>CBDCTL010000001.1:0-417448 GCA_965222015.1 Geminicoccaceae bacterium
CCTGCTCGGGGATGCCGATCAGCACGATCGGCTCGTAATGCTTGACCAGCTTCGCCCCGGTGATCACGCCATCCAGGCCGATGCCGACCATCACGTGGATGGGTTTTCCGGAATAGCCGACCGAGCCCGCGAAGTCCGAGTTCAGAAACACCCAGCCGACGGTCTCGCCGCCCTTTTGCGCAGGCGCGATCGGCAGATCGTCGCGGAGCGGACCGAACGCGTCGGCGCCGGGCACGATCTCGCCCGGCTCGACCTTGTCGAGAAAGCGCTTGATGGCAGGGTCGGCGGTCTGGGCGTCTGCCGATCGACCCAGTGATAGAAGCATGGCGAGCGCCAGAGCGAAGGCGAGGCCGGCCGCAATCGGGCTGATGGTCAGGTTCCGCCCTCTCGCCTGGCTCATGCGGCAATTGTCCTCTCGACGGCATCGTCCCCGGAACGCTATTCAGCGCCGTTTCCGGCTCCGGGGCCTTGACGGTGGTCAAGACCTTGCCGGGCGCTCGGGCGCTAGCGTCGAAGGCGGGCGACGAGCGGTTGTGGGATGGTCTGATGAGCGAGACGAATGGCGCTGCAGTGACAACCGGCGAGACAAAGGAAAGGCGGCGACTTCACGATCTGCCTCCAATCCTGCGCCAAGGGTTTCGGCCGTTCTTTCTGCTGGGCGCGACCTTCGCCGCCTTTGCCGTGATCTGCTGGCTGGCGGAACTCGCCGGCATAGGGATCCTCGCGGGGACCATCGATCCGCTTGCCTGGCATCAGCATGAGATGTTGTTCGGATTTGCATCCGCGATCGTCGCCGGCTTCATTCTGACCGCGATTCCGAACTGGACCGGACGCTTGCCGGTGCGTGGCCGGCCGCTCGCGGCCCTGGCCGGCCTCTGGGTCGTCGGGCGCATCGCGATGTTAGCGGGAGGACTGATCGGCGGTATCGCCACCGCGCTGATCGACAGCGCGTTCCTGGTGGTGATGGCAGCACTGGTCGCCAGGGAAATTGTGAACGGCGGCAATTGGCGCAATCTTGCACCGGCCACGCTGATCGCCCTGCTCGCGATCGGCAACGTCGCCTTTCATCTGGACCATCAGTTCGGCCTGGCGCTGCACGGCCTCGGCACGCGCATCGGCATCGCAGCGCTTGCCATGCTGATCGGCATGATCGGCGGACGGATCGTGCCGAGCTTTACACGCAACTGGCTGGTCAAGCGTCAGGCCGCCCGCCTGCCGAGCCCCTTCGGTATCGTCGACAAGGCAGCACTCGTCACGCTTGCGGCCGCCTTGCTTGGCTGGGTCCTGCTGCCTCACGGCGCGATCACCGGCGCGCTGCTCGTCCTCGCCGGCCCGGCCCAGATCGTCCGGCTCGCCCGCTGGCAGGGTTTTCGCACTCATGCCGAGCCTTTGGTGCTGATCCTGCACATCGGCTATGGCTGGCTTGCCGCTGGTCTATTGCTGCTCGGGCTCGCCAATCTTGCAGGACCGTTCAGCGATCTCGCCGCACTGCACGCGCTGACCACCGGCGCCTTCGGCACGATGATGCTCGCCGTCATGACCCGCGCCACCCTCGGCCATACCGGCCGCACGCTGACAGCGGATGGCTGGACTATCCTGATCTACGCCGCCGTCACCCTGGGTGCGATCGCGCGGACGATCTCGCCGATCCTTGCGGACCGGATCTGGCTCGACGCCGCGGGCCTGCTCTGGGCGGGGGCCTTCCTGACGTTCGCGCTGACCTATGGCCCCATGCTGGCCCGCACAGATGCGAAGCCAGCCGGCGGTTAGATGGCGTAACGGGCTTGGCTCAATAGTCGGCTCGGCTGGTCATCTCCCAAGATGATGGTGTGAACCGGAGTGAGGACAGGCCTGCTCGAAGCATCACCGTGTTTTCTTCAGTATTTGACGTCGATAATCGTTGTCTGCGCCCGCACGGTCAGCGCCAAGACCACGCACGCTATCCGAGCACCGATACAGCTATCGAAAGCTTCGATCACGGCGCTCGCCGCGCAGTATGACCTGAACCCGAAGACAGTTGCGAGGTGGCAGAAGCGAAACGTCGTCGATGACGCTCGGATGGGACCGAAGCAACAGCGCTCACTGGTCCTTTCGGCGGATGAGTAGGCCGTGGTTGTCGTCATTCGCCGGTTCTACTTGTTGCCTCTGGATGACTGTCTCTACGCGCTTCAAGCGACCATGCCGCATCTGGGAATACGCCTTTGCCGAGCTGCAAGAGCGAGCGACAAGGCGCGTTGCCGCCAACTTCCTTAGACGGTTGATCGAACTCCTTCCTTACAAGATCCACACTGTGCTGACCGACAACGGAACGCACTTCACCTCGCCAGGCGACAAGTGCTCGGCCGCCAAAGAGCTCGAGGAAATGATGGAGCGCGTCGAGCTATTTCGCGCTCATGCCTTCGAATATGCCTGCGCGCAGAACGACATCGATCATCGCCTGACCAGGCCCAACCATCCTTGGACCAGCGGTCAGGTCGAGCGAATGGATCGAACGATCATAGAAGCGACCGTGTGCCGCTATCACTACGAAAACCACGACCGGCTGCGTGCGCACCTCAGAACTTTCCTGGACGCCTACAACGTCGCCAGGCGGCTAAATGCGCTCAAGGGCCTCACTCCCTTCGAAGCCATCCGCAAAGCATCGACCGAGCAGCCAAAACGGTTCAAAGCTAACCTCACCCATCACAACGTGGGACTGAACAGTTATGGTTCTGTCACCTGGCCAGGATAATCCGATGTGTCAGCGGCCCTGCTTTACCGAACGGCGGTCTCACTCGGGCCGGGCACCGCCGTCGCGGAAGGCCGCCCAGTCAGGTTCGTTCAGAAACATCCAGTCGTAATATTCCCGCTCCTCGAGTTCCGCCGCCGCGTCCTCGTCGATCATGACCTTGCAGTTCGGGTGAAGCTGGATGGCCGAGGCGGTGACCATGGCGGTGAGCGGGCCTTCGACGGCCCTGGCGAGGATCCGGGCCTTGCCGGCGCCTGTCGCCAGAACGAGCAGCTCTCCGGCATCGAGGATGGTGCCGACCCCCATGGTCAGCGCACGTTCCGGCACGTTTTCGGCCCGGCCGCCGAACATCTCGGCGTTCTGGCGGCGGGTGGCCGGCGCCAGGGTCTTGTCGCGGGTGCGCGAGCGCAGCGCGGAGAGCGGTTCGTTGAAGCCGATATGGCCGTCCTCGCCGATACCCAGAAGCTGGAGATCGATGCCGCCCGCCGCCTCGATCAGCCTTTCGTAACGCGCGGATTCCGCCTTCAGGTCCGAGGCCATGCCGTCGGGAACATGGGTGCCCGCGGGATCGATGTTCACCCGGTCGAACAGGTGCTGGTTCATGTAGTGGCGATAGGAGCGCTCGTCGCTCGCGGGCAGGCCGATATATTCGTCGAGATTGAAGCTCCGGCAGTGGGCGAAATCCAGCCCGCCCTGCCGGTGCATCGCCACCAACCTCGCGTAGACCATCTCCATGGTGCGGCCGGTGGCGAGGCCGAGAACCATGTCCGGCCTCTCGCGCAGCCTGGCTGCGATCAGCCTCGCTGCGAGATCCACAGCACTTTCCCTGTCCGGGCGGATGACGACTTCCATGACATGCACTCCTTATCCGACGAGCGCGCCCGGATCGGCTGCGGCGGTCAGCACGCGGCCGCCGGGAAGGGCGTCTTCGATGCCGCCTTCGGACCAGCGTCTCAGGCGATAGAGGGTGGCAAACGTCATGTCGGGTGCCGCCTGGCCGTGGCCCTGCACCAGCTCGGCGCCGCGGCGGACATTGTCGATCATCCAGGCCGGCAGGCGCAGATGATACGGATTGCGCTCGACCTCGCCCACATGGAAGGACAGCGCGGCGGCGAGATCGGCGAGATCGGCCGGGCTCGATTCCACCATCAGATTGGGCGTGGTCATGGCGCCCCAGAACTCGGTCTCGACCACTTGGCAGCCATAGTCCGGTGGCATCGCCGCAAGCGCATCGAGAACCAGGTGATGGGTGCCGATATGCGCGGGATGGCCATCGGCGTCATGGGGCATGAAGACCACGTCCGGCCGCTCGCGCTCGAGGATCTCCGCAATCACCGCGACCTTGTCCGCCCATGGCGCCGGTTCGCTCTCCCGGCTTGACAGTGTCACCGTCTCCAGTCCGCCTTCGACCGTCAGCAGCAGGCCGAAGCCGAGATAGGCGCAGGCATCCTCCAGTTCCCGCCAGCGTCCGGCCTTGCGCTCGGGCCGCCTGCCGAGGGTGACCGCGACATTGACCACCTGCATCCCGCTTTCCCGCATCAGACGAAGCGCCAGCCCCCCGATGATGCACTCGTCGTCGGGATGGGGCGAGAAGATCAGCGCTTTTTTTCGCGCGGGGTCGCCGGATGGCGGTCTTGACGCCTGAAAGCCGCCGAGCGGCAGGTCGGCGCCAGCCTTCAGGAGAGAGGCATAGGCATCGACGAATGGCTGATAGGGATTGTCGTTCGACATCAGGCGTTCCTCGGCTCGGGCGCGTCTTTCGGCTTTTCGGCTGTCAGTTCTGCGTGGCATCGGCGATGCGCAGTTCCACGATGAAATCGTAGGAATCGCCGCGATAGAGCGAACGGGTGAACTCGATCACCTGGCCGGTCTCGAGAAAGGCGCGGCGCTCGATGTAAAGCGCGGGACTGCCGGCCGGCAGGTCGAGCAGGCGCGCATCGTCCGCATCGAGCGCATCGGCATGCAGCCGCTGCAGCGCACGCACCGGGCGCCACCCTTGCTTGATCAGATGCTCGTAGAGGGAATCGTCGATCACGCCCGGGTCCGGCAAAAAGCGGCGCGGCGTGGTGGTGTGCTCGAGGGTCATCGGCTTGCCGTTCGCGGTTCGAAGACGCGACAGTCGCGAGACTTCCGCGCCCGGCGACAGGTCGAGGGCGAGCGCCTCTTCGGGATTGGCGAGGCCGGTGCCGCAGTCGAGCCAGCGCGCACCGGGCACCATGCCGCGCGCGCGCATGTCCTCGCTGAAGCTGGTCAGGAGCGACAGCGCCTGCTCGACGCGCGGCGCGACGAAGGTGCCGGCCCCCTGCTGCTGAGAGAGCAGTCCCTCGGTCACCAGGCCGCTGATCGCCTTGCGCACGGTGACCCGCGACAGGCCCAGCGTCTCCGCGAGATCGCGTTCGCTGGGCAGAGCGTCACCGACCTGCAGCAGGCCGGATTCGATCGCCTGGCGCATCCGCTTGCGCAGCTGACGATAGAGCGGGGCGGAGGTCCCCGTGCCGGCGAGTTCCTGCTTGAGCGTCTCGATCAGGTCGGGCGTCGCGGTCATGCGCCTTCTCCCCCGGCGAGCTGGCGCCGCGCCAGCAGGAGTGCGCCGTCCAGCGCGCTGCCTTCGGGCTCGACCAGACAGGCGCGGGTCCGCTCGGCGAGCCAGGGTCGAAGGCCCGCCGCCATGCCGCCGAGCATCGCGATGCGCTCGGTGCCGGCCGCCTGCAGTCCGAGAATGAGCTGGTCCGCCGCCGCGGCCGCCTCGCGGACGATGCCGATCGCCACCGGATCGCCGCGATCGGCATGGGCGAGCACGGCGGGGCTGAACCGGGCGTAGTCACTCGGGGCCGCCTGCTCGGCCCAGATGATCATCGCGTCGGGGGCGACGTCGATATCGGGGCCGAACTCGGCGAGCAGGGCCCGGCAAAGGGCGCTGTCCGGCGCAAGACCGTCATGGGCGAGGAGCGCGTGACGAAGGGCGGCGCGCCCGATCGCGGCGCCGCTGCCCTGATCGCCGAGCGTGAAGCCCCGGCCGCCCAGCCGCAGGGCCCGGTCGCCGATCCTGGCTTCGGCGCAGGAGCCGGTGCCGAGAATCACGATGCCGCCATCGCCGCCGCCATGGGCGCCGAGGCGGGCGATCTCGGTATCGGTGGCGAGCAGCCTGCCGGCGAATGGCAGCGGATAGGCCATCGCTTCGTCGAAGGCTATGGCGAGGTTCACGCCAGCCAGGCCGAGGCCGGCATGCAGGCGGCTCATCGCACCCGCGTCGAGCCCGGCCGCCTCCAGCGCCTCGCCCGCGGCCGCCAGAACCGCGCCAAAGGCATGGTCGAGACCGAGACGGACATTCGCCGATCCGGCCCGGCCCTCGCCAAGGACCATACCGTCGACGGCGACGATCCGCGCCCGGCAGCTGGTGCCGCCGCCGTCGATGCCGAGCAGCAGGGGAGTTTCGATAGTCATGATCGCGACCTGCTCCGAGCGTTGATCTTGCACAAACCTAACCCAGGCCATCGCAGATATCAATACCATTACCAATCCAATATCTTTTTGGCATGCCGGGAACGTTGACTCACCAGCGAATGTCTAATTGTATCGTTTTTTATCAGCATGTTATGAGAATAAGAAAAATGGGCGCAAATTCCTTTGACATATTGGTATCTTAATGGTATCTATTTTCGAGGTGATCATGAGAGGTGCCGAGTGGCCACCTTCACGTCACCGACCTCCGATCGACACCATCAAAACAGGGAGTCCCTCATGACAAAATCGTCAGCACCATCCCCGGGCAGGCTTTCGGCCAGGGCCGCATGACCGCGTGCCAAAGCGCCGCGGCGCAAAGCAACGACAAACAGTAAAGGGATGCCAATCATGCAACTCTTCATGATTGACTGGGCGATCATCGTCGCCTTCTTCATCGTCTCGCTGGCGATCGGCCTTGCCGTCTATCGCCGCGCGGGCTCCAGCACGTCGGAGTTCTTCCTCTCCGGCAGACACATGCCCTGGTGGCTGCTCGGCGTCTCCATGGTGGCGACCACGTTTGCCGCCGACACGCCGGCGCTGGTCGCCGACATCGTGCGCACCAATGGTGTCGCCGGCAACTGGGTCTGGTGGGCCTTTCTCCTGACCGGCATGCTGACCGTGTTCGTCTACGCCAAGCTCTGGCGGCGGGCGGGGCTGCTCACCGATCTGGAATTCTACGAGTTGCGCTATGCCGGCAAGCCCGCGGCGTTCCTGCGCGGCTTTCGCGCGATCTATCTCGGCGTGTTCTTCAACGTCATGATCATGGCGACCGTCTCCCTCGCCGCGATCAAGATCGGCGGGGTGCTGCTCAATCTGTCGCCGGTGGAAACCCTGCTGATCGCGGCCCTGGTGACCGTGCTGTACAGTTCGCTCGGCGGCTTCACCGGCGTCATCCTGACCGACTTCTTCCAGTTCGTGATGGCGATGATCGGCTCGGTCTGGGCGGCCTACGTCGTGATCAACCTGCCGGAGGTCGGCGGGCTGGGCCAGTTGCTGGTCCATGAGAACGTGGTGGACAAGCTCTCGATCCTGCCCGACTTCTCCAACTTCGAGCTCCTGGTGCCGCTGTTCATCCTGCCGCTCGCCATCCAATGGTGGAGTGTGTGGTATCCGGGTTCCGAGCCCGGCGGCGGCGGCTATATCGCCCAGCGCATGCTGTCGGCCCGCAACGAGCGGGAAGCCATGGCGGCGACCCTGTTCTTCAACGTCGCCCACTACGCTCTTCGTCCCTGGCCCTGGATCCTGATCGCGCTCGCCTCGCTGGTGGTGTTTCCCGATCTCGACGCGATCAAGGGGCAGTTCGCCCATATCGACGAGGGCATCGTGCAGAACGACATCGCCTATTTCGCGATGCTGACCTACCTGCCGGCCGGCCTGCTCGGCCTGGTGATCGCCTCGCTGATCGCCGCCTTCATGTCGACCATCTCGACCCATCTGAACTGGGGGTCGTCCTACGTGGTCAACGACTTCTACCAGCGCTTCGTCAATCCCGAGGCGAGCGAAGCGGCGCTGGTGCGGGCGGGCAGGATCTCGACCGTGGTGCTGATGGTTCTTTCGGCGATCATGGCGCTGATGCTTTCCAACGCGCTGCAGGCGTTCAACATTCTTCTGTCGATCGGCGCCGGCACCGGGCTGATCTTCATCCTCCGCTGGTTCTGGTGGCGGATCAACGCCTATACCGAGATCGCCGGCATGGTGATCTCCTTCCTGGTGGCGATCTATCTGCAGATCGCGCATCCGGCGCTGGGCTTCGAGCCGCTGTCCACCGCCACCAGCCTGCTGCTCAGCATCGCGATCACGACAGCGGGCTGGCTTGCGGTCACCTTCATGACCCCGCCGACCGAGGAGGAGACCCTGTTCCGCTTCTACAAGAAGATCCGCCCGGCGGGCTCGGGCTGGGATCCGGTGATCGCGCGCGCCGAGGCCAGAGGCGAGGCGGTGCCGCCGGCCAGGACCGGCGAGCTCTCACTCGAGATCCTGTGCATGGTGATCGGTTCCTTCACCGTCTACTTCACCCTGTTCGCGGCCGGCTACTGGATCTACGGCCAGACCGTGATCGCGCTGATCCTGACCCTGCTGGCGGCCGGCGGCGCCGTCCTCCTGTTCAGGCTCTGGAACCAGCTGAAGAGCGACGTCGCAGGCGAGGAGAACGAGCCGGCATCTGAAACCGCCAGCCCGAACTGAGCGATCGAGGCCGGGAACGGGGCCTCGATGTCGGAAGATCTTCGGCTTATTACGCCGTGAAAGGCGGAACGATGAGTCGTCGATCTTCCGTCACATCCAAATCCCGATATTGCACCCGCATATCGGCAACAGACATGGCGGCGTCTCGGCTCTTCAGATGAGCCGATTCGATCGGCATTGACGATCCAATTGTCAGAGTCCCTTTGCTGGGCCGTTTGCGATCTAGGAATATTTACCGATCTCCCACCGTAGAAGCTCCACCCTAGGTCGCCTTCGGGTCACGACTACCATTCAGGGCCTTGGTTCGAAAAAGGTCTGCGAGGAGGACAATAAGTCTGCCTGCCCTCTCGCGATTGGGCCGCTCCGGGTCACGGAAGGCCTCTAACGTTGTCGCCAGCGTATCGGACTTATAGCAGAATGCCGACAGAGAGTTGGAATCACTACTCTGTGCCGTTTGTTCGCCTCGTTCCGTTGGCGCCAGGCCGGCAGTCAGCGGTCTCTCGCCTGGGGTCGGATATCGCGATCTGCTCATGTCGGCCGGCCTGATCCGAGGAAGATGGCCTTCGGCTGCGGCTCTCCAAGGCGGCCGCTCGCTCGGACATAGCGATGCGTTGCTCAGCCAACATATCGGCTGTTACGCAGGTGCTGATGTCACGCCTGGACGCTGTGTCGAATACGTTGGCCAACGTCTCGCTCAGTGCTCCGAGTTTTCGTTCGATCCATGCGGCCGGTTCGTTTTCCAGCTCGGCGGCCACGGCAATCAGGCCGCCGGCATTCACGATATAGTCCGGAGCGTAGAGGACACCGCGTTCCTGCAGCATCTCGCCATGACAAGGCGCTCTCAGCTGATTGTTGGCCGAGCCGACGACCATGGTTGCTCGTATCTTGCCGATCGTGCGCTCATTCAGAACACCTCCGAGCGCACAGGGGCAGAAAATGTCGGCATCGGCGGCATACGCCTCTTCAGTCGCGATCGCCGTGGCGCCGAGTTCCCGACAGGCTGCTGCCACGCGACTGCCGTCGACATCGGCGACATATACGGTTGCATGCTCACGAGCCAGCAATGCCGTGACCTGCATGCCGACCTTGCCAAGACCCTGCACCATGATGCGCAGGCCCTGGAGATCGGAACGACCGAGCTTGTGCCGGACGGCAGCTCTCATCGATATCAGCACACCTTCGGCTGTCGCATCTGACGGCGGCCTTATGCCATCGCCGAAGACAAAGGTCGTCTCGGCCTGCATCACGGCGATATCGTCAGACCGCAGGCCGAAATCGACGCCTGTACGAAAACGGTCGTCGAGGCGGTCCGCTATGCGGGCCGTGGCGCGCATCTGAGGCTCTCGCTGATCGGCGCCGGGCGCGCTCACAATGACGGCCTTCGCACCGCCATAGGCAAGGCCAGCCATTACCGATTTGTAAGTCATTCCACGAGACAGCCGCAGCACATCGTCAAGCGCTTCGTCCTCGGACCGATAGCTTTTCAGTCTGCAGCCACCGACAGATGGTTTTTGCCAAATCCGATGCAAAGCAATGATGGCGCGAAGGCCACTTGGCGGATCGCGAACGAACATGAAGACCTATCTCGGCTGGGTGTTCCGCGACGTCTGCCGCAAGATCGATGGCCATATCGACCTGGCGGCGCGCTTTTCAGAGCTGCTCGGCTTGATCGAACGCTTGTTGGCGCAAAAGCCTGATGACAGCAACAAACTGTATGCGCTGCACGCACCCGAGGTTGTCTGCATCAGCAAGGGGAAAGCGCACAAACGTTACGAGTTCGGCTGCAACGTCGGGATCGCCGCGACCAACCGTGAAGGCCTGTTCATCGCCGCCATGGCGTTTGAGGGCAATCCGTATGACGGTCATACGCTCAAGGCCACGGCGGCGAAAGCCGAAGAGATGACCGGTGTTGCGATCCAGCGCCTCTACGTCGATGAGGGCTATCGCGGCAACGACTACGACGGCAAGGCCAAGGTCATGATCTCCGGCAGCAAGCGTGGCCTGACGCCGACCATGAAACGCGAGCTGAAACGTCGCTCGGCAATCGAGCCCATGATCGGTCATGCCAAGAACGACGGCAGGCTCGGCCGAAACTACCTCCCCGGCGCCGACGGCGATGAGATCAACGCGCTCCTCGCCGCGGCCGGGCACAACCTCCGGCTCGTCCTCGCGCGTCTGGCGCGTCTTTTGGCCCAATCCATCGGCGCTGTGGTGCAGCTGATGACGAAAGGCGGTCAGATGTCGAGCGCTGGCGACCCCAAAACCGTGTTCTCGAATATTGGCCTTCGATTATCGGGCCACACAACTTCAAGGGCTTGGCCGTTTTTCAAGGCGGACTATCAAGCGTCTTGTCGTGTAGCGCGGAAAATGCGCCGATATACAGCTGCGCCGAACGGAGATCGCTCGGGGAGACGGTTTTCCTGCCGTTTTCTCCTGGTGGGCTCGCTTTTCGTGAGTGCCAAAAAACAGCGGCTACTCAGAGCGCGACGGGACTTTAATCCCTGTGTCATAAATTGGGTACTGTCCGCCGAAGTATGTTCGTCGTATGCGACGGCGATGGGACATCAGACGGCTCCGTGGCCGCCATCGGGCATGGTCCGGCGATCCTCGAATGAGGCGCGTCTGGAAGGCCGCGTCGGCTTTTGGCTGCCAATCGGAACACTCGTGCTTGCCGCCGCCGCCTTCATCAGCCGCTCGGCGACAGGAAGCCGTTTGGTGCAGGCTGATGACGCCAAGGCCGAGTTCGCTGCGAGCTCCAGATAGTCGCGCTCGATCCGCCTCCAGCGCAGCTATGGCGGATGGTCGAGGCTCGTGTCGGCGGGCCGAAAGGAACTTGGTCAGCAGGATTCGATGCAGAAGCCAAAGTTCCGGCCAGGGCTTCGATTGCGCCGGGCGCATCAAGGGCGAACGACGACGCGAGATCGCCTTAAAGTGACGCCCTGCCAGTGATGCCGGCTCAGCGACAGAGCCGTCTTGTCGTGACGTGTGGGCGGCCGTCCGGGCTAGCGCTGGAAAATGCGCCGATCGATGGCTATCTGGTGGGCCACGCCGAACTGCGCGCCTGCAGACCTTGGGACAAGATAAGCTCGAGCTGGCCGTTTTTCAGCAGGCAGGACACTTGCGGCACGCCATCGGCAACGGCCTGGCGTCTTCGAGCGCGTCGCCGGTTTGGTGGGTCGATCGCGGAACCCCTGCCTTGGCGCGCCGTGCCGGGTCGCCTGCCCAGTCTTCGATGAGCCGATAATCGCGGCCGAAACAGCTGGCCGACCGCAATATTCGGAGCGTCGACGCTCGGGGAGACGGCCCTTTAATCCCCGAGGTCAGTCGGAAAAGGGTACTGTTTTCGAATGCCGTTCAGCCCCGTGTGCCGAAAAACATCGGCGTCGGCTACTGAGATCTCTTGCTCGCTGCTGCCAAAATATCGTTCATCCTCGACGCTATAGCGACACTTTAATCCCCGAGGTCAAAAAGGGTACTGTTTTCGAAGCCTCATGGCCGATCATGTCATGACGCTCTATGCTTGCTCATTCATGACCTGCGGCCGCCATGTCGGTGCCTCAGGTCAGGCTGCTCCGTGTCAAAATGAGACTTGCTCATGAATGAAAAAAGCCCCCCGTTCACCATCGGCATCGAGGAGGAATATCTGCTGGTCGATCCGACCACTGGTGACCTTGCCGCCGATCCGCCGGAATCGATCCTGACGGAATGCGAGAGGCGCCTCGGCGAGCGCGTGAAGCCGGAGTTTCTGCGTGCGCAGATCGAGGTCGGCACCAAGGTCTGCAGCTCGATTGCCGAGGCGAAGGAGGAACTGGGCGGGCTTCGCCGCTGCATCAGCGAGGTCGCTGCGGATCACGGCCTTGCGATCATCGCCGCCTCCAGCCATCCTATGGCGGACTGGGACGACCAAAAGCGCACCGAAAAGGAACGCTACGACGTCCTCGTGCAAGACATGCAGACCATTGCGCGCCGCCTCTTGATATGTGGCATGCATGTCCACATAGGCATCGATGACGACGATCTGCGCATCGACCTGATGAACCAGGTCACCTATTTCCTACCGCATCTCCTGGCGCTCAGCACATCGTCGCCCTTTTGGCAGGGGCAGGACACCGGGCTCAAGTCTTATCGCATGGCGGTCTGGAAGGAGTTGCCAAGGACCGGGCTGCCGCCGAGCTTCCAGAGCTACGGCGAGTACCGGCGCACGGTCGGCACGCTGATCGAGACGGGCGTCATCGAGGACACGTCCAAGATCTGGTGGGACGTACGCCCGAGTGCGCAGTTCCCGACGCTCGAACTGCGCATGACCGACATCTGCACGCGCCTTGAGGACACGATCTGCCTCGCAGCGCTGTTCCGCTGCCTGCTGCGCATGCTCTGGCGACTTCGCCAGGACAACCAGCGCTGGCGCGGCTATGACCGCTTCATGGTCGCGGAAAATGTCTGGCGCGCGCAGCGCTACGGCTTGGATGAGGGTCTGATCGACTTCGGCAAGCGCAAAATCGTACCCTACGCCACCCTGTTCGAGGAAATTCTGACGCTGATCAGGGAAGATGCCGAGTATTTCGACTGTATCAAAGAGGTTGAACATGGACGAACAATCATAGATCGCGGCACCAGCGCCCACCTCCAGGTCGAACGTTGGAAGGAGAGCAAGGATGCCGGCAGACAAGAGAGTGCTGCGCTCTGCGAGGTGGTTGACCTGCTGCGGCAAGAAACGGTCCATGGCCTTTGACCTGCCATGGGTGTCGAATGAATGGGGTGCACAAAGCGAGAGCCGCTCCCCAGTAACCGAACAGCGACGTCGAGAATTTAAGCTACAGGATCGCGTCTGCCGGTCAGGTTCTCCATGGTCGTGCCATGCCGCGATCTCGACGGGTGGCCGGGTGTCAGGTTGATGATAGGCTGCCTCCGGTGTCCGGCCGTCATAGGCAGCATGTGGACGTTGCCGGTTGTAGAAGTCCATCCGGTTGCCGATCCCGGCTTTGGCCTCGCGGCCGCCGCTCCAGGCGCGTAGGTAGACGCACTCGTATTTCAGCGATCGCCTAGCCGCTCGACGAGAACTGGCCGCCCTGGTCGCTGTTGAAGATCTCGGGCTTGCCGTGGCGGGCCAGAGCCTCCTTGAGCGCGCCGACGCAGAATTCGGCCTCCATGGAGTTGGACAGCCGCCAGGCCAGAACTTTCCGGCTCCACTAGTCCAATGATCGGCAGAGCCGATCACCCGTTCGCCAAGCGACGGTGCGTATTCGCGCCGAGGGCCACGAGATAGAAAAAGCCGCGGGCCAAGGGATGTATGTGAGATCCGTGCACCCCTTGACCGGCAGACGAAAGCGAAGCTTTCGGCGAGAGGGGAACCTAGTTGGGGCGATCGATCGTCGAACCGCGCAGCAGATAGATAGATCTTGTGCCCCGACGCCTGTGTGCTGGTTCTCCCTGGTCCTGGGGCCGCTGATCGATCGGCATCAGGCCTATCTTGCGCATCAGACGCCGGATCCGCCTGACGTTCACCGGTCAGCCTTTTGCCCGAAGAAGCCAGGTCATCTGCCGGACGCCATAGAACGGCGTTTCGAGGAACTGGCGATCGATCTCGGCCATCGAACACCTCACTTGCCGGTCCATGGTTTGAGCTTTTCGGACAAGCTAAGGGGAACCGTCATGCCGAGGGCATGACGCAGTCCCCGTGCCGTTGGCCACGGTGAGCTCGCCGATCTTGGCATGCAGCGCTTTGACCTTCGCCTTGAATTCAGGCTTGTACTGCTTCCGTTTCGACATCGTCGGTCTCCCCCAGTGTGTCTATCGGCGCGGAACATTGACCCCCTGACTTGTCATCTCATGCCGGCTTTTTCTTTTCGAGTTTGAAGAAGAAGGTTGTTGTGGTTGCGGCTGTGGTCATGTGGGCAACGCGTAGCGTTGTCCAAGCTTCTCCGTAGGAGAAGCGTCATGTCCACAGCCCTGGCCGCGATCGAATTTTTTTCGTGTCTAGGTCTGGTCGTGTCAGGCGCGGTTCTTGAAGCGCCAGCTCTCGTTGCCGGTCTCGATGATGTCGCAATGGTGGGTCAGCCGATCCAGCAGCGCCGTGGTCATCCTGGCGTCGCAGAAGACGCTCGGCCACTCGCCGGGGCTAGGCGCAAATTCTGTGTATGGCGTTCATGCGGCGGCGTTATCCTCGGCGTCTTTAATCGGCTCTCCATCGCGAAACTTTATGCCGTCGATGATCTCACCGAGGCGGTTGGTGCCGTTCAGTCGGCGCCAGTGACGTTCAGCGGATTTGACCAGCTTGAACACCATGGCGAGCGCGGTGTCGCGTGACAAGCAGCCTTTGGTCTTGCTGGTGCGCAGCCGGACAGTCGCAAACGTGCTCTCGATGGGATTCGTGCTTCGAACGTGCTGCCAATGCTCGGCAGGCACATCGTAGAAGGCCAGCAAGGCTTCGCGATCCTCGGCCAGGCAGGCGCTCGCCTTCTCGTATTTCGCTCCGTACTTGACGAGGAAGCGATCGAACGCCTCCTCGGTGCCGGTACGGCTCTCGGCATTATAGATCTGGTGCAAATCGCTCTTGGCCTTCTTTTGTATCGACTTCGGCAGATAGTTCAGGACATTCGCGGTCTTGTGCACCCAACAACGCTGCTGTTGGGTTGACGGCCAGATCTTCCTGATAGCCTTCCAAAACCCGAGCGCGCCATCAGCGGTCGCGAGCTCGGGATCGATCGACAGGCCATTCTCGTCACGCAGGCGAACCAACAGTTCATGCCAGCTCTGCTCGCTCTCGCGAAAGCCGTCGTCGATCGCCAAAAGTTCCTTCTTGCCGGAAGCATCAGCTCGGATCAGAACGAGGATGCATTGGCGATCATGTTCGAGCCTCGGGCTGAAATAGACCCCATCAGCCCAGACATAGACGTAGCGTTTCAACGACAGATCGCGGCCTTGCCAGCGCTTATGCTCGTCCTGCCAGACTTCGACCAAGCGCCGGATCGTGGTCGGGGATAGGCCACCAGCCTTTGGGCCAAGCAGCACTGTCAGCGCCTCCTCGAATTGCCCGGTCGACACGCCTTTCAGATAGAGCCATGGCAAAAGCTCCTCGACGTTCTTCGTACGTCGCAGATAGGCAGGGAGCACAGCCGACGTGAAACGGATCGGAGGCGCATCGCCGGCACCGCGATCACGAACCCGCGGACGCTGAATCTCGATCGGTCCGATGCCGGTCTGGATAGATCGTTCCGGCGCATGGCCGTTCCGAACGATCCGGCGGCGGCCTTGATCGTCGACAAGAGCGGCATGACCCTCAACGAAGCTGTCACTTCGGCTTGAATAGCCTGCATCAGCATCCGCCGAGCGCCCTCGCGCAGCAGACACAGCAACGGGTCATCCTCAACAATCCCGCCTGGTCGCGGAAGGCTGACAGCAGTATCTTTCTCCATGGTGCGCGTATCCTTGCAATCGGTGACTTCAGCAATCACCAGGGATACGCCGCCTCATAACTCATCCACCAAATTCAGCTATAGCCCCAGTTAGCACCGACAGCTGCTCACTGGCTGGCTCCGCGCCGGCGTGCTGACCAAGGAAGGCCTGCTGCATCCAGAGGCCGGGACCCCGCAAGGCGGGGTGGCTTCGCCGTTGCTCGCGAACGTGTACCTGAACTGCCTGGATCAGGCATGGCAGTCATGCGGACGCAGGTACGGCGAGATTGTCCGCTATGCGGACGATCTTGTGGTGTTGTGCAAGGACGCGCCGACAAGCCGAGGCAGCACTGCAGCTAATGCGGGAACTGCTCGGCGGGTTGGGGCTGCATCTATCGGCTGAAAAGACCCGGATCGTCGATTGCCGATCCGGCGCCGAAGGCTTCGACTTCCTCGGTTACCACTTCGGGATGCGGACCAGCCGGCGGGGTCGACTATTCGCTGCCTGTTGGCCATCGCGTTCAGCGATGGCGGCGGCGCGTGAGCGGACCCGCCAACTCACCCCACTCGCCAAGATCCGATGTCCGGCCATCGTCGTGGTCCAGGACGCCAATCGGTTCCTGCGCGGTTGGGGTGCGTATTTTCGTTATGGAAACTCGACCCAGCAGTTCAAGCAACTCGATCGCTACGTCTTCGAGCGCATCGCGCACTTCATCGCGCGCAAGCACAAGTCGAGGACATGGAGACGGGGGATGGTGGACCTGATCGAGTCCCGGACGAAACTGGGCATTCACCGTCTCGCTGGAACCGTTCGCTATGCGTCTGCGCAAGCCGCGCGATGAACGATGTCGGTCAGCCGTGTGACCGAAAAGGTCATGCACGGTTGGATCGGGAGGGGCTGGAAACGGGGGCCAACAAGCTCACCGCGCCAGCCCTTCACCCTACAAACCAGGGTGACAGGCTCTGGTTGAAGAAGCGTTAGCGCTGACCATAAGATTCAGATGGCGAATTCTAGGCGGCCCGCTTCAATCCCTCGATCAGAGCTGTCAGCATCCAGGTGGATTCTTATCGTCGTTCGATCGACCGGTCAGCGCACGCCTGGTCGTGAAGGGCGCGACCTGACTTCCTTCACGCCTGTTTTCGATAGGCGAATGCTTTGGCGAAACGCTGAACCAGATAGTCGCCGCAGGTGATCGGCTGATAGGATGTCGCGACGTCGTCACCGAACAGGCCGCGCGGATCGATCAGCGTCTCGGGCTCGGGATCGTAGGCGAGAACCAGTGACAGTCGTTCGCGGTCCGAGCTGTTGACCACGCGATGCGGCGTCGATCGGTAGGCGTCATTGGTCCAGCGCGCCAGCAGATCGCCGACATTGACCACCAGCGTTCTCGGTATGGGCGGTGCCGCGATCCACTGGCCTGTCAGGTCCTGGACCTGCAGGCCGCCAACATCGTCCTGGCAAAGCACGGTCAGCACGCCGAAGTCGGTGTGCGGCCCGACGCCGAACTGATCCGCTCCCAGAGCCGCGTCCTGCGGGGGATAGTAGACCATCGAAGCACGGCTCATCGGCGATGCCGTGGTCTTCAAAAACGTGTCCTCGGGGCGGTCGAGGCCGAGCGCGAATCCGCGCATCAGGTGATGGGCGATCGCGTGGGCCGCGTCGAAAAAGGCCTTGGCATGGCGGCGTAGCTCCGGCGGCTCCGCCGGCCAGCGGTTCGGACCGCGCAACGGGTGGTCTTCGAGCGTCAAGCCTTCGGCATCCTCGTAGCCGAAGATGAAGCTCTCCTTCAGATCGGCCCTGGCGCCGGTCTGCATCTTCGCACCACCCTGTCCGAGAAAGCCGCGATGCTTGTCGTTGACCCTCACCTCGTTCTTGACGTCCATCGGCAGGCGAAAGAAGCGAAGTGCGGCCTCACGAGCGGCATCGATCAGCGTCTCGGCCATGCCATGATTGCTGATATAGATGAATCCAACCTCGCGGCTCGCTTTGTTCAGCGCCTGCGCCACGCCGATCGGGTCCGAGCCATCGCGGAGCGGACCGATATCGATGATCGGAATGGTCGATTGTTCGCGTTCGACAACCGTCGCACAGCTCATGAGATATTCTCCCGATCGGTCGCAGTCATTGGCAGGAACGCTATTCTTTGTCGGCTTCGGCAGCCAAGACACCGCATCGCCCTACAGGCGATCCGATCATGTTCAGACTATGCCAAGCATATTGCAATAGTGACGTGATCATCGGAATGATCACTTGCACTAATGGATGATCGAGACCTGTGATCTCCTGTGTTTGCGATAAGCCGTGCTGATCGCGCTGATTATAATATAGATATTGCAGGATGTTAGGCCCGGAGGCGACACTGTTGGGAGGTCAGAGGAGGGCGTGCGGCCGAGGCAAGGCGTGTAGGCCTGGTTTGCCGGAAACACCAACGACATGTCTGGTTCGAATCATTCTTTACAATGGACGGCCTCCGTTTCGTCGGCGGCGCTGCCGCGATCGATCGTCGCCGGGCGCTTGAGCCGGCTCGGCCGCCTGGACCTCGCCGCCGGTGCGGACAATCTGCTCCTAAACTGTATCGGGGCGGGGCCCGGCGATCGCCTCCTCGTGGTCAGGGAGGATGCGAGGCACGGCTTCTATGACTGCACGGCGCCGGCTTTCGTCGCGGATCGAGCCCGCGTTCTGGGCATTCTGGTGGAGGAGATCGAGGTCGGACCGCCCGGGACCTGCCGGGATCTGCCGGCGGCGGCGACCGATGCCATGGCGGAGGTCGATCACACCGTTTTTTTCGCAAGGCTCGGCGATCAGCTTCGCTTCGACGGGCTCCCTGGACGCAGCACGGGCACGGTGAGCTATGCCTATGACGCGGCCTGCCTCGGCTCAGGCTTCGGCACGACCCCGCATGCACTCATGCGCGAGATCAAATCCTGCATCGAGAGGCGGATCGTCCGGGCGGAAAGGATCGAGGTGACCTGTCCACTCGGCACCCATCTAGCGGGCAGTCCGCTCGGTTTCACCGATGACGAGACCGGCGAGGTCAGGATCAGGCGTTTTCCGCTAACGGTCTTCAAGCCCGTGCCGGCCTTCGGGTTTTCCGGCAGAGTCGCCCTCTCGCGCTGGCTGATCGGCTCCGGCTCACGCTACTACGAGCCCTATGAAGCGTGCCTGGACGCCACCGTGTTCGCGATCCTGGATCAGGGGCGTGTCGTCGATCTCGAGGGACCGCCTGCGGTCGTGGCCGCGGCGCGCGCGCATCATGAGAGGGTCGGCGCGATGTTCGGCATCGATCCGTTCTTCGTCCACTCCTGGCATGCCGGCTTCCATCCCCAGACCCTCTACCCCCTGCCTGCCCGCCATAACCCGGCCCGCTGGTCGGCGCTGGCGTTTGGCAGCCCCCGCTACCTGCATTTTCACGTCTGCGGCGACGTGCCGCCTGGCGAGATCTGCTGGACGGTGATCGATCCGACCATCACCATCGACGGCGAGCCGGCCTGGTTGGAAGGACGGCTCGCGCTCGCCAAGACCGAGGAGGCGAAAGCCATTCTTCACCGATACCGAGACGGCCCGGATGCCTTCGCGGAACCGTCGTTGGAGATCGGCGTCTAGCGAAGCCGGAAGGCCTTCCGGCTTCGCCGGGAAGGCACCCATCGTTTGGAGGTTATGGTCGTCGGTGACCGGGGTCCTTCGGTGAAGAACCGCGCCTTCGAGAGGGAAGCGAACGGAGAGCGCCTGTACGCTGGCCAACATTCTTGTCCGAGGGACGCATCGTAGGCTTGGTCGGTCGCGACGGTGCCGCGATCTACGACGACATGGACAACCCGGCGGCTGTGCCGGGAGACACTTACTGCCGAAGAAAAAAGCCGGCCGCAGTCGGCTGTCAAGGATGCGTGCGCCTGGAGTCCGCTGGAGAAAGAAGACGTGAAGCGCCGCCGACGAAACGTTCTTGTTTCGTCGGCAGCGCGTTCAATTCGCCATTTGGAGCCTACTCGTTCGGCTCAGCCGGCAGGATCGACTGGACGACCATCTGTCCGTCTTTCTCCTCGTAAGTGACGGTCACCTTCTCACCGATCTCGACATCCGTGAGCTCGTGGGTGGCGTCGAGCATGAATTCCTGGCCATCGACCGTGATCATCTTGGCGTCTTCGTCGATCACGTCGACGGTGCCGTCGAGCACTTCGCCAGCAAGAGCCTGGGTGTTGACGAGAGCGAAACCGAGAGCTCCGAGCATCGCGATTGAGGAACGCATCATCTTCTCCCTTTCATATGTCGCCATCTGTCCGTCCTGGACTTCAGGTCGTCATAGAAAGAATGCGCATGGATACTTTCAGTTCCTTCGACAATGCTGAGCGTCGGCCCAAATCGGCCAACCTGTGTCAATCTCACGGCAATGTTATTCGCGAAGAGGACGATGGGGCGGATCAAAGGGCGCGGTCAAATCCAATCTGCCGCCGAGGGCGTGCTCAGGGAAGGCAACGAGAACGATCATTTTATTGCTCCTTTGCCGCCCGCGAGGGTGACGTATCGCGGCAGGGCGCTATCATTCCTCCATGCTCCTCACGCTTTCCTACGGTCTCGCTATCATCTGTTTCGGGCTGACGCTGCTGCCGCTTGGCAAATACGAAGCCTGGTGGTTACGCGCCGCCGACTTTCCGAGACTGCAGATCGCCGCCGCAGCGTCGATCGCGCTTCTCGGGATCATTCTCCTTTCCGGCAAGCTCAACTTGACGGGCCTGACAATCTCGGTCCTTCTCGTCCTGGCGATCGTCCATCACCTTTCGGCTATCGTTCCCTACACGCCGCTTTGGACGAAGGACATGCGGGCGGCGCCGGCCGGTGGGGAGGGTGAAAGGTTATCCATCATGGTCGCGAACGTGCTGATGGATAATCGCGAGACAGACGGCCTTTTTTCGCTGATCGACCGGCATGACCCAGATGTTCTGCTCGCGCTCGAGACCGACGATTGGTGGTGCAGGCGGCTCGGCAACAAATTGTCAGATCGACCCTTCGTCATCAGTTATCCGCTCGACAATACATATGGAATGTTTCTCGCGTCCCGGCTCGAGCTGATCGATTCCGAGATCCGCTTTCTACTCAAGGACGAGATTCCATCGATTCGCGGAGAGCTGCGTCTCCCTGCAGGCGGGATGATCTCGCTCTATGCACTCCATCCCGAACCGCCGAGTCCGAGCGAAGCGTCGACAACGCTGGCGCGCGATGCGGAATTGATCACGATCGCGAAGGAGATTGCCGAGGAAGGCAGGAGTGCGGTCGTGATGGGCGACCTGAACGACGTCGCCTGGTCCCACACCAGCAGCATGTTCCGCCGGATCAGTCGTATGCTCGACCCGCGCATTGGCCGGGGGCTTTACAGTACCTTTCATGCGAACTACTGGCCCCTTCGCTGGCCACTCGATCACGTATTCGCGACCGACGATTTTCTGCTGGAGGGCATCGAACGCCTGGATGCGTTCGGTTCAGATCATTTCCCGATCGTCGTGAAGCTTCGCCTGGCGCCACATAAGGCCCGTACACAGACGGCGAAGAGGCCGGATCAAACGGATCTCGACGAGGCAGAGGAGAAGCTGGAGCGAGGCCGAACCGAGCTTTAGGCGGCGACGGTCGGTTTCTGCCTTCATCCTCGGAGATTGTCGAGGTGCCGGCTGTCTCGCGGGCGCCGATCGACCGGAGGGCAAGGTGCTTGCCGCATATGCGGCTGGAAGGCGGAGCTCAGGGCCGCTGGACCTCGCTCAGCTTCGCGGCCGCGGCGACGGCTGCAAGACACATCGTTGCAAAAAGGCCGAGAACGCCTGCATAACCGATGGCTTCGGCAATCAGGCCAAAAACGCCGCCAGCCAGCAGTACCATGCCGATGACGGAGTTCGATAGTGCCGTATAGGCGGCACGACTGTTTTCGTCGGCCATGTCGACGACATGGGTCGAGCGGCCGAGGCGAACTCCCTGATGGGCGAGTATCAGGACGAACACCGCAACCGGCATCACCAGCGGCAAGGATGTCGTCGCGAGACCGAGCCAGGTTGTGACAGCGACTCCGCCCGTCGCGACAGCGCCGACCAAGGCGGCGAGCATCAGAACCTGACGGCTGGATCGGTCCGCGAGGCGACCCCAGACATAACTGCCCGTCATCCCGGCGAGCGCGGAGGCGATGACGAAGGACCCCAGCGCATCGATCCTCCTTTCGCCGTCCTCGCCGGCCAGCGCCAGCATGAACGGCGGTGCCAGGGCTGTGGCAATCAGAAGGCTACGGGTGAGCAGGAACCATCGAAGATCCGGGTCCTCGCGAATGTAGGAGAACTGATCGAGGACCATGCTCAGGCCTTTGCCGCCGTCCGATGCGCCCGCCTCTTCACTGAGCATGGAAAACAGAACTCCGGCAGCGATCCAGACAGCGCCCGCGACCAATAGGACGCCGGCGATCGAGGCGGTCGTGAGGGGCAGAATTCCGAAACTCAAGAGCGCGCCGAACAGCAGCACCAACGCAGCCGCGAGCGAGCCGGCCGTGCCGGTGGCGGTTCCCCGCCGTCCTTTGTCGATTGTCTTGCCGAGCACGTCTTTGTAGCTGACCGAGCAGCAGCTGCGCGCGAGTGCGAAGATCATCAAAAGAGCAACGATGCTCCAGCCCGCGGCAGCACCTTCCAGGCTCAGCACGACATGGCCCATGGCGAGCACGGCGATCCCCTGTAACGTGCTGCCGAATACCCACACCCATTTTCTTCTGGCCATCGCTCTAATGCGCGGTGCGATCAGAAGCTGCGGCAGGAGGGCCAGCGACTCGCGCACCGGCACCAGAAGTCCGATCGCGGCGGCGGGTGCGCCGAGCGCACCCAGGACCCAGGCAAGCACCAGCTTCGGGTCAGCCAGGCCGTCGCCGGTCTTGGTGGCGGCGAGGCTGACCATATGGATCATAAAATTGCGCGGCTGGTCCCGGCAGGCCGCATCCGGAATGTCGGTGCAGACTCGCGATTCGTCGTCGCCAGTCAGCAGTTCATAAAGTTCTTTTTCGATGCTGGTCGCCATGGCGTCGTTCGATCACCCTCAGACCGGTTCGGAGTTACAGGTACGTTTCTTCGGTGAAGGCGGATTTCAGAGCATCGGCCTGATCTCTGATCGCCTGGCGTTCGCCGTTGTCCTTTCTGTCGAGATTGCTTAGCTGGTAGCCCATCCGGCGATTGCCGGCGAACTTCTGACGATGGCGACTCAGAAAATCCCAGTAAAGCGTGGTGAACGGGCATGCGTTGTCGCCAGTCGCTTTCCTGGGATCATAGCGACAAGTTCGACAGTAATCGCTCATGCGATTGATGTAGTTGCCGCTTGCGCTGTAGGGCTTGCTGCCGACGATGCCGCCGTCGCCATACTGGCTCATGCCCAGGACGTTGGGTAATGAAACCCAGTCGATTGCATCCGCATACATCGACATGTGCCAGCGATGAACGTCATAGGGGCGGACACCGAGCAGCATGGCAAACAGACCGAGCACCATCAGTCGCTGAATGTGATGGGCGTAGGCATGGTCGATCAACTGGCCGACCGATCGACTGACGCAGTTCATCTCGGTCTCGGCGGTCCACATGAAAGCCGGCATCGGCAGGTCTGCGCCAAGGGCGTTCATCTCGGCGTAGTCCGGCATCTGCATCCAGTAGACGCCGCGAACATATTCACGCCAGCCTAGGATCTGGCGGACGAAACCTTCGACGGCATTGAGCGGGACTTCACCTTTCTCGAAGGCTTCGATCGCAGCGTCGACGGCTGCACGAGGATCTAGCAGATGGAGGTTCATGACAGCGGAGAGGCGGCTGTGAAAGAGGTGGGGACGGCCGGTCGCCATGGCGTCCTGAAAGCGTCCGAAACGAGGAAGCCGGTGTTCCACGAAGTCACGCAGCGCTTCGCGCGCCTGCTCGCGGCTTACCGGATAGTCGAATCCCTCGAGCGATCCCGGGCTGTCAGGAAACTCTCGCTCGACCAGTTTGATCACGGCTCTCGTGATGTCGTCCTGACGAAAGCTCCGCGGCGCCTTGATCGACGGTGGGCCGTCTCTGCCGAAGCTTTCCCTGTTCTCCTCATCGAAGTTCCAGCGATCGCCGACAGGGCCTTCGCCCTCCATCAGAATGTCGTGCTTTCGACGCATCTGACGATAGAAAGCTTCTAAAAGCAGGCTCTTCCGATCGGCGGCGAAAGCTTCGAACTCGGGAGGCGCACAGTAGAAATGTCGATCGTCCTCGACTTCGAGTGACAGCTCAAGCCTCTTGGCCGTGTTTCTGATCGTCTGTTCAACGCGAAAATCTCCAGGCTGGATGACGATCAACTTTTCCGGTCGAGCTTTGTTCGCCCATCGCTCGATCTCGTCGGCGAACGAGCCGCGGTTGTTCGGATCGTCGAGTTCGCTGTAGAGGACGCGATAGCCACGCCCGACGAGATTGTCTCGAAAGTGACGCATCGCCGAAAAGAAAAGGACCAGCCTGCTCTTGTGCTGCGGTACGTAGCTCGCTTCGTCCTTTACTTCGAGCATCAGGACCGCATCGGCCTCCTTGTCGACACCTTCAAGCGCCGATGACCGCAGGTCAAGCTGATCGCCCATTACGAGGACGAGGTGCCTTGCTTTCTCCACATAGCTCGATCGGGTCAAGACGGATTCCCATCTTCGTTGACTTATGGCCGGATCACGGATGACAGCAGGATAGTCCGTCTACGGCAAGCCGGGCCAGACGGGTGTTGCCAGAGGCCATCAATCAGCAGCGGTGAGTGCTTCCCGTGCCTGCCTGGGGTTCAGCAGCCAGGTGATGCAGAAGGCTGCGAGGGCGGCTTCGACGATCTGGCAGAAGATGAACATCGAGGTGGCTACGGGACAGGTGCTGCTCAAGGTATCTGTGATCGACGCGAAAGCTGTGGCTGATACCATCATTTTTATATTTTGATAATTATATAAATAGCAAAAAGCTTCAATTCTCGCATCGGCTATTTCGATCGCGCCAGAACGGGTGAGGCGGCGTCTGCTCGATGCGGTCGGGCGGCAGGAGGTCGTGAGGGCCGACGATGGAGCGCGGGCTCGATCGGCGCCAGATAGTTCTCGAACTGCGTTGCCGCACGCTGCCAGGAGAAGGTCATAGCATGGGCGCGGTAACGCGCCGGCGAGCAGTCGAGGGCCTGTACCACGGACGCGCCCAGATCCTCGCCGATCATGCCGACTTCTCCGGGAATCATGATGTCTCTTGGGCCAGGCGCGTCGTAGGCGGCGACGGGCACGCCGGAGGCGAGAGCCTCGACCATGACCAGGCCGAAGGTGTCGGTCCGGCTGGGAAGACGAACACGTCGGCCGAGGCCATGGTGCTGGCGAGTTCTTCGCCCCGGAG
This sequence comes from Geminicoccaceae bacterium, assembly GCA_965222015.1. Taxonomy (GTDB): domain Bacteria; phylum Pseudomonadota; class Alphaproteobacteria; order Geminicoccales; family Geminicoccaceae; genus JANQPX01. The sequence goes on from CBDCTL010000001.1 coordinate 25,174, forward strand.
ATAGCCGGTGAAGCGAACCTTGGGGTAGTGGCTCTTCAGTTCGTCGAGCATCGGCCTGCCGCCGACCACCACCTTTGAACCGGGCAGATCGAGGTTGAGAAAGTCAGGCAGGCTCTTCTCGATCGCGACACGTCCAGCAAAGAGCGCGATAGGTCGCGGAAGCGTTCGTCTTGGTTGCCCCAGCCCGACGCCTGCCAATAGGCGCGGGAGGACGCACTCACCCTGGGCCCCAGGAACCGGTCGTAGAGATCGACGTTTTAGGTTCGGTCCGCTTCCAGAAAGACAGGACGGAAGTCGTGGACGGTCGGCAGGTGGCGAAGGGCGACGAGCTTCAGTTCGTTCAGGGCGATATGAGCGTGGTTGAGGTCGACGGCGGTGATTGTCGCCGACCCTGCCGTGAGATAGGAAAGAACGTTGCAGTCGCCGGATGCGATGGTGATCAGGTGACTGTCCGGCTGAAGCTCCAGTACTTCGAGATCGAGTATGGGGTCTTCCCAGATCTGCGGATAGACGAGCCCGCTGAACGCTAAGGAGAACAGTCGCTCCAGAAGGCCCGCTCTGATCGCCGCGCGATTTCGATGGACGGCCTCGCCGATCTCCGCGCGATATCAAAGCCGGCCCGGAGCGAGCGGAGGAACGGTCATGGCCGACTCCCCGCTGGAGATCGGAGACCTGCCGGGGTGTCAGCAGATGTATTCATGGAGCGCAGCTAAACAGCCGTTCATGACATCCCCGCAACAGACCGTTGACGCTGCTATAACAGGATGGAGATGTGTTTTGAGTTCTACGCTCGAGCCAAGCGATCGTCGTGTCCACGGATCGGATGGAGTGTTAGCGTTTGGATCGAACAATGCACACGGAGCAGGCCGCCTGATGAGCAACCCGTTCGGCGGTGATGCCCAGGAAATAGGAGGTCAGTGAAGGCGGTCGAGCGCCCATGACGATCATGTCGGCCTCGACCTCCTCGGCGGCTTTCAGGATTGCTTGATGGACGCGGCCCGTCTCCACTCTGATCGTGGTTTTGATGTCGCCCGGAACGTGCTGCGCGATCAGGTCGGCCAGCCGCTTCTGCGCTACTTCTTTGATTTTGGCATTGTACTCCTCAAGGCTTGGCACCTCGACACCGAAGTCGTTCCTGCCGGGAAGACCGGCCGCCGCGATTTCGTGCACCACAGTCAGAAAGTGCAGCGTGCCGCCTCGGCGCGCAAAGTCGACGGCCTGCTCGAGAACCGTATCCCACGATCCCTCATGGGTGAGATCGATGGGCACCAGGACGTTCTGCATGACGATTACCTCTCGATGAGGAGTCCGTTTCAGAGATGCCGAAACGGACTGCATGGAGCATCAGACGGTGCGAGACGAAAGCTGGCTTTCGCTCGATGTCGCAGGGGCGTCGTCGGCGCGCGTGCCGATCAGCCTCAAGACACCTACGAGCGCAACCACGCCGACCGGCAGCACAATCCACCAGGGCACGCCATAGCTTGCCGGTAGAAGTCCCAGGCCCATCGCCACCGCGCCGACGAGGACGGCGTAGGGGATCTGCGTGCGCACATGGTCGATGTGATCGCATCCCGTGGCAAGCGATGAGAGGATGGTGGTGTCGGAGATCGGCGAGCAGTGATCGCCCCAGACGGCGCCGGCCAGCACGGCCGAAACCGAGGCGTAGAAGAGATAGAGACCCTCGCCCGCCTCGTTCATACCGGCGTTCGCCATCACCGTCCAGGAGAGCGGAATGACCAGCGGCATCATGATCCCCATCACGCCCCAGCTCGAACCGGTGGCGAAGGCAGTGACGCCGGAAAGGACGAACACGATCAGCGGGATGATACGCGGTGACAACGTATCGCCGAGGGTCGAGACCAGATAGTCGCCTGTGTGCAGGACTTCGTTCACCCCGGCGAGCGACCAGGCGAGGGTCAGAATGACGATCGCCAGCAGCATAGAGCGGGCGCCGGCATACCAGGCGTCGACCACCTCGACGACGGTGAGGATACGCTGAGCCAGCGACATGATCGCGGCGACCGCGACGGCGATCAGCGACGCCCAGATCATCGCCGCATAGGAATCGCCATTGCCGATGATATCGCGAAGCGAGGCGTCCTCACCTGCTCCGCTACGGCCCGTGACGTAGATGCCGATAAGCGTGGCGATGACCAGAACCACCACGGGTGCGACCGCGTTGATCGCCCGCATGGGCTTGTCGGGATGCGGCTCACGATCCTTTTCCTCCTCGGGCGAATCACCGCTATGGGCGTCGAGCCGACTCACCTCGCCCGTGGTGCGCGCGCGATGCTCGGCAGTCGCCATCGGGCCGAAATCCCGTCCGGTCCAGGCGACCAGGAACACGAAGAAGATGGCCAGGACCGGATAGAAGTTGTAGGCGATCGAGTTCAGGAAAATCGAATAGGCGGACTCGTCGTAGCCTTCTATCTTGCCGACCGCCTCGTCGATCAGACCGACCTGGAATCCGATCCAGGTGGTGACTAGTGCGAGCGTCGCTACCGGCGCCGCCGTCGAGTCCACGATATAAGCGAGTTTTTCTCGCGAGATGCGCAGACGATCGGTAATCGGGCGCATGGTGTTGCCGACGATTAGCGTGTTGGCGTAGTCGTCGAAGAAGATCGCGACGCCGAGGACGGAGGTGGTGAGCTGGCCGCGTTTCGGCGAACTTGCCCATCCGATCACGGCATTTACGATTCCGCGGGTGCCGCCGTTCTTCGAGATGATTCCGACCATGCCGCCGATCAGTAGTGAAAAGAGAATGACTGAAAGATGGCCGCTGTCGTTGAGCGCGTTCAGCACATAGGTGGAGACGGTGTCGAGAAAGCCGTTCCAGATGCCGCTCAGCGAGAAGCCGTAGACCAGCGCGCCGCCGATCCAGATGCCGAGAAACAGGGCAGGGATCACCTGGCGAAGGGCGAGGGCAATCACGATCGCGATCAGCGCAGGCAGCACCGCCGTCCAGCCGGGCAGCGTGCCGCCGGACGCGGTCGCGAGCTCGGCGCCGCCGGTATCGAAGAGGATGAAGCTCGCCTCGGGATCGGACGTGAGAACGCCTTCGACCGTGGCTTGGCCACCTTCCATGACGCCAGGGAAGACCTGCTCGCCGACCCGAAGCTCGAACGCGCCGCCGTCACCGATCTGTCCCGACGGGTCTTTGACCGCCACCTCGAAAGGCACGTCCCTGAGGATCACCGACGGTGGCTCGATCGACAGGCCTTCGCCTTCCTGTGCGGTCGCCGTCCAGCTCTGTGCGGCCAGGACGATGCCGGCCAGAACGAGGACGAAATAGGATCGCAGGCGTCGTCGGATCACGTCACCAAGGTGGTTCATCGTTCGCCCTCCCTGATCGCCGCTGACCCGCTCTTCTGCTGCGTTCAATGCGGCGCTTTTATGTATCCGGCAGTTCGATCGGCGCGAGCTCCCCGAAGCGATCGCCTGGGCCGGGATTATTCTTGTGCGTCTCGCCGCCGAGATGGCGGACGATGCCCCAGACCGCGTTGAGCGAGGTCTGAACCGCACCCTCGACCCAGCCCGGAATCCAGCCGACGTCGTCGCCGGCCATGAAAATCCCTCGCTGTTCGGGCGGCAGATCATCCTGCATGAAGTGGCAATACATGCGGTGGTTGTAACGATAGTGTCCGGGAAGCGCGCCCTTGAACGCCCCTAGAAAATTCGGGTCGTCCTCCCAGGAAACGGTTATCGGATCGCCGATGACGTGGCCCTTGAGATCCACTGTCGGGTAGATCTGCTGAAGCGCGTCGAGAGCGAGCTGCACGCGCTTTTCCACCGGCAGCGGCAGCATCTTGAGCGCATCGCTCATCCAGGCATAGGAGAGGCAGATGACGCCAGGCTTGTCGTCGCCGAGATCGAACAGGTAGGTGCCTCGGGTGAGCCGGTCGGTGAGCGTCATGCTCATCGCGTCCCGACCGGTGACGGGATCCTTGTCTTTCCAGAAGGGGCGATCGACCATCACGAAGGTTTTCGACGACTGCATGTAGCGCGTGCGATCCAGCGACATCCACATCTTCTGCGAGAACAGGCGCTCGTCGCACTCGATCGCGGTCGTGAGCAGCCAGCTCTGGCAAGTGACGAGGGCGGCGTCGAAGGATCGCCTTGACCCCCAATTGTCGATGACGGCGATCTTGCCGTCCGCGGTGCGCTCGAGCCTCGCAACGCCGGGGCGAGGAGCGCCCGAATGCAAACCGCTCAAGGACGTTTCTTGCGGCCAGTGCACCATCTTGTCGGGGCTGTGCTGCCAGAGTCGTCTCGGCACCTGCTCGACGCCACCGACCACGAAATGCTGGTCCTCGTCGCAGTCGGTGTAGACCACGCGCAGGATTTCGAGCATGGAGTTCGGGAAGTCGGTGTCCCAGCCGCCGGTGCCGAAGCCGACCTGGCCGAAGACTTCGAGGTGGCGAAAGCTGCGCTTCTGGAATGCCTTCGAGGTGGCGATGAAGCCGTAGAAGGTGCGGTCGTCCCAGATCGGCACGAGCTTGTTCCAGATCTCCTTGATGCGCGCGACGTCGCGCGCACGGATCGCCGCCTGCATGGCGCCGAAGCTGGCGCCATCTTCGAGTGCTTCGTGCCAAGCTTCGCCGACTTCGCGCAGCAGCGGCGGCAGATCGTCCATCGTCTCGACATAGACCGGCTCGCCTTCGAGATCGACGACCGTGCTCGGCGTGGCTGGCGACAGGGGATTGGGAAACGGGCGGGTTTCGAGGCCGAACATGTCGAGATAGCGGTAGAACGAGGTCGAGGAGCGGGGAAAGCGCATGCCGCCGAGTTCGGCGACCACGCCTTCCGCTGACTTGAACGGCTCGGAATGCAGCCTGCCGCCGAGCCGCCTCGATTCGTAGACCACCGGCTTCAGGCCGAGCCTCATCAGCTCGTAGGCTGCGGTAACGCCCGCCATGCCGGCACCGATGATCGCGACCTCCGTGCCGTGGCGTTCGGCGGGCAGTTTGCCGAGGCCGGCGGGGTGGCTGATCCAGTCGTCGAATGGAAATGGAAAATCCGGGCCGAAGATGGTGACAGGGCGCTTGTCGGCCTGTTCCCCGGTGACGGGCTGATGGGGCGCTGTCATGTCGGCATTCCTCGGTCGGTTTTCTTGTCGTTCGGTTCGGTGAGCGGTGCATAGAGCGCCGGGCGGCGGTCGCGTAGATAGGTGTTGAGCGCGCGCGACCTGGCGAGGCGTTCGGCGTCGAGCTCGGTGATGACCAGTTCCTCGCCGAGGCCGGCGCGGGCAAGATCCACGCCGTCCGGACCGACGATACAGCTCAGCCCGTAGTAATCCAGTTCACGCTCGCTGCCGCAGCGATTGGCATAGGCGAGGAAGACCTGATTCTCGAAGGCGCGCGACGGCACGAGGCTGCGCGCGACGAATTCGTAGGGCTTCATCAAGGCCGTCGGCACGGCCACCAAATCGACGCCGGCAAGCGCGAGCAGGCGCACGTTCTCCGGAAACTCGACATCGTAGCAGATGAGGACGCCGAGCTTGAGGCCGTCGAGCTCGGCGACGGTCGGAGGCCCCTGACCGGGATCGAAGGCACTTTTGTCGATATCGCCGAAGAGATGGGTCTTTCGATGATTGGCGAGCGTTCGGCCGTCCCGATCGATCAGGATCGCAGCGTTGAAGATTTCGCCTTTCGGACCGCGCTCGGGATAGCCGTAGAGGAGGGCGATCCCGGCTTCCCGAGCGATCTCGGCGGCGCGGGTCGCGGAAGCGCCGTCGACCGGCTCTGCGAGCCTCGCGATAGCATCACTGCCGATATTGTAGCCGGTCAGAAACATCTCCGGCAGGATGACGAGCCGGGCGCCACCAGCCCGTGCTTCATCCGCCGCCTCGACCAGTCTGTCCAGATTACCCGATGGCTCGGCCGGAGTCTTGGCACCCTGATAGATCGCGATCTTCACGGTCCAGCCCCGCTAGGTGGCGCTCCGAATTCAAGCGGTCTCACGTGAACGAGCGTAATGCACTTCCATTGAGATGTCGCGACCGGAACGTCGACTAACGTCTTGGGAAAAGGGAAACAGGAGGAGGCGATGCTGATTCGAAGCTGATCGTCATGATCCACCATGGCTCTCTCCCCCACGTCACCATGTAGACATGGCTACACCGCGGACGCAACTGCCCGATATGCCGATTTTACGTTATTGCAGCTCGCGGAGCCTCCCGACAGTCCGATGCTTCGAACCGTTCTTCTCAGTGAGCCGATAGAGCCAATCATGGGCAACCGTGGGGGCGCTGGTTGGCGGTCTCCTCAGACCTCTCCAAATCGCCATGGCCGTGATATCGCAAGATTCGATCGCAACCGGGAAAAGTCTGCTTCTCTCGGCAGCAGCTGACGGCAACTGCAAGGGGCCCAGGGGGGGGACATTCACGCTTCCGTGTCAGTCTCGCCATCGATCTGATCGGGAAGGTCGAGGGTTTCGAGGTCGTTGCGCATCCACCAATAGCGAAACCCCTGAGCACGCAGCCAGGGCTCCAGGCGATCCAGGCTGTTCCATTCCCGGCCACGACCGCGGGCGCTGTTGATTCGGACGAGCAGGCCATCGACATACACCAGAACGCCCCAAGCCAACGGCCATCTGTCCTGATCCCCGAAACCGCCGCCCTGCTGGTGCCGCTCGACGCGATAGACCACCGGATAATCTCCCAATCGTCCGGCGGCGCGAAGAAAAGGCAGATCCGCCTGGGTGACGGTCATGCTCACCCCCAGGATCATATCTTGGCCCATGATGTTGCCTGCAGCAGTCACTGCAATTACAATATGATACATGATGTGTCGACGTTAGCAAAGAAGACGAGACGGGTGACGGTGAGATGGCAGTCAGAGCGCAGGTCGAACGGGCGGCTTGAAACGATTTCACCAGGAGCCGAAGATGTGCTCCAACAGCGATTTCGAAAGGCCCGGATCCAGGTAACGGCGAGGAAACGAACATGTCGAAGAAGAAAAAGACCAAGCTCAACGGCCTGTCGGAGATCTTCCGTTATCTTCGCAGTAATAAAACACCGATCTACATCATTTCGCCGACGGCCTTCAGCCTCCTAGGCATGGCGCGCTGGGTGGGATCGCTCGAATATGTGAACTATTTCGACAGCTTCGCCGGCGATCATCCGCGCTGTTTCATCCCCAAGCGTCAGGGGCCGGTCGAGTTCCGTTCGATGGAAGATGTCGCCAACTATCTGATCGATCATCCGGAATTTCGCGCGAGGGTCAAAGAAAAACCACGCGGCAAGGCACTGTTTGTGATGTTCGACGAGGAGACGGAACGACTTTGCGAGGATGTCGGTCTCGATATCGCGCTGCCTTCGTCCGAACTTCGCACCCGTCTGGACAGCAAGATCGAGACCACGCGGATCGGCAACGATGCCGGTGTGCCGAGCGCGCCCAACACGCTTGGCCGGGCGGACTCCTATAAGGCGCTGCTCAGGGTTGCGAAGAAAGCCAAGCTCGGTAAGGACCTCGTGGTTCAGACTCCTTACGGCGACAGCGGACGTACCACCTTCTTCATCAAGTCGGAGGAGGACTGGGACCGCTTTAGTGCCAAAATTGTCGACCAGGACCTGAAGGTGATGAAGCGCATCAATCATCTGCCGGGCACGGTCGAGGGGTGTGCTACACGCCACGGGACACTGGTCGGTCCGGTCATGACGGACATCACTGGCTTCGAGGAGATCACGCCCTACAAAGGCGGCTGGTGCGGCAATGATTGCTCGCCGCATGTGCTGCCCGATGGCGTGCCTGAAAAGGTGCAGGAGATGGCCCGCAAGTTCGGCGATCGCCTCTGGGCCGAGGGTTATAAAGGCGTGTTCTGCCTCGATTTTCTCCTCGATACTGACAGTGACGACGTCTATCTCGGTGAGCTCAATCCGCGGATCAGTGGCGCTTCGCCGCCCACCAATCTGATCACCACAACCTATGGTGGTTGTCCGCTATTTTTGTTCCACCTCCTTGAATATCTCGATGTGGACTACGACATCGATCTTCAGGAAATTCAAGATCGCTGGCGTCACTACGATCACTGGACTCAGCTAATCCTGAAACAGACTGAGGATAAGGTGGAACTGATCACAAAATCGCCGCGTTCCGGCATCTGGCGTCTGAACGACGAAGGCAATTCCGCGACCTTCGTCAGGCCATCGATCAACATCACCAGCGTCAGCGACGAGGCCGAAGCCTTCTACATCCGCGTCTATGACGCCGGCGAATATTGTTATCACGGCGCTGATCAGGGCGTGCTTTTCGCGCGCGGACGGATGCAGACACAGGCGCGCGAACTGACCGAGCGCGCCAAACGTTGGAATGCGGCGATCAAGGCCGAGTTCAAGAGCGTGCCGCCGGCACCGGACATGGCGGTGGTGCCGCCGCCGGATCTGGCCTCGGCCAAATGGTACTGATCGGAGGTCTGATCGAACGCCGCGGTCCACGGACCAGTTTGTGGATAATCGGAAACACATGTTGACAACCACTTTTCGGCGTCTTTCGGGGGGCGTGTCCGGCTCGGCAGCAAGCCTGGGGTCTTCAGCTTGTACGATCCTCCCAAACAGTGGTGCCTGATCGGCCATGACCATGCGCTTTCGCGCTATGGCAAAAGGGTTGCGACTGATGCTGGTGGAGTTGGTTTTGTTGGCTTGACCGCGGATTGGATGTTGAAGCTCGGAATGATGCAAATCAGGGAAGATGCAAATCTCAGGGAAGATGAGAAAACTGGGCAGCGTGGATGGTGTCGCCGCGCAGCCAATGGAAGGGTGTGAATCATGAGTCACCTTGCGATCGCCGGCATCCAGATGCACGTCGGCATGCATGACAATACTGATCTGATGCGCCAGCGGCTCAATCTGCAGATGCATCTTTATCCCTGGACCGAGATGGTCGTGTTCAGCGAGCTCTGTGCCCATGGACCGCAGCCGACGAGTGCTGAGCCGGCGGGCGGTGCCTATGAGAATGCGCTGGCCGAGATGGCCAGGCGGCACAAAGTCTGGATTGTCGGTGGGTCCTTTTTTGAGAAAGCGGACGGCGTCATCTACAACACCACGCCCGTGCTCGATCCAGATGGCGGCATCGTGACCCGCTATCGCAAGATGTTTCCGTTCACGCCTTATGAGAACGAGACTGCGCCGGGTCAGGACTTCTGTGTGTTCGACGTGCCCAACGTCGGCAGATTCGGAGTGATGATCTGCTATGACGTCTGGTTCCCGGAGATCACCCGCACTCTCACGTCGTTGGGCGCCGAGGTGATCCTCAATCCTGTGCTGGCCCATTTCGTCGATCGCGAGATGGATCTGGTGATCGCACGCGCCTCGGCGGCCATGTTCCAAAGCTATGTCTATCATATCAATGGGACGGGGGCCGGCGGCAACGGCCAGTCGATCGTGGTCGACCCCTCGGGTTTGGTTCTTCATCATGCCGGCGTGTCGGACGAATTGATTCCGGTCGAGGCGGATCTGGGCCTCGTGCGTCGTCAGCGCGAGCGCGGCCTCCGCAATATGGGCCAGCCTCTGAAAAGCTTCCGCGACTGCGAAACCGATTTCAGCGTCTATGACCGCGCGCGCTTCGACCACGGCTATCTGCAGTCTCTCGGGCCGCTGGCAAAGCCGCCTCGTGCGTCGTTCAGCGGTGAGCCGGTCGTCGACGAGCAGGCCTTGGATGGGATTGCTGGCCCCGACGTCGGGGATACATCCGGCGCTTTGGAGATGGCTTCCGATCCCGACGGCGGGACAGCAGCAGCTCAGCAGGCGGTGACGGGCTGATCGCGAAAGAGCTGGTTTCACGTCGTCGATTTGGATAGAATATTGAGCGATTGATCCTGGCAGCTCAAGGAAAAGCGTTGTCGATTCAGATTCCGGAAGACGAGTTCGACATGGGAGCCCGATTGAAGGCGATGCGCGTCGGCGGTGGCTTGAGCCAACGTCAGCTCGCCGAGCGTGCTGGCGTACCCCACGCTCAGATCTCGATCCTGGAACAGAACAAATCGAGTCCTTCCGTCTCGACACTTCGCAAGATTCTGGGAGGGCTCGGCGTCAGTCTCGCCGATTTCTTCGAGCCTGAGCGGCCTGCTCCCGAAGGGCCATTTTTCGGCGGTGCCGATCTGGTCGATCTGACTTCGAAACTATGGGCATCAGACGGAGAAGGGCCGTTTGGCAAACTCAGCCTCAAACAGGTCGGCGACGCGCGGGCTCATAATCTGCAGATCCTGCATGAAACCTATGAGCCCGGTGCCGACACAGGTGAAACCTATCTTCAGCATCTGTCCACCGAAGGGGGAATCGTGGTCGCCGGCGAGATCGAGATCATGGTCGGCAGTGAAGTCCGGATTTTGAAGGCCGGCGACTCCTATTTGTTCGACAGCCGCGTTCCCCATCGCTTCCGCAATCGTTCGAACGATGCCGCGGTAGTGATCTCGGCCTGCACGCCGCCTTATCTTTGATCGCTCAAAATTTTGAACAAATCGTTGCTCAAAATTTTGAGCGATGCTACGGTCCTGGCTGGCGAAATTGTCGGAGTCGAGTCATGAGCAACACGGAATCTCTGAAGGCGCGGCAGACGGCCGCGGTCGCACCTGGTGTCGCCTCCAAGGCTATTTATGCGGCGCGGGCGGAGAACGCCGAACTGTGGGACGTCGACGGCCGCCGCTTTATCGATTTCGCCGTTGGCATCGCGGTCAACAATACAGGCCATCGGCATCCGAAGGTCATGGCGGCAGTTGCCGAACAGGCGGACTCATTCACCCACACCTGCTTCCACGTGGCGCCTTATGAGAGCTATATCCGGCTGGCCGAACGGCTGAACGACCTGGTGCCGACAGGCGCCGAGAACCGTACGATGCTGGCGACGACCGGAGCGGAGGCGGTCGAGAATGCCGTCAAGATCGCCCGCGCCGCCACCGGCCGGCCGGCCGTCGTCGCTTTTTCCGGAGCCTTTCACGGCCGCACGCTGATGGGCATGGCGCTTACCGGCAAGGTGATGCCTTACAAAAAGAATTTCGGACCGTTTCCTGCAGACATTTTTCACGCGCCGTTCCCCCATGACTATCATGGCCTGTCGGTCGAGGATGCTATTGGCGGGCTCGAACGCCTGTTCGCCGGCGACGTCGACGCAGAGCGGGTCGCGGCCTTCATCGTCGAACCGGTTCAGGGCGAGGGCGGCTTCAACGTGGCGCCCGTGGCCTTTCTGCGTGCCCTTCGCGAGATCGCTGACCGTCACGGCATTCTTCTGATCGTCGATGAGGTTCAGGCTGGCATGGCGCGGACCGGCAAGATGCTGTCGATCGAACATGCCGGCGTCGCGCCGGACATCGTCACCTTCGCCAAGGGATTGGCCGGCGGTTTTCCCCTTTCGGCGGTGGTCGGCAGGGCAGACGTGATGGCGGCGGCCCATCCGGGCGGGCTGGGCGGCACCTATGCCGGCAACCCACTCGGCATCGCCGCCGCCCATGCGGTGCTCGACGTGATCGAAGAGGAAAGTCTTTGCGCGCGCGCGATCGAGATCGGTGCACGCATCCGGCACCGGCTCGACGAGATCGCCGCCCGCCAGGGGATGGAGGCGATCGGTGACGTCCGCGGGCTCGGTGCGATGATGGCCTTTGAGCTGGTCCTCGATCGGGAGAGCAGGAGCCCAGCGCCTGACCTGACCGCGACCGTGGTTCAGGAAGCGGAGGATCGCGGGTTGATCCTCCTTTCCTGCGGCACGCGGGCCAATGTCGTCCGCCTGCTGCCGCCGCTCACCATCACCGACGAACTGCTGGAGGAGGGGCTCGACATCATCGAACAATCGCTGGAGGCTGCGATGACGGCTCTCTCCGAAAAAGCCGCCTGACCGATCACACGCGGTAGAAGAGAAACGATCCGAAAACTGCGACTGGAAGCAGGTTCTGCGACCAGTCCGGTGTGGTGTCGATGCGGTGAAACGCCGTCGCGCCACGTGTCGGATCGTTGAGCGTTTCGCTCAGAGCTCGCCTGGCGATCCGCCTGAACGCCGCTGTTTTCGGGGTCTCGTCAGTGGATATCTTGCTTGGATAGCGAAGCAGGCGCGTCCGTCCGAAAACGAAGGGATGACTGGCCTCCGAACTTGATTTCAAGGCGTTCACGATCGTCGAGGCCATGGCTTCGATCACACGAATGTTCTCGTTGCCGGCAAGATGGACGAGGGCGGCGGCGATACGGTCGGTAGTGATCCTGGTCGCTGCAGCTTCGAAGTCGATGACCTTCTTGTCAGCTTTGTCGACCGTGGAGATGTCAGCAGTCATGATTATCAATCCTCGCAAGGTTGGCGCTCGGGCGGGGAAAGGGACATTTCGATCGGGAACGTAGGGATCACTTCGTCATGTCGTCGTGTCTCGGTTTCAGGGCGCAAAGTCGACTTCGAGAGCGTGGTTGATGGGGGGATGGCGCCAGGTCGTCGTGCCCATCCGTGGCGCTCGCCGCAGCCTGACGGGCTCGGCAAGAATGCAGGCGCTGACGGCGTCGAGACCGTCGTCCCGTCCATGTCGGCCGGGTCGCCAATCACGCATTTCGTCGATGAATGGGGTCTGCCAGATCCTGGCATGAGCCCTCAGCGCCCCTGCTGCCAGCATCGGATCGAAGGCATCCAGGATTCGCTGGTCCTTGTTGCGATGCGAGACATGTTCGAGAACGCTGCAGCCGAACCCTTTCACTTGGAACTCGCGTCGAAGAATGGCGGGGAGGAACCGTCCCAGGCCGTTCGTCTCGATTGTTAGCGACGGCAGAAGAAGGTCGTGTGCGAAGGCGACGACTTGGCGGCATAGCTGAGTCGCTTCGTCGACGTCGTGGCGGCTGTCCGGATCGTGAACGATGTAGCGCATGTCATGCAGCCAATAGCCGCCGTCGTCGTCGGCGAACACGGCGGCTACGACGCTTGCGTCGCCTTTGTCCGGTGCCCCGTAGGATGGGTCCCACCAACTTGTGACCGAAACCATCCGCCGCCCGCCGATCGTGAGGATTGCCTGGCCGTTGCTTTCCCTGCAGACAAGCTCTCCCTCATATTGGATCAGCTTCTTGGGATCGAGCCTGACGTCATCGTCTTCGGACGGCTTAAGCATCATCTGACTTTGAAATTTCATCGGCCCGGTTTGACGCTTCAGGTCGTCGATGCAGTGCTCCGGAAACCGCTCGGGCCAGCGACTGCGGCCGTGGTCATCGAGCAGAGGAATGACCAGGCGCTGAAAGCCATCGAGAAAGATCGCTTCCTCAAGACGCGAAGGATGTTCGGAATAGATGGAGTGCAGGCTATGGGGCGTACCGGCATAGAGTTGAAGCCCACCCGGCACGAGGACGTAGCTTATCTCGTGAAGACGCTCGCGCAGTTCTTCTCGTTTCGCCGGCGTGCGGCAGGTGTTCGGCACCTCGACGTCATCACAGATCACCACATCTGCCCGTGATCCGGTGATGTTGGAACTCATGCCCCGTGCAAGAAGCGATGGATCACGAAGTGTCAGTTTGCGCCTGACAGTGAATTGATCGGAGGCCCATTGAAGAGTTCGATCCGGCACGAGGTCGTTGGTCAGCGGATGTCGTTCGACGATATTCTTGACGTTTCTCACCATCTTCTTGGCGAGGTCGTATTCTGCAGAGAGTACGAGAATGCGGAGATCAGGGCGCACCAGCAGCAGCCACGCGCAGAACTGTCCTATGAGCGTCGACTTGCCGGCGCTACGGAAGCAGAGCAGAAGCAGACGCCGGTCGCCGGACCTCCACTTCCTGTCTAGCCAGGTCGCGATTTCGAGGTGGAGGCGCGGGGTCTCCAGGCCCTGACTGCGGTTCCAGAGCCATACGAACTGCTGAAAGCTGAGCGATGTCGCAGGTCGGTCCGTATCGCGGCTGTGCATAGTCATCAGGCCCTGGAGTGGTGAACCGATGAGTTGGACGTCGCTGCCCGGATCGACGGTTCGGGCGGACGACGGTGACGCTTCCTTTTCTCGAATGGCGGCCGGAACGCGACGACGTCGATGCTCGCATCGGAGGAGAGACATCGTTCATCGACACGCACCGACATCACCAGCTGCCTGGGCAGGGTCCTAGAGGTCGAACAGCGACGATCTCGAATTTGTGCCGAGGAGAGAAAGGCCCTGTCTTGCGGAGGTGCCGGCCAGGTCGAGAAGGTTGTTGCGTCTGGCATTCCTGGCACCCCGAGAGATGCTGGAGATCGCCTGCGACGCCTCTTGGCGTTGCGCCTGCTCGGCCACCGAGGCTTCTTCGATCAGACCTCGAAGAACGGCATTCGAGGATGCGCTTCCGCCGACGCCGGCAGCGCCGGCACGCGCTCGCTGGATGGCAAGCTGCCTTCGAAGGCGTTCGGCGATCTTCCGCTGTTCTTCGGCATTCCTCCGCTCGATCGTTCCGATCCGCTCGTCACGTTCAGCGTTGATGCTCCGCGACCGGCGTCGCTGTGCCTGATCGGCGAGAGCGAGGTTGAGGCCGACGGTGGCGAGACTGCTCAAAGCGCCCATTACACATTCACCTTCAGTTCTGTGGTTGCGGACAAAAGGTTGAAAGGGAGCGGCGTCGACTGCTCGATTCGCCACGGAGGTTCGGTCGGACCACGCCGCCAGCCTAAAGCTCTCAGTGTCTGATCGCCGGTGAAGGGGGTGATGCTGGAGCTGTCCGGGAAGAGGAGATCTCTTGGTCCTGTGCCGGTGTCGACCCGAAGGCTGCTGGTCTCGAGAACTCTGAGCACTAGCCTGATCGGCCGGTAAAGGGGCTCTTGCGTTCGTCCTGCCGTCGAGTTGGTCGCGGGCGGCAACGGCTCGACGATAAGGGTGTAGGGGAGTCCGACGGCGATGCTGCTCGCTGGCTGGGCAAGCGTTATCTGACCTGCCGAGACAGTGACCGCCTCGACGGTGCCGTCATCGGCCAGAACGGTGACGGACTGTGCTTCAAGATGATCGAGCCCCGACCAGGACGATGCAGGTGATGGTTCGCTCAGCACGAGACCAGCATCGACGAACAGATCGTCGACCAACTCCTCGATGAACACACCATTCGCGCGTTCGACCAAAGCAAAGGTTCGTGTGCTGGTCACGGCGACCGAGAGAATCTCGCCATCGGTCGTTTGCTGACTCCAGGCGACGATGTCCGCATTGCGATAGATGCCGATCGTCGCCATAGAGCCATCCGCCATGACGACGAGAAACAGGCGCCGGCGGCGATCGAAAGCGAGATCGACCGGGTCCAGAACGAGGTGTCTGGCCAGCAATGCTAGATCGGGTGCCTGGTAGGCCTGCTCGGTATCGGTGAAGAGAAACTCTCTGATTTCTCGCCCGTTTCTAGCGGCGAACAATGTTGCGCCATCGACGTCCTGGGGAGACACCTGACGGTCGATCGGTGAACCGATACGGCTTTGCTGACGCACCTGAATGTTGGTCGGGGTGAGTGGGTCCCCGGTAACGATCCATTCGCCGATCGAGGTGAAGATCTGCAGATGACGCCCTGATACGAGCGCTCGAATGGCGGGCGCGTCATTAGCCGAGAGACGAAAGGCGATGGCCTCGTCATCGAAGCCCGTCCCGAGATCAAAATCGAGGAAGCGCCCCGAGCGTGACATCCAGAGTCCGTTCGGAAGATCTCTCGATCCGCCAATGACCATCCGGTTCTGATGAAAGGAGATGGTGACCGGCCAGCCGCGCGTGTCACTGAAGGCCTGCTCATCCCAATCGATGCTTGAACTGGGATCGGAGAGGCCGCCGGGAGACAAAACCAACCCGTCTGCCGACGTCGCACTGACCACATTGGTTATCTGGATCTGATCTCCTCGGAGCCGAAAAATCGATCCGAGATGTTCCGGAACGAAAACGTCGTCGGAGGTTGTGAGTGCGACCGTTCCGCTCGCGCCGCTCGCCGCCAAGGTGATGTCGCCAGCTGCGAATCTGGCGAATGGCCGACAAGATAGGCCGGACTCTTTCTGAGCGAAGTTTAGATCTTCGATGAGCCAATTGACGTTGCTGATCTTGACGATGCGCTGTGGCGGGTGGTCGGGGTGCGTAACGACGATGCTGTCGCCGAACTGAGCCCATGCGATCTGCTTGACGTCGTTTTCGGTCCAGGGAGTGATCAGGGTCGCGAGTTGGGTCTGGTCTTCGTAGACATCCACGCTCAGATTCGAAAAGACGAACAGAAAGGTCCCGCCGGAACTCGGCTCGAAGGTTGCGAGCCGGCCGCGTCCGGGCGCGGTGACCAGATAGGCGAGACCCGATCGCCGGCGAACGCCGCCCGTCGTTTCGACAAAAACGTTCTCCAGACGAGCGGCTCCATTCTCCTGGGATCGGAGATCGCTTCGCCCGAGCAGCCGCGGATCGAGTTCGCCCGAGGTGAAGTTGGTTTGAAGAAGGTTGGTTCTGGTCATGCGAGGCGGGCCTCGATCAGTGAGAAGTCTTCGACCTTGGGAGGCGTATCCTGCTGGCTGTCGATGAGTTTCGCGAGCTTCAACTCGGTCTCGGCGAGCCGAAAGAGGAGATCGGAGCGTGATGAGTTCTCCGTAAGCGGCAGGCAGAATTCGGCGGCCAGCCGATTGACGAGAGCTGTTACGAAGTAAGTCGGAAAATCCGCCTCATCGGCTCTTTTGATGTAGGCGAGTGTGACATCCTCGTAGTTCGTATGAACTTCGCGTCCGATAATCTGATATCGAGCGCCTCGACTGCGGCAGTCGTCGCCTGCGGATAGAGCCTTGATGAAATCCGTTGGAAGATCGAACGCAAATTCGAAGTCGGAAATCGGAGAGGTGGGTGCGGGCACTAGTTCGGCATGAGCGGTGGCGAATGACCAAGGATGCGAGGCGAGGAGGCCATCGCGAACGATGTCGTAGAGAGCACCTGCTACGTCGGACTCGGTGGTGCCGTCCGTGAAGGACGAAATGCTCTCAGCGCCAAGCTTCACGAGGGCAGCTGAGCAGAGCTCGATATTGCTGAGAGGCATGATCTGGCGTCCTTGGCTTGAGTTGGGGAAACGGATCGATCAGACACGCCATCCGAGGCGAGGTCCGAGCCATCGCCAGAGAACTGTGCTGTCGACCGCGAGATAGGCGATGATGCAATGGCGTTTTTGGTAGCCGATGATCAGAGGCAGGCCGGGCAGCGCGTAGATGACGATCCGCTCCGGTTGTGCTGGCAAGGCAGGCCGCGCGCCGGCATTCCAGAGCTCGATGAATGTGTGGAGCATGGCGTCATTCAGCGTGAGCCGTCTTACCTGATCTGGAAATCGGTCCTCGAAGTGCCCGACGGAAAGCCCGGGGCATGACGAGCCGGTGTCTTCGATCCCTGTTTCCGCCATTGTGGGGCGCGCGATCAGTATTGCTGCGACCAATGCGACCATCACGAGTCTCGACATCATCGTCTCCTGATCGGGACGTCCCGAAAACCGAGATCGTCGCATCCGTCCGATAATCGGAAGGGTAGGGATGGGCGGCATGACACCGCCCATCCTTTCCAATCGACGTTGTCAGCTCCGCCTCAGTCGGTGTTGGCGAGGCCGAAGCTGCTGATGTTCGACACGTCGACGACCGTCCCATCATTCGATTTCACGATGAAGACGCCGCTGGCGATCGTGCTGTCGATGGCGGTGTTCGCCATGATGAAATCACCGACGCGCAGCATCGATGCAGCCTCGTCGAAGTAGCCGCTGGAATCGACGTCGGCGGCCAGATCGACAGTCTTGTAGTGCCAGAGCGTGAAGCCGTTGGCGTAGGTCAGTGCACTCAGATTGTTCGAATCGTAGGCCATCGCTTAGCTCTCCAGGCTGGGCATTTCGACGACGCCTTCGCCGTCGATGAGGCAGGAACCTTGGCTCATCGAGTTCGACACGAAATGCGCGGCCCGATCGCCGTGCCAGGTCACGTCGGTGACGACATCCTGCCCGACGGCATGGCCGATGGCACTGCGGTGATACCAAAAGCAGCGACGCACGTCGGTTGCGAGCTCGAGACCGGAATGCGGAAGCCACATGGTGCCGAGCCAGTGCTTGGCCTGGGTGCCGCGCCAGGGAAGCTCGTCAGGCCCGACGTAGTCGGCATTGGCGAACTCCTCGATGTCGAGCAGTTCGGACCACTGCTTCCAGCCGATGACGGCATAGCGCTGTCCGTCGTCCGGCACATCGTTGTCACCGAGGATCTCGAACGCCTCGAGCACCTTCGCCTTCGTGAGGCCGTCCGTCCCGGCGCCGGCCACATTGGTCGTGCCGGAAAGTGCCGTGATGATCAGTTCGTCTGTCTTGCGTCCGAGAGCGAACGCGCCGGCATTGGCGAGCACCTGACGCTCGTCGATGTTGATCTTGAGTTCGTCGAGATGGTCGACCCAGTCGCCGGCATAGTAGTCCTCGAGGACGCACTCGATCGGCGTGTGATCGATGTTCATCACCGGGACCTTGCCGTGACGCGCCTTGGTCGAAGCGGTGCCCTTGCCGACTTTCTGGAAGACGGTGGAGCTGCCTTCGATGCCATTCTTGACACGCACAGTGTTGCGAAGCTTGGAGCCCATCCGCTGATAGGCTTGATGGACTTCTTCTTCGAACTGCTTGATGAAAGCTTGATCGATCGAGGTGGACACTTTCGTCCCTCCGTTGAGTTACAGCGGGAGACGACGCGCGGTTGTTCCTGAATGATCAGGGCCGCGGTCTGACGGCTGCGCGCCGCCTAGGCGGGACATATCGCAGGGCCCTCGTCCATAGAGGGTGATCCGTGACGCTGTCCGAGAACAAAACTGAGGATCTGTGCAGCAATCGATGCGGATGCTGCGGGATTGCAACCTGGCTTCAGGCCGCTGGGCGGTCTGGCTGGGTTTTTAGATCGATGTCAGTCGACCCATCCGGTCGAATCGCTCCAGAAGGTCGAATCGGACCAGGGTTCGCCCTCGGGAGGTGTCGGCTCGTCCGAATCCCTTGGAGGCTGTCGTCGCTCCAGACCCAGGCGTCGCGCCCTTCGGAGGCCTAATGCCGTCATCGTCTATTGCCTCTCGCAGATCTGGACCACGATGCCGCCGGCACCGCTTGCGGCAATGAAGGAGATGTGGCTGGTATCACTGCCCTCGAAGACAGGCAGTTCGTGCCAGATGCCTTCGGGAAGGAAAGGGTCATCGGTCGTGGCGACCACCGAAGCGTCTCCCTGCCGAAAATGCGCGCTGCCGCTGATCGCGATGACACTGACCACGCCGCAGCTGTTGGAGATCGGCGAAGCGTTCCGTGCTGCCGTGGTTTCGTCTGGTGTCAGGTTGAACGTCGTGCCCCAGGGCATGATCGGCATTGGGACGTTGTCGTCGTCACGCGCCAGTCGGGTTGCGCTGGGGCCCTTGTTACGGAGTCTCGCCATCATCGTCTCCTTTGACTAACACTGTTCCGATTGTTGTGGCGCGGATCGCGCTTCGGCGGTTTGCCTATCCGAAAAGCCGCTTGTATCCAGCGGTGACCTCGGCCACGAAAGTCGGATCGCGGTCACGCCAGTAGCGGGGATCTCGCATCATGCGAGAGAGTTGGTTTTCGTCGGTCGTCGATGACGGGACGGCCGCCTCAGAGATCATGTTGGGCTCCCGTGCCTTCATCATCTGATGAATTGCGAGAACGCCGTCGAAGCTGGTCGCGAGGTTGTCGAACACTTCTTCCGGCAGATTGGCCTGTGCCCAGGTCTTGATCTGCGGCGCGATGGTCTGCCATTTCTGTTCGCCGCCGAAATGCGCCGCCAGGCGTGAATGTTCGGCTTGCTGCTGTGTTTCCCGGCTCATCTCTTCGACCATCGGAACGAGATGCTCGGCGGCGAGATCGTAGACCAATTGAGCTTGTTCGGAAGACAGTCCCGCTTCGTGAAGTTTGGTATTGATCACCGGATCGGGCGTGACGAGTTCATGCGGTGCCTGGATCTCGTAGTCATCCGGCGTTTCGGGCTTGCCGAGCGCTCGTTGAAGACGATGACGACTGTTCGGGTCCTGGTCATTCGGCATCGGAACCATCTTGCCGAGCTTCTTCTCGAGCTCGAGGTAGGATTTCAGGAGCGTATCGGTCCGAAGCTCGCCTGCGTCCGCATCCCAAAACTTCTCCGGCACCTCAGTTGGTCGTTCCACAGTGCCCGCTTCCCACGCCTCATCATCGACGCTCGACGTCTGATCCTGGGCGATCTCGGCGATAGGTCCACCGGCGCCGTTCGAGGCAACAGGATTCCGTTCGCCTTCGGCCGACATGGCGGAGCTTTCGGTCTCGGCGGGTTCCATGACCAGTTCCTGTTCGATCATATTTCGATTCCGATCCGTTGATTGCATCGATCTGCCGCTCCGACGTTCAGAGCCTGCCTCGCTCGATCATGGCAAGGATATGCGCAGCGACCGAGCGCTGGCCTTCGAGAAACCTGAGTTCAGCATCGCTGGCTGCTGGACCCAGGCGACGGTCAAGGACGGTCCGACGCAGATGCTCGATGATCAGGTCACCGTCCTTCCCAGCGAAGCACCGTGCGAAAGATCGAACGAGCTCGTCATTCCTTCCATCACCAGGATCCTGTTCGTCCGTTTCAAACCAATCCCATCCTTCGACGAGAGGAGAGGGGGCAGCTGCAGGCTGCATGTGATCAGCCCTCTTCGTCATCGTCTGCCGGCAGTCCGCCGATCAGATCGGTGATGGGCGACAGGTCGCGAACCAGCTGTCCGGGCACGCCAAGGCGTTCGCCCAGCCAGCGCGTCGTCGCCGGGATATCGACGGCCTGCATGGCCTCCGGACCGAGCTGGCCGCTGGTTTCCAGCCACATCAATGTGTTCTGGACGTCGTCTCTGGCCTGCGCGCGGGCGAGCGGCGACTTGTACTGGAGCGTGACCGTTCGGCCGTCCAGCACGATGTCGGGAATCTCGCCGCGACGTCTGAGGATGCGCATTCCCTGACTGACCAGCGGCGTGAGAAGCTCGGTCTGCAGTCTGCCGTAGGTCGCCCCAAGAAGGCGAGACATCTCATTGCTGCGTTCCAGAATTTCGGTTGCCGTCATCCTCTGACCACCTAGCGGACCGAGGCGATCGACGAGCAGCGTGTGGCGGATACGGCCACGCAGATCGTCGAGCATGAGATTCGAGACGTCGAAGCGTCCGGGAGCTTGCAACGGCGTCAGGCCTGAGGAACCGACCGCCTTGGAAATGATCGTGCCGGGAACGAGGCGGATGTTCGCTGGATTCAGCACGCCGTCGTCTTCCGCCTGCCAGATTCCGGTCACCGCGATCGAGGCGTTCTTCAGGACGAGTTCGACAACCTTGTTAACCGTCTTGATGTCCGGCAGCGCCGTCATTACGGGCGAACGTCCGTAGACCTCCGAGGCCCCTTTCAGCCACCGAAAACTGATGAACGGCGACGAGGACAAACGCCCTTGAGCGAGGCAGGTCGGCTTGTTCGGCCTGTCGAGCAGCAATGCCGTGTAGGCGAACCCGTCCTCTTCCGGCAGGACCGCCTCGACGATCGGGAGAGACTCGCGTTCGCGATCGGGACAGCCACTCTTTTCGTCCGGCAGTTCCGCCTCGGGGAACAGTTTGCGAAGCGTTCGCGTCGGAAGGCTGCGGCTTCGAAAGTGGCCGACGATCTGGTCATCGGGCCCGGCTTCGAAGTGCATTTCCGACATTGGTACCGCCGTCAGTCGAAACGCACTGAGGCTCCCGAGTGGTGCCTCTTCGAAGAGCATGGTCGCGCTGCCGACCGTCGCCAGATCAAGGAAGGCCTGGTGAATTTCGACAGCAAAATTCGATCGGTCGAAATGTCCTTGAATCGTCTCGGTTGCACGGTCGAGCTCTTCCGACACGATCACGCGCTCGAGGGCATTGACGCCGTATCCGGGGGCCAGACCGAACCACTGCGACCAGGGAGGGGTCAGTTGTGCCAGTAGTGACGCGGCCAACTGTTCCACCGCATCGGTCGCCGTGCCGTCGAAGAGGCGCTCGGCATGCCTTCTTGCCGGGTCGAATTGTGCGCCGAAGCCGGCACCTCGCTGTGGAAGAGCGTAGCTGTAGCAGTCCTGCCAAATGCTTTCCCAGGGGCTGCGTCGGCTCTGGGCGGCCCGAAAACGCGAGAGAATGACCTCTGCCGAGAGCTCACCCATGGGCGCTTCTCCTGTCTGAACTACGGTAGATGGAAACCCAAGCGCGAGAGTGCTGGGCATATGATATAAAGAATATATTCCTATTTCTAATTCATGTCAAGACGTTTCCGTCGATCGGATCGCAAGACTTCTGGCACGTTCAGCTGGAGAGGAGAATGGCCGCTTCGAGGTAGTTCATTCGACGAGGCGCCACCCTTGTCCGACACCGCTAAGGGCGCGGAACAGCTGCCATGGGGTCAGGATCCAGAACGACCGCAGGCCTATAATCCTCTTGGCGATGGAGACGCAGGTCAGAAGTTCGGGACTGATCCGTCTTTGCTCCCGTGGCTCTGCTAATCGTCCGGAAAGCACGATATGTCCCAGGCTCCTGTAGAATCTTCCTAGATCGAAGGTCACCGGTAGCTTAACTATTGAAAATTCGATGTGACTTTTAAGTGGATCGCAGATGATCCAATGATCACTGAAGCGGATGGCGGCGAAGCAGTGACGAAATCCGCGTTTAAGCCACCGAAGTGAAGTGCATTCGGTCCGATCGACGAATACGAGGATGGCCGCCTCGCGTGCGTGAGCGTAATCCTCAGAGACGTCATTGAGACCGCCAACGTCGAGCGAGTCTTTTATCACCTCGTCCTCGGCTTGCTGGAGATGGGCGTATGGAAGACTGGCAATCTACGCCAAGCAAGGATAAAAATCAACTTTAGAAAGAAAATGTTCCTAATGACGTTGTGCGACAGGGTTCCTATGGTGCGGGGAATGAAGGCGAGACATTGGGAGTTATATCCTTTGTTTACACATCCACAGGTTTGGGCTGGTATCGATAAATTGGCACAGCAGAAAGGCTGGTCCGCATCGCGTTTGGCTCGTGAGGCCGGACTTGATCCGACGACTTTCAACAAGAGCAAGAGACATACGAATCAGGCCAAGCCGCGCTGGCCCAGCACCGAAAGCCTGGCAAAAATTCTGGCCGCGACCAGTACGTCGCTGGAGTCCTTCGTCACATTGATGGCGGATGACACTTGGGGCGAACAAGGCATGCCTTCCAAACGCCTCCCGTGCATCGGCTTCAAAGATGCTGCCAGAGCTGACCTCTTCGACGAGTCCGGTTTTCCGACGGGATCTGCGTGGGATGAGATCGACTTCCCGGCTATCGGCGACAAGCACACCTTCGCACTCGAAATCCAGGGAGATCAGCTGCTTCCGGCCTATCGAGACGGCGACGTTCTCGTTATATCACCCGGCGCAAGTGTACGGCGTGGTGACCGTGTTATCATCAGGACGACGGCAGATGTTCTACAGGCAGGAATTCTCTCCCGCCGAAGTGCGCAGCGCATTGAACTTGAATGTTTCAGCGCCGACGAAGCGAGGTTGACGCTTCCTTTGAGCGACGTTTCGTGGCTCTGCCGGATCGTATGGGCTCGTCTGGGAACCTAAAAAAAAGTCGCTGGCTTTCCAGCGACCAAGTGTGCAGGGAGGCATCACAACGTCAGGGAGGCTATTGCGGATTGGCGATGTCTTTACACCAGGAACTATGTCTCTCGTATGTCCGAGGTTGACATAGGATATCGTCTGGATCTTAAAGAATCGTTAAACGCTTGAGCGACACCCGATAAGTCGATCCTACTGGGGTTGATCGATGCGGCGTCGGCAGTCGGAGACGATGGAATGGCCCGCTTTCGGATCCTCTATTGGCATGAGATCCCGTCCGTGGTGGAAGCGACGGACGACGAGGGAAATCGTCATAAACATCAGTTGAGCGCTCGTTTCCAGGAATTGATCGATCGTGTCGCTATGCGCCGAAAGCTGGCAGGGACCGATGCCTATCTGGAGGGCTGGCGGCGGGGGCGGCCTGCGATGCGGGACGGCAGCGCAGATGATGTCGCCAGAACGGTTGCGAAGGAGCTGGAAGACACCTTCGATGAGATCGCCGCTGTATCGAAATAGGCCAGGACGTGCCGGAGTCTCATCATTGAACGTTTCGCGAACTTGCCGCGGCTTCGCGACCATGAAATTGGACCGCATCAAGGTCGATGAAGCGAAGATTCTTAGAGTGCAGGGGTATCGGGATCTTTCGGCCGTCCGCCCCGTGATCGCACGAGCAGCCGCTAAAGCTGCGAGAGAAACGGAGGAGGTCTCGAAGCCCTGTGCTTATTTTCGTGAAGTCGACGTCAATCAATGCTGCGGTCGCACGCTTGAACTTGCGGACGGCACCGTCTTCGAGAACGAAGCTTTCCAGCGTTTTTTGAACGGAACTTCGAAGGTCGTTGTTTTCATTCTGACAATGGGGCGGGACCTCGACGAATCCGTCAAGGATCACATCGCAAACGACCGGCTTCTCGATGCTCTCTTTATGGAGGTTGCGGGCTGGATGGGCGTTGAGGTTCTGACGCGCGAATTGTCGACATATCTGCGCATCGAGGCTCGCGCATATAATCTTCGCCTATCTCCAAGGCTTGGGCCGGGCTACAGCTATAAGCTCGATGGGCGATCCGTGTTGTGGCCGCTTGAGCAACAGCGGAGCCTTTTCGGATTGTTCGACGGCAATCCGATGGATGTCGAGCTTCTGGAAAGTTGCGCCATGCTGCCCAAGATCTCGCGTTCGGGCATTTTTGGTCTGCTGCCCGCGCGTTGAGGCAGCCTTCTCGCAGCGGCCGTTTCCGGTAGCGGTGCCCAATCGGCTACACCGTCGTGTCGGATACGCCGGCCTCCTGGAACGTCGCCATTCCATTGTGAACGGCTGCGGCTGACTTGACGATTCCCAACGCGACCGCAGCACCACTTGCCTCGCCGAGGCGCATGCCAAGATCGAGCAGCGGATCCTTCCCGAGTTTTCTAAGCAGGCGCCGATGTCCGGGTTCCGCCGAAACATGGCTGACCAGACAATGATCGAGCGCGCCCGGTGCCAGAACGTGCAGTGGTGCCGAAGCGGCCGTACAGACGAAGCCGTCAAGCATCACGGGTATGTGGTGGTATCTCGCGGCAAGCGTCGCCCCTAGTATGGCTGCCGTTTCCCGGCCTCCGAGAGACCTTATGACGTCGACTGGATCATCGCATGCTGTATGCCGAGCATCGATGGCCTTTCGGATGAGCGTGGCCTTCAATGCCAAGGCAGTGTCGTCTATGCCGGTGCCGCGGCCGACCCAGGAAGCGGGATCATCGCCGAACAAGGCAGAGCAGATTGCAGCGGCGGCCGTGGTGTTGCCGATCCCCATCTCGCCCAGCAACAGCAGATCGGCGTCCGGGTCCACGCCCGAGATTCCGTGGTTGACGGCTTCGACACATTCTTCCCAGGACATCGCTGGTGCCTCGGAGAAATCCTGCGTCGGATGATCGAGGTCGAGTGCATGGACATGAAGCTCCGACCCCATGCTCTCGCACAGTTGGTTGATCGCGGCCCCGCCGCTTCTGAAATTGGCAACCATCTGTGCCGTAACCTCGGCGGGAAATGCGGAGACGCCCCGGCCGGCAATGCCGTGATTGCCGGCAAAGATGATCGTCTGGCAACGATCCGCTCTCGGCTTGGCCGACCCCTGCCATGCTGCGAGCCAGAGAGCGAGTTCTTCCAGTCGTCCGAGGGATCCTGGGGGCTTGGTCAGGGTCCGCTGACGTTCTTCCGCAACTCGCCTCGCGTTATCGTCAGCGACGGGGAGGGTGGCCAGGCATTCGGTCAACTGAACGGGTGAAGTCAGAAGCTCCATCAAATTTCATCCCATTCCGAGAAAGAGGTCTTGCGACTCCGAACAGGCAGTTCATCCGACGTCACGTTGCCGTCGCGTCTGTAACGGATCGGCCTCGGGCATGAAACCATTCATCATGCCGATCCAGTCGAGCGCTGCACGGAAGCGAACCACCTCGCCCAGGACGATGATGGCCGGAGGACAGATGTTCCGATCGCGAATGACGTCTGACAGCGATCCCAGCGTCGTTTCGACAACCTCTTGCGTTGGGAGAGTCGCGTCACGAATGATCGCTGCCGGCTCGTCAGTCCGTCGTCCTGCCTCGATGAGTTTGGCGACGATCGCCTGATGATGCTTCAGCGCCATATACATCACGATGACAGGCGATCCTGTGGCAATGGCTCGCCAATCGACGGAGTTTGGAACCACGCCGTGGGCGTCATGGCCGGTTATGAACGTCACAGCCTGGTTCGTGTCTCGATGTGTGAGCGGTATGCCGGCATAGGCCAGCGCGCCGATTCCTGCTGAAATTCCGGGCACAACGCGGAAAGGAATGCTGGCCTCCACAAGCGCCAATGCTTCCTCGCCGCCGCGTCCGAAGACGAACGGATCGCCCCCTTTCAGCCTCAGCACACGTTTCTTGGCGCGCGCCAGCTCGATCAGGCGGAACGTTATATCTCGTTGTTTGATCGAAGGCTTTCCACCGCGTTTGCCCGCATACTCGACGATACAACCGGCCGGAGCCAGTTTCAGGATGGAATGATTGACGAGCGCGTCATAGATGATCGCATCGGCCTGGTTGATGGCGTTCACGGCATGAACCGTGAGCAGGCCCGGGTCACCCGGGCCGGTGCCGACGAGCCATACCCAGCCCGATTCGAAGATCGGTAGATCGCTGTCCGGCCAGTTCATCTCGACAATATCCGCCCAGTTCCGGTCAGCCGCAGAACGGCAGCGAGTTCGATCATTTCCATCATTCTGCGATGGGTACCCGTCAAAAAGCGACGTCAAGATCCGCCAATAGCACGAAAGAAAAGGCGATTGCCAACCCTCAATCTCAGGCCATAGGTTACGTGCATGCTCGTCGGCGGGCGCATTCGGTATTGCCCTTTCGCTATAGCGGCAACCAGTTCCATCATCTCGGGAGTTCCGTTGGACCATGACTGACACGCTGACGACATTGCTCTCCGAGGAGGAGGTGGTCTTGGCCGACGGCGCGATGGGCACCTCGCTGTTTTCGATGGGGCTCGCCAATGGTGCTGCAGGTGAGCTTTGGAACCTGGAACATCCAGAGCAGATTGCTGCCGTCCATCAGGGATTCGTCGAGGCAGGCTCCCAAATTATCCTGACCAACAGCTTCGGCGGCAATCGATGCCGGCTGCGGTTTCACGACGCGGCCGACCGCATGGCGGACATCAATGGTGCGGCTGCCTCGATCGCGTGCCGTGTCGCGGCGACAGCGGAGAAACCTGTGGTCGTCGCAGGATCCATGGGCCCCACAGGTGAAGTGCTCGAACCCCTGGGGAGTTTTGGCCAGGAGGAAGCCAGAAGTGCTTTCATCGAGCAGGCGACGGCACTCAAGGAAGGCGGCGTCGATATCGCCTGGATCGAGACAATGTTCTCCGAAGAAGAACTGACGGCGGCTGTCGAAGCGGTCGAGGTGGTCGGTCTTCCTTATATTGTCACCATGACCTTTGACAGCGCAGGGCGCACGATGATGGGCACAAAGCCAGGTGACGCTCTATCGCTATCCAAAAGAAAACACTGGCGGCCAAGGGCCTTTGGAGCGAACTGCGGTATCGGCCCGGCACAGCTTCTGGACTCGGTTCTGGGGTTGGTCAGCGTCGCAAATAGATCCGATGTCATCGTGGCCAAGGGCAATTGCGGGACGCCGACAATGGGAGCGGATATGCTGCCTCACTATGACGGCACGCCCGAGATCATGGCCGACTACGCCGCCCGAGTCTGCCTGCTGGAGAGATGCGGGGGCTCGGATCATCGGAGGGTGTTGCGGCACCACACCTCTGCATATCGCCAGCATGCGACAGGCCCTTGCCACGCGGTCCAGAGGTCCCAGCCCGAGCCATGACGAGATCGAGCGACGCCTCGGCACCGTCAAGAACACGATCGCTTCCGAAATCCAGGAACGAAGTGGTAGAGATCGGCGTCGTCGACGAGTGAGCTGAGGGGGAGATGAGTCCCGTCAATTCGGGATCATGCCGTTGCGATCCGAAAAAGAGCAGCTGCGGAACGTGGCTGGCGGTTCACTGGACGGCTGGCTGAAGGAGAGCATTCGAAACCTATCATCGTCGAAGAGGGTTGACGAAGAGGCCGTTGCCCTGCGCATCTAGAGCTGGGGAGCCTTTGGGAGACCGCGTCATCAATGACGCCAATCATTGAGCTTAGAAACATAAGTAAGTCGTTTCCCGGTGTGAAAGCGCTCGATGACGTTCGTTTCGATGTCATCCCGGGCGAAGTTCATGCGTTGCTCGGCGAGAACGGCGCCGGAAAATCCACGCTGATCAAAGTCATCTCCGGTGTCTACAGACCAGACCGGGGAAACCTTTTGGTTCAGGGCGGCGAAGTCAATCTCGAGAGCCCCCTGGAAGCCCAGGCCGCCGGCATTGCGACGATCTATCAGGAATTGCTGCTGTTTCCGGCCCTGACCGTCGCCGAGAATATTTTCATGGGCCATCCTCCCCGCACGCGCTTCGGCAGTATCGATTGGCCGATGATGAATCGGAAGACCGCAGACCTTTTACGATCGCTGGAGATCGATGATCTGGAACCCAACCAGATCGTTGGCGCGCTCTCCATCGGCAATCGTCAACGAGTCGAGATCGCAAAAGCGCTTTCGCGAGATGCGCGCTTGTTGATCATGGACGAACCAACCGCAGCGTTGACCGAAGCTGATGTTGACCGATTGTTCGATATCGTACGAAAGCTGCGCTTGAGGGGCGTCGGCATCGTCTATATCAGCCATCGGCTCGAGGAGGTCTTCGAGCTTGCGGATCGAGTGACGGTACTGCGGGATGGTGAATATGTCGCGACGAAAGCCATATCGGAGACGAGCAGAGACGATCTCATCGGCATGATGGTCGGCCGGACGATCGATGCACTCTTTCCCAAGAAAAATGTCGATCTGGGCGACGTCGTGCTAGAGGCTAGGTCGTTCCTGAGGCCGCCTGCGACCAGAGACGTCAGCTTCAGTCTTCGAAGAGGCGAGATCGTCGGTCTTGCCGGCCTCGTGGGGTCAGGCCGAAGCGAATTGGCGCAAGCGATCTTCGGCGTGACTCCTCCCGACTCAGGTATGCTGCTGCTCGAAGGTCAGCAGGTTCGTATCGAAAGCCCGCAAGACGCAAAGGCCTTGGGCATCGCCTATGTTCCGGAAGACCGCGGCACGCAAGGGCTAATTCGGCCGATGGGCCTTCGCGAGAACGTCTCGCTCGCCATTTTACAACGGATTGCGAAGGTCATGGTGATCGATCGTCGAGAAGAGGACGCAATCGCAAGCGATGCGATCCGGCAATTCGGCATACGTGCGAGCGGAATAGGCCAGGTGGTCAACAAACTGTCCGGCGGCAATCAGCAAAAAGTGGTCCTTGCAAAGTGGCTCGCGACGAAACCGCGCGTCTTGATCATGGACGAGCCGACGCGAGGTGTCGACGTCGGTGCGAAGGCCGAAATCCACCGTCTCATGGTGGAACTTGTCGAACAGGGTCTCGCGATCCTGATGATCTCGAGCGAACTGCCCGAAGTGATGGGTATGAGCGATCGCATCCTGGTCATGCGCGAGGGAAGCATCGTCGCCGAGTTCTCCCGCGGCGAAGCTGAGCAGGAATATGTAGTCGCGGCGATGATGGGTGCGGACCGCGCAGTCGTTTCGAGTGATGGCCTGTGGCCTGGAGCACACTGAACGATGACCGTTGCGACGATGACCGTAGTGAGCAGAGGGACGGTTTTAAAATCGCTTCGGTGGTTGTTCGGCAGTCAGGAGATGATCCTCCTCCTCTGTCTGATCGCTTTGTTCGTCGTCGTAGGCGTCATCAACCCGCGCTACATAGCCGAGCGAAATCTCAGCAGCATTTTTCTTGGCAACGCCTATATCGCCGTCGCTGCCATCGGTATGTCGATGGTCATCATCTCCGGGAATATCGACATCTCGGTTGGATCGCTCATCGGCGTCCTCGCCACCATCAGCGGCTCACTCGCCGTGAGCGGCTATCCGATCTTTGTGAGCTGGCTGGTCCCGCTGGTGGTCGGCGCATGTGTGACCGCGATTATGGGATTTCTCGTCGCCTATCTGCGGATTCCGTCGATCGTCGTCTCGCTTGGCATGCTGAGTGTCCTGAAGGGCGGCCTCATCAGCGTCACTGCCGGTGCCTGGATCACTGATCTCCCATCCGGCTACGGCCTCGCCCAGATGCGGCCGTTCGGGATCCCGATGCCGATCTATTTCATGGTGCTCTTGACCATCGGCGCCTCCCTCTGGATGCGCTACAGTATCGCTGGCCGATCGATCTACGCTGTTGGCGGCAATGCCGAGGCGGCGCGCTTGTCCGGCATTTCGGCGAGACGCACGATCATGATGGTCTTCATCGTCCACGGCGTTTTCGTCGGAATTGCGAGCGTGCTCTTCGCAACCCAGCTTTCTGTCATCCAGTCGACCGTGCCGCCCAATCTCGAACTGACGATCATCACGGCATCCGTGGTCGGCGGAGTGAGCATTCTAGGCGGCGTCGGCACCGTGGTCGGCTCCACCCTAGCGGCCATATTGCTGGCGGCGATCGGTTCGTCGCTGATCTTCATCAACCTCTCGCCCTATTGGCTGCGCGCGGTGCAGGGGATCATGATCCTTTTGACGGTGCTCGCAGATCTGTGGCGACGCCGTCGCCAGATGATGCGGCGCTGACCATGGCGAAAGCTGCTTCCAATCCAGAGATCGTCGCATCGGGAAACATCTCCTGGATGAAGCACGAGGTCGTTCTCGCGCTGATCCTCGTGCTCTCGCTCTTCCTTCTCGCAACGCAGACCGATCGCTTTCTCACAACCGACAATCTTCTGAATCAGGGTCGGCTGATGGCGGAAGTGGGCCTCGTCGCCCTGCCGATGACGTTCATCATCATCACGGCCGGTATCGATTTGTCCGTCGGTTCGATCCTGGGCCTTGCGGCGATCGTGCTTGGCGTGATGTGGAAGAATGTCGGTCTACCTCTCGAAGCCGCTGTTCTCTGTTCACTCGCAGCTGGCACGTTCGCAGGCTTCGTCAATGGCTGGTTCATCACGCGCATCAACGTACCGCCGTTGATCATGACGCTTGCGAGCCTCGCCCTCTATCGCGGCCTGGCCGAAGGAATCAGCCAGGCACGCTCGGTCCGTGGTTATCCAGACTGGTTCTATCAGCTCGGTCAGGGAGAGATCTTCGGCATACCGACGCAGCTCTGGATCCTGCTCGTCGCCATTCTCGTAGCCTGGGTCCTGCTGGCCTGCACGGTTTTCGGACGATCGCTCTACGCTATCGGCCACAACGAGATCGGGGCTCGATTTTCCGGGATCCCCGTGGATCGCTACAAGCTGATCATCTACACAGCATCAGGCTTCATGGCAGCGCTCGCGGGCTGCATTTTCGTGTCGCGCGTCAGCACCACGCGATCGGATATGGGGACTGGCCTGGAGCTCGACGTTATCGCAGCCGTCGTGCTCGGTGGGACCAGCATCTTCGGTGGGGTCGGCACGGTCGCGGGCACCGTGCTCGGCTTCGTCATGATCCAGCTTTTGAAAAACGGTTTGTCACTAACCGGCGTCAAGGGAGATGCGACGATCGTGGTCATCGGCTCCGTGTTGATCCTTTCGATTCTGCTGAGCAACTTTATTCAGCGTCGACGAGGCGGTATGGATTGAAACGAAGACGGCAGGACGCCGATAACTTATCCTCGAAAAACACAAATCAAGGGAGGTCTACCATGCTCAAGATCACGTCAGTGGCGGCGACGCTGTCACTCTTCGCCACAGCCGGCTATGCCGCCGATCGGTGGGATGGGGCCGACGAACTGGAGGTGAGCCCGCTCGGTTGCGAGGCCGGAGCCGCGCCGACCGTCGTAGCCAAGGACTATGACGGTGGTCGGGCGAAAGACGCTCCTGATCTTTCGGGCCAGGCCATCACTGTGATGGATGTTCCCAAGCTGATCGGTATCGGATATTTCGCCGCGACGACCCAGGGCATGGAGGAAGCGGCAGCGGAACTGGGCAACGTGAACGTGACCACCGACGGGCCGACCGAGGCCAACATCGACGATCAGATCACATTTCTCGACAACTTCATCACACAAGGCGTCGACGGCTTGCTGTTCGCAGCCAACGATCCTGTGGCCATAGCGCCGGTTTTGAAGAAGGCGCTCGACAAGGGTATCCATGTCGTTGGCTATGACGCGAATTCCGAACCCGATGCGCGTGAATGGTTCGTCAACCAAGCCGAGTTCAACGGTATCGCCAAGGCTATGGTCGATTCGATCGCTGCCGAGGTCGGTGAGGACGGCAGTTTCGCCATCGTGACCAGCACCTTCACGACACCGAACCAGGCCCGGTGGATCGCCGAGATGTGGGCCTATGCCGAGCAATGCTATCCCAGCCTCGAATGGCTTGAGACGGTCGAAGCTCAGGAAGACAACATTCTGTCGTTCAACCAGGCCACCACGCTGATCAACAAATATGGCGAGGACCTGGACGGTCTGTTCGGCATGACCAGCGTGGCAACGCCTGCCTCGGCGGAAGCCGTCACGCAGGCGCAGCTTTGCGGTGAGGTCGCCGTCGTGGGTCTCGCGACTCCGAACGCCATGAAGCCTTATGTCGAATCGGACTGCGTGAAATCGGTGGTCTTGTGGAATCCGGTGGATCTCGGCTATGCGGCGGTCCAGGTAATGCGCGCCGTGGCTGACGGCAAACTTGAGCCCGGGGCCACTGAGGTTGAAGCCGGCAGGCTTGGAACCCTGTCGATCGTCAACGGCAGTGAGGTTCTTCTTGGAGCGCCCTTCATTTTCGACAAGGCCAATATCGGCGAGTTTGACTTCTAGGGCGTCTGTCGATCTCGCAGGGACGGCCCTCCCATTCGTCGGGAGGGCCGTTTGTTTATGGCGTTTGTGTCGACGGATGATGACATTCCTGACTGCAGACATTTCCGAAGGAAAAGCCTAAGAAAGGAGACACATGATTCGACCATCAGGCGCGTGAGATCGCGGTCCGAGAGCGTCCCGAAACTGATTGAAGAGGTCCCCGTTCCATGAGCGTCAGAAACGGTCGCGAGTTCTTGAGCATTCCCGGGCCGACGACCGTCCCGGACGAAGTTCTCGCAGCCATGCATCGGCCTGCAGTCGATATCTACAACGGCAGCGATCTGGAAAAGGTCACGGACAGCCTGCTTCTCGATCTACAACGTGTGATGCGAACGCGCGGGCGAACCTATATTTACCCGGCCAACGGTCACGGCGCCTGGGAGGCGGCGGTCACCAACGTTTTTTCCCGCGGCGACAAAGTCCTCGTCCTCGAAAGCGGACGATTCGCCGTCGGCTGGGGCGAAATGGCTTCCATGCTGGGTGTCGAGGTCGAGGTGCTGAACAGCCGGCCTCGTAGCGCGGTCGAATCGGCGTTGGTCGAACGTCGCCTTCGTGGTGACCACGCCAACGAAATCAAAGCGGTCATGGTCGTCCAGGTCGACACCGCCTCAGGGGTTGTGAACGACATCGAGGCGATTCGCCAGGCGATCGATGCCGCCGGTCATGAGGCATTGCTCATGGTCGATACGATCGCGTCGCTCGGAATCATGCCCTACGAAATGGACGCATGGTCCGTGGATCTTACGGTGGCCGCGTCGCAGAAAGGATTGATGACTCCTCCCGGGCTCAGTTTCATCGCTGCGGGCGAGCGCGCGCTCGAAGCTCATCGATCGGCGGGACTAAGAGCAAGTTATTGGGACTGGACGCTGCGGGAGGGGCCGCTTCACTATCAGAAGTACTGCGGAACGCCGCCCGAGCATCTCCTTTTCGGGCTCCGCAAAGCGCTGGATATGCTGTTCGCGGAAGGGCTCGAGCAGATTTTCGAACGGCATCGTTTGATTGCAGAGGCCGTTCGGCGCGCAGTCGACGTCTGGTCGGAAGCGGGCGCCTTGTCCTTCAATGTGCTGGAGCCGGCAGAGCGTTCCGACTCGGTCACTCTGGTCCTTACGAATGACTTCGATCCGGCATTGCTCCTGGAATATTGTCGTGAAAAATGCGGTGTCGTGCTCGGCATCGGTATCGGAGACTTCACCGGCCAGGCTTTTCGGATCGCGCATATGGGGCACATCAACGCACCGATGATTCTCGGCACGCTTTCGACCATTGAAGTTGCTCTCGGTGCGCTGGGTATCCCGCATGGCAGGGGGGGAGCACAGGCCGCCATCGACTGGCTGAGCGATCAGGTATCGGCCTGACGCCGTTTATGCGAGAATTCCGGCTGTTCGAATGCGATGGAGTGGAGACCGGTGCTTGAATCTGCAGGCAAATTTCGGTGAGTGGCCAGAACGACATGGCTGATCAGCGTGTCGTGCTCGAGAAAGAGGGGCCTGTCGCGACGCTCATCCTGAACAGGCCGGATAAGCGAAATGCGATCGACGAGGCGATGTGGCAGGAGATCGCGAAGCTGGCGACAATCGTCGCCGACGACCCGTCTGTAAAGGTCATGATCCTGCGTGGCGCCGATGCGATGGCCTTCTCAGCCGGCGCGGACATTGCCGAATTCCGGCGCGTCCACGCATCGCCTGAGGAGGCGCATGCCTATCGTGACCTCGTCGACCGTGCGTATGAGGCTGTCGCAAATCTTCGCGTGCCGACGATCGCCATGGTTAGAGGACCGTGCTTCGGAGGAGGTTGCGCGCTCTCCCTCTGCTGCGATTTTCGGTATGCCGATCCGACGGCGACTTTTTGCATTCCTCCCGCCAGACTTGGTCTGATCTACTCGCTGAAGGAGACCAGACGTCTGGCTGATCTGGTCGGGCCCTCGAAGGCGAAGGAGATGCTTATGGGCGCCCAAGTGATCGACGCTGACGAAGCTCTCGGCATCGGCCTGACCACGCGACTGTTCTCCTCGGATGAACTGGAGCCGGCCACTCTGGAGTTTGCGCGACGGCTGACGGAACTGTCGCAGGCGACGATCTCCGCCGTGAAGTTGATGATGGGTGAAATCCTGGATGGGGCGACCGGGGATACCGAAACCAGCCGCGGCCTCGTCGATGCGCAGTTTGAGGGTGCCGATTATATCGAAGGCCGTATGGCCTTTCTCGAGAGGCGAAAACCGAAGTTCTCCTGAAGCACCCGCAAATCGGCAGCCATCATGCCAAAGACAATTCCGCCCGATCATCTGCCGTCTCTTCTGCGACCCGGCATGACTGTTTTTGCGCAGAGTGCGAGCAGCGAGCCGCTCGGCCTCGTCGATGCCATCGGAAGGCAGCCCGAAGCGGCACGAGGGGTTCATTTCATCGCCTGCCAGATACCAGGCCTCAACCGCACCGACTTTGCCGGATGGCATTCGGAGGCAAGGTTCACTGGGCTTTTCGTGACGCCTGAAACTTCAAGATCCTACTCTGCCGGAAAAATGCGTCTTATGCCGCTTTCCTATGCCGGCATGTACCGCTATCTGGAAGAACAATCCATCGACCTCGCACTCATTCAGGTGGCTCGAGGCGAGCGATCGGGGACATTCACTCTTGGGAGTTCCGTCCATTTCGTGCCGGCAGTCCTGGATCGCGCAAAGAGCGTGATGGCCGAGGTCAACGACGTTTTGCCGACTGTCGGGCAAAGTGTCTGCATCGATGCCGAGCGTCTGGACTACGTCGTACCGGTGGCACACGATCTGCCCGGCCTTGATCCGGGTTCAGCTTCGGATGTCGCAAGGCGAATAGGTGCCCACATCGCAGGTCTGGTGCGTGATGGCGACACGGTTCAGATCGGCATCGGCAAGGTCCCGGCCGCTGTTCTGGATGCGCTGCACGGTCATCGGAACCTCACCAGTCACGGCGGGTTGATCGGCGATGCCACACTCGATCTGCACGAGGCCGGCGCCCTGGATCCCTCGACGCCTCTGGTCTGCACGAGTGTGATCGGCACCGAGCGCGTCTATCGATGGGTGTCCCGAAGGCGTGACGTGCATGTCCTGCCTGTGGCGAAGACCCATGACGTCGGAGTCCTCTGCCGTCTCGATCGCTTCGTCGCCATCAACAGCGTGCTCGCGATCGATCTCGGCGGGCAGGCGAATGCCGAGACGGTGAACGGACGACAGGTCGGCGGATGCGGCGGCCTGGCGGATTTCATGCGTGGTGCTCAATTGTCGAAGGGAGGTCGATCGATACTCGCTTTGCCTTCCACGGCAGGCCACGGAAAGATTTCTCGCATCGTTTCTCATCTTGGAGACGATATCGTAAGCTGCCCGAGAGTCGACGCGGACTATGTGGTCACGGAACATGGTGTCGCTGACCTTCGACATAAGTCGCTCGACGAACGAGCCGATGCTCTGGTGTCGATCGCAGATCCATCCTTTCATCAGAGCCTGGCGCATGAGTGGGAACGGCGGCGAAGCAAAGGGGCTAACTGAGCCCGGACTGACGACTCAGACTCGGATAGCCATGCAGAGGGAGAAGTGTTTTGGGGTTGTCGGCGACTGACGTGCAGCGATATCAAAGCGACGGCTTTGTGTTTCCGATCGATGTCGTTCCGCGCAGCAAAGCCGCCGAATTCCGATTGAAGCTCGAATCTGCGGAGGTCGCATCCGGCGGCGCCCTTCCGCCCGAACATCGTCACAAGCCACATCTCATCTATACCTGGGCACAGGATCTGATTCGGCACCGTGACGTTGCCCCTCTCAGTTCGAACAACCCAAACTTAACGGGTCGTCCGCCACTAGAGGGGCAACGTCAGCCGCACCTTGCGCAAGCGTCGGATGGCCATTCTCATGCGCGAGACGTCGTCCGAGGGCGCGCGTGTTTAGTTGAAAAAGGAGGGGAGCGTGCAAACGTCTCCGAAAAAGCTGTGCGAACGTGGACATTAGCTGCTAGATCAGTGGCTCTTGTGCTGATCGGGTGGCCTGAGCGGACCCCGCAATGATTTGCCTTCAAAGTTCCTGAACTATGCACTGATTTCGCGATGGACGAAAAGAAGTCGGAAGACGCTTCGCCAGGCTCAGGCATCAGTGAAGCCGAACGCATGGCGAAAATCAGAGAGTTGCTGATAGGGCCAGCGCTCGCTGATGAGTCGGCGCGTATGGATCGATCGGTCAGCAGGCTCGATGAAGCCGCTAGCGTCCAGCGAGAGACGGTCGCCGGTCTCCAAAGTCGCCTGGACGAACTGGAAGTGCGGCAAAGCAGGGAGATCGATCGCCTCCAAACTCGTTTGCTGGGTCTGATCGAGGCATTGCTCGCCGATGAGGAAGAGATCCGCGCACGATTGATGCACAGCGATGTTTTGCGAACAAAACTTCGCGATGGCGGTGACCAGCGCAACGATTGAATTGGGTATAGGCTATGGTCGACCCCCTCGACAATCTGGCGTCCAGCGAGCAATTGCGTCGCCTGCTGCTTCAGGAAGAGCAGGATAGACTGGATCGCCTCGAAGCCAGAGTTGGCGATGATGGCGCATTGAAGAACAGTCTCGTCCCGGTCATCGCCGACACCCTTCAGGAGGCGGGGGTGAAGGACCATCGGCGACTTGCCGGCGCCATAGCCCCCATCGTTGTCCAGAGCATCAAGACTGAGATTCATAACTCGCGCGACATGATGGTGGATGCGCTGTATCCGATCACGGGCAGATTGGTAGCGGCGGCAGTCAGAAATGCGTTCAAGGATCTCGTGGAGCAATTGAACAGCAAGCTCGATTCGAGCCTTTCGGTCGATAGGTGGCGCGCGAAACTCAAATCGAAGGTGACGGGGCGAAGCGAAGCCGAAATTCTGCTCAGCGAAGGGGCTGCGTTCGAAGTCATCGAATTGCTTCTCATCAACCGGCAAAGCGGCCTGCTGGTGGCACGCGCCGGGCCCGACGACGGCGAAGGCGATGTCGAGGGCCATCTGCTCAGCAGCATTTTGACGGCTATCATGGCGTTCGTGCGCGACGCGATGCGGGACGCCAGCGAGCAGGATCTGCGAACGCTCCATGTCGGCGATCTGAGGCTGCATCTCCAGGTCTCACCAGGAGCGATCCTCGCAGTGAAGACCAAGGGACCGCCGCCGGCAGGATTCGAAACGGCCCTCAACGAGATGTTTTATGCATTCTTGTCGCGGTGGGGAGACCAACTGAGTGATCCCGATCAGATAGAATCGGATGATGAGGCGCGGTTGAACGAAGACTTGGAAAGCAGGTTCAAATCGCTTCTCGACGCCAAGCGCGAGAATTTCAAAACTTCGACCGGCAAGGGCACGATACTGCTTTCGGTGCTGGGACTGCTGATCGCAGGATGGATTGGATGGACACTCTACGCTCGCTGGTACGGTGATCATATCGAGTCGGAAGCACGATCGGTGATCTTAGGTCAGCCCTCTCTCGTCGGATATCCGGTCGACATGCGCTACGACTGGTCAGAAGACGTTCTGTCGATCTCCGGGCTCGTACCAGATCAGGAGCACCTAGAACGGCTGAGAAGTAGCCTCCAGGAGGCTCTTCCCGAGATCGGCCTTTCGATGCAGGTTGGAACGTTGCCGAATCAGGATGTCGACCTTACCGGACTGTCGACAAATGAAGATCTCGAACGATGGCGAACGTCCATTCTCGGGGAATTGAAACGAACCGTTGGCGAAGAGATATCTTCGCTGTCGGAGGCGATAAGCCGGATCGAAGGACGAGTGCCGACGTCGCTACAGCGAGAGGAAAGCGTATTTCGTCAATGGCTCAACCGTCAGGCATTGACCTTTGGTGACGATAGCGAGCTGGACGATGAAAACGAGGCGAACACCATATTGCGGAATATAGCGAACCGGCTGTCGGGCTTGCCAACCGGCGTGGGAATACGGATCGTCGGCTATGGCGACGACCTGGGCGAAGAGCGTGTCAGTCTGCGGATTTCTCGCGAACGGGCTGACTTGGTGGCTGGCAGGCTGAGAGACCTGGGAATCTCTGCCGATCGGCTTCGTGTCGTCGGCCGAGGCACCGAAAAGCGGGTCGACGACGTTGATGGTCCCGGCAGCGCCAATCGTCGGGTCGAGTTCGAGCTTACCTATCTGCCCGATGATAAGCATCAGAGCGGCGGGGAAGGCGATCTCACTAATGGAGTTCGCTAGAAAACTCTGCCTTCTAGGTGACTTCTCCGTCGGAAAGACTTCGCTGGTCCGTCGCTACGTGCATGACGAGTTCTCGGCAGACTACCGCGCTACCGTCGGCGTGCAGGTGCACCAGCATACCGACGATCTGGAGATCGACGGCAACACGATCCGAATGGCCCAGGTCATCTGGGATATCGAAGGCAGCCGATTCGGCGAGGAACTGGTCGCGAATTATGTCCTCGGAGCTGCAGGAGCTCTGGTCATCGGCGACCTGACCCGGGATGATTGTATTGCATCAATGTGTAGTCACGCTGAGCGTTTCCTGAAGATTCTGCCGGGCAGGCCCATCGTTTTCGCCTTGAACAAGGCTGACCTCGTCGCGCAGGATCGGCGACCCGACGGCAGAGAACTGACAGAAGGCTTTGGTGGCGGTATCGTCCAGACTTCCGCTCTCACCGGAGAAGCCGTCGGAGTGCTCTTTCGGACATTGGGGCGCCGTATCTGGGATCTCGGCATCTGAAGGGTCAAGTGCATGGAGAGATTTGCAGGCCGCATGAAGTCCGAATGCCGTGGAGGCGCGTGACGGTCGTTGACAGCGCTCAGCCAACCGCTTCTGGACAGTGGCACGATGGGCCTCGTCACGCTCGACCGCGACGGCCGCATCGACAGCTGCGTCGGGCGATTGGTCGATTGGCTGCAGCCAGGTCAGAGAGCGACGAAAGTCCTACCGTTCCTTACCGGTCTCGATGGGATCCTGAACGATATCATCGACGGGCGCATGCCGTCTTTCACGTTGCCACGGGTTGGCTGGGGCGACAGCGCGTATGGTGAGAAAGTACTGTCGCTTGAAATTGTGCCATCGGACGAGTCGAAAAGCCTGCTGATCTTGGTCCGCGACGAATCCGAACTGGCGCGCCTCGAGCGCGACGTGCTGCAGCAGCGTAACGAGCTTGCGCTTGCGAACAGCAAACTGGCTGAGGCCAAGGAGCGAGCCGAATCCTTGCTCCGTGAGAAATCGTCCTTTCTGGCGACGATCAGCCATGACCTGAAAACGCCGCTCCAAGTCATCATGGGGAATGCCGAGATCCTTCGTGAGGATCTGTCTGCGGATGAGAGAGATGCCTTTCTTCAGGACGTCCTGGACAACGGCCGTTTCCTCCAGGCGATGATTTCCGATCTTCTGGATGCGTCAGCTCTCGATGCCGATCGATTGACGTTGACGGAGGAGCGTGTCGTTGTTCGCAACTTGCTGGAGCAGGTGATTTCTACGGCTCGCAGACTTCCAGAGGGAGACAATCGGAGATTCGAACTATGCCTGGACGATGAAAGTCGAGCGATCCTGGCAGACCCCATGCGTCTCCGACGTCTCTTACTGAATATTGTCAGCAATGCTGTCAAATTCACGGAGGACAAGGGTATCATTGCCTTGAGGGCGCAAAGGACGGATGCGGGCTGTTTGCTGATCGCCGTCGAAGACGATGGCTGTGGTGTGGACCCAAAGTTGGTCGATCGCATTTTCGATCCTTTTACGATGGGCGAGTCTTCCGACGGAACTGGTCTGGGACTGTACATCGCCAAAGGGCTTGCCGAACTGCATGGTGCTGATCTGTCCATTTCGAGCCAGCTCGATCACGGAACGAAGGTCGAGCTTCGTTTGCCACAATCGCGTTCCTTGAGCTGACGATGGCGGGCGAAGCGCATATTCTCCTCGTCGAGGATCAGGAAGCGCTGGCACGCACCTATCAAGGATTTCTCCGCAAAGAACCCTATCGACTTCGGCATGTGGCGACGGGCAAGGAGGCACTGCGCGCGCTCGATGACTCGCCTGCCGCCGTGATTCTCGATCTTAAATTACCTGACATGAATGGCATCGACTTGCTCGGTGTCATTCGCGAGAAGGGCATCGCCGTGCCCGTGATCGTGATCACCGCGCATGGATCGATGCAGACCGCGATCGACGCCATGCGCGCAGGCGCGGCTGACTTTCTGGTCAAACCGTTCTCTGCGGAACGTCTCAAAGTGACGTTGAAGAACGCTCTTGAAAAGCAGGAACTGACGTCAGTCGTCCAAGCCTATCGGGATGAAATCGATCGCCATGAGTTCCAGGGTTTCATCGGCTCGAGTCTGAAAATGCAGGCTGTCTATCGGGCGATCGAGAGCGCGGCGGCGAGCAAGGCGACCGTCTTCTTCACGGGCGAAAGCGGCACCGGCAAGGAGGTGGCGGCGCGAGCCATTCACGATCTCAGCGGGCGCAAGGGAGCGTTCGTTCCCCTGAACTGTGGCGCCATTCCCCATGATCTCATGGAAAGCGAGATCTTCGGCCATGTCAAAGGCGCTTTTACCGGTGCGCTTGCGGAGCGTGAGGGGGCGGCCCGTCGGGCTCATCTCGGCACCTTCTTTCTCGATGAGATCTGCGAGATGGATCTGCATCTGCAGACGAAGCTGCTGAGATTCCTGCAGACCGGCCAATTCACGAAAGTTGGTGGTGGCCAACTCGAGGATATCGATACGCGAATCGTCTGTGCTACCAACCGCGATCCGCAAGCCGAGGTCAAGGCGGGCAGATTCCGCGAGGACCTGTACTATCGCCTTCATGTGATCCCCATTCATCTTCCGCCGCTGCGAGAAAGAGCGGGCGATATCATCGAGATCGCGAATCATTTCTTCGAAAGCTTCGCTGAGCAGGAGGGCCGTGAATTCGATCGTCTCTCCGAGGCAGCGGAGGCGCGACTTCGAAGGCATCAATGGCCCGGCAATGTCCGCGAGTTGCAGAATGTCGTACGAAATGCCGTCGTTATGCACAAAGCGCGCGTCGTCGAGCCGGAAATGCTGAGCGCGATCAGTTCAGGCGCTGATGAGAAGGCGAATCCGGAGGCCGAGGAGGGACGTCGCGGATATTTCCAGACGCCCCGAACCCTGGATGTTCTCGCCGAACAGATCCGGCCCCTTTCCAGCGTCGAGCGAGAAACGATCGAGCGTGCGCTAGACCTTTGCGGTGGGGATGTCCGTAAAGCCGCCGTGTTTCTGGAGATAGCACCTGCGACGATCTACAGGAAACTCAAGACCTGGGAGCCGACTTGAAGTTCAGGCCCCATGAAGAAAGTTGTCTCAATATGAGATTCAAAGAGCGTGTCAGGTGCAGAATACGATGATTGCAATTTGAGAAAAACTCAGCCGAATCATATCGTTAATGGTCAAGGCAGAGCTTGGCACGAAAATTGGGACTTGTTTCGTCGAGACAACGTGCCGAGGGCTTTCTGCGTAATCGACGAATCGCGCCCATCGGCACTACAGCAAGCCGGGGGAAGCCTGTGCCAGATATCCGGACAGAACGTCGTGATATTCATACAAGACCAAGAGGAGGCCGACGATCTTCCGACGGTTCGTCCTTCGTTCGCTGGCTGGATTTCAATCTGGCGATCGCACGAGGGCAGGGAACGACTCTCGGCGTTTTTTGCATTCGTATCGATCGAAAGGAGGTTTCGGCAGCGTGTCAACAAACCGAAAACCTCGAGCAGTTCCTTGTCGATTTTCAGGGCAAATTGGCTAGGGTATCGCCGACACCGGGACGGGTCCGCCGGCTTTGGGACAATGGCTTTGCGATGGCGCAGCCATTTTTGCAGGGACCTTTCGATGCATATCTTCATGCGAGGAAGTTGCTCGAAAGATTGGAACGGATCATCCAGAACAACAGTGATACGGCAAAGGTGAAGTTGAGTATGGGCGTCGCGCTCTATCCGGAAGACGGAAATAGCG
Organism: Geminicoccaceae bacterium; assembly: GCA_965222015.1. Lineage (GTDB taxonomy): Bacteria > Pseudomonadota > Alphaproteobacteria > Geminicoccales > Geminicoccaceae > JANQPX01. The sequence goes on from CBDCTL010000001.1 coordinate 67,938, forward strand.
CCACGCTCCTGCTGGAGCGTGCATTTGATGCCGCGGGCAGAGCCAGGCTGACAGGCGCTCACTGCTTTTGCTTTTATTCGCGCGCGACCGGGCGAAAGATGGCGAAGATTCTCGCGACCGACGTCGGACTCGCTCGCGCACTCAAGTCCGACTCCGTCGAGATGCATATTCAGCCGGTGCTCGACCTGCATACGCTTCGCTTCGATGGTGTGCTTGGTGAACCGTTCTGGCGGCATCCGACCGAAGGCGAACTGCTGTTCGAAGATATCGACCGCTCTGTCGAGCGTTCAGGCTTGTCGGCAGTCTATGATCGATGGTTTCGGGAAACCCTTCGTAGTCGGTTGGAAACATGGTCGCGACGTTCTGGCAATCACCGGGTTGGTATCAGGCTCGGACGTTCGCAGCTCCTCAGCTCTGAACCCGCCGCTGATTTGCACCAGCTTCTGGAAACCAAGGGCATAGCTGCGGAACGGCTCGAATTCGTGGTCGATGGCCGCTGCTTTCTGGGTGAAACGGATCATCGCAGGTGCACGACATTGTGGCAGCTGGCTGAGCTCGGCGCCCGAATGACCATGGCGAATGTCGGCGATGGTCCACTGCCGATCGACTCGCTGACGACATTGCCTTTCGAGGGTGTGGAACTCGCTCCTTCAGCGATTTCCTCTGCCTGTCGTGGCGTCGCATCCAAACGAAAATTCTCCGCTCTTTTCGGTCTCGTGCGTACGCTCGGACTGAGATCCCGTGCGATCGGCGTGACCTCCGACGAACAGCTGACTCTGCTCAGAGAGCATGATTGCGATGAGGCGGCGGGACCGCTTCTCGCCCCGTCGATTCGCCCGGCTGAACTTGATCGATTTCCTGATATGAACCTTCTCTTCGACTACTCGACGGCATCACCCAGGCTGCTTCCTCTGCACTGATCTGCGATTCGGGGAGGTAGCTGGCGCATCACGCACGGCGTAAGGCGAACTGAGTGACGTCGGTCCAGCCGACCTTGAATCCGGCTTCGCACGACGCGAGGTAATATTGCCATAACCGCTTGAAACGATGGTCGAAGCCCATCTGCCGGATGTCCGGCCAGGCAGCCTGAAATCGACGATTCCACGTCGCCAGCGTGCGGGCATAGTCGAGGCCGAAATTTGCCTCGCTGCAAATTTTCAAGCCAGCGCGTTCGAACTGTCGCTGAAGCGCGTGCGGCGAAGGCAGCATCCCGCCTGGAAAGATGTAGCGCTGAATGAAATCGGCACCTCGGCGATAAGTGTCGAAATATCGATCTGCGATCGTGATGATCTGAAGCCCCAGCAGGCCGCCCGGGTGCAGCGCCTCTCTGAGCTTATCGAAGTAGATGGGCCAATACGACTCGCCGACAGCTTCGAACATCTCGATAGACGCAACCCGATCGTAGCGACCATCGACATCGCGATAGTCCTGAAGTCGAAGGTCCACCTTTTCGTTCAACCCGGCACTCTGAATACGCTCGGCGGCGAAAGCATGCTGCTGCTCGGAAATGGTTATGGCCGTCACTTTGGCGCCCACTTCTCCTGCCGCGAATTCCGCAAAGCCGCCCCATCCGCAGCCCACTTCGAGCAGATGATGATCAGGTCCAAGCGCGAGCCTTTCCGCAAGCTTCGCATATTTTGCCTTCTGCGCCCCCTCCAGCGGCAGATCGCAGGTTTCGAACAGAGCCGAGGAATAGGTCATACCCGGGTCGAGCCATGATCGGTAAAACGCATTTCCGAGGTCGTAGTGAGCGAGTATGTTACGACGGCTGCCTCGACGGGAATTCGGCCGAAAAAGATGCCGCATTCTCGCCACCCAGCGAAACCAGCTGCGGCCGTAGAAATAGTCTTGATAGGCCGGCTCGTTCAGTGCCAGGAGCTCGAGCAGACGGGCCAGGTCCGGGCTATCCCAATCACCATCCAGATACGCCTCGGCGAAACCCAACGATCCACCGGCAGCGAACCGCTGGATTGCGCGCGTAGACTTCAGTTCAAGCGTGGCTGACGGGCCTTCGGATCGACCCTTGAACTGCCGAACGGTGCCGCCCGGAGCCTGTATAGTGAGTTCTCCATGTTGGAGCTTCTCGGCGATACGATAGGCCAGGGCCAACAGCCTGTTGTCCGCCACGGCAAGGCCACTGCCATGCTTCCAGAATCTCATCCGCTGTTCCTCCCTGCACTCCCGGTCCTGACCGATCCTGGCTGCTGGGCATTCTTTCGCTTTCCGAGACGCCTTTCATATCTGCGTCCCTTTCTTCCTGGGCTGAAGGCGTATTCCCATCAGCCACAGCTTCAGCGCTTCGTAATGAATGGAGGAAATCACTTTCTGCGGTAAAAAGGGATTCTTCAGAGCTTGAATCAGGAGTTGCCGGTCGGTCAAGGGTCTGAATTCACCTCGAAGAGTAGCCGTCAATAACGGGCCGGCGCTGGTGCGTTCCGAAATGCGTACATCCAAGCGATGGTCCGGATCATTCAGGCTAAAACCATAGGTGGCTTCAGCCTCTATGAACGGTGATACGTAGAAGTTTTTGGAACATCGATGCCCGAAGCGCTGCGGTGATGGCGATGACGTTGGTATCGAGAAAACGTAGGCATGCTGTTCGCCAAAGGTGTTCTTGACCTCATACACGATTGCCGAAAGCCGTCGATTCGCATTGTAGCAATAGTAGATGCTCAGTGGATTGAAGGTGTAGCCGAGAAATCGCGGCATCGCGAGGAGGCGAATCTTCGATGGCATGGCCTCGATACCTGCTGTGCGAAGTTCGGTTTCGATCCAGGGACGGAGTGGTCTTCCATCACGCGGTCCGTGGTCCACGTTGTGAAAGGCGAACAGATTGGCTCGGTCTATCGAAAGAAGGCGCAGGCGACGATCGACGTCGGACAGGTGATCGACGTCGATCAGCAACATGAAGACGCGGTAGATGAACCGATGTCGTTTCGGTCGGATGCGATGGTGCATCACCCGGCAGACATAGAGGCCGCTGTCGATCATTTCTACTGGCCGCCTGCGAGAGCCGCGCGACCATCCGGTGATCGAAGATGAGGCTGCATCGATTGCACGTTAGGCCACCAGGGAGGAGCGATCCCGAGACTGGATGCGACATGCAGGCCTGATGTCAATCCGTCCTCATGAAAGCCGAATCCCCAGTGAGCACCGGCGAACCACAGACGATGGCGCCCCTGGATTTCCGCCAGACGTGCTTGTGCTTCCAGGGCCCGACGATCGAACATGGGGTGTTCGTATTTCAATTTCGCAACGACATGCTCTTGCGCCGGTTCCCGCGGGGGATTGAGTGACACGAGCGCAAGCCTCTCCGAATCCAGCCTCTGCAACTTATTGAGCCAGTAGGTTACGGAAACCTTGGCAGCGTGATGTCGCGCGCCTGTCGCCAGATAGTTCCAGCTCGACCAGACCGCTCGACGACGCGGCATGAGGCGATCGTCGGAGTGCAGATACACGTCATTCGACTGATACTCGAATGCGCCGAGAACCGATCGCTCTGCGTTGGTCGGCGCCTCGATCACAGAGAGGGCCTGATCGGCATGGCAAGCGAGGACGACGGCATCATATTGATGCACCTCGCCTCGCGAATCCCAGATGGTCACCGCTTCTCCATCGCGCATGACGCTACGCGCACCGACTCCGAGCCGAAGGCGCTCCCGGAAAGATCTCGTCAACGCCTCGACATAGGTATTCGATCCTCCTCTTACCGTGCGCCAGACAGGCCTGTTGCTGAGAGACAGCAGCCCGTGATTCTCGAAGAATCTGAAAAAACTGATCGCTGGGAAATTCCGCATGCGCTCCAGGTTCGCAGACCAGATCGCGGCACTCATCGGCAGCAGGTATCGATTGCAGAACGACTCGCCGTACCGGCCGCGATCCAGGAATTCCCCTATCGTCAGAGTCTCGTCGCTGTCGCGTCCCCGAAGATAGCGCGTGGCAGCGGCGTTGAAACGCATGATGTCGGCCAGCATGCGGTGAAAGGCTGGTCGGAGAAGATTACGTTTTTGGGCAAACAAGGTGCCGTAGGCTTCGCTGCCGGAGTACTCGAACCTCCCCTCGTCCAGACTGACGGCGAAGGACATCACGCTTTCTTTTGTCGAAACGCCGAGATGATGAAACAGAGCGGTGAGGTTGGGATAGTTGCATTCGTTGTAGACGATGAAGCCGGTATCGACCGGGATGCTGCCGCCCGTCGTCGGCATCGAAATCGTATGGCAATGGCCTCCAGCCCTTGCCGCAGCTTCATATACGGTGATGTCGTGGACTCTGTTGAGAAGCCAAGCGCAGCTCAGCCCGGCAACACCGCTACCGACGATCGCGATTCGCATCTGCCCCCAATGCTCAGCCTTCCAATCCTGCGAAACGAACACCGCCGACGACGGCCGGGAACGGTGATCCCGAGAGGCGGCTTGGCCAGTTCACCGTCGCTCGATCATTCATACGAATTCACCTGCTCGACGGATCAGGTCGCGCACATCGGATCGGCCTTTCCACGTCAGGAAACCGGCTTTTCAAGCTGGCGCCTGGCGACTTTGTAGACGCGATTGCCGCCAAGCAGATAGGCCCGATAGTCATGAGGAAACAATGAGGCGACGGCGGTATTCAAAATATCGAGGCCGCCCGTATAACAGCCGAAGGCGGGCAGAAGAATGCGTCGATCGTCGGAAACGAAGCAGGGACGGGAGACCCGTCGGCCGCGCGCCAGGACGCTCGCTTTGGGGTGAAGATGCCCGGCGACTTCACCGTCCGCACCTTCGTCGCTCGGTATATGGCGAAACGTCATTCCCTGCAGGTCGACGGCTTCTGCCGACGTTCCGCCGAGATCCCGAGGCGGATCCGGGTCGTGATTTCCGAGAATCCAGATCCAGTCGTAGATCGATGTCAGACGCCGGATCGACTGTCGATCGGTTTTGGAAAGGCGGGCGCAGCCGGCAGGATCATGAAAGGCGTCACCGAGGCTGATGACGCGTTTTGGCGCCCAGCGTCGGAGGGTCTCTTCGAGCCGTTCGATCGAAGCGCGGCTGTCATAGGGCGGTAAGGCCGCACCTCTACGGGCGAAGAAGGAACCTTTTTCCAGATGGAGATCGGCGACGATCAGCAATTGCTCGTTTGGCCAGACGAGCGCCCCGGTTCGGTCGGCGACGAGGTACTGATAAGGCGGGTTCAGCGTCAGATTTTCCACCAGCCTTTATTCCTCGATAGGCGGCTCGGTCGATCGGCGTTTTCCTCTATCACGGCCGTCTGCAGCGGTCCAACGGCTTTAGCCCCCGCTTTCGTCGCGGTCTCGCAGCGCCTCATGGACAAGTTCGTCCGCGACCGATGCCAGAATGGCGTCGTCGGCTTCGCCCGGAACCATCTCCTTTCCGATCTCCAGCATCATCGGTAAGGCGAGCGGAGAGAGCCGATCCAGTTTCTGATGCCGGATCCTGCCCTGGACGCCGGTCAGGAAATCGGCGAGGCGCTTCACGTCCAGGAGGCCGACGGAGGCTTCGGCATAGGACGCGCGCATCAGAACGTGATCCGGCTGATATTTCCTGAGGACGTCGTAGATCAGGTCCGAGCTGATAGTGACTTGGCGCCCGGTCTTCTCCTGTCCGGGATGACGGCGTTCGATCAATCCGGCTACCACGGCGACGTTTCTGAACGTCCTCTTCAGGAGGCTGCTGTCCGCCATCCAATCGTCCAGCTCCTCGCCGAGAATGTCGATGTCGAAAAGGTCGGCGACCTCCTCGGTCGGCTCCAGCGACCAGATGCAGAGCATGTAGTCGCTGGCATTGAAGCCCAATGGCTTCAAGCCCAGGCGCTCCATCTTCCTGGTCAGGAGCATGGCGAGCGTTTGGTGAGCATTCCAGCCGACGAACGAATAGACGACCATGTAATGCCGTGCTCGTCGCGGGAAGGTTTCGACGAGAAGCTCGTCCACGGCGGGCAGGGAGGATTTGCCGGTCTGGGCCTCCAGCCATTCCAGGACGGGTTCTGGCAAGTCGCGCCAGCTCGCCGGATCCGCGAGATAGCCCCGCACGCGCGACGAGAGATGCGTGGTAAAGGGCATCCGGGTTCCCATGTAGCTCGGCACGTTCGGCTCCCTGCCGGCCGGTGCCAGGGTGACTTCGGCCGTCGTTTCGCGCATGCCCTGGAAGACCAGAGCGCGGCCCGCGAACTGGAAGACATCGCCCGGCGTCAGCCACTGGACGAACCATTCCTCGACTTCGCCAAGGCTCTGGCGACGGCCCTTGAGGCGCACCTTCACCATTGGATGCTCGACGATCGTCCCGACATTCATGCGATAGCGCTGCGCGAGCTTGGGATGAACCAGACGCCAAAGGCCGTCCGGGTCTTTGCGCAGCCTGCGGAACCGATCGTAGACCTGAAGCGCATAGCCCCCCGTCGCCACGAACTCGAGAGCGTCGTCGAAATCGCTGCGCAGCAGACCATGATAGGGCTGCGCGGCTGCGACCTCTTCGAAGAGGGCGTCGGCATCGAAGGGACCGGAGCAGGCGACGCCGGTGATGTGCTGGGCGAGAACGTCGAGCCCGCCCGGATGCGGAGGAAAGCCATCCAGCGTTTCCTCCCGGATCGCATCCATGGCTGCGCGGCACTCCAGGACCTCGAAGCGATTGCCAGGGACCAGAACGGCCCGGCTCGGCTGATCGAAGCGGTGATTGGCCCGGCCTATTCGCTGTAGAATTCGCGACACGCCCTTCGGAGCGCCGATCTGAACGACCAGGTCGACTTCGCCCCAGTCGATGCCAAGATCGAGAGAGCTGGTGCAGACGATCGCTTTCAGCCGGCCCTCCGCCATCGCCGCTTCGACGCGCCGGCGCTGCTCGACAGCGAGCGAGCCGTGATGAAGCGCGATCGGCAGATTGTCGTCGTTCAGGCGCCAGAGCTCTCGAAACATGACCTCGGCCTGGGCGCGGGTGTTGACGAAAACGAGCGTGGTGCCGGCAGATCTGATGGTTTCGTACAGAGAAGCGGCCGCATAGGTGGCATAGTGGCCGGCCCAGGGAAGCCGACCCTTCGGGAGGAGGACGGACACATCGGGCTCGGGGCCGGAAGGGCTGACCACGAGTTCCGCCCTTTCGGCGCCGAAAGAGAGGAAAGCCAGGAGCTGATCGGGATTCTCGACCGTTGCGGAAAGTCCGACATAGCGTGTCTCTGGAGACAGGCCGCGAAGCCGTGCGAGCGCCAATGAGAGCAGCTGGCCTCGCTTTGAGCCCGCAAGCGCGTGCAGCTCGTCGACGATCACGACCGCGAGGCTGCCGAACATGGCGCCCGCATCGGGATAGGAGAGGAGGAGAGCCAGCGATTCGGGGGTCGTGAGCAGGATGTCGGGAGGGCTGGCGCGCTGGCGCTGACGTCTGTTCTGCGGCGTATCGCCCGTTCTGGTTTCCACGCGAATGTCGAGACTCATCTCATCGATAGGCGCGCGCAGGTTTCGTGCGATGTCGGTCGTCAGGGCTTTGAGCGGTGAAACGTAGAGCGTGTGCAGACTCCGCGGTTTTCTGCCCTGCCGGCTGAGAGCGATCAGGCTCGGGAGAAAGCCGGCAAGCGTCTTGCCTCCGCCGGTGGGCGCGATCAATAGCGCCGAAGCATTTTCCTTCGCCTTGGCGAGCATCGCCAGCTGATGATCATGAGCCTGCCATCCTCGCTTTTCGAACCAGTCTTGGAATTTGCCGGGGAGCGGCACGTTATTTTTAGAATGCGTTGCCAAATCCGTTCGATCTCCTGAAGATCGGCGTGATCGTTACCTGCCGACGGGCAGCAAGTCGACGCTTGCATGCGATTGTCAACATCCCTTGGGGATCGGAATTGGGCTATCTTCTTGATGGTATCTGGAAAACGCGAGAGTCCCAAAGTGAGGACGGACGGTTCCAGCGCGCCGATTCCGCGCTGCGCAACTGGATCACTGCCGATGGGAGCCCCGGCCCTTCGGGCGAAGGCGGCTTCGAAGCGGAGGCCGGTCGTTACCATCTCTATGTCTCCCTCGCTTGCCCCTGGGCTCATCGCACGCTGATTTTTCGAAAGCTGAAAGGGCTGGAAGCGGCTATCGGCGTGTCGGTCGTCCATTGGCTCATGGCCGAGCATGGCTGGAGTTTTCGCCGAGAGGACGGCGGGACCGGCGACCCGCTGTTCGATTCCGATCACCTCCATGAAATCTACACCCGCGCTTCGCCGACCTACACGGGCCGCGTGACCGTACCGGTTCTTTGGGACAAGGAACGGGAGATCATCGTCAGCAACGAATCCGCAGAGATCATCCGGATGCTGAACAGCGCGTTCGATGACCTCGGTGCCACCGAAGGCGATTATTATACCGAGGCACTCCGTTCGGAAATCGACGAGGTGAACGGCGAAGTCTACGAACACGTCAACAACGGTGTCTATAAGGCTGGCTTCGCGCGCTCGCAGGAGGCCTACGAGGACGCGGTCACGTCCCTCTTTCGAGTGCTCGATAGGCTGGAATCACGTTTGGAGCGCCAGCGCTATCTTGTCGGAGACCAGATCACCGAGGCCGATTGGCGGCTGTTCACGACGCTGGTTCGCTTCGATGCGGTCTATTCCGGTCACTTCAAATGCAATCTAAGGCGTTTGATCGACTACCCCACTCTTTCTGCCTACGCACGCGAGCTCTACCAATGGCCAGGTGTCGCGGAAACCGTCGACTTCCATCACATCAAGAGCCACTACTACGCCAGCCACACATCCATCAATCCGACGCAGATCGTGCCGAAGGGCCCCATCCTCGATTGGACGAAGCCCCACGGTCGGGGGTGAGCATGGCGCCCTGGAGTTGCGTCGATCACGAAGAAAGCGTCAGGACGGCGCTTCGATAGCTGGAGGAAATGATGTCAAGATATCTCAAGGTCGCTTCGGTCGCCCTGGTCGGACTTGCGACCTGCCTTCCCCTAGGCGACGGACCCGCGGCGCTGGACATGAACGAGGCCCATGAGACCGCGATAAGGAATTGCGTGAACTGGAATGGCGAGACGCAGGAATACTGCTCCTGCGTGCAGGACAAAGTACGCGCCGACCTCACGAGTGACAGCTATATGGCCATGATGCAGTACGCTCAGGCGTATCAGGAGAACCGCCGGGCCGATCTGGCCGCCATGCAGGTGGATGCCGGTCTTTCGAAGGCCCTCGAACCCGTCGATGCCGTCGTGACCGCGGCACAAAGGGCGTGCAAGAGCTGAAGCCGGATTCGGTCGTCTGACGACGACCAGCGGTCTCTTAGCGCGACCTGCTCTCTTTCTTCAATCAGGACCTGCAAGCCTGGCAAGATCGTCCCAGACGACTTCGATCGCATCGACCCCGCCGCCATAGCGCTGCTCCACGAATTCCACCTGACCGAAGCAGCCGCCAAGGTTTCGATAAAAATCGGCGGCGCGCAGATTGTTGGCGGCGACGTAGAGTGAGACGCGATCGTAGCCGTTGTCGATCAGCCGCTGCGCCGTCACTTGCATGAGGCGGCGACCGATTCCCCGGGAGCGTTCGCCCGGCTCGACATGTAGATTGTCGATATAGGGATTCGGCTGGCACCAGACTGTGATAAACCCCCTGATGCCGCCTTGATCGGCGACGAGAATCAGATCGTCCTGTCCAGGTTCGAGCGCTTGCCAGCGGCTGCTGAGATCGCCCTCGATCTCCCGATCGAGATAGCTGTCAGGCATGGTGCCGCGATAGACGTCGCGCCAGCTTCGGATCTGAAGGGCTGCCAGCGCAGCGAACTCATGGTGCTCCGCATCGCGGACGACCAGAGAGTCCAGATCGTTGGGCAGCGCCTCACTTCCGATCGAATACTTTACCAATGCAATGGCCAAACACAGTGATAGGCGAGATCGCCTGGTGCATCGTCAGCACGTCGTCCAGAATAGCCCGATAACCACATTTGCCCACGGGGGCCGGTCAAAGCTAGTTGAACGCCGACAACATCGATGATTCGATGATGATCTCGTCGAAGCAGCGGATCAAGCTCGTTCCTGCCGATCCTCGAACAGCGCGCGGGAGCTTCGTCGGATCGCTTCGAATTGAACGAAGGCTTCACACATGTGCCTGCAAACCGGCAATCGGCGAACGAGAATAGGCAGAGCCGGTCTAGCAGGCAGCGGAAATAGCTACTCTTTGCGGGCTGTAAATCCGGAATCGTCACCGGGATGGGTATAGGGGTGACCAGCGAGTGTTCCGTCCGGCTTTCTTTCCGCGTGTCCGCGGCCGCTGACATCGTCCATTTCGTCCTGGCCGAGCCAGGTGAAGGTGACGCCGGACCTGTCATGGCGGCAGTCGAGCTGGTCCGTGACCGCGCCGAAGCCGAACTCGCCTGAGCCACCGCGATCGAAGCGGATGAGGGCCGGCTCGACCAAGTCGAGATAATCCTGGTCATACTCGTTGGTGTGGTCGATCCGCCAACGGCCGAGAAAGGGTTTGGCAAGGCGGCTCATGGCTCTGCCCCCTGAAAATCATTTGGGGCAAGAAGCTTGGGCATGCGGATCAGGTTGTAGGCGGCGAGCGCGAAGGTGAAACTCATGCCGACGCGCTCGAGGCCGCGGAACTTCGATTGGCGCAGACCGGCAATCGTCTTCAGCCAGCCGAAGATCTCCTCGATCCTTTTGCGCTTCTTCTGGCTGACGCCGTAGCCCGGATGGCGCGTGGTCCGGCCGTCGATCGCCGAACGCCTCTTGGCCTTGCCGGTATCGTAGGCGTTCCGCGCGACAGGCGGGGTGATCGCGAGCTCCCGCAGCTCCATGACGAAGTCTTTTGTGTCATAGCCCTTGTCGCCGCCCACCGTCTTGCTCCTGGCCGGCAGGTCGGAAGCCATCGCCAAAGCCGCCGCGGATTCGGCAGCGCCGATGAACGGGTTGGTGCGCCGTCGACAGCCAGGCCGTTGCGGTTCTCCATGAGCGCATGCCCCATGAAACAGAGCTGGCCCGCTTGGCCGTTGCCCTTGCGATAAAGCCGGGCGTCGTCGTCCGTGGTCGAACCGTGGGTGTCGTTCGAGCGCGTCTCGCCACCTTGGCTGGCGCTCGCCGCCGGCCAACCCGGGCGCTGAAGTCTCGCTCGCCATTCCTGCCGGGGCCGGGAGGCTTGCCCGAACCGTCCTTCGGTCGAAAGCTCTTCATCGATGTCCCGGTCTGCAGGGCCATCGGCCCGAAGATCCGGCATGGCGGGCCCGACCTTCGGCCTTCAGGCGGGGATGCCCGGACCTGGATGAGCGTGCCGTCCACCGAGAAATGCTCGTCGGACAGGAGCCCGTTGATCCGGGCATGGTTCAAAACGGCCGCGAAAAACTTCCCGGCGATGTCACCATCAAGCAACCGGTCGCGGTTCTTCGTGAACACCGTCACATCCCACACCGGATCGTCGATCCCAAGGCCGGTGAACCAGCGAAACAGGAGATTTAGTCCGGTTGCCGCCGCCTGCTCCATCAGCCGACGCTCCGAACGCACCGTGTGGAAAGCCTGGAGCAAAACCGCCCGCAGCAACTGTTCCGGCGGGATCGACGGCCGTCCGATCGGTGAGTGGATCGCATCGAAATCGGCGCTCAAGGCCGACAGCGCCTCATCGACGATCGCGCGGATCGCACGCAGCGGATGCTTCGCCGGAACCCAATTGTCCTGCTTGCCTCCAGATCGACATGGCTGAAAGCCGGTGTCGACTGTCGGAACGGAGCTCGCTGCCCTTTGAACCGCATCGCCACCTCGAAGTGACTGATGCTCACGGCGACGCGCCGCAAGAATCACATCGTGTACTGACGAAACGGCGTCAGATGCCGCTATCTCTTGCTCGCTGTCACTCACTGCCAAAATATCGTTCATCCTCAGACAGCTATAGCAAGATACTGAGAAACTACAATAATTTATGACACAGTAGGACTAGAGCTACTCTGCCGGTCGATTCCCATATCTCCCAAGGAGACCAGGAGACTTGAGCCTCTCCCCTTTTTTTGCAGCCAGGCGAGGGAACGTACGTTCCAGGGCGAACTACCGTGATGACATGCGCGAGGGTGCCGTCAGGCCATTGGGTCCTGTTTCGCGAGGGGGATGCGTTCCCAGCGTTTGCCGGCGGCGACGATGCAGCTCTTTCCGGCGGGCGTGGTGCTGACCACGGTCCAGGTGTGTTTGCTGGCCGACGTGTAGATCTGCAGGAGATTTCCGTTCGACTGCAGGCCGAAGGCGATTGGCGCTTCTTCATATTTCGAGGAAAGCTGCTTCGCGATCTCGGTGGCGTCGTGGCAGGGAATGCGCAGGCCCTGGGCATATTGTGCCGACGCCGTGGTCGATGTCAGGCATATGACCATGGCCAGACCGAAGACAAAACGGGCCGCGCGACGCATGGCAGGTCTCCTCTTGGGAAGCGGCGTTTGTGGAGCGGCGCTGTCGACGGCTCGCCGTCGACGCTCCCATTAAGCCATGGCGGTGATTACCACCGAGTTAACAAAGCCATTTTTTAGACAACCGATTCGCCGAGTTTTCTCAAAGGCACGCGGTCCTTTGCGCATGCCTCGCTTCGTGCTTACATGAGGCGTCGAATGGCCAGTTCTGCGGAAAACGTCGACAGGTGAGCGTTTCGTCTGGATGGAGTCCGATTTGCGGGTGCGCTCAGGCGATGGAGAGAGGATGCCGTGAAACGTGAACTGCTCGACCGTCTGCTCGAGGCGCGCAGGCAAAAGCTGCCGGCGGCGCATCTGCGCTGGCTCGAAAGCGGCCGGGAACAACTATGGGTCGGTGTCGAGGCCGGCGATCCCTCGGAGGATCAAGCGGCGGCTTCGGCGGTGGAGGAGGCGCTCCGCTTCGATCGGGGGCTCAGCGTCGATACCGAAGATGGCATGCTGTTCGTCCAGCCCTTCAATCCACCGCTTCGGCTCATCGTCGTCGGCGCCGTCCATATAGCCCAGATGCTGGTGCCGATGGCCGGACTCTCGGGCTATGAGGCCACGGTGGTCGACCCCCGGCGCGCCTTCGCGAACGATCGACGCTTTCCCGAGGTTGCCATCAGCCAGGAATGGCCGGACGAGGCGCTGGAAGCGCTGGCCATCGATGCCAGGACGGCGGTGGTCACGCTCACGCACGATCCGAAGCTCGACGACCCCGCCCTCGACGTGGCGCTGCGCTCGAATGCGTTCTACATCGCGGCGCTCGGCAGCCGGCGCACGCACGCGGCGCGGCTGGAGCGGCTGAAGGCGCTCGGCCATGACGACGAGGCGCTCGGGCGCCTCCACGGACCGGCGGGCATCGCCATCGGCGCCGTCAGCCCGGCCGAGATCGCGATCTCGGTCATGGCCGAGATGACCGCGGTTCTGCGTGGCGCCGAGGCGATATGAAGTTCGACTGGCTGCCGATCGACGAGGCTGAGGGGGCGTTCCTCGCGCACAGCGTGCGTGCGGGCGACCTCTTCCTCAAGAAGGGGCGGGTCCTGGGCGCCGGCGACGTCGCCGGCCTTCGCGAGCGCGGCGTAGCACATGTGACAGCCGCCCGGCTGGAACCGGGAGACATCCCCGAGGACGAGGCCGCCGCTCGCATCGCCGCGGCGGTCGCCTCCACTTCCGTCGAGGCGAGGGCGCCCTTCACCGGCAGGGTCAATCTCTTCGCGCCGGCGAGCGGCCTGCTGATTCTCGATCGCGAGCGGATCGATCACCTGAACCGGATCGATGAGGCGATCACCGTCGCCACCCTGCCGCCTTTCGCCGATGTCCGCGAAGGTCAGATGGTGGCGACGGTCAAGGTCATTCCCTTCGCCGTCGATGACCTCTGCCTGAACCGCGCGGTTTCGTTAGCGAGTGAGGCGGAGGACGGGCTGGTCGGGCTCCAACCATATCGTGCCCTCGACGTGCAGCTCATCCAGACCGAGCTTTCGAGCGTGAAGGCGAGCGTGCTCGACAAGACCGTCGGTGTCACGGCGAGCCGGGTGAGCAGGCTCGGCGGCCGGCTGATCGGCGAGAGCCGTTCGGCGCACGAGGTCGAAGCACTGAGCGAAAAGCTGATGACGGCGGGCGGCGATCTCGTCCTGATCGCGGGCGCTTCCGCGATCACGGATCGGCGGGACGTGCTGCCTGCTGCGATCGAGGCCGCGGGCGGCGAGATCGTGCATTTCGGTATGCCGGTCGATCCCGGTAATCTGCTGCTGCTGGCGCGGCTGAAGGGGCGTCCGGTGCTCGGCCTTCCCGGTTGCGCGCGCTCCCCCAAGCCGAACGGCTTCGATTGGGTGCTGGAGCGTCTGTTCGCCGGCCTCGACGTGACGGCCGACGACGTTATGGGCATGGGGGTGGGGGGGCTTTTGACCGAAATCGAAAGCCGTCCTCAACCGAGAAACCGACCGCCGAGGGAGAGAGAGGGGATGACCAGCCGAGGCCGGGTGGCGGCATTGGTGCTTGCGGCCGGCCGCTCGACACGCATGGGAAGCGAGAACAAGCTCCTGGCCGAGATCGACGGCAAGCCCATGATCGCACATGCAGCTGACGCGATGCTGAAATCCAGAGCCATGCCCGTGATCGTGGTCACCGGTCACGAAGCGGAGGCTGTCAGGCACGCCCTCGGCGGACGGGAGGTTACGATCGTCCACAACCCGGCCTTCGCTGACGGTCTCAGCACCTCTCTCGCCACTGGCCTCGACGGATTGCCGGAGGACGTCGCCGGTGTCATCGTCGGTCTCGGCGACATGCCGCGCATCCGTGCCGGTGACGTCGACCGGCTGATCGCTGCCTTCAATCCCGAGGAGGGCCGTGCGATCTGCGTGCCTACGGTCGACGGCAAGCGCGGCAATCCCGTTCTGTTCGCCCGCGAATTTCTGCAGGCGATGCGGGAAGTGGAGGGGGATGTGGGGGCTCGGCATCTGATCGGGGTTCACAACGATCGCGTGTGCGAGGTCGAGATGGAGGACGACGCCGTCCTCATCGACGTCGACACCAGGGAAGCCCTGGACGCGATGAGCCGATGAGCGATGATCTCTACCAGAAGGCCATTATCGAGCTCGCGAAACGTGCGCGAGAGATGCCGCGGCTCGATCGTCCGGACCGCAGCGTCACGATCGACAACCCGCTTTGCGGCGATCGCGTCACTCTCGACCTGGCCTTCGACGGCGAGAGCTTGCGCGAGGCCGGGCACAGGACGCGCGGCTGTCTTCTGTGCGAAGCTTCGGCAGGCCTCATCGTCGAGCACGCGCCCGGGCTCGCGACCGGCGAACTCGACGACAGGGCGAAGACGCTGATCGCCTGCTTCGCCGATGAGGGTCGGCCTCTCGCCGATCTCTGGCCGGGACTCGATCTGCTGGCACCCGCGAGACACTACAAGAGCCGGCATGACTGCGTGACCCTGCCATTTCAGGCCCTGTCGAAGGCGCTAAATCAAGGCGGATGACGGCTGGCCGAGCCCGGAGCGTTCTCGATGACGGCAAGACGTCAAAACAGGGTGCGGGTGATCAGATAGAGGCCATTGATCAGCAGCGCGACCATGATCACGCGGCTGAAACGTTCTTCAGGGATTCGATGTCGCCATTTCGTACCGAGGACGAGGCCTGCGGCCAGGGGCAGGATAGCGATCGCCGACAGCAGGACCTGGCTGCCGGAGAGGATCCGGTGTCCGGTCATGAAGACCGCGATGCTCACGGTGATGATCAGAAAGGACAGGCCCATCGCCTGGACGAGGACATCCCGTCGCAACCCGAGCGCCTGCAGATAGAGGATGGCCGGGATGATGAACACGCCGGTCATGCCGAACATCACGCCGCCGAGGCCACCGGCGATCGGGCTGTACCAGCGCTCGCGGCCGGGAGCCGGCGGCGGCAGCTTTCTGCCGGCGAGACTGAGGCCGGTATAGGCGCAGAGTAAAACCCCGAGCAGGCCCAGCAACAGGTCGTCCCGCCCGCCGGCGAGGATCGAGACGCCGATGCCGATGCCGGCGATCGCCAGCAGAAAGAACGCCCAGAAGCGGTGAAGCAGCTCGAACAGCGCGCCGCCCGTCAGCCCCTGCCAGAGATTGGCGCAGAGGCTCGGGAGCAGCATGAAGCCTATCGCCTCCTGCAGGCCGAGGGGAGCTGCGAGCACGCCGAGAACGATGGTTGGCAGACCCATGCCCAGGGTGCCCTTGACCAGCCCGGCGACGAAGAAGGTCCCCGCGATCAGGGCGATCATGTCAGCGGACGGCAGCGACCAGTCGGTCAAGAGGCCGGATCGCCGGCGGGCGGCACGCCGTGGCGACGGCGGTAGAGAAGGTAGCAGCCGGCGAGAAAGCAGAATGCGCCGATCACAGGCCTGATCACGCCGCCCATCATGACGAAGGGCACGGTCACGGCGATCAGCACGGCCGGCAGATAAAAGCGCGTCCAAGTAGCGCCGGCCGCACGCGCCGACTGAAAATAGGGAAAGGCGGCGGAAAAGAGCGCGATGGTCAGGAAGAAGAGCGACCAGGGACGGGTGACGAAGGGCGAAAGATCGGTGCTGATGGCGAATGCTCGGCTGAGATTGAGCTCGGCGACATTGCCCAGCACCACGCCCAGGATCAACGGGGCGAGCGGGAAGCCGAACCGGCGCATGAAGAAGCCGAGAAGGCCGAACCAGAACAGCGTCCAGACGTCGAAGGTCGAGTTGTGAAGCGCGAACACGCCGATCGAGGCGAGAGAGAGGATTACCGCGGCCAGCATGTACATGCGGATCCTGGTGACCAGCACGAACACGCGCAACATCACCGACTGCATGCCGAGCATGATGAAATTGGCGAGGAAAAAGGCGATGAAGATCGAATAGGCGAGCACCGGCTCTTCGGCGATGAAGGTCGGGCCAGGGACGACGTCGTGGATCAGAAGCGCGCCGAGCATGATCGCCGCGGTGACGTCGCCCGGAATGCCGAGCGCCATCAGCGGGGTGAGGGCACCGCCCTCGACCGCGTTGTTCGACGTCTCGGGCGCGATCACGCCTTCCTCGACGCCGGTGCCGAATTTTTCCGGTTTTTTCGAGGCCTTCTTGGCCTGGTCGTAGGCGAGGATATTGGCGATCGAGCCGCCGGCGCCGGGCAGAATGCCGGTGAACATGCCGATCAGGGCCGAGCGCAGCATGGTGGTCCAGCGTCTCGCGATCGCCTTGATCGCCCGCCAATGTTCAATTTTTATTTTGACGTTGCCGCGTTCGCTGAGCGACTCCCGTGCTGACCTGGGGTCGCGGATGTCCGAAAGGAGCTGGCTGAAGGCGAAGACGCCGATCAGGACGGCGATGAAGTCGAAACCGCCGAGCAGCGAGTCGACGCCGAAATCGAAGCGGCCGACGCCCACTGCCTGATCTTCGCCGACGGTGCGCACGAGAAGGCCGACGGCGCCGGCGATCAGCCCTTTGATCATGTTCTCGCCGGCCAGACTGGCGGTGACCGTCAAGGCGAACATCACCAGCATGAAAAAGTCCCAGGGCTGGAACTCGAGGCCGATGCGCGCGAGCTGCGGGGCGAACAGGACCAGCATGATCGCGGACAGCGTGCCGCCGCAAAACGACGACCAGACGCCGAGGCCAAGCGCGAAGCCAGGCTCGCCGCGGCGCGCCATGGGAAAGCCGTCGAAGGTGGTGGCGACCGAAGACGGCGTGCCGGGAATGCCGGTGAGAATGCCGGACATCAGCCCGCCGGAGAGCCCTCCGACCAGCACCGCGACCATGGTCGCGAGGCCCTGGGCCGGCTCCATCGAGAAGGTGAAGGGGAGCGTCAGGACCACGGCCATGGCGATGGTGAAGCCGGGTATGGCGCCGGCCAGCAGGCCCGCGGCCACGCCGATCACCATCAGCGACAGGGTGTCGAAGGCGAGAATGCCGGAAAAGGCGAGGGCGAGATTTTCGGCGACCATCTCGGCTCAGAACCGCGGCAGGATCTGGCCGGCCGGCAGCGGCACCTTCAGGCCGAAGGTGAAAAGCGCCCACATGCCGCCGACACAGACGATCGCGATGGCCGCGTGCAGCAGGAGCTGCCTCGGCGCATGACCGCCGAGCGCGGTCATCAGGAGAAAGGCGAAGGCGACGCCGCCGATCAGCATGCCGAAATAAGGCATGGCCAACAGATAGGCGAGAAACAGCACGAAACACCAGATGACGTTCCGCCAATACCCCCAAAAGGTGGCGGCGCCACCTGGCTGGCCGTTGTTCTTCGAGGGACGGACCTCCCCGCGTTCTCCGGGCGAGTCCGTGCCGGACGGTGTCCCGACCCGGAGGGACTGGAGAAGATAGAGAAGCGACAGGAATCCGAGAGCGGCGACGATGGCGCGGGGCCAGGCGGCGGGGCTGAGCTGGCCGTAGTCGGGCTCGCGGATATCGAAGCTCGCGATCATGAGTGCGCCCGAGGCCAGGAGCAGGAAGATGGCGATGACCGTGTCCTGGCTCAGGCGCTTCATGGGTAGACCAGCCACGTCACGCGATCCGTAGTCGAACGGCAGAGGCTCGGGCGTACAGGCAGGTGCTGCAATGGGTCGGCGTCGTCGACGGCAGTGTCACTTTCGAAGGCGAAAGCAAATCTTAACCCTTCGGGTTTAGTGTCACCCACCTGGTCCATGCGATCCTGGGAATCCGGTCGCCCGTCACGACGTGGGCGAGGCTCGGACTTCCAGGATCGCATGGACGAGAGCATGGAGTGTACACCGTGTAGGTTAAGAGTCGGTTATCGATTGCGGTGGCCAAACACAGTGATAAGCGAGGCCGCTCGATGCGTCGTCAGCGGGCTTTCTTTCGGCAGCGTCGGCACCGAATTTGCCCACCGGATTGGTGACGGGAAGATCGACGCACCAACTTCGCTCCCTGGGGCCGGGACATCCGGACTGACCCCATGTGTGCGCCGCGGCCGAAAAAGGCATCCAAGGAGAGCCATCCATGTCTTCAAGACGACCCCGGCCGGCGGGACGCTGTCGAACCTGACCGCATACCGCCGACCGAGACCGAGGCGAGTCAACGCAACCAGCCGCGCTGGTTATTTTTTGTACATGCCGATGGCGATCGCGACCTCTTCGTAGTCGCTGTAGAGGCTTTCAGCCCAGGCGCGGTATGCTGCCGGATCCTGATAGGCGAGCCCGGTGCCCTTGGCGTTCATCGACTCGATCAAGGCGGAATCCTCGGTCGCCTGTTTGAAGATCTCGGACCAATGGGCGATCACGTCTTCGGGCGTGCCCTTCGGCGCGACGATGCCGCGCTCGAGGGCGAAATTGAGATCGACGCCGAGTTCCTGCAGCGTCGGCATGTCCGGCACTTGCGGGTCGCGCTCTTCGGCGGCGATCGCGAGGCCCTTGAGCGCGTCGGTCTCGAAGTGCTTCAGGCCGGAGGCAACGTTGAGCGAGCCCATGTCGATCGCGCCGGACAGTAGGGCGGTCATGCGTTCGGCCGTGCCGTCATAGGGCACGTAGGAGAATTCGATGCCCATCTCCTGGGCGAGCAGCAGCCAGAGGAAATGGCTGGTCGAGCCGAAGGTGGCGCCGACCTTGATCATACCCGGATTCTCCTCGGCGTAGGTCTTGAACTCCTCGAACGTATTGAAGGGTGTGTCGGCGGCGGCGCCGACGATATCGGGGGTCTTGGTGAGGTTGGCGACGGTCTCGAAGCCGTCGAAATGGAAGTCGATGCGGCCGTTCAGAAAGCTGGTGACTGCGGACTGGTGGATGGCGAACAGGGTGCAGCCGTCGGGAGCTGCCTTGGCGGCGTCCTTCGCACCCTTGTTGCCGCCCTGGCCGGGGACGGTCACGACCTGGATCTTGGGCTGAACGTCCAGCCCCTGGATGGTCTTTTCGAACTCCGAGAAGATGACATGCGTGCCGCCGCCGGCCGCCCAGGGCACGATCAGCTGCGCGGTGTCGCAGGGAATGTCCGCCGCTTTGGACGGGGCGGCGCCGAGGAGGGCCAGGGCGGCCGCCGAAGCGAGGGCGGTCTTCAAGAGATCGGGCACGTCAGTCTCCCTTCGTCGATGATGGTTTCGGCCGCTTGCGGGCCTGGTGGCGTTCCCGGCGCGGGGGCCGGCCGGGTTCATCCCATTAGCGGAAACTATAGAGAGGACGCTTCGGCTTGCAAATGGCCGGGCGCTGGCGTTCTCTGATTTGGAGCCGCCACGTACGCCATTCCTTCAGAACCGTGGGGCTCGAAGGAGATATCATGCGCGATCTCGAACGTCCCGGCCGCTCGCCGGTCCACACGCCCCACGGCATGGCCTGCACCTCCCATCCGCTCTCCAGCCAGACCGCCATCGACGTCCTGAAGTCCGGCGGCAACGCCATGGACGCGGCCGTCGCTGCCTGCGCCGTGCAGTGCGTGGTCGAGCCGGGATCGACAGGCATCGGCGGCGACTGCTTTTGCATCTACGCACCCGAGGGGTCGGCGGATCTTGTGGCGTTCAACGGATCCGGCAAGGCGCCGGCGGCGGCGTCCGTGGACTGGTATCGGACGAACGGATTTCACGAAATCGAGCGCAACACGCCGCATTCGGTGACCGTGCCGGGCGCCGTCGACGCCTGGGACAGGCTGATCCGCGATCACGGCCGAAAGTCGCTCGGCGAGTTGCTGCAGCCCGCGATTGGGTACGCCCGAGACGGCTATCCGATTTCCTCGCGGGTCCACGCCGACTTCACCTCGGCTGCGGCGCTCCTGAGCAAGGATGAGACCGCGTCCAGGATTTTTCTCCCGGACGGCCGCGCGCCTGACGTCGGCAAGATGCACCGCCAGCCCGAGCTCGCCGCGACGCTCGAAAAGATCGCAGAGAACGGCCGGGATGCCTTCTATGGCGGCGAGGTCATGGACGACGTTCTCGCCTATATGCAATCCCGCGGCGGGCTGCATACCGAAGCCGATTTCGCCGCGGTCGAGGGCGACTATGTCGAAACCATCGCGACGGAGTTTCGCGGCTACCGCGTCCATGAATGCCCGCCCAACGGGCAGGGCGTGATCGCCCTTCTCCTCCTCAACATGATGAGCGAGATTGAGACCGGCGACCGTCCGATCGAGGTCGAGCGCATCCATCGAGAGATCGAAGCCTGCCGGCTCGCCTATCGTTCGAGGAATCTTTATGTCGGCGATCCCGACTTTTCGGACATTCCCGTGGCGGGGCTCCTGTCCGACGGCTATGCGAGGAAACTCCGGGACAAAATCGATCCCGAACGGGCGAACGAGAACCCCGAGCCTGGTTTCCCTGATCACGAGGACACGGTCTACATCACCGTGGTCGACAAAGACCGGAACGCCTGCAGCTTCATCAACACACTGTTCGCCGGTTTCGGCAGCGGCCTGGTGGCGCCGAGGAGTGGCGTCGTTCTCCATAACCGCGGCTGCGGCTTCGTACTCGACCCCGAAAGCCCGAACCGGATCGAAGGCGGCAAGCGTCCGTTGCATACGATCATTCCCGGCATGATCACCAAGGACGACCGCACGGTCATGTCCTTCGGCGTGATGGGCGGGCAGTACCAGTCCATGGGACACATGCAGTTCCTGACCGCGTTTTTCGACTACGGCATGGACATCCAGGAGGCCATGGACCGTCCGCGCTTCATGGTCAATCCGTTCGACGGCAGCGTCGAGATGGAGGGGACGGTACCGAAGGAGATCCGCGACGAGCTGAAGCGCCGCGGCCACCGCATCGTGCCGTCGCCGAAGCCGATCGGCGGGAGCCAGGCGATCTGGATCGATTGGGAGGAGGGCGTGCTCACCGGGGGATCGGAGCCGAGAAAGGACGGCGCCGCCATGGGCTACTGATGGATGGCGGATAACGAAGAACCGAACGGGGAGATTATTCGATGTCCGATTACTACGATCTCGGGAGCTATGGCCGGAAGGTCACCACGGCGTCCGAGGGCGCCCAGCGCTGGTTCGATCGCGGGCTGAACTGGTGCTATGGCTACAATCACGAGGAGTCGGTCGTCTGCTTCAAGCGTGCGCTCGATGCCGATCCCGATTGCGCCATCGCCTGGTGGGGCATCGCCTATGCGTCCGGCTGCAACTACAACAAGCCCTGGGAGGCGTTCGACGAGGAGGACGCCAAGCGCTCGGTGGCGGCTGCGTTCGAGGCGACGGCGAACGCGCAGCGCCTCGCCGTATCGGCGACGCCGGTCGAAAAGGCGCTGATCGAGGCGCTATCCGCCCGCTATCCGCAGGCTGCGCCGGGCGACGATATGGAAGCCTGGAACGACGCCTATGCCGATGCCATGCGCGAGGTGCACAGAGCGTTCGGCGACGATCCGGACGTTTCGGCTCTGTTCGCCGAGGCGATCATGAACTGCACGCCATGGGCGCTCTGGGATCTTGCGACCGGCGAGGTCGCGGAGGGGGCGGATACCGCGGAGGCGATCGAGGTGCTGGAGCGGGCGATGGCGCAGGACGGTGGCGATCGCCATCCCGGCCTTCTCCATATGTACATCCATCTGATGGAGATGTCCCCGCATCCGGAGCGCGCACTCAAGGCCGGCGACAATCTTCGCGGCCTGGTGCCCGATGCCGGCCATCTTCAGCACATGCCGACCCATATCGACGTGCTCTGCGGGCACTACGAGACGGTGGTCAGATCGAACGATGCGGCGATCGTCGCCGATCGAAAATTTCTGGAGCGCGAAGGGGCGCTCCATTTCTACTCGCTCTATCGCTGCCACGACTACCACTTCAAGATCTACGGCGCGATGTTCCTCGGCCAGCGAAAGCCGGCGCTCGAGGCGGCCGACGAGATGATCGCGACCCTGCCGGAAGAGCTCCTGCAGGTCGAAAGTCCGCCCATGGCGGACTGGGTCGAGGGCTTCGTGCCGATGAAGATGCATGTGCTGATCCGTTTCGGCATGTGGCAGGAGATCATCGACACGCCGCTTCCCGAAAACCAGAAACTGTTCTGCACCACGACCGCGATGATCCACTACGCCAAGGGTGTGGCCTATGCCGCGACCGGCGACATCGCGAATGCCGAGCGCGAAAAGGCGTTTTTCGAGGAGGCGGTCAAGCGCGTGCCGGACAGCCGCTATGTCTTCAACAACACCTGCCTCGACATCCTCGCGGTCGCCGCCGAGATGCTGAAGGGTGAGCTCGAATACCGAAAGGGGAACTTCGATCGGGCCTTCGCGCATCTCCGAAAATCGGTCGAGCTCGATGACAATCTCCCCTATGACGAGCCTTGGGGCTGGATGCAGCCGACCCGGCACGCGCTGGGCGCACTCCTGCTCGAACAGGGCTGTGTGGAGGAGGCGGAAGCGGTCTACCGCGCCGATCTCGGCTTCGACGAGACGCTCGCCCGCGCCTGTCAGCACCCGGACAATGTCTGGTCCCTGCACGGGCTCCACGAGTGTCTCACTAGGCTCGGCAAGGATGCGGAGGCCAGGCTCGTGAAGCTCAGGCTCGATCTCGCCGAGGCGCGCGCCGACGAACCCATCCGGGCATCATGCTATTGCCGGCTGGACAAGGTATCGTGAGCGCCTGATCGTCCGCTCGACTCACGCGGAGAAGCGGGAAAGCTGAAAGTCGCGCAGATCGAAGAGCGGTTCTTGGCCCTGTGCGAGGGCCGCCATCGCGTGCCCCGCCGCCGGACCGAAGCCGAAACCGTGGCCGGAAAAGCCGGTGGCGACAAGAAGGCCGGGCAGGCCGTCGACCGGGCCGAGCACGGGAATCTCGTCGGGCGTCACCTCGATCATGCCTGCCCATCTCTCAGCCGAACGGACCTGTCCGAGGGCCGGGTGCAAGCGTTTCGCCTCGGACAGCACCTCGTCGAGGAGGCGGTGGTCCGGCTCGGGGTCGAGGGTTCGCACCTTTTCGAACGGTGTGACCTCGTCCTCGTGCCAGTGGATGGGGGTCAGAAGCTCGTCGATGAAGGGGCGGCCGATACGGAATTTAAGCTGTCTCGCCTGGTCCTTGTTCGGGTCACGGAGTACCGGAAGAAAGGTGCGAAAATAGCGAAACGCAGAAGGGGTGATATGGAACGTCGCGGCTCCTGAACGGGCAACGGTGTAGCCGCCATCGACACGCCGCCTGATCGAGGCGTTTCTGGCATGGAAGGCGCTCTCTGCCACGAGAGGAGCGGGCGTCGTACGCTGCACCGAAGCTTTCACCGCGAGCTGCGGCAGATCGAGGCCGAGATGGCGCATCATCAGCCGGCACCAGGCGCCACCCGCAAGGATCACGCCCTTGCAGGCGATCGACCCGTTTTCGGTCACCACGCCGCCGACCGTGCCGCCGGACATGGTGACGGAGCGCACCGCCGTCTCGGTCAACAGGATGGCGCCGGCCCGTTCGGCCATCTCGGCGATCGCCTGGACGGCGAGCCGCGGCTCGGCCCGGGCGTCGCTCGACGTGTGCAGCGCGCCTTTGAAGCGTCGATCACTCTGCCCGAGCAGTCGATCGGTCTCTTCGGACGACAGCATGCGGCTGTCGAGCTGGTGTGTCCTAGCATGTTCGAGCCAGGCCTCGTGGCGTGCGAGATCGGCGTCGGTCTCGGCTAGGTGGGTGATACCGCCGACGTGAAAGCCGATATCCGGCGCGCGCTCGGCGATATCCTGCCAGAGTCGAAGAGCCTGAATGCTGCCCGCGATCTCCCGCGGGTCCCGCCCCTGTTTTCGGATCCACCCCCAGTTGCGCGACGATTGTTCGCCGGCGATCCGTCCTTTCTCGCAGAGCACCACCGGAACGCCGGCCAGCGCCAGGTAGTAGGCGGTGGTGACGCCTGCGATGCCGCCACCGATAACGACGAATTCGGTCGATCGTTCTCGTATCGTCTCGCTCAAACCGTCATCCCTGCAAACGACCGTCAGTGATGGTCCAGCTATCGAGAAAGTGAACAGCCTGACCTATCGGAAGTCCAGCCGGTGACGGCATACTCTGACCTGGATTTTTGTCGGAGATCGCGGCTGGTCTTCGGCTGTAAGAAGAAAACTGAATGGGAAGGCATCGAAACTCATGACGCCGATTTTGAGATCCTGTGTTTGTTCCGCCCTCTGTCTGTCGCTTCTGAGCGTTATCCCAACTTCCGGCGGCGCCGATGCCCAGGACATGCTGAAGGGCCTCGATCTGACGTCGCCTGCCATGACGGAGGCAGAGATGAGCAGGGACGAGGTCGAGGCGGCGCTCGAAGCCTCGGAAGCGCCACTGGACCTTACAGGCAAGAAGTTGAACGGCCTCGATCTTTCGGATCTCGATCTGTCGGGCGCCGTCCTTCGCTCGGCGCGTCTCAATGGCACCAGCCTGCGCGATGCCGATCTGACGGGCGCCGTTCTGGATCAGGCCTGGATGCTGAACGTCGATCTAACCGATGCCGATCTGACCGACGCCCATCTGTTCCAGGCGCAGCTGATCGGGGCCAGGCTGGATGGCGCCGATCTTACCGGGGCGAGAGTGGCCAGCGACCTTTCCAAAGCGAGCCTGAAGGACGCCACCCTCGTAGGCGCCAGCCTCGGCGCCGACATGCGTAACCAGTCCATGGGCCTGATGCGTGGTGTCTTCAGGAAGGCCGATCTCGAAGGGGCGGACCTTTCGGGTGCCGACCTCAGCCGTGTCGATTTCGAGTTCGCCAATCTCAAGGGAGCGAACCTTTCCGGCGCCAACCTCATGCGCGCCAGTCTCGGCGGCGCCGATCTCACGGGCGCTGTGGTCGAGGACGCCAATTTCAACGAGGCGGACGTCGCGTCCGCCAAACTCAAGGAATTGGTCGGCGCCGAGACCGCCAGTCTCGACCGTGCGAAAAATCTGAAATCCGCCTTCAGGGACTGAGCTTCGCTGGAGGGATCCGCCGGGCCGCTTTGAAAGCCGGGTCGTGTTCCCGCCGTCTTCCGCACCTTTTCGGATCGGCGTTCGAGCGTTACAACGGCGCTCCAACGTCACCGAAAGGTCAGCCCATGATCCCCCGCTATTCGCGCCCGGAGATGACCGTCATCTGGTCACCCGAGAACCGCTTCAAGCTTTGGCTCGAGGTCGAGATCTGCGTGCTCGAAGCCATGGCCGAACTCGGTTATGCGCCGGTCGAGGCGGCGCGGGCGGTGCGGGAAAAGGCCGAGGCAAGTTCGAAAAGAATCGTCGATCCCGAGCGGATCGATGCGATCGAGCAGGTCACGCGCCATGATGTCATCGCCTTTTTGACCCATGCCGAGGAAGTGATCGGCGAGGAGGCGCGTTTCCTCCACCTTGGCATGACCTCGTCGGACCTCCTGGACACCACCTTAGGACTCCAGCTCGCGCAGGCCTCGGACATTCTGCTCGCGGATATCGACCAGCTGCTGGTGGCGCTGAAAAAACGGGCTTTCGAGCATAAGCAGACGATCTGCATGGGCCGCTCCCATGGTATCCATGCCGAACCCACGACCTTCGGCCTCAAGCTCGCGGGCTTCTACGCGGAGTTCGCGCGCAACAAGGAGCGGCTGATCGCGGCACGGGCGGAGATCGCGACTTGTGCGATTTCCGGCGCCGTCGGCACCTTCGCCCATATTGATCCCGAGGTCGAAGCGAGGGTCGCCGCGCGGCTCGGACTCGAACCCGAGCCGATCTCAACTCAGGTCATTCCGCGCGATCGCCACGCGATGTTCTTCTCGACCCTGGGGGTGATCGCGAGCTCGATCGAGCGCCTGGCGACCGAGATTCGCCATCTGCAGCGGACCGAAGTGGCGGAGGCGGCCGAAGCCTTCGGCAAGGGGCAGAAGGGCAGCTCCGCCATGCCGCACAAGCGCAATCCGGTGCTCACCGAAAATCTCACGGGCCTCGCGCGCATGGTGCGGAGCGCCGTTATTCCCGCGCTTGAAAACGTGGCCCTCTGGCACGAACGCGACATCTCCCACTCGTCGGTCGAGCGCATGATCGGCCCGGATGCGACCGTCACGCTCGACTTCGCCTTGAAACGCATGGCGGGCGTGATCGAGGAGCTGATGGTCGATCCCGAGCGCATGATGTCCAATCTCGAAATGTCGCAGGGGCTCGTCCATTCCCAGCAGGTCCTCCTGGCCCTGACCGAAGCCGGGCTCGGCCGTCAGGAGGCCTATGCGATCGTCCAGCGGAACGCCATGCGAGCCTGGGCGGAGAAGCGGCCGCTCCTGCCGCTTTTGAAGGACGAGCCGGAGGTGACCGTGCATCTGGACGACGAAGCCCTCGCCAGACTTTTCGACCTGAACCACCATAGTCGCCACGTGAATACAATCTTCGCGAGAATTTTTGGTGCGTAATTCTCCTTTTCGGAGTAGATTGGCCAGCTCTGCCGTCATCTCTCCCGAAAAGGAAAGTCGCCCATGACCACCGCTCCCACCGCCCTCGCTGCCGTCCTCGCGCTGGGTCTGGCCACCTCGTCGGCGAGCCTGGCGACGTCGCCGGCTGCCGGCGCGTTGCTGATCGAAGGGCGCCTCGCCGGCGAGACGATACGCATCGTCGTCGATGCGGAAGCGGAGCAGGCCGAAGTGATGGTGGGCAGGGAGCGGCATCGCGTCGATCTAGCCGCGGACAAAGCGCAGCGCGTGGCGGAGGACGGGCGGGTCAGCGAGGAGGTCCTGGCGCCCGAGACGGGATCGCAGGCGCCGGAGATCCAGCCTTGGGGACCGGGCCCGACGATCGCCGGCCATCCGTCGGTCTATCATGTGATGAGCGTCGGCGACGAGGTCTGCGGTGAGGTTCTGATCAGCCCCTGGATGAAGCCCTTCGTTGGTCCGGCCGTGGAAGCGCTGGCTATCCTGGAGCGGGTCAAAGGCGAAGGCGGCATCGCCCCGATCGACCTCGACGGACCCTGCGGCAAGCTGTCATTCTCGAGCTATGCCGCATTGGGCTGGCCCCTGATGGCGGGCAGCGTCGATCGGCCGATTTTCGAAACCGAGTCGATCGATTTCGCCTATGTTCCGCGCGCCGGCGAGCTGGCCTGGCATCATTGATCAGGGGCCTCGCTTAAGGATCGGTCGGCGCACCCAAGCCGGTGCCGCCGGACCCTGCTGAGGTCCGGCGATCGACCTGATCGATGGCGCCATGCGCTGGGGCGAAGGCGCGAGAGTGCCAATCCGAATCCCGGCCTGATCGAGATCCGCGCTCGTCATCGAGAGGACGTCGCGTGTCAGGCCGTGACTTCGAGAAATTCGGCCTGACACCGAAGGTTTCGCCGCTTCACTTGTGAAGTACTTCACAGCATTTCCAGACAAAACGGCTATGCTTCACGGTCGAGGCTAAAGGCTTCGATTTTTTTCGAACGGCTTTCGACCGCAGGGGCCGGTGCATTCGAGCGGCCCGTTCTCGATTTGAGAGGCTTCGCCATGCCGACGATCGTGGAAGTAAACCGCGAGCAATTTCAATCCGCCCAGGCCGGCTGGACCTGGCAGACACCGGGAACGAGCCTTCCGGAACTTGCCTGGAGCCATGGCCTGAATGCGACGCCGACCCAGAGCGGCGGCCCCGGCGGCGGAGCGGAACCTCCCAGCGGCCTCATCCGTCAAGGCAATGGTTTCGCCTTCACCGAGGCTACGGACTCCGGCGGGCCGTGGTCGCTCGAAAGCCCGGAACTCGACGCCGGTTCAGGCAGGCTGGAGCTGACCTTCGATCTGCACATGCGTTTTGGTGCCGAGGGTGGTATCGACGACGGCAGGCTCAGCGTCCAGGGCTGGAACGGCCAGGCCTGGTCGACGATCGGACGAGTGATCGAGGGCAGTCAGCAACATCGCGCGAGCGACCCCTATAAATCGTCCGAACGCTTCGGCACCTACGACAGCCGCGATTTCGGCAACGCCGGTTTCAAGTTCCGCATCCTGTTCAGCAAAGGGGAAAGCGAGTTCTCGGGCAACTACGACTGCGCGGTCGACAACGTTCGGATCGTTCGCCATGCGGGTCGGGCTTCGACGGCCGTCAAGCCGGATTTCAACGCGCTCAGAACGATCTGGGTCGATCCGGTCCACGGGCGCGACAATGCCAGCGGCTTCGGCGAGGATAAAGCGAAGGCATCGCTCAAGGCCGCCCTCAGCATGGCGAGAGGCGGCGATCTCATTCGCGTCAAGGACGGCGTCTTTTTCAGCCGCCACGAGCTTCGCAACAAGAACGGTTCCAAAGACAAGCCGATCTGGATTCGTGCGGAAAACCCTGGAAAGGTGGTCATCACCAATCGCTGGCAGCAGGCTTTCGACCGGTCACTGGACTGGAAACCTGCCGGCGACGGTGTCTTCAAGGCCAAATCGCCGAGCGGCGACGGCCCGTTCATGGGCAGCTACGTCGATGACCATGGCATCGAGAGGTTTCTCTTCAAATACCGCACCAAGGCCGACATCACCCGAAATCCGCTGCGCATCCAGCAGAACGCGCAGCCCGATTTCGATCTCAAGAATCCGGCCTATGGCTTCTCGAAGGTCGGCGATCAGATCTTTCTGCGCCTGAGGAACGGCACGGATCCCAAAAACAGTTCGATCAGGCTGACCAAGGATTTCGGCAAGAACCTACTCGTCGTCAATCGATCGCAGCACGTCATCGTTGATGGCATCACCTTCGAGGGATCGGGGAAGGCCGACGCGATCATCTGCACGCCTCAGGGAGACCCGAAGGCGTCATCTCATCTGACCATCCGAAACTGCATCTTCGAGCATTGCAGGCGCGCAGCCGCCCTCCACAACCACGCCCACGTCGAGTGGTGCGAGTATCTCTATCCCGGTTTTCGCGACTGGATGAACGGGCTGCTCCGGAAAAACGACGTGCCCGGCGCGATCTTCGCGCTCTGCAAGAACCATTTCAACGACGGCGGCAACGCCTTCCTGGAAGGAGGGTGGGCCGAGAACATGCAGGCGACGCCTTCCCACTGCCTGTTCGAGTATAACTTCACGCACGACGTTTTCGAGGGGCATCGCCTCGGCGCGTTCATCGACAGCACCATCCGCTTCGAGGCGGCTGACGGCATCGGCGACGACTGGGTCGAATTCGAGCATCACAAAGGCCGCTCGTCCAAGAACAACCGGATCATCGCCTGCAAGGTCCTGAACTGCCACGCTTCGTTCATTTCCGCGCAGGACAAGAGCGGCAAGATCGCCGGCCCGAACTATGTCTCGCGGTGCATTTTCGACAGCACCGACGACGCGCTCTGCCATCCGCCCTACGTCATCAAGAATCAGGGCTTGAAGAAAAAGAGCTACAAACTGCATGTCCACAACTGCTTCATCCGCAATCCCGGCGGCGGGAACGCCGGCTTCGGCGGCCAGAATTTCTTCTGGTGGGACAGCACGAAGAAAGACCGCAACCCGGACAGGCTTCGGCTGAGGAACAACCTCGTCGTCTTCGATCGCGGCAAGCTCACAGGCGGAAGCGCCGATCGAAAGCCGGTCGTGTCGAACAACCTCCTGGTCAACGATGCCAACCGTCGGGATGTCACCGGAAACGGTGGCAGGTTCCTCGGTCGGAACGCCTCCGCACTCGGTCTCGCCGCCAACTACAAGCTGCAGCTAGGGTCACCCGCGATCGGCACCGGCTCCAGCACCGGCCTGACCGGCCCCGCCTTCGTCGGCGCCGATGTCGGCTTCGGCGGCGGCGATTTTCGCGACGCGGGGCCGTTTCCGAAAGGTTTCGACCCGGGCCCCGAGTGGCCGAGGCCGTTTCGCCGCTCGTTCTCGCCGAACCCTATTCCCGAGCGCTGGCCGTTCGCGTCATGACGACGGCACCAGGTCCCATATCGCCGGAGGGCAGCAGATGACATCGATGCAGAGCCTCCGTGTCCGGTTCGCGCTCCTGGCGCTGATCGCGCTGCCGGCATGCAGCGCCACGAGCAAGGTCGACAAGGCGGACAGCTTGGCGAGCGCGGGGATCAATTTTGCCGAGTCGCTGCCGGCGTTCATCGACGAGTCCTTTGCGCTCGCGGTAGCCGCCAATTCGCTGACGCTGAAACTTGCGCGCGATCCTCTCACCGAAGGCGAACGGATCGATCGTCTGCAGGCCAACGACGTCGTGCTGACCGAGCGGCTGGCGATCCTCCGGGACCTGAAGCGGCACGCGCAGCTGCTGCGATCCTATTTCATCGCGGTCAGGGCGATCACGCAGACCGATGCCGCATCAGGCCTTACCGACCAGACCGGCAACATCGTCACGCGGCTCGGCGAGCTCAGCCCGGCGATCAGGGATGCGTCGATCGGGGGCACTGCGATCGATGATCTAGTTGAGCCCGCGGTCGAACTCGCCGTCGCGTCCTATCAGAATGCCGTCCTGAAACGAGAGCTCGAGGCGAGGGCCGAGACCATCGAGCGCGAGCTCGCTCTCCAGCAGGCGTTGCTGTCCGCCCTGCGCGAGCAGATGATCGCCAATCGGGATCTGCAGGTTCAGATCGAGGAGCGCAACCCGCTTTTCGAGGAGTTCGTCACGTCGAACGACCTGCCAGACGACTGGAGCGACCGAAGGCTGGCGGCGTTCGAGCGAACGATTTCCTTCGAAAGCTATGACGTCGCCGCGAAGGCCGCAAGCGACCTGCATCAGAACTGGATCGCCTTTGCCGAGGACCGCCTCGACGAAAGCGCACTGCTTCTGCTCGTTCAGGATATCGAGATGCTGGTCGCGCTGAATGAGAAATTCGCGTCCGAAGATTGAGGGGATCACAGCCATGCCGCCCCATGAAATACGAGACGAAACGCTGAAGTCGCTCAGAGCCGCGCGGCGCAGCATGACGTCCGCCGCCTGGCTTCTGCCGCTTCAGAACGAAACGCTGGACGTGCGACGAGATGCGGCGCTCAAGCTGCTGGATGTCGAGCAGGCGATTCTTGCGCTCGAGAACACCGCGCTCGCGGAATTTCGAGACCGGCTGATCGAGAACGAGGCAGCCCTCTTCGAAGGTCGGCAGAGCCTCGAGCAGGCGGGGGCGAACCTCGCCCGCGTGACCACGTTTCTCGAAGCAGTCGGCCGGATCCTGGCGCTCGTCGGCCGGGCGGTCAGCTTCACCGCGACATCGGTGATCGCCTGAAGCTGACGGATCGACGAAACTGTCGAAGACGCCGGTCGAGAGGACCGATCGGCGGATGGTCCTCTCGGCGAAACGTCAGGCGATCATTCGTTGGCAGCGGCGAACTCCGCGTCCACCGTCGCCTCGCAATCGGCGACCGCGGCATCCAGCTTGCCGAGCCATTCCTCGCCATACTGCCCGCTATACCAGTCTCGCATACCGGACGACGCTTCCTGGAACGCCTTCTTTTCCTCGGCCGACGGCACGTAGATCTCACCGCCCGCCTCCTTGAACGCCTCATAGGCCTCGATCTGCCGGCGCATCGGGAAGGCGCGGGTGACCGTCTTCAGGTGGTTGAAGCCGTCGAACACGATGCGCCGGACATCGTCAGGCAGATCCTGCCAGACCACGTCGGAAAACCACCAGAGAGCACCCATATAGGCGTGGCCGTCCAGCGTGATGTATTTGAGGCCCGCCTCCGGGAACTTCATGTTCATGATGTCGGTGATGCCGTTCTTGGTGCCCTCGACCACGCCTGTCGCGAGTGAGGTGTAGACCTCCGGCCAGGCCACCGCCGTCGGGTTGCCGCCGAGCTGGCGGACCATCTCCTGCTGAATCTCCGCAGGGATGGTGCGGATCTTGGCGCCCTCGACGTCGGCCGGTGACTTGATCTGTTTCGTCGTCGTGGCGAAATTCCGCCAGCCGCCGGTATTGGAGATCACCATCAGGCGCATCGGGATGCCCTCGGCGAGCACGCCTGCTCTGAGCTCGTTCACGAACGGCCCGTCGAACACACATTCCGCAACGCGGTCGGACGGGAACATGTAGGGCAGGTCCAGCACCTGGCCCGGCCCGAACACATTGCCGAAGCCGCCGATGGTGGTGATATAGGCTTCCAGCGTGCCCGCCTGCAGGTTCTCCAGGCACTCCGCCTCATTGCCGCAGAACTGGCCGGACGGATAGATCTCGACCGCCACCTGACCGTTCGACTGGGCCTCGACGAAATTCTTGAACACCATCGAGCCGTCGTAATCCTCATCCTCGGGCGAGCCGAGAAAGCCGATCTTGATCACATGCTCCTGCGCGGCGGGTGCGCCCGCCAGCGCGAACGCTGTCGCGGCGCTGATGAGGGTAGTCTTCCAGAGATTGGGCATCGATCGTCTCCCATTCGTTACGATGAACATTTTTTGTCAGGCCTCTCTGATCACTTCATCACATCATGCAAATCCGAACAGGCGCGGCAAGGTCAGCGACAGCGCCGGAAAGAATGTGATGAGAAAGATCACGCCGATCTCCACCGCGAGAAAGGGCAGCATTTCATAGGCGATCTTCTCCACCTTCTCGCCGGAGACCGAGGACGCGACGAACAGGACGAGGCCCATGGGCGGGGTCGCGAGGCCGACCGTGACGTTCACGCACATCACGATCGCGAAGTGAAGCGGATGCAGGCCGAGCTGATCGACGAAGATCGGCTCCAGCACGGGGCCGAGGATCAGGATCGCGGGACCAGCGTCCAGGAACATACCGACGATGAAGAGGAGGATGTTGACGAGAAACAGGAGCAGATTGACGTTGTCCGTCAGGCTCTGGACGAAGGCCGCCCCTTCGCGCGCGAGGCCGGAAATGGTGATGATCCAGCCGAAGGTGACGGCGGCACCTACGAGGAACAGGATCACACCGGACTGCACGGCGGTGCTGACGAACACCCGCGGCAGGTCCTTGAAGCGCAAGGTGCGCATCACGAACAGGGAAACGATGAACGCGTAGAAAGCGGCGACCGCGGCAGCCTCGGTCGGCGTGAACACGCCGCCCAGGATACCGCCCAAAAGGATCACCGGCGTGAGCAGCGCCCAGAACGCATCCTTGAAGGCGATGCCGCATTCCTTCCAGGTGGCTTTCTCGGTCGCCACCGGATAGTCGCGCTTTCGTGCGAGGAAAACGGTCATCAGCATCAGCCCGCCGCCGATCATCAGGCCGGGAACGAAGCCCGAAAGAAAGAGGCCGGCGACCGAGACGTTCATGACGAAGGCGTAGATGATCATGATGCCGGACGGCGGGATGATCGGGCCGATCACCGAACTCGCTGCGGTGACCGCCGCGGAGAACCGCCTCGTGTAGCCATTCTCCTCCATCGCCGGGATCAGCATTTTTCCAAGCGCAGAGGTGTCGGCGACGGCGGAGCCGGAGAGGCCGGCGAACAGGATCGACGACAGAATGTTGACCTGGGCGAGGCCGCCCCGGATATGGCCGATCACCGTTTCGGAAAAACGCACGATGTTCCGGGTGATCCCGCCCTGATTCATGATGTCGCCGGCAAGAATGAAGAACGGTATGGCCATCAGCGGGAAGGAGTACATGCCGGTGAACAGGGTCGAGAGCAGCTTCGAGAAGAAGCGCGTGTCGACGCCGTCGATCACCAGGCTGAGGCCGGGCGCGATCAGGAGCACGAAGGCGATCGGCATGCCGAGAGCGAGGAGGACGACGAAGATCCAGAGATAGCCGAGCGACATGCCCGCTACTCCGGCACCGACGGGTGGGCCGTCAGGTCATGGTCGCGATCGCGATCGGTCAGCGAGAGCGCATCGCGAAGAATCAATTCGGTGCCGATCAGCATCATCATGGCGATCGACACCGGCACGATCGTCCTGAACCACGCGATCGACACGGGGATGGTGTTGGCCCGCATGTTGAAACCGCGGGCGACATAGATGACCGCCTCCCACATGAAACGGTAGAGCAGCCAGAGGATCAGGAGGTTGAGGACGATGCGAATGAGGCGAAAAACAGGTTTCGGCAGGGAGGTGACAAGAAGCTCGATGCCGACATGGGCGCCCTCGCGATAGGCATAAGGGGCGATCAGGAAGGCGACCCAGATCATCATCAGGATCGAGCTGTCCTCGGTCCAGGCGAGCGAATTGTTGAGGGCGTAGCGAAAGAAAACGCCGGCGAGCACCGCGATGGTCATGACCGCGACCAGGCAGGCGGCGAGATTGCGCATATTCAGGCAAAGGATTCGATTGAATCCGGCCAGCGCATCGAGAGCGCGTATCACCCTGTTTCGCCTCTCATCGTCTCCGTCCACCGTCTCCCCGTCGCCAGCGCCGGACCCGGCTGGCCGCTTCGCCCGTCGGCCATGAGAAGACTGTAGAACAGACCGGTCGCCGATGCGACCTCAACCTTCGTTTTCCCGTGCCAGACGTCGGGCGATGCCGCTGGTTTCCAGGTAGCGGCGTGTGTGGCCGTCTTCGGCGATGGCCAGGAAAGCCTTGAGATCTTCCGGCATATCGACGTCGAGGGCGAGACCTGGACGCCTCACGATCCGTGGCTCGACGCCGAGTTCTCGCGCCCGTTCGAGGTGGGGAAAAAAACTGTCGTCGCCGAAGCGGAGCGGCAAGACATCGGGCGGCGAGCAGGCGACCGCGTTGGAGCCGCGCTCGTCCCGGGATGGAGCGATCGTGACGGCTGGCGCTTCGTCATGAACCTCCAGCACGGCCTCGATGTCGGCCGGGCGCAGGGCAGGGAGATCGCCCGGGATCTGGATCATGCCGGCAAACCCCTCGGCGGCGAGGGTGCGCGCACCGAAGCTGCTCGCCTCGGTATGTCCTGCGTTCGCGTTCTCGATCAGCACGCGGGCGCCATAGTGCTCGGCCAGGCGGCGGGCCTCGGGATCGCGCGTCACGACCAGGGTCCCGGCCAGCCCCTTTGCGCTGGTCAAGACAGACAGCGCATCCTCGACCATGGCAGAAAAAAGCAGCCGGCGTTCGGCGGGCGAAAGAGCAGGAGCGAGCCGCTGCTTGGCGTTCTCCATGTTCTTGATGGGCATGACGGCCCAGATGGCCTTCGCTGACATGAACGAACAATCCTTTCATCCTGCTCGCCGCTTCTACCGAAACCGCACGGGCCGTGCTACCGATGATGTGTCAGGTTCCGCGCAAGAGGTGATCGGAGGCGAGTTCATGAAGATCGGCGTCTATTTCTTTTCGACCGACTATGCCATGCCGATCGACGAGCTGGCACGCGCGCTGGAAGACCGGGGCTTCGATTCGCTTTTTCTGCCCGAGCACACCCACATCCCGGCCAGCCGCCGCACCCCCTGGCCGGGCGGCGGTGATCTGCCGCGCCACTACTGGAGCACCCTCGATCCCTTTGTCGCGCTGGCGACGGCGGCGGCAGTCACGAAAAACCTGCGGGTCGGCACCGGCATCTGCCTCGTTCCGCAGCGCGATCCGATCGTCACCGCGAAGGAGGTCGCGACTCTCGATCTGGTCTCCAATGGCCGCGCCGAGTTCGGCATCGGCGCCGGCTGGAACGAAGAGGAGATGGCGAATCACGGTACGAAGCTGGATGATCGCTTCAAGGTGATGGTCGACCGCACCAAGGCGATGAAGGCGATCTGGACCGAAGACGAGGCGAGCTACGATGGTCCCTTTGCCCAATTCGAGAAGATCTGGTCCTTCCCGAAACCCGTGCAGAAGCCCCACCCGCCGATTCTCCTGGGCGGCGAGACCAGACATACCCTGAAGCGCGTGGTCGACTTCTGCGACGGTTGGTTCCCGCGCCCGCGCGGATTTTCCGACCCGAAGGCTCGGATGGAAGAGTTCCGAAAGATTGCCGATGAGGCCGGACGCGATTTTTCCACGCTCTCGACGACGCTTTTCGGCGCCGAGCCAGACGACGCTTTTCTCGGGACCTGCGAGGAAGCGGGCGTCGACCGGGCCCTTTTCCAGCTGCCGTCGGAGGGTCGGAACGTCGTACTGCCGCTGCTCGACGAGCTGGCAGGGTTCATTCCGGGCTGAGGTGGCGAACGCGATCCGGTCAACCCTCCTGGCGAGGGCGGGCGCATCAACAGAGTAGCGCCGCCGTCGTCGCTTCGATCCAGTACCGGATGCCCTCGAGATGGCGGACGTCTCGATCCTGTCTGTGAGAGAGCATCCACAGGGGCTGTTCGAGCACGATGTCGCTTGCCGGAACCAGACGATCGTCATGGTCGCCGACGATGCAGGGCAGCATCGTCCGCACAGCGCCACTGGCGGCGATCTCCGCCAGGACGTCAAAATGATAGGCACGAAAACGAAACCCGCTGCTGCCGGCCAGACGAGCCATCGCATCGCTGCCGGTGGTGCGGACATAATCCTCGATAAGCCCTGCCCAAGGCAGACCTTCCGGATCGAGGTCCTTCCTGCAATAGACCGCGTAAGCGACCCTGCCTACGCGCAGAGCGTCGATTTGCCCCGCGATCGACCTGAAGGCCTGAGGCCGATCTTCGATTCTGATGGCGATGTCGGCTTCCCGCCTGGACAGGCTGACATTGCTGCCCGTCCCCATCAGCTCCATGCGGACGCGGTGAATCCTCGTCAGCTCGAAGATGGCCGGGGCGAACAGATGCTTGATGAGAAACGGCGGTGCCGTCATCCGAACGTCACGCCAGACAACACCGCTCTCGGCGGCTGCCGAATCGTGCTCTGCGGTCCGAAAGATCTCCGATGCGGCCTCGAGGTGCGCGATCAGACCTTCACATTGATAGGTCGGATGCAGGTTGCCGTCCTGTCGGAAGAACAGGGGATGGCCGAGCTGCTGCTCCAGCAGCTTCACGCGGCGGCCCACCGTGGTGGCGTTGACCTGCAGGATCGGCGCCGCCCTCGCGTAGGTTCCGCTTCGAAAGACCGCAAGCAAGGTCTGCCACTGATCCCAGTTGACCAAACGCCTTCTCCCGATTTCAGGGCTCTTTGATCGTATCCCGGCCAGCTGCATGAACATGCATTCATGCAGGTATCAAGGCAATAATTTCGCATCGACATGCGTTCATGCGGATGTAAATCTGCCTCGGATCCAGCGAAGCACAACCCTGCATGGCGGGGGCGAGGGAGCGAGGCCGATGGTTGGAAAGGTCACTTTTATGCGCATGCCGGCAGCCGCAACGCTGGCGTGCCTGGTCCTGTCGATGGCTGCGTTCATGCCGGCGCGGGCGGACGATGTCCCGTCGGCCGATGAGGTGAACGCGGCCGTCAGCGACCATACCTATCAGGGCAGCATGAGCGTCGCCGGCTCCGGTTTCGCCGAATATTATGCCCCCGACGGCTCGATCAGGGCGGAGGGGTATTCCGGGGCCTGGCGCGCCGAGGACGGCGCGATGTGCTTTCAATATGGCGCCAAGCCGGAAAGCTGCTTCGAGGTCCGGTTCAACGGGCCGTCGATGGAGATGTACAAAGATGGCGAGCTGGACGGCAACGGCATGCTCATCCAGGGCAATCCGAATGATTTCTGATTCTTGTCGGAGCGCCTCGCCGTCTATGGTCGCGATCGGCTCAGGTCCGGACGGCACCGGATGAAGCACCGGGATTTCGAGCGCTTCTATCTCGAAAAGATCGCGATCGGCGAGGGCTGCGGTTGCGCCGAGCAGGCCATCGGCATGCGAGACATGGACGCGCGCGCCCGCGGACTGTCGGCACCCCGACGCTCACGAACGCTCAGGAAGACTTTCTGGTCAATCTTCCCGGGCTTCATTCAGCGGCTAGTCTCAGGAAAGGGTGGGAAGGACGGATCGAAGCAAGCTAATCTTCGCCAAGGTCTGGCCGGCGACCGCTGACCACTGCTGACATACTGACGCGCGATGCCCAGGCTCTGAGGCCTGGTCCATGCGATCCTGGGACTCTCATCTTCACCACCCATTCCCTCCGTCTGCGGGTGGGCGAGTTTCCAGGGTCGCATGGACCAGGCCGACTGGATTGAAGACGAGGCGCAAGGAATTTCCTCATCCGCGCTTGCAGGACATCAAGCAGCGCTGCCGGTCAGGTCTGCTGCGGCTCGTTGTCTCGCTGCAGGGAAAAAACCGTGATCTCCGGGCGGACGTTGAAGCGCGCCTGGAGCAAATGGCCGACGCCGCGGTTGATATACATGGTCCTGCCG
This sequence comes from Geminicoccaceae bacterium, assembly GCA_965222015.1. GTDB lineage: Bacteria > Pseudomonadota > Alphaproteobacteria > Geminicoccales > Geminicoccaceae > JANQPX01. Next base: position 106,658 of record CBDCTL010000001.1, read on the forward strand.
CCGCTGAGGTCGTACCGCCCGGCGACGTAGGACTTGTTGTAGACGGGCAGGAGAGGGGGGCGGAGGAAGGGGGCCTTGCACTGGCCGCCATGGGTATGGCCGGCTAGGATCCAGCCGTCGAATGCGCCCCAGAAGGGCATGTCCGCAGTGTCCGGATTGTGGCTGAGCACGACAGTCGGCGACCCGGCCTCGACCGTGGCCATGATCGGAGCAGGGTCGAAGAACGGGCCCCAGCGGTCGTCGAGCCCGATTAAACGAAGCCCTTCGACGTCCACCGCCTGGTTCTTCAGCACGACCATGCCGGCCCGGTAGAAGATGTCGTGCAGCTCGTGGCCGAGCCGGATATCGGCGCTGTAGCTGCCATAGTCGTGATTGCCGAGGATCCCGACGGTCGCGAGTTTGCCTCGGGGCAAATGGCGGTAGATCCTGGCCGCGTGATCGACGATCCGGCCGTAGTGGCTGACGAAATCGCCGGTGATCGTCACGATGTCCGGATCGAGGGCGCGCACCCGATCGAACACCTTGAGCACGTAGTCGTCGTCGACCCGGCGGCCGACATGGATGTCGCTCAGCTGCACCAGGGTCCGGCCCTCCAGCTAGCCGACGGCAGGTTTCTGACCGGCATCGGTCGGCGCACCTCTTCGACCCAATGGGGCTCGATGTAGAAGGTGTAGTAGCAGGTGCCGACGCCGAGCGCGGAGGCGGCGGCGACGCCCGCGGCGGCCGTGATCAGCACCTGACGTCGCGTCGGCATGAGGGCTCCTCGGATAAAGGCGGGATCAGCATGGGAACGATAGGCCGGAATGGGTGTATATAAGGTGAACGGCAGCCCGAGCCGGCCGCAGGGCCGGTCGCGTGTCGATGGTCATCGGCGCTTCCTCTTCCGTCCCTTGCGGACGTTTCGGGACGGGTAATCCCATGCCTTGATGTAAATGCTCCGGACGCGCCTGCAAGAGGGCGATCGCGCGTTCCCGACGGTTCGAGCCGGGTTGCCATCGGGTCGAACGGCGCGCTATTCAGACGCCATCCGACGGCGACCGGTTCTCGGCGGCTACCCGTGTTTGACGTGTGGAGATCTTGTTAAGATCGATTTGCTAGTTTCGATCGCCCCGCGATCCGCATTCATGCGGCCAATGCAGAAGGAATGGGAAACGACCAATGCAGATGACCCCGAAGGTCAAGGAGATTTTGTCCTGGTATGAGGGCGAATGTCCCGGCGTGAAGGCCAATCTCGCCCGCCTGCTGATGCAGGGCCGGCTGGCAGGCACCGGCAAGCTGGTGATCCTGCCCGTTGATCAGGGCTACGAGCACGGCCCCGCGCGCAGCTTCGCCCCCAACCCCGCGGCCTACGATCCGCACTATCTCTACCAGCTCGCGATCGATGCCGGCCTTTCCGGCTATGCAGCACCGCTCGGCATGCTGGAGCAGGGCGCCGACAGCTATGCTGGCCAGATTCCGACCATCCTCAAGGTCAACAGCGCCAATTCGCTCGCCGATGGCATCGCCGACCAGGCGGTCCATGGCGGCGTCGAGGATGCCCTTCGCCTAGGCTGCTGCGCCATCGGCTTCACCATCTATCCGGGCTCCGATGCCTGCTACGACATGATGGAGGAGCTGCGCGAGCTGACGCTCGAAGCCAAGTCCGCCGGGCTCGCGGTGGTCACCTGGTCCTATCCGCGCGGCGGCAAGGTCACCAAGGACGGCGAGACCGCGCTCGACATCGTCGCCTATGCCGCCCACATGGCGGCGCTGATGGGCTCCAACATCATCAAGGTCAAGCCCCCCACCGATCATCTCGATCTCGCGGCCGCCGCCAAGGTCTACGAAGCCCAGGACGTCGACCGCTCGACCCTCGCCGCACGCATCAAGCACGTCATGCAGGCGTCGTTTGCCGGCAAGCGCATCGTGGTGTTCTCCGGCGGCGAGGCCAAGGACACTGAGGGCCTCCTGAACGAAATCCGCCAGATCCGGGATGGCGGCGGCTCCGGCTCGATCATCGGCCGCAACAGCTTCCAGCGCGCCAAGCAGGACGCGCTCGCTTTGCTCGACGAAGTCGTCAAGATCTACCAGGGCGAAAGCTGAGCCTTTTGAACGATCCGGCTATCGACGAGGAGGAAGTCCAACCTCGCTTCCTCCTCACCGGCCCGGTGAGGGTCGACGTTGTCGCGGCCGTGCTGGCGGCGCTGCAGCCCGCCGGCCTGATCGTCGGTGTCGGCTGGGACCGCAGATTGCTGGACCTGGCGCGGGAACACGGCGCCGCCCTTCTCGTCGAAGACCATGTCGATCCCGAAGCCGACGGCGTCCACCTCACCGACCCCAGGCGGGCGGCCGATCTGCGCGCGAAGCTCGACCGCGACCCGGACGAGCAGCTGATCCTGGGCGCCGACGTCCGCCTCTCCCGCCATGACGCGATGGTCGCGGGCGAGGCCGGGGCCGACTACGTCGCCTTCGGAGATCCGGCCAGGTCCGCTGACGACGCCGTCGTCGAGCTGGTCGGCTGGTGGCGCGCCGTGACCGTTCTTCCCTGCCTTGCCCATGCGGAAGACGCCGAAACCGTCGCCCGGTTGGCAATGGCCGGCGCCGATTTCATCGGCGTCTCGAAGGCGATCTGGCGGAATCCAGAGGGCTCGGCCGCGGCGGCCCGCGATCTGGCCGCCGCCCTCGATAAGAGCTGAGACCGATCGGCACGCTCGACGATCACCCCTTTGCCTGCCCCCCGCCTTTGCGCTAGACAGGCGATCCGCAGACAACTTTCCTGCCTGCAAAGACCCGCGACCGGCCGGCACGGACCGTGTCCGCGGTCTCAGGTAAGTGAACGCAGGCCATCGCATGGCCACAGGATGAAGCGATGAAGATCAACGGCAACGAAATCCGGCCGGGCAATGTGCTCGAACACAAGGGCAAGCTCTGGGTCGCGGTCAAGACCGACCATGTGAAGCCCGGCAAGGGGCCCGCCTATCAGCAGGTCGAGCTGAAGGACCTGGTCGACGGCACCAAGCTCAATGAGCGTTTTCGCGCAGCCGAGACGGTCGAGCGTGTGCGCCTCGAAGAAAAGACCTACCAATACCTCTATGAGGAATCCGGCCAGCTCAATCTGATGGACCAGGAGAGCTTCGAGCAGATCGCCATCAACGAAGAGTTGATCGGCGGCCAGAAGGCCTTTCTGCAGGAGGGCATGGAGATCGTCATTCAGAGCTACGAGGGCCGTCCACTCGGCGCGCGCCTGCCGGAAACCGCGGTGCTCGAAGTGGTCGAGGCCGATCCCGTGGTCAAGGGCCAGACCGCGGCCGCATCCTACAAGCCCGCGATCCTCGACAACGGCGTGCGGGTCATGGTCCCGCCCCACATCGAGGCCGGCACCAAAGTCGTGGTCAACATCGAAGCCGCCGAATACGTCGAACGCGCCAAGTAGCCACGGGCAGGCGCGGCCTGCAGCCTTGATTTGGCTCTGCGCGGCTTGCGGCAGTGTCGCTATAAGGCTGGATGTCCTGGTCTGAAACAGAACAAGTGGAAAGAAAATGCCGCCGATTCGCTCGGCCAACATCAACGTCATGGATCAGGCCGCGCGCAAGGCTGCGCGCCATCTGGTTCGCGACTTCGGCGAAGTCGAGCAGCTCCAGGTCTCGATCAAGGGACCGGGCGACTTCGTCAGCGCCGCCGACCGCAAGGCCGAGAAGATTCTCCGCGAAGAGCTTTCCCGCGCGCGTCCGAACTTCGGATTCCTGCTGGAGGAGAGCGGTGAAATTCCATCGAAGGACGGTCATCGCTGGATCATCGATCCGCTCGACGGCACCACCAACTTCCTCCACGGCATCCCCCATTTCGCCATCTCGATCGGGCTCGAATGGCGGGGCGAGCTGATCGCGGGCCTAGTCTACGACCCGATCAAGGACGAAACCTTCGTCGCCGAGAAGGGGGCGGGGGCCTTCCTGAACGAACGCCGGCTCCGTGTCTCCCGGCGGAGCGACTTTTCCCGCGCCATGATCGGCTGCGGCCTCCCCGTGCTCGACTGGGTCGGGCGGGAAAAGGGTTTCTCGGACCAGCTCGAACGGGTTTCCGACAAGGTCGCCGGCCTCCGCCGTCTGGGCACCGCGTCCCTTGATCTCGCCTATGTCGCCGCCGGCCGTTTCGACGGCTTTTGGGAATATGGCCTCAAACCCTGGGACATCGCCGCCGGCATCGTTCTGGTGCGCGAGGCGGGCGGCATGGTGAGCCATCTGGAAGGCGAGCAGCCCTGGTCCGAGCCCGGCACCCTGATTGCCGCCAACGCCGATCTCCACGGCCCTCTTGCAAGACTGCTTCAGGACAGGTGAAGTGCGAAAGCCGCGGGCTTCGGCAAAATTGGCCCCATAAAATTCCGGCAAATGGCTCTTCGTAGGGCCCCAATTTCCGGCTAACCTCCTTTCAGGAGGCAGTTTTTCAAGCCGGAGGCCAGACATGGACGACTTCCAGCCGACAGCGCGCACGCGGGTCAAGCGCCTGCACCAGCGCGCCCTCTATGACCGCGAGAACATCTACCGGATCCTGGACGCCGGCTTCGTCTGTCATGTCGGCTACACCATCGACGATCACCCCTACGTCACCACCACCAGCTATTGGCGCGACGGAGACCGCATCTACTGGCATGGTTCGTCGGCAAGCCGCATGCTGCGGAAGCTGAAGGAGGAGGTGCCGGTCTGCGTCAACGTCGCCCTGATCGACGGCCTCGTCCTCGCCCGCTCCGGCATGCATTCCTCGATCAACTACCGAACCGTCATGCTTTTCGGAAGGGCGACGGCCCTCGGCGATGACCAAGAGAAACTGGCGGCGTTGAAAGCCTTTGTCGAGCGGGTTACGCCCGGCCGCTGGGAAGAGCTCAGGCCGGTCACCGCCCAGGAACTGAAGGCGACCACCGTGCTCTCGATGCCGATCGAAGAAGCCGTCGCCAAGGAGCGCGCCGGCCCGCCGAACGACGACGAGGAGGATTACGACCTCGACGTCTGGGCGGGTGAGCTGCCGCTCCGCATCGTCGCCGGCGACCCTGTCTCCGATCCCAGGCTCAAGTCCGGCGTCGAGGCCCCCGGCTATCTTCGGGACTACGAGCTGGAAGGCCGATCGAAGCTTCGTTGACGGGGCGCCTATGCTGACCATTTCCTGATCGGGCCGTATACCTGCCGCCGATCTCGGCGGAGACGGCGGGAATATCGATGAAGCGGCCAAACCGCCTAACCGAGATATTGTGGATCCGGCAGGCCCGGCACGTCGACCTCGACTGCGAAAAGATCGCCTGAGAGCGGCCATTCCTCGCGCTCGGCCTCGCTCATCCGGTCCCAGGCGGAGGTGATGTAGAGCGTCTTTAGGTCAGGGCCGCCGAACGCCGCGCAGGTCGCGCGCCTGGCCGGCACCTGAACCACGCGGTCGACCTTGCCGTCGGGGGTGTAGCGCACGACGCGCGCGCCGTCCCATTCCGCGTTCCAGATGCAGCCTTCGCTGTCGGTGATCGACCCGTCAGGCCAGCCGCCTTCGGGGTCGGTCTCGACCAGAACCCGCGGATGACTCGGCAGCCCTGCCTCCTGATCGTAGTCGAACGCCCGGATGGCGCGGGTCGGCGTATCCACGTGATACATGACGGCACCGTCCGGACTCCAGCAGAGTCCGTTGGAAATGGTGATTCCGTCCAGCACCGGCGTTGCCCGCCGTTCGGCATCCAGACGCCAGAGCGAGCCGACCGGCGCATCCTCGCTGTAGGTAAGGGAACCCGCGAAAAACCGTCCCTCGCGGTCGCAGCGGCCGTCGTTGAAGCGATGATCCGGTTTGTCAGCCTCCGCCTCGGCGATCACCTCGACCCGCCCGTCCTCCGGATCGAACAACGCGAAGCCATTCTTCAGCGCGAGCACCAGCCCACCCGCCGCGCGGATGCTGAGCGAGCCCACGTGCTCCGGCATCGGCCAGTAATCATGGGAACCTCCCGCCGGTCGAAAGCGATGCACCGCCGGGGCGACGATGTCCACCCAATAGAGCGCTTGCTCCCCGGTCGACCAGATCGGGCCTTCGCCCAGGCGGTTTCTGCAGCTCAAGATCGGTTCGGCTTTCATCATCACAAGCGGTTCTCTCCCCGTGCATCGGCGGCGATCGTCGGATGCTGAATCACGATCACGTTAGTTCGCCGATGTTAACCAAGCGTTAACCAACCTGCCATAGAGTGCTCGAAGGATGGATGATGAAAGAGGCTGAACGTTGAACGGCAGGCGCGAGATCGCGGCGCTCGAGGGCTCCTACGGGAGGCCAGCATTGTCCCGCAGGCTGCCTGGGAGTTGCTTCGGCCTTCGCGCGAGCTATTTGCCTGTTGGTTATTGTAAAAATATAGAAAAATATAGAAGTAAGCCCGGTAATAATAAAAAAATAAACACCTTTCCTTCTTGTTGTTGATATTTCTCTTTGATATGATTTTCTCGTGGCGGGTGTCGAGTTTATGTTTTTGATTGGAAAGTGAAACTGTGGATGGCCAGTATCGGCTTCAAAGCGTGCGGTCTTTTATTTAAATGCAGGCTGGCGGAGTTTCGTGCCCTCGTCGGAAGGGAAAAGACATTTTTTCCTCTGGATAATTGCCCCTGTTCGCTCGCCAAATGCGAGCACAGGCCTACATTGAAAACATGATGTTGTGGGTGATGCCAAGATCGGGTTCAGCCAAGGAGCGACACCGGGACGTGGGATCGATGAAAGCATGTCGAATGCGCGTTCATCTGGGAGTCAGGCCGGCGGGGGCAGGCTGGAGGAGAGAACGGCTTTGCGGCTTGAGCGGGCGTCGGTTGTACGATTTGAGGGCGAAGGCCGGAGGTGTGGTGGAAAGCGAAGAGTTTCGGCATGTGATGCCATACGCCACGAGGTCCGAGCGCCGGACACGTCGGCGAGATCGCATCGAGAAGAGCGAGATCATATGCCGGAGCTGGAGTTAGAGATCGAGGCGTCGGACCGGTCTGACCGGGACGCCCTAGCGAGCGAGGTGATATGAATGGCCAAGCAGACGATCGATTTCGCCAAGGTGATCCAGAAGGATCGTGAAGAAAGGCAGCAGGAGCGCTGGGAAGGCACGTTTCTCGAATATCTGGACAAGGTCAAGGCCGAACCGACGCTCGCCGGCTCCGCGCATCGGCGCATGTACGACATGCTGACCGAGCCCGGCATTACCGAGATCAATCCCGAAAATGATCCGCGCACCCAGCGCCTGTTCGGCGACGAGCCCATCAAGATCCATAATTTCTTCAAGGACGAATTTTTCGGCATGGAGCGCACGCTCAACAAGATCGTGCGCTATTTCCATTCCGCCGCCATGGGCGGTGAGGAAAGCCGGCAGGTGCTCTACCTCATGGGGCCGGTCGGCTCCGGCAAGAGCTCTCTGGTCGAGCGTCTGAAGCGCGGCCTAGAAGAGCTGCAGCCGATCTACGCGATCGACGGCGATCCGATGTTCGGCGACCCGCTGATGCTCATCCCTCGGCATTTGCGTCCGGCTTTCGAGGACATGCTCGGGGTCAAGATCGATGGCGACCTCAACCCGCTGATGCGCCATCGCCTGCTGGAGGAATTCGGCGGACGCTACGAAGAGGTGCCCGTGCGCACCGTAACCTTCTCCAAGCGCGCGCGCCGGGGCATCGGCGTGGTACCGCCGGTCGACCCGAACAACCAGGACACTTCGGTCTTGATCGGTTCCGAGGATATTTCCAAGCTCGATCGGTATTCCGAGGGTGACCCGCGCATCCTGGAGTTGAACGGCGCCTTCAATGTCGGCAATCGCGGCATGGTGGAGTTCATCGAGGTCTTCAAGAACGAGACCGAATATCTGCACACCATGATCACCGCGACCCAGGAGAAGTTCGTGCCGGCGCCGGGACGCCACGGCACCATCTACGTCGACACCTGCATCGTCGCCCACTCGAACGAGGCGGAGTGGCAGAAATTCAAGGCGGACCACACCAACGAAGCCATCCTCGACCGCATCGTGGTGGTGAAGGTGCCTTACAACCTTCGCCTTTCCGAAGAGGTGAAGATCTACAAGAAGTTTCTCGACCGGGCGAAATTCGAGGCCTGCATCGCGCCGCACACCATCGAGATCGCGTCGATGTTCGCGATTCTCACCCGTCTCGAGCCGACCGCGAAATGCGACCTGATGACCAAACTTCGCCTCTATAACGGCGAGGAGGTGGTCGAGAAGGGCCGGACCAAGAAGCTGACCGTGCGCGAGTTGCAGGAAGACACCAAGCGCGAGGGCATGTTCGGCATCTCGACCCGCTTCATCATGAAGGCTCTCGACAATGCGCTGACGCAAAACGCCACGTCGATCCACCCGATCAGCGTACGCGAAGCCCTGATCGCGATGGTCAAGGAGGCGGATTTCGCCGAGGACGTGAAGAAGCAGTATCTGGAGTTCCTGCAGGACACTCTGCACAAGGCCTATCTTGAGCTGCTCGAGCAAGACATCACCAAGGCCTTCATCTACTCCTACAAGGAGCAGGCCGAGACCCTGTTCCAGAACTATCTCGATCACGCCGAGGCCTACGTCACCAAGTCCAAGGTGCGCGATCAGAACACGCGCGAGGACCTGCAGCCGGACGAGGCCTTCCTGAAGTCGATCGAGGAGCAGATCGCGATCATCGGCTCGGCCGCGGACGGCTTCCGTCAGGAAGTGATCGCCTATCTCTGGGCGGCGTCGAGGCGTGGCGAGAAGGTGACCTACATCGCCTACGAACCGCTCAAGGAGGCGATCGAGCGCAAGCTCATGAATTCCGTGCGCGAGCTCTCCCGCATCATCACCAAGGCGCGCACTCGGGACGAGGAGCAGCAGTCGAAATACAACAGCATGGTCCAGAGCCTGATCGACAACGGCTATTGTGAGGACAGCATCGACGTCATCCTCAAATATGCCGCCAATCATCTCTGGCGTGACTGACCGAAGCGCCAGGGCGGCCGGCAGCGGCTGCCCTGGTCGGGAACCTTGTCCTGATCGTCTTCGGCGGGGTGCTTCGACATCGATCGGCCCCGCCGGGTACACGATCGCCGATCTGGGATGACGAATGGCTATCTTTCGACCGTTTTCCTCTTCGGACGCGCTTCGCTCCGATCGCAGCGCCGGTGATCGGCAGCGTCATCGGGACAAGCTCAGAGAGGCCATTCGCGACAACATCGCCGACATCATCTCCGAAGAGTCGATCATCGGGCGACACAAGGACCGGGTGATTAAGGTTCCGATTCGCGGCATCAAGGAATATCGCTTCGTCTTTGGCGACAACCAGTCCCAGGCCGGCACCGGCGACGGCGAGACCGAGCCCGGTCAGGTCGTCGGCAAGGCCGGCAAGGAGGGCGAGGGCAGCGGCAAGGCCGGCGATCAGCCCGGCGTCGACTACTACGAGACCGACGTCACGTTGGAAGAGCTGATCGAGATCATGTTCGAGGATCTTGAGCTGCCGGACATGGAGCGGAAGATCCTGCGCGAGGTGATGTCGGAGCGAATCGCCAAGCGCAAAGGCTACCGCAAAGCCGGCGTGCGCGTTCAGCTCGACAGGAAACGCACGGCCAAAGCCCGCATTCGTCGAATGGTCGCGACCGGAAACGCGCCGCCGGCTCCCACGTCGTCGACGGCGAACGCACCCGCATCACTCGAGTCATCGGACGTCGAAGCCCAGCCGGAAGGCGAGCGCTTTCCCTTCCGTCGGGACGACTTGACCTACAAACGACTGGTTGAAGACACGCGCGAGGAGTCCAACGCCGTCGTCATGTGCATCATGGACACCTCGGGTTCGATGGACAGCATGAAGAAATACCTGGCGCGCAGCTTCTTCTTCCTGCTCTATCAGTTCGTCAGCACCAAATATCAAAATGTCGAGTTGGTGTTCATCGGCCATCACACGCAGGCACGAGAGGTGACGGAGGAGGAATTTTTCCACAAAGGTGAGAGTGGCGGAACCCTGATTTCCTCCGGCTATAATAAAACGTTGGAGATCATCTACGATCGCTTTCACCCGTCACTTTGGAACGTGTACGCTTTTCATTGCTCTGACGGCGACAACTTTGATAGCGACAACGCGAATGCGATCAGAGCCGCCAAGGAGCTTTGCGAACTCTGCAATCTCTTCGGCTATGGCGAGATCAAACCGCTCGGCTCCCATTACTACGAAAGCTCCATGCTGGACATGTTTCGGCGGATCGAAGCCGACAATTTCCAATCGGTTCTCATCGAGCGGAAGGAAGACATCTGGCCGAGCTTCAAAGCCTTTCTGTCACGCGACAAGGTCGCAACGGGGCATTGACCATGGCGAATTGGGGCATCAAGGATCTCGAATACTGGGATGCGGCGATCCGCGAGCATGTCGACGATTTCGGGCTCGATTGCTACGAGCAGGAATTCGAGGTCTGCGATCACGGTCAGATGCTGGGCTACATGGCCTATCACGGCATGCCGGCCCACTATCCCCACTGGAGCTTCGGTAAATCTTACGAGAAGACCAAGACGCTCTACGACCACGGCGCCACCGGGCTTCCCTATGAAATGGTGATCAATTCCGATCCCTGTCTCGGCTATCTGATGACCGACAACTCGCTTTGCCTGCAAATTCTGACCATTGCCCATGTCTACGGACATAACGACTTTTTCAAGAACAACTTCACCTTCACCAGCGCCACCCGGGCGAGCGAGACCCTGTCCAAATTCAAGACCGCCGCCGATCGGGTCCGCAGCTACGTGGAAGACCCTTCGATCGGAATCGACAAGGTGGAGGGCATTCTGGACTCCGCCCATGCGCTTTCGATGAACTGCCGCCGAAATGCCGGCATCAGGAAGCTCGATGCGAAAGAACAACGCGAGCGGCTGATCGAGAAAGCGCGTGGAGATGATGATCAGTTCGTCGATCTCGTCCGCAGACGAGAACAAGCCGAGCTAGATCTTCAGAAAAATCCGCTCGAACCTGAAGAAGACATTCTACTCTTTATCCGAGACAACAACCGGCATCTCATGGGGTGGCAGCAGGACCTGCTGACCATCGTGCATGACGAAGCCCAGTATTTCCTGCCGCAGATCGAGACCAAGATCATGAACGAAGGCTGGGCCAGCTACTGGCACCACAAGATCATGAACGCGCTCGATCTGCCGCAGGACATCTATATGGAGTTTCTGGTCCGGCACAATCAGGTGATCTGCCCGCATCCAGGCGGCATCAATCCCTATCATGTCGGTTTTCGGGTGTGGCACGATATTGAAGAGCGCTTCGACGAAAAGGCTTCGAACTGCGGCGACGCCGTTGGCGTCGGTTCGACGAATGCCGGCCGAGACAAGATCTTCGAAGTCCGTGAAAGCGATCGCGACGTCTCCTTCCTGCGCCGGTTCCTGACCGAAGCGCTCATGCGTGATCTCGACATCTTCGAGTTCGAACCGAAAGGCGACAATCTGGTCGTCACCAAGGTTTCCGACGAGGACAATTGGCAAGAGGTCAAAGAAACGCTTTTAAGGTCCGTGGGCATGAACGCCCAGCCTGTCATCAGAATTCAGGACGCCGACTATGGCCGAAACCGGGCCCTGTATCTGAAACACGAGACCGACGACCGTGATCTCCACATAGGCTATGCAGAAAAGACGCTCGGTCATCTGCATAAATTATGGGGCCATCGTGTGCTCCTGGAAACGGTCATGAAAGGCAAGAGAACCCTGCTTTCCTATGGCGAACACGGTTTCGACGCCAAATTGATGCGATAGCCGGTTAGGGAGTCCGGCAGCGTCGCTGAGGTCTGCCGACGAGACGAAGCGGCACGGATCGTTCAAATTTGCACCAGCGGAAGCAGCGCTTTGATGCGGGGCATTTCGCGGAACAGAAGGCGCCGTCGATCCCGGTAAGTGTGCCGACGAAAGCCCTGAATATCGTTGCAAATCGGGTCCGCATGTCCGCAAATCGCCTTTGCTTCCGCGCCGCATAGTACAGAAGAACACGAAAATTCGGTCAGCCTGCCCGATCGTCTCTTGCAGTTTCCGCGTAGACGTGGACCGGCTTTCCGGTATTGCCGACGACGTCCTTGTTGATGACGACTTCCTCGACGCCGTGGAGTCCGGGGAGGTCGAACATGGTTTCGAGCAGGATGGTTTCCATGATCGATCGCAGGCCTCGGGCGCCGGTCTTGCGCTCGATCGCCTTGTTGGCGATCGCGGACAGCGCGTCGTCGGTCATGGAAAGACGCACGTCCTCCATCTCGAACAGTTTTTGATACTGCTTCACGAGGGCGTTTTTCGGCGCCGTCAGGATCTGCACCAAAGCCGCCTCGTCCAGATCCGAAAGGGTCGCCACCACCGGCAGACGGCCGACGAACTCCGGGATCAGGCCGAATTTCAACAGATCGTCCGGCTCCACCTCGCTCAGAAGCTCGCCCACCTGGCGATCGTCGGGAGCCGCCACCTGGGCGCCGAAGCCCATGGAGCGCTGCACGCCGCGCGCCGCCACGATCTTGTCCAGCCCCGCGAACGCGCCGCCGCAGATGAAGAGGATGTTGGTGGTGTCGACCTGCAGGAACTCCTGCTGCGGATGTTTCCGCCCGCCTTGCGGGGGAACGCTCGCGACCGTGCCTTCGATGATCTTCAAGAGCGCCTGCTGCACGCCCTCGCCCGAGACGTCCCGGGTAATCGAGGGGTTCTCCGACTTCCGGCTGATCTTGTCGACCTCGTCGATATAGACGATGCCGCGCTGGGCGCGCTCGACATTGTAGTCGGCGGCCTGCAGCAGCTTCAGGATGATGTTCTCGACGTCCTCGCCGACATAGCCCGCCTCGGTGAGCGTGGTGGCATCCGCCATGGTGAACGGCACGTCGAGGGTGCGCGCCAGGGTCTGCGCCAGCAGCGTCTTGCCGCAGCCGGTCGGCCCGACCAGCAGGATGTTGGACTTCGCAAGCTCGACATCCCCGCCCTTGGAGCCGTGCGCAAGCCGCTTGTAATGGTTGTGAACCGCCACCGAAAGAACACGCTTCGCGCGCTCCTGACCGATCACGTAGTCGTCCAGAACACCCTTGATCTCCTGGGGTGTCATGATCGTCGGCCCGGAGGCGCGGCGGCTTTTGCGATCCTCTTCCTTGATGATGTCTGCACAGAGCTCGACGCATTCATTGCAGATGAACACGTTGGGTCCGGCGATCAGCTTGCGAACCTCGTGCTGACTCTTGCCGCAAAACGAGCAGTAGAGGGTCGACTTCCCGCTGCCGTCGCTCGACTCCATCAGAGGCTCCCATCATCTATTTGGCGATTTTCACCGCCACAGTCCCGACTCCGGCTAGATTCAAACCAACCACGTCGGGTGTCGCCCGGTCAAGACCGCCGACGAGCTTCGAACTCGACCTGACGTTTTTTTGATGCCGGTGCGGCGAGACGAAAAGCCGCGGCTCGGATGATCGACGTCGGAGGGATACCGAGCGTATTGAATCGATCATCGCTGAAATTCGGTAACGTTAATGCATCCTTCATCATTCCACGTTAGCATGACTTATGTTTCTTGAGCTTTACAGAGTGAAGATACGTGATTTTTGTTCGCCCTCCGGCCGCCTTCGATGCTGTTTCAGGGCCGAAGTCCGCCAGTGATCTTGTCGCGGCATGTAGCAGTCGGCCCACTCGAAAACGACGCTCTCGCTGCCCGCTCGTTGCGGGATGGATGGTTTCCCCTTTTCTCGAAGCCGGTCGGGCCGATAGCGTGTTATTGTTGGATGCAAGACAGTCACGAGATGACCTTTTGCTTCAGGCCCCCAGGCAGCGAGACGGACAATCCAGTTGAACCACAGCGTTGAGCGGGACGATCATCCAGGTGCACCGGCGACACACGGCGTCATCGCACAGACTCTCGCACGCCTCGATCGCCTGGTGCGCCGTCTGCGCGGACCTGAACAGCATGCGCCGGCGCCACTTCCCGACGTCGCTCTCGCCCGCCCTTATCCCTGGGAGGCGAACTATCCGGACGGGCTGCGCTGGGATCGCGAGCTCGAGGAGCGACCGCTTTTCGCCATTCTCGAAGAGGCACGGACGCTGTATGGCGACCGTCCCTGCCTCGATTTTCTCGGACGAAAGTCGAGCTATAAGGAGATCGCTCAGCAGGTCGATCGCGCGGCGAAGGGATTCCAGGCGCTCGGGGTGAAGAAAGGCGTGCGTGTGGGGCTGTTTCTGCCCAACTGTCCCTATTACGTCATCGCTTTCTTCGCCGTGCTCAAGGCCGGCGGCACGGTGGTCAACTTCAATCCCCTCTATGCCGAGCGTGAGATCGCTCGCCAGATCGAGGATTCCGGCACCACGATCATGGTGACGTTGAACATTCGCGGCATGTATCCAAAGGTCGCGGCTCGGCTCGGGGACACATGTCTCAAGACCATCGTCGTCGGATCGATGGGCGGGCTCCTTCCCTGGCGCGAGCGCACTCTGTTCGCCCTACTGCGAAGGAAGGAAATCGCCGATGTTGCCCATGACGAGCACCACGTCACCTTCAAGAAGCTGACAGCCAACGACGGCAAGCTGCAGCCGGTTGCGATCGATCCTGCGGTCGATATCGCCGTTCAGCAATATACCGGCGGCACGACCGGCCTGCCTAAAGGGGCGGAGCTTACCCATGCCTCTCTCCACGCCAACACCGAACAAGTCCGGCTTTGGGCTACGGACGCTAGAGCGGGCGAGGAGAAGGTTGTCGGCGTGCTGCCGCTCTTCCATGTCTTCGGCATGACCGCTGTGATGAATTCGAGCCTGGCAAGCGGCTTCGAAATCATCCTTCTGCCGCGTTTTCGGCTGGATCAGCTTCTAAAGGTGATCGACCAGCAAAAGCCGACAGTCATGCTTGGCGTGCCGACGATGTATTCGGCCATCAACGGCTCGAAGATGCTGGAGGACTACGATCTTTCCAGCCTCAAATTCTGCATTTCAGGAGGCGCGCCCCTGCCGGCGCAGGTGCAGGATACCTTCGAGAGGTTGACCGGTTGCAGCCTGGTGGAAGGATATGGTCTCACCGAAGCTGGGCCTGTCTGCACGATCAACCCATTCCACAATCCGAGACCGGGCTCGGTCGGCCTGCCGTTGCCTGGAACATTGATCGAGATCACTTCTCTAGACGACCCGGATCGCCGCCTGCCGATCGGTCAGCGCGGCGAGATCTGCATCACCGGCCCCCAGGTCATGAAAGGTTATGCGCAGCGCAGCGGCGACACTGCCGAAGCCCTGCATGGCGGTCGGCTGCATACCGGGGATGTCGGTTTCATCGACACCGACGGCTACGTCTATCTCATCGACCGTATCAAGGACCTCATCCTGTCCGGCGGGTTCAACGTCTATCCGCGCATGGTGGAGGAAGCTGTCGAATTGCATCCGGCTGTCGAGGAGGTCACGGTCTGCGGCATTCCAGATCGGCATCGCGGTGAGATTGTCAAAGCCTATGTCAAACTTCGGGAAAGCAAGTCGCTGACGGCCGGACAGCTCAGGACCTTCCTTCGCGACAAGCTCGCCCCTTTCGAGCAGCCGCGTCAGATCGAGTTCAGGGATGAGTTGCCACGCACGCTGATCGGCAAACCGTCACGACATGCCCTGATCGTCGAAGAGATGCGGCGGCTGAATGAGGCATCCGCCGTCATCGGCGCTTCATCGCCGTCACCTCACCACCCACCGTCCGCCGAACGACCAACGGAGATCGCATGAGCCTCGAGCATCTGACCCAAGAGGTCGAACGACAAGCCGCTCAGCTGGGGTCGCTTGGCTACAAGGTGAAGTTCGACGTAAGAGACGAGGGCGTCATCATGGTCGACGGTACGGCGAACCCGGCAACGGTCGGCAACACGGAGATCGATGCCGATTGCACCATATCGTTGAGTGCCGACAAGCTCGAGAAGCTGATCAGCGGCGATCTAAGCCCCACGCTCGCCTACACGCTTGGTCAGATCAAGGTTGACGGATCGCTCGGCGTTGCCATGAAGCTGGTAAGCCTTCTGGAAAGCTGAGCGAGATTCGGGCGGGTGGCGAGCACTTGGGATCAGGTCCGAAGCTGATCCTTCCATGTGTTCAGCTGCTTGAGCGTGCCGATCCTGACGACGGTCTTGCCCTTTGATGCGGCATCGTCGATCTGCCGACGAAGGTCCGGCATCCAGGACCGATCCACCTCCCAGATCGTGCGGAACAGGGCTTGGGTCGGCGGTGCCCTCGATGCCGCCGCAGGCGGGTGTTCGATCGGGCCGCGACTCCAGGCGGTCTGGCGTTCGGCAGCCAGCAATGAATCCAGAGCGGCAGGTCGACCAGGATGATATCGGTCGATCGGTGCAGTCGCACCGGGATCGACTCCATGCGACCGAGGCCGTCGATCACCCAGGAAGGAGCAGCAAGCGCGCGGTCGAGGGCAGCAGCATAGCTATCCGTATCGGCGGGCTGCCAGTCTCGGGTCCAGAGCCATCGGTCAACTTCCAAATAATCGATGCTATGCGCCGCCGGCATTACCGATGACGACGATCCGCAGCTCCGGTCCGCTCGTCAGCCGATGCGCCATCGGGTGCCATCAGCGATGTCTTCGAGGACGATACCTTCGGCCTCGAGCTGATCGCGAATCTGATCTGCCGTTTCGAAGTCTTTCGATGCCCGTGCCGTACGCCGCACCTCCAGCAGGCGCTCGATCTCGTCCCGGTCAATATCGGCCCCCTGGCCCGCTGATTGCAGCCAGTGTTCCGGATCCTCCTCAAGCAGACCAAGAAGACGGCATGAGGCGAGCATCTCCTGTTTGAGGACCCCGCGCTCGTGCTCGTCTTCTGCAGCGTTCGCCTTTCTCGCCAGCTCGAACAGCGCGGCCTGCGCTTTCGGTGTGTTGATGTCGTCCAGCAGCGCCTTTCGAACGCTTTGCGATGGCTCGGCTTCCACCGGCGCCTCGTTTGGTCCGGGAAGAGCCGAAAGCGTCCGATAGAGCCGATCCAGCGCCTGTTTGGCGCGCGCGAGACCGGCTGTGGTCCAGTTCAGCGGCTTCCTGTAGTGCGCGGAGAGAAGAGCATAGCGAACAGCCTCGCCCGGCACGGTTCGAACGAGTTCGTGCGGAAGAAGCACGTTGCCGAGCGACTTCGACATCTTCTCCTCCCCGAAGTCGAGAAATCCATTGTGCAGCCAGAATCGTGCCAGAGGCACTCCGCCGTGCGCGCAGGTTGCCTGGGCGAGTTCGTTCTCGTGATGGGGAAACTTCAGATCCTGTCCGCCGCCGTGAATATCGATGGTCTTGCCAAGATGGGTCTCGATCATGACCGCGCATTCGGTATGCCAGCCGGGCCGGCCCCTGCCATAGGGGCTTTCCCAGCCGGGCTGCTCCGGGGTCGATGGTTTCCAGAGCACGAAATCCGCAGGATCCCGCTTGTAGGGCGCAACTTCGACCCTTGCACCGTCGATCATATCTTCGCGAGAGCGCTTCGAAAGCGCGCCATAGTTCTCGCAGACCGGTACGTGAAAAAGCACGTGCCCTTCCGCCTCATAGGCAGCGCCTTTGTCGACAAGCCGAGCGATGATCGCCAGCATTTCGTCGACATGGTCGGTCGCCTTCGGTTCGATCGTCGGAGGAAGGACGTTCAGCGCCGCCATGTCTTCGTTGTAGGCCTTGGCGTAACGGTTGGTTATTTCGTCGATCGGGATGCTGTGCTCGGCGGCAGCCTTGATGATCTTGTCGTCGATATCCGTGATGTTGCGGGCGTAGACCACCCCGTCGAATTCGTGACGCAGCAGCCTGAACAACACGTCGAATACGACCGCCGGACGGGCATTGCCGATATGGGCATAGTCGTAGACGGTCGGACCGCAGACATACATGGTGACGCGCTTCGGATCGGCGGGAGTGAATGTCTCTTTCTTGCCGGTCAGCGAGTTGAACAGTTTCATCGAAACGGCTTTTCGAATGGATGTGGAGGCTCTGCCCTTGCGGTGCGTCAACTTGGCAAGTTGTGAGCCATTCTTCAAGCTCGCAGCGCCGCATGTAGCGCTGCCGCGATCGTGAGAACATACGTGACCTTGAGACCATGATCGATCCTGGCGGCGTTCATGAGTTTCTTCTCGCCGGCCATACGGCCCTCGACGGGGTGATGGCAGCGGACGATCCAGCCGATCGATCATACCAGCGGAGTTGGAGGCCAATCGCTCCTCCTGAAAGACGAAGACGACGAGACCTGTACCTTGAGACCATGGATCCTGGCGGCGTTCGGCGATGCAATTCACGCAGCCACGGCGCCAATCGGCAGGACGATCTTTGGCAGCCGAGCTCGCAGCGATCATAGCTCTGCCAGCGGAGTTGGAGGCTTTGTACCGGCCGGGAACTGCTCGCTCTCTCCTGACGGCCAAGACTGGTGGATGATCGGACCCAGACGACATCGATCCGATGGTTCGATGGACACGGCGTTGGAGGAGGTCGCCGTCACACCGGGCATGACGGCCGTAATGGTCTGCCTAATCCGGGCGATGTCTTTGCCGACCCATCGGGGACGGGGAGCACAGCGCGTGGCCATCACCCACAGCCGAGATCCAGCCGATCGATCATACCAGCGGAGTTGCGAGGCCTGCTCTGCCACCTGAAAGACGAGGGCAGACGACGATATCTTGCATCTCACCATGGAGGGCGGCTCGGCGATGCAATTCACGCAGCCACGGGAGACAGGACGCTGACGCATACTCTGCCAACTTTGTACCGCCCCTGCTCTGACGGCACCTTTTCGCCGAGGGACACCGATTTTAGTCGATGTTCCGTCATTCAGACTGCGTTCCGACCGGAGCGAGCACAAGGCGAGATCAGCATGGATCGCGACTTTGAGTGTCAGGGGCACGGCGATCAACCGTTCGCGAGAGGTGTCAGATCGCGATCGCCTTCACCGGTTTGAACTCGTTGGCATTGGGCAGGCGGTTCCAGGCATCGAGTGCCGCGATCTTGTAGGCTTCCGCGAGCGTCGGATAATTGAAGGTGTTTTCAACGAAATAGTCGACGGTGCCGCCGAGATTCAACACAGCCTGGCCGATATGAATGAGTTCCGTCGCTCCTTCGCCTACGATATGCACGCCGAGCAGCCGGCGGTCCTCGAGCCCGAACAGCAATTTCATGAACCCTGCCGAAAGGCCCATGATCTGCCCGCGCGACGTTTCCCGAAACCGGGCCACACCGCACTCGAAGGGAATGTTCCCGTGCCTGGCTTCCTCCTCGGTCATGCCGATGGTGGAGATCTCGGGAACAGCATAGATTCCGTACGGGAAGAAGGCGGGCGGGGCAGGGGCCCCTCGATCGAAGGCCTTGCAGGCAGCGATCCGTCCCTGTTCCATCGATGTCGAGGCGAGACTCGGGAAGCCGATAACGTCGCCGGCCGCGAAGATATGCGGCACCTCGGTTCGAAAATCGCCCGCGGCGACGGCGAGGCGTCCGCGCGAATCCGTCGTCAGTCCCGCAGCTTCCAGACCGAGATCGTCGGTCGCACCCATCCTCCCGGCCGCGTACAGCACGGCGTCCGAGCGCACGATCCGACCGTCTTCAAGTCGGATGCGACAGCCCTCCTCCGGCACGGTTTCGATCGCGACCGGTTTACAGCCGAGACGGAGAACCATGCCGCGAAACCGAAGGTCATGGAGGAGTTCGTCGATCAACTCGCGATCGATGAAGTCGAGTATGGTCGATCGGGGCTCGATCAGCGTCACCTGCAGGTCGAGTGCGTTGAAGATCGTGGCGTACTCCAGCCCGATGACACCCGCCCCTACGACCGCGAGCGAGCGCGGCAGGGCTTGCATCGTCAAAACGTCGTCGCTGTCGAGGATTTTCTCGCCGTCGAACGGTACGCCTTGGGGACGGAAAGGTTTGGTGCCGACGGCGATCAGGAATCGCGACGCTTTCAGTCGCATCTGCCGGTCGTCCGGCCCCTCGACCTCGATCGTGTGGGGATCGACGAAACGTGCGTGGCCGATCAGGGTCTCCACCCCATTGCGCGTGAACTGGTGTTCGAGAGTCTCCACCTCATGTTCCAGCGTCAGCTTCAGCCGTTGTCGCAGGTCGTCCGCCGAGATGTCCCTCTTGACCCGATAGGTGCGCCCGTAGAAGCCGCGTTCGCGAAAGCCCGAGAGGTTGAGAACGGTCTCCCGGAGGGTCTTGCTGGGGATGGTGCCGGTGTGCACGGAGACGCCGCCGACCTGACGCTGCCGTTCGACGACAAGTACCGATCTACCGAGCTTCGCCGCCTGGATGGAGGCTCGCCTGCCCGCAGGGCCGCTGCCGATCACGATGAGATCGTATTGGGACATGGATCCGCCTCGTTCCGGTCCTGGCCACGACCCGATCGTCGCGATCGGCAGCGGCCGTGAGTCTGGGGTCGGAGGACAGCGAAACCGGGGCCGACTTGATCAGCATCGAAAGATCAGGAAGCCCACCTTCTCCCCCGAACGAGGTCGGTATTCTGCATCGATAACGTTAAGATTTGGTTGATTGACGGTCGGCGCTGGTCGGCAGGATGGCTCCGCCGGCGTTCAAGGCATCAACTTTCGATGTTGGCGGGCACGGCGACACAGCGCGCGACCAGTTTGGCGCGAACACCTCGCTCTTCGAGTTCCGAGACTCTGCGCGTGACGGTTTTCGCCACACGCAGACAGCTTGCAATGTCCGGCATCGGCCTGACATTGACGTCGTGGGCCGGCGGAACGAACAATGTCCAGGAGACCACGAGGATGATCGCTTCCATTCTTTTCGACCATTCGAGAGCTGACGCGATCACGACCGCGATCCGATCGGACGAACGTTGCCACAACCTTTGGTTGATTTTCAAGTTTAAAAAGAAGCTGAAGGGTCAGCCCGAGAGATGTGCCTCGATGAAGGGGTCGATACCGCTGGCCATGGCGGCGAGGTCCAACGCTGTGAAACGGTCGCGGAGTTCTCGTGCGTGCCGTACCGCTTCGCGATAGAAGGACCGTGGGACTCCGAGCTGTTCTGGGCGTGTCGGGATGCCGATGCCGGCGAAGGCAGGGCCCAGCCGATCAGGCGGCAGCGCCCTCGCCTCGAAGGCGGCGCGAAGCGCGGGCCAGTGGTCTTCGACACTTCGGTTGAGCGCCTGCAGTCGGTCGCCGCTCGGCGTCTTTCTGCCAAGGGCCGCTACGCAATCGGCAGTCAGCGGTCCGAAGCGTTCCGCCATGGCGGTCGGATCGATGGTCGGCGCTTCGAGAACGGGCGGCCGCTCGCGCGTCATAAGCGTGTGCTGGAGCGCCGTCATCGTCCAGGTGGTGAGTCCCACCTGCTCACCATGCAGGCTGCCTGGATGCGGTCGACACAGCATGTCGATATAATGGCTGAGAAGATGTTCGCCCTGCGAACCGGGCTGGCTGCTGCCGGCGATCAGCATGCCGAGGCCGCCCAGCACCAGCAGGCGGACCAGTGCCCTCATGGCATCGAGATCGCGTTTTTCGAGATCGTGCAACCCGGCGAGCAGCGCCTTCTCGTCGTCCGCCTGGATCAGGAATGGGACGTCCAGGAAAGGCGTGCCTAGCAGATGATGGCTGAGACGCCAGTCCCATTCAGCCGTGCCCCGGCAAAGGCTGTCCCCGACGCCGGCGCGTATCAGGCGAAGCGGGGCCTCGGCGAGAATGGTGAGATCGAAGAAGGCGCCGAGCGGCGGTGTCGCCGGCAGGCTCAGTTTCTGTCCGCTCCGGGTGATCGAGGCGGTCGCGGTGACGTAGCCGTTCATCGACGGCGCCGTCGCGAATACGGCATAGGGAGTGCGGCGCCGATAGCTCGCGAGTTTGACGAGATCGTTGATGGTGCCGCTTCCGACTGCGATCAAGGCGTCTGCGTGGCGGGTTCGATCGAGCAACCGTTCAGCCACAGCATCGTCGGCCTTCGGTGTTTCGATCACGATGACTTCTGTCTCCGGCATGATGCGGGCGATACGCGCGCCGAGCACGTCATGGGTCGTTGGATCGCAGACCAGCGACAAAGCTCGCTTTAGCCCGATTTCACTCAGGAGGTCGCGCTCTCGTCCGTCCAGGCTGGCATCGATGACCAGGCTTCGGATCGGGCAGGGCGTCGGTCGATCCGACCTGTCGGGCCTGAATTCGCCGACGACCAGATCGTGGATCGGATCGCCGGTCACGCAGACGCCGTCATCGATCGAGATCGGTCGGAGCGGGACCGTCGACAGGCCAGGTCCCTGAATCGGTGAGGGCTTCGGCCCGCCATCCCGACGTTTCCCGTGTAAAGCGAAGGGGAAGGGCGTTGTGGGCTGTCCAATCAGGCATGTCGATTGCGAGAGCACCTGCAAGCACCCGGCGAAGGCCCCCATGGGTGACGATCAGCGTATCGTCCGCCGTCAGCGCCGAAGCGAAGCCCTCGAGGCTACGGTCGACGAAGGTTTCGATGGTCTCGACGCTCGGGTGATCGAACGCCCAGAGCTGGCCTTCGATGGGGTGGTCTTCGAAGATCCCGAACGAACGCTCCCGCAAATTCCGATCGATGGTGATCTCGAGCGACAGTCTTTCGGCCAGAGGCATGGCGGTCTGGCGGACGCGCCGGAGATCACTCGCGGTCAGCGAGATCGGGTGTTGCTCGGCAAGGATGCCAGCCGCCCATCTCGCCTGATCGATTCCCGTCTCGTTGAGCGGGACGTCCGTATGACCCTGGCATATTCGACGTCGATTGTGCTCTGTCTGACCATGACGGAGGAAGTAGAAACGACGACAGCGCGGCTGAAAGCTCGCGTTTTCCGCCCGCCGGCGCAGGCGTTCCTTCCAGTCATCGATCATGTGTCCGCGTTTCCCACGAAGATGAGTAGCTGGCTAGCGGCAATTCGGCCGTCGCCGCTTTCGTCCATGCCGGCGAGCCGTTCCTTGAGGCGTGTGACATAGGTCCCGGCGTCCTCCGAGCGCACTGCCGGTGCCGGCAGCAGAGGTTCGTCCGTGGCGATGGCGACGATCATCGCGAGACCGACCGGTCCGGGGATGGTCTGACCGCTGTTCTGGAAGCTGTGGGACAGATCGGCGGGCCAGGCATCCGACGACGACATGACGTGATCCACCTTTCCGTCCCGTCGGGCATAGACGACATGCAGGTATGAAGGAAAGGCGGGGAACAACAGGTCGAGCTTCAGATCGCCGCCGATCTTCTGGTCGGCGAAACTTTCGCTGGTGTTGACAGTGAGGCCGAAGAGCCGCTCGATATTGCGCTTTCTGTAGGGGGAGGTGATCTCCACCAATTCGCAGAAATGCCATTCGGCGCCGGTACAGTCGAGTGTTTCCAGAAGTTTCCTTGTGGTGTCGTCGACAATCGTAGCGGAGCTCGGCTCCTCGTCCCTCGCCCCTTCGTGGCGTTCCGGTGCGGGAGAGGTCTGCGAGTCCAGCGCCGTCGTTTCGACTTTGGCGGGCCATTCCACCTCGATCGTCGAGGATCCTTCTTCGGATGCCGGCTTCGTCGGAACGTTGTCGGCAGGCGTCGCGGCGTGAGGCAGAGCCGCCGATGGCAGACCGGCATCCGGAAGAACCCAGTCGACCTCTCCGTCATCGCCGGATTGTCCGACGCCTGCCGGTGGTGCAGTCACGGTGTCTGTGCGCTCTGATGGCGGCGACGCCAGATGATTCTGGTTACGCCCTCGCGCACCTGGATTTCGATCTCCGTCAGTCGCGGGGCTGACGATCGCGTGCTCCTGCACGTCCGTGGAACGCTCATCCGCGGCGGTTTCCACCTCATTCTCAGCGAGTTCGACATGATCGATCTCGTCGGAGCCAATGATGTTGGGGACCGCTTTCAGCACGGCCTGATCGAGAAAACCGTTCGGCTGGCAGGCTGTGCCCTTGCTGAAGTCACCCCGCTCGCCGGCTGGAAAGTCGATGGTCTCGCGGCTGCCTTCGCTGATGTTTCCCGCGGCGTCGATGATGTCGACGGACTTGGTCACCACATAGGTGGAATCCGTACTGATCACCGTTCCCGACGGTCGATCGGTCAGTTTGATGACGATTCGGCTGTCCAGATCCAGGGTTCTGTTCAGAACGACCGGTTCGCTCTCAAGATTGTAGTTGAGCTTGGCTGACCGCGCGGAGCCTGGGATCTGGCTCAACGTGCCTCGCTCATGGGTGACGATCGAGCCGCAGTCGACGTAGGGTTCAGGATCACCGCTGTAGCGAGCGACAAGAAGATGCTCGCTCTTGTCCGCTTGCGTGAGCTCGAATTCAGAACGCTCGAGAAAATCGACCAATCCTTCCCAGACCACGTCGATCCGATCGCCCACCAGTGTTTTCTTAGCCGGCGCTGGCAGTCTGGTAGGCGGGACGTAACCGACCATGTCCTTCAGCGGCTTTTGCATCGTGCAGCCGAAGATGGTCATCGTCGCCAGAAGAGCCCAGAGCAAACCGGGGCGCATCGGTTCTCCCTGCCTTGTCGTTCGGAAAGTACGCTACGCTAATAGGCGATTTTCGTGCGCATTGCCAAGCCGCTTTGCCTGTTCGCCGGGATCACGAGCGCGGTTCGGCGGCCGGACAGGCAGGCAAGAGTGGGGCCGGGGACCGGGAACAGCGCGTGAAGTCGATCCCGGGCATGCGATTCAAAAATCCGGCGGCGTCACGCCTGCGGCTTCGAGGTGACGAGCGATCTGCGCCTTCAGGCGATCCAGCCCCGCTTCGTCCCTGGCCTCCGCGCGCGCGACCAGGACGGCCTGGGTGTTCGAAGCCCTGAGCAGCCACCAGCCGTCATCGGTGGACACGCGGACGCCGTCGATGGCGTTGACGTCGGCGCCTTCCTTTTCGAGCGTGGCTCGGACGCGGCCGACGGCATCGAACTTCCGATCGTCGGGACAGTCGAAGCGAAGTTCCGGCGTATTGATCATCGGCACCATATCGTCATGCCAGGCGGCGAGCGGGCGGTCGCTTTTCGCCAGGATGTCGAGCAGGCGAACGGCGACGTAGAGCGCGTCGTCGTGGCCGTAGAAGCCGTCGGCGTAGAAGATGTGGCCCGACATTTCGCCTGCGAGCGGCGCGTTTCGCTCGACCATCACCGTCTTGATCAGCGAATGGCCGGTCTTGTACATGATCGGTTCGCCGCCCAGGCGTTCGATCGCGTCGAACAGCGCCTGGCTCGCCTTGACGTCGGCGATGATCGGGCTGCCGGGAAGGCGTTCGAGAATGTCGGTGATAAGGACCTGCAGGAGCTGATCGCCGAACATGATCCGGCCCTTGCCGTCGACCACACCGATGCGATCGCCGTCGCCATCGAAAGCGATGCCGAGTTCGGCACCCTTCTCGCGAACCGCCCGGATCAGATCCTCGAGATTTTCCGGGACCGTAGGATCCGGGTGGTGGTTGGGAAAGCGGCCGTCGATGTCGGCGTAGAGAAGATCGTGATCACCCGGGAGCTTCGCGGTCAGCGCCGCGAGGGCTTCACCGCTGGCGCCGTTGCCCGCATCCCAGACCACTTTCAGCGGCCGGCCGCCGCCGTAGTCCGCGAGCAGGCGCTCGACATAGGCTTCCAGCACGGGGCGGTCGACGGTTTTGCCGGTGCCGGTGTCATAGCTGCCCTCGGCAGCGATCGCGCCAAGCGTCTGGATGCGTTCGCCGAAGAACGGCGCCTTGCCCAGCATCATCTTGAAGCCGTTATGATCCGGCGGATTGTGGGAACCGGTAACCTGGATGCCGCCATCGGCGCCGAGATGATGGACCGCGAAATAGAGCATCGGCGTCGGGCCGAGGCCGATCGCGTCGACATCGGCACCGGCCGCGGTCAGGCCCCGGATCAGGGCGTCAGCCAGTTCCGGCGAGGTGAGGCGGCCGTCGAACCCGACGCAGACGCGCTTCTTGCCCTCCCGCCGCAAAAGCGTGGCGTAGGCCTTGCCGATCGCCTCGGCATCCTCCACGAAAAGGGTTTCGCCCACGATGCCGCGGATGTCATATTCGCGCAGGATGGAGGGATGAAACCGATGGCCGGATCGCTCCGGCCTGTCTCGGCCGTCCGCTTTCAGGGCAGCACTTCCCGTCATGCCGCGCGGTCCTCGTCCCGGGCATTGCCCGTGCCGTCCGACTCGGGACGTCCGATGCTGATGTAGCGGAAGCCGGCACTTTCCATATCGTTCGGATCGTAGATGTTGCGAAGGTCGATGACGAGAGGCCGGCGCAGGCAGGATCTGGCGCGCTCCATGTCGAGGCCGCGAAACACGTTCCACTCGGTGAGCACCACCATCGCATCGGCGCCGTCGATGGCCTCGTAGGAGTCGTTGCACCACGTGACGTCAGGCAGTTCGCGCCTCGCCATCTCCATGCCTTCGGGGTCGTAGATCTTGACCTTCGCCCCTTCGGCCTGGAGCGCCGGCACGATCACCAGCGCCGGGCTGTCGCGCACGTCGTCCGTGTTCGGCTTGAAGGCCACGCCGAGGACGCCGATGGTCTGACCGCGCACCGAGCCGCCGCAGGCCTGGGTGATCTTGCGGACCATGTTGCGCTTTCGGCCGTCATTGACCGACACCACGCTTTCGACGATCCGCATCGGCACATTGGCCTCTTCGGCGATGCGCAGGAGGGCGGCGGTGTCCTTCGGGAAGCAGGAGCCGCCGTAGCCCGGTCCGGGATGGAGGAATTTCGGTCCAATCCGCCCGTCGAGGCCAAGGCCGCGGGCGACGGTCTGGACGTCGGCGCCGACCTTTTCACAGAGATCCGCCATCTCGTTGATGAAGGTGATCTTGGTGGCGAGAAAACTGTTGGTTGCGTATTTGATCAGCTCGGCGGTCTCGATCTGCGTCACCAGGATCGGTGTTTTCAGCAGGTTGAGCGGTCGGTAGATTTTCTCCATCACCTCGCGGGCATGGTCGCTTTCGACGCCGACCACGACCCGGTCGGGGCGCATGAAGTCCTCGATCGCGGACCCTTCGCGCAGGAATTCGGGATTCGAGGCGACGTGGATCTTGAGATCCGGACGGGCCTGCGCGAAGAGCTGCTTGAGCTTGGCGCCGGTCCCGACCGGGACGGTCGATTTGGTGACGACCACCGTCTCCTTCTTCAGCCCCTTGGCGATCTCTTCCGCGGCTGCGAACAGGAAGGTCAGATCGGCATGGCCGTCACCGCGGCGGGACGGGGTGCCGACAGCGATGAACACGGCATCGACGTCCTGGACAGCGGCCGTGAGATCGGTGGTGAAGGTGAGCCTGCCGGAGGCGACGTTGCGGGAGACCAGATCATCCAGACCGGGCTCGTAGATCGGGATCTTGCCCTCCCAGAGGCCTTCGATCTTCTTCTGGTCGTTGTCCACGGCGACGACGTCGATGCCGAACTCCGCGAAACAGGCTGCCGAAACCAGACCGACATAGCCGGTCCCGATCATTGCAATACCCATGGCGTGCTTCCTTGTTCAGTCCTGGAGGTTCGCAGATCCCGACCGCCGGCCGGGCTACAAGTAGCGTTTGAGGATCGATGACATGCCGGAGCTCAGCTCGGGCCTCGCCATCGCATTGGCGACGATGGCTTCGAGATATCCGAGTCGCGAACCGCAATCGTAACGGCGGCCTTCGAAGCGAAGGCCGTGAAAGGGCGCGCCGCCCAGCATTTTCTCCATGGCGTCGGTAAGCTGAATCTCGCCGCCGGCGCCTTTCTCCTGCCTGCCGAGATGCTCGAAGATCTCCGGCAGAAGCACATAGCGGCCGATCAAAGCGAGCCTGGATGGTGCGTCGGCAGGTGCCGGCTTTTCGATCATGCCCCTGGCTTCCACCGTTCGGCCGTCGTCCGTGCCCACCTCGAGGATGCCGTAGCGATCGGTATGGTCTTCGGGCACTTCCATGACCGAGACGACATTGCCGCCGGTCTGTCCGTGGAGATCCACCATCTCCTTGAGACAGGGCGGATCGCTCTGCAGGAGTTCGTCGACGAGGAGGACGGCAAAGGGCTCGTCGCCGACCAGCTCGCGCGCGCACCAGACGGCGTGGCCGAGACCGAGCGGCCGCTGCTGGCGGGTGTAGCTGAGCTCACCGGGCTTCGGCAGCCAGTCCGTCACCGAGGCGAGCGCGTCCGTCTTGCCCTTGATCTCCAGCGTGTCGTCCAACTCGTAGGCGTGGTCGAAGTGATCCTCGATCGAGGACTTGCCGCGGCCGGTCACGAAGATGAAATGCTCGACGCCGGCGGCGCGTGCCTCTTCGAAGGCATATTGGATGATCGGTTTGTCGACCACCGGCAGCATTTCCTTGGGCATGGCCTTGGTGGCGGGCAGCATCCTGGTGCCGAGACCGGCCACAGGAAACACGGCTTTGCGAATCACGAGGGTTTCCCTATCGATTTCAGAGGCGTTGTCGGACAGGGGCGCGGCATACCATCTCCAATGCGCACTTCGCCAGTGTTTTCCAGCGGGCGCGCACGACCAAGTGACGCAGTTCCTGATGTCATAACGGCCCGACGGTTAATTTTTCAATAACACCCGCCGAAGAAATCCATCATTCCGGCAAAAGTCAACGCTCGAGCAGGACGTCCTTGGCCTCGTTGAGCTGTGCGGCGAGATAGCTCGACCCGCCGTGATCCGGATGCAGCTTGTTCATGAGCCGTCGGTGGGCCGCCTTGATCGCGTCCGCGTCCGCATCAGGCGGGACGCCGAGCACCTGGCAGGCGGTGGCGACGTCCATCCGGGCGCCGCCCGGCGCCGAGCGCTGCCCGCCGTCGTCCCCGCCGTGATGACCGGTCGCGTCCCGCCAGTCCGGATGACGGCGGTCGAGATAGGTTTGCAGGAGCGGCACGGAGCGCGGATCGTCCCGCTGGCAGTCGATCAGCAGTTCCAGCAGATCCTGGAGGCCGAGCGTGCCGAGGGATCGGCCGGCGAAGCGCCCGCGCAGAATCTCGCCATCGAGATCGCCGCTCCGGTGGTCGAGCTCCATGGCGAGCGTATCGGTCTGAATTTCCGAGGTTTTGGCGCTCGGACCGGCCGAGCCGCTGCCTCCGCCGAAACCGCCGCCGCCAGGCCAGCTGCCGGCGACCCCGCCTTTGAGGGCGCGCAGCGCCGTGACGGCCGCCACGAAGGTGATCAAAGCGAGGCCGAACCGGCCGGTCAGGAGAAGCCCGGTGCCGGCAAGGGCCGCGAAGGTCGCGGCGAAGGTGCGGATCGCGCGGGCGAGGGTGGCGGGCCGGATATTGACGAAGAGATAAAGCCCGAGCATCGCCAGCAGCGCCAGAAGAACGAAGGCGATCAGCGGGTTCATCGCCTCAGCCGACCTGGCTCGCGATCAGTTTCACGGCGCGTCCCGAGCGTTTGGAGAGATCCGAAAGCGCCCGTCTCCCGCCTGCGGCGTAGGCGGCGACCGCGCCGAGAAGCTCTCTCAGCTGGTCGGGGCTCCCCGAATCGAAGCGGCAATGGGCGCCTTTGGTCAGTGCTGCGATGTGGCGAAAGGCGCGCTCCGCTTCGGGCTTGTGCCCTTCCTGGAAGAGAAAGGCGCGAACGCCGAGCATGCCGAGCTGGCCCGCGATCTCGCCGACCTCATCCAGATCCTCCTCGAAGGCGTCGCCGACGAACACCAGCGCCGTCACCCGTTTTCGCTCGGTTTCCCTGACCGCATGCTGCAGAACGCGGCGGATCTTGGTCTTGCCGGCCAGGCAGAAGACGCCGGTCATCAGCCGCACCAAGTCGCTCGGATTGTCGACCCAGCGGCTGGCCTTGCATTCATTGAAACCGCGGTAGTAGACGAGCTGCACGTCGAGGCCGCCGAGCGCCGCCGTCTCCAGAAACATCTGGCCCTGGACCTGACAGGCCTGGTCCCAGGTGGGCTCGCGCGAGGCGGTGGCGTCCATGGAGAAAATCAGCCGGCCGCGGCCGGCGCCCGGCTCGGGCGGCGCCGTCCTCGCCACCTGGTCGAGGAACGCCCTGACCGGATCGCTCGCATCCCGAGCACTCGGCAGGTCACGCTCACGGGATGCGAGAGGCTCGTCTGCCCCGGGTTTGGCCGTTCTCGTGGGTCGATCGCTCATGGAGCTAATATGTTGGTCCGGCGGCGGCAAGTTCCAGAGATTTTTTGGGATCCGAGAGGGCGGCGCCATGCGCGGCCGGGCCTTCCCGGCTCACAAGGGGGTGAAGCGGCGAGCGCCTGCGGCCTCGCCCGGCGTCGTCCGGGCGCCCCGGGCCGCCCAGATCGCGACACCCCAGATCGAGAGCGTCACCAGAAGGACGCCGTGGCAGATCAGGGCGGTCGTGATCGCCGGCGTCCAGTCGACGCCCTGCAGGTGCAGAGCGGTCGCCCAGGCGGCCTGCGGCGGTCCGAGGCCCGCGACCCCGCTCACCGGCAGGGCGAAGGCGAGGTTGCTGGACGCGCTCGCCATCGCCATGGAGGAAAAGCCGAGATCGGCGGAAACGGCAATCGCCGTGAGCCAGGCGATGGCGGCGTGGGCAAGCCAGATCGCGACGGTCAGCAAGGCCGTGAACGCGCGCCGGCCCGGCCGGTGGATCCGCCTCGCGCCGAGGCTCATCTGTTCGATCAGCGTCCGGTCGCCGACGATCCGCCGAACCGCGGCGAGGAGGTCCGGGATCAGGAGAGGTGCGATGACGGCGAGCAGGCCGAACGTGCCGACGAGCCAGCGGTTCAGGCCGAGCGAAGCGGGGTCGGGCAGCCAGGCGGCACCGAGCAGGATGATGCCGGCGACCACGCCGAAATCGAGAAGCCGGCAGAGGATCAGAATCCCTGCACCTTCGCCGAACGGCGTGCCATAGGCGCGTTTCATCATCACCGGGAAGCCCAGCTCGCCGAGCTTGAACGGCAGGAGGAAGTTCAAAAGGACCAGCCGGCTCGCGATGTCGACCATGGTCCAGGATGGCAAGGCGGCCTCGCCGGTCGCGAGCAGCGCGAAACGCCAGGCGCGGATCATCTGGATGACGATCGCGATCATGGCGCCGAAGATCAGCGGCCAGAGCGAGGCCGAGCCCAGGGCCTTCAGCAGTGCCGCCGCCTCGCCGTCGCCGAGGAGCCACCAGAGAACGCCCGTGCTGACGACGATCGCCAGTAGGGTCGTGGCCAGCCTTCGGGCCGGCGCGCTCCGCACCACGTCCCTTCGCCGCTCCTTCTCAGTCGTCCTGCCGCCCGGTCACACGCTCCTTGATCAGGACCTTGGCGTCCAGCCCGGCCGTGTGGCTGTTGATCATCTCGCTCAGGAGGCCGAACAGCAGGATCTGCACGCCGACCACCACCGCGAGCCCGCCGAACAGCAGCATCGGCCGTCCGCCGATATGAGCGCCTGTGAACAGCTTGAGCCCGCTCAGATAGCCGAGCGTCACCACGCCGAGGGTCAGGAGCGCGATGCCGATGGCGCCGAACAGGTGGCCCGGCGTGCGCGCGTAGCGGGTGATGGTGAGTACCGTCAGCAGGTCGAGGAAGCCGCGCATGAAGCGCCGCATGCCGTATTTCGACTGACCGAAGCGCCTGGGATGATGCTGAACCGGCACCTCGCCGACCTTGAAACCCAGGGAATGGGCGAGCACCGGCACGTAGCGGTGCATCTCGCCATAGAGATCGACCGAATCGAAGACCTCGCGCCGATAGGCCTTGTAGCCGCAGTTGAAATCGTGCAGCTCGATGCCGGAAAGCCAGCTGGTCACCTTGTTGTAGAGCCAGGACGGCCAGGTCTTGGACATCGGATCGTTGCGCCGCTCGCGCCAGCCGGAGACCAGATCATAGCCGGTGTTCATGGTCTCGATCAGCCGCGGCAGCTCGGCGGGGTCGTCCTGCAGATCGGCGTCCATGGTGACGATCACATCGCCACTTGAGGCCTCGATGCCGACATTGAGGGCGGTCGCCTTGCCGAAATTGCGCCGAAGTTTGATCGCCGTCACTTGCGGTCTGGAAACCGCGAGTTCATTGAGCACGGACCATGAGCCATCGCGGCTGCCGTCGTCCACGTAGATCAGCTCATGCAGGCCGACATCATGGCGTTCGGCGACCTCCAGGATCTGATCGGTGAGCGCCACCAGGGAGTCGCGCTCCTCGTAGACCGGAACGACCACGCTCACGCGGCAGATCCGTGGCTCGGGCATGGGAAAAGCCTTCTCGACGCTAGCGACAGCCACCGGCGGTCTCCCGATAAAGCTCGAAACCGAGCGCGTAACGGCGGCTGGACGAACCGATCAGCGGCGCTTCGATCCGACCCGCCGAGACCGGCGTAGCCGCCGTCGGCAGGCCAAGCTCCCGGTCTGCGAAACGGCGCATCGCGTCTCGTCTCGATTGCGCCTCCTCGCCTTCGTCTCGCCAGGCCAGCAGGCAGGCGCCGTCCGTCTCCGACGACGGCCAGAGCGGCATCGGGAAGGCGGGGTCCATCACCCGGCTGTCGGCAAAGAGCATCTTCAGATTGCCTCCGATATGCATGCCGTCGGCCACGATCGTGCCGACAGCGAACCCTTCCACTCGAAGGCCGTGCGCGAGCTCGGCAAAGGGAGCGAACTCGCGGCAGCTGCCGCAACGATCGGCGCCTTCCGCATAGCGATATAGCCGGGCTCCGGCCGCGACAGCAACCAAAATGGCCAGCGCTGCCAGATAGAAGGCAATCCGGGGTCGTGCCGGCGGGCTGCGCTCCAATAGGCCGAAGACGAAGATCGGGAGCGCCATCAGGGCCGGATGGAACCACCGCTCGGTGAAGTCGACAGCGCCGAAGATCGGCAGGAGCGGTAGATGAAGTGCCAGGACGATCAGCGTCAGCCAGCCGAAGAAGGATGGCGGCAGCGCGCGTTCGACGCCTCGTTCCGGCCTCGATGCGCCGGCGCGCAGGTCGGGGGCGAACGCCAGCAGAACGATCAGGAGAAGGGGCTGGGGAAAGAGGAGGATCGAGCGCAAAAGCGCACCGCCGCCCGCCAACATGGAGGTCAGGGCCAGGGCGCCGTTGCTCGATCCCAGGATATTGCCGGAGACGCCTTGGAGGGACTGGCCGTGATCGATCATCCAGAGCGCGGTCGGCAGGGTGACGGCGGCCATGACCCCGATCGCCGCCAGGGTTTTCCAGGAGAGGATCAGGTGGCGCTGTTCCGGAAGGGCGAGACAGGTCACGGAAAGCCCGATCGCCAGCATCAGAAAATTCCATTTGGCGAGCAGGCCGAGGCCGAAGACAAGGCCAAGGAGGAGGTGGGCGGTCCATGTCGGCCGCGCCGCCAGCCGCGCGAAGACGTAGAAGGCGAGCGCGATCATGGCGCCGAGGGCGGTGGTGTGGGTGAGGTCGTGATGGGCGTAGTAGCCGAAGACGTAAATCAGCGGAAAGGAGAGGGCCGCGAGGCCGGCCATGCGCTGATCATGCAGGCAAAGACGCGCCGCCAGGTAAAAGAAGAGAAACGTGGCGCCGAGGAGCGCGTAGCGAACGAGGCTGATCGCGAGCACGCCGGGACCGATCGCCTTGATGACGGGCAACAGCAGCCAGGTGAACAGCGGCGGCTGGCGAAAGCGATAGCCGAAGTCCCAGCGCTGGGCGAACAGGATCTGCTCGGCGTCGTCGATTCCGAGCGTGGGGCTGAGCGCCAGGCGAAGGAGGAAATGGCCGAGAAGATAGAAGCCGATCAGCCCGACGACGACGCCGGGCCTGGCCAGCCATGCGAGCGGTTCGCCCGCCGCGGCGCGCCCGATCATACCATCCAATCCGCCCGCTTCCGATCCCATCGAGCCCCGCATCCGCTTTGATCGATCAGCACGGGCCTACACGATCCTTCAGCCCGATGCGAGGCCGCCTCGACGTTTCGGGTCCGGCGACACGGTTCCCGCGTCGGCGGGAGGGCGTGGCGATGGGGATTACCGCTCCATCAAAAAATCTTCCTGTGATAACTGACAGCGAGAAGAGCGCCCCCACAGTCGGACGCGAACGCCCTCACGCGCACCGATGGTCAGAGCACCGTGTCGTCGAAAAAGGCCAAAACTCGCGGGAAAAGTCGACGCAACCCCGCGTCGGGGCTGGCAGGGGCGGTGGGATTCGAACCCACGAATCCCGGAATCAGAATCCGGTGCCTTAGGCCGCTTGGCTACGCCCCAGCAATCTTCATGATGGATAGGTAGCGGGGGGCGTCGTGTCAAGGGTTTCAGGGGCGTCGGACGGCGGCGGCATCGAGGCGGCGGTGCAGTTCTTCGAGGGTGGCGTCGCGGTCCGGCTCGAGGCCATTTTCGAGCCACCAGACTTCGAGCTCGGCGAGACGCTTGCCCAGTTCCGGGCCTGGCTGCAGGCCGAGGTCGAGCAGATCCTGGCCGGAGATCGGAAAGGAGGGGATTTTCGGAAGCGGGAGGCTGGCTGCGATATCGGCGCTGGACGTTGCGGAAAGTTTTAAAAGATCGAGATAAGTCTGTTCGCCTAAATGATAAATTTCCCTTTTGGTCTCGTCGTTAGGGATCGGCAGGGCGAGCAGCCGTTCCCGGAACAGGCGCTCCAGTCTCGCTGTCTCCGCGTTCGAGAAGCGCCAGTCGGTGACGGCGTCCAGCGCTTGTCGGCCGTCGTCAGCCGATCGGAGGAGGGCGACCAGCCGCAGGAGCGGGGCGCTGTCGGGCGCCGCGTCGATCAGGCGCTGCAAGGGCGCGAGGCCAACGTCGAGGGGAAGGATGTGGCGCAGAATGTCGTTCTCGATCATCGAGGTCAGCGCCGGGAGGGGATCGCGGCTCGCCAGCAGCTTCAGCATTTCGACCCGGATGCGTTCGCCGGAAAGGCGGGCGAGACCCGCGGCTTCGGCTCTGCAGGCCGCCAGCGCCTCGTGATCCGCGGGAGGACGGCCGAAGCGGGCGTAAAAGCGGAAAAAGCGGAGAATGCGCAGATAATCTTCGCGCACGCGCGTTTCGGCATCGCCGACGAAGCGAATCCTTCCCGCCTCCAGATCGGCGACGCCGCCAAAATAGTCGACGAGCCGGCCGCGCCGGTCGGCGCTCATGGCGTTGATGGTGAAGTCCCGGCGGGCGGCGTCGCGTTCGAAATCGTCGGTGAATTCGACCTCGGCGTGGCGGCCGTCGCAGACGATGTCTTTCCTGAGCGTGGTGATCTCGAAGGGCCGGCCGTCGACGATTGCGGTCACGGTGCCATGTTCGATGCCGGTGGGAATAGCTTTGATTCCATCGGCTTCCAGCCGTTTCATCACCTCACCTGGGAGCAGCGGGGTCGCGATGTCGAGATCGACTTTCGGATCATCGTCGCCGAGCAGCGCATCGCGCACGCAGCCGCCGACGAAACGCGCCGGCACTTCGCCCGCGGTCAGTACATCCATCAGCCGCCGGCTGGTCTCGGCGGTAAGCCAAGGTGCCTGGATCTGGGGGGCTGTTGGACTGTCGGCCGTCATCGTCCCGCTGAGGTCTTCGTCTAGTGGTATGACCACATCATTTGGTTCCCGTCCGCCATCGCCAAGATCGACGGTACGCCACCAGGTTCTGAGGATGCCGGAGGAATCGTTTGAATCGAACGCACCTCTAAGGATCCAGGAGCTTCGAGAAATTGACCAGCATGCCGGCGGTGGCACCCCAGATGAAGCGGCCCTCGTAGGGGAGCACATAGTAGGTCCGGCGCTCCTCGCCGCGGCGGTAGGACTGGCGCTGGTGATTGGCGGGGTCGAGGATGAAAGCGAGCGGCAGCTCGAAAACCTCGGCGACCTCGAAATCGTCCGGCGTGACCTCGAATGGCGGCTCGATCCAGCCGACCACGGGGTGGATGCGAAAGCCTGTCGTGGTGTCGTAGGGGGCGAGGCGCCGGATGACGTCGACCTTGGCGGGATCGAGCCCGATCTCTTCCTCCGCCTCGCGAAGTGCTGCGGCTTCGACGCTCGCGTCCTCGGGCTCGATGCGCCCGCCTGGGAAGCAGATCTGGCCCGCATGATCCTTCAGGTGGTCCGTGCGCTTGGTGAGGAGAACGGTCGGACCGCCCTCGCGGTCGACCAGGCCGATGAGCACGGCGGCAGGCAGGCCGTCCGCTGCCCGGATTCCGTCATCGCCGGCAGGGTCGCTCCCGACCGACTGGCGCAGTAATTGTTGAAGAAGTTGGCGCGTATACCGCAATGCCGCCCCGCCCAGTCAAGAATTATCTGTAACTCTCTGATCCATCGCTGCTTTTGCGATAGCGTCATGTCCGATGCGTCAACTCATACTCCCAGTTCGCCGGCTATTCCAGCGGAAAGAACACGCCGGCGCTCCAGACGCCGAGGCGCTCTTCAGCGCTTTCGGCGAGTTCCGCAAGCTCGTAATAGACGGGGCGCAGCAAGCGCGCCTCGAGGCCGTCCCGGACGTCGACATAGAGAAGGGGAGGCTGATCCGGTGCATCCCGGGGCGGGCGGAGGCGAAGCGGGTGTTCGGGGCCGACCGTCACCCATGCTTCGAGATTGGTGCGAAGGCGGATCGTCCGGCCGGGTCCTTCCCCCTCGATCGCGAGCTCGACGCCGAGGAAGGGGGCGTCCTCGACCTCGATGCGGCCGCGCTCGACCGGCGTGACCAGCCAGTGGCTGCCGTCCTCCTCGCGCCGGAGAACGGTCGCGAAAAGCTTGACCAGCGCCTCGCGCGCAATAGGTCGACCTTCATGATACCAGACGCCTTCGCGATCGATGCGCATGTGATATGTGCGCTCATTCGCGCCGGCGCCGTATTCCGTGGGCGACCTTGGGGGTTGATCCCGACAGGGCTTGATCATCATACTCACGGGATGCTCATCCGCTGCTTTGCCATCGGCCGCCCGGCCTCCCCGCACAGCGCCGGATTCTCATGGCTCAACCTTCTGGGGCACGTCACCGATCATGTCTGATTCAACCGATACGGCCAATGACCAGCAGATCGAGGAAGCGATCGGCAAGTTTGCCCAGGTTCGCGCCG
The DNA here is from genome assembly GCA_965222015.1 of Geminicoccaceae bacterium. Taxonomy (GTDB): domain Bacteria; phylum Pseudomonadota; class Alphaproteobacteria; order Geminicoccales; family Geminicoccaceae; genus JANQPX01. The sequence goes on from CBDCTL010000001.1 coordinate 143,381, forward strand.
AGATCGGCAGGGCCATTTTCGGCCAGGAACGGGTGGTCGAGGAGTCTCTTATCACGTTGCTGGCGGGTGGTCATGTGCTGCTGGTGGGTGTGCCGGGGCTGGCGAAGACACTGCTGGTGGAGACCCTCGGCGTCGTGCTCGGTCTCAGCCAGAAGCGGGTGCAGTTCACACCCGACCTGATGCCGGCGGACATTCTCGGCTCGGAGGTGCTGGAGGAGAGCGAGAGCGGCCATCGCAGCTTCCGTTTCATCAAAGGCCCGGTTTTTTGCCAGCTTCTGATGGCCGACGAGATCAACCGCGCCAGCCCGCGCACCCAGGCGGCGCTTCTCCAGGCGATGCAGGAGCGCCACGTCACCATCGCCGGTCAGGACCATGGGCTGCCGAAGCCTTTCCATGTGCTGGCGACGCAAAATCCAATCGAGCAGGAGGGCACCTACCCGCTGCCGGAGGCCCAGCTCGACCGTTTTCTCCTGCAGGTCAATGTCGACTATCCGGAGGAAGAGGTCGAGCGCCGTATCATGATCGAGACGACGGACGCCACCGACGTCGAGGTGGTGCCGGTGATGACCGCGGACGAGCTGATGCAGGCGCAGTCGATCCTTCGCCATGTGCCGGTCGGCGATCAGGTCGTGGATGCCATTCTCAGGATCGTGCGCGCCGGGCGGCCGGAGAGCTGCCCGGATCCCGAAATGGCCGGCATGATCGCCTGGGGGCCGGGGCCGCGCGCCAGCCAGGCGCTGATGCTCGCCGTGCGCGCCCGCGCCCTGCTGCAGGAGCGCGCCTCGCCGTCGGTCGAGGACGTCCTGATGCTCGCCGCACCGGTGCTTCGGCATCGCATGGCGCTCAGCTTCGCCGCACGCGCCGAGGGCATGACGCTCGACGCCTTGATCCGGCGGCTCGCCGCCACAGTTGGATGAACATGGCCAGCGCAGTCGAGGAAAGCCGACGGGAGCGGGAAGACAGGGTCACAGACGTTCGCCAGCGGGCCGAACGCATGACCGAGCGTCTGCCGCCGCTACTGGTCGCCGCCGAGCGCGTGGCGATGACTGTGGCGCAAGGCGTGCACGGCCGTCGCCGGGTCGGCGTCGGCGAGACCTTCTGGCAGTTTCGCCCCTATCAGCAGGGCGAACCGACCGCAGGTATCGACTGGCGCCAGTCGGCGCGCAGCAGCCAGCTGTTCCTGCGCGAACAGGAATGGGAGGCGGCGGAAAGCGTATGGTTGTGGGCCGATGGGTCGTCCTCGATGAACTACCGCTCCAGCGAGCGGTTGCCCGCCAAGGACGACCGGGCGCTTCTCCTTCTGCTGGCCATCGCTGTCCTCCTCGTGCGCGCCGGCGAACGCATCGCGCTGCTCGGCTCCGGCAGGCGGCCGGTCGGCGGCCGCGCCGGTCTCTCGCAGTTCTGCGATCAGCTGATCGAGCGCGCCGACGGCGGCGAGGACCTGCCCGAGGGCCAGTCGCTTCCGCATTATGCGCAGATCGTCATGGTCGGCGATTTCTTCGTTCCGCTGGACGATCTCGGCACGCGCCTTCGCGGTTTCACCGGCCTCGGCATTCGCGGCCATCTCCTGCAGGTGCTGGATCCCGCCGAGGAAGACCTGCCGTTCGACGGCCGCGTGCGCTTCCATGATCTCGAACAGGCGGGAAGCCATGCGCTGATCGGCAATGTCGAAAGCGTGCGCGATCGCTATCAGCGCCGGTTTCGTGCCCATGTCGACGGCGTCGCCGAGGCCGGGCGCAGGCTCGGCTGGACGACCCAGACCCATCGGACCGCCAATCCTCCGGAGCCCGCTCTGCTCGGTCTCTACAACGCGCTCGCGGGCTCGGTGCAGGGGTAGCGCATGCTCGATCTGGGGCTGCTCGGCTTCATCAATCCCTGGCTGCTCACCGCCCTGGTGGCGCTGCCGGCGCTCTGGTGGCTGCTGCGCGTCATTCCGCCAGCACCCCAGCTGGTGCGCTTCCCGGCAGTGCGATTCCTGCTCGGCATCGAGCCGGAAGAGGAAACATCCGCGCGAACGCCGCCCTGGCTGCTCGTGCTCCGGCTCCTGCTCGCCTCGTTGCTGATCCTGGCGCTCGCCGGGCCGGTCTGGAACCCCGAGCCGGAGATCGGCGGCGACGGTCCGCTTGTCCTGATCGTCGACGACGGCTGGGCGGCGGCGCCCGCCTGGGATCAGCGTGTCGAGGCGCTGGAGCGGTTCACCGAGCGCGCCGTCCGGCAGAATCGCGAGGTCGTTCTCCTCGGCACCGCGCCGGACCCGGTCGATCCCTTCCTGAAGCGTTTCGGCGCCGCGGACGCCCTGCCGAGCGTCGCCAGCTGGCAGCCCAATCCCTGGCCTTCGGATCGTCCGCGAGCCCTCGAACGCCTGCGCGAGGAGGCTCTGGAGAATGCCGAATTCGTCTGGATGAGCGACGGTCTCGCCGCCGGCGACGAGGCGCGCGCGGAGGCCAGACGCTTTGACGACGATCTGCGCTCGCTCGGCTCGCTGACCGTACTCGCGTCTCCTGTCGGGGAGCGGGCGATCCTCCTGATGCCGCCGGACATCGAAAAGATACCGCTCGAGGCGGGCGCCAGGCGCGGCGCGGGCGGGCCGACGAGAAGCGTCGGCGTTCGCGCCCTCGGCTCGGAGGGGGAGGTCTTGGCGCGGCAGCTTCTCGAGTTCGAGCCGGGCGCGACCGAGGCCCATGTCGAGATCGACGTGCCGCTGGATCTGCAGAACCAGATCGGACGCATCGAGATCGAGGACGAACGAGCCGTGGGCGGCACGGTGCTGCTGGACGAGCGCTGGCGTCGGCGCACGGTCGGGCTGGTCGGGCTGGATGCTGATCGCATCCCGCAGCCGCTGCTCTCCGAGCTCTACTATGTCGAGCGCGCGCTTCGCGCCCAGGCGGAACTGGTGCAGGGGGACATCCCGACCTTGCTGGAACGGCCGCTCTCGGCGATCGTGCTGACCGACAGCGCTCAGATCAGCGAAGACGACCGCCGGGAACTCTCGTCCTGGATCGACAATGGCGGCGTGCTGCTGCGGTTTGCGGGACCGCGGCTCGCGAATGCCGAATTCGACGATCTCGTGCCCGTGCCGCTTCGCCGGGGCGATCGCTTCCTCGACGGCACGCTCAGCTGGGCGAGGCCGCTGCCGCTCGCCGACTTCGACGAGAACGGACCGCTCGCCGGCCTTCGTGCTCCTGAAAACGACGTCGTGATCAACCGCCAGGTGCTAGCCCAGCCCGGCCCCGAGCTCGCCGCCCACAGCTGGGCGAGGCTGGAGGACGGCACGCCACTGATCACCGGCCGTCGCCAGGAAAACGGCTGGCTGGTGCTGGTGCATACCACCGCCAACAGCGACTGGTCGTCTTTGCCGCTTTCCGGCGCTTTCGTTCAGCTTCTGCACCGCGTGGTCGGTCTCGGCCTCGGTCTCGGCAGCGCGCCCGAAGGCCTGCTGGCGCCGATCGAGGTCCTGGACGCGGCGGGCCATCTGGTCGAACCCGGACTCGCCGTTCAGCCGGTTCCGGGCGAGGAACTTGCGACAACGGCCGCGAGTGCTGCCCATCCGCCCGGTCTCTACGGTCTGATCGACGGCGGCGAGGACAGCCCGCGCCAGGCCCTGAATCTCGCGAGCGCCGTGCCCGACCTGCAGGCGCTCACCAGCGCCGACTTCGGCGGCCCCGTCCGTGGCTACGAGCGGGCCCGCGAGATCGGCCTGATGCCGTGGCTGCTGCTCGCGGCGATGCTGCTGGCGCTGATCGACATGCTGATCGCGCTGTGGCTTCGCGGGCTCCTGCCAGGCCTGCCCGCAAGCCGTCCGGCCCCGAGCCGGGCCGCCGCCCTGCTGGCGCTCGCGATCACGCTCGGCGCCAGCTTCGACGCGCGCGGACAGACCACGTCCGCCGAGGACCAGCGGGTCGTACGCTCCGCCAACGAAACCCATCTCGCCTATGTGCTCACCGGTCTGAGCCGGGTGGACGAGGTCAGCCGCGCCGGGCTGGACGGCCTGAGCCTCGTTCTGAACAGGCGGACCGCGGTCGAGGCCGGCGATCCGCTGCCGGTGGATCTCGGTCGTGACGATCTCGATCTCTATCCGCTTCTCTACTGGCCGATCCCGCCCGAACATCCGGACATCTCGCGGCGGGTGCGCGATCGGGTCGACCGCTATCTGCGCCAGGGCGGCATGATCCTGTTCGACACTGCGGATGCCGGCAGCCTGATCCCGGGCCAGCGCCGCCCCGGCGCTGGCGAGCAGCGCCTGCGCGAACTCCTGCATGGCATCAATCTTCCGCCGCTGGAGCCGGTTCCGGACGACCACACGCTCACCCGCTCCTTCTACCTGCTGCAGGATTTTCCCGGGCGCTGGACCGGCCGTCCGGTCTGGGTCGACCGTCCGCCGCCGAGCGTGAATGACGGCGTTTCCTCGGTGATCATCGGCAGCCACGGCTGGGCCGCCGCCTGGGCGGTGGACAGCTTCACCATGCCGATGTTCCCGGTGGTGCCGGGCGGCGAGCGCCAGCGCGAGATGGCCAATCGCTTCGGCGTCAACCTCGTGATGTACGCCCTGACCGGCAACTACAAGACCGACCAGGTCCATATCCCGGCCCTGCTGGAGCGGCTCGGACAATGACCGACGCCGCCGTTTCGCTCACCTTCTCGCCGCTGCTGCCGGTCTGGCTGCTGATCGTGCTGGGGGCGGCGATTCTGCTCGTCTGCGCGCTCGGTTTCTGGCGCCGCGCCAGGGGCACGGCGCTGCGCCTGGCGATGCTCGCGCTGGGCGCGCTCGCTCTGGCCAATCCGGTGGTCATCGAGGAGGAACGGGATCCGATCGACGATGTCGTGCTGCTGGTCACCGATCGCTCGCCCTCCCAGTCGATCGGCGACCGGCCCGCGCGCGTGGACGAGGCCGCCGCCGGTCTTCGCGAGCGCCTGGAATCGCTGCCGGAGACGACGCTGGTCGAAACCACGGTCACCGGCGAGGGCAAGAGCGGCACCCGTCTGTTCAGAACGCTTGGGACGGCGCTCGCCGAGATCGGCCGGCAGAATCTCTCCGGCGTCGCCATCGTCACCGACGGCCAGGTCCATGACGTGCCGGGCGACGCAGCCAGGCTCGGCGTCGATGCGCCGGTCCATGTTGTCCTGAGCGGCCGGCAAGGCGAGATCGACAGGAGGCTCGTGGTGGACGAGGTTCCGAGCTATGGCGTGGTCGGCGACCCGCTCGAGATCGATCTCCGCGTCGAGGAGCTCGGGCCGGTGGAGGATGTGGCCCCGGTGCCGGTTACGATCAGGCAGAACGGCGAGGTGGTGGAGAGGCTGCAGGCAATGCCAGGTGTGATCGAGCGCGTGTCGATCGAGCTCGACCGGGCCGGGCAGACCGTGATCGAGCTCGAAGCCGAAGGACGGGACGACGAGCTGACGCTTCTCAACAATCGCCAGGTCTTCTTCATCAACGGCGTGCGCGACCGCCTGCGCGTGCTCCTGGTCTCCGGCCAGCCCTATCCGGGCCTGCGTGTCTGGCGCAACCTTCTGAAGGCCGATCCTGCGGTCGATCTGGTGCATTTCACGATCCTTCGCCCGCCGGAGAAGCAGGACGGAACGCCGATCCGCGAGCTTGCCTTGATCGCTTTCCCGTCGCGGGAACTGTTCGAGGTCAAGCTCGGCGAGTTCGATCTCGTGATCTTCGATCGCTACTCCCGCCGCGGTCTCCTGCCGCTCGCCTATCTCGACAATGTCGCGAGCTATGTCGAGAACGGCGGTGCGCTCCTCGAGATCGCCGGGCCCGAATTCGCTCATCCCCTCAGCCTCTACCGCACGCCGCTCGCCCGCGTTCTGCCTGCGCGTCCGTCCGGCGTGGTCTACGAGCAGGGCTTCGTTCCCCTGATCACCGATATCGGCGACCGTCACCCCGTCACCCGCGGCCTTGCGGCCACGACGCGGCTCGGCGAGGATAGCGAAAGCACGCCAGGCTGGGGGCGCTGGTTCCGGCAGGTCGACGTCGAGGTCGGCGACAGCGAGGTGTTGATGACAGGTGCGGCCGAGAGGCCGCTCCTGGTGCTCGATCGGATCGGAGAAGGTCGGGTCGCGCAGCTCCTGTCCGATCATCCCTGGCTTTGGGCGAGGGGTGTCGAGGAGGGCGGGCCGCAGGGTCTGCTGCTTCGCCGTCTGGTCCACTGGCTGATGCAGGAGCCGGAACTCGAGGAGGAGACCCTGCGCGCCGCACCCCGGGGCGAGCGGATTCTGATCGAACGCCGCTCGCTCGACGCGGTCGAGGGCACGGTGCGGGTGACCTCGCCTTCAGGCGACGTCAGCGAGGTCGAGCTCGAGGCCGAAGGTGAGGGCATCGGCGAAGCCGTGCTGCAGGCCGACGAGCGGGGATTGTATCGGATCGAGGACGGCGATCTCGTCACTTATGCCGCGGTCCGCCCGATCAGCAGTCTCGAACTCGCCGACATGCGCACGACCGATGAGCGCCTTCGGCCGCTGGTCGAAGCGAGCGACGGCGGCGTTTTCTGGCTGCAGGAGGATGGGCTGCCCTCGGTGCGCAAGACCGGTGCAGGCCGCGCGCAGACCGGTCGCGACTGGATCGGCTTTCCGCGCAAGGAGCGTTATCTCGTGATCGGCGCCAACCAGACGCCGCTGTTGCCGGCCCTTCTCGCTCTGCTCCTGCTTCTCGGCACCTTAGGTGCTGCCTGGTACCGGGAGGGACGCTGATCGGCTTCGAGGCGGTTGGCACGGACGTCGGGCCGAAACTTTCTCCGATCTCCGGCTGTCCGATGATCTGTCACCTTCGGGGGAAATCGTCGGTTCTTTCGCTATGAGCGATCCCCACTGCTCCCACCATGCCGCCGGTCCTGGCGGAGACGTCAGCGTTCGAAGGATGTGGTCATATCACCAGACCGACGATGGTCGGGCTAGAGTGGATGCCGATTGAACAAAACCGGAATCCACGCTCTATCTTTTGTTTCGCCGAATTTCCTTATCGGTCAAGTGATCTCACCTGATCGCGAAAAGCTCCAGGTCCTCGATAACTTTTCGGATGGCTCTCAGAGCCAGGGTGGAGCTGGCGTATCGAACGACAGCCTACAGAATCAGACGTCCGGACCAGCCAAAGGTGTGCGCCATCAAGAGATAGGCGAGCGCGATGCTGCCGGCGGTCGCGATGGTGACGATGAAGGCGAGGAAGAGTGTATTCGCCGGTGTATCGAGCGGGTGTTGGCGGCGATCGATGGCGAGCCGGGCCCGCGCGCGGCGTTCCTTGCCGGCGACCAGGGTCACGTAATATCGGCCAAACCCGATAGGGACGCTGATTCGAATGTTGAGCGGATGATCCGGAGTCCACTCGCGGCCGGCATAAATCTGCCTGTCGGCCGTCCCCGCGCTGACGCTGTCGCCCTGTGAGGCATCCGCGGATGCCTCCATCGCCGCACCGGCGCCTGCGAATTGGTCGACTCCATCCGTCAATGCCTGGTTCACGCTTCTCGACTCCTTCGATCCTGACGCTCGTGACGGCCATCGGCGCGCCGATGCCGGAAACGGCAGCCGCAAGCTCCTATCGCGCAGCTGACCGGTCCGATGCGCTTGGATCGAGAGTATCGCAGGCCTTCCTTAAATTTCTCCTAACGGAGGGTGCGATGCTGAAAGTCCGACTCTTGACGCGGGCGCTCGCGTCAATAGGTGGCGCGGCCGCCCGAGAGGTCGAAGACGGCGCCGGTGGTGAACGAGTTCTCGGCTGACACCAGCCAGGCCACCATGGATGCGATCTCTTCGACCGTGACGAAACGGCCGCGCGGGATCTTGCTCAGCATGTAGTCGATGAATTCCTGCTCGATCTGATCGAAGATCCGAGTCCTGGCGGCGGCCGGCGTGATGCAGTTGACCGCGATGTCATGCGTGGCGAGCTCCTTGCCGAGCGCCTTGGTGAGCGCGATCACCCCCGCCTTCGCGGCGGCATAGGGACTCGCGGTCGGATTGCCTTCCTTACCGGCGATCGAGGCTGTGGAGCAGATGCGCCCGTAATTCTGCTCGATCATCTGCGGAACGACGGCGCGGCAGCAGTAGAAGACCGCGTTCAGGTCGATGTCGATGACCTCTCGCCAGGCGTCGGGCGGGTATTCCCAGAGCTGGGCGTTGGGCCCCGCTATGCCGGCGTTGTTGACGAGGATGTCGATGCCGCCAAGGGCCTCGTTGGTGCGATCTCTAGCCTTCTCGACGGCGGCGAGATCGGTGAGATCGACCTGTATGCCGGTCACTTCGCCGGCGCCCGCCAGCGCCGCACAGGCCTCCTGCATCAGGGCTTCGTCGCGATCCCAGAGTGCTACCGCCGCTCCCGACGCCAGAATCCGCTCCGCGATTGCCCGTCCGATACCCTGGGCGCCGCCGGTCACGACGGCTCGTCTTCCCTGAAGATCGATCTTGTTCATGGTTTGCTTTTCCTCGATTTCATTGGCGTGGAGGGGTGCTCATCATGCAGGCCGGTCCCGGCACTGTCGATATGATGCCGGTTCCACGCCGCTTCCTTCAGCCTTTGATCATCGGCTACCGATCGTGATATGGACATGCCCGCAGGACCGAAGGCGTGACGAAGCCCACGAGCCTGGAAGGACGCCTCCGTTGGCTCGTCGATTTTCGGCGATTGGAAGGAAGGTCAGAATGTCGTTTGCATTGCCTTGGAAAGCATTGGCGCTGGCATTTGGGGTCGGCGCCTTCGGGCTTTCGGTTCCGGCGACGGACGCGTTCGCACAGGATCGGCGCGAGGAGCATGTGCCCGATCCGGCTCGCGGCGAGACCCTCTTTCGAGCATGCCTGCAATGCCATACGGCCGCACCCGGCGAGGTCAAGATCGGACCGAGCCTCGCAGGCGTGGTGGGGCGGACGCCAGGCAGCGTGCCCGGCTTCGGCTATTCCCAGGGCATGATCGATCTTGGCCGATCGGGTGCCGTCTGGAATACCGGCACTCTCGATCGTTTCCTGACCAGGCCGCGGGCGATGATCGCCGGCACCAAGATGGTGTTCTGGGGATATAGAAAGCCTGAGGATCGCGCGGATCTGATCGCCTATCTCGCCACGATCCCCGGCTGAAGCGGCCAGCGGCCCGAGGCGGCTCTATACACCGAATCCGGAAAATGGCATGAACGGCACCGGATCGCCGGGATCGATTGAGGTGATGTCCTCGGCGACCTCGACGAGACCGTCGGCTTCGGTGAGCGACGTCAGGATGCCGGACCCTTCACGCTCGATCCTTCGGACGCGGAGCGAGCCGTCTTCATGCCGGAACGAGCGCGCGCGCAGATATTCGCGCCGTCCCGGTTTTTTCGTCATCGCGAAAGCTGCAGGCACCGCATATCGCTCAGGTTCCGTCCAGCCGCCGCCGGCCATGGCCACCATCATGGGCCTTGCGAACAGGAGAAAGCACACCATCGCGGCGACCGGATTGCCGGGAAGGCCGACGAACGCCGTCTCGCCGATCTGACCGAGCGCCAGCGGGCGGCCGGGCTTGACCGCGATCTGCCAGAAATGCAGCCGGCCGAGCGAGCGGACCGCGTCCACCATGTGATCTTCGTCGCCTTTCGATGCACCGCCGGTCGTGACGATGATGTCGTGCCGTGCGGCTGTGTCGGCGAGGTTCTTCGTGATCGTATCGTGATGATCGGGCCAGATTCCTTGCGCCGACGGCGATACGCCAATCGCGCGCAGAAGACCGCTCAATATGGCGCCGTTGCTGTCATAGGTCATGCCATGGGCCAGCGGTCGACCTGGCGGCACGATCTCGTCGCCGCTCGATACCAGCGCAACGCGAAGCGGACGAAAGACCGAAAGGGACGTCCGGCCAAGCGCTGCCGCGACGCCGGTCTCCTGCGGTCGCAGACGGCAGGGCGGCGAGAGCACCATGCGGCCGCGCTCCATGTCTTCGCCGGCGAGGCGGCAATTGGCACCTCGCCTCACGCCGGGCGGAACGGCCACTGCATCGCCCTCGATGCGCACATCCTCCTGCATCAGCGCCGTGTCCGCGCCTGCCGGAAGGGCGGCGCCGGTAAGCACGCGAACGGCATCGCCGGCTTCGAGCAGGCCTCGGAAAGGCCGGCCTGCGGCGGACCGTCCGGCCGCCAGGCGAAGCCGGGTTTCGCCCTCGGCCGCGAGGCTCGCATGGGCAAACGCATAGCCGTCCACGGCGACGTTGTCGAAGGCGGGCACGTTCTGGCCGGCGATCAGCGGTTCCGCGAGAAAACGCCCACAGGCTTGATCGAGCGGCACGTCCTCCACGTCTTTGATCGGCGAAAGACGGCTTCGCAGCAGCGTGAGTGCTTCCGTCGCTGGCATGCGTTTCGGATCGTGGACGAAGCAGTCGTCCAAAAGCCGCCTTTCGCCGCCTGCAGCCTTCGCGCGTTTCATCCCCTGGACCTCTCGGCTCCGTTGATCGGGAGAAGTGCTCTGAACGCTGCGCTCAGGCTGCCGCGCTCCAGATACCGCACGCCCAGAACGCCGCCGACGAAAATTGCCGCTGTGGTCATGAACGAGCCCAGGGCCAGCGTCGACAGACCGGTCATGCCCTGGCCGACGGTGCAGCCGAGTCCGAGCACGCCGCCAACGCCCATGAGAGCGCCTCCGATCAGGTGCCGGACCAGGTCGTCGGTGCCGGAAAAGCCCTCGATCCGAAAATCCCCGGCCAGACGGGCGGCAAGGAAGCCGCCTGCCAGAACGCCGCCGACGGCGGCCACACCGAAGTTGATCGGCGCCGCTGGGAAGGTCATCAGGTAGATCAGGCTGCGCGCGATCGGCGCCACGAAGGCAAAGGACGCGAGTGGTTCCGGATCGAAGTCGTCGGCGCCGAGGCCGCCCGTGATCAGCCAGCCGAGCGGGATCAGGGTGCCGAGAACGAGGCCGGCGCTCACGTCCTTGGTCGAGCGGCGGAACCTTCGATCCAAGAAGCAGAGGATGATCAAGGTAAGTGCGGCGGCGATGGCAGCGGCCAGAGTCGGGATCCCGCTCAGGCCGATGAGGGAGGGAATGCCCTGGTCGTCACTCGCAATGCCCCCTAGAGCTTCGAGGCGAAGTCTGGGCAGCGCCAGCAGGCCGTTCATGGTCATATAGCCGCTGACTGCAAGGACCATGAGCACGACCAGCGATTTAAGATTGCCGGCGCCCAGCCTGACGAGATTGCGCGACGCGCAGCCGCCGGCGAGAGTCATGCCGAAGCCAAACATCGAGCCTCCCAGGAGTGCGCCCAGCCAAAGAACATCGCTTGCGCGATAAAAGCTGTCGCCGAGATTGATCAAGCCCGCAGCATCGAGCGTCTGGCTCGAGAAAGCGGCGACCGCTATCGCCAGGAGCCAAGCGCGCAGGCGTCGCGTATCGCCGAACAGCACCCAATCGGCGATCGCGCCCATGGTGCAGAAATGTGTGCGTTGCACCACGGCGCCGAAGGCCAGGCCGGCGGTGAAGGCGGCCAGGCCGACGACGGTCTTGACGCTGAAATCGTCCATGGCCCTTCGCCTTGCCCTGGGGTCGGAGACGTTCGCCGGCGAGGCGAACGGGCAATCAGCATAGGTCAGTGACCGACGGCTGCTCAATCCCTTGTTGTCGTGAAGGTCCGGTTCCGGGCGGATTCGCGCGCATGCGGCGAGGCGCGGTCGGCGATTGCGGGCGGAGCGGGCCGCTCGCCGGTCAGCGTTCCCGAAAGGCGGTGTCCCAGGCGCGATAGACCGGTTTCAGCAGATATTCGAGGATCGTTCTCTCCCCGGTCTTGATCCGGGCCTGGACGGTCATGCCGGGGACGAGCGAGATGTCGCCGATGCGGTCGCCCGCGATCGTGATCGAGGCGCGGTAGTAGGGGAGCGCGTTTTCGTCGAGAAAGGTGGAGGGCGAGATGGTGTCGATTTCGCCCTTGAGATAGCCATGGCGATGGGGTTCGATGCCGTCGATGGCGATGCGCACGGGCTGACTTTTCCGGACATGGCCGATTTCCGAGGGCGGCAGGCGCACTTCCGCGATCAGCGAGCCGTCGATCGGAATGATTTCGGCAACCGGCTCGCCCGGGGCGACCGTCTGTCCCCGGTGGCGGACGTTGAGTTCCTGGACGGCGCCTCTGGCCGTGGCTCTGATCCGACCGCGCTGGAGGCGCTTTTGCATCGCCTGGATCTGCTGTCTCGTATCGTTCAGGTCCACGAGAAGGGAGGACAGGCGATCGCCCTGGCGCTGGCGGCGTTCGGCGATCACGTCGTCGAGGCGCTTTCTGGATTCGTCCAGGGCGGCTTCGGCTTCACGGACCTGGCCCTGCAGTTCGGTGAGATCGAAGGTCACGTTGGCGAAGTCCCGCTCCGCTTCAAGCAGCTGCGCGCGGGGCGAGAGGCCTTTCGCGAAGAGGCCTCGCTGCGCCTCCAGCTTGTCCTCGATCAAGGACAGCCTGAACGCCGTCTCCTTCTCCAGGGCGCGCAGATTTCGGACCGCCTTCGCACGCCGCTCGATTTCGGCCTCGAGCTGCGATCGCTTGGCATGGAGGGCGTTGCGCTCGAGCGGCAGGATGGACATCTGCTCGGAGATTACCGGAATGTTCTCGAGCGCTATTCCCGGTGATGGCATGACCGGAAGCTCGGCAAGCGCTCGGAGACGGCCGACCTGGACGGCGAGTGCGGCTTCGCGCATGGTCAGGCGTTCGAGCTGGGCCTCGCCTTCGGGATCTTTGAGCGCGATCAGGAGATCGTCCTTCTCGACGAGCTGGCCTTCCTCGACCAGGACTTCTTCGACGATGCCGCCGTCGAAAGTCTGCAGGGTCTGGTTGCCGCCGGCGGCGGCGATGCGGCCGGTGCCGGTGGTGATCACGTCGATCTGGATCACCATGCCTGCGATCAGGGAGACGCAGACCAGGACGAAACCCAGGAGACAAGCGAGGGCGGGCAGGCGCGGAGGGCCCGCTTCTTCGAGCAGGGCGGCCTGCGACAGAAAGGCCGTCCTGGTCGGAAAGGCGAAGCGTCTGGCTTCCGGCATGGCGTTCGTCCGGGACTCGATTGCGGTCTGCGTCATGGGCCCGGTCCGGCGAGCGCGGCGCCGCCGGCGGCCTGCGGGGGCAGCGGCGTCAGCCGTCCGGCGCGGAGCTGAAACACGGCGTCTGCGAGCCGCAGATGGCTCGGGCGATGGGTGATGAACAGGACCGTCTGCTGCCCTTTCAGCGATTCGAGCTTGCGCTGGAGGGCGACGTCGCCTGCAAAATCGAGGGCGCGGCCGGGTTCGTCCAGCAGGAGAAGGCCGCGGCGTTCGAGATAGGCCCGGGCAAGCGAGAGCCGCTGCAGGAAACCCGGTGATTGCTGGCGGACGCTGGCATCGCCGATGCGTGTCTCGAAACCCTTTTCGAGTCGCAGGATGTCCTCGAGCACGCCAGCCTCCACCGCCACGTCCCAGAGATCCTGATCCGTGGCCTGCGGATGAGAGAGCCGCAGATTCTGTGCGATCGTGCCTGTGAAGAAGTGAGGCTGCTGCGGGGCATAGCCGATATGCTCGCGAAGTTCACGCGGATGAAGCTGTCTGATGTCGAATCCGTCAAGGCGCACGCTGCCGCCCTGCGGCGAGAGAAGGCCTGCGACGACCTTGATGAGGCTGGATTTGCCGGCACCGCTTTCGCCGACCAGGCCGATAAGCTGGCCGGGCTTGACCACGAGATCGACGCCGAGCAGCGCCGGCCGGCTGGCGCCTTCATAGGCGAGGGTGACCGCTTCCATTTGAAGGGCGCCCCGGTCGCGATGGATGACCAGCCGCCGTGGCCGGTTCTCGGACTCGGTCGGGAGCTGCATCACCTGATCGAGCATCGCCGCTTCGGCCTTGAGCTGGGCGAGCTTGGGCAGCAGATTGAGGCATTGCTGCCAGGGCGACAGCACGCGCCAGACCAGGGCCATGCAGGCGATCAGCGCGCCGATCGAAAGATCGCCGTTCATGACGCCGATGGCGCCGACGAGGAGCGTTCCCGTTCCCGCCACGGTGACTGCGGCCTGGCCGGTGTTCTGCAGAAAGTCCTGGAGCTTGGCGCGCCTGACGCTGGCGAGCGCCGAACCTGCGGCATAATTGCGAAAGCGTTCGAGCCAGATGGCCTCACTGGCGAGCATGCGTACCGAGCGCATCTCCGTGACCATTTCGTCGAAGCAGGAATCCCGCACCTGGCGCGCTTCGCTGGCGTCGGCGCCATGCCGTTCGAGGACCGGACCGGCGAACCAGGCGAGTGCCGCATAGAGAAACATGATCAGCAGCGGCAGCAGCACCACGGAACCGCCGAGAAGAGCGATGGCGATCAGGAAAATCAAGGAATAGGGCAGGTTGAAGGCGACGGAGACCAGCGGATCGGCGAAATGATCGCGCCAGGCTTCGAACTGGCGTACACGCCTGAGCTGCGCGTGCAGAGGGGCCCGGCTGAGCGCGGACGGCGACAGCTCCATCAGCCGTCCGAAGGTCGAGAGCGCGACCAGCCGACCGACCCGGGTCGCGATATAGGCCATCACGCGCGCCCTGATCAGCCGGAACAGCATGTCGACCACGAGCAGGGCCGCCATCGCCATGAAAAGCTGGAACAGCAGCCCGACCGAGTGGGCTGCGATGACGGTGTCGTAGAGGAGCATGATGAACAGAGGCGTGATCAGACCCGGCAGGGTCGCGACGAAGCCGATGACGGCGAGCAGCGAAAGCTGGCGCCGGAACCTTGACGTCAGATCACGAAACCAGCTGTCGGTGCGGCGTGTGCGATTGCGTTCGCGATCGGCGGTGCGTTCGAACACATAAGCCATGCCGGTGCCGGGCTGCGCCGGCCGGTCGTCGATGGCTTTGCCGCTCGCCACATCGTGGATCGAAAAGCGGTCGCCGTCGCGTGCGAGGATCAGCATCGGCGGCTGGCCGGGTTGTACGAACAGGCAGGGCAGGAGCCGGAGGTCCAGATCCACCATGCGAGTCGCGAACGCACGCGAACGATAGTCGACGGTCGCCAGGACGTTGCGCAGATCGTCGAGGCCGATGTCATCGGCGCAGTGTGGAAGGATCTCGATCAGATGCCGCGTTTCACCGCGCCAGCCGAGGGCGTGCAGCAGGGGCGCCAGAAGCTGGGTGCAGGGCGAGCGGTCGACGAGGGCCTCACGCTCGCCATGGGCGAGCGCCCGGACGAAGCGGTCCGGCGCCTGACCTTCACCCCAGCGGGCCGCGATCTCCGCGGTGCTCACTGGCCGTCCCCGCCGACGGCACCTGAAGGTGAAGACGGGGGCGGCGCGGCGTCGAGCGGTGCAAGCCGGCCGGACGCGATCTCCAGGCTGCGGTCGGCGATGTTCAAAAGCGAAGGGCGCTGCGTGATCAGGAGAATGGTGATCCGGCCGCGAAGTTCGGTCAGGAGATCGGACAGACGCCGGTCGCCCTCCTGATCGAGGCCGTTGTTGGCTTCGTCGAGGATCAGGATACGGGGCCGGCTGAGGAGGGCTCGCGCGATCCCGACCCGCTGGATCAGGCCTTCCGAGGCGTCGGTCGCACCGCCGTGGATCCGGGTCGAGTAACCGAGCGCCAATTTCGCCACGGCCTCGTCGATGCCGAGCAGCCGGAGCAGTTCGGGCTGGTCGACTGCGACGTCCTCGCCCTGAAAGAGCGTGAGATTGTCCATCAGCGTGCCGTTGAACCTCGCGGTGCGCTCGCTGACCACGCCGATCTGCGCGCGCAGGCTGCGCAGATCGATGTCGCCCAGGAGGATGTCGTCGAAGACGATCTCGCCTGCGTCCGGCGTCACCATGCCCATGAGGATCTGGACCAGGCTCGACTTGCCGGACCCGTCGCCGCCGCGAATGCCGACGATCTCGCCCGGACGAACCTCGAGATCGAGACCGTCGAACAGGAGGTTTCGGGTTTTCGGATGAAAGTAGCGGATGTTCCGGAGCGCGAACGCACCCTTCAGCTCGGGCCGCAGAGCTCCGGATTTTTGCGGCGGGGCGGACAGGCCGGCCGCGAGCTGCCGCCGTGCGATGCGCGTGGTCTGATACTGGGACCAGAGGCCCAGAGTCTGGAGGGTCGGCTGCAGGGTCCGGCCGCAGAGCAGCGTGCAGGCCGCCATCTCGCCGAGCGTCAGCTCTCCCTGGATCACGAACCAGGCCGCCGCCGCCGCCACGGCGACCACCATCATCTGCGCGAACGCATCGCTCATGCCGCGAACGATCGCGGTCAGATTGGCCGCGCGATAGACCAGTGGGTCGGCGCTGTCGAGCAGGCGCTCGTAGCGCCGGCGCATCTGCTCCTCCAGCACCAGCGCCTTGACCGAGTCGATCCCGGAGAAGAGTTCGACCAGGAAGTTCAGGCGCCGATCGTCGCTGACGTTGCGTGCCGCCAGCACCGAATGGAGACGGTTGCCGACCAGCCATCCCGTGGTCAGGAAGACCGCGATCATGACCACCGGAACCAGGACCAGCCAGCCGCCGATCAGGGTGACGAGACCGAGCGCGATCACCACCAGCGGCAGGTCGAACACCGCTGTCGCGGCGCTGCCGCAATAGAAGCCCTTGAGATTGTCGATGGCGGCGAGCCGCCGCGACTGGGTGCCGGTCCCGTCCTGCTCCAGGCGGTCCAGCCTGGCTTCCAGGAGCGACGAGGTCAGGGCGCAACCCAGCCGATATTCGTATTTTGCGGCCGTCCAGCTCAAAAGATGGCTGCGGAAGATCTTGAGGACGGCATCCAGGATCAGGACGAAGGTGAGCGTGACCGTGAGCATGCCGAGAGTCGACAGCGACTGGTTCGGCAGAACGCGATCGTAGACCTGCAGCACCGAGATCGGCATGCCGAGCGTCAGCACGCTCGATGCGAGCGACGCAGCGATGATTCCCCCCCATGGCATGGGCGGTGTCGGCAGATCGACGGCATCGATTGCGGTCATGATCGAAAGCGCCGCTGGCTCCTCATGGTTGAATCCCGGCTCGAAAGGCGTCCGTCCATACGGGCGCATGCCTCTCAACCTACCGGATTAACGATGAAGATTGCGTTAAGCAAAACCGCGAATCGAATCCGTCGACACCGGACGCCCCCGAGGGCTGTCGGCACCGATCAGCTTTGTGTCCGCCAGTCGATCCAGCGGCCGTGATAATCGACATCGGCCAGATGATGTGTCCGGCCGCCCGGCCAGAGGGTCAGCTGAAGCGCCGCGCTTCCGGAGGCGTGCGGTTCCATGCGCAGCCAGGCGAACGGTGCCCGGACCGTGGCTTTTCGACCCGCTGCGTGAATGAATTCGTGAAGGCGGGCGCGGCGATCCTCGGGGATATACTGCCAGACGATCGAGTGAAAAAGCACCGTCGTCGCGCCGGGCCGGCCTGACGTGAGATGGATCTCCGCCCAGTCCGCGGCGTCGGCGCGATCGATCGTGACGGGCGTCCTTCGCGCGACCGCGAGCGCCTGGTCGAGACGGTTCAGGCGTTCGGGCTGGTCCGGCCAGACATAGGCGCGCAGACGGTACGCCGCCTCCGCTGAAGCGAGATCGACCGGCTTTCGATCGCAGCCCCGCCGCTCCGTCACCTCGAAGTCGGCGGCAGGCGGCGGCGGTCCCCGCCATTCAGGCTCGAGCACGGGTGCGCCGTCGTCTGCGGGCAGACGCACGCCGCCGAGATCGTGGCCGTAGGAATCCCAGCGTAGGTTGAGACCGGCGCTCGACCCGATCTCGAACAGCGCGAGCGGCAGCGAGGTGCGCTCGGCGATGGTCAGAAACCCGGCGGCGAGCACCGCCGATCGGCCGATTTCGTTGGTCTGCGGCGGGCTGTCGACGAAGCGCAGAAGCGCCTCGGCATGATCGTCGAGGGCGGTTTCGACCGCTTCTCGGAACGGGCGGTCATCGATGTCCGGGGCCGGTGGATAGATCCCGGCGAGACCTCGATCGCGACCGACGAGGACGATTGCGTGCAGCGCTGCGGCGAGACGAAGGGCGAGTGCGTCTTCGATCGGATCGCCCGGCCAGTGAAGGATGACGCGGCCGACGACGGAATCTTCGCGAAGACGTTCGGCCAGAAGCGCCAGGAGACGGGCGGTGAAGGGTGAGCCCAGACGCCGGCACGCCTCGGCCTGCCGTCGCAGGGCGGTGCGCACGCGGGGAGGGGCGGCGGCCTTCGCCTCAGGCAAAAGCCGCTCCCGTCGGACTATCGGCAGATGCCGCCGCTATCGCCACCGCTTCCACCGTCGCCACCGCTTCCACCGTCGCCACCGCTTCCACCGTCGCCACCGCTTCCACCGTCGCCGCCGCTTCCACCGTCGCTACCGCTTCCGCCGTCGCCGCCGCTTCCGCTATCGCCACCGCTTCCACCGTCGCCGCCGCTTCCACCGTCGCTACCGCTTCCGCCGTCACCGCCGCCAGGGCCGGTGTCGGAGACCGAGGCGACGCTGCGGTCATCCTCGTCGCGAATCGGCTGGAACTGACGGCCGCCGAAGGTCGACCAGGGCGTCACCGGCGCCGCACCGAGGAGCGAGGTGCAGTCTTCGCACCAGCCATATTTGCCGGTGCCGTATCCCGGTTCGCCGGCAGCGTATCCCAGGCGGCTAACGCCGGGATCCGGGCGGCGCTGCGGGCGGACACCCGCGATTCCACGTCCGGTTCCAGACCTGAGAGCGGGCGGCAGAATCGTGCAGTCTTCGAGCGGCACGCCGGCTTCTTCGCACATGCGCTTGCCGCGTTCGGCGAGGGTTTCGTTCTTGGCGAAGGCCGGAGCACTCAGCAGGACGATGGACAGCACGGAGGCGCATGGGTGGAAATTCAACATAGCTCTCGCCGCTCCCTACGGTTTCACTTTTACACTTTCTTTTAGATATAGGGCATTCTTCGGGAACTTGCATCAAATTCGGCAGAAATGTCATGCGAATGCCCGGCGTCGGATGGGCGGGGTGAAAGGGAATTCTTCCGGGGACTTGTCAGCGCCGGCGGGATCACGCCTATTGTCAGGAGTTTCGAAACGACGTCGGGCGATGGCGTGCCGCGCCGCTCCGACTTCCCTGGGGGAGAGCGACCGTGTTTCTCGATAAGTACAAGCTCGAGGGAAAGACGGCCCTGGTCACGGGCGGCGGCCGCGGCATCGGGCTCGCCTGCACGCGGGCGCTGGCGGAGGCGGGTGCGCGCGTCGTGATCGCTGAGATCGATCCGGCGGTGGCGGAGGCGGGCAAGGCCGAGCTTGCCGGGATCGGCCTCGAGGTCGACGTCGCCGAGATGGACGTCACGCGCTCCGATCAGGTCGAAGCCGTGGCCGAGCGTCTGGCGGGCGAGCGCGGCGGCGTCGACATTCTCGTGAACAATGCCGGCATCGCGCGCAGCGACACGCCGGCCGAGGAGACCACCGACGAGCACTGGCTGAACGTGCTCGACGTCAATCTGAACGGCACGTTCTGGTGCTGCCGGGCGTTCGGCAAGGGCATGCTGGAGAAGGGCGGCGGCGCGATCGTCAATATCGGCTCGATGTCCGGCTTCATCGTCAACAAGCCGCAGCCGCAATCCTTCTACAACGCCTCCAAGGCGGGGGTGCATCATCTGACCAAGTCGCTGGCCGCCGAGTGGGGTGCGCGCGGCGTGCGCGTGAACGCGGTCGCGCCGACCTATATCGAGACGCCGCTCACCAAGTTCGGCATGGACGACGACCGGCTCTATCCGGTCTGGCTGGAGAACACGCCGATGGGCCGGGTCGGACAGCCGGACGAGATCGCCTCGGTGGTGCTGTTTCTGGCCTCCGACGCCGCCTCGCTCCTCACCGGCAGCATCGTCGTGGCCGACGGCGGCTACACCTGCTGGTGACGGGCAGCGTGCCCGTGCGCGGTCTTTACGATCTCGTCATCTTCGACTGCGACGGCGTGCTGATCGACAGCGAGGTGATCAGCACGCGCTCGACCGTGGAGGCGCTGCGCGGGCTCGGCTTCGAGATCGACGAGGCAGACGCCGACCGGCTGTTCGTCGGCCGCAGCTACGCGACCATCCGGACGATGGTCGAGCGGGGCTGGGGCGGGGTTCTGCCGGCGGATTTCGAGGCGTCGCTGGAGCGCCGGACGCTCGCGACCATGGCCCATGAACTCGAGCCCGTGCAAGGGGTGGCCGACATGCTCGAAGGGCTGGAGCATCCGCGCTGCGTCGCCTCCAGCAGCTCGGTCGCGTGGATCACGTCAGGACTTGAGAAGACCGGACTTCTCCACCATCTCGAACCTCACCTGTTCAGCGCCAGCATGGTCGAGAACGGCAAGCCCGCCCCGGATATTTTCTTGTACGCTGCGCGGAAAATGGGGGCGACGCCCGAGCGCGCTCTGGTGGTGGAGGACAGCCTCGCCGGGGTCCAGGCCGGCGCCGCTGCCGGTGCTACGGTCGTCGGCTTCACCGGCGGCAGTCACGTTACCGATCCGAAGGCCCACGGCGAGCGGCTTCGTGCCGCAGGCGCTTCGCTGGTGATCGACGACATGGCCGAGCTGCCGACGATGCTCGCCGGCCGTGGCTGAGGCGGCGAACAATCGCGGAAAACAACACTGCATACTGGTAAAAATCGAGCGATCTGGTAGTGCTTTCGCCGATCCCGCGGCAGGCGCGGGGCAGACCGGCGGGCTCGTGGCCTGGGCATGACCTACGTTCAGCGCATTTCCATCCTCATCCTGGCGACGGCCTGGTCGCTCGCAGGCTGCGTCTCGAAACCCTTCGACGACCATTATGATGCGGACGAGCACGTCTGGCTGAAGCATGTGGTCATGGCCGACAGCCGCGGCAAATTCGACCATCATCTGCTGCCGCGCGGCTATGACTGCCTGGAGCAGGACGGGCGCGAGGCCGGCCGCGGGGAGGTCGAAGCCTGCCATCTGGATGCGGTCTTCGCAGGCCTCGCCGACTACGTCATCGCCACACCGGAGCCGCGTCTTCTGATCTTCATCCATGGCGGGCTGAACGCGCCGCACGCTGCCCTGAGGCGGGTAGCGAAGGACTACGAAAAGATCACGCAGGAAGGCGTCTACCCGATCTTCCTGAACTGGCAGACCGGCGGCGTGAACGCTTATTTCGACCAGATCTACAATATCCGCCAGGGTGAGCGTGTCGAGCAGGGGCCGCTCGCCCTGATCGCGGCGCAACGTGCGGTCACGCCGGTTTTCTTCGCGACCGACTTCGCCAAAGTCCTGGTCACTGCGCCTGCCTCCTGGATCGATCAGGGCACGCGCCTGGTCACGCAGGTCTTCGAGGAGTTCGAGCCCGGCGATCGCCTCTATGACGGCGAGACCTGGGAGCACATCGACCATCGCAACAACCTGATCGTCGGCAGCTCCGACCGAGAGGCGCTCGACAGGCTGTTCGAGTTCGGCCAGTTCGCGATCACCGCGCCCTTCAAGCTGGTGACCACGCCCTTTATCGACACGCTCGGCGAGACGGCCTGGAACAACATGCGGCGGAGCAGCCGCGCGGTCTATCGGCAGCATCTCGATTTCTCGCCGGATCATGTGCCT
This sequence comes from Geminicoccaceae bacterium, assembly GCA_965222015.1. Classification (GTDB taxonomy): domain Bacteria; phylum Pseudomonadota; class Alphaproteobacteria; order Geminicoccales; family Geminicoccaceae; genus JANQPX01. The sequence goes on from CBDCTL010000001.1 coordinate 164,795, forward strand.
GACGATTGTCCGGACGATCCGGGCTGTCCGACCGGCCAGGGCACCTTCGCGACCTTCTTCGAGCGCCTGAACGCGCTCGCCGGCCGTCCGGACTACGAGATCGAAAAGGGCGTGCCGCCGCGCGCGCTGGAGCTTTCCATCGTCGCCCACAGCATGGGCACGATCGTCGCCAACGACGCGGTGCGCGATTTCGATCTGCAGTACGACAATCTCGTCTATCTAGCCGCCGCCTGCAGCATCCGCCATTTCCACAACACGGTCGTGCCACTCCTGGAGGCCCAGCACACGGGCGACGCCGCGCGCAAGACGCGCTTCTACAATCTCATGCTGCATCCCGACGCCGAAAGCCACGAGCAGAACTATTTCGGCCTCCTGCCGCGCGGCAGCCTTCTGGAGTGGATCGACGGCATGTACGAGGAGAGCGATTCCACCTTCGACCGCACGCTCGGCAACTGGAACAACGTCGAGCGTGCGAAGCCGCTCCTGCGGGCGGGTGCGCAGACCCAGATGGTCTTCAGGGTCTTTCCGCTGAGGAAAGGCTATCCCGCGAAACATGGCGACTTCTCCGATCAGCTCGAAAACGAGGCCGGCGAGATCACCTACAATTACTGGAACGATCGGTTCTGGGGCAGCGAGGCACTCGCCGAAAGCGCCCGCAAACGGCGCTGAAACAATCGCCTCACCCCTGTCGTTCGAGCCAGCGCGCAACGCGATCCGCGCCGAGGGCCACGCGGTCATGGGCGCCCGCGAAGGCGAAGCGGGCGTAGCGATGGCCGTTGGCGCCGTCGAAATCGGCGCCCGGCGTCAGCGCCACGTCGGCCTCCTCGAGGATGCGCGCACAAAAACCCTTGCTGTCGTCGGTGAGGTGGCTGACGTCGGCGTAGAGATAGAAGGCGCCGTCCACCGGCGCGAAGCGTTCGAGGCCGGCCGCGGGCAGTCTTTCCAGGAGCAGTTCGCGGTTCTTTTCGTAGGCGGCGATCCTGAGATCGAGTTCGTTCCGGCAGTCGAAGGCGGTGAGCGCCGCCTCCTGGGAGAGGGCGGGGGCCGAGATGAAGAGGTTCTGCGCCAGGATCTCGATCGGCCGTCTAAGATCCTCGGGCATCACCATCCAGCCCAGACGCCAGCCGGTCATGCAGAAATATTTGGAAAAGCCGTTGATGACGATCGCATCCGGCGCGTGCTCGAGCATGCTGTGCGCCACCCGGCCATAGGTGATGCCGTGATAGATCTCGTCGGAGATCAGCCGGATGCCGCCGACGGCGCAATGCCGGGCGATCGCTTCGAGTTCGTCGTTCGTCAGCATGGTGCCCGTGGGGTTGCCGGGCGAGGCTACGATCAGCCCGTGCACCGGGCCCTCGATCGCCTCCAGCATCGCCACTGTCGGCTTGAAGTCGCTCTCGGGACCGAGCGCCAGCGGCACCACCTCGACACCGAGCGCCTGGAGAATGTTTCGGTAGGCGGGAAAGGCCGGTTCCGGCACCACCACCCGGTCGCCGACGTCGAAAGCGGCGAGAAAGGCGAGCACGAAGGCGCCCGAAGCGCCGACGGTGACGGCGATCCGGCACGGGTCGACTCCGACGCCATAGGCATTTTCGCTGTGATCGGCGATCATGCGACGAAGGGCGGGCCTGCCGAGCGCCTCGGTATAGCCGAGCGGACGGTGGCCGAGCGTCCGCTTCGCCGCCTCGATCACGCGCTTGGGCGGACCGCCGCCGGGCTCGCCGACCTCCATGTGCACGACGTCGTGCCCGGACGCCGCTTTCGCATTGGCCGCGCTCAGCACGTCCATCGCGATGAAAGGCGGTATCGCGGAGCGTTGGGCGATTTTGCATCGACTCGGCGTTTCGCGTGTTTGCATGATGGGCGTGGAGCGAAGGGCGGCCACCTGTCTGTTCCCGAAGTTGTGGTTCTGATAGCGTTCCGGTCAGCTGATCAGCCCTATGCGCGATGTGCGGCGCGGGGTCAATGTCGAGGGAGGCGAGATTCTCTTGATCGAGATGCTGTTTCAAAGGCGAAAACCGATGACCGGCCGGCCCGCTGACGGGGGGGCTGGACCGATCGGCGCTGGAGCACGCAGCCTCGCCGTCGTCGGCGTGACGATCGGCCTCATCCTGTCGCCGCCGACCCATGCGCAGGACAAAGGCGGGATCAATCTCATCCGCGATGCCGAGATCGAATCGACACTGCACGCGATCACCGACCCGATTCTCGACGCCGCCGGCATCTCGCCCGGCACGGTCAATCTCTACATCGTCCGGGACAGGCGACTGAACGCTTTCGTCGCCGGCGGCATGAACCTGTTTTTGAACACCGGCCTGCTCATGCGCACCGAGCATCCGGGCCAGCTCGCCGGCGTCATCGCCCACGAGGTCGGCCATATCGCCGGCGGCCATCTGAGCCGGGTCGGCGGCGCCCGTGAGCGGGCGGCGGCGGAGGTCATTCTGTCCACCGTGCTCGGCGCCGCGGCCGCCGTCGCGGGCGCACCTGCGCTTGGAACCGCGATCATCGCCGGCGGCCAGACCGTGGCGCAGGGCGACTATCTCCGGTTCTCGCGAAGCCAGGAGCAGACCGCTGACCAGGCGGGCGTGAGCTATCTCAGAAGGATCGGCCTGTCCAGCGCCGGGCTCGCCGAGTTCTTTCACATCCTGGACGAACAGAACCTCCTCTCCTCGGCGCGGGACAATCCCTATCTCCGAAGCCATCCTCTGACCCGCGACCGCATCCGCTTCGTCGAGGGCCAGGCGGCCGCCGACGTCGACGCCGGTTTTCCGGACGGCTGGGAGAAGGGCCATGCGCGCATGGTCGCCAAGCTCACCGCCTTTCTCGACGATCCCGGCCGCGTCCTGCAGTCGGCCACCGGCGACGATCTGATCGACCGCTACGAAAGGGCGATCGCGCTCTATCGCGTGCCGGAGCTGGATCGGGCCGTCGCCGAAATCGATCGACTGATCGCCGATCACCCCGACGACCCCTATTTCCACGAGCTGAAAGGTCAGATGCTGTTCGAGAACGGCCGGATCGATGCCGCGATCGCGCCCTATCGCCAGGCGGTGGCGCTGAAACCGGTGCCGCTGCTGCGCATCGGTCTCGCACGAGCCTTGATCGAGAGCGGCGGTGGCGAAGCAGGTCGGGAGGCGATCGGCCAGCTCAAGACGGCGCTTGGCGGCGAGCCCAGGAACGCCGGGGCCTGGCGGTTGCTCGGCATCGCCCAGGGCCGCGCCGGCGAGGAGGGCGAGGCCTCGCTTTCGCTCGCGGAATGGGCGCTGTTGAGCGGCAAGGACGACGACGCCCGCCTGCATGCGAGGCGCGCGGAGCATCGCATCGGCCCGAACGATCCGGGCTGGCTGCAGCTTCAGGACATCCTGCGCGCCATCGAGGAGAGCTGAACGGCAGGGAATTCGCGGGCCTGACCGGATTGTGAGTGGCTGAAACCTGCGGACGTCGTTATGGTCACGTTCAGCTCGCAGCATGGTCTTCGGCGTGATGACCGCCGGGAATTCGCGGGAGAACGGGACGTTGAAGGAGCGCAAGGACATGATCGCCAATGAGAGCGCCGCCGGCGGTGCGATCCGACGCCTGATGAAGGCGGCCGGGCTGGTATCCGCTTTCGCCATGGTCGGCGCCGGCCCCGGGCTCGCACAGGACACGGCCCCGGCGGACCTTCCGGTCGAGCAGGTCGAAAAGATCGTCCGCGACTATCTGATGCGCGAGCCCGAGGTCATCTACCAGGCGCTGGAAGAGCTGCAGCGCCGCCAGGCCGCCGAGCAGGCCGAGCGGCAAAAGCAGAGCCTGGCCAGCCGCCAGGACGAGCTATTGAACGACCCGGCGACGCCGGTCGCCGGCAATCCCGACGGCGACGTCACTCTGGTCGAGTTCTTCGACTATCGTTGCGGCTATTGCCGTCGCGTCATGGCCTCGATGCAGGCCCTGATGTCGGAGGACGACCAGCTTCGCGTGGTCTTCAAGGAACTGCCGGTGCTCGGTGAGGATTCGGTCCGGGCGGCGCGTGCGGCGCTCGCCAGCCTCCGCCAGGACGAGAGCCTCTATCTCGATTTCCACCTCGCTCTGATGTCGGCCGACGACCTCTCCATGGACGGTATTCGCACGCTCGCATCCGATGTCGGCTTCGACGCCGACCGATTGCAGGCGGACATGGACAGCGAAGAGATCAGTCAGGCGATCGAGGCCAATTACCAGCTCGCAAGCGCGCTCGGCATCGAAGGCACGCCCGCCTTCGTCATCGGCGAGACGCTGGTGCCGGGCGCCGTCGACAAGGCCCGCCTCGCCGCCCTGATCGAAGAGACCCGAACCGCCACCAACTGAGCGGCTTTTTCGAAAGCGGCGCCCTGTCGCAGGGGCGTGCGGCTTTCTGCCTCGCCGCGAGATGGGCCTGGACCGAGAGCACGGGCGGGCTCCGGCCGATCCCTCGCCCCAGAGCTTTTGCGATGTTGCGGATCGACATCGTGGGTTCAGGGGCTGCCCGAACACAGCGGCAGACGACCAGGGGGCTTTCTCTTTGCCGGAGCGCGACGTCGGTCCAGGGCAGCTTACGACGTCCCGCGACAGCCTGCGGGCTGACGGCCGAAGGATCGGGCCGTACCCGGCGTCTGTCGAAAAGCGGCGGCCGTCTTCGAGAGCGACGCGAGCGCGCATTTTTTCCCTGATCGATCGCCAATTTCTTCGCTTTTCGCACCGTCGGGGATTGATCCGTCATGAAATTGTCGAATTCTTGATGAGGGAGCGGTGAGCCGACAGGTGCTGGACGAGGAAGGTCATGGCAAATCGAGACGAAAAGGCCCTTCCGGTCGAATCGGAACTTCGTCTGGCCGGCGATCCCGAGATTCTGAGCGCGATCTTCGAATCGCCGCTCCTGAAGCCGGAGGGCGACGGGCGCGAAAAGGCGGTCGACCTGGAAAGCCGCTATTTCGATACGCGGGACCGGGATCTTTTGGCGCGCGGTCTCGCCTTTCGCATCCGCACGAACGGCGCCGGCTGCGTCCAGACCCTGAAATCCGGCGACGACGCCCGCGGTGCGCTTACCAGGCGCGGTCAGTGGGAGATGGCGATCGATGGCGACCGGCCGAAGCTGGACGCGCTGCCGAAGGCGGCACGAACCAGGCTGCCGGCGGCCGCATTCGAAAGCGGGCTGCAGCTGGCCTTCGTCACCCGGGTCCATCGTCGGGTGCGCGAGGTTGGAATCGGTGATGGGCGCGTGGAGGCAGCCCTGGATCTGGGTGTGATCGAGACCGGAGGCGGTGGTCTGCCGATCGCCGAGATCGAACTGGAACTGCTCGACGGTCCGGCCGACAGCCTCTACGAACTGGCGCTCGAACTGCAGGCGCTCGGGCCGCTCCATCTCGAAACCCGCTCGAAATCGACCCGCGCCTTCGACCACATCGCGGACATGCCACCGAACGCCAGGCGGGCGACGGCGCTCGATCTGCGTCCGGACGACAGCGTCGACGACGCCATGTCGGTCATCTTCCAGAACGGCTTCGAGCAATGGCTCGGCAATCAGGCGGCGGCGATCGACGGACGCGATCCGGAAGGCGTGCATCAGATGCGGGTGGCGCTCCGGCGTTTGCGTTCGGCCTTCTCGATGTTTCGCGGCATGATCCCGCCGGATCAGTTCGTCTGGCTGCAGGCGTCGGCGAAAGAGACGATCGGCGCGCTCGGGCCGGCCAGGGACTGGGACGTCTTTCGACGAGAGCTTCTGACTCCGGTGCTGGAAGCGCGGCCGGGCGATCCGGCGCTGATCGCCCTTCGCGATCGCGTCCGCGCGCGCGGACGCGCCGGTTGTCGCCAGGCGCGCAGGCATCTGGAAGGCGCCGCGTACACCCGCTTTGCCCTTCGCTTCGGCCAGTGGCTGGAGCGGCGCGCCTGGCGGGAAGGCGCGGGCGACGGCAAGGCCGCCGAGCGCCGATCACAGCCGATGGCGGATTTTGCAGGCGAGCTTCTGGGCAAGCGCCGCAGACGCGCGCTCCGGAAAGGTCGGAAATTCGCGGACCTGCCGACCGAGAGGCGCCACGAGCTTCGCATCGCTTTGAAAAAGCTGCGTTATGCGGTCGAATTCTTTCAGCCGCTTTACGACAAAAAGGCGGTCAGGCCATTCCTTCGCAGCGTCAAGGCGCTGCAGGAGGATCTCGGTCACCTGAACGACGTCGCCGTCGCCGAGACCTTGATCGACGACCTTCTCGCCAATCCCGGCAAGCGGGACATCCGGGCCGCTGCGGGGCTGGTGATCGGATGGCACGCCCATGGCGTCGCCCTGATCGAACCGGATCTTCGACGCGACTGGAAGGCGTTCAAAGGGACGCCCACCTTCTGGTCCTAGGTGCATCGCCTCGTGCGTTCCCGCCGGAGCGGCCTGGCTGTCGTCGGCAGCGCACGCTCACGACCGACGGGCCGAGGCCCGTGGTTCCGGGGGGCGAACGCCTGAGCTGAACGGCGCGGACAATGATCCGTATGCGCCGGATCGGGGTCAGTTGTCGAGAAAACTCCGGAGCTTTCTCGAGCGTGAGGGGTGCTTCAGCTTGCGAAGGGCCTTCGCCTCGATCTGGCGGATGCGCTCGCGGGTCACGGAGAACTGCTGGCCGACCTCTTCGAGTGTGTGGTCGGTGTTCATGCCGATGCCGAAGCGCATGCGCAGCACCCGTTCCTCGCGGGGGGTGAGGGTGGCGAGCACGCGGGTGGTGGCTTCCCGGAGATTGGACAGCGTCGCCGCCTCGACCGGCTGCACCGCGTTCTTGTCCTCGATGAAGTCGCCGAGATGGCTGTCCTCCTCGTCGCCGATCGGCGTTTCGAGGGAGATAGGCTCCTTGGCGATCTTCAGGACCTTTCGGACCTTGTCGAGCGGCATGTTGAGCTTGGTCGCCAGCTCCTCCGGCGTCGGCTCGCGGCCGAACTCGTGCAGCATCTGGCGGGATGCGCGCACCAGCTTGTTGATGGTCTCGATCATATGCACCGGGATGCGGATGGTGCGCGCCTGATCCGCGATCGAGCGGGTGATCGCCTGGCGGATCCACCAGGTGGCGTAGGTCGAGAACTTGTAGCCGCGGCGATATTCGAATTTGTCGACCGCCTTCATCAGGCCGATATTGCCCTCCTGGATCAGGTCCAGGAACTGCAGACCGCGATTGGTGTATTTCTTGGCGATCGAAATCACCAGGCGGAGATTGGCCTCGACCATCTCCTTCTTGGCACGTCCGGCCTCGCGCTCGCCCTTCTGCACGAGATTGACGATGCGCCGAAGCTCGCCGATATGCAGCCCATTGCTGCTGGAGATCTCGGCGATGTCCTGCCGGATCCTGATGACCTCCTCGGGATGGCGCTCGGTCAGGCGCTGCCAGCCGCCGGGCAGCCGGGCCACGCGATCCAGCCATTCGGGATCGAGCTCGGAGCCGCGATATTCGTCGAGAAAGCTCTTTCGGCTCACCTGGTTGCTCTCGGCGAGGCGAAGGAGCTTGCCTTCGAGACCGTTCAGACGCTTGTTCACCTGGTAGAGCTGATCCACCAGGCTGTCGACGCGGTTGGAATGAAGCTGGATCTGATTGACCAGCTCCACCACTTCATGTCGGGCTTCCTCGTATTTCGCATCGAGCTTCCTGTCGACGGGCTTGTTGTTCTGGATCTTGTCCAGCCGCTTTTCCTGCAGATCTCGGAGCCGGCCATAGGCTTCCGCGATCTTGTCGAAGGTCGCGACGACGCCGTCCTTGACCGAGGCTTCCATCGCCGAGAGCGAAAGGGCGCCCTCGTCGAAATCATCTTCGTCGTCGCCATCGGAGTCGTCGCCGTCCTCAGATTTCGCCTCTTCGTCGTCGTCGGCCTTGCCGTTCGCCTTCTTGGCAGTCTTCTCGCCGTCGTCCGCCTGCTCGTCGGCCTGGTCATCCTTGTCGCTCTGCTCGGAGTCGTCGCCGTCCTCCTGCGGCCCGCCGCCATAGGTCGCTTCCAGATCGATGACGTCGCGCAGCAGAACCTTGCCTTCGCCGATGGCGTCCCGCCAGCCGATGATCGCGCGCATGGTCAGCGGGCTCTCGCACAGCGCCTCGAGCACGGTGTTGCGGCCGGCCTCGATGCGCTTGGCGATCTCGATCTCGCCTTCGCGCGAAAGGAGCTCGATGCTGCCCATCTCGCGCAGATACATGCGCACCGGATCGTCGGTGCGGCCGAGGTCCTCCTCGACCGTGCCGCCGCTGTCATTGTCGTCGTCGTCCGACTTCGACTCGCCGTTCGCGGCGTCGTCGCCGCGCACCACCGTCACCCCCAGCTCGTCGAAATAGCCGTTGAGCTCTTCGACGAATTCCGGGGAAATGTCGTCCTCCGGCAGGGCGGCGTTGATCTGATCCAGAGTGACGGAGCCGCGCTCGCGCGCCTGCTGGACGAGCCGCTTCAGACTTGCCGATCCGTTGATCACGGATTGCACGGTGCCGCCCGAAGCCTCTTTCGGCGGCGGTGTCTTGGTCGTCGACGTTGCGGTCGCCGCAGCGTTCTTCGCCATGCGTCGTTCCCCTCTCAGCCCGAAAACCCATCGCGAAAGCCGGCACCGCCGGCGATCGCACTCGCTACCAAACCCAAACGCCGACCCTTGACCACCCACACATCATGTGGACCGATATCGATCATCGGCCACCTCTCGTCTTTTTGGTGTTTCGATCGTTGAGCAAACGATCCGTCGTCAGCAACTGCACTCTGGCTTCATCCTCGAACTTGCCCGTAAGCGCCTCGGACACCGCATTCTTTATGCCCCGGCGCTCACCGAATCGCCGATATTGCGCCACGCACGCCCGCCAGGTTTCAAGCACGTCCGCCCTCTGGAGACCCGGCCGACGATACCAGATGGTCGAGATCGACGCCGGGCCGGCCTCGGTCAATTGCCGAATTTCGGCGCTAAAACCGTTTGTGCAGAGGTGGTTGTTCAATCGGTCCCGGTCAAGATCTTCGGTCTCGCTGTACCAGGAAATTATTTCCTGGCGCAGCGCCTCCAGCCTGGCGTCGAGGAAGGTCAGCGCACCCAGTTCCTCCTCCACCTCGGTCAGCAGATCGGGATGGACGACCAGAGGCCCCAAAAGCTGCCGCTCGTTCGCTGTTTCCGGGTGAGAGACCCCGGCCGCAAGCCGATTTTCGCCTACGCCACGAGCGGTCTCGGGCGCAAGATAGGCTGGGTTGCCCGGGCGTTTTTTCGGGTGATACACGCCGAATCGGCCCTGCCACTGTTGCCGGAAAGCCTCACGAAACGACTGGCGCACGTCCCGATGGTCGATCATGCGTGCCAGTTCCGAGAGCCGGTGGCGAAGGGCAGCCATGCGCTCGGGCGTGTCCAGCGCCCGCTGCCGGGTTTCGCTCTGCCAGAGGAAATCGATCAGCGGAATCGCCTCGCTCAGAAGCTGGGCGAGCTTTTCCCGGCCACCGCTTCTCAGGAGATCGTCCGGATCGCTGCCCTCGGTGAGAAGCGCGAAGCGGAGCGTCTTGCCGGGTGTCAGCCTCGGAAGAGCACGCTCGACCAGCCGGTGACCGGCGCGAAGCCCGGCTTCGTCACCGTCCAGACAGATGACCGGCTCGTCCGCGGCCTGCCAGAGCAGGGCCAGCTGGGCCTCGGTGATAGCGGTGCCGAGCGGGGCGACCGCATGCTCGAACCCGGCGCGGGCCAGCGCGATCACGTCCATATAGCCTTCCGCCACGATGACCGAGCCCTCTTTTCGCGCAGCAGTGCGGGCGAGCGACAGGCCGTAGAGCAGCTCGCCCTTGTGAAAGATCTCGGTTTCCGGCGTGTTCAGATATTTGGCGCGCGCCTCGCCGAGCGCCCGGCCGCCGAAGGCCACGATTCGTCCGCGTGCGTCCTGAATCGGAAACATGACCCGGTGGCGAAAGCGGTCGTAACAGCCGCCGTCGTCCGGACGGATCAGGAGACCGGCTCTGACCAGATCGGCCTCGGCGAAGCCTTTGCTCAGCAGGGCCGCGCGCAGGCCGCCGCGGCCCGCCGGCGCATAGCCGAGGCCGAAGCGTTCGATGACATCTGCTTCGAGGCCGCGTCCCGCCAGATAGGACCTCGCCTCCTCGCCGCCCGCGCCATGCAGACACGCCTTGAACCAGCTGGCCGCCGCCTCGTTGGCTTGATAGAGCGATTTTTCCGCCTGGGTTGAGCCCTTGCTCGTGCGCAAGGGCGCCGGCAGACCCGTAAGGTCCGACAAACGCTGGATCGCCTGCCCGAAGTCCAGGCCCTCGATGGCCATGATGAAATCCACAGCATTGCCGTGCTGGTTGCAACCGAAGCAGTGATAGAATCCTTTTTCTTCAGAAATGGTAAACGACGGCGATTTTTCCTGATGAAAGGGGCAAAGGCCCGTGAATTCGCGCCCGCGACGCACCAGGCGCACATAGCGTCCGACGATTTCGGCGATCGGCAGCCGCGCCTTGAACTCATCCAGGGAGATCGCGTTCTGATCAACCAACGGCTTTCTCATGACGCCCGCCAAAGTGAGAAACCCAAGGGAACCCGGTTCATATCCGGACCGTCATACGGTGCGTTCAGTGCAGCCGGGCTGATAGCGCATCTTCAACACAGGAACACAAAAGTCCTGCTCCCGAGCCGTCAAACCAGACCGCATACCGTCGACAACCGCCATGACGACCGGGAACCCGATGACGTTGCCACGCCACTAACCCAGCTGATCGCAAAGCCGCTTTCTCACGGCCGAAAAATTCATCTGGCCGGGATAGCGGCTCTTCAAGGCCGTCATCACGCGGCCGACGTCCTTCAGCTTCGAGGCGCCGAGCTCGGTAATCACCTCGTCGATCGCATGCTCCCGCGTTTCCTCGTCGAGCTGCGGCGGCAGGAAGCGGCGCAGGATCTCGATCTCCTCGGCCTCGCGTCCGGCGAGCTCGAGCTGGCCGGTTTCCTCGTAGCGGCGCATGCTCTCCTGTCGCTGCTCGACCATCGTGGCCATCATCGCGACCAGCTCGTCGTCGGTGATGAGGTGCTGCCCGCCTTCCTGGCGCGTCTGCTCGTCGCGCTCCTTCAGGGCGGCCTGCACCAGCCGGATGATGGCGATGGTCCGTTGCTCATCCTGCTCCATCGCCGCTTTCAGCGCCGCGGCCAGCTCATCTCGCAACAGGTTTTCGCTCATCTTTTTCCTTCGACTCCCCGGCAACTCCCCGGTCGCCGGGCCTTATAGCCCATTCGCATGGTTCGCGCGAGCCTGCCTGCGTCGCTTGACGGCGGATTCGCACGAACGTAATGTCCCGCCGATTAGCCCCGCGGCCTTTCCGGCGCGGATGCGCGAAGCGACATGAGAACCCCTGGATACGGGTGAAACGCCATCATGCCGATCACGCTTGATGCCCGCTCGAACGCGGCCCTCGTCCTGGCGGACGGCACGGTCTTCAAAGGTCATGGCCTCGGCCTCGCGGACGACGTCGTCGGCGAGATCGTGTTCAACACCGCCATGACCGGTTATCAGGAGATCCTGTCCGATCCCTCCTATGCCGGTCAGCTCATCACCTTCACCTTTCCCCATGTGGGCAATGTCGGCGTCAATGACGAGGACGTCGAGGCGGCCACCTGCCACGCCCGCGGCCTCGTGCTCAGGGCGCCGGTCACCGATCCCGCCAACTACCGGGCCCTCGACCGCCTGGACCGCTGGCTGGAAGGCCAGGGACTGACCGGCATCGCCGGCGTCGACACCCGCCGCCTCACCCGGCATCTGCGCGACCACGGCGCCCAGACCGCCGCCCTCGGTTTTTCGCGCGAGGGGACGCCGGACACCGATCGTCTGGCCGCCATGGCGGCCGCCTGGCCGGGCCTGGTCGGCATGGACCTCGCTTCCGACGTCTCCTGCCGTCAGCGCTACAGCTTCGATCAGACCGTCTGGCGCCATCCCGAGGGCTATGGCCGCCGCGAGCGCGCGGACCGCCATGTGGTGGCGATCGATTTCGGAATCAAGCGCAATATTCTGAGGAGCCTGGCGACGCTCGGCACCGAGCTCACGGTCATGCCGGCGAGCACCACCGCGGAGGAGGTTCTGGCCCTCTCGCCGGACGGTATTTTCCTGTCCAACGGGCCGGGGGATCCGGCCGCGACCGGGCGTTTTGCAGTGCCCGAGATCAAAAAGCTGGTGGCGAGCGGCAAGCCGGTCTTCGGCATCTGCCTCGGCCATCAGATGCTGGCGCTGGCGCTCGGGGCGACCACGGAGAAGATGAAGTTCGGCCATCACGGCGCCAATCATCCCGTGAAGGATCTCGGCACCGGCAAGGTGGAGATCACCAGCCAGAACCACGGATTTTCCGTCGATGTGGACAGCCTGCCGGACGGCGTCGAGATGACCCATGTCTCGCTGTTCGACGGCTCGCTGGAGGGCCTTGCCCTTCAGGGCCGGCCGGTGTTCTCGGTGCAGTATCACCCGGAGGCCGCGCCCGGACCCGAGGACAGCGCCTACCTTTTCGACCGTTTTCTCAGCCTGATCGAGCGACGCTGACATGCCCAAGAGAAGTGATTTTTCGTCGGTGCTGGTGATCGGCGCCGGGCCGATCGTGATCGGCCAGGCCTGCGAGTTCGACTATTCCGGAACGCAGGCCGTGAAGGCGCTGAAGGAGGAGGGCTACCGGGTCGTCCTGGTGAACTCCAATCCCGCCACCATCATGACCGATCCCGAGCTCGCCGACGCAACCTATATCGAGCCGATCACGCCTTCGATCGTCGCCAAGATCATCGAAAAGGAACGGCCGGACGTCTGCCTGCCGACCATGGGCGGACAGACGGCGCTGAACACGGCGAGGGCGCTCGCCGACGACGGCACGCTCGAGCGTTTCGGCGTCGAGCTGATCGGCGCCAACAAGGAAGCGATCGACAAGGCCGAGGATCGCCAGCTGTTCCGCGAGGCGATGATGAGGATCGGCCTCGAGCTGCCGCAAAGCGCGGTGGTGAAGTCGATCGAGGAAGGCTGGGACGTGCTCGAGCGGATCGGCCTTCCCGCCATCATCCGGCCAAGTTTCACGCTCGCCGGCACCGGCGGCGGCATCGCCTATGATCGGGGTGATTTCGAGCGCATCGTGCGCGCCGGCCTGGACGCCTCGCCGATCAGCGAGGTGCTGGTCGAGGAGAGCGTGCTCGGCTGGAAGGAATATGAGATGGAGGTGGTCCGCGACCATGCGGACAACTGCATCATCGTCTGTTCGATCGAGAACGTCGATCCCATGGGCGTCCATACCGGCGACAGCATCACGGTGGCGCCGGCGCTGACCCTGACCGACAAGGAATATCAGCGGATGCGGAACGCCTCGATCGCGGTGCTCCGCGAGATCGGGGTGGATACCGGCGGCTCGAACGTCCAGTTCGCGATCAATCCCGATGACGGCCGCATGGTGATCATCGAGATGAACCCGCGCGTGTCGCGCTCTTCGGCGCTCGCATCGAAAGCCACCGGCTTTCCGATCGCCAAGATCGCGGCGCGTCTCGCGGTCGGCTACACCCTCGACGAGATCACCAATGACATCACCGGCTGCACGCCGGCGTCCTTCGAGCCCACCATCGACTATGTCGTCACGAAAATCCCGCGCTTCACCTTCGAAAAATTCCCGGAGGCGGAGCCGACGCTCACCACCTCGATGAAGTCGGTCGGCGAGGCCATGGCGATCGGGCGGACGTTTCAGGAAAGCCTGCAGAAGGCGCTGCGTTCGCTGGAGACCGGCCTCGACGGCCTGGACGAGGTGGCGATCCAGGGCGCGGACGAGCCCGAACGGCTGAAGGAGGCGCTGATCCCGGAGCTCAGGCGGGCACTGCCGGAGCGCATCCGCCTGATCGCGCAGGCTTTTCGGGCGGGCCTCGCGCTCGAGGACATCCGGCGTGCATCGCTCTACGAGCCATGGTTTCTCCGGCAGATCCAGGAACTGGTCGAGGCCGAGCGGTCGTCCAGGAGAACGGTCTGCCGAAGGACCGCCGTTCGCTTCTGCGCCTGAAGTCCATGGGCTTCTCCGACGCCAGGCTGGCGAAGCTCGCCGGGCTCGCCGAGGCCGAGGTGGCGGCGGCGAGGGCGGCGCTGGGCGTCCATCCCGTGTTCAAGCGCATCGACACCTGTGCCGCCGAGTTCGAGGCGCAGACGCCTTATCTCTACAGCTGCTACGAGACCGGGCTCGGCGACGGCGAGCCCGCGGAATGCGAGGCCATGCCGTCGGACCGCACGAAGGTCGTGATCCTGGGCGGCGGGCCGAACCGGATCGGGCAGGGGATCGAGTTCGACTGCTGCTGCGTGCACGCGACCATGGGGCTGGCCGATGCCGGCTTCGAGACGGTCATGGTCAATTGCAACCCCGAGACCGTGTCGACCGACTACGACACCTCGGACCGCCTCTATTTCGAGCCGCTGACCGCCGAGGACGTGCTGGAGATTCTTCGCGTCGAGCAGGCAAACGGCCGTCTGCATGGCGTTATCGTTCAACTGGGCGGGCAGACGCCGCTCAAGCTGGCGAAGGCGCTCGGCGAGGCCGGCATTCCGATTCTCGGCACCTCGTTCGATGCGATCGACCTCGCCGAGGACCGGGAGCGCTTCCAGAAATTCATTCAGGGTCTCGGCCTTCGCCAGCCCGCCAACGCCATCTGCTTCGATGTCGAAGAGGCCGAGATCAAGTCCGAAAAAATCGGCTATCCGCTGGTGATCCGACCAAGCTACGTGCTCGGCGGGCGCGCCATGCGCATCGTCCATGACCGGGACGAGCTGCGCGCGTTCATGGCGGGGGCGGCCGAATACACGTCCCTCGGCCCGATCCTGATCGACCGCTATCTCGAAGACGCGGTCGAGGTCGACGTCGACTGCCTCGCCGACGGCGAGACCGTGTTCGTGGCCGGGATCATGGAGCATATCGAGGAGGCGGGCGTGCATTCCGGCGACAGCGCGTGCTCGCTGCCGCCCTATTCGCTGGATCGTCCCGTGATCGCCGAGATCCGGCGCCAGACCGAGGTGCTGGCGCGGGCGCTCGGCGTCCAGGGCCTGATGAACGTGCAGATGGCGGTCAAGGACGGCGAGGTCTTCATCATCGAGGTCAATCCGAGGGCGTCCCGCACCGTGCCTTTCGTCGGCAAGGCCATCGGCTATCCGATCGGCAAGATTGCAGCGCGGGTGATGGCCGGCGAGGCGCTTTCGGGCTTCAAGCTGGAAGAAAAAGAACTTCGCCATGTCGCTGTAAAGGAAGCGGTTTTTCCTTTCGCGCGTTTCCCCGGCGTCGACCTGCTGCTCGGCCCGGAGATGAAGTCCACGGGCGAGGTGATGGGGCTGGATCGGGATTTCGGCACGGCCTTCGCCAAGTCCCAGATCGCCGCGGGTTCGGCACTGCCCAAGGGTGGCACGGTCTTCATCTCGGTGCGGGATCGCGACAAGGAGGGCATGGCGGTGATCGGGCGCGATCTGCTCGACCACGGCTACAACCTGCTCGCCACTCGCGGCACCGCGGCGCTTCTGGAGAAGGAAGGTCTCGCCGTCGCCATCATCAACAAGGTCCACGAAGGCCACCCGCATGTGGTCGACATGATCCAGGAAGGCGGGGTCAGCATGGTGCTGAACACTACCGAGGGTGATAGGGCGATTCGTGACAGCTACACGCTGCGCCAGGCCGCGCTCAAGCATCGCGTGCCCTATTGCACGACGGTGGCGGGCGCCCGGGCGGCGGTGCGGGCCATGGTGGGCACCTCGCTTCGCGAGCTTGAAGTTACGCCGTTACAATCCTATTATTAACTTTAGGGGCGTGGTTGGAGCGCCCGTGTGGGCACCCTGGGGGTGCCTTTCTTTATTATGTGACGGTCATCCATGAACGACAGGATTCCGATGACCTCGGGCGGCCGGGAGCGGCTCGAGGAAGAGCTGAAGCGATTGAAGTATGACGAGCGTCCTCAGGTGATCAAGGCGATCGCCGAGGCGCGCGAGCACGGCGACTTGTCCGAGAATGCGGAATACCATGCCGCGCGCGAGCGTCAGAGCTTCATCGAGGGGCGTGTCCTCGAACTGGAGGACAAGATTTCCCGCGCCGAAGTGATCGACATCAGCCAGCAGAGCGGCGCCACGGTCAAGTTCGGCGCCCGGGTCAAGCTGGTCGACGAGGAGACCGACGAGGAAGTGGTCTATCAGGTGGTCGGCCCCGAAGAGGCCGACATCCAGCAGGGCCTCCTCTCGGTCACTGCACCGCTCGGCCGCGCGCTCATCGGCAAGGAGACCGGGGACACGGTGGAGGTCGCGACACCGCGCGGCACCCGCTATTTCGAGGTCCTCGAGGTGTCCTACCCCGGCAAACTCATCACACAGTAGGCCTCGGCCATCGATGGCGGCGCGCACCTCGTCCACGGAATCGGATCGGGGCGGCGATGTCTCGACCGCGACGCATGTCCGCACGGCAAAAGTTTGGATGCTGGCGGACGACCGGCCGGGCAACGTCAACCAGGCGCTCGGCGTCGCCGAGGCGCTGGGCGAACCGTTTGCGGTCAAGACCATCGGCTACGGACAGCTTGCACGGCTGCCGAACTGGCTGCTGCCCGCCAATCTCACCGGCCTGACGCCGGCGACCCGGGAGACGCTGACATCGCCCTGGCCCGACCTGATCATCGGCGCCGGGCGGCGCACGGCCCGGGTCGGGCGCTGGGTCAAGCAGCGGCATCCGGACGCCTGCCTGGCGCAGCTGATGTGGCCGGGAAGCGCCGACGGTTTCGATCTGATCGCGGTGCCCGAGCACGATCGCGTACCGGACCATCCGGTGCTGCTGCGCACGCTCGGCCCGCCGCACCGCCTGACACCGGCACGGTTGGAGCGCTCTGCCGCCGAGATCGCCGAACGTCTTGCGGAACTGCCGAGACCCTATGTCACCTGCCTGATCGGCGGCACCAGCAAGCATGTGGCATTCACCCCGGACGACGTGCGCTCGCTGATCCAAGGCGCTCGGGCGCTCGCCGAAGGGCGGGGCGGCAGCCTTCTCGTGACCACCAGCCGGCGGACGGGCGAGAGCTGCGTCCGGGCGATCGAAGGAGTACTTTCGGGCCCGCACTGGCTGCATCGCTGGCGGCCGACAGGCGACAACCCGTATCTGGGCATGCTGGGTGCGGCCGACGCCGTGGTGGTGAGTGCGGATTCGGCATCCATGTGCATGGAGGCCTGCGCACCCGGTCGACCGGTCTTCCTGCACGAACCGAAGGCCGGTGCGCCCGAAAAATTCGAGATCCTGCATCGGCGCCTTCGGGACCATGGCTGTCTTCGTCCGCTCGGCGCGCCCTGGTTCGAGGTCGCCGCACCGCCGCCCAACCCGGCGTTCGCCGTCGCGGAGGCGATCCGGGCCCGTCTTCGACGAAAGAATCACGCGGATCCAGCCGAAGCGGTGGCGTCGGCGGTCTCGGCGTCCTAGGTTCTTTTTGACAATGCGACGATAGGGACGAGAAGAATGGCGGCGACGCGGTCCATCAGGCTTTTGATCATCGGTTCCGGCCCGGCCGGCTACACCGCGGCGATCTACGCCGCAAGAGCGAACCTCACCCCGGTCCTGTTCCAGGGGCTGCAGGTCGGCGGCCAGCTCTCGATCACCACCGACGTCGAGAATTATCCGGGCTTCGCTGACGTCATCCAGGGCCCCTGGCTGATGGAGCAGATGGCGGCGCAGGCCGCGCATTGCGGCGCCGAGATCGTCGGCGACATGATCGCCTCCGTCGAATTCAGCGAGGCGCCTTACCGCTGCACCGCCGATTCCGGCGATGTCTATCTTGCGGATTCGGTCGTTCTCGCCACCGGCGCCAAGGCGCGCTGGCTCGGATTGCCGAGCGAGGAGAAATTCTCGGGCTTCGGGGTTTCCGCCTGCGCCACCTGCGACGGTTTTTTCTTCCGCGGCAAGGAGGTCGCCGTGGTCGGCGGGGGCAACACCGCGGTCGAGGAGGCGAACTACCTCTCCAATCTTGCGAGCAAGGTCACGCTGATCCACAGGCGGGACGAACTCAGGGCCGAAAAGGTGCTGCAGGACCGCCTGCTCGCCAATACCAAGATCGAAGTGCTCTGGGATCACGTGGTCGAGGAGGTCCTGGGCGAGGAGGAGCCGCTCGGCGTCACCGGGCTCAGGGTCAGGAACGTCAAGTCGGGCGAGGAGAAGCACCTCGCCGTCGACGGCGTCTTCATCGCCATCGGCCATGATCCGGCGACCTCGCTGGTCAAGGGACAGCTCGAGATGGACGAGCATGGCTATGTCGTCACCAGGCCGGACAGCACCGCCACCAGCGTCCCCGGCGTGTTCGCGGCCGGCGACGTACAGGACCACATCTACCGCCAGGCCGTGACCGCGGCCGGCACCGGCTGCATGGCGGCGCTGGAAGCCGAGAAATATCTGGCCGAGCAGGAGTCGCCCGTGACCGAGCCGGCGCTCCAGGCCGCCGTCGGCGGTGATTGAGGGGCGGTTCATGGCGTTTCAGGACTGGGACCGTATTCGCGTCTTTCACGGCGTCGCGGAGGCCGGCAGCTTCACCAGGGCGAGCGAGACCCTCAATCTCAGCCAGTCCGCGATCAGCCGGCAGATCGGTGCGCTCGAGGAAAATCTCGGCACGCCGCTGTTTCATCGCCACGCGCGCGGGCTGGTGCTGACCGAGCAGGGCGAGCTTCTTCTGGAGAGCGCCAAGGCGATCGCCGGCAAGATCGCGACCACCGAAAGCCTGCTCAGCGAGAGCAAGGCGGAGCCCGCGGGGCATCTTCGAGTGACCGCCAATCAGGGCTTCGGCTCGTTCTGGCTGACCAGCCACCTGAAGGAGTTTCTCGACCTCTACCCCGATATCACCATCAATCTCCTGGTGCTGGACGCCGAACTCGACCTCGGCATGCGCGAGGCCGACGTGGCGATCCGGCTGACCCCGCCGAGCAAGCCGGATCTGATCCAGAAGAAGCTCAGGATGGCGCACACCCATCTCTACGCTTCGCCTTCCTATCTGGAGAGCGCGCCGCCGCTCGAAGTGGCGGACGATCTGGATCGTCACCGTCTGATCGACTATGGCAGCGGCGGTGCCACCCCGGCGCCCATTCCGAGCCTGAACTGGATCCTCGAGGCGGGGCGCGACGAGGACGATCCGCGCCCGCCGCGCGCGGCGGCACTTTCGATCAACAATGTGTTCGGCATGCTGCGCGCCGCCCAGAAGGGGGCAGGTGTGGCTTCGCTGCCAGACTATCTCGGTTCCCTCTCGGATCGGCTGGTCAGGGTTCTACCGCAACTCGAAGGGCCGGGCTTCGACGTCTACTTCGTATACCCGGAGGAAATGCGCGCATCGGCCAGAATCGGTGTCTTTCGAGACTTCCTGCTGAGGAAGATGAGCGAACAGCAGGTCTGGTGAATCAACTGTTGCGCCAAAAACACATATGCATGTTTACGCATAGCTGCCATGCACCCGAGGGCTGGCGTTTTTCCGTCAAAACCTCTATCTATTGCATCGCAGCATGAGAAAAGCTTCTGGCTGATCTCGCTGTCAGGACAAGTCGACTTCACGGTCCTTGTCCGCCCTTCAGGCGCGATGCCTGAAGTTTCGAGGGTCTTCGACCCTCACGTCTCCCAGACGTTAAGCCTCCCTGATTAGCTCCGCCGGGCCGTTGTGCCCGGCTTTTTTTTGGGCTCGGCTGCGGCGAAAACGCATGGCTCTCATGCAAAAACGGCCTTGTTTCTCATGGCTTTGATCTTTAAATTGTGCATTGCAGCATGACGGTGGCTCTCGGGTCGCCGGGCTGCACCGGACGCGGCCTTCATCGATGGCCCGTCCCCTTCAGGCGCGATGCCTGAAGTTTCGAGGATCGTCGATCCTCACGTCTCCCAGACGTTAAGCCTCCCTGATAAACTCCGCCGGGCCGTTGTGCCCGGCTTTTTTTTGTCCGGATCCGGATTGACGGGAAGTTGCCATGAAATACAGGAATGCTGGCAGTGAAAGTGGATCCAAGGCAGACCGGGCCGCTCGGACATCCAACATTTTGCAGACGAAGAGACGCGACGGTAGAAGCTTCTTCTGTTTGTCCCGGTCTTTACCGGGCGTTTACGTCTGTCGGCGATATTCGTTCCCGGTTCATGCGACCCTGGGAATCCGCCCGCCCGCCGGAAAAGGTGGGGCGAAGCTCGGACTCCCAGGATCCCATGGGCCGGGATGGAATGATGACAGGCGAAGGTTGAGAAGGGCTTAACCGTCGGATCGGAGAAGAGTCTCTGTTTTATGCGTCTGCATCGGGTCTGCAGGCCGTTGTCCAGGGCACCAGGACACACCACCGAAACTGTCGGCCTCGATGCGGGCCGGTCCGGCACGTTCGCTCACATGAAAAGCGGCTGATCCTGAAGGTCCCTGTAGAGATCGGCGACCTCTTCGGCATAGCCGTTGTAGAGCAGGGTCGGGATCTTCTTGGGCGCACCGAGCGGCGTTTCCATGGCCTGGCTCCAGCGCGGGTGGGGAACCTCCGGATTGACGTTCGCCCAGAACCCGTATTCGGCCGCCTGGATCTCTTCCCAGAAGCTCACGGGGCGTTCCTCGGTGAAACTGAAGCGGACGATCGACTTGATCGACTTGAAGCCGTATTTCCAGGGCACGGCGAGGCGAAGCGGCGAGCCGTTCTGCTTGGGCATCGGCTTGCCGTAGAGGCCGGTGGCGATGAAGGCGAGATCGTGGGTCGCCTCCTCGATGGTCAGCCCTTCGACATAGGGCCAGGGATACCAGAATTGGCGCTGGCCGCTCGCCATGTCCGGGTCGTTGAAGGTCTCCATGCGCACATATTTCGCGCTTCCCGTCGGCCGCGCGAAATCCACCAGCGCCTTCATCGGAAAACCGCTCCAGGGCACCGCCATGGACCAGGCCTCGACGCAGCGATGGCGATAGAGGCGCTCTTCGAGCGGCATCTGCCGGATCAGGTCGTCGACATCGACCGTCTTCGCCTCCTCGACATAGCCGTCGATGATCACCGACCAGGGGCGGATCACCAGGGCCTGGGCGGCCTCCGAGATCTGTTTGTGCGAACCGAATTCGTAGAAATTATTGTAGGTGGTCGCGAGATTTTCCGGCGACGGGCCCGAAAAACGGTCGTCCAGCGTGTAGGCGGGATTGCGCTCGACCGGGTAGAGATCCGCCGTCGGGTCGTCGTCGGCGAAGGCCGGTGCCGATGCCAGGGATCCGGCGGCGAGCAGGGCGGAGCCGGCGCCCATGCCCTTCAGGAGGTCCCGGCGGTTCCAATAGACGCTTTCAGGCGTGGCGTCCCGCTCCGAAAGATCCCATGCGCGCATGCGCTTGATCAGCATCGCCCCTCTCAGTGCCAGTTCGTCGACGACCTCACCTTACGCCGACATGCCGTCCCGGCAAAAGGGCGACGGCCGCGATGATGCGCCTGATCACGCCATCTTGACGCCTGGTGCGCGTTCAGACGGCCTTGATCTTGACGTAGCTGCCGGGCGCGTCCTCGATCACCTTCAGCTTGCCCTTGCCGGGCTCGCGCGCCTTGACCTTCGTCCCGGACTTCTTCGCGATCCAGGCGAACCAGTTCGGCCACCAGGAGCCTTCGTGGTGGTCGGCGCTCTCCAGCCAGTCCTTGGGATCGGCCGGCAACTTGTCGTTCAGCCAGTAGCCGTATTTCTTCGAGCCCGCGGGGTTGATGACGCCGGCGATATGGCCGGAGCCCGCCAGTGCGAAGGTGGTCTGGCCGCGAAAAATCTGGGTCGCGGCGTAGGTGCTCGCCCAAGGCGCGATGTGGTCTTCCTTGGTCGACAGCATGTAGACCGGGATCCGAACCTTTCCGAGATCGATGGGCACGCCGCCGAGCTCGATCCC
Organism: Geminicoccaceae bacterium; assembly: GCA_965222015.1. Taxonomy (GTDB): domain Bacteria; phylum Pseudomonadota; class Alphaproteobacteria; order Geminicoccales; family Geminicoccaceae; genus JANQPX01. The sequence goes on from CBDCTL010000001.1 coordinate 186,576, forward strand.
ACCGGGCTTCACCAGCTTGTTGTTCTGGTAGAACTCACGCAGATAGAAACTGTGCATGGCGTGCGGCATGCGGGTGCTGTCGGAGTTCCAGTAGAGCAGGTCGAAGGGAAAGGGGTCCTTGCCCAGAAGGTAGTTGTTGATCACGAAGGACCAGATCAGGTCGTTGGCGCGCAGCATGTTGAAGGTGGTCGCCATCTCGCGGCCGTCCAGATAGCCCTTGGCCGCCATGATCTGGTCCATCGATGCGAGCTGCTCCTCGTCGATGAACACGCCGAGATCGCCCGGATCCTCGAAATCGGTGAGCGCGGTGAAGAAGGTCGCCGCCTTGATGCGCTTGTCCTGTTTCGCCGCCATATAGGCGAGGGTGGCGGCCAGCAGCGTGCCGCCGAGGCAGTAGCCGATGGCGTTCACCTCCGTTTCGCCGGTCGCCTGCTCGATAGCGTCGAGCGCTGCGAGCGGGCCCTCGAACATGTAATCCTCGAAGGACTTGGCAGCATGCTCCTCGTCGGGGTTGATCCAGGAGACGACGAACACCGTCAGCCCCTGATCGACGGCGTATTTGATGAAGCTGTTCTTCGGCTGAAGATCCAGGATGTAGAACTTGTTGATCCAGGGCGGGATGATCAAAAGCGGGCGTTTCAGCACCTTCTCGGTGGTCGGCGTGTACTGGATGAGCTGCAGGAGCTCGTTCTGAAAGACCACCTTGCCCGGTGTGGTCGCAATGTTCTCGCCGACCTCGAAGGCCTCGGTGTCGGTCATGCGGATCGCGAGCTTGCCCTTGCCCCGATCGAGGTCGCCGAGCAGGTGGTTGAGGCCGCGCAGCAGGTTCTCGCCGCCGGATTCCAGCGTCGCGCGCAGGACCTCCGGGTTGGTGGCGACGAAATTGCTGGGCGCCATCGCGTCGACGAACTGGCGAGTGTAGAAGTCCAGCTTCTGGCGGGTCTTGTCGTCCAGCCCGTCGATGTCGTTGACCACCTCGGTCAGCCAGCGCGAGGTCAGGAGATAGGACTGCTTGATGACGCTGAACACGGTGTCGTCGTCCCAGGCGGGATCGCGAAACCGCCGGTCATCGCGCGCCGGCTCGATCACGGGGTCGGGCGTGTGGCCGAGCATGCGCTTGCCGGTGCTTTGCCAGAGGTCGATGTAATTCTGCCAGAGCGAGAGCTGCGCCTGGAACACCGCCGCCGGATTGGTCATCATGCGCGTGGTCAGCTCGAACACCAGCGGTGCCAGGTTGAGCGGGTCCTGCCCCTTGCCGTTGGCGTTTGCGGCACTCGGCGAATTCGCGAAATCCGACAGGATTTTCTGGCTGCGCTCGACGATCTCGCCCATGAGTTCGAGCTGCTCGCCTCGGTTGCGCTCTGTAGAATTTTCTTCCGCCATCGGTTGTTCCTTTACCATCTTCATGGTTAAGTTTAAGCTTCGCTGATAAGAAGAACGGCGGTCAATACTCATTTTTCGCGAGCACTTTTTCGCCAGCAGCGGATGCAGCCTCTGCCATGATCGAACTCTTGCGGCGCGGATGCGATCGTCGATGCGGGGGCCGGCATGGATGAGAGAGGCGGTCGGCGGCATTTTCGCACGGGTCTTGCCCTGACGGTGCCGCTTGCGGGCGCGCTCACCGCCTGCGCGGCCGGATCGCCGGAAGCGGGGGCGGAACGCGGCTTTCCGTCGCTGCGGACGGTGCCGGCCGAACCCAGGCCCAGCGCCTCCGTCGAGGAACGCAGGCGCATCGTGCAGGAACTGATCGAGGAGCGCGACGACAGCCTCCGTCACGCGGGCGCCGTGCGCGGCCGAAGCGGGCTCGGCGGCCTGCCGGAGGCGGCATCCGCCGATCCCGGCTGGGATGCCGAGGCCATCGTTCAGGACGGGCGCGCGGCCGGCGCCAGCGCCTTTCGCCCGAACGACACGGAGTCGCCCGAGGGCAGGGAGGCGGCGCGCGGGCCGGTCTATCGGGATGACACCCGCTTCGAGGACGGCGGCCTCGACGACTTCATCCGCACCCTCGAGCGGGACACCAGCCCGCGCGCGCCGGAGACACCGGTCGAGGGGACCGTCGCGCCTCGTGTCGACGAAAGCGGCGACGCTGAAGGGGGCGAGGCGAGCGGGGAGGACGAGGTCGGCGCGCTTCGCGAACCCTGGCCCGCCGCAGGGCCCTGGTCGCCGGCGGATGACGCCGCATCGATGGTTCTCGCCGCCTTTGCACCGGTGATCGGCGGACGCCCGCATCTGTCCCATGATGCCATGATCCGGCTCGTCGCCGACGAAGAGGGGGAGCCCGGCTTCTTCTGCAACTGGCTCGGCTGGACGGTCGCCTGGTCGAGCATTTGCGTCGCCGGCGAGGAAGGCGACGCCGAGGCCAATGCCGATGGCGACGAGAACGGATCCGACAGCGCGAGCGACGGCGCTGCCGATGGTGACCAGACGGAACGCGCCGGCCGTCCCCTCACCGAGCAGGAGGTGGAGGACGCGATCGGGGAGGGCGAAGAGAGCGTGATGGCGCCGGTCGGTCGATCGCTCGAGAAACTCCGCGACTTCGTGCGTTCGCGCCGCGGCGAAGGCACCGCACCTTCGAGCGAGGGCATCCCGCCGTTCCGGGCGGACGAGGTGGCCGATCCGACGCCGGTGCCCGAGCGGCGTCCGGAGAGGCCGGAGGACCTCACCGTCGTCGATCGCGGCGAGACGTTCCATTTCGATCGCACGCCGAGCCCCGCCTTCAAGCCGTCCCGCGATCGGCTGGACGGCATCCTGCCGCCGGAGGGCCGGATCGAGGGATCCGCCGGCATCGATGCGGCCGTGTCCCCCGCCAGATCCGGAACGTCGTCCGCCAGCCGCGAAGCCGCGCCGGTACCGGCGCCAAGGAAGCCATCCCCGTCTGAACCCGTCTCGTCGATATCCGGCACGGTCGAGAGCGGATCCGACGCGGCGACCTCTGAAAGACCGTCCGAGCGCGCCTCGACCGATACGGCGGCGACGGGATCGGCGCCCGAACCCGTATCCACGCCAAAAGCGCCCTTCGAGCCCGAGCGAAACCTGGCGCTGTCGACGCCGTCCGCCGACAAGGCCGCGCCGGAGCGCGCCCGGACTCCTGAAACGCCGTCCGCCGGCGAATCCGGGGCTTCGTTCGACGACCCGGGCGTGGCCGTCGATCCCTACATCATCACCTTCTCGCCGGGCGACGACGCGCTGCCGGTGGGCGCCAAGCTGCGGCTGATCGCCGTGCTTGCGAAGGCGAGGGCGCATGATCGGAAGATCCACATCGTCGGCGAAGCCGGTACCAATCACCTCGCCCGCGGCCGCGCGACCGAGGTCGGCGCAGCCCTGGTCGGGCTCGGCGCGACCGTTGAGATTCTCGAATATGATCACAACGCCATTTCCGGCGTCGATCGGGTGAGACTGGTGCTTCGGCCCGCCGATGCAGGCGCGCTCTCCGGGGAGGCGGCGACACGGGGGGCGGGCGGCTAGCGGTCTGATCGCTTCGTTCGCATGCCTCCGCTATCGCCTGGATCGAAGCTGTGCGGCCACCCTCTGCAGGCCGCGTTCGTCGATGCGACCCAGTGCGCCTGCATCCTTCGATGTCGATCGACATGCGGGCATGGAAGGTTCAACCCGTCGCAGCCTCTCGCAGGCGCGCGAAAAACCCATCCCAGCCCTTGTCCAGTGCCGTGAGCAGGCCGAGCGCCGCTTCGCCGGCCACGCCGACGCCTTCATGGCGAAGTGTGAGGCGTGTGCCGCCCGGCACGTCGTCCAGAAGCCAGGTGACGGTCGTCATCGCACCGTTCAGGGGTTTGACCGTAAAGCTCCAGACCAGTTTCGCGGGCGGGTCCCAATGCTGCACGGTTCCCCAGCACTGGCGCGTTCTGCCGCCATCCCGTTCGTCACCCATCAGCGCGTAGTCCCGACCTTCGGCGAGATCATCCTCGGGCGGATGGAACCAGGTCGCCAGCTTCTCCTTTTCGGTCAGGAACGCCCACACCGTCTCGCGCGGCGCCTTCAGAAAGACCGTCTTGGTGATCGTGTCATGCATCTCGCTGTTCCCCTTCCTGCTCGATGACGTCCTGAAGACGCTCGAGGCGTTCGTCCCAGAATTTTTCGAAGTGGGCGATCCAGCCCCGAACCGGCCGGAAGCCGGCAGGCTCCAGGCGGTTGATGCGCTCGCGTCCGCGCGTGTGGACGGAGATCAGCCGGCCGCGCTCGAGCACGGTCAGGTGCTTCTTCACCGCCGCCCTGGTCATGGTGAAACGCCCGGCCACGTCGCCGATGGTCATGTCGCCCTCGGCGAGGTGCATCAGGATCATCCGCCGGCTCGGATCGGCGAGCGCTCGAAAGGCGGCCTGACGCTCCTCCGTCAGCATCGGATCGCCATCGAACGTGGCGCCGGCCCGAAACGGCGTCGTCGCTGGCCTGGCATCGTCATCTCGTCCTCCATATGATACCTGATGGTTCTTCTTTTAATAATACCTTTTGGTATCATGTCAATCCATATAGAGACCCCATATGGAGGAAGCGCCGGCGCGGTCGCCGGTGGTGCCGAGGATCGGGCAGGGCGGTTTCCCGCCATCGCTGCAGCGGCCCTGGTCCTTTCCGGAGATGCCGCCGCCCATCGCCGCCCGGACCTTCGGCCCGACAAGCGGGCCCGATAGGCTCGCCGACGAGCTTCGTCGACGCCGCGCAAAGCGTCCCCCCATCGCCGCCATTCCGGCCGGATGGGCCACGCCACTCCGGCTACGAAGGCTCACCCTGTCGTCTTCATCCGGTGGCCGAACATGGTGAAAAGCGAAGGCGCTCGATACATCGCCGGCGCGCCGTCTGGCGAAATTCGCCCATGGCGTCCTCCGGTCAGAGACTTGACGAAAAATTAACCCGCTCGATCTACGCTCTCCGACCTGGTCCATGCGATCCCGGGAGTCCGCCCGCCCGCAAGTGAGGCTCGGCTGAGGCACGGACTCCCGGGATCGCATGGACCAGTCGACGATGCTGACGGCGATGGGTTAAATTTTCGTTGCAGCGTGGGGTTTCTTCGAAAAAACCTTCACCATGGACCGGATCGAGCCGGCCGGAGATGGAGCGGCGATGAACCGGGATGTCGAACAGTGGTGTCTGTCGAAGAAGGCCGTGGCGTCCGAGGCTGGCGTGGTCGCGGCGCAGCACGGGCTGGCGGCGCGCGCGGGTGCGGGCGTGCTCGCGGACGGCGGCAACGCGATCGACGCCGCGATCGCCACCGCCCTTGTGCTCGGCGTGGTCGAGCCCTGGATGTGCGGGCTCGGCGGGTCCGGCTACATGGTGGTCTGGATCGCCGCCGAAAAGCGCGCCGTCGCCCTCGACTTTCAAGGGATGCTGCCGGCCGCGATCACCGGCGACGACTACCCGCTCGATCCCGCCGTGCCCGACAGCATCATGGGCTTTCCGGGCGTGGCCGATCGGCGAAACGAGATCGGCTATGGCTCGATCTCGGTGCCGGGCGCGCTCAAGGGGTTTTCCCGCGCCTGCGAACGGTTCGGCCGTTTCGGCTTCGATAGGCTGCTTTCGCCCGCGATCGCGCTCGCCGGGCGCGGGCTGCCCTGCAGCTGGTTCACGACGCTGCAGGTGGCGCTCGCCATGGCCGAACTCCGGCGTGATCCGGAGTCCGCGCGCATCTATCTGCCGAACGGCGCGCCGCCGCAGCCGGAGCGGTTCCTGCCGCTCGGCGAACTGCCGGCGACGCTGCGCGCACTCGCCGAGGACGGGCCGGACGACCTCTATCGCGGCCGGCTCGCCGAACGCATCGCGGCCGATCTGAAGGCGGGCGGCAGCAGGATCGACGCGGACGATCTCGCCGCTTACGAGGTTCAGGAAGGCGAAGCGCTCGCCGGTTTGCATCGGGGCGCCGTCCTGCACACCGCAGGTCCGACCAGTGGCGGGCCGCGTCTCCTCGAAGCGCTCGCTCACATCGAAGAGCATCTCGACCCGTCGGCAGGCATCGGCGCCGCCAGCTGGAAGATCTATGCCGACGGGCTGAACGCGGCCTGGCGGAACCACAAGCGCCGGATCGGCCGCGTGACCGAGGTCGGCTCCTGCACCAGCCATCTCTCGGCCGTGGACGCGGGCGGCAACATGGCGGCCATCACCTACACGCTCCTGAACCGCTTCGGCAGTGCCGTGGTGCTGCCATCGACAGGCCTGCTCATGAACGACGCGGTCAGCTATTTCGACCCACGCCCCGGCTACCCCACCAGCATGGCAGGCCGAAAGCGCATCAACGCCAGCAATATGTGCCCGATCGTCGCGACCCGGGACGGCGAGGCGATCTTCGCGATCGGCGCGTCCGGCGCCAATCACATCATGCCCTGCACGACGCAGATCGCCGCCCTGATGCTGGATTTCGGCCTCCCGCTGGAAGAGGCCATGAACCACCCGCGCATCGACGCCTCGGACCGCGGTTCGATCCGCGTCGACCCCAGGCTCGGTGACGCGACGCTGGCGGAACTCGGCCGCGACTTCGAGCTGGAGATCGCCCAGCTTCTGGTCTTTCCCAAACTCTATTCCTGCCCGTCCGGCGTCAGCCGCGACCCTTCGAGCGGCCTCTGTCACGGCTTGAACGACCCCTCCCAGCCGATCGGCGGCGCGGCGGCGTCCGCGCCGTTCATGCTGGAGCACGAGGCGGCCGGACCGGGCGTGCGCCGGGCTTAGTGGTGTGACCACATCATCGAATTGCCATGCGTCAGACCGTCGAGTTGGGAACGGGCTTCCTTTTCCGTGAACGCGGGGCCGGCGCGAAAGGCGCCGCCGAGACCACGCTGATCCCCTTGACGATGCGTCCGGCGACTTCGTCGATCACCGTGCTTGGCCATCGCGTCAGTAATAGTGGCCGGTCGATACGTAGAAGTCGCAATGGCCGTTCAGGACCACCACCACGAAGGAGCAGACGAAGACCTGGGCGGTGACCAGCAGCGCCACCTCTGCCGCGTGGCGCGCCTCGGGGCCGGGTTCGGCGTGTCGGTGGACATGCCGGCGATGGCGATGATCGACACGACCCGCCGCGGTCGGGGAAGGGTGCGTGGACGACGATCCCGCCTCGATCGCGGCAGTCTCGACGGTTTCAGCCAATCCTGTCCGGCTCTGCTGCCGGTGATCGTCAGGTCGATGGCGACCGGCATCGACGACGTCCTGCCGGGCGGCGCCGGCGCAGGCGGACAGCATCGAGCAGATCAGCAGTACGACCAGAGGTTTGGCGCTTCCCATCGTTCGACCCTGAAACGTCCTCGATCACGCGATCACCTGCACCTGATGCGCGCCAAAAGAGCAGGCGCTGGGGCGCAGGCCGAGGTTTTAGGGTGCGGCGAGCTGTCTGAACCGAAGCTGAACGGCGGCGTTTTCGTGCGGTTCGAGCGTTCGGACGCCGTTCAGCCGCGCTCCTCGAGCGGCAGGAAGGGGCGCTGGGCCGGGCCGGTGTAGAGCTGGCGCGGGCGGCCGATCTTCTGCTCCGGATCCTCGATCATCTCGTTCCACTGGGCTATCCAGCCGACAGTGCGGGCGAGCGCGAAGATCGCCGTGAACATCGAGGTCGGGATGCCCATCGCCTTCAGGATGATGCCGGAATAGAAGTCGACATTGGGGAACAGCTTGCGCTCCACGAAATAATCGTCCTCGAGCGCTATCTTTTCGAGCTCCATGGCGATCGGCAGGAGCGGGTCGTCCTCCTTGCCGAGCTCGGCCAGCACGTCATGGGCGCTCTCGCGCAGCACCGCGGCGCGCGGGTCGTAGTTCTTGTAGACCCGGTGACCGAAGCCCATCAGCCGGAACGGATCGTTCTTGTCCTTGGCGCGTTCGATGAACTCCGGAATGTTCTCGACCGAGCCGATCTCCGCCAGCATGTTGACCACGGCCTCGTTGGCGCCGCCATGGGCCGGTCCCCAGAGCGATGCGATGCCGGCGGAAATCGCGGCATAGGGACTGGCGCCCGACGAACCCACCAGGCGAACGGTGGAGGTCGACGCGTTCTGCTCGTGATCCGCATGCAGGATGAAGATCCGATCCAGCGCCTTGGCCAGGACCGGGCTGATCTTGTACTCCTCGCAGGGCACCGCGAACATCATGTGCAGGAAGTTCTCGGCGTAGGCGAGGTCGTTCCTCGGATAGACGAAGGGCTGGCCGACCGAGAACTTGTAGGCCCAGGCGGCGATGGTCGGCACCTTGGCGACCAGGCGGTAGCTTGCGATCAGCCGGTTGTGCGGATCGTTGATGTCCAGGTCTTCGTGATAGAACGCGGATAGCGCGCCGACGACGGCGATCATCACGGCCATGGGATGAGCGTCGCGCCGAAAGCCGCGGAACAGGAAGTTGATCTGTTCGTGCAGCATGGTGTGATAAGTCACGCCGTTCACGAACTTCCCCCGCTCGGACCCGGTGGGCAGTTCACCGAACAGGATCAGATAGGCGACTTCCAGAAAGTCGCTCTTGGTCGCCAGATCCTCGATCGAATAGCCGCGATGCAGCAGGATCCCTTCTTCACCGTCGATGAAGGTGATTTTGGACGAGCAGCTCGCGGTGGAGGTGAAGCCCGGATCGTAGGTGAAGCGGTCGGTCTCGGCGTACAGTTTGCGGATGTCGATCACTTCGGGGCCGATGGACCCTTCGAGGACGGGAAATTCGGTGCTGCCTCCGTTCTGATCCGTGAGAGTGACCATTCTTTCGTTCTGATCGGACATGCGAACACCCTCTCTAGGCGTGCCGTTCGGCGATCGCAGCGCTACGAGCGGCACAGACCTGCTGAACGGAGGTGAATTATGACGGTTGACGAACCTCGCCAAATACAACCATAGGGCTTTGAGCGGCGCAACTCAATGGCCTTGTTGCGCCGCAACATTGCGATGGGTCGTCGCATCCTCCAGGCGCGCGAGCGTCTCGTCGCGGCCGAGAACGGCCATGACTTCGAACAGGCCTGGCGAGGCGGTTGATCCGGTGAGCGCAGCACGCAGGGGTTGCGCCAGCTTGCCGAGCTTGAGGCTGGCCCGGTCGGCCGCCTCGCGGGTGATGGTTTCCAGCGCAGGCTCGTCCCAGGCATCGACGGAGCGAAGTGCCGGGATCAGCGCGTCCAGACGCTGAATCGCGTCCGCGTCCAGAAGTTTCGCCGCCTTGGCATCGGGTTCGATCGGCCGGGGGGCGATGTAGAAGCGCGCGGCCGCGGCCAGATCGACCAGCGTGGTCGCGCGCGGCTTCAGGCCTGGCATGGCGGCCTCCAGACGTTCGGCCGCCGCCGGGTCGACGGCGATGCCTTCCGCTTCGAACAGCGGCAGGATCAGCCGTACCAGCGCCGCGTCGTCCTTTTCCCTGAGATAGTGGGCGTTCAGGCTGGTGAGTTTCGCCATGTCGAAGCGCGCCGCCGACCTGCCGACGCCGTCCAGGCCGAACCAGGCGATCGCCTGCTCGGTCGAGATGATCTCGTCGTCGCCATGGCTCCAGGAAAGACGCAGCAGATAGTTCCGCATGGTCTCCGGCAAAAAGCCCATCTCGCGATAGGCCTCGACACCTAACGCCCCGTGGCGCTTGGACAATTTCGCCCCGTCCTGGCCGTGGATCAGCGGCAGATGGGCAAACACCGGGACCTGCCAGCCCATGGCGCGAAAAATCTGCATCTGGCGTGCGGCATTGACGAGGTGATCGTCGCCGCGGATCACGTGGGTGACGCCCATGTCGTGATCGTCCACCACCACGGACAGCATGTAGGTGGGCGTGCCGTCGGCGCGCAGCATCACGAGATCGTCGAGCTGATCGTTGGCGATGGTGACGTCGCCCTGGACCTCGTCCGCGATCACGGTCTCGCCGTCCCGCGGCGCCTTGAGCCGGATCACCGGATCGACGTCAGGCGGCGCTTCCTCAGGACCGCGATCCCGCCAGCGGCCGTCATAAAGCGCCTTTCGCCCCTCGGCCCGTGCCCTCTCGCGCATCTCGGCGAGTTCCTCCGGCGTGCAGTAGCAGCGATAGGCGTTGCCGCTCGCCAGCATCGCTTCGGCGACCTCGACATGGCGTGCCAGGCGTTCGGACTGGAAGACGGGCGGCTCGTCGCTGTCCAGACCGAGCCAGGCCATGCCGTCCAGGATCGCGTCGATCGCCGCCTGGGTGGAGCGCACACGGTCCGTATCCTCAATGCGCAAAAGGAACCGGCCGCCGTGATGACGGGCGTAGAGCCAGTTGAACAGTGCGGCGCGCGCACCACCGATGTGCAAAAAACCCGTGGGCGATGGGGCAAATCTTGTAACTACACTCATGATTGATAATCTGTGCCTCGATAACCTTTGGTTGCCGGATCCGACGCCGCGTCCACAGAGCGGCCCGGCGGGGCTTTTGCAGCGAGAGACGGGCGACGTGAGCGGGCGACGGACGGGTCTTTCTAGCACAGCCGGCGAGGGCTTGCACCGGTGGCCTCGGGGCGGCGGCCGCATCCTCGATTTCGGCTGGCGCGGCAGCTGGATAAGCGACGCGCTCGGCGCGCTGCAGGAGGAGCGCGAGCGCCGAATCCTTTGGCTGCCCGTGGGGTTCGGCCTCGGCATCGCCCTCTATTTCGCCCTGCCGTCGGAACCGCCGCTCTGGGCGACGGCGGCGATCCTGCCGCCGGCGGTGATCGGGACGTTCGCCGTCTGGCGTCAGGCCCGAAGTGAGGGGAGCCTCGGACCGGCGGCGCTCGCCAGCACGCTCCTCCTCCTCATGCTGCTCGGCCTCATCGCCGCCCAGTGGCGCACGCTCGCCGTCGACGCGCCGGTGATCGAGCGTCGCGGCGCCTATCAGATCGAAGGCGAGGTGATGCTGGTGGAGGCCAGGGTCAGGGGCGATCGCCTGGTGCTGGGCAACCTTGCGATCGACGATGTTACTCCTGAAGCCATGCCCGAAAAGATCCGATTCAGCCGGCGTGCGGCCGAGCCGCCGCTGGTGCCTGGCGATCGTATCCGGGCGCGCGTCATGCTGATGCCGCCCTCGCCGCCGAGCGAGCCCCATGGGTTCGATTTCGCGAGAAAGGCGTTCTTCGAGCGCCTGGGCGCGGTCGGCTACAGCCTGGGCGAGGTCGAGATCGTCGATCACGCCTCGGGCTGGTCGCTGTCGAGGCGCCTCGCGAGCGTCCGACAAGCCCTCGCCGAGCACGTCATGGCGGTTATTCCGGGCGCGCCGGGTGCTGTCGCCGCGGCGCTTCTGACCGGGCTTCGAGGGGCCATTCCGGACCAGGTCTGGAAGGACATGCAGGCGGCCGGCATGGCGCATCTGCTCGCGATTTCGGGGCTCCATCTCGGGCTGGTCGCCGGCACGACCCTGTTCGGCGCGCGCATCGTCTTCGCCCTGATCCCGCCGCTGGCGCTTCGCCTGCCGACCAAGAAGCTGGCCGCCGGCGTGGCGCTGGTGGTCGCCTTCGTCTATCTGCTGCTGACCGGCGGCACCGTGCCGACCCAGCGCGCCTTCCTGATGACCGCGCTGATGCTGCTGGCGGTGATGGCCGATCGCAACCCGTTTTCCATGCGCCTGGTCGCGTTTGCGGCGCTCGCCGTGCTCGTGACCCAGCCGGAAAGCCTGATCGGCGCGTCCTTTCAGATGTCGTTCGCGGCCGTGATCGCGCTGATCGCGGTCTACGAGACCGGCATCGGCAGGATGCCGCCGGGCGCCGCCGGGCTGGACTGGCGGCTTTTCATGTACGTCGCCGGCGTCGTCCTGACCACGATCATCGCCAGCCTCGCGACCGCCCCGCTCGCGATCTACCATTTCGGCCGGCTGCCCACCTTCAGCGTGCTCGCCAATGTCGTCGCCGTGCCGCTGACCGCGTTCTGGATCATGCCGGCGGGACTGGTCGGCATGATGCTGCTGCCCTTCGGCCTCGCCGGCTGGTGCCTCGCCTTCATGGGCGTGGGCATCGGCCTTATGCTGGACGTCGCCGCCTGGACGGCGGCCGTGCCGGGTGCCGTCCTGCCCGTCGCCCGCCCGCCCGTCGCGACCTTGTTCCTGGTGGCGCTGGGCGGGCTTTGGCTGGCGCTCTGGACGACCCGATGGCGGCGGCTCGGCCTTCTCCCGATCCTGCTCGGCGTTCTGCTCGCTTTGGTCCATCGCCAGCCCGACCTGCTGATCGACGCGCGCGGCATGATCGCGGCGGTGCGCCTCGACGACGATCGCCTGGCGCTTTCGCCCTGGAGGAAGGACAGCTGGGTGACCGACGGCTGGCTGCGCGGTGCCGGGCAGACCGAGCCGGCGCCCTGGCCGGAGCCGGGCGAAGCGGCGACGCCGGCGCTCCGCTGCGATCCGCTCGGGTGCATCTATGTAAGGAAGGGCGTGCAGATCGCTCTCACCCGCAATGCCGAGGCGTTGCCCGAGGACTGTTCGCGCAACGATCTCGTGATCACCTATCCCAGGATCGAGGCCTGCGCGGGCGGCGCCGACCTGATCGGGCCGCGAGCACTCCGCCGCGCCGGCGGCCTCGCGCTCTGGCTCGATCATGGCGTGATCGAGCGAAAAACCGTGCGCGAGGTCCGTGGCGACCGGCCGTGGACGCGCCATGACTGATGTAGCGAATGATGCTGCGGCCGGACATCGTGATAGGCGGCGGCGCCCGATCATTCTCACCTTGCTGCTCCTGCAAAGTTCGATCGTCGGATCTGCCCACCGGCATCGTCGTGCCGACTCCGCGAATAATTGTCTGTGCGGACAGCAGGATGTGCTGCGTTGACCCTTTCTCGACCAGCCACGGCTATCTTTCCGCTGTCTTGCTGGTCCATGCGACCCTGAGAGTCCGCCTGCCCGACGAAGCGAGAAGGCTCGGTTCGTACTCCCAGGATCCCATGGATTCGATCGATGACGTTAGACGGAAAGGATTGAGCTCTTATTTCCGAGCAATCCGATAGGCCGAAATCACCGCCGAAGTCCGGACCGAAGCAGGCTTACGAAAAACCGCGAAGCGGCATGTCCGGGGCGCGCCTCAGCCAGTTGTCGGGACTGTAGGCGGCTTCCTGGTCGATGACGTGCAGCGCGTAGGCGTGGCGCGAGGCATCCGAACGGTTGGGAGCGCTCCAGTGGGGTAGAAGCCCATGCAGCACCACGAGCGATCCGCGCTCGACTTCGAGGGGTGAAAGCCCCTCGCTTGGAAGCGGCGTCGGGTCGAGTTCGATCGTCGAGGTCTGATCGCCATGGCGGACGAAGCGGGATCGAAGCGGGCCCTCATGCCCGCCCGGTTCCGCCCAGAGGCAGCCGTTCTCCCGGGTCGCGTCCTCGAGCGCGAACCAGAAACCGACCACGCTCTGGGGCTCGGTGTGAAGAAAGGTCGCGTCCTGATGGCAGACCACCTCGCCGCCGATCTTCGGCTGCTTGAAGATATACATCGACTGCAGGAGGCGCGGCGATCCCACACCGAGTTCGTCGGCGAGGCCCGCGAGCTCCTCGGTTCTCGAAAAACTGTCGAAGACGGGATCGAGGTCGTGCAGGGCGTGGCCGACCTTGTTGATCGACGCCTCTTTGGATTGTCGAAGACGGCCCCGCTCGTCGAACGCCTCCTCCTCGAAGAAGAAACGGATCTTGTCGCCCGAATCCAGAAAATAGGCGTCCTGGGCGTGGGTTCTCTCGGTGGTCGAGAAGATGCTGGCGACCTCGCCCGGCTCGAAGGCGGCGATCAGGGCCTCCATCCGTTCTTTGAGGGCATCGCAGGCGTCCGCATCGACGAAGCCTGGCAGGACCAGATAACCGTCCCGTTCGAAATCGGCTCGCAAATCGTTTCGCATGGCCGTTCCCCTCCCTCGAAACAGAGCCGCATGCCATGCCGCGGTTTTCGTTTTACCAAGCCGCCGCAACGGATTCGGCGCGGGACCAGCGGTCCGGCAACAGAATATTAACCCATTGCCGCTATCGTCGTCGATCAGGTCCATGCGATCCTGGGAGTCCGCGCCTCGAAAGCCTTCGCTGGCGGGTGGGCGGATTCTCAGGATCGCATGGACCTGACCGGGGAGTTTGGCCTGGAAAGGTTAAGGGTTCGTTGGCGACGGGATGCTGCCTGATGATCCGCTCCTTTCGTTTCGATCCTGGACGGGTTGCGTGCTCGGAACGCGCTGTCAAATCGAGGCTGGTTCCGCCTTCGCCTTTCTGACGTCGGGCAGGGCGAAGGTGAGCGCCGTGCCGAGGGCTGCGATCGCCGCCATGGCGAAGAAGGCCTGGCCGCCGACCCAGTCGTAGAGCCAGCCCGAGACCAGGCTGAGCAGGCCCGAAAGCGGCGCAAAGCCGACCGCCACGTAAAAACCCTGCGCACTCGCCTTGAGCTCGGGCGGTGCCGTGTCCCGGAGGTAGTGGATGGTCGCGAGGAAGGTCAGACCGAAAGTGATGCCGTGCAGCAGCTGGGTGAACAGCAGCAAAGGCAGGCTCGCCGAAAATCCGTCCAGGAGCCAGCGGACCACGGTCAGGGCGCCGGCGATGGCGAGCAGCCTGGAAAGCGGCATGGCGGTGATCACGCGAGCGCTGACCATGAAGAACAGGACCTCGGCGATCACGCCCTCGGCCCAGAGCCAGCCGATCACGGTCTCGCTGTGGCCGGCGGCGCGCCAGTGGATGCTGCCGAAATTGTAAAGCAGCGTGTGGCTCGCCTGGATCATCGAGGCGGCGATCGCGAGCAGCCAGAGATCGCCCCGGACGAACAGGCGGCCGAGGCGCGCGGGTTCGGATCCGGCGGCGCTATGCTCGCCTTCTGGCATGGTCAGACAGGCGATCAGGGTCAAGGTGGTGGTTGCGATCAGGAGCGTGAAGATGATCGGCGCGCCGGCGCGTTCCAGGGCGATGCCGCCGAGGATCGACATGCACACGAAGGTGATCGAACCCCAAAGGCGGATGCGGCCGTAGTCCAGCCCGGCGCTCGTGATCCTCTCGAGGCTGATCGCCTCGGCCAGCGGCAGGATGCAGGACCAGGTGGCGCCGGTCACGAGGCCGAGCGCCATGAACATCCAGAACTCGCCGACGAGGGCGAAGGCGAGAAGGCCGATCAAGGTGAGCGCCGTCATCAGCGTCATCATGAGGCGACGCCGGCCCAGCCGGTCGGCGAGATAGGGCACGAGGAGGCTGGTGACGATCCGCGGCCAGAAGGACGCGCCGATGACCAGGCCGATCTCGACCGGGCTCAGCCCGCGCGACTCCAGCCAGACCGGCCAGTAGGGCAAAAAGATGCCGACGGAGGCGAAGATCGCGCCGTAGAAGAAGGCGATGCGAAGGGCGATGGTGGCCGTCGGCGAGATCATGGTCTATGTGAACGTGGAATCCCATCCGAGCCAAGACATTTTCCGACCCTGCATGAGAGGGGAGCGAACGGTATGCGCGAAGTCACAATCGTGAACGCGGCGGGCGAGAAACTGGCTGCGCGGCTGGACCTGCCGGCCGGCAAAGCGAAGGCGACGGCGCTGTTCGCCCACTGTTTCACCTGCTCGAAGGACGTGTTCGCCGCATCCCGCATCAGCCAGGCGCTGGCGGCGCTCGGTTTCGCCGTGCTGCGTTTCGACTTCACCGGGCTCGGCATGAGCGAGGGCGAATTCGCCAACAGCAATTTTTCGTCCAATATCGACGACCTCGCGGCGGCGGCGGGCTTTCTGCGGAACGAACTCGAAGCGCCCAGGGTGCTGATCGGCCATTCGCTCGGCGGCGCCGCCGTGCTCGCCGCGGCCTCGAAAATTCCGGAAGCGGCCGCGGTGGTCACCATCGGCGCACCCTTCGATCCCGGCCATGTCGCCCACCTGTTCCAGTCCGCTGCCGACGAGATCGCGGCCGAGGGCGAGGCGGACGTGCTGATCGGCGGCCGTTCCTTCAAGGTCAAACGGCAGTTTCTGGAGGACATCGCCGCGCATAATGCCAGGGACTACATTTCCAATCTGAAAAAGGCGCTCCTGGTCCTGCATGCGCCGTTGGATGCGATCGTCGGCATCGAGAACGCCGGCGAGATTTTCGGGGCGGCGAAGCATCCGAAGAGTTTCGTCTCGCTGGACGATGCCGATCACCTTCTTTCGAAACGTGCGGATGCCGTCTACGTCGCCGACGTCATCGCGGCCTGGGCGGGGCGCTACCTGCCGGCCGTCGAGCAGGTCCCGGACGGGGCGGCGGGATCCGCCGAGGTGGTCGTTGCCGAGTCCGGCGAAGGCAAGTTCACCCAGACCGTCCGCGCCGGCGATCACCACCTCGTCGCCGACGAGCCGCGATCCTTCGGCGGCGACGATCTGGGCCCCGGGCCCTATGACTATGTGCTGGCCGGGCTCGGCGCCTGCACCTCGATGACGATCCGCCTCTATGCCGATCGCAAGGGCTGGCCCCTGGAGCGTGTCACCGTCGGTCTCGACCACCGGAAGATCCACGCCGAGGATTGCGCCGACTGCGAAACGACGTCCGGCAAGCTCGACGAGATCGAGCGCTGGCTTGTCTTCGAGGGCGATCTGGATGAGGAACAGCGCGCCCGGCTTCTCGAGATCGCCGACAAATGCCCGGTCCACCGAACCCTCACCCACGAGGTCAGGATCCGCTCCAGGCTGAAGGCTTGACCATCGGTGCGGGGCGAGCGATGCGGGCTGTCGGGCATCGTCCATGGCTGGACCAGGGGACGTCGGCCGACTACATAGCTGCAGGCTATTGAGAGAGATGTTCATGGATCACGAGATCGGATCGCAGGCGGGCGCGCGGTCATGGCGATGACGCCCGGCTGGCTGATCGAGCATCTCGGCATGCAGCCGCACCCGGAAGGCGGCCACTATGTCGAGACTTTTCGCGACGCGCCGGCAGACGGCGGGCGTGGGACGGCGACCTGCATCCATTTTCTCCTGCAGGCGGGCGAGGTTTCCGCCTGGCACCGGATCGACGCGACCGAGATCTGGCATTTCGCCGGCGGCGATCCTCTCGCACTCACCCTTTCCGCCGACGGCCGGGATACGGCAAGCCATCGTCTCGGCCCGGATCTCGCCGCCGGCGAGTGCCTGCATGTGGTGGTGCCGCCCCGCTCCTGGCAGACGGCGAAGACTCTCGGTCGCTGGACACTGGCGAGCTGCGTCGTCGCCCCCGCCTTCGACTTCGCGGGCTTCGAGCTGGCGCCCAAGAACTGGTGGCCGGAACTGCACCCGGCCGGCCGATCATCGGAGGATCGAAAGGATCACCCTCATACAGCGAAAGGTATGTCTTGATGCCGATCCCCGACAGCATTCGAAAGCCGTTTCGCAGCATCGCCTGCATCGCAATCTTTGCGGCGGCGGGCTGCACCACCGGCGCGCCGGACGATCCCGACCTCGCTTCGGCGATCAGGCAGCATTACGCTGCCCATGCGACCGAGGAGGAGGGGACCTGCCGGAGTCCGAAGATCGATACCATCCAGGCGCATCGGCTGGTGGAGCGCACGGCGGACGGGCGAGAAGAGATGCTGGTGCGTTACAGCTATTTCGACCGGCATGCCGACATGGATACGGACTGGGACAAGCTGGTCCATCTGAGCCAGCCCTGCGGCGGTATCGGCGAGCGCCGTTTCACGCTACGGAAAAGCCCGGTGGGCTACAAAGTGGTCGGCATGGCCGGCGAGCACAGGCATGGGGCCGGTGAGCCGAACGACGGGGGAAGCCGCCGCTGACCATGGCCGACGATCTCTACAGCGTGCTCGGCGTATCGCGTCAGGCCAGTCAGGACGACATCAAGCGGCGCTACCGGACGCTGGCCAAAGAGCTGCATCCCGATCTCAATCCAGGCGACGAGTCGGTCGCCGAGCGATTCAAGAAGGTGAGCGCCGCCCACGCCATCCTGTCCGATCCGCGCAAGCGCGCGCGCTACGATCTCGGCGAGATCGACGAGGAGGGCCAGGCGCGTCACCATCAGGCGTTTCACCAAGGCTTCGGAGGGCAGGGCGGGGCGTTCGACGAATCGACCCTCGAAGGCCTGTTCGCGGAAATGTTCGGCGGCCGCCGCGGCGCCGGCTTTCGGCGGTCCGAACGCGGTGACGATGTCGCCTACACGCTGACCGTCGATTTTCTCGAGGCGGCCAAGGGGGCGAAGAAGCGGGTCGCGATCGGCGATGGCCGCACGCTCGACATCGCCGTGCCCGCCGGCATCGGCGAGGGCCAGACGCTCCGCCTTCGCGGCAAGGGTAGATCCGGGCGTCATGGCGGAGCGGCCGGTGACGCCATGGTGGAGATCCGCATCCGGCCGCATCCGCTGTTCGAGCGGCGCGACCGCGACATCCATATCGAGCTTCCCATCACCCTCGGCGAGGCCGTGCTCGGCGGCAGGATCGACGTACCGACCATCGACGGGCCGGTGACCATGACGGTGCCGAAAGGATCGAACGCCGGGACGACGCTTCGCCTGAAGGAACGGGGCATCGCCGGGCCGAAGGGCAGCGCTCGCGGCAATCAATATGTCCGCCTGAGCGTCACCTTGCCGCCGATGCCCGACCCCGAGCTCGAGGCGTTTCTGGAGCGCTGGTCGCTGGCGCATCCCTACGACCCGCGAAAAGACCTCACGAAGGACTGACGACGCAGCTCGGCGGGCCGATCACCGATGGGCAAGGATGTTCAGGATTTTGCCGGCCGGATCGCGGACGAAAAAGCGCCGTACGCCCCAGGGCTCGTCGGTGATGTCGTAGACGATCTTGGCGCCGGCGGCGTGGGCTCTCTCACAGACGGCATCGACATCGTCCACCTCGATCGAGATATCCGGAACCGGCGCGCCGGAGCCTCCCTCGGACATCACGCTCACCTGCGGCCGGGCTGACTCGTCGCTGGCGAAGGTCACGATCCATCCCTGGTCCATCACCACCTCTAGCCCCAGCAGGTCCCGATAGAAAGCCTTCGCTTCCTCGGAATTCCCATGCCCGATATCCGGCACGATCCGCTTCACCGTCACGCTATCGTCTCCCCTGGCTCACGGCCGCATCATCCCGGTGTCGAGGTCCGGGTCAACCGTATGCCGGCGGCATCAGGCTGGCAGTTTGGAGGTGATGACGTAGGTGAGGATCTGGACGACCTGTTCGGGGGCTTCGCAGACGGCAAGCGCCGCGGCGTCGACCTCCTTCAGGGGGTGGATGAGGTCTGGGGTGTGGTTGACGATGAGCGGTTTGCCGAGGGCGGTGGCGTAGCCGGCGTCAAAGGCGGCGTTCCATTGCTTGTACTTGTCGCCGAAGCGGACGACGACGATGTCGGCCTTCTCGATCAGGGTGCGGGTGCGGATGGCATTGACACTCGCCCCTTTGTGGTCCTTCCAGAAGGATTTTTCCTCACTGCCGAGGATGGCGACGCCGCAGTCGTCGGAGGCCTCGTGGTCGGTTACGGGTGCTGTGAAACTGACCGGCAGATCGGCCGCTGCAGCGCCTTCGACGATGCGTTCGCGCCAGTCGGAATGGATCTCGCCCGAGAGATAAACGGTCCAGCGGTTCATGTTTTTCGTCACTTTCTATTCGATGATGAGGCTACTCGATGATGAGGTTGTCGCGATTGCGCCGCACCTTCGGCTCCTCGACCACGGCCTCGCGGCCGCCGCGCAAGATGGAATTGCCCTCATACAGCATGCGCTGGTCGATCGGCGCCGGGTTCAGCCAGTCGTCCTCTTTCATCTGGCCCGACTGGCCGTAGGCGTCGAGCGCGTTCTGGTAGCAGATTTTTCGGACATGGGACTCGGGCACGCCGCGCTCGAGCGCGAGCTTGGCGGTCTTCGGCACGCCCAAGGGTTCGGAAATCCCCCAGTCGCAGGCGCTGTCGACGATGATGCGCTCGGCGCCGTATTTCATGACGATCTCGACCATGCGTTCGTTGCCCATCTTGGTGGATGGGTAGATCGAGAAGGCGGCCCAGTAGCCGCGGTCCAGCACTTCCTCGACGGTCTCTTCGTTGTTGTGGTCGATCACCACCTTGGTGACGTCGACGCCATGCTCCTCGATCACGTCCATGGAACGCTGGGTGCCACGCTTCTTGTCCCGGTGCGGGGTATGAATCATCACCGGCAGATCGAGCTCCTTGGCGAGGTCGAGCTGAAGTCGAAAATATTTGTCTTCGGCGTCGGTCTGTTCGTCATAGCCGATCTCGCCGATCGCGACGACGCCCTCCTTGAGCGCGAAGCGGGGAAGAATCTCCATCACGCCCTCGGCCAGCTCCGGGTTGTTCGCCTCCTTGGAGTTGAGGCCGATGGTGCAGTAGTGGCGAATGCCGAACTGCCCTGCGCGAAAACGCTCCCAGCCGACGATCATCGAGAGGTAGTCGACATAGGCGCCGACATGGGTGCGCGGCTGGCCGAGCCAGAAGGCGGGCTCGATCAGCGCGACGATGCCGGCCGCGGCCATGGCCTCGTAGTCGTCGGTGGTACGGGAGATCATGTGGGTGTGGGGATCGATATACACCGTATTCGCCTCTGTCTGATCCAGGCCTCATCCAGCCCATGGTGACGATGCGCCAGCGGTCTTCCCGCTCGCGGGCTCACGCATTCTTAACGTCGAGGCCCTATTGTCGCTTCCCGGTCCATGCGGTCCTGGGAATCCATCCACGGCCTCCTCTGTTGACGGGCGGGCTGACTCCCAGGATCGCATGGACCAGGTCCGGGAGCTTAGACGCGCTCGGTTGACCTTTCGTTTCCCGAGTGAGAACGGTCGATCCGAAGCCCTCATCTCGGCTTACAGCTCCTTCGCCAGGCTGTCCCAGGACAACGTTCCCGCGTCGATCGCTCCA
Organism: Geminicoccaceae bacterium; assembly: GCA_965222015.1. GTDB lineage: Bacteria > Pseudomonadota > Alphaproteobacteria > Geminicoccales > Geminicoccaceae > JANQPX01. The sequence continues at coordinate 207,230 of CBDCTL010000001.1, forward strand.
GCGAGGTCCGCGGCTGTCTGAAGCAGCGCCTTCGCTTCCGGTTCCGATCGGCTGGCGAGCGCGAGGGCGGCACCCTGGCGCTCCAGAGGATCGTCGCCGTCCAGCGCCCGCTGCAGATCGCCGAGTGCGTCGCTCTCGATGTCCGGCGCGTCGCCGACGGAGCGCCAGAGCTCGGGCGTGACCGGGCGGCCCGCCGCCCAGCGCTCGTGCGCGTAGTCGCGCAGGATGCGTGCGAGTTCCATATTGGCGCGCTGGCCGAGCCCCTGAATCGGGTGAAGCGTGCTGCCGATGAACAGCGCTTTCAGGACCATGTGGTTCCAGCGATTGTCGTCGAACTGCTCGAAAGGGTAGGGGTTGCGATGGGCGAGGGCCTCGAACACCGAGCGCATGTTGGTGCGCGCCGCCTCGCCGGCCTGGTGCCGGAGCAGTTCCGGGCTCGGGTAGAGCGGCAGGCCGCGGTAGAACGCCACCTGTTCGGCGATGTCGGCGGTGCGGCAGAGCTGGACGAAACGGTCGCGGAAGCGCTCGCCCTCGCCGCCCGCTTTCAGGAGTATGGCGATGCGTGCCGCCTGATCCACGGAAAGGCCGCGTGGATCCCAGCCGGGCCGGGCGACGCCTGCCTGCTCGATGTCCGCCGGCAGTAGCGCCAGGTCGTCCTTATTGAGCTTTCGCGGCACCAGCCCGAGCGCCATGTAGAGGTCGCGATCGGCCGTGTCGGGCGAAAGCGATGCCATCCGCTCCTCGAACCAGACTCGTTGCGGCTCGGCCAGCTGGCGGCAAAGCCAGAGTTCAAGAAGGTCGAGCGGAACCGTCAAACGCATCCTCCCCATTCGAATGGTTGTTGAAACGCGACTCTACACCATGTGGGCAAGCGACCAAAGCCCTGCAGACGTGCGGGTGGTGTCTCGATGCGATTACGTATTTCGCGATGAAATTTTGATAAATTTCGCTTCTTAGATGTGTCTGGCATCACAGCCGCTGCAGCGAATCCACCCCATTGTCGATGGATAGATGTTTCATCAGGGCACGACCCGCCTCGCTGCCCTCATCGCGAACCATTGGAATGAGAGAAATGACCTTCATCAATCCATTGATCCCGTCGCCTGCGCTTGCCAGCAGGCCGAAACGGTGGCTCCGTGCCGACCTGCTGGTGCTCGCAGCGTCGGGTCTGCGGCGCGGCTGGCTGGCCTATATCCGCTACAAGCGCCTGGCGAAGCTGACCGACGAGTCGCTCGCGGCACGCGGACTGAATCGCCGCGACATCGGCCGTCACGCTTTCTTCAGCGATCGGAACTGGGACGGCCGGAACTGATCCTCCGGACGAGACGGCTCAGTCCGGCTTTTCGGCATGGGCGCCGGCCGGCACGATCGATCCGCCATTAACATTCTCTTCATTCCCGGCGTCGCTCTCCTCCTCGATCGCCGCCTCGCCATACATGCCGCCCGCCACATAGGTGGCCCGCGACGGGATGATCGCCGCATAGCTGCCCTGTTCCTCGGCCGGCAGCGCGGGCCGCTGGGTCATGCGGTAGAGAATGAACAGGCCGAGGACCATATGGGTCGCGGCGATCGACCAGAAGAAGCCGTGGGCCCCGATCAGATCCATCGAGGCCGCGACCAGGGTCGGACCGAGGAGGGCGCCGGAACCGCCGACCAGCACCAGCGTGCCGCTCGCCGCGACCATCTGATCGGTCTGCAGGTGGTCGTTGGCGTAGGCCAGCGCCAGCGAATACATCGGCCCCATCATGCCGCCGAACAGGAAGGCCGCTGCCAGAAATGCGGTGAAGGTGTCGGCGACCGCGCTGGCGACCATGGCCGCCGCCGCGGCCGAGAAGGTCACCACCGTCAGCACCTTTCGGCGGTCATAGTGGTCGGACAGCCGGCCGATCGGCCATTGAAAGCAGACACCGCCCATCAGCAGCATGATCATGAACAGCGAGATCTGCGGCACCGAAAGCCCGATCAGCCCGGCATAGACGGCGCCCATGCCGATTACGCCGCCCTGCAGTATGCCGTTGGTGAAGGCGGTGACGAAGGCGGTGGGCGAGGCCGAGCAGACGTCCTTCACGCTCATCGGCGTCGGCGCTTCCATGGCCGGGCCGCGGGTGTTGGAGAGCAGGATCGGAATGACCGCGAGCGACACCAGAACCGAGACCAGCATGAAGAGCCCGGCGCGGCCGGGATCGCCGACGTTCAGCAGCACCTGGCCCGCGGCCATGCCACCATAGGAGATCACCATGTAGACCGAGAGAAGCTGACCGCGGGTCTCGTTGGTCGCCTTCTCGTTCAGCCAGCTTTCGGCGACCACGTAGAGACCGGCATAGCAGAGTCCGCTCACCAGCCGCATCATGCCCCAGCTCACGGGATTGACGAACAGTGCGTGAAACAGGATGGCCGTCGATGCGAGCGAGGCGAGGGCGCCGAACACCCGCACATGGCCGACCCGGACCACCAGCTTCGGCGTCAGGATCGAGCCCGCGAAGAAGCCGAGATAATAGCCCGACATCAGGAGGCCCGTCACCGTCGTCGGGAAGGCCTCGATCGACGCGCGCACGCCCAGAAGCGAGCCCTGCAGTCCGTTGCCGATCATGAGGAACGCCATGCCCAGGAGCAGCGCCCAGCTCGATGTGATCGCAGCCATCATGATAGGATCTCCGGTTGCCGGGACGGCGACGCTGTTCAAGCCGTGGCTACGCCTTCATGAGGCGCGCAGCAAGCTCCGAATGCGACACATCATGTCGCGATTCCTTCCTTTTCGATTGGCCCGTCGCGGTGGCGCGCGCTGTCACATGTCGCTAGGCTGTGCCGGCGCGATGCCGGGCATCGGCGGATCAGCGTCGGGGCATGTTTTGGACGATCTGGAGAGGCCGTCGGGCAAGGGGCCGGGCGACGAGAATTTTCCGGTGGCCTCCTGGCTGCTGCCGGCATCTTCGCGCCCGCATGTCATGGCGTTCTACGCCTTCGTGCGCGCTGCCGACGACATCGCGGACGACGCGGCGCTGGAACCTGGCGAGAAGCTGAGACGGCTCGACCTCTTCGAGCGGGCACTCCTGGGCGAGGAGCATGCGCTCTCCTTGCTGCCGAAGGCGGCGACGCTGCGTGCGAGCCTCATGGCGACCGGCGTGACCGAACGCCATGCGCTCGATCTCCTGTCGGCCTTCAGGCAGGACGCCGAAAGGCTTCGTTATCGGGACTGGCCGGACCTCATGGCCTATTGTGCGCTCTCGGCCTCGCCGGTCGGCCGCTTTCTGCTGGATCTCCACGGCGAGAGCCCCAACCTCCACCGTCTGTCAGACCCGCTCTGCGATGCGCTCCAGCTGCTGAACCACCTCCAGGACTGCAGGGACGATTTTCTGGCGCTCGATCGCGTCTACCTGCCGGGGGACGCCTTCGAGGCGGCGGGGATCGACGTCGCCGAACTCGCGAAGCCCGCAGCCAGCCTTGCCATGCGCGAGGTGCTGGATCAGACTCTCGATGGTGTGGACGCTCTGCTTCGCCAGGCGGCGGCGCTGCCGCGCCGGCTCGCCCGTCAGCGCCTCGCCGCGGAGACGGCGGTGGTTCTCGAGATGGCCAACGCGCTTTCGGCAGCGCTCAGGCGTCGGGACCCGCTCGCCGGCCGCGTGACGCTCTCAAGGCCGCGTTTTGCGCTCGTCTCGATCATGGCGATCGGCCGTCTGCAGTGGCTGAGGCGAGGAGAGACAGCCCCAGCCGTGGCCGGTTCGGGAGACCTTTCGTGACGCGGACGGCGGTACAGCCCGAGGCTGACGGCGACGAAAGCCCCGATCTTGCGACGGCCAGGACCCATGTGCGGCGGCTGGTCGAACGTTCGGGCTCCTCCTTCTATTGGGGCATGCGCCTGCTGCCGCGACCGAAGCGGGACGCCATGTTCGCGATCTACGCCTTTTGCCGCGAGGTCGACGACATCGCGGACGGCACCATCGACGCGGAACGCAAGCAGGCGGCGCTTCAGAGCTGGCGAGACGAAATCGAGGCGCTCTACAGGGGGCGTCCCGGAACGCCAACGTCGCTTGCACTCTTGCAGCCGGTCGAACGGTTCGATCTGCCGAAGGGCGAGTTTCTGCACATGATCGACGGCATGGCCATGGACGCGGCGGGCTGGAGCCGGCCGCCGAGCATGGCCGAGCTCGAACGCTATTGCCGCGCGGTCGCCGGCACGGTGGGCATGCTGTCGATGACGGTATTCGGCCAGCGCGGCTACGATCTCGACCGAGGCGCGCTGGCGCTTGCCGAGGCACTGCAGCTCACCAACATCCTGCGCGATCTGCACGAGGACGCAGGGCGCGGCCGGCTCTATCTGCCGGCGGAACTGCTGCAGCAATATGGCGTCCCCGCGCGCGCACCGATGGAGGCTATTCGCCACCCCGAAGTGAAGGGCGTCTGCCGGGCGCTCGCCAGCCGCGCCGAGAAGGCGTTCGCGCTCGCCGATCGCCTGCTCGCCGGGGGCGACCGAAAAAAACTCCGCCCGGCGCTGATCATGATGGCCGTCTATCGACGCCTTCTCGATCGGCTGATCGCGACGGATTGGGCGCATCTTGAACGGCGTGTCCGCCTCGGCAGGCTGGAGCGGCTCGGGATCGCGCTTCGCCATGCCTGGCCGGCATGACCGTGCATGTCGTCGGCGCCGGCCTGGCGGGGCTCGCCGCCGCCGTGCGGCTGGCGTCCGGTGGCGCTCGCGTGGCCCTGCATGAGGCGGCGCCGCAGGCCGGCGGGCGCTGCCGATCCTATCACGACGCCGCGCTGGGTCGCATCGTCGACAACGGCAGTCACCTGATGCTCGCAGGCAATCGGGATCTGCACCGCTATCTCGAAGCGATCGACGCCGAAGACGGCCTGATCGGCCCCGAGGAGGCCCGTTTTCCCTTTCTCGACATGCGAACCGGCGAACGCTGGGACATTCACGTCGACGACACGCATCGTTTTTCCTGGCTCGCCGATCCGACACGGGACGTCCCCGGTGCGGGTCTTCACGAACGCCTCGCTGTCCTTCGTCTCGCCTTCACCGGCCGAAACGCGACCGTCAAGGCCTGTCTGCGCGAAACCGGCAGCCTCTGGGAGCGGTTCTGGGAGCCTATGGCGACGGCGGTGCTGAACACCCCGCCCGAGCGCGCTTCCGCGAGGCTGCTCAAGGCGGCCCTGCGGGAGAGTTTCGCGATGGGGGGCGCCGCCTGCCGGCCGCTGATCGCGAAGGAAAGCCTCGCGGCCGCCCTGATCGATCCGGCGCTCGCCTTTCTCGGCAGGCATGACGTCGACATCGGCTTCGGCCACCGCGTGCGCGCCGTCGAGCTCTCCAACCGTGCGGAAATCCTCCGTTTCACAGGCTTCGATCGACCGCTAGGTCCCGAGGATCACGTCATTCTCGCCCTGCCGCCCGCCCAGGTCGCGGATCTACTTCCGGGCGTTCCGGTGCCGAAGGGCGCCCATCCGATCGTGAACGCGCATTTCGCGGTGCCCGGGCGGGTGCGCCTGCCGGGCGACTCGATGCTGCTCGGTCTGATCGGCGGCACCGCGCAGTGGCTGTTCCTGCGGGACGGCATCGCCAGCATCACGGTGAGCGCCGCCGATCGGCTCGCCGAGGAGCCGGCCGATACCGTCGCCGCCGGGCTCTGGGCGGAGACCGCGAAGGCGCTCGGCCTTGCCGCCGATCCGCTGCCCGCCCACCGCGTCATCAAGGAAAAACGCGCGACTTTCTCGCAGACTCCGGCCGAGATCGTGAAACGGCCGTCCGCCGGAACCCGCTGGTCCAACCTTCACCTCGCCGGCGACTGGACCGACACGAGCCTGCCCGCGACCATCGAAGGCGCTGTCCGTTCCGGCCACATGGCGGCCGATGCCGTCCTCGCCGGGCGTGCGGCCGGAGCCCATTCATGAGTACGAAAAACCTTCGCCCGACCGTCGATCCGATCCCCGGCCTGATCCGCAAGATCGCCGTGCCCGCCGGCACCGGCATGCTGTTCCAGACCCTCTTCAATGTCGTCGACACCTTCTATGCGGGCCTGATCTCGACCGAGGCGCTGGCAGCACTCGCCGTCTCCTTCCCGGTCTATTTCGTCGTCATCGCGCTGGTGGTCGGCATCGGCCACGGCGCGTCGGCGCTGATCGCGAATGCGCTCGGCGAGGGCGAACCGAGGCGCGCCTGCCGTCTTTGGGGACAAGCCCTCCTGCTCGCGATGATCACCGGCGCGCTGGTCGGCCTCTACGGCCTCTTTTTCACGGATCCGCTGTTTCGCCTGATCGGCGCCGAAGGCGAAAGCCTCGAGCTGGCGCGGCGCTATCTCGTGCCGATCCTGCTTTTCGCGTTCCTCTTCCTCTTGAACGCCGCCTGCAACGGCATGCTGACCGCCCAGGGCGACGCGCGCTCCTTTCGAAACGCCCTGATCGCAGGCGCGCTTTTGAACGTCGTCCTGAACCCGCTTTTCATGTTCGGTATCGGCCCGCTTCCGGGCTTCGGCGTGCTCGGCATCGCGATCTCGACCGTGCTGATCCAGGGGCTGCAGCTCGTCTATCTCTGGCGTCGCTGCCGTCGGAGCGAGCTCGGCCGTCATTTTACGCTCGCCAGCCTCAAGCCCGACGTCGAGGCCATGATCTGGCTGCTTCGCCAAGCCGTGCCGGTGACCGGCCAGATGCTGACCACCGGCATCGGGCTGTTCGCGATCACCTTCTTCATGGGCCGGCACGGCGAGGCGGCGATCGCCGCTTACGGCATCGCGCTACGCATCGAGCAGATCGCGATGCTGCCGATGGTCGGACTCGGCACGGCGACGCTGACCCTGGTCGGCCAGAATCACGGCGCGCGCGAGGTCGATCGCGTCGACGCCGTCGCCCGCATCTCGCTCGGCTACGGCGTCGTCCTGATGGCGCTCGGCGCGGTTCTCGTCTGGCTGTTCCGGGCACCGGTCATGTCGCTGTTCACGGGCGATCCGGACGTCGTCGGCCTGGGCGCCGCCTATCTCGCCGTCGCCGTGCTCAATCTCCCCGCCTACGCCCTCCTCATGATCGGAAGCTCGACGCTCCAGGGCATGAAACGCCCGATCTTCCCCCTGATCATCGGCCTCTTCCGCCACGTGCTGGGGCCTATGGTGGTGCTCTGGCTGCTCGATCCCGTCCTCGGCTACGGCCTGCCCGGCATTTATTGGGGCATTTTCGCCGTCGCCTGGATCGGCGCATTGACCACACTCCTCTACCTCCGCTATCGCCTTGGCGCGGCCAGGGGCGTCGACTTGCCTGGGACGGCGACGTCGGACCGGGTTTCAATGGGGAGAGGCGGATGAACGCGACCAGCATGATGACGGCGGTGGTGACGGACGGGCAGGGCGGACCCGAGGTCATGAAGCTCGGCGAGGCGCCGATGCCGGAGGCGGGCGAGGGCGAGGTGCTGATCAGGATTGCCGCGACCGCCGCCAATCGCGCCGACACCCAGCAGCGAAAGGGCAACTACCCGCCGCCGCCCGGCGAGAGCGAGATCATGGGCCTCGAATGCGCGGGCGTGATCGAGGCGCTGGGCGTGGGCGTCGAAGGCTGGAAGGTCGGCGACCGGGTGATGACGCTCCTGGGCGGCGGTGGCTACGCCGCGTTTGCGAAAGCGCCCGCCGGCACGCTCATGGCCGTGCCCGAGGGTTTCTCGATGACGAAGGCTGCCGCCATTCCCGAGGTCTTTCTGACCGCCTATCTCAACATTTTTCGCGAGGCCGGCCTGAAGCCTTCGGAAACCCTCCTGATGCATGGCGGCGCTTCGGGCGTCGGCACGGCGGCGATCCAGCTCGCCAAGGCACTCGGTCCGTCCGAGGTGATCGTCACCGTCGGCAGCGAGGACAAGGCCAGATCCTGCCAGGACCTCGGCGCGGATCACGCCATCCTCTACAAAGAGGAAGACTTTGCCGAGCGCGTCCTCGAGATCACCGAAAAGAGGGGCGCCGACGTCATTCTCGACCACATCGGCGGCGGTTACTTCGAGAAGAACATGAAGTGCCTCGCGGTCTATGGCCGCCTCGTCATCATCGGCCTCATGGGCGGCGCCAAGTCCGAAATCAACATCGGACGCATGATGGTCAAGCGCCAGCGCGTCATCGGCTCGGTGCTGCGCGCCCGATCGATCGCGGAGAAGACGACGCTCACCGAAGCCTTCAGGAGTGAAGCGCTCGGCAAGTTCGCGTCCGGCGATCTGAAGCCCGTGGTCCACGACGTCCTGCCGCTCGCGGACATCGTGAAGGCCCACGAGATGATGGAAGCCAACGCCAACACCGGCAAGATCATCCTGACCGTGGACGACAACTCACCTGAAGACGGCGTCGCCGGGCGGCGTCACGAGCCGGCGTTCATCCCGGTCGCGACCATCAGATCGTTTCTGACCGCGGTGACGCCGGGCAATGCGCGGATGATCGCCTCGGCGTGACGGCTCTGCTCTGTCGATTGTCGACGAGGCCGCTGATGCTTCACACTCGTTGCACCTCGCCTGGCGTCACGTTCACGTCGAACAGCGTGTCGAGGGTCCTGGTCCGACTGTCGCCTCGAAGGGCCGCGCGGATGGCGGCGCGGAGCTTGAGATCCGCGAGCCGGGCGCGGGACTCCTCGGTCTCGGCGAACGCCGGCTCGGCGAGCATGCGCTTCAGCATGGCGACGCCGACCTCCACCGGAATCTTGGCCGCGTTGATCACCATGTCGAAATTCAGCGTGTGCTCTGCCAGTTATAATGATGACCGAGCCGGCTCATCGCCTGGGTGTGTTGCGGCGTCGTTCTTCTCGATCTCGCGCCTGGCCGTCCGGATCCGCGATGCCGATGCGGTCCATCGTGATCCCTCAATGTTAAGATAACGATCCACATTTTAAATGCCGATCATGAGCTCCATCGGCGCGCAGACCCGCACCGACAGGATGTGGGGCACCGAATGCAGCAGGTGGGCGGCACCCCAGCCGCGGATCAGAACATTGCCCCTGGAAGCGAGGTCGAAGACGTCTTCCGCCGTGAACAGGGAGAGACTCTTCTCGTCGATGTTCCAGCGTTCCAGAAGCACCGGCTTCGCCTTCGAGAAATCTGTTCACCGCGCTGCTGCCGACGCGCATCTTGTCGGCGACATGCTCGACGACTTCGTGCTGAACCAGCTGGATCCCGATCTCCTCGGCCAGCCCGAGCGCGATATCGCGGATCCGAGCGAGCCCATTTCGCGAGTCATGGCGATAACCGGCATAGTGTCTTTCTCCCAAACGATTCTTCATCCAATCACGAAATTATGAGAAGAATGGGAGATCGTAGCAAGACGACTTCGGCGATAGTCGGGCACCGCGCGATGCGGGCCAGGGAGGGGAGGCCGCCACGATTCGGGCTTGCCGGTTGACGCTATTTTGGTGTCTGGTATACCAGATACCTGAAACCAAGGAAGTCAGGCGCCAGGGATGCGACGGGAGTTCATCGTCAAGCCGGTCGAAGGCAGTTTCAGCCTGAAGGAGCACATTTACGACGTGCTCAAGGAAGGCATCATGGCGATGGACATCTATGCCGAGGACGCCCGCCTCAAGCTCGACGAACGCCAGCTCTCCGAACAGCTCAACATCAGCCGCACGCCGATCCGCGAGGCCCTCGCCCGTCTGGAACAGGAGGGGCTGGTGCGCGTGATCCCGCGGCGCGGCGTGTTCATTCTCAGAAAGTCGGTCGACGAAATTCTGGAGATGATCACCGTCTGGGCGGCGCTGGAGAGCATGGCGGCGAGGCTCGCGACCGAGCGTGCGAGCGACGCCGAGATCGCCTCGCTGCGAAAGCTGCTCGCCAGCTTCGGCCGGGACGAGGCCAAGACCCATCTGGACGAGTACTCCGAGGCCAATATCCGCTTTCACCGGCGTATTCTGGAACTCTCCGGCTGCGATCTGCTTTTGAGCATCGCCGACGGCCTGTTCCTGCACATGCGCGCGATCCGCGCACGGACGATGACCGAAGGTGATCGCGTCGCCCGCTCGATCGTGGATCACGAGCACATCATCGAAGCGATCGAGGCGCGCGACTCCGATCTCGCCGAACGCATGGTGCGCGAGCACACCATGAAGCTGCATGAACATGTAAAACGCACATGGGTCGAACCTGACAGATCCGATAACGTCGAAACGCCGAAGGAGATGGCCCTCTAGGCGCGACCATCGCCCGGGCCGAAGGAGACGCACAATGTCCGAAGCCGCCGCCGCGGTCGCCGGGAATGCCGACGCCATCGAAGAGGCCGCTCTTACCGATGGATTCCATCTTCTCATCGACGCATTGAAGCTGAACGGCATCGAGACGATCTATGGCGTGCCCGGCATTCCGATCACCGACCTCGGTCGGATGATGCAGGAGGAGGGGCTGCGCGTTCTGTCTTTCCGCCATGAGCAGAATGCCGGCAATGCCGCTGCGATCGCGGGTTTTCTCACCAAGAAGCCGGGCATCTGCCTCACGGTCTCCGCCCCCGGCTTCCTGAACGGCCTGACGGCGCTCGCCCATGCCAACACCAATTGCTGGCCGATGATCCTGATCTCCGGCTCCTCGGAGCGCGAGGTCGTCGATCTGATGCAGGGCGACTACGAGGAGATGGATCAGCTCGCGATCGCGAAGCCGCTCTGCAAGGCGGCCTATCGCATCCTGCATGCCCGGGATATCGGCATCGGCGTCGCGCGCGCCATCCGTGCCGCCGTGTCCGGCCGGCCGGGGGGCGTCTATCTCGATATTCCCGGCAATCTGCTCGGTCAGGTGATGGACGAGGTGGAGGGCCAGAAATCGCTGGTCAAGGTTATCGATCCGGCGCCGGCGCAGATACCGTCGGCCGAAGCGATCGAGCGCGCGCTCGACGTCATCAAGGGTGCAAAAAAACCGCTGATCATCCTCGGCAAGGGTGCTGCCTACGCTCAGGCGGACGAGGCCGTGCGCGCCTTCGTCGAAACCTCCGGCATCCCCTACCTCCCCATGAGCATGGCCAAGGGCCTGTTGCCGGACACCCATCCCCAGTCCGCGGGTCCGGCGCGCTCGCTGGTCCTCAAAGAGTCCGACGTGGTCGTGATGGTCGGGGCGCGCATCAACTGGCTCCTGTCCCACGGCAAGGGCAAGCAGTGGGGCGAGCCCCATTCCACCCGGTTCGTGCAGATCGACATCGAGCCCAAGGAGATGGACAGCAATGTCGAGATCGCGGCCCCCGTCGTCGGCGATATTTTTTCGTGTTTGACCGCGCTTACAGACGCCATGGGAAAGGATTGGCAAAAGCCGCCGTCCGAGTGGACCGAAGCGGTGAGCGCCAAGAAAAACGCCAATATCGAACGCATGGCGCCGACGCTGCGCAACAACAGCTCGCCGATGAACTACGCCGCAGCGCTCGGCGCGCTGAAGCGGGTGATCGCCGAACGTCCTGATGCCATCCTGGTGAACGAAGGCGCCAACACGCTCGACTTCGCCCGCTCGATCATCGACATGCACAAGCCGAGAAAGCGGCTCGATGTCGGCACCTGGGGCGTGATGGGTGTGGGCATGGGATCGGCGATCGCGGCGGCCGTGGAAACCGGCCATCCGGTTCTGGCGGTCGAGGGCGACAGCGCCTTCGGCTTTTCCGGCATGGAGATCGAGACGATCTGCCGTTACAAGCTGTCGGTCTGTGTCGTGGTCTTCAACAATAACGGCATCTATCGCGGCACCGACAAGAACCGCTCCGGCGGCGAGGACCCGGCCCCCACCGTGTTCGTCGAGAACGCGCGCTATGACATGATGATGGAGGCCTTCGGCGGCATCGGCGTCCACGCCTCGAACCCGGATCAGCTTTACCGCGCCGTGTCCGATGCCATGGACAGCGGCAAGCCGACCCTGATCAACGCCGCCATCGATCCGGCCGCCGGCAAGGAAAGCGGCAATATCGGCTCGCTCAACCCGCAAAGCGTGGTCAAGAAAAAATGAGTGATGTGATCACGGCATTGACGTTGACCGCCATTGCTGAAGGGGCCGGTCTGCGCCCTGGTTTGACGGCGCCAAAGTCTTGACATGGAACGAGCCAGTGACGTGGTCACACCGCACGGGAAGCACAGATGAAAGCACTTGAAGGCGTCAAGATCCTCGACTTCACCCACGTCCAGTCGGGACCGACCTGCACGCAGCTGCTCGCATGGTTCGGCGCTGACGTGATCAAGGTGGAGCGGCCTGGCGTCGGCGACGCCACCAGGAAGCAGCTGGTCGACGTGCCGGGTGCCGACTCCCTCTATTTCACCATGCTGAACCACAACAAGCGCTCGATCGAGCTGAACTCGAAGAACGAGACCGGCAAGGAAGTGCTGACCCGGCTGGTCGAGGAATGCGACGTTCTGGTGGAGAATTTCGCGCCGGGCGCTCTCGATCGCATGGGCTTCTCCTGGGAGCGCATCCAGGAGATCAACCCGCGCCTGATCATGGCCTCGATCAAGGGCTTCGGTCCCGGCAAGTATCAGGACTGCAAGGTCTACGAGAACGTCGCGCAGTGCGCCGGCGGCTCCGCTTCGACCACCGGCTTTCTCGACGGGCCGCCGGTGGTGACGGGTGCGCAGATCGGCGACAGCGGCACCGGGCTGCATCTCGCGCTTGGCATCGTCACCGCCTTGTTCCACCGGGAAAAGTCCGGGCGCGGACAGCGGGTGACCTGCGCCATGCAGGACGGCGTCCTCAACCTCGCCCGGGTGAAGATGCGCGATCAGCAGCGCCTGGCCGCCGGACCGCTGAAGGAATACTCGCAGTTCGGCGAGGGCATTCCCTTCGGTGAGGCGACCCCGCGCGCCGGCAACGATAGCGGCGGCGGACAGCCCGGCCGCATTCTGAAATGCAAGGGCTGGGAGCAGGACCCCAACGCCTACACCTATTTCATCATCCAGGCCGCCGTCTGGGAGAAGGTCTGCGACGTGATCGGCGAGCCGGAGTGGAAGACGAAGGAAGGCTACGCCAAGCCGCCGGAGCGGCTCGACAAGCTGAACGAGATCTTCGATCGGATCGAGCAATGGACCATGACCAAGACCAAGTTCGAGGTCATGGATATCTGCAACCCCCACGACATCCCCGTCGGCCCGATCCTGTCGATGAAGGAGATCTCGGAGGATGAGGCCTTTATGCTACCGGCACCATGGTCAAGGTCGACCATCCCGAGCGCGGCGAATATCTGAGCGTCGGCTGCCCGATCAAGCTGTCCGACAGTCCGGCCGAGGTGAAACGCTCACCCCTGCTGGGTGAGCATACCGAGGAAATTCTGAGCGATGTCCTCGGCTATAGCGGCGACGATCTCGACCGGGTCATCGCTTCCGGCGCCGTCGGCGAGGTCAAACGTGATGCGGCGGATTAGGGGATAGATCATGCGTGTGATCGTGATGGGCCAGCAGGCGTTCGGCAAGGACGCGCTCGCGAAGCTTCTGGAGACCGGTACCGATGAGGTGGTCGCCGTCTATTGCGAGCCGGACAAGGAGGGCAGGCCCGTCGATCCGATCAAGGCGTTTGCGCTCGAACAGGGTCTGCCGGTCCATCAGCCCGCCCATTTCAAGGACCAGGCGACGCTGGACGAGCTTGCGGGCTATGAGGCCGATCTGATGATCATGGCCTTCGTCAACGTGTTCGTGCCCGAGGCCGCGCGCGACACGCCGAAGCTGGGCTCGATCTGCTTTCACCCCTCGCTGCTGCCGCTGCATCGCGGGCCGTCCGCCGTGAACTGGCCGATCATCATGGGCAGCACACGGTCCGGTTTCTCCTGGTTCTACCCGACCGACGGTCTGGATGAGGGCGACGTCCTCCTTAAGTGGGAGTGCGACATCGGGCCGGACGACACGGTGATCGATCTCTACTTCAAGAAGATCTACCCCGCTGCGATCTCTTCGGTTCTCGAAGTCTGCGACCTCTTCCGCTCCGGCAATCCGCCCCATATCGAGCAGGACGAGAGCCAGGCCACCTATGAGCGGCGCTGCACCAAGAAGCACGCGGCGATCGATTGGCACAAGCCGGTTGGCCAGGTCTACGACCTCATTCGCGGCACCAATCCGGCGCCCGGCGCCTGGACCACCCATGACGGCGCGGAGCTCAGCATTTTCGACAGCGCGCGCGTCGATGGTGACGGTGTGTCCGGCCGGGTGATCGAGGTCTCGGAGGATGGCGTCATCGTCCAGTGCATCGGCGGCCGCATCCTGGTCAAGCGAGTCCGGCCGGCTGGCGGAGATAAGCAACCCGCTGCCGCCTGGGCTGCAGAAAGCGGACTCAAAGCGGGTGATGTATTGGGAGCATAAGTGGCGAGGGTCTGAACAGCCGGCGCCCAGATAACCAAACAGGATAACGAACATGGCCGTCAAAACCGATATCGAGATCGCCCGCGAAGCCACGATGATCCCGGTTGCCGAGGTTGGCTCGAAGCTCGGCATTCCGGGCGACCAGCTCCTGCAATACGGCCCGCACAAGGCCAAGCTCTCCATGGACTACGTGAAGTCCCTGGCCGATCGTCCGAACGGCAAGCTGATTCTGACCACCGCCGTGACTCCGACCCCTGCGGGCGAAGGAAAAACCACCACGACGGTCGGTCTCGGCGACGGGCTCAACAAGATCGGCAAGAAGGCCGCGATCTGCCTGCGCGAACCGTCGCTTGGCCCCTGTTTCGGCATGAAGGGCGGGGCGGCCGGCGGCGGCTATGCCCAGGTGGTGCCGATGGAGGACATCAACCTCCATTTCACCGGCGACTTCCATGCCATCGGCATCGCCCACAACCTGCTTTCCGCGCTGATCGACAATCACATCTACTGGGGCCACGAGCCGGCGATCGACAGCCGCCGCGTCGCCTGGAAGCGGGTGGTCGACATGAACGACCGCGCCCTTCGCCAGATCACCAATTCGCTGGGCGGCGTCGCCAACGGCTTTCCGCGTGAGGATGGTTTCGACATCGTGGTCGCCTCCGAGATCATGGCGATCTTCTGCCTCGCCACCGACCTCAACGACCTCATCGATCGCCTCGGCAAGATCGTGATCGGCCAGGACCGTGCTCGAAACCCGATCTATGCGAAGGACGTCAAAGGCCCCGGCCCGATGTCCGTGCTGCTGAAGGAAGCGCTCGCGCCGAACCTGGTGCAGACGCTGGAAAACAACCCCGCTTTCGTCCATGGCGGTCCGTTCGCCAACATCGCACATGGCTGCAACACGGTGATCGCCACCCAGACCGCACTCAAGCTCGCGGACTACGTCGTGACCGAGGCGGGCTTCGGCGCCGATCTCGGGGCCGAGAAATTCTTCGACATCAAATGCCGGAAGGCGGGGCTCAAGCCCGACGCCGCTGTCATCGTCGCGACCGTCCGCGCGCTGAAAATGCATGGCGGCGTGGCCAAGGCCGACCTGGGCACGGAAAATGTCGATGCCGTCCGTGACGGCTGCTCGAACCTGATCAAGCATATCAGGAACGTCCAGTCCTTCGGCGTCCCCGTCACCGTCTCGATCAACCAGTTCATCACCGACACCGACGCGGAGCTCGAAGCGGTCAAGGCGGCTGCCGAAGGCGAGGGGGTGAAGGCCTTCATCGCCAGCCACTGGGCCAATGGTGGTGCCGGCACTGAGGAACTCGCCCATCACGTGGTCGAACTCGCCGACAGCGGCAAAGCCGACTTCAAGCCGCTCTATCCCGACGACATGTCGCTTCGCGACAAGGTCGAGACCATCGTGAAAAAAATCTACGGCGGCGACGGCATCACCTGCGACGGCGCCATCGAAAAGCGCTTCGAGGAACTGCAGAAGGATTACGGCCACTTCCCGGTCTGCATGGCCAAGACTCAGTACAGCTTCTCGACCGACCCGGATCTGAAAGGCGCGCCGTCCGGCTTCACGGTGCCGATCCGCGAGCTTCGCCTGTCGGCGGGTGCCGAGTTCATCGTCGCGGTCACCGGCGCGATCATGACCATGCCTGGCCTGCCGCGCGTGCCGTCGGCCAACAACATCTATCTGAACGAGGACGGCCAGATCGAGGGGCTGTTCTGACCATGGGGGCCGGACGGGAATAGACCGATGGGCGTTCGCAACATCCTGGTTCCAGTGCGCGGCGACGGCAAGCATGAGGCCCTGCTGGATCATGCCCTGTTGCTGGCCAAACGCTTCAACGCTCATATCGACGTCGTTCACTGCCGGCCCCGGCCGGACGACATGATGCCGTTCGGCGTGGTCGTTCCGGACAGCGTCAGGAAGCAGCTCGCCTCGTCGGCGACCACCTCGGCGGATGACGATGAGAGGAAGCTGCGGCAGGCCTTCGATTTCTATTGCGACATGCACTGTCTGGCGATCGTCGATCGCCATGAAGCGCCCGCCGACAAGGTCTCCGTCTCCTGGCGCGAGGAGCTCGGCAAGCAGCCGTCGGTGGTGGCGAAGCTCGGGCGTCTCACGGATGTCATCGTCGTTCCGCGCGCGGATCGAAAGCGTAATCTCGGCTACGGCACCCTCGAAGCCGGCCTGTTCGAAACCGGCCACACCGTGCTCATGTGCCCGCCCGCCAAGGCCGATGCCATCGGCGGCCACGTCGCGATCGGCTGGAGCGGCACGGCCGAGGCGGCGCGTGCGGTCTCGATCGCGCTGCCGATTCTGGAGGCGGCGGGCAAGGTGACGCTGCTCGGCGTCGATACCGGACAGAACGGTTCGTCCGGCCTCGACGATCTCGCGCTCTATCTGCGAAGCCACGATGTCGCGAGCACCAAGAGAATGGCCAGGGCCGACCCGCACCAGGTCGGCCAGGCGCTTCTCGCCGAGGCCAGGGCGGCCGGTGCCGACTCGCTTCTGATCGGAGCCTACGGCCAGAACCGTCTGCGCGAACTCGTGATGGGCGGCGTGACCCGATATCTGATCGATCACGCCGAACTGCCCGTCTTCATGACGCACTGAAGCAAGAGAGAAGCGAAAGGGAGGCGATCGACCGGAACCAAGGGAGCGACAGAGGTTTTGAAGACCATCACCGGAGCTGCTGGCGACGGTGATGCAGAAGGCTCCGGCTCGATGTCGGACAAGAACGATATTCGGGTCAGAGCGCTCAACGAAGAACGAAAGGGAGATTGACGTGAAAACGAAGAATGGATTGCTCCTCGGCACGATGCTTGCCGTGGGTCTGGGCAGCGGCCTCGCCACCGACGCCGCCGCCGAATGGTCGCCGAAGAAACCGGTCGAGTTCATCATCATGGCCGGCACCGGCGGCGGTGCCGATCAGATCGCCCGCCTGCTCCAGGGTCTGATCGAGCAGAAGGATCTTTCACCGAGGCCCTTCATTCCGATCAACAAGCCGGGCGGTTCCGGTGCCGAAGCGCTCGCCTACATCAACGGCAAGGCGGGTGACGATCACACCATCCTGGTGACGCTCAACAGCTTCTACACCACGCCGATCGTTCAGGAAGGCCTCGGCATCGACATCACCAGTTTCACGCCGATCGGCCGCATGGCGCTCGACACCTTCCTGCTCTGGGTGAACACCCAGAACGAAGAGATCACCGACCTGGACAGCTATGTCGCGGCGGTGTCGGCCAAGGGCAAGGACTGGAATGTCGGCGGCACCGGATCCGGCCAGGAGGACAGCATCCTGACCGCGATGATGGAAGCCGAGTTCGGCTACGACGTCACCTACATCCCGTTCGAGGGCGGCGGCAAGGTGGCGGCGGCGCTGGTCGGCAACCAGATCGACAGCACCGTCAACAACCCGGCCGAGCAGAACGAGTTCATGCGCGCCGGCGACACCAAGCCGATCGTGCAGTTCACGGCCGAGCGCATGGAAGCCTATCCGGACGTGCCGACGGCCAAGGAGCTCGGCCACGACATCGAGTACTACATGCAGCGCTCGATCAACGGACCTCCGGGCATGTCGGCCGAGGCGCAGGAATGGTACATCAATCTCTTCCAGACTCTCTACGAGTCCGAAGAGTGGCAGACCTTCTGCGTCGAGGATGGCCTCTTCTGCGACGAGTGGGTCGCCGGCGACGATCTCGCCGCCTTCCATGCAGCCCAATTCGACCGCCACAAGGCCCTGATCGAGAAGGTCGGCGCCGACGCGATCACGTCGGAGTGATCTGACGAAATAACCGGGATCGCCGAAAGGCGATCCCGGCTCGTCCAATCAATGCTTGCACGCGGCGTGCTTAGCATGGCTCTTTGACGGAGCGATGACATGACGGTTCGCACCGCCGAGATCGTGATGGCCGTCCTGATGGCGGCGCTCTCGATCGCCTTCATGGTCAAGGCTGCCGAGCTCAATATCGGCTGGGTTCAGGACCGCGGTCCCGGCGCCGGCGCCTGGCCGTTCTGGCTGTCGGCCGGCATGCTGATCTGCTGCCTCTTCACGATCGTCAGGTGGTTCACCCGAGCTACGCCGGAAAGCCGATCGACCGAGGCCTTCATCCCGTCGTCCTCGCTCGCCATGATCGGGCTTACCGTCGCAGCCCTCGCGGTCTTGCTGCTGCTGACCCAGTGGATCGGGATCTATTTCGCGCTGATCCTGTTCCTGATCTTCTACATCAAGTTCATGGGCGGCCATGGCTGGCTGCTGACGCTCGCGATCACGATCGCCATGCCGGTGGTAGTGTTCTGCCTGTTCGAATGGGCGCTCACCATCTCCCTGCCCAAGGGGATCTCCGAGCCGCTGTTCTATCCGATCTACGACCTGATCTACTGATAAGAGCTCGTAAGCAACGGGCGTCCGGGGAGGCGAACCATGGAAGAGATCGTCGGCCATCTTCTCGGCGGCTTCACCGAAGCCTTCCAGCCGATCAACCTGTTCATGCTGCTGGTCGGCTGCATGGTCGGCCTGTTCGTCGGCGCCCTGCCGGGTCTGGGATCGGTCAACGGCGTCGCCATCCTCCTGCCGCTCACCTTTCTGGTGCCGCCCAACGCCGCGATCATCTTCCTCGCCGCCATCTATTACGGCGCCATGTATGGCGGCGCGATCAGCTCGATCACATTGGGCATACCGGGAGCCTCGACCGCCGTCGCCACCGTGTTCGACGGCCGCCCGCTCGCGACCCAGGGCAAGGCGGACGTGGCGCTGGTGACCGCGGCGACCGCCTCCTTCATCGGCGGCACCATCTCGGTGGTGCTGTTCACCCTGTTCGCGCCGCCGCTCGCCGAATTCGCGCTTCGCTTCGGCCCGCCCGAAGAGTTCGCGCTGATGCTGCTGGCGTTCGCCACCTTCGTCGGCCTGGGCAGTGACGACATCCCGAAGACGGTCTTCTCGATCCTGATCGGCCTGGTGCTCGCCACCATCGGCCTCGACATCATCAGTGGCCGACCGCGGCTGATCTTCTTCGACATGCCGGGTTTCATGCACGGCATCAATTTTCTCGTCCTCGCGATCGGCATCTACGGCATCGGCGAGATGCTCTGGACGCTCGAGCAGACCGGCGGCAACGTCATCGTGCACAAGGTCAGGACCTCTCTCGCCAGCGTCGGGCGCAGCATCGTCGCCTTCAAGGACTATCTCGGCACGACGTCTCTTTCCGGACTGCTCGGCTATTTCGTCGGCATGCTGCCGGCGGCCGGCGCCACGCCTGCCTCCTTGATGGCCTACGGTCTGACCAAGACCTTCGCCAAGGACGGCGAGAGCTTCGGCAAGGGCAATCCCGCAGGCGTCGCCGCGCCGGAAAGCGCCAACAACGCCGCTTCCACCGGCTCGATGCTGCCGATGATCACGCTTGGCATCCCCGGCTCGCCGACCACTGCGATTCTGCTCGGCGGCATGATCATCTGGGGGCTGCGCCCGGGGCCGCTCCTGTTCACCGAGCATCCTGACTTCGTCTGGGGGCTGATCGGCTCGCTCTATATCGCCAACGTGTTCAGCCTGGCGATCAACCTCGCCTTCATCCCGCTCTTCGTGCGCGTGCTGACCATGCCGTTCACGATCCTCGCCCCGATCATCTTCACGCTCTGCATCGTCGGCGGCTACGCGCCGACCCAGACCATGCACGATCTCTGGCTGATGCTGATCTTCGGCGTGGTCGGCTATCTGCTCCGCAAGCTCGACTATCCGGTCGCCCCCGCCGTGCTCGCCATCGTGCTCGGCCCGATCGCCGAGCCGTCCATGCGCCAGTCACTCCTGCTTTCCCAGGGCGATCCGACCATCTTCTTCACCCGGCCGATCAGCGGCGTGATCATGGTGGTGGCGATCGTGCTGATCCTGCTGCCGCTGATCAAGCTCGCCCGCAAGCGCGCCGGCAGTCGGGAAGCGCCAGCCTGACGCCGGCACGGATCGCCGCTCGCGGCGTCTTTCCTTTGCGCGGCGGCGCCATCATATGCCTGATGGAGACGTCGAACATCGAGGCGAGGGGGGATGATGACCGAACTTACGGGCGACGAGTTGCTGGAGGCGCGCGCGGATCTCGCGGCCGCCTTTCGCTGGACCGCCAGGCTCGACATGCACGAAGCCGTCGCCAATCATTTCAGCCTCGCGGTGTCGGGCGACGGCAGGCGCTTTTTGATGAATCCCGATTCCCGCCATTTCAGCCGGGTCCGGGCTTCCGAGCTTCTGCTGCTGGATGCCGACGATCCCGCCACCATGGACCGTCCGGATGCGCCCGATCCCACGGCCTGGACCCTGCACGGCCGCATCCACGCCAGGCTGCCGCAGGCGCGCTGCGTCCTGCATGCCCATCCGAAATATGCGACCGTGCTCGCCTCGCTCGCCGACAGCACGATCCATCCGATCGATCAGAACACCGCCCGCTTCTTCGAGCGCGTGGCGCTGGACGACGGCTATGGCGGCATGGCGCTCGGGGACGAGGAGGGCGATCGCCTGGCCGCGCGGCTCGGCAACAAGTCGGTGCTGATGATGGGCAATCACGGCGTTCTGGTGATCGGCGAGACCGTCGGGCGCGCGTTCGACGACCTCTATTATCTCGAACGCGCCGCCGAGACCCTGGTCACCGCCTATATGACCCAACAGCCCCTTCGCCTCATGCCGGACGACGTCGCGCGCAAAACCGCCGCGCAATGGGCGGACTATCCCGCCTTTGCCGAGAAGCATTTCGCCGAGCTGAAACGCATTCTCGATGAGGACGAGCCGGACTACCGGCACTGAACAGCACCGGCGGCGGTCGTCAGTCCCGCATGAAATGCAGCCGATCGAAAGTCGCGCGCAGTGCCGCGACCTCGTCCGCCAGGCTTTCCGGCCTGTCCGCGTTCAGCGCCTTTGCGATCAGGGGTGCTAGGGTACCGGCGTCACGCGCCGTCACGCCCCAGCGCACCAGTTCCGGCGTGCCGATCCTGAGGCCGTTCATGTCGTCGGCCACCGGCGGCAGGGGGAGACCGATGCCGCAGGCGAGGAAGCCCGCCTTGCGCAGCTTCTTCGAGGCGGTCTGACCGCCGCCATAGGGTGCCGCCTCGATCGCGAACTGGTGGGAGCGGGTGAAGCCACGGGCCTTGGCGAAGACCGGCACGCCCTCTCGGTCGAGCGCTTCGGCGAGCGCGCGTGACGTCTCGATCATGGCGTCCGCATAGGCCTGTCCGTGCTCCCGCCAGTCCAGCATGGTCAGCGCCAGCGCCGCCGATTTCGCCGCGTCGAAATTCGCGGTCATGCCGGGAAAGGCGATGGCGTCCACTCGCTCGGCGATCGCCGCGTCATTGGTCACCAGAAGGCCGCCGGCCGGGCCGCCAAGGCTCTTGTAGGTGCTCATGGTCATGAGATCAGCACCCTCCGCGAGCGGATCGGGCCAGGCGCCGCCGGCGATCACGCCGCATTGATGGGCGGCGTCGAACAGCACCTTCGCCCCGACCTCGTCGGCGATCGCGCGCACCTCCTTGACCGGATGCGGAAACAGATTGAGGCTGCCGCCGACGGTGATCAGCTTCGGTCTGATGCGGTGCGCCAGCTCGGCGAGTGCCTCGACATCGAGCGTGTAGCCGTCAGCGTCGACCGGGGCCGGGTGGGTTTCGAGACCGTAGAGCCCAGCACAGCCGGCGCCGTGGTGGGTGACGTGACCGCCGATCGAAGCGGGCGGGGCGATGATCCGGTCGCCGGGCTCGCAGATCGCCATGAAGCCGTAGAGGTTCGCCATGGCGCCTGACGCCACCCGGATTTCGGCGAAGCCCGCCCGGAAAACCTCGGCCGAAAGCTCGGCGGCGATCACCTCGATCTCCTCGATCGCCTCCAGGCCCATCTCGTATTTGTCGCCGGGATAGCCGAGCGACGGGCGGGAACCGAGCCCGGCGGCCAGGATCGCCTCGGCCCGCGGGTTCATGACGTTGGTCGCCGGATTGAGGTTGAAGCAGTCCCGTTCGTGAATTTTTCGGTTCTCGAACGCGAGCGCTTCGATGCGCTTGGCGACGCCTTCCGTGCCGCTTTCGGACGCCGCCCGGGCGAGGCGCTGAACGTGGTCTTCGCAGCGGGTGGGGACCCAGGCGCGATGTTTCAAAGCCGTCATGACCGGTCTCCCTTCGTTTGAAACAGGAGAGCGCGAAGGCTGGCCATCCGCAACGCAATTTTGCTATTTTCCTGGCCTAGAAAAACTGAGGCTGAACCATGGCCGTTTCCCCGCCGCGCCCCAAGGGGCCGCCGCTCAACGCCCTTCGCGCCTTCGAGGCGGCAGCTCGGCTCGGCGGTTTCGCCGCCGCCGCCGAGGAGCTCTGCGTGACGCCGGGCGCCGTCGCCCAGCATGTGAAGACTCTGGAAGCATGGGCGGGAGCGGCGCTGTTCGAGCGCCGATCCCGGGGCGTGCGCCTGACGCTGCTCGGCGAAGGCGCTCTGGACGCGCTCGGTCTGGCCTTCGACCGGCTGGGCGAGGCCGTGCAGGCATTGCGTATGAAGGCGAAGCCCGGGCAGATCCGGATCGCCGCCCTGCCGAGCGTCGCCCAGCTCTGGCTGTCGCCGAGACTGCCGGCGATCCGCGCCCTGATCCCCGACATGACGATTTCGGTGACGGCCGTCGAACGCCGGCCGAACATGCTGCGTGAACCCTTCGACCTCTGTATCTTCTACGAGGACGGCCCGCCCGCGGCCGACGCTGTCGAGATCGGCCGGGACGTCATTTTTCCGGTCTGCGCGCCGTCCTTCCTGGCCAGCCTGCAGCGAACGGCCGATCTCGAAAACGCGACCTTTCTTCACGACTCCGCCTGGTCCGGCGACTGGGCGCTCTGGCTGGAGGCCGTGGCGCCGGCCGAGCGCTTCGACACCCGAGGCCCGATCTTCTCGCTCTACAGCCTCGCTGTCGAGGAAGCGAAGAACGGCGCCGGCGTTCTGATCGGTCACGAAGCGCTGGTGAGCGCGTATCTCGAGGCCGGAACGCTCGTCGCCCCGTTCGAGACCAGCCTTGCCCTCGATCGGCGATTGACCATCACCCTGTCCCCGACATCGTCCGAAGGTTCGGCGCCGCGCCGTATCGCGGAGACCCTCGCTGGCGACCCTCCGAACGATGTCGGCTCCGCACGCTGATCGGCCGCGAACGGACGTGAAAACGGTCCGATCAACCTCCTTTCGGCGCCATGGAAAAACAATCGGCGCCTGCCGCGTGCAGCGCGTCGCAGAGTCTGACCGCGGCGGCATCGGTCATTGGGCCGATCCTGAGGTGATGGAGGCTCCCGCCGACCTGGTCCGGGCCGACCTGGTGCGGCTTCCAGTGCCCGAGCAGCGACTCATGTCGACGCTGCAGCGTCGACCAGTAGCTTTCGACCATCGCCTGGCTGGAGAGGGCGCCGAGTTGTACCCAGGCGGTTTCCTCGCCGGCCGCAGCGGTCGTCGCCTCGGCGACGGTCGAGGTTTCGTCCGGCCTTTCCGGCTCGCTCGTCGGTGCGGGGTCAGACGGATCTGCCATGGCCATGTCGATGGGGTGCGCGTGGGAAGCGATCTCGACGGTGAGCGGCGGTGCAGGTGCCAGGCCGACATTGCCCTGCAAAGGAGCGCCCGGCATGGCGGCCGGTTTGAGGGCGTGGCCGCCCGTTTCCTCGGCTGCTGCGGGCTCTCCGTTCGGCAGCGCTGGACGTGCCGCGATCGACCTCTCGATGGCGGTCGAAGGCGATGCCGTGTGGCTTCCCGTGCCATGCGGATGGTTCGAGAAGTGATAGGCGATGAAGGCGAGACTGATGAGGTTCAGCAAGGTGACGAACGTCAGGCCGAAAGGAAAAGGCTGCCGGCGATCCGCCGCCGGCGAAAGCTCTTCCTCGGGTCGCGCCTCATCCGAATCGGCGGTAACTGGCGAAGACTTGGTCTCGTCGGACATCGGAGTTTTTGCCCACGTCGGTTCGAACCAGCCTTATGCCTACACCTTCTTGGTTAAGAATTTCTAAGCGGTCGAAATCGGTTCCGGGCCTGCCGTCCAGGACCGCCTCGCCAGGCCTGCCGCATCCGCTGCCAGCGCCTCGATGCGGTCCCAGTCGCCGGCGGCGATACTCGCCTTCGGAACCACCCACGAGCCGCCGACGCAGAGCACGTTGGGCGAGGCGAGATAGTCGGCGGCGTTGTCCGGGCCGATGCCACCGGTCGGGCAGAACTTCGCTTCCGGCAGCGGCGAGGCCAGCGACTTCAGGAAGGGCGCGCCGCCTGCCGCTTCGGCCGGAAAGAATTTCAGGCGATCATGGCCGCGCTCCAGAAGCTGCATGACCTCGGAAGCACTCGCAGCACCTGGGAGAAGCGGGCAGGGGGATCCGGCCGCGGCGTCGAGGAGGGCGGGCGTGAAGCCGGGCGAGACCGCGAACCTGCAGCCGAGCGCGGCGACGTCGTCGAGCTGTCCGGGCGAAAGGACGGTGCCGGCACCGACGATGGCACCTTCGACCTCGGCCATGATCGCCTCGATCGCCGTCATGGCGGTCGGCGTGCGAAGGGTGATTTCGAGCACCTTCAGACCGCCTGCGACCAGGGCGCGGGCGAGCGGGACGGCGTGATCGACGTCGTCGATCACCATCACGGGGATGACCGGTGCGGTGCGCATGATCTGGTCGAGGGTCATCGAGAGGCTCCGAGGAAGCTTACGGCCGAAGCGCCCTGCTCGGCGGGCGTGACATGGGCCCGGAAATTGCCGAAGAGCTCGCGGCCGAGGCCGGATCGAAAGGGGGCGAGATCGGCCGCGACCGGCTCACGGGCGGCGAGGACGTCGGGCTCGAGCAGGACGTTCAGGACCCCGGCCTGCGCATCCAGCCGCACTGGATCGCCGTCGCGGAGTCTGGCCAGCGCGCCGCCGTCCGCGGCTTCGGGCGTGACGTGGATGGCGGCCGGCACCTTGCCCGAAGCGCCGGACATGCGGCCGTCGGTGACCAGCGCGACCTTGAAGCCCCGATCCTGCAGGACGCCGAGCGGCGGCGTCAGCTTGTGCAGCTCCGGCATGCCGTTCGCCTTCGGCCCCTGAAAGCGCACCACGGCGACGAAGTCCCGTTCCAGGCGGCCGGCGGCGAAGGCCTCCTGCAGCTCGCTCTGATCCTCGAAAATCAGGGCAGGCGCCTCGATCACGTGATGCTCCGGCTTCACCGCCGAGATCTTGATCACCGCGCGGCCGAGATTGCCGTCGAGCAGCTTCAGCCCGCCATTGGCGCTGAACGGGGCGCCGACCGGCGCCACGATCGTCCTGTCGAGACTTTCGCCCGGACCCTCATGGTAGATGATCTCGCCATCCTCCAGCCGCGGCTCCCTGGCATAGGCTGCGAGCCCGCCCGGCCCGGCAGCGGTCTTGACGTCGTCGTGCAGCAGCCCGGCGTCGAGGAGCTGGCGGATGACGAAGGCGAGCCCGCCTGCGGCGTGGAAGTGGTTCACGTCGGCGAGGCCGTTCGGATAGACGCGGCAGAGCAGCGGCACGAGGTCGGAGAGATCGGAAAAATCGTCCCAGGTGAGCTGAATGCCGGCGGCGCGGGCCATGGCGATCATATGCAGCGTGTGATTGGTCGAGCCGCCGGTGGCATGGAGGCCGACCATGCCGTTCACGAAGGTTCTTTCGGACAGAACTTCGCCCGCCGGCGTGTAGTCGTTGCCGAGTGCCGTGATCTCGGTCACCCGTTTTGCCGCCGCTCTGGTCAGGGCGTCGCGCATCGGGGTCCCGGGATTGACGAAGGCGCTTCCCGGCAGATGCAGGCCCATGATCTCGACCAGCATCTGGTTGGCGTTCGCGGTACCGTAGAAGGTGCAGGTGCCGGGACCGTGATAGGCCTGGCTTTCCGCCTCCAGCAGATCGGCGCGGCTCGCCTTGCCCTCGGCGTAGAGCTGTCGAACCTTGGCTTTCTCCGTGTTGGAGAGGCCTGACGTCATCGGACCTGCCGGGACGAAGATCGCCGGCAGATGGCCGAAGCTCGCGGCCGCCATGACCATGCCCGGCACGATCTTGTCGCAGACGCCGAGGAAGAGGGCACCGTCGAACATGTCGTGGGAGAGCGCTATCGCGGACGCCATGGCGATCACGTCCCGCGAGAACAGGGAAAGCTCCATGCCCGGCTGGCCCTGCGTCACGCCATCGCACATGGCCGGCACGCCGCCCGCGAACTGAGCGACCGCGCCGACCTCGCGGCAGGCTTCCTTGATCATCGCCGGGTAGGTTTCGAGCGGCTGATGGGCGGACAGCATGTCGTTATAAGCCGAGACGATCGCGATATTCGCCTTCGCGTCCCCCTTCAGCGCCTCCTTGTCATGCGCATCGCAGGCCGCGAATCCGTGGGCAAGATTGCTGCATGACAGCGCCGTCCTTTTCGGCCCGCGCGCGGCGGCGTCCCGGATCATGGCGAGATAGGCGCTTCGGGTCGGCCCGCTCCTCTCGACGATCCGCTCCGTAATCTCGTTCAAACGGGGATGCATGAAAGCTGCTCCATCAGCCGAAAGAATGCAGTCTGTGGCGAGACGTCGACAAGACCATGACGCCGGCCGTCCAAAGTCGCCGTCAAGTCCACGTCCCAGGCCGCGCCTGGCTAGGATTCGTACCAGGTGCGGCCGTCGCGTTCGATCAGCCCGATGGCGGCGCTCGGGCCCCAGGTGCCGGCGGTATACGGCCTCGGCGTTTCGCCGCGCTCGTTCCAGCCGATGATCACCGGTTCGATCCAGGACCAGGCGGCCTCGACCTCGTCGCGGCGCATGAAAAGGGTCGGGTTGCCGCGCACCACGTCCATCAGAAGCCGTTCATAGGCGTCGCGATAACGGACCTTGAAGGTCTCGGCAAAGGAAAGATTGAGTGGCGCCGGGCGCAGGCGCATGCCGCCGGGTCCCGGCTCCTTCACCATCAGCAGCAGGGTCATGCCTTCGTCCGGCTGCAGACGGACCACGAGGCGGTTCGCCTTGATATTGTCGGATTCGGTGAAGATCGAATGGGGAATAGGGCGGAACTGGATGACGATTTCGGACGTGCGGGTCGGCAGCCGCTTGCCGGTGCGAAGATAGAACGGCACGCTCGACCAGCGCCAGTTCTCGATTTCGGCCTTGAGGGCGACGAAGGTCTCGGTCGAGCTCTCGTTTCCGCTGATCTCCTCCAGATAGCCGGGCGCCGCGCCGCCATTGCTGGCGCCGGCGCGATACTGGCCGCGCACCGTCTTCCTGTCGACCTCGGCGCCGGCGATCGGACGAAGGGCACGCAGGACCTTCAGCTTCTCGTCACGCACCCCGTCGGCCGTGAACGAGGTCGGCGGTTCCATGGCGACCAGACACAGAAGCTGCAGCATGTGGTTCTGGACCATGTCGCGCAGCGCGCCCGAGCGGTCGTAATAGCCTCCCCGGCCCTCGACTCCGATGGACTCGGCGACCGTGATCTGGACGTGATCGATCGCATTGTGGCTCCAGAGCGGCTCGAACAGGGTGTTCGCGAAGCGCAGCGCCATCAGGTTCTGCACGGTCTCCTTGCCGAGATAGTGGTCGATCCGATAGATCTGCGGTTCGTCGAACACCTCACCGACGGCGTCGTTGATCTGCCGGGCCGAGGCGACATCGCGGCCGATCGGCTTTTCCAGTACGACCCGGCTTTTCGGCGTGTTCAGGCCGTGCTCGCCGATTTTTTCGCAGATCTCGCCGAACAATCCGGGCGCGGTCGCCAGATAGAAAACGCGAATGCGGTCGCCGTGGCCTTCGAGACGTTTCGCGAGCTCGGACCAGCCGGCGTCGTCCCGTATGTCGAGGGTGACGTGGTCGAGCCGTCCCAGAAAGCGTGTGAGGACGTCTTCGTCTGTCAGGTCTTCCTCGACATGCTCGCGCAGCGCATCCTTGATCTGCCCGGCGTAGACGTCCCTGTCGAGATCGCTTCTGGAAATGGCGATGATCCGGCTGTCCTCGGGAATCTGGTCGTCGCCGTCGCGATGGTAGAGGGCCGGCAGCAGCTTCCGTCGCGCGAGGTCGCCGGTGCCGCCGAAGACGATCAGGTCGAAGCTTTCGACGGGGATGATGCTGGGGCTCATGGCCGTTCTCCAGGGGAAGACCGTATCGGTGCTCAGCTCGCCGACAGAAGGTCCTCAACCTGACGTCGGGTCGGCAGGGACGGAATGGCCCCTCTGGCCGTGGTGGTCAAGGCCCCGACCACATTGGCGAAACGACAAAGTTCGGTGAGCGCGCCGTCGTCATCGAGCACCGTCGCGTCCCCGGCGATGCCGGAGAGCAGGCCCGCGACGAAGCCGTCGCCGGCGCCGGTGGTGTCCACCACCTGGACCGAAGGGCTCGGCACCGCCGTCTCGCCGCGCGGTGTAATCGCCAGGCACCCTTTTTCGCCGAGGCTGAGCACCACCAGCTTCAGTCCCTCATGCCAGAGCTCTTTCCGCACACCGCCTGGATCCCTGCTGCCTGTGAGAAAAGCGAGCTCGTCGTCGCTGAGCTTGACCACGTCGGCGCGTCCGAGCCCTTCGAGAATGCCGGCTTTGGCCTCCTCGGCGCCGGCCCAGAGCGGCAGGCGAAGATTGATGTCGTAGGAGATCGACGCTCCCGTCTTGCGGGCGAGATCCGCCGCGAAAAGCGCCGTTTCCCGCGGCTGCTTCGAAGCGAGGCTGATGGAATCGAAATGGAAGATGCCGGCCGTCCGGATGGTCTCCGCGTCGACCTCGTCGGGTGTGAACAGCATGTCGGCGGAGGGGTGCCTATAGAACATGAAGTCGCGCTCGCCGTCTTTGGTGAGCGTGACGAAGGCCAGCGCCGTTCGCGCGTTCGGCTCCAGCCGGATCGCCCGGACGTCGACACCCTCGCGCTTCAGCGTGTCGATCAGGACATGGCCGAAAGGCTCGTCGCCGACCTTGCCGAGGAAAGCGCTTTTGCGGCCGAGCTTGGCGAGCCCGGCGGCGACGTTCGCGGCCGCGCCCCCGGGCACCGGTTTGAAGGTCGGCAGATCGGCGAAGTCCAGGCCGCTTTCGGTCGGCACGAAATCCATCAGGAGATCGCCGAAGCAGACGACATCGGGGGCACTTGGGCGGTTGGTTTGATCGCTCACGGTCGGCAGTTCCCACTGAAGATGGTCGAAAATCGGTAACGGCTTGACCGCGTCTGCACGGCAGGCCTGCAGGTGTCTGACGCCGCCCCGAAGTGGGACGTGTTTCCGGATAATTGACGCATTCGACGCAGATGATCGCAGATTCTGTCGAAAAATCATCCCTAACGTCAAATTTACCTAGAAAATGAAGAAAATCTTAAATGCTGAAACGCAGAATGCGAGCATCACCAATGGGATTCCGCGACCTGTGCCGCGAGAGGATGCTTCCATGTCGAACGAAGACAAAGACCGCCTGTCGGACGACGATCTCGATCAGAGCATGACCGATGCCGAGCGTGTCGACGAACTCTGGAAGAACAGGAACGCGCAGGTCTCGCAGCGGGAAGGTCAGGAGAACCGAATCGCGCAAGACGTTCCGAGCCAGCATCTCGGAACGACCGTTCAGCAGTCGAGCGAGGCGGACAGCGCGAGCGTCTATCGCGTGGGTTCCGATCAGGCCGAGGATAGGTCGGATGAGAACGGCCGGGAAAGGAACAGGGACGCGAGGTCGGAAGAGCAGGATCCGTCCTTCGATCGAACCGAATCGGTCGCGACGGAAGGCGGGGACCCCCCGGCCGAAGACGGTGAGCGGCAGATCGACGGCGGTGCTCGGGCGGGCACGACCGATGCCGATGCGGTGTTCTCCGCCATCTCGGGCCAGCCGCCTTCGCCTGCGGACGGTGGCCCCGAGACCGGCGTGACGGAGGAGGCGATCGTCGCGGCGGGCGGGCCGGCTGCGGCTGTCGACGGACAGGATGTTGCCGTCGACGGCTCCCGCGATCGCAGCGCCGAAGCTCCGGATTCGCGGGCCGGGGTGGAAGACGACCAAGGCGGCATCGGCATCGGCATCGATTTGCCGATCGACGTCGACCTGCCCGACCTTCCGGTGGACCTCGAGCCGGTGCTCAACCTGGCGCCTGAAGACCTTCTGATGACCGGCGGTTCGGTTCTGGAGAACGCGCTCGCCGGCACGGTGGTCGGCCGGGTGACGGGCGTCGACCCGGACGCCGGCGACGTTCTGACCTACGCGCTCGCGGACGACGCCGGCGGCCTGTTCGCGATCGACGCCGGGACCGGCGAGATCCGGGTGGCGGACGGCGCGGTGCTCGACCTGGAGACGCTGGGCTCGGCGCAGGGGATCGTGGTGACGGTGACCGACGCCGGCGGTCTTTCCTACCGGGAAGGCTTCGCGATCGAGCTCGGCAACGTCAACGAGGGCCCGGTCGATCTGGCGCTGACCGGCGGCGAGGTTCTGGAGAACGCGCTCGCCGGCACGGTGGTCGGCCAGGTGACGGGCGTGGATCCGACGCCGGCGACGTTCTGACCTATGCGCTCGCGGACGATGCGGGCGGCCTGTTCGCGATCGACGCCCGGGCGAGATCCGGGTGGCGGACGGTGCGGTGCTCGACCTGGAGACGCTGGGCTCGGCGCAGGAGATCGTGGTGACGGTGACCGACGCCGGCGGTCTTTCCTACCGGGAAGGCTTCGCGATCGAGCTTCGCGATCGACCGGCGGTTCGGTGCTGGAGAACGCGCTCGCCGGCACGGTGGTCGGCCAGGTGAGCGGCGTCGATCCGGACGCCCGGTTCGAGCTCTCGCGGACGACGCGGGCGGCCGTTCGCGATGACGCCGGGACGGCGGATCCGGGTGGCGGACGGTGCTGGACCTGGAGACGCTGGGCTCGGCGCAGGGGATCGTGGTGACGGTGACCGACGCCGGCGGTCTTTCCTACCGGGAAGGCTTCGCGATCGAGCTCGGCAACGTCAACGAGGGCCCGGTCGATCTCGCGCTGACCGGCGGCGAGGTTCTGGAGAACGCGCTCGCCGGCACGGTGGTTGGCCAGGTGACGGGCGTGGATCCTGATGCCGGCGACGTTCTGACCTATGCGCTCGCGGACGACGCGGGCGGCCTGTTCGCGATCGACGCCGGGACGGGCGAGATCCGGGTGGCGGACGGTGCGGTGCTCGACCTGGAGACGCTGGGCTCGGCGCAGGGGATCGTGGTGACGGTGACCGACGCCGGCGGCCTTTCCTACCGGGAAGGCTTCGCGATCGAGCTCGGCAACGTCAACGAGGGCCCGGTCGATCTGGCGCTGACCGGCGGTTCGGTGCTGGAGAACGCGCTGGCCGGCACGGTGGTCGGCCAGGTGACGGGCGTGGATCCTGATGCCGGCGACGTCCTGAGCTACGCGCTCGCGGACGACGCGGGCGGCCTGTTCGCGATCGACGCCGAGAGCGGCGAGATCCGGGTGGCGGACGGCGCGGTGCTCGACCTGGAGACGCTGGGCTCGGCGCAGGAGATCGTGGTGACGGTGACCGACGCCGGCGGTCTTTCCTACAAGGAAGGCTTCGCGATCGAGCTCGGCAACGTCAACGAGGGCCCGGTCGATCTCGCGCTGACCGGCGGTTCGGTGCTGGAGAACGCGCTCGCCGGCACGGTGGTCGGCCGGGTGACGGGCGTCGACCCGGACGCCGGCGACGTTCTGAGCTACGCGCTCGCGGGCGACGCGGGCGGCCTGTTCGCGATCGACGCCGAGAGCGGCGAGATCCGCGTGGCGGACGGTGCGGTGCTCGACCTGGAGACGCTGGGCTCGGCGCAGGGGATCGTGGTGACGGTGACCGACGCCGGCGGTCTTTCCTACCGGGAAGGCTTCGCGATCGAGCTCGGCAACGTCAACGAGGGCCCGGTCGATCTCGCGCTGACCGGCGGTTCGGTGCTGGAGAACGCGCTCGCCGGCACGGTGGTCGGCCAGGTGACGGGCGTGGATCCTGATGCCGGCGACGTCCTGAGCTACGCGCTCGCGGACGACGCCGGCGGCCTGTTCGCGATCGACCCGGAGACCGGCGAGATCCGGGTGGCGGACGGTGCGGTGCTCGACCTGGAGACGCTGGGCTCGGCGCAGGAGATCGTGGTGACGGTGACCGACGCCGGCGGTCTTTCCTACCGGGAAGGCTTCGCGATCGAGCTCGGCAACGTCAACGAGGGCCCGGTCGATCTGGCGCTGACCGGCGGTTCGGTGCTGGAGAACGCGCTCGCCGGCACGGTGGTCGGCCGGGTGACGGGCGTCGACCCGGACGCCGGCGACGTCCTGAGCTACGCGCTCGCGGACGACGCGGGCGGCCTGTTCGCGATCGACGCGGCGACCGGCGAGATCCGGGTGGCGGACGGTGCGGTGCTGGACCTGGAGACGCTGGGCTCGGCGCAGGGGATCGTGGTGACGGTGACCGACGCCGGCGGTCTTTCCTACCGGGAAGGCTTCGCGATCGAGCTCGGCAACGTCAACGAGGGCCCGGTCGATCTCGCGCTGACCGGCGGCGAGGTTCTGGAGAACGCGCTCGCCGGCACGGTGGTCGGCCGGGTGACGGGCGTCGACCCGGACGCCGGCGATGTCCTGAGCTACGCGCTCGCGGACGACGCGGGCGGCCTGTTCGCGATCGACGCCGAGAGCGGCGAGATCCGGGTGGCGGACGGCGCGGTGCTGGACCTGGAGACGCTGGGCTCGGCGCAGGGGATCGTGGTGACGGTGACCGACGCCGGCGGTCTTTCCTACCGGGAAGGCTTCGCGATCGAGCTCGGCAACGTCAACGAGGGCCCGGTCGATCTCGCGCTGACCGGCGGTTCGAGGTTCTGGAGAACGCGCTGGCCGGCACGGTGGTCGGCCGGGTGACGGGCGTCGACCCGGACGCCGGCGACGTCCTGACCTACGCGCTCGCGGACGACGCGGGCGGCCTGTTCGCGATCGACGCCGAGAGCGGCGAGATCCGCGTGGCGGACGGCGCGGTGCTCGACCTGGAGACGCTGGGCTCGGCGCAGGGGATCGTGGTGACGGTGACCGACGCCGGCGGTCTTTCCTACCGGGAAGGCTTCGCGATCGAGCTCGGCAACGTCAACGAGGGCCCGGTCGATCTCGCGCTGACCGGCGGTTCGGTGCTGGAGAACGCGCTGGCCGGCACGGTGGTCGGCCGGGTGACGGGCGTCGACCCGGACGCCGGCGATGTCCTGACCTACGCGCTCGCGGACGACGCGGGCGGCCTGTTCGCGATCGACGCCGAGAGCGGCGAGATCCGCGTGGCGGACGGTGCGGTGCTGGACCTGGAGACGCTGGGCTCGGCGCAGGGGATCGTGGTGACGGTGACCGACGCCGGCGGTCTTTCCTACCGGGAAGGCTTCGCGATCGAGCTCGGCAATGTCAACGAGGGCCCGGTCGATCTCGCGCTGACCGGCGGTTCGGTGCTGGAGAACGCGCTCGCCGGCACGGTGGTCGGCCGGGTGACGGGCGTCGACCCGGACGCCGGCGATGTCCTGACCTACGCGCTCGCGGACGACGCGGGCGGCCTGTTCGCGATCGACGCCGAGAGCGGCGAGATCCGCGTGGCGGACGGCGCGGTGCTGGACCTGGAGACGCTGGGCTCGGCGCAGGGGATCGTGGTGACGGTGACCGACGCCGGCGGTCTTTCCTACCGGGAAGGCTTCGCGATCGAGCTCGGCAACGTCAACGAGGGCCCGGTCGATCTCGCGCTGACCGGCGGTTCGGTGCTGGAGAACGCGCTCGCCGGCACGGTGGTCGGCCGGGTGACGGGCGTCGACCCGGACGCCGGCGATGTCCTGACCTACGCGCTCGCGGACGACGCGGGCGGCCTGTTCGCGATCGACGCGGCGACCGGCGAGATCCGCGTGGCGGACGGCGCGGTGCTGGACCTGGAGACGCTGGGCTCGGCGCAGGGGATCGTGGTGACGGTGACCGACGCCGGCGGTCTTTCCTACCGGGAAGGCTTCGCGATCGAGCTCGGCAACGTCAACGAGGGCCCGGTCGATCTCGCGCTGACCGGCGGTTCGGTGCTGGAGAACGCGCTGGCCGGCACGGTGGTCGGCCGGGTGACGGGCGTCGACCCGGACGCCGGCGATGTCCTGACCTACGCGCTCGCGGACGACGCGGGCGGCCTGTTCGCGATCGACGCGGCGACCGGCGAGATCCGCGTGGCGGACGGCGCGGTGCTGGACCTGGAGACGCTGGGCTCGGCGCAGGGGATCGTGGTGACGGTGACCGACGCCGGCGGTCTTTCCTACCGGGAAGGCTTCGCGATCGAGCTCGGCAATGTCAACGAGGGCCCGGTCGATCTCGCGCTGACCGGCGGTTCGGTGCTGGAGAACGCGCTCGCCGGCACGGTGGTCGGCCGGGTGACGGGCGTGGATCCTGATGCCGGCGACGTCCTGACCTACGCGCTCGCGGACGACGCGGGCGGCCTGTTCGCGATCGACGCCGAGAGCGGCGAGATCCGGGTGGCGGACGGTGCGGTGCTCGACCTGGAGACGCTGGGCTCGGCGCAGGAGATCGTGGTGACGGTGACCGACGCCGGCGGTCTTTCCTACCGGGAAGGCTTCGCGATCGAGCTCGGCAACGTCAACGAGGGCCCGGTCGATCTGGCGCTGACCGGCGGCGAGGTTCTGGAGAACGCGCTCGCCGGCACGGTGGTCGGCCGGGTGACGGGCGTGGATCCTGATGCCGGCGACGTTCTGACCTATGCGCTCGATGCGGGCGGCCTGTTCGCGATCGACGCCGGGACGGGCGAGATCCGGGTGGCGGACGGTGCGGTGCTCGTTCTGGAGACGCGCTCGGGCGGCGAGATCGGCGCAGGACGGGCGTGCGGTGCTGGACCTGGAGACGCTGGGCTCGGCGCAGGGGATCGTGGTGACGGTGACCGACGCCGGCGGTCTTTCCTACCGGGAAGGCTTCGCGATCGAGCTCGGCAACGTCAACGAGGGCCCGGTCGACCTGGCGCTGACCGGCGGTTCGGTGCTCGAACGCGCTCGCCGGACGCTGGGCTCGGCGTGGAGGCCGGGTCGATCGTGGCGACGACGTCCTGACCGGCACGGTGGTCGGCCGGGTGACGGGCGTCGACCCGGACGCCGGCGACGTCCTGAGCTCGCGCGTCGCGGACGATGCCGGCGGCCTGTTCGCGATCGACCTCCGCTGAAGGGCGGATCCGGTGGGAGACGGTGCGGTGCGTGTGACCTGGAGACGCTGGGGTCGGCGCAGGGGATCGAAGGGTGACGGTGACCGACGCCGGCGGACGACTTTCCTACCGGGAAGGCTTCGCGATCGAGCTCGGCAACGTCAACGACCGGCCCGGTCGACGCGCTGACCGGCGGCGAGGTTCTGGAGAACGCGCTCGCCGGCACGGTGGTCGGCCGGGTGACGGGTGTCGACCCGGACGCCGGCGACGTCTTTCCTGAGCTACGCGCTCGCGGACGACGCCGGCGGCCTGTTCGCGATCGACGCCGGGACGGCGAGATCCGGGTGGCGGACGGCGCGGTGCTGGACCACGCGCTGGAGACGCTGGGTCGGCGCAGGGGATCGTGGTGACGGTGACCGACGCCGGCGGTCTTTCCTACCGGGAAGGCTTCGCGATCGAGCTCGGCAACGTCAACGAGGGCCCGGTCGATCTGGCGCTGACGGGGCGAGGTTCTGGAGAACGTTCGCCGGCACGGTGGCCTGACGGAACGCGCTGGAGACGCCGGCACGGTGACGGTGACCGACGCCGGCGGTCTTTCCTGACGGCTTCGCGATCGAGCTCGGCAACGTCAATGAAGGCCCGATCCGCGCGACGTCCTGAGCTACGCGCTCGCGGACGACGCGCTCGCGGACGACGCGGGCGGCCTGTTCGCGATCGACGCCGAGAGCGGCGAGATCCGGGTGGCGGACGGTGCGGTGCTCGACCTGGAGACGCTGGGCTCGGCGCAGGAGATCGTGGTGACGGTGACCGACGCCGGCGGTCTTTCCTACAAGGAAGGCTTCGCGATCGAGCTCGGCAACGTCAACGAGGGCCCGGTCGATCTCGCGCTGACCGGCGGCGAGGTTCTGGAGAACGCGCTCGCCGGCACGGTGGTCGGCCGGGTGACGGGCGTGGATCCTGATGCCGGCGACGTTCTGAGCTATGCGCTCGCGGACGACGCCGGCGGCCTGTTCGCGATCGACGCGGCGACGGGCGAGATCCGGGTGGCGGACGGTGCGGTGCTCGACCTGGAGACGCTGGGCTCGGCGCAGGAGATCGTGGTGACGGTGACCGACGCCGGCGGTCTTTCCTACAAGGAAGGCTTCGCGATCGAGCTCGGCAACGTCAACGAGGGCCCGGTCGATCTGGCGCTGACCGGCGGTTCGGTGCTGGAGAACGCGCTCGCCGGCACGGTGGTCGGCCGGGTGACGGGCGTGGATCCTGATGCCGGCGACGTCCTGAGCTACGCGCTCGCGGACGACGCGGGCGGCCTGTTCGCGATCGACGCCGAGAGCGGCGAGATCCGGGTGGCGGACGGTGCGGTGCTCGACCTGGACGCTGGGCTCGGCGACGCTGGGCTCGGCGCAGGAGATCGTGGTGACGGTGACCGACGCCGGCGGTCTTTCCTACCGGGAAGGCTTCGCGATCGAGCTCGGCAACGTCAACGAGGGCCCGGTCGATCTCGCGCTGACCGGCGGCGAGGTTCTGGAGAACGCGCTCGCCGGCACGGTGGTCGGCCGGGTGACGGGCGTGGACCCTGACGCCGGCGACGTTCTGAGCTACGCGCTCGCGGACGACGCCGGCGGCCTGTTCGCGATCGACGCGGCGACGGGCGAGATCCGGGTGGCGGACGGTGCGGTGCTCGACCTGGAGACGCTGGGCTCGGCGCAGGAGATCGTGGTGACGGTGACCGACGCCGGCGGTCTTTCCTACCGGGAAGGCTTCGCGATCGAGCTCGGCAACGTCAACGAGGGCCCGGTCGATCTGGCGCTGACCGGCGGTTCGGTGCTGGAGAACGCGCTCGCCGGCACGGTGGTCGGCCGGGTGACGGGCGTGGATCCTGATGCCGGCGACGTCCTGAGCTACGCGCTCGCGGACGACGCGGGCGGCCTGTTCGCGATCGACGCCGGCGAGCGGCGAGATCCGGGTGGCGGACGGTGCGGTGCTCGACCTGGAGACGCTGGGCTCGGCGCAGGGGATCGTGGTGACGGTGACCGACGCCGGCGGTCTTTCCTACCGGGAAGGCTTCGCGATCGAGCTCGGCAACGTCAACGAGGGCCCGGTCGATCTGGCGCTGACCGGCGGCGAGGTTCTGGAGAACGCGCTCGCCGGCACGGTGGTCGGCCGGGTGACGGGCGTCGACCCGGACGCCGGCGACGTTCTGACCTATGCGCTCGCGGACGACGCCGGCGGCCTGTTCGCGATCGATCGCGGCGACCGGCGAGATCCGCGTGGCGGACGGTGCGGTGCTCGACCTGGAGACGCTGGGCTCGGCGCAGGGGATCGTGGTGACGGTGACCGACGCCGGCGGTCTTTCCTACCGGGAAGGCTTCGCGATCGAGCTCGGCAACGTCAACGAGGGCCCGGTCGATCTGGCGCTGACCGGCGGTTCGGTGCTGGAGAACGCGCTCGCCGGCACGGTGGTCGGCCGGGTGACGGGCGTCGACCCGGACGCCGGCGACGTTCTGACCTACGCGCTCGCGGACGACGCCGGCGGCCTGTTCGCGATCGACGCCGAGAGCGGCGAGATCCGGGTGGCGGACGGCGCGGTGCTCGACCTGGAGACGCTGGGCTCGGCGCAGGAGATCGTGGTGACGGTGACCGACGCCGGCGGTCTTTCCTACAAGGAAGGCTTCGCGATCGAGCTCGGCAACGTCAACGAGGGCCCGATCGATCTGTCGCTTTCGACCGACGGCGTGTCGGGCAGCGTCGTCGCCGGCACGGTGGTCGGCATCGTCCAGGGCACGGATCCGGACGCCGGCGACGTGCTCACCTACAGCCTGGCGGACGATGCCGGCGGCCTGTTCGTCATCGATGACAGCACCGGCGAGATCAAACTGGCGAGCGGCGGCCTCCCAGGCCTCGATCTTGCCGCGCAGCATGACATCGTGGTCGAGGTCACCGACGCGGCGGGCGCCGCCTATCAGGAGAGCTTCACCC
The DNA here is from genome assembly GCA_965222015.1 of Geminicoccaceae bacterium. GTDB lineage: Bacteria > Pseudomonadota > Alphaproteobacteria > Geminicoccales > Geminicoccaceae > JANQPX01. The sequence goes on from CBDCTL010000001.1 coordinate 245,511, forward strand.
TCGACCTTGCAAGCCTCAACGAGGGTCCGAGCGACCTGGTGATGAGCAGCGGCGGCGCCATCGCCGAGGACGCCGTCCAGGGTGCGGTGGTCGGCCAGGTCGATGCCGTCGATCCGGATGCGGGCGACAGCTTCACCTTCAGCCTGATCGACGATGCCGCCGGGCGCTTCGCGATCGATGCCGGGACCGGTGAGATCACCGTGGCCGATCCGACGGCGATCGATTTCGAAAGCGCTGCCTCTCACGACATCACCGTGCGCGTGACCGACAGCGGCGGTCTCACCTATGACGAGACCATGACGATCGACGTCACCGACGCCAACGAGGCGCCCGGGAGCGTCACCGTCACGGCAACGGGCGACGACTATACGCTCGCCTTGCAGCAGCATGATCTGGTCGGTCACTGGCGCCTGGACGACAGCGGCACGACCGTGGTCGATCAGACCGGCGATCATACCGACACCGACGGGATCAACGGCGCCACTATGGGCGTGGCCTCGGGGCCGTTCGCAGGCCTCGACCAGACCGCCGCCTCCTTCGACGGCGTCAACGACTATATCGCGATCGACCACTCCGACGAATTCGATCTCGCCGACGGCACCATCTCGCTCTGGTTCAACATCGATCAGATGGACGGCGGTAACGACACGCTGTTCTCGATGAACGACTGGGGCGGCGGTGGCTATCAGGACGCCGGCAACACGTCGATCTACGTGCAGAACGGCTCGATCTTCCTCTATATGGAGGACAATGACAGCCGCTACGAAATCAACGCCGGAACCATCTCCAGCGGCGAGTGGCATCAGATGGCGCTGTCCTTCGGGTCCGAAGGCATGCAGCTCTATGTCGACGGCGAGCTGGTGGGAAGCAACGACTACACCGGCGGCATCGGCAATCATTTCCAGAACCCGATCGTGATCGGCGCGTCGACCTACGACTCCGATGCCGGACAGACCAACTATCTCGACCACTTCTTCGACGGCGAGATCGCCGAGGTCGCGCTCACGGGCAATGCGCTGAGCGCCGACCAGATCGCCGATCTCTATCAGGCCGGGGTCAATGCCGAGGAGGCGACCGCGGCCACCGTCGCCGAAGGTGCCGCGACCGGCACGGTGGTGGCCACGGTCGGCGCGTCGGACAGCGACAGCGCGTCGCTCAGCTACAGCCTGGACGACGACGCCGGCGGCCGCTTCGCCATCGATGCGGCCACCGGCGAGATCACGGTGGCCGACGGTTCGGCGATCGACTTCGAGACCGACAGCAGCCACGTGATCACGGTGCGGGTCACCGACTCCGATGGCGGATCGACCGTCCAGGACGTGACCATCGGCGTGGCCGACGACGGCAATCTCGCCCCGATCGATATCGCCGTCTCGGGGGCGCGAACCGTCGTTCAGGAAGATTTCGACTCAGGTGCGACCGGCTGGAGCGACAACACGACGTCGGTCGGCGGCGCCGGGCTTGACGGCAGCTATCTCGGCAATTTCGGCGGCAGCAACGGCGAGCAGGTCGTCTACAAGACCTTCGATCTGTCCGGCGATCAGCAGAGCGTGACCATCGAGTTCGACTTCCTCGAATTCGACACCTGGAACGGCGAGGAGTTCAAGATCTGGGTCGACGATCAGCTCATCAGCACGGACATCTATTACACCCAGGAGTTCTACAGCGAGGCCGACTCCAGCACCTACGGCACCGCGACGTCCGGCACGTCGAGCAACCTCGCCCATTGGAGCTACAACGATCAGACGCACCGCTACGAGCTGACCATCAACACCGCGGCGGACAGCGTCAAGGTCGGCTTCGGCAGCAATCTGGATGAGGCCAAGAGCCAGGAATCCTGGGGCATCGACAATTTCCAGATCACCGAGAACTTCAGCAGCACGACCATCGGCGTCGACGAGGACGCCCTGGCCGGGACGTCGCTGGGCACGATCGGCGCCGTCGATCCCGAGAACGCCGGCGGTCTGGCCTATTCGCTCGACGACGACGCCGGCGGCCGCTTCGCCATCGATGCGGCGACCGGCGAGATCACGGTCGCCGACGCCTCCGCGATCGATTTCGAGACCGACACCAGCCATGTCATCAAGGTTCGGGTGACCGATGCGCAGGGCGAGTCGACACTTCAGGACATCACCGTCGACGTCAACGACGTGGACGACACCGGTGCCGTTCCCGTCGACGACCCGCTCGTCGGTGGAGCCGGCGACGATGGCCTGACCCCTGATGGTGGCGCCAGCCCGTCTCCGAGCCCCACCCACGAGGGCGGAGCCGGCGACGACCAGATCTACGGGAGCTACGGCGACGACGCCATCTATGGCGGGGCTGGTCAGGACCAGGTCTATGGTGAGGATGGCGACGATTACATTTTCGGCGAGGGCGACGACGATCAGCTTTTCGGCAACGCCGGCAATGACACGCTCGACGGCGGCGACGGCAACGACCAGTTCTATGGCGGCAGCGGCAACGACGTCATCTACGGCCAGGCTGGTCTGGACCAGATCTACGGCGAAGCCGGCGATGACGTTATCGATGGCGGCAGCGGCGATGATCAGCTATATGGCGGTGACGGCGCCGATCACTTCCTGATCATCCAGGGCCAGGGCAACGACTTCGTCTCCGGCGGCGACGGTGCCTGGACCGATGTGATCGAACTCCAGAGCGGTGACAGCGGCTCGGTCGGCAGCTTTGGCAGCGACTGGACCGTCGACCTGACCAACGGCGAGATCGAGTCCGCGAACACTGAGGGCGACGGCGGGTGGCTCGATCTGACTGACGATGCCGCCGGCACCATCACCCTGCAGGACGGCACCGAGATCGACTTCGAAGGAATCGAGCACATCCAGTGGTGAGCGAGGGGATCAGGCGACGGCCGGCGCCGTCGCCACATCAAGCAATCCGGCCAGCACCTCGGGCGCCTGGGCGCCCGCGATGACGTGCTGCCGGTCGAAGACGTAGACCGGCACGCCCTGAACGCCCATCATCCGGGCGCGCTGATGCCCGCGGACGATGTCGGCGGCGAAGGCGTCGCCGGTGACGATGGCCTCGACGTCCGAACGCGCCAGGCCGGACCGTTCGGCCAGGTTCGTCAGAGCAGCCGCGTCACCGATGTCGATGCCGGCTTCGAAGAAGGCCTCGAACAGCGACCGGATCATCGCCTCGCCCTTCGCCTGTGACTGGGCCAGGAGCACGAGCCTCTGGGCGAGAACGGTGTTGGGCGTCCTTCCTATCCTGTCGAACGCGAAGGTGACTCCGTCCTCCTGCCCGGCTGCGGCGATGCGCGCATAGACGTCGTCGGCCCTGGCGTCGCCGCCGAACTTGGCGCGCAGATAGGTGCGCCGATCCATGCCCTCTCTCGGTAGCTGCGGGTTCAGCAGATAGGGCCACCAGCGCAGCTCGACCTTGAGCGCCGGACGCATGGCCGTGGCTTTGTCCAGACGGGCGAGGCCGAGATAGCACCAGGGACAGGCGAAGTCTGCGATCAGCTCGACCGTCGCGGTGTTTCCGTCTTCTGCCTGAATATCCATCGAACAACTCCGGGGAGGAGAGCCGCAGGCCCCCAATCCATGGCTTCGCTCGCCACCGCCTGACTCGCAGTCGACGTTCGACCCGCCGTCGACGTTCGACCCGCGGTCGTCAGCGATCGATCCGGTAGCGATCGACGGCGTCAGGGTTCAGCTTGATGCCAAGACCAGGACCGTCCGGGACCTTGACTTCGCCATTGACCGGCTGAAGCGGCGTCGCCAGCAGCTCGTCGCGCAACGGGTTCTCACCGACATCGTATTCCAGCATGCGGTGATGGGGAAGGAAATCGGTGTGGGGAAAATCGGGCAGGGCCGAAAGGAAGTGCACGGCCGCCGCGAGGCCGACGGCGCCGCCCCAGCAATGGGGCGAATAGCGGAGATTGTGGATCCGGCAAAGGGCTGCGATGGCCCTGGCCTGGTCGAAGCCGCCGCAAAGCGTCAGATCCGGTTGCACCACGTCGATCGCACGCGGCTGCATCAGCCTTGCGAAATCATGCATCGTGTAGAGAGCCTCGCCGGCGGCGAGCGGAATGGTCGCGCGCGGCGAAAGCGCCCGATAGCCTTCGACGTCCTGGGGCGGCAGCGGTTCCTCGTAGAAATGAATGCCGACATCGGCGATCCCGGCCATGCTCTCGAGGGCCATATCGACGGTGTAGTTACCGTTGGCGTCCACCAGGATCAGCATATCGTCGCCGAGAATTTCGCGGGTCAGCGCGCAGCGCGCGGCGTCCAGCGCGGGGCTGAGCCCGATCTTGATCTTGGTGGCGTGAAATCCGGCTTCGGCGAACTGCTCGAGCTGGCTCGGCAGCTTGCGCTCGGGATTGTCGGTGATGTAGCCGTCCGAAGCGTAGGCCTGGATCACCTCCTTGCCGCGCCCGCCCAGCAGATCCGCCACCGAGACGCCGAGCGTCCGCCCGATCGCGTCGTGGCAGGCGATGTTGATGCCGCTGTAGCAGGCGGTCATCTGGTTCTGCAGGCCGAGATGATAGCGGCTCGAGATGATATCGGACCAGACGAGCTCGCGCTCGAACAGGGTGCGGCCGACGAAGCTGTCCCTGATCAGGTCGAGATAGGCCGCCGTCACCTTCGGCGGCCCGAAGGCTTCGCCGATGCCGACGACGCCGTCCTCGGTCTCGACCTCGATCAGTCCGCATTCACGCCTGGCGGTCTTGCCCCGCGCCATGCCGTAGGCCTTGGCCGGGTCCATGACGAAGGCGAGCGGGATCAGGCGAATGTCGCGGATTCGGGTCACCCCGTTACCCTCCCTGACGGGCCCCGTTCGGGGTCAGCTTTCGAGGCTGCTCAGGTCCGGCCAAGGCCGGCCCAGCCCATCAATACGTACCATATGATGCTCAATCGCGCGAGCGATCGCCAGAACCCGCGCATCGCCCGCCCGCCGGCCGCAGATCTGGATGCCGAACGGCATGCCGGTGTGATCGAGCCCGGCCGGCAGGCAGACCACGGGATGACAGGTGAGCGTCAGGCCGTAGGCGAGCGCCAGCCAGTGGAAATAGCTGCGCAGCGGCTCGCCGTTGATTTCCGTGGGATAGAGCTGACCATGCGGGAAGGGCGGCACCGACATCGCCGGGCAGATCAGGATGTCGTAGTCGTCCATGAAGGCGACGAAGCGCCGGTAGATCTCGGTATGCGCCTTCATCGCACTGCCGACGTCGGCCAGGCTCATGAGCAGGCCCTGCTCGACATTGGAGACGATGTTGACGCCGAGCCGATCGTAGTCCTCGTCATAGGCCGCCTTGTGCTTGGCGACGAAGGCGAGCGCCCTGTTCACCTCGAACGCCTCATCCGCCCCTGCCAGGGGCGGGTCGACTTGCCTGACACCGGCAAAGGCAGTCTGGAGTTTTTCCATGGCCGATCTGAACGTGGCGCGGATGTCGTCGTCGAGGGGGGCGAAGCCGAGGTCCTCGCTAATCGCGACCCTGAGCGTGCCGAGATCGATCTCTTCGAGGGGGTGCAGCGCCTCGCTGTCGAGGGGGTAGGCGAGAGGATCGCGGTGATCTTCGGCGGCCATGGCCTGATAGAGCATGGCCAGATCGTCGACCGAGCGCGCCATCGGCCCCTGCACGCTGAGCGACGACCAGCCGAGCGTGCGCTGCTCGTCGGACACCGCGCCGGGCGAGGGGCGCATGCCGACGATGCCGCAATAGGCCGCCGGATTTCTGAGACTGCCGCCCATGTCCGAGCCGGTCGCAAGCGGCACCATGCCGGTCGCGAGCGCGACCGCCGAGCCGCCGGACGAGCCCGCGCAGGTCTTTTCGGGATCGAACGGATTGCCGGTGGCGCCGTAGACCGGGTTGACCGTGTTGGCGCCCGCCCCGAATTCCGGCGTGTTGGTCTTGCCGACCACGATCGCACCCGCCCGGCGCACCGCCGCCACCTGTCGCTCGTCCTTATCCGGCACGTGATCCGCGAAGCACGGCGAGCCGAAGGTGGTCTTGAGCCCCTCGGTCAGCGCAAGGTCCTTGATCCCGATCGGAAGGCCGTGCAGCGAGCCGAGCGCGTCGCCTCGGAGCACCGCCGCCTCGGCCGCCCTGGCCTCGGCTTCCGCCCGCTCGAAGCAGGTCGCGACCATGGCGTTGACCCGGCCGTTCACCCGCTCGATGCGCTCGCGGCAGGAGGCCAGAAGCTCGACCGGCGAAATTTCTTTTTCGCGGATCAGGTCCCGCAGCTCGACGGCGGAACGATCGCAAAGGGCGCTCATCGGCCGTCGTCCCGGCGGTCGTGTCGATCGGCTCCCGCCGCGAGCCCCCGCTTCGGCCCGTCCTGGTCGTGATCGATCAGCCGCTGCATGTTGCCTCCCGGATGATATGTCGCCTCCACCGTTAGCCCGAAGCGTAACGGCTGGCCGGATCGCTGGCCAGGGGGGGCTGGCGGGACAGGTTGTCCCCGCCGATGACGCATTGCCGTCGGACCATGTCGAACGCCGGCTTTCCTGCCGCTATTTCAACTGCTAACCAGGGTGGACCGGCGAGGCAGGCTGACAGTGGGAGAAAAACATGACCGAGCAGGCGAGGGTGGTGATCATCGGCGGCGGCGCGGTCGGCTGCAGCGCGCTCTATCATCTCGCGAAAGCCGGCTGGACCGACTGCCTGCTGATCGAGCGCGACGAGCTCACCTCCGGCTCCACCTGGCACGCCGCCGGCAATTGCCCGACCTTTTCCGGCAGCTGGAACATCATCAAGTACCAGCGGTACTCGGCCGACTTGTACAAGAGCCTGGCGGAGACGGTCGACTACCCCATCAACTACCACGTCACCGGCTCGATCCGCCTCGCCCACAGCCGGCACCGCATGGACGAGTTCGAGCATGTCCGGAGCATGGCCGAGGCCCAGGGGATCGACTACGAGCTTTTGACGCCCGAGGCCGCGAGGGAGCGCTACCCGTTTCTCGAGCTGCACGACCTGAAGGGCGCCATCTGGGACCCCCATGACGGCGACATCGACCCCTCCCAGCTCACCCAGGCCCTCGCCAAGGGTGCCCGTGATCTCGGCGCGCGCATCAAGCGTTTCACCGAGGTCACCGGCCTCAAGCGGCAGCCGGACGACACCTGGCTGGTGCGGACCGACAAGGGCGACTTTCGCGCCGAAATCCTGGTCAACGCCGCCGGCTACCGCGCCGGCGAGATCATGGCGATGGTCGGCCATCACATGCCGATCGTCTCCATGTCCCACCAATATCTGATCACCGAGCCCATCCCCGAGCTCGAAGCCCGCCCCGGCAAACTGCCGCTTCTGCGCGATCCCGATATCTCCTATTATCTCCGCGAGGAGCGGGACGGCCTGATCCTCGGCCCCTATGAATGGAAGGCCACGCCCATGTGGACGGACGGCCTCCCGGACAACTTCGCGAACCAGCTCTGGGACGACGATCTCGACCGCATCGAGTGGTATATCGAGCAGGCGATCGGGCGCGTGCCGATCCTGGGCTCGGTCGGCGTGCAGCGGGTGATCAACGGCCCGATCCCCTATTCGCCGGACGGCAACCCCTATATCGGCCCCGCCCACGATCTTTCGAATTTTTATCAGTGCTGCTGCTTCAGCTTCGGCATCGCGCAGGCAGGCGGCGCCGGCAAGACCCTCGCCGAATGGGTCACCGAAGGCGAGCCCGAATGGGACCTCTGGTCCCTCGATCCGCGTCGCTATACCGCCTATGCCACCAAGACCTACGTCACGGCAAAGGCGATCGAGCTCTACCAGAACGAATACGCCATCGGTTTTCCCTACGAGGAAAGGGCCGCAGGGCGGCCGGCCCGGACTTCTCCTTTGTATGACCGGCTGAGAGCGAAAGGGGCTCGCTTTGGTGCGCGCGGAGGCTGGGAACGCGCCGTATATTTCCAGCCTGGCGACGACGGAGGGCGCGAGCACCGCGACAGCGTCAACGAGGATCGCGTCGATCTTACGTTCCGCAGGGACAGGAACTGGTTCGACGCCGTCGGCGAAGAGTGCAGGGCAGTGCGCGAATCCGTCGGCGTTCTCGACCTTCCCGGCTTTTCCAAATTCATGGTGGAAGGCGAGGGCGCCGAGGCCTGGCTGGACCGGCTGACCTGCTCGAAGCTGCCAAGCCTCGGCCGCATCTCGCTCGCCTACATGCTGAACGAGCAGGGCGGGGTGGTCTCCGAGTTCACCATCACGCGCCTCGCGGCGGAAAAATTCTACCTGATCTCCGCCGCGGCGGCCGAATGGCATGACGAGGACTGGCTCCGAAAACACCTGCCCGCGGACGGCAGCGTCCAGCTCGCCTGTCGCCACGGAAGGCGCGGCACCCTCGTCCTCGCCGGCCCGAACGCGCGAAACGTGCTCGCAGGGCTGACCGAGGCCGACCTTTCCAACGAGGCCTTCCCCTGGCTCAGCGCCCAAAAAATAGAGATCGGCATGGCCCCGGTGCTCGCCATGCGCGTCAACTATGTCGGCGAGCTCGGCTGGGAACTCCACATCCCCGCCGAGCACATGATCCCGATCTACGACGCGCTCTGGCAGGCGGGCGAACCCCACGGCATCCGCGATTTCGGCATGTACGCCATGGAAAGCCTGCGTCTCGACAAATGTTATCGCGCCTGGAAGCAGGATCTCGGCAGCGAATACAGCCCGCTGAAGTCGAGCCTGGATCGCTTCATCGACCTGGGCAAAGAAAACTTCATCGGCAGGGACGCCTTGCTGGCGGAGAAGGAGGCCGGCGTCCGCGAAAAACTCGTCCCGCTCACTCTGGACGACCCTGGCGCCGCCGACGCCCCCTTCTGCGCGCCCATCCGGCGGAACGGCGAGATCGTCGGCCTGGTGACCTCAGGCGCCTGGAGCTACACCCTGGAAAAGAGCCTGGCGCTCGGCTATGTGCGCACCGACCTCTCGACGCCCGGCACGAAGCTCGACATCGACATCCTCGGCGAAAGCTGCCCCGCGACCGTCGGCCGGGAGCCGCTCTACGACCACGACAACAGTCGGCTCAAAGGGTAGCTGGCAGGGCGGGGTGCTGATCGAGCGTCGTGCCGGACGAAGCGAGCAGCCGAGACTGCAGGAATTTCCAGGCTACAGCCCTATCACGGCAGAAACATGCCCGAAAGCGAACTCTGCGGATGGGATACTCGTTCAGCATTTTGACCCGTTGCAGACGTTGGGCAAAGGACGGCGCATCGCCGACTGGCCTATATTCCTCCATCGAGGAAGCGATATCAAGGCTTATATAAGATTCTAGGACTCTTGATCCGCTCAGTGATCCGAAAAAGGCCTGATCAACCGGAGCAAGCAAACCAGGTGGGGATCGCACCCATTCAGAGATGTATGGACGACATAGACCAGAGTACTAGTTCAATAAGAGATGGCGTCGAGCAATCTACATGACTGCAGCTGTTATTTAAGTGGCTTGCCCTAGGAGTTTTGGGGAGAAACCGATGAGGTTTTCTATACAGACCGGTGTATTAGCGCTGGGTTTCATCAGTTTGTCCCTGGCTCATGCTGAGGAAGGCTATTTCCGCGACGATTTCACCGGATCAAGCCTGAAACCGGAATTAAGTTTTCTTGCAGAAGACAAAGATCGTTGGACTCTGATCGACAACGATTATTTGATGATTATCCCGAGAAAATATGATGGCGGCACAACAAATCACATAAATTATCAGGGCAATATGCCAGAAAGCTACAACTTTTCAGTTAGTATTAAATCCATGCTCCATCGCATGGATATTTTTCTTTTTACATCTCACTTGGCGGAAATGAAGATACTTATCTTAGTTTATATTACTATGTAAAGGGTAGTGATTATGTGCTTGGCAGCAGAAGAAGTATAACTTTCCGAAAGAATCTAAAAGGAGAGAACTCGGATTATAAATACGAAGGAGGTGTTCTGGACAAGGTAAATGATCTCTATTTATCAATTCAGAAAAAAGGCGTTGAATATATGGCATATTTTAGCGTTCCGCTAATTGGATAAGTATTGGGTAATCATGCATTGCTGAATTTTCAGCGGCCGTCCATGGATTTGGCACGCACAATTGGAAAAGCGGCCCTGAAACTCCTGTTCGAATCGATTATGTTGAAGTTAGACCGATTGATTGAGCTTATATTTCGGCTAGAAGTCCCATAGTCATGACAAGAAATCACAGATAAAGGGAGAACGCTTTATGAGCTTTCTGATTGATATTTTCAATCGCTTAGGGATGGTCAAAATGGATCCTGGCGATTGTTGTGGTTTTTACCACCGGCTGATCGATTGTATCTCATTTAAGTGCTGAGCCAGGAACGCCGGTGAAAGTATGCCGAACTTATTCGAATAGGACACAAAGCGTTCGGGGCAAATGGCGGGAGCACAAAACCGCCCGACCAAAGTTGACACATCTCAAGAAATGATCGGTTGAAGCAGTGCGCCAAACACGCGTAGCGGTCGACAAGTTCTTGTCCGCTGGGATAATGGCAATAGTTGCTACTATATTGGTAAAGGATTACAAGATCAGAGGCCGTAGCCGTATCATTTTCGACTTCGCGGAAGATGAATGGATTGATGCCGATCGCATTGTAACCATTGCAGTGAATATCAAAGAGAAGGCTCCGAAAATCTAGAGATATCTTTGGTGACAGCATATTCGTTGAATTTGCTAAGAATACCCGCAAGCCTGGGTTCCCGCAACGATACTTCGGGCTGAAGGTCGCCAATTTCAAACCAAGATCGATTCCAAGTCGTAGCTAATACATGCGGAATTGATCGGCAATCAATTTGGGCAAGCCTTGACCCAAGATTTCGTGGTTGCTGATCGGCAGTGACCAGAGTCTATTCTGGCAACTTTTTGGCGTCCGTCTTGCATCAGGCCTCAACGAAACAGAACACTTTTCATGAGAAAATAGAATCATCGCGAACAGGGAACATTTTCCTTTCGACAGGTAATGGCACTCTCTTGCCGCCAGCCTCGTGACCTCTAACCACCACAAGCCGCCGCGAGGCCAGACCATCACCACAATACGTCCTCCCCCAAGTTCCCCGCCCTTGACTTCCCTCCGCCATCTGCTCTGTTAAACTCAATCAACCTGTTAAAAAAAGCCGATCGCCCGGTGATCGGCTGACGGAGGCTCGATCGTCACTTGGCCATGACCCACTACCCGCTGAACCCCCGAAAGCCGCGCGAAAAAAATTCGGGCGGCGCCCGGCCGTCCTGATGGCGGGGAACGCGCAGGAGGCGTCCTCGCTCGCCGTCGACGCGGTCGACGTGCACAAGAGCTTCGGCGAACTCGAAGTCTTGAAAGGCATCTCGCTCTCGGCGGTGAAGGGTGACGTGCTCTCCATCATCGGTGCGTCCGGCTCCGGCAAGAGCACCTTTCTGCGCTGCCTCAATTTTCTCGAAAGCCCGGACCGCGGCCGGATCACCATCGGCGGCGAGACCATCGAGGCCGGGCCGAAGCTCGATCGGCGAAAGATCAGAAACCTTCGCCGCCATGTCGCCATGGTCTTTCAGAGCTTCAATCTCTGGCCGCACCGCACCGTGCTGGAGAACGTCATCGAGGTGCCGATCCACGTGCAGTCGGTTCCGAAGGACGAGGCGATCGCCCGCGCGGAGCGCTATCTGGAGCGGGTCGGGCTCGGTGCTCGGAAGGACGTCTATCCCGCCACGCTGTCGGGCGGCCAGCAGCAGCGCGTCGCGATCGCCCGGGCGCTTGCGACCGAGCCCGACGTCATGCTGTTCGACGAGCCCACCTCCGCCCTCGACCCGGAGCTGGTCGGCGAGGTGCTCGCCGTGATGCGCGGCCTCGCCGACGAGGGGCGCACCATGCTGGTGGTCACCCACGAGATGGATTTTTCCCGCGACGTCTCGTCCAAGGTGGTGTTCTTGCACCAGGGCGCGATCGCCGAGGAGGGACCGCCGGAGAAGGTTTTTTCCGCGCCGAAAAGCGACGTCTGCAGAAAGTTTCTGGAACGGGTGCTCTGACCCGACGAAACGAAAATCGAGAAGAAGGAGACAGCCGATGAGACATCTCAAAATCCTCGCTGCGCTGGCAGCGGTAACGCTCGGTGGCGCAGCCGCCTCGGCCCAGACGCTGACCATCGCGACCGAGGGTGCTTATCCTCCGTTCAACAACACCACCGCGGACGGCGAGCTCACCGGCTTCGACGTCGACATCGCGAAGGCGCTCTGCGAGGAGATGGGCCGCGAATGCGAGATCGTCGCCCAGGACTGGGACGGCATCATTCCGGGTCTGGTGCAGGAAAAATACGACGCCATCGTCGCCTCCATGTCGATCACGCCGGAGCGCCTCGAGACCATCGACTTCACCGATCCCTACTATTCCAACTACCTGGCCCTGGTCGCCAAGGACGGAAGCTCGATGAGCGTCGACGACGTCGAGGGCAAGGCCATGGGTGCCCAGCGCTCGACCATCGCATCCGAATGGGCCGAGGACAATTACGGACGCCGCGGCGACATCAAGCTCTACGACACCCAGACCGCCGCCTACAGCGACCTCACCGCCGGCCGCGTCGAGGTCCTCGTCTCCGACTATCTGCCGGTCTCCGAATGGCTGAAGGACAATCCCGACTATTCGCTGATCGGCGACAAGATCGATATCGACGACAAGATCGGCATCGGCATTCGACAGGGCGAGGACGAGCTCAAGCAGGCCCTCAACGACGCGCTGAAGGCGATCCGCGAGAACGGCAAGTACAAGGAGATCAATGACCAGTACTTCCCGGTCGATATTTTTTAGGGCGGCGGCTGTGCCGATGATCCTCTTCGGCCTGACGGGCTCCGTTGTCTGATGGAACTGCTTGGCATCGGCCCAGGCGGATGGGGCGACGATCTTCTGCGCGGGGCCTGGGTCACCGTGCAGCTGGCGCTCGCCGCCCTGTCCCTCGGCCTCCTGATCGGCCTTCTCCTGGCCGGCGCCAAGCTCTCCGCCTTCCGCCCGCTCAACTGGTTCGGCGCCGCCTACACCGGCTTCGTGCGCGGCACGCCGGAATTTCTGATCCTCCTTTTGATCTATTTCGGCTCGGAAGCGGCGGTGAAGGCGCTGCTCGCGGGCCTCGGCATCGAGGCCGAGTTCGAGATGCCGAAATTCCTGGCCGCCGTGCTCGGCCTCGCCTTCATCTTCGGCGCCTATGCCTGCGAGGTGTTTCGCGGCGCCTTCCAGGCCGTGCCCAAGGGCCTGATGGAGGCCGCCGAAGCGTCGGGCATGTCGCCCTGGCTCGCGTTTCGGCGTGTTCGCTTGCCGCTCATGTGGCGCTACGCCATTCCCGGCCTCGGCAACCTCTGGATGGTGATGCTGAAAGACACCTCGCTCGCCGCCGTGATCGCCCTGGACGAGCTCCTGCGCATTGCCAAGATCGCCGGCGAAACCACCCGCGACCCGCTCCTGTTCTTCGCCGCCGCCGGCGTCCTCTACCTGATCCTGACCGCCATCTCCGACTACGGCCGCCACCGCATCGAGCAGCGCGCGCGGCGCGGCATGCCGGCATGACCCCCCAGATGAGCGGTTTGCCATGAGCGTATACCAGGATATCAAGATTGCCGCGTCCGACGGTGTCTGCGCCGTGATCGGCCCGATCGGCCCCGAGCTGTTCGAAAAAAACTGCGCGCGCTTCATCGACGGCTTCTGGGTGACCATCGAGCTGATCCTGTTCGCCTCGGTGATCGGCCTCGCGATCGCGATCCTGACCGTGCTCGCGCGCGTCTCCGGCAACCGTTTTCTTTCGACCCTGGCCTATGCCTATGTCTACGTCTTTCGCGGCACGCCGCTCCTGGTCCAGCTCTGGATCTTCTATTTCGGTTTCGGCGGGCTCGGCGAGGAGGGCCTAGGCCCGCTGCTCTGGACCTTCTTCAAGGACGGCTGGAACGTCGGCCTCCTGGTCCTCACCCTGAACACCGGCGCCTATGTCGCCGAAATCCTGCGCGGCGGCGTGGTCAACGTGCCGAAGGGCCAGATGGAGGCGGCCATGGCCTACGGCATGAGCTGGCTCCAGGCCATGCGCCGCATCATCCTCCCCCAGGCCTTCAAGATCGCCTGGCCCGCCTATGGCAACGAGGTCATCCTCCTCCTGAAGGGCAGTGCGCTGATCTCCACCATCACCGTGCTCGACCTGATGGGCCAGACCCGCACCATCTTCTCCCGCAGCTACGACCTCCAGATCTACCTCTACGCCGCCATCCTCTACCTGCTGCTCGCCGGCCTCATCACCTTCGTCTTCAGGCGCATCGAGCTTCGCCTGCAGGGGTAGCGGCGCGCAGGCCCGAACGTGCGATCGCGATCGAACGATTCTCTCTCTGGCCGCTGTAATTCATTTCAATTAAACTTGAATTTTAAACAAATCCTGTTCGGCTTCAGGGAGAGATGAGAATGCGCTGGATGACAAGCCTCGGTGCCTTGACGGGCATCGTCGCGGCCACGACGATCGCCGCCGCCGAGGTCCGGATCGAGCCGCGCCTGACCACCGGCCTGTCCTACTACAATCTCGATCTCGACGGTCCGACCGTGGTCGAGGGCAGCAGCGTCGACGACATCGAGTTCAACGATTTCCTCTACGTGCTCGGCGGCGGCGCGACCGTCACGATGGACCGGTTCTTCCTCGACCTCTTCGGCCAGTACAGCTTCGACGGCGAGGACGATCTCGACATCGACGTCCTGGTCGGCGGCGTCGCCGCCAACGACCTCGCCCAGAGCGTGGAATTCGACCGCGTCGAGACCTCGATCGCGCTCGGCTACCGCATCACAGACAATTTCGCCGCTTATGTCGGCTACCGCTATGCGGACGTCGACTTCGACGGCTCGGGCTCGATCGGCGGGATCGGTGTCGACTTCACGACCGATTTCGAGCAGCGCGGCCCGCTGGTCGGCGCGACCTATGCGATTCCGACGACGATCCTGAACGGCAGGCTGGTTGCCAACACCGCGGTCGCCTTCCTCGACGGCGATCTCGCCATCGACGTCGAGTCCGCGGTCGCGGTCAACGACTTCGAGGCCGACATCGACGGCGACGCCATCGGCGTCAATGCAGGGCTCAACTGGGCGACGCCTATCGCCGAGCGGCTGACGCTGGTCGTGGGCGGCGACGTCTCTCACTACAGCTTCGACGACGACGCCGATCAGACCGATTTCGAGGAGCTGATCGCCCGCCTGCGCGCCGAGCTGCGCTACAGCTTCGACACCGGACGGCTCGTCGGCGCCCGATGAGATCAGCGATCAGAACGGGTTGACGAACACGAACGGCTGATCGTCCCGATCGTCCCCGTTCCGGGCTTCAGCGCAGGCGAGGGCGGGGGCATCGGCAAGGCCTCGGCGCGGGTGATGTCGGCGGCCTCCGCCTCGAGATCCGACAGCAGCGCCGACGATCCCATCTCGGTCGTTCGAAGAGCGTCAGCCAGGGCCCGCAGCTCGCGCGCGGCGTCTTCCGGACGGCCGTCCTCCTGCAGCCGGTCGGCGCGCCGGCGCTGGTCCGCGATCACACCGTCCAGCAGGCTGCGCGCAGCCGCGGGATCATGTCCGAGCCTGACCGCTTCGGCCGCGGCGCTCAGCGCGCTGGCGCCGGCCGGCGTCACCAGCCGGCCCTGTTCGCGAAGCTCGGACGCCCGCCCGAGGAGCAGCTCGTGGCGCTCCCCGGCCACCGCCTCGTCGATCCGCGCCCTGAGCCGGCCCAGCTGAGCCGATGACAGGCCGGCATGGTCTTCGATGGTCGCCATGCGGTCGACGAAGATCCGCGCCTTGGCGTATCGGCCGCGCTCGATATCCCGCTCGATCAGCGTCCGATAGATGTCCCGGCTGCGCCTGGCGAGGACCGCCGCGGCCTCTCGGCCATCGCCGCCCACGGTCATGAGCCGATCGATCGCGTCGAGCGCCGACATCGTGCCTTCGGGAGCGACCGTGAGGTGGTAGCCGGCGATTGCTTCGCGGCCGAGGCGCAGGAGGTCGCTCACCTCTTGATCGTGCTGCTCGACGGCGGCACGGCGGTCCGCCGCTGGCTCCGCCGGCCGCACCTCCGGTTCCATCGGCCGTCCGGCTTCCTCCTCGACATCGGCCGTCGTCTGCTGCTCGGTCTCGTCGCCCGCCGCAGCTTCCGTGCCGTCCGCCAGGTCCTGCCGCGCATCGGCCGGCTCGGCGGTCCCGCCTTCGTTCCCGGATGTCGACGTCAGCCGCTGCATCCGCCGGCTGTAGTGGCGCATGGTTTCGATGTCGGCCGCCGCGATCGATTCCCGGATGATCTTTGCGTAGGCGAGCACGCGCTCGGCCCTGGTCGTCGAGATCAGCCGGCGGAGCTCGCGCTTCTTTTTCTCGTCCACGTCCAGGGAGGAGACGAACGCCTCGGCGCCGGCGAAATCATCGTCCTCGAAATAACGGTTCAGCTCGTTCTGGACATCGTCTTGCCGGGTTTCGCCGGTGGCCCGCTCCCCTTCGGCCGCCGCCCGATCCGCCGGTCCGGCGGCGACCGCCACGGTCAGGGCCGAAAGAAATATCAGCGTTCGAAACAGCATTTTCGGCGTCCTCACAGTCCAGGCACTGTCAATCGTCGCACCGGGCATCGGTGTCGTCGAAGAAAAGGATGAGGCCCGTCCGACCCGCATGGACGGGAGCGATCGCTGCGCCCCCCGGCGTCCGCCACGCCGCGCACGGAACTTGCCACAGCCCCATGCGGCCTGTCGATCGGGAAAGACGCCGGCCGCGCTTGCCGTCAGCAGGTTGCGGAAAAGGATCATGATGGCTGACGCGGGACGTTTTCCGCAGCCTGCCAGATGTCGTCCTTTCGATCCGTCGGCTCCCGCTGCGTTAGCAGATCGTTCATAATAATCGGGCAGTATGGACCGATGACGACGGGATCACCAGCCTATGGAGCCGGCGAGATGCGCGCGCTCCAGCGATCCACCGGCGGGCAGACCCTGCTGCAACGCTACACGTCCATGCTGGCCAGCCGCAGGGCCGACGATGTCGTCGACATCGCTCTCGACCAGCGCGCGAAGCTGCACCAGCTGGACAGACTGATGAGCAGCGTCGTCGGGCAGAGTTTCGACGGCATCATGACCTTCGATCAGCGCGGGCTGGTCAGCACCGCGAATGGCGCCGCCTGCACGCTCTTTCGATGCCAGCGGGAGGACCTCATCGGGTGCCATATCGGCAGCCTTCTCCCGGATCTCGGCAGCTTTCGCCCCTCTATCCACGCCGGCCCCGACGAGAAGGCCGAACGCCTCGAAGGCATGGCCTGTCGTCCCGACGGCTCGACCTGCCCGATCGAGCTGGCGCTGCGCAAGATCCGGATCGGGCGACAGACCTGGGCCATGGCGATCCTTCGCGATATCACCGCGGCGAAGGCTCATGAAGAAAGGCTGAGGCATCTCGCGCTGCACGACTCGCTCACCGGTCTTCCCAATCGCCTGCTCCTCAAGGACAGGCTGGATCAGGCCCTGCACGCCGCGCGCCGCTCGGGTCAGCAGGTCTATCTCGCCATTCTCGACCTCGATCGTTTCAAGGAGGTCAACGACACCCTCGGTCATCAGGTCGGTGACGCGCTCCTGGTCCTGGTCGCCGAGCGCCTCGCCGAGTGCGTTCGCGACGGCGACACGGTCGCCAGGCTCGGCGGTGACGAATTCGCGGTGCTGTTCATCCAGCTTGACGGCGAGAACCAGGCCCGCGAGCTGGCCGGACGCATCCGTCAGGCTCTCCTCGATCCGTTCCTGCTTGCCGGCTGCGTCTCGCTCGAGATCGGCGTCAGCATCGGACTCGCCAGCTATCCGGACGATGCCGACGACGGCTCGAAGCTGATGCAATGCGGCGACGTCGCCATGTACGAGGCCAAACGCCATGCGACCGGCATCGAATGCTACGATCCGGCAAAGGATCTGAACTCGATTCGTACCCTCGTGCTCTCGGGCGGGCTTCGCCAGGCGATCGAGCACGATCAGCTCGAGCTCGTCTACCAGCCGAAGCTGGACCTCCGATCCGGCGCGATCTGCTCCTTCGAGGTGCTCACCCGCTGGCTCCATCCCGATCACGGGCTGATCCCGCCCATCGAGTTCGTGCCGCAGGCCGAAGAAAGCGGCAACATCGTGCCGTTCACACGCTGGACCCTGGAACGGACCGTGGAGAACCTGCATGCCTGGCAGGATCAAGGCTTCAGCTCCAGCCTCGCTCTCAATCTCTCGCCGCGCAGCCTGCATTCGAGGGAAATTCTCGCCTTCACGGAATCGCTGCTCGAGCGATTCGACATCGAACCTTCACGAATCATTCTCGAACTCACGGAAACCGCCGTGATGCTCGATCCGGCCGGTGCCACGGCCAGGCTGGAGCAGCTGCACGCCCTCGGTCTGCGCATGTCGATCGACGATTTCGGCACGGGCTATTCCTCGCTGTCCCTGCTGCGCCGCCTGCCGCTCGACGAGCTGAAGATCGACAAATCCTTCATCGAAAACATGACCGCCAGCCATCAGGACAAAGTGATCGTCGGCTCGACCATCGATCTCGCCCACAATCTCGGCCTGGAAGTGGTGGCCGAAGGCGTCGAGACGCAGGCTCAGCTCGATATCCTTCGCGAGCTCGGCTGCGACATCGTCCAGGGATTCCTGGTCTCGGAGCCGATCGACGGCACGAATCTGTCCGACTGGACGGCGAGCGCTCCCTGGCCGCTGGACCGCCTGCGCAGTGTCGCCTGAGCGTCTCGCGACGTCATCCGGCCGCGGCTTTCCGCCTGCGGGAACGCGTTCGCTCGAGAACGCAATTCTGGATCGATGGTCCAGGGTTTACGAATCCTTAACCAAATTCGGCTAAAAGGCGGAGATCTTCGCTGGACGAAATCGAGGAGTTTTCGGGTTGAGCGAACAGGACCTCCAGCTCGGCCGGGTCGTTTGCGTTTCCGGTTCCCATGTCGTCATGGTCTGGGAAGAGCAGGACGGTGCGGAACGGATCGAGAGCGCAAACCGTCTGCAGAAAGGGACGCTGGTCAAGCTGAAGACCCCCGAGTCGGTCGTCTACGCGCTGGTCACGGGCCTCACCGTACCCAACCCGACGCGGACGCTGGACCCCGGCGAAGCGTGGCTCGCCGAGCTGGAACTGATCGGCGAAAGGGCCGGCCCGGACGGTGGGTTTCGCCATGGCGTCTCCTCTTTTCCGACGCTCGGCGACGCCGTCTGGTCTGCCAGTCAGAGCGACCTCGGCTCGATTTACGGCCGGCCCGATGATTCGGCCATCACGCTCGGTACCCTGCACGATCAGGGGAGCGGCACGATCCATGTCGAGCCCGATCGCCTGCTGGGCAGGCATTTCGCCATTCTCGGCACCACGGGCTGCGGCAAGTCATGTGCGCTGACTCTGATCCTGCAGGCTCTGCTGGACAAGCATCACGATGCGCATATCGTGCTGCTGGATCCGCATAACGAATACCAGACGGCCTTCGGTGATCGCGCGGAGATGCTCGGAACCGATCGTCTGCGGCTGCCCTACTGGATCCTGAACGCGGAAGAGATCGACATGGTCATGTTCGGCGCCGATAATGGCGCGCCGGACCGGGCGGTGATCTCCGGCCTTCTGCACGATCTGATCGCCGAAGCGAAGCATCTCTACCAGGGCGAGCGCACGAGCGGCCGGCCGATCACGGTCAATACGCCGATCCCCTACAGGATCAGCGATGTCGTGCGTCTGATCGACGATGCTCTCGGCAGACTCGAAAAGCCGAGCAGCCTGGTTCCCTATAAATGGTTGAAGAACCGCCTCGATTCGCTGAGCTCGGATCCCCGGTTCTCCTTCATGTTCGGCGGCATCACCGTCAGCGACAATTTCGTGGACATCCTTTCCCAGATCCTTCGCATTCCCGGCAACGGGCGGCCGATCAGCATCATCGACCTCTCCGCCGTGCCGTCCGACGTGATCAACGCCGTCGTCTCCGTGATCCTGCGGCTGACCTTCGACTTCTCCCTTTGGAGTCGCGGCGCACAGCCCGTTCTGCTGGTCTGCGAGGAGGCCCATCGCTATGCGCCTCTGGATTCCAATCTCGGCTTCGAGCCGACCAAGAATGCCATGGCGCGCATCGCCAAGGAGGGCCGGAAATACGGTCTGTCGCTCTGCCTGGTGAGCCAGCGACCGTCCGAGCTCGCGACGACCGTCCTTTCCCAGTGCAACACGTCTTTCGTCTTCCGCATCACCAGCCTGCGCGATCAGCAGATCATCCAGGGAACGGTGGCCGACAGTGCCTATGGCCTTCTGGATTTCCTGCCGCTTCTCGGCAATGGCGAGGCCGTGGTGATCGGCGATGCCGTCTCCATGCCCGTGCGCATTCGCTTCGACCGCCTGCCGGAGGAACAGCGCCCGCGCAGCATGACCGCTCGGTTCTCCGAAGTCTGGCGGGCGGCGCCGGTCGACAAGGCGTTCGTCGCCGAGGTGGTGGAGCGCTGGCGCGTCCATCAGCGCTGAACCGGCCTTGCACGGCTTTCTTTTCCCCGTCCTCCGCTGCTAGAGTTTTTTTTCGACTTCACGGAACAAGCCCGCACCCCTCGCGACCGCCTGGTGAGAGGGGCCTTGTGGAGGGTCGGAAGGGAATGCGGGCCGACGCCGACTTCATTCGAAGGGAAAAGGCTCTCGTCTGCGAACATTCGGCCCGTCGTCGGCCGGGACGGCAGTTTCATGTCCCGGCCGTCACCGCCGTCCTTCGCTCGAGGCTTGGGACAACACATGCTGACTTTGGGATATAAAGCGTCTGCCGAGCAGTTCGCGCCGCGCGAGCTTCTGGAATTCGCGGTCCATGCCGAAAAGGTCGGGTTCGATCAGGTCCTGGTGAGCGACCATTTCCAGCCCTGGCGCCATAGCGACGGGCATGCGCCGTTTTCCTTCGCATGGCTCGGAGCCCTCGGCGAGCGCACGTCGAGGGTTCGGATCGGCACCAGCGTGATCACGCCGACCTTTCGCTACCACCCTTCGATCGTCGCCCAGGCCATGGCGACGCTGAACGCGCTGCACCCGGGCCGCGTCCTGATCGGCGTGGGCACCGGCGAGTCCCTGAACGAGGTGCCGGCGACCGGCATGGCGTGGCCGCCCTTCAAGGAGCGGATCGGGCGTCTGCGCGAAGCGATCGAGCTGATGCGGCGGCTTTGGAGCGAGGAGCGTGTGACGTTCGAGGGCGCCTATTACCGGACCGAAAAGGCCACCCTCTACGATCGACCGGAAACGCCTGTTCCCCTCTATGTCGCCGCCTCGGGGCCGACCGCCGCCAGGCTCGCCGGACGTGTCGCCGATGGGTTCATCTGCACCAGCGGCAAGCCCGCGGAACTCTACAGGGAAACGCTGCTTCCCAAGGTCGCCGAAGGGCTGGAGGCGGCCGGACGCGAACCCGACGACATCACCCGCACGATCGAAATGAAAGTTTCCTTCGATCCCGACATCGAGAACGCGAGGCAGGCCACCCGGCCCTGGGCGGCGCTCGCCCTTTCCGCCGAGGAGAAGATGGGTATCGAGGATCCGGTGGAGATGGAACGCCTCGCCGACGCGCTGCCGATCGAGCGTGTCGCCAGCCGCTGGATCGTCTCCTCGGATCCGGACGAGCATCTGGAAAAGCTCGCCGAGACGATCGATCTCGGTTTTACCAGCCTGGTGTTTCACGCGCCCGGCCCGGACCAGCGGCGGTTTCTCGATCTCTACGCCAAGGCTATCCTGCCCCGTCTCCGTGAACGGTACCAGGGCGTCTGAACCTCTTCGGTGCCGCGAAACTGTCCCCGTCCGGGCCGGAAGGTTTGACGACCGGCGTCTTTTGCCTCCATATGACGCGGCCGGTTCAACCGACCCGCCGGCCCTCCTGACCCGAGGGTCCGAAGGCGGTTCGAGAATGCTGTCTGGAACGAGTTGACGATGACGATCCTTTGCCACGCGATCGGTGCCGTGGCCGGCTGATGCGCGTCTCCGAGTTCGACTTTGCCCTGCCGAAGGATCTGATCGCGCAGCGCCCGGCCCGGCCTCGGGAGAGCGCCAGGCTGCTCCAGGTCGAGGACGACGGTCTTCGGGACCACCATGTCACCGATCTGCCGGACCTGCTCGACGAGGACGATCTCCTGATTTTCAACGACACCCGCGTTCTGCCCGCAAGGCTCGACGGCCGGCGTGGCGAGGCGCGCATCGAGGTCACGCTGCACCAGCCGATCGACGATCGAAGCTGGCGGGCTTTTGCGAGGCCGGCGCGCAAATGCCGCCTCGGCGACCGCATCGACTTTGCGCCCGACTTCGCCGCAGAGGTGGTCGAGCGCGGTGAACATGGCGAGATCGCGCTTCGTTTCTCCACGATTGGTCCTGCCTTGATCGAGGTGCTGAAACGCCATGGCCGCATGCCGCTCCCGCCCTACATCAAGCGCGCCGGCCCTCGCGATCCCGAGGATGATCGGGACTATCAGTCGCCGTTCGCCGAACGCGACGGCGCCGTCGCCGCGCCGACCGCATCTCTCCATTTCACCGAAGCGCTGATGTCGAAGCTCGCCGATCGCGGCGTTCGCCACGCTTTCGTGACCCTGCATGTCGGGGCCGGCACCTTCCTTCCGGTGCGCGTCGAGGACACGGACGATCACCGCATGCATGCCGAGCGCTTCGAACTCGGTGCAGAGACGGTCCGCATGATCGATCAGGCGCGAGGCGCTGGCAGGCGGGTGGTCGCCGTCGGCACCACGGTGCTGCGCACGCTCGAAGCCGCGGCCGACGCCGATGGCCGCCTTCGCCCTCAGACCGGCGACACCCGCCTATTCATCACGCCGGGCTATCGCTTCCGCGTGATCGACCGGCTGCTGACCAATTTCCATCTGCCCTGTTCGACGCTGTTCATGCTGGTCGCCGCCTTTTCCGGCCTTGATCGCATGAAGGCGGCCTACGCCCACGCCGTGGAACAGCGCTACCGCTTCTTCTCCTACGGCGACGCCTGCCTGCTTTCACCGGCAGCGTCATCGGAGCGCAGGTGATGAGCGCCCTCGCCTTCGACCTTCGCACGACCGATGGTGCCGCTCGTCTCGGCCGTCTCGAGACGGCCCACGGCGCCATCGACACGCCGGCCTTCATGCCGGTGGGCACGGCGGCCACGGTCAAGGCCATGACCAACGACATGGTGCGCGCCACCGGCGCCCAGATCATTCTCGGCAACACCTACCATCTCATGATCCGGCCCGGCGCCGAGCGCATCGCCCGGCTGGGCGGCCTGCACGCCTTCATGAACTGGCCCGGACCGATCCTCACCGATTCGGGCGGCTTTCAGGTGATGTCGCTGCAGGGACTCCGCCAGATCGACGATCACGCCGCCACCTTCGCGTCCCATCTGGACGGCCGGCGCTTCGAGCTCACCCCCGAGCGGTCGATCGAGATCCAGGATCTGCTCGACAGCACCATCGCCATGGTGCTCGATCAATGCGTGCCCGCGGAATCGCCGATCGGCGAGGTGACGACCGCGATGGAACGCTCCCTTCGCTGGGCCGAGCGCTGCCGCGCCGCTTTCAGGGAGCGCCCTGGCTACGGACTGTTCGGAATCGTTCAGGGCGGCACGGATCCGGCCCTTCGCACGCGATCCGCGGCGTCCCTGGTCGGCATCGGCTTCGACGGCTACGCGATCGGCGGCCTCGCCGTTGGCGAACCTCAGGAGATCATGTTCGACATGCTTGAGGTCTGCGCGCCGGCGCTGCCGGCCGATCGTCCTCGCTATCTCATGGGTGTCGGCAAGCCGTCGGATCTGGTCGGCGCCGTGGCGCGCGGCATCGACATGTTCGACTGCGTGCTCCCCACCCGCTCCGGCCGCACCGCCCAGGCCTGGACCCGGTCCGGCTTCCTCAATCTGCGTAACGCCCGCCACGCCGAGGACCCCTCACCGATCGATCCCGCCTGCACCTGTCCCGTCTGCTCGGACCACAGCCGCGCCTATCTCCATCATCTCACCAAAGCAAAGGAGATACTGGGATCGATGCTGCTGACCTGGCACAATATTCATCACTATCAGGCCCTCATGCGCGAGATGCGGAGCGCGATCGCGAACGGCACATTCTCGGACTTCAAGGAAGGCTTCGAGGCCGATCAGAGGGATGGATGACCACATCGGCTCGGATTTTGCAAGGAGGCGCTTCGTCATCTTGACCTCGTCGCACGAATGGTGATGATCACGTCGTCCCGATGGGCGGGCGCGTAGCTCAATTGGCAGAGCAGCTGACTTTTAATCAGCGGGTTCCGGGTTCGAGTCCCGGCGCGCCTACCAATAAAATCAATAAGTTAGACGAAACGCCCTTTCGAGAATTGATTTTGAACACCGTTTCGAGCACCGTGTAGAAAATGCGGTCTGGTTGTCCTGAGTTATGCTCAGAGGCTGACCTTTGGCTCGTCGAGTCAGCGCGGTCGCCACTGTGCTATAATAATCGCATGAGCAGTATGGAAACCAACGATCATATCGAGACCGGGCTCGATGACGACTACGTCCTGGAGATGATCTGGGAAGGAGAGTGTGACGGGGCCGGTCTTGGTGTGGCTCAGATGAAGATGAATTCATTGAACCTTCCTCGGACCTGCTCAAGACCTGTCAGGGGGGCGGTGATCAACTGCCGTCGGCGGGCCAGCGTTCTTCGATCATCTCGGCCTCGAGCCGAGCTCCTGCGGGAACCTTGGCACAAGCTGATGCTGGTGGGCCATTTGCGATCGGTGACGACGTTAAATGGTGGCTCAGTTCGTGGGGCACTGAAGACGAGCAGCCGGTGCCGGAGGCGACTATACGATTTCCTGATCCTGCGTGAGAGTCCTCCTGTTTTGTGCCGAGTTTTGCCGTGTTTTTTGCGGGAGGAGATCACCGATGAGCGACATTGAAGGCTTCGGTCGGCGGACCAGGGGTCTGAGTGGGATGGCGTTTCAGGAAGCCTATGGCCGTGAGGAGCAATGCCGGGCGGCGTTGTTCGAATGGCGCTGGGGCAGGGTGGTCCTGTCCGTCCTGCGGTCATGGCGGTCATTGCCATCTGAAAAAGCGCGCGAAGCCGCAATGCCGTCGCTGCAAGCATCGGGTATCGGTCACCGCCGGCACGATCTTTCACAGCACCAGGCTTCCGCCGAAGGTCTGGTTCCCGGCGATCTGCCACGTCAGCCGGAGCAGGGGCGGGGTCGGGATGGACGACGCCTGTCCCGGCGGTGCCCGCTCCGGCGGCAGGCGCGGCCGCGGCGCGGCTGGCAAAACGCCCTTCATCGCTGCAGCGGGACCACGATCGAGCGCCGTCCGAGGCGAATCCGGCTGAAGACCGTCAAGGGTTTTCGCGGGAAGGGGGTGGAACGCTTCGCCAAGGCCGAAATCGAACCCGGGAGCAGCGCGGTCGGCGACGGTCTGTCCTGCTGGCCGGCGGTCACCGGGGCGGACGTCGATCACTTCCCGATGCGCACCGGTTCAGGCCGAAGGGCGGCACAATGGGCGCCCTTCAAATGGGTCGACACCGTGCCCGGCAACATCAAGACGGCGATCACCGGCACCGATCACCATGTCAGTCCGAAGCATGCCGGGCGTTATCTCGCCAGCTTCGCCTGCCGCTTCGACCGGCGCTACGATCCCGACACCATCACCCGGCGTCTCGCATGGACATGCACACAGACCAAGCCAAATCCCTGTCGGGTCATCATCGCCGGATCACCCTCACGTAGGATCAGGAAAGAAAAAGCCGACATGAGATGACGAGTCAGGGGTGCACTCCGGATAGGGGGTCAATGTTCCACGCCGATTGACAGCAAGGATGCAGTTGCGCAACTCGACGAAGTCCGGCAGCTGGTGAAGGTTGCTCGGCTGTTTTTTTTCCTGTTCGCAAGTTTCAAGCTGGCGACGGCGAGAGGGTAGGCGGCATGCTGTTGCATCGCTCGGCGGCAGAGGGATACAGCGAAATCATCACGTCGAAGGTAGCTCTTGCCTAAACTCGTGGACCCGGTCTTGATGTCCTGATGACATCGACGACCGATTCCAACTCCACCATGAGCACCATCGCTGGCGTCGATGTCGGCGGCACGTTCACCGATCTGGTGCTGCTGGACCGCGACAACCGGGTGCATCTCGAAAAGAAACCGACGACACTCGAGAACCAGGCTTTCGGCGTGCTGAATGCGCTGTCCGCCGCGACCGACGACATCGCCGGCATCGACGTCATTGTCCATGGCACCACCACCACCACCAACGCCGTGCTGGAGCGGAAACTCGCGAAGACCGGCCTGATCACCACGGCGGGCTTTCGCGACATTCTCGAACTCGGCCGGCGCACCCGGCCGCAGCCCTACGGCATGACCGGCGTCTTCCGTCCGATCATCCCGCGCGACCTGCGCCTTGAGGTGTCGGAACGGATGGACGCTGCGGGCGAAGTGCTGACGCCGCTCGACGAAGACGCCGTGCGCGGCGCCTGTAGGGTTCTTCTTGAACGGGACTGCCAGGCGCTGGTCATCCACTTCCTGCACGCTTATGCCAACCCGACCCATGAACGGCGCGCGGCCGAGATCGCGAAAGACATCTGGCCGAACGGCCACATCACAACGGGCCATGCGCTGCTTTCCGAATATCGGGAATATGAACGCGGCGTCACCGCCGCCGTGAACGCCTCGGTGCAGCCAATTCTCTCTCGCTATCTCGATCGCCTGCAGACCGAACTCGCCGCCAGGGGTTTTTCCCGCGATCTCCTGGTGGTCAACGGCAATGGCGGCATGGTCTCGGCGCGCACGGCACCGGAGGAGGCGGCGAAGACGGTGATGTCCGGCCCGGCCTCCGGCGTCATGGCCGCCGCTTACACCGCCGTGCGCGCCGGACAGGAAAACATCATCACCTACGACATGGGCGGCACGTCGTCGGACGTCGCCGTCATCAGGGACGGCGTGCCGGCGGTCAGCCACGAGCTCGAGATCGAATACGCCATGCCCGTGCATCTGCCGATGGTCGACGTGCGCACCATCGGCTCCGGCGGCGGCTCGATCGCCTGGATCGACGATGCCGGCCTCCTTCAGGTCGGCCCGGAAAGTGCGGGCGCCGATCCCGGCCCGATCTGCTATGGCCGCGGCGGCGAACGGCCGACCATCTCGGACGCCAACCTGCTGCTCGGCCGACTGAACCCGGAAAAGCTGCTGGCGGTCGAGGGCAGTGTCGCGCTGGACGACGTTCGAAACATCATCACCGAAAAGATCGCCGCTCCGCTCGGCCTCGACGTCGACGAGGCGGCGGGTGCCATCCTCACCATCGCGAACATGAGAATGGCCGGCGCCATCCGCATGGTCTCGGTCTCGAAAGGCCTTGATCCCCGCGACTTCGCCCTGTTCGCCTTCGGCGGCGCCGGACCGCTGCACGCGACGGCACTCGCCGCCGAGCTCGGCATTCCGAAGGTGCTGATTCCGGCGCGCCCCGGCATCACCAACGCGCTCGGCTGTGTAGTCGCCGACCTCAGGAACGATTTCGTCCGGACCCTGAACCGCCCCCTCGACGCCGTCGACATGGCCGAGGTGACGTCGATTCTGGAAGGCCAGATCGAAGAGGGCAGGGCGGCTATCGAGGCGGAGCCGATCGATGTCGAGCGCATCGACATTCTCCACACCGCCGACATGCAGTTCATCGGCCAGACCCATCTTTTGACCGTCACCCTGCCATCCTCGGACATCGACTGGGCGACGCTGCAAGGGTTGTTCGAAAACGCCTATTTCGCGCGCTTCCACGTGGAGCTCCCGGAGATCCGAGCCAACCTGGTCAATCTGAACAGCACGGTGATCGGCCGGCGCACGCCCGTCGATATTTCGAACCTCATCGAACCCGGTGGCCGGGCTCCTCGACTTGTCGAGGCTCTGAGCGGGGACCGTTCGGTCTGGTTCGGGGGAGTGTGGGTGGAGACGCCGATCTACTCACGGGACCGCCTGCCGATCGATGCGGCCTTCACCGGCCCCGCGATCGTCGAGCAGATGGACACCACCATCGTCATCGAGCCCGGCCAGCGCGTCACCAGCGACGGCGACGGCAACCTGATCGTGATGCTGGAGCCAAAGTAAACGATGTCCACGTTGGACCCCATTACGCTTGCGGTGATCCAGAACGGTCTGCAGCAGGTCTGCGACGAGATGGACCTCGCCTTTTCCCGCGCGGCATTCTCGCCCGTGATCGCGGAGGCGGACGATCGCTCGGACGGCATCTACGACGCCGTCGACGGCGCGCTGATCGCCCAGGGCCAGCTCGGCCTGCCGGTATTCGTCGGGACCATGCAGTTCTCGACGCGCACCCTGATCGAGATGATCCGGGACGGCCGCTGCCAGCCGCCGGAGGAAGGCGACGTCTACATCGTCAACGACCCCTATCTCGGCGGCACCCATCTGATGGACGTCCGCTTCGCGAAGCCGTTTTACGTCGGCGAAAAAATCTTCTGCTGGCTCTCGAACACCGGCCACTGGCCGGATATCGGCGGCGCCGTGCCGGGTGGCTTCTCCGCGAACGCGACGGCGGTCGAGCAGGAGGGCCTTCGCCTGCCGCCGGTGAAGCTGTTCAAGCGCGGCGTCATGGATCCCGAGATCTTTTCGATCATCCGCTCCAATATCCGGGTCGCGGACCAGCGCATCGGCGACATCAAGGCTCAGGCCGCCGCCCTCTCCGTCGGCAAGTCACGCCTGCAGGCGCTGCTTGCCCGCTATGGCGTCGACATGGTCGGAGAGGCGATCAGGGAACTTCGAACCCGCGCCGCGGCCCAGATGCGCGCGAGAATCGCGCCGATCCCGGACGGGTGTCATCACGGCGTCGCCTATGTGGACAGCGACGGCGTGGTCGATCGGCCGCTGACCATCGACCTCGTGATCGAGAAGAAGAACGGCGATCTCTTTTTCAACTTTTCGAAGTCCAGCCCGCCCTGCCAGGGCCCGATGAACTCGGTGCTCGCGACCACCCAGTCCTCCGTCTATCTGGCGATGCGCCACATCTTCCCGGACGTGCCGATCAGCGCCGGCGCCTTCGAGCCGTTGCACGTCCTCGACCCCGACGGCACCTTTTTGCACGCAAGATATCCCCGTCCGGTCTCGGGCTGCGCCGCCGAGGTCTCGCAGCGCATCGCGGAAGCGGTTTTTTCCGCCCTGGCACCGGTTCTGCCCGACCGGGTCACGGCGGCGCCGGCCGGGACATCAGGCAATTTCGCCCTCGGCGGGCACGACCCGGCGAAGGGGCGCGATTTCGTCATGTACCAGCTCACCGGCGGCGGCTACGGCGGTCATGCCGATCACGACGGCCTGACCAACGGCTGCTCCACCATCGGCATCTCCAAGACCCCGCCGATCGAGGTGATGGAACAGCTGTTCCCAGTGCTCTACCGCCGCTACGCGCTCCGTGAAGCGTCGGCCGGTGCCGGCCGGCGCCGAGGCGGCTTCGGCGTCGATTACAGCATCGAACTCAGGCGCGGGGAGGCAAGGGCCTCCTTCGTGATGGACCACGGCCGTTTCGGCCCGCAGGGTGCGCTCGGCGGCCAAGACGGCATGCCCAACAGCGTGACCGTCTGGCGAAACGGCGAGCCCTATGTGCCGCCCCATCTCTCCAAGGACCAGGACATCCCCATCGCCGCCGGCGACCGCGTCGATGTCGGCACCCCCGGCGGCGGCGGTTACGGCGATCCGTTCGAGCGCGACGCCGGCGCGGTGCTCGAAGACGTCAGGCTCGGCTACTACACGCCGGACCGGGCGGAAGCACTGTTCGGTGTGGTGCTGAGCGCGGATCGGAGCGCGGTCGATCAGGCGGCCACGACGGCGTGCCGACAAGTGAAAAAAGAGGCGGTGGACGATGCCGATCGCTGACGTGACCATCGCCCCGGACCTGCGGCTTGACCGTGATGAACTCGCCGATTTCACGACCGCCTGGAGCGAGGCGAGCGGCGTCTCCGCAGAGCACATGACCGTGACCTTTACGCAGGCCGGCGCGCAGAGCGGCGCACCCTACGATCTCGCCGCGAAGCTGCATCTGCCGTCGCTCTGGCCCGACGATCGCATCGACGCCCTGCAGCTCGGCCTCGCCCATGCGCTCGCCGAACGCTTCGGCATCGGCCGCGATCGGGTGATCGTGATGACATCAATCCTCCCGTCCGGCCGGGTCGTCGACAGGGGTGAGATCGAGACCTGGTGACCTTCTGCTAACCCGCGCATCAAATAGGTATCACTTGGGGCGTTACGCTGCGTAGCGTACTGTCGGCGGTTGAAAGAAAGTTCTGACTTTGGCCGGGCGTTTTTGCAGGCTCCTCATATAGGACACGAGATTGCTCTTGAGTTCGTCCTTGCTTCCGGGGGCGTGGTGTCTGGCCATCGTCAGCACGCCGTTTGAAGCAGCTCGACCAACATATCTGCCCGCCGGTGTAGTACGACTTCGGTGGGCAGATGTGGTGATCACGCTGCTGCCTATAGCTCGCCGAAAATGCATCAAGCGGGCCCGCTTCTCGCCATGTTTGGTCCCCGCATCAACAATGCCGACCCGTCTGGGCAATGACCGTTTTCGCAATTGTGTCGATGTCGGTGACCTGGTTTGCCTATCCAGCGCTAGGTTCTGTTGACGTTTCATCGCAAGAGCAGGCATGCGGCGGCGAAGTGTACGAAGGCGAGATATCGTTTGGCGAGCTCGTCAAAGCGCGCGAAGACACGGCGATAGTGCTTGAGAAAGCCGAACATGATCTCGATTTTGTGGCGCTCTTTGTCGAGCCACCGATCGGTTTTCCGTCGGCCTGAGCGAGTTGGGTTAGGCGGGATGACGGCTGCAGCACCCACGGATCCGATCCTCTCGAGCAGCGCGTCACTGTCATAGGCGCGGTCGGCCAAAATAGCCTCCGGATCAATGCCATCGATGAGATCCGATGCCTCCGGCGCATCACCCTTCTGGCCGGCCGTCAGCCGGAAACGCAGCGGGTTGCCAAGCGCGTCGGCGGCAGCATGGATCTTGCTGGAAAAGCCGCCACGAGAGCGGCCAAGAGCTTGATCACCGTTGATCGCATCTTTCTTGCGCCAGCCGCGCAAGCATGAGCCCGCACCACCGTGCTGTCCAGCATCACCCACTCAAGATCGGCATCCTCGTTCAGCCGACCGAGCAACGCCCGCCACACGCCTTTCTCCTGCCAGCGGGCGAAACGTTTGTAGATGCTGTTCCAGGCGCCGTATTCCTCGGGCGAAAAGCAATCGCCAACGCGACGCACCGAACCGTGTTGGCGAGGAATGGTTCCTCGGGCAGCAATCGCCAAGCGCAACCGGCTCCCGCTATCCAAAGAACGTTTCCAACGAACCGACGAGCCGCCGCCTCCTGGCGAATATAAAGCCCCGGATGGTCTCGAAGGATCTGATGAATCCGGTTCCACTGATCGTCCCGAAAACGCGGTGCCGGCATTGGCCATCTCTCTGACTATCCATGTCAATAAATCAGACAGTCAGAAAAGATCATGCGAAATGCCAACGGAACCTAAGGTTTCTTCAACCAGGTCCTGTCACCATGGCACCCTGGTCCATGCGATCCTGGAAGTCCGTGAGGCCGTTCGAGGAGGGAAGCGTGCTTCGGACTCTCATGGTCGCATGGACCTGATCCTCACCATCGGATGATGGGGTTAAAATATCGTGAACATAATGTGAAAACACTTGCCGGCGATCGACGGACGTGGGGAAAATGAGCCTGGGCACAGGCGCCGGGCCGCGTGAGGGAGAGGAGCATGACGACGTGACGAGACATCACCCCGCGAGCGCCGGCTGGCGCGACCATCCCCGCTATCCCGATCCGTTGATCGAAAGCCTCGATTCCCGTTTCGACCAATACCGGATCTTCAATGCCGCGGTCGAGCGGCTTTACACAGGATGCCGCTGGTCGGAGGGACCGGTCTGGATCGCGGACGCCCGCCATCTGCTCTGGAGCGACATTCCGAACGACCGAATCCTGAAATGGGACGAGACGACCGGGCGGGTCAGCACGTTTCGCGCACCCTCGAACTTCGCCAACGGCAACACCCGCGATCGCCAGGGCCGGCTCGTCACCTGCGAACATGGCGGGCGGCGGGTGACGCGCACGAACCATGACGGCGGCGTCGAGACACTGGTCGACCGCATCGAAGGCCATCGGCTGAATTCGCCGAACGACGTGGTGGTGAAGTCCGACGGCTCGATCTGGTTCACCGATCCGGTGTTCGGCATTCTCGGCCATTACGAGGGTCACAAGTCAGAGCCGGAACTCGCCGAGGCGGTCTATCGGATCGACGGCGAGACAAGCGAGGTCACGAGGGTCGCTGATGGCATCATCGGCCCGAACGGTCTCTGTTTCTCGCCGGACGAGCGTCTCCTCTACGTCGTCGAGAGCCGCGGCGAACCGCACCGGAAAATCCTTGCCTGCGACGTGGGCGACGATGGCCGGACGATCGCGAACCGGCGCGTGCTGATCGACGCCGGCCCGGGCGGCACGCCGGACGGTATGCGCTGCGACGTCGACGGCAATCTCTGGTGCGGCTGGGGCATGGGCGACGAGGCGCTCGACGGCGTCATGGTGTTCGCCCCCGACGGTACGGCCATCGGCCGCATCCGCCTGCCGGAACGCTCTGCCAACGTCTGCTTCGGCGGCCGCGCCAGAAATCGCCTGTTCATGGCCGCGAGCCAGTCTCTCTACGCGCTCTACGTCAACACCCAAGGCGCGCCCGGCGGCTGAGAGGCTGCTGCGAGAAAGCCGTCCATTTTTCTTGTGGATCAACAAATGCAGTTTGGTGTAGGCAAGCCCTATCTCCGACATGGCAGCCTGAACGACGCATTCGGAAGATCGGAACGCCTTCGTCAGGCCATCGAAAACCGAATGACATGCGCATTCCGGAAACCTGGATGGACCGACATGGCGAAATCTCGCTCTACTAAGAGCACGTTGACCCGGCTTACCTCACCGAGGAGAAGATCGGTCGCTCCGACCTGAAATTGCTTTATGGGTCGCTACGAGACGGGTTCAGCTATGTTTGTTGCCCACAGGAAACCTTGAAGGTGTTGAGGGCTGCGGCCCCGAGCGTTCCAAGACCCTCGCAGGCAGTCGTGTGGAAATTCGTCAGCCGACACGCAAACAGCGACAGCTTAAGCCTGTCAGGGGGGCGCTTACTCCACTTTGCTAGATTCTGGTCGCCATGAGCGAACGGCGATCGTTCTTGAAGCCCTTGAGGTTCGTGCAGACCTTCGCTGGCCGAAACACATGATGTTGGACGATCGTGCAGAACTGAGTCGCCTGCGTGCCGATGGGCATGTGTTCAACGGCACCAGGCGATATTTTGAGGCATCACTCTCAACCCATGCAGTGCGCAGCACGCTATTGTGTCGGACACTGCTCCATGAGCTTGGGCATTGGATTCAGTATCATAAAGAAGTCCTGAACATCGCTGCAGCCTTGGATACAAATCAGGACATCACGGGCGATCTCTACTTTTCTAAGCCCAACTCCGAGCATGAGAACTTTGCACACCGGTTTGCTGATGAACTCGCAGAATGCCTGCGCTCCTCCGGGGGCATTCCCGTTGATCCAATCGAATTCGAGATCGGTTAGGCGCCATCTTTTCGGATGATGGTCTACCGGGTTGATTCCAGTCTCAGCAATGTGAGTCCGTCGCAGATAATCCGCTCTCAGTCATACCCATTTAGAGTCCCCGATAGGGGATCTGTAAACCCCACGGCTTTAGCCGGCATGGGATTGCTCGATGATCCATGTGGAATGCAGGCATGGAGAGCTACAAGCGCGGCAGCCACACAGTTTGGGATTGCAAGTACCACATCGTGTGGATGACGAAGTAACGATATCAGGTTTTTGGTGGGGATGTTGGCGTTGTCACGGATGAGGTCTGGCTTGAGTACATCAAGAACCAGACGCCACCAGAACCTGACGACAACTTCGATGTCCTGTGGAGTCTGCCGAATGGCGGACCGATCCGGCTTTGAGCCGTAACCTGAAGCCACCGGCTTTGGCCGGTGGAGAATTCACAGTTGAAGCCAAATTATGGTGTCAAATAATCTGAGCCAGAATTGCCGATAATCTCGATCCCGAGCGCAGTCAAGAAACAACCCGCAACACGTATTTGCCCGCTGCAGGCGTAACTCGACGTTAACCTCGCAGCGCTATTTTTCTTCGCGGTCCATGCGATCCTGGGACTCCGCCCGCCCGCCAACAATGAGGGCACGGCCAGGATAACCACGATCGCATGGACCGGATGAACAATAAGGACGGCGGGGGTAAGAAAAGGTTAACGCCGAGGCCACGGCCGTGGTTCAATCCGGTCGGGTGGGCGCTGCGGGGACGATGTCGTCGACGGCGGTCGGAACCGGGTAGCAAGCGGGAGAGGGGACATGGCCAGGGATCTGCCGGCGCGCGCCGACGTGCTGATCATCGGCGGCGGCATCATCGGCTGCTCGATCGCCTATCATCTCACCAAGATCGGCATCACGGACGTCGTGCTCCTGGAGCGAAAGCAGCTGACGTCGGGCACGACCTGGCATGCCGCCGGCCTGGTCGGCCAGCTGCGTGCCACCCGCAACATGACCGAGCTCGCGAAATACACCTCCGAACTGTTCCAGACCCTGGAGGCCGAGACCGGGCAGGCGACCGGCTTCAAGCAGAACGGCGCGATCGGACTCGCCTTGAACGACGAGCGAATGGAGGAGCTGAAGCGCGGCGCGTCGATGGGCCGGAATTTCGGCCTGGAGGTGGAGATTCTCGGGGTGTCCGAGATCCAGGCGCTCTACCCGATGCTGAACCTGAATGGCGCGGTCGGGGGTGTCTTTCTGCCGAAGGACGGCCAGACCAACCCGATCGACACCACCCAGGCCTATGCCAGGGGTGCGCGCATGGGCGGCGCCCGCATTCTCGAGAACATCGGCGTCGAAAAAATCCTGGTGGAGCAGGGCAGGGCGGTCGGCGTCCGCACCGCGGAAGGGGAGATCAGGGCGGGCACGACGGTGCTGGCCGCCGGCATGTGGTCGCGGACGCTGGCGGCGGACATCGGGGTGAGCGTGCCGCTGCACGCCGCCGAGCATTTCTATATCGTCACCGAACCGATCGAAGGGCTGGCGAAGGATCTGCCGGTGCTGCGCGTGCCGGACGAGTGCGCCTATTACAAGGAGGACGCCGGCAAGATCCTGCTGGGCGCGTTCGAGCCGGTCGCCAAGCCCTGGGGGATGCACGGTGTCCCCGCCGACTTCGAGTTCGAGACTCTCCCCGAAGATTTCGACCATTTCGAGCCGATCCTGGAGATGGCGGTCGAGCGCATGCCCGTTCTCGCCGATGCCGGCATCCAGACCTTTTTCAACGGCCCGGAGAGCTTTACGCCGGACGACCGCTATCTCCTCGGCGAAACGCCCGAGGTTCGGGATCTCTTCGTCGCATGCGGTCTGAATTCGATCGGCATTCAAAGCTCGGGCGGCGCCGGCAAGGTGCTCGCCGACTGGATCCGCGATCGCCATCCGCCGATGGACCTGATCGACGTCGACATCCGGCGCATGCAGCCCTTCCAGTCCGGCAAACGCTATCTTCATGACCGGACCACCGAAGCGCTCGGTCTGCTCTATGCGATGCACTGGCCGTTCTATCAGTACACGAGTGCTCGCGGTGCAAGGCGCTCCCCCTTCCATGAGGCGTTGGTGCGTGCAGGTGCGGTCATGGGCGAGCAGTCCGGCTGGGAGCGCCCGAACTGGTTCGCGCCGGACGGTGTCGAGCCGGTCTATCGTTACAGCTTCGGCCGCCAGAACTGGTTCGAGCACACCGCCGCCGAGTGCCGTGCCGTGCGCGACGCCGTCGGCCTGTTCGACCAGTCGTCCTTCTCGAAGTTTTTGGTGACGGGTCCTGACGCCTGCACCGTCCTTGAGAGGATTTGCGCCAATCAAGTCGACCGTCCACAGGGTACTGTGGTGTATACGCAGTGGCTGAACGAGCGGGGCGGGATCGAGGCGGATCTGACGGTCACGCGGCTTTCGGAGACCGAGTTTCTGGTGGTGACCACGGCCGCAGGCCAGACGCGGGATTTCGCCTGGCTGAAGCGCCACATTCCCGACGACACGCGCTGCGCCGCGGTCGACGTCACCTCCGGCCTGCCGATGCTCGGGCTGATGGGGCCGAACAGCAGGGCGCTGCTCGAAGACCTTAGCGGCGAAGATCTTTCGAACGACGCCTTTCCCTTCGCGACCTCGAAGGAGATTGAGATCGGCTATGCGCGCGTTCGCGCGAGCCGCATCACCTATGTAGGCGAGCTCGGCTTCGAGCTCTACATCCCCGCGGAATTCGCCGCCCACGCCTACGAGCGCCTCGGCGAGGCGGGGCGTGATTTCGGCCTGACGCAGGCCGGCTATCACGCCATGAACGCCTGCCGCATGGAGAAGGCCTATCGTCATTGGGGCCACGACGTCGGCGACGAGGACACGCCGCTCGAAGCCGGCCTCGGCTTCGCCGTCGCCTTCGACAAGCCCGGCGGTTTTCTCGGGAGGGACGCCCTCCTCCGTCAACGGGAGGCCGGCGTCCCGAAGCGCCGTCTGGTCCAGTTCAAGCTCGGGGACAGTGCAAAAAATCTCTATCACGAGGAGCCGATCTACCGGGACGGCGAGCTGATCGGCTCGATCACATCGGGCATGTACGGCCACCGCATCGACGCCTCCCTCGGCATGGGCTACTTGCGGGCCGCAAGTGGCGTGACAAGAGAGTTCGTCGTGGGGGGGAGCTACGAGATCGAGGTCGCCGCCGAGCGCGTGCCGGCGATCGCGCAGCTCGGGCCCTTCTACGATCCGACCATGGCGCGGGTGAAGGTGTAAGACCTACACGATCCCTTCCCTGGTCCAGCGAAGCAGGGTCAGCGTGTCCTGCGTTCTGGTCCGGATGTCGCCGCCGGCCACGTCGGGTTCCTTCAGGGCGAGCCAGTCGATCCAGGCGGCCACGGCATCGATCTCCAGGGCGGTGAGTAGCGTCCAGCGCGGCCGGAAAAAATCGTCCCAATAGTCGGGCTCGGGACTGTGGTCGAGCATGCCGACGAGGGCGTCATAGGCGTTGCTGTCGGTGCGATCGGCCTCGATCCCGGCGGCGAGCAGGCCCGGAAGGTAGTAGCAAAACGCCTCGGGCGAGAACCAGAAGACCGCGTCCGCCGAGCGCTCCACCAGATCGAAGTCGACCTCGCGCCAGTCCAGGCCTTCGAAGCTCATCACCTCGTCATATTCGACATCGGAAAGCTGCCTGGAGTCGCTCATCACCGCCGGCCGCCGACGCTCGGCGAAGGCCTTTTCGATCAGCTCGAGCGCGAGCGCCCTCTTCGCCGCGATCACAGACGCCGTCATCGATCCGCCCCCACCCGCCACCACATTCCCCTTCTCATCCCGGGAAAGGACCGCATACCGCGGATATGAGCAACACGTTCATCGAAGGCGGTCTCAACCCGATGAGGTGGCCACGCCACCCATGCCACCTAGAGCTGGAATTCGCCGCCGCAATGGCGGCAGATGCGGGCGTTGACGAAGCGGAAGCGGTAGCCGTAGAGCCGGCCGCAGTCGGGGCAGGGCTGCTTGGCCTGAACCAGCCAGGCGATCGTGCCGGAGGCGACGATGCAGCCCATCACGAACACGCTGAGGGTCGGCGTGGCGAAGCCCGCGACGTGCATGACGGCGAGCGCCAATAGCGCCAGCACGGCCAGCGACGAAGCGTAGGAGCTCCATTTCTTGCTCGGGTGCATGGCGTCCGGATCGTCTCCGTGGATCATGTCGAGACCGCCTTCGTAGCGGTTCCTCGAAACCGGCTCAAGCGATAGGGCGAAAGCGTCTCGAAGGCGACGCCGTCGATGATCTCGTCCGCGGCCATGCGGCCGACGATCGGCGCCAGCGTGACGCCGCTGTGCATCACGGCGACGTGGAGGCCGTCGGCGCCGTCCGCGGGCCCGACCACGGGCATGCCATCCTTCGGAATCGGGCGAAGGCCGATGGTGGTGCGTTCGATCACCAGGTCGACGTCCGGCAGATGGCGCCGCGCGTCGGCGAGCATTTCCTTCGCGATCACTTCGGGGTCGCGCTCTTTCCAGGCTTCGCTGAAGATTTCGCCGATCACCAGGCGGCCGTCGGGCTGCTGCTTCAGGTGAATGCGATCGCCCCAGATGATGTGGTCGAGCGTCGGCTCGACCGGCCGGCTGTGCAGCATGACGCCGTGTCTGTTGACCATGGGAAGCGCAGCATCGACGGTTTCGAGAAGGGCCTCGGCGCCGACGCCGGCCGCCGCCACGACGCGCCTCGCAGCGATGGTCCCATCGGTGGTTTCGATGCCGGTGATGCGCCCCTGCTCGCGGCGAAGGGCTCTGACCTCGGCCCCGAAAAGCGTCCCGGCCCCCTTTCGCTCTGCGCCTTCGATCAGCGCTGCGGTCGCCGCCGTCGGTTCGATCGCGGCTTCGAGCGGCAGATGCAGTGCGCGGCCCGGTGCATGACCATAGTTCGGTTCGAGCTCGCGGAACCGGTTGTGCGACACGACCTCGGCCGGATAGCCGAGCCGCCGGAAGCCTTCGAGGCGGCGATCGAAAGCCTCGCCGAGCGCATCGAAGGAAAGTGCGCCGCACCAGGAGATGCCGAGCGCGCCGCCGAGCTCGCGATCGAGCCGGTGATATTCCGAAAGGCTCTGATAGCGAAGGCGATGATAGCGTTCGTCCTTGAAGTGATGGGCGTTGATCCATGCGAAGGACTTGCCGGTGGCGCCGGCGGCGACGCCCGTCCGGTCGACGATCAGAACCTCGACGCCGCGGCGCGCCAGATGGTAGCCGATCGACGCACCGACGATGCCGGCGCCGACGACGATCACCCTGTTCTCGGAACGGTCATCTCCGCTCATCGTTCACCCGCATGTTTTCTGCCCCATCTGGCCATGGCGCGAAGGACCGGCGCCAGATCGCGCCCCTTCTCCGTCAGCCGGTATTCATAGCGCACCGGGCGCTCCTGGTAAGCCACACGCTCGATGACTTCGGCCTGCTCCAACTGCTTCAGCCGGTCCGACAGGATGTTGGTCGGGATCTTCTCAGGCGCCTCGGCGAGCTCCTTGAAGCGCGTCTTGCCGAAGGCGAGGTCGCGCACGACGACCAGCGTCCAGCGATCGCCGAACAGGTCGAGCGCGTTCGAGACCGGGCAGTCCGAGCGCCGCGTCCGCGCGCCCTTTCCAGCTTTCTCCTTGCTCATGCTTCCCATCTTAGCCGGAATTTTGTGACTTGCATTTTAAAAGTCAGTCGGACAGAGTGGGGTGACTTTTGATTTTAAAGCCGGTGGCGACGATCCGTCATCGTCGACCATCGACATACAGAGGGAGACCCGACATGACCGACGGCGGCATGCAGCTTCAGGGAAGCTGTCTTTGCGGCGGCGTCACGTTCAAGATCGCCGACCAGCCCCACATGACCGCGAACTGCCATTGTCTCAGCTGCCAGAAGACCAGCGGCGCCGGGCACGCCTTTCACCTCATGTTCGACACCGACAAGGTCGAGATCACCGGCGAAACCAAAGGCTACCAGTGGACCGCGGACAGCGGCAACCAGGTCACGACCTATTTCTGTCCTGAATGCGGCTCCTCGACCCACGGCATGAGCAGTGGCTTTCCAAACATGATCACCATCCGCGCCGCCGTCCTCGATCAGTCCGAGGGCCTTTCGCCGCAGGCGACGGTCTACAAGAAGCGGCTTCGTTCCTGGGACAGTGTCGCCGATGGTCCCCCTGCTTTCGACGCCATGCCGCCCGCGGGCTGAGGCAGCGAACGACATCCCGCCTGACGTGGGCGCCCGGCGATCAATCCTCGTGAAAAACCTCCTCAGCCGGCGCCCACCACTCGCCCTCCTTCACGGTTTCGAGGGAAGCCTGCATCGGATCGGTGATCGTCCACCAGCGCTGGGTTTCGGGATCGGCGGCCATCCTGGCCATGTCTGCGGCGAGGTCGTCGCCGTGATATTCGAAATAGGCGAACAGCAGGTTCTCGGGTTCCCGAAGGAAGATCGAGTAGTTCCGGATGTTGCAGGCCCGGATGGTCGCGAGCACGCTCGGCCAGACCTCGGCGTGGATTCGCTTGTACTCGTCGATCGCCTCGGGCTTGATCCTGATGATCTGTGCGATGCGGCGCATTATGAACTCCTCGCTTATGCCCGACGCCGACCGTTCAGCACCCGCCAGACTCGTTCCGGTGTCGCCGGCATGTCGACCGGACCGGCGGAGGCGCTGGCGAGCGCGTCGTCGACCGCGTTCATGACGGCGGGCAGGGCGCCGGTGACGCCCGCCTCGCCGCAGCCCTTGACGCCCAACGGGTTGCTGCTCGCCGGCACCGGGTGAAAGCCGACCTCGATGTCGGGCAGGTCGTCCGCGCGTGGCAGGGCGTAGTCCATGAAGGACCCGGACAGGAGCTGCCCGCTTTCGTCATAGACCGTGCGCTCCAGAAGCGCCTGGCCGACGCCCTGAACCACGCCGCCATGCACCTGCCCCTCGGCGAGCACCGGGTTGACCAGCGTGCCGAAATCGTCGAGGGCGGCGTAGCGGTCGAGGGTGATCCCGCCGGTCTCGGGATCGATCTCGACCTCGGCGACATGGCAGCCATTGGGAAAGGCCGAGGGCGGCGCTTCGGAGACCAGGGCGACGTCGAGGGTCGGGGGAGTGGTGGCATCGCCCGGCACCTCCATGCTCCGCGCCGCTGCGGCGAGATCGAGCAGCGAGATCTCGCGGTCGGTTCCCTCGATCCTGAACACGCCTTCGCCGCTTTCGCCGATGACGAAGCGGATGTCGGCCTCGGCGGCCTCGAAATGCCTTGCCGCGAGCGGCCGGCCGCGTTCGATCACCTCGGCGGAGGCTTCGACGAAGGCCTTGCCGCTGGACATGATCGAGCGCGAGCCGCCGGTGCCGCCGCCGGCGATCAACTCGTCGCTGTCGCCCTGGACGAGGTCGATTTTTTGGAACGGCAGGCCTAGCCTGTCCGCGACCACCTGCGCGAAGGCGGAGGCGTGGCCCTGCCCGTAATCCAGTGTGCCGGTGATCAGACTGACCCTGCCATCCGGCTCGAACCGGATGCCGCCCATCTCGTCGCGCGGCGGGGCGGTCACTTCGAGATAGCAGGCGAGGCCGCGTCCGCGAAGGCGGCCGTTCGCTTCGCTGATCCGCCGCCTCTCCTCGAAGCCTGACCAGGCGGCGAGCTCCAGCCCCTTGTCGAGCACAGCCTCGAAATCGCCGCTGTCATAGGTGAGCCCGGAGAGCGCCTCGTAGGGCATGGCGTCCGCCGGGACCAGGTTCCGGCGTCGGAGTTCGACGGGATCGCGACCGGTTTCCCGCGCGGCGCGGTCGATCAGCCGCTCCATCACGTAGTTCGCCTCCGGCCGTCCGGCGCCGCGATAGGGACCGATCGGCACGGTGTTGGTGAACGCGCATTCCGTTCGGATCGCCATGGCGCCGGTGCGATAGAGGCTCGGCAGATTCTTCTGCATGTTGGCGGACGGCATGGCCGGGCCGAAGGCGGTGAGATAGGCGCCCATGTCGGCGACGTGGCGGACCTTGACCGCGAGAAAGCGGCCGTCCGCGTCGAGTGCCAGCGATCCTTCGATCACTGTCGCCCGGCCCTGATGGTCGGAGACGAAGCTCTCGCTCCGGGCGTCCCGCCATTTCACCGGTCGGCCGAGTGTCTTCGCCGCGTGCAGCATCGGCACATATTCCGGATAGGGCGCCGCCTTCATGCCGAAGGAGCCGCCGACGTCGCCGGTCAGCACGCGCACCCGATCCGGTTCGACGCCGAGCAGGCCGGCCAGCCCCTGGCGAAGGCCGAAGGCGCCCTGGCAGCCGGCGTGGAAGGTGAACCGGTCGTCCAGGGCGTCATAGGCGGCGATCGCGGTTCTCGGCTCCATGGAGGCCACCACCAGCCGGTTGTTCTCGAGCCGGACATGGCTGACATGGGCAGCGTCCGCGAACAGGCGTTCCACCGCCTCGTGATCGCCGAAACGCCAGTCCAGGCAGCGATTGCTCTGGTCGTCATGCAGCTTTGGCGCCTCGTCCGAAAGGGCCGCCTCGACGTCGACCACCGCGGCCAGCGGCTCGATGTCGAGGTCGATCCGCTCCAGCGCGCCCTTCGCCGCCGCTTCGCTTTCGGCGACCACCATCGCCAGGATTTCGCCGGCATGGCGGACGCGATCCGTCGCAAAGAGCGGCCGCGGCGGCGCGAACAGCGGCGTGCCGTCGGCGCTCTTGAGCGGCAGGGCGCAGCGGATCTGGCCATAGCCGGCCTCGGCGAGATCGTCCGCGGTGATCACCGCCAGGACGCTTTCGGACGCGAGCGCCGGTTCGACATCCAGCCGGCGAACGACGCCATGCGCCGCCGGGGAGCGCAGGAACACGGCATGGGTCTGGCCCGGCAGATCGATGTCGTCGGTGTAGCGGCCGCGTCCCGACACCAGGCGCGGATCCTCCTTTCGGCCGACCGGCTGTCCGATGCCGAATTTTTCGAACGCCAGGTCCATCATCGAAGCGCTCTCCGTCCGATATCCGGGTCAGCCGTTTCGAAACGCGCCGACGCGCGCCTGCAGCTCGGCGGTCAGCATGCGGAAATCATTGCCGAGCGTGACGAAGTCGAAGCCGCGGGACGCCATGGCGCGGGCGTAATCCGGCATCATGCAGTGCATGCCGACCTTGATGCCGGCGGCCTTCGCGGCGTCGCGAATGCGCTCGATCGCCGCCAGCATCTCGTCGCTGGTGGGATCGAGCTGGACCGGATAGTCGAGGGACTGGGCAAGGTCGGCAGGCCCGATATAGAGGGCGGAGAGGCCCGGCGTCTTCGCGATCTTCTCGACGTTCTCGAAGGCTTCGACGGTCTCGATCATCGCGAGCGTGATCACATGGTCGTTGGCGCGTTTGATGTAGTCCGGCCCGAAGATGCTCATGGCGCGGGTCGGACCGACGCTCCTATACCCCTTCGGCGCATAATGGCAGGCGCCGACGAAAGCCTCGGCGTCGGCGGGGTTGTTGACCATCGGGCAGAGAATGCCCCAGGCGCCCGCGTCCAGGCATTTCATGATGATGCCGGGCTCGTTCCAGGGCGGCCGCGCGATCACGGTGGCGTCGCCTGCGGCGTTGATCGCCTGCATCATCGTGATCGCGGTCTGGTAGTCGATCAGCCCGTGCTGCAGGTCGACCACGATCGAATCGTAGTCCTGGCGTGCGACCAGCTCGGCCGTGATGCTGCTCGGGATCGAAAGCCAGCCATTGACCGCGGCACCCCCATCGCTCCAGATTTTCTCGAGCCTCGTCACCATGTTTTCTTTTCCTTTCGTTGCATGCTCAGCCGGCAAAACGCATCTGCGGCAGTCCCTGGACGCCGAGC
Source organism: Geminicoccaceae bacterium (assembly GCA_965222015.1). Taxonomy (GTDB): domain Bacteria; phylum Pseudomonadota; class Alphaproteobacteria; order Geminicoccales; family Geminicoccaceae; genus JANQPX01. The sequence goes on from CBDCTL010000001.1 coordinate 288,773, forward strand.
CCGGTGATCGCGAACAGACCGCCGGCCTGGGGCTGCTTTTCCTCCGTGCCCGGCGTCAGGCCGGTGCCGATCGAGGTGACGAACAGCACATCCAGATCCCGATCGCCGAACATCGGCTTGGATGGCCGTTCCACCGGCAGCTCGACGATCCGGTCGATCTCGCCCGTCGGCGTCAGGCGAACCAGCTGCCAGCCGCCGACGCCGGCCATCCAGTAGCAGCCGTCGGAATCGACCGTGCCGCCGTCCGGCCGCCCCGCCACCGTGCTGGCGTCGAAGAACATGCGGCGCTCGCCGGGCGTGCCGCTGTCAAGATCGTAGTCCGCCGCCCAGATCGTCTGCACCGAGCGGTTGGAGTCCGCTGAATACATGACCTTGCCGTCGGGACTGAAGGCGAGCCCGTTGGTGGTGAAGATGCCGTCGACCCACTTGTGCGATGTCAGATCGGGATCCAGACGATAAAACGCACCTGCCGCCGCAGGCTCGCCGCCGTCCTTCATGGTGCCAGCCCAGAGCCGGCCGACGGGATCGGTCGCACCATCATTAAAGCGGTTGTCCGGGCGATCGGCCTCGGGATCGTGCAGCGCCGTCTTCTCGCCACTTTCCGGATCGAAGCGCCAGAAGCCCGACCGCGTCGCGAGCACCAGATCGCCTTTGGCGCTCGGCGCCAGGCAGCCGACGGGCTCGCCGATCGCCCAGTTGTGGTTTCGACCGGTCGATGGATCGAAGGCGTGGACCAGGCCTTTCGGAATGTCGACCCAGTAGAGAAGCTGCCGCTCGACGTCCCAAAAGGCACCCTCGCCGGTCTCAGCCCTGGCGTCGACCACGCAGGTGATCTCGATCGATCCGCTCATGCCTCGTTCCACGACGCCGATGCCGCCCCGCCGATGCTTTCCATGCCTTCCCGCTTTCGAGAGAGTGTGTGCTGCACCACCATCGATAGCAGCCGTCGCCGCCGCCGTCGATCGAGAGCACTGTTCGATGTTCAGGACGATCGGTTTCGCTGCCGCTCGCCGATGACGATCGTCGCGAGCTCGTCGACATAGTCGCGGCGGAGCAGCCAGATCGTGCAGGTGAAGACCAGCACGCCCAGCGCGATGGTGAGGCCAAGGGAGAGGGAGCGTTCGAGTTCGTCGAACAGGTAGTAGCGAGCACCGGCGTCGACGGTGACCATCGCCGTCGCTGCTATCCAGATCGGCAAAAGGTCGTTGCCGATGCGGCTGAAATCGATGCCGACCCGGTCCTTCAAAACGTAGAAGTAGATGGGCAGGCAGAGCGCATTGGCGAGACCTCCCGCGATCGCGGTCGTCACGATGCCGTGGGGTGCGGCGAACGCGACGGCCAGGACGAACAGGAGCGCATTGAAGGCGGAGAGCCGAAACACGGTCGAGGCATGGCCCGCCGAAAGCAGGATCTGATTGGTGATCAGCGAGAGTGCGTAGAAGATGCTGAACAGGCAGAGAATGCGAAACGGTGCCACGCTGCCGTTCCACTCCTCGCCGAAGACGATCGGAATGGCGAGGTCCGCGGTCATGGCGAGGCCGAAGAAGATCGGCAGGCAGACCAGGCAGGTGAGCCTAAGCGTCGAAACGATCGCGGCCTGCTGGCGCACGGGATCGGTCTGCAACCGCGACAGGACGGGCAGGCCCAGGCGTTGAATGGAGTAGTAGGTGAGCTGCCCCACGGTATTGAGGATGCGGGTCGCGAGAAAATAGAGGCCGACCTGCTTCGATGGCAGGTGGAAACCGAGAAACAGAAGATCCGTCTGGCGGAGGCTGAAGCGCAGCAGCGAAGCGCCGATCGTATTGAAGCTGAAGCCGGCCAGAAGCTCGACATGCTCTCTCTTGATCAGCGGCCTGGGCAGCCAGCCCGCGTGCAGGAGGAACATGGCGGTGCTGGTGATGGCGTAGGTCCATTGCTGTGCGACCAGGCTCCAGACCTCGTAGCCCCTGAGCGCCATGATCGCCGCGACCCCCGCGCCCAGGATGGTGGCGAAGATCGACGCGAAGGCGAAGCCCTTCAGCTTCAGCTCGCGCCGGAGTTTGGCCTGGAGAATGCCGCTCAGCGAATAGATCAGGAGCAGCGGCGCCACCGCCCGCAGGACCGGTGCAAATCGGGGCTCGGAGAAGGCCTCGGCAATGAAAGGCGCGCCGACGATCAGCAATGTCGCGGCGAGCGAGGCGAAGCCGAAATTCATCCAGAGCGCGCTGGAAAAACAGGTGAGATCGATGTCCTCGATCTGCACCAGAGCTTCGCCGACACCCTGATGAAGCACCAGCTGGGCCAGCAGGATCAGCATGGTCGCGAGCGCGACCACGCCGAAATGCTCGGGCGCCAGGAGGCGGGTGAGCACGAGGAAGGAGCAGAACGCGAAGAATTCCGCGCCGATCACCTCGATCAGCCGCCAGATGATGCCGGATTTGATGTCGCTCGCGCGAAACATCCCTGGACCTGAGCGCTCCTGTTGGTTCGTCGTCGTCCGGATTGATTATCAGGCCCGCCGGCAAGTCAAGCGTTCTGGGGCCTGAAGCTGGGCTTTTCCGGGCGACAAATACCTGAAAGCATATCCCGGTCCCGCGACGCCATCTGGACCCTGCTGACGATTTGCCCTTGCCGCCGCTGCGGACCGGCGGACCGTGCCGAAACCGTCACCGCTGCCTAGGCCGAAACCTTGGACAGCAGGGAGGCGTTGCCGCCGGCCGCCGTCGTGTCGATGCAGAGATGGCGCTCGACCTGGCAGCGATCGCGGATGTCAGCTTCGGTGAGCAGCGGCACGATCGGCCCTTTTCGCGCGGCAAGAGCACGTCTCGCCTCGGCGGCCGCCTCGTCCCCGCCCCAGAAGGCGACGCCGCCGAGGTTCGGCAGGGTTTCGAGATCGGCAAGATCGAGCCGCCCTGCGATGCCGTCCGTCACGCCAGCTGCGATCGCGAGCGCCGGGCAGCGGACCGATCGCGCCTGCTCGGCCTGGGCGTTGGCTGCCTCGGCGCCCGGACCGAGACAGAGGATCAGGCCGCGGGGATGGATCGAGAGGCGGTTGCTTTCCCCGGTCGGGCCCGGCAGTTCGAGGGAGCCGTTCTCCACGTCAGGCGTCGGCAGTCGTGCGGCGATCGCTTTCCTGACGTCGTCCGCGGCGGCCACGGGCCCGTCCGCGGCCTCTGCGCGGCCTTTCTTCTCCCGCCTGAAACGTTCGACATAGTTCGGTCCGCCGGCTTTCGGGCCGGTGCCGGAAAGGCCCTCGCCGCCGAAGGGCTGCGAGCCCACGATGGCGCCGATCTGGTTGCGGTTGACGTAGATATTGCCGACCTCGAGCGCGTCGACGATGGTCTGCACGCGATCGTCGATCCGCGAGTGCAGGCCGAAGGTGAGGCCGTAGCCGCTGTCGTTGACCCTGCGCACGACCCGATCGAGCTCATGGGCCTCGAAGGTCGCGAGATGCAGCACCGGCCCGAAGATCTCCTCCTCCAGGTCCTCGATGCCGCCGACCGCGATCACAGCCGGGCCGACGAAGGTGCCGTCCGCCGGCGCTGCCAGCCGCTTCAGCAGCCGGCCTTCCTGATCCGCCGCCTCGATATGGGCGAGGATGCGCTCGCGGGCGGGCTGGTCGATCACCGGGCCGACGTCGGTGGCGAGATCCCAGGGATCGCCGAGGCGGAGCTCGTCCATTGCCCCGAACAGCATGCGCTTCACACCGGCCGCGACGTCCGCCTGGACGTAGAGAACGCGGAGCGCCGAGCAGCGCTGGCCGGCGCTTTGAAACGCCGAGACGACGATGTCGCGCACCGCCTGTTCGGGGAGCGCCGTGCTGTCGACGATCATCGCGTTCAGGCCGCCGGTCTCCGCGATCAGCGGCGCATCCGGCGCAAGATGCTCGGCCATGGACCGGTTGATCGCCTGCGCGGTCGCGGTCGAGCCGGTGAAGCAGAGGCCGTCGATCCGCGGTGACGAGGCCAGCGCCGCGCCGACGCTGGGTCCTTCGCCCGGCAGGAGTTGCAGAACCTCCCGCGGCACGCCCGCCTTGTGCAGCAGGCCGACCGCCATGGAGGCGATCAGCGGCGTCGCCTCCGCGGGCTTGGCGATCACGCCGTTGCCGGCCGCCAGCGCTGCCGAGATCTGGCCGGTGAAGATGGCGAGCGGAAAGTTCCAGGGCGAGATGCAGGCGACGACGCCGCGCGGCGAGCGGCCGTCGTCGCCGAGCCGGCGCGCCTCGCTCGCATAGTAGCGAAGGAAGTCGACCGCCTCGCGAAGCTCGCCGATACAGTCATGAATCGTCTTGCCGGCTTCGCGCGCGGCGAGGGCGAAGAACCCGCCGAAGGCGCCCTCATAGAGATCCGCGGCGCGTTCCAGGACCGCGGCGATCGCCTCAGGCGGCTGATCGGACCAGTCGCGGGCGGCCTCGAGCGCGGTCCCGATGTCGGCGTCGGACGCTTCGATCACCTGGCCGACCGCCTGGTCGGGCCTGGCCGGGTTGCGGATCGTGCGCTTGCGGGCGCCCTCGACCGGCCCGGCGATCATCGGCGCCGTCTGCCAGGTTTCGCTCGCGAAAGGCGTGCGCGCGTCCTCGATCACGGCGAGATCGAACGGGTCGGTCGGGTCCCAGCCCTTCGCGTTCCGCCGTGCCGGCGCGAACAGGTCGGCGGGCTTTCGGATTCCCGGATGGGCGGCGTCGGGGAGGGCGTCCAGGACCGGACGGAAGGGATCGGCGGCCACCTCCGCGGGCGGCACCTTTTCGTCCACGATCTGGTTGACGAAGGAGCTGTTCGCGCCGTTTTCCAGCAGCCGGCGGACCAGATAGGCCAGAAGGTCGCGATGCGCGCCGACCGGCGCGTAGATGCGGCAGCGCGTGCCCTCGCTTTTCAGAACCTCGTCGTGGAGTGCTTCGCCCATGCCGTGCAGCCGCTGGAACTCGAAGCTCTGACGGTCCTCGGCGAGCTCCAGGACCGCCGCCACGGTATGCGCGTTGTGGGTGCCGAACTGCGGATAGATCCGGTCCGTCATGCCGAGAAGTTTCTTGGCGCAGGCGATGTAGGCGACGTCGGTCGAGGGCTTTCGGGTGAAGACCGGAAAGCCCCTCAGCCCGAGGGTCTGCGCCCGCTTGATCTCGGTGTCCCAGTAAGCGCCCTTGACCAGGCGGACCATCAGCCTTCGGTCCAGCGCGTGCGCAAGCGCATAGAGCCAGTCGATCACATGCGGCGCACGCGGGCCGTAGGCCTGCACGACGACGCCGAAGCCGTCCCAGCCCCGGGTCGCAGGATCGCGCAGCACCTGCTCGATCACGTCGAGCGACAGATCGAGGCGATCGGCCTCCTCGGCGTCGATGTTGAAGCCCATGCCCGCGGACTTCGCGAGCAGCGCCAGCGATTTTGCGCGCGGCGTGAGTTCGGCCATCACCCGATCGCGCTGCAGGGCCTCGTAACGCGGGTGCAGGGCGGAGAGCTTGACCGAAATGCCCGGGTTCTTCCGGCAGTCCGCGAACCGGCAGGTCGACGCCAGCAGGGTGATCGCGCGGGCGTAGGCCAGATGGTAGCGCCGCGCGTCCGCTTCGGTGCGCGCCGCCTCGCCGAGCATGTCGTAGGAGTGGGTGAGGCCGCGTTCTTCATCCTCGGAAGCCCGGTCCATCGCCTCCTCGATATCGCGCCCGAGCACGAACTGGCGGCCGAGCTCGCGCATCGCCCGCTCGACCGCCGTCCTGATCACCGGCTCGCCCAGCCGCCGGATCGCGCTGCGCAGGGCGCCGGTGAGGCCCTGCTGATCCTCGTCGTCCAGCACCTTGCCGGTGATCATCAGCGCCCAGGTGGAGGCGTTGACCAGCGACGAGCTCGACCGCCCGAGATGCTCGCCCCACTTCGAGGGCACGATCTTGTCTTCGATCAGGGCGTCGATGGTGTCGTCGTCCGGCACGCGCAGAAGCGCTTCGGCGAGACACATGAGCGCCACACCCTCGTCGGTCGAAAGTCCGTATTCTGCGAGCACGACCTCCATCAGGCCGGGATTGGAGCGCGCGCGGATCGAGCGGACCAGCGCTTCCGCCCGGCCGGCGATGCGCGCGCGCAGATCGTCGCCGATGCCTGCGGCCTCGATCGTCGCCAGAATCGCCTCGCCCTCGTCCGGCAGCGCCGTTTGTCGAATGCGCGCGCGCAGGGACGCGAGCGTCGATGTGGGGTCCGAACCGTCAGCCATGGCGCCCTCGATCTTGAATCTGCAAATCGGCCAACGAGCATGCACCGCACCGTCCGCTTTGGCGAGCGCCAATCGCGTCGCGCGACATGCCGGCCGCCGTTCGGCGGGGAGCCGGCGACGGCAATTGACCGCGCCGGCGAAATGGTGTCCAACAGGAAGAGTTAAGAAAAAATACCAATGAATACTGTCGAGGGACGCCCATATGATCACGCTCATCCAGCACCACGCCCCGCCATCCCAAGGCCGAGTGCGCGCCCGCCGCAGCGCCGGCTTCGCCTGAACGCCTGAAAGACTTTTCGGCTCGTTCGAACGAACGGTTCGGCCGACGGCGACTTTCCTTGGCGCCTTCGGCCGCCAAGGAAAAAGTCGAAACGGGAGGAATGCGGGATGGCGATGGGGCGAGGTTTCGTCCTGCTCTCCGCTTGTCTGCTGATCGGGGCGAACGGCCTCGAGGCCGAGGGACTGGCGTCCTACGGTCAGCGGCTTTGCGACGATGCGGGCGTCGCGCGTGCAGACTGCACGCTTGGGCCGCCCGAGCCGGGCATGATCGGCATGGCGAAACCCGCCGCGACCGACGCGGAGGTCTCCCGGACCGCGGGAGGACGAAACGACAAGAGCGGAACTCTGGACGAGCACGCGCGGGAGCTCTGTGACAGGCAGGGGGTGGCGAAGGAGAATTGTCAGGCGCTCCGTCCCGATCTCCGAAAGGCCGAGCCGGTGCCGGTGGTCGTCGCCGAGCCGCGGGTTTTCGGCGAGCCGGGGCCGGAGCGCGCCGGCCGCCGGTCCGTCTCTAGCGCGGCGGCTCCAGCGCCTCCCTACGCCGCCCCGGTTTCGTATGATCGCGTCCAGATGCGCGACGTTCCCTTCGAGGAACCCTACGCCGCGCCGCCGCCCTTCAGGGTCGAGGAGACCGTTCGCTACGTGGAACCGCCGATCGAAGCCTATCGCGACATGCTGCGATATCCGGCCCCGGCGGATCCCGGCTTTGCGGCGTCGGTCGATCAACGTCGGGAGGCCGTGGAACTCGTCGGGCCTGCCGCAGATCGCGGTGTTATCGCGCGGGACCAGCGCTTTCGGGAGACCACGCGCTATTTTCCTGAGGCCGCCGATCGTGTCCTTCTGCCTGGAGTCGATCGCGCCGGGCTTGCCGGTGTTCCGGTGCGCTGCCTCCGTTCGATCCGCTATTCAGCGCCGCCATCCTATCGCTATGTCGATTGCACCTACTGACCGTGCGTAGCTACGCCGTCTTTTCCGTCGCTTTCGCGCAGCCGCCCGGCGATCGCCCGTCTCGGCGTCAGCCCGCCGCTTCCGTGTCGCCCTTGACGGGCGGCAGCGCGTCATCTGGTTCGCCGTCGAGAAGTTCGTCCGGCGTCAGTTCGAAGGCGCCGCCGAGGCCGAGCATCGCCTCGACCCACCTGTCGCCGCCGCGTTCGGCAAGCCTGCCCTTCCGCTGGGCGTCGAACAAAGCGAGCACCTTTTGCAGTTCGACACTCTCGCCGCTCGCCAGTTCGAATCCGACAAACCGGTCGTCCGCGCAGGCGGTGCGCAGCAGCGCCGGCGGCACGGGGTCGCCGTCAGCGCCGAAGGCCATCAGGATTCCATCCTCGACGCGAAGGCGAATGGTGTCCCTGGCGAGGGCCGTCTCGCCGGCGTGCTCGCCGAGTTGAGCGTCGTCGTTTTCACCCCGCGGCATTCGGGCCCGCGGCATTCGGGAAAGCGCCATGGTCTGCTCCTTGCATCCGAGCCGCGGCCTCGAAGGCGCGGCATGTCCGATGCGTCGACCATAGATGCGTCGTGGTTAATTTTTTCTTACGTTCTCGAAAGAATTCAGGGCGGCATGAGCCGGCACGAGGCCATTTTCAGGGGGAGGGCCCTGCCGCTTGGCCAGTCCAGCGCCATGCTCGACGAGAGTCTGGACCACCAGAACGGCATGTTCGTCCGGAAAATCCGGTCTCGACACCAGCCAGTAGTCGCCGAAGCGATGGAGCGCCCGAAGCTCGGTGGCGCCGAAGGCTTCGAAGCCGTTCCGGCCGTCGCGAAAACCGCGCAGATCTTCGTCGCCAAGCAGAATGAGCTGGATCTGGTCACTGGTCAGCAGGCTCGCCAGCCGCCAGGCATGGGGCGCTCGCGCGACGCGGGCGCGGCTCTCCGGCAACTCCGCTGCGAGCAGGGCGGCGATTTTATTGCCGAGCTCGTAAGTCGGCGGATCCGCCTTGTTGGCGCCGATCAGGAGATGCTTTCGCCGATAAACCTGCCATTGCCTGTAGGGCGTATGTCCGCTGGTCAGCAACCAGGCGCCCAACGCTGCAGCGGCTTTCAGGAATTGCCGCCTGCCGGTCAGCGACCGGAGGCTTGACGCTGCTGCGGTTTTTGGGGCTCGCCGCCGGTGCATCCTTTCAGGCTCCGCGCGCGTGGAAGATGTAGCCGAGGAAGTTCAGGAGGACCTGGGCGGCGAGGAAGCTGGTGACGCCTGCCGGGTCGTAGGCGGGGGCGACTTCCACCAGGTCGATGCCGACGATTTCATGTCGTTTCGCCAGGCCCTGCAGGATCTCCATGACGTCGTAATACAGAAAACCGCCATGGGAGGGCGTGCCGGTGCCGGGGGCGATCGAGGGGTCGAAGCCGTCAATGTCGATCGTCACGTAGCACCGTGTCCCGTCCGGGACTCGATCCAAAACCGCGCTCACGCCGAGCGTGCGGGCCTGGCGGACGGAGAGGATGGTCGAGCCTCTGGATCTGGCGTCCTGATAGCCTTCCTTCGCTGTGGAGGAGACGTTGCGGATACCGAGCTGGGTGAAGCCGGCGACGTGATTCATTTCGGCGGCGCGGCGCATGGGATTGCCGTGGCCGTAGCGCACCCCGTGGCGTTCGTCGACGAAATCGAGATGGGCGTCGATTTGGACGACGTGGATCGGGCCGCTACCCTCGAAGGCGGCGATGTTGGGGGCCGTGATCGAGTGGTCACCACCCAGAATGACAGGGAGAGCGCCGCACCCCAGGATCTTTCGGACCGCCGCCTCGGTGTTGGCGTGGCAGGCAGCGGTATCGGTGTGGATGACGTCGACATCGCCGGCATCGACGATCCGCACTTTGTCGAGTGGCAGGTAGACCACGTCGTCCTCATGGTCATAGGCGCCGGCATGGCCGAAGGAGAACAGCGTCGACGCCTCACGGATCGCGCGCGGGCCGAAGCGGGCGCCCGAGCGGTATTGGGTGCCCATGTCGAACGGCACACCGAGCACCGCGACATCGGCGTCGATCGCATGCAAGTCGGTGACCGGCGGTCTCTTGCCAAAGGTGCAGTGGCCGACGAAGGGCAGATCGAGACGTCCCGTTTCATAGCCGTGGCCGGTCACCGCCTGCAGTCCCCTTCTGGACATGACACTCGGGCAGTCGCGCACATCACCAGTCGACGATCCGATGCGCTATTCGAAGACTTCGAGGTCGAGGATTGCCGAGACGGTGTAGTTCGGCACGTCGACCACCTGGCCAATCACCAGATCGACGGCGACGCTAGAGAGGATGTAGGCCTGCTCCTTCGTCAGCCCGTGTTCTCTCTCGATATAGGCGATCATGTCGATCAGCGCGTTGCGGGCAGCGAGCGTAAGATCCTCGTTCAGGTTTTCGAGATCGGTGAGCGTCTCGCCGCCGAGATATTCGTGCTGCGGCGGGATCACACCTTTTTCCTTGAGCGGATAGCCGACGGTGGCGTGAAAGCTCTCGGGGGCGATGTCCTTGAGCTCATCCCGGCCGCGGAACTGCGGCGAGGTGACGGTCTCGCCTTCGCCTTTCAGCACCTCGGTTACCAGCGTGACCTTGGCGCCCATCTCGATCGCGGTGCCGGAAACCTCGCCGTCGCCCTGGGCGTAGTGCACGTCGCCGACGAACAGGCCGCAGCCGTCGACGAAGCAGGGCAGAAACAGCGTGGTGCCGACCTGCATCTGCTGAACGTCCATATTGCCGCCGTTCTCGCGAGGCGGGATGGTGCGCAGACATTTGTCCGCGTTCGAGCCTTCGGGGCCGCACACATCAGCGGGCAGTGCGCCCGTCGGCTCCGGTGGCAGTGCGACCCCGCCGGCTTCGCCGAGTTCGGCTTCGCGTACGAGCCATTTATCCACCTCCTCCTCGCCCGGCAACACGCCGACCGAGCCCATGAAGGCGGCCATGGGGATGCGGATGCCGGACATCTGATCGGAGGTCGCGGCCTGACGGTCCAGCTTCCAGTTTACCAGGAAGGGCTCCGTGAACATGTCGCGCAAGAAGCCGAAGCCGGGCACGATGACCGTGTAGCCATATTGATCCGGCTCGATGTCGACCAGCGTGACGGCGAGCACGTCGCCGCGCTCCGCCCCTTCGATCGACACGGGCCCCGTCATCGGATGGACGAGATTGAGGTCAAGCGCCGCGAGGTCGTCGGCGATCGAATCCAGCGCCAGATCGGCATCGAGGGCATCACGGGTGTGGAGCACGATGTGGTCGCCCGGCGCTGCCGTCGCGACAGGAGGGATGGCGGGATGATAGCGATTGAAGCAGTTGGGATCATCGGCGCAGTGCGCGCCTGCCTTGGCGACCTCGACACGGTTCTGCCAGGTGACGTCGGTCGTGTCGGCGAGTGCCGCGCCCGATCCCGAGACCATGGCGGCGGCCAACGCCAGCAGCGCATTTGCCGAACCTTTCAAAGACATTGTCATCGCCAGTCTCCCTCCCCGTTGCCTGTTCTGCCGATGCTTGCTCGCTCAGCTAGATTAGCAGGAAGTTCAGGACGCTGGCCATGCCTCATCGCGGCTGCGCATGCCCGTCCGATCCTATGGGAGATCCGATTGCGAAGGACGGCGATCGTTGCGGGGCTTTCGGGTGTTCCGAGCGCCTTCGGCAGCGCCGGACCGCGAGCGTTGTTCAGCGATGAGCTTTTCGAAGTGCTGATGCGAGCGCTGGATGAGCGAGTAGCTTTCGATCGGTCCGAGCCAGAGGGCCCCGACGCCTCGCGTCTGCGCGTCGGCGCGAAACGCCACGTCGTCTTCGGTCATGCGCCGGAAACCTTCGACAAGAGTGGCAAAGGCTTCCGGCTTTTCCTCGGCGAACGCTCTGGGCACGGCGTAGAATCGGTAGACCGCGCCGTAGATCGCCTGGCTCGCATCTCGGCCCAAAGCTTCGCGGATCGTGGGAACTTCCGGCCAGGCGCGCAGGCGCCTCGGCGAGAACACGGCGATAGGTGTGATGCGGTCACCGAGCTTTCTGATCGCGTTCAGGCTTCCGGCGGTGAGATCAACGTCCCCGCGTCCGAGAGCCTTCCTCGCCTTGCCGCCGCTCGGGTAGCGTGCATGCACGATCGTCAGGCCGAGTTTGTTCAGCAGCGCCTTGGTCAGAATCGTGCCGCCGCCGAAGTCACCGCCGCCATACCTGTAGCGGCCCGGATTCTCGCGAATGCCCTTCAACATTGCCCCGAGGCTGCGCCAGCCCAAGTCGCTGCGTGCGGCCAGGATCGGGGATTCGATCTCCTGGACGTTGATGATGGTCAGGTCGTCCAGAGAGATGCCCGGCAGGTAGGCGGCGGCGGCGGGCTCGAACCAGGCGAGGACCGACGAGCCGTCGGCCGGCCGGTCTAGAAATTCGCGATAGCCGTCTTCACCGCGCTTAGGCGAGAAGTTCTCCACCGAGACCGCCACATCCATGACGTTCGGCAAAAAGCGTTCGGCCGTCCTGGCGAAGCGATCGAGAGCGCCGCCTTGTGCCAGCGGCACGACTACCGAAAGTCGCCCATTCGCATGCGTCGACGGCACGCCTAGCGATGTGATCGATAAGATAGCGATCGCAAAGCAAACCCGGAATTCGCGAACCTTCTTTCTCATAAAGGCGACACCTCGCTAGCATGGACTGTTCCCAACCTTTCTACGTCAAAGGTCTTTATTTTTTCTTAACGATGACAAAAGCGAGAATCGTTAACCTTGTAACAACTTTTCTGCGCCAGAAATTGTGGAGTTCGTCGGGCCCTGCATGTCGTATCGTCTTGGAGCGGCCTGTTCAATCGTGCTTGGCTGGAAGGTGGTCTTTGAGAAGCCAGGGTGTCCTTGCCTATGTTCTCTGGAGGGTCGTGCCGACGTCCTGCGCCGCTCTCCTCGCCCTCTGGCTGTTCGTGGTCTTCGCAGGCGATCGCCTGCTGAACCAGCGCGAGATGGAGAACCTCAAGCTGACGGCCGATCAGCAGAGCTGGATCGTCGCCAAACAGGTCGATGATCTCATGGACAGGCTGCGGGACATCGCCGGCAATGCCTTTACGGTCAACGCATTCGTCGACCCCCTTTCCGTCCAGCATTTTCTTGAGCCATTCCTTCGCTCGCTGCGGCTGGGTGACTTCAGCTCGTCCATCGTCGCGATGGTCGATTTCAGCGGCAAGGTCGTCGCGTCCAATCAGGAAGACGGCGTTGCAAAAGGAGAGCTTTCGGAGGCTCTCTGGCTGGACGACGTCCTGGGCGGTGAAGAAGCACTCTCGATCCTGGAGGGCGCGATGGTGGCCGCGGTCCCGATCAGGGTCGGATCGCTGCCGGAAGGCGCCATCGTGATCAAACTGGCGCCGGAAGACACGAAGAGGCTTCTGTCATCGAAAAAGCATGACGGTGATGTCTGGCTGGCGAGCCGGGAGGGGCGCGTGCTGCATGGACCATCAGAGCGTGCAGAGTGGGATCAAGCTAACGAACTCGTGATGTCCGATAGGGTCCCCCTGCCGGGTTTCTCCGCACTGGAGATAAGCTCTGCCGTCCCCGCGCGTGAACGCGATCACGCCGTCGGACTTCTTCATCGGATTTTGTTCATCGCATTCGTCGTCGATCTGGCCGCGCTGGTCGCCGGCATCTACATCGCAGCGAGCCTCGTGTCCAAGCCACTCAATCAACTGATCGGCAAGATTCGGTCGCTGCAGGAGCCCGGCGATCCTGGGGCGCGTCTGAAGGTGGCGGGTCCGCGCGAACTTGAGAACCTTGCTCTCGCCTTCAACGATGCCGTCGATCGGCAGGCCGATCTGACGATCCGCTTGGAGAAGTCTCTGGCCGCGGAAAAGGCGACCAACGAGCAGCAGCGGGAGTTCGTGTCACTGGTATCTCACGAATTTCGGACCCCGCTCGCGATCATCGACGGCAATATCAGCCGTATCCGGCGCAAATTCGGCGAGATACCGCCCGAGCAGATATCCGCCGCCCTGGAAAAATGCGGTAGGGCGGTTCGGCGCCTGATTGACCTCATGGAAAGCGTTCTGAGCTCCTCCCGTCTGGAGGCTGGTGCCATAGCTTTCAATCCGGTGCCGTGCCGGATGGACGAGCTGTTGAGGGAAATCGTCCAGAATCAGAGCGAAATCAGTCAGCAACATGAGATCGTGGCCGACATCGACAAGCTCTCCGCCGAAGTCCAGGGCGATCCCAAACTCCTCCATCAGATCTTCACGAACCTATTGTCCAACGCCGTGAAATATTCTCCGAACGCTTCGCGTGTTTGGATCGAAGCCTGTTCATCAGATGGCGAGGCTGTGATCTCCGTTCGGGACCAAGGGGTCGGCATTCCAGAAAAGGAGCTCGAAAAGCTCTTTGGCCGTTTTTTTCGAGCGAGCACTGCCAAGGGCATTCCCGGCACCGGCATCGGCCTTCACCTCGTCCGGAACCTGGTGGAAATGCATGGCGGTGAGATCGCCGTCACGAGTGTGGAAGATGAAGGGTCGACCTTCACCGTGAGGCTGCCGACCGTCGGGGCGCGGCCTCGAGGATTGCGAGCGGCCTGAAATGCCGGCTGCCCGAACAGGGTGGCGCGAACATGATCGAGAAGCGAAATCGGCTCTTGATCGTCAGCCGCCGGATATGGCGGTCAGGATCGTCACCACCGTGCCCGGCGAAAGCCGGGTTTCGAGCGATGCCCGCTGTCCCTCGACGAAGACGTTGACGTGGCGGCGCACGGCTGGCCTCGAATCGCAGAGACGATCGCGCATCCCCGGCCAGCGGATATCGAGCTCGTCGATGATCTCTGCGACGGTCGTCGCCGAAAGCGTGACCATCGGCGGCGCATCGTGGAACAGCCGGAGAAGGGCGCGCGGCAGGCGGACCGTCACGGCGTCCGGGCCGGCTTCGCCCGCGCTCCGGCTGTCGTGGCTCCGGCGGGCGGTCATGCGGCGACCACCATGGTCTCCACCGACGTGATTGCCGGCAGGTGCTCGGCGATGCAATTCCAGGTCTCGCCCTCGTCCGCGCTCGCGAACAGGGTGCCTGAGCTGGTGCCGAAATAGACCCCGGACGGCTCCAGCACGTCGGTCGCCATGGCCTGGCGCAGCACGCCGAGAAAGGCGTTCTTCTGCGGTAGACCCTGGCGCAGATCCCGCCAGCTTCGCCCGCCGTCGCGGGTTCGCCAGACCGCGGTTCTGGCGTCGGGCACGTAGCGCCCCTGGATGTCGCCGTTCAGCGGCAGTAGAAAGAGGGTCTCGGGATCACGGGGATGGGCGACGGCGGGAAATCCGAAGCTGGACGGAAGCCCCGCTTCGATGCTCTCCCATGTCTGGCCGCCGTCGTCGCTCCGATACATGCCGCAATGGTTCTGCTGATAGAGGCGATCCGCCATGCCGGGCGCCATCGCCATGCTGTGAACGCATTGGCCGAACTCCGGGTAGCGCATGTCCTCCGGCAGGAAATCGCAGCGCGTGCCGCGATTGCGCGGCTGCCAGCTTTCGCCGCCGTCGGCGGAATGGAAGACGCCGGCGGCGGAAATGCCGACCCAGAGCTGCCGCTCGTCCGCCGGGTGGGTGACGATGCTGTGGAGAATGAGGCCGCCCCCGCCCGGCTGCCAGTCCGGCCTCGAGGGGTGATCCCGAAGGCCGCCGAGATGTCGCCACGACGAGCCGCCGTCGTCGCTTCGGAACAGTCCCGCAGGCTCGACGCCGGTGAACAGGGCGCCGTCGCGGAGCGCCAGGCTCCAGACCGACTTGACCGGATCCTCGCCTTCGGAATAGAGGAGCCCTTCACTCGAATGATCCCAGCACTCCCCGAGATCGTCCGTCTTCCAGACCGCCGGGCCGAACCACTCATTGCCGCCGCCGGCGTAGATGGCGCCCGTGTCCGGATCGCCGACCACGTGATTGATCGGCCAGGCCTCGCAGAAAGGTCCGCGCATGGACCAATGTTTCCGCTCGGCATCGGCGTCCAGAATGAAGGCGCCCTTTCTGGTGCCGAGAAGCAGCAGAATTCTGATCGCCATGTTCAGCTCCCCTCGATCCGGCATTCCACGGTTCCTATAGAGAGAAACGCCGACGACGTCACATTAGTCCTGCCGGCGGCTGCGATCGCCGATCGAGAGCCGGCAATTTCCGAACACACCGGGGGCCAGTGCGGCGGAGCGCCGCTCGGCTCCGAAACACCCTGGCCATTTCGACCGAGCCCGTCGCAACATCGTCCTGGAGAGGATGGAGACGGATGGTCGTCGTCAAACCATGCAACAGACCAGAGGACGAGAGCGATGAAGCCATTGCCCGATCTGCCGCCATCGGACGACGCGGCGAGCTTGAAGGAGGCCATTCTGGCCAAGCTCACCTTCACCGTCGGCAAGGATCCGGCGCACGCCGCACCGCGCGACTGGCTGATCGCGACGGCTTTCGCGGCGCGCGACCACCTGGCGCTGCGCTGGATGGACAGCACGCGCCGGATCTACGCGAATCAGGAAAAGCGGGTTTACTACTTCTCGATGGAGTTCCTGATCGGCCGACTCCTGACCGACACGCTCTCCAATCTCGGACTTTACAAGGCCTGCGAGCAGGCCCTGCAGGATCTCGGCCAGTCCCTCGACGAGCTGAAGGAGCTGGAGCCGGATGCGGCGCTCGGCAATGGCGGCCTAGGCCGGCTCGCCGCCTGTTTTCTGGAGAGCATGGGGTCGACCGGCGTCGCCGGTTTCGGCTACGGCATCCGTTATGATCACGGCCTGTTTCGCCAGGCCTTCGACGACGGTTTTCAGATCGAAAAGCCCGAGGACTGGCTTGCCTTCGGCAATCCCTGGCAGTTCGAGCGCCCAGAGGCGGTCTACGAAGTCGGCTATGGCGGTACCGTCACCGATGACGGCGTCGACCAGGGCGGCGAGCCGCGCCGCGCGCGCTGGCAGCCTGCGAGCAAGGTCCTGGCGGTCGCCTTCGACACGCCGATCGCCGGCTGGCGGGGCGAGCGCGTCAACACGCTTCGCCTCTGGTCGGCGCGCTCGCCGGACATCATGAGGCTGGACGAGTTCAATCGCGGCGACTATCTGGGCGCGCTTGCCGACCAGGCCGAGGCGGAGAGCATCTCCCGGGTTCTGTACCCGGACGATTCCACCGAGAAGGGCCAGGAGCTCCGGGTCCGGCAGGAATATTTCTTCGTCTCGGCCTCGCTCAAGGACCTGATCCGCCGGCATCTGGATCAGTATCCCGATCTCGCCAATCTGCCGGAGAAGGCGGCGATCCAGCTGAACGATACCCATCCGGCGCTCGCCGTGCCGGAGCTGATGCGGCTTCTGGTCGACGAGCGCGGCCTTGCCTGGGACGAAGCCTGGCGGATCACAAGGGCATGCATCGCCTACACCAACCACACGCTGATGCCCGAAGCGCTGGAGAGCTGGCCGCTCGCTCTGATCGAGCGCCTGCTGCCGCGCCACATGCAGATCATCGGCCTGCTCCATGCCGATCACATGGCGGCCCTCGAAGCGGACGGCGTCACCGACGAAGCGGCACTCGGCGAGCTCGCGCTGATCGACCGGTCGAACGGCCACCGGGTCCGGATGGGCCATCTCGCCTTCCTCGGCTCGCATCGCGTGAACGGCGTTTCGGCCCTGCACAGCGAGCTGATGAAGGAGACGGTGTTCGCAGCCCTGCACCGGCGCTTTCCCGACCGGATCGTCAACCAGACCAACGGCATCACGCCGAGGCGCTGGCTGAAGCAGTGCAATCCCGGGCTCGCAGCCCTGGTCACCGAGGCGATCGGCGACCGCTGGATCGGCGATCTGGAGGCGATCGAGGCGCTCGCGCCGATGGCCGGGGACGCCGCGTTCCGTGAGCGCTTCGCCGCGGTCAAACGGGCGAACAAGGAGGCGCTGGCCGAAACCATCCACGACATCCTGGGCCTTCGGATCGACCCGTCCGCGATGTTCGACGTGCAGATCAAGCGCATCCACGAATATAAACGCCAGCTCCTGAATATTCTCGAAACCGCAGCGCTCGCCGCCGAGATCCGCGCGAATCCGACCGCCGACTGGACACCGCGCGTGAAAATATTCGGCGGCAAGGCGGCGGCCTCCTATCACACCGCCAAGATGATCATCAAGCTGATCAACGATGTCGCCCGCGTGATCAATCGCGACCCCGTGATCGGTGACCGCCTGAAGGTCGCGTTCCTGCCGAACTACCGGGTTTCGCTCGCCGAGACGATCATTC
Organism: Geminicoccaceae bacterium; assembly: GCA_965222015.1. Classification (GTDB taxonomy): domain Bacteria; phylum Pseudomonadota; class Alphaproteobacteria; order Geminicoccales; family Geminicoccaceae; genus JANQPX01. The sequence goes on from CBDCTL010000001.1 coordinate 306,366, forward strand.
CGGCGGCCGAACTCTCCGAGCAGATTTCGACCGCCGGCATGGAGGCGTCCGGCACCGGCAACATGAAATTCACCCTGAACGGCGCGCTCACCATCGGCACTCTCGATGGGGCCAATGTCGAGATCAGGGAGCGGGTCGGTGAGGACAACATCTTTATTTTCGGCCTCGAGGCGGACGACGTGCTGAACGCCAGGCGCGATGGCTACGACGCCGCCGAGACGGTGCGAAACACGCCAACGCTCGAGGAAATCCTGGACGCGATCGCGACCGGCGTCTTCTCGCCCGACGATCCGAACCGCTATCGATCGCTCGTCAACGGCCTCGTCGGCCACGATTATTTCATGGTCACGGCCGACTTCGCCGCCTACGCTGAGGCGCAAAGACGGGTCGACGAGAGCTATCGCCGGGCGGACGATTGGACGCGCCGCGCCGTCCTCAACACCGCGAACGCCGGCTGGTTCTCGTCCGATCGGACCATCAGAGGCTATGCCCGCGACATCTGGGGCATCGCCGCCGCCGACTGACGGGGAGGGGACATGAAGGGGAGCACATTGTCGAAGGGCGCCGCCGAGGCGATCGTCGCCGGCGACCACGCCGATCCCTTCGCCGTGCTCGGCTCGCGCGTCGCGGGCGAAGGCGTCCTGATCCGCGCCTTCCTGCCGGGCGCCGACACCGTCACCGTCGTCGACAGCACAGGCGGCGCTGCCCTGGCCGAGCTCGAACGGATCGACGACGCCGGCCTGTTCGAGGGCGTCGTGGCCGATCGCCCGGCGACCTTCGCCTATCGCTTTCGCGCGACCCGCGCAGGCGAGGCCTGGGAGGTCGACGATCCCTATCGCTTCGCCCCGATCATCGGCGATATGGACAACTATCTGCTCGGCGTAGGCAGCCACAAGCGGCTCTGGGAGCGCCTCGGCGCGCATCTGGTCGAGCATCAGGGCGTCCATGGCGTGCATTTCGCCGTCTGGGCGCCCAATGCGCGCCGCGTCTCGGTGGTCGGCGACTTCAACATGTGGGACGGCAGACGCCACCCCATGCGCCTCCATCCCGGGGCCGGCGTCTGGGAGATTTTCCTGCCCGGCGTCGCGGAAGGGGCGCCCTACAAATACGAGATCCGCGATCGTTCGGGAAACCTGCTGCCGCTCAAGGCCGATCCCTTCGCCTTCGGCGCCGAGCTTCGCCCGAAGACCGCCTCCGTGGTCCGCGACGTCGAGCATTTTTCCTGGGACGACGGCGACTGGATGAGCGAACGCCGGGCGCGCGCCGCCGTGGACGCGCCGATCAGCATCTACGAGGTTCATCTCGGCTCCTGGCAGCGGGGCGAGGACGATACGTTCCTGACTTATGACGAGCTCGCCGACCGGCTCATTCCCTACGTCCGGGACATGGGCTTTTCCCACATCGAGCTCTTGCCCATCACCGAGCACCCCTTCGACGGCAGCTGGGGCTATCAGCCGATCGGCCTGTTCGCGCCGACCGCGCGCCATGGCGATCCGGCTGGCTTCGCCCGCTTCGTCGATCGCTGCCACCAGGCCGGCATCGGCGTGCTGCTGGACTGGGTGCCCGGCCATTTCCCCACTGACGAGCATGGGCTCGGCCGCTTCGACGGCACCGCGCTCTACGAGCATGAGGACCCGCGCCAGGGCTTTCACCAGGACTGGAACACCCTCATTTACAACTACGGCCGCCCGGAGGTCGCCAACTACCTGCACGCCAACGCTCTGTTCTGGCTCGACCGCTACCATCTCGACGGGCTGCGCGTCGACGCCGTCGCCTCCATGCTCTATCTGGATTATTCTCGCGCGGACGGCGAGTGGGTGCCGAACCGCTTCGGCGGCCGCGAGAACCTGGAGGCGGTCGACCTCCTGAAGCGGGCGAACGAGCTCGCTTACGGCGAACATCCCGGCGTCATGACCGTGGCCGAGGAGAGCACCTCCTGGCCCGGCGTCTCCAGGCCGACCTTCGCGGGCGGCCTCGGTTTCGGCTACAAATGGAACATGGGGTGGATGAACGACACGCTCCTTTACATGGGCAAGGATCCGATCCACCGCCGCTGGCATCACCACCAGATGACCTTCGGCCTGCTCTATGGCTTCAGCGAAAACTTCGTGCTGCCGCTCTCCCATGACGAGGTGGTGCACGGCAAGGGCTCGATCCTGTCGAGAATGCCCGGCGACTCCTGGCAGCAGTTCGCCAATCTCAGGGCCTATTACGCCTTCATGTGGGGCCATCCCGGCAAGAAGCTCCTGTTCATGGGGCAGGAGTTCGCCCAGGGTGCGGAGTGGAACGCCGAACGGTCGCTGGACTGGCATCTTCTGGACGTCGCCTCGCACCGGGGCGTGCAGGCGCTGATCAGGGATCTCAACCGACTCTACAGGGAGGAGGCCGCGCTGCACGAGCTGGACTGCGACGCTTCAGGCTTCGAATGGCTGGAAGCCAACGACGCCGAAGCGTCCGTCTTCGCCTGGCTCAGAAAAGGGAAGGATGGCGCAGCACCCGTCCTCGTTATCTGCAACCTTACCCCCACGCCCCGCGAAGCGTACCGCCTGGGGCTGCCAGCCCCCGGCAGGTGGAGAGAAATCCTGAACAGCGATGCCGAGATCTATGGCGGCTCCGGCATGGGCAATATGGGTGTGATCTCGACCGAGGAGGTCGGCAGCCACGATCGGCCTCATTCGGCGCTGATCACCCTGCCGCCGCTGGCGACCGTATGGTTCCGGCCGGAAAACTGAACGAAACGACGATCGAGGAGGCTACCATGGCAAGAAACGGACAGCGGGGATCGCAGCTGGCCCGGCACAGCATGGCCTATGTGCTCGCGGGCGGCCGAGGCTCGCGCCTTCTGGAGCTCACCGACAAGCGGGCCAAGCCCTCGGTCTTCTTCGGCGGCAAGAGCCGCATCATCGATTTCGCGCTTTCCAACGCGCTGAATTCCGGCATTCGGCGCATCGGCGTCGCCACCCAGTACAAGGCGCATTCCCTGATCCGCCATCTGCAGCGCGGCTGGAATTTTCTGAGGCCGGAACGCAATGAAGGCTTCGACATCCTGCCCGCCTCGCAGCGCGTTTCGGAGGACATGTGGTACGAGGGCACGGCCGACGCCGTCTATCAGAACATCGACATCATCGCGAGCTACGGCCCCGAATACATGGTCATCCTCGCCGGCGACCACATCTACAAGATGGATTACGAGCTGATGCTCGAGCAGCATGTCGAGAGCGGCGCCGACGTCACCGTCGGCTGTCTCGAGGTGCCGCGCATGGATGCGACCGGCTTCGGCGTGATGCATATCGACGAGAACGACCGCATCATCGACTTTCTGGAGAAGCCCGCCGATCCGCCCGGCATGCCGGATCAGCCGAACAAGGCGCTCGCCAGCATGGGCATCTACGTCTTCGCGACCGACTTCCTGTTCAAGGAGCTGGAGCGGGATGCCAACGACAGGGACAGCGCCCGCGATTTCGGCAAGAACATCATTCCCTATCTGGTGCAGAACGGCAAAGCGGTCGCCCATCGATTCCCGAAGTCCTGCGTCGAGTCGGGCGCCGAGGGCGGCGACGAGCCCTATTGGCGCGACGTCGGCACCATCGACGCCTACTGGCAGGCCAATATCGACCTCACCGACTTCACGCCGTCGCTCGATCTCTACGACCATGACTGGCCGATCTGGACCTATGCCGAGATCACCCCGCCCGCCAAGTTCATCCATGACGAGGAGGACCGGCGCGGCATGGCCACCAGCTCCATGGTGTCGGGCGGCTGCATCGTCTCCGGCAGCCGCATCAACCGATGCCTGCTGCACACGGGCGTGCATGCGCGATCCTATAGTGAACTGGACGGCGTGGTCGCTCTGCCTTATGTCGAGATCCGCCGCAACGCCAGTCTGAAGAACGTGGTGATCGATCGCGGCGTGATCATCCCCGAAGGCCTGGTGGTCGGCGAAGATCCCGAGGAGGACGCCAGGCGTTTTCGGCGGACCGAAAACGGGGTCTGCCTCATCACACAGCCGATGATCGATCGGCTCACGGATTAGGCTCGGCGGGCAGTAAGGTCGTATGATGCAGGTCCTCTCGGTCACGTCCGAATTCTTTCCCCTGATCAAGACCGGCGGTCTCGCCGACGTCGCCGGCGCCCTGCCGGGCGCGCTCGCGTCGGAAGGCGTGATCATGCGGTCGCTGCTGCCGGGCTATCCGAGGGTCATGGGCGGGTTGAAAAAGACCAGGCCGATCGGCGCCGTCGACGATCTGTTCGGCGGGCCGGCGCGCCTGCTCGAAGCCGAGGCGCCGGACGGCGCCGGGCTGATCGTGATCGACGCGCCGCATCTCTACGACCGGCCGGGCAATCCCTATCTCGACGAGAGCGGCAGGGACTGGGCGGACAACCACTTCCGTTTTGCGGCGCTGGCCTGGATCGGCGCCGAGATCGGCCGCGGGCTGATCGGGGGCTACCGTCCCGAGGTGATCCACGGCCATGACTGGCAGGCGGCGCTGACGCCGGTCTATCTCCAGGACTTCGAGGGCAGGCCCGGCACGGTGATGACCATCCACAATCTCGCCTTCCAGGGCATCTTTCCGGCGACGCTGCTCGCAGCACTGAAGCTGCCGCCCGAAAGTTTCACCGTCGACGGCCTCGAGTATTGGGGCAGGATCAGCTACCTGAAGGGCGGGCTTCGCTATGCCGACCGTCTCACCACGGTCAGCCCCTCCTATGCGCGGGAAATCTGCGCGCCGGAAGCCGGCATGGGCCTCGACGGCGTGCTGCGCGAGCGCTCGGACGATCTCTTCGGCATCACCAACGGCATCGACGGCGGCGTCTGGAATCCGGCCGACGATCCGAATATCGAGCAGTCCTATGGCGGCCGTTCGCTCCAGAAGAAGGCGGTCAACAAGGCGGCCCTGCAGGCGAGGCTGTCGCTCGACGCGGATCCCGAGGCGCTCCTGTTCTGCGCGGTCAGCAGGCTCACTTCGCAAAAAGGCTTCGATCTTCTCCTCGAAGCGCTGCCGACGATCATTGATCGCGGCGGCCAGCTCGCCATGCTCGGCAGCGGCGAAACCCATCTCGAGGCAGCTTATGCCGCGGCGGCGAGGGCCAATCCGGGGCGGGTCGGGGCGGTGTTCGGCTATGACGAGCCTTTGTCCCATCAGCTTCAGGCCGGCGCCGACGCGATCGTGATTCCTTCCCGTTTCGAGCCCTGCGGCCTAACCCAGCTCTACGGCCTTCGCTATGGCTGCCTGCCGATCGTCGCCCGGGTCGGCGGGCTTGCGGACACGGTGATCGACGCCAATCAGGCGGCGCTCGAGGACGGGGTGGCGACCGGATTTCAATTCGCGCCGGACAGCGCTTCGGACCTCGCGGCGGCGCTGGAGCGCGCCTTCGCCCTCTACGCCGACAAGAAGCGCTGGCGGCAGGTCCAGCGGCGCGCGATGAGCCGAAAGGTCGACTGGTCGGCGCCGGCCGGGATTTATGCTGCGCTCTATCGCGATCTTCTCGGGCAGGCGGACAGGGCGGCGTGAGCCTCTCGATGAGCGCGCAGCGCCTCACCGTCTGGCCCGGCAGCGCCTATCCGCTGGGCGCCACCTTCGATGGCGGCGGCACCAATTTCGCCCTGTTTTCGGCCCATGCCGAAAAGGTCGAGCTCTGCCTGTTCTCGCCCCAGGGCCGCGAGGTCGCACGGCTCCCGCTGCCCGAACACAGCGACGAGGTCTGGCACGGTTATCTGCCCGACGTCATGCCCGGTCAGCTCTACGGCTATCGCGTGCACGGCCCCTACGCGCCCGAACGGGGCCACCGCTTCAACCCGGCCAAGCTGCTGCTCGATCCCTACGCCAAGCAGATCGCGAAAAGGCTTCGCTGGTCGGATGCGCTGATGGGTTACCGGGTCGGTAGCGGCCGCGCCGACCTCTCCCAGGACCGCCGGGACAGCGCGTTCGCCATGCCCAAGGCCGTGGTGGTCGATCCCACCTTCGCCTGGGGGGAGGACCCCAGGCCCGGCACGGCATGGTCGGACAGCGTCATCTATGAGGCCAATCCGCGCGGGCTGACCATGCGCCATCCCGGCGTGCCGCCGGATCAGCAGGGCCTGTTCTCGGGCCTCGCCTCGCCGCCGATCCTGGACCATCTGACCCGGCTCGGCGTCACCGCGATCGAGCTGCTCCCGGTCCACGCCTTTCTCGACGAGCCCCATCTGATCGAAAAGAACCTCGCCAATTACTGGGGCTACAACAGCATCGGTTTTTTTGCACCTGAACCTCGTTACCTCGGGGACGGCGGCATTCTCGACTTCCAGGCCATGGTGCGGCGCTTCCATGACGCCGGCATCGAGGTCATCCTGGACGTCGTCTACAACCACACCGCCGAAGGCAGCGAGCTCGGCCCGACGCTCTCCTTTCGCGGCATCGACAACGCCAGCTACTACCGCCTTCTCGACGAGAACCCGCGCTACTACGTCAACGACACCGGCTGCGGCAACACGCTGAACATCACCCATCCGCGCGTGCTGCAGATGGTGATGGACAGCCTCCGCTACTGGGTCGAGATCATGCATGTCGACGGCTTTCGCTTCGACCTCGCGAGCGTGCTCGGGCGCGAGACCTACGGATTCGATCCCCATGGCGGCTTCTTCGACGCCGTGCGGCAGGACCCGGTGCTGAGTACGAAAAAACTGATCGCCGAACCCTGGGACGTCGGCCCCGGCGGCTACCAGCTCGGCGGTTTTCCGCCGGGCTTTTCGGAATGGAACGACCGCTATCGCGATACCGTCAGGCGTTTCTGGCGCGGCGACGAGGGCATGCTGCCGGACCTCGCCCGGTCCCTGCTGGGCTCCAGCGATCTGTTCGAACGCCGCGGCCGCTCGCCCTTCGCCAGCGTCAACTTCGTCACCTCCCATGACGGCTTCACGCTGGAGGACCTGGTGAGCTACGACCAAAAGCACAACGAAGCGAACGGCGAAGACAATCGGGACGGTCACGACGCCAATCACAGCTGGAACCACGGCACCGAGGGGCCGAGCGACGATCCCGAGATCCTGGAGCTTCGCGCGCGACAGAAACGCAACATGCTGGCGACGCTCCTTTTCTCCCAGGGCACGCCGATGCTGCTGGCCGGCGACGAGTTCGGCAATTCCCAAGGCGGCAACAACAACGCCTATTGCCAGGACAACGAGATCGGCTGGCTCGCCTGGCCACCGGGCGCGCCCGAGGACGGACCAGGCGACGAAGCCCCGGACGATCTGTCCTTCGTCCGCAGGCTCACCGCCTTTCGGCGAGCCCATCCCGTGCTACACCGGCGGCACTTCCTGCACGGCCGAACCCTCTCCGATCGCGGCGTCAAGGACGTCACCTGGATCAATCCCGACGGCACGGAGAAGACCGAAGTCGACTGGAGCCACGGCCAGGCTCGCTCGATCGGCCTGATGCTGGCAGGCGACGCCGGCGAGGAGACCGATCGGCGGGGCCAGCCCCTCACCGACGACATCCTCCTGATCCTCCTGAACGCTCATCACGAGGGCATCGACTTCGTTCTGCCCGCAGCCGGCGAACATGCGCGCTGGCATCTGGAGATCGACAGCGCCGATCCCTGGCTCGAACCGACCGGTGAGACGGGGTGGCGTGCGGGCGACGCCGTCCGACTGACATCACGGAGCCTTCAGGTCTGGCGACTGCATGACGCCGCATGAGACCAGAGGCGCCACTCGCCTACGTCCGCCGACGTGCTCGACGCCGAAGGTGTCAAGCACGTCGTCGCCTTCTCCGCGGTCGAATCCACTGCCTGGAGCTCAAGCCGCCGCGACTTCAGTTGTATCGACGTTAAGCCTGGCTCTGCCACAACAACAAGCGAAGCGCCAGGCTCAGCCGAGACTTCTCGGGGTCAGCTGCCGGCATTTCTCGTGAGATCGCGACCTCGTAGACGTACCGCTTTACCTTCATAGTCGTAGACGTAATTGGCGCTTTCGAAGAAACTGAACGGCACCTCGACGCCGATCGCCCGGGCACGGCGGAAATTGATTGCAATGTCCGGCGGCGAGACGATTCCCACCTTGAGATCCCCGGCTTTGGCTTTACCCATGATGACGTCGTAGCCATACACAGCAGCCAGATAGCCGTTACTCTCAAAGCTGATGCCGATGGACATCACAGCACTTTTGTCACCGGCCTGGACGACCTCGGGCACGGCACTGAGCACCGGTACTGGTCCGGCATGATGATTGATGGTTTCGATTTCGCGAAAGACACTCGTTGATCCCGTGATCCAGAGCATGGAGTGATCGAGGGAAGGGTCCGTCTTGCGCATCTCGACGAGCGCATCGTCGATCAGCTGCCCGAGCTCAGCCTTCGCATTGCCAGGGTCATGGACGGCCAGATAGACTGGATTGATACCCATGGCTTCAGCCGCTTCTTCCATCGGCTTTGCCTGGGTGCGGACTGCGCTGATATTGTTGCGAGCGACCAGGATGCCGAGATTCTTCAGTCCGGGCATGAAGTCGGTAAGATACGCGATCTGAACCTTGGTCGGCATGTTGAGCGATGTGAAGGCGAAGTTCGTGCCGGAGCCGTTTTCATAGCCGGCGATATGACCAAGGGCTACAGGGTCCTTGGAGCACACCGTGACCACCGGCGTATCACCGTTTCGATAATATTGATGCAGCCAGGCCGTAGACTGCGAGCCCATGGAGAAGATCAGATCGAATTGCCGCTCTTCGACGAGGTCCAGGACGGCGGCGCCGCGTCCATCGTCATTCTTGAAGTTGATGATCTGAAACTCGATGGGCGTATTTTTGCTGGCGAACACGTCCAGGATCTTGCTTATGGCGATATCGTAGGCTGACGATCGCTTGGGATAGAGCACAAGAACGCGCTTTGGCTTGCCGCTAGCGGATGCGGTGCTCTTGATGCTGACGCGGAAAGGATCGTCGGCGACCTCCGAGAAGGTCCAGGCCCCGGTTATGTTCTCGTTGTGACGAAACCAGCCGGCATAGGCTGGCGCTGCCTCGCCCTTGTCAGGCCAGGCGGCTGTGAGGGCGGCCGCCAGAAGCAGACCTTTCGCCATTTGGCCGATAGTCCTGGACGATCGATGGATGAGTCGGTTCATGCGGACTGTCTCCTTGGTAGGTTGCGACCTTACAGACATACAGACTTCGATCGGCGTCACTCGCCGACCGCGCGAAGGACTGGGGAAGGGGCTGTTTCGATCGACGAAGCTTCCAGCTCATCTGGACGCTCAACCGAAGCCGTGCCGGTCCAAACCAGATCACCACCATTCTGGTCCAGATGCGTCTTCAACTCGGCCATCAGCGTCTCGGCGCCCTCTCGTTCGACACCAAGGCTTGAATCCAAGCTCATCAGTGCGAGCCATCCTCGCAACTGGTCAAGCCAGGCTTCGACCTTTGGGATGATGACGATCTGGCTTCCGGGTTGACGATTGAGCCAGGCGGACAGGTCCAAGCTACTGGCCTCGATATGCGCCGAACTGATGATCAAGAGTAGAGGCTGGTCGATCGCGCCCCCTTTGCTGACCGCAGACAGAAAGTGCTTGAAGCTCAGGGCGCGGCGGCGATTGGAGATGATGGTCGAGACGTCGAATGCTTTCGCGGTTGACCAATCGGTACGCGCAACAAGCGCTCCTGCATCGACATAGCTGCCATGGCTAAGCAAATGGCCAAACAGCAGCTCTTGGGCTGGGTCGGCATGACTTGATGCCTGTGATCGATCAAAAGCAAGGACGAGGGCTTGATGCTGGCTGTCGAGATGGAGACCGACGATATCTCTGATCTTCTCGACGTGAACGGCATCCATGGGGGATCGTGACCGCGGCGCGGCTACCGAGCTGCGGCTCAGCCAAAGATAGAGCATACCGAAGACGGCGATCGCCAAGCCGGACCAGGCCAGGACCATCGCGTCTTCGCCGAAGAGAATGAACATCTGACCGACAAGCAGCGGCCCTGCGACATGGCCGATGCGCTCGAGGAAGCGATAGGTGGCGGTGAGAGAGCTGACGCCGATTTCGCCGCCAACCGGAAGGCTGGCGACATGGCTCACGATCGGCGCATTGATCAGACCATGGGCGAGGCCCAGGATGATGATGCCGACGAGCACCAAAACCACCTCGAGCACGGCACTATAAGCGATCTCGTCTGCCCGGCCGATGCCTATCAAGCCGATCAGCCACAGCCCGACACCACTCAGAAGAGCTCCCAGGACCAGGACCCGTCGCGCATCACCGGTTTTATCGACCCAGCGTGAGATAAGCTCGTTCGCCAGCACCACGCCAACTGCATAGAGCATCAAGAGCTGACCGATGTCTTCCTGTCGGTAGTCCTCTCGGGCCATGAGCAAGGGGATAGCGAACACGACCACGCCGGTCAGCACGGCCTTTGCCGGTATGCCAATCAGCGCAATCGCCTGAAGGAGCTGAGGATTCCGGCCGGCGAGCAGAACATGGCGGCCGACAGTCTTGACACTCGTACCGAAGCCCAAGGGCTCAGATGGTGCGGTATTCGCGATGGCCGGGACCGCCAGAGCGGCATAGATCGTCGTCAGAGTGATCGCCACGGCACCAACCGCGAACACGCCTGCGGGGCCGATATAGCCGACCAGGAGCGAGCCGATCGCCATGCCGGAAATCATGCCGCCTTGAAATCCATAGACGATGATCGCTGCGCCCTGGGTCTTTCGTTCGGGGGCCGCCACATTCAGAATGAAGGATTGGACACCGATGAATAGCATCGCCTGCCCGATGCCCGCGGCAGCTCGTGCGAGAATCAGAAGCCAGAAACTGTTGTCCGCAAGCAGCAGTATGAACGAGCCTGCCGACAGGAACAGACCCGAGATCATCAAGGGCTTCGGACTGAATTGCTGAGCCAGATGGCCTGCCGGAACCAGGGTCAAGGCGAAACACAGATAGTAAACGGCGAAGACCGTCGACGTCAGGCTAGGTGAAAGCCCTGATCCATCGATGATCTCTGCGATGTAGCTTGCGAGAAACGCATACGATAAATGCTCCACGCACATGGTGACGTAGAACACAGGCTTGACCAGTTTGAGGCATTGTTCGTCGTCTCTGACTCGCTGCCCCGCTCGGTTTCCGTTCCTCGGGCCGTCCCTTTGATTGACCGAGCCTGCCAATTGAAGAAAGAGGCTGGCGAGAAAAGCCGAAGCTATGAAGAGGGCTGCAAAGTTTTTGACGCTGCGCAAGGTTTGCCGATAGACGATCTCCTGGGGCAAGGTAACGGCGATATGAACCTGCTGCTCGCTGCCGGCGGGGCTGATGTCGACCAGGTATTCATACACGCCGCGCGTGTTCTCCCACGGCCGGCCGACCATGAAGGAGTCGGTATGGATCAGAATGGTGTCGTCGACCACCATCGCCGCTGCGGCAATATCCGGATTGAGTCGCCGATACTCCGAGAAGGCACGATCGAGGCCGGGAATCTGGGCGATGTCGAGATTGAAGCCAACAACCTCGGTCATCCGCTGTCCCAGGGAATCGGCGAGCGCCTTGGTCTTGATCTGGGTGCCTTTGTTGTAGAGGGACACCAAATTGCCGATCACCAGGGCGGCGACCAAGAGGAAAAGGCCGGCATAGACCATCTGAAGAACCGGCCATTGCTGGCGTGCAAGCCAGCGACTGCCGCTGCCGACAAACAGGCCGAAAGCGATCGACAGGCCAAGCCCGATCGGAACCAGGGGAAGGAACCGTTCTTCCACCTGCCGCGCGATGAGCGCGTGACGCATCGAGATAGCGATGCTGCCGACAGTCTCGCGATTGTTTCTCAGCGGCAGGATGACTTGAAGAAAGTTATCGTCATGATGGACATTCAGCCCTTCTTCCGTCGTTGTCCCCAAGGACGAGCGTTTCCTGGGCAAAATGCCGATCTGTGCACTTCCACTGGCGAAGACCTGCTGGTCTTTGTGGTCAAACACGGCCATCGCCGCGACCGTCTCGTCCGAGCTTAGAAGTCGCTCGGCTCGCGGACTGAAGCCCACATACTGATCGAGCGGCAAATCGCGTTTCAAGAAGCTTTCGACCGCATTGACCAAGACCCTGGCCTGAGCCGAGAGCTTGCCGACATAGAATTGCTCGTAGCTGCGATTGGCCTCGCCAAAGCCGACATAGACCAGAAGTAGGAACGAGACTCCTGCGACGAGCGCCATGGTAACGGCGTCGATCATACGTCGACGGATGGTGCTGCCCTCAGCCATCGCTAGTCGCTGTCACCCCGTTCGTCAGACATGACTAGCTCAAAAGCAGGTCAAGGTGGGTGACCATGGCGCGGCGCTGGCTGAACAGCACGTCGATCCGATCAGCCATCAATGAGAGTATGAGGTCGTCATAGTTCATGCCTTCCTCGGCCAGGCCTGCGCAGACGATGCTCGTCCGATCCTGGACGGGAGCAGCAAGATCGGGCTTGGGATTAGCCTCCAGCACGTAGAGATCGCCTTGGTCGTTGGCGCGCACATCGAGTCGGATGAGTGTTTCGATGTCGAATTCCCTGTAAACTTGGCGACCAATGTCGACGAGTCGGTCATGGAGATCGGACTCGATGGCGGAATCGAGGCATCGGACACGTTCGGTGGTGATGGGGCGATGGTCCATCGAGGTGAAGACCCGTTCACCAGGGTCGAGTACGCGTTCGACCACGGCAAAGGCGAAGGGTTGGCCGAGCCTGCTCAGTTCGCCCCGCCTCGAGATCACCTCTCCGCAAACGGCGACGCAGAATTCGCGGCCGGACAGATAGCTCTCGATGAGCACAGGATTTTCGGTTGCGGCGTAGACGTCTTCGGCAGCCGCGAGCAGATCGGAAATATGATCGACAGCGATGACGTAGCGCGATGCCCTCCCCGAGATCGGCTTGACGATGAAGGGGCCTTCATAGGCGCCGAAGGCGTTTTTCAAGCGGATATCGCGGCCGGGGGTCAACGAGCTCCGGCCCGGCTGCCAAATCATGAAAGGCGCCGTCGGAATGCCCGCGAGCATCAGGTCCCGCTTCAGGACGTTCTTGTTGTCCATGGTCGCAGCGCTCAAGGGATTGTGCCCGACATAAGGAATGCCGAACATCTCCAGCATGGCTGGGGCATGGCTAATTGAACCGAGACCCTGGACACCGCCGGTGTTCAGCCAGGCGAAGTGAATGTCCTGGCGGCGAAGCTGGTCGCCCAGATTCATGTCATCCGGAATCGTGGTGACAAATCGAAAACCGAGCCGCCGAAGCGAGGCCGCAATGTCCTTGGCGACGGACTCGTAGCTCTTCCAATGCCTCGGGTTGAAGGTAGGATTGATGACGGCGCCGGGCGCGCGCTTGTCGCCGCCGAAGATCACCGCGATCCGCATGCTCTCTGCCAGCCGCGTCACCTGCCGCTGCAGTTCCTCTGTTCGAGTTTGTCTCCGGAGAGCAAGAGGCTCGACGATCGAGCCTGCCTCCGCGGGTATCATGTCATGGTACGATCGTACCGGTTCCATAAGCCTGTCACCTACATCATGATCTCGTTGCGGCATCGACGTTGCTCGACCGCGCGGCATGATCCCCGTCGAACCGAGCCTTTGCCGACCTCGGACTTCTGACGCTTCAGTCATTCGAACCGCAGTCATAGTATTGGCCGGGTTAAAATTGCGCTAAAATTTGGATAACGCTTCTTAACAAAAAACATATGCGTGAGTTCGTTAATAAAATATTGACGAGATTAAAATTTTATTGAGAAAAATTCGCGAGATCCATTCGTCAATGCTAACCGAATTTTAAAATTCTAGCTTGAATATGCCCTCCGATTGCCAGGCCGTTTTCTGGTGATGCGTGAAAATCGACTGCTGGGTTCGCCCCTTGGCAACCGAGTCGTCGACATACGATCATCATCTCGGGAATTCAGATGGCTGCCACCGCGCCGAGCAGAGCACCTCTAGACGAGCATGATCCTGTGAATAGGCTCGTGGCGAATGCTGCGCCGCAGCACAGTCATGTGCTCGATACTCATGATCGCGTCCTTCGGCTTATCGCGCGTGATGCCGATCTCGCCGAGTGTTTGGAGGTCATCGCCCAAGCATTGAAGGGCCTCCATGGCGGTGACGACTGTTTGATCGTCGCATTTGAGCCTGATGGCTGCAGCATCGTAAGCGGTGGCGCGACCTCTTGCGCGCTCAACAACATGCTGACTGAACTGATTGCCGTAGATCTCGCCGGCAAGATCGCGGCGATCGAGGATGTACTCCTCGCCGAAGACTATCCGGTTCGCGTTCGCGATCAGATCGCCAATCATGCCGGGCAGGTATTCGGTAGCTTGCTGATCTTCGGCAACGCGCTATCCATTCGCGAGCCAGTCGATAGCGAGGCGGTGGAAAGCCTGAAGCGGCTAACGGGCTATGCTATCGATTCGACCAGGCGAACGAGGGCCCTTCTTTCTGCGAACGAACGGTTTGCCGCGCTTTCCAAGAATATCCCAGGGGTCGTCTATCAGCGGGTCGTGCGGCCGAATGGTGACATCCGCTACACCTATATCAGCGAGGCGGCCAAGGATCTCTTCGGCGTTGCACCCGACGAGATTCTCTCCAATCCCCAGGCTCTGTTCGATTGTCATGGCCCGGACTACTACGCAACATTCCACGACCGGCTGCTCGCAGCGTCGCGCACCATGCAGCTCTGGGATGTCGAAGCGACCATCATCACTCGCGATGGGACCCGAAAATATACGCACGCGATCGCTCGGCCGCACAAGGAGTCCGACGGCTCGGTGGTATGGAACGGTGTGATCCTGGATCAGACGCGGATCAAGGAAGCCGAGCTTGAAGCGGCAGCAGCAAGCACGCGGACCCGAGACGCGATCATCGAAAGCATCCCCCAGGCCTTGGCGCTCTATGATCCGGATGACCGTCTGGTCACATGGAACAGCCGCTTTCTCGAACTCTATCCCGAGCTTAGGGAGGTTATCGCTCCCGGCACGGCTTACGACACGCTTCTTCGCGCCGAGATCGAGGTCGGAATCGATCCACTTCCGGATGACGTGAGCCTTGAGAGTCATGTTGCCGAGCGCTTGGAACAGCATCGACTCCCTGGTCATGTCCTGGAGCGCCGGTTGCCCAACGGTCGCTGGATCCTGATCAACGAGCACCGCACGAGTGATGGCGGCGTCGTCGTCCTGCATACCGACATCACCGAGCTCAAGGATCGGGAAGCGGCACTCGCACGGAGCAATCGTGAGCTGGAAGCCTTCGCCTCAATTGCGTCCCACGACCTCCAGGAACCTCTGCGCAAAGTCGAAGCCTTCGGCGATCGATTGAAGCGGCGCTACGAGTCGGAGATCGGCGACGACGGCAAGATCTATATCGACCGCATGCAGAGCGCCGTGGTCCGCATGCGAGCGCTCATCAACGACCTTCTCGATTACTCCAGGGTCACGACCAAGGCGAAGCCCTTCGAGCCGGTCGATCTCACTCAGATCCTCCAGGACGTCGTGTCGGACCTAGAGGTGCGCATCGAAGATGTAGGCGGTGAGGTCGTTTTCGAGCAACTGCCCGTCATCGATGCCGACAGCACGCAATTGCGCCAGCTCTTTCAGAATCTCATCGCCAATGCGCTGAAGTTCCATCGGTCTGAAGAGAGACCGCGCGTGGTCATTCGGACTGAGACCATAGAGCCAGACAAACCGAGCAGCCAGCGCTCTTGTCGGATCGAAGTCGCCGACAACGGCATCGGGTTCGATATGAAATACGCGGATCGGATTTTCGGCATTTTCCAAAGGCTTCACAGCCGTGCTGAATTCGAAGGAACCGGCATCGGGCTCGCAACCTGCCGGAAGATCGTCGAACGTCATCAGGGCGAGATCAGCGTCGGGAGCGTCTCCGGTGAGGGCACAACCTTCGTGATCGAGTTGCCACTCAGGCAGCTCAGGTCCGAGACAAAGGGAGGGAGTCGATGACGGAGCGGCTGATTAAGATCCTCGTCGCCGATGACGATCCCGATGATCGAATGATGATCGAGGATGCCTTTACCGAAAACCGCATCGCCAACGAGATTTCCTTTGTCGAGGATGGCGAGCAACTCATGGCCTATCTTCGCCGGGAAGACCCTTTTGCCGGACTCAAGGACGAACCCTATCCCGGAATCATCCTGCTCGACCTGAACATGCCCAAGAAAGACGGGCGGGAAGCGCTCCGTGAGCTGAAGGCCGATCCGGAACTCTGCAGAATCCCCGTTGTCGTCCTCACGACGTCGCAGGCGGAGGAAGATGTCGTTCGCACCTACGGGCTCGGGGTCAGCTCGTTCATCACCAAGCCGGTGAGTTTTGAAGGGTTGGTCGATGCTGTCCGCGTCATCTGCCAGTATTGGATTCAGATCGTCGCCCTGCCGCCGGAATGCTCGGCTCGGCGCGGGTAGCCGGATTCCGATGCGACTCCGTGTCCTTCTTGTCGAGGATGACGACGACGACTACGTCTTCATCCGTGAGCTCATGGACGAGCTTCAAGACCTGGAGGTCGAGCTGATCCGCGCGTCACACTACGATGCCGCGCTGAAGGCGCTGCTCGACGACGACATTCAGAGTTGCCTGGTCGACTTCCGCATCGGCGAAGCCTCGGGCGTCGAATTCGTGCGCAAGCTCAAGTCGATCGGTTGCGATTTACCGATGATTCTTCTGACTGGCGCCGAGAATTCCGGTGTCGACCATCAGGCCCTGGCCGCCGGCGCGTCGAACTATCTGGACAAGGCCGGGCTGGATGCCGAACGGCTCGAGCGCGTGCTTCGCTACACCGCCCGCCAGTCACGGCGCTTCGATTGTGAGTTCGCCCGATTGGCTCCGATCGAAGCTTCGTCGACATCGTCTGACACCGACGAATCAGGCGCGATGCGCGTGCTGCTGATCGAAGATGACGAAGACGATTATTTTCTGACCCGGGAGCTGCTCGCCAACATTTTCGGCCGGCATTTGGCGCTGGACTGGATGTCGAGCTGGCAGCCGGCTCTGGAGTGTGTGCTGGAGAGCCGCCATGACGTGGTGATCGTCGATTATCGCCTTGGCGCGCGCAATGGGCTGGAATTGGTGCGCGAAGCCGTTCATCTCGGATGCAGCATGCCGTTCATCGTGCTCACTGGCGAAGGCAATCGCGAGATCGATCTCGAGGCGATGCGCGCCGGCGCGACGGACTATCTGGTGAAGGATGAGATAACGGCGCCCTTGTTGGATCGCGCCATTCGATATGCGATCGAGCGCCGAAAATCGGAGCGCCATCTGGCTGAGCTTGCCCAGATCGATCAGCTGACCGGCCTTGCCAATCGCTATCGATTTCGCGAATTTCTCGATCGCAGCATCGTTCTGGCCGGGCGGCAACAGAGCAAGGTCGCCCTTATGCTGATCGATCTGAATCGCTTCAAGGCAGTCAATGACACCTACGGCCATGCCGCGGGCGATCTGTTGCTCAAGGAGATCGCCAGTCGATTGCAGCGATGCGTTCGCCCGTCGGATCTGGTGGCCCGGCTCGGTGGCGACGAGTTCACCATCGTCATGACCGACGTCGAAGACACGGCCTGTCTCGGTGCGACCGCCGAACGGCTTCTGGCAGAGGTTCGTCAACCCGTTCATATCGGCAGCTGTGAGGTCGATGTAGGCGCTAGCATCGGCATCGCCCTCTATCCTAAAGACGCCGATTGTGCGGATTTGATCATCGTAAGCGCCGACACGGCGATGTACGCCGGCAAGGAGCAGCGGAGCGGCGGCTTTCAATTTTACACGCCGGAGATGCATGAGCGCGCTGCCTACCGGCTGGAGCTCGAGCGCAATCTTCGCCGGGCGATCCGCCGGAATCAGTTCGAACTCTTCTTCCAGCCTCAGGTTGATCTGCGTTCCGGGCGCTTGCTGGGCTTCGAGGCGCTGCTTCGCTGGCATCACCCGGAACTTGGATTGGTGGCTCCGAGCGAGTTCATCGAACTTGCCGAGGAGAGCAGCCTGATCCTGCCAATCGGCAAATGGGCGTTGGATGCCACATGCGCCCAGCTCGCCGCCTGGCGCGACGCCCAGATGCCCGAGGTCCATGTCGCCGTCAATTTTTCCGCCCGCCAGTTTCAGGATGACGGCTTGCTGGATCTCGTGGCGACGACACTGGCACGCTACGATCTGCCGTCACGCTTGATCGAGATCGAGATTACCGAAAGCGACATCCTGCAAAATCCGGACGAGGCAAACCGCCTTCTGACGTGTTTTTCCGATCTTGGCATCCGGGTGGCCCTCGATGATTTCGGCACTGGTTTCTCATCGCTCAACCACCTTCGCGCTTTTCCCGGCGCGATCATAAAAATCGATCGTTCCTTTATCCGCGACATCGAGACATCAACCAGCAATCGCGCAATCGTGCAATCATTGATCGCCATGGCCCATGACCTTGATCTCCAGGTCGTTGCCGAGGGTGTCGAGAACGACGCACAGCTTCACTATCTCCAGACCCGCGACTGCGACATTGTCCAGGGTTTCTTGATTTCCGAGCCGATGCCAGCTTCGGCCATCGGATTGGACCTTTTCAATAGAGACCTGCTGACGAGGTCATCGTCTCTGACTGAGGCGGCAGTCTGAATGCTTCTTGATCGCGGCGAGGAGATCTTTGCGCGGACAGAGTATGTTCGGTTTTGAGTAAGACAGGTGCGTGTTTTCGGCGCCGATCACCGATCTGCATTTGGGACATTTGCTACAGCGATTATGAGGCTGTCATCAGGATGTTTCGGTGAACCGCACAGGAACTTCCGGAGGCTGATTGGTTCTAGTTGCGCGACCGACGCTGCACCTTGCATATCCGCACAGAAGCAGATGTCTGCTTTCGCAGGCGGCGGTTGAGGATGATGCTTACCTGGACGACCGTGCCGATCGACAGGACCATTTCTTTGCCCCCGAACAGCACAGATTTTCTATACCTGCTGAGGAATCAACGCGAGCAGGCGAATCGCACCGCCTCTTCCGCCGCCCGGATCAGGGCCTTGGCCTTGTTGCAGCTCTCCTGGTATTCCGCCTCGGGGTCGCTGTCGGCGACCACGCCGCCGCCGGCCTGAACGTACATCTTGCCGTCCTTCAGCAACGCGGTTCGAAGAGCGATGCATGTGTCCATGTCGCCATCGGCGCTGAAATAGCCGATGGCGCCCGCGTAGAAGCCGCGGCGTTCGGGCTCCAGCTCGTCGATGATCTCCATCGCCCGGATTTTGGCGCACCCGAGACCGTCCCGGCCGGGAAGCCGGCGACCAGGGCGTCGACCGCGTCCTTGTCGTCGCGGATCCTGCCCTCGACATTGGAAACGATATGCATGACGTGGCTGTAATATTCGACGATCTCTTTTTCCGTCACCTCGACCGTGCCGATCTTCGCGACGCGGCCGACATCGTTGCGGCCGAGATCGAGCAGCATGAGGTGCTCGGCCATCTCCTTGGGGTCGGCGAGCAGGTCGGCCTCGAGCTCCTTGTCCTCGGTGCGCGTGGCGCCGCGCCTCCGCGTGCCGGCGATCGGGCGGACGGTCACGACGTCGTCGCGCAGGCGCACCAGGATCTCGGGGCTGGAGCCGACGATCGCGAAGTCGTCGAAATCGAGATGGAAGAGGAAGGGCGAGGGGTTGAGGCGGCGAAGGGCGCGGTAGAGCGCAAACGGCGGCAGCTCGAAGGGAAGGGTGAAGCGCTGCGACGGCACCACCTGGAAGATGTCGCCCGCACGTATGTACTCTTTCGCACGCTCGACCATCTCGTGATATTTTTCTCGCGCGACGTTGGAGACTGGCTCGGGGAGCGTGATGCCGTTTTTGGGGCGGTCCGTCTGGCGGGGCAGGCCGCGGCCGAAATCGGCGACCACGTCGGCGAGACGTTCTCGCGCGAGGTCATAAGCGTGGGCGGGGCTCCGATCCTCGGACGGCCAGACCGGCGTCACCACGATCACCCGGTCCTGGATGGTGTCGAAGATCGCCATCACCGTCGGGCGGACGAAGACGGCGTCGGGGATGCCAAGCGTATCGGGATTGGCGTCCGGCAGGCGCTCCATCTGGCGGACCATGTCGTAGGTCATGAAGCCGAACAGACCAGCGGCCATGGGCGGCAGGTCCTTCGAGAGCTCGATCCGGCTCTCGGCGATCAGGGCACGCAGCTCGTCCAGCGGCTTGCCCGGCAGCGGTTCGAACTTCTGCAGATCATGCCGGGCGTCTCGGTTGATCTCGACCCGATCGCCGTGGCAGCGCCAGACCAGATCCGGCTTCATGCCGATCAGCGAGTAGCGGCCTCTGACCTCGCCGCCCGTGACCGATTCGAGAAGGAAGCTGTAGGGCCGGCCCTCGGCGAGCTTGAGCATGGCGGAGACCGGCGTCTCCAGATCGGCGACCAGCGAGGTCCAGACCACCTGCGGCGCACCCTCGGCATAGCGGGCGGCGAAGGCGTCGAAGTCGGGTAGCGGCGTCATCACGTGACCCCGATCAGAAGACCGGCTGCGGGCGGGGCGCCGCGCCATAGTCGAAATTTCCGTCACTCTCGATCAGCCGGGCAAGTGCCGCCTCGTCGATCTCGATCGGGTGCGTCTCCTGGAGGGCGCGCCCATATTGATCCAGCAGATCCGAACGCACCTGGCGTTCGAGCTCCGCTTTCAGCTGATCGAGCCCGTCCTGATCGTCGCTTCCGGCGTGTTCGATGATCTCGTCGACCGCGATCACGACCGCGCCTTCTTCGGTCTCGATCACCTCGTCCGCCACCCGGCCTTCCGCGGTTTGGAACAGGGCCTCGATGGCGGCAGGGTTCAGTCCGGCATCCGCACCGTCGTCGGCGCGCTTGACTGGCTCGACGGTCTCGATGCTGAGGCCATCGCTTGCGGCCAGCGTCTCCAGGCTCGCGGCCTCCTGCAGCTTGATGCGGATCTCTTCCGCCCGCGCTTTAGCGCCTTCGCGGCGCTGACGCTCCTCATAGAGTGCGACGACCTCGTCCCGGACTTCGTCCAGCGGCTTCAGTCTGGGCTCGACGATTTCGTCGACCTCGACGACGTAATAGGCGCCGTCGTCGGTCTCTTCCAGAAGCGATGGTTCGCCCTGTTCGGCCTCGAACGCGGTCTGCAGGAGCGCTGGCCAAGCTTCAAGCTCGGTCACCGGTTCGCCTGCTTCATCGAGACCCTGGCGATCGACCGCCTCGACGGTTTTCGCGCTCAGGCCCACCGCCTCGGCGGCTTCCGAAACGCCGGAACCGGCGGCGAGTTCGTCGTCGAGCTGGGTCGCGAAAGCGGGCAGACGATCCTCGGCCTCGACCAGGGCCAGCTCTTCCTCGATCTCGTCCCGGACCTCCTCGAACGGCGTCACCTCCTCGGGCGTGATCGCGGTGATCTTGAAAAGATGAAAGCCGAACGGGCTCTCGATCGGATCGGTCACTTCGCCCGTGCTCACGACGAAGGCATCCGTTCCGAGCCCCGACGGCATGCCCGCTTCGGTGACTTCGCCGAGCTCGGTGAAGCTGGCGCCGTCAAGCTGGTCGGCGACCGCGGCGAAATCCTCACCTTCCTCGATCAGCGCTTCCGCCTTCGATGCGGTCTCCTCGTCAGAAGTCAGGAGCTGCTCGACGGTTCTCGTCTCCGGCTTGACGTAGCGTGCCGCGCGGTCGTCATAGGCGGCGCGCACGTCCTCTTCCGCGATCTCGACCTCGTCGAGCAGATCCGCGGGCTCGATCGTGACATAGGTGACGGTGCGGTATTCAGGTGCGGTGAAGCGCTGCTCGTCTTCGCCGTGGATCGCTTCGAGCGTCGCTTCGTCGGGCTCGGGGATATCCGTGATATCAGCATCGGCGACCAGGACGTAGCGGCCGCGCCGCTCTTGGTTTCGATGCCGGTAAATCGCTTCCACCTGGGCGTCCGGCACCGTGGCACCGGCCGCGATGCTCGACGTCAGGGCGTTGCGCGCGAGGTCCTGGCGATAGGCCCGGAGATAGCCCTCCTCGCTGAGGCCGGTGGTGCGCAGAAGCTGGTTGAAGCGCAGGCGATCGAAGCGCCCGGCGGACTGAAAGTTGGGGTTCTCGGTGATCAGTCTGCGGAGCGTGTCGTCGTCGACGGTGACGCCCATTTCCTCCGCTTCGAGACTGATCAGTCGCTGGCCGATCTGTTCCTGCAGCGTCTGCTGCAGCAACCCGAAGCCCAGTGCCTGCTCGCGCGTGAGCTGCCCGCCGAACTGGCGCTGCAGATTGTCGAGGCTGCGGTTGAAGGCGTCGTTCAGCTCGCCTGAGCTGATTTCCGACGAGCCGACGCTGGCCACGCTCTCCTCCGCCGGATTTCCGTAGAAGATGTCGCCAATACCCCAGATGGCGAAGCTCAGCACCAGGACGAGCAGAAGCGCTTTGACGACCCAGGATCCGGCCTGTTTGCGGAGAGCGGTGAGCATGGCGGTCGAGACGTGTCCGTTGGGCCGGAAACATCCGACCGGTTGCAGGAGCAACGCAATGTAGGCAGTGCGTCGATGTTGGGCAACCGTCGAGTTTTCCGGAGCCTTTCCGCGGTTTCATCCGCCACTGGCAAGCCGTTCGACCCTATGCTAGAGAGACGCCGCGTTCACTCCTCGCAACGTCCATTCAATCAGGTGTCAGCGATGACGGATCGAAGGCCGATCGTTCTCGGCAATTGGAAAATGAACGGGCTGCAGGCCGAAGGCGACGCTCTGGTTCGGGACCTCATGCGCGGGCTCGGCGCGAGGGTCGGTGGCGGCAGCCTCGGCGTCTGTCCACCGACCACATTGCTCGCCACGATCCGCGATCTCGTGAAGGACAGCGACATCCTGCTCGGCGGCCAGGACTGCGCGGTGGAGAGCCGAGGTGCTTTCACCGGCGATGTCAGCGCGCCCATGCTGAAGGACGCCGGCTGCAGCTTTACCATCGTCGGCCACTCCGAGCGCCGACACGGCCATGGCGAAACGGACGCGACTGTAAAGGCGAAAGCCGAGGCCGCTTTCGGCGCCGGTCTCGACGTGGTGCTCTGCATCGGCGAGACGGAGGCGGAGTGGGACGCGGGCGAAACGCTGGCCGTGCTCGACCGCCAGCTCGGGGACAGCCTGCCGAACGGCGCTTCCGCCGAAAACCTGATCCTCGCCTACGAGCCGGTCTGGGCGATCGGCACCGGCAAGACGCCTACCATGGATGACATCGCCCGCACCCATGCCCATCTGAGGAGCAGGCTGAAGGAGCTGGTTTCGACTGGCGCGGATCTGCCGATCCTCTATGGTGGCTCGGTCAAGGCGGTGAACGCCGGCGAGATCCTCGCGATCGACAATGTCGACGGCGCACTGGTCGGCGGCGCCAGTCTGAAAGCGGACGAGTTTCTTGCGATTTTCGATGCCGGACAGGCGGCGCAGGCGGCGTGACCATCGCCTGGCCTCCCGCCTGCTGGCAGGTGACGGACCTTTCCCATCGGGACGGATGAGATGACCACGATTCTTTTGATCATCCACCTTTTGATCGCGCTCGCGCTGGTCGGTGTGATCCTGCTGCAGCGAAGCGAGGGCGGTGCGCTCGGCATCGGCGGCGGTGGTGGTGGCGCAGGCGGCGGCCTCGGCGGCTTCATGTCGGGCCGGGCGTCCGCCAACCTTCTGACGCGGACCACGGCGTTCCTGGCGGTCGGCTTCATCGCCACCAGCCTGCTGCTGGCGATTCTGGCGAGCAACCGTTCGGCACCGACCTCGATCCTGGATCAGCCCGCGGGCGAACCTGCCGCGACCAGCGAACCGGCGACGCCGGTCGCTCCGGCCGAGCCTGCAGCGCCGACTGCGGACTGACCGGGGCGCATGGTCTCGCCCGGCGTCATGACCAAAGCGTGCGAACGGCGCGTCCTCTCCTTCCGAAACGGCGGACCGAAGGGCTCTCGTCGATGACGCGCTACGTCTTCATCACCGGCGGCGTGGTGTCCTCCCTGGGCAAGGGGCTGGCCTCAGCCGCCATCGGCGCACTGCTTCAGGCCCGCGGCTATTCGGTGCGACTTCGAAAGCTCGATCCCTATCTGAACGTCGATCCGGGGACCATGAGCCCCTATCAGCATGGCGAGGTCTACGTCACCGACGACGGGGCCGAGACCGATCTCGATCTCGGTCATTACGAGCGTTTCACCGGCGTGCCGGCGCGAGGCAGCGACAGCGTCACCGCCGGCAAGATCTACAGCTGGGTGCTCGCCAAGGAACGGCGCGGCGACTATCTCGGCGGCACGGTGCAGGTGGTGCCCCACGTCACCGACATGATCAAATCCTGCATCTTCGCCGACGTCGAGGAGAGCGACGACTTCGTGCTCTGCGAAATCGGCGGCACGGTCGGCGACATCGAGGGGCTGCCTTTTCTCGAGGCGATCCGGCAGCTTCGTTTCGAGCTCGGCCGCGAGCGTGTCGCCTATCTGCATCTGACCCTGGTGCCGTTCATCGCATCGGCGGGCGAGCTCAAGACCAAGCCCACCCAGCATTCGGTACGCGAGCTCCGCGGCATCGGCATCCAGCCGGACATTCTGCTCTGCAGAACCGAGCATCCGATCCCGGAGGACGCCAAGCGCAAGATCGCCCTTCAGTGCAATGTCGAGGCCGGCGGCGTCATTCCTGCAGAAGACGTCAAGAGCATCTACGAGGTGCCGATCAAATACCATGCCGAGGGGCTGGACACACAACTGCTTCGCCATTTCGGCCTGCCGCACGAGGCCGAGCCCGACCTGCTTCGCTGGGACAGCATCGTCGAACGTGTCCACAAGCCCGAAGGCGAGGTCACGATCGCCGTGGTCGGAAAATATATGGGCCTGCAGGACGCCTACAAGTCGTTGGACGAGGCGCTGACCCATGGCGGCATCGCCAACAACATCAAGGTCAGGACGATCTGGCTGGACGCCGAGATCTTCGAGACCGACGATGCCGCCATGCACCTCCAGGATGTCCATGGCATTCTCGTGCCGGGCGGCTTCGGCGAGCGCGGGGTCGAAGGCAAAGTGCATGCAGTCACCTTCGCGCGCAAGCGAAAGGTGCCCTATTTCGGCATCTGTCTCGGCCTGCAGATGGCGGTGATCGAGACCGCGCGAAAACTGGCCGGGATCGAGGGGGCTGGGTCGACGGAGTTTGGCCCTTGCGACGAGCCGGTGGTCGGCCTCTTGACCGAGTGGGAGCGGGACGGCGAGGTCGAGACCAGAAGCGCTGGCGACGATCTCGGCGGCACCATGCGGCTTGGCGCCTATCCCTGCGCGCTCGCGGACGGCAGTCTCGCCCGCAGCATCTACGATGCGGCCGAGATCAGCGAGCGGCACAGGCATCGCTACGAGGTCAATGTCAATTACATGAACCGTCTGTCTGCGGCCGGGCTGTCCTTTTCGGGCATGTCCCCGGACGGCAGGCTGCCGGAGGTGATCGAGCTGCCGGGCCATCCCTGGTTCGTCGGCGTGCAGTTTCATCCCGAGCTCAAATCCAAGCCCTTCGACCCGCATCCGCTGTTCGCGTCCTTCATCAAGGCCGCTCTCGATCAGTCGCGTCTCGTCTGAGTTGCGGGGAGATGGCTGAAGCGGACAAAGCACCCGGCAGCGAGACACGCAGGCTCGACGTCGGCGATCTCGAAATCGGCCAGGACCTGCCCTTTGTCCTGATCGCAGGGCCCTGCCAGATCGAGAGTCGCGATCACGCCCTGGAGATGGCGGAAGCGCTTTCGGACATTTGCGGCGAGCGCGAGATCGGCCTCATCTACAAGAGTTCCTTCGACAAGGCCAACCGCACCAGTGCCGGCAGCGCGCGAGGCGTGGGTTTGAAGCGTGGCATCGGCATTCTTGCCGACGTCCGGGAAAAATTCGGCTGTCCGACGATCACCGATGTCCACGAGGGCCACCAATGCGCCGCGGTCGCCGAAGCGGTGGACGTCCTGCAGATCCCGGCCTTTCTCTGTCGCCAGACCGATCTCTTGAAGGCCGCGGCCGAAACACGCGCCGCCGTCCATGTCAAGAAGGGCCAGTTCCTGGCGCCCTGGGACATGGTCCATGTCGCGCAAAAGCTCGAAGCGTTCGGCTGCGCGCGCATTCTTCTCGGCGAGCGCGGCACGTCCTTTGGCTACAACACGCTGGTCTCGGATTTTCGCGGTCTGCCGGTGATGGCGGGGACCGGCTGGCCCGTCGTGTTCGACGCCACCCACTCGGTGCAGCAGCCGGGCGGGCAGGGCGGCACCAGCGGCGGCCAGCGGGAATTCGTGCCGGTGCTGGCGCGGGCGGCGCTTGCGGTCGGCGTGGCGGCGCTGTTCGTCGAGACCCACCAGGACCCGGACAGAGCGCCGAGCGACGGCCCGAACATGGTGCCGATCCAGCGGCTCTCGCGTATGCTTTCGATCTTTCAGGAGTTCGACCGGCTCGCCAAGAGCCACCCCCTCAACCTGACCTTCTCGCAGGACGCACCATGATCGACACCGAAATCACCGCCATCACCGGCCGCCAGGTGCTGGACAGCCGCGGCAACCCCACCGTCGAGGTGGACGTGACGCTGGAAGGCGGCGCCGTCGGCCGTGCCGCCGTGCCGTCCGGCGCGTCCACCGGTTCGAAGGAGGCGATCGAGCTGCGCGACGGCGACAAGAAGGTCTATCTCGGCAAGGCGGTGACCAAGGCGGTGGACGCCGTGAACGGCGAGCTCACGGACGCGCTGTTCGGCCGGGACGCGCTCGAGCAGGCTGCTCTCGATCGGTTGATGATCGAGCTGGATGGCACGCCCAACAAGAAACGCCTCGGCGCGAACGCGATTCTCGGCATCAGCCTGGCGATCGCCAAGGCGTCCGCGAACGCGCTCGGTATGCCTCTCTATCGCTATGTCGGCGGCGTCAACGCCAAGATTCTACCGGTGCCGATGATGAACGTCATCAATGGCGGCGCCCATGCCGACAACCCGATCGACGTGCAGGAATTCATGATCATGCCGGTGGGGGCGCCGACTTTTTCCGAAGGTCTGCGCATGGGCACCGAAATTTTCCACGCCCTGAAGGCGGCGCTGAAGGATGCGGACCATAACACCAATGTCGGCGACGAGGGCGGGTTTGCGCCCAACCTCGCCAGCACCGACGACGCGCTCGGCTTTCTTGCCAAGGCGGTGGAAGCGGCGGGCTACGCGCTCGGCGACGACGTGGTCTTCGCGCTCGACGCCGCAGCCAGCGAGTTCGGCAAAGACGGCAAATACAACCTCGAAGGCGAGGGCAGGACGCTCGATGGCGACGGCATGGTCAAATATTACCAGGAGCTTTGCGGCCGCTATCCGATCAAATCGATCGAAGACGGCATGAGCGAGGACGATTGGAATGGGTGGGCGGCACTCACCGAAGCGATCGGCAAGACCGTGCAGCTCGTGGGCGACGACCTTTTCGTCACCAATCCCGAGATCGTCGCCGAGGGCATTCAGCTCGGCGTCGCCAACGCGCTCCTGGTCAAGGTCAATCAGATCGGCTCGCTCACCGAAACGCTGGATGCGGTCGAGCTCGCGCATCGCGCCGCCTATCGCTCGGTGATGAGCCATCGTTCCGGTGAGACCGAGGACGCGACGATCGCCGATCTTGCTGTCGCTACCAATTGCGGGCAGATAAAGACAGGATCTTTGTCGCGTTCGGATCGACTTGCGAAATATAATCAGCTACTTAGGATCGAAGAGGCGCTCGGCGATCAGGCGCGATACGCCGGTCGCGCGGCGCTTGGTCTTTGAGGACGAGGACGTGCTGGGACGGGCTTTCGATTTTCGGCGACGGATGAAATGGCAGTCCTGGCTGCTGGTGGTCAGCGTCGGGCTCGCTTTTTACTTCGGCTATCACGCGCTGAACGGCAATCGAGGGTTTTTCGCATCGCAGGAGAAGGAGAAGGAACTCGCAGCGGCCGAGAAAAAGCTGAGCACGCTCGAGGACGAGCGCCTCCGGCTCGAACGGCGGGTGGAGCGGCTTCGGCCCGAATCCCTCGATCCCGACCTGATCGACGAGCTCGCGCGGGAAACGCTCAGCATGGCCGAACCGGAGGATGTGATCATCCTGCTGGAGCCGGAGAGCTCGCGGTCCGAGATCGGCGACCGCTAGACGATGGGCGGGCATGTTCCGACAGGCTGGCTGCGAGGTCGGGCGATCGACATGTGCGGTGGTGTTCGTGAAACGGTCCTGAAGCCGGCGCGGCCCGCTTCGCGGACGTTGCGCTTTGATTGGAGACGATGAGCATGGCGACGGCGACAGGTCGTAGGACTGGCGGGGCCGAGAAGGAAAGCGGCGCCGGTAAGAAGACGACGTCCGGACGGTCGTCGAAACCGAAAGTCTCGACGGACGAGCTGCTCGCCTATTACCGGGACATGCTTTTGATCCGCCGCTTCGAGGAAAAGGCGGGCCAGCTTTACGGCATGGGCCTGATCGGTGGCTTTTGTCACCTCTATATCGGCCAGGAGGCGGTTGCGGTCGGCGTCCAGCACGCGCTGAAGGATGGCGATTCCGTGATCACCGGCTATCGCGACCACGGCCACATGCTGGTCTGCGAGATGGACCCGAACCGGGTCATGGCGGAGCTCACCGGCCGCGCCGGCGGCTACTCCAAAGGCAAGGGTGGCTCGATGCACATGTTCGCCCGCGACAAGAATTTTTATGGCGGTCACGGCATCGTCGGCGCCCAGGTGCCGCTCGGCACAGGCATTGCCTTCGCCCACAAATATCGCGGCGATGGCGGCGTCTGCGTCGCCTATCTCGGTGATGGCGCCGTCAATCAGGGCCAGGTCTACGAGGCCTTCAACATGGCGAGTCTCTGGAGGCTGCCGGTGGTCTACGTGATCGAAAACAATCAGTACGGCATGGGCACGTCGGTCCAGCGCGCGTCGGCCAATCCGGATCTGCATCTGCGCGGCTCCGCCTACAACATTCCGGGCGAGCAGATCGACGGCATGGACGTGGTCGCGGTCAGGACCGCCGCCGAGGAGGCGGTCGCCCATGCGCGCGAGGTGGGGCCGATTCTGCTGGAGGCGATGACCTATCGCTATCGCGGGCATTCGATGTCGGATCCGGCAAAATACCGCTCGCGCGAGGAGGTGCAGGAGACCCGCGCGGAACGCGATCCGATCGATCGGCTGCGCGAGCGCATGCTGAAGGACAAGCTGGCCGACGAGGGCGCGTTCAAGGCGATCGACAAGGAGATCCGCGCGATCGTCAACGAGGCCGCGGCATTTGCCCAGGACAGCCCTGAGCCGAAGCCGGAAGAACTCTACACCGACGTCTATGTCGATGCCTGAAGGCCGCGGGCCTCGCGCTAGGAAAGCTGACAATGCCCACTGAAATTCTCATGCCCGCGCTTTCGCCGACCATGACCGAGGGCAATCTCGCCAAATGGCTGAAGCAGGTCGGCGACGATGTCGCCGCCGGTGACGTGATCGCCGAGATCGAGACCGACAAGGCAACCATGGAGGTCGAGGCCGTCGACGAAGGCAAGCTCGGCAAGATTCTGGTCGAGGAGGGCACCGAAGGTGTCGCGGTCAACACACCGATCGCCGTTCTTCTGACCGACGGCGAGGACGAAGGCGACATCCAGACGGGCGGCAACACGCCGACAAGGGATGAGGTGGCATCGAACGGAGCAGCCGCGAGGGCATCCGGCGATGATCGGGAGCCCGAGCCGAAAAGTCGTCCGATTTCGTCCGGTCCGCCACTCGACCTCATACCGGAAGCCGCCGACGACCCGGAATTGCCCGACGGCACGGAGATGATCAAGCAGACCGTGCGCGAGGCGCTGCGCGACGCCATGGCCGAGGAGATGCGGAACGACGATCGTGTCTTTCTGATGGGTGAGGAGGTCGCCGAATATCAGGGTGCCTACAAGGTCAGCCAGGGCCTGCTGAACGAGTTCGGGGCGAAGCGCGTTATCGACACGCCGATCACCGAGCACGGCTTCGCCGGCATCGGCGTCGGCGCCGCCATGGCCGGGCTTCGGCCGATCGTCGAGTTCATGACCTGGAACTTCGGCATGCAGGCGATCGACCATATCATCAACTCGGCCGCCAAAACCCTGTACATGGCCGGCGGCGAGCTTGGCTCGCCCATCGTTTTTCGCGGGCCGAACGGCGCTGCCGCACGCGTGGCCGCGCAGCACAGCCAGGAATACTCGACCTGGTACGCGCACTGCCCGGGCCTGAAGGTGATCGCGCCTTACAGCGCCGCCGACGCCAAAGGACTTTTGAAGGCGGCGATCCGTGATCCCAATCCGGTCGTGTTCCTCGAGAACGAAATCCTCTACGGCCAGAGCTTCGAGGTGCCTGTCCTCGACGATTTCGTCCTGCCGATCGGCAAGGCGCGGATCGTCAGGAGCGGCGGCGACGTCACGCTTGTGGCGTTCTCGCTGATGGTCGAACGTGCCCTTCGCGCCGCCGAAAAGCTCGCCGAAGAGGGCATCGAGGCCGAGGTGATCGACCTTCGCACCATCCGGCCGCTGGATGTCGAGACCATCGTGACATCGGTCAAGAAGACCAACCGGCTGGTGTCGGTCGAGGAGGGCTGGCCGCGCTTCGGCCTAGGCGCGGAGATGTCCGCCGTCATGATGGAGCACGCCTTCGACTATCTGGACGCACCGGTGACGCGCGTGACCGGCGAGGACGTGCCCATGCCCTATGCCGCCAATCTCGAGCAGATGGCCCTGCCGCAGGTGGCCGACGTGGTCAAGGCGGCCAAGGACGTCTGCTACCGCTGATCCGATGGCTCTTTGAAAGTTCGAGAAAACAATGCCGATCGAAATTCTCATGCCCGCCCTTTCGCCGACCATGACCGAGGGCAATCTCGCGAAGTGGCTGAAGAAGGAGGGCGACGAGATCGCCGCCGGCGACGTGATCGCCGAGATCGAGACCGACAAGGCGACCATGGAAGTGGAGGCGGTCGACGAGGGCAGGCTCGGCAAGATCCTCGTGGGCGAGGGCACGGAAGGCGTGGCCGTGAACGCGCCGATCGCCCTCCTTCTCGAAGAAGGGGAGGCGGCGGCCTCCCTCGATGACTTGCCTGAGACTCGGCCTGCGAAGCCCGAGCCAGCGCCGGCAGCGGAGGCGAAGCGGGCGCAGCCTGCGGAGAAGGCATCGGCGCCCGAGCCCGCGGCCAAGACGAATGGTCAGGCGAAGGGCGACCGCATCTTCGCCAGCCCGCTCGCCAAACGCATGGCGGCGAACGAGGGACTCGATCTGTCAACGCTCACCGGCAGCGGACCCCATGGCCGCATCGTCAAGGCGGACATCGAGCGCGCGCTTGAGGACGGCGCCGGCAAGGCGGCGCCGGCGAAGGCCGAAGCACCGACCGCCAGGCCGGAAACCGCGGCAGCCGTCACCGATCCGGCCGCGCCGGTCGAGGAGATCGCGCTCACCAATATGCGGAAGGTGATCGCGCGTCGCCTCACCGAATCCAAGCAGACCGTCCCGCATTTCTATCTGACCATGGACTGCGAGCTGGACGCGCTGCTCGGCCTTCGAAAGCAGCTGAACGAGCGGGACGGCGCGGACTACAAGCTCTCGGTCAACGACTTCGTGATCAAGGCCGTCGCTCTCGCCTTGAAGAAGGTGCCGATGGCGAACGTCTCCTGGGGCGGCGACAAGATCCTGAAATACCTGTCGATCGACATCTCGGTCGCGGTCGCGATCCCGGACGGCCTGATCACCCCGATTATCCGCGACGCCGATCAGAAGGGCCTTGGAAAGATTTCCGAGGAGATGAAAGATCTCGCGGCGCGCGCCAAGGACGGCAAGCTCAAGCCCGAGGAGTTCCAGGGCGGCAGCTTCTCGATCTCCAATCTCGGCATGTTCGGCGTCAAGGATTTCCAGGCGGTGATCAACCCGCCGCAGGCCTGCATCCTCGCGGTCGGCGCCGGCGAGAAACGCCCGGTGATCAGGGATGGCGCCGTCGCCGCGGCGACCGTCATGTCCTGCACGCTCTCGGTCGACCATCGCGCCGTGGACGGCGCGCTCGGCGCCCAGCTGCTGCAGGCCTTCAAACGCTACATCGAAGAGCCGCTCTCGATGCTTTTGTAGAACACGCAGTCAAAAGGTCCGGTTTCATGGCAGAGCAAGCGTTCGATCTCGTCGTCGTCGGCGGCGGCCCCGGCGGCTATGTCGCCGCGATTCGCGCAGCCCAGCTGAAGATGAAGACGGCGCTGGTCGAGCGCGAGCATCTCGGCGGCATCTGCCTGAACTGGGGCTGCATTCCCACGAAGGCGCTGCTGCGCTCCGGCGAAATCCTGGACCACATGCAGCACCTCGAGAGCTTCGGCCTCTCTGCGGAGAAGGTGAGCTATGACGCTGCGGCCGTGGTGAAAAGATCCCGCCAGGTCGCGAGCCAGCTCTCCAAGGGCGTCGCGCATCTCCTCAAGAAAAACAAGGTCACCATCTTCGACGGCGAAGCGGCGCTTCGAGGCTCAGGTTCGGTCGAGGTGACAACCAAGTCCGGAAAGGAAGGGATCAAGGCGAAGAACATCATTCTGGCGACCGGCGCCCGCGCGCGTCAGCTTCCGGGCCTCGAAGCCGATGGCAAGCTGGTCTGGACCTACAAGGAAGCCATGGTGCCCGAAGCCATGCCGAAAAGCCTGCTGGTGGTCGGCTCCGGCGCTATCGGTATCGAGTTCGCGAGCTTCTATCGCTCCATGGGATGCGACGTCACCGTGGTCGAGGTGCTGGACCGGGTGCTGCCGGTGGAGGACGAGGAGATCTCGGCCTTCGCTCACAAGCAGTTCGAGAAGCGCGGGATCAAGCTGATCACCGGAGCGCAGGTCAAGGCGCTCGACAAGGGTAAGGACGACGTGACCGTGACCGTCGAGGCTGGCGGCAAGAGTGAGAAGAAGACGGTCGACCGGGTGATCATGGCAGTCGGCATCGTCGGCAATGTCGAGGACCTCGGTCTCGAGGACACCAGGATCGAAGTCGAAAAAAACCACGTCGTGGTCGACGAATGGTGTCGCACCGGCGAGCCTGGTGTGTACGCGATCGGTGATCTGGTCGGCCCGCCCTGGCTCGCACACAAGGCCAGCCACGAGGGTGTCATGTGCGTCGAGAAGATTGCGGGCTCGAACGACGTCCATCCCATGGATGTGACCAAGATCCCGGGCTGCACCTACTGCTCGCCGCAGGTCGCGAGCGTCGGCTACACCGAGGCGGCGGCGAAGAAGGCGGGCTATGACGTCAAGGTCGGCCGCTTTCCCTTCATCGGCAATGGCAAGGCGATCGCGCTCGGCGAACCCGATGGCATGGTCAAGACCGTGTTCGATGCCGGGACCGGCGAGCTCCTGGGCGCACATATGGTCGGCGCCGAGGTCACCGAGATGATCCAGGGCTACGTTATCGCGCGTCAGGTGGAGGCGACCGAGCTTGACCTGATGCACACGGTCTTCCCTCACCCGACGCTGTCGGAAATGATGCACGAGTCGACGCTGGACGCCTACGGCAGGGCCATCCATTTCTGAGACGAAGCGGGGGCGGCAGCAAGAGGACGCGAAAGCTTTTCGCTTCCAGCGTTCGTAACTCAAAAGTTGTCGCCGGAAATTAAATAAAACAACCATAAATACTTTAGAGAAATTGAACTAACAGGCTGTGGATTATTTTCAGGTGAGAAGCAATCAAGGGCTTTCAAAACCTTTGCCAAGCCGCTAAAGTCCCGCGCGAACTGTGAAAAACCCGCACAACATAGATGGGACAAGCGATGAACGCTGCGTACGAGCCGTCCATGGACGACGTTCTGAAAAGCATCAGGCGGATCATCCGTAGCGATCAGGAACAGACAAAAAATGACGAAGACTTCGTCGAAGTCGCGCCGATTCAAGAAAAACCCAAAGTAGAGGCGAAAAGTACCAACGACAATTTGATCAGAATGAAGATTCACGATCAGAAACGTCTTCGCATTCTCGAGAAGAAACTTCAGACGATCGAGGCCGAATACGAGCAGAAGCTACAGCTCCATCGCCGCAAGATGACCGACTATCGCCGTCAGAATCAGGAGCTGGCCGCGGCCGTCGAGGAGTATCGCACGAAGCTGGACGTAGTGACGGCGAGTCTGCGCACGGCCCATGACTGTCTGGAGAAGCTGCGGGAGAAGAACAGGGCGCTCAAAACGAAGGTGCTGCACATGACGCGGTTCCAGCAGGGCACCGCCGTGCTGAAGACCATTCAGCGCGAATTCTCCAACCTCTATCACCCCGACAAAGTCGAGGGTGACAATCTGTCGAAGATGGTCAGGCACGAGGTCTACAACGAGTTCAGCCAGGTCCTGCAAGGCGTTCGGAGCCAGTTTCAGAACCGGCAGGTGTAGTCCGCGCGGCAAACGCGCTTGTCCGGGCCGACTGCAGTCCAAAACCGATCTCCTTCGAGCTCGGTGCATGACGGTTGGCCTGGCCGGTCCCTTGCGACGCCTTCATCGATAAGCCGGGTTGCCTTTGCGTTTCGTCATGTGGAGATGAACGGTAGGGGCGATCCTTAGGTGGATGATGGTGCAAACAGGGCCTTTCGGTGCTGGTTTTCTTGCAGCCACGGTAAGCTTGACGCTCATCTCGGTTCAAGTTACGCGCAAAGCGGTGGTTTCCCTCTGGTCACCTCGGTGGAAGGCAACCATGTCGGGGCTGGTGTGTGCTTCGCTCCGGATTGACGCTCGGCTACACCACGCAGTAGCTTTATGCCGGTCTGGCCGGAGCCTGCTTCGCCGTCGAACTGCCCGAGACACGTCATGTGCGGGACGCCTTCAAGGCGATGCCGATCAAGACCAAGTGCAAGGATGCGCGCGGGATCGCCCATCTAATCGGCAGGTCGGTGCGCCTTTCGGCCTGACGCCGAAGCGCTGCCAATCCGGCGCGAAAGATGTGAGCGGCCGGATATCCAAGATCGGCGATCCCAAGACCTGTCATTTTTGCGTGCGCACGGCGCTGTACGAGGCGGCGCACATCATTCTGGCCAGACGGGTCAAGGCGGGAGCCCTCAAGAGCTGGGCCATGCGCCTGGCGGCGCGCGCCGGCAAGAACGAGGCGAAGGTCGCGCTCGCGCGCAAGCTTTCAGTAATCCTGCACCGCATGCTGGCAGATGGTACACCCTTCGCTTCGGACAAAGCGACCATGGCTAAAGGTTGAACGACGAGGGGATACAGAGTTCGGGCGAACAACGCCATCCGCCCGGAGCGAGGTCCCGTCACCGGGACGATGGATCAGGCCAGGCCGCGAAACGCTCAGTGGCGTCATCAGATGACCACGTGTTCCTGGATTGGCCGACCTGTTCCTCATCTTATCCCGTCGGATGGCGGCCAGGCACCGACCACGGGCAGAAGAGAAACCTCGGCGGCAGGATCAAAGCTCAAAAAAGAGGGGTGACCAATCAACACCCGCTACAAAAGAGCGTATCCCGATGAGGTGAACCGTGCGGCTGACCAGGAAGTTTCCCCAACCAACAAGCCAGAGCGGCGTCAACAAGTTCATCAGACCGGGATCCGGTCTAGCCGCCGGCCGCCTCCTTCAGATAGGCGATGACATCCGCGATCTCGTCCTCCTTCTTGAGGCCGACGAAGACCATCTTGTTGCCCTCGATGTAGCCCTTTGGATCGGCGAGATAGGCGGCGATGGTCTCCTCGTCCCAGGTGATGCCGGAATTCGCCATGGCATCGGAATATTTGAACCCCTCGGCGGCGCCGGCAGCCCTGCCGATGATGCCGACCAGATGTGGCCCGACCTTGTTCTTCTCATCGTCGACCACATGGCAGGTCTTGCATTTGTTGAAGACCTTCTTGCCCTTTGCCGCATCGCCCTCGGCGAGGGCGGCTTGACTTGCCAGAGTCAGGCCGAGAAGGGTCGCGAAGCTGATCATCGGTTTGGTCATGACGTCCTCCTTTGGGTTTCTCACTGAACGAGTTGCCGATAGATCGCCGGCAGGGCCGGAACCAGGCGGTCGATCTGGCTGACCAGGGCGTAGCCGCCGCGGCCGAACAGGTAGGGGATGTAGGCGCTGGCGTCGCGATCGACGGTGATCGCGAATACCGCGGTGCCCGCCTGGCGCGCCTCCTGCACCGCCTTTCGCGTATCCTCGATGCCGAAGCGGCCGTCATAGTGATCGATGTCGTGGGGTTTGCCGTCGGACAGGATCAGAAGCAGGCGATGGCGCTCCGGGCGATCCTCGGCGAGGACATGCTGGACATAGCGGATGGCGGCACCCATGCGTGTATAGGCGCCGGGTCGCAGCGCCGCGATCCGGCGAAGGGGGGCGCCGGCAAGCTTCTCGTCGAACGCCTTGATGCCGGCGACCCTGACATGATGGCGCCTGGTCGAGGTGAAGCTCCAGATGCCGAAGCTGTCGCCGCAGGCTTCGAGACCGTGGGCGAGCGCG
This sequence comes from Geminicoccaceae bacterium, assembly GCA_965222015.1. GTDB lineage: Bacteria > Pseudomonadota > Alphaproteobacteria > Geminicoccales > Geminicoccaceae > JANQPX01. The sequence continues at coordinate 342,627 of CBDCTL010000001.1, forward strand.
GTCAGCGCCTCCTTCTCGACGTCAAGCACGCGGCTTTCGTCGACCCAGGCATCGGTGGAGAGCGAAACGTCTACCAGTACGGCGGCGGCGAGGTCGCGCGCCCGGTTGCGCACATCCAGATAGATCTTGTCGGAAAGCCGTCCGGTTGCCGACCGGTCCGTCCGCGCGCGCACGACGGCGTCCATGTCGAGCTCGCTGCCGTCCAACTGGCGATGCAGCACCTCGCGTCTTGGCCGAAATGCCTCGAACTGTCGGCGGACATGGCGAATGCGTGTACGGGCGGCAGGGTCCGGCGTCCAGCGCTCTCCTTCCTCCTCGGCCGGGCGCGCGTCGATCGCGCAATGATCCGGCAGGTAGACGGCCTTCCTGTAATGCCATTCGGGCAGCGTTAGAGGCCCCGCCGCACGGGTCTCGTCGACCCCACGCGCAGCAAGATCAAGCTCGATTCTGAGCGGCGCGCTCACCTTCTCGTCGCTGTCGCCCAGCGTGAGCTGATCCATGTCGCCGAGCGCCTTCCTGGCGGCGTCGGGCTTCTCCTCGTCCTCGGCGCGGCTGACCTTCACCATCTCGGCGGCCAGCAATAGAAGATCGCCTTTGTTGACCAGGGTCAGCGGATCGTTTTTCTCGACCTCGTCCGGCTGCTGACGAGCAGCTCGTTTACGCTTCGCGGAGTCCTCGTGGGCGTCGCCGGTGTCCGGTTCGTCGCTGTTCGATGAGGTTGACTGATCCGTGCCGAGTGACAGAAAAATACCCCAGAGCGGCACGGGCAGGAAAGGACGGTAGCTGTTCGGCGAGTCGATGCCGTCGAGATTCAGACGATGGGCGGTGACCAGGGTCAGCAGGTTGTCGTCGTGATCGCCATCCGTCCCTTCGCCCAGCAGAACTCGGATCACATGCTCGACATCGGCCTCGGTCTTCGGCAGGCGGCGGGTCGGACGAAGGCGGAGCGTCCACGCGGCGAGATCGGCATAGGTCGAGGCGAGGCCAGGCAGGCTCGCCAGCACGTGCGCCGTCCTATGGTGGGCGTCATGCAGCCGGGCGAGGTCCGACCTGAGGTCGACGCCGGCGGCCGTCCCGCCCCCCATGGCGAAGAAGGCGGCGAGCCAGAGATAGAGCTGGCGGTTCAGATCCCGTTCGGGGAAACTGGCGATCCGTTCGGGCAAAAGGATGCGCGTCTCGTGTCGCTCGGCGCGATCGAGGCGTTCCCGCTCCATGCCGATGCGCTGCCGCCAGGTCAGGCGGTGGCCGCTGTCGCGAGCGGTGCTGGCCACCAGCTCCAATCCGGCATCGCCGCCAATCGCGCGAAAGAACACCGGCAGGCTGCCCTCGATCTCGTCGAAGCTGACCGCGGCGTCCTCGAAGCGCGGCGAACTCGCTGCTTCGCCCACCAGCCGGTGCCAGAACCGGCCGACTTTCTCTTCATACTCAAGAAAGTCGAGCATAGTGGCGCGGGTGGCATGGCCACCTCATTGGGTTTAGGACTGCCTTCGAAGAACGTGCTCTTGCCGGCGTTGGTATGCGGTCCCTTGTCGACAAGAGGAGTGCGCATACCCATCCAGAAAAGGACACGTTCTCCACCAGCGTCCCCCAAGTCGATGAGGTGGCCACGCCACTAGCCATAAGTCGCCTTGACCAGATCGAGCAGGCCCTGCTTGACGTCGTCATCGTCGGATAGCGGCTCGACCACCGCCACTTCGAGCGCCATCAGCGGCGCCATGCCATCCTGGATCAAGGTCGCGGCGTAGACCAGAAGGCGGGTCGAGACAGCCTCCTCCAGATCGACGCCCTGGATCCTTCGGAGGCTCGTGGCGAGGTTGATCAGCGGGACGACGCGGTCCATGGCGAGGCCGCTTTCGGCGGCGACAATTTCCGCTTCGGCGTCGGCCGGCGGGAAGTCGAAGCTGAGCGCCAGGAAGCGCTGGCGGGTGCTCGGCTTCAGGGACTTCAAGATGTTCTGATAGCCGGGATTGTAGGAGACCACGAGCATGAAGTCGTCGGGCGCTTCGATCAGCTCGCCGGTGCGCTCGAGCGGTAGAAGGCGGCGATCATCGGTCAAGGGATGGAGTACGACGGTGACGTCCTTCCTCGCCTCCACCACCTCGTCCAGATAGCAGATTCCGCCCTGGCGCACCGCGCGGGTCAGTGGTCCGTCGACCCAGACCGTCTCGCCGCCCTGGAGCAGATAGCGCCCGGTGAGATCGGCGGCGGTCAAATCGTCATGGCAGGAGACGGTGAACAGCTGCCGTCCCAGCCGCGCCGCCATATGGGCGACGAAACGGGTTTTGCCGACGCCCGTCGGCCCCTTGAGCAAGAGCGGCATTTTTCGCCGGCAGGCCGCCTCGAACACGTCCACTTCGCGGCCGACCGGACGATAGTAGGGAGCGGCAGCGGCCGTCTTGATGTCTTCGTCCACCGCCTGCCCAGGCGCGTCCATTCTGCGTTCTCCTACTCGGCCGGCATGGCTTCGGCGTCACGCACCGTAATCTGCTCGCGCACCGGTCCGAAAACCGCGTAGACGAACAGCGCGGCGCCGATCACCACGACCACGCCTGCGCCAAGGCGCATCCAGAAGAACAGGGCAAGCTGTTCCTGGATGTCCATGAAGTTCATGCCCAGGACCCGCTGCAGATGGGTCTGGACCACGCCCGCGAAGGTGAGGGTGAAGGTCATGAATGCCATGGCTGAGGTCATCAGCCAGAAGCTCCACATGTTGAGCAGCTGGTTGTAGGGCTGCACGCCGCGAAGCGACGGCATGGCGTAGGTGATGATCGCGAGGTTGAGCATCACATAGGCGCCGTAGAAGGCGAGATGGCCGTGGGCGGCGGTGATCTGGGTGCCGTGGGTGTAGTAGTTGATCGGCGAGAGCGTGTGCATGAAGCCCCAGACGCCGGCGCCGAAGAACGCGACTACGGGGCAGCCGAGGCACCAGAGGAGGGCCGCCTGGTTCGGATGATCGCGGCGGCTCTTGTAGACCAGGTAGAAGGCCCACATCACCATGGCGAAGAAGGGCAGGATCTCCAATGCCGAGAAGAAGCTGCCGACCCACTGCCAGTAGCCGGGTGCTCCGATCCAGTAATAGTGATGGCCGGTACCGAGCAGGCCGGTGAAGAGGGCGAGGCCGACCACGACGTAGAGCCATTTCTCGATGATCTCGCGGTCGATGCCGGTGACCTTGATCAGCAGGTAGGCGAGGATGCCGGCCATGATCAGCTCCCACACGCCCTCGACCCAGATATGAACCACCCACCACCAGTACATCTTGTCGAGCACCAGGTTGGCCGGGTTGTAGAAGGCGAACAGGAAGAAGATGGCCGCACCCCAAAGGCCGAGCAGCAGCACCTGTGCGGTCGCGGTCTTGCGGCCCTTGAACAGCGTCATGCTGACGTTGAACAGGAACATCAGCACGGCGACCGTGATCGCGACCTTGACCCAGGTTGGCTGCTCCAGGAACTCGCGGCCCTCGTGGATGCGGAAAAGATAGCCGACCACCGCGGCAGCCCCCGCCAGCAGGAAGATCCAGAACTGCACCTGGGCGAGGCGGACGCTGTAGAGCTCCTGCTCGGTCTCCTCCGGAATCAGGTAGTAGGTCGCGCCGAAGAAGCCGAGCAGCAGCCAGACGATCAGAGCATTGGTGTGGATCATGCGGATGATGTTGAAGGGCAGGAGTTCCGAGAGGAAGTTCGGATAGACGTAGATCAGGCCGGCGATCACGCCGCCCAGCACCTGCGCCAGAAACAGCCCCATCGCGCCCGCGAAATAGAGCCAGGCCACTTTTTGCGATTCATAACGCATCCCTCGGGACTCCCCGTATTTTTCTACTTGTTCCTGCCCGTCCAATTTCGCTCGACCAAGTCAAGCATGACCTCGCCGAGGTCAGCCGGCGTCGTTGGGTGGCCAGCCCTGAGTGTCGATCCGGCTGGTCCATTCCAGGAAATCGACGAGGTCGTTCAGCTCCTGATCGGAGAGATCGAAGTTCGGCATCTGCCGGCGACCCTCGACGCCAGACGGCATGGACTGCATCCAGGCGATCAAGGCGTCGCGCGCGCCCTCGGGATCGTCCTTGCCGCCGTAACGCACCCAGACATTGCCGAGCTCGGGCGCGAAATAGGCGCCTTCGCCGAGGATGGTGTGGCAGTTGATGCAGGAATGCTTTTCCCAGACCCGCTTGCCGCGCTCGACGCCTTCGGTGAGCCCTTCGCTGTCGGTCGAGTGCGACAGCGCGTAGTAATGGCTGTGCGCGACCAAGGCGATGAACACCACCAGAAAGAAGATCGAGCCGCCGTAGAAGATGTTTCGGGCCTGCGCCCTGGTCAGTCCGTCACCCATTGCCACGTCCGCCGTTTCTGCGAAATTTGCCCGCTTACCCGAGGATCATTGTCCGACGCTAGCGAGCCGCCGGTCGCTGCGTCCTTGACGGTGGTCAAGGCAGGGCGGGCGACGTCAATCGACGATCATCCGACGGTTCGAAGGGGAGGAAGTTTTGTCTCAGCTCAGCAAAGGTGCCGACAGCGACACCGCTGCGCCATCCGGTAAGCTTCTCAGCTTCGAAGCGCCGCATCCCTTCGCCGCGTATCTGCGCACCATCGGTAGAGGCTCCACCGTCGGAAGGCCGCTCGACGAGGCCGAGGCGGAGGCCGCCTTCGACATGATCCTGAAGGGCGAGGTCGAGCCGCTGCAGCTCGGCGCGCTTCTCCTCGTGCTGCGCTATCGCACTGAAGCGCCGAGCGAGCTTGCGGGTTTCGTCCGCGCTTCCAGAAAATGTTACGCCGCGAGCGGCGCGCTTGCAGACCTGGACTGGCCGTCCTATGCCGATCGCCACAAACAGCTTCCCTATTTCCTGCTGACGGCGAAGCTGCTGACGGGAGCCGGCATCCGCGTCCTCATGCATGGCATCAAGGGCGAAGGGCCGGCGACCACGCGGGCCGGAGCGGCCGCCCTCGGCATCGAGACCGTCTCCAGTCTCGACGAGGCGGCGAGCGTTCTGGAGCGAGCCAAAATCGCCTATCTGCCGCTCGAGGTCTTTTGCCCCAAGCTCGCCGAGCTTTTCACGCTTCGCCCGATGCTCGGGCTGCGCACGCCGGTCAATTCGCTCGCCCGCGAACTCAATCCCGCGAACGCGCCTGCCCAGATGCAAGGCGTCTTCCACCCCACCTATCTGCGGCTACACAGCGAGACCGCGCTCTTGCTTCGACAGCCCAAGGCGGTGATCTTCAAGGGCGGTGGCGGCGAAGCGCAGCGCAATCCCGGCAAACCTTGCCGTGCGACCGTGATCAAGAACGGCGCGTCCGCCGAGCTGGAATGGCCGGCGCTTAACAGCGGCGACGGCTATCCCTGGCGAAACGAGCCCCTGGACATCGGCCGCCTCGCCGAACTCTGGACCGGCGCCCGCGAGGATGCAGCACCGATCCAGGTGGTAACCGGCACCGCGGCTATGGCGCTTTCGATGCTCGGTCAGGCGAAGGGCCGGGACGATGCCGATGCAATGGCCATCAAGCTATGGGCGAAGCGCGACCGAAGGCTCAGATAGGACCTGCTCGACTTGATCAAGTAATAGATCGCCTACCCGCGCATCGGCACCGATCGGACCAGTGTAGACGGCTTCGGGATTCGTCTCGCCGAGGATCGCCGGAATGTCCTCCTCGCCGTGCTCGCCGCGATCGATGAACAGACCGACGACCACATGGCAAGCGCGGCTTGCAGCGGCGACGTCGGCGAGCTTCGGGTCCTGATCGAGGAAGCCGGTGCGAACGGCTGCGAAGAGGTTTTCGGCGCGGATCGTTTCGACGTGATCGAAGGCGCTCCTTCCGGAATTGGGATCGCGGCGGGTGCCGTGGGCGGCTATCAGGAGGTCGGTGTCGGCGGGGGGCCAGCCCTGTCTGCGACAGGCGCTTTTCGCCGTCTCGATCATAAGATCGGCGAGACCGGGATGCAGGCCGAGCGGCGGTGCGATCGTGAGGGAGCGCAGTGTCGGCGCGATCGGTTCCAGCACTCGGCGCATCGCTTTCAGCGTGTAGCCGTCCGCCATGAGCAGCGGCGCCAGGACGACGTCACGGCCGGCGAGGTCGGCGAACACTTCGGGCAGTGACGGCGTTCCTTTGAGGCAGGCGACGCGCGGGTCGGCGAACCGACCGCTACCGGCGAGGCGTTTCGCGTGATCGACGGCGCATCCCGCCTGACCACGAATGCCATGAACCGCGATCACCAGCGCCAGGTGATCTCTGATCGGCGTCCGGTCAGTGGCTGGTGCCTTCATCGCGAGAAATCTTGTTCCAGACATTGTACTTTCCCGAAGGCTTGACCATTGGGATGCGCTTGACCTCGTCGAGGGTCGCCATGTCGTAGACGACGAGTGCTCCGTCCATCTCCCAGACGCTGAGAAGCGCATAGCGGCCGTCGCGGGTGAACTCGACATGGGCGGCGGTTTTTTCAGGCGCCGGACGGAGCGTTTTGACGATCTCGAGCGTCGCCTTGTCGATGACGTGGACGGCGTCCTTGTTGGGGCCGAAGAAGACGTCGACGAAGGCGTAAGGACTGGCCGCATGGCTGCGCATGAAGAATCCTGGCCCCTCGGTCTCGATGGTCTTGACAACCTGCCAGTCCGCCATGTCGATGACGCTGACCGCGCTTTCCTTCAAATGCGGGGTCGCCATGACGCGCTTGCCCTGCCAGTCCCAGCTGATGCCGGAGCCGAGATGCGGAAGGCCGGGCAGCGGCAACTCGGCGATCTCGCGTCTGATGTCGAGTTGCACCACCAAGCCGCGCTCGCCGTCCCGCGCAGAGCCGATCACATGGCGGTACGACTGGTCGAAGAAAAAATCGTCGAGCGGCTCTTTCAGCTCGGTCCGGCGAATGGGAAAGCGGCCGCCGGCAGCAGCTTCGATCATGCCGGTCTCGTGGCTGTGCACGAAGGCGCCGTAGCCTTCCGGCGGCGGGTCGGCGTAGGAGACTTCCCAGAGCTCGGGGATATCCTTCATGGCGACCACGAAACTGCCGCGCGGGGCCGCTTGATAGACGGCGCTGACCCGCGAACTTTTTTCACCGCGCAGGTCAGTCGCGTCGATCACTTTGAGCGGTTTGAGTGTCGCCGCATTCAGAAGCACGAGATTGTGCGGCAGGTAGTTGGCGACCGCGATCACCTCGCCGTCGGCGGAGATCGCGATGTTGCGCGTGTTGATGCCGGCGCGCACCTCGGCGACGGTCTCCAGCCCCCAAAGGTCGTAGCGGGTGATCCAGCCGTCGCGCGAGGCGAAGTGGACGAAGCGGCCGTCCGGCGAGAATTTCGGGCCACCATGCAGGGCGTAGCGCGACGGGAAGCGCGTGATCGGCTCGAATCGATCGCCGTCCAGAATGGTGACGTGATGATCGCCGCTCTCGACCACGACGAACAGGTTCATCATGTCGCCGTCGTGGACGGCTGCATCGACAAGTTGGTCCGGCGTCTTCTCGACGACGCGCGTCGCCTCGATGGCGGCGATGTCGTGAGTGGGCATCTCCGGAAGCGGCTCGAAGATCAGCGCGGTCAGCGCCTCGATCTGTTCATCGTCGAGCAGGTCACCGAAGCCGGGCATCTGGGTCTGCTGACGCCCACCGGCGATGGTCGCCGCGGCTCTCTCAGGTTTCAGCCGACCGAGATTTTCCGGGATCAGCGCCGGGCCGGTGCCGCCCAGGCGATCGGCGCCGTGACAGGCGGCGCAATGCTGCCGGTAGAGCACCACGGACTCATCGTCGGCGAATGCCGGCGCGGCCAGCAGGCAAAGTCCGAGAAAACTACGCCGAAACCTTGGCACCGGCGGCCCTCCTCTGCTTGCGATAGGGCGTGACCGTCAGGCGCTCGCCGCCGGCGACCCCGATCTCGTCGTCGGTGAGGTAGCAGGCGGGGTCCTCGGCCCAGGGGTCGCCGGTGAGCTGCATGGCGCGCACGCGCGTGTTGCCGTTGCAGATTTTCTGGTGCGCGCAGGCGGCGCAGCGGCCTTTCACCGGGCGCGGCCTCGCCTTCAGTCCGGCCATGATCGGATCGGAGGTGTCCTGCCAGATCTCGGAGAACGGCCGTTCCTTGACGTTGCCGAGCGTGTAATGCCACCAGAAGGTGTCGGGGTGGACGTTGCCGAGATTGTCGATGTTCGCGACGTTCACGCCTGACGCGTTGCCGCCCCAGAGTTCCAGTTTCCTTTCGATGTGCTCGGCTTTATCCGGAAAGTTCTTTCGGACCCACTGGAGGAAAAAAACGCCGTCGGCGTCGTTGTTGCCGGTGACGAATTCCTTCCTGACGCCGCGCCTGGCGTAGTCCCAGCAGCGATCGAAGATCAGGTTCATCGAGGAACGCGTGGTCTGGTGATGGGCGTCGTCCTCGCGGTAGCGGTTGCCGCGTCCGGCATAGACAAGGTGGGAGAGGTAGAACTTGTCGATGTCCTCGCGGTCCATGAGGTCGAGCATGTCGGGCAGGCTCTCGACATTCCTCTCGGTCATGGTGAAGCGAAGGCCGACCTTGATGCCTCTGGCCTTGCAGAGGCTCATGCCTCGGAGCGCCGCGTCGAAGGAGCCTTCCTGGCGGCGGAAGCGATCATGGATCGCGCCGATGCCATCCAGGCTGACGCCGACATAGTCGTAGCCGATCTCGGCGATGCGATCGGCGGTGGACTCGTCGATCAGCGCGCCGTTGGAGGAAAGGCCGGTATAGAAGCCCTTGTCCTTGGCGCGTTTCGAGATCTCGAAGATATCTTTCCGCAGCAGTGGCTCGCCGCCGGAGAGGATTAGCACCGGCACGCCGAAGGCGCGCAGATCATCCATGACCTCGAACACTTGCTCGGTGCTCAGTTCGCCCGGAAAGTCGACGTCGGCGGACAGCGAGTAGCAGTGGATGCAGTTCAGATTGCAGCGCCGGATCAGGTTCCAAATGACCACCGGCCCCGGCGGCTTGCGGGCGCGCAAGGGCGTCGGTTCGATCAGCTCCTGCATGTATTGGCTTAGGCGGAACATGGATCACTCCTGACTAAAGCAAACTTCGAAAACCTGGCGGCATACCGATGATCCGGGTTCCAGCGGCAAGCCCATGAGGTGACCACGCCACTAGCCGACCAAACGGAGGCCGGTCTTTTTGAGGATGGCGGTGCTGAAGAGCACGTCGTGATCGCGCGCGGCCTCGCCGAGGAGCGATGCGATCTGGTCGACTTCGGAGGCGACATCCTCGCGTGAGCGGCCGTGGACCATGGCGAACAGGTTGTAGGGCCAGTCCGGCAGGCGGCGCGGCCGGCGGTAGCAATGGCTGACGAAAGCGAGTGCGCCGACCTTGCGGCCGAACCGGTCGACGGCGCTATCCTCGACGTCCCAGACCGACATGCCGTTGGCGCGATAGCCGAGCGCGTAGTGATTCGGCACGGCGGCGATGCGGCGGATTGCGCCCGCGACCTGCATGCGCTCCAGCCGATCCATCACCGCCTGCTCGTCGAGACCGACCCGCTCGGCGATCATTTCGAACGGCCGCGGCATCAGCGGCAGGCCGGCTTGCGTCGCCTTGATCAGGGCGCGGTCGACGGCGTCGAGATCGATCGGACGGTCGCTCATGCCTTCAGCCTCAAATCCAGGAAGTATTCGTCCTCCTTGGGCAGGTCGAGGACGCGAAGACCGGTCTCGGTTTCGATCGCGTGCAATACCGTCTCGATCTGCTCCGGCCGCTCGGTGGCGAGCACGAACCACATGTTAAGGCGGTGGTCCCGGCGGTAGTTGTGCGCGACTTCGGCGTGGGCGTTGACCAGTTCCGTGACCTCGTCGAAGCGCTCCTCGGGCACGGCGATCGCCGCCAGCGTCAGGCCGCCGCCCAGACGGACGGCGTCGTACATCGGGCCGAAGCGGGAGAGCACCTTGCCGTCGAGGAGATGCTGCAGGCGCCGGATCACCTCGTCCTCGTCGAGGCCGAGCTCGTCCGCGATCGCCGCGAACGGCGTTTCGGTGATCGGGATGCCGGCCTGGAGGCGGTCGATCAGCGCTCTGTCGACATCGTCGATCATGCCGCCGCTCCCGCGCGATAGCGCGCACCGCGCTGCTTGAAGCGTCGCCGGCTGAACAAAACCGCGCGTGGGCGCTCCGCGATGCGTGCAGCGGCGGACGCCCCGTCGACCTGCGCACGAACCTCGTCCTCGTCGCGTCCGTGGATCATGCAAAACAGGTTGTAGGGCCATGTCGGCAGGCGGCGCGGGCGGCGGTAGCAGAGGGTGACGTAAGGGAGCGCCGCGAGGGTCGCGCCCGCCTGCTCGACCTCCGCGTCGTCGATGTCGAACACGGTCATGGCGTTGGCGCGGTAGCCGAGCTCGTGGTGGCGGACGATGACGCCCAGACGCTTGATGGTGCCGTCGGCGGCGAGGCGCTGCAGGCGGGCGATCACCCGATCCTCCTCCCAGCCAAGCTGATCGGCGATCGCAGCGTAGGGCCGGGGGACGAGCGGCAGACCGTCCTCGATGGCGGCGAGCAGGACCCGGTCCTGTTCATGCAAGCCCTGGTCGGTCATGCCCATCGGATCGGGAACCCGAGATCGATGTGGAAGGCCTGTTCGAGCGGCAGGTCGAGAACGTCGAGTCCGGTTTTCTCGCCGATGTCGCCGAGCACGCGGGCAACGTGATCCCGGTTCTCTCCGACTACCACGAACCAGAGATTGAAGGCGTGCTCGCGCTCGTAGTTGTGATTGACCTCCGGGCAGGCCGACACCAGTCCGGCCACCTCCTCCAGCCGGTCCTCCGGCACCGCGATGGCGGCGAGGGTGCTCCAGCCGGTGCGATGGGGGGCGACCACGGCGCCGACGCGGGAAATCGCGCCGCATTGCCTGAGTGCATCAAGTCGCTCGATCACCTCGCTTTCGTCGAGACCGAGGTCGTCACCGATCGCGGCGTAGGGCGCTGCCGTCAGAGGGAAGTCGCGCTGGTAGCGATCGAGCAGCGTGCGGTTGACCGGATCGTCGAGCAGCCCAGTCATCAGAGACCGATCCGGTTGGCGCGGGCGGTGAAGAAGATCCCGCTCGGCTTCTCGATCGCCAGCGTGGCGATGCGGTCGAAGCTCGCGGTGTCGTAGACGTCGACGCGATCCTCGTCGCGCACCGAGATCCAGACCGCCTCGCCGCGCGGGGTGAACTCCATGTGGAGGGCGGCTTTGCCGGGCTTCAGGTTCTCGACGACGGCGAGACTAGGGACGTCGATCACCTGGATGGTGTCGTTGTTCGGATGGGCGAAGTTCACCCAGACCTGGCGGCCGTCAGGGCGGGCGACCGCGAAGATCGGCTGGCCGTGGACGGCTATTCTTCCGCGCTCCTCGAACGTGCGCCGGTCGACCACCAGCAGCTCATGGCGTCCGACGGCGGGCAGAAACAAGGAATCACCTGCAGCGGCCCAGCCTTCGAGATGGGGCATCTTGTAGACCGGCAGCGGCTCCTCGCCGCGGCCATAGCCATCGAGGATGCGGGTCGGCCCCTTTTCCTCATGCCAGAGGTCGAGCAGCGCGATGCCGTCCTCGCCGAAGAGCCCGGCGAGATAGTGGCGGCCATCCGGCGTGATCAGACCGTCATAAGGTTGGACGCCAATCTCTTCGTACTTTTCGATCGCCAGCGCGCTCGGATCGGAAAGATCGGCACTCCAGATCTGGCCGGCGTCGTAGAGGCTGAAAACGAAGCGCCGGCCCGGTGCGTCCACCAGCCCGACAACTTTTGAAGCTGTGCCGCCGTCGCCGTAGGTCGCCGGTATCTCGGCAACCAGGTCGAGGTTCGGGTCGAACACGTTGACGCCGCCGGGCTCGTAGTTGGAGACGGCGATCAGCCTGCCGTCCTGGGAGATGGCGCCGCCGATCGAGTTGCCGGCCTGGACGATGCGCTTGGCGATTGTTCGTTCGAGCAGATCAATCTTGGTGAGACCGCCGTCCCGGCCGAAAACGTAGGAAAAACGGCCGCTGCGATCGAACACGGCGGAGGCGTGGGAGAGATCGCCGAGGCCGTCGACCTCGCCGAGGACAGTCTGCGCCGTGGTGTCGACGATCGCGACCTTGCCGGCCTCGCGCTCGATCACCAGGCCGAGATCGCCGGTGCCGCGCAGATCGCCGGCCTTGGCACCGAGCGCTGCGCCGATCAGAAAGACGAAAACGGCGCCCAGCGCCAGGACAGCTCTACTCAGGACCATCGATACCTTCCTTCAATCGCCGGACGAGCCAGCGTGTTTCGTCCTCGTTCAGACTGATCCGCCAGGGCGCCATCGGCGTGCCGGGGCGGCCGTTCAGAATGGTTTCGACCAGGAGATCGTCGCTGCGTTCGCCGATCTCGTCGGAACGGAGCGAGGGGCCGAGGCCGCCCTTCAACGTCATGCCGTGACAGGAGCCGCAATCATGTTTCAGGAGATGCAGGATTTCTCGTTGGCGCTGGCTGTCCGGCTCGCCCGCCTGTGCAAGCGCCGGCATGGCGGCAACGGCAACGGTGCCCCAGAACGCAGCCGCATGCCGTCGAGCCCGGCACCGACCGAAAGTCCATGATGTGGGCATCCCACTAGGCATGGCCGACCTGCTCGAATGCCAGCTCGGGAACGCCTGCGAGCGCCAGCTCGTCCATTAGTGCCACGACCTGGCCGATGACGATCAGCACCGGCGGCGGCAGCGCCGCGGCCCGAAGTCGTTCCGGCAGATCCGCAAGCGTCGCGCGAACGATCTCCTGTTCCGGCAGGGTGCCGTTGGCGATGGCGGCGGCCGGCGTCGTGCCTGGCAAGCCATGGGCCATGAGCCGGCGCGCGATCTCGGGCAGGTTCGAATGGCCCATATAGACCACCAGCGTGGTCTTGGGATCGGCGAGGCAGCCCCAGTCGTAGTCGAGCGGCAGCTCGGCGCGGCAATGGCCGGTGATGATGCGAAAGCCGGTGGCGTAGCCGCGGTGGGTGAGGGGCACGCCGACCGCGCTGCAGCAGCCCGACGCCGCGGTGATTCCGGGCACGATCTCGACCGCTACGCCGCGCTCGCGCAGATAAAGCGCCTCTTCGCTGCCGCGGCCGAACACGAAGGGATCGCCGCCTTTGAGGCGGACGACGGTGCGGCCGGCCTGCGCGGCACAAAACAAGAGGTCGTTGATCTCGTCCTGCGCCATGTGATGGCGCCCTGGCTCCTTGCCGACATAGATGCGCGCAGCACCCGCAGGCACGAGAGCCATCACGCCATCGCCGACCAGGCGGTCATAGACCACGGTGTCGGCGATCTGCAGAAGGCGCGCCGCCTTGACCGTGAGGAGGTCGGGATCACCGGGACCGGCGCCGATCAGATAGACCTTGGGCATCGGGACCTCGCCTCCGCTGCTTGTCGGTTCGAAGCGGTAAGGTCGGGACGGCGGCTGAACTTTTTTGGGGAGGCCGCCGCCCCGAATGGTCCGGCCAATATCGTGCCGGCTTCAGTAAACGTCATTCCGCGTGTTGTAGACGTTGAACTTGCCGGTCGGCGTGATCAGGCGCTCGTCCTTGATCACATGCTTCACCTCGCGGGTGGCATCGTCGATGATGACGAGTGCGCTTTCCTGGTCCTTGGCGTTCCAGACCGAGAACCAGACCTCGGTGCCCTCCTTGTTGTACTCACCCTGGACCACCCGGCGCACACCCTCGGTGATGCCGGAAAGCTCACCTACCGGAACGACCTCGTAGCCTGCATCGAGATTGTCGAGATCGAACACCGCGACCGAGGACGCGAGCTCCGGCTCCGGGTTCAGCGGCGTGTCGACCCAGAGATTTCTCGAATTGGGATGGGTCTTGATGAACAGAGAGCCGCCGCCCTGGCCTTCGAGCGTCTGCACCACCGTCCAGGCCTGGTCGGGATGGCCTTCGGGATCGGTACCGATCAGCGCGATGGTCTCGTCGCCGAGATGGCTGGTCGCCCAGACCGGACCGAACTCGGGATGCTCGAAATTGGCGCCGCGGCCGGGATGCGGCTTCACGCCGGTGTCGATCAGGGAGACCAGCTCGCCTTCTTCGGTATCGACCACCGCCACCCTGTCTCGCGCGTTGGCGGCCACCAGGAAGTAGCGCCCCGTGCTGTCGAAGCCGCCGTCGTGCAGAAAGCGCTCGGCCTCGATCGCGGTGACCTTGAGGTTCTTGATGTCCTCGTAGTTCACCATGTGGATGTGGCCTGTTTCCTTGATGTTGACCACGAACTCCGGGTGCTTGTGCGAGGCGACGATCGACGCGACGCGCGGCTCCGGGTGATATTCCTGGCTGTCATAGATCATGCCACGGGTGGAGACGATCTTGAGCGGCTCCAGCGTGTCGCCGTCCATGATGACGTATTGCGGCGGCCAGTAGGATCCGGCGATCGCATATTGGTCTTCGAAGCCCTCCATCTTCGAGGTCTCGACCGAACGCGCCTCGATGCCGACCTTGATCTCGGCCACCGTGGCAGGCGTTTCCATCCAGAGATCGATCAGGTTGATCTTGGCGTCGCGGCCGATGACGAACAGATAGCGGCCCGACGCGGACAGCCTCGAGATGTGCACGGCGTAGCCGGTCTCGAGAATGGTGATGATCTCGTAGGTACCGCCGTCGATCAGCGCCACCTGGCCGCTGTCGCGCAGCGTCACCGAGAACAGGTTGTCGAGATCGAGGTCGTTCATCGGCTCGGTCGGCCGATCCTCTGGGGCGACATGCACCGTCCAGGTCGCCTGCATTTCCGGCATGCCGAATTCCGGCGGCTCCGGCGGTTCGTTCAGCAGGTATCGCGCCATCAGGTCGATGTCGCCCTCGGTCATGTCGCCCGAGGTGCCCCAGTTCGGCATGCCTGCCGGCGAGCCGTAGTTGATGAAGGCGTGGAGATAGTCGTAGCCGAGCTCGCGGGTGATGTCGGTGGTGAGCGCCTTGCCGGTGGCGCCGTTGCGCAACACGCCATGGCAGCCGGCGCAGCGCTGGAAATAGATGTCCTTCGCCCGGTTGAACTCCTCGGCGTTCATCGCCGGCACGCCTTCGACGACGCCCGGTGCCGGAACCTCGCCTTCCGGCAGCACGTCCAGGCTCGGCTCGTACTGGCCGCCGGGGCTGGTGTCGTGCTTGGAGAGATCCTCCTGCGGCGGCTCCTGCGCGTAGGCCCCTGCGTTCAGGGCAATGGCCAAAGCCAAAGATGCCACTCCCGCCTTCAACATCCTCGTCCCCAGCAGCGCCATGATCTGTCCCCTTGATCGCTTCTGTTCAATTGCGACCAGTCTTGGCGCTGGCGAGAGGTGCATCCTTGACCGTCGTCAAGCAGAGCTTTCTCGAAGACTTCTAAATTGCTCAGGAAAGACCGGCGTGCGCGATGCGTCGCCGGAACCCTTGATACTGGACAGACGTCTCGATGCAGACGCCACGGCGGCAGCCCGACCAAGTCAGACGTTCGCCGACCGCGCGTCGTCTCCTTCGCTGTCTGGCATCGCTCCTCTGCGCCGTTGCCGCCCTGCCATCGGTAGCGGCCGAACATGACCTTTGGCAGGACGTTCTGCCGGACGCGACCGCGATCGGCGAGGTCGAGGGAACGCCGCCGGCGGCGCCCGCCTTTCGAGACGGGACGCTCGTCGGCTACATCGTCTCCACCAGGCAGGCGATCGATGCCAAAGGCTATGCCGGCGGCACGCTCGACATCCTGCTCGGCATCGATCTCGACGCGCGCCTGGTCGGCGCCAGGCTGATCGAGCAGCATGAGCCGATCCTGAAAACCGGCGTGCGCCCGGAAGACCTCGAAGCCTTCGTCGCCCGATTCGCAGATCTCGATCTGAACACCGGCTATCGCGTGTCCCGCGATGCGGAGGCACCGGACGAGATCGACGCGGTCAGCGGGGCGACCATCAGCTCGGTGGTGATCGGCGATGTCATCCTGCGCGCGTCAAGGGCGGTGGCTGCAAGCCGGAGGCTGTTCGGCGAGACGTCAGGTGCGGTCAATTTCCAGGAGGATGCGCCTGCGACGTGGCAGGCGCTGAGCGAAGAGGGCTCGATCGAGAACGTCACGGTCACGGTGCGCCAGGCGAGCGATGCGGTCGCGGCGCTGGGCGCCGATCTTTATCCGCCGGGCGCCGCCCCGCCCGATGATGCGCCCTTCATCGACGTCTATGCCGGGCTCGCGACGCCGGTTCGGGTCGGCAAGAGTCTGCTCGGCGACAAGCTCTACAATCGACTGATGAGCGAGATGGACGTCGGCGGCCAGCTGCTCTTCGTGGCGGCGCGCGGCGCCTACTCGTTCAAGGGAACGCAGTATGTGCGCGACGGTGACTTCGATCGTTTTCGCCTGCTGCAGGGGCCGAACGCCCTCACCTTCGAAAAGGGGGATCACGTCAGCATCGAGGCGCTTGTCCTCGACGACGCGCCCGAGCTTCGCGAGCTCGCGATCTTCGAGATCGCCGCCGACGACGGCTTCGATGTGACCGCGCCCTGGACGCTGGAGTTCCTGGTCACGCCGGTCGGCAGGAAGAAGGGGCCGACGGCAAGCTTCATGCTGCCCTACGACCTGCCGGACCGGTATCGAGCCATACCGCCGGCGGCGGTCGCCGATGATCGCGCGTTGTGGCAAGCGGTCTGGCAGGCGCGCATCGTCGACATCGTCATTCTGCTTCTCCTCCTGACCCTGCTCACCGGCATTCTCGTCTTCCAGGATGCGATCGCCGCACGGCCGAAGCTGTATCGCCCCCTGCGCTTCGGCTTTCTCGCCTTCGTCCTGGTCTGGTTAGGCTGGTATGCGAGCGCCCAGCTTTCCGTCCTGAACGTTCTGACGTTCTCCAAGGCACTGCTCACGGATTTCGACTGGGCATTCTTCCTGCTCGAACCGCTCATCTTCATTCTCTGGGGTTATGTCGCCGTGGCTCTGCTGTTCTGGGGCCGCGGCGTTTTTTGCGGCTGGCTTTGTCCGTTCGGTGCGCTTCAGGAACTGAGCCATGCCGTCGGCAAACGCCTGCGCGTGCCGGAGCTGCGTCTGCCCTTCGCCCTGCATGAGCGCCTCTGGCCGATCAAGTTCGTCATCTTTCTCGGCCTGTTCGCCCTGTCGCTCGGCCCGATCGCCTGGGCGCTGGACGTCGCGGAAATCGAGCCCTTCAAGACCGCGATCGTGCTGCGCTTCGATCGCGCCTGGCCCTACGTCGTCTACGCTCTCGCGCTGATCGTCGCAGGCTTGTTCGTCGAGCGATTTTTCTGCCGCTATCTCTGCCCGCTCGGCGCCGCCTTCGCGATTCCGTCCAGACTTCGCCAGTTCGAATGGCTGAAACGGCGCTGGCAATGCGGCCGGCAGTGCCGGATCTGCGCCGTCGGCTGTCCCGTGCAGGCCATTCATCCCGAGGGGCAGATCAATCCGAGCGAGTGCATCTACTGTCTCGCCTGTCAGGTCAACTATCAGGATGACCATGTCTGCCCGCCACTGATCGAGCGGCGAAAACGACGGGAAAAGCGTCAGGCATCGATTGCGGATGCACGATTGATCGAAGTGAATTCAGATGATTAGATTGAAATTGTTCTGTAGGAATCGACGCCGTCTGCCGATCTCGCTGCTTCAATCGCTTTACGAGACGAGGTCAGGGCACGCAGAGTGCCATTCGAGAAGGAAGAGCGCATGAAGTCGGATCAGGTCGACCCCGGACCATTTCTTCGACGCACAGGCTTGCGCCCTGACGATCTCGGACTTCTTCAGCGTGCACCGTTTCTCGCCGGATTGAAGCCGGACGATATCTTCAAACTGCTCGCCGACGCCACCGTTCGGGAGCACGGCCGCGGTGTCGTCCTGTTCACGCAGGAAGAGCCGGCGGACCGCTTCTTCATCGTCCTCGACGGCTGGGTCAAGCTCTCGCGCGAGACCAGGGACGGTCACGAGAGTGTCATCGGCCTGTTCAGCCGCGGCGAGAGCTTCGCCGAAGCGGCGATGTTCGCGAGCGAGACCTTCCCGGTCGACGGCATGGTGATCGAAACGTCGCGCCTGCTGACGATTCCCGCCGGATCTTTCCGCCGGCGGCTGAGCGAGCGGCCCGAGCTGATGTTCAAGCTCATGGCCTCGATGTCCACCCATCTCCGCCATCTGGTCAGGCATATCGAGCAGCTCACCGCCTGCACGTCGGCCCAGCGGGTCGCCGGGTTCTTCGCTAGTCTTTCTGCCAGCGAGAGCGGTCCGCCGG
Organism: Geminicoccaceae bacterium; assembly: GCA_965222015.1. Lineage (GTDB taxonomy): Bacteria > Pseudomonadota > Alphaproteobacteria > Geminicoccales > Geminicoccaceae > JANQPX01. Next base: position 360,736 of record CBDCTL010000001.1, read on the forward strand.
TCCGTCTTCGCCTTCCCGTCGACAAGGTGCTGATCGCCGGCCGTCTCGGCATGCAGCCCGAGACCTTTTCGCGAGCGATCGCACGGCTGCGCCAGCACGGCGTGACCGTCGACGGCAGTGAGGTCGTCATCGCTGACGTCAAGCGGCTCCAAAAGCTTGCCGAAGGCGAACTCAGCTAAGACCTATCGGGTCGTCGCCTCGCCGCCGCCGGTGCGTTCCGCAACGAGCCGATCGAGATCGCCCTTGGAATCATACTGCAGCAGGTCGCAGGCGGTGCCGAGGTAACGGTCGATGCTGCCCGGTCAGATCCATGCAGCCGATCAATTCGCAGAAGATCGAACTGGCGACCGTCTTCACGCTCTTCCCTGCGCCACTCGAACCGCTTGGTTCTCGGAGCCATTGTTTGCGGCCTGGCGGGCCTGTAGGAAAGTCCTTCAAATTTAATCTGAAAGTCATCGAATTCGTTCTGGGTTATCCAGATAGGATGGAAACGGTAGCACTCAGATATCCGCGCGACATGCGGGGTTATGGCGCCTCGATGCCAAATCCCGAATGGCCAGGAGGCGCCAGAATAGCGCTTCAGATCGTCCTCAATTACGAGGAGGGAGGCGAGAACTGCTTGCTGCATGGCGACGCCGCCTCTGAAGCCTTTCTGTCCGAGGTGGTGGGCGCTCAACCCTGGCCTGGCCAGCGCCACTGGAACATGGAGAGCATGTACGAGTATGGCGCTCGTGCAGGTTTCTGGCGACTGCACCGCCTCTTCACCGAATTGGCCGTGCCCGTCACGGTCTATGGTGTGGCGACGGCTCTGGCGCGCTGTCCGGCGCAGGTCGAGGCGATGCAGGAGGCAGGCTGGGAAATCGCGAGCCACGGCCTCAAATGGATCGAATACAAGGACTTTTCGCCTGACGATGAGCGGGCGCACATGGCCGAGGCGATCCGCCTGCATACCGAGGTCACCGGCGAACGCCCGCTCGGCTGGTATACCGGCCGGTGCTCGGTCAACACCGTTGACCTGGTTGCCGAAGAGGGCGGGTTTCTCTATTGCGCCGACAGCTACGCCGACGACCTGCCCTATTGGCGGCCCGTCGCGGGCCGCGGTCACCAGCTCATCGTGCCCTATACCCTCGACGCCAACGACATGCGCTTTGCAACGCCTCAAGGGTTCAATTCAGGCGATCAATTCTTCACCTATCTCAAGGACACTTTCGATGCCCTCTACGCCGAAGGTCAGGCCGGCAAGCCGAAGATGATGTCGGTCGGCCTGCATTGCAGGCTGGTCGGGCGTCCGGGGCGGGTCCAGGCTCTTCGCAGGTTCATCGAGTATGCCAAGGCACATGATGACGTCTGGATCGCACGCCGGGTCGATATCGCGCGCCATTGGCATGAGCACCACCCGCCGGGCGGAGGGTTGACTCCATCGACGATGGACAAGACGGCGTTCGTTCAAGCCTTCGGCGGCGTCTTCGAACATTCGCCCTGGATTGCCGAAGCGGCTTTCGACCTGGAGCTCGGTCCGGCGCACGATTGTGCCGCCGGCTTGCACAACGCGCTTTGCCGGATCTTCAGAAGCGCAGGTCAGGAGCGCCGCCTCGGCGTCCTTGCGGCCCACCCGGATCTTGCGGGCAAGCTTGCCGCAGCCGGCCGGCTGACGGCGGACTCGACCGCGGAGCAGGCAGGCGCCGGGCTCGACATGCTGACCGACGACGAACGGGCACGCTTTACGGAACTCAATGACGCCTACGTCAAGAAAAACGGCTTCCCCTTCATCATCGCGGTGCGTGACCACGAAAAAGCAGGCATCTTGCGGGCGTTCGAGCGGCGGTTGGACAATGACCGCGATGCCGAATTCGCCGAGGCCTGCCGTCAGGTGGAACGCATCGCCAGGCTTCGACTGGAGGACATGCTGCCATGAATGATCGTGCCGCGGGCGCAGCAGACCGCAGCTACTACGCTCCCCATGGCGGCCTCTCGCCGCAGACCGATCTCTTGAGCGGCCGCGCCGTCTTCACCGAAGCCTATGCCGTCATCCCAAAGGGCGTGCTGCAGGATATCGTGACCTCGGCGCTGCCCTTCTGGGAGAGGACCAGGGCCTGGATTCTGGCGCGGCCGATGACCGGCTTCGCCGAAACCTTCGCGCAGCTGATCGTCGAAGTGTCTCCCGGCGGCGGCAGCGAGCGCCCGGAGCCGGACGCCGGCGCCGAAGCCGTGCTGTTCGTGCTCGAGGGCAGGCTGGGCCTGACACTGAACGGGATCGAGCACGTCATGGAGCCTGGCGGCTTTGCCTATGTTCCTCAGGGCAGCGCGTGGCGGATTGCGAACGACGGACCGGAACCTGCCCGCTTTCACTGGATCAGGAAGGCCTATGAGCCGGTCGAAGGCTTGGATCGGCCCGACCCGGTCGTCGTCAACGAACGGCAGGTCGCACCTGCCCCGATGCCCGGCACCGACGGCAAATGGACGACCACGCGCTTCGTCGATCCTGCCGATCTCCGCCACGACATGCACGTCACCGTCGTGACGTTCGAGTCCGGTGCGATCCTGCCCTTTTGCGAGACTCATGTCATGGAGCACGGCCTCTATGTGCTCGAGGGCAAGGCCGTCTACCGGCTGAACCGGGATTGGGTCGAGGTCGAGGCCGGCGATTTCATGTGGCTCCGCGCCTTCTGTCCGCAGGCCTGCTATGCAGGTGGTCCCGGCCCCTTCCGCTACCTGCTCTACAAGGACGTCAACCGCCATCCGAAGCTGAGGCCGGGCGCATGACGATGGCCTCCATCCGCGCCGAGCGCCTGACCGCGGAAGCCTTCGCCGCCTTCGGCGACCTGCTCGAGGTCAAAGGCGAGCCGGACAGGATCATCAATCAAGGTCTCTGCGGCCGCTGGCACGACCTTGCGAATCTTGACGTCATCGATGGTCGTGCCGGCATCAGCCTGTTCAAAGCCGAGCCGCGCGCGCTGCCCTGCCGTCTGGACATGGTGGAACGGCATCCGCAAGGTTCGCAGGCTTTCCTGCCGATGAGCCTGGAGTCGTTTCTCGTCGTCGTAGCACCCGATCACGCTGGACGGCCGGGTGATCCCCGCGCGTTCGTGACACGGCCGGGGCAGGGGGTGAACTATCACCGCGGGGTCTGGCATGGCGTCCTGGCACCGCTCGGACAGTCCGGGCTGTTCGCGGTGGTCGACCGAATCGGGAGCGGCGCCAATCTCGAAGAGCACTGGTTCGAGGAGGCCTATCTGATCGAAGCTGGGGACGACGCATCCGAGATCGGATCCGGCTAAAACCCGACCAACCAACAGGGAGGCATAATCCATGGTTGACACATCGATCGGGACGCCGGAGCAGCTCCGGGATCCCAACTACACACCGGCACTGCACAAAGCCGTGCCGCTTGGCATCCAGCATGTACTGGCCATGTTCGTGTCCAACGTGACGCCGGCAATCATCGTCGCCGGCGCCGCCGGCTTCGGCTTCGGCTCGAACTCGCCGGATTTTCCGGAACTCCTTTATCTCATCCAGATGTCGATGCTGTTCGCCGGCCTCGCCACCCTGCTTCAGACGATCACCGTCGGTCCGGTGGGGGCGGCGCTGCCGATCGTTCAGGGCACCAGCTTCGCCTTCCTGCCGATCATGATCCCGCTGGTTGTCGGCAAGGGCGTGGACGCGCTCGCCGTGGTCTTCGGCGGCGTGATCATCGGCGGCATTTTCCACGCCTTTCTCGGCACCTTCATCGGCAAGATCCGCTTCGCGCTTCCGCCCCTGGTGACCGGCCTCGTGGTCTCGCTGATCGGTCTCGCCCTGGTCAAGGTAGGCATTCAGTACGCTGCAGGCGGCGTGCCCGCGATGGATCAGCCGGAATATGGCAGTCTTCTCAACTGGTCGGCGGCGCTGGTGGTGATCCTGGTGACGCTCGGGCTCAAGTTCTTCGCCCGCGGCATGCTGTCCGTGTCGGCAGTGCTTCTCGGCCTGATCGCCGGCTACATCTACGCGATACTGATCGGCATGCTGCCGGTCGCAAGCATCGCCGAGAGCTGGGACAAGGCGGCGGTTTTCGCCCTGCCGCAGCCCTTCAAATACGGCTTCGAATTCTCGATCGCTGCGATCATCGGTTTTTGCCTGATGGCCTTCGTCTCCGCGGTCGAGACCGTCGGCGACGTTTCGGGCATCACCAAGGGCGGTGCCGGGCGCGAGGCGACCGACAAGGAGATCCAGGGCGCCACCTATGCCGATGGCCTGGGCAGCGCAGTCGCAGGCATCTTCGGTGCCTTTCCCAACACCTCGTTCAGCCAGAATGTCGGTCTGATCGCCATGACCGGCGTCATGAGCCGCCATGTGGTGACGTTCGGTGCGATTTTCCTGATCATCTGCGGCCTGATCCCGAAAGTCGGCAGCGTGATCCGCACCGTGCCGATCGAGGTATTGGGCGGCGGCGTGATCGTGATGTTCGGCATGGTAGTCGCCGCCGGCATCTCGATGCTCTCGGACGTCAACTGGAACCGCCGCAACATGGTGATCTTCGCGATCGCGCTCTCCATCGGGCTCGGGCTGCAGCTCGAGCCGAATGCCGTGCAATACCTGCCGGACACGTTCCGCATCCTGATGACGTCAGGCCTGCTGCCGGCAGCATTGATCGCGATCGTTCTCAACCTGATCCTTCCGGAAGAGCTGGCCGAAGAAGCCACCGAGGAAGTCTCCGGAGGCCACGCCGGCCATGCGTCCGGAAGCTTCGCCAAGGACTCTGGAAGCTGATCGCCGTCCGATGCGAAGATCGGTTCGAGCCCCGCGGTTCCGCCGCGGGGCTTTTTTCTCGACATCGGCACGCGGTGGCCGTCTGAACCGTTACTTCTTTTTCAGCATGTAGAGATCGGTGATCGTGCCCTCGAAGGCTTCGGCGGACATGGCGACGGATTCGGAGAGGGTGGGGTGGGGGGGGATGGTGAGGCTGATGTCCTCCGCGTCCGCGCCCATCTCGATGGCGAGCGCCGCTTCATTGATCCGACGATCACTGCGTATCGATGAGCCTCGCTATTCCGGTACCGTAGCCAGACGCAGAAGATTGGTGCTGCCCTTCGCGCCGAACGGCATGCCGGCGGTGATCACCAGACGGTCCGAGCCGCCTGCGAATCCCTCATGGACGGCACGGTAGCAGGCTTGATTGACGATCTCGGTGACCGTGGACGCATCATCAGTCGTGATGGCGTGCACGCCCCAGACCGGAGCGAGGCGGCGCGCCGTGGTCAGGCTGGGAGTCATCGCCAGAACGGGAGCTTGGGGACGAATGCGCGCCATTCTGAGCGCGGTCGAACCCGAGGTCGTGTAGGTGACGATCGCCGCCGTCTCGACTGTCCTCGCTGCCAGCCTGGCGCAAGCGGTGATGGCGTCGGCCTCGCTGTTCTCAGGTGGGCTGCCTTCGGCTTCGAGATGGGTCCCGTATCGGGGATCGGCTTCGACGCGCTTGATGATCCGGTCCATCATCGCGACCGATTCGATCGGGTAGTCGCCGACTGCGGACTCGGCCGACAGCATCACCGCATCGGCGCCCTCGTAGACCGCATTGGCAACGTCGGTCGCCTCGGCCCGGGTCGGCACAGGCGCCTTGACCATGGATTCGAGCATCTGGGTCGCGACCACCACAGGCTTGCCGGCATATCGGCAGGTGCGCACGATCTTCTTCTGAAGCGTCGGCACCTCCTCCGGCGGCAGTTCGACGCCGAGATCGCCGCGCGCCACCATCACCGCGTCCGTGGCCTCGACGATGGCATCGAGCGTCGTGAGCGCCGCAGGCTTTTCCAGCTTCACCATGACCGCAGCGCGCTCGGCAACCAGTTGCTTGAGTTCGACCACATCCTCGGGCCGCTGCACGAAGGAGAGCGCCACCCAGTCGACGCCGATCTCCAGTGCCGTCTCCAGATCCTGACGGTCTTTTTCCGTAAGTGCCGAGATCGGCAGAACCACGCCCGGAACATTCACCCCCTTGTTGTTGGAGATCCGTCCGCCAGCGACGACCTTCGTCGTCAGGAGGCCTTCTCCCTTCTCTGAGACCTCGAGACGAAGGCGGCCGTCGTCCACCAAAAGTGCGTCGCCTGGCCCGACGGCGTCGAAGATTTCCGGATGGGGCAGCTGCACCCGCTGGCTCGTGCCGGGCGCTTTGTCCTGATCCATTGTGAATGTCTGGCCGGGCTCGAGGTCGGCGCCGTCGCCTTCGAACGTCCCAACCCTGAGCTTCGGCCCCTGCAGATCGGCGAGGATCGCGATCGGCCGGCCTGCCTTGCCTTCGAGTTCGCGAATCGCTGAAGCGCAGGCCGCATGGCCTTCCTTGGCTCCGTGGCTGAAATTCAGCCGGAACATATCGACGCCGGCCTCGAACAGCTTCTCGATCATCGCCGGATCGGCGCTGGCAGGGCCTAGCGTGGCGACGATCTTGGTCTTGCGGTCGCGTTTCATGGGCGGCGCTCCATAATCATGATGGCGCGAAAATCGTTGACGTTGGTCAGCGTAGGGCCGGTTATCACCTGATGCCCAAGCGCCTCGAAAAAGCCATGACCATCATTGTCGATGAGCATGGATTTCGTCGAGAGGTCGAGATCATTGGCGCGCGCCAGGCTGTCGGGTGTGATCAGTGCGCCCGCGATCTCCTCGGCGCCATCGACGCCGTCAGTGTCGCCGGCAATCGCATAAATACCGTCGGTGCCTTCGAGTTCGAGCAGGAGCGCCAGCAGAAACTCGACATTGCGTCCGCCCCGTCCATCTCCCCTGACGGTGACCGTGGTTTCGCCGCCCGAAATCAGAACAAGAGGCGGCTCCATCGGCTGGCCGTGAAGGGCGACACTCCCAGCGATGCCGGCCATGACCTTGGCGACCTGACGCGCTTCGCCCTCGATCGCATCGCCGAGGATCAGCGCTTTGACACCAGCCTGTTCGGCGACCGCTTTCGCCGCAGCCAGCGATTGCATCGGTGTAGCGATCAGGGTCGGCTCACTGCCAATGAGCCGTCGGTCGCCGGGCTTCGGCGTTTCCTCGGCACCCGCCTGAAGGTGGTCCATCACCGCCTTTGGCCGATCGATGCCGTAGGCTTGAAGAATGTCCAGTGCATCGGCGAATGTCGTGCTGTCCGGAACTGTCGGCCCGGACGCGATCACGGAGGGATCGTCGCCGGGGACGTCGGAGATCAGAAGCGAGACCACTTTGGCCGGATGGGCCCTGGCGGCGAGCCGCCCGCCCTTGATCGCCGACAGATGTTTTCGCACGCAGTTCATCCGATCGATGGACGCGCCGCTTTTCAGAAGGGCTCGATTGACGGACTGCTTGTCCTCCAATGTCAGCCCATCAGCCGGCAGGCTCAGCAGGGACGAGCCGCCGCCGGAGATCAGGGCAAGCACGAGGTCATCCTCGGAAAGACCGTCGAGCATGTCGAGCATACGCCGCGCCGCCGCTTCGCCGGCTTCATCGGGCACGGGGTGCGAGGCTTCGACCACCTCGATGCGATCGGTGGGCACGGCATGGCCGTAGCGGGTCACCACCAGGCCGGTCCAGCGGACCTTGCCAGTGGTCTTCGACCGTCTTTGCCATGGTGGCCGCCGCCTTGCCGGCGCCGACCACGATCGTTCTGCCCTTGGGCAGCGGCGGTAGATGCGGTGGCAGGCAGGCAGCCGGCGAGGCGGCGGCGACGGCGGCATCGAACATCGAACGCAGCAGTTTCGCCGGTTCCTGCTTCATGCGCGTCTCCTCTTGTTTGACTTAGCCCGACGATCCAGCCTGTCAGCCCTTGGCGACCTCGTGCGCGGCCAGAAGCTCCAGCGCCCTGACCATGCCCGAATGGTCCCAGGCGCTGCCGCCATTGGCGGCGCAGGCGTTGAACAGCTCCTGCGCGGTCGCGGTGTTGGGCAGGCTGAGCCCAAGCGCCTTGGCGCTCTGCAGGGCGAGGTTCAGGTCCTTTTGGTGGAGCTCGATCCTGAAACCGGGATCGAAGCTGCGCTTGATCATGCGCTCGCCATGGACTTCGAGGATGCGCGAGGTGGCGAGGCCGCCCATCAGGGCTTCCCTCACCCTGGCGGGATCGGCGCCGGCCCTGGAGGCAAACAGCAGACCTTCGGCCACGGCTTCGATGGTCAGCGCGACGACGATCTGATTCGCGACCTTGGTGGTCTGCCCGTCGCCGTTGTCGCCGACCAGGGTGATGTTCTTGCCCATCAGTCCGAAGATCGGCTGCACACGAGCGAACGTCGCCTCCGATCCTCCGACCATGATGCTGAGCGAGGCGGCCCTGGCGCCGACGTCTCCACCGGAGACCGGCGCGTCCAGATAGTCGCAGCCGAGTTCGTTGATCCTCCTGGCGAAGTCCTTGGTCGCGACCGGCGAGATCGAGCTCATGTCGACCACCACCTTGCCTTCGCTCAGGCCCTCGGCAACGCCGTTTTCGCCGAACAGCACGTCGTCGACATGGGGCGTGTCCGGCACCATGGTGATGATCACGTCGGCGGCCGCCGCGACCTCTTTGGCGGTATCGCAGGCCTTGCCGCCTTTTGCGGTGAGCTCGTCGGGCACGCCAGAGCGGCTCGTCAGATGAACCTCGTGGCCGCCGTCGATGAGATGACCCGCCATCGGCGTGCCCATGATGCCGAGCCCGATGAAACCGATTTTTTCCATGTTCGATGTCTCCTCGAATTGCGTGATGTCCGATCAGGTGTCGTCCGCCGTCTTGCGATAAGGCACGAACCAGCCGAGCCCGTCTTCGGTCGCAGCCTTCGGCTTGTATTCGCAGCCGATCCAGCCGGCGTAACCCTGCTGGTCCAGCCAGTCGAACAGGAAGGGATAGTTGATCTCGCCGGTGCCCGGCTCGTGTCGGCCCGGATTGTCGGCGAGCTGGACATGGGCGATCCGGTCCTGCAGCCGCAAAAAAGTCGGCGCGAGATCACCCTCCATGATCTGCATGTGGTAGAAATCGTACTGCAGATAGAGGTTGTCCGAGCCGGCCGTGTCGATGATGTCGATCGCCTGCGCCGAGCGGTTGACGAAGAAGCCCGGAATGTCGCGGTTGTTGACGGGCTCCAGGAGGAGCTTGATCCCGGCATCCTTCAGCCTGGGAGCGGCGAAGCGAAGATTGTCGATCACGACGGCGGTTGCCTTGTCGTCGTCGACGCCCTCCGGCTTGATGCCGACCAGGCAGTTGAGCTGCCCGCAGCCGAGCGCCGTCGCGTAGTCGATGGCCCGGCCGACCCCGTCCTGAAACTCGCCGACGCGGTCCGGCAGGCAGGCAATGCCGCGCTCGCCGCCGTTCCAGTCGCCGGCCGGCAGGTTGTGGAGCACCTGGGTCAGGCCGTGGGCGGCGAGTTGCTCGGCGAGCTGGTCTTTGTCGAAATCGTAGGGGAACAGATACTCGACGCCCTTGAAGCCCGAGCGGGCTGCCGCTTCGAAACGGCTCATGAAGTCCTGCTCCGTGTAGAGCATGGTGAGATTGGCGCAAAATTTCGGCATAGCTTTCCCCTTGCCGGGCGACGCGGTCGCCGGCGGTTACCTGTGATGCGAGCGAGGACGGTCGGCGCTGGGTGTCTTGACCTGCCCGTCTGCGACGACGCCAAGTCAAGCAAGTCGCGCCGCGACTCGTGCTACGGCTTGGCTGCCTCGTCACCGAGCACCGAGCCCGAGACGTCGTCGATGGTGAGCGAGGGATCGAGACAGAGGATCTCCTCGAACTCGTTGACGCTCTGAATCTCGGTTCCCATCGAGATGTTGGTGACCCGCTCCAGGATGAACTCCAGCACGACGGGCACCTGGTGCTCCTTCATCAGCGCATCGGCCTTGGCGAAGGCCTCCTTGAACTCGTTCGGGCTTTTCACCCGGATCGCCTTGCAGCCGAGGCCTTCGGCGACCGCGACATGGTCGACGCCGTAGCCCTGGACTTCGTCGTTATTGACATTGTCGAAGGCGAGGCTGACCTGGAAGTCGATCTCGAAGCCGCGCTGCGCCTGGCGAATCAGGCCGAGATAGGAGTTGTTCACCACGACATGCAGGTAGGGCAGCTTGTGCTGTGCGCCGACCGCGAGCTCCTCCAGCATGAACTGGAAGTCGTAGTCGCCGGACAGCGCCACGATTTTTCTATTGGGATCGGCCGCGCGCACGCCGAGGGCCGCCGGGAGCGTCCAGCCGAGCGGCCCCGCCTGGCCGCAATTGATCCAGTTGCGAGGCTGGTAGACATGCAGGAACTGGGCGCCGGCGATCTGGGAAAGCCCGATGGTGGTGACGTAGCAGGTGTCCCGATCGAACGCCTCGTTCATCTCCTCATAGACGCGCTGCGGCTTGAGCGGCACCTGGTCGTAGTGGGTCTTCCGCAGCATGCTCTTCTTCCGATGCTCGCAAGCATCCGCCCATTCCGAACGGTCCTTGAGCTTGCCCTCACTCTTCCAAGCCTTGGCGAGGTCCAGCAGCCGCTCGAGGGCGACCCTCGCGTCGGAGGCGATGCCGAGGTCGGGGTTGAAGACGCGGCCGATCTGGGTCGGCTCGATGTCGATATGGACGAACTTCCGGCCCTTGGTGTAGTTCTCGACCGTGCCGGTGTGGCGGTTAGCCCAGCGATTGCCGATGCCGAGCACGAAGTCGCTTTCGACGAAGCTGCGGTTGCCATAGCGGTGGCTGGTCTGCAGCCCGACCATGCCGGCCATCAGCGGGTGGTCATCGGGGATGACGCCCCAGCCCATGAGCGTCGGAATGACGGGGACACCCGTGGTCTCGGCGAATTGCACCAGCAGGTCCGAGGCATCCGCGTTGATGATGCCGCCGCCGGCGACGATCAGCGGCTTTTCCGCCGCGTTCAGCATCGCCATCGCCTTCTCGATCTGGGCGGCAGAGGCCTTCGGCTTGTAGGGTTCGAGCGGCTCGTAGCTCTCCACATCGAACTCGATCTCGGCGAGCTGCACGTCGATCGGCAGATCGATCAGCACCGGGCCGGGGCGGCCGGAGCGCATCAGGTGGAAGGCCTTCTGGAACGCGCGCGGCACCAGGCCCGGCTCCAGCACTGTGGTCGACCATTTGGTCACGGGGGCTGCGATCGCCTCGATGTCGACCGCCTGAAAGTCCTCCTTGTGCAGCTTCGCCCTCGGCGCCTGGCCGGTGATGCACAGGATCGGGATGCTGTCCGCCTGGGCAGCGTAGAGGCCGGTGATCATGTCGGTGCCGGCAGGTCCCGAGGTGCCGATGCAGACGCCGATATTGCCGGGCACGGCGCGGCTGTAGCCGTCCGCCATATGGGAAGCCCCCTCGACGTGGCGCGCCAGAATGTGGCCGATGGTCTGGCGCTGCTCGAGCACGGCGTAGAGCGGATTGATCGCGGCGCCGGGCACGCCGAAGGCGACGTTGACGCCCTCCTTTTCCAGAACCTGCACGGCAGCTTCGACGGCTTTCATCCTGGCCATATCAGGCCTCCTCTCATTCTTGATTGTCTGTCGGGCTCGACCGTCTGTCGGCCTCGACCGTCTATTGGACCTTTGCCTGAACGTCGGCTTCGGCGATCGGCGTGCCGGCTGCGATCCAGGCGGCGAGTGCTGCCCTTTCTTCCGGCTGCATGTCGGTGATGTTGCTGGGCGGCATGGCGTGGGTGCGCACGGACTGGGCGTTGATCTTGTCGGCGTGCAGCCGGATCTGCTCGCCCGTCTCCAGAAGCACTCCCTTCGGCGGCACGGGCATGCCTTCCCAGAGCGGCTCGGCGGCATGGCACATGCTGCAGCGGCTGAGCACGATCTCCTCGACCTCCGCGAACATCGCCGAGCTTTCCTTTTCAGCCTCTGCCTGCTCGGACGTGTCGTTCGCAGGCTGCATCGAGGAAAGACCGATCACCAGGAGGCCGAGCACGCAGGCTGCCGCCCAGGTCCACCAGGGGCTCGGCGCGCCGCGATGGCGCTCATTGTAGAAGTGGCGGATAACAGCACCCATCACCAGGACCAGCGCCAGGATCAGCCAGTTGTACTTGCTGGCGTAGACCAGCGGGTAGTGGTTGCTGATCATCACGAACAGGACCGGCAGGGTCAGGTAGTTGTTGTGCATCGAGCGGGTCTTGGCGATGTAGCCGTATTTCGGATCGGGCGTGCGCCCGGCGATCAGATCGGCGACCACCACCCGCTGGTTCGGGATGATGATCATCAGCACGTTCGCGGCCATGATGGTGCCGATCAGGGCCCCCATCTGCATATAGGCGCCACGGGCGCTGAAGATGTAGGTGTAGACGATCGCCAGGATCACGATGAAGGCGAAGCCGACGGCAGCGAGCAGCACCTCGTTGTCGCCGATCGGCGATTTGCAGAGCAGATCATAGGCGATCCAGCCGAGCGCCAGGCCGACAATGGAGATCAACACGGCGAGCCAGGGCGAGATGTCCAGCACGGCCGGATCGATCATGTAGAGCTCGGCGCTGAAATAGTAGACGATCACCAGAAGAGCGAAGCCGGACATCCAGGTGGCGTAAGCCTCCCATTTGAACCAGGTCAGCTCCTCCGGCATCTTTTCGGGCGCCACGTTGTATTTGATCATGTGGTAGAAGCCGCCGCCATGGACCTGCCAGGCCTCGCCGCCGGCACCCGCCGGCAGACCCTCGACCTTCTTCAGGCTGCTGTCCAGATGCACGAAATAGAACGAGCTGCCGATCCAGGCGATGCCGGCGATAACGTGCAGCCAGCGCACGCTCATATCCAGGAATTCCCAAAAAACCAGCCATTCCCAAGTGATCGGATCCATGATCTCGGCTCCCTGCTTTGCGTTGCAGTTACCGCCCTTAATTGGCGTTGATCCTGGTAAAGCTACAGCTCAAAGGCCGGTCCGAGTAGCCGTCATCCGTGCGCAGCACTTTCAAATGAAGTTGAAAAATGACAAAATCCGCGCAAGAGGATTGAACATGGCTCTGTTGGAGAATATCCGAACCTACACGCGGGTCGTCGAACTCGGCGGATTGTCGGCGGCCGGGCGTGATCTTCGCCTGTCGCCGGCGGTGGTCAGCCATCGAATCCAGCAGTTAGAGAGCCATCTCGGGGTCCGCCTTCTTCATCGGACCACGAGGCAACTGCAGCCGACCGAGCACGGTCTCGCCTTCTACGAAGCCTGTCACGACGTGATCAACGCAGTCGATCGCGCCGAGACCATCGCAGCCGATGCCGGCCTGAACCCGCGGGGCTCGCTCAAGGTGACGGCACCGCTTGGCTTCGGGCGCCGTATCCTCGGCCCGCTGGCGCCGGAATTCCAGGCGCGCTATCCCGAGATCGACATGCGGCTTCGCCTCTCGGAGCGTCTGATCGACCTGCTCGAAGAGGCTGTGGATGTCGCGGTGCGCATGGCGATCTTGACCGACTCGAGCCTGATCGCCCGCAAGATCGCCGACTGCCAGCGTGTGCTGGCGGCATCGCCCTCCTATCTCGAGGCCGAAGGCATGCCATCGACGCCGGACGATCTTCTGCAGCATCGATGTCTGCTGCTGCGCTATCCGGGCTCGGCACAGTTTCGCTGGACGCTCGGAACACCGGACGGGCCTGTGTCCCTGCCGGTCGGCGGCCCCCTGGATGCCGATGACGGCGATGTCCTGACCGAGTGGGCGCTCAAGGGTCAGGGGATCGTGATGAAGCCGGTCTGGGAAATAGCGCAACATCTGCAGAAAGGCGATCTCGTGCCGATCCTTCCCGATTTCCCGCCGGAGCCGCTGACCCTCGCCGTGATCTATCCCCATCGCCGCTTCCTGTCGGCACGGGTGCGTGTGTTCGCGGATTTCATGATCGAGGAAGGCGCCGAGGCCATCGAAGCGTGTCTCGAAGGCCTGGAGCATACCGAACGACGTCGATAGAGGCGTCAACAGCTCAGGTTGATCCACGTCTTCAGACGTGACCCGAAGGATCTCGACATCACCATCTGTCATCGATGCGGTGGCCAAACACAGTGATGGGTGAGACCGCCTGCTGCATCGTCAGAGCGCCGTCTGGCAGAGCTCGATCAGCGCATTTGCCCACCGGAGTGGCAACCCGGCGTTAACCCGAACCCGGCAGGATGGTTTGGTGGTCCATGCGACCCTGGGAATCCGAGCCTCGCTCCACCTTTCCCCGCGGACGGACGGATTCCCAGGGTCGCATGGACCAAAGCTCGGCATCACCGAAAAGAATGAAGGAAGGGTTGATCCCGAGGGGACGCGATGATCCGGACTTATCCGACTTTCCTCAAAGGGCTGATCTCACGTCGCTTCGAGCGAAACGGTTCACCTCTCCATGGCAAGATCCGGCGGCGCCAAACCTGGCGGCATACCGTCCACCGGAACGGCAGCGGCGAAAACCGAATGAGGTGGCCACGCCACCAACCTAGCTGCCGCGATAGGTCGAGTAGCCGAAGGGCGAGAGAAGGAGCGGCACATGGTAGTGCTTGGACGGATCGGCGATGCCGAAGCGGATCGGCACCTGATCGAGGAACAGCGGCTCGGTCAGATCGAGCTTTTGCGCGCGAAGGTAGTCGCCGGCGTGAAAGACGAGCTGATACGCGCCGGCGGCCATGTCGTCGCCTGAAAGCAGCGGTCTGTCCGTGCGCCCGTCCGCATTGGTTTCGACCGTTACGAGCAGGGCGGTTCCACCTTCGTCGATGCGATGAAGCTCCACCTTCAGCCCCGCGGCCGGCAGACCGGTGGCGGTATCCAGTACGTGCGTCGTGAGCCGGCCGGCCGATGATCCGTTCCGATCGCCCATGGGTTTCAGCCTTTCTCGTTCTCGTTCACGATCGAACAGCATGATGCCGGCCAGACCATTGCCTGATGCCGACGGGCATACTGCCGATCAGTCGAACTAGCCGTTGAAGGCGGCAGCGGCAAGCATGGATGCCGAGGAAGGAGCTTCAAAAATATTCGAAAAGCCGGCGCTGCATCCATGAGCTACGCTTTCTCCGGGCAGACGCCGCGGCATCCGTCGTGTTTAAATGCCGGCGCGATGCTCGAACACGGGGAGGAAAGAATGGCCCGTCAGCAACCCTATGGCCTTGGACGACAGGACTTCGATGGGCGTTCCGATCGTCCTGCCGGCCTCGATGCCGAAGGCCGATCACGATGACCGCGTTCATCCCCGACACACTCGGCGAGCAGCTCGACGAACGGTTTGAAGCCTTGGCGGCCATGACCGACAAGCAGGGCGAGTTCACCCGCCTCTACCTGACGCCCGCCTTTCGAAAGGCCTGCGATCAGGTGGCGGCATGGATGGAAGAGGCCGGCATGAGCGCCGGAATCGACGCGGTCGGCAATGTGATCGGCCGCTATGAAGGTGCTGGCCCGGATCTGCCGACCCTCCTCCTCGGCTCGCACATCGATACGGTGCGCGATGCCGGCAGGTATGACGGCACACTCGGCGTGCTGGCGGCGATCGCCTGCGTCCAGGCGCTGAACGACGCCGGCAAGCGACTGCCGTTCGCGATCGAGGTTCATGTGTTCGGCAATGAAGAAGGCGTGCGCTTTCCGACCATCCTCACCGGCTCGCGCGCGGTCGCAGGCACGCTCGATCCGGCGACCCTGGACGCCGGGGATGCCGACGGTGTGAGCGTGCGCGAGGCACTCCGCTCCATTGGCTGCGATCCCGACGGCTGGCCGGACGTGGCGAGGAAGGGGGACGATCTCCTCGGCTTCCTCGAACTGCATATCGAGCAGGGGCCGGTACTCGAGGCGGAAGACCTGCCGCTCGGCATCGTGACAGCGATCAACGGCGCCTGCCGCTACCGCGTCCAGGTCAAAGGCGAGGCCGGCCACGCCGGCACGGTGCCAATGACGCTCAGACGTGACGCCCTGGTCGCCGCCGCCGAGATGGTGCTCGCCGTGCAGCGCATCGCCCACAGCGACGAGCGCCTGGTCGCCACCGTCGGCCAGCTCGAGGTAACACCCGGCGCCAGCAACGTGATATCGGGAGAGGCGCGTTTCACCATCGACCTGCGTGCGCCGGAAGACAGCCTTCGCGACCGCGCAGCAGCAGAGTTGGAAGACGATCTCCGCGCGATCGCCGAACAGCAAAACGTCGATGTCGGCATTGAACGGTTCTACGAAGCGTCCGCCGCGACCTGCTCGTCCGAACTGATCTCAGCGCTCGAGGCGGCGGTCGAGCGCAACGGCATCCGTCCGCTCAAGCTGCCGAGCGGCGCCGGCCATGACGGTCAGGCCATCGCCGCACTCTGCCCGATGTCGATGCTGTTCCTTCGCTGCAAGGACGGGATCAGCCACAATCCGGCCGAGGCGATCGACATGGATGATGCGGTGATCGCGGTGCGTGTCATGCTCGACTTTCTCACCAATCTCGACCCGACGCGCCTGGATCGGCGATGACCTCAGATCGGCCGGTCTGGATCAAGAATCCACTCGCCACCCTCGCCGATGGCGATGCAGCAGGCGGGCTCGTGGTCGCAGCCGGCCGGATCATCGAACTGGTTCCGGCGGGACAGGCGCCGACAGCTGCCGACGTCACGGTCTTCGACGCCTCCGAGCATGTGGTCCTGCCAGGGCTGATCAATACGCATCATCATTTCTACCAGACGCTCACGCGCGCCTGCCCGCCTGCGCTGGACCAGCCTTTGTTCCCCTGGCTGGAAGCCCTCTATCCGATCTGGGCAAGGCTGTCGCCGGAGAGCTTTCGCCTCGGCGTCCGCCTCGCCATGGCCGAGCTGCTTCTGTCCGGCACCACCACGACCACGGATCATCACTACGTCTTTCCCGGCGGCCTGGAGGACGCGATCGATATCGAGGTCGAGGAAGCGAAGACACTCGGTCTGCGCGTCCTGCTGACACGCGGATCGATGAGCCTGTCCAGGGACGAAGGCGGTCTGCCGCCGCGCGAGGTGGTGCAGCGGGAAGACGTCATCCTCGCCGACTGCGAGCGGCTGATCGGCCGGCATCATCAGACCGGCGAAGGCGCCATGGTGCAGATCGCCTTGGCGCCATGCTCTCCCTTTTCGGTCACCGACGGCCTGATGCGCGACAGCGCCGAGCTCGCTGTCCGCCATGACGTTCGCCTGCACACCCATCTCGCCGAGACAGAGGACGAGGAGGCCTGGTGCCTTGATCGTTTCGGCTGCCGGCCGCTCGATTATCTGGAACAGGTCGGCTGGCTCACCGACCGCGTCTGGCTGGCGCATGGCATCTGGTTCGACGACGGCGAAATCCAAAGGTTAGGCAAGGCCGGCACGGCCATCAGCCATTGTCCGACGTCCAACATGATCCTGGCGTCGGGCTGCTGCCAGGTGCCGGCGCTCGAAGCAGCGGGTGCGCCGGTCGGCATCGGCGTGGACGGATCAGCCAGCAATGACAGCTCCAACCTGATCGAAGAGCTGCGCCACGCCTTTCTCCTGCAGCGCCTGCACCACGGTGCCGAACACATCTCCCATCACGACGCTCTGCGCTGGGCGACCAAGGGATCGGCCGCCTGTATCGGCCGCACCGATATCGGGGCCATCGCGCCCGGCATGCAGGCCGATCTTGCCCTGTTCCGCCTGGACGAGCTTCGCTTTTCGGGTGCCGGCGATCCGCTCGCCGCCCTCATCCTCTGCGGCGCCAGCCATGCCGACCGGGTCATGGTCCAAGGAAAATGGCGGGTCGAGGACGGACGGATCGCGGGGCTCGATCTCGAACGGTTGCGCGCGGAGCATGGTGCTGCGGCAGCGGCATTGAGATCGGATTGAGCGGTGGTCGGACGGGGACACCGATCCTGAGCTGTGTCTCCGGGCCTCCACTCTCCTGCTCACCCGGTCGGTGTCTCATTGTGCACTGCAGCGCAGCTCCGCTATATTGCGAATGGCGCTAACGTCTGCGCCCCCATCACCGCATCCAATCAGAGACTTTCGATCCAAGAGGGCAGCATGAGCGAGATGATGACAGATCAGCAAACGTTCGAATATCTGGAGCGCGGCGATCTTCGCGTGGCGCCTGAGCTGGCCTCCTTCGTCGAGGAAGAGGCGCTGCCGGGCACAGGCGTCGATCCGACGGCCTTCTGGGCGGGCCTCTCGACGCTGGCGCATGATTTCGGGCCGCGGAATGCAGAGCTCCTCAGTCGGCGCGAAGAACTGCAGGCTTCGATCGACGCCTGGCATGTCAAACGGCAAAACCAGCCGCACGACCACGAGGCCTATAAGGCGTTTCTCGCCGAGATCGGCTACCTCCTGCCCGAGGGTGACGATTTCACCATCGAGACCGAGCATGTCGACCCCGAGATCGCGACCGTGCCCGGCCCGCAGCTCGTCGTGCCGATCACCAATGCCCGCTTTGCCCTGAACGCGGCGAACGCGCGCTGGGGCAGCCTCTATGACGGCCTTTATGGCACCGATGCCATGGGCAGCGCGCCGCCGGACGGCGGCTACGACCGTGGCCGGGGCGCGCGTGTCGTCGCACGGGCGCGCGTGTTTCTCGACGAGGCCTTCCCGCTCGAGGGTGCAAGTCACGCCGACGCACGGCGCTACCATGTGCATGACGGCGCCCTCCTGGTCGACGACATGCCGCTCAAGGAGCCGGAGAAATTCATCGGCTATCGCGGCCACCCGCGCGCACCGGACGCCGTGCTGCTCCGCAACAACGGCCTGCATGTGGAGCTGATCTTCGACCGCACCCATCCGATCGGCAGCCGCGACCAGGCGGGTCTCGCCGACGTGCGCCTGGAGAGCGCGGTCTCGGCGATCATGGACTGCGAGGACTCGGTCGCCTGCGTGGACGCCGAGGACAAGGTGACGGCCTATCGCAACTGGCTCGGCCTGATGAAGGGCGATCTCGAGGAAACCTTCGAGAAGAACGGCGAAATGATGACGCGCCGCCTCAATCCGGATCTGGCGTTCACCGCGCCGGACGGCGGCGAGGTTTCGGTGAAAGGGCGTGCCCTGATGCTGGTGCGCAATGTCGGCCATCTCATGACCAATCCCGCCGTCCTTGATCGGAACGGCGAAGAAATCTTCGAGGGCTTGCTGGACGCGCTGGTGACCACGCTGATCGCCATGCATGACCTGAAAAAGACGGCAGCACCGCGAAACTCGGTCGCCGGATCGGTCTATGTGGTCAAACCCAAGCTGCATGGCCCGGAAGAGACCGCGTTTGCCGACGATACCTTTACCCATGTGGAATCGGTGCTCGGTCTGCCGCAATACACCGTGAAGCTCGGGGTCATGGACGAGGAGCGGCGCACCAGCGTCAATCTCAAGGAATGCATCCGGGCGGCGAAGCACCGTGTCGCGTTCATCAATACCGGCTTTCTCGACCGCACCGGCGACGAGATCCACACCTCGATGGAAGCGGGGCCCTTCAGCCGGAAGGACTTCATCAAGCGCAAGAGCTGGATCACCGCCTACGAGAATCAGAACGTCGACATCGGCCTCGAATGCGGTCTGTCGGGCAAGGCGCAGATCGGCAAGGGCATGTGGGCCATGCCCGACAAGATGGCGGCGATGGTGGAGGCGAAGATCGAGCACCCGAAGGCGGGTGCCAACTGTGCCTGGGTGCCGAGCCCGACGGCGGCGACGCTGCACGCGCTGCATTATCACAAGGTGGACGTGTTCGCGGTGCAGGCGGCACTCGCCAAGGGCGGGCGACGCGCCTATGTCGACGCGCTGCTGGACATCCCGATCGCGAGCTACCGCAAATGGTCGGCCGAGCAGATCCGCCGCGAGGTCGAGAACAACGCGCAGGGGATCCTCGGCTATGTCGTTCGCTGGATCGACCAGGGCGTCGGCTGCTCCAAGGTGCCGGACATCAACGACGTCGGCCTGATGGAAGACCGCGCGACCTGCCGGATCTCGGCCCAGCATATCGCCAACTGGCTGCATCACGGCGTGATCGGCAGGGACGAGGTGATGGAGATCATGCAACGCATGGCCGAAACCGTTGATCGCCAGAACGCGGCCGATCAGGCCTACCGCCCGATGGCGCCGGGCTTCGACGGCATTGCCTTCCGTGCGGCATGTGATCTGGTCTTCGAGGGCAGGGCGCAGCCGTCGGGTTATACCGAACCCGTGCTGCACGCGCGCCGGCTCGAACTGAAGGCCGCTGCGCGAGCGTAGAGTGGGCGAGCCCGCCGAAGGCTATCGCGCCGTTTCCAGGATCTCTACGATCTCCGCGTAGCCGCGCGCTCGGGCATGGTCGAGCGGCGTGACGCCCTCGCCGTCTGCGATCGACTGGTCTGCACCTGCGCCGACGAGCGCGCGCACCGTTTCGATGTGATCCGGTCCGCCATCGCCGAGAACGACGGCTTCGATCAAGGCGGTCCAGTTCAGATTGTTGACGTGATCGAGCGGCGCCCCTCCCTCGATCAGCCGCGCGACCACCTCGTGATGGCCGAGATGCGCCGCGGCGATCAGCGCGGTGCCTTCATAGGGGCTGGTGACGTTGCCGGCGCCGGCGCCGAGCGTCAGGCTGAGATCGACCATGTCGAGATCATCCGCGACTGCAGCAATCGTCACGATGTCGTAGGCGCGATGTTCGAGCGCGTTCAGATCTGCGCCTGCCTCCGCGAGTGCCCGCACTGCTTCCTCCTCCGATGCGAACGCCGCGACATGCAACGGCGTTCGGCCTGCGCGGTCTCTGGCTTCAAGATCGGCCCCTTCCGCGACGTGCTTTCGGATAGCCGCAACATCCCCATCATGGGCGGCAAGATGCAGGCCGCTATAGCCTTCGATGTCCCTTTCGGACGGTGGCGTCTGCGCTGTCGCGGGCGGAACGGCGAGCGTCGATGCCACGACTGTGAACAGCAAACCGCAGGCAAGCCAGCGGATGATTTCGGTGATCAACGTCATCTCCCATCGTTACCACTGGGCGACGCCTTCCGCCAATCCGGCGCACGTGCATTTCAAAGTCGGCCATTCGTCCATCCAGATCTTGCCTGATCGCCTGGCGGCACGCATTCGACGACAAGACAGCTCGATGACGGCACAAGCATCAGCTTGCCGGTCGATCGCTCTGACCCGATTCTGCCGTTGCAACCAAGGCCAGTCCCACTGGCGAGCGCGTTTGTCCCTGATCTTATCCTGATGCCTTTTCTGCATCGCTTGGGCGAAATTCTCTGCTACCCAAATTCTCCTGTGCAGGCCTATTTTCAATCATCTAGGATACCTTCCGTATGACGGTATCTGCAGCACACCAGGCTGCCGAGCGAACGAATAAAGGCATCGTAGCGTGCACGCAAACGGCTTTCATGAAGAAAGAGAAGCCGTGCGCCTTCGACAAACGGGGAGCAAATTTCGATGAACCAGAAAACACCGTCCCAGGACAGCACCCTGGCATCCGACAGTGGGTTCGCCGCCACGCTCGATCGCTATTTCCAAATCAGCGAGCGCGGCTCGAGCGTCATGACCGAAGTCCGTGCCGGGATCACGACCTTCCTGACCATGGGCTACATCCTGTTCATCAACCCGCAGATCCTCTCGCTCGCCGGCATGCCGGAGGCGGATGTGGCGGTGGCGACGGCGCTGGGTGCGGCGATCGCCACCATCATGATGGGCCTCTATGCCAACTATCCCTTCGTGCTGGCACCCGGCATGGGGCTGAACGCCTATTTCACCTTCGGCGTCGTCCAGGGGCTCGGCGTATCATGGCAGGTGGCGCTCACCGCCGTGTTCGTCGAGGGGCTGATCTTCCTCGCCTTGTCGCGCGGCGGCGTGCGCACGCTGATCATCAACGCCATTCCGGGGTCGCTGAAGATCGCCACCACGGTCGGCATAGGGCTTTTCCTGGCGATCATCGGCCTGCAGAACATGGGCCTGGTGGTCGATCATCCGGCCACGCTGGTCACGCTCGGCGACGTGCAGCAGCCCTCGGTCTATCTGGCGCTGCTCGGCGTGCTCCTGATCGGTGCTCTGCTGATCAAGCGGATCAAGGGGGCGATCCTGATCGGCATCCTGGTGATCACCGTGATCGCCTGGGTCACCGGCATGGCGCCAGCACCCGAGCGTTTCGTCGGCCTGCCGTCCCTGCCGCAGGAGACGCTGTTCGCGCTCGACTTCAGCCAGATCTTCACGGGCACCTTCCTGACCGTGGTGATCGCCTTCATGTTCGTAGACATCTTCGACACCGCCGGCACCCTGATCGGCGTCGGCAGGCTCGCGGGCTTTCTCGACAAGGACGGAAGGCTGCCGGGCTCGGATCGCGCCTTTTCCGCGGACGCCGTGGGCACGTCGGCAGGCGCTCTCCTCGGCACCAGCACGGTGACCACCTATATCGAGAGCGCCACCGGCGTCGAGGAGGGCGGCCGCACCGGCTTCACCTCGATCGTCGCCGGCATCATGTTCCTACTGGCTCTGTTCTTCATTCCGCTGGTGACCGCGGTGCCGGCGCTCGCGACCGCGCCCGCGCTGATCATCGTGGGCACGCTGATGATGGCCGGTGCCGCCGAGCTGGACTGGAACCGGATGGATGACGCGATCCCGGCCTTCCTGACGGTGGTCCTGATGCCGCTCACCTATTCGATCGCCAATGGCATCACCATCGGCATCGTCACTTATGTCCTGCTCAAGCTGTTCTCCGGCAGGGCGAAGGAGATCAGCCCGGTGATGGTGGTCCTCGCCGCACTGCTGGCCGCTTACTACGCGGATCTGGGCGGCCTCCTCGGCCTTACCGGTGGTGAGGCCGCGCCCCCCGCGGAGTGATCTGAACGCAACGCGCGAGCTTTGCGCCAGGATATGAAAAAGCCCCGCTCGGACAGGATCCGAGCGGGGCCTTCCGTCTGCACGTATCGCCGGATCAGCCCGTCGCCTGATCCCGCCGATGGACGGCCCTTCCCATGATGTGGGTCGCATGGACCGCGCGGTCGTCGCCGAGCATGAACAGGGCGAACAGCTTTTCGACCAGATCCCGCGCGGCCGCGATCCGGCGCGCCAGAAGCGGCGTCGAGCGCCAGTCGAGCACGACGAAGTCAGCCTCCTTGCCAAGAGCGAAATTGCCGACGCAGTCATCCAAGTAAAGCGCCCTGGCACCGCCGAGGGTGGCGCGATAGAGGGCCTGGAAAGGTGCCAGCTTCTGTCCGCTCATCTGTGCGACCTTGTAGGCTTCGCTCATGGTCCGAAGCTGACAGAAGCTGGTGCCGGCGCCGACGTCGGTGCCGAGGCCGACGCGCACGCCGAGATCGCTCGCCGCAGCCAGATCGAACAGGCCGCTGCCGAGGAAGAGATTGGCGCTCGGGCAGAAGGCCATGGCGGCGCCGGTTGCGGCCATGCGTTCGCGATCGGTGCGGTCGAGATGGATGCAGTGGGCGAACACCGAGCGCTCGCGCAAGAGGCCGTAGCGGTCGTAGACGTCGAGATAGCTTCGGCTCTCAGGAAAAAGCTCGGCGACCCAGCGCACTTCGGCCCGGTTCTCGGCGACATGGGTGTGCATGTACGCATCCGGATGCTCCTTCGCGAGCTGGCCGGCACGCTCGAGCTGCGCCGCGCTCGATGTCGGTGCGAAGCGCGGCGTGATCGCGTAGAGAAGGCGATCCTGCCGATGCCAGCGCTCGATCAGCGCCTTGCTGTCGCGATAGGCCGTGTCCGGCGTGTCCTGCAGATCCTCGGGGCAGTTGCGGTCCATCAGCACCTTGCCCGCGATCAGCCGAAGTTTTTTCGCACATGCCGCTTCGAAGATGGCATCGACCGACTGCGGATGCACCGTGCCGAGGACCAGCGCCGTCGTGGTGCCGTTTCGCAGCAATTCGTCGAGGAAGAATTCGGCGGTCTCGGCAGCGTGCTCCGCGTCGGCAAAAAGGCATTCGGTCGGGAAGGCGTATCTCTCCAGCCAGTCGAGCAGCTGCTCGCCGTAAGCGGCGATCATGTCGGTCTGCGGGTAGTGGATGTGGGTGTCGACGAAGCCCGGCAGAAGGAGCTTGCCGCTGTAGTCCTCGATGTGAACTCCTTCCGGCACATCCTGAAGCAGCGAGGTAGCGTCGCCAAGGCGCTGCACACGGCCATCGACCACCAAGAGGAGACCGTCTTCGAAGAACTCGACCTGCTCGCTGTCCAACGCACTTCCCGGATCGTCCAGGCAATGCAGGATCGAACCCCGGAACGCCTGCAAGGACGGTGCGCCGGCGCTCATAGGAAGCTCATGTCGTCAGCCGTGACCGGCCGCCTTGCGCGCAATCCGCTGGCCGTCGAGCGGCCCTCGCGCACATGCAGGAGTTCTGCCGCCACGGCGATCGCGATCTCGCCCGGATGCTTGCCGGAGATGCCGTCGATGCCGATCGGACAGGTCAGCCCGTCCAGCGCCCTCTCCGACAGGCCGGCGGCGGCGAGGCGCCTTCGGAACCTGGCGCGCTTGGTCGCCGAGCCGATCAGTCCGCAATAGGCAAGATCGTCCCGCCGAAGCGCCCGCTCGCAGATCGCCTGATCCAGGGCGTGGCTGTGGGTCATGATCAGGACGCAGCTGGCGGGCGGTGCTTGATCGACGGCGAGGTCCGGCCGATCGCCGGCGTCGACCCTGACATTGGCGGGAACGATGTCCGGAAACTCGTTCTCGCGCGGATCGATCCAGGTGATGTCGCAGGGCAGGCCCTGGAGCACCTGCACCAGCGCCTTGCCGACATGGCCTGCGCCGAACAGCAGGATCTGGAAATCGCCGGCCGTGACCGGCTCGAACAGCAGGCGGGCGGAAACCCGGGAGCCCACCTTCAACGTCCGAAGCTCGGCCGCGGCATGGTGCCGCGAGCAGCCCTTGCGCGACACCAACCGATTCACGCTCCAGCGCTGGATCGCCGAGACCGCCCTCGGCGGACTCTTGCGATACGATCATCTTGCCGGGCCGCGTGGAGTCCATTCCAGAAATCAGCACGGCCTTGCCGCGATCGTTCCGCCGGCGCCGCAAACACTCGATCCAATAAGGTGTCGGTGTCGAGATCCGCTCGAACAGGAGGCTCACCATGCCGCCGCAGCACTGGCCGAGGTTCGGTCCCAGCGGAAAGCGCTGCAGATGCACGTCCCGGCCTTTGGATCCGGCCAGGAGATCGCGGGCGATGCTGATCGCCTTGAACTCCAGGTGACCGCCGCCGATCGTGCCCCAGCATCGATCACCCATGACGATCATCTTGGTGCCGGCTGCACGGGGCGTCGAACCGCGGGCTTCGGCGACCGTCACCAGGACCGTTTCCTGACGGCAGCGGCCGAGCTCGTGAAGAGCTGTCAGCCAGTCGATCATGCGGTCACCGCCTCCGGTGCCGGCGCCGTCTGCAGCGCGTTCACCGCGTTCAGAATTCTCTCGGGCGTGGCCGGCGCGTCGAGGTCCGGGCTTGCCTTGCCGTCCTTGACACTGGCGATCGCGTCGCGGATCGCGAACAGCACCGAGAAGCCGAGCAGAAGCGGCGGCTCGCCCACCGCCTTGGAGCGCAGGATCGTGTCCTCGTGATTGGCGTTCTCGAACAGGCGCGTGGTGAACGCCGAAGGGCAATCGTTGACCGCCGGAATCTTGTAGGTCGACGGCGCATGGGTCATGAGCCGGCCTTCCGGATTCCAGTGCAGCTCCTCCAGCGTCAGCCAGCCCATGCCCTGGATGAAGGCGCCCTCCACCTGCCCGATGTCGATCGCCGGGTTGATCGAAGCGCCGGCGTCATGCAGCAGATCGGCACGCAGCAGCTTCCATTCGCCGGTGAGCGTGTCGACCACGACCTCCGAGACCGCAGCGCCGTAGGCGTAATAAAAGAACGGCCGGCCGGTGAGGGTGTCGCGGTCCCAGTTGAGCTTCGGCGTGGCATAGAAGCCATCGGACCAGAGCTGAACGCGCGCGTGATAGGCGTCCTGCACCAATGCCTCGAATGGCGCGGCCATATCGTTGACTTGTACCTCGTCGTTGGCGAAGACGACGTCTTCCGGTCTAACGCCTTCGCGCTCGGCGGCGAACGCCGCCAGGCGCCGCTTGATCTGGCGGGCGGCGTCCTCGGCAGCCTTGCCGTTGAGATCGGCGCCGGTCGAGGCCGCGGTCGCCGAGGTGTTGGCGACCTTGTCGGTGGCGGTCGCGGTGGCGCGCACGCGATCGACGCTGACGCCGAGCTCGCCCGCGACCACCTGCGCGACCTTGGTGTTCAGCCCCTGGCCCATCTCGGTGCCGCCGTGGTTCACCAGGATCGAGCCGTCGGTGTAGATGTGCACCAGGGCACCCGCCTGGTTGAAATGCACCACGTTGAACGAGATGCCGAACTTCACCGGCGTCAGCGCGAGGCCCTTCTTCAGAACCGGGCTTTTTTCGTTGAAGGCGCTGATCGCTTTGCGGCGTGCTCGATACGCGCTGGACGCTTCCAGCTCGTCCACCAATTCGTGGATGACGTTGTCTTCGACGGTCTGGCCGTAGGGCGTGACGTTGCGCTCGGCCTTGCCATAAAAATTCAGCTTGCGCACGTCGAGCGGGTCCTTGCCGACGGTCCGAGAAATCTCGTCGACGATATATTCGATCGCGATCGCGCCCTGCGGCCCGCCGAAGCCGCGAAAGGCGGTGTTGGACTGGGTGTTGGTCTTGCCGCACATCGCCTTGATGTCGACATCGCTCAAGTAATAAGCGTTGTCGAAATGGCAGACGGCGCGGGTCGCGACCGGCGGCGACAGATCGGTGGAGTAGCCCGCGCGGGAGGTCATCTCGACCCTGGCGGCGAGGATGCGGCCTTGGTCGTCATAGCCGACCTCGTACTCGTAGTGGAAGCAATGGCGCTTGCCGGTGGCCATGAAGTCGTCGTCGCGATCGAGCCTGAGCTTCACCGGCCGTCCGAGCTTCCGCGCGGCGGCGGACGCGACGCAGGCGAAGAGCGCGGATTGGGATTCCTTGCCGCCGAAGCCGCCGCCCATGCGCCGCACCTCGACCGTCACCTGGTTGGACGCGAGATTCAGCGCGTTCGCCACCAGATGCTGCATTTCCGACGGATGCTGGGTCGAGCAGTAGACCAGCATGCCGTCCTGCTCCTTCGGCACCGCGTAGGAGATCTGGCCTTCGAGGTAGAACTGCTCCTGGCCGCCGACCCGGAGCTCGCCTCTCAGCTTGTTCGGCGCCGCCGCAAGCCTGGCCGAGGGATCGCCGCGCACCAGCTGCATCGGCGGCACCACGAAGGAGCCTTGCCGCTTCGCCTCCTCGGGCGTCAGCACGGCCGGCAGCTCTTCGTAGTCGATCTCGGCCTTCTGCGCGGCGCGCCTCGCCTGAAGATAGGTCTCGGCGATCACCGCGAAGATCGGCTGGCCGATGCACTGCACCAGACCTTCCGCCAGGATCGGATCGTCGGCGATGATCGGACCGCAGTCGTTCTTGCCGGGAATGTCCGCCGCCGTGAGCACCGCGACCACGCCCGGTGCGGCGCGCACTGCGTCGAGATCGATCGACCTGATCCTGGCATGCGCCTTCCGGCTGAGCCCGAGCGCCGCGAACAGCGTGCCGGCGAGCTCCGGAATGTCGTCGGTATAGGTGGCTTCGCCGGCGACGTGCAGCTCGGCGGATTCGTGCGGGATGGCTTTTGGGGACAGGGTCTGGGTCATGGTCTCCTCCTCAAGCCGTCATCGCCGCGAAGACGCTCAGCCGCTCGACCGGCAGCGGATCGTCCGGGCGGGTTTCCAAGAAGAATCGCCGCACAAGATTCTGCGCGCTCAGCAGCCGATTGTCGGCGCTGGCGCGCATGTCGGAGAGCGGTCGATAATCCCTGGCCAGAGCCTCGGCCGCCCGGGCCGCCGTCGCCTCGTTCCAGGGCTGCCCGGCGAGAGCGCGCTCGCAATGGGCGGCGCGTTTCGGCGTCGCCGCCATGCCGCCGAACGCGATGCGCGCCTCGCCGATCTTGTCGCCGTCCATGGTGATGCGAAAGGCGGCGCAGACCGCGGAAATGTCGGAGTCGTAGCGCTTGGCGAGCTTGTAGGTGCGAAACGCCTGGCCAGGCCTGGGGTGTGGAACCTCCACCGCCTCGACGAACTCGTCGGCCGCCATGTCCTTCTTCATGTAGTCGAGATAGAGATCCTCGAGCGCCAGCGTTCTCGATCCTGCCTCGCTGCGCAGCACCACCTTCGCACCGACCGCGATCAGCCACGGCATGCTGTCGCCGATCGGCGAGCCGTTGGCGACATTGCCGCCAAGCGTGCCGGCATTCCTGATCGGCACCGAAGCGAAGCGCTCCCACATCTCACGGGCTTCGGGGTAGTGCTCGACCAGGGCGCCATAAGCATCGCTGAGCGACACGCCGGCGCCGATGCGGAGCCCGTCGCTGTCCTCGCGGATCCCTTTCAGCTCGGCGACCTCGCCGACATAGATGATGTCGCCGAGATCACGGAACTGCTTGGTCACCCAAAGGCCGATATCGGTGCAGCCGGCAAGGATGGTCGCGTCCGGATGCTCGGACCGCAGCGCCGTCAGCTCATCCAAGGTTCTGGGCGCATGGAAGCTGGCATCGCCGTGACGATAGTCAAGCGCCCGCTCGCGACGCAGCTCCAAAAGCTGCGTTCTCAGGCTCTCACGATCGAAACCAGCCTTTGGCAGATCGAACATGGCGCGGCCCGCGTCGAGGATCGGCCGATAGCCGGTGCAGCGGCAGAGATTGCCGGTGAGCGCGGTGCGCAGCTCCGTCTCGTCGGCGCGTCGACCGGCCGCCTGGCAGGCGGTGTAGACATGCCAGAGCGACATGACGAAGCCCGGCGTGCAGAACCCGCATTGCGAGCCATGATGGTCGACCAGCGCCCGCTGCACCGGATGCAGGCTGCCGTCGGGCTGACGGAGCGCTTCCACCGTGAACAGCGCCTTGCCGTCCAGCGTCGGCACGAACTGGATGCAGGCATTGACCGCCTTCAGACGAAGCTCCTCGCCGTCGAGCTCGCCCAGTACCACGGTGCAGGCGCCGCAGTCGCCCTCCGCACAGCCTTCCTTGGTGCCGGTCAGCCGCCGACGTTCCCGCACGAACTGCAGAACGGACTGGGTCGGATCGGCGTCGGCCACCGTGACGAGGTCACCGTTCAGCAGAAACCTGATGCTGTTGTCACTAGCCGTGACCGGCGAAGCAGCGGCAGCCATCGAACTCTCCCTGATACGCTCGTGCGATGCCAGGCGGTGATCGGACAGGTCCGATCGAAGAGGGCATCGTCCACCGAGGCTCACATCCTAATTCGACAATATCGGAGAATTCGTGGGATCGGGTAGCAGAGATTTCATGCCAGCGATGCCAAAATGGCATCACCAGGATGTGGCGCCAGCCGTCATCCTTCTGCCGCCGGCACGGCATAGTCGGCAAGCCGTTGTCGCAGCAGGTCTATGAGGCGATCGAGCGCCGGCGTGGTGACGTCGCCGGAACGCCTGCAGAGCGCGAATTCCTGGTTGACTTCACAGGTCGTCACAAGCGGCACATGGAGAAGCTCACCCCGCTCGACCTGCACTTCCAGGCCGACAATCGTCTGAAAACCAATCCCGAGCTGTTGATCGATCATGGTCTTCAGGAACTCGACCGAGTTCGACGAGGTGATGATGTTCAGCGCAAGATCCGCCTGCTCGATCTCGTGATCGAGCCGCGCCCTGAGCGGCCAGGATCGGTCCGGCAGAACGATCGGGTAGGGCGCACAATCGGCGAGCGACAGCCGAGTGTGACCCGCCAGCGGGTGAGACGGCGTCAGCACGGCCCCTACAGGCAACGCGACGGCGGTGACCGTCTCGAGATCCTCGGCACTCCCAGGATCGAAGGCGACAGCGATGTCGGCGCTGTTACTCCTGAGCAAATCCTGCAGCTCGGTCCCCTTGGCGGCTCTGAAGCTTGTCGCCACATCGGGATATTCGGCGTGCAGCGCGACCAGAGCCGGCGGCAGAAACCGGGAAATCACCGATTCCTGGCCAGCAATCGAAAGAAGCTGACGCTGATCGCCTTTGAGGGCCGCGATGCGCGCCAGCGTCTGCTCCGCATCGCCCAGCGTCCTGCTGACATGCGCCGCCAGCAACTCGCCCGATGCGGTCAGGCGGATGCCGCTTGCCGAACGCTCGAACAGCTTGACGCCCAGTTCGTCCTCGATCTTGAGGATCTGCCGGTTCACGGCCGAGGAGGCGACGTACAATTTTCGTGCAGCGAGGCGGATCGAACCGCTGCGACGCACTTCGTCGAAATACTTCAGAAAGACCGAGTGAATGGGCATTGGCGGCAGCGTTCCAGCTGAAGATCTCGCACATAGTAGCGCAGTTTTGCGTTCTTGCTCATGGTGCGATATCCGGACCGGGCGATGTTGCAGGGGCGAGACCGGTATGTATCCGCCGAAACCACCTTCTCCAGCTGCAATTCAAGACAATGCAAGATGGCATTGCCTGACAACGCTTGTGTCGTTGTGATCACAGTTACATCGCCGTTCGTGGGAGCATGCTAGCAGTCACGACGACATAGCTTATATGTCGATCAGCGGCGCGGTTTTGGTGTTGCCGAACCTGCGTCGGGCGGGACCTGTTAGACAGATCCCGCTCTTCAGGTGCGATGCCTGAAGTTTTGGGGATCGACGATCCTCACGTCTCCCAGACGTTAAGCCTCCCTGATTGACTCCGCCGGGCCGTCGTGCCCGGCTTTTTTTGTTCGTCGAGGAGCATTCTGCGAATCGACATGTTTGCTGGAAGTGTGGCGGGCGCATTCGCGGCCAGCGGACCTCCATGGCATCGGCTCGGCGCGCCCATCCGCAAGGGTGTCTTTCCGAAGGATACTGACATTCAGCCACGATGAGGCCCAGAAGAACGCCCTCTCCGAAGCTTCTACGCCATGTTCGTCACCTTTGGATGATGTTGTGCTCGGGACCGTAGGGGAATCCGGTGATGTCGTCGGCGCCGTCTTCGGTGACCACCAGGATGTCGTGCTCGCGATAGCCGCCGGCGCCGGGCTGGCCCTCGGGAATCATGATCATCGGCTCCATCGAGATCACCATGTTGGGCTCGAGAACGGTCTCGATATCCTCACGCAGCTCCAACCCCGCTTCGCGGCCATAATAGTGGCAGAGCGTGCCGAAACTGTGGCCGTAACCGAAGGTGCGGTACTGGAAGAGATCGTGGCGAAGATAGATCTCGTTCAGCTCATGAGCGATATCGCAGCAACGGACGCCGGGCCTGATCAGCTCCAGCCCCTTTTCGTGCACTTCGACATTGATCTCCCACAAGCGAAGATGCTCGT
This sequence comes from Geminicoccaceae bacterium, assembly GCA_965222015.1. GTDB lineage: Bacteria > Pseudomonadota > Alphaproteobacteria > Geminicoccales > Geminicoccaceae > JANQPX01. Next base: position 391,785 of record CBDCTL010000001.1, read on the forward strand.
CCGAACATTCCTCCGCGAACAGGGTGCGCTCCAGAGCGGTGTAGTAGCCGGCGGGCATCGGAAAGCAGTTCAGGCTCAATATGTCACCGCGTTCGATCTTGCGGCTGGTGACCGGGTTGTGGGCACCGTCGGTGTTGATGCCGGACTGGAACCAGGTCCAGCTGTCCATCAGCTCGACATGAGGCTGGCTCCTGCCGATCTCGCGCACCATGGCCTGTGTCGAATGCAGCGCCACTTCGTATTCAGGCACGCCGACCGCGATCGCCTCGACGCAGGCAGCGCCGCCGATGTCGGCGATGCGGGCGCTTTCCTTGATCCAGGCGATTTCCTCGTCCGATTTCACCATCCGCTGGCGCATGGCCGGCTTGCCGATGTCGACCAGCTCGCTGGTTGGCAGCGCGCCCTGCAGCTTGCGGAAGTTCTCGATGTTGATGTGGTCGAACTCGGCGCCGATTCGCCATCCGTCCTTCAGGAGCTTCTTCACGGCGACGTAGTAGTTGTCGCGATGCCAGTCGGTGTAGACGAGATTGTCGCCGAAGGTGCGGCGCCATGGCTGACCGCCATCGATATTCGCTGAAATCGTGGTCTGCTCTTGCTGCGTTACCACCAGACCGTAAGGCCGGCCGAACGCGCAGTAAAGAAAGTCGCTGTAGTAATTGATGTTGTGGTAGGAGGTGAACAGACAGGCGTCGATGCCTCGTTCCGCCATGATCGCGCGAAGATTCTCCAGCCGGCGATTCATTTCGGCTTCAGAGAAGGTTGGCCTGACTTTGTCGCCGTTGTGAACGAATTTGAGCTGTTCCACGTGCTTTATCCTCCGGGGTTGTGTCTTGGGCCGAATGCCGGATCGTTTTTTCCTGCACTCAGGCAGATTGACGGCGAGCCGGCCGGTCGATTGCCCCTCTCGAAAATGATTAGATTCCGAGGGCCACCTCGTCGCTGGCCATCGCCAAAATGCCCTGCACATGCGGCGCGAAGGAGCGCCAGACCTCGATCAGAAAACTGTCTGCGCTTTCCCGGATCAGAACGATCTGGGCCGAGTCGAAAACTGTCCGCGTGCCTTCGCCGATCGGGATGTCCCTTAGGTTCAGCGGACAGCCCGCCGCCAGCACGTCAAAGGCGCCGGGTCCTTTGATCGCGAAGGTGATTTCGCGATCGCTGACGTCGACCAGGCTGTGAGGCACGTCTTCGTACAAGTCCTTGAACGCGGTCTCGATGACGTCCCGTTCCTCCTCCATCGCATGCAGGACCCATTCATCCGGCCCGAGACAAAGGGCGCTTCGAGCGCCGCTTACGGCCCTCGAACCGATGGTCTCCGGTATGTCGGCATCGAACGCCTTCGACGCCTCGGCGAGATGGGCCGGATCGATGCGCAGACTGAACCGGGTGGCTCCGGGCCGTTCGGTGATTGTAACCGACGCTGCCTTTCCCGCTGCTGCCGCCTGCATGTCGGCCGCCTTGCTGTCGTCCATTGTCATTCTCCCTGAAATCAGGCGTTCATGCATGTGCTTCGGGCCGAGAAAGGCTACATCATCGTCGGCCAGGACACCGACGGCACGGTGACGCCCGACGATGCCGGACTCAGCTGGGCTATCGGCAAGAAAAAAGCCGGACTTCGTCGGCAAGCGTTCGCTTTCGCGCCCCGACCTGGTTGCCAGCGGCCGAAAGCAGCTCGTCGGCCTTCTGACCGACGATCCGAACACGGTGCTGGAGGAAGGGGCGCAGATCGTCGCCGATCCGAACGAGGCGGTGCCGATGAAGATGATCGGGCATGTCACCTCGTCCTACTGGAGCGAGGCGCTCGGCCGCTCGATCGCCATGGCGGTGATCGAGGACGGGCGGGCGCTCACCGACAAGACGCTGCACATCCCGGCGATCCATCCCGCTTCGACTACGTCGTCGTCGTTGGCGGTCTCGTCGACGAGATCGAGAACCTTCATCCGGATTACGTCGGATTCTTGCATCGGGCGGCCACGTCGAAGGTTCCGCTCGTCGGTGTCTGCACTGGCGCTTTCGTCCTGTATCGCGCCGGCCTCATGGACGGCTATCGCTGCTGCGTCAGCTGGTTTCATCACGATGATTTTCTGGGGCAGTTCGATGGTATGGAACCGGTTTCGGATCAGATTTTCGTGGTAGATCGTGATCGGCTGACCGCTTCAGGCGGCGTCAGTTCGGCGCATCTTGCGGCCTATCTCGTCGACCGGCATGTCGGCAGAGCAGAGGCCAGGAAAAGCCTGAACATCATGATCATCGATGAGGCTATGAGTGCAGAAGCGGCACAGCCAGGCCTGCCACTCGAGCTGACGACCTCCGATGATCTGGTGAGGAGGGCGCTGCTCCTCATGCAACAGGCGATGAGTGCGCCCCTTCCGATGAGCGTCATCGCCAAACGTCTCGACGTCAGCCGCCGAAAGCTCGAACGCCACTTTGATCGGGCTCTGGGTATGTCACCTGCTGTCGCGGACAAGCTGGTCAGGCTGACACACGCCAGGTTTCTGCTGAGGACACCGCACCATTCCATTGCCGAGGTTGCAGCTGATACCGGATTTTGCGATGCGTCCCATTTCGTCAAGGTCTTCAAGGGGTATTATGGCGTAACACCGAGGCAGTTGGCTGCCGATGCCACTCGATCCGAAAAGAGCTCCGTATCGGCAGACCCGTAACACCTCTGATCGAATTCCTGTAGGGCGACGAAGTCGTCCCGGGTTCGAGCATTCCGAGACTACGGCAATACCCGATCGAAGCATCGGCAGCGCCTTCGCTATTCGATGAAGCGCATCGACGATCCCGGATGCCATGTGCATCATGACGCGCGATCGACACCATGACCAATCCAGTTGTTGGCCGCCGCCGGAAGTAGGCCCGTCATGTCGGGGACGTCAGCGTCTGTCATCGAGAGCGAGGTGCTTCGATCGAAGGTTCGCCGCGGTATGGTCCTTATGGCGACCGGCGTGCTGATGGCCCCGGGCATCCATGCCATCGCGAAAGGCCTTGGCGACGACCTCTCGCCCGGCCAGATTGCCTGGTTCAGATTCTTCTTTCAGTTCGTCTTTCTTCTGCCGTTCGTTCTGGCGGTCCGTCGCGGCCGGCTGCCAAGACCATCATCGACCCATGGGCTTCGCGGCCTGCTGCTGGCATTGGCGACGCTGGCCTTTTTTTGGGCGCTGACCTACATGTCGCTTGCCGACTGCGCGGCGATCTTTTTCGTCGAACCGCTGATCCTCGCCCTGATGTCAGTGGTCTTTCTCGGCGAGGGTATCGGCTGGCGACGGCTCCTCGCCGTCCTGGTTGGCTTCGCCGGCGCACTGATCGTCATTCGACCGAGTTTCGAAAGCGTCGGGATGCCCGCCTTCCTACCGTTGATCGCGGCAGCCTGCTTTGCGTTTTATCTCACCATCACCCGAGCGGCCGCCAGGGCGGAAAACGCCACGGCCGTGCAGTTTTGGGTCTGTGTCTTCGGCATGCTCGTCCTGTCGCTCGCAATGGCGACGAGCACGGTGGTCGGTTGGACCGCGATCCGGCCCGCATGGCCGGCGAAAGAAGCCTGGGCATGGCTCATTCTTGTAGGCGTGATCGCCACGATCTCGCACCTGCTGGCCATTCGCGCCTTTCGTCCTGGCCCCGGCGGGCGTACTGGCACCCTTCCAATATCTGGAAATCCTGGGCGCTGCGTTCCTGGGTGCCGTCATCTTCGGAGATCTGCCGGACGGTTTGACAGCTCTCGGCATCGCGATCATCGTCGGCTCCGGCCTCCATGTTTTCCAGCGTGAGCAACGGGCAGATGTCAGGCCGCTACCGACGGAAGGCAATGGATGATGGCGGACCTCCAGCGAAGCGACACGCGGTTTCTCACCGGACAGGGCCGCTTCCTGGTCAACCAGCCCGCTCCCGGCGCCGCCCAAGCCGTCTTTCTGCGCTCACCGGTCGCCCATGGGCGCATCGCCCGCTGCGATACGGATCACGCGAAAAGCATGCCGGGCGTGGTCGACATCATCACATCGGACGATTTGAACGACGCCGGCCTCGGCACGCTCCCTTGCCTTGCCGACGTTGCTGCAGATGAAAGATGGGGTGCCTTTCTGCCGCCGCGTCATCTGCTTGCGACCGAACGGGTTCGCCATGTCGGCGAGCCGGTCGCCATGATCGTGGCGGAGACGATCGATCAGGGAAAGGATGCGGCCGAGGCGATCGATCTCGACATCGATTCCCTGCCCGTCGCCATCGATCCTGGCTCGGTGATCGAGCCAAAGGCACAGGCTATCTGGCCCGAATGCCCCGACAATGTGGCGCTGGACTGGGCGGCCGGTGATCGAAACGCGGTCGATCGAGCCTTCACCGACGCCGCTCACGTTACACGCCTCAGGTTGATCAACAATCGTCTCGCCATGATGCCGCTGGAAACCCGAAATGCCTGCGGCGCCTACGATCCGGCGACCGGCCGCTACACGCTTCGTTCGGCGACCCAGGGCGTCCACAATATCAGGAACATCATGTCCGGCGTGCTCGGGATCGACGAACGAGCGCTTCGCGTGGTGACCGACGACGTGGGCGGAGCGTTCGGCCTGAAGGGAATGGCCTTTCCCGAACAGGCTCTGGTCTTGTTCGCCGCCAAGCGTCTCGGCCGGGAGGTGCTGTGGGCTGCGGACCGGACCGAAGCCTTCGTCTCGGACAATGCCGCACGCGACCACGTCACCGAAATAGCGCTCGGCCTGGATGCCGAGGGGCGCATGATGGCGCTGAGCGTCGACACGATCGCCAATATGGGCGCCTACCTTTCGACCCGCGCCCTCGGCATGCCGACGCTGGTCTACGGCCGGGTCATGGGTGGTGTCTATATGATCCCGGCGATCCACATGCGCACCCGCTGCGTGTTCACCAACACGCCGCCGGTCGATGCCTATCGGGGGGCAGGCGTGCCGGAGGCGATCTATGCGGTCGAGCGCGTCATCGACGTCGCCGCCGCCGAAACGGGCGTCGATCCGCTGGCGCTTCGCCGCCGGAATTTCCTCGAGCCCGAGCATTTTCCCTGGGCCACACCGATCGGCTATGCGATCGATTCCGGCGACTTCGCCGCTGCCATGGATCAGGCACTGGAGCTTGCGGACTGGGACGGCTTCGATGCGCGTCGTCGGGCATCCGCGGCTCGCGGGCTTCGCCGCGGCCGAGGCCTCGCCATGTCCATCCACGGCACAGGTGCCGGCACGAACGAAACGGCGCGCGTCGCGGCCAGATCTGACGGCCGCGTGACCGTCTCGAGCGGCACTCAGTCCGGCGGACAGGGACATGACGCGATGCTTGCCGAGGTCGCGGCCGAGACCCTCGGGATCGAGGCCGGCCTCATCGACGTCCTTCAGGGTGACTCCGATATGCTGCCGCGCGGCGGCGGCACGGGCGGATCGGGAAGCCTGGTGATCGCCGGCCGCACGGTCGCGTCGGCCGCTGCCCTGATGCTGGAGACAGCGCGAAGAAAGGCGGGCGAGCTGCTTGAATGCGCATCTGCGGATCTGGATTACAGCGCCGGCGCATTCACCGTCATCGGCTCCGATCGCTCGCTCACGCTTGCGGAAATCGCGGCCGACATGGACGGTGGCTGCTGCACGGGCGAGGCCGATTTCGCGGGCGACCATCGTACCTATCCCAACGGCGTCTATATTTCGGAGGTCGAGGTCGACCCTGATACGGGCCATGTCGCCCTCGTCGCTTTATCCGCCGTCGACGATATCGGCCGCGTCCTCGACCTCGCCCGCGCCGACGGTCAGATCGTCGGCAGCCTCGTCCAGGGCATCGGGCAAGCCCTTCTGGAGCACGACCGTCATGACCCTGAGACCGGTCAGCCTCTCTCCGGCTCGTTCATGGACTACGCGATGCCGCGGGCGGACGACCTGCCAACCTTCCGGCTGGCCAAGCACCCGACACCCGCGCCGACCAATCCGCTCGGCATGAAGGGAGCGGGCGAGGTCGGCACCGTGGGCGCACCACCTTCGGTCATCGCAGCGGTCTGTGATGCGCTCGGTGTTCGCCATCTCGACATGCCGGCGACTCCGGAGAAGGTCTGGCGGATGTTGCGGAAATCGGCTCACCCGCATGAACGGGACCACCTGGCGAAAACCGGCCCCGGGGAGGGAAGTTGAAGGTTGGCCTGGGCAGAGCTCGTCTTAGCGTTCACGCTCTTTTTCGTAAGCCATTCAATCCCGATCCGGCCGCCAGTTAAACCCTGGATCATCGCCTGCATCGGCGGGGCGGGCTTTACTGCGATCTACGTCATCCTCTCGCTTGCCGTCCTCAGCTGGCTGATTACCGCGGCCGGGCGCGCACCATTCGTCGAGCTTTGGCCCTGGGCGCCCCGGCAGTCGCATGTCACGCCTACCCTAGCAGGCAGCGGAAATAGTCACTCTTTGCGGGCTGTACATCCGGAATCGTCACCGGGATGGGTATAGGGGTGACCAGCGAGTGTTCCGTCCGGCTTTCTTTCCGCGTGTCCGCGGCCGCTGACATCGTCCATTTCGTCCTGGCCGAGCCAGGTGAAGGTGACGCCGGACCTGTCATGGCGGCAGTCGGGCTGGCCCGTGACCGCGCCGAAGCCGAACTCACCTGAGCCGCCGCGATCGAAGCGGATGAGGGCCGGCTCGACCAAGTCGAGATAATCCTGGTCATACTCGTTGGTGTGGTCGATCCGCCAACGGCCGAGAAAGGGTTCGGCAAGGCGGCTCATGGCTCTGCCCCCTGAAAATCATTTGGGGCAAGAAGCTTGGGCATGCGGATCAGGTTGTAGGCGGCGAGCGCGAAGGTGAAACTCATGCCGACGCGCTCGAGGCCGCGGAACTTCGATTGGCGCAGACCGGCAATCGTCTTCAGCCAGCCGAAGATCTCCTCGATCCTTTTGCGCTTCTTTTGGCTAACGCCGTAGCCCGGATGGCGCGTGGTCCGGCCGTCGATCGCCGAACGCCTCTTGGCCTTGCCGGTATCGTAGGCGTTCCGCGCGACAGGCGGGGTGATCGCGAGCTCCCGCAGCTCCATGACGAAGTCTTTTGTGTCATAGCCCTTGTCGCCGCCCACCGTCTTGCTCCTGGCCGGCAGGTCGGAAGCCATCGCCAAAGCTGCCGCGGATTCGGCAGCGCCGATGAACGGGTTGGTGCGCCGTCGACAGCCAGGCCGTTGCGGTTCTCCATGAGCGCATGCCCCATGAAACAGAGCTGGCCCGCTTGGCCGTTGCCCTTGCGATAAAGCCGGGCGTCGTCGTCCGTGGTCGAACCGTGGGTGTCGTTCGAGCGCGTCTCGCCACCTTGGCTGGCGCTCGCCGCCGGCCAACCCGGGCGCTGAAGTCTCGCTCGCCATTCCTGCCGGGGCCGGGAGGCTTGCCCGAACCGTCCTTCGGTCGAAAGCTCTTCATCGATGTCCCGGTCTGCAGGGCCATCGGCCCGAAGATCCGGCATGGCGGGCCCGACCTTCGGCCTTCAGGCGGGGATGCCCGGACCTGGATGAGCGTGCCGTCCACCGAGAAATGCTCGTCGGACAGGAGCCCGTTGATCCGGGCATGGTTCAAAACGGCCGCGAAAAACTTCCCGGCGATGTCACCATCAAGCAACCGGTCGCGGTTCTTCGTGAACACCGTCACATCCCACACCGGATCGTCGATCCCAAGGCCGGTGAACCAGCGAAACAGGAGATTATAGTCCGGTTGCTCCATCAGCCGACGCTCCGAACGCACCGTGTGGAAAGCCTGGAGCAAAACCGCCCGCAGCAACTGTTCCGGCGGGATCGACGGCCGTCCGATCGGTGAGTGGATCGCATCGAAATCGGCGCTCAAGGCCGACAGCGCCTCATCGACGATCGCGCGGATCGCACGCAGCGGATGCTTCGCCGGAACCCGAGCCTCCAGATCGACATGGCTGAAAAGACTGTCGGAACGGAGCTCGCTGCCGCGCATCGCCACCTCAAGTGAATGCACGGCGAAAGAATCACATCAGGTCAGATGCCGCTACACTTTTTCCGCAACCTGCCAGGTCGCGTGTCTGCCCTCCAAGCTGGAGCTGGACCCGGATGGCGCAGATGTCCCTCCGTTTCAGGGGAGGCTTCTGGCCAATGAGCCGTCCGCTGTTCCAAGGTCTTTTCGCGCCATTGAAGGCCGCTGCTCGATTGTTGCTCTCCATCTTTCCTCTCCTCCGTTGATGGAGGCTTCAGGATGGACAGGCGTAGTTGCCATTGACAAACATGCGCACATATTGGCGCACAAGAGATTTGACCGCCAACCGTAAATGCGCCAATATGTGCGCCTTCGTGAGGTTTGTCAGTGCCGAAGCTCGAAACCAGCAGGAGCAAGATTGTCGCCCGCCTCGAACGAGAGGGCTGGGAGAACATCGGCGGTGGCAAGCACGACAAGTTTCGAAATCCCGAAAAGCCCGGACGGCTGATCATTGTGCCGCGTCACAAAGTGCTGTCTCCGGGCGTATGCAGGACCATCGCCAAGCAGGCCGGCTGGATCAGCTGAAAGGCAGGAGCATGACATGGCGCGCTATGTGGTGTTGATCGATCAAGCGGAAGATGGGGCCTATGGTGTCGTATTCCCTGATCTTCCGGGATGCACGGCGATGGGCGATACCGTCGAGGAGGCTTTGTTGAATGCGGCCGACGCTGCAACGGAGTGGGCAGCGGAGATTCGCAAAGATGGTTCCGTGCCGGCGCCTCGGTCGGCGGCTGAAGTGATCGCTGATCCTGAAACAAAGGAGGCCACCGACGCCGGCGCTGTTTTAGCGCTGGTGCCGCTCATTCTCGATAGCGGAAAGCCAGCCAAGGCCAATCTCTCAATCGACTCCGGGCTGTTGGATGCGATCGATGAGGCGGCCAAGCGAATAGGGGTGACGCGCTCAGCCTATCTGGCGGCTGCGGCTCGAAACAAGATCCTGCAAGACGGCTGACAACGCCAAGCTGATTGGCCGGTCATGCCAACATTGAGACAACCGCGGGTCCGAAATCCGCACCTTTCTGTCCTCCGTTGCTCAAAAGGGAGCGAGTCAAACGGGTAGCGACTGCCATCCGGCCCTCTAGGATCGAAAGGGCAGCTTCGCCTGGCGGGTCCGGACACGACCGGCAGTCTTGGCTCGGTATGCGGGCTGTCGGCCCCATTGCTGACGGAAGCCCAGGACCGGCCTTCTTCACACCTCGTGGTGCGACGTGAAGTCGTGCAAGTGATTGTTTTGCGTAGACTTATGGAGGTGACTGCATGAGCTTATGACAAGACCTACCGTTCCTCCGGTAGTAGCTTGGGGATGCGTGCATGGCTGGTAACGGCTTTGTTCGAAGCCATCCTGGCAATGTACCCCGTCCAAGAGGGAAAAACCGAACCTGCGAAGGTGAGGTGAAGCGGTGAGCATCACGCGGCTCGGGGGCTGAGCTTGGAAGCAAGGCGAACATATGTGAATCGGTGAGAAACCTCGTCAGTGAAAGCATGCCGAAGATGCTGACAGGCATGAACCAAAAGGTAGGTGGGTGGTCCTTGGTCTCACGAGCACCAAAGCGAGGACAATAATCCCATCGGGGAAGAGCCGACGCCTAACCTTCCATTGTCGCTTACACGGAACACGGTAAGCCCGTATGCCCGCCCCCTCCTTGGGAAATTCAGGAAGGGGCAAGGCCAACCGTAAGGAACGCTGATGGGTGTGCGGGTAGAGGATGTCGGAAAAAGCGAAGGCCATTCTGTAATGGGGCGGATAGGGATTGAAGGGTGACCTGACATCATCCTGTCCGAAAGGGAGCAGACTTCCGACGGGTCTCTGGTTGCAAGAGAGTTCGGAGAACCTTCCTTGGAGGACAGGCAAATGACGGCCATCGGCACGGCCATGACTGGTGCGGCCTCCGGCTTTGAGGAGACCTGGCACGGCATCGACTGGGCCAAGGCGCACCGACAGGTCAGAAGGCTGCAGATGCGTATTGCAAAGGCGGTTCGGGACAAGCGCTGGAACAAGGTGAAAGCCTTGCAATGGCTCCTGACTCACTCGTTCAGCGGCAAGGCTCTTGCCGTGAAGCGGGTTACGGAAAATCGAGGTAAAAGAACGCCGGGTGTCGACGGCGAGACCTGGGACACACTGGCGAAGAAAGCCAAAGCTGTCATGTCGCTCAAGGGGCGGGGTTATCAACCTCGACCCTTGAGACGGGTACGCAAGTATGGCGGAAAGCTTCTCATCAAACCCGCCAAGAAGAATGTGCAGGCGCACTCGCAAAAAGTCCGGGCGACAATCAAGAACATGAGAACAGCGAAGCAGGAAGAGGTGATAGCAAAACTCAACCCGATCATCCGAGGATGGGCCAACTATCACCAAAACCAGGTGGCGAAGAAGACCTTTCAAAAGGTCGATAGCCTCACCTGGAAACAGCTCTGGCGATGGGCATGCCGGCGACACCCCAGCAAATCCAAGACATGGATCAAGAACCGTTACTTTCTCCATGTCGGGACGCGCAGTTGGGTGTTCGGCACAAAGGTCAAAGGAGATGGTAGCAAGGTCAGGTTCGTGAAGCTGGTGCAAGCCAGCGACACGCCGATCCGACGCCATATCAAGATCAAAGGGGAAGCAAACCCGTTCGATCCCGACTGGGAACTCTACTTCGAGGAGAGGCTCGACCTAATCATGAAGGATGACCTCAAAGGGAGAAGACGCTTGCTGAGCCTTTGGCGGACGCAGAAGGGGAGATGTCCGAACTGCTGTGAGCCGATTACGAAGACGACGGGATGGCACGTCCATCACCTTCTTCCAAAGGCTCAAGGCGGTATGGACAACCTCGCCAACCTGGTGCTCCTGCATCCAAATTGCCACCGCCAAGCCCATCACCTCGAACGACGAGAACAACCGGCGCCGGTCAAACGGGGCTTCACAGAGGCTTGAGCCGCCCGCCTGGAAACGGGCACAGGCGGTTCTTAGGGGGCCGGGCGATCGTGAGGTCTACCCGGCTACCCGCCCCAAGAGTTGCGTGCGCCAGGAGACTGGCAAGGAGTAGGTGGTGGAAGTCCACTGCAATGAAGGAGTAGCGATCCACCTACATCGAGAGCACGATCTGGCGCAATTCGGAGAGACCGATCGTCATCAGCCATGGACGAACCTCAACGTTTCCCTCCGGTGAAGGACGCGTCTATGCAGCGTTTTGCAGCTGCTCGGCCTTCCAGTGCCATGGCAGGAGCTCACCGAGCCTTTGAGCGGGATGATCGGCGATGCGTTTGAGGACGTCGACGAGCCAGGCCTGGGGATCGATGTCGTTCAGTTTTGCTGAGCCGATGAGCGTGTACATGATGGCCGCTCTGTCGCCACCACGGTCAGAGCCCGCGAACAACCATGACTTTCTTCCTAAGGCCAGCCCTCTGAGCGCCCGTTCGGCCGAATTATTCGTGAGGCAGACCCTGCCGTCCTCGAGAAAGCGGGCGAAGCTGTCCCAGCGTCTCAGCATGTAGTCGAACGCTTTGGCGACGGGCGCATGCTTGGAGAGCTTGGCGCGTTCTTCACGCATCCAGGCCTCGAGTTCGGTCATCAAGGGCGCGCTCTTTTCCTTTCTGATTTTCAGACGCTCCTCAGCAGACCGGCCATTGATCGCGCGCTCGATGTCAAACAGGACGTCGATCCGCTTGACCGCCTCCAGCGCCATGGGCGAGATCTGGAGCTGTTTTTTGCTTCGAGCCTGTTTCCTGAGATCGGCGAGCTCGAAAAATTGCCTGCGGCTGCCCCGCCTGCAGGAGCGCAGCTCCGAAGGTCGGGCATGGCAGGCCGGATCTTCGCCGCGATGTGGCTGCAGACCGGGATCTGTGCGCCCAACAAAGCGCCGGCGTGATTGGTCCCGGCTCACGCCCGGGATCGAGCAGCGGGTTGAAACCCGAATAGGCGTCGGCTTGGAGTACACCGGCGAAGTCGGCCAGATGTCGGGTTGGATGCTCGCCCTTGCGGTTGCGCGAATAGTGGAACAACACCGCCGGCGGATCAGAACCGCCGAAGGGCCGGTCGTCGCGGACATAGGCCCAGGCCGTTGCCTTCTTGCATTGGCCCCTGGCCAGCACCCGGATCGGGGTGTCATCCCCGCCTGCAGGCCTGGAAGGCCGAAGGTCGGGCCCGCCATGCCGGATCTTCGGGGCTTCGCCCCTGCAGACCGGGACATCGGCATGCAGCCGATCGGCCTCGAGCACGTGGGCTTCGATCAGATCGACCAGCGGTCGGAGCACCACCGTGCAGGCGCCGACCAGGTCGGCCAGGGTCGACAGGCTGAGATCGACGCCTTCCCTGGCGTAGCGCTCGCTCTGGCGATTGAGCGGTTGATGCACGCCATATTTCTCGAACAGGATCATCGCCAAGAGGCTCGGGCCGGCGAAGCCGCGCGGGATCACATGGAAAGGTGCGGGCGGCTGCGAGATGCTCCCGCAATGCCGGCAGGTGAACTTCTCCCGGACATATTGGATCACCTTCCACTGCCGGGGGATCACTTCCAGCGTCTCGGTCACGTCCTCGCCGAGCTTGGCGAGCTTGTCCGATCCGCAGCCATCGCACGACGTCGGGCCCGGGATCACCACCCGCTCGCGCGGCAGATGCTCGGGGAAAGGTTTCTTCGATGGCTTCCTGCGCGTGAAGGCCTTGACCTCGGTCGTCTCGGCCGCCGCCATCTCGGCTTCGAGCTCGTCCTCGGTCGCGCTGGCCTCAAGCTCTTCAAGCTCAAGCTCCATCTGATCGAGAAGCCTGGCCTTCCTCTCGGAACGCTGACCATAGAGGTCTCGACGGAGCTTCTCGATCTGCAGTTTCAGCGACGCGATCAGGGCATCGATGCTCGAAACCCTGGCCTCGGCGGCAAGACGCGCCGCGCGCTCGGCAGCGAGCGCGGCCTTCAGGGCCTCGATGTCATCCGGCGTTCCGACCATGGCCTGGAGAACAGCACATCCGGCCGGCTTTGTGGCCCCCTTCGGACTCCAGGTGAGTCAACCGGCCGCAGCTGGCCGCCAGGTGTGCTGCGGGTGACGCCAATCTATCCCTTCAAGCAAATAGCCAAGCTGAGCCGCCGAAATCGAAACCACCCCGTCGGCCGGCGACGGCCAGACAAAACGGCCGCGCTCCAGCCGCTTGGCATAGAGCGACAAGCCAAGCCCATCATGCCAAAGCACTTTGATGAAATCGCCGCGACGACCTCGGAAGACATACAAATCGCCCGCGTGCGGATTGCGGCCGAGCGCCTCCTGCACCTGCAGCGACAGGCCGGGCATGCCGCGGCGCATATCAGTGACGCCCGTCGACAGGTACACGCGATAACTGGAGGGTACCGGGATCATCGCCGATCCAATACCTCGAGAACCCGGGCCAGGGCGCCGGCATCGACATCGGCGTCGACAATCACCCGGCCGCCATGCCTGGTGACGATCTCCATCCGGCCGATAGGCGTCGAGGAGCCGTCATCATCATCGTCATCAGGATCATCGTCTCGCGTAATGATCGCAGGCACCAGATCCGGTTCGTCCGACGCCATCCCTATCAGGCCTTGCCGAAACGCCTTCCGCCATCGGAACAGAAGCGACTGCGAAATGTCGTGGCGGCGTGCCGTCGCCGAGGCTTGGCGATGACCCCGATAACTCTCCTCGACAATCCGAAGCTTCTCCTCGAAGCTCCAGCGACGTCGTCGACCGGTGTTCACCACCTCCAGCCGGCAGACTTGGGCACTGTGACTATCCATAGGCATAGCCACAGTCAGCAACAGAATGCGCGAGATCGTTAGGCGGTTCTCACCGGATGCCTACACTTCAGGTAACTATCGCGTTGGATCAGTCGCAAATTGCGTCCCACATTCACGCTGGCGATCACAATGTTGATTTGATCGGCCCTCTCACCCGCTATACGCCCGGTCGCCGGATGAATGCCTTGCGGATTGGTACCTATATGGTACCTGCTCAACGCCAAACTTCTCGAAAAATCCACCTAACCCATTGAAAAGATTGGTGGGCGCACAAGGACTCGAACCTTGGACCCGCTGATTAAGAGGAAGCGACTAAACAAAATCTCGAAGAATCCTGGCGAGTCCTTGAGTGATCTTAGGTTATCATTTATCCATATTTTTCAGTAATTTATGCCACGCTACCCACTGATGCGCGCTGTTAGCAGTTGCCCTATGTGGTCATGAGAATCCATAATAGTTGTTGCCCATGTGTTGCCCAGCTCGAATTGGGAAACCCAATGAGACTGACCAAATCCGCCGTTGCCAAGCTCGATGTGCCGCCAGGGCGTGCGGAGGTGACCTACTATGATGATGACCTCCGCGGCTTCGGTGTGCGCGCCCGCCGTGGCGGAAAGCGTTCCTGGGTCGCCGTCTATCGCATCGGCAACAAGGTGCGTCGTGTGACGATCGGCGACGCGACGGTCGTTGGTCCCGAAGAGGCGCGAGCGAAAGCGCGAAAGGTTCTGGCGAGCGCAGATCTTGGTGAGGATGTACAAGCGAAGCGCAAGGAGGAGAAAGCCAAGGCAGCGACGACATTTGGCATCGTGGTCGATCAGTACATCAAGCATTACGTCGAACGAAGGCAGCGACCGAAAACTCAACACGAGACCAAGCGCTACCTGCGAACCAATTGGAAGGGGCTGGATGATCTGCCACTTCATCAGATCGCACGAAGAGATGTTGCGGCCATCCTCGCCGACATCGTAGCTGACAATGGCGCGATCTCGGCCAACCGTGCGCGTATAGCCCTTCATGGTTTCTTTGTATGGGCCATGCAGCAGGGCATTGCCGAGGCCAATCCGGTTGCCGGTACCGCTGCGCCAGCCGCCGAGCGCAAGCGCGATAGAACGCTATCGAATGGCGAAATCCGGGTGATCTGGACAGCAACTGAAACCCCTGGAGATTTCAATGCTATTGTCCGCCTTTTGCTGCTGACCGGCCAACGGCGCGAAGAGGTTGGTGGCATGCGCTGGAGTGAACTGGATCTGGAAAAGACGCTTTGGTCGCTACCAGCAGATCGGACCAAGAATAGCCAGATGCACGATGTGCCTCTTTCCAACGCGGTCTTGCAGATTCTGAGCAGGCATCCGCATCGGGTTGATCGTGATCTGGTTTTCGGCAAGGGCAAGGGATCATTTGCAGGATGGTCCAAGGCCAAGGCGCGGCTCGATGATGATACTGGCGTGACTGATTGGCGGCTCCATGATCTTCGCAGGACGGCGGTCACGGGGATGGCGGAAATCGGCATCCAGCCGCATGTCATCGAAGCGATCGTCAATCACTCCAGTGGCCATAAGGCGGGTGTCGCAGGAATTTACAATCGAGCAACCTACGCTCAGGAGAAAAGATCAGGACTTGAAAGATGGGCGGAATATATTCGCTCAATTGTTAGCAGTGGCTGATCGAGGCGACTTCTGCGAAGCGCGCGCATCAATGACGTGGTCTTACCTCTCTTTGATGTTCAAAGCCGCACATCATCAATCTGTCTCTTCGTCGAGCATGGATTTTACGGCTTGAAGCAAAGCGGGGAGTTGGCTTTCGAGGACGCCCCAAACCAAGCGATCATCAACCGTCGCATAGCCGTGTATCAGGATATTTCGAAACGCGACGACTCTGGCCAAGTCAGGGATTCGCCTGGCCCTATCAGGCTCGCGTTTCGAAAGCTGATTTAACGCTTCCCCGATAATCTCGAACTGACGTTCGACCGCTGCCCGAAGCATCTCGTCCTTCAAATAATCGTCGAAAGACCGGCCGGATGTGAAACGATTGATCCGCTCGGCAGACTCCTGCACGTCCCAGAGATATTTCTTGGCATCATGCGACATAGAGATGGTATCGCTCTGCCTCGACACGCCGCATCAGATGCGGATTCTTCAGACCGGCGTTTGTCAAAAGGTCGACTGGACGGCCGAACATTTCCACCAATCCTTCACGTAGATCAAAGTATGCCCGGGCATAGGCCGCAGGCTTCATATCCTCAAAGAGGACGAGAAAATCCAGATCCGACCGCTGGGGATCGAATTCGCTGGTCGTTGCAGAGCCGAAGAGGTCGAGCTGCTTGACGTTGCAGCGTTGGCAAAGCTGCACCAGACGTTCGCCCTGATCCGACAAGCGGAGTCTGGCTGCAACGTCGATCGTTGCATACCTTTCAGTCATCTAGATCAACCTTCACATTTTTGGCGCGAAGCATTCACTGCAGCTCGATAAAGCTTATAGCAAATCTAGATCCGAATGCTCCATCAGCAATTTGCGCAGTGCTGGCTGCTTGCGAGAATGATGAAGGACATGGATAATTTTTCTGCTTTATATCAACAAATTAACCGGCAAAGTTGTGCTTTCATGCTAATGCAACAGCATGGCCAAAATGCAATCTCACACCCCTTCCGACCTTGAGGATCGGCGATCGAGCCAGGACAGCAGATCACCGACACGATAGCCAATTCGCCGCACACCAAGCTGCACGAAGCGTGGCCCCTGCTCATTCTTCCGCAGCCGCCGGAAATGCACGACGGACAAGCCGCAATAGCGCGCGGCCTCGGTTTCGGTGATCACGCGATGCTCGAGAGGAAAATCAAGGACATCAAGCTCGGTCATGGCGTTCGCTCCACTCTGACATTGGTGTGCGTTTCAGTAGCGCTCGGATCGTCATGCTGGTCACTGCCCATCTCCCCTGATCTCGTCGCGACCTCGGCTTCGAACTTGCGTCGGATCGATGCCCTGCAGGCGGAGCCGCGTCCGTTCGATGACGTCTGGCCGGGGTGAATCGGGGTCTACGCGGTCGAGAACGTTCCCGGTGCCGGTCAGGCCGTCCGGCGTCAGATCATCCGGCTCGGGAAGCCGGCCAGCCGTGCCAAGGATGGTCGTCCATTGCTTCAGATCGACAGCGCGCCAATCGAGGGCCTGGATCTCCCCGCCGCTCAGTCCGCGACAGTTCGGCTCATCGACCGTGCCGAAGTCGCGGCCGAACTGGCCCGCCGCGGCTTCCTGGACGAGGCGGGACAGCGGGGCGCTGAAGCAGCAGAGAACCCGATCGCGGCTGATGCAGGCGCCGAAGGAGGCGGGCGTGCATTGGGTGCCGACAAGGAGACAGTTTTGCGCATCATCGTGCGCGGCTGTCGCGATGTCGGACCCATCGACCAAGGGTGTCGGATCGGCCGGATAGGTCTCGCTCGCCGCCACGCCATAGGCGTTCGCCACGAGGGCAAGCGGCGTTTCACCTGGCAGAGGTCGTCGAAGCGAGACGTCGCCGATCCTGCCGTTCTCGTCGGCCGCATCGCTTCCGGTGGCGGGATTCATGAACAACGCGTTCATCGCGCCGGCGCCATAGCCATCAAAAACCTCGTCGGCAGCGCCATTGAGCAGGTCCTGGCGAACTCTGGCCAGATCCTCTTCGGCGACGGCCCGATCGGCATTCGACACGGTGCTGGCCGAAACAGTGTTCCTGACGGAGGCAAACGGCGTCTTCAGGGACTCAAGCGCCGTCACATCCGGATCGCGCAAGGTCTCCCAGGCGCCACGCAATGGCGAGGTCGATGCGAGCACGGAGAGGTTGGTATCGAGCGCGCCGATCAGGAAGACGAGGTCGAGATAGGGCCCAGGCCCCGGTGGCGCCGGCAGCTCGCAGGCGTCGAAGATGCCGCCAATGCCACGCTGACAGGCCTGGGCTTTGCCGGGGAAGACCGTGCAGGAATCCGGATCCAAACTCTGGCATGTGCTATCAAAGGTGAGCAGCTGGCTTGCAGTCAGCGCCGCCAGACCGGCGGCGGCGTTGTCATTCGCTTCGGTATCCACGGCGAGACATTCATTGCCGTTGCAGCGGATCGCGCTCGCCGGACAGGAGAGCGCCGTCTGCTGCTGATAGGTTCGGTAGCTGACTTCCCTGTCGCAAGAGAAGTGCAGCTCTTCCAGATAGCAGCCTCCGTTCACCTCGGCGCCGGGCACGCAGCCCTGAGCGACGAAGCGGCAGGCGGAGTCCTCCCGCAGGCCGCCGCAGGTGTCGATGACCTCACCCTCGTCAGCCGGGCAAATCGTCCGGCCAGTCGAGGTCGTGATGCAAGGGAGGACGTCCAGATGGGCGTCACAATCGAGCGGCCCGACATCGACGGCGAGCGCAAGCCGGGAGACGCGCTGCTCATGGCCGTCGAAAGGCGGCGGCGTCAGTTGCTCGTAGAGCGGATCGTCGGGGCAAATGGTGCGACCATTGATCTCCAGGCATTCGCCCAAGGCCGCGCCGTCGACTAGGTTGATCTCGCCACGGCAGACGCTCGGCCCGACCGCATGGCTCGCGGCGACCATGCATTCAAGTGGCTCCCAGACGTCGGTCACAATCGCACCGCTGGCGGGATCGATCTCGACCCGATGGGTGATCTGGCAGTTGCCCTCGACCTTGCGGATGCGCTCGCAGAATCGCTGCTCGGGCAGCGTGGCGATATGGGTGGTCGGCACGATCTCTCGAGCCGTCGTGCAGGCGCCGAACTCCTGCCCGAGCTCGTCGATCGATTCGGACACATCATCGGTGGCGTCGAGAAAAGGATCCTTGGCGAGATCATCCCGGTCCTGCGCATTGGTCTCATCGACCACATCGATGACATCGCTCTCCTGCGTGCGCGCCTGCCGGCCCGCCTCCGCAGCGTCCTCCTTGCTGGTGATGGTCGAGAATGCGTCCGGATCCGTCGCTCCTTCATCGGGAAAGAGATCCGCAGGCGCGATATCGCCCTCCTCGCCGGCGCCGCCGATCGTGACATTGCCGTCAGCGTCGACCGCGGCGTCCGGGAAGATGGTGGTCGCAAAGTTCCCGCCATCGATCGCCGCCTCGTCGATCTCGTCGGCATGCGTCGCCACCGTTGCCATACCGATCAGCATCAGGGCGGTGATGGGCCTGACGCGTTGAATCATGGCCATCATCCGAAGCAGTAGACGCGCTGGCAGCAGTCCTGCCAGCGCCAGAGCAGGTAGACGAAATCCTCGCCGGTGCCGGGGATCATACGGTTCTCACCCCAGCGAAACGTGGATCTGCCGGTCGGATGTTTGCCGCTCGCCTCGGCGACCGGATAGAAGACCGACCACTGATACTGGGTCTTGGGCAGGAAGAATTCCGGCTGTGCTGTGCAGACCGCATCGTCACCCATCGTCCGCCTGGCGAGCCCCAGCCGGTGCAGCTGGGCGATCGTGCGACTGCCGAGCAGGCTGGTGTTCCGCGGGATCGAGCTGTGCTGCAGGTGATGGCCGGCGACCGGGTAGAGATGCCCCCAGGAACCGACGCAGTAGAACAGCGGATCGATCGCTTCCCGGATCTCGGCGGCGGCGACGTCGGCGAGG
This sequence comes from Geminicoccaceae bacterium, assembly GCA_965222015.1. Lineage (GTDB taxonomy): Bacteria > Pseudomonadota > Alphaproteobacteria > Geminicoccales > Geminicoccaceae > JANQPX01. Next base: position 411,048 of record CBDCTL010000001.1, read on the forward strand.
CAGGCGGCGAGCGCGATCGGATTGGCGAGCAGCAGGCTTTCCGGATAGAGGAAGACGTTCAGCTCGTCATTGTTCCAAGTGGGATCGAGCTCCGAGAGATAGAGGATGTCGAAATCCGGCAGGTTGGTTCCGCCCTCCAGGCAGGCGCCGTCGAAGAAGAAATCCAGAAACAGCAGGATCGGGAAGGCGAAGACGTGGGCGTGGTAGAACGCGCTGTCGCCCTTGTCGTAGTCGACCGATCCCTTGGAGCCGCGCTCCTTTCCGTTTTCCAGGCCGAGATCGGCGCCGTTCAGGGTTGGCGAGCAGGAGGGTTTTCTCACCAGCTCGACCATGCGCGCAGGCTCCCACAGGCCGACCGTGAAGCCGACGCAATTCCCGCAGACGCAGACTGGCGATCTTGCGGCGCGGGCTGGGATGATGCCGTCGCCGAGCGCGATGTCGGCGCCAGCGATTCGGATCGGAAAGATGCAGTCCCAGCAGATGTTGGTGACCAGCGAAGCGCCGAGGCCATCGGCGTCTGGGCAGTCGATCGAGCCGGTATCGTCGCCGTCATCGGTCTCCTGCGCCAGGAGTGGCGGGTTCCACGCCGGCAGGACGAACACCGCAATGACGGTAATGGCCAGGATGCGCCAGCTCATGACCCGCCCTCCCCCGAATCGGGAACGTCTTCGGTGATCAAAAGGACCTGGCCGTCCGGCACCATCTCGATCAGGGTCGGCGTGGCTTCGATGGCGAAGCGCTCGGCGAGCTTCGCCGGCAGCAGATAGACTGGCTGTCCGAGATCCTCGTGCAGCCGCTTCCAGGCGGGCCAGCCGACGTCGCGATCGATTTTCGTGGTGATCAGGATGGTTTTGCGATCGGGGTCGACATGCTCCTTCGCCCAGGCGAGCTCGTCGGCATCCGTGCCGTCGAACACCACGAGACGGCTGGTGAAAGGAAGCCTCTCCAGCGGATTGATCATGACGCCGGCGGAGACAATGAGCCTGCCATCATGATCGCGAAGCTCGTTTTTCGTCGTGACCGTCGGATCGAGCTTGCGAACGCGACGCTCGGTTGCCTTGGGCAGCTCGACGAAGGAAGCGCGTTGCCAGTAGGAGGTGATCGACTCCATGGCGTCGGCCTCGTTATCGGCCTTCGCTATTTCCGCCTTGATCAGCGCCACCAGATCCGGCTCGGCGATGTCACGCACTGGTCCGACCGCACCGAGATCGAGATCCGCGGCGCCGTCCGCGCGCTTACGAAAGGTCTCGGCGAGCAGTGTGCCGCGGATACTCCTGCCGCTGGCCGGCTCGACGATGGTCGGCACCAGGGTGACCCGATGATCGCGGAAAGATTTCGGATGGATCGCGACATTCGGCTTCGGCTCGACGCCTTCCAGCAGTTCGCCCAGCCGGCGGACGATCCCGGTCAGTTTTTCCCCAGGCAGAACGCCGCGAAAGACGATGGTGACGTCGGGATCGCCGCTCGCTGCCCTGAAGGCGCGTTTCAAGGCTTCGTCGCCGAGCGAGGCGCTGACGAACAGGATCAGTCGTCCCGCGTTCGGCATGGCGAGTGGCCGGCTTTGTGGCAGCTGCCCTTCCGCGATCGCCTCGGCCTGATCGGCGAGATCGCGCAACACCGGGCTGGCTCCGCCTTGGTCGCGAAGGATGACAGCCGCCTCGCCGATCGTTTCGAGATCGTCGATCGAGGCGGCCGGCTGCGCCATGGCGGGACCAGCGGCGAGGAGCCACAGCCAAGCCCAGACCTGTCTCATCCCAGCCTCCACGCCTGTCCGATCACCTGCTCGTCTCTGATCAGCCCGAAATAGCGGCTGTCGAAGCTGTCCGCCGAACGGCCGACCGCGAAGTAGTGACCATCCGGAATGCTGAAGATGCGAGCAAAGCGCTCCACCGGCTGACCGAGCCTTTCGGCCAGCGCCAGTCCGGCTGCTACCTCGACGCCGTTGACGGTTATCCGAGCCGACGACACCTCGACGAGATCGCCCGGCAAGCCGACCAGGATCTTCACCATCTGCGTGCCGTCCGGGAAGATCGGCGCCAGACCCTGCCCGCGAAAGGCGATGAGCCCGCCTCGCTCGGGGATCCCGGATCGAAGATCGATCAGCACCACCCGGGTATCCGGCAGGCAGCGCTCGACCTGCCAGTCGATGCCGAGACGATAGCGCCTTGCAATCATGTCGAAGCCGACGGCGAGCACGACGGTCAGGATCACCGCCTTCAGGGCGAAGACGCGCCCGGTATGATTCTTGGACCATTCTCGTAAGACGGTCACGGCTCGCTCCCGGGTGTGGTGGTGTCGCCGTCAGGATTGAGAGCGCCCGCTGCCTGACGCTTGTCATCCCCTCCTTGATCGAGCCAGGCTTTGGGCAAATCGTCGGGCGTCGGCACGAAGACATCGGCCGGCGCCGCCTCGATCGAGGCGGCGTTGATCACGACATAGCCGGCGTCCCGATAGGCGGCGGCGCGCCGTTTGATCTCGCTGAGATAGGGTTGGATCGCAGCGGGCGCCTCGCCGGCGGCGACCGCGGCAGCGATCGGCCGGTAGTCGATGATGGCGATCGGCGGACGCTTGGCGAGCTCTGCGTCCATGACCTTGGCGACAACGCCAATCCCGATGATCGTGACCGCCAGGCTTAGCCCGGTTCCAATGATCATGGCGCGCATCATGCAACCTCCCGTCCCTGGTCCTGATCGCTTCGCCGCCGCCGGTGCTCCAGCACCGCATTGATCGCCTCGGTGACGCCGAGTCCCTTCCCGCGGAAATGCTCGATGTCGGCGGTGTCCGCCGGCCGGGTCGAGTAGAGGAGCTGCAGGAAGGGGCTGACCACCAGGCGGCCGACGCCGCTGCCGGCGGCGGTGTGGCAGTAGATCTCGGAGTAGCGCCCGGCTCTGGTGTGCACGGTCCGCAGCAGTGACAGGCCGAACTCGGACAGCGGCAGCCGGCCGCTTTTCGCGAGCTGGGCAATGGTCTCGGCCTTCTGGCCGAGCAGAAACATGTTGGCGGAATTGTCGACCACCGCCTGGCCCACGGCAGAGGCGTAGAGATCACCGACCGACTGGGTGATGGTGACCGCGGCGCCGTTATATTTTCGAAAGCGGCGATAGCCATGTTCGATGAACTTGCCGACATCGCCGTCGGTCAGAAGATCCCAGGCCTCGTCGATGATCACCAGCTTCGGCCGCGCCCGGTCGCCCTGCACCATGGCCTGCTGAATCTGATAGATCAGCTGCAGCAGCACCACCTTCTGCAAATGGCGGCGCTGGCGGAGATGCTCGAGCTCGAGCACGGTGAGATCGCTGGTGAAGGAGACGGTGTTGGCGCCGTTGAAGAAGGCGCCATAGGCGCCGCTGGCGCTAAACGCATAGAGCTGGCGGCCGATGTCCTGAACCCGCTGATCGCTATCTTGGAGCAGCGCTTCAGCGAGACGGTCGATCGTGGTCTCATGGCCGTAGCGTGTCCAGCTTTCCCGCAGGCAGCGGGGAGAGCGACGATCGCTGCAGGTCGGAGAGCCGCTCGGTCGGCGCCGCCATGGCGGCAACCAGCCCCTCCAGCATGTCGGCCTCGTCGTCATAGTCCTGAACCAGGGCGAACGGGTTCAGGCCGATCCGCTCCGCCTTGGCGAACTCGATGAAGGAGCCATCCAGGATTCTGGCGATCTTCTCGTAGGAACGGCCGATGTCGATCACCCAGATCTGCGCGCCCGCCGCCAGATACGAAAAGATCAGATCGTTGGCGAAGAAGCTCTTGCCCGAGCCGGACTGGGCGGCGATCACGGCGTTGTAGTTGGTCGAGCTCGCGAACAGATCGAGGCCCATGAGCTGACCGCTCCGGGAAAGCAGCGTCACCCGCGGGGTCGCCGCTCCCTTGCCGTCGGCGAAGATCGGCAAGAGACAGCAGGCCTGCTCGGTGGTCATGGTGCGATACCGGCCGAGATCGACGATCACCTTCCGGTCGGCGCCGAAGGGCAGCAGGTTCAAGAAGACCGGCAGCGCAATGAAGCGGTCGGGCAGAAGCGTGATGTTCTGCTCGGCCCAATAGTTGATCGCCGAGGTAGCGCGGGCGTCCGCCTCAGCCTCGCTCGCCCCGAAGACCGCCAGGGAGCAGGCGATGCGCACCAGCTTGTGTCCGTCCTCGAGGCTGGCGAACAAGACCTCGTAGTCATGGCGTCTGACGCCGAGCTGCGGCACCCATTTAAGCATCGGCCCGTAGGCCATGTTGGCGGTCCACTGGCGCTTGGCGCCGAGCCCGGTCCTCGTCTTCTGCTGGTCCGGAAAAACCAGATTGGCGGTCAGGAGGAACGGTCCCTTGAGACCGCGGCTGCCGCTGAAGAGGTCGCCGATCAGGTAGATCAGCTGGCCGAAGGCGATGCTCGGCGGGAAGGTCTTGATCGAGAGGGTGCGCACCCGCGCTTCACCGAGCCATACCCCGTCCTTGTCATGACGGACATCGACATCCTCGTCGAAGATCTGCTCGGCGATCAGCCGCTGGTCGTCGACCTGGGCGCGGCCGAGACGCCGCCAGGGGGCGTGCGGTCCGCGGTTGAGGAAGGGCGCCAGCAGCGTGGCGTAGAGCACAGGATCCAAGGCGACCGGCCCGACGCCAACATCGCGGAGACACTGCTCGGCGCGGCGCTGCGAGGCGGCGGCTTGCTCCAGATCGTGCTCACTCGGCTGGCGGGCGCCGTCGACCGGCAGCTTGACCGTGACGATCAGCTGAACGTCGCGGACATGGGTTCCGGTCTGGGCAAGCGGCCGCTCGGCGCCCGCCTCGAGAAAGTCGATCCGGTCCCGAAGCGCTTCCCGGAGGATCGGCGCCGCGTCCGGATCGCGGCCGGCCTCGATCGCATAGGTGTAGGGCTTGATATTGGGCGAGGCCGCGAGGCAGAAAGACATCATGGCGCCGGCGGGCCAGTCCTCTTCGAGCAGCACGCGCAGGCGGCGCTCGGTCTTGTCGTCGCCGCCAGAGAGCGGCTGGCAGAGAAAACCGAAGGCCAGCGTCTGATCGGCGCAGAAGAAGAGCTTTCGCTCCGGCTGAAAGGCGAGCATGGGGAGAAGCGAGCCGGTCCGGTCCATGCTGGTCATTGCCGGGATCCCCTGGCGAGCCAGGCCATGAGGTCCGGACGGAGACCCCGGCTGATCCCGCCGTCGGACCTGACGATGAAGGGAACGGATGCGACGCCGAGCACGCGGGCTCTCTCATAGCGCGCCTGGATCGACGTGAGATCGCAGGGTTTCCGCTGCGGCAGCCTGACATCCTGATGCAGCAGGAGAGTACGGGCGGCGGCCTCCTGATCGACAGCACAGGCGAGCATGCGCACACGCTGGGCGTCGTAGGTCGTGAACGAGATCGGCAGGATCAGGACGCGATAGCGCTCGGCCAGCGTTGGCAGCTGATCCATGAGCTTGCGGCAGACGGGACAGCTCGGCGCCGTGAAGATCGCGATCTCCTGACCGCTATCGCCGACGACGATAGGCGCCAGGTCATGCCATTCGCTGGCTGATGAGGCGATGGCGATCCCGGGAAAGCCGAGCGCCAGAAAACCCGCCAGGACCGAGCGCCGCGGATGCAGTCCAGCCATGATGGCGTCCTCCCTGTCCGGCTACTCGCTAGTGCGCGGCAGCATCGATCACGGCCAGAACGGCCGGCAGCTGCGCCGCCGCGACGCTGCTCTGGACGATGGTCGCGGTGACGATGTTGTCGACGATGGTCGGCGCGTTCACGAGACCGAGGGCGCTGGCGATTCCGATGCCGAAAGCGGCGATGCTCTGCCTCGCGATGCCGATCGCCACGCCGGCGACCACCATGACCACCGCGATGATCCGGCCGAGGATGCCTTCGACCCACTCGGTTAGTGTGTCGTAGACCGCCTGAAACTCGGCCCCGCCGCCGCCGGCATAGGCGTCGGGCGGGGACGCCAGAACCATCATCGCGGCCATGGCAAGAACGGGAATGGTGAGCTGTTTCGTCATGTCGGTTCCTCCTGTCGCAAGGAGGATCGAACCACAGATCGCGCCAAGAGATGCGCCCGCACGGACCCCGAAATCACCCTCCGTGCGGGCGCGACGTATCGAACGTCCGATGCCAGGATTCATAAGGAAGGTGGTCGAGAACCGCCGCGCATGAGGACGTCTGCTCATGGATCGAGGACCAAGCAGGATGGTGGAAGGCGCCTTGGGCCTGCTCTGGCCGCCGCCATCAGGCCTACGGCCCTGGCGGCAGTTCTGGCGCCGGCATCCCGGGCTGATCGACGTGGGTCGGGCGCTGCGCCGGGACGTCCCGCCGGTCGGCGGCTTCTGCCACCGCATGACCAACTATGTCAGCCTGGGACTCTACTGGATCGGGCCCGAGGGATCGGGGCCGCTGATCTTCAACGCCTTCGCGTCCGGTCTCAGGCATTACCA
>CBDCTL010000002.1:0-56210 GCA_965222015.1 Geminicoccaceae bacterium
GCGCCGGCTCCGACAAGAGCGCCATGGCGATCACCACGCGCTGCTGCTGACCACCCGAGATCTGATGGGGGTAGGCGTCCATGATGCGTGGCGGGTCGGGCAGCTTGACGTCGGTCAGCATTTTGAGAGCGCGGTCATGGGCCTGCTGCTCGGTGCAGCCGGCCTCGTGAAAAAGCGGCACCTCCATGAGCTGGCGGCCGATCTTCATCGACGGGTTCAGGGACGCCATGGGCTCCTGATAGACCATGGAAATCTGCGAGCCGCGGAGCTGGCGAAGCTCCTCTTCGGACATCGCCGTCATGTCCCGACCCTTGAACTTGATCTCGCCGCCGACCACGGCGCCGTTCTTGCCCATATACTGCATGACCGCGAGCGCCACGGTGGACTTGCCGCAGCCGCTCTCGCCGACGATGCCGACCGACTCGCCCGGCATCACGGTCATGTTGAAGTCGACCACCGCCGGAATCTCGCCCGCCCGCGTGTAGTAGGAGATGCAGAGATCCTTGCATTCGAGGACGGGTGTCTGGTCTGTCATGGTCAGTGGTCCATCTTCAGCATTGGATACCGTCTGCGGCGTTCCAGAATCCGACCGCATACCACCTCACCAGGTCATGACGGTCAAAAGTCGATGATGTGGCCATGCCACCCATGCCACTAGTCCCGAAGGCTGATTTCGCGAAGGCCGTCGGCCAGGAGGTTGAAGCCGAGCACCAGGGAGGAGACGGCAATCGCCGGGATCACCATGGCGTGCCCGGCAAAGGCGCCCATCGGCACGCTCTCAGCGATCATCGCGCCCCAGTCCGGGTCTGGCGGCGGCAGGCCGAGGCCCAGAAAGCCGAGGGTGGCAAGAGCGATGATGGTGTAGCCCATGCGCAGGCAGGCATCGACGATCAGCGGGCCGCGGGCGTTGGGCAGAAGCTCCACCAGCATGACGTAGAGCGGGCTCTCGCCGCGGGGTCTGCGCGGCGAACACGTAGTCCCGCGTTCGTATGTCGAGGATCAGCCCGCGCACGATGCGCATGATGCCGGGCGCGGAGGCGAAGGTGACGGCGATCACGATGTTGAAGGGCGAGGGGCCGAGCTTGGTGATGATGATGATGTAGAGCACCATCACCGGGAAGGAGAGCAGGACATTGCCGAAGAACGAGATCACCTCGTCCCACCAGCCGCCGAGATAGCCGGCGGCCGCCCCCATGGCCATACCGACGATATAGGCGACGAAGGTCGCGAGCGAGGCCCAGAACAGCACGCGCTGCGAGCCCCAGATGATGCGCGAGAGAATGTCCCGTCCCTTGAAATCGGTGCCGAGCCAGAAGGTCCCCGGAGCCGTCCGCCGCGGTCGCCATGATCGGCTGCATGGGCACGATCTGCGCGTTCGGATCGTAAAGCGGCAGGATCGGGGCGAGCACCGCCATGGCGACCCAGAAGAGGAGAATGATCAGCCCCGCCGTGCCGATCCAGCTTTCGCGGATCAGACCGATGCCGGAGAACAGCCGATGCCATCTGGAGGGCGCTCGCGGAGCCTTGTCGAGAACCGTGCTCATCTCGAAAACTCCCTCAGGTGAACCGAATTCTCGGATTGAGCAGCGTGTAGCCGACATCCGAGATGAACTGCGAAAACACCGCGACGAATACCGCAACCATGGCGCAGGCCTCGATCAGATAGATGTCGCCGAAGGTCGAGCCCTCGTAGAGGAGCGCTCCGAAGCCCTTGTAGGCGAAGAAGACCTCAACCACGATCACGCCGGAGAGCAGCCAGTTGAGCTGCAGCATGATCACGGTGAAGGGCGCGATCAGCGCGTTTCTGAGCGCGTGCTTCATGATCACCCGCTGACGCGGCAGGCCCTTGAGGATCGCGGTGCGGATATATTGCGACGTCATGACCTCGGCCATGGAGGCGCGGGTCATGCGCGCGGTGTAGCCGAAGCCGTAGATCACCAGCACGGCGACCGGCAGGATCATCTCGACCCAGGAAAAGCCCGCGGTCATCGACGACGTGCCGGGCAGCCAGCCGAGCTTGAACACGAAGAACGCCACCAGGAAGGTCGCGGACGCGAATTCCGGCACCGAGGTGGTCAGCACCGAGAAGGTCGAGACCGCCCGGTCCATGCCCGAGCCCTCCCGCATGCCGGCGAGCACCCCCAGGAAAAGGGAGAGCGGGATCATGATCGCGAACACCATCAGCGCCAGGAAGCCGGTATTGGCGAGGCGCGGCCAGAGCAGCTCGGAGACCGGCGCCTTGAAGCGAATCGACTCGCCGAAATCGCCCCTCATCGCATTGGTCACCCACTCGCCGTAGCGGACGAAGAAATTCCGGTTGTAGCCGTTCTGCTCGAGCCAGAGTTCGCGCTGCTCGGTCGAGGAATAGGGTCCGAGCACCTTGCCGGCGACACCGAGCTTGTCGCTCTCGAAGATCACGAACAGGACGAAGGAAATCACCGCCATGATCAGCAGCATCGAGCCGAAGCGGCGCGCGGCGAGTATCAGCATGCGATCAAGCTTCCCCGAAAGCAAAACGGCCCGGTTGATTCCGGGCCGTTTCCGTTCTTACATCAAGCATCGATCCAGACGCGGTGGAACTGATGATACTGGGTCGGGTGCGCCTCAAGCCCCTTGACCCGGTTTCTTGGCCACGAAGAATTTCGGCAGCCAGGGAGCCTGCACCATCACCGCGTCGTCCTGCAGGATCCTTTCGACTTCCTCCATGGCAGCCTTGCGCTCCTCGACGTCGAGGAGACTTTCCGCCTTGTCGAGGGCTGCGTCGAATTCCTTGCTGGCATAGCCGAACTCGTTCCAGGGCACGCCCGAGCGATAGCCGAGCGACAGGACCATGGTGCCGAGCGGGCGATGGGTCCAGGCGGTGATGCCAAACGGCGTGCTGTCCCAGATCTCCCAGTAATTGTTGGCGGGCATGATGTTGATGTTGATCGTGATGCCCGCTTCCGCGCACTGCTCCTTCAGGATCTCGCAGCTCTGCTGCTGCCAGGGGCCGTTGGTGTTGCCGCAGTCGATGGAGAGCTCGATGCCATTTTCGTAGCCGGCCTCCGCCAGGAGCTTCTTCGCCTCCTCGACATTGCGCTCCAGCTTCGGCAACTCGAAATATTCGGGATGGATCGGCGCCACGTGATGGTGCTCGCCCTCCATGCCGCGGCCCTGAAAGACCAGTTCCGGATAGCGCGAAGCGTCGCAGCAAAGCTGCACGGCGCGGCGCACCCGATGGTCGTCAAAGGGGGCCTGGTCCTGGCGAAAGCGCATCACGCCGGTCTGCGCGGTCGCCGCCTCGAAGATGGTGGCGTCGGGGATGCTCTGGGCGACCGGCAGGGACAGCATGTCGAACTCGTAATGCATGTCCACCTGATCCGAGGCGACCGCGGCGATCTGCGCGGTCGAGGCGGCGCCGTGGTCGAAATAGTGGATCTCATCCAGATAGATCGGACCGCCCATGATCGGATCGTCGAGATCCGTCCCCCAGTAATCGTCCTCGCGCTTCTTCAGGATGGCCTTCTCGCCGACCACGAATTCGGCAAGCGTGTACGGCCCGGTCCCGACCGGCCAGGCGGAGAGATTGGCGCCGTTCTCCTCAAAGGCGCGGTGCATGATCATGGTCGGGTAGTTGTAGAGATTCTCCGGCACCGACAGGACCGGCTGGGCCATGTGGATGCGCACGGTGTAGTCGTCGACCTTCTCGACGGCCCCCTCGCGCATCTTGATACCCATCTTCGGGCTGCCGTCGTCCTCCTTCTCGCCGGTGTCATATTCCTCGGTCATGGCCGAGAACAAACCCTGGTTGGACGAGCCGGTCTTCGGATCCAGCCAGCGGGTGAAGTTGAAGACGACGTCGTCGGCGTTGAAGTCGTCACCGTTGTTCCATTTGATGCCCTGGCGGAGATGGAAGGTCCAGGATGTCAGATCGTCGGACGCCTCCCAGCTTTCGGCGAGATAGGGCCGGGTGACGTTGTCGGGGCCGGTATAGGTCAGGAACTCGCCGATATGGCGCGCGATGTTCGACTTTTCGACCCAGTCGAAGGTCGAGGGATCGGTCATTTCCTGAACCGGCATGGAACAACGCAGAACGCCGCCCATCTTGGGCTCGACATCCTGCGCCAGAGCGGGTTCGACCACACCGTCACCGAGGATCTGGCCGGCAACGCCATAGGCGGCCGCCGAGCTCATGCCGAGCAGGGTCGCCGTGCGCAGAAATTCGCGTCGATCGACCTTCTCGCCCCGAAGCTGGTCGATCAGCTTCGGAATGTAGGGATGAAGTCTGCCTTTGCCTCTGCTCGTCACGATCACGTCTCCCGATATCGGTGATGCATCGCGCCTCCCTGCCGTTCGCAGTCCGAAGGCGCTCGGCTTTGAACTTGTATTGGCTTCAAGCCTAAGGGTTCAACATTGGCTGTCAACAGCCGAACCTTGGGAAAATGCCGCAAAATGAAAAGTCAAACTGTCGCATTCTGACAAGAAAAAATGATCGTTTTATTTTAAAAAGACTGATATTTAAGTTTCATGATAGAATAAAAATGATCATTGACTGCGGGCTGCTTCGAACGGTTGTCATAAAACACTGAGCGGTGGCCCCGACCCGCGTCATGATCATCGGGGAGTCTTCTTTGACCGACGACAGCCGGAGCGGCGAACGCCGCGCAAAAATGCTCGACTGGACGCTGCTGATCGCCATCCACGCCGCCTGGCTCGCAGCGACATGGTTCCATGAGGCCATCCCGGCCTTCGCGCTTCTGCCGATCGGCGCCGTTCTGATCGCCTGGCATGGCTCCTTTCAGCACGAGGCGGTGCATGAGCATTTTTCCCGGCGGCGCTGGCTGAACGATCTGGCCGCCGCAGCCCCGCTGTCGCTCTGGCTGCCTTTTCCCATCTACCGCCGTTCCCACCGCGCCCACCACAGCTTCAAGATCCTGACGGACCCGGCCCGCGATCCCGAATCCTTCTACGTCGATCAGGTGCGCTGGGAACGGCTGCCCGGTCTCGTCCGGCAGGCCCTGGTCTGGCACAACACCCTCGCCGGCCGCCTGCTGCTCGGTCCGTTTCTGGCGATCGGCCAGTTCGTCTGGGCCGAGGGAAGAGCTCTGGCCCGCGGCGACCGGGAAAACCTCGCCGCCTGGCTCTGGCACATCCCCGCCACGGCGCTGGTGCTTGGCTGGGTGGTCGGTGTCGCCGGCATGTCACCTTGGGCCTATCTCGCCTTCTTCGTCCTGCCCGGGACGAGCCTGACCCTGGTGCGCTCCTTCGCCGAACATAAGGCCGCGAACACGCCGCTCGAACGCACGGCCATCGTCGAAGCCGGACTCTTCTTCTCGCTTCTGTTCCTGAACAACAACCTGCATTTCGCCCATCACCGCCGCCCCGACCTGCGCTGGCGGGACCTTCCCGATTTCTATCGGCGCCATCGGGCGCAGCTGCTCGAAGAGAATGGCGGTCTTTGTTACGAAGGCGGCTATCGCGAGATCGCGGCGCGGTTCATGACACGTCCCGTCGACCACCCCGAACACCCCTACTGCTGAGCCCTCTCGCCGGTGTGTGGAGGGGCACTCGCCGCCTTCGCTCGAAGGGCCGTTAGCAAATCCGGCATTCGCGGGATATAGTGGAGATGCGGGCCGGCGGCGGCCGGCACCGCAACCGGCGGCAAGAGGCCGGCAGAGGCCTGGGCGCCGGACGCCGAGTGATCAGGGAGAGCCTCGAATGGGCAGGCACGCATCATGAAGGTGATCATCGCGGGCGCCGGCATCGGCGGGCTGACGCTGGCACTGATGCTCAAGCGCCGGGGGATCGACGCCGTCATCTTCGAGCAGGCTTCCGAGGTCAAGGAGCTCGGCGTCGGCATCAACACCCTGCCGGTAGCGATTCGCGAACTCGCCGAGATCGGCCTTCTGCCAGCACTGGATCTCACCGGCATCCGCACCCGCGAGCTGATCTATCTCAACCGCCAGGGCCAGGAAGTCTGGCGGGAGCTGCGCGGCATCGATGGCGGTCATCCCGTGCCGCAATTCTCGATCCATCGCGGCCGCTTCCAAAAGCTGCTTTTCGACGCGGTGATCGAGCGTCTCGGCCCTGGTGCAGTCCAGCGCGGTCAGCGCCTCGCCGGCTTTCTCCAGGACGAGGGCGGCGTCACCGTGCATCTCACCAGCGGGTCGGACGGCCTTTCCAGCCACACGGTACGCGGCGACGTGCTGGTCGCCGCCGACGGCATCCACTCTGTCGCGAGGAAGCTCTTTTATCCGAAGGAGGGCGTTCCGTCTTGGAACGGGGTGATGATGTGGCGCGGCGCCACCGAGTTCGAAAAATTTCTGGACGGCCGCACCATGTTCATCGGCGGCGGCATGGGTGCGAAGTTCGTGCTCTATCCGATCGCCGATGCCGAAAACGGCAAAATGCTGACCAACTGGGTGGTCAATGTCCGGGTCGCGGACGGGGCGACGCAGCCGCCGCCGAAGGATAGCTGGTCCAGGCGCGGGCGCCTCGACGACGTTCTGCCCTACGCCAAGCGCTTTGCCGTGCCCGGCGTCGACATCGAGGCGCTGGTGCGCGCCACCGACGCCTATTACGAATACCCCATGTGCGACCGCGATCCGCTGCCGCAATGGAGCTTCGGGCGGGTCACCCTGCTCGGCGACGCCGCCCATCCGATGTACCCGGTCGGCTCCAATGGTGCCAGCCAGGCGATACTGGACGCACGCTGCCTCGCCGACGCCTTGCAGCAGGCCGAACACACCATGCAGGCACTGCACATCTATGAAAAAGAGCGCCTCGCCAGGACAGCGGCGATCGTCAAAGCGAACAGGAAGGGCGGACCGGAGCGCGTGATCGACGAGGTGGAGAAGCGAGCACCCGCCGGCTTCACCGACATCGAGACGGTGCTGAGCCACGAGCAGCGTTCCGCCATCGTCGAGGCCGCGACCGGCCAGCGACCGGTGACCGCGCGGGACGTCCAGGCGAAGCCGAAACTCGAACCCAGGAGCGTGAACGTCGCATGACCGGCATCGAACGCACGGCCTTTGAACCGCCCGCCGACTGGGGCAGCGCCTACGACAACCGCGCCGCGGTCGGCCTTCCGGCGGTCGAGGCCTTCGCCGCCGATCTCACGGCGCGCGCCGCCGCGTTTCGAGAGGAACTCGCCGCCACCGGGCGGGCCGAGCTCGACCTCGCCTATGGCGATCGCCCGCGGCAGCGCTTCGACCGCTTCACGCCCGAAGGCAAGTCGAAGGGCCTGGCCGTGTTCGTTCATGGCGGCTACTGGCGCTCCTTCGACAACTCCTTCTGGTCCCACCTCGCCGCCGGCCCGCTCGCCCATGGCTACGCCGTGGCGATCCCGAGCTACACCCTTTGCCCGGAGGTGAGGATCAGCGACATCACGGTCGAGATCGCCGCCTTTCTGACCCACGCCGCCGCCGGTCTCGATCAGCCGATCCGCCTCGCCGGCCATTCGGCTGGCGGCCATCTGGTCGCGCGCATGGTCAGCGGCGCCCTGCCGGCCGGGCTAGCCGGGCGCATCGAAAAGGTGGTGAGCATCAGCGGCGTCCACGATCTCCGTCCTCTGCTGCGAACGCCCATGAACGGGGACCTGGGGCTCGACCTCGCCGAAGCCCGAGCCGAGAGCCCTGCCCTTCTGGAGCCGATCGACGATGTCGACCTGATCTGCTGGGCCGGCGCCGACGAGCTGCCGTCCTTTCGCCATCAGAACCGTCAGCTCGCGCTCAACTGGTCCCTCCTGGGTGCCCGCGCCGAGGCGGTCGAGGCGAAGGACAAGAACCATTTCAACGTGATCCTCGACCTCTCCGACCCCGACAGCGCGCTGACGAAGGCCCTGGCCGGCTAGACTCCGTCAGGTGAATCGGTTGGCGACGCCAAATCGCCGGGGACGCCGTAGCTTGGGGCAGCGTCGGGATCGAGGGCGCGGGTGACGTAGGCGTCAATCTGCGGCTTGTAGAGGGCCCAGATCGCGCCGAGGCCCTCGATCGGGTCGTCCTCGGTCCAGTCGATCCTGAGATCGGCGACCGGCCAGGAAACGCGGTCGACGATCAGCATGCCAATCGAATGCACCGGCCCCTCCTCGCCGCCGGTTTCTCGCGCGGCAATCATGGCGGCGAGCAGGCGATCGCCGATATGGTCGCCCGGGCTTTCGGCGAACGCCTCCACCATGGCGGCGGGCACCAGCTCGCTTTTCAGAAGATTGCCGGCTGCCGCTGCATCGGCGCCCTCGGCCGCCGCGTAGACACCGAGCGTGCGCGCACCGGAAAAAACGGCGGTCCGCCCTTCGGCGTCGATCGCGATCAGCTGGCGATGCTCGATATGGTCCGCGGTCCCGACGATCTTGTCGAGCGCGGCCCGTGCCGAGCGTCCTGCAGCCATGAGATCCAGGCCGCGCGGCCCCAGGGCCGGGTCGGTGACGTTCTGGGTCGACACGGCGCCGACTCCGGCGCGCGCATGGGCGCAGCGCGCCGCCACCGCCGGCGAGGAGGAGGACACGGCGAGCCCGAACATGCCGGTGCGCGCGCAGCGGCCGACGATCGAAAACGTCATGGCGAGAAACCCATCGATGGTCACGTCAGTCCTGGAATTTCGAGCTATCACAGATCCTTCGTCCGGTCCACGCGACCGGTCAGGCTATTCCAGCGAGCTATCAATGCAGGGTTTCATGGGCGCTTCGACATCCGCGTTGTCTGTGCTAGAGGGGAGGAAAGCGGCAGGAGCAGAACCGCTGTTCGAACAAGGTGTTGTCTTTCAGGGAGAGGTTGTTGATGGGCCGATTTCAGGCTTTTCTGTTCTATTTCGTCTTGATCGCCGCCCCCGCCGCTTCGGCCCAGGTCATCGAATGCCCGGGCGCGCTGCCCGGCGCCCATCTCGAACGGGCGCAGACGAAAGCCCTGGCCGGACGGCTGCTCGGGCGTTTCAGCGCGGCGCTCGGCCTGCACGGACTGAAAGTGGCAGACGAGGCGCTGTTCAACGAGGAGGCGATCCTGGAAGACTACACGGATCGCCCGGACCAGCTTCTCGCCAAGCTCACCTATCTGACGCTGCAATGCCAGCTCATGCTTCTCGATTCGGACATGGCGCCCAATGACAGAAGGCGCGCCGTGCGCCGGGTGTTTCTGGAATACGTGCTGCAGCCCGCCGCCCCCTCGAGCGACGACCTCGAGGCCTATGTCAACGGCGTCGCTAGCGACGGTGCGCCCGTGGAGAAACCGGCCGGGATCGACGCCGAAATCGAGCGCATCGAACGCGAGTCCATGCTGTCCGACCGGCACCAGTGGCGGGGGGACTGGTATCGCGAGCCAGCCGCACCGACGGTCGGGGAGGCGCCGCAGCGCTTGTCCGTGATCGTCGCGTCGCCACGCTACGAGGACGAGGGATGGCAGCGGCTGCGCTACTTCCAGAACGCCTGGCCGGACGTGCATTTCGAGCTGGACGGCCCGGTCGACCTGGACAGCCCGCATTATGCCGTGGTCGTCGGACGAGGTCTCGACGAGACCGGTGCGGCCAAGCTCCTCGACAAGGTCAAAGGCAAGAAGTTGCCGGACGATTCCTTCAAATGGCAGCCGCGAGCCGTGCCCGTCGGCGACAGCTCCTGATTAGCCTGCAGACCTGCCGGCGACAACGCACCCCGATCAATCAGGCTCGTAGACCCGCGTCGCCTCGGGATCGTCGGTGCTGTAATCGAGCCCCGCCACCTCGTCCCAGACCTCGTCGGGGATCGAATGGCTGGCCCAGTCGAGGGTCTGCTGCACGCGCTCCGGTTTGCTGACGCCGCAGATCGTCGAGGTGACACGCGGGTCGCGCATGGAGAACTGAAGGGCGAGCGCGCCCGGCGGGATGTCGTGCTCCGCACAGATCGCCTCAATGCGCCTCACCGGCTTCAGCACCTCCTCGCTGGCCTCCTGGTAGACATAGCGCGCGTGGTTGGCGGAGCCCTTGGCGAACACGCCACCGGCATAAGGGGCCGCGTTCAGCACGGCGATGTTTCTGTCCATGGCGAGGTCGAGCATCGGCAGAGCATGGCGGTTGACCAGGGTGAAGCGGTTGTGGGTGATCAGCGCGTCGAAATCCCAATCCTTCAGGATCGGGATCATGATGTCGGTGCGCCCGGCGGCGAGGCCGACGGCGTCGCAAAGCCCCTCCTCCTTGATCTTCATCAGCTCGTCGAGCGCGCCGCCTTTTTTCGTGATGTCGTCGAGATCGGCGGCGTATTCGGGATCGTGGAGGTGGAGGAGATGCACGCGATCCAGGTTCAGCGCCTTCAGGCTCTCCTCGAGCGATTTTCTAGCACGGGCAGCGTCGAAGCGGCGGCTCTCCATGTCGCGGTCGAGCTTGGTGGAGACGATCACGCCGTCGGCTAGCCCGCCCCGTTCCCTGATCACGTCGCCGACCCGCTGCTCGCTCCGCCCGGCGCCGTAGTTCCTGGACGTGTCGATGAACTTCGCCGGACCGTCGAACACGGCACGCACGGTCGCCTTCGCCCGCTCCTCGTCGACGCTGTAGCCATAAGTGTTGGGCATGTCGCCGAGCGAGCTGGTGCCGAAGCAAACTGGAGGCACGGTTAGGGTCGATGACCCCACTGTCTTCGTCGTCATAGCGGCAGTCACGTCAATCTCCCTTGCCGGCCTTCGCCGCGGCGCCATCGTCCGCGCCGAAAAGCCACTCTTTCACCACTTCGATCTGCGCCGGATCCATCAGCGCCGGCGCATGGCCGACGCCGTCGAACGCCACCAGCTTCGCCTTCGGCCCGCGTTCGGTCATCGACCGCGCAGTGTCGGCGAGCAGGAGATCGCTGTCCGCCCCCCTGAGCACCATCGTCGGGCAACGAATGCCGTCCCAGAGCGCCCAGAGATCGAGATCCTCGACGGGTCCTTCCGCCTTGAACGGTGTTGCGATCTTCGGATCGTAGCCGAGCATCACCTTGCCGTCTTCCCGCACCCTCGCGCTGTGCCTCGCGAGATGTGCCCATTGTTCGTCGGTCAGCGGACCGAATGGCGCGTGGATCTGGCGGAGATGCGCCTCGAGCGCGGCCATGTCCTCGAAGGAAAGATCCAGACCGAGATAGGTCCCGATGCGCTCCAGGGCGGCTTTGGGAATGAACGGGCCGACGTCGTTCAGCACCAGGCGGCGGATCGGGTGGTCTTCGAGCGCGGCGACGCCCATGCCGATCAGCCCACCCATGGAGGTGCCGACCCAGTCCACCTCGTCCACGCCGAGATGCCGGACCAGCTGGAGCATGTGACCGGCATAGGTCGGCACCCCATAGGCCGCGGGATCCTCGAGCCAGTCGCTCCGTCCGCGGCCGACCACGTCCGGACAGACGACGTAGGCCTCATCCGCCAGCGCCCCGGCGAGCGCGTCGAAATCCCGACTATTCCGAGTCAGCCCATGCACGCAGATCACGGTGCGGCCGGCGTCGGGCCGGCCGAAGGTGGTGTAACCCAGACGGTAGCGACGATCGGGACCGTCGACCTCCAGTGTCTTTTCGTCCATGGGCGCTCCCGCGGTCGATGATGGCGGCGAACCAGGACGCTACAGTCGGCTGAGGATGGCCGGCCGGTCAACCGTCTTTGCGGGCGGCGACGATCGTCGGAGAAAAATCTCTTGGACCGCCCTCCTTGTTCGCCCGCACCCGTGACGCGATATGATGGGATGGTCGCCACCCGAACCATGGCCGAGCGTCGCCCGATGAAGGTTTTTTTCAGCACGGAGCTCGCACCCTGCCCCTATCTGGACGGGCGGCAGGAGCGCCGGCTGGTGCGGCCGCTCGGCGCCGACATCGGTGGCGACGACCATGACCGCCTGGTGCTGGCCGGCTTCAGGCGATCCCAGACCTACGCCTATCGCCCGACCTGCCCGGGTTGCCAGGCCTGCGTGCCGATCCGTATTCCCGTGGCGAGATTCGCCTTCACGCGGAGCTGGCGGCGGACCCTTCGTCAGAACGCCGATCTCGAGGTCGAGGAAAAACCACCGCGCGCGACCGAAGAGCAGTTCAACCTGTTTCGCCGCTATCTCGACAAGCGCCATGCCGACGGCGGCATGACGGCGATGGGCTGGAACGAATACCGATCGATGGTCGAGGACTGCCCGGAGGGCAGCGTGATCGTCGAATGGCGTCGCGAGGACCGAAGCCTGATCGGCGTCAGCATCACCGACCGGGTGACCAGCGGCCTTTCCGGCGTGTACAAATTCTTCGATCCGGACGAGGGAAAGCGCTCGCTCGGCACCCTGATCATCCTCTGGCACGTCCAGCGCGCGCAGGCGCTCGATCTTCCCTACGCCTATCTCGGCTACTGGATCGAGGCGAGCTCGAAAATGGACTACAAGGCGCGCTTCAAACCCTTGGAAAAGCTCACCGAGCGCGGCTGGGCGCCGTTCGATCCCGAGGCCTGAGGCGTCGGCGTTCCCACGCCCGGACGTCCTCGATTGCCAAAACCGGGCTTAAGCGCTAAATACCAGCGATCTTTGGAGATCGAGGGTCATGTCGAAACACGGGGCTTCATGAGCCGGCCCGTCCTGGTCCTGAACGGGCCCAATCTCAATCTGCTCGGCCGGCGCGAACCCGCCATCTACGGCTCCGAGACGCTCGCGGATGTCGAGGCGATCTGCGTGCGCGGGGGCGAAAAGCTCGGGCTCGAGGTCACCTGCCGGCAGAGCAATGTCGAGGGCGAGCTGGTCACCTGGGTGCAGGAGGCTGCAGGCCGGTTCGAAGCGCTGGTGATCAATCCCGGCGCCTACACCCACACCTCCGTCGCCCTCCACGACGCGCTTCGCTTTCTTGAAGTTCCGATCATCGAGGTGCATCTATCGAATATTCATCGGCGTGAGGATTTCAGACATCGATCCTACGTTTCGCTCGTGGCCAGGGGCGTGATTTGCGGCCTCGGGGTCAAGGGCTACGAGCTGGCCCTGGACGCCATCGCGAGCCTGCTGGAGGCGGAGACATAGTCGATGACGTTGTCGCTGAAGCATTCGGAGCCGCCCGATGACGATGGGCGTGAGGAGGTCAAAGGTCCCTTGAACGTCGATACCGCACTGATCGAAAAGCTGGCCGAGCTTCTGCAGCGGACCGGGCTTACCGAGATCGAGCTCAGCGAGGGCGAAGCGCGCATTCGCGTGGCCAAGCAGCCCGCACCCGTCGCCGCCAGCCTGCCGGCCGCAGCGGCCATGGCGCCCGCACCGGCGCCGGCGCCCGTTGCGTCCGAGCCGGCCCCCGCCAGGGCTGCCGACGCCGACCATCCGGGCGGCGTGCGCGCGCCGATGGTCGGCACCGCCTATCTCACGCCCGAACCCGGCGCCGATCCCTTCGTCACCGTCGGCGGCGAGGTCACCGAGGGGCAGACGCTCCTGATCGTCGAGGCGATGAAGGTCATGAACCCGATCAGGGCGCCGAGAAGCGGCCGCGTCGCGTCGATCATGGTCACCAATGGCGACCCGGTCGAATATGACGAACTCCTCCTGATCATCGACTGATCGCCGGAAACGCGGCCCTCCCATGATCGACAAGGTTCTCATCGCCAATCGCGGCGAAATCGCCCTCCGGGTCATCCGTGCCTGCCGCGAAATGGGCATCGAGACGGTCGCCGTCCATTCGACCGCGGATGCCGACGCCATGCACGCCAGGCTCGCCGACGCCAGCGTCTGCATCGGGCCGCCTGCCGCGGGTGAATCCTATCTGAACAAGGTGGCGATCCTCGCGGCTGCGGAGATCTCCGGCGCCAACGCCATCCATCCCGGCTACGGCTTCCTCGCCGAGAACGCCGACTTCGCGGAGATGGTGATCGAGCACGGCATCACCTTCATCGGCCCGTCGCCCGATCACATCCGGCTGATGGGCGACAAGATCCAGGCGAAGGAGACCATGAAACGTCGCGGCGTGCCCGTCGTTCCCGGCACCGACGGCCCCGTGACCAGCGATGCGGAAGCGGAGGCGGCGGCGACGGAAATCGGCTATCCCGTGCTGATCAAGGCGGTATCGGGCGGCGGCGGACGCGGCATGACCGTGGCCAGGAACCAGCGCGAGCTGCATGACGGTCTGCGCATGGCAAGGCGCGAAGCCCAGGCCGGCTTCGGCGACGACCGCGTCTATCTCGAAAAGTTTCTGGAGCGTCCCCGCCACATCGAGATCCAGGTCCTTGCCGATCATCACGGCCATGCCGTGCATCTGGGCGAGCGGGACTGTTCGCTGCAGCGCCGTCACCAGAAGCTCGTCGAGGAGGCGAGGTCGCCGGTGATCGACGATACGCTCAGGAGCGAGATCGGCGAGACCGTCAGCAGCGCGATCACCGATCTCGGCTATCACGGCGTCGGCACCATCGAGTTCCTGTACGAGGACGGCCGGTTCTACTTCATCGAGATGAACACGCGCCTCCAGGTCGAGCACCCGGTCACCGAGATGATCACCGGAGTCGACCTCGTGCGCGCGCAGCTCCACGTGGCGAAAAACCTGCCGCTCGCGATCAGCCAGGCGGACGTCCGCTATGAAGGCCATGCGATCGAATGCCGCGTGAACGCCGAAGATCCCGGTACGCTGACCCCGGCACCCGGCACGGTCCACACCTATCATCCGCCGGGCGGCCCTGGCGTGCGGGTCGACAGCGCCCTCTATGCCGGCGCCAAGGTGCCGCCCTATTACGACAGCCTGATCGCCAAGCTGATCGTTCACGACCAGTCGCGGGAGGCCTGCCTGCGGCGCCTGCGACGGGCGCTCGCCGAATATGTGATCGACGGCGTCAAGACCGGCATCCCCCTGCTGCAGGCGATCTGCGACGATCCCGAATTCGCCGAGGGCGACTATCACACCGGCTGGCTCGGCGCGTTCATGGAAGACTGGACGCCGCCCCATCATTACTGATCCGGTGGTCGAACATCGTGAAATGCGAGGCCGCCTGATGCATCGTCAGCGGACGATTGGTGGCGGCGGCACCATCGCATATGCCCACCGGAGTCGCAGACCTGAAAACGAAAGGCGAGGCCTTGCCTGACGTGCCGGCGCTGACGGGTCGAAGGCTCATCGGCTACGGCGCTCTCGGCCTGCCGCTCGCCGCCCTCAACCTGCCGCTCTACGTCTACCTGCCGCCCTTCTACGCCGAAGACGTCGGCATCGGCCTGACCACGGTCGGCCTGGTGCTCTTCGTCGCCCGGCTCATGGACACGCTCACCGATCCGATCATCGGTGAACTCTCGGACCGCACCAGGACAAGGTTCGGCCGGCGGCGCCCCTGGATGGTTGGGGCCTGTCCGCTGCTCGTGGTCGCGAGCTTGATGCTGTTCGTGCCTCGGGACGGTGCCGGCGCGCTCGATCTCTTCCTCTGGACATCGCTCGCCTATCTCGGCTGGACCATGATGATCCTGCCTTTCACGGCGCTCGGCGCCGAACTGTCGGGCGACTATCACGAACGCAGCCGCATCACCGGCGCCCGCGAGGGCTTCGTGGTCGCCGGCATCGTGCTCGCCGCCGCCCTGCCCGTCCTCCTCGGCCTGGACGCCGATCGGGAACGCGGCGAGGTGCTTCGCGTTCTCGGCTGGAGCATGGCGGTCCTGACGCCGATCCTTCTCCTGCTCGTTCTGATCTCGACGCCGGAACCAAGACCAACCGAGACTCGCCCGCTGCCGTTCACCGAGGGGCTGCGCATCGCCTGGCGGAACGGCCCCTTCCTTCGCCTGCTATCGGCCTATGTCCTGAACGGCATCGCCAACGGCCTGCCCGCGACCCTGTTCTTCATGTTCGTCGGCGACGTCCTGAAGGCGGGCAGCGCTTCGGGGCCGCTCCTCTTGCTCTACTTCCTGGCGGGCATCACCGGCATTCCGATCTGGCTCCGCATCAGCCGCATGATCGGCAAGCATCGCGCCTGGGCGGCCGCGATGCTCTGGGCCGCGGCGATGTTCGCCTGGGCACCCTTCCTGGGCGAGGGCGACGTGCTGGCGTTTGCCATCGTCGCCGGGCTCTCCGGCCTGTCGCTTGGCGCGGACATGGCGCTGCCCGCCTCGATTCAAGCCGATGTCGTCGATCTCGACCGCCAGGAAAGCGGCCGCCAGCGCACCGGGCTCTTCTTCGCCCTCTGGAGCATGGCGACCAAGATTTCCCTGGCGCTCGCCATCGGCATCGCCTTTCCGGTCCTCGATCTGATCGGTTATCAGGCAGGCGGCGCCAACGGCCCGGGCGCGCTCCTCGGCCTCGCTCTGCTCTACGGCCTGCTGCCGGTCGCCATCAAGCTCGCCGCGACCGCGCTGGTCTGGCATTTCCCGATCGACGAGCGACAGCAGACCGAACGCCGAAAACGCCTGGAGCGGGAGGCTTTCTGATACCAGGCTGCCTGGACATCGACCCTTTGCCGGAAGCGTGACGAACCGACGGACGCCGCTCCTCTTTTTCCATCTGCCTTCACACGGCACTTACCTTTGTCGGCGACACTTGTTGCCGGTCCATGCGACCCTGGGAATCCGTCCGCCCGCAAAAAAGTTGGCGAGGCCCGGATTCCCAGGGTCGCATGGACCAGGATGGATCATGGCAGGCAAGAGTTGAGAAAAGCTTAACCTCCCGGAGAACAAAGGGGGTGATCCGGCCGCAGCAAAATGCCCGCGGACGATGGCCCGGCTGTCAATTCATCTCCGCCTCGCCGGCATGCCGCTCGCGCGTCTCCTTCAGCGCATCGATCGCTTTCTGGAGCCTGTCGATATAGGCGCGAAGATCGCTCACCTGCTCCTTGGGCGGCTCGCCGAACGCCGCGGGATCACTCTCTCTCCCGGCGTCCGCGCCGAGTGCTCTCGCCCGCTCATCGGCATCGCGTTCCGCCTCGATCCGGTCGATGTCGTCCAGCAGCGCCGCCACGTCGGCCTCGGCCTTCGCCACGTCGTCCTGGGTCACCGCCTCCCGACGCCGAAGGGCCGCGATTTCGACGTCCAGCTTGTCCACCTGCTCGTGCAGCGCCGAAAGCTCGAGCTCGAGTTCCGCCGCCAGCTCGCGCCGTTCACTCCGGTCCCGGCTGAGCATCGCATGCGCTTCGGCCTCGTCCCGATGCCGAAGCTTCTCCGTCTCGAGCGCCTCGGTCTCCTCGACGATACGACGTTCATAGGTGCCGCTGCCGAGACCGACGAGACCGCCGACCAGACCGCCTTCGCGTGGATCGTCGGTGGTGCAGGCTGCGAGTGCGGCGGCGATACCGAGCGCCGGCAGCAGCGCTCTCATGCCAAGAATTCCGCCACCATGTGTCCTCACATCACCTCTCATGCGACCCGCCGCGAGCTTGCTTCGAGATCGCCGATCAGCGTGACCAGCTCGTCGCGCCGGCGCTCGAGCTCGCGGATCCTTCGATCCCACTCGACGAGATCGACCGGCTCGCTCGTCGCGAGCACCTGCTCGTAGAGATCACGACTGATGTCGATCTCCTGATTGACCTCGGCGAGACGGTGCCTCGCCTGATCCAGATCCGCGGCGGCGCGTCTTGCCAATTCGACACTCGCTGCATGTCGCGAACGTCCGTCATGGAGCTTGCTCTCGAGTGCCAGAATGTCGTTGTCGAGCCCTTCGATGTCACGCTCCAGAGCGGCATTGTAGGCGTCCAGCTCGTCCGCCTTGCGCGCGGCGATGTTGCGCTCCGCGACGATCATCGCCTCGGTCGAGGCATAACCCGCCTTCTTCCTGGCGACGGCATCGCCGACGGCGAGGCCCGCCAGCCCACCGGCCGCGGCGCCGATCAGGGTGCTCTCAGTGCTGTCGCCGATCAGCGCCCCGACACCGGCACCGAGCGCTGCACCCGCACCGGCGCCCTGCATGCGGGTCAGGCTGCCGTCACTGGCGGCACAGCCGACCATAAGATGCGCCGCCACCAGGGCGGCAACGGGCTTTCCCGACATCGTTTCCTCCGTCTTCGCCGTGGCGTCCTCGCGTGACACTCCGGCCGTTCGGTCTGAAGGCGCATTCTGCCGGACCTGTGATGAACGGTTCCTGTCTTTCTGTCCATGACGTGCAGACGAACGCGCAGGCCCCGGCGTCGCCCTTCCCGGTCAGGTGTCGTCGGTCAGTTGGGGGCGAGCAGGGCCAGCGCCTCGGCGTGGACCCGCCGGTCGCCGGCGGCGAGGACGCGGCCGTCCGAGCTCGGGCCCAGCGCCCTGCCCTCCCAGTCCGTGATCACGCCGCCGGCACCCTCGACCACCGGCACCAGCGCCAGATAGTCGTGGGTGTCGAGATCGGCCTCGACGATGATGTCGGCGTAGCCCATGGCGAGCTGGCCATAGGCGTAGCAATCGCCGCCATACATGGGCAGTGCCACCCTGTCTTCGATCCGGCCGAAGGCTTCGGCCTCGCCGGGCTGCCGGAACATCCGGGGCGAGGTTACGTAGAGCACGGCGTCGGCAAGGCGCTCGCAGGCGCGTACGGCCACCTCGGCGCCGTTCCAGCGACTGACCATGCCCTCGCCGCCGGTCCATCGCTCCCTCAGCATGCAGTGATCGATCACACCGACCAAGGGTCGTCCGTGGCGGGCGGCGCTCACCAGCGTGCCGAACAGTGGACGCCCGGTGATGAAGGACTTGGTGCCGTCGATCGGATCGAGGTGCCAGACATGGTCGGCATCGAGGCGGACCGCGCCGAACTCCTCGCCTTCGATGCCGTGATCGGGGTAGCTCTCCTCGATCAGCCGCCGCATGACCTGCTCGGCCTCGCGGTCGGCGACGGTCACCGGACTATCGTCGGCCTTCTGATCGATCGCGATCTTCGATCGGAAATAGGGTCGGATCACCTCGCCGGCCGCATCGGCCAGCCGTCCGGCGAAGGCCAGAAGGCTTTCAGGCTCGAGCCTGCCCGCCGGCATCCCCGGACCGGATCAGCCGCCGTCGGCGAGCGGCGCCGGCTCGGCGGCGAGCGTGCGCAGATAGGCGATGAGATCCGCCCGGTCCTGCTCCGACTTCACGCCTGCGAACACCATCTTGGTGCCGGGCATGAATTCCTTCGGCGCCGCCAGGAACTGGTCGAGATTCTCGTAAGTCCACTCGCCGCCCATCTCCTGCATGGCGCCGGAATACTTGAAGCCTTCGTACGAGCCGACCTCGCGGCCGACCACGTCCCAGAGCACCGGGCCGAGCCTGTTCTTGCCGCCCTCTTCAAACACGTGGCAGGCTTTGCACTTCTTCGACACCTTCTCGCCCTTGGCGACGTCGCCTTCGGCGATCATGGCGACCAGCCCGCCAGCCGCGGCACCGGCCGCAGCAGCCGTATCGCCTGCGGCATCCGCGGCAGGGTCGCTGGCGGCGGCAACCGTCTCTTCAGCGGCATCGGCAGCGTCGCCCGCCGCATCGCTCACCGCTTCCGCCGCGTCCGCGGCCTGCTCTTCCGCACCCTCGACAGCGCCCTCGACCGCGTCTGCGGCGTCCGCCGCCGCATCGCCCGCGGCCTCAGCGCCTTCGGCAACCGTATCCGTGGCAGCCTCGGCAGTTTCCGTCGCAGCGTCCTGAGCGTCGTCCACCACCTCTTCGGCCGTTTCCGCCACCTCGCCAGCCGCGTCCGCAGCCTCTTCGGCCACGCCCTCAGCCGCCTCGCCAGCGGCCGCCACATCGCCTTCCGCCTGCTCGGCCGCATCTTCTGCGCCAGTATCTTCCTGAGCGGTGTCTTCCTGAGCGGCGTCTTCCGGCGCTTCGCCTGAATCGGCGCTTTCCGTCTCGCTCTCGCCACCGCCGGTCTCCTCGGCCGCATCGCCTTCCGCGGCCTCCGCCTCGGGCTCCTCCACCGCTTCGGCTTCCGGCAGCGGCAGCGGATCGGCGGCGAGCGAGCGCAGATAGACGATCAGATCGGCGCGGTCCTCGGCACTCCGGACGCCGGCGAACGCCATCTTGGTGCCGGCGACGTAGCCCTTGGGATTGGCGAGGAAGGCGTCCATGGAATCGTAGTCCCACTCGCCGCCATGGCCGGCCATCGCGTCCGAATAGGCAAAGCCGCCGACCGAGCCGATCCCACGGCCGATCACGCCGTATAGATTGGGGCCGATCTTGTTCTCCCCGCCCTCCTCGAAGGTGTGGCAGGCCGCGCATTTCTTGGCGCCGGTCTCACCACTGGCCGGGTCCGCGCTCGCCAGAAGGTTCGCGATCGGCACCGCCTCTTCGCCGCCGCCGCTCTCGCCGCCTTCCGCCACCTCGATCACATAGGAGGGTTCCTCAGGTGCGGTCGGGTGGTAGATGATGCGCGACATCACCCCGGCGCCGGATGCAAAGATGCCGGCGGTGAGCAGTGCGGCGAGAATCTTGTTGGTTTCGAGCGAACCTGCCATAGCGAAGCCATCTGCCTGCGCGGTTGAAGTGCATTATAGCTTGTGACGGTAAACAGATTTTGACCGATGCCTGCAAGCCTTGTTTTATGCAGCGGCCGATCATCGCGGCAGTTTGTCCCATGAACGACGCCCCTCCAAGCCGAGGTCGGGCGCTCCCGCATCGAAAAGGAATGCAGTCCGTGCCCGCCCCCACCGCCTCCGACACCATCGTCATGATCCCGGCCAGACTCGCCTCCTCTCGCCTCCCGCGAAAGCCGCTCGCCGACATTGCCGGCCTGCCGATGATCGTTCAGGTCTGGAAGCGCGCGATGGAGGCGGACGTCGGCCCGGTGCTGGTGGCCGCGGGCGACCAGGAGATCGTCGAAGCCGTCGCCGACCACGGCGGCGAGGCGATCATGACCGACCCGGCGCTGCCCTCCGGCAGCGACCGCATCACCCAGGCGCTGACCGAGATCGACGCCGCGCACCGCTTTCGCCGCGTGGTCAATCTCCAGGGCGACCTGCCGACCATCGATCCCGCGCTGCTGCGCACCGTGCTCCGCCCGCTCGACCTGCTCGACAGCGACATCGGCACGCTTGCCGTCGCCACGACCGACGCGGCCGAGCGCGAGGACCCCAACGTCGTGAAGGCGATCGTCGCCTTCCAGCCGGACGCCGGCGACGGCAGAACGGAGGTCGGCCGCGCCCTCTATTTCACCCGCGCGACAGCACCCTCCGGCCCGGGCCCGGTCTACCACCATATCGGCATCTATGCGTATCGGCGTAACGCTCTCGAACGCTTCGCGGCCCTGCCGCCGAGCCCGCTGGAACGCCGCGAGCGGCTGGAGCAGCTGCGCGCCCTCGAACACGGCATGACCGTCGGCGTCGCTCGCGTTGACACCGTTCCGCTCGGCGTCGATACTCCGGATCAGCTCGCCGAGGCCAGGCGACTTCTGGGCGGGACCGGAGGCTGACCGGCCGGGCCGCGCGCGATATCCAACCACGAGACGTCACCCACCATGGACCAGCTCGCCGGCGCCTCCGAAGCCGACCCCGCCGAGACCTCGCCCGCCGGCGAAAAGCGCCTCAAGATCGCCTTTCAGGGCCAGCCCGGCGCCTATTCCCACATGGCCTGCCAGCAGGCCTGCCCGGAGATGGAGGCGATCCCCGCCGAGACCTTCGATGACGCCTTCACCGCCGTCAGCGAGGGCCGCACCGAGCGCGCCATGATCGCCATCGACAATTCGGTCGCCGGCCGCGTCGCCGACGTCCATCACCTCATGCCGCGCTCCGGCCTGCACATCGTCGGCGAGCATTTCCAGCGGGTGAACCACCACCTCCTGGTCCTGCCCGGAACGCCGGTAGAGCAGCTGCGCGTGGTCCACTCGCACGTCCATGCCCTCAACCAGTGCCGAAAGCTCCTCCGCGAGCTACCGGTCAGGGCGAAGGTGCACGCCGACACCGCAGGCGCCGCCGCCGAGGTCGCACGCACGGGAGACTCTTCCCAGGCCGCGATCGCATCCCGCCTCGCGGCCAGGATCCACGGCCTCGAAATCCTGCGTTCCGACATCGAGGACGCCGACCACAACACCACCCGCTTCGTCATCCTCTCGCGCGAACCGATCACCCCGGACTACGATCCCGAGCGCCCTACCATCATGAGCTTCTTCTTCCAGGTGCAAAGCGTGCCCGCCGCCCTCTACAAGGCGCTCGGCGGCTTCGCCACCAACGGCGTCAACATGCTGAAGCTCGAAAGCTATGTCGACGCCGAGTTCAACCAGGCCCAGTTCTATGCCGAAATCCTCGGCCACCCCGCCGAAACCGGCGTCAAGAACGCCATGGCCGAACTCCGTTTTTTCTCCCACTCCGTCGAGGAACTAGGCACCTACCCCGCCCACCCCTTCCGGCAGCGGGGCGCTGCTGCCTGAACTTGCCCGAGGCCGGCGGGGCGGTCCGTGTTGCCGGGCCCGGACGACTAATTTTCCCACGAGCGGAGGTTGGTCAGGCTCGTGGGAAGAAATGGCGGCTTTCCTGGCCGGAGCGGTCACACCGGTTCCAACTCCGAACGCTGCTTCTGACCCTGGCTGTGTGGAAACGCCGATTTTCGGATTGCGACTAAAGTTAGTTTCTCAAGTCGGATTGCAGGAGGCTCAGTCGACTGCCGAATTTGACCATGTGAACCCGATTCCACTTGAAATCCTGATGCGGCACGCCAGCCTGTAGCTTGCCCAAGGCAGGCCTTGAACGCTGCACAACGTCGCATTTGAGCTGAATCAAGATGGAGCTCCCAGATGCTGAGTGGACCTGCCCCGCTTTGGTGCAAACTAAGATTTTCAGGTCTTCACGTTTTTCTTCCATATCAGTTTGTGTCCCCGTGCTTGGTGTAGGCGGCGCATGGCTTTGATGAATGAGCAAGGTGCTTGGTATCAAAGAATCAACATTGCTGGAGCTAGCCCGCCGCATGGCCCAGATGCTGAGTGGACCTGCCCCGCTTTGGTGGATTTTCTGAACCGTAATTTAGCACGACCTTGCCATCAACCTTGCGGCAGAAAATGGGAGCAAGGCCTGGACGTCCAGCGAGAGCTGACCGTAGAGCCACCCCAACTATGGATGTTACTCTGGGGCCGACGCTTTCCTTGATTGTCGTTTCAACGCAAACAGCCAGCTCAGGTAAACGCTCACCCAGCGCTAGTGCAAACTAAGCACCACTTGGATGTCATGTTGGCTCAGCGGTTCCAGCAACTTTCTTTCTTCGACTGAGAGCTTCGTTTTGTCATCTATGTAGCTTCTCAGTATAGAAGCAATTTCGGTGGTCGGCTTGTAATAGAAGTCAACGTGCTCTCGACTAAGCTCTTCCACTAGTCGCTGAAGCAATTCCTTT
Organism: Geminicoccaceae bacterium; assembly: GCA_965222015.1. Classification (GTDB taxonomy): domain Bacteria; phylum Pseudomonadota; class Alphaproteobacteria; order Geminicoccales; family Geminicoccaceae; genus JANQPX01. The sequence continues at coordinate 23,110 of CBDCTL010000002.1, forward strand.
CGCTTCTCTGAGATCAGGTCTTCACGTTTTTCTTCCATATCAGTTTGTGTCCCCGTGCTTGGTGTAGGCGGCGACCGCTAGTTCGAGATGGCTCGCCCGGATCAAACCGTTTTCCCAGCCTTCTCCTGTTTGCCCGTGACAATGCGTCAAGGATGAAATGAATGAGCAAGGTGCAGTAATTGGTATCAAAGACAATGAAACGCGCGGCCGGAACATTCCTTGATCCAAATCAATAGCACATTGCTACAAAGCGGGTAGTGATGGCTCCTGGCACAAAGGGCGAGAATCTCGAGAGCTTCGGCGGCGACACAAATACTGCAGAAAGCGGACCCTCGACCTAACGCCGCGTCAGCATATGCCGATCCCATTCCTGCCCGCCATAGAAGAGTCCGAGAACGAAGACTTCCTTGCGGGTGTCGTCAACGAAACAGGAAATGACGCCGGAATGTCGGAACAGGGCGATATGGAGGCCTGGCATGACATCATTGCACAGTGCTGCGCGATCGGGCTCGTCGGTGAAGGCGACGGACGAGCGAACAGCCATGAGCTATCCCACCAGGTAACACTTGGTAACACGACATCGTCAACGCGATGGTGTTCTAGAGCCATGAGCTATCCCACCAGGTAACACTTGGTAACACGACATCGTCAACGCGATGGTGTTCTAGAGGAACTCCGTCCTCCGTTCGGCGTCTGGCGCCCCTGGCTCAGCGCGACTCACCGACGAACCCGGCACGGATCTCGTCGACCTGAGCCAGCGCCTCGGATGGCAACGGTCCCTTGTCGATCGCGGCGGCGGCCTGTTGCAGTTCGTCGAGGGTCGCGATGCCGATCTCGGTCGTGGACAGCGCGGCATTGGCGATGACGTAGCGGATCGCGAGCTCGGGCAGGCTATCTGCATGGCCGGCGTCGATGACCGGGCTGAAGCGCCTCGCCCGGGCGACGTCGGCGGCGTAGTCCCGGCCGGAGCCGATCGGGGCGACGGTCTGCATGCCGAGCGGGTGCCGTGTCTCCTCCCCCGAAAGGGCGCCGCCGGCCAGGACACGCACGCCGATCGTGCCGACGTCCTCCTCGGCGGCGGCGCTCAGGAGCTGCCGAAAATCCTGGCCGGGATAGTCCTCGGCGACCGGCTCGCCGGCGGACGGAGTCAGGACGTTATAGAAAACCTGTGCGGTGTCGAAGCGCTTCGATCGGACCAGACGGTGGAGTGCTGCGGTGTCGCCATTGGCGGTGAAACCGAGAAAGCGCGTCTTGCCCTCGTCGCGCAGCTTTTCGAATACCGGGAGGACGTCGCTCAGCACCTCCTCGACGCTCATGGCGTCGTCGGACGGCGACGGCGCCAGCGTGTTGTGCAACTGGAAGAGATCGACATGGTCCTGGCGCAGCCGCTTAAGGCTCGCCTCGATCGACGCGCGGATCACCGCCCCGGCCTTGCCACGATCGCCGGCCGCCAGCCGCACCTTGGTGCTGACCACGACGCCCTCGCGGTTCTTGCCGAGAGCCCGCCCGAGATTGGTCTCCGACGCGCCGTTGCCATAGAGCGGCGCCGTGTCGAAATGATTGATGCCATTGTCCCGCGCCCAGGCGACGGCGCGATCCTGATCGCGGTCTTCCCCCTTGGTCATCAGCCCGCCGACCGCCCCGCATCCAAAGGTCAGCAGCGAAACCCGAAGATCCGTCCGACCGAGCCGTCTCGTCTCCATGTCACCCCCCGTTTTTTTCAACGCTCAGCCTCGAAGACGGACGGCCGTCGCCCGCCCGTCCTTTGGTCGACGCCGGCCCGCGTCCGGGCCTCACTTTTTGAGGCGGTGGATCAGGCTGGAGGTATCCCAGCGCGCGCCGCCGGCGTGGATGACCTCGTGGTAGAACTGGTCCACCAGGGCGGTCACCGGCAGAAGTGCGCCGTTGCGGTTGGCTTCCTCAAGGCAGATCTTCAGGTCCTTCCGCATCCATTCCACGGGAAAGCCGAAGTCGAACTCACCCTTGACCATGGTCGAGCCGCGGTTCTCCATCTGCCAGGACTGGGCGGCCCCCTTGTCGATGACGTTCAGGACCTTGTCCATGTCGATGCCGGCGCACTGGCCGAAATTGATCGCCTCGGCGAGTCCCTGGACGAGACCCGCGATGCAGATCTGGTTGACCATCTTGCAGATCTGGCCGGCACCGGCGTCACCGAGCAGCGTCACCGCCTTGGCGTAGCTGTCGATCACGGGCTTGGCCTCGTCGAACACCGCCTGCTCGCCGCCGCACATCACGGTGAGAACCCCGTTCTCGGCACCCGCCTGGCCGCCCGAGACCGGCGCGTCGATGAATTTCTTGCCATTGTCCTTGGCGTGGGCTTCGAGTTCCCGCGCGATATCCGCGGATGCCGTCGTGTGGTCGACGAAGGTGGCGCCGTCGGGGATGCCGGCGAACAGGCCGTCGTCGCCGTAAGCGATCGAGCGGATGTCGTCGTCATTGCCGACGCAGGCCATGACGAACTCGGCGCCCTCCGCCGCCTCCCGCGGCGTCGACGCGGCCGACCCGCCATGTTCGGAGGCCCATTTGTCGGCCTTGGCCTTGGTCCGGTTGAAGACCGTGACGTCATGCCCCTTCGCCTGAAGGTGTCCCGCCATCGGGTAACCCATGATTCCGAGGCCGATAAAGGCGCATTTCGCCATGTCGCTTTCCCCATATTGGATCGGTGCCGGTGATGGCGGCCAAGCTAGTGGGTTTTCGCGGTCACGGCAATCTGACGGGCCCTCCACGTCGTCGACGGCCTCTGTTCACGCCGTCGCTCCTGGCGTAAGACCGGAACATCGAAAAAAAGGAACCTGCCATGGGATCGGAAAAGGTCGCGATCGTCACCGCCGGCGGAAGCGGCATGGGTGCTGGCGCCGCGCGGCGGCTCGCCGCGGACGGCTTTCGCATCGCGGTGCTCTCCTCCTCCGGCAAGGGCGAGGCGCTCGCCGAGGAGCTCGGCGGCATCGGCGTCACCGGCTCCAACCAGTCGAACGACGATCTGAAGCGGCTGGTGGACATGGCAGTGGACAAATGGGGACGGATCGACGTCCTGGTGAACAGCGCCGGCCACGGTCCGCGTGCGCCGATCCTCGAGCTCACCGACGAGGACTGGCACAAGGGAATGGAGGTCTATTTCCTGAACGTCGTCCGCCCGACCCGGCTGGTCACGCCGATCATGCAGCGCCAGAAATCGGGCGCGATCGTCAACATCTCGACCTTCGCCGCCTTCGAGCCCGACCCGACATTCCCGACCTCGGGCGTGTTCCGCGCCGGCCTCGCCGCCTACGCCAAGCTGTTCGCGGACAAATACGCCGCCGACAACATCCGCATGAACAACGTGCTCCCGGGCTTCATCGACAGCCTGCCGGAAAAGCCGGCGTTCAAGGCGCGCATTCCCATGGAGCGCTACGGCAAAACCGACGAGATCTCGGCGACCGTCGCGTTCCTGGCCTCCGAGGGCGCGGGCTACATCACCGGCCAGAACATCCGCGTCGACGGCGGCATCACCCGCTCCGTCTGAGGGAACGCCCCTCGGCGTTGACTTGCCTGACACGGGCATGTGCCGCCATCGGCGAAATCGGCTTGCACTGTGTCTCGTTCGGCGGTAAGTGCTGCATTCATGAAGTCGATCATCACCATACGTCTCCGACGACGTACAGGGCGACGTTTGCAGGCCTGATCCTGCCGAGCGGCGCTTTTTCGCGCCTTCCCGTGTCTGCCGGTCCTCAAAAAAACCCGGCGAAGTGATGATCGAAACGATGTCTCTCCTGCCCGCCGCCGATCCCGTCACCCTGGCCCCTGCAGCCGTGTCTCATCCTGCGCCCGTCGGCGCCGCCGACCGACGCCGGACATCGATCGCCGCCCTCTCGATGATCGAATGCTCCGGAGCCGTTGCCATGCCAGAGGTCAAAAAACTCACCGCCGCCGATGCCGCCGCGTTTCAGGCCGTGAGATTGGAGGGTCTCGCCAACCACCCCTGCGAATTCGGCACCGCCTTTGAGGAAGAGGCCGGCCTTTCGCTTGCCGAGATCGGACGCCGTCTGGACGAGGGCCTGGTCTTCGGCGCCTTCGTCGACGGCGAACTCGCCGCGATCGCCGGATTTCGCCGCTTCGACCGCATCAAGAAGGCGCATAAAGGCGAGCTTTTCGGCGTCTACGTGAAGAAGAGCGCCCGCGGCCTGGGCCTCGGCGAGGCGGTCGTCCGCAAAGTCATCACCGTCGCCCGCGGCGAGGTCGAGCAGCTTCTTGCCACGGTCGCGAGCCTGAACCATCCGGCCAAGGCGCTCTACGCCAAGCTCGGCTTCGCCCTGTTCGGAATCGAGCCGCGCGGCCAGAAGGTCGGTGATCGCTACTACGATCAGGAGCACCTGGTCCTGATGCTGCGCTGAGCGTCTGCGCCGATCAGCGCCCCTGCACGCCCCTGGGATCGATCCGATACGCCGGATCCAGCTCCGGTCGCCTGCGCAGGCGTTCCTTCTCCTGATCCGCATCGACCGTGCTCAGTATGTCGAGGGTCGAGCGCTTGTTGACCGAAATGCGGTTGATCTCGAAATTCACCGTGCCGGTATGGCCGAAATCGATCAGGCGCGCATCGTGGCGAGACAGGAGATCGGCGACCAGTTCGCCCGCCCCCTCGACCACATCGCCGACGAAGGAGGCGATCTTCACGCCGACATTGCCGATCGCGAAATTGCTGTTGTCCTGGAGATACAAGGTCGCGTTGTCGATGGCCTTGAAGTCCAGCCGCGCGAAGGACACGTCGATGTCGACCGTGACCGTGCCCGTCTCGTTGCCGCAGGCGGCGTAGCAGGCGAGCTGGCGGTCCTCGGCGTCGTAGGCGAAGATCAAAGCGCCCTCGCCTTCCTCGCCGCTGCCGAAGAGATTGGTGATGGTGACCTGCCCGCCGACGACCTCGCCCTCCGCCGGCGGCATCGTGAACGTCAAGGTCTCACCGACCTCGAGGCGAACGTCCGCGCTTCCCGAGACCGAACCCTCGACGCCGAACGAGCCGTTCGCGGTCTGGGCGACGACGCCGTCGTTCAGGACCGTGGAGGCGCTCAGATTCATCGCGAGGTCCTCGCCCGAGAAACTCACGGTCTCGATCTCGACGGTGAGACCGCCTTCAGCGCCGGAAGCGCCTTCAGCGCCCAGGCCTTCGATGGTGATGGTGGTGGTCTCGGCCCCGCCGCCGGTCTCGTCCTTGGATACCGACATCGAAATCGAAACGCTGTCGCCGTCTCCGACGTCCTCTCCTTGGCCATGCGCGGCCGAGGTCCCGCCGCTTTCGCTGCGGGCCATGTCCAGCGAGATCGAGAACTCGCGGGCGTCCGGCGAATCGCTCTTGCCGCCTTTCCGCTTGTCGGGATTGGGGCCTGTCGAGACCGTGATCGTCGGCGAATCCATAATGACCGTCCTTCTTCTTGGCGCTCGTTATCCGAGAAACGGCCCCTTGTCATAACGCCTCCCCGGCGCTTGTTTCAACGATGTTTTCCCGTCATTTTGCCGACGCTCGAAGAGCGACCCGACCTGAAAGCTACGAGCTAAACATCTCTTTCACTTCGAAACTGCAATCGGCGGAGACATGGATGTCGATGGTCTCGATCGGGGAATTGTCCGCGCATCACCGCATGCCGGCGCCCGCAGAAGGTTATCGCATCGCCGCTGACGGCACCCGGCTCCGTCATGTCCACTGGCGAACACCGGCCGCGCGGCTGGGCGCCGTCCTCTATCTGAACGGGCGGACCGAGTTCATCGAGAAGACCATGGACGTCTACGCCATTCTCCTCGAGAGCGGCTTCGACGTCTGGACGCTGGACTGGCGTGGCCAAGGGCTGTCCGGGCGCGCGCTCGCCGACCCCGAGAAGGGCCACGTCACAGACTTTCAGGACTATCTCGACGACCTCGAAGGCTTCGTCGGCGAGGTCACCGATCTCGACCGGTCGTCCGGAAAGACCATCCTGCTCGCCCATTCCATGGGCGGCCATATCGGCCTTCGCTTCCTTCACGACCGTCCTGGGCTGTTCGCCGGCGCTGTCTTCAGCGCGCCGATGATCGACCTGTCCGTGAACAACGTCTTCCTTCGCGCCTTCGCCCGAACGCTGATCGGCCTCGGTCTGGGAGGTTGCTACGCACCTGGGACCGGACGGTTCGGTTTCGTCTACCGGAACCCGGACGATCCCTCGGACAATGGCGGGCTCGACGACTACCGGCGCATGCGCAAACAGTTCGAGCTGCTGACCGGCGACGCCGGAAAGTTCATGGAGATCCAGCGACTGATGCGTGCGAACCGGGCGCTGGCGCTCGGCGGGCCGACGACGGCCTGGCTCGATGCCGCTTTCCGTTCGATCGACCTCACCTGGTCGCCAGGCTACGCCGAGAGCATCGAGACGCCCGTCCTCATGGTCGGCGGCGGACAGGATCGGGTGGTGATGACGCCGCGCCAGGAACAGATGGCGAAACGCCTTCCGAACGGCCGCTTTCTCTCGATCGGTCACGCCGCGCACGAGCTGCTGGTCGAGTGCGACGACATCCGGCTGGCGTTCTTTGAGGCGTTCGCGGCGTTCGCGGAGATTCCCCTCCACATGCCCGGGGTCGACATGAGCACCTGCGTCCGATGACGACGATGCCGCATTCGCTGGTGCAGCACGGCCACACCTGAACATATCGGGGGCACGCCGCCGGGCGGCCCAACCGATTGAATCTCCTCCCGGATCGTCGCGAAAATCGTGTCCTTGCAGCGGACGGGCAACACAACCGTTTTTGTCTATCCTGGAGAAAAAGGCGGCTGCAACGCGGCCAACCGAGATCATTTCGCGACCACAAGGAAACAATCATCCAGGCCAAAAAACTCAGAGAAGGAAAAACAAGACTTGGGGTTGAAGAAGTTTTTTCGTGCCAGGCGAACCGACATGCTAGGGAGCCGAACACGCGATCGATCGGGTCCACCCGTGGCCGCGCGTTTCTTTTAAGGAAAGAAGGAAGAGGAGACTGCTGATGCTTCGTCGGTTCCTGACAACCGTGGTCGGCGTGAGTTTGTTCACCGGCACGGCGCTCGCCCAGAATGCGTCGTCCACGCCGCAGCAAGGCCTCTATGTCGGCGGCGCCGTCGGCCAGTCGACCTTCTGGGACGTGGAAGACGTCGAGTTCGATCTGCTCGCCTTCATGTTCTCGGGCATCGTCGGCTATCGGATGAGCCCATCGCTCAGGGCCGAGGGCGAGCTGCTCTACGAGTCGGCTGATTTCGACGATTTCGCTGGCGACCTCGAAGTCACGCGCCTGCTCGGCAGCGTCTATTTCGACCTGGCGCCGTTCGCCATGGCGGGCATGCAGGGCGTCCGCCCCTATCTCGGCGGCGGCGGCGGTTTCGCCAATGTCGACGGCGGCGGCGACGATGAGAACGAACTGACCCTCCACGGCGAGGTCGGCCTCTCGGCGCCGATTGCGGACAGGCTAGAACTCGTGCCCGGCATCCGCCACTCCTACACGACCCTCGACGGCGGCGGCGACGATCTCTGGGTCACGCAGCTGCGTGTCGGTATTCGCTACTCGTTCTGACGGGTTCCTATCGTCATCGCGAAACTCGGGTCCGGGCGAAGCCGACGGGTTCCGGCTTTGCCCGCTGCCTGCGTTCGTCCGGCCCCGACGACAAACTGCAAAGCCACACCGACCGAATGATCTCCGATGCGGTGAACGCACTGGCATTGAAAAGAACCACAGCGTGGTTTAGGGCATTATGCGTCATCATCTAGGGAGTGTCCGATGAAGCGTTCGGCAGTCGCATGCGGTCTGGTTGCGTCGCTCGTCACCCTGGCCTCGGTGCCAGGCACTGCCAGCGCCCAGAGCGTCGGCGATCTCTATTGGGGCGTGTTCGGCGCCGCCCATTTCACGAGCGACAACGAGGTCGGCAACGCCGACGTCACCTTCGACCCGGGATATGCCGTCGGCGGACAGCTCGGCTACATCTTCGGATCGGTGCGCGCCGAGGCGGAGATCGAATACAACGACTCCGAAGTCGACGAGTTCGGCAATGTCGACATCAATTCCAACCTCACGATCCTGCGCGGCACAGGCGGTCTGTATTTCGACTTCGTCGGCTTCAGCCAGTCGAACATCCTTCCCTATGCCGGCGCCGGCTTCGGCATCGCTTCGCTCGAATTCGACGGCGAGGATCTGGGCGACGACGAAGTCGGCCTGACCGCCCATGGCGAGATCGGCGTCTCCTTCGCCGCCGCGCAGAATTTCGACGTGGTCTTCGCCTATCGCTTCGAGTGGTACGACACCGACATCGAGAAGGTCGAAGACGACATCACCGCCCATCAGGTCCGGGCCGGCATCCGCTTCTTCACGGGCCCCGGCTGCTGCTGAGCGCCGTCGGTCGCGACGGTGCCTTCAGCCAGGCCAGCAGCAGAAAACCACTGGCCAGAAAGATCAGAATGGTCGCCATGCCGACGCGCTGGCTGTCCGCCCAGAGCGTGACCGTGCCGAGCACCAGGGGGCCGAGAAAGGCCGTGACCTTGCCCGAAAGCGCGTAGAGTCCGAACATCTCGGTCTGCTGGTCATGCGGCGCCAGCTTCGCCATCAGCGTGCGGCTCGCCGCCTGGGTCGGGCCGACGAACAGGCCGAGCAGCCCGCCGACGATCCAGAACGCGGTGACCGAGGTGACCAGCACCGCGGCGAGACCGCAGGCCATCAGGCCGGCCAGCGCGATGAGAATGACCTTTCTGGGTCCGAGAATATCGTCGAGCCAGGCGAAAGCGAAGGCGCCGATCCCGCCGGTAACGTTCAAGAGGATGCCGAAGGTGATGACGTCGGCGAGCTCCAGCCCGAAGGTGCCGGCCGCATAGATGCCGCCGAACGCGAACAGCGTGTTCAGGCCGTCGATATAGAGCATGCGCGCCAGCAGAAACTGCGCGATGGTCTTGTGCTCCCTTATCCGTCTCACGGTCCGCCAGAGCTGGCGGAGGCCCCGCTCGACCGCCGCCGAGACCGGCAGGCCTTTTCTCGCGCGATCCGGTGTGAACAGGAACAGCGGCAGGCTGAAGACCGCAAGCCAGGCGGCGACGAGCGGCCCCACCGCGCGGACATGCTCGGCGGTCTCCTTGTCCAGGCCGAAGGGCGGCGGCTCGGTCTGGACGAACACGAAAAGCGCGATCACGAGACAGGAGAGCCCGCCGAAATAGCCGAGCGCCCAGGCCCGGCCCGAAAGCCGGCCCATGCGCTCCTCGGGCACGAGGTCGCTCAGCATAGCGTTGTAGAAGACGCCGGCCATGTCGAGGCCGAGATTGGCGATCGCCACCAGAACCAGAGCCAGAAGAACGAAGGCCGGATCCGGTTCGACGAACCAGAGCAGGCCGGTCGCGATCACGCAGAGCCAGGTGAAAGCGAAGATCCAGGGCTTTCGCCGCCCGCCGGCATCCGCGATCGCGCCCAGCGTCGGCCCGAGGATGGCGGCGAAGATCGCGCTCGTCGTCATCGCCCAGCCCCATGCCGCCGTGCCGCGCACCTCGTCGACCGCCACGGCCTGGCTGAAATAGGTGGCGAAGACGAAGGTTACGATCACCGCGGCGAAGGCGGAATTGGCCCAGTCGTAGAGCGCCCAGGCGAAACGCCCCGCCCCGGCACCGTCGTCCACCCCGCCCGCCGGATCGCCGCTCAACAGATGATCACCCCGTTACTCATGCGGTGGCCAAACACGGTGATAGGTGAGACCGTTTGCTGCATCGTCATCGCGCCGTTCGGAAGAACTCGATCATCATGTTTGCCCACCGGAATCGCAAAAATGCCGCTCGACGCCGAACCGGCGCGCCATGGCCCTCGTCATGGCAGAACCGCCGCGTTAGGTATAGGTCCGGGCGGTCGGAGAGACGCGCCCTGATGCGAAAGAGATGGTGAGGAGCGAATCAGATGGCCGAGCAAACCCCGATCTGCAATTTCGGCGAGAAGGCGACGCCCTTCGAGCTTCCGGCGACCGACGGCAAGCGCTACAGCCTGGAGGACCTCCGTGGCCCCAAGGGCACGCTGGTGATGTTCATCTGCAACCATTGCCCCTATGTGAAGTCGGTCCTGGATCGCATCATCCGGGACGTGAAGGACCTCGAGTCACACGGCATAAGCGCCGTCGCGATCATGTCCAACGACACCGTCACCTATCCCGACGACAGTTTTTCGAACATGCAGAAGCTCGCGGAAGCGAAGAACTTCCCCTTCCCCTATCTGTTCGATGAAAGCCAGGAGGTGGCGCGCGCCTATGACGCCGTCTGCACGCCCGACTTCTTCGGCTACAACGCCGATCTCGAGCTGCAATATCGCGGCCGCCTGGATGCCTCCAAGACCACGCCGATCCCGAACGCGGTGCGGGAGCTCTTCGATGCCATGGTGCAGGTCGCCGAGACCGGCAAGGGGCCGAAGGATCAGACCCCGAGCATGGGCTGCTCGATCAAGTGGAAGGCGGCCTGATCCTCCATGGCCTATGCGAGCCTGCGCGATTTTCTCGAACTTCTGGAAAGAAAAGACCGTCTTGTCCGCGTAAAAGCGCCCGTTTCGCCGAAGCTCGAAATCACCGAGATCCACACCCGCCTGCTCGCGGACGGCGGCCCGGCCGTGCTGTTCGAGAACGTCGAGGGCAGCGACATGCCGCTTCTCGCCAATCTGTTCGGCACGGTGGAGCGGGTCGCCTGGGGCATGGACCGCGAGCCGGGCCAGCTCCGCGAACTCGGCGAGATGCTCGCCTTCTTCAAGCAGCCGGAGCCGCCCGGCGGCTTTCGGGAGGCGATGGAGATGGCCCCGCTGGTCAAGGCCGCCCTTTCCATGCGGCCGAAGAGTGTGGGCCGGGCACCTTGCCAGGAGGTCGTGCTGACCGGCGAAAACATCGATCTCGGCAGGCTGCCGATCCAGACCTGCTGGCCGGGCGAGCCCGCGCCGCTGATCACCTGGCCGCTGGTGGTCACCAAAGGACCGGGCGAAGAAAGAACCGACGCCTTCAATCTCGGCATCTACCGCATGCAGGTGCTGGGCCGGGACAAGACCTTGATGCGCTGGCTCAAACACCGCGGCGGCGCCCAACACCACCGCCGCTGGGGCGAGCAGCGCTCGCAGGCCTTACCTGCCGCGGCCGTGATCGGGGCGGATCCGGGCACGATCCTCGCCGCCGTGACGCCGGTGCCGGATACCATGTCGGAATATCAGTTCGCCGGCCTCCTGCGCGGCAAGCGGGTGGAGCTGGTGGACTGCGTTTCCCAACCGCTGAAGGTGCCGGCGACCGCCGAGATCGTGCTCGAGGGCGAGGTCAGCCTCGAGGAGTACGGGGACGAGGGCCCCTATGGCGACCACACCGGCTATTACAATTCGGTCGAGCGCTTTCCGGTGTTCACCATCACGGCCATGACCATGCGTCGGGATCCGATTTATCTATCGACATTCACCGGCCGCCCGCCGGACGAGCCCTCGGTGCTCGGCGAAGCCCTGAACGAGGTCTTTTTGCCGTTGTTCCGTCAGCAGTTTCCGGAGGTCGTCGACTTCTGGCTGCCCCCCGAGGGCTGCTCCTATCGGGTCGCGGTGGTAAGTATCAAAAAATCCTATCCAGGGCACGCCAAGCGGACGATGCTCGGGGTGTGGTCCTATCTCCGCCAGTTCATGTACACCAAATTCGTGATCGTCACCGACGACGACATCAATGCTCGCGACTGGCAGGACGTGATCTGGGCGATCTCGACCCGAGTCGACCCGGCGCGCGATCTGACGATCCTGGAAAACACCCCGATCGACTACCTGGATTTCGCCTCGCCTGCGAGCGGCCTCGGCTCCAAGCTCGGCATCGACGCCACCAACAAATGGCCGCCCGAAACCGAGCGGGACTGGGGCGAAAAAATAAAAATGGACCGTGACATCGTCGACCTAGTGAGCGAGCGCTGGTCCGACTATGGTCTGCCCGGATTGGGGAATCCGATTTGGAGAGACGGGGAATGAGCCTGGACGGTCCAGGCCTGCTGGGCGATCTGCTCGACAAGGCGAAGAAGGCGGGTGCGGATGCGGCCGATGCGATGCTGGTGGAAAGCCGGAGCCTCGGCGTCACCCAGCGGCTCGGCAAGATGGAGAAGGTCGAGCGGGCGGAGAACGCCGATATCGGCCTGCGTCTTTTCATCGGCAGGCGCCAGGCGATCGTCTCCACCGGCGACGTCTCCAAAGCGAGCCTGGAACGGCTGGTGGAGAGCGCCGTCCAGATCGCGAAGTCGGTGCCGGAAGACGCCTATGCCGGCCTCGCGGACCCCGCTCTGATCGCGACCGATCTACCGGTGCTCGATCTCGACGACGGGGTCGAGCGCGAGGTGCACGAGCTCGCCGCCCTGGCCGCGGTGGCCGAGGACGCGGCGCGGGCCATGCCCAAGATCACCAATTCCGAGGGCGCAACCGCAAGCTGGTCGCGCTCGCGCTCGACGCTGATGGCCACCAATGGCTTTCTCGGCGGGACCGCACGCTCCCATCACAGCATCGCCGCCTCCGTGATCGCCTCGGACGGCGGACCGATGGAGCGGGATTACGACCATGCGAGCAAGGTCAGGGCGGCCGACCTCCCCGATCCGGCTTTGATCGGCAAAAAAGCCGCCGAACGCGCGGCGCGCAGGGTCAACCCGCGAAAAGTCAAAAGTCAGGCGGTGCCCGTGGTGTTCGACCCCAGGGTTTCCGGCAGCATCATCCGCCATCTGGTGATGGCGATCTCCGGACCCGCGGTCACGCGCGGCACCACCTTTCTGAAGGGGAAGTTGGGCGAGGAGGTGTTCGCGAAGGAGATCACCATCGTCGAGGATCCGCTGCGCGAGAACGGCCTCCGCTCGCGCGCCTTCGACGCCGAAGGCCTGGCCGCGGGCGGCGGCAAGCTGGTCGATCGGGGAACCCTAACCACCTGGCTCCTGGATTGCGCCTCCGCCCGCCAGCTCGGCCTCGAGCCGACCGGCCACGCCGCGCGCGGCCTCTCCTCCGCGCCCTCCCCCTCGCCCGCGAACATCCACCTCGAGCCGGGTGCGCTGTCGGCCAAGAACCTGGTCGCCACGATCATCGACGGGTTCTACGTCACCGAGATGCTCGGCATGGGCGTGAATCCGGTGACCGGCGACTACAGCCGTGGTGCGGCAGGGCTCTGGATCGAGCAGGGCGAGCTCTCCTTCGCGGTCAGCGAGGTCACCATCGCCGGCTCCCTGCCCGAGATGTTCAAGCAGATCACCGCCGCCGGCGACCTCGAGCACAAGACCGGCATGGACGCGCCGACGCTGCGCATCGACGGTCTGACGATCGCCGGGGAATGACCAGCGCCGCCTTCCCAAACTGTGGCCCTGAAGACACGGTTCCGGACGATCTGGACGCGGATCGGAGCCTGTTATCCACCGCCGTCGCCGAGGCCGGCGACATCGCGCGGCGGCATTTCGAGAAGGGTGCGAAGCAATGGCAAAAGGGGCCGGGACAGATCGTCACCGAGGCCGATATCGCCGTCGACCACCATCTCCGCAGCCGTCTGATCGGTGCCAGGCCCGGTGACGGCTGGCTGTCGGAAGAGCGGGAGGATGACGGCTCGCGCCACCGGCGCCGCCGGGTCTGGATCGTCGATCCGATCGACGGCACGCGGTCGTTTGCGGCCGGGGTCGCCGAGTTCACCATCAGTATCGCCCTGGCGATCGACGGCGAGCCCGTCCTGGGGTCCGTCCTGAACCCGATCACGTCCGAGCATTTCGAAGCGGTGTCCGGACGCGGCGCCAGACTGAACGGCGAGCCGCTCCGCCCTGATAGACGTGCCACCGTCGAAGGTGCGGCGCTGCTGGCGTCCTGGACCGAAATGAAAAAGCGGCATTGGCAGGACGTCATGCCGGAGGCCTCGTTCACCACCATCGGCTCGCTCGCCTACAAGCTCGCTCTGGTGGCCGCCGGCCGGTTTTCGGGCCTGGTCTCGCTCCGCTCCTGCAATGACTGGGACATCGCAGCCGCTCTTCTCCTGCTCAGGGAGGCCGGCGCCCCGGTCGGCGACGGCGAGGGACGCCCGATCCGCCTGAACAAACCGGCCTCGACTCACCGGGGACTGGTAGCGGCAGGCTCGGAAGCTCTCTATACTCTTCTCGTCAAACGTCTGGCGACGATCGGATCGGCGACCGCCCGATCCTGATTATCCCCAGGGGTCTCGAGGCATCGTTGCAAATCGGCAACAGAAGGGTCCGAAGAGCAACGATATGACGTTAAGAATTCCTGAAACGGGAATAGAGGGGATCTTGGTCTTGTTGGCATGACATGAGCGGCAGTCGATGAACGACATCGGATGCCGGCGTTTTGGAGACAGTGTCACGCCCATGACCAGCTTTGAGGGAACGGAAGACATGGGCGAGCCTGCGACCGAAGACCTGATTGCGGAACAGATTCCGCGCCTTCGACGCTACGCTCGCGCGTTGATATCCGATCCGGTGAAGGCCGATGATCTGGTCCAGGACACGCTGGTGAGAGCGTTGTCGCGCAGCCACTTGTGGCAGCCCGGCACCGATATTCGGGCATGGATGTTTACGATTTTGCATAACATTCATGTCAATCATCAGCGGCAGCGTTACGTCCGAGCCGAACATCAGGAGCTGGTCGACGATCAACCCGAGATGGCTTCGCCCGCCTCTCAGGATCATCACCTTCAGGTTCGCGACCTTGGGCGAGCGCTCGAACTATTGCCGGAAGCACAACGGCAGGTCGTGCTGCTCGTCGGTCTGGAGGGGATGAACTACAAAAAGGTTGCGGCCGTCCTCGAGATACCTGTTGGGACAGTCATGTCCCGCCTGCACCGTGGTCGCGAGACCCTGCGCCGTCTGATGGCGTACGGCCCCGCTTCCGGTGGCAGCCGGGACCTAAAGAAGCAAGCATCGCCATGACGACACACATCCATTCGATCGACGAAGACGACTTTCAGGCTTTTGTCGACAGCCAGCTCTCGCCGGAAGCCTGCAGGTCGGTCATGACCTATCTCGCCGCCAATCCGAACGAGTCGGAACGGATGAGCGAGTATCACAAGCTCGGCGAAGAGCTCCATCGGGAGTTCGATCAGGTGCTGTACGAGCCGTTGCCGAAGAGGCTTCGGGTCGACACCTATCGCCAGAACCGCTCGCTGAAGGAGAGGTTCCGCTCCTGGTTCGATTTCGACATGCGGAGCTTCGCGCCACGGTTCGCCGCGGTCGCCGTGCTGATGACGGCGAGCCTCGGTGCCGGCTGGTGGCTGAAGACCGGCGATGTCGAGCGCGCCCGGGAGACGCCGGCGATGAACTTCGCCCGCCAGGCCGCCAGCGCGCATATGCTGTTCGCACCCGATCTGCGCCACCCCGTCGAGTTCGGCGCCGATCAGACGGACAGCCTGATGCTCTGGCTGACCGAGCGGATGGGCGAGCAGGTGCATGCGCCGAGCCTTCAGGACATCGGCTTCATGCTGGTCGGCGGCCGGCTGCTGCCGGCGGCGGAACTGGCCGCTGCGCAGCTGATGTACGAAAACCCGGACAATCGCCGCATCACGCTCTACATCCGCGAGCGCTGGCAGGCGCCCCTGACCGCAGCAGCCACCGACGGCTCGGTGAGCTATTTCGGCGAGGGTGGGCTGTCGATGGTCTACTGGATCGAGGGACCGTTCGCCTACGCTCTGATCGGCGAGATGGACCGCGAGCAGCTGTTCGCCACCGCCAAGACCATTCGCCAGCAGGTCGGCGCCCCCGGCCTGGAGCCGGTGATCGAGCGGACCGCCGACACCGAGAAGGACGCCACCTAGGCGGGAAGCCATTGTCCGGCTCGGGCCCAGGATGATCCTCTAGGACGCGGTCAAGGCGCTATTCGCCCGAGCCTCGCCGGTGCCGGTTCCGATGGAAGACGTTGCGGAACCGTGGCGGAGCGGACCACCAGCCGCTTGCCAGTTCAGAGGATCGACATTTCGCAGTGACGCCCCCGGAAGATCTCTCTTCCGGGGGCGTCTGCGTTTTTTCGAAGGCCGTGATGCGCCGGCCGCTTTGCCGGTCACGCTTATCGGGTCCCCGGCCACACCTTTCTGGTCCATCAAGGCAGGCGGCGACTGGCGTCAGTATTTCACGCCGAAGACGGTGGCCGGCGCCGTCGATGACGGCCCGCCGGCCCCTCCCTCAGTCGGACTTGCGGACGAACCGATTCCACCAGCCGCGACGCGGCGTTGCCGAGGGCTCGGACAGCATGGCCGCCTGGTGAACGTCGTCGGCGGCGTCCTCGGACTCGTCATCGTCCTCGATAGCCGGCTCGCGCACGGGCGCCGGTGCCTCCAACCTCTCGGAGACTGCCACCTGGCCCTCGGACGCCGCCGCAGTCTCGGCCGCGACTGTCGGTGTCGGCATCAGCGGCGGACGCTGCCCGGCAATGTGGGCGAACTCCGGCGGCAGCGCTTCGTCATCGTCGTCGGCGGGATGCAGATCCGGCTGCTCGCCGGCATCCCCCTGCCTCGTCGGCTTCGACTGCGCCGCCGGTGCGGCTCGGGTATCATCCGCAGCGCTGCCATTGGCCTCCTTGGCCGCGGGCTCGCCGCCCTCGGCGGCCGGCTGCGCCGAGCCGTCGCCCCGCGCCGATGCACCCCGCCGCCGTCCACGCGACGAACTCCGCCGGCGGCGACGGCTCGAGCGCGGCTGCTCGTCCTCGCCGGAGGCCGCAGCCCCGACCTCATCATCGACGCTGTCCGCAACGGGGCCGGCGCCTTTGATCTCGTCACCGTCTGACGCGCCGTCAGCCGCGGAAGGAGATGGGGTTTCAGCGGCGCTCGCGCTTTCCTCGCCGTCTCCGGAGCGCCGGCGCCGGCGGCGCCGGCGTCGGCGGCGGCGCTGGCCATCCTCGTCGCCTGCAGCCTCCGACGGCGCGGTCTCCTCCGGCGCATCTTCGGACGAAGACGAGCGCCGTCTCGGGCGCGAGGACTCTTTCCTTCCGGTCTCGCTTTCAGCGACCTCCTCATCCTGCGAGGGCCTCGAGACCGCATCGACCTCGAACTGGCCGGCGATCATGTCGTCGCTCACCTTGAACGCGACGCCGATGCCGTAACGCTGCTCGAGCGACACAACCTGATCGCGCTTCTGGTTCACGAGGTAGAGCGCTACCGCGACCGGAAGCGTGATCGAAAGCGAGGCGTGGCCGCCCTTCATGCCCTCGATCTCGACCGCCCGAAGCGCCTGCAGCGCCGCACTCTCCACCGAACGGATCGTGCCGGAGCCGGCGCAGATCGGACAGGGCTGGGTGCTCATCTCCAGGAAGCTCGGGCGCAGCCGCTGGCGCGACAGTTCGAGCAGGCCGAAGGCGCTGATCCGCCCGAGCTGGATTCTCGCCCGATCGAAACGAAGGGCGTCCCGGAGACGGCGTTCGACGATGCGCTGATTGCGCATCTCGGTCATGTCGATGAAGTCGATCACCACCAGGCCGGCGACGTCTCTGAGCCTGAGCTGGCGCGCGATCTCCTCGGCCGCCTCGGAATTGGTGCGAAGGGCCGTCTCTTCGATATTGCGTTCGCGGGTGGCACGGCCCGAATTGACGTCGATCGCGGTCAGCGCCTCGGTCGGGTTGATCACGATCGATCCGCCGGACCTGAGCTCGACCACCGGGCTGTGCAGCGCATCGAGCTGGGGTTCGATCTGGTAGTGATGGAAGAGCGGCAGCTCCTCCTTGTACTGCTTCACCCGGCGTGCTCTCGAAGGCATGAGCATGGTCATGACCTTCTTCGCTGCCTTGTAGCCGTCTTCGCCTTCGACCTGGATCTCGCCGATGTCGCTGTCATAGATGTCGCGGATCGCCCGCTTCACCAGCGCACCTTCCTCGTGGATCGTGCAGGGTGCGATGGATTTGAGCGTGTGATCGCGAATGTCGCTCCAGAGCCTGAGCAGATAGTCGTAGTCGCGCCGGATCTCCAGCTTGTTGCGGCTCTGGCCCGCCGTGCGGATGATCAGCCCCATGCCTTCCGGCACGTCCAGCTCCTGAGCGACGGCCTTCAGCCGGGCCCGGTCCTTGACGTTGGCGATCTTCCTGGAAATGCCGCCGCCGCGCGCGGTGTTCGGCATCAGCACGCAGTAGCGGCCGGCGAGCGAGAGGTAGGTCGTGAGCGCCGCGCCCTTGTTGCCGCGCTCTTCCTTGACCACCTGCACCAGCAGAATCTGCCGGCGCTTGATGACTTCCTGGATCTTGTAGTTGCGCAGAAGCTTCTGGCGAAGCTTGGCCTGTTCGGCGAACACCTCCTCGGCCTCTTCGTCGGCGTCGGTGGTGACCGCCTCGGCGTCTTCGCCTTCGCCGTCCTCGGCGATGGGAGCCGTTTCGCCTTCCGCGGCGTCCGCGCCGGCCTTGGCCGCAGCCTCCTCCAGCATCTGCCGATCCGCCTGCGGGATCTGGTAATAGTCCGGATGGATCTCACTGAACGCGAGAAACCCGTGCCGCTCGCCGCCATAGTCGACGAAGGCGGCCTGCAGGGACGGTTCGACCCGGGTTACCTTGGCGAGATAGATATTTCCTTTCAGCTGCTTCTTGTTGGAGGATTCGAAGTCAAACTCTTCGAGCTGGCGGTCGTTGACCACCACCACCCGGGTTTCCTCCGGGTGGGAGGCGTCGATGAGCATGGATTTGGGCATATAGAAAAAACTCCGTCGACATGTTGCCCCGCGGCCGTTTTGCGTGAAAGGCCGCCGGGTGGCGTCGATCATCATGGGAACATCGGATCGACCTCGCGCTCCCGCCCCGCAGAGGGGGTCGGGCGCCGCGGGGAGCCAATGCCATCGTTCGAGAGGATGGGCTGTGTACCATTTCAGTCCATATGTCGACACGCTTCCGCTCGGGAAGGTGCCGGTTCTATGATGACCTGCCGATTGAACAGGTAGCGAGCCGATTTCGTGGCGAGGCCGCAACAGGGCCATCGCAAATTCACATCGATCGGCGACAAACCTTTGTGCTTTAACTATAGTGTCTAAGTTTCCACGCTACAATGCGAATATCGTCTTCGGTTACATTTGCGTTCGAATCGCGCGTCGGTGCACGATGGCCGGCGTGAAAAGGGGCTTGGTGTCAAAATGGCCCGATATCGGAAGGTTTCGATATCGGAAAGGCAGGATCCTTATCGAGGCGGCAGACGGTTTCTCTAGGCAGGTGACGGCTTCTTTGACGATGCATCGTGCGCAACGAAGGGGACGATGGTCGGCTCCGTTCAGGTCGATCGGCCGACGGGCGCGGCAGCTTCTGCGATCGCCTGACCGGCGGCGCGTCGGCGTCCTGCAGGCGCTTTTGCTCCTGCTGCCGGCTTTGCTGTTCGGCCATGCCGCGGACGCTTCGACGGTCAGGGACGTCACCCTGCTGCCCCATGACGCCGGTGTGCGCGTGGTGATCGATCTCGGAAGCAAGGTCGCCTTCGAGCACAGAACCTTCGTGCGGCCGCCCAGGCTGGAGATCGAGCTTCCGGACGTGTCCTGGCAGATCCCCGAACGGCGTGGCCAGCGCGGCTATCGCATGGTCCAGGGCTTCCGTTTCGGCAGATCCAGAAACGGCAGGTCGAGCCTGATCATCGATCTGAACCGGCCGTTCGAGATCGAGACCGTGTTCGAGCTGCCGCCAAGCGACAGCAGCGGCTATCGCATCGTCACCGATCTGGCGCCGCTGCCGCCGAACCTGCCGATGCGCCAGCAGCGCGTGCGCTCGAGCAGCTCGCAAAAGCCGGCGATCGCCACGGCTCGCCCCGAACGCCGCCCGGCGTCCCGCCCGCCGCTCCGAACGGCCGAGCGCACCACGTCGGCCGAGCGCGGCGATCGCGTCGCCATCCCTCTCCCCTCGCCCAGGCGTCCGTCCCTGGAGCTGCCCAAGCGCATGATCGTGATCGACCCCGGCCATGGCGGCATCGATCCGGGCGCCCTCGGCAGCCGTGGCACCTACGAGAAGGACGTGGTGCTGGCAATGGCGCTCGAGCTTCGCCGTCAGCTCGTGGACAGCGGTCGCTATGATGTCATCCTGACCCGCGACGATGACACCTTCGTCCGCCTGCGCGACCGGCTGCAGATCGCGCGCGCCAGCGGCGGCCACCTTTTCCTCTCGCTTCACGCCGACAGCCTCGGCAAGGACCGAAGCGTCCGCGGCGCCGCCGTCTACACCCTCTCGGACCAGGCTTCCAGCGAGGAGGCGGAGCGCCTCGCGAGCGTCGAGAACCGCGCCGACATCCTCGGCGGCCTCGATCTCAGCCATCACGAACCGATCGTCACCCAGATCCTGATCGACCTCGCCCAGCGGGACGCCAACAGCAAGTCGCTGAAGATCGCCGATCTGATGGTCGCCGAGCTCGCCGAGGTGACCAAGCTGCTCCGCAAGCAGCGTCAGCAGGCGGGATTCGTCGTGCTCAAATCGCCGGACATGCCTTCCGCCCTGATCGAGCTCGGCTATCTCTCCAACGCCGAAGACGAGCGGCGGCTGACCAACGGTGATCATCTGAGCGAGCTTGCGGATGCGATGGTCGACGCGATCGATCGCTATTTTGGCGCGCCGCCGTCATAATGCTCTCGACATGTCCCGATAACGATAGGCTACGATCTTGCGCATCACGCTGAAAATACTCGGTTTCTGCTTTCTGTTGCTGATACTGGGCGCGATCGCCGCAGGCGGCGGGCTGCTCTATCTGCTGCATAAATACGGCAACGACCTGCCGGACTATCGCCAGCTCGCCGACTACGAGCCGCCGACCGTCACCCGCATCCATGCCGGCGACGGCAGCCTGCTCGCCGAATACGCTCAGGAGAATCGCGTCTTCGTGCCGATCGAGGCGATGCCCGAGCGTCTGATCCAATCCTTCCTCGCCGCCGAGGACAAGAATTTTTACACCCATATCGGCCTCGATCCGATGGGCATCCTCCGGGCGGTCATCACCAATGTCCAGCAGATCGGCCAGAACCGCCGCCCGGTCGGTGCGTCGACGATCACGCAGCAGGTCGCGAAGAATTTTCTGCTCAGCAACGAGGTGTCCTATATCCGAAAGTTCAAGGAAGCTCTCCTGGCCCTTCGGATCGAGCGCGCCTTCACCAAGAACGAGATCCTCGAGCTCTATCTGAACGAAATCTATCTCGGCATCGGCTCCTATGGCGTCGCCGCCGCGGCGCTCAACTACTTCAACAAGTCCCTGGACGATCTGACCACGGCCGAAGCGGCCTTTCTCGCGGGTCTGCCGAAGGCGCCGTCACGCTATCATCCCGTGCGCGCCGCCGACGTCGCCAAGGGCCGGCGCGACTGGGTGATCGGCCGGCTGCTCGACCTCGGCATGATCAATCGCGAAGAGGCCGACATCGCCTGGGAAGAGCCGCTGGTCATGATCCGCCGGGACGACACCGAGCTGGTCAGCGCCGACTATTTCACCGAGTCCGTGCGCCGCCGGCTGATCGCCAATCACGGCGAATCGGCGCTGTACGAAGGCGGGCTTTCGATCCGCACCACCATCCTTCCCGATCTCCAGACCGCGGCGGAGCGCGCTTTGCATAACGGGCTGATCGCCTATGACCGACGCCATGGCTGGCGCGGCCCGCTGGCGACGCTCGAGGCTGACGCCCTCGGTGACTGGCAGACCCGGCTGCGCGAGATGGAGCGCCCGTCCGGCCTGCCCTCCTGGCGCCTCGGCGTGGTGCTCACGACCGGCGCCGAGGCGGCATCCGTCGGCCTCGAGGGTGGCAGGACCGCCGAACTGGTGCTCGATGCCGTCACCTGGGCGCGCACGCAGACGGTCGATGGCAGCGGCGACGAAAGCCTCGGCCCCGAGATCACCGGGGTCGATCAGGTCCTGCAGCCCGGCGATGTCGTCTGGGTGGAGGAGGTGCCGGTCGAAACCGAGGTCGCCACGGCCGAGGAAGAGCCTTCGGCGCCGGCTGACGTCACCCGCTACGAGCTTCGCCAGGCGCCGGCGGTCGAAGGCGCGATCGTCGCGATCGACCCGCATAACGGCCGCGTGCTCGCCATGTCCGGCGGTTTCGACTATGCGCGCAGCGAGTTCAACCGCGCCACCCAGGCCCGCCGCCAGCCCGGATCGGCGCTCAAGCCCTTCGTCTATCTCGCCGGTTTCGAGCAGGGCTACACACCGTCCAGCACCTTTCTCGACGCGCCGATCATCTTCGATCAGGGGCCGGAAGAGGGCAAATGGAAGCCGGAGAACTATTCGAACCGGTTCTACGGCAGGCGCACCCTTCGTTTCGGCCTCGAAAAATCGCTGAACGTGCTGACCGTGGCGCTCGCCAAGGACATTGGCATGGGCGCGGTGATCGATATGGCCAAGCGCTTCGGCCTTGACCGAAAGCTGGAGCGCAATCTCGCCTCGGCGCTCGGCTCGTCGGAGGCCGACGTGATGACGCTCACCACCGCCTACGCCATGCTGGTGAACGGTGGCAAGCGCATCCAGCCCGCCCTGATCGAGCGCATCCAGGATCGCCACGGCCGGACCGTGTCGCGCCGGGACGCCAGGACCTGCGAGGGCTGTCAGAGCATCGAATGGTCCGAGCAGCCCACGCCGGTGCTGGCCGACGAACGCGAACGGGTGATCGATGAAGCCCGTGCCTATCAGATGGTCAACCTGCTCGAGGGCGTGGTGGAACGCGGCACCGGTCGACGGGCCAGGGCGATCGGCAAGCCGGTCGCCGGCAAGACCGGCACGTCGAACGAGAGCAAGGACGCCTGGTTCCTCGGCTTCACCCCCGACTTCGCGGTCGGCGTCTATGTCGGCTTCGACAGCCCGCGGCCGCTCGGCCGGAAGGAGACGGGCTCGTCGGCCGCCCTTCCGATCTTCGTCGAATTCATGCAGGACGCGCTCGCGGACAAGCCGCCCACGCCTTTCCGCGTGCCGCCCGGGATCCGCCTCGTCAGAGTCGACTCCGACAGCGGCCTCCTGCCCGGACCGACCACGGAAAACGTCATCCTCGAAGCTTTCATTCCCGGCACCGAACCGAGGGAGCAGACGCCGGAGAACTACGACACCTACCAGGCGGTCGGCGGCGACGTCGAGCCGGAGCCGCAGAGCGAGACCGACGGTGTCGTGCGCAGACCGGTCCGAAGCAATCTGCCGCGTGCCGGCGGGCTCTACTGAGCGTCGTTCTCGAACCGCCGTCTCAAACGAAGAAACCGGAGCCCCTCATGAGCCCGAAATCAGCGAAGGAAGCGGCCGTCGAGCGTTACCGCGTCGCGACCAACAAAAAGAAGATCTCGCTCGGCGATTTCGACACCCGCGACAAGAGCTGCTTTCCGGATCGAGACGAGGCCGAAGCACAGACGGCGGACGACATCACGCGGATCGCGGAACTCCAGAACCGGCTCTACGCCGAAAGCCGGCAGGCGCTGCTGATCGTGCTTCAGGCGACCGACACCGGCGGCAAGGACAGCACCATCCGGAAGGTGCTGGGCCCGATCAACCCGCAGGGTGTGCGCGTGACCAGCTTCAAGGCCCCGACCTCGATCGAGCTCGCCCATGATTATCTCTGGCGCATCCATCAGGCCGTGCCGGCCAAGGGCATGATCGGCGTCTTCAACCGCTCGCATTACGAGGATGTCCTGGTCGTCAAGGTCCACGGCCTCGCGCCAAAGGAGGCGATCGAGAAACGCTACGATCAGATCAACGACTTCGAACGCCATCTCGCCGAAAACCACGTCACCATGCTCAAATTCTTCCTGCACATCTCCAAGGCGGAGCAGAAGGAGCGGCTGCAGGCCAGGCTCGACGATCCGGAAAAGCACTGGAAGTTCAACCCGCGCGATCTCGAGGAACGCGAGCACTGGAAAGACTACGAGGACGCCTTCGAAATCGCGCTCAGCCGCTGCAGCACGAGCCGAGCACCCTGGTACGTTATCCCCGCCGATCGCAAATGGTATCGAAACGCCGTGATCGCCCGCATCATCCGGCGCACGCTGGAGGAGATGGATCCTCGATATCCGGAGATCGATTACGACCCCGCAGCGATCGTGATCGATTAGAAGGGTGCCGCGGCGCAGGTCGAACCGCGCCCGCCGGAAGCACGGCCGAAATGACAGCCGGCCGGGTTTCAGTCTATCATCCGAAAAGTTCGCCAGGCATCGACGAGTTCGGAGGAAAGCGCGCGGGATCGGGCGAAAACGCGATCGGTTCGTCCCGAACGCTTCATCCGCGGATCCAGACCGCTTCATCCGCGAACGATGTCGATGGCGGAACGACGGATCGGCGAGGGCCGGCGAGAGCTCGCGGATCGGCCCGATGGATAGGCAGCGAATGTCGCCCTGAATCATGAAGCACCGCCCCCTACTCACCCTCGCGGGCCTCACGCTCCTGGCCTTGTCCGCCGTCCTTCTCGCCCGCGGTTTCGGCCTGCTCGAAGGCCTGGAGCTGAAAGCGTTCGATCTCTATCTCCGCATCGCGCACGAACGCGAAGACCCGCCGCCGGTGGTGATGATCGAATACACCGAAGAGGACGAGGCGGCGTTCGGCTACCCGCTCCCCGATCGGCATCTCGCCGATCTCCTGGCCGTGGTCACGGCCGGCGGCGCGGCGGCGATCGGCCTCGATCTGATCCGCGACCGTCCGGAACCGACGACGGACGATCCCGCCGCCTTCGAGCGGCTCTCGGCCATCCTTCGCGAGAACCCCGCGATCATCGGCATCGTCAAGGACGGCGACGGCGCCTTCGGTCCGCCGCCGGCGCTCGCCGACAGGCCCCTTCAGGTCGCCTCGGCCGCCCTCCTGCCGGACGCCGACGGCAGGGTCAGACGCGCATTGCTCCATTTGACCGGTGACGCCAGTGCCGGACGGCCGACCCTGGCGCTGATGCTCGCCGCCCGCTATCTCGCCGCAAAGGGTGTCGCCGTCGAGTGGACGGCGCCCGATCGCCTCCGTCTCGGCGAGCAGATCATCGAGCCGTTCCGCCCCGGTGCAAGCGGGTTCTACCGGCCCGACGCCGGTTTCGACGGCGGCTATCAGCTTCTTTTGACCTTCCCTGCCTGCCGCCAGGGCTTCGAGCGTCATGGCGCGGGTGCGCTGCTCGGTGCGCCGGACACAGTCGACCTCGAAGGCCGGATCGTCCTGATCGGCAATACCGTCCGCACCGCCAAGGACGTGATCGACCTGCCGCTGGACTGCGCCGGCATGGCCGGCGGCAAGATGTTCGGCCTGCATCTGCACGGCCAGATCGTCAGCCAGCTGATCGGACATGCCGAGGGCGACGTCGCGCCGCTCGAAACCACCGCGCAGCGGCTCGATCATCCCATGCTGGCGACGATCCTCGACGGCGCCTGGATCTGGCTCTGGACCGGGCTGGGCGGGCTCGCCGCCCTCCTGATGCCGTCGCCGCTCTGGCTGATCGCCGGCGCCGCAGCCGGCCTCCTCCTTCTCGCCGGCTCCACCGGCCTGCTGTTCACCGGCTTCGACTGGTGGATTCCCGTGGTGCCGCCGGCGCTCGGTTTCGTCGCCGCCCTGACCCTGGCGATCGCCTATGTCATGAGCCGTGCCAGGACCGAGCGCGAGCAGATCATGGGCCTGTTCTCGGGGGTGGTGTCGAAGGGCGTCGCCGACGCCATCTGGCGGCGGCGCACGCGCGACGAAAACGAAGCGCCCGAGCTCATGACCGCGACCGTGATGTTCACGGACATCAAGGGGTTCACCACGATTTCCGAACGTCTGAGCGAACCCGTGCTCGCCGGCTGGCTCAACGACTACATGGCCGCCATGGTCACGATCATCGGCGAGCATGGCGGCGTCATCGAGAAATTCGCGGGCGACGGCCTCACCATCGAGTTCGGCGTGCCCGAGCCGCGGCTGACCGATGCCGAGATCGACGCCGACGCGCGGGCCGCCATCGACTGCGCCCTCGCCATGGCCGAGGCGCTGCCGGCCCTGAACGCCGGCTGGCAGGCGCGCGATCTCCCCATGATCGGTATCCGCATCGGCATTCACACGGGCCCGCTGATGGTCGGCATGATCGGCGTGGCCGATCGCTGGCAGTACTCGATCGTCGGCGACACCGCCAACACCGCCGCCCGGCTGGAAGGCTACGGCAAGGATGACCCGAACCTCGCCTGTGAGATAGGTCACTGCAGGATCCTGGTCTCCGAGTCTACCTTCGAAAGGCTGGGAGACGGCTACACCACCGAATTCGTCGGCGACGCGACCCTCAAGGGCAAGGCTTTGACCACACCGGTCTATCGCGTGCATCATGAGGAATTGAACCGGAGTCGACAGCTTCCGGAGAAGCAAGGATGAAACAGGGAACGATCACGATTCTAGCCGGCCTCCTGGCGCTTGCGGTCTCGCTCACACCGGACCGCAGCCGGGCGGACGACCAATCCCAAACGGGTGCGTCGGCGGACCGCGCGACCGACGAGCAGGCGATCGCCGAGACGTTGGGAAAGCTGGTCTTCGTGCCGCACGACTCGGGTGCGCCCGAGATCACCGATACCGGAGGCGTTCGCGGCATGAGCGCCGCCGTCAAAGTCGAGCTCCTCGCTCCGAAGCGCGCAGCACTCACCTTGTCGCCGACGCCCAAGCTCTACTGGTACGTCTCGAAGCCGACCCTGCACCCGCTTCGCCTGACCCTCGAGGCGGAGGATCCGGCGCGTGCCGAACCACTCCTCCTGGTCGACGTCGATCCCATCGAGCAGGAGGGCGTCTACCACGTCGACCTCGCCGAGCACGGCGTGACGCTGGCGGAGCGGACGCTCTATGTCTGGTCCGTCGAGCCCTGGCCCGAAGAGAACGCCGATGCTGCCGCGCCGGCGATCCTCCAGCATTTGGAGTCACCAGCCCTCGCCCGAAAACTCGATGACACCGGCGACGGCGAGCGCGTCATCTCCCTAGCCGGCGAAGGCTACTGGTACGACGCGCTCGACATCCTGTCGCGCCGCGCCCAGGGCAAGACGGCAGCCGTCTGGCGTGAAGCGCGCTCGAACCTTCTGGATCAGGCCGAACTCCTGCAGGCAGCCAGTTTCGATCGGCGGGCGGCTTCGCAGTAGGCTGGCCCATCACCGCAGACCACCTCGTCCTGCCAGCGATCGTCGAGGCTCGCGAGCAGGGCGAAGGGTGCTCGGAGCCCTGCCAGGGCAGGGGATCGCCCCTGCATCCGGCAAGCCAGCCGAACCACCGGCCAGGGCGGGCAGAGGCTGAGCCAGAGCGGCATCGCAGCTGTCGCGCGCGACAGCTGACGCCGCCGATACCAGTGTCGACAGCAGCGCGATCGTCGAAGTCGGCCCGCGACAAGGCGCATCGGCATGTTCCCCGGAAAGCGGCAGCGCGATCGCCCGGCCACCGGCCCCGAATTCGGTCCGTCTCGCCAAGCCGCCCATTTCGAAGGCGTTCTAGCAATGCCGACCGGCCGCGAAAAGAAAAAAAACACGGCCGATCACCGTTGAACCGGCGCCCAAACGGTCACGCCGGGTCTTGCCTAAACAGCGCTCCTTGGTCTCAATGGATGAAGACGCCTCGAGGAGAAAGGCCATGGCGGGCGATCGGCGGCCGAAAAGCTTCTATGCCCTGGCGACGGTGTTCGCGCTGTTCGTGCTGTTTCTCTACGGTCCGATCCTCACCATCGTGACCCTGTCCTTCCAGGGACCGGACGGCGGCCTTGTGTTCCCGATGAACGGTGTCTCGCTCTATTGGTTCTACGACCTGTTCCGCCCGCAATCGATCGGCGACATCTGGGGTTCGTTCGAGCGCAGTTTCAAGCTCGGACTGATCGTCCTGGTGCTGACCGTGGTGCTTTCCTTCCTCGCCGGCCTCGCCTTCAGGCGGCGCTTCAAGGGTTCTACGCTGCTCTTCTACATCGTGGTCGCGAGCCTGATCATGCCTTCGGTGGTGGTCAGCCTCGGCATCGGCTCCCTGTTCGAGCTGATGGGATGGGAAAGAAACTGGTGGTCGTCCGCACTCGGCGCCCACCTCACCTGGACCCTGCCCTTCGGGCTCCTGATCATGTTCGCCGTCTTCAACCGCTTCAACCCGGCCTACGAGGAGGCCGCCCGCGACCTCGGCGCCACCAACTGGCAGACCATCCGCCACGTGGTCCTGCCGATCGTGGCGCCGTCTTTGATCGGCGTCGCCCTTTTCGGCTTCACCCTTTCCTATGACGAACTCGCCCGCACCTCCCAGTCGGTCGGCGCGCTCAACACGCTTCCGCTCGAGCTGCAGGCGATGCAGACCAACGCCACCACGCCGGTGATCTACGCCCTCGGCACGCTGACCACCGGCCTCTCCATCCTGGTCATCGCCACCTGCCTGATCACCGCCCTGATCCTGCAGCGCCGCCGCGCCCGCCACGGCTCCGACGCCGGCCGGGCCGTATGACGGCCAGCATCGACTTTCACAAGGCCTGCGCTTGGCGCGGCCGCTCGAACCCGGATTGAG
The DNA here is from genome assembly GCA_965222015.1 of Geminicoccaceae bacterium. Lineage (GTDB taxonomy): Bacteria > Pseudomonadota > Alphaproteobacteria > Geminicoccales > Geminicoccaceae > JANQPX01. The sequence continues at coordinate 51,461 of CBDCTL010000002.1, forward strand.
GACAACGTGACAAGAATCCTGGTGATCAACCCCAACACCACCCAGTCGATGACCGACAAGATCGGCGAGGCGGCCCGCTCGGTCGCGGCCGCCGGCACCGAGATCACCGCGCTCAGCCCGGACAAGGGTCCGGTCTCGATCGAAGGCCATTATGACGAGGCCTATTGCGTGCCGGGCGTGGTCGAGCGGGTGATGGAGGGCGCCGAGGCCGGCTATGACGGCTTCGTGCTCGCCTGCTTCGACGATCCGGGCCTGCACTCCTGCCGCACGGCCGTGGCCGAGCCCGTGGTCGGCATCTGCGAGGCGGCGATGCACGCCGCGACCATGATCGCGTCGAGCTTCTCCGTGGTCAGCACCCTTCCGCGCTCGATCCCGGTGATCGAGGAGCTCGGTTTTCGTTACGGCATGGAGCGCAAGCTGAAAAGGGTCTGGGCCGCTGATATTCCGGTCCTCGCTCTGGAGGAGGAAGGTTCCGACGCGAGGGAAAAAGTCCGCGCCGCCGTCATGCGCGCGATCGAGGAGGACCGTTCGGAAGCCGTGATCCTCGGCTGCGCCGGCATGGCCGACCTCACCGCCTGGCTCACCCGCGAAACCGGCGTGCCGGTCCTCGACGGCGTCGCCTGCGCGGTCAAGATGGTCGAAGGCCTGGTCAGCCTCGGCCTCGGCACCAGCAAGACCGGCGGCTACGCCTGGCCGAGACCCAAGACCTACACCGGCGATTTTTCCCGCTTCGCGCCGAAGGCGAGGGACTGACGCCACCCCGCTTCTTGTCTTAGTTTCAATATGGCTCGATGCCACCGACCGCACCGCCCCCCTCCCGGCGTTAACGCTTTCTCAACCCCACCGCATCATGATGGCTTTCCGATCCATGCGATCCTGGGAGTCCGAGCCTCGCCCCGCTTTCACGACGGGCGGGCGGATTCCCAGGATCGCATGGACCGCCGGGAACGATAGCGATGCGAGGTTAACGCCGAGTTAAGCCCCAGTGGGGCGATGTGGTGACGAACCGTCGCCGATCGGGCGCTGGCGATGCATCTGGCGGCATGGCCGTCACGGGAGCCGGCCACCTCAGGGGCAAGATGACGAGTCAGACAATCGGCCAGTACCAATCGAGAGGGCCGGTCATTGCCGAGTTCGTTGGTACGTGTCCCCTTCCAAGCCAGCTCTGGAGCGCGTCGCTCTTCTTGGCGCGTTTGCTTAAAAAGAGTCGCCCGGCATCCTCGGAACCCGGCGGCATACCGTCGATCTCGGCGATGGCGCACGAAAACCCGATGATGGGGTCACACCCCCTAGGTGAGCTCGGTCGAAAACGTCCGGGCGATGCCGGCAGGGGTGGGGGTGACCTTGACGCCAGCCTCCTCCAGGGCCGCTTTCTTGCTGGCGTAGCTGCCGCGATCGCCGAGCACGATGGCACCGGCATGGCCCATCTTCTTGCCGGGCGGCGAAGCGGCGCCGGCGATGAAGGCGGCGATCGGCTTTTTCATGTTGGCGGCGTATTCGGCCGCGTCCTCCTCCATGGTGCCGCCGATCTCGCCGACCAGCGCGATCGCAGTGGTGCCCTCATGCTGGTCGAGGAGGCGAAGGGCATCGCCGGTGGTGGTGCCGATGATCGGATCGCCGCCGATGCCGATGAAGGCGGAGATTCCGAGCCCCGCCTGCACCAGGTTCAGGCAGACCAGGGTGCCGAGCGAGCCGGAGCGCGAGATCACGCCGATCGGCCCTGCCTTGAACACGCGCTCGTTGAACGCCGGCATGAAGCCGGTAAAGCATTCGCCTGGCGTGACCGCGCCGGCCGTATTGGGTCCAAGAACCTGCGCCCCGCAGTCCTCGGCCGCGGCGAGCACGTACATCACGTCCTGCACCGGCACATGCTCGGTCAGGATCACCAGTTTTTTGATGCCGGCCTCGATGGCATCGAGGGCCGCCGCCTTGACGCCCATCGGCGGGATGAACAGGACCGAGACGTCGATCTGGTCGCCCATGTCCCGAAGTGACGCCGCCGCGTCCACCGCCGAGCCCCAGACCGGCAGGTCGAGATGGGTCTCGCCGGCCTTCTTCGGGTTGACGCCGCCGATCACGGTGGTGCCGTAGTCCCGCATCTGCTCGGCCCAGAAGGTGCCCTGACGGCCGGTGATGCCCTGGATCAGCACCCGCTCCTGCTTGCGGACGATCATGCCGCGTCCCCCGAAGCCGCCTTGACCGCGGCCTCGACCGCGTGGTCCATCAGATCGAAAGGCTGGATGCCGAGCTTTTCCCGAACCATCTCGATGGCCTCGTCTTCGCCGGTGCCGTGGATCGAGAAAAAGACCGGCAGCTCGGGCTTCAGCTCCTCCCAGGCTTCCAGCAGACCGCCGACCATGACGTCCGTGCGCGCGAACGCGCCGCAGAAATTGACCAGCAGACTCTTCACCCGCGGATTGGCGAGCACGACCTCCAGCGCCGGCTTGCCCTTGGTGTAGGCATCCCCGCCGATCTCGAGGAAATTCGCGGGCGCGCCACCGAAATGGCGGATCGCGTCCATGGTGGTCATGGTGAGACCGGCGCCGTTGGCGAGCACGCCGACATCGCCGTCCAGTTCGATGAATTTGAGGCCGTGCTCTTTGGCAAGCACTTCGAGCTCGGTGAGTTTTTCCGGCACCCCCTTGTCCGCGAGCTCGGGCCGGCGCGCGAGGCCGGAATCGTCGATCGTGAGCTTGCAGTCGAGGGCGATCAGATCGCCCGCCCTGGTCATCACCAGCGGGTTGATCTCGATCAGTTCGGCATCGCTGATGCGATAGGCGTCGTAGAGCTTCAGGAAGAACTCGACCAGCGCGCCCTTCTCCTCCTCGAGGCCGAGCACGCCGAAGATGTGTTCCAGAAGCTCGTCATCGACGCCGTCCCGGATGTCCACGGGCAGATGCGCCATCTTGTCGGGATGGTTCGCCGTGATCTCCTCGACGTCCATGCCGCCTTCGGTCGAGAACAGGAGAAGCGGGCTCTTGGTCTCCTGGTGGTTCAGGACGGCCGCGTAGAACTCCTTGGCAATCGAGGCCTGCGCCTCCACCAGGACCTTCTCGACGACATGCTCGCCGATGGTCATGCCGAGGATCTTCGAGGCCGCCTTTTCAGCTTCGCCGGGCGTGGCTGCAAGCTGGATGCCTCCGGCCTTGCCGCGTTTGCCGGTCGGCACCTGGGCCTTGACGACGCAAGGTCCGATCTCGGACGCCGCCGTCTTCGCGGCCGCCGCGTCACGGCAAAGGCGGCTCGGCGGCACGGCGATGCCGGCGGCGGCGAGCACCGGCTTCCCGGCGTATTCCTCGAAATTCATCGACCGTACTTTTCCCAGTACTTGCCGAAGAGCTCCTCTTCGGTCGGTTTGTCCTCCGCCACCGAGGTGACGAGATGGGTGATGTTGATGAAGTGGCGATAGTTCAGATTCTCGGTGATCGAATTGCCGCCCCAGCTGCCGCAGCCCATCGACAGGGTGAAGGGAAGCCCGGTGTCGAAGCCGCCGCCATTGGCGAAGGTGTGCGCCTGGTTCACCAGCACGCGCACGACAGGCATGTCCAGGGCCAGCTCCCGCGCGCGCTCCAGAAGATTGGTGTGGAGGCCGAGGGAATGGCCCTTGCCCTGAAACTCCAGAATATTGCAGGCGATCTCCTTGGCGTCGGCGAAATCCCGCGCGCGGTAGACCGTCAGTACCAGCGACAGCTTCTCCCCGGAGAGCGGATGGGCGGGGCCGACGCCGATCTCCTCGACCATGAAGTGACGAGCACCGCGCGCCTCTTCCGGCAGCTCGAAGATCTCGGCGAGCGTCGCCGCGTCCTTGGCGATGACCTTCCGGTTCAGCTTGCCGTCGACCCAGAGCCGTTCCACCAGCCGTCGTCCCTCTTCGGGCGTGGTCATGTAGCCGCCCGCCTTCCTGAGAGCGTCGATCGTGGCGTCGAACACCTCGTCGACGATGATCACGCTGTTTTCCGACGAGCAGCTCGTGGCGTTGTCGAAGATCTTCGACGCGGTGATCTTTTCGGCGGCCGCCTTCAGATCGGCGCTCTCGTCGATGATCACGGGCACGTTACCCGCACCCACGCCGATCGCCGGCTTGCCGCTGGAATAGGCTTTTCGAACGTTGTTCTGCGAGCCGGTGCAAACGATCAGATCCGCGGCGGCCATCAACGCCGTGGTCCGCTCACGATCGACGGGTGCGGGCACGATCTGCACCAGATCGGCCGGCGCGCCGATCTTTTCCAGTTCCGCACGCATGCCGTCGACGGTAGCCGCGGTCGCCGCGTAGCCGGCAGGCGACGGTGCGATGATCACGGCGTTGCCGCCCTTCAAGGCCATCATCGCCTTGTTGACCGGCGTCGCGGCCGGATTGGTGGAGGGCGTGATCGCCGCGACCACGCCGATCGGCTTGCCGTATTTGACCAGGCCGAGTTCGGGCTGCTCCTCGATCACGCCGGTGGTCTTCACCCGCATGAGGTCCCTGAGCGTGCCGAAGGTCTTTCGCTGGTTCTTGACGACCTTGTCCTCGACATTGCCGAGCCCGGTGCTCTCGACCGCCAGTTCCGCGAGCCGCCTCGCCCTGCCCGGCTCGTAGATCGACCAGGCGAGAGCGGTCACCGCCTCGTCGATGGCGCCCTGGTTCGTGTTGTCGAAGGCGTCCATGGCGGCGCGCGCGCGATCGATCAGCGACGCGATCACCGCGGCAGGGCTCTCCATGCTCTCCGCAGCCGCTGTCGTGGACATCATGGCTCTCCCTTGTCCGTGG
>CBDCTL010000003.1:0-6143 GCA_965222015.1 Geminicoccaceae bacterium
GGCGCGCCCTTCGATGACATGGACCACCGCGTCGACGATGGCCTGATAGCCGGTGCAGCGGCAGTAATTGCCTGACAAGTGCTCTCGGACCGCCCGCCGGTCGGCGCTTCCGCCTGCCTCGATGTAGTCGAGCGCGCTCGCCAGCATGCCGGGGGTGCAGTAGCCGCATTGCAAGGCGTTGTGCTCGTGAAAAGCCGCCTGCAGGTCGGCGATTCGCCCGGATGCGCTCAGCCCCTCTATCGTCGTCACATCGGCGCCGTCCGCCTGCACCGCGAGCATCAGGCATGCGCGCGCCATCCTGCCGTCTACCTCCAGCGTGCAGGCGCCGCACACCCCGTGCTCGCAGCCGACATGGCTGCCGGTGAGGCCAAGATCGGTGCGCAGGAAATCGACGAGGTTCTGCCTGACCGGCACGGTCCGCGCGATGCGCTCGCCATTGACCGTGAGCGTGATGTCTTTGGTCGTCGCCATGATCAGAGCGCCTCCAGCACGCGCTTCAGCAGCACGCCGGCAAGATGGCGCCTGGTCGATGCGGAGGCATGGAGATCGCCGTGAAAAGACAGCGCGCCGATCGCCTCCTTCGCCGCCGTCATCGTGCGCTCGTCGCTGGCAGTTTCGCCATTCAGCGCCCGCTCGACCTCGACGGCCCTGATCGCTCGATCGGCGATGCCGAAGAATGCAAGCCGCAGATCCTCGAGCGGCGCCGAGGATGCGGCCGTCGCGGCGAGACCGACCATCGCATAGTCGCCATGTCGCCGGGACAACTCGGCGAAGCCGTGGACCCGCGCACCGGCCGCTTTCGTGATCGAGACCGCTTTGACGATCTCGCCCGGCTTCAGCGCCGTTTCATACAGGCCGAGGAAGAAATCGTCGGCCGCAATGTTGCGCCCGCCTCGCTGCGACGTGACGACGATCGTCGCGTTCAGGGCCAGAAGCAGGGCCGGGACCTCGGCGGCGGGATCGGCCAGCGCCACGCTGCCGCCGATGGTACCGCGGTTGCGAACCGCCGGGTGGGCGATCGTCGGCAGCGCATTCGTGAGCAGCGGCAGGTGGGCGGCGACCAGTTCGGACCGCTCGATGTCGGCATGGCGCGTCATCGAACCGATGACGATCGTCTCGCCTTCGTCCGCTATTCCTGTGAGTTCGTCGATCCCGTTCAGATCGACCAGAAGATCGGGCGAGGCCAGCCTGAAGTTCAGCATCGGCATCAGGCTCTGCCCGCCTGCCAGCGGCATCGTGTCCCGGTCCGCGCCGTCCAGCAAAGTGAGCGCCTCGCCGAGCGTGCCCGGGCGGACATAGTCGAAATCGGGGGCTTTCATGTCATCTCGCCATCGCCTCGCGCCGGCATGATCGATGCCGTCTTGTCATCGCGCCCGTTCGCATCGACCACGAATGTCAATTTCAAGGCTAACAGCGGCGATGCGATCAGGGGAGTGGGGCGTTGGTGACGATTACATAAAAGACCACGATCGACATGGAATTCTCCGGCGAGGCTGGACAGTCTCGCTCCCTGATTTGTCAGGAAAACGATCGCACCCTTCCTCAAACGGGTGAAACGTCTTCGATCAGAGGCGGAGTTGATAGGCGGCGGGCACCCAGCGATAGCCGCCTCCGTCCCGTTCGACATAACCCACCGAGGGGAACGGCATGTGATGGCCGACGATCAGCGTGCCGTCCGCAGCCGCGGCTTCGAGCACGCGCCGCCTGGTCTCGATCGCCCTCGGCTTGTCGTCGTCGAAGGCGACCTTGGCGTCTGGATGGCCAAGGGAGAAGACGTAGTGATTTGCCACGTCTCCCCAGATCAGGGCCTCCCTTCCCTCGCTTCGAACGCAGAACATCATATGACCGAGCGAATGACCGAACGCCGCCTTCGCGATCATGCCGGGCACGACCTCGTCGCCGTCGTCGAGGAAGCGGAAACACTCCTCCAGCGGTGCGACGATCTCCAGAAACATCGCGCGGTTCTCGGCGCGCTGCGGCGGGATGTCCTCTCCCGATTTCCAGGCAGCGAATTCCTCGCGGCCGATCAACAGCTCGGCGTTCGGAAAGGCGGGCGCGCCGTCCTCGAGCAAACCGCCGATGTGGTCGGGATGAACATGGGTGAACGCGACCGCGTCAACGTCGGCGGGCCGATAGCCGGCATCGGCGAGTCGCTCCAGCAGAAACCCGGCTCCCTTGTCCCGGCGGTAATGACCGCAGCCGGTGTCGATCAATACCAGCGCCTCGCCGGTGTTGACGAGCGCGGGCACGAAGTTGTTCTCCAGCCGATCGACCGGCAGCCGCGCCGCGTGCGCGACGGCCTGTATGTCGTCCTCGCTCTCGTCGAGCAGGAACGGCGGGCTGATCCCCATGGGAATCGCGCCGTCCAGGATCGTCGTCACCTCGAACGCGCCGAGAACGAACCGATGAACCGGATGGCGGAGAGGGCCGTGGAGCGGAGCTGTCATCTGGCGTTCCTCGTTCGATCTCGGCGCCGAAGGCATGCACGCCTTCTCCTTCTCCGTTCCAGTCTAATGCGAGAGAGGTAACCGCGCGATGATGGTATGGGGCTCCCTCCTCAGCCGTAGAGATCGTCGACCAGCCCGGCATACCAAGCACCCGAGTCCTCGAAGTTCCGCCGGCGCTGCTCGGCGCTGTCGTCGAGGGCGGAGACCTCGCTTTCGGTCTGCTCGATTTTTCTGTCACCTGGCTGATAAGCCCCGCCGACGAAGACGCTATCATCCGGCGCGATCAGGCTCCAGCAGCGGTTGCGGTAGCCAGTGTTGTCCGGCTCGGTCTCGAGCAGCTCGGCGAGCAGCACGTCGGCGGCGACCATCGCCTGGCTGCTGGCGGCGAAGGCGGATTTCGGCATGTCGCCGGCGTTCGCGGCGTCACCGAGAACGACGATTTTCGGATCGACTGAAGAGGCCATGCCGCGCGGTTCGGTCGGGCAGTAGCCGGTCTCATCGGCAAGTCCGGCGTCCTTCGCGATCCGGCCTGCGGTCTGCGCCGGCACGACATTGACCAGATCGACGTCGCGATAGGTCTCGAAATCGGTCTCGACCGACATCGCCGAAGGATCGACGTTCCTGACAGCGCCATGGATGACCGGCGGCAGCCACTCGATCATGCCGGGATAATGCCGCTCCCAGCCCTGCTGAAACAATGGCTGCTTCGAGAATTTGTCCTTGGGGTCGAGGATCACGATGCGCGCCTGTCCTCGGCCGCTGGATTTGAGCGCATGCGCCATCATCGAGACGCGCTCATAGGGCCCGGGCGGGCAGCGATAGGGATTGGGCGGCGCGATCATGACGATCAGCCCGCCGTCCGGCACGGCGTCGAGTTGTTTTTTCAGGCGTTCGGTCTGCTCCCCCGCCTGCCAGGCATGGGGCATGGCGGTCGCCGCATCCTCGGACCAGCCGGGCACGGAGGCGTGGTCGAGTTCGACGCCGGGGGAGACCACCAGGCGGTCATAGGGAAGCGTTGCGCCGCCTTCGAGACGAACCTCCCGACTGTCGCGATCGATCACGGCAGCCCGGTCCTGGGCGACGGTCACGCCCGGCAGCCTGGCGACCAGCTCGTAATCATATTGCAGGGCGTCGAGGGACTGAAAGCCGCCGAGATAGAGGTTTGAATAAAAGCAGGTCGTATAGACAGGCTTCGGCTCGACCAGTGTGATGCCGAGTTCGTCTCCGGCCCTGGCGGCGAGGCGCTGGACCACCGCGGTGCCGCCCGGACCGCCGCCGATCACGACGACTTTCGGCACCGCCTGCGCGACCGCGGGAAAGCCGAGACCGCCCGCCGCCGCAGCCAGCCCGCCCGTGCGGATCATCATCTCGCGTCTGGACGGCATGGCTTTTCTCCCTGTTATTTGCGCAGCGCCGGGGTTTCGATCAGCACACCTTCGGCGCGCTTGGCGAGATAGAGCTCGAGGGCGACATAGTCGTCCGAGCCGTAGTCGAAGCGGACGGCGCGCACACCGAGCGAGCAGGCGCGAAGGCGCCGATGCAGCGAACCCATGCTCTGCCACTCCAGCCGGTAGACCGGGTAGCCGTTGCCGAGGCCGTAGCTGATGACATCCCCGCGAAAACGCTCGCCGGCATGATCGTCATGGCAATGGCTGCAGGCGAGGTTCATCTGCCCCTGGCGCTCATGGAAGAAGGTCCTGCCGGCCCGGTAGTAGGGTTCGGCGGGGCCATCGATCGCGACCTGCATCGGCAGGCCGCGGGACTGATGCGCGACCAAGGCGGTGAGGCCGAGCAGTTCGTCGCTCTCATAGGCGAAGGCGTCGGCCTGCTGATGTCGGGTGCGGCAACGATTGATGCGGCCCTCGAGGTTGAGCAGATCGCCCGATTCCCGATCGATTGCAGGATAGCGTGTGGCCACCCCCCTCATGCTCGCGGGATCGCCATGGCAATCCGCGCAGTTTTTTTCGGACTTGCCGGCCCGCTCGGACCAGAGCGCTTCGCCGGCACCGACCCAGAGCATGCCGGGATTGACCGCGAGATCCTCCTGCCGGGTTCTCAGATCCTCGCCGAGCCAGGTCGAGCCGGAGGGCAAGGGCTCGGCCGCCCCTGCAAGCGACAGGAAGCATGAGATCAAAGCCAAGGCGTACCTGATGCTCACGTCACCGTCAGCGTCTTGGTGACGGTCACCACCTCCCCCAGATCGTCCTCCCAGCGGAAAAGAACATCGCCGCTCTCGCGGGCAAGCGCGAAGAAGGAAATGTAGGGGTTGGCGGCGACGCCCTGGGTCATGTCCATGCGGAAGATTTCGGTGCCGTTGTAGTCCACGGTGAGATGCTGGACGATGTGGCGCGGGATCGGCTTGCCGACACGATCGACGCGATACCCGGTCTCCATCGGATGACGCATCAGGGTCTTGATCTCGATCATCTCGCCCCGTTTCGCCGTCTCCGCCATCGATACCCGCGCTTTCGGCAAAGCCATGATTTCTCCTACTGGCTCCATGCGTTCGTAAGCAGCACAATACAAAGTAACCGGGGTGGCTACGCCACCCGCGCCACCTAGCCGCCGTCGATGCAGGCGGCGATGGTGACGACTACCTGCTTGCGATCCTGCCAGAAGCTGCCATCGCTCATCTCGGCAAGCGCCGTCACCTCCTGGGAGCCGCCGAGGCGGATGTTGGTCGCGACCCTGGCGATGCCGCTCGCCGGCGTGAAGTGCGCGGTAAAAAGACGCGCGATCGGATTGTTGGCGGCGAGGATGTGCACGGCGCGCACATGGTCCTCCTCGGTCATCTGGCTTTCGACGTCGACGATGGTGTAGACCGAAAGCCCGTTCTCGGCGACGCCGGGAATGGTGAGCGTGACGCGGCCGGTCTCGACCGGCGCTCCCTTGGTCAACTCGGCGAGCTTTTCATCGCGCAGCTCGACGGTCGCCGACGCAGCGCCGGGCAGTAAAGCAAAGCCGCCTGTCGCTCCGGCGCCGAACAGAAGGGTTCGCCGGCTGGCCATCAGTCACCGTCCGAAGTCAACGCCAAGCCCGCCGGCTTCTCAGGCACTGAGGTCGTGGTGCTTCAAGGGGAAGCTGCGGATGCGCTTGCCGGTCGCGGCGAACAGCGCGTTGAGCACGGCGGGTGCCGCGACCGCGATGGTCGGTTCGCCGACGCCGCCCCAAAAGCCGCCCGACGGCATGACGATGGTCTCGACCTCCGGCATCTCGTCGATATGCATGACCGGGTAGGTGTCGAAATTCGCCTGCTCGATGCGCCCGTCGGCCACGGTGCATTCGCCGTAAAGCATGGCGGAGAGACCGTAGACGAAGGAGCCTTCGACCTGGGCCTCGATCTGCTGCGGGTTGACCGCATGGCCGCAGTCGGTGGCCGCGACGATGCGGTGAATTTTCAGCGCACCGTCGGTCACGGAGACTTCCGCACAGGCGGCGAGATGACTGGCAAAGGCCGAGCACTGGGCGAGCCCGCGGAACACGCCTTCGGGGGCGGGCGTGCCCCAGCCGGCGCGCTCGGCGACAGCTTTCAGGACCGCGGCGTTCTTCGGGTGGTCGCCCATCATGGAAAGCCGGAACTCCAGCGGATCCTTGCCGGCGGCGTGCGCCACTTCGTCGATGAAGCACTCCATGTAGATGGCGTTCTGGTTCGCGTTCACGCCCCGCCAGAAGCCCGGCCTGCACCGGTGGGTTGCG
>CBDCTL010000004.1:0-168758 GCA_965222015.1 Geminicoccaceae bacterium
CGCCGGCCGTGCCGGCTCGACGCCGGGGAGGACCACCGAGACCGAGGCGGGATCGATGTCGAAGGTCGAAAGATCCCGTCTCGTGCCGGGGCTGGTCACCACCAGGCGGCCCGCGCGACGCATCAGCCGGCTTTCGCGCGGCGCGATGCGGGCGACCTCGTCCACAGTGAGTCCCGTCTCCATCGACAGCGGGTGATGGATGAGGCCGATCCAGCCGGCGGGCAGCCGGTCGGCGAAGCCTTCGAAGGCGAGCAGCGCCAGGCCGTCGATCACGGTCAGCTGACCGTGGAGCCGGTCGACCGCGGCGGCTGCGGCCTGGATCGCCCGGTCGTCGGCGTCGGGAAAGCGGCCTTCGAGTTCATGCACCTCCACCGTCCAGCCCAGGGCCCGCAGCCCCTCGACGATGCGCCGATCGTAGATATAGCCGCCGGTCCGCTGATTCAGCGATCCCGGGACGATCCAGTGGAGACGCCCGCTCATCAGCCTTGCAGCGACATCTCGTAGCTCGCCCAGGCGACATGGCTCTCGCCGAGCGTCGCCTTGATCCCGGCCATCGCCGCCTTCGCTTCGGGGCCGAGCGCGCCGTCATGAATGCGTCTGGCGACCTCCTCCGCAATATGCCGGGCGAGCACTTCGGTGGTGGTGTTCATACCCTCGAACTGCGGGAGCTCGTCCAGGTTCTGGTAGTTCAGCGGCTTCAGCACATCGGCAAGAAGCTCGCTCAAGAGCCCGATATCACAGACGATTCCGTTTTCGTCCAGCGTCGGCCGGCTGAGTTCCAGATCGACCACGAAGGTGGCGCCGTGCAGCTTCTGGGCGGGGCCGAAGACTTCGCCCTGAAAGCTATGGGCGATCATGATGTGTTCTCTCACGACTAGGCGAAACATGCTTTTCTTTCCGTTGGTTACCGTTTTTTTCTAACGATAGGTGACGAGCTGGCACATGGTCGGGCTTTGGCCATTTGCAAGCTCGGAGAGTTTGGACGGCAGTGACGAAAACGGCGTTGGCGGCGACAGGAGAGCATCGAAGCGCTCGTCGGCGAGCAGCTCCAGCGCCGTCGAAAGCCGCTGCCGGTGACTCCGGCGACCACGCATCGGTGCGGCGACGGCGCCCACCTGGCTCGCGATCAGTTTCAGTCGCAGGCTGTGAAAGGCTTCACCGAGCGGCAGGCTCACCTCGCGATCGCCATACCAGCTGAGATCGAGGATGGTCGCCTCGAAACCGGCGAGGCCGAGGGCGGTGCGCAGGCCGCCCGGATGACCGCTCGCATGGATCACGAGGTCGACGTCGCCGCTCGCCTCGTCGGGCGACAGGAAGGGAAGACCGAGCGCGTTCGCGACCTCGGCCTTTCGCGCATCGACGTCGATCATCTCCAGGCGCACGCCCGGCACGCCGGCGGCGAGGCTGGCGGCGAGGGCGCCGACCACGCCGCAGCCGATCACCGCGATGCGCTCGCCGATCCGGGGCGACCGGTCCCAAAGGGCGTTCAGCGCAGTCTCCATGTTCGCCGCCAGCACGGCGCGCGGGCTCGGCACCGCGTCCGGCAGCGGGACGACGGCATCAGCGGGCACGACATAGCGGTCCTGGTGGGGATGCAGGCAGAAGACCCGCTCGCCGATCAGCCCCGCCGCTCCCCCGACCACGCGGCCGACCGAGGCGTAGCCATATTTGAGCGGAAAGGTGAAGTCGCCTTCCTGAAAGGGTGCACGCATGCGTTTACGTTGACTTTCCGGAACAAGCCCTTGAAAGACCAGCGCTTCCGTCCCGCGGCTGATGCCGCTCGCGAGCGTCTCGACCAGAACCTCTTCAGGGCCCGGCGGCGTCAGCCTTTCGCTCTGCAAAACGCCCCGGCACGCCTCCGCGATCCAGAACGCCTGCGCCTCCAGGGCTTCGTTGTCCGCCGACGCCATCACGGGTCGCGATCGTCGAAACGGCAGTCGAAAAGCACGTCCTCGCCGAGGACGAAGCGTCGGACCTCGGGCCTGAGGCCATCGGCGACGTCCGTGATTTCCGGAAGCGTCACACCCGGCCGCCCGGAGCCCAGGATCACCGGCGCGATCGCGATCTGCAACCGATCGAGACAGCCCGCCTCGAGAAACCTGGACACCGTCACGCCGCCACCTTCCACGAAAATCCGCCTCAAGTTTTCCGCCCGAAGACAGGCCAGAATCGTCTCCGGCGAACAATCGCCCTCGAGCCCCAGAACACGCGCCCTGCCGTGCCGCTCGTCGCCGAGGCGGGCGTCCTCCCGGCAGAGCAGCAGCGTCTCCGCCTCGCCGTCGGTGAAGACCTTGAAGCCGCTGTCGAGCCGCCGGTCGGGATCGATCACCACCCGCACCGGCGACCGCCCCTCGACCTCGCGCACGGTCAGCTGCGGATCGTCATAGCAAACCGTGCCCGCGCCGACCACCACGGCATCGGAAAGCGCACGCATGCGATGATTGTGGACGACGTCCTCCCTGCCGGTGATCCAGCGCGAGGCACCGTTCAGCGCGGCGATGCGGCCGTCCAGGCTCTGGCCGAGATGACCGACCACGAATCCCCGCCGGCCCGCGGCGTCGAGCGGACCGTAGAGGTCCAGCAGCCGGCGCGGGGCAGGATCCGGATCTTGGAATAGATTGGCCAGTTGAGACGTTGTTCTTTCGTTGCTAATGTCCGTCGGCCGATCTGAGGAGGCCCGGAGCCGTTCGCGTCGAGCGAGCAGATGGCGCCATGCTTGATCCAGCGTCGGCGATGGGTTGTTCGGTACTATATCGGCTCTGTGGTTCAACGTGCTTTTCCGAGTTCGGAGTCGGTCAGAGTTGACAAATTCCGTCGTGTGGCAATAGGGCACCGGCCGGTCGATGGCCCGGTCGGCGATGCGTCCGGGACGCGGGGCCGAGACGCCGGTCGCCAGGGCGTGCCTGGAGGGTGCAGTCGCAGGATGGGGTGGTCGACGGCCGGCGGGGAGACGCCATCCGGTACGCGAACGGAGAACGGAACGAAAAAACTGCCGGGCCAGCGGCGACGATCCGAAGCGACCGGCGTTACGTAAACCGAGAACCAATCAAGTTGGAAAAAACGAAACCTCATGTCGCAGACCAGGGTGTTCTCACGTCAGGAAACGCTGCCGGACATCGGCGGCACGCTCGCGAGCAGCTTCACCGTCACCGCCCTCGTCGCCGTGGTCGGCTGGATTCTGGTGCAGCATTCGGTATGGCAGCCGCATCACCTGATGGCGAGCGTCGCCAGCTTCGTCGTCCTCGCCTCCATCGTCAACGTTCTGTGGGCCGCACACCAGGGCCGAAATCGGTTCGGCGAAGCCAATCAGGCGACCCTGCTTCGCGCCGGCCTCGTCTGCCTGATCGGCAGCACGCTGCTGACCGCCGGGCGGGCACCGACGGTCGACTGGTTCATGATCGGCCTGATCGCGGTCGCGCTGGCGCTCGACGCCGTCGATGGTTTCCTGGCCCGGCGCTTCAAGCTGACATCGGACTTCGGCGCCCGATTCGACATGGAAATCGACGCGCTCCTGCTCCTGATCCTGTCGATTTTGGTTTGGCAAACCGGCCAGGCAGGCTTATGGGTCCTGACCATCGGGCTGATGCGCTATGTGTTCGTGGCGGCGAGCTGGCTGGTCACGCCTTTGTCGGCGCCGCTGGGTCCGAGCCGGCGCAGAAAAGCTGTCTGCGCGCTACAGGGTATCGCTCTCATGTCTTGCCTCCTGCCGCCGCTTGGTCAAACTGAGGCGTCGGGGCTCGCCTTGGCAGCACTCGTCGCTCTGATCCTGTCGTTCGCCATCGACATCAAGGCTTTGCTGCTGCGTCCGTCATCGGCAGCCGATGACCTTCGCCGGGACGGAAGCACTTGATCGCGGCTCGGCGCATATCATATTCGAATGCGAGGCAGGCGGCACGGAGCAGCCGACATTGACGGGCCATCGAGGCACGGAAGAAGCAAGGAAGGTTCGAGGAACGCGTTGATGAGCCCCGATGTAAACGACAGGTCGACCGCCGACGCTATGAGCATGGTCTCGGTCAATCGGGCTGTCGCCGACCTCCGACGCGGCAGTTTCGTCGTCATTGAAGGTCGAAGCGAGGTCGCACTCGCCCAGGCCGCGGAAACCGTGACGCCGGAGAGCCTGGAGCGGCTCGGCAGTTCCGGCCAGGGCCATGTGCGCCTGGCGCTGACGGCGAACCGGGCGCGCGTCCTCGAATTTCCGACCTCGACCGCGCCCGTCGTGCTCATGCCGATAACATCGGCGGTCGACGCCCAGACCGTGCGCTGGCTGGCCGATCCCACTCTTGCCAGAAATGGCGCGCCCGCCCTCGTTCTGCCGAAGCAGATCGCCTTTCAGGAGGCGAGCGACGACAGTTGCGCATCAGCGGCGATCCGGCTTTCCAAGCTTGCGGAACTGCTGCCGGCCGCGGTCACCGTGCCGCTCGACGGCGACTGGTTCGAGCGTCTGAGCGGCACCGCCGCCAATCGAGATCTTCACCGCGTCAAGGCCGACGCCATCGCCCGCTACACGTCGCTCTCCGCCGACACGCTGCGTCCGGTCACCGAGGCCCGGCTGCCGCTGGCCTCGGCCGAAAACGCACGCATCATCGGCTTTCGCCCTGCCGACGGCGGTGTCGAGCATTTCGCCATCGTGATCGGCGATCCGGCGGCCCATCAGCCGGCCCTTTGCCGCATGCATTCGGAATGCTTCACCGGCGACATTCTGGGCTCGATGCGCTGCGACTGCGGCCCGCAGCTGCAGCACGCCCTCGACGTGATCGGCGAAGCCGGCCATGGCGTCGTTCTCTATCTCGCCCACGAGGGCCGCGGCATCGGTCTGATGAACAAGCTGCGCGCCTACAAGCTTCAGGATCTCGGTCTCGACACGGTCGACGCCAACGAACATCTCGGCTTCGACCCGGACGAGCGGTCCTTTCAGGCGGCGGCCAGCATGCTCCGACATCTCGGCATCCGGAAAATCCGGCTGATGACCAACAATCCGATCAAGATGGAGGCGCTGGCGCCGGAAGGGGTCGAGGTGGTGGAGCGCGTACCCCATGCCATGCCGGCGAACCCGCACAACCAGGGTTACCTCGCCACCAAGGCGATCCGCAGCGGTCACCTGCTCGACCATTGAACCATCAAGAAACGACAGCTTGAGCTCATGACTATCGAACTGTTCCGTGAAGATGCCTATGCCCGTCGATGCGACGCCCAGATCATCGCCGTCGGCGATATCGGCCTGCGCCTCGACCGCACCGTGTTCTTCCCGACCGGCGGCGGTCAGCCCGGCGATCGCGGCCGTTTGCTGCTTTCGGACGGCAGCGCGCTCGACGTCGTGGACACGATCAAGAGTCCCGACGGCTTCGACGTGGTCCATCGCGTCTCCGACCGGGCACCGCGTCCGGATGTCGGCACCCGCCTGATCGCCGAAGTCTACTGGCCGCGCCGGCATCGGCTCATGCGCATGCACTCCGCCCTGCATCTTCTCTGCGCCGCCGTCGAGCAACCGGTCTCGGGAGGTCAGGTCGGCGAGCACAAGAGCCGGCTGGACTTCGACGTCAAGGGAGTCAAGCTGGACAAGACCGAGATCGGCGAGAGGATCGAGGACTGGATCGCCGAGGACCGCACCATCCGCGAGGAATGGGTGGACGCCGACGAGCTGAGAAGGCGCCCGGAGCTGGTGCGCACCATGGGCGTGCAGCCGCCGGTGATCGACGGCAAGGTGCGCCTTGTGGAAATCGAGGGTATCGATCTTCAGGTCTGTGGCGGCACCCATGTGCGCAGCACCGGCGAAATCGGCGGCGTCACCGTCGGCAAGATCGAAAGCAAGGGCCGCCACAACCGCCGCATCCACCTCACCCTCGTCGACTAGCCGCGCGCGCGACTGCGTCGACTCGTCACCTCGCGGGGGCTGACGGCCGTGACCCCGTCCTGATCGTGACCTTGACTACAGCGGCTTCGACGCCACGATATCGATGGTGATCACCACCTCGTCGGCGACCGTGGTCGTCGAGGTCCAGTCCCCCTGACCTATGCCGTAGTCCAGGCGGAGAATGGGCAGTTCGCCCTTCGCTTGCGCGGACATCATGTCGCCCTCTTCCTCGATCACCAGCGTGAACGGCAGCACCACGTCTCTGGTGACGTCGCGCATGGTGAGCGTGCCCGCCGCCTCGTATTGCCCGTCGCCCGTCGCCGTGATCGTTCCGCTCTTGAAGGCGGCTGACGGCCAGGTCTCGACGTCGAAGAACGAGGCTGACTTCAGCGTCTTGTCGCGATCGCCATGGCCGGTGGTGACGCTGGTCATGTCGATGTCGACGTCGATGCGGCTGTTTTCGAGATCGTCCGGGTCGAACAGGATCAGCGCATCGAACGCTTCGAAGCCGCCTTTGACCTCGGAGCCCTGCTGCAACGCGACGAAGCCGAGTGCCGAGCCGTCCTCGACAGTCCAGCCATCGCCCGACGCCTGCGCGTTCGTGACCTCTTCTCCCGCTGCGGCCGCATCCCCGGACCCGTCGCCGGAAGTCTGATCGTCCGGCGCCGTCTGCGCCGCATCGCTCTCCGCCGTTTCGCCTTTACCGGCGGCATCGACATTGGTGACGTCGACATTGGTGACGTCGTCGGGGGCCGCGCTCGTCGTCGTCGCTTCGGGAGCGCTTTTTTCCGCAAACAGGAAGGGCGGCGCCAGCATTGCCAGGCTCAGGATCACCACGCCGATGCCGACGCCGGCCGACGGCATCATGTTCCGAAGCACATCGTCCTTCAGCTGGATGTGATGGCGGAGGGCTGCGGCGACGTGAAGCAGCACCAGGCCGGCCAGCACGTTGGCCAGCAGGTGATGCGCCGAGAGCAGCAGATCGGCGATGGTCTCGTTCGGCGCGATCAGCGCCGGCAGCTCGAAGCCGCCCCAGAACACGATCGGAAAATTGGCGGCGTTGGACTGCAGCACGCCGAGAAAGGGCTGAAGCAGGATAAGCCCGTAAAGCGCCCAATGCGCACCCGCCGCGGCCAGGCGTTCCCAGGGCGCCATGTGGGATGGCCAAGGTGGCGCCTTGTGCGTTGCCCGCCAGCCGAGACGCAGCAAGGCGAGCAGCAGAACCGTGATGCCGATCGATTTGTGGATCTGGTAGAGCCTGAATTTTTCCGGATCGGCATTGTCCAGATCCGACATGGTCCAGCCGAGCGCGAACAGCGCGATGATCAGGATTGCCGTGATCCAGTGAAAGGCCCGCGCGAGCGCGTCATAGCCCTGCTTTGCCGTCGCCAAGGCGACCTCCTTCATGGAAAACCGGAGCCGCAAAGGTCACAGCAAACGCCCTGCCCTTCAAGCCCCCCTGGCCGGCAAAAAACGACGGGCGCTCAGTTCCCCAAAAAATCCTTGAGATGCGCCAGAAAGGCGGTTGGCTGCTCGGCGTGGACCCAATGGCCGGCATCGGCGATGGAGCGGATATCGGCTCTGGCGAACAGCCTCCCGATGGCCGATCGGTGGGCCGGGCGGACGTAATCGGATTCGGCGCCGGCCAGGAAGAGTGCCGGGCCGCGATAGCGGTCATGCTCGCCGATCGGAAAGGACATGAGATCGGGCATCGCCTTCGACAGCGCATCGAGATGCGGACGCCAGACGAAACCCTCGTCCCCCCTTTGCAGATTTTGCAGTAGAAACGCGCGCACCGCCGTCTCCGGCACGTCCTCCTCGAGGCGCGTATCGACCTCGTTGCGGCTGGCGAGGCCGGTGAGATCCAGCTTGCGCAGTGCCTCCACATATTCGCCGGTGCTGTGGTCGTAGTCAACCGGGGCGATATCCACGACCACGAGGCGCTCGACGAGGGACGGCGCATCCAGCGCCAGGCGCATCGCCGTCTTGCCGCCCATGCTGTGGCCGATCACGGTGGTGGGGCCGATCGCGTTCCGCTCGATATAGGCGCGCACATCCGCCGCCATCGCCCGGTAGTCCATGGCGTCGGCCCAGGGCGAAGCGCCGTGATTGCGCAGATCGAGGGCGAAGACCTTGCTCTGCCTTGCCAGCTGCTTGGCGATGCTGGACCAGTTGCGGCCGGAGCCCAGCAGGCCGTGCAGGATGACGATCGGGTCGCCGCTCTCGCCATAGGCCTGGCCGGAAAGCTCGACGGTTTCTTTTCGATGCTCGCTCATGACACTGGCATATCGTTCATGGAGCACGGCCGCAAGCACGGCCGGACGCCGCCGGTGCCCTGCTACTTCTCGCTCTCCACCAGGCCTTTGATGAACAGGCGCTGCATCGCCACCACAACGAGAACCGGCGGCACCATGGCGAGCATGGCGGTCGCCATGGTGATCTGCCAGTTACCCCAGTCGTCCGCGGTCGGCAGCATCTGCTTGATGCCCATGACGATGGTGTTCATCGCGGGCTCGGTGGTGATCAGAAGCGGCCAGAGATACTGGTTCCAGCCATAGATGAAGAGGATCACGAACAGGGCCGCGATGTTGGTGCGCGAGAGCGGCAGAAGAATGCTCCACATGAAGCGCATCGGCCCCGCCCCGTCGATGCGCGCGGCCTCCACCAGCTCGTCCGGCACGGTCATGAAGAACTGCCGGAACAGGAAGGTCGCGGTCGCGGACGCGATCAGCGGGAGGATCAGGCCGGTGTAGCTGTTCAAAAGTCCGAGACTGGCGGCGATCTCGTAGGTCGGCACGATCCTGACCTCGACCGGCAACATCAGCGTGATGAAGATCGTCCAGAAGCAGAGCTGCCGGAACGGAAAGCGGAAATAGACGATCGCAAACGCCGAAAGAAAGGAAATCACGATCTTGCCGATCGCGATGCCCGAAGCCATCACCATGCTGTTGAACAGCATCCGCCAGACCGGCACGTTGAAACCGCCGAACAGCGCATCGCTGTAGTTCCGGAGGAGATGCGGTCCCGGCACCAGCGGCAGCGGCGGCTGGATGATCTCCCGGTTGGTCACGGTGGACGCAACGAAGGTCAGGTAGATCGGAAAGACGACGATCGCGATACCGAGGATCAGCACCGCGTGAGTCAGGACCGTTCGCCAACCTCCTTCCCCGACCATTAGGAGTGGCTCCTTGACGCTGTCGCGGTTCTGACGGCAAGAGCGCCACCTGGCGAACGGGCGTCTCGACATTGTGCCCAGGCAAGTAAACGAAGTGATCGCATCACCATCAGTAGTGAACCTTTCGCTCGATGTAGCGGAACTGGACGACCGTGAGCGCGATCACGATGAACATGAGGATGACCGACTGGGCGGCGGACGCGCCGAGGTCCTGGCCGACGAAGCCGTCGGCATAGACCTTGTAGACCAGGATGGTCGTCGAGCGTCCGGGGCCGCCTGACGTGACCGTGTGGATGATGCCGAAGGTCTCGAAGAAGGCGTAGGTGAGGTTGACCACCAGGAGGAAGAAGGTTGTCGGGGAAAGCAGCGGAAAGACGATCTTCCAAAAACGCTGCCAGGGGCCGGCGCCGTCGAGGGCCGCCGCCTCGATCACGCTTTTAGGAATCGCCTGCAGGCCGGCGAAGAAGAAGAGAAAGTTGTAAGAGATCTGCTTCCAGGAGGCGGCGATCACCACCAGCAGCATCGCCTCGCCGCCGTTCAGCACGTGGTTCCAGCGATAGCCGATGCCCTTCAAGGCATGGGCGATCAGCCCGATCGACGGGTTGAACAGAAACAACCACATCACGCCGGCGATCGCGGGTGCCACGGCATAGGGCCAGATCACCAGCGTGCGATAGCCGGTCGCCCCCTTGATCACGCGGTCGGCGAACGCGGCGAGCAGGAGGGCGACGCTCATCGAAAGGGCGGTCACCGCGAAGCTGAAGACGGCGGTGACGCGAAGCGCCTCCAGATAGTAGCGGTCGCCGAGAACGTAGGAAAAATTCTCGAACCAGACGAACTCGCTGCCGAGACCGAAGGGGTCGGCGACCAGGAACGACTGGTAGATCGCCTGACTCGCCGGCCAGAGGAAGAAGACGACCGTGACCGCGAGCTGTGGCGCCACCAGCAGATAGGGCAGCGCCCGGTTATGAAAAACGACCCTCTTCTCCATGTGGTGCGACCGCCTCGTTCATTCGTGGACGCTTTCCACGAACACGCTCTTCATGAGAAGGGTTTGCGGACAGCTTGTCGTCCGGCGTTCGGGAGGGCGGCGGAGGTCGAATATCGGGCCTCCGCCGCCAAGTCCGAAAAACCTATTGCGCGCTGCGCTCGAAGCGCCGGAGCAGCTCGTTGCCGCGGGCGACCGCGTCGTCGAGGGCCGCCTTGGCTTCCTTCTCGCCGGCCCAGACCGCCTCCAGCTCCTCGTCGATGATCGTGCGGATCTGATCGAAGCTGCCGAGACGGAGGCCCTTGGAATTCGCGGTCGGCTCCTTGCCGGTCATCTGGATGATGGCGACGTCGGTGCCGGGGTTCTCGTCATAAAAACCCTGCTCCTTGGTCAGCTCGTAGGCGGCCGTGGTGATCGGCAGATAGCCGGTGTCCTGATGCCAGGTCGCCTGCACCTCCGTCGAGGACAGATAGTTCAGGAACGCGGCCACGCCCTTGTATTCGTCGGCCTCGTGGCCGGCCATCACCCAGAGCGAGGCGCCGCCGATGATGGTGTTCTGCGGAGCGCCCTCGACGCCATCCCAGTAAGGCAGGCTCACGACGGAGAACGGAAACTCCGCTTCCGCCTTGATGCCCGCATAGCCGGCCGAGCTCTCGGTGAACAGCGCGCATTCGCCCGCCCGGAACTGCGCCCCGGACTCGTTCCGCCGGCCCCCGTAGATGAAGAGCCCGTTCTGGGCCCACTCGCCCATCTTGCCGACATGCTGAACCTGCACCTCGCCGTTGAAGGCGAGCTCGGTGTCGAGCGCCGAAAAGCCGTTGTCCTCGGTCGCGAACGGCACGTCGTGATAGGCGCTCAGATTCTCCAGATGCACCCAGGACTGCCAGGCCGTGGTCAGCGGACATTCATGCCCCGCCTCCTTCAGCGCCACCAGCAGTTCCTCGACGTCGCTCCAGGTCGCGGGTGCGGCCTCCGGATCGAGGCCCGCCTCCTCGAGCGCGGTCTTGTTGAGATAGAGCACCGGTGTCGAGCTGTTGTACGGCAAAGACAGCATCTGCCCGTCGGGCGTGGTGTAGTAACCCGCGACCGCCGCCAGATAGACATCAGGATCGAATTCGAGCCCGCTTTCCGCCATCACCTCGTAGACCGGCACAATCGCGCCCTCGGCCGCCATCATGGTCGCGGTGCCGACCTCGAACACCTGCAGGATATGCGGCTGCTCGTCCGCCCGGAACGCCGCGATGCCGGCGTTCAGCGTCTCGGAATAGTTGCCCTTGTAGCTCTGCATCACGACATAGTCGGACTGCGAGGCGTTGAAGTCCTCGACCTGCTTCGCCAGGAGCTCGCCGAGGCGCCCGGTAAAGGCGTGCCACCACTGAATTTCCGTCGCCGCCTGGGCCGCACCCAGGGGCAACACGCTCGCGCTCACCAGCGCCGCCGCCAACAACGATGTCCGCTTCATCACGCTCTCCCTTCCGTCGGTTCGACGTTTGGTACGAAAAGCCATCCCATGGGATTACCGTAGAACCATGGCGCTCCCATGACCACCGGCGACGCGCCGGTCGCGGGCCGGGGCGTGGACCTGGTACGTCTGGGATGGATCATCGATCGAGACGCATGAGACACGGATTTGTCGACCGTCTGTCAGGAAGCATCCGGCGATCGATCGGGCCATTTGGAATATCGTCATGGATGGAATGTTGGTTTTGCACCGTTCGCCAGACGATCGCCCTGGGTCAGGTAGTTCATAGTTGCTCATCACGTCATGAACGAACCAAGAAAAGCGTATCGATCAAAAGCGATGATACTGTTTCTTTCCTTGCTTTTTCCAATCTTGTTTACAGGCGTGGGATATTATGCTGGCGGCATTTTCGCCGCTTTGTTCGGCTTCATCGCTGGATTGACTATCGGGATACCCTTCAGCCAAGTCGCTACCGATGCTGATCGGCACAGCATCGACTACAAGGCGATCGGCATGATCGACGTCGCCGCAGGCCTTGGCTTCTTCGCTCTGATCATGGTCGGCATGTTTCTGATTTTCGATCTTGAGGGCAGGCTCGCAAGCATGCTGATCGGCGTGTTCTGCCTGTTGTGCGGACAGTTGGGGATGTCCTGGCTGAGGGACAGACTGACCAGGTGCCAGGAATAAGGCTCGTCGCAGGCTCCCATGTGACGTGATCGCCCGCAGTCGTCACACTGTTTCGTGACCGCCGCCTCAGACCTCGTAGGTCAGGACGCTCTCCACCTCTCCGCCCACCTTCTCGCGTCCGCCGAGCCCCAGCAACTCGATCAAGCAGAGCGTGCCGACCACGTCGGCGCCGATGCTTTCGAGGAGGGTTTTGGTGGCGGCGGCCGTGCCGCCGGTGGCCAGGAGGTCGTCGACGATCAGCACCCGGTTGCCGGGCTGAATGAATCCCTCCGAAATCTCGATGGTGTCAGTGCCGTATTCGAGATCGTAGGTGTGCCCGATCACGGCGCCAGGGAGCTTGCCCTGCTTTCTGACCAGCACCAGGCCGATCTTCGAGAGCGCCGCCAGCGGGGCGCCGAACAGGAAACCGCGGGACTCGATGGCGACGATGTGGTCCGGCCTCGTCCGCTCGACCACCTCATGCAGCCTGTCCAGGGCGTGCTGGAAGGCCTCGCCGTTCATCAGGAGCGTGGTGATGTCGTAAAACAGAATGCCAGGCTTCGGGAAATCCGGAATGGTGCGAATGTGCGACTTGAGGTCCATGGCTCGCGCTCTCTCCTGGGTGCCTGACGCGCCTCGGCAGCATTGGCACCTCATTCAGCATAGAGTCGCGCCACTCTATGTCCATCGATCCCCAAGAATCCCAGGCACCTCGGGTCAGCGGCGTTAACGAATCATTCAATAAATTGTGCGCAATATTCTATCGATCTCTCAAGGATGAGGGCGACGATGGTGCGAGGCTCCGACCCGAACAAACGCCCACTGGCTGACACGGCGCGACGGCGGCTCTCGCGGCCAGGCTTCCTGGCATCCGAGCGCGGTGCCATGGCGCCGATCCTGGCCGCGGTGATGCTCGCCGCGACGGCGGGAGCCGCTCTCGCGGTCGACATCGCCAGAGCCTATTCGATGAAATCCGACTTCCAGATCGCCGCCGATGCGGCCGCTCTGGCCGCCGCCGTGATGCTGCCGGACGAAGAGGCTGCACGCCAGGCTGCCAGACGGGCCGTCGCCAAGAACTTACCGCATGACCCGGAACTGCTGCGCGCCGAGGATTTCGAGTTCGGCTATTGGCACGCAGCCAGCAGGTCGATCGTCGAAGGGGAAGGTGCAAGGAGCGCGGTCAGGGTCACCGTGCAGCGTGCCGAAAGCCGAGGCAACGGACTCCGTACGATCTTTGCCGGCATCCTGGGCAATGACACCATGGACGTGTCCGCCAGCGCTGCCGCCGGCAAGCGCGGCGTCTCATGCCTGATCGCGCTCGATCCCAAAGGCAGAGGCTTGCAGCTCAACGGCAATGCCCATCTCAAGCTGATCGAATGCGGCGCACAGATCAATTCGTCGGGCAAGGAGGCGCTGAAGGTCAACGGCAAAAGCACGCTCCTGGCTGACAGTATCTGCGTCAGCGGCGAGGCCAAGCTCACCGGCGGTGCCGATGTCTCGCCGTCACCCTCCGAGTATTGCCCGCCCCACATGGATCCGCTTGCCGCCTTCACCATACCGGAAATCGGCGTCTGTTCCGACAACGACGTCGAATACCATGACAGTACGGTGACGCTGACCCCTGACCGCGTATTCTGCGGCGGCCTCAAGATCACCGGCGACAGCCATGTCACCCTTTTGCCCGGGCTCTACGTCATCGACAATGGCAAGTTTGAACTCAAGAACAATGCCGTCCTCGAGGGTGACGGCGTGACGATTCTTCTGCACGACGAGAAGGCGGAACTGGATATCAAGAACGCGGCCTCGATGCGCCTGACAGCGCCCACAGAAGGTCCGCTCAAAGGTCTGCTGATCGTCCAGGGCAATGGGGGAGACAAGGAGAACAAATGGGACAGCGACGCCGCTTCTGAGCTGACAGGCGTGGTCTACCTGCCGAATGGCCGCTTTACCTCGTTCATCAACAGCAATATCACGGGCACCGCTGCCTGTTTCGTCCTGATCGTCAAGGAGATCAAGCTCGACGGCAAGGCGGAGATGTCGATCGACCTTTCCGCCAGCGCCTGCCGGAACAGCCTGCCGAGCGCGTTCAGCCGCTCGGTGGTACTTCTCAGTTAGGCTCATCGTCGATGTCCCGCCGGACTCCAAGGCCAATTCAGCGCTGTCCGGCGCCCGGACTAGACGCGATCGCCGCGTCTGAAGGGCTGGAGCAGCGCCTTCGGATATTGCGCCCGCCTGGCCATCACGATCATCGCCAGGATCGAGAGCAAATAGGGCAGCATCAGGAAGAACTGATAGGGAATGATGGCGCCTGCGCTCTGCTGGGCGCGCACCTGGAGGGCTTCGAGGCCGGCGAAGATCAGGGCGCCCAAAAGGGCCTTGCCGGGCCGCCAGGACGCGAAGATCACCAGCGCCACGCAGATCCAGCCGCGGCCGTTGATCATGTTGAAATAGAAGGCGTCGAACCAGGACATGGTGATGAAGGCGCCGCCCACGGCCATGAGCGCGCTGCCGGCCATGACCGCGCCTGTCCTGATCGCCAGCACGTTCAAGCCCTGTGCCTCCACGGCCACCGGATTTTCACCCGCCATGCGAAGGGCCAGACCGAGCGGCGTGCGAAACAGCACATAGCCGACCATCGGCACCGTCAGAAAGGCGAGATAGGTGAGCGGTGACTGGGTGAAGAGGGCCTCGCCGACGCCCGGGATGTCCGAAAGGAAGGGAATCGGCACGGCCCGGAACGGCTCGATCTTGGGCGGCGTGGTCGCCTCCGGCAGCATCATGCGGTAGACGAAATAGCTGAGGGCCGATGCGGCCATCGTGATACCGATGCCGGTAACGTGCTGCGACAGGCCGAGATGCACGGTGAAGACGGCATGGAGAAACCCGAAGGCCATGCCCATGGCCGCGGCGAACAGCACCCCGTCCCAGAGGCCGCCGCCCTGATAGACCCACATCCAGCCGGACATCGCGCCCACCGTCATGATGCCCTCGATCCCGAGGTTCAGCACCCCTGCCCGCTCGCAGATCAGCTCGCCCAGCGTGCCGAAGATCAGCGGGCTCATGATGCGCAGCGTGGCGGCCCAGAAGCCCGCCGTCAGGAGGATGTCCAGAAGATCACCCACGGGTCAGCGCCATCTGAGCCGGTATTGGGTCAGCATGGCGGTCACCAGCATGGCGAGCACCGAGACGCCGACCATGACGTCGGCGATGTAGGTCGGGATGTTGACGGCGCGGCTCATGGCGTCGGCGCCGACGAACATGGCGGACAGAAACAGGGCGGCGGGCACGACGCCGAGCGGGTGGAGCTGAGCGAGCATGGCGACCGCGATGCCGGTGTAGCCGAAGCCGGGCGACAGATCGAGGGTGAGGTACCCCTTGAGCCCGGCGACCTCGCTGACCCCGGCCATGCCGGCGAGCCCGCCCGAGATCAGCGCCGTGATCACGACCGTGCGGTCGACCGGAATGCCGGCGAATTCAGCGGCGCGCGGATTGTGGCCGACGGCGCGGATCTCGAAGCCGAGCGCGGTGGCGCGCATCATCGCCCAGACGAGAAGAGCGGCAGCGAGGGCCACGATCAGGCCGGCATGCAGCCGCCCCCTGGCGAGCAGCGGCGGCAGGATCCCCTCGTCGACGATCGAGGCGGCCTGCGGCCAGCCGAGCGCCTGCGGGTCGCGCCACGGCCCCTCGATCAGATAGCCGACCAGGAGGATGACGACGAAGTTCAAAAGCAGCGTGGTCACCACCTCGTCGACATTGAGGCGGGTTTTCAGGAGCACCGGCAGGATCAGCAGGGCGCCGCCTGCGATCATACCTGCGATCATCAGGAGCGGGATCATCAGAACGGGCGGCAGGGCGATCATGCCGGTGCCGAAGAAGGTGGCGGCGAGCGCACCCGCATAGAGCTGGCCTTCGGCGCCGATATTGTAGAACCGGGCGCGAAAGGCGACCGCGGCGGCAAGCCCGGTGAAGATCAGCGGGATCGAGCGGGTCAGCGTCTCGTTGAGCGCGAAGGCGGAGCCGAAAGCACCCTTGAACAGGAGCGCATAGGCGGTCGGCACGGAAACGTCGGTCCAGAGGATCAGGACGGAGCAGAGGACGAGCGCCACCGCGATCGCCGCCACCGGTGCCAGACTGGCGCCGAGCCAGGAGACGCTTTCCCGCGGCTCAATCCGCATGAACGGCGCCCCCGGCCGAGAGCGGCTGGCCGGCCATGAGAAGGCCGAGCTCGGCGACCGTCCAGGCCCCGGTCGGGCGCGCCGGTTCGAGACGGCC
Organism: Geminicoccaceae bacterium; assembly: GCA_965222015.1. Taxonomy (GTDB): domain Bacteria; phylum Pseudomonadota; class Alphaproteobacteria; order Geminicoccales; family Geminicoccaceae; genus JANQPX01. Next base: position 16,418 of record CBDCTL010000004.1, read on the forward strand.
GCCATGGATGACGGCGAGCCGGTCGGTCAGCGCCAGGAGCTCGTCCAGATCCTCGGACATGAGAAGGATCGCAGCGCCGCGTTCGCGCGCCTGGAGCAGCTGGGTCTGGACATAGGCGATCGCGCCTTCGTCGAGGCCGCGCACGGGCTGGTTGGCGAGGATGAAGGCGGGCTCAGGCGCGAGCGCGCGCGCAAGAATCAGCTTTTGCATATTGCCGCCGGAGAGGAGCCGCGTTTCCGCGTCGGCGCCCCGGCAGCGGATGTCGAAGGCCCGGATCAGGCGTTCGGCGCGGGCGATCGCCGCCTTCTTGTCGATCAGGACGCCGCCATGGGAAAGCGCATCGCCGCGCAGCGCCTCGCTCGCCAGGTTTTCCCAGACGGCCATCTCGCCGATGACTCCGCGCGCATGCCGGTCCTCGGGAATGCGGCCGACGCCGCGGCGCACCAGGGCGCGCGGATCGGCGTCCCGAATGCTCTCGCCGAGAAGGTCGACCCTGCCGTCGAAGCCGGTGCGCAGGCCGGAAAGCACGCCGGCGAGCTCCCGCTGGCCGTTGCCGGCGACACCGGCGATGCCCAGGATCTCATGGGCATGCACGACAAGGTCGATATCGTCGAGCAGCGGCAGGCCGTGACCGTCCCTGAGCGTCAGCCCTTCGACCTCCAGAACCGGATCGCCTCTGGGGGCGGGCTCCAGCCTCGGGCGCGCGACCTCGCGGCCGACCATCATCAGCGCGAGCTGGCGGCGATCGGCGCCTTCGGTCTCGACCGTGCCGACCAGCCGGCCGGCGCGCAGCACCGCGACCCGGTCACCGACCGCCAGGATCTCGTGCAGCTTGTGGGAAATGAAGATCACCGCGAGACCGTCCCGGGTCAGCGCCTTCAGGGTCGCGAACAGCTGATCGGTCTCGCCGGGCGTGAGCACCGCTGTCGGCTCGTCGAGAATGAGGATGCGGCTGTCCCGATAGAGCGCCTTCAGGATCTCGACCCGCTGGCGCTCGCCGACCGAGAGCTCGGACACCCGCGCATCCGGATCGACGGCGAGGCCGAAGGTCTGGGCGAGGCCTGCGAGCTTTCGCCTGGCCGCCGCCTCGTCCCGGCGCCAGGCCCAGAGGCTTTCGGTGCCGAGCGTGATGTTCTCGAGCACGGTCAGGTTGTCGGCCAGCGTGAAGTGCTGGTGCACCATGCCGATGCCGGCCCGGATCGCGGCGTCGGTGGAACCGGGCGCGAGCGGGCGGCCGTCGACCTCGATGACACCCTCGTCCGCCTGATAGTGGCCGAACAGGATGTTCATCAGCGTGGTCTTGCCGGCCCCGTTCTCGCCGAGCAGGGCGAGCACCTCGCCGCGTTCGACCTGGAACGAGACGGCGTCGTTGGCGATCAGCGATCCGAAGCGCTTGGTGATCCCCTTGAACGCGAGCGCCGGCATCAGATCCAGCCCGACGGCACCACCGTCAGAACGTCGATGTCGGTTCGTCGTCGTTAATCTCCACCGTGAACTCGCCCGCCATGATCTGGGCCTTCAGTTCCTCGACCTTCGCCTTGGCCTCCTCCGGAATCCGGTCCTCGAACTCGTAATAGGGGGCAAGCGAGGCGCCGCCCTTCTGCATCATGGTCCACTCCTTGTAGTCCTCGGCGGCGAAGCTGCCGTCCTTGACCCTCGAAATGGCATGGGCGATCGCCTCCTCCATGTGCCAGAGCGCCGAGGTCACCACGACGTCCGTGCCGTTCTCTTCCTTGTTCATGTCGTTGACGTTGCCGAACGCGATAAGCCCCTTCTCCCGGGCCGCGTCGACCACGCCCGCGCGCTCGGCATAGAGCACGTCGACGCCTGCCTCGATCTGCGCGAACGCCGCCTCCTTGGCCTTGGGAGGGTCGTACCAGGAGCCGATGAAGGTGACCTTGACCTCGACCTCCGGGTTCACCGACTTCGCGCCGTTGATGAAGGCGTGGAACAGGCGGTTGACCTCGCCGATCGGATAGCCGCCGACCATGCCGAGCCTGTTGCTCTCGGTCATCGAGCCCGCGAGGATGCCCATCAGGTAGCAGGGCTCGTGGATGTAGTTGTCGAACACCGCGAAATTGTCGCCATGGGGCGGGAAGCTGTCGCCCATGAGAAACGCGATGTCGGGATATTCGTCGGCGACACGGCGCGCCTCCTTGGAGATGCCGAAGGCCTCGCCGACGATCAGTTGCACACCGCTCTCGCAATATTCCCGCAGCACCCGGATGTAGTCGGTGTTGGCGACCTTCTCCGAGAAAACGTACTCGATCTCGCCGGCCTCCTTCGCCGCGGTCAGCCCCTGGTGCAGGCGTGCGTCCCATTTCTGCTGGATCGGCTGGGTGTAGATGCCGGCGACCCTGATGGCCTCCGCGCGCGCAGGCAGGGCGCCGAGACCGATGATGCCGGCGCTCGCACCGGCGGCCACGCTGAAGCCGCGCCTGGTCAGTTTGATCATGTCTTGCCCCCTGCATTCGTGATCGGCATGTGTTCTCGAAATTACGCCCTGATCCCGTGCTTGCCGTCAAGCTCAGGCGGGCGGACCGCCGCGTCGCGCCTGCATGAAGCCGCGGCCGGGATCGTAGCCGTAGATGGCGATCGCCAGGAACAGCAGCGCGCAGCCGAGCGTGATCGCCGTCGAGAACCAGTCGAACTGACCGTGCAGCGCGAAGCGGATCATCTCGACCGCATGGGTGAAGGGATTGGCTTCGCAGATCTGCCAGAGCAGCACGCTCGATTCGCGCACCCTCCAGAGCGGATAGAGCGCCGACGACGCGAAGAACATCGGAAAGATCACGAAGTTCATGACGCCCGCGAAATTTTCGAGCTGCTTGATCACGGAGGACAAAAGCAGCCCGAGCGCGCCCAGCATGAAGCCGGCGAGGAGAAGCGCGGGCAGCACGGTGAGATAGCCGATCGGCGGCGGCTCCACCTCCCAGAACCACGCGATCGCCAGAAACACGTAAACCTGGAGAACCGCGACGATGACGCCCGCGAACAGCTTGCACACCAGAAGAAACCAGCGCGGCAGCGGGCTCACCAGCAGCACGCGCATCGAGCCCATCTCGCGATCGTAGACCATGGCGAGCGAGCTCTGCATGCCGGCGAACAGGAGAATCATGCCGCAAAGCCCGGGCGTGATGTAGACCTCGTAGAGCACATAGGTTTCGTAGGGTGGCTGGATCGAAACGCCAAGCACCGAACGAAAGCCGGCGGCGAAGATGAAAAGCCAGACCAGAGGGCGCACCAGGGCGGCGATGAAACGTCCGCGCTGATGCACGAAACGAAGGGCCTCCCGCGCGACGATCACCTCCGCCGCCCTCCAGGCGCGGCCTGGGCGTCGACCTGCCTGAGACTCTGCTGGCACGGCGTCGTTCATGCCGGGACCTTTTCGGCTTCGGGAGCCTTGGTCAGGGTGGTGAAGGCGACGCCGAGATTTTCGGCGCCGGCCTTGGCGCAGATGTCGTCAGTCGAGCCGTGGGCCTTGATCTCGCCCTGGTGGAGGACGATGACGCCGTCGGCCGCCCTCGCCTCGTCGATCAGATGGGTCGCCCAGAGCACGCCCAGGCCCTCCTCGTCGCAAAGCCGACGGACATGGTCTAGGATCGCCTGGCGCGAGCCGATGTCGAGGCCGACGGTCGGCTCGTCGAGCAGCAGCAGCTTCGGGCGGTGGATCAGCGCGCGGGCTATCTCGACGCGGCGCACCTGTCCGCCCGACAGCTCGCGTACACGGTCATGGGCGCGCTCGGTGAGATCGAAACGCGCGAGTTCGGCATCGGCACGCTTTTTCGACTCGACCGATGAAAGACCATGCAGACCGCCATGGTAGAGAAGATTCTGGCGGACGGTGAGGTCGAGGTCGACGGTGCGCTGCTGAAACACCACGCCCAGCCGCTCGAGAGCCCGTCCGGGCTGCTCGCGCATCTCGATTCCGAAGATGCGGATATGGCCGGAACGATTGCTGTAGAGTCGGGTGATCAGGTTGAAGAGCGTGGTCTTGCCGGCCCCGTTCTGGCCGAGCAGGATGGTGAAGGCGCCCGGCGGGATGGTGAACGAGACGCCCTTCAGCGCCGCTCGCCTGCCGAAGCTGTGACCGAGATCCTCGACCTCGAGCGCGTTCTCGCCCATCCCTCTCCCCTGAGCGCGCTGCGGACCATCGCTCGATCCTTTCCGCGCCGCCGATGCCGACGTTCGACAACACCTTGGCGACTGACCGAAAAACGGTCAAGCGGCCCCACATTGACGCTACCGGTGGCGCGCTCCTACCTTGGCACGACCGAATATCGAGGGAGTGACGATGGCGGGATCCAGCGTCAGGCCGGCCAATACAGAGGCCATCGAAAAGGCGACGGGTGCCAGTTGGCGGGCGTGGTGCGCTTTTCTCGACGAGGCGGGCGCCGCCGATATGGAGCACAGCGCCATCGTCCGGCAAGCGCGCGGCTTCAAGCCGATTTCCGGCTGGTGGGCGCAAGGTGTGGCCGTCGCCTATGAGCAGCATATCGGCCGGCGCAAGCCTGGCCAGGTCAGTGACGGTTCTTTTTCCGTCTCCCTGACGCGCACCCTCGCCATGCCGCAGCAAGGGGCGTTCGACAAATGGTGCGCACTCACATCCGGTCTCGACGACATCGGCGGACAGGCGATCGCGGAAACCCCGACGACCAGCATCACGCCTAAACGATGCTACTGGCGCTGTCGGTTCGAGGACGGAAGCCGTGGCAGCGTCGCCTTCGAGCGGAAGGACGGCGAGAGGTCGGTCGCCCGGGTCGAACATACGAAAATCGCCGACGAAGTCGCGATGCCCATGATGAAAGAAGCCTGGACCGCCGCGCTTATCACATGCTTTGGCGAGGCTGGCGGCAGGTGAACCTCGAATGACCGATCGCACGAATATCGGGCCGCCGCGGCACGGCGACGATCTAACGCTGATCGACCGGGCTCGGCCGATCGTGATCATCGTCGGCCTCGTCTGGGTCGTCTTTCTCCTGGATCTGGTCCTGCCGCTGGAGCGGCTCGGCCTGGTGCCGCGCAGCTTCTCCGGCCTCACCGGCATCGTCACCATGCCCTTCCTGCATGGCAGCTTCGGGCACCTGATCGCCAACAGCCTGCCGCTCGCCATCCTGCTCGGGCTGATGGTGCTGAGCCGTCCGCGGCCCTGGTCGACCATCGCCCTCCTGACCGTCCTCTCCGGCGTGGCCCTCTGGCTCCTGGGCCGGCCGGCGCTGCATATCGGTGCGAGCGGTCTGATCTACGCGATGATGGGGTTCCTGATCGCGGCCGGCGTGCTGGAACGACGCCTGGTGCCGGCCCTGGCAGCACTCTTCGTCGGCATCGTCTACGGCGCCTCGATCATCGGCGGGATCTTGCCGGGTCAACCGGGCGTGTCCTGGGAGGGCCATCTGTTCGGCCTGCTCGCCGGCGCGGCGCTGGCCTGGACCCGCTTCGGTCCGAGGCGGACCGTCTGACGTCGTTCGTCCATGCGGCGAGGGCTTCGAGAGGGAATCGTCAATCCCGATCCGGCGCTGGAAACAGCTCGCGGGCCGCAGTCTGGAGGAGCTCGGTGAACTTCGGGTCGTCGGGACCAATCACCTTCGGCGCGCGCCCCTTGATCGACGAGAGCGCCCGCTCCCCCTGGCAGAAGGCGAGAGCGACGCGGGTTTCGTCGTCGCGGTTCGTGGCGGCCTCTTCGCCGCGGCAGATGTCCGGACCGGTGATCGCCTTCGGGCCGTTCAGGAGAACGTGGACGGTCGAGGTGGTCTGGCCGGCGCCGGTTTCGTCCAGGGCGTAGCTGGGATTGACGCTGCCCGGTCGTCCCTGGATGGCGTCGCGAACGGCCCCCCGCACCCTGTCGGGTGAGCCGACGCTGTCGGCGCCGTCGACCACCAGGAGGATGTCGCCGGCGCCACGCGCCTGGGTCACGATCGCGCGGACGTCGGTGTGGAAGCTGCTGGCCCGTTCGACCTGCACCTGATCGTCACAGGCCGCGACGGCCAGCAGCAAAGCCAGGGCGAGCCTTGCCCTAGACATCCAGGTCCTTCACGAGCTCGGCGTTGTTCTGGATGAAGGCGAGGCGGAGCTCGGGCCTCCGGCCCATGAGCTCGTCGACCAGCTGGGTGACCAGGCGACCGGTCTCGGGGTCGATCCGAATCTGCTCGAGGATCCGGGTCTTCGGATCCATGGTGGTCTCCTTCAGCTGCTTCGCGGACATCTCGCCGAGGCCCTTGAAGCGGCCGATATCGACCTTCCTGTTCTTGAAATGCTCGGCGATGATGCGGTCCCGGTCGGCCTCGTCCTTGGCGTAGTGAACATCCGCGCCGGCGCTCACCCGAAACAGCGGTGGCTGGGCGAGGTAGAGATGGCCGTTTTCGATCAGGCCTCGCATCTCCCGATAGAAATAGGTCATGAGGAGCGCTGCGATATGGGCGCCGTCGACATCGGCGTCGGTCATGATCACGACCTTGTCGTAGCGCAGATCCTCTTCCTTGTAGTGCCGCCCGGTACCGCAGCCGAGCGCGGTCAGGAGATCCGAGAGCTCCTTGTTGCTCCTGAGCTTGTCGGCGGTGGCACTCGCCGCGTTCAGGATCTTTCCGCGCAGCGGCAGGATCGCCTGGGTTTCCCGCGCGCGCGCCTGCTTGGCCGAACCGCCGGCGCTGTCGCCCTCGACCAGGAAGATCTCCGTGCCCTCGCGCCCGCCGGCGGAACAATCCGCGAGCTTGCCGGGAAGCCGGAGTTTTCGGGTCGCGGTCTTCCTCGCGACGTCCTTTGCCTTCCGCCGGGCGAGCCGCTCGTCCGCCCGATTGATCACATAATCCAGCAGCGCGCGCCCGGCGTCCGGGTGGGCCGAAAGCCAGTGATCGAAGCGGTCCTTCAAGGCCTGCTCGACCAGCTTTCCGGCTTCCGGAGCGAGCAGCTTGTCCTTGGTCTGGCCCTGGAACTGCGGGTCGGGAATGAAAAGCGAAAGGAGAACGCAGGCGTTGGAGAGAAGATCGTCCGCGGTCACCTGCGCCATCTTCTTCTGGCCGGTGAGCTCGCCGAACGTGCGAAGCGCCCGGATCATCGCGGCGCGAAGGGCCTGTTCGTGCGAGCCGCCCTGGGGCGTGGGCACGGTGTTGCAATAGAAGCCGCTATAGGGCTCCTCGTCCTCCGGCCAGGCGATCGCCCATTCGACCCGGCTCCTGCCGTTCTCAAGATCGGCCTGGCCGCTGAACGCGACCTCGGTCACGCAGATGCGCTCGGCGAGCGTCGCGTGCAGAAAATCCTCGAGCCCCTTCGGGAAGTGGAACACCTCCTTCTCGGGCACGCCGCCGTCCTTGTCCAGCAGGGCCGGGTCGCACTGCCAGCGGATCTCGACGCCGCGGAACAGATAGGCCTTGCTCCTGGCCATGCGGTGCAGGAGCGCAGGCTTGAATTTTTCGCGGTTCCCGAAGATCTCGGGATCCGGCTTGAAGGTGACGAGCGTGCCGCGGCGATTGGCGGCACTGCCGACCTCGGTAAGCGCCGTGACCGGCTTGCCGCGGACATAGAGCTGACGCCAGAGCGTCTTGTTTCTCGCTACCTCGACCACCAGCTCCTCGGAAAGCGCATTCACCACCGAGACGCCGACGCCGTGCAGACCGCCCGCGGTCTGATAGGCCTTGTTCGAAAACTTGCCGCCGGAATGCAGCGTGGTGAGGATCACCTCCAGCGCCGACTTGTCCGGGAACTTCGGGTGCGGGTCGGTCGGGATGCCGCGGCCGTTGTCCTTGACCGTGACCCCGCCTTCGGCGTCCAGCCTGAGCTCGATCCAGTCGGCATGGCCGGCGACCGCCTCGTCCATGGCGTTGTCGAGCAGCTCGGCCACGAGGTGATGCAGCGCCCGCTCATCCGTGCCGCCGATGAACATGCCGGGCCGGCGCCGGACGGGCTCGAGCCCCTCCAGGACCTCGATATCCTTGGCCGAATAGTCGATACTGGGGGATGCCGGCTCGCGCTCGGCTTCGAAGAGATCATCCATGCCGTTCATATGCCTTGGCTTTGCACCCGACACAAGAGTATCAAAGGGCTGAAATGTCAATATACAGTAGGGTCGACGTGAGATGTCGCAAGATGTAGAAGCCGAGCCCGACGGCGACAGGGGCGATCCGGCCATCCGCACGCTGGCCATGCCCGCCGACACCAATCCCAGCGGCGACATCTTCGGCGGCTGGGTGCTGGCGCAGATGGACCTCGCCGCCGGGATCGTCGCCGCGAGACGCGCCAGGGGCCGCGTGGCGACCGTCGCGCTGGACCGCATGTCGTTCCATCGGCCCGTGAATGTCGGCGACGTGGTCAGCTGCTATGCCGAGGTGACCCGCATCGGCCGAACGTCCCTGACGGTCGAGGTGGAAACCTACGTCAATCGCGGCCGCATCGAGGACGAGGTGATAGTCACCGAGGGGCGCTTCACGATGGTCGCGATCGATGACGCGGGACGGCCGCGCGCAGTGCCGGCCGGCGATCCATGAGCGGCGCGGGAACGACGCGCCGGAGCGCTGTCGTCACCGGCGGCGGTCGCGGCATCGGCCATGCGACCGCGCTCGCCGCGGCGCGTGCCGGCTACGACGTCTGCGTGAACTACGCGGAAGATAGCCGTAGCGGCGAGAACACGGCGAATGCCTGCCGGGCGCTCGGTGTGAACGCCATTGCGGTTAGGGCAGACGTCGCCGATCGAAAGGATGTCGCCGCTTTGTTCGACGCCGCCGACCGAGCGCTCGCGCCGCTCGGACTGCTGGTCAACAATGCCGGGATCATCGGCAGAGCGTCGAAGGTCGCGGAGCTTGACGAGGCGAGCCTGAAGCGCACCTTCGAGGTCAATGTCTACGGCACGATCTACTGCTGCCAGGAGGCGATCCCGCGTCTGTCGACGGCAAAGGGTGGCGCGATCGTTAACCTGTCCTCGATCGCCGCGACCCTGGGAAGCCCCGGCGAATATGTCCATTACGCGGCTTCGAAGGGCGCGATCGAAACCTTCACCATCGGGCTCGCCAAGGAGGTCGCTGTCCTCGGCATTCGGGTCAACGCCGTCCAGGCCGGCACCACCGACACCGAGATCCACGCCCGCTCCGGCAATCCGAACCGCCCGGCCATGGTGGCGAAAACCGCCCCGCTTGGCCGCGTCGCCACACCCGAAGACATCGCCCGCGCCATTCTCTGGCTCGCTTCGGACGACGCCGGCTACACGACCGGCGCGAGCCTTCGCGTCGGCGGCGGGCTCTAGGTGGTGTGACCACGTCAGGTGGTGTGACCACGTCGGCCGATAGGTTCCGTTCAATCAGGCTGGCACGCCTGCCCTTCGGAGAGTTTGCATATGGATGACCTCGCCCTTCTGATCGATCTGCACCGGGATGGCGCGCGGCAGGGGCCGGGCGGCGACAGCGAGACACGGCTTGCGATCAGCCTGTCGGGCCTCGCCGATGCGAAGGGGCTCCGGATCGCCGATATCGGCTGCGGGACCGGTGCTGCCACGTTCGTTCTGGCGAAGGAGCTCGACGCCGACGTCACCGCCGTCGATTTTCTGCCCGAGTTCCTGAGCGAGCTGGAACGGCGGGCGCGAGACGAGGGCGTCGGCGAGCGCATCACCACCCTCGCCGCGTCGATGGAGGACCTGTCCTTCGAGGACGGCTCGCTCGACGCGATCTGGTCCGAAGGTGCGATCTACAATATCGGGTTCGAGAACGGTGTGCGGACCTGGCGGCGCTTCTTGAAGCCGGGCGGGATCCTCGCCGTCTCCGAGCTGACCTGGCTGACGGCGGAGCGACCCGCCGAGCTCGACGATCACTGGAACCGGGAATATCCCGAGGTCGCCACCGCCTCGGCCAAGCTGGCGCAGCTCGAAGCCCATGGCTACACGCCGATCGGCTATTTTCCACTCGCCGAACGATGCTGGCTGGACAACTACTATCGCCCCATGCAGGGACGCTTCGAGGCGTTTCTCGAACGACACGATTCCTCCGACGCCGCCCGGGCGATCGTGGCGGCGGAGCAGGTCGAGATCGACCTTTACGAGCGGTTTTCGGCCTTCGTCAGCTATGGCTATTACGTCGCCCGAAAACGCCCGGACTGACCCGCCGCACCCCGTTCTTGGCTCGAGTCACGATTCATGCTGAGCTGTCGACGTTGTCCCCGGTTTCGTCACGACAGGGTGTTCCCGACATGACGCTTCAGATTGCGTTCATCGGCATGGGCGAGGCCGGCGGCGCCTTCATCTCGGGCTGGGGGGACCGTGCTCCCGGACCGATCGCCGCCTACGACATCAAGTCCGACGACGCAGCGACAGCGGAAGACATGGCGGCCCGCTTTCGCAAGCTCGGCGTTCGCGCGTGCGCCAGCGCCGCCGAGGCCGTGACGGGCGCCGAGTTGATCTTCTGCACGGTCACGGCGGACCAGGCCGTCGCCGCGGCGAAAACCGCGGCGGTCCACCTCGAAGGCGGCGCCTTCTGGTGTGATCTGAACTCCTGCGCGCCGTCCTCGAAACGGGAGGCGGCGGCGATCGTCGAGGCAGCGGGCGGGCGCTATGTCGACGTCGCGGTGATGGCGCCTGTGCATCCGAAGCTGAACATGACGCCACTCCTGATCTCCGGGCCCCATGCCGGGGCCTTGCTGCCGATCCTTAAAAGCCTGCCGACGGCGCCGAGGCTGATCCAGGGCGAGGTCGGGGCGGCGTCCTCGATCAAGATGATCCGATCGGTGATGGTGAAGGGGCTGGAGGCGCTGAGTGCGGAATGCGTGCTGGCGGCGGTCGCGGCCGGCGTCGAAGAGGACGTGCTCGGCTCTCTGAACAAAAGCCATCCCGGCGCCGACTGGAGGGCGCGAACCGCCTACAATCTGGAGCGCGCCATGCTGCACGGCGCACGCCGCGCGGCCGAAATGGAGGAGGTGGCGAGAACGCTCACCGATCTCGGCCTGCCGGACGACATGGCACGCGCCACGGCGGGTTGGCAGCGCCGGATCGCCGAAGCCGGGATTGCCGCACCCGCCGATCCCGAAACCGCCGGGCCCAGGGCGCTCGCCGAGATGCTGCTGCCGAAACTGCGCGAAGACCGGGATTGATCGCCGGAGAGCCGGCCGCGGTTCTGGGCGGTGGTCATGTCGCCTGGACGTCCGTTCCCGCCTCGTCCTCTTCGGCCTCCGCCTCGGCGCGTTTTCTCTCCACCATGCGCACCATCCAGATCGAGATCTCGTAAAGCGCGATGATCGGTACGCCGAGGCCGATCTGGCTGATGATGTCGGGCGGCGTGATGACCGCGGCCACGACGAACACGCCGACATAGGCGAATTTGCGGTTGCGCACGAGGCCGTCCGAAGAGATCAGGCCGACCCGGCCCATGAGCGTGAGCGCCACCGGCAGCTGGAAGCTGAGCCCGAAGGCGAAGATCAGCTTCATCACCAGGCCGAGATACTCGCCGACGCGCGCTTCCAGCTCGATCGGCAGGGAGCCCGGGCCGCCGCCGGTCTCGAAGCTGACGAAAAAGCGCCAGGCCAGCGGGAAGATGAAGTAATAGACCATCGCGCCGCCGGTGAAGAACAGGATGGGCGTGGCGACGAGGAAGGGTAGGAACGCATTCTTCTCGTTCAGATAGAGGCCGGGCGCGATGAACAGCCAGAGCTGGGTGGCGACGAACGGAAAGGCGATGAATGATCCCGCCCAGAATGCCACTTTCAGGTAAGTGAAAAAGGCCTCGGTCAGGCTGGTGTAGATCATGCGCCGGCCGGTCTGGCCCTCGTAGATGTCGGCGAGCGGCTGCACCAGGAAGGCGTAGATGTCCTCGGCGAAGAAATAGCAGACCAGAAAGCCGAGCAGGATCGCGGCGAGGAGTACATCAGGCGATTGCGCAGCTCCAGGAGATGCTCCAGGAGCGGCATTTCGCGATTGTCGATATCCTTGATCAGCGCCATGACTTAGTGGAATGTCCACATCATTGGGTTTCCGCCCGTCGTCGCCAGATTCGACGGTATGCGGCCTGGTTCGTGGAATGTCCACATCATCGGGTTCACCGCGCCATCGCCAGGACCGACGGTATGCGGCCAGGCCTGACGGTCGCCGAAGCGCATCGTCGGCGGAGACATAGCATCAGCTCGGCTTCGCCGCCATGGCGGCACTTCCGCCTGGATCGTCGCCCGACGCACTGTCGCCGCCGGACTTCGCCGTCGACGAGGCCGGCTTGGCGGCCCGCTTCTTCGGCGCCGCCGGCTTTTTGGCTGCAGTTCTTTTGGTCGTCGAGGGGGACTTTTTCGCCGCCGGTTTCCTGGCTGGCTTTGCCGGCTCGGGTTTCGATGCGCTCGCAGCTTTCGACGGCTTTGGCGCCGGCTTTGGTTTCGTCTCCGCCGACTTGGCCTCCAAAGGCGAAGATTCCGCCGTTGCCGCCTTCGCCGATTCCCCGGCCTCCGGCTTGGTCGCCGCACTGCCGTTCAGCGTCTTGCCGACCGTCGTTTCGCCAGACGCGCCATCCGACGTGTCGAACGCCTTTTTGAGATCGCCCTTGGGATCGATGGCGTTCTCGACGGTTTTCTTCAGGTCCGTGCGACCGACTTTCTCGATCTCCTTCTTGACGTCGTCGAGCTCCGCCTCCTTCGCCATGTCCTCGAGCGACGTCTGGAATTCGCGCGCGAGCATGCGTGCCTTGCGCACCCACTGACCGATGGTGCGCGCCACGCGCGGCAGATCCTTCGGCCCGATGATGATGAGCGCCAACAGCATGATGATGGCCATCTCGGACCAGCCGATGTCGAACAAGGCACGGATTCCCTAGGAGAAATTGCAGCCGCCGGCCGGGATGGCCGGGCCGTCCGGATCAGCTCTTGGCGGCCTCGTCCTGCTTGATCTCCGTCTTGGCGTTCGGCGTCGCGTCCGATGTCAGGACCTTGTCGTCGCCGGGCTCGTCCTCGTCCTTCAGGCCGGACTTGAAGTTCTTCACGCCCTTGGCCACGTCGCCCATCACCTTCGGCAGCTTGCCGGCGCCGAACAGGATCAGGACGATCAGCAGGATCAGGACCACCTGCCATATGCCGATACTCATGTAACCATTCCTCCGATTGCCCACGACGCGCGGGGGCACAGCCTCCCGAAACTTCCGTGGAGTGTCGCAAAAAACAAAAGTCGACGCAATGTCGGCGCCGGTTTCCGGGCGCCAAAAGGCATGATCAGGTACGCCCCCCGTCCGAAGGGTAGATATGGACCTGTCCGGGGTCGACGTCGACCGTCACCGTGTCGCCGGCGTCGAAATCGGCGTAGCTGGTCATGCGCACGGTCAGGATCGGCCCATCCGTCAGTTTGAGCTCGAGCACGCGGTTGGTGCCGAGATCACGGATGCGATGGACGTCGAACCGCGGGCGCTCGCCGTTCAGCTCCTTCGAGGGGTGCAGCCCTTCCGGCCGGATGAGCACGTCGACCGCGGTGCCGTCGGCGTAGTCCCCGACCTTCATCGAGCCTAGCGGCGTCGAGACCTCGCCCGCCAGCACCCAGCCCTTGAAGCGGTTGGGCGGGCCGAAGAAACCGGCGACGAAAGGGCTCGCCGGACGGCTGTAGAGCTCCGCGGGCGTACCCGATTGCAGAATCCGCCCCTCCAGCATGACATGGATGCGATCGGCGACCCGGACCGCCTCCTCGGCATCATGGGTGACCATCAGCACCGGCGTGCCCGCGGCGCGGAGCAGTGTGATGGTGTCGTCCCGCACCTGCTCGCGAAGCGTCGCGTCCAGGCTCGAAAACGGCTCGTCCAGCAGCATCAGGCGCGGATTGGGGGCGAGGGCGCGGGCGAGGGCCACCCGCTGCTGTTCGCCGCCCGAAAGCATATGGGGATATGCATCGACGCGGGCGCCGAGGTCCAGCTGCACCAGCAGATCGGTGGCGCGCCGGCGGCGCTCCTCCCGGTCCATGTCGATCAGGCCGAAGGCGACGTTCTCGATGATGCGGAGATGCGGAAACAGCGCGAAATCCTGGAACATCAGGCCGACGCGGCGGCGCTCGGTCGGCACGCCGCGACCGGGCTCGGCGACCACCTCGTCATCGATGATCACCCGACCGCCCTGCAGCGGTTCGAGGCCGGCGATCAGGCGAAGGATCGTGGTCTTGCCGCAGCCGGACGGCCCGACCAGGCAATGAACATCGCCTGCGGCGAGCTGAAACGCCACGTCCTCCAGCACCCGCCGCCCTCCATAGGCGTGGCAGAGATGGTCGACATGGAGGCCCTTTGCGGACTCCGGGCGCTCGACAGCGGCTGACGCCATAGGGGCTTGTTTCTGTTGGTCGATCGTGAAGAGGTTCACTCGGGAGGTAGGACCTCGACCTCCCGCGGTCAAGCCCGGGAACCTGTCGTCCGAGGGATCAGGAGGGATCGCCCTCGGCCGACATCGAAGCCGGCTCGATGCGATCGGCGTCGGCGACGGCCACATCCTCCTCGTCCGCCGCCGAATCGCCACGAAGGGCGCCCGGCGTGCCGAGCAGTCCCACCTGCATCAGCTCCTCGATGCGCGGCAGATCGTCGAGATGGGCAAGATCGAGATGATCGAGGAAGGCGTGGGTGGTCACCCAGGTGACCGGGCGCCCGGGGGTTTCCCGCCGTCCCTTCGGCTGCACCCAGCCCGTTTCGATCAGAAGGTCGAGCGTGCCCTTGTTGGTGCTCACCCCCCTCACCTCCTCGATCTCGGCGCGGGTGATCGGCTGGTGATAGGCGATGATCGCGAGCGTCTCCAGCGCCGCCCTCGACAGCCTCCTGCTCTGTACGGTCTCGCGCTGCAGATAGGGAGCGACGTCCGGCGCCGTGCGCAGCGCGTAGCGGCTGCCGTTCCGCTCCAGCCGCACGCCGCGCTCGCCGCCACGCTCGCTATAGTCCTCGGCCAGGCGATCGATTACGTCGCGCGCGTGAAGCTCGCCCGGAAGATGCGCCTGGATGGTGTGCAGATCGAGCGGCTCCTCGGCGGCGAACAGCAGGGCTTCGACGATTCGCTTGGCGAGCGTCATGTCCATGGCGATCTCCCGTTCATGCGGGCTCGGGCCGCTTGGTCTTCCTGCGCAGGTAGATCGGGCCGAAGGGTGCGGCCTGGCGAAGGTCAACGAGGCCGTCCTTCGCCATTTCCAGGCTGGCGCCGACATGGGCGGCGATCGCCGAGCGGCGGAAGGACTCGTCCATCAATCCCTCCGGCAGAAAGGCGAGGAGGTTCTGCCAGTCGCCGCCGCCGAGCAGCCTCGTGACCCGCTCGATCGCCTCCTCGACGCGCATCACCGGCGGCGTGGCGATGCGATAGTCCGGCTTGCTGCCGCGCACGCGCTGGTCGAGATAGGCCTGGAGCAGGTCGTGCAGGCTCAGCCGATAGCGGCTTTTCTTCAGAATGCGCAGCCCCTCGGGCTCGCCGCGCGGAAAGCGCTCGTGACCGAGACGCGGCCTCGTGAACAGCATGTCGGCGGCGCGCCGGATGGCGTCGAGCCGTCGGAGCCGCTCGGTCAGGGCCTCGGCCAGCTCCTCGCCGCTCGGCTCGTCGTCGTCATGGGGTGGCGGCAGGAGGAGGCGGGATTTGAGAAAAGCGAGCCAGGCCGCGGTCACCAGATAGTCGGCGGCGATCTCCAGCTTCAGGTCGCGCGCCCTTTGAATATAGTCGAGATACTGCTCGGCGAGCGCCAGGATCGAGATCTTCTGCAAATCGACCTTCTGCTGACGGGCGAGGTTCAGGAGAAGATCGACAGGCCCTTCGAAGCCGTCGAGGTCGACCACGAAGCCGGAAGGGTTCTCGGACCCGACCAGCTGAAGGTTCGGTCCGGTTTCGCTGTTCGAACGATCGGTCATCGGCGTTCGTCACCTCTTCAATGGGCGAGGCCCGTGAGCGCGGCGACAAGATACAATAAGGCGTCGATCGGCGGCCAGAGAATCGTCTCCAGCAAATTGAAGGGCAAGCCCAGATCCTCGGCAAAGATCGAGATCAGCAGGATGCCGACCAGGATCGGAAAGCCATAGAGTTCCAGCC
The DNA here is from genome assembly GCA_965222015.1 of Geminicoccaceae bacterium. Classification (GTDB taxonomy): domain Bacteria; phylum Pseudomonadota; class Alphaproteobacteria; order Geminicoccales; family Geminicoccaceae; genus JANQPX01. The sequence continues at coordinate 32,387 of CBDCTL010000004.1, forward strand.
GCGCGAACCGCCAGGCCAGCGGCCGCGGCAGGAGGCCGGTCAGCACCCGCCCGCCGTCCAGCGGCGGGATCGGTAGCATGTTGAAGACCGCGAACACGACATTGGCGAGGATCGCGTTCTGCAGGTTTTCGTAGACCCAGGCGGAAAGTTCGCTGACCGGCGGAAAGACCAGATGCAGCGCCAGCGCCGCGACGAAGGCCAGGACCAGATTGATCGCCGGGCCGGCGATCGCCACCCAGATCATGTCCCGCTTCGGATTGTTCAGGGCCGCGAAATTGACCGGCACGGGCTTGGCGAAGCCGATGATGAAGGGTGAGCCCACCAGCACGAGCACGCCCGGGATCAGGATCGTGCCGATCGGGTCGATATGCTTGATCGGATTGAAGGTGACGCGCCCGAGCAGGCGGGCGGTGTCGTCGCCGCAACGCTCGGCCATCCAGGCATGGGCCGCCTCGTGGAAGGTGATGGCGATGATGACGGGAAGAAACCAGACCGAGAGGATCGGGCCGATGGAAGCGAGATCCATGGTCAGGCCACCGCCTCCGACGTCCCGCCCCGGCTGCCGAGGAGACGGTCGAGCCGCTCCCTGCCCGCCTCCGCATCGAAGGGGGCTGGCATCTCTCTTCTCGCCAGGGCGCGCTCGACGCGGGCGAGGCTCTGACCTTCGAGCGGCCCTGCGGCGTCGAGAACCGCCTGCATCTCCTCGAAATCGCCATTGCAGTGAAGGGCCAGATCGCAGCCGGCACGCCGCGCCAGGGCCGCACGCTCGCCGAGCGAGCCGCCGAGCGCCTGCATGCTGAGATCGTCGCTGAAAAGGGCGCCCTCAAAGCCGATTTCGCCCCTGATGACGTCATCGACGATGCCCGGCGACTGGGTGGCGCAGGCCGATCCGTCCAGCGCCGGGAAGAGGATGTGCGCGGTCATGCCGAACGGAGCGTCGGCGTTCGCCTGAAACGGCCGCCAATCCGTCTCGGCGAGGATCGAGCGGTCGGCCTCGACGCAGGGCAGTGCTGCGTGGCTGTCGACGGTGGCTCGGCCATGGCCGGGCAGGTGCTTGATCACCGGCAGGACGCCGCCTGCGAGATAGCCCTCCGCGGTCGCCCGCCCGAGTTCGGCGACGATCTCCGGGTCATTCGAGAATGTCCGGTCGCCGATCGCCCCGGTCTGCCCGGGCAGGCCGAGATCAAGGACCGGCGAGCAGTTGACGGTGATGCCGAGCGGTGCCAGTTCGGCGGCGATCAGCCGGGCGTGCAGCCAGGCCGCCTCGGCAGCCCCTTCCCGGTTGCGGCCGGCGATCTCGCCGACCCGGCGAAGGGCGACATGGGCCTGCCAGTGCGGCGGTTTCAGCCGGACGACGCGGCCGCCTTCCTGGTCGACCAGAACCGGCGCCTCCGGGTCGCCGATCGCCTCGCGGCAGGCACGGACGAGTTCCGCGACCTGCTCCGGCCGCTCGCAGTTCCTGGCGAACAGGATGACGCCGAGGGGCTTTGCGCGCCGGAAAAGGCTCCGCTCCCGTTCGAGCAGGGCGGTCCCGGCGACCCCGACGACCGCGGCGGTCCGCCCCTCAGCGGACGACGACAAAGCAGCTCGCGTTTTGTTTCTTCAGCTCGACGCAGAGACGATCCGCGTCCTCTGTCCCGCCGAACGGGCCGACCTGAACGCGATAGAAAACACCGTTGCTGGTCTCGGCGCGCTCGAAGAAGGGTTTCAGACCGCTCATGACGGGGCCGAGCTGCGTCCGGAACAGGTCCCAGGCGCGTTTGGCGTCCGCCTCCTCGCGAACGGCGGCGAGCTGAACCCGATAGCGGCCGCCGGCCGTCGCCTCGAACGCGGCGCCGTCGGTAGACGTGATTGCCGACCCTGCATCGATTGCTGCGGTTTCCGTCGGTCTCTCAGGCGTCACCGGCGTCGGCGCCTCCGTCTCTTCGTCCGGACTGGGACCGCCGCGTCCGGCTTCGTCGTCCGATCTGACCTCGGAGACCAGGGCCTCGAGGGCGGCGGCCGCTTCCAGGCGTTTGTTCGGATCGCGACCCGCTCCAACCTCGGCGGGCGTCACCGCCCGTTCCGGCTGAGGCAGCAGACGTTCCTCGGCATCGCCCGGCTGCTCGCTGAGGAGATCGCCGACCCCGCCGAGTTCCGCGACCGCACGGCCGCCGGGATCGTCGGGTGATCGCTTCAGCGGGGTGGTCGCGGCCTTGACCAGCGGCGGCTCCCGGCTGGACACCAGCTCGCCGGCATCGACATAGGCCAGCCAGACGACGATGGCCGATGCGAGCACGACGATCAGAGCGGCAAGCGGTGCTAAAGGAAGTCTAGTACCCATCATAGCGATTTCTCAGCGTCTCGATCGATGCGCAATGCCCGAAGAGCGCCCCGGACGGCGAGGCCGGGCTCGATGCTGAGCTGCGCGTCGGCCACGCCATGCCATGATCAGGTCATCTCCTCGACCGGCTCGACCCCTATAATATCCAGCCCCGACGCGATGACGAGGCGCACGGCGCCGATCAGCGCAAGGCGCGCTTGACTGGTCGGTATCGCATCCGGCATCAAGAATCGCAAATCAGCCTGTTCCTTACCCTGATTCCACAAGGCATGGAAGCTCGCAGCGAGTTCGCCGAGATAAAAGGCGATGCGATGAGGCTCGTGCTGCAGGGCCGCCGCCGCCAGGATTCGCGGATAGTGCGCGAGCTGACGGATCAGCGCCAGCTCCGCTGGATCCTTCAGGAGCCCGAGATCCGCGTCCATCAGGGCGCCCGGATCCGAGGACAGCCCCATCTCATCGCCATTGCGCTGCACGGATCGGATGCGCGCATGGGCGTACTGCACGTAGAAGACCGGATTGTCCCTGGATTTCTCGGTCACTTCCGCGAGGTCGAAATCGAGCGGCGCGTCGTTTCTGCGGGTCAGCATGATGAAGCGCACCACGTCCCTGCCGACCTCGTCGACCACGTCGCGAAGGGTGACGATGCGCCCTGCCCGCTTCGACATGCGGATCGGCTGGCCACCGTCGAGAAGGTTGACAAGCTGGCAGAGGCGCACGTCCAGCACGGCGTCGCCCCGGCTCATCGCCTTGACGGCAGCCTGCATGCGCTTCACGTAGCCGCCGTGATCCGCGCCGAAGACGTCGATCATGGTCTTGGCACCACGGCGATATTTGTCGAAGTGGCAGGCGAGGTCCTTGGCGAAATAGGTAAGCTCGCCATTGGAACTTCGAAGCGGCCGGTCGATGTCGTCGCCGAACTCCGTGGCCTTGAACAGCAGCAGCGGCACCGGCTCCCAGTCCTCGACCGGCTTGCCCTTGGGCGGCGGCAGCGTGCCCTCGTAGACCAGGCCCATATCCTCGAGCAGCCTGAATGCGTCGTCGACCTTGCCTTCGGCGACCAGAGCGACCTCGGAAGTGAAGACGTCGTGGCGGACGCCCAGTGCCTCGAGATCCCCCTTGATCGTCGCCATCATCGCCGCGGTCGCGCGGGATCGGAACACCGGCATCCAATCGGCTTCGGCAGCGTGGAGCCAGCGCTCCTTGTCGCGCGCGGCGATCTCCTCGGCGAGCGGGATCAGATAGTCGCCGGGATACATGCCCTCGGGCGGATCCGCCGGTGCCTCGCCCAGCACCTGCAGATAGCGATAGTGGACCGAGCGGGCCAGATGGTCGATCTGAAGGCCGCCGTCATTGATGTAATATTCGCGGGTGACCGCGAAACCCATGATCGCCAGAAGATTGGCGAGCGCGTCGCCGAACACCGTGCCGCGGCCATGGCCGACATGCAGTGGTCCGGTCGGATTGGCCGAGCAATATTCGACGTTGACCGGCTCGCCCTTGCCGAGATCCGCGCGCCCGTAGTCGCCGTTCGATCCCAGAACCGCGAGAAGCTGCTCGCGCCAGACGTCGTCATGCAGGCGAAGGTTGACGAAGCCGGGCTTCGCGATCTCGACATCCGCCACCAGGCTCGACGCCCCGAGATCTTCCGCCAGCATCTCCGCGATCGCCATCGGCGGCATCCTGGCGGGCTTGGCGAGCAGCATCGCGGCGTTGGTCGCGGCATCGCCGTGGCTCTCGTCGCGCGGCGGTTCGGCGGTCACCCGCTCGGTCGCCAGATCCGCCGGCAGGTCACCGGCTGCCTGACGTTTCGCGATCGCCTGAAGCACGTCCTGGCGCAGCTGTTCGAAAAGATTCATGGATCCCGTTTCGCAAATTTGAACAATCGGTCGTGCTCCTCCAACGCGAAGCGATCGGTCATGCCGGCGATATAGTCGCCGATCGCAAGCGCTCGGCCCGCCTCGCCGCCTTCGGCCGCCGCGGCCTGCCAGACCGGCGGCAGGCATTCGGGATGCTCGAACAGCACACGGAACAGGTCCGTCACCAGGGCCTCGGCCTTCCTCGTCATGCGCATCACCTTGTAGTGTCTGTACATGTTGCGACGCAAGAAGCCGCGAAGGTCCTGGAGCGGTTCGGCGACGGCCGGCGAAAAGGCGACCACGGCATGGTCCAGCCTGCGAAGCGCATCCGCCGAGGCGGGCGCCGCCGATTCGAGCCTGCGCTCGGTCTCGGCGAGAAGGTCGCTCACCATCAGGTTGATCAGCCGCCGCACGCTCTCATGGACCAGCCGGGTTCCCTCGATGCCGGCATGACGCGCGGAAACGTCGCGCACGATCCCGCCGATCAACGGCAGCGTCAGAAGATCGTCGAGCGCGAACAGCCCGGCGCGAAGACCGTCGTCGAGGTCGTGATTGGTATAGGCGATGTCGTCGGCGAGCGCCGCGATCTGTGCCTCCGCGCTCGGAAAGCTGTCGAGCTCGAGATCGTGACCGCGGTCATAGTCGGCCACATAGGCCGGCACGTCGCCCAGCAGCGGACCGTTATGCTTGACGATGCCCTCCAGCGTCTCCCAGGTGAGGTTGAGCCCGTCGAAGGCGGCATAGCGGCTCTCCAGCGAGGTCACCAGCTTCAGGGTCTGGGCGTTGTGGTCGAACCCGCCGTGATCTTCGAGCACCGCGTTCAGCGCGCGCTCGCCGGCATGGCCGAAGGGGCTGTGGCCGAGATCATGGGCGAGCGCCACGGTCTCGGCCATGTCCTCGTTCAGCCCGAGATAGCGCGCCGCCGTGCGCGCGATCTGCGCCACCTCCAGCGAATGGGTCAGCCGCGTGCGAAAATGATCGCCTTCGTGATTGACGAACACCTGGGTCTTGTATTCCAGGCGGCGAAAGGCGGTGCTGTGCAGGATCCGGTCCCGATCCCGCTGAAAGGCGGAGCGAAGCGGGCTCTCGTCCTCACGAAAGCGCCGTCCGCGGCTGGCCTCCGGCGAGCAGGCATAGGCCTTCGGGCCCGGGTCGGGCTGGCTGCTGCGTTCGAGAGAACGGTTTGACAAGGCGAGGACTGCACTTACATCTTGGTAGCGTCATCCGGCCGAACTGGAGCCTTTTGACGTGGCGCTTGAATAAAGGTCAGGTTCATGTCTGAAAATCAAGCCAAATCGGGCTCTCCCGCCCCCGGACCGTTCGCCGTCACCGAACGCGCGGCCAGGCGAATCAGCGAAATTCTGGCCGCCGAAGGCGACAGCACCCGGAAACTTCGGATTTCGGTCTCCGGCGGCGGCTGCTCCGGCTTTCAATACGGCTTCGACCTCGACGCCGCCGATCAGGACGGCGACATCGCGGTCGAAAAGGACGGCGCCGTGGTGGTGATCGACGGCATGTCGCTGCTCTACATGATGGGCTGCGAGGTCGATTTCGTCGAAGACCTCACCGGCTCCTATTTCCGCGTCAACAACCCCAACGCCGCCTCCTCCTGCGGCTGCGGCAATTCCTTCGCGATTTAGCCCGCGCGCGCGCGGCGGCGTCGACTTGCCTGAGCCTGGTGGGAAGGACCGTGCTGAAAGCGCGGGCGACGAGGTCTGTGATAGGGCCTGATCCAGAACCGAACTCCATGACAACCGATACAGCGCGACAAGACACGTCGGCAATCTGAGATCAGCCGACATCGCTGTTCGGACCGCGGGCTGCAGCCCGTCATAAACGTTTCAAAACCTCGGGGGTTTTGACGGGGGTTTTTGAACTTCGGTAAAATGCAGAGATCCGTCGTCGTGATGCGTCCGTCAAAAACGGCCGTTTTTGATCTTCTAAGAATCTTGATTGCGTTAATTCTATTCAGCTACATGTTGGCCTGTGTGTGGGCCAATTTGAAGGGTTATCTGGATGAGTGAACTTATCAATTTTGTATTGACGGAAAAATGGCAGATAATGTCAATTACTGTAGCTTTTCTCATCGGGATGATATTGTCTTTTCTGGCGGGGCGTTCTTTGCGAATATCGCGATTGAAGCTACCATTCATTGAATTTGATGCCATTGAGCAAGAGAAGCCTGATAGATTTCGCTGCCTGACCATGTACTTGACGCCTGGCGAGTTGCCATACGAATATGATGTTTTTAGGGCTATCTCACAGACTAAGGATCGAAACATCTTAATCCATTTGGGATGGCATATTGTATGCGAAGCATACATAGCCAGATTTTATGAGTATCCTGACGACACATCACTAAATAAATCAGTGAAAGAGATTGGCTCTCAAAATTCAGATTTCGTCTCGATATTTCGTCAGACCTATGAAAACAACCTCCTTGGAGGTGGGAAAAACACTGTAAAATCTGACTATGCGCTCGGTTACCTATCACGTGCAATTGCTCTTGCGGAGAGAATTGGCCCAGGAAAAATTATGTGTCATTCACCAATTAGACACATAAAATCACTGGTGGTAGGTTTTGGAGTATTTTTCAGTGAAAAATATCCCGATTTTGAAAAACTTTTGCAAAACGATGAGCAGACCAAAACAGAATCGGGCCGTGATCTAGAAGTAGAGATTCTAAATATTTAAATTGATTGCCACACAAGTTCTATCGAGGCTATGATAAGTGAACGTCGAGATACCGACTATCAAAAACGTCGAGTTCTTTTGACAGCGCCGATCAGCTCTTGACAAAATGCATGTTCGGCTTATGGCCGAGCGTCGGCTCTTTTGCCCTCTATCAAAAACGACCGTTTTTGAACGACCTTCTGGAAGGCGTTTTTGACAGCGCAGCGCCAGCTCTCCCACAACAACGATCTGATATCCGACATATGCGACAAAGTGGCCGCCAATCATCCATCCACGTCCGGCTTGCCCTTGCGGAAAACACCCTTGCGTCTCCTCAAAGGTCTGTATGCACGAGCCTTAACCGTATCGTAACTTACTTTCGCCAGCATGCGTCCTGGTCCATGCGATCCTCGGAGTCCGAGCCTCGCCCCACCATTTCCGGCGGGCGGGCGGATTCCCAGGATCGCATGGACCGGCAAGCATGTTGGCGGGTGGTCGTTAAAAAAACGTGAAAACTGGTGCGATTTCTGGCAGGAGTGGGCGACGATCGAGCGAGCCTCTCGAACAGCCCCCTGCCCTGGCGAGGTCCGGTGACAAAAATAGCGACCTGGAACGTGAATTCGATCCGCGCACGGGTGCCGATCGTGACCGCCTGGCTGGAGCGGGTGCAGCCGGGCGTGCTGCTGCTGCAGGAGACCAAATGCCTGCCGGAAAAATTCCCTGCCGAGCCGTTCGAGGATCTGAACTACAATATCGCGCTGATCGGCGAGCCCTCGCTGAACGGCGTCGCGATCCTTTCGAAATCGCCGATCGAGGACGTGGTCACGTCGCTGCCCGGCGATCCGGACGACGAGGAGGCGCGCTATATCGAGGCGACGGTCGACGGCCTGCGCGTCGCGTCGGTCTACGTGCCCAACGGCACGGCGCTGGACAGCCCGCGCTTTCCCTTCAAGCTCGCCTTTTTCGATCGGCTTCGCGCCCATGCCGAAAAGCTTCTCGAGGACGATCAGCCACTGGTGATCGGCGGCGATTACAATGTCGCGCCGACGCCTGCCGACGTCTATGACGCCAAGGAGCTGGAGGGCACGATCTGCTATCACCCGGCGGAGCGTGAAAAATGGCGCACACTCACCCATATCGGGCTTTATGACGCTTTTCGCGCGGTCGAGCCGGACACCATCGCGTTCAGCTGGTGGCATTATCAGGCGCGCTCGTTCCAGCTCGGCCATGGTCTGCGCATCGATCACTTTCTGCTCTCGCCGAACGCCCTCGACCGGCTTGAAAACGTCGAGATCGACGAGGAGCCGAGGCGAAAGAAAAGCCCGTCCGACCACACCCCCGTCATCTGCTCCCTGGCCGCCTGACCGCCGCTCGCGCCCTGGGAGAACGAGGCCGCTTTTCGATGACGAAATTCATGGAAACGCGCGCATCGATCATGGAACAAATGCGGGACATGTCCGTTAACCTATCGAAAGCGGTCGGCCGGTCGCTTAGAGCGCGATGATTGCGGCCAGAATCCCGTTGCGGCAACCAACCCGGCGACAGGCGTCCGCGCCAGGACGACGTCGAGCGTCACGATCGGCAGGCTTTAAAGCAACACGATGAAATTCCTGAACGTTCTTCTCCCGACCCTTGCGGTCGCTTTTCTGGCGTTTCTGGCCGGCAGTTACGTCATGTTCGCCGAAGCAGGGCCGGCGGCGTTCCTGAGCAACGCCTACAAGGCGGGCCAGGCGCTGATCGACCAGCAGACCAACTACCGCCACCCCTATTTTTCGCGCTTTCACCAGAAGGCACGCACCGATCGGCGCGGTGTCACCATCTACGATCCGGAGAAGGCCGAGGACGGGTTCACGCTCTACACCTCCGGCCATGATCAGCGCGCCTTTCTGATCTCGATGAACGGCGACGTCATGCATGAGTGGGATCTGCCGTTCAGCGCGATCTGGAACGAGACCTCGCCGGTCAATGCGCCCCTCGGCGACGAATACATCTACTACCGCCGCGCATTTCTCTATCCGAACGGCGACCTCCTGGTGATCTATATCGCGTCCGGCGACACGCCCTGGGGCTACGGCATGGCGCGCATGAGCAAAGAGAGCGAGCTGGTCTGGAGCTATCTCGGCCAGGCGCATCACGATTTCGACGTCGGCGCCGACGGCAGGATCTATCTCCTGACCCACGAGATCCGCCACGACGTGATCGAGGAATGGACCCAGCTGAAGCCGCCGCGGGTCGACGACTTCATCGTGGTCCTGTCGCCCGACGGCGAGGAACTCCAGAAGGTCGACGTCACGCGCGCGCTGATCGACAGCACCTATGGCCGCATGCTGACGCGGATTCCCTGGTATGCCGAGCAGAGCGGCGACTATCTGCACACCAACGCCATCGACGTGATCGAAGAGGCGGACGCCGAGGTCTTCCCGTTCGGCAAGCAGGGCGACGTACTGATCTCCATGCGCGAACTCGCGACCGGCGCCATCGCCGTGGTCGACATGGAGACCGAAAAATTCCGCTGGGCGACCATGGGTTCCTGGGCCGGCCAGCACGATCCGGACATCACGGAGGACGGCAACATCCTGCTGTTCGACAATCGCGGCGAATTCGGCGAGCACGGCACGGCGCGCGTGATCGAGTTCGATCCGAAGACCGACGGCATTGTTTGGAAATATTCAGGTTCGGCCGAGTATCCTTTCGAAAGCGTGCTCCGATCGGTGCAGGCGCGCCTGCCCAACGGCAACACGCTGATCACCGAGAGCGACGGCGGCCGTCTGTTCGAGGTGACCCCGGACAAGGAAATCGTCTGGGAATTCGTCAATCCGGTACGCGGCGGGGAGAACGACGAGTTCATCCCCATCGTCTCGTCGGGCGAGCGCATCGATCCCAAGAGCCTCGATCCCGACTTTCTCGCAACCCTGTCGAAACCAAGCTGACGGGCAAAAGCCCCTTTTGAGGAGGAGGATGATATGATGAAGACCGTGATGACGCTGCTTTTCGCCCTGCCTTTCGTTCTCGGCTTCGGCCAGGACGCCGCCGCCTATATCGGGCCGGGTGCAGGACTTTCGATGCTGGGCGCGTTCTGGGGCCTCGTGGTGGCCGTGCTCGCCGCACTCAGCTTCCTTCTGCTCTGGCCGGTGCGCAAGGCGTTCAAGAAGAACACGCCCGCGACCGAAGCCGACGCCCAGGAAAAGGCCGCCCGCTGATCGCATCGCCTTTGTTGGTTCCTGATATCTGGTCGATGCGGTGATGGGTATTTTCGATCTGCCGGCGCCGCTCTTCGTCTGGGCCGACCAGGCGTTGGGCGGCTTTCTTTCGCCGACGCTGAGGCTCGTTTTTTGGGGGTTGATCGGTGCGGTGCTGTCGATGGGCCTTTACTGGCTGTTCTCGCCGCAGGGCAAGCTGACCGACGTCAAGGTCCGTGCGCTCGAGGCGCGAAGGCAGCTGAACGCCTTCGACGGCGAGTTCGCCGAGGCCTGGCCGATGATGCGCAGGATGCTCGGCCTGTCGCTGAAGCAGCTCGCCATGACCACCCTGCCGGCACTTCTCGCCTCGCTGCCCGTGCTCGCTTTGATCGTGTGGCTCGGCACCGCTTATGGCTACAACATGCCGGACGGCGGCGAGATCGGCGTGCACACGACCCCGGCGAGTGATGTTTCGGGCGAGGTTCGAACGCCCGAGAATGCCTCGCCCGGCAACCCGCCGCGGCTGGTGGTGACCGAACAGGGCGGTGAGGTGATCGGCGACATCTCGCTGGATGCCCCGGTCCCGACCATTCACAAGAAACGCTGGTGGAACGCGCTGATCGGCAACCCGCTCGGCTACCTGCCGGAGGATGGCCGGATCGATGCGATCGCCTTCGATCTGCCTGAGAAGGACTATCTCGGCTTCGGGCCGGGCTGGCTTCGCCCCTGGTACGTGCTGTTCTTCACCATCCTCGTGCTCGGCTCGCTCGCCATCAAGATGGTCGGACGCATCGAATAGCCGGATCGGAGGGCGGCGCTCATGGCATCAACCGACGGTGATTTCGAGGTCGCCGGCTGGGTCGACCGCATCGGCGGCCACATGGAGCGCAATCCGGCGTTCTGGACCAGGCTCGGCAATGCCGAAAGCCGGTTCCTTCGAGACGATCTCGAAAAGATCCGGATCGAAGCGCCGATCTACGTCGCCGGCCTCGCCCGTTCGGGCAGCACCTTTCTCCTGGAAGCGCTGGCCAGCCATGACGACACCGTGACCCACCGCTACAAGGATTTTCCGCCGGTCTTCACGCCCTATTGGTGGAACCGCTTTCTCGGCTTCATGCCGAAAAAGGACGCCGCCCCCGCCGAGCGCGCCCACAAGGACGGCATCAAGATCACCGAAGACAGCCCGGAAGCGTTCGAGGAACCGCTCTGGATGGCGTTCTATCCGAAGCTGCACGATCCGGGCACGACGGCGGTGCTCGGCCGGGATCACGCCAACGCCGCCTTCGAGGCCTTCTACAGGGACCATATCCGAAAGCTGCTCCTGGTGCGCGGTGGCAGGCGTTATTTGTCCAAGGGCAACTACAACCTGACCCGCCTCGGCTATCTCCAGCGCCTGTTCGCGGACGCCCGCTTCGTCCTGCCGATCCGGGCACCCGCCTGGCACATCGCCTCGCTGATCAAGCAGCATCGTTTGTTCGTGAAGGGCCTCGCCGGCAATCGTCGTGCCACGGACCACATGCGAAGAGTTGGCCATTTCGAGTTCGGGCCCGACCGGCGTCCGATCAACACCGGCGACGATCGCGAGATCGCCGCCATTCAGGACCTCTGGGCGAAGGGTGAGGAGGTCGAGGGCCAGGCGTGCTACTGGGCCCATCTCCACGGCAGGATCGCGGATCAGCTCGAAGCCGACGATCGGCTGCGCGACGCCGTCCTGATCGTCGCCTATGAGGATCTCTGCGCCGAGCCGGAGGCCATGGTTCGGACGCTGTTCGCCCATTGCCGCCTCGACGTGACCGACGACGCCGTCCGTGAACTCGCGGCCAAGGTCCAGTTTCCGAGCTATTACCAGCCGGACTTCACCGAGGCGGAACGCCGGATGATCGACGACATCACCGGCCCGGTCGCCGAGAGGTTCGCTCAGCTCGCCTCGTCCGCCATGCGCGATATCGGCGTACGAATGGCGTCCGCCTGAAGCGGGCCTGCCGAATCTGCCCTCTTCGAAAAATCGGGACGCCGGATCGCCGGCCCGCCCGTCGTGGCCCAACGCGGCGTCGCAGAGGGGTCAGACCCGGCCGGCCTCCAGCCAGTGGGCGTCGGCGAGGGCACCGAGCGTGCTGAAGCGGAAGTCGGGATGCACGTCGATGCCGAGCCGCCGCACTTTCGCCATGCGCTGCTCGCCATGCTTGCGCTGGATCCAGCAGGTGGTCATGCCGAGACGTTTCGCCGGCACGTGATCGAAGCGGATCGATCCCGCGACGTGCAGGATCTGGTGCTTGCCGATGCCGGCCTCGTCGAGCCTGTCCAGAAGGTAGGAAAACGGGCCGGTTCCCGGCTTGTAGCTGCCCGCGTCCTCGGCCGTGTAGACCGCGTCGAACTCGACGCCGAGCGCCTCGTTGGTGATGGCGAAGGAAGCGTGATCGGCGTTGGTGAGGACCACCAGCTGGACGTGCTGCTTCAGATAGTTCAGCGCCGCCGCCGCATCGGGATGGATCGGCCATTGCCCGATGGATCCGGAGAACGCACGGGCCGCGTCCCGATCCGGCGCCACGCCGAAGAACTCGGCGACCATGTCGTGAACCATCATCAGGACGTCGCGGTAGGGAATGCCGGGCGTCAGACAGGCCCGTTCGGCCTGCGTGAAGGCCCGGATGATCTCGCCGCGGCCGGCGGTCACGCCGACGTCCCGCAACCACGGCATGATCGCTGCGACGATACCGCTTTCGCGATCGACCAGCGTTCCATAGCCGTCGAAGGTCAGAACCGCAGCGTCGCTCAGACGCTTAGGGCGTTCGGCGACGGTTCTGTTCTGATCCCGGCTGGCAGGGCGCCGTTCGACGACGACATTCGACAGTCGTTCCCGAAGGGCTGTATCGGATGTCGATCCGTAGAAACATGTTTCCAGTTCGCCGGTCATCGCCTCCGTACGTCTCCCTCGATGCCGAAGGGCGCCGTCTGTGGACGCCCGTCCGCTTTTGACGTAGTTCTGCCATCCCTCGGGAGGATACACAATGCCCTTCTTGGACCAACCTCCCGAACTCTATAGTGAACACGTTAAAAGCGAGAATCATCCACAGGATCTTTGCCTTTGAGTCCTTTCGAGCCTACGCCGGAGGTTACAGCACTCGCAGACTGGCTCTGCGAGCGCGGGCTCCTGCGCGTCACCCTCGAAGAACTGATGGAAGGCTTCTGCGAACGTCTCACGGATATCGGCGTTCCCCTCATGCGCGGCTTCATGACCGCGCGGACGCTGCACCCGCGCATTTCCAGCCTCGGCTGCGCCTGGCGGCCTGAAGAGGGAATCACGTTCGATGTCTATATCTACCGGCCCGAGCCGAGCGAAGCCTACCTGCGGAGTCCGTTCAGGCGCATCGAGGAGCTGGACCTGTACGATCTCCGCGTCCCGCTGGCGGGCGATGAGCCGAGCGAATTTCCGGTCTGCGAGGAGCTCCGCCAGGAAGGTGCCACCGACTACCTCGCCCATCTGACCCGGTTCGGACGGGATGGCAGGCCGGACGGCAAGACCGGCGTGATGTCGTCCTGGGCGACGGCGAGACCGGGAGGCTTCGACGACAGCGAAATCGCGATCCTCCGCTATACCGTCCCCAGGCTGGGCATGGCCGTGCAGACCCGGATCTCCCAGGACATCAGCATCAACGTCCTGGACACCTATGTCGGCAGCGAGGCGGGCAAGCTCATCCTGGACGGCGAAATTCGAAGGGGCAGCCTCGAAGTGATTTCGGCCGTCATCCTGCTCGCCGATCTTCGCGGCTTCACCGCCATGTCGGAGCGCGCCGAACGTTCCGACCTGATCGACATCCTGAACCAGATTTTCGATTGCCTGGTCGGACCGATCGTCGATCGCGGCGGCAATGTTTTGAAATTCCTCGGCGACGGCCTGCTCGCGACCTTTCCCCTGGATGACGCATGCGCCTCGGATTCCTGCGAAAAGGCACTGGACGCGGCGGCGGAAAGTTTGAGACGGATCGCCGAGCTGAAGCGGCGGCGCATCACCGCAGGCCAGGCGGTCATGGATCTCGACATCGCGCTGCATCTCGGCGACGTCTATTGGGGCAATGTCGGCAGCGAGGAACGTCTCGATTTCACCGTGATCGGACCGGCGGTCAACGAAACCGCCAGGATCGAGGCGCTCTGCTCGCAATATGACCAGAACCTCCTCGTCTCGGAAGCCTTCGCCGAGGCGGCGACCCGCTCCGCCGATCGCCTGGTGTCAATCGGCCGGTTCGCACTGCGCGGCGTGCGCTCGTCGCAGGCCGTCTACACGCTCGACCCGGGAGACGCCGACGGCGCCTGATCGCCCTTGCGTGAGGCACTCACGCCTGGTGCGACGGCTCACCGGCGATGGGACCGGCGCTGTCCGGCAGACGGCCCCTGAACCACGCGGCCAGGCCCCGGCCCATGCAGCGAAAGGCTTCGCTGCGCAGCCGCCGGCCATTGGCGGCGTACTGCTCGATCGCCAAGCGGTCGTTCATGGGATCGCCGGTCCATTCGGGATGCGGCAGGCGCCTGGCGAGCTGATTGACGACTTCGAACATGATCTGCGTCCTTTAGGGTCGTATCTGACATGGTGACGACCGGGACATGGGACGCTGAAGCCGATGCTTCATCGGCCAATCATGCATGGCTGTCATCACGCATTTTTTTGCATGGCAGCCATGTCTTGCAACTTATGGTTAATGCCGCGAGTCCGCAAACTCGTTTCATTCACCCTCGATCAGGCCCATGCCCTGCTCGACGCTGAGGCGCGGGATGTCGAAGCGGTCATGGGTGCGGCAATAGCCGCCGCCGAACAGCCGGCCGATCGGCGCGTAGCGCTCGCGATCGACGCGCAGGGTTTTCGCATCGACGACATCGTCGGCGACGTGGATCATGCGGATCTCGCCGATCACGAGATAACGGTTCCGGCCGGGATGGAGCGTCTGGAAGTGCACGCACTCCAACGAGACGGGTGCGGCCTTCAGGCGTGACGGCGCCACGATCTCGCTCGCGACGAGCTCCAGGCCGGCGACGTCGACCTCGCTGATCTCGGGCGGGAAATCGACGGCGCAGAGGTTCATGGCTTCGGCCAGCGGCTCGTCCACCAGATTGACCACGAACTCGCCGCCGTCCCTGATATTGACCGCGGTGTCCTTGTCCTCGCCCCGGACGTTGACGCCGAGGCCGAGCACGACCAGCGGCGGCGCTTCGGAGAACGCGTTGAAGAAGCTGTAGGGAGCCGCATTGTGCCTGCCGTTCGCGCCGAGGGTGGTCACCAGCGCGATCGGCCGCGGCACGATCAGACCGGCGATCAGCTTGTAACGGTCCTTCGGATCCAGATCGCCAAGATCAAAACGCATTTTTTTCCCTCGTTCTCGGAGTGCTCCGGCTGCAAAGCGTCAGGGCGGCGGCGTCACGCCCGTCTGGGCGGCGATCCGGCCGTAATGCTCGATCCTCCGATGGCGCTCGAAGGCAAAGGTGCTCTCCTTGTAGTGCCGGCAGAGATCGAGGTCGCAATCGAAGACGATCACTTCATCCTCCTCGCTCACCGCCTGCGCCATGATCTCGCCGGTGGGCGCCACGATGCAGGATCCGCCGAACATGTGAAAGCCGTCCTCCGCCCCGGCCTTCGCCGTCGCCACGACCCAGCTCGCGTTCTGATAGGCGCCGGCCTGTACCGAGAGCCGGTGGTGAAACATGCGAAGATGCGGCGGCTCCGGGTGATAGATATTGTGGCTGGGCGTGTTGAAGCCGAGCGCGATCAGCTCCACGCCCTGGAGGCCCATGACCCGATAGGCCTCGGGCCAGCGCCGGTCGTTGCAGATCAGCATGCCGAGAATGCTGTCGAAGGCGCGCCAGACGGGAAAGCCGAGATCGCCCGGCTCGAAATATTTCTTCTCGAGATGCTGAAACGGCAGATGCGGCCGATCGTCGGCATGGCCCGGCAGGTGAATTTTTCGGTATTTGCCGATGATCCGGCCGTCGGGTCCGACCAGAATGGACGTGTTGTACCGCCGCTCGACGCCGTCGAACTCGGCATAGCCGAGATAGAAACCGACACCGAGTTCGGCCGCGGCCTCGAACAGCGGGCGCGTCTCGGCACTCGGCATCTCGCGCTCGAAGAAGGCAAGAACGTCCTCGTCCCGATCGTACCAGTAGCGGGGAAAGAAGGTGGTGAGCGCGAGTTCGGGAAAGACGACGAAGCGGCATCCCTGCCCGTGCGCCTCCTTCAGCATCGCGAGCAATCGCCGGACCACGGGCACCCGCTGATCGGCGAGATGGATCGGGCCCAGCTGGGCGGAAGCGACCTTGAGACGGCGCGTCATCGAACGCTCCTTTTCGCTGCAGATGTCAGCCGGGCGGCGTCTCGCCCAGATCCCAGAAAAGCCCGGTCATGATCATGAGGGCTTCGCGGGTCGCCGGCGCCAGCAGGTGCTCGTTCGGTCCGTGCTGGCAGCAGCCACCATAGGAATGGGGAATCCAGATCACCGGAAGGTCCAGAGCCTTGTTAAAAATCGCGCTTGGCAGTCCTCCCGAGGAATTGGGGATGAGATTGGGACGGTAGCCAAGGGTTTCGGTCATCGACGTCAGCGTCCAGTCGACCCAGGGATTTTCGGGGTCGGTCCTCCAGGCAGGGAAGGTGGCGTGGCCGGCCTGCCTGATCTCGACCTGGGGAAAACCTTGTTCGTCCAGATGGCGGCGAAGCGCCGGCAGGAGATCGGCTTCCTCGACGTCGGCGGTGAAGCGGATCTGGCAGCGGGCGCTGGCGTCGGGCTGGACGCCGTTCACCGGGTTTTCCGGTCGGCCGGTGATGAAGGCCAGCACGATGAAGCTGGTCCAGCCGAGGACTTTCTCGGCGGGCGTCAGGCCGGGCTCGCCCCAGTCCGCCGGGCCCGCGAGCGAGGCGTCGCCGGCGTCCACATCGAGCGCGCGCAGCGCCCGGGTCACGCCGTCCGGGACGGACTTCGGCAGCCAGTCCCTCACCAAAATCCGGCCGCGCTTGTCGGTGATGGCGGCGAGCGCATGGGCGAGGGTGATGCCGGGATCCTCGATCAGCCCGCCATAATGGCCGGAATGGCGGCTGCCTTCCCGCAACGTCACGAGCAGGTCGAAAGAGATCCCGCCGCGATTGCCGAGCGAGACGTCGGCGGCGTCGGGCGATTGTCTGGGGCCGTCCGAGGCGAGGAACAGATCGGCGGCCAGCCTGTCCTTATGCTCCTCGCAGAACGCGCGAAGGCCGGGCGAGCCGATCTCCTCGCCGGTCTCGATCAGGATCTTGGCGTTGAAGCCGGCCCGACCGCGGGCCTCGATGACTTGGGCCATGGCGGCCATGATGATGCTGTGCTGGCCCTTGTTGTCGGCGGTGCCGCGCCCATACCAGCGATCGCCCTCGACGGTGATCGACCAGGGATCGAGCCCGTCCCGCCATTGCTCCGGGATGCCGCGCACCACGTCGCCATGGCCGTAGGTCAGGAGTGTGGGCAGATCGTCGCCTTCATGTCGCGTGGCGAGCAGAAACGGGCCGCCGTTCGGGTCGCCGTTCTCGAACAGCTCGATGGCGAAGTCGAAACGTCGGAGCCAGGGGCCGATCTCCGACAGAAGATAGCGATAGAGCTGCTGTCTCTGGCCTGGCTCCTGGCTCTCGGTCGGAATCGCGATGCGCCGCGCGAGGTCGGCCTGAAAATCGCCGCTGTCGAAATGGGCCCGGGCGCATTCCAGCGCCTCCTCACGTGCAGAGGTCATGTCAACGCCGGAAGCCGCGCTTCCTCGAAGGCGTGGCAGGCGATCTGGGCGCCGTCAGTCGGATCGGCGATCAATTCGGGGCGTTCCTTCTTGCAGCGGTCATCGGCGAAGGGGCAGCGCGGGTGGAAGGCGCAGCCGGTGGGCGGGTTGATCGGGCTCGGCACTTCGCCGGCCACCGGGACGCGCTCCCTTCCCGTCATATCGAGATCGGGGATGGTGTCCAGAAGGAGCCGCGTATAGGGATGGCGGGGGCGCTGGAACATGGCATCCCGGCTCGCGACCTCGCAGAGCCGGCCGAGATACATGACGCCGATCCGGTCCGAGATGTGGTCGACCACGGCGAGATTGTGGCTGATGAAGAGGTAGGTGAGACCGAGGCGGCGCTGCAGGTCCTTCATCAGGTTCAAAATCTGCGCCTGCACCGAGACATCGAGGGCCGAGGTCGGCTCGTCGCACACCAGGAATTCGGGCTCGCCTGCGAGTGCTCGCGCGATCGAGATGCGCTGGCGCTGGCCGCCCGAGAATTCATGCGGAAATTTCTCGCCGTCCGCAGGGCTGAGGCCGACCTGTGTCAACAGCTCCCCTACCCTCTCGTCGAGCGTCTGGCCGCCGGCCAGCGAGAAGGTGCGGATCGGCTCGGCAATGATATCAGCGACGCGCCAGCGCGGGTTCAGGCTGGCATAGGGGTCCTGAAAGATCATCTGGAGGCGCGAGCGCAGCGCCTTGTCCTCGGCGCGGCTACGCTTCGCCGCCATGTCGACGCCGTCGAACAGGATTTTTCCCGAACTCGGCGCATAGAGCCCGACCAGGAGGCGCGCCACCGTCGACTTGCCGCAGCCGCTCTCCCCCACGAGCGAGAAGGTCGTGCCCTTGGGGATCGAAAAGCTCACCCCGTCCACCGCCTTCAGCACCACCCGCTCCTGCCGCTCGATCACCCGGTTCAGCAAGGGCGGCGAAATATCGAATGATTTTCCCACCCCCTCCACCGCCACCAGGGCGCGAGACGCGCCTGCCTCGATTTGGACCCCGTCACGCCGGGCTGCGTTCGTCTCGATCATGCTGGCTCACCGGCGCCGCGGGAGGTGACGGGGTCCAAGTCAAGCCCGTCGTGGCTCACGACCCAGCAGGCGGATTGGGTGGGGCCTGTGGGCATGAGGTCGGGGCGTTCGCTTCGGCAGCGGTCGATCGCCTTGGGGCAGCGGGGGTTGAAGGCGCAGCCCGTTGGGATCTCGGTCAGGCGGGGCATGGCGCCGTCGATCTGGGTGAGGCGCTCCAGGCGATGGCCGATGACCGGGATCGAGCCCATCAGGCCCTCGGTATAGGGATGGCTCGGATGTTTGACCACGTCCCTGACCGGGCCGATTTCGGCGATGCGGCCGGCATACATGACGGCGACGCGATCGGCGGTCTCGGCGATCACGCCCATGTCGTGGGTGATGAGCATGACGGCGGCACCGTGCTCGCGGCAAAGGCGCTTCAAAAGCGCGATGATCTGCGCCTGGATGGAGACGTCGAGGGCGGTGGTCGGCTCGTCCGCGACGATCAGGCGGGGATTGGCGGCGAGCGCCAGAGCGATGACCACGCGCTGGCGCATGCCGCCCGAAAATTCATGGGGAAAAGCGCTGATCCGGCGCTCCGGTGCCGGGATGCCGACTTCGGCCAGGAGCTCGATGGCGCGGGTGCGGGCGGCCGTGCCGTTCATGTCGGTGTGGGTCTGGATGGTCTCGACCAGCTGGCGGCCGACGCTGTAGAGCGGGTTCAGGCTGGTCAGCGGGTCCTGAAAGATCGCGCCGATCTCGCGCCCGCGGATGCGGCGCATTTCCTCGTAGGAAAGATTGTCGATGCGCCGGCCGTTCAGGCGGATGATGCCGTCGGCGACGCGGCCGGGCGGCTCGAGCAAGCCGATGATCGCCGCACCTGTGAGGGATTTGCCGGCGCCGCTCTCGCCGACGACGCCCAGCACCTCACCCTCCTCGATGGTGAAGGAAATGTCGTCGACGGCGACCAGGGTGCCGCGGCGCGTCGGGAACTCGATCCTGAGATGCTCGACCTCGAGAAGCGCCATCAAAATGCCTCGACCATGTCGATCACCTGAGCTTCGGATTGAGGGCGTCGCGCAGCCAGTCGCCCAGGAGATTGACGGCGAGCACCAGGACGACGAGCGCGATGCCGGGAAAGATCGTCATCCACCATTCGCCGGAGAACAGAAAATCGTTGCCAATGCGAATCAGGGTGCCGAGGGACGGCATGGTCACCGGCACGCCGACGCCGAGAAAGGAGAGCGTCGCCTCGGAGAGGATGGCGATCGCGAGGCTGAGCGTGCCGATCACCAGGACCGGCCCGGTAACGTTGGGAAGAACGTGGCGCAGCATGATCAGGACAGGATGCACGCCCATGACCCTTGCCGCCTGCACATATTCCTTGTTCTTCTCGACCATGGTCGAGCCGCGCACGGTGCGGGCGAAGTTGACCCATTGGGAGGCGGCGATCGCCAGGATCAGGACCAGGATCTTGAAGTCCTTGTGCACGGCGGCCGAGAGCAGCGAGCGGACGATGCCGTCGAACAGCAGCGCGATCAGGATCGCGGGAAAGGTGAGCTGGATGTCGGCGATGCGCATGATGACGCTGTCCAGCGTGCCGCCGACATAGCCGGAGATCAGACCGAGCAGCGTGCCGAAAATCGCGGCGACCAGCACCGAGGCGAAGCCCACGAAAAGCGAGATGCGAAGGCCGAAGATGATGGCGGAGAGCACGTCCCGTCCCTGATCGTCGGTGCCGAGCGGAAAGGCCGGGTCGCCGCCGGCGGTCCAGGCGGGCGGGCGGAAGGCGTCGAGGAGGTTGAGGCCGGCGATGTCGCTGGTGTCGTGGGGCGCGATCCAGGGTGCGAAGATCGCGGCGAGGAACATGCAGACGGTGACGACGAAGGCGACGATGACGACGGGCGAGCGCTTGAAGCTGTGGAAGACGTCGCCGTCGAGAAAGCGGCGGACCGCGTCGCCGGCGCGGCCGGCCGCGTGAAGCTGACGTTCCTGGCGCTCGACCTGCTGCATCAGCCGGCCTCCCCGCCATCCGCGCCGCCGCGGCCGGCCGACGCCCCGCTCATCGCCATGCCCCACGCACGCAAGGCCATGCGATGCCCGCGCGCCTCCACCGGCAAGGCCTATCGGATATAGACGACGCCAAAGCGTTCCTCGATCAGCTCGAAATCATGCTCGCCCGCATGGTTCTGCCGAGACGTCTCGGCCATGAAATCCTCCGCCCAGTCACCCGGAAAGATGTAGCTGATCAGCTTCGCCGGGCCATCGCCGACATTCCGCATGTAGTGCGAGACGCCGCGCGGGCAGTGGACCGTGTCGCCGGCCCCGATCGTCTGGACATGATCGCCGATCTTCGCCTCTAGCCGGCCTTCGATGACGTGGAACGTCTGATCCTCCCATTTGTGATAGTGATCGGGAATGAATCCGCCCGGCCCGATGATGCCGTCGGTTATGACATACTCTCCGGCCGTGGCGTCCTTGCCGACGACCACGCCAGTATATTCTATCGGCGACATCCAGTATTTCTTGCTCCGGTCCCAGGTCGCGACGACCGTTCGTTTGGGCGTTTCCAAAATTCTTTCAGACATCAGGGGCAACCTTTCGCCACTGCGGTTCCGACCACGGCGAGGGAAGAGGCCGCCCGATCCATCGCCGTCGAAGGCTCGGCGGCGCGACGACCGCATTCGCGCAGCGATGCCGAACCGCGTTGGTCCAGTGATCGGCCGGAGATGACCATCGCTCGACGAGGCGTTCTCGTCCGACACCGTGTGGTAACCTTTTCTTTACCTTCGCACGCTAACCTCGGAATCGGGTCCATGCGATCCTCGGAGTCCGCCCGCCCGCTGGAAAAGGGGGCTAGGCGCGGATTCCCAGGATCGCATGGACCGGCGAGACGGCAGGGGTTTAGCAGGGTTGGGTTAAAACGAAGTAAATGCCGGGCGATCGGCGCCGGCTTCGACAGCACACTTCGCCCCGGCAAGGATCGAGACGCCATGCGGGCGGCAATCGAAACACACCCTTCGCCATCGAGTCCCGCCAAGTGAATCATGGCGTCGACGACGCCCGGTCGATGCGGAGGCGGGGGTCGACGGCGTAGTAGAGGAGGTCGACGATCAGGTTGATGGTGACGAAGAAAAGCGCGATCAGCACCAGGTAGGAGGACATGATCGGGATGTCGACGAAGTTGATCGCCTGAATGATCAGGAGACCCATGCCCGGCCATTGAAACACCGTTTCGGTGATGATCGAAAAGGCGAGCAGGGACCCGATCTGAAGGCCGGTGATGGTGATCACGGGGACGAGGGTGTTCTTGAGGGCGTGGCCGAAATGGACGGCGCGGTTGGAGAGGCCGCGCGCACGGGCGAATTTGATGTAGTCGGTTCTGAGCACCTCCAGCATCTCGGCGCGCACCAGGCGCATGATCAGGGTGAGCTGGAAGAGGGCGAGCGTGATCGCCGGCATGATGATGTGGCTCCAGCCTTTGAGCGTCAGAAAACTGGTCTGCCAAAGGCCGATGTCGACCAGTCCCTGCCGGCCGAAGGTAGGCAGCCAGCCGAGCCAGACGCCGAAGATCAGGATCAAGAGAATGCCGATCAGGAAGGTCGGGATCGAAATCCCGACGAGGGAAAGCGACAGAAATATTTTCGAGAGCCAGCTGTCCCGGTGCAGGCCGGTATAGACGCCCATCGGGATGCCGACGACCAGCGCGATCACGGCGGAGAGCGCCACGAGCTCGAGGGTCGCCGGCAGGCGCTCGGCGATCAGGTCGGCGACCGGCTTGCCCATGCGGTAGGATTTTCCGAGTTCACCCTGTACCGCATTACCGACCCAGGTGGCGAACTGGATCGGGATAGGATCGTTGAGGCCGAGGCGCTCGCGAAGGGCTTCCCGCTGCTCGATGGTGGCGTCCACCCCGACCATGTTGTTCACGGGATCGCCGACGAACTGAAACAGCGAAAACGAAATCAGCGCCACCACCAGCATGACCAGGACGGCCTGGGCGAGACGCTGGATGACGAACGCGATCACGGTACTGCCGGCACCTTGTCGACTTTGCTCCGGAGCATGGCTGGACCCTGACTCCGGAGCATCGTCACATGCCTACTTCATCACGACCGTGCGCAGGTCGACGTCGTTGAACGGCCGCTGGATCACGCTTTCCACCGTGTCGGTGCGGATGCCCCAGGCGAGCGCCTGCTGATGCAGCGGGATATGGCCGACATCGTCATAGTGGATCTGGAAGGCCTCGCGGATCAGGTCGTTGCGCTCCGCCTCGTCCACGGTGACCGCGATCTGGTCGGCGAGTTCCTCGATCGCCGGGTTGCTGTAGCGCCCGCTGTTCCATGCGCCCTGCCCGGCGCCGTCGACCGTCATCAGGTTCTGCAAGGGGTTCAGGGCATCGTAGGAACCGGGCGTCCAGCCGAGCATGAAGAAGCTCGTGTTGTTGTCCTCGGCCTCGCCGATCTTGTTGAAGTGCAGCGACTTGGTCTGGGCGTTCAGGCTGACGTCGATGCCGATCCGCTGCAGCATCGGGATGACCGCAGTGCAGATCGCCTCGTCATTGACGTAGCGGTCGTTCGGGCAGTCGAGGGTGACCGGAAAGCCGTCGGCATAGCCCGCCTCGGCCAGCAGCGCTTTGGCCTGTTCCGGATCATGCTCGTAGGGGGTGTTCATGTCCTCCTGAAAGCCGTTGATGCCGGGCGCCACCATCAGGCCCGTCGGGGTCGAGGCGCCGCGCATCACCACCCGCTGGATGGCCGCGGTGTCGATGGCATGGGCGAAGGCCTTTCGCACCTTCACGTCCTTGAACGGGTTCACACCCGAGCCCGGCATGTCCATCAGCTCGTCCCGGTGCTGATCGAAGCCGAGGAAGATGGTGCGCAGCTCCGGTCCCTGCAGCACCTCGACATTGCCGTCGCCGTTCAGGCGGTCGATGTCCTGCAGCGGCACCGGGTAGATCAGGTCGAGCTCGCCGGACAAGAGAGCGGCGACGCGGGTCGCATCGTTGCCGATCGGCGTGAATTCGGCGCGGGTGAGGTTGTCGGTTCGGTTTTCCTGGTTCCACCAGCCCTCGAACGGCTCCAGCACCACCTGGTTGTCCTGCACCCACTCGACCACCTTGAACGGGCCGGTGCCGTTGGCGTTGGTGTTGGCGAAATTGATCTTGCCCGCCTCCTGGATCACCTCGAAGGCGTCGTTCTCCTCCATGTATTCTTCATCGACGATATAGAAATTCGGCATGTTCAAAAGGAGGATCGGATCCGGTCCCTTGGTCACGATCTCGATCGTGAAATCGTCGATCGCCTCGACGGATTCCACCGAGGTGAGCGCAAAGCCCATATCCGAGGTCTCCTGGATCTGGCGCTTGAAGGAATAGACCACGTCGTTGGCGGCGAACGGATTGCCGTTGTGGAAGGTCACGCCCTCACGCAGCGTGAACCGCCAGGTGACGTCGTCGATGCGCTCCCATTCCGTCGCGAGATCCGGCTCCAGGGAGAGATCGGGCAGACGGTGGATCAGCCGGCCATAAACGTTGCTTTTCATGGTGTTGGTCGGCCCCTCGTTGTTCATGTGGGGGTCGAGACCGAGAATGTCGCCGGTGGTGGAATAGCGAAAGGTCTTGGCGTCGGCACCGGCGGCGGCGCTCATGAGGGCGGCGGCCGAGATGGCGAGCAGAAGGCTTCGTCCCGAGACCATGTCAAATCACTCCCTGTCGTTGGCTTGTTACGTTCATCTTAGAGCGTCTGCCGCGTGGCGCAATTCCCGGGATGACCGGACCTGCGGCTCGTTCACTCTTTCTCAACCAGTCCGCGCTAGAGTGGCAGGAGCAGGCAAGAGACGGAAAGAGCGGATGCTGCCAGCGATCGGATCGGTGAGCGGGCTCGCCGGCCAGGGGCGGGTCGGCGTGGTCGTCAGCGCGCAGCCGATCAGCGAGCCGGAAAACGGCCGCCAGTTGGTGGCGCTGCGCATCAGGGAAACCGAGCGCGTCCAGAGCGGGCAGCGGAATGACGGGGTCGATGCGGCGGGGCCCGCCGGCACCGGACCACAGGCGGCTCAGCTTGCTGGCCGGCCCGAGACCGGCCCTCGCTCGGCGAAGCTGCCGGACGAGCTTTCGCCGTCCGAAAGGGCCGACGTCGCGAAGCTGCAGCAGCGGGATCAGCAGGTCAGGCAGGAGGAAAAGGCGCATGCCGCCGTCGCCGGCGACCTCGCCGGGCCGATCAACTATGTCTACCAGCGCGGCCCGGACGGCCGGCAATATGCGGTCGGCGGCTCCGTCAGCCTTCAGGCCGGCAATCCGAGCGGTGATCCCGAGCAGGCGAGACGCCTCGCCGGCCGCATGGCCGCCGCCGCCAACGCCGCGACCAATCCCTCCGCGCAGGACTATGCAGCGGCACGTCAGGCCTACGCCTTCGGCAGCCAGCTTGGTGAACCGACACGGCCCGAGGATCGACGTCAGGGGGTCGACCTCGAGCTGTAAGCGTCGTCACGATCCCGCCAGGAGGGGCACCTCGGCCGTTCAGAAACGGTTCACTTACCGCACCCTATCGTCATCAAGCTTGCCGGCCGGATGCTGCGCCTCTATCTAGGGGCGTCACGACGTCATCGGATTTGGGAGAAGAAACGTGCGACAGGTGCTTGTTCGGCTGACCGGAAGTCTGGTGGCGGTCCTCGGGTTCTGGGTTCTGATCTCCCTGCCGCTGGTTCTGGGCGAGAGCTCCGCCGCCGAGGTCGGCGAGCGCTCGATCGGCGATGCCGAGGCGCCGGTGACGATCATCGAATATTCCTCGCTCACCTGCCCGCACTGCGCCTCCTTTCACAACGAGATCCTCCCCGATCTGAAGGAGCGCTATATCGAGACCGGCAAGGTTCGTATGGTCTTTCGCGACTTTCCGCTGAACGAGCCGGCCGTCGAGGCTGCGGTGCTGGCCCATTGCGCCGGTCCCGAGCGCTACGTCGGCTTCCTCGACGTGCTCTTCCAGACCCAGGAGAGCTGGGCGTCCGCCGGCGACACCCGCGCGGCGCTCAAGCAGCTCGGCAAGCTCGGCGGCCTCGGCGACAGCCAGATGGACGCCTGCTTCGACGACGAAAGCATGGTCGACGGCGTGCTGCAGTCGCGCCTCGTCGGTCAGAACGAACACCAGGTGCAGTCGACGCCGAGCTTCGTGATCGACGGCCAGACCTATGCCGGCTCGCGCAGCGTCGACGAGTTCGCCGAGATCATCGACCCGCTGCTCGGCGGCTCCTGAGCGCGTCCCCATTTACGTCCATCCCGGCCTCTGCGATCATCGCCCCTTCACCGTGAAGAGGATGAGGCATCGTGAAGGGGATGGGGATCGTCCATGGCTGCCATCGAGCGGACACCGGGCAGCGCCCGCGGGCGCTGCCGGATCGTCGAACATGACGGGCTGATCTGGACCGTCGCGACCGCCGAGGGCGAGACGGTCGCCGAGCAGACATCCGCCACCCTCGCCCGGATCGAGGCGAGCCTGATCGAGGCCGGGACCGACAAGCACCACATCCTGGACGCGACGGTCTATCTGGCCGATCTCGGCACGAAGGTCGAGATGGACGCGGTCTGGTGTGCTTGGATTCCGGACGACGGCTGGCCCTGCCGCGCCTGCGTCGGCACCGAGCTCGCGGGCGATACGCTGGTGGAAATCAAGCTCACCGCCGCCAAGCCACGCGGCGGATGAAGGGGAACGAGCGGCGGGGAGATCCGGGGTATGACCACAGCTGAAGACGGCCTGGCGCTCGGTGCCAGAGTGCGCGCCGGCGAGGTGAGCGCGGTCGAGCTGGTCGAGGCCGCGATCGCGCGCATCGAGGCCCACGATCCGTCATTGAACGCCGTCGTCACCAAAGCTTACGAGCAGGCGCTCGACGCGGCCCGGGAGCAGACGCCGGACGGACCCTTCGCAGGCGTGCCCTTTCTCCTGAAGGATCTCGGCGGCGCCCTCGCCGGTGTGCCGTTCTCCGGCGGCTCACGCTTCTTCGCGGACGTCCGTCCGCCCGTCGACAGCGTCCTGGTGCAGCGCTACAAGGCCGCAGGCCTGATCCCGCTCGGCCGCACCAACACGCCGGAATTCGGTCTGAACGCCTCGACCGAGCCCGTGCTGTTCGGCCCGACCCGCAATCCCTGGGACACCGAACGAAGCCCGGGCGGCTCCAGCGGTGGGTCGGCTGCGGCTGTCGCCGCCGGCTTCGTGCCGCTGGCCCATGCCAGCGACGGCGGCGGATCGATCCGCATCCCCGCCTCCTGCTGCGGCCTGTTCGGGCTCAAGACCACGCGCGCCCGCAACACCATGGCGCCCTATCTCGGCGAAAGCCTCGCCGGCTGCGCGGTCGAGCATGTGGTCTCGCGAAGCGTTCGCGACAGTGCCGCCGCACTCGACGCCACCGCCGGCCCGGCGACCGGCGATCCGAACATCGCCCCTCCCCCTGTCCGCCCGTTTCTCGACGAGGTCGGGCGTGAACCGCGACCGCTCAGGATCGCGATCACCACGGCGGCGTTCGGCGACGTGCCGGTTCACGAGGACTGCATCAACGCCGCCGAAAAGGCGGGGCGGCTCTGCGAGCAACTCGGCCATGTCGTCGAGCCGGCGAGCCCTGCCTTCGACTCCGACACGCTGGACCAGGACTACAACCAGCTCTTCGCGGTCGGCGCGACCGCCAACATCCGCCAGCGCGCGGCCGCCCTTGGCCGGGAGATTTCAGAGGACGGGTTCGAGCGCGTCACCTGGATGATGATGCAGCAGGCGGATCGGCTGCGCGCCGCCGACTATGTGCAGATCCTGAACCGGCTGCATGCGATCAGCCGTGAAATCGCCGCATTTTTCGAGACTTACGACCTTCTCCTCACCCCCACCCTCGCCCAGCCGCCGGTGCCGATCGGCCATCTCGACATGATGAGCGACGACCTCGACGACTATGTGCAGCGCCTCTGGCGCTTCGCGTCCTTCACCTATCAGTTCAACGTCACGGGCCAACCGGCCATGTCCGTGCCGCTTTTCTGGAACGAGAACGGTCTCCCGATCGGGGTGCAGTTCGTCGGCCGCTTCGGCGACGAGGCCACCCTCTTTCAGCTCGCCGGCCAGCTCGAGCGAGCGGCTCCCTGGCGGGATCGGCGCCCGCCCGTCTTCGCCGCCTGATCGCCGCATCCCGGGACGATGACCGCCCGCCGGCCCTTGCTAAGCGGCGCGCCGTCTCACAAGATTGAAAGGAAGAAATCAGACCGGTCGAGACGGTGCCCTCAAGACGGCGGTTATGCCGGACCGAGGGTGAAAGCCCGATACGGCGGCATGTGGGGAGGGCATGACGGACGCCTCGTTGACGACGTTCAGAAGGCTTGCGGACGAGCTCGGCGCGCTGGTCCTGGGACGATCGTCCCTCATCGAGCGGCTGCTGACCGCCCTTCTCGCCGACGGTCACGTCCTGCTCGAAGGCCCGCCCGGGCTCGCCAAGACCAGGGCGGCCTACCTGCTCGCTTCGTCGATCGACGCGACCTTCCAGCGAATCCAGTTCACCCCCGATCTGCTGCCCGCCGATCTCACCGGCACCACCGTCTACGACGCCCACGAGCACCGCTTCGACTTCCACGCCGGCCCGCTCTTTCACAACGTGATCCTGGCGGACGAGATCAACCGGGCGCCCGCCAAGGTCCAGGCCGCCCTGCTCGAGGCCATGGAGGAGCGCCAGATCACCGCAGGCGGCGAGACCCGGGCCCTCGCAGATCCCTTCTTCGTGATCGCGACCCAGAACCCGATCGAGGAGGAAGGCACCTACGAGCTGCCGGCCGCGCAGCTCGACCGGTTCATGATGCGGGTGCTGGTGGACTATCCCGACGATGCGGTCGAACGTACCATTCTCGATCTGGTCCAGGCCGAAAGCCGGAGCGGCTCCAGTCACCTGCCGCCGACCGACGGCGTGTCGAAAATCGATCCGGGCGATCTCCAGCACGCGCGGCGCGCGGTGCTCGACGTGCATCTGTCCGAGCCCGTGAAGGACTATATCGTCCGGCTGGTCGGCGCGACCAGGGGGCGGGGCGACGATCGGCACGGGCTCGCCGATCAGATCGCCCATGCGGTCAGCCCGCGCGGCACGCTCGCGCTCGCCCGCCTCGGCCAGGCGCGGGCGTGGCTGCACGAGCGCGACCATGTACTGCCCGAGGACGTGCAGGCGCTCGCCATCGACACCCTCGCTCATCGCCTCGGCCTGACTTACCGGGCCGAAGCCGAGGGCGCCGTCGATCGCGATCTGGTGGAGGCGCTGCTCGATCATGTGGCCGTCGTTTGACGTCAGCCGATTCTGGCCGCGGCCGTCGACGGGCCGCGGCACCCCGTTCACCCTCGAAGGCGCGCACGACGCCGTCCGGCTGCATCTGGACGAGCTGATCGCGATGCGCGACCGTCGCGGCGGTTTCGGGCGGAGCCGGCGGATCGACGGTTTTCGCTTCGGCGACCTTTCGAGCCGGCGGCGCGGCGCCGGGCTGGAGCTGGACAGCATCGGCCCCTATCAGTGGGGCGACGACATCCGGCACATGGACTGGTTCGCGACCGCCCGGACCGGCCGCCCGCAGGTCAAGCAGTTCCGCCGCGACGTCCAGCGGACCATCATGCTCGCGCTCGACCTTCGCCCATCGATGATGTTCGGCTCGCGCCGGCAGCTCATGGCCAAGACCGCCTGCCTCGCCGCCGCCAGGATCGCCTGGTCGACCTCGAAGGATCACCAGCCGCTCGGTCTTTTCCTGCTGGGCGGCGATCCGGCGGTCGAGCTGATCCCGCCGCGGCGCGGCCGGCGCGCCCGGCTCCAGCATCTGGCGCGGATCGTCGATGCCTATGATCGCGCGATCGCCCGCGCCGGCGCCGCGTCGCCGCCGCTCGACGACCTGCTCCAAGGCCTGCCCGGCTGCCTGTCCGGGGACGTGGAAGCGGTCATCGTCAGCGACTTCAGCCATCTCGGCGACGGCTTCGATCGACGTCTCCGCGAGATCGGCGACCGGGGCGAGCAGAGCGCCGTCGTGATCGAGGACAGCCTGATGCGAACACCGCCGCCGCCCGGATCCTACCCGCTGCGCGACGGCCGGGACCGGCGGCTTCGGACGGTTGCCATCGGGCGGCGCGATACGAATCTCTACATCGAGGAAGCCGAACGTCAGCGCCGCGTTCTTGCGGCACGCCTTTTGAGCCTCGGCATGCGCCAGGCGCTGATCGCGGATCCACAATCGATCGACGAAGGCCATTTCAGGTGACGCCTGAACAGATACTTCGAGACCTGCGCGACATCCATCTACCTGCCGAGGCGGCGGGCGGCGGCGGGTCAGGCATCGTCCACTGGCCGATCACGGTCGTCATCGTCGCGCTGGCGATCGGCGCCTGGTTCGCCTGGCGGCGGCGCTCGGCCTGGCGACAGGACGCGGCCCGCCATCTCGACAGGATCGAGCGGGATGCCCGAGACGGCCGCGTTCTCGAAGGCTGGAGCGAGCTCTCGGTTCTGCTTCGCCGCGTCGCGCTCCATGTCTCGGGGCGAAGGGAAGTCGCGGGCCTGGTCGGCGAGGCCTGGCTCGAAAAACTCGACCGGCTGTTCGATACCGACCTCTTCTCGGCGGGGCCGGGCCGCGGCATCGCCAGCCTGCCCTATCGGCGGCACGTGCCGTCCGGCGACGAGGAGGAGGCGATGAGGACGACGCTCGCCCATACCATCGCCGGCCTGCGCCGACACCTGCACAACCTCGGCCGCCCGATATGATCGAGCTGATCCGGCCCTGGGCGCTGCTGCTCCTGCCTTTGCCGCTGCTCGCCTGGTACGCGCTCCCCGCCGCCCCGGCGCTTTCGGGCCTCCGCCTTCCGGAACGGCTTGCCGACGTCCTGAAGAGCCGGCAGGGAAAGGCGGCAAGCGACGGCAGCGCCAAGCGTCTCCCGCTCTGGCTCGCAGGGCTCGGCTGGCTGGCGCTGGTTCTGGCGCTCGCGGCGCCGGTGACCCGGGGCGATCCGCTTCAGGAGGCGAGCGGCCGGGACCTGCTTCTGGCCCTCGACCTTTCCGCCAGCATGGAGGCGCGCGACGTCGAGCTGGACGGACGCCGGGTCGATCGCTTCACCGCGATCAAGGCGCTCGCCGGAGCGTTCATCCGCGGCCGCGAGGGCGACCGGGTCGGCCTGATCGTGTTCGGCGAGGAAACCTATCTGGTCGCGCCGCTCACCTACGACGTCCAGGCGGTCGAAGGCTTCCTCGACGAGGTCACGATCGGCATGCCCGGCCGCAAGACGGCGATCGGCAACGCCATCGGGCTCGCGATCCGGACGCTCGAGGACCAGCCAGCCTCGACCCGCGTGCTGATCCTGCTCAGCGACGGCGACAGCAATGCCGGCGATCTCGGCCCGAAGTCAGCCGCCGAATTCGCGCGCGACCATCGCGTGACCATCCACACCATCGGCTTTGGCCGGGTCGCCATGCAGGGCTACGCCTCCGAGACCGCGGGCGACGAGTATGCGGGACTGAAGGAGGTCGCGGAGATCACCGGCGGACGCCATTTTCTTGCGAGAACCACCGACGCCCTTCGCGACGTCTACGCCGAGCTCGATCTGCTGGAGCCGACCGAGGCGGCGGCGGGCGGGCGTCACGCCGAGCGCGACTGGGTGCGCGAACTCCTGATCATCGCCCTCATCATCCTGCTGGCGCTCACTTGGCTCGACCGCCGCCGCGGGCTGATCTGAGATGCCGAGCGTCGCCCACCCGCTTTGGCTCCTCCTTCCGCCGCTCGCCTTCGTCCTGCTGATGGCGATCGGCCGTGGCGACCTGCTGCTGCCGGGCGCCTGGCATCGCGCGATCGACGACGGGCTCCGCGGCTATCTCTCGGCATCGGTCGAGCAGAGGCGGCCGCGCGGCCGGAGGATCGCGCTCTTTTGTCTCTGGCTCCTGCTCGGCGCGGCGCTCGCGACCATCAGCCTCGGCCAGGTGGAGACGCCGAAGCTCCGCAACCTCGATGCGCGCGTCGTGGTCATCGATCTCGGTGTGACGGCGATCGAGCAGGACCGGGTCGCCGCGGCGCGCTACCTGATCGACGGCTCGGACGGCGTGCCGACCGCCGTGGTCGCGGTCACCGAGCACGCCTTCGACGTCGTGCCGCTGACCCGCGATGACGCCCATCTCGACCGCTATCTGCAGGTGCTGACAGGCGACGTCATGCCGATCGACGGCCGCTCCCTCGCGACCGGCATCGAGCGCGCCGTCGCCATCCTCGATCGGGCGGGAATCGAGGCGCGGCAGATCACCGTCTTCACCGGCGGCACGCCGCCTCCGATCGCCCGTTTCCAGCGGCCGGACCAGACGGTGGATCACAATATCTGGCTGGTGCTGCCGGACGGCACCGACGATCAGGACGGCTGGCGGGCCTTCGCCGATCAGCTCGACGCGACGCTCGCCGGCGATCGCCAGATGGCCACCATTCGGGAGGACTTCGAAGGGAGGCGGCAGGAGGCCGCGGCCAAGGCTGTGTCGATCCGCGAGCGCCGGGACGTGACGCCCTGGCTGATCCTGCTGCTGATGCCGCTCTGGCTCTGGCTGTTCTGCCGGCGGCGGACGGCATGATGTCAGGGCGGTTTTTCGCTAACCTCCATCGGCGTTCGCTTCTGATCGTCATGCTGATGATCATTTCCTTGGCGCTCGCCGTCCTTCTCGGCCGCTGGCTCGCCGTCGTCCAGGCGCCGCTGACCCGCTATGCCGTCGGCCGGCAGCTTCTGGAGAACGGCGCGCCCGACCAGGCCGCCCATCTGTTCGAGGATCCGCTGTGGAAGGGTGCTGCACTTTATCGTGCCGGGCGCTTTCACCGGGCGGCCGGCGCCTTCGTCACCGACGACAGCGTCACCGGCCTCTACAATCTGGGCAACGCCTATGCCCGGCTCGGGGAGTATCGCGGTGCCGCCGCCGCCTACGAGGCCGTGCTCCGGCGACAGCCGACCCATGAGGACGCCCTTTTCAACCTCGAACTGGTGCGCGCCGCCCAGAAGCGGGCACAGGAACTCGAACAGGAGAGCCGGGAGACCGTGGAGGCCGGCAATTGGGAAGACGGACTCCTGGAGGACGAACGCGAGAGCGACCGGCGGTCCGCCGACGAACAGCAAGCCGGCGAGGAGGGGGAGGATTCCTCGGAATCGGCCGAAAGGCCGCCGGGTGAGCAGGAGGCCACCGCCGGCGCCATGGAGCCGGCGGCGTCCGATGGGGAAACGGCCGAAGAAGGGGCCGGCGGCAGCGAGCAGGAAGGCGAACGCGCCGACGCCTCCGTCTTCAGCCTTTCGGGCAGCGACGACGGTCAAGCGGATGACCTCTCGCCGGACGATCTGCCGCCGGAGGATTCCGAGGTGCAGGGCGGCGTGATCGACCGTGCACGGGAAGAGGCGATGGCCGACGAGATCCTGCTCCGGCGGATCGAGGACGATCCGGCACTCGTCCTGAAAGCACGCCTGAACATGGCGCTTCGCCGGCAGAGGGCGGGGCGATGAGGATGCGGCTTCCGTGGGTGATCGTCGGAACCGCAGTGCTCCTGCTTTTCAACCTGTCCGCAAGCGCCCAGCAGAACAGCGTCCCCGACGAGCCCTCCCTCACCGTGCGCATCACCCCCGAAAAGCCCTATCTGCAGGAGGAGATCCTGCAGGTGATCCGCCTGATCGCACCCCATCCCTTCGAGGAGCTGGAGCTGGAGCTGTCGCCGATCGAAGGCGCCGAAACGATCACGCTGCAGCAGCCGAAGAACCGGAAATTCGAGACCTATGGCGGCGAGGGTTATCTCTACGAGACCAGCCGCGCGATCTTCCCGACCCGAAGCGGGCCGCTCGACGTCCCGGCCGTTCGGATCATCGGCAGCATCGGCGTCGGGCGCGACGAGACCGAAGCGTTCGACCTTAGAAGCGAAGGGAGGGTTTTCGACATCAGACCACCGCCGCAGAGCTTCAGCGAAGACTGGTGGCTGGTGGCGCGCAGCGTCGAGATCGAGGAGACCTGGTCGAAACCGCTCGATGAGCTGCGCGTCGGCGACGACGTCACCCGCAGGATCACCGCCACCGTCGCCGGCGTCACCGGTGCCCATCTGCCGGAGCTGGAGCAGGGACGTTCGAGCGGGATCACCGTACTGCCAGGCCGCACCGAGCGGGAAACCGAGGTCACGCCCGCGGGCGTCGTCGGCCATATCAGCCGCAGCTTCGACATCCGCATCGACGTCGATCGGCCCATCAACATCAGTCCGGTTCGCGTGGTGTGGTGGAACACCGGCACCGAGATCGAACGCCGGACCGCGGCGCGCGCGGTGCGCATCGAGCCCCTGCCGCGCGATGTCGACAAGCTGGTCGCCGGGCTGATGGAGGAGGCCGCAGCCGAACGCACCGGCGGTCGCTACGGCATCGCCGCGATCGGCCTGGCCGCCCTGGTCGCCGCCATGGCGTTCGCGTTCTGGCTCCTGCGATCGGCAAAGCGCATCCGACCGGAAGACCGGGCGCTTTTTCGCTCCCTGTCGCAGGACGACAGGCCCGAAACCGCGCTGCGCGCCCTTTTCGAATGGGGCGGTGCGGTCTTCCCCGATCGACGCCCGGCGAGCCTGGAGAGCATCGCGGAGGCGCTCGGGCCCGAGGCTAAAGAACGCATCGATACTCTTCAGCGATCCCTGTTCGGGCATGACCCTGAACCTGTCGACACCGCCCGGCTGGCGCAGGAGATCGTGACCCTGGCGCAGCGGAACCGTCGTCGGCCCCTGGCCGACCTGCTCCTGGTCTGGGCCGAACGTCTTCTCGGCCCGAAACGATCCCTGCCCTCGATCGGCGGCGAACTGGCGGAGGGGGTTCGCCGGGGTTCCGGCCGCTGAGCCGAGGGCGGTTCAGACGGCCGGGCGCGCTGGCGGCGGCGGTTCGGCCTGGGCGTGATCCCAGTCCGGGAGAAAGGCGACGATGTCCACCCTGGCAGGCAGATTCGGGTTGAAGAGGGCGTTGTGCCAGTAGGTCGCTTGAAATGCCGGATCCGCCTCTTCGAGCCGCACCGCGCGGCAAGGCAGCCGATAAAGCTGGCTGAACTGCTCGAAGGTCAGCAGGCAGTCGTCACGGCCGGTCAGCCTCTCGACCAGTACGGAATCGACGGCGAAGACCGCGGTCAGGCGATCGCCGAAATCCCTCGGTTCCTGAAAATGCGCGGCCTGGAGATGACGGAGCGCCGCCTGATAGCGCTCGCGCGGATCGTTGGTGCGCCTGACCAGATGGCGGAACTCGCCGGTGCTGACCTCGGGATCGCTCGGCGTGATCAGGACGGTGATCCGCCCGACATCCTCGCCCGCCACCGCGAGATGCGGCCGCATGCCGGAGGACGGCCTGGCACCGTCCTCGCGAACCGCGAGCTGTCGGAGCCGGCACTGCCAGCCCAGAAAGGCCGACCGAAGGCGCTCCCGCTCGCCGTCCATGCGCACGACATTGTCTTTCGATCCGGCCGCGTCTTTCGATCCGGCCGCGTCTTTCGATCCGGCCCCGTCTTCCGATCCGCCCAAGCCTCGGCTCCCTGCCCTCGGATCCCTGCCCTCGAATCCCTCCACTATTCTCCGGGGTCGTCCGGAATTCAACGCGCTGTCGGCGAATCATACCAACCCGCCTGGGCCATGACCGTTTTCGCAGTTGTGTGAATGCCGGTCACCTGGTTTTCCTATCCAGCGTCAAGGTTTCGTCAACCAGGTCCTGTCATCATGGCATCCTGGTCCATGGGATCCCGGGAATCCGGACCTCGTCCTTTGTTCTGACGGGCGGGCGGTTTCTCAGGATCCCATGGACCAGATCACGGAAGGTAAGGCCGGCGCGTTAAGGCTTCGTTACCTCTCTGGCGGGCAAATCCGGCGATCGTGCTGCCGCCAATCGCCTGCTGACGATGCAGCAAGCGACGCCGTCCGACACCATGCACGACCGCCACATCGGCCCCGGCGGGAGCAAAGCCCGTCGCGAAGGATCACCAAGCTCTATCCGGTGACCCCGACGGCCTCGCAGAAATCGCTCGATGGCATCATCAGACCGATGCCGGTGTCCTTGTAGTTCAGGTCGTAGTCGGCCTCGGTCGAATTGCGCTCGGCGAGGATGGCGAGGGTCATGCCCACGACCTGGCCCCGCTCGTCGAACACCGGTCCGCCCGATGTGCCGAGTCCGACGGGAAAGCCGAGAGAAATATAACGGCCGGCCACAAGGGTCGTGCTCTTGAGATAGCCGCCCACCATGACCCATTGCGACTGGATCGGATGGCCGACGGAAATGACGTGCTGTCCCGGCTGGGGGACGTCGCAGGACAGTTCGGCGCGGGGGTGCCCATCGGGCACTACGACGTCGATCATGGCGAGATCGCGCTCGACGTCACTCCAGATCACGCGGCCGGCATTGGCCTCGCCGCTGAAGAAACGGACGTCCAGCCCGTCGCCCTGAACCACATGAAAAGCCGTGAGCACCCGTCTCGGACCGACGATCAGCCCCGAACCGTGGCCGCGGTCATGTTCGATCAGCACCGTCGAGCGATGCAGCGGCGACACCGAGCCTCCGGGTGCGGCATAGCATCCGGACAGCATCGAGATCAGCAACCCGCCTACGAGACCGAGGCGAAGACCCACTTTCGGCAAGGCGGCGCCCTCCAGCATTCTCGTTTTATTTCGTTAAAACTTTCTTGATCATATCACCGGAAGGAGCCTGCCATGCCGGGACATTCACCCTGGAATGCGTACCCGACTATTCAAGAAACGCGGGATCGCCGGCCCGGCGCCATCGGGCGCGGCCGGATGTCGATCGTCGTGCAAAAATTTCGAAAAATGTCGGGAGTGTGACCGTGCTCACATCGGGCTTGATGCATCGCCGCTAGAAAGGAACATGCCTCCCTATGGAGCACGCCGGCCGAAAGCGGGCGCGCTCTCCCGAATCTCCCTGGTCATTGCCCCGGCTCGTCGAGCCGGGGCTTTTTTTCACCCCGGTCCGAGACGGCCGAGGCCGGGGAGCTTGAGCGCCGGGGCCAGAGGGTCGATGCCGAGGGTCAGGCCGAGGATGTTGAGCTCGAGCCCCTCCTCCCATGCGATCGACAGGCCGAGCACGCCGAACAGGGAAAGCTGATAACCGCTTCCGGAAGGCGTCGACGCCAGGATCCTGCCGGGTTCGAGAAAATCCTTGCCGACGGCGGTCGGCGGCAGTTCGAGCCCGAGTTCCGGCACCTCGCGGCCGAGATAGGCGATGAAGCTGTTCGAATTCGGCCCGGGCCAGGTGACGTAGCTCTGCGGATAGGGATAGCCCGCGACCGCTTTCTCCACGCGCGGGATCAGCCGCGCCGCCTCGGCGCCGCGCAGGTCCAGCAGCAGCTCCGGCGGATTGCCCGCCCAGTAGCCGTCCGCCGCATGCCGGTTCCTGCGTACCGCCGGCGCGCCGCGCCCGACGCCCCAGCCGACCACCTCGTAGCGATCGAAGCCCGATGCGGCCTCCGGCTTGAGCGCGATCCAGCTATGCACCGCGAACACGCCCTTCCAGGCCCAGGCGCGCGCCGCATAGACCTGGATCACCGCCTCTTCGGCAGTGGCGGGGTCCGGCGCGATGCCGGCGCTGTCCCAGCGCGCCTGGCTCCAATGGGCGTAGCCCTGGATCCGGGCGGCCATGAGCAGATGCGGCAGTATCAGAACAGCCAGCAGGATCAGCATGGAAACAAGCAATCGAAACCTCATGAGCTCGGGCCCTGTGCTCCGCGTCCTGAGACGTCATATCGAGGCAGAAGTTGAACGATAAAAGGGCTTAATTCCCGCTTTACGATCATCTTGCCACCGGTTCGAGATTTACACTTGCTGTTCCGACCCCGCGATGACAACTATAGCGGAGCTACTACGCCGGTGGGCATATTGGGTGATTTCGCTGCCACCACACGCCTGTTCACGATGCTTCGAGCGGCCTCGCTCATCACCTTGTCCGGCCACCGCATGGGTAACGATGTGATGATTGATGTCCGTATCTGAACCGACCACCGAGCTCTCCACCCGTACAGCCCATCGCTCGCCTACCAGGCGGCCGCCGAGACGGCCGGACATGTCAGGCATGATGAAGAAGATGGTCGGGGTCGTCCTTCTCCTGTCGACGACCGGTCTCGCCAGCTGCCAGGCGATGTGGGCCAAGGCGCTTTTCGTGCCGTTCGGGTTCTGGAACTGAGCCATGGCATCGATCCGCCCGTCCCGTCGACGCCCGATCTGGATCGGCGGCTGGCTGCTGTTTCTCCTGCCCATCCCGCTGTTCTGGGCGATGCTGACCGCGCTCGGCAAGGGTGCGCTCGGCGGATTCGTTTCCAGCGCCATCGCGCTCGGCCTGCTTCTGCTCGGGGCCTGGACGACCAGGCGCGGCCTGCACCAGGCGAAGCGTCGTCCGATGAGCTCCGCTTTGCCGCTCAAGACCATCGGCGGCGCCCTTACCGCGGTCGGCACCGCCTTCACAGCCTGGAGCGCCGGTCACAACGGGGCGATCGCCATCTGCTTCGGCCTCGCG
The DNA here is from genome assembly GCA_965222015.1 of Geminicoccaceae bacterium. GTDB lineage: Bacteria > Pseudomonadota > Alphaproteobacteria > Geminicoccales > Geminicoccaceae > JANQPX01. The sequence goes on from CBDCTL010000004.1 coordinate 70,694, forward strand.
GCGCTGGTCGGCTTCTACCTCACCTATGGCTTCGACCGGCGCATCAAGCTCTCCAGCGACAAGGACGTGGCCGCGGCGCTCGAAGAGGCCTGGCGCAAGCTGGAGCGCCTCGAAGAGGCCGCCGATAATCTCGGATCGCGCGACATGCGGGACCGTCTCCGGCGCATCGTCGGCTGGGGCGAGCGCATCCTGGATCGCATCGGCGACGATCCCGAGGATTTCCGGCGCGCGAGAAAATTCCTGAACGTCTATCTCGACGGCGCGCAGAAGGTCACCGACAAGTTCGCGCGCACCCGCGGCGATGCCGATTCCGCCGAGCTCGAGGAGAATTTCCGCACGCTGCTCGCCGACATGGAGACGGTGTGCGAGGAGCAGTACCAGCATCTGCTTGACGACGACATGGTCGACCTCGACGTGCAGATCGAGGTGCTGACCACCAGACTGAAGCGGGAAGGCGTCTATTGATCCGGGGGTCGTGCGACGACAGCGGGACGACATCCAAGGGAGGCTATTGACGATGGCGACGACAACCACGACCACACCCATGCCGATGACACCGGAAGCGCTTTTGAAGGGTGATCTGGTGCCCTATGACGAGGCGGATGCCGACAAGCGCGGAAGAATCGAGAAATGCATCGCCGAGCTGGAGATGGACGACGCGAACTCGATCATCTTTTTCGGCGCCAAGGCGCAAAAGCAGCTCACCACGATCTCCGACCACATGCTGGAGGGTGTGCGCAACAAGGACACCGGACCCGCCGGCCAGTCGCTCAACAACATGGTGACGATCCTCAGAGGCTTCGACGTCGAAGGCCTCGACCCGCGTCTCGAGCCCTCCTGGATCGAGAAGATCTTCGGCTGGGGCAAACCGGTCGCGAAGTTCCTGCAGCGCTACGAGGAGGTGCGCGACCAGATCGACCGCATCGGCGACGAGCTCGAGCATCACAAGACCACGCTGATGACCGATATCGCCTCCCTCGACCGGCTCTACGACGCCAATCTGGACTATTTCCACACCCTCGCCGACTACATCGCCGCCGGCGAGGAGATGCTGAAGCGCGCCGACGAGGAGATGATCCCAGCACTGCACAAGGAAGCCGAGGCGAGCGGCGACGTGCTGAAGGCGCAGGAGCTGCGCGATCTCCGCTCCGCGCGGGACGATCTGGAGCGCCGGGTGCATGATCTGAAGCTCACCCGTCAGGTGGCGATGCAGAGCCTTCCTTCGATCCGTCTGGTTCAGGAAAACGACAAGAGCCTGCTCACCAAGATCAACTCGACCATGGCCAACACCATCCCGCTCTGGCGCCAGCAGCTCGCCCAGGCCGTCACCATCCATCGGTCCAACCAGGCGTCCAAGACCCTCAAGAACGCCACCGACCTCACCAACGAGCTTTTGACCGCGAATGCCGAAAACCTGAAGCAGGCCAATGCCGAGATCAGGAAGGAGGTCGAGCGCGGCGTGTTCGACATCGAGGTGGTGAAGAACGCCAACAAGATGCTGATCGACACCATCGAGGAGAGCCTGCAGATCGCGGATGAGGGCAAGAGGAAGCGCGCCGAGGCGGAAAAGGAGCTTCGGGAATGCGAGACCGAGCTCAGAAACGTGCTCGCCTCCGCCCGCGCCCGCAGGCAGGATCCGCCTCCGTTGCCAACGGCGGGATGACCTGCCTGGTGTCCCTGCTGACACGCCTGCGTTTCCAGCCTGCGATGGCGGTGCGGCCGGAGACGATTTCGGCCCGAGGCCAGCACCGCGACAGCGTATTCGCCCCGGCGCACCGCCGGGAGGAGAAGTGAAATGATTTGGGACAAGATCGTCGGCGAGTTCGTCGATGTCATCGAATGGACGGACGACAGCTCGGACACCATGCTCTGGCGCTTCGAGCGTCACGGCAACGAGATCAAATACGGGGCGCAGCTCACGGTGCGCGAGAGCCAGGTGGCGGTGTTCGTGAACGAAGGCCGGGTCGCCGACGTGTTCGAGCCCGGCATGTACACGCTGGAGACCGCCAACCTGCCGATCATCTCCACCATGGAGAACTGGCATCACGGCTTCCAGAGCCCGTTCAAGGCCGAGGTCTATTTCGTCAACACCAAGCGCTTCACCGACCTGAAATGGGGCACCAAGCATCCGGTGACCCTGCGCGATCCCGAATTCGGCCCGGTGCGGCTTCGCGCGTTCGGCACCTATGTCACGCGCATCAAGGATCCCGTCGTCTTCATCCGCGAGATCGCCGGCACGGACGGGCATTTCACCACGGACGAGATCACCGATCAGCTCAGGAACATGATCGTGTCCCGCTTCTCCTCTGTGATGGCGGACAGCGGTATCCCGGTCCTCGACCTTGCTGCCAATTACGAAAAACTCGGGACCTTCCTCACCAACAAGATCATGCCCGAGTTCGACCTCTACGGCCTCGAGCTCTCGCAGATGATGGTCGAGAGCATCTCGCTGCCGGATGCGGTCGAGGAGGCGCTGGATCGGCGCACCAGCATGGGCGTGGTCGGCGATCTCTCGAAATACACCCAGTACCAGACTGCCGAAGCCATCGCCAAGGCCGCGGAGAATCCGGGCGGTGCCGCGGGCGCCGGCGTCGGCATCGGCGCCGGCATCGCCATGGGCAATCAGATGGCCAGCCAGATGGGTGCCGGCGGCACCGGCTCGACTCCTGCTCCGAGTCAGGCAGGTGGCGCCGCCACACCCCCGCCGCTGCCGGCGGACAAGTCGTTCCATGTGGACGTCGGCGGCAAGGCTCAGGGCCCGTTCGGGGCGGATCGGATCGCGGCGATGATCGCGGACGGCTCGCTCAGGCGCGACACGCTGGTCTGGTCCCAGGGCATGGACGACTGGCGCCCGGCGGGACAGGTCTCCGAGCTCGCCGGCCATCTCGCGAGCGTGCCGCCGCCGCTGCCGAAGCAGGACTGAGCCGGTCGGCGCCTGGCTCTAGAGGAGCAACGTCGCCGTGGCGATGGCAGAGGTCGAGACATCATCGGTCGAGACGCGCTTTCCCTGCCCGACCTGCGGCGCGGTGCTGCGCTATCTGCCGGGCACGGATCAGATCCGTTGCGACCATTGCGGCCATCAGAGCCGGATCGAGCCGTCCGGCGACCCGATCGTCGAGCTGGACTATGAGCACGCCGTCCGGCGTCTTCGCGACCAGGCGCCGGAGGAAGTTCGACAAACGGTCAAATGCCAGGGCTGCGCCGCCGAGTTCGACTTCGATCGGAACATCCACGCCGACGACTGCCCCTATTGCGGCAGCGCCATCGTTCTCGAAACCGAGGCGCACAAGCTCATCAAGCCGCAGGCCCTGGTCGCCTTCGTGCTCGACGAGAAGGACGCGAAGGAACGCCTGCAGCGCTGGCTGGGCTCGCTCTGGTTCGCGCCGGGGGGCGTCAAGAAATATGCGCGCGGCGAGGGCAGCCTCACCGGCGTCTACGTGCCCTACTGGACCTACGATGCGGACACGGCGAGCGCCTATGTCGGCCAGCGCGGCATCGTCTACCACGAGCCGCAGACCTTTGTCGTGCGCGACCGCAAGGGCCGGCGCGTGCGCCAGCGCCGGATGGTCGCGAAGATGCGCTGGAGCCCGGCGCGCGGCCGGGTGCGCAGGCGCTTCGACGACGTGCTGATCCTCGCCAGCCGCACGCTCCCCCACGAGCTCACCTCCGATCTCGACCCCTGGCTGCAGGAGCATCTCGTCCCCTATCAGGAGGAGTATCTCGCGGGCTTTCGCAGCGAGGCCTATCAGCTCGATCTGGAGACCGGTTTCAAGGAGGCGGCGTCCGAGATGGCGCAGGTGATCCGCATGGACGTGCGCAGGGACATCGGCGGCGACGCCCAGCGCATTCACGACGTCCAGACCCGCTATGGCGACGTCAGCTTCAAGCACATCCTGCTGCCGGTCTGGGTCGCCTCCTACCGCTATGGCGGCAAGGCCTACCAGTTCGTGGTCAACGGCCAGACCGGCGAGGTCCAGGGCGAGCGGCCCTACAGCTGGATCAAGATCGCGATCGCCGTGCTGATCGGCCTCGTGCTGGCCGCCGTCTTTCTTCTCCTGGTGCAGAATGCCGAGGTCCAGGGCGACGCCTTCCCGATCTCCATCGATCAGATCTTCGAGATGCAGCCCGATTGGGGTCCCCGCTGACCGCCGGGACAGATCTGCAGCGTTGATTTGTGGATTGATGACTGATAAAGAATCAATCATGACCTGACGTTACGGCCAAAGGCTGAGACCCTGCTTTCCCTCGATCGGACGAAGTTATGCACAGGGAACCGAAAAACCGTCAGCTGATCGCGCTCGCCATGGCCGCCGTCATGACGTTCACCTCGCTGCCGCTCGGCGGCCTCGAGGCGGGGATGGTCTCGACCCAGGAGATCATCGAGCGGGAACGGGCGCCGGCGGACGCCGTGGCGGCGAACCCGAGGGCCCTCGTCCAGACCTTTCTCGCGCGGGAAGACGTGCGCGCCGAGATGATCGCACTCGGCATCTCGCCCGCCGAGGCCGAAGCGCGGGTCGCCGCCATGACGGACCGGGAGATCGCGAATCTCGCCGGTCGCCTGGAGGCGCTTCCTGCCGGCGGTGCGGGAATCGGCACGATCCTCATCTTCGTCTTCGTGGCGTTCGGCGTCACCGTGCTGCTGGACGCGCTCGGCATCTTCGACATCTACCCGTTCGTCTGCGGACCCGGTCAGTGCGCTCCGTCGACACAGGCCTATTATCAGGAGCCGGCGGCGGCACCACAGGAAGCCTACCGCTACGACGATCAGCGCGGCAGCTACCGTGACGACCCCTACGATCGACGGCGCTATCGGGGAGACCAGGACCGCCGCGTGTTCGATGACCGCCGCGCCTACGACCAGCGCAGCTATGACGAGCGCAGCTACGATCCGAACACCTATTACGAGCCGCAGCCCGCCCCGCGCACGCGGAATTATTTCGAGGAGCGCTACGGCACCCAGCGCCATGTCCGCTAGGGAGACGCCGCCGGGCGGTGCTGCATGAAGACGGCGCGCATCGCCGCCATCCTGATCTGCGCGGCCCTCGCCGCCTGCGCCCGACCTCACGCCCCGCCTCCCGAGATCGCAAGCGACGGGCTCTCGCCGTCGGTCCTGCTGACGTCGGTGCCCTTCCACCCGCAGACCGAACGGGACGATTGCGGGCCGGCCGCACTCGCGATGATGCTCGCCCAGACCGGTATCGACACCGATCCGAAAAGCGTGGCACCCGCCGTCTACACACCCGGCCTGGAGGGAACGCTGCAGGCGGACATCGTTCAGGCCGCGAGGCGCTCCGACAGGCTGGCCCTGCCCGTGCGCGGCTTTCAGGACCTGCTCGCCGAGCTCGATGCCGGCCATCCCGTGCTGGTGCTCCAGAATCTCGGCCTCGAACGCTTTCCGATCTGGCATTACGCCGTGGCGATCGGCTACGACCTCGGGCGTGAAACGCTGGTTCTGCATTCGGGAAGGACGGCGAGGCTCGAAACCGGGTTCGCCGATTTCGACGCGAGCTGGCGGACCTCCAAGCGCTGGGCGCTCACCATCTCGCCGCCGGACCGCCTGTCCGCGACCGCCGGACCGGTGGCGGTGCTCGATGCGGCCAATGGCCTGGAGCGCGCTGGACGGAGCGAGGCGGCGGCGCTTGCCTACGGCGCCCTTCTCGAACGCTGGCCGGACAATCTCGCGGCCCTGATGGGCTTCGGCAATGCGCGCTACGCCGCCGGGGACGTCACCGCCGCCTCGAAGGCCTTTCGCCACGCCGTCGCCCTCGATCCCGCTTCGACCGAAGCCTGGAACAACCTGGCCGTGACCCTCGGCGAGAGCGGGAGGCGCGACGACGCCCTGAAGGCCGCGAAGGAAGCCGTCCGCCTGGGCGGACCGCATCGATCCGCCGCTCTGGAGACTCTTGCCGAACTCGAGTCCGAAACGCCCTGATCACCGATCGCGGGGGTTTGCAGAGACGCCTGCCGCCGTGCCATGCTCGAATCCTGATCCAGAAGGTGTGGAGAAACCGTTTGGCACTTTTGTTTCTGAGCGAGGCCGACCCGGCCGAAGCCTGGCGCGACGTCCTTCTGAAGGAAATGCCGGATCTGGACTTTCGGATCTGGCCGGATGAGGTCGGCGATCCCGGGGAGATCGACGTCGCCCTGGTCTGGAAACCGCCTGCGGGCGAGCTTTCGCGCTATCCGAACCTGAAGGCCATCCTCTCGCTCGGCGCCGGCATCGACGCTCTGCTCGCGGACGAGACCCTGCCCGATCTTCCGTTCGCGCGCATGGTCGACCCCTCGCTGACACGCACCATGGCGGACTACATCCTGCTCGCCGCCCTTCGCCATCACCGCCGGTTCGATCTGTTCGAGCGCGAGCAGCGGGCGGGCCGCTGGACCTTCGAGTTTCCGAAAAGCACCGGCGAGCGCACGGTCGGCATCATGGGGCTCGGCGTCCTCGGCGAGGCGGCGGCCGTCATGCTGCGCGACCACGGCTTCACGGTTCGCGCCTGGAGCCGTTCACCGAAAGCGCTGGACGGGGTCCGCTCCTTTCACGGGCGAGATCAGCTCGGCGATTTTCTGGCGGATACGGAGATCCTCGTCTGCCTGCTGCCGCTCACCGCCGACACCGCGGGCGTGCTCGACAGGGCCCTGTTCGATCAACTGCCGAAGGATGCCTGCCTGATCAACGCCGCGCGCGGCGCGCATCTGGCGGAGGGCGACCTGATCGATGCGCTGGACAGCGGCCGTCTGAGCGGGGCGACGCTCGACGTGTTCGAAACCGAGCCCCTGCCCGAGACGAGCCCGCTCTGGCGTCACGAAAAAATCCTGATCACGCCCCATGTCGCCAGCTACTGCCTGCCGGCTACCGCCGCCGCCGGCGTCGTCGAGAACATCCGCCGCGCGCGAAAGGGGCTGCCGCTTAACCATCAGGTCGATCGCGCTCGCGGCTACTGACCCTCGGCTGCCGCTTCCTGGTTTTTCTCGACGCCCTGGGCGAGAGCGGCTTCCAGATATTCGTCGATGTCGCCGTCGAGCACACCCTGCGCATTGCCCTTTTCGACCCCGGTCCGCAGATCCTTCACCATCTGGTAGGGCTGGAGGACGTAGGAGCGTATCTGGTGGCCCCAGCCGATGTCGCTCTTGGAAGCCGCCTCGGCGTCCGCCGCCTCCTGGCGCTTTTGCAGCTCCAGCTCGTAGAGGCGCGCGCGCAGCATGTCATAGGCCTGCGCGCGGTTCCTGTGCTGGGAGCGGTCGTTCTGGCACTGGACGACGATGCCGGTCGGCTCGTGGGTGATGCGAATGGCACTGTCGGTCTTGTTGACGTGCTGGCCGCCCGCACCCGACGCGCGATAGGTGTCGACCCGAAGATCCTTCTCCTCGATCTCGATCTCGATCGAATCGTCGATGATCGGATAGACCCAGACGCTGGCGAAGCTGGTGTGGCGACGCGCCTGGCTGTCGAAGGGCGAGATGCGCACGAGCCGATGCACGCCGCTCTCGGTCTTCATCCAGCCATAGGCATTGTGGCCGATCACCTTGACCGTGACCGACTTCAGCCCCGCCTCTTCGCCCGCGCTCTCCTCGATGAACTCCAGCTTGAAGCCGCGGCGCTCGGCCCAGCGCACATACATGCGCAGCAGCATCTCCGCCCAGTCCTGGCTCTCGGTGCCGCCCGCACCCGCATGGATCTCGAGAAAACAGTCATTTGCGTCCGCCTCGCCCGAAAGCAGGCTTTCGAGCTGCAGCTTGGCAAGTTGCTGCTTCAGCTTGGCGAGCGCGTCTTCGGCCTCCTTGTGGGTCTCCTCGTCGCCCTCTTCCTCGGCGAGCTCGGCAAGCCCGGTCTGATCCGCCAGCTCCTGTTCGAGCGCGTGCTGACGATCGATCGCCTCGGCCAGGCGATTGCGTTCCTTCATCAACGCCTGGGCCTTGTCGGCGTCGTTCCAGAGGTCGGGGTCTTCGGCGCGCTGGTTCAGCTCTTCCAGACGGTGGACGGCATTGTCCCAGTCAAAGATGCCTCCTCAGCAGGGTCAGACCCTGCTCGATCTCGGAGGCGAGATTGGCGATTTCCGCGCGCATCTGTTCTTCCCTCGGCTGGAAGGTGGCGAAACGGCGTCGGACTTAGCATGAGCGGCGCCATGCTGTCACCACGCTGATCGCATGACGCCTTGCATAAAACGAGCGTCCCGGGACAATCATCGCGCGACCGATCCGCCAGCATCGTCCGAAGCCCCGAACCCGTCCGAGATCCATGACCAGCCAACCGATCCGTATCCCGAACCGCGACGCCCGGCGTCTCTGGCTGCACGCCCAGGGCCTCGCCACGCCGCCGACCGGACCGCTGAACGTCCCCGACATCATCGACAGGCTGGGCTTCGTGCAGCTCGACACCATCCGCACGGTCGCCCGCGCCCAGGATCACATCATCTGGAGCCGCAACCAGCATTACCGCGAGCGGATGCTGAACAAGCTGCTCGCGAAGGACCGGGCGGTGTTCGAGCATTTCACCCATGACGCCTCCGTCCTGCCGATGACCACCTATCCGATGTGGCGCCGCCAGTTCAGGCGCATGGACGAGCGCATCCGCCGGTCGTCCTGGTACGCCTCCATGCTGGACGAGGACGGCCGCGCCGCGATCCGCGAGCGCATCGCCCGCGAAGGCCCGCTCTCCACCCACGCCTTCGACACGGTCTGTGCCGACAGGACCGTCGCCTGGCGCCGCCCGCCGCACAAGCAGGCGCTCGACTTCATGTGGCATGTGGGCGAGCTCGCCACCTCGCACCGCGAAAACTTCACCAAGTTCTACGACCTGACCGAGCGCGTGATCCCGGCGGAGGTTCTGGAGGACGAACGCTCGGACGCCGAGCAGCTCGACTGGCTCTGCCGCCAGGCGCTCGATCGGCTGGCCTTCGCGACCGAGGGCGAAATCCAGCGTTTTTGGGAGGCAGCCGGTCTCGCCGAGGTGAAGGCCTGGTCGGACCGGGCGAGGCGCGGGCTCGCCCACGTGCTGGTCGAGACCGCAGCGGGCGACTGGGTCCCGTCGATCGCGCCCGCCGACATCGAGGCTCCGGGTGCAGACGCTCCCGCCGCCGACCTCGCGCCTCAGGATCGTCAACCCTTTCGATCCGGTGGTGCGCGACCGCAACCGGCTTAAGCGCCTGTTCGGCTTCGACTACCGCATCGAGATCTACGTGCCGGCAGCGAAACGGCGTTACGGCTACTACGTCTTTCCGCTGCTCGAAGGCGACCGCTTCGTCGGTCGTATCGAAGTACGCGCAGCGCGCGACGAAGGCCGGCTGAACGTCCTCGAACTCTGGCCGGAGCCCGGCGTCCGCTTCGGTGCGGGCCGGCTAGAGCGGCTCGAGGCGGAACTCGCGCGCCTCGCCCGTTTCGTGGGCGTTTCCGAGGTCGCCTGGCCGGATCGCGCACGGGCCCAAGGCCCGGAAAATCCTGCCTCGTCCGCGAGAATCCTTCTTTGAAAAATCATGTGGTTGACCTTGTCCGACCACTGACTGTCTAATGGAGCCCAGCACGCTTCGGCGTCCAGATACCTATGGGAGGTTCTCTACATGCGAAGTCATCTGTCCATTGCTCTCGCCGCCGGCCTCGCGCTCGCCGCGAGCAGCGGCGCTCAGGCGCAAGAGGAAAAATTCGTCACCATCGGCACCGGCGGCCAGACCGGCGTCTACTACGTGGTCGGCCAGTCCATCTGCAAGCTGGTGAACCGCGGCCAGGCCGATCACGGCATCAAGTGCACCGCCCCTTCGACCGGCGGCTCGGTCGCGAACATCAACGCGATCAAGGAAGGCTCGATGGACATGGGCGTGGCCCAGTCCGACTGGCAGGCTTACGCCTATAACGGCACGCCCGAATTCGAAGGCGGCCAGTTCGAGGACCTGCGCGCCGTGTTCTCCGTGCATGGCGAGCCCTTCACCGTGGTCGCGCGCAGCGACGCCGGCATCGAAAGCTTCGCCGACCTTCAGGGCAAGCGGGTGAACATCGGCAATCCCGGCTCCGGTCAGCGCGGCACCATGGAAGTCATCATGAACGCGCTCGGCTGGTCGATGGACGGCTTCTCGCTCGCTTCCGAGCTGAAGTCGGCCGAGCAGTCGGCGGCGCTGGGCGACAACAAGGTTGACGCGATCGTCTTCACCGTCGGCCATCCGAACGGCTCGATCCAGGAAGCCACCACCACCACCGACGCCCATCTGGTTTCGGTCGAAGGCCCGGAGATCGACGCGCTGGTCGAGGAGAACTCCTACTACGCCAAGGCCACCATCCCCGGCGGCATGTACAAGGGTTCGGACGAGGACACCAACACCTTCGGCGTGAAGGCGACCTTCGTGTCGTCGGCTTCGGTCGACGAGGAGACCATCTACCAGGTGGTCAAGGCCGTGTTCGACAATTTCGACCGCTTCAAGGGTCTGCACCCGGCCTTCGCCAATCTGACGCAGGAAGAGATGATCGCCGATGGCCTCACCGCCCCGCTGCATCCGGGCGCCGAGCGCTACTACAAGGAACAGGGCTGGCTCTGAAGGCGGCGCCTTCTGGCTGGACTTGGGTTGGAGGCGGCGGAGCGGTTTGCGCCGCCGCCCTCCGGCTCAGGTGCCTGTGAAGAGACCCCCGGAGGGAACGTCCTACCCCGTCCGGGACAAACGACAACGATAGAAAACTGCGGCGCAAACCGTCGATCCTGGCTCCGGCAAGTCAACGGTAAAGGCCGCGCCTTTGGGGGCCGGGCATGAGTGAAGCGGCAAGGACTGCTGGATCCAGCGACAAAGACGTCGACCTCGACGAACTGGTCGCATCCTCCGACACCGGTGCGAGAAACCCGACCGGCCCCGTCGCCAAACTGCTGTTCGCGGTGGCGCTGGCCTGGTCCCTGTTCCAGCTCTGGATCGCCTCGCCGCTGCCCTTCATGTTCGGCTTCGGCGTCTTCAACGATACCGAAGCGCGCTCGATCCACCTGGCCTTCGCCGTCTTCCTCGCCTTCACGGCCTATCCTGCCCTGAAGAGTAGCCCGCGCGACTACATCCCGATCCAGGACTGGATCTTCGCCATCCTGGGCGCGTTCGCCGCGGCCTATCTCTACATTTTCTACGTCAGCATTTCCGATCGCCCCGGCGCCCCGATCACCCAGGACTACGTGGTCGCCGTCATCGGCATGATCCTGCTGCTCGAGGCGACCCGCCGATCGCTGGGCCCGCCGCTGATGATCATCGCGATCATCTTCCTGGTCTACACCTTCGCCGGCCAGCACATGCCATCGATCATCGCGCATAAGGGCAACACGCTCGGCGAGGTCGTGAACCACCACTGGATCACCACCGAGGGCGTGTTCGGCATCGCGCTCGGCGTGTCCACCAGTTTCGTCTTCCTGTTCGTGCTGTTCGGCGCGCTTTTGGACAAAGGCGGGGCCGGCAATTACTTCATCCAGGTCGCCTTCTCCCTGATGGGCCATATGCGCGGCGGCCCGGCAAAGGCGGCTGTCGTGTCCTCGGCGATGACGGGCTTGATTTCAGGTTCGTCAATCGCAAACGTCGTCACGACAGGCACCTTCACCATTCCCCTGATGAAGAAGGTCGGCTTCTCCGCGGAGAAGGCGGGCGCCGTCGAGGTCGGCTCCTCGGTCAACGGCCAGATCATGCCGCCGGTGATGGGCGCTGCCGCCTTCCTGATGGTCGAATATGTCGGCATCCCCTATTTCGACGTGGTCAAGCACGCCTTCCTGCCGGCGCTGATCTCGTACATCGCCCTCGTCTACATCGTGCATCTCGAGGCCTTGAAGGCCGGCATGGAAGGCCTGCCGCGCGCTTACACGCCGGGACCGCTGATGCAGCGCCTGATCATGTTCCTGTTCGGCGTGGTGGTGCTCTGCGCGATCTCGTTCGCGGTCTATTACGGCATCGGCTGGATCCGCCCCGCCTTCGGCGCGGCGGCCAGTTGGATCATCGGGATCCTCCTGATCGCGGTCTATGTGGCGCTGGTGGCGTTCGGTGCGCGCTATCCCGAGCTCAAGATGGACGATCCGAACAATCCGGACGCCACCCTGCCGCTGCCCGGACCGACGGTGAAGGCGGGCCTGCACTTCATCCTGCCCGTGGTCGTGCTGGTCTGGGCGCTGATGGTCGAACGTCTGTCGCCGGGTCTGTCCGCGTTCTGGGGCGCGGTCTTCATGATCTTCATCCTGGTGACCCAGCGCCCGCTGTTCGCCATCTTCCGCGCACGCGGCGACGACGTCGGCGATGAGACGCGCGCCGGCTTCTACGACCTTCTGGACGGCCTGGTCGCCGGTGCTCGGAACATGATCGGCATCGGCATCGCGACCGCCACCGCCGGCATCATCGTCGGCGCGGTCAGCCAGACCGGCGTCGGCTCGGCGCTCGCCGACGTGGTCGAGGTGCTCTCGGGCGGCAATCTGCTCGCCATCCTGTTCCTGACCGCGTTCCTCTCGCTGATCCTCGGCATGGGCCTGCCCACGACCGCGAACTATATCGTGGTCTCGGCGCTCCTCGCCCCGGTGATCGTGACGCTAGGTCAGCAGAACGGCCTGATCGTGCCGCTGATCGCGGTCCATCTGTTCGTCTTCTATTTCGGCATCATGGCCGACGTCACCCCGCCGGTCGGCCTCGCCTCCTTTGCCGCCGCCGCGGTCTCGGGCGGCGATCCGATCAAGACGGGCTTCGTCGCCTTCTTCTACTCGCTTCGAACGGCCGCCCTGCCCTTCCTCTTCATCTTCAACAACCAGCTTCTCCTGATCGACGTCGGCTGGGCGGAAGGGATCATGGTGTTCGTCATCGCGACCATAGCGATGCTGGTGTTCGCCGCCGCGACGCAAGGCTGGTTCTTCGACAAGCTCAGGATCTGGGAGATCCCGCTTTTGCTGCTGATCGCGTTCAGCCTGTTCAGGCCCGGCTTCTGGATGGACATGATCACGCCGCCCTACAAGGACGTGCCGCCGGCCGAGATCTCTCAGGCGTTCGAAGCGGCGCCGCCCGGCTCGGAGCTCCGTCTCAGGGTCGCGGGGCTCGATCAGTTCGGCTCACCGATCGAGTTCGTGGCACCCATCACCATGCCCGAGGGCGCCAGCGGCGACGAGAAGCTCACCGCAGCCGGTATCACCCTCAGGGAGGACGGCGACAAGGTCCTGATCGACGACGTCGCCTTCGACAGCGCAGCCCAGAAGGCCGGTCTCGACTGGGACCAGGAGATCCTCCAGGTTCGTCAGCCCGCAGACCAGCCGAGCAAATACTGGATCTACATCCCGGTTCTCCTGCTTCTCGCCGGCGTGATCTGGATGCAGAAGAAGCGCGCGCCCGCAAGGCCGTCGCGCAGCGGAGAAAAGGTCACGGCCTGAGTTCGAAGAGGCACGCCATGGTGCGCCGCTCTCGGGAAGACGGGTTTACGACCGCATCCATGATGGGCATGAATGACACCACGACGTGATGGAAAAGTCGCCGCCTCATGACAGGTGACGGCAGAACGAAAATCGGGAGACTTGATGTGACCTTCTTTGCAACCACCAGACGCGCGGCGATCGCGGGCGTCGCGGCGATCGGCCTCATGGGCGGCGCCGGCCTCGCCCAGGCCGAGCAGATGCTCGACAGCATCCACTTCCTGATCCCCGGCGGCGCCGGCGGCGGCTGGGACGGCACCGCGCGCGGCACCGGCGAAGCGCTCACCGGCGCGGGCCTGGTCGGCCAGGCGTCTTATGAGAACATGTCCGGCGGCGGCGGCGGCAAGGCGATCGGCTATCTGATCGAGAACGCCGAGAGCAATCACGGCACGCTGATGGTGAACTCCACCCCGATCGTGATACGCTCCTTGACCGGTGTGTTCCCGCAGAACTTCCGCGACCTCACCCTGATCGCCGGCACCATCGGCGACTATGCGGCGATCATCGCCAAGGCCGACAGCGAGCTGAACACGTTCGAGGATCTCGTGGCCGCCTTCAACGAGGATCCGAACGCCGTCTCGATCGGCGGCGGCTCGGTGCCGGGCGGCATGGACCATCTGGTCGCGGCCATGGCCTTCGAGGGTGCGGGCGCCGATTCGACCGCGATCAAATACATCCCCTATGACGCCGGCGGCGAGATGAACGCGGCCATCCTCTCCGGTGAGATCACGGCGGGCTCCACCGGCTTTTCCGAGGCCGTCGAGCTGGCGAAGGCCGGCGAAATGAAGGTGTTGGCGATCACCGCCCCCGAGCGCGTCGATGCGCTGCCCGACGCGCCGACCCTGAAGGAGCAGGGCTATGACGTCGAGTTCGTGAACTGGCGCGGCTTCTTCGCGGCCCCCGGCCTTCCCGAGGAGCAGGCCCAGGCTTACCGGGACGTGCTCGCCGCCATGTACGACACGCCCGAGTGGGAAGAGGTCCGCGCCCGCAACGGCTGGGTCAACATCCACAACTCCGGCGACGACTTCATGAGCTTCCTCGAAAAACAGGAGACGCAGATCGGCGATCTCATGAAGAAGCTCGGCTTTCTCTGAGCCGACCGGGACCGGGCGTTCGACGCCCGGTCCCGCCCGGCTTTCGCTTTCGCGTCCATTTCGATCGGCCTGACCCATGACCCTCGAGCGCTGGATCGGCCTTCTCTTCCTGCTGTTCTGCTGCGTCTACGGCTACACGGCCTTTTTCGGCATGGACCATCTGCTGCCGCCGATCTTGCAGCGGGCGCCCGTCTGGCCGAGTTCGTTCCCGAAGATTCTAAGCCTGGTGGGCATCGTGGTCGGTCTGGTGGTCATCTTCACCACCGGCCCCGCGGACGCGACCGACAGCGCCGAAAGCGGCATCGACTACAAAAAACTCCGTGAATACGAGCTCGGCCAGGCGCTCGCCCTGATCGGCAGCATGGTCGCCTACGCCCTGCTCCTCCGCCCGATCGGGTTCATCGCAGCGACAATTCTGTTTCTCGCCGGCGGTTCCTTCATTCTGGGCGAGCGCAGGTTTCACCTCATGATTCCGATCGCCGTCGTCGGCACGCTCGCCGTCTGGTATCTGGTGCAGGAGCTGCTCGGCATCTTTCTGAGCCCCTGGCCCAGGCTTTTCTAGGGAGAACCCGTCATGTGGGAAGGCATCGTCCTCGGGCTGTCCACGGCGCTCTCCTTCAAGAACCTGTTCATGGTGGTCGCCGGCTGTCTGATCGGCACCTTCATCGGCATGCTTCCCGGCCTCGGGCCGATGTCGATCATCGCCATCATGATCCCGGTCGCCATCACCATCGGCGACCCGTCGACCGCGCTGATCATGCTGGCCGGCGTCTATTACGGCGCCGTGTTCGGCGGCTCGACCTCGTCGATCCTGATCAACGCCCCCGGCATCGCCTCGACGGTCGCGACCTCGTTCGACGGTTACCCGCTCGCCCGGCAGGGAAAGGCCGGCAAGGCGCTGACCGTGGCCGCGATCTCGTCCTTCGCGGGCGGCACCATCGGCGCCATCCTGCTGATGGGCTTCGCGCCCGCCCTGGTCTCGGTGGCGCTTCTCTTCCAGTCGCCCGAATATTTCGCCCTGATGGTGGTCGGCCTCTCCGCGATCGCCGCGTTCGCCGGCTCCGGGCAGGTCGCCAAGGCGCTGATGATGACCATACTGGGCCTGATCATGGCGACCATCGGCGAAAGTGCCCTCTTCAATGCACCGCGCTTCACCATGGGCATCATGGACCTGCAGTCCGGCTTCGGCTTCATCACGCTGGCCATGGCCCTCTTCGCCCTGCCCGAAGCGATCTTTCTGGTGCTGGACCCCAACCGCTCCAAGACCGGCGACGAAGGCGGCAGGATCACCGGCCTTCGCATCGACAAGGCCGAGGCGCGCGAGATCGCGCCTGTGATCGGCCGGCAGTCGCTGCAGGGCTTTTTGATCGGCGTCATGCCGGGTGCGGGCGCCACCATCGCCTCATTTCTCGGCTACGCGGTCGAGCGCAACATCGCGAGCCCGGAAGACCAGAAGAAATTCGGCAAGGGCTCGCTGAAGGGCCTCGCCGCCCCCGAAAGCGCCAACAACGCCGCCTGCACCGGCTCCTTCGTGCCGCTCTTGACCCTTGGCATCCCGGGCTCCGGCACCACGGCGATCCTGCTGGGCGCGCTGGTCGCCCTGAACGTGCAGCCCGGCCCCCGGCTCATGATCGAGAACCCGGACATCTTCTGGGCGGTGATCATGTCGATGTATATCGGCAACGTCATTCTCTTGATCCTGAACCTGCCGCTGATCCCCTATATCGCGAAGCTGCTCGCGGTGCCGAGGAACTACCTGATCCCGTTCATCCTGTTCTTCACGCTGATGGGCGCCTATATCGGCCAGAACAACGCGACCGAGCTTCTGTTCATGACCGGTCTCGGCGTGCTCGCGACCATCCTCCGCTTCGCCAGCTTCCCGCTGGCCCCGCTTCTGATCGGCTTCATCCTCGGCCCGATGATGGAGAACAATTTTTCGCGCGCGGCCAATATCGCGGATGGCGTCAGCTTCATGTGGGAGCGGCCGATGACACTCGGTCTCCTGATCGTCGCGGCCCTTCTGGTGTTTCTGCCAAGCTTCAGAGCGCGGCGTCAGGCGGTCAGGCAGAAGAAGCGGCTGGGCGACGAATCCTGATCAGCGGCGCGAGGCAGGCCGATCCATTCAGATCGGTCGCTGATGATCGGAGGCGGCCAGGTCCTCGTCGATCGCGGGGCGGAGCTTCGGACGTATCGGACCGTCCAGCAAGGCGTCACGCAGTTCAATCTCATCATCGATCGGCGGCAGCGTCGGAACCTCGACATTGCGGGCCGGTGTCGGCTGCAGGCTCGCGACCGGCGTCTCGAAGCTCCGATAGGTCGACCAGAGGCCTGCAGCACCCGCCACATAGACGGGCAGCATGAGAGCGGCCGCGAGCCAGCGCCGCGATGTCCGGCGACGGGCATCCTCGTCCGCTTTCGCCATCGCGCCGTCGATCGTTTGAAGCCCGTCATGAGCGGCCGCGGTGTGCGCGAGAGAGACCGGTGCCCGAACGCTCCTGACCGTGGTCGTGGCCTGTGGCCCTGCGGCGACCGGCGTCTCGACCGCCTTCTTCGGGCGTACGATCCACGGCCCCTCGTGATGCGCCGCTTCGTCGACCGGAGCGGTCATCCTGCGCGGCCGCATCGGCGCGCCCTCCTCGACGGGCGGGGACGCCGGACGCACCTTGTTCTCCTTACGGGAAAAGCCGTAGCTTACCGCCGACCGACCATCGTCATCTGTCATCCGCCTCGACCCCGTCTCGACCCGTGGCTGCCTCGTTCAATTAAGAACTGTAAACCGAACGGCTTCAAGGCAATGGCGAGGTTAAGAAAAGTACCGGAATACTCGATAAAATCGACGATCGGGAGCCAGCCGTCGTCATCTTTCGGGGAGGGTAAGAGACGCCGGCCACGACTTTCAACTTATGAGAGAAATTGGCTCAGCCCGCTGCCAGCCGGCTGCCGACGGCGTCGAGGGCCGGCAGTTTCGCGATCGGGCCGATCGCGGCGAGCGTAGGCAGGCCGCCGTCGATCAGCCGGGCACCGACCCGCCGGATCGCGTCCGCGTCGACGGCGTCGATCTCGGCGATCGTCTCCTCCTGCGGAATACGGCGATCGAAGATCAGGAGCTGGCGGGCGATGTCCTCACTCTGCGCGGAGCAGCTCTCCAGCCCCATCATCAGGCTCGCCTTCAGCTGCGCGCGGGCGCGGGAAAGCTCCTCTTCGGCCGGCGCTGCGATCAGCGCCTTCAGCTCGTCGCAGAGCACCGGCACCAGCTCCGCCGTCTGCTCCTCGCCGGTGCCGGCATAGATGCCGAACACGCCGGTATCGCCATAGCAACCCGCAAACGAGAAGACCGAATAGGCGAGCCCGCGCTTTTCGCGGACTTCCTGGAACAGCCTCGACGACATGCCGCCGCCCAGCATCACCGAGAGCACCTGCAGCGCGTGGAAATCGTCGTCGTGATAGGAGAAGGCGGGCAGGCCGAGGATCAGATGCACCTGCTCGAGATCCCGCTCCTTTCGGTGCTCGCCGCTCGCATAGCGCCCCTTTTCCACCGTCTTTTTCGCCCCGGCGTTCGCCGGCAGATCCGAGAACAGCTCGGCGCCGAGCGCCACCAGCTGCGCATGATCGACCTTGCCGGCCGCCGCCAGCACCATGCGCCCGGGCGCGTAATGCTCCGCCATGTAGCCGGTCAGCTGATCCCTGCTCATGGCGCCGACGATCGCCGCCGGCCCGAGGATCGAACGCCCGAGCGACTGGTCGGGGAAGGCGGTCTCCTGGAAGAGATCGAAGATCAGATCATCGGGCGTGTCCATGACCTGGCCGATCTCCTGCAGGATGACGCCCCGCTCGCGCTCCAGCTCGTCCGGCTCGAAGGTCGAATGCTGCAGGATGTCGGCGAGAATATCCGCGGCCAGCGGCAGATCGTCGGCCAGCACGCGCGCATAATAAGCCGTGTTTTCGCGCGAGGTGTAGGCGTTCAGCTGCCCGCCGACATTCTCGATCTCCTCGGCGATCACCCGCGCCGAACGCCGCCTCGTGCCCTTGAACGCCATATGCTCCAGCATGTGCGCGACGCCGTTCACCTCCGGCCGCTCGTGGCGAGCGCCCGCGTCCACCCAGACGCCCACGCTCGCGGTCTGCACGCTCGGCATCACGACCGTCGCGACGCGAAGACCGTTCGGAAGTGTCGTGATTTCGGTGTCGTCGCTCATGATGCGGGATCGCTCAGCTGATCGATGTGGGACTGGACGGCGGCGAGATCGGCGGGCAGCACGGCGAAGCGCTCCTCCTTGCCCATCAGGTCGCCGAGATGGGGCGGAAGCGCCGGGGCTCTGCCGGTGGCGCGCTTCACGGCGTCCGGAAACTTGGCGGGATGGGCCGTGGCTAGCGCGATCAGCGGCGCCGTCGTCTCGGCGCAGGCGGCTTCGGCCGCGGCGAGGCCGACGGCGGTGTGGGGATCGACGACTTCGCCCGTCGCCTCGAGCGTCCTGGCCATGGCCGCGAGCGTCTCTTCCTCGCCGATCCGAAAGGCCGAAAACCGCTCTCTCGCGCGGGCCAGCGCGTCCCCGTCCACGTCGAACGCCTTCTCCTCGGCGAAGGTCGCCATCAGCGCGTTCACCCCGCCCTCCTCGCGCTCGACCAGGTCGAACAGCAGGCGCTCGAAATTGCTCGCGACCTGAATGTCCATGCTCGGGCTGATGGTCGGCGCCACCTCGCCCGCGGCATAGCGGCCGGTCTCGAAAAAGCGCGCGAGAATGTCGTTGCGGTTGGTGGCGACGATCAGCCGATCGATCGGCAGGCCCATCTGCAGGGCGGCGTAGCCGGCATAGACATCGCCGAAATTGCCGGACGGCACACTGAAGCTCACCCGCCGCCAGGGGCCGCCGAGCGCGAGGGACGCGGTCACGTAATAGACGATCTGGGCCATGATCCGGCACCAGTTGATCGAGTTGATCGCGGCGAGACCGTGCCGTTCGCGAAACCTCCGGTCGTTGAACATCGCCTTGACCAGGGCCTGACAGTCGTCGAAGCTCCCCTCGATCGCGACATTGTGGACGTTCGCGGACCCGACCGTGGTCATCTGCCGGCGCTGCACCTCGGAGACCCGGCCCTTCGGATGCAGGATGATCGTCCGCATGCGGTCCCGCCCGGCGGTCGCCGCGATCGCCGCCGAGCCGGTGTCGCCCGAGGTGGCGCCGACGATGGTGATCGCCTGATCGCGTCGGGCGAGGAAATGTTCGAACAAACGCCCGAGAAGCTGCAGCGCCACGTCCTTGAAGGCGAGCGTCGGCCCGTGATACAGCTCCATTACCCACCGGCCCGCTCCCAGCTGCTTGAGGGGGGCGACGGCCTGGTGGCGGAAGGTGCCGTAAGCGTCGTCGATCAAACGGCGGAGCTCGTCCCGGGCGAGATCTTCACTGACGAACGGCTCGAGCACGAAGGCCGCCACCTCCTGATAGGGAGCGGACTGCAGCCCGGCGAGGCGCTCCCGGTCGAAACGCGGCCAGCTTTCCGGCACATAGAGACCGCCATCCGCCGCCAGTCCCGCAAACAGCACCTCTTCGAACGAGGCGGGCGTCACCCGGCCGCGGGTGCTGATGTAACGCATGGTCATGGTGGTGATGGGAACCCTCTCGACGGCGTTGCGGTCCGCTTGATCTAGTCAGAACGGCCAGCGTTCGCAAGCGGCATCGAACGCGCGTCATTCCTCCCACAAGACCGCACGCGACCCGAATCCGGCTTGGCGGTCGGAGGGGCTGACGGGACGTTCGACCTGAAACTCTCGCGAAACGATCTCGCAGGAAACCCCGACTTGGTCTAGTCTAAGGAGAAATGTCGGCTCTGCGGGGAGAAACGAACATGAAAAACTATGTCGGTGGCGTGCTGTTCGCCATGCTTGTTGTGGGTGCTCCAGCTTTTGCACAGAACATGCCGGCGCCGCCGGATGCGCGCCTGACCATCATCTGGCCGCCCGACGGCGAGGTCATCCAGGGCGGCAGGCTCTGGGTGCGGATGGGGCTCGAGGGCATGGGCGTAGCACCAGCCGGGATCGATATGGAGGGGACCGGCCATCATCACTTCCTGATCGACACCGAACTGCCGCCCCTGGACGAGCCGATCCCTTCCGATGCCAACCACATTCACTTCGGCGCGGGACAGACCGAGGCGCGTCTGACCAATCTCGCTCCGGGCGAGCACACGCTGCAGCTCATTCTCGGGGATCATGGCCATTTTCCGCATGATCCGCCGGTGGTCTCGGAGAAGATCACGATCATCGTCGAGCCTTACTGAGACCGCATCGCGCCCGACGCGACAATCATCCGAAAGAAGGGATCCTAAAGAGGGGATCCGAAAGAAGGGAGACCAACGTGCGGCAGACGGCACTCATATTTCTCGCAGCAGCCATGATGCTGCCCTTGCGGGCCGATGCCGGCGAAACGCCGGCGCCCGACAACGCCTATCTCTACATCGGCTGGCCCAATGATGGCGAGGTGATCAGAAACGGCGGCCGGGGGTCGTTTCGAGTCTGGTTCGGCCTCCGTCACATGGGTGTGGCGCCGGCCGAGGTCGACGTGCCCAACACCGGGCATCACCACCTTCTGGTCGACACCGAACTGCCGCCGCTCGACGAGCCGATACCGGCGGACGACAACCATCTCCATTTCGGCCGAGGCCAGACCCAGACCAGGCTGACCCTGCCGCCAGGCGAGCATACGCTGCAGCTTCTGATGGGTGATCACGCGCACGTCCCTCACGATCCGCCGATCATGTCGAGACAGATCACGATCACCATCGAGTGACCGCGCGCGGTCAGGCGGGGAGCCGGGCTCCCGGACGTGCCTGACGGCGGCGGCCAGCCCGCTCCTGAATAGGACGATCAGGAAGCGAGGTCCTCGATGGTGCGCGGGCGGCTCGTTTTGAAAAGCTGGGCGGTGGCGCGATCCGCGAGGATTTCGCCGTCGGTCTGGCAGCGCGGGCAATAGTTGCTCTCGCTGTCCTGCCGGCGCAGACGCTGGATCGGCGTCGCGCAGACCGGGCAGGGTTCGTTGAAGCGGCCATGCACGGCCATGCCGTCCCGCTTCGCCTTGACCGCCTCCGGAAAGCCGTCACCGACCTCGGCGCGCAAACGCTCCAGCCAGTCACCCAGCGTCGAGCGCGTCGCCTCGTAAAGCTGCCGGACCTCGTCGGCATCGAGGCCGGTGCTCATCGCCTTCGGCGAGAGGCGCGCACGGTGCAGGATCTCGTCCGAATAGGTGTTGCCGATGCCGCTGAACAGATGCGGATCGGTGAGCGTGCGCTTGAGGCTGTGCTTTTCCCGAGTGAGCGCTGCCTCGAAGGATTCGAGGTCGGCGTCCAGCACTTCGAGCCCGCCGGGATCGTGTTCCTCCAGGCCGGCCTCGCCCTGGACGACGTGCAGCGAAGCGCGCTTCTTCGGTCCGAATTCGGTGAGGGTCAGCGAGCCTTCGGCGAAGTCGAAGGCGGCGAGCGAATGGCGGCCCGCAAGCTTGACGCCCCGCTTTTTCCAATGCAGACGACCAGCGATCATCAGATGGATGACCAGCCAGAGGTCGCCTTCGAGACCGATGACGATGCGCTTGCCGAGACGGCGAACGGCCGTGACCGTCCTGCCGATCGCCTCGTCCAGCGACGGTTCGACCGTGCGCAGCAAAAATGGGCTGGCGAGCCGTACCTCGTCGATCTTTCGATCCAGAATGCGGCGTTCCAGCGCCTCGACGTAGATCGTGATATCCGGGAGTTCGGGCACGATCCCTCCCCTTGTTGGTTGATTGAATGGCAAAGCGACGGCCTTCGAACGCCATCGCTTCACGGCGTTTCCCTGGAGAGCTGACGGGTTTCGTCAGCTCATGGTCGGAATGCTGAAGTCGGCGCCGGCCTTGATGCCGGTCGGCCAGCGGGTGGTGACCGCCTTCTGTTTCGTGAAAAACCGCACGCCCTCGATACCGTGCATGTGATGATCGCCGAACAGCGATCGCTTCCAGCCGCCGAAGCTGTGGAAGGCCATGGGCACGGGGATCGGCACGTTCACCCCGACCATGCCGATGTCCACCTGATGAGCGAAGCTGCGTGCGGCGTCGCCGTCGCGGGTGAAGATCGCGGTGCCGTTGCCGTATTCGTGGTCGTTGACCATCCTGACCGCGGCGTCGAAGTCCGGCGCGCGCACCACCGAGAGCACGGGCCCGAAGATCTCGTCCTGGTAGATGCTCATGTCGGTGGTGACGTCGTCGAACAGGCAGCCGCCGATATAGTAGCCGTTCTCGTGACCCTGAAAGCCGTCGAGCTGGAAGTCCCGGCCGTCGACCACGAGCGTGGCGCCCTCCTCGACGCCACGGTCCACATAGCCCTTCACCTTGGCGAGGTGCTCCGCGGTCACCAGCGGCCCCATCTCGACACCGGGCTGATTGCCGGGCCCGATCTTGAGCGCCCGGACCCGAGGCGCCAGATCCTCGATCAGTCGGTCGCCGGCGTCGCCGACGGCGACCGCGACCGACACCGCCATGCAGCGCTCGCCGGCCGAGCCGTAGGCCGAGCCCATCAGCGCGTCGGTCACCTGGGCGGGATCGGCGTCGGGCATGACCACCATGTGGTTCTTGGCGCCGCCCAAGGCCTGCACGCGCTTATTGTGGGCGGTGCCGGTGTGATAGACATATTCGGCGATGTTGGTCGAGCCGACGAAGCTGACCGCGGCGATGTCGGGATGGGTGAGGATGGCGTCCACCGCCTGCTTGTCGCCGTTGACCACGTTCAGGACTCCGTCCGGCACCCCCGCCTCCTTGGCGAGCTCGGCCAGCAGCATCGGGCAGGAAGGATCCTTTTCCGAAGGCTTCAGAATGAAGGTGTTGCCGCAGGCGAGCGCCAGCGGAAACATCCAGAGCGGGATCATGGCCGGAAAGTTGAAGGGCGTGATGCCGGCGCACACGCCGACCGGCTGGCGGAAGGACAAAAGATCGACGCCGGTGCCGACGCTTTCGCTGAACTCGCCCTTCAGGAGCTGCGGGATGCCGCAGGCGAACTCGACCACCTCGAGGCCGCGGGTGACCGAGCCCTTGGCGTCGTCGACGGTCTTGCCATGTTCGGCGCTGACGAGCTCGGCGAGCTCGTCCATATGGTCCTCGATCAGGCCCTTGAGCTTGAACATCACCCGGGCGCGGCGAAGCGGCGTCTGAGCGGACCAGGCCGGAAGTGCCGCCTTCGCGGCCTGGACCGCGGCGTCGACCTCGGCGGCGCTCGCCAGCGCCACCCGGCCGGACGCTTCCCCGACGGCAGGATTGAAAAGGTCCCCGTAGCGTCCGCTGGCGCCAGCCGTTCTGGCGCCGTTCAGCCAATGCCCGATGTCCTTCATGACGTCTCGCCTCTCCTCCTGACGCATGGCCTTGGTCCGCGGAATGGCGGATCCGGCCGTCTCGCTTGTCGTCCGACGCGGCCGCTCTCCCCGGCGAACCGCCCCCGAACGAATTGCACAGCCGCCCACGAAATAGCCCGTGGACGAGACGACGTCCAGCCTCGAATTGGCACAAATATTTCACAATTCAATATTGCAGAATATTTGCTCCGATTCAGGTCATCTTCGCTTTCACCACATCGGCGACCACGCCGATCATCTCGTCGATATGGACGCGCTCCGCGACCAGCGGCGGCGAGAACGCGATGGTGTCGCCGGTGATCCGGATCATGACGCCGCGCTCGAAGCACTCGACCATGATCTCGAACGTGCGCTTGCCGGGTGCGCCCTTCAGCGGCTCCAGATCGAAGGCGCCCATATAGCCGATGTTGCGGATGTCGAGAATGCCGGGAAGGTCCCGCTGGGCGTGAAGCACGTCTTCGAAATAGCGCGCATTCTCGACGACCCGCTCGAAAATCCCGTCCTCGCGATAGGCATCCAGGGTGGCGAGCCCGGCGGCGGCGGCGAGCGGATGGGCGGAATAGGTGTAGCCGTGGAAAAGCTCGATCATATGCTCGTTGTCCGGCCCGCCTGCGGCTTCCATCAGCGCGTCGTAGACGAAGTCGCGGGCGATCACCGCGCCCATCGGCACATGGGCCGAGGTCAGTCCCTTGGCGTTGGTCATGAGATCGGGCGTGACGCCGAAATATTCGGCGGCCGACGCCTTGCCGAGCCGGCCCCAGGCGGTGATCACCTCGTCGAAGATAAGCAGGATGCCGTGCTTGTCGCAGATCTTTCGCAGCCGCTCGAGATAGCCCACAGGCGGCGGATAGACGCCGATCGAGCCTGCGACCGGCTCGACGATGACCGCGGCGATGGTCGAGGGGTCGTGGAGGGCGACGATGCGCTCCAGGTCGTCGGCGAGATGGGCTCCCCATTCCGGCTGGCCGCGGGAAAAGGCGTTCTTTTCGAGATTGAGCGTATGCGGCAGATGGTCGACGCCGGAGAGCATCGGCCCGAAGGTCCGCCTGTTCGCGACCATGCCGCCGACCGAGATGCCGCCGAAGCCGACGCCGTGATAGCCGCGCTCGCGGCCGATCAGCCGGTAACGGCCGGCATCGCCCCTGGCGCGGTGATAGGCGAGCGCGATCTTGAGCGCGGTGTCGACCGCCTCGGAGCCGGAATTGCAGAAGAAGACGCGGTTCAGGTCGTCCGGCATGAGCGTGCCCATGCGCGAGGCGAGTTCGAAGGCCTGGCTGTGGCTGAACTGAAAGGACGGCGCGAAATCCAGCGTGGCCACGGCCTTCTGCACGGCGGCGACCACCTTCGGGTGACAATGACCGAGATTGGCGCACCAGAGCCCGGCCGAGCTGTCGAGGATCTTGCGCCCGTCATGGGAGGTGTAGTGCATACCTTCGGCGCTGACGACGATGCGCGGGTTCTTCTTGAACTGGCGGTTCGGGGTGAACGGGATCCAGAAGGAATCGAGATCGTTGGGCGCGCCCGAAAGCGAGCCGTCGTCGAAATGTTCGTCCATGTGCTTCTCCCCCAGGGACCACCGCCTCGGCCTGCGCGTGCTTATGCGTCTTCGGCGTTCTTTTTCCCTGACCGTCGCCAAAGACCGCATACCATACGCCGCCGATGCCGGCTTGGCGAGATGCTTCGCGATCAACCTCCGCCGGTGTCCCGCTCATGCTGTTCGCCAACGCCGGAAGCGACCGATCCGAATCAGGCACAGCCTGCCGTAGAGACAGACCCGAAATCCGCAGCCCGCCGCCCGGCCCGACATTGACCGGACCGGGCGCAAGGCTAGTATCACGCGCGAGAAATCTCCATCGGCGATCGACGCGGGAACAGGCGAATGACGGCGACCACACTTCGAGGGATCGCGCTCGGCCTTGCCGGTCTGCTCTTCGGCCTTTCCGGCCCCGGCCAGGCGGCGGACGAGGAACAGCCGGGCCATGAAAACGAGCTCCTCGGCAAGGTGCGCCAGCTCACCTTCGAAGGCGTGCGCGCCGGCGAGGGTTATTTCAGCGCAGACGGCTCGAAGCTCGTTTTCCAGAGCGAGCGCGAGGCCGACAATCCCTTCTACCAGATCTACCTGATGGACCTCGAGACCGGCGACACCGAGCGGGTTTCGCCGGGCGTCGGCAAGACCACCTGCGCCTGGCTGCATCCGGACGGACGCCGGCTGCTGTTCGCCTCGACCCATCTCGACCCCGAGGCCCTGGCCAAGCAGGAGCAGGAATTCGCCGAACGGGAAAAAGGCGGACGGCGCTATTCCTGGAGCTTCGATCAACATTACGACATCTTCGAGGGCCAGGTCGACGCCCTGCCCGACGGCTCGCGATCCGTGACCAATCTGACCGATACGCCGGGCTACGATGCCGAGGCCTCCTATTCGCCGGACGGCGAGGAGATCCTGTTCGCCTCCAACCGCCACGCCTACAGCGAGCCTTTGTCGCCGGATGACCAGGCCCGGCTCGAAAAGGACGCCTCCTATTTCATGGACCTCTACGTCATGAAGGCGGACGGCTCAGACGTCCGCCGCCTGACCGATACGCCCGGCTATGACGGCGGCCCCTTCTTCAGCGCCGACGGCAGGAAAATCGTCTGGCGGCGCTTCGCCGAGGACGGCCACAGCGCCGAGATCTACACGGCCGACCGGGACGGCACCGGCGAAAAGCGGATCACCGATCTCGGCGCCATGTCCTGGGCGCCCTATTTCCACCCGTCCGGCGACTATGTGATCTTCGCGACCAGCGTGCATGGTTTCGCCAATTTCGAGCTCTATCTCGTGGACGCAGACGGCGAGAAGGAGCCGGTGCGCGTGACCTCGCATGAGCGCTTCGACAGCCTGCCGGTGTTTTCGCCGGACGGCCGCACGCTGGCCTGGGCGTCGTCGAGAACGGCGGACGAGAGACCGCAGCTTTTCCTCGCCGACTGGAACGACGAAGCCGCGCGAAAGCTTCTCGGCCTGGAGGAGACGGTCGCGGTGCTGCCGGGCGAGGTGCCGGAGCCGCCGGACAGCGCCGCCGACATTTCGTCGGACGACCTGCGTCGCCATGTCGAGATCCTGGCCAGCGACGTGATGGAAGGCCGGCTCACCGGCAGCAAGGGCGAGGCGCTCGCCACCGACTACGTCGCCAAGGCCTTTGCGCGTCTCGGCCTCGAGCCTGCAGGCGACGACGGCAGCTATTTCCAGCCCTTCGATTTCACCGCCGACGTGACGCTCGGCGAGGACAATGCGCTTGCCATCTCCGGCATCGAGGCCTCGCCGGAACTGGACCGCGACTGGCGCCCGCTCGGCCTCTCGAAAGAGGGCGAGACCGAGCCGGCCGGGATCGTCTTCGCCGGCTATGGCGTGGTCGCGCCGGAGGGCGAAAACCAGGGCGCCTACGACTCGTATGAGGGGCTCGACGTCGAGGGAAAATGGGCGATGGTGTTTCGACGCCTGCCCCAGGACATCGGCGCCGAGCGCCGCCAGCATCTCCATCGCTACGCCGATCTCGGCTACAAGGCCGCGGTCGCGAGGGAGCGTGGCGCCGTCGGGCTGATCGTCGTCAGCGGCCCGAACGGCGGTTTCGATGACGAGCTCGCCCCGCTCGGCTTCGATGCGGCGACCGCAGGCTCGACGCTCGGCGCGATCTCGATCGGCGACGATCTCGCTGCCGTCATCCTGTCCGATCTGGGCAAGGACCTGGAGCGTCTGCAGAATGATCTGGACGAGGGCGAGCAGGTGCCGGGCTTCGCGATTCCGGATCTCGAAATCCGCGCGACGATCGATCTCGAACAGCAGATCAAGACCGGCCGGAACGTGCTCGCCAGGCTGGCGGCCAGCGACGGCACCACCGGCAGTGCTGTCATGGTCGGCGCCCATGTCGACCATCTCGGCCACGGCGTCGAGGGCAAGTCGCTCGCCACCGGCGAGGCGGTCGGCGAGATCCATTACGGCGCCGACGACAACGCCTCCGGCGTGGCCGGCCTCTTGGAGATCGCCGAATATCTCGTGGATCAGAAAGCGAGAGGGAAGCTCGATCTGCCGCGGGACATCGTGTTCGCGGTCTGGTCCGGCGAGGAGCTCGGTCTGCTCGGCTCGAACCATTTCGTCAGGCGCTTCGCCGGCGATCGGCGGGAGACCCTGCAGCCCGAGATCGCGGCCTATCTCAATCTCGACATGATCGGCCATTACCGGGATGCGCTGATCCTGCAGGGCGTCGGATCCAGCGGCGTCTGGCCGGGCGAGATCGAGCGGCGGAACGCGCCGGTGGGCCTCTCGATCACCACCAACGACAACGCCTTCCTGCCGACCGACGCCACCTCCTTTTACCTCAAGGGCGTGCCCGTGCTGAACGCTTTCACCGGCGCGCACGCTTTTTACAGCACACCCGCCGACACCGCGGACACCCTGAACTACGAGGGTGCGGCCGACGTCGCCCGGCTGATGGCGCTGATCGCGCGCGGCGTCGCAGGCGCCGAGGACGTGCCGGGCTACGTGAAACAGAAGCCGGGCGAGCGCGCGGGACGAAGGCGCACCTCGGCCGTCTATCTCGGCACGCTTCCCGACTATGGCGCCGACGACGTCGAGGGCGCTCTGATCAACGGCGTGACCGAAGGCGGCCCCGCCCATGATGCCGGCGTCGAGGGCGGGGACCTGATCGTCGAAATCGCCGGCAGCAGGATCGCCAACATCTACGACTACTCCGTGGCGCTGGACGGGCTGAAGATCGGCGAGCCGGTCGATCTGGTGGTTCTGCGCGACGGCGAGCGCAGAACGCTCCGCCTGACCCCGGCCTCCCGTGACTGAACGACCATGCCCTTGACTGAACGACCATGAAGAGGACCGCTCCGATGCTTCGTCCGATCTGGCTTTTAGCCCTTTTGACCACCCTCGCCCTCGCCGCCTGCGCGCGCCCGACGCCCTATCAGGCAGCCGCGAGCGAGGGTGCGCCGGGCTACAGCGAAAAAATGATCGGCGAGGATCAGTATCGGATCGGCTTCGAGGGCAACGGCCTTACCACCAGGGAGATGGTGGATCGCTACCTCCTCCATCGCGCCGCCGAGCTGACCCGGGAGAACGGCTTCGACTACTTCATCACCGGCAATTACCGGGAGTATGTGGATCCGCAGGGTCTGGCCGGCCGGCAGAGCCAGATCAGCTTCGCCCGCCGTCAGGAGCTTCTGATCGGCAGCGGCATCCGCGCGCGTTTCGGCGAGGAGGTGGTGGATCGCTACGGCGCCGAGATCGACATCCTGATGCAGAAGGGCGAGGCGCCCGCATCGGACAACGTCCATGACGCCGCCGAGATCCTGAAGCGCGCTCGGACGGCGTCGTTCGAACCGCAGGAAGTCGGCTCTGATGCCGGTTCAGGTGAAGGAGACGGCGATCGTCCGCCGGCATGACGAATACCCGGCGTTTCTACCACTCCGCGCTTCGGTCCCCCTTGACGCACACCCCTGCCTTTGTGACACCCTACCAGCAGATTCCAAGATGTGAGAGGTGTCCGTGGACAAGTCCAAGGAAGGCGCGATCCCGGAAGAGGCGCAGCCGGCGCCCGCAAATTACGGGTTCGATCTCGATCGCACGCTGAAGGCGGTCGTATCGATTCGCGCCGAGATACCGGAAGACGCCTTCACCGCGCAGGTGCTGGGCACCGAACGCGCCGGCAACGGCGTGGTCGTCAGCGACAACGGTCTGGTGCTGACCATCGGCTATCTGATCACCGAGGCGGAGAACATCTGGCTCGCCACCAATGACGGCCAGGTCGCGCAGGCCCATGTGGTCGGCTACGACCAGGCGACGGGCTTCGGCCTGGTGCAGGCGCTCGCCCGGCTCGACGTCCCCGCACTGCCCTTCGGCTCGATCCGGGACGTGCGCGTGGGAAGCCAGGTGATTATCGCCGGCCATGGCGGGCTCAGCCACGCGCTTGCCGCGGAGGTGATCGCCAAGCGGGAGTTCGCGGGCTATTGGGAATATCTGATCGACGAGGCTCTGTTCACCGCACCCGCCCATCCCAATTGGGGCGGCACCGCCTGCATCGGCACGGACGGACGTCTGCTCGGCATCGGCTCGCTCCTGATCCAGCATTCCGGCGGCGACACCGACGAGGAAGCGACCGCCGACGGCAACATGTTCGTTCCGGTCGACCTGCTGCCGCCGATTCTGGACGATCTCATGCGCTTCGGCAGGGTGCAGCGCCCGCCCCGCCCGTGGCTCGGCATGTTCACCGCGGACGGGCATGACGACGACGTGTTCGTGGTCGGCCTCGCCAAGGACGGCCCGGCCGACCAGGCCGGTGTCGAGGTCGCCGACGTGGTGATCAGGGTCGGCGACGAGCAGGTGCACAGTCTCGCCGACATGTGGCGCAAGGTCTGGGCGCAGGGCGACGCCGGCGTCGAGGTGCCGCTGACCCTGATACGCGAGGGCGAGGAACTCGAAATGCGCCTGAAATCAGCCGATCGCAACAGCTTTCTGAAACACGCCTCGCTGCACTGACAGGTGCTGCACCTGCGGGCGGCTTCCCCGCCTTGCATCGTCACGTCAGCTTGCCGATCCCTGATGGCTCGCTTACGTCCTCGAGCGATCGTCGTCGAAATCCGTCTTGCTGACCTCGACGGTTTCGAACGGTCGACAAAAGATCGCCGCCACGGCAGGTTATCCCATCGTGACGCTTCGTCGGGCCATAAGGGAGGAATGAAGAACATGCGACGCTGTCTGCCGATCGCCATCGCGTTCATGGCCATCGCCGGCCTGGACGCCGAAGCTCGCACGATTTTCGTCTCCAACGAAAAGGGCAACTCGATCAGCATCGTCGACGGCGAGACGCTGGAGCTCGTGAAGGAGGTCCCGGTCGGACAGCGGCCGCGCGGCATCGAGCTCGGCAAAGACGGCAAGTTTCTTTATATCTGCGCCTCGGACGACGACACCATTGAGGTGATGGACACGTCGACCTTCGAGATCGTCGGCACCATGCCGTCGGGTCCCGATCCCGAGCTCATGGTCATCTCGCCGGACGGCAAGACCATCTATGTCGCCAACGAGGACGACAATCTGGTCTCCGTGGTCGACATCGAAAGCCGCTCGATCAGGGCGGAGATCCCGGTCGGCGTCGAGCCCGAGGGCATGGGCGTGAGCCCTGATGGCACGACCGTGGTCAACACCTCCGAGACCACCAACATGGCGCACTTCATCGACACCGCGACCTCGGAGATCACGGACAACGTGCTGGTCGACCAGCGCCCGCGCTTCGCCCAGTTCACCGCGGACGGCGAGCAGGTCTGGGTCAGCGCCGAGATCGGCGGCACGGTCGCCGTGATCGACAACGCTTCGCGGGAGATCGTCCGGAAAATCACCTTCGAGATCCCGGGCGTGCCGCCGGAGGCGATCCAGCCGGTGGGGGTTCGCGTGCTGTCCGACAGATCGAAGGCCTATGTCGCGCTCGGCCCCTCCAACCGCATCGCCGTCGTCGACGCCCAGACCTACGAGGTCCTCGACTACCTGCTGGTGGGCCAGCGGGTGTGGCAGCTCGCCTTCTCGCCGGACGAAAAAAACCTCTACTCCACCAACGGCGTCTCCAACGACATCTCGGTGATCGACGTCGAGGCCGACAAGGTCACCAAATCGATCGCCGTCGGCCGCTTCCCCTGGGGCGTGGCGGTGCTGGATCCTTCATGATTGGCGCGGCCACCAGAGCGTCTGGACCGTTAACGCTGTCGCGGTGTCTGGCATTGGCCGCCATCGCCTCCATGGCATGGTCCGGACAAGTCAACGCGCAGGCAGCACCTGCCGATCCGGACTGGCCCTGCGTGCAGCGGCTGCTGCCGGAGATCGCGGGCGGCATGGTCTGGACGGGGCCGCCGCTCGACGAGGTCGGCATGCCCGAGGATCACCGGGCGATCGACGCGCTCGCGGGCGAGCTCGCCGCCAGGCGCGTGCCGATCGAAGACGCCGAAAAGCAGATCGAAGGCTTTGCCGAAACGCTGAACGGCGCCGACAGGGCGGAGGCGCTGGCGGCGCTGTTCAAGGAGACGCTCGACATCATCAATCGCGACCGCGCCTCGATCATCGCAGGCATCAAGAAATTTTCCCGCGGTCAGCGCGCCCTCGCGGACAAGATCAACGCCAAGAACCAGGAGATCGAGACGATCGACCGCAGCGACGTCCTCGCCCGCGACTCCGCGGTCGCCGAACGGGACTGGGACGTCCGCATCTTCGACGATCGCCGCCAGTCCCTCACCTATCTCTGCGAGCAGCCGGTCCTTTTGGAGCAGCGCGCCTTCGCGCTCGCCCGCGCGCTCGCCAGCCACCTGGAATAGCAGGAGGGTCCTGCGCCGTGACCAAGACACTTTCCGCATTCGCCGCCGTTCTGGCGTTGACCGTCCTCGCCCGGCCCGCGGCCACCCACGACTACCCGACCGAGGCGATCGGCGACTACCTCTTCGCCTGCATGGCCGCCAACGGCCAGACCCAGGACGCGCTCTCCAAATGCTCCTGCAGCATCGACGTGATCTCCTCGATCCTGCCCTATGACGACTACGCCGCAGCCGAGACCATCCTCTCCATGCGCCAGGTCCGGGGCGGCGGCGAAAAAATGGCGCTGTTCCGCGAGACGACCATGGCCAAGGAAGCGGTCGACAAGATCAGACAGGCCCAGGTCGAGGCGGAGATTCGGTGTTTTTGACGTAAAAATACTGAGAACTATTCAAAAGTTGATATCAAATAAAAAATTCAACTTAAAGTTGATAATAGAAACGAGTGATGTTAAAAACTTGTTAACGAATTCCGGTTATCAAGGAAAGGTTTCCATATACACTGGAGATTCCGATGAACCTCTACGCTTGTCTGTGCGAAATGTTCGGCATCGACACGCAAACCGACGAGCGAGATAGCAATGATCGGCGGCATCCTGACGATGGCGTCTTTCTCATCCGCCATCGAAATCCCGACGGCACAGTCTCCTACGAGGCGACTGAAGAATTGATGAAAGCCGCCGCGCTCGCCGCCAGCCGCGTGCCACCACCAGACTTCAGCAAACCGCCAGCCTAGGCACATGGCGCTGCACCCCGACTTCAACCAGGAGCTTGCCGAGGCACTGGAGAAGGATCTGTTCTCGCAGGCCTTCTATCGGCTTTGCAGCGGCTTGGATGATGTCGACGGGCTTGTTGCCTACGGCATCTATAAGGACGACAAGAGAAAGGCACTGCTGGACCGCCCTTTGAGGCGCGGCGACGTCTCCTTTCATGAGATTCACAATCATCTCAATGAAGCGCGCTGCAACCTTATCAAAAATAATGCGCATCAACGGCTGAAGAAATATGTCGACGAGGTGATTGAGCGTGCAAAGCCCGGCATTCAACGGGACTTCATCAAGGCACATATTGCCAAGCAGGAGCGCTGGCAGTTCTGGAAAGGGGTTGGCGCCAGCGTGACGGCGTCCCTTGCCATGATGATTCTCCTTGAGTTCGCTCCTTGGTTCGCCGAGCAAAGCCCAAACCACCTCGCTGAAATGATCAATCAGAGACTGGACAAAATAGAGGCCGCCGTTGCGGAGGAGGTCTCACCCTACCGGGTCGAACCTGCGGCCGGTCCCCCCTCCTCGGAACTGGGCGAAGGTCATCTGCTCATGGACGACTGCAGCGCCATCGCGACGCCGTCCGATGACCGGACCTGCGACCGGGAGCGCTAAGCCCGGTGAAGCCTGTCATTGCCACTGGCACGGATCCCGATCCGACCTGTGACCGAACCTTCGTCTAAACCGCCACCATCCCCTTGTCCGCGAGATCCTGCAGCATCGCCGTCACGTCCTTCGCGATCTGCTCGCGCGGCGCCGCGTAGGTCTGGGCGAGGTCATCGATCACGCCTGCAAGTGCCACTTGCCCCGTGCAGCGTTTCAGGACTTCGACGGCGATCGGGTCGGGCATGAAGACGCGCTCCGGCGCCAGCAGGACCCAGGCGTCGCGCGTCTTGTCGTGGCGGAGCTTGACGCCGCGCGGCAGCTTCGGAACGCAGTCCTCGGTGACGATGGCGCGCTCGGTCATGCCGCCTCCGGGACGAAGGCGCCGGGCGGGATCTGGCCCGGCGTGTCGTAGGCATGCTGGAGCGCGTCGAGCTGCGCCCAGAGCACGTTGCATTTGAAATAAAGGGCGTTCAGCACCGCCTGCTGCTGGTCCGGGCGTTTCGCCTCGCGCTTGACGTAGTCGAGGGCGAAATTGGCGTCCCGCGGCGCCTGGGTCAGGCGCTTGCCGAAATAGGCGAGCGTCTCCTCGTCGATGAAGTCGTAATTCGCGAGCATGCCGGCGACCCGGTCCTTGATGATGGTCGGCGCGAACAGTTCCGTAAGCGAGGAGGCGATGGCCTCCAGCAGGGTCTTTTCGCGCACGAAATGGACATAGGCCTCCACGGCGAACTTGGTCGCCGGCAGGATGCCGTCCGTGGACATGACGTAGTTGCGGTCGAGGCCGAGGCCGTCGGTGAGCTTCAGCCAGCGCTCGATGCCGCCGTCGCCCGGGCCCTCGCCGTCATGGTCGACCACCCTCTGCCGCCATTCTCGGCGCAGATCGGGTCGGTCATGCGCGCCATGATCGCGCTGTCCTTCACCGGGATCATGGCCTGGTAATAGAAACGGTTGAGCGCCCAGGCCTGCACCTGCGCCCTGGTCAGTTCGCCCGAATGCAGGCGTTTGTGGAAGGGATGGTTGCTGTGATAGCGCTCCGCCCCGATCTGCCGAAGGGCCGCCTCCAGCTGATCCGCGGTCATCAGATCCGTCACGCCTCGCCTCCTCGTCTACGCGCCCCGCCCGACGGCAGCGTGATGCGCATGCCGTCATGGGCCACCTCGAAGCCCGCCGCCTCGACGTCGGCCCGCTCCGGCGAATCCGCCAGCAGCATCGGGTTGGTGTTGTTGATGTGAATGTAGATTTTTCGCGCGATATCCAAGGGGCCGAGCGCCGCCATGGAGCCGTCCGCGCCGGAAACGTTCATATGTCCCATGCGGCCCCCCGTCTTCACCCCGGTGCCGCCCCGCTTCATCTCGTCGTCCACCCAGAGCGTGCCGTCGAACAGCAAAAGATCCGCGCCCCGGATGCGCTCTGCGAGCGCAGGTGTGACGGCAGCGCAGCCCGGGATGAAAAAGAAGCCCTCTCCGCCTCGCCCGACCACTTCCAGGCCGATGGTATCCTCGCTCTCCCTCCCGATCTCGACCTCGTCGCCCTCCATATAGAGCGGCACCTTGCCGGGCACGGCGAAGGGGCGAACGCGAATCCCCGTCCCGGTGTCGAGCTCCGAGCCGAGCGTGAACGCCCTGCGTTCCACGAAGGCGGGGTTGAGGGCGTTGAAGATCGGGTTCGCCTCCAGCACCCCCAGGATCGCCGAGGTCGCGAACAGGTCGAAGGGCTGGCTTTCGCGAAGGGTCAAAAGGCCGGCGACGTGGTCGATGTCGCCATTGGTCAGCACGACCGCGCTGATCGGGCTGTGGCGCGGGCTCTTCTTCGGATGCAGCTCCGGCGTGGCCAGGATCTGGTGACGGATCTCCGGGGCGGCGTTCAGGAGCACCCAGCGCTCGCTATCGTCGCTGACCGCAAGGGAGCACTGGTTGCGCCAGGGTGCCGCCGGATCGCCGGCCCAGGCGCGCGCACCCACAGGACAGGCGCTGTTCCACTGGGGAAATCCGCCGCCGGCCGCGGCGCCGAGCACGATGATCTTCATGCCGGGGTCAATCCGCGATCGACGCCGCCAGGGTCGCGGCGACGGCCTTGCCGTTCGAACCGTCCGTCACCGGCAGGAAGTCCGGCATCGGCGCGGGCTCGGCCCGCTCCAGCGGCAGACCCGCCGCCTTCCAGCCGTCGGTGCCGTCCGGATACCAGGCGACATTACCATAGCCGAGCGCCAGCGCCCGCTTCGCCGCGTTCCAGGACATCCAGCAATTCGCCTCGCAATAAAAGACCAGGCGGCGATCCGGATCGCCCGCCGTCAGCTCGGCGAGCCCGCGCTCGAAATAGTCGGAAAACTCGCCCGAAAGCTCGCCATAGCCGGTGTTGGCGAGCCAGCGGCTGCCCGGAATGTTGTCGCGCTTCGGCGGGATCCAGAGGCCCGTGTCCGCAGGCTTCCTCGGCGCCGGCATGACGTCGACGAGCACCGGCCGCTCGGCCTCGATCAGTGCTGCGAGCGCGGTGGTCGTCAGGACCTCCGCCCCCTCCAGCGTTGCCGGCACCGGCGCCCGGAATTCGGCCATGCGGTAGCCATCCGGTTCGATGACGACGCTTCCCTGTTTCTGCTCCTTCGGAAGGATCGGCTGGCCCTGATTGTCCAAAAGCGGCACGCCGTAGTCGAGCAGGATCGCCTCGATCGCCGCCTTCTCCTCGCGCAGGAGATCGTTCAGCTGCTCCTTCCAGACCGGCTCGCCGCGCCGGAGGCCCATGGAGATGCGGAAATCCATGCGCATCGGCGAATTCTCGTCCGCCTGGAGCGGGGTCACCACCATGGCGCCGTCCGCCTGCTTGGCGAAATAGCCGCCGATCGGGCCCCAGACCAGGGCGACGTCGATCTCGCCCGACTGGACGTCATTGACCATGTCCTGCGCCGGATGGTCGTGGCGGGTGTCCGCCATGAGCTGATAGGGGGCGAGGTTGCCGATCAGTCCACGCCGGGCGAGCAGCGTGACCGGCGGGGTGTTGGCGACGCCACCGATGCGCATCCCCTTCAGTGCCGGATCGTCGAGGTTCGTCACGACATGCTCGGCGTCGGCGCGCTGGATCAGGGCGTAGGTCGAGCGGTAATAGGGGTTGGTGTTCTGCATCAGTTCGTTGGTGGTGGGAACGCCGATCACCACGTCGCAGACCCTGGCCGCCAGCGTGTTGCGCACGAAGCCGACCGTGCTCGGATACCAGGTGTAGGTGACCTCACGTCCGAGTTCGCCGGCGAGCAGCTCGGCGATCTTGTTCTCGAACCCCTCGCCCGCCTGGTTGGAATAGGGAAGATTGTCGGGATCCGCGCAGACGCGGAATTTGGTGCTGTCCACCAGCTCGCCCGGGACGTTGCCGTCGGCGGCGAGAACCGTCAGCGACGAGACCGCCAGTGCAGCGGCGATCGCACCGAGCTTCCACAACCCGCGCACCGGCGTCCGCAGCACAGGTAAAAGCGTGTCACCCCGCATGAAGGCCTCCCATGGTCGCCTTGCCGTGTTTTTCGCCGTCGTCTCTTGATAGCGTCGAGCCTTCACGGTTTTGCCATGGGGACGGCACCTTGTCATCCCCGCGGCGGAGGGCCCGGTGGCGCCATGGGCAACTTCAACTTAAGATAAAATAATACTTTGACTTTATCGCCTTTTTGGTCATTGTAGAGATCAATTTTCATAGAGGTCGTTCCATGGCCTGGCTCGAAGGCTGCAGATTGGCGAAGCTGGATGGCGGCGGCGTTCTTTCGAAACGCGAGCGGACGGCGCCACGCTTGTGCCCATGCTGAGCGACGGCGCGACTGTCCTTCTTCATTTTACGATCGCGCCGCTGATCGGAGCGCTTTTTCTCTATAAGCGCCATCTGCCGACCCGCGTCGTCGCCCTCGTCCTGATTTCGATCCCGCTGATCTCCGGCCTTGTCCATGTCGGGGCGTTCTTCCTGAACGGTGATCCGATGGAGAGCCTGGATGGCGCGCTCCGGCTGATGGCTGCCGCCATCGCCATCGCCGTGACCACTCTCTTCTGGCCGGAAACGCCCGGGCGAAGGGCGATCCCGACCACCGATCTTGCGGAAGAGAACGAGGGGCTCAGGAACGAAATCGAGCGCCGCGCCGGCGTCGAGGACTATCTCAGGCGTACCTACGAGGATCTCGAACAGCAGGTCGAGACCACCACCACGGCACTCGGGCTCGCCTATGAAAAGCTGAACGCCAACCGCCAGCGCCTGGCCTTCGCGCTGGAGGGCGCCAATGACGGCCTTTGGGACTGGAAGCTGAAGGAGGAGACGATCTATTTCAGCGCGCGCCTGGCCGAAATGCTCGGCCATTCGAGCGCGGAGATGACGCTGTCCGTGAACAGACGCTGGGCGCTGATCCATCGGGACGACCGGGCCCGGGCGCTGAAGGCGTTTCACGCGCATATCGAGGGCAAGACCGAGCTCTACGAAAGCGAGCACCGGCTGCGCACCGGCGACGGCGGGCATATCTGGATCCTCGATCGCGGCAAGGTTGTGGAGCGCGACGCACTCGGCCGCGCCGTGCGCGCGGTCGGCACCGCGACCGACATCGGCAGGCGCAAGGCCGCGGAGTTCGGTCTGCAGGCCAGCCGGGAACGGGTGCGCCGGCTCTACGAGGAAACGCCCGCCCTGCTCCACTCCATGGACGCCGACGGCAGGCTGGTGTCGGTGACGCGCCACTGGCTCGAAACCATGGGCTTCGAGCCGAGCGAGGTGATCGGCCGTCGCTCCCTCGACTTCATGACGGCGGAAAGCCGGGATCGCATCGTCGAGGACGCGCTGCCGGCCTTTCGCGAGACGGGCGCCATTCGGGACGTGCCCTGTCGTATGGTCAGGAAGAACGGCGAGACCTTCGATGCCCTCCTCTCGGTGACCTCCGAGCGGGACCGGAGGGGCCGGGTTTCGAGAAGCCTAGCCGTGCTGGTGGACGTGACCGAGCGCAACGCCGCACTCACGCGCCTGGAGCAGAGCGAGGCCCGCCTCCGGCTGGCGCTGGAGGGCGCGCGAGAGGGCATCTGGGACTGGAACATCGAGACCGAGACTCTCTATCTCAGCCCCCAGGCGAGCGCCATTCTCGGTTTCGACCCGGCCGACGCGCCCGACGACATCGGCTTTTGGCAAGCCCTGCTGCCCGACGCGGATCGTGCCCGCTTCGCCGCCGGTCTGGACGATCTCGGCGCCGGTAAGATCCCGTCTCTGGTCTGCGAGCAGGAACTCACGCCGCCGGGCCGGGCTTCGATCTGGATCGACTGGCGGGCGAGCGGCGTCGAGGCGGGTCCGGGCCAGCCGGTCAACCGCATCGTCGGCATCTTCCGGGACATCACGGCGAGAAAGCGCGCCGAGCTGCAGACCGCCTATCGCGCCCACCACGACTCGCTGACCGACTTGCCCAATCGCGCCGCCTATGAGGAGCAACTGCAGCGCGCGCATGTGGAAGCGGAGCTGACCGGCCGGCCGCTCGCCGTAATGTTTCTCGACCTCGACCGGTTCAAGACGGTCAATGACAGCTTCGGCCACGACAGCGGCGATCGCCTTCTGGTCGAGGTCGGCAGGCGCCTGCAGGGCTGTCTGCGCAAGACCGATCTGGTGGCGCGCTTCGGCGGTGACGAGTTCGCCATTCTTGCGCGCGGCTACAAGGGCCCGCGCGACATCGACCGTCTCGCCGGGCGCATCATCGAGACCATCGCCGAGCCGATCGCCATCGATGGGCGCGAGGTCGAAATCGGCGTCAGCATCGGCATCACGTCCTTTCCACAGGACCGGAGCCCGACCGAGGAGCTGATCAACAACGCCGACCTGGCGCTCTACCGCGCCAAGCAGTCCGGACGCGGCACCTGGCAGCGTTACCATCCGGGCATGCCGAGCCGGCGCCGGAGCGCGCCGCTTGCCTCGGACACCGGCCTTTACGATGCGCTCGAAGCCGGCGAATTCGACATCTGGTATCAGCCGATCCTGCGCGCGGACGATCTGTCCATTCAGACCCTCGAAGCCTCGATTCGCTGGCGCCATCCCGATCGCGGCGAGCTGGTCGCCAGCGATTTCGTGCCGGAATTGCTGAACTCCCCCTTCCTGCGCTGCCTCGTGGAATGGGCGCTGCAGTCGGCGGCGGAACAGATCGGCGCCTGGCGCGATCTCGGCCTGCCGTCGGCGATCGGCCTCGCCATCGACCTGCCGACCCCTC
Source organism: Geminicoccaceae bacterium (assembly GCA_965222015.1). Taxonomy (GTDB): domain Bacteria; phylum Pseudomonadota; class Alphaproteobacteria; order Geminicoccales; family Geminicoccaceae; genus JANQPX01. Next base: position 110,421 of record CBDCTL010000004.1, read on the forward strand.
TCCTGCATGCGCCCAATCTCCCGGACACGGTCGAGCGCACGCTGGTCAGGATCGGTCTGGATCCGGCCATCCTCACGCTGGAGATCGACGAGACCGCGCTCGCGGCCGAGCTGATCGGAACGAGCGTCTTCGAACAATTCAAGGAGCGAGGTATCAGGCTCGCGATCGACGAATTCGGCGGCGGCACCTCGTCGCTCGCCCGGCTGAGATCCCTGCCGATCGACCGGCTGAAGATCCATGGCGGCTTCACGGCCGGCGCGGCCAGGCACGACGCCGACGCCGCGATGGTCGCATCGATCGTGCATCTGGCGGCCAATCTCGGCATGACTCCGGTGGCGACCGGCGTGGACAATGCCGAGCAGCGCACTCGCCTGATGGAACTCGGCTGCACTCTCATGCAAGGCGATCAGTTCGCGGCACCGGCCAAAGTCAGCGACGCCACGCGCTGGCTGGACCAATGGCGACGACGCCGACGCCACGACCACAAACTCGACCTCCTGCGCCATGGCTAGTGGCATGGCCACTTCATCGACTTCTGGCCGCCTTTGTCCGTGACGACGGTTTGCCGCCCGGTTTGGGCGCGTATGCCGGATCGGGCTAAGGTGATGCGAATACCGACCCGCCTGGATGACCGCTTTTCGATGTTCCTTAAGGCTAAGAGGCAGCCATTCGGCAATTGAAGGAGGCTCTCGCTGATCTCTTGCTGAAAGAGGGCTAACTGGCAGATTTTTGTGCTGGCGAGCCGGAGGCTGCAGCCATTTCGTGCAGAAGGAGGTGCGGCTATCCCGAATGATGGCTGTAGAAGCGACACAGCCACGGGAGTAGAGAATGTTTTTCACGCTGCTAGTCATTCATTTCGTGTGTACGGCCCTGTTCGTGGTCATGGCGACGGCAGACCAGTGACAGCACTGCACAGGCATGAAGTTGCGCCTGTCCCCGGTCAGCTCCTCTGCCACGCCGTCAATTGCGGGCCGACTCAGCCGACGTCAGAGAGATCGGCGCAGGGCCGTCAGCATCATGTCCAGCCTGCTCATGGCGGCAACGCCGTCGTCGATGGTCGGCGCCGTCGATGGACGTCCGCGCATCGCGTCGACGCCGGCGCGCAGGAGCGGGCGATAGCCCTTGTGATCCTCGTTCGCCGCGACCGTGAAATTCGGCGTCCAGCGCATCACGTCCGTCCCGTCGACCAGGGTCGCCTCGGGATCGTCCGCCTTGAAGGCGGGATCGCGCGCATAGGTGACCTCGATGACGTTCTCGATCTCGATCCGCCGGTGATCGCCCATGATCTGGATGCGCTCGACCGGCGCGCCTCGTGACTGCAGCGTCCCCATCACCAGCGTGCCGATCGCACCGCTTTCGAAGGTCAGGCCCAGATGTATGAGCAGCCTGCCCGGTGCAGGCTCGACCTGTCGCGCCGTGATCTCCCGGACCGGCGATCCCATCAGCCAGGGCAGCAGATCGAGATAGTGGATGCAGTGATGGAGAAAGAAGCCGCTGTAACCGGGATCGCCCTCGAAATAGGTCGGCGCCGTCATGTAGGACGCATCGATCCCGAACGGCCTGCCGAAGTCCTCTGATCGCAGAACGTTTGCGGCGATCCTGTTGCCGGTCGAAAAGCGCTTCATGAAGCCGACCAGCACCGGCTGCCCTGCCGCCCTCGCCGCTTCGGCGACGCTCACGGCACCGGCGAGATCGGCCGCGGGCGGCTTTTCCATGAACACCGGCAATCCCCGTTCGAGCGCCGCGATCGCGATCGCCGGATGCTCGTTGGGCCCGACCGCGATTCCGACGCCGTCGACATCGCCCCGCTCCAGCAGATCGACGTGATCCTCGAACACCGCGCGCACGCCGTAGCGCGCCGCGGTGCGCGCAAGCGCCGTCGCATCGACGTCCGCGAGGGCGGCCAGCTCCACATCCTCCAGCGTGACGAGCTGCGGCAGCAGCATCTCGTTCGCCTGCCGCCCGCAGCCGATCCAGCCGATACGAAAGGTCATCGCCGATGCGCCGCCATGGTAAGCGACGCGCGCATGAAGAGGACGCTCTCCCGGAGCTTCCCGGCCTCGTCGCTGTCGGGCGGCCGCCAATGCGCGATCGGGACGCCGAAGCGGTCGTCGTCCCGCCGAAACGGCTCGAGGCAGACCGGCCCCTGATAGCCGACCTCGTTCAGGGCACGCGCGATGTCGCTCCACGGCAGATGGCCGGTGCCGGGAAAGCCGCGGTGGTTCTCGTTGGCCTGAAAATGGACGATGCGCGCGCCGGCAGCGCGGATGGCATCGCTGATCGAGCTCTCCTCGATGTTCATGTGAAAGCTGTCGAGCAGGAGCCCGAGCGCCGGACTGCCGATCGCATCGACCAGCTCGATGCCTTGGGCGACGGTCGAGACGACGTCCGTCTCGAACCGGTTGAGCGGCTCGACGGCGAGACGGACGCCCGCCGCCGCGGCGACCTCCGAGCCTCGCGCCAGCCCCTCGACGCAGCGATCCAACCGGGCGAGACGCTCATGCTCGTCGATCGGCGTCGGCCGAACGCCCGCGAACACCAGCGGCCCGCCATAGAGCGGCCCGCCGACAATGGAAGCACCAAGCTCGGCCGCGGTCTCGATGCAGCGCGTGAGATAGTCGATTCCACCTCGATGCGCCCGGGCATCGGCGCTCGCGATCGACCGTTCCGGATTGACCCGCGCCGCGAGCACGACACCGAGGCCGTTGTCGCCGAGCGCGAGACGCACGTCGCGAAGAGCGAGGCCGTCCTCGGGCTCGGGCATCAGGAGTTCGACGAAATCGAAGCCGAGCGCCCTGATGGTCGCGAACAGGCCGAGGTCGCCGGCCGTGAACGGCCGGACGAACTGCATCGAGATGATGCCGATCGGATTGTTCAACACGCCCCCCTGTCCGAAGACCTGTACGGAGGTTATGACAGCGGCCATCCTCCGTGAAGAGGAGGCCGGGATCGAAACCGACGCGAGGAGATGATGGCCGTCGACGACGAGCTGATGCGCAGATACCCGATGATCGACGACCTGATCCCGCGCGCCCGCCGCCGGGTTCCGCGCTACGCCATGGACTATCTGGAGCACGGGGCCGGTCGCGAACGGCTGGTGGCGCGAAACCGCGCGGCCTTCGACGACGTGCGCATCGTACCGCGATACTTCCGCACGCTTTCGGCGCTGGATCCGTCGGCCACGTTGTTCGGCCGCCGTTACGCCCTACCGATCGGTATCGCGCCTGTCGGCATGGGGAGTCTGATCTGGCCGGGCGCCGAGATGATCAACGCGCGCGCGGCCGCGAAGCACGACATCCCCATGGTGCTGAGCACCGTCGCCTGCGCCTCGATCGAGGCCATGGCCGAAGCAACCGAGGGCCGCCTCTGGTACCAGCTCTATTCGCCGAAAGACGAGGAAATCCGCTGGAATCTGCTCGATCGCGCCAAGGCCGCCGGCGTCGAGATTCTGATCCTTACCGTCGACGTGCCGGTGCCGCCGAGGCGGGAACGAACCATCAGAAGCGGCCTTTCGGTGACACCGAAGATCACGCTCGGCAACATCGTCCGCGCGATGCTGCATCCGGTCTGGTCGATCGAGACGCTTCGCGAAGGCATCCCGCGGTTTCGCAACTTCGATCGCTATCTCCCTGAAAACACGTCCTTTCAGGGGGCAGCGACCTTCGTCCGCGGCCAGTTCGGCCGCGCGATCGGCCTGGACGAAGCGAAAGCGATCCGCGATCACTGGCCGGGCAGGCTGATCGTCAAGGGCATCCTGCATCCGGACGACGCGCGCGCAGCACTCGGCATCGGCGCGGACGGCATTCTCGTCTCCAACCATGGCGGCCGCGGCAGCGACGCCTCGCCGCCGAGCATCGCGGCTCTGCCCGCCATCGTCGAGGCCGTCGGCGGCAAGGCGGCGATCGTTCTGGACAGCGGCGTGCGAAGCGGCCTCGACGTGCTCCGCGCCTGTTCCCAGGGCGCCGACTTCGTGCTGCTCGGACGCCCTTTCTTCTACGGCATTGCAGCCCTCGGCAAGCAGGGAGCCGGGCACGTCGTCGACATTCTTCGCGAGGAACTGATCCACGCCATGCGCCAGCACGGATTCATCGAACCCAAGCGAGATCCGAAAAATGCGTGATCCCCTGCCCGTCATGACGGCACTCTTCGCGCTCGCGATCGTCGCCATCACCTATCTCGCCGATCGCTTTGCACTGGCGATCTACGCGCAGCTTCTGGCACTATCTCGTCTACGCGCTTGCCTTCTTCTGGCGAGGGATCTCGCTCGAGCGCTTCAAGCGCGACTCGGTGATCCTGAAGTCGATCGCCCTTGCCACACTGGCGGCGGTCCTCTGGACGACGGTGCCGAACCTCCTTTCGGCCATCGCCATGATCGCCGGCTTCGCCCTCAACATCGCCGCCGCCCAGGCGCTCGGCGCAGACCGCACCTATTACGGCTACGAACTCGAAGCGCTGCCCGCCAAGCGGATCACCAGCTTTCTTCGCGCTCGCGATCGTCGCCATCACCTATCTCGCCGATCGCTTTGCACTGGCGATCTACGCGCTCAGCTTCTGGCACGTCCTGCCCTATCTCGTCTACGCGTTCATCATTCACCGCTACGCCTCTGGCTGAGACGGCAAGACGCGATTGCAATTTTGGAACGGACGGCCACGAGGCGCGCTGTCCTCCGGGCACGTCTTCAATCTTGAAAAATATTCTACCTATGGTAGATAATCGGCACCGCAGAATGAGGGGAAATTCATGGGTGGCGGTTATCTGCACACACTTTTCACCTATCTTGAGCCGGTCTTCGCCGCTTCTCATTTCATTGTGCCGCTCCTTCTGATTGGGACGGGCGTCCTGAAGCATGGCGGAGATGGAGGCCAAGGCCGCTGTTGCGTCCGAGCCGCTCAACCGACCGGACACTCTCGGCCTCGATGAAGATCCCACGCCGTTCGAACCGCCCGAGCCTCCCCCGCCTCCTGAGCCTAAGTCGAAAAGATGGCTCGGGAAACGTCGCGTTGCCGACATCACCGGCATTCTTTCTTGTCAGCCGCCATTCTGCTCGCTGGTGAAATAAAGAACCTCCTCCCCGAACCCGAACCCGGCCGCAAAGGCGCACCCAAGCAGTTCGAAAAATACTTGGAACGTGCCGAGACCAGCCTGGCCGATGGCGACAAGGACGGCGCGAAGGCGGACTTCATGAACGCTTTGAAAGTCAAGAAAGCTGAGTTGAGCGATGCCGCAGAGGCGATGCACGGCCTGGCCAGGCTGCTCAAGGAGGAAGGTCGTTTCGACGCCGCGAGCCGCTCGCTCATATCGCGGCCCGCCTCCACGCCGACGAACCGGACTACGTGCACACCTACGCCGAAATTCTGATTGCGCAGTGCCGGCTACCGGACGCGCTCGATGCGCTGGAGAGCCTGGAACTCTATCGAGACAACGAGTCCGAAAGGCTGATCGACACCGCCCGGTCGAAGACCGATGCCTGCCGCCATTCACCGTCCGAAAGCTAGTCCGACGGCCGTGATGCGCCGCCTCAGCCGGACCTTCCTGACAGCCCTTCATCTCGCATGCCTCACCTCTGCGGCGGAGGCGTCGGCCAACTTTTTCGGCAAGAGCTACGCGCTCGTAGTCGGCATCGACGACTATGCCAGCGAAGACTGGCCCGATCTGAACTATGGCGAAAAGGACGCCAGGGCGATGGCAGAGCTGCAGGTCAGGACTACGATGTCACCGCCCTCTACGGAAAGGAGGCGACCCGCGAAAACATCCTGTGGGCGCTTGGCGGCGAGATCGCACCGAGGTTGACCCGCCGGGATCGCATCCTCCTGTTCTTCTCCGGCCATGGCGAAACGCGAGACTTCGGCTGGCGCCAATTCGGCTATACTCCACGTCCTCCTCAATCTCGCGATCATCCTGATCGAGGCCCGGACGCAAGGCGGATGCGGTGAAAGCCGGCGATATGGCATCGTCTTCGCGATCAGCGGTCTCGCGATCGGCGCCCTGCTGCTTCTGATCGGTTTTTCGGATGTCCTGCCCTTCGCGCTCAGATCGCGCAGCCGCCGCGATCTGCTCAAGGGCCGCCGGACAACCTCATCTGATCAAGGGCATCGGCAACAGCCTGCAGGAAGAACTTCTGGGAATCTATCACTTCTTTATTTTTCGCCGCTACGCCTGAATCCGTCCGTCAGCCGGCCCTGACGGCGGACTGGCGAAGGATGCCCGCATGGATCTCGTCGTCGCCGATCGCGCCGATCAGGCGACCGTCCTCGATCAGGAGGACCGGATGGCCGGTGCCATGGCGAAGCTCGAGGGCGGTGCGCAGGGTGATGTCCGAGGGCGCGGTCGCGATCTGGCCTTTGAGCTCCCCGTCGATCGGCATGTCGGGCGTCCAGTGGACGATCGATGCGGACCGGCCGCCGATCACGGCCTCGTCCGGCAGCACCCCTGCTTCCTGAGGAATGCGGATGCGCCCGGATGCGTCGAGCAGCACCTCGCCCTCCCGCCGCTCCAGCTTAGCGAAGGGGGTCATCACCGACACGCCCCTGAGCACGTTCAGCGGGTTCATATGGGCGACGAAGTCGGCGACATAGTCGTTCACCGGATCGAGCACGATCGCTTCGGGCGCCCCGTTCTGAACGATCCGGCCGTCTTCCATGATCGCGATATGGCTGCCGAGCTTCATCGCCTCGTCGAGATCGTGGCTGACGAAGATGATGGTCTTTCGCAGTTTTTGCTGCAGGTCCAGAAGCTCGTCCTGCAGCCTTGCTCGGATCAGCGGATCGAGCGCCGAGAAGGGTTCGTCCATCAGGAGAATATCGGCGTCGGTCGCAAAGGCGCGCGCGAGACCGACCCGTTGCTGCATGCCGCCGGAGAGCTCGTGAGCGTATTTCTCCGCCCACTGTCCGAGACCGACGGTCTCCAGCGTGCTCTCGATCACGCGATCGCGCTGCTCTCGCTTCATGCCGCGGATTTCGAGGCCGAAGCCGACATTCTCGCGAACGGTGCGCCAGGGCAGAAGCGCGAATTGCTGGAACACCATGGCGATGCGCCGGGTGCGCAGATGGCAAAGCGTCCTGGCGTCGCATCGACTGACGTCGACCTGCTCGCCGCTGTCCATGACCAGGGTCCGCCCGCGGGTCACCTTGTTCAGGCCGTTGACCGAGCGCAGCAGGGTGGATTTGCCGGAGCCGGACAGGCCCATCAGCACGCAGATCTCGCCCCGCTCGATCGCGAGATCGGCGCCGGCTACGCCAAGCACGTGCCCGGTCTTCTCGAGAATGGCGGCGCGATCGGCGCCCTCATCCAGGAGCCTGAGCGCCTCTTTGGGATCGGAGCCGAAGACGATGTCGACCGCCTCGAAGCTGACTTCGGCCATGGCTAGGCGCCGCGCGAAAAAATTGGCGGGGCGGGCGTCACGACGACGGACCGTCCGGGCGCTGGCCGCTTCGACGGCAGAGGCGATCGAGCAGGATGGCGACCAGGACGATCGAGAGCCCGGCCTCGAAGCCCTGGGCGATGTTGACGGTGTTGAGCGCACGCACGACCGGCTTGCCGAGCCCGCCCGCCCCGACCAGGGCGGCGATCACGACCATGGAGAGCGAGAGCATGATGCACTGGGTTAGGCCGGCCATGATGGTCGGCATGGCATGCGGCAGCTCGACCTTCCAGAGCTGCTGCCAGCGGCTGGCGCCGAAGGCTTCGCCCGCCTCCAGCAGCGGTTTCGGCACGCTCGAGATGCCGAGATGGGTCAGGCGGACAGGGGCCGGAATGGCGAAGATCACGGTTGAAATCAGCCCCGGCACCACGCCGAGGCCGAACAGGATGAGGGTCGGGATCAGATAGACGAAGGTCGGGATCGTCTGCATCAGATCGAGAACCGGGCGAAGTGCTGCATAGAGCCAGGGACGATGCGCCGCCGCGATCCCGAGCGGCACGCCGACCGCCATGCAGACCAGCGCCGCGAACACCACCAGCGCCAGGGTCTCGACCGTCTCCTCCCAATAGCCGAGATTGATGATCAGGAGGAGTGCTGCGAGGACGAAGGCCGAGAGTTTCCAGGAGCGATGAAGCCAGAAGCTGAGCGCGGTGAACAGCGCCACCAGTAGCAGTGGCGGGCACCACTGCATGGCGTCGATCAACCCGTCGATGACGACGCCGAGGCCGGAAGAGATCGCGTCGAACAGCCAGGCGGCATGGGCGTTCAGCCAATCCACCAGGGCGCTGATCAGCTTGCCGAGCGGCAGCTTGTGGTCGGTCAGCCATTCCATCGACGCCGATCTCCCGGGCTAGTCTGCCGCCTAGGCGCTGCGCATGCCCTCGTCCTCTGACTAGAGGCCGAGATGCGACTTGACCGCCGCCAGACCATCCTCGCCGCCGAGCGTGGTGACCCCGTCGAGCCACCCGTCGAGCGTTTCCGGGTTGGCCGTCAGCCACGCGCCGGCGGCAGCTTCCGGCTCCTCGCCATCGTTCAGGATGGCGCCCATGATCTCGTTTTCCATCGCCAGGGTGAAGGTCAGGTTGTTCAAAAGGGCGCCGACATTCGGGCATTCATCGGCATAGCCCGCGCGGACATTGGTGTAGACGGTGGCACCGCCATAGTCCGGCCCGAAGATGTCATCGCCGCCGGAGAGGTAGGTGAGATCGAAATTCGCGTTCATCGGATGGGGTTCCCAGCCGAGAAACACGATCGCCTCCTCACCGCCGGCGGCTCGGCTGACCTGGCTGAGCATGCCCTGCTCGGAGCTCTCGACCAACTCGAACCCGCCGAGCCCGAAGGTGTCGTTTTCGATCATGTCGAGAATCAGCCGATTGCCGTCATTGCCAGGCTCGATGCCGTAGATCTTGCCGTCGAGGGCGTCCGCGAATTCGGCGATGTTCGAAAAATCCGTCAATCCCTGATCGGCGAGATAGGTCGGCACCGCGAGCGTGTATTTCGCCCCTTCGAGATTGACGCCGAGCTGCTCGACCGAGCCGTCGTCGAGATAGGGCCGGATGTCGGCCTCCATGGTCGGCATCCAATTGCCGAGGAAGACGTCGATATCCTGGTTCTTGAGGCTGGTATAGGTGACCGGCACGGAGAGCACTTCGACCTCCGGCTCGTAGCCGAGGCCTTCGAGGACCACCGACGTCGCCGCCGTGGTCGCCGTGATGTCGGTCCAGCCGACATCCGAAAGCCGGACCGTGCCGCAGGCCTCCGGATCCGCGGCCATCGCCGAGCCTGCGGCCAGCGTCACACCGGCCATCAAAGCCCCCATCTTCGTCAACGCGCTCATCGCCAAACCTCCCGTTTTTTCGCCCATGCCGTCCTCGGACCGGCTCTGGAACTCAGCCTAATCGACAAAACTCTTGTGGCAAAGAGCCCTGCCATCGCCGCGATCGGCGATCAGACCGCCCCGCAGAGACCCGTCGGTCGCTTCAGGAGCGCTGGGCGGCCCTGCGTGATCGAGGCGTGTCTCAAAAAAACGCCTGCAGGCCGGTCTGGGCGCGGCCGAGGATGAGGGCGTGGATGTCGTGGGTGCCCTCATAGGTGTTGACCGTCTCCAGGTTCATCATGTGGCGGATCACCTGGAATTCCTCGGCGATGCCGTTGCCGCCGTGCATGTCGCGCGCCATGCGGGCGATGTCGAGAGCCTTGCCGCAATTGTTGCGCTTGACCAGCGAGATCATCTCCGGCGCCGCATTGGCCTCGTCCATCAGCCGCCCGACCCGGAGCGAGGCCTGCAGGCCGAGCGCGATTTCGGTCTGCATGTCGGCGAGTTTCTTTTGAAAGAGCTGGGTGTTCGCGAGCGGCTTCCCGAACTGCTTTCGATCCAGGCCATATTGCCGGGCGGCGTGCCAGCAGGCTTCGGCCGCGCCCATCGCGCCCCAGGAAATGCCGTAGCGCGCACGGTTGAGGCAGCCGAACGGGCCCTTCAGCCCCTCGACATTCGGCAGTAGGGCGTCCTCGCCGACCTCGACGCCATCCATGACCACCTCGCCGGTGACCGAGGCGCGAAGGGAGAGCTTGCCGTCGATCCTGGGCGCCGTGAGTCCGTCCATGCCTTTTTCAAGGACGAAGCCCTTGATCTTGCCGTCATGGGCGTCCGATTTCGCCCAGACCACGAAGACATCCGCGATCGGGCTGTTCGAGATCCACATCTTCGATCCCGAGAGACGATAGCCGCCGTCGATCGCTTCTGCCCGGGTCTTCATGCCTGCGGGGTCGGAACCGGCATCGGCCTCGGTGAGACCGAAGCAGCCGATCGACTCGCCGGAGGCCAGATTCGGCAGATAGCGTTCGCGCTGTGCGTCCGTGCCATAGGCGTAGATCGGGTACATGACGAGGGAGGACTGGACGGACATCATCGAGCGGTAGCCGGAATCGACGCGCTCGATCTCGCGCGCGATCAGGCCGTAGGCGACGTAACCGGCGCCGACGCCGCCATAGGCCTCCGGCACGGTCACGCCGAGCAGCCCCTGCTCGCCCATCTCCCGAAAAATCGCGGGATCGACGCTTTCCCGCGCATAGGCCTCGACCACCCGCGGCTGCAGTCTCTCTTTGGCGTAGGCGGCCGCGGCATCGCGGATCATCCGCTCCTCTTCGCCGAGCTGATCCTCCAGCCGGAACGGGTCTTCCCAGTCGAAGCGGGCGAGATTGGGGCGGTCCTTCGCGGCGATGCCGGTCATCGCAGTCTCCTCCTTCGTCGGCGGCATCCCGGCACTTTGTCGCCGATCCGTCCCGACGGCAAGCGACGGATCGCCACTTGTCTGCGCCTCGACGTCGACGCAAGCTATCGCAGAATCTGGCAGGCAAGACGGAACACGAGAGCGATGGACCTTCCGACCGACAAGATGATCGCGCGCATCGACGGCTCGATCGGCCATGTGATCTTCAACAATCCCGAGCGGCACAACGCGGTCTCGCTCGAGATGTGGGACGCACTGGACGTCATTCTGCAGCGCTACGAGGATGACGACACGGTGCGCGTCGTGGTGCTGTCCGGGGCCGGCGGCAAGGCCTTCGTCTCGGGCGCCGACATCTCGAAATTCGAGAAGGAACGCGGCTCGAAGGAGGCGACCACCCACTATAATGAGCGCGTAAAACAGGTCTATCACCGGGTCGAGCGGTTCCCGAAGCCGACCATCGCGATGATCGACGGCCACTGCATCGGCGGCGGGCTTAACCTCGCGGTCTGCTGCGATCTGCGCTTCTGCTCGGAAAAATCGAAATTCGCGATGCCCGCCGCGAAGCTGGCGCTCGGCTACCCCTATCACGCGATCCGCCGGCTGATCGGCGCGATCGGCCCGGCGGCGGCGAAGCAGCTCATGTTCACGGCGAAAAGCATCGATGCCGTGATCGCCTTTCGCCTCGGCTTCGTGCAGGAGGTGGTGGCGGGCAGCGCCCTCGAGGCCCATGTCCGCGAGATCGCCGAAACGATCGCGGGTAACGCGCCGCTCACCATCGCGGCGATGAAGTTCATCGCAGGCGAGGTCACCGAGCCCGATCCTTCGCTGCGCGACCTCGATCGCTGCGATGCGATGGTCGCCGCCTGCTTCGCCTCGGACGACTATGTCGAGGGGCGGACGGCCTTCATGGAAAAGCGAAAGCCTGTCTTCAAAGGCCGCTGACGAAGTCCAGAACTTCTCGCGCCAGTCGGCGCTTGTCGTCCTCGCTGCGCATCAGCGTGTTCGTGACGAGCGAGGGAATGCCGATCATTCCAGCCTCGGCGTCATCCGCCCGATCGAGGACGATGGCATCCAGCAGACCCTCATAGTGGGCGGCGATCGCGGCCGTGGTGGTCGGCAGGCCGAGTTCGGTCATCATCTTGGCGGTCGGCCCCTTCACCGCGCGGCCGCCGACGATCGGCGAGACGGCGATCACGGGTGCGCGTGACGCTTCGATCGCCGCGCGCATGCCAGGCACGGCGAGGATCGGATCGATGCTGATGAACGGGTTGGAGGGACAGATCACGATCACCCGCAGGCCGTCGCTTTCGAGGATGTCCGAAAGCCCGGGCGCCGGGCTCGCGCTCGCCGCCCCCTCGAACCGAAAGCCCGCCACCTTTGGCGCGCAGCGGCGCTCGACGAAGTAGCGCTGAAACGCCAGCACGCCTTCGTCGGTTTCCACCATCGTGCGCACGGGCTGCTCGCTCATCGGCAGGAGCAGCGAGCCCAAGCCGTGACGTCCGGAAAAATCGGCGGTGATCGAGGCGAGGCCCTCGCCTGCGCGAAGCCGCCGCGTGCGCTCGACATGGGTCGCGAGATCGAGGTCGCCCAGGCGAAACCAGGTCTCGCCGCCGAGCGCTTCGAGCGCATCCATGAATTGCCAGCTCTCGCCTGCGCGCCCCCAGCCGGTCTCGGGATTGGCGATGCCGGCGAGCGTGTACATGACCGTGTCCAGATCCGGCGAGATCTGGAGCCCGAGATGCTCGAAATCGTCGCCGGTGTTGCAGAGCAGGGCGAGTTCGGCCGCGGGCAGAATGCGATCGAGACCGAGCGCCAGCTTCGCGCCGCCGATGCCGCCGGACAGCGCCAGGACGCGCGGTTCCGCCATGGTTCCTCCGCTCATCGAAAAAGGTCGGATGCCGGATCGCGGATCAGGGCGCTCGCCGGCCTCGCCTCGCCTTCGACGGCGAGCCCGCGAAGCAGCACGGCGGGCCGCCCCTCGTCCGCCTCGCCCATCAGCAGCTCCGCGGCCGAGGCGATCTGATCGGCGAGCCCGACCTCGGTCACCTGCAACGGCCGGCCGTCCAGATCCCGGCGGCCGCGAAGGTCCAGCACCGACGGCAGGCCGGCGACGCCGATGGCGAGACCGACGATCCCGTTCCGCCAGGCCCGGCCGACGCTGTCGCAGATCACCACGGCAGGCGAAATACCGAAACGCAGGGCCAGCGCATCGGCCAGCGCAACCGCGCTCCGATCCGGATCCTCAGGCAGCAGAATAACCCGTTCGCCGCTGTCGTCGGCCGCCACGTTGGAGCGATCGATCCCGGCATTGGCCATGACCATGCCCAAGCGATGCTCGGCGATGATCAGCCCGGGTCGCCGGCGAAGAATGCGCCCGGACTCGCGAAGGACGAGCTCGCAGAACGCGGCCGGCTTCCCGGTCTCGGCCGAGAGATCTTCCGCAGCCTGCGAAGGCTCGACGTCGCCCAGGTCGACGATCCGGCCCTCGGCCTTGGAGACGATCTTGTGAGTTACGACCAGGACATCGCCGGGTGCCGGCCCGAGATCTTCGGCGATCAGTACATCGCCTAAGATCCGCGCCAGATCGTCGCCGGGCCGGATGGCGGGGATCCCGTCGAGAGCCCAAAGCGTCAACGCGGACGATGCGATCAAGGCCGCACCGACGACAGCCGGGGCATCACGCTCTACAACCCGGAGACATCGAAGCCGCCGTCGACGTCGAGCATGTGACCGGTGATGTAGGCGGCCTCGTCGGAGGCGAGAAAGGCGGCGGCCGCAGCGATCTCCTCCGGCCTGCCGTAGCGCTTGATCGGCAGCCTCGCGTGATAGGCGTCCCGGATCGCCTGGTCGTGCATTTTCAGGACGAGAGGCGTCTCGATCGGACCGGGCGCGATGCAGTTCGCGGTGATCCCGTGCTCGGCGAACTCGACCGCGATCAGCTGGACCAAGCTGTAGACGCCCGCCTTGGACGCGGCATAGGCGTTTCGATGCTTCAGCGCCTTTCGACTGTTGATCGAGCCGATCAGGACGATCCGCCCGGCACCCGCCTCGACCATATCCGGCAACACCGCCTTCGCCATCAGAAAGCTGCCGGTAAGGTTGACCGCGATGGTCCGGTTCCAGGTTTCGAGATCGGTCTCCAGGAGCGGCAGCGTCTTCCCGATGCCGGCGCAATTGACCAGAACCGACGGCGGCCCGGTCTTCCCTCTGACGGCGTCGATCATGGCTATGATCGAGGTCTCGTCCGAAACGTCGGCGTCGAAGGCGACAGCCCTGCATCCGGCCGCACCGATCGCCGCCGCCGCTTCCTCCGCCGCGACAGCGTCACGATCGGCGATGGCGACGACGGCACCTTCCGCCGCGAAACGTTCGGCGCAGGCCCGGCCGATGCCGCTGGCGCCGCCGGTGATCAGAACGATTTTCTTGTCGAACCGCGGCCCCATCGCCCCGCCCGGATCAGGCGGCGAGGCTGAAATCGAGGGCCTGCAGGTCCGCCCTCAGCCCGCTCACCTGCTCGTCGGCAAGCGGCATCAGCGGCGGTCGGAGACGCGCCCAGCCGGGATCGCCCTTGGCGTCCGCGATCATCTGCTTCATCGCCGGGATCAGCGCATAACGCTGCAGGATTTTTCGCACACGCTCTACCTCGGCATGGCGTTCGGCCACGTCATCACCCTTGAGAACCGCGTCGTAGAGCTCGCGGATCGCTCGCGCATTCACGTTGCAGCCGGCGCTGATGCAGCCCGCCCCGCCGATCTCGAGACCGTCAGCCAGAAGGTTCTCGGCGCCGGGAAACACCGCCAGGCCCGAAAAACGCTCGATCAGCATCCGGCTGTGGTCCCAGTCGCCGGTGCTGTCCTTGATGCCGGCGAGCGTGACCGGGTGACGCGCCCGGATCAGGTCGACCAGCTCAGGCGTGATTGGCACGCCGGAGACGCCCGGAATGTGATAGAGCACGAGACGAAAATCATCCCTGCCGACGCGCTCGATCACCCGATCGAAACTCGCCGCCAGCGCCTCGTCCGACGCCCCTTTGTAGTAGAAGGGCGGCAGCATCAGAATGCCGAGCGCGCCGCGCTCGACCGCATGCCGCGTGAGCCGCACGGTGTCCGGCAAGGCGGCGCAGCCCGTCCCGACCATCATGCGCTCGGCCGGCAGACCGGCATCGATCGCCGCATCCAGGACCCGGATGCGTTCGTCGACCGAAAAGGAATTCGCCTCGCCGGTGGTGCCGAACATCACCAGGCCATGGCATCCCTCGTCGAGAACCCAGCGGCAATGATCGACGAACTTCGCCACGTCGGGCTCCAGCCCCTCATCGAGCGGCGTCAGCGCCGGACACCAGACCCCGTTCAGCACATCGTCACACTTCGCCGCCACCTTCGTTCCCCTTTTATCATCCGGACCACACATTCTCGTCGCGATCACCTTAGCGACCGGATATGAAACGGAACAGCCGGAACACCGGATTTGACGAAAGCTCCTAACGCTCCGATCCATCCCTTGACCCGACCTCCGTCTCTCGGTAGTTGGCAGACCAACCGGATGGGTGGCCGAGTGGTTGAAGGCACTGGTCTTGAAAACCAGCAGGGGTGCAAGCTCCTCGTGGGTTCGAATCCCACCCCATCCACCAAGCGCGAGGCGAAGATATGGGCGGAACAGATCGAGAGCCTGGACCGGTCCGGTAAGTTGCCGGGTATCGAGGCCGAGCGCACAACCCTTGCCGAAGCTCTGGGAAGATACAAGGAAGAAGTCACGCCCTCAAAGAAAGGCGCATCCGTCGAAGCGTATCTGATCAATGCGTGGCTACGCGATCCACTGGTGAAGCGAACCCTTACAGAAATCCGATCAACCGACATCGCCGCTTGGCGTGACCAAGAGGTCAAGAAATGCGCGTCGCCCTCTTCGGTCAGGAACCGCCTGAATATCATTTCCCACTGCTACCGGATTGCCAGAACCGAATGGGGCATGGAGGTGACCAACCCGGTGAAGGGCGTTCGTATGCCGAAGCAACGTCCCGGACGAGACAGGCGACTGGAGCCGGGCGAATTCGAGAAAATCCGACTGGCTTGCGGAATCGATCCGAATCCATGGATCGGCGCGGTGTTCGTCATCCTACTGGAGACGGGTATGCGGCTCGGCGAATTGCTCAATCTGGAGCGCAAGCAGATCATGAATGGGATGATCCATCTTCGGGAGGGCGAAACCAAGACCGACTCCGCTCGATCGATACCGCTTTCGTCTCGTGCCAAGGCGGCGGTTGCTGCGTTACCGGCATGTATCGACGGACGTGTTATCGGTTGTGGGAAGGACACCATCGAACATGCGTGGCGGCGAGTTTGTGAGATCGCAACCGTGGAGGATTTGCGCCTTCACGACCTACGACACGAATTCACCAGTCGAATGTTCGAGAAGGGCATGGACATGATGCAGGTGGCCAGCCTGACCGGACACAAGAGCTTGGCCATGCTTCAAAGGTACACCCATCTTCGGACAGCCAACTTGGCGAGCATGATGGATTGAGCGGCCATAGGACTGCCGGATTTAGGGTGCGTCAACACGTCGCGACTGGCGAATTCACAGAGCCTTCTACCGCGTGGGGAAGACGTAGGAGACCCCTACGTTGTGGACGAAAAGCTGTGGATAGAGGCGGTCATTTGTTTGACACGCCGGCCCTTCGGGTGTGTATTTCCTATTGTCGTCGCCATGAGCAACGACCCCCGCATACCAGCGCCCGAGGCACCGTCCACAGCGTTTCCCGCGTGGCTGGAGCCTTTTGCCGATCTCCTTCCCGAAACTGTCGTTTTTCACGTCGAGGTGTCAGGGATCTTGGTCCTTCTGGCTGTCTTTCTTCTGTGGCGGTGGCGTTCATGGAAGTGAGCAAGGTTTCCTTAGGGAAAGCCTGATACCGTTTTCGTCCCGGATTATTCGCTGACCGCTGGACTTTCAATGAAGCTTTTCGAACTGTGGCCAAGACAGAAACCGGGAAGCTTGGCAAGCAAAAGCCAATCGCGACTTCTCGGATGGACCTTGGTTGCGGCTTTAGCGATGTTCGCAGCCGGCGTTACGCTGCCGATCCTCGAAACCAGAGTCCTGTTCTCCTACGACGAATATTCGCTGATCGGCATTGCTTATGGGCTGTTGAACGAGAAGGACTTCTTCCTGGCCTTCGTGATCACCGCATTCTCGATCGTTCTTCCTTTCGGCAAGCTGATCATGCTCGCGATCGTGTACACCGTTCCGGTCGCATCGGTGTCGTCTTGGATGCTCTGGCTTCTGGAGGCGGTGAGCAAATGGGCGATGCTGGACGTGCTGGTAATTGCTCTCGTCATCTTCAGCCTGAAATCGGCGGCTTTTGCCAACGCATTCACCATGCCGGGTGTCTATTTCTTCGCGGTGGCGGCCCTGCTTTCGCATTTTGTGTCAGGCCGGATCGTGAAAGCCCTGGAAACGGGCAAGAGCGAGACGCCGATCAAAGCGCTCTAAGCCTTTCTTCAGACCTTCTCGATAAGCTGGCAGCTTCGAGAAAAATGTCGGGACGCCGTAATGGGAATACTCCGCCTATTGATGAGCACCATTTGTTCGTCGAAAGCGCTCATATGACAATCCTCCCTGATCCAGATGGCCTGGACATGCTACCGCCGATCGCACGTGCACGAGCTGAGAAACAGCTCGAAGAACATTATGCGCAAAAATACGGAGAGATTGATTGGCCGGCAACGGTCGGAATGTGGCTCCTACATACGGTGTTAGCTGTGGTCATCTACATCCCTCTCGCATTGCAGTTTATCGGCTTCTGTCTCTTCATTATAGCTGTGCCCTTGCTTGCAATTCTGTGGGTGATCGAACAGACGACAGGTTGGCAATCAGGCATAAATTGGTAGCCTGGAGATCGTGGCGGCGCTCACTCCGAATACCCTGACGATGTCTCTGCAGGACCGCTTTCTCTTGGCCTAAGCCGCCCTCTTCTTCATCTCGCGATACACCGTAGACTTTCCTAGGCCAGCTCTCTTTGCGGCCTCTCCGGGTGCGATACCGCTGTCTACCAAGCGTAGGGCGGTGTCCAGTTTCTCTTGATCAAGCGGAGGACGGCCTATGCGTCTACCCTTGGCCCTGGCGGCTTGTAAACCGTCTTTGGTGCGCTCTGCGTTCAGGGAGCGTTCGAATTGGGCGATGGCACCGAACACGTGGAAGATCAATTCGCCGGCCGCGCCGGTGGTATCCAGCTTTTCGGTTAGCGATGCGAAGCCTACTCCGCGTTCTTTGAGGGTGGCGACGATCTCCAGCAACTCTTTCAGGTCCCGGCCCATGCGGTCTAGTCGGACCACACATACCATGTCGCCCGGCCTCACGTAGTCCAGGAGGGCGGCTAAGCCGGGGCGATCGAACTTCTTACCGGACACCACGTCTTCGAAGGTCTTGATCGTGCCTGCTTCATTGAGACGTTGGCGTTGGGCTTCCAGGTCTTGGCGGTCGGTGCTGACTCGTGCGTAGCCTACCATGCTTGGCGTGTCGGTGCTGGCCATTGGCGTTCTCCAAACCGATCGTTTGTGGACGGTTGTCGGGCGTCTGAAATGCGCCCTGATTTCCGTCTCTATAGTCGTCTAGAAACTACCGCCTGTCTCTAAACGATCGACCCGGTTTGTGGACCTATGGTACCTGATCGGTGATGCGCAGATATAAAAATTGCACACGTGTTCAAACTGGACGTTTGCGCTTTCGCACCGGTGGCGTTTTTGCAGGCTGTGAAGGTGCGGGCTCCGCAGATGGCGCGATGTCTTCCGCCTTGTCCTCTATCGTCTCCACAACCTCGCCCTCGATCACGGTAACGCCATCTCTAGGGGCCGCCACATCACCGCCAGAAGCGACGCCGGAGAAGTCCGCATGGATAACGAGCTTGGGGCCGTCAGATACAGCATCGGCTTCCGACCATTCATCGGCGGCGTTCTTCTTTAGCCATGCGAGTGATGGCTTGATGTCGTCAGATGAGAGCACCTTGTTCTCGTGCCAGGACCGGATCATTGTGCGGACCCATGCCAAGGCAGCTTTCCATTCGGGACCGCGGCCACCGATATTGGTGACGCCCGATACATTCGCGTAGCCGAGATGTAGAGCAAGGCCGGAGGTAGTCGGTGGCGTGTCCAGGACAAGGCAAGAGTCGAAGTATGCCTTGGCCTTCTTGGCGAAGCCGTCGACTGTGGCGTAGAGGGCTTTGGTGCCGGGCTGTCGGGCAAGCGGTTTGCCGTCACCCATTGCGGTGCGGAATTTGATCGGCGGGCGGGGTTTGCCATTCCTGCTACGAGAACGCTTTGGTTTGAAGGGTTTATCCGGCATAACTTCGCTCATCTTTTGATGTGATCGCTCAGATCACTATCTTACATAAGAATCTATTCCTTGTATGTAGTTTTTGGTCATAGTTTTATGGTTCGACAGGACGCGGTTCTTAGGTCAAGCGTTTGATCATCACCAGATCATTCGTGCCTGGAATGCGTGTCGGCATGCCTAGTGGAAGCGACTGGGCAAAATTCGTTGCTTCTTGAATATCGGGAATCAATTGGGCCGCTTTGAGGATGCAGGCGAGCGCATGGGCGGCGTCTTCCTCGGTGTCGCGCTTAACCCATTCTTTAGGCTGATTAGTGCTCACGAGTTCGGCGATGTACATGGCGATCCTCGTTGATCGCTATCGATTAGCCGAGCGTCGACGATCCGCGACTATCGTAAAAACATCGGTCATATGCTTGTCGACGGCGAAGTTTTCAGAGTGAGTTATCCCGACGCTCTTTCCAAACGTCCCAGGATGGTGTTGACCAACGCCTCACGAGTGATGCCAGGGCACTCGGGGTGCAACACATCAATCGCCTGCTGAAAACCGACTGTGTCTCCACACACTGCGCAGTCGACGGCGTTCTGAAAAAGACGATTGCGACGCCACATACAAGCAATGCCACGGCCTATCCATTTCAGGACCCAAAGGGTTGCGAGCACACCCAGGACGGTCATTACAGTGGACATACTGATTGGCTCCGACTGGCAGAACGGGTTCGTTGGGTTGCCATACCCTACCAGGCCTCTCCTTAAGTTCGGGTTAAGGGGAGCCCGTCATTGGTCTGGTCCTCTAGAGGTGGTGCTTTTTGTGGTCAGGTACCGGGGCGCTTTCGTTTCCTGAATCGGAGGTTATGTAGGGTTTCGGTGGGTGGCGCGAATTAAGCACGTGTTCAACTCAGTTCCTCAGGGATGCGGTCGGGCGATCAATCCTTGTGCTCATACCCTGGCGATTTTCCCGGTGTGTCGTTTGGTATGCCGTCCGGTGTTCCGTGTGGGATTGTGGCTAGATGCTTGCCTGCGATCTCGATCAGTTCCGGTGTTGGTTCGTCTATCCCGGTGGCTTCGAGGTGTGCGGCGGTTACCGCTCTCAGTTGGTGGTTTGGTAGGTCCAGCTCTTGTACCTTGCCGATGAACCACCAGGGTTCTTCTTGTTTGCGGTTCTTGTCGTCTTGTCAATCTCGGAGCAATAAGGGGCCATTTACCGGAGTCTGATTGGACCACTTTTTTCTGTTAAACTAAGGAAGAGTCCTTTGCGGTTGGCTGGCTGTGGGTATGTGTGTCAACGCGCAGCGTTGTCCAAGCTTCTCCGCAGGAGAAGCGTCATATCCACAGCGGCGCGCGCCGATTTTTTGATGTCAGCTTTTCACTTTTCGGCTCTGACGTAGCCTGTAGCTCTCACCGTTCATTTCGAGGATGTGGACGTGGTGGGTCAGTCGGTCGAGGGTGGCGCCGGTGAGGCGTTCTGATCCGAAGACTTCGGTCCATTCGTCGAAGGGCAAGTTGGAGGTGATGATGATGGAGCCGCGCTCGTAGCGTTGCGAGATCACCTCGAAGAGTAGCTCGGCGCCGGTCTTGCTGAGCGGGACGAAGCCGAGTTCGTCGATGATCAAGAGCTCCTGACTGGCGAGCTGTTTTTGCAGGCGCTGCAGGCGTCGTTCGTCTCTGGCTTCGATGAGCTCGTGAACCAGAGATGCGGCGGTCGTGAAGCGAACCTTCAGGCCTTTTTGGCAAGCGGCCAGGCCAAGGCCGAGAGCAACGTGAGTCTTGCCGGTTCCACTTGGTCCGAGGGCGATAACATTGTCCCGTTTGTCGACGAATTCGCAACGGGCGAGTTCCATGGTCAACGGCTTGTTCAGCGATGCCATCACCTTGAAGTCGAAGCTATCCAGGCTCTTGGTCGCCGGGAACTTGGCGGCCTTGATGCGTCGCTCGATCATCCGGCGTTCGCGCTCGATCAGCTCAAGCTCGCAAAGGCGCAGCAGATACTGCACATGATCCTTGTTCTCGGCAGCGCATTGTTTTGCCAGCTTGGCATAGTCGGTGAGGAAGGTCGGCAGGCGGAGCTTCTTGAGATGGTGATGCAGCAAGACCTCTGGCGTATCGGTCATGATGCGGCTGCCGTCATCAGGCTCATATAGCTGGCTGGTTTGGTCGTTTCGACCAGCGCCTTGGGAAGATAGGGATAGAAGTCCAGATCCAGCCGCGGCGGGCGTTTCTCGATCTCGCAGAGAACCAGGTGTTTGACCGCGTCGTAACCGATGGCGCCGAGACCGAGTGCCTGTTTGACGGCGCTATGCAGGTGGCCCATTTCGAAGGCCTCAAGCAGGCGCAGCACCTGGACGTACTCACGCTTGCCCTTTTTACCCATCCGCGCTTCCAGCAAACGGTGGAGCGTGGCGAATTCCGATGGCAGGTCCCACCCGTTGAGCGGTGCGGCCTGATCGAAGGCACCGACCTTTTGCTCCAGCAGCGGAAGGTAGTGCATCGGATCGAAGATCATGTCCGCCTTCTCGTAGGAGCGCCGATGACGGGCGATGATCTCCGTGCTGCAGCCGATGACCACCTCGTGGACATAGCCCCGGATCTGAACGTCATGATGGGCATAGGCGACCGGCACCGAATAGTCGTTGCTGCGGAACCGGACCATCGAGATCGATGTCGCCCGCGTGCTGACCTTGTCGCAAGCGTCGTAGGGGACAGGTGGCAATGGCATCAACGCATCCAGATCGCGCATCAGCCGCTCGCCAATGGTCTCGCCATGGCCGCGCACAACATCCTCCTGACGCTTGAGACACTGCTGCTCCAGCCAGGCGTTCAGGTCATCAAAACTGTCGAACCGGGGTGCGGGGACGAGGAAATTTCGTCGGCCATAGCCAACTACCCCTTCGACCATGCCTTTATCGTTGCCCTTGCCCGGACGACCGAATTTGTCCTCAAACAGATAGTGCGACTGCAACTCGCTGAACGTCGTGGTGCGAACCCGCTTGCCGCCACCACAGATCTTCGCCACCGCGATCGTCGTGTTGTCGTAAAGAGCCGACAGGGGCACACCGCCGAAAAACGCAAAGGCGGCATTGTGGCCGTCACAAAATGCCTCGGTCGTCTCGGCCGGATATGCCTTCATGAAAAAGGCGTCCGAGTGCGGCAGTGATATCGCCATGTAGTGCAGCTTGCACTCGACCCCGCCAATCACACCCAGAGCCTCACCGAAATCCACCTGAGCGTGGCCAGGCGCATGCGAAAGCGGCACGAAAACCTCCTGGCTTCGGCGCTTCTTCTCGCGAACATAGTCCGAGACGATGGTCAGACCGCCGGTGAAACCATGCTCATCACGCAGCCGCTCGTAAATTCGCTTCGCCGTGTGACGCTGCTTCTTCAAACGGCTCTTATCATCCAAAAGGGTCTGATCGATGATCCCGACAAACGCATCAAGCTTGGGACGAACCGGAGGGCCCTTGCGCCGATATCCAGGCGGCAATGAATGCTTCAGGATCTTCGATACCGTCTTCCGATCCAGCCCAAACTGACGAGCAGCCTCGCGAGCGCTCATACCGTCAACATGGCAGGCGCGACGCACCCGACTGTAAAGCTCCACAGAATACATCCCCGCCCTTTGCTCAATCGCATCAGGCGTCAAAATGGCGGACTTTTACTCCGCGACGGTCAGAGCATCCAACCGCTTCCGTGGACCAATTTCGCTCCGTTTTTTACAGAAGTGCGGGACTATCCAATCATCGGAGACAGCGCCAGGGCGGACATGGTCAACTACCTAGCGCAGGAAGGTTTCCTTATGGAGCCGGCCACCAAAGGCAAGGGCTCGATCAAAGAGGGTATCAGCTTCCTACAGGACCGCCCGGTGATCGTGCATTCGCGGTGCGAGAACACCTTTCGGGAGTTCACGAACCTTCGCTGGAAGCGACACAACCTCACCAAGACGCTGATCGACGAGATCGTGGACCGTGACAACCACTGCGTCGACGCCGTCCGCTACAGCCTGGAAGGTGCGGCTCTTGGTCAGGTGTTGGTAGCCTAGCCGTTAAGCTCTGCTGGATGATCAGTTAACATATTTCAAGACTGAGGTCTGAGTGAGGTGTTTTCCATCATGCCTCCAGCGTCTGGCTGAGGGATAGGCTGCTGAACGACCGTAACCTGTGCGCCGAGGTGCGGCATGTAGGCCCAAAACAGAGACGCGAACCATCCGAAGATCGGGATAAGCTGAGCGAGCGTCACAAGGTGAGAATTCGGATGATCGCGTTTGATTGCGGCGTGAAGCGGCCAAAGGGCGAGGAGGATCATCGCGACGAAGAACCCTGCACTTCCCATGGCTACCGCCCAGCCACCTACCTCGCTCGCCTGTACGGCCACCTGCACTTCGAGATCGGAGGCCTGATTAGAAACGGATGCTCCAATCGCGGCGAGGGCGATGGGGGAAAGGATCAGTGCGATGGCGATCCATCCGGCAGTGCGAATGGTGCGCGCAAGATAGTGCTTGTAGACTCTGTCTTCTTTTTTGACCTTGGTGGCACGGACGGATGTGGTGACGATGTGCGTGTGACCAGTCAAGGTGGCTACTCCAAGTGTGGAAGGTTTTTTCCCAGAACAGACTAGTCTGGAGCTTGTCGGCTGCTGAGGACTTACCTCAGTCGCGGGCCAACACTTCGCAGATGATCCCATGGGGATACTTGGCGCAGGCGGTGATAGCTGCGAATAGAGCTTTCATTGAGCGTCTCCCTTCGGGCCAAAGAGCGCATCGTAAGCCTGTAGTTCCCTACAAACTCTTAAAGCGCGGCGCATTTGGCGGTGAATTGCAGGAACTGAGCAACGCTCGTAGTGCTCAGGTCAATAGCGACGTGGTGCGACTCGCCACTACGACGCTGGACGCGGGCGCGAAGCTCCTGGCCAGAGGCGACCATAAGCATAAAGCGATCGATGAGGCCGGCCGGTGCCATGCTCATGTCCATGTAGGTGTAGGGATCACCTTCGATATTCATGTAGGGAATCGCGAACGGCTGGTGACGGTCGACACGGACCTCCAGGGAACGGCTTTCATCGCCTTGCCAATATTTTGGGAAGAAGAAGCCGACGATCACGGCGTCGGGATCGAAGCATTCCAGGCGCATGTTGGTATCCCCGGACGCTAGCACATACCCCTTAGGTAGATCGTCGCTGGCGGTGTAGTGCTCGGCGTATGTTTCTATTTTCCATGGCTCGGTAGCGTCGGCGACGTTGAGATAAGAAAGGGCAATAATGGCCGCGATCAGAGCTTTCATGGGGCGTCTCCCTTCGGACCGAACGGAGTATTGTAGCCCGTGCTTCCTCACAAACTCTTAACGAGCCTTGGCCGTACTGAACGGGAAAGCTATGCCACTAATCAATCCATCGACCAAAGGACCCGTTCCCTACCGGTCAGCTCGGTTGCCACTTCGTCTATAGCGTCGATGCAGGTGCCGGCAGCTCGGTAGAGATCCGAGTTGATCTTGATCTCGCCCTGCATCTGGCAAAGGGTGTCTCTCGCCTTTTTCAGCTCCGTTAGGTGCCTGTCAGGGTGCCAGGGCTTGTCTCGTCGCTTAGTTCGTCGCACCATCCGATGTTCTCACTATGTTCACGGGCGGAGATCGTCGGACCGGAAAGCGAGATCGTCAAGGTGGGTGGTGCCAAGTGGTGCCGTGGTGGTGCCTTTTTTCTGAGGAAATTTTTGAGGCGTTCCCTGGGGCCGCCCATCGACATTTGGGATAAATCCTTTTATTAACAGACTGTTAACCATAAAAACCTAGGGAAGCTCAGCAGTTCAGGAAAACGGGAAAAAGCCGTTACACCAGTCTTGAAAACCAGCAGGGGTGCAAGCTCCTCGTGGGTTCGAATCCCACCCCATCCGCCAGATTATTTCTCTAATATCCTGTTAATGATGAAAAAAATTTCTGATGATGTTGGTAGTTATACATAAGGTCATACACCTACGTCGCGGTCATGGGCGAAAACCGCGTATTCAGGAACAGCGGAAATCCTCGTCGTCAGTCGAGAATTTCTAGGGCATTGCGTTGATGCGACGCTCCAAACGCCGCTAGCGTTGGGAAGCTTATGGACGGCCGCGACGCGCTTGCCGCAATCGCAGTGCCAAAAATGCCGATTGGTGCAACCGCTGCTGCGCACGATCTCCAGACGTGTTGTCGGACACATCAAGGGATCACATTCCAGATAGCCAGGCTCGCCCCTCATCTCGTCGGCGAGGTCGACTAGCCCAACGTTGAGCATGCCCACGTTCGAAGCCTTCACCGTCGATCCGTCGGGCGCACGAAGCAAAGGCGAGACCCAATTCCAGAATGTTCTGTGCCGCCTATAGGGTGCGCGCGATTTTGTCACGTTATGTACCGTTATGTACCGTTATGTATGGTTATGTCTGACGGCCTTGGCGTGGCTCCAGCCCTTTGACCGGCAGCCGCCGTGCGCCCGGCAGCGGCCGTTGGGATAGAGGATCGGGAAGCGGCAGGGATGGCCGGATCGGGTTCGCGCTCCGTATTGCTTCATTTGAGCTATTTTGCCTTCTCAGCTGCTTCGCGAATGGCGCGCGTCAGCTGATGAACCGTCGTTGATGGGCGCCCGTGAGGTTCACCTTCTCTTTGGCGGTTGGTAAGCTGCAGCTCTGCTCGATCTTCAGCGATACCAACTGATTCTACAAGTTCCGAGCAATCAAGCGTCTTGCGGCGTTGTGGATCATATTCGGGGCGAAGAACACGTAGACGTCGTTGCACTAGCTTATGGTCGTCAGGCCTATCAAAGTCTTCAATATGCAATATGAGCCACAACTCAAAACACGGATTCGATGTTCCGACCTTAACGTGATTCGCTTGGCAACGTGCTACAGCGTCCTGATAATCAGGGTGCGTATCACGGTCGAATATCGCCCAAACAGCGTCATTCTCTTCGAATGAATTCTCCTTTCGTCGTTTATTGGGCTTAATTTGGAGTGCCCGTCTAATGGCCTTGTCCGCCACAGTCCGCGGAACGCCTACACCACGATTGATCTCTATCTCTATCAGAGTGAAGCCAAACGATCGCTTTAGGGTATTAAAGTAGTCTCGCTCTGCATTGGAACCTTCACAGTAAAGAATGAAGCGACGCTTAGGTTCCCGTTGAGGGCCTCGGCGAGAAAGACGGGGCACCTGTCTAGCCATCCCCAATCAGCCGCAGCTTGCAAATTCGTCGACGGGTCTAGGGAAGACAATGCCTCCATAACGCCCCTGTAGATAGCCCTTCTCTATGTTGTCGCCCCGCCGGGTGCGAATATCTGTCAAAGGAAATAGATGGGAGTCCCCTCTTTCGCTCTTTTCAATGAACCACATCTGATCTCGCCTCAGTAAGCGAGAGCGGAGAAGATTAGTATCGTGTGTGGTGGCAATCAGTTGCGCCCCTCTAGGGTTGGTTGCTGGTGCAGAAAACAACTCTAAAAAGGCATTGCATGCCTCTGTATGCAAGCTGGCGTCAAGTTCATCAACTATTAAAGGCTGGCCGCTATTCAACGCGCGAAATGCTGGGCCAAGCAAAGTTAACAGGCGTCTTGTTCCAGAACTTTCATTGTCAAGATCAAAATAGACGCTTTTCCTATTGTATCCTCGATGCTCAAGCTTAATATTGAACTCTACATCTTTTTCTGGCCACATTTTAATATCATCTTTAGTAAAATTTTTTATCGCATCCATCATATCTTGGCGAAATTTAACCATTCTTTCAGGAATTTTAACTTCATCCTTCCTGTATCCAATGACTCCAGTCCCAATTTCCTCAAGAAATTTGATTGCACGCCAATCTATCTCGCCGTTGGCAAGTGCTTGGGACGCACTGAACCCGGGAATCGAGATTTCATTGTGGCAAACAAGTGATCGAAAATAGCTCGCTACAGGCGCCAACTCACTGTGATCATTCTGAAATGCAGTTGACAGGAACAGGCTATTTTCGCGAGTCAAATCTGCAATCGTGCGATTGTGCCCTTTCAGACTTCGTCCGAAACGAAAGGTCTTCGAGCCGTCACGCTCGAACCATACCTGACGTACATGATTTGGATAAGCGTACAGCCACTCACTGATAAATGCATTGTCTGAGGCCTCGAAGCCATAGTGGTATCGGACGCCACCAGTGATGAAATCAATATCAAACAGCGAGGGCTTGCGGAGGCAGGCGGAATCAAGCTTGAACGGCTTGCGAGGCACGCCTTTGTCTGGATCTCCGCTTCGCTGCGAATTGAGTACAGCCCTGCTCATCCAGCTTAGCGCGTCAGTGAAGTTGCTCTTTCCAGATCCATTCGCTCCGTAAATGATTGCGGCAGGTAGTACACGATGGGTTCTGTCGGCCTCCGTCTCAATCAGCGCCTGTTCGTCGTCTTTTATGGAAGAAAGCGCTATGAGCGAAAGCTCCTGCTTGTCGCGAATCGACAAGTGATTCGCTACGCCGAAGCGAAGGAGCATTACCGCCTCCTCATTCAACAAAAGGTTGCTTTGCAAAGCAAATCTAGCCGTAAATTCCGCAATTTCCAGCAAAAACAACGTTTGGAATGCATTTGTGAGACAATCTGGCCCTCATAATCTGCCGATCGACGCCGGCATGTGTTTGGGGACTGCTGCCAGGACGTTCCGACGATGCGCCGAGCCGGTCTCCGTCGCTTGCTGGATAGCTCTCGTCCCGCTGCCTTCATTTTCGGTCGGATAAGTCGGATAAGCGTTGATATTGCTGGCTTTTTCACTTTCCGACCGCTTGCGCCCGTGGTTGGATATGTCGGATAGATCAGGGCCTCGGTCGCGGGTTGTCCGGCCTTATCCGACTCGGTTTTGGCGAGGTCGGATGGCTGTAAGCCTCGGTTTCCCTGATCTATTCAACATATCCGACCTATCCGACAACTTTACGCTGCAGCGCTGCCGAAAACCGGCTTGCGGATCATCTGAGCCGGTGCCTGCAGATAGTTGCTTGATCGGCGTCACGATCCGTCGTCCGCCGTCAGAAAGTCGGGCTTGATCACATAGACGCGCTTTTGGCCCATGCCCGGAAGGGACTCCTTCCTCGATAGGTTGTTGCCGTCGCCCGGCTCCATCCAGCCGTTTTCGATCATCGCTCTTGCGATCATCGCGGCATCGAAGCCCTTGCAGATTTCCTTCCGCCACACTTCCGGCAAGACCAAGTGGTGCCAGGCATTCCCCCGCTTCCGCAGAAAGCCCGCGCGGTTGATCGGTGGCGGACGAACTTGAGTGCGCCCGATCTGTTCGAAGCGGCTCGATCCATGCTGTTCCAGGAACAGCCGGACCTGGCGAAGCCCTTCCCGAAGCTCGGCAGGGCCATGGCCGCCGCGGCTGGCCAGCCAATCCTTAAAGCAGGTTGCAGCCGCCTTGCCGGCGTCGCCTGGCGCCCATGGCAACACATCCACGGTGTTCGCCAATTCGCCAGCGGCGGCAATCAGCGGATTTTGATGAAAAAGGCGGTCGTTGACTGATCGCCGGTGTCGTGATTCGTTCTCCCCAATCAAGCGATTGGGAGAGCAGTTCGATGATGGGCAGGCAGGCCGCACCTGAGCAGCTATTTTACGATTTTCGCCTTGAGGATCACGTTCCTGCCAATCATCTGCTGCGCCATATTGATGTCTTCGTCGATCTGGAAGGCGTGCGTCGGGACCTGAAGCCCTTCTATAGCCAGATCGGCCGGCCTTCCGTCGATCCAGAGCTGATGATCCGCATGCTGCTCATCGGCTACTGCTACGGGATTCGCTCTGAGCGTCGCTTGTGCGAGGACGTTCATTTGAACCTAGCGTTTCGCTGGTTCTGCCGGCTGGATCTCAATGGCAAGGTTCCGGATCAGTCGACCTTTTCAAAGAATCGCCATGGCCGATTTCGTGAGAGTGATCTCTTTCGCCACGTGTTCGAAAGCGTCGTTCAGCGCTGCATCGACGAAGGTCTGGTCGGCGGCGAAGGGTTTGCCGTCGATGCCAGCCTGATCCAGGCCGATGCCAACAAGCAGCGCTCCGTGCCCGGCAGCGATTGGGATCCCGCCGATGTCCCGCCCGACGCCAAGCAGACGGTGAAGGACTATCTGGCGCGACTCGACGACGCCGCGTTCGGCGCGGCGAGCGAAGTGACGCCGAAGTTCGTCTCACCGTCGGATCCAGCAGCCCAATGGACCGGGGCGCTTCGAGGGCCGGCTTTCTTCGCCTATGCCACCAACTATCTGATCGATACCGACCACGCGATCATCGTGGACGTCGAAGCCACCCGGGCCATTCGCCAGGCCGAGGTTGGCGCAGCACGGACCATGATCGAGCGGGTCATGGATCGCTTTGGCCTCTATCCCGAGCGCCTTGCCGGCGACAGCGCTTACGGCGCTGCCGAGATGCTCGGTTGGCTGGTCGAGGAGCAAGGGATTGAGCCGCATGTCACGGTCTTCGACAAATCCGAGCGCGACGACGGCACTTTCTCACGCAGCGACTTCACCTACGATCATGAGAAGGACATCTATCACTGCCCTGCAGGTAACGTTCTTCGCACAAAATGGCGACGGTTCAAGGATCAACCCGCGGCCGTCTGCAAGGCAGGCATGATCAAGTATCGCGCACGCAAGGCCGATTGCTCGGTCTGTCCACTCAAGTCGCGCTGCTGTCCGAAGACAAGGACGCGCACCGTTCTCCGCTCGATCCATGAGGGTGCCAGGGACATGGCGCGTGAGATCGCCAAATCCGAAGCCGGCAAAGCGTCAAAGCGCGACCGCAAAAAGGTCGAGATGCTGTTCGCTCATCTGAAGCGGATCTTGAGACTTGGTCGGCTCCGTCTGCGTGGCCCATGCGGCGCCAGTGACGAATTCCTCCTCGCCGCCACCGCCCAGAATCTCAGAAAACTCGCCAAGCTCAGACCCAAACTCGACCCCATCGGCCAACTGGCATGAAATCGGACGATGAATGATCGCATGACGCACAGACCGTAGACATCGAACCGGGCAACAGCCCGGCACCAAGCCTGTTACGCCATGCGGCGGGCTAGGAAAGACATCAAATCAAACCGCCTTTTTCATCAAAATCAGCGCGAAACGGCCGGCAACGCGGCGGACCTGGCCATCGGGATTTGCCGGCAGGTGATCGGCAAGCCAGCGCTGCCGCGTCTCGGCAACCGCATCGATCGACCGATCAAGATCCGCCGTCAGCCGTTCCAGGAACAGCCGGGCCGCATGGCCCTTGTTCCGCTCCGATGCCTCTTTCAGATGACGGGCGAAACGGTCGCCGTCCTCGAAGCCGTGCAAGGCGTCGAAAATGCCCAAGCCTTGCCCGGCATCGGCCGGGATCTCGACCACGCGCACCTCTTGGCCGGCGCGCGCTCGTCTCCCCAGTTCGGCCAGCTTTTCGGCTAGGCCGATTTCGCCGGTGCTGAGAAAGAGCACGCGCCAGGTGATCGGCTGCCGGTTGGAACCGTCCCGCTTCATGCGGGCCTTGCCACGTTCGTTGCCGAGCATGTAGGCCAGCGCTTCGGCCGCTCTGCCGTGGGCCTGTCCGATCTCGTCGAGGCAAAGCAAGGCATCGGCGGCATTTCTCGCGAGCCCTTCGGCGGCATTGTCGGTGGTCCGCCAGCCGTCGAGCGTGCAGCCCCAGACCGAGACGGCCGCGCGAAGGATGGTGGTCTTGCCGATCGACGAACCGCCCTTGAAATGAAAGCCGCCGCTTTCCTCGCCCATGGGATGCAGCAGGGGGCCGGCAAAGGCGGCGGAGAGCCCGAACATCAAGCGGCTGTTGTCGATCGCCAGCCGGGCCACATTCTCTTGCCAGTCGTCGAGACAGCCGGCCAGGGCGTAGCGCGGCGCTGCGTGGGCCGTCTGCAGCAGCACGTTCTCGCCTTCCGTGTCGCCGATCGTGACATCCGGCAAGACGAAGGCGCCGCCGCTCCATCCGATCCGATCGACGCAGCGGGCCTTGCCGACCGGCTGCCAAACGGTGATGTAGCTTTGCAGGGCATCGCGATTGCCGCGGCCTGGCGCCAGCTCCAGACCCAACGAAAGAAGCTGCCGCCGATAGTCGGCGCCATCGCCGGCCAGCATGGCCATGGGCATCGGCCAGTCATGGATCACACCATCCCGATCGGCCACCCGCAGCAGCCGGCCCCAGCTCTGGCTCTCGTCGTCGCGGGTATCGGCCAGGATCTCCAGGAAGGAACAGAACCATATCCAGGCGCCGTCATCGACCGAACGATAGACGCCGGCCTTCATGCTGCCCTTGGGCGATCGCGCCAGACGAAAGCCGGCTTGGGTCTCGACATCCCGCGGTTCCATCGCGAACGGCTTGCTGTCGTCGATCAGCGTCCGAAGCCCGTCCACCGTCCAGCCTTCCGGCAGATCGTCGGCAAGGTCCCACTTCGCGGGAAAGTCGGCCGGCACCTCGACGATCCGTACCGACGCGGCGCGCGCCTCATGGCAAAGCATGGCCACTTCCTGGCCGAACGCCTCGCCGGGCTCGTCATGGTCACCCCAGATCACCACATGCCGGCCGGCAAGCGGCGTCCAGTCGGCCTTGGCTGGCGACTTGGCGCCGTTCATCGGCGACACGGCGACCAGATCGGGGAAAAATCGAGCGGCGCCGCTGGCCGCTTTCTCGCCTTCCGTGACGATCACCGGTGCGTCCGGGCGTTTCTGAATGGCCGGCAGTTCGTAGAGCGGCCGGGGTGGCTCTGGTGCCTTCCAGTGCCAGCCAATCCTGCCCTTCAATCGGCCCCAGAACATCGGCCGAAATTCCTTGCTACCGTCCGCTTGCTCGAAGCGGCAGAAATAGCCGAGCAATCGACCGTCGGCGTCGCTGCAGATTCCGATCGATGCCGGACAGGGATTCCGATATGAAGCCGGACGGCATTCCGATCTGATGTCGGACACCGTTCCGATATGAAGCCGGACAGTTAGGGAGCGTTTCCGCGGGTCAGCAAACGCGGCATGAGCGCCCTCCTCAGGAACGACGAGGAGGACGGGAATGCCGGCCAAGAGAGAGCTGACCATGCGGCAGATACGAGAGCTGCTTCGCCTTGCCCATGACGGATGCAGCGTGCGCGACATGGCACGCCGGTTCGGCGTGGCGCGCAGCACGATCCAGGATAATCTGAAGCGCGCCAGGGAGGCCGGGCTCACCTGGCCGCTGCCGGATGACCTGACCAACGATTTTCTCGAGCAGTCGCTGTTTTCGCGCACCGGCACCAAGGCCGGTTTCCGCCGGCGCCCCGAACCGGACTGGGCGTTGCTCGCTCGCGAGATGAAGCGGCCTGGCGTCAATCTCTCGGTCCTCTGGGAGGAGTATCGACAGGTTCATCCGGAAGGCTACGGCTATTCGCGATTCTGCGAACTTTTCCGGGACTTCGAGCAACGTCTGTCACCGGTGATGCGCCAGGATCACGTGGCTGGCGACAAGGGCTTTGTCGACTATTCCGGCAAGAAGGTGCCGATAACCGATCCCAAGACCGGCGAGGTGCGTGAGGCCGAGATCTTCGTTGGCGTGCTCGGCGCCTCCAACTACACCTATGCCGAGGCGAGCTGGTCTCAGAGCCTGTCGGATTGGATCGGCGCCCATGTCCGCATGTTCGCGTTCTATGGCGGCACGCCGAGGCTGATCGTGCCCGACAATCTCAAGAGCGGCGTCAACAAGGCCTCCTTCTACGATCCCGAGATCAATCGCAGCTACGGTATGATGGCTGCCCATTACGGCGTCGGCATTCTTCCAGCCCGGCCGAGAAAGCCCCGGGACAAGGCCAAGGTCGAAGCCGGCGTACGTCTTGCCCAGACCTACATCCTGGGCCGGCTGCGTCACCAGACTTTCTTCTCGCTCGCCGACTGCAATGCCGCTATCCGAGTTGCCCTCGAGGACCTGAATGGCCGACCGATGCGGCGGCTCGGCGTCAGCCGCAAGGAGCTGTTCGAGACGATCGAACGACCGGCGCTGCGACCGCTGCCAGCCGAGGACTACGAGTTCGCCGTCTGGCGGTTCGCCCGGGTCGGTCCCGACTACCACATCGAGATCGAGAAGTTCTTCTATTCGGTGCCCCACGGCCTGATCCGTGCCCAGGTCGATGTACGCATGACCAGCCGGACCGTCGAGATCTTCCATAAAGGCCGGCGCGTCGCCAGCCATCAGCGTCGCTATCACGGCCGTCGTCACGGCACCGATCCCGATCACATGCCCAGTTCTCATCGGCGCTACGCCGACTGGTCGCCGGCACGCTTCAAGCGATGGGCCAGGAGCTTCGGCGATGAGACCGAGGGGCTGATCATTGCCATCCTCGCCAACCGCCCCCATCCCGAGCAGGGCTTTCGCACCTGCCTCGGTGTGCTGCGACTTCTCCGCGGTCTCGAGCCGGAACGTGCCGAAGCCGTATCCGCCCACGCCGTCGAGATCGGCGCGCTCACCTACAAAAGCATTGCTTCGATCGTCGAGCACAATACCGACCGTCACCGGCAGCGAACCCAGGACGGACCGGTGATCGATCACCCCAATCTTCGCGGCCCTAACTACTTTCACTAAAGGAGACGCTCATGTTGAACCATCCGACCCAAGATCTCATGCAAAGCCTCGGCTTCGAAGGCATGGCCAAAGGCTTCAAAGACTTGCAGAACGACCCCGAATCCCAGGCCCTCGATCACCAGGAATGGCTCGGCCTCCTGCTCGGCTATGAAGCGACGTCACGTCAGCAAAAGCGCTTCGAACGCCGCCTTCGCGCTGCCAAGCTGAGACAGGCGGCGACCGTCGAGGACGTCGACTATCGAGCCTCCCGTGGGCTCGATCGCGGCCTCTTTCAAAAGCTGGCGACCAACGACTGGATCCGCGATCGGCGCAATCTCATGATCACCGGTCCTTGCGGCATCGGCAAAAGCTACCTGGCCTGCGCGCTCGGCCACAAAGCCTGCCGTGACGATCTCTCCGTCGTCTATCATCGAGCACCGCGTCTGTTCGCAGCACTCGCCTTGGCGCGGGGTGATGGGCGATATGCTCGCGTGCTCCGATCGATCGCCAGGACCAGACTTCTTATCATCGACGACTGGGGACCAGAGCCCCTCAACGCCGACCAGCGGCGTGATCTCCTCGAAATCGTCGAGGACCGCTACGACGCCGGATCGATCCTCATCACCAGCCAGCTGCCGCTCGAAAATTGGCACGACATCATCGGCGATCCCACCATCGCTGACGCCATCCTCGACCGCATCGTTCATAACGCTTACCGCATCGAACTCAGTGGAGAGAGCCTGCGCAAAACTCGTGGACAAAACGCTCAGGCTTGACCCCGAGACGACGCCTATCGATGATCAACACGACCCTAGGAAACAAAGCCCTGACTGTCCGGCATCAAATCGGAATCGCGTCCGGCTTCGGATCGGAACGGTGTCCGGCTTCACGATTGGAAACACTGTCCGGCTTCGTCGGAATCCGGCTCCAGGATCGGCAACAGGTTGGGAAGGGCCGCGGCGTTTATGGCGGCAAAGTCTACGCGCTTGCGCGTTGGGTAGGTTTGAGTTTTCATGATAGTGATCCTGTTGGTGGCGGCCCCGAGAATCGAACTCGGCATCAAGGCTTTCGGCGGAGCGCCGCTGTCGCAGTACAGAGGAACTCCGCCACCGCTGCGAGACTTGAAGGGCACCGAGCCGGCCGCCATTCTTCTTCAAAACGATCGCTGGAACGATCGCGCGGCATGCGGCTTAGCCGGACTGCAGACTGAGACGGGCACCGCGATCCGGCGAGGCTTTCCGGTCGCGCTCAGCAATACGCGCGGCTATCCAGGCGTCGATCTCAGACGCCAGCCAAGCCGATGCATTCGGCCCGATCGATGCTTGCTTCGGGAACTCGCCTTTCGCGATGCGCAGATAGATGGTCGAACGCGAGAGTCCGGTTCTTGCGATCACCTCTGATAGACGAAGAAATCGGTCGGCCATGGTAGGACCTCCTTCGCTGCACTAGGAAACGAAGTCAGGCTGCCGCCAATAGATTGCGCCGCGAAGTGGCTTTTTGAGGGAAATAGCCGCGCAGATTTTCTGCAGCAAAATAAAGGAGTTAAAGCCAATTGCGCGGCAGCGCTCAGCTCCGCAAGTCTGAGCCGCGCAGTGGATCACTTTTCCTTTCGGATATCTCGAATGAGCTGGCGTGGTACGCCATCGCCGATGATTTTTTTAGCTGCTTCGACATCCGCCCTTTCACTCGCTTTGCCTGGGAAGTCGACATACCAATTTCTGACTCGCTTCCTTACCGCTTCGCGTTTTTCTGCGCTCAGTTTCCTCCAGGCATGCTCGTCTGGAACTGTACCCAAATAAGCCACATCATCGACCAAGGCTTGCGGCCAGAGTTTTTTCATGTCCCGTTCCAGGAACCGCACGTCCAAGAAATCGCGCACCACCTGCTTGCCCACCTTGTGCGCCAATGCGCTGTCTGGAAGGGTTATTACCGCTCCTACCCACGATGCGCTTGGAATAAGGAGAGACGCGCTTTTTAGGTCACGGCGACCATAGCCTTTGAGGTCGCCGCTTCGCGTTGCGTCTCGTAATTCTGTGTCAGCCTTATCCAACAGCTCTTGAAGCATGGTTCGCGGGATAGCCGACCAATCCCGAGCTTCACGAAAGGAGATCCAATTGATCGCCAGCGAAGCCGGAACCTCGTCCGATGCAGTATCACCAATGATCAACTGCAGATCCTGAGTTGGATCTGCGGCACGAACATTTGGCCCAAAAGCTGTGCGTAGCAAACGCTTTTGGGCTACGCTGTCACCATCCATTGCGAACTCCGGCAAGAGCTTCGATGGAATGGCCCCGGACGTTCTCACCACGTTCGGGGCCGCTGATTTTCAAGCCTGCAGTCTTACCACCTTCGCTTCGTCGCCGGCCAGAAACGCCGCCCAATCATCCATAAGCAGGCGCCGCCGCTCGAAAAGATCGGTCCGCCGATAGGCAGCCTCGACCTTGTCGCGGATGGTATGCGCCAGGGCAGCCTCGCACACGTCGCGCGGCGTGCTGGTGCGCTCTGCCGTCCAGTCCCGAAAGCTGGAGCGAAAGCCGTGCACGGTGATGTCACCTCGCCCCATGCGCCGCAGCGCCATGGTGAACGCCATGTTGCTGAGCGGATCGGTCCACCCCGCCGGCCGGGGAACAACATGCGGGCTCTTGCCGCGGACGCGCATTGTCTCGGCTTCGTCCAGGATCTCCAGGCAGCGCTCGCAGAGCGGCACGCGGTGCTCTACCCCGGCCTTC
The DNA here is from genome assembly GCA_965222015.1 of Geminicoccaceae bacterium. Lineage (GTDB taxonomy): Bacteria > Pseudomonadota > Alphaproteobacteria > Geminicoccales > Geminicoccaceae > JANQPX01. The sequence goes on from CBDCTL010000004.1 coordinate 146,614, forward strand.
ATCCTTGCCGCCGGGATGGTCCAGACCGCCTTGTCGCGATCGATCTCATCCCAGGCAACGCCCAAGACCTCGCCCGTCCGGCATGCCGTCAGGATCAGAAATTCCAGCGCCAGCCGGACAAGCCGATGGGTGCGGTCGTTCTGGCGTAGCTCCAGGATGAATGCGGGCAGCTCGTCATAGGGCAGCGCCGCGAAATGTCCCTTGGTCCGCGGCTGTTTGGGCATCGCCGCGCGCAAGGCGTCCCACCGGATTGGCTGCCGTCCGATACTGGCGCGCGATTGCCCAATCGAACACAAGGCGCATGCGCTGGCGGACACGGCGCGCCGTCTCCGGCTTGGCGTTCCAGATCGGCAGCAGGGCTTCCAGGACCTGGCCGCTCGCGATCTCATCCACCGGCCGCTTGCCGAGCAACGGAAAGGCGTAGGTTTCGAGCGTGCTGAGCCATTGCGCGGCGTGCTTCGGATTACGCCAGCCGTCCTTGTGCTCCAGATGCACCCGCCTTGCCGCTTGCTCGAAGGTCGGCACCTGTTCCGACTGGTCGCCATCGTCGGCGCCGTCCCGTTCCGCGATCGGATCGCGCCCTTCCTTGACCGCCTTGCGCAGTCGGACGGCTTCATCACGGGCTTCCGCCAAGCCGACATCGCGGACCGCACCAAGGCCGATCATGCGCGGCTTGCCCTTGTCCCGAAAGCGCAGCGTCCAGGATTTGGCGCCGCTCGGCTTGATGGTGAGATAGAGCCCTCCGCCATCGGCATGATGGCCGGGCTTGGTCATGCGCTTCACGCTCAACGCGGTCAGCTTCTTTTCGACGATCTTGGGCATTTGGCCTTCCCATGGCTCTATCCGTCCTACACATGGTTATACACATAAATGCAGGATTGGATAGGACGGCGGAAGGCAGGACTGGACGATGAATGCCGCTTATATGCTGATAATGCTTACTCTTGCTGGACGGCCTGGGTTTGTGTTGGACTAGATGTCAGCAGACACCCCATCCGCCACCATATGAATTTAAAGTATTGATAAATAATAGTAATTTTTGATAACAAGGTTGAAACCAACCATTTTACCCACCAAAATTTTACTACATACCAGACACTGTCACGTCTGATGGCTCCTGCCTGCCATTCTTGCATAGAGTCGCCGATTGCCCAGAACAGGCGTGAATCTATCCGCAGGTCAAATTGGCCGAAGGAGGACAATCGTTCGCTACAGCCTGAAACAATCTGAACTTCCCAGAAACACAAGAGCACTCGCGTGTGAATCGCGTGCTCCTGTGTTTTCGACTGTTTCATGAGGATGCAATTTCCGCCATTAGTGTGTTGTTTTTATTGATTTTTTCTGACATTGTCGTTTCATGTTGATTCAGGCGATTTCGCTCAAAATCAGCAAATTTGGTTACCCCAGTGGTTACCCCAGTGGTTACCCCAGACACGATTTGAACACGTCTGATGGCGACGTTGATCATCGAAAAATCGTGTCGGCGGGCATCACTGTCGAGCCGGAGGCGAACCCGGACAATGGAGCAGCTAGAAGAAGGAAAGCGGCAGGGAGCTCGGCGTCTGACCGAGGCGTCCATTCAGCGGACGAAGCCGCCAGCCAAGGGACGCATCGAGCTCGCTGACGCATTGGTGGGCCGGTCTCTACATACGCATCACCGAGCGCGATAAGCGCAGCTGGTCGGTGATGTACAGGATCGCGGGTAACAGGCGGGTCCAGCGACTCACGTTAGGCAGTTGGCCTGCGGTCGGGCTGGCGGAGGCGCGTAAACGCGCCAAAAACGTCTTGCTTGAAGCCATGGCAGGCAAAGATCCGGCTGCCAAGAAAATCAAGAAGGAAGAGCAAGCGCCTGATTTGTTCGAGGACGTTGCCGCCGAGTTCGTGCTCCGTTTCCTGAAACCCAGACAGAAGCGGTGGCAGGCGACTGAGGCGATCATCAACAACAAGCTTGTCTCACGATGGCGAGGTCGCCCCATCCGGCAGATCACAAAGCCAGATGTGCTGAAACTCCTCGATCGCGAGATGGATGCTGGTCGCCAACGGATGGCCAACCAATCACATCAGCTCGCCGGCCAGCTGTTCCGCTGGGCTTTGCGACGCGGCTACGTTGACCAAGACCCAACGGCCGGCGTTGACAAGCCTGCGAAGGACAGGTCGCGTGATCGTGTGCTCTCCGACGAAGAGCTTGCTGAAGTCTGGCAGGCAGCGTCTCAGCTTGGCTACCCTTTCGGTCCGTTCGTCCAGCTTCTGATTCTAACCGGCCAGCGGCGCAACGAGGTTGCCGGTCTGCTATGGGCCGAGATCGATTTCGACAAGCAGCTTTGGAGCTTGCCAGCTGACCGGACGAAGAACGGTCGTCCTCATGACGTTCCTTTGTCGGCTTCGGCAATGGCTATCCTGGAGTCGATGCCAAGATTGGCGGACAGGATTTTCCCCAGCGCCAAGAAGACCTCGGAACGAACAATCAGCGGATTCTCAAAGACCAAACGGCGAATTGATGCGCTTATACTCGAAGACAGAAAACGTCGAGCAGCGGCTTCGGATCAATCATCCAATGACGTTGAGCCGATGCCTGCCTGGGTGCTGCATGATCTGCGTCGAACGACTGTCACAGGAATGGCCGAACTCGGCGTCCAGCCTCACGTCATCGAAGCTGTCGTCAACCATGTGAGCGGCCATAAGGCCGGCGTCGCGGGCGTCTACAATCGTGCGACCTACGCCGTTGAAAAGCGTGAGGCGCTTGAACGTTGGTCAACTCATATCGCATCGATCGTGGACGTGGACGCTGACACAGTGGAAGCCGAGACGTAAGGAACACCCGCCTCGTGACGCAGGAAGATCGACTTATGGCTACGAGGGTAAATAGGGTTATTGGTATTCGCATCAAACCGTCTTAGCCAACGCCACTGCTCTCTGCTCGATCCGACGCTTATGGTCTTGGAGTGCGGGCTCATAGGCAGGGGACTGCGCCAGCTCCTCCGCAACTTCGGTTTGACATTCCAGCGCAGCATCCGCGAGCTCGATGACACGTCGGCGTACAAACGGCGGTGCGAGGCCTGCTTCCTTGGCAAAGCTGTCCCAATCTCCTGGTTTCAGATCGGCCAGCGTCCCACGGCGGGCGATCTTCATGGCGAAGGTTGGCGACAGGTCGGGATAGGCGACCGTGCATAGGATATCGTAGAGCGGCGCAAGGACGATGCCATCGTCTCGATGCAGAAGGCTGTAGTTCTTGCCATGGGCATCGGCGTTGCCGATCAGCACCTGGATGATCGCCGCATCGAGGAGCTTCAGCAGCTTGCCCGCAGGTCGTGTGCAGGCGCGGCGCACCAGATCGAAGCTGGTTTTGAAGGTCGGGCCACCTTCGCTGGCATATTTGCGTTCGGTGAAGACGCCGAGGGCTTGGCAAAAGTCCTCCTGGTGGAGACGTCGGACGAGGCCATCGCTGTCAACGGTGCGGTCATAACGCTCAACCAACAAATAGGGATGGCCTGCGACGGTGCGGATTTCAACGGCAGCGACATCCAAGCCGAGCTTGGACGCCAAGCGCATAGCAAAGGCCTCGTTTTCCGTCGTGCTTTCGAAGCGGGCGATGGGCGGCTTTAGAATATGGGTTGTCGGCTGACCCGGTGCCGGCAGGGCGATCTGATCGTCGACCAGAACGACCGGCAGCTTGGATTGCGCACCGGCGAGCGACAATCTGAGACCGCGTTCGCCAACGAGGAACGGGCGCTTGGGCAGGCGATCGAGTAAGGCGATGAGGTCGGCTTCTGAAAGAGGCGTGTTGGCTTTCGCATCCGGCGTTTTTGGTAACACCTCACCTGTCGGCCAAAGCGTCAGCGCGCCGGCGACCTCCCCGCCGAGGCTTTCAAGAAGTCTGAACTCGTTGCCCTTTGAGATGCCGAGCGCCGCCGCGATCGCTTCGCGCTGCTCCTCTTCCGGCAGCAGGCCTTCGAAGAACGGCCGGGCTTCGCGCCGGCTGAAGGGTTGCTGACGTTTTGGCAAGGAGAACGAGACAGGTGGTGCGGCCTTATCTGCCAGCCACGCTTCGCTATAGGCAAACCGCATCTCACCATGGCGGTCGAGCGAAAGAAGCCCGACGTCTCGCCCATCCCACCAAACCGTCAATGAAGAGGTCATGGGCTCGTCCCCGGCGATTGATGGGGTGCGCTGACGGCAAGTCGGCAGCCAAGCGTATCGAGGACGGCCAAGGCTTTCCCGATTTGCGCCGTCGGCTTTCCTGCTTCGAGCTCGGCGAGAAACCGGACGCCAACGCCCGCAGCCGCAGCAAGCTGATCTTGCCGCAACCCCTGTGCCTTCCGCTCGGCACGAACGATTTGACCGATATCTTTAGGTGTCATGTTACTCTCTTCCCGTTCGGGAAGATTAGCTTTAGGCCGGCCGATATCAACGTCCAACTTCCCGATCGGGAAGATTAGCTTTAGACCGATGCAGATCAGACACACCATCCCGTCGGGAAGTTGAGCTGGTCAGGGCATCCACTTGGAAACTGCTAGTCGACCAGATTCGTCGCAAGCTCATGTCTATCGCAGATGACGAAAGCCTTCCCAAAACACACCGTGGTAGCCACAAGCATGAGCAGCAGATCCAAAAAAAGACGAGCAGTCTGAGGTCAGGCGGCAGGAACGTGCCGGCGCCATTGGCCCTGACTTCCAAAACCTCGTAAGCAAGACCACAATTTCTTAGATAGCTAACCATCGCGTTGGTCGTAACGACGCCGCTGAAGCTCGAACCAAGCCTCGATTTCCGATGCATCGTAGACACTTATGTTCGGCGAAAGACGTATCGCCTTCGGAAAGCCGGTCCGCACATCGCGGCTCCAGCGCCAGGCCGTCACACGATCGATGCCGTATTGTGCCTTCAATTCCTTAGGACGAATGTACCGAACCTTGCCTAACTCAGACATAAGCCTGCTCCGGCTTGATGAGCTCATATCGACGCCTTTTTCACCGCGTCAGTTCAATCCCTAGATGGCAGAAACACCAAAATTATTCCCTGAACAGCGAATTTTTTTGCGTTCAAACGGCCAGCCAGCCTGATGGAGGGAAGCAGCATGCACGTTGCGAGGCCCGGCATATGTTCTTGCAGCAACCCTGCTATGTGTATAATTTAGGTTTCTGTACACATTGGTGATTGCCATGCGAACGAATGTCGATATCGATGATAATCTAATGGATGAAGCCCTAAAGGCGTCTGGTCTCCGGACAAAGCGCCAGGCCATCGAGGAAGGCCTGCGCCTTCTGGTTCGCGTCTATGGCCAAGAGCGCATCCGTAAGCTGCGCGGCGCGCTGAAGTGGGAGGGCTCGCTGGACGACATGCGGAGCGACCAGTGATCCTGGTCGATTCGTCAGTCTGGATTGACTACTTCAACGGCACGATAACGCGCGAGACTGACCTATTAGACAGCCTTCTCGGCGTTGAGCCGCTGTTGATTGGCGACTTGATTCTCGTCGAGGTGTTGCAAGGATTTCGGGACGATCGCGACTATCGCCGCGCCAAGACGGCTTTAGATCGCCTTATTTTCGAGCCCATGCTCGGACGCGAAATGGCGCTAGCAGCTGCTCAGAATTTTCGAAAGCTCCGCGCCAGCGGTGTAACGGTTAGAAAAACAGTCGACGTCGTAATCGCTACGTTCTGTTTACGCGGCAGCCATCGGTTGCTGCATAGCGATAGAGATTTCACACTGATGCAGGATCATCTTGGTATACGCATCGTTTAGCCCAGGCCGCGTTCGAAAAACCTTGCAACAAGAATCACTCTCCGCGCCGTTGGCCTGTTACCTTCAAACCGCATCGGCTTCTCTGAGATTGGCTGGTGTCATGATAAGTTCTCAAATCTATGCGTGAGATGTGGAAGGGAAACGGCCTTCCGATGGATTTGCGGAATGTGAGGATTTCAGCTTAGTCATATCAAGACGATAAACATCGAACTTCTCTACCTTCTTATTAAAGAGATGGGGCTGAGCTCGGCGCGCCGCGTCTGTTGCATGATCGGCTCCTACGACGTAGCAAGATTTAATGAGTTGGCTCTCGTCAAGTATATTCACCCACGCTCTGGCCCTAATATCATTTTTCCTCGTCGGTCTGGGTAAATAGAGGTACAACCCGCCAAGCTCTTCAACGCCATAGTTGTTGATGACGCTATCCAATGCAATCGCATGTTCTGGGACGACATACGTTGAAGTCAAATCTGTGTCGAATGACCACTGATTCGGTGATCTTAGTCCAATTGTAATAAGGACAATTAACACATCGAGGCCAAGCTGCATGAGGACCGATGCGGGCATCGGCCCAGACACTTGTAGCGCTGGCGCGAAAGCAATTACGACGACAACAGCCCATGAGAGATACCGAATCACACCCGTTGCCGCGATTGCTTGATGTATCAATATGCAGAAGCCGAGCCTGACAGCTACGACCGAGATGGCAATGACGAAATAACCATGACTGAAACTCTCAAATGAATCACTAAAAACAACATAGAAAACTATCACACCTGACAGGTTTGAGAGCGCAATGGTAATGCCACTTAGACGTCGCAATAGATGACTCCCCATCATCCTTGCCTCCATCATAGAACTGACATTCACCACCTGTAGTTTCCCAACATTGCACTTGCTTCATCTAAATATTGTTTTCCCACACGCACGCCAGCAACGGTAAGAACCACAAATTAATACTGCGTGACAATTTTTTTTTGACACGCATAAAAAATACTGACACTGACGTTAAATCGATTTGCATGACAAGATAGAAATTCATACGATTTTCAGAATGTTACCAGATGACTTGCCTGAATGAGGGCATTCCTGTGCTCGAACGAATCGAAGAAGCTTTGCAACATATTGAGAACTCGGGGCAAGTCCCCGAGTGGATTCGGGACGATCCAGCCACATTTTTAGGGGATTGGTACGACGCATGGGTTGCCGCTGCTGGCAAAACTGCTGGGAAGAATCGCAATAGCATCAGAAATATGGAGATCTGGCTTACCGAGATTCACAGCATCAAGTCGCTCGCACAAAAGCTCCGAGGCGATATAAGAATCAAACGGCACGAGACTCACGCCTTAATCACTCTTTTTCTGAAACGATGGCGAATATGTGGAACCAACTCGCTCAATGCTGGTCACGATCTCGCGCATGAACCTTTCACGGATGCCAATCTCCCCCTGCTCGCAGATCGGCTAGTCGACGCAATGTTTGCTGCGCCAGGAACGAACGGACCTAAAGGAATTCAGCTGCGTAGGAGCCGAAGGGAGCGTTCCTCTGGATCGGAGCGAGTTACATCACCGGCTATCCAAAAGGAAATGTTCAGTCGCTCAGATGCGCTGATTGTGTTCAGCCGCCACCGCTCGGTCGCAAATGAGAGTGCGTTGACGCGAGCTATGGAAGTCTTCTGGCATATTCTCAAAGGCTTCAGTGAGGTCATCAATGACCAGAATCCGAATAAAACGCTTATATGGATAATCGATCTCGGAAATCGCCAAGTTGAAGATAAGAATGCATGGCGTGATTTTATCAACGTACAGATCTTGAAAGCACAGTTTGAAGCTTTCGCTCATTTCGACAGCCGCAGTGACGCAGACGCAAAGTTGCACGAAGATCGCGAGCATCAGCCTCTCGATGCATTTGATCTTGAGATAGAACGGAAGATACAGATGCCGGCCATTGAACATCGCATCCAACGTTGGGAAAAATTAAGTCGACGAGCAGTGCTTGTGGTGGAGCATCTACGTGATGAGGAAATCAGTCGCTTATTCTCAGACGAGTATGAAGAGGACAAACGTGAGCGGGTTAAAGATATTGGTGTTTTCGCCGAGCACATTTTACCGCACGCCCTACCTGTAAAATGGACCAAGCTAACCCGTCTTTATCCTGATCAGATGCGGGATGTGTCTGATGCGAGTTTTGTGGCAACGATTCGCCTTTTGAATGACAAAACCGCAGGAACACCGAGGATCAACTATTTTGCCTACACGCCAATCTTGAAGGGTCCGATTCAAGGGCGTGTGACGCAAATCGAACTTGACCCACCAGGCGATGCTTATGATGAAGGGTTTCGCCTCGTCTACTCTGCGGCCCGCTACCGTCTTTGCGAGCGCTTTCAAAAGTCGAGCAAGAAGAAAGTCGGTGGGAGGATTGCTGTTCGTTATCTTAGAAAAATGGGATTTGAAGTTCTTACTATTTTAGATCTTTTTAGCCTATTCAACACAGAGCCAGTCAACTAATCTCCCAATCAATCTTTCTCAGAAGTCAGCAATTTAGGCTAAAATTTGTACTGACAATCAACTGATTTTGCGGAGATTTTTTATGTCCTATATCTTAAATTACCGGCTTCTGAGTAAAGAATACCGACTTTGCAGGAATCTAGCCCACCATACACAGTTGACCTTGCAACACCCTCCTACGCGGCATCATTCAGATCGCTCTGTTCAAACTGCAAACACCGTTCAAGAAAGGTAACAAAGTTTTCGTCATCGGGCCGCCAACATGGATCATTAGGGCGGGCGCTATGGCGCATGGCCTCTTTGCCGCAATAAAGATGCCCTGAAGGCAAAAGTCGAAGGAACTCAACACTATTGGGGAGCCTTTTGATAAAGGAGCGATCAATATCATACATCTCGATGAGACTAAACTCGTCGCCAACGAAGAACGAGATGCCACTTTCCTGAGCTGCGTGATCGAGCATGCTGAGCTGATCTATTAGTTTGTCTGGATCTTCAGCAAGTCGAATCTCTCCAGCATCTCCCCCAGCGACTTCTAGACCTAGACACCAACTCGTTATACCGCGATCCGCCATAAGGGCTGGCATCCGGAGAAGCGAGGCAAAGTTTGACTCTTCGTAAAGAACCGACGCGACCATGAGCCTCTCCTGCATCGAAGGCTCCGCACGAATAAAAAGGTCCATGCTCTTCAGGGTTCGCTCCCATGCACCTTCCACTCCGCGATGTCGGTCGTTAGTTGCACTATCGGCACCGTCTAGGCTAACCGCGATCCTGGTAGGATCGACGTGGATAATTTGATCGATCAATGCATGGAGCCGCATCCCGTTCGTGATGAAGCACCGTCGGGTGTCACTTGCTCCGCTATGTGAGAAGACGGCTTCCACATATGGCCAGGATTGCGGCAGGGTTACCTCATAGCCCTGAAAACAGACCGTTAACACGTTTGCTCCCGAATTCATCAATTCATCAACGGCCTGTGAAAAATGATGAGGTTTCAACGCAAAGGATTCGACTGGCTCGCGTCTTATCTCCGTCAGATAGCAACGTGGGCACCTTTGATTGCACGAGGTTGCTGGTGCCAGCATCGTAAAGACATAGGGCTTATTATGGCGAATCAAGGCGTTATGCCTCCCGATTCAGCATGCAACATCGACCAAGAGCAGCGTGTATAATCGATTTTGAGATGCTCGCATAGTCCCTCTCTTCCACCCTTCACAGTAGTTGGCAAAAATAGCGCTCATCGAGTTTCGAGTAAATCGAGGCCATTCGAACAAAAAAAACTATGCGAATAAGAGACCGGCTAAAAAAACAGAATATAACTGCGAAGTTGACACCTATAAGCATCATCGCGAAGATTCTACGAACCAAATGCGTCAAAAGCAAACTCTTGGCATCGCCTTTTTTTTGTTAAATGCTGAGCGTTTGTGGAACTTAATCGGCCCCACTCCTTCTGCGCAACACGACAAAGGTCAGCATGACTTCACAGCACATTGAGCGAGAACTTCAGCAGGTTGGCGACCCTACCGGCATTCGCGGCATAAATGTTCTTTATGGAGACAAACCCGGTCCAAATATCGGCCTCATGGGCATGCTGCATGGTAACGAACACGCTGGCTATGGCGTGTGGGATCTTGCACGCCGAATCGGAATACCCGCGCGAGGGAATATCTTTCTTATCATCGGTCATCCGGAAGCATGCTTTCAACCCAACGGATCGACGCGCAGTCTCATCTATGACATCAACCGTTTATTCGACGACGATCTATTGAATGATGACTCGGGACTCAGCGCCGATCACGCAAGGTGCAGTACCCTCAAGAGCTTTCTCCCAAACCTTGATATCTTGATCGATTTTCATTCGACATCGGCTCGCACTGAGCCCTTTGTAATCGTGCCAGAGAGGCGATCACCTTATCTAGACTTGGCCCTGAATCTCCCCATTACACAGCTATTTGGGCTCGAACGCTTTCTTGCATGTACAGCAACCAGTTGGCTCGCACGCCAAGGGCGGACGGGCATAATGGTAGAGGTTGGACAGCATCAAGACCCAGAAAGTCGAGGTACGGCCGCTGATATTGCCTGCCGTGTGCTGAATCAGTTGCAGATGATCAAGCCTGAAGTCCAGATCGAGATGGAACGGCGATCATATACCCAAAGGCATATCGGTATCCTGGACCAGATGCGGGTTGAAGGTAGTGCTTTCAAATTTAGTCGAGATTGCGCTAACTTTGATTCTCTCGAGCCTGGCGAGATCATTGCTCAAGATACGGCTCGGCAATATCTAGCTCCGCATCTGCCTAATTTGGTCGTCTGCATGCCAACAGCCATCGAATTGCTAAAGAACAGCGTTGGATCGTCGGCATTTTATCTCGGCGCAGATCTCGGATTCATGAAAAACGTTCTAAGCCAAACGATGACCACGCAATGTTGATTTTGCGCAACATAAACTCAAGGTTGACGATTTTTATAGAATGAATGGAGATGGCATAAGTGGCATCAGAGCCGCTCCCCGATAACTGGAGACTGTATCCGCCGCTAGCCGATGCTGCTGACGGACACCCTCAGATTGCGACAAGTCGGCGCAGGTCAAAAATTAACCTTCATCTCAAAGTTGAAATTTGGTGGGACATGTAGGCAATTTGTTCGCTCAATCGCAGCCTTTGAGGCGAACAAATTTTTTTAGCTCATTCTCGACAGCACTAGGAATTTCTTTATAACTCTTGGCTATCGTTAGGGAATCGGCCCATTAACAACCAACCTGGGATCGCGGAAGCCAATGCCTGCTGGAGCAATTGATGTCGATTTCGTCGTCGAGTTTGTCCGTCTGACGGAACTAGGAGCGTTGGAGCGCAAGGCGAAGAACAAGCGATCTCAAGAGATGGTTTCTCAGCAGTCCAAGGATGCGGTTAGCGTTGCGCCGGCGCAGCAGCTCCTGGTGGCGAGCTGATCGGCCATTCGACATACCGTGTTAGTCGAGTTCCTGACGGACGCTTGGATAGCGTCGTGACCGGCAACAGGTGAGCCTCTCAAGCCATCTCTGAAGTAAGTTCATCTGTGAGCGGGATGGCGCGTTTTCATTCCGCTCACTCAGCTTAGTATTGAATTGCGCTTTTCTGAGCTATTCTATAAAGAGCCGAAGAAGTCTTCCTGCACAGTCACTTTTTCGACTACCTCTGTCTTAATTCCCAGACCCAGCTTTCGAAGCAGCTCGCATAGCTCAACCCCATCGATTAGATCGATCGCGGGCGCGCCGTCTCTCACGGCTTCTCTTTCTGCATCTTTCGTGAATCGGCCCGTGGTCATCAATAGTCCTTTGTCCGCCCGGCCCACCATTGCGCCACGAAAGTCACGAATTTCTGGAGCACCCACGGCATTGGCGTATTTCTTACACTGAAATCTTACATGGAATGAGAGGAGATTGACTCTGAGGACCCCGACGCCGTCGATGCCGCCGTCGCCTGACCGTCCCGTGACCTCAACCTTTGTGAAACCTGCCTCGCGCAGGACCCGTTGGCACAGGCGCTCGAAGGCAGAGGGCGACAGACCTCGCAGGATCGAAAGCAGCGTTTCATCCCATGATTCATCTACATCAGGATTTTCCTCGATGTCCTCTAATTGAGCACACTGCTTCTGCTGCTTGCGGACCTTTCGGCGTTCTTGTCTCGCCTGCTTCACGAGCTCTCGGGCAACTGTCTCCGAGGGTATGCGCTTGCCTGAGTCGGTGATTGCCCAAACGCCGCGATTGCTGTTCTCGACGGCGCCGATCATCTTCAGATGCGTGCGCGCCCATGCGGCACGATAATCGACTTCCGAGATCGAGCCGCCATTGTGTGGCGTCTCCAAGACGTCGTCTGGCAGCTGGAGGAAACTCGCTACGCTTTCAGAAAGCTCTTCATTGGACGACGATCCGCCATTCTGCTCCAAGACCTTCAGCGTAGGCCAAAGCAAGTCTTTGTATGTTGGCATCCCAGTTGACGTCATCCCCCGAAGTTCCACGAGTTAGATCTCAACAAACCAATCGAAAACGATGCAAGGTCGAGCACTGAACTAGGCCTGCTGCTCGGCGTAGAGATCATGCGCACATGCCGATAGGCCGAAGAACACTAGAGCCGACAGCATAATGTCTTCTTTTCGAAGCTCCCGCTTCACAAGCCTTGCATCGCCACCATGGCGTATATTCGGATACGTATTCGCGAAGGTATAAGCCCGGTCAAAGATGTTAGCGAAATCGTTGCTTGGGAAGCGATTTTCCCGACGCATGTTTTGGAGTGCCTGATAGAATTCATTGGCGCGTCCGTCGGCAGCTACGAGCATATTTTCAGCCAGCAATACCGCCTGCCGAATTGCTGCCTTAGCGTTGATCGGACTCCACTCGGTGGACTGGCGTTCCCAAGCATGTTCGAAAGCGATCAATGCCTCGCGTATCGCCTCGTTGGCAGCGGCCTTGCTATCGAGTGCTTGATACAAAGTTTCAATTTCACCGGTCAGCAGCAGCGTTAGCTTCAACGGATTGAGATCGAGCCTGTAGGGTAGCTGGTGGCGCTCGATGAAGCGTTCGATACGTTTACGATAATAAGCTTTAAGACCATCATCGAAATAGTCGTCTAGCGCTTCATCGACTTCCGTGAGCAGTTGAGCAATCGCGAAGCCACTTATGAAAAACTCTGGCTTGATCCGTCGCAATGCCGAGCGAGCATCGGTGGGCGAATCGAGATACGTCGCCACATCCTTCCGCATCTGATCTAGGTCAGAAAACTGATTTGCCTCACGAAATAGCGAACGCATACCGCGAGGCCTGTCCAGCAACGTGCGGACGATCGTAATGGGGAGGTCTGGAAATGGCTGTTCGTATCGTTTAAAAAGAGGACGCCAGACCTCCCTACCAACATATCGCCAAGATGTCTGCAGTCGATCAAGCATCAATCGAAAGCTTCAGCTAAGAGAGAAGATGCCAGTGCTTCGGCCTTAACCGAGGCCTCCTCTAGAGAACGAGCAATCTGCGAAATCCTTCGAGCATGTTCTTTAAATGCTAACTGAAGGTCGATCGGCGCAAGCGGAATTAGGATTTGCTTAAGTTTGGCTTGCGAGATGTTCTTCATACTATCACTAGTTCCGGTAGCAATTCTTTCAAATACACGACGAATCTCCGATGTCCATAGAAGAGAGTGAGCATATTGCCGGTCAATGCGATCTTCTTCCCATTCTATTCGCCATATTTTATCGGGTAGAAGTAAGCCTGGTGGGGGGTCATTAGCTATGGCTGTGGCACCTACAAGCGCGCTGGTATTTGCTCTGGAGAACAAGAAATCGCTGTCGCGCACATAGTGATCTGGTTTAGGTCGATAGCTATCAGGTGCGGGCTTTGACTCTTCTGCCTTCAAGATACCCGATGTTACAGCACTGACTTTCATTATTCGGTAGGGGCTTGATCCACTCCCTGATTGAACATTCTTTCCACCAGAGACCCGCCGCATTAGCTCTCCGAGCGCTACTCTAGGCCATCCGTTTGGATTCTCAGCCGGATCGCCAAACATCTGCATAAACAGAGCTGGAATTAAGGCCCTTGCCTTTACATGAGCAGTATGTGCTCGACGTCTTATCGTTGATGCTCGATCCAATATTGAAACGATGCGGCGTTGTTCCTCAACACTTGGGAGTTCAAATTGAAGATTTTCGAGAAAACCGCTCGTTAAGCTATGAACGGTTGCGCCCTTCTTTACTCCGGATCTAAGAATATAGCTTTCCTTGCTTTTAAGTAACCAGAAGAGAAATGACGGTAACAATGAGCCGTTCTTTGGCGTTATAGCTTTGATGTCCTGATTGAACGACACTTCCCTCTTAATGGAGGCGACTGGAAAAGTATGTGCAAGAATTCCTGACCTAACGACCGCGAGAATAGAGTTCGGCCCTACTATTTTAGCCGCACTTCTTTCGGATGCCTCAAAGGTAATCTTGTCAATCGAATCGTCAATGCTGCTTGATTTCACATCCTTTGGTGAGATCCAAGGAATATCCCCGTTCCAATATGCTGGATTATTTTTGCTCGGTGTCCCGCCGCTGTCAAAGTGCGCTACATCGGACAAGATAACTTGGGGCCACATGTTCACACCGCCCCAGCTTTGAGAACGGATGCTAAGCTATCAATCTCATCGAGTACTGCACTCGCTTCCTGCCTCAGCTCTGTCAGTAATTCTCGCGGGTCACGGTGTTCTAGAATCTCGTCAAACTCTGGCCGATACCGCGTTGCTGAGAGATTCCAATCCAGTCGCTCGATCTCATCGCGACGCGCAAACCACCACTTTTCATGCCACGGTTCTCCGGCATCGCGTGACTGCCAATCTCGTTGCCTATCGCCGCGACTTTTGAAGGCAGCAATGAGCCCGGGCAAGTCGTCATATTCGATAGGCTGATCATGATTCGCATCGAGCTTGAAGCCATCATTGTCAGCATGCAGGAACATTACCCAATCGGTCGAGCCACCTTTGGTGAAGATCAGCACCGATGTCTTGACACCCGAATAGGGTTGAAAAACTCCGCCTGGCAATGACAGGATAGCTTCGACACGATTGTTCTGCAGGAGAATGCGCCGCAATTCCTTATGTGCACCTGTCGAACCGAAGAGCACTCCCTCGGGCACAACGACGCCGCAGCGTCCGTCCGGTTTCAGATTGTCGATCATGTATTTAATAAAGAGCAACTCAGTAGATGTGCTACTTCCAATCTTGACATCATCGACGATGCGATCCTTATCGAGGCGACCTGAGAACGGCGGATTGGCAAGTATGACATCGTAGCCATCCAGCGGCAGGCTGAGCTCGGCCTTTATTTGACGGTCAAAGCTGGTGGTCAGGACGTTGCGCTTGAGAATGCGGACGTCCGGCAGGCCTCGAAGAGCAAGATTCATCGAAGCTAGGCTGACCATCTTTGGGTCAACGTCATTGCCATAGAATGTGGCCGTTCGGAGCTGTCGCCACTGAGCGTCATTCAGCCGATCGCCATAGCCTCGCTCGAAGGTCTTCCCTTCGAGAGTTGTTCGCTCGCGACCGTTCTCGGAAGAATTGGCTAGACGGATATGCTCGTAGGCAGCGACAAGAAATCCGGCTGTGCCCGCCGCCGGGTCATATACGGTCTCACCAATCTTGGGATCGATCAGTTCGACTATGGTACGAATCAGATGGCGCGGGGTGCGAAATTGCCCAAGTTCGCCGGCCTGTTTTATTTGTCGCAACACATGCTCGAAAAGATCGCCCTTGCTGTCCGGATCTGCCTGATCGAGTTGCAGGTCGTTGATCAGTGAGAGCACCTGAGCAAGCACCGTCGGATCGTCAATCGATAGTCGAGCTTGGGCCATGAAGCTCATGCCGTAGGTGTCACCGATCTCGGCGAAGAACGGAAATACCTCATCACGCACCCAGGTAACCAGCTGATCGCCAGTCAGAACATTGGCCCAGGAAGACCAGCGCATGCGTTCCCTTGGCAACGTCTTGGTCTCTTTATCAGGCGCGTTGAGCGGATTGCGGATCACCCAATCGTCAGAAAACAGCGATTTGTAGTCTCGACCCGTTGCTTTGGCTTGGCGAAGATTGGCGCTGTCGATGCCCTCGATCATGTAGAAAAAGAATAGAAAGCTCAGCTGTTCGGCGTTCGACAATGGATCGGGATATCCGCCGCCGTAGAGATAGTCTCGAATTTGATCGACCTTGCGGCGCATTTCAGGCGTTAGCGGCATCTGCTGTCTCTAGTTGGGTGAGGGATCTTGTCCTGTTCGGACCGTTTCGGCCGCATCGTGTGCTAGAACGTCGAATACGGCTTGGTTCATGGCAGCCAACACGCCTTCAAGCTCAGCCTCGCCACCGAATACGGCACGAGCCCGCTCGAAGCCACCATTCATTGACAAGGGAGGAGCATCAAAACGCCAGCTGTCGAATTGAGTTATCTCGGCAGCGTTTGCCTTGATCTGCTCTTTCACCAAATGCAGCAAGCGGAGTTGATCGCTGTTGAAGGGTTGATCGTCGAGCCAAGCCTCAAATGCAGCACCCAGCGTCTCGGAAAGCGTTTCATCCACATCCATGAACGCGCGGCCATTCTCGTCGACCGTCACCCATTCACGCGTCGCTGCGTCAATCTCGTCATGGATGTCGAGCGTCAGCATGCGGCGGGTACTGCTTTGAGGCGCGGTTTCCGGGCGAACAACGACCACACCGCCCTCACCTGACTCTTCGGTGTCACCGTGTCGCAGGGTGACGCCGCTGAAGTCAAACATCGTGAAACGATCTTTCCCCGGCGAAAGCCTGCTGCCGCGACCGCGCATCTGTTGATAGAGGATCGTGCTATGGGTAAAGCGTGCCAGAACTAAATTGCGCACGTCGGGACAATCAAATCCGGTGTCCAGCATATTCACGCTGACGAGGATCTGCGGAAATTCTTCTCGTTTGAACCGCTTGATCTTAGCCTGTCCGTCTACCGTATCGTCTGCACCGACGCCGGAGATAACGAAGTCGGCATAGCGAACATTTGGGGCGGGTTTCTTATCGGCAAACGCCTCGTCAAACATCCGAGCCAACGTCTCGGCATGCTTCTTTGTCACCGCAAAGACGATGGTCTTGCCCCAGTCCGGAGCTCGGCGCACTCCATTTGGTCCAGTGTAGCCGTTTTCCAGCACTGACCGAAATTCTCGAACGATGGCTCGGTTGCGCTCTGGAATTGTAAAGCGGCGTTCAAGTGCCGTTGGGTCAACGACTAGGGGGTCTTGCTCAGCAAACAGCAGATCCAGTTCGGCTCGCGTCGCATCGTCGAGCGAGTCCCAATCGATTTCTTCTCGTTCGACGGCGAAGCCGTTCGAGGCTGCGGTGCGCACCGTCATCGCGCGATAAATCTCGTAGGGCACCAAGTGCTCGTCGGCGATCGCTTCGGACATGGTGTAACTGTAAGTGGGCCTGTCGACGCCAAAAAAACGCATCGTATCGCGAACAGCGATGCGATCTTCGTCATCAATTTCTTGTCCCTCAGGCATTATGCAGGGCGTAGCTGTGAGGCCAATCTTGATCCCGTCAAAGTGATCGAGCGCACGTCGCCATTTGCCGTAAATACTACGGTGACATTCATCTATGATGATCAGATCAAAATAGCCGGCCGAATACTTCTCGTATTCGTTGACCAACGTTTGCAGCGTGACGATCGTAATACGCTTTTCATCTTGAAAGCGCCTACCCGTTCGAGGAACCCTATAGCAGGGTAGGTGCGGCAGATGCTCAGCGAAGGCATCTTCAGCTTGGATAGCCAGCGTATTGCGATCTACGACGAAAAGAGCTCGGGTCGACCAGTTCGCTTCAAACAAGCGCTTAAGCAATGCTGCTGCCGTGCGGGTCTTTCCGGTGCCAGTCGCCATTTCGACCAGCATTTTCCGTCGACCACTTACGATCTCACGACATAACGTATCAATACAGGCCCTCTGGTAGATCCGCCCCCCACCACCTGCAATTCGACCGTCGATTGGAACGTCCAGCGGGCTTCGGCGCAGCTCCCTTGCTGCCTTCCTGCGAATTAGGTCGTCTTGGGTAAAGACAGTTTCGACTTGGCGGAAATGTGCGTCTTGATCTTTGTCACAGAACCAGACCTCTTCCCCATTTGAGAGAAAGATGAAAGGGACTCCTAGTTCATCGGCATACCGACGACCCTGCTTTTCGCCGGCGCTCAAACTCACCGACGTGCTCTTGGCTTCAAGAACAGCTAAACCTCTGCCTTGTCGGTCGAAGAGAACATAGTCAGCTCGGCCGCCATCATCGAGCGGATACTCAAAGTGCACGCTTTGGCCATCCACTAGCGACCAATCGATATCTGACAAAAGCCGATCGATCTTCACCCGTGCAAAGGCTTCGTTCGCCACTACGCTGTGGCCTCCAATCCAATAGACGGCAACAAGGCAAGGCATGATCTCAGATAAGGTCACGCCCGCCGGATCACACTGCGAATGATGGAATAACGCTTTTGGTGGCCGACGTTGAGTCAATTTTGCTCTTGGATAGCAGCCCTTGTGATCAGTTTCGGATCGCAGTCAGACAGTCGTAATCGAATTGATCCTCATAGAAGGGCCACTACGAAGGCTCTTTGGGGCCTGCGGCCCCCTCGTCGTCAAGCCCAAGCCCGCTTTGCGGGCGATCCCGGCGGTTTCCCCATCTTTCGGCCCTGACGGGCCTGCAAGACGGCTCGTTCGAGCCGCCCTCCGCTTTCGCTGCGGATGGGTGATCCCCCTCGGCCGGGACCGGACTTGACGCCGTTCCCCCGCTCATTGGCGCGCGCCTAGTCGGCTGCATGTGCAGCCGCTTTTCAACGCAAAAGGAAACGCCATGAGCAGCAAGCCCAATGTCTACAGCCGTGTCACCGACAAGATTGTCGCCGACCTTGAGAAGGGTGTCCGTCCCTGGATGAAGCCCTGGAACGCCGAGCACGCCGCCGGACGCATCACGCGACCCCTTCGGCACAATGGCGAGGCCTATCGCGGCATAAATATCATCATGCTCTGGGCCTCCGCGATGGAGCAGGGTTTCGCGGCGCCGATATGGATGACCTATCGACAGGCGCAGGAGCTCGGCGGCCAGGTGCGGAAGGGCTCCAAGGGATCGCTGGTGGTCTACGCCAACACCATCACGAAGACCGAGACCGACGAAGCGACGGGCGAGGAGGTGGAGCAGGAAATTCCGTTCATGAAGGGTTATACCGCGTTCAACGTCGAGCAGATAGACGGCCTCTCGAAGGAATACTACGCACTTGCCGAGCCGGTGCTCGATCCGGTGGAGCGCATCGACCATGCCGAGCAGTTTTTTGCCTCGCTTGGCGTCGACATCCGCCACGGCGGCAACCGGGCTTTCTATGCGCTGCAGCCCGACTATGTGCAGATGCCGCCCTTCGAGAGCTTCAAGGATGCCGAGAGCTTCTACGCCACATTAGGCCATGAGACAGTTCATTGGACTCGCCATTCTTCCCGCCTCGATCGCGATTTTGGTCGCAAGGCCTGGGGCGATGAAGGCTATGCGCGCGAGGAACTGGTCGCCGAGCTCGGCTCGGCCTTTCTCGCGGCCGACCTCGGCCTCGACCTGGAGCCGCGCGAGGATCACGCTTCTTACCTGGCGTCCTGGCTGGAGGTCCTGAAGAATGACAAGAGGGCGATCTTTTCCGCCGCCAGTCATGCGCAGCGCGCTGTCGATTTCCTGCATGCTCGCCAGGCCGGCGCGACAGCGACCTTCGAACGCGCCGCATGAGCGGCGCCAAATCGCCGGCGGCCTCGCGGCCGCCGGTTTCTTTCCGCCGCCTGTATCTCGGATGAGCTATCGGCTTCAGTCTCGTCAGCAACGACGGATGCCAAGCTGTCAGGCGCTAAAGGATTGCGAGTCAAGGCCGATTGCATGATCGCCGACAGCTGTCGGCTTGCCTTGACGCGCGATGTTGGCGCGTCGCTGTCGCTTCATTTGGCATTGCTGTCGCTGCTGTCATAGACAAGTTGTCGGCAAGATTTCACCTAATGGCTGTGTGAAGATCAAAAAAATTCTCTTTCCAGGGAATAATTTTCCGATTTTCGTCATCTAGGGATCAGACCATCGGAGGAAAGCGCCATGCGCCCGACAACCGAACAACGTCTGATCGACGCCTTTCACGCCCAGCTCGGCCCCGCCATCCGGGAGGCTCTGGATTGTCCGCTGGTGGTCGAGGTCATGGTCAATGATTGCGGTCGGGTGCGCCTCGACACCCTCGACAAGGGACGGGTCGAGACCTCCTACATGATGCCGCCCGGCTCCGCCGAGGCGATCATCCGGCTGGTCGCCTACCACATCGGCGAGACGGTGAGCGAGGATCGGCCGCTGGTCGCCGGCACCATCCCGACGACTGGCGAGCGCTTTCAGGGCGTGTTGCCGCCGCTGACCGCGGCGCCGACTTTCACCATTCGGAAGCGGCCGGACGTGATCTTCCGCCTCAACGACTATGTCGAGAACGGCATGATGACCGCCGCGCAGGCGGAGTTGCTGCGGACGGCGCTTGTCGAGCGCAAGAACATTCTGGTGAGCGGCGGCACGTCGTCCGGCAAGACCACGTTTCTCAATGCGCTGCTCGCCGAGTCCGTCATCGGCGATGACCGCGTCATACTGATCGAGGACACCGTCGAGCTGCAATGCGCCGCGCGCGACAAGGTCCAGCTTCTGACCAAGCGCACCGAGCCCCGGATCACCATCCGCGATCTGGTGCAGACCACGCTCCGGCTTCGGCCGGATCGCATCGTGGTCGGCGAGATCCGGGACGGCGCCGCGGCGCTGGAGATGCTGAAGGCCTGGAACACCGGCCATGACGGCGGCCTCGGCACGGTCCATGCCAATAGCGGCGGCGAGGCGCTGCACCGTCTCGAAGATCTTCTGAGCGAGGTCACCAGCCAGACGCCGCATCGGCTGATCGGCCAGGCGATCGACCTCGTGGTCCATATCCGCCGCCTGCCCAAGGGCCGGAGGATCGACGAGATCGTGGCCGTCGACGGCTACGATGCCGGCGGCTACCGCCGCCGCGATCTCACCCATCCGGCCGAGGCGCTGCCGCTTCGGCCCTCTCCCCAGCATGAAAGGGTATCGTCATGATCGTGCGCATTCTTGCCGCAGGCACGCTTCTTACCATGTCCGCCGGCCAGGCTTTGGCCGCGCAGAGCGGGCTCCCCTGGGAGCAGCCGCTGGAGACCATCACCAACAGCCTGACCGGGCCGGTGTTGCAGACCTTCCTGATCATCTCGATCGTCGTCGCCGGCTTGATGATGGCGCTGACCGAGGTGAGCGCTGGCGCCCGGCGTCTGCTGCAAGCCGTGTTCGGCCTGTCGGTCGCGGTCGCTGCGGTCAGCTTTTTTCCCGGCTTCTTCGGCTTTGCCGGCGCGGCAACCTTCTGATGACCGACCACGACGACAACGCCGTGCCGCTGCATAGCAGCCTGACCACGCCGATCCTCCTGGCTGGCACACCGCGCGCTTTCGCGATCCTGAACATGACGCTTTGCGCGGTGGTCGGCCTCGGCTTGCGCCAGCTTTGGCTGGCGCTGCCGCTCGGGTTGCTCGCCCACAGCATCGCCGTCTGGCTTACCCGGCAGGACGCCTGGTGGCTGGACGTGCTGAAGCGGCATCTTCGCGAAAAGGCGTTCTACGAGGCTTGATGCCATGACTTCTTATAATAGGCACCATGGGCGTCTTTCTGACCTGATCGTCTGGGGTGCGCTGATTGCCCCCGGCATCGTCCTGAACAAGGACGGCTCGCTCCAGACGACCTTCCGCTTTCGCGGACCGGATCTGGATAGCTCGACGACAAGCGAGCTCGCCGCGACCATGGCGCGGATCAACAACGCCCTTCGCCGTCTCGGCTCCGGCTGGGCGCTGCATGTCGAGGCGCGGCGTCGGATCTCGAACGAGTATCCCGACGTGATCCAGGAGCCGCCGGCCGCCTGGCTGATCGACGAGGAGCGCCGTCAGCTGTTCGCCGAGAGCGGCACCAAACTGGTGAGCGAGTATTTTCTCACGCTCTCCTATCTCATCCCCGAAGACCGTTCGGCGAAGGCTTCCGGCTGGCTGTTCGAGAACAAGCCGGCCAATCCGAGCCGACGGGTCGGCGAGCAGGTCGCGACCTATCGCGAGACCGTCCGGCAGATCACCGATCTGCTCGCCACCGTGCTGCCGATGATCGAGCCGCTCGATGACGGCGCGACGCTGACCTACCTCCACGACTGCATCTCCTGGTCGCCGATCAATGTTCGACCGCCCGAGGGCGTGCAGCTTCTCGACTCCTTTATATATGACACCGATCTTCTGCCCGGCCTGGAGCCGATTCTCGGCGATCGCTGGATCAAGCTGCTCGCGATCCACGGCTTCCCGACGGCGACCGTGCCGG
>CBDCTL010000005.1:0-28374 GCA_965222015.1 Geminicoccaceae bacterium
CTTCGAGCAGGAGACGCCGGGTCTGATCGCATCGGTTTCCAACTGGCTCGGCGTGGCGTCGGCAAACTCGAAAGACGACAGGACCTCGGCGATCGTGACGGTCGAACGGCTCGACAGCTTTCGCAGGCGGCTGCAGATCGAGCGTGATCCGCTCGCCTATGTGCTGAGCGTCGGCTACCGATCCACCGATCCGGCGGAAGCCGCGCTCGTCGCCAACACCATCGCTGAAGTCTACCTCGCCGACCGGCTGCAATCCAGGCGGCAGGCGCTCACCGAGACCGCGGAGCATCTCGGGCGGAGCGTCGAGGAGCTGGCGACCTGGCTGAAGACGCAGGAGCGGGAGATCGAGAGTTTCCGGGCCGATTCCGATCTCTATGCGGTCAGCGGCACCTCGCCGGCCGAGCAGCGCTACAACACGCTCGCCCAGCAGCTTACGGAGGCCAAGCTGACCCTGACCGACGCCGAGTCCCGTCTGTCCCAGGCCGACGACGCCGTACGTCAGGGCAGGGCGCTGGGCAGCATCCGGGAGGTGCAGACCTCGCCGGTCATCAACTCGCTGCGCGGGCAGGAAACCGAAATCCGGCGGAATATAGCGGATCTTTCGACCCGGTTCGGCAAGAACCACCCGATCATGACCAACGCCAAGGCCGAGCTCGGCGACGTGCGCGAGTCGATCCAGCGGGAGATCGGCCGGATCGTCGAGCAGCTTCAGCTCGAAGTGGCGGTCGCCGAGAACCGCTTCGAGACGATCAAGGCCCAGCTCGCGGAGTCCCAGTCCGAGCTCGCCAGCTCCCAGACCAGCCGCATCCGGCTCAAGGAGCTGGAGCGGGACGCCGAAGCGCCGAGGCGGGTCTACGAGACCATGCTGGAGCGCTATCAGCGGGCGCGCGAGCAGGAAAAGCTGATCCTGGACTCGGCGCGCATCATCGGGCCCGCCCAGATTCCCACACGGCCGAGCAACACCAGCGGCCTGCTGCTGCTCGGCTTCACGGCGGCCGGATCTTGCGCGGCCGGCATCGGCCTCGCTTTCCTGCTCGAGCTGTTCCGTCCCGGCTACCAGAACGCGCTCGAAGCGGAACGCGATCTCGGCCATCCCGTGCTCGGGCTGATCCCGTCCGTGAACACCGGCGGCGGACCCAGGAACGAGCGCTGGGAGGTACTCGAGGCCTACGGGCTGACCGAGGCCGTGCGCACGCTCGTCTATACCGTTCTGCCGAAGGCCGCGCGGGACGGGCGCGAATCGGCCAAGGTGCTGGCCGTCACCTCCAGCTTTCCCGACGAAGGCAAGAGCACGGTCTCGCTCAGCCTCGCTCGACAGGCGGCGACCAGCGGGCTGAAAACGCTCCTGATCGAGGGTGATCTGCGCAAGCCCGGCATGCAGGAGGGCATGGCCAAGGTCACGCCCAAAGCGGGCCTCGTCGACATCCTGAAGGGCAAGGTGCATTACGCCGACGACGCGATCGCCACCGAGCCCGACAGCGGCGTCGACATCATGCTCGGCTTCGGGCCGGTCGAGGACGCCTTCAGCCTGATGCGCGGCGAGCGCATGGGCCAGCTTCTGGAGGCGGTGCGGCCGCGCTACGATCTGGTCATCATCGATGCGGCGCCGATCATGGCGGTTTCCGAAACCAGGACGCTCGTTGATCTGTCGGACGAAACTCTGTTCGTCGTCCGCTGGAAGACCACCGAGCGCTCGGCTGCGCGCGCGGCCTTGCGTGACCTCGAGCGGATGGACGCGAAAATCATCGGCGTCGTCCTGACTCAGGTCAATCTTCGGGAACATTTGAAATATGAGGATGCCGACCGGCTGGCCTATCAGGACAAGTACAATCAGTACGCCACCGGTTTCAAATCTGACGCTGCGAGTGATAGCGAGGTAATGCGATCGTCGTAACGATCGCTGCGCCGCCGACCGGCTGTCCGGGGACCGCATTTGGCTGGCGGCCTCGCGACAGAGACTGTTTTACGTTCTGGCTCCACGGGCACTGTAACTACAGGGATGAGCATGCGTATCGCCTGCGTTCAGAGTTTCCCCATCGATTACTGCCTGGACTACGTCAACGCCGTGGCATCCATCGGCGAGGTCGATTTCCTGGCCGCCGATCGCGCGCTCGGCGACCGGGAGCACTTTCTCGATCCGCGGGTGCGGCTGAGCCGTCTGGCCTGGCCGAGACATCGGAGCCTCGCCAACATCAATCTGCTCCGACAGATGCGTCAGCTGATCCGTCAGCGAGACGTCGATGTCGTGCATTTCCTCGGCGACGACGTCGTCTGGCTCAATCTGCTGCCCTATCTCATCGGCGGACGGCCCACGGTGATCACCGTGCATGATGCCGAACCCCATCCGGGCGACACCGAGAGCGGGGTGATGCCGCGCTTCGTGATCGACCGCTTCAACCTCTCGGCCACGCGGCTGATCGTCCATGGCGACAACATCAGGAAGGCGCTGATCCGGCGCATCGGCCGCTCGCCGGACGACATCGACGTTCTCCCCCATGTCGCGCTCATGCGTTACGCGGAGCTTGCCAAGCGCCAGAGTCTGACGCCGAGACCGAAGGACGGACGCCGCAACATCCTGTTTTTTGGCCGGGTCATGGCCTACAAGGGGCTGCCGGTGCTTCTGAAAGCGGCAGCGGGCCTGAAGGAGACTGTGCCCGGGCTCGAGCTCGTGGTCGCGGGCCGCGGCCCGGCGCTCGAGGATATCAGAGCCGAGCTCGCCGCCGATCATATCCGGCTTCGGGACACTTATATCCCCGACCCTGAGGTGGCGGAGCTCTTCTTGAACACCGAGCTCGTCGTGCTGCCTTATATCGAGGCCTCGCAGAGCGGCATTCTGGCGCTGGCCGCGGCCTTCGGGCGGCCGGCCGTGGTCAGCGACGTCGGCGAAATCGGCGAGCTGGTGCGCGCCACCGGGATGGGGCTGGTGGTGCCGCCGGGCGATCCCGAGGCGCTGGCCGGTGCCGTCGCCGAGGTTCTCTCCAATCCGGACCTTGCCCGCCGTCTGGCGGCGGCCAGCGCCGAGGCGGCGCGCGGCCCGGGTGGCATGTCCCCCGATTTCGTCGCCGAGCGCGCGCGCGCATGTTATCAGCGGGCGATCGATGGCTTTGCCATGCCCGAGCGGCAGGCGGGCTGAACGCGGAGGGCGGCACGGGTGCGGCTGGAGCGTCGATGAGCGGTGAAAGCCGGTTCGCCGGGCTGAAGAACGTCGGCTGGGCGGGCATCGAGGCCTTGTCCTCGGTTCTCGTCTCGGTCGTGGCGCTGCTCGGCATCGCCCGACTGATCGGACCGACCGAATTCGGGCTCGGTGCGCTCGGTCTCGGCACGGTGCAGATCCTGACCGTGGTGCTGGGCAGTCTCTTCCACGACGCGCTGGTCCGCGATCCCGACGTCGACGACCGTCACGTGAACGCGGCCTGGACGGCGGCGCTCGGGCTGGCGTTCATAGCGTTCGCCCTCTGCGCCCTGATGGCGGATCCGCTCGCCGGCTACTATGGCGCACCGGAGCTCGCGCCGGTCTTCACCGCGTTCGCCGTCACCCTGATTCCGGACGCGGTGGTCGCGATCCTGATCGCGGAACGCCGGCGCGCCCTCGATTTCCGCCTGGTGACCCTGCAATATCTGAGCGCGCGGGCGCTCGGCGCCCTCATCGGCGTCGCCATGGCGTTCTGGGGCTTCGGTGTCTGGAGCATGGTCGGCCAGCAGCTGGTCACCAGCGTCATCGGCCTCGTGATCATGCTCTGGCGCACGCCGTTCGCGCCCCGGCCGAGCCTCGCTTTCGGCCTCCTTCGCCCGCTGTTCGCCTTCACCGCCTCGATCATCGCGACCCAGTTCGTCATCCAGTTCGCCCAGCGGCTGCTCCTCTTCTATGTCGGCCGGGTGAGCGGCGTCACCGCGGCCGGCTACTGGGGGCTCGCGGATCGGATTATCGACACGGTGCAGCGCACCGTCACCAACGCGCTCTACCACGTTTCGCTGTCCCATTTCGCCAAAGTGCAGGATCGGGCGGAGAGGCTCGGCGAGGTGGTGCGCGAGGCGAATGGCTGGCTGGTGCCGGCGGTGTTCCCCGGCCTGCTTGCAATCGCCGTGTTCGGCACCGACATCATCCGGCTGATCCTCGGCGAGGCGTGGCTGCCGGCGGGGGCCGCGACCCAGATCCTGGCGGTCGGCGCCGTGATTCAGCTTCGCCGGCTGATGGACCACGTCGCGCTCAACGCGCTCGGCCGCTCCGAGGTCGCGTTTCAGGCCTATCTGCTGGAGGCCGTGCTGGTCCTGCTCGCTTTGTTCCTGCTGAGCCCGGCCTCGCTCGCCGCGGTCGCCGTGTTCCGAGCCGCGCAGCCGCTTTTGGGCTACCTTCTGATCGCCTGGCGGGCCATGGTCATGACCGCCCGGCGCTGGCGGCGCGAGCTCCTGGAGCTTGGCCTGGACGTCCTGGTGATCGCCGCGGCGATCGGTGCTGCCTGGCTGGTCCATGACCGAAGCGGCGCCGAGCCCGGCTGGATCGCGCTGATCGCCGGCACCGCCATGGCCTTCCTCGCGGCCGGCCTTGCGACCATGGCCCTTCGCCCGGCCATGATCCGCCAGGCCTGGCGATCGCTCTCCAGCCACCCCAGGGTCCTGGCCCTTCGAAGCTGACCGAAGGCGACCCGGCCTCACGCCGTCACCGCTACCCTTTGCCGTAGGCGCCGAGCGTCGGGGTTTCGTCGGCATCGAGAAAGGCGGGGGCGCCGGTCGTCGCCGCCTTCACGATCGCATCCTCGGAGGCCAGTGCCGCCATGCCCGCCGCCATGTCGGGATCCTTCACGGCATCCTGAAAGGCCTCTCGGTCGATCCAGACGAGCTTGCCGTCCTCGAACCGGGCGATGATCCGCCCGGTCGTCCGATCTGCGAGCGTGATGCGTGCGATCTCCCTTGCGCAGCGTTTCAAAAACCCCGTGTTCTCGGCCGGCGCCATGGTCTCGGCCGCCGGATAGACCTCATTTGGCGCCTTCGCATCGATGTCGATCCGCTTGTAGCGATCGACGTCGATGAAGCCCTTGAGGTCGAAAAGGGTCATGTCACCGTTCCAGCCGAAAGCGATGGTGCGCGGTCGCTGGCCTTCGGGCACGCTGTTGTCGAGAAATTCGTAATGCACCCGCTTGTCAGGCCTGAGCGCCCAGGTGAAGAACAGATCCGGCATGCCGGTAAACGCCTCGACATTGTGATGAAGGAGGTCATCCACGGCCTTGAACCGGCCGAATTCCAGCCCGCGCTTCCACGCCCGCTCGACCGTGGCCTCCGGCGGCGTGATGACGAAGAACATGTAGATCGTCGATCCGAACCGGGTGAGCAGCCTCGCCCCCTGTTCGCCGCCTTCGGTCTCGGCGAAGCTGTCGAAGCGGAAACGGTCGATCAGCAAATGAGGGATCGCGCCGCGTCTGGCCTTCTCCGCCATGTAGCGGTCGAGCTTCTGGTCGACGATGCGAAGCTCGTGGCCGGTCAGCGTGCCGGCATAGCGCCAGAATTCGCCGAGGCTGTCGTAGTCCAGGAGGTGTTTTCTCCAGATGTCGGGGCTGATCAGGGCGAAATCCGCCCAGTCGACGCCGATGCGCTCGGCGAGCCGGCGCTGGAGCGGCCGAAGGGTGCTCTTGCCCGCAGCCGAGGCGCCCTTGACGTTCATCACCACCGGCTCCGCCTGCGTCGGCAGCAGGCGATAGCCCTCCCGCTCGACCGCCCGGCGGATCAGCGGTTCGATCATCTCGCCGATGACGGCGCTGCCATGGTCGTTCAGCACGCAGTCGGCCGTGATGTCGGCAAGCGTGGAGACGTCGCTCGGCACCCGGCCGTGCTTGATCGCGACCGCGCCCACCACCTGGGCGAGGGCACGGCAGAGCCGCCTTCGCCTGGGATCTGAATTCGATACTGCCTCCTCGCGCCAGCCGGCCACAACGACGGCTTCCTGTTCTTCTCGTGATGGACCGGGTCGTGCGGGCGCGCTTTTTTTCTTCGCGAGGCCGAGCCAGCGGAGCCAGCCGCCGCTGTCGGTTTCCTCGCGCGGCGCTGCCGGCGCCCTCAAGCGTTCGAGTTCGGCTTCGATCTCGGTGCGCATGTCGCGCTTCAGCACCTCGAACCCGTCGACGATCCGGTTCATCGTCGGCTGCAGGTCCTTTTCGAGGATGGTGTCGACGACGTTTCGAAAATTGATGCCGAGATCGGCGTAACGCTGGCCGTCGGGTACGGAAAAGTCGCCGGTGACCCTGATCAGAAGCTCGTGCACGGCCAGGCGTTCGGGCCGAAACGCCACCAGATCTTCGGGCTCCAGGCCCGTGAAGGCGGCGCGCTCGAGCGCGAGGTCGAGGCCGGTCTCGACATTTTCAGGACGATGGACGGTCGAAAGCCGCCTCGCCGCCGCCGGCAGCGTGGAGCTCAGGCCTGGATTCCAGGGGCCGAGATGGTCGTCGAGCTGTTCGTCCATGGGTTGCCCGGGCGATGGTCCTCCCTCGAACGCCATGTTGTCATCGATCAGGGCCCATGGAAAGCCGGGACGCTCTCCGTCCCTCGGCGTCATTCCGTCATGCAGCATCGACCACGGCCGGTTTAAGCTTTCGTTAGGACTAACGCGTTAGCATGCCAGATGTGTCGCCGGTGAGACCGGGCGTGGTCGTCCGGCGCCGGCAGCAGCCTCGAGAACGGGCCGATGACCGACTCCGAAGACGATTTCTCCGCCGAAGCCGCCGGATCGCCGGACGACGCCGCGCTCGATCAGGACGAGATCGACGGCATTTTCGCGATCGGCAAGGACGGTGAGCCGCCGAGCACGGGCTTCGGCGCGCTGCTCAACCGTGCGTGCATACAGCACAACCGCATGCCGCTGTTGGAGGCCTGCTTTGATCGGCTCGTGCGAACCCTGAGCAGCGCCATGCGCAGCTTCACCGGCAACAATGTCGAGCTGAAGCTGCTCGATTCGACGTCGGTTCGGTTCGGCGACTACATCGAATCCATACCGCTTCCGGCATTGATTTCCGTGTTCAAGGCGGCGGAGTGGAACGGCTACGGCCTGATCAACGTCGACAGCCCTTTGATCTACTCGATCATCGACGTCCTGCTCGGCGGCCGTCAGGGCACACCGGCTCTGCCGGTCGAGGGGAGGGCGTTCACCTCGATCGAGTCCTCGCTGATCGAACGCCTGATCAGGCTGGTTCTGAAGGAAATGTCGGCGACGTTCAGCGAGGTCAGCCAGGTCGCTTTCCGCCATGAGCGTCTGGAGGCCAACCCAAGCCTGGCCACGATCGTCCATCCCACCAGCACTGCCATTCTCTTCGGGATCGACGTCGGTATGGAGGAGCGCGGCGGACGCATCGAGGTGCTGTTTCCCTACGCCACGCTCGAGCCCGTGCGCAGCATTCTGCAGCAGATGTTCATGGGCGAGAAATTCGGGCGTGACAGGATCTGGGAGCGGCACTGGGCACGCGAGATGCTGCATGCCGACGCCGAGCTCGAAGTGACGCTCGGCCGGGGCACCATCACCCTCGCCGAGCTGGTGGCGCTCGAGGTTGGATCGACCCTGGAACTGGCCTGCCGTCCGCGGGATCCGGTGACGATGACCTGCGGCGACATCCCGCTGTTCCAGGGCAGGATCGGCCGTGTCGGCGACCAGATGGCCGTCCGGATCGAGGACTGGATCCGAAAAGGGCGCTGACGGCAGCCGTCAGGCGATGCACCGACCTGTCAGAGAGGGCTCTCAGCTCTCCCGACGGCGCGCCAGTTCGGCGTCGTTCCAGGCGGTCAGCGGTTGGTAGTCCGGCACGAAGCCGAGGCCTTTGGTGGCGTCGGAAGACACCGCAAGCTGTGTCGTCACCACGTCGACCACGGCCGGCGTGTTGGCCAGGGCACGGGCGAGGACGGCGTCGAGCTGATCAGGATCCTCGACCCGCTCGCCATGGGCGCCGAGTGCCCGCGCCATCGCAGCATAGTCGGAATGACGAAGGGTGGTGCCCACCACCCGGCCACCATAGTTCTCCTGCTGATCGTAGCGCTCGATGTTCCAGGCGGCGTTGTTGGAAACGATGAACACCGCCTTGGCACCATGGCGGACCGCCGTATCGATCTCCATCGCATTGATGCCGAAGGCGCCGTCGCCATTGACCGAGATCACCTGCCGGTCCGGACGGGCGAGGGCCGCGGCGACGGCGAACGGGACGCCGACGCCGAGACAGCCGAACGCGCCGGCATCGAGATAGGTGGTCGCCTTGAGGCCGATGCGCGCGAAGCTCAGAAGATCGCCGCCGTCGGCGACGGCGATATAATCCTTCTCTGCGATCCGGTCGATCGCCTCGAAGATCTTCGCCGGGTGAATCTTGCCGTCCTCGCCGCGCGCAGGTACGGCGCGACCGCCTGTGGTGCGCTGCCTCTGCTTGTCCCTGAGCCCGTCCGCCCAGTCATGATCCAGCGCCGGGCGGCGGTTGCCGGCGGTCTCGATCATGGCATCGAGAGTCAGCGCCGGATCCGCCAGGATCTCGGGCGCACCGCGCCGGTTGTCGATCAGCTCGCCGGCCGTGTCCGAGAGCCTGACGATGCGCGCGTCCGGAAACACGGCGGGCGAGCCGTAGCCGAGCTGATAGTCGAGCTTTCGGCCGATCACGAACAGGAGATCCGCCTCGGCCATGGCGTTGCCGCGCACGGCGCCGGCGAAGGACGGGTGATCGGCGGGTACCAGGCCCCGGCTTTCCTGCGTGTCGAGATAGAGAGCCCCCGAGGCGTCTAGAAAGCGCACCAGCGCGTCGCCTGCCTCGCGCGCGCCGCGGCCGGTCACCACAACCGGCCGCTTCGCCGACCAGAGCGCTTCCACCGCCTCCGTCACGAGGTCGGCGGGCGGGGAGAGCCGGGGGTGCGATTTCGGCATGGTCCATTCCGGCAGCACCAGGGCGTCCGGCACCTCCTCGCGCAGCACGTCGGTCGGTATCTCGAGATAGACCGGACCGGGTTCGCCCATGGCGCCCGTGGCCAGCGACAGCGCCTCGTCGAATTCCCGGATCACCTGATCCGCGATCCGAAGCGTGCGCGCGCGCCGCGTCACCGGCGCCATGATGTCGACATGGGGAATGTCCTGGAGCGGGCCCATGTTCACCTGCGGCCTTGGCGGGCAGCCGCCGATCAGGAGCAGCGGCGCGCGCGCCAGCGAGGCGTTGGCGATCGCGGTCACGCAGTTGGTGACGCCCGGTCCCGCGGTCACCATGGCGATGCCGATCTCGCCTGTGAGTTCCGCATGGGCGTGCGCCATGTGCACGGCCGCACCCTCGTCACGGACGTCGACGATCGGCAGATCGAGCATGCCGAGCCAGTCCCAGATCGGCTGGACATGGCCGCCCTGCAGGCCGAATACGCGCGCGGTGCCCCGTGCCTTCAGCAGTGCTGCGATACGCGCCGCGACGCTCCGCTCGCCGGATCCGAGGTCGATGGCCATCGCTTCACGTCCCTTTCGGTTTCGGTTCGCCGCTCGCCGTCGTCTCGGCGACCCGCTCGCGCAGCACGCGGTGCAGGATCTTGCCGGTGGCGTTTCGCGGCATCTCGTCGTCGGTGATGATCGACAGCGAACGCGGCCGTTTGTAGCCGGCGAGCCGCGTTCGGGTGAAGTCGATCAACGCCTCCTCGGTGACGGCGTCATGTCCGTGCAACACCACGAAGGCGTGCACGCGCTCGCCCCATTTGTCGTCGGGTGCGCCGATCACCGCGACGTCCTTCACCGCGTCATGGGCGCCGAGCGCGTCCTCGACTTCGGACGGATAGACGTTCTCGCCGCCGGAGATGATCATGTTATTCTTGCGGTCGACCAGCGTGTAGAAACCGTCCGCGTCGCGCTTCGCGAGGTCGCCGACCGTCAGATAGTCGCCGCGAAGGGCCTCGGCGGTCTTCTCCGGCAAATTCCAGTAGCCGTCGAAGGCGTAGGGCGTGGCCGAGAACAGCTCGCCCACCTCGCCATCCGCCACCTCCTCGCCGTTCTCGTCGAGCAGCCGGATCGGCTTCGAGCCGACACATTCGCGTCCGACCGAGCCCAGCTTCTCGAACTGGTCCTCCGGCTGCAGCATGGTCGCCCAGCCCTGCTCGGTCGAGCCGTACAGCTCGAACAGTCCCGAATTGGAGAAGAAGTCCAGGATCGCCGCCTTGGTGTCGCGCCGCGCCGGCGCCGAGGAGATCATCAGCTTGCGCATGCCGTCCGGCCGGTGGGCGTCGCGAAGGCGCCGTTCCAGGCCGAGCATCATCACGTAATGGGTGGGCACCAGCGAGGTGAAGGTGGTCCCGCCTGAGGCGAGGGTGCGAAGGAGATGCTCGGGATCGAAGCTCGCCCGGCTGTAGACCTGGACGGGGGCGCCGCAATAGGTCAAGGCACCCATGAAATAGAGCGAGTTGGCGTGGCACATCGGCATGACCAGAAGCCCCGCATCCCGGCGGCTGAAGCCGAGTTCGACATCCGTCGTCAGCGACAAGAGCGCACCCGCGCGATGGGATCGGATCGCCCCCTTCGGCCGGCCTGTGGTGCCCGAGGTGTACATCAGCGTCCAGGTGTCGTCCGGCGAGACCGTCACCTCCGGCCGCCGGTCCGACGCCTTGGCGATCAGGTCCTCGTAGCCTTCGTAGCCCGCCGGCGTTCGCTCGCCGCCGAAATGCACCCGGTCAGATCGCCGAACCTTTCGGTCCGTTCGGCGAGTGCGTCCTGCACGATCAGGAATGCGGCGCCGCAGTCGTCGACGATGTAGCGCATCTCCTCGGCGACCAGCCGGAAATTGATCGGCACCGCGATCAGCCCCGCGCGCGCCGCCGCCGCATAGATCTCCAGCCACTCGACACAATTGTAGGCGAGGACCGCAATCCGATCTCCCTTCTTCGCGCCGAGGCCAAGGAGGGCGTTGGCGAGCCGCGACGTCCGCCGATCCCACGCCTCGAAGGTCATGCTGCGGTCCAGATCCGAGGCGCCGACCCGATCCGGCGTCGCGCGCGCCGCCAGTGCTACCGCGTCACTGAAATTCGAAAGCATTCTCGTCCAGCCTCCTCGATGCGCCTTTTCCCCCATTTTTGCTGGGCGGGACGCCGAGAGCAATGTCGAATCCCGCCACGCCCGCGAGCGGTTTCTTGACGCAGGCGGGCGGATTTTCCGGCCCGTGACGCCACATTCTATGGCACAACGCACGACAATGCAGTTCGGCGCTTCGTCAAGGAGAGGGAACCCGTCGCCATGGACATGCCCGACGTGCTGGACCTCGCCCGGTGGCAGTTCGCCTTCACCGTGTCCTTCCACATCGTCTTTCCGGCGTTCTCCATCGGCCTCGCCTCCTACCTCGCCGTGCTCGAAGGCCTCTGGCTGATCACCGGCCGGCCGGTCTTTCTCGATACCTTTCGTTACTGGCTGAAGATCTTCGCCCTGGTGTTCGGCATGGGCGTGGTTTCGGGCCTGGTGATGAGCTACCAGTTCGGCACCAACTGGAGCGTCTTTTCCGACAGGACCGGCCCCATTCTCGGCCCGCTCATGGGCTACGAGGTGCTCTCCGCCTTCTTCCTGGAAGCGGGATTTCTCGGCGTCATGCTGTTCGGCATGAACCGGGTCGGCAAGGGGCTTCATTTCGCCGCGACGCTGATGGTCGCCATCGGCACCCTGTTCTCCGCCTTCTGGATCCTCTCGGTGAACAGCTGGATGCACACGCCCGCCGGTTACGCCATCAACGACGCCGGCCAGTTCGTGCCCGAGGACTGGTGGGCGATCGTCTTCAATCCCTCCTTTCCCTATCGTTTCGTGCACATGGTGCTCGCCGCCTATCTGACCACCGCCTTCATGGTCGGTGCAGTCGGCGCCTGGCATCTGCTCCGCGAGCCCGGCAACGCCATGGCGAGGCTGATGTTCTCCATGGCCATGTGGATGGCGGCGCTGGTTGCCCCGCTCCAGATTATTGCCGGTGACCTGCACGGTCTCAACACGCTCGACCATCAGCCCGCCAAGATCGCAGCGATGGAGGGGCATTTCGAGACTCGCGAGGGAGCGCCGCTTATCCTGTTCGGCCTGCCGGACATGGAGGCCGAAGAAACGCGCTATGCCCTGGAGATCCCGAAGCTTGGAAGCCTGATCCTCACCCATGAATGGAAAGGCCGGGTCGAGGGCCTGAAAGCCTGGCCGCCGGAGGAGCGGCCGAACGCCGAGATCCTGTTCTGGAGTTTCCGCATCATGGTCGGGATCGGCTTCGCGATGATGGCGCTCGGCCTCTGGTCGCTCTGGCTTCGCTATCGCGGCCGTCTCTATGACAAGCGTCCCGCCTTGTTCGCCGCCATCGCCATGGGCCCGTCCGGCTTCGTCGCGGTGCTCGCCGGCTGGATCACCACCGAGGTCGGACGACAGCCCTATACGGTCTACGGCCTTCTGACCACGGCCGAATCCGCGTCACCCCTGGATGCACCGGCGGTCGCGACCTCGCTCTTCGCCTTCGTCGTCGTCTATGTCGTCGTGTTCGGCGCGGGTGTCTTCTATCTCCTCCGTCTGATGGCTAAACCACCGGTTCCCCATGAAAGCGGCATCGAGGCCGGCGCGCCGATCCGCGCCGCGGGCGTCACCCCGGCGGCCGCGGTCGGGCGGCGGGAAGCGACCGAGGGAGCCCGGCCATGATCGTCGATCTGGCGCTGATCTGGGCCTTTCTGATCGCCTTTGCGGTTCTCGCCTACGTCATTTTGGACGGTTTCGATCTCGGTCTCGGCGTCCTCTTCCCGCTGCTGCGCACCGACGGTGACCGCGATGTCGCCATGAACACCGTGGCCCCGATCTGGGACGGCAACGAGACCTGGCTGGTGCTGGGCGGCGGCGGCCTGTTCGCCGTCTTTCCGCTCGCCTATGCGATCGTTATGCCGGCTGTCTACGCGCCGGTGATCGCCATGCTGATCTGCCTGATTTTTCGAGGGGTCGCCTTCGAGTTTCGCTGGAAGTCCGAACGCCGGCGCTGGCTCTGGGATCTGTCGTTCACCCTCGGATCGCTCGGCGCCGCGCTTGCTCAGGGCATCATTCTCGGCGCGCTGATCCAGGGCATTCCGGTCGCGGATCGCGCCTATGCCGGCGGCTGGTGGGACTGGCTGACCCCGTTCAGCCTCCTGACCGGCGTCGCGGTGGTCGTCGGCTACACGCTTCTCGGCGCCACCTGGCTGGTGATGAAGACCGACGGCGATCTGCAGCGCCAGGCCCATGGCTTCGCCTGGTTCGCGGCCGTCGGCACGCTCGGCATGATCGGCCTGGTCAGCCTCTGGACGCCGTTTCTCGACCCGGTCTTCATGGAGCGCTGGTTCGCGTTCCCGGCCATCCTCTACGTGGCGCCCGTGCCGATCCTGGTTCTCGCTGCCGCCGCGGTCCTGTTCCTGAGCCTCGCCCGCCATCGGGATGCGCTGCCCTTCGTGAGCTCGCTAATCCTGTTCGTCCTCTGCTTCATCGGGCTCGGAATCAGCTTCTTCCCCTTCATCGTGCCGCCGTCGGTGACCATCTGGGAGGCGGCGGCACCCCCCTCCAGCCTCGCCTTCCTGATCGTCGGCGCCGCCCCGCTGCTGATGCTCATCCTCGGCTACACCGCCTGGTCCTACTGGGTGTTCCGCGGCAAGGTCCGGCCGGGCGATGGTTATCACTGACGGGACGAAGGGCGGGAAGCCGGCAGGCGCCGGCAGGCTGAAACGCCTCGCCTGGTTCGCAGGCCTCTGGCTCGCAGGCGTGATCGCCGTCGCGGCACTCGGCGTGGTCGTTCGACTGCTCCTGTCGATCTGACGGACGCGGTCGCCGCGGAGACGATCAGGCGACCTCGATCACGCCCATCATGCCGGCGGACTGGTGTTCGAGGACGTGGCAGTGGAACATCCACCGACCGGGATTGTCCGCGACCAGTGCGATCGCGACTGTTTCCTCGACGCCGAGCAGCACCGTATCCATGAACGGCCGGTAGGACACGGCCTCGCCATTTCGCTCGAGCAGGCGGAAGACATGGCCGTGGAGGTGGATCGGGTGCTCGAAGGCGGTGCGGTTGATCAGCTCGATGACGTGGCTGCTGCCGGATCCGAAACTCAGCAGCGGCGGCTCGTTATAGACGTCGTCCGGCACCTTGCCGTCGATCGCCCAGATCCGCCCTTTCTCGGCGAGCTCGCGGAGATCCATCATGCGCCCGCCCATCATCGCCTGACGAAGACCGCCCATGGCGCCGCCTTCGAACACCAGCCGGTGACGCTCCGCCCGCTCCAGGTCGGGCTCGGCGATCGGGTTCGGCGAGAGCGCTTCGGGCGGCGCGGGCGGCGTTTCGCGAAGCGGCGTCTCGTCGCCATAGCGAAACCGGATCAGCTCATAGGCGTAGTCCGGCCCGTAATGGCCGTCGACCACCAGGCGCTCGGTTCCCGGATCGCCGGTCATGTCGACGATCAGATCAGCGCGCATGCCGGGGCCGAGCGAAAGCGGCCCGCCGTCCAGGCGATGCGGCGTCACGGGCTGGCCGTCGAAGGCGATGACCCAGGGGTCGAGATCCCGAAACACGAGACCGAAGACGCGCGCATTGGCGGCGTTGATCAGCCGGATCCTGACGCGCTCGCTCGCGCGCACGCGCTCCACGTCGCGGATCCGCCCGCCGATCGTGGCGCTGTTGCCGATGCGGCCGGCGTGGCTGGCGTCGTGCATGTTGCCGAAAGGTGCGATCTGCGCGTCGGGATCGAGCCGCCAGTCGTCCAGCACCCAGAGCAGCTCGCGATCGACGGCGGGCGGTTCGTCCTCCTCGACGATCAGCGCGCCGTAGAGGCCGCGGCCGACCTGCTCGCTGCTTCGGATATGCGGGTGATACCAGAAGGTGCCGGCGTCCTCGAGGTCGAAGGCATAGCGAAAGCGCTCGCCCGGCATGATCGGCGGCTGGCTGAGATAGGGCACGCCGTCCATGCCGACCGGCACGCGCAGGCCGTGCCAATGCACGGTGGTCGGCTCCGCAAGACCGTTGGTGACCGAGACCTCGAGCCGCTCACCCCGGCGTTTGCGAATGACCGGCCCCGGCACGTCGCCGTCATAAGCCCAGACGTCGGTCGCGGGGTAGCCGTCGCCGACCAGCGGCACGGTCGCCGGTGCTGCGGTCAGCTCGAACCGGTCGGACGTCGACGCCGCGCCAAGCGGCAGGGAAACGCTCGTCAGGAGCGAGGACGTCGCGGCACCGGCAAGAAGAAAGCGCCGCCGCGAGAACTCGGTGGAGTCGGCTGATCATGACATCGTCTCCTGCTCAGCACTCTTGACCCGGCCCGCCCCGACTGCTGCCATTCGGAAAAGCTGCGTCGGGAGAGGCCGCGAGATGACTTTCGGCCAACGGCGATCGAACGGCAAGCCGGACGGGGAGGCGACATGAACCGCCTGACATCGGGATGAGGCTGTCGCCCGAAGAACAGGCCATGCTGGATGGCGAACAGGGTCCCGCCCGCCGCTGGGCGATGGAGCACATGATCGGCGTCGGCCGGTTCTTCGACGCCGAAGATTTCGTGCCGGTGACCCAGGCGCACATGATGGCGGACACCGAATCGCTGGGCGAGGCCGGCGTCGCCTTCGTCGAAGGCCTGGCGCGCCTTCCCGAGGCGCAGCGCCGCGTTCGCGTGCCGATGATCACCGATCCGCGCGGCATCGACTTCGACCACTACCGGACCCTGAAGCAGACCGACGCCATGGCAGCGCTGGAGCGGCGCGCGATCGACGCCTTCGAGGCGCTCGGCATCCTGATGACCGATACCTGCATCAACTACCAGACCATCATGCCGCCGCTCCGGGGCGAGCACCTCGCCTATGGCGACACCGGCGTCGTGATCTACTGCAATAGCGTGCTCGGCGCGCGCTCCAACTTCGAAGGCGGTCCCTCGGCGCTCGCCGCCGGCCTCACCGGCCGCACGCCCCGCTACGGCCTCCATCTGGACGAGCACCGCCGCGGCACCTGCCGCTTTCGCGTCGACGCCGAACCCCGCGGGCTCGCGGATTGGGGGGCGCTCGGCGGGATCGTCGGCAGGCTGGCGGGCTCCTACTGGTCCGTGCCGGTGATCGAGGGGATCACCGAACCGCCCGGCTCCGATGCCCTGAAGCATATGGGGGCGGCGATGGCGAGCTTCGGCTCGGTGCCGCTTTTCCACATCGTCGGCATCACGCCGGAGGCGCCCACGCTCGACGCCGTGGCGGATCCTTCGATGGACGTCCAGGCCATCGGGGAAGAAGAAATCTTCGCCTTCTACGGGCTCTATGGCGGTGCTGGCGACAAGGTCGACGTGGTGGTCTTCTCGGCGCCGCAGCTTTCGCTCGTGGAGATGCAGCAGGTCGCCGGCCTGCTCGACGGCAAGACCGTCCATAAGGACACCACGCTCCTCACGGTGACCTCGCCGCAGGTGGCGGCGGACGCCGAGCGGCTCGGCATCACCCGGCGGATCGAGGCGTCCGGCGCGCTCGTCCTGAAAGGCATGTGCTTTTATCAGAGCTATGCCCGCGAGATGGCGGAGGCGAATGGCTGGAAACGGCTCATGACCAATTCGGCGAAGCTCGTGAACATCATCGGCGGCTATGGCTATCAGCCGACCCTCGCGAGCATGGAGGACTGCGTCGCCTCGGCGATCGCGGGCGAGGTCGTGCGATGACGGGCGCGGATCGGATCGAGCTTCGATGCCATGTCGGCATCGGCGAGGAGGTGACCGGCGAAGCGCTGGTCACCGACGACAATTTCTCCGCGCGCTACGATCTGGACCGCATCCGCGGCGTCTTTTCGCGTCCGCAGCACAAGCTCGCCGGCGAGAGCTATGTCGGCAAGGTGCTGGTGGTGCACACCGCCAAGGGCGGCGTGGCGACGGCCTGGATGCTGCACGAGATGGCCGCGCGCGACATGGCGCCGAAGGCGCTCCTCCTCAACCACGCCAACACCATCCTCGCCCAGGGCGCCGCCTTTGCCGGCACCGCGCTTTGCGACCGCTTCGAGGGCGGTGACGTGACGACGCTCATCGAGACGGGCGACCTCGTCACCGTCCGCCCGGAGCAGGGGCTGGTCATCGTGGAGCGCCGCCGCGCCTGAGCGGCGCGGACGTTCGGCCGCATTGCCGCACTCGATTTGAGGCGTAAGGTTTGGATCCTGTCAGCCAGGAGACTGCCATGAACCTCCGCCGCTTTTCCGCCGTCGGCCTGTTCGCCGCCTGCCTCTCGTTCCCGGCCGCCGCCGGCGACATCACCGTAAGCGACGCCTGGGCGCGCGCGTCCGTGGGCGGCACAGGCGGGAACAGTGCCGCCTACATGACTTTGATGACGGAAGGGGAGGGCGATCGGCTGGTCGCCGTCGCCACCCCACTCGCCGCACGCGCCGAACTGCACGGCCACAGCATGGAGGACGGCGTCGCGAAGATGCACCCGGTCGACGCCGTCGAGCTGACGCCGGACGAACCCGCCACCCTCGAACCCGGCGGCCTGCACGTCATGCTGATGGGCCTGACGGAGGCGCTCGAGGCAGGCGCGTCGTTGCCGCTCACCCTCTCCTTCGAAAAGGCCGGCGACATCACCGTCGAAGCGACCGTCCAGCCGCTCTCCCACCGCCCGAAGACCAGGCACCGGCACTGATCAGCGGGAAAGCAGGTCCACCGTCCACCGTCCGCCGGCCGGCGGTGGTCAGACGCAGCGTCCGCCGTCGACCTCCATGATCAGGCCGGTCAGAAAGTCGCTGTCGTCGGAGGCGAGGTGGAGGGCGGCGTTGGCGATGTCGCGCGGCTGGCTCATGCGCCCGAGCGGGATGGTCGCCAGAAACTTCTTTCGGTTCTCCGGCGTGTCCGGCATGCCCATGAAGGTTTCGAGCAGCGCCGTCTGGCCCATCACCGGCGCGATGCCGCAGACCCGTATGTTGTCGGGCGCCAGCTCGACCGCCATGGTCTTGGTGATGACGTTCGCCGCCCCTTTCGAGCCGTTGTACCAGGCAAGTCCCGGCCGCGGGCGGATGCCGGCGGTGGAGGTGACGTTGATGATCACGCCGCCGCCCTGTTGACGCATCGCCGGCACGGCCGCATGCGCCATATGAAAGAGCGACTTCACGTTCACGGCGTAGACGCGGTCGAACTCGGCCTCGTCGACGTCCAGCAGCGGGCTGTTCCTGTGGCTCACGCCGGCGTTGTTGACGACGATGTCGAGCCGGCCGAAAGCGCCGAGCGCCTCGTCCACCGCCGCCTTCACCGAGTCGCCGTCGGCGACGTCGCAGGCGATCGCGATCGCGGCCTCGCCGATGCTTCTGGCCACGCGCGCCGCCCCGTCTCCGTTGATGTCGAGCACCGCGACCCTGGCCCCCTCACGGGCGAAGGTCTCGGCGATTCCGGTGCCGAAGCCGGAAGCGGCTCCGGTGACGAGGGCGGTCTTGTCTTCGAGGCGCATCGGCAAATCCCCTGTCGAGCGTTGGATCGGAGGTGCGGCGAAAATCGGGCCCGTCCCGAGCGCCGCACCAGGTCACGATATTCAGCGAACCGGCGGCGATGCAAGGGCTGGAAGTGAGGATCGATGGACGCAGCCTGGCCGCCGCCCTATGATCCGTTCGCGATCGCCGCGCCGAAAGCAGGAGGTGGAAAGGTGCCCTATCGATCCGGACTGATGCCGATCCTGGCCATGATGGCGCTCGCCGGCGCCGTCGAAGCTGCCGAAGGTGATCATCGCTCCGCCTATGCCGGCGAGGAAGCCCGTGAGATCAAATCCCTCTCCCAGGAAGACATCGACGATCTGCTCGAAGGACGCGGATGGGGCTTCGCCAAGGCCGCCGAGCTGAACGGGCTGCCCGGACCCGCCCATCTCCTGGAAATGAAGGACGAGATCGGCCTCGAGCCTGAGCAGGAGAGTGAGATCCGGGCGCTGTTCGAAGCGATGCGGGCCGACGCGATGGCGCTCGGCGAGCAGCTGGTCGCCGGCGAGCGCGATCTCGACCGCCTGTTCCGCTCGGGGGACGTCGATCCCGCGGAGATGGGGCGTCTGCTGGACAAGATCGAAAGCGTCCGCCGGGATCTCCGGGAGACACATCTTTCCGCCCATCTGAAGACGCCGGCGATCTTGAGCGACGACCAGATCGAGGCCTACAACCGTCTTCGCGGCTACGATTCCGACGACGACCCATGCGCCGCCGTGCCCGAAGGGCATGATCCGGCCATGTGGAAGAAACATAACGGCTGCGCCTGACGCGCTGGCGCCCGGCTCTCAGCCTTTCCGCATATAGAAGGGCTCGAGGAGCGTCATGCCCATATCTTTGGCCATCGCTTCGGCGGTCTCGATGTGGGGCCGGGC
Source organism: Geminicoccaceae bacterium (assembly GCA_965222015.1). Taxonomy (GTDB): domain Bacteria; phylum Pseudomonadota; class Alphaproteobacteria; order Geminicoccales; family Geminicoccaceae; genus JANQPX01. Next base: position 19,274 of record CBDCTL010000005.1, read on the forward strand.
CTTTTCCTTCTGACCGTCCCGATCACGCAGCCGACCCAGACGAAGCTCGATCATCGCGACCAGCGGGCGCAGGCCGAGACTGTCCGCAAGCGCCCGCCCACCCTGATAGTTGACCAGCGCCGCCTGGCTGTCCGGAGCGTCGCCCGTGGCCAGGATGTCGCCGAAAATGCGAAGACCGTAGGCTTCGTGACCGCGTTCGCCGCGGCGCTGCGCAAGTGCGATGGCCTGCCGGGTGGTGGCGAGCGCATCCTTTCTCCGCCCCGCGAGCAGATAGGCTTCACCGAGCTGCATGCCCACCAGCGAGCGAAACAGTCCGAGGCCGATCCGCTCGTAGAGATCCTGCGCCTCCTCCAGCACCAGAACGCCTTCGTCGACACGGCCGGCCAGCGCCAGCACATGGCCGTAGAACCCTTTGATGAAAGGTGAAAGATAGGTGATGCTCCAGGTGTCGATGAGATCCACCGCCTTCTTCAGCGCCTTCACGCCCTCGTCGACCTCGCCCTTGATCTCATGGAAATAGCCGAGATCGTAATAGAGATGCGCGATGTTGAAGGGATGGCCGACCTCTTCGGCGATCGCCAGCGCCGCCTTCGCATGCACCATGCCCTCACCGAAAGCGCCGCGCTCGGCGAGGGACCAGACCAGCCACGAGCGTGCGATCACGGCCGGCACGAAGGGCAGGCCGCACCGATCGTGCATAAGCTTCCCGGTAAGACGCTCCACCACGCTCTGGAACGTCGACTCCGCCCGCTGATATTTTCCCGAGGTGATGAGCGGACAGCCGAGGTAGAAATGGGCTGCAACCTCAAGTGAAAGATCATCGGCCTCACGCGAGACCTCAAGGCCGTGCTCCGCCGTTTCCAGCGCCTCGTCCCATCGGCCGAGTTGCCAGAGGCTGGCGCTCTCGAAGACCGAGATCCAGCCCCGGCGCACGGGATCGTCAAGCTTCGCGACCAGCGGCGTGCTGCCGGCGAGGTGGGACAGGATCGCCTCGAATCGGCCCAGCACCCAGAGCGCATTTCGAAGCTCGAAGCGAAGGTCGATGACGCGCTCCAGCGTTTCCTTCGATTCGGGCAGCTGCTCGGCGACCTCCAGCGCCTGTTCGAAATCGGCGACCGCTTCCCTGATCCCGGCGCGATCCATCGCCTTGACGCCGGCGAGGTGAAGGTAGGTGAAGGCCTTGTCCCAAAGCTCGGCCTGACAGGCGTGATGGGCGAGGGTATCGATGCGCTCGATCACGTTGCTGCCGGTCTGCGCTTCTACGATATCGACGATTTTGGCGTGCAGTCGCTGCCGTTCGCTTTTCAGGATGGTGGCGTAGGCGGCGTCCTGCAGCAAAGCGTGCTTGAAGGTGTAGATGGCGGTCGGCGGTCGGCCCTGACGGTTGACCAGTCCCGACATCACCAGGCGATCGAGATCGTCGTGAAGCTGCTGTTCGTCGCGGTCGATCACCGCGCTCAACAGCTCGTAGGGGAATTCCCGACCAATCACCGCCGCGACCTGTGCGGTTTCCCTTGCCGCTTCGAGGCGATCGAGCCTGGCGACCAGCGAGGATTGAAGCGTGGCCGGAATAACCTCGTCGATGGCTGCCGAACCGTTTTCCTTCGAGACGTTCTCCAGAACCGTCTTGGTGAGCTCCTCGACGAACAGCGGCACGCCGTCGGAGCGGATGACGATCTGCTCCACCAGCGCTTCGAGCAAATTCGTTCCGGCGACCGCGGCGGCGATCTTCGCCGACTGGCTGCGGCCGAGACGGTTCAGCTTCAACAGGCTTACATGGGTGAAGTCCGGCCAGGGAGGCGTGAAGTCCGGACGATAGGTGATCAGGAGGTAGACGGCGTGATCGGCGATGTGGGAGATGATCTCGCCGATCATCTCGATGGTCGACGGATCGCTCCAATGAACGTCTTCGATCACGCAGAGCACGGGCTGACGACGGCTTTGCGCCAGCATGTGGTCGATCAGAATTTCGATGATGCGGTTTCTGAGCTGCTGCGGCGACAGCTCGAGAGGCCCGTAGCGCTTTTCGCCCGGCAGGGAGAGCAGCGTGGCGATGACGGGCGCCGCCTTTCGGACGTCGGCGCCGCGCCGCGCCACATAGGCCTCCATCTTCCCGAGCTTGGTCTCGGCGTCGTCGCCTGCCGCGAAGCCGGCGCCCGTACGCAACCGCTGCACGACTGGATGAAACGCGCTGTTGGTGTGCAGCTGCGAGCACTGGAAATGAAACGAGTAGTACGACTTGTCGGGCAGCGCGTCCCTGAAGTCCTGGACCATGCGCGACTTGCCGATGCCGGCTTCGCCGGCGAGCAGCATGACCCGGCCCTCGCCGGTGATCGCATGCGTCCACCCCTCGCGGATCAGCCCGCGTTCATGCTCGCGTCCGATCAGCTCGGTCAGCTCATGCCCGCGTGCAGCTTCGAAGCGGCTTTCGACTTCGGCTTCGCCGACCACGCGCCATGCCTGCACGGGCTCGTCGAAGCCCTTCAGCTCGAACTGGCCGATGTCTTCGAAGACGAAAGCGGTGCCGAGAAGGGAGCGTGTATGGGTACCGATCACGATCTTGCCGGCATTGGCGAGGCCCTGGAGCCGCGCGGCGAGATTGGGCGTTTCGCCGACCACGGCTTCCTTCTCGGAGATCTTGTCGCCGAGCAGATCACCGACCACCACCTCGCCCGTGGCGATGCCGATCCGCGTCTGCAGCGGCTCACCGCCCTGGATGCGCAGTGCCTCGACACCGGCGATCGCGTCCAGGGCCGCGCGCACAGCGCGTTCGGCCTGATCCTCGTAGGCCCGCGGCCAGCCGAAATAGGCGAGCACGCCGTCACCCAGAAACTTGGCGACATGTCCGCCATAACCGATGACGGCTGAGGAGACTGCATTGTGATAGCGCCGGAGAATGTCACGAAGCTGTTCCGGATCGAGCCGCCGCGACAGAGGCGTCGAGCCGACCAGATCGCAGAACATCACGGTCAGCTGGCGGCGTTCCGCATGGTGGCCCGAAGCGGCAGCCGGAGGCCGGCCGGTGTCTTGACCGGTCTCGATCTCGCCGGTCCTGACCGTTTCGGGCATGTCTCGGCGGGCGGCGATCGCGGCCAGCAGCATGCGCCGATGTCCGATCGAGAGGCCGAGCTCCTTCAGATCGTCCTCGGTCAGATAGTCGAGCGATCGAAAGTCGATATCCTGCTCGGCGAACGCCTCGGCATGCCGACCGAGGCCGAGGTCTTCGAGCCAGGTCTCGAACGCCTTGTCCAACGTCGCGTTCCCCGCAATGCGCCTGTCATCGGCGTCGCTTCCGCCGGATGTCACCGGTTCATGGAAGCTCTAGCACCTCGGACGAGCCCGGTTAAGGCTTTTCCGCCTGTCCGGCGAGAACGCCGCCGGGTTTCCGCCGTTCAGGACGACAGCTCGCAGCGGGGTACGCGCCTGCCATCGGTCAGATCAGGGACCAGACGCTCTTGGCGATCAGGGCAATGGCGCCGAGTGCTGCGAGCCAGAGCATCGAGCGCCTTGCGAGCGCATCGTCGATCGACCGCGCCAGCCAGCTCGCGAGGCCGTAGCCGGCCACCAGGCCCGGCAGCAGCGTCAGGCCGCGCATGACGCCCAGTCCGTCGAACAGCCCGGCACGATGCAGAGACAGGAGCGAGAGGACGCTCGCGATCGTGAAAATCAGCGCGATGGTCGCCCGCGCGACCCCTATGGCTGCGCGTTGATAGATCACGGCGAGCGCCGGTCCGTGCATGCCGGCCATGGTACCCATCAACCCGGCAATGCTGCCGGCGAGCGCGAAGGCGAGGGGAGATCGCCGGACCTCGAACCCGACCTGGCCGATCAGCAGGGCGACCAGCACCATGCCGCCGAAGATCGGCCCCGATGCGGCGGGCGGCAGGCTGACGAGGGCGAGCGCGCCGATCGCCGTGCCGACGATCAGCCCGGGAAGGAGGATTGGAAGCCCCTGCCAGTCGATCCTTCGCCGTCCGAAGAAGGCCATGGCGATCGAAAGGAAGAACATGGCGAAGAGGGAAGGGCCGGGCACGTAGCGAAGGTCGATCAACGCCAGAAGCGGTACGACGATCAGAGCGAAGCCGATGCCGGCAGATGCCTGGACGAAGGCCGCGAACGCCACCACAAGATTGGCGACGAGATGATCGATCACCGGGATGTCCGGCCGAGGTCTGACGATCGCACGCGCGACCGCGGCCGCCAGGGGACGGGTGAGCTGCTGTTCCGCTGCAGGATGCCCTCGCTCGATCGGTCGAAGAGGCATTCATTATAGAAGACGACCCCATGGAAGCCAGAGCGAGGCCTTCACTCAATCTGAGTGCGGTGCAGGCCGCATGTCGGTGAAGACCTCGGACATGGACAGATCCATGGCAAGCAGGATGCCGTCCTGAAAACGCGGGGGAACCGGTTCGGGCGACGCCTCCGCCAGCCACTTGTCGCGCTCGCCTTCGGGGAAGGTCGGGCCGACCAGCTTGCTTTCGAACGCCTCTCGCGGCTGTCCGCCTTCGTCTCCGGCGCCGATGCGCAACCAGAGTGGCTTCAGGCCTGGGCGTTCGCCGCGGAAAAGCTGGTTGTAGGGAACGTCCAGCCAGTCGGCGATGCGATCCTGCATCTCCGGCGACACCCGATCACGAAAGGCGAGCCAGCGAAAGACCTGATCGACCGAGCGGCCGATGCTGCTTGCCAGCTCCTCGCGGGTGCGCGCCTCGTTCTCCAGCTTGCGCTCCAGTCCGGTCGCCCAGAGCGGCTGGCGCCGCTGCGAGCGGAACCAGATCGCGCCACGGGTCTCGATCGCCTCCAGCGCCTGCCAGGAGAGCAGCCCCGCGAACAGGGCGATGACGCTCAGCACCGGCAGATTGAACGCCTGGCTGCCGTCGACAGCGCCGCCATTGCCGAGCGCCAGCTGTCCCGCCTTGAACAGCAGGAAGGCGGCGAGCGCCACGATCACGCCGAACACCGGACGGAACAGATGCCAGGTCAGCGAGCGTTTCGGCGGGTCGGTCAGCCAGTTGCCTTCGAGGGCGGTCTGGATGCTGTCCTTCGTGATGTAGATGACGCTGCCGATCGCGCCGACCACGAAGACAAAGAGGAGGGCGAGCGTCTCATGGGAGAGGGTCGCGATGCGCTGCGGGTCGAAGCCGACGCCGCTCGCGACCGACAGGAGCGGCGTCTCCGAGAGGCCTGCGAACGGCTTGAGCGTGGACTCGAAGCGGCCGACGGAATCGAACGCCTTCAAGATGGCGTCGGCCCGGGCGCGCCGGCCTTCGTCGTCCTCTTCCTCCAGTTCCGCGAGGCGATCGGCGACGGCCACGACACGGGTGCGCCGCCCCAGCTGGTCTTCCAGCTGCTGGATCGATTCCGAGAGTTCGCCTCTGGCGGCATCGAACGCGGCGAGGGCCGCCGTGCCCTTGACCGGCGGCTCTTCGGGCGTGGGTTCGTAGCTGATGTCTTCGGCCGGCATCTCCTGAATATCGTCGGAAACACCGCGCGCCTGATTGATCAGATCGGCCAGCTGGGCCGCTGCGATGAAGCTGCCGTCGATGTCGAGAAGGGTCGTCTCGATCGCGCCGATGCGGTGGTCGATGGCGTCGACGACCATGTCGATGTCGATCGCGCCTTTCTCATTCGCGGGCGGCGGCTCCTCGATATGCAGGTCTTCGGAGACATAGAAACGCTCGAGCTGCGCAAGCTCGTCCTTGAGGCCGTCGACCTGCGCGACAAGGAGTTCGACACCCGGCGAGGTCGGCACGCCGCGCCGGATCTCGGCGAAACCCGCTTCCAGCCGGCCGGTCAGCATCTCGAGTTCGAAACGATCTTCCCGGAGCCCGGCCGCATCCTGCTCGTCGGCGGCCAGAGCGGTGCCGGGCGCCGCGGGATCCTCCCGCATCTCCGCCTCGGTTTCGACGCTGCCGCTGAACCTTCGGAGCGTTCCGATATGCTTGCGTGCGTTTTCGAGATCGGAGACCAGCTTCAGCCCGGGCGTGCCGGTCTCGAGAGTCTGTTCGAGGTCGGCGACACTGCGAGCCAGTTTCTGGCTCGCCGACTGCCAGCGAGCGTTCGCGTCGACGGGATCGGCGGCGCGGGCAGACTCACCTTCGGCCGGTGGCTGCCGGATCGCCGGCGCTGGCCCATTGACACCATCGTCGATCACGCCCTTGGCGGCGCCGACCACGAGGGCGGCGGGATCGTCGCCCTGTTCGGGGTCGCGCCGTTCGGGTTCGCCCTGTTCAGGTTCGATCGCGTCGGGTTCGGTCGTGGTGAACTCTTCCGGCAGTTTGAAGTCCGACAGGCTTCTCTGGACTTTGCTCAGGCGGTCGAGCTTCACCGCGATCGAGGCGTAGGGCAGCACCTGGTCCTCCGGATAGGCGTCCGGATCCTCCAGCGTATCGTAGAGAACGCCCAGCACGCGGCTCGCCCGGTCGTGATCGCCGTTGGTCAGCTCCATGACCCGGCCTTGAAAATTGAGCGCCTCGTAGAGGGCCAGAATCGCGGTCAGGAGGAAGATCAGAATGAAGCCGAGAATGATCCAGCGCAGCAGGTTGAAGGTCGCATGATAGGCCGGCATCATCAGCCCCGCCCAGACACCCGGGAACGGATGCCGCCCGCGATTTCCCGCACCAGCCGCCGTCTCGCCGATCGCCGCCTTGCCAGTCATCCCGCAACCTCCGGCTCGATGTCGCATGGGATCGAAATCAATCGACCTCAGCGGCGGCGATGATAGAGTGGGACCGATCGATCCGGTGTGGCCTGCTTCACAATGCGTGAGTTTTTCGCCTTCCGTTACGCCATCTCCCGATGCCGCTCTTCCTCGTCCAGCGTCTGATCACGCTGGCTCTGACGCTGGTGATCGCGTCGGCCGTGATCTTCGCGGTGATGGAAGCCCTGCCCGGCGACATCGCGACCGTCGTGCTCGGAACCGGTGCGCGCGAGGACACGCTCGCCGCCTTTCGCGCCCAGCACGGCCTGGACCGTCCCTATGCCGAACGCTATGTCGCCTGGCTCGGCGAGCTTGCCCGCGGCGACCTCGGCGAGAGCTACACCTACAGCGTGCCGGTCAGCCGGCTGGTGCTCGACCGGTTGGCAATCTCGCTGCCGCTGGCGCTTTTGGGCATCATTCTCTCGACGGCGATCGCGATCCCGCTCGGCGTGCTCGCCGCCGCCCGCCACGGGCGATTGAGCGACCTTATGGTGATGGCGTTCAGCCAGCTCGGTGTCGCGATTCCGAATTTCTGGTTCGCGCTTCTCATGATCCTGGTCTTCGCGGTGCAGCTCGGCTGGCTGTCGACCGGCGGCTTCGCCGGCTGGGAAAGCGGCGTTCTGTCCGCACTCGGCTCGCTCCTGATGCCGGCGCTCGCCCTCGCTTTGCCGCAGGCCGCGATCCTCGCCCGGGTCACCCGATCGTCGGTGCTGGAAACCCTCGGCGAAGACTATGTCCGCACGGCGCGCGCCAAAGGCCTGTCCCGCAGCGCTGCGCTCTGGCGCCATGCGCTGCGCAACGCCATGATCCCGGTGGTCACCATCATGGGCCTGCAGTTCTCCTTTCTGCTGGCCGGGACCATCATCATCGAGAACGTGTTCTACCTTCCCGGCCTCGGCCGCCTGATCTTCCAGGCGATCTCGAACCGCGATCTGATCGTGGTGCGCAATCTCGTGCTCCTGCTGGCGGCGGCGGTGATCGTCATCAATTTTCTGGTCGATCTTCTCTACGCGGCCCTCGACCCCCGGATGCGCCTGGGCCGTGCCGATGATTAGGCAGCCGGGCCTGGTCGCCGGCCTCGTGATCAGTTCGGTGGTTCTGGCCGTCGCCGTCCTCTCCCTATTCTGGACGCCTCTGCCGTTCGCCGCACAGGACATCGCCAACCGGTTCGCGCCGGCTGGCGCCGAGCACTGGCTCGGCACCGACCAATATGGCCGCGACGTCGCCTCGATGATGATGCGGGGGGCGGCGAATTCGGTGCTGGTGGCGCTGGTCGCGGTCGGCATCGGCGCCGGTATCGGCGTGCCGCTCGGTGCTTTGGCCGCAGCGCGCGGCGGCTGGATCGACGAGATGGTGATGCGCTTTTCCGACTTCGCCTTCGCCTTTCCGGCCCTGCTGTCGGCGGTCATGATCACCGCGATCTTCGGACCGGGCGCCATCAACTCCATGATCGCGATCGGGATCTTCAACGTCCCTGTGTTCGCGCGGGTGACCCGTGGCGCGGCGCTCGCCGTCTGGCCGCGGGACTTCGTGCTCGCGGCGCGTGTCGCCGGGAAGGGATCGCTGCGCATCACCACCGACCACATCCTGCCGAATATCGCGGGCCTGCTGATCGTCCAGGCGACCATCCAGTTCGCGCTCGCCATTCTCGCCGAAGCCGGTCTCAGCTATCTCGGCCTCGGCACCCAGCCGCCGAACCCATCCTGGGGGAAGATGCTGAAGGACGCCCAGACACTTCTGCATCTCGCGCCCGGCCTCGCCATCCACCCGGGTCTGGCGATCATGATCACGGTGCTTGGCCTGAACCTGCTCGGCGACGGCCTGCGCGACCTGCTCGATCCCAAACTCCGCCGTCGTCGCTGAGGTCCCGCACCGGCGGATGTGAGGATCAGAGGTCGGCGATGATCGAGCGGGCGAGCGGAAGGTCGTCCGCCACCGGCTCGGGCTCGTCGCGCATGCAGAATTCCAGCCGCTCGATCACGCGATCCATCACGTCCTCGATCGCCTCGTCGGTCATCGCCGCCAGCAGATCGGAGGTCGCCGGATCCAGGCAGGTGCCGTCCCGCGGCGCGGTGGTCGGCGAGTCTTCGAACATGTCCTTGACCAGGTATGCGGCCTTGAGCGGGTTCGCTTCCTGCAGGAAGCGGTAGACGAACAAGGTCACCATGAGTTCCCGATGAGCGCTGAGCTGCGCCAGCAGCGTGAGCTCGAACTGATTCATACCCCAATCCTCTGGCGAGCCGGCACGGCATTGCGCCGCTGCGATGGGATCACTATCGCCAGAAGGTCTTTCAATTCGGTTAACGAAAACGTCTTGGTTGCGAACAACCGGTGCGAGCCCTCGGTCTGCGGGCATCGCTAGACCCTGGTCCGTCGGGCAACGGCAAGACTCGGCTTCGGACAA
>CBDCTL010000006.1:0-27915 GCA_965222015.1 Geminicoccaceae bacterium
CGCGAGCGGCCTGGTGGTGACCAGCCCCGGCACGAGACGGGATCTTTCGACCTTCGACATCGATCCCGCCTCGGTCTCGGTGGTCCTCCCCGGCGTCGAGCCGGCACGGCCGGCGCGTGGATCTAACGGCAACAATCCTAGGCAGCTTCTGACCGTCGGCTCGCTGACCCGGCGAAAGGGCCATCTGACCCTGCTCGCCGCCCTCGCGCAGCTCCTCGACCTCGACTGGCATCTGAACCTTGTCGGCAGCGCCGCCTGGGATCCCGGGCACGCCGCCGAGATCGAACGCGCCGTCGCCGAGCTCGGCCTCGCTGAGCGCGTCGACCTGATCGGCGAGCAGGACGAGGCGGGGCTCTCTCTCTTCTACGACCGCGCCGATCTGTTCGTGCTCGCCTCCCACCATGAGGGCTACGGCATGGTGCTGAGCGAGGCGCTGGCGCACGCCTTGCCGATCGTCTCGACGACGGCGGGCGCCATCCCCGAGACCGTGCCGGCGGCTGCCGGCCTGCTCGTGCCGCCTGGCGAGCCGGCGGCGCTTGTGGAGGTGATCCGCGTGGTATTGACCGACCCCGCGTGCTATCGGCGCCTGAAGGACGGGGCCGCCGCGGCGCGGGAAAACCTTCAGAGCTGGGAAGAGTCCGCCCGCCAGTTCGCCGTCGTTCTCGACCGGGCGATCCGCTGATGTCCGGCTTCGATCCGGCATGGCTGACCCTTCGCGAACCCTATGACCATGCCGTGCGCGATCCCGGGCTGACGCATGCATTCGCAGGCGCGCTGGGACCGGCGCCTCGCCTGATCGATCTCGGATGCGGCAGCGGCTCGAACCTCCGTTTTCTCGCGCCGCATCTATCGACCGGTCAGCGCTGGACCTGCATCGACCACGACCCGCGGCTGCTCGCGGTCCTGGCGGAGACCAGACCGGCCGGCATCGAGGTCGTCACCCGTCGCCTTGATCTCGCTGCCGACCTCGACGATCTGCCGATCGATCCCGGCACAGGCGTCACCGCGGCGGCCCTGCTCGATCTGGCGTCCGCCGTCTGGCTGGACCGGCTGGCCGATCGCTGCCGCGAGACACCCGTCCTCATGACGCTCTCCTTCGATGGTCGGATCCTCTGGGAACCGGGGGATCCGCATGACGAGGCGATCAACGCGGCCTTCTGCCGACATCAGCATTCGGACAAAGGCTTCGGCCCGGCACTCGGACCGGACGCCGCGACCTATCTCGCCGAGCGTTTTCGGACAAGCGGCCACGACGTCCGTGTCGCACCGAGCGACTGGCTGTTCGGTGCGCAGGATGGCCCGATCCTGGAAATGATGGCCGACGGCATCGCCGCGGCCGCCGGCGAAATCGATCCCGACCTCCCGCTCGCGGACTGGTGCGCCCGCCGCAAGGAGGAGATCCGCGCAGGCCGGCTCTCGCTGACCGTCGGTCATCTCGACGTCCTGGCCCTGCCGACATGATCCGACCATGACCGACATGATGCGATCATGAGCGAGGTGATCACCCTCACCCCGAAGGGCCTCTACTGCCCGGCCGGCGATTTCTACGTCGACCCCTGGAAGCCCGTCGAAACGGCGCTCATCACCCACGCCCATGCCGACCACGCGCGGCCGGGCTCGGCGCGATATCACGCGGCGAAAAGCGGCGTCGGCCTTTTGAAGAAAAGACTCGGAGAAGACACCGCCATCCAACCCCACGACTATGGTCAAAAAGTTCAGCTAGGCGAGGCCGTCGCCAGCTTTCATCCGGCGGGGCATGTGCTGGGCTCGGCGCAGGTCCGGATCGAGGTGGACGGCGAGGTCTGGGTGATCTCGGGCGATTACAAATGCGACGAGGATCCGAGCTGCGAGACGTTCGAGGTCGTGCCCTGCGACGTCTTCATCACCGAGGCGACCTTCGCCCTTCCGATCTATCGCTGGGATCCGATTGATCAGGTGATGGACCAGCTCATGCGCTGGTGGCAGGCCAACGCCGCCGCCGGGCGCGCTTCCGTCGTCTTCTGCTATTCGCTCGGCAAGGCCCAGCGCCTGCTCGCCGAGATCGGCCGCAGGGTCGCCGATCGCGAGATCTACGTGCACGGCGCCGTCGAAGCGCTCCTGCCTGCCTATCGCGAGGCCGGAATCGCGCTGCCCGAAACCGCGCCCGTCCTCGATCAGCCGAAGGAAAAAAGCTTCGCGGGCGAGCTGGTGATCGCGCCGCCCGCCGCCTTCGGCTCGCCCTGGATGCGCCGGCTCGGCGATGCCGGCACGGCGTTCGCCTCGGGCTGGATGCGCGTGCGCGGCCATCGAAGGCGGCGCGGCTTCGACGAGGGCTTCGTCCTCTCCGACCACGCCGACTGGCCGGATCTGCTGTCGACCATCGAGAAGACGGGTGCTGGAAAAATCTTCGCCACCCACGGCTACAGCGACACGCTCGCCCGCTATCTCCGCGAAACCGGCATCGACGCCCAGCCGCTCCAGACCCTGTTCGAAGGCGAGGGGGACGATGGTGAGTAGGCGACGTCGACGCTCGGCCCGAAGTTTACGCTCGGCCCGAAGTCGACGTTCGACCCGCAGTGGACGCTCCACCCGCAGTCGGCGCCCGACCCATGCAGCGCTTTAGCCGGCTCTATGCGGATCTCGACCGCACAACCAGGACCAACGCCAAGGTCCGGGTGATGGCCGATTATTTTCGGAACGCGCCACCTGAAGACGCTGCCTGGGCCGTATTCTTTCTGACCGGCCAGCGCCTCAAGCGCCTGATATCCGGTGCTATTCTCAGGCACTGGGCGCTGAAGGCGACCGGCCTTCCGGACTGGCTGGCGACCGACTGCTACGCCGCTGTCGGTGACAGTGCCGAGACCGTCTCCCTTCTGGTCGACCAGGGCCTTGTCGAGCCCATCGAGGATATCCCGCTGCATCGCTGGATGGAGGAGCGCATCCTGCCGCTTCGAGGCGGGCCTGCCGAGACGCAGGAAAGCCTGGTCACCGCGTGGTGGAGCCACCTGCCGCGCGCGGAAATTTTCTTGCTGAACAAACTCCTGACCGGCGGCTTTCGGGTCGGTGTCTCGAAGCTGCTGGTCGTCCGTGCCCTCGCCGGGGTCGCCGATCTGCCGCGCCCGGTGATCAGTCATCGGCTGATGGGCCGCTGGCAGCCGACGGCGGACTGGTACGAAAAGCTGCTCGACCCCGAAACCGAGGACGACGACCGCTCCCGCCCCTATCCCTTCTTTCTCGCATCCCCGCTGGAGCAGGAACCGGAGGCCCTCGGCGCGGTCGAGGATTGGCTCGCCGAGTGGAAATGGGACGGTATTCGCGGCCAGCTCATCCGCCGCGGCGGCGAGATCTATCTCTGGACCCGCGGCGAGGAGCTGGTCACCGATCGCTATCCCGAGCTCGCCCAGATGGCCGCGAAGCTGCCGGATGCCGTCGTCCTCGACGGCGAGATCCTCGCCTGGAACGAAGACGGCGTGATGCCGTTCGCCGTGCTGCAAAAGCGGATCGGCCGGGACAAACTCGGCCCCAAGATCCTGAAGGAGGCGCCAGTCGCCTTTCTCGCCTACGACCTTCTGGAAGAGACAGGCGAGGACCTTCGCTCACGATCGCAGGTGGAGCGTCGACAACGTCTGGAGGCAATCGTGGGCGCCGTCGGTCCGCCGCTCATGGCGTCCGCGCTGATCGAGTCGAAGGATTGGCAAGCGCTGGCTTCGATCCGTAATCAGTCCCGTGCGAAAAGGGTCGAGGGGCTGATGCTGAAGCGAAAATCCTCGCCCTACCGCACTGGCCGCGAGCGCGGCGACTGGTGGAAATGGAAGATCGATCCGCTCTCCCTCGACGCCGTCCTGATCTATGCCCAGGCGGGATCCGGACGGCGCGCCAATCTCTTCACCGACTACACCTTCGCGGTCTGGAAGGGCGAGGATCTGGTGCCGATCGCCAAGGCCTATTCAGGGCTCTCCGACGAGGAGATCCGAACGCTCGATCGCTGGATCAGACAGAACACCATCGAGCGCTTCGGTCCGGTGCGGTCGGTCACGCCGCACCACGTCTTCGAGCTAGCCTTCGAGGGCATCAACCCGTCCACCCGCCACAAATCCGGCGTCGCCCTTCGCTTCCCGCGCATCGCCCGCTGGCGAACGGACAAGAAGCCGGCGGACGCTGACAGGCTGGAGCAGGTGCAGGCGCTGCTGGAGGTCTGACGCTAGGGCGCCAGCCGCTCGATCACCCACTGGCCGCTGGCCAGGCGGTAGCAGAGGCGGTCGTGCAGTCTCGAACTGCGCCCCTGCCAGAATTCGACGCGATGCGGCGTGAGCCGGTAGCCGCCCCAATGCGGCGGACGCGGAGGATCGCCATCGGCATATTTCTCGGTGAGTTCGCGCTCGGCCTTGTCCAGCAACTCCCGGCTCTCGACAACCTGGCTCTGCGGCGAGGCCCAGGCGCCGATGCGACTGCCGAGCGGGCGGCTTCGGTAATAGGCGTCGGCTTCCTCGGCCTCGACGTCGGCGATGGTTCCCTCGAAACGCACCTGCCGCTCCAGCGGACCCCACCAGAAGGTGAGTGCCGCCTTCGCATTCGCCGTGAGCTCCCGACCTTTTCGGCTTTCCTTGTTGGTGTAGAAGGCGAGCCCGCGCGCATCCATCCCCTTCAGCAGGACGATCCGGGCGCTCGGCTGCCCGCTTTCGTCGACCGTGGCGAGCGTCATGCCGTTCGGTTCGTAGACCCCGCCTTCGACCGCGGCGTCGAACCAGCGCTGGAACTGGACGATCGGATCGCCCGCGACGTCAGCCTCCGAAAGCCCGCCCGCCCGGTAGTCCTCACGCATCGCCGCCAGTTTCGGATCCATGACATGCCCCGTTCGCTCGAAGACCGATCGACTTCGGCCCAGATTACGGACGCGGCGCGCAGATGGCCAGCCGGACATGCGGCCTTCTCACGATCCGTTGATGGAAACCGGGCACACTTGTATTGCAGAGGCCCTGCAGCCACATTTCCGCAACGGATCGTCAGACCAAACGGAGTTCGTTCATGTCGAAAGCGTTGATTGTCAAAGGATTAGGCAAGAGCCTCAGGCTCGGCGCCGGCGCCCTGCTTCTGGCCGGCGCCCTGACCCTCAATTCGGCGAAGAGCCAGGCCGAGCCCGCGGAGTTCGTGCTCGATCCGACCCATACCTACATCACCTTCTTCGTCCATCACGTCGGCTATGCCGATCTTGCCGGCATGTTCCTGGAGAGCGAAGGCAGCTTCACCTACGACGAGGAGGCGAAGGAGCTGAAGAACGCCAGCATCACCGTGAACACCGACAGCGTCTTCACCAATCACGACGAGCGCGACAAGCATCTTCGAAGCGCCGATTTTCTGAACACCGGCGAATTCCCCGAGATGACCTTCGTCGCCACCAAGGCCGAAAAACTCTCCGACACCGAGGGCAAGATCACCGGCGATCTCACCCTCCTTGGCGTCACCAAGCCGATCACCCTCGACGTCACCTTCAACAAGGCCGGCAACTACCCCTTCGGCGACGGCCACTACGCGCTCGGCTTCGACGCCACAGGCAGCTTCAAGCGCAGCGACTTCGGCATGACCTATGCGATCGACGGCGGCATCGTCGGCGACGAGATCAAGCTGGTGATCGGCGCCGAGGGCATCCGCCAGTAGGGCGCAAGGTCCGCTTTCCCCGATTGTTCGGCCCTGCCGCCCTTGCAGGATGTCGCGACCTGGTTCAGGTATAGAGCGCTCAATCATGCAGGGGAGGCAGGGATGCGGGCCAATCGGCTACGTGAACTTTGTGCGGGCGGCGGTGCCGCGATCAATGGCTGGGTGCAGATCCCGAGTGGCTTCGCCGCAGAGGTGATGGCGTCCCAGCCCTGGGACAGCCTGACCATCGACATGCAGCACGGCCCGGTCGACTACCAGGCCGCCCTCGAAATGCTGCAGGCCATGTCCCACAAGGACCCGACACCCACCGTGCGCGTGCCCTGGAACGAGCCGGGCATCATCATGAAATGCCTGGATGCCGGCGCGTATGGCATCATCTGCCCGATGGTCAACACCGCGGAACAGGCGGAGCAGTTCGTCAAATCCTGCCGCTACCCGCCGAAGGGTTTCCGCAGCTTCGGACCGACCCGCGCCATGCTCTACGCCGGCGCCGACTATCCCGCCCACGCCAACGACACCGTCCTGACCTTCGCCATGATCGAAACCAAGGAGGCCGTCGACAACCTCGACGCCATCCTCGACACCGAAGGCCTGGACGGCGTCTATATCGGCCCCGCCGATCTCTGCCAGAGCTTCGGCGCCAAGGAGCGGGTCGACCTGAAGCAGCCGGAGATGGTCGCCGTGCTCGACCGGATCCTGGACGGCTGCAAGAAGCGGAAGCAGATCTGCGGCATCCACACCATGGACCCGAACTACGCGCGCATGTGCGTCGACAAGGGCTACCAGTTCGTCACCATCGCCTCCGACGGCCGTCTGCTCGCCGGCGCCTGCCAGGACGCGATCAAGGTGGCGAAAGGCGAGGGCGGGGACGGCGACAAGGCCGGCGGACCCTATTAGTAGCGGGGACGGCGACAAGGCCGGCGGACCCTATTAGGGGCGGACTGCCTTGACTTGAAAGCGCCCTCCTGGGGAAGAGCATGAGCAAACCCGACATCCTCGAACTCCTCGACGTGCATCCGGGCACGACCGAAAAGCTCGACGCCGATTACAGCCTCCACAAGCTCTGGAAGGCCGACGATCAGGACGCGCTGATCGACAAAATCGCGCCGTCCACTCGCGGCGTCGTCACCAACGGAATCGCCGGCATCAAAGGCGAGGTGATCGAGCGGCTGCCGAAGCTGGAGATCATCGGCGTCTTCGGCGTCGGCGTCGATTCGGTCGACCTGGAAACCGCGAAGGCGAGGGGGGTCCGCGTCACCAACACGCCCGACGTGCTCACCACGGGCGTCGCCGAGCTCGCCATGGCGATCCTCCTCGACGTCGCCCGAAAGATCACCTTCAACGACCGCTATGTGCGAGAAGGTCGCTGGCCGAAGGAGGGCGATCCGCCGCTCTCCTCGTCACTCCAGGGCCGCACCCTCGGCGTCCTCGGCATGGGCCGGATCGGTCAGGCGATCGCCGAGCGCGCCCAGGTGTTCGGCATGGACATCATCTATGGCGGCCGCAGCCCGAAGCCGGATCTGCCCTACGATTTTCACGAGGACCCTGTCGCCCTCGCACGTGCCGCCGACGTGCTGATGGTGAGCTGCGCCGGCGGCCCCGCGACCGCAGGCCTGGTCAGCGCCGAGGTGATCGACGCGGTCGGCCCGGACGGCTGGCTGATCAACGTCTCCCGCGGCTCGGTGGTCGACGAGCCTGCCCTGGTCGAGGCGCTCGAAGCCGGCCGCCTGGGCGCCGCCGGCCTCGACGTGTTCGCGAAAGAGCCCGAGGTGCCGGCCGCCCTGATGGCCATGGACAACGTCGTGCTGCAGCCCCACCAGGGCAGCGCCTCCGTCGAGACGCGGGATGCCATGGGCGATCTCGTTCTCGAAAACCTGCGCGCCCATTTCGCAGGCCTGCCGCTGCCCACGGCCGTCGTCTGAGCGGACATCGAGAAACGTCCCGAGAGGAAACCTTCATGCGCCTTTACGATTACTGGCGAAGCACCGCCGCCTACCGCGTGCGCATCGCCCTGCATTTCAAGGGCCTGGAGTTCGAGCAGGTCCCGATCGACCTCCGCGCCGGCGGTCAGCAGACCGACGAATATCTCGCGATCAACCCCCAGGGCCTCGTGCCCTTCTTCCAGGACGGCGACCTCGCGATCGGCCAGTCGCTCGCGATCATCGACTATCTCGAAGAAACCCACCCCGAGCCGTCGCTGCTCCCCGGGGACCCCGCCGCGCGCGCAAGAATCCGCGCGATCGCCGAGATCATCGCCTGCGACATCCACCCCCTCAACAATCTCCGCATCCTCCAATATCTGGAGCGCGACCTCGGCGCCGACCAGCTCAAACGCATGATCTGGTATCACCGCTGGCTTGCCGACGGCTTCAAGGCGATCGAGACGATCGTCAAGGACAGCCCGGGCGACTTCTGCTTCGGCGACGAACCCACCCTCGCCGACATCTGCCTCGTCCCGCAGGTCTACAACGCCAAACGCTACGAGGTCGACCTCGGCCCCTTTCCGACCATCCGCACCATCGCCGACCGCTGCCAGGACCTCGAACCCTTCGCCAAAGCCGCCCCCCAACACCAACCCGGCTCCTAGCGGCGGCACGCCGCGGCGTTCACTTTAAGCCTCAGGCGGCGGGGCGGGTTTGCGGTGGTGCTCTCCGGCGTTGACGAGAGGCGCCTGCAGCCCCCGCAGTGTCATGCCCGGGCTTGACCCGGGCATCCACATGTCAGCCAGTCGGCAACGTCAGGTCTCTGGCGCGGACGTGGATTGCCGGGTCAAACCCGGCAATGACAAGCATCGGAGACGCCGGACTCTTCCGTTCCCTAGCCGACGCAAATATGCTACTCAGTAGCATTCCATGTCGGGAGACGGATCATGTCGGTCAAAGCCTCCGTGTCGATTTCCGAACAGCAGGACGCCTTCGTGCGCGGTCTTGTGAAAGAGGGCCGCTATCCCAGCGCCAGCGCCGTCATCCAGCAGGGCCTCGAACTCCTCCGCGAACGGACCGAAATCAAGGACGCCGAGCGCGCGTTACTGAAGTCCCTGCTCGACGAGCGCCTGAAAGGCGATTTCGTGACCATCGAAGAGGGCCGATCAAAGACCGAGGCCATGATCGAGGAAAAGTGCCGCAGCCGTGACCTATAGCGTCGTCCGATCCACCGCCTGCGATCGTGACCTGTCCCTGATCTTCGATCATCTCTTCGAAACCTGCCAAAATCTCGGCGATGCCCCCGAAGAAGCCTTCGAGCGCGCGTCAGCCAGAATCCGATCGATCGAGGACGACATGGAAGCCCTCGGACGAGCATCCTTCCAGGGAACCCTCCGGCCCGACCTTCTCCCGGATCTCCGCTGGGTCACCAAGAACCGTGCCATCTTCTATTTTCAGGTCGATGAGCGCGCGGCCGCCCTGCGCATTCTCGCTGTCTTCTTCAGCGGTCAGGACTATCGGATGAACATGCTTCTGCGGCTATCCAAGTCGGATTGAACGGCCGGCGCAACTCTGGCTGAGCCCTGCATAAGGGTGGGGGGCTGCTTTCAGATGCTTCGTGGACGCTCGCCTGACGTGTCGGAGGACCGACCTTGACCCAAAGAAGCGGCCCCTGATTTGGGTGCTGACTGCTTGGGCGGACGGGAGACGGACTTGCGAACGCTTTCACCGCTAGGCATTGGCCGCTACACTATCGATGCACGTTTGCGGATCTGCGCCAGCGTAGATCCGGCGGCGGCGCGGACGACGAAAAGAACAAAAGTGAATGATGGCGCGTCGAGCGAGCACGAGACGCTTAATGGCAGCAGCATTCGTTGGTCTGGGCGTCGGTCTGCTCGGCATTCTCACGACGCTTATGCCGCTTGCGCTGTCGGTCGAAGAAGATCTGGGACTCTCACTGTTATTTCGGATAAGAGGACCGGCACCCTCCCCAGATGACGTTGCGATCGTCTCGCTCGACCGCAGCTCGGCAGCGGAACTCGGATTGCCGGAGCAGATCCGCGACTGGCCTCGCCGCTATCACGCTCGGCTGATCGATCGACTGGCCGCGGGCGACGCTGCCCTCATCGCCTTCGATGTCAATTTCCACCAGGCACGCGACGCCGAAGACGATGCAGCGCTCGTCGAGGCGATCGCGCGTGCCGGCCGGGTCGTTCTCTTCGAGCAGACGCGCGCCAGTCGTCAGGAGGTGCTGGCCGAGAACCGTGAGGCGCCGATCAGTGCGACCATCGAACATCGCAGGCCGCCGCTGCCGGCGTTCGCGGATGCCGCGGTCGCCACCGCGCCCTTTCCACTGCCCAAGGTGCCGGCCAGGGTCAGCCAGTTCTGGGCTTTCAAGCCGGGCATCGATTACCGGGCGACGCTGCCGGCCGTGGCGATGCAGCTGAGCTCGGCCGATGCCATGCCGGCGCTGATCGGGGACATCGAGAAGGTGGACGGCAGGGCGTCGGCGCAGAGCGCCCTGACGAGCGAGGGCGTCGACGGGATCGCCGAGCGGATGATCGACGTCCGCCGCTGGTTTCAAGCCAACCCGGACAAAGCCGCCCGCATCGCCGAACAGGGATCCGCCGCGCTCGAACCGCTTCTCCGCCTCTATGCGGGTCCCGATGCGCATTATCTGAACTACTATGGTCCGCCTGGTCAGTTCGAGCTGATCAGTTTCGCGACGATCGTCGGCGACGGACGTTCGCCGGACGACCTGGGCGTCGCCGGCAAGGCGGTGTTCGTTGGGCAGGTGGAACTCCAAGATCAGCAGCGCGACGATGACTTCCTCACGGTCTTTTCAAGCGCTGACGGCGTCAACATCAGCGGTGTCGAGATCGCGGCGACCGCTTATGCGAACTTGCTGCATGGCGGTCTGATCGAGCCCGCACCGCGTGTGCCGTCCTGGGTCGCGCTTTTGTTTTTCGGCCTGCTGGTCGGCCTGACCGCCTGCCTGCTGCCCGTCCGCATCGTGCTGCTTGCGGCTCTCGGTCTCGCCGCTCTTTACGGGCTCGGCGCCTATCTCCTGTTCACGCGTGCGGATCTCTGGCCGCCGCTGGTGGTGCCCTTGGGCCTGCAGCTGCCGGCCGGCGTTCTGGCGGGACTGCTGGTGCAGTATCGGGAAGCCCAGGCGGCTAGGCGAAATCTCAGCAGCGCCGTCCGTCACTATCTTCCCGCCAGGGTCACCAGCCACCTCGCCGAATCGCCGTTCGATCCCGACCTCGCCAACGAGACCATCTATGGCGCCTGCCTGGTGACCGACGCCGAGGGCTTCACCACCATCTCCGAACGGCTCAGGCCCGAGGAGCTGAAGACATTGCTCGACAGCTATTTCGAATGCCTGTTCGAGCCGGCACAGCGTTATGGCGGCGTCGTGACCGACGTGGTCGGCGACGGCATGACCTGCGTCTGGACGGCAAACCGGCCGGACCGGGCCTGCCGGGTCAATCTTGCCGAGGCGTCGATGCGCATCCGATCCCTGACGCAGGCCTTCAACCGAGAACATCGGCCCCTGGGGCTTCCCACACGAATGGGTCTGCATGCCGGGCCGCTGGTCATCGGCAATGTCGGCGGCGCCGGCCATCTTCGCTACACCATCGTCGGCGATGTCGTGAACACCGCGGCCAGGCTCGAACAGCTGAACAAGCAGCTCGGCACCTACATCCTCGCGACCGACGAAGCTATTCTCGATCTGGAGGCGGACTTGCTGCTCCGGCCGCTCGGCGCGTTCAGGTTGGTCGGCAAGCAGGAGCCGGTTCGCATCAGCGAGCTGATCGGACCGGCTGGCGCGGACCGGTCCTTCCGGCTTCAGCCGTTCGCGACTGCGCTCGCCCGATTTCAAAAGGGTGACTGGCGAGACGCATTGGAGGCCTTTGAGGCCGTCCTCTCTGCAACGCCCGAAGACGGGCCGGCGCTCTTCTACCGTGACCTGACGTCAGACTATCTGGCGGGCGCGAAAGTCCCGGGCGATCCTTCGATCGTCGAGCTTGACCGGAAATAGTGGTAACCGTCTTCCAGCGCCTTTTCCGCTTTCAAAGGGAAATATTAACGATTGTTTTCTGCGAATTTGGTAATTAGTTTGGATTTTATAAAAATTGAAAATATGGATCCGAAATGACACGGGGGATCACGGGGGAGCGCGGTTGGAAGGCCTGTTGCCGACCGCTGCGGGAGCGCAAGCCGCATCGAGGCCGTCCGGAAAGGACGGCGTCAGCGACCGTCAAGAAGCGATCTCCGACGATCGTGGCGATCGGGATCTGCCTGATCGCGGCCGGTGCCGAAGCCGCCGGCTGCGACGATCCGATCGCCCGCTTCACATCCGCGCAAGGCGACGTCCAGTACCGGCATGCCGATGAGGATGCGTGGATCGACGCCGCGCTCGACACCGGTCTGTGCGCGGCCTCGAGCGTGCGGGTCGGGCGCGAAGGCCGGGCGGCCCTGCAGTTCGTCAACGACTCCACGCTTCGGCTGAAACAGGGCACCAGCCTCAGGCTGCAGCGCCAGGAGCCGGAGCGGAGCCGAACCTTTCTCGAGATGCTGAGCGGTGCCATCCATTTTCTGAGCCACCGCCCGAGGTCGCTTGCGGTTGAGACGCCCTTCGTCAATGCCGGCACGGAAGGCACCGAGTTTCTGATCGAGGTCGAGGCGGACCAGGCGCGCGTCGTCACCTATGAGGGTCGCGTGGCGCTCGCCAACGACGAGGGCGATCTCGTGCTCGGCTCCGGCGAAGCCGCGATCACCCGCGAAGGCGGCGCACCGACGGCTGTGATCGCGGTCCGACCGCGGAATGCGGTCGCCTGGGCGCTCCATTATCCGTCGCTAGGACGCGAGGCCGACGAGACCGGCCGGCTGCTGCGGCTCGGACGGGCCGGGGCGGCGGAAGCGCTGATCGCCGAAAGGCTCGAACGACGTCCCGATTCCGCGGAGACTCTCGCCGAGCGAAGCGTTCTCCGGATGGTGCAGGGTCAGCTGGACGAGGCGATGCGCGACGCCGATCGCGCCGTCGACCTCGCCCCGGCGTCGGCGAGCGCGCTGATCGCCCAATCCTATGTGCGCCAGGCCGCGTTCGATCTCGACGGGTCCAGGCGATCGCTCGAACAGGCGATCGAGGCCGAGCCGGAGAACGCGCTCGCCCACGCCCGGCTCTCCGAGATCCTTTTGTCGATCGGCGATCGGGACGGCGCCGTCGAGGCGGCCGGCCGCGCGGAGGAACTGGCTCCGGATCTCGCGCGTGCCCAGACGGTTCTGGGCTTTGCGGCGCTCGCCGCGATCGACGTCGAAACGGCGAGCAGGGCCTTCGATCGCGCGATCGCGCTGGATTCCGCCGACCCGCTGCCCCGTCTCGGTCGCGGTCTCGCTCTGATCCGGGATGGCGACCTCGAGGCAGGCCGCGGCGAGATCGAGATCGCCGCCGGACTCGACCCGAACCACTCGCTGCTGCGGAGCTATCTGGGCAAGGCGTATTTCGAGGAGAGGAGAGACCCGCGGGCCGGCGATCAGTACGACATCGCCAAGACGCTCGATCCCAACGATCCGACGCCCTGGTTTTACGATGCGATCCGAAAGCAGCTCGACAACCGGCCGGTCGAGGCCTTGAAGGATCTCGAGGCGGCGATCGCGAAAAACGACAACCGCGCGGTCTACCGCTCGCGACTGCTGCTCGACCAGGACCGGGGCAGCCGCGGCGCCAGTCTCGCCCGCATCTACGACGATCTCGGCTTCGAGCAGCTCGCGCTCAACCGCGCGACCGGGTCGCTGGCCGACGACCCGGGCAACCACTCCGCGCACCGGTTCCTCTCGGACGCCTATGCCGGCCAGCCGCGTCACGAGGTGGCGCGCGCTTCGGAGCTCCTGCAGTCGCAGCTCCTGCAGCCGCTCAACATCAACCCGGCGCCGCCGAGCCAGGCCTTCACCGATCTGAACGTCACGGCGGGCGGCGGCCCGGCCGAAGCGGGCTTCAACGAGTTTCACCCCCTGTTCGAGCGCGACCGGCTGCAGGCCATCGGCTCGGTCTTCGTCGGTGACCACGACACTTTCGGCGATGAGATCGTGGTTTCCGGTCTGGTCGACAGGTTTGCGGTCTCGGCCGGCCAGTTTCACTCCGAGACGGACGGCTTTCGCGACAACAACGACGTCGAGAATGACCTCTACGACCTCTTCTTTCAGGCCGCCGTCACGCCCAAGCTCAATCTCCAGGCCGAATATCGCAGGCGCGAGACCGAGCAGGGCGATCTTTTTTCCAACTTCGACCTCGACGACTTTTCACCCGATGGTCGCGGACCGACATCGAGCAGGATATGTTTCGACTCGGCGGCCACTATCAGCCGGCGTTGGCCGCGATCTGCTCCTGTCCCTGATCTACGCCGACAAGACTCAGGAATCCGCAACGGTCTTCGGGCCGTTCAGCAGTGACTTCGAGACCGAAGACGCAGGTTTCCAGGCGGAAGCGCAGTTCCAGGTCACAAGCGACGAGGTCAGTCTAGTCACCGGTGCCAGTTACTACGCTGTCGATTTCGAACAGCGCACCAAAGCTGATGTCGGCATCGGCACGCCGGCCGTCAGCGAGCGCGAGTTCGATCGCGAGCAGACCAAGGTCTATGGCTACGCCACGCTTTCGCCGCTGCCGAGGCTCGATCTCACCCTCGGCGGCGCTCTCAGCAACCTGAAGGACGACACCTTCGAGCGCAATGACTTCGCGCCCAAGGCCGGGCTTCGCTACGAGATGACCGACTGGCTGACGTTCAGGGCCGCCGCGTTCTGGACCGTGAAGTCGACGCTCGCCGTACAGCAGACCATCGAGCCCACCCAGCTCGCCGGCTTCAATCAGCTGCTCGACGATCTCAACGGAACGGAGGCCAGGAACTACGCCGTCGGCCTGGACGCTCGCCCCAGCGAGGACTGGAGCGTCGGCGGTGCCTTCTGGCATCGGGACGTCGAGGAGCCCTTCATCATCGATCGCGGCGCTGGCTTCGAGACTGAGTTTCGCGGCGGCAAGGAGGATCTCTATCAGCTCTATGCCTATTGGACGCCGCACCCTCGATGGAGTCTGACGGCGGAAGCGCGCTACGAGGAGATCGAGCGCAATCTCCTCGATTTCGACGCAGCACCGCCGCTCGAGGTGGACAGCTTCAGCCTGCCGCTATTCGCGCGCTATTTCGCGCCGAACGGCATCTTCGTCGAGGCCGGCGCCACCTATCGCCACCAGGATGTCGAGCGAAGCGCCCTTTCCACCGGTGCTTCCGGCGAGGACGCCATCGTTCTGGTCGACGCGACGCTCGGCTATCGCCTGCCGAAGCGCCGAGGTGTGGCCAGCCTCGAAGTCAGGAACCTGTT
Organism: Geminicoccaceae bacterium; assembly: GCA_965222015.1. Lineage (GTDB taxonomy): Bacteria > Pseudomonadota > Alphaproteobacteria > Geminicoccales > Geminicoccaceae > JANQPX01. The sequence goes on from CBDCTL010000006.1 coordinate 14,931, forward strand.
CGATCGAGAATTCGACAATCAGGACCTGAACTTCATCACCTCGGAGACACGGGCTTTCGAACTCTATCCGGAGCGTAGCGTGATGGCCCGTCTGACCTTGAACTTTTGACCAGCGAAGGGGGAAGTCAAATGGCAAGCACAGTGAAGAAAAGAGCCGATCGATACCGGAGGACTTTCGGTGCATGGACAGTCTTCGGCACCGTCGGCCTCGCTCTCCTCGGATGCACGGCCCTGTCGATCGATGCGGAGGCACAATCGGCGCAGGCGCAGACCAAAGCGCCGGTCAAGAAAGGTGTGAGCGACGTCGTCCGAGCGATCAACGGCCCCAATTCCGACGTCGGCATGGTCGTGATGTTCCACTATGACGGCACGATCGAAACTTTCGGTGTCGGCAGAAACGCCAGCGAGACGGAAAACACCGATGCGCCGCCCGACGGCCGGTCCACCCTCAATCAGATGACCGGGGTCGACTTCGAGATCTACCAGGTCAACCCCAATTGCATCACCTGCAAGCACGGTGGCAGCTACTACACGATTTGCCGCTGAGCGACATATCCGCGGTTTTCGATCGCCGTCGGCTGGACGACGGCGATCGCTGCGCCCGGAGCATGGCGACGGTCTTCCGTAGCGTCTCCTGTTGGCACATCCTGTGCACCGGCCTTGTGGCAGAAAACGGCGACATAGCCCGCACAAAGAACGAATTCTCGCTGTAGGGCCCGGATACCGCCGCATTCCCCGCGCTGCGAGTCCGAGGGCGCGTGCGCAGGTTTGAACCCGGAGCGGTCTTGAACCTCCCTCTCTTTGATCGATATGCGCGCGGTTTTCATGAACCTATTGCACTGACGCATTCATAGGATGCACATTGTTTTTGGGATATGGCATACGGTTGCCATGTCCCAGGATGTCTGTCCGGTTGTTTCGGCCGATGACCGTGTTCGTTTGGAAGCGATCATCGCCGATCGTAATCGGCCTCAAAAGCATGTGGCCCGTGCCCGGATCATTCTGCATTCGTCGAATCGGCTGAACGTCGCCAAGCTCGAGGACATCGTCGGCCTCTACATGGCGCCGCCCGCCCACGCACTGGTGCTCTCGATCGACGAGAAGTCCCAGATCCAGGCGCTTGACCGCACCCGGCCCGATCCGCCGCTCAAGCCCGGCAAATGCCAAACCATGACCCTCGACTATAAGCGCAACGGCGCCACCACGCTGTTCGCCGCCCTCAACGTTCTCGACGGCACGTTCATCGGTCGTTGTATGCAAAAGCACCGTCACCAGGAGTTCATCCGCTTTCTCAACGCTGTCGAACGCGAGGTGCCGGCCGGCAAGGTGATCCATGTCGTCCTCGACATCTACGGCACGCACAAACACCCCAAGGTCATGGCCTGGCTCGAACGTCATCCCCGCTGGATCTTCCATTTCACACCGACGTCGGGCTCCTGGCTCAACGCCGTCGAGAATTTCTTCTCCACCCTGACCCAACAACGCCTAAAGCGCGGCGTCTTTCATTCCGTCGACGACCTGCAGGCCGCCATCAAGCGCTACATCGAGGAGCACAACGATGATCCCAAGCCGTTCACATGGAACACATCAGCAAAGACGATCATCGACAAACTGAATCCTATGATTGCGTCAGTGCACTAGGCTGGCCGTGTTACGATCCGCTTGATGGCAGGTGGCGGTCGGCGACACGGCCAGCCTCGTGAATCAGATGCCGGCGCGCTTCGGCAGGGTCAGGAACAGCTGGATGTGGCTGTTGAGGGCGAAATCGCCGGGTTTAACGCCGTAGGTCATGCCGTCGCTGTGCCAGGCGACGGCGAGGCCGGACATCAGGTGCTCGCCGCTGAGCTGGAGGCAGGGCTTGAAGGTTTTGTCATACCTAGCTTTACCGTCGCCATCCGCCGTGAACACGCTGTCTTCGCCATCGCGGCTGCCGACCGGCAGGTCGTAAGTGCCGATGAAGGGATCGGTCGGCGGCGAGGCCATGAAGAAGTGCCACATCGTGTAGACGCCGTACGGGACGAGACCGTGGAAGGCGACGTCGATGGTCGCCTCGCCATTCTCGCAGCGATAGCTGCCCTGGCCGCGAGCACCAAACCAGGCGCCGAGCGACATGCCGAGCGGCTCGCCCTTGGGAAACGGTCCCGTCTCGACCTCGAAGGGCGCGTGCTCCTCCGCCTTGGCGGCGGCGAAGATCGGCTGGGTCAGGTCGCGATCGCCTTTGGTGGCGCGAAACACCTCGCCGGAACCGGCAACGCGCTCGACGAACACGTCCTGCTCGGCCATGTCGGCGTCGATGTGGTAGAGGAAGGTGAGATCGATATCGACCGGTCGGTCGTAGTCGGGCTCGCCGGCCAGGGCCGCACCACAGCTCAAGGCAAGGCCGGCACAACACAAGAGAATCGTTTTGCTGGTCAAGATCATGGTTCGCACTCCGGGGTCGGGGGTCAATCGGCGACCGGAAGGCCGCTCGGCACGGCCGCGGGCACCAGATGGTCCAGGTTGCGGCTCGTCGGATCGGTCAGCGCGTCGAGGAAGGCGAGGAGATCGGCGACGTCCTCGTCGTCGAGTGCGCGAGACGGCAGGTCGTTGGCTTCGGCGATGTTCCGTCGAAGTGTATCTTGCTCAAGGACCCAGCGATCGCGCCGGCGGTAGTCGGTGAGCCTCGCCGGGTTGATCGGCTCGAAGCGCAGGGTCGAGCCGTCGCCGTTCGCCTGGATCACGGTCGTCGCGGCGGGCAGGACGGCCTCGCTCGGATCGTAGCGATCGAGCGCGGCGACCGGGTCGAGATGGTGGCGCAGCGCGGCCTCCAGTGTCGCATAGGCGCCGGCATGGCCCCAGGGACCGGTGAGCGCGACATTGCGCAGGCTCGGTGTGCGGAAGCTGTAGAGGTCCCACCGATCAAAGGTGACGCGATAGCGCCCGCGATCCTCTAGCTGTGCAGGAAAGCCGGTCGCCGACCAGTAGGAGCCGTCCGAACCGTCGCCCTTGCCCGGACCGATCTGCGGCATGGCGATGGCGTGAAAGTCATGGTCGGTCTGAAACGGGCCGGCATGGCAGGCGGAACAGCCGGCCTCGCCGTAGAAGAGCGCCATGCCGCGATAGGCACCATCCTGCAGCGTGCCAGGATCGCGGCTTACAAGATAGCGATCGAACGGGCTGTTGTCGGCGCGAAAGACATCGGCCTCGAAGGCAGCGATCGCGTTCGCCGCCTGCACGAAACTGATATCTTCGGCCGATAGAATACTTGAATAGGCGGCCTTGAACAGCCGGACATAATCCGGGATCAAACGGAGCCTTTTGGCCAGCTTCTCCCAGGCGCCGTCCGCGCCGGCAAGACGATCCGCGGCGACCGCATCGGCGATCTCGTTCTCGCCCTTGTGGCCGGCCATCTCGATCGGCGAGAGGACCGGGAACATCGCCTGCACGGCCAGCGCGGAATCCAGGCCGGCCGGCAGCTGTTCTCGCGCGGGGCTCCAAAAGCCGCTCGGCCAGGCGCCGCCGGGATCGGGTTCGATCCGGCCGTCGTGATACATGACGGTGAATTCGCGAGCGCCGAGATTGAACAGCGCCGGCGCGTTGCGCGGCACCCGGCCGAGCACCGGCTGATCGGGACCGGCAGCGCGTTCAGGGCCGAGGCCCGAGGCTCCTTCGCCAAGGCTCAGGGACACGGCATCCGCCGAGGCGTGCCGCGGGTGATGGCAGGTGGCGCAGGCAATGTTGCGGTTGCCCGACAGGATCTTGTCGAAAAACAGGGCTCGGCCGAGCTCCACCTTGGCCGGCGAGGGCGCACCGTCTGCGTAAAAATCCCGATCACGCACAGGCTCGATCTCGGCCGCCGGATCGGCCGCTCCGGCGAGCACCGGCAAGGCGATGACGGCGACCGTCGCGAGGAGGACTGAACGCCAGGAAACCATGGTCCCGGATCCTTCTTGTTCGATGGGAAGAGGCGCCGATACTCGAAGCCCGAACGTCAGGGTCTGGCTTCGAGGATCAGGTTGAAGGGTGTCTCGGCGGCTCGGCGAAAGCGGCCGAAGCCGCCGCCGTCGACCACGACCTCGCGCAACCGTCCTTCGCCTGCCTGCGCGCCGAGGGCGGCGGCTCCTTCCTGCGCGCGCGACGCCGGCACGCAGACCATGGTCGAGGCGGCGTAATAGAGGCGCCCCACCGGGTTGAGATTGTCTTCGAGCGCGTCATGGGCGAAGGGCTCGACGATCATCCAGGCACCGTCGTCGCGCAGCGTGCGCCGCACATGGGCGGCAGCGCCTCGGGGATCACCCATGTCGTGGAGGCAATCGAAGAAGGTGACGAGATCGTAGCCTTCGCCCGGGTAGTCGGTCGCTCGGGCGACGTCGAAACGGACGTTGCGCCCCTCGTGCCCCTCGGCGTGCCGCCTCGCCGCCTCGATCGACGGCGCGTGAAAGTCGAAGCCGAAGAATTCGGAATTCGGAAAGGCTTCGGCCATCATGAGAGTGGAATAGCCGTGGCCGCAGCCGACATCGGCGACCCTGGCGCCGCGCTCCAGCCGCGCCACCACGCCATCCAGCGCCGGCAGCCAGTCGGCGACCAGATTGGCCTTATAGCCCGGGCGGAAGAATCGGGCGACGGCGCAGAAGAGGCAGCCGGCCTGATCGCCCCAGTCGACGCCTTCGCCGGTCCTGAAGGCCTGCTCGACCTTGGGCTGGTTCTCCAGATAGGCCGCCGCCGCATCGAAGGCGTCCGCCATGTAGTAGGGGCTGTCCTCGTCAGCGAAGACCGCGGCCTGGGCCGCTGACATTCGAAAGCTGCCATTTGCGGGCTCATAAGCGACATAGCCTGCAGCCGCCTGGGATGAGAGCCATTCGCGCGCATAGCGTTCGTCGATCCCGGCGGCCTCGGCCAAGCCGAGCGAGGTCATCGGCCCGTCCTCATGCAGGCGCCGATACAGCCCGAGCGTGCTGCCGATGCGCACGGGTCCGACCCCGAACGCGCCGCCCAGATCGTTCAGCAGCTTGCCCAGGAAGGGCTCGTGGTTGGTCTCAGTCATGTCTTCGTCTCCAATGTCGCCCCAGGTTCGACCGGGGCCCCGTCAACGAAGATCAGGATGAGTCTTGTCGTGCTTGGCCGTAAGTGGCTAAAATTCGCCTATCGGTCCGTTTGTGCCAGAAAAAGTGATGGAATCGCCCCCGCCACGCCAAGTCAGCATTCTGGCGACACCCGACACGGTCGCATCGCCGCTGGTCAGCATCTATGACGTGCTTAACGCGATCAGCGACCTTCGCGCCTTCGACGATGCAGTGCCGGAGAATCCGCCTTATCGCGTCGAGATCGTCGCCGAGGGCGAGGGGCCGGTGATGACGGCGAGCGGCCTGGAGATCGCGACCCATCGTCCGATCGATCGGATCGAGCGCACGGATATGGTGGTCATTCCCTCGATCATGACGGATGCGAGCCGATGGCAGCGCGGGACGCATCAGGGCATCAGCTCCTGGCTGCGCGCGATGCACGAAAGGGGGGCCATGATTTGTGCAACCTGCTCGGGCGTCTTTCTGTTGGCGGAGACAGGCCTCCTCGAAGGCAAGGCCGCGACCATGCACTGGTCCCATGCGAAGGCTTTCGAGCGGGCATTTCCGGAGATCACGCTCAGCCTCGAAAAAATGCTGGTGACCGCCGGTGGGCGAAGCGAGCTCGTGATGTCGGGCGCATCGACATCATGGCAGGATCTCGTGCTCTATCTGGTCGCCCGGCAGCTCGGCTATCCCGTCGCCTATGCGCTCGCGAAGTTCTTCGCCATCCAGTGGCATGCCGAGGGCCAATCGCCGTTCATCATCTTCACGCCGATGCTCGATCATGGCGACACGCTGGTGCTCAAAGCGCAGCGGTGGCTGCAGACCAACCACGCGGTCGCGAGCCCGGTCGACATGATGATCTCGCTCTCCGGCATGCCGGAACGCAGCTTTAAGCGGCGCTTCACCAAGGCGACCGGGCTCGCGCCGATTCGCTATGTTCAGCATCTGAGAATCGATCATGCCAAGCGCCTGCTGGAAAGAACCTCGCTGCCGATCGACGAGATCTCGTGGAAAGTCGGTTATGAAGATCCGGCGTTCTTTCGCCGCCTGTTCAAGAGGTTGACCACCATGACCCCTGGCGCGTACCGGGAGGTCTTCACGCTGCCCGCATTCGAAACGCTCTGACCCCCCCTCCGTCGAACGCCGCACCGCAAGAGCACCCCATAGGACCCAAACCAAGTCATTGCATTCCTTGCACACACCCAACTGACAGAGGCAGCAATTGATGGCACGAAATGTGAGCGAGGCGCAGTCTCGGCCAGCGGAAGAAAACCGCCGGTGAGCAGGCGTTGCGGGGCAATCCCGTTCCTGATCCTGCGTGAGAGTCCTCCTGTTTTGTGCCGAGTTTTGCCGTGTTTTTTGCGGGAGGAGATCACCGATGAGCGACATTGAAGGCTTCGGTCGGCGGACCAGGGGTCTGAGTGAGATGGCGTTTCAGGAAGCCTATGGCCGTGAGGAGCAATGCCGGGCGGCGTTGTTCGAATGGCGCTGGGGCAGGGGCTGGTCCTGTCCGTCCTGCGGTCATGGCGGTCATTGCCATCTGAAAAAGCGCGCGAAGCCGCAATGCCGTCGCTGCAAGCATCGGGTATCGGTCACCGCCGGCACGATCTTTCACAGCACCAGGCTTCCGCCGAAGGTCTGGTTCCCGGCGATCTGCCACGTCAGCCGGAGCAGGGGCGGGGTCGGGATGGACGACGCCTGTCCCGGCGGTGCCCGCTCCGGCGGCAGGCGCGGCCGCGGCGCGGCTGGCAAAACGCCCTTCATCGCTGCAGCGGGACCACGATCGAGCGCCGTCCGAGGCGAATCCGGCTGAAGACCGTCAAGGGTTTTCGCGGGAAGGGGGTGGAACGCTTCGCCAAGGCCGAAATCGAACCCGGGAGCAGCGCGGTCGGCGACGGTCTGTCCTGCTGGCCGGCGGTCACCGGGGCGGACGTCGATCACTTCCCGATGCGCACCGGTTCAGGCCGAAGGGCGGCACAATGGGCGCCCTTCAAATGGGTCGACACCGTGCCCGGCAACATCAAGACGGCGATCACCGGCACCGATCACCATGTCAGTCCGAAGCATGCCGGGCGTTATCTCGCCAGCTTCGCCTGCCGCTTCGACCGGCGCTACGATCCCGACACCATCACCCGGCGTCTCGCATGGACATGCACACAGACCAAGCCAAATCCCTGTCGGGTCATCATCGCCGGATCACCCTCACGTAGGATCAGGAAAGAAAAAGCCGACATGAGATGACGAGTCAGGGGTGCACTCCGGATAGGGGGTCAATGTTCCACGCCGATTGACAGCAAGGATGCAGTTGCGCAACTCGACGAAGTCCGGCAGCTGGTGAAGGTTGCTCGGCTGTTTTTTTTCCTGTTCGCAAGTTTCAAGCTGGCGACGGCGAGAGGGTAGGCGGCATGCTGTTGCATCGCTCGGCGGCAGAGGGATACAGCGAAATCATCACGTCGAAGGTAGCTCTTGCCTAAACTCGTGGACCCGGTCTTGATGTCCTGATGACATCGACGACCGATTCCAACTCCACCATGAGCACCATCGCTGGCGTCGATGTCGGCGGCACGTTCACCGATCTGGTGCTGCTGGACCGCGACAACCGGGTGCATCTCGAAAAGAAAACGACGACACTCGAGAACCAGGCTTTCGGCGTGCTGAATGCGCTGTCCGCCGCGACCGACGACATCGCCGGCATCGACGTCATTGTCCATGGCACCACCACCACCACCAACGCCGTGCTGGAGCGGAAACTCGCGAAGACCGGCCTGATCACCACGGCGGGCTTTCGCGACATTCTCGAACTCGGCCGGCGCACCCGGCCGCAGCCCTACGGCATGACCGGCGTCTTCCGTCCGATCATCCCGCGCGACCTGCGCCTTGAGGTGTCGGAACGGATGGACGCTGCGGGCGAAGTGCTGACGCCGCTCGACGAAGACGCCGTGCGCGGCGCCTGTAGGGTTCTTCTTGAACGGGACTGCCAGGCGCTGGTCATCCACTTCCTGCACGCTTATGCCAACCCGACCCATGAACGGCGCGCGGCCGAGATCGCGAAAGACATCTGGCCGAACGGCCACATCACAACGGGCCATGCGCTGCTTTCCGAATATCGGGAATATGAACGCGGCGTCACCGCCGCCGTGAACGCCTCGGTGCAGCCAATTCTCTCTCGCTATCTCGATCGCCTGCAGACCGAACTCGCCGCCAGGGGTTTTTCCCGCGATCTCCTGGTGGTCAACGGCAATGGCGGCATGGTCTCGGCGCGCACGGCACCGGAGGAGGCGGCGAAGACGGTGATGTCCGGCCCGGCCTCCGGCGTCATGGCCGCCGCTTACACCGCCGTGCGCGCCGGACAGGAAAACATCATCACCTACGACATGGGCGGCACGTCGTCGGACGTCGCCGTCATCAGGGACGGCGTGCCGGCGGTCAGCCACGAGCTCGAGATCGAATACGCCATGCCCGTGCATCTGCCGATGGTCGACGTGCGCACCATCGGCTCCGGCGGCGGCTCGATCGCCTGGATCGACGATGCCGGCCTCCTTCAGGTCGGCCCGGAAAGCGCGGGCGCCGATCCCGGCCCGATCTGCTACGGCCGCGGCGGCGAACGGCCGACCATCTCGGACGCCAACCTGCTGCTCGGCCGACTGAACCCGGAAAAGCTGCTGGCGGTCGAGGGCAGTGTCGCGCTGGACGACGTTCGAAACATCATCACCGAAAAGATCGCCGCTCCGCTCGGCCTCGACGTCGACGAGGCGGCGGGTGCCATCCTCACCATCGCGAACATGAAAATGGCCGGCGCCATCCGCATGGTCTCGGTCTCGAAAGGCCTTGATCCCCGCGACTTCGCCCTGTTCGCCTTCGGCGGCGCCGGACCGCTGCACGCGACGGCGCTCGCCGCCGAGCTCGGCATTCCGAAGGTGCTGATTCCGGCGCGCCCCGGCATCACCAACGCGCTCGGCTCTGTAGTCGCCGACCTCAGGAACGATTTCGTCCGGACCCTGAACCGCCCCCTCGACGCCGTCGACATGGCCGAGGTGACGTCGATTCTGGAAGGCCAGATTGAAGAGGGCAGGGCGGCTATCGAGGCGGAGCCGATCGATGTCGAGCGCATCGACATTCTCCACACCGCCGACATGCAGTTCATCGGCCAGACCCATCTGTTGACCGTCACCCTGCCATCCTCGGACATCGACCGGGCGACGCTGCAAGGGTTGTTCGAAAAAGCCTATTTCGCGCGCTTCCACGTGGAGCTCCTGGAGATCCGAGCCAACCTGGTCAATCTGAACAGCACGGTGATCGGCCGGCGCACGCCCGTCGATATTTCGAACCTCATCGAACCCGGTGGCCGGGCCCCTCGACTTGTCGAGGCTCTGAGCGGGGACCGTTCGGTCTGGTTCGGGGGAGTGTGGGTGGAGACGCCGATCTACGCACGGGACCGCCTGCCGATCGATGCGGCCTTCACCGGCCCCGCGATCGTCGAGCAGATGGACACCACCATCGTCATCGAGCCCGGCCAGCGCGTCACCAGCGACGGCGACGGCAACCTGATCGTGATGCTGGAGCCAAAGTAAACGATGTCCACGTTGGACCCCATTACGCTTGCGGTGATCCAGAACGGTCTGCAGCAGGTCTGCGACGAGATGGACCTCGCCTTTTCCCGCGCGGCATTCTCGCCCGTGATCGCGGAGGCGGACGATCGCTCGGACGGCATCTACGACGCCGTCGACGGCGCGCTGATCGCCCAGGGCCAGCTCGGCCTGCCGGTATTCGTCGGGACCATGCAGTTCTCGACGCGCACCCTGATCGAGATGATCCGGGACGGCCGCTGCCAGCCGCCGGAGGAAGGCGACGTCTACATCGTCAACGACCCGTATCTCGGCGGCACCCATCTGATGGACGTCCGCTTCGCGAAGCCGTTTTACGTCGGCGAAAAAATCTTCTGCTGGCTCTCGAACACCGGCCACTGGCCGGATATCGGCGGCGCCGTGCCGGGTGGCTTCTCCGCGAACGCGACGGCGGTCGAGCAGGAGGGCCTTCGCCTGCCGCCGGTGAAGCTGTTCAAGCGCGGCGTCATGGATCCCGAGATCTTTTCGATCATCCGCTCCAATATCCGGGTCGCGGACCAGCGCATCGGCGACATCAAGGCTCAGGCCGCCGCCCTCTCCGTCGGCAAGTCACGCCTGCAGGCGCTGCTTGCCCGCTATGGCGTCGACATGGTCGGAGAGGCGATCAGGGAACTTCGAACCCGCGCCGCGGCCCAGATGCGCGCGAGAATCGCGCCGATCCCGGACGGGTGTCATCACGGCGTCGCCTATGTGGACAGCGACGGCGTGGTCGATCGGCCGCTGACCATCGACCTCGTGATCGAGAAGAAGAACGGCGATCTCTTTTTCAACTTTTCGAAGTCCAGCCCGCCCTGCCAGGGCCCGATGAACTCGGTGCTCGCGACCACCCAGTCCTCCGTCTATCTGGCGATGCGCCACATCTTCCCGGACGTGCCGATCAGCGCCGGCGCCTTCGAGCCGTTGCACGTCCTCGACCCCGACGGCACCTTTTTGCACGCAAGATATCCCCGTCCGGTCTCGGGCTGCGCCGCCGAGGTCTCGCAGCGCATCGCGGAAGCGGTTTTTTCCGCCCTGGCACCGGTTCTGCCCGACCGGGTCACGGCGGCGCCGGCCGGGACATCAGGCAATTTCGCCCTCGGCGGGCACGACCCGGCGAAGGGGCGCGATTTCGTCATGTACCAGCTCACCGGCGGCGGCTACGGCGGTCATGCCGATCACGACGGCCTGACCAACGGCTGCTCCACCATCGGCATCTCCAAGACCCCGCCGATCGAGGTGATGGAACAGCTGTTCCCAGTGCTCTACCGCCGCTACGCGCTCCGTGAAGCGTCGGCCGGTGCCGGCCGGCGCCGAGGCGGCTTCGGCGTCGATTACAGCATCGAACTCAGGCGCGGGGAGGCAAGGGCCTCCTTCGTGATGGACCACGGCCGTTTCGGCCCGCAGGGTGCGCTCGGCGGCCAAGACGGCATGCCCAACAGCGTGACCGTCTGGCGAAACGGCGAGCCCTATGTGCCGCCCCATCTCTCCAAGGACCAGGACATCCCCATCGCCGCCGGCGACCGCGTCGATGTCGGCACCCCCGGCGGCGGCGGTTACGGCGATCCGTTCGAGCGCGACGCCGGCGCGGTGCTCGAAGACGTCAGGCTCGGCTACTACACGCCGGACCGGGCGGAAGCACTGTTCGGTGTGGTGCTGAGCGCGGATCGGAGCGCGGTCGATCAGGCGGCCACGACGGCGTGCCGACAAGTGAAAAAAGAGGCGGTGGACGATGCCGATCGCTGACGTGACCATCGCCCCGGACCTGCGGCTTGACCGTGATGAACTCGCCGATTTCACGACCGCCTGGAGCGAGGCGAGCGGCGTCTCCGCAGAGCACATGACCGTGACCTTTACGCAGGCCGGCGCGCAGAGCGGCGAACCCTACGATCTCGCCGCGAAGCTGCATCTGCCGTCGCTCTGGCCCGACGATCGCATCGACGCCCTGCAGCTCGGCCTCGCCCATGCGCTCGCCGAACGCTTCGGCATCGGCCGCGATCGAGTGATCGTGATGACATCAATCCTCCCGTCCGGCCGGGTCGTCGACAGGGGGGAGATCGAGACCTGGTGACCTTCTGCTAACCCGCGCATCAAATAGGTATCACTTGGGGCGTTACGCTGCGTAGCGTACTGTCGGCGGTTGAAAGAAAGTTCTGACTTTGGCCGGGCGTTTTTGCAGGCTCCTCATATAGGACACGAGATTGCTCTTTAGTTCGTCCTTGCTTCCGGGGGCGTGGTGTCTGGCCATCGTCAGCACGCCGTTTGAAGCAGCTCGACCAACATATCTGCCCGCCGGTGTAGTACGACTTCGGTGGGCAGATGTGGTGATCACGCTGCTGCCTATAGCTCGCCGAAAATGCATCAAGCGGGCCCGCTTCTCGCCATGTTTGGTCCCCGCATCAACAATGCCGACCCGTCTGGGCAATGACCGTTTTCGCAATTGTGTCGATGTCGGTGAGCTGGTTTGCCTATCCAGCGCTAGGTTCTGCTGACGTTTCATCGCAAGAGCAGGCATGCGGCGGCGAAGTGCACGAAGGCGAGATATCGTTTGGCGAGCTTGTCAAAGCGCGCGAAGACACGGCGATAGTGCTTGAGAAAGCCGAACATGATCTCGATTTTGTGGCGCTCTTTGTAGAGCCACCGATCGGTTTTCCGTCGGCCTGAGCGAGTTGGGTTAGGCGGGATGACGGCTGCAGCACCCACGGATCCGATCCTCTCGAGCAGCGCGTCACTGTCATAGGCGCGGTCGGCCAAAATAGCCTCCGGATCAATGCCATCGATGAGATCCGATGCCTCCGGCGCATCACCCTTCTGGCCGGCCGTCAGCCGGAAACGCAACGGGTTGCCAAGCGCAACCGGCTCTCGCTATCCAAAGAACGTTTCCAACGAACCGACGAGCCGCCGCCTCCTGGCGAATACAAAGCCCCGGATGGTCTCGAAGGATCTGACAAATCCGGTTCCGCTGATCGTCCCGAAAACGCGGTGCCGGCATTGGCCATCTCTCTGATTATCCATGTCAATAAATCAGACAGTCAGAAAAGATCATGCGAAATGTCAACAGAACCTAAGGTTTCGTCAACCAGGTCCTGTCACCATGGCCCCCTGGTCCATGCGATCCTGGAAGTCCGTGAGGCCGTTCGAGGAGGGAAGCGTGCTTCGGACTCTCACGGTCGCATGGACCTGATCCTCACCATCGGATGATGGGGTTAAAATATCGTGAACATAATGTGAAAACACTTGCCGGCGATCGACGGACGTGGGGAAAATGAGCCTGGGCACAGGCGCCGGGCCGCGTGAGGGAGAGGAGCATGACGACGTGACGAGACATCACCCCGCGAG
>CBDCTL010000007.1:0-4004 GCA_965222015.1 Geminicoccaceae bacterium
ATGCGCTGAAATGGGACCTGATCGCGGCCAGGTCGGGAATCGAGGCCGAAGATGCGATCCCGATGTGGGTCGCGGACATGGATTTTCGAGCCCCCCCAGGTGTCACCGAAGCGCTTCGCGACGAGGTCGAGCGCGGCACCCACGGCTATTATGCGGACACCGGCAGCTGGGCCGAGTCGTGCTGCGCCTGGATGAGCCGCCGTCACGGCGTGGCGTTCGACCCCGCCTGGGTCAGCCCGACGCCGGGTGTGGTCTCGGGCCTCGGGCTGATCCTGCAGGCGACCACGGAGCCAGGCGACGAAGTGGTGCTGTTCCCGCCGGTCTACCACGCCTTTCGCCGCATCATCCCGGCCAATGACCGCAAGATCCTGGACGCACCCCTGGACCTGGTGGACGGGCGCTATCGGATGGATCTCGACAAGCTCGCCTCGAAGCTGACGCCGAGGACCAGGGTGGTGTTCTTCTGCAGCCCGCACAATCCCGGCGGCACGGTGTGGACGGCCGAGGAGATCCAGGGGCTGGCAGCCTTCTGCGAGACGCACGACCTGCTGCTGGTGTCGGACGAGATCCATTGTGACCTCGTCTTCGAGCGCGGTGCTTTTGTGTCGACGCTGAAGGCAGCACCCTCCGTCGCCGACCGCCTGATCACCACGGTGGCTGCGACCAAGACCTTCAATCTGGCGGGCGCCCATGTCGGTGCCTGCGTGACCTCGAACGCCGAGCTCAAGAAGCGCCTGGACAGGCGGATCGCCGCCTCCGGCCTTTCCTCCTATAACGGCTTCGGCATGATCGCCACCGAGGCCGCCTGGCGCACCGGCGACGCCTGGCTCGATGCGCTTCTCCCCTATCTCGACGCCAATCGCCGGCGCTTCGAGACGGGGATCGAGGAGATCGCCCCGGGCGCCCGCGCCATGCCGCTCGCCTCGACCTACCTCACCTGGATCGACTTCGGCGGGGTCGACTTGCAGCCGGGAGAGGTGGAGGCCAGGGTCAAGGAGCGGGCCAGAATCTTCGCCAGCCCTGGGCCGCAATTCGGTCCAGGCGGCGAGAGCTGGCTGCGTTTCAACATCGCCACCCCGAGATCGATTCTGGAAGACGCCCTGGAGCGGCTGGAGGAGGCCTTCGGAGACCTCCGCGGGTAGGGCCGGATTGCGATCGGACGTGACCGGAATTCCCTCTCTGTCTCATCGCTCCGCCGCCTTTTCCCGCCGGTCGGCCATTCCGCCTGATCGAAAATAGCTCGAACGGCGAAAGAAAGCCGGCAGGCCGCGCGTTCGATATGCGCGCCCCTCGCCTGCCTAACCGTATTTTAACGCCTTTCTCATAGGTTTGGACGAACCGACCTGACCGGGAGTCCGCGCTATGAGAACATTGTTGATCGCCATCGGCCTGCTGGCCGCCATGACCGGGAGCGCGCATGCCGCGGGCACCGTCAGCAAGGCCCGCCTTCAGGCCGCGATGCAGCAGCATATCGAACGCAATACCGTCGATGGCGCCATCCTTCATTTCGATGTGAAGAGCGGCGAGGTGAAGCAGCTCTATCCCACCCAGGCGCATCCGATGGTCATGAGCATGGGCGACTACTACATCCTCTGCGCCGATCTGCGCGACACCTCCGGCAGATCGATGCCGCTCGATCTCTACATGGCGCAAAAGGGGCGCAACTTCGTCGTCTTCCATTCGGAAATCGACAATCGGACGCCGCTTCAGCGTCTGCTGAAGAAAGGCATCGCGAGGCCGCTTCCCTAGCGCTTACCCATGGCTGTGGTCCCTGACACTCGGCGATCGGTTCGGGGGACTCGGCTCTTTGCCAGGCTTCTCCTGGTCATCGTTCCCTGTTTTCTCGCCGCGTCCTCGATCGGTCTCTTCTTCCTGGCGGAGCGCGACCTGCGGCATGACCGCGACGCGCTGGCGACCCGAATCGGCAACGCCGCCGCGCGGGCCGCCAGCGCGCTCGAACGGTTCGGAGCGGCACGCGACGGCGACGAAGTCTGGCAGGCGGAGCTGCCGCAGGAGCTCCTCTCGGCCCTCCTGGCCGACCAGGCGATCCGCTGCGTGCAGTTGCTGCGGGGCGAGAACGGCGAGCCTCGTCTGGTCGCCCCGCTCGGTCTCGGCTGTGTCGCCCAGAAATTCGACCAGAGCCTGGACCTCCCCGTTCTCATCGACGGCGATCACACGCTGATGGTGCGTTTCAGCACGGCGGAACTCGATCGCGCGCTCTTTTCCCGGCGGGAATTCTCGCTGCTGACGCTGTGCGCCGGGCTCCTGATCACGGCGCTGTCGAGCTGGCTCGGCTTCGCCCTGATCGTCGGCCGGCCGCTGAACCAGCTCCTGGGCGCGATAAGGCGCAGTCAGGAAACAGGCGAGCCGGCGCCGATCGCTACCGATCGGCGGGACGAGCTCGGCGTGGTGTTCGATGCCTTCGACAGCATGCAGACCCATCTCGCCCGCGAAGCCGACGCCGTGCGCCGGGCCTTCGCCAGGCTCGAGCGTGTCTACAACACGACACCGGCGATGCTCTGTTCCTTCGACGCCAGCGGCATTCTCACCAGCGTCAGTGACCATTGGACGGAGACCATCGGCATCCGCCGCGATGCGGCGCTCGGCCAGTCGATCGAGCGCTTTCTGGATACGGCCTCGGTACCGGGATTTCGCGACAGCGTGCTCGCGATGGTGGCCGCAGGCCGCCAGGTTCACGACGTTCCGGTCAAGCTGCAATCGCAGGACTGCCGGCCGATCGACGTTCTGCTATCGGCGGTGCCCGATATCGGTGCGGACGGGAAGACCACCGTTCTTTGCGTGATGAGCGATGTCAGCCTCCTGAAAGCGGCCGAGCGCAGGCTGCATCAGCTCGCCCTGACCGATTCGCTCACCGGCCTGCCGAACCGGCGCGGTCTGGTGGAGCAGCTCGGCAGGGTGACGACCAGGGAAGCGGGCCAGGATTCGGTCACCGCGGTCCTGTTCATCGACCTCGACAATTTCAAATGGATCAACGACACCTACGGTCACGAAGCCGGCGATTCGCTTCTGATCGAGGTCGGCGAGCGGCTTCGGCTCTGCGTTCGCGTCAACGACTTCATCGCCCGGCTCGGCGGCGACGAGTTCGCCGTGATCTGCTACCGGCTGGAGAACCGGCGCGAAGCCGAACATGTGGCCCAGCGCATCATCGAGAAGATGGAGAAGCCCTTCGATCAGGGATCGACCCAAGGCTTCGTCAGTGCGAGCGTCGGCATCGCCTATGTCGAGCCGGGCATGGACGGGCCGGACGGCATCCTGCAGCTGGCCGATCTCGCCATGTATGACGCCAAGCAAAGCGGCAAGGGATGCCATCGCAGCTACAATGTCGAACTCGGCCGCAAAGCCACGAACAAGGCCACACTACGCGAGCAGATCCATCACGGGCTCGAGCAGGACCGTTTTTCCCTCGCCTTCCAGCCGATCGTCGATCTCAAGAGCGGCAGGCCCGTCGGCGCCGAGGCGCTGCTTCGCCTCACCTGCCGCGACGGCGTCATGGTTCCCCCCGACGCCTTCATCCCGGTGTCGGAAGAGACGGGTCAAATTCACGCCCTCGGCAACTGGGTCATCGACAAGGGCATCGGCGGCCTGGGCCAGCTCGATGGCGATGCCGGCAAGGGCGATCTCTACCTCGCCATCAACCTCTCGACCCGTCAGCTCGACGAACAGCTGGTCGGACGCTTCGAGGAGATGTTCCTGCGCCATCCGGAAGCGCGGGGGCGGGTCGTTCTGGAGATCACCGAGACGGCCTTGCTGCAGCGCGGTGATCATGTCGCCTCCGTGCTGCAGACGCTGCGCGATCTCGGCGTTCGCATCGCGCTGGACGATTTCGGCACCGGCTATTCGTCGCTGAGCCATATTCACGACTTTCCGGTCGACATTCTCAAGATCGACAAGAGCTTCGTCATCGGCCTGGGAAGCCGGGGCATGGACACCACACGCCGGCAGATGGCCATGATCAGGGCGACCAGCAGTCTCGCCCAGGAGCT
>CBDCTL010000008.1:0-214530 GCA_965222015.1 Geminicoccaceae bacterium
GGTTCGGTGGGCGCCGTGTTGGCAAAGGAACCTGTTTCGGCAGCGGCTTCGACGGTCCGGTTATGCCGGTCAATCCGAAGCACCGCTCGATCCGGGGTGTCCTGACATCCGAGTCGGTCGGGAGCCTGCCGCTGGTCCCGGACCTGGCCTTGATCGCGACGCCGCCTGCGACGGTGCCCGATCTGATCGCCGAACTCGGCGAGAAGGGCACGAAAGCGGCGGTGGTGATCACCGCCGGGCTCGGCGAGCAGGGAGAGGATGGCGGAAGCCTGAAGCAGGCGATGCTCGATGCCGCGAAGCCGCATCTCCTTCGCGTGGTCGGTCCGAACTGCCTCGGCACGCTGGTGCCAGGCCTCGGCCTGAATGCCAGCTTCGCCCATCTGTCGCCCAAGTCCGGCAAGCTAGCCTTCGTCGCGCAGTCGGGGGCCGTGGTGACGTCCGTGCTGGACTGGGCGACCAGCCGCGGGATCGGCTTTTCCCATCTCGTGGCGCTCGGCGACATGAGCGATGTCGATTTCGGCGACATGCTCGACTATCTCGCCAACGACCCCGGCACCAGCGCCATCCTCATGTATATCGAAGCGATCACCAGCGCGCGAAAATTCATGTCGGCGGGCCGGGCCGCGGCGCGCATGAAGCCGGTGGTCGTGGTCAAGGCCGGCCGACATCCCGAGGGTGCGCGCGCTGCTGCCTCCCACACCGGGGCGCTCGCCGGCGCCGACGACGTTTACGATACTGCGTTCCGGCGTGCCGGCATGCTTCGCGTGATCCAGCTGGAAGAGCTGTTCGATGCCGTGCAGACCCTCTCGATGGTCAAGCCGCCGGCGGGCGATCGCATCGCCATCGTCACCAATGGCGGCGGCGTCGGCGTGATGGCGACCGACGCGCTCATGGACCATGGCGGCGAGTTGGCGAAGTTCGACCCCGAAACGATCGCGGCGCTCGACCGGCACCTGCCGCCGACATGGTCGAAGACCAACCCGGTCGACATCATCGGCGACGCGCCGCCCGAGCGCTATGAGCATGCGATCAAAGCGGTGATGCAGGACCCGGCGGTGGACGCCGTGCTGGCGATCAACTGCCCGACCGCAGTGACGTCGCCGAAGGCGGCTGGCGATGCCGTGATTGCCGCCATCGGCAAGCCGAAGCTGCCGGTACTCACCAGCTGGCTCGGCGATGGCGCGGCGCTGCCGGCGAGGCAGGCCTTCGCCGATCACAAGATCCCGACCTTCGAGACGCCGGAGGACGCAGTCAACGCCTTCATGCAGCTGGTCTCCTATCGGCGCAATCAGCAGACCCTGATGGAAACGCCGGCCTCGATGTCTGAAGATTTTTCTCCCGATCTGGCAGCGGCGAGGGGCGTTATCGAGAAGGCCTTGGATGAGGGCAAGGTCTGGCTGAACGAGCCCACGGCGAAAGCGTTGATGGCGGCCTACGACATCGCGACCGCGAAGACGCAGATCGCGAAGACCCCCCACGAAGCAGCGACCTTGGCTGCAGCGTTCGGCGGTGGTGTCGCGATCAAGATTCTGTCGGACGACATCCTGCACAAGAGCGACGTCGGCGGCGTGGCGCTGGACCTGTTCGGACCGCGTCATGTCGAGGAGGCGGCTGATGCCATGCTGGAGCGGGTGCGCGCCGCCAGGCCCGACGCTGTCATCGACGGCTTCAGCGTGCAGCCGATGATCCGAAGGCCGGGCGCCCATGAGCTGATCGTCGGCGCCATCACCGATCCGACGTTCGGTCCGATGATTCTGTTCGGCCAGGGCGGCACGGCGGTCGAGGTGATGGACGACAAGGCAATGGCGATGCCGCCGCTGAACATGCGGCTCGCCCACGAGGTCATGAGCCGGACGCGCATCCATCGCCTGCTGAAGGGCTATCGCGATCGGCCGGCCGCTGCCCTCGATGCCGTGGCGGCGACGCTGATCAAGATCGCGCAGCTGGTGATCGATCATCCCGAGATCGACGAGCTGGACATCAACCCGCTGCTCGCCGACGACTTCGGCGTCATGGCCCTCGACGTCCGTGTGAAGCTGATGCCGACGCGGCATTCGGGTCCGGAGCGTCTGGCGATCCGTCCCTATCCCAAGGAGCTGGAAGAGGAGGTGACGGCGAAGGACGGTCGAACTTTCGTCCTTCGCCCCGTCCGCCCCGAAGACGAGCCCGCCTTCCATCTCGGCTTCACCAGGCTGACGCCCGAGGAGATTCAGCTCCGCTTTTTCACCCCGATGAAGACCCTGTCCCATGTCATGGCGGCGCGCTTCACCCAGATCGACTACGACCGCGAAATGGCGCTGGTGCTCGCCGAGGAGGGCACGCCCGGCGAAGCGATGATCGGCGGGGTTGCCCGCCTCGCTGCCGATCCCGACAATGAGCGCGCGGAATATGCGATCATCGTCGGCCGCGAGCTGACCGGGCAGGGCCTCGGGCGGCTGATGATGGAGCGGCTGATCGCCTATGCCAGAAAGCGCGACATCGGCGAACTCTACGGCGAAGTTCTGAGAAAAAACATCGCCATGCTGTCGCTTTGCGGAAAGCTGGGCTTCACCGAAAAGACGGTGCCGGACGATCCCGCCATCGTCCATGTCAGCCTCGATCTCAGAGATTGACCGGTATGCCCCCGGCACTTTGATCCGCGTCAACGCGCTGGTCGCCGACGCGTCCTAGAATGCATCTGTGAGTCGCGCGAGACATGATCTCGTGCGGGAACGACCATCAGGAGGAGATCGAAGATGTGGTCGCTCTTTCCTTCCGAGCGGCGGAAGACCGAGATGACGCCGGCGCCTGGCGATGGCGATCCGTTCCGCGCCCTTCAGCGTCGGATGGACCGCCTGTTCGACGACTTCGCCGGTGACTACCACTGGCCGTTCAGCAACGGCCGCGGCGCCATGACGCCGACCATCGATGTCAGCGAGACCGACAAGGAGCTGACTGTCGAAGCGGAACTCCCCGGCGTCGATGAGAAGGACATCGATGTCACGCTCACCGACAATCTCCTGACCATCAAAGGCGAGAAAAAGCAGGAAAAAGAAGAAAAGAAGAAGGACTACCACCTGACCGAGCGCAGCTATGGCAGCTTCAGCCGCTCGATGACGCTGCCCTTCGACGCCGATCCGGCGAAGATCAAGGCGGCGTTCAAGGATGGGGTTCTGACCATCACCCTGCCGAAGCCGCCCGAGATCAAGGCGAAGGTCAAGAAAATCGCCATCGGTCACTGACAAGCGAGCGCCTGTCCGCCAGGCTGCTGATCGCAATGGGAGGCGTCATCGCCTCCCACTTTTTTTATCATGTCAGCCTCGATCCCCAAAACCAACCGGCGTGCCTGGGACGATTCGATCCTCATCAAGGCGTACACCGCGAGACGGCATATCGTGCCTCTTCCTTGGTGACGGCGGGCGGAATGTATGTGCAAATCGTCCGCGATATACGGTTTTGGATCGGCGTTGTTCGATGCCGCTTACCATCAATCCTGACAAGGTCTGCTTCGTCATCGCAATAGCGCGAGAGGTCAACGTCAAGGTGGCGCCCGACGAGCTTGCCGACGATGGCGACGACGTGGAACGCACCCTTGAGGACTACGCCGACGATGCCACCCGTCAGGAGCTCCAGGCGTTTCTCGACGCTCAAAGCGACGACGTTCTCCGTGAACTCCTGGAGCCGACCTGGATCGGGCGTGGAGACTACGCCGCTGACGACTGGAGAAGTGTCATGGCCGACTTGTTTCAGCTCGCTTGATCCGGATCAATGTCCTCCAGTCTCGACAAGACATGCTGGTTGCCAGACTGAGCCATCGAAGACAGGAGATCCGGCATGTCGATCCGGGTTCTGCTCACACCGCTCTTTCACAGCCCCGAAGACCGGCGCGCCCTCGATACGGCGTTCACCCTGGCCGATCGCTTTCAGGGCCATGTCGATGCCCTGTTCGTGCGGCCGGATCCGATGGATGCAGTCCCCATGGTCGGCGAGGGCGTTTCGACGGATACCATCAAGCGGCTGATGGAGAGCGCCGAGGCCGCCATCGATCAGCAGCGCCGGACGGCCAAAGCCGTTTTCGCCGAGGCCTGCAAAGACGCCGGCATGGCGGTCGTCGAGCGCGGTGCCATGTCCTCCGGTCAGCCTTCGGCGGCCTGGCGCGAAGCGACCGGGCAGAGCGAGAATGTCGTGCCGGAAAGAGCGTTGTTCAGCGATCTGGCGGTCTTCACCGGCGCCTGGTCGGAGACGGCTCCCGCGCTCCGTCCGACCTTCGAGGCGGTGCTGCTGAAGGCCCGCCGGCCGATCCTGCTGGCGCCGGCGGAACCGCGGCAGCATATCGGCCATAATGTGGCGATCGCCTGGAACGGCACGCCCGAAGCCAGGAGTGCGCTCGCTGCCGCGATGCCATTCCTGGAATCGGCAGTCGCAGTCCATCTGCTCACGGCCGCGAGCGCTCGAACCGAATCGGACACGGCCGAGGAAGCGTCGGATTATCTCGCCTGGCATGGGATCGGCAGCGATGTGCATGTGCTCGAAGCAGGCAGCGAGCCGGTCGGTGCCATGCTGATGCAAAAGGCATCGGCGATCGGTGCCGATCTTCTGATCATGGGTGGTTATGGCCACGCTCGTCTGCGCGAGCGCATCCTCGGCGGCGTCACCCATCACATCGTCAGCCATCTCGAGTTGCCGGTCCTGCTGGCGCATTGACATTGGGGGATCCAATGAACGTCCTGATCATCTACGGAACCACCGAAGGACAGACCAGAAAGATCGCGAACTTCATGGCGGACCGCGTCCGCGATCGAGGCGAAACGGCCACGCTGATCGACAGTACCGATTTGCCGAATGGTCTGGATGTCGATGGCTTCGATGCGGTGATCGCCGCCGGCTCCGTGCACAACGGCCGTCATCAGGCGGCGCTGTTCCAGTTCGTGCGCGATCACCGCGAACGCCTGCAGGTCAAGCCGAGCGCCTTCGTCTCCGTCAGTCTGTCGATGGCCAGCGACGACAAGGAGGATCGTCTGGATGCCGCTGCCTGCGCCGACCGCTTCCTCTCGGCCGCCGAGTGGAAACCGACCGTCACCCACCTGGTGGCCGGCGCCCTTCGCTACACCCAGTATGATTTCTTCAAGAGCTGGATCCTGAAGGCTATCGCCAGCGCCAAAGGCGCCTCGACCGACACCAGCACGGATCACGAGTTCACCAACTGGAAGGACCTCGAAGCCTTCGTTGGGGCTTTTCTCGCGCAAGTTACCGAACATGCGGTTCTGACCGCCAAAACTCCTGAGAAACACTCATTTACTGCAGAAGAGTCGGAGCTGTTCGCTCGGGATAAAGATGCTGCAGAGCGCTGAATTTCACGGACCTCAAGCAAGGACGGGCAAACCGATGACACAGAAATCGACGACACGGAACCATCAAGCGATCGGGACCCAGCCTCTCGCCGACTGGTCACAAGCCTACGTGACCGCAGCTGCGGCCCTGGGCACTTCCTGGTGCGACTTCGTCGGCGAACGCTTTCACGCTTATGCTCATGTGATCGACGATGTCAGCCACTGTCATGACCTGAACGAAGCCTGGAAGGCACAGGCGAGTTTCGGTCAGCAGACTCTCAAAGCCTACAGCGAACAGGCGGCCAAGGTCGGCAGCCTGATGATGCAAGCTGTAAAAGCCGATGGCGCAAGCGCGAAACACTAGATTTGAAACGGCGGCTTCGATTCAAGTCCGATGTCCGATCAAGGGGAGGTCATCGCATTTTTGAGCGATGGGCAGGCATTTGGCCTCCCCGATCTTTCAGTCGAGCGGATCGACACCCATGCCGCGATCGTCTTTCTGATCGGCGGTCGTGCGTACAAGCTCAAACGAGCGGTTCGCTATAGCTTCCTCGACTTTTCGACGGTCGAGAAACGGCATCGCGTTCTCGAAGCCGAGTATCGTCTCAACATCAGAACGGCGCCGGACCTCTATCGGCGGCTCGTTGCCATTACGCGCGATGACGTCGGCCGGCTGACCTTGGAAGGCCAAGGCGAGATTGTCGACTGGCTGTTGGAAATGCGCCGGTTCGATCAGGCGGCGTTGCTCGATCATCTCGCCGAGGAGGGCAAGCTCGATGCGGCCCTGATCAGGACGCTCGCTTCCGAGATCGCGGACCTGCACGAGAAGGCGCCGGTTCGATCCGGTGGCGGTTATGACTCCATATCGTCGATCGTCGAGGGCAATGCCGGCGATCTCGCATCGCTTCACGGCGACGTCGGCGAGAGCGACGCGATCGGCCTGTTGATCGAAGCGACCGAAAGTGAGCTCTCGCGCCAGCGCGAACGGCTCGACCGGCGTGCCGATGCCGGCTTCGTCCGCCACTGTCATGGCGATCTGCATCTCGGCAACATCTTTCTCGACGGCGATCGGCCCGTGCTGTTCGATTGTCTGGAATTCGACGAAGCGCTCGCCACCATCGACGTCGTCTACGATCTCGCCTTTCTCCTGATGGATCTATGCCACCGCGGCCTCGATCCTTTCGCGATCGATCTGCTGAACGCCTATCTCGAGCGCACCGAGGACGACGGGGGCACGGCCCTGCTGCCGCTCTTTCTCGCGATCCGTGCGACCATCCGCGCCAAGATCGAGGGGTTCGAGATCAGGACGGCGGGATCGATGGAAAAAGAAGCGTCGAAACACCGCTCTTCCGTCGTTCAATATATCGATCTCGCAAGGGATCTGCTCGCGTCAGCACCGTCAAAACTGATCGCGATCGGCGGTCTTTCCGGCACCGGTAAGTCGACGATCGCTCGCCTGCTGGCCCATCGTCTGGGGCGACAGCACTGGCCCCTGGTGCTGCGCAGCGATGTCATTCGAAAACGCCTGGAGGGCGTGCAGCCGAAGACGCGACTCGATTCGGAGGCTTACAGCCCCTCCCGCTCGGCCCATGTCTACGGGCATCTTCGCGAACGTGCAGCGACGCTCCTTCGTGCCGGCAGAACGGTGATTGCCGATGCGACGTTTCTTGATCCAGCGGAGCGCTCGGATATCGAAGATATAGCCAGTGACCTTGCCATCCCGTTTCAGGGCATCTGGCTCGATGCGCCAAAAGAAGCCCTCGAAGCCCGAATCGCTCGGCGGAAGGGCGACGCATCCGACGCCGATCTCAAGGTCCTCGCCAGACAACGCGAACGCGACATCGGAGCGATCTCCTGGGCGCTCGTCGATGCCAGCGGGGAAGCGGATCGGATCGCAGTACAAATCCGCGAACGTGTTATCGTTCATCATGAGCAAGGTGCTCGTTCGGACCGTTAGCCATGCTGCTCGCCGTCGGCATAGGATTGCTGACGGTCTGTCGATCGCATCGTATCCTTGCTAAAGGTGCCTGCGTTTCATCGGGCGGCGGCTGACTCTTTCCCAAGACGGACGGAACGTCGCTCAGAACGTCACCGTGCCTCTCCGGCAGAGGGATGAAAGCTTGAAACCGGTTCTGACTCTGACGCTGAACCCCTCTCTCGACGTCGCGACGACGGTCGATGAGGTGAGAAGCACGGACAAGCTGAGATGCGTCGCGCCCAAGACGGATCCGGGCGGCGGCGGGATCAATGTCGCGCGGGTGATGACGCGGCTCGGCGGTTCGGCGACCGCCGTTTTCACCGCAGGAGGCCCGAATGGTCAGGCACTCGAAGAGTTGCTCGCCGCGGAAGGGATTGGTGGTCAGGCGGTTCGCATCAGCGGGCCGACGCGGCAGAGCTTCACCGTGCTGGAACGATCGACCCGGCAGCAATACCGCTTCGTCATGCCGGGCCCGGAGCTCGATGCTTCGGCGTGTCGGCGCTGCCTCGATCATGTCCGAACGTCGCTCGACGATGTCGATTACCTCGTCGCCAGCGGGAGCCTTTCTCCAGGGGTGCCGACCGACTTCTACGCGCGCATCGCACATCTCTCGCGGGAGCGGGGAGTGCGATTGATTCTGGATACATCCGGCGAAGCGCTCGCTGCCGCTTTGGAGGAACGGATCTTTCTGATCAAGCCGAACGCGCGCGAGCTGCGTGCGTTGGCGGGCGACCCTTCCCTCGACGACGATGGTCTCGTCTCGTTTGCCAAGGAGCTCGTGTCCATGGGGAAATGTGAAATCGTCGCTTTGTCGCTTGGGAGGAGGGGTGCCGTTCTGATCGCCCGCGATCAGGTGCTGGCGGTTTCGTCTCCCCCGGTCGAGATCGAAAGCGCCGTCGGCGCCGGCGACAGCTTCGTCGGCGCGCTGACGCTCAGTCTGGCCAGGGGGCAGGCATTGGGCACGGCGCTTCGCTTCGGCGTAGCGGCGGGCAGCGCAGCGCTTCTGACCCCCGGCACGGAGCTTTGCAGACGCGAAGACGTCGAGCGTCTCCATGAGGCGCTGGTCGTCCGGTGAGGTGAGTGCGGGCGTCCGATCTGCACGGCATCCAGCCGCCGCGCCCGCTTGTCCGCGAGAACAATCATCCATCAGGGGTCGCGGCGCCCTATATTGAAGGAAAAGCTGGTTGTTCTTCTCCCGGGGCTGAGATCATGGACCTGCGTGGGCTGCTGCTCGATCTCGAAGGTGTCCTTTACGAAGGTGACACACCGGTCCCAGGCGTTGCCGACGCCATAGGCGCATTGGCGGCGTCAGATCTCGAGATTCGCTATCTGACCAACACCACCACCCATCCGCGTCAGGCGATCGTGGATAGATTGACCGGCATGGGATTCGATCTGCCGGCGGAGCACGTCTTCACGCCCGCTATCGCCGCAGGCAGGCTGCTTCGAATAAAGAACCTCACCCGTATTCACCTCGCTGCAGCACCCGAGCTGGCCGTGGATTTTTCTGACGTCGAATTCGTCGACGATGATGCTCAGGCGATCGTCCTCGGCGATCTGTATCGGGCGTTCGACTGGGACCGGCTGAACGCGCTGTTCGGGATGATGCAGCAGGGTGCGGTGCTGGTGGCCCTGCACAAGAATCGCTACTGTCGGCGCGACGGCGAGATCGCCCTCGATCTCGGGCCGTTCGTCGCGGCACTCGACTATGCCGCCGGCACAAAAGCCGAGATCGTCGGCAAGCCGAGCGGCCGGTTTTTCGATCTGGCGCTTGCCGACCTTGATCTGGATGCCGGAAGCGTGGCGATGGTTGGAGACGACATCGAGGCCGATATCGGCGGTGCGTATGAGGCCGGGATGACGACGATCCAGGTCAAGACGGGTAAGTTCACGCCGAAGGACAGGGATCATCCGTCGTTCCGCCCGGATCATCTGATCGCTTCGGCCGCGGACCTGCCCAACCTGCTGCTCGATTGGGAAAACTAGAGGCTGAGCCCATGACGAATCAAGATCGCGTCGAAGTGATCGAAGGCGACATCACGCGCGTGAAGGCCGACGCCATCGTCAACGCCGCCAATACGGAACTCTCGAAGGGCGGCGGTGTTTGCGGCGCAGTTTTCCAAGCCGCCGGCGTCGATAAGCTGACCGAGGCCTGCCGGCAGATCGGCGGATGTGAAACGCGATCGGCCGTGATGACACCGGCCTTCGATATCAAGTGCGCAAAGATCATCATCCACGCCGTCGGACCGATCTACACACAATATTCAGCAGAAGAGTCCCGCCGCCTGCTTCGCTCTGCCTACGAGTCGGCCATCAAGCTCGCCGCCGAGAGCGGCTGTACGACGATCGCCTTTCCCGCGATCAGCACTGGTATCTACGGCTATCCTCTCGACGAGGCCTGCCAAGAGGCAGTGGGCGTCTGCGCCGCCGAGGCGGAGCGCTTCGGCATGCGCATCAAACTGGTGGCCTTCGATCACGAGACAGCTGATTGTCTGCGGCGGCATCTGGAGAGCACCGCCGCACCCTGAAGGCGAAAACCTCTGGCAATCGTCAGTTGCGAGCGTGCAGCAGTGCTCTCGCAAGCGCTTTGACGAGCGTTCGACCGGAGTCGTCGAGGTACTTGGCCATCTCTTCGGCCATCGTCTCAAGATGCTTCGGCTCGTCGCTGCTGAAACGCTTGCCTATCGCGTTGAACAGAGCAGCCTGATCCTGATGATAGGCCCCCTCCACGAACAGGTCTGCGATGTCGTCATGATCCACGTGAACATTCTTGGTCACGACAAAGGCCATGCTCTTCTCCCGCTCCGATGCGCACTCCGTTCATCGAACGGTCAGACCGACATCATCAGACGTCGATGTCTGCAATCGCCCGATAGGAATCGAGAAGATCCAGATCCTCCGAGACCAAGCGACAGCAGACATGGCCGCCATGAACGTTGACGCCTTTCGCGAAGGCCGTGTCCTGGCGAAGCGCCTCCAATCCCCGATCGGCGAGCTTCATCACGTAAGGCAAGGTCGCGTCGGTCAGCGCGATCGTCGCGGTCCGGGGATGGGCGCCGGGCATATTGGCAACGCCGTAGTGGATGACGTCGTGCTCGCGATAAACAGGGCGTGCATGCGTGGTTGGCCTGGCCGTCTCGACGCAGAGCCGCCCTGGTCGATGCTGACGTCGACGATGACCGCACCTGACTGCATCGTCTCGACCTCGGCTTCTGTCACGATCATCGGCGCCGGCATGTTCATAGACATCGTCGTCGAACCCGGCACCAAGGCCCGCAGCACCCTGGACCAGCACTTGACGGCCAGTCTGGACGAGGTCAGCAGCTCCCGGCGGTGTCAGCGCGACTCGGTTCTCCTGATCCTTGATCTCCGCGACGACTCCGATTTTCAAGGTGTTTCCTCCGGCAGCGCGATTAATGTCGCATCTGCGGTGCTCGAAACACCATGATCTGGATCAAGGGCGAAGTAACGACGGGTTCACCCGTTGCAGTGTGGGTTGACGGATCGTCGGACTAAGCGCCCTCGGCAATCTGCAGGAGTTCGTCCTGATCCAGCAGTTCGACGGTGTGCGCGTCGGTCAGCTTGATCAGACCCTGGTCACGCAAAAGAGTGAATGTCCGGCTCACCGTCTCCAGCGAGAGCCCGAGATAGTCGCCGATGTCGGCGCGCGGCATCGGCAGATGGATCGGGTTGCCTGGCTCGCCCCGATGAGGTGCGCGTTTGCCAAGATGCAGCAAGAAAGAGCACAGCCGTTCCTCGGCGGTCTGGCGGCCGAGGATCAGCATGTGCTCCTGCGCTTCAACCAGCTCGGTCGAAACGGCGTGCAGAAGCCGATGCTCGATCTCCGGAAATTCCCGAGCGAGCGCCTCGAACGACGAACGCGGAAACCGGCAAAGCTCGACCGGCGTCACGGCTTGTGCCGTGCAGCTATATCCATGCTCTTCCTCGGTCACGCCGAGAAAGTCACCGGGAAACATGAAGCCGACGATCTGGCGGCGGCCGTCCGCCATCGATTTGGAGATGCTGACGACGCCGTCGACGATCGTGAAATGATGGGCCGCCGGATCTCCCTCAATGAACAGAACCTGCTTTGGCGTGAGATGGACATGCGAGATGAGGGTTTTCAAGCGATCGGCGCAGGCAGGCTGAAGGGCACCGCAGACCGCGTATTGCTTGACACCGCAATGTTCGCAGAGACCGTGCGATTCGCCCTTCAGCCGAATCGGCCGATACCGGCAATCCTGCTCGATCTGCGCCATTGGCTTCCCCCCGCCTCTGATGGCTTAGAGCAGAGCATGTCACATACATTTCGGCAATTACAGTTCGAACCGGACTCCTTTCGCCATATTGACGCAGCGCAACGACAGAAGGCCTCGTTGCCGTTTGAACTCCATGAGACGGCAATGAGATGAAGTGTCTGGCCATGAAAAGCGTTCCAGACAAGGACGTGCGGCTCCGGATCTGCCCGCTTCGTCCGGACCAAATCGAGCAGGCGTTCGCGGGCCTCGAGCTTAAAGGACTGTTCATGAGTCTGACGGCATGGCGGCGTTATGCGATGCAGCGTATCGAGGCCGGTGCCGCAGAGGCCGGCGTGCTGTCAATTCAATGCCGGCGAGCCTACCTGCATGGCCTGCTTGGCTATGAAGTCGTGATGCTGGGGATCGAGAGCCACATGACCGTGGATCTGTTCCGGACGATCGACTATTTGAGCGACAGGGCTGCCGGCTCACTGATGGCGGCCGCTGAAGCGATAGCCGTCGAGCGGGGATGTGTCGCCATCCATCTCGACCTTCCTGACTTCAGCGATGCTTCCATCATCGCACTGAAGCCACGCTCGCTGTCGATCCTCTGCCAGTCCGGCTATGGGATCGAATCGATCCAGCTTTCGAAAAAGCTGGATGATAGACGTCCGGCGAAATGTCAGCCACTCCTTTGATACCGATCGAGGCCTCCGCCGGTGCCGCCAGACGCAAGATCGAGGACCATGCCCGCATCCGTCGGAGCAAAGTGAAGAGCCATGATGTCCCGCCCCATGGTCGAGTCGTCCGCATCGATCGGGAAGGGGGATTCGGTTGCGTTGAGCTGGTTGACGGACGCGAGGTCTCCTTTCATCGAAACAGCGTCGTGGACGGCGATTTCGACGGACTGCAGGTCGGCGGCGAAGTCCGCCTTGCGATCGACGAAAAGGAAGGCGAGCCGGGACTCCAGGCAACGACAGTCCAGCTCATCGACACGGACATTCCGGAACTCGAGCTGTCACCTTTCCTGATTGGTGCCGTCGCCTTCGTGAATGGCGCTCCGTTTCTCATCGCTCTTGCCTTCGCGGCACGGCCTTGGTGACGAGCGCCTGTGAGCGGTATCCAGGCGATGAGTGGCACATGGCGAGCGACAAGACGTCGACCGTGCTGTTTCCGCTGCCGATCGATCTTCTGGCGAGGCTGCGTGACGGTCGTCTGGGCGAACTATTGACCGGCGGCACGGAAAGCGGTGAACAGCCCACCTTATCTGATGGTTAGGTGTGAATCGGAGTGTGAGAATGACCCCGATGCGTCAAAATTCACGCCGGCGGAAACATCGAGGTAATTGGCGGCCGCCCGCGATCAGGGGGCCGATGATACGAGACGCCCAAAGATCCGCTGCGCTATATGACACGATTGACTGGCATCTGAAAATCGCAAGTTGGGATCCAGTTGATCTGTGCGGGAAAGGCATCAGGTTTCCTGAGTATCCGTAATTTTCATCCGGCGACGATGACGCGATAGGGCAGCGGCCTTGCCTGGATGCAGGCCCAGGCGAGGCGTTCGGTGGCGGTATCGAGGACGTAGCGGCGATTGAAGCGCCAAGCGAAGCTGGCGAGGTAGCGCTGGGCGTGCTTCGCGCTGACATGATGGTAGGTGCCGGCCAGTGCTGTCTTGATGTTGCCGAGTGCGGTGTTGCCCCAGGTGAACGGCGCCCAGCGCGCCGGCAGGATAGGCCGTCAGCGACCACGCTCGTGCCTTCGGCGATCCCGGCCCTGGCGAGCTTCTCGACTTCCTTCCTGCGAAAACCCTTGACGGTCTTCAGCCGGATTCGCCGCGGCCGGCGCTCGGCGGTGGTCTCGACCGCAGCGACAAAAGGCGTCTTGCCGGCGGCACCACGGCCGCGCCTGCCGCCCGAACGCTGACCGCCGGGACAGGCGTCGTCCATCCCGACCCGGCCACCGAGCCTGGGTTTGCCCGCTTCCCGTTCCGCCATCGCCTGCATCGGCTTGTGCCTCATCAGCCAGGCCGTGCCCTGGCGCACGCCCAAGCGTCGGCCGAGCTCGATCGAGCTGATCCCGCCCTTGCTCTGGGCGAGGTGGTGGATCGCCAGGAACCAGATGGTGAGCGGCAGCCTGGTGCCGTGGAAGATCGTCCCGGCGGTCAGCGACACCTGCCGCTTGCAGCGATTGCATTGCAGCACGGCGCGCTGCTTGAGCGCCGCATGGCGCTCGTGGCCGCAGCCCTGACAGCGCCACCCTCGACCCCAGCGCATGGCGAACGGCGCCTCACGGCATGGCTCCCCGGTGCCGTAGCGCTGCCGAAACGCCACCTCGCTCAGCCCCTTGGCCAGACGCTTCAGATCAACGGAACCTGCCATTTCTGCTCCATCCTCGAACAAAACCCAGCAGAGCCCAGCAAAAGTCAGGAGGAGCCTCACGAATAATCAGGTCAGGTTTTGTGCGACGGCAAGCTGACGATCAGGCTCTTTCCCTTGGTATGGCCCCAAGCCGGACACGAATGCGCCGAACGTCGCCCATGTTCTTGTTGACGAATATGGCCTTCCCTCTGGGCAGTTGCTTGATGACATCCGGATGGACGACAAAGCTCTTGGTCCTCCGTGCCGATCCGAGGCCCGTCGCGCCCATCCCGTCGATTTGGGCGGTGTGTTCGACCCCGTCTCGCGTACCAATCAGCTCGGCGACCAGCTGCGCGTCCTTAGGCGCGTTCAGCCGATGGACCAGATAATTGTTGCGGCTGGAAAAGACCTGACGGGTGAATTGGTCGGGCGTCTCTGGTGTCGCCCGACCAAGATCGGCGACGCTCTGGGTGGCGAGCACGGCATGGAGGCCGGCGCTCCGCCCCATATTGATGACATTCAGCACCTGCTCGCCGGCAAAGACGCTGAACTCGTCGAACACGGCATAGATCGGACGCCGCGCTGATTCTGCCCTGAAGAGCTGCTCGTTTGCGCCGGATTTGAGATCGTTGATCACGACCTTGCCGAGCGTCTTGGCTAGTGTCGGAAACTGCAGGGTTGGCAGGCAAAAATAGACGACAGCGCCGGCGGCGGCTCGAGGACCGACGACGATGCCTGGACTACATCAGCAATGACAAGATCGTCACCGGCACCACCGGCGCTATCGGTCGGGCGTCGATCAGCGTCGGTCGTGAACAGATGGCCGACCTCGGAATGCGCGAGATTGCGGATCTCAGCGCGGAC
The DNA here is from genome assembly GCA_965222015.1 of Geminicoccaceae bacterium. Taxonomy (GTDB): domain Bacteria; phylum Pseudomonadota; class Alphaproteobacteria; order Geminicoccales; family Geminicoccaceae; genus JANQPX01. The sequence goes on from CBDCTL010000008.1 coordinate 14,749, forward strand.
ACCCTCGACATGCTTTTCGGCCTCGAGCTGCTCCTCGGCTTCATCGATCAATGAGCCGGCCTGATTGCCAAGCTTCGCTCCGTTGCCACGGATCAGCCCCAGCAGCTTCTCGGTCGACAGATAACCGGCAAGTTTTGCAAGATCGGTCGGCACATCGCATGCCGCCAGCACCTTGAACACGGTTTGCAGATATCCCTCGGCGAGCTTGCGATAGTGATCCTCGGACCATTCTCGAAGCTCGATGATCCGATCCTTCTTCGCGGAATAGCCGCCTGCTGCTAGCGGATTGTATCGGCAGCCGTCGCCGGTCATGGAGAAGAGGTAGGCCGGGCGGCCACAGGATTGAGCATGAGCGACAACCTTGGAAGCAAGCCCGTGATCGCCCTTACCGTCAACGACAACAACCGGCAGACGGCGTTGGATCGCGCGCTCGACCAGATTCAACACGCCACCGTTTTTCCGCTGCCGGGTGTACCCAGGACCAAAGTGTGGGTGTTGGAGTCCGCATCGCTGAGCAGGACTTGTCGGCCGCTGATTTTGTCAACGCCGAACAGCGTGCCGCGATGCGCTGCAGCTTCCCGCTTCGGTAGTTGGCGTTCCGTCCAATGTGCCATGAAACTCCGGCGCTCGGTTCTGATCGGCTTACCCCTTGCCGTCCGACAAAGCGGGCTCGCGCCATAGACCTGCCAGACCGTCAAGGCAGCACCACCGGCGAAAACCCCGAGCGGCGTGAAATATTTCCAAAACGTCCAATAGCCGAGCATCTTGGCGTAGTACGCACCGAGGCCGTCCATGTCCCAGCGAAAGCCGTCGAACAGATAGAGCCGATAGACCTCGGCCATGTCGCGTATCGGTCCCGCCAGCCATTCTAGCGGCCCGATCAGCGGGGCTGGGATTGGCGCCCTGCTGATAGCGACAGCCACACCGCCGGCATGACCGAGCCCAGCGATCGTCCCGACAACAATCGTCTTCACTGCGACCAATACGCCAATCGGACCCAGCATCGCCAGTACCGTGATCCCCGACACCAAGATCAAGATCGCGACATAGACTTCATCGTCCTGTTTGCTCGTTTGCATCGCCACTGCCGTCTCCTCTTCACTGCCTCAGCAGCGCGATCCTCCGATCGCGCCCACTCATTTTTGGAGACGTTCGTTCGCGCCGAATCGTTCATCGATTTTTTTCTATTCTCGCTTTCCAGCCATCGATTCTGCCTTTTTCAACTCCAATCCACTCCCTCCACGCTCGATTTTATTTGACTATTCTTTTATGTAAGATTGATTTTCCTTTATTTTTTCACACTACACGACAGAATTGAGAAACAGGTGTAGCGCCGGGTGGCAACCCATGATTTTCAAAGGGCTTTCCTCTGCCAAGGAGCGCCCCAGTGAAGATCGGTCGGCTTGCCACCCTAACCTCGTTGCTATCCCCTTATGTCGAGTTGGGCAATCACCGTCTGCAGACGCTTTGCCTGCTGATCACGGCGATGGTCAGCGCCCGGACGGTCAACCTGAGCCATCTTGCGGCTGAGCGGGCGAGCGAGGTTTTGGTGGCTTCGACCAACCGCCGACTACAGCGCTTCTTTCAATATGTTCGACTGCCGGAGGGTTGGGCCGTAAAGGTGATCATCGCCCTCAGTGGGGCGCAGCCGCCCTGGCTTCTGTGCCTGGATCGAACCAATTGGAAGATCGGCAAGAAGGAGGCCAACATCCTGATGCTGGCCATCGTCACCCAGCGTTTTCGCGTCCCCTTGATGTCCCGGTCTGCAGCCGCATCGCGGCGAAGATCCGGCATGACAAGCCCGACCTTCGAGGCTTCGCCTCTGCAGGCGGGGATGTGGACCATTCTCGATCGGGCCGGCACCAGCAACACCGAGGAACGGATCGCGTTGCTCCGTCGCTATCTGGCACGCTTCGAGGCCGTCAGCATTCGGCTTCTGCTCGCCGACCGTGAGTTCATCGGATTGAAATGGTTGACTTTTCTCGATCAAAGCAAGGTTCCATTCGCCATCCGAATGAAGGAGAATCTCATCGTCAACACAAAGGACGGCCGCACTCTTTCTCTCACCTCCCTCTTTCGGAGATGCCGTGGCCGGAAAACGATCGAAGCTGCCTTCGAGGCCTTAGGGGAGGCCACAGGCGATGGTGAGCACCTCGACCTTCACTTCGTGGCTCGCCGTCTCGATGGTGGTGAACTCTTGATTGTCGCCAGCAATGTTCCGGCCGCCAATCCACTCAACGCCTATCGCAAGCGCTGGGCGATCGAATGTTTGTTCGGTGACGCCGAGACGCGCGGCTTCAATCTCGAAGACACGCGGTTGACCAGCGCTGACAAGCTTGGCCTCCTACTTGCCGTGGTCGCGCTTGCCGTCGCTTGGGTCTGCCGCACCGCCACCGACCTCATGGGTACCAAAGCCCCCAAGCGCAAGAAGCATGGCTACTACGCAAAGTCATGGTTCCGCATCGGCTTCGATGAGCTCCGAAGGAGCCTTGGAACAAAGCCAGAAAGAGCCATCGCATCTTGGGCAAAAATCCCTAAATCTTGCGCTGTCGTGTAGTGTGGTTGTTTTGAGAACAAAGCCTAAAATAACACCCTCGAAGTGGGAGCGATTGACCTGCAAATGTCGATCGTAGAATGCTCGCACTTCGCACGATCGACATCGTCGATCGCCGCCCAAAGTTTCGATGAACCAAATCGGCTCTCATCACCGTCTCCTAGTCAAAGGCAACGGCGATAGAGGCACGTCATGAAATTCACCGAGCGCGACGCCCACATGATTCGCTGGATCAACGGACACGGATTCGCGACCATCCGCCAGATCGCTAGGTGGATGGGCTCGAGCCATCAGGCAGCCCAGCGCCGGACCCAAATTCTGGCCGAAGCCGATTTCTTGGAACACCAATGGCCGTTTCGGGGTGAGCGCGTCTATGTGCCCACAAAGAGCGCCGTGAACCGGTCTGGCGATGCGCTGCCGCCTCTCAACCGTATCCCGCACGGGAGCTACGTTCATGATCTCAAGCTGATTGATCTGGCGCTCTGGCTTGCTGCCGATACCGGCGGCGCATTCACGCCGGAGCGGCGGATCCGCCACGAACGTGGTCTTATCGGCGTGGGCATCTCTGGCCATATTGCCGACGGCCTTCTCGAACTTGGCGACGACAAACCGATTGCCATCGAGCTTGAGCTCTCGACGAAGGCCAAACGGCGCCTGGCAAAGATCATCCGCAGCTATCTCAGCGATTTGTCGGTCGGCGAGGTTTGGTACTTCGCCGGTACCGGTGCTGTCCGTGGCGGCCTGGAAAGGGCTGCCGGCGATCATGCCTTCATCAAGATCCGCGATTGGCCACCTGACCGAACCCTCAGGCGAAGCTCCGGTCGAACTGAAAGCCGTCCTGGTATCGACCACTCGGCTGCTGATCTCCATCGTCTCACAATGTAATTCCTGATCCCACGTGAGTCCTCCGGCTTCATGCATCAATCGGAATCTGCATGCTACTGGGGTCAGCATCTCTGGGCACGCGGCTATTGGGTCGCGGCCAGCGGCAATGTCATAGACGAAGTCTGGCTGGAATACATCGAGAACCAGAGGCCGGCAGAACCGGACGATAACTTCGATGTCCTGTAAAGTCCGCCGCATGCATGGCGGACCGATCCGGGAGATCATTAAGGCCGTCCTTCCAATGAGCGACTGGTGGGTTAGCGATCTGCTCGACGGCAGAACCGGCACCATCGCGAGGGTGTTCATCCAAGGCAATCAGGACTGGCCGAACAGTCGAAGCGATGTTGTGACGCATTCTGAGTTTTCTAACGAGCGTCTTGCAAAGCTGATGATCGATGGGTGGTGTTAGGAATTGGTAGTCTTGGGCGGACGTCTTCCGAATTCTATGACGTCATAGAGTGCTTCACTTAGCTTGTCGGTAAAAGCTTCACATTCGTGCTTTGACGGTCTGCGACGGCCGGGGTAGATTACCGGTTTGACCTCCGAAAGGTCTTTTCCGAGAGCGTCATGGATTGCGGCGCGGATCTCCATCGGAAGAGCGGAGACGGGTTCTGCGTCGGAGGCCGCGATGAACACCAGCGCTTTAGGATCGCGAACGGTGACCGCCTCCCTGATCTCCCAGGCGATGGCCTCGGAGACGTCAGAGATGTCGATAATCACCGCATCGATCTTAGCGAGTGACGACCGCACGGCTTCTCGCCAGTGATCGTCGCCAATCCGCACAATTACGGATCCACGCGGTCGCGAGCCCTTGTCGAGGCGCGCGAGCAATTTAGGCAGTTTCGGAAAATCGTCCCGGTTGCGCCGCAACAGGTCCTGAATGGGTCCAAGTACAATGACGAAGGCGCTAACAAGTATAAAATCTAGTCCTAATAAAAAACCGCCAAATGTAAGAAAATACGCGACAATGTGCATGTTAAAAAATTATACAACAAGAAATTTTATAAGAAGTCATAAAATATCAGAAAATATCCACTCTCCAGACACAATGTAACTCCTGATCCTGCGTGAGAGTCCTCCTGTTTTGTGCCGAGTTTTGCCGTGTTTTTTGCGGGAGGAGATCACCGATGAGCGACATTGAGGGCTTCGGTCGGCGGACCAGGGGTCTGAGTGAGATGGCGTTTCAGGAAGCCTATGGCCGTGAGGAGCCATGCCGGGCGGCGTTGTTCGAATGGCGCTGGGGCAGGGGCTGGTCCTGTCCGTCCTGCGGTCATGGCGGTCATTGCCATCTGAAAAAGCGCGCGAAGCCGCAATGCCGTCGCTGCAAGCATCGGGTATCGGTCACCGCCGGCACGATCTTCCACAGCACCAGGCTTCCGCCGAAGGTCTGGTTCCCGGCGATCTGCCACGTCAGCCGGAGCAGGGGCGGGGTCGGGATGGACGACGCCTGTCCCGGCGGTGCCCGCTCCGGCGGCAGGCGCGGCCGCGGCGCGGCTGGCAAAACGCCCTTCATCGCTGCAGCGGGACCACGATCGAGCGCCGTCCGAGGCGAATCCGGCTGAAGACCGTCAAGGGTTTTCGCGGGAAGGGGGTGGAACGCTTCGCCAAGGCCGAAATCGAACCCGGGAGCAGCGCGGTCGGCGACGGTCTGTCCTGCTGGCCGGCGGTCACCGGGGCGGACGTCGATCACTTCCCGATGCGCACCGGTTCAGGCCGAAGGGCGGCACAATGGGCGCCCTTCAAATGGGTCGACACCGTGCCCGGCAACATCAAGACGGCGATCACCGGCACCGATCACCATGTCAGTCCGAAGCATGCCGGGCGTTATCTCGCCAGCTTCGCCTGCCGCTTCGACCGGCGCTACGATCCCGACACCATCACCCGGCGTCTCGCATGGACATGCACACAGACCAAGCCAAATCCCTGTCGGGTCATCATCGCCGGATCACCCTCACGTAGGATCAGGATGTAACTTGCAATGCGATCGAGAAGGTCCATGAAGGCATTTGGGCTGATGTATTGCACGAGAATGTAGACGAAGATTGGTAGACCGATCATCCAATACACCACGAAGGACATGGTTCCCGTGCTGCTCATTTTTGACGACGATCGCAGCTATCAATTGTTGCAAACCCGCGTCAACGAGCCCTATCGACGCACATTCACCGACAAAGTGAAAACGTTGTTCCTGATCTCAACATTGGAGAGGCTTCGCCACGATTTCTTCCGCAACTGGCTTGATTTCTCTGATCGCCAACAGACACTTTTCTGAACATCGAAAAACCACCCCGTGCAAGCACGGGGCGGTTTCGTAGAGCATCGTGAGCCAAAGCTCGTTAGTCGCCCTTGAAAAAGTAATCGTTGCCAAGGGGTTGGCGTTTCGGGCTTTGGCGGCGAGTACCGGATCTGGCAGCGGCGCGACGGTGGGCGCGGCTTGGGATGTCGAGGCGATGACCGAGATGGTCGAAGAATGAGACGCCGAGCTTCCGGCATGTCTTGTTCAGGCCGAGGAAGGCGTCGCGCGCATCGCACCCTGCCTCGGATCGCGTTCCGCCGGGGATTTTTCGCTTGATGACGTGGCAGCGGATGTCGTTCTCGGATCCATTCGTATGAAGCGGGATTTCGGGCCGGTCGAGCACGCGCAGCAGATCATCACGTCGCTCAAGGAGCCTTTCGAGCGGACGATCGGGCGGGGCGAAGCCGGTTTTTCCCGGGAAGATGCGTTTGAACCTGGCCTTGAGCTGAGCCGCGCGTTTCTTGCAGGGCTGCTCCTTGTGGAGCCTGAGATCCCGATGAGCCACCAGATCAGCTCCCTTTCGATCTCGATCGCCCGTCGCTGATCGTCGTTGAAGCTGTCGAGCTTGTGCACCAGCCTCTCCGCGTGGATCCAGCAAGCCGCATGGTCGTCGAGGCGAAACTGGCCGGCGCCGTCGGAAACGTCCCGGCCTGCAGCCGCATCGCGGCGAAGGTCGGGCCCGCATGCCGGATCTTCGGAGCTGCGCTTCTGCAGACCGGGACATCGTCGCAAAGAAGGCGCAGCACCTGGCGCTTCGAGATCGAGAGCCCAGTGTTGTTCAGCAACGGCACGATCCGGTCGGTCGTCACCTGACCCTGATGATGCTGCAGCAGAACGAAACGCACCAACTCGGGACCGAAATGCCCGCGCAGCCCGGCCGGTAACGGCGCCACCAGCAGCTTGCCCTCCGGCGTCAGCCACCGTTCACGGCGATAGCGGATCACCCGACCTTCAGGCCGAAGATCCTGGATCACGAAATCGTCGTACCCCTCGAACCGAGGGCCGGCAGGCGCGTCCAGCGAAAGCTTGCGCTCCTCGTTGATCCTCGGAGATCGGCGAGCAGCGCGCTTCCCCTTCTTCCGCTCGCCCCTGGGCCGGTTCGTCGCCTCCTCCATCCCTGACGGCTTCAGCTTCGGACGACCCTTCAGCCCCTTGAGACGAACATTCTCTTCCCGAAGAGCCGCGTTCTCCGCCTCAAGCGCGCCGACACGCTCCCGAAGGGCCGAAACCTCCGCGATCAACTGCTCGACAAGCCCGATGAGCCCGTCTTTCGAGGGATCTTTGAGACCGGACGACGACCTGGAAAGTATGAATCACGTCCGCTCCAAAATGTGAATCAAGAAAAAAATTCTTACTCGCCACCCCCTTGGCACCGATTACCTGAAAAGCGCCTAAGCCATTGAAGTTGTGAGTGCCGATAGCCGGAGACCAATATTCGAAAACACGGTTTTGGGGAGGCCGGCGCTGGTAATCTGGCTGCTTTTCGCCATCGGCCGCACGAGGGCGCTACCAGTCCTGTCGTGATCCGTTGGTCGAGCTGCGCATGCGCTTGCAGGAGCTGGCGCTGGTCCGGGTTCGCTATGGCTACCGGCGTCTGCACGTCCTGCTGCGGCGCGAAGGCTGGCAGGCCAACCACAAGCTGGTCTACCGGCTCTACCGGGAAGAAGGTCTGTCGATCCGGACAAGGAGCCCGAAACGCCGGCGCGCCTGTCGATATCGCTCGGGCCGCCCGGCAATCGGCACGATCAACGATTGCTGGGCCATGGACTTCATGTCGGACAGGTTGTTCGACGACCGGCCGTTTCGGATCCTGACGATCGTCGACTGCCATACGAGAGAGGCTCTCGCGACCGTTGCGAGGACGAACTTCCGCGCCTACCAGGTGATCGACGAACTCGACCGGCTGGCCAGGCTGCGGGGCAAGCCGCGCAGCATTCGGGTCGACAACGGTCCCGAATTCGCTGGCCGCATGCTCGATCAATGGGCTTATCTGAACAAGGTCGAGCTCGACTTCTCCAGGCCCGGCAAGCCCAGCGACAACGCCTTCATCGAGGCCTTCAACAGCCGCCTGCGGCAGGAGTGCCTGAACGCGTCATGGTTCCTGTCGATGGCGGATGCCCGGCAGCGCATCGAAGCCTGGAGAGCTGACTACAACCACCACCGGCCGCATTCGAGCCTCGGCAACTTGACGCCGAGCCAGTTTGCCGCCCAACTGCAACCAGCCCGAAAAGTCGCATGACAACTGGACCAAAAGAAGGGGCAAGCTCCACCCCAGCCTGCACTAACATTGCGGGTGGCACCATCATCGGGGGCAGGTCAGTTTCAGGCATCCAAGCGTCCCATCGCTATTCTCGCCCGCTGCGCTGGGGCTATCATGATTTTTGATCGCGATGGTTCTTCGGTCGCCGCTGAGGACGTTGAGAAGCGGTTTCCAGGTCTGCTGGCTGCGTTTGAGCCTCGAACGCCTGCCTCCTATTGATCGACCTCAAAGGCTCACGACGCCGTCTGTCATATCCTGTGCAGGCTTCGAGGGAGACAGCGGCATCGTAAACCGGAGGATGATGACGCAACGATTCTTTTCAGCATCTGCCGTATCTTCTCCGGCATTCGCAACGACTGGGGGATGCTTCCATCTGGAGAGCACGCAAAGTTACGATGGTGTCGTCCGACAGACGTTCCGTCATGCCGATCGCTTCGACATCACCGGTCCCGCCCTGCATCGAGAGTTGGTTCGCTACGCGACGATGGCGGCCAACAGCCACAATAAACAGCCTTGGATCTTCAGAATTCGAGACGATCATATTCTCTTGGCTGCGGATCACGATCGACGCTGTCCTGCGGTCGACCCGGACGACCATCATCTCTATGCAAGCCTTGGGGCGGCAGCCGAGAACATTGTGACGGCGGCAGGCGCCTTCGGCCTTCATGGTGACCTGGACTTCGATCAGGCCGAGGCGCCGATCGTGATCGCCTTCGAGTCAGTCGAGCCGAAGCGGACAGCCGCCTTCGAGGCGATAACCGAGCGGCAATGCATGCGTGCGACATTTCATAGAAGCGTCGCTCCTCCCGGCCTGTTGAAAGAACTCGAGACGTTCGCGACGTCACCAGCAGTCGAGGTCCATTTGCTCACCGAACGGAGACAAAAGGACCAGATCACCGACTTCGTCGTCGCCGGAAACGGTGCGCAAATGGACGACGGCGCTTTCATGGAGGAGCTCCGGCACTGGATCCGCTTCAACGAGGCGGAAGCGCTGGCGACGCGTGACGGCTTGAGCTATCGCTCGACGGGCAGCCCGGCCTCGCCTCGATGGCTCGGCAAGATCCTGTTCGGTATGATGTTCCGCAAAGGGCCGGAGAACGACAAATATCGAGATCAGATCGAAAGCTCGGCCGGCATTGCCGTGTTCGTCTGCAAAGACCAAAGCAGGACTGCCTGGATCGAGGCGGGCCACGCCTGTCAGCGCTTTGCCCTGCTCTCGACGGCGCGTGGGCTGCGTCACGCTTTTATCAACCAACCGGTCGAGGTGCCGGGTCTTCGCCGGCGGCTTGCGAGCTACCTCGAACTCGGAGAGCGGCTGCCCGATCTTCTCATACGTTTCGGTTATGGCGAGCCGACGCCGCGAACGCTGCGCCGGCCGGTCGACGACGTGCTGCTCGAAGCCGCCTGAGCAGGCTATCGATCGCTTGGATGGTCTCGTCCAGAATTTGATCTGGTTCAAAGACAGGTCGGGGATCTCGATCACAGATTGGAAGGCCGTATCCTTCTCGACACTTTTTGACGCACAGCGTGGAGAGTAAGATCATCAGCCCCCCCGTTGCTCACGATCGCGGTTCGATCATCGGGATCGATGGCCTCGAAGCCTTGATCACGTCTCTTCGCCATGACGGCTTCCGCACCATCGGCCCGACCGTTCGCGACGGCGCGATCCTTTATGACGACATCGACGCTGTCGATGATCTGCCGATCGGCTGGACCGACGAGCAGGAGGGCGGGCATTACCGGCTGAAGCGGCGGGATGACGGCGCGGTCTTCGGCCATGTCGTCGGCCCCTATGCAATCAAGCGTTTTCTGCACCCACCGAAGCAGCCGCTCTGGCGCGCGGTGCGGAAGGACGGCGGCTATGCCTTCGAGGAGCCGGCCACGCCTGAGCGTCCCTTCGCCTTTATCGGCGTCCGCCCCTGTGACATCCGGGCGATGGCCATCCAGGATCGCGTGTTCGAGGGTGGTGCCTTCGTCGACACGCATTATCAGGCACGGAAGAAGGACGCCTTCATCGTCGCCGTCAACTGCGCCGAAGCCGCCCCGACCTGCTTTTGCACCTCGATGGGCTCGGGCCCGGAAGCCGAGCGCGACTTTGACATTGCGTTGACCGAACTCGATCCTGCGGGCGATCACCGTTTACTCGTGGAAATCGGGACTGAACGCGGACAGCGCCTGCTCGACGAATTGCCGAAGGAAGAGGCGACGCCCACCGACATCGAGGCAGCATCCAGCGTCTCGCAAAAAACCGCGGCTAGTATGACCAGGCAGATGCCGGACAATGTCCGCGACCTGCTCGCCAGCAGTCTCGACCACCCGCGCTGGGACGAGGTCGCCGAGCGCTGCCTGACATGCGGCAACTGCACGATGGTCTGCCCGACCTGCTTTTGCACGGAGGTCGACGAGGACATGACACTGGACGGCGAGGTGATCGGGCGGAGCCGTCAATGGACCTCCTGCTTCGGCATCGATTTTTCCTACGTTCACGGCGGCAGTGTGCGCCACTCGGCGCGCTCGCGTTACCGCCAGTGGATGACCCACAAGCTCTCGACCTGGCACGATCAGTTCGGTGAGAGCGGCTGCGTCGGCTGCGGTCGCTGCATCACCTGGTGCCCGGTGGGCATCGACATCACCGAGGAGGCCAGGGCCATGCAGGACAGCGAGATGGCGTGACATGCAGCAGCAGGGACTCGAACACATCATCGCGGCGCACCGGTTCTTCAGGGATCTGGATCCGTCCTTCTCCGACCTGGTGAGCGGCTGCGCGAAGAACGTTCGCTTCGGTGCCGGCGACTACCTGTTCCATGAAGGCGACGATGCCCGGGCGTTCTATCTCCTGCGTCACGGCCGGGTGAGCCTCGAGATCACGGCACCGGGGCGTCAGCCGATGCAGTTCATGACGGTCGGCGAAGGCGACATCGTCGGTATCTCCTGGCTGGTGCCGCCCTATCGCTGGAGCTACGACGCCAGGGCGCTGGAGCTGGTGCGCGCGATCGCTCTGGACGCCACCTGCCTCCGCGATAAATGCGAGGCGGACAACCGTCTCGGCTACGCGCTGATGAAGCGCTTCGTGCCGGCGCTGGCCGAAAGGCTGCACTGTACCCGGCTGCAGCTCCTCGACCTCTACGGCAAGCCGGCGTGACGGTTTCCGCTGCGACGATGCCAAGTCCAGCAGGTGCCGCCGGCACCGATCCGATGCTGCCGAGCCTCGCCAGGGTGATCGGACGCAGGCAGGAACTGGGCGACACCTGGACGATCGAGCTGGAGGTCGACGATCCCGACCTCCTCGCCTTCAAGCCCGGTCAGTTCAACATGCTCTACGCGCCCGGCGTCGGCGAGGCGGCGATCAGCGTGAGCGGCAATGCACTCGGTGACGAGCGTCTCGTGCACACCATTCGCGACGTCGGCAGAGTTTCCCATGCCCTCGCCTTTTCGGAACCGGGGATGACCGTCGGCGTGCGTGGGCCGTTCGGCACGGCCTGGCCGGTCGAGGCAGCCGAGGGCACGGATGTCGTGATCGTCGCCGGCGGCCTCGGCCTCGCACCGCTCAGACCCGCGATCTACCACATCCTCGCCAACCGCGAGCGCTATGGCCGCGTCGCCCTTCTCTGCGGTTCGCGTGGCGTCAAGGGCATCCTCTTTCCCGATCAACTCGCCGAGTGGCGGCGCCACCTCGACCTGCAAATCGAGATTACCGTCGATCACGCCGACACCGCCTGGCGCGGCCATGTCGGCGTGGTCACCAATCTGATCCCCCGCGCCGATTTCGAGCCCACGGACACCACCGCCCTGGTCTGCGGCCCGGAGATCATGATGCGTTTTTCGGCTCAGGCTCTGGTCGAGGCTGGTGTCCCTGACACCGCCATTCACCTGTCGATGGAGCGCCACATGAAATGCGGGCTCGGCCATTGCGGCCGCTGCCAGTTCGGACCCTATCTGATTTGCCGGGACGGTCCCGTCATGAGCTTCGATCGCCTGAAGCGTCTCCTCACCGTCAAGGAACTCTGAGATGGTGGACGCCCGGAAGAAACCTAAGCTCGCGGTCTGGAAATTCGCGTCCTGCGACGGCTGCCAGCTCTCGCTGCTCGATTGCGAGGACGAGATCCTGGCGGTCGCGGGCGCCGTCGAGATCGCGATGTTTCTAGAAGCGACGCGCCGCGAGCTCGACGGCCCCTACGACGTCTCACTGGTCGAAGGCTCGATCACGACGGCGCACGACGCGGAGCGGATACAAGAGATCAGGAAACAGTCGCTGGTACTGATCACCATCGGCGCCTGCGCCACGTCGGGCGGCATTCAGGCGCTGCGCAATTTCAAGGACGTGACGGATTTCGTGAACGTTGTCTACGCGCGTCCGGACTATATCGACACGCTCGCCACCTCGACGCCGATCAGTGATCACGTGCCGGTGGACTTCGAGCTGCGCGGCTGCCCCGTCGACAAGCGGCAATTGCTCGAGCTGCTCGCCGCCTTACTCGCGGGACGCAAGCCCGCGATCGCCAATCACAGCGTCTGTGTCGAGTGCAAGCGGCAGGGCCATGTCTGCGTCATGGTGAGCCAGGGAACGCCCTGCCTCGGCCCGGTCACCCATGCCGGCTGCGGCGCGATCTGCCCCGGCGTCGATCGCGGCTGCTACGGCTGCTTCGGGCCGATGGAAAGCCCGAATGTCGACGCACTCCGGCCGTGGCTGAAGGATCTCGGCATGGACCAGCGCGCCCTCAACCGCGTCTACGGCACGTTCAACGTCAACGCCGAACCCTTCCGCGGCGAAAGCCAGAGGTCATAGCGATGACAGCGAACTCATGACGACGCGCACCATCAAGGTCAGCCAGCTTGCCCGGGTCGAGGGCGAAGGGGCGCTCAAGGTCACGATCCGTGACGGCGAGGTGAAGAACGCCGAGCTCAACATCTTCGAGCCGCCGCGCTTCTTCGAAGCCTTCATGCAGGGCCGCGCCTTCACCGAAGCACCCGACATCACCGCGCGCATCTGCGGCATCTGCCCGGTCGCCTATCAGATGAGCGCGGTGCATGCGATGGAGGCGGCGATCGGCGTCGCGATCACCCCCGAGATCCGCGCCCTTCGCCGCCTTCTCTATTGCGGCGAGTGGATCGAGAGCCACGGCCTCCACGTCTACATGCTGCACGCGCCCGACTTCCTCGGCTATCAGAGCGCGATCGACCTCGCCAAGGACGCGCCCGACAGGGTCAAGCGCGGCCTCGCCATGAAGAAGGCGGGCAACGACATCGTCGCCGCGGTCGGCGGGCGAGAGATCCATCCGGTGAACGTCAAGGTCGGCGGCTTCTACAAGGCGCCCTCCAAAAAATCGCTGCAAGAACTGGTCGACAAGCTGGAAGAGGGCCGCGACATCGCGCTCGACACGGTGCGCTGGGTCGCAGGCTTCGATTTTCCCGATGTCGAGCGCGACTACGAATTCGTCTGCCTCGGCCACCCGGACGAGTATCCGTTCAACGAGGGGCGCATCGTCTCGAACACGGGGCTCGACATCGAGGCCAGCGCGTATCCCGATCACTTCGAAGAAGTGCACATGCCGCAATCGACGGCGCTGCACAGCCGCATCAAGGAGCGCGGCTTCTACTTCACCGGCCCGATGGCACGCTACAGCCTCAATTACGAAAAACTGCCGGCGATCGCGCAGGATGTCGCCAAGCAGGTCGGGCTCTGCACCACCTGCCGCAATCCCTACAAGAGCATCATCGTCCGCAGCGTCGAGCTGGTGTTCGCGTTCGACGAGGCGCTTCGGATCATTCACAGCTACGTCGCGCCCGACCCGCCCGCTGTTGTAACCGAGCCCCGCGCCGGGGCCGGTCATGCGGCGACCGAGGCGCCGCGCGGCATGCTCTATCACCGCTACCAGCTCGCCGAGGACGGCTCGATCGAACACGCCACCATCATCCCGCCGACCTCGCAGAACCAGGCGACCATCGAGGAGGACCTGACCGCCTTCATTCCCAAGTGGCTCGACATGACCGACGACGATCTGCGCTGGCGCTGCGAGCAGACGGTGCGCAATTACGATCCCTGCATCTCCTGTGCCACCCACTTCCTGAAGCTGGACATCGATCGTGGCTGAGCCGCGCACCCTGATCATCGGCGTCGGCAATGCCGATCGCGGCGACGACGGCGCCGGGCTCGCCGCGGTCAAGCTGCTGCGGAGACGCCTGGATCACGATGGCGGCGTCCGCCTGATCGAGCATTGGGGCGAGGCGAGCGGACTGGTCGAGGCGATGGCGGGATGGGATCGGGTGCTGATCGTCGACGCTGCTTCTTCCCGTAAGATGCCCGGCACCTGGCAGATTTTGGATGCGAGCGCGGCACCGCTGCCGTCCGATCTCACCGAGACGTCGTCGCACGGCTTCGGGGTCGCCCAGGCGATCGAGCTTGCCCGCGCGCTCGGCTCCCTGCCCGGCCATTGCCGGGTCTACGCGATCGAGGGCGAGAGCTTCGAAACCGGGGCGGCGCTATCGGATTGTGTGCAAGAAGCCGTCCACGCCGTTGCCGACGACATCATTGGTTCACTGGAGCCCGCCCATGCATGAGGCCTCCCTCATGACCGGCCTGATGCGCCAGATCGAAACCATCGCGCTCGGCGAGGGTGCTGCCAAGGTGACCAGGGTCGTGGTCTGGTGCGGCGCGCTCTCGCACATGACCGAGGCGCATTTCGCCGAGCATTTCCAGCAGGCCTCGAAAGGAACGCGCGCCGAGGGTGCTGCCCTCGACATCACCGTCTCCGACGACATCACCGACGATCGTGCCCAGGACATCCTGCTGGAGAGCATCGATGTCGAGAGCTGAGGCGGAGGCAGCCTGCCTCGACGAGATCGGCAGCCTCGAGCGTAAGCGGATCATCGTCGAGGGTCGCGTGCAAGGCGTCGGCTTTCGACCGTTCGTCTATCGCGTTGCCAACGCGCTCGGCCTAGCCGGCTGGGTTGCGAATGGACCGGAAGGCGTGGTGATCGAGGTCGAAGGGACATCGCCGGCGATCGAGGCGTTCATTCGCAACTTGAGAGCCAGGGCGCCGACGCCGGCGCGTATTGAAAGGCTGCGAGAAGAAACGTGCCGCGTTCGTGATGACATCGGCTTCCACGTGCGCCCGAGCCTGCTCGACGGCGATGCGCGCCCGCTCGATCTGGTCGACCGCGTGACCTGTGCTGATTGCCGCCTGGACATCGCCGATCCGGCCAATCGCCGCTATCGCTACCCCTTCACCACCTGCACCGCCTGCGGCCCGCGCTACTCGATCGTCGATGCCCTGCCCTATGACCGCGAACGCACCGCGATGGCGGGCTTCACCATATGCGCTGCCTGTCGACGCGAGTATGACGATCCGAACGATCGCAGATTTCACGCCGAAACCCAGGCCTGCCCGGACTGCGGTCCCGCACTTGTCTATACCAGTCGAGAAGGTGAAGCGCTCGCTCGGCGCGACGATGCTCTGGAGGCCGCCGCTGCGTACCTTCGAGAGGGCAGGATCATCGCCCTCAAAGGTCTCGGCGGCTTTCAGCTTCTCGTCGACGCACGCAACGAGGCCGCGGTCGCACGCCTGCGTGAGAGGAAGCGCCGGCCGGACAAACCGTTCGCACTGATGGTCCGCGATCTCGATCAGGCCGCCGAGCTTGCGATGCTCTTCCCGCTTGAACGAACCATGCTCGCAAGCCCGGCCGGCCCGATCGTGATCCTCGGACGCCGCATCGATCAAACCGCGACAGCGATCGCGCCGTCGGTCGCACCGACCCTTCCCTGGCTCGGCCTGATGCTGCCGACCACGCCGCTGCATCACCTTCTGCTCGATGCGCTCGGCTTTCCCGTCGTCGCCACCAGCGGCAATCTCGCCGGCGAGCCGATCAAGATCGCACTTGACGATGCGCTGGAGCGTCTGGGCGGCATCGCCGATGGTTTCCTGAGCCACGACCGGCCGATCCGCCGAGCGCTCGACGACAGCGTGCAGCGCGTGATCGCCGGACGACCGACCACACTCCGCCACGGCCGCGGCCTCGCACCGCTGACCATCGACCATGAGGGGGTGACCTCGCCCATGCTGGCGCTCGGCGGGCAGGAAAAAACCGCGGTCGCCGTGGCGTCGAATGGGCATATCGTGCTCGGCCCGCATATCGGTGATCTCGACGATCCGGCGACGAGAGCCGCCCATGAGGCGGCCGCATCCGATCTCCCGCGCTTGAACGGAGTCGAGGCCAAGCATGTCGTCTGCGATCGTCATCCCGACTACGCCTCGTCCCATCTGGCTCAGCGTTCGGGCAAGCCCGTCAAAAAAATCCAGCATCACGCCGCGCATGTGTTCAGCGGCATGGCCGACAACCGTCTGGCACCGCCGCTGCTCGGCTTCGCCTTCGACGGCACCGGCCATGGCGGGGACGGCACCGTCTGGGGCGGCGAGGTCATCCATGTGACCGATGACGCCTGGCGCCGCGTCGCCTCGCTCCGCCCGTTCGCCCTTGCCGGCGGCGAGATGGCGATCAGGGAGCCGCGCCGCATCGCCATCGCCCTTCTCCTCGATGCGCTCGGCGAGGGCGCGTTTCGCGAGGCAGCGCCCCTTATGCCGATCCGCTCACACCGCGCAAGCGATCTCGCCGTGCTCAAGCGCATGATCGAGACTGGCCTGAACAGCCCGCTCACCTCCAGCGTCGGCCGCCTGTTCGACGGCGTCGCAGCCCTCATCGGCCTTCGCCAGATCACCACCTATAGCGGCCAGGCCGCCATCGAGCTCGAAAGTCGCACGGGTCGTGCGACGACATCGTCGACTTGCGCATATTCGTTCGATGTCAGGAATGATGAAGGCCATGCCTTCATCGACTGGCATCCGGCGATCCGAGCGCTCGTCGAGGATGTGCGCAACGATCGCGATCTCGGCGAGATGGCAACCGCGTTTCACCACGGACTCGCGTCAGCGATGGTCGAAATCGCAAGAGGAATCGGCGAGCCGAGCATCATCCTGAGCGGCGGCTGTTTTCAGAACCGGTATCTGACCGAGCGCGCCAAAGCCACTCTCGAAGCCACCGGCTTCACCGTGCACCTCCACCGGGACGTGCCGCCGAACGATGGCGGCCTGGCGCTCGGGCAGATCGCCTGCGCCGCCTTCGAGCAGGGAAGGGAGAGCGCCTGATGTGCCTCGCCGTGCCCGCCAAAGTCATCACGCTCTCGCCCGGCGATCCATTGACCCGCACTGGCAAGGTCGACTTCGGCGGCGTGATCAAGGAGATCAATCTGGCCTTCACGCCGGAGGCCGAACTCGGTGATTACGTGCTGGTCCATGTCGGCTTCGCGATCAGCGTGCTTGAAGAGGCGGAGGCGAACAAGGTGCTGGACGAGCTCGCCGCCCTCGACGAGCTCGAAGAAGCAAAGTCAACGCTGGCCGGCGCACCGGCCCGATGAAGTTTCGGGACGAGTTTCGCGATGCCGATGCGGTCAAGACCTGTGTCGGCGCGATCGCCGAGGCGGTCACAAGGCCATGGTCCATCATGGAAATCTGCGGCGGCCAGACCCACGCGATCCTGCGCTACGGCCTCGACCAGCTTCTGCCCGATGCCATCGAGCTGATCCACGGCCCCGGCTGTCCGGTCTGCGTCACGCCGACCGAGGTGATCGACAAGGCGATCGAGATCGCGCGCCGGCCGGACGTCATCCTCTGCTCCTTCGGCGACATGCTGCGCGTGCCGGGCAGCGACGCCGATCTGCTCAAGGTGAAGTCCGAAGGCGGCGACATCCGCATCGTCTACTCCCCGCTCGACGCAGTCACTGTCGCCAAAGTGAATCCCGACCACGACGTGGTCTTCCTGGCGGTGGGCTTCGAGACCACGGCGCCCGCCAATGCGATGGCGGCCTGGAAGGCCAGGGCGGACGGTGTGAAAAACTTCTCGATGCTGGTCGCCCATGTCCTGGTGCCGCCGGCGATCGATGCCCTGCTCGAAGCACCCGACAACCGGGTCGACGGCTTTCTCGCCGCCGGCCATGTCTGCACCATCATGGGCACCGAGGAGTACCGAGCCGCTGGCCAGGAAATATAGGATGCCGATCGTGGTCACCGGCTTCGAGCCGCTCGACATTCTGACCGGCGTGCTGCATTGCGTCCGCCAGCTGGAAGCCGGCCGCGCCGAGGTCGAGAATTGCTATGGCCGCGCGGTGCGCGAGGACGGCAACCGTCAGGCGCAGGCGATCATGCACGAGGTGTTCGAGGTCAGGCGGCAGCGCTGGCGCGGTCTCGGGACGATCCCGAAAAGCGGCCTCGGCCTGGCGCCCGCCTATCGCGCCATCGACGCCGAGCAGCGCTTCGGCCCGGTAGACGGTCAGGCGGCCGATCAAGGTGTATGCATCGCCGGCGACATCCTGCGCGGGCTGAAGAGGCCGCCGGACTGTCCGGCGTTCAGCAAGACGTGCACGCCGGAAAAGCCGCTCGGCGTGACCATGGTGTCGTCCGAGGGCGCCTGCAGTGCCTACTACCGCTACCGGCGTCACGCAGCCAAGCCAGCCAGAGAATCCGTCGGATGACAGAGGACGACGCCCCAGGGCTCACCTGCCCAGTACCCCATCAAGCCGGTGGCTTGGTGCAGCTTGCGCATGGCGGCGGCGGGCGGGCGATGGCTGACCTGATCGACCGGCTGTTCGCCAAGGCTTTTTCGAACCCGCTGCTCGACGCCCGCCACGACGGCGCCGTGTTCGACCCTGGCGGGCCGGTCGCCTTCACCACGGACAGCTATGTGGTGCGCCCGCTGTTTTTTCCGGGCGGCGACATCGGAACCCTCGCGGTCAACGGCACGGTCAACGATCTCGCCATGTGCGGGGCCAAGCCTTTGCATCTCAGCGCCGGCTTCATCATCGAAGACGGCTTGCCGATGGCGGATCTGGAACGCATCGTCGCCTCGATGCAGGTCGCGGCTGCGGCCGCCGGTGTCACCATCGTCACCGGCGACACCAAGGTGGTCGAGCGCGGCAAGGCGGACGGCGTCTACATCAACACCAGCGGCGTCGGCCGCCTGATGACCGACACGCCAATCGGTCCGGGAGCCGTCAAGCCCGGCGACCGCGTGATCGTCAGCGGCGATCTCGGCCGTCACGGCATCGCCGTCCTCGCCGCGCGCGAAAGCCTCGGCTTCGAGAGCGCCATCGAGAGCGACTGCGCGCCGCTCGTCGATCCCGTTCTGGCGCTGATCGATGCTGGCATCGCGTTGCATTGCCTACGCGATCTCACCCGCGGCGGCCTCGCAAGCGCGCTGGTCGAGATCGCCGAAGCGGCCGGCGTGGCCATCACGCTCGAGGAAGAGAGCATTCCCGTGCGCGACGACGTCCGCGCCGCCTGCGAACTGCTGGGCTTCGATCCCATCCACGTCGCCAACGAAGGCCGCTTCATCGCCATTCTCGGCGACAACGACGCCGAGCAAGCGTTGACGATCCTAAGACAACATCACGTCAGTCAAGAAGCAGCGATCGCCGGAAATGTTCAAGCCTCGCCGGGTGGACAAGTTACCCTTCGGAACGCCCTCGGCAGCGCCCGCGCCGTTGACATGCTGAGCGGCGAACAGCTTCCCAGGATATGTTAGAATTGGGTTTTCTTGACATCCCTCCCCCGCATGGCCTCGGCGCCGGCGATGATGTCCATCAGCTCCGTGGTGATCGCGCCCTGACGTGTTCGACGATAGGCAGCCGAGAGCTCGTCCAGGCGTTCGGCGATGTTGCGCTCGGCCGCCTGCATGCTGGCGAGGCGTGACGCGTGCTCGCTCGCGAGCGACCGAGCGCCGATACGGTAGACGGTGACGAAGAGATGCTGGCGGATCAGCCAGGACAAGAGGTCGCCAGGTTCCATTGTGAAGGTCGGAAGTTGCCGGGTCGGCCAGGGTCGCCTCGCGAGACCGATCAGATAGCTGGTCGGGATCGGCCAGAGCGTACGTGCGGTCGGCTCGGCCCCTGCGTGTGCGGTACGGCGGTTGGCGAAGATGCGGATCTTGCCGATCTCTTCCTCTTCGCGCCAACGATCGGCCTGGATCAGGATCGACTGCGCCGTCCTGGTAAGGCCGGTGACCGAGCCCGGCAGAAAAAACACCTCCTTCGGCGACAGACCGGCGCTTTCGAGACGCGCCGCGGCCCTGGCGCCGACGGCGGCGACCAGCGGCGCTTCCGATGAAGCCCCCTTGGCGGCGCCGACGAGTTCTTCGGCGGCGAGATCGACGACACCGCGATTAAAGCCGCCGCAAAGGCCGCGATCCGAGCCGATCACGACAGCTGCGATGCGTCCGCCGGTTTCTCGCGCCGGGCGGATCTCGGTGCGCGGATCGCGGAGAACCACCTGCAGGCCGAGTTCGATGGTGCGATGGTAGTCCTTCAGCGCCAGGACGGCCTGATCATATTGGCGAATGCTGACGGCGGACACGGCCTTCATCGTACGCACGATGCCGCCGATTTCTTCAGTCGTCTCGATCCTCGAGGAGAGCGTCTCAAGCGTCTCCATGATCGCCCGCCGCCTCAGGGATCAAACCGGCTTGAAGGAGGACGGCCTGAAAGGTCTGGATCAAGACCTGCTTGTCCTCAGCCGAAAGTGGTGCGCCGGATTCCAGGCGGTTGGCGAGATCGCCCCTATCAGCCAAGCCGTTCTGGAGCACGCGCTCGGCCTCCCCGATGCGCTCGACTGCGACCGCGTCGAGAACCCCTGAAGTGGCTGCGAGCAACGCGACAATCTGATCGGCGGCACGCTGTCCCGCATGTTCCGGCTGCTTTAGGATTTCCCGAACACGACGGCCGCGCTCCAGTCGGCGTCGGGTGTCGTCGTCGAGGCGCGTGCCGAAGCGGGCGAAGGTTTCCAGCTCCTCGAACTGGGCATAGGCGAGACGGAGATCGGCGGCGACCGTGCGATAGGCCGGGAGCTGCGCCTTGCCGCCGACGCGCGACACCGAGCGGCCGATATCGATCGCCGGCAGCTGGCCTTTTTCGAACAACGGCGGCGACAGATAGATCTGGCCGTCAGTGATCGAGATCAGGTTGGTCGGGATGTAGGCGGACATGTTGCGCGCCTGTGTTTCGATGATCGGCAAGGCCGTCAGCGAACCACCGCCATGTTCCGGGCGAAGGTGGGTCGAGCGTTCCAACAGGCGTGCATGAATGTAGAAGATGTCACCCGGATAGGCTTCTCGGCCGGGCGGTCGGCGCAGCAGCAGCGACAGCTCGCGATAGGCACGGGCGTGACGGGTGAGATCGTCGTAGACGATCAGCACATCCCGCCCTTGGTGCATGAAATGCTCGGCCATGGTGGTCGCCGCATAAGGTGCCATGTACTGGAGACCAGGAGCATCCTCGCCGCCGGCAACCACCACGACGCAGCGCTCGAGGGCGCCTTGTGCGGTCAGCAGCTGCACGACACGCGCGACCGCGGAAGCCCGCTGGCCGATCGCACAGTAGATCGAGATCACGCCGCTTTGCCGCTGGTTGAGGATGGCGTCGACCGCGATCGACGTCTTGCCGCTTTGCCGATCACCGATGATCAGCTCGCGTTGGCCGCGACCGATGGGAATGGCCGCGTCGATCGCCTTGATCCCGGTCTGCAACGGGGTCTCGACGGGTGCGCGATGCATGATGGCCGGGGCCGGCCGCTCGACCGGAACGCGCTCATCCGATGTGAGCGGTTGCCGGTCATCCAGCGCTTTCCCAAGCGGATCGATGACACGCCCGAGGAGAGCGTCGCCGACCGGAGCGTCGACCACCCGCTTGGTCCTCCGTGCCTCGGCGCCTTCGACCAGTCGATGCGCCGAGCCGAGCAGGATGACACCGATCTCATGCTCGCTGAGACTGGCCGCGATCCCGTTGAGACCACCATGGAAAGCGATCAGCTCGTTCGCCCGTAGATCCGAAAAGCCGGAAACCGTGGCGACGCCATCGCCGACATGCGTGACCCGGCCGACATCTTCAGTGACAAGAGCTGGCCGCGTCGCGGCCTGCACTTCGGACAGCCTGGCGAAGGTTTCCTCGACGAGGGACTTCAGCATGGGTGATCAGATGTTCTAGGCGACATGACGTCGCTTCGCTGTGCCTGAATGCTGGAGCGCTTCGCCGATGCTTGCTTCCAGGCGATCGAAATAGTCGGCGAGAGTCCATGTCACCGTCCGTCCGCCGATCCGCAGGCGCAGGCCGAGCAGGAGCTCGCTCACCTCCCTATAGTTGACATGCAGGTCCTTGGCGATGATCTCATGCACCGTCCGCATGAGCTCGGTCCTGACGGACGCCGGCAGCTCGAAAGGACTTTCAATCAGCGCTGACGCTTGCCCGGCTGCGGCAGCAGTTGCGAGGTCTTGTCGGCTCTTGTCATCGAGCGCCCGCAAGCGATCTGCAAAGCGCTTGGCCGCTTGTGCTTCGAGATCGGCGTCGGCGAGTTCCTTCAATACCGATCGCGCGAGATCGACGACCTGGCGCGCGGCGGACTGCCGAATGCTGCCGAGAAAGTCCTCCCGTTCATCATCGACCTGCCGGCGCCAGGCGATGCGCAACGTCTCGACCTCCTCTCTCGCATCAAGTTCAAGCCGATCACGCAGCGCCTTCGCCTGATGGCGCGCCTCATCCATAATTTCATCCTGCCGATGATCGAGAGCTGCGCGCTGTCCGGCGAGGGCTTCAGCCTGTTTCTCGGCTTCCTGCGTTGCGTCCTCGGCGTCCTGCATGCGTTCCGCGATTCTAGACTCGCGCCGCTCGATCGCCTGAGTGATCGGGCCGTAAAGAAAACGCTTGAGCAGCCAGATCAGGACCAGAAAGTTGACGAGTTGCGCAATGACCGTGATCCAGTCGATCTGCATCGACCTAGTGGTCCGACCACATCGGAAGGTTCACTTTGCAAACAGTGAAGCGCCTGGGCTTCGGTACCGTTGGGGCAACGGCGGATGAAATAGATGATGTGGTCATACCACTAGCCTCCGGCGCTGGCGACGAGATCGGCGAACGGGTTGGCGAACAACAGAATCATCGAGACGACAAAGCAGTAGATCGCGGTCGATTCGATCATGGCGAGGCTGACGAACAGCGTGCGCGTGATGGTGTTGGCCTCGTCCGGCTGCTGGGCGATCGCGGCGAGCGCCTGGGCCGCGGTTCTGGCCTCGCCCAGCGCCGGGCCGATCGAGCCGATGGCGATGGTCAGGCCGGCGGTGAAGATCGAGACGGCGGGGATCAGCCCGATGGCGTCCATGATCTAGACTCCTCCTTCCGAGGTCTTGGCTGCGTCTTCCGGGCCACCATAGGCGCGGGTCGCGGACGCGATGTAGACCGTGGCGAGCACGGCGAAGATGTAGGCCTGGATGAGGCCGGTCAGCATGCCGAGAAGCTGCATGATGATCGGAAAGAAAAACGGCGCGATGCCGATCAGGATGCCGACGATCACCGTGCCGCTCATGACATTGCCGTAGAGCCGGACCGCAAGCGCGATGGTGCGCGACAGCTCACCGATCACGTTGAACGGCAGCATGAACAGCGTCGGCCGCGTGTAGTTCTTGAAATAAGCCCGAGCGCCGGTCTTCGCGATTCCGAAGATCGGGACCGCGACGAGCACGGCGATCGCCAGCGCGGTGGTGGTCGATAGCGAGCCGGTCGGCGGTATGTAGCCCGGCACCACGGCGAGCAGATTGGATGTCGCAATGAACAGGAACAGGGTGCCGACGAACGGCAGATAGCGTGCCGCATCGCGCGCGCCGATGTCCCTGATCTGATCGGCGATCCCTGTCACGATCACCTCCAGCAGGCTTTGCCAGGATGAGGGGTGATCATCGTCCGAGAGATGCGCCGTCACCGCGATCGAGCCGATCACCAGGATCGCCATCACCAGCCAGGTGAAGCCGATGGTCGCGTTGAGCTCGAGGCCGAAACCTCGCCAGAGAATCCATTCGTCTGCGCTCATGGTCATGACGTCAGTGCTCACGCGCCTGGGAGACGAATCTACTGGTCATGACCAGACGCGCGGCGAAGAAACCGAGACCGCCGCCGAGAATCAGAACGGGGGCGATCCCGATCCAAAGCAACACGCCGACCATGACTGCGAGTGCTGCCACGCGCAGAACGGCAGCGAGGGCGAATCCGGGCGTCGCCCGCTTGGCGTTCACCAGCGAAGAGACGGATCGCCAAAGCGAGGCGAAGTACATCAGGCCCAGAAGAAAGCCGACGATGCCCGCGATCATGATGGCGCCGAAGGAATGGATCATGGCGATCCCTCGAACCGGGGACGGTCGGCGAGAAGCCGGCGCACCAGGACCGGCGCCAGGATGCAGGTGGCGACGCTCGCGAACACGGCGGCGATGTAGAGCGGCTCGGGCACGGCCCAATCGCCGAGCATCACGCCGTGCAGCATGACGATCAGAAAGATTTCCGCTCGCGGGATCATGCTGACCCCGATGAGTGCGCCTTCGCGGGGCGAAGTGATGAGGGCGGCGGGCAAGGCGGCGCCGATGAACTTGCCGAGCGCTGCCGCGACCAGCAGGACCAGGCCGAGATCGAGGGCGTCGAGCAGCAGCGTGACATCGATCGTAAGACCGATCGCGACGAAGAAGAACGGGCTGAACAGCACGAACAGCTCCGAGAACGATCGATCGATCTCGCGCTCTGCCGGATCACGGCTGAAGGCCAGACCGGCGAAGAGCGCCCCGATCGCCAGCGAGAACCCGAGGAGGTCGGCGAGCGCTGCGACCAGCAAAGCGACGCCAGTCGCGAACAAGAGCGATCCCAGATGGTTGTCGACCTTCGCGAACCAGGCGGTCAGCGGTCGCTCGAAGCGGCGCGAGAAGATGTAGCAAAAGGCGCAGAGAGCTGCGAGCTTCAAAAGCTGAAGGCCGATTACCACAGCCGCTGTGATCCATGGAGAGCCGTCGGTTGCACCAGCAAGCAGCGGCAGGAGCGCGAACAGCAAGCTCATCAGAATGACGGCCGTGATGTCGTCGAGTTCGGCCGCATCCAGAAGCAGGGCGCCTTCCGGCGTCTTGAGCGCGCCCGCCTCCTCCCAGATTGCCGCAGACGCGCTGATGCTGGTGGCGCTGGCTGCGACCGCCATGAACAGGGCGGGGACCAGACCATAGCCTGGCCAGAGATAGACCACGCCGAAGGCGAGGAGACCGGCGACGATCATGTTGGGCAGCCAGACTAGGGCCGCTTTGCCAAGCTGCTGGACCAGGAGATCGAGATCGCTTTCCAGGCCCACGCGGAACAGCAGGACGACCACGCCGAGCTGGGCCAGAAACTCCAGATTTTCTTTCAGGAATGGTGTCAGAATGTCGAAAGCGGAACCGGCGACTGACAAAGCCATGCCGATCAGGATGTAGCCAACCATTGCCGGCAACTGCAGTCGCGGGAACTGGGTGCGCACGAGCAGGCTCGCGATGATCACCGCGCCGACGATCAGCAGAACGAAGGCGTAGGAATGAGTGGGCTCAATCATCGCGGCTCTCGCGGCTGATCCAGTACCAGGCGTTGAGGCAGCCGAGACCGATCCCGGCCAAAAGCAGCGCCAGCGTCCAGGAGAGCTTCGTGTCGAACTTGAGATCGAGCCAAGCGCCCAGCCCGACGCCGACGATCGCCGGCAACGCTACGGCCCAGCCGACCAGGCCGAACATGCCGAATCCGAACCAGACCGTTCGCCGCCCCGACTTACGTGCCTTTCTCTTACGTGCGGCGCGCTGTGCGATCGCTTCGGCCATCGGCGGCGATGCGCGCGAGCGCTGACGGGCCTTCCGCGGCTCACTCATGGTGCGGTCTTTTCCAAATCGAGGAAATGCCGGATCATGCCCGCTTCGAGGCGGGCGAGCGCCGTGCGTGCCGTGCGCTCATGTTTGTCGATCTGCAGGAACGCATTCTTGACCTGATCTTCGAGGGCATCCAGATCGTCGCCGACGATGGCATCTCGGGTCGAGATGAGAACGACCTTGCCGGTTTTGACCAATGTCCCTTCATTGACGGCGACGACATGGTCCTCGCCGTCGGACGATCTGTAGAAGACGATGCCGGGCGGCAGTTCGGAGACGAAATCGATGTGGCGAGGCAAGAGCCCGAACGCGCCGTTCGGTCCTTCCGCGACGACTTTCGACACCACTTCGTCGATGACGCCGCCGGTGGGCGTCACCACCCGAAGCCGCATGCCGGGCCCGTCAGGCGATAGCGGCGTCATGGTCGATCTCCTGTCCATCTGTCGACGACAGATCGTCGAGGGATCCGATCATGTAAAAGGCACTCTCCGGCCGATCGGCGAACACGCCTTCGAGTATCCGTTCGCATGAATCCAAGGTCTGATCGAGCGGAACGAAACGGCCGCTTGTCCCGGTGAACTGTTCCGTCGCGAAGAATGGCTGTGTTAGAAAACGTTCGAGACGCCTGGCCCTGGCGACGGTCGCACGATCGTGTTCGGACAGCTCCTCCATGCCGAGCATGGCGATGATGTCCTTCAGCTCTTCGTACTCGGCGAGTGTTCGGCGGACATCGCGCGCGATCCGATAGTGCCGATCGCTGACACTGCCTGGTGTCAGCATTTTGGAGGTGGACTTCAAGGGATCGATCGCCGGATAGAATCCCTCTGCCGCACGCTTTCGCGACAGCACGATCGATGCGGAAAGATGCGCAAAGGTGTGGGTCGCCGCCGGATCGGTGAAATCGTCCGCGGGCACGTATACCGCCTGGATCGACGAGATCGAGCCCGACGCGGTCGAGCAGATTCGCTCTTCGAGCTCGGCGATTTCGGTGCCGAGCGTCGGTTGATAGCCGACGCGCGACGGAATGCGGCCCAGCAGCGCCGAAACCTCGGAGCCCGCCTGGACGAATCGGAAGATGTTGTCGATCAGCACCAGAACGTTCTGATGGGCATCGTCTCGAAAATATTCGGCGATAGTCATCGCGGCATGACCGACACGGAAGCGAACACCCGGGCTCTCATGCATCTGGCCGAAGATCATCACGGTGCGATCAAGCACGCCGGCCGCCTGCATCTCCCGATGGAGCTCCTCCGCCTCTCTGCAGCGCTCGCCAATGCCGCAAAACAGGCTGACGCCTTCATAGGCCTCGACCATGTTGTGGATCATCTCGGCGATCAGCACCGTCTTGCCGACGCCCGCACCGCCGAAAAGCCCGGCCTTGCCGCCCTTCTCCAGCGGGCTCAGGAGGTCGATCGCCTTGATGCCGGTCTCGAAGATCTCGCCTGAGACCCGACGCCTGGAGAGCGGCACACGATGTCCTTTGATGGCGCGGTACTCGACATCGTCGAGCGGCCCCTTGAGATCGATCGGCTCGCCATAGACGTTCAACATCCGCCCCAGAAGGGACCGTCCGACGGGAACTTGCAGAGATGCGCCGCTGTCGGTCACCGGCAGACCGAGACGGAGCTGATCGCTCGACGTTAGAACGAGGCCGCGCACGGTCCTCGGTCCAACGATGCTTGCTACCTCAACCACGATTTCGTCTCGATCGCCGGCCAGAAGCCGGGTATTGAGCGTGGGTGCCCTGTGGTCAAAGCAGACATCGACCACGCTGCCCTGGATCGCCGTGATCCGTCCCTCGTTTTGTCCCTCCGACATGCCGATAGCAAAGCTCCAGCTGCTCGAAAGCGCCCGATCGTGTCAGCCACATCATCGAGGATAGGAAGGCAGAGGGCTTTGATTCGCATCAAAGCGCACCGACCACCTCTCCGGGTCTATTTGAGACGACCGGGAGGGACGCTCTCGCCGCCTATCAAACCGCTGAGGACCGATCGACTT
Organism: Geminicoccaceae bacterium; assembly: GCA_965222015.1. Lineage (GTDB taxonomy): Bacteria > Pseudomonadota > Alphaproteobacteria > Geminicoccales > Geminicoccaceae > JANQPX01. Next base: position 42,469 of record CBDCTL010000008.1, read on the forward strand.
CGCCGACGCTGCGATATCGACGATCTGCCTTTCGAGCATACGGATGTGCTTACGCCGATCGAAGGATTCCTCGATCAGAATCGAGCGATCATGGCGGCGAAGGCAAGCCCGATGTGATCATGGGACCGGCTGGCCCCATGCAAATCGACGCCGCCGATCGGGGCGCCAACGAGAAAGCTCTGCCGGCTGTTGTTCTTCGCAGATGCCCTTGTGGACGCATCGGCGATGTGCGTCACGGTGATGGCGCCTCAACGTAAGGATCGAAAGGCCCAGACCAGGACCCGGTGACGACGCGCTAAGTGCCCTCGCCGTTCGAGGCGGTCGGCGTCGATCGCGTGGTCACCATTGATGTCCACAATCTCGCCGCTTTTCAAAACGCCTTTCGATGCCGAACCGAGCATCTCGAGGCGCGCCCTTTGTTTGCGCAGCATCTCGCCAAGATCTGCGCCCAAGACGACCTCATCGTGCTCTCACCGGACGTGGGGGCATGAAGCGGGCGGAGGCATTTCGTCGGTCGTGCCAGCAAGGTGATCGGCGGCGGCGCTCCTTGCAACTGCGATCCGCGCGATCCATGAAAACGGATCGATCGTCGATCTTCGCGGAGGTTGAGCGCGAATACGCAGGCCGGATAGCGCGCCGATCACACCATCTCTGCGGCCTGATCTGACGCCATGGCAGCATAATGCTCCGCCAGATTGAACCAAGGCGAGCGCCGCTCCTTCAATGGCTCGATCAAATGCCCGAGCGCGAGCCGGGCGCGCATACAGGCCCTGAGCGATTTGTAAAACGCGATCAGCGCGGACGGGGGCGCGTCGCCGGTTCGGTCGCGATAGCACGCGAAGGCGAAATCCCCGATCCAGTCGGCGCTCAGGCGCGAGCACTCGATCGCCAGGAAGGCAAGTTCGTCGACGGGGTCCAGAATGCGGAATTCGCCGTCGAACTCCAAGCGATCGACGATCACCGGCGGATCGAGCAGATAGATGTGCTCCGGACGGAGGTCGCCATGCGCGTCGATCACGGAGCCTGATCTGTCTGCAATGATCTCTTGCCGGTCTTTCAGAAATTCGTACTGATGATCGATGACATGGTACTTGTCCAGAATTGCCATTGCAGGCTTGTTACGCTCGATCGCCGCCTTCAGCCTCCGCCGATAGTCGGAAGCCGATAGCCCGTGCAGTGAACTGGCACGATAGACGTCGAACAACATGGTCAATGCGCGCGCGAGGCGCTGCCGATCGACACGGCCGGCGCCAATGCACGCATCGAGACGTCGCTCCAAGGGTAACCGCCGCGTCTGCACCAGCCAGTCGACGACCACGCCGTCACCGTGAAGACCGAGTCGATCGTCATTGCTCAGCACCAGCGGAACGGTGCCGAGATAGACGCCTGGCGCCAGCCGATGGTTCAGTGCGAGCTCGGCCTCGCAGTACTGCCGCCGGGCTTCGACCGTCCGGTAGTCGAGAAAGTCGAGCGCTACCGGTTTCTTAAGCTTGTAGGCATAGCGATCGGTGAGAAAGACCCAGGACATATGGGTCTCGATCGCCTCGACATGGGTTGGGCGATCGGGATAGGCCGACGCCTTCGTCAGGAAGTCGACTTTGGTGATCAGCGGAAAGTCGAGCAACTCCGGCACTTTCATGGTCGCTGTCACATGAGCATCAATCTGAAATGAGCAGACGTTCGATCTTGCACGAGCGAATTTCTGCCAACATTGACCGACGTCAACGACGAACGAACTCCCTGCGGGTTCGATGAAATGTCAGCCACACCACGTGCATGGCTTTTGCCATCAATCGAAAATGGGAGGCCGCTTCATGCTGACGATCCAGGACTGCATCGGTCTCTGCCGGCTCACTGAGGACGAGATTGCGGCCATTGCCGAACACGAGCATCTGCCGGACATGCTCGCCCTCGAGTTAGGCGACTATCTCTGCCGGACGACGGACGGCGAGCTTCGCGTGAAGCGGATGATCGTCGAGGATATCGAAGCGGCGAGGGAACGCAGCGACCTGGCCCGTGCTGCGAAACTGCGGAAGGTTCTGCAGCATTTCCTCGAGCACCATGCCGGGGTCGCGCTGAGCGACGAGCAAAAGTCGTGATCACCGAAAGCTAACGCGGCTGGAGCTTGATGACACGCGACGAGCCTGGCTTGAGCTCGAAGGTCTTTTCGCGATAACCGATCGTGATGGGCAGAACGGGAAAGTCAGTGCTTTCGATGTCGATTTGATCGCGCCGAATGCGCAGCCTGAGTTCGTTATTCCGATAGTGAAGGCGGAGGCGCAGTTCCTTCAGATCCTCCGGCAGCAGCGGATTGAGCCACAGCACGTTCTCGCGGATTTCGATGCCGGTGAAGATGCGCAGCACGGCATCGACCGTCCCCGCCATGGCGCCCAGATGAATCCCTTCTGCCGTCGTCCCTCCCTGGGTATCGGCGACGTCGCTGTAAAGCGCCTCGCGCAGCAGGCGCCAAGCCTGTTCCCGATCGGATCGAGACAGCACCCAGCCATGGACGACACGGCTCAAGGTCGAGCCGTGCGACGTTCTCTTCCTGTAGTAATCGATGTTGGCGGGGATGGTCTCGGTCGCGAAGTCGTAGCCGAGATGCTGGAAAAGTGCGCTCAGCTCTTCGGCCGAAAAGAGATAGAACAGCATCAGCACGTCGGCCTGCTTCGAGACTTTGTAGCGGTTCGGCGTGTCATCCTCGGCTTCCAGGATGCGATCCAGCCGCTGAATGTCGCCATAGCGGGCGCGATAGCCGTCCCAGTCCAACTCCTCCAGCGCTTCGTAGCCTTCGAACTGGCTGACGATGCCGTCGTCATGGAACACGACCCTGAGCTTGCTGCTGACATCCTGCCAGCGTGCGATTTCGTCAGGCTTGAGATCGATGGCCGCTGCGAGGCTCTTCAGGCGGTTCGGTGGCAGACGATCGGTGATGTCGACAGCACGGCAGAGGCACCAGGCCGCCATGAGGTTGGTGTAGGCGTTGTTGTCGAGACCAGGCCGGTCGCGATCGGGATAGCCGTCGTGATACTCGTCCGGCCCCACGACGCCTTTGATTTCGTAGCGGTCGATCTTGGGATTGTAGCTGGCCGCAGACACCCAGAACCGGGCGATCTCGAACAGCATCTCGGCGCCGTGGTCGGCCATGAACTCAAGGTCCGAAGTCGCCTCGAAATACTGCCAGACATTGTAAGCGATCGCCGCGTTGACGTGGCGCTGGAGATGGGAATGGTCGGGCAGCCAGCGGCCGGATTTCGGGTTCAGATGGACGACTTGCGTTTCTTCGCGACCGTCGCTGCCGCTCTGCCAGGGATACATCGCGCCGTCGAACCCGGCAGCTTTCGCGGCAAACCGTGCCTCATTCAGCCGACGATATCGATACTTCAGAAGCGAGCGCGTGATCGCCGGCATACGCAAGTTGATGAAGGGAAAGATGAACAACTCGTCCCAAAAGATGTGACCGCGATAGGCCTCGCCATGGAGACCACGCGCCGGCACGCCGACGTCCCGATCGATCACGTGGGGCGACGCCGTCTGGAGGAGATGGAAGGTGTGCAGGCGGAGGATACGCCTTGCCTCGGTGTCGCGCTCCTCGTGATCGTGATAGGTGACCTCGACCTCGAATTGCCGCCAGAGCCGCTCCCAAGCGACGACGTGGCTTTCAAGCAGTTCGGGAAAGTTCGCCGCCCGTCGCACCGAGTTGGTCGCGGCGATCGCTGGTGAGGAGATCGCATGATCGCGCGAGCTCTGGATGGCGACCACCTTTTCGACGGTCAGCCGGTCGCCCTGCTGCAGGTCCAGGCCAAAGCTGTCCGTGACGATATCCCGCTCGCATTCGATGCGATGACCGATATCGATCCGCTCGCCATTTAGAAAGGCATGGGTGCGTGCCGCTTCGACGATCTCGATGTTCGACTGGTTGGTGCGGGCGGAAAGGAGGATGACGTCGTCTTCCAGATGCTCGGTGCCGACGGGCACCAGATGTCGCTTGCTCAGGATTCGGTAGCGGAAGACGCCGTCGTTGACCACGCTTCCGTCCAGCGCCGAGCGGATGTCGATGACACCTGACCAGTTGAGCGCTTCGATGGTCGTCTCCAGCGCGGCAAGATGCGGATTGCCCATATGCACCAGCCGCCGCTGATCGATGCGCGTCTCCTGTCCCCTGGCATCGCGGCAATGAAGACGTCGATGGAGAACCCCCTGACGGAGATCGAGCTGCTGCCTGTAATCGAGCAGCTCCACTTTGTGCAGGTCGAACCAGCCGGCGCCGTCGATACGGATCGCCAGCGGGAGCCAGTTCGGCAGATTGACCAGATCCTCGTTCTCGACGACGCGACCGGCGATCTCGGTGGTCAGGCGATTATAGCCACCCGCGAGGTAGGTGCCGGGATAGTGGCAGCCGCCGGCATCGCTCTCAGGTGCTGCTCCGCGCGTGGCGACATAGCCATTGCCGAGCACGCAAAGTGCCTCGCGCAGGCGTTCTTCGTCAGGATCGAAGCCGTCATAGGTCAGGAACCATTCGGACATCACGCGTTGCCCTCGCTAAGGTCTGAGCCGCCGCTCCATGCGACGAGCAAGATCCTCCAGAAAGTGGCCGACCTCCTCCGTGTCGGCGAGCTTGAACGTTGCAACGGTGGATCCTGAACGGCCCTCGACGATAATACCGACGCCAATATCGCGAAGTGCATCGAAGGCATCCTCGTCCGTGACGTCATCGCCGATATAGATCGGGAAGATCTCACCACCCTCGGACTTCAGTGCATCGAGCAGAGCGCGGACCGCCTTGCCCTTATGCCAATCGACGTCAGGCTGGAGATCATAGACCATCTTGCCGAGCGTCCGCCGAAGGTCGGGGTGCCTCTCAAGAACGTCATCGACGATCGCTTTGATCGTCAGGCGATCGTCCTCGCCGGCCAATCGGTAGTGAACTGCGAGGCTTAAACGCTTGCGCTCAACCAGAACCCCTTGGATCGAACCAAGGCGATCACGGAGCATCCGTTCTGCGCTTTCGAGGGACGGCAGATGGTCCATGCCACGCAAGATTTGCAACTCACCGCCGGGCTCGCTGAACTCGAACCCGTGACTGCCGGCATAGTAGAGTCGATCGAGGCCTACCAGATCTTGAATATCCTGCATATCACGGCCGCTGATGACGGCGACCGTCGTGAGATCCGCAAGGCGATCGAGGCTGCGCCGCATGCATCTCGATAGCAACGCCAGTTCCGGCCGATCGACGATCGGCGTCAGCGTGCCATCGTAGTCCAGACAAATAATCAACCGTCTGTCGTCAGCGCTTTCGAAGATGACGTCGATCGACTCGAGCGCCGACGGCAGCGCTTCAATCGGCTTCGCGTCGATGCTGGCAATCGCGACGTCGCCGAGACTGGACATCACGACATCTGCACCCGCGTCCGCCAGGGCGTCCGGGTGATGCGTGCGATCGACGCCGATCACCAGGCCGAAGCCTCCTCGCCGCCCCGCCTCGACACCAGCGATCGCATCTTCGATCACGACGGAACGTGACGGCCCTACCCCGAGATCGGCTGCAGCGGCCAGGAACATGTCCGGTGCAGGCTTGCCCTTCAAGCACCTCGCCTGAACGGTCTCGCCGTCGACCCAGGCATCGAACAGATCCGAGAGACCAGCCTTCGCGGCGATCGCCTGGCTGTTGCGGCTGGAGGAGACGAGTGCGGTCTTGAAGCCTGCGACCCGTGTCTGCCGGAGAAACCTGTCGGCCGCAGGGAACGTGACGACCCCTTGCCGAGCAAGCGTCCGTAGAAAGATTGCGTTCTTGCGGCGACCCAAACCGTGAATGGTCGGCGCGTCGGGTGGATCGTCGGGCTTGCCTTCCGGGAGCATGATGCCGCGCGACTCGAGAAAACTTCTCATGCCGTCGAGGCGGGGTTTGCCATCGACATAGGCAAGGTAGTCGCGGTCCGTATCGAATGATCGCACCGTCCCGTATCGCTCCTTGAGAAAGGAATCGAACAGGGTCTTCCAACTGCGCGCGTGCAGCGCCGCGCTGTCGGTCAAGACGCCGTCCAGATCGAAGAGAACGGCGTCGAATTGGTTCCGATCGAGAATGAATGTCGCCATGTCATCTCTAATGTTGATCGAGAGCCTGATAGTTACAGTAGCGCCGTCTCGATCCATTGATCTTCATCAAGTCGGCATCTCCACAAATCTGGCCTTATAGCGCTGGCTTCGGCGGGCGGTTGCACCCTCATCGCCCGTCTCTCCGGGAGAACGCCATGGTGAACGGATGTATGGGAGGCGACGGCAGGCGAGGTCAGCGCACGGCCAGACGTCTCCTGTCTGCAATCGCGCTCGCCTCGATCCTGTCGTCATGTATGGCGACGGCCGATCCTGCCGAAGACGAACCCATTGCAGGAACAGGTGACCCAGGCTGGCCGGCGGGCGATCCGCAAGCGGGCAAAGAACTGTTCGTCGACAAAGGCTGCGTCCTCTGCCACAGCGTCAACGGCGTCGGCGGACGCGCCGCCCTGCCGCTCGATGCGCCGCCGGATGGCAGACAGGTCGATCCCATGGTGTTCGCCGCGGCCATGTGGGAAGGTGCTTCCGCCATGGTATCGCTTCAGTTCACCGAGCTTGGCTATCAGATCGGCATGGCCGGCGAAGAGCTTCGCGATCTTGCCGCCTTCGCTTCCGATCTGGGAACGCAGGCAGCTTTTTCCCTCGACGACATCCCGGAAAGCTTCCGCCCCTGGATCATCGATGTGCCCCATTGGCTGAACGATGATTGGCCGGAATCATTTGAGGCCTTGCCCGATGGTGCTGCACCGCCATTCGAAGATCTATGAGACCGATCTCGGTTGACGCTGGTCAACGCCTCTTTTCACCGGTCCGGCATGATTGTGCGATATGCTTGCTCTGAACCATCGCTTGCGCAGATCCCGGTACACTTGGCAGTGCTTCCGGTTCGGGCTCTTCGTGCTGACTTCGCTGCTCCTTTCTCTGCCGACCATGGCCCAATCAGAGATCGTCGATCCGCATGCTCTGTTCGAAGACAAATGCGGCCGCTGCCACGGCCATGCGGGTGCGTTTGCGCTCAAGAAGTTGACGATCGAAAAGGGGGAGGTGGTTGGGCGACGATCCGGCAAGCCCGTTCTTAAAACGCTGGCCAGCCACTTTGGCAGGCTTACCGATACGGAAGCCCGTCGGGTCGTGGACATGTTCCGACGTCAGATCGAGGCGAACGGGCTCTACAGGAGCAAATGTCGGATCTGTCACGATCCCGCCAAAGACCTCACACGGCGGACGCTCATCCTGCGGGACGGACAACTCTTCGGACGCTACAGCGGCCAGTCTGTCGTCGACCTCCTGAGCTACCACGGTCGGCTGCAAAACGACGAGCGAGAGGTACTGCTCGACATGCTGGCCTGGCAGCTCGCGACTGGCGGGGAGGTAACGGAATAGGACTTACACAGCGTTAGCGTTGTTCGACAAGCGAAGTGGAGATGTGCGGCCAGGAATGTTGATCCGGATCAAAGGTGGATCCTCTCGATCAGCTAAGATCTGAGACAGCGTTTATGACCAAGCTCATGGTTGGGAGTTGCGATGATGGCCTACAAGGATCTTCTCGTTCAGGTCGACGACAGCAGCGCGTGCCAAGCGCGGATCGATGCCGCGATCGAGCTTGCCGGCCGCTTCGATGCTCATCTGACAGCGCTGTATCTGGTGCCCGAGATCGTCCTGCCGGTGGCCGTTGAGGGCTACATGGGGGCGGATGTCTACACCGACATCGAGCAGCACGAACGAGAGAAGGGCGAAGCCGTTCTCGACCGATTCCGGAAGGTCGCCGATGCCGGGGACGTGGAGTACGACACGAGGATCGATCGGGGTACGATACCGGAATTCGCCGAACGGCTCGAGGTTCATAGCCGCTACGCCGATCTTCTGATCGTCGGACAACCTGATCAGGCAGCTGGTGGACCAGCGTTACCCGAACCCGGGGATGTTGCGCTCACCGCGACTTCGCCGGTCCTGGTCATACCCTTTATCGGCCAGCGTGAAGGATTCGGCAAAAAACCCATGATCGCCTGGAACGCCAGCCGCGAAGCGGCACGCGCCGTCAAGAACGCGATGCCGTTTCTCGAGAGGGCGGAGGCCGTCGACGTGGTCACGTTCCGCCCGCGGGAGGGAAGAGACGCCCACGGCGAGTTGCCTGGCGCAGACATCGCCCTCCATCTGGCGCGGCACGGCGTTCAGGTCGACGTTCAGCGCCTGGACGGCGGCGACATCGACGTCGGCAATGCGCTGCTCTCGCACGCCGCCGATCGCGACAGCGACCTCCTCATCATGGGTTGCTACGGCCACTCACGCCTGCGCGAATGGGTGCTCGGCGGCGCCACCCGGACCATCCTGCGCTCAATGACCGTGCCCGTCATCATGGCACACTGAAGGCGCGACGTGACGACGAGCGCCAGATGATCATCGCGAATGAGATCTTTCCGAAAAGAAGGTTTGGTCGCTTCAGGTCGACCAGGTGGGAATTTGCCCGAGATTGTTCTCGACCGACTTGATCCCCGCCATCGTCGCGGCGGCCAGCTGAGCTGCGTTAGTGGCCGTGCATTTGGGACATCTATTCGATGACGAACGTCGCCCAATAGCGACGATTGATGCCGGTGCCGAAGGTATCATGGAGTCCCTGGATCTCCGACGTTCTGCAGGCATCAAACGGCGTGAATCACGTGCCAGGGCTGAATCAGGCCGACCTTGGAATAGCGATGAGCGAGCAGGAGCTGGCGCGGCGAGCTTAATCTACTCCTCCAGCGACAGGATATAGGCAATGACGTTGTCGGTTTCGTCGCGGTCGAGGTGAAGATCCGGCATGCGCTCATGCGGTGTCTGCAGAAAAACCCGCAGGCTCAGCGCGGTGACACGCGGCGTGTTCGCCAGATCGGGAAAGGCCGGTGCTTCGACATCGGTCGTCGATGGATGGCCAGGCGCGATGACATGGCAGGCCGAGCAGACGTTTTCGGCCAATCGACGACCTGCCGTCGGATCGCCGAGCAGCTCCTCGGTTATGGCACCTGTCGATAGAATCGTTAGGCTTAGAATAGTGGCTGTCGCGAGAGTGCGCATCGATCAAAACTCCAGACGTTCGAGCACGGCGTCGATCCCGTCCCGGGCGCAGCGATCGTCCTCGTCGCCGCCGGGCGCGCCGGAGACACCGACGCCGCCGACAATCAAACCCGCAGCCTCAATCGGCACGCCGCCGCCGAGCATGAGGGCGCCCGAGATATCGCGCGCCGCGGCCTGCGGTGACTCGGGCGACGTCAGCGTCACCAGGCTTTGCGTGTCACTGCGGAAGCTGACGGCGGTCCAGGCCTTGCGTCTTGCGGTATCCGGCGTATGCGGGCCGGCAAAGCGATCGCGCAGCATGACCTGCAGCACGCCGAAACGGTCGACCACAGCGACGGCAACCTGGAAATCCGCTGCGCGACAACTGTCCAGAGCCGCTTCCGCGAGATCGACGGCGAGCTCGGGACTGAGCGTCTTGTGGTCGACCAGGCCGTTTTCCTGGGCCTGTCCGGCGAAAGGCAGGAGGCAACACCCTGCGACGAAGCAGACCCGTGCAGTTCGCGACATCATCCTATCCCTCCCTTCGTCATCGACGCTCGATCGATGATGATCATTGCGCCCCAATGCGGCCTTCAGCCCCATGATCCAGATCAAAGGCGCTTGCGATCCAGTCGCCCCGCTCAGGGCCGTGCCTCTGCGGGCCACAGGTCCTTCAGGTCGCGCGGCAGCGCGCTCACCACCTTCCTGATCTCGCCGCGATCCAGCTCGCGAGTCAGCAGAGCGAACACGGCTCTCGCGATCGCTTCGATGTCGGCATCGGGATCGTTGCGGAACGCCCACTCGACCGGCGTCAGAAAATCGTCGACATGGCGGGACGTACTCGGGGTTTTCGCCATCTGCCAGTCTTCGTAGAAAAAGCCGCGCACCAGCATCGGCAGCTGTGCCCCGAGATGCACGGCAAGCTCCGGCGGCAGGCGATCACGCAGGGCATGCAGGGTCACGCGAAGCGCCAGATAGGCCCTGTGGCGATCTTCGGTGTGCAGGGGCTCGAAAAGCGACTTCAGCCAGGTATTGGTCTGATGGACGGTCGAGTCGAACACGGAAAGGCCGGTTGCCGACATAGGCGTTCTCCCTTCAGCAAATCTTGAAGGGAGACTGACAGGGAGTGCGCCATCCTGCATTGATGCCGGTCAACATTCCAGCTTCAGGCATCAGGCGAGGCTGGCCGTTCGCCGCTATCGACCGCCGCAGGCGAGCAGCTCGTCCAGGCCGCCGTCACGAAACTCGCGAAAAGCTCAATGGGCAGCGGAACCACCGCGCTCGACGTGTTGTCGCTCGCCATGCCCGGTACCTCAATCATGCCATGTGAACCAATTCACGGCTCGGTGTGAATTGGTTCACATGGCTGCCTTGCTTGGCCGTGATATGATTTCCAACTCGCCCGGATTTTCGGAGGCGGTGATGAGCATCAAACATATTTTGATGCCGATTGCCGCGGTCGACGATTTCGAACCGGTCGCGGTTTCGGCGATGACGATCGCTCGCATCTTCGGCAGTCACGTGCGGTTCGTCTATCAAAGGAATGGTGGTGGAGAGCACCATCACCTGATGAGGAATTTCGGCGCGGTGCCGATGAGCCAGTTCAGCGAGATTCTCGACAGCCATCGGCGCGATCTCGACTCTCAAGCTCTGGCGGTTCGCGTCGGCCTCGAAGGCGTCGCCCAAAGAACAGGCATCAGCCTGCAAGCGACGCCGAGATCATCGGTACGGCCATCCGCCTCCTGGCATGAGACCTATGAGCCGATCATTGACGTCATCGCGCACGCCGGCAGCGTTTCGGATCTGATCGTGGTCGGGCAGCCGAAGGAGACCCATGAAGACCCTGCAAAGACCATGATGGGCGCTGCACTTTTCGCCTCGGGGCGGCCCGTTCTCATGATTCCGGATGAAGGGCCAAAAGTGCGTGAGTTCAGGGTCGTAATCGGCTGGAACCGCAGCATTCAAGCCGGCAGAAGCGTTTCCAGCGCTTTGCCCTTCCTGCATCGGGCGTCGTCGGTCGTGATCGTCAGCATAGCCACAGGAGCAAAAAAAGGACCGTCGGCCCAGGAGCTCGCCGAATATTTGTCGTGGCATGATGTGGAGTCAGAAGTTAAGGAGGTCTCTCCCGATGACAAGCAGGTCGTCGGCGACATGCTGCTCACCGAGGCTGAGGCGGCTGGAGGGGATTTGCTGGTGATGGGCGCTTACTCCCACAGCCGTATCCGGGAGATGCTTTGGGGCGGCGTAACCAAGCACATCGCTTCTCACGCAAGGCTGCCTGTCCTCATGGCTCACTGAGCAAGCGACTCTGTCATGAGACGGTGGCCGGCCTGTCCTATTGGCAAAGTCGATTTGATGCAAAGCAACGCTCCCGCTTCAGACACGCTTAGCATGATAAAAGTGCCACTATCGAGATTGCCGCGTCGGTGCCTTTCCGCACCTGGAGACATTGGAAGAACGCGAAGGATCAGCGGATGATCAAAATGTCCAAAGGTTTTATCACCTCGACGGCGCTGACGAGCAGACGGCTCGAAAGCATGATGCGGATCCGTTTTCTTTTGATTGCGGCATTGCTGATCTGGCCCGGCTTCACCCTGTCTGCTGACGATCGCCCATCGATCGACTCGTTCGTGGGTGACTGGAAGGGTGCTGATGTCGTTTCGAACATTGGCAGGTTGGCGCCGGACGCGCTCACACTTCGAATTCAGTCAGTTTCCGGCGGCTTTCATATGTCATGGCGAGATCTGGGCAAGAGCGGTCGAAGCGAAATAGGAAGCGACACCATAGACGCCCAATTTAGAACGACCGACAGGTCAGGCGTCTACGAATATGCGCAGAAGCCCGGCTCCCTCCTGACGCGCATGTTCGCGTCGCCGGCGACAGGCAATCCGCTCAAGGGCGAAACCCTTCTTTGGGCGCGGATCGACGGCCCGTTTCTTGCCGTCTACAGCATGAAGATCGACCCGGACGGCGGCTTCGATCTGGATCACTATAGCTGGATCCGGACCGAGAAGGGGCTTCGATTGATCTTCAGCAAGCGGACTGAAGATGCCACCGCAGAGGCCAAGATCGAAGGCGAACTCGTGGCTGTGGGAGGATGACCTTATGAAGGCGAGACGATCACGCCGGATAGCTGCAGCCGCAAGCTTCAGAATCGTTCTGACGACCATCGTGCTTGCCTGCCACGGCTATTGGCAGGGAACGCAGGCAAACGACCTGTCGCAATTCCTCGGCACCTACGTCGGCCAGGCGACAGTCGACGACCTGACCACAGGCGAGCAGCGCCAACGCCATCTCGATATCGTGGTGATGCCACACCGCAAGCACGGACTGCGGATCGACTGGACCACGGTCGGTCTGGTGGACGGCCGTCGCGATGTGCCGGGTGTCGAACGCTGGTCCCAAACCGCGCTGTTCGAACCCGCGGCCGGCAACGGGTTCATGGTCGAAGCGAGCGAGAGCGACGTCTTTCGGGAGCGGCAGGCGACGGTGCCGGTCGCAGGGGATCCGGTTCGCTGGACGCGTATCGACGGCGACGTCCTTCACACCTGCTCGTTCATGGTGCTCGAAGACGGACGCTACGAGCTTCAGCTCTATCAACGCATCCTGACTGAGATAGGCATGGACATCCACTTCGAACGGATCGTCGACGGCAAGCTGGAACGTCGTGTGACCGGCCGGACGGCGCGCGTCAACTGAGCGGCCGCTACGCCAAAACCTGATCTGATTATTCGTGAGGCTCATCCTGACTTTTACTAGGCTCTGCTGGGTTTTGTTCGAGGATGGAGCATGAAATGGCAGGATCCGGTGATCTGAAGCGTCTGGCGAAGGGGCTGAGCGAGGTGGCGTTTCGGCAGCGCTACGGCACCGGGGAGCCATGCCGCGAGGCGCTGTTCGCCATGCGCTGGGGTCGAGGGTGGCGCTGTCAGGGCTGCGGCCACGAGCGCCATGCGGCGCTCAAGCAGCGCGCCGTGCTGCAATGCAATCGCTGCAAGCGGCAGGTGTCGCTGACCGCCGGGACGATCTTCCACAGCACCAAGCTGCCGCTCACCATCTGGTTCCTGGCGATCCACCACCTCGCCCAGAGCAAGGGCGGGATCAGCTCGATCGAGCTCGGCCGACGCTTGGGCGTGCGCCAGGGCACGGCCTGGCTGATGACGCACAAGCCGATGCAGGCGATGGCGGAACGGGAAGCGGGCAAACCCAAGCTCGGTGGCCGGGTCGAGACGGACGACGCCTGTCCCGGCGGTCAGCGTTCGGGCGGCAGGCGCGGCCGTGGTGCCGCCGGCAAGACGCCTTTTGTCGCTGCGGTGGAGACCACCGCCGAGCGCCGGCCACGGCGTCTCAGGCTCACTGTGGTCAAGGGGTTCCGCAAGAAGGAAGTCGAGAAGCTCGCCAAGGCCGGGATCGCCGAAGGCACGAGCGTGGTCGCTGACGGCCTATCCTGCCGGCGCGCTGTCGAGACCGCCGGCTGTCGCCACTGGCCGATGGTCACCGGATCCGGCCGGCAGGCGGCGCGCTGGGCGCCGTTCACCTGGGGCAACACCGCACTCGGCAACATCAAGACAGCACTGGCCGGCACCTACCATCATGTCAGCGCGAAGCACGCCCAGCGCTACCTCGCCAGCTTCGCCTGCCGCTTCAATCGCCGCTACGTCCTCGATACCGCCACCGAACGCCTCGCCTGGGCCTGCATCCAGGCAAGGCCGCTGCCCTATCGCGTCATCGTCGCCGGATGAAAATTACGAATACTCAGGAAACCTGATGCCTTCCCCGCACAGATCAACTGGATCCCAACTTGCGATTTTCAGATGCCAGTCAATCGTGTCATATAGCGCAGCGGATCTTTGGGCGTCTCGTATCATCGGCCCCCTGATCGCGGGCGGCCGCCAATTACCTCGATGCTTCCGCCGGCGTGAATTTTGACGCATCGGGGTCATTCTCACACTCCGATTCACACCTAACCATCAGATAAGGTGGGCTGTTCACCGCTTTCCGTGCCGCCGGTCAATAGTTCGCCCAGACGACCGTCACGCAGCCTCGCCAGAAGATCGATCGGCAGCGGAAACAGCACGGTCGACGTCTTGTCGCTCGCCATGTGCCACTCATCGCCTGGATACCGCTCACAGGCGCTCGTCACCAAGGCCGTGCCGCGAAGGCAAGAGCGATGAGAAACGGAGCGCCATTCACGAAGGCGACGGCACCAATCAGGAAAGGTGACAGCTCGAGTTCCGGAATGTCCGTGTCGATGAGCTGGACTGTCGTTGCCTGGAGTCCCTGCTCGCCTTCCTTTTCGTCGATCGCAAGGCGGACTTCGCCGCCGACCTGCAGTCCGTCGAAATCGCCGTCCACGACGCTGTTTCGATGAAAGGAGACCTCGCGTTCGTCAACCAGCTCAACGCAACCGAATCCCCCTTCCCGATCGATGCGGACGACTCGACCATGGGGCGGGACATCATGGCTCTTCACTTTGCTCCGACGGATGCGGGCATGGTCCTCGATCTTGCGTCTGGCGACACCGGCGGAGGCCTCGATCGGTATCAAAGGAGTGGCTGACATTTCGCCGGACGTCGATCATCCAGCTTTTTCGAAAGCTGGATCGATTCGATCCCATAGCCGGACTGGCAGAGGATCGACAGCGAGCGTGGCTTCAGTGCGATGATGGAAGCATTGCTGAAGTCAGGAAGGTCGAGATGGATGGCGACACATCCCCGCTCGACGGCTATCGCTTCAGCGGCCGCCATCAGTGAGCCGGCAGCCCTGTCGCTCAAATAGTCGATCGTCCGGAACAGATCCACGGTCATGTGGCTCTCGATCCCCAGCATCACGACTTCGTAGCCAAGCAGGCCATGCAGGTAGGCTCGCCGGCATTGAATTGACAGCACGCCGGCCTCTGCGGCACCGGCCTCGATACGCTGCATCGCATAACGCCGCCATGCCGTCAGACTCATGAACAGTCCTGTAAGCTCGAGGCCCGCGAACGCCTGCTCGATTTGGTCCGGACGAAGCGGGCAGATCCGGAGCCGCACGTCCTTGGCTGGAACGCTTTTCATGGCCAGATACTTCATCTCATTGCCGTCTCATGGAGTTCAAACGGCAACGAGGCCTTCTGTCGTTGCGCTGCGTCAATATGGCGAAAGGAGTCCGGTTCGAACTGTAATTGCCGAAATGTATGTGACATGCTCTGCTCTAAGCCATCAGAGGCGGGGGGAAGCCAATGGCGCAGATCGAGCAGGATTGCCGGTATCGGCCGATTCGGCTGAAGGGCGAATCGCACGGTCTCTGCGAACATTGCGGTGTCAAGCAATACGCGGTCTGCGGTGCCCTTCAGCCTGCCTGCGCCGATCGCTTGAAAACCCTCATCTCGCATGTCCATCTCACGCCAAAGCAGGTTCTGTTCATTGAGGGAGATCCGGCGGCCCATCATTTCACGATCGTCGACGGCGTCGTCAGCATCTCCAAATCGATGGCGGACGGCCGCCGCCAGATCGTCGGCTTCATGTTTCCCGGTGACTTTCTCGGCGTGACCGAGGAAGAGCATGGATATAGCTGCACGGCACAAGCCGTGACGCCGGTCGAGCTTTGCCGGTTTCCGCGTTCGTCGTTCGAGGCGCTCGCTCGGGAATATCCGGAGATCGAGCATCGGCTTCTGCACGCCGTTTCGACCGAGCTGGTCGAAGCGCAGGAGCACATGCTGATCCTCGGCCGCCAGACCGCCGAGGAACGGCTGTGCTCTTTCTTGCTGCATCTTGGCAAACGCGCACCTCATCGGGGCGAGCCAGGCAACCCGATCCATCTGCCGATGCCGCGCGCCGACATCGGCGACTATCTCGGGCTCTCGCTGGAGACGGTGAGCCGGACATTCACTCTTTTGCGTGACCAGGGTCTGATCAAGCTGACCGACGCGCACACCGTCGAACTGCTGGATCAGGACGAACTTCTGCAGATTGCCGAGGGCGCTTAGTCCGACGATCCGTCAACCCACACTGCAACGGGTGAACCCGTCGTTACTTCGCCCTTGATCCAGATCATGGTGTTTCGAGCACCGCAGATGCGACATTAATCGCGCTGCCGGAGGAAACACCTTGAAAATCGGAGTCGTCGCGGAGATCAAGGATCAGGAGATCCGAGTCGCGCTGACACCGCCGGGAGCTGCTGACCTCGTCCAGACTGGCCGTCAAGTGCTGGTCCAGGGTGCTGCGGGCCTTGGTGCCGGGTTCGACGACGATGTCTATGAACATGCCGGCGCCGATGATCGTGACAGAAGCCGTGATCGAGACGATGCAGTCAGGTGCGGTCATCGTCGACGTCAGCATCGACCAGGGCGGCTCTGCGTCGAGACGGCCAGGCCAACCACGCATGCACGCCCTGTTTATCGCGAGCACGACGTCATCCACTACGGCGTTGCCAATATGCCCGGCGCCCATCCCCGGACCGCGACGATCGCGCTGACCGACGCGACCTTGCCTTACGTGATGAAGCTCGCCGATCGGGGATTGGAGGCGCTTCGCCAGGACACGGCCTTCGCGAAAGGCGTCAACGTTCATGGCGGCCATGTCAGCTGTCGCTTGGTCTCGGAGGATCTGGATCTTCTCGATTCCTATCGGGCGATTGCAGACATCGACGTCTGATGATGTCGGTCTGACCGTTCGATGAACGGAGTGCGCATCGGAGCGGGAGAAGAGCATGGCCTTTGTCGTGACCAAGAATGTTCACGTGGATCATGACGACATCGCAGACCTGTTCGTGGAGGGGGCCTATCATCAGGATCAGGCTGCTCTGTTCAACGCGATAGGCAAGCGTTTCAGCAGCGACGAGCCGAAGCATCTTGAGACGATGGCCGAAGAGATGGCCAAGTACCTCGACGACTCCGGTCGAACGCTCGTCAAAGCGCTTGCGAGAGCACTGCTGCACGCTCGCAACTGACGATTGCCAGAGGTTTTCGCCTTCAGAGTGCGACGGTGCTCTCCAGATGCCGCCGCAGACAATCAGCTGTCTCGTGATCGAAGGCCACCAGTTTGATGCGCATGCCGAAGCGCTCCGCCTCGGCGGCGCAGACGCCCACTGCCTCTTGGCAGGCCTCGTCGAGAGGATAGCCGTAGATACCAGTGCTGATCGCGGGAAAGGCGATCGTCGTACAGCCGCTCTCGGCGGCGAGCTTGATGGCCGACTCGTAGGCAGAGCGAAGCAGGCGGCGGGACTCTTCTGCTGAATATTGTGTGTAGATCGGTCCGACGGCGTGGATGATGATCTTTGCGCACTTGATATCGAAGGCCGGTGTCATCACGGCCGATCGCGTTTCACATCCGCCGATCTGCCGGCAGGCCTCGGTCAGCTTATCGACGCCGGCGGCTTGGAAAACTGCGCCGCAAACACCGCCGCCCTTCGAGAGTTCCGTATTGGCGGCGTTGACGATGGCGTCGGCCTTCACGCGCGTGATGTCGCCTTCGATCACTTCGACGCGATCTTGATTCGTCATGGGCTCAGCCTCTAGTTTTCCCAATCGAGCAGCAGGTTGGGCAGGTCCGCGGCCGAAGCGATCAGATGATCCGGGCGGAACGACGGATGATCCCTGTCCTTCGGCGTGAACTTACCCGTCTTGACCTGGATCGTCGTCATCCCGGCCTCATACGCACCGCCGATATCGGCCTCGATGTCGTCTCCAACCATCGCCACGCTTCCGGCATCCAGATCAAGGTCGGCAAGCGCCAGATCGAAAAACAGGCCGCTCGGCTTGCCGACGATCTCGGCTTTTGTGCCGGCGGCATAGTCGAGTGCCGCGACGAACGGCCCGAGATCGAGGGCGATCTCGCCGTCGCGCCGACAGTAGCGATTCTTGTGCAGGGCCACCAGCACCGCACCCTGCTGCATCATCCCGAACAGCGCGTTCAGCCGGTCCCAGTCGAACGCCCGATACAGATCGCCGAGGACGATCGCCTGAGCATCATCGTCGACGAATTCGACGTCAGAAAAATCCACGGCCAGCTCGGGTGCTGCAGCGAGGTGAATACGGGTGAGGTTCTTTATTCGAAGCAGCCTGCCTGCGGCGATAGCGGGCGTGAAGACGTGCTCCGCCGGCAGATCGAATCCCATGCCGGTCAATCTATCCACGATCGCCTGACGCGGATGGGTGGTGGTGTTGGTCAGATAGCGAATCTCGAGATCTGACGCCGCCAATGCGCCTATGGCGTCGGCAACGCCTGGGACCGGTGTGTCACCTTCGTAAAGGACACCTTCGAGATCGAGCAGCAGCCCACGCAGGTCCATGATCTCAGCCCCGGGAGAAGAACAACCAGCTTTTCTTTCAATATAGGGCGCCGCGACCCCTGATGGATGATTGTTCTCGCGGACAAGCGGGCGCGGCGGCTGGATGCCGTGCAGATCGGACGCCCGCACTCACCTCACCGGGCGACCAGCGCCTCATGGAGACGCTCGACGTCTTCGCGTCTGCAAAGCTCCGTGCCGGGGGTCAGAAGCGCTGCGCTGCCCGCCGCTACGCCGAAGCGAAGCGCCGTGCCCAATGCCTGCCCCCTGGCCAGACTGAGCGTCAGCGCGCCGACGAAGCTGTCGCCGGCGCCGACGGCGCTTTCGATCTCGACCGGGGGAGACGAAACCGCCAGCACCTGATCGCGGGCGATCAGAACGGCACCCCTCCTCCCAAGCGACAAAGCGACGATTTCACATTTCCCCATGGACACGAGCTCCTTGGCGAACGAGACGAGACCATCGTCGTCGAGGGAAGGGTCGCCCGCCAACGCACGCAGCTCGCGCGCGTTCGGCTTGATCAGAAAGATCCGTTCCTCCAAAGCGGCAGCGAGCGCTTCGCCGGATGTATCCAGAATCAATCGCGCTCCCCGCTCCCGCGAGAGATGTGCGATGCGCGCGTAGAAGTCGGTCGGCACCCCTGGAGAAAGGCTACCGCTGGCGACGAGGTAATCGACATCGTCGAGCGACGTTCGGACATGATCGAGGCAGCGCCGACACGCCGAAGCATCGAGCTCCGGGCCCGGCATGACGAAGCGGTATTGCTGCCGGGTCGATCGTTCCAGCACGGTGAAGCTCTGCCGCGTCGGCCCGCTGATGCGAACGGCCTGACCACCAATCCCTTCCGCGGCGAGCAACTCTTCGAGTGCCTGACCATTCGGGCCTCCTGCGGTGAAAACGGCGGTCGCCGAACCGCCGAGCCGCGTCATCACCCGCGCGACATTGATCCCGCCGCCGCCCGGATCCGTCTTGGGCGCGACGCATCTCAGCTTGTCCGTGCTTCTCACCTCATCGACCGTCGTCGCGACGTCGAGAGAGGGGTTCAGCGTCAGAGTCAGAACCGGTTTCAAGCTCTCATCCCTCAGCCGGAGAGGCAAGGTGACGTTCTGAGCGACGTTCCGTCCGTCGTGGGAAAGAGACGGCCGCCGCCCGATGAAATGCAGGCACCTTTAGCAAGGATACGATGCGATCGACGGGCCATCAGCAATCCTATGCCGACGGCGAGCAGCATGGCTAACGGTCCGAACGAGCACCTTGCTCATGATGAACGATAACACGTTCGCGGATTTGTACTGCGATCCGATCCGCTTCCCCGCTGGCATCGACGAGCGCCCAGGAGATCGCTCCGATGTCGCGTTCGCGTTGTCTGGCGAGGACCTTGAGATCGGCGTCGGATGCGTCGCCCTTCCGCCGAGCGATTCGTGCTTCGAGGGCTTCTTTTGGCGCATCGAGCCAGATGCCCTGAAACGGGATGGCAAGGTCACTGGCTATATCTTCGATATCCGAGCGCTCCGCTGGATCAAGAAACGTCGCATCGGCAATCACCGTTCTGCCGGCACGAAGGAGCGTCGCTGCACGTTCGCGAAGATGCCCGTAGACATGGGCCGAGCGGGAGGGGCTGTAAGCCTCCGAATCGAGTCGCGTCTTCGGCTGCACGCCCTCCAGGCGTTTTCGAATGACATCGCTGCGCAGCACCAGGGGCCAGTGCTGTCGCCCCAGACGACGGGCCAGCAGGCGAGCGATCGTCGACTTGCCGGTGCCGGAAAGACCGCCGATCGCGATCAGTTTTGACGGTGCTGACGCGAGCAGATCCCTTGCGAGATCGATATATTGAACGACGGAAGAGCGGTGTTTCGACGCTTCTTCCATCGATCCCGCCGTCCTGATCCCGAACCCCTCGATCTTGGCGCGGATGGTCGCACGGATCGCGAGAAAGAGCGGCAGCAGGGCCGTGCCCCCGTCGTCCTCGGTGCGCTCGAGATAGGCGTTCAGCAGATCGATCGCGAAAGGATCGAGGCCGCGGTGGCATAGATCCATCAGGAGAAAGGCGAGATCGTAGACGACGTCGATGGTGGCGAGCGCTTCGTCGAATTCCAGACAATCGAACAGCACGGGCCGATCGCCGTCGAGAAAGATGTTGCCGAGATGCAGATCGCCATGACAGTGGCGGACGAAGCCGGCATCGGCACGCCGGTCGAGCCGTTCGCGCTGGCGCGAGAGCTCACTTTCGGTCGCTTCGATCAACAGGCCGATCGCGTCGCTCTCGCCGACGTCGCCGTGAAGCGATGCGAGATCGCCGGCATTGCCCTCGACGATCGACGATATGGAGTCATAACCGCCACCGGATCGAACCGGCGCCTTCTCGTGCAGGTCCGCGATCTCGGAAGCGAGCGTCCTGATCAGGGCCGCATCGAGCTTGCCCTCCTCGGCGAGATGATCGAGCAACGCCGCCTGATCGAACCGGCGCATTTCCAACAGCCAGTCGACAATCTCGCCTTGGCCTTCCAAGGTCAGCCGGCCGACGTCATCGCGCGTAATGGCAACGAGCCGCCGATAGAGGTCCGGCGCCGTTCTGATGTTGAGACGATACTCGGCTTCGAGAACGCGATGCCGTTTCTCGACCGTCGAAAAGTCGAGGAAGCTATAGCGAACCGCTCGTTTGAGCTTGTACGCACGACCGCCGATCAGAAAGACGATCGCGGCATGGGTGTCGATCCGCTCGACTGAAAGATCGGGGAGGCCAAATGCCTGCCCATCGCTCAAAAATGCGATGACCTCCCCTTGATCGGACATCGGACTTGAATCGAACCCGCCGTTTCAAATCTAGTGTTTCGCGCTTGCGCCATCGGCTTTTACAGCTTGCATCATCAGGCTGCCGACCTTGGCCGCCTGTTCGCTGTAGGCTTTGAGAGTCTGCTGACCGAAACTCGCCTGTGCCTTCCAGGCTTCGTTCAGGTCATGACAGTGGCTGACATCGTCGATCACATGAGCATAAGCGTGAAAGCGTTCGCCGACGAAGTCGCACCAGGAAGTGCCCAGGGCCGCAGCTGCGGTCACGTAGGCTTGTGACCAGTCGGCGAGAGGCTGGGTCCCGATCGCTTGATGGTTCCGTGTCGTCGATTTCTGTGTCATCGGTTTGCCCGTCCTTGCTTGAGGTCCGTGAAATTCAGCGCTCTGCAGCATCTTTATCCCGAGCGAACAGCTCCGACTCTTCTGCAGTAAATGAGTGTTTCTCAGGAGTTTTGGCGGTCAGACCCGCATGTTCGGTAACTTGCGCGAGAAAAGCCCCAACGAAGGCTTCGAGGTCCTTCCAGTCGGTAAACTCGTGATCCTTGCTGGTGTCGGTCGAGGCGCCTTTGGTGCTGGCGATAGCCTTCAGGATCCAGCTCTTGAAGAAATCATACTGGGTGTAGCGAAGGGCGCCGGCCACCAGATGGGTGACGGTCGGTTTCCACTCGGCGGCCGAGAGGAAGCGGTCGGCGCAGGCAGCGGCATCCAGACGATCCTCCTTGTCGTCGCTGGCCATCGACAGACTGACGGAGACGAAGGCGCTCGGCTTGACCTGCAGGCGTTCGCGGTGATCGCGCACGAACTGGAACAGCGCCGCCTGATGACGGCCGTTGTGCACGGAGCCGGCGGCGATCACCGCATCGAAGCCATCGACATCCAGACCATTCGGCAAATCGGTACTGTCGATCAGCGTGGCCGTTTCGCCTCGATCGCGGACGCGGTCCGCCATGAAGTTCGCGATCTTTCTGGTCTGTCCTTCGGTGGTTCCGTAGATGATCAGGACGTTCATTGGATCCCCCAATGTCAATGCGCCAGCAGGACCGGCAACTCGAGATGGCTGACGATGTGATGGGTGACGCCGCCGAGGATGCGCTCGCGCAGACGAGCGTGGCCATAACCACCCATGATCAGAAGATCGGCACCGATCGCCGATGCCTTTTGCATCAGCATGGCACCGACCGGCTCGCTGCCTGCTTCGAGCACATGCACATCGCTGCCGATCCCATGCCAGGCGAGATAATCCGACGCTTCCTCGGCCGTGTCCGATTCGGTTCGAGCGCTCGCGGCCGTGAGCAGATGGACTGCGACTGCCGATTCCAGGAATGGCATCGCGGCAGCGAGCGCACTCCTGGCTTCGGGCGTGCCGTTCCAGGCGATCGCCACATTATGGCCGATATGCTGCCGCGGTTCCGCCGGCGCCAGCAGGATCGGCCGGCGGGCCTTCAGCAGCACCGCCTCGAAGGTCGGACGGAGCGCGGGAGCCGTCTCCGACCAGGCGCCGGTGAAGACCGCCAGATCGCTGAACAGCGCTCTTTCCGGCACGACATTCTCGCTCTGCCCGGTCGCTTCGCGCCAGGCCGCCGAAGGCTGACCGGAGGACATGGCACCGCGCTCGACGACCGCCATGCCGGCGTCTTTGCAGGCCTCGGCGAAAACGGCTTTGGCCGTCCGGCGCTGCTGATCGATGGCGGCCTCGGCGCTCTCCATCAGCCGCTTGATGGTATCCGTCGAAACGCCCTCGCCGACCATGGGGACTGCATCCATCGGATCCGGCCGCACGAACAGGGCATCGACATGGCCCTGAAAGCGATCGGCCAGGGTGAACGCCGTATCGAGGGCGCGCCGGTCTTCGGGGCTGTGAAAGAGCGGTGTGAGCAGAACCCGGATCGACATGCCGGATCTCCTGTCTTCGATGGCTCAGTCTGGCAACCAGCATGTCTTGTCGAGCCTGGAGGACATTGATCCGGATCAAGCGAGCTGAAACAAGTCGGCCATGACACTTCTCCAGTCGTCAGCGGCGTAGTCTTCCACGCCCGATCCAGGTCGGCTCCAGGAGTTCACGGAGAACGTCGTCGCTTTGAGCGTCGAGAAACGCCTGGAGCTCCTGACGGGTGGCATCGTCGGCGTAGTCCTCAAGGGTGCGTTCCACGTCGTCGCCATCGTCGGCAAGCTCGTCGGGCGCCACCTTGACGTTGACCTCCCGCGCTATTGCGATGACGAAGCAGACCTTGTCAGGATTGATGGTAAGCGGCATCGAACAACGCCGATCCAAAACCGTATATCGCGGGCGATTTGCACATACATTCCGCCCGCCGTCACCAAGGAAGAGGCACGATATGCCGTCTCGCGGTGTACGCCTTGATGAGGATCGAATCGTCCCAGGCACGCCGGTTGGTTTTGGGGATCGAGGCTGACATGATAAAAAAAGTGGGAGGCGATGACGCCTCCCATTGCGATCAGCAGCCTGGCGGACAGGCGCTCGCTTGTCAGTGACCGATGGCGATTTTCTTGACCTTCGCCTTGATCTCGGGCGGCTTCGGCAGGGTGATGGTCAGAACCCCATCCTTGAACGCCGCCTTGATCTTCGCCGGATCGGCGTCGAAGGGCAGCGTCATCGAGCGGCTGAAGCTGCCATAGCTGCGCTCGGTCAGGTGGTAGTCCTTCTTCTTTTCTTCTTTTTCCTGCTTTTTCTCGCCTTTGATGGTCAGGAGATTGTCGGTGAGCGTGACATCGATGTCCTTCTCATCGACGCCGGGGAGTTCCGCTTCGACAGTCAGCTCCTTGTCGGTCTCGCTGACATCGATGGTCGGCGTCATGGCGCCGCGGCCGTTGCTGAACGGCCAGTGGTAGTCACCGGCGAAGTCGTCGAACAGGCGGTCCATCCGACGCTGAAGGGCGCGGAACGGATCGCCATCGCCAGGCGCCGGCGTCATCTCGGTCTTCCGCCGCTCGGAAGGAAAGAGCGACCACATCTTCGATCTCCTCCTGATGGTCGTTCCCGCACGAGATCATGTCTCGCGCGACTCACAGATGCATTCTAGGACGCGTCGGCGACCAGCGCGTTGACGCGGATCAAAGTGCCGGGGGCATACCGGTCAATCTCTGAGATCGAGGCTGACATGGACGATGGCGGGATCGTCCGGCACCGTCTTTTCGGTGAAGCCCAGCTTTCCGCAAAGCGACAGCATGGCGATGTTTTTTCTCAGAACTTCGCCGTAGAGCTCGCCGATGTCGCGCTTTCTGGCATAGGCGATCAGCCGCTCCATCATCAGCCGCCCGAGGCCCTGCCCGGTCAGCTCGCGGCCGACGATGATCGCATATTCCGCGCGCTCGTTGTCGGGATCGGCAGCGAGGCGGGCGACCCCGCCGATCATCGCTTCGCCGGGCGTGCCCTCCTCGGCGAGCACCAGCGCCATTTCGCGGTCGTAGTCGATCTGGGTGAAGCGCGCCGCCATGACATGGGACAGGGTCTTCATCGGGGTGAAAAAGCGGAGCTGAATCTCCTCGGGCGTCAGCCTGGTGAAGCCGAGATGGAAGGCGGGCTCGTCTTCGGGGCGGACGGGGCGAAGGACGAAAGTTCGGCCGTCCTTCGCCGTCACCTCCTCTTCCAGCTCCTTGGGATAGGGACGGATCGCCAGACGCTCCGGACCCGAATGCCGCGTCGGCATCAGCTTCACACGGACGTCGAGGGCCATGACGCCGAAGTCGTCGGCGAGCAGCGGGTTGATGTCCAGCTCGTCGATCTCGGGATGATCGATCACCAGCTGCGCGATCTTGATCAGCGTCGCCGCCACGGCATCGAGGGCAGCGGCCGGCCGATCGCGATAGCCCTTCAGCAGGCGATGGATGCGCGTCCGGCTCATGACCTCGTGGGCGAGCCGCATGTTCAGCGGCGGCATCGCCATTGCCTTGTCGTCCATCACCTCGACCGCCGTGCCGCCCTGGCCGAACAGAATCATCGGACCGAACGTCGGATCGGTGATGGCGCCGACGATCAGCTCATGGGCGCCCGGCCTTCGGATCATCGGCTGCACGCTGAAGCCGTCGATGACAGCGTCGGGCCTGGCGGCGCGCACCCGCTCCAGCATGGCATCAGCCGCCTCCTCGACATGACGCGGTCCGAACAGGTCCAGCGCCACGCCGCCGACGTCGCTCTTGTGCAGGATGTCGTCCGACAGAATCTTGATCGCGACACCACCGCCGAACGCCGCAGCCAAGGTCGCTGCTTCGTGGGGGGTCTTCGCGATCAGCGTCTTCGCGGTCGCGATGTCGTAGGCCGCCATCAACGCTTTCGCCGTGGGCTCGTTCAGCCAGACCTTGCCCTCATCCAAGGCCTTCTCGATAACGCCCCTCGCCGCTGCCAGATCGGGAGAAAAATCTTCAGACATCGAGGCCGGCGTTTCCATCAGGGTCTGCTGATTGCGCCGATAGGAGACCAGCTGCATGAAGGCGTTGACTGCGTCCTCCGGCGTCTCGAAGGTCGGGATCTTGTGATCGGCGAAGGCCTGCCTCGCCGGCAGCGCCGCGCCATCGCCGAGCCAGCTGGTGAGTACCGGCAGCTTCGGCTTGCCGATGGCGGCAATCACGGCATCGCCAGCCGCCTTCGGCGACGTCACTGCGGTCGGGCAGTTGATCGCCAGCACGGCGTCCACCGCCGGGTCCTGCATCACCGCTTTGATCGCATGCTCATAGCGCTCGGGCGGCGCGTCGCCGATGATGTCGACCGGGTTGGTCTTCGACCATGTCGGCGGCAGGTGCCGGTCGAGCGCCGCGATCGTTTCGGGGTCGAACTTCGCCAACTCGCCGCCATGGTCCATGAGCGCGTCGGTCGCCATCACGCCGACGCCGCCGCCATTGGTGACGATGGCGATGCGATCGCCCGCCGGCGGCTTGACCATCGAGAGGGTCTGCACGGCATCGAACAGCTCTTCCAGCTGGATCACGCGAAGCATGCCGGCACGCCGGAACGCAGTATCGTAAACGTCGTCGGCGCCGGCGAGCGCCCCGGTGTGGGAGGCAGCAGCGCGCGCACCCTCGGGATGTCGGCCGGCCTTGACCACGACCACCGGCTTCATGCGCGCCGCGGCCCGGCCCGCCGACATGAATTTTCGCGCGCTGGTGATCGCTTCGATATACATGAGGATGGCGCTGGTGCCGGGGTCGTTGGCGAGATAGTCGAGCATGTCGCCGAAATCGACATCGCTCATGTCGCCGAGCGCCACGAGATGGGAAAAGCCGATCCCGCGGCTGGTCGCCCAGTCCAGCACGGACGTCACCACGGCCCCCGACTGCGCGACGAAGGCTAGCTTGCCGGACTTGGGCGACAGATGGGCGAAGCTGGCATTCAGGCCGAGGCCTGGCACCAGCGTGCCGAGGCAGTTCGGACCGACCACGCGAAGGAGATGCGGCTTCGCGGCATCGAGCATCGCCTGCTTCAGGCTTCCGCCATCCTCTCCCTGCTCGCCGAGCCCGGCGGTGATCACCACCGCCGCTTTCGTGCCCTTCTCGCCGAGTTCGGCGATCAGATCGGGCACCGTCGCAGGCGGCGTCGCGATCAAGGCCAGGTCCGGGACCAGCGGCAGGCTCCCGACCGACTCGAATGTCAGGACACCCCGGATCGAGCGGTGCTTCGGATTGACCGGCATAACCGGACCGTCGAAGCCGCTGCCGAACAGGTTCTTTGCCAACACGGCGCCCACCGAACCCGGCCGCTTGCTCGCCCCGATCAGGGCGATCGAATCCGGTTTGAACAGCTTGTCCAGATTGCGGATCGTCATCGTCTCTTCCCAACTTGCCGGCCCGATCAGGAATGACGTAGGGCTGCGATCAGCTATCGCCATTGAGCGAGATCAACCGCGCACGGTCCGACTGCCGAAAGTTGATCGACGTCAAATCCAAGCGTTGTCCGGTCGTGCAACAAGGAACCCTTTTCTTCGATACGGGAGATCGACTTTGCGAGCCTTCGCCCTGCCCCACCGCTTGCTGATCGGCATCATTGCCGCAGGCATGACCGGCGCTTCGTCCGCCATCGCGATCGCCGAGGAGGTCGAGAAGGAAACAGATCCTTTGGCCGAACCGATCAATATCATCTTACCTCTGGTCGACGCTGAGGACGGCCGGCGGCTGTTCGTCACCAAGGGCTGCGTGCTCTGCCATGCTGTCAATGGCGCCGGCGGGATCGCTGCACCGGCACTCGACGCCGATGGCAGCAGCGAGCAGCTCGATCTGATGCACTTCGTCGTGCGCATGTGGAACGGCGCTCAGGCGATGATCGAGCTGCAGGCGCTGGAACTCGGCTATCAGATCGATCTGACCGGCGAGGAAATCGGGCATCTCGCCGCCTTCGCCGCCAGCCCCGAGGGGCAGCGCGGTTTCTCGCTGCAGGAAGTGCCGGACGCGATGCAAAGCTGGATCATCGACAAGCCCTATTGGATGGGGGAAGGCTGGCCCGAGAGCTTCGAACAGGAATATCATGAAAACGGTCTGCCGCTCGACTATGACTGAAGTGCTCACGAAGAAGGGGATAAGCATGGTCTTGGCCGCGTTCATGACGGCCACGGCTGCATCCGCCGCGGATCTCAAGCATGGCGAGACACTGGCCGGACAATGGTGCGGCAACTGTCATTTGATCGGCGGCGAGCAACCAGTGGGCGGTGATGCCGCGCCGACCTTTGCGTCGGTCGCCGAGACAGCCGCCGAGCGCACGGACGATCTCAAGGCTTGGCTCGCCGACCCGCATCCGCCCATGCCCAATCTCAACCTCTCGCGCTACGAGATCGACGACCTGCTCGCCTAATTCGAGAGCCTCAACGCTAAATAAAAAAAGTCGACCCTGCGGCGGGCCGCCGCCAGCCGCTACTTCACGGTGATGCAGGTGCACTCGGCGAGCTGAGCGACCTTGTGTGACACGCTGCCGAGGAACAGGCCCTTGATGTCGCTGAGACCGCGGCTGCCGATGACGATCGCGTCGACCTTGCGATCCCTCGCGAGCCCGGTGATCGTCTCGGCCGGGTCGCCGTCGGCGAGCAGCGTCTGAACGGACTCGATATTCCTGCCGCTCAGCTTTCTCTTTGCCGAGGCCAGCAGATGCTTGCCCATGGTCTCTCGGAAATGATGGGTGAGGTCCGAGTAATGCATCAAAAGCTCATGGGCGCCGCCTTCCAGCTCGCCGCTACCGACGGTGGTGCGGGCGGTCGCCCAGGAAGCCAGCTCGTCCGCATATTCCGCTGCCGCCAGCTCGCGCTCGGCCAGGCTCATCGGTGCCGTCGACATCACATGGGCGAGCAGAAGTTCGGCGCCGTAGGTCTCGGCCAGATCGGCGGCGAGTTCCAGAGCCTTGTCGCTATGGGCGGATCCATCGAGCGCGATCAGAAGGCGTTCCATCATGCCGGCCTCGGAGTCATGGACGGGTCATCTCACCAGTGAAGATGCGCCCCATTCGGGTCCGGCAGCCTTGACCTGGGTCAAACCGAACCCGGAAACGTCGGCCCCGACGAGACCATGGACAACGGCTCGTGATCCGCCCGGCCGGCGTTTCCCGACGGCGACGTCTTGTCGGCGACAGCGTCGCGCTGTCCGTTGCCGGCGCGGGCGCGTTCGATCGTGTCGTTCACGGCCGCCGACGGAACACCGAGCGTGCGCAGCACCAGACCGCCGAGCTGCAGACTCGCTTCCAGGGTCTCCGGGACCACGTCTTCCACGCCCATGGCGGCAAGCGCCTTCGCGTGTTGGACATCGCGGGCGCGAGCGAGAAGCCTGATGCCCGGCCATTGTCTCCGGATCGCTTCGAGTGCTTTGGTCGTGGCCTGGACGTCGCCCAGCACGACCAGCACCAGGGCCGCGCGCTCGGCGCCGAGCTTTTCCAGAAGATCGTGATCGGTGGCGTTGCCGTAGACGACCGGCATGCCGCACTTCCGACCATACCGCACCTGCCTCATGTCGCGATCGACGGCGATGTAGCCGATGTTCCGCGAGGCGAGCAGCTTTGCGACCGCCTGGCCGACCCGTCCGAAACCGGCGATGATCACATGACCGCTGAGCTCGCCAATGTCGATCGCGATTTCACCGGCGTCACGCAAGCTCTGAAGATGCCTGCCGATGCTTCCCGCAACCAGCGCGAGCAGCGGTGTCAGCATCATCGAGACGCCCGCGACGATCACCATGAACTGCGCAACGTCGTCCGGAATCAGATCATATTGCAGCGTGGCGACGCCGATCACGACGAAGGCGAATTCGCCGGCCTCGGCGAGCAGCAGGCTCGCCCGAACCGCGACCTCGCGCGGCAGGCCGAAGGCGAGGCCGAGGGCGAAGATGATCGTCGCCTTGAGGCCGATCAGCCCGATCACCGAAAGCGCGGTGAGCCCGGCTCGATCGGCAACGGCAGCGAGATCGATCGACATGCCGACGGTCATGAAGAACAAACCGAGCAGCAGCCCTTTGAACGGCTCGATATCGCTTTCGATCTGATGGCGAAATTCGGTCTTGGAGAGAAGCAGGCCGGCGAGAAAGGCGCCGAGCGCCATGGACAGGCCGGCCATGCCCGTGGCGAGCGAGGTGGCAAGGATGGTCAGCAGCGCCATCGCAACGAACACTTCGGACGTGCGGCTGGCGGTCACCAGGTGAAACAGGCGCGGCAGCAGGAAATGGCCGATCAGGACGATCACGCCCGTCGCCAGGAGCGCTTTGACCAGGACCAGGAGGGCTTGCGGACCGATCGCGGTGCCCTCCCCCTGGCTGCCGAACACGGTCACCAGCATCAGGATCGGCACCACGGCGAGGTCCTGAAACAGCAGGACCGCGAAGGAGGCGCGACCATGGCGCGTCACCAGCTGGCCGCTCTCGCTCAGGAGCTGGATGACCATGGCGGTCGAGGAGAGCGCCAGGCAGAGACCGAGGATCACCGACACCTGAACGCTGTTGCCCCAATAGAACGCGACCGCACCGATCGCCGCCGCACTCACGACCACCTGCGCGGTGCCGAGGCCGAAGATCATCGGGGCGAAGGTCTTCAGGCGCTCGAAAGAGAGCTCCAGCCCGACCGCGAACAGCAGGAACACCACGCCGAGCTCGGCGAATGCGCGGACCTCCTCGACCTTCTCGACCAGGCCGAGGCCCGATGGTCCGGCCGCGATGCCGACCGCGAGATAGCCGAGGATCGGGCTCAGACGAAGGGCCTTCGCCAGCGGCACGACCACGACCGTCGCCACCAGAAAGACGATGACTTCGCTCAGAAAGGGTACGTGGACCAAGACGGTTTCTCGCAGGTCAGATGGCAGCGATGCTGCAGACGTCGCCAGCCGATCAGGAGGAAAAAAGGCTCATGCCGCGGCGGCGACCGCTTTGATCTGGCGCAAACGGTGATTTGCGACCTGGCGACGACATCCGGACGTCATCGCCTTATCTCGTCGGCATCACTAAGGGCATTCGGTGATGCGAGCAACGGTCTGGACATCCATTCGCAGGAAGCCAGCGTGACTGGCGTGTCGGCGTGCGTTTCGTCATCGTCATCGGCTTCGAGGTCATCGTGAACGTCGCCGAGGAAGCGAAGGGCCTGGTGCGGATCAAGCTGCGCGATCCAGCGCCGACGTCCGATCACTTCACGTTCGGGATCTGGGTGCCGGTGACGGCGGCCGTCGCCAGACTCGGAATCCTGATCTTCGACTTTCCATGGGGATGATCCCCGTCCACGATGCCGCGTTCCGTTCAAGTGCGCGCTTCGATCAACACGCCGTCGCTCACTTGATCGCTCGGGTGACGAACAACCTTCATGCCGGCCTCCACGCCGCCGACAATCTCGGCCTCCACGCCATTTCGCTGCCCGATCTCGATATGGCGGAGGCTGGCTCGACCCTTCTCCTCGACGAAGACCGCCCAGCGTTCGCCGTCGCGAAAGAGAGCTGTCAGCGGCAGCTTCAGCGCGTCGTCGTCCTGCCAGAGCACCACCCGCACCTCGACCCGATAACCATGGCTCAGGCGCCGCCGGTCTTCGGCAGAGACGTCGAAATCGACAATGACATTGACCCTTTGCTCTTCAATTCCGAGTGCTGACACCTTGGTAAAGCCGGCGGGATCGACCCGGCGCACCGTTCCCTCCAGGGGCTCACCGCCCCAATCCTCGATCAGCGCTTGCTGTCCCGGCTCGATTTGCACCGCATCGGCGGAGAGAAAGTCAGCGGCAATTTCGAGATCTGCAGGATTGCCGATCTCAACCAGCGCCTGGCCCGGCTGCACCACGCCCTCGCTCTTGTGGATGACCTCGAGAATGCGACCGTCGACCGGCGAGGTGATCGGCACGCAGTCGCAGATCTCGCCGTCTCCTGCTCCGTCCACCGGCGACACCAGCTGCGCGCGGGCGTTTTCCAGCTCGAACTCGCGCATCTCCAGCGCCGATCTCGCCATGTTGACCGCAGCCTGCCTGACCCGAAACGCATTCTCGGCGAGATCGAGCGCGCGTTCGGCGATGGCGCTCTCGCTTCGAAGACGCCTGGCCCGCTCCAGCTCGCTTTCGGCGAAATCGAGCTCGGCTTCGGCCTGGTCGAGTTCGGCGCGCGCCAGCGTCATCGCAGCGGATGCCGCCTTCTCAGCGGCCTCGGCCTGTGCTCGGCTGCGCCGGTCGAGAAAGCTCGGATCGGTCGGCTGGATCTGCGCGACCACCGTCTCCCCTGCCCTCACCGCGTCGCCAACCTCGGCATCGATCCTCTGTGCGCGACCGGCCAACGGTGCCGACAGCACATAGACGTCGCGCACCCGTGTCTCGCCCTCCTCGTCGAGGGTCACCATCATCGGACCACGCTCCAGCGTGACGATATCGACCAGCACCGGCTGCGGCTTGAAGGCGTAGGCGAGACCGAGCGCGATCGCCAGACCGAAGCCGCCCCAGATGATCATGCGTCGCCAGGCCAACGGACTCACTCCCTCGTTTTCAGAACCGCGATCAGATCCAGCCGGTCCAGCCGACGTCGGATCAAGGCGGCCGAGACCAGAGCGGACAGAATCGTGATCAGCACGGCCTTGCCGAAGGTCGCGCGCTCGATCACCATCGGCACGCGGTAAAGTTCCGTCTCGAACGCCGAAATGATCAGCCAGACCAGTCCCCAGCCAAGCACGCAGCCGAGCGGCAGTGCCAGCACAACGAGAAAACCGAGCTGGCCAAGCAGTACATAGGAAATTTCCCAGCGGCTGAAGCCAAGCACGCGCAGCGTCGCCAGCTCGCGGCCGCTCTCGGACAATCCGATGCGCGCGCTGCTGTAGACGACGCCAAAGGTCAAAAGGGCCGCGAAGACGCTGAAGAACGAGATGAAGATCATCATGTTCTCACCGATGGTCTCGTGCATCATGTCGATCGCCGCCTGGCGGATGACGACGGAGGCGACACCCGGCAGTTCCTTGAGCTCGGCGAAGAAGGCCGGGAGAGCGCTCTCGTCGGCGAGAACATGGACGTAGTCGACGGCGTGCGGCTCGCGCAGCAGGCGGTTGAAGCTATCCAGGTCCATGTAGACGGGCATGCCGATATAGGTTTCGAACAGCCGCGATACCGGCAGGTCAAGCGCCGGACGCCGACCTTCCAGAATCTCGACCTGCACACTGTCGCCGAGGCCGACGTCCAACTTCTCGGCCAGCTTTTCCGAAAGGGCGAGGCCGCTCTCCGGCAGATCGACCACCGTGCCTGCGGCATCGTAGACAGGGGAGAGGCTCGCCTCCCGCGGCACGCCGTGCAGGGCACCGCGATGGGTCTCCCGACCGGAACGAAATCGCGCACCGACGATGCGCATCGGTTCGGCGACGAAAGCCCCGGGCAGGTGCTCGAAGTCGCGGAGCACCGTCTCCGATTCCGCTTTCACCAGTCCGACCGTCACGTCCTGATGCTGCGCATCCTCGTAGTAGACGCGGATCATGTGATTGATCGAATCGAGCCATTGATTGGCCATGATCAGGACGGCGACGGAGAGCGCGATGCCGGCGACCGTGAGAGCCGAGCGGATCGGCCAGCGGATGATCTGGCGAAGGATGATGCGGGTCGGCTGGTCGAGCCAGGCGGCGAGACGACCGTCGGCGAGACGGGTCCGATGATAGACAGCTGGTGCCGGCGGCCGCATCGCTTCGGCGGGCGGCAGGGTCGCGGCACGACGCACGGCGCCGATGGTGCCGGCGAGAGCGGCCGCCAGGCTGACGGCAGCACCGATCACGAAGGCGGCCGGGCTCGGGCGATAGAGCAGGAACGGAAAGTGATAGAACTCGGCGTAGAGCTGGGTGTTGAAGCGGCCGAGCCAGGCACCGGCGGCCCAGCCGATCACGATGCCGACCATGGTCATCGCCATCACCATTTTCACGTACAGCCAGCCGATTTCGAAGTCGCTGTAGCCGAAGGCCTTGAACAGCCCGATCTCGGCGCGCTCGGTGGCGATCAATCGGCCGAGCACCATGTTGGTGAGAAAGGCGGCGACCGCGATGAAGATGGTCGGAAGGATGGTCGCCATCGTCCGAAGCTGGTCGAGCTCACTGTTGACGAACCAGTTCGAGAGCTGATCTCTTCGCGCGATCGCACCCGTTCCGCCGTAGCGTTCGAGCAGCGGGTCGAGCCGATCGACCACCGTCTCCGGCGGCACATGCGGTAGCAGCGACAGGGTGACGTCGTTGAACGCGCCGTCGAGATCGTAGGCGGCGGCGAGCGCTTTACGGCCCATCCAGATGATGCCGAAACGCTTGTCGTCTGGCATCAGCGCGCCGGGGCCGATCGCGTAGACGAATTCGGGCGAGAGCGCGATGCCGACGATTTCGAGCGGCCGCTTGGCGGCATTGATCACGGCTTCGATCCGATCGCCGACCTCGAAACCATGGGCGTCGGCAAAGGGTTCGCTCAGCACGATCTCGTCTGTCCGGCCCGGCTCGACCAGTCGGCCAGAACGGAGCGCAAGGCGGTTCAGATGCGGCTCGCGCCGTTCGGGGATCGACACAAACTGCCCGACCACCGGCTCTTCGAACCCATCGATGTCGAGAATCGCGACCTGCACGATGCGGGTCTCGACCGTCTGCACACCGTCGATATCGGCGATCCTTTTCGCCAGCCGATCCGGTGCGCGCTTGACGCTGGCGAAGACGTCAGCGAAGCGGTAACGGTCGTAATAGGCCGACGCTGTCACACTCAAAGCCTCCAGCACGGTGAGCGACATCACCAGCACCGCGACGCCTGATGCCACCACCAAAGCAATCGCCAGCACTTGCCCGCGAAGCCGCCACAGATCACGCAGGAGCTTTTTGTCGAGCGGGCTCATCACGTCACCAGGCGAGCTCGCGCGGTGCGCGTCTGGATGGGTTGGGGCGATCCTCGACGATCCGTCCACCGCCCATGGAAAGCACGCGGTCAGCCATGTCGGCGATCACGACATTGTGGGTGATCAGCGCCGTAGTCGTGCCGAGTTCCCGGCTGACCCGCTCGATCGCCTCCAGCACGACCACACCGGTCTCGTTATCGAGCGCCCCGGTCGGCTCGTCGCAGAGTAACACGTCCGGCCGCTTGGCGATGGCGCGCGCGATCGCCACCCGCTGTTGCTCACCGCCGGAAAGCTGTGCCGGAAAGTGATCCATACGATCGCCGAGTCCGACCAGCTCGAGCGCTTCCGCTTCCGTCATCGGCGCCTTGGCGATCTCGGTCACCAGCGCCACGTTCTCCCGCGCCGTCAGGCTGGGCACCAGATTGTAGAACTGAAAAACGAAGCCGACATGATCCCGCCGATAACGAGTAAGGCGGTGCTGGTCGGCGTCGGTCAGCTCCATGTCACGAAAGAACACCTGCCCCGACGTCGCGGTGTCGAGCCCACCAAGTATGTTCAACAGGGTCGACTTGCCGCTGCCGGACGGACCGAGCAGCACCACCAGCTCCGATGGCATGAGTGCGAGGTCGACACCGCGCAGCGCCACCACCTCGACCTCGCCGGCCTGGTAGATCTTGGTCAGATCTTCGGCACGAAACGTCGGCGGATCGATGGCAATCATCGTTTCCCTGTTTGTTTTGAGCGTCATGAAAAGAGTGGTGGCCTTCTTTGATTGATCCAATCATAGACTGCAGGGAACACGATGACATGCTTTGACTTAGGTCAGCGGAAATTTCCGTGTCGAGCCGAATGGCGATCCCGCACGTGAACCGCGCCGGGTTTGCCGGAGGCTCAGAAAGTCGTGCTACCGACGGTTCCTTATCGTCAGGCGAAAAACGACGCATCGTTCACTTACTCTTTTCGTCCCTCCAGGTCGGTATCGTATCTGCCGCCCTGGTACGGACTCCGGGAGCAACGTCACTCAGCGGCTTTCCGCTGCGCACGGCCCAACTCGCGCTCCAGATCGAGTATGGCGAGCGTGGTTTCGATGACGCGGTCAGGCGTCAGGCTGATGGAGTCGATGTTCTGGCGCACCAGAAAGTCGGCGATTTCGGGATAGTCCGACGGCGCCTGGCCGCAGATGCCGACATGGCGGTGATTTCGCTTGGCGCCCTCGATCGCAAGCTTCAGGGCTGCGAGCACACCCGGATCGCGCTCATCGAACTCGAACGCGACCATCTCGGAATCGCGATCGACGCCCAGAACCAGCTGGGTGAGGTCGTTGGAGCCGATCGAGAATCCGTCGAACAGTGCGGCGAAGCGATCGATGATGAGAATGTTGTTGGGGATCTCGCACATGACGTAGATCTCGAGCCCGTGCTGGCCTCGCTCCAGGCCGTTATCCGCCATGATCGCCAGGACCTTTTCAGCTTCGTCGATGCGTCGGCAGAACGGGATCATCAGTTTGAGATTGGTGAGGCCCATGGTCTCGCGCACGCGGCGCATCGCCCGGCATTCGAGCTCGAAGGCGGGCTGATAGGCAGGGTGCGCGTAGCGGGCGGCGCCGCGAAAGCCGATCATCGGATTCGCTTCATCCTGCTCGAATCCGCGGCCGCCGAGCAGCGCTGCGTATTCGTTGGTCTTGAAGTCGGACATGCGCACGATGACCGGCTTCGGATAGAACGCGGCGGCGATCGTGCCCACCCCCTCCGACAGCGTTTCGACGAAATAATCGCTCGGCGTCTCATGGCGGGCGACGAGCCGTGCGATCTCCGCCCTCGCCTCCTGGTCCTCGACCCGTTCCGGCTTCAGCAGGGCCATGGGATGGACCTTGATCGCCTCGCTGATGATAAACTCCATGCGCGCGAGACCGACGCCATCATTGGGCAGCAGGCTGGTCTGAAAGGCGAGGTCGGGATTGCCGAGATTGACCATGATGTGGGTCGCCGGCCGCTCGAATCCGCCGAGGTCGGTGGTCTCCCGCTTGAACGGCAGGACACCGCCATAGACGCGGCCGGTGTCCCCCTCCGCGCAGCTCACCGTCACCGCCTGGCCGTCGGTCAGGTGCTCGGTCGCATGCTCTGCGCCGACCACGGCGGGAATGCCGAGCTCGCGCGCGACGATCGCGGCATGGCAGGTGCGCCCGCCTCGATTGGTGACGATCGCCGCCGCGGTCTGCATCACAGGCTCCCAGTCCGGCGTGGTGATGTCGGCGACCAGCACTTCGCCGGGCTTGAAGCTGTCCAGCCTGTCGGCGTCCTTGATGACCCGGACCTGGCCGCTGCCAATCTTGGCGCCGACCGCGCGACCTATCGCCAGGACGTGACCGGTCTCCTCGAGCGCGTAGGTCTCGAGAACCAGCGCCGAGCGCTGCGAGATCACTGTCTCCGGACGGGCCTGCACGATGTAGAGCTCGCCGTCGATGCCGTCCTTCGCCCATTCGATGTCCATCGGACGGAAGACACCGGCCTTGGCGCTGTAGTGATCCTCGATCCTGATCGCCTGGCCGGCGAGGTCGAGCACCTCGTCGTCACCGATGCAGTAGCGCCGGCGATCGGCCTTCGGCGTGGGGATGTTGTTCACCGGCTCGCGCGTGCGGCCGCTGGCGTAGATCATCTTGACCTGCTTGTCGCCGAGATGGCGGCGCAGCACAGCGCGATAACCGTCCCGGTAGGTGGGCTTATGCACATGGAACTCGTCGGGATCGACCGTGCCCTTGACCACGTTCTCGCCGAGGCCGTAGGCGCCGGTGATGAAGACCGCGTCGCGAAAGCCGGTCTCGGTGTCGATCGAGAACATCACGCCGCTCGCCGCCAGATCGGCGCGCACCATCTTCATCACGCCGGCCGATAGCGCGACCTTGAAGTGATCGAAGCCCTGATCGATGCGATAGGAGATGGCGCGATCGGTGAACAGCGAGGCGTTGCAGCGCCGCACCGCGTCGATCAGCATCGCCTCGCCCTGCACGTTCAGGAAGGTGTCGTGCTGACCGGCGAAGCTGGCGCTCGGCAGGTCTTCGGCGGTCGCCGAGCTGCGCACCGCGACGCTGAGATCCTCGCCATATTGCTCGCGAAGCTTGCGATAGGCTGTCGAGATGTCGTCGACGGCCGGCTCGGGCAGGCCGGCTGCGTAGACCAGGTCTCTTGCCCGCGCGCCGCATTGCTGCAGACGAGCGACGTCGCGCTTGTCCAGCCCGTCCAGGAGCTGGTGCAACTCGTCCCAGACGCCGGCCGCGGTGAGCGCATCGCGAAAGGCGTCCGCTTTGACCGCGAAGCCGTTTGGCACCTTGATGCCGAGCGCGGTGAGATCGCTGTACATTTCCCCGAGCGATGCGTTCTTGCCGCCCACCAGCAGCACGTCGTCGAGCCTGAGGTCCTCGAACCAACGAATGTAGCTTTCCGTCATGTCTGCCTCGCTGCGAAGATGCGTCCACGCCCGGGCGCGCGAACGACAGGCCTCGCAGTAGAGCAGCCCTCGGCCCGGCTGGGCTTGAGTGAGATCAAACGACCGACGCGAGAGCGGTTCGAGGCCATGAGGTGGCCACGCCGCTAATAGCTCTGCAGGACCTTGATGTAGTTGGCGCGCTCGAAGGCGGCGGGGTCGGCGACCTGGCGCTGGCTCATGGCACCGCGAAGCCGGCCGACATCTTCGTAGCCCTTGTCGGCCATCCATTGGGCGAGGCCGCGGAGCAGGTCGGCCATGTGACGCGGACCGTTGCGCAGCAGGGATGAAGTGGTCATGACCACATCGGCGCCGGCCAGCAGATATTTGACCGCCTGTTCTACCGTCCGTACCCCGGTGGTGGCGGCGATCGACGCCTCGATCCGGCCGGCGAGCACGCCGATCCAGAGCAGCGGCAGGCGGATCTCGTTCTGTTCGCTGAGCTCGAGCGTGGGCGAGACCTGCATCGACTCCAGATCGAAATCCGGCTGGTAGAAACGGTTGAACAGCACGAGGCCGTCGGCGCCGGCATCCACCAGGATGCGCGCCATCGATCCGAAGGCGGAGAAATAGGGACCGAGCTTGATCGCGACAGGGATGCTCACGGCGGATTTCACCGCGGACAGCACCTCGACATAGCGCTGCTCGACGTCGGCGCCCATGGTCTCGAGATCGGCTGGGATGTAGTAGACGTTCAGCTCCAGCGCATGGGCGCCGGCTTCCTGGAGGAGACGCGCATAGTCGACCCAGCCCTCGTTCGTGGTGCCGTTCAAGCTGGCGATGATCGGCACGTCCGTAGCCTCGACGGCCTTTTGCACCAGCGTGAGATACTCCTCGGGGCCGGCTTCACTCTCGGCAGATTCAGGAAAGTAGCTGAGCGACTCGCCAAAGCTGTCGGTGCCGGCATGCAGCATGCGTTCGGCCATCTCGTTCTCGCGCCGGATCTGCTCTTCGAACAGCGAGAACATGACGATAGCGGCAGCGTTTCCGTCTTCCAGACTGCGGATCCCGCCAAGGGTCTGCGAGATCGGTCCTGCGGAGGCGACCAGCGGGTGCTTGAGATCGAGGCCCAGATAGGTTGTGTCGAGCTTCATGGCATGTTCCTTCCCTGACTATTCCGCTGCGGCGGCAGCGAGGACCGGATGTTCGCCCGAGGTCGCCATGACTTCGTAGAGATCCCATTTCCGGCGGACATAGGCTTCCGCGCGCCGCATCAGAACATCCGCCTCTTTCGGATTGGTC
Organism: Geminicoccaceae bacterium; assembly: GCA_965222015.1. GTDB lineage: Bacteria > Pseudomonadota > Alphaproteobacteria > Geminicoccales > Geminicoccaceae > JANQPX01. Next base: position 81,600 of record CBDCTL010000008.1, read on the forward strand.
CGCCTGAGGACACGATAGCGGAGCTCGTTGCCGGCATAGTCCCTGAACGGCCGGTCCGGCCTGAGGCTGTCGAGCACGAAGGGATTGTCGCCGCTCTTACGGACTTCCGGGTTGTAGCGCATCAGCGGCCAGTAGCCGCTGTGCACGGCAAGGTCCTGCTGGGCGAGGCCCTTTTGCATGTCGATGCCGTGCGCGATGCAATGGCTGTAGGCGAGGATCAGGGACGGCCCCTTGTAAGCCTCGGCCTCGCGCAGCGCCTGCAGCGTCTGCTGCGGATTGGCGCCCATGGCGACGCGCGCGACATAGACGTTGCCATAGGAGATCGCCTGCAGGGCCAGATCCTTCTTGCCGACATGCTTGCCGGCATTCGCGAACTTGGCGACCGCGGCGAGCGGTGTCGCCTTGGACATCTGGCCGCCGGTGTTGGAATAGACTTCGGTGTCCAGCACCAGAACGTTGACATCGCGGCCGGTGGCGAGCACGTGGTCGAGCCCCGCCGATCCGATGTCGTAGGCCCAGCCATCCCCGCCCATCAGCCAGATAGAGCGACGCACGAGATGTTCGGCGACGGAGAGGAGATGTCGGGCGCGATCGTCGTCGAGCGCGGCAAGCTTGTTCTTCAGGCTGACAACCCTTGCCCGCTGCGCCCGGATCTGACTCTCGACACGCTGATCAGCATTCAGGATCTCATCGACAAGCGTCTCACCAACCTGATCGGCGAGATTTTGCAGCAGCTCGACTGCAACAGCGTGATGCTTGTCGGCGGCGAGACGCATACCGAGGCCGAACTCGGCGTTGTCCTCGAACAGGGAGTTGGACCAGGCGGGGCCGCGCCCCTCGGCGTTCTTTGTCCAGGGCGTCGTCGGCAGGTTGCCGCCATAGATCGAGGAGCAGCCGGTGGCGTTCGCGACCAGCAAACGATCGCCGAAGAGCTGCGAGACCAGTTTGACGTAAGGCGTCTCGCCACAGCCGGCGCAGGCGCCGGAGAACTCGAACAGCGGCTCCAGAAACTGCACGCCGCGCACGGTCGAAAAACCGACGCGGGAACGATCATTGACGGGGAGCGTCTCGAAAAATGCCACATCCTTCTTCGATTGTTCCAGAAGCAGCGCCTTCGCCGCCATGTTGATCGCGCGGTAGCCGGTGCGTTCCTTGTCCTGCACCGGGCAGGCCTCGACGCAAAGCGCGCAGCCGGTGCAGTCCTCGGCATAGACCTGCAGGCTGTAGCGAGTCTCAGGAAAGCCGCGGGCGTTGATCGGCGCCGAGCGGAAATGTTCCGGTGCATCGTCCAAAGCACTTTCGTTGAAGAACTTGGACCGGATCACGCCGTGGGGGCAGACGAAGCTGCAATTGCCGCATTGGATGCAGATGTCCTGCTTCCAGACCGGCACGGTGTCCGAAACGTTGCGCTTCTCGAAGGCGGCGGTGCCCGAGGGGAAGGTGCCGTCGGCCGGCAGCGCGCTCACCGGCAGCTGGTCGCCGCGGCCGGCCATCATTGCGGCTGTGACCTCCCGAACGAAGACGGGGGCGGTATCGCGGACAGCAGCGGCAAGCTCGATCTCACTTGTGGCGGTACTCGGGATGTCGACCTCATGGAGATGGGCGAGCGCCTGGTCGACCGCCTCGAAATTGCGGCGCACCACATCGCCGCCCTTCCTGCCGTAGGTCTTCTCGATCGCCGTCTTGATCTTCTCGATGGCGCGATCCCGCTCCATCACACCTGAGAGCGCGAAAAAGCAGGTCTGCATGATCGTGTTGATGCGACCTGCCATCCCGACCGTCTTTGCAACCTTGCCGGCGTCGATCACGAACAGGCGGATCTGTTTTTCAATGAGGTCTCTCTGAACCTCGCGCGGCAATTCCGACCACACCTCGTTCGGGCCATGGGTCGTGTTCAAAAGGAGCACCGCACCGTCGGCAGCGTGGCCGAGCACGTCGATCTCCTTCAGGAAACTGAATTGATGGCAACCGATGAAATTGGCGTGCAGGATCAGATAGGGGCTCTTGATCGGATCCGGGCCGAAGCGCAGATGGGAGACGGTGCGCGATCCCGACTTCTTCGAGTCATACACGAAGTAACCTTGAGCATGGACTGCTTGATCCTCGCCCAGAATCTTGATCGAGTTCTTGTTGGCGCCGACCGTGCCGTCGGCGCCGAGGCCGAAGAACATCGCGCGCGTGACGCCGTCCGGCTCGATGTCGAATGCTGGATCGACGGCGAGGCTCGTCTGGCCGACGTCGTCACGGATGCCGATGGTAAAACGGCGCTTCGGCTGGCGCTTCTTGAGCTCGTCGAACACCGCCTTGACCATGGCGGGCGTGAACTCCTTGGACGACAGCCCGTAGCGCCCGCCGATCACCGACGGCAGGTCGACATCGGCGGCGGCGTCATGCAGGGTCGCGATCACGTCCAAAAGCAGCGGCTCGCCGACGGAGCCCGGCTCTTTGGTGCGATCGAGGGTGGCGATCGACATGACGGTGCGCGGCAGGGCTCCGAGAAACGCCTCTGTCGGAAAAGGTCTAAATAGCCGGATCTGGAGAACACCGACGTGCTCGCCATGCTCGACAAGATAGCGCGCGGCCTCAGAGGCCGTTTCGGCGCCGGAGCCCATGATGACGATGACGCGCTCCGCCTCGGGGTGACCGACATACTCGACAAGGTCGTAATGTCGTCCCGTGAGGTCGGCGAACGAGGCCATCGCCTGGCCGACGATCGAGGGCACGGCGTCGTAACAGGGGTTCACTGTCTCGCGTGCCTGGAAATAGACGTCCGGGTTCTGCGCGGTGCCGCGAACGAACGGGTTGTCAGGATTGAGGGCGCGACGGCGATGTGCGAGCACCTGCTCGTCGTCGATCATCGCCCGGATGTGATTGTCCGATATCAGCGCGATCTTGTTGATTTCGTGCGAGGTACGAAAGCCGTCAAAAAAATGCACGAACGGCACGCGCGATGCCAGCGTCGCCGCCTGGGCGATTAGCGCCATGTCGTGGGCTTCCTGGACGGAGGCAGAGGCGAGCAGCGCGAAGCCGGTCGGGCGCACGGCCATCACGTCCTGATGATCGCCGAAGATCGAAAGCCCCTGCGCCGCGAGCGAGCGGGCGGCGACATGGAAGACCGCCGGCGTCAGCTCGCCCGCAATCTTGTACATGTTGGGGATCATCAAAAGCAGGCCCTGGGAGGCGGTGAACGTAGTCGTCAGCGCTCCGCCCTGCAGCGCGCCGTGAACCGCACCGGCCGCACCGCCCTCGCTCTGCATCTCGACCACGTCGGGGACCACGCCCCAGATGTTGGGCCTGCCCTCCGACGACCATTGGTCGGCGAGTTCCGCCATCGGCGAGCTCGGCGTGATCGGGTAGATCGCGCAGACCTCGTTCACCCGATAGGCGACGTGAGCGCAGGCCTCGTTGCCGTCCATGACCGTCGCGGTCGGCGTGTTCATGTCGCCTTCTCCTCGCCCGCCGTCGTTGGCAAGTCCAAGGCGGGCTCCGGCACCATCTCGATCGCGTGGCAGGGGCACTGATCGTAGCAGACGGCGCAGCCGGTGCAGCGCTCGTAGTCGTAGCGATAGCGCTTGCCGACGCCGAGCTTGATGATCGCGTTCTCAGGGCAGGCGCCGTAGCAGCCGTCGCACTCATAGCAATTGCCGCAGGAGAGGCAGCGCGCCGCTTCGTAGCGCGCCTCCTCGTCGCCGAGCCCGCCCACGACTTCCGCGAAGCTCTCAGCACGGTCTTCAGGTGCGATCTGAGGTTCGGCCTGCTGCAAGGCATCGGTGTGATACCAGACATGCAGGCGATCGAAACCGACCACCGGATGTCTGGGTGGCTCCGTATAGACGGCACCTCGGAGATAGGCATCGATATGGCGCGCCGCCTTCTTGCCGTGGCCGACCGCGACGGTCACCGTGCGCTCGGACGGCACCATGTCGCCGCCCGCGAACAGGCCGCGCCTCCCGGTCATCATGTTGGCGTCGACGATCACCGTCCCGTCCTTTCCGAACTGCACGCCGTCGACCTTCTCGAGAAAACCTGTATCCGTGTCCTGACCGAGCGCCATGATCAGATCGTCCGCTTCCAGCGTCTCGAATTCACCGGTGGGCTTCGGTCTCCCGTCCGCGCCGATCGCCATGATCTCGACGGTGACCTCGCTTCGGTCGATCGACTTGATGGTCCTGAGCCAGTGGATCCTGACGCCTTCGGCCAGCGCCTCGTCCGCTTCGAAGTCGTGGGCCGGCATGTGCTCGCGATCGCGGCGATAGATGATCATCGCTTCGGACGCCCCGAGCCGTCTGGCCACGCGGGCCGCGTCCATCGCCGTGTTGCCGCCGCCATAGACGGCGACCCGCCGGCCGAGCTTCGGGGCGACGCCCTGCTCGACGTCCTTCAGAAAACCGACCGCGTCCAGCATCCTGCCGGCGTCGCGCGCGGGAATGCCGATGCGCTTCGAAAGATGCGCGCCGACCGCGACGAAACCCGCATCGAAGGCGCCCTCCAGCATCTCCGCCTCGACATCCTCGACCTTATGGTCGAGGGTGATGGCCACGCCGAAGTTTTCGATGCGCGCGATCTCCGCATCCAGGATATCCCGCGGCATGCGATAGGCGGGAATGCCGAAATGGATCATGCCGCCGGGCAGGGGGCCTGCATCCCTGACTTCGACCTCGTGCCCCAGACGGGTGAGATGGTACGCGGCGGAAAGGCCGGACGGGCCGGCGCCGACCACCAGCACCCGCTTGCCGCTCGGCGCGACGTCGCGCGTGAACCGCCAGCCTTCCTCCAGGGCGAGATCGCCGAGATGGCGCTCGATCGCGTGGATGCTGACCGAGCTGTCCAGCTCCTTCCTGTTGCAGCCGTCCTCGCAAGGGTGATAGCAGACCCGGCCGTGAACCGCCGGCAGCGGGTTGTCCGCGGTCAGGATGAGCCAGGCCGCCTCGTCGCGCCCGGCCTGCACTTCGGCGAGCCAGGCCTGGATGTTCTCGCCGGCGGGACAGGCGTGATTGCAGGGCGGCAGGAGGTCGACGTAGACCGGCCTGCGGACGCGCGACGGGCCCGTGCCTTCCTCCCGGCTGAGATCGGGCTGAACGGTGAGATCGCTCGGCTTTCTCGTCATCGGGCTCCCTCCTGCCAAGCCCGCACGTCGCTGCCATGGGCCTCCGGGCCAAGTTCCACGATCCTTGGTGACGACGGGGTCCTCGGCCTTGATCGAAATCAATTGACCTTCGATCAGCCCCCTTAAAGTCGCGACAGCGGCTCCGCGCCCTGAGACTTCGCCGACTCGCAAAGCCGTGCTGCGCGCGGGCCGTGATGCTCAGGGATGGCCGCTGTTTCGCGCCGTCTTCAAATGGAAGGTCTGGAGGATCTGATGTCGGACGTTTCAAGTCGTGCTTTTTCGTCGATACTGCACCCGACGGATTTTTCCGCGCCCAGCCACACGGCCTTCGAGCACGCTTTGAAGATCGCCGTCGCCAATCGATCGCGTCTCAACATCTCCCACGTCGAGAAAGCGAAGGACGATGGCCCGGCGTGGATCGAGTTTCCGCAGATCCGCGAGACCCTGGAGGGCTGGGGCCTGCTGCCCGAAGGCAGCTCCAGACGCGACGTCGGCGACAAGCTCGGGATCCACGTCAAGAAAGTGGACCGCATCAGCAAGACGCCGCTGCAGGCGATCGTCGGCTTCCTCGAACGTGAACATGCCGATCTCATCGTTCTGTCGACCGAGGGGCGTGAAGGCCTGCCGCGCTGGCTTCGGCCATCGTTTTCCGAGGCTCTGGTTCGCCGGGCCATGGTGGCGACCTTGTTCGTCCCTGCCGGCATCAGCGGTTTCGTGTCCCACGAAGACGGCGCGGTGACGCTCGATCGCATTCTCATCCCGACGGATCGCAAACCGTACCCGGGCGTCGGCATCGAGGTCGCAAGCGGCCTCCTGAAAAGCCTGAACGTGTCGACGCCGACGATCGAAACCCTTTTCGTCGGCGACGCGGCGCAGATGCCGGCGGTCAATCCGCCGCAGGATTTCGATTGTTCCTTCGAAAGGACGTCGCGCTCCGGCACGCCCGTCGATGAAATTCTGCAGCGGGCCGACGAGATCGATGCGGACCTGATCGTGATGGTGACCGAAGGCCATCACGGTTTCCTCGACGCGCTGCGCGGCAGCACGACGGAACAGATCGTCAGACGGGCCCCCTGCCCCGTTCTGGCGGTGCCCGCCGCGGGTTGAACGAGCGCCCGACGACGGACTTCTGATCTCGATCAAAGCGCCGCTCGCCTCCGTCGATCAAGATTCAAATGCCCGTCGTCGCCCGGGCGACGCGACGTCCTTCGGAGGGTGCAAGATCATCGGATCCGGTCACCACAGCTCGACATGATCAAGCTGATCCTGGCCAGCACAGCGTTCGTCGCGCTGGTGCTCGCCGCGATGGTCTATGTCGATGCGCAGGACCAGATTTACGCGCTGCTGGCATGGATCGACGATCAGGGCCTCTACGGGCCGCTGCTGTTCACGCTCGTCATGGCTCTGATCGTCATCCTGCTGCTGCCGGGCGTCATGTTCACGACCGGCGCCGGCTTCGCCTTCGGCGTCGTCGAAGGTTCGGTCGTCGTCGTTCTCGGCACGACGCTCGGGGCGACCGCGGCGTTTCTTCTGGCGCGATACGCCATGGACGAGCGCGCCGAGGCATGGATCGGACGTCACGCTCGACTGAAGGCGGTGGGCGATCGTTTCGCGTCGGAGGGATGGAAGATCGTCCTCCTGACGAGGCTCGTGCCCTTCTTTCCTTTCAAGCTGTCGAACTATGTCTTCGGCATGACCCGTATATCGCTTCGGGGCTTCGTCGGCGGCACGCTGATCGGTGAGATTCCGTTGTCGGTTCACAACGTCTATCTCGGCTCGCTGGCCGCGGATCTCGCGACACTTGGCCAGCGACCCGTCGAGCGGACGGCGTGGGAGTGGACGTTCTACGGCGCCGGCCTCGTGCTCGCCATTCTGAGCGTCGTCTATCTCAGCTTCTGGGCCAGCCAGATACTGACAGCCTATGAAAACGAAACCGTGGAGAAGGATGGCGACGATGCCCTGGCTTGAATGGCTGCCCTGGCGCTTCATCCTCCGCCGTGTGGCCCGCGCGCACGGCTTTCTCGATCCCATCGCGGTGATGGCGCGCGTTCAGCGGCTCGCCCAGCCGTCCGAGGTCGAACAGCCGATCGAACTGCTGCGCGCCGGCGTGGTCTTTCATGCCCGAGGGCTGATCAACAGCCGCGTCGTTCAGCATAATCTCGACTGGGTCTGGCCCTATTGGATCGAGCGGCAATTCGATCCCGAAGACCCGTCCTTCGTGCCGCGCGCCTTTTCGGCAACGCACATCAATCTCACCCATCGGAACTGGACGGCAATCGGTCTGCCGGACATCGATGCCCTGCCGATCGTCGATCCGCGCGGCTTGCTGACACCGCATTTCGACGGCTGGTCTCTCGACGGCTGGGTCATCGGCGATGATGGCGAGAGATTGCTGCCCTCGAAGGCGGCGACATGCCGGCAGTGTCTGGACATGGAAAATGGAATCGCCATCAGCTCGACGACGACCACCGATGCCATGGCGCTGACGTCCAAAGCCTGGGTCGATGTCGAACGCGATTGTGCGGTTTGCCGCCTGCAGCTCGACGCAACGAGCGACCAGGGCGGTTGGCTGGTGGTTGCGCTCAGGCCCTGTAATCCCGAAGGGGTCAGCTTCATCCATCGGGTCGCTCTCACCAGCGGGCGCGATGGCTGGATCATCGAGGAACGCGATGCCGTCCGCTTCTACGTCGAAGCCGAACGGCATCATGTCTCCGACTATCGCCATGGCGATGTGGCGATCCATCTCGACGATCTCGACGACGAGAGCGAAGGGGTCTGCGACGTCGGTCTCGCGACGGCGGCGGCGATGTTTCGGATCGAGCCCGGACGGAGCCGACGGGTCGCTCTGCGCATGCCGCTCGAACGGACCGAAGCGTCGACCGGCGTTTCGGCGAGCTGGGCTTCGGCCCTCGATGCCTGCTGTCGCCTTACGGTTCCGGACGACAACGTAGCGTTCCTGTTCGACGCCGCCCTGCGCACGCTTGTTCTTCATTCTCCGCTGGACATCTATCCCGGTCCCTTCACCTATAAGCGTTTCTGGTTTCGCGATGCCGCTTTCATCATCAACGCGCTGCTCGCGGCGGGCTTGCACGATCGTGCCGAGCGGGCGATCGACCAGTTCCCCAAACGGCAAAGAAGCGACGGCTATTTCCATTCCCAGGACGGCGAATGGGACTCGAACGGCGCCGTCCTCTGGATCATGGAGCGGTTTCACGCGCTGAGCGGCCGACCGACCAAACATGCCTGGCGCAAGCCCATCCTCGATGGCGCGCGCTGGATCGCCAGAAAACGCCACGCCGACGACCTCGATGCGCCCCATGCCGGCCTGCTGCCGGCAGGCTTCAGCGCCGAGCATCTCGGCCCGAACGATTTCTATTACTGGGACGATTTTCTCGGGCTTGCCGGGCTGCGCGCTGCCTCCGCACTCGCAGAAAGTTGGGGCGACACGGCATCAGCGCGCGAATTTGCAGGGAATGCCGATGCGTTTGCCGCCGCCATCAATCGCAGCCTGGAGAAAGTCGCGAAGCGTCTCGGCCGCCCCGCCCTGCCCGCCTCGCCTTACCGCCGCCTCGATGCCGGTGCCGTCGGCTCGCTCGTCGCCGGCTATCCCCTGCAGCTTTATCCGCCGGATGATCCACGCCTGCTCGGCACCATGGAGTTCCTCCTGCAGAACTGCATGGTCAAGGGCGGCTTCTTTCAGGACATGATCCATTCCGGCATCAATCCCTATCTCACCCTGCACATGGCGGAGGTGCTGCTGCGCAACGACGATCCGCGCGCGCTCGACCTCATGGATGCGGTGGCCGGGGCGGCATCGCCCACCGGCCAATGGCCGGAGGCGATCCATCCGCACACGGGCGGCGGCTGCATGGGTGACGGTCAGCATGTCTGGGCGGCGGCGGAGTGGATCGTGATGATCCGCCATCGCTTCGTCCGCGAGGAGGGCGACCGGCTCGTTCTCTGCCAGGGCATCGCGCAACGCTGGCTCGAGGCGGGAACGCCAATCGAAGTCGGACCCGCACCTACCGCGTTCGGACCGATGACGATTCGCATCGCCAGCGACAGGCAGACACAGTCGGTCAAGGTGAGTTGGGAGACGACCTGGCGTGATCGCGTCCCGCTCATCGAGATTCGCCTTCCCGGCTATCCCGCCGTTATGGTCGACGGTGACCGGACATCCATGACGCTGTCGAGGATGTCGGCATGAACATCGTCATGCTCACCAACACCTACTTGCCCCATGTCGGCGGCGTCGCCCGTTCCGTCGACGCGTTCGCTCGGCACTATCGGCAGCTCGGTCATCAGGTCCTGATCGTCGCCCCCGTCTTCGAGAACCAGCCCGAGTACGACGATCATGTCATCCGCATTCCCGCGATCCAGCATTTCAACGGCAGCGATTTCTCCGTCGTGCTGCCGGTCTCCGGCCTGCTCACCGACCGCCTCGACGACTTCAGCCCGGACATCGTGCACGCGCACCATCCTTTCCTTCTCGGCATGACGGCACTGCGCATCGCCCGCTTCCGCGAGCTGCCGCTGGTCTTCACCCATCACACGCTTTACGAGCAGTATACGCACTACGTCCCCGGTGACTCGCCATCACTCAAACGCTTCGTCATCGAGCTTGCGACGCGCTACGCCAATCTTGCCGATCAGGTGTTCGCACCGAGCGAGAGCATCGCCGAGTTGATCCGCAAGCGAGGCGTGACGGCGCCGATCGCGGTCGTGCCGACCGGCGTCGAGATCGATCGGTTCGCCAAGGGCGACGGCCGGAAGCTTCGACAGCGCCTGGGCATCGCGGTGTCCGATCTGGTCGTCGGTCATCTCGGTCGCCTGGCGCCGGAAAAGAACCTCGCCTTTCTCAGCGACGCCGTCGCACGCTTTCTCCGATCGCACGAACATGCGCGTTTCCTCGTCGTCGGCGACGGTCCTTCGGCTGCAGCGATCCGATCCCGGTTCGAAGACGCCGGTCTTTGTGATCGTCTTCACATGACGGGCAGTTTGAGCGGCCAGGCCCTGATCGATGCCTATCACGCCATGGACGTCTTCGCCTTCGCATCGAAGAGCGAGACGCAGGGCATGGTGCTCACCGAGGCGATGGCCGCGGGCCTGCCGGTGGTCGCACTCGATGCCTCCGGCGCGCGGGAGGTCGTGCGGAACGAGAAGAACGGCCGCTTGCTCATGGAGGAAGATGCCGAAGCGTTTGCTGGCGCGCTCGATTGGATGGCGACACGGACGACCGCGGAAAGAAGGACACTCGGGGAGCAGGTCCAAAAGACCGCCGAAGCCTTTTCGATGACGTCATCGGCGAAGAAAGCTACTCGACACTACGGGACCCTGATCGGCACGATGGTGACGTCGACGGGGAAACCTGACGCCGAGTGGGAAAAACTGCTCCATCTGATCGGGGCCGAATGGGACATCGTCAGGAGCATGGCCGACGCCGTCGGCGCCGGCCTCGACATCGGAAGTGCCAGGAAAGAGCCGCGATCATGATCGCCAGGCTCGAGGTGCTGGCTAGAAGGATCAGCCGCTTCTTTCGCCGCAGCGAATGGTTCGTGCGCCTTTTCCGGCTGCCGCGATCGGAGGGCACGGAGACTGCTCCCGGTCTCGTCATGATCCAGATCGACGGCCTCTCGCACACGCAGCTCGAGAAGGCGTTGAAGAGTAGCATGCCTTTTCTCGCGAAGCTGCTCCGGTGCGAGCATTACCGTCTGCATCGGCTCTATTCAGGCGTGCCGTCGACGACTCCCGCGGTGCAGGCGGAGCTGTTTTACGGCGTCAGGAACGCCGTCCCGACGTTCAGTTTCTATCATCCGCCGTCCGCGCGTGTGGTTCGCATGTACGAACCGAGCACCGTCGCGGCGATCGAACCGGTGATCGCAGGGCGGGGCGGACAGGCGCTCCTGTCCGGCGGCAGCGCCTATGCGGACATCTACGAAGGGGGTGCTGACGAGGCGCATTTCTGCCCGACGTCGCTCGGCTGGGGGCCGCCGCTGAGAGACGGCAGGCGCCCGGCGACGATGCTGCTGATCCTGAGCAATGCCTACAGCTTCCTGCGCACCCTGGCGCTGCTCGCGTTCGAACTCGTCCTGGCGATCGTCGATTGCATACGCGGCATCATCGACCGGCGCGATCTGGTCAAGGAGCTCAAATTCGTGCCGACACGGGTCGCGATCTCGATCCTCCTGCGCGAGCTCACGGTCATCGGCGCCAAGATCGACATCGCGCGCGGCCTGCCGATCGTTCACCTCAATCTGCTCGGCTATGACGAACAGGCGCATCGGCGCGGACCGGGCTCCGCCTTCGCCCACTGGACGCTGAAGGGCATCGACGACGCCATCGCCCGCCTTTGGCGCGCCGCTCATACAGCGACACGCCGCCACTACGATGTCTGGATCTACGCCGATCACGGCCAGGAGGCCGTCACCCCCTATGCCCGCCGCTTCGGACGCTCGCTGGACGAAGCGGTCAATGCAAGCTTTGCGACGGTGCTGACGGCCGAACATGAGCCCGCAAAGGATGGCGGCGAGAGCTCGCGCCATCATCGCGCCGGCTGGCTGGGCGGCGGCCGGCTGCAGCGCCTCTTTCGCTTCGACGACGCCGATGGTGATTCCGAACAGGCGAACGGCCCGACCGTCGTCGCCCTCGGACCGATCGGACTGGTCTATCCGCCGCGCACGCTGAGCGAACGGGAACGGACGGCGATCGCCGAGGCGCTTGTCACCGATGCCGACATCCCGATGGTGTTGATCGCCGGGGGCGAGGGACGTGCGATCGCCCATACCAAAGACGGCCGCTTCACGCTGCCGGACGATGCCGCGCCGATCCTCGGTGCCGATCACCCCTTCCGCGACGACGCGGCGCGCGATCTCGTCACCCTTTGCCATCACGCCTATGCCGGCGCGATGGTGCTTTGCGGCTGGCGCCACGGCCTCTCGCCTCTGAGCTTCGCCATCGAGAACGGCGCCCATTGCGGCCCTGGTCCGGAAGAGACGAACGGCTTCGTTCTGCTTCCGGCGGACAGCCCCCTCACGGCTGACAACGCGAAGCCGATTCGGCCGCTCGATCTGCGACGGGCGGCACTGACGGTGCTCGGTCGGATCGAAAGCCCGGCTATCGTCTCCCGCGTCCGGAGGCCCCTAAAAAAACTTCGGGTTCTGACCTACAACGTCCATGGCTGCGTCGGCATGGACGGCAAGCTCGCCCCGGAGCGCATCGCCAGGGTGATCGCCCGGCACGCGCCGGACATCGTGGCGCTGCAGGAACTCGACGTCGGCAGGCGGCGCTCGAACGGCGTCGACCAGGCGAACCTCATCGCTCGCCACCTCGAAATGGAGCAGATTTTTTCGGCGGCGCTGCATGTCGAAGAAGGGCGCTACGGCAATGCGATCCTGACCCATCTGCCGATGCGATTGATCAAGGCCGACGCCCTCCCCTCGCCAGCGACGCGAAGGCCACGCGAGCCGCGCGGCGCGCTCTGGGTCGCGATCGAGGCGGGCGATATCGAGATCCAGGTCTTGAACACCCATTTCGGTCTTTCGCCCAACGAACGGAAGGCCCAGGCGGATGCGCTTGCCGGTCCGGATTGGCTCGCCGATCCGGCCTGTCGCAATCCTGCAGTGCTCTGTGGCGATCTCAACGCCCTGCCCAATGCGCCAGCCTGCCGCAGAGTTGGACAATGGCTGCAGAATGTCGATGCCGCTCTGCCAACGAGCACGCAAAAGGGAACTTTTTTTGGGCGTCTTCCGATCGCGCGGATCGACCACATCTTCGTCAGCGACGGCATCGTCGTCGAAGCGGTCGAAATCCCGTTAAGCAGCCTGACGCGCGTTGCATCGGACCACCTGCCGCTGATGGCCGATCTGTGCCTTGACGCCTCATCGAATGCAATCGCTGAGGGCACGGGAAAACAATGCAGGATTGTCACTCCGGCGGCCAGCCTCGAGGCATGACCCGCGACTTCCAGCATTCGCTATACGACCGCCGTCGGCGCGTGCATTTGATCCGTGTCATGGTGCCGAGGCGAGCCTGGATCGAGGCTGGCCGCTCACCAAGGAGGCCAGATCGTGAAAGCGATGGTACTGGAAAAGCCCGGCGAGCCGCTTCGGATGATGGAGCTGCCGATGCCGCATCCGAGATCGGACCAGGTTCTGGTCAAGGTCACCGCCTGCGGCGTCTGCAGAACCGATCTGCATATCGTCGATGGCGACCTGCAGCACCTCCCGCTCGGCCAGGCCAGCGAAGCGCTGGCCAGACTGAGAGACCGGCGCCTGCAGGGAGCAGCGGTTCTGCTGCCGAACCAGCCTTGATCTGTCTCAAAGTTCGCGCGGCGAAACCTGCCACAGTGAGACGGCAGTCATTGCGGACGTGCCAAGCGGCATTCGATCATGCCCGACCGTCAAATCGACAAGCAGTCGCTCTGGGGGATCTATCTGATCGTCGGCGGTTTTCTGCTGCTGTCTCTGCTCTTCAGCACAGCCACGAACGTACCGACCGACGCCAAGATTCCCTACACGCAGTTCAAGCAACTGACCGTCGAAGGCCAGGTCGGTCACGTGACGTTCAGCGCGGACGAGATCTCGGCGGATCTGCGCGAGGCGACGGTCGTTCGCCCATCCGGTCCTCCGGTCTCGCGCGTTACCACCCGAATTCCTGCCGTCGGCGATCCCGAACTGCTGCCGCTGCTGGAGCAGCGTAACGTCGAAGTCGAGGTCCTGCCCGGAAAGTCGGACGACGCGAGCCGGATCCTGCTCTCCCTTCTGCCGTGGGCCATCCTCATCGGCATCTACTGGTTCTTCTGGCGGCGCGTGGCCAGATCCATGGGCGGCTTCGGTGGCCGCATGGATCCCAACGAATTTCTGAGCGGATCGACCAAGAAGGAGAGCGGCAGCGAGAGCACGGTCACGTTCGCCGATGTCGCCGGTCAGGACAACGCCAAGCGGGAGGTCGAGGAGCTGGTCGAGTTCCTGCGCGAGCCGGACCGCTATCGTCGCCTCGGCGCCGAGCCGCCGCGCGGCGTTCTGCTGATGGGCCCTCCCGGCACCGGCAAGACCTTGCTTGCCCGTGCCCTTGCCGGCGAGGCCGGCGTGCCCTTTTTCCATATCTCCGCCTCGGAATTCATCGAGCTCTATGTCGGCGTCGGCGCCTCCAGAGTTCGAAAAATGTTCGAAGAGGCGAAGAAGCGGGCGCCCTGCATCATCTTCATCGATGAGCTGGACGCTGTCGGCCGCGTGCGGGGTGCCGGCCTGGGCGGCGGCCATGACGAACGCGAGCAGACCCTCAATCAGATCCTCTCGGAGCTGGACGGCTTCACAGGTCACGAGACGGTCATCGTGCTCGCGGCGACCAACCGGCCCGATGTGCTCGATCCGGCACTCCTGCGGCCGGGACGCTTCGATCGTCATGTCACGCTGGAATTGCCGGACAAGACCGCACGCGAGGCGATACTCGGCGTGCATACCAGGAAAGTGCCGCTGGCCAGCGACGTCGACCTTGCCGTGATCGCTGCCGGCACGCCTGGATTTTCGGGCGCCGATCTGAAAAACCTGATCAACGAAGCCGCGATGACGGCGGCGCGTGCCGGCAGCCATGCAGTCACCAGGGCGCATCTCGACGACATGCGCGACAAGCTGATGATGGGCTCGGTGCGCACGCTCGCCATCCAGCCGGACGAGCGGCATCGGCTCGCCGTGCATGAAGCGGGCCACACGGCGGTCGCGCATTTCCTGCCGAACGCCGATCCTCTCTACAAGGTCAGCATCATCCCGCGCGGGCGTGCACTTGGGGCAACCCACATGCTGCCGGAGCAGGAGCGCCACACCTTGCCCGAAGACTATCTGCGCGCACGGCTCGCCGTCATGATGGGCGGGCGGACGGCGGAAAAGCTCCTTCTCGGCAATGTCAGCTCGGGCGCCGACGACGACATCCATCAGGCCACCAGCCTCGCTCGCGCCATGGTGGCGCGCTGGGGCATGGCCGACGAGGTCGGGCCTGTCGACCTCCGGCAAAGCGAGGAGCATCCCTTCCTGGGACGGGAGATCGCGCAGCCGCGACAATTCAGTCCGGAGACCGCCCATGAAGTCGATCAGGCCGTTCGCCGCTTCGTGACCGAGGCTGAGGATCAGGCTCTTCAGATCCTCGAATCGCATCGCACCGAGGTGCAACGTCTGGTGACCGAACTCGAAACCAACGAAACACTCGATCGGCGGCAAATCGAAGCCTGTCTCGGAGTCCCTGAGGGCCAGTCGACGACTCCCGACGTCCAATCCATGTCGGCGTGAGGCGCTCGCGGATCAGCCTCAGCCTCTTTGCAAGGGCGGCCTCGAATCCCGCGATGTGTCAGGCCTCGGCCGAAATGGCGGCGATGCCGGCGACTTGCGGGATACGCGGCGTGCAGATGATGGTCGCATCATGGACCTTGAGCGTCTCGCGCTTCAGCCAAACGGGCATGATGGCATAGGCGAGCCGCCAGCCGCTCATGGCATAGGCATTCGAGAAGATGAAGAGATAGACGAGACTGCCGGCAAGCTCGGGCACGGAGGCCAGATTGAAGAGGCGGTTCCTGTTTTCGCAGGTTATCGGCGCCGGCGTTCGAAAGGACGGCAGCCCCAAGGTCAGCGACGCTGCGTCCTCGACAGCAGCGCTGCGCATCGCCATGTCCTTGATCGCAGGCATCGACATCGCTGCGACCGATCGCGATACCCATCGACTCTGCTCGAACATGTCGGCACGCTCCATTCAGACCGTAACCGGCTCGGCTGCTCTTGCCTCCTGCCGCGAGCGGCCGTGAAGGCTGCAAAGGAATTCTGCGAGGCGCCGATCGCACAGAGCGACTTGCAGGATGCGGGCAAAGCCTGCCTTCCCGAGGCCGTCCTGGCGATCGAACAGCTTGTCGATCGCCGCATCGAGGTCGGCGTTTCCACGTGAAGCCTTTACCGTTTGATCAGGCGCATCCGACGATGGCGACCATAAGTCGATCAGCGCATCCAAGGCCAGCGCGACACTGATAAAACGCTCGAGCTTTCGCGCACCGAGTTTCGGTGGCGCTTCGGTCGGCGCCGCACATTCGGACGCGAGCAGCCGCAGCACCGGCGAGGTTCCGGCATCCGTATGCCAGCGTCCTGGCGCAGTCTCGGACCAGAAGGGATCCGGTGTGATCTCCTCGAAGAGGGCGGCATTGGCGCAAAACAGACGCGGTGCATCACCCCGACATTCTTTGGCAGACCAGGCGCGGCAACGTCCGACATGCCGACAGAGCGCGCAGCTATGTTCCGCCTCGATGAGTTCGTCCTTATAGAGCGGCAAGCTATCCGACTTGACACCAAAAGCGCGCATCATCCTCTCCAGATCGGCACGAACCGTCTGGCGTCTCATCAAAGTAGGCGATCGAGAGTTCTCCGCTTCCGTTCGAACGTCATCGGATCGGGCGGCAGCTTCCTTGCCGCCGGCGGACGCACATGCCGATGGTTCAGGCCCCGTCTGTCGCTCGGCTGCGACGTTCAAAATATCGATGATGCGTAGCATGGCCGGATCGAAGCGCTTCCAACTCTCCGATCGGATCCTAGCAGCGTCGCGTCCCGACGGGCTTGACGTGCATCAACATTCGAATGCGCGTCGGTGTATCCCAAGGCTCGCCAATCAGCGCACGTCCCGCAGACTTTCGAGGCCGATGAGATAGCGAAACGAAGGCGCTCAGTTCGACGACTTCTGCTCCGGTACCGACGGCCAAGGCGCGAACGGAAAGGCGAGATCTTCGGTGACGAAGGTCTGGAAACGGACGATCCCCGCCATGTACTCGGCCATGTACTCGGCCAGATTGCGGCCGAAGCTTGTCAGATTCTCGATCGGCTCGCCGGTGAACAGCTTCGCGAGAAACTGCAGCACGACGACGGCGATGAGCACGATCTCGGCAATGGTCCAGGCTATCGCCAGAATCAGCATGTAGATCAGCCGGATCCATGTGCTTCGCCGGCGCACATGGCGCTTGACGTCAGCAGTGCCGCCGGGCTCGGCATCAGCCGTCGTATCGGTCATCTCCTCCTCCTTTGCGACGCCGAAGGCGTCACGGAAACAAGGATGAATTTCATATGTGTACGATCGGCAGGAAGAAAACCTTGACGCAGCTCAAGGGCGCCGGGCCGAACTGCGATCAAGCTGACAATGGTTGACGCGCAACGATCAGGAGGCACCCATGGACGTTGCCATGCGATCGGCGATGTGCCTTGGCGTGATATCCCTCGGCCTCTCGGGCATGGCTCTGGCTGACGGCGACCCTGTAGCCGGCAAAGAGACGGCGCGGGAATGGTGCGCCGACTGTCACGACGTCGAGCCGGGCGGACAAATGAAGCACGACCCGCCAAGCTTCACCGCAATCGCCAACTATTCGCTGCTGGGGTCCTCGGCGAACAGGACGAGGCCGTCACCCGCCTCGAACCGCGCGCGCAGGGCGTCCCGCTGCCGGGCGCTGTCTCGTACTCTGCGCTCGACGAACACCGTGCCGACGAGCTCGGCGAGGGCGCCGATCGCGGGCCAGCCGCGCACCTCCGATTTCGCGATGAAGCCGGCGCATAGCCTGGAGCCGAAGAGGAGAATATCGAGATAGGATATGTGATTGGCGGCGAACAGTGTCGGCCCTGCAGCGTGGATCTGACCGGAGATCCGAAGGTCGAGGCCGACGATGCGGCAGGCGGCGCGATGCCAGAGACGGGTGACAGAGGGCGCCGCGCGGCCGGAAGCGGCCCGGCTCACCAGGGCCGGCGGCAGAAGGAAAAGCGTGAGCAGGATGAGGGCGGCAGCGCGCAGGATCGCCCGCAGATGGGATGCGTCCGTGCTCATGGACGGACCGCCGTCAGGCAAGCGCCACGCTTTAGGCTGCCGGTTGTAGCGCTCGAGATAGCGCGTCTTGATCGCTTCCGTCGGGAGCATGAAGCAGACGTCGACGGTATTGAAAATCCGATCGATCACCGCGCGCGAGCGATAGTCCGGATCGACGCAGGATCGGCCGAGTTCCAGACAGCTTTCATAGCGCGACATGCTTCGTCGAGAGATCGAACTCTCGCGCCGAAGAGAAGCCACGATGGCCGAAGGCGATGTCCTGGCGCATCAGACGGAACATGCCGACCATCGCGCCGGAGATGTAGGGGACGAGGCGCCGGCGTTTCGGGGCGAGATCGCAGACGCGGTCGAAGTCGCGGCGCAGCAGCTTGTGCTTGAAGGACGACGCGGCGCCCATCTCCTGATGGAAAATGCGCTAGCGAAGGGCTTGAGCCTGCGCCACCTCTCGCTGTTCCTCGTCAGCCGAACCAGCAATGTCGCCATGTCGACCTCCGCGCCCCGTCGCTGCAAGACCCTGTCTCCGCTGGTGATTCCTGATCACCCGGAGTCTGATCGACGATCGGAATGGCCTGATGACAGCATCGTCCAGGTTCGGTGACAAACCACACGCTTGTGGTGTTCTTTTTCCAGATCTCAAAGCGTTCGATCGGCGGCGGCGAGGGGTTCTTCCCGGCGGCGGCTTCCGAGCAGCCAGGCGAAGCACCAGGTCGCGAGGAGCGCGCCGATCACCTGGCAGAGGATGAACAGCGGCGCATCGACAGGGCGTATGCCGCTGAAGGTGTTGGTGAGCGTGCGCGCGATCGTCACTGCCGGATTGGCGAAGGAGGTGGAGGCGGTGAACCAGTAGGCCGCGGTGATGTAGAGGCCGACGGCGTAAGGAACGGTCTCTTCGCGGTGACGGATACAGGCGATGATGGTTGCAACCAGGCCGAAAGTGGCGACGATTTCGGCGACCCACTGGCCGCCGCCGGTCCGCATCTTTTCAGACAGCATGAGCAGCGGCTGCTCGAACATCAGATGCGCCATCCAGGCACCCAGGATGGCGGCGATGATCTGGACACCAACATACGCAAGAGCGTCACTCGACGAGATCTTGCGCTGCACTAGGCAAGAGAGCGTGACCGCCGGGTTGAAATGGGCGCCCGATACCGGCCCGAACATCAGGATCAGGACGACCAGGATGGCGCCGGTCGGGATCGTGTTGCCAAGCAACGCGATCGCGATATTGCCGCCAGCCAGCGCGTCGCCCATGATGCCGGAGCCGACGACGGTCGCCAGGAGAAAGCCGGTGCCGAGCGCCTCGGCAGCAAGACGTCGCGGCAGATCATAAGCGCGATCGCTCATGCCGCGTTGCCGCCTTCATCTCGGGTCTTGCCGATCGAATCGAGATGGCTTTGCAGAGTCAATTTGTCGAGGGACGCGAGGGGCAGGTTCGAAAAAATCTGGATGCGACGCTCCAGCTGAAAATAGGCATTCCTGAACGCCTGGCGCTGCTTCTCTTCGTTGCCTGCGGCCGCCGCCGGATCCTCGATGCCCCAATGGGCGGTCATCGGCTGACCCGGCCAGACCGGGCAAACTTCGCCCGCAGCATTGTCGCAAACCGTGAAAACGAAATCGAGATCGGGGGCCCCCGACTGCGCGAACTCGTCCCAGTTTTTGCTCCTGAGATCGTCCGTCACGTAGTTGAACTGGCGCAGCAGCCGAAGCGCCATCGGATGGACCGCGCCCTTGGGCTGACTGCCGGCACTAAACGCCCTGAACTTGCCAAGTCCCTGCCGACCGAGAATGCACTCCGCGAGGATGCTCCTTGCAGAATTACCGGTGCAGAGAAACAGCACGTTGTAGATACCGTCGGTCATGATCTTCTCCCCCCATCCGATCAATCACAGACGTCGCCCGCCACGACAAGATCGCCGCAAAGCTCGGGCTGACCACGGCAGCAGTCCTCGGTCAGATAGCGCAGCAGCCTGCGCGTGCCCTCGACCTCGAGCGCATAAAAGATCCGTCGTTCGACCCGCCATGAATGCACTAACCCCGCCCGCTCAAGCTGGGCGAGATGAGCCGACAGCGTCGGCGGCGCCACCTTGAGACGTTTCGCGATGTCGCCGGCGGGCAGGCCATTCGGCCCCAGCCTGACCAGCAGGCGGAACACCTTGAGACGGGTCTCGTTGGCCAGGGCGGCAAAGGCGGATGTCGCGGTCGCTACCTTCATATTTCGATAATTGTAGAAATAACCAAATTTTGCAAGTCGGTTTGTATTCCAATTCGACCTTGCTCGCCCGAGCGCGCCGCACCCAGGAACACCTTGCCGTGGGTGGCATCTCCAGGCTCTGCGCCCCGCGTCACCTCGACTGAGCCGATATGGCTGACGTCCTTGGCGATTGCCGAATTCGCGACGATCGCCACGCTGCCGAGAAAGGCTGCGGTGAGCATGCGCATTGGAGCCCCCCATCGTGAACTGACCGGATATCTTCCACTCTACGAACCAGCGTGACAGGCTTGTGTCAGATCTGGAACGGCATGAAGACAGACCTCGAAGATCATTCTTTCGATGCCGGCAGTGATCACCTGTGCGTCATGACTGATCGCCGCGATCACCGGGTTCCAGAACACATCCTTTCGCGGCTGATTATGCAGCCGCTCTCGCGGTTCCGATCGCGATCTGGCGATCGGCGACCTGATCACGGACGTCGCTGTCGTGAAAGATACCGATCATCGCCGCACCACGCGCCTTCGCTTCCTGGATCAGCTCGATGACGACCGTGCGGTTGTCCGCATCGAGGGAAGCGGTTGGTTCGTCCAGCAGCAGGATCGGATAGTCGTGGACGAAGCCGCGCGCTATGTTGACACGCTGCTGCTCGCCGCCGGAGAAGGTAGCCGGTGGCAGGTCGAACAGGCGCTCGGGAATATTGAGGCGGCCGAGCAGCGCTTCGGTGCGTGCACAGGCTTCCCCTCGCGACATACCGAGTGCGACCAGCGGCTCGGCGACGACATCGCGCGCACCGACCCGCGGCACGCAGCGCAGGAACTGACTGACATAGCCAAGGGTGCGCCGACGTATGCTCAGGACTTGTCTCGGCGTCGCTTTGACGAGATCGATGGTGCGACCGAAATGATCGATGAGGACTTTGCCGCCGAGTGCTCGATAATT
This sequence comes from Geminicoccaceae bacterium, assembly GCA_965222015.1. Classification (GTDB taxonomy): domain Bacteria; phylum Pseudomonadota; class Alphaproteobacteria; order Geminicoccales; family Geminicoccaceae; genus JANQPX01. The sequence continues at coordinate 102,692 of CBDCTL010000008.1, forward strand.
GCCGTAGATCAACTTCAGCAGCGTCGATTTGCCGACACCGGAAGTACCGGTGAGCACGACGCATTCGCCCGAATCGACATTGAGTTCGACACCGTCGAACACCGGAATCGACAAGCCATCCTGCAGATGCAGCGTGAAGCTTTTCTCGATGCCTTCCAAGCGAACCGCTGCCATGTCGAAACCTTCTTTCCGAGATTGCGATCTTTCACCCCTGAAGGATCGAGGACACCAGCAGCTGGCTGTAGGCGTGCTGCGGATCGTCCAGGACCTGATCGGTCAGGCCGAGTTCCACCGCGCGTCCGCGCTGCATCACCATCATGCGGTGGGACAACAATCGCGCGACGGCGAGATCGTGGGTCACGATAATCACTGACAGCGACAGTTCGTTGACCAGCCCGCGCAGCAGGTCGAGGAGCCGCGCCTGCACCGAGACGTCGAGCCCGCCGGTCGGCTCGTCCATGAACATAAGCCTGGGCCCGGTCACAAGATTGCGTGCGATCTGCAGGCGCTGCTGCATACCGCCGGAGAAAGTCTTCGGGCGATCATCGATGCGGCCCTGATCGATCTCGACCCGCGCCATCCATGCAAGCGCTTCGCCACGAATCCTGCCGTAGTGGCGAGCACCCACGGCCATCAGCCGCTCGCCGATATTGGCACCGGCGCTGACGCCGAGATGGAGGCCGTCCCGCGGGTTCTGGTGCACGAAACCCCATTCCGTTCGCATGAGCAGCCGGCGCGCGGGCTCGTCGAGGGTGGTGATCTCGACCTCGTCGCCGTCACGCTTCTTGTAATGCACCCGGCCGGCATCGACGGCGAGGCCGGCGCCGAGGCAATTGAGCAGCGTCGTCTTGCCCGAACCGCTTTCGCCGACCACGGCGAGTACCTCGCCGGGCCAGAGATCGAAGCTCAGATCGTCGACGGCGATCGTTTTGCCGAAGCTTCTGGAAAGACCGTCGACGGTCAGGAGTGGCAACTCGTCGTCCGCGAACTCAGCGCCGAAAAACATCAGCCGACCTCCCTGCCGTCATCGCGAAACGCCTCTGGCACATCATACGATGCCGGTCCGCGATGGCCCCGGGCGCGACGCGACGCGCAGTAATCCGTATCGGAGCAGGTGAACATGCGCCCGCCCCTGTCGTCGGTCACGACCTCGTCGAGATAGGCGTCATCGGCGCTGCAAAGCGCGCAAACCTCATCCCAGCGCTGCACCTCGAAAGGGTAATCCTCGAAGTCCAGGCTCACAACCTTCGTATAGGGCGGGATCGCGTAGATGCGCTTTTCGCGGCCCGCACCGAACAGCTGCAAAGCGGCGCAATCGTCCATCTTCGGATTGTCGAATTTCGGCGTGGGCGATGGCGACATGACGTAACGTTCATTGACCAGTACGGGATAGTCATAGCTGGTGGCGATACGGCCGAGACGAGCAATATCCTCGTAGAGCTTGACGTGCATCACGCCATAATCGGCGAGCGCGTGCATCTTCCGGCTCTCGGTCTCGCGCGGCTCCAGCCAGCGCAGCGGCTCCGGGATCGGCACCTGATAGACGAAGATCTGGTTTTCTTTCAACGGTGTTTCCGGAATGCGGTGACGGGATTGAATAATCGTCGCGGACTCGGTCCGCTCGGTTACTCTGACGTTCGTGACACGCTGGAAGAAGGCACGGATCGAGATGGCGTTCGTCGTATCGTCAGAGCCCTGGTCGATCACCTTCAGCACGTCGTCCGGCCCGATGCAGGCCGCCGTCACCTGAATTCCGCCCGTACCCCAGCCATAGGGCAACGGCATGTCGCGCGACGCGAACGGCACCTGATACCCCGGCACTGCCACCGCCTTCAAAATCGCGCGCCGAATCATCCGTTTCGTCTGCTCATCCAGATACCCAAAATTATAGTGCGAGTGCGACGCGCACCTCGTCGACTTGGCGTCCGTGGCAGACGGGCCGGTGGTTTCTCTCGCCACATTGTCCTTGGACGTGGCGCGGTCCTCGTCGCTGCCATCCGTGGGAGGTACGTCAACGCCAGAACTCATTCCGCCGCTCCGAGGTCGAGGCTGAGCGCCTCGCTCCGGAGGCGCCGGATGGTTTCGAGTTCGCCTTGGAAGTCGACATAGTGGGGGAGCTTGAGGTGCTCGACGAAACCGGCCGCCTGGACGTTGTCGGCGTGATAAAGGACGAATTCCTCGTCCTGGGCAGGTGCGGTGACCTCTTCGCCCATCTCCGCCGCGCGAAGCGCGCGGTCGACCAGCGCCATGGACATGGCCTTCCTTTCGCAATGGCCGAAGACAAGGCCGTAGCCGCGGGTGAACTGTGCGGGCTCGGTCTTCGAGCCCTCGAACTGATTCACCATCTGACATTCGGTGATCTCGATTTCGCCGATCACGATCTCGAAGCCGAGTTCTTCGGGCGTAAAGCTGACAGCGACCAGGCCTAGCCTGATCTCGCCGACAAAGGGATGAGTGCGCCCGAAGCCGCGCTGGCTCGAATAGCCCAGCGCCAGGAGAAATCCTTCGTCGCCACGCGCGAGGCTCTGCAGGCAAACGTCGCGCCCGGCGGGCAACAGCAGCGGCTCGCGTGTCACATCCCCAACCCGATCGTCAGCCGCATCGACTTCTTCTTGGATCAGGCCCTCGTGATTCAGGATGTCCGTCACCCTGGGCATGTCGCCCTGTTCGGGCTCGCCTTGCAAAGCCTTCACCGGCTCCGTGCCGGCGGCGAGCATGAAGTCGAGGAGGCGGTGGCTGTAGTCGAAGGTCGGGCCAAGGAGCTGGCCGCCGGGAAGATCCTTGAAGGTCGCGGAGATGCGCCGCTTGACCGTCATCACCGATGTGTCGATCGGTGTGGCGTAGCCGAAGCGCGGCAGCGTGGTGCGATAGGCGCGAAGCAGGAACGCCGCCTCGACCAGATCACCCCGCGCCTGCTTGATCGCGAGCGCGGCGAGGTCCGGATCGACGATCGAGCCTTCGTTCATGACGCGGTCGGTGGCGATGGTGAGCTGCGCCCTGATCTGACTGACGGTCAGCTCCTCGATCCCTGGATCACCGCGCCTTGCCTCGGCCAGCCACAGATGGGCGTTTCGGATCGCCTTTTCCCCACCTTTGACCGCGACATACATGGGTCAAGCCTCCAGCGTAGCGGTGCGCGGCAGGCAGGCGAGCCGACGTCCGTGTGAAAAAATCAGATCGACACCGTTCGGAAAACCGGCGCGGTTGGTGTGCCAACGCTCTTCGAAGTTTTCCGGGAGACCGAGAACGCGGAGCCATGCCTGGTGTCGTATGCCGGGTCCGGTCAGCGTCCAGCCCTCTCCTTCAGCGAGGCCGTCGACCTGAACGATCAGCGTCGCCGCCCGATCGGGATATTCAGATGTTCCATGATGGAATGCCGACAGCGCCGGCATGCGTGCCGCATCGCTGATCAACGCGAAGGCCGCGTCGCCCGGCTGCTCGACGATCGGGCAGCCGCAATGAAAGCTCAGATTTTCGATGACGCCGAGCGCCGAGAGCCTCTCGTCCAGCCAGACCGGCGTTTCGAAATCGAGCAAGGTCAAAGCCAGCGCGAAGGTGGCGTCGTCGAATGGGGGTGGCGCTGTCGGCGCATCGTCCGCAAGCGTTTCGATGTGGCCTGGATGCGCCATGGCATCGAGCACACGCCGGAACACGCTTTGCGCCTGCAGAGGAGGATCGGCGAAGCCCGGAGCGAGCTTTGCGGTTGTCGTCATTCGCTCTCACCCCTGACCATGGTGAAGAAGTCGACCCTGGTCGCCGCCGCCTTCGCCTCGGTCTCCTTTTTCCTGTCATCGAGCGCCGACGCCAGGGGCTTGATCACCGCTTCGGCCAACGCTGCCCGGCGTGCGGGCTCCTGAAGGGCGGCATCGAGCCTGGCGGTGAGTTCGGCATGGGCCTTGTCCCGGCCCTGGACATAGCCGTGGCCGACATGGCCGGAAGCGCTGCGCACGGAACAGCGAGTCACCGGCATCTCGCCAAGATTGAAACGCTGACCATTGCCGCCCGCGCGCCCGCGGACCATGACCAGCCCGACTTCGGCAGGGCGCAACAGCTCGACTTCGGGGATTTCCTGACCAGCGAGCGCCGCCTCGATCGCCGCCCGCTCCGACCGCGCCAGCACCGATAGCCAATGTCGCCTTGCTTCGGTCTCGTCCAACACTATGCCCCTTCTAAGGGAAGACTCTCTATTTTATATAGATGTCTATACAAGTCACGGCGCCGTAGTCGACATGGTCGGTCTTCGGTGTAGCACTCTCCGGCAGGGGGCCGAAGCGATCGACCACCTCGTGCACGGCATCCGGTGTCTGCGTATGCGTGTGGCCGTGAATGGAAAACGTCCAATGTCTATGGACCCGGGCCTTGTGGTTCACCAGGTAAGCGGAGCCTGCCGAGCCGGTGTGCACGACCGCATAGGACTTGCCGGCACGCGCAAGCGCACAGCCGAGGCCATCCGCCTCGACGAAATACCCGACATGATGTGCCTCGGCCGCCCGCAGATCCACAGCGGCCGAGGTGTCGAGCAGGCGGTTCGCGATCACCGCCGGGTGAAACATCTTGTTGTTCATCACACCGTGGGGCTCGGGCTTGGCGCCGGTCGCGAAGCTGGTGGTCGCCACCCGCGTAACCGAAGGAAAGACCGAACGGCTGTCGCGAAACCAGATCCCGTCATGGGCGAAACGCCAGAGATTCGGCATGTGCTCCGCCGTCATCCGGTCGGGACGGAGGCCGTCGAACACGCAGATCACGGCTTGCTTGAAGGTCGCTCGAACCATTGTTCTCTCCACACCTCTGAGGCCTGCATCATAAGATCAAGCAGGCTGACGCGACCGCTCCATGACGCTTCCATCGTCGCCAAACCTGCATAAAGGAAGACATCATCGCTTTCATCCTGACCCATGAGGGAAACGAGAAATGTCGTGGCATGGACCTGGTAGCGATCGAAGACGGCGCCTATGGCATCGTCCGCTCCATGTACACGACGACAGGCTTCCAGCAATACGACAACTTCACTGGCGAATAGGATCTGGGGCGACCAATGACCGTGGCGGACGCGGCCAGGCGGCTACCTGATGCGTCGCTTGTCGACGCCCCGTCGAACGAGGCGTCGCCGGAGACAGCTGCAGGACAAGTCGATCTTCAGGCGGACGCGCTGCAGGTTCACTATGACTAGCCTGACACCGGCGCCAAAGGAACGAACCGGCCGCGCCAGCCGCATCGACACCATCTTCTGCGCGATCATTCCCGCGGCCATGCCGTCCTTCATCACCACTTCGCTGCTCGCGCTGGAAAAAGGCGACGCGCTCGTCGGTCGTGCCCGACCTCGTGGGCACCGGCGGCATCGGCTTCGAGCTCAAGGTCGCGGATCGCTTTCTTCGACTATCAACTTGCCATGACCATCATCCTGATGATCTATGCGTTCGTACTGATGGTTGGGCGTTTGGGCAGCCTGTTGCGCAACCGCATCATCGAGGGGGCTTGAGGTGATGAGAACCGACACGCCGCGCCATCGGCGAGATCACCCGCATGCTCAAGCCGGGCGGCCACTACCAGGGCACCATGCTGTCCAAGCGCGATCGCAATTCCGGGCTCGGTCGGGAGATCGCGCCGGATACGTTCATCAGCGAGGCGTGGCTGACAAGGCGCATCCGCATTTCTACTGCAATGCCATGGAGCTGATCCGACTGTTTCAAGATTTCGAGCTGATTCGCCTCGAGGATGGACTGACGGGAGAACCCGGTTCCTGGCACTGGCACATGATCGCCGAGCGGACCGGTTGATGCGTCCGATCCATATCGAATGCGGCCGCGTTCTCATCGACGACGGTCTCAGCGAGACGAGCGTCACGATCGCGGACGGCATCATCGCGGCGATCGGCGACCCAAGGCCAGCGGATGCACTCGTCATCGACGCGAAAGGCCTCTTCGTGTTGCCCGGCATCGTCGACATTCACGGCGATGCGTTCGAGCGCCAGATCATGCCGCGTCCGGGCGTGCGTTTCGCCCTTTTGCTGGCGCTCGCCGACACCGACCGCCAGCTCGCAAGCTCCGGCATCACCACGGCCTATCATGGCGTGACGCTCTCCTGGGAACCGGGCCTGCGTTCGATAGAAGGCGGGCGGGCTTTCATGGCGGCGCTCGCCGAGGCGCGGCCTTTGCTCGTCATCGATCATCGCGTCCAGCTGCGGTTCGAAACCTTCGCTACCGAAGCCGTCGACGACGTCCTTCGATGGCTCGATGACGAGCCGAAGCCGGCGCTCGCCTTCAACGACCACACCTCGTCGACGGCCCGGAAGCTTGCAGAAGGCCAGCATGAGAAGCTCGTAGAGTGGGCAACCCGTTGCGGGCTTTCCAAGGCAGCCTATCTCGAGCTGTTCGACCAGGTCTGGCGCCGCAAGGGTGAGATCGAACGGACGATCGATCTTGTGGCGGCGTCAGCGCGCAAATCCGGCGCGGTCATGCTCTCCCATGACGATCGCATGCGCGACGATCGCCTGGCTTTTCGCCGCCTTGGCGCCGCCATCGCCGAGTTTCCCATGACCATTGAGGCGATCGAAGAAGCCCGAAGGGCGGGCGAGCCCGTCGTGCTCGGCGCTCCCAACGTGGTGCGCGGCGGCAGCCACACCGGCGCTCTCACCGCAGCCGACATGATCGAGCGTGGCCTCTGCTCGATCCTCGCCTCGGACTACCACTACCCATCGATGATCACGGCCGTCGACCTCCTCGTGCGCGAGCGGGGCCTGTGTCTCTCATCGGCCTGGACGCTGATCGCCGAGGGACCGGCTCTGGCGCTGGGCCATCGCGATCGCGGCCGGGTTCAGCCAGGCTTCCGCGCTGATCTCATTCTCGCCGATTTCGACTTGCGCCGAACGGCGTCCGTGATCGCCACCGTCGCCAACGGCCGCATCGCCTTTCTCACCGGGCATGAGCGGATCATCTGAAGCGAAGCGCATTTGTTCGACCGGCCTTGTCGCCTGCTCCGCCCTGCCTCCGGCTCCTGCTTCATCGCCTGCCACATGCGGTGCGCCGCAACGCGGCGCCATACGCTCCCCGCATTCCGCATGTCCTCCGCACAAATCGAAATGGACAGCGCCTGTTACACCGGCCGATCCAGGGATTGGCTTGCTGAGGCTGTCACCGGTTCGCCATCCTCGCCGTCAGGCTCTTCGTAGCGCGCCAGCAAGACGCCCAGCGGCTTCAGTGACTCGACGTGATCGCAGCAGATCTTGAACGTGGTGAGCAGCGGCACGGCCAGCAACGCGCCTGCGATGCCCCAGAGCCAGGTCCACAGAATGAGCGCCATGAAGACCATGACAGGGTTGAGCGACAGGCGCCTCGCCAGGATCGTCGGCGTGACCAGTTGTCCCTCGAGCGTGGTCAGCAGAAGATAGAAGACCGGCGGCAGCAGAATGCTGGTTATGCTGTCGAAGGTCAGGACGGCCACCAGCGAGATGATCGCCACGCCGATCATGGCACCGAGCAGCGGAATGTAGTTCAGGATGGCCGCCATCGCCCCCCAGAGCACCGGGTTGGGCACGCCGAGGACGAAAAGCGTGCCGGCGATGGCGGCGCCGAGCCCGGCGTTGATCACAGTGATGGTGAGCAGATAATAGGAGACGTCGCGTTCGACGTCCCGAACGATCTCGACCAGCCGCCTCTTGTCACGAAGCTTGGGAAGGACAGTGACGGCCTGGCGCAGCAAGTCGTCATTGGATGCCAGAAGGAAGAACAGCAAGACGGTCGCGATGAGCAGTCCGGCGCCGACGGAGAGCGTACCTCCCAGAAAAAGCTGTGTCAGGGTCGGGCCCTCGATGGTCACCGTGGTGGATTGGACTCCACCGCTGGCAGCCGTCGCTTCGCTGACCATTTCCTGCAGCTGGACGACCGCGCCGCGCAGCTCTTCGATCGATTGCCTGAACGAATAGAGCTTCCACTTCAGCTCAGACGCGGCCACCGGCAGATCGCGCATCCAGCGGGCTGCGGGGCCGGACAGGCTGTAGAATCCGGCAGCGACGCTTGCCAGAACCGCAAGCAAGACAAGAGCGGATGCCAGTCCGTTGGGAATCTTGAGATGACGATCGAGCCAGCGCACCACCGGTGAGAGCAGGAGATAGATCAGGAGTGCCAGAACGACCGGTATGAGCAGCGCGCTTGCGAAATAGATAGTGTAGAAGACCGCGAGAAGGAAAAGGCCGGTGAGCATGCTCGATTGAATGCGCTGCCCGCGTGGCGGGCGGTGTTTCGCCGAAGGCTCGACTTCGCGATCAGGATCACCAGCCTCGCTTCGAATGCCATTGTCGGTCGATCCCGTCATGTCGACTTCATCCGCTCCGAGCACGCGAGCTTCTTCGGTGATACAGCTGCCATCGTCGGGAGTGAGCGCGCCGATCTCACCGGCGCTCTCGTCCTCCTGTCCACAGACCATCATGCCCTCCAGCACCGCGATGGTCAGCCTCCGGATCCGGGCTTTCAGATAGCCCTCGCACTGGACAACCGGCAAGCGTTTCGATGTAGACCTCCGTCGCGTGACTGCCGGCGAAAGCAGGATAAGCGACGTCCAGGCCGGCGGCCTTACCGCCGATGAGAGAGCGTGTCATGATGTGACCCCTCCATCGGATCGCATACGATTTCGAACGATCAGGTGGAAACAGCGGCTCCACAGACCCGCCTCTTCGAGAAAACCATGACGGTCCGATGGAGTTCCAAGATTCGGAAAAGAAATTTTCATAACAATAATGGTCTTCAGTCAATACTCAAAAAAGCAACAATTAATTTTTAATACAAGCAAAAACAGACGTCAGATATCACCGCTCCATGACTATCATTGATTTTCTATGATGGTCGCCTGGCCGATCATGTCACCGTCTAGCGGCCGCGGCGGCCTTCGACATGCAGGCATCGTTGACGAAAAAGAAATCGTCGGCGAGCAATGAAGTGTCGAAGCCGGCGATCAAGTCATGAAGTGATCGTCGGAGAGCCGCTGTCGACGTCCTCGCCCGACAACCGCGACGGCATCGATCGCCGGGTCTTGCCTCTGCTAGCCATCGATGGTTCTGCAGCCCTCCTGTCCGCGGCAGATCTTTCTGAGATGGATTTCGGTCTTGAGCCCTCCGCCCTGGGTCTTCATGGAATAGGGTGCTGGATCGTCTTCGTCGGTAACGATGAGCTCGACCCAGCGCTGACCATCTTCATTGGCCCAGTTGGCGAGCATGTCCTTGGAGCTGAAGCCTGCGAGCGGCTGCAGTTCGACCCTGAATCGAAGGGCGGGCCGCCGTTCGCCGTCATATCGAACCGTAGGCCGATCGAGAAACTCGAGATCCAGGCGGTAACGCCGACGGCCGTCGAAGACCTCCAGCGTTTGGCCCGGCATCGGCGGCTGGCCGGTCCCGATGGTCTGAAGGCCGCGATCATTTCGATGCTCGCGAATCCAGTGGCGCAGCTGCAATACGGCTGTGAGCGGATCGACTGCCCCCTCGCGCAGCGCTTGCGGGACCTTGCTGTCCCTCGGCTTGCCGCGTTTCCAATTCTCCAGCGAGACGATCCGGCCGTCGTCGGGATGATAGCGAATCGCGACCCGACGATCGCTCTTGTTGGTCTCGTATCGGGAATCGAAACTGACGGAACGCGGTGCGCCGGTCTCCGAATGCAGGGCGCTCATCGCCTTGGCCTTGCTCTTGTAACCGGTGATCAGCCGAAACAATCCCTGACTTTTCATCTTCAGGGAGCTCGCAACGCCGTCCTCGACAGTGTCGATCGAGAGCTTCAGCTCGCCGGCGCTCACGCCGGCCATGGTCATCGTCATGAAGAGATCGAGATCGGTCGGCACGCCCTCGGCGCCGGTTCGAGGCGACAGGATGAGAACGGCGATCAAGCCGCAGACCACGCCCGTTCTTCTCAAGATCTTCATCATCTCTCCACTTCCGCCGAGGCCGATCATCCCCAAGGGCAGCCATGCCTCGTGTCAGAGCTCTTGCCTGGTGTCGCTCGAGAACCTAGCCATCCCGAGCTGAACGAAGTCTGACTCGATATCGATTTCCAGAGCCTGATTGATCCGGTTGAAGGCCCCGGCGAGACCGATACGCCAGGTCAGCTCCGCGATCTCCGCCTCCGAAAATTGCGCCCGCAGCCTCTCGAAAAACCTATCGGTGATCCGCCCGGGCGCATCGTTGACCGAGAGCGCATACCGCACCACCAGCCGATCCTTTTCATCGAGTTCGGGGTGGTTCTCATGGTCCGGCAGGCGCGCAATGCCTTCCTCACTCATGCCTTCGACCGAAAGCGCCGGTGCATGATGAGCGATGCAGTAGTCACATTGGTTGCGTTTTGCAACCGTAACGTTCAAAAGCTCGACATGGCGCCGGGTCAGACAAGTGACCTTCCGCCATGCGAACAGCAAGGCCATGACGTGTTCGAGCACCGGCGGACAATGCGCCATGGTTCTGATCTGATTGGCGAAAGGGCCATAGCTCTCGATGGCATCGTAGATCCGATGCAGCCGAGGGTCCGCATCGTCGCGCTCGATATAGGAAAGTCTGGTCACATCCGTTCCTCGTTGCCGAACCCGTTCTCCGCTATCGCACAACAAGGTTAGCTTTTTGTTAACGATGTCCAGCTATGGTCCGACGCCATCGCTGCAGCGTCACAGGTAGGTTGACGCCGGCCCGCGTCGGACCTCAGCCGGGGGCCTGGCGCATGGTTTCGGGAAGGAAGGTGGCAAGTTCTGGAAACATGACGAGGATGGAGACCATCAGGCACATCAGGAGGAAAAAGGGGAGTGCGGTGCGCGCAATGTAACTGATCTCATGTCCGGTCATGCCCTGGAGCACGAAGAGGTTGAAGCCGATCGGCGGGGTGATCTGGGCCATTTCGACCACGACGACGATGAAGATGCCGAACCAGATCATGTCGATGCCCGCGCCGCGCACCATGGGGTCGACCACGGCCATGGTCAGCACGACGGAGCTGATGCCGTCGAGGAAGCAGCCGAGAACGATGTAGAACACGGTGAGGGCCGCGATCAGGGCGATCGGGCTCAGTTCCAGGGACGCGATCCAGCCAGCGAGCGCACGCGGCAGGCCGGTGAAGCCCATGGCCAAAGCGAGAAAGGCGGCGCCGGCGAGGATGAGCGCGATCATGCAGGAGGTGCGGGTGGCGCCCATCAGGCTCTCGACGAAGCTCGCTCTGTCCAGCGAGCCCTGGAGTGCAGCCAGGGCCAGCGCACCGATGACGCCGAAGGCTGCGGCTTCGGTCGCGGTAGCGAAGCCGAGATAGATCGAGCCGAGCACGGTCAGAATGAGACAGATCACGGGAATCAGAAAACGGCTCTCGCGCACCCGCTCGGTGAAGGAAAGAGTCGTTTCCGGAACCGGGACCTGTCCCTTCCGGACGAAGGACCAGATGCCGATATAGCCCATGAACAGCGCGGCGAGGGTGAGGCCGGGAAGGATACCGGCCATGAACAGCTTGGAGATCGATTCCTGGATGGTCACGCCGTAGACGATCAGCGTGAGCGACGGCGGGATCATCAGGCCGAGCGTGCCGGCGCCGGCGAGCGTGCCGACGATCATCATCTCGGGATAGCCGCGCTTTCGAAGCTCGGGAATCGACATCTTGCCGACGGTGGTGACCGTGGCGGCGGAGCTGCCTGAAACCGCCGCGAAGACCGTGCAGCCGACGATGTTGGTGTGCAGGAGCCGTCCCGGCAGATTGGCCAGCCAGGGCGAAAGACCCTTGAACATATCCTCGGACAGTCTCGTTCGGAAAAGGATCTCGCCCATCCAGATAAACAAAGGCAGGGCGGTCAGGGACCAGGAGGACGAGGCCCGCCAGATGGTCGTGATCATGGCGTCGCCGGCCGGGCGGGAGGTGAACAATTCCATGCCGAACCAGGCGACGCCGAGCAGCGCCAGCCCGACCCAGACGCCCGTACCGAGCAGCAAAAACAGCACGAACAGGAACAGCCCGGTCAGATAGATCTCATCCATGGAGGCGCTCCGCGAGGCCTCGGGCCGAGGGTGCGGCCCCGCCCCTCATTCGACGCTCCCCTTCCCGAGTTCGTGGCTGCCACCCGCGAGGATGCGGATCAGACGATCGATCATGGCAACGGCGAACAGCGTTGCGCCGGCGGCCATCGGCAGCTGCGGAATCCAGATCGGCGTCGCGTCCTGCCCCTGCGAGATGTCGTTCAGCATGATGGACACGCGCACCGCCTTGATCGCGTAGAAGGCCAGAAAAACGGCGAGCATCGAACCTAGGCCGAAGCACCAGATCTCCGCCGCGCGACGAAAGCGGCCCAGCTGATTCAAGAGCAGCGAGACGCGGATATGGCCGCCGTGATTGAGGGTGTGGGCGAGCGCGAAAAACGATGCGGCCGCCATGCAGTAGCCGGCATAGGCGGTGGAGCCGAGGAAAATCATGCCGCTCCAGCGGGCGATCATCTGAAGGCATATGATGATCAGAAGCGCAATCAGGCAAAGCGCCGCCAGCCCGCCGGCAAGATCGTAGAGCCGATCCAGCCACATGCGCAGTTTCTCGAGACCTGCCATGGCCTTGCGAGGCCCGAGTCGAGGCGGGCTCGTCACTCCGCCCCGTCCGGCCCTGCCCTCACTCCGCCTTGAACTGATCGACGATCGCCTTGCCGTCGTCACCTGCGGATTCAAGCCACTCGGCGGTCATGGTCTCGCCGATGCCGAGCAGGTCGGCCCGAAGCTGTTCTCCGGGCGGCTGGACGCTCATGCCGTTGGCGGTCAGCTGCTCCTTGTACCATTCGGCCAGTTCCATCGACTTCGCCGTGCCGGCTTTTTCGGCCGTGGCTGCACAATCCTGCATCGCCCCTTGAGTCGTTGCGTCCAGGCCGGACCAGCTGTCCTTGTTGACGAACACGTAGTTGCGAGGCAGCCAGGCATCGGTCGCATACCAATGGGTCAGGTGCTCCCAGACCTTTTCGTCGTAGCCGGTCGAACCGGATGAGATGAAGCTCTCGGCAACGCCGGTCGCCAGCGCCTGGCTGAGTTCGGCGGCTTCGATCTGCACGGGCACGGCGCCCATCAGTTCGGCCATGCGTGCGGTCGCATTGTTGTAGCTTCGGAACTTGACGCCCTCCATGTCCGCGGCCGAGGTCAGCTCCTTCTTGGCGTAGATCCCCTGCGGCGGCCAAGGCACAGAGTAGAGAAGCACCAGGTTCTGCTGATCCAGCACCTCCTCGAGCGTCGGCCTCGCGATCTCCCAAAGTTTGACCGAGGCGTCATAGCCGGTTGCCAGAAACGGTACGGAATCGACGCCGAAAATCGGGCTCTCGTTCTGATGCGCGGACAGCAGGCGCTCGCCGATCGGCGCCTGGCCGGTCTGGACCGCGCGCTTGATGTCGCTGCCGGAGAACAGCGATCCATTGGCGTGGATCACCAGTTCGAATTCGCCGCCTGTGACCTCTGCGACGCAGTCGGCGAAAGCCTTACCGGTCTCGGTGTGAAAGTTGTTCTCGGGATACGCCATGGGCATGTCCCAGGATTCGGCAGCCAGAAGCGGAGCCGCGGCAGCGGATGTGAGCGCGGCAACTGTCAGAAATGAGAGCGTTTTCACCGAGAAGCCTCCTCGTTTTCGTTCGATCGTGACCTTTTCTCATGCTGGCCGGTTTTGACGCGATCGCCAACGGTTTTTTCCCGATGGATCACTCCGCAAGGTGGAGAATGGAGCTCCGATTCCGATATGGCCATTAAGAGATTCTTCATCAAAACCGACTAAACGGAAAACACAATGCCAAGGAGTGTTGTGTGCAAAGTCGTCCTTTCGCTATCACGCCGGCCGTGGACCTGAACATCGCCGATGCCGCCGGGAGATCGGCCGGAACACCGGCTTCAGGCCAAGCCGGCGCCGACAAGGCCCATCAGGACGAACCGATCCTCACGCCCGAACATGACAGCCTGACGGCATTGGCACCGGTCGACGCCAGGAGCATGCTCTGATCGACGGATCGACCATGGCATCCGCCGATGGCTGGTTCGTCCGAGGCTATAAATCTCTGACCTTCGGCCTCGCGCACCGGTTGGCCTTGATCTTCGGTTCGCTGCTGAGCCTCTTCGTCGCGATCGCGATCGTCGTCAACGTCAACATCGAACTCGACCTCGTGCGGCAGCGCCTGACCGAGAAGGCAACACATCTCGGTATGCTGATCGCGGATCTGACCGCCTCCAATCTCGACGCCATGCGCCTGTCAGAGCTCGAATCCGTGTATCACGATCTGAAGCGCCAGCCCTATGTCGACTATGTCTACGTCGTCGACGACGCCGCGACCGTCCTGGTCGCAGGCGGCGGCAGGTCGGCCGAGGACCTCGACATCATCGATACCGGCCTCGTCGAGGGTGCGCGTGCCAACGGGCGCATGCAGAGAACGCGAAGCGGCGACATCGAGCACATCGCGATCCCGGTCCGAATGGGAACCCGTCATCTGGGAACGCTTCGCTTCGGAATCCCTTTGGGTGCCTACGATCGCGATCTGCGCGTCGTGTGGCTGCGCAATCTCATCGTCGGCCCTCTCATCGTCCTTCTCGGGATGGTCCTGATCGTCCTGATCGCCAGGAGACTGACCGAACCCCTCGACGTCCTGATCGCTTCGACGGACCGGGCGGCGCAAGGCGAGCTCGACCAGTTCATCGAACTCGATTCCAACGACGAGCTCGGACAACTGGCCAGATCCTTCAATGTGATGCTCGACGCGCTCCGCAAGAGCATCGACGAAGTTCACGAGCTGGCCTACCGGGACAAGCTGACCGCCCTGCCCAATCGCGCCTGGTTTCACGAGCATCTCAAGCGGATGATCTCTGATGGCAAGCGAAGAGGCGAACACGCGGCGGTGCTCTTCCTCGATCTCGATCGTTTCAAACACGTCAACGACACCCTCGGACATGACGCCGGGGACCAGCTTCTCGCCGCGTTTGCCGAGCGGCTTCGGAACTGCGTTCGCGACTCGGACGGAATCGCGCTGCTGCGCGCCTACCCGGAGGAGGACGGGCCCGCAGCGAACAAACCGCCAGCGGCCGTCGCCAGGCTTGGCGGCGACGAGTTCACCATCATGCTTCCGCATCTCTCGAAGTGCGAGGACGCGGCGATCGTCGCCGAGCGGATCATCGGGTCCCTCGCCGATCCGTTCGAACTCGGGGGTGAAGTGACATTCGTCGGAACCAGCATAGGGATAGCCTGTTTTCCGAAGGACGGAGACATGCCCGAGGATCTGCTGAAGCATGCGGATACAGCGATGTATCAGGCCAAGCATGCAGGCCGCAGCACCTACCGCTTCTATGACGCGGGTATCGCCGAGATGGCGCTCCAGCGTGTGTCGCTTGAGCGCGATCTGCGGCGGGCCATCGAGGAGAACCAGTTCCGGTTGTTCCTCCAGCCTCTGTTTTCGGTTTCGACAGGAGAGTTCGTGGGTGCCGAGGCGCTCGTCCGCTGGCAGCATCCGAGAGAGGGACTTTTGACGCCGGACAGATTTCTGTCGATCGCCGAAGAGGCGAGACTGATGCCTGAGCTGGGCCGCATGACGATTCGAAATGCCCTGCAATCCACCCACGCCTGGCCGACGGTCCGGGGACGCACCCTGCACCTGGCCGTCAACATTTCCATGGAAGAGCTGGAAACCGACGACTTCGGCGAATGGATGCTCGGCCAGATCGCCGATGCGGGGTTCGATCCCCACGATCTCGTTATCGAGGTCACCGAAGGCACGATCATGGGCGACAGCGCGTGCATCGATCGGCAGGTGGCGCTGTTGCGCGCCAACGGGGTTCGCTTCGCCGTCGACGACTTCGGTGTCGGCTATTCGAACCTGGCCCGCCTCAGACGCCTGGCTTTCGAGACCCTCAAGATCGACCAGAGCCTGATGCATGGCGTCGGCCACGACCGGGACATCGAGATCCTCGTCACGTCCATCCTGAAGATGGCGAGCGCGCTCGATCTCGACGTCGTCGCCGAGGGGATCGAGACAAGGGAACAATGGACCTTCCTGCAGCGCAACCGATGCGGCTTCGCTCAAGGCTATTTCCTGACCAAGCCCATGCCGCACGAGACCTTCCCGGCCTGGGCACGGCGCGAAGTGAGTATCGCGCCTGTCATGGCGGCGGAGTGAACGAGAGACAGTTGTCCACAGCTGCCGCCATCGACCCGCCCGGCGGCACGAGCGCCTCGATCAGACGGTTTCGATCGAAGACGAGGAGCCGGGCTCATTTCCCGGGGCGGCGAAGGACCGCGGTGCGCGGGCGCGCCGCCACCAGCCGAGCAGGCCGATGATGTCGTAGACCGGCAGGCGAACCGCATCGGCCAGCGCCCGCGCGTATGGCGCCATATTGGTGCATTCGAGCACGATCGCGCCGACATCAGGTGCCTTGGCGAGCAGCCGATGGCCGGCATCGATGACGTCCGCCTCGGCCGCGCGGCAATCGAGGGTGCCAAGATCGTTCTGGATGACGCGCGCGAGCTCCCGCCCGCACTCTATCCCCTCGACAGGCAGATCGGTCGGCGCGCCGACGCCGGCGAAATGGGCCGCCGTCAGCGCACGGCTGTCGATAGTGACCACCCCCACCTGACGGCCAGCCGGCAATGTGGATTGCACCAGCCGAATCTGGCAAAGGCTGGATGTCAGTACCGGCACGGGACAGCGTGCGGTCAACGTCTTCTGCGCGATCGCCATGAAGCCACAGCTCGTCGTGAGCCAGCCGGCGCCCTCTTCGGCGAGCCGATACGCGGCCTCCACGAACCGGTCCATCAAGGCATCGGACGGGCCTGCGGCGGTCACGATCCTGTCGACGGTCGCCTGCTCGATCACCCGATAGCGTACGGGATAGTCGAAGGTCTCCGCATTGCCGATGTCGCCGGGCACACGCGGAAAGCGGGTGTCGAGCATGAGAATCCCCAGGCTCGGTGCACCTCCTCGATCGCTGGACCGCATGGCGGCTGCCCCTCCTGAACGAAACACCCGCATCGAGCATGCCACACATCGAGGCCGATGCGTGGATTTTTCCGCCGTCCAGGATCCGATCGGCATTGCCAGGGGCCATGATCGAAGGAACATCAAGGGGGGAAAGGACGTTGAAGGAATATATCGTGACTTCGGCGCTCTGACGCCACGGAGGGAAATGAAATGACCACCAGCTACAGCGAAGAGGAACTGCACCTGCTCGCAGGCGTGCCGCACATGATCGGCTCGGCCATGTCGATGGCCGGCAAGAGCGGCTTCTTCGGTACCGGCAAGGAGATGTTCGCGAGCGCCCGATCGGTTCTCGACGGCGTGAAGACCTATCCGGACAACGCTCTCATCCAGAGCCTTCTTCCCAGTGTCGACGGCGGTGTCGGCGCCGCCATGAGCGAAGCCGAAAAGACCCGCGAATGGCTGTCCGCGCGGATGAAGGCGAAAGGCGTCGCCTCGCGCGAGGACATGGCGGCGCTCGCGGTCGCGGACTGCAGGGAGGCGGCCGCGCTGCTGGGTGCGAAGGCACCACCGGCCGAGGCCGCGGAATACAAGCAATGGGCGCTTTCGGTCGCGGAAAAAGTCGCCATGTCAGCCTCGGAGGGCGGATTTCTAGGCTTCGGCGGCGAGCAGTTCAGCGAGCCCGAGCAAAAGCTGCTGGCCGAGATCGAGGCAGCGCTCGGCGCGTTCAGATCGACCGTCTGAGACCCTTCGAGGGCGGGCGCGGGATGGGCCCGCCCTCGAGGCTCCCCATCTTCGACGGCCGGACCCTTGATGATCGGGTTCACGGACTGTAGGAGAAAACCATCACGCTGCCCCGACCGCCTTTTTCTTGAGAGAACGTCCAGATGTCCTCGACCGACGCCTTCTTCGCCGCCCCGCTTTCCGAGACGGATCCCGAGCTGCACGCGGCGATTCAGCAGGAACTTGGCCGTCAGCGGGACGAGATCGAGCTGATCGCGTCCGAAAACATCGTGAGCAGGGCGGTGCTCGAGGCCGCGGGCAGCGTGCTCACCAACAAATACGCCGAGGGCTATCCGGGCCGGCGCTATTACGGCGGCTGCCAGTATGTCGACATCGCCGAACAGCTCGCCATCGACCGGGCGACGAAGCTGTTCGGCTGCGGTTTCGCCAACGTGCAGGCGAGCTCGGGCTCGCAGGCGAACCAGTCGGTGCTGCTCGGTCTCGCCAAGGCCGGCGACACGATCCTCGGCATGAGCCTGGACGCCGGCGGCCACCTGACCCACGGCGCCAGGCCGAACCTTTCCGGCAAATGGTTCAACGCCGTGCAATATGGCGTGACGCCGGACACGCATCTCGTCGACTTCGACCAGGTCGAGGCGCTCGCCCGGGAGCACAAGCCGAAGGTCATCATCGCCGGCGGCTCGGCCTATCCCCGCGTGATCGACTTCGCGCGTTTCAGAAAGATCGCGGACGAGGTCGGCGCGTTTCTCCATGTCGACATGGCGCATTTCGCGGGCCTGGTGGCGGCGGGCGTCCATCCCTCGCCCTTCCCGCATGCTCATGTCGCGACCACGACCACCCACAAAACCCTTCGCGGCCCGCGCGGCGGCATGGTGCTTTCCGACGACGAGGCGATCGCCAAGAAAATCAACTCGGCGATCTTTCCAGGCCTCCAGGGTGGACCGCTGATGCATGCGGTCGCCGCCAAGGCCGTCGCCTTCGGCGAGGCGCTCAAGCCCGAGTTCAAGGTCTATGCGCAGCAGGTCGTCGACAACGCCAAGGCGCTTGGCGAGACGCTGAAGGAAAACGGCCTCGACCTGGTGTCCGGCGGCACGGACACCCATGTCCTTCTCGTCGACCTCCGCCCCAAGGGCGTGACCGGCAAGGACGCCGAAACCGCGCTCGGCCGCGCCCACATCACCTGCAACAAGAACGGCGTGCCCGACGATCCGGAAAAGCCGACCATCACCTCGGGCATCCGCCTCGGTTCGCCCGCGGGCACCACCCGAGGGTTCACCGTGCCGGAGTTCGAAAAGGTCGGAAAAATGATCGCCGAGGTTCTGGACGGGCTGGCCGCCAGCGGTCCCGAAGGCAACCAGGCGGTGGAGGCCAAGGTCAAGGAAGATGCGACGGCGCTCTGCCGGAAGTTTCCGATATACTAGGCCGTCTGGATGGCGGTCGTCACGCTCCCCAGTTTAAGGCTTCCGCGCGCTGGTCACGAAATGGG
Organism: Geminicoccaceae bacterium; assembly: GCA_965222015.1. GTDB lineage: Bacteria > Pseudomonadota > Alphaproteobacteria > Geminicoccales > Geminicoccaceae > JANQPX01. The sequence goes on from CBDCTL010000008.1 coordinate 121,836, forward strand.
TGATCGAGAAGAAGAAACGGCCCTGTTCAGCGAGTCGCGACTGCTCGTCGCCCCAGGCCTCGGCCTCCTCCTTCGAAAAGTGACCATGGGCGACGGCGTAGCGCGTCATCAGGCGGATCATCATGCCGGCGAGACCGTCGGCTCTAAGTACATGATCGCAAAGGGTGAACGGAGAGACGTCGTCGACGACGAAGCCGGCGTTCTCCAGGAGGCTGGGAAGCATGGAGGGAACACAGCGCTCGGTCAGATGATGGTCCCAGGAATCCATCATGCGCCTCATGCGTTCGGGATGATCGCTGAACCAGACGAAGCTGTCGAAGTGGATGTCGCCGATCACCAGCTGCCCGCCCGGCCTCAACACCCGAAAAGCCTCGCGCACGGCCCCCGGAATGTCGTCCAGATACTCGAAAACCTGAACCGAGACGGCCTTGTCGACGGCTGCATGCCCGACGGGCAGCGCGTTTGCTGTTCCCTCGACGATGTCGACCCACTCCAAATCCTGACAGCGGGCGACGGCCGGCTTTCGCATTTCGTCGCTCGGATCGACGCCGATCACCTTTCCCCGAGGGCCCACCGCCCGTGCCAGCTCGACGGTCAGCAGCCCGTTGCCGCAGCCGATGTCCAGAATGGTCTCCGCAGGCCGGGCTCGCAGCATGTCGAACGACGCCCGGCGCCTGCGCGTGATATCCGAGCCCTGATAGGCAAGCTCGAGAAGGCGCGTCGTTTCCGCATCGAATTCCAGCATTCAGCGATCCCTTGGGTCTGTCGGACGATCCGCGAAAGACGCCCAGATTACAGGAAAGCCGATTTCTGTCAGCACTATGACGACCTGCTCGCCGCCAGTGCCATATGGCCGCCCCCCGGCTTGACGTGCGCGTCCAATGCCGCTCAGCTACCGACCGGCAACAAACCGGCCTCGGGGCGGCCGTTTTTGGAGGACGGGGATGTCAGCACCACCCGCGGAGAAGGGCGCGCCGATCACCGACTATCGGCAGCTGATCGAGCATCTGGAAGCCGGCTGCAAGCCGAAGGCGGAGTGGCGGATCGGCACGGAGCACGAAAAATTCGCCTATGCGCATTCGGATCTGAAGCCCCTCCCCTATGACGGCGACATCGGCATCCGCGCCTTGCTGGACGGGCTCGCGGATCAGTTCGGCTGGGAGCGGGTTTTCGAAAACGAGCTGCCGATCGCGCTCAAGAAAAACGGGGCGAGCGTCAGCCTGGAGCCGGGCGGACAGTTCGAGCTTTCCGGGGCGCCGGTGCGCACGCTGCACGAGACCTGTTCGGAGGTCCACGAGCATCTGGATCAGGTCAGAACCGTGGCGGAACCGCTCGGCGTCGGCATGCTCGGCATGGGTTTCCAGCCGAAATGGCGGCGCGAGGACATCCCCTGGATGCCCAAGGGCCGCTACAAGATCATGCGCGAATACATGCAGAAAAAGGGCAGTCTCGGCGTCGACATGATGCTCAGAACCTGCACCATCCAGACCAATCTGGATTTCGGCTCGGAAACGGACATGGTGCAGAAATTCCGGGTCAGCCTCGCCCTTCAGCCGGTGGTCACGGCGCTCTTCGCCAACAGCCCCTTCACCGACGGCGAGCCCAACGGCTTTTTGAGCTATCGAAGCCATATCTGGACCGACACTGATCCCGACCGCACGGGCATCCTGCCCTTCGTGTTCGAGGACGGCATGGGCTTCGAGCGCTATGTCGAGCACGCCCTGGACGTGCCGATGTATTTCGTCTACCGGGACGGACAGTATATCGACGCCAGCGGCCAGAGCTTCCGTGACTTTCTCAACGGAAGGCTGCCGGCCCTGCCGGGCGAGGTGCCGACACTCACCGACTGGGACGACCATCTGACCACGCTGTTCCCGGAAGTGCGCATGAAGCGATTCCTGGAAATGCGCGGCGCCGACGGCGGCCCCTGGCGCTCCCTCTGCGCGCTCCCGGCGATCTGGGTCGGCACGCTCTACCATCAGCCGAGTCTGGACGCCGCCTACGACCTGGTGAAGGACTGGACCATCGAGGAGCACCAGGTCCTTCGCGATCAGGTGCCGCGGACCGCGCTCGCTACACCGTTTCGCGACGACACGGTGCTGGATCTCGCCCGGACCATGATCGAAATCGCCACTGACGGGCTGAAGGCGCGCGCCGAAGAAGATTGGGCGGCGCAGGACGAGCGCCAGTTCCTGACCTTCCTTCGACATGTCGTCGATCGCGGCTTCACGCCTGCCGAGAACAAGCTCAAGGCCTTCGAGGGGCGGTGGCAGGGCAGCATCGATCCGGTGTTCAGCGAGTTCGCCTACTGAGCCTCAGAGGGCGCGGTCACCCTCGGACGCCTCGGCGAGCTCCAAAGATATCTCGGCACCTTCGGGACCGACGGTCAGTACCGCCGTGGCGCTCAGGCCGTCCTTGCGCGCGGAGACGGTGTAGTCGCCCTGAAAGACCCTGCTGATCAGTTCACCCTCGACATTGCTCGACGCGACGATATCGGTCCACCAGTCACGCAGCACGAGATCGCGGTAGATCTTGCCGATCGGGCCGATGGTGCCGTCCCGGCGATAGAGAGCAGCGCTCTGCGGCGCCTCCGGCTCCTCCCAGAACCGCTCGAAAACGAAGCCTTCGACCGAAGGGTGACTGAACGCCAGCGTCAGAAAGTCTCGCGTGAAATCCGCCTGCAGGGCCTGGTCCGGGGTGACCATGTCGAAGGCGGTGATCACCAGCGGCAGATCGAAGCTTGCGAGCTGGTCGAGGCGATCGCTCAGCACCTGGATCGGCGGCGGCTGGGTTTCGAAGCGGCCATGGGCGCCGATCAGATCGATCGGCACGTTCTCGGTGAGGAAGCCGCCGATCAGCGTGGCCAGCTCCGCCATGCGATCGCCCGCGAGAATGTCACTCTCGCTCAGCGCCAGCCTCGCTTCAGGCGCCGCGTCACGGGCCAGCCTGAACCAGACCGCCATCTCCTCGCGTCCGACCAGATCGAGAATCTCGTGGTGGTCGCGCGGCCGATCGACCACATCCCATGCCTCGATCTGCGGCGCGAGGGCACCCGCGGTCTCGGTGACGCCGGCGCGCATGGCATCGCGGATCCGCGCCGGTCGGTCGCCCTCTTCCAGAAGCGCCGGCGGCAGGTCGGCGAACCCGGCGGAGGCGAGACCGCGACCGCGCAGGCCGAGGCCGAGGGAACGCACCCAGGCGAGCGCCTCTTCGGTCGTGGCGCGCCGGGCGTTATCGTTCCAGGCCGTCCAGCGCAGGCTGTCGTCGAAGGTGACCGTGTTGAACAGCTCGGGCAGATGGTTCCGATAGGCGCCGGTCAGGGCCGACTGCCCCCCTTCCCCGCCTTCGACCGCGCCGGCCAGCACGGTCGAGTCGATCGACGTTCCAAACTGGAAGGCGTGCTCGGCCATCTGAATATGGATTTCGGCGTCCGGCACCGGCTGGCCGTCGACGTCGGTGACCTCGATCTTGAGATCACCCTTTCGATAGCGCTCGATCTGCTTTTGCGCCGTCGCGCGCCAGGGCGCGTCCTCCTCCCTGCCGGCATAGCTGAACGTCGTTTCCGGAAGGTTCGGAAAGAGACCGGCATCGTCAAAACAACGCATGAAGACGCCACCAAGATCGACGATCTGCAGCTGGGTGCCGACGCCGAACACGATCTCAGCCCCTCCCGCCTCGATCGCGGACGGCACCGCAAAGGAGAAATCGACCGCCGTCCAGACCGGCTCGACATAGACCGTGCGCTCCAGAAGAGACGGAAGCTTCGGATCGCCGACGGGACGAACCATGATCGAAAGCCGGCCGAGGCCGAGCTCGACCTGAGGCTTGACCGCGCGCGCTTCGACATGCAGCCAGCAGCTGCCGCCGCCTTCGATGGCCCCGATCGTGGCGGCACGGGCCTGCAGGCTCTCCACGGTCGGCGGCTGGATCAGGGTTTCGAGGCGCATCGCACGATCGATCCCGGCATCGTCGACCGATACCCAGGTCATCCTGCCATCGTCCGGACCGGCGCCGTCCAGGGTTTGATAGGTGAACGCATCGTCGGTGGCCACGACCCGGCCGATGGGGCTCGCCCATGTCGCATCGGACGCGGGTACGGTCCCCTGATCGCAGGCGGCGAGAACGAGCGCCGCCGTTGTCCAAACCCGTGAACGCATCCCGTTTCCAGCGCCCCCAACGCGCCCCGTGACCGACCGAGCGGCAGGCCAGCCATCGGCCGCCTCCCGACAGATGGCTAGAAGCTAAACGCGATCCGAAGTGGCGCACAACAGCAAAGAGCCGCGAAATCGCGCGAATCGCCGTCGCCGACCAGCCTTGCGCAGTAGGACCATGGCTTGTGATGCCGCATGCACGCTGGTAGGTGAATCGGCAGCGTCGAGACCGACCACCATGCCAGGAGACGCCCGTCGTCATGATCGAATTCCTCATTCACGATCGTACAGCTGCACCCTTTGCCGGGCGGGAGTTCCTGTGATGAGCTTCAAGGTCCTGGTCACGATTCCCTGGTTCAAGGACAGGTCGGCCGACATGTTCGATCGCCTTCGCGAGGCGGGCTGCGAGGTCCGATTCAACCGTCTGGGCCGCGCCTATGGCGAAACCGAGCTGATCGACGCCATTCACGATGTCGACGCCACCATCGCGGGCTCCGAACCCTATAACGAGACGACGCTGTCCGCGGCGGCGTCACTGAAGGTCATCGCGCGCGTAGGCGTTGGCTACGACATGATCGACGTCGATGCCGCCACCCGCCACAAGGTGCCGGTCGCCATGGCGTTCGGCACCAATCACGAGGCGGTCGCCGACCATGCCTTCGCGCTGATCGCAGCGCTCGCCAACCAGCTGGCCACCTATCATCAGGAGATCCTCGGCGGCCGCTGGGCGACGCATTTTCACCCGTCGCTCTGGCAGTCGACGGTCGGGATCATCGGGCTCGGACGGATCGGCCGGGCGCTCGCCCGGCGCTGCGCCGGATTCGAGATGCGCATCCTCGCCAACGACATCGCGCCGGATCCCGCCTTCGCCGAGGCGCACAAAATCGAGATGGTCGACCTGGAGACGCTGCTGCGCGAGGCGGATTTCGCCTCGGTCAACGCGCCGCACACACCGCTCACGGACAAGATGATCGACGCCGGCAGGCTGGCGCTGATGAAGCCGTCCGCCTGCCTCGTCAACACCGCGCGCGGCGGCCTCGTGAACGAGCCGGATCTGATCGAGGCTCTGCGCGCGAAAACGATCGCCGGCGCCGGTCTCGACGTGGTCACGGTCGAACCGCTTCCGGAAGCCTCACCGCTGCGCAAGCTCGACAACGTCATCCTCACGCCGCATTGCGCCGGCGTCAGCGACAAGGCGGTCGAGCTGATGCTCGAACGCTGCATCGACAGCGTGCTCGCGATCAAGGACGGCGACAATCCTGGCGATCATTTGCTGCTGAACCCCGAGGTGCTTCGCTAGGCAGCGAGGCGGGACCGGCCTTCTGCGAGAAAGGACGAGAACAGCTCGAGCTGCCCGGCCGTCGTGTCGTCCCAGGAAAACGCCTCGGCGTAGCTTCGGGTCGTAGCACGGTCCGGCATGGCGCCGAGCTGCAGGACGATAGCGTCCGCGAGCACCTCCGGCGTGCGCTCCTCCACGAGACGACCGGCTTCCGGCGAGCGCACGATTTCCGGCGTGCCCCAGTTGCGCGTCGCGACCACCGGTGTCCCGCAGGCGAGCGCTTCGAGCAGCACGTTCGGCCAGCCCTCCCGCGAGGAGGCCAGCACGAGCAGGTCCGCAGCCTCGTAAAGGCCAGGCAGATCCTGCTGGTCGACGACGCCGAGTAAGCGGATTCGGTGCGCGACGCCGAGTTCAGCCGCAAGGCGCAGCAGGCGGGAGCGTTCCGGACCGTCGCCCGCGATGACCAGATCGATATTCTGCAGACGTGCGAGAGCGCGCATGACGAGGTCGTGGCCCTTGCGCTCGATGAGATGGCCGACGGACAGCAGGGTGGTGCGCTCGAGCCCCCATCGCCGGCGAGCCGCCACCCGATCGGCGGGCCGGAACTGAACCAAGTCCACCCCGTTCCGCAGAACGTGGACGCGCGCCGGCTCGGCGCCGAGACCGACCAGCGCATCCTTGAGCGCCGCACAGACAGTGATCGAGGCGTCCACCTTGCGGGCGGCTCTTTTGATCATCCTTCCGACCAGGGGGTAGCGGCTCGGATAGTGATTGAGGTCCGTGCCGCGCGCGGTGACCGCCACCGGCTTTCCGAGAGTGTTCGCGAGCCACTGCGCGGCGACGCCGTCGGGAAAATAGACATGGGCGTCGATCAGATCGATGTCGCCCGCCGGCAAAATCACCTCGCGCACATGGCGAAGCAAAGCGAGATAGAGCAGGAACGGCGAGAGATGCGTGCCGATCTTGGGCAGCTGGACGTAGCGCGGGTGGGTGATCTCGATGCCGTGGCGGCGCTCCCTTTTCGGCACACGCGCGTGGCTGCCATAGAGACCGAAGGTCCGGTGACGAAAGGGAAACCAGGGCACCGGCGCCACCACCCGAAGCTCGACTCCACCGGTCTCGGCGAGCCGGCGCAGGCGATTCTCCACGAACACGCCGAAGGTCGGGCGCTCGGCGTTCGGGTAGAGCGTCGTGATCGACAGAATCTTCAAGCCAACACCTCGATCTTGGCCACCGATCGAAAAGCCACAATCGCCAGGATAAACAACTAAAAATACAATTTACAGGACACAAAATAATATTTTTTGGCTAGTTACCAGCCATGCCCATCGCCCTTCGATCAAAGACGCCGAACCCGCTGACGCTCCCGGTCCAGGTCGGCCTCGATCCCCTGCCTCCGCTGCAGCGGCTCGCCGAGATCTGGCAGGATCTCGAAACACGCGCCGACCGGTCCTTCTTTCTGTCCTGGACCTGGATCGGCACCTGGCTCAAGACCATTCCCTGCCGCCCCCGACTGCTGGTCGCCAGGCTGGAAGGGCAGGTGGTCGGCCTCGGTCTCGTGCACGCCGTGCTCAGGACGCGCCATCGCGTCATGCCGGTCCGGACACTGCTCCTGAACCAGACCGGCGATCCCGCCCAGGACGTGATCACCATCGAATATAACGACTTTCTGATCGATCGCGCTCACCGAGACGCCGTGCGCCGGGCCTGCCTCCGCTTCCTCGCCGAGCATCGCGAGATCGATGGGCACGAGATCGGCGAGCTGGCGCTCGGCGGGATCGAGAGCGGATGCCGGGCCGAGATCGAAGCGCTCGGACGGCCGGTGCAGGAACGCGCCTCGGCCGGTTCCGCCTTCGTCGACCTCGCAAGGCTGAGGCGGCGTGATCAGACGTTTCTGGACAGCCTGACCGGCTCGACCGCACGCCGCATCAGACGCTCGCTCGCCCTCTACCGCGAGCGCGGCGAGATCGAGGTGAAGCCGGCATCGAGCGTGGACGAAGCACTCGAGTTCTTCGAATGCGCCGGGCGGCTGCATCAGGAACGCTGGACGGCGCGCGGCCAGCCCGGCGCCTTCGCGTTTCCCTATTACGTGATGTTCCACCGGCGGCTCATCCGGGCCGGCCTGCCGGACGGCAAGGTCGAGCTGATGCGCGTCTCCGCGGGCCGCGAGCCGATCGGATTTCTTTATAACTTTCTGGATCGGGGCCGGGTCTCCTACTATTTCAGCGGATTTCGCTTCGAGGACGACAACCGGCTGAAGCCCGGTCTGGTCTGCCACGCGCTGTGCATCGAACGCCATCTCGAAGCCGGCATGGACGTCTATGACTTCATGGGCGGCGATCAGCGCTACAAGCTGGAGCTGGGCCGCCCGGGCCCCCGGATCCTCACCCTCGCCGTGCAGCTGCCCAACTGGATGCTGGCAGCCGAGCGACCGCTGCGCCGGCTGAAGCAGGCCATCGTCGGGACGCGCGCCGGCTGAATGCGACACGATTGTCACTAAAATTTACAGCTGTTTTTCAAATCTTACAGTTCAGATTTTGAGCGTCTTTGCAGGCGTCCCGAGGATCTCACCCAACCCATTGTTTTCATTACCTTCATGACCGTCTCATCCGATTGGCACAAAACCTGCAGTTATTTTTCCAGTTTGCAACTTTAGCTTCTGGAGCAAGAAGATGCTTCGTACCCTGCTGAGTACTTCCGGCGCTACGGCGATCGGTGCTTTCCTGGCTCTCACGACTTTCACCGCTTCCGATGCCCATGCTGTTCTGACCCTGTCCCTCGACGATGGCGGCGCGTCCGCGGTGGTGACGGACGACGACGGCGACGGCGTCCTTCGCTTCGACGAAGGCTTGAGCACGTTCGATGTCAACGGCACGGTCGCGCTCTCGCAGCCGCGCCTCGACGGCTCGCCGACGATCCTGGATCTGAATTCGATCAACAGCTCGCTCACCGCCGGCACGCTGACGATCGAGGTCGCCGACTTCGATTTCACCAATCCGACCGGCTACATCAACTTCGGGATCGGCGGCACCACCAACGGCACGCTCGACTACGAAGCCTTCATCAACCCGGCCAATGGTGATCCGTTCGCCGGCCTGCTGGTCGGCGCCGGCAGCGCCGACACGCTGATCAACTCCGGCACCTTTTCCGACCGCGAGCGCCTCCAACTGCTCCTCGACGGCAGCGCCCCCTATTCGGTCGGCATCCGCGTCAGCATCACCCACGGCGACGGCGCCAAGGTCTCCAGCTTCGACGGCGAAATCCGCGTGCCGGAGCCCGGTGCCCTCGGCCTTCTCGGCACGGGCCTCGTGCTCACCGGCCTGATGCTGAGGCGGCGGAAGGCGCGCGCAGCCAATCTCAACTAACCATCACCTCAGCGGAATCATGACGGCCCCGATTTCGGGGCCGTCATGACGTTTCGAAAAACCTTTTGATTGAATATTAAACGAAAAATATATACCAATAAGCTCGCTTTGGCTGCTCAACATGTGTTCAGGTCGACAGCCGATCGCGTCGTCGGTTCGGGGATCATCGGTGTGATGGAATGAGCGGACGATCGCCTCGCCTTGGCCTGGTCATGGGACTTGGCCGTTCAGGTACCACTTTTCTGGCCAAGCTGATCGACAGCTCCCCAGACGTCCTCTATCGGCATGAACCTGACGCAGTATTGCCGAGCGATCTGCCGAGCCTGATCGACCGGGAGGACCTGGAACATCATCTGCCCAAAGCACGGGCTTACGTGCAGGCGATGTCGCAATGCCGTCACCTGCGAGCTTCCGGGCATCTTCCCGTATTCCAGAAGGCGTTCAGGAGCAGCATGAGCAACCTGGCGTTCCGGCCGATGGTGCTGTCGACCAAGGCGGTTCGATCTCTTCGGCTATCCCGCCCGGATTCTCTACCCGATTTGATCGCCGGCGATGGCGACGGCATGCTCTGCTTGATCAAATCGGTGAGCGCGCTCGGGCGTGCCAGACTGTTCGCCGAGGCCTCGCCCAACATGGCGTGTATTCACATCCTGAGACATCCCTGTGCAGTCATCGCCTCGACCCGGTCCGGCATCGAGAAAGGGGTGATGGGCACCGACGTCTATCTGACGTCCCTGTTCGCGCAGCCGGAGTCGGCCAGATACCCGTTCAGCTTCGAGACCATGAAGACGGCGACGTTCGAGGAGCAGGCCGCCTATCGCTGGATGCTGCTGAACGACAAGGCCGCCGCCGACATGACGGGAGCCGCCGGCTATCTCCGGATCGGCTACGAGGACCTCTGCCTCAGTGTCGATCGCGTATCACGGCAGGTCTTCGATCATCTGGGACTGGGTCTCGGCGCGCAGACCGAGCGGTTCATCGGCGAGATCAGCCGTCCGCCCCCTGCTCCGGACAGCCGTATCGGCTATTTCAAGATCAAGCGGCCTATCACCAGTGCCCTCGACAAATGGAAGACGCAGCTCGATGCCGACATCGTGGCGCGCATTCGCGACATCGTCTGCCATTCGCCCCTTGGCCGCGCCTATTTCGAGGACGAGGAGCCGAAGACAAGTATGGCTGCTGGCTAGGAACAGGGCGTGCCGAGCGCCGCTCAGGCCAGCCTGACACGGGCGGCCGTCAATGCCTTGACGAAGATGTGCCCGGCATAACGTTCCGGTCCCCGGCCGCCGCCGTCGAGACGCCAGAGCAGCAGCGAGCCCGCAAGATAGACGGCCGCGCCGACGATCGCCGCTGCTACGAGAAGACCGGCGTCATGGATCGGCCCGCCGCCTTCGGGCCAGACTCGGACGATCGCGTGGACGGACGCCGTCATCAGGCCGAGGGAGACGAGACTTCTCCAGCAGGCGCCCACGATCTCGCGGATGTCGAGCTTGAGCAGTCCGATCACGATCGCGACGTCGAGCAGGGCGATCAGAGTCTGCACCAGAACCAGCGCGATAGCCCCGCCGATGGCCCCTGCATTGTCGACGCCGACGACGATCGCAGGCAGGAGCAGAGCCGCAGCGAGACCGGTAAGATAGGTTTGCAGTTCCGGCCGCCCCTTGGCGAGATAGACCGGCTGGCTGCCGGAGGACAGCAGACCGAAGAAGCCGGCGACGACCAGAAGTTGAGTCAGCGGCACGACCCCAAGCCAGCCTTCGCCGAGCAGCAGGCCGACCAGCGGCTCCGCGAGGAGTCCGATGACGATTGGAATCGGAGCGCCGATCCATAGCGTCAGGGCGAACACGTCCACGAACGTCCTCTGCATGCGCAGAGGGTCCTCCGTAAGCTTGGCGTAGCCCGGGAGGAGTGCCCGACGGATCGGCGCCATCAGCTCGCTGGTCACGAGATTGGCGAGATCGAACGCGAGCGTGTAGACACCGAGCGCCGACGCCCCCAGCATCTTGCCGATCACCAGACGATCGGCGCGATTTCTGAAGTAAAGAAGAATGTTGTGCAGCAACAGCCATTTGGTGAAGGCGAACAGCTCCCGCCAGCGGGCGAGCGACGGGCGTGGCCTGAAGGGATGCATCGCGTAGCTCGCCGTCACCCGCCATAGGCTGGCGCCGATCATGCCGCCGACCAGCGCCCAATGGTTCCGCCAGAGCAGAGCGAGCATGATCGTGACGGTCACCGCCGTCACCTTCGCACCGGCCATGAACAGAAAATCGCGGCGGAAGTTCAGCGATTTTCTGAAGTCGACGATTCCGACGTTCTGAAAGCCGACGAGCATCGGCGAGAGTGCCAGGCCGGCGATCACCGGCGCCAATCGGGGCTCGTCGAACAGTTCGGCGGCCGGCGCCGCAAAAGTGAGCAGGACCAGGGCGACCACGACCCCGCGGATGATCGAGAGGGTCCAGGCCGTGTCGTAGTCGGCGCGATCCGCGTCCTGCTTCTTGATCAGCGCGACGTCGAAGCTGAATTCGCTGAAGATGTCGATGGCGCCGACCACGATCATCGCCATGGCGATCAGGCCGAAATCCTCCGGCATGAGCAGGCGTGCGAGGATCACCATGTTGATCAGCCCGGCGCCGCGCACCACGAGGCGCATCAGCACCATCCAGGCTGCGCCGCGGGCCATGCTGCGGCCGACGGCATCGTGATCCGCGGATTGCACCAGGCCCGGACTTGAAGCAGCTCCTCGGCTATGCCGATCGCTGTCTTGCGGCAGAAACTCCATCATCCAAGGCGCACCCTATTCATTGAGCATCCATTTCGCCCCGACCAAGCTCATGAAAAAATCGATGCGCTGGACGTTCTTTATCTGCGCCCGAATCGGTCTGCTGTTCTGCTTTCTTGTTCTGGACAATGGCACACCACGACTTCTGATCTGCAAAAATTCCAAAATCTCGCCATATATATTTTTCTCGATTAGATCCTCGTAGTAAATATACATATGTTTTTGCAGAGTTAATTTTTCAATAACTCTGACAAAGGCGTAGAATATGATTCTTTTTATTGAATATACTGCAAATTTATTGATTGATATCTGAATTTTTCCTGTTTCCTCAACAGTTTTTTCGTTGTGGCTCCAAGCGATCCAATCGCCGGACTCGTTCGCTTTCTTAGACGATATGAAGGCGGCTAGAAGGTTTCGTGCTGCGAACGACCAGCTTGCGCACACGCCGTGAAAACAGGACGTAGATCAACATGCGGCGTAGATCGTAAAAGCCGATTTTGAATCCGAAAGCATCGGCCGAGGCGGCATGCTGGACGAGATGCCGAAGAAACCCCCAGATGTCGCGGTCGCGCGTCGCCCTATCGATATAAGCGACGTTGGATTGCCGACTGAGATAGGTCGACTTCCGGCTGAAGATCTCCGCATGACAGGTGATGCCGTCGACGCTGTCCAGGAGCTCCACGAGATAGTTCGAGCCGGCTCTCGGCGTGTGGATGATAGCGAAACTGGTCTGTTCAGGATTGACCCAGGGATATCGATAGGTCCTGATGAAGTCAAATAGGCTCATGGGAAAATCGATCAACGTATGGGTTCACCATTCGGCGACAGACCGGCACCTAAGGAAACTGAGACGGCTCGACTGAAGAATAAAACCTAAAGAGGATTTAATTCCATATGAAATCAATTTTCAGTCGCCCTCGCTTTCGGAGGTCGACATCGCTATCGCAGGAGGTCACCGTTGAAATTCCAATTGGCAAACTTGGCGAAAGTTTTCGGCGCGAAGAATGACCGGATGTCCGCGATGTCGTTAGACGAAACCTCCTTTCCGGACACGCCGTAGTGATACTCGACCGCTGCATTCATGATCGTCATGAAGTTATCGTCGCTGGGCACATGCGCGCCGTTTTCGCCAATGAAGCCGAAGGCCGAAAACGCCGACAGCCTGATATAATGGCGAATGGCATTGCTCGGCGTCGTCACGGCGAGCGGAGCACCGCCGAGGCTCGCAGCGAGCTGCCAGGACGCACTCCGATCGTCGATTACCCTAATGTTGACCAGAAAGTAGACCGTGCCGGCGGACAACTCCGGCGGCAGGGGCTGCGTGCCAGTCGGATCGCTGAGGTAGCAGGGCTCCCCTTCCGTGGGAGTGACCCCCTCGAAGAAGCGATTCGTCGCGGTGAATGTCGTCCCCGAGCCGCCGATATCTTCGACCGTGGCCTCAACTTCCGCCCAGCGCTCGTTTCGGTCGACATATTGGGTTGCGTTCTTGTCATCGACGCAAGCGAGATGCCGTTGGAAACGGCTGGCATAGGGGTTGTGGATCAGCGTATCGCGCAAGTAGCGAGCGAGCAGGTCGACGAACTGCACATGCCCGGGAAAGGCACGTTCGGTGAGAAGGTTGCTGCGCTCGATCAGCATGGAGGACAGACCATTCATGAAAACCGAGATGACAGGAGTATTGCGCATCCAATAGGTGCCGGTCTCGAGCTGCGAGGGCGGGAAGAAGGCGATGCTGTCCTCGAGAAGATCACTCGTCGTCTGCTGTAAATTCAGAAGAAACGGTCGGTGGCGATCGTCGTCGGCCAGGAGCGCATAGGCGTGATCCCAGCTGTATTGCGACCAGCCGAAGGAGCGCTCCTGGCGGTGGCGCAGATGGGTGAAGCCGTAGGTCGGGGTGGAAGGCACGGAGAGCAGATCGCGCCTCGGCGGGTCGACCGCCCAGATCGCGGCCGGATTGCTGACGAAGCCGTCAAACGCTCTCTGCATGTTAAGATAGGACAACTGATCGAGGACCGCATCGGCGAGATAACGCTCGCCTTCGACGAAGGCCATCATGTAGCCGTAGACGGTGTGGTGGGCGGCGTCCCATGACGTGAACGCGCCTGTTCCGCCCTGCGGCGGCACGTCCGGCAGCTCGGCATTGACACCGGTGACCGCGATGGTCTCGGTCGCGAGACCTGGGTAGGCCTGAGCGCCCAGCCTTGCGATTTTCTGCGGAAACATCCCCATGCTCGCGTCGCCGCCGAAGGCGCCGCCCGAGGCTGGCCGATGATCCTTGATGTGGTGGAACACCGAGAGGCTCGCCTGGGCGCTGACCCGGGCGGCGCGCCAGCGCTCGACCGTCTGCTCGGTGAAAGCGATCGAGTCCATGTTGGTGACGACGCCCCGGCCCTCATAGCCGCCGGTGCCGTTGATCGCGGCGCGGTGGCCGTTGGTGCCGAGCGCGTCGTAGTCCTGGCCATGCTGGATGGTGTAGCGCGTAGTCAGGTCAAGCGGCGGAATGTAGCCCGCACGCATCAGGCGGCGCCTGCTGTCCGGGCTGTAGGCGAGGCGAAGCGTGGGCATCGCCGCCCCCTTGGAGATCCAGAGACGCCTTGCATGCTGCGCGTCGTTGCCGGTGTAGAGGCCGGCCCATTGACAGTAATAGGCGTGATTGAGACCGGCATAGCCTTCGAGTTCGGTCGCGCCGTCCACCAGCACAGCATCGTAGATCCGCTCCTCCTTGGGGGCGGCACCATTGCCGAAGGGATCGTCGACCCACCAGTGCTGGGACATCACCGGCGTCCACTCGACGCCGACCACCTGGCCGCCGGAGTCGAGCCAGAGATCGACATAATGCAGCCCCATCAGGTGCTTTTCCGGACCTGGCGCACCCCATGCGAAAATGCGCACGCAAACGGGCGTATCCGCCTGGACCTCGCGTCTGGAGGTGTCGAGCAGGGCGATGTTGAGCACGTAGGTGCGGTTCGGCAGGTTGCCGCTGACCGAGCCGCTGTGGTTGGTCACCTGCACCTTGAAGTCGGTGCTGGTCTGCAGATAGGCGAACGGATCGATGCCGCTCGTGCCCTGGCTGCCCGCCTCCGCGGTGATCTCGACGGTCGCCGCCAGCGGCACGCCGCCCGGCACCTCGCCGACGAGTGTCGCCTTTCGGAGCGAGCCGTCGGACCAGCTGTTGGTCTCCATGACGGCGCTCCGGACCGGCGTGCCGTCGGTCAGGCGCGCGACCGGCAGGCTGCCGCTCGGCACGTCACCTTTCTCGAACGCGAGGCCGAGCCTGAAAAATCCGCTCGAACCCGCGCCGCTGGTGTCACTGAGCGTGAAGCGGTGCAGGATGGTCGCCTGGACGTTGTTCGAGCCGATGAGCGCTCCGATATAGCGGGCGGCGATGACCATGCTCAGCCTCCGACGATCAGTCGAACCTTGAGGGGCGCCGTCTTGATGGCGGAGAACGGCTTGTCGTTCGGGATCGTGGTCGCGCCGGCGAACACGGTCGAGCCGCCGCCTTCGTTGACGAAGGTGACGTCGCCGCCGCTCTCGTTGACGCCGTTCAGAACGACGCCGAGCGCCAGGCTGTCCGGAATTTCAAGGCTGGAGACGCCCGATTGCAGGACCAGATAGTTCCGCTCGTCCGCATCCTCGATCACCACCGTCGCCGCCGTCTCGACGCTCACCGTCAGCCTGAAGACGCCGGCGAGATCGCCCTGCAGCGTCTCGATCTCGCTCTTGGCGGCCGAAAGATTGTTCCTGAGATCCGCCTTGACGGCGGGGACGCCGTCCGCGGGCTTGGTGGCGTCGATCGCACTGACCATGCTGCTTTCTCCTGAAATGAAGACGAGCGGGCCGCCGGCCGGCGGCGCGGCTTACCGATCACGTGACGGGCTCGGGGCGACGGTGCCCTGATGATGGTGACATCAACTGCGCCGGGAGTTGCTCGCTTGCTGAAAACCATCAAAAGTTGTAAAACATGGCGGCAGTTCGACGTACAGTACAGAACGCCAGAATAAGAATATTTTCCTATTTGTCAATCGAGAAAATTCAGTTTCCCCTTGCCCGCCTGACCAACGCCGCCCAAAGAGGACTCGATCAGGTCAACGCCGACCGGCGTCCCGGTCAGACCCAGGGGCAGTTGGAATTGCGGTCGCCATAGGTCCAGCCTTCGGTGTAACGGCGAAGGGCGAAGGGGGCGAGTTCGGCGGGCAGGTCGCCCGTGGTCAGCAACCTGGCGACCAGCTTGCCGACGCCGATCATCTTGAAGCCGTGATTGCTGTCGGCGGTCATGAAGGCATTGTCGGCGACCCAGTCGAACACCGGCACGTTGTCTGGCGTGAACGCCCCGATACCGCCGTTTCGCCGCTCCTTGAAATAAGGCCGGATGCCCTCGAACCGCCCGAACAGCTGGGCCGCGGTCGCGCAGTAGTAGTCCGCGAACCAGTCGTCGGCCTGGTAGCGATCGTTCAGATGACCGTAGGGCTCGAGCACTGCTTCGGCGCCGAGCTTGATCGGAATGGTGCCCCCTTGGAGGCCTGGCAGACCGGTGCGTTCGGCAGCATAGCGCGTGTAGAAGTAGACGTGGTCTTTCAATTCGCGCCCGTCGTCGCCGAGCACCGGCGTGCCCATGAGTTCGACATGGAAGACCGGGCTGTCCTTGCCGTCGGCGGTTCTGAATTCGACGCCATCCGGCAGATAGACCTCGCCTTCGAGCAGCCGCCAGTAGGTCCACATGTCCATGTTTTTTTCGACATGGCCGTCGGGAAACGTGACGTCCCGCGCCGCTCCATGGCCGAGCCAGGACCAGTGCTTCGGCATCCAGGCGCCGGCGGCGATGACGATCGCCTCGTCCACACGGACATCACCCTGGTCCGTGACTACGGCCGTCACGGTTCCGCCGCCTCGACGATAGC
The DNA here is from genome assembly GCA_965222015.1 of Geminicoccaceae bacterium. Lineage (GTDB taxonomy): Bacteria > Pseudomonadota > Alphaproteobacteria > Geminicoccales > Geminicoccaceae > JANQPX01. The sequence continues at coordinate 138,311 of CBDCTL010000008.1, forward strand.
CTGTTACCTCGGCGCCGTAGACGCGTTGCACGCCCCATTGCCGGCATTTCTGATCGAGACCCCAGCAGGCCATGTGGGTTCCGGCATAGCCGCTCGGTTTTTCGTGCAGGACGACGTCGCAGCGCCCGGTCTTGAAATCCGGCCAGAGCGAGGTGAGAAAACGGTGCGCATCAGCGCCGACATAAAGATCGGACGGATAGCCCTGGTCATTCTGGCTTCTGTGCAGCCGGATATAGTCCTCCTCCTGATTGGCCTCGCCCACCGAGACGTAACCAACCTGCTGGAAGCCGAAATTCACCGGATCGCTCTCCCAGACGGCGACGCTTTCTCGGAGGATCGCGTGCAGCGGGCCGGTCATGTAGAGGTTGCGCACGCAGCCGCACGCCAAGCCCGTGGCGCCCGCCCCCGGACCCTGCTTGTCGATCAGGACGACGTCACTGCCCCTCCCCTTGCCCGATGCCTCCAGCGCCATCGCCAGATGCCAGGCGGTGGACATTCCGTGCACGCCTGCGCCGACCACGACGAAGCGCGCGGAAGCCGGCAGCCTGGCGACATCGAACAGCGGCACGACCGCCGGGTTGACCGAGGCGTCCGCAGGCGGCAGCGGCCGGTTCTGGAAGGGATACCACTGGTTATGCTTCGTCGGATTGGGTGTCTGCATGCCCCTTCTCCCTCCCTTGCGGCCAGGTCCGAAGCGCCGTCCGCCGTTGCCGGACGGCGCTTCGGCGCTCATGTTGTAGCGTGGCGCTATAGCACGGCTTCAAGAGCTGATCGACGCTTTCGATCAGGACCTGCGGAGATCGACATGGCGGAGCGACATCGAAGCGCAGCCGACATTCAAAAACTGGTCCCATCGGACGAGCTGCGACGGCTACGCCAGCGAAGCGACGGCCCGGGTCTGTCGTTTCTGGGCGCGCACGTTTTCACCCTGCTGGTGACCGGCTGGCTGGTCGCGGCGGCGCCCGGCAGCGCCTGGATCCTGCCCGCGATGTTCCTGCACGGCGTGGTGATCGTCCATCTGTTCGCCCCTTTTCACGAATCGACCCACGGCACCGCTTTTCGCACGCGCTGGCTGAACCGATCGGTCGCCTGGTTCACCGGCCTCGCTCTCCAGCTGCCGCCGACTCATTTCACCCTCGAACACGCCGCCCATCACAAATTCACCCAGGACCCGATACGCGACCCGGAGCGCATTCCCGAAGCCTACAGCGTCAGGGGCTATCTCTGGTTCGCGACCGCGATCCCCTACTTCCGTGGAAATTTTTTGAACCTTTTCAATCACGCGCGCGGAAAGTTCACCGAGATGGAGCGGACATTCATACCGCCAAACAGCCTCGCCCGGGTGCAGCGAGAGGCCCGGATCATCTGGTCCGTCTATCTCGCGGTCGCCGCCCTGTCGCTCGTCCTGCAGAGCTGGGCGGCCGTCGTATACTGGCTCCTGCCGCGCGTTCTCGGCGAGCCAGTGATGCGCATCATCCGCATGTCCGAGCACGGCGCCTGCCCGCTGGTTCCGGACATGCTCAAGAACACACGTACCGTCGTGACCTCTGCACCACTGCGCTGGCTGAACTGGAACAACGCGCACCATGCCGAGCATCACGCCATGCCGGCGATCCCGTTTCACGCGCTGCCGAAGCTGCACGAGCATCTGGGTGCTCATATCGAAGAGGTCAGGCTGGGCTATGTCGATACGCAGGCACACATCCTGAAGAGCGCCGCCCGCTCGTGATCTCTCGGGAGAAGGTTCAAACGCCTTCCGGCAGGACCGCAGGCGTCACGCGCGCCCACACGCCTTCGAGACCATGGCTCTCGAACTCCTCGATGAAGTGATGGGCATCGCCGGCGGCGTGCCGCGGATGGAATTCGACATGGGAGGACGGGCGTCCGAGCGAACCGCCCCACGCGGCGCCATGGGCGATGGCCATGTCGCCGAGGCGCTGCCAGAAGGGCGAGCTGTCCTCCGGCCAGGCGGGGCCGCCGTCGTCGTCGTTGAGCGCGATGTCGACGGCGAGTCCGTAATTGTGCCAGGAATGGCCGGCTTCGTCGTTGGTGAGGAGCTTGCCGGATGTGCGCCGGCCCTGTTCGAACCGCTGTCGCTGCTCGGCGAAACTCCGAAAGCCCGCGATCACCCTGACATCGTAGCCTTCGCCGCGCAGCCGCTCGATCATGCCGTTGACCAGCTGCACGAAGGCTGGGTTCATGTTCGCGCCGGCGAGATGGCCGTCGGGATCTGCCGGATGGAGCTGACGCGGGGGGCGTCGGTAGTGTCGCTCCTTTGCCGGATTGGGCAGGATGAGCAGCTGCCCCTGCAGGATGAGATAGGGTTTTGCGAGCTCGGGATTGGCGGCGACCAGTGCGGCGACGGGAAGGTTGAACATGCGCGCCACGTCGCTCAGCGTCTCGCCGCCACGTACGGTGTAGGTCACCTCGCCGCCGTCCCGGACCTCTGCGTTCGCCGTTTGACCGGCTGCAGCCGCCGTATGCGGCACGGGCGGCGCCGTGCGATCACCAAATTCCGCGAGCGCGGTGTTCAGCAGCCCCATGTCGGCGAGCTGCGGTCCGATCACCGCCTGCCTGACCCCCATGGCGCTGGCCAGGGTCGCGATGCTTTCATGGCGCGTGACGAGGGCCTGGCCGAGCGCCGGCCAGGTCTGCCTATTGCCGACGACACCATCGGTGACCAGCCCTTGGGCGGCCTGAAAGGACCTCGTCGCGGAATCGGTCTTTGGTCCGAACTGTGCGTCCGCTCGCAGCATCTCGTAGCCAAGCGCCGAAAGAACCCGCTGGAGTAGGCTCACGGCCTTGTCGGAACTGCCGAGCTGCAGCACGGGCAGATCGGTCCGAACACCGTCGACGGCCTTCGGGGCGCCGAATGCCCTGGACCCGTCGGCGGCCCTTGCGCCGTCGAACGTCTTCGGACCGTCTTCGACCCTGCCGCTATCTGCCGTCTTCGTGCGGTCGATGACCTTCGCACCGTCCGGTGCCCTGCTGCCGTCGATCACCTTCGCGGCATCCGCGGGCCGGGAGGCGCCATCCGGGCTGGCGACGGCGTTTCCCTTGGACGAGGCATCGGCGCCGAACGCCGACGACGGTCGGTTCGGCAGATCCGCCCGAACCGCGCCGTCGGAACGGACGGCGACGTCGGGTCTGACGCCGAGATCGGCGCGACCAGAGGCCTCCGATCCGGTCGGCGGTGCCGGGGTCTGAGCGAGTGCTGCGTTGAACGCATTGTTCCTGTCGACGACAGCACCCGGCTGCGTCTGGGCCTCAGCTCTCAGCGCCTGCTTGATCTGACCCAGCCGGAGGCCGGGCGGGCCCTCGCCGGGAGGCAGGTCGGACACGTGGACGTCAACTCCGCCGGATGGGAACAGGGATGTTTGTCGGCCTCTTCGCCAATCCGGAGACAAGTACGGCCTGCCGACCGCATCCCCAGAGGCAACGACAATTCATGAAAGTCATCCACCGATGGGATCGATCAACTTTCGAACGTTTTATTCCGCCTAATTCGGGCTCCATAAGTCAAGAAAAAAGGCTGCATTAGCTATTTTTTAACTTTTTAAGTGAACACCCTTACTCTGATCTAAAGGAATGCTCCAGGTCTTGATCTGCGGCGCGTAGACAATGCCGGGGCTCGTTTCGATCGTCGCGTGCTTGTGAGGGGCCGTGCGCTTTACATCGCCTGAGGAAGGTTCATCTATCCGTCGATCGACCGGCCTGTTATCGAGCGGGCGCCGGTTCGTCCGAAGTGGAGCCGATCAGGAGGCGACCATATGGAGACGGTGATGTCGAGGATCTGGCCGGCGAGGGGGCAAAAGGGCGTGAGGCGCTGGCTTTTCGGACTGGGAGTCCTGCTTCTCGGCTTGGCGCTCGCGGCATTCGTTTACGAGTTCGCGGCTGCGGGTGCCGGCGGTCATCGGACGATCGCCGCGGGAGAACTCTGGTTTCGCCTCCATTCCTACAGCTTGAACCTCTCCCAGGCGATCGTGCAGCGCTATCTGCATCCGGGCCTCTGGGATCCGTTGATGGTCGGTATCCTGCAATGGCCGGCCTGGTCGATCCTCGGCGCGCCCGGCGCAGCACTCGTCATTCTGTCCGCCCCCTGGCCCTCCCGAAAAGGATAGCCCCCTTGCCAGTTCACAAGAAGAAGTCCTGGTCGATCTCCGAAAGGGAAGCCACGGACGAAGGCACCTATTACAATCGCCGCTGCATTCTGACCGCAATCGGCATCGGCGGCGCAATTCTCGCAGCGCCGTTCGCCTTTCGCGCCATGGACGGCATGACGCCGCTGGGAGAGCCGATCGCACCGCCAGAACCCGATCCGTCGGCGCACCTCTACCCCGTCCGGCGCAACGACGCTTTCGTCCTCGACCGTCCGCTGAGCGCCGAGAAGGACGTTGTCAGCTATAATAATTTCTATGAATTCGGGTCCCACAAATCCATCGCCTCCGCATCCCAGGCGCTGCGCATCCGACCCTGGCAGGTGCGCATGGACGGGCTGGTCGAAAAGGAGCGCACCGTCGACATCGACGACCTGCTCGAGGCCATGCCGCTCGAAGAGCGCCTCTACCGGCACCGCTGCGTGGAGGCCTGGTCGATGGCCGTGCCTTGGAGCGGCTTTCCGCTGAAGGCGCTGGTCGATTTCGCGAGGCCGCTTGGCGATGCGAAATATGTGGTCATGGAGACCTTCCACGATCCGGAGATGGCGCCCGGACAGGCCGCAAGCTGGTATCCCTGGCCCTATGTCGAAGGGCTGACCATCGACGAGGCGACCAACGATCTCGCCTTCATAGCGACCGCCCTCTACGGCAAGCCGATTCCGCGCCAGAACGGCGCGCCGCTGCGCCTGGCCGTGCCCTGGAAATACGGCTTCAAGTCGATCAAGTCGATCGTCCGCTTCACCTTCACCGACACGCGCCCGAAAACCTTCTGGGAGGCGATCCAGCCTGCCGAGTACGGCTTTTGGGCGAACGTCAACCCGGAGGTCTCGCACCCGCGCTGGAGCCAGGCGACGGAGCGGGTCCTCGGCAGCGGTGAGCGCGTGCCGACTCTCCTTTATAATGGCTATGCCGAGCAGGTCGCTCATCTCTATACCGACCGTCAGGACGAGCGATTGTTCGCCTAGACCGGACGCGCCGCCGCTGGCCGCTCGCCTCACGATCCCCTTGCACGACATGATCGGCGGCACTTGGCCAGGACGACCTTGCCTTTTCGGCTTTTGATGGCAAGTTGACGCCCATCCTGGCGGAAGAAATGCCTCCCGCCGAAAGGCCGAGACGATCCGCTCGACCGAGCCGCCCACGAGAAAGGTTGCGTCCGATGACAGGTTTTCTCGCCCGCGCGTCCGCCTTTGCCCTGGTCGGCGGTCTGACTCTGGCAAATGCGGTCGCAGCTGCGGCGCACGAATCGAAAGACCATGACTGCGCAACCGTGGGCCGATGGATCGATCCGGCGACCGGCGACGTTCGCGCCTATGATCGAATGATCAAAAAAGCGGCGGCCGCGTCGATCGTCGTCCTCGGCGAGATCCACCCCCACGCCGACCATCACCGCTGGCAGCTCGCGGCGATCGGCGCCCTGCACGGAAGGCGCCCGGACATGGTGCTCGGCTTCGAGGCCTTTCCGCGTGCCGTGCAGCCGGTCCTGGACCGCTGGGTCGCGGGCGAACTCTCGGAAGAGGCGTTCCTGCGCGAAGCCGACTGGAACCGGAACTGGGGCTTCGATCCCGAGCTTTATCTGCCGATGTTTCACTTCGCCCGGCTTCATCGCGTGCCGATGATCGCTCTCAACGTCGAACGCGATTTCGTCTCACGCATCCGGGACGAAGGGCTGGATGCCATACCGGAAGACGAGCGCCGCGGCCTCACCGAACCCAAGGGGCCTACCGAGGCCTATCTCGCCAGCCTCCACGAGACATTCACCCAGCATCTCGACGTCCGCAGCGACGCCGACGCCCCGGCGGACGCGCCTGAAAGCGAGCCGACCGCCGCGGCGGAGGATTTTCGCGAGGATCCGCGCTTTCTGCGTTTCGTCAGGGTTCAGACCACCTGGGACCGCGCCATGGCCCAGGCTCTCGCCGAGGCGAGCGCGCGGCCGGCCCGCCCGCTCGTGGTCGGCGTGATGGGAAGCGGCCATCTGGAAGGCGGTTTCGGCGTTCCGTATCAGCTCCAGGATCTGGGCGTCGATGACGCCGCCGTCCTCCTTCCGGTCGCCCCGGCCGAAAGCTGTGCCTCCTACAGGGACGAGGTGGCTGATGCCCTTTTCGTCCTGCCGACGCTCAGCCAGGCGGCCTCAGGGCCCGACGGTCCGAAACTCGGGGTGATGATCGAGACCGCCGAAGACCGCGTGCGCGTCCTGCAGGTCATGGAGGACAGCATCGCCGCCTCGGCCGACATTCGGGACGGCGATGCGATCGTCGAGGCCGCAGGCATCGCGCTCGCCGATACCGCGGATCTGATCGACATCGTACAGCGCCAGGCGCCCGGCACCTGGCTGCCGCTTTCGATCGAGCGCGACGGCGAGACCATCGAGGTCGTCGCCAAGTTCCCAGCCCTGCCAAGCGGTCATGCGAGTCCCTGACGGATGTCGGTCGATCGGATCCTGCAGCTATCCGCCCCTCTCCTGCGTCTCGTGGTCGCGGCGTCGCTGACGGTCTCTCTCGTCGCGGCGGCGTCAGCAGATGAAACGCTTCATCATAGGCTCGAACTGACACTCGAGCCCGAAAGCGGATCGCTTGAGGTGCGCGACGTGATCGAGACCGGCGGCCACGAGCGCCTGGCGCTCGAACTGGCACCAGGGCTCTCGATCGAGGACCTCGTGGTCGACGGCGAGACCGTCGAGCCGCCGAGTCGGGACGGCGTCGTCTCGATCGAGCTGCCGACATCCGGCGACCATAGGGTCGAGATCGCCTATGGCGGCGTTCTCGAAGCCGGCGGTGCTGGCCGGGGCCTGTCACCCATGGTGACGACCGAAGGCGCCTTCCTTCCCTATGGCATCGGCTGGCTCGCCCATGGCGGCACCGAGGACCAGACGGTCACCTACGTCGTCAGCCTGGATGTGCCCGCCCCCTACAAGGCGCTGGCGACCGGTGATCTCGTCAGCGAGACGGAAGAGGACGGCCGCTATCAGGCGGTGTTCGCGACGGACGGGCCGAACGAACCGCCCTCGGTCTTCGCCGGCGATCTCCGGATCCACGAGCGCCGGCATGACGGACTTCGCCTGCGCACCTATTTTCCAGCCGACCAGACGACGCTGTCCTCCGCCTACCTCGACCAGGTCGCCGGCTATATCGATCGCTTCTCGGACGAGATCGGCGCCTATCCCTATGACAGCTTTGCGGTAATCGCTGCCCCACTGCCGGTCGGGCTCGGCTTTCCGGGCACGACCTATGTGTCCTCGCAAATCCTCGGCATGCCGTTCATGCTCACGCGCTCGCTCGCCCACGAAATCCTGCACAATTGGTGGGCGAACGGTGTCTTTCTCGATATCAGCGAGGGCAACTGGGCGGAAGGGCTGACCACCTACATGGCGGACTACGCGCTCGCGGAAACCGAGGGCGACGAGGCCGCCTGGCAGATGCGCCTCGGCTGGCTTCGCGATTTCGCGGCCCTTCCCGAGGAGCGCGACAGGCCGATCGCGGCCTTCCGAAGCAAGGGGCACGATGCCGATCAGGTCGTCGGCTACAACAAGGTCGCCATGGTTTTCCACATGCTGAAACGGGAGCTTGGCGAGGATTGGTTCATGGCAGGCCTGCGCAGCTTCTGGGAGCGCCATCGCTTCGAGACCGCGACCTGGAGCGACCTTCGAAGCAGCTTCGAGGCGGCGAGCGGGCGAGCGCTCGACGATTTCTTCGATCCCTGGCTGACCCGGAAAGGTGCGCCTGCGCTCTCGCTCGATTCGGCCGATCTCCGGGCAAGCAGCGGCGGCCATTTGCTGAACCTCGGGATTTCCAGCGACAGCGCCGACTACGATCTGCTCGTGCCCGTCCAGATCGAAACGGCAGGCGGCGTCGAACAGCGGACGGTGCGCCTCGTGAACGGCGTCGCCGAGGCGAGCTTCGCCTTCGCCGAGCGGCCGCTCGCGATCGGCGTCGATCAGCGCCACGACCTGTTTCGCAGGCTGGCCGCTGACGAGGCGCCGCCGATCCTTCGGGACGTCACCCTCGCCGCCGACACCCTGACTGTCCTCCCGGTGAACGGCAGCGAGCAGGCGGGCAAGATCGCCCTGACACTCGCCGAACGGACGCTCGATACGAATGTCAGCCTTGCCGATCTCGACGACGAGGCTGTCCGGACATCGCCGCTGATGCTGATCGGCCTTCGAGAGGAGATGACCGACGCCCTGGCTGCGGCCGGCATCGATCCGCCGCCCGATCGGCTGGGCGGCAAAGGCACGGCGCGAAGCTGGGTTTCCGCGCGAAAAGGCGCCCCCCCTGTCCTCGTGGTCGAGGCCGAGGACGAAGCGGCGCTGAGCGCCCTTCTTCGTCCGCTCCCCCACTATGGTCGCCAAAGCTTTCTGGTGTTCGAAGGCAGCGAGGCGATCGACAAGGGTGTCTGGCCCGCGGCGGACAACGCCCTGACCCTACGGTTCGACTGAAGCCGAACGCTCGGATTCGTCGAAGCGTCATACCTCCCTACATCCAGGGACCATTCATGGGCGTCGCTTCCCCATGGTAAATTCGTATCGTTAAGGGAACATGAAGATGTGCCGATACGAAAGGGAAACGCTGCCATGCGCGCTCTGCCGCTTGCCCTGTCCTGCTGCATGCTGCTCCTCGGCTTCGCCGCCGCAGGTGATCTCAAAGCTCAGGACACAGAGACCGGACCGGGTCTGACCGTGTTCTCCGACGATCGTTCCGACGAAACGGACACACGGCCGACGGTGCTGCGCGGCGAGGCGACCCGGCGGGGCACCGTCGAAGGCGACAGCGAGGGCCGGTTCTACGAACAGACCGGGCTGCAGATCGGCGCCGGCGCCAAGCTCTGGCTGGCTGATCCGGTCACGGGAAGGGTGATCGTCTGCGATGAACGGCGGACCAGCCGGGTCGGCGGCCGCTATATCGGTTGTCTCGAAGATCGTCTGCCTTTTACGGTCTACGAGTGAGACCGGGCGGTCAGACGAGAATCGCAAGCACCAGGATGAACAGCAGAAATCCTGCCCACCATTTCTGATCGAGCACGTAAAGCGCGATGATCAGCAGAACCAGGATGATGCCGAAAGTTTCCATGATGCCTCTCGCTGCCGGATCAAGGTTCAGGCAAACCTTCCGCCGGCCCGTTCTCCATTTTACGTCTTCTTGCGCGACATGATCAGCGTTGTCCAGTGGCCAATCTCGATCCGCTCGCGGAGGAAGAGCCCGTGGACGAGATGGCTGGCGACGACCTTGTCCGCCTGACGATCCAAAAGTCCCGACAGCACGACGACGCCGTCATGGGCGAGCGATCGTCCGAGATCCCGCGCCATGTCGCAAAGTGGATCGGCGAGAATGTTCGACAGGATCAGATCGAACGGTCCCGAACGCCGGATCGCCGGATCGGCATAGCCGTCGCTGATCAGGACGCGCACGCGGCCGCCGACCCCATTCAGGACGGCGTTCGCCGTTGCCACGTCCACAGCGACCGGATCGTTGTCGACCGCCAGCACCCTGGCCGGCCAGCATTTGGCCGCGGCGATCGCGAGGGTGCCGGCGCCGCAGCCCATGTCCAGCACCCGGCGAAAGCGCCGGCGCGCCGCGAGACTGTCCAGTGCTTCGAGACAGCCCTCCGTGGTCGCATGTTCGCCGGAGCCGAAGGCGAGGCCTGCGTCCAGGAGAATGGGCGCGGCATCTTCGGGAGGGTCTTCTTCCACATGCGTGCCGTGAATCCAGAACCGGCCGATCCGCCTCGGTGGCATGTCCGCCTGAACGCGGCGCACCCAGTCGGTCTCAGCGACTTCCTGGACATCGATGGACAGAGTTCCAAGGCCGGTTTGCGCCGCAAGCGGCTCGACCAGCACCGTCAGATCGGCAGGATCCGGCCGCTCGCCATGGAGCAGTTCGACACGCCAGAGCGCGCCGTCGCCATCTTCCGGCCCGTCAAGTTCGAACGCCGTGATACTTTCCGCATCGGAATCCACCGAGTCTAGGAAAAGTTCAACGGCCTCGGCAGGAACGACAAAGCTGCTCTTCCAGAATGATCCCACAGTCGCTCGCACGTAAAAAGACTTGTCGGGACCTTAGGCGGGCGTCACGAAACTGTCGATGACTTTCTTCGTGCCGGCCTTTTCGAAGGAGATTTCCAGCTTGTTGCCATCGACATTCATCACCTGACCGTAACCGAATTTCTCGTGGAAGACCCGCTGGCCGACCGCGACCTGATGCCGGCTCTTCGGGAGCTCGCTGCCGAGCAGCCGCGCCTGTCCCTCGATCACCGGCGGCCGACCCTTGGCCCGCATACGGTCGAAGCCGGGTCCGCGGCCGCTTCGGGACGCCATGTGCAGATCCTCGAACCAGCCGCTCGCCGCCGGCTCATGCAGGGTCTGCCGCTGCAGGAACTCGGTGTGCTCGGCCGGCAGTTCCTCGATGAAGCGCGACGGCACGCTCGCCGCCCATTGATTGTAGATCCGCCGGTTCGCGGCGAAGCTGATGGTCAGGAAACGCCGCGCCCGGGTGATGCCGACATAGGCGAGGCGCCGTTCCTCTTCGAGCGCCTTGGTGCCGCCGTCGTCGATCGCCCGTTTGTTCGGAAAGACATCCTCTTCCCAGCCCGGCAGGAAGACGCGCTCGAATTCGAGGCCCTTGGCGGCGTGCAGCGTCATGATGGTCGCCATGTCGGAGGTCGGGTCCTGGGCGTTGTCCATGACCAGGCCGACATGATCGAGAAAGCCGGCCAGCGTCTCGAACTCGTCCTGAGCCTGTACCAGCTCCTTCAGGTTCTCGAGGCGCCCCGGCGCTTCAGGCGACTTGTCGTTCTGCCACATCTGCACATAGCCCGATTCCTCGAGCAAGCTTTCGGTCAGAAGGCGTGGCGGAAATTCCTTCGCCATGTCCCGCCAGCGCGAAAAGTCGTCGAGAAGGCGGGTAACTGTCGTGCGCACCTTGGGCTTCAGCTCGTCCGTGCCGGCCAGCATGGCGAGCGCGCCGTAGAGGCTGACGTCGGCCTCACGCGCGGCCGTGCGAAAAAGCTGCAGCGTCGCCTCGCCGATCCCGCGTTTGGGCAGGTTGACGATGCGCTCCAGCGCCAGATCGTCGTCCGGCTGCGCGATCACCCGCAGATAGGCGATGGCGTCGCGGATCTCCTGGCGCTCATAGAAGCGCGGCCCGCCGATCACGCGGTAGGGAAGGCCGAGGCTGATGAAGCGTTCCTCGAAGGCGCGGGTCTGAAAGCCCGCACGCACCAGCACCGCGACCTCGGCGAGCGCGCCGCCGTCCCGCTGATGCGCCTCGATCTCCTCGCCGACGAAACGCGCCTCCTCCTGATCGTCCCAGAGGCTGGCGATCCGCACCTTCTCGCCCGGCTCGTCCTCGGTCCAGAGCGTCTTGCCGAGCCGGCTGCGGTTGTTGTCGATCACGCCCGCGGCCGCACCCAGAATATGCGCGGTCGAGCGGTAGTTGCGCTCGAGGCGGATCACCTCCGCTCCCGGAAAATCCTGCTCGAAACGGAGGATGTTGCCGACCTCGGCACCGCGCCAGCTATAGATGGACTGATCGTCGTCGCCGACGCAGGTGATATTCTTGTGACTCTGCGCCAGGAGCCTGAGCCAGAGATACTGGGCGACGTTGGTGTCCTGATACTCGTCCACCAGAATAGCCCGGAACCGGCTCTGATAGTCCTTCAGGATCTCCGGCTCCTTGGCGAACAGCGTCAGGCAGTGGAGCAAGAGATCGCCGAAATCGCAGGCGTTCAGGGTCAGCAGCCGTTCCTGATAGGCCTGATAGAGTTCCCTGGTTCGCCCGAGCGCGAAGTCGCCGATCTCGGCGTCGGGCACCTTGTCCGGGGTCTGGCCCCTGTCCTTGAAACGACCGATCAGGCCCGCCAGCACCTTCGGCGTCCAGCGCTTCGAGTCCAGATCGGCGGCCTCGATCACCTGCTTCAGGAGGCGAAGCTGGTCGTCGACATCAAGGATGGTGAAGTTGCTCTTGAGGCCAATGAGCTCGGCGTGGCGACGCAGCAGCCTGGCGCCCAGCGCATGGAATGTCCCGAGCCAGAAGCCCTCGACGCTGGCGCCCAGGAGACCGCCGACCCGCTGCACCATCTCCCGCGCGGCCTTGTTGGTGAAGGTCACCGCGAGCACCTGGAACGGCCGCACGCGACCGGTCACCAGCATGTGGGCGAGCCTGGTGGTCAGCACGCGGGTCTTGCCGGTGCCGGCGCCCGCCAGCACCAGGACGGGACCGTCTTCGGCCAGGACCGCAGCCCGCTGCTCGGCGTTTAGATTTCGAAGATAAGGAGGCCCGTTCGGCGCCATGCCGCCGGTGTCGTTCGGCACGGGCTCGGCGTGAACCATGGTCGTCAACCCTCGCGTCAGCGGTGTCGTGGCCGCCAACATGCTTCAAGAGGCCGCCTGCGTCGACCCCCGCGGCAAGCACTTCCCTCCCGTTCGGCGCTCGGATCTTGCCATGGCGGCGCGAAGCGTGTGAACCTGTCGCCACGAAAACGCCGCGAAAAAACATGGAGGCTTCTCATGAAACGTCATCGCATGCTGGCGGCGGCCGGCTCGCTCCTGCTGACCGCATCCCTCGCCCTGCCCGCCGCCGCTGAGGACGTCACCCTCAAGGCCTCGCATCAATGGCCGGGCGGCAAGGGCGACGTGCGCGACGAGATGGTGCAGATCATCGCGCGCGAGGCCGAGGCCGCCGACGTCGGCATCAAGGTCCGGGTCTATCCGGGCGCCTCGCTGTTCAAGCCGCGCGAGCAATGGGACGCCATGGTCAAGGGCCAGCTCGACATCTCCGCCTTTCCGCTCGACTACGCATCCGGCAAGCATCCGCAGTTCAGCTCGACGCTCATGCCCGGCCTCGTGAAGAACCACGACCACGCCAAACGCCTGAACGACAGCGCCTTCATGGACGACATCAAGGCGATCATCGACGAAGCGGGCGTGGTGGTCATTTCGGACGCCTGGCTCGCCGGCGGCTTCGCCTCGTCCAAGCAGTGCATCCTCGACCCGGCGGACGCCGAAGGCCAGGTGCTGCGCGCGGCGGGCCCCGCCTTCGAGCAGATGCTGGTGGGTGCGGGCGCCTCGATCAACTCCATGCCGTCCTCCGAGATCTACACGGCGCTCCAGACCGGCGTGCTGGACGGCGCCAACACCAGCTCCGGCAGCTTCGTCAGCTACCGCATTTACGAGCAGGTCTCCTGCCTGACCGAACCCGGCGACTACGCGCTCTGGTTCATGTACGAGCCGATCCTCATGTCCAAGCAGACCTGGGAAAAGCTCACGCCGGAGCAGCAGGACGCGCTGATGGCCGCAGGGCAAAAGGCCGAGGACTTCTTCTTCGACGCCGCCAAGGATCTCGATTCCAAGCTGGTCGAAGCCTACGAAAAAGCCGGCGTCGAGGTGGTCTCGATGACCGAGGATCAGCACGCCGCCTGGCTGGAAATCGCCAAGCAGACCTCCTACAAGAGCTTCGACGAAAACGTCGAGGGCGGCGCCGCTCTCATCGAAAAAGCGCTCGCCGTCGACTGAGGGCGCCACAGGGGCCGGGAGTCACTTGCCAGAGCTTGCGATGACGGTCCGAACCAGGTCGTTCGAGGGTTCCGACCATCGTCGAGGCATGTGACCGTGAGTGGCGAGACATGGCGTTCGAGGATGACGGCTGCGAGCGGGATCGGCGATGAGACAGACGCGCATTCCAATCCGCAGACCTTCGCGCTCGATCGCTTCGGTCCCGACACGCGACACCGAAAATCGCCGCTCAGATAGGTCCAAGCCGGATGGGTCAATCTATCGATAACGCTTTGTTAACGATGCTCTGCTACCGTTCGAGAGATTTTATGGTCGATGCGATCCTGGGAGTCCGAGCCCGGCCCCACCTCTTTTCGCGGGTGGGCGGATTTCCAGGATCGCATGGACCGAGAAACATCATGGCGGCGGAGGCTTAAGTAAAGGTTAATGGCTGGTCTGCTGGCGGAGACGATGGACGTGGTGCTGGAAGGGCAGGCCTCACCGCCCTGCTGCGACAGGCGAAAGGCGGAAACAGGCGTGAACCGAGGCTTCCGGCGATGACCGGCTTTATCAGGGTGATCCGCGGCCTGTCGACGGCAGGCGGGATTGTCGCGGTCTGCCTTCTGCTGGCGGCGCTCGCCGCGGTCTGTCACCTCGTCTTCGTGCGCTATGTGCTCGGCGCATCGGCTATCTGGCAGCACGAGACCGTGAGCTTCTCCCTGATCGGCGCGACTTTCCTCGGCGCACCCTACGTCCTCATGACCCGAGGCCATGTCAATGTCGACCTGCTCGACCACTATGTCAGCGCCGGCGCACGCAGCGCGCTTTCGACCATGGCCTCGCTCGTCACCATAGGCTTTTGCGGCCTGATCGCCTGGCTCAGCTATGGCTGGTGGTGGGAAGCCTGGGCCGGTGACTGGCACAATGAATCCGTCTGGGCCCCGCCCCTCTGGATCCCCTACGCCGCCATGCCCATCGGCATGACCCTCCTGACCCTCCAAGCCCTCACCGACTTGCTTTCAGCAAGTGGATTCACTGATGACGCCGGAGGCGGCCTGGAAAAAGGCGTTCGCACAGACACTGCCGCCGCCCGCGAACAGCGAGGTCCAGGTCAACCGACTGCCGGTGGCAGCCGGCATGGGTGAGTTGGAACTGGGAGGGCTGGTGGCGGCGACGACGGTGGGGCTGCTTCTGCTGGGCGCGCCGGTGGCGTTCGTGCTGGGCGCGGTCGCGATCATCTTTCTGGTGGCGATCGAGGGGGTGGACGCCCTCGACATCGTGCCCAACGTCTTCTATGGCGGGCTCGACAGTTTTGCGCTCCTGTCCATCCCGATGTTCATCGTCATGGGCGGGGCGGTCGCCTCATCGCGCGCAGGCTCCGACCTCTACGAGGCGCTGGACCGCTGGCTCTACCGGGTGCCGGGCGGGCTGATGGTCTCGAATATCGGCGCCTGCGCCATCTTCGCCGCCCTTTCCGGCTCGTCGCCCGCCACCTGCGCCGCGATCGGCAAGATGGGCATTCCGGAGATGCGAAAGCGCGGCTACGCGGACGGTCTGGCGACCGGCTCGATCGCCGCCGGCGGCACGCTCGGCATCCTGATCCCACCCTCGATCACCATGATCGTCTACGGCATCGCCACAGAAACCTCGATCGGCCGCCTGTTCCTCGCAGGCCTGATGCCGGGCCTTCTGCTGACCGGCCTCTTCGTGGCCTGGGGTTTGATTCAGGCCCGCCTGACAGGTGACGCCGCCGTTCTCGGTGCCAGGACGAGCGGCTTCAGTTTCAGGGAAAAGCTGGAAGTTCTCCCCCGCGTCGCCCCATTCCTATTGATCATCGCCGGCATCCTCTGGGTGCTCTATGGCGGCGTCGCCACGCCGTCGGAGGCCGCGGGCGTGGGCGCCGTCATGTGCCTCGCTCTGGTCGTCATCATCTACCGCATGACCCGGCTTTCCGATCACTGGGAGATGCTGCGCGCCTCCATGCGCGAATCGGTCATGATCCTGATGATCATCGCGGCCGCCGAACTCTTCAGCTACATGATGTCGACCCTCTACATCACCCAGTCGCTGGCGCTCTGGATCGCGGATCTCGAGGTCAATCGCTGGATCCTGATGGCCTGGGTCAATCTCTTTCTCCTGGTCGCCGGCTTTTTCCTGCCGCCGGTCGCGGTCATTCTCATGACAGCACCGACCCTTCTCCCGATCATCGAAGCGGCGGGCTTCGATCCGATCTGGTTCGCCGTGGTCCTGACCATCAATATGGAGATCGGCCTGATCACGCCGCCGGTCGGCCTCAATCTCTATGTCATCAACGGCATCGTGCCGGAGGTGAAGCTGCCGACCATCCTTTGGGGTGCGCTACCCTTCATGCTCTGCATGATCATCGCTATCGTGCTGCTCTGCCTGTTCCCGAGCATCGCGCTCTGGCTGCCGAACACCCTGATGGGACCGTCCCTATGAACGCCAACCTGTTCACCGCTTTCGAAAACGCTTTCGAGACCGCCGGCAGACGGCCGGCGCTTCGCCTCGAAGACGGCCGCGTCATCACCTATGGCGATCTCCGAAAGGAGGCAGGCCGCCTTGCCGGGGCGCTTGCCGCCGAGGGCGTAGCACCCGGCGACCGGGTCGCCGTGCAGGTGGACAAGAGCGCCGAGAACGTTTTTTTGTACCTTGCCTGTCTTCAGGCAGGCGCCGTCTATCTGCCGCTGAATACCGCCTACACCGACTGCGAGCTCGATTATTTTTTCAGTGATGCCGAGCCTGCCCTGATCGTCTGCAAGCCGGAGCGGGCGACGGGATCGGGAAGCTCGGATCGACCGACGGCGTCACCATTCACACCCTCGATGCCGCCGGCGGCGGCAGCCTGATCGATGACCAGCTTCGGGCAGTCGACGCGAGGTCGTGTCGGCCGTGCGGCGGGACGCTGCCGATCTCGCCGCCATCCTCTACACGTCAGGCACGACAGGCCGCTCCAAGGGCGCGATGATCACCCACGGCAACCTTCGCGCCAACGCCGAGACGCTGGTCGAGGCCTGGGGCATTTCCAGCGGCGACGTCCTCCTGCACGCCCTGCCGATCTACCACGTCCACGGCCTGTTCGTCGCCCTCAACACCTGCCTGATGACGTCGGCCGAAATCCTCTTTCACCAGAAGTTCGAGGCGGATGCGGTTCTGAACGCTTTGCCCGCGGCAACGCTGATGATGGGGGTTCCGACCTTCTACACCCGCCTTTTGTCGAGCGGCAGGCTGACGCCGGACCTCTGCCGCAACATGCGCCTCTTCATCGCCGGCTCCGCGCCGCTTCTGGACGAGACCTTCCGCGCCTTCGAGAAGGCGAGCGGGCATGCGATCCTGGAGCGCTACGGCATGACCGAGACCGGCATGCTCTGCTCCAACCCGCTGATCGGCGAACGCCGCCCCGGCACCGTCGGGCCGCCCCTTGCCGACGTCGAAGTGCGGGTCGCCGACGAGTCAGGGCTCGATCCTCGGCAGGGAGAGGTCGGCGTCCTCGAAGTGCGGGGGCCGAACGTCTTCAAAGGCTATTGGCGGATGCCCGAGAAAACCGAAGAGGAATTCAGGGCGGACGGCTTCTTCGTCACCGGCGACGTCAGCCTGATCGAGCCGGACGGCTATGTCAGGATCGTCGGCCGCGCCAAGGACATGATCATCTCCGGCGGCTTCAACGTCTATCCGAAGGAGATCGAGGAGGTGATCGATCAGCTCGACGGCGTCGGCGAAAGCGCTGTGATCGGCCTTCCCCATCCCGACTTCGGCGAAGGCGTGGCCGCGGTCCTGACCTGTCCCGGCGACCCGATCGACCCCGCCGCCGTCACCGTCGCCTGCCGCGACAAGCTCGCCGGCTTCAAGGTACCGAAGGCGGTCTTCATCGTGGACCAACTGCCGCGCAACACCATGGGCAAGGTTCAGAAAAACCAGCTTCGCGAGCGCTATGCCGACACCTTCGAAAGCGACGGCGCCTGATCGCCGCTTCCTTCAGCGCATCCACTTTTGACCGCAGGAACGCCGGCGCTATGGTGGGCGGATATCTTGACCCAGCCTACCTCGGATACGCCCCATGCCACCCGACACTCTGCAGCCGCTTTCTCCCGACGAACTTCGCCCCTCCTGCGATCCAAAGAAATTCAGCTTCGAGACCACCGCGGAGCTGGAGGACGTCGACGGACTGATCGGCCAGGAACGGGCGGTCGACGCCATCCGCTTCGGCACGGAGATCAAGCGCAAGGGTTTCAACCTCTTCGTCCTCGGCTCGCCCGGCCTCGGCAAGCACACCGCCGTCAGCCGGCATCTCGAAGAGAAGGCGGAAAACGACCCGGCGCCGTCCGACTGGGTCTATGTCAACAATTTCGAGGTCGCGCACAAACCTGCGGCGATCGAGCTACCGCCCGGACGAGGCATCGTTCTGCAGGAGGGCATGGCCGCCGCGATCGACCGGCTGAAGGGCGCCATTCCCGCTCTCTTCGAAAGCGACGACTACCGCAATCGCCGCCGCGCCATCGACGAGACCATGCAGGGCGCGCACAAGCAGGCGATCGAGGCGCTGAGCGAGAGGGCGGAGGCGGCGGGCGTCGCCCTGATCCAGTCGCAGCAGGGCCTCGGCATGGCGCCGATGAAGGACGGCGAGGTGATGCAGCCGGACGCCTTCAACGCCCTTCCCGACGACGAGAAGAAACGCTTCCAGGAGATCATCGGCGAACTGCAGAAAGAGCTCGCCGTTATCATGGAGAATCTGCCGCGGCTGAACCAGGAACGGCGTGACAAGATCCGCGACTACAACCGCGAGCTGG
The DNA here is from genome assembly GCA_965222015.1 of Geminicoccaceae bacterium. Taxonomy (GTDB): domain Bacteria; phylum Pseudomonadota; class Alphaproteobacteria; order Geminicoccales; family Geminicoccaceae; genus JANQPX01. The sequence goes on from CBDCTL010000008.1 coordinate 156,757, forward strand.
CCGCCGTCGCAGTCGTCCAGGCGCTTCGCGACGTCAAGCAGGCCTTCTTCGACAATGACGAAGTGCAGGGCTATCTGGAGTCCGTCCGCAAGGACCTGATCGAGCATATCGAGATGTTCGTGCCTTCTGGCGCGCCGGAAGCGCCGGCGGTGCCGGGCGTTCCTCAGCCGGCGGGGATGGCCGAGGCCGCCGAGGAGGCGCGATTCCGCCGCTATCGCGTGAACATCATTGCCGGCGACGGCGCCGACGCCATGGCCGCCGGCAGCGACGACGGCGACGTCCAGCCCGCCGCCGGCTCACCGGTGATCTATGAGGACTATCCGACACTCGGCAATCTGGTCGGCCGGATCGAGCACCGGGCGCAGATGGGCGCCCTGATGACCGACTTCACCCTGATCAAGCCGGGCGCCCTTCACCGCGCGAATGGCGGCTATCTCCTGCTGGAGGCGAGAAAGCTGCTGACCGAACCTTTCGCCTGGGAAGCGCTGAAACGCGCGCTGCGCGGCGCCTGCATCAAGATCGAGGCGCCGGGCGCCGCGGCGAGCCCGATGACCACCACCACCCTCGAACCCGAGCCGATACCGCTCGACGCCAAGGTCGTGCTGTTCGGCGATCGCCAGCTCTACTACCAGCTCGCCGCCCTCGACCCCGATTTCGCCGATCTTTTCAAGGTCGCCGCCGACTTCGAGGAGGTGCTGGAGCGCGAGAAGGATGCGGATCTGCTCTATGCCCGCCTGCTCGGCTCGATCGCGAGACGCGAGGACATCCGCCCGCTCGATGCGACCGCGGTCGCCGAGGTGATCGACCACAGTGCCAGGCTTTCCGGCAACTCCGAAAAGCTCTCGGTCAGGATGAGCCCGGTGGTCGATCTGATCCGCGAGGCCGATTTCTGGGCGTCGGAATCAGGCGACGATCTGCTCACCGCCGAGCATGTGAAAAAGGCCCTCGACCAGCAGGACCGGCGCCTCTCCCGCATTCGCGAGCGCGCCTACGAGACCATTACGGACGAGACCATCCTGATCGATACCGACGGTGCGAATGTCGGCCAGATCAACGGACTCAGCGTGCTCCAGCTCGGAGGCTTTTCCTTCGGCAAGCCGACCCGGATCACGGCGCGCGTCGGCATGGGCGGCGGCAAGGTCGTGGACATCGAGCGCGAGGTCGAGCTCGGCGGGCCGCTGCACACCAAAGGCGTGCTGATCCTTTCAGGCTTTCTCGCCGCGCGCTTCGCCCAGGATGTGCCGATGTCACTCGCCGCGACCCTGGTGTTCGAGCAGTCCTATGGCGGCGTCGACGGCGACAGCGCGTCGTCGACCGAGCTCTACGCCCTCCTCTCCGCGCTTGCCGACGTGCCGATCAGACAGGGGCTCGCGGTCACCGGTTCGGTCAACCAGCATGGCGAGGTCCAGGCGATCGGCGGGGTCAACGAGAAGATCGAGGGCTTCTTCGCGATCTGCGAGGCGCGCGGGCTGACCGGGGAGCAGGGCGTGCTCATCCCGCCCGCTAACGTCAGGAATCTGATGCTGAAGCCCGAGGTGGTCGAGGCTGCGAATGCGGGAATGTTCGGGATCTACGCGGTGCCGACGATCGATCGGGGGATCGAGATCCTGACCGGCATGGCCGCGGGCGAGCGCGGGGCTGAAGGGCGCTATCCCGAGAACAGCATCAATGGCCGTGTCGAGCGGCGCCTTCTAACCTTCGCCGAAGCGCGCCGCGACTTCCTGCGCAGTCGGGACGCGGACGTGCCAATCGCTTAATCGGCAGCGGCGGCAGCCGAGGTTTCGGCCTTGGCCCAGTGCGTCTTCATGAAGGCGATGATGGCCCAGATCTCCTCATCGGCCAGGCGATCGTGAAAAGCCGGCATCCGTGAGTCGGCTTTGCCCAGAACGCTTTCCGGCCCCTCGTCGATGATTCGAAATAGCGTGGCGTCCTCATAACTGCCGGTCTGGCCGCTCTCGTCATGGGCTGGCGCTACGTCGCCGAGGCGTTCGGCGATCTCGTCCACCTCCTCGTCTGAAAGACCGGCCGCCTCCTGTGCCCAGCCGAGTTCGCCGCCGAGATCGGCGCCATGGCAGCGAGCGCAATTCCATTCATACAGCGCTTCGCCAATCGCTACCTGTTCGGTATCGGCTGGATCACCGGGGGGGTGTTCTCTGGCCATCAAAGTCCAAGCCGCACCAGCAGCGGCCGCAATCGCGGCGACCGGCAGGCCGACAGTCCAAAACCGCCGACTCATGCTTCTCCTCCCCCTTTCCATCCCGGATCGCCAATACCGATCAGGCCGTTCTCGAACCCGCACAAAATCGCCAGCGAAGCTGTAATCTAGGCGACACTTTGGCACGAAGCAACGACAGGCAGTTGGTGGGCGAAATTATTTATTTCTCGTTCTCTTCTGAATTGTAGAACTTAAAAGGTGATGCATGACAATTTCCGAGACACTAGATTCTCTATAGGCACTTTAAGGAGATATTTTACAATAAAATATACGCTTAAGGTTTATTTGCGCCTGGCGAAAAATCAAATGATGCAAGGAAACAATTTACAATCGCCACTGGATTGCATACTAGGCGTTCATGCCAAGCGCCCTCGAGACGATCGAAGCCCGAAGAAATGGCTTCAGCGACCTGTTGCGCCTACTGCGCGACGGGTGGCGTGCAGCCCTCGCCTTCCTGCTCGCCGCGGCTTTGGCCGTCATTGGCCTGAACCTCACGGTGCTGCCTGAAGCGGAGCCAGAGCTCGGTATTCTGGGCAAAAAGATCGACTATCTGCGCGAGCATCACGGACACTACAACGTCCTCTTCATCGGCACGAGCAAGACCTATCGTGGCGTCGATCCCGTGCTGCTGCAGGAGGTCTCCCAACAGCATGGCTGCGACGTGCGCGCCTTCAATCTCGGGGTCTCCAAGCTTCGCCTGACAGAGCTGCGTCATCTCGCCGAGCAGCTGTCGCCGGCGATGTTCGCGAACTACGATCTGATCTTCGTCTCGCCGATGGCGTCGTCCGGCATCGCCGCGGCCAATTGGAGCAGCAACCGCATTCGCTACTTCACCGATTGGGAAGGCTACTGGGTCAGCCTGATCGACATCTGGCACGTCCCGAGCAAAGGCGTCAAAGGCATCGCCAGGAAGGTCGTCTTTTCCGCGAAACTTACCGGCGCGTTCGTCTATCGGCAGCTTGGCATCGGCCAGCTCGCGACGCTGTTTCGGGGGCCGGAGCAAGCGGTCGCGGACAATGAGAGCGGCGACCATTTCGATGGTGCTGCGATCGTCGATTTCAGCCGCCATGGCTATGTCGCCCTCGACGACGAACCCCACGAGCAATTCCTCCGCCGCGGCGAAAAGATCCTCCGTAATCCCGGGCATTTCGAAGGCCTGAAGACGAGGCGTGCCGAGGCCGGGGATTTTCGGGGGTCGAGGGCCGAACGCGCCTTCGAGCGCTTCACCTGGACGAAGGAACATCTCGCCGAGTTCGATGTGCCGTTCGCGATGTTTCTGCCGCCGATGCTGCCTGATCGCGCGCAGGACCAGGCTCTCGCCGAGACCGCGATCACGCGCGACGTGCCCGTCCTCAACCTGAACCGCCTCGATCTCTATCCGGAGCTGTTCGAAATCGAGCACTGGTTCGACTACTACCATGTCGGCAGGAGCGGCGCCGAGCTTTTGACCACCAGGATCGGCGAGCGCATATGCCCCCTGATCGAGCAGGCGAAAGGCTGAACCCTTGCTGTTCATCGAGGCGTCGTTCCTGGCCTTCTTCGCGGCCGTCTTCCTGATCTACTGGAGCGCTTCGAACCTTCTGCTTCGAAAGCTGATCCTGCTCGCTTCCAGCTACGCCTTCTACGCCGCCTGGGACGCGCGTTTTCTCTCGCTGATCGTCGGATGCTCGCTGGTCAATTACGGACTCGGATGGGCGGTCGCGAAGGCAGAGAGCCAAGGCCGGAAAAAGGCACTCCTGATCCTCGCCGTGATCGCCAATATGGGTGTTCTCGGCATCTTCAAATATCTGAACTTTTTCGCCGAATCCTTCACCGCACTCGCCGCCTGGCTCGGCGTCGGCGTCAGTCACACGACCCTCAACATCGTCCTTCCCGTCGGCATCAGCTTCTACCTTTTCCAGACCACCAGCTACGTCGCCGACATCTACAAAGGCCGGATCGAGCCGAGCCGGAACCTGCTCGATTTTTCCGTCTACGTCGCCTTCTTCCCGCAGTTGATCGCAGGCCCGATCGTGCGCGCGAGCGATTTCCTGCCGCAGCTCACCCGCCTGACCGCTCTTCGCGACGTGCCGATCCGCGCCTGTCTCTTCCTGTTCGCCGTCGGCTTCTTCAAGAAGGCCTGCGTCGCCGACAATCTCGCGATCTACGCCGATCCCGTCTTCGCCGACGTCGATGCCTACACCGCCTATGCCCAGTGGCTCGCTGCGCTCATTTACACGGTGCAGCTCTATTGCGATTTCTCCGGCTATTCGGACATGGCGATCGCCCTAGCCGGCCTCCTCGGCTTCCAGCTGCCGAAAAATTTCTATTTCCCCTATTTCTCGCCCAATCTCGGCGAGTTCTGGCGACGCTGGCACATCACGCTCTCCACCTGGCTGCGCGACTACGTCTATTTCCCGCTCGGCGGCAGCCGCGGCTCGGATGCGAAAACCTACCGCAATCTGATGATCACCTTCGGCCTGAATGGCCTCTGGCACGGCGCCGCCTGGGGCTTCGTCGCCTGGGGCCTCGGCAACGGCCTCGGCCTTTCGGTCTACCGTTTCTGGACCAGAACGAAACTCTCGAAGCTGATCACCATCCCGAGCACCATCGCGATCGCCCTGGTCTTCACCTTCATCGTCCTGGTGCGTGTGCCCTTCAGAACCCCGGACCTGACGAGCGCCTGGACCATGTACGCCACCATGTTCGGCGTCCATCCCGCAGGCCCTCTCGCCATAAGCGCGCCAATCGAACCCGTCCTCCTCACCCTCGCCCTGGTCCACTGGATCTTTTATCGATTCCCCATCGCCGACCTGGTCACCAGCCTGCCCAGAACCGCTTTCGCGAGCGGTCTCGGATTTGCGGCAGCCGTCGCCATCGGCCTCCTGCCGACCGGCTATTCGCCGTTCATCTACTTTCAATTTTAAGCAGCCCACGCTTTCGGCAAATTCGGGCGGCAAATCCGGGCCCGAGACGTTCTTCCATATCTTCATGAAGGGTTCCGCATCGAGAGATAACCCGCCCCGGTTTGCCGGAGGCTTTTGGGCCTCGTCTCATGCGGCCGCAGGTCGGGCACACCGGGACATCAAGGGGACGCGAAAACGCTGGGTGACGATGGCCAGCATATGTTGGCCTCCTTCATCTTCCAATTGGTTCGATCCAGGCACAGAAGCCGGAAATCGCCGTCAGCCTTTCGAATCCCTTGCCAACACGCCCCTGCCCCGCCACCTTCGCCCCACCATGACCGATCCCCGCCCGCAATCGGACGCCGAGCCCTTCGAGCTGCAGAGTCAACCGTCTGCCGGTGGCAGCCTGGCGGGTGTTGTGGAGCATGTGGTGTATCGAAGTGCGGACAGCGGCTATCACGTCCTTCGCGTCAGGGCCGAAGGTGAGCGGGAGGCGGTGACGGTCGTCGGTCATGCGGCGTCGATCGCGCCCGGCGAGCGGATTCGCGCGGAGGGTGCCTGGGGGACGCACCGGAGCTACGGCAAGCAGTTCACCGCCGAGACGCTGACGGTCATTCCGCCCTCCTCGCTGGACGAGATCGAGGCCTATCTCGCGTCCGGCATGATCAAGGGCATCGGCCCCTCCATGGCGAAGAAGCTGGTCGGCCGTTTCGGCGAGCAGGTGTTCGAGGTGATCGAACGCCGGCCCGAACGGCTCACTGACATTCCAGGTCTTGGAAAACAACTCGCAAAAAGAATCACAGAAGCCTGGGAGGAGCAGCGGGCGGTCAAGGACATCATGCTGTTCCTGCAATCGAAGGGGCTGACCCGCCTTCGTGCCGACCGAATCTTCGAGGCTTACGGCAACAAAGCGATCGACGTGGTGAGCGAGAATCCGTATCGCCTGGCCCAGGACATTCGCGGCATCGGATTCACGCTTGCGGACGAGCTCGCCGCCCGCCTCGACATCGTCAGAGACAGCCCCTTTCGCCTGGCGGCCGGCCTTCGTCATGTCCTGGAGGAGGCCATGGGCCAGGGCCATGTCGGCCTGCCGCGCAATTGGCTGATCGAGCGCGCCGCCGATCTCCTCCGAGTCCCGAGCGAGGCGCTCGACCCTGTACTTGACGATGAGATCGGCGCGGGCCGGCTGATCCTCGATGCGGCCAGCGACACCGACTGTCTGTTTCTGCCCGAGATGCACGAGGCCGAGGACGAGATCGCGGCGGCGCTTATCGAACGCGCCTGGCAGACCCCGCCCTGGCGCGTGAAGGATATCGAGAGCACCGTCAGGTCCGTGGAGGCGACGCTCGGCCTCGACCTTGCGGAGGAGCAGCGCGAAGCCCTCCGTCTCGCCTATAAAAGCCGGCTTCTGATCATCACCGGCGGTCCCGGCACCGGCAAGACCACGCTGGTCAAGGCGATCCTCGAAGGCCTCGAGAAAAACCAGCTCGACATCATGCTCGCCGCCCCCACGGGGCGAGCGGCGCGGCGTCTCGGCGAGAGTTCGGGGCGTGAAGCGAGCACGCTCCATCGCCTGCTCGAAGCCGAGCCCGGCCGCGGCTTTCGCCGGGATGCCGAGCGTCCGCTCGAAGGCGATCTGCTGATCGTCGACGAGATGTCCATGGTCGATATTCCGCTGATGCAGGCGGTGTGCGGCGCGCTGCTCGAGGGTGCGGCCCTCTTTCTCGTCGGCGATGTCGACCAGCTCCCATCGATTGGGCCCGGGCAGGTCCTGCTCGACCTGATCTTATCGGGTAAGCTCCCCGTCATTCGACTCGAAACCATCTTTCGCCAGGCCGAAGACAGCCGGATCGTCGAGAACGCCCACCGCATCAACAAGGGTGAAATGCCGCTGCTCGACCGGTCGTCCGACGTGGACCTCGCCGACTTCTACGCGATCAGGGCGGGGACGGCTGAGCGCATGGCGGAAATGCTGGTGGAGCTGGTGGCCGCGCGCATTCCCGAACGCTTCGGCGTGGATCCCGTCCGCGACGTCCAGGTCCTCTGTCCGACCAATCGCGGCCCCATCGGCACGAGAACCCTGAACGAAAAGCTGCAGATGGTCCTGAACCCCGACGCCCCTGACCGCATCGAGCAGCGCGGCATCGCCTATGCCACCGGCGACAAGGTCATGCAGATCGAGAACGACTACGAACGCGAGGTCTACAATGGCGACATCGGCCGCCTCACTGCGATCGATCGTGCGGAAAAGCAGGCGACCGTCACCGTCGACGGCCGCGAGCTGAACTACGGCTTCGACGAGCTCGACAACCTCGTGCCCGCTTACGCCATCACCGTGCACAAGGCGCAGGGCTCCGAATATCCGGTGGTGGTCCTCCCGCTCGCCCGCCAGCAGGGCCGCATGCTGCGCCGCAACCTCGTCTACACCGCGATCACACGGGCCAAACGCCTGGTGATCCTCCTGGTCGAACCGGGCGCTCTCGAACTCGCGATCGAACAGCGCCCGGAGATCAGGCGCTGGTCCCGCCTTCGAGACCTGCTGTCGGGCTAAGCGCGTCAGCGCGCCAGCTTCGCGATCTCGGAACCCTGCAGATCGAAAGCGCCGGAGGACGGGCGCGCGACGATGCCACCGGCGCCGGCTTTGCCGACATAGATGACGAGATCGTCCTCCTCGAAATCACCCGGCTCCGCCGCGACATGGCGCACCGGCCGGTCGCCGCTCCCATCGTCGATCATGCCTTCGAGCGTGAGATAGGGCCCGATGGCGAGATGGATCGACTGGCTGTCCTTCAGCATACGGTCCGTCAGCTCGTCCGCCTCCGGCTCCCCCGGGTTGGCCTGGTAGAGACCGGTCAGCCCGAGCTGTGCGCGATCGAAGGAAAAGATCGTCGGCAGGACCGACCGCTGCCGTTTGGTCATCAGATCGAAGGTCTGCCCCGCGAACGCGACCGAACCCTCCTCGAGGTCGACGGCGAGCCCGTCTTGCGCGGTCATCGAAGAGAGCGACCAGAGACCGGCGATATGATCGCCGAGCTTTCGGTCGGGAAAAGCGGCCCTGGCCGTCTCGACGCCGATGCGCGCCGGCAGATAGCCGTCGCCGGCCAACAGCGAGCGGCCGAGGCCGATCTGTCCTTCGAACTCGATACCGAGGAGATCGAGCAAGGTCGGCGCGATGTCGTGATGCAGCCCCCGGGACTGGTGATCGACGCCGGTCCGATCGGGCGCGTTGACGAAGAAAGTGAGGCGGCGCTCCTCGCCCGGCGCGTTCAAAAGCGGCGTCGCCGTATTGCGCATGGCGAGATGATCGCTCGCGATCGCGATGTAGGTGTCGTCTGAAAACGGCGTCTCGCGGATACGCTGCACGAAGTCGGAAGCGAGCTGATCCGTGCAGTGAACGGCCTGCAGGATCTCGTTGTCGATCGCCTCGTAGGGCGCGCAGGAGGCGGAGGGATAGCCGTCGGGATGATGGGTGTCGAGGGTCAGCATCACCAGCCCGACCGGCTCGCCGCTTTCCGCGAGTGACAGAAACTCGTCATGGGCGATGTCGAACAGCGTGTCGTCGAAGAGCCCCCAGTGATGCCGATAGTCCGGATCCGGCAGGCGCTCGATCAGATCCTGAAAGCCGAGAACGCTGTCGAAACCGTGCGACCGGTAAAAATTCCCCTTGCCGGCGAAGCGGTGATCGGCGCCGCCCAGATAGGAGAGTGCGTAGCCGGCGTCGCTCAAGAGGTCGCCGAGGCAGACCGCGTCCGGCATGAAGGTCGGCAGAATGCCGAGGTCGTTGGCGCCACCGCGAAAGGAGGAAAGCAGCGGATAGCCGCATTGCGAGGCCGCCATGCCGGCGATCGTCCAGCTGGTTCCCGGCGCCTGGTCCATGTTGGGAAAATGGATCGATCGGTCGCGAAGCGCGCTCAGCCCCGGGAGCAGGCCGGGAAACAGCGTCTCGTCGAAATAGCGCTGCTCGACGCTCTCCAGATAGAGAAGGATAAGGTTCGGCCGTTTGCCGCCGACCCGCTCGTTCGCCAGACGCGGCGGCTCGGCGAGCTCCTCGAGAATCTCGTCGGTGTCGGACATGACGACGCGCGCCTGCGTCGCCTCGCCGGTCATCGCTGCCGGCAATCCGGCGACGGCGTCGGGCCAGAAATGGAAGCTCAGGGAAAGCAGCGGCGGGAATGAGACCAGTGAAACGATCGTCAGGACAGAGGCCCCGACGACCGGCAGCGCCCGCCGGCGCCCTTCAGCCACGGCCCAGCCGGCGAGAAAGGTAAGCAGATTGACCGCGACGAACGCCAGGGCGAAGAGCAGCCCGATGTCCAGAAACTCGCCGAGACCGGCGTGAATGACGTCGGGCTGCGCATGGTAGAAGAACGTCTCGTCGAACCCGCGATCCTGCATGTAATAGGATGCGAAGAAGGCAGCGTTCAGTAGAAAAATCAGATTGATCGCGAGCAACCGCGCGCCGAGACGTGCCCATGTCGACCGGAGCCAGCCGGTCAGAAGCCAGACCCCGATCCCCAGCGTCAGCGTCACTGCGGGCCAGAGCCAGGGAGCGGCGGTGATCCAGGCTCCCCCGATCGGCGCCGCCAGCAGGACCGTCACGAGGACGAGCATGGTCGGAAAGCTCGCCCTGGCTTTCGGAACAGCTACCATCAAACTATCATTTTTTTCTTTGTAGACTTTTGTGGAAAGCAGGGAGCGTAGCGTCTGGCGTTGATTAGTCCAGATAGAATCCGCTCGCCCCGAGTTCCTGCAAATGGAAATGCAGCTGCACGGCGTTGATCTGCTGCGGCCGTCCATGGACATAGATCGGCAGATCCGGGAGCGCCTGGCGAAGGGCTGCGAGGTGCTTCAATGCTCTCGGCAAGGGAATGGTCAGGCCATCGACGTCCACACCCTTCAGTCCGGCGACGAGATCCTCGGTCTCGATCTTCAGCTTGTAGGTCGTGAGGATCGTCATAGCGGCGCCGGTATGCGTTCCAAGGTTGTCCAGATCCTCGAAGCCGTAAACCTGGAAGACGAAGCGCGACGGATCGACGGGATAAGCGAAGAACGCCTCGGTGAAGTCGGAAAAATCGTCCTTGGTGTCGGTGACGACGAGTGCCTCCGGATGCGCGTCCAGCCACGTCAGGAGATCGGGCATTGTCATCGGCGACAGCCCGCCCGGCAGTCTCTTCGACAGAAAGCCTGCCTCGTCCGGCCATTCGGACACCCCCTCGCCCGGCTTTCGATGTTTTCCCCAATTCGTCCAGTCATGGACCAGAGCGAGCACACCGTCGCTGGTGAGCGAGAAATCGATCTCGAACACGCGCCGGCCGATCGAGAAATTCGCGTCCAACGCTTCACGGCTGTTGCTGTAGGTCCGGCCCGCGAAGGAGCCTGCGGCGTGGCTGATCACGAGACAGCAATCAGGGTCGAACGGGCGGTTGTGGTAGTCAGGCTGTCGAAGGGGGCCGGCGCCGGCCGCAGCGCCGAGGCAGACCAGCAGGCAGGCCAGGAACAGACGTCTCACACGGATCTCCGATGTCTTGGCGCAGGTCGCAATTCGCACGGCAGCACCCTGCCTCATCTCCGCCGCCTGCGCCACATCACCGTCGCGCAGGGAGCGTCGCGGCGATCCGGTGTTTGACGGGCCCGCACACGAGGTGCTACCGCGTTTGGTCAATCACCGCCACGCGCAGACGAGGAACAGCCTTGACCCCGACAGATCTCGATCGCCGTCTCAGGACGGCCGCAGCCATCACCCGCGACGCCGGCAAGCTGGCGCTCGACCATTTCCATCGCCGCGATCGGCTGGAAATCGAGCATAAGGGCCTGCAGGACCTGGTGAGCCTCGCCGACCGCGAGACTGAGGACGTGATCCGCGAGGGGCTGCAACGCAGCTTCCCCGACGACGCGATCATCGGCGAGGAAGGCGGCACCGAAGCTGCCGCCGCCGACGGCCCACTCTGGATCATCGATCCGATTGACGGCACCATGAATTTCCTGCGCGGCGTGCCCTACTGGTCGGTGGCGGTGGCCCTCGTCGTGGATCGAAAGCTGACCATCGGCATCACATACGATCCCGTCCACGACGAACTGTTCACCGCCTCTCGCGGCAATGGCGCGTTCCGGAACGGCCAGCCGATCCGCGTGTCGGAAACCGACGATCCGAAACAGGCCGTGATCGGCGCCACCTTCAGCTTCAAAATGTCGATCGACGCCTATGGCAAGCTTCTGCAGGCGGTGCTGAGCGCGGGCGCGGATCACCGCCGGCTCGGCTCGACCGCGCTGATGATGGCCCATGTCGCCGACGGCCGCCTGGATGCCTGCGCCACGCTTCTCTGCAACAGCTGGGACGTGATCGGAGGGCTCATGCTGGTCGAGGAGGCGGGCGGCGTCGCCAGCGACTTCCAGGACGGCGCCGCCCTCGACGAGCCGAACCGCTGCTACGGAACAACGCCTGGGCTCGCCAGGCTGGTGAAGGCATTCCCCGGCATCGGCGACTGATCGGATCGACGGCCACACGGAGAACGAACATGGACCAGCGCGTTTCCCTCGTCACCCTCGGCGTGACCGATATCGAGCGGGCGAAGACCTTCTACGAGCGCCTCGGCTGGAAGGCCTCGTCGGCGAGCATCGACGGTGAGATCGCGTTTTTCCAGGTCGGGAGCCTCGGGCTCGCTCTCTATCCGCTGGCCCATGTCAAGGACGACCTGCAAATCGATCGCGAGCCGTCGCCCGGCGGCATCACGCTTTCCTGCAATGTCGAAACGCCGGCGAAGGTCGACGCCTTCATCGACGAGGCGGTGGCCGCCGGCGGACGCCTGCTCGCCGCCGCACGGACCATGCCGTGGGGCGGTTATGTCGGCTCGTTCGCCGATCCGGACGGTCATCCCTGGGAGATCGCCCATGTTCCGAGCTTTCCGCTGGCGGAAGATGGCGCTCTCGAGCTTCCTGCCTAGCGGCACGACCATGTCTGAGGAAGCGGTCTCTCAGAGCACAGCCAGCGCATCGGCGATCTCCCGGCTCATAGCCGCCAGACATCTGCTCATGGCAGCGGCGATCTCTTCGTAGTCGTCGATCGTCGTCACCTGCTGTTCCGTAGACGAACGTCCCTGCTGCAGCAGCCGATCACCGCGGCCGTCATAAAGCCGCCAGCGAGCGTCGAGCGCGACCCGACCGGTCTCGTCGGCATCGAAGCGCGTGACCTCGACTTCGACCTGACGATCGAGCGGCACGTCCCGCCGCGCCGGCAGAACGATGATGCGATCCGTGGCGAGGCGATAGGACAGGTTTTCGGCGAGTACCCGCTGGAAGGTGGTCTCCAGCGGCTCGGCCCACTGATGAAAGTCGGCGACGTTCATCCTGTTGGCGCCACGTCGCGTCACCACCTGGGGCCGGTCGAGATAGGCCGGCAGTTCGATCGGCCCGACACCGAGACGCATGGGCTTCTCGGTAAAACGCACGCCGACCTCATCGGTCCTGGAAAGCGTGTAGAACTGCGTCGGCTGACTGGGTGTGCAGCCGGCCAGGACCGCCAACGACAGGACCGAAAGACCAGTCTTCAGAGACATCGTTGCAAACGTCATCGTCATCATTCCGTCATTTGCCGCGCAGCAGGGCTTCCGGGTGGCGTTCGAGATATTCGGCGAAGATCCGGATCGACCGGGCCGCACGCGCAATCTCGTCGAGCGTGCTGCTCAGGCCGAGACGCATCTGCGAGCGGTTGCCGACCATGTTCTCCGCCGACGTCAAGGTGGCGTCGGCCTGGTCGAGGGCGCGATCCGCGCTTTCGAGGGTGCCGCGCAAAGTGTCGAACAGGGGACCGGCCTCGCCGTCGACCTTGGCGATCAGTGAGCGGATTGCGTCCAGCGATGCGCGCAGCGACTTCGGCGACTGCTGCGTGTCGGGAGACGACACCAGGGTGTCGATCCCTTTCAGAATGCTCTTGAGATCGGCGCCGATCTCCTCGATCGGCACGGTCGCGAGCTGGTCGACGACATCCGAGACCGAACGCGCCAGCCCTTCCAGGTCCGAGGGAATTGATGGAATCTCCGGATAATGCCGATCGAAGCTCAGCTCCGCCCGCCGCCGGTATTTGTGGAAGTCGAGCTCCACCAGGAGCTCGCCGGTCAGGAAATTGCCGGGGGCGAGCTGGGCGCGCAGCCCCTGCTCCACGAGATAGGCCATGACGGCGTGATCGTCCGGGTCGCCATGCCCCCCGTCACCGACGATTCCGACGCGCTGCGGTTCGATCTCGATCACCACCGGAATCTCGAGACTGTTTTTCTCGGCATCATAGACAAGCTGGACATCGGCGACCCGTCCGATCTTGATCCCGCGAAACTCGACCGGCGCGTCGACGTTCAGGCCGCGCACGGACCCGTCGAAATACACGAGATAAGGGACTGCCTCGGTGAACGCCGCCTCGCTGATGCCGCTCTTGCTTTGATAGAGGCGAAATTCGGTCCCGGCCTCCGCCGGCTCGCGCGCCTCGGCGCTCACCGGCGTGTCGAAGGCGACGCCGCCGATCAGGATCGACTGCATGGAGCCAGTGGACAGCTCGACGCCCTCGGCGCTCATCTCGAAATTGACGCCGCTGACGTTCCAGAACCGGGACTGCGTGGTCACCAGTTGGTCGTAGGGCGCCTTGACGAAAGCGTGCAGCGACACGCCTTCGTCATCCTCGTCCAGTTCGTGACCGAGGATCTCGCCGACGTCGAGGCCTTTATACTGGATCGGCGAACCGCGGGACACGGAGCCGAGCCGGTCCGAGCGCAGCACGAATTCGCGGCCGGCGACATCGGAACTGATCAAGGGCGGCTCCTCCATCCCGACGAAACTGTCGATCGGCTCGCCCTGCCCGGGGTCGATCTCGACATAAGCACCGGAAATCAGGGTCGACAATCCCGATACGCCGCCGGCGCCAACGCGCGGACGCACGATCCAAAAGCGGGTGCCTTCGGTCAGATGATCGGCGGTCTCCCTGGCCATCTCGGCGGTGACCAGGATGTGGGAGAGGTCATCGGCGAGGCGAACCTCGGTGATCTGGCCGATCTCGACGTCCTTGTATTTGACCTTGGTCTTGCCGGCCTCGAGCCCCTCGGCGGTCTTGAACTGGATGGTGACGGTCGGGCCTTTTTCGGAGATCGTGACATAGGCGAGCCAGATCGCGATCGCGCCGGCGACGATGGGTATCAGCCAGACGATGGACAACGCACGCCGGCCCTTCTCGCCCGGCACCGGCAGGCCGTCGTCAGGCGCGGACGGGTTGGCCGACATCACCCTTCTCCTCAACAGCATCCCAGATCAGTCTCGAATCGAACGTCATGGCGGCGATCATGGTGATGATCACCACGGCGGCGAAGGCGATGGCGCCCGGGCCCGGCTCGATGGTGGCGACCGCGCCCAGGCTGACCAGAGCGACCAGAAGCGAGATCATGAAGACGTCGACCATCGACCAGCGGCCGATTCCTTCGACGATCCGGTACATCAGCGTGCAGTCCCTCGGTCGCCAGGCGGAGCGACGCTGCACCGTGATCAGAAGGAACGCCATGCAGACCAGCTTGATCACAGGCACGGCGATGCTGGCGACGAACACCAGTGCCGCGATCGGCCAGAGACCGGCGTTGATCAGCGCCATCACACCGCTGATGATGGTCTGCGGTTCGCCCTGGCCGAACTGCACGACGCGCATGATCGGCAACATGTTGGCAGGGATGTAGAGAATGAAGGCGGCGATGGTCAGCGCCCATGTGATGGCGATGCTGTCGGGCACGCGCTTGTGCAGATCGGCGCCGCAGCGGGTGCAGATCGGACGGGTGCTCCGCTGCAGGCGGTAGAGCTGATCGCAGCCATGGCAGCTCACCAACTCGCCGAGATCGGATCGTTGCAGCAGCCGGTCGGTCGCCTGCGGCGCCAGCCGGTTCCAGACCTGGCGTGCATCGAGAGCGACGTCGGCGGCGATGGTGAGCAAAATCGCACCGACCAGGGCGAACAGCGCCACGCCAGCTTCGACGGCGGCGAAGTCGGCGAGCTTTACATAGGCGACGATCAGGCCGAGCAGATAGACGTCGGTCATCGCCCAGGGATGGGCGGTCTCGACCCATCGAAAGACCGTCGCCACGCCCGGTGCTCGCCGATCGACATGCAGCGGCAGAAGGACGTAGACGAGCATGAGAACCTTCGCCAGGGGCATCAGGATCGCCACGACGAACACCAGGGCCGCAAGCGGCCACATGCCGTCATTGTAGAGGCCGATCACGCCGTCCATGATCGTGCTCGCCTGCTCGCGGCCTTCGATCTCGATGGTCATCAACGGAAACAGATTGGCGATGGCCAGCAACAAGAGGGCGGCGATCGCCAGGCCGAGGGTGCGCTCGACGCTGTTTCGCTGCTCGCGAAACAACGTCGCGCCGCAGATGCTGCAGGCGGCCGAGCGCCAGGGCCGAAGGCACGCCATGCGATGAACCGTGCCGCATTCGTGGCAGGCGATGATCGGTGCGCTCTGCGCTGGCGGTGCTTCGATCGTCATGAGTTCATCGATGACGCCATCGATGATCGAGAACGCTGGTCAGCGCGCATGCCGGGCCTACGCCGTGGTTTCAGCTTTTTCGGCCCCCGCCTCGGATTTCGCCGCCGCCTGCTCACCCCGCGCCTTCTCACGCAGCCATTGGAAGATCACGTAGAGTGCGGGAATCACGCAGACGCCGATCAGCGTGGCCACAGCCATGCCGCCGGCGACGCCGGTGCCGACCGCGCGCCGGCTGAGCTCGCCGGCGCCCGTGGCGGTGACCAGCGGAATGAGGCCGGCGATGAAGGCGAAGCTGGTCATCATCACCGCCCGAAAGCGCATGCGCGCGCCGTCGATCGCAGCGTCGATGATCGACTCGCCCGCTTCGCGCCTGGCCTTGGCGAATTCCACGATCAGGATCGCGTTCTTGGCGGCGAGCGCGATCAGCACCACCAGGCCGATCTGGGCGTAGATGTCGAACTCCAGACCGGCGACGATCAGCGAAGTGAGCGCGCCCATGATGCCGAAAGCGACCGAGAGCAGGACCGGCACCGGGATGGTCCAGCTCTCGTAGAGCCCGACCAGGAACAGGTAGGCGAAGATGACGGCGAGCGCGAGGATCGGACCGGTCTGTCCCGCCGCCTCCTTCTGCTGGATGGCGGTGCCGGTCCAGGAATAGCCGTAACCGTCCGGCAGGTTGTTGCCGGAAATCTCTTCCATCGCGGTCAGGGACTCACCGGTCGAAACGCCTTCCGCCGGACCGCCGTTGAGCGTGACCGAGCGGTAGTTGTTGTAGCGCACGATCGACTGCGGTCCGAGGACCACGCGCGCATCGGCGATCGCCGCGACCGGCACCAGCTCACCATTGGCGTTGCGCACGTTCAGGCGGCGGATGTCGTCGACCGCATCCCGGTCGATCGCCTTCGCCTGCATGTTCACCTGCCAGACCCGGCCGTACAGGTTGAAGTCGTTGACATAGATCCGCCCGAACGTGCCTTGAAGCGCGCTGAACAGATCGCTGACCGCGACGCCCAGGGTCTGCAGCCGCTCGCGATCGATGTCGAGATAGAGCTGCGGCGAGTTGGCGGAATAGGTGGTGAAGGTGGGTCCGAGCCGCTCGTCTTCGTTGGCGGCGACGGACAGACCATTGGCGATCGCCGCAAGATCCGCGGGCTCGCCGCCCTGGAAGTCCAGGAGCTGATACTCGAAGCCGTCGCCGGTGCCGAGACCGATGATCGGCGGCAGGTTGAAGGCGAAGACCTGGGCCGCGGGGATCGCCGCGCCCTGCTTCATGGTCCCTTCGATCGCCGCATAGACGGAAGCCGAGTCCGAAGTGCGCTCCTCGAAAGGTGCGAGCGTGACCACCGCGAAGCCGCCGTTCGATTTGGCGAGACCGTCGAGGAAGCTGAAGCCGGCGACCGAGATGACGTTGGCCACGCCTTCGACGTCCTGCAGGGACTCGGCAAGCTCGCTCATGACCGCCTGGGTGCGGTTCAGCGAGGCGCCGTCCGGCAGCCTGGCCTCGACGAAATAGGCGCCCTGATCCTCCGCAGGAAGGAAGCCGGTGGGCACGGTCTTGAAGAGAAAGCCGCTCGCGGCGAAGGCGAAGCCGAGCAGCACCAGCCCGATCACTGCCCGCCGCGCGATCGCGCCGGCGATGCGCGCATAGCCGTCGCGGGCGTTGTCGATGCGATCGGAGATCCAGCCCATGACGCCCTTCTTCGGACCCTGATGCGGCTTCAGGAGGATCGCGCAGAGCGCCGGGCTGAGGGTCAGCGCGTTGATCGCCGAGAGGACCATCGACACGGACACCGCCACGGCGAACTGACGGAACAGCTCGCCGCTCAGCCCCGGGATGAAGGCCACCGGCACGAACACCGAGAGCAGCACCATGGTGATCGCGAGGATGGCGCCGGTGATCTCGCCCATCGCCTCCTCAGCGGCCTGGGCGGGGCTCATGTCCGGGTTCTCCTCCATCACCCGCTCGACGTTCTCGACCACGACGATCGCGTCGTCGACGACGATGCCGATCGCCAGCACCAGGGCGAGCAGCGACACGGTGTTGAGCGAGAAGCCGAGCGCCAGCATGAAGGCGAAAGTGCCGACCAGCGCCACCGGCACGGCGACCAGCGGGATCAGCGTCGCCCGCCAGTTGCCGAGGAACAGGAAGACCACGATGATCACGAGGACGAAGGCCTCGATCAGCGTGACCACCACGCTCTCGACGCTCGCCTCGACGAAGCGCGAGGTGTCGTAGGCGATGTCGTAGGCCACGCCGTCGGGGAATCGTTCCGCGAGGCGATCCATGGTCGAGCGCACGCCTTCGGCGGCGGCGAGCGCATTGGCGCCAGGAGACTGGAAGGTGCCGATCATCGCGACCGGCCTGCCGTTGTATTCCGCGGTGACGTCGTAGGTCTCGGCGCCGAGCGCGACCGTGGCGACGTCGCGCAGGCGAACGAAGGAGCCGTCCTCCTCGGCGCGCAGCACCACGGCCTCGAACTCCTCCACCTCGCTGAGCCGGCCCTTGGTCTGGATGTTGAGCTGGAACAGCGGATCGTCCGCCATCGGCTGCGCGCCGACCCGGCCGATCGCCGCCTGCACGTTCTGCGAGCGGAGGGCTGCGACGACGTCGGCCGGCGTCATGCCGAGATTGGTCAGCCGGTCGATGTCGAGCTCGATGCGCATCGAATAGGTGCGCGCGCCGTAGAGCTGGGCGTCACCGACGCCCGGCACCCGCTTGATCTCGTCCATCACGTTGATGGTGGCGTAGTTGCTGAGGAAGAGGTTGTCGAATTCTTCCCCATTGCCCTCCTCGCCGTAGATGGCGATCATCTGCATCAGGGCGGAGGACTGCTTCTTCACGCTCACACCGGTCGCCGTAACCTCCTGCGGCAGCCCGGCTTCGGCGAGCGCCACGCGGTTCTGCACGTTGACGGTGGCGATGTCCGGATCGGTGCCGACGGCGAAGCTGACGGTGAGATTGTAGGAGCCGTCGGCGCCGCTGGTCGATTTCATGTAGATCATGTCGTCGACGCCGATCACCTGCCCTTCGATAGGCTGGGCCACGGTCGACTCGACCACGTCGGCGCCGGCGCCGGGATAGGCGGCGCTGACCGAGACCTGCGGCGGCACGATGTCCGGAAACTGCGCCACCGGAATGGCGGTCAGCGCGATCGCGCCGGCCATGGTGAGCACGATCGAGATGACGGCCGCCAGACGCGGCCGCTTGATGAAGACGGTCGAGATCATCGGCTCAGTTCCCGCCTTCGCTGGTCGCGTCGACCTTGATTCCGGGCCTGACCTGGGCAATGCCCTCGACGATCACGCGGTCACCTTCCTCCAGCCCGTCATCGATCACCGCCCGGTCGTCGACGCGCCGCTCCACCGTGACGCGCCGCCGTTCCACCTTGGATTCGTCGTTGACCACCAGGACCGCAAAGCCCTGCTGGTCGCGCTGCAGCGCCTGCAGCGGAATGCCCAGCACCATCTCAGGCTCGGAGGACTGCAGATTGACGTCCACCAGCGAGCCGTCGAGCAGGAGGTCGTCGGGATTGCCGAAGATCGCGCGCACCAGCACCGTGTCCGTACCGGCATTGACGTTGCTCGAGACGAAATCGATCTTGCCCTTCTCCGAATAGCCGTCGCCGTTCGCCATGGTCAGGGTGACGTTCGGCTCCTCGGGCTGACCGCTCTCCTGAACACGCCTTTGGTAATCGAGATAGATCGAGGTCGCGACCGGAAACTCCACGCTGATCGGATCGAGCAGGGTGAGGGTCGTCAACGGCCCGCTTTCCGGGCCGACCAGGGCGCCGATGTCGGGCACCGAAAGCCCCATGACGCCGCCGAACGGCGCCTTGATCGTGGTGTAGGAAAGCTGCAGCTCCGCCTGGTCCTTGTTCGCCTTCAGGCCGACGATCTGGCTCGCGATCCGATCATATTGGGCCGTGGCGACATCCAGCTCGTTCTGCGCGATCGCATTACGTTCCACCAGCGTCCGCTTGCGCTCCACCTCGATGTCGGCAAGCCGCAGTTCAGCCTCGGCGGCGCCGATCGACCCGTCGATCTCGCCTACCGATGCGACATAGGATTCGTCCTCGATTTCATAGAGGACGGTGTCGGCGTCCACCAAGTCGCCTTCGGTGAATCCGATCTGTTCGAGAAAGCCGGTGACCCGCGCCCGGATGTCGACCTTCTGCATCGAGACCACACGTCCGGTAAAGCTGGAGGATCGCCTAAGATCCTGCATCTCAGCCGGTGCGACGACCACAGCAGGCGCATCTTGAGCTTCCGCACCCGAGAAAAGCGTGCCGAAGGAAAGCAATAGGGCAGAAGTTGGAAGCCAAAAACTTTTCATCGGGGTACCTGCTGAGATGATGACTTCCGCTGTTGTAAACGACAGGAAACGGGCGTCAACCGACCGGAGCCGGCCGATCTGGCACCGCCTGCCCAGAAAATCCAGGTCGACGGCATCCGTGTATCGGGCACGGGCGGACCACCTCGCAAGCCTCTGAAAGGTCTGAAAACTTCGACAAAGGCCGGTCTCGAAAAAGCGTCAGACGACGGTCCGCAAGTCGACGGCCTTCGCGATCCCGATACCGGCGAGCTTCAAACGAGCGAACCAGAGCCATGGTCCGATCGTTCGGCGCACCCGTCCCCGCCGGGATGACGGTTCCATTCCCTGCGACGGCGAGCCGGAGTTTCAGATACCGCCGTAGCAGCCATGGCTGGCCATCTGCCAGGCCGCGATCGTCAGCTTTCAGCCATCGGCGAAGGTATCGACCTTGACGATCTCGCTGCGGCGGACGCCGACAGCCTTGGCGAGGCTGCGCAGGCGGCTGCGCACGGCGTCGCTGTCGGGCACGCTGTCAGTGTCGATCACTTCGAGGCAGACACGGTCCCGCTCCAACCGGATCCTGGCGGCGTCCAGAATTTCGGGGACGCTGCCGGAAAACCGGTGTCCCAGGAGCAGCGTACGTCCGAGCACCTGCGCGCGGTGGCGCTGGTCCGCCGACAGCAGTTCGATGGCGGGCGAAAGGTCAGGATCGTCCGGCTTGCCGTCGTAGCGCGCGTGGATCACGGCGGCGAGATAGACCCGTTCGACATGGTCGAGGCCGACGAACGGAAACTGCACCAGGCGCTCGAAGCTCTGTTTTGCGCGCACGTTCGCATGGTCCGACCAGGCGATGTCGGAAAGTGCGGCGGCAGCGATGCGCAGACGGCGCTCGGCTCTCGTTTCCATGGGAAACAGCTCGTCCGTCCAGCGCACCAGGGCAGCGGGAAAGCCGGCCACGCGCGAACGCGGCATCGCGAAGGCGTGTGCCCCTTCGATCAGCGGGTCGAGCGCGCGCTCCTCCTCCGGCAATTGCTCGAACAGCCAGCCCTCGCGCAGTCCGAGCGCCGAGAAAATCACCTTTTCCGGCTTCAGACGCTTGAGCACGCGGTCCATGATCAGCGCCGCGGCCCGCAACGTCTTCACCCGGCGGGTCGGGACGTTCGGCAGTTCGGCCACCTTCGAGGCGTCCAGCCGACGGATCGATTTCGCGAAACTGCGGGCCTCGACGGCGTCGATCGCATAACCATGGGAGATCTTCACCGGCGCGTCGGTGGTCGCCATATGCACCCGGGCGAGCGCACGCCAGCCTCCGCCGACCGCGTAGAAGGTCGGAAACGCCATGAGCGGCGGCAGGCATTCGGCCAGAACGTCGTCGATCCTGCGCTTGGCCGCCGACGAATCCTCGGCCATGGCGCTGGTGGTCGGCAGGGCGCCGATCTTGAGGCTGATCCGACGGTCGCCGACCTCGTCGTCCACCACCTCGGCGAGATCCAGGCTGCCGCCGCCGAGATCACCCACCAGCCCACGCGGGCGGTAGAAGCCGGAGATGACGCCGAGTGCCGCGAAGCGCGCCTCGTCCTCGCCGCTCAGCACATGGGTGACGAGCCCGGTCCGCTCCTCGATCGCCTGCGCCAGCTCCGAACCGTTCTCCGCGCTGCGCACCGCTTCCGTTGCGATGACGTCGATGCGGCTCACCTCCATGGCCTCGGCGACCGCGGCGTAGCGGTGGAGCGCATGCAGGGTCTGCTCGATTGCCTCGTCGGCGAGCCGGCCGTCCTCGGCCAGCCCCGCGCCCAGGCCGCAAAGTGATTTTTCGTTGAATCTTGGCAGAGGTGCTCTACTCAAACGATCGTAAACGACGAGGCGGACGGAGTTCGATCCGACGTCGATCACGGCGTAATGGCCGTTGCTCCCCGCGGATCCACGTCCCTCGCTGTCGGTTGCGCGCGCCTCGTCAGCGGTCATGATGTCTGCGGCCATGATGACACTTTGTTAGAATTCGGCGTTATATCGTCGCGGACGCTCACTGACCAGTCGTGAAGGCGGACGCGATGACTTACCCATGCCGACCACGATACGCCAGGCGGTTGCGGTGATTCCGCAAATCTAGATGTCACGGTGACGATGTATCGAATCATCTCCTCCATCATGTTGTCCGGCCGACGCGGTTGCAAGGAGAACCGTCGATGACCGTTGATCAGATGACGACGGTCGCGATCCTTGCGGGTGCCATGATCCTGTTCGTCTGGAATCGCTGGCGCTACGACGTGGTCGCGGTCATGGCGCTGCTCGGCGGCGTCGCGCTCGGCGTGGTGCCGGTCGAGGAAGCCTTTTCCGGCTACGGCCATCCTGCCGTGATCACGGTCGCGGCCGTGCTGGTGATGAGCCAGGGCCTTCAGCAATCCGGCATCGTCGACCGGCTGGCGGCGATGATCACCTCCTTCGGCCAGCCGCCATGGCGGGAGACGGTGCTGACCGCCGGCGTCACCGCCTGCCTGTCCGCCTTCATGAACAATGTCGGCGCGCTCGCCTTGATGCTGCCGGTAGCCGTGCGCAACGCCGGACGCAGCCGCACGCCGTCCTCGATGGTGCTGATGCCGCTCGCCTTTGCTAGCCTGCTCGGCGGGCTGGTGACCCTGATCGGCACGCCGCCCAACATCGTGATCGCCTCGGCGCGCGCCGAGGCGACGGGCGAGCCGTTCGGCATGTTCGACTTCACCGCTGCCGGCCTGCCGGTCGCGTTCGCCGGTCTGGTCTTCATCGCACTGTTCGGTCGGCGGTTGCTGCCCAAACGCGATCGGCGAGCCCTGCCGGAGGAGCGTTTTCGGCTGAGCGCCTATCTCACCGAGGCCCGGGTCCGTGACGACTCGCCGCTGGTCGGCGCGACGATCAGCCATCTCGAGGACATTTGCGACAACGAAGCGACGGTCATGGCGATCGTCCGTGGCGGCGCGCGGCGGCTTGCGCCCGCCGGCACCGATCGCCTTCGCTCCGGCGACCTGCTTGTGCTTCAGGGCGATCCGCTGGCGCTGCAGCCTCTGCTCGCGCAGCCCGGTCTGATCAGATTCGGCGAGAACGACGTCGACGAACATCTCGTGATGTCCGAGGACGTGATTCTCGTGGAAGCCATGGTCATGCCGAAAGCGCCCATAGAAGGCCGCTCGATGCGTCGGCTGCGGATGCACGAGACCTACGGCATCAACCTGCTCGCCATGGCGCGCAAGGGCGAGCCGCCGGAAGCGAGGCTCGCGCGCACCCGTTTTCAGGTCGGCGACGTCCTGCTGTTGCAGGGCCACCGCGCGACCCTCGACAAGATTCTGCCCATGCTCGGCTGCATCCCGCTCGCCGAGCGCGGCTTCAACGCGCCGCCGGCCGGCACCTCCTGGCTGCCGCTCTCGATCTTCGTCGCCGCGGTCGCATCGGCGGCTTTCGGTCTGATACCGGTGCAGATCGCCTTCGTAGGGGCGGTGCTCACCATGGTGCTGACCAACGCGGTGCCGATCCGGGACGTCTATCGCAGCATCGAATGGCCTGTGATCGTGCTTCTCGGCTCGCTGATCCCCATCGGCGAGGCCCTGAAAGCGACCGGGACCACGGACCTGATCGCGAGCGGCATCGGCGACCTCGCAGGCGACCTGCCGCTCTGGGCCATCCTCGGCCTTCTGATGGCGACCTCTATGCTCTTGTCCGACCTAGTGCACAACACGCCGACCGCGGTTCTCATGGCGCCGATCGGCATCGGTATCGCCGCGGAGCTCGGCCTGCCGCCGGACGCGCTGCTCATGGCCATCGCGATCGGCGCCGCCTCGCCCTATCTGACCCCGATCGGGCATCAGTCCAACACGCTGGTGATGGGGCCGGGGAATTATCGCTTCGGGGACTACTGGCGGCTGGGCCTGCCGATGGACGCGGTCATCCTCCTGATCGGCGTGCCGGCGATCATGTGGGTCTGGGCCGGCTGAGCGTTCTTTCGCCCGCCTGTCGCTTCAGCGCCTTTTCCGCCGCCTCGGCCGGCTGTCCGCTTCACTGGTGATGCCGGCCGCGCGCCGTCGCTCGCGCAGCGCCTGCAGGATGGCCATGCGCTCGGCTTCGCCGGCATGGGGCCAGCGCTCGATCTCGAAGGCGGTGCGCATGCAGCCGAGGCAGCGCTTGCCGGCGGCGTCGAGGGTGCAGACGCCGACGCAGGGAGAAGGAAGTTCGATCACCGGACGAACGACATGTGGGAGCGGCCCCGACTGGTCGAAAATGCGAGCGGCATGTCCGGATTTTCGGTCCTTCGGCTCCCCTGTGCTTGCCGGCAGGCGACAGGGTGGTGCCCGCCCGCGACAGGCCAGGCGCACGGTGCTTGACAAGATGCCGCAGCGCGCGCAAAGCCGGAAGATCCAATAAGGGAGGATCGTGAGCATGACACGGCCGGGACGGCGCAATCGGGGACGAAGGGAGCGCGACGGCAAGGTCGGCCAGCGACCATGGCGCCAGGTGCGAAACCCCTTTCCGCCGATCGAGGTGCTCGATCCGGAGGGTCTGGCCGCGATCGAGGACACGGCGTTCACCATTCTCGAAGATGTCGGGATGGACTTTCTGCATCCGCGCGCGCACGACCTGCTGCGCGCGGCCGGCGCCGAGGTCGAGCCGGGCACGGACCGGGTGCGTTTCGATCGCGGCCTGATCAGGGAAAGCGTCGCCAAGGCCCCTGCCCGCTACACCCTGCATGCGCGCAATCCCGCCCGCAACCTCGAGATCGGGGAGAATTGGATCACCTTCGGCGCGGTGTCGAGCCCGCCCAACGTGTCGGGGCTCGGCGGCGGTCGCCGACCCGGCAACAAGAAGGATTTCGACGATCTGATCCGCCTCGGCCAGACGCTGAACTGCGTTCATCTGTTCGGCGGCTACCCGGTCGAGCCGGTCGATCTGTCGCCGGCGACCCGCCACCTCGACTGCATCGAGAGCTTCGTCCGTCTCTCCGACAAGCTCTATCACGCCTATTCCCTCGGCCGCACGCGCATCCTCGACGGCATCGAGATGGCGCGGATCGCGCGCGGCATCGACGAGGGGCAGCTCTGCCGCGAGCCCAGCCTGACCACCGTGATCAACACCAGCTCGCCGCTCCGCCTGGACGGGCCGATGATCGAGGGCATGATCGAGATGGCGATGCGCAATCAGTGCATGATCATCACGCCCTTCACTCTGTCCGGTGCGATGGCACCTGCGACGATTGCGGGCGCGCTCGCCCAGCAGCACGCCGAGGCCCTGGCCGCGATCGCGTTCGCCCAGATCCTGCAGCCGGGCTGCCCTGTCATGTATGGCGGCTTCACCTCCAATGTCGACATGAAGTCCGGCGCGCCGGCCTTCGGCACACCCGAATATGCCAAGGCCGTGCTCGCGGGCGGACAGCTCGCGCGGCGCATCGGTGTTCCCTATCGCACCTCCGGCGTGAACGCGGCGAATGCGGTCGACAGCCAGGCTGCCTACGAAGCGATGATGTCGCTCTGGCCCGCGATCATGGCCCACGGCAACATGATCAAGCACGCCGCCGGCTGGATGGAGGGCGGGCTCACAGCCTCCTTCGAAAAGATGGTGATCGACGCCGAGCTTCTGCAGATGATGACCGACTTCCTCCTGCCGCTCGAGGTCAACGAGGACACGCTCGGCCTGGATGCGATCCGCGAGGTCGGCCCGGGCGGGCATTTCTTCGGCACGGCGCATACCCTCGCCCGCTTCGAGCACGCCTTCTACCCACCGCTGATTTCAGACTGGCGCAATTTCGAGTCCTGGGAGGAAGCCGGCGCGCCGATCACGCTGGAACATGCGGGGCGCCTGGCGGCTCAGCTGCTGGCGGAGTACGAACCGCCGCCGCTGGATCCGGCGATCGGCGACGAACTCGACGCCTTCCTGGCAAAGCGCACGCAGGACGGCGACGCGGCCGCCTGACGGCCGCCGGGCGCGCCACCGGGCGACACCTTAGAGCGCCCTCCGCTCCCAGGATCCAGACCCTTTCCGGCCTCGGCCTTCGATGGAGACCGTCGTGGAATAGGTCTTCACCATCCGCTGTTAACTTTCCGGCCTGACCTGTCGGGTCAACGATGCTAGGCTATGAAAATCTCTAAATAACGCCATGTAGGCTCAAAAAACTCAATGTCGGTACAAAAAACGAAGGAAGAAGTCGCTTATTTCGGCCAGGACCGGACGGACAGCAAGGTCATCAGCCGGATCGAGCAGCTGCAGCGCCTCGGACACAAGGTCCTCGGGCTGACCTATCACCGAGTCAAGTTCAATCGCGGCCATGAGCCGGCCTGGGACAATGTCGATCTCGGGGCGACCGCGGACTACGCTTATGCGGACCGGATCAAAAGCCTGCTCACCGGCTGCCTCCGCGTCCTCGGGCAGCGCCGGCGCCTGGCCGGCGTCGATCTCATTTTCGCGCGTAATATCGACATGGCCCTGCTCGCGTTGTTCGGCCGGCTGATCAGCGGCAGCCAGGCGCCGATCGCCTACGAAGTCCTCGACGTGCACCGTTTTTTCCTGGGCGATCGTCTGCACAACCGCATGTTCCGGGCCGTCGAGCGATGGGTTCTGAAGCGCTGCGACGCGCTGATCGTCAGCTCCGAGAGCTATGTCGAGCACTATTTCGAACCGGTCCAGCATTTTCAAGGGCGCTGGTTCCTGCTCGAAAACAAGGTTCCCGCCGGCAGCGTTCGCGAACCCGAGGCCAAGCCCAGCCGGCGCCCTCAGAAGCTGGGCAAGCCGTGGGTGATCGGCTGGTGCGGCACCATGCGCTGCGTCGAGAGCCTCCATCTGCTGAGGGAGGTCGCCAGGCGCGATCGCGAGGGCGTGCGCGTCCACATGCGCGGCTTCCCCACGGAAACCGGGCTCGACGCATTCGAAGCGTTCATCGCCGACGAACCCAACATGGTCTACGGCGGCGGCTACAAGGGCCCCGACGATCTTGCCGAGATCTATGCACCGGTGGACATCAACTGGGGCATCGAGCTCTGGGACCAGAGCTACAACTCCAGAAACTCCCACTGGCTTCTCCCCAACCGATTGTATGAAGGCGGCTGCTTCGGCGTTCCGATGATCACCCTTGCAGGGACGGCGAGCGCGAAGCGCATCGAGCAGCTGGACGCGGGCTGGGTGCTGGAGGAACCGCTGGTCGACAACGTCGTCAGCTTTCTCGAAGGGCTGACCGAAGCGGAATATCGGGCCAAGAGAGAGCGGCTCGAAACGCTGCCGAAATCGACCTTCTGGGAAACGGATGATCTTGAGAAAATTTGCGATCAGCTCTCGTCGCTGCGGACCGAGGAGCGTCGGGCGATGGCGACGGCCTGACGCTTCGGCGAGGAACCCCCGTTCGGCCTGCCGGGATTGACGGCATCGATTCCTTTCTTGTGGTCTGCGCCCGGATCGGCTCAATTCTCGAATGTGACGTGAGCAACCAGGGCAGGCAGCATGATGACCAGAAACGGATCGGCATCCATCGGTACGCTGATGCTGGCGCTCGGCCTTCAAGGCTGCGTTCAGCCGCCCATAGCCCGTGACCGCCCGCTGTTCGGCGAGGCGGCAGCCGACAGCGCCACAATCACCTTTCTCCACACCAACGACGTCTATGAGATCGACGCCGAGGAGGGTCGCGGCGGCGGCATGGCGGAGCTGGCGACCGCGCTGCGCGAGGCGCGCGCCGCCTCACCGGACAGCATCACCACCTTCGGGGGCGATCTCATTTCGCCCTCGGTGATGTCGGCGCTCACCCAGGGCTCGCAGATGGTCGATTTCTACAACCGGTTCGGCACGGACGCCGCGGTCCTCGGCAATCACGAATTCGACTTCGGCCCCGAGGTGCTGCAGGCCCGGATCGAGGAGTCCGAGTTCCCCTGGCTCGGCACCAACGTCCTCGGCGATGACGGCCGGCCCGCCCTCGGCGCCGCGGCCGGCATGGTGATCGAGCGCGCCGGCTACAGGATCGGCGTGTTCGGCGTACTGGCACCCGAGACCGAGGAGCTATCCTCGCCCGGCGAGGGCATCGACATAACCCCGCCGATCGAGGCGGCGAAAGGCGCGGTGACGACACTTCAGGAACAGGGCGTCGACCTGATCGTCGCCCTCACCCATGACGATCTCGCCGACGATCGCCGCCTGGTGCGCGAGGTCGAGGGGATCGATCTGGTGCTCGGCGGCCACGACCACGATCCGATCAGCATCGTCGAGGACGGCATCCTGATCGCCAAGGCCGGGTACGACGCCCACTACCTGCTCGCCGTCGACCTGCATGTCGCCCGCGTCGAGGATGACGGCGAGGCGAGCGTCGGGATTCTGCCGACCTGGCGTTTCATCTCGACCGCGGGCCTGGCCCCCGATCCCGCGATGAAGGCCGTGGTCGACGCCTACAATGCCGAACTCGACGAGGATTTGGACGTCCCGGTCGGCACGACCAAGGTCGCGCTCGACAGCCGGCGCAGCACGGTGCGCGCCGAGGAAAGCAACATGGGCAATCTGATCGCGGACGCCGCCCGGGAGACCCTCGGTGCCGACGTCGCGATCGCCAATGGAGGCGGTATTCGCGGCGATCGCACCTACGACGCCGGCAGCGTGCTGACCAGGAAGGACATTCTGAGCGAGCTGCCCTTCGGCAACACCGCCGTCCTGATCGAGCTGACCGGCGCCGACCTGTTGGCCGCCCTGGAAAACGGCGTCTCTCAGGTCGAGGACACCGCCGGGCGCTTTCCTCAGGTCTCCGGCCTTCGCTACGCCTACGACGCGGCGAGCCCGGCCGGCCGGCGCATCACCGAGGTCACGGTGGGCGAGCAGCCGCTCGATCTGGATGCCACCTACAAGGTCGCGATCAACGACTACATCTATGGCGGCGGCGACGGCTACGAGGCGCTCGCCCGCGGCCGCGCGATCATCGATCCCTCGGGTGCGGTGCTCCTGGCGAGCGTGGTCATGGACTACATCGAGCAGAAGGGCGAAATCGCACCAGCGGTCGAGGGCCGCATCACCCGCCTCGACTAATGGCTTGGTGGCGTGGCCACCTCACGGACTTGGACCTCGTCTTTCCGTGAAGGCACAGAGCGGCTTGAAAGAGCCGCCGAAAACAGGGAGGTAGTATGAAGAAAATCGGCTTTGTCGGGACAGGCGTGATGGGTCTGCCGATGGCACGGAACGTCGTCAAGGGAGGTTTCGAGGTCAGCGCCTTCGACGTCAATCCGAAGGCGCTGGAAACCATCCGCCAGGATGGCGGATCCGTTGCGGACTCCGCCAAGGCGGCCGCCGTGGGCGCCGATGCGGTGATCACCATGCTGCCGAACGGCGATCACGTGCTGGACGCGGTGTTCGGCGAACAAGGCGCACTCGAAGGCATGGGCGAAGGCGCCTTGCTGATCGACATGAGCACCATCCTCCCGACCGTCACCGACGAGATCGCGAAGCGGCTCGCCGCTGCCGGACGCCGTCTCGTGGACGCGCCGGTCGGCCGCACCTCCCGCCATGCCGAGGAAGGCAAGCTGCTGATCATGGCCGGCGGCGACGAAGCCGACGTCGAGGCCGTCCGGCCCGTGCTCGCCTGCATGGGCGATAGCATCGTCCATTGCGGCCCGACCGGATCCGGGTCGCGGGTGAAGCTGATCAACAATTATATGTCGATCGCCTGCAACGTGGTGACGGCCGAGGCGCTCGCGCTCGCCGAGCGCAGCGGCCTCGACCGGGATCTGGCGATCGAGGTGATGATGGGCACCACGGCGGGCCAGGGCCATCTCGCCACGACCTATCCTGCCAAAGTCCTGAAGGGTGACGTCACGCCCGGCTTCATGGTCGACCTCGCCCACAAGGACATGGGCCTCGCCCTCGACTTCGCCGCCCATCTGAAGGTGCCCCTGCCCATGGGCGCCGCCGCACGCCAGATCTACACCCAGGCCCAGGTGCAGGGCCGCGGTCGTGACGACTGGACCGCCATTCTGGAAACCGTGCGCCGGCTCGCGGACCTCCCGGAAAGCGGGTCCTGACGCTTCGGGCTTCGGTCACTGGACGAGGCAGTTCCAGAATGCCGGATCTGGTCCCATGTGATCCTGAAGCCGAATCCCGCCCTGTTCTACAGGCGGCCGGACGAAGTCCCAGGCTCGCGCGGATCGGGCCGGGGGCTCCGTAGGCACGTCCGATCAGTCCAATTCACTCGCGGCCGTCGGGACACCGAGATCCGCAAGGCGTTCGCCTCCTGGTCCGAAGCAACAGGGCATTAACCCTTTGCTGATAAGCAGGTTTTATGTCCATGGGATCCTGGGAGTCCGGGCCTCGACCCTGCTTGTTTTAGCGAACGGGCGGAGCCCTGGGATCTCATGGACCAGGAAGCTCCGTCGCCGAAGATTGTGAAGAAAGAGTTACGGCTCCGGTGGGCAGATGCAGTGATCGAGCCGTACCGAACGGCGCGCTGACGATGCGTCGAGCGATCTC
Source organism: Geminicoccaceae bacterium (assembly GCA_965222015.1). Lineage (GTDB taxonomy): Bacteria > Pseudomonadota > Alphaproteobacteria > Geminicoccales > Geminicoccaceae > JANQPX01. The sequence continues at coordinate 187,125 of CBDCTL010000008.1, forward strand.
TCCTTCCAACATGGTTGGCCACCGTATCAGCAATGTTTGTCGTTTCTGCTGAACCGTCCCGATCTGATCTTGCTCCAGCCTTGGCGGATTGACATTTTGTTTCTGTGACGACGCTTCCACATCGAACCCCACCGTGGATCATGGCCCATCAAACGCCGAGGTTGCACTTCGTCACCTCGCCATCTAATACCGATCCGTCTGGACATCGACCGTTTTGCGAGTGGAGAAACGAGCTGGTCATGCTCGGCCTTTTCGCCGCCGTCTTTACCCGGCGTCGACGTTTTATGGCGAGAATGGGCTGTCCAGATGGTCCATACGGCCCTGGGAGTCTGTCCGCACGCCGGAAAATTTAGGCAAGGCGCGGAATCCGAGAATCGCATGGACCAGTTCAGAATGTGACAGACAAGGTTGAGAAAAGCTCAACTTCGAACCGGGGGATGTTCTCCGCCTTGATGGATTTGATCTGCTGGCCGGGCCGCGCCGTGCCACCGAGCGCCGGAGCGGCCGGCCTCGAAGCGGGCCGCCGTCAATCCGCCCTAGTCAGGGCCGGCCATCATGCACGGTTCAAGCCCCTCGCGCCCTCCGAACAGAATCGACGCCAGCCGAGGATGCCGTCATGACCTCCGCCGTTCATCCGGTGTCGCGACCGCGTTCCAACCACGCACATCCCTCATGACCGCTCCGCATCAGCCGATCACCGGCGAGGATGGCGACGGCCGGCCGGTCACGATCTTCGGACCGGATTTTCCGTTTCCCTATGACGACTGGATCGCACATCCGGCCGGCCTCGGCAGGCTGCCCGCGGAGCGCCACGGCACGGAGATCGCGGTGATCGGCGCCGGCATGGCGGGCGTGACCGCAGCCTACGAACTGATGAAGCTTGGTCTCAAGCCCGTCGTCTACGAAAGCCGGCGTCTGGGCGGCAGGCTGCATTCCGAACCGTTCAAGGCGGCTGACGGTGTGGTCGCCGAATTGGGCGGCATGCGCTTTCCGCGTTCATCGAGGGCGTTCTACCATTATCTCGACCTGTTCGGCCTCGAAATACGCCCCTTCGCCAACCCGCTGGCGCCGGCCACGCCGAGCACGGTGATCGATCTCGAAGGCCAGCCGATCTATGCCGAAACCGCGAACGACCTGCCGCCGCTTCTGAAGGAGGTCGGCGACGCCTGGCAGGAAGCACTCGAGCAGGAGGCGAGCTTCGGCGCCATGCAGGCGGCGATCCGTGCGCGCGATGTCGGGCGGATCAAAGACATCTGGAACGAGCTGGTGCCCCGGTTCGACGACGTCTCCTTCTACGGCTTCATCGCAAAATCCAGGGCCTTTCAGAAACGCAGTTTTCGCCATCTCGAAGTCTTCGGCCAGGTCGGCTTCGGCACCGGCGGCTGGGACACCGACTTTCCGAACTCCATGCTCGAAATCCTGCGCGTGGTCTACACCGACTGCGACGAGGACCAGCATTTCGTGGTCGGCGGCGTCGAACAAGTCCCGAGAGGTCTTTGGAACAGGCAGCCGGAACGGCTGGTTCACTGGCCGCATGGGACGTCCTTGAGCGGTTTGCATTTGGGGGCGCCGAGGCCGGGTGCAGCCTTCCTGGAGCGACGCGCGGACGGCAGGATCGGCGTCACCGATTTCTGGGGGGATCACCGCGCCTACGACGCCGTGCTGGTCGCCTGCCAGAGCTGGCTGCTCACCACGTCGATCGAGTGCGATGAATCCCTGTTCTCCCAAAAAATCTGGATGGCGCTGGATCGCACCCGCTACATGCAGTCCTCGAAAACCTTCATTATGGTCGATCGCCCCTTCTGGAAGGACAAGGACCCTTCGAGCGGCCGCGACGTCATGAGCATGACGCTCACCGACCGCCTGACCCGCGGCACCTATCTGTTCGACCTCGGCGACGACAAGCCCGGCGTGATCTGTCTTTCCTACGCCTGGATGAGCGACGCCTTGAAGATGCTGCCGCTGCCGGTGGAAAAGCGCGTGCAGCTCGCTCTCGACGCGCTTCAGCAGATCTATCCCAAGGTCAATCTGAAGCGTCATATCATCGGCGATCCGATCACCGTCTCCTGGGAGGACGACCCGAACTTTTTGGGGGCGTTCAAGGGCGCCCTTCCCGGTCACTACCGCTACAACCACCGCATGTTCTGCCACTTCATGCAGGACGATCTGCCGCCCGAAGAACGCGGCATCTTCCTGGCCGGCGACGACATCGGCTGGATTCCGGGCTGGGTCGAGGGTGCGGTTCAGACCTCGCTCAACGCCGTATGGGGCATCGTGCGCCATCTCGGCGGCGAGACGCACAAAGACAATCCCGGCCCAGGCGATCGCTTCGGGGAGCTGGCGCCGATCGAACTGCCGGATACGTGATCGCCAGCGGCGCGGCAGCTCGCTCGCCGGCGAAAAGGCCGGTTCGTCGCCCCTCCAAGACCTGCCGGCCAGGAAGGAGCCCCTGCCCCCACCCTGAGCGGCCGTCGCCTTTCACCTTTCCTTAACCCACCTTCGATGAGAAAGGGTTTCTTTCCGGTCCATGCGATCCTGGAAGTCCGAGCCCCAATTCTATTTCCTGACGGTTGGGCGGATTCCCAGGATCGCATGGACCATGGCGGAGTCTGCCGCGGATTGGTTAAGGAAAGGTTGGCGAAAGGAAAGAAACGACGGGGGAGCCGGCGGCAGATCGTCCGCGACAGGCATGAGCGACGTGCAGGATGGAGAGACGATGGAGGCGTGATGACCCGGTCGCTGAAGGCTTCGGGGCAGGCACCTGCCGTCGAGCGCGACAACGCGCTCCTGACGAGCGCGTTTCGAGATCGATCGGCTTCTCAACTCACGTCGACCCATCGGCCGCGCTCGAGTGGCCGCGCCGTCGTCGAACGGTCATCTCGAATTGGAGGCGGCATCAATCGCCGGCCGGAGGTTCCCAGAGCTCGATCGGGTTGCCGTCGGGATCGAGAATGCGCGCGAAGCGGCCGGCCTCGCCGTCCCACTCCGCGCGCGTCTCGACCGCGATGCCGGAGGCCTCGAGCTGCCTGATCATCGCATCGAGATCGGCGACCCGGAAATTGATCATCCATTGCTGGCTCGGCCGTCCGAAATAGTCGGTGTCGTCGTCGAACGGCGCGAACACCGTCGGGCCGGCGTCCTGTCGCCAGACCGGCCCGTCGCCGGCGCCGACACCCAGATGGTCCAGATACCACCGGCGGAGCGCCTCGCTTTGCCGCGAGCGAAAAAACACGCCGCCGATGCCCTGAACCCGTTCCATCGCTGTCTACCCTTTCCCAAGACGCCGAACCTCACATCGTCAAGCGACATGATCGCCATTGTCGCAAAACCGGCCGGGCCGGTATAGAGAGGCACCGTTCCGAGAGCAATCGAGATCGAGCATGGGCGAGACGAAGGACGAAGACGAACCGGCGATCCGGGCGCGCACGCCGAGGCGGATCTGCTACCTGGCGCTCGCGCCGGCGGAGCCCAACAACGAGGCCGAGCACCGTAACGTCCTCCGCCTTTCGCACGCCATCGACGCCTTTTTGATCATTCTCATCGTGCTCAACGTGATCGCGGTCGTCCTCGAATCCGTCCCCCGCATCGAAGCCCGCTTCGACAGCTGTTTTCTCTGGTTCGAGCGCTTGTCGGTCCTCATCTTCACGGTCGAATACGCGGTGCGCCTCTGGTCGGCGGTCGAAGCCGACGACGATACGCGAAAACGACCCTGGCGCGCACGGTTGCGCTATGCGCTCCAACCCCTGTCCCTCGTCGATCTGATCGCGATCCTGCCGTTCTATCTCGGCGGGCTTCTCGACATCGATCTCAGAATGCTGCGCGCGCTTCGCCTCCTTCGGGTGCTGAAGCTCAGTCGCTATTCCACCTCGATGGGCCTCCTGCTGGACGCCCTTCGAGACGAGGCTCGGGCGATCGCGGCCGCGGTGTTCGTGCTCAGCCTGCTCCTTCTGATCGCGGCCAGCTTCGCCTATGTCGCCGAACATGCGGTCCAGCCGGAGGCGTTCGGCACCATTCCGGACGCGCTCTGGTGGGCGGTGATCACCATGACCACGGTCGGCTTCGGCGACGTCGTGCCGCTGACGCCCGCCGGCAAGGTGATCGGCGGCGTCATCGCTGTGATCGGCATCGGCATGGTCGCCCTGCCCGCCGGCCTCCTGGCGGCCGCCTTTTCCGAGCAGCTGCATCTGCGCGAGCAGCGCTTCGAGGCCGAGGTCGAGCACCGGCTGGTGAACGGCAAGATCACGAGGCAGGACCGGATCGAGCTCGAGGAGGCCCGAAAGCGTCTCGGTCTTCGCAGCAGCGACGCCCAGGCGATCATGCACGCCGTGCTGCGCGAAGCCCGCCTCGAGCCGCCCGCCTGTCCCCATTGCGGCAAGCCCCTGATGCCCGAGACGCCCTCCCCTCGGATCCGCCCGCGTCGCCGTCACTTCGGCAAGGGTCTGCTCGGCTCCTAGACATGCGTGTTCAGGACGAAGCTGTGGCCGCCGCTCTCGCCGGCCGCTCACCGGCGATCTGCCGCAGAACCAGCGCAGCGTTGCGCTCGAGCGGCAAGGAAGCTGCCCACAGCACCTCCTCCCTGGTGACGCCGATGTCGTCCAGAATCCGATCGTCGAGATAGACCATCTTCATGAGGGCGGCGCGGGCCTGCTTCAGGTCTCGCCATCGGCGATAACGTCTGCACAGGCTGCCGATGCGGCCGGCGAATTCAGGACGGCGAGACAGGCTGACGGCGTGACGAACAACGTGCTGGGCGGTTACGGTCATGGTCGATCTCCTCCTCGACCATCACTGTGCCTGCCTTGGATTCATCAATCGAACGAATTGGTCTTATATGGTGGTTCAACAAATTTGATCGATGCCCCATGCCGCCCCATGCCCATGTGCTGCTCGAAACCGACCTTTTGAAGACCTTCGTCGCCATCTCGGACAGCGGCAGCTTCACCGCCGCCGCACGGCAGGTTCTGCGCACCCCGTCCGCGGTGAGCATGCAGATGAAGCGGCTGGAGGATCAGCTCGAACGCCCTTTGTTCATCCGCAATGGGCGCTCGGTCACGCTCACCACCGACGGCGAGACGCTGCTCGCCTATGCGCGCCAGCTTCTGCGCGTCAACGAAGAGGCGGTCGCCCGTTTCCGCGTGCCGCCGATCGAAGGCTGTGTCCGCTTCGGAGCCCCCGACGATTTCGGCACGCGCTTCCTGCCCAACATCCTCACGCGCTTCGCCGCGACACACCCGCAGGTGGACGTCAGCGTCTGTCTCACCATGAGCAGCCGCCTGCTGGAACAGCTGACATCCGAGGCGATCGATCTCGCCCTGATCACCACCGGCGACGGCGAAGAGGGAACGGGGCTGGGTCAGGCGATCTTCGCCGAACCTCTGATCTGGGCCGGCGTCAAAGGCGGCGTGGCGCGATCGGCGGATCCGCTGCCGCTTGCCCTGTCGGCCCCTGGCTGCGCCTGGCGCAGCACAGCCTTGAGTTCGCTCGAAAGCTCCAGCCGCCGCTATCGCATCGCCTACAGCAGTGACAGTTGTCAGGGACAGATAGCAGCCCTCCTGGCCGACCTTGCCATCGCCCCGCTCCCTTTGAGCCTCCTGACGCCGGACCTCGATCGGCTGGGCAAGGCCGATGGCCTGCCGGCGATCGGCTCCTATCAGATCCGGCTTTGCCGCAGCCCTCAGCTGGGATCGGCAGGCGCCGCCTTCGCGGCGCATGTCGCGGACAGCTTCGCCGACCTCATGCCCTGAACGCGAAGGGCCCTGCCGGACGTGTTCGGTCGATAAAAAGCGCCAGTAGGTTGAACCCAAAGACAGACGTCAAGTCATCGCCTCGGCGCATCGCCGGCGCCGGTCAGGGGCGCCAGGCCTCGTAATCGCCGGTCGCCGATGCGCGCTCGCCGCCGCGCTGCACGGCGCCTGGCGGCAGATAGGCCGCGGCCGTGCCGGTCGGGTTCGGCAGCGGTTCCGCTTCGAAATGCGGTGACGGCAAAGGTGTTTCCGAGGGTGGCTCGTCGATTCGGCCATGCAGCCAGCCGACCCAGCCCGGCGGCACCCGCGTCGGCTCGGCGACCGTGCTGAACACCACCCAGCGCCGAACGCGCCTGCCGGCCTTCGGGCGCTTCTCGCGGTAGTAGCGATTGCCATACGCATCTTCGCCGACCAGCTCACCGCTCAGCCAGGTCTTGAAAAGCGTGAAGAAACTGTTGGTGCCGAAGATGGCCAAAAGCGTCTCCTCGATGAGGCCCGCGCGCCGGCGAAGCGGCCGGCCGGCAGTATAGCGAAGCCACCGCATCATGCTGCCCGCGCGCGCTTCGGTCCAGCCCCGATCGTCATCACCCGCCCGCCTACTTTCTGTGGATAAGTCATTCGCGACCGTTGCCTTTTCGTTCCAAATCCAGCCCATCCACCGACTGTGGAAAAGTTTTTCAAGGCGTTGCCGCTTCGTTCCAAATCCAGAAAATCCAGCTTCTGGAGATGGATCTCCAGAGCCGCCCTTCTAAGCCGCGCCTCCGCTCCTGCACTATCCAGATCCAGCCACTCCAGCCCATGGAAACGGACGCGCCGCCATGGCGCAGCGGCGCTGTCCCGCGTTTTTCCAGAGATTTCCACGGTCGATTCACGCAAAACCACTACATCTAGTGGTCCTTGCGTTAGTCGAGGGATAGATATATGATTTGCAGAACCTCGGGAGTTTGCGACGTCACCGGGGCGACAAACGCATATCGAGGTCCGTTTGCCCGATCGTCAGCGCCAACCGCCTGTGGCGCATCGCTTATCGGCGAGAAAACTTGGCGGGCCGTCGGTCCCTTCCGATCGGGATTTGACGTCAAATTTGTGAGTTAATCGTTGCCGTGTGGTCAGGAAGAGCCTAAAACTCAGTTGAGCTGATAAAGATTGAGCGTAACTGTGTTGATTCGACTGGACCAACGGCTTGCCAACCAACCCGACGGATCGCGTGACCGCGACCCGATCGGTCATGCCGGAATGGAGTCTGGTTGATGAAAATCGAGCGCGCTTTCACCACCGCAGGTACCTGTCCCTACGAGGGCATCGAGTTCCGCACCGCGACGAGCGAGATCCGGAATCCCGACGGGTCGGTGGTCTTCAAGCTGGACGAGATCGATGTCCCGGCCGCCTGGTCCCAGGTGGCGGTCGACGTGCTCGCACAGAAATATTTTCGGAAGGCGGGCGTGCCGGCGGCGCTGAAGACATCAGCGGAAAAAGGCGTGCCGGCCTGGCTGCGCCCGCGAAAGCCGGACAGCAAGGAATTGAAGAAGCTCGCGGAGGAAAAGCGCTTCGGCGGCGAGCGTTCGGCCAGGCAGGTGTTCGATCGCCTCGCCGGCACCTGGACCTATTGGGGCTGGAAGGGCGGTTATTTCGACGACGAAGAGGACGCCCAGGCGTTTTACGACGAGCTGCGCTACATGCTCGCCACCCAGCGCTGCGCGCCGAACTCGCCGCAATGGTTCAACACCGGCCTGCATTGGGCCTACGGCATCGACGGTCCGGCTCAAGGGCACTATTTTGCCGACCCCAAAACCGGAGAGATCAGGAAGTCCGACAGCGCCTATGAGCGCCCGCAGCCCCATGCCTGCTTCATCCAGAGCGTCGAGGATGACCTCGTCAATGCCGGCGGCATCATGGACCTCTGGGTGCGCGAAGCTCGCCTCTTCAAATATGGTTCCGGCACCGGCTCCAATTTCTCGAAATTGCGCGGCGCGGACGAGCCCCTTTCCGGCGGCGGCAAGTCGTCCGGCCTGATGAGCTTCTTGAAGATCGGCGATCGCGCCGCCGGCGCGATCAAGTCGGGCGGAACCACGCGCCGTGCGGCCAAGATGGTGACGGTCGACGTCGATCACCCCGATATCGAGGAGTTCGTGAACTGGAAGGTGGTCGAGGAGCAGAAAGTCGCGGCGCTGGTCGCCGGCTCGAAGCTCATGAACCGCCACCTTAACGAGGTACTGACCGCCTGCCATCGCGGCGGCCTCGATGGCGAAGCGCGCTTCGATCCCAAGGAAAACGCTGATCTAAGGAAAGCCGTCAAGGCGGCTCGCCTTGTGCTGCTGCCGGAAAACGCCATTCAGCAGACGATCCTGTTCGCGCGCCAGGGTTACACGCAGCTCGACATCCCGACCTACACCACCGATTGGGACAGCGACGCCTATCTCACCGTCGCCGGCCAGAACTCCAACAACTCGATTCGCGTCAGCAACGACTTTCTGGAGCGGGTCCGGGACGGCGGCAGCTGGGATCTGACCTCGCGCACCGACGGCAAGGTCACCAGGACGTTGAAGGCGCGCGACCTCTGGGATCAGATTTCGAGGGCCGCCTGGGGCAGCGCCGATCCCGGCGTGCAATATGACGGCACCATCAACGAGTGGCACACCTGCCCGGTCTCGGGGAGGATCAACGCATCCAACCCCTGCTCGGAATACATGTTCCTGGACGACACCGCCTGCAATCTGGCGTCGCTCAACCTGATCACCTTCCTGAACCGGGACGGTTCCTTCGATACGGAGCGCTTCGCCCACGCCACGCGGCTTTGGACCATCGTCCTCGAAATCTCGGTGATGATGGCGCAATACCCGTCCGAGCGAATCGCGGAACTATCCTATCGCTACCGCACGCTCGGCCTCGGCTACGCCAATCTCGGCGGCATGCTGATGGCGCGCGGCATCGGCTATGACAGCCTGGAGGGCCGCGCGATCGCAGGCGCGATCACGGCGCTCATGACCGGCACCACCTACGCGGTCTCGGCGGAGATGGCCAAGGAACTCGGACCGTTTCCGGGCTATGAGCCGAACCGCGACGACATGCTGCGGGTGATGCGCAACCACCGCCGCGCCGCCTATGGCGAGAAGCGCGACTACGAGGCGCTTTCGGTTCGTCCCGTGCCGCTGGATGCGCCCCATTGCGACTGGACGGACCTGGTGCGCGCCGCCGAGGAGGCGTGGGACGCCGCCCTGGAACTGGGTGAAGATCACGGCTACCGCAATGCCCAGACCACGGTGATCGCGCCGACCGGAACCATCGGTCTCGTCATGGACTGCGACACCACCGGCATCGAGCCCGATTTCGCACTGGTCAAGTTCAAAAAGCTGGCGGGCGGCGGATACTTCAAGATCATCAACCGCATGGTGCCGCGAGCGCTCGCCTCGCTCGGCTACCAGCAGGATCAGATCGAAAACATCATCCGCTATGCGGTCGGTCGCGGCACCCTGAAGGACGCGCCGGAGATCAACCACGAGACGCTGAAGGCCAAGGGCTTCACGCCGGCGATTCTGGAGCGCCTGGAACAGGCCCTGCCGAGCGCCTTCGACATCAAATACGCCTTCAATCCCTATACGCTCGGCCAGGATTTCTGCCGGGACGTGCTCGGCGTCGCGGAGGAAAAGCTCGCCGACTTCGAGCTCGACCTTCTGGCCGAGATCGGCTTCACCCGAACCCAGTACGAGGCCGCCAATCTCTATTGCTGCGGCGCCATGACCGTCGAGGGCGCGCCGGGGCTGAAGGATGAGCATCTGCCCGTCTTCGACTGCGCCAATCCCTGCGGCCGGCTTGGCAAGCGCTTCCTCGCGACCTCAAGCCACATCCGCATGATGGCGTCCGCCCAGCCCTTCATCTCGGGCGCCATCTCGAAAACCATCAACATGCCGGGCAAGGCCACGGTGCAGGACTGCGGCGAGGCCTATATGGAAGCCTGGCAGCTCGGCCTCAAGGCGATGGCGCTCTATCGGGACGGCTCCAAGCTCTCGCAGCCGCTCTCGGCGATCGCGCTCGGCGATGACGTCGAAGAGGATGAGGACGAGATCACGGAAGCGCCGTCGGCGGCCCGTATCCAGGAGATCGCGGAAAAGGTGGCACGGGTCGCGGTCGAGCGCCATCGCCTGCCCAACCGCCGGAAGGGCTACACCCAGAAGGCCTCGGTCGGCGGCCACAAGGTCTATCTCCGCACCGGCGAATATGCCGACGGCCAGCTCGGCGAGATCTTCATCGACATGCACAAGGAAGGCGCTGCCTTCCGCTCGCTGATGAACAGCTTCGCGATCGCGGTTTCGATCGGCCTCCAATATGGCGTGCCGCTCGAGGAGTTCGTCGAGGCCTTCGCCTATACCCGCTTCGAGCCGTCGGGGCCGGTCCAGGGCAACGACACGGTGAAGATGGCGAGCTCGGTGCTCGACTACATCTTCCGCGAGCTCGCGATCTCCTATCTCGATCGCGTCGATCTCGCCCATGTCGACCCGGCCAATCTGACGCCGGACAGCCTGAGCGACAGCGAAAAGGAGCAGAAGCTCAAACGAGACGACGGGGAAGCGATCGCCCGCATCGCGAGCAGCGGCTTCGTGCGCGGCAATCTCCGGCTCCTGCAGGGCGGCGGTGTCGACGCCGACCGGACGGAGTCCTCCCCCCCACGGATTCACGGCCGGCATGGCGACGGTGGCGGAACGGCCGCCGGAACCGCGCTGGCGGTGAGTGACTCGCTCGACACGGCCGCTCAGGACGAGCGGCTGGCTCAGGCGAGGCTGGCGCGACTTAAAGGGTATGAAGGTGATCCCTGCCCGAGCTGCGCCAATTTCACTCTGGTACGCAGCGGCACCTGCCTGAAATGCGACACCTGCGGCTCCACGACGGGCTGCTCGTGATGGGGCGCATGAAGACGACGCCGCACTTCCCAGCGTAGCAGAGACTAACTTCCTCCTCCCAAGCCTGCGGGCCCGGCATTTCGATGCCGGGCCCTTTTTTTGCCCGGACATCGCGGATCTCGGCGGTCACTTGCCTGCGCTTGATTGGGAATCAGGCCGCCTTGATGTCGCCTCCATCGACTCATTTGCTGCAGTGCGGCAACTCTTTTTGTTGCGAATCAACAACATGCGATGCGGAAATCATGTCTTTCCGGCACTGGGGTGTGGCGGTTTGGCCGCAGCGATCTACACTACCGATACGTGAATGAACCGGACGCCGATCGCTTCGAACCGATCGATGCGGGGAGCTGTCCGAACGTTCGGCAATGAAACTGACATCAACGGGAGGCAGGCTGAGAGGCGTCGGGATCCGTCATGGTGGCGGACCGGAACGACGATGGATTCGGGACGAACGGAGGATGGGTGCCCTGTGACTCGGCACACAGCGTCTTAACCTTTCGTCAAGCACGATGCTGTAAGCAGGCGACGGCGTGCATTCGTCACTTCGGACGCCAAACCATCGACGGAGCCGAATCGATCGACGGCCAATTCAGACCTGCCCCAGCCAACGGTAACGAAACCGCCATGTACGCCCTCGAACCAGTGCCAGAGACCCGCATCGACGATTTGCCCGAAGCCGCCATCCCCTCAATGACGGTCCAGCCGATCGAGATCTTCAATCCCGAGGGCAAGGCGCCCGTCCTCATCCTGTCCGATCACTCCGGCCGCGATATTCCGGCCTATCTCGGCGACCTCGGTCTGCCCGACGAGGAGCGGCGGCGCCATATCGGCTGGGACATCGGCACGACCGACATGACCAGGCGCCTTGCCGAATGCCTCGACGCGCCGGCGGTGCTCAACCACGTGTCGCGCCTGGTGATCGATCCCAATCGTCTGCCCGGCACGCCCACCTCGATCCCTGAGATCGCCGACGGCACCTTTGTGCCCGGCAATCAGGATCTTTCGGATGAGGAGCGCAGGCGCCGGGCGGCGCTCTCCTTCGTGCCCTATCATCGCGCCATCGCCCGTCAGATCGCGAAACTGCGACGACGGGTCGGCGTCCCGGCGATCATCTCCATGCACAGCTTCACGCCCTCGATGCAGCGTCAGTGGCGCCCCTGGCATGCCGGCGTGCTCTGGGCTGACGATGATCGGCTGGCTTCACCGGTGCTGGAGCGGCTGCGCGACCTCGACGACACCTTCTGCATCGGCGCCAATCAGCCCTATTCCGGCAAGCATCCGGACTGCTATTCCCTGCAGTTCCATGCGTTGCGGACCGGCCTTCCCAATGTCGCTTTCGAGGTGCGTCAGGACCTGATCGGGACCAAAGTCGAAGCGGAAGCCTGGGCTGACCGCCTTCACGAGGCCTTGCAACCGTCGCTTTCCGATCCCAAACTCTATCGACGATGGGGGAGCTGGAGGCGAACAGGCGATGTCGATCGTACCGCCGTCACTGACGCTTGGAGTCGAAGAAGAGTACCTGCTGGTTGATCCCGAGACCCGGGATCTGGTCGCGACACCTCCCGACGGCTTCATGAAAACCTGCAAGGAACGGCTGGGCGATCGTGTCGGCCACGAGCTCCTGCAGTCCCAGGTCGAGGTCGGAACGCCGGTCTGCCAGGACATCGGAGAGGTCCGGCGCGAGCTCACCCGGCTGCGCAGCGGCGTCGCCGACATCGCCCGCGAGTTCGGCATGGCGATGATGGCGTCCTCGACCCACCCGTTCGCCCGCTGCAAGGATCAGCCGCGCGTCAAGAACGAACGCTATGACGGGCTGATCTCCGATTTGCGCGCGCTGACCGACCGCATGCTGATCTGCGGCATGCATGTCCATGCGGCGATCGAGGACGAGGAGCTCAGGATCGACCTGATGAACCAGGCGGCCTATTTCCTGCCGCATCTTCTCGCCCTTTCGACCTCGTCACCATTCTGGGAAGGCGACGATACCGGGCTCAAGTCCTATCGCCCCACTTGCTTCGGCGATCTGCCGCGCACCGGCCTGCCCGAATACTTCTCCAGCGCCGCCGGCTGGCACGAAATGCTGAAGCAGCTCGCGGAAACCGGTCTTTGCCAGGATCCCAGCAAGATCTGGTGGGACATCCGGCCGAGCTGCCGCTTCCCGACCCTCGAGATGCGGATCTGCGACATCTGCACGACCCTCGAGGACACGCTCACCATCACCGCCCTCTATCAGTCCATCCTGGCGGCGCTCTACCGTGCCCGATCCCGAAACCAGAGCTGGAGGCGCTATCGGCAGATCCTGGTCGCGGAGAACAAGTCGCTCGCCCAGCGCTACGGCATCGACAGCACGCTCGCCGATTTCGGCGCCCTGTCCTGCAAGCCGTTCGGCGAGCTGGTGGACGAGATCGTGGAGCTCGTCCAGATCGAGGCGGCCAGATTCGGCTGCCTGCCGGAAGTCGAGCATGCCCGTACGATCCTGACCCGCGGCACCAGCGCGGACCGCCAGCTCGGCGTCTACACCCGCGCCCGCGCCGACGGCGCCGAGCGCGAAGAGGCGCTTCGTCAGGTCGTCGACTGGCTGATCGAGGAGACGATCGCCGGTCTGGCGCTGGCCGACGAAGCCGCCGGCGAAAACTGGAGCCCAACAGAGGAAGAGCATGAGCAACATCGAATTGGATGACCCGACCCGCATCGAGCTGGAAGCGGCCGCTTTTCGCACGCTGGTCGCCCATCTCCGTGCGCGCACGGACGTTCAGAACATCGACCTGATGAATTTGTCCGGCTTTTGCCGTAATTGCCTGTCGAAATGGTATCGCGCCGCGGCCGAAGAGCGCGGACTCGATCTGAGCTACGAGCAGGCCCGGGAGATCGTCTACGGCATGCCCTATGACGAATGGAAGGCGGCCCATCAGACCGAGGCCTCGGCCGAGCAGAAAGCGGCCTTCGTCGAGAGCCAGGGCGACACCCACTGACGTCGGCCTGGCCCATCGCCTGATATTCACGGGCGACAGCGCTAGCCAAGAATTTCAGAACGTTAAGGTTAAATTTCGATAGGCAAGTATGATCTGATGACTATCGATCATCGTTAACCAATATTTATCATCGATTGTCATTATTACCAAAATTATAAGATTTCCCGGCCATGATCTTGCCGGGAAATGCCATGATCAAGCTCAGCCGGAGATATCGCGCATCGAGCATCCTCGCTCGGGGAACCGCATCGGCGGCGGCGCTGGTCCTGCTTGCGGTCGCCGCATCCGAGGTTCAAACCTCCTGGCTGCAGTCGGAGCTGCTCAGCAGCATCGGCCGCGAGCTGACCTTCGATCTGAAGGACGGCCACCACCCGCTCGCCTTTCGCCCGCGTTCCGGCCCGCACAACGAACGGCTCGGCTATGTCGATCGGGACGCGTTCGCGGACAGGCTCGAAGGCCGTGGCTTCGCGCTGACCCGCCAGGCGGGCCTCTCGCCTCGCCACTGGCAATATGTCCAGATCGGCGGCTACCCGATCTTCAAGGAGAAGAACCGGGCCGGCCTCAGGCTTCTCGATCATGAGGGCGAGGTCATTCAGGACGCGCGCTTTCCCGCCCGCATCTATCCGGCCCTGGAGGCGGTACCGCCGCTGGTGCTGCGGACCCTCCTGTTCATCGAGAACCGGGAACTGCTGGATCCGGCGGAGACCAGGCGCAACCCGGCGGTGGACTGGAGCCGCATGGCCGCCCTTTTGCCCGGGCTCGCGATGCAGCTGGTCGATCCCGGCCGCAACGCGGCGGGCGGCAGCACGCTCGCGACCCAGATCGAGAAGTTCCGCCATTCGCCGGACGGCCAGACCCGAGGTGCGAAGGAGAAGCTGCGCCAGATGGTGTCGGCGAGCTTTCGCGCCTACAGCGGCGGCGGGGACACCAACGCGCATCGCCGGCAGGTGGCGCTCGACTACATCAACGGCACGCCGCTCAGCGCGCGCCGCGGCTTCGGCGAGGTCAACGGCATCGGCGATGGGCTGCACATCTGGTTCGGCGCCGATTTCGACCGGGTAAACGATCTGCTGACGAGGCCGGCGAAGGACGTGTTCGAGCTCGCGCGGAAGGCACGCGCCTACAAGCAGGTGCTTGCGCTCCTGATCGCGCAGCGGCGCCCCTCCCACTATCTGCTCGCCGGCCGGGACGAGCTGGAGCGGCTCTGCGACCGGCATCTTCGCCTCCTGATGCGCGAGGGCGTGATCGACGCCGGCCTTGGCGAGACAGCGCTCGGCGTCGCGCTTCGCTTCATCGACGAGCTGCCGGAAACGGAGATCGCATCCCATCTCGAACGCAAGGCGGCGACCGCGATCCGGACCGAGCTGATGTCGCTGCTCGGCGTCTCCAGCCTCTATGGTCTGGATCGCCTCGACCTCGCGGTCGAGAGCAGCGTCGACATCGAGGCGCAGCGCCGGGTGACCGACGTGCTCCAGAGCCTGCAGGATCCCGACACTGCGAGAAAACTCGGACTCTACGGCCACCGTCTGCTGCAGGCGGATGCCAGCAACGATCCGCTGGTCATCAGCCTGACCGTCTACGAGCGCGGCGAGGATGCCAATTTCCTTCGCGTGCAGGCGGACAATCTGGACCAGCCCTTCGACATCAACCGCGGCGCCAAGCTCGATCTCGGCTCGACCGCCAAGCTCAGGACGCTGATCACCTATCTGGAGGTGATCGCCGAGATCCATGGGAGGTTCGAGGAGATCGGCTTCGACGCTCTGAGCGACGCTTCGAAAAACGGCCCCGATGCGCTCACGCGCTGGGTCGCGAAAACGCTTCGCAGGAGCGCCGACCGATCCCTGCCCACCCTTCTCGATGCGGCCATGGCCAAGCGCTATTCCGCGAAGACCGGCGAGCGCTTTCGCACCGGCGGCGGGCTGCATCGCTTCGCCAATTTCAACAAGCGGGACAATGGGCGGATCGTCACGGTGGCCGAGGCGATGCGGCATTCGATCAACCTGCCGCTGATCCGCATGATGCGGGACGTGGTCGACTACCATATCGGCCAGCGCGGCAAAGACGTTCTGGCCGATCGCGACCATCCCGCGCGAAAAGCCTATCTGCAGCGCTTCGCCGATCGCGAGGCCATGACCTATCTCAGGCGGTTCCACCACGAGCTCGCCCCTCTCGACGCCGACGCCGCGCTGGTGGCGGTGACCGGAAAGATCAAGCCGACCCGGCACCGCCTCGCCGCCCTCTTTCGCTTCGTTCGGCCGAGTGCTTCGAAAGAGGCGTTCGTCCTCTATATGAAAGCGCAGCCCCAGACCCGAAAACTCTCCGGCAGGCAGCTCGACAAGCTGTTCGAGGACTACGAGCCGCAGAAATTCAGCTTCGAGGACCAGGCGTTCCTGGTCCGCCTCCACCCGCTTCACCTCTGGCTCGCCCGCACGCTCCAGACCGACCGGGTTCCGACCGTCGCCGACGCCTGGGCTCTGAGCGACGAGGCGCAGGTCGCGGCGGCCGCCTGGCTGTTCAAGACCAGGCGCAAACAGACCCAGGATATCCGCATCAAGCAGATGCTGGAGGAGGATGCGTTCACGGCGATCCACCGACGCTGGGCCAGGCTTGGCTATCCCTTCCCGTCCCTGGTGCCCTCCTACGCCACCTCGATCGGCAGCTCGGCGGATCGCCCGGAAGCGCTCGCGACGCTGGTCGGCATCATCCTGAACGATGGCGTCCTGAAGCCGGCGGCGCGCATCGACGCCCTCCATTTCGCGGCGGACACGCCCTATGAAAGCCGCTTCGAGCGGCGAAGCGGAAAGCCGTCTCGGGTGATGGCACCGGAGATCGCCTCGGCGGTCCGCCGCACCATGATCGACGTGGTCGAGAACGGCACGGCCAGGCGCCTGAGCGGCGGCTTCGATGTTCCGGGCGGGCGTCATGTCGCCATCGGCGCCAAGACCGGCACCGGCGATCACCGCAAGAAAACCTTCGATCGCCGGGGCCATCTGGTCAGCAGCGAGGTGGTCAACCGGACGGCGACGGTGATGTTTTTCGTCGGCGATCGCCTGTTCGGCAATCTCACCATCTTCGTCGCCGGCGAGGAAGCCGAGAATTACGGCTTCACCAGCTCCCTGCCCGCCCAGCTCCTGAAAGCCCTTGCGCCGGCGCTCCGCCCGCTGATGAACGATGGCGAACTGCTGACGGTGGAGGCGACGGATGTGAGGGAGGCGGGCTGAGGTCGACGAGTGTCAGCTTGTTAGTCCCGAGCTGACACAAACTTCACTTCGGCAGTGTGCCGATTTTGATGAAAAAGGCGGCGCTTGACTGTTGTTAGCGGTGGTGATTCGTTTCGCCTGACGATTTGCGTAGGGGAACGGATCGATGATGGGCAGGCAGGCCTCACCTGAGCAGCTGTTTTACGACTTCCGCCTCGACGATCACGTACCCGCCGATCACCTGCTGCGCCAGATCGATCGTTTTGTCGATCTCGAGGGCATCCGGCAGGAACTCCAGCCCTACTACAGCCAGATCGGCCGGCCTTCCGTCGATCCCGAGCTGATGATCCGCATGCTGCTTATCGGCTACTGCTACGGGATCCGCTCCGAGCGTCGCCTGTGCGAGGACGTTCATCTGAACCTGGCGTTCCGCTGGTTCTGTAGGCTGGATCTCAATGGCAAGGTTCCAGATCAGTCCACGTTCTCAAAGAACCGCCATGGCCGGTTTCGCGAGAGTGATCTCTTTCGCCATGTATTCGAGACCGTTGTCCAGCGCTGCATCGACGAGGGCCTAGTCGGCGGCGAAAGTTTTGCCGTCGATGCCAGCCTGATCCAGGCCGATGCCAACAAGCAGCGCTCCGTGCCCGGCAACGAATGGGATCCCGCCGACATCCCTCCCGACGCCAGGCAGGCGGTAAAGGATTATCTGGCGAGGCTCGACGACGCCGCGTTCGGCGCCGCGAGCGAGGTGACGCCGAAGTTCGTCTCGCCCTCCGATCCCGCGGCGCAGTGGACCGGCGCGCTGCGCGGGCCTGCGTTTTTCGCCTACGCCACCAATTATCTGGTCGACACCGACCACGCGATCATCGTGGATGTCGAAGCGACACGCGCGATCCGCCAGGCTGAGGTTGGCGCGGCACGCACCATGATCGAACGGGTCATGGATCGGTTCGGCCTTTATCCGGAACGCCTTGCCGGCGACAGCGCTTACGGCGCGGCCGAGATGCTCGGTTGGCTCGTGGAGGATCAAGGCATCGAGCCGCATGTCACGGTCTTCGATAAATCGGAGCGCGACGACGGCACCTTCTCACGCAGTGACTTCTCCTACGATCACAAGCGGGACATCTATCTCTGCCCAGCGGGCAAGGTTCTTCGGTCAAGATGGCGGCGGTTCAAGGGTCGACCGGCCGGCGTCTCCAAGGAACGGATGATCAAATATCGGGCGCGTAAGGCCGACTGCCTGGTTTGCCCCCTCAAGTCCCGATGCTGTCCGAAGACAGCAACGCGCACCGTTCTCCGCTCGATTCACGAAGGCGCAAGAGACATGGCCCGAGAGATCGCCAAGACCGATGCCGGCGAGGCGTCAAAGCGCGATCGCAAGAAAGTCGAGATGCTCTTCGCCCACCTGAAGCGCATCCTGAGGCTGGGGCGACTTCGCCTGCGCGGACCATGCGGCGCAAGTGATGAATTCCTCCTCGCCGCCACCGCCCAGAACCTCCGAAAGCTCGCAAAACTTCGACCGAAACTCGAACCTTTTGGCCAAATGGCATAACGAACAGCAAGCGATCATCGAGCGGCGGCTCGCAACAAGCATAAATCGGGCATCAACCCGATCGAGAGCCCATGACAGCATCCTGCATCCGCACCAGGGCTCTCAAATCAAGCCGACTTTTTCATCAAAATCTGCCAACTTTGGACACAAATCGTTATACAAACTGCGGTCGCCTTACGATTCTAGGGGGCTGCTATTTGCTGGAAGAAATATATGCTTGCAATCGACAAAAAGTATTTTAAATAGAATTTTTATGATCCGTTTACAATCTGGGGTTATAATGAATTTGCTTTCGAGGTGGGCGCCGCGTGCGATGATTATGGTCATCTGTTTGACCGGTGTTAACGCGGAAGCATATGTGGAAGAGGATGCGCTGAAGGTAATTTCGGATTTTGCTAATCAGATATGTGCAGACGTGCCTATTAAGGGAAGCGAAGACAGCCTTCGCCTCTTTGGCCCGGGTTTGCGGTGGCTAGAACACGCGTTGGAATAGCTGTTTGTTTTCAGCATGTTATGGACGCGCGTTTTTTGGCGTGTATCTACTCCTACTGTGTCATAAATTGCGTATATCCGCCGAGTATGTTCGTCGTAGGCAACAGGGACATCGCGAGAGTTTCCGGACGAGTTCCGTGGCGATCCGCCATCGCATGGTAGCGATGGAATGGGCGGTGTGACGTTCGGGCCTGATTGGAAGCGCCGCGTGGCTTGAAGGATTTTGGCTGCTTGGGCAATCGGAACCTCGGCTTGCCGCCGCCGCCTTCAGGGGAAGACGTCAGCCGCTCGGCGATCAGGAAGCCATAGGCGGCGATGCATAGACAGGCATGGTGATGGAAGCCGCGCCAGCCGCGGCCTTCATAGTGGCCAAGGCCGAGTTCCTGCTTGAGCTCCAGATAGTCGCGCTCGATCCGCCAGCGCAGCTTGGCGCGATGGACAAGATGGTCGAGGCTCGTGTCGGCGGGCAGGTTGGCGAACCAGAACTTGGTCGGTTCGGCCTCGTCTTCAGGCCATTCGATCAGAAGCCAAAGTTCCGGCCAGGGCTCGCTGCGGTCGTAATCGCGATGCGCCGGGCGCATGCGCTTTGCGGCGAAGCGCGACGCGAGATCGCTCTTAACGCCGGCGCGCCAAGTGACGCCCTGCCAGTCGGATGCCGGCAGCGACAGAGCCAGCTCTTTGGCGGAAACCGGCTGATGGTCGTCGGAACGCTGCAGACGTGTGGGCGGCCGTCCCTGACCCGACCAGGCCTTGGCTGGCAACGGTTCTTCGCCGTCGGGCCAGACCGAGCTGTTTGGCTGAACGCCGAGAACATCCCCGCCTGGAGGCCGACAGGCCGAAGGTCGGGCCCGCCATGCCGGCTCTTCGGCGCTGCGCGCCTGCAGACCGGGACATAGGTAAGCTCGAGCTCGAGAAGGGCCGCCTGAAACTTCATGTCGGCGCCATACCCAGCATCGGCCAGAACGACACCTTGCGGCACGCCATCGGCAACGGCCTGGCGGATCTGATCGAGCGCGATCGCCGGTTTGGTCTTGAAGTCGATCGCCTCCGGAACCCCTGCCTTGGCGCGCCGTGCCGGGTCGCCTGCCCAGTCTTTTGGCAGATAGAGCCGATAATCGATCGGCAGGCTCGCCGCCTCGTTCGCCACCGACAGGCTGACGGCGACCTGGCAATTGTCCTGCTTGCCCAGTTGACCGCAATATTGGCGAGCAACCCCAACCGAGTGCTTGCCCTTCTTCGGAAAGCCGGTGTCGTCGACGATCCACGCCTCGATCGGCCCATGGCGCTCGATCACCGGCAACAGCTGCCTTTGAACCGTGGCCAACAAAGCCCGATCGGACCAGTCGGACTTGGCCACGAAGTGGTGCAAGGACTGATGCGCGGCGCTCACCTGGGCAGGATCGACACGCGCCGCAATCGGCTCGATACTCTTACGTTCCAGCGGCAGCAGGAGCCCCGTCGTGTACTGACGAAACGGCGTCTCACGATCGGCGTGACCAAGCGCTGCCGCAAGCCGCTCCGTGTAGGCGTCAAATCTCTTGCTCGCTGTCATCTCTCACTGCCAAAATATCGTTCATCCTCAGACAGCTATAGCAAGATACTGAGAAACTACAATAATTTATGACACAGTAGGAGTAGATACACGCCAAAAAACGCGCGTCCATAACATGCTGAAAACAAACAGCTATTCCAACGCGTGTTCTAGCCACCGCAAACCCGGGCCAGGATCGCATGGACCGGCAAGCATGTTGGCGGGTGGTCGTTAAAAAAACGTGAAAACTGGTGCGATTTCTGGCAGGAGTGGGCGACGATCGAGCGAGCCTCTCGAACAGCCCCCTGCCCTGGCGAGGTCCGGTGACAAAAATAGCGACCTGGAACGTGAATTCGATCCGCGCACGGGTGCCGATCGTGACCGCCTGGCTGGAGCGGGTGCAGCCGGGCGTGCTGCTGCTGCAGGAGACCAAATGCCTGCCGGAAAAATTCCCGGCCGAGCCGTTCGAGGATCTGAACTACAATATCGCGCTGATCGGCGAGCCCTCGCTGAACGGCGTCGCGATCCTTTCGAAATCGCCGATCGAGGACGTGGTCACGTCGCTGCCCGGCGATCCGGACGACGAGGAGGCGCGCTATATCGAGGCGACGGTCGACGGCCTGCGCGTCGCGTCGGTCTACGTGCCCAACGGCACGGCGCTGGACAGCCCGCGCTTTCCCTTCAAGCTCGCCTTTTTCGATCGGCTTCGCGCCCATGCCGAAAAGCTTCTCGAGGACGATCAGCCACTGGTGATCGGCGGCGATTACAATGTCGCGCCGACGCCTGCCGACGTCTATGACGCCAAGGAGCTGGAGGGCACGATCTGCTATCACCCGGCGGAGCGTGAAAAATGGCGCACACTCACCCATATCGGGCTTTATGACGCTTTTCGCGCGGTCGAGCCGGACACCATCGCGTTCAGCTGGTGGCATTATCAGGCGCGCTCGTTCCAGCTCGGCCATGGTCTGCGCATCGATCACTTTCTGCTCTCGCCGAACGCCCTCGACCGGCTTGAAAACGTCGAGATCGACGAGGAGCCGAGGCGAAAGAAAAGCCCGTCCGACCACACCCCCGTCATCTGCTCCCTGGCCGCCTGACCGCCGCTCGCGCCCTGGGAGAACGAGGCCGCTTTTCGATGACGAAATTCATGGAAACGCGCGCATCGATCATGGAACAAATGCGGGACATGTCCGTTAACCTATCGAAAGCGGTCGGCCGGTCGCTTAGAGCGCGATGATTGCGGCCAGAATCCCGTTGCGGCAACCAACCCGGCGACAGGCGTCCGCGCCAGGACGACGTCGAGCGTCACGATCGGCAGGCTTTAAAGCAACACGATGAAATTCCTGAACGTTCTTCTCCCGACCCTTGCGGTCGCTTTTCTGGCGTTTCTGGCCGGCAGTTACGTCATGTTCGCCGAAGCCGGGCCGGCGGCGTTCCTGAGCAACGCCTACAAGGCGGGCCAGGCGCTGATCGACCAGCAGACCAACTACCGCCACCCCTATTTTTCGCGCTTTCACCAGAAGGCACGCACCGATCGGCGCGGTGTCACCATCTACGATCCGGAGAAGGCCGAGGACGGGTTCACGCTCTACACCTCCGGCCATGATCAGCGCGCCTTTCTGATCTCGATGAACGGCGACGTCATGCATGAGTGGGATCTGCCGTTCAGCGCGATCTGGAACGAGACCTCGCCGGTCAATGCGCCCCTCGGCGACGAATACATCTACTACCGCCGCGCATTTCTCTATCCGAACGGCGACCTCCTGGTGATCTACATCGCGTCCGGCGACACGCCCTGGGGCTACGGCATGGCGCGCATGAGCAAAGAGAGCGAGCTGGTCTGGAGCTATCTCGGCCAGGCGCATCACGATTTCGACGTCGGCGCCGACGGCAGGATCTATCTCCTGACCCACGAGATCCGCCACGACGTGATCGAGGAATGGACCCAGCTGAAGCCGCCGCGGGTCGACGACTTCATCGTGGTCCTGTCGCCCGACGGCGAGGAACTCCAGAAGGTCGACGTCACGCGCGCGCTGATCGACAGCACCTATGGCCGCATGCTGACGCGGATTCCCTGGTATGCCGAGCAGAGCGGCGACTATCTGCACACCAACGCCATCGACGTGATCGAAGAGGCGGACGCCGAGGTCTTCCCGTTCGGCAAGCAGGGCGACGTGCTGATCTCCATGCGCGAACTCGCGACCGGCGCCATCGCCGTGGTCGACATGGAGACCGAAAAATTCCGCTGGGCTACCATGGGTTCCTGGGCCGGCCAGCACGATCCGGACATCACGGAGGACGGCAACATCCTGCTGTTCGACAATCGCGGCGAATTCGGCGAGCACGGCACGGCGCGCGTGATCGAGTTCGATCCGAAGACCGACGGCATTGTTTGGAAATATTCAGGTTCGGCCGAGTATCCTTTCGAAAGCGTGCTCCGATCGGTGCAGGCGCGCCTGCCCAACGGCAACACGCTGATCACCGAGAGCGACGGCGGCCGTCTGTTCGAGGTGACCCCGGACAAGGAAATCGTCTGGGAATTCGTCAATCCGGTACGCGGCGGGGAGAACGACGAGTTCATCCCCATCGTCTCGTCGGGCGAGCGCATCGATCCCAAGAGCCTCGATCCCGACTTTCTCGCAACCCTGTCGAAACCAAGCTGACGGGCAAAAGCCCCTTTTGAGGAGGAGGATGATATGATGAAGACCGTGATGACGCTGCTTTTCGCCCTGCCTTTCGTTCTCGGCTTCGGCCAGGACGCCGCCGCCTATATCGGGCCGGGTGCAGGACTTTCGATGCTGGGCGCGTTCTGGGGCCTCGTGGTGGCCGTGCTCGCCGCACTCAGCTTCCTTCTGCTCTGGCCGGTGCGCAAGGCGTTCAAGAAGAACACGCCCGCGACCGAAGCCGACGCCCAGGAAAAGGCCGCCCGCTGATCGCATCGCCTTTGTTGGTTCCTGATATCTGGTCGATGCGGTGATGGGTATTTTCGATCTGCCGGCGCCGCTCTTCGTCTGGGCCGACCAGGCGTTGGGCGGCTTTCTTTCGCCGACGCTGAGGCTCGTTTTTTGGGGGTTGATCGGTGCGGTGCTGTCGATGGGCCTTTACTGGCTGTTCTCGCCGCAGGGCAAACTGACCGACGTCAAGGTCCGTGCGCTCGAGGCGCGAAGGCAGCTGAACGCCTTCGACGGCGAGTTCGCCGAGGCCTGGCCGATGATGCGCAGGATGCTCGGCCTGTCGCTGAAGCAGCTCGCCATGACCACCCTGCCGGCACTTCTCGCCTCGCTGCCCGTGCTCGCTTTGATCGTGTGGCTCGGCACCGCTTATGGCTACAACATGCCGGACGGCGGCGAGATCGGCGTGCACACGACCCCGGCGAGTGATGTTTCGGGCGAGGTTCGAACGCCCGAGAATGCCTCGCCCGGCAACCCGCCGCGGCTGGTGGTGACCGAACAGGGCGGTGAGGTGATCGGCGACATCTCGCTGGATGCCCCGGTCCCGACCATTCACAAGAAACGCTGGTGGAACGCGCTGATCGGCAACCCGCTCGGCTACCTGCCGGAGGATGGCCGGATCGATGCGATCGCCTTCGATCTGCCTGAGAAGGACTATCTCGGTTTCGGGCCGGGCTGGCTTCGCCCCTGGTACGTGCTGTTCTTCACCATCCTCGTGCTCGGCTCGCTCGCCATCAAGATGGTCGGACGCATCGAATAGCCGGATCGGAGGGCGGCGCTCATGGCATCAACTGACGGTGATTTCGAGGTCGCCGGCTGGGTCGACCGCATCGGCGGCCACATGGAGCGCAATCCGGCGTTCTGGACCAGGCTCGGCAATGCCGAAAGCCGGTTCCTTCGAGACGATCTCGAAAAGATCCGGATCGAAGCGCCGATCTACGTCGCCGGCCTCGCCCGTTCGGGCAGCACCTTTCTCCTGGAAGCGCTGGCCAGCCATGACGACACCGTGACCCACCGCTACAAGGATTTTCCGCCGGTCTTCACGCCCTATTGGTGGAACCGCTTTCTCGGCTTCATGCCGAAAAAGGACGCCGCCCCCGCCGAGCGCGCCCACAAGGACGGCATCAAGATCACCGAAGACAGCCCGGAAGCGTTCGAGGAACCGCTCTGGATGGCGTTCTATCCGAAGCTGCACGATCCGGGCACGACGGCGGTGCTCGGCCGGGATCACGCCAACGCCGCCTTCGAGGCCTTCTACAGGGACCATATCCGAAAGCTGCTCCTGGTGCGCGGCGGCAGGCGTTATTTGTCCAAGGGCAACTACAACCTGACCCGCCTCGGCTATCTCCAGCGCCTGTTCGCGGATGCGCGCTTCGTCCTGCCGATCCGGGCACCCGCCTGGCACATCGCCTCGCTGATCAAGCAGCATCGTCTGTTCGTGAAGGGCCTCGCCGGCAATCGTCGCGCCACGGACCACATGCGAAGAGTTGGCCATTTCGAGTTCGGGCCCGACCGGCGTCCGATCAACACCGGCGACGATCGCGAGATCGCCGCCATTCAGGACCTCTGGGCGAAGGGTGAGGAGGTCGAGGGCCAGGCGTGCTACTGGGCCCATCTCCACGGCAGGATCGCGGATCAGCTCGAAGCCGACGATCGGCTGCGCGACGCCGTCCTGATCGTCGCCTACGAGGATCTCTGCGCCGAGCCGGAGGCCATGGTTCGGACGCTGTTCGCCCATTGCCGCCTCGACGTGACCGACGACGCCGTCCGTGAACTCGCGGCCAAGGTCCAGTTTCCGAGCTATTACCAGCCGGACTTCACCGAGGCGGAACGCCGGATGATCGACGACATCACCGGCCCGGTCGCCGAAAGGTTCGGGAAACTCGCCTCGCCGGCCGCGCGCAATCGCGGCGCACGAAAGGCGTCCGCCTGAAGCGGGCCTGCCGAATCTGCCCTCTTCGAAAAAATCGGGACGCCGGATCGCCGGCCCGCCCGTCGTGGCCCAACGCGGCGTCGCAGAGGGGATCAGACCCGGCCGGCCTCCAGCCAGTGGGCGTCGGCGAGGGCACCGAGCGTGCTGAAGCGGAAGTCGGGATGCACGTCGATGCCGAGCCGCCGCACTTTCGCCATGCGCTGCTCGCCATGCTTGCGCTGGATCCAGCAGGTGGTCATGCCGAGACGTTTCGCCGGCACGTGATCGAAGCGGATCGATCCCGCGACGTGCAGGATCTGGTGCTTGCCGATGCCGGCCTCGTCGAGCCTGTCCAGAAGGTAGGAAAACGGGCCGGTTCCCGGCTTGTAGCTGCCCGCGTCCTCGGCCGTGTAGACCGCGTCGAACTCGACGCCGAGCGCCTCGTTGGTGATGGCGAAGGAAGCGTGATCGGCGTTGGTGAGGACCACCAGCTGGACGTGCTGCTTCAGATAGTTCAGCGCCGCCGCCGCATCGGGATGGATCGGCCATTGCCCGATGGATCCGGAGAACGCACGGGCCGCGTCCCGATCCGGCGCCACGCCGAAGAACTCGGCGACCATGTCGTGAACCATCATCAGGACGTCGCGGTAGGGAATGCCGGGCGTCAGACAGGCCCGTTCGGCCTGCGTGAAGGCCCGGATGATCTCGCCGCGGCCGGCGGTCACGCCGACGTCCCGCAACCACGGCATGATCGCTGCGACGATACCGCTTTCGCGATCGACCAGCGTTCCATAGCCGTCGAAGGTCAGAACCGCAGCGTCGCTCAGACGCTTAGGGCGTTCGGCGACGGTTCTGTTCTGATCCCGGCTGGCAGGGCGCCGTTCGACGACGACATTGGACAGTCGTTCCCGAAGGGCTGTATCGGATGTCGATCCGTAGAAACATGTTTCCAGTTCGCCGGTCATCGCCTCCGTACGTCTCCCTCGATGCCGAAGGGCGCCGTCTGTGGACGCCCGTCCGCTTTTGACGTAGTTCTGCCATCCCTCGGGAGGATACACAATGCCCTTCTTGGACCAACCTCCCGAACTCTATAGTGAACACGTTAAAAGCGAGAATCATCCACAGGATCTTTGCCTTTGAGTCCTTTCGAGCCTACGCCGGAGGTTACAGCACTCGCAGACTGGCTCTGCGAGCGCGGGCTCCTGCGCGTCACCCTCGAAGAACTGATGGAAGGCTTCTGCGAACGTCTCACGGATATCGGCGTTCCCCTCATGCGCGGCTTCATGACAGCGCGGACGCTGCACCCGCGCATTTCCAGCCTCGGCTGCGCCTGGCGGCCTGAAGAGGGAATCACGTTCGATGTCTATATCTACCGGCCCGAGCCGAGCGAAGCCTACCTGCGGAGTCCGTTCAGGCGCATCGAGGAGCTGGACCTGTACGATCTCCGCGTCCCGCTGGCGGGCGATGAGCCGAGCGAATTTCCGGTCTGCGAGGAGCTCCGCCAGGAAGGTGCCACCGACTACCTCGCCCATCTGACCCGGTTCGGACGGGATGGCAGGCCGGACGGCAAGACCGGCGTGATGTCGTCCTGGGCGACGGCGAGACCGGGAGGCTTCGACGACAGCGAAATCGCGATCCTCCGCTATACCGTCCCCAGGCTGGGCATGGCCGTGCAGACCCGGATCTCCCAGGACATCAGCATCAACGTCCTGGACACCTATGTCGGCAGCGAGGCGGGCAAGCTCATCCTGGACGGCGAAATTCGAAGGGGCAGCCTCGAAGTGATTTCGGCCGTCATCCTGCTCGCCGATCTTCGCGGCTTCACCGCCATGTCGGAGCGCGCCGAACGTTCCGACCTGATCGACATCCTGAACCAGATTTTCGATTGCCTGGTCGGACCGATCGTCGATCGCGGCGGCAATGTTTTGAAATTCCTCGGCGACGGCCTGCTCGCGACCTTTCCCCTGGATGACGCATGCGCCTCGGATTCCTGCGAAAAGGCACTGGACGCGGCGGCGGAAAGTTTGAGACGGATCGCCGAGCTGAAGCGGCGGCGCATCACCGCAGGCCAGGCGGTCATGGATCTCGACATCGCGCTGCATCTCGGCGACGTCTATTGGGGCAATGTCGGCAGCGAGGAACGTCTCGATTTCACAG
>CBDCTL010000009.1:0-39123 GCA_965222015.1 Geminicoccaceae bacterium
TCCGAAGAGCCGGCGTGGCGTGCCCGACCTTCGGCCTTTCGGCCTGCAGGCGGGGACAAGGCGGGCGAACTCGCGCACGAGGCCAGGCAGCGGAACCGTCTCGACATTGACAACCTCTCCAGCCGGGCGACCCGGGCGGGGCCTTGGGGCGCGACGATGCCGAACTCGGCGAGATGTCCTCCGAGTGCGTTGATCGACCGGGTTCGCTGGCGGACCAGAAGATCGCGCGTGCGGAAAAGCATGCCCTGACCCTGCTGTTCCGCCGTCTTCACCTCGATGAAGCGCATGGTCGGACGTGACACGGCTTCGGCAGTCGCCTCTGCATCCGCAGCATCGTTCTTCTGTCGCTTCACGAACGGCTTCACATGGATGGGCGCAACGAGCTTGGCGGTCTGCCGATAAGCATTTCGTGGGATTGGTATCATGGACATGAGCAAAGCGGACTTCTTTGCCGACCATGATGTTTTCGTCGCGTATGACCTCGAGGAGGTCATGTGCCGCTGGGATTGCAGGCGAAAGAAAAGCTACAGAAAGTTCAGGAACGAAGCTGAAGAACGTGAAGTCCCTCATGACAGTAAGCTCTTCAATGATGTGGTGCTCTTCGGCCGGGCCATAACCGAAGATGAGCCTTTCGTTGGAAGGTTTGCGTGCCGATCTTGAAACGCTTCGGACATCGGCTGCGAGACCTTCGGATCGCCCACGCGCTCGGAAAACTCCGCCAAAGCGGCGAGCTGCGGCGCATTCTCGACGTCGCCCCCTATACCTATCTGCAGCCCGGCAGTTTTCAGGGCGACGACTGGTATCACGTCCACTGGCGAGACGCGCCAGGGCAGGCGAATTTTCTGTATTCAAGCCTGAACGAGAACGACGTCATCTGGTGGATCCTGCAGCGCCATCGGGCAAGTCCTGAAAGAACCCGCTGACCGCCGCGCGCCATACGAAGCCGCCGCACGCTGCAAACACCCACGCCTCAGCCCGTCTCAGGCAAGTCGACCAGGTCATGGCATGACCTTAGGATTGGCCGTGGCGGATGAGGATGGCGGCGACCTGGTGGAAATAGGCCTGGTCGACGAAATCGCCCATGGCCGAGGTTCGAAGCAGCGCCTCGGTTAGCTCGGAATCCTCGGCCACGGGAACGTAGCGCTGGCGCGCCTCGGCGATCAGCATGATCGCGCGGTCCTTGCGGCCCTTGCAGACCACGGCGGGCACGGGCGTTTCGCCCTTGATGTAGCGAAGGCCGACCACCGCGTCCTGGCCGTCCGAGATCATCACCGTCGCGTGCTTCACGCCGAGCGGCACGGACACGCCCTCGGCCATCTCCCGGCGCTGACGCATGCGCTCCTGGCGGAAGGTCGGATCACCCTCCATGTCCTTTCTCTCGCGCTTGAACTCGGTCTTGGTCATGCGCTGATCGCGCAGGAACAGCCAGCGCTGGACGCCGACGTCGAGAAGCGCGAACAGGAGGAAGATCAGGGCGAACGCGATGAACAAAGGCTTCACCATGCTGCCGAAGGCGTAGGCCACGCATTCGACGCCGCAAACCGGCCCCTTGATCAGGGTCTCGATGCCGAGGACGACGAGCAGGATGGCGGCGGCGGTCAGGAGCGCCGTCTTCAGGATCGATTTGATCAGCTCGACGAAGTTCTTCAGGCTGAAGATGCGCTTGAAGCCGCTCACCGGGTTGATCTTCTCGCCCTTGGGCTTGATCGGCTCGGTCGAGAAGATGAAGCCCTTGGTGAGGGCGACATTGGTGAGAACGCTGACCAGGACGATGATCGCGATCAGCGGCAGGACGGTCATCACCGCGAGTTCCATCGCGCGGTCGGCGACGCGCTCGGCGGCCTGCAGGAACGGCATGTCATAGGTGTCGGCGGGCAGGATCAGCAGCGTCGCGAGATTGGTCCTGACCTTGTCCCAGGCGAGCCAGATATACGCGAGGATAGCCACCGTGCCGGTGCCGATGACCATGTCCTTGCTGTGCGCGACCTGGCCCTTCTTCCTGGCGTCCTTCAGCTTCTTTTCGGAGGCCGGGAGGGATTTTTCCTCGGACTGGTCCTTGCTGCTGCTCATCGGATCATCCGCCTGAACTGCTCGGCGACGTCGTACAGCGGCCTGAAGGCGTCGCCGATATAGTCGAAGATGAAGACCGCATAGAGGGGCATGAGGGCGACGAAGATGGCGCTCTTCACGCCCATGGACAGCACGAAGACGTTGAGCTGCGGCGCGAACCGGGTGATCGCGGCGAGCACCGCGTCACCGAGGAACATGGCGATCACCACGGGGCCCGCGACCACGAAGGCGAGCCGCATGATCTGATCGAGCAGCTGGAAAAGGGCGGCCGCGCTTTCGAGCGAGAGCCTCGGCGTGAAGTCGAAGAGCGGCCAGATCGCGTAGGTCTGATAGAGGGTTTCGATCACGATCATCATGCCGCCGACCACGAAGAACAGCGTGATCATGGTCAGCACCAGAAAGGTGCCGGTGACCGAGGCCTCGGAGGTCTGGGAGGGGTCGACCATGTTGGCGCCGATCGAGCCGCGCTGGAAATCGACCACGTCGCCCGCGGACTGGATGCCCCAGAACGGGATGCCGAGCGCCATGCCCAGGAGAAAGCCGATGAAGCCCTCCTTCAGGATGACGCCGATCAGGAAAAGCGTGTTGATCTCGCCGGCCGCGGCGATTTCGGCGCGCACGAAGGGCAGGAGCGGCATGGCCATGGCGATCACCACGCCGGTGCGGAGAATGCCGGTGATGCCGGTGCGCACGAACACCGGAAAGATGATCACGAGCCCGGTGCCGCGCGCCATGGCGATAGCCATGGCGATCATCCAGCCATAGCCGAAATCCAGGATCTCGCCGAAGGTTTCCCCGAATTCCAACGTTCAGCGTCCTATCTCGGACATGGGCATCACATGGCCGGAGCCATGTCTTCGCCCATGACGTCGACGCCCGGCACACTCCCCTGCCGGACGCCATCCTGTCGGGGGGCGGACCGACTCCGCAGGGTCGGGAAAGGCTTTCGAGATGACCGCGGCCACGCCGCCGATGCCGGCGCGACCTGACCGGCTCTCGACGAGATCAAAGCGGCATGCCGAAAACCTCTCGTCGTCTCGCCGCAGCACCTCCATCACTGGGCTTTCCGCCGGGCCGGGAACAGCATCGGATGCGCAAGCCACGATGACCCTGATTGTGCGACGCCGGACTCTCGTACAGGAGACGGTGCTGTATTGCATCGAAAGCCCGGGCGCTCCCTGGTCTTTCGGGGCTTCGCCCAAGCGCCGAACCAACCCGATCGAATAACCCTTTGTTAACTCCCGCCTGCGATAAAGACGGCGTTTCCCGGTCCATGCGATCCTGGGAATCCGTCCGCCCGCCAAGCGCTTTCGTGCGTGGCACGGATTCCCAGGATCGCACGGACCGGCAAGGGGGCAGGGTAGGCGGGGGAGGTTAAGGTGAAGTGTACGGCGGGCGTCGACGTCCGCCGATCGATCGAGCCGTGGACGGCGCGGCGTCGGCGGGGCGGCGGCGTGACGACTCCGCTGGGCAAATGCGGTGCTACCGCCGCTGCCGATCGCGTATTGACGATGCATCAGGCGGTCTCGCTTTTCACGATGTTCGGCCACCGCATGGGGAAGCCGTCGCATCATCGGCGATCCTGCTCGTCGTGGCGCCGTCAATGCGGCGTCGGCGGGTGCGGCGCGCACCCGTCGTCCTATCCGGCATGTCGAACGCGGGGCAGGCGGCGCCATCAGTGGGTCAGCGACGGGAAGTCGCGAAAAACCTGCTCGGTGTGTTCGAGCAGCGGGCCGACCAGTAAAGGCCCCATCAGCACGATGGAGAGGATCACGGCAATCAGCTTGACCGCGAGCGGCAGGGTCTGGTCCTGGATCTGGGTCACCGCCTGCAGCAGGCCGACCACCAGGCCGACCACCGAGGCGATCAGCAGCGTCGGCATGGACAGGAGGAGAATGAGGCTGAGCGCCACGTTCATGTGATGGACGATGGTTGCCTCGGTCATGTCGCCGTCCCCGTCACTGGTAACTCAGCACCAGGCCTTCGAGCAGCCTGGACCAGCCGTCCACCAGGACGAACAGAAAGAGCTTGAAGGGCACCGAGATCACCAGCGGCGAGACCATCATCATGCCCATGGCGAGCAGGATGTTGGAAATGATCAGGTCGATCACGATGAAGGGCAGATAAAGCAGAAAGCCGATCTCGAAGGCGCGGGTCAGCTCGGAGATCACGAAGGCCGGGATCAGGATCATGAGATCGTCGGTGCTCGCGGCCTCATGCGCTTCTTCGGGCCAGACCCGGGCCGTCGCCTGGTAGAAGAAATTTTTCGCCGGCTCGTCGGTGAATTTCAAAAGATGCTGCTGGATCGGTACCCTTGCCCGGTCCGCTGCCTCCTCCCAGGCCTCGAAATTCTCGTAGTCGAGGGTCCGGTCGCTGATCTCGGCGAACACCGAGCCGATCACCGGCGAGGTGAGAAACACCGCGAGCACGATGGCGATGCCGTAGAGCACGAGATTGGGCGGCGTCTGCTGGATGCCGAGCGCGTTTCGGATCAGGAACAGCACCACCGCGATCTTCATGAACGCGGTCGTGGTGACCACCATGAACGGCACCAGCCCGAGGCCGGCCACCAGAGCGATGACGCCGACGGCGTTGACGCCGTCTCCCCCGAACATGGGCTGCCTCAGCCCCGCTCGCGGCCGAACAGGCGAAGCACGCGCACGCCGACCTGATCGTCGATGCGCACCACCTCGCCCTGGCCAATACGCCGGTTGCCGGCATGGATCTCGACAGCCTCGCCGAGGGGCCGGTCGAGCTCGAAGACGTAACCGGGGCCGATCTCCTGAAGCCGGCCGAGCGGCATCTCGGTTCGCCCGAGTTCGAACACCAGCTTGATCGGCAGCTCGTCGAAGGCGGCGTCCGCAGGCGACGGCGCCGGGCCGAGATCCGCCTCGTCCAGTCCCGATTCGTCGAGCCCGGCCTCTTCCGGCGCCGGCGCCTCGCCGGCCCGTCCTCGCTCGCCACCGGCGCCGTCGCGTCCGCGGGCGTCCCCCGCCCGGCGCGGCGTCCTCCTGGCCTGGCGGTCCCCGGTCACGTCACCGAGCAGACCGCCCAGCCCATCTTCCTCGCCATCCGCACGTCCTGGTTCGGCCATCATCCATTCATCCCGGTCCCGCGGGTCGGCCCTGCGCAGCGGTGCGCGAAGGACGGGACCCGCTCGGTTAAGTTCGATCGGCAGGATCCAGCGCTCGCCGATGGTCGCCGCCATGCGATCCCAGCGGGCGGCGTCGCGATCCGCGAGCAGCATGTCGCCGACCTTCAAGGTTCGGAGCTCACCCAGATCCAGCCAGAGGCTGCCGGCGCGAAAGCTGAGCTCGACGGCGAGATCGCCGAACGTCCGGGGCGGCTTCTGCCCCGCCTCGAACGCCGCGGCCAGGCGCTCGACGTCGTTCCAGGCGGCACGCAGCGAGGCGCGACCCGCGGGCTCGCCGTCGAGGCCGATCTCCAGCGCCAGGTCGAGGCCGTGCAGATCGAGCGATCGCCCGATCCCGATTCCGTGCAGCTCGAGACGAGCCTGGAGCGCCGTTTCGGCCGCCTTCAGTCCGTCCTCCATGCAGGATTCGAGGAGAAGCGGCAACAGCTCGCCATTCGTTTCGGCGGCCAGCAGCTCCGGATCGACCCGCGCCAGCAGGCGCTCGAACAGGCTTTTCGACATCTGCAAAGCTAGCGGATGGTCGTCTAGCCGCAGCGAAAGGGTCACCCGCTCCTGAAGCGGTACCGCACCTCTGATCGAGCCCAGGCCGACAGGCGTGAAGGCGATGGCCGCGTCGCCGAGGGCGAAGGCGATCGGCGTTCGCCGCCGGCTCAAGCGGTTGCCGAGTTCGATCAGCGAGGGCGCGATCGCCGGCGGCTCGTAGGCAGCGGTGGACGGGGCACCCCCCGCGCCACCCATCGCGTCAAAGTCGGCATTCGCCAGCAGGGCGTCGGTGCTGCTCGTCATCCGAACCCGTCCTTGTCTGCCGCGCGCCGGTCGCCGAGATCGTCCTCGATTGCGAACTCCTCCATCTGTTCGGCGCGCCGGCGCTCGTTCTCGGCGATGTCGTCGACCAGATGGCCCCAGCGCTCGCTGTCATGCCGCCGCCTGCGATAGTGCGCCGCCGCCTCGGCGACCGCCGCCTTCGCCTGCTCCACCGATTTGCCCGCGTCGTCGAGGCGCTTTTTCAGCGCATCCGTCTGCTCGGCCATCAGGTCGAGTTCGATGTTGAGATCGTCGATCTGATGGACGCTCATGCGGTTCCTGAGGGAGCGGCGATACAGCCGGTCCTGGCGTTCCCGGCGCGCGCGCTCGTGATCCGCGAGACGGGTTCTCGCCGCCTCGACCGCCGCCTGCAGATGGGCAAGCCGGCCGCGCGCCCGGCGAAGGGCCGCCGCCGCCCGGTTCTCGCGCTCCAGGCGGCAGGTCATGAGCTGGTCGAGCTCGGCACGCATCAGGACGCGATCCTCTGCAGGCGTTCGAGCATCTCGGCGAAGTCGGTGCGCTCCTGCTCGCCCTGTTTCAGGAAGGCGCGGATCGTCTCGATCTTCGCGACCGCCTCGTCGGCGAGCGGATCGTTGCCGGCCTGGTATTCGCCGACCCTGAGCAGAAGCTCGATCTCGGCGTGGCGCGCCATCAGCGCCCTGAGATGGGTGGCGGCCTGGATGTGGGCGCGGCTGGCGACGCTCTCCATGACCCGGCTTCGGCTGTCCAGCACGTCGATCGCGGGATAGTGGCCGGCACCGCCGAGCTTGGGCGAAAGCGTGATATGGCCGTCCAGAATGCCGCGGCTCTCCTCGGCGATCGGATCGGCTGTGCCGTCGCCCTCCACGAGGATCGAATAAAAGGCGGTGATCGATCCGCGAGCGCCTGCGCCGGCGCGCTCCATCAGCCGGGGAAGCTCGGCGAACACCGAGGGCGGAAAGCCGCGCCGGGTCGGCGGCTCGCCGGCGGCGAGACCGATCTCGCGCTGGGCCCGCGCGAAGCGGGTGATGCTGTCGATCAGAAGCAGCACGCGCTTGTCCCGATCCCGGAAATATTCGGCGATCGCGGTCGCGACATAGGCGGCCTTGACCCGTTCCATGGCCGAGCGATCGGAGGTCGCGACCACCAGCACCGATTTTTTTCGGCCCTCCTCGCCCAGATGGCGTTCGACGAA
Source organism: Geminicoccaceae bacterium (assembly GCA_965222015.1). Taxonomy (GTDB): domain Bacteria; phylum Pseudomonadota; class Alphaproteobacteria; order Geminicoccales; family Geminicoccaceae; genus JANQPX01. The sequence continues at coordinate 7,203 of CBDCTL010000009.1, forward strand.
CTCCCGGACCTCACGGCCGCGCTCGCCGATCAGGGCGACCACGGCGACATCAGCCTCCGCCCCCTTGACGATGCTGGCGAGCAGCGAGGACTTGCCGGTGCCGGGGGCGCCGTAGATGCCGATACGCTGGCCCTCGCCGCAGGTGAGCAGGCCGTCGATCACGCGAAGGCCGAGCGGCATCGGCCGGCTGATCAGCGTGCGCTCCATGGCGTCGGGCGGCTCGGCGCGGATCGGATAGGTGCGCCAGCCCTCTTCCGCGCCGGCCGGCTCGGCCTGCTCATGTCCCGGCGCGCCGCGCTCCCGTCCGAGGCTGTCGAGCACCTGGCCGAGAAGGGCAGGGCCGACCCGGACGCTGAGCGGTGCTCTCGTGCGCACCACCTCGGTCTGGGTGGAAAGCCCGGTCATGTCGCCGATCGGCGTCAGGATCACGGTCTCGCCGGCGAGGCCGACCGCTTCGGCGAGCAGCTGGCGGCCGCTGTTCGGATCCTTCAGACGGCAGAGCTCGCCGACCGCGACGTCGGGCGCGGCCGCATGGATCACCGTGCCGGTCGCGCGGATCACCCGGCCCTTGAGCGGTCGCGGTTCGACCGCCTGGAGCAGATGCTGCAGATTGCGCGGCGCCGCCTGGCTCATCAGTCCCGCGCCCGGCGTTCGAGGCCGTCGCGCAGGCCGCGCCTGATCGCCTGCAGCTGGGATTCGACGCCGAGATCGACGAAGCCGATCTCGCTGGCGAGGCGGCATTCGCTCCGGTTCAGGCGCGGGTCGGGCTCGACGGTAAGCAGATGGCGCATGCCGGAAGGCGTCCGCTGATCCAGCTCGGCGCGCATCTCCTCGACCATGTCAGGCGCCACATGCAGCGTCAGATGCTGGTCCTGGCGCTGCCTCGACAGCGCATGGCGCACGGCGTTGCGGGTGAGCTGCCCGACCTCGAACTCGCCGAGCACCTGGCGGACCACCGCGAGCGCCAGATCGACGATCTCCGCATCGGCCTCGGCGAGCAGGCGATCGGCGCGCGCCGTGGTTTCGGCGAGCAGCCTCGCCGCCTCCTCGGCACCGGCCTGCCTTCCTTCCTCGAAGCCCTGGCGCCTCGCCTCCTCGCGCGCCGCGATAGCGTCAGCCTGCAGACGCTCGGCCTCGCGCTTCGCCGCCGCGACGAAATCCCGCCCGGTCTCCCAGGCCCGGACCTCGCTCGCGGGCAGGATCCGGCCGCGCGGCCGGAAGCGGACGGCCGAACCGCCCTCCGGCTCCAGCTTCTGGTTCTCAGCCCGGTCCGTCATCGCTCGTCGCCGTCAGAGAGATCGCGACCCGATCCACGATCATTGCGCCCCGCTCGCGAAAGGCGGCGGGCGGCTCACCGTCGGCGTCCTCGCCGGGCGGCAGCTTCAGGCGCAGGCGTCCGGCGATCGCGCCGGCCTGCAGGCAGCACCAGGCGTTGATCGCACGGATGCCGTCGCGTTCGATCAGGGCGAAAAGCACGTCAAGGTCCGGTTCGTCCTCGCCCGCTTCGCCGCCATCGGGGGCGGCCAGATCGATCAGACGAAGGGCGCGCCGATGGTTGTCGCGGCCCAGCCTTTCGACCAGCCGGCGCAGATGTTCGGCGAGAATGATCCGGCGAATCCGCTCTGCATGCCAGATCGCGCCGACGCCGAGGATCGCCGAGGTCAGCGCCTCGCCCTCGAGACTGGCGAACCGGCCCTCCGGCGTCAGGAGGTCGTCCGCCTGGCAGGCTGCCAGCGCGAAACGCCGCTCGATCAGGGCCGAGAGACGCGGGCGAAGGCGTCCGGAGCCCTGCAGGCGTTCGCGAAATCCGGCGGGCAGGCCCTCCGGCAGCAGCGCCGAGATGCGATCGGGATGACAAAAAGCAGACGCGAGCCGCTGAAAGCGGAAATGGGCGCGATGCGGGCCCATATCGTCGGTCGCGAGAGGGCGCCGGTCCGCGGTCATGGTCACTCCGCCGGCAGATGCCTGGCGGCGCTCGGCGAGGGTCGGGACGGACGCTGGCGCGACTGCCAGTAGAGATAGCCATTGCCGGCCAGCGCCAGGAGCAAAAGGGCGGCGAGCGCGTAGACCGTGATTTTCGCGCGCGCGGCGCTGGCCTGATGCACCCAGAGCCCGGCCACCGAGACGTAATCCTCGCCGCTGGCCGCGATCTGCACCGGCGAGACCACCGGCACCATGGCGACCGAAACCTTGTCGTAGACCAGCCCCTCGATGCCGTTCGCCACCAGCATCTTGATCTGTGGCGAGAGCTGGTCGATCGGTGCGTCCTCGTGATGGCGGATGAAGACCGAGGCCGATGACGGCTTGGCGTTCGCGCGGCCGAGATCGTTCTCCGGCAGCACCACATGCACGCGCGCCGACATCACACCGTCGATCTCGGAAAGGGTTCGCGAGAGCTCCTGGCTGAGCGCGCAGATCAGCCGCGCGCGGTCCTCCATCGGGGACGAGATCATGCCTTCGCCGGTGAACACCGAGCAGAGATCGTTGAATTTTTCGCGCGGCAGGCTGTGAGCCTGGAGGATATCGACCGCTTCGGCGAAGCTTTTCTCTTCCACCAGGACGGTGAGCGTGTCGTCCTTGGCGATCTCGCGGCTGGCGGCGATGCCGTTCTTCAGGAGGATGGCGAGGATCTCGTTGGCGTCGCGCTCGTCGAGGCCGCTGTGCAGCTCCACCTTGCAGGCGGCGAGCAGCAGGCAGAGCCCGAAGGCGACGGCGCGGGCGAAACGCCGTCCGCCCGCGCGATATCGAGGATGTGCACCCATGCAGGCCATGCCGAGGAGCGGGCAGGCGAGCCGCCTACTGGCCCCGCATCAGCGTGTTGACGCCCGAGACGAACTGCGAGGAGCTGCTGGAGATCATGGTGGTTTCGAGGGCGTAGTCGAACATCAGGTTGAGATAGCCGAAATTGTCGCCCCGGGCCGGCGCCGCCGTGCCGGCGACATGACCGGACGCCGGCCCCGCCATGGTCTCGGCACCACCGCCTGCGGGTGCTGGCGCGGACGACGTGGCGCGGCTCATCTCGTCCCGGTAGTCGAGCGAGCGCTGATGCAGGCTTTCCAGGCGCTGCAGCACCTGCTCGCCGAGGGCCTGCGGGTTGGAGAGATATTTCGCCTTGCTCTCCGGCTGAAGGGTCTCGATCGCCGGCGGCTGATTGCGGTCCTGGGCGACATAGTCGAGGAGGTCGACCCGGCCGCCCTGGTCGGCGACGCGCACCGCAGGAGCGCTCTGGTCGGCGCCGGCCGCGGCCGGCGAGAGCGCCGGATCGGCGCCGACGGTCGGGCTGGCGGCGCCGCCGGTCGCGGAGGACACGGCGGCCATGGGATCGATCGTCATCGTGAGCGGCTCCTTCCGAGCACTGATTTTCAGTCGACTGAAGCGTTGTTCTGCGGGGTCGGATCGTCTGTATCGGTGTGGCGGGCGTTTGGATCGATGTAACGGCAAAAAACTGGGAGCGAGACGGCATGTCCGGCGTGTCGGCCACCATGTCCGCTGACGTTCTCAAGCCGGTCTTCGCGCTGGGTTCGCCTAGCTCTGCCGTTCGGCGTTTCGATGACCACGACTGGAGGGATGGAGGGATTGTCGTGGCAACGGATACGCTTCGGGTCGTCTTGGCATCCATGTCGGGCGTCGATCGTTCGTGGAGAGCCCGCCGCGATTGGAGGGAACCGCTCTGGCGGCATGAACGATCTTGGGAGACGACGTCCGAACGTCTGCGCGAAGGTCCTTTTCGCTTGATGGGGATGAACGGGCGAATTCGAAGGGCCGTGCAAGGCCGCCATTGGCGGCGCGACATGCCGTCTCGGGGTCAGTGCCCCGGTCCGCCGCCGCCTGCGCCTGCAGAGCGGATGCCCGCGAGCATCAACGCCTGCGTGGGTTTCAGCAGGAGGAAACTGGAAAAAATCTTCGCGCGGGAAACGAATCTGGACAGGACTCGTCTGGACAACGAACGCACCGCCCGGCTCAGAAGCCGGGTGCCGGCCAGTGCGCTCCGGAGGAACGCGGCCCATCTGCCGGCACGCAGCAGCGCGACGCCGTCACCCGGCATCCGCATCCCGCGTCTGGTCTCGATGGTGGTTCCTCCCGCCATGTCGCTTCTTCAGTTCACCTCTTCGATCTACACTCTCGTTCGGGCTCGAAGGAAGCAGCCCTCGGGGCGGTGCGGCCGGTCCCGATCGGGAGAAAATCTCGCACCGGCCGAACCGCCCGCGACTTGCGACCGTTCTCTACTTGTTGATCTCGGCCGCCGTCTCGTTCAGCATTTTCTTCTGCTCGCCGTGCATCAGCATGAGGAAACCGGCGGCGAGCTGACCGACCGCCTGATTGACGATCTGGTTCTGCTCGGCGCTCAGGCCGCTGGTCTGCTGCGTCGCAGGCGCCTGCGTTCCGTTCACTGACTCCACCATCTGTCTCTCCTCCGGTTCCGGTTCATGCTCGCTGGCGGTCACCAGGGGCATGAACGCTTGGTCTCGTAGATTTCATCCGCCGCCGCCCGCCGGGGTCGGCAGACCCGCGTCGATCAGAGGCTTCAGGCGAAGCGCGATCTGTCGGCTGGGGCCGCCGCCGCCGTTCAGGAGTTGACGGCACAAAAGCGCCGCATCCGTCTGATGCCCGGCCAGGCACAAAGCGAGCAGCATGATCGCGCGCAGCTCGTCGGCGCTGCCGGCATCATTGGCGCCGGATGCACGCAAGCCGGCGATCGCGTCCTCATGCCGACCTTCCGAAATCTGACCGAGCGCCCGTCCGACGGCGGCGAGCGGGTTTTCCGGCTTGAGCAGCGACAGCGCGTCGAAGATCGGCCTCGCCGCCTCGCCGCAGCCGCGAAGGGCGGCGGAAAGACCGATCTCGGCCATCAGGGTCAGCACCTGTTCGTTCACCTCGAGGGGAACGTCGACGGGGACTTCGGAAAACGGCTCGGCCTCGGCCATGCTCGTCAAATCAGTCACTCCACCTTCACGACCCGTCGCCGCCGGACCGGCCATAGATCACGTTCACCGCGCGAGTCGCCTTGGGCGCCAGCAGGCGGTCGATCACCGGCGCGGCGAGGGTCATGTACCGAGACGGCGCGGACAGCCGAAGCTCGCCGCGATCGGCGTCGAAGCCGACGGGAAAACGCGGATCTCCGACGCCCGAGTCGCGAAGTGCCGTGCGCACCGCCTCATGCACGCCATGATCGCCCGACCAGGACCGATCCACACGCCTGTCTCTCGCCGAAACGTAGATTCTGCCCGCGTCCTGCACCCAGTCGAGCCCATGCTCGTCCGCCAGATATTGGAGAAACTCGACCGCTTCGCCCTCGTGATCGTAGTGCCGAACCCGACCGCGCACGCCGTCGCCGACATCGACAGTCATGCCGAGATTGAGCCCGAACTCTCGCAACACGTCCGGCAGAGCCTGATCGATGACGGAATAGGGATAGACTTCCGTCATCCATGCGGTGCGGCCCTCGGCGTGCACAGCATCAGGCGTGCCGACCGCGATGGTCAGACAGAGTGCCGCGATGGGTGGAGAAATTCTCCGCTGCAGGTTCACGTCAAGACGTCCTCGATGATTGAATATCCGTTCGGATCGAGCCGAAAGTCAATCAAACCGCTGGTCCGGAAGCTACCCGAAGCGCAAAGTGGGTGCAATAGAAAACGACTAGTTCTTTAATTGAACGAGGTAAGTGAAACGCAATTGAATATTGAACGCTTTGCAGTTTCAAAGTGCATAATTGTGACGTTTGTAAACTGGTGGTTTATTGTTGAAGAAAATCTCGACGAATTGCTTGACGGCCCCGGGCTTCTATGTATTCGATCGGCGCGTTTCCAAGGGTGCGATTGAAGGCGGCCTCCAGACTGATGGCCTGTTCTCAAACGATTGACGAGGTGGTGCCTTGCCGAACGAGCCTTTTACCATCGTCGAGCTCGACCGGGTCTTGGCGGAGGACATGGGGGGAGACCGTGTTCGAACGCTGCAGAAGACTTTGGTCGACGAGGCAGAGCGGTGCCGGGCGCGATTGGACCAGGGCGTTTCCCCGGATGAGGCCAGACGCCTGAATGTCTTGTTGGAGGCCTTCGCCGCAAGCTTGGGTTTATTGCCAGCACTTTGGCATGCACAGCAGGAAAGGAGTTAGTTATGCCAGAACCAGCAGGTGGAGCCGGCGGCGGCGGGGGTGGCGTCGGTGGCGCCGACTTTCAGTTTCTGCAGGGCATCTTCGACCAGGCGGCCGAGGATCAGAAGGCGATCACCAAGGCCAGCGTCGAGGGCAACACCCGGATCGCGGCCAGCAAGGAAAAGCCGAAGATCTGACGTTCGTTCAGGACGTGCGGTCCGGCGCCTTCGGGCGCCGGACTTTCTTCCGCCCGGCGTGTTTCAGCCTTGGCCTCCATCACCTTGACGTCATGGTGCGAGGTTTTGCCACGTGAGTGCCGCATCGGATAAAGCCTTCACGCTCGTCGTCGAGACCGGTCTCCATGCGGGCTCGGTGCAGCGGCTCGCGTCCGGTATCTACACGCTTGGCAGCGAATTCGAAGCCGACATCGTCCTCGCCGATCCCGGGGTCGCATCGATCCACGTGATCCTTGAACTCGACCGCCAGGCGCTGCGCCTGGAGCCGGTTCAGGGCTCGATCGCGGTCGACGGCGAGAGCGTGGCGCTCGAACCCGGCGGCGAACGCCATCTGGCGCTTCCCGTATCCTTCACCATCGGCGACATCCGATTGAGAATGTCCGCGCCGCAGGACTCGGTCCGCATGAAAAAGCGCGTGCGCATGATGGCGCTCGCAGCCGGTGCGGTAGCGCTCGCCGTGATCGGCGTGCAGATGGCCGGCTCGTTTTTCGGCGGCGATCCCGGTGGGCCGGCGGTTTCACTGGGCCGGCAGGAACCGGTGATGGCGGCGGCGATGTCCGCCGACGCCGCGCGGAACCAGGCGAACGGCCCGCTTGCCGCTTCCAAAACCGGGGCATCCGCGCCGCCGCCGGCGGTCACGCTGGATCAGGCGGCGGCCGAGTTGCGCGCGCGGCTTGCATCCGCGTCGCTCACCGGCGTCGAGGTGATCGCTGCCGGCGATCGCCTTCAGGTTCAGGGCGCCGCGGAGCCCGAGCGCATGGCCGACTGGCGAGAGGTGCGCATGTGGTTCGACGGCGCGTTCGGCCATCGCTTCATCATGGTCGCCGACGTGCGGGAGGCCGAGAAGGAAGAACCGCCGAAGCTCGCCATCGAAGCGATCTGGTCCGGCGAGCGCCCCTATGTGATGGCCGGCGGGCGTCGCTTCCACGAGGGCGCTGCGATCGGCGACGGCTGGATGATCGAAACGATCCAATCCGATGAAATCATCTTCAAACGCGGTGATACATCTTTTTCGCTCACATTGTGATCCGGCGCGCGATGCCTTCCGGGTCGGCTGGGCTTCAACGCGGCAGAGAGGAAGCTCATGTCGACATTAGCAACCGGCTCCGTCCGACTGGACCAGGCGCTGGAGCGTGTGGGACGCAGCACGCAGGCGGAGGTCAGCCGGCCGCAGCTTGAACGTTTCAGCGCCGTCTGGCGTGACCCGTCGCCGGTCGAGGAAGGGGAGGCGAGCAGCGAGGGGCTGGTGGACGAGATCTTCGAGTTCATCATGCCCGAGATGCGCAACCCGACGCTGTTCGAAGGCAGCCGTTATCTCGACCTGCTCGAAGATCTCTCCGAGCAGCTGGGCGAGCCCGAGGACGCCGGCGATCAGATCGACCGCTGGGGCGCGCTGGTGCTCCGCCACGAAGTCAGGAAGCACCGGCTTCTCTGGCACTATCTCAACAGTCTGGTCGACAGTTGAGCGCGGTCGGCATGACGGGCGAGCAGCAGGACCTTCTGCAGGCGCTGGCCTATCTGTATCTGCGCCACGGCCAGAACCGGCGGGCGCTGACCCTGGCGCTGCTGGCGGCGCGCTCGGCCCCCGACGACATCGGCCTCCTGCGCCTCCTCGCCTACGCCTTCGTCGCCAATGACGCGCCCGACGAGGCGCTGGAGATCATCGAACGGCTGGAACGGTCGGACTTCGCGCCCGGGGCCGATCGCATGCGTGCGCTCCTGAAGGCACGCGCCCTTCTCCATGCCGGCCGCCGCGTCGAGGCGAGGGCGGTGTTCCGTCAGTTCGTCGAGGCGAGACGCAGCGCGCCCGGCCCGATCGCCGACGTCGCCTTCGACGTCGGCGTGGACGGCGACGAGCCCGAGACCGCGTCCGGTGCCGACACCCTGATCGCAGCGCGCCGAACTTCGCCCCTGCCGGGTGAGCCGGCCGCCGGGGAGGTGAGGGTGAAATGATGCCGCCGGCGCTGAAGGACTGGCTGACCAGACTGAGCGCGCGTCAGGATCTGATCCTGGTGTTCCTCATGGTGATGACCATCATCATGATGATCCTGCCGTTGCCGACGGTGCTGATCGACATCCTTCTGGCCACCAACATGGCGCTGACCGTGCTGTTGATGATGGTCGGCATCTATCTCCGGGATCCGGTCGAGTTCTCGACATTGCCGTCGGTGATCCTGATCTCGACCGTGTTTCGCCTGTCGCTCTCGATCAGCACCACCCGCCTGATCCTGGTGCAGGCGGATGCCGGCAGGATCGTCGAGACCTTCGGCGAGTTCGTGATCTCCGGCAATCTGATCGTCGGCCTCGTGGTCTTTTTGATCATCACCGTGGTGCAGTTCGTGGTCATCACCAAGGGATCGGAGCGCGTCGCCGAGGTCAGCGCGCGCTTCACCCTGGACGCGCTGCCAGGCCGCCAGATGAGCATCGACGCCGATCTCAGAAACGGTGACATCGATCAGGCCGAGGCCAAGCGCCGGCGCCAGCTCCTGCAGAAGGAAAGCCAGCTCTACGGCGCCATGGACGGCGCCATGAAGTTCGTCAAGGGCGACGCCATCGCCGGCCTCGTGATCATCGCCGTCAACCTGCTCGGCGGCGTCATGGTCGGCACGCTGCAGCACGACATGTCGATGAGCCAGGCGCTGCAGGTCTATTCGCTGCTCACCGTCGGCGACGGCCTGGTCGCTCAGATCCCCGCACTGTTCATGTCGATCACCGCCGGCATCATCGTCACCCGGGTGACCACCGAGCAGACCACCAATCTCGGCAGCGACATCGCCGGTCAGCTCGTACACAACGCGCGCACGCTCAGGCTTGCGGCGATCGTGCTGTTCGGCCTCGGCCTCGTGCCCGGCTTTCCGACCGCGATCTTCTGGACGATCGCCGCCATCCTGGGCGGCACCGGCGTCTTCTTCTACATCCGCGACAAGCGGCGAAGCGAGGAGGAGGCGGAGACCGCCCGCCTCGCCGAGGAGGCCAGGCTCGCCGACGACAGCCCGGCGGCGCTGCCCGGCCAGGACGTGGTCGGGCTCGGCCTGTCGCCGGATCTCTTCGAGCTCGCCCAGAGCGCCAGCCTCGACGCGCGCCTGCAAAAGCTCAGAAAGTCCCTCTACGACCAGCTCGGCCTGCCTTTTCCGCAGGTCGCCTTTCGCCCGGACGAGGGGCTTGCGTCCGGCCGCTACCAGTTCAAGCTCGACGATCTGCCGATGGAGGAGGGCGGGCTGCGCATGGGCAGGCTCCTGCTCTGCGACGAGCCCGACCATCTCGAACTCGCCGACGTGCCGGGCGAGGCCGGCGGGCCGTTCATCGAACGCACCGAGACGATCTGGATCGAGGATCGGCACAAACCGACCCTGGACGAGGCCGGCATCGGCTACATGGACACGGTCGAATGTCTGATCGCCTGCGTCCGCCACGCGCTCACCCGCTACGCTTCCGAGTTCGTCGGCGTTCAGGAGACCCACGCGATCCTCGCCAATGTCGACGGCGCCTATGGCGATCTGGTGCGCGAGGCGCAAAAGGTCGTGCCGGTGCAGAAGATGGCCGACATCTTCCGCCGCCTCCTCGACGAGGGCGTGCCGATCCGCAATCTCCGCATCGTGCTGGAGGCGCTGATCGAATGGGGCAGCAAGGAGCAGGACGTGGTGCTGCTCGCCGAATATGTCCGCTCCGCGCTCAAGCGCCAGATCTGTCACAGCTACGCCGACCGGCAAAAGGTGCTGCACGCCTTCCTGCTCGAGCGCGAGGTCGAACAGGTGCTGCGCCAGGCCATTCGCCAGACCTCCGTCGGCGGCTATCTGGCGCTGTCCGAGGACGACGGCGCCCGGCTGCTGAGCACCTTCCACCAGCATGCCGAGCGCCTCGCCGCCGACAAGGTCCGGCCGGTGGTCCTGACCTCCCTTGACGTACGCCGCTTCCTGCGCTCGCTCCTGGTCAAGAACAACATCCACGTGCCGGTCCTGTCCTTTCAGGATCTGGCGCCGGAATTCACCGTGCAGCCCGTGGTGACCATTCGCATGGAGACCATGCGGCGAGGCAAGGTCGGTGCGCCGGTGAAAAGGCTCGAGGCCGGTGGCCGGAACGCTGCGGACGCGGATGCAGCCGATTGAAGCAAAAGACCGAACGATGAAAACGAAGGCAAAGATGGCGGGGATACTAAGTCGATGACGAACGCTGCGATATTCGAAGCAGGACTGTGCAGGACGACGGCGCGGCCGATCCAGGCGCTCGCCGTCTGTGCCCTGATGACGGTGGGCCTCGGTGCCTGCGGTCTCAAAAGCCCGCAGATGGCGGCGTATGAGGAGCCGCAGCAGGCCGAGCCGGCGTCGGCCTCGACGCAGGATATCGACTCCCTGATCCGGCTCGGCGACGGCCTGCGCGAGCGCGGCGAGCTCAAGACCGCGATCGCCATGTATCAGCGCGCCGCCGCCCAGTCCGAGAACCCGGAGGTTCTGGTCCGGCTCGGCCGGTCGCTCGGCGATTTCGGCGCCTACGATCAGGCCGCCGGCGCCTATCGCAGGGCGCTCGCGCAGAATCCCGACCATACCAGTGCGCTGCTCGGGCTCGGCACCACCTATCTGACCCTTGGCGAGATCGACAAGAGCGTCCAGTATCTGGAGCATCTGGTGGAGATCGGCGATGGCGGAGATCCGGTCAGTTATTCGGCGCTCGGCACTGCGCTCGAGGTGGCCGGCCGCCACGACCAGGCGGTGGCGACCTATTCGGCCGGGCTGGATGCGGCTCCGGAAAATCTCGATCTCAAGAGCAATCTCGCGCTGTCCTATGCCCTCAACGACCGGCATGGCGAGGCGATCGCCCTGATGAGCGAGGTCACCGACGCCTTCGACGCCAAGCGCCACCATCACCGCAATCTGGTGCTGATCCTGGCGCTCGCGGGGAACGACCGCGAGGCGGTCTCGACCGGCAGGCGCCTGCTCGGCGACGACGAGACCCGGGACGTGCTCGCCCAGGCTACCTCGCTCCGCCAGCTGTCGCGCGGCGCGGAACGCGCGCGCGCGCTCGGCGTCGGCTGACGATCGACGGCGCTGGACGCACGGCGCGCGAAAGGGCCGAACGGCGACAAAGAGTCACCTCATCGGAGGCATGGTGTCATTCGTTCGGAGAAGGTTTTGACGACGGCTCAGGCGGTTTCGCCTGCTTCCAGGCTCGGCCGCCGGCGAGATCGTCGAGGATCGGGCAGTCGGGCCGGGCGTCGCCGTGGCAGTGCCGCGCCAGCTCGGCGAGCGTCGATTCCATGCTTTTGAGCTCCTCGATCTTGCGTCGGATATCGGCGATGCGGCTCTCGGCGATCGCCTTGACATCGGCGCTCGCGCGGCTGCGGTCCCGGTAGAGATCGAGCAGTTCACGGCATTCCTCGACCGTGAAGCCGAGTGAGCGCCCCCGCTGCACGAATGTCAAAAGGGCGAGATCCTGCGCGTCATAGTCCCGATAGCCATTCGCCCTGCGGCCGCTCGGCATGACCAGACCGATCTCCTCGTAATAGCGGATCGTCTTCGCCGGCAGGCCGCTTTTTTCCGCCGCTTCACCGATGTTCATGGCCGCTACCCCTTCAAATCTCAGCCCTGCGCAGGCGAAGGGCGTTGCCGATCACCGAGACCGAGGACAAGCTCATGGCGACGGCGGCGATCATCGGCGACAGCAGCAGGCCGAACAGCGGATACAGCACGCCGGCCGCGATCGGCACGCCGGCGGCATTGTAGACGAACGCGAAGAACAGATTCTGACGGATATTCTTCATCGTCGCCTGCGCCAGTCTTCGCGCGCGGACGATCCCGGAAAGATCGCCTTTCACCAGCGTGAACCCGGCAGCCTCGACCGCGACGTCTGCGCCCGTGCCCATGGCGATGCCGACATCGGCGGCGGCGAGCGCCGGCGCATCGTTCACGCCGTCGCCCGCCATGGCGACGTTCAGACCCTGGCCCTGCAGTTCCTTGACGAGGGCGGCCTTGTCCTCCGGGCTGACCTCGGCATGGATGTCGTCGATGCCGAGCGGTCCTGCGACCGCCTCCGCGGTGCGCCGATTGTCGCCGGTCGCCATGATCACCCGAAGCCCGGCCTCGTGCAGCGCTTCGACCGCCCCGGCCGTCGTTTCCTTGACCTTGTCGGCGACGGCGACGAGGCCGCCCGCCTTGCCGTCGATCGTGACGAACATCGCCGTCTTGCCGTCGGCGCGCAGGCGCTCGGCGTCGTCGGTCAAGGTCTGGATGTCGACGCCCAGCTCCCGCATCATCGCGGCATTGCCGAGCGCAACCTCCTGCCTGTCGATCCGGCCTTTCACGCCCTTGCCGATGACCGCCTCGAAGTCCTCGGAGGGCAGCAATTCGACCCCCCACCCCTTGGCGCCGCCGACGATCGCCTCGGCCAGCGGATGCTCCGAGCCTTGCTCCAGGCTGGCCGCGAGCTGCAGCAGCCGCTTTTCTTCGACTCCCTCCGCCGGCCGGCAATCCGTAAGGGCTGGCCGACCCTCGGTGAGGGTGCCGGTCTTGTCGACCACGATGGCGTCGACCTGCGAAAAGCGCTCCAGCGCCTCGGCGTCACGGATAAGCACGCCCGTCTGGGCACCGCGGCCGGTGGCGACCATGATCGACATCGGCGTCGCAAGACCGAGCGCGCAGGGGCAGGCGATGATCAGCACGCTGACGGCGGCGAGCAGCGCGTAGGAGAGGGCCGGTGACGGCCCGGCCAGGAGCCAGGCGATGAAGGCGAGCACCGCGATGCCGACCACCGTCGGCACGAAATACGCGGCGACCCTATCCGCGAGCGCCTGGATCGGCGCGCGAGAACGCTGCGCCTTGGCGACCAGATCGACGATGCGCGCGAGCATGGTCTCCTGACCGACCTTCTCGGCGCGCATGATGAAGCTGCCGGATTTGTTGAGCGTGCCGCCGGTGACCGCATCGCCCGGGGCCTTCTCGGCCGGCAGCGGCTCGCCGGTCAGCATGCTCTCGTCGATCGATGAGCGGCCCTCGATCAGCGCGCCATCCACCGGCACGCTTTCGCCGGGTCGAACCCTCAGCCGATCTCCGGTCTTCACCTCGTCGAGCGGCACGTCCTCCTCGCCCGCATCGGTCACCCGGCGCGCGGTCTTGGGGGCGAGGTTCATGAGCGCGCGGATGGCGTCGCCGGTGCGTTCCCTCGCGGAAAGCTCCATGATCTGGCCAATCAGCACAAGAATGATGATCACCGCCGCCGCTTCGAAGTAAACGGGTGGCGCGTCGCCATGGCCGAGCATGCTCGCCGGCAGCAGGCCGGGGAACAAAAGGGCGACGACGCTGAACAGGAAGGCGGCGCCGGTGCCGAGCGCGATCAGGGTCCACATGTTCGGGCTTCGATTGACGATCGAGGACCATCCGCGCTTGAAGAACGGCGCGCCGATCCAGAGCACGACCGGTGCGGCAAGCAGGGCCTGAAGCCACAGGAAACCGGTATGGCCGAGCCACCCGAGCCAGCGGTCGAACGGGATGCCGATATGGGTGCCCATCTCCAGGACGAACACGGCCGCTGCGAGCGGCCCGCCGATCCGGAGGCGGCGCTTGAAGTCGATCAGCTCCGGATTAGGCCCGGCATCGGCGGATGGCGTCATCGGCTCCAGCGCCATGCCGCAGATCGGGCAGTCGCCCGGCGCGTCCCGGACGATCTCCGGATCCATCGGGCAGGTATATCGCGTGCCCTCCGGCATGGGTTCGGGAGCGGGCCGATCGCCTGAAAAATCCTCGGGCGCGCGTTCGAACTTCTCCTGGCAGCGCTCGGAGCAGAAATAGAAGCGCTCGCCTGCATGCTTTGCCATGAAGCGGGCGCTCGCCCGGTCGACGTCCATGCCGCAGACGGGATCTTCTGCGGTGATGAACGCCTCGGGATCGTCCAGAAACCGCTCTCGGCAGCGCTCGGCGCAGAAGAGATAGCGGTGGCCGCCATGGTCGGCAAAGGATTTGCCGGTGTCCGGGTCCACGGTCATGCCGCAGACCGGATCGCGAATGATGGTGCTGGCCTCGGCGGCCTCGTTGGCGGCCATGTCGAACTCCGTCCTGGATCAGACAGGAGACATAGACATTCCAGCCGCTGGAAGGTCAAGGGACGAAGGAACCGAGCGCGGGGCAGGGCGGCGCTCGACGTTCGGCTTACATCGCCATGGCCAATCCGCCGGCCGTCGGAGGCAGCAGGGCATATTCCGCAGCCTCGACGCCGGCGGACAGTACCTGGTCCGCGGCTTCGCCTTCCGCCGCGATACGCGCTTCCTGGGCTCTGGCCTCGGCGCGAATGCGAATGGCATCGGCATCGCTTTCATTGGCGATGGCATTGAACACACCGTCGGCGCGGCTGAACAGGAGGACGCGGTCCCCCGGTTCGAAGACGGCGCCACCCAGCGGGTCATGGACGCATCGCCGATCAAAGCCGAGATCAGACGCCCGGAATGCCGGCGTCCCGAAAGCCGACGAGCCGCTGGCGCTGCTCGTCCCAGAGAGCCAGGCGGAAGCACTGCAGACTCTGTGCGAGGGTCAGACGTCCGATGTCGCGCAGTTCCGGATGCTGGCGAAGCACTTCGTGCAGACGATAGCTCGGGATGCGGCTGACGAGGTGATGGATGTGGTGGATGCCGATATTCGCGGTCAGCCAGCGCAGCGGCGCCGGCAGATCGTAGTGGGTGCTGCCGTGGAAGGCGCCCTTGTGGAAGGACCATTCCGGGTCGCGCGCCCAATAGGTGTGCTCGAACTGATGCTGCACGTAGAAAAGCCAGATGCCGACCGCCGACGCGATCAGCGTGATCGGCACATGCACGAGAAGGAGCGGGCCGAAGCCGACCAGGAGGCCGAGGCCGATCAGAAGGGCGGCGATGGCGAGATTGGTCGAGATGGTGCTCGCCCATGCCTGCCGATCGGCGCCGAACAGATCGTTGGGCAGGCGCTGGCGAAAGATGAAGACGTAGATCGGCGCGATCACCAGGAGGACGATGGCGTTGCGCGACAGGCGATAGGCGAGGCGGCGGCGAAAGGGCAGGGCCCGGTACTCCGCCACCGTCAGAAGGTCGATGTCGCCGACGCCGCGCCGGTCGAGATTGCCGGAGCCGGCGTGATGCTTGGCGTGGCTGCGCCGCCAGTCGTCATAGGGCGTGAGCGTCAGCACGCCGATGATGCGGCCGAGCATGTCGTTCGCTCGGCGGCTCTTGAAAAACGAACCGTGGCCGCAGTCATGCTGGATCGCGAAAAGGCGCACCAGGAAGGCGGCCGCCGGCAATGCAAGCACGAGGCTCAGCCAGTAGCCGAGCTTGACGCCGATCAGCTCGGCGACCCAGAAGATCGCGAAGGGGATGGCGGTGACGAAAAGCTCGAACAGGCTTCGCTTCAGCCTGGGTGCTCGAAAACCGGCGAGCTTTCTCGCCCACTCCCTCTCGGAGATCGGATTCGCGCTCGGTTCGGTGGAACGGGAGGGCAGGGGCGTCCCGATTTCGCTCAAGATGATTTCGCCGGCAAGGTCCGTCGCTCCGACTATCGCTTCGAGGGTAAGGGAAGATTGACGGACCGGACGGATCCGCAGATTGTCCGGTCGACGTCTGTAGAGCACGGTCTGCTTTGTCGCTTGATGACGTCGGAAAGTCCAGTCCGCAGCCGGCGCGGCGGATCGTCCTGGACGGCCGTCCGGGACGAACAGGGGCCTTCGAGCGGCAAGGCGAGAGCCGCTCAGCCCTGGATGCGACCGGCTTTCATGGCCGCGTCGGCATAAGCGGCGAGCGGCCTGTCGGCCTGGAACTTGTCATCCCATCGGACCGACAGATGGCCGAAACGATGGGCGAGATCCTCCAGGCTCACATGACCGAGGCCCGGCTGGCCGTCGCCTTCGTCGCAGAGGCCGAACGCCTTGTCCTTGTCGTTCGGATCGATCCGGGACAGCAGCCAGGCACTTTTCGCGAGCGGCGTGAAAAGCCGGACGACCGGCCACTCCTCCGCCGAGTCGCTGCCGTCCCGTCGGTTGGCTTCGAGCGCGGCCTGAAGGCGGGCGATCGGCATGATCATGGCGTTGGTTCCCTGGCTGAGATCGGACTTCCGGTCGAGTTCCCGAAAAAAAGTCTTCGATGTCGAGACTTTGGCCCGGACGGGCGGCGCTGGCAAGTCGGTGCGTCCGTCCTCGGGCTCGCGGCCGGCAGCTTGCCCGGCCCGAGCGAAAGCCGGCCAGCCTGCGCCACCGCCGGCCCTGGCTCTTGCGAACAGGAGAATGATGCACGGCCCATCGAGAGCGCGAACGGCGCCTGTCGTCGTTTTCGGCAGTGATGGACCTTGCTTAATCTCGCGGATCGGCTACGGTCCGTCGGGATTTTGGAGCACATCCGCGGCAATCTTTCGCAATCCAGCCAAGTTTGCCCCGTGCAATCGAGTAGCGAAGGAGAACGTCATGGCCGCAGGCACCGTCAAATGGTTCAACCCGACCAAAGGCTTCGGTTTCATTCAGCCGGAGGACGGATCCAAGGATGTCTTCGTGCATATCTCGGCGGTCGAGCGCGCCGGACTGCAGGGCCTCTCGGAAGGGCAGCAGATCGAGTACGAACTGGTGCCAGGCCGAGACGGCAGGTCTTCCGCGGAGAATCTTCGCGCCCAGGACTGACGTTTCGTTCGGCGGCATGGTGCGCTGCCCGTCATGCGGGTGGCGCATTCCTGCCGTGGATCTGAAGATGATCGGATGGTGAGTCGATGGCACGCAAGCCAAACTATCGCTTCGAGCGTCAGGAACGGGAGCGCGCCAAGGCTGCGAAAAAGGCTGCCAAGCGGGAAGCCAAGGCCGAAAAGAAGGAAAAGCCGGAGGTTGCCGACGCGGCCGACGGCGGTCCGCCAGCGGTGCCGGCCGGCGAAGCCTGATCAGGATGCAGCTTCCGGCTTGTCCGTGCATGGCGGACGAGGACCCTCGATGGCGTTCCTCCATGCCGGTACCGGCGAGCGGGAAAATCCGTGGCCGGGCGCGATGCCATCACCACTGACGGTCGCAGGCAGCCCATGTTCCTGACACGAAAACGAGCCTCGACAGCCGGCGCCGTCGAAGCCGGATCCGCGACGCCGGGAGCGGTCGATCTCCAGCTTCGCCTGGAGGCCGCGAGCCTGCGCTGTCTCTGGCTGCTGAGCCGTGCGCTCGGACCGGAGCGCGCTTCCGATGCCGGTGCCTGGGTCATGCGCCACCTGTGCGGGCGCGGGAGCCGCGTCATGAGACGGATGCGGCGCAATCTCGAGATCGCGCTCGGCTCCGGCAACGACGAAGCCGTCGACGCGCTGACGCGAGACGCGGTGGTCAATCTCGCGCGCACGGTGGTCGAGTACCCGCATCTGCGCCAGATGGTAGGTGCCGAACTGGAGCGTTCGGTCGAGTTCGTCGCCGACGTCCCGGACGCGCAACTCAGTCCCGATCGAAAGCCCGCGATCTTCATCGGCATGCACCAGGCCAATTGGGAGGTGGTGCCCTCGATCGCGACCCGGCTCGGCAAGCCTCTCACCATCGTCGTCAGCCCTCTCACCAATCCCTATGTCCACCGTCTGGTGTCCGCAGCGCGGCCCGACGCCTGGTCCGTGCAGGTGGAGCGGGACAATGCGATCCGCGGGCTGATCCGGAGCCTGGCAAAAGGCACCAGCATCGGCATGCTCGCCGACCAGCGCTTCGAAGGCGGCGGACTGGTGCCGTTCTTCGGTCATGGCGCCATGACCGCGCTCGGTCCTGCCAGGCTTGCCTTGAGGGCTGGCTGCGACCTGGTGCCGACCAGGATCGAACGGATCGAGCGGCAGGGTCCGCTTTGCTTCCGCATCACCACCTACGCGGCCATCCGCCCGGATGACGGGATCGACGGCGACCACGAAAAGGCGCTCGACATGATGCGGCGGGTCAACCACCACTTCGAGAGCTGGATCAGGGCGAAGCCCGGGGAATGGATGTGCGTGAAACGCCGCTGGCCGAGATCGGTCTACCGGCGCACCAGTTCGCCGCAACCCACGCAGGGTGACGACGTCGCCGCGGTCGAGACTGTTTGAAAGATCCGGTCGTGCCCCGAGTCAAGTGGCGATCGTCGGGCCTGATGGAGCAGTGTGGTGCCGCATGTCGGACTCGAACCAACGACCCCCTCATTACGAATGAGGTGCTCTACCAACTGAGCTAATGCGGCTCCGTGCTGCCTCGATCGGCGGTCAGAAACCCGATACCGATCTAACGCCATTCTTCTCCCGGACCATCCGAAACCGGCCTGATCGAACGAATCGCCGCTCGGCGTCGCGGCACGACGGAAGCGTCCGCACGCTAGCGACGGTGTCAGGCGGCGTCAACCTTGCCATCTTCGGTCGGCGGCTTCGGCCGGGAAGGGGCGACGGACAGTTCGTCGTCCTCCGCCCGTGCCGGCACGTTTCGGGTTGTGTCGGGCAGGATCAGCTCCGCCGGCGCATCCGCGTTCAGCATCGGCACGATGGTCGGCGGCGAACCCCAGCGCAGGCTGTCGAATTTACCGTCCGGACCGAAGGCCGACCAGC
This sequence comes from Geminicoccaceae bacterium, assembly GCA_965222015.1. Lineage (GTDB taxonomy): Bacteria > Pseudomonadota > Alphaproteobacteria > Geminicoccales > Geminicoccaceae > JANQPX01. Next base: position 26,036 of record CBDCTL010000009.1, read on the forward strand.
GCGCCTGGGTCTCGCCCGTCGCCTTGCAGATCCAGGTCGGATCGGAGGGCGCGTCCACGGCCTTGGCCAGCCAGCCCTGGATCTTGTCGGCATCGCCGCCGGTCGCACGCTCGACGTCCGCGAACATGCGGAACACCGAAGCGGTCGGTCCCAGCTTGACCGCACGCTCCAGCGCCTCGCGCGCCGCCGGCCACTGTTCGGCCGCCACGGCCTGCTCGGCGAGCGCCAGTTCGCCCTCCAGGCTGTCCTTGTTCAGCTGGTGCAGCCGCTCGAACATCTTGTAGCGATCGGTCGGCGTCTGATCGGCGTTGAGACCGGCGATCGCGCGGGCGAGCGCCGGATGCGGCTGCGCCTTCCACGAGGTTTCGAGAAATTTTCGAGCGGCTCGCTGGCGATCGGCGTTGACTGCAAGCTTCGCCGCCGTGACTGCGATCGGCGCCAGCTCCGGCAGCAGCTTGTGCGCCTTCTTGGCGTTGTCGAAGGCTTCCTGGTTGCGGCCTTCCTCGCTCTTCTTCTCGGCCTGGAGATGCAGCAGGATCGCGCGGTAGCGGGTGGCGGTCCGACTGTCGATCAGCTTCTGCCGTGCCATGTCGTTGACCGTCGCCATAGCCTCCTGCCACTCGCCTTCCTCGGTCTGAAGGTCGAACAGCGTGGTCAGCACCCAGGGCGTGTTCGGCCGGCGCAGATAGGCCTTCTTGGCGAGTTTCAGGGCTTCTTCCCGGTCACCGTCCTTGATCGCCTGAGCGAGCAGCCCGCGCAGGCCCAGAAATTCGGTCTCCTTGTGTCGCAGCATCTCTTTGAACTTGCCGCGCGCCTCGCTGTCCTTGCCTTCGAGCTGGGCCGAGCGGGCGCCGAGCAGAAGGGTGGTCGGCGCCTTTTCCAGCAGCTTCTCGGCGCGCCGGGTCGAAGCCTTGGCACCGCTGACGTCGCCGGCTGCAGCCGCTACCAGACCCGTCGCCAGCTCCTCGTAGCCGCGCTCCTTGCGCTTCTGGCGACGATAGCGGCCGAATTTCTTCGGCGCGGTCACCACGCTGCGATAGAGTTCGAAAAGGATAGTGATCGCGGCGCCCACCAGCAGCACACCCAGCAGCAGGATGCCGAAGGGCGGGCTGAACGAATTGCCGCCCCAGGGTTCGGTGATCTGCACCTGGCCCGGATTTTCGGCGAACCAGACAGCTGCCCAGGCGGCGGCGAGAGCGATGACGAGGAAGACGATGAGCCGAATCATGGCTTACTCACAAGTCTTGGCCGCAAATCGACGCGGCTGATGGTACCTGACTGCTCCGCGGATGGCGGCGATATCGCATCGCGGCACCTCACGATCCCTTGGCGACCAGGCCCTGGGCGTGCGAACGCAGATCCTGCACCGCAGCTTCCGCTGCGAGCCGCTGCTCCGCCCGCAGGACCCAGGGTGCGGCCGCCTCTGCGGCCGCCCCTTCGAGACCGGAAAGTTCCGCGACCGCGCCGCTCAGGTCGTCTTCGGTCAGCCGCGCCTGGGCGCGCGCGACGACGGCGCGTTCGTCGTTACCTTCGGCCTCGGCGCCCGAAGGGCGCATGTTGATGATGCCGAACAGATTGTCCTCGACCTGATCGGCAAGGGACTGATCGCCATCGGCGGCCAGCAGCACCCGGCTCGCGGTTTCGCCGAAACTGCCTTTGAGGTCGGCCACCGTCGGCACACCGTCGGCCGCCATGGGCTCGAGCGTCGCCAGCGTCTCGCCGAGGACCGCATCGTCGCGGACCAGCGACTGCAGCGATTGCAGCGAGCTGTCATAGGGCTCGGCGCGCGCGATCGCGCGATCGACGTCGCCGATGGCAACGATCATTGCCGCCCCTCGCTGATACTCGCCGCCGATATGGTCGAGCTGGCTCTCCGCTTCGCCGAGACGCGAGGAGAGCGACTGCACGTCGCCGCTCAGCTGCTCCGCCGTGCCCTGGAGCGTTTCCACCGACTGGCCGAGCGCCGCGGTCCGTTCGCCGGCGTCTTCGATCGCCTGGCTGGTGCCGTCGACCACGCCCTGCAGCGTCGGCAACGTGCTCTGCAGCGTCGACAGAACATCCGCGCTCGATCGCTGCGCGTCGCTCGCGGCCTGCACCTCGCTGCTGATGCTCTCCAGCCGCTCCTCGATCGCGGCCAGACGTTCGTCAGCCGCTGCATCGCCGTCGCCCGCCGCAGCCGGAGCGCCGGCGAGATCACCGAGCTGCGTCTCAAGTTCGGCCAGGCGCGCGGCGAGGTCGGTGCCGCCGCCTGAGGTTTCCACGGTCGGCTGCGCCTCGATCACCGCGATCCGTTCGTCCAGCGTGTCGATCTGTCCGACCCGCTCCTCGGCAGCGGTCAGCCTGCCGTCGAGGTCGCTGGTCGACGACTCGAGCGTGGTCAGGGCGTCGTTGCCGCCGGCCCAGAAGAACGATGCCGCGAGCGCCGTGGCGGCGCCGCCGATCACGCCGCCCAGAAGTCCAGGCCAGAAACCGCCATTGGACGATCCGGTCCCGGACGATCCGCCTCCCGATGAACCGCCGCGGGGCGGGCCCGCTGTCGGCCCGCCGCTTTCCGGACGCTTGCCGCTTGTGGGCGCCGTCGCAGAAGCGGCCGGACGTCGATCATCCCCCCTGCTGTCGGGAGCGCTTCCGGCCGCGGAGGCCGCCTTCGCGCTGGTGGAAGGGGCGGAGGCCGCCGACTGAGGGGCCGGCGACTTGCCGCCGGCCTGCGTGCCGCCCGAGGTCGCCGTCGTGGTCTTTGGCGTGTCGATCTTGGCGGCGATCGCACTGCTCGCGCCGGCGGGCGCTGATGCGGGCTTGGCGCCGGCCTTGCCGTCGTCTGCCTTCGGCGATTGGGTCGGGGGGGTGGGTGCCGTCGCGCCGGCTGGCCGCTTACCTTTGTTGCGTGCCATTCAAGCCTCTCTTCCCGATCACGTGATCGCGGCGGACGGCAGCCGTGCAATGACGGCCATCCGGCGTTCGATCGCGTTGAATTAGCATATTCCGATACTGCCTTCCAATGCCTGTATTAGCGCTCTCTGGTTGGGTCGCGCCGCTACGCAAATGGTCCTCCAGGCGAGAGCTCGACAAGGCGTGGCAGTGGGTTCACTCAGGCATATCGCCGCCGTACTGTCAACATGGCGTGCGAGGCCGTGATCGATCAGAAGGCGAGCCAGAATCGCCGAGGTTCGCGGCGAGAACAGGAGCACGGCGTCGACCTCGCGGCGGCAAAACGCCGCCTGCAGATCGTCGGAAAGCCGCGCGACGGCCAGGGCGCGGTAGGTGATCCGCCGCTCGAAGGCGAAACCTCGTCCGACCAGAATGCGCTCGAGGTCTTCGCGCACCACCTCTCCCGAGAGATGGAGGATTTTCCCGTCCTCCGGCCGGCAGCCCGCGGCGATCGCCGCGGCGAGCGCGATTGCGTCGCCATCCGCCTGAACCAGCCGCTCGCATCCGGCGGCGCGCGCCGCGTCCGCGGTGGCGGGACCGACAGCGTAGACCGGAAACCTTTTCGCCGCCTCGCCCAGGGCCGGCACGGCGTTGGCGCTGGTGAGCGCGATCGCCTGGGTGTTCTCCGGCAGCGACTCCGGCCTGGCGGTCTGCTCGATGGTCAGCAAGGATTCGATCCGGGACTCGTGACCGAGCGCCTCCAGGGCCGCCTTCAACGGCAGCGCCGCATCGATCGGGCGGGTGATCAGAACGCGCAGCACAACCCCCTCTGCCGCCGCTCAGGCCAGGAGCCTGGCGCCGCCGCGATCGCGGAGCTCCTGGCCGGCATCCCGGCCGAGTCCTATCGCGTCGGCGACGTCGCCGATCCGCTCGGTCTCGAAACATTCCGAACCGTCGGCGCGCGCGACCAGGCCGCGAAGACGAAGCCGGCCGTCGCCGATCTCGGCATGGGCGCCGATCGGCGTATGGCAGGACCCGTCGAGCACATCAAGCATGGCGCGCTCGGCATTGACCGCGAAGCTGCTTTCCGCGCAGTCGATTTTTTCGAACAGGGCTCTGAGCTCTTCGTCCCGCTCCCGGCACTCGACACCGATTACCCCCTGGCCGACCGCCGGCAGCATCTCGTCGGGCGAAAGCACGGATGCGGGCACCCCCTCGAGGCCGAGGCGATCGAGGCCGGCCTTGGCGAGCAGGGTCGCATCCACCTCGCCCGCATCCAGCTTCTTCAGCCGCGTGCCCACGCTGCCGCGGAAATTGATCACCTTCAGATCCGGCCGCCGGGCCAGAAGCTGCGCCTGGCGGCGAAGCGACGCCGTGCCGACCACGGCACCCTCGGGGAGGCTTTCGACGCTGTCCGCCTTTCGGCAGATGAGTGCGTCTCTGGGATCGGCGCGCTCCAGCATGGCGGCGATCGTCAGCCCGTCCGGCAGCCAGGTCGGCATGTCCTTCATGGAATGGACGCCCGCGTCGATGCGGCCGTCGAACAGCGCTGTCTCGATCTCCTTACAGAAAAGGCCCTTGCCGCCGATGTCGGCGAGCGGACGGTCCGCCACCTGATCGCCGGTGGTGCTGATCACCACCACCTCGATCATCCCCGGCGTGCGAAGATCCTCGAACGTCTCCATCAGCCGCGCCTTGACCATGTCGGTCTGGATGAGGGCGAGCGGCGAGCCTCGCGTGCCGAGCTTGATCGGGGATCTGGGGGGCATGGCCTTTATCTTTCGACGAATGAGCTCCATGAGGGCGCTGGCCGCTACGCAGCCGGCTGGCCAGGCCCTTCACGCCGCGCTATGTGGTCCCATCATGTCGATTTTGTCCAGTCCAGGCATCACGCGCGAGGAACGCACTCCGATCGTGCTCGGCATCGAGACCAGCTGCGACGATACCGGCGTCGCCCTTGTCACGGCCGATCGCCGCATCCTCGCGGAAAGCCTGAGCGCGCAGCTCGACCGGCACGCACCCTTCGGCGGCGTCGTGCCGGAGATCGCCGCGCGCGCGCATCTCGACGTGCTCGACGTCATGATCGACGCGGTTATGAAGGAGGCGGGCCTCGGCTTTCGCGATCTGGACGCCGTCGCCGCGACCGCGGGCCCTGGTCTGATCGGCGGCCTGATCACCGGCCTGGTGACCGCAAAGGCGATCGCCGCGGTGCATCGCCGCCCGCTGATCGCCATCAACCACCTGGAAGCCCACGCGCTCACCGCGCGGCTGACCGAGCCCGATCTTGCCTTTCCCTATCTGCTCCTCCTGGTCTCCGGCGGACACTGCCAGCTGCTGATGGTCGAAGGCGTCGGCCGCTACCGCCGGCTCGGCACGACCCTCGACGACGCGCTGGGCGAAGCCTACGACAAGGCCGCGAAAATGCTCGGACTCGGCTATCCCGGCGGTCCCGCGGTCGAGCACGCTGCGCGTTCAGGCGATGCGAAGGCCTTCGATTTTCCGCGACCGATGGCGGGCAAGCCCAATTGCCACTTCTCCTTCTCCGGCCTCAAGACCGCCCTGCGCCATGCCATCCGGGACTTGGGTCAGAAGGCGCTGCGATCCCCTGATATCAACCACTTGTGCGCAAGTTTTCAAGCCGCCGCCATCGACAGCCTGCTGGACCGCACGGCCCGCGCCGTCAAGCTCGCGCAAAACATGAGAAAACCGCCGAAAGCCCTTGTCATCGCAGGTGGTGTCGCCGCCAATGACTATCTCAGGGGCCGTGTCGTCGCCCTGGCCCGTGATGCCGGATTGCCGCTGGTCGTGCCGCCTCCGAAACTCTGTACCGACAACGGCGTGATGATCGCCTGGGCCGGCATCGAGCGCCTCGCTTCGGACGAGGCTGACGACCTCACCGCCCGCGCCCGCGCCCGCTGGCCCCTCGACCCCGCCGCCGAACCGGCGATCGGGGCAGGCGTCAAAGCCTAGGTCGGGGACGCCCGACGGCGTTGAACCGGAGCTGGCCGGACGTTTTGGGTCTCACGATCGGCACTGGTGGACCGGAAGGTGGTTTTGCCGAATTTCGATGGTCGAACGGTGCCAGAAGGCCAGTGGAAAGGCCCCCATGATGCTTGCTTTGGCGAACTGTCCATCGGGTAAGAGTGTCTCGACGGTCCATCGATAGGGCCGGCCGCCCTTGTCGGTGATCTTCAGCCGACAGTCTTCGGAGAGACCGAGAACGAACCAGTCCAGCGCCTCCTCCTGGTCATCGAAGTGATCGTGCCAGGCGTCGAATTCGACGAGAAAGTCATCGTCTGAGATCTCGAAGCGCACCTCGAAACCGTCATCCGTCGATGGCAGATAGCGTATCCGGCCATCGCCGGCCTCGAAGCGCTCGGCAGGATAGCGACGGCTCAGCCCCCGATGCATTCTCTCGATGAGGTCCATGGGTCAGGTCCCGAGGGAAGCTCGCATAGGCGCTCGACAGCGAACGCAAGCGACAGGATTTTTTCGGTTGTACAGCCATAAGTATAAATAACCTATGAGAGAAATTCTTCTGTTGTCATCGCTCCGTTAACGTCTTCTCAACTTTGACCCGCCACACTGCGAATCCGGTCCATGCGATCCTGGGAATCCGTCCATCGGCGAAAAAGGTCGGGCCGGGCTCGGGTTCCCAGGATCGCATGGACCCGCGAGACATGGCTTTTGTAGTGGAGGGTGGTTAAGGAAGAGTGAAAGCCAGGAGACCGGCGAAGGCGGCCTCGATGGCGGCACCGGCGCCGACGGTCGGGATGCGGCCGCCGATGCGCTTGCCTGAACGTCGTCTTCGTTTCTTTCTTTCGAAAGCCACGCTCGATGCCACGTGAAAGAAGACTCGATCCGCGTTATGCCGTCGTGCTGGGCGCTTGCCTGACGCAATTCATGATCATCGGGCTGCTTTTTTCCTATTCCCTGTTCTTCAAGACCTTCGAGGATGAGTTCGGTTGGTCGCGCACCACGCTGTCGGGGGCGGCATCGCTCGCCTTTTTGATGATGGGCGTGCTCGCGAGCTTTCTCGGGCATCTCGGCGACCGCTTCGGGCCGAGGCCGGTGCTGGCGGTCACCGGGCTGCTCCATGGGCTCGGCTTCGCGGCGATTTCCCAGGTCACCGAGCCCTGGCATCTCTACGTCATCTTCGGGCTTTTCATCGGCCTCGGCATGAGCACCCACGACGTGGTCACGCTCTCCACCGTGGCGCGCTGGTTCGAGAGGCGCCGCGGCATGATGACCGGCGTGGTCAAGACCGGCACCGCGGCGGGCCAGATGGTGCTGCCGCTGCTCGCGGCCTTCCTGATCGCCGCGATCGGCTGGCAGTCCGCCGCGACGACGCTCGGCCTCGGCGCCGCGTTCTTCCTCCTCACCGCCGCCCTCCTGATGAAACGGCCGCCCGCAGCCGAAGGCGCGGTGGCCACAGGCGCTGCACCCGACAGCGGTTTGAGGTCGGTCACGAGGTCCCGCGTCTTCTGGACGATCTGCGCCATTCAGTTCCTGTTCTTCCCGACGCTCACCACCGTGCCCCTGCACATGCCCGTCCACGGCATGGACCTCGGCATGACCAAGACGATGGCGGCGGCGCTGATCTCGACCGCGGCAGGCGCAAGTGCGATCGGGCGACTGACGGTCGGCACGTTCTCCGATCGCATCGGCGGCAGGAACGGTTACATCCTCTGCCTGGTCCCGCTGATCGTCAGCCTTGCTGGCCTGCTTGCCTTCGAGCGGCCCTGGCTGCTGTTCGCCCTGATGGCGATCTACGGCTTCGGCCATGGCGGGCTTTTCACCATCGTCGCGCCGACGCTCGCCGGCTATTTCGGCACCCGTGCGGTCGGCGCGATCTTCGGCGCCGTGGTTTTTTTCGGCACGATCGGCGGCGCGCTCGGCCCGATCCTCGCCGGCAGAATGTTCGACACCACCGGCAGCTACATGCCGGCCTTCATGATCCTCGCCGGGATGGCCGGGCTGGCGCTGCTGCTGGTGCTGTCCCTGCCGCGGCCGGACCGCGCTCGGGCGAGCGTTTCCGATCGGGTGACGATTCCGTCCGAGGCCGGCGACTGACCTGCCGAGCGGTTTTCAGCTGACGACGCGGCGTCTGGTGTAGAAGGTCGCCTGAAGCAGCAGGTTGATCGCCACAAGGATGACGAGCGCCTGAAGCCCGTCCGTCATGCCGCTTTCGGGCGCGCTCTTCGAAAGAAGCCAGATCATGATGCCGTTGATCGCCAGGACCGGTATCCAGGACAGGTTCGCCGCGACCGAAGCGATGACGATCAGGAGCAGTCCGACGATCACCTCGTCGACGAAGCCGCTGCCGAAGGCTGCCCAGGTGCCGACGATCCAGCTCGCGCCGAGCAGCAGGGCCGTCAGCAGGACGGTCAGTGCCGTCCAGCCCCAGTGGATGGTCCTGCTCAAGCCGCCCCACTCATCCGAGACGCGGGGCTCACTCGCGCATCAGCCGGCGCGCGTCGTTGAAAATTTCTTCGGCATTCGCAGTCCAGACGTCGTCCACCTGACCGCCCCAGATGCCTTCGAGCGCCTCGACCTGAAATGTCGCATCGCCTTCGCCATAGGTGACCAGATTGATGCCGCCGTCGGAGCCCATGACGGCGTAGCGCATCACGAAGCCTTCCTCCAGGATATGCTCGTCCTTGACCGTATAATTGATCACGATGTCGGAACGCGCCGGCATCGTCGCGGTCGCTTCGGCGGAAAAGGCGTCGACCGCGAAGGTCCTGACGAAATTGTCGTCGCCGTCGAACAGCGTGATGTCGCCGACATCGTTCAGCGTGCCTTCGGGCGTCGCCCGCCCGTCGTCGCCCGGCGTCGCGTTGGCGAGCAGGGCCTCGTTGATCGCCGCCAGCGCCTCGGGCCCGCGAAGGTCTGACGGCGCCGGGGTCACCACGAGATAGTCGTGCTGCATCATGCCCCGGCCGAAGCCTTCGGCGCCGACCGTGTTCGGAATGGTGACATCGGGAAGACCGCGGATCAGATCGTCCTCCGGCATGATGTCGATCACGCTTCCGCTCGCCGTGTCGCGGATTTCGGCCCGCGCGAGCTGGATCGAATCCGCGCCCACGCGCCTGGTCTCGGCGCGCTGAAACGCCGCCTCGGCCCGGGCCTCGAACGAACCCGAGGCCGGCGCGGGCGCGCCGTTGTTCCGAAGACCGTCCCGGACCGCCGCATCGAAACTCGATCCCGCGGATGCGCTGCTGCCCGTTGCGGGCGCGGAGCCTGCCCGGGAGGCAGCATCTGAATCCACGCCGCCGGTCAGAGCCATCGCCTCTCACTCCCGCTGCCATGCCCTGGCCGATGATGGGGCCGGGCGCCGCAAGTCGCTTGAAACCCGGGGCAGAGCGTAAGGCCGGCTGCGCGAAAAGCAATCGGCTAATTTATTGTCAAGACGAGGCTATTCTCGCTTTGGAGGCGTGAGACCGCCGATGAGGCAAGGCCCCGGACGCATTCTATCCCGAAACAGGTGATCAGGCTCACATCGATCCGTGACCGGTCGTGCGATGACATCGAGACGGTTGCCAACCGCATGTGCGTTCGTCGGACCCTTGTCCGGCTTCTTCATGAGGTCATGCTCACGAGGAGCATTTCGATGTCGGCATCGGCGAAATTCAAGCGCCCATCGCAGCCAAAGGACGGCCCTCTATCGGCGAAATCGTCATGATCGCGCTTTTCGCATCGCCGAAGGCCGCCTTCGCCGGCTGCACGTCCGCCTGGCATCTGCTCCTCCTGTTCGTGCTCGGCTCGGCCTGGGGTCTGCAGTTCGTGCTCCTGAAGATCGCGACCGACGCCGGCCTCGGCGAAGCCAGCATTCTTCTGGTGTCGATGACGCTGCTGGCCCTGGCGTTCCTCGGCGCCATGGCGGCGGCCAAGGCCTGGTTCCGGCCGACATGGCGGCATGTCCGGTTCTTTCTGATCAGCGGCACGCTCGGCTTCGTCCTGCCGCTCGGCGCCGTCCTGCTGGCCGCGCGAGAAATCTCGGCGGGGGTCATCGTCCTGTTCGAGGCGCTGACGCCGGTCTTCACCCTGGCGCTCGCGCTGATCCTGCGGACAGAGGCGGTCACGCCCCGCCGCGTCCTGACCATGACGCTGGGTCTGCTCGGCGTGTTTTCGATCATGCTGCCGGCGATCGCCCACCCGGGCAGCATGAGCCTCGCGGCAATCGGCTTCGCGCTCGCGCTTCCGGTCATCTACGCCCTGGAATGCGTCTATGTCGGCGCCTGCTGGCCGAGCGACCTTCGTCCCCTGCAGGTGGTGACCGGCGAAACCGTCGCGAGCGCGATCATGCTTCTGCCCTGCCTTCTCTGGCTGGACGGCGTCGATCCGGTCTCGATGGCCCGGACGTTCGACCATTGGGCGGTTCTGCTGTTCGTCCTGATCAGCGTCTTCGAAATCTATCTCTACTATGTTCTGATCAGGCGGGCAGGGGCCGTCTTCGTCTCGCTCGGCAGCCTGATCTCGATGTTCGCCGGCATCCTCTTCGGCATCCTGCTGATCGGCGAGAGCCATCCCGCCTCGGTCTGGCTGGCGGTCGCGCTCGCCGCCCTCGCGCTGTCGCCGCCGCTTCGAAAAAAGCGGCCGGAACCGGCGGTCGCCGTGACCGCAAGCCCCGCCTGATCGAGGTGTGTCCGGTCGGACATGGCTTGCCAGGGCGAGGCCGGATGCCGTATGGGCTGAGCATCGATTGCGTTGCAGAACGGGCCGCCCCGGGTGACGCGGCCTGGCGACTTCGGGAGAAAATCCCGGCAAACCGAGGAAAAGAAAATGTCTGCCTCACGCCACCTTTCGCTGCGTTCCCTGTTCCTGGTCGCGGGACTGATCAGTTTCGCCATTCCCTTTGGCGGCGGCGCCCACGCCTACGAGCTTCTGAGCGCCGAGGAGTATGCGGAGCGTTCGCAAAAAGGCCCGACACGCTCTCTCGTTCCTCCCGAGAACGAGGGGCCGGAGATCGTCGTGCACACGCCCGAGGCCTCCGGCAGCCTGCGCTCGCCGCTCGATTTCGACGTCGAGTTCCGCGCCCGAAGCGCCGCCCCCGACATGAGCACGCTCACCCTCGAATACGATCTCGGCTTCTTCTGGAAGGACATCACCTCGCGCCTCGCCGATCACGCCGAGATCACGGAAAACCGCATCATCTCCCGCGGCGCCGAACTCCCCGCCGGCGACCACCATCTCCGCATGTCGATCAGCGATCTCGCCGGCAAGACCACGACGAGCAACATGGTCCTGACGGTCGCCGACTGAGCCGGCGGAGCCGACGCGGCTCGGCGTTGACGGCGTGTCTGGCTGGGGAGGCAGGGCCTTAGCTGACTCCGACAGCATTCTCGCATTGAAGCGGCGGCTGACGCTCTTTCGACTAAGAGATTATTGCTTGGCAACAATTAGAACTTCTTTTAAGGGATTTGTCGCGATATCTGTCACCTCTTTAGTGTGCTCTGAACGACTTTAATCCTTTTTGAGTTTTTTCGTCGGAACGCCGATCCTGCCCAAAGGAGCGTTGGCTGAGTTGTTTCGATCTCCAGTTTTGCGCATTTCAACCGGCAGAGAATGAACCCAAAGGATTCAATTGCATTTACCTCCAGGAACTCAACGGATGCGTTGTTCGTTGATACGGTGGAGCACGGGATATGCGCGATGCAAACTTAGCCGAGAACATAACGCAATCATATGCTCGTGACTGAGATTTTCGCCAGAATCAATGGCGGGTCAATTAGTGACCTGCGTTACGGAAATTCTACCTATCCTAGCTGACCTTTAAGAATCGACCCATAGAAGAATTAGCCCGTAGCAGGCCATTGAAACAATGCTCCACCAAAATGCCGACTGATCTTTTCATCGTCAGCACCTTTTTTGTAGCCGCCAGCGATTCCGTCAGTCGCTACTAGCTCATGTATATCAAGAATCGATTGATGTTCTATCGTTTATCTCGTTGGTTTTTGATTTTATGTCTTTTGAAAAATTGTTGAACAAGTTTAGCAGTTCGTCATCATGTTTATTCGCTGATCTCATTCCGCTCTCTTTCGGCATTGGCTATCAATTCACGAAGTGTATTGGTCAAATTCCTTTCCACGTTCAATTTGAGCCTTAGAATATTCTTCGGCGCGCGAAGTCTGGGCCTCAGTAAATTCTGTTTGCCATCCGGTCAATGAGTTTTCGACGCTTTCAACTAGGTCTTCGTGTTCTTTTTCGGCGAGAGCCGCGGTGCTTTGTTGTTAGTTTTGTCAGTTCGTCATGGAAGGTCGAATTTTCAGCCAAGCGGTTCCCAAAATCGTTTTTGGCGTCATCCATAGGATTTGCAGAAATCGATCGTATGCTTTCTCAACTGATATTATTGCTTTTCGAGCTTCTGGTTGTTTGGCCATCCCAGCGATATGGTACACTGTAGGTATTTGGCGACGTTGATGTGATCGTTGGCGGTGCGCAAATTCTGAGGATTGCCACTTGAAGAATAATCACTGAGCTGGTTCCAGAAATTCTGGTGGCGCATATGATTGGTAAGTTGCGCAAGAAGTGTTTCTGGCGAAAATTCTGGATCGAGGCCGTTTAAGACATGACACGAATTCGATCCAGAACATTTGGTTAGCGCGCTCGCAGTTCAACTTCACGATCACTGTCAATATCTTCAAAATCGACGCTGATCCACTCACGAATCATGCCTAAGCGCTTCGTGAATTGGATGCTTTTCGAATTGCGCAAGACCAGCGTCCAACATCTTAGTATTTTCCAGCATCTGGGCTCGACTGCAGTCAGAACAACATATAGTTGCATTCCCCGAACAGGATACTAGGGAATTCTGTTAAATGCTCGGAGCATCGGCTGTGGCAGGTGCATATTTGGCAACCTGTGGGCCACGGCTTCAGCAAGTTCACAGCCCGCACAGAGGAACTGTTTCCGCAGCTGCTAGAAAGCGAAATCACCGCGACGGACTATCTATAAGGAAACAACTGTTCCAAACCGCTTCCCGCATCACCGCATCCAGCTCTGCCATCGTCACCTCCCGCCCAAGCTGCCGGATCGACGTCACCCCATGTTGAGAAATCCCACACGGGACGATGGTCGAAAAATGCTCGAGATCCGGGGCGAGGTTGATGGCGAGGCCGTGGAAGGTGATCCACCGGCGGACACGGACGCCGATGGCGGCGATTTTTTCCTCGCGGCCGTCGCTCGCGGACGACCCAGATGCCGACGCGGCCTTCGCG
>CBDCTL010000010.1:0-148283 GCA_965222015.1 Geminicoccaceae bacterium
TGCCCGGCCCAGGCGATCACCATCGAGAGCGAGCCGCGGGCGGACGGCACGCGCCGCACCACGCGCTACGACATCGACATGGTGAAGTGCATCTATTGCGGCATGTGCGAGGAAATCATGCCCGGTGGACGCCATCGTCGAGGGGCCGAATTTCGAGTTCGCCACCGAGACCCGCGCCGAACTTTTCTACAACAAGGAAAAGCTGCTCGCGAACGGCGATCGCTGGGAGAAGGAGATCGCCGCCAATCTTGCGGCCGATGCGCCTTACCGGTAAACCCGAAGGCGCCAAAATACGCCGGCTCTCCTGTCCATTGCAGCGGCGCCGTGCCCTGGGGAAGAAATGATCGTTCAGCAGTTCGTGTTCTACCTGTTTTCCTTCGTCGCGATCGCCTCGGGCCTGATGGTGATTTCGGCACGGAATCCGGTGCATTCGGTGCTGTTCCTGATCCTCGCCTTCTTCAATGCCGCCGGTCTCTTCGTCCTGATCGGCGCCGAATTCCTGGCGATGGTGCTGGTCGTCGTCTATGTCGGTGCGGTCGCCGTCCTCTTCATGTTCGTCGTGATGATGCTTGACATCAATTTCGTGCGCCTGCGCGAAGGCTTCATGCAATATCTGCCGCTCGGCCTCCTGATCGGCGCGATCCTCATGATCGAGCTGGTGATGGTGATCGGCAGCTGGGCGCTGTCGCCCGAGGTGGCGAGCCTGGAACGCCCGGTGCCGTCCGACATCAGCAACACCGAGGCGCTCGGCAACCTCCTCTACACCGACTATTTCTACCTGTTCCAGACGGCGGGGCTGATCCTTCTGGTGGCGATCATCGGCGCGATCACGCTCACGCTTCGGCACCGCCCGGGCGTGCGCCGCCAGGACATCGGCGAGCAGGTCCACCGTTCCGCCGAGGGCGCGATCGAACTCAAAAAAATCCAGCCTGGGAGCGGCGCCTGATGGAGATGGCGGTCCCGCTCGGCCACTATCTGACGGTGGCGGCCATCCTGTTCACGACGGGCATCTTCGGCATCTTCCTCAATCGGAAGAACGTGATCGTCATCCTGATGTCGATCGAGCTGATGCTGCTAGCGATCAACCTGAATTTCGTCGCCTTCTCCGCCTATCTCGGCGATCTCGCCGGCCAGGTCTTCGCCATGTTCATCCTGACCGTCGCCGCCGCCGAAGCGGCGATCGGCCTTGCCATCCTCGTGGTCTATTTCAGAAACCGCGGCAGCATCGAGGTTGACGACATCAACCTCATGAAGGGCTGACCATGACCGCCGCCGGCATCGTTTTTTTTCCACTTGTTGGAGCCATCATCGCGGGGCTTTTCGGCCGCTTTATCGGCGATCGCGCCTCCCAGCTCGTTACCTGCGCCGGCATGGTGCTGTCGGCTGTCTGCGCATGGATCGTGCTGTTCTCGGTGGTCGGCACCGAGGGCTACAAGGTCGACGTCCTGACCTGGATCCAGTCCGGCACCTTCGAGGCCGACTGGACCATCCGCGTCGACCCGCTCTCCGCCATCATGATGTTCGTCGTCTCCACGGTCTCGACGCTGATCCACGTCTACTCGATCGGCTACATGGCCCACGACCCGCACATCCCGCGGTTCATGGCCTATTTGTCGCTGTTCACCTTCTTCATGCTGGCTTTGGTCACCGCCGACAATTTCCTGCAGCTGTTTTTCGGCTGGGAAGGGGTGGGCCTGGTCTCCTATCTCCTGATCGGCTTCTGGTACACCAAGCCGTCCGCCTGCGCCGCCGCGATCAAGGCCTTTCTCGTGAACCGCGTCGGCGACGTCGGCTTCGCCCTCGGCATCGCCGGCGTCTATCTGGTGTTCGACTCGGTCGAGTTCGACGTCGTTTTCTCGCAGGCAGCCGACTTTGCCGGGCACCGGTTGGTGCTGTTCGGCGCCGAGGTGCATGCGCTCACCCTCGTGACCTTCCTCCTGTTCATCGGCGCCATGGGCAAATCCGCGCAGCTCGGCCTGCACACCTGGCTACCGGACGCCATGGAAGGCCCGACGCCGGTCTCAGCACTCATCCACGCCGCCACCATGGTCACCGCCGGCGTCTTCCTGGTCGCCCGCTGCTCGCCGCTGTTCGAGCACTCCGAATGGACGCTCGGCTTCGTCACCTTCATCGGGGCGAGCACTGCGTTCTTCGCGGCGACCATCGGCCTCGTGCAGAACGACATCAAGCGCGTCATCGCCTATTCCACCTGCTCGCAGCTCGGCTACATGTTCTTCGCCTGCGGCGTCGGCGCCTACAGCGTCGGCATCTTCCACCTCTACACCCATGCCTTCTTCAAGGCGCTGCTGTTCCTGTCCGCGGGCTCCGTGATCCACGCCATGTCCGACGAGCAGGACATGCGCAATATGGGCGGCATCTGGCGTAAGATTCCCGTGACCTACGCCATGATGTGGATCGGGTCCCTCGCTCTCGCCGGCATGCCGTTCTTCGCAGGCTACTACTCGAAAGATCTGATCCTCGAGGTCGCGTACGCCTCCCACGGACCGTTCGCGGGTTATGCCTTCTGGCTCGGCATCGGCGCCGCCGTGATGACCGCCTTTTATTCCTGGCGTCTGCTGTTCATGACCTTCCATGGCGAGCCGCGCGCCAGCGCCGAGGTCATGAGCCATGTTCACGAGTCGCCGCTGGTGATGACCATACCGCTCGGCCTGCTCGCCCTCGGCGCGATCGCGGCCGGCTTTCTCGGCCTGCCGATGGTGAATGCGGACATGGCGTTCTGGGGCGGCTCGATCGCCATGCCCGAGGGCCACAACATCATCGAGGAAGCCCACCACGCGCCGGCCTGGGTCAAGATCCTGCCGATCCTGGTCGGGCTGATCGGCATCGGTCTCGCCTACGCCTTCTACATCATGAACCCGGAACTCCCGCGCCGGCTCGCCGCACGCGCGCAGGGTGTCTACCAGTTCCTTTTGAACAAGTGGTACATCGACGAGCTCTACGACTTCCTGTTCGTCAACCCGGCCAAGCGCGCCGGCACGGCGCTCTGGCAGGGTTTCGACATCGGCATCATCGACACCCTCGGCCCGAACGGCGTCGCCGCCACCGCGCTCTCGGTCGCCCGCCGCGCCACGCTGCTGCAGACCGGCTATGTCTACCACTACGCCTTCGCCATGCTGATCGGGATCGCCGCCCTGGTCACCTGGTACGTCGTCAGGTTCTAGCGCCATGGCCAAAACAGTTCATGCCCCAAACGGTGACGAAACGGTGATGAGTCGAAACCAGAACCTGGTGGCCATTAAAGGCAAGTCGACGAGGGGGCCGCGCCCCCATGAGTGACTGGCCGCTTCTTTCGCTGGTGATCTTCCTGCCGCTCGCGGGTGCCGGGTTCATCCTGATGATTCGCGGCGAGCAGGAGGTGGTGAACCAGAACGCCAAGGCGGTGGCGCTATGGACCGCGGCGATCACCTTCCTGCTCTCGCTGATGATCTGGGGCAATTTCGACCCGTCCCGCTCGGACTTCCAGCTGGTCGAGAAGAGCGAATGGCTCGCCGGCCTCAACATCAGCTACCATGTCGGCGTGGATGGGATTTCCCTGTTCCTGATCCTCCTGTCCACGCTCACGACGCTCGTGTGTATCGGGGTGTCCTGGGAGTCGGTGCAGGTCCGGGTCAAGGAATACATGGTCGCCTTCCTGGTGATGGAGACCTTCATGGTCGGCGTGTTCTGCGCGCTCGACTTCGTGCTGTTCTACATCTTCTTCGAAGGCATCCTGATCCCGATGTTCCTGATCATCGGCGTCTGGGGCGGCCCGAACCGCATCTATTCGGCCTTCAAGTTCTTTTTGTACACGCTGCTCGGCTCGGTGCTGTTCCTGGTCGCCATCCTCGTCATGTATCTGCAGGCGGGCACCACCGACATTCCCGAGCTGATGACCGCGACCTTCGATCCGGCGCTGCAGAAATGGCTCTGGCTCGCCATGTTCGCCTCCTTCGCCGTCAAGGTGCCGATGTGGCCCTTCCACACCTGGCTGCCGGACGCCCATGTGGAAGCGCCGACTGCGGGCTCGGTCGTCCTGGCGGGCGTTCTCCTGAAACTTGGCGGCTACGGCTTTCTCCGCTTCTCGCTGCCGATGCTGCCCGAGGCCACGGTCTATTTCACGCCGCTGATCTACACGCTCTCGATCGTCGCCGTGATCTATACCTCGCTGGTCGCGCTGATGCAGACCGACATGAAGAAGCTGATCGCCTATTCCTCGGTCGCCCATATGGGCATCGTCACCATCGGCATCTTCACGCTCAACCCGCTCGGCATCCAGGGCAGCATCATCCAGATGCTGAGCCACGGTCTCGTTTCCGCGGCGCTCTTCATGTGCGTCGGCGTGGTCTATGACCGCCTGCACAGCCGGGAGATCGATTTCTACGGCGGCCTGGTCGCGCGCATGCCCCATTACGCGCTGGTCTTCATGCTGTTCATGCTCGCCTCGGTCGGCCTGCCGGGCACGTCCGGCTTCGTCGGCGAGATCCTGGTCCTGATCGGCGTCTTCCAGGTGAACCAGTGGGTGGCGCTCTTCGCCGCCACGGGCATGGTGCTGGGTGCTGCCTACATGCTCTGGCTCTATCGGCGCGTTATCTTCGGCGATCTCACCAAGGAACCGCTCCTGATGATCCGGGACCTTCGCCCGCACGAGATCGCGAGCTTCGCGCCGCTGGTCCTCCTGGTGCTGCTGATGGGCATCTATCCCGCGCTTTTCCTCGATCCGATGGCGGCGTCCGTCGACCATCTGCTGAGCCAGGTCGGTGGCCTTCCCGAGACGGAGCTGGCCCAAACCCGAGCCGGGGCTGAGTGACGTGATGGCCTTCGACATGTTCGACCTCGCCCCCGCCATGACCGAGATCGTCCTGATCCTCATGGCCATGGCGCTGCTCATGCTCGGCGCCTTTCGCGAGGAGGAGCAGGACACCCAGCGCTTCATCTCCTCGCTCGCGATCATGGCGCTGGTGGTCGGCCTGTTCATCACTCTCATGGGTGACAAGGAGCGCGCGGTCACCTTCGGCGGCCTGTTCGTGAACGACGGCTTCGCCGCGTACATGAAGGCGCTGGTGCTGGTCGGGGTCGGCGTCTGCCTGGTGATGACGCCGAGCTTCTTCCAGAAGGAAGGCGTGAACCGCTTCGAATATACCGTGCTGGCGCTGTTCGCGACCGTCGGCATGCTGATGATGATCTCGGCCAACAGCCTGATCTCGCTCTATGTCGCTCTCGAGCTGCAGAGCCTGCCGCTCTACGTCATGACCGCCTTTCACCGGGACCGCCTGCGCGCCTCGGAGGCCGGGCTCAAATATTTCGTCCTCGGCGCGCTCGCCTCCGGCATCCTCCTCTATGGCTGCTCGATGGTCTACGGCTTCACCGGCACGCTGTCCTTTCCGGGCCTCGCAGACGTTCTCTCCCCCGAAAAAATCGGCGAGGGCACGATCGGTATTGGCGTGGTGATCGGCCTCGTCTTCGTCGCCGCCGGCCTTGCCTTCAAGCTCGCCGCCGTACCCTTCCACATGTGGACGCCCGACGTCTACGAGGGCGCACCCACCCCGGTCACCGCCTTTCTCGCCGCGGCACCCAAGGTCGCGGCCATGGCGCTCACCATTCGCGTCTTCTACCAGCCGTTCGGGGACTGGGCGAGCCAGTGGCAGCAGATCGTAGTGTTCATCGCCATCGCCTCGATGCTGCTCGGCGCCTTCGCCGCGATCGGCCAGAGCAACCTGAAGCGCCTGCTCGCCTATAGCGGCATCGGCCATATCGGCTTCGCCCTGGTCGGCCTCGCCGCCGGCACCGAGCAGGGCGTCTACAGCGTGCTGGTCTATATCGCGATCTACCTGGTGATGACGCTTGGCACCTTTGCCTGCGTGCTCGCCCTTCGGCGCAATGGTGCGCCGGTCGAGAACATCGACGATCTGGCAGGCCTCGCCCGCCAGCAGCCGCTATTTGCCGCCGCGATCGGCGTTTTCATGTTCTCGCTCGCCGGCATCCCGCCGCTCGCCGGCTTCTTCGGCAAGTTCTACGTGTTCATGGCCGCGGTCGACGCCGGACTGACGCCGGTCGCGATCATCGGCGTGCTCGCGAGCGTGGTCGGCGCCTATTATTATCTGCGCATCGTCAAGATCATGTATTTCGACGAGACCCTCGATCCGCTGGATCGCTCGGTCGGCGGCGAATATGCTGTTGTGCTCGGTATCGCCGCTGTCTTCAACGTCGCCTTCTGCATCAGACCGGGGCTTCTTCTCGGCCATGCCGAGCGCGCGGCACTCGCCCTGTTTTCGTGATGATGTTCACGTGACCGCGACTGCCCTTTCGCCGGATCGGGGCGACCATGAGCGCCTGCCGGACGGGTTCACCCTCCATCACGTCGAAACCATCGGCAGCACCAACGACGAAGCCGCGCGGCTGGCCTCGATCGGCGCACCGTCGGGCACGATCGTGCTCGCGGACGAACAGACCGGCGGGCGCGGGCGTCTGGGGCGGCCCTGGCGTTCGGCGCCGGGCAATCTTCACGCCTCCTTCCTGCTCCGGCCGGACTGCGCGCTGAAGGCCGCAGGTCAGCTCTCTCTGCTCGCCGGCCTGGCTCTCTCCGACCTGCTGATCGAGCGCGGCCCGGAAGAGCTCGACGTGAAGCTCAAATGGCCGAACGACGTCCTGATCGACGGCGCCAAGGTCGCCGGCATCCTCCTCGAAAGCGCCGCCGACAGAAAGGGCGGCCTCGCTCACGTGATCGTCGGCATCGGCGTCAACCTCGTCTGGGCGCCGGACGATGCGCCCTATCCCGTCACCTCGCTGGCGGCTGCGGGCTTCGCGCCGTCGAGCGCCGGCACCTGGCTCTGCGCCTATGCCGCAGCGCTCTCGATCCGGCTTGACCGATGGCGGCGGGACGGCTTTGCTGAGATCAGGCAGGCGTGGCGGGGCAGGAGTTTCGGATTGGGCAGCAGGGTTCGTTTTCAGCTGAACCGTCGTGGCGTCGACGGGCGCCTTGTCGATCTGGCCGAGAACGGCGCCCTTCTGGTCGAATGCGGCGACGGCAGCCGCCACGAGCTGACGGCCGGCGACGTCGTCTTCGCCGATCGCTAGACCCCATGACCGCATCGCTGCTCCTCGCCGTCGACGTCGGCAACACCAACACGGTCTTCGCCGTCTATCGGGACCGCGAGCCGCTCGGCCAATGGCGCATCGCCACGGTCAGGAACCGCACCGGCGACGAATATGCGGCGGCGCTCACCCAGCTGATGATGCTCGACGGCGTCAGCCACCGGGACGTCGCCGACGTCGTCATCTCGTCGGTGGTGCCGGAGGCGCTGTTCGCGCTCAAGCAGATGTGCGCCCATGTCTTCGACTGCACGCCGAAGATCGTGCGCGAAAATCTCGGTGTCGGCGTGCCGATCGCGATCGACAATCCGCGTGAGGTCGGGGCGGACCGGCTGGTCAACGCGGTCGCCGCGCATCGCCGCTATGGCGGCCCGCTGATCGTGGTCGACTTCGGCACCGCGACCACCTTCGACATCGTGGACCGGGACGGCGCCTATTGCGGCGGCGTGATCGCCACCGGCATCAACCTCTCCCTCGAAGCCCTGCACCGGGCGGCCGCCAAGCTGCCACGCATCGCGGTCGAGCGTCCGGAGCGGGTGATCGGCACATCCACGGTCACGGCGATGCAGTCCGGCGTGTTCTACGGCTACGTCGGCATGATCGAGGGCATGGTCCACCGCATTCAGGACGAGTTCGGCGCCGATATGACCGTGGTCGCGACCGGCGGGCTCGGCGGGCTGTTCGCGGACGCCACCGACAGCATCGACCGCTATGACCGCGATTTGACCATGGCGGGTCTGGTCGAACTGTTCTATGCCAATGAGCCGCACGAGACGAAAGACGCTACGGAAAGATCGAGAACGGGGAGTTGATGGATCAGGAGTTGTTATTCGTGCCGCTCGGCGGCGCAGGAGAGATCGGGCTCAACCTCAATCTCTACGGCATGGACGATCAGTGGCTCATGGTCGATCTTGGCATCACCTTCGCCGACGACTACCTGCCGGGGGCCGACATCATCCTGCCGGAGACCCGCTTCATCGAGGAGCGGCGGAGCGAGCTGAAGGGCCTCGTGCTGACCCACGCCCATGAGGACCATTTCGGCGCGGTGCCCTATCTCTGGGATCGCCTGCGCTGCCCGATCTACTGCACCGCGTTCACGGCGAGCCTGCTGCGAAAGAAGCTCGACGAGTCGCCGCTCCGGCCGGGCGATGTGCCGATCCGCGTGGTGGCGCCGGGCGAGCGCTTCGAAATCGGGCCGTTCGACTGCGGCCTCGTCCACATGACCCATTCGATCCCCGAGGCGAACGCGCTCGCGATCCGCACCCCCCTCGGCAATGTCCTGCATACCGGCGACTGGAAGCTGGATCCCGCCCCGCTGCTCGGCCCCGTGACCGAGAGCGAGACGCTGGCGGCGTTCGGCGAGGAGGGCGTGCTCGCCATGGTCGCCGATTCCACCAACGTGCTCACGCCCGGTACGTCGGGCTCCGAGGCCGATGTTCGCGCCAGCCTCGAAAAGCTGGTCGCGGCGCTGCCGCACCGGGTGGTGATCACCACCTTCGCGTCCAACGTCGCGAGGCTGGAGACCGCGATCAAGGTCGGTGCCAAGACCGGCCGCCAGGTCTGCGCTGTCGGCCGTTCGATGAAGCGCATGCTGCAGGTGGCATCCGAGATCGGCTATCTGAAGGACCTGCCGCCGCTGGTCGACGAGAAGACCGCTGCGCAGTTGCCGCGGGACAAGGTGCTCTGGCTCGCCACCGGCTGCCAGGGCGAGGCGAGGGCGGCGATGGCGAGGATCGGCTTCGGCCAGCATCCGTCGGTCAAGCTGGAGACCGGCGACACCGTGATCTTCTCCTCCAAGATCATCCCCGGCAACGAGCGCACGCTCTACAACCTCCACAACACCCTGGTCGGCCACGGCATCGAGGTGATCACCGAGCAGGATCATTTCGTCCACGTCACCGGCCATCCCTGCCGCGACGAGATCGAGCAGATGTATCGCTGGATCAAGCCGAAGATCGCCGTCCCCGTCCATGGCGAGGCGCGCCATCTGCACGAGCACGCGGCGTTCGCGAGGAAGCTCGGCGTCGAGAAGGCGCTGGACGTCAGGAACGGCGACGTCGTCCGCCTGGCGCCGGGCGAGGCCGGCGTGATCGACGAGGCGCCGGTCGGGCGCATGGTGCTCGAGAACGACGAGCTGATCGACGCCGGCGACGACCTCTTCCGCACCCGCCGCCGGCTCATGGTCCATGGCACCATCCTGGTGAGCGTGGTGCTCGATCAGGTCGGCAGCCTGCTCGCCTCGCCGAACCTGTCCTCCTTCGGCGCGGTCGATCTCGATCGCGAGGACGGCCAGGCCGATCGGGTGCTCTCCGAGGTCGAAAACGCAGTCGAGGACCTGACCGACGACGAAGCGCTCGACGATGCACGGATCCGTGACGCCGTGCGTGCGGCCGTGCGCCGGTCCAGTAACCTGATGCGCCAGAAGCGGCCGATCATCGAGGTGCAGATCACCCGGCTCGAACCGGGCGTGCTCGAAGGCATGGTCGGCAAGGAAACCTCATCCGTATCCTGAACGCGGAGACCTGACATGATCGGACGTCTGAACCACGTCGCCATCGCCGTCCCCGATCTGGAGGCGGCCGTCGCCCAGTATCGGGACACCCTCGGCGCCGACGTCTCCGAGGCCGTCGACCAGGTCGAGCACGGCGTCACCACCGTCTTCATCGAACTGCCGAACACCAAGATCGAGCTCCTCCACCCCCTCGGCAAGGCCTCGCCGATCCAGGGGTTTCTGGACAAGAACCAGCAGGGCGGCATCCATCATCTCTGCTACGAGGTCGACGACATCCTCGGGGCCCGCGACCGCCTGATCGCATCGGGCGCCCGTGTCCTCGGCGACGGCGAGCCCAAGATCGGCGCCCATGGCAAGCCGGTGCTGTTCCTGCATCCCAAGGATTTCAGCGGCACGCTGGTCGAACTCGAACAAGCCTGATCCGCATGCCATGAGCCTCTTTACCTCGGCCATCACCTTCGTCGTCATCTGGTGGCTGGTCCTGTTCATGGTCCTCCCCTTCGGCGCGGCGCCGCCGGAGGAGGTGGGAGAGGGCCATGCCAGCAGCGCGCCGGCCAGGCCGCGCATGCTGATCAAGCTCCTGGTCACCACCGTGCTCGCGATCGCCGTCACCTTTGCCGTTCAATGGGTTATCGAAAGCGGCCTGATCCAGCTCCGCCCGCCCGCCGACGGCTGAACACCGTCGCACGGCGCTTTGTCCCATCGCTTCAGGGTAGAATCTTTCCGGCTCTCAACGGTGGGAAGCGCCCATGGCTTTGTCCGTCATCTCTGCAGAAGCCCGCTGTAAAAAACGTGATGAAAGGCGAATCTTCAACAAAATCGCCAATAATTCCCCGTTATCTGTAAGAGATTTCTCTAATAGGGCATACATATAAAATTTGATGAAAAATTCTAATCAATCGTTGTATAATATATTGACGCTAATACTTGAACTTTTGGTTATTTTTCTCTTGCCATTAGTGAATCGGGCCGCCATATTAGTGAGGTGTTCATGGGATGTTTCCCCTGTGACACCCGACTTGAGGCGTTTCCTCCCTACCTTAGCCGCGTCAGTTCGCTGACGCGGCTACTTTTTTTCGGAGCACGCGGCGCATTCCCGTCGCGTCCAAGTTGTCCGGCTTTCGGGTGGATGGGGCGGGGCGGCGAAGGGCGGGTCCTCGGAGTCACGATGCCGTGTCCGAAGGCCGCGATTGTCATGAACATCCGTTGCCCTTAGATTGGCGCCGCCTTTCGACCCTTTCGGTCGCCCGCCGACCACGGATCCGTTCATCATGCGATTGTCTCGTTATTTTCTCCCGCTTCTGAAGGAAACGCCTTCCGAAGCTCAGATCGTCTCCCATCAGCTCATGCTGCGCGCAGGCATGATCCGACAGAGCTCGGCGGGCATCTACAGCTGGCTGCCGCTGGGCTACAAGGTGCTCAAGAAGATCGAGCGGATCGTGCGCGAGGAGATGGATCGCGCCGGCTGCCACGAGGTCCTGATGCCCTCGATCCAGCCCGCGGAAATCTGGCAGGAGAGCGGACGCTACAATGCCTATGGTAGGGAGATGCTGCGCATCCGCGACCGCCATGATCGCCAGATGCTCTACGGCCCGACCCACGAGGAGGTCATCACCGACATCTTCCGGAAGAGCATCAAGAGCTACAAGGACCTGCCGCAGAACCTCTACCAGATCCAGTGGAAGTTTCGGGACGAGGTGCGGCCCCGCTTCGGCGTAATGCGCGGGCGCGAGTTTCTTATGAAGGACAACTATTCCTTCGATCTCGACTATGAGGGCGCGGTCAGATCCTATAACAATATGTTCCTCGCCTATCTCAAGACCTTCAAGCGCATGGGGCTGACCGCGATTCCGATGCGGGCGGACAGTGGTGCCATCGGCGGCGATCTCAGCCATGAGTTCCAGATCCTCGCCGAGACCGGCGAAAGCGCTGTCTACTTCGATGCGGCCTTCGAGGATATCGACTTCATGGCCGACGATCTCGATATCGAGCAGCTGAAGGGCCTCTATGCCGCGACCGACGACGAGCATGACCCTGTAGCCTGCCAGGTGCCGTCCGACCGCCTGCGCTCCGGGCGCGGCATCGAGATCGGCCACATCTTCTATTTCGGCACCAAGTATTCCGAGCCTCTGGGCGCGGTCGTCATGGGGCCGGACGGGGAGGAAGTCCCGGTCGAGATGGGCAGCTACGGCATCGGCGTATCCCGACTCGTCGGCGCGCTTATCGAGGCTTTTCATGACGAGAACGGCATTGTCTGGCCGGAGCCCGTGGCGCCGTTCGATCTCGGGCTGATCAATCTCCGTCCCGGCGATGAGCATTGCGACGCGATGGTCGAGGGTCTCGAGACCCAATTCGAAAATGCCGGTCTCGACGTGCTGATCGACGACCGCGACGAGCGGCCCGGCGCCAAGTTCGCGGCCATGGACCTGATCGGGCTGCCCTGGCAGGTGGTGATCGGGCCGCGCGGCCTGAAGGAGGGCGTGGTCGAACTGAAGCAGCGGGCGACGGGCGAGCGCGCCGAGCTTTCGCCGGAAGCGCTCGTGCGACGGTTCGCCGGCTGATGTTCGGCCCGCTTGAGCGCTGGGTCGCCGGCCGCTATCTCAGGCCGCGTCGGGAAGAGGGCTTCATCTCGGTGATCGCTCTGTTCTCGCTGCTCGGCATCATGCTCGGTGTCGGCACGCTGATCGTCGTGCTCGCGGTGATGAGCGGCTATCGCGCCGAGATCATGGGCGTGCTTCAGGGCGTGGGCGGCCATTTCGTCGTGCGCGCCGGACCGGAAGGCATCACCGATTTCGATGCGGTCGCAGAGCGCATCCGCGCCTTGAACGGCATCGAGAGCGTGACGCCCATGGTCGAGGGCCAGGTGATGGCGTCCGCCAACGGCGTCGCTTCCGGCGCCGTGGTCCGCGGCGTCCGCCAGGCCGATCTTTTGAATCAGAGGCTGCTTCCGGAGAGTATCGTCGACGGCAGCGTCGAGGCGATCAGCGAGAAACGCATCGGCCTCGGCACGCGCATGGCGCTCAGGATGGGCTTGGGCGTCGGCGACAAGGTCACGTTGATCTCGCCGAACGGCAACGCCACCGCCTTCGGCACCGTGCCGCGCATGAAGGCTTACGAGATCGGGGCGCTGTTCGAGGTCGGCATGTACGACTACGATAACACCTTCATCCTCATGCCCATGGCTGATGCGCAGATCTATTTCCAGCAGGAGGACAAGGCCAGCCTGGTCGAGATCATGGTCGACGATCCCGACGACGTCGCTGGCTACCGGAACGAGATCGGCCCGCTGGTCGGCGGCGTCGGCGGCCTGGTCGACTGGCAGCAGATGAACAACCAGTTCTTCAACGCGCTCAAGGTCGAGCGGAACGTGCTGTTTTTGATCCTTTCCCTGATCATCATGGTTGCCGCCTTCAACATCATTTCCGGCATGATCATGCTGGTGAAGGAGAAGGGCAGGGACATCGCGATCCTGCGCACCGTCGGGGCGACGCGCGGCACGATCATGCGCATCTTTTTCATGAGCGGGGCTGCGATCGGCGTCACCGGCACGCTGCTCGGCTTCATCCTCGGCATCCTGTTCGCGAACAACATCGAGACCATCCAGGGCTGGATCGAGGCGATCACCGGCAACGATCTGTTCGCCGCCGAGGTCTACTTCCTCTCCAACCTGCCGACCCGGATCGAAACCCCGGATGTGCTGAGCGTGGTCGGCATGGGCCTCGCCCTCTCGTTGCTCGCCACCCTTTATCCGGCCTGGCGCGCCGCCAATCTCGATCCGGTCGAGGCGCTTCGCTATGAATGAGTCGGCCCTTGCACGCCCACCGCAAAGTGACGAGCCCATGCCGGTCGAACGCGAGGTCGACGTCAAGACCGAGGCCGCCGCCGTCGCGCTCAGCCTGCGCGGGGTCCGGCGCCGATTTCATCAGGGCGAGACCGAGCTCGACGTTCTGCGCGGCGTCGATCTCGATTTGCCGGCCGGCGAGGTCGTGGCGCTGGTCGGTCCGTCCGGCGCCGGCAAGTCGACGCTGCTTCAGATCGCAGGCCTTCTGGAGCGCCCGGACAGCGGCGAGGTCGTGCTGACCGGGCAGGACTGCGCCCGGCTCGGCGACGGCGCGCGCACGCGGCTCAGGCGCGAAAAGCTCGGCTTCGTCTACCAGTTCCACCATCTCCTTCCCGAGTTTAACGCGCTGGAAAATGTCGTTCTGCCGCAGATGCTTGCAGGACGTTCCCGACGCGATGCTTCGGATCGTGCGATGGCGCTCCTTGGTGCCCTCGGGGTCGGCGAGCGCGCAAACCACCGCCCGGCCAGGCTGTCCGGCGGCGAACAGCAGCGGGTCGCGATCGCACGTGCCCTCGCCAACCGCCCCGCCGTCCTCCTCGCCGACGAGCCCACCGGCAATCTCGACGAGGAGACCGCGGACGGCGTGTTCACCATGCTGATGAAGACCATCCGCGAAGAAGGCAGCGCGCTCCTCATCGCGACCCACAATCCCGAACTCGCCCGCCGCACCGACGGCATCGCCCGCCTGCATAACGGCCAGATCGACTGGGACAGCTAGCGGCGGGGGTGGCGTAGCCGGCGGGGGGACCTATCTCCTGCAGTATGGCTTCTTGTCGAGGGCCGTCGCAGATGAAACTCCATAGAGACCATTGGCCCCTTCGTCTGATGGGCGTGCTTTTCGGTGTCGGCTGCCTCGCCGTCGGTCTTTCCGGCGCGATCGGTGGAGAGGCCGGCGCGCGCTACGATTTCGCCATCATCGCCATCGTCACGGGCCTGATCGCGATGCTGGGGTCGCTGGTCAGCGACGACATCATCGGTTTCTGGTACTGCAACGCCAAGCGTCTCGCGGCCAGACGGGCGCGTGAGGCCAGGTCTTCGGACTTATCCACAGACCTCTAAAATCATTCACAAATCCTGGCTCGGGATGTACCTTCACCGCTCGTTCCAGGGTGGAGGAAAACCGTGACCGAGCCGGCCTTCGTGCATCTGCGTGTCCGCTCCTGCTTTTCCCTGCTGGAGAGCACGGTCCGGGTGCCGAAGCTGCTGGAGCGCTGCGCCGCGGACGGCATGCCCGCGATCGGCGTGGTCGACAAGGCCAATCTCTTCAACGCGCTGGCCTTCAGCCAGGCCGCCGCCGGCAAAGGCGTGCAGCCGATCGTCGGCTGTCTCCTGCCGATCCGGGACGAGGGGGAACGGCGAGGGGGCGGCAAGCCGCTCGGACCCGCCTGGATGCCGATCTACGCCCAGAACGAGAACGGCTACCGCAATCTCCTGAAGCTCCTGAGCCTCGCGCATCTGGAGACCGATGCTGGTCTGGCGCCCGAGGTCGGCATCGACGATCTGATCCTCCATCAGGCGGATCTGATCCTGCTTTCCGGCGGTCCAGACGGGCCGATCGGCCGGGCGCTGCTCCAGGGCAACCGGGAGCGCGCGATCGCCATCCTCGAGCCGCTCGCCCAGGCCTTCGAAGGCCGCTTCTACATCGAGCTGATGCGTCACGGCCTGGCCTCGGAGGACGCGATCGAGCCGGCCCTGATCGATTTCGCTTTCGACAGGGACCTGCCGCTGGTCGCCACCAACGACGTGCATTTCCTCGAGCCCGGCGACTACGAGCCCCATGACGTGCTGCTCTGCATCGAGCAGGGCATGCAGGTCAGCGTGCGCGACCGGCACCGGGTGACGCCGGAGCATCGCCTCAAAACGCCCGCCGAGATGGCCGAGCTCTTTTCGGACCTACCCGAAGCGCTCGCCAACAGCGTGGTGATCGCGCGGCGATGTGCCTTCATGGTCGGCGCCCACGATCCGATCCTGCCGGCCTTCGACACCGCGGGCGGTCGAGACGAGGCGGCGGAACTGAAAGCGCAGGCGGAAGCGGGCCTGGAGCGTCGCATGGATTTTCTCGGCAAGGCCGAGGACGAGCGCGGCGTCTATCGCGAACGGCTCGCCTACGAGGTCGGCGTCATCCTCAAGATGAAATATGAAGGCTACTTCCTGATCGTCTCCGACTTCATCAAATATGCGAAGGCGCAGGGCATTCCGGTCGGCCCCGGGCGCGGCTCGGGCGCTGGCTCGGTGGTCGCCTGGTCCCTCGAAATCACCGACCTCGATCCGCTTCGCTTCGGCCTGCTGTTCGAGCGCTTTCTCAATCCCGAGCGCGTCTCCATGCCGGACTTCGACATCGATTTCTGCCAGGACCGGCGGGACGAAGTCATTCGCTATGTCCGCGAGAAATACGGGGCGGAAAAGGTCGCGGCGATCATCACCTTCGGAAAGCTGCAGGCGCGTGCCGTGCTGCGCGACACCGGACGCGCCCTCGGCCTGCCCTTTTTCCAGGTGGACAAGGTCGCGAAGCTGGTGCCGTTCAATCCCGCCAACCCGCCGACCCTTGAAGAAGCGCTCCTCATGGAGCCGCGCCTGCAGGAGGCCGCCGACGAGGACGAGCAGGTCGCGGAACTGATCGACATCGCCAAACGGCTGGAAGGCCTGCCGCGCCACGCCTCGACCCATGCGGCCGGCGTGGTGATCGGCGATCGCGCCCTCGACGAGCTGGTGCCGCTCTACCGCGATCCGCGCGCCTCCATGCCGGTCACCCAGTTCAACATGAAGGACGTCGAGAAGGCGGGCCTCGTAAAGTTCGATTTTTTGGGATTGACCACGCTGACCATGCTGACGCTTGGTGAGCGCTTGGTGAATGAGCGTGGCGTCGAGCTTGAGCTTGCTAAGCTCCCGCTGGACGACCAGCCGAGCTATGAGCTGCTCGGCCGCGGCGAGACGGTGGGCGTGTTCCAGCTGGAAAGTTCGGGCATGCGCGATGCGCTCCGAAAGCTTCTCCCCGACTGCTTCGAGGACATCATCGCCATGGTGTCGCTCTACCGCCCGGGGCCGATGGACAACATTCCGCGTTACATCAACGTCAAGCACGGGCGCGAGGACCCGGAATATCTGCACCCGCTTCTGGAGCCGATCCTCGCCGAAACCAACGGCGTGATCATCTACCAGGAACAGGTGATGCGCATCGCCCAGGATCTCGCCGGCTACTCCCTCGGCGGCGCCGATCTGCTCAGGCGCGCCATGGGCAAGAAGATCAAGGCGGAGATGGATGCGCAGCGCGAGGTGTTCATCGACGGCGCGGTCGAGCGCGGAATCAACAAGAAACTCGCGACCACCATCTTCGACCAGGTCGCCAAATTCGCGTCCTACGGCTTCAACAAATCCCACGCCGCCGCCTATGCGCTGCTCGCCTATCACACCGCCTATCTGAAGGCGAACCACGCGGTCGAGTTCTACGCCGCCTCCATGACCATGGACCGCGGCAATCAGGACAAGCTCAACCTGTTCCGCCAGGAACTCGCCAAGGTCGGCATCCCGCTGCTGCCGCCCGACGTCAACAAGAGCGAGTCCACCTTCGTCGTCGAAGACCCCAGTGATGAGAACGGACAAGAGAACGGTGGCATACGTTATGCCCTCGCGGCGATCAAAGGGGTCGGCGTGCACGCCGTCGACATGATCGTGCAGGAGCGCGAGGCGAACGGCCCCTTCGAGGATGTGTTCGAGCTCGCTGCGCGGGTCGGCACCGGCGTGCTGAACCGGCGTATTCTCGAAGCCATGATCAAGGCGGGCGCCCTCGATCAGTTCGACGACAACCGCCAGCGCCTCATGGCGGCGATCGAGCCTGCCCTTCGCTACGGCGCCGCCCATGCCGAGCAGGAGGCGAGTACCCAGGAGAGCCTGTTCGGTGCCGGCATGGGCGTCGAGAGCCTGCCGAAGCCGAAAGTCCCGGAGGTCGACGACCTTCCGAGCCTGGAACGGCTGCAGCAGGAATTTGCCGTCCTCGGCTTTTATCTCTCGGCGCATCCGCTGGATGGCTACCGCAGCAGCCTCGCGCGCATGAACGTGGTCGACGCCGAGAACCTGCCGCATCGCGGCAATCAGCGGGTCAAGCTGGCCGGCATCGTGCTCGGCGTTCAGGAACGGACGACGGCGCGCTCGCGCTTCGCCTTCGTCCAGCTCTCCGACCCGACCGGCACTTACGAGATCACACTCTTCTCCGAGCTCCTCGGCCGCGCGCGAGAACTCCTGGAGGGCGATCAGCCGCTGCTGGTCGAGGGCGAGGTGCGGCTGGATGGTGACATCGTGAAGATCATGGCGAGCTCGGTTCAGGCCCTCGACCAGGCGGTCTCGAGCGGCCGGTCCAGGGCCGTGGCCGGCAAGGTGGCGATCCGGCTCGAAGATGCCGGGGCGGCCTCCAAGGTCGGTCGCCTGCTCGGGCCTCACGGCGATGGCAGCGCCAGCGTCCGGCTGGTCCTGCCGCTCGACGACGCCGAGGAAGTCACCATCGATCTCGGCGAGAGCCACAAGCTGGCGCTCGGCCGTCGGGTCGATCTGGAACGGCAGGCGGGCGTGCTCAGCGTCGTCGACTGTTGACATCCGGGTCGGAGCGACCATGTTGCAGGGTGTCCGATCGTCTGGAGGGCTTGCCAAAGCGGGCCCGGGCGACTAGACAACCCTCATCCCTCACGCAGGTCAGGAGGGCCAGGTTCTGCTTGGCCCCTGTTCCGGTGTCCGAATGACGGACCTCGACCTGCGGCGGCACAACCGGAGCTAGGAAAGAAACGATGGCGATACCGACTTTTACGATGCGTCAGCTTCTCGAAGCCGGCGTTCACTTCGGGCACCAGACGAGGCGCTGGAATCCGAGGATGGCCCCCTATCTCTTCGGCTCGAGAAACGGGGTGCACATCATCGACCTCACCCAGACCGTGCCTCTCCTGCATCAGGCCCTGGCCGCGTCCCGCGAGGTCGCCGCCAGCGGTGGCCGTGTGCTGTTCGTCGGCACCAAGCGGCAGGCGCAGGAGCCGGTGGCGCGTGCGGCGCAGCGCTCGGGCCAGTATTTCGTGAACCATCGCTGGCTCGGCGGCATGCTGACCAACTGGCGCACGATCTCCCAGTCGATCCGCCGGCTGCGCGAGTTGGAGGCGAAGCTTGCCGAAGGCACGATCGGCCTGACCAAACGCGAAACGCTGACGCTGACGCGCGAGCGCGACAAGCTCGAGCGGGCGCTCGGCGGCATCAAGGACATGGGCGGCCTGCCGGATCTGCTGTTCGTCGTGGACTCCAACAAGGAGTCGATCGCGGTCGCCGAGGCGCGCACGCTCAACATCCCGGTAATCGCCGTGGTCGACAGCAATTCGGATCCGAAGGACATCTCCTATCCGATCCCCGGCAATGACGACGCTTCTCGTGCGATCAACCTCTACTGCGACCTGATGGTCGGTGCGGTGCTCGACGGCATCCAGGCCGAAATGGCGGCGTCGGGCACGGACATCGGCGCCAGTGAAGAGGCGCCTGCGGTCGAGGAGGTGACTGCGGTCGAGGAAGCTGCGGCTGAAGAAGCAGCCCCTGCAGCCGACGAGCCGGAAGCGCCTGAACAGGTAAGTGAGGCGCCAGCATCGGCTGAAACCTCCCCGGAGACGACGGACGACGATTCCGCGGACGACGACGAGTCGAAAAAGGCAGCGGGCGGCGATGACGCCGAAAAGGCCGAGGTCGCTGCCGCGGAAGAGGTCGAGAGCGAGCCTCAAAAGGCGGCGGCTGCCGGCTGACGTCGGCCGGACGGCCGAACATCTCTAGAAAAGAAGTGAGACGAAAGTCATGGCGCAGGTAACTGCAACGCTGGTCAAGGAGCTTCGCGACAAGACCGGCGCCGGCATGATGGATTGCAAGAAGGCGCTGTCCGAGAACGACGGCGACATCGAGACCGCGACCGACTGGCTGCGCAAGAAGGGTCTCGCCGCGGCGGCCAAGAAGGCCGGCCGGTTGGCGTCCGAAGGCCTGGTCGGCGTGGCGATTCAGGAAACGCGCGGTGCGCTGGTCGAGATCAATTCGGAAACCGACTTCGTCGCCCGCAACGACGATTTCCAGTCGCTGGTCCGTTCGATCGCCGAACTGGCGCCTGAAGCCCGTGGCGACGGCGAGCGTCTGCAGGCGATGGAAGTACCTGGCAGCGGGCGCAGCGTGAGCGACGAGATCACCCAGGCGATCGCCACTATCGGCGAGAACATCAACTTCCGGCGTACCGCGTCGATCGAGGTCGATCAGGGTGTGATCGGTTCCTACGTTCATGGGCAGCTCTCGCCGGGCCTCGGCAAGATCGGCGTGCTGGTCGGGCTGCGTTCGGCGGGCGACGCCGCCGAGCTCGAAGCGCTCGGCAAGCAGCTCGCCATGCATGTGGCCGCGGCCAAGCCCGAATCGGTGAGTGTCGATCGCCTCGACCCCGAGACGGTCAGCCGCGAGCGCGCGATCTACGCCGATCAGGCCAAGTCCAGCGGTAAGCCGGACAACATCATCGACAAGATCGTCGACGGCCGCATGCGCAAGTTCTATGAAGAGGCGGTGCTGCTCGAGCAGGTCTTCGTGGTCGACACCGACCTCAAGGTGAAGGAAGCGATCGACCGGGTCGCCGAGAGGATCGGCAGCTCGATCACGGTCACCGACTTCGTCCGCTTCGCCCTCGGCGAGGGACTGGAGACCAAGCAGGAAAACCTGGCCGACGAAGTCGCGGCGCTTTCGGGTACCTGAGGGTTCGTCCGCCGGGCGTGACCCGGCGGACCGGGCCGATGTTGCCGGCGGGTTTCACGGCCCGCCGGTGTGCATGCGAACGAGGCTGATCGAACGTCATGACCGATATGGGCCATCCCACTTCGAGATTTCGCCGGGTGTTGCTGAAAATGTCCGGCGAAGCCCTCATGGGGGAAGGCGACTTCGGCCATGACCCGGAAACGCTGATGCGTCTCGCCGAGGACGTGCGCGCGGTGCATGGCGAAGGCGTCGAGCAGTGCATGGTGATCGGCGGCGGCAATATCATCCGTGGCGGCATGGCCGCGGCCAACGGCATCGAGCGCGTCAACGGCGACTACATGGGCATGCTGGCCACGGTCATCAACGCCCTCGCGGTGCAGAGCGTGCTGGAGCAGGCCGGCCTGCAGACCCGCGTGCTCTCGGCGATCCCCATGTCCTCGGTCTGCGAGCCTTACATCCGTCGCCGCGCGATCCGGCATATGGAAAAAGGCCGCGTCGTCATCTGTGCCGCCGGCAGCGGCAACCCTTTTTTCACCACGGACACGGCGGCGGCGCTGCGCGCGGCCGAACTCGGATGTGACGCGATCCTGAAAGGAACCCAGGTCGACGGCGTCTATTCCGCCGATCCCAAGAAGGATCCGCATGCCGAACGCTACGATCGGCTGACCTATCACGACGTTCTGGCGCGTGATCTGAAGGTGATGGATGCGGCGGCGATCGCGCTGGCGCGTGAGAGCGCGATTCCGATCATCGTGTTTTCCATTCGTCACCGCGGCGCGTTCGCGCGCGTTCTGAGGGGCGACGAACCCCATACGCTGATCACGACCTGACGATGCCGTCTGGGGCCGTGCTCGATGAGGAGGAGGCAAGCAGATGAGTGACGTCGATATCCGCGATCTGGAAAAGCGCATGAACGGCGCTCTCGAGGCTCTTCGAAAGGAGTTCGCCGGCCTGCGCACCGGGCGCGCTTCGACCAGCCTTCTCGAGCCGATCACCGTGTCCGCCTATGGCAGTGAGATGCCGCTCAACCAGGTCGCGGCGCTGAGCGTGCCCGAGCCGCGCATGATTTCCGTCCAGGTCTGGGACAAGAGCATGGTCGCCTCGGTCGAAAAGGCGATCCGCACGGCCGATCTCGGCCTCAATCCCGCCGTCGACGGCACGCTGATCCGCGTGCCGCTGCCCGAGCTCAGCGAGGAGCGTCGCGCCGAGATCGCCAAGGTCGCGGGCCGCTATGCCGAGCAGGCGCGGGTCGCGGTGCGCAATGTCCGCCGCGACGGCATGGACCAGCTCAAGCGCGCGGAGAAGGACGGCGATCTTTCGAAGGACGAGCATCACAGGCTCGGCGAAAGCGTGCAGCAGGCGACCGACAAGACTATACAGCAGATCAACGATCTCCTCGCGCAGAAGGAATCGGAGATCATGACGGTTTGATGAGGTAGCGCTCCCGATATGTCGATGAATTCGATCACCGGGCCGACGGCGGCCAAGCTCGACGGCTCGGGCATTCCAGGGCTCGACCACGTCGCCATCATCATGGACGGCAATCGCCGCTGGGCGAAGGAGCGCGGCATGCCGCCGCTGCTCGGTCATCAGCGCGGTGCCGAAGCGGTCAGACGCACCGTCGAGGCCTGCCGGGAGCTCGGCGTTCCCTATCTCACGCTGTTCGCGTTCTCCTCGGAAAACTGGCGCCGGCCGGAGGAGGAGGTCACCGAGCTGATGAACCTCCTTCGCTTCTACATACGGAGAGAGCTGAACGAGCTCGCGAAAAACGGCATCCAGCTGCGTTTCCTCGGCGAGATCGACGAGATGGCGCCCGACATCGTCGAACTCCTGAACATGGCGGCTGAGAAGACCCGCCACAACAGTGCCTTGACCATGACCATCGCGCTCAACTATGGCGGCCGGCGCGAGCTCGCGCTCGGTGCTCGTCGTCTGGCAGAGAAGGTGCGCGCAGGCGAGATCGCGCCCGAGGATATCGACGAGGACCTGCTCGGACGTAGCCTGAACGATACGGGCATCCCAGATCCCGATCTTCTGATCCGCACCAGCGGCGAGCAGCGCATCAGCAATTTCATGCTCTGGCAGCTCGCCTATACCGAGTTCGTCTTCCTTCCGGTCAACTGGCCGTCCTTCGACAAGACCCATTTCGAGACCGCGATCGCCGAGTTCCGGCGGCGTGATCGTCGCTATGGCGCATCGAGTGGCTGACATCGATCCGTCGTTGCGCTGGCGGATTCTCTCCGCCGCGGTTCTGGCGCCAGCAGTGCTGGCGCTTGTCGTTTGGGGGGGATGGCCTTTCGCTCTCCTGGCGGTCGTTACCGCCGTCCTGCTCGCCATTGAATGGCGCCATCTGATGACGGCGAACGACGATCGGAAGCTCGGCGATCTCGCCGGCATCGCCGCCGGCGGCTCGGCCCTGCTGGTGCTCGGCCTCGCCGCGTCAGGCCGCTACGATCTCGCCTTCGACGCCGCCATGATCTGCGCCGTGATCGCCGGCCTCGCCGCCTTCGCGTTCAAGGTGTCCCATGTCTGGTCGCTCCTCGGCGTGCTCTATCTGAGCCTGCCGCTTCTGGCCGTGGTCTGGCTGCGCGCCGTGCCGGAGACCGGGCTCCAGATCCTCCTCTGGCTGCTTTTCGTGGTCTGGGCGACCGACATCATGGCCTATGTGGTCGGTCGCTGGCTCGGCGGCCGGCGTCTTGCGCCTTCGATCAGCCCCGGCAAGACCTGGGCCGGGTTCTGGGGCGGCATCGTCGGTGCAGCGGCGGTCGGCTTGATCGTGACGACCCTGCTTGGCGGTCCCTTCGGCCCGCTCTGGTCGATGGCGCTCGCCGCCGCCCTCGCCGGCGTCGCACAGGCGGGCGATCTCGCGGAATCCGCGCTCAAGCGGCGGGCCGGCGTCAAGGACAGCGGCGCGATCATTCCCGGTCATGGCGGTCTCCTCGATCGCCTGGACGGGCTGATGTTCGCAGCTCCGGCGCTGGCGCTGGTGGTGCTGATTTCGGGCCGGCAAGGGTGGCCATGATCCAGCCGCCCGCAAAAGACCGTCCCCGTTCCGTCACCGTGCTCGGCGCCACCGGCTCGGTCGGCAGGAGCACGCTCGATCTGGTCGCGGCCGACGCCGAGCGCTTCGAGGTGATGGCGCTGACCGCCAACCGGGACGTGGAAACCCTGGCGGCGCTCGCGAAGGCCCATCGCGCGAAGCTCGCGGTGGTCGCCGACGACGGATGCTATGATGCCCTGAAGCAGGCGCTCGCCGGCAGCGGCGTCGAGACGGCGGCGGGTGCTGAAGGCCTGATCCGGGCGGCAGCACTGCCGAGCGACTGGGTCATGGCGTCGATCGTCGGTGCCGCAGGTCTTCCGGCGACCCTCGAGGCTGTCCGCCGCGGCGCCATGGTGGCGCTCGCGACCAAGGAATGCCTGGTGTCGGCGGGCGAGCTTTTCATGGAAATGGTGCGCGCATGCGGGGCGACGCTGCTGCCGGTGGATTCCGAGCATAACGCCATCTTTCAGGCCCTGGCAGGCGAGCGCCTCGACCGGGTCGAGCGCCTCGTTCTCACCGCCTCCGGTGGCCCGTTTCGCGAGGCGGACCAGGAGACCATGGCGAAGGCGACGCCGGCACTCGCCCTCGATCATCCGAACTGGAACATGGGTGCCAAGATCACCATCGATTCGGCGACCATGATGAACAAGGGACTGGAGCTGATCGAGGCGCATCATCTGTTCGGCGTCGCTGAAGACCGTATCGACGTCCTGGTGCATCCCCAGTCGATCGTGCACAGCCTGGTCGCGTTCACGGACGGATCGCTTCTGGCCCAGCTCGGCTCGCCGGACATGCGCATACCGATCGCCCACGCGCTCGGCTGGCCGGAGCGCCTCGAGGCTGACACCCCCAGGCTCGATCTCGCCGCGGTCGCGCAGCTGACCTTCGAGCCGCCTGACGCCGAACGTTTTCCGTCGCTCCGCCTCGCGCGGGAGTGCCTCCGGGCAGGCGGAAGCGCGCCCAATGTTCTGAACGCCGCGAACGAGGTCGCTGTCGCCGCCTTCCTGAACGAGCGCGTCGGCTTCACCGACATCGCCGCCGTCGTCGAGATGACACTCGCGGCAACGGCGACGACATCGCCCCGCGATCTCGAAGATGTTTTCGCCGTCGACGACCAGGCTCGTCGATGCGCCGGCGACATGGTTGCACAACGATCGAAGCACTTGCGTTAGCTGGAGAGCGAACATGGAGCTCCTGCTGTCTTTCGGCTCGACCATCTGGACCTATGTGGTTCCGTTCCTGGTGGTGCTGTCGATTCTCGTCTTCGTCCACGAATATGGTCACTACATCGTCGCACGCTGGAACGGCGTGCGCGTCGATGTGTTCTCGATCGGCTTCGGCAAGGAGCTGTTCGGCTATACCGACAGCGCCGGCACGCGCTGGAAATTCAGCCTGCTGCCGCTCGGCGGCTACGTGAAGATGCATGGCGACGCCGATGCCTCGAGCTCGACAGTCGACGAGGTCGCCGCGGCCGATCCGGACAGTTTTCCCGCGAAGAACGTTTTTCAGCGCATGGCGATCATCGCCGCCGGGCCGTTCGCCAACATCCTGTTCGCGGCGCTGGCACTCGCCTTTTTGTTCATGGTCGTCGGGCGCCCGTTCACGCCGGCGACGGTCGGCAACGTCGAAGACGGCAGCCCGGCCGCGGTGGCAGGCCTGGAGACGTTCGATCAGGTGGTCGCGATCGACGGCGACGAGATCGGCTCCTTCGAGGAGCTGCGTTCGATCGAGCGGGAGAGTGC
This sequence comes from Geminicoccaceae bacterium, assembly GCA_965222015.1. GTDB lineage: Bacteria > Pseudomonadota > Alphaproteobacteria > Geminicoccales > Geminicoccaceae > JANQPX01. The sequence continues at coordinate 24,963 of CBDCTL010000010.1, forward strand.
CGAAACCGAGCTCGTCTTCACCATCGACCGGGACGGACAGACGTTCGATCTGCCGATGACGCCGAAAACGGTGACCCGGGAGGATGTACGTCTCGATCAGACCTTCCGGATCGGCGATCTCGGCATCGGCCCGCCGCTGACCCCGGCCGATGTCGCCAGCGTCCGTCCCGATGGGGCCGCCGCCGAGGCCGGCCTGATGACCGGCGATCGCATCGTCGCGGTCGACGGCGAGCCGCTTTTGAGCTTCGAGGACCTGCAGGCGATCGTCAGCACCAGCGCCGGCGTGGAGCTGCTGTTCACCGTCGAGCGGGACGGCGCCGAGATCGACCTGCCGGTGACGCCGCGGCAGGTCGAGATCACGGACGAGCGCAGCGGCGAGACCCGGACCATCGGGTTGATCGGCATCGAGCGGCCGCAGCCGCCGCTTCACCGGGTCGGTCCGGTCACGGCACTCGTCGACGGCGTGAAGGAGACCTGGCGGCTGACCACGCTCATCCTTGGCGCCGTCTGGCAGCTGATCAGCGGCAATGGCAGCACCGACGACGTCGGCGGACCGATCCGCATCGCGCAGATCACCGGCGAGCTGACCAAGGACGGTCTGTTCCCGGCGGTTATGTTCACCGTCATGTTGTCGATCAACCTCGGTCTGATCAATCTCTTCCCGATTCCCGTGCTGGATGGCGGCCATCTGGTCATGCTGTTCATCGAGCTTGTGCGCGGAAAGCCACTCCCCGAGCGCAGTCAGGAAATTGCCTTCCGTTTCGGCCTCGCCTTGGTGCTGTCTCTTATGGTATTTGCCACGCTTCAGGACTTGAGCCGTTTCGATTTCGGCCTGGTCGACTATGTGAAAAGCTTGGTTTCCTGACGTCTGACAAGGCTTTGTGGCGAACGAGAGGGGTAAGGATGGCGTTGCAGTGGGCTCGGCACGTGGCGATGGCGTTCGGGATTGCCGCTCTGATCTGCGCAGCGCTCGTCCCGACCGGCCGGCCGGCATTCGCCCAGTCCGGCGGGGCGATCGAAGCCATCGACGTGCGCGGCAATCAGCGTATCGAGGCGACCACGGTCAGGAACTATCTGACCGTCCTGCCCGGTGATCCGTTCGACGACGGCGAGCTCGATCGTTCGCTGAAGAATCTTTACGGATCCGGCCTGTTCGAGGACGTGGCGCTCAGGCGTGAGGGCGATCGGCTCGTGGTCGAGATCGTCGAAAATCCGATCATCAACCGCATCGCCTTCGAAGGCAATCTGCGGCTGGAGGACGACGTTCTCGAGCCCGAGGTGCAGCTTCGCCCGCGCGTCGTCTACACGCGCTCGCGCATGCAGAGCGCGGTCAGCCGCATCCTCGAGCTGTACCGCCGAAACGGCCGCTACGCCGCGACCGTCGAGCCGAAGATCATCAACCTTCCGGAAAACCGCGTCGATCTCGTCTTCGAGATCAACGAGGGACCGCTGACCGAGGTCGGCCGGATTCTTTTCGTCGGCAACGAGACCTATTCGGACAGCGAGCTGCGCGGCGTCATCCAGACCAAGGAGTCGGCCTGGTGGCGGTTTTTGACCAGCAGCGACACCTACGATCCGGACCGGCTCGCCTTCGATCAGGAGCTGCTGCGCCGGCATTATCTCTCCACCGGCTATGTCGACTTCAACGTCCGCTCGGCGATCGCGGAGCTGACGCCTGACGGCAAGACCTTCGTCATCACCTTCACGCTCGACGAGGGCGAGCAGTATGAGGTCGGCGAGGTGGCGATCGATTCGCGGCTGCGCGATCTCGAGCCCGAACAGCTTCGCGAGCTGCTGAAGACCACGTCCGGCAAGATCTACGACGCCGACGACGTCGAGGAGTCGATCACGGCGCTGACCGACGAGATCGGCAAGCTCGGCTACGCCTTCGTCGACATCGAGCCCGACCTGGAAAAGCGGCCGGACGAGCAGATCATCGATCTGACCTATGTGATCAACGAGGGATCCCGGGTCTATATCGAGCGGATCGACGTGATCGGCAATGTGCGCACGCTGGACGAGGTGGTGCGGCGCGAGTTCCGGCTCTCCGAGGGCGACGCGTTCAACACGGCGCTGCTGCGCCGGTCACGCCAGCGCATTCAGAATCTCGGCTTTTTCGAGAAAGTCGATCTTCGAACCCTGCCGGGTTCGGCGCCTGACCGCACGCGGATCGAGATCGAGGTCACCGAAAAGTCGACCGGCGAGCTCTCCTTCGGCGCCGGCTATTCGACCTCCGACGGCGCGCTCGGCGATATCCGGCTGACCGAGCGCAACCTCCTCGGCACCGGTCGTTCGGTGACCGCGAATTTCAGGCTGTCCGAGCGCCGTCAGGAAATCGATTTCAGCCTGACCGAGCCCTATTTTCTGGACACCGACATCACGGCCGGCGCCGACGTGTTCCGAACCGAGACGGACTTTCAGGACGAATCGTCCTTCGATCAGACCACCACCGGCGGCGCGCTCAGAGCGTCCTATCCGCTGACCGAACACCTCAGGCACGGCCTGAAGGCGACGGTGCGTCAGGACGAGATCCGGGACGTCGCGAGCGACGCTTCCGAATTCATTCAGGCCGAGGCCGGCAAGGATCTGAGCATCCTGCTCGGCCAGACGCTCACCTATGACCGGCGCGACACCCGCTTTTTGCCGACGGAAGGCTACGTGCTGCGGCTGCAGCAGGAGTTTGCCGGCTTCGGCGGCGACACCCAGTATCTGAAGCACGAGCTGCTCGGCTCCTATTATTATCCCTTCACGCCGTCCTGGGTGCTGAACCTGTCGGCGCGCGGCGGGTACATCTTCGGCTATGGCGGCGAGGACGTCCGGCTGTTCGACAGGTTCTTTCTGGGCGGCTCCAGCCTGCGCGGCTTTCGTTTCGCAGGCGTCGGCCCGCGTGACGGTCTGACCGACGACGCGCTCGGCGGCAACACGCTCGCGACCAGCACGGCGGAGCTGAGATTTCCGCTCGGGCTGCCGGAGGACCTGCGCATGTACGGCCGCGTCTTCGTCGAGGGCGGAACGCTTACCGACATCGACGTGCCGAACGGCGTTTCCGACGACAATCTTCTGGACTCTGGCAGCCTGCGTGCCTCCACCGGCATCGGCCTGTCCTGGCTGTCGCCGCTCGGCCCGATCTCGATCGATTTCGCGGAAGCCCTCCTCAAGGAGGACGAGGACAACACGGAGTCCTTTCGCGTAAGTTTTGGCACCCGCTTTTAGAAGAAAGGAAGGGAACGGTGTTTGGTCCGGGACGGAGCGCGCTTGCTGCGGTGGTGGTTCTGCAGGCGATCGGCCTTTGGAGCGCCACTTCCGCCTGGTCCGCCGGTCAGGAGAAACTGCCGCCGACGGTGGCCGCCGTGGTCGACTATCAGCGCGTCCTGCAGGAGGCGGCGGCCTCGAAGAGCATCGCCGTTCAGATGGAGGAGCGGCGAAAGGCCTATCATGACGAGATCATCGCCGAGGAGCAGCGTCTCCACGAGGCGGAAAGGGAGCTCGCCAAGCAGCGATCGGTGCTTTCCGAGGATGCGATCAATGAGCGGCAAAAGGAGCTGGAGGCCGAGGTCCAGTCGGTGCGCGAGCTCACCCAGAAACGCCGTCAGCAGCTGGAAGAGGTCTCGGCGGAGGCGGTCAAGCAGGTGGAGCGCGCGCTGTTCGAGGTGCTCACCGTGATCGCCGAGGAGCGCGGGCTGAACGTGGTGCTGCCGACCTCGCAGGTCCTGTTCTTCTCCCGGCAGATCGACCTCACCGACGACGTCCTGGCCCAGCTCGATGCGCGGCTTTCGGAGGTGCCGGTGACGGAACGTGTCGACTAGCTGATGGCGGATCAGCGTTTCTTCAGGCTCTGCGGCCCGTTTTCCCTCGCCGAGCTCGCCAAGCTCGCCGAGGCGCGTCTCGAAGGCGGCGATCCCGCGCGTCCGATCGTCGACGTTGCCACGCTGGATCTCGCAGGCGAGGCCAACGTCACCTTTCTCGACAACGCCAAATATGTCGATCAGGCACGAGAAACGCGCGCTGCTGCCTGCCTGATCCGGGAAGACCTGGTGCATGTTCTGCCCGATGGCGTCGCCGCGCTTATCACCGACGAACCCTATCGCGGCTATGCCCGCGTCGCCGCCGCTTTCTACCCGGATGCCGCCGAGCCCAACCCGCTGCAGCCGGCGCTCGCCGGCATCGCGATCGGCGCCGTGATCGATCCGGAGGCGGAGATCGGCGACGACTGCCAGATCGCGTCAGGCGCCGTCATCGAGGTGGGCGCCCGTATCGGTTCCCGCTGCCGCATCGGTGCGAACGCCACCATCGGCCGCGGCGTGGTGCTGGGCTCCGACTGTATCGTCGGCCCGGGCGTGACGCTCAATCACTGTCTGATCGGCAGCCGTGCGGTCATCCACGCCGGCGCCCGCATCGGACAGGACGGCTTCGGTTTCGCCATGGGCCCCATGGGCCACGTGAAGGTGCCGCAGATCGGCCGCGTCATCATCGAGGACGACGTCGAGGTCGGCGCCAACAGCACGATCGACCGCGGCAGCGGCCCCGATACGGTCATCGGGCGCGGCTGCAAGATCGACAACCTCGTGATGATCGCCCACAACGTGAAGCTGGGTCCCGGCTGCATCGTGGTCGCGCAATCCGGCATCTCGGGCAGTACCGAGATCGGCGCCGGCACCGTGATCGCGGCGCAGGTGGGCATCGCCGGCCATCTCAAGATCGGCGATCGCGTCCGCTTCGCCGCGCGCAGCGGCGTTATGAAGGACGTCCGGGCCGGCGAAACGCTCGGCGGCGCGCCCGCCGTTCCCATCAAGCAATGGCTGCGCCAGGTGGTCGCGCTCAATCGTCTGGTCAAGAGAAAGGGTGTTGAGGAATGAACGAAGAGGTCTCGAAGGGCCCCGTCGAAGCCGGCGCCGAACTCGGCCCGTTCGGCATCGACGACATCAAGCGGATGATCCCGCACCGCTATCCGTTCCTGCTGATCGACAGGGTGATCGACGTGGTCGCCGAGACCAGCGCGGTCGGCGTCAAGAACGTCACCGTCAACGAGCCCCATTTCGAGGGCCATTTTCCGGCCCAGCCGATCATGCCGGGCGTGCTGATCATCGAGGCGATGGCGCAGACCGCGGCCGTGCTGGTGGTCGCCACCCTCGGCGAGGAGGCCCAGGGCCGGCTGGTCTATTTCATGACCATCGACGATGCCCGTTTCAGAAGGCCGGTGATGCCCGGCGACCAGCTGCAGCTCGCTGTCACCAAGGAGCAGCGCCGTCTCGGCATGTGGAAGTTCCGAGGACGCGCGACGGTCGACGGCCAGCTGGTCGCAGAGGCGACCATCGGTGCCAAAATCATGGAGCCGCAGACATAGGCATGACCGATATTCACCCCTCCGCCGTCGTCGATCCTCGCGCCGAACTCGCGGACGACGTCCAGATCGGGCCCTTCTGTCTGGTGGGCGCCGATGCCCGGATCGGCCGCGGTTGCAGGCTCGAATCCCATGTCGTGGTCACCGGCAGGACGACGCTCGGCGAGGGCTGCCGGGTCTTTCCCTTCGCCACTCTCGGCCATCGCCCCCAGGATCTGAAATTCCGGGGCGAGGAATCGGATCTGGTGATCGGCGCCAACAACCAGATCCGCGAGCATGTGACCATGCATCCAGGCACCGCCCATGGCGGCGGCACCACGAGCATCGGCGAAGGCGGGTTGTTCATGGTCGGCGTGCATATCGCCCATGACTGCCAGGTCGGCGACGGCGTGATCATGGCCAACAACGCGACGCTGGCAGGGCATGTCGAGCTCGCCGATCACGCCTTTCTCGGCGGGCTTTCCGCCGTGCATCAATTCGTGCGCATCGGACGGCAGGCGATGATCGGCGGTCTCGCCGGGGTCGAGGCCGACGTCATCCCCTACGGCATGGTGCTGGGCAACCGGGCCTATCTGAATGGCCTCAACATCATCGGCATGAAGCGCCGGGCCGTCGATCGCGAAGATATTCAGAACCTCCGCAACGCCTATCGCATGCTCTTTCATTCAGAAGGCACCTTCGCCGATCGTCTGAGCGACGTCGCCGAGCATTATCGCGACAGCCAACGAGTCATTGAAATGGTCGATTTCATTCGCAGTGGAGATAACCGATCGATCTGTCTGCCGCGGGCGAACAGAGCCGCTTGACTGTACAGCGGGGCAAGCTGGCGGTGCTGGCCGGCAGGGGCGCGCTGCCGGGCGCGGTCCTGCGCTCGGCCGTCGACGGCGGCCGCGACGTCTTCGTCCTGGCGTTCGAAGGCGAGACCGAGCCCGGACTGGTCGAGGGTTTCGATCATGCCTGGGTGAAGCTCGGCGCGGTCGGCAAGGCGATAAGCCTTCTGCATCGGGCGGCGGTCGAGGAGGTGGTGATGATCGGCGCCGTCGACCGGCCTTCGCTCACCGAATTGCGGCTCGATCTCCGCGGCATGCAGCTTCTGGCCAGGCTCGGGCTGAACGCGGCGCGCGGCGACGATCGGCTCCTGTCCGTCATCGTGGGCGAGCTGGAGCGGGAAGGTTTTCGCGTTCGCGGCGCCGACGAGATCATCGAGGCGATGCTGGCGCCGAGCGGCGTGATGACGGCCTGCGGGCCCGATCAGCGGGCGCACCTGGACATCGAGGTCGGTCTGGCCGCCGCTCGCCGTCTCGGCGAGCTCGATATCGGCCAGGCGGTCGTCGTGCAGCAGGGCGTCGTTCTTGCGCTGGAGGCGGCAGAGGGCACGGACGGTCTCCTTTCTCGCGCGGGAACCCTTCGGCGAGAGGGGGTGGGGGGTGTTCTCGTCAAGATGAAGAAGCCGGGCCAGGACCGGCGGACGGACCTGCCGACCGTCGGCGAGCGCACGATCGAAGGTGTGATCGACGCCGGGCTTCGCGGCATCGCCGTGCATGCCGGCCACTGCCTCATGGTGGAAAGAAGGGCGATGATCGAGCGCGCGAACGCGGCGGGCCTGTTCGTGATCGGCGTCGAAGGGGCGCAATAGCGATGGATCGACACGATCCCGACGCCGAGATATTCCTGCTGGCGGGCGAACCCTCCGGTGACGTGATCGGTGCGCGGCTGATGCAGGCGCTGCGCCGGCGGCAGACGCGATCGATTCGTTTCTTCGGTGTCGGCGGGCCGAGAATGCAGGAGCAGGGCCTGGACAGCCTGTTTCCGATGGAGGAGCTCTCGATCATGGGCTTCGCCGAGGTCCTGCCGCATGTACCGAAGCTGCTCCGCCGCCTTTCCCAAACGCGCCGCGAGATTCTGCGTCGAAAGCCGGACATGGCGCTGACCATCGATTCGCCAGGCTTTTCACTGCGCCTGCAAAAGAACCTTGGCGGCAACGGTCTGACCCGCGTGCATTACGTCGCGCCGCAGGTCTGGGCCTGGCGCCGCGGCCGTGCGGCTCGCCTCGGTGACAAGATCGATCATCTGCTGGCCCTGCTGCCGTTCGAGCCGCCCTTCTTTCAGCGCTACGGTCTGGATTGCAGCTTCGTCGGCCATCCGATCATCGAGGAGGCCGGCCGCCGAGGTGACGGCGCGCGCTTTCGCAGGCGCTACGAGCAGCCGGAGGACGCGCCGCTCGTCTGCCTCCTGCCCGGCAGCCGCCTCGCCGAGATCGAGCGGCACATGCCTATCCTGAAGGGAACCGCCGAGCTTCTCTGGAAGCGCTTTCCGCGCCTTCGCCTGGTCCTGCCGACCCTGCCGAGCCTGAAGACCGTCCTTCGCGGCGCGGTCGAGAACTGGCCGATCCAGCCGCTCATTCTCGACGAGCGCGCCGATCGCTTCGACGCCTATGCAGCGAGCCGGCTCGCCATCGCCGCGTCCGGCACGGTCACGCTGGAGCTTGCGCTCGCCGGCCTGCCCCATGTCACGATCTACCGCACCGGCAGGATCACCGCCTGGCTCGCCCGCCGGATGATCGACGTCGCCCATGTCAACCTGGTCAACCTCGTCCTCGACCGCCCCGTGGTGCCGGAATGGCTGCAGGAGGACTGCAACCCGGAACGCATCGCCGCGAGTGCGCTGCCGTTGATGGAGGACGCCAGCCACCGCGAGGCCCAGAAGGCATCGCTCGGCGAGGTGATCGACATGCTCCGCGGGGCAGGGAAGGCGTCGCCCAGCGAGCAGGCGGCAAGCCGCGTCCTCGACTTGCTCGAACGGCGGGGCTCGGTGTTCAGCTCCGAAGTGTAGCTGGTCGCCGCGGCTTCCCGCATGGAGGGGACATGACCCACGCCCCGGCTATTTCCTGTTGCATGCCATAAGATTTCGGGAGGCCGGCATCGGAGGATCGAACCGGCCTCCTGGTTTACATCGCCGGAACGGACGCGCTACTCTCACCATGTCGGCCGGGAAGAATCCTGGGGAGGCTCGAGCGCTTCGGTGCGCATGATGCAAAAAGGCCGGCGGTGACGGAAGACACCGGAGCGTTCAGGCCAGCGAGGCTCTGCCTATGCTGGAAGGGCGTCTACAAGGCAGCGAGGCACGACGCGCCCGGGCGGTGCGGGCGCCGGTGTCCAGCAGCCTCTCGATCTGGCTGAACGATCAGCGCGTGATCGGCACGCTGTTCGTGCTGCCGGCCCTGCTGATCCTCGCCTTCGTCGTGGTCTATCCCTTTCTCTCGGCCATCTGGATGAGCTTCCAGAACAAGATGGTCGGAGCACCCGCGACCTTCGTCGGCTTCGACAACTATGTCGAGCTGTTCGGCGACCGGCATTTCATGAAGACCATCAGGAACACGCTGGTCTACACCCTGTTCGCGGTCGGCATCAAATTCCTGCTCGGCCTCGCCATGGCCATGGTGCTGGCGCAGCCGCGCCGGCTCGACTTCATCTACCGCACCATCCTGTTCGTGCCCTGGGCGGTGCCGACCATCGTCGCGGCGCTCAGCTTCCGCTGGATCTACGACGACTTCAGCGGGCTCCTGAACAATTTCCTGATCGGCGTCTTCGGCATGACCGACGTCATCTCCTGGCTCGGCGATCCCGACTACGCCATGGCCTCGGTGATCGCGGTGGTGGTGTGGTCGGGCACGCCCTTCTACACCATGAGCTTCCTCGCCGGCCTGAAGGCGATCCCGAAGGAGATGTACGAGGCGGCGCGCATCGACGGCGCCAATGTCTGGCAGGAGTTCTGGTACGTCACCATCCCGCAGATGAAGAAGGTGTTCACCGTGGTGGTGATGCTGTCCACCATCTGGACCTCGACCAATCTCGTCATCGTGCAGATCCTGACCAATGGCGGCCCGGCCAACACCACCCAGATCCTGCCGAACCTCGCCTACAAATACGCGCTGCTGGCGAGCCGCCTCGGCATCGGCTCCGCCGTCAACATGATCTTCTTCCCCATCCTCGCGGTGCTGATCTACGTCCTGTCGCGCCGCATGCTGGCGGAGCGGGAGTAGGCCATGGCGGGTGTGCAGAGCGGTGCCGATCGCGGCATGAAATGGGTCGGCAACGTGCTTCTCCTGATCTTCATGATCTGGACGCTGATCCCGTTCTACTGGATGCTGGTGACCTCGCTGAAGGAGCATGGCGAGATCTACGGCACCGAGGCGACGCTCTGGCCCAAGGAGCCGACGCTGGACAGCTACCGCACGCTGTTCTTCGAGACGGACTATTTTCTCTTTTTCAAGAACAGCATGATGGTGGCGCTCGGCACCACCTTCTTCACCGTGCTGTGCGCGTCGCTCGCCGCCTACGCCATCGCGCGCCTCGACTTCCCGGGGCGAAAAATCCTGGCGCGCGGCATGATCTACACCTATCTCGTGCCGCAGTCGCTGCTGTTCATCCCGCTGTTCGCGATCATGGTGGGCGTCGGCCTGACCAACTCGCTCTCCGGCCTGACGCTCGCCCATCTCGGCTTCACCATCCCGTTCTGCACCTGGCTCCTGATGGGCTTCTTCATGTCCATCCCGGTGGAGCTGGAGGACGCCGCCCTGGTGGACGGCTGCACGCGCCTCGGCGTGCTGGTGCGCATCGTGCTGCCGATCTCGCTGCCGGCGCTCGCCGTGGTCGCCTTCTTCTCGTTCACCCTTTCCTGGAACGAATATCTCTACGCGATCGTCTTCAACTCCGCGCCGTCGGTGCTGACCATCCCGACCGGGCTTTCCAATTTCGTGGTGGAGGATGTGTTCTTCTGGGGCCCGATCATGGCATCGACCGTGTTCACCGTGATCCCGCCGCTCGTCGTCTATTTCTTTTTCCAGCGCTGGCTGATTACCGGCCTCACCATGGGGGCGGTGAAGACCTGAACGCCTCCGAACCATCAGGGAGAAAAGCCATGACCAGAAAAACCTACAGCCGCCGAAGCGCGCTCAAGACCGGCGCCGCCGCAGGCGCGCTCATCACGGCGCCGATGATCATCACGCCGAGGAAGAGCTGGGCGCAGCGCGCGGAAAAGCTGGTCTACTGGCATCTGCCCGCCTTCACCCCGCTCGCCGACGACGCCGCGCGCGAGCAGTTCGAGGAATTCGCCAAGATGGCGGGCCTGAAGGAGGGCGAGGCCGCCTTCGTCCCGGTCTCCAACAAGGACCTGATCCCGCGCCTCTCCGCCGCCCTCGAGACCGGTACGCCGCCGGACGTCTGCCGCCTCTACGAAAGCTACGTCCAGCTCTACCGCTCGCAAGGGCACATGATGGACGTCACCGAGATCGTCGAGAAGATGAAGGGCGAGGAGGGCGGCCTGTTCGACTCGAGCCTGACCGCGGTCGCCTATGACGGCAAATACTGGGGCGTGCCCTTCGCGATCAATCCCTGGCCGATGCATGTCAGGATGGACGTCCTCGAGGAGCACGGCCTCGACTACCCGCGCACCTGGGACGCCTTCGTCGAGACCTGCCTCAAGGTGCAGAAGCCGCCGTTCTACGGCTTCGGCATGGATCTCGGCCTCACCGCGGACGCCACCGACAACATCATGCAGCTCTGCTGGTGCTTCGGCGGCAGGACCGTCGACGAGAGCGGGGCGGTGGTGTTCGACAGCCCGGAGAACGTCGCCGGCTTCACCTTCATCAACGAGATGTACAACACCCACAAGATCATCCCGAAGGGCGTGGTCGGCAATGGCGACACCGCCTGGAACAACAAGGCCTACCAGTCCGGCCAGGTCGCCTTCATCAACAACCCGACCAGCGTCTACGCCTATCTCGCGGGCGAGGACCCGGAGCTGATGAAGAAGACCGGCCTCTTCGGCGTGCCGGCCGGGCCCGCGGGCGCGATCAACCAGATCGACACCTGGTCGCTCGGCGTGTTCAGCGCCGCCCCCGAGCCCGAGCTTGCGCGAGGCCTCGCCGAGCACATGATGCAGCCCGATCGCTACAACCAGGTGATCACCAACACCAACGGCCGCTTCGTGCCGGTCTATCCCGAGCTGTTCAACGACCCGTTCTGGACCGAGCGGCCCGAGTTCTCGGAATTCATCGACATCGCCTCGACCGGCGTGCCGATCTCCTATGCCGGCCCGCCGACCGCTGCGTCCGGTGAAATTCTGGCGACCAACGTCATCCCCGAGGCGCTGCAGCTCACCCTGGTCGAGGGCGTCGATCCGGCCGAAGCCGTGGCCGAAGCGCATCAGAAGATCGCCGCGGTCTACGAGCGGCTGGCCGAGTAGTTTTTTTCGGGCGGGGTTCATGGCTGGCGCCATGGACCCCGCTGCCGTTCGAATCCGGACGCGGTGTTCTCGCTGCAGGACTTCAGCCGCGCCTTCATCGGCGTTCGCGCGACGTTCCGAAGGTTCGATGCTATCATCGATGGCCTTCTCAACGAGGTCAGCAGGATCCGGATCGACGACCATGGAAACGCGCGTCTGCCGTCTCTACGACAAATACGATCTCCGCATCGAAAGCGACCCGGTGGCCGAGCCCGGCGAGGGCGAGGTGCGCGTCGCCGTCGGCGCGGGCGGGATCTGCGGCTCCGATCTGCACTATTATCATCGGGCGGGCTTCGGACCCATCCGGGTCAGAGAGCCGATCATTCTCGGTCATGAGGTCGCGGGCAGGATCGAGGCGCTCGGTCCCGGCGTTACCGGTCTGAAGGAAGGTGACACCGTCGCCCTCAATCCGAGCCGGCCCTGCGGACGCTGCCGCTATTGCGGTGAAGGCCTTTTTCAGCATTGCCTGGAGATGCGCTTTTACGGCTCGGCGATGCCCTTTCCGCACGAGCAGGGTGCCTTTCGCGATCGCATCGTCGCCGATGCCGCCCAGTGCGAGCCGGTCGGTGCTGGCACCACGCTCGCCGAGGCGGCCGTCGCCGAGCCGCTCGCGGTCTGCGTCCACGCGCAGATGCGGGCGGGCGATCTCAAGGACAGGCGTGTGCTGGTCACCGGTGCCGGGCCGATCGGCTCGCTGGTCACGGCGGTCGCCCGCCATCGCGGGGCGGCGGAGATCGTGGTCACCGATCTCGAAGACAGGACGCTCGCGATCGCGCGCAGGATGGGCGCCAGTCGGACGATCAACGTCAAGACGGACCCGTCGGCGCTCGAACCCTACCAGGCGGACAAGGGCAGCTTCGACGTCGTCTTCGAATGCTCGGCCGCCGAGCCGGCCCTGAAGTCGGCGATCCAAGCGGTGCGGCCGCAGGGCGTCATCGTCCAGGTCGGCGTCACCGGCGATCTGCCCTTGCCGATCAACGTCCTGGTCGCGAAGGAGATCACGATCAGGGGCACGCACCGTTTCCACGCCGAATATGCGGAGGCCGTGCGCCTGATCGACGGCGGTATGATCGACGTGAAACCCATCATCACGTCGAGCCATCCGCTGGATGATGCCGTCGCCGCCTTCGACATGGCCGGCGACCGCAGCCGCTCGGTCAAGGTCCAGCTCACCTTCGGGTGAGGCGCCAGCATGTCCGGCTGCGGCGTGCATCCGGCGGGCCGAAAAAAAAATCTGGCGGAAAATGCCGCCTCTCTCCATCGCATGGCGATTCCTATCCCGAAGGGATGAATTAGAAAGCGACGAGACGGAGAGAGAAACCCAGTCGAAGCCGGTCTTTCGAGCCCGAGCGCCCCACCGAAGAACCCCGAGCCCGGCCAAGGCCGCGGATACCGGAGGGGAGAGCGAAGGCGAAGATGGATCAGTCCGCAGGACGGCCAGATCGAGGCAGTCAGTGAGATCGGCAAGGTCGACGAGTTCGGATCCCAGGTCGCGCCCGCCCCTCCATCGATCGCCCTACGCCCCGGCTGTGCCGGGGTTTTTCTTCTGCCACGCTGTCGGCGTCAGACGACCTCGACCTCGAGATCGCCGATGCCGTCGGCGTGGCCGTGCAGCCTGTCGCCCCTCTGGATCGCGGCGACGCCCGACGGCGTGCCCGAGAGGATGAGATCGCCGGGCGCCAGGGTGAACAACTCGGACAGATAGGCGATCATCTCCGGCACCTTCCAGATCATGTGGTCGAGATCGCCCTCCTGGCGGCGCGCGCCATTGACGTCCAGCCAGATCGCGCCGTGCTCGGGATGACCGATCTCCTCGGCCCTGACCAGCGGCGTGCAGGGGCAGGATTTCTCGAAGGCCTTGCCGATCTCCCAGGGGCGGCCGAGCTTCTTCTGCTCTCCCTGAAGGTCGCGCCTGGTCATGTCGAGAGCGAGCGCGTAGCCGTAGATGTGGTCGAGGGCGCGATCGACCGGAATGTTGTCGCCGCCGCTCTTCAGGGCCACGACCACTTCGATCTCGTGATGCACGTCCTCGGATTTCGGCGGATAGGGAAAGCGCCCGTTCAGGACGATGTTGTCCGGGTTCTTCTGGAAGAAGAACGGCGGATCGCGATCGGGATCGCCGCCCATCTCAACGGTGTGCGCCGCATAGTTGCGGCCGACGCAGTAGATGCGGTGGACGGGGAAGGCGGCGCCTTCACCCTTGACCGGGAGCGTTGCGACAGGTGGGGGGGAGATCACGTAATCCATGGCAATCCTCGACAGCTGAAGCAGGCCTCGACAGGTGAAGCAGGCGCCTGCGGCGTTCAGGATAGCCGAGAGTTTCGGTGATCAGGAAGGCCCCGTTCGGCCCTGTCGCGCAGGGCGAGCGCAGAGCCGCTCTGATGGCACCCCGGCCTTTCCACCTTTCTCGACCGGCCGTGCAGGGCTATATCAGGGGTCTCGATGCACGGAGGAGAAGAGCGTCCATGTTGACAACCGAGCTTTACATCGACGGCCGATGGCAGCCAGCCGCCGCCGGCGGCGTCATCGACATCATCGATCCCGCGACCGAAGAGACCGTGACGCAGGCGGCGCAGGCCGAACGCGCGGACGTCGAGGCGGCGATCGCGGCCGCCCATGAGGCGTTCCAGACATGGCGTTCCGTTTCCGCCTGGGAGCGTTCGAAGGTCCTGCGCAGGACGGCGCAGCTCCTGGAGGAGCGGGCGGAGAGGATCGCTCACCAGCTGACCCTCGAATGCGGCAAGCCTCTGGGCCAGTCCAAGGCCGAGCTGACCGCGGCGGTCGAGCTGGTCGACTGGTATGCGGACGAGGCCAGGCGGATCTTCGGGCAGACCCTGCCGGGCCGCTCCGGCAACAACCGCTTCATGACCGTCTACGAGCCCGTGGGCGTGGTCGGCGCCTTCACCGCCTGGAACTTCCCGGTGGTGCTGCAGGCGCGGAAGATCGCCCCGGCGCTCGCGACCGGTTGCACCATCGTCACCCGGCCGGCCGAGGAGGGCACCGGCGCCGTGGTGGAACTCGTGAAGTGCTTTATCGACGCGGGCGCTCCGGCCGGTACGGTCAATCTCGTGACCGGGCGTCCCGAGGTGATTTCCGAGACCATCATGGACAGCGATCTCGTGCGCAAGGTCACGTTCACGGGATCGATCCCCGTGGGCCAGCATCTGATGCGCCGTGCGGCCGATACCGTCAAACGCATGTCGATGGAGCTGGGCGGCCACGCGCCGGTGATCATCCACGAAGACGTCGATCCGGTGAAAACCGCGCTGACCGCGGCCGCCGGCAAGTCGCGCAACAACGGTCAGGTCTGCGTGTCGCCGACCCGCTTCTACGTTCACAAGAAGCACGAGCGAGCGTTCACCGACGCCTTCGTCGGCGCGCTGTCCGGGATGAAGATCGGTCACGGGCTGGAGCCGGACACCGAGATCGGCCCGCTGATCAACAAGAAGCGCCTCGATTTCATCGAGCAGATGGTCGAGGACACGGTGGGGGAGGGCGCGACGCTGGCCTGCGGCGGGCGCCGGCCGGCCGACAGGAACAAGGGCTTTTTCTTCGAGCCGACCGTCTTCACGGATGTGCGCGACGATATGCGGATCATGAACGACGAGCCCTTCGGCCCGATCGCGCCGGTGACCACGTTCGAGGACTTCGACGAGGTCATCGAGCGCGCCAACAGCCTGTCCTACGGGCTGGCGGGCTACGTCTTCACCGACAGCCAGGCGCTGGCGATGAAGACGATGGAGGCGTTGAAGACGGGCATCGTAGGCGTCAACAATTACGTCGCGGCGACCGCCGAAATGCCATTCGGCGGCGTGAACCATTCAGGCTTCGGCCGCGAGAACGGACCCCAGGGTCTGCTCGACTACATGGACGTCAAGTTCGCGAATATCGTGATGGGCTGAGCGGAACGCCCTTCCGCCGCATTATAAGGAAAGGCCGGCCGCTTTTCTGCGGCCGGCCTTTCTCGTCTCAGTTTTTTGCCGGTGCGATTCCAACCTGAATCAGCCGGAAGGGATGTCCCATCCTTGAGCTTCGCCGCTTTCCCTGAATCCGCAGATGCTGCGACCCGTTCGTAGAAAAGCTCCGGACCCGAGGACGCAGGCTCAGCTGCCCGCCGCGGCCTCCTTCAGATAGGCAATGATATTCGCTCGATCATCGTCCTTCTTGAGACCGACGAACGCCATCTTGTTCTTCGGGATGTAGCCTTTCGGATCGGCCAGATACTCGTCGAGACTCGTCTCATCCCAGGTGATGCCCGAATCCTGCATCGCCGGAGAATAGTTGAACCCTTCGACACTGCCGGCCGCGCGCCCCATGATACCCACGAGATGGGGTCCGAGCCGGTTTTTCTCCTGGTCGATGACGTGACAGGCCTTGCACTTTCTGAAGACCTTCTCGCCGGCGGCCGCGTCGCCTTCAGCCATGGCGATCGGCGCCGCCATGACCAGCGCTGCTGTAAGACCCATGATTCCCACGGCTTGTCTCATCACACTCATCGGTTGTCGGTCCCTCACTGGTTTCGTTTCGCTCCGTCGGCAGCGCTTTCACTCAGACCCGAGAATGCCGCCCGAGCGACATCCTGCCCGGCCAGCGGCACGGGCACGGCCATGTCGTTCGAACTCGGTCCTGACATGGTTCTCGTCATGCGCGCCGTCAATTCCCCCCGGCCGCCGCCGGGCAGTCGCCGTTTTCGGCCTGGATCCAACCCTCTCCAGCCCTGTCGTCATGCTGGAGCGCTTCTCGCCTTGCGTCAATGCGTCAAGAAAGATCTCTTGTCCCGATCACTGGATCTCCATGGTGCGGAGGAACTCGATTCGCTCGTTGCTTTTGATCTTGTAGTTCAGTGCCCACTCGCTGTCGCAGAGAAAGACCGGCATGTCGTTTCGGTCGAGCACGACGTGGCTCTTGTTCTGCTGGATGAAGGCGTCGAGGATCGTCTGGTCGTCCGATCGCAGCCAGCGGGCGGTGGTATAGGCGATGCCGTCGAATCCGATCTCGACCTTGTATTCCTGCGCTGCCCTCGACGTCAGCACGTCCAGCTGCAGCACGCCGACCACGCCGACGATCCAGTTGCCGCCGGTCATCGGCTTGAAAACCTGGATCAGGCCCTCGTCCGCCAGATCGTCGAGAGCGGCCCGCAGCTGCTTGATCCTGCGAGTGTCGCCGAGGCGCACCCGGCGAAGGATTTCGGGCGCGAACACCGGCAGACCGGTGAAACGCAGGGCTTCGCCTTCGGAAAAGGTGTCGCCGACGCGAATGGTGCCGTGGTTCGGAATGCCGATCACGTCGCCCGGACGGGCGTCCTCGACGATTTCGCGATCCTTGGCCAGGAAAAGGATCGGACTATGCACCATGATATCCTTGCCGGTCCTCACCTGGTGGAGCTTCATGCCGCGCCGGAAGGACCCCGAGGACAGGCGTAGAAAGGCGACCCGATCGCGATGGTTCTTGTCCATATTGGCCTGAACCTTGAAGACAAATCCGCTGACCGCAGGCTCCTCGGGGTCCACGGCGCGGCCTTCTGCGGGGCTTGGCCGGGGATCCGGCGCCGCGTCGGCGATCAGGTCCAGGAGCGGGCGGACACCGTAGTCCTTGAGCGCGCTGCCGAAGATCACCGGGGTCAGATGGCCCTCCAGATAAGCGCCGCGATCGAACGTCGGATAGGCCTCGCGCGCGAGCTCCAGATTCTCGACCGCCGGCTCGAGCACGCTCGAGGGGACACGATCGGCGAGCGCGGGGTCGTCGGCGCCGCTACAGTCGAGGATCAGATCGCAGCGCTCGCCATAGCCCGCACTGCTGGTGAAGAAGCGCTGATCGCGCAGATCGAAACAGCCGGCGAAACCCGAGCCCATGCCGATCGGCCAGACCAGCGGCGCGATGTCGAGCGCAAGCCTGTCCTGAACCTCGTCCAGGAGTTCGAACGGATCCCGCCCTTCGCGGTCGACCTTGTTGACGAAGGTGACGATGGGAATGTCCCTGAGCCGGCAGACCTCGAACAGTTTCAACGTCTGGCTCTCGATGCCCTTCGCGGCGTCGATCACCATCACCGCGCTGTCGACGGCGGTCAGGGTCCTGTAGGTGTCCTCGGAAAAATCTTCGTGACCAGGCGTGTCGAGAAGGTTGAAGACATGCCCTGCATGCTGAAACGTCATGACCGAGCTGGTCACCGAGATGCCTCGGTCCTGCTCGATCTTCATCCAGTCCGACCGGGCCCGCCGGCGCTCGCCCCTCGCCTTGACGTCGCCCGCGAGGTGGATCGCTCCGCCGGCCAGCAGCAGCCGCTCGGTCAGTGTGGTTTTGCCGGCGTCGGGATGCGATATGATCGCGAACGTCCGCCGACTCGCATGGTCGATCGAAATGGCGAATCTCGTATTGGGGTTGCGGAGAGCCTTTATGTAGGCAAGCTCGCGGATGATGTCGAGCGACCGGCGACGGCCAGTTGTTCGGGCTGCATCTCGTCGACCATCATCCTAAGAGTCCGGGGGCAAAGCCGGCATCGACGATAGCTTACCCGGTCTCGGCTTTCGATCGGACCGCTCTGAGAGCAGGCTGATCCGTTTTTCATCCGATGCCCCCTTGCCAGGTGATTGTTCGCTGCCACTGATGAACAGTTGCCAAAATCCGGCCGCTCGATCGACGCCGACGATCCATCAAGCTGCTTCGAGCGATACATGCTTGGTAGGCGGTTCGTGGCAGCAAGCCAGCATTCAGTCGGCCGGGCTCAGTTCGGAAAGGTCACAATGCTTCTCGACTTCCTCGATCAGACGCTTGAAGTCGACAGGTTTCTGAAGATAGGCAACGGCACCGAAACGTCCGACCATGTCGCGACGATGGGCGGCGTCCGTTCGTCCCTCGAAAGTCCAGCCCGTCAGAACGATGACCGGTGTATTGCGAAGAGACGGCTGCTCGCGCAGCTGCAAAAGAAAATATTCGGCGTTGCCGTCGGGCATGCTGTAGTCGGTGACAATGACGTCCGGTTTGAGTTCCGCGGCGCGAAAAATGGCCTGTCGCCCTCCCGTCGACGTTTCGATCTCGACATCATAGCGGCGAAAGCGAAGCTGCAGGGCATTGAGCAGGTCGCGATCGTCGTCGACGAGCAGAAGGCGCGGGCGTTCCCTTCCGATGGCCGGATCCTGAACGATCATCTCCGGCGCCGAGGCAGCTTTTTCCTGCTGTCCCGCAGCGACGACCCCTTCTAGAATATCGGGCAGACCGTCCCCTCCAGGGAGAACGTTCAGCCCGGCATCTTCGAGGCGAGCTTTGAGACCATCGCTCCGATGATCGTCCACCGGCAGGATCGACATATCGGCGTAGACAGGCTCGCCGACGATCTTCATGCAGACGATTTCGGCATCGACTCCCGGCAGACCGAGATCCAGGACGAGCAGATCCGGGCGGGTTTTCGAGAGCCCTAACAGGGTGTCGATGCCGTCGCCAACCAAAGAGGCCGACCAGCCGAGCTTTTGAAGCCGCGCGACGCAGACGGGCCCCCATGGGGAGCCGGTGGCGATTAGAGCTGATTTCGCAGATGTCATCGGTTGTTCTTCTCCGGTCTGGCTTTCCGAGAGCTTGCTTTTGATTGCCTGGCCAATCAGGCCCACCAGGGCGACGCCGTCGAACGGCTTCTCCAGAACATGGCGCACACCCAGATTTTTCGCCTCGCGGCGACTGTGATTGGAAAGAGCGGCTGATACGAGCAGGATCGTAGGGTCGTACAGGGGCGTTCGTGCTTTCAGCGCAGCGATCATTTCGAGGCCAGTCATTTCCGGCATCGACATGTCGACGACGATCGCATCGGGATCTTCGGCGAGGGCACGTTCGAAACCCTCGCGACCATCCGTTGCCGAAGACACCTCATATCCGGCTGCCTTGACCCGCAGCGACAGAGCGCGAAGGAGATCGGGGTCGTCGTCGACCACGAGAACGCGCTTTCCGGCGGCCGTCGCCCTCGAAACCCTCTTCATGAAATTTCCAATGCTGGAAGCGGGATAGCGCCGTGATCGGCTGTAGAATGGTCGGGTTCTTCGCCGATAGTCTCGAGGAAACGTCGGCGAAGCATCGCGTTGTCATCGGTGATCGGCCAGCTTCCCCGCACGGTCACGGCGGGTGATGTCGAACGCTCGCCGGTTCGAGCTTCGGCGATCCGACCGATCTCGCTCTCGAGGCGGTATTGGATCTCGCTCGCATCCGCACTGCTTAAGGCGGAGACGATCGACCATCGAGATGAAGAAACTCGCAGCATGAGATCGGATGAACGGAGCGTCAGCCGGAGCACGTCGTCGATGTCCTCGAGAATGTCCTGGCCCGACATGCCGCCGGCGTCGACAGCGATCAGGGCAAAGTGATCCGCGTCCCGTCGAAGGCTGCCACTTCGACGGGCGAAGCGATCCAGCAGCGACACCGGCTCGGCCGCCGGGATCGTGAACCAGAACGTGCTGCCCTCGCCGGGTTTGCTGTCGACAGATATGTCCCCGAGGCTGATCTCCACCAGTTCCTTGGTGATGGCGAGACCGAGCCCAAACCCTTTCGTGCTTCGGCGGACGTCGCCGATCTGCTGAAAACGTTCGAAGATCGCCTTCAAATTTTCGGGCGCGATGCCCGGACCGTCATCGGTGACACCCACGACAATCTGGGCGGCACGGTCGTCGTTGCGCGCCCAGATCCGGACATGGCCTCCCTGATCGGTGAACTTGCAGGCGTTGACCGCAAGGTTGATGATGATGCGGGAAATTTTTTCGGTATCGGCGAAGAGTTCCGGCAAGTGCGGAGAAAGATCGAATCCCAGATTGATTCCTACGGCCCTGGCTCTGTTTTCGAGCACGGGGCGACATCGCTCGACGATCGATTCGAAGGTGCAGGGATGTCGTGATATGCCCAGCAGGCCTGCATTCAGCTTGCTGATGTCGAGCATGTCGTTGACCATGATATTGAGATCGTCCGCCCGCTGCAGGATCACGTCGGCAAAGGCGATCTGTTCTTCGTTCAGGGGGCCTAGAGCGTGGTCCCGCAGGATCTGGACATATTCCTTGATGACCGCGAGCGGCGTTCGAAATTCGTGGGATACATTGTCGACGAACTGATGCGCCCCCTGCGACTGTCGCCGAAGCTCGGCATTGGTTCGTTCAAGCTCGCCATTGGTCTGGTTGAGCTCCGTGATCTGCAGCTTCATCTGATGATCCGCCTCGCGGCGGTCGCCGATGTCGCGCAGGACCGCGATAAATTTGGAGCCATCACCGTCGCTGAATCTGTTCAGGAGAATTTCCGCGGTGAAGACCGTGCCGTCCCGTCGCACGGCCTGTACGTCGCGGATGGCATCGAGGTCGTGGGGGCTCGAATTTTTGCGAAGCGTGTCCATGGCACGTCGGTGCGGCTCCCTCGCATCCGCAGGCATCAGGACATCGACCTGCTGACCGACCAGGTCCTCAGGCGTCCATCCGAACATGTTGGCTGCGGCAGGATTGGCCGTGAGAATTTCGCCGCGCTTGTCGGCGGTAATCACACCATCGGCGATCGATCGAACGATGGCTTCGCTCCGATGAAGAAGGCGGCGCAGAGGAGACAAGATCCAATGGCCAAGCGAGGCAGCGGCGAGCGTTGCGAGCCCGACCGCCATGAATCCCACAAGCAGCAGCCGTCTCCCGAATGGCTCGACCAGTGCCCATATTTCGTCCCGACTCGATTGCACCGCCAAGCCCCAGTCGAGCGATGAAAGACGGCGTGTCACCGCCAGGACAGGATTGCCGTGGCGATCGACCATGCCATCGAGCAGATCGCCTTCGATTCCTCTAAGGGCCAGAACCGATGGCCGATCGGTTCGGGTAGGCCTCACGGCCTCCCTTTCGAGTTCGTCGGGGCTGGACGAAGGTGGCCAGAGCACTACCACGTCGTCACGCCAGTTGCGCCCTGATATGACAACCTGTCCGGGTGCTGCTCTGTCCGCCTCGCCGGCGAAAAGCGGCACCAGCGTGAGGCGTACCCATATCAGTCCCCGTACGACCGAATCATCCCGAATCTGCCTGGTCATGTCGATGGACAGAGCCGGTGCTTCGTCCATCGGCGCGCCCTTCACGGTTTCGAGGCGTTCGATGGCGGTTCGAAACCAGTCGCTCACTCCGAGATCACGCCCACTCAGCGTGGGATCGGTCGTGTCGATGACGTGGCCGGTCACATCGACCAGGGTGACATGCATCATTTTTGCAGCCGACCATGGGTAGCGCATCAGATGTTCGAGCAACGATGCACCCGCGGCGGTGACGCTGTGACCTTGCCATGCTGCCTCGATTCGTTCTCCTACGGCGGTCTCGGCTGACAACTCCGCCAGGAGATGTCGCCATGCCGCTAGAGATTGCTCGATTTTGTCGGCATGAGTCCTCGCTGTGGATCGAAGAGTTTCCAATTTCCCTTCGACAAGCGCGTTTCGATAGGACGCCACGCCGAATGCCCCCACGGTGCCGGAGGCCAGCGCTGCGACGGTCGCCAGCAGAACCATGAGTCGGAAGTTCGTTTTTCGGACGACAAAGCCCATGCTCTGCAATTCTGTAATCAGTGAAGCCCTCAGAGAAAAAAACATAAACTGGTTAACCAAAAGTAAATATTTCATCGCGTAGCACACTTATTTCTTACGAAAAAGCGATTTGCAATGATAATTTTTTTTACCGTTCTTTAACATTGTTTCTTTATCAGATTTTCATCCAAGTGCCGTTTAATTCGACGTTCGGATCATCTGGTGATAGGTGCGACGTGGCCGCGACAGTCCAGACCTCAGCGAGTTACTCCACGGGCTATGGCTCGATCGACTACTTTTCGCTCCTCCCTGACGGTTCTACCTACCGTCTCGACGCAGAGATGTATCAGGCGGAGGATCTGGATGGTGTTGGCGAAAGCCTCGTCGGCTCGGGCAATCTCAATCACTTGATCATGCAGGCCGATCGGATCGGTGCACTCGCGGACCCGGCGTCTCAGGCGTCGAATATCCTGATCGATGATTCCCTGACCCTTGCGACGGTGACCAGCGCGGCGACAGGCACCGTGCCGACCACCGACGAGGAAATCGAAGCGGCCAATCGTTACGATTCCGGTGCTGCTGAGCTCGCGTCTGTGGATGGGAGCGATGTCCGAGGGCCCGTGCAGCAGCCCGTGGAAATCGCCAATGTCGCCGGGAGTTCGGCGCCGTTCATTGCCGGCGGCGACGAAACCGCCGTGGTGAATGCCGCCCCTGTCGCGGTCGATGAAAACACGTCCCAGGAAACAGTGACCATCTTTGAAGCGCCCGAGGGACCAATACCCTTGCCGCCCGTCCCTAACCCGCCTTTGGAAGACGGCCTCGGAGACATCGACCCGTCCCTATCGATTTCGATCGATGTCGACGCCGACGTCGATGCGTTGGACGGCTATCTCGACGGTGCCATCGATCTCGAGATCGCCGACGGTGCTGTCGATCTGTCGGTAGTCACCCTCGCCGGCGCCGGCACGGATCTGGTCGGGGGTGCCATTGAAACCGGCGTGGAGATCGTCGATCAACTCCTCTCCGAGGATAGCGTCGTCGATGAAGTCGTGGGTGCCGTCGATGAAGTCGTGGATGTCGCGGAAGATCTCCTCGATGACCTCTCGGAACTCGAAAATGCCATAGATGATCTCGATACCTCTTCGCTTCTGGATCTAAACGCCCTCGTCAGCGCGGGTTCACAAGTCGACGATGGGCTGAACGATCGCGATTTGACGATCGACGTCAATCAGAGCCTCGTCGACCTTCCCGTTGCAGAGGGTCCGGTCCAGGCGGACCTCGATGCTATCGAAAGCATCATTGGGGACGTGGACATCGAGGCTTCGCTAGATCTTCCAGATCTCGGCATTTCGATCGGGGACGGTCAGACGAACGGCGCCGATCATCTGCTCGACGCGGTCGAGTCGGTCGTCGAAAGCGCTCCGGCTGTAGGCGGCATGTTGGGGGAAGAGGGCGAGCAGGACAGCGCTTCCTTATCCAGTGATCTGCCGGCAGCGCTCGATGGAGAGAATGGAGTGGTCGGCGACATCGTGGACGGTGTTTCTTCGGACCTGACGGGCGTCGAGGATGCGCTGTCGGCGCCGACCTCGTCGCTTTCGGACGCTTCGGACGGTGTTTCGGAGGCGGTTTCGCTTTCGCCCGAGGGTGATGGCGAGGACACGGACGTTCTGGTGTCGACGGACCTGCTCGGGGATGAGACGTCGCTTGGCGACGGCGGGGTGGAGGTTGTTCTGGACCCTGTCGAGAGCGTCGTCGGCGACGTCGACCTTGCGGTGGATGTTTCGGGCGACGGGGTTTTGGAGGACGGTGTCGCGGTGGACGGTGTTTCTTCGGACCTGACGGGCGTCGAGGA
Organism: Geminicoccaceae bacterium; assembly: GCA_965222015.1. GTDB lineage: Bacteria > Pseudomonadota > Alphaproteobacteria > Geminicoccales > Geminicoccaceae > JANQPX01. The sequence goes on from CBDCTL010000010.1 coordinate 48,945, forward strand.
TGCGCTGTCGGCGCCGACCTCGTCGCTTTCGGACGCTTCGGACGGTGTTTCGGAGGCGGTTTCGCTTTCGCCCGAGGGTGATGGCGAGGACACGGACGTTCTGGTGTCGACGGACCTGCTCGGGGATGAGACGTCGCTTGGCGACGGCGGTTCTGGACCCTGTCGAGACGTCGTCGGCGACGTCGACCTTGCTTTCGGACGCTTCGGACGGTGTTTCGGAGGCGGTTTCGCTTTCGCCCGAGGGTGAATCGGAGACGCTGGTCAGTGACATCGTTTTGGACTTGGACGCGATGGGAAGCATGATCGAGGATGTCGAAAGCGACATGACTGCTGCGCTCGACGCGGAAAGCGACAATATGCTGGGCGATCTCGATCTCACCGAGGGTAGCACCGATTTGGTTGATCTCGCGACGAGCGCTTCGGATTCTGACGCTGACGTGCTTCCGGAGCCATCGGGCCTGGTGTCCGAAGGCATCGGCATGCTCACCGACATCCAGATCGATCAGCCGCTTGGCGGCGGCCTTTTCGGTTAGTTGGACGTGTCCGCCGCCATCAGCCTCTCCAGGCGTGAGCTTTCGACCGGACGATTGTTCGATCTCGTTATCTCGACACTCGCGATCTACATTCTGTCACTGGCTCTGCCGATCATGACCCTTCAGGTCTATGATCGGATTCTGCCGAGCGAAGATACAGGCACCCTGGCCGTTCTCATAGTCGGAGTCGTCATCGCCCTCACCCTCGAAGTGATGCTGAGGCTGATGCGTGCCTACATGATCGGATGGAGTGGCGCGGCCTTTGAACATCGTGTTGCGTGCGATGCTATAGAGCATCTTATGTCGGCCAATCTTTCGCGACTGCCCGACCATGGCGTCGCCGGAAGCGTTCACCGGATGGCCGCCATAGGGCAGCTCAAGGATTTCTTCTCGGGGCAGTCGATAACGACGCTCTTCGAGGTGGCCTTCGTCTTCGTCTTTCTCGTACTGATCGCATACATTGCCGGTTATCTAGCATTGGTTCCTGTCGCCGTGATTTTGATTTTCGGCGGGCTGGTCGCTTTCGCTGGGGTGAAACTCAATCGGCGCCTGGCGGAGCGTGGCGACACCGACGACAAGCGCTACGATTTTCTCATCGAAGCACTTCAGGGGGTCCATACGATTAAGGCCATGGCGCTGGAGGGGATGTTTCTCAGACGCTATGAGACGCTCGAAGCTGCATCTTGCACTGCCAACTACAAGGTATCGCGAGTCGCATCTCACCTTGCAAATCTGGGAACCGTCGCTTCCCATGTGATGATTGCGAGTGTGATCAGTGCTGGCGCATTGATGGTGATCGATCACTACTTGTCGGTCGGCGCGTTGATCGCGAGTCTGTTGTTATCGGGCAGACTAATGCAGCCGGTTCAAAAAGCACTCTTCCTCTGGATCCAGTACCAGAGTTTTCGTCTGACCTACGCGCAGGCTGCCAGTCTTTTCGACTTGCCGACGACAGCCAAGGCCCGAGAGGATGTTGAGATCGCAGCGAAGCGAGGTGAACTGATCCTTGAGAATGTCGGCTTCGGGTTCTCCGACGACTACCTCCTCTTCCAACATGTTGATCTTGAGTTGTGCCCAGGCGAGATCATTTCGCTTTCCGGCGAACAGGGTGCTGGCAAGTCGACGCTGCTGAAGATGATCGCCGGCGTTTATCCGCCGGGTGAAGGCAAAGTCCTGATCGATGGCAGTCCCACGGTTGCCTTCGATCCAAGAGAGTTGATGAATCGTGTTGGCTTGATCTCGACCGAGGGACTAATTTTCCGTGGTACCGTGCGAGAAAACATCACCCGCTTTGGCATCGTGCCGGATGCACAAGCCCTCGAAGTGGCTAAGCTCCTCGGTATTGACAAGGACTTGGCACGCCTTCCTGACGGTTTCAATACTCGACTCGAGGGGACGATCGCCGATGGTATCCCTCCGGGCTTGAAGCAGCGTATCGCCATCACGCGTTCACTAGCTCTCAAACCTCGCGTCGTGCTTTTCGACAATGCGGACCGTGGAATCGACCAGGAAGGCTACAACCTTCTCTTCTCGTTGCTGGGTCGAATAGGCGGCAAGGTCGCGATGGTGCTGGTATCCGATGATCTCAATCTACGAGGCCTCGCTTCCCGGCATCTGATCTTGACCGCTGGTGGTCTCACCCAGGATGATCGTCACACATCTGGCCAGAGCAACATTCATTTCTATCGTGAACTCAGAGCATGAACGCCAGTGTCATAGCGTCCTGCTTGGCTGTCGATCGACCTGAAAGCATCGAACGCGGTGAATCTCTGCTTGACGAGCTTCGCAGTTCGGTCTGGATGCAAGAATCCGATATCGGAGCGTTGAACAAGTGCTTTTGCATATTGACAACCGCTCTCGACCGACGAGCCGACCTCCAGAAAATCGTTCCTTGTCTTCCGAGAGAAGCGCGACCTTTCGACCTCCTCGCCCTCCTCAACGCTGTCGCCCACGTGGGGTACCGGCCACAGACGGCGCAGCTTTGTATCGCGGACGTTGAAGAGCGGCTTCTGCCCTGTCTGTTCATTCCGAAGGGCGGTGCGCTGGAACGCCAGGACGAGGCCCAGGTTCTTCTCGAGGTCATCGAGGACAGCGACGGGGATCGACTCTTCTGCATCTACGATGGCACCTCGGGTGAGATAAGGCATCTCGAAAGACACGATGCTCAAGCGCAGAAGAATGGGTGCGCATACTTTTTCAAGCCATATCGTAGCCAGAGCGATCCAGCATCGCGGATTGCCCGTCAAGCAAGCGGGCGAAGCTGGTTCGCCGCGGTTCTCGGACGTTTCCGAAGCCTGTTCGCTCAAATTCTGGCTATCGGCTTGTTGCTCAATCTTGTCGCTTTGTCGACACCGATATTCATCATGCTTGTTTACGACAGGGTTATCGCCAGCCAATCGACAGAAACGCTTTCCTTCCTGGTCATAGGTGTGTCGATCGCGATCGGCACGGAGGCGATACTGCGCGCGCTCCGATCGAGGAGCCTCGCTTGGCTGGCATCGAGAATTGATAATATTGTCAACAATACGACTTTCGAGCAACTCTTCGGCATGCCGCCCGCCGCGATCGAGCGCGCGTCGGTATCTGCACAGATCGCGCGCATCAAGACCTTCGAGTCGCTGCGGGACTTTTTCAGCGGGTCGGTTTTTCTGTCCTTCCTCGAAATACCGTTCGTCGTCGTTGCACTGTTGGTGCTGGGCAGTATTGCAGGGGTCATGGTCGCCGTGCCGCTGTTGGCGATCGGTTTCTACATTATGGCATTTTATTTAGTTCTTGGCCGCGTTCGCCATGAGATGCGTGAAGCAGCGAAGGCTAGTTCAGCCCGCCACAGATTTCTGATCGAAACTTTCGAGAAGATAGAAGGAATTCGAGCGAATGGCCTGACGGACCGATGGGCGGCGATGTATCGCGAGCTCTCTGGACGTGAGTGCGTCAACAATTTCAAGCTGTCCTTCCTTGGCTTGATCGGTGAGCATGCCGGCCACGCCATCAGCCTGTTGGCAGCGACGACGACTCTCGGTCTCGGCGTCGTGCTCGCACGCGAAGCGGCCATCAGCACGGGGGCGCTCGTCGCCTCGATGATCCTCGTATGGCGCATCCTCTCCCCATTTCAAAGCCTTTGCGCGATCGTTCCCCGACTTGAGCAACTCAGGAACAGCATCGTTCAAGTCAACAATCTAATGGATCTCGAAACCGAAGCAGTCATGAGCGCCGGCGGATCGTTTCGACACATCAAGGGACGCATTTCATTTCAAAACGTGGCCTTTCGATACACAGCTGCGCAGGATGCGTTCATCAGAGACTTCACGCTGGAGGCGAAGCCGGGCGAGCTCGTCGTGATTACCGGCAGCAACGGAACTGGAAAGAGCACCATCCTGAAGCTGGCGCGCGGTCTCTATCAGCCGCAGACGGGGGCGGTGCGACTCGATGGATTCGATCTGCGCCAATTGGACCCGATCCAGCTGCGCCGACAGTTGGCTTATGTCCCGCAGCGTCCTGACCTGTTTGCCGGCTCGATCGCCGAAAATCTACGGCTTGCGGCACCTGCAGCCAGGGAATGCACTATTTGGGAAGCCCTCGAACTGGTCGACGCGGCGGCGGAGGTTGCGGAGCTGCCAGAGCAGCTTTCGACCCGAATTGGTAAGAGCGGAACCATACTGTCGTCCAGTCTCGCATTTCGATTGAGTCTGGCGCGTGCATTTCTCCAGGACACGCAGCTGGTTGCGATCGACGAGCTTCCAAATTCTCTCCTCAACGGCAGGGCGGGACAGGCATTGAAAAGCATGGTCATCAAGCAACGAGGTCAAAGGACTATCCTCCTCGCAGCTCATCGTGCCGATCTTCTGCGCCTTGCCGACAGGGCCGTACTTCTCCGTCACGGTCAACAGCCGGGCGTCGGCTCGCCGGACATGATCTTCGGCATGATGGATGCCGCATAGGTCGTGATGGTTAGGATCGTCTCGTTCAAGGAAGGCCTGTTTCGATGAACATCTTCCCGGCTCGCGGCTATGGTCGCGATGTGCAGCTTCGATATCTGGCCCAGTCGACGAGGCTGGAGGAGGTCTCCAATCTTCGGCTCGTCAGGCTGACGCTGCTCACCGTCAGTATCGCGATCCTCGTTTTCATTGCCTGGTCAGCGCAGGCCAAAATCAGTGAAATGTCCCGGGCGCCCGGCGAAGTCGTGCCGGAAGGATCGCAGCGCACCGTTCAACACCTCGAAGGCGGACGGGTGGCAGAGATTCTGATTCGGAATGGTCAGATCGTGGAACAGGGTGCTCCACTTGTCGTGCTTGATGCCTCGGGGATTCAGGAAGATCTTAAACGTGCGCGAAGCAAGCAATTGTCGCTGCGCGTCAAGGCCGAGCGACTTCGAGCGTTCATCGCGGATCGCGAACCGGACTTCTCAGCATTCGAAGATGCGTCGGACCGCTATCTTCAGCAGCAATATCAGAGCTTCCGAAGCATGCTCGAAGCCCGCCGGAACGAAAAGAAGATCGTCAGTGCCCAGATCACGCAGAAGAACGAAACGGTTGCTCTCCTTCAGGCACGCAAGCAGACGGTCGCGCAGGAGCTGGAACTGGTTTCCGACCTCCACAAACGCCACAAGAAACTGTTTCAGCAAGGTTATCTTGCCCGTTCCAAGCTGATCGAGACCGAGCGGCAGCTGAACAGTCTTCTGGGCGAGCTCACCGAACTCGAGAACCAGATCCGTCAGGCGAAGGTAACGCTCTACGAGTTCGAGAATCGCCTCTCCTCGCTGGATGCCAATCATCGCGACGACGCTTATCGTCAGCTCGACGATATCGACGCGGAACTGCGGCAGAATCGTGAGGTCGTCGCCAAGCTCCGGCATCGGTCGAACAGATTGACCGTCGAAGCACCCGTTCGAGGGGTGGTGAAAGGCCTCACGGTCAACACGGTCGGTGCTGTTCTGGCGCCGGGACAGATCATCACCGAATTGGTCCCTTTGGACGAGAAGCTGATGGTCGACGTGCGAATCGCCCCGCAGGACGTCGGCCATCTGAGTTTGGGGCAGCCAGTTCAGGTGAGGGTCAGTTCCTATGATTTCGGCCGCTACGGCTCCGTCTCCGGGCGGCTGGAGTCGATCTCGGCGACGACGTTCGTCGGTGATCGAGGGGAGCGTTTCTACCAGGGGCGCGTCAGGCTCGAGCAAAACCATGTCGGCACCGATCCGCAAACCAACACGATCCTGCCGGGCATGACCGTCATGGCTGATATCATCACGGGCGAGAAGACGATTCTCGACTATCTTCTGAAACCAATTCGTCAGTCGATTAAGACGGCGTTTACCGAAAGATGAGATGTTTCTGAATCTGACCTCGCAGGAACGAGCATCTTATGTTGGCAGAACCTGAGCTCTCGCAGACTGACGCCGAAACTGACGCAAGGCATCATCCAGGCCAGCCCATAAAGGTGCTCGCAGTCGATGACGATCGTGTTGGTCTGATGTATCTCGAACGTCAGATCCGAGATCTCGGTTACGACACGTCGACCGCCAGTCATGGCCAGGCGGCCTGGGACATGCTCGAAGCGGAGCCGGAGCGCTTCGATGTCATGGTGCTCGATCGGGAAATGCCCGTGATGGATGGCATGGCGGTGGCAAGGCGCCTGCAAAGCGACAGCAGGTTGCGCCGCATACCGGTGATCATGCTGACTGGTGCCGATCGCCCGGAGCAGATGCGGGAGGGTATCGATGCCGGTGTTTTCTACTATCTGACGAAGCCATTGGACGCGGTGCTTCTGCGGTCGGTTCTCAATGCGGCGACACGCCAGGTCCAAAAGCAACGTACGCTGCGTAGCGAGCTGCAGCAGCACCGGCAGAGCTTCGAACTCATTCAGACCTGCAAATTCAGCTGCCGAACGCTGGACGACGCCGAGGGCCTCGCCGTGTTCATGGCAAACTGCTTCCCTGATCCCGAGCGAACGCTTCCAGGGCTGGCGGCGCTGTTGACCAACGCCGTCGAACACGGCTCGGCCGAGATCGGCTACGACGGCAAGACGGAGCTGCTTAACCAAGGGCGGTGGCGTGAAGAGGTTCAGCATCGACTCGAGAACCACCCTGAGAAGGTCGTGGAAGCCGTTCTCGCTCGAAAGGCAGATGGTATCTATGTCGTGATCACCGATCAGGGTCGGGGATTCCGCTGGAAGGACTATCTGGTGATCGATCCGGCCCGTGCCGGCGACAATCATGGCCGCGGCATTGCTCAGGCCAACATGCTCTGTTTCGACAAGCTGACCTATAACGAAAAAGGGAACCAGGCGATCGCGCTTGTCCGCAGCGAACCGGACATCGATTGGTGACGATCGCATGAACGGCATCTTTTCCGCCGCCCGAACGGCGGATCTTCTCGTTGCCATCTGCATTGGCTCGCTGATCGCAGTTCTTGGATATGTTCACGTCGACATGTCGAAGAAAATGGAAGCCGGCTTCGAGGGCGCCGTCGACAGCCGGATGACCATCATCGAGCGTCGCGTCCAGTGGCCCATTCAAACTCTGGAAGCGTTTCGAGCTCTCTACAGTACCTCGCGGGTGATTGAGGAAAAGGAGTTCGCTGTTCTAGCGAATCGATGGTTGTCCGGTCCTGCAGCACTCGATGATGTCGACATGGCGATGAACGCCATTGGCTGGATCCCTGTCGATAACGGAGTCGCTGCTGATGGTGAAGCTGATCCCGCATTGATTCTTGCCGCTACTGATGGCGAACCCATGACAGCCGGCAATCGGGGAATCATCAAGCGATTCAATGGACAGGAACCAGCGGATCTACTTCTGTGGAAAGGGTTTCGGGAGGGTGTGATCGAGGCACGTCTTGGTGTGAGTATGCCTAGGGGGACGGCGCCGGAGAGTACCTGGACCGCAACCTTTTACGTGCCCGTTTTCGACGCGATTCGCCTTAAGGGCGGTCCGCAGCTACGCGGTCACCTTTTCGCTGTCGTCAGTCTGAGGGATCTTCTGCGGAGTGATGGATCGAGCGGCAGCCTTCTAAGGATGCAAGCTTCTTATCAAACGTCGGACGTTTGGATTACCATCGGCGACAACCGTTCGCATTCTGTCGACGACGGCAAGACAGGTCTCTACAGTCAGTTGTCTTTGCCGCTCGGTGATCAAAGCATCACATTGGTGTTTGCATCGATAAGCGATACCAGCGTGCCGGCCTGGTTTGCCTCGACGCCGGTTCCGATATTGGGTGCCTGCTTCATCTCAGTTCTTGCTCTGGGCGGCATCATGGCTCTCAATTTCAAACAGAGCCATCGTTTCGACCTCGTCTTGGATGATGCACGAAAAGCCAGGCAAAGCCAGTCCGAGTTTCTAGGGACGATCAGCCATGAAATTCGGACGCCGATGAACGGTATCATCGGTATGAGCGAACTGCTTCTTGATACGGAGCTTTCGAGAAAGCAGCGTGGCTACGCTGAGACTGTGCTGGGTTCCGCCGAGCATCTTCTGACACTGATCGATGACATGCTCGATTTCTCCCAAGTTGAAGATGCAACGGTCGAACTCATGGCTGGGCCCATCGACGTCGCTGTCCTCTTTGACGACTTAGGCAAGCAGTTCGCTCCGTTGGCCGCTGAACGCGGGCTCGAACTCGTCATGTACCTTACGCCTGAATTTCCGCATCATGTCGTCGCCGATTCGCGGCGGCTACGCCAGATTCTAGCCAATTTAATCAGCAATGCCTTGAAGTTCACCGTCGACGGTGAAGTCGTCGTATCCGCCGAGCCGATCGCTCAGGCGACGTCGGCTGACGGTCTCGTGGCGTTGCGATTCGCCGTTTCCGACACTGGCCCCGGCATCGATGAGAGCCTGCAGAGCAGGGTTTTCGAGCGGTTCGTGCAGGGTGATGGCACGGACAGCAGGGCTTTTGGTGGTGCGGGGCTCGGGCTTTCGATCGTCAGGAAGCTGGTCGATGCCATGGGTGGCAGCTTCCGCCTAAAGAGTGCCTTGGGAAAGGGGTCGGTTTTTGAAGTCGACCTCTTCCTTCCGGCAGACGAGACGAAGAGAACGGACGGGAACATGCCAAGCGATGCTGCTGGCAAGCGTGTCCTGATCGTCGACGATCTTCCGATCAACTGCAAGCTTCTCTCCGAGCAGCTCGGATCTGTGGGATTGGATTGCGTCACGGCAGCGAACTATTCGTCTGCGTTAGGCGCGCTACATGAAGCGGCAATCGACGGAGTTGCCTTTGCTTTGGTCCTCGCGGATGAAGTGATGCCGAGAAAGGGCGGCGTCGCGCTCGCTTCGGCAATCGCCGATGATCCGACTCTATCGGGAACGCCGTTGATCCTGTGCGCCAACGCCGGCAGCGAGCATCTGGCAAGACTGAAGGCGCATCATGGCGTCTCGTCTGTCATCTCCAAACCGATACGGCTTGCGGGACTGATCGACGAGGTGGCCTCGATTTGCCGTTCAATACCGAAAAGCGAACCCCAGGCCCCAGGTCCCAGGCCTGTTGCGGCGATTATCGAAGGCGGCATTGGTCACGACGGTGCGAACACCGGAGCGCCTGCAGCCTTTGCCGAGGAGGAGGACAGTATTGTTCGGGCTGTGCATCCGGCGATGGGAGAACAGCAGGGACCTGAAAGCAGCGCGCCGACAAAAGCAGACCGGCGCGGCAAATTCGAAGGATGTTCGGTGCTGCTGGTCGAAGACAATCGAGTCAATCGAACCTTCGCGACGCAGGTTCTGGAAGATCTGGGATGCATGGTAGAACAGGCAGAGAATGGAGAGGAAGCCGTCCAGGCCGTCGGTGCAAAGGAATTCGACGCAATCCTGATGGATTGTCAGATGCCGATCATGGACGGATTTCGGGCAACTTCGAAGATCTGCGAAATGACGAAGAACGGAGAAATCCGATCGACGCCGATCATCGCACTCACGGCGAATGCGATGCCAGGCGACAGAGAGCGGTGTTTCGGTGCCGGCATGCATGATTATATGTCGAAGCCTGTCCGGAAAGCCGACTTCGTCACGACACTCGGTAAGTGGCTGGACAAGAACCTGCAGCCCTCAAAATTGGAAAGTCCGTCGGCTTTGCAAGGGCGGTCCGACCTCGCGAAACCTGAGGCAAGGGTGCCACCGTCCACGCTGTCCGCGCCCAATTTGCCGGGCTGCAAAGACAAGGTCGCAAGAATGCCCGATGTCGCTGCTGAGCCAGCTCAGAGCCGTATATCCGATCGGAAGGTGACGGCAGTCGAACATGGCGAGAATCCGCACCCGGTGCTCGACCGCTCGGCGCTCGACAATGTTCGGTCGATGATGAAAGACGACTTTGCATCGATCCTGAACATCTTTTTGGAAGATGCCGCCACCTACGTCGACAACATCGCCAGGGGCATTGAAGAAGGAACCTTCGACAAAGCAGCGAGTGCGGCCCATGCACTCAAATCTTCTGCCGGTCAGCTGGGGGCCATGCGGTTGTCCAGCTTGGCGAAGCAATTCGAGGCGGATGCCAAAGCGGTCACCAAGGATCAAAGCCAGTCCCGAACCCAGGGCGACTGGTCCGGCCAGAGCGCAAGCCTGCGGCGGGTTTTCGCGGAGACCAAGCATGCACTCGAGGAGGTGGTGCAAAGTTGACCATATGCCGACAACGTTTGAATCCCCTTGCTCATGGCGGCTCTTATCTGACGCAGATCGAGTCGAACTGAACCGAAAGGAGTATGACTCTCATGAACGTCCTCGTCGCCGAAGATGATCGCATGCTGCGATCCATCATGGTCGAATTCCTCGAGGATTTCGATTGTTCGGTTCATGCTGTGTCGAACGGCCAAGAGGCCGTCGCTGCCCTCCAGGAGTGCAGCTATGACGCGGTCTTCATGGATTGTGAAATGCCGGTAATGGATGGTCTGACGGCCGCCAGAACGGTAATGGAAGAAGGTGGAGGCTCTGGCATGAAGGCGCCGCCGATCATCGCGCTCACCGGACATACCGATCCTGATGACCATGTCCGATGCCTTGAAGCCGGCATGGTGGCGGTCCTCACGAAGCCAGTGAACATATCGGAACTCGAAACGCTCCTCAATCGCTTTGCGAGTCTCTGATTCTGCCCAGCTCATTGCAGCAGCAATCCTGACCGCGGTCCCCGGGCCGACGAAACGTCAACGCTTTCGACGACCTTGCGGCGTGCGAGATCTGGTCCCGTTTCACAACCTGTCGAAAGCGGAGTTCATTGCGCGGTCGTTCCCTTTCCGGGTGGAGCTCGCGCAATCGCTTGCCAGAAGGCTTCAAGGGGAATGGCATTCCAAATCTTGAGTGCAGTGGGATCCGATCGACGTCGTCCGGGCATAGAGCGAGGCTAAGCTTGGATCAAGAGTAGCCATCCGATGAGAGCCGCCCAACGATCTTGCGCAATCTGCTGCTGAGTGTGGCTATGCCTATGGATAGTCACAGTGCCCAGACTTGCCGGCTGGAGGTCGTGGACACCGGTTGGCGTCGTCGCCGGAGCCTCGAGGAGAAGCTCCGGATTGTCGAGGAGAGCTACCGCGGTCATCGGCAGGTCCCGGCGACAGCGCGGCGGCACGACATTTCGCGATCGCTTTTGTTCAGGTGGCGGAAGGCTTTCCGGGAAGGCCGTTTGGGTATGGCGCCGGACGAGCCCTCTTTGGTGCCGGCGATCATCACCCGGGATGATGACCCGGATGACGACGACGATAACAGCTACCCGGCGCCTGGCGGTCGGGTGATCGTCGACGCCGGCGCCCTGGCGCGGGTACTCAAGGTTCTGGACCGACGATGATCCCGGTGCCGTCGGGCGTTCGCGCGTATCTGTCGACGGGTGTTGCCGCGGAGGCCAGGGTTTCGAGCACCGATGCCCTGATCGCCTCGCTGAAGCTGCAGATCGAGAAGCTTCGGCGTGAGCTCCACGGCCAGCGTTCCGAGCGGAAGGCACGGCTTCTCGACCAGATGGAGCTCGAGCTGGAAGAGCTCGAGGCGAGCGCCACCGAAGACGAGCTCAAGGCGGAGATGGCGGCGGAGGAAGCTGGGACCGAGGTCAAGGCCTTCACGCGCAGGAAGCCGTCGGGAAAGCCTTTCCCGAGCATCTGCCGCGCGAACGGATGGTGCTCCCCGGTCCGACGTCCTGCGACTGCTGCGGATCGACGAGGCTTGCCAAGCTTGGCGAGGACGTCACCGGGACGCTCGAGGTCATCCCGCGGCAATGGAAGGTGATCCAGTATGTCCGGGAAAAATTCACCTGCCGGCATTGCGGGAGCATCTTCCAGCCGCCGGCACCTTTCATGTGATTCCGCGCGGTTTCGCCGGGCCGAGCCTCTTGGCCATGATCCTGTTCGAGAAATATGGCGTGCATCAGCCGCCCAATCGCCAGAGCGAGCGCTACGCCAGGGAGGGTGTCGATCTCAGCCTGTCGACCCTGGCCGATCCGGTCGGCGCGTGCACGGTGGTGCTCAGGCCCTTGGTCGATCTGATCGAGGCGCATGTGCTCAAGGCTGATCGGCTGCATGCCGATGTCCCGGTCTGCAGGGGCGAAGCCCCGAAGATCCGGCATGGCGGGCCCGACCTTCGGCCTTCCAGGCCTGCAGGCGGGGATGACACCCCGATCCGGGTGCTGGCCAAGGGGCAATGCAGAAAGGCGACAGCCTGGGCCCATGTCCGAGACGATCGGCCGTTCGGCGGCCCCGATCCGCCGGCCGTGTTCTTTCGCTATTCGCGCAATCGCAAGGGCGAGCACCCGCCGCGCCATCTGGCGGACTTCGCCGGCGTGCTGCAGGCTGACGCCTACAGCGGCTTCAACCCGCTGCTCGATCCCGAGCGTGCGCCGGGGCCGATTACACCGGCGCTGTGCTGGGCGCACAGATCCCGGTCTGCAGCCGCATCGCGGCGAAGATCCGGCCTGCCATGCCCGACCTTCGGAGCTGCGCTCCTGCAGGCGGGGCAGCCGCAGGCAATTTTTCGGGCTCGCCGATCTCAGGAAACAGGCTCGAAGCAGGAAACGGCTCGTGATCTCACCCATGGCGCTGGAGGCGGTCAAGCGGATCGACGTCCTGTTCGACATCGAGCGTGCGATCAACGGCCGGCCAGCCGGGGAGCGTCCGAGGATCGGAAAGGAAAAGAGCGCGCCCTTGATGACCGAACTCGAGGCCTGGATGCGCGAGGAGCGCGCCAAGCTCTCCAAGCATGCCGCCGTCGCCAAAGCGTTCGACTACATGCTGAGACGCTGGGATGGCTTCGCCCGCTTTCTCGAGGACGGCAGGATCCGCCTCACGAACAATTCGGCCGAACGGGCGCTCGGAGGTTTGGCCCTCGGAAGAAAGTCATGGCTATTCGCGGGATCCGACCGCGGCGGCGACAGGGCCGCCGTCATGTACACCCTCATCGGGACGGCAAAATTGAACGACATCGATCCCCAGGCTTGGCTCGCCGACGTCCTCAAACGCATCGCCGAGCATCCCGCCCGAAGGCTCGATCAGTTGCTGCCGTGGTATTGGAAGGCAGAGCAGCTGCAAAAGGCTGCATAGACGCGTCCTTCACCGGATGATTACGGTAATGGCACTCCTTCCCCGGTAGCGCCCACCTTGGCTCGCGTCAGCAATGCGGCGGTTAACTCGCGTCGGAAGCCAGGACTGCCTGTAGTGTCGGGAGCTACCGGAAATAGTGGGCGCTGGGAGATCTTCCTGCTTAATGATGGTAACCCACTTCGGTAGTCAGTGATCCTGATCTGCGCAATGTCTGGGGCCTCGGCCCGGCAGAAACGGACATCATCGTAGAATTCGGCTAGTCTTAAGGGCATGAAGGTCATTCGTGACTTTGACATCGCTGAGTTGGATAACCAGTCACCGCACCTGCCCGTGGTGGCCAAGTGGCTCAATGATGCGTGGGGGAAATCACAAGGGTATGACCTTTCCGATACCCTCTTCTGGTGTAACCAAATAGTTGGCGCGAAGAACCAAACCATCATTATCGCATTATCGAATGGCCGACCCGTGGGCACCGTTTCAGTTGTCGAGTGCGACTTGGAGGGCCGGCGGGACCTTACGCCGTGGTTGTCGAGTTTGTTTGTTCCGTCACATGAGCGCGGGAAAATGATTGGCCAAACGCTTATCGAAGCGGCATGCGATTGGACGCGGCAAAAACGCCTCTCTAATCTCTATCTCTATGTTCGGCGGGGTCGCCTCACGGAATACTATTGTCGGTTGGGATGGTTGCGCATGGGCGCTTTCGATCTTGGAGGTGACGCATTTGAACTCATGCAAATGGTATTGAAAAATCCCGTTGATGAGGCTTGAGCTGGCAAAGCCGCTTGGTAATGATTCGGCGAGGATGAATGAGGTTTAACGTCCGTTCCTGTGCACCAACCTGAAGTCGCGTTCGTTTCCGCTTATCGGCGTCAAGCGGCAGCTGGTTCCCTTTCCAACAAGAGGGCGAAACGTCCTGACGCGGTGAGGCTTCGAGCGGACCAGGTCGGGGTATGCAAGGACGACTGCGGCGTCCCGCCGCTTGCCATCCATCGCCGGCCATGGTGCATGTCGGTCGGGAACGTCCACCCGATCGCCGCCTGCCCGAGGCAAGCCTATGGCCATCACGCTTGACGACATTCGCGACGCGGCCTCGCGTTTGAAGGGGCAGATCGCGCTGACCCCCTGCCTGCGCTCGGAAACGCTGTCGCTGCTGACCGGCTGCGACCTGTTCCTAAAGTTCGAAAACCTGCAGTTCACCTCGTCCTTCAAGGAGCGCGGCGCGCTCAACTGTCTGCTGCAGATGAGCGCGGCGGAGACGGCGCGCGGCGTGATCGCCATGTCGGCGGGCAACCACGCTCAGGCGCTCGCTTATCATGGCAAGCGGCTCGGCGTGCCGACCACCATCGTCATGCCGCGCTCGACGCCGAACGCCAAGGTCGAGCAGACGAGGGTGCACGGCGCGGACGTGCTGCTGTACGGCAATCAGTTCGACGAGACCCGCGCCTTTACCGAAAAGCTCGCGGCCGAGCGCGGCCTCACCCTCGTCCATCCCTTCGACGATCCGCGCGTGATCGCAGGCCAGGGCACCGTCGGCCTCGAGATCGTGGACAGCGTTTCGGACATCGATGCGGTCGTCGTGCCGGTCGGCGGCGGCGGGCTGATCGGCGGCATGGCCGTTGCGATTAAGGGAGCTGCCGCCGACGTCGAGGTGATCGGCGTGCAGGCGGAACGCTACGCCTCGGTGGTCGACGCCTATGATGGGCGTTCCGCAGTCGACGCTCGACCCGGGACCGTGGCCGAGGGCATCGCGGTGAAGTCGCCGGGCGGTCTGACCCTGCCGCTGATCAAAAAACATGTCGATCGCATGATCGCGGTCGGCGAGGAGCGGATCGAGCAGGCGGTGTTCGATCTTCTGGAAATCGAAAAAACCGTGGTCGAAGGGGCCGGCGCTGCCTCCCTCGCCGCCGTTCGCGCAGAGCCCGAACCGTTCCGGGGCAGGCGCGTCGTCCTCGTCCTGTCCGGCGGCAATATCGACATGATGATCCTGTCCTCGATCCTGCAGCGCGGCATGGTGAGGACCCGCCGGCTGGTCAGGCTCGGCGTCGAGCTGAGCGATGTGCCGGGCGCGCTCGCCGAACTCACCCGCGTGCTCGGCGAGCTCGACAGCAACATCGTCGACATCGAGCACCAGCGTGCCTTCGGCGGCTCCTCGGTGCGCTCGACCCTGGTCAGCCTGGTCCTCCAGATGCGCGGCGAGGAACAGATCGACCGCGTGGTCGCCGCCCTCACCGAACAGGGCTACGAGGTGCGGCTGGACGACTGCCGGTGAGCCCCGGCGGAGTCATGCCATCACAAGAATGGCCTGCGCACCCGAGTATCGAGCCATCCGAACTCGGTCATCACAGCATCTGATCCGCGTTCCACCCGAACAGATCCCCCGTCCGAGAACCAGGGCGCAAACCATCGCCTCTGGCACCCAAGGTCCAAGTCCATGAGGTGGTCTACGCCACCTTGGAGAGGGGAAGCCCAAGGCGGCTGAACGAAACGTTGACGGACTTTGGCGACACATCGGAAAACTCCTCGACCAATTCTCAGCCGACGAGTGCCAAAACTATCTCAAGAAGGCCGGATATGAACCAACCTGATCTGACGGTGCTCTAGCCGGGCGTTCCGGGGCTGCGGCAGGGCAGCCCCGGAGCCCCGTTCTCAATCGGCCGTGGTGGCCTTGCCGGTCCAGGCGGTGCGGTCGATGTCGAGATCCTGGAACTTGTCGGGATCGAGGATCGGATGATCGACCCCGGCCTTCAGCTGCGCGCGAAAATCGTTGAGGATGCGTAGGGCCGTCGGGAACAGCATCATCAGCGCCAGCAGGTTCACGACCGCGAGGATGCCCATCATCGGATCGGAGAAGAAGAACACCGACGTCGCGCCGGGCGCCGTCGCGCCGAGCAGCACGATGCCCATGACCACGACCCGCAGCACATGCAGCGAGGCCGGATGCTCGGTCATGAAGGAAAGGGCATTCTCGCCGAGATAGTAGTTGTAGATGATCGAGCTGAAGGCGAATAGCAGGATCGCGAAGGTCAGGAAATACTGCGCCCAGTCGCCGACATGGGAGACCAGCGACTGCTGGGTCAGAACGATGCCGTCGACCCCTTCGGCGCCGGGGGTGTAGACGCTGCCGAGCAGGATGACGAGGGCGGTGCAGGTGCAGATGATCATGGTGTCGATGAACACCGAGAGAGACTGCGTGATGCCCTGGCTGATCGGATGACCGACATCCGCGGTCGCCGCCACGTTGGGGGCCGAGCCGAGTCCCGCCTCGTTCGAGAACAGGCCGCGCCGAAGCCCCTGCGCGAGTGCGGCACCCATGCCGCCGCCGACCGCTTCCTCCCAGCCGAAGGCGTTGGCGACGATCGAATAGAGCACGCCCGGAATGCTGCCGATATTGATCAGGATGATCACCAGCGCCATGGCGATGTAGCCGAACGCCATCACCGGCACGACCACGTCGGCGACCTTGGCGATACGGTGGATGCCACCATAGACGATGAAGCCGGTGA
Source organism: Geminicoccaceae bacterium (assembly GCA_965222015.1). Classification (GTDB taxonomy): domain Bacteria; phylum Pseudomonadota; class Alphaproteobacteria; order Geminicoccales; family Geminicoccaceae; genus JANQPX01. Next base: position 65,476 of record CBDCTL010000010.1, read on the forward strand.
CCACCGTCAGCAGAAGGCCGGTCCAGATGCGGTCGATGCCGAGACTGTCCTGGGCGGCGCCGGCCACCGTGTTGCCCTGGAAGGCGTTGAAGCCGATGGCGAAGGCGGCGATCAGACAGACCGCGTAGACGATGGCGAGCCAGCGATAGTCTTCACCGAGCCCGTGGATGATCGAGCGCGCGGGCCCGCCGCGATAGGTGCCGTCACCCTCTGAGCGTTTGTAGAGCTGCGCCAGAGAGCACTCGACGAGGCTGGTCGCCATGCCGACCAGCGCGATCGCCCACATCCAGAAGACCGCACCCGGCCCGCCCAGGGTGATCGCCACCGCCACGCCCGCGATGTTGCCGCCGCCGACGCGGCCGCCGACCGAAACAAGGAGGGCTTCACGTCCTGAAATGGCGTTCGGATCGGTCGACTGATGTTTGCCCGAAAGCACTCGAAACATGCGCCCGAAGAACCGGAACTGCACGAAGCCGCTGACGATGGTGAAGAACAGGCCCAGGACGACCAGGAAGGGGATCAGCGCCCACCCCCAGGTCAAATCGCCGATCACGCCAAAAAAGGTCTCGAGAAACCCCATCTTCCGAACCTCCCCGTTTCAAGCCTTCGGCTTTCGTTTCGTCACCGTCGATGGTGCGCAAATTCATGATACACGGTTGTCGAGTATTTTTCGAGCGATGTCAGAGAGTTGTCGGCGAGGGGGCATTTCGTCGCGATCGCATCGCCGGGCCTGGCTTGCATTGAAGAGCGCGCCGCTCACTCCTCGCCGAAGATCGACCATCCGGTGCGCGTAGCGAACTCCTTCATCGCGAGCGTGCCCAGGCGCGAGTTGCCGATCGCGTTGAGACCCGGCGACCATGCGGCGATCGAGGCGATGCCGGGAGCGATCGCGAGAATGCCGCCGCCGACGCCGCTCTTGCCGGGCAGCCCCACCTCGAAGGCGAAATCGCCCGATCCGTCGTAATGGCCGCAGGTCAGCATCAGCGCGTTGATGCGGCGCGCGCGCAGGCTCGGGATGATTTCCGGGCCCTCGGGATCCGATCGTCCGCCGAAGGCGAACATGCGCCCGGCGCGTGCCAGCTGCCGGCAGGTCATGGCGATCGCGCACTGACGGAAATAGAGCTCCAGCGTTCTATCGGGCGGGTGTTCGACATTGCCGGAGGCGCGCATGAAGTTGGCGAGTGCCGCGTTGCGAAAGCCGGTCCGCTGTTCCGACGCGGCGACGTCCGCATCGACATGGATGTCCTCGTCGCCCGCCGCCTCCCGGACGAAGCGCAGAATTTCGCTCGTCGCATCCTTGACCGGGCGTCCGGCCAGAAGCACGTCGGCGACCACGATCGCTCCGGCGTTGATCAGCGGGTTGCGCGGAATGCCGTGATCGGCCTCCAGCTGCACGATCGAGTTGAAGGGGTCGCCCGAGGGCTCGCGTCCGACCCTTTTCCAGAGAGCCTCGCCCAGCCTGCCCAGCGCCAGGCTCAGCGTGAACACCTTGGAGATGCTCTGGATCGAGAACGGCATGTCGGCATCGCCGGCGGCGACCACCCGACCGTCCGCCAAGGTGATCGCCATGCCGAAACGGTTCGGATCGACTTTCGCCAGCTCCGGGATGTAACCCGCGACACGGCCTCGCTCGGCTTCCCGAGACATCCGCTCGACGATCGAGGACAAGAGGCCTTCATAGTCATCCATGTTTCGTCACGATCTCCTCTGCCGGCCGAAGACGTGCTGCGTCAACCATGCGACGACGACACCCAGAGGACGAGCGCGTCGTCGCTACTGGTCGAGACGCAGGCATGGCCCATGCCGCCGTCATAGTAGACCGAATCACCGACCGTCAGCGCGAGCGGGCGGTAGTATTCGGTATGGAGTTCGACCGCACCTTCGAGCACCAGAAGAAACTCCTCGCCGTCATGGCGGATCCAGTCGTCGAAATCGTCGACGCTGCGCGCTTTGATGCGGCTGAGATAGGGCAGCATCTTCTTGTCCACCATCTCCGCGCACAAAAGCTCGTGCTCGTAGGTCGGCGTCGAGCGTTTCTGTCCGTCTCCCTTGCGGGTGACGTCGCGCCGTCCGCGAAGACCGTTGCCGCCAGCGGGCAGGAAAAGCTGCGGCAGGCCGAGCTCGAGCCTCGCGGCCAGCTTCTGCACGATCTCGAATCCGGGCGAGGTCTGGCCATTTTCGATTTTCGAGAGGGTCGAACGGCCGACGCCGGTTTCGGCCGCCGTGGTCTCCAGGGTCCAGCCCTTGCGCTGTCTCGCTTCGCGCAGGGCGGCGCCGAGCTGAAAGGCCGGGCGCTGCTCCGGTCCCGCTCCGTTCGTGTCCTCGGCTTCCGGCACCGACCTGCTCTCGCTCATCCGGCTTTCCATCCGATGTCATCCCATGGCCAGGACAAGTTCTCCCCGATCGAACAGAATTCCGCAAGAGAAAAATAATTCCCTTATAAGGAAATAAATGTTGACTTTAGGGGAAATAGGGCCGATACAGGAATCATGACGGTCATGATGCCGTTTTTCGGGGGAGCGAAATTCGATGATGCTGTTCAAGACGGGCATGGCGGAGGTCGATCCGGAGGTCGCCGCGGCGATCGCGGACGAAGGCGTGCGGCAGGCGGATCAGATCGAGCTGATCGCATCCGAGAACATCGTCTCGAAGGCGGTGCTCGAAGCGCAGGGCAGCCTGCTCACGAACAAATATGCCGAGGGCTATCCGGGCCGCCGCTACTACGGCGGCTGCGAGCATGTCGACGTCGTCGAGAGCCTGGCGATCGAACGGGTCAAGCGCCTGTTCGGCTGCGGCTTCGCGAACGTCCAGTCCCACTCCGGCGCGCAGGCCAACGGTGCTGTCAAGCTCGCGCTGCTGCAGCCGGGCGACACCATCCTCGGCATGTCGCTCGACGCCGGCGGCCATCTCACCCACGGCGCCCGCCCCGCCATGTCGGGCAAGTGGTTCAAGGCCGTGCAGTACAGCCTGCGCGAGAGCGACGCGCTGATCGATTTCGACAATGTCGCCGCACTCGCCGGGGAGCACCGGCCGAAACTGATCATCGCCGGCGCTTCCGCCTACAGCCGGGTGATCGATTTCGCCCGTTTTCGCGAGATCGCCGATGCCGTCGGCGCCCATCTGCTGGTGGACATGGCGCATATCGCGGGACTGGTGGCGACCGGGCATCATCCCTCGCCCTTTCCCCATGCCCATGTGGTCACTTCGACCACCCACAAGACGCTCCGCGGACCGCGCGGCGGCATCATTCTGACCGATGACGAGGCGCTGGCGAAGAAGATCAATTCGGCGGTGTTCCCCGGGTTGCAGGGCGGACCGCTGATGCATGTGATCGCGGCCAAGGCGGTCGCCTTCAAGGAAGCGCTGCAGCCGGAATTCAAGGATTATATCGGCGATGTCGTGGCCAATGCCCGGGTGCTCGCCGAGACCATGGTGAAGCGCGGTTCGGCGATCGTCTCGGGCGGCACCGACAACCACCTGATGCTGGTCGATCTCCGGCCGAAAGGCGTCAAGGGCAACGCCGCCGAGGCGGCGCTGGAGCGGGCCGGAATCACCTGCAACAAGAACGGCATTCCGGGTGACCCGGAAAAGCCGACGATCACGTCGGGCATCCGTCTCGGCACGGCGGCCGGCACCAGCCGCGGCTTCGGCGCCGATGAGTTTCGGACCGTCGGCGAGCTGATCTCGGACGTGCTCGACGCGCTCGCACGCGATCCGGCCGGCGATCCCGCCGTCGAAGCGGCGACGCGAGACCGCGTGCGCGAACTCTGCGCCCGCTTTCCGATCTATTGACCGGCGGATCGGCGGAGCGAACGGCCGGGCTTCATGCTAGACTGCGGCCATTCAGACCGGCAGGCATTCGATGAGGGCTGACAGGCTCAGCCTGTGACGAGAACAGCGGCCGGCGGCGGGACGGGGTCCGCTGCCGGATCAGGCCAAGGTTCGGACGCCTCGCAGGGGCTCACCGGACCGTCGAACGAAACGGGGGAATGCGTCATGGAAGCGCTTTCGAATGTCGTCACGGCGATCAACGGCATCGTCTGGGGACCGGTGATGCTGGTCCTGATCCTGGGCGTCGGCCTGTTCCTGCAGATCCGCCTGAACTTCATGCCGCTCGCCAAGGTCGGCCACGGCTTCAGGCTGATGTGGCAGGGGCGGAAGACGGGGCCGGACGAGGAAGGCGAGATCAGTCCGTTCGCAGCCCTCATGACGGCGCTCGCCGCGACCGTCGGCACCGGCAATATCGCAGGCGTCGCCACCGCGATCGCGCTCGGAGGCCCAGGCGCTCTGTTCTGGATGTGGTGCACGGCGCTGGTCGGCATGGCGACCAAATATGCCGAGGTGACCGTCGCGGTGCATTACCGTGAGCGCGACGAGAACGGCGAGCATATCGGCGGGCCGATGTACGCGATCAAGAACGGTCTCGGCGCGAAATGGGCCTGGCTCGGCGTGGCGTTCGCCCTGTTCGGCGGGCTCGCCGGCTTCGGCATCGGCAACGCCGTGCAGGCGAATGCGGTCGCCGACGTGCTGAACACGTCGTTCGCCATTCCGGAATGGGTCTCGGCGATCCTGATCATGGCCGTGGTCGGCCTGGTCATCCTCGGCGGCATCAAGCGGATCGGCCAGGTCGCCGAGGCGCTGGTGCCGGCGATGTGCGTCGCCTATATCGTCTTCGCGATCATCGTGCTGATCGTGAACGCCGCCGAAGTTCCGGGCGCGATCGGCCTGGTCTTCACCCATGCCTTCACACCGGTCGCCGCGACCGGCGGCTTCGCCGGCGCCGCGGTCTGGGCCGCCCTTCGCTTCGGCGTCGCCCGCGGCGTGTTTTCGAACGAGGCGGGCCTCGGCACGGCCGGCATCGCCCAGGCGGCCGGCACCACCAGGAGCCCCGTGCGCTCGGGTCTGATCGGCATGCTCGGCACCTTCATCGACACGCTGATCGTCTGCACCTTCACCGGGCTTGCGATCATCAGCTCCGGTGCGTGGACCACCGGCGAGAGCGGTGCCGCCCTGACCTCCGCGGCGTTCGAGACCACGCTGCCCGGCGTCGGCGGCTATCTGATCGCGATCTCGCTCGCGGTGTTCGCCTTCACCACCATCCTCGGCTGGGCCTATTACGCCGAAAAGTGCTGGGAGTTCCTGTTCGGCACGAAATGCGAGATGCCGTTCCGCATCCTCTGGGTTCTCGCCATCCCGCTCGGCAGCGTCGCCGGACTGGACTTCATCTGGCTTCTGGCCGATACGCTGAACGCCTTCATGGCGGTGCCGAACCTGATCGCGCTCCTGCTGCTGAGCCCGGTGATCCTGCAGCTCACGCGCGACTATTTCGCTGATGGCGGCGCCGACCAGGAAGCGGCGTCCGATTGACCGAAACCGCGGGGAGCGGACCGAGGCCCGTATCCTCCACAGAACGAAAGAAGAGACGATGTCCGACACCCCTTCGAACGACGCGGCGACCAAGCAGACGCCGCTCTACGACCTGCATGTCGAGCTCGGCGCCAGGATGGTCGATTTCGCCGGCTGGTCCATGCCGGTGCAGTATCCCGCCGGCATCATGGCGGAGCATCGCCACTGCCGGGAGCAGGCCGGGCTGTTCGACGTCTCCCATATGGGTCAGGTGGAGCTGCGCGGCGACGGCGTGGCGGCGGCGCTGGAAAAGCTGGTGCCGAGCAGCATCGAGACGCTCGTCGCGGGCAAGGCGCGCTACACCGTCTTCACCAGCGAGGACGGCGGCATTCTCGACGACCTGATCGTCTCCAACGCCGGCGATCATCTGTTCCTGGTGGTCAACGCCTCGATGCGCGATCAGGATATTTCGCATATGCGCGGCAATCTGCCGGGGATTGACTTGACGGAGCGCAATGATCGGGCGCTGGTGGCGCTTCAGGGGCCGGCGGCGGGTGCCGTGCTCGAAACGCTCGCCCCCGATGTGGCCGACCTCCGCTTCATGGAAACCAAGGTTACCCCCGTCGGCGGTGCCGACTGCCGGGTGTCCCGGCTCGGCTATACCGGCGAGGACGGCTTCGAGATCTCCATGCCGGCGGATGCGGCGGTTGACATCGCGAGGAAACTGCTCGCCGACGATCGGGTCGCACCCGTCGGGCTCGGCGCGCGCGACAGCCTTCGCCTGGAGGCGGGCCTCTGTCTCTACGGCAACGATATCGACACCACGACCTCGCCGATCGAGGCGCAGCTGAACTGGATCATTCAGAAACGCCGGCGCGAAGCAGGCGATTTTCCGGGAGCCAAGCGCATTCTTGCGGAATATGCCGACGGTCCGTCCCGAAAGCTGGTCGGCATTCGCCCGGACGGCAGGGGTCCCGCGCGCCAGGGCACCGTCATCTGCGACAAGGCAGGCGAGGAAATCGGCCGGATCACCAGCGGCGGCTTCGGCCCGACTGTCGACGGTCCCGTGTCCATGGGCTATGTCGACAGCGGGCATGCAGAGCCCGGCAGCCCGGTCGATCTGATGGTGCGCGGCACCGCAAGGCCGGGCGAGGTCGTCGCGCTGCCTTTCACCCCTCATCATTACCTGCGTTGAGCGAAAAAGAAGGAACCTGAGAGATGAGCACCTACTACACCGACGATCACGAGTGGATCAGCGTCGATGGCGACACCGCGACCGTCGGCATCACCGCCCATGCCGCCGAGCAGCTCGGCGAAATCGTGTTCGTCGAGATGAACGCGGTCGGGCAGACGATCGCCAAGGGCAAGGAATTCGGCACCATCGAGAGCGTCAAGGCGGCAAGCGAGATCTTCGCCCCGGTCGACGGCGAGGTCACCGAGGTCAATGGCGAGCTCGACGACAACCCGGCGCTGGTCAACGAGAGCCCGGAGGACAAGGCCTGGCTCTGCAAGATCAAGCTCGCCGACAAGTCCCAGCTCGACGGCCTGATGGACAAGGCGGCCTACGACGCGACGATCGCCGACTGATTATCTTCGAACTTTCCCGCAAAAGAAACGCTTCAGCACGAGGTTGTGGACGATGAGCGCTGCCGAACCGACCCTTGACGATCTCCAGACCGAAGGCGATTTCCTGCCGCGCCATATCGGTCCGGGACCGGAGCAGATCGAAGAAATGCTGGCGGTCCTGAACGCCAAATCGCTGGATGCGCTGATCGACCGGATCGTGCCGAAGAAGATCCGCACCCGAAAGCCGCTCGCTCTCCCGATCGGCAGGGGGGAGCGGGATGCGCTCTCCTATCTGCGCAAGATGGCCGGGCGCAACAAGGTGTTCAGCTCGATGATCGGCATGGGCTATTACGGCACGGTGATGCCCAAGGTGATCCTTCGCCGGGTGCTGGAGAGCCCCGGCTGGTACACCGCCTACACCCCCTATCAGGCGGAGATCAGCCAGGGCCGGCTGGAAGCACTCTTGAACTTCCAGCAGATGGTCATGGACCTCACCGGCTTCGATCTCGCCAATGCCTCGCTCCTCGACGAGGCGACCGCCGCGGCCGAGGCGATGCTCATGGCCAAGCGCGTGACGAAGTCGGCAAAGACCGTGTTCTTCGTCGATCGGGACACCCACCCGCAGACCATCAGCGTGCTGCGCACGCGGGCGGAGCCGCTGGGCATCGCCATCGAGGTCGGCGATCCGTCGACGGATCTCGCCTCGTCCGATCCGTTCGCAGCACTCCTGTCCTACCCCGGCTCGAGTGGCCGTGTCGCCGACATCGAGCCGCTGATCGCATCGATCCATGAGAAAGGCGCGCTCGCGATCGTCGCCACCGACCTCCTGGCGCTCACGCTTTTGACGCCGCCCGGCGAGCTTGGCGCCGACATCGCCATCGGCTCGGCTCAGCGCTTCGGCGTGCCCATGGGCTATGGCGGGCCGCACGCCGCGTTCTTCGCCACCCACGACAAGCACAAGCGCACGATCCCGGGGCGCATCATCGGCGTTTCCAGGGATGCCGAAGGCAATCCCGCTTTGCGCATGGCGCTTCAGACCCGCGAGCAGCATATCCGCCGGGACAAGGCCACCAGCAATATCTGCACGGCCCAGGCCCTGCTCGCGATCATCGCCAGCTTCTATGCGATCTATCACGGGCCGGACGGTCTGAAGAATATCGCCCTTCGGGTCCATCGCCTGACCCGGGTCCTGGCCGAAGGGCTGAAGCGGCTGGGCGCCGAGGTGATCACCGAGCACTTCTTCGACACCATCACCGTCAAGGTGCCGGGCCAGGCGGCCAGGATCGCCGCCAAGGCGCGCGAGCAGCGCATCAATGTGCGCGTGGTGGATGCCGATAACATCGGCATCTCGCTGGACGAGGCGACCCGGCAGAGCGAGATCGAGCGCCTCTGGTTCTGCTTCGCCTCCAATGCCGGGGAGAAGATTTCGATCAAGGCCCTCGATGGCGAGATCGGCAAGGTCATTCCGGCGGGGCTGGTCCGCAAGAGCGCGTTTCTGACCCATCCCGTGTTTCACCTGCATCACAGCGAGACCGAGATGCTGCGCTACATGCGCCAGCTCCAGGCCAAGGACATCGCCCTCGACCGCTCGATGATTCCGCTCGGCTCCTGCACCATGAAGCTGAACGCGGCGACCCAGATGATCCCGCTCAGCTGGCGCGAGCTTTCCAACATCCACCCCTTCGCGCCGCTCGATCAGACCCAGGGCTACCAGCAGCTGTTCGAGGAACTGGAGGCGATGCTGTGCGAGGTGACCGGCTTCGATGCCGTCTCGCTGCAGCCCAATGCCGGCAGCCAGGGCGAATATGCAGGTCTTCTGACCATCCGCCACTATCACGAGAGCCGGGGCGACAAGGCGCGAAAAATCTGCCTGATCCCGACGTCCGCCCACGGCACCAACCCGGCGAGTGCCGTCATGGCCGGCATGGAGGTGGTCGCGGTCACCTGCGACGATGACGGCAATGTCGACGTAGTCGATCTGCGCGCCAAGGCCGAGACCCATGCGGACGAACTCGCGGCCCTGATGATCACCTATCCCTCGACCCATGGCGTGTTCGAGGAATCGATCGTCGAGATCTGCAAGATCGTCCATCAGCATGGCGGGCAGGTTTATATCGACGGTGCCAATCTGAACGCGCTTCTTGGCATCGCCAAGGTCGCGGAGATCGGCGGTGACGTCTGCCACATGAACCTGCACAAAACCTTCTGCATTCCCCATGGCGGCGGAGGACCCGGCGTCGGGCCGATCGGCGTGAAGGCGCATCTGGCGCCGTTTCTCCCGGACCATGGCGTGGTCTCGGGCGTCAATCCCGCGGCCGGCAGCGGCGACACCATCGGTGCGGTCGCGGCCGCGCCCTGGGGCTCGGCCTCGATTCTGCCGATCTCCTGGTCCTATATCGCGATGATGGGCGGCGAAGGGCTTACCAGGGCGACCAAGGTCGCCATCCTGAACGCCAACTACATCGCGGCGCGGCTGAAGGAGCATTATCCCGTGGTCTACACCGGCCCGAACGACGGCGTCGCCCATGAATGCATCCTCGATCTCCGTCAGATCCACGAGAAGACCGGGATCAGCGTCGAGGACGTCGCCAAGCGTCTGGTCGACTACGGCTATCACGCGCCGACCATGTCCTGGCCGGTGCCGCAGACCCTGATGGTCGAGCCCACGGAGAGCGAGGACAAGCAGGAACTGGATCGCTTCTGCGACGCCATGATCATGATCCGCGAGGAGATCGCCGAGGTCGAGGCGGGCAAGGCGGACAAGGCGAACAACGTGGTGCGCCACGCCCCGCACACCGCCGATCTGCTGGTCACCGACTGGGATCGCCCCTACAGCCGCGAGCGCGCCTTCTTCCCGCTCGCCTACGTGCGCGAGGACAAATTCTGGCCGCCGGTCGCGCGCATCGACAATGCCGCGGGCGACCGCCAGCTGGTCTGCGCCTGCCCGCCGATGGAAGCCTACATGCCGGCGGCGGCCGAGTAGTGCCGGCGGCACGGGCGGAACTCAAGTGGGGAAAATCGATGATCACGCTGCTGTCGACGGCACGATAACAATGCATCAAGCGGCCTTGCACAGTTCGGTGTTTGGCCACCGCATCAATGAGAGGGCTTGGAGGTCATGTTCATCAGCGTGTTCGATGTCTTCAAGATCGGCATCGGACCGTCGAGCTCCCACACCATGGGCCCGATGGTCGCCGCCGCCCGCTTTCTGGACGGGCTTAAGGAGCGTTCGGACCTGAAGCCGGCAAGGCTGGGTGCCCGCCTCTACGGCTCGCTCGCCTTCACCGGCAAGGGACATGCGACCGACCGCGCGGTGATCCTCGGGCTCCTGGGGCTGACGCCGGACAATCTGGACCCGGACCGGATCGACGAGCTGGTCGATAACGTCGCCTCGAAAAAGCGGCTCCGGCCCGGAGGCCATCCCGCCTACGAGTTCGATCCCGAACAGGATCTGGTGTTCGACTACGGCGACGCGCTGCCCGGCCACGCCAACGGCATGAAGCTGTTCGCCTATGATGAGCAAGGCGAGACGCTGCTGGAGCGGACCTACTACTCGATCGGCGGCGGCTTCGTCGCCGAGCCCAAGGAGCTCGAAGCCCTCAAGGAAGAGGGTGTTGCCAGCGAGATCGAGGCGGCCCCCTATCCGTTCAGGACGGCGAAGGAGATGCTCGCCATGGGCCGGGATTCCGGCCTTTCGATCGTCGCCATGAAGCGCGCCAACGAGGAGGCGGTGATGTCACCGTCCGACTGCGAGGAGCGGCTGGGCAAGGTCTGGTCGGTGATGGAAGGGTGCATCGAGCGCGGCCTTCGCGCCGAAGGGCAGCTGCCGGGCGGGCTCAAAGTCAAGCGCCGGGCCAAGGCGCTTCGCGAAAAACTCATGGACGAGATGACCAGCAACACCAAGCCGCCGCATCAGGTGAACGAGTGGATCGCGCTCTACGCCATGGCGGTCAACGAGGAGAACGCGGCGGGCGGCCAGGTGGTCACGGCACCGACCAACGGCGCCGCCGGCGTGATTCCCGCCGTGATCCGCTATTATCTCGAATTCTGCCCGGGTGCTCGAAAGGACGACGTCGGCGATTTCCTTCTGGCCGCCGCGGCGATCGGCGGGCTGATCAAGCACAACGCCTCGATCTCCGGCGCCGAGGTCGGCTGCCAGGGCGAGGTCGGCTCGGCGTCCGCCATGGCTGCTGCCGGCCTTTGCGCCGTGCTCGGCGGCACCAACGAGCAGATCGAGAACGCCGCCGAAATAGCACTCGAGCACCATCTCGGCATGACCTGCGATCCGATCAAGGGCCTGGTGCAGGTACCCTGCATCGAGCGGAACGGCTTCGGCGCGGTCAAGGCGGTGACGGCCGCCTCCCTCGCCCTCAAGGGCGACGGCACCCATTTCGTGCCGCTGGATCAATGCGTCGAGACCATGCGCCAGACCGGCATCGACATGAGCACCAAATATAAGGAGACCTCGACCGGGGGGCTTGCGGTCAACATGGTCGAATGCTGAGACCGGACCGGTCGGATCCGGCAGGGTCCCTGATCGAAGCTCGTCAGCGCGTCACGGAAAAGGTGCGGCGCAGGCGGTCGTAGAGGCGGTAGAGCAGAAGGATCGTCGCGCAGACCAGAAAAATCCGGATGACGTGGAAGGCGGTGACCACTTCGACGTCGAGATGCATGGCTTTGGCGGTCAGCGCCATCTCGGTCATGGCGGCAGGGGCGAGGGCCAGGAAGGCGGTGCTCACCGAAAGGCCGGTCACGGCGGAAAGACACCAGGCGCCGGCATAGGCGGCCGCGATCATGAAGACCGTGACCGCGGCCCCTGCAAGCGCGACGCGCGGCAGGCGCGACATCACCTCGCGGCGGAACTGGCTGCCCAGCCAGGTGCCGACCATGATCTGGGCAAGTGTGATCAGCTCTGCCGGCATCTGCACCGAGAGAACGCCGGTGGCACTCAGCGCCAGGCCGACCAGCATTGGCGCCACCAGCCAGGGATTGGGGATCGCGGTCGACCGAAGAAGGCGCACGGCCGGGAGGGCGAGGCCGAAGCCGAGCGTTAGCCAGACCAGGCTCTGCGCGGTGACCGGGGCGGCCGCGATCGTGCCCGGCGTGCCGAAGGCGATCACCAGGAGCGGCACGGTGGCGACCGTGGTCGAGACGCGAAGAGCGTGCACGAGGCCGACGGCGGCACGGTCGCCGCCCCGTTCACCGGCGACGACGGCCATGTCGGCCATGCCGCCGGCGGCCGTGGCGAAGAAGGACGTCGTGGCGTCGGTGGCGGCCAGCGGCCGGAGGAGGAAGGCGGCGATCATGGTGTAGGCCATGACGTAGAGCGTCGCGACGAGCATGGCCGGGAGCAGCGAGAGGGTCGCGAGCAGGGTCGCCGGCGTAAAGCGGAGCCCGATGGCGAGGCCGACGGTCACCTGGCCGAGCTCGCGCCCGAGCGGCAGCGTCGCGAGCGGTGCGCCGAGGGCGGCGAGCGCGCCACAGGCGAAGAAGGGGCCGAGCATCCAGGCGAGCGGCAGACCGAGCGCCCAGGCCGCGCCGCCGCCGGCGAGGCCGAGGAGATAGGTCAGGGCAATTCGAGCCCACCAGGCGGCGTCGCGCCGGGCGGGCGCACTTCCACCGGATGAGGTGGAACGGGAGTCTACCGCCACGGACGGTTCCCGCTCACAGGGCGAAGGCGGCGCGTTCCGCCGGATCGAGGGCGTTCACCAGCCTTTGCTCCCAATCGAGATAGAGACGGGACGCGGCGAGATCGCCGTCATGCCGTCCATGGGCGAAGCTGGTCACGTCTGCTGCCGCTGCCGGCGGCGGCGGCTCGACCTGCCTGAGCCTGGCGCCGGCTTTGCGCATCGCTTCGATGCCGCCGCGGACGAGCGCGAGGTCGTGGTGGCCGAGGCGGAGGAGTTCTTGTGCGCCGAGAGGCGCTTCCGGGCCGTCGTCGCCGATCAGCAGCAGGCGACCTTCGCCGGCGACGCCTTTGAGATGCGGGCGGATCGTCCAGGTCGAGCCGTCGACATGGCCGGCCGCATGGCGTCCCGAAGGGCGAAGATCGAGAAGGCGAGCCCCGCCGCTTCGCATCTCGTCCAGCGCTGCCGCCGCCTCGATTTCGGGGATCGCCACAGGCGGCGCGTTTGGCCGATCTGGTGCGGCTATCGAGCGGAGGCGATCATCGATGCGCGCGACATGCACGTCGAAGCCCAGCATCCGAAGCCAGAAGGCGGCGAGCCCGGCGCGCAGGCCGAGATCGTCGGCCAGCACCAGCCTTGCGCGGCGCACCCCCACCCGGCGGTCGGTCGCCTGCACGATCTGGCCGGACCAGGCATGCTGGAAGGCGGGTAGCGGATCGGCAGCGGCTTCACCTGCTGAACGGACGTCGAAGACGAACGTCGTCCGCGTTCTGTCATCGAGAAAAGCGGTGATGTCGGACGAGGTGGCCAATGGGATGTTTTCCGCGGCGAGAAAGGCGTCCGCGCGGGTACGGGTCTCGGTCGTCTGATCGGGTGTCAGATCGGGCAGGGGGGGCGGCTCATTGCCGCGCGAAAGCTCGAAGCCGGCCAGCGCCCAACCCTGGGTGCCGTTTTCGAGGGCGTAGACCTCCCGGTCCGGCGCGACGCGAGAAAGTCCGAGAAAACCGATGATGCCGCGGGTGCGGCCGGCGCAGGTCATGACGATCGGCTTTTTCGCATCGAGCGCCGGCAGGCGGTGGGCGATCTCGCCATTGGGCAGGCAGGCGGCGCCGGGCACGGTCATTTTCTCGTATTCGCCCGGCGGGCGGCAGTCGAACAGCGAAAAATCCCGGCCTTCGCGCTGCCAGGCGGCCAGCGTCTGGGCATCCACCATGTTCGGATGCCAGCGCGCTTCGGCGAGTTCGCCGAGCGTTTTCGAGGGCACGTTCACGCCTTTGAACAGCGTCAAGCCAGCGGCGGCCCAGCCCGGCGTGCCGCCTTCGACGATGGCCACGTCACGATAGCCCATCGCGGCGAGCGCTTCGGCGCCCGCCTCCGCGATGCCGTCGCCGCCGTCGATCAGGATGACGGCAACGTCCAGCCTCGGCACCAGCTGTCCGACCCTGGCCTCGAGCGTGCTGTAGGGCGTCGGCACCGCGAACAGCGGATGCCCTTCGGAAAACGGCCCCGCTTCACGCAGATCGAGAAAGGCGATCTCCCCCTCACCGAGCACCCGGCGGTTCGCCTCCCTTGGCTCGAGCAAGTTCCTCATGTGTGGACCACACTCATGTGCGGATGGCACTCCAAATCAATGAGGCGCCGCCCAGGACGATCAGGGCTTCGATGAAGATGGTGTGGACCTTGACCGAGGTGCGGCGCACCAGCCAGGCGCCGGCCCAGGTGCCGGGCACGGTGCAGAGGCCCATGGCGACGGCGAGCAGGAACAGCTGCAGCGAGAGCGCGTCGAGGGAACCGAAGAAGATGACCTTGGCGACGTTGACCAGGACCGCGATCATGCCGTCGGTGGCGAGGAGGGCAGGGCCGGTGAGACCGAGGCCCATGAGCATCGGGATCACCAGCATGCCGGCGCCGACGATCACGGAGGACAGAAAGCCGAAGACGCCGGAGACGGCGACGATCTGGGGGCGGGACGGCGTGATCTTCTGGCCTTCGATCCAGCGGCGGATCGGGATCGAGGCGATCAGCATGAGACCGAGCAGGACCTGCACGAGGGCGCCTTCGAGGCGGACATAGACCAGAGCGCCGAGGGCCGACATGGGCACGGCGACGCCGGCGATCAGCCCGACCTTCTGCAGCTGCAGACCCTCGCGGTAGAACCAGACGCGGCTGGCATTGTTGATCAGCATCAGCACCGAGATGACGGGAATGACCGCCTTTGCGCCGATGATCGGCGTGATGAACAGGGTCACGATCATGCCCGCCCCCATGCCCGACACGCTGCCGAGCATCGCGGCGACGAAGCAGACGGCCACACCTGCGACCATGGTCGACGGCGCGAGCGTGGCGAGCGACGGCTCCATGCAGGCGACCCCGATCAGGCGCCGAGCGTGGCGAGCGGGTGAGCCGTCGAACGGCGCGTCCTCGGTGAAGAGAGCCGTGGCAAAGTCTTCAAGTAAGCCTGAAGCCGCTGGCTTCCGGCCGGCGAAGGTGAGGTTCGCGGTGGCTTTGGCGAGGATGTTTTCGCGGGTCATCGGCTCCTTCGTGCCGCCGCGAAGCTGGCCCTGGCGCTCCTCGACCACGCTGCCGTCCACCATCTCGGCGCGGATATGGCCGGTGTAGTTTTTCGGGTACTCGTCGTCCGGATTGATCACGTAGGAGACCTTGGCGGCGAGCGCGAAGGCGCGCGGGTCGTTCACCGCCTCGTCCGTGAACTGGGCGAGGCCGGCGTCGCCGTGCAGGAGGCCGGCGGCGATGGTGTAGGGCGAAGAGAATTTGGCGGCGTAGGAGGTCGGCGGCTTTCGCTTGAGATCGAGCGGTTCCCAAAGGCGATGCACCGTGCCCTCGCCGACCTCGCAGGTGATTCTTTTCGATGTTGTCGGGATCGATGCCCTTCTGCTCTGAGACCGCACGGCGCAGTCGATGAAGGGCTGGGTCATGGTCCCGCAGGCGTATGGCTTGAACGCGACGTTCGCCGCCTGCCAGGTCTCGCCGAGGTCCCTGAGTCAACGGCGCAAAAGTCTGGGCTCGATCGAGGGGGCGAAGGCGGCGTAGAGGCCGTGCACGCCTTCGAACACCGTGCCCGGTCCCTTGAAGCCGGCAGCACCCATCTGGGCGGCACGGATGCCGGACTGCGCGGCCCATCCGGCATGCAGGCGCTTGGTCCAGCTGCCGTCGGCGAGATATTCGATGATGCCAGCCGCCATCGACCCGGCGACGCCGAGCGTGTCCCGGATTTTTTCAGGCGTCTGCCTCATCGCCGCGGCGACGCCGGCCGCCGCTCCCATGGTGCCGAGAATGGCTGTCGGGTGAAAGCCCGCGGCATGCACGCCCTTGCCGGCGACCATGCCGAGCCGATTGGCGACTTCGATGCCGACCACCAGTCCCTTGGCGACGTCGGCCTTGGAGAGCTGCAGGGCCTCGCCGGCGGCGAACAGCGCCGGCACCACGGCGACGCCGGAATGCACCGGACAGCCTTCGAAGGTGTTGTCGTAATCCTCGCCATGGCCGCAGGTGCCGTTGATCACGGCGGCGCCCGCAGCGTCGAAGTTTTCGTCGACTCCCCAGACCGTACAGGCGCCGCGGGCATCGAACGCCTGACGCACGGCGCGGCCGTAATCGGTTTCCAAGGCCGCGATGGTCAGCGCCACGGTGTCGATCACCGTGTTTTCGATCGCGGCACGCGCGGCCTCCGGAATGCCGGCGAGGTCGAGGTCGGCGATCCATTCGGCAAGCTCGCCGGAGCGCGTCTGTCCAGTCAAAAAAAACTCCTTCAGTGGCGAAAGGCGGCGAGGTCGCTGAGATCCGGGGCCCGGGCGAGGCCTTGGCAGAAGGCCAGCAGGGCCTCGGCGCATTCCCGGCTGCAGCCGCCATGCTCGGCGTTCGAGAAAAATTTCCGGACGATGTCGTCGTCGGTCAGCGGCTCGTGCGTGCCGCCGCGCATGTGGGGCTGATCGTAGCGCAGCACCTCGCCGGAGCGGAGGGTCACGCGGAGATGCCCGGAGTAGTTCCTGGGATACTCGTTCTCGGGATCGATGCGGTAGCTGATCTTTTCTGCCAGCGCCAGAAGGTGCGGCTCATGCACTTTCGCATCTGCAAACTGGGCAAGCCCGGCGTCGTCCTCGTAAAAACCGAGCGCCATGCAAAAGGGCATCGAGAACTTGGCGGCGTAGCCGGACGGCGGGCGGTGCTTGGCGTCGAGCGGCTCCCAGAGGCGATGCACCAGCCCCTCGCCGGTGTCGCAGACGATGCTCTCGATATCCTCGGCTTTGATGCCGTCCCGGCCGAGCTTTCTCGCGCAGTCGATATAAGGATGGATCATGGTGCCGCAGGCGTAAGGCTTGAACACGATTCTCGTCATGTACCAGTCCTCGCCGAGGCCGTCGGTGAGGTGGCTGTAGTCCGGTATCGCGGTCGGCGCGAAAGTACGAAAAAAGTTGTGGGCGCCGTCGAACACGGTTCTGGGTGCAAAAAAACCGGTCTTCGCGATCAGCGCCGCCTTCAGCCCCGATTGTGCCGCCCAGCCCGGATGCAGGCGCTTGGTCCAGGCGCCGTCGGTCAGATATTCGATGATGCCTGAAGAGAAACTGGCGGCGATGCCGAAGGCGGCGGTCAGTTTCTCGCGGTCGAGGCCGAGCGCGACGCCGGCCCCGGCAGCGGCGCCGAGTGCCCCGATCACGCCTACGGGGTGGAACCCGGCGCGGTGCATGTGGCCGGCGGCGACGTGGTTGAGGCGACAGATCGCTTCGAGACCGGCGACGATGCCGAGCTGGGTGCGGGCGCCCGACAAGCCATGGCGCTCGGCGGCGGCGAGGACCGCCGGAATGACCATGGCGCCGACACGGATGGGCGCACCTTCAAGGGTGTCGTCGAAATCCTCGCCGTGAATGGCGACGCCGTTGGCGAGCGCCGCGTCCTGCGCGGACAGCGCTTTCGTCTGGCCGATCGCGGTGCAGGGGCCGTCGCCATCGGCACTTTCCAGAATCTGGCACATATAGACGGAGCGCCGCGCGGCGAGGCAGAGGCCGGCGGCATCGATCAGATCGCGGGTCGCGATGTAGGTGACGTCGGAGGGCAGCGCATCGGGCGCGAGGCCGGCGAGAAAAGCCGAAAAATTTTCTGCGACCGTGATCTCATTTCCGTCCCGATCCACCATCGACGACCCCCGCCAAGCTTTTGCGATTGGTTTATTGGCACGACGGCGCTAGGCCTGTCCATGGCGCCAGCGTGCTTCGAGGGAGGAGATCATGACCGTGACATCGCCTATGGAAAGCCTGGAGGGTGCGGTCGCCCTGGTGACGGGCGCGTCGCGGCGCATCGGCCGCGCGACCGCGCTCGGCCTCGCCCGCCACGGTGCCGATCTGGTGGTCACCGCACGATGGGCGAAGGACGAGATCGAGGCGGTGGCTGGGGAGATCCGAGCGCTCGGCCGAAAGGCGACCGTGGCGATGGGCGACGTCACGGACGAAGCGGACGCGGCGCGCATGGTTCAGGAGGCGAAGGCCGCTCACGGCCGCATCGACATTCTCGTGAACAACGCCGCCGTCCGCCGCCAGGCGCCGTTTCTCGAGATGACGCTCGCCGAATGGCGCGAGATCAACGCCGTGATCCTGGACGGCGCCTTCCTGATGAGCCGCACGGTGCTGCCCGTGATGCTCGAAAACGGCGGCGGCACCGTGGTCAATATCGGCGGCATGACCGGCCATACCGGTGCCAGGGAACGCGCCCATGTCTGCGCCGCCAAGGCCGGCATCGTCGGCCTGACCAAGGCGATCGCCGTGGAGTTCGCGGATCGGGGTATCACCGCGAACTGCGTCGTGCCCGGCAAGATCGGCGGCAAGAGGTCGGCGACCTCGGGGGCTTCTCCGGACGTCGGTGCGTCCATTCCGCTCGGGCGTGAGGGCGAGATCGAGGAGGCGGCCGGCGTGGTCGTGTCCATGTGCCTGCCCTATTCGCGCTTCATGACCGGGCAGTCCGTGCATGTCTCGGGCGGGCTCTATCTGCCGTGACGAGGAAGCGGCGCCGGGCGATATCGGGTGGACCGGCGTTGCCTTCTGCCAGGCGGGCGGTGGAGAGCAGCAGCCAGAGGGCGGCTTTGTTCTTGTCCTGCAATGTCAAAAGACCCGACGTCGCGAGCAGGATCATCACCAGGAAGGCGATACCGCCGAGGGCCGTGAAGTCGCGGCCAATTTCCTCGATCCATCCGGGGCCGATCAAATTGGAGAGATCGACGGCGTCGCGCATCCAAAGGAGGATGGCCTCGTCGAAGCGGCGGGTCTCGCCTTCCAGCACCTCGGCGGCAAGTTCGACGAACCCTCAGACGGCGCCGAGCAGAGAACGGGCCACGGTTCCGCCGGTAGCTCGGCGCCGTCAGGCTGCGCGCTGCCATCCGCGCAAAGATCGATCCGGGCCGCGCAATTGTCCATGCGGGTCTGGAACCGCATGCAACCCTGTGTGTTCCCCTGATGTCACGTCACGGCCGACGAACCATGAACCGAAAGGAGGCCGTCCGCCCATGGGTGCGTTCCTGCTCCAGCTTATCGGCATCATCATCATCATCGGACTCATCATCATCGTGCTCCTGTTCAAGCTGATTTTCTGATAGTGATCGGGCTTCTGTCATGAGCTTTCGTCGAGAGGTGTTTCCGTGTCTGCAGCTAGAGGCTCGTCGTTCTCCGTCATCATCGCCGCCTGCCTTCTTCTGTCCGGCTGCCAGAGCGCCTATTACGGTGCGCTCGAGCGTATCGGGATCGAGAAACGCGATGTGCTGGTCAGCCGTGTCGAATCGGCCCAGGGATCGCAAAAGGAGGCGCAGCAGGAGTTCCGCTCCGCGCTCGAAGAGTTTCAGTCGGTCGTCGGTTTCGATGGCGGCGATCTCGAGGACCAATATGACAGGCTCGCCGACGCCTATGACGACGCGAACGACCAGGCCGAGGACGTTCGCGAGCGCATCGAGGCGGTCGAGGATGTCGGCGAGGCGCTGTTTGCCGAATGGACCGACGAGCTCGACCGCTACCAGGACCAGGGACTTCGACGGCAAAGCGAAAGCCGGCTTCGGGAGACAAGAGGGCAGTTCGACGCGCTGGTGAAAACCATGAACCGCGCAGCCGAACGCATGGGTCCGGTGCTGGCCGTGCTGCAGGATCAGGTGCTCTATCTCAAGCACAATCTCAACGCCCGGGCGATCGCGTCGCTGGAGGTCGAGCGCGCCAATCTCGAGCAGCGGGTCGAGACGCTGATCGTCGACATGGAGAACGCCATTCAGGAAGCCGAACGCTTCATCAACGCGATGGGCGAGGGCGGGGCATCGGCGTAATGGTCGTTTTTCGACGGCGATATCATATGAAGAAGGTGACGTCGTCCGCCCACCGTCAGCTTCGCGATGGACGAGACCATGAACGCTGCTGACGCCGCCCCGAAGGACCTCGACGCCGCGACCCGCAAGGAGCTCTGCGACCTTGCCAGGGAGCGCGGGATCGAGGGCTGTTCGTCCATGACCAAGGTCGAGTTGCGTGAAGCGCTGCAGCGCCATGGCCGGGACGGGGTGGAAAGGGCGGCGTCGCGCGTCGAGGCGTTTCGCTCCCTCGCCGAGGCTGCGGCCAGGGGCGAGTTCGTGATGCTGCCGCGGTTGCTCGTCGGCAATGATCGTCGTTTGCATGTGCGTCAGACGCTGCGGGAGGATCATCAGACCCGGATCGCCGACAGATCCGAAGACGTCATAGTCAAGTTCGACAAGCTCGCCGGCTCGCTTTTTTCCTTCTTCCGCGGCACCGCCTTTCTCTTTTACCGCGACATGGCCGGCGAGGACGCCTGGATGCCGACGGTGCTCACTTTGGGCGACGTGCATCCCGAGAACTTCGGGGTGATGCCCAATGCCCACAACGTGCCGATCTTCGGCGTCAACGATTTCGACGAGGCCTATTACGCGCCCTTCACCTGGGATCTGAAACGGGGCGCCGTCGGCTTCATGATCGGTGCGGAGGAGGAAGGGGGTCATGGCAGGAAGCGCCAGAAAAAAATCGCGCGGCACTTCGTCGAAGGCTATGTCGACGGCATTCGCGGTTTCGCCGAGAAAGGCAACGAGATCGACCATGAGCTTCGTATCGACAACGCGCCCAAGCTGATTCGAAAGCTGATCGAAAACTCCTTGGAGGACCGCGAGTCATGGCTGCTCGACGACTATCTCGACGAGTTCAAGCGAGGCTTTCGTTCCGATGAGGACCTCGTGCCGCTGTCGAAGCGCCGGGGCGAATTCCAGGAGCTGATCGATCGTCTGGTCGAGGAGCGCGGCATCGAGCCGCCGGCGCGCGCCGGCGAGATGCGGGTCAAGGATGTGGCAATGCGGCGGGGGCAGGGCACGGCGTCGCTTGGTCTGCCGCGCTATTACGTGTTGATCGAGGGCAAGCGCGCCGACGGCAGCGACGATCTGATCATCGAGTTCAAGCGCGCGCGGCGATCGGCGCTGGCCGGCCTCGCGCCGCCGACGAATCACCAGTTCGACACGCCCGGTGATCGCATCGCCCACGCCCAGTCGGTCCAGCTGGTCCGGGGCGACATTTTCTACGGCAGCATCGACTTCGAGGGCATGAGCTTCATGAGTAGGGAGCGAGCTCCCTATCGCGGCGACATCGATCTCGACGATCTTTCCAAGAAGGGCTGGAGCGAATATGCGGGGATCTGCGGCCGCATGCTGGCTCACGCGCATTCACTGTCCGATGAGATCGGCGCATTCGACCACGATATCGAGCCCATGATCCTTAAGGCGATCGGCCCGCGGGACCTGTTCGTCGACGACATCGTCCGCTTTGCCGATGACGCTGCCGAACGGATCCGTCGCGACCATGAAGCTTTCAAGGCGGATCACGAACTCGGGGCCTTCCGCGATGTCGACATCATCTATCGCTGACGTCGCGAAATCGCGATCGCGGGATCATGCTTCGCCCTGAGCCCTGCGTTCCCGCTCGACGTCGCGGCGCACCTCGTCGACGGCCGATGCGCTGATCCAGCCTTGGGCCGCCGCGTTTTCGGCGGCGAGGAGCAGATCGGCGCAAAGCGCGGTCTGGACGCCGTGCTCGCCGATCTCGTCCAGCAGACTGCGCGCCTCGGGATCACGCTCCGGCGCTTCGCTAAGCGCGCGGATGTAGACCGCCTGGACCCGGCCCGGATGGCGTTCGACGGCGGTCCGGTAGATCCCGGCGTCGTGCTGGCCGCTGTCGCCGATCAGAATGAAACGCAGATCGGGATAGAAATCGATCAGGGTTTCGATCGCCGCGAGCTTGTGCTCGCCATGTCCGCTCTTGATGAATTTCGTTTCGTCCCAGCCCAGATCCCGAAGGAACATCGGCCCGATCGGAATGTCGTTGAGCTCCATGAAGGCTTCGAGAAAGTCGTAGAGGTTCCAGGGGCTGGAGCTGACGTAGAAGAGGGGATTGCGGGGTTCCCCGCCCCGGCCGCGCTGCAGCGCCTTGTAGAACGGCGTGACGCCCAGAAAGGGCGAGCGCTGATCGACGCTGTTGAAAAGCGTGGTGCGCAGGTTGCGGAGGATGCTCGTGGCGCCGGTCTTCAGGATCGTGTCGTCGATGTCCGACACCACGGCGAACGCGGCGTCGGCGGGCGGTATCAGGATCGGCGCGTCGATCGAAAGCGGCCGCGGCTGACCGGCCTGATAGGGTTCGATCAGTTCCAGGCGCATCGATTCCCAGGTCAGCCGGTCCGGCGACGATCCATCGAGGCCGTCGAACGCCGTTTCGATGTAGCCCTCCTCGTCGCTCGCGAGGTCGAGGGTCTGCCCGCCGAAATGCGCCTTCACCCTGGCGCCGGCGATCTCGTCGCTCTCGAAGCGATGATACATCGCCACGAGATTGTCGAGCGTGCCGCCGTCAGGTCTCGGCTCCCTGCTCCCGGCCTCCTCGAGAACCCGCCCGCGGGCGCGCGCGCGCAAACCGTCGCCATAGCCGCGATAGGGCTGGATGGTGACCGGATCGAGCCAGCCGAAACGTTTCTTGATGCGCGACCAGGAGCGGTCGAACCGGCTTTCCAGACGATGCCCGATCCTGAGCGCGAACGCTCCTATCGAAGACCTCAAGATCGACCTCCTCGTCGTTTCCGATCGGCGTCCGGGCGCACGAAGCCTGCGCAGACGGGCCAGCCCGTCAAACGATCCAAGGTCGAGCGCATCATGGCCGCCCCTTATATTGCCGGGCCGGACGACGCGCCGGCGACGGGGAACAGGGTCTGGAGCGGGTGAAGGGAATCGAACCCTCGACACGTAGCTTGGGAAGCTACTGCTCTACCACTGAGCTACACCCGCATGACCCTTATTCATAAGTCCTCCGCAGCATCGGCGCAACGGCCTCAGGGCGAGGTCCAGGTCAAGGCACGCGCTCCTAGCGCGTGGTGAGCTTGACCTCGATGCGGCGGTTTCGGCGGAAGGCGATTTCGTCGTTGCGTTCGTCCAGCGGCTGGTACTGGGCGAAGCCTGCTACGGCGATGCGCTCGGGCGGGATGCCGGCATCGATCAGGAACTTGCCGACGGTGGTGGCGCGCGCCGCGGAAAGCTCCCAGTTGGACGGGAAATCGACATTGCGGATCGGACGGCGATCGGTATGGCCGTTGATCTGCAGGACCCAGGGCAGATCGCTCGGGATCTCGCTCGAAATCTCCCTGAGACTCTGGGCGAGGGCCCTGAGCTCGTCCTCGCCGGTCGGCTCCAGCTCGGCCGAGCCGCTCGGGAACAGGATCTCGGACTGGAATACGAAGCGGTCGCCGACCACCTGCACGTCGGTGCGATTGCCGAGAACTTCGCGAAGCCGGCCGAAGAATTCGGAGCGGAAGCGGCTGAGCTCCTCGACCTTGCCGGCGAGCGCGACGTTCAGCTTGCTGCCGAGATCGGCGATCGTCACCTTCTGTTCGTCGACCTTGGCGCGCTCCAGATCGAGGGCCTGTTCGAGCGAGGCGAGCTGGGTGCGAAGCTCGTTGATCTGCCGGTTCAGAAGCTCGATCTGGGCAAGCGACTGGTCCGCGCGTGCGCGCTGGGCGTCCGCCTCGTCCTCGGCATCGCCGACGCTGCGCAGCAGTTCCGCGATGCGCACCGCCCGCTCCTCCAGCTCGCGCTGGGCGAGGAGGGTCCGGTCCTGCTCGCTGGCGAGGCGGCCTTCGAGCTGCGAGGCGCGGTCGCGCACCTGGCCGAGCTCCACCAGAAGCGCTTCCCGCGCGCGCTTCAGCTCCTCGAAACTCGCCTCCGAGATCTCGGGTCGATTCTGCGCGGCCTCGAGCTGGGCCGCGAGCTCGGCGATCCGCCGCTCGCGCTGGGACAGGAGGTCTTCGTCGCTCTCGCTTGCGGCGTTCGCCTCTTCGAGGGCGGCCTCCAGCTCGGCGATGCGCGCGTCGCGTTCCGAGCGCGCCTCCTCGCCGGTTTCGAGCAGGGCCGAAAGCTCGGCGATCCGCTCCTCCAGGCTCTTTCGCTCCGCCTCGGAACGGTCGAGCGCCGCGACCTGCACTTCGAGCCCCTCGGCCTCGTCCCGGGCGGCGCTCAACAATGCGGTCAGCCGCTCGATCTCGTCGGCGGCCTCGGTCTTGGCCTTCTCCGCCTCCCGCAGCAATGCGGTCATCTCGGCGACGTCGAGCTCGAGGTTCTTCCTGGTCTCCGTCAGCGCCTCGATGTCGCGCCGGAGCTGCACGAGCTCGGCGAGCCGCGCCTCGATCGTCGCCTGGTTGGCCTCGATCGTCTTTTGCGCTTCCTCGAGCTCGGTTTCGAGCTCGGCCCGGAGCTGATTCGCGCGGGTGAGATCGTCCTCCAGCTCGTCGGTCTGGCCGAGATCCCTTCTGAGCTCGGCGAGGGTCTGGGCGAGCAGTGTCTTGTCCTCTTCGAGCGTGATCAGCCGGTCCCGGTAGTCGTCCCGTTCGGCCGTGATTTCGGCGAGATCGGCGCTGTTGTCGTCACGATCGGCGTTGGCGGCCTGGAGATCGGCGGTGAGCTTGGCGACCGAGCGGCGAAGCTCGGCATTGGTGTCCTGCTCCAGGCTGAGCTGGTCGGTGAGCTCCGCGATCGCCTGTTCGAGGCTGAGAAGCCGGCTGTCCTTGCCCTCCAGAAGCCGGCTCAGAAAGAACTGGCCGAGAACGAAGACCATCAAGAGGAAGAAGATGACCAGGATCAGCGTGGACAGCGCGTCGACGAAGCCAGGCCAGGTGTCGGCGGTGGATTGACGGTGATCGCGGCGGGAGCGGGCCATGGTCCGTGCAGTCCGTCAGATGTCAGTCGGCGGCGTTGCGGCGGCTCTGGCCCGTCTCGCTGCCTGCCGCGGCCGCGGCGATGGTGCGCGCGACCATCTTGATCTCGGAGCGAAGCTCGTTGGTCATCTGGCTCCGGCCCTGCACCGTCTCGTCGAGAATGCGCGCGAGATAGACGTCCATGTTTCTGATGTGGTTGCGCGTGGTCTCGTCGAGCGCGTTGCCGTCGCCCTCGGCGAGCCTGGCCAGCACCGGGCGAAGATCGTCCTGGTTCGAGATCAGTCGTCCGAGCAGCGCCTGCTCGGTCGCGATCTGGTCGCCGAGGGTGGTCAGCCGCTCGGTCAGGTTGACCATGCTGCTCTGCACGGTGCGCTGGTTCTCCTCGGAACGCTCGATGCTGCGCTGCATGTTCTGCATGTTCTCGGCCGTCTGTTCCATCAGCGCCTGCAGATAGGCGGGGATCGACACGTCGCCGGCGGCGCGCGCGACGCCCGAGGCGGCCGAGCGGGCCGGCTCGTCGCGGCTGAGCCGGGTCAGGCTGGTGAGCCACTCCTCCATTTCGTTGTAGAAGGCATTCTGCGCCTGGGTCGCCTGCAGATCGAGAAAGCCGAGGACGAGCGAACCGGCGAGGCCGAACAGCGAGGAGCTGAACGCCGTGCCCATGCCGTCCATCGGCGCCGCCAGCCCCGCCTTCAGTTCGTCGAACACCGTCGCGATGTCGCCCTCGGCACCGACCGAGAGGCCTGCGAACACCCCGCTCACCGAATAGAGGGTCTCCAGAAGGCCCCAGAAGGTGCCGAGCAGGCCGAGATAGATGAGGAGGCTGGTCTCGTAGCGGGTGATGTCCCGCTGCTCGTCCAGGCGAGCGGCGATGCTGTCCAGAAGATAGCGGACGGAATTGGCGGGCAGCATCACCCGGCCGCGTCGCTCCTGCTCGCCGAGCGCGTTGGCGACCGGGGTCAGGAGAAAGGGAGCCGCCTGGATCGCGTAGCCGGGCTTGGACGTGCGCAGCCCTTCGATCCAGCGGATCTCCGGCTTCAGCATCCAGACCCGGCGCAGCACGTAGAAGATGCCGATCAGGAGAACGCCGAGAATCAGTCCGTTCAGGATCGGATTGTACATGAAGATGCGAAAGACGATGTCGTAGGCGAACGCGGCGGCCGCCACCGCCAGGGCCAGAAACAAGATCATCCGGTTGATGAAACGTTGCGGATTGCTCATCGAGGGCTCATCCCAGCCGGGTCATGCCGGTTCTGTCGATCCTGTGGTCCGGCCGCGTGCCGGCCCCGTCCACGCATCGCCGACGTTCTACAGATCCCGGGCCGCTTCGGCAATGTCGAGCATGCTGCGGCTCGCTCGGGCGTCAAGCGCGGTCCGGCCGCCCGAGGCCCGAAACCGGCGGACATGTGGCGGCGGGGTGACGGCGTCTCGGCCGTTGGCAAGCCGCCGAAAGCGGCCCATCATGAAGCGATCGCGACGGTACGGAGGGGCAGAGATGCAGCGGCATCACGACATGGGCGGCCTGGAGGCGGGGCCGATCGAGCGCTCGGAGCACGACCACGCGCCCTGGGAAAAGCGGGTCGATGCGATCATGCGGCTGCTGACCGACAAGAAGCGCCGGATCATGACCGTCGACGAGCTCAGGCGCAACATCGAGGAGCTGGGCCCGGGCGCCTACGACGAGATGAGCTACTATCAGCGCTGGATGGCCTCGATCGGCAACAACCTTCTCGAAAAGGGCGTGATCGGGGTGGACGAACTCGGGCGAAAGATGGCCGAGGTCGAGGCCCGCTGGCGGTCGGCGAGGGAAGGATGAGCGGGGACTTCGCGGTCGGCGAGCGGGTGACCGTGCGCCGGGCCTGGCCGCCCGGCCATGTGCGCACGCCCCACTATATCCGCGGCCGGTCCGGTATCGTGGAAAGCGTGGCCGGGCGCTTCGCCGATCCGGAGGAGCTCGCCTATGGCCGGGACGGCCTGCCGGCAAAGGCGCTCTATCGGATCCGGTTCCTGCAGGCCGATCTCTGGCCGGACTATGCGGGATCGGCGGCGGACAGTCTGGTGGTCGACGTCTACGAGCACTGGCTGGAACGGCAGGAATCCAGGGAGGACGGGACGCCATGAGCGCAGGTCACGATCACCGCCATCCGAAGCAGCCGGATCTGGAGGATCGGCCCTTCGATCACCATCAGCTCATGGCCGAAGCGGTCGGTGAGCTTCTGATCGAAAAGGGCGTGTTTTCCGCGGCCGAGCTTCGCAAGACCATCGAATCCATCGACGCCCGCTCGCCCGCGGACGGCGCGAAAGTCGTGGCACGCGCCTGGGTCGATCCGGCCTACAGGGCGCGGCTGCTCGACAACGCCAACCAGGCCGCCGCCGAGCTCGGGATCGACGCCGGCGCCATTCCGATTCGCGTGGTCGAGAACACCGAGCGCGTGCACAATGTCATCTGCTGCACGCTCTGCTCCTGCTATCCCCGCCTGCTGCTCGGCCTGCCGCCCGACTGGTACAAGGCGCGCGCCTATCGCTCCCGCGTGGTGCGCGAGCCGCGCGCCGTGCTCGAGGAGTTCGGCACGGTCGTTCCCGAGGACGTCGAGCTCAGGGTGCATGACAGCACGGCCGACCTCCGCTATATGGTCCTGCCGCGCCGTCCGGCCGGCACCGAGGCGATGGGCGAAGCCGAACTCGCCGGCCTGGTGACCCGGGACTGCATGATCGGCACCGCCGTGGTCGAGCCGACGCGGGAGGGCAGCTGAAGCCCGAAGCCGTGACGGGCCGTTGCCGTTAACCTTGCGTTAGCATCAATTCGTTATGTTCGCCGCAGTCATGGACGCTCGTCCAGTCTCAGACTGCGGAGAAGACCTGTGCCACAGCGCCTGTTCCCGAGCATCGTCGCCGTGCTTTCGTTTCTGACAGTCGTCACCCTGCCGGCCGCCGCCATGCCGCCGCTGCCGAAGCCCAAAGGCCAGGTGTTGCTCAGCGTCACCGGCGGGATCGAACGGACGAACGCCGAAGGGCGTGCGGATCTGGACCGGAAAATGCTCGAGTCGATCGGTCTGGTCGAGATCGAGACCGAGACCCCCTTCACCAAGGGCAGGACGACCTTCCGCGGCGTTCTCGCGCGCGACCTGCTCCGCCATCTCGGCGCAAGCGGCGACAGGATCGAAGCGGGCGCGCTCGACCTCTACAAGGTCGAGATCCCGACGGAGGATTTCGAGCAGTTCGACGTGCTCATCGCCCTCGAAGCGGATGGCAGAAGGCTGCGCGTCCGCGACCATGGCCCCGCCTGGATCGTCTATCCCTGGTCGCAGCACGAAGAACTCGGCAAGGAGGTCTACAGTCGACGCAGCATCTGGCAGATGAACACCATCGACGTGCGATGATCCCGATTCTCGGCAAGCGAGGACTCCTCTATATCGGTCTCTTCGGCTTTCTCATTCTGTCGAGCTCCGGGATGATCGGGGGGCTGGCCGGGTTGCGTGACACCATCGATCTGTCACCGGACTCGATCACCGGCTATGACGGCCATCGGGCCGAGGTCGAGTTCTCGCGGCTTCAGAACGCCATTTCACTCTACGTCGCCGGTTCGGAGAGTATCGATCTCGACGACGTGGTCATGCGCTTCGACATCCTTTGGGCCCGGGCCAACCTTTTCATGAATGGCAAGGCGTTCGAGTTCATGCGGCAGCAGGCCGGAGTAGGCGAGATGGGAGCGCTCATTCTCGAAACACTTCAGGCAATCGAGGACGACGTCATGAATCTCGAGCGTGGCGATCTGGCCACGCTCGAGCATGTCCAGGCACGGTTGGAGCCGCTTGAAGCCAGACTGACCGGTGCCACGACCCGGATCGCTGACCTCGAGGTGGAACAGCGGGATCACGTCAACTCCTCTCTGCGGCGCGGGCTCGGAGAGCTGGATGGTCTCGGCGTTGCGGTCGGGCTCGTCGTGTCCCTGGTCCTGACGCTTTTCGGCGTCGAAGCGATTCAGGCTCGTCGAGCCGAGCGCAAGCTCGCCGACTATCAGGAACATCTGGAAGACCTGGTGGCGCAACGGACTGATGAGCTCGAGGAGCAGACCAGACTCCTGGAAAAGGCGCTGGACAAGGAGCGTGAGCTCACCACGCTGCAGCGGCAATTCGTGTCGATGGTGTCGCACGAGTTTCGCACGCCACTCGCCATCATCGACGGATCGACTCAGCGCCTGAGACGGCGGCTCGAGACCATGTCGGCCGACAAGGTCAAGAACGCCCTCGATCAAATTTCACGATCGGTCGGACGGCTTCTGCATCTTATGGAAAGCACCTTGAGCGCCGCGCAGCTCGAAGCGGGTTCGATCGCCATGAGTGTCGGGGCCTGCGATCTGCAGGCGCTCATCGGTGAGGTGTGCAGCGACCAGCAGGAGCTGGCCAAGAGGCACCGGATCGTGGTCGGGCTGGAGGCGATGCCGGACATCGTCCAGGCGGACGGCAAGCTCCTGCGCCAGGTTTTTTCGAACCTGCTCTCCAACGCCGTGAAATATTCACCTGAAGGCGGCGAGGTGCGCGTCGACGGATGGGCGGATGGCGACCAGGCGGTGATCGCGGTTCGCGACCACGGCGTCGGCATCCCCGAGGCGGAGCTTCCCCGTCTGTTCCAACGCTTTTTCCGCGCCAGCACGTCGACGGGCATTCCCGGCACCGGTATCGGGCTCCATTTCGTGAAGCATCTCGTCGAGATTCACGGCGGCGCCATCGACGTGGAAACGCGGGCCGGCGAGGGCTCGACCTTCTTCGTGCGCCTGCCCATCCAGGGATCCGAGGCCGTGGGAGACCGCGAGGCGGCCTGAGAACCTTCTGTGTAGGCGCGGCTCTGCCGATGCTGCAGCCGGATCGTGCGACAGGCAGGGCCGCTCGATGCATTGCCTGCGGCCGCACGGCGTCCGTTCGAACACCGATAATCTCCATCCGAGTCGCAGGAGCCCCATGGGGCTTCGGGCAGACCCGTCGCCCGATCGCCGACACCCGCCGCCGCGTTTCGCGGCCTGCCGCTCCGGATCATCGGTCAACTGAGACGTAGGTTACCGGACGGCGTCTTCGATCGGATCGGGCTCTGGTCGTCGGCAAAACTTGGAATAGTTAGAATCGATAGGTGCAGAACGCCTCGAGGGCGAATCGGCGAGGCCATCTTCCGGCATCTGCGCCTGTGTACGAACCCATGGCCACGGCCGCAGCTCATTTCGGCCGATGGCGATCGATGACCGAGCGAAAAAAGGGGAAGGTTTCATGTCGAAGCGAAGCTCTCTGGCGCTGTTCTGCGCCCTCGGCACGATGGCGGTGTCCGGTCCTTCCGACGCCGCCGAGCTGTCGTCGGCGGAGGGCCCGGTCGTGCTCACCATCGCGGGCGAAATCGAGAACACCAACCGTCCCGCGTTCGACGCTTTCAAGGATCCGTTCATCAACTATCACGAACGCCCCTTCGAGAAGGCGGCGGAATTCGATGCCTCCATGCTCGAAGCGCTCGGCATGCACGAGTTCGAAGTCAACTACGAAGACTGGCCCGAGCCCGTCACGCTCGCCGGCCCCCGCCTCGCCGACCTTCTGGACGCCGTCGGCGCGGATCCGGAGACGATGATGGTCCTGGCGCTCGACGGATTTGCCGTCGATCTGTCCGCCGAGGTCCTGGAAAGCGAGGACTGGATCGTCGCGATCAAGCAGAACGGCGCCTATATGGGCCTCGGCCAGCGCGGACCCGCCTGGGTGGCGTTCGACCCCGGCGACGACAAGACGATCACGCCCGAAGAGGAGGGAAGCTGGCCCTGGGCGGCGTTCTTCATCGAAATCAAGTAGACGTTCCGGCCTGCGCGGGCGGCTCTCAGTGCTTCATCATCGTCGCGTCGACGGTGAGATGGCTGGGGGCCTCCGCCCAGAGTTTCTCGATCATCTGATCGAACAGGAGAATTTCGGAGAACGGCACACTCAGCGAAAGGCTGACGTCGACCACGCCGTCGGTTTCGCTTTCGTCGACCGTGACCTCGGCCTTCACGTCGGTGGATTCCGCGAGCCTTTTGAGGACGAACGCCTCGACGTCGTTCTTTTCGAGCGCGCCGACGGCGAAGCGGCGCGTCGCGTCCCGAACGATGTCGCTGAGCTGATTGCGTACCAGATAGACGTTCGACATCTCGATAATGGCGAGGATCAGGAGCAGCACGAAGGGCAGCATCAGGGCGAACTCGACCGCGCCGGCGCCGCGCCTGCCGTCGCCGCCGGCGATCAGACGCTGCGCGGTCCGTCTCATCGATGCGATATGTCGCCCGCTGAACATGAAGTGCGACGGCCTCGTCTCTCGGATTCTGCTGCAACGGTTCTAGACCATTTACGTTAAGGACGAGTTAACGCCGGCGGACGACACCGCAGCTTCCGCCGGGAGGCGAGGGCCGGCGCGTCTCTCCGGCTCGATTTTCTACCGAGGATGCTCTAGTGGTATGACCACGGTGGTATGACCACATCATCTGGTTCTCTTCCGCAGTTGCCAAGATTGACGGTTTGCCGCCGAGTTTTGTCGATGCCGAGGGGATCTTTCGTATCGAACGCACCGCGAGATCCCTGAAATCGACTCCCCATTCCCCCGCACGCACATCTTCGGATCAAACTCATGCCCAGCTTCGACATCGTTTCCAAGACCGAGATTCCCGAGGTCGACAACGCGCTGCAGGGGGCCAGACGCGAGATCGAGACGCGCTACGACTTCAAGGGCAGCGCCTGCTCGATCGAGCGCAGCGGCGAGACGCTCACGATCAATGCGGATGACGACTTCAAGCTGAAGCAGGTGCAGGAACTCCTGCGCGGCCACATGGCGAAACGCAAGGTCGACACCCGCGCCTTCGACTTCCAGAAGCCGGAAAAGGCCAGCGGCAACAGCCTCCGCCAGACCGTCGCGATCAAGCAGGGCGTCGACCGCGAGCTCGCCCAGAAGATCGTGAAGGCGATCAAATCAGAAAAACTCAAGGTCCAGGTCGCCATCCAGGGCGACGAACTCCGCGTCTCCGGCAAAAAACGCGACGACCTCCAAAGCGCCATCGCCTTCGTCAAGGGCCAGAAATACGACCACCCGCTGCAATATGTGAATTTTCGGGATTGAGGCGCCAGTGGCACCGGGCTGGACTTGCCTGAGACTGATTTGGCGGTTTGGGGTCAGCTTTGGTGGTGCCGTTGCCGGCAGCGGAGCTAGGGGCATGCTCGACAGAGATGGCGATTTGTCCGAAAGCTAGGAATTCCTTATAAGATGATGCTCTAGTTTAGCGATAGAAGCCAGAAGCACTGGGCAAATTCCCGATACCTATGTTGGAAGTATTCTGTGGTGAGAAGCGCAAACAAAAACGCCAGGAAAGACGAAGTAAAGATAGTTTTCTGTAGCAAGCGTACCGAAGAAGCATACTATATCTTCAATAGAAATGCATTTCCAGAAAAATTAGGTGATTATGTCGACGAATGTGCGACAAAATTTTCCATGTTCAGGCATTGCGTTCAACAAACTTTTGCGCAAATCGAAGCAGATTTTGGGAGATTTGAGAATCGCCTTGATAAGCAAAACCAAAACGGAGAACTGGATAATTTATTGATAAAAAACGATCATGTTAAAATAGTATGCTGTTATGATAGTGACAACTATATAACTTTCTTTGTTTCTAGTCTGGTTTACCTGAAAGCTTTTTTTGATGTCTATGCAAATCTTATAAAACAATCAATAGATCCAGGCTATAGAATAAGATTCGATTCCGGAAAAATAAAGGCTGACGGCGGAAAAATTTCTGGTGGAAAATTTATCAACTGGCTTAGTGAAATCAGCAAATGCCAACACATAGAACTTTCAAATTTATTTCTTCTACACTCACGTGATTGGATCGACTGTGCCGTAGGATACCGAAATAAGTTAGCGCACTATGGTGATATTTTCGAATTGCATCGAATGAGAGTTGTTTTGCAAGCCAGACGAAAACCTTTATACTGCATGTCCGAAGTCGAGCCTCCGACAATGCCGGATGGGCAAGATGTGCGATTATATGTTCAAAGTCTTGCCGATCGTCTCCAAGATTTTTTGGCACGATCAATGCCACTTATTCCCGAAGTGAAGCTAAATTTGGTTGATTTTCGTAGATTTCCGCTAGACTTGAACTGAGAAGAGCACATACGTTTCCGAAATTTGGCAAAGGGCGTGTGACGCCGCGCAAAGAACGGCAACGAATCCAGCCGCAAGAAAAACCGGCGGCCCGAAGGCCGCCGGCAGGTCAACGAGATCGACGTTCGATTATTGGAGGTAGACGCGCTCGCCGGCCTTGTCGACCTCTTCCAGGAACAGGTTCAGGAGCTCCTCGCCTTTTTCGCCGTAGGCCGACTTGATCAGATCGATCACCGCCGGCTGCGCCGCCTGCTTGAAGGCTTCCTTGTCCTCCGCCGAGAGTGCGTGGACTTCCATCTTCGACTGCAGCTTGGGCAGGCCGCGGTCCGAGGCCTCGATGGCGCGGGCGATGCCGCGGGACGCGACGATGCCGGACTTGGCGGCGTAGTGGACGATGTATTTTTCGTCCTCGGTCAACCCGTCGTAAAACGATTTGTTAACCAGGATGGTGTAGGGGGTGAACAGGTGCTCGGTGAGCGTGAGGTAACCCTGGACCTCCTCGAAGTTGGAGAACGCGATGATCGGCACCGGGTTCATCTGGCCGTCGATGACGCCGGTCTGCAGGCCGGAATAGACCTCCGCCCAGGCGAGCGGATAGGCCTCGGCGCCGAGGGAGTTGATCAGGGTCTGATGGCTTTCAAGGGTCATGGTGCGGATGCGCAGGCCTTCCAGATCCTCGAGCTTGGCGACCGGCTTCTTCGAGTTCGAAATCGAGAAAAACCCGCCGGTGTCGGCGAAGCCCAGCACCTTGACGTCACCGAGATCGGCCTCGATATCGCGGGCGAGCGCCTGGCCGAACGGTCCGTCGAACACGTCGTAGACGGCAGAGATGTGCGGGAAGGCGAAGGCGACGTCGATCACGCCGATCTTCGGGTAGTGCGAGGCGAGACCGCCGACCGAGGCGAGGGATGCCTGGATGACGCCGTCCCGAACCTGCTGGGCGATCTCGAAGTCCTTGCCAAGCTGGCCGTTCGGGAAGATTTCGACCGTGATCTCGCCATTGGTGGCGCTCTCCACGATGTTCTTGAACACCTTGCCGAAGGCGCCCGCCGGGTTCTCGAACGGATCGTCATTGTTGAGATGCCCGAGCTTCAGCACCTTTTCGGCTGCCGCGGGCAGCGCGGTCACCCCAAGAGTCAGGGCCAGCACCGCCGGTGCCAGCAGGGCTTTGTGCAGCGTTTTCATGGTCGTCTCCCTTGTTGAACCGGGCCTCCCTTGGCCCGATCGGATGGTCATCATTGCGCCTTCGGCCGTTGGATCGCCGAAGACGGCGGAAATCTTGGGCGCATACCGTCAATCCTGGCCATGGCGGTCCGAGTCCATGAGGTGGCCACGCCACCCATGCCACCCACGCCACTAGAGGCCGAACATGCGTGGCAGGAACAGAGCGAGTTCCGGCCAGTAGGCGATCAGGATCAGGATGGCGACCTCGGCCAGGAGGAAGGGCCAAAGGGCGCCGGCGATCTTTTCGATGCGCTCGCCGGTCACCGAGGACAGCACGAACAGGCAGGCCCCGACCGGCGGGGTCATCAGCGAGATGTTGAGCGCAAGCACGAAGACGATGCCGGCATGGATCGGGTCCATGCCGATCGCCACGGTGAGCGGGGCGAGCACCGGGGCGAGGATGATCAGGATCGCGGTGATGTCCATGAGCATGCCGACCGTGAGCAGCAGGATCAGGATCAGCGCGATGATGACGTTCGGGTTGTCCGAGACGCCGAGAAAACCTGATGCGATCGCCTGTGGGATCTGCATGAAGGCGAGCCACCAGCCGAGGATCGAGGCGGAGGCGATGATCAGGAAGATGACGCCGGTCACGCGCGCCGTCCTGATCAGCATCTGGATGAAGTCGTCGACGGTGATCGCGCGATAGATGACGACGCCGACGAACAGCGCGTAGGCCACGGCGACCGAGGCGGCTTCGGTGGGGGTGACCACGCCGCCGAGGATGCCGCCCAGGATGATGATCGGCATGATCAGCGCGACCAGCGAGGATTTGAACGCGCGGAAAATTTCCATCAGGCTCGGCGCGTCGTCCGCTTTCGGCAGATTGTGGCGCCTCGCGAGGCCGGCGATGATTGCCATGCAGACGAGACAGATCAGAAGGCCCGGCAGGATGCCGGCCGCGAACAGGCCGCCGATCGATACCCCCATGATCGAGCCGTAGATGACCATCAGGGACGATGGCGGGATGGTCGGGCCGATGATCGATCCGGCGGCCGTGACCGCACAGGCGAAGGGGCGCTTGTAGCCCTGCTTGACCATGGCCGGCACCAGGGTTTTTCCAAACGCCGCGGCGTCGGCGGTGGCGGCGCCGGTGATGCCGGCGAAGAAGACGGAGGCGACCATGTTGGTGTGGGCGAGCCCGCCGCGGAGATAGCCGACCAGGGTTTCCGCGAACAGCACCAGGCGCTGGGTGATGCCGGTGTGGTTCATGATCTCGCCCGCCAGGATGAAGAACGGCATGGCGAGGAACGGAAAGAGGTTGAGCCCGGCGAAGAAGCGTTTCGGCGCCATGGAAAGAAAGCTGGTGCCGCCCGCATCGATGATCCCGACGACGCCCGCGACGCCGAGCACGAAGCCGATCGGCATGCCGAGTGCCAGGAGCGTGAAGAACAGGACCAGGACGATGATCATCGCTCGGCCCTCTTGATCTCGCCGCCCGGCCGAGCGGTGTCGGCCGCCTCGCCGCCGTCCAAGGGCATCGTGTCCTCAGCGCCGCGCTCGACGTCGGGCTGGGTCTGATCGAGGCGGCCGGCGTCGCGGATTCCGGCGAGCACGATCTGGACGCAGGCGAGAAGTGCCGAGACCGGGACCGAAGCGTAGGGGATCGCCATGCTCATGCCGAAGATCATCGCGAACTGCTTGGCACCGGTGCCGGTCATGCCGATTCCGTAGACGAGGAGAAAGGCGAAAAGCGCGAAGGCGACGACGTCGAACAGGACGAGAAAGGTCTTCTGCAGACCTTCGGGAAAGCGCTCCAGCAGCAGGCGAAAGCCGATATGCTCGCGGCGCGCGATACCGGACGAGATCGCGAGCAGGGCGGCCCAGATCATCAGGTAGCGGGCAAGTTCCTCGGTCCAGGGGATCTGCACGCGGAGCACATAGCGCGCGACCACGCCGAGCCAGACATCGGCCACCAGAAGCGCCATCAGAAGGGCGACGATCCGCTCGACCAGCCAGTTGATGCGCGCGCTGATCGCCGCGGCCCGGTCGCGGAGCGGTATCGCCGGCGGATCGCTCCGGACGTCGTTCACCGTCTTCGGTCGACGCGATATGTTCGGCTCACGGGCTTCGTCCCCGCCATGCTTTTCGCCTCCCTTGCCTTCCTGTATGCATGGCCGGCGGAAATACTGTCAATGCCGAGGAACGGTGGCCCGAATGCCCGCTCGACCACGCCTTAAGCCGATCACCGAGCCGTTGAGCGGCCCGGTGCTGGCGCATGCGATCGACCGGCTCGCAGCCATCGACCCGGACATCGAAGCGGCGGTGAGCCGGATCGGCTATCCGATCCCGCGGCTGCGGCCGCCGGGCTTTCCGACCTTGCTGCGCATCATGGTGTCGCAGCAGGTCTCGACCCGCGCGGCGGCCGCGATCTGGGGGCGGCTCGAGACCGCCTGTGATCAGGTGGCGACACCGGAACGCTTCCTCGCCCTCGACGAGGCGGCTCTTCGCGCCGTCGGCCTTTCCGGGCGCAAGATCGACTATGGCCGCGGCCTTTCCCGCGCGGTGCTTGACGGCACGCTCGACCTCGACGGGCTCGCCGCCCTGCCGGAGGAGGAGGCGATTGCCGAGCTTTGCAGGCTGAAGGGCTTCGGGCGGTGGAGTGCGGCGATCTACCTCCTCTTCGCGCTCAGCCGCGCCGATGCCTGGCCCGCCGACGATCTCGCTGTCCAGATCGGCATGCAGCGGCTGAAGGGGCTGGAGGCGCGGCCGGACCGCAAGACCATGGACCATCTCGCCGAAGGCTGGCGCCCCCTTCGCGGCTGTGCCGCGATCCTGCTCTGGCATGTCTACGGCGCGGCGACCCTGGACGGCTGACGTCGGCGAAAGGGTGAATCAAGCCCTGGCCTCGCGCCGGATTTTCTTCTAACCTTCAATCTAAGGTTGATAAATTTGGAGCGGGATCCATGGCCCTCGGTCAGGTTCTGCAGCGTTCGGCTTTTCGCTGCCTCGACGTTGTGCTGCCGCCGCGCTGTCTCGGCTGCGGCAGCGTGGTCGAAGGATCGGATCGCCTTTGCGCCGACTGCTGGCGCGGGCTGACCTTTCTCGGCCCGCCTCTCTGCCGGCTCTGCGGCTACCCTTTGCCTGAAGCCGCAGCGGAGCTGCCGGTCTGCGGCGTCTGCTCGATCGAGCCGCCGCCGTTCGATCGCGCGCGCGCCGCCCTTCGTTACGACGACGGCGCCCGCGGCATGATCCTCCGCTTCAAGCATGCGGATCGAATCGACATCGCGAGCACTTTCGGGCGCATGCTCGCGAACGCCGGCGCCGAGCTGCTCCCGGACTGCGACGTGATCGCCCCGGTGCCGCTGCATCGCTGGCGGCTCCTGAAACGCGGCTACAACCAGGCGGCCCTGCTGACGCGGACGCTCTCGGACCTGTCCGGCCGCCCGACGGTGCCGGATCTTCTCCAGCGGACCAGGGCGACGGCGTCGCAGCAGGGTCTCGGCAGCGCTAAGCGGCGGCAGAACGTCAACATGAACGCCTTTCGGCCGCATCCCTGGCATCGCCGGCGCATCGCGGGCCGCCGGGTTCTGCTGATCGACGACGTGCTCACCACCGGCGCCACCATCGAGGCCTGCACGCGCGTGCTGAAGCGAGCCGGCGCCTCGGCCGTCGACGTGCTGGCCCTCGCCAGGGTGGTCAGGGACGAGGGCAGCACCATATGTAAAATGGACCCGCCAGCGGACGAGGCGGCGGCCCGTTCGTCGAATTCTGCGCCATCGTCAACCCGAGAGAGACAGCACCTGCCCAATGCCTGACGTCGAGATCTACACGACCCCGCTATGCCCATTTTGCGTGCGGGCCAAGCGCCTTTTGGACAGCAAGAACGTAAGCTACACCGAGATCGATCTCTGGAAGGAGAGGGCCAGGCGCCAGGAGATGATCGAACGCGCCGACGGGCGCACCTCGGTGCCGCAGGTCTTTATCGACGGCAAGGCGATCGGCGGGTCGGACGACCTCGCCGCCCTCGATCAGTCGGGCGAGCTGGACGCGCTTTTGGGCTGACGCCGGTTCGGCGTCAACCGGCCGACGGCCGGTCGAACAGACCAGGTTTGCCCCGCGGCCGGTCCGAAAGGCCGGCATCGAGCGCGAGGTCGACGGCGGCACCGGACCGGTCCGCCGGCAGGCTGAGCGCCATCTCCAGAAAACGTTCGATCTCGTCCTCGGCGACACGGCTCTTGGTGAGGTTTTCGAACTTCCGCCGATAATCCTCCGGCCCCCAGGGACTGTCGCCCCTCGGATGGGCGTTGGCGACGCGCAGCTCGTCCTCGAAGGTCGTGCCGTCCGCATAGGTGACCACCACCCTGGCACCGTGGGCCTTGTCCAGCGGTGCCGGATCGGTGAAGGCGCGGGTCCATTCGGGATCGGCGACCGTGCGCACCTTTTGCCAGAGAGCGACCGTATCCGGCCTCGAGACGCGCGCCGGGGCGTAGCTGGCGTCGTGATCCCAGACACCGTCCTGGAGCGCCACGGTGAAGATGAACATGGCGGAGTGATCCAGCG
The DNA here is from genome assembly GCA_965222015.1 of Geminicoccaceae bacterium. Taxonomy (GTDB): domain Bacteria; phylum Pseudomonadota; class Alphaproteobacteria; order Geminicoccales; family Geminicoccaceae; genus JANQPX01. The sequence continues at coordinate 104,118 of CBDCTL010000010.1, forward strand.
TCTCGCGCCTGGCCTTCGGGTCCCATTTCTCGGGATCGCCGGCGCCCGAGCCCATCACCAGATGGGTCAGTTCCTTGGTGCGGATCGCGATGTCTTTGACCTTGTCGACGTTGCCGATCTCATCTCGAATCTTGAAAGCGAGATCGATCAATGCCTGGCCGTGATAGCCGGCCGAATGCTCCTTGGGATAGGTCTCCAGGATGGCGCGGCAGGGTTCGCCTCGTTCGGGCAACGGCACGATCGTTTCACTGTCCGGGCCGCCCAAAAGGATCGCCAGGAGGCCGTAATCGCCTTCGTAGACGGGGGCCGGGCTGGTCTCGCCGCGCATCGCGCGATCAAGGGCGAGCATGGCGATCTGGCCGACATGGCCGGGCGCGTTGGCTTTGTACGAGGAAATCTCGCCCTTGCGGGTCTGGCGCGTCGAGACCGCGAGCTGGGCTGCGAGGTTCACGGCGTGGTAGATCACCTCGGTGTCGAGCGCCAGTATCGCACCGAGGCCGGCGGCGACCGCGGGGCCGAGATGGGCGACATGGTCGATCCGGTGGCGGTTGAGCGCGATGCCCTTCACCAGATCCACCTGGATCTCATAGGCGGTGACGATGCCGCGGAGCAGCGCCTCGGCGCCAAGCCCCTTCGCTTCGGCGATCGCGGCGATCGGGCCGATGACGTCGCCGGGATGGCTGGAGTCGATCGCAAAGAAACTGTCGTTGAAATCGAGCTCGCGGATCGCGCTGGCATTGGCGTAGCCGCCCCAGAACGGATCGACGGCGGCGCGCCGGCCGAGGCCGATCAGGCTGGAGCCTGGTGTCTGCGGATGAGCGAGCGCAGCACCCTGCGCCGAGATCACCGAGGGGCGGTCGAGGGCCGCGATCGCGACCGCCCAGTCGTCGACGATGCGAAGGGCCGCCATCTCGGCGGCGGCGGGATCGAGAGGTGCCTGATCCGCCGCGACCGCGGCGATCTTCCAGGCGAGTTGTTCTTCTCGTGTGATCCGCTCGCCCGCTTTTTGCGGACGCACCTTGTGCTCGATCACGCCTCGATGTCCTCCGCTGCCGCGGTCCGTTGCTTTCTCATGTCCCGGACATCGCGGATCGCGGAGCCAACGATGAAGACGACCGCGGTGATGAGGAGGCCGAGCGAGATCGGATCTTCGATGAAGACGCGATGCTCGCCACCGGTGAGCAGGAGCGAGCGGCGGTAGTTCGCCTCGATCAGATAGCCGAGCACCAGGCCAAGCACCAGCGGCAGGAACGGGAAGCCGAGAAGCCGCATGACATAGCCGACGGCGCCCGCGAACAGCACGAGATAGAGGTCGAAGAGGGTGTTGTCGATCGAGTAGATGCCCGAGAAGATCAGCGCGTAGATGCCAGCCAGCAGATAGGGCTTCGGCCGGTTGACCAGCCAGATCGCGGGCGTCAGCAGGAGGATGCCGATCAGGAGCTGTGCGACATTGGCGACCAGGAGCCCGCCGAACAGGCCGTAGACGACGTCCGGTCGCTGCTCGAACAGGAGCGGCCCCGGCTGCATGCCGTGGATCAGAAGGCCGCCCAGAAGGATCGCGGTCGAGTTCGAGCCCGGGATGCCGAAGGACAGCACCGGGATGATCGCGGTGCCGGCGACCGTGTTGTTGGCGGCTTCGGGGGCGACGATCGCCTCGTCCGAGCCCTTGCCGAATTTTTCGGGCGTCTTCGACCAGCGGCGCGCCTCGTTATAGGCCATGAAGGAGGCGATGGTGCCGCCGGCACCCGGCATGCAGCCCTCGAAGGCGCCGATGCCGGATCCGATCAGCTGCGGCCTGGTCAGCCTTCGGAACTGGGCCCAGCTCGGCAGCACGATGCGCATCTGCCGGCTCGCCTTCTGCTGCTCCCGATCAGGCTCGCCCGCCTGCACCAGAAGTTCGGAGACCGCGAACACGCCGACCATCACCAGAATGAACGGAATGCCGCCCAGCAGTTCCGGTGCGCCATAGGTAAAGCGGTTGACGCCGGAAACCGGATCGGTGCCGACGGTCGCGATCATCAGCCCGACGATGCCCGCCATCAGCCCTTTGACCAGGGATCCGGACGAGAGGGATGCGATGACGCTGAGCCCGAGAATGCCGAGGGAGAAATAGGCGGGCGGCGTGAAGTAAAGAGCAACGCCGGCGAGCGGCTTGGTCAGAAGGATCAGGCAGAGAATGCCGATCAGCCCGCCGAACACGCCGGAGATCAGGGAAAGGCCGAGCGCCTCGCCGCCCTTGCCCTGCTTGTGCATCTCGTAACCGTCGATCGCGGTCGCGGCGGCGGCGTTGGTGCCGGGCGTGCGGATCAGGATCGCCGGGATCGAGCCGCCATATTCCGCACCCACATAGGTCGAGGCGAGCAGCACGACCGCGGTCACCGGCTCCATGGTGTAGGTGAAGGGCAGCAGCAGCGCCATGGTGATCGAGGGCGAGATGCCCGGCAGCGCTCCGCCCAGAATGCCCCAGGCGACGCCACCGAACGCCGCGAAGATCGCAGGCGTCGTGGTCAGTGCGGTCCAGGCGTGGCCGAGCCCTTCCATGTCGATCCCCCCGAAACCCCGCCCTGTTCAGCCGAAGCCGAGCGACGGAATGAGCGCACCCGCAGGCAGCGAAATGCCGAGAAATTCGACGAACAGAAGATGAAAAAAAATACCGCCGGCTATGGCGATCAGAAAGGTGCGTGCGGTCGGCTTCGCACCGATATAGAGGGACACGGCGAGCAGCAGGGCGGCGATCGTGATCGCATAGCCGAGCCAGGACACCAGGAGCAGATAGCCGACGCCTATCGCCAGCATGCCGATGGCGCGCAGATGGGGCTGCATCGCTTCGAAGAGTGGCTGCTTGCCATCGCCCGTCTCGGCCTCCGCGGACCGGCGATCAAGGGCGCCTTCGACGATGCTCCGGACGATCAGCACGACGGCGAGCGCGCCGAGCGCATAGGCCAGCGCCTTCGGCAAGCCGGCGGCGCCGACCGGGCCGTCGAGCGGGCTGATCTTGATCTTGTCCGCCTCCAGCCAGTAGACGACGGCCACGAGCATCATCACGAGCCCTATCCAGGTATCGCGGTTGATGAAGCTCATGGCGCGCCGTCCGCTGAAGGCTGGCCGAGGTCGTCAGGCCTGACGATCAATCCTCGGTGATGCCGTATTCCTTGAAGAACGCCTGCTGCTCGGTGGCGAACTCTTCGAGGAAGGGATTGTAGAGAGCGGTGCCCATGAAGAACGGCACCAGGCTCTGCGCCTCGTACCATTCCTTGAACGCCTCGTCCTCGAGCACGCCCTGGATCGCGGCTTCCCACTTGGCGGTGATGTCCTCAGGCAGGCCGGCGGGCCCGGCGATACCGCGGAACTTGTTCACGACCAGATCGATGCCCTGCTCCTTGGCGGTCGGCACGTCGGCGAAGTCGTCGAGGCGCTCTTCGGTATAGGTGGTGATGATGCGCACCTCGCCGGCCTCGAGCTGGGCGGACAGCTCCTGGATCTCGCCGATGCCGAGGGAGACGGTGCCGTTCAGCACGCTGATCAGCAGCTCGCCGCCGCCGTCATGGGTGACCACGGGCGAGGTCACGCCGGTCAGCGCCTTGAACTTCTCCATCACCTGACGATCGAGCGAGCCCGGCGTGGTGACGCCGAATATCACGGCCGCCGGATCGGCTTTCGCCGCCTCGACCACGTCGGTCATGCTGGTGAACGGGCTGTCCGCCTTCACGTAGACGATCTGCGGATCGAGGAAGACGTTGGTGACGCCCATCAGATCCTTGTAGGTGTGTTCCGGCTCGGACAGCAGCGAGGTGTTGATGAAGGTCGGCGTGGTGCCGTAGAAGATCGAGCCGTCGGCGGGTGAGGTCGCGAGCTTGGCCATGGCCTTGGCGCCGGAGCCGCCGCGCACGTTCTCGACCACGAACTCGGCGCCGAGATAGGGGCCGAGATGCTTCACCATCTCGCGCAGGAACACGTCCGTGCCGCCGCCCTCGCGGGAATGCGTCACCAGCGTCACGGTGTCGTGGGGATAGTCCTGCGCCGTGGCGGCACCGCCGGCGGTGCCGATCGCTGCGGCCGCGATCACGGCGGCACGAAGGCAGCTTTGGATGTTGGAAATCATGGGATCCTCCCTCGGGGACGCATGCGCCGCCCATTCCGTCAAACAAGAGCAGGGAGAATTTCAGATGCGCTTTCGATGGTCAACTGCCAAGACATTGTTATTCCTACGACGATACGCAACCTGAGGCGCTGTTGGCGGGGGTGAACGATGGACGACAGAACGTTGACGCGAGCGATGGCCGACTATCTCGCGAGAGCGTCGAAACGGCCGCTTCCGGACGAGATCGCAGCAAAGGCGAAACTGCACCTGCTCGATACGCTAGCGGCTATCGTCAGCGGCCAGCAGCTCCGCGCCGGGCGTGAGGCCATGGCCTATGTCGGCCGTCAGGGCGGCCCGGCGCAGGCCGGAATCCCCGGCAGTACCGTGGTCACCGACGCCGTGAACGCGGCCTTCGCAGGCGCCATGGCCGCCCATGCGGACGAGACGGACGATTCCCATCTCGGCGGCCGTTTCCATCCGGGCTGCGCCGTCGTGCCGGCGGCGCTCGCGGTCGGCGAGCTTCGGGGCCGAAGCGGCGGGCAACTGCTGCGCGCGATCGCAGCCGGTTACGACATCGGCGCACGATCGACCATGGCGCTCGGTTTTTCCGCACCCAGGAGTGGCACCCATTCCACCCACTGCCTCGGCGCCAATTTCGGTGCGGCGGCGGCCGCCGGCGTCATGGCCGGCCTGGACGCCGAGCGCTGGGAGTATCTCCTGTCCTACGCCACCCAGCAGGCCTCGGGCATCGCCTACTGGCAGCGGGATTCCGAGCATGTCGAAAAGGCCTTCGACTTCGGCGGCATGGCGGCGAGGAACGGTGTGTTCGCCGCGCTTTTCATCGCCGGCGGGGCGAGCGGCGTCACCGGCTCGCTCACCGGCGAGCATTCCTATATCTCGGCCTTCGCCGAAAACCCGAAGCCCGAAGCGCTGGTCGATGGCCTCGGCGAGCGCTTCGAGATCATGCGGGCCTCGATCAAGAAATGGTGCGTCGGCTCGCCGATCCAGGCCGCCCTCGATTCCGTGACCGCGCTGATCGAGCGGCATCGGCTGCAGGCCGACGAGGTTGAAAGCGTGAGGGCCATCATCCCCGACGACCGGTTCGTGATCGTCAATGATCGGGACATGCCGGATGTCTGCCTACAGCATCTGGTGGCGCTGGCCCTGGTCGACGGCGGCGTGACCTTCGCTTCGTCCCACGACGCCGACCGGATGCGCGAACCGGCTGTTATAGCCGTTCGAGAAAAAATCGAGGCGGTTCCAAGCCCGGAGCTGACCGTCGCGAAGCCGGCGCGGCAGGCGATCATCGAGGTCGAGACGACCGACGGCCGGTCCCTTCGGCACCACACCCGCGCCGTGCTCGGCACGCCGGACAACCCGATGGACGAGCGCCAGGTCGAGGCAAAAGCGCGCGACCTGATCCGCCCTGTGCTCGGCGCCGATCGCAGCGAGGCTTTGATCGAGGCAGTGCGCCGGGTCGACGAGATCGACGATCTGACCGCGCTTCGGCCGCTCTGGCGGCCCGGTCCCTGAACCGCTCTGTTCGCTTCAACCGACCGCCAGCCAGCCGTCTTCCTTTGCCGAGCGGTGGATGGTTTCGACCAGGGTCTGGATGTGCAGGCCTTTTCTGAAGTTGAAAGGCTCCTCGGCCCTGCCGGCGATGGCCTCGAGATAGCCCGCGACCTCGATCGCCTTCAGGTCATTGAAGCCGAGCTGATGGCCGGGCGCCACGCAGAAAAGGCCGTAGGGCGCATGCTCCGGCCCGGCCTCGATGCGCCGAAAGCCACGCCTTCCGGCTGCATCGCCGGCATCGTAGAAATGGAGCTCGTTGAAACGCTCCTGGCTGAAGATCAGCGCCCCCTCGCTGCCATAGACCTCGAAGTCGTGCTGCATCTTGCGGCCGGTTGCGAGCCAGTTGGCCTCGATGCTGCCGGAGGCGCCATTGGCGAACCGCAGGAATGCGCGGCCGACATCGTCGACCTCGATCTTTCGATTGCCGCCGTTGCCGTCCGGACGGTTCGCGATCGCCGTGACGCAGTCGCCCATCACCCGCTCGATCGGGCCGAGCAGATATTCCGCGGTGGCGAGCGCATGGCTGCCGATGTCGGCGAGCGCGCCGCCGCCTGCCGGATCGTGGCGGAAGGTGACGGGGCTCTCTGCGTCCATCATGTAGTCCTCGGCATGGATCCCGCGAAAACTTCGGATCTCGCCGAGCGCGCCGCTCTCGATCAATGTCTTCGCATGGCCGAGCATGGGGTTGCAGAGATAGTTGAAGCCGACCTGGGTCCTGATCCCGGCCGCCTCGGCGGCGTCCGCCATTTCTCGCGCGTCCGCGGCGAGGGGGGCGAGCGGCTTTTCGCAATAGACATGCTTGCCGGCCGCGATCGCCTCGAGCGCCATCTCCTTGTGCAGGGCGTTCGGAGCCGTGATGTCGATCACGTCGATCTCGGGATTGGCGATCAGGCTTTTCCAGTCGCCGCTGAAGTTCGAAAAGCCGAAGCCGCTCGCGGCCTCGGCGGCGAGTTCGTCGGTGCGATCGGCGACCGTGTGCAGGACGATCTCGTAGGGCAGATCGAACACCCGCTGCGCCGCGGCGAAGCCGAACACATGGGCCTTGCCCATGAAGCCGGTGCCGATCAAACCGATCTTCAGTTCGGGCTTGTCACTCGCCATGGCGTTCAGCTCCCCTTGCGCGGCCGGCCCGGCACTATGCGGGTTCGAGATCGCCGGATCCAGCGCGAAAAAACCCCGACGCCGGCGGTGGGTGGCGGCGCAGTCTGATCAAATTTTGCAATGTTCCTTGCGTAGAATTTGATTTGTCAATGGACATTTCGTGATTATGCTGGGATGGCATACCGAGGGAGGCTGAAGGATGGGGCAGGGTACCGTTCGTTTGACCATGGCGCAGGCGCTGGTGCGTTATCTGTGCCACCAGTTCACCGAGATCGACGGCGAGCGCGTGCCGCTGTTCGCCGGCGTGTTCGGCATTTTCGGCCATGGCAACGTGACCTGCCTGTCCGAGGCGCTGGAGCGGGTGCAGGATCAGCTGCCGACCTGGCGCGGTCAGAACGAGCAGTCCATGGCGCTGGCGGCGATCGCCTATGCCAAGGCCAAAAAGCGCCGGCAGATCATGATCGCGACCTCGTCGATCGGTCCGGGCGCCCTCAACATGGTGACCGCAGCGGGCGTCGCCCATTCCAACCGCCTGCCGGTCCTCCTTCTCTCCGGCGACGTCTTCGCCAACCGCGTGCCGGACCCGGTGCTGCAGCAGGTCGAGCATTTCGGCGATCCGACGATTTCCGTCAACGACGCCTTCAAGGCGGTCAGCCGCTACTGGGACCGCATCACCGTGCCGGAGCAGATCATCTCCTCGCTGCCCCAGGCGGTCGCCACCATGCTCGATCCCGCCGATTGTGGTCCCGCCTTCATCGGCCTTTGCCAGGACACCCAGGAGATCGCCTACGACTACCCCGAAGCCTTTTTCGAGCCCAGAACCTGGCAGATCCCGCGACCGCGCGCCGACCGGAGGAAGATCGCCGAAGCGGCCGAGCTTCTGAAGACTGGAAAAAAACCGCTGATCATCGCCGGCGGCGGCGTGCGCTATTCGCTCGCGGAAGACGCCGTCGCCAGGTTCGCCTCGTCGAAAAAGATCCCGGTCGTGGAAACGATCGCGGGCAAGGGCACGCTCACCCATGAGCATGAGGTTCACGCCGGACCGATCGGCGTGATCGGTTCCTCCTCGGCCAACGCGCTCGCCGCCGACGCCGACGTGATCCTGGCGATCGGCACGCGGCTGCAGGACTTCACCACCGGCTCCTGGTCGTCGTTTGCGAAGGATGCGCGCTTCATCGCGATCAATACCGCGCGCTTCGACGCCATGAAGCACCGCGCGGTCCCCGTGGTCGGCGACGCCCTGGAATCGATCGGCGAGCTCGATGCAGCCCTCGGCGATTGGCAGGCGGACGGCGCACAAATGGACAAGTCCAAAAAATTATTTGCCGAATGGAACGCGCTGCTCGACCAGCATCAGGCGCCGACCAACGCACCGGTGCCGACCTATGCCCAGGCGGTCCATGTCGTGAACGAGATGGCGAAGCCCGAGGACGTCATGGTCACCGCGGCCGGCGGCCTGCCCGGGGAGGTCACCAAGGGCTGGCGGGTCAAGAACCCCGGCACCTTCGATTGCGAGTTCGGCTTTTCCTGCATGGGCTACGAGGTCGCGGGCGGCTGGGGCCACGCCATGGCCAGGGCAGGCGACGGCACGCCGATCGTCATGGTCGGCGACGGCAGCTATCTGATGCTGAACGGCGACATCTATTCCTCCGTGCTCACCGGCCACAAGATGATCGTCGTGGTCTGCGACAATGGCGGCTACGCCGTGATCAACCGGCTTCAGAACTTCAAGGGCGTGCCGAGCTTCAACAACCTGATCAGGGACTGCCGCGGCGCGGACGAGGACGACCCCCTCCATGTCGACTTCGTCAAGCACGCGGAATCCATGGGCGCGCTCGGCAGACATTGCGAGAGCCTGGCCGATCTCAGGAGCGCCATGGAATGGGCGCAGACCACCGATCGCACCACGCTGATCTCGATCAACACCCACGCTTACGAGTGGGTGCCGGGCGATGCCGCCTGGGACGTCGGCGTGCCGGAAGTCTCCGAGCGCGAGGAAGTGCGCCAGGCGCGCGCCGACCATCTGGAAATTCGCAAGAAACAACGCATCGGCGTCTAGTGAGACCTGTGCGCGGATAGGGTTTGCCTTAGCATTATCTTTCTGATTCTATTGAAGAAACGGAAATAGGAAAGCCGAGATGCCGCGCCGCCGGATTGGTCAGGAGACGATGTTTGTAGGCATTGAGAAACGCTCCTCATTGGACGATCTCGTCACGCTGATCGACTGGGCGCCAATCGAGCGACGGCTGGAAGTCATCCATGCGGCCCCTCGGGGCGAATCGAGTTGGCCGCCTTTGGCGATGTTCCGCGGGTTGCTTTTGGCAATCTGGCATGACCTGTCAGACGTGAAGCTTGCCGATGCGCTGGACGACCGCGCGTCGTTCCGCCGGTTCTGCGGCTTCGCCCGCAGCGAGCCGACGCCGGAGCGCACCGCGTTCGTCCGCTTTCGGCGGGAACTGCTGCGTCATGGGCTCGATCAGGTGCTGTTCGAAGAGATCACGGCGCAGCTGAAGGCCAGGGCGATCCGGGTGAAGACCGGGACGCTGGTGGATGCCACCGTGGTCGGCTCGGCCAGCGAAGGCGACGGTGAGGCAAGGTGGTCGGGCCATCGATCGCGCAAGTCGATCCATGGTTACAAAGCTCATGTCGGCGCCGATGCCGACACGGCGCTGGTGGAGGAGGTCGCCGTCACACCGGGCAACGCCCATGACGGCCGTAATGGTGAAGCCGCGCTGCCGGATAATCCGGGCGATGTCTTTGCCGACAGCGCCTATCGGGGCTCTGTGTTTCGAGACGCGGTGCGGGCCCGAGGCGGCACAGCGCGTGTCGCCATCACCCATGTCTGGGCCCAGAGCCAGGAGGAGGCTGATCAAAAACTTGTCGCTTGGAACGGCCCGATCCACAAGATCCGCTGCCGCATCGAGAAAATCTTCGGCACCTGGAAACGCTCTTACGGCTTTCGCCGCATGCGATGGCGAGGCCTCGCCAAAGCCCATCTCCAAGCCCGGCGACCGGACGCGGCAGCATGTAGCCCTGGATCGGCTGGTCGAGCTCGGCGACATCAACATCGCCCAAGGCTAGGCCGCCTCGCTCGCAGAGTTTGGTGACCACGTCGCCAAGCATGACATCGCCGTGGCCCTTGCGCTCGAACCATAGCTTCCAGACGCCGCCATCGCTCGTCCAGAGTGCCTCGGTCACCTGCGCGCCGACATTGACGTGCTCTTTCGGATGGACCGTATTGGCGACGGCGACGAGCTCGGCCGTGATGTTGGGGATGCGATTGCCGAGATCCTCGAGCGGCAGCTCGTCGAAGGTCATGTAGGCGAGACCGCGATAGGCGGGGGCATTGCCCGCCCCCTCATGCATTTCGATCACGGGATCGGGTGCCTGATCCCCGGTGCCGAGGTGAATTCGATAGATCCGCTCGTCATATCGGTAGGTCTTGCCCTGCGGCGCAGTTTCGGAGAGATCGACCAGCAGCTTGCCGTCGGCCCAGATCCTGCGGATCGCACCGATTGGCCCGCGTGCGAACGCGACGGCGAAGGTCGCGTAGTAGCTGTAGCTGACGACGGTCTGGCCGCCGCCACCCTTGCCGGCGCTTTCCTTCTGCCGCTTCTCGATTAGCGGTTTCGCCCAGATGACATTACAGGCGATGCGCATCGAGCCGTAGATCTCGGGGATGCCCATGCCATAGGTCGACGCCTGGACCTGGAGATCGCCGAGACGTGGTCCCTCGACCTTGCCGCCCTGACCACCAAAAAGTTGCCCGCCGATAAACGACCCAACCAGCCAGCCAACTTGAGGCGCGCCAAAGAGCGAGCCGACGGCGGCGCCGGCAGCAGCGACAGCAAGTTGGGCCATGGATCAGATTTTCTGCGATTTGAAGCTATAGGCGGCGACGATGCGGCGGCACCATTTCTGGTCGGCGCCGTGCTCGACGCAGCGGCCCGCATCGGCATAGGCATGGATCAGGGAGAACGGATCGCCTCGGTCGCCGACGATTGCTAAATGCTGAGGATGGCGGGTGAAGCGCATCAGCAGGACGTCGCCTGGTGCGATATCGCTGACGGCTTTCGCCAGGAGATGCTGATCACAGAGCGCTCGCAGCCGGTGGCCGTCGGGAATGCGGCCATAGGCCTGGGTGTCGAAATCGAGCAGGCCCAGCTCCTTGCCGACGCCGATGATCAGACCGCCGCAGTCGACGCCGACATCTTTGAGCCTCCCCTGGTGGATCCAGGGCGCGCCGAGCCAGGTGCGCGCCGTTCCCAGAATGTCCTGAGGATCAGCTTTGGGCATCGGGATAGCGCAGGATCTGATCGTTGCCGGGGACATGCGGGAAACCGCGGAAGTTGATGGCGTTGTCGAACTTCGCCTTGCAGGTCGAAAAGCTCTTGTCGCAGCCAGGACGGATGGTGAAGGCGTCGCCGATGTCGACGGCGTATAGGGCGGGTAGAAAGAGGCTGAGCGTGCCGGCCGCTTCATCCCAGTGTCGTACCGCGACAGTCTGACCGCCATTGGTGCCCGACGTCCAGGTGAGCTCGCCGCCGTCATACCAGCCGGTCGCTTGTGCGAGGCTGCTTTCGAATGCCGTATCGCTAGTGACCGAGGTGACGCTGCCACTCTCCTCCAGCGCCGCCAGATCGATACCGCATCGGGCATCACCAAGATCGGCCGAGCAGTCCGGCGCATACACCTCACCGACGGTCATCTGCAGCTTCTGCACCATGCCGCGAAGCTCGGCGACGTACATGCCATCCCGGATCGAGATCTCGCCGAGCCAGCCGCGGCGAAGTTTCAGGATACCCTGGGACAGGTCCTGGTAGTTCACCAGGAACATCCGGATCTCGGCGAAGTCGTATAGCCCCGCCCGCAAATCCGTCTCGGTGATGCCTTCATCCGAGAACACGCTCTCAACGTCGAGATTGTCGACCGCGAGATCAGAAGTGCTGCGGATCGCCGTTCGCGTGTAGCCGCTCGCCGCCCGATATAGGACGCCGTCTATCTCAAGATCTCGGACGTGGTCGGTGAAGCCGAGGACGACGGCATCGCGGCGCGTGATCTTCCAGCAGGTGGCAAGCGTCGTCACCTCGCCCGCGAGGTGCGCGGCGAGTTCAGTGGTGGCAGTCTTCATCGCAGATTGCCCATGCTTGTCTTGCGCGGCGTCTGGAGGACATCATGCTGGTGGTCGATATGAATCGTTTGGTCCTGGAGGTGCCGGCCATGAATCCCGACGCTGAAATTCTAGAGGATACCGTCGTGCCTGCCGGTCAGCCCTGGAGCCGACGCATCGCCGAAGGCGAGGTGCTTCGCCTGATCGATCTCGAAGGCCAGCAGGCCATCGACTTCCTCTGCTACAACGCCGACAACCTCGAGGAGCGCTATCACGCTCCGAACACCATGAAGATCCCGGGACAGATCTATCTGGGCAAGGAATCGTCTCTTTTGTCCGTTCGGGCCCGCAAGATGATGACGATCGTCGAAGATACCTGCGGCGGCCACGACACGATCTTCGGGTGCTGCTCCTTCGCCCTTGATGAGGTCCGCTACGGAAAGACGAATCAAAGATGCTGTCAGCAGAACTTCGAGGAAGAGCTGGCGCGGTACGGCTTGGGACCGCGCGATGTCGTGCCCAACGTCAACTTCTTTATGCGCGTGCCGGTCGCAGAAGACGGACACGTCGCGATCGTCGATGGGATCTCGAAGCCTGGCGACTATGTCGACCTTCGCGCCGATATGGATGTGCTGGCTGTCTTGTCGAATTGCCCGGAGGCGTTGAACCCGGCAACCGGTGGCAAACCGACGCCGATCCAGGCGATCGTCTACAGGCCATCAGAATCAAGGATATGACAGCTCCGAAACATGATTGTTATCAGCGTGAGTCGCCAGTCACGAACGCAGTTCGACAATCGGAATCTGCTGCCAGCGGTGCAGCTTGTAGGTCTCGATGGTGACGGCCATGTGGTCGGTATCGAACCGCACCGGCACGTCGAATTCGAAATCTGCGGTGACGTCGACATCTTGAGCTGGCGGAGAGGTGAAGGAGACGATGCCGGTGGTGACATCGACGGACCAACCTGAGAGCTGCTCGACGCCGTCGAAATAGATCTGGACCGTACCGGCGACGGGCTTGGCAATCGTGCGTGTCTCGATGGTGCTGCCGGACGGATAATGCTTGATCAGCTGGAACACGGTCGTCGCATCGTTGCCTGTTCCGAGTGCCTGACCGGTAGCCTTGAAGTCCGTCCAGTCCTTGAAGCGAAACCCATAGGCTCGGCCCTTCCGGGCCCGGAAGAAGGCGATCAAAGCATCGAGCTGCGCCTGGTTCTTGAGCCCCGTGCCGACATCCCAACGTCCCCGCGCTTCGGCCCAGTTCACGTTGCGCTGCTCGTGGCCTGCTCCTGTCACGACGACCGTTGTCGCGAACTCCGGACCACCCGTCGCGCCATAGGCGATGTTGTCCGGGAAACGGACTTCGTGAAAACCGGTCATGTCAGGTCAGTAACCTCGATCCCAGAAAAGCTGCGGAATGCCGCCCAGCTCCTCAGCAAAGTCGACAATCGCCGTCATCGCCCCGGCAGCTGTCTTCTCAGCAAATTATCTGCGCCGCCGAGCCCAACCTGTTTCCGGTTCTGCAAGCGAGAGCGGACGCCGCCAGGCAGTTGGCGTTCCTATCGCCGGAGCGGCCTCAGCGTTGGAAAGCGGCATTGGGACCGACAACGCTGTGGCGTCTCTTGTAGGAAAAACCATACCCGAACTCAAATCAAAGGACTTGTCGAGTTCGGGCACTTCCCAAGAACCGGATCTCGTGATGATGCGTCTCCCATCAGCTGTTAAGAAAAAGTCCGAGGGAAAAGCATCGGCGCGCCAGACTTCTCGCCAAGTACCAACCTCCCACATTAGCATTGAAGAGGAGCTGGCAGCGAGCTTACGTCCGTCCGTCGAGAACGCCACCGAATTAGTAGGAGCGAAGGAAGCAAGCGTCGGTGGCAGTATCAGGACCCGCTCTAGCTCAGCACTCCATGGGGGCGGTTGCACGAGATGCTCTCCTCGTCGCCATGCTGGTCCCGGCAACTCATTGACACGCCAGATTTCAACGTGGTCGCCAGCATGCACCGCGACACGGCGTAGGTCCGGCGATACAGCTAGTTCGGGTTCGCTATCCGGTGCATGTGTCATTTCGAATGCAGCCAGCTCGGCGCCAGTTTCGACGTCCCAAAGTCGGACTCCATAGCCCTGCAGCTCGTATTTCCAATGGCCCTCAGGACGATCCCAGCTATCCTGAAGCGTCGCCAAGAGCTGCCCGTCGTCCGACAGCGCCATTTTCGGATTGCGACAAGAATCGTCGGGTCTGCAAGGCGTGATTGTACTGATCTTCGAGCCAGTAAGCCCATTCCATAGTCTTATCCTGAATCTAGTCCTGTTCTTAGCATCAATCGCCGCGATAGTCGGCTCGGAACGTGCCGAGACCAAATTCCAGAGTTCTTCCCCTCCAGCCAATTCGCGGATACTCATCTTGGTGGCGGCATTCCAGATACACAGAGTCCCTTTTTCCGCAATACTGGCGAGATGCTCACTGTCGGACAAGAAGACCGTCCCTGATTCCCGACTAGAAGAAAGTGGTTGGCATCCTGGGATCGCATAGATCTTGGCGATCGGAGCTCCTATCCTGCCATCGTGCAACACGATCATAGGAGTCTGGAAGAAGGTATTGGAGCTGCGGGACTGTGCCAACAAACGGCCGTCGGGCGACATGCTCACAAACCAATATATCCAATCCCAAGAAGCACTTGGGAGAGGCATCTCTGATGGCGGCTCATCGCTGCCTTCCCAACTCAGGTCGCGCAGAACGTTATCAGCCCCATACTCGGCGAGGACGCGATAGGACCGCCGGCCTATGGGGGTCACCTCGCCAAAAAACCCCCACGGCGGGACCATGCCGACGATCACCAAGTTAAAGCTCTCCTCGCCGACGTTGAAGATCTCATAACGGTCCGTCACGATAGATTTGGGATCTCCCAACGCTTCATGGATCTGCTTGCGTTTGGTAAGGCCTGGCTTGAGCGTCTCGATGTCTTCGCGACCGACCTGCCCCTCCAGAGCGGGAAGGGGAATTGCGATACATCCCGTTACTTGCAGCACAAAAACAACCGCGAACAACATGATTGCTTCGTGTTTCATTAGCGACCCTCATTTCGAAACAATATTTAGTATGCGGCCGTCCTATTCCCGCTGACGTTGACCGACGTCAAAGCATTATGATCGGCCTACGCAACCAAGGCGGCCCAATTGGGAAAAGAAGCCGTAGACACAAATGGTTGGTAGAACCCGCGGTACGCTGTGCGGCCCCGACCTGATTGATGTCTTCAAGGACCGTTATAAAAGTCACCAAATTCCTCGGCTGCCTTGCGGCTTACCGTTCTGGTCGACGGCATTGCCGCCTCCATCGCCTCGATGATCGCCATGGCCGGCGACGAGGTGGTCATGCCGGCAAACGCCATGCTGATGCTGCATGACCCTTCCGGCATGGTCATGGGCACGGCCGCCGACATGAGATCCATGGCCGATGCCCTCAATAAGATGAAGGCCGGCATGGTCGGCGCCTACCGCGACAAATCAGGCCGCGACGACGCTGAGATCGAGGCGCTGATGCAGGCCGAGACCTGGCTCACCGCGGAAGAGGCCATCGATATCAGTCTCGCCGATCGGATCGAGGCGCCGGTCCGCATGGCGGCGCATTTCGATCTTTCCCGTTTTCAAAACCCGCCGCCACAGCTTGCGACAGCAACCATCACCCATGACCAGGAGACCGATATGCCGGATCCAGATGAGGATCAGAGAGACGAGACTGAGCTCCCCATCGATGAACCTGAGACCCTTGAGACTCCGCCTACCGAAGGCCCCGTCGCCGAGGTGATCGACCTCGACGGCAGCCGAATGGCCGTGCGTCAGACGATCACGGCGCCAATCGCCGGACTGCTGCAGGGTGCTTTTGCTGGCGGCGAGTTCGGTCTATTTCACGATGGTGGTGTGATTGGCGCTGCGCCGACAGCTACCCGCTACGCTGACCCGGCCATTTTCGACCAGGCGCCGCGATATCACACTGGTGGGTTCGCCGGAGGTGGTCTCTTGTCTGATGAGGTGCCTATCATCGCCCGCCGTGGCGAGCTGGTCGTGCCGCCTGAGAGGATCGTACATGAGAGTCAGGCGGTTGGAGATCAGCGCCCGATCACCGTGATGATCAACGTCACCGCGGCCGATGCCAATTCATTTCGGGCCAGTCAGGCGCAGATTGCTGCTGGGGCGGCACGGGCCATCGAACGGGCGGGGCGAAATCGTTAGAGCTGCGCTGGCTCGATCCGGTACTTTTCGTTTTGGAATTTGCCGTTGGGGCCGCACCTGCGGCTCAACGAGGTGTGCCAACCCCTGCCGCTGACAGCCCTTAGCGGCAGGGGTTGGGCAGCTTTGATCGATTTAGCCCCCCATTGCCGCTTCATAAGGTGATGAGCGATTGACGTCGATCAACGTCAGCGGAGATAGGGCAGCAATATATTGAACATCGGTTAGATGTGAGGTCATTGATGAAGCAGCCGGCGGTCTCATTGCTTGGGCTCATCGCCTTACTCCAAGTG
Source organism: Geminicoccaceae bacterium (assembly GCA_965222015.1). Taxonomy (GTDB): domain Bacteria; phylum Pseudomonadota; class Alphaproteobacteria; order Geminicoccales; family Geminicoccaceae; genus JANQPX01. Next base: position 120,501 of record CBDCTL010000010.1, read on the forward strand.
ACGGGATGTGTCGTTATCCCTCCTCCCCCGCTGGATGCGCAGGCCGTCCCTGAAGAGGCCGAGGAGCCCGAGCTGGTCGTTCATACCCGCGAGCAGGTCCGGGAGACGCTGGGCCATCCTTACGTCACGATCATGGGCCGTTATGAGATCTTCGATGTCAGCGAAGAGAGCATCAATTCGCTGTTTGTTTCGATCGGCCTGGAGGGCGACTTTGTTCCAGATCCGATAGATGAACAAACCTACCGCGTCCTCGCCGAGTTCGGCCCTGATGGTGTTCTAAGCGACCTACGTTGGGAGGGCGCCGACGAGGCTCCGTCCGAGGAACCCCTCCCAAGTGTTAATTGGTCTGACTCGATATATTGGTCTTACGATTGGCTTTACGGGGCGGTGACTGCATCGCCCGATGGGCATTTGTTGGCACAAAGTTTCGAATACTATGCTCCCCTCGGGACTCCAGCAATCGTGTTGCATGATGCCTTGACTGGAGCACCGATCAAACAGATCGACGCTATCTCGGGATGTCAGTTACTTGGATTCGATCCGGGCGATTCGGAGCTAGAACTGAAGCTGGAGAGGCAGAGATGGATTTGGTGGACGGTCCCAGTAGTAACGGTGTTTTTGTCCGATAGCAGTCATCTCGCCAGTGTCACTGAAGGAGACACTCTATGCATCTGGAACGCTGACTCGCTATTGCCCATTTACGAGCTATCTGCAGGAGAAGGGGTCTGGGGTCTGTTTTCGGCACGATCAGCACCGATCGTCGCGGCGGTAGATGGGAAAGACAACGTTAGATTTTCGAATGCCCTCAAAGGCTTCGAGATAAACACAATCACGACCTGCAGACCCGAAAATCATTGTACAAACCTGAAAATGGCGCTGTCAGAAGACGGACAGGTCTTAGCGACGCTACAAAGCAGATGGGCGCCCGTCAGACGTGCCGGCATGCTATGGAGATATGACTCGCTTGGCTATAGTGTCCGACTATGGGATGTTGGAACTGGCACCGAGCTTGCCGCATTCGATCTGACGCACGCACCTGACTTCACACCTTACCAATCAACCGAAACCGCTCACCAAATAGCTCTATCGCCGGATCTGGGTCGTGTTGCGCTGCATCTGGGCAAGCACATCGAAATTTGGCGTGTTAACAAGAAGCAGAGGCCGGCTTGGCAAGAGGGAGAGTTCCCAAAAACGAATGCATGGGATGCCGAGCTAGAGCGGGTCCTGCTCCTGCCGCCCAGAGACGAGGCAAAACCGCATCACTCTGTGGCGTTCTCGGCGGACGGTCGCAAGCTTGCTGCCGGTTACTCTTCTGCGATAGTGTGGGAGGTCGGTACTTGGCAAGAAAAATGGCGCGCGCCGTCGGCAGATTTCTACCAACGATCTTTCAACCGCGGCTTCATCTTCACAGCCGACGGGCGACGCATCCTCTCTGGCTGCTGTTCTTGGGAGATACCCGAACTAGACCAGTCGCCGCATTCCGCAGATCCTTACAAATAGCTGCGGAGCCTGTTGCCTAGACTTTGCTCGAGTGCAGGCTGCCGTATTGTCTATACCGTTGAATTGATGATGCAATTCAAGAGCGAAATGTTCACCAAAACAAAGCACGCCCATTAGAATCGAGGGTGACCGTAGACGATCTCACCTGTTGTTTCATCCTCTATCCAAAAACGTCCCGACTTGCAGCCACCCCAACAATAACGGCCCATTTTCTTTAGCCTGTATGAATGGCCGGCCTTCGTATCGATCACCGCGATACCAGGACGCGAGTACATATGAACTGCATAGAGATAAGTAATACGATGTTCACCAGGAAGCAATTCTGCGCGGCTCGCTCCGCCATTTATCGTGCCAATGTCGAATGTTTCGGAATAATCATCAATGCTTTTAACGGTGACGCCAAGTTCCCATGTTATGGTGGCTAGCTCCGATGTCGGAACTCCCATAGCGCCCGGCTCCCTATAGGTAGTCCCGCATCCAGCGAACAACAGGATCCAGGCAACAGCCCCGGTTCTTACGATCTTGAGTGATATCGAACCGTTCACGTCCTATCCTTGATCTTGAGGCAGAATCTATGTTCCTCCTCCTCGTCGATGGAGGTCATAAACACAGTATTTTATCTTATCCAATAGCAGCCGGCTGACCATGATCCAAATCAACACATTGGTGGCGAGTGAGGAGCCGGAGCGACGATAGGATGAAGGCAGCAACCAGCCCGGGCCCGAGGACGGGCCCAGCGGTTAGTGCCTGTTAATTCAGGTCAGGCATTGCCTCCCCGCAGCCTTTCGGATCACAGAGCGTTCGCAATAGTCCTTATGGCGTTGCTCGAAGAGGGTGCCGGCGCCGAGGGTATCGATCGCGCCCGCTTAGCGTCTCGCATCGACATCATTTCATCGCCGCCAAGGAGGTAACCCGGCCGTCGTGACGCTTGAGCGCGTTGTAGATGGCGACGCCGTCGAACACCGAGCCGCCCGGGCTGTTGATGCGGAGCGTCAGATCGGCAGCGGTCGGCAATGCCTTCAGCTCATCGAGAAAGGCCTTGGCTGGGATGCCGAAGGCGCCGACCTCGTCATAGATCGCGATCTCGGCGCCCTGGGCGAGCGCTTTGAACTCGAACCAGCGCTTCATGCCGCATTCTCCTCGGTGGTCATCTCGGGTTCAGAGACATCGTCGTCATCAATGGTCGGATCGGGATTAGGTGCGGCCTTGGCCTTGGTCGCACCGTCGAAGCTGAGGCCCAGTTCCTGCTCCCTCGCCTTGTCGGCAGCGATGCGCCGATCAACCTCTTCGGCGTCGTAGCCTTCGCTCTCGATCACATCCGAGCGGGATTTGAGGCCGGCATTGACTGCTTCGATCTCTGCCTTCCGATCCTTGAACGGATCGACCCAGTCCCATTTCGGCGGGATCCATTTGACCGGGAGGTAGGCGTTCGGATCGTCGGCGAAGCATGAAATGTCGATCGTGCCCGCGAGAACCGCGTCGCGAAGCCAGCGATTCCATACCGGCCGGCAGAGTTGGTAGCACTCGCCGATTTTCCGACCGAGCAACGCACGCTCACGCTTTTGGTCTCATTGGTGCAGGACCAGGAGCTTCGAAAAGCCTTCCAGCCCTTCACGCTCGAAGGTCCCTACGGCGCCATGCTGGATGCCAGCAATACGCAGCTTCGCGATGATCGCTGGCAGTGCTTCGAGATGGAGGCACTGACCGATCTGCCCGGCGCCGTGGCGCCGAACCTGCTCGCGATCTTCCATCGTTTGGAGCAATCCTTCAACGGCGATCCGGCGCTGCTCATTCTCGATGAGGCCTGGCTGTTTCTCCACGACAGCCTGTTCGCCGCCCGCATCAAAGCCTGGCTGAAGACGCTCCGAAAGAAGAATGTCAGCGTTCTCTTCGCCACCCAGAACCTCGCCGACATCGAGCAAAGCAGCATTGCCGCGACGCTGATCGATGCCTGTCCCCAAAAGATCTTCTTGCCGAACGAACGCGCGCGCGAGGCCCTGCTTCAGGGCTTCTATCGCCGCTTTGGTCTGAACGACCGACAGATCGATCTGATCGCCGAAGCGACGCCGAAATCCGACTACTACATAGTCAGCCCGCGCGGGAACAGGCTGTTCTCGCTGACCCTTGGACCGATCGCCAAAGCGTTCTGTGGGTCCAGTACGCCCGATGATCATCGATTGATCGATCGGCTGTTCGATCCTGCGTCGCCCGAGAGCTTCGCCGAAGCATGGCTTGAAGCCAAGGGCGTAAGCCCAGTCAACGAGGTGACCGCGTCACCCAAGCGAAAGGAGGCCTCGTGATGCGCGCCAAGCTGCTCGCCGCCACGGCGCTCGCCGGAATGTTGTTCACGACGCCGGTCGCCAAAGCCCAGTTCGCGGTGATCGATGTCGCCAATCTGCAGCAGAATGTCCAGCAGACCCTACAGCAGGTGGTCGAACTGATCCGGCTGCTCACGCAGATCGAGCTCCTGATCCAGCAGGTCACCGGCACCGATTTTTCGATAACGGCGCCGCTTCGCGACTCGCTGCTCGACGTCCAGCGCGTGCTCGGCGAAGGCACGGCGATCGTTTTTCGAGAGACCGAGTCGCTGGAGCAATTTCGAGAACTGTTCCCCGAGGCCTTCGAGGCGATCGACACGCTGGAAAATGTCGTCGCTGGCGACATCGCTCGTGACTGGTGGTCCAGCCGGCTGAGCCGCCAAAGCTCGAAGTGCTGGTCGAGCCTGACGCCGTCCCGGCCTTGCAACAAACTTTAAAGCCATTGCCAGCCGAAGGCGATGACGAGCCTGACCTTAAAGGGTTGAAAGCGATTGAGGCGGCGCATGCAGATGCCCGCATTCAATCGGCGCCCGACGGCTTCATCAACGCCAGCCAGTATTTTTCGTACCAGCAAGGTGCACTCTACGAACTGCACACCGCGCCCGGCTACATCACCACCATCGCCCTTGAGCCGGGCGAGCAGCTGGTCAACTACGCCGTCGGCGATACCGTACGATGGGTGGTTGGCGATGTGATCAGGGGCGATCAGACCCTGCTCTTGGTCAAGCCGACCAAGCCCGATCTCAGCACCAATCTGGTCGTCACCACCGACCGCCGGATCTATCTGCTTGAGGCCAGCAGCCACAAAGGCGCGACCTACAACGCGTCGATCGCCTGGACCTATCCGCTGGATAGCTTGGTTCGGCAGGTCGCGGCAATCGACGCTGCGAACGAGCAAAAGGCCGACACCATCATCGCCGGCGTGCCGCTCGATGAACTGAATTTCGACTGCACGATCGACGGCGATAGACCACGCTGGCGCCCAGTTCGTGCCTTCGATGACGGGGCCAAGCACGGGACGTGAGCCATGACCGACACCACCACCATTGATGCTGAGCAGCGGCCAGAACCAGACAAGCCGGTGCGGTTGAACCGAAAGACCGTGCTCACGGTCGGCACGACAGGCATCGCGGTCCTATTTCTAGGACTGAACCTCGGCCTTCGCGGATTTTCGAAGGAAGCGGGACCGCCCATCGCGCCGGTCAACGAGAATCTGCTGGCCACTGTAAAAAACGGAGCGAAATTGGTCCACGGAAGCGGTTGGATGCTCTGACCGTCGCGGAGTAAAAGTCCGCCATTTTGACGCCTGATGCGATTGAGCAAAGGGCGGGGATGTATTCTGTGGAGCTTTACAGTCGGGTGCGTCGCGCCTGCCATGTTGACGGTATGAGCGCTCGCGAGGCTGCTCGTCAGTTTGGGCTGGATCGGAAGACGGTATCGAAGATCCTGAAGCATTCATTGCCGCCTGGATATCGGCGCAAGGGCCCTCCGGTTCGTCCCAAGCTTGATGCGTTTGTCGGGATCATCGATCAGACCCTTTTGGATGATAAGAGCCGTTTGAAGAAGCAGCGTCACACGGCGAAGCGAATTTACGAGCGGCTGCGTGATGAGCATGGTTTCACCGGCGGTCTGACCATCGTCTCGGACTATGTTCGCGAGAAGAAGCGCCGAAGCCAGGAGGTTTTCGTGCCGCTTTCGCATGCGCCTGGCCACGCTCAGGTGGATTTCGGTGAGGCTCTGGGTGTGATTGGCGGGGTCGAGTGCAAGCTGCACTACATGGCGATATCACTGCCGCACTCGGACGCCTTTTTCATGAAGGCATATCCGGCCGAGACGACCGAGGCATTTTGTGACGGCCACAATGCCGCCTTTGCGTTTTTCGGCGGTGTGCCCCTGTCGGCTCTTTACGACAACACGACGATCGCGGTGGCGAAGATCTGTGGTGGCGGCAAGCGGGTTCGCACCACGACGTTCAGCGAGTTGCAGTCGCACTATCTGTTTGAGGACAAATTCGGTCGTCCGGGCAAGGGCAACGATAAAGGCATGGTCGAAGGGGTAGTTGGCTATGGCCGACGAAATTTCCTCGTCCCCGCACCCCGGTTCGACAGTTTTGATGACCTGAACGCCTGGCTGGAGCAGCAGTGTCTCAAGCGTCAGGAGGATGTTGTGCGCGGCCATGGCGAGACCATTGGCGAGCGGCTGATGCGCGATCTGGATGCGTTGATGCCATTGCCACCTGTCCCCTACGACGCTTGCGACAAGGTCAGCACGCGGGCGACATCGATCTCGATGGTCCGGTTCCGCAGCAACGACTATTCGGTGCCGGTCGCCTATGCCCATCATGACGTTCAGATCCGGGGCTATGTCCACGAGGTGGTCATCGGCTGCAGCACGGAGATCATCGCCCGTCATCGGCGCTCCTACGAGAAGGCGGACATGATCTTCGATCCGATGCACTACCTTCCGCTGCTGGAGCAAAAGGTCGGTGCCTTCGATCAGGCCGCACCGCTCAACGGGTGGGACCTGCCATCGGAATTCGCCACGCTCCACCGTTTGCTGGAAGCGCGGATGGGTAAAAAGGGCAAGCGTGAGTACGTCCAGGTGCTGCGCCTGCTTGAGGCCTTCGAAATGGGCCACCTGCATAGCGCCGTCAAACAGGCACTCGGTCTCGGCGCCATCGGTTACGACGCGGTCAAACACCTGGTTCTCTGCGAGATCGAGAAACGCCCGCCGCGGCTGGATCTGGACTTCTATCCCTATCTTCCCAAGGCGCTGGTCGAAACGACCAAACCAGCCAGCTATATGAGCCTGATGACGGCAGCCGCATCATGACCGATACGCCAGAGGTCTTGCTGCATCACCATCTCAAGAAGCTCCGCCTGCCGACCTTCCTCACCGACTATGCCAAGCTGGCAAAACAATGCGCTGCCGAGAACAAGGATCATGTGCAGTATCTGCTGCGCCTTTGCGAGCTTGAGCTGATCGAGCGCGAACGCCGGATGATCGAGCGACGCATCAAGGCCGCCAAGTTCCCGGCGACCAAGAGCCTGGATAGCTTCGACTTCAAGGTGATGGCATCGCTGAACAAGCCGTTGACCATGGAACTCGCCCGTTGCGAATTCGTCGACAAACGGGACAATGTTATCGCCCTCGGACCAAGTGGAACCGGCAAGACTCACGTTGCTCTCGGCCTTGGCCTGGCCGCTTGCCAAAAAGGCCTGAAGGTTCGCTTCACGACCGCCGCATCTCTGGTTCACGAGCTCATCGAAGCCAGAGACGAACGACGCCTGCAGCGCCTGCAAAAACAGCTCGCCAGTCAGGAGCTCTTGATCATCGACGAACTCGGCTTCGTCCCGCTCAGCAAGACCGGCGCCGAGCTACTCTTCGAGGTGATCTCGCAACGCTACGAGCGCGGCTCCATCATCATCACCTCCAACTTGCCCTTCGACGAATGGACCGAAGTCTTCGGATCAGAACGCCTCACCGGCGCCACCCTCGACCGACTGACCCACCACGTCCACATCCTCGAAATGAACGGTGAGAGCTACAGGCTACGTCAGAGCCGAAAAGTGAAAAGCTGACATCAAAAAATCGGCGCGCGCCGCTGTGGATATGACGCTTCTCCTGCGGAGAAGCTTGGACAACGCTGCGCGTTGACACACATACCCACAGCCAGCCAACCGCAAAGGACTCTTCCTTAGTTTAACAGAAAAAAGTGGTCCAATCAGACTCCGGTAAATGGCCCCTTATTGCTCCGAGATTGACAGCTTCGCCAACACGATCTCCGGCACCGATCTGATCGTGGGTGCCAGGAGCGGCGATCTGCAGCTCCTCTTGTATGCCGTTTTCCGGATCGGCAACGCCACCAACAACATGACCTTTGCAAGCTACGAGGACATCGCCACCGATCCTGCGGTGGACTGGATCGTGCCGGTGTCGCTCGGGGACAGCCATCGCGGCTTTCGCGTGATGGGCACGAGCTCGGCCTATTTCGAGCACTACCGCTATCGCCGCGACCGCCCGCTGACCTTCGCGGACGGAAAGCCGTTCGACGATCTGTTCGATGCGGTCCTGGGCGCGGATGTGGCGGATGCGCTCGGCTACCGGCTCGGCGATCAGATCGTTGTCGCCCATGGGCTCGGCGAGATTTCCTTCGCGGAGCATGACGACAAGCCCTTCGTGGTCGCCGGCATTTTGGAGAAGACGGGAACGCCGGTGGATCGCACCGTGCATGTCAGCCTGGAGGCTATCGAGGCGATCCATGTGGACTGGCAAAGTGGTGCGCAAATCCCAGGGCAAGCCGTCTCGGCGGACGACGTGCGAAAGATGGACCTGACGCCGAATGCGGTGACGGCGGCTTTCGTCGGGCTCAAGTCCAAGCTGTCGACCTTCAAACTGCAGCGGGCGATCAACGAGTATGCCGAAGAACCCTTATCCGCGATTCTGCCGGGGGCGGCACTGCAGGAGCTTTGGGGATTGATCGGCACGGCGGAAACCGCGCTTGGGGCCGTGTCGATCATGGTGGTGGTGACGGCGCTGCTCGGCATGGTGACCATGGTGCTGGCGACCCTGAACGAGCGCCGGCGCGAGATGGCGATCCTCCGTTCGGTCGGCGCGCGTCCGCGCACCGTGCTCGGCCTGCTGGTGGCGGAGGCGGGCCTGCTCGGTCTGCTTGGCGCCATCCTCGGCGTGGTTCTGCTCTATCTCGCGCTCGTGATCATCCGGCCACTGGTCGATGCCGAGTTCGGGCTCTATCTGGAGATCGGCTGGCTGACACCTCGCGAGCAACTCTCGCTCTTGGCGATTGTCGTCGCCGGCTTGGTGGCGGGCCTGCTGCCGGCGCTCCGCGCCTATCGTCTGTCACTGGCCGACGGTATGATGGTGAAGACTTGATGGAGAGGATGGCGGAATGAAGTTGCGTTTGTTCAACTTCGTCACAGTGGTCGGGGCGGCCGCACTAATTGCGGTCGCCTCGCCGACTTGGGCTGCAGACGAGCCGATCCAGATCGCCTGGCCGGATCTCATGCCGGAGCAAGCGCAACCCGTCATGCCGGAAGACCTCGATTTCGGCGACGACATGCTGGAGGACGATCAGACCCCCGCCGATCAGACCTATGATCCCGATCTCGGCGGTGTAGTCGAACACGGCATGACACCCGCTGCACCCGGCGTCGTCGATCCGACCGACGTGGTCACCGAGTACAACGACGTTCAGGTCAAGATCGCGGGCTACGTCCTGCCCCTCGATTTCGAGAACACGACCGTCAAGGAATTTCTCCTGGTTCCCTATGTCGGCGCCTGCATCCACGTTCCGCCGCCCCCGCCCAACCAGATCATCTACGTCACCAGCGAAGACGGCGTCGAGGTCACGGGCATGTTCGAGCCAGTCTGGGCGACGGGAACACTCAAGACGGCGTCGCTCTCTAGCGAGCTTGCCGATGTCGGCTACATGATGACGCTGGACGGCACGGAACCCTACGAATACTGACGCGGTCCCACTTCACCAGAATCATGCTGACTGAGCGCCAATCGCCCCGGGGCATCGTTGCTCGATTGAATGTAATAGTATAACATAACAATATCTCAGTCCGTCATGATCCGGAGTTGATCCATGTCCTATCCATCCATTCATCGCCATCTCGAAGCGGAGGGCGTGTCCGTCGACACGGCCTCGGACGACCAGCTGAGCAAGGCCTTCATCGGCGCGTTCCACACCGATCTGCCGCTCGGCTACGCGAAGGTGCGGGAATTGGTCGAAAAGATGCGCGACAGGCAGGATCGCGCAATGCTGACGCTCGATCCGAATTCAGAAGAAGGCGCACAGTTCGCACGCCTTCTGGCGCCGGACATTCCCCGCAAGATTCTGGAGGACCATTTCGACTGCGCCTTCGGCTTCTACAATTGCTGCAAAGGGGTAGCGGCTCGCGAGCGAACGGGTCTGAACATGACGTTGAAGGAGCAGATCGACGCGCAGCATCCCAGCTTTGTCGATTGCTGATCGCAGCGTTTCGAGGAAGTGCGGTTTCGAAGCAGGCGTGGAGGGAGCGTCGAGCTCCCTCCACCTCGTTGGGTGCAACATGAAGAAACAATGAGGAAGAGGTTAAAGCACGCAGCATGAACGTCTGGCGCGTTGCTCCCTGTTGGCGTGACGGATAGAGCGACAAAGGTCGTTCACGTTGGAGGTTCTTCGATCGATGCGCATCCGTTCAACCAGCTCAGGCCTCGCAAGAATTGCAGCGGCCGTTGCCGGCTTTCTCACCTTCACGATCAATCATGCGCTCGCCGGGCCGACCGCCTGGGTCTCGAACGAGAAGGACAATACCGTCACGGTTGTCGACATCGATAAGCTGGAGGTGATTGAGACGATCGAGGTCGGGCAACGGCCGCGTGGCATCATCTTTTCCAAGGACTTCTCAAAGCTCTACATCTGCGCCTCTGATGACGACACGGTGCAGGTGATGGACGTTGAGACCCGGAAAATCCTGCACAATCTGCCGTCCGGCGAGGACCCGGAGCTGTTTGATCTGCATCCCAACGACCGTCTTCTCTACATCGCCAATGAGGACGACGCGTTGACCACGGTGGTCGACACCGAGGAACGCAAGGTCGTGGCTCAGATCGATGTCGGCGTCGAGCCCGAGGGCATGGCGGTCAGCCATGACGGCCGCTGGGCGATCACCACCTCCGAGACCACCAACATGGTCCATTGGATCGACGTCGGTCAGCAACGGCTGACGGCGAATACTTTGATCGACCAACGGCCACGCTATGCGCGCTTCACCAAGGACGACAAGCTGCTCTGGGCATCCGCCGAGATCGGCGGCACGGTCGCGATCATCGACGTCGAGAGCAAGGAGATCGTTCACAAGATCGAGTTCGAGATCCCGGGCGTGCCTGAAGAAAACATCCAGCACGTGGGCATGCGGCTCACCTCGGACGGCAAATACGCCTTCATCGCGCTCGGCCCCTCAAATCGGGTCGCCGTGGTCGATCAGCAGACCTACGAGGTGCTCGACTATCTTCTGGTCGGACGCCGCGTCTGGCATCTCGACCTGACGCCGGATGAGACGCTGCTGCTTTCCACCAACGGCGTCACCAACGACGTCTCGGTGATCGACGTCGGCAAGCTTGAGGTGATCAAATCCATACCGGTCGGCAGGTTCCCATGGGGCGTCGCCATCAGGCCATAGGCGCCGTGGCGGCGCTGCCGGGACTTTGGGCCTGCGCCTGGCTCACGAGTATGCCGGCTCTCTGTTCGATCGCCAAGATGAGGAGAAGATGAGGGGCCGATTAAAGCCCATCCGGAGAAGGCGGGAGGCCGTTGCTGGAGGCGTAGCGGCCGTTTAGAGAATTGAGTGGCATCAATATAGTTAAGGGAGGCTCGGCTTGGGTGTGCGTACCCGTTCGCCGCTGATTTGTGCCGCGGCGTTGATCTTCGGTCTGGCGACGCCGTCGTTTGTCAGCGCCGCCGACAAGCTCACCATCGAGATGACCTATCTTGCGCAGGAGGTCGAACGCCTGGCGCCGCTCTCGCTTCTCGATCCTGTCGAGATTCAGGACGAAGGTCTCGCCGGGGCACGCCTGGGTCAGGAGGACAATCAGACGACGGGCGGCTTCCTCGGCCAGGAGTACGTGCTGTCTGACCAGCTCGTTCCGGTTGACGGCGATTTGATTGAAGTCGCAAAGGAAACGCTGGGTCAGGGACAGAAACTGCTGGTCGTCGACGCGCCCGCCGAGCAACTGCTCGCGATCGCCGATCTGCCCGAAGCCGACGATGCGCTGATCTTCAATGTCGGCGCCCAGGATGATCGCCTGCGCACCGATGACTGCCGCGCCAATCTCTTTCACATCATCCCCAGCCGGACGATGAAGGCCGACGCGCTGGCGCAATATCTCGCCTGGAAGCGCTGGCGGAACTGGTTTCTGATCCACGGCACCGCCGATGCGGATCTGCTGATGAAGAACGCGCTCGAACGCGCCGCGATCAAGTTCGGCCTCGAGATCGTCGAGACCCGTGCCTACGAATATGAAGCGACCGCCAGGCGCACCGACAGCGGTCATGTGCAGGTCCAGACGCAGCTCCCGGTCTTCACTCAGGATGCTGCGGAGCACGATGTGGTCGTCGCCGCCGATGAAAGCGATGTGTTCGGCGAGTATCTGTCCTACCGCACCTGGGACCCGAAGCCGGTCACCGGCACCCATGGCCTCCGTCCGACCGCCTGGCATCGCTCCCACGAGCAGTGGGGCGGCACGCAGATGCAAGGCCGCTTCGAGGACAGCGCCGGGCGCTGGATGACGGAGAAGGACTATGCCGCCTGGCTTGCCGTGCGCTCGATCGGCGAGGCGGTCACCCGCAGCAGCAGCGCGGACCCTAAGATCCTTCATGACTATCTGGTCAGTGACCAGTTCGAGATCGCCGCGTTCAAGGGCGAGGCGCTGACGTTTAGGACCTGGAACCAGCAGATGCGCCAGCCAGTGCTCCTCGTGGCGCCGCGGATGCTGGTCTCGGTCTCGCCGCAGGAGGAGTTCCTGCATCAGCGCACACCCCTCGACACCCTGGGCTTCGATCAGCCCGAGTCGAACTGTGCACTCAACTAGGTAAGCAACACGGAGGAGGCTCGCATGAAAACCTCGGCTGCAGCAGTCCTCGCGGCGCTGCTTCTCGCCTCGACCGCCAACGCCCGCACGATCTTCGTCTCCAACGAAAAGGGCAACTCGATCAGCATCATCGACGGCGAGACGCTGGAGCTGGTCAAGGAGGTGCCGGTCGGCCAGCGGCCGCGCGGCATCGAGCTCGGCAAGGACGGCAAGTTCCTCTACATCTGCGCCTCCGATGACGACACCATCGAGGTGATGGACACCTCGACCTTCGAGATCGTCGGCACCATGCCGTCCGGTCCCGATCCGGAACTGATGATCATCTCCCCAGACGGAAAGACGATCTACGTCGCCAACGAGGACGACAATCTGGTGTCCGTGGTGGACATTGAAAGCCGGTCGATCACCGCGGAGATCCCGGTGGGCGTCGAGCCGGAAGGCATGGGCGTGAGCCCCGACGGCACCACCGTGGTCAACACCTCCGAGACCACCAACATGGCCCACTTCATCGACACCGCGACCTCGGAGATCACCGACAACATCCTGGTGGACCAGCGCCCGCGCTTCGCTCAGTTCACCGCCGACGGCGAGCAGGTCTGGGTCAGCGCCGAAATCGGCGGCACGGTCGCCGTGATCGATAACGCCGCGCGGGAAATCATCCACAAGATCACCTTCGAGATCCCGGGCGTACCGCCAGAAGCGATCCAGCCGGTCGGCGTGCGCGTGCTCTCCGACCGCTCCAAGGCCTATGTCGCGCTCGGCCCCTCCAACCGCGTCGCGGTCATCGACGCCCGGACCTACGAGGTCCTCGACTACCTCCTGGTCGGCCAAAGGGTGTGGCAGCTTGCCTTCTCACCAGATGAAAAATTCATCTACTCCACCAACGGCGTTTCCAACGACATCTCGGTAATCGACGTCGAGGCCGATGAGGTAACCAAATCCATCGCCGTCGGCCGTTTTCCCTGGGGCGTGGACGTCCTGGACTGATCAGTTCTCGAACAAAAAGGAAAAACCATGCGTCACCTACTCCTCCCTCTGACCCTAGCCGCAACGACGGCGCTCGCTGTCGGACAGGCCCATGCCCAGGCAGGCCTTCTGACAGGCGGCGCCGAAGAACTCGCGCCGATCAAGCTCTCCTCCGGCCAGCCCCTGACCGAGGGGCCCTATGAGCTGGAGTCCGGCAAATATTACGAGATCGGGATCGAAGCGGACGGTTCGGCGGAAATCGCGCTTCATGGTCCTGATTTCTTCCGCAATGTCTGGATCGACGAGATCGTGGTCAACGACCTGGAGATCCGCCCGCTCGGCGTCGACAGCCTGGAGTTCGACGACGAAGGCGTGATGGAGATTTCCTTCGTCACCATCCGCCCCGGTTCCTTCTCACTTCAGATTCCGAACACCACCAGCGACAGCCAGAGGGCCGTCTTCAACGTGAAGTGACCGGCCGGGATCTCCTGGCATAAGCCAAGCCAGCAGAGCCGCCGTCATCCGCAATCGACCGATCGTACGATGTCGGCGTCTTTGTCGTCCTCACAGGCCGAAAAAAGGAACGCTCCGAGACCGGAGGGCCTGGAGCGTTCGGTAGCTGCGGCGCACGGGAGAGCAGATCCTATGTGCATGATTCTTTTAGCAAAAAAGAGAACCTCCGCGGATGAGGATTCGATGAGGGTTCCGTTAAATCAGCCTTCACGGATCTTGTAGCCGAAGCCCCTGACCGTGAGGATCAGCGGTTCGTCGCCTTCGGCGTCGATCTTCTTGCGAAGCTGCCGAATATAGACTTCGACGACATTGGTGAGCGGATCGCTGGTGTAACCCCAGACCTTCTCCAGGATCAGGGTGCGGCTGAATATCTTGCCGGGTTCCGAAAGGAGACAGTCGAGAAGCGCGAACTCACGCGGCGTCAGCTCGATGTCGCGCTCGCCCCGGCGCACCTGCTTCCTCTCGCGGTCGATGGTGAGATCGGCGACCGATCTGATCGGCTCCACCGCCTGATAGCCGCTGGCGCGCCGCATCAGCGCCTCGATCCGCGCCAGAAGCTCGGCGAAGGAGAAGGGCTTGGTCAGATAGTCGTCCGCGCCGAGGCGAAGTCCGGCCACCCGATCGTCGAGGCTGTCCAGCGCGGTCAGCATGAGGATCGGAGTCTTGACGCCGGCCTCGCGCATCTCCCGACAAAGATCGCGCCCGTCATGGTCAGGCAGCATGATGTCGAGGATGATGACGCTCCACCCATCGCGCACGGCCATGGTCTTCGCTGTCCCTCCGTCGTCGGTGACGGTGAGGCCGTAGCCCTCGGCCTCCAGGCCGCGCTTGACGAACTCGACGATGCGCTCATCGTCTTCAATCAGAAGGATCTGCATGGTCACTCTTGTCGGTTTGGAGAACGGGCAAGGCGAGCGTGATGGTGGTGCCGATGTCGGGCTTGCTGTCGATCATGAGACGGCCGCCATGGGCTTCGGCGATCATCTTGGCGACATGCAGGCCGAGACCAACGCCCCTGGGCGCCAGATGACGGGCGCGCTCGCCGCGAAAATAGCGATCGAACACCGCCTCGACCTCTGCAGGAGGGATGCCGATGCCGCTGTCGGCGACGCCGATCAGGACCTCGTCCGCCTGGCGATCGAGCGAGATCCTGATCCGCCCGCCCGTCTCGCTGTAACGGCAGGCGTTGTCGACCAGGATCAGGAGCAATTGGGAAAGCCTACTCGGATCGGCATCGATGCACGCGTCCGCTCCGGTGGGCATTCGCAGCTCGACCTCGATGTCCTTACTGCCGGCGAGCGCTCTCAAGTCTTCGGCTGACTCCTGCAGGATATCCCTTGCGAGAACGGGGCGCTTGTTCACCTGCAGATCGGCCGTATCCGAGCGCGCCAGAAACATCAGGTCCTCGACCAGCCGCGCCACCTGTCCCGTCAGATCGACGATGCGGTTCAGCGTGGTTCGATAGTCCTCGGCCCGGACGTCCCGGCCGCGCAAGGTCACTTCCGCCTCGCCACTGATGATGGTGAGCGGCGTCCGAAGCTCATGGCTGATATCGGCGAACATCCGCCGCCGCACATCGTCCAGGCGCTTCAGCGTCAGATTGGCCTGCTCCAGCTCGGCGGTGCGCTCGCGAACCTTCTCCTCCAATCCCTCCTGCGCCTGCATCAGCGCCGCGCGCTGCCGCTCCAGGTCCTCGGCCATGCCATTGAAGCTGCCCGCAAGATGCGCGAGCTCGTCCCGCCCACGAAGCTTGATGCGGTGGCCGAGATCGCCGCTCGCGATCCGCTGCGTGCCCAATAGAAGCTGCTCTATCGGGTTTCTGATGCTGCGAAACAGCCAGTATCCGAGGCTGCCGACTGCGAGCGCTGCCAGGATCGACAGGGTCGCCGCCAGCCATCTCAAGCGTGACGCCAGGTTCCGGGCGCGCTCGTCCGCTTCTCTCGTCTCCTCGCGCTCGTCAGCGATCGCCTCATCGATCAGCCCGGAAAAATCGCGGCCGATCTTCTGTCGCAACAAAGCGAGCCGCTCCGCTCTTTCCGGCGTCTCGGCCGTCTGCTCCGCAAGATGATTGAACGCCACCACGCCCGCCGAGATGGCATCGGCGAGCTGCTTGATGCGGAGCAGTTCCTGTCGCTCGTCCGGCTCGCTGTCGCCCACGAAGCCCAGCTCGTCGATGGTCAACTGCTCCAGCTCGCGAAGCTGTTCGCGGACCCGCGCACGACCAGCCCTCAAGACCTCCTCATCGATCGTACCGTCGGCAATGAGCTGATCGGCAAGCTGCCAGACATGACGGTAGGTGTCGCCTGACAGCCGAAGATAGCCTTCGGTCTGCTCATGTGCGAGCAGGCTCCGATCCAATTGGCGCGCCATCTGCTCGGGGCCCCAGTAGAGGAGCCCGGCCATGATGAACACCACGGCAAGCGAGGCGGCGATCGCCACAAGAAGTTTCGTGCGCAGCATCCAAAGTTTCTATGCCAGACGAGGCATCTGGAAAAATTAAAATCTGATGAGTCGCACTTTGATCCACGGTCAGCGATGCGAAATGTTGACTGAGTTCTAATTGGGAAGAAAGAACGACATTCCGCAGTTCCCCGAGAAGGACAAATCCCCGCAAGTCCAGGGGACCCGCTGGACATCTGGGGACCACTCGTGCAACGATCAGATTCGAGAGATGATGAGGATCGGCACCCGGTCAGCTCAGGCCGCCTGGCCCTCTTGAGAAGCTAACAATTCCGGGCCAAATTCGTGAAACAGCCGAAGCTTCCATGACCACGCTACGCGTGGCTCTCCATTGGCTGAGCCGACGCACACAAGACGCAATAGTTATTTCTGGGAACTCTTTCTACTAAAGCGCAAAACCATCGAGTCAGCGTTTGATATCAATGGGTTGACGGACAGCGCCCTATCACTGTTTGTCACTGTGCTGTGACAGTCTGCCGAGAGCGAGAAATTTTCAGCTATTTCTTAAGCAGTTATCTTGTCACCAATTGTCACCGCTGTCACAGCAGGTCCTCGACCCTGTCACCGATTGTCACCGCCCAAAGTTACCCCGCTCGCCGTCTACCTCTGGGCTTGATCAAGACTTCCAACGTACCGTTCCGGTTTCCAGGGGCTGGCTCGGTATCAAAAAATTTTTGGTGGGGAGTATGGTGGGTGTCCCGCAGATATGCCAAAATTTTTGTTATTTTTCAGATAGATAAGCAGGAAAATGGCGGAGGGGACGGGATTCGAACCCGTGAGGGGCAGAACCCCAACACGCTTTCCAGGCGTGCGCCTTAAACCGCTCGGCCACCCCTCCGTGTCCGCAGCGCGGACTGGCTTGACTTGGCGCCGTGTCCGTCAGGACTGGCGGAACATAGCCAGATCTCCGGGCGCTGGCAATGTCCGTCGGCGGCTCAGCTGTTGTCCATCTTGAGGGCGGCGAGGAAGGCCTCCTGGGGGATTTCGATCTTGCCGATCTGACGCATGCGTTTCTTGCCGGCCTTCTGCTTTTCCAGCAGTTTTCGTTTGCGCGACACGTCGCCGCCATAGCATTTGGCGGTCACGTCCTTCCTGAAGGCGCGCACCGTCTCGCGGGCGATGATCTTGCCGCCGATCGCGGCCTGAAGGGCGACCTGGTACATCTGGCGCGGGATCAGCTCCTTCAGGCGGACGCAAAGGGCGCGGCCTCTGGCTTCGGCCATGGTCCGATGGACCACGAGGGCCAGGCTGTCGACGGGATCGCCGTTGATCAGGATCGAGAGCTTGACCAGGTCCGAGACCTCGTAGCCGTCCAGCTGATAGTCGAAGCTTGCATAGCCGCGGCTCATGGATTTCAGGCGATCGTAGAAGTCGTAGACCACCTCGTTCAGCGGCAGGCGGTAGACCAGCATCGCGCGGGAGCCGACATAGGTGAGCTCCTGCTGCTGGCCGCGTTTTTCCGTGCAGAGCGCGAGCACCGCGCCGAGGTGATCGTCCGGCACCAGAATGGTCGCTTTGATCCAGGGCTCCTCCAGGCTCCTGATCTGAGTCGGATCGGGCATGTCCGCGGGATTGTGCAGCTCGATCTTTTCACCGTCGGTTTTTTCGAGTTTGTAGACCACGCTCGGCGCCGTCACCACGAGGTCGAGGTCGAACTCGCGCGACAGACGCTCCTGGATGATTTCGAGGTGCAGAAGCCCCAAAAAACCGCAGCGGAAGCCGAAGCCGAGAGCACCCGAATGCTCGGTCTCGAACTCGAAGCTGGCGTCGTTCAGGCGCAAGCGGCCGAGGGCTTCCCGGAGATCCTCGAAATTGGCGGCGTCGGTCGGGAACATGCCGCAGAACACCACGGGCTGGCTCGGGCGAAACCCTGGGAGAGGCTCACCCGCGGGCTTTCGATCATCGGTGATGGTGTCGCCGACGCGGGCGTCCGCGATGTCCTTGATACCGGCCGTGATGAAACCGATCTCGCCCGGGCCGAGGGTGTCGACCGGCTGCGCTTTCGGCGTGAACACGCCGACCCGATCCACCGGGTGGGCCGCCCCGGTGCCCATCATGCGGATCTTCTGGCCCTTGGCGATGCGGCCGTCCCTGACCCGGATCAGGGTGACCACACCGAGATAGGCGTCGTACCAGCTGTCCACCACCAGGGCCTTCAAGGGGGCCTCCGCATCGCCTTCAGGAGGCGGCAGATGCGAGACAATCGCTTCGAGGACGTCGTCGACGCCCTGACCGGTCTTCGCCGAAACGACGAGGGCATCGGATGCCTCCAGGCCGATGATCTCCTCGATCTGCGCTTTGATCCGCTCGGGCTCGGCGGCGGGCAGATCGATCTTGTTCAGGACAGGCAGGATCTCGTGGTCGGCGTCGATCGCCTGATAGGCGTTGGCCAGCGTCTGCGCCTCCACGCCCTGGGTCGCGTCGACGAGAAGCAGCGAGCCCTCGCAGGCGCGGAGGCTCCGGCTGACCTCATAGGAAAAATCGACATGGCCTGGCGTGTCGACGAGGTTGAGGTGGTAGGTCTGTCCATCCCTGGCCTGATAGGCCAGCCGCACGGTCTGCGCCTTGATGGTGATGCCGCGCTCCTGCTCCAGCTCCATGCTGTCCAGGACCTGTTTCGACATTTCCCGCGCCTGCAACCCGCCGCAGCGTTCGATGATGCGGTCGGCGAGCGTCGACTTGCCGTGATCGATATGGGCGATGATCGAGAAGTTGCGGATTTTTTCGAGGTTGGTCATGGCGGTCCACGTCGCAGGGCGGGGCGCGGAACATTCCGAGCGGGACGACGGTCGGTCAAGGAAAGAGCATCCGGTCTCACGCGCGAAGAGTCGCGCCGGTCGCCCTCGACGCCGCCGAGGTGATTTTTTTTACGGCGGCTTCGATCTCGTTCTCCGAGAGCGTGCGGTCCATCGACTGCAGGCGGACCGCGAGCGCCAGCGATTTCTTGCCGTCGGGAAGGCCCTTGCCTTCGTAGACATCGAACAGGGAGACGTCCTGGATCAGAGCCTTGTCGGCGCCGCGCACGGCGTTCATCAGGCTTTCCGCGGGCACGTCCTTCTCGACGACGAAGGCGAAATCGCGATCGACCGGCGGGAAGTTCGAGGCCTTGAGCGGCGGCCGGGCGCAGGATTTCTTTTTCTTGGGCCGCGGCAGGCGGTCGAGAAAGACCTCGAAGCCGACGGCGCGGCCTTCGAGATCGAGCTTCGCGAGAATGGCCGGATGGATTTCGCCGAATTCGGCGAGCACCGTTTTCGGCCCGAGCATCAGCCGGCCTTTTCGCCCGGGATGGTAGTGGCCGGGACCTTCCGCCACCACGCGCAGGCCGTCGGGATTGACCTTGCAGGCGTGGAGCACGGCGAGCGCATCGGCGCGGGCGTCATAGACGTCGACGTCGCGGGTTTTCTCGGCCCAGTGGCGCTCGTGACTGGGGCCGACGCGCACGCCGCCGATGGTCACCTCCTGCTCGCCGGGCTGGTCGCCGAAGAAGCGCGGGCCGCTCTCGAACAGCGCCACGCTCTCGATGCCGCGATTGCGGTTGCGGGCAGCCGCCTGCAGCAGGTTCGGCAGCACGCTCGGCCGCATCGCCGACAGCTCGGCGCTGATCGGGTTGCGCAGGCGGATGCCGTCGTTGCCGAAGGCTTCCGCCATGGCCGGCTCCAGGAAGGACCAGGTCGCCGCCTCGGAGATGCCGCGCGCCGCGAGCGTGCGCCTCGCGATCGAGCGCATGCGCTGCTCCGGCGCCAGGATCGGCTCGCTGACCGCGGTGGTGCGCCGGACCGGCATCGGCGGGATGCGGTCATAGCCCTGGATGCGGGCCAGTTCCTCGACGATGTCGGCTTCCATCCTGACGTCATGGCGCCAGGACGGCGGCACGATCTGCAGGGTCTCCTCGTCCATCGGCTCGACCTGGAAGCCGAGTGCGCGAAGCCGGCTTTCGATCACCTCGACGTCGAGGGTGATGCCGACGAGACGCTCCAGCTGGCCGAGCCGGAAAGGGAAGGGGGGGCGGAGGCCCGGCACCGAGCCCGCGACCACCAGCTGGCTCGCCTCGCCGCCGCAGAGCGCCTGAATCAGCTTGGTCGCGTATTCGGCGCCGGCCATGACCATCGCCGGATCCAGCCCGCGCTCGAAGCGCGTGCGCGCGTCGCTCTCGATGCCGAGCTTGCGGCCGGTCTGCGCCGTGCGTATGGGATCGAAAAGGGCGATCTCCAGGACCACGTCGGTGGTGTCCTCGGTGCAGCCGGTGGGCTCGCCGCCCATGATGCCGCCGAGTGCTGCCGGTCCCGACCCGTCGACGATCACGGTCATCTCGTCGTCGAGCTCGTAGGTCTTGCCGTCCAGGGCTTCGAGCGTCTCGCCGGATTTCGAGAGGCGAAGGGTGAGCGCGCCGCCGTCCAGCTTCCCTGCATCGAACACATGCAGCGGCCGGCCGAGATCGAAGGTGACGTAGTTGGTGATGTCGACCAGCGCCGAGATCGGGCGGAGACCGATCGCGGTCAGCCGCGCCTGCAGCCAGGCCGGGCTCGGTCCGTTCTTCACGCCGCGGAACACCCTGGCGACGAACAGCGGGCAGGCCGCCTCGCGTCCTTCCGGAAAGTCGAAGGTCACGGCGAGATCGGTCTCGAAGGCGGCGGGCACGGGGCTGGTGTCCCGCGGGATCAGCCGGCCGATGCCGCCGGCCGCGAGTTCGCGCGCGACGCCGCCGAGGCCGAAGCAGTCGCTCCGGTTCGGGGTGATGTCGATGTCGATCACCGGTCCCTCGACGGCGAGCGCCTCGATGACCGGGCGGCCGACCTCGGCGTCGGCCGGCAGCTCGATGATGCCGTCATGGTCCTCGCCGAGGCCGAGCTCGCGCGCCGAGCAGAGCATGCCCTGACTGACCACGCCGCGGATCTTGGCGCGCTTCAGCGGCTGACCGCTTTCCGGGATCACGGTGCCGACCGCGGCGAAGACGCCTTTCAGGCCGAGATGCACGTTGGGCGCGCCGCAGACGACCTCCAGCTTCTCGCGGCCGGTGTCGACCTCGCAGAGATTGAGCCGTTCGGCGTCGGGATGGCGGCGAAGGCCGACGATCTCGGCGACGGTGAAGGCGGCGAGATCGGCGCCGCGGTTCTCGATCTTGTCCACCTCCAGGCCGAGCGAGGTCAGCTTCTCGGCGATCTCCTCGACATCGGCCTCGGTCTCCAGATGCTCCTTCAGCCAGGGCAGCGAGAACTTCATCTTGACAGCCCCCCATAGGTGGTGGGCACGTCGATCGCGCCGAAGCCGTAATGGGCCGCCCAGCGCATGTCGCCCTCGAAGAAGGTGCGCAGATCGGGGATGCCGTATTTGAGCATGGCGATACGATCGATGCCCATGCCGAAGGCGAAGCCCTGCCAGACGTCGGGATCGACGCCGACCGCTTTCAGCACGTTCGGATGAACCATGCCGCAGCCGAGGATCTCGAGCCAGTCGTCCCCCTCGCCGATGATCAGCTCGTCCGCGGTGCGCCTGCAGCCGATGTCCATCTCGGCGCTTGGTTCGGTGAACGGGAAGTAGCTCGGGCGGAAGCGGACGGGGATGTCGTCCCGCTCGAAGAAGGTGCGCACGAAGTCGATCAGGCAGCCCTTCAGGTGCCCCATATGGGTGCGCCGGTCGATCAAAAGCCCTTCCACCTGATGGAACATCGGGGTGTGGGTGATGTCGTAGTCGCAGCGATAGGTGCGGCCGGGCGCGATGATGCGGTGGGGCGGCGGACGGTCCATCATGGTGCGAATCTGCACCGGCGAGGTGTGGGTGCGGAGAACCAGCGGCGAACCGTCCTGCTCGGCCTCCAGATAGAAGGTGTCCATCATCTGCCGGGCGGGGTGCTCGGGCGCGATGTTGAGGGCGGTGAAGTTGTTGAAGTCGTTCTCGACGTCCGGACCTTCGGCGACGCGAAAACCCATTTCGCCGAAGATCGCGATCAGTTCCTCGGTGACCTGGCTGACCGGATGCAGCCGCCCCACGGTCTCGGGCCGCACCGGCAGGGTGACGTCCATGGTCTCGTCCAGCAGCTTGGCGTCCAGCGCCGCAGCCTCCAGGCTTTCCCGCTTCTTCGCGATCGCGTCCGCGACGGTCTGCTTCACCTGGTTGTAGCGTCTGCCGGCTTCGCGTCTGGCCTCGGGATCGAGCGCGCCGAGGGTCTTGGTAAGCCCCGTGATCCGGCCCTTCTTGCCGAGCTCGGCGACCCGGATCGACTCGAGCGCGTCAAGCGCTCCGGCCGCCTCGATCTCGGAGACAAGCTCGGCCTCCAGCCGATCGACGTCGACCTCCATGGCACCCTCTCCGTTGTTTCTCGCCATCTCCACCATCGATCATCTCGCCTTCGGACGTTCGTCCGCCTCAATTCCAGCAAAAAAGGGGCGCTTCGGCCCCTTTTCCAACCCCGGATCTGATGACGCTCTAGCTTTCCAGGGCGGTCTGGGCCTGCTTGGCCAGGCTCATAAAGGCGGATTGATCGCGCACGGCGATATCGGCGAGCACCTTGCGGTCGATCTCGACGCCGGCGGTCTTCAGACCGTGCATCAGCCGTCCGTAGGTCAGGCCCTGCTCACGCGCCGCGGCGTTGATCCGCTGGATCCAGAGCGAACGGAAATTGCGCTTCTTGGTGCGCCGGTCGCGATAGGCGTATTGCAACCCCTTCTCGACGCGATTCACCGCCAGGCGGTAGCAGTTGCTGCTGCGGCCGCGATAGCCCTTCGCGCGCGAAACGACTTTCTTGTGCCGCGCCTTGCTGGTTACGCCTCGTTTGACCCGTGCCATCGTCTGTTACCTTCAACCTCTCGTCAGTCCACGCGGTCCGCGACGGACCTCAGCCGCCATAGGGCAGCATCTTCTTGATCAGCTTGGCGTCGCCGTCGGCGACCACGACCGAACCGCGCTGGTTGGTCTTGACCTTCTTCGCCTTGTGCGTCAGCTGGTGGCGATGATAGGCCTTGTTGCGCATGATCTTGCCCGTGCCGGTGAAGCGAAAGCGCTTCGCCGCCGCGCGCTTGGTCTTAAGCTTCGACATTCTGGGAAACTCCGTTCGTCGTGCCAAGCTCTCAGGTGCTCGGCCGACCTGAAGCAAGGGCGTTATAGTCAAGAGTGCCGCGGTTCGCAAGCACTTGGGCCCGATTTCCTGGCGATCCGCGCGAAAGGCCGCCATGATGCCGGACCAGGTCCGGATTCACGGCAGCAGACATTGAGCGAGGCCGCGTTTCTCCAGATATTGCTGATGGTAGTCCTCGGCCTTCCAGAAGGCGGAAACGGGCGTGATCTCGGTGACGATCGCGCCGCGGTGGATGCCGGACTCCTCCTGTCTTGCGAGCGAGGCCTTGGCTTCCGCCTCCTGCTCGGCGTCGTGGAAGAAGATTGCCGAGCGATATTGCGTGCCGATGTCCGGCCCCTGGCGATTGAGCTGGGTCGGATCATGGCTCGACCAGAACATGTCGAGGAGCTGGTCGTAGCCGATCTCGTCCGGATCATAGTCGATCTCGACCGCCTCGGCATGGCCGGTCCTGCCCGTGCATACCATCTCGTAGGTCGGCCGCTCGACGGCGCCGCCGGCATAACCGACGGCCGTGGAGCGCACGCCGGGCAGGCGGCGAAAGGCGGCTTCGACGCCCCAGAAACATCCGGCCGCGAAGGTCGCCCTGGCCATGATCCCGTCCTCCCGTCAGCACTGTCATCGTTCCGTTATCGAGATTTGGGGTCCCGATGGCGTCGGATCAATGCCGTCGGTGAAGCCGCTTGCGCTCTTTGCACAGCTGCGCAAAGGTGTCGCCAGGCAAACCACGCAATAATCCAGAGATTACGGGTGGATGCAGCTTCTTAAAGAGGGATTTGGAACCATGATCAAAACGCCTTCGATCGTCGGCATGGCCGTGGCCGTGACGCTCTCGGCCACGGCGCTCGCCCAGGAAAAGCCTGCGGACTTTCCGGAGCGGCCGCTCACCATGATCGTGCCTTACGGGGCGGGCGGCGGTTCGGACCAGCTTTCCCGAGCCATGGCGGCCGCCATGGAGCCGGGGCTCGGCCAGCCGATCCAGGTGGTCAACAAGCCGGGCGGCGGCGGCATGGCCGCGGTGCCGGACTTCATGACCGCGCCGGCGGACGGCTACACGATCCTGGAATCGATCGACGACGCGGTGACCAACTTCGTCTCCGGCAAGCTCGCGGAGAATCCGGGCGAGGACTGGGAGCCGCTCTGCATGGCGCAGGTGACCTTCTCGCAGATCTACATCCGTCCCGAGGATGACCGCTTCACCGACTGGGATAGCTTCGTCGCCTACGCCAAGGACAACCAGGCCTCCATCGCCAATGTCGGCAATCTGGGCTCGATGGAGCGGATCAACATGCTGAAGATCGAGCAGGCGCTCGGCTTCGAAACCAACCAGATCGCCTTCGACAAGCCGGCCGAGCGCTACGCCGCCCTGATCGGCGGTCAGGTGGACGCGCTGTTCGAGCAGCCGGGCGACGTCCGGAACTTCCTGGACGCCGGCCAGATGGTGCCGATCCTCTCGATCTATCCGGAAAGGCCCGATGCGTTCGCCGATGTGCCGACCCATGTCGAGGCCGGTGCCGACTTCGAGGCGCTGCTCCGCTTCCGCGGCTTCTACATCCATCCGGACGTCCCGGAGGACAGAAAGCGCTTCATGGAGGCGACCTGCAAGCAGGGCTTCGACTCCGAGGATTTCCAGGCGTTCAACGACAGCAAATACATGACGCTGATCGACAGCTATCGGGACACGGCGGGCTCCAAGGAGCTGATCGCCAAGGCGGTCGACACCTATACGGCCGTCTACAAGGAAATCGGCCTCATCGAATAGCGTCGCGCGAGGTTTTTTCCGACGGACGGGCAGATCGATCTGCCCGTCCGTCGGTGATCGCGTGATCATGGACAACGCCCGGCGCATCGGCCCGCTTTTCGAGCTCGCCTTCTGGCTCGCTCTGGCGGCGCTCGCCTTCGTCCTCAGCTTCACCTTCTCCGACGAGCAGGGGACCTATGCCTGGGGTGCCGCGAGCTGGCCGCGCGCGGTCATCCTTCTGATGGCGGTCGTGGCGGTTGTGAACGCCCTGAGAAAGCGGGCCGAGCCGGTGGACGACGACGATGCGGAGGAGGGCGCGGCCGTCCTTCCGTCGCTCGGCCTCTTTCTGATCCCTCTGGTCTACGCAGCCCTTCTGCCGAGGACCGGCTTCTACCTGACCACCCCTTTTTTCCTCGTCGCCTATCTGCTCTATGTCGGCGAGCGGCGCTGGGCAGTGCTTCTGGGCACCGCGGCTCTGATCACGATCCTCGCCAATCTCGTCTTCACCAAGCTCTTCTTCGTGGCCCTGCCGGTCGGCAACTGGCCGGGCTTTTACGATGTCAACAACTGGCTGCTGACGGCGATCCGATGAGGCGCGCCCATGGCTGATTTCTGGCTCGGCGCATCGACGCTCTTCAGCGATCCGACAGGTATCATGATCTTCGTGGGCGGCCTGCTCGGCGGGATGCTGTTCGGCGCGATCCCCGGCATCAACATGCTGACCCTGGGTGCGGTGATCCTGCCCTTCACCGCCGCCATGAGCCCGACGCATGCGATCATGCTCTATTCCGTGATCTACTGCTCGGGCGTGTTCGGCGGCGCGATCACGGCGATCCTGTTCAACATTCCGGGCTCGCCGGAGAACGCACCCACCGCCTTCGACGGCTATCCCATGACCCAGCGGGGCGAGGCGGCCAAAGCGATCGGGGCGGCCGTGCTCTGCTCGTCCTTCGGCGGCATCTGCTCGGCCATCGTGATGATGGCGGCGACGCCGACCATTGCCGCCTTTGCCGTGCGCGCCTTCGGTCCGCCGGAGATTTTCGCGCTGATCTGCTTCGGGCTCGCCGTGTCGGCCTCGGTCGGCGCCGCCGATCTCTGGAAAGGACTTCTGTCGGTCTCCCTCGGCCTCCTGATCGCGACCATCGGCACCGATCCCGCCGATGGCATCGCGCGCTACAATTTCGGCACCTACTATCTGCTCGCCGGTATCCATTTCATCCCCGTCGTGCTCGGCCTGTTTGCGGTCGCGGAGGTGTTCACCCAGGGCTCGAAGCGCCTCGCCGAGAATCCGGGCGCCGCCAGGGTCAGGCTCGGCCTGCCGGGCTTTGTCGAATTCTGGCGGCTGAAATTCACGGTGCTGCGCTCCATCGTCATCGGCTTCTTCGCCGGCATCCTGCCCGGCATCGGCGCGGTGCTGGCCGCGTTTCTGAGCTACAACGAGGCCGTCCGCTGGTCGCCGAAAGGCAAATTCGGCAAGGGCGAACTCGGCGGCGTGGTCGCCTCCGAGACCGCCAACAACGCCGCGACCGGTGCGGCCATGATCCCGCTTCTGGCGCTCGGCCTGCCGGGCGGCGCCTTGACGGCGATGATGATGGGCGTTTTCCAGATCCACGGCATGGAGCCCGGCCCGCTGGTCTTCATCACCTCGAAGGAGCTGGTCTGGGTGGTGTTCGCCGCGATGTTCTTCGCCAACATCGCGATCCTCGGGCTCGGCTATCTGCAGACCAAGACCGTGGTGCATCTCCTGCGCATCCCCTTCCACCTGCTGGCACCCGCGATCCTTCTGATCGCGACCATCGGCGCTTACGCCCTTCGCAACCTCACCGTCGACATCTGGGTGATGTATCTCGCCGGCATCGCCGGCTTTTTGCTGCGGCGCTCCGGCTATTCGGTCGCGGGCATCGTCATGGGGCTGATCCTCGGCAGCCTCGGCGAGAGCAGCTTCACAAAGTCGATGCAGCTCTTGAACTACGACCCATTGGCCCTTTTCGCCCGGCCGATCGCTGCAGTACTATTGATTGCCGCCGTTCTGACGCTGATCTGGAACATCGCCGCCGCCATGCGGCGGACGTCGGACTTGACGGGGGCCACGGACAAGGGAGAGCCATGATGTCCACGACAGCGGCTGCGGAGAGCATGGAGAGCCCTGCCGCGGTGATCGCGTCGCTGATCGATCGCGCGCGCGCCGCCATGGACGCCTTCGACAACACGAATCAGGGCGCCATCGACGAGGCGGTGACCGCTCTCGCCTGGTCGATCTACGAGCCGGGCAGGGCGAGGCGGCTCGCGGAACTGGCGGTCGAGAGCACCGGGCTAGGCAATGTCGAGGACAAGGTCGTCAAGAACCAGCGAAAGACCTTCGGCACGCTCCGGGACCTGATGCGGGTGAAGACCACCGGCGTGATCGAGGAGCATCCCGGAAAAGGGGCTGGTCAAATACGGCAAGCCGATCGGCGTGGTCGCGGCCGATCACGCCCTCCACCAACCCAGCCGCGACGCCGGTCAACAAGGCGATGATGGCCTTGAAGGGCGGCAACGCCGTGATCATCGCACCGTCGCCTGCCGGCTACGCGGCGACCGCGGCTACCGTCGACGGCATGCGTGCGGAACTGGAAAAG
>CBDCTL010000011.1:0-130727 GCA_965222015.1 Geminicoccaceae bacterium
GCTCGCGATGACGCCGGCGGGGGTCGCGACCTCGACGACGCCGCTCGCGTCGTCCTTCGACACGATGCCGACCGTGCGCTCGTCCTTGATCGACGCCCAGATGCCCTCGGAGCCGAACAGGTTCTTCAGCACCTTGTAGTGGACGCGGCCGATGCCGGTCTCTTCGACGGCCAGGCGCGCCAGGTCGACGGCGGCCGCGCTGGCGGCCGTCGCCATCGCCTCGACCAGGCGATCGGTCTGCGCCTGGTCGTAGTGCGCGATCTCGGCACACGCCCGTTTCGCGCGCGCGACGTGGTCGCGCACCTCCTGCAGCGCGCGGAGATCGGGATCGAGGCTCGCGGCCATGGCCGTTCGAGACGCCGTTCGTCGGGGCGGGGCTCCGTGCCGGGAGTCGGGTGGTGCCCGCGCCGCGGCGGACCTAGAGCGTCTTCTCCGGGACCGGTGCGAACTCGGGCAGGATCCGCCACAGCTGCTCGTGCGGCCGCGGGATCACGTGCACGCTGACGAGCTCGCCGACGCGGCGCGCCGCAGCGGCGCCGGCGTCGGTCGCGGCCTTGACGGCGCCGACCTCGCCCGCGACGAGCATCGTCACGAGCCCGGCCGTGGCCTTCTCCTTGCCGAACAGGGCGACCTCGGCCGCCTTGACCATCGCGTCGCCGGCTTCGATGGCCCCGACGAGGCCCTTGGTCTCGACCAATCCCAGCGCTCGGTTCTGCATGTTGGATCCTTCTCCGAATCGACCCGGTGAGGCCTCGGGCCGCCGCGGTTCGCGCGGGGATCGGCCGGGAGTGGCGGGACGAAGGGCGTCGGAGTGTAGGTCCGGGCTGGTTCGGGAGCAATCAGGAGTTGCTGGTCGCGGCAGTCAAAGGCCGGATAGAGCTAAGATAGTGCCACCTTGTTATCCAGATATGAACCGATCGTCGACGAATCACGCAACAACGGGGCACCAGGCGGACGACCGGGGGCGCCACGGCGACCCGTCCGGGGTCCGTCGCGTGCCGCGATGCCGGACCGGGTCGGCCAACGCGACGCGGCGACGGT
Source organism: Geminicoccaceae bacterium (assembly GCA_965222015.1). Lineage (GTDB taxonomy): Bacteria > Pseudomonadota > Alphaproteobacteria > Geminicoccales > Geminicoccaceae > JANQPX01. The sequence goes on from CBDCTL010000011.1 coordinate 1,042, forward strand.
CCTTGGATGGAGTCGCTGTCCAACGGGCGGCTCACCTGCGGACGAGCGCGCGTGCATCGCGTCCGCGTTCGACGTCGGTCGAACTCATCGAAGCGCGTGAAACGACGGACCGATTCAACCATGGTCTCCTGCCTCCGCGGCGGAAGGTGCGGCGCGTCAACGGTCACGAGACCGACGCCGCTCGAACCCAACGACCGTACGGACCTCCCTTGGAACAGACCCCTGTCACAAGCACGACTCGAATCAGGAGCCCCCATGAGCTCGACCTTGACGATCGCACTCGTCTGTGCCGCCCTCCCCTGCACCGCGATGGCCCAGGGGCTGTTCGTCGAGGACTCCGCCTACTACTACGCCTCGTTGGGTGCCTCGCCCAGCGGGAGCGCCTGCTCAGGCCAGCTTGGTCTCGAGACCGTGGTCGGCCAAGGGACGCTTGGCGTCCTCGCGGACGGGTCCTACGTCCTGGTCGGTGAGGAGGGCCGCGTCTGTCCTTTCGGAAACACGACGTACGTCGTCGCCTTCGAGAACGGGACCTGGTCCCAGCCCCTGGACGGCATCCTGGCCCTGGACGCCAACCCGGCCCTGCCCGGGACGGATGTCGCGCAGCATCGCTTCCGCTTCGACCACTCGCTCGTGTATTCGGCCAACGCGACCGCCGAGCGGGCCGAGCTCTTCGTCGCCGTCCGTGCGTCCGCCGGCCCGCCGACGCAGCCGTCCGGCACCTACGGCATCGTGCGCCTGACCCAGCGGCAGGACAACGGCGGCTACGAGTTGGTCTCCGAGCAGGGTCTGCTGACCTTCGACGGCCTGGGCGGTTGGACGGAGACGGGCCAGCGACACGAGGTCTCGACCGTGACCTCCTTCGATTCGGGCTACTTCGAGTCGGGCTCGGTGAGCGTCAGCGCGGCGACCGGACTCTCCTTCTCCAACGGAGCCAGTGGCAGGGTCTCCGCCGACGGCGAGGTCGTGATCCTGACGACCGGCACCACCACGGGAACCGAGCCCAACGTATCGATGGCCGTCGGCGTGCGGCTCGGGAGTGACTACACGCAGACCGAGCTCTTGCGGCTGTGGCAGGTTGCCGGTCTGAGGGGCCTTCCGGGCTTCGGTTTCGATCCCGCGCTCGGCACGGACACCGGCACGCTCGAGCTGGACGACGCGAGCGGGACGCACTCCACGAACGGCGGGTCGCTCGTCCTGACGCCGCTTGGCCTCGCCCCGGGCTTCCTTACCGAGATCGGGACCTTCGTGCTGGGCCCGGGCGGAGGCTTGGTCCTGCAGCGCAATGGGTTCTCGCCGCTCATCGGGGCGCTCTCCAGCGACGAGGGCATCGCCGTCCTGGCCGACATCTTGGATCCGAACCTCGCTGCGATCCGGTTGGCGGTGCGCGAGTGCGTGCCTCCGGTCACCTACGGGACCGGCTCGCCGGGGACCGGCGGAATCGTGCCCCGGCTCACGTCCTCCGGCGGCCTGCCGCTCAGCGGCAACGCGAACTTCGCCTACGAGATCTCCGACGCCGTCGGAGGGAGCTCCGCGCTGCTGGTCATCTCGCTCGCGCCGGAGAGCGGCATCCCGTTCCAGGGCGGCCAACTGCTCGTCGACCTGACGAACACCGCGGTCGTGACCGGACTGGCCCTCGGGGGGACGCCCGGCGTGGCCGGCGCCGGCACGGCGACCTTCCCGGCCGCGATCCCGACGGGCTTCGACGGCTTCGACCTCTACGCGCAGGCGTTCGTCGTCGACTCGGGCAGCCCCACCGGGACGGCCCTGACCGCCGGGCTGGCGCTGGAGTTCTGCGCGCCCTGAGCGCGGGCACTCCGCGAGAACCGGCCCGACACTGGCCAAGCGCTCCCTCCCGTTTCACCGTAGACGGCGTCGAATGCCTCCCACTTCGGGGCGTAGGCGTTCGCTGGAGGAACCATGAGCGCGAAATACGACCCGCGAGGCAGCGATCCCGAGGAGGACGCGCTGGCCCGCTTCAAGAACCGCCAGCGCAAGACCCGCGGAGGCTTCGACCGCGCCCGCCTCGCCGCGCTGATCGTCCCGGTGCTGATCGGCGTGGGCGGCCTCGTCGTGCTCGTGCTGGCCGTCACCGGCCGGCTCGGCGTCACGCAGGTCGAAGCGAACGAGGTCGCGGTGCGCGTCAACTACCTGACCGGCGCGGAGACGGTCATCACGCAGCCCGGCTACCAGTTCTACCTTCCCTACCTGCAGGGCGTCTTCACGTTCGACCGGACGACGCAGGAGTACGTGATGTCGGGCGATCACTACTCGGGCACCAACCAAGCTCCGAAGCTGACCGTGCGCGCCAACGACGGCTCGAACTTCTGGTTCGAGGAGCTGAAGATCCAGTACGAGATCATCCCGGGCGAGGCCGGCATCGTGCTGAACGACTCCGGCCGCGGTGAGCTGTTCAAGGAGGAGTGGATCAAGGCGCACGCGCGCTCGATCCTGCGCGACGAGTTCGGCCGCTACAGCGCCGTCGAGGTCGCGAACCCGACGGTCTACAAGCGCGCACCCGAGGAAGCGCGTAGGCGGATGAACGAGATCCTGCACCAGCACGGGGTCGACGTCGTGCGCATCATCACGCCGAACCCGAAGTTCGATCCGGCCTACGAGCACGCGATCGAGACGCGCAAGGAGGCCGACCAGGAGGTGCAGGAGCTGCAGGCGCGCGCGCAACAGCTCGAGCAGGTGCGGGAGCAGCGCCTGGCGGCCGTACGCAAGGAGAAGGAGGTCGAGATGCAGTCGCTCACGGGCGAGCTCGCCCGCGAGCGCCTGACGGCCGAACGCGAGGCCATTCGGATCACGAAGGCCGCCGACGCCTACTCGGCGATGCGCGTCGCCGAAGGCGAGGCCGAGCTGGCCCGACTGTCGGCCGAAGCGCGTGGCTTGACGGCGAAGTACCAGAACGAGGCCGAGGGCATCACGAGCCGCGCCCAGGCGCTCGAAGAGCGCGGCCGCGTCGTCGTCCGCGAGGCGCTGGTCGACAAGCTGCTCGGCGTGAAGTTCACGCTCGTGCCCTACAGCAAGGACCCGGCTCCGCAGCGGCTCGAACACAGCGGACCACGGCCGGAGCTCGTGCCCAGCGACGAAGGGAGCGCGCAATGAAGGTCTTCGCACGCTTGCTGATCGGCGGAGTGACGCTGTTCGTCCTCGGCTCGATCGCCTTCTCGATGCTGACGATCCGCATCGAGCCCGGCGTCTGGGGCGTCAAGCAGAACCTGCTCGGCGGCGGTGTGATCGAGGAGGACCACGGGACCGGTTTCGGCCTGCGGATCCCGTTCGTGCACAGCTGGCACTTCCTCGACCGGCGCACGCACTTCGTGACGTTCGCCGAGGACAACCTAGAGACCGAGACCGGGCTGTCGCGGCCCGCGCTCGAGATCCGGACGAAGGACAACAACCTCGCGACGTACGACCTGACGGTCTCGTACCGCATCATCGCGGATCGCGCCCACCGCCTCGTGATGGAGGGCAAGAAGGACATCTACAAGGATCGCGTCGTGACGACGGTCGAGTCGGTCATGCGCGAAGAGCTTGCGCAGCTCGCGTCCGAGGAGATCTACAGCACGGATCGAAGGCTCGAGATCGCGGCCGAGGCGCTGCCGATCCTGATGACGGCCCTCGATGAGTATCACGTCGTGCCCGAGAAGATCCTGATCCGCGCCGTGCGCTTCCCGGCCGGCTACGAGGAGCGCCTGCAGGAGAAGCAGCTCACGTACCAGAAGCGCGAGCTGGCGGAGGCGCAGAAGAAGGTCGAGGACCAGCGCGCGATCACCGAGACGAAGGAGGCCGAGATCGCCGCGGCCGAGAAGGAGCTGCGCGGCGACTGGGACAAGCGCCTGCAGGACGCGCGCTCGACGAACGAGGTCCTGGTGGCCGAGATCCTGGCGCAGGCCGAGATCTACGACCGCACCGAGCGCGCCGAGGCCGACGCGAGCTACGTGACGGCGGTGGCCCAGGGCGACCTGGCCGTGCAGAAGGCCGAGGCCTTGCGCAACGAGCTGCGCAACAAGGCGCTCGACACGGTCGGCGGCCGCTTGCTGCTGGCCCAGCGCGCGGCCGAGAACCTGCAGTTCGACAGCGTGACGCTGAACTCGAACGATCCGGACGTGCCGTCGATCATCGATTTGGACGCGCTGGTGGAGTTGTTGGTCGGGGAGTGAGGTGATTCGCTCCTGCGGCCCGCGGGCGAGGCGCGGCGCGCGGCTCTTGGGAGTCGCGGGGCTCGTCGCGGGGTGTGGCACGGGGACGCCCTCCCCGGAGGAGGCGCGTCTCGTCGGGCTCGTCGACGAGCTCGTCATGCTCGACCAGGAGGACCTCGATGCGCTGGGCGGATCCTGGTGGAGGTACGACAGCGAGTGGCTACTCGGAGGGAACTCGGGAGGCTCTCGTCTCCCACGCGGCGCGGCCGCGCTGAACGAGCTCGTCGCGTCGGGCCCAGACGCGATTCGCACGCTGCTGAGCCACCTGGGAGACGACCGGCCGACGACGTACGTGATCGAGCTGTCGGACGGAGTCGATTGGCTGGCCAGTGCCCGTCGGTACTGCTTCATGGATCGCAACCGCTGGGTCGATCCCGGCACGAATCGCGGAGGCGGCGAGCTCAGCGACGAGCCCTACGGAACTCGGGTCGGTGATTGGTGCTTCACGGCGCTCGGTCGGATCACGAACCGGAGGTACGGCGTCTTCTCGGGCTACAAGTTCGGTGTCGACATCGCTCCGCTGCACTCCTGCGTTTCCTTCCACGAGGAGCTCCGCGCCCGCTGGTTCGAGTCACCCGATCGCGTCCTGCTGGACCAGCTGCAGGCGGACATCCGCCTCCCCGACTCGTCCGAGCGCCGGCTCGGGGCCGTGCTTCGGCTGATGACGCGACGACGCGCCCTATCGGAACACGCTGCTCGCCCGGCTGCCCGGAGGAGACGTCCAGGAGACGGGGGGCATCTCGCTGGAGGCGCTGCAGGAGCTCGCGGGCAGTGATCCTGTTTGGCTCGCGGTCATCGCCAAGGAGGAGTTCGAGGGGATCGGAATCCTCGACGAGACCTATGCTTCATTCCTCGACTCCTGCCACCCGGACCTCGATCCGACGGCGCTACCCGAGATCGAAACACGGTCCCTCTCGGACTGCATCGACATGCTCGAGCTCTTGACCAGCAGGAGGATCATCGGTTTCGAGGCCGAGGCTTCCGCGCTCGATGACCGCTTGAGCACACCGAGCGAAGGACGCCGGGAGTGGTTGCGCAGGAAGGTCGAGAGCTACCTCGTTGCGGTCGCCGATCGTCGTTGATCGCTCCGGCGACAGCCTGCAGCTCGACTCCGGAGGCCATACACGAATCTGTGCCGCATCGAGATCGAGCGCTGTTCATCGAACGGGCCCGTGCCGACCGTCGATCTCGATTCGGCACAGATGAAGAGCGCGAGTTTCTTCGGTCCTACCTGCAACCGATGTCGATCCCATCCGTCATCGGGGCATGCGCTCGAATGACACCGCCCGAACTCGACAGGCCCACCTCGACTTCCCCCGCTGGGGTGGAGCGCGCCGAGGCGCCGGACGCAAGCCACGCGGCAAACGTGCAGGCGTCCCGCACGTGAAGCGTGCGCCGCTCGCCAGTCGATTCCCGGTGCACGTGACGGCGCGTCTTGAGCACGAGCTGCCATCACTGCGCGAACCGCGGACATGGCCGGTCTTGCGCGAGGCCTTCCGCTCGGGCTCCGAGCGCTTCGGTATGCGACTGGTGCACTTCAGCGTGCAGCGCGATCACCTGCACCTGATCGTCGAGGGGCGCGACCGGCGCGCTCTGACGCGGGGCCTGCAAGGCCTGTTCGTCCGGCTGGCGAAGCGACTGAACCGCTGGTGGGGTCGCAAGGGTCGCGTGTTCGCGGATCGCTTCCACGACCGGATCCTGCGCACCCCCAAGGAGGTGCGCAACGCACTGCGCTACGTGCTCCTGAACGCACGGCGGCACCGCGTCGCGCTGACCGGCATCGACCCGTACTCGTCCGGAGCCTGGTTCGATGGCTGGACACACGCGATCGCACGGCAGTCTGCCGGACCGCCGCCCGTCGCTCGCGCCCACACGTGGCTCACCACCGTCGGCTGGCGACGCTGGCGGCTGATCGCCCCCGACGACGTCCCTGGTCCTACCGGCTGAGCCAGACGTCGAGCGACGCCAGCGGGCTCTCGGCGGTGGCGAGCGGTGGAGCGTCGGCGCGACGGAACTCCGCGCCCGCGGGAACCGGCTCGACCCTCGCGGATCGGCCGTCGCTCACGTCCCCGGCATCGCCCGAGCCGGCCACGAAGAAACCGACCAGGATGCCGGCCGCGAACCCGACCACGACCCGCCAGGGAGTCGACCGCGAAACGGGCCTCGCCGGTCCATCCGCGTTCCCCTCCTCGAACCGGAGACGCCGGAGCCAAGTAGGCGGCGAGAGACGCCCGAGCCCTTCACCCAGGCTCGCCCGGAACTCGCGACAGGCAGCGCACCCGGTCAGGTGGTCGTTCAGCCGGACCGCATCTTCCGCGTCGAGCTCTTCGTACAGATCGAGCGCGAGCGCCTCGCGCCATGCACTGCAGTCGTTCATCGAGAACCTCCCAAGTCACGCTCGAACGGACGCAGCTCCCCCTGGAGCTTCAGACAAGCACGCGCGAACTGGGTCCGCGCCGTGGAGAGCGAGACGCCGAGCAGCGCGGCCACCTCGCGCAGGCGCAACCCGCCCTCGTGCCGCAGTCGGAACACGGTGCGTTGTCCCTCCGACAGGGACTCCAGCGCGAGCGCGAGGCGCTCCTCGAGCTCGACCTGCGCGGCCTGTTCGGCGGCGGAGGCGGACACCGTACCGGCCTCGGCCTGCGCTTCCACGCGCGCCCGCACCTCGTGGCGCCGGACCTGGTCGAGGGCGGTCACGGCCGCCACACGACGCAGCCAAGCGCCGAGGTTGTCGGGCGCCGCCCCGCGCGCCAGGGCCTGCCACAGCTTGACGAACGTCTCCTGAGCCGCGTCCATGCCGCGGTGCTCGTCGCGCAGGACCGACCGGCACACGCGCAGCACACCGGCACGGTGCTCCGCGACCAGCGCCTCCATCGCCCTTCCGTCCACCTCGTCCTTCATTCCAACACGGACACGACGCGCACGACCTGGTCCCGTCCGAAGAGCTCCGGGCCCTCGAACTCGTAGACGGCCGCCCCGTCCTCGAGGCGGTCGTAGTTGCCATCGACGATCGTCCCCGGGAGCTCGACGCGCACGCGGAAGCGTTCGTCCTGGAGGTCCTGAGCATGGTCGTAGGAGGTGAAGTTCCATTCGAGCCGCTCCTGCACCGCGTTGCGCACGTCGGCCGGGATATCGGCTTCGATGAGGCTCGTCTCGATCACGCGGCGCGCCGCGTCGCGCAGCGGCCCTTCGAATCAGGCCCGCGAGGATCGACTGGCCGGCGATCCGCACATGCAGGCCGGTGATCTCGCCCGCCTCGTTCAACCCTGCGGTCATCTTCGCCCGGGTGATCGGGTGGAAGGCGCCATGCGCCATATCCTCCTCCCTGGACCAGAGCAGCTTCACCGGCGTGCCTGGCACGTTCTGCGCGATCAGCACGGCGTGGCGGACATAGTCGTGCACGGCGCCGCGCCTGCCGAAGCCGCCGCCGAGGTGGTATTTGTAGACCTCGCATTGCTGCGGTGGCAGGCCCGCTGCCTCGGCCGCGGCGGCGAGTGCGGCTTCGCCGTTCTGGGTCGGGCACCAGACCTCGCAGCGGTCCTCGGTCCAGAGGGCCGTGGCGTTCATCGGCTCCATGGTGGCGTGGTGCTGGTAGGGATAGGCGTAGACCGCCTCGACCGTGCTCGCGGCGTCCGCGATCGCGGCTTTGGCATCGCCGACAGCGTTGCCGGTGATCGCCTCCTCGGCCTCCAGCCCTTCCTCGACGAACGCTTCGATCTCGGCGCTGGTGAGCGAAGCGTGCTCGCCCTCGTCCCATTCGATCGGCAGAGCATCGAGGGCGGTCTTCGCCTGCCACCAGCGATCGGCGATCACCGCGACCGCATCGTCGCCGACCTGGACCACATGCTTCACACCAGGCATGTTTTCGACTTCGGCTGCGTCGAAGCTCGCCAGCTTGCCGTCGAAGATCGGGCACTGCCTGATCGCGGCATTCAACATGCCCGGCAGGATGAGATCGGCGGCATAGATCTGCTTGCCCGTCAGCTTGTCCGCGGTGTCGAGGCGCGGCAGCGGCTGGCCGGCGATGGTCCAGTCCTTCGGGTCCTTCAAGGCGATGCCTGATGGCACCTCGAGCCTGGCCGCGGCCTCGGCGACCGCGCCGTAGGTCGTGGACTGCCCGGAACCTTCATGGCTGATCACGCCCTTCGCGACCGTACATTCGGATGGATCGACGCCCCATTCATCCGCGGCGGCCTGGATCAGCATCTGCCGAGCGGCCGCACCGCCTTCGCGCACATATTGCTCGGACTCGCGAATGCCTCGGCTGCCGCCGGTGGACATGCTCTGCCAGACGCGGCCGCGCTCCAGATTGGTCGCGGGCGTCGGGTATTCCGTTGTGACGTTCGCCCAGTCGCATTCCAGCTCCTCGGCGACGAGTTGGGCAAGGCCGGTGAGCGTACCCTGCCCCATCTCCGAGCGGGCGATGCGAATGATCACGGTCTCGTCCGGCTGGATGACCACCCAGGCGTTGATCTCGTCGGGAAAGCCGGTCTGAGCGTGGGCGAGGCGATCGCCGAGCGGCAGGCCCATGCCGAGCATGAAGCCGGCCGAAGCACCGCCGACCACGAAGCCGCGGCGCGTGACATCGAGCGTGGTTTTCATCGGCGATGCTCCCTACGCCTTCATCTTGGCCGCGTGGTGGATGCCGGCGCGCACCCGGCGATAGGTGCCGCAGCGGCAGATATTGGTGATACCGGCGTCGATGTCGCCGTCGCTCGGCTCAGGCGTCTGGTCGAGCAACGCGGCGGCCGCCATGATCATGCCGGCCTGGCAATAGCCGCACTGCGGCACGTCCAGCTCCAGCCAGGCCTGCTGCACCGGATGCGAGCCGTCCGCGGACAGGCCCTCGATGGTGGTGATCTCGTCGGTCTCGGCGACGGCCTCGAGCGGCAGCACACAAGCGCGTTGAGCCTCGCCGTTGATATGCACCGTGCAGGCCCCGCAGGCGGCGATCCCGCAACCATATTTGGTGCCGGTCAGTTCCAGATGCTCGCGCAGCACCCAGAGCAGCGGCGTCGAACCCTCGGCGTCGACTTCGCGGGTCTCACCGTTCACTTTGATGATTGCCATCAATGCCTCCCCGGTCGATGTAAAATCTATTACCGTCTACTTTAACTATTGGTTGGCGATGCGTATAGCATGACCAAGTCAAAAAGTAGAGATCCGGATCGTTGGACCGCACCTCTTTCGGCAAACGTTCGCGGACTTGAATTCGAAGGCCGCCCCCTCGCTCAGCTTGCCGATTGACCCCGCCTCCCCTGCAGAAGTTCACGGACATTTGATCATCGGCTGCGTGCCGTTGACAGGCCAGGGCAATCTGCAATGGTAGAGAAGCGTGGCCGCGACCGGCCGTTCGAGCGGTAACCACCCCTTCGAACCTTAACGACAACGTCGCGGCAATCATCGGGGAGGTGCTTCATGGCTGGCCAGGAGCACTGGACGCAGAAAGACGACTCCCGGCTGTTTCTCTTCGAAAAGCCGGCGACTGCGGCCGAGCGGCGGGGGACCGTTCTGTTCGTCCACGGTTCGTCGATGGCCTCGACTCCGACCTTCGATCTGCAGGTGCCGGGACGACCCGACTCGTCGGCGATGGACTATTTCGCGGCGCAGGGTTTCGACTGCTGGTGCGTCGACATGGAGGGCTACGGACGTTCTTCCAAGCATAGGGACGTCAATTGCGACATCGCGAACGGTGCCGACGATCTCGCCGCAGCCACGGACTACATCACGCGCGAGCGTGGCGCCGAGAGGTTCCTGGTCTACGGCATCTCGTCGGGTGCGCTTCGCGCGGCGGTGTTCGCCGCGCGCCATCCGGGGCGTGTCGAACGTCTGGCACTTGACGCCATGGTCTGGACCGGTGACGGCAGCCCGACCCTCGAAGACCGGCGGAAAAAACTCCCGCAGTTCGAGGCCGTGAACCGCCGGCCGATCGATCGCGCCTTCGTGCATTCGATCTTCACCCGCGACCATCCCGGCACCGCGGACGAGACCACGGTCGAAGCCTTTGCCGACGCCATTCTCGCCCTCGACGACAGCGTGCCGACCGGCACCTATGTCGACATGTGCGCGAAGCTGCCGGTGGTGGATCCGGCTGATCTGACCATGCCGACCATCGTCATGCGCGGCGAGTATGACGGCATTGCCGGCTTCGACGATCTTATCGAATTCTTCCGGCGTCTGCCCAATCCCGACAAGCAGTTCGCGGTCATGCCTGGCATTGCGCATGCCAGCTTCCAGCAGAAGAACTACCGGATCGTCTATCACATTCTGCTGTCGTTTTTCACGCAGCCGGCGCCGGTCTATCCGAGCTGAACGAGAAGTGACGACGGCAACGACATCGTAAACCCGAGAGAACCAGGGAGAGAATCGTGGGCGATCGACATTTCAGGCCATCCCGAAGAGGTTTCGTCACGACCGCCGCGGGCGTCGCCGGCGCCGCAGCGCTGATCGGAGCCGGCGGGCGCGCCGCCTTCGCCCAGGACTTCCCCGAGCGCAATATCGACGTCGTCATCCCGACCCGCGAAGGCGGCGGGGCCGATCGCCTGTTCCGCGCCTTTTCCAGCGTCTGGAAGAACCATCTCGGCGCCGATTTCGAGCCGGGCTTCTTCCCGGGCGCGTCGGGGCGCGTCGGGTACGAGGTCTATATCGGCAAGCGCGATGCTGACGCCCACAACCTCCTGTTCGGCAATATGGGGCCGGAGCTCGCCGTCATGGTGGTGCAGGAGCCGGATTACAGCTTCCCCGAGGATTTTCAGTATTTCTGCCGGCTCGACGTGGATCCGAGCATCCTGTTCGTCGCCGCCGACAGTCCCTTCCAGACCGTCGACGACGTGGTCGCCGAGGCGAAGAAACGGACGCTGAACGTGGCCACCTCGCGCCTGCCCCACCCCGCCTCGATCGGCGCCCTCCTGCTCGCCGACCACACCGGCGCGAGCTTCAACCTCGTGCCGCTGTCCGGCGGGCGCAACACCATGACCGGCGTGGTCACCGGCGAAGTCGATATCGGCGTGCTGCCGACCGGCAACATCGTGGCGGCCGGGGACGCCGTGCGCACGCTTCTGGTCTGGGACGACGCCAATCCCATGCCGGACAAGCTCAGCGGCGCACCCACCATGAACGAGCATTTCGGCACCGACTATCCGGCCCTGGTTTCGTCCCGCGCCTTCGCGATCCACACCAAGGCGATGGAGGAGCATCCGGATCGCTTCGAGGCCCTGAACAGTTCCGCCAAGGCCGCCGCCGAGGATCCCGCCTGGCAGGAGGCGGCGGCCGCCGCCAAGCAGGCCCTCGAAATCCTGAACTATGGCGGCGTCGAGGAATGCAACCAGGCGGCAGCCAGCATGATCGAGCTCGCCAGCCAGTTCAAAGGCCTGCTCACCGGCGAAGGCTAGTGGTGGCGTGGCCACCTCATCGATCTTCGGCCGTCGTCGCCGGGTTTGACGGTATGCGCCCAGGTTTTCGCGGCACGGTTTTCGGAGGAATGGGAGGGGGCTCGCTTTGACGGTGAAGGGGCGATGCGGGTGAGCGATGGCGCATGATCCCGAAAGCGGACGGCGACCGGAGGCGATCGGCGGCCAGCTGATCATCCCGATCGCCGCCCTTCTCTTCACGCTCTATTACTTCTCGACCATCGTCGATTCACCCTTCGAAGCGCAGGTCGCCGCCGTCTTCGTCGGCAGCATCCTGCTGGTCCTGATCGCGCTGTTCCTCCTGAAGACGATCCTTCGCCTGCGAAGCGGCGATGCGGTTCTTGCCGCCGGCGCCTGGTTGCAGCCGCGTCAGGTCTGGCTGAAGCGCCTCGGGCTTTTTTTTCTGACCCTCGGTTTTCTCCTGGTGATCCCCGTTTTCGGTTTCACCCTCACCACCTTCCTGTTCCTCGCGGCCGCCATGCTGCTGCTCGGCGCCACGAAGAGGCCGTGGGTCACCATCGGCCTCGCCCTGGGCATCGCGCTCGCAGGCTATCTCCTCTTCATCGTCGCCTTCGACACCCGTTTCCCGCGCGGACCGTTCGAGCAGTTCATGCGGAGCCTGTTCTAGAATGGCGGTCGACTGGGGCCTGTTCGCCTCGATGTTCCTGCATGAACTGACACTCTGGTGGGTTATCCTGCCTGCGATCTTTCTGGGCCTCGTCGTCGGCGCGGTGCCGGGGTTCTCCGCCGCCAACACGATCATCATCCTTCTGCCGCTGACGCTCGCGGTCGACGTCGAATACGGCCTCGTCTTCATGGTGGCGCTCTACTGCTCATCGCGCATGGGGGCGGGCGTGCCGGCCATCCTGGTCAATATCCCGGGCACAGCAGGCGCCGCCGCGACGCCGCTCGACGGCTACCCCATGGCCAAGGCCGGACGCGGTCCGCAGGCGCTCGCGATCTCCTTCGTCGCGTCGACCATCGGCGGTCTGCTCACCACCTTCATCGCCCTGCTCACCCTTCCCTGGCTCGCCAGGGTCGGCTACGTCATGCACTCGGTCGAGATGATCGTGGTCATGCTGTTCGGCATCTCGCTGATCGCCACCATCGCGGCGCGCGACACGCTGAAGGGGCTGATCGCCGGCTTCTTCGGACTGATGATCGGCGCGATCGGCGCCGACCACATCTACGCCACGCCCCGCGGCACCATGGGCTTTTTGGAACTTTACGACGGCATTCCGCTGATCCCGGCGCTGGTGGGGCTGTTCGCGGTCTCCGAGGCCTTCATGTTCATCGAGGGCGAGTCGATCCTCTCGGAGCAGGGGCGCGCCCGCATGAAGATCGCGGACTGGAGCGCCACCTTCGAGGGCGTGCGCATCACCCTGAAACGCTGGTGGCACGTCACCTGGACCGCGCTGATCGGTCTTCTGATCGGGGTCGTGCCGGGTGCCGGTGCCGCCATCGCCTCCTTCGTCGCCTATCAGCAGTCCCGCGTTTTTTCCAAGACTCCGGAACGCTACGGCACGGGCCACCCCGAAGGATTGATCGCGCCCGAAAGCGCCAATAACGGTGTCACCGCCGGCACCCTCATTCCACTTTTGGTGCTCGGCATTCCCGGCGGTGCCACAGCCGCGATCATGCTCGTCGTGATGCAGTTCCACGGCGTGCAGATGGGCCCGCGCCTCTTCCTCACCGACCCGGAGATCGCCTATGGCATGATCATGGCGATGTTCGTCACCTATCTTCTCATGGCCTTCACCGTCCTGCCGCTCAGCCGCTATCTCTCGCGGGTCACGCTGATCAGCACCACCTACATGGCGCCGCTGGTGCTCGCCTTCACCCTGGTCGGCTCCTTCGTGCCGCGCGAATACATGTTCGACATGTACCTGGCGCTGGTCTTCGGGGTGATCGGCTTCGTGGCGAGAAGAACCGGCTACCACGTCTCGGCGATCCTGATCGGCGTGATCCTCGGCCCTCTTCTGGAACAGTATTTCCTGCGTGCGCTCCGCATCTCGCAAGGCGACATCTGGGTGCTGTTTTCGTCCACGCTCGGCAATGTGCTCTGGGTGCTCCTGGCCCTCAGTCTGATCATCTCTCAGGTGATGGAACATCGCCGTCGGCGAACGGTCGAGGAAGAGAAGGTGCTCAAAGCGTCGATCGAAGGAAACTGACATGACCGGCAAGGCGCTCAACCAGGGCTTTCGGCATCTCGGCCATCTCGATCTGCCGGGCGGCGGTCAGGTGACGGTGCAGGGAAGCTACGCCTATGTCGGCCACATGAAGCCGCCGTTCGGCACCAGCATCGTCGATGTCAGCGATCCGAGGGCGCCCCGCCTGGTGACGACGATCATGCTCGATGACGACCGCTCCCACACCCACAAGGTGCGTGTCGCCGGCGACATCATGATCGTCAATGTCGAGCAGAACGAACGCCATGCGGTGCGCCGCGGCGCGCGCATCGACGAGGCGACCCGCGAGCTCTCCGGCAAACTCGGCCGCGCACCGACGCCGGAAGAGCTAGCGACCGAGCTGAACGTCAAACCGGAGCAGCTCGATCGCATACGCCGCGTGCTGGCCGAAGGCTACACGGACGGCGGCTTTCGCGTCTACGACATCGCCGACAGGGCCAGGCCGAAGCTGCTGCATCATGAGCGCACTTTCGGTTTCGGCACCCACCGCTTCGACATGGACGAGCACTACGCCTACATCTCCACCGAGATGAAGGGCTTTCTGGGAAATATCCTGGTCATCTACGACCTCAAGAACCCGGCCCGCCCCGAAGAAGTTTCCAGATGGTGGATGCCGGGGCAGCATATCGCAGGCGGCGAGACGCCGACCTGGAAAGGCTACCGGAACCGTCTCCACCACACCCTTCGCCAGGGCGACCAGCTCTGGGCCGCCGTCTGGCATGCCGGACTTCGCGTGATCGACGTCAGCGACATCACGCGGCCGAAGACCGTGGGCGAGCACAATTACCACCCGCCTTTTCCCGAGCCGACCCACACCGTCATGCGCGTGCCGTTCGAGGTGGCAGGCCGGCAGATCGCCGTCGGCATCGACGAGGAGCACGACCATATCCCGGGCCAGCTCCACGGCGGCCTCTGGGTGTTCGACGTGGGCAATCTCGAAAAGATCCAGCCGATCGGCATGTGGCATCTGTCCGAGCTCGACAGCCCCTATGCTCGCAAGGGCGCCCGCTTCGGCGCGCACCAGTTTCAGGAGCACCTCTCGGACACCATCCTCTACTGCGCCTGGTTCGGCGGCGGCCTTCGCGCGGTCGACATCAGGGAGCCGACCCTGCCGCGGGAGATCGGCCACTTCATTCCCGAACCGGCCGGCGGCGAGAAAGCGCCGCAGACCAACGACGTCGACGTCGGCGACGACGGCCTCGTCCATATCATCGATCGCAATGTCGGCTTCGACATTCTCGAGCCGGCCGGCTGACGACGGCGACGGCTCGGGATCGGATGATCCAGCCAGCGCCTCGACGACCACGCGACCTGGTACGCGATCGGGCCTGAGCGCCAGTTCAGGACGGCAGGCCAGGCGATCGAGAATCGGCGACGGGGCGCCGAGGCGAACGTGGCCGAATGTCGCCGGCCCTGCCCTTCGCCGTCAGGGCAGCGTCACCCGCCCGCCATCCGCGACCAGCGTCTGTCCGGTGACGAAGCTCGATCGCTCGGAGAGAAGGTAGAGCACCGTCTCGGCCATCTCCTCCGGCTGCCCGGTGCGCTTGAGGAACGCCGCGTCGCGCATCGCCTGCCTCGTCGCTTCGTCCATCGCCGCACTCATGTCGGTCTCGATCAGCCCTGGCGCCAGGCAGTTGACCCTGACGTCGGGCGCGAACGCCTGGGCGCAGCTGCGGGCGAACGCGATCACCGCCGCCTTGGAGGTGCTGTAGGGCAGCATCTTTGCGCGCGGGGCCAGGCCGGCGATCGAGGCGATGCAGACGATCCGGCCGAAGCCGCGCTCGATCATGCCGTCCTTCACCGCCATCACCGGGAGGAAGGTGCCATCCACGTTCACCTTCATGATCCGCTGCCAGAGGTCGAAACCGATCTCCGTGTGATCGCCGACATGGGCGATGCCGGCGGCCGTGACCAGAAGATCCACCGGGCCGAGGTCCCGCGCCACGCCTGCGGCCATGGCCTCGACCGCACCCGCATCGGCGACGTCGGCCCTGAAGACTGCGCATCGAACGCCGAGCGCCTCGACCTCGCTCTTCACCTGATTCGCCGCCTCTTCGTTCGAGACGTAATTCAACGCGATATCAGCACCTTCGCGCGCGAGTGCGAGGCACACGGCCCGCCCGATTCCCCGCGATCCGCCGGTCACCAAGGCGACCCTGCCCTCGAATTCCCGTCCCTGCCCGAGCATCGAAACATCCTCCCCTGAAGTTCGCAGACGGCATCAACCTACGGAGCCGCGGGACCGAAGGCTATGCCCCGGGGGTCAATGGCTGCGCCGCCCCAGATCGCGGATCGCGCCAATCATGCCCTTGAAGGCGGGCGTGTCGCCGCGCTCCAGCCATTCGAACAGCACCATCTCCGTGGTCACCATGCCTATGCCGGCGCGCTCCATCCGGCGAAGCGCGACCTGGCGATCCTCGTCTCGGCGCGAGCCGACCGCGTCGGCGATGATCGAGACCTCGAGGCCGAGCGCCTTGAGGCCGAGCGCGGTCTGGAGCACGCAGACATGGGTTTCGGTGCCGGCGATCAGCAGATGATCGCGGCGGCAGTCGCCTACCCAGCCCTTCAGGCCCGAAGCCAGGGTCGCGTCGAAATGAATTTTTTCGAACACCGTCGCCTGCGGCACGTCTTCCAGCAGCGAGGGGTCGGTCCGGCCGAGGCCGCTCGGATAGTGCTCGGTGAACGCGAAGGGAACCTCGAGCGTCCGGGCCCCCTCCAGCAGCGCCCGGGCCGAGGTCAGAATATCGTCGATACCGTGAATGGCCGGCGCGAGGCGCGTCTGAAGATCGATCAGGATCAGCGCCGATGCTCTGGCGTCGATGTGAAGTCTGCGGGTCATCCGCGGTCTCCCGTCGATGGTTCGAAACGATGCGCCGCCATCGTCGTCATCATGCCGTCTCCGACGGGGTCGCCGCGAGGTCCGCGACCTCCTTCAAGTGAAGATTTTTTCGATTCGTCTGAAACCGTTCGGGCCGCCCGCGTGTAGTGCAGCTATGTAGGGCCCATCTTCAGGAGGACAACACGAACATCCGGATCGGAGCCGCTTCGCCCCTTCGGATTGGCAGCCATCGCAGACCTTGCCGGCACCACCAGGATCCCGCAAGGCGTAAACGCGACGGTCAGCAGTGATCGCTCCGCCGATGAAATAGCCGTCGGCGTGAGCAGGCGCCGCCCTGGCCCTCGGCGGCGCGAGCGCCCGCGGCATCCGGCGGCGGCTCCGGCCGTTCCCGGATGCCGCTCGCGTTCATGTCCGCCGACGTCCTCGCGGCCTGAACGCCGGCTCACCCGGCCTTGGCGACCACCTTCGAGCGATAGCTCTCGATGATGTCCATGAACTCGTCGGTCTCCTGCCCGGGCACGCCGAAAAACGGTCGATAGGCCCGCGTCACCGCATGGTCGCGGCGTAGAGCGCGAAGCGGAGCTGATCGTCGAGCCGGAGCTTTTCCGACCGCCGCCCCGGTCAGTTGGCCGCGGCCAGATGCTGGTAGCTGAAGGTGAATTCGGTGTCGGTCAGCGGGTGGTGACACTCCCGGCAGGCGGTGGTGTCCTTGCCCAGGTTCTCGCCTTCGGGGCTGAACACTTCGAACTCCCAGTCGCCGACCTTCATCGCCTCCGGATATTTGTCGTCGGCGCCTTCCTGCCGTTCCATCATGACGATCGCTTTGAGCTCGGCCGGCACGCGACGCCCGACCTTGCTCTGGACGACATTGCCGGCGGCGTCCGTCTCCACGCCGTAAATCTCGCCGATCAGCACCGAGCCGTAGGGTAGCTTGCCGTCGGCGCGCGCACCGTCCCTCGCCGCCGCATTGGCGAACAGCACGATCGCCTGATCGTCCTGTCCCAGGCGATCCGAGATCATGTAGGGGCCGGCGGCCTTGTAGTCGGCCGGCAGCTTCAAGACGACGTCGTCGGCGCCGGCGGCGCCGATGCCGGCGTTCTGCCGCGCCTGATCGGCCGCGACGCAGCCTGCAAGAAGGCCGGCTGCGGTGAGGAGCGCCAGGGGTCGGGTGGTCATGTCGGTTCTCCTCAGTTGACCGCGCCGATATGGGCGTAGCTGAAGGTGAATTCGGTGTCGGTCAGCGGGTGGTGGCATTCCCGGCAGGCGGTGGTGTCCTTGCCGAGGTTCTTGCCGTCCGGGCCGAAAACCTCGAACTCCCAGTCGCCCACCTTGAGCGCGTCGTCATACTGCGCATCCCAGCCTTCGCGCCGCTCCATCATGACGATCACCTTGAGTTCGGCAGGCACACGCCGCCCGATCTCGCTGGTCACGACCGCACCGTCGGCGTCCTTCTTCGCACCGTAGACCTCGCCGATCAGCACCGAGCCGTAGGGCAGCCTGCCGTCGGTGCGAGCACCGTCACGCGCGATCCCGTTCGCGAACATCGACATCACCTGGTCATCCTGCCCCAGCCGGTCGGAGATCAGATAATTGTCGAAGGTCGTCCTGTAGTCGGCCGGCAGATCGAGCGTCACGTCGCCTGCCAGCGCCGTACCGGCGATCATGCCCGACGCCAGTGTCGAAGCCCAAACGCGCATCATCCCCAAACTCCTTTTCAACTCGAACCCTGTGACGTAAGAAGCGGCGAGACTAGGCACAAAACATGAACATAAGCAACTTAAAGTTGAACATGCGTTGATCTGTCTGACGACCTCGGGGTCGCGTCGCCGTCCACGGTCACATCGTCACGACACGTGAGAGGGGCCCGCCGGATGCAGCAGGGGTAAAAATCTTGCGTGGAAGGTGTGCCTGGCGGGTAGCGGACGTCAGCGCGGGACCTTGGCAAAGCCCTTGAACAGCACGGGCCCTGTCGGCCGCCCGACCGGCGAGCCGGTCGCCGGCTCCAGCGTGATCTCGTAAAGCTGGTCGGCATCGGGCCGCGGCAGATCGAAGCCTGCGAGGCTGGCCTCGGCGGCCGCCGGCATGAGGCCGAGGGAGACCGGACCGGTGTCCGGATCGGGCAGCGTCCAGACCTCGAGCGCCCGATCATCGGGCACGGGAATATCGACCAGGGGCACGATGCGCACCCGATCCTCGCCGAGCGCTTCGACGATCACGCCGGGATTGGCGTCCTCGTCGAGAAGGACCGCGATGACCACCGGTTCCGGCGGCTGGCGCAAGGTGAAGAAAGCGCCGGTCGCGACCGCGAACAGGAGGGAGGCGGCGACCGCGGCGGTGGCGAAGCCGCGCCAGTACCCGCTCCGGCCGTCCGCTCGGGCCGGTTTGCGGCCGGACAGCGGCACCACGACGGCCTCGTCGAGCCGGGCCTCGATCCTCGACCAGAGGTCGTCCGGAACGGCTTCGGGGGCCGCCGAGAAATCCAGCTCGTGCAGGCGGGCGCGAAGCGTCGCGATCTCGGCGCGAAGCGCCTCGTCCTCGAGCAGGAGGCGCTCGATCGACTCGGTCTCCTCCGGCGACAGCTGGCCGAGCACGTAGTCGCGGGCCAGCATCTCCCTTTCCTGGCGGGTTTCGGCGCTCATGCCAGGCACTCCTTGAGTGCGCTGACGGCGCGGCGGACCCAGGATTTCGCGGTGCCCAGCGGCACGCCGAGCCTGCCGGCGATCTCACCATGGGTGAAGCCTGCGACATAGGCGAGCAGCACGGACTGCCGCTTGTTGGCCTCCAGTTCTTCAAGGCAATGGCGGAGCCGGCTGTCGGTGGCCAGGCGCTGATAGGCGTCGTCGACCACCTGGTCGTCATGGCGAAGCTGCTCGATGCCGGCCTCGTCGACGAGCTCCTCGCGCGCGTGATCGCGAATGACGTTGAGCGCGCGGTTGCGCACGATGGTGTAGACCCAGCCGCGCGCCGAGCCGAGCCTGGGATCGTATTGGGCAGCCTTGTTCCAGATCTGAATGAAGGCGTCCTGAACAATCTCTTCCGCGAGATCGGTCCGGCGCACGATCCGCCGCGCCACCGCGAGCAGGCGACCGGCGTCCGCCTCGAAAAGCGAACTCAGCGCCGCGCGATCGCCCGCAGCGCAGGCCTTGATCGACGATGCGTAGTCGAACTCGTGAGGCTCGGAAGCTGCTTGATCCAGGGTCAATCGCCGTCTCTCGAAACGGCCCCTCAGGCGTCCGCACAGGTGAGGCAAGGTGCGCGGCCCGGCCGAGACCGATGCATGAAGCCAGTGATTAGAAGACGTTGCCCAGTCTGACAAGTTCCGAGCAAACACGCCTAAAAAAAATATCAAAGGCTGCATCCAGACGCGCGTCTCGCGGGTTTTGCTACTGGCGGTGGTCGATATTCCGACCTCGACTCATCGCTGCCTGTTCTCCCAACAGGCCATGATGTCCGCCGTGTCTGCCAGGAATCGGGACATTGACGATGTATGCTGTTTTGTGTCGTTCGACCGGCTTCACCTCCGGAAGCTGCGCCGAACCCCTGCCTTTCAGGCTATCTCGAGACCCCGCTCGAACCGCCGGTCGCGCCATGACCCGTGGCCACCGGCAACGGACCTGTTGCGGCAGGCCCGGCTTCCTGACGGCCTCAAGACATCATGTTTACCCCCTGTCCTAGCGCGCTGGTCATGGGCGAGCTTCGTGACGGCAATCATGGCGTCTCGCCTCGACCAGCGCGCATTTTTTTCCGCGCACCGCACAGGGGCGGCTGACCGGAGGAACGCGCGACGCCCGATCAAGCCACGCTATGACGAAGGGAGAGGATGCCGCAGATGCCGAAGAGTCCCGCAGCCGCTCCAGTTCATCGACACTCGATGCCAAGGCGGCTGGCCAGATTGCTGATCGCCTTCGTGATCGCCATGGTCGCCCTCGCTCTTGTCGCCGCCGACGCCGAGGAGCCGCCTGTGCCCGATGGCGACGCCGGCCAGCGGACGGTCGAGACGGACGCCGCGCCCATGCCCTATCGCCAGCGCGCCCTGATCGCCCTTCTCACCAACGAACGCCGCTCGATCGACCGGAGGATGGAGCAGATCACGCGCGCGCTGGACGATCTCGAGCTCGGCGATCCGTCATCCGAGGATGATGTCGAGGCCACGATGGCCACGTTTCGGCAGGAGCTGGCGGCTCTCGAACGGCGCCGCGCCGAGGTGGCGGAGGAACTGGCCGGGATCGAACCGGACCGGGCCGCCGAGGAGGCCATGAGCACGCCTGAAGCCGAACCGGAACGGCCGGCCTTCATCCCGGCGAGCAGGCCGCGCGACCTCGGGCCTCGGGATCCGGCGGATACGGCGTCCTTGACGGCTGCGAAGCGGCGGCGGGTCCAGGAAGCTCTCGTCTTTCTCGGCGGCTATGATTCCACCATCGACGGTGATTTCGGCGCGCGCACCGAGGCCGCGATCCGCCGCTTTCAGACCCGGATCGGCGCTGAACCGACCGGCCGCCTGACCGGAGAACAGGTGGAGGATCTGCTCCGGCAGGCCGAAACCTTCCGCAAGGACCACGGCGTGCGGTCGATCGATGACGACGACATCGGATTTCGCCTGACCTATCCGAGCGCCCTTCTGACCGAGGAAGAACGCCCGGGCGGCGGCTATCACCTGCTGACCGACGCCGACGGCGAGGCGCGGTTGCAGGTGGTCGAGATCGACAGCCGGGATCTGCGCGCCATGTTCGACGATCTGACCCGCCATCGGGGCGTCGGCTATCGCCATTTCGCGACGAGCTGGTTCGTCGCCTCGGGCGAGGTCGACGACGACATGTTCTACAGCATGGGCCGACGCGCCGGCCAGCGCACGGTGGTCGTCCACCTCACCTATCCGCTTGCCGATCGCGAGCGCTGGGATCCGTTCACCGTCATCCTGTACAACTCCTTCGAGCTGGCGGGCGCGGGCTGAACCCTCGCTCGGATCACCGCGGCGCGCAAAACAGCATGCGCTTCTCCACCCACCTCGAGGCCATCGCCACCCGCTGGCCGACCGGCGCCCGAAGCGATCCCGACTTCGTCATGCCCATCGAGGGGTGAGGAGAACGCCAGCTCGTCCGGCCTGGCTTTTCAGCGGAAAGCGGGCTCGTCGAAGCTGCGCAGCTTTCGCGAATGGATCTGATCCGGCCCGACGTCTTCCCTCAGAATGCGGATCGCCTCGATACCGATCTTGAGATGCTGGTCGATGCGTTCGCGATAGAAGGCGTTGGCCATGCCCCTGAGCTTGAGCTCGCCATGCAGCGGCTTGTCGGAAACGCAAAGCAGCGTGCCGTAGGGCACCCGAAAGCGAAAACCGTTGGCGGCGATGGTGGCGCTCTCCATGTCGACGGCGATCGCGCGCTGCTGGTTCAGGCGCTCGAACAGCTCGTCATAGCGAAGCTCCCAGTTCCGGTTGTCGGTGCTGGCGACCGTGCCGGTGCGCATGCGCGTCTTGATGTCCCGGCCCTCCAGCCCGGTGACGTTGACCACCGCCTGCTGCAGTGCGACCTGGATTTCCGCGATCGGCGGCACGGTCACGAAGGGCGGCAGGTCCTGGTCGAGGACGTGATCCTCCCTGGCATAGCCGTGGGCGAGAACGTAGTCGCCGAGCTGCTGGCTGCGGCGAAGACCGGCGCAATGCCCGAGCATCAGCCAGCAATGGGGGCGCAGCACGGCCAGATGATCGGTGATCGTGCGCGCGTTCGACGGCCCGACGCCGATATTGACCATGGTGATCCCCATCCGGTCCGGGCGCACGAGATGGTAGGCCGGCATCTGCGGCAGGTGACGCGGCGGCGTGCCGTTTGCGGCGACCGAATCGAGACGGTGATTGGGCGTGACCACGTCGCCCGGCTCGACGAAGCAGCTGTAGGTGTCGCCGTACTGGATCTCCTTCTTCGCATAGCTGATGAAATGCTCGACATAGCGCTGGTAGTTGGTCAGCAGGATGAAGCGCTGAACATGTTCCGGCCTGGTCGCGGTGTAGTGGTGGAAGCGCTGCAGCGAATAGTCGACGCGCTCGGCCGTGAACAGGGCGAGCGGCTTCGCAGCACCCGGCTTGGGCCTGTTCGTGCCGTTGGCGATGGCGTCGTCGATCTCGCTCATCTCCGGCAGCGGAAAGCCGGCCTGCAGCGTCGCGACGCGGTCCTGGCGAATGTCGGCGGTGCTTTCCTCGATGACGAAGGGCAGCGGCATGCGTCGATCGCTGATGCCGACCACGACGGGCAGTTCGTGCAGGCTCATCAGCAGATCGATCTGGCGCCGGTAATAGTCGGAAAAGAGCGCCGGCCGCGTCAGCGTCGTGCCGTAGACGCCGGGATCGTGCAGGGCGCCGTAGGAGAGCCCGCTTTCGAGATTCAGATTGCCCGGACCGACCTCGATCCCGAGAAAGGGATAGCAGGCGTCGATCGGGCGGGTCATGTGACCGTTGTCGCCGGCGGTGAAGCGATCGAACGCTTCCTGCATGATCGCCACGCCCTGATCGTAGATCTCGGCGATCCTCTCGACCGCCTTGGCGGCGTCATCGAAAACCTGGACGTCTCTGACACCCAGTTCGGAAAACACGGCTTTCAGCCCAGGACTCATGCTGTACCCCCGAAACGTCCGGCTTCTCCATCGGCGAATCGGAGACCAGTGTCAAATCGTTTGGTGAAAGCCTGTTAGCTGCGGCGCGAACGGCCCAGACGCGCGCCCGGACCTCGATGGTCGGTGGTCAGTAAATATCCACGGCCGCCGGCTGCCGCGCATCGGCTGACGGCAAGGTGCCTTCGACGAGGCAGCGGAAGGCCTCCTCGGCATGGTCGCCGGTCGGAAATTCGCTGAGATAATGCTGGCATGCCTCGGCCGTGCCGGACGCCTTGACCGCCTCCCAGGCCCGATCGTCCGAACTGGCGTCCTGCGCCGCCGCCGAACCACCCTGTCCGGCAACGATCGCAATCATCAAGGCCTTGGCGCTCGCAATCGCCTTGGACATCCAGCGCATGAAGAGGGCTCCCTATCTACCTGCCGCTTTCTTGCTTCTCGGAAGAAGGCCGAAGCCTCCACGCGGAGCTAACACGCTCGTCGACGACCTCTTCCATCATTGCCGGAATGTGCCAGTTTCGAGCGTCTTGGCAAGTCCCCGCTGATGAAAGAAGGCACGTTATCCAGCGAAAAAGCTCTGCCGTCTACCCTTGGGTGCCCGCCGCAAGCGAGAGGCCAGGCCAACCAGCCGAGCGCCGCGCCGCGCCGAGCGGCACCGAACCGGATGTCGCCGGCAGAGGCGTATCTTCGAATGGCGACGAGGACCAGAGTGCCAGGACCTCCATAGCGGTCGTGCCGAAGGCGACGGTTCGGACCGGCCGCCACTTGCGGCGGATCAGCGCCAGTTTGCGCTGGATATAGAGATCCCAATGCAGGGACGCATCGAAGCGGAGACGGTCCGCGGCAGGCGGCAGAAATTCGAACATCATCGAGCGCGAGCGCAGCAGCTCGAACGAATCGCTGTCGATCACGCAGACCGGCCTCGTGCCCTGGGACGCGCATCCTTTCTCGACGGTCTCCAGAAGGCCCTCGATCTCGTCGTCGGCGAGTCCCAGCATCAGGACGATCACCGCCGCGCGCGTGTCGGCAGAATCTTTCATCTCCGTGGAAGGCGTCTGCCCGGTGACGGCATCTCTTCCCGATCGCGCCGATCGGCCGAGCCAGCTTGCAAGGCGACCGGCCGCGCCGACCAGTGCCGTTGCCGGGCGAAGCATGGTGGATGTGAGTTTCGCTCCATTCCGCTCGGAATCCTCCTGCCGCACATGCGCGCCGAGTTCCCGGCTGAGCGCCTCGATCTGCCGATCGCGCTTTTCGAGGAGAGCCGAGAGCTGGGTGCGCTCGCCCTGCAGGCGATGAACTCTCCGGTTCGCCTTGTCGAGTGATTCTTTCAGTTCGTCGACGGTTTCTCGCAACGCGGCAACGTCGGGGCCGGCCTCGTCCAAATCCGGCCTGGGGCGCAGGCCTTCGAGCTCCGGACGGTCCAGAAGGCGCGCGATCTCGTCGTCGCACCGTTGCATTTCCTTGAGGCGTTTCATGGATCTCTTTGAAGCGTTTCCGTAATCCAAACTCTAGCGGGAACAGCGCCGGCCTGTCCATTGGGAATGGTCTGATCCATATTCCGATACGACCTAAAATGGTGTATCCGCTTGGTTCCCTCGAACGAACAATCGTTTCCCATCTTATGGCCATTCAGAACTACGACATCATCGTTGCCGGTGATTTCCGTCATACACCCTGCAGCAGGACGACTCTCGCCGACCAGCTTCAGGCGTTGATCGAAGGTGGATACAGAACCGGCATCCTTCAACTGACCGGCGCGCTGTCGGACCATCCGGAATCCCTCCACGCCTCC
Organism: Geminicoccaceae bacterium; assembly: GCA_965222015.1. GTDB lineage: Bacteria > Pseudomonadota > Alphaproteobacteria > Geminicoccales > Geminicoccaceae > JANQPX01. The sequence goes on from CBDCTL010000011.1 coordinate 26,076, forward strand.
ATCCGCCGGATGATCGACGACGGCCGGATCGCAAAGCTCGATCCCGACCTCGCGCTATCGGCCAGGCTGATGATCGCGGCGGATCCCGAACTGTTCATCCATCGGCCGAGGCGCCCGCTCCGCGTCGAGGCCGACCACCGCCTCGTGCTGGTCGCCGAAGCGCCGGCCAGCTTCGGACAGATCGACCAGGCGCGCTGGGCCGCCATATCGAGCCATGTGCGGGAGATGTTCGGCGAAGACTGCCGCTTTGCGCCCATGAGCCCTGCGGCCCGCGCTCAGCTCCTGCTTTGCGATCCGAGGCCGGCGCTCACCGACGCCGACTGGCATGACTGCGTCGATCTGGACGCCTGGCGGCCGCATGGCGGGAATCCCGGCGGCCCCCGTCCGCGGATCGGCGGCGCTTCGGCACATCCGGACGACTGGCCGCACGATCCAAACGAGATCTTGTTGCTCTTTCCCGACGATTCCCGGTTTCTGGTGAAGATCCGGGGCGCCGATGCGGCCCTGCGGGAACGGCTGGGCGCCTATCCACGCAACTGGGAACTCCTGCACGCCGAGGAAACAGGCGAGGCCGACTTTCTGGCGTCGATCGACGTCTTCGTACACTGCCATCACCCATCCCGCACCGACCCGCTGCATCCCCTGCTTCTGAAGGCGATGGCGAGCGGCGTCGTGCCCGTGCTGCCGACGAGCTATCACCCGATCTTCGGCGATGGCGCGATCTATGCCCGTCCGGACGAAGTCGGTGCCACGGTGCTTGATCTGCACGCGGACCACGCGCACTATCGGCGAGCCAGCGAAGCGGCCAGAACCTGCGTCGAGGAGCGTTTCGGCCCCTCCACGCTCGTCGGCCTCGTCGATGGTCTGATCGGTCCGCCGGCGCGGGAGACGATCGCCGACGCCGCGCCGTCGCGCCATCGCCGTCGGGTGATGTTCGTGACCATCAACGGCATCGGCATGGGCCATCTGACGCGCATGCTGGCGATCGCTCGCCGTTGTCCCGATCCGATCGAGCCCGTCTTCGTCACCATGTCCCAGGCGCTCAAGGTGCTGCGTCAGCAGGGCTATCTCGCCGAATTCATCCCGAGCCGCAAATATCTCGGCGCCGACGTCGCCACCTGGAACGGCTTCGTGAAAGACGAACTCGGCGAGATGCTGTCCTTCTACGACCCAGCCGTGGTGGTCTTCGACGGCAACGTTCCCTATCAAGGGGTGATCGAGGCGATCAAGGCGAATGCCGATCCCTGGTCGATCTGGTCCAGACGCGGCATGTGGCGGTCGGAAAGCCTCGACATCATCAAGCGCGAACGGCATTTCGACGTGGTGCTGGAGCCGGGCGACCTCGCAGCCCCCGACGATCACGGCATCACGTCACGCCATCGCACGCGGACCCACAGGGTCGATCCGATCAGGCTGCTGGACGCCGGCGAAATGCTGCCGCGGGAGCAGGCGCGCCTGGAGCTCGGTCTCGATCCCGACCGCACGACCGCGCTCATTCAGCTCGGTGCCGGCAACAATTTCGACTTCAGAAGCATCCACAAGATCGCCTTCGAGCATCTCACGAAACGATATGACGTTCAGATCGCGGTCGGCGAATGGCTGATCAGCGAGCGGCCGATCGATCTGCCGGACAGCGCCGTGCGCATGCCCGATTATCCCTTCGCCCGCTTCTTCAACGCCTTCGATCTCGCGGTCAGCGCCGTCGGCTACAACTCGTTTCACGAGCTGTTGTACGCGGGCGTGCCGACCATCCTGGTGCCGAATGAGGCGACCGAGCAGGACAACCAGCTCGCGCGAGCACTCTACGCCGATCGCCTCGGTCTGGGAATCTGCGTGCGATCGACCGAAACCTACGCGCTCACCGCGGCGATCGACCGCCTGTTCGACCTTGCGGAAAGGGAGCGCATGGGATCGAACCTGAAAGCGCTCGATCCCGCCAATGGTGCGCAGCAGGCGGCGACGCTGATCGAGGAGCTGGCCTACAGCCGCCGGATCGATCGGCCAGCGTGATGCGCTCGGAGAGAGCGCCCGGGCGACATGTTCCGAGCGAGTGCCCCGCCTTCCGCCATTGACCGGAGCGCTGGCCGGGGCCAAGACAACGGAGCCGGGCGGCCTCGGGCGAGGCGGCGCCTGCCTTCGAATGTTCCGAAACGGGAGCGATGATGCGGTTCTTGTATTGCGGCGATGTGGTCGGTCGGGCCGGGCGCGACGTCATCCTGGCCTCGCTCCCTCGCCTGCGCGAACAGCATCGTCTGGACGTGATCGTGGTCAACGGCGAGAACGCGGCCGGCGGCTTCGGCCTGACGCCTTCGATCTGCGACGATTTCTTCGCCGCCGGCGCCGACCTCGTCACCACCGGCAATCATCTGTTCGACCAGCGCGACATCATCCCCCATTTCGACAGGGAACCGCGTCTCGTCCGGCCGATCAACCTGGCGCCCGGCACGCCCGGCCGCGGCGCCGCCGCGGTCGAGCTTCCCGACGGCCGGCGCTTTCTCGCCATTCAGCTCATGGGCCGGCTGTTCATGGGAAGCTACGACGATCCCTTTCGAGCGCTCGACGCCGAGCTCGCGAAACATCGCCTCGGCCAGTCCGCAAGCGCCATTCTGGTCGACATCCACGCCGAAGCGACCAGCGAGAAGATGGCGGTCGGCCACGCCGCCGACGGCCGCGTGTCCCTGGTCGCCGGCACCCACACGCACGTCCCGACGGCGGACGCGCAGATCCTGCCCGGCGGCACCGCCTACATCACCGACGTCGGCATGACCGGGGACTACGACTCGGTCATCGGCATGGAGAAGACGTCGTCGCTGAAGCGCTTTCGATCGGACGTTCCGGGGCCGCGCATGACGCCGGCGCTCGAGGAGGCCACGCTCTGCGCCGTGCTGGTCGAGACCGACGACAGGACGGGGCTTGCCAGAACCATCGAGCCGCTTCGCCTGTTCGGCCGCCTCGCTCCGACCCACGATTTCGAGCGCCCGTGAGCGCCCGGGCGATCCCTCGGCCGGAGCGAACACGGGGACTGATCGTCCTCCTGATCGCCATCACAGCACTCGCCCCGGTCTCGCTGCAGATCTTCATCCCGGCCCTGCCCGCCATCCAGTCGAGTTTCGAGAGCGGCACGGGCGTGACGCAGCTGGTGCTCAGCCTTTCGATCCTCGCGAATGCCGTCGCCACCCTCCTCTACGGCCCGCTCTCCGACCGTTTCGGTAGAAGGCCGGTGGTGCTCGCCGGCTTCTTCATCTTCATCGTCGGCAGCGCGCTATCCGCCGTCGCGCCTACCGTCGGTCTCCTGATCGCAGCCCGCATCATCCAGTCCGCGGGCGCTGCCGCCGGCATGGTGCTGGCGCGCGCCATCGTCCGCGACCTCTATGATCGCGAGCAGGCCGCGAGCGTCATCGCCTATCTCACCATGGCCATGGTCGTGGCGCCGATGCTCTCGCCCACGATCGGCGCCGTGCTGATCGACCTTCTGAACTGGCGCGCGATCTTCGTCGCCATGACCATCCTGGGCGTCGTCCTCACCTTCGTCGTCTGGCGCCGTCTCATCGAGACCCATGCGGCCCAGGCCGGCGGCGGGCTGCTGTCCGGTTTCGGCCGCGGTAGCGCCTCATTGTTCAAAAGGCCCCTGTTTCTCGCCTACACCCTGCAGAGCACCTTCGCGATCTCGACGTTCTTCGCCTTCCTCGCCGGCGCCCCCTATTTCATGATCGACATTCTGGACCGCTCCGCGACCGAATATGGCGTGCTGTTCATCGTCATTTCCGGTGGCTTCATGTTCGGCAACTTCATCACCGCGCGGCTGGGACGCCGCTTCGGCATCGATCGCTTCATTCTCGTGGGCAGCGTCCTGGCCCTCATCGGCACATCGATCGCCTTCCTTCTCCTGATCGCAGGCTCCTGGTCGCCCTATGCCCTCTTCGGCCCGATGATCGCCGTCGCCTTCGCCAACGGTCTGTCGATCGCCAATGCCCAGGCCGGCGCCGTGAGCGTCGATCCGGAACTGGCGGGCACGGCCTCGGGGCTCGCCGGCTTCGCGCAGATGTTCACCGCCGCCCTGGTCAGCCAGGCGGTCGGCATGCTGCAGAACGGCACGCCCTACCCCATGGCCGCCTTCATGGTCGCCTGCGCACTCGCGTCGCTGGTCTGCTTCGCGCTCGGCAAGGCGCTGGCCGGGCGGACCGGCTGACGCAAGAATCGCCGCGCGCCCCGATTTTGCCGCACACCATTGTCCGCGCGGCCCGCCCAACCCATTGTCATAGAGAAGAACTTCGAGCCGACGACCGCCGGACGGAGATCGAAACGGACACGGCTCGGCTCACCCAGGGGAGGTGCGGACGATGTCATGGCTCGTTGCCCGGCGACGTTGGTTCTTCGCGTGCCTCGCCCTCTTTTCGGCCTTGCTGATCGCGCCGGCCAGCTTCGCTGCGATCAGTCGATCGGCCGACGGGACGCTGATGTCGAAGGCACTCGCGCCGCTCGACGGCGACGGGCTGCGTGGCCGGCTCGCCGAAGCCAGATTCGCGCTCATGGAGCTGAAGGCCATCGTCGATCAGGCCAGGCAGACGATCGATCTCGGCCGCAGACTCGACGCCCGCCGAAGCGACAATGACCGCCTCCGCCGCACGATCAGGCTGCAGCGGACGGCGATGACCGGCCTTTGGCGGGATGCCGATCCGAAACAGGCCGAGCTCGCAGCCCTTCGCGGTTCGATCGTCGACAACTGGCTGGAAAGCGTCCGCCTTCGGGAGCGGTCCGACGGGGTCGAGCGGCAGCTGATCGAATCGCAGCTCATCTGGCGTTCGATCACCGAGAGGGCGACGGCGCTGAAACGGCGTCTCGCCGAACAGCGGGCGGCACTGGCGAGCCTCAGGGCCGAAAGCGCCGCCATCGCCCGAAAGCTGGCCGACACCCGCCATGACCTCGCCCGCAGCCGCGCAAACGCCGAGCGGCTGCGAAGGGAGAAACAGACCCTCGTCCGAACGGCGGGGCAGATGCGACGCGGCGTCACCGCCGCCCTGCGCTCGGTTCTTCTGGAACAGGCGGAGGCGCGGCTGCGCGCCCGGGCGCAGGTGAAGCCGATACCCCACTGATGCGGTCACACCACTAGGTGCGGCAGATCTCGGCCGGCGCCATGCCGCGGGCACGGAGCAGCGCGCCGTCGATGGCGTCCGCCGCCGGCTCCGTCAGCAAAGGGCGCATGGCCGCCGGCGGGCCGGGGACCAGGACGCCGTCCAGCCCGGCGAACAGCCGGATCTCCGAGCTCTCGATCACCGACGGCGCCCCGCGCTCAGGATGCCGCGCGCTCGATCAGAAGGTCGGCCTCGTCAGCGACGTCGCCGGTGAAGACATCCTCGCCGGCGCGCCGATACCAGTAGCCGGCATTGGCGTCGTCGCCCTCGATGCGGTGCAGCAAGGCGTGCAGCCGGTCATAGGCCGCCTCCCCTTCGCGACTCTGCGCAAGCTCATGCGCCTTCCGCCACGCCGCGCCGACCTGCAGGCCGTCCGCCTTGAGCGCCGTCAGCGCCTCCTCGATATCCCGCATGACCATTCCACCTCCTCGGCGCCGTCCGCAGCTCAAGCGTCCGGTATCCGCACGCGAAAATCGTTCTTTCCAGAAACGTCCCGGCCCCGCAACAGGAAGATCGAATGCCGGGACATGTCGAGGCCGCCGCGCTCGGCGTGACGCCGCTCGGCGAGCTCGCGATCATAGACCGAGCTCGTCGGCATCAGCCGAAGCGTCATGCCGCGGCGCGGATGCGGCGAGCGGTTCTCCTCGGAGCCGTGGGCGATGTAGACGTCGTGAAAGGCCATGCCGCCTGCCGGCAGGACCAGGTCCTCGGCCTGGCTTTCGTCATACTCGGTCTTCACGAGCTCGCGGTTCAAGGTGTAGTTGGGATCGTTCCTGACCTCATGCGCCATCAGCCGGTTGGCCTTGTGCGATCCCGGGATGTAGCGAAGACAGCCGTTCTCGACCGTCGCCGCGTCGACCGCGATCCAGACGGTGCAGGTGGCGAGCGGCTGGATCGGCCAGTATTCGCCGTCCTGGTGATAGGGCGTCTTCTTGCCGTTCAGCGCCGGCTTGGCGAAAAAGCTCATGTTCCAGAGACAGATGTCGTCGCCGATCAGCTGCGCCACCATGTCGAGGATCGCCGCGTTTCGCGCGTAGTTCAAAAAACCGAGATCGTGGCTCAGGAGCACCGAGCAATTGTCGCGAAATTCGGGATGCCTCGCGAGCAGCCGGTCATGATCCCGCCGGATCTCCTCGAGCGTCTCCTCGGGCAGGCGATAGTCTGGAACGACATATCCTTTTTCGTGATAGGCCTCGATCTGCACCTCGCTGAGCATCGTTCATCCCCTCCCGTTCTGCCACCGGACCCTGACCTTCAATTCTATCCGAAGAGGGCTGACGAAGGCCATGCTGCCCTTTAAGGTCGTGGGCAGGCTCGATGCTGCAGGTCCAAAAAAAGGGAGAGAAGGACATGGCCAGGGTGCACGTTCTCGCCGTCATCACCACCAAGCCCGGCAAGCGGGACGAGGTGCTGGAGATGTTTCAGGCCAATGTGCCGGCGGTGCTCGCCGAGGACGGCTGCATCGAATATGGCGCGACCGTCGACCATGAGGATGCCGGCGCGATCCAGACCAGATATGGCGAGGACACCTTCGTGGTGGTCGAGAAATGGGCGAGCCTGGATGCGCTGAAGGCGCATGGTGCCGCGCCGCACATGAAAGCCTATGGCGAGCGGACCAGGGACATGCTGGCCGACCGCCGGATCTACGTGATGTCGGACGCCTGATCAGGCCGCGCGCACGTCCAGCTCGATCGGCCCGTCGGCGTGGCCGTTGATGAACTGCTCGACATAGGCGTTGCCGCTGTCGTCGATCTCCGAGACCTGACCGTCCCAGATCAGCTCGCCCTTGTAGAGCATGGTGACCCGATCGGCGATTTTCCGGGCGCTCGCCATGTCGTGGGTGATCGAGATCGCGCTGGCGCCGAGCTCGCGCACGCTGTGGGCGATCAGGTCGTTGATGACATCCGCCATGATCGGATCGAGGCCGGTGGTCGGCTCGTCGAAGAACAGGATCTCCGGCCGCCGCGCGATCGCGCGGGCGAGGCCGACGCGCTTTTGCATGCCGCCCGAGAGCTCGGCCGGCGAGAGATCGGCGACGTCGGCGCCGAGGCCGACCTGGGCGAGCGTCTCGATCGCCTTCTTTTTCGCCTCGTCCCGTCCCATGCGGTCCACCTGCAGAAGGCCGAAGGCGACGTTCTCCCAGACCGGCAGGCTGTCGAACAGGGCGGCCCCCTGAAACAGCATGCCGAATTTGTGCATGACCTTCTCCCGCTCATGGCGGGACAGGCCGGTGACCTCCTGGCCGTCGATTTCGATGCTGCCCTCGTCCGGCTCGAGAATGCCGAGCACGCATTTCAGGAGCACCGACTTGCCGGTGCCGGAGCCGCCGATGACCACGACCGATTCGCCGACGGCGACGTCGAGGTCGATGCCGCGAAGGATGTGTTTCGAACCGAAGCTCTTTTTCAGGCCGCGGATCCTGATCTTCGGCGTCGCACTTGCTGGATCGCTCATGAGCTGAAGAACACCTCCGTGACGACGTAGTTCGCGGTCAGGATCAGGATCGAGGCCGAAACCACCGCCTTGGTGGTCGCCGCACCGACGCCTTGCGCGCCGCCGCGCGAATTGTAGCCCTGATAGCAGCCCATCAGCGCCACGAGAAATCCGAAGATCGCCGCCTTCACCAGACCGGAGACCACGTCCTGGGTCTCCAGATAGTCGAAGGTGCGGTTGAGGTATTCGTAAGGACTGAAGCCGAGCTTGTAGACGCCGACGATGTAGCCGCCGAGCACGCCGATGATGTCGGCGATCAGCACCAGGACCGGCAGCATCAGGAATCCCGCCATCACCCGCGGCCAGACCAGATATTTGAACGGGCTGGTGGACAGCGTGGTCAGCGCGTCGATCTGCTCGGTCACGCGCATGGTGCCGATCTCGGCCGCCATCGAGGCGCCGACCCGGCCTGCGACCATCAGCCCCGCCAGCACCGGGCCGAGCTCGCGGGTCATCGACAGCACGACGATGGTCGCGACCGCGCTCTCCGCCTCGAAGCGGGAAAAGCCGGTGTGGCTCTGCAGCGCCAGCACCATGCCGGTGAAGATCGCGGTCAGGCCGACCACGGGCAGCGAATAATAGCCGATGTCGACCATCTGCCTGAGGATCGCGCGCCCGTAATAGGGACCGGACAATCCCTGGAAGATGGCGCGAAACGCGAACAGCGTGATCTCGCCGACGGTCTCGAACAGCGAGAGAACGAGGCGGCCGATGATGGCTAGAGGGTTCATGCGTCTCCGATCCGATGGACGGCGGCCGGCCGGTCTCGCCTTCGACCGATGCCGGCAATGTCCAAAAGAATGACTACGGTCCGGAGCGGGTATACCGTCGCGCGAGTCGCGTGCCAAGGCGTGTCAGCACTTCATAGCCGATCGTGCCGGCGGCGGCGGCGAGGCGATCGACGCCGTCCGGGCCGTAGATCAGGTCGGCCATGCAGCCCGGGCGCACGGCGTTCGGCGGCAGCGACGAGATGTCGAGGGTGATCAGATCCATGGATACCCGACCCGCGACCGGCACGACCTCGCCCGCGATCCGCGCCATCGCCTGGCCGCCGGCACTCCTGAGGTAGCCGTCGGCATAACCGAGCGGCACGGTCGCGATCCGGCCGCCGGCCGGTACCTGGTAGGTCGCGTTGTAGCCGACGGCGCAGGCCTCCTCGACCTCGTGCACCTGAAGGACGGGCACGCTCAGGGTCACGACCGGGCGCATGGGATTGGGCCGGCCGGGCGTCGGATTGACGCCGTAAAGGGCCACGCCCGGCCGGCAGAGATCGAAGCGAAAGTCGGGACCGAGGAACACGCCCGAAGAATTGGCGAGGCTCGCCGGCAGCTTCGCGAGGCAGGCGGGGCGCCGCTCGAAGCGCTCGCGCTGGAGCGCGTTCAGCGGGTTCTCGGGTTCCTCGGCGGACACCAGATGGCTCATCACCAGCACGGGATCGACCACCGCCAGATCCGCGTCGTCGATCGATGCGGCTTCCTTTTCCGAAAAGCCGAGCCTGCACATGCCGGTGTCGAGCTGGATCGCGACCGGCAGGCGCTGGCCGCGGGTGAGCGCCAGCGAGGCGTAGCGCCGAAGCTCGTCCGGGTGGTTCACGACCGGAACCAGGCCGGCGTCCGCGATATCCCTTTCCGTGCCCTCGGCGAGGCCGTGGAGCACGAAGATGCGCGCCTGCCCGAGGGTTTCGCGAAGGGAGATGCCCTCATGGGCGTGGGCGACGAAGAAGTTCCGGCAGCCGGCGCTCATCAGGCAGGCCGCGACCTCGCGGGCACCGAGACCGTAGCCATTGGCCTTGACCACGCCCGCGACCTCGGCACCCCCGGCTTCCCTGCAGAGGCGGCGGTAGTTGTCGGAGAGCGCGTCGAGATCGATCTTCAGAATGCCGCGCGCGGCGTGATCAACGCGCATCCGGCAGGTTCTCCCGGTATTCCATGTCGCAGAACTCCGAATATTCACCGTTGAAGATGAGCTGGAAATTGCCGATCGGGCCGTTTCGCTGCTTGGCGATGATGATGTCGGCGACGTTATGCGCCTCCTCGAGCCGCCGGGTCCAGTCGGCATATTCCTCGTTGAACTTCTCGTCGTTCTGCCCGGGCCGGCGCTTCGGTTCCGCGCGCGCGAGATAATATTCGTCCCGGTAGATGAACATGACGACATCCGCGTCCTGCTCGATCGAGCCGGATTCGCGAAGGTCGGCGAGCTGCGGGCGCTTGTCCTCGCGCTGCTCGACCGCACGGGAAAGCTGCGAGAGCGCCAGCACCGGCACGTTCAGCTCCTTGGCGATCGCCTTCAGGCTCTGGGTGATCTCCGAGATCTCCTGCACGCGATTGCCCTGGCCCGCCGTGGTGACGGGGCGCAGAAGCTGCAGATAGTCGACGACGATCATGGAGAGGCCGTGGCGGCGCATCAGCCGTCTCGCACGGGTGCGCAGCGCCGCCACCGAAAGGGCGGGCGTGTCGTCGATGAAGATCGGCCGGGCCGCCAGCGACTGGCTCGCCTGGACGACGGTCTTGAAGTCCTCGTCCATGAGCTTGCCGCGCCGGAGCTCGTCGCCGCCGATCCTGGCCTCGGCGGACAAAAGGCGCATCGCCATCTGCTCCGCGGACATTTCGAGCGAGAAGATCGCGACCGCGTAATTGTCGCTCTCCAGCTTTTCGCGCTCCTCGTCGCTCGCCTTCTTCGCCGCGGCGTTCGCCGCCATGCAGACGGCGAGCGCGCTCTTGCCCATGCTCGGCCGGGCCGCGAGGATGATCAGGTCCGACGGCTGCAGCCCGCCGAGGCGCTCGTCCATGGCGTCGAGGCCGGTCGGGATGCCGGTGATCTTGCCCTTCTTGTGATAGGCCGCCTCGATCAGCCCGACCGTGCTGGTCAGGACATTGACGAAGCCCTTGAACCCACCCTCGACCTCGCCCTCCTGGGCGAGCGCGAACAGCTGCTGCTCGGCCATCTCGATCTGATCGCGGCCGGTCTCGGCGGCGGCCGGATCGTAGGCGCGGTTCACCACCTCCTCGCCGACATGGATGATGCCGCGCTTCAAGGCGAGATCGTGCAGCAGCTTGCCGTAGTCCTCGGCGTTCAGGATGGTCTCGGCGGCGCGCGCGAGGCCGGCCAGGTAGCGCGACCCGTCCAGCTCGCGCAGCGCCTCGTCCTCGTCGAACGCCACCTTCAGCGTGACGTGATCGGCGAGCCGCCCGCCTTCGATCAGCCGGTGCATCGCCTCGTAGATGCGACGATGCACCGGCTCGTAGAAATGCTCGGCGCGCAGATAGTCCGAGACCCGGTGATAGGCCTCGTTGTTGATCAGGATCGCGCCCAGCAGAGCCTGCTCGGCTTCGACATTGTGCGGCTGGCTGCGAAATCCCGCCGGCAGCTGCGCCGCCGACGTCTCCCGTTCCATCAATTCGGTGCCGGTCATGTTGCGCTCTTTGTTGTGAGGGGCCGGACATTACCACAACGCCCTCCTCAACGAGACCGGAATTGCATGCACAGCTTGTGGAAAACGTGGACAGCTTCGGGCTGGACAGAGGGGAGGCCCGGATGATGTTATCGTCCCGTCGAAACGCCCGCTTTCCGACCTGACCGCAGGACACCCCATCGAACCCGTCCCATGACCGCACCGACACCCGATCAGGTCCCCGAATCCCGCCCCGACGTCACCGCAAGACTCTGCCGCGGCGTCGGGCGCGCATTGGTGGCGGCGGATCAGGCGGTGCTGTTCGAGCTGCCGCTCGCCAATGGCCGACGTGCCGATGTGACGGCGATCGACCATCTCGGTCGGATCACCATCGTCGAGATCAAGTCCTGCCTCGCCGACTTTCAGGCCGACCGCAAATGGCGGGACTATCTGGACTATTGCGACCTCTTCGCCTTCGCCGTCGCGCCCGACTTTCCCGAAGGCGTGCTGCCGGAGGATGAAGGGCTGATGATCGCCGACGAGTTCGGCGCCGAGTTTTCCCGACCGCCCGTCCATCGCGCACTCAGCGCAGCGAGGCGAAAAGCCATGCTGATCCGCTTCGCCCGCCTCGGCGCCAGGCGCGTGCACGGATTGCTCGATCCGATGATCGACGTCGGCGCGGTCCCTTGACTCGCGCAGGCCCCCGCCCCTCTATCGACCTTTCACTTCCATGCTGATCCGGAGCCGCCTTTCCATGTTCGATTTCGACGAGCCCGTAGAGCGTCGCGGGACGCACGCCATGAAATGGGACATGATCAAGGCGCGATCCGGCATCGAGGCCGCGGACGCGATTCCGATGTGGGTCGCGGACATGGACTTCAGGGCACCGCCCGGCGTCACCGAAGCCCTTAGCGAAGAGATCGGGCGCGGCGCCCACGGCTATTACGCGGATACCGGAAGCTGGGCGGACGCCCTTTGCGGCTGGATGAAACGACGCCACGACGTCGCCTTCGATCCCGCCTGGGTCAGCCCGACTCCCGGCGTGGTCTCCGGCCTCGGCCTGATCCTGCAGGCGGTGAGCGAGCCCGGCGACGACATCGTGCTGTTCCCGCCGGTCTATCACGCCTTTCGCCGCATCATCCCCGCCAATGACCGAAAAATCCTCGACTCGCCGCTGATCCTGAAGAACGGCCGCTACCACATGGACCTGGAGGCTCTCGCCGGAAACCTGACGCCGTCCACGAAGGCGGTCTTCTTCTGCAGCCCGCACAATCCCGGCGGCACGGTCTGGACGGCGGACGAGATCCGGGAACTCGCGGCGTTCTGCGAGCATCACGACCTGATCCTGGTCTCGGACGAGATTCACTGCGATCTGGTCTTCGAAGGGGCCGAGCACGTCCCGACGATCAATACGGCACCCGAGATCGCCGATCGCCTGATCACCACCGTCGCCGCCACCAAGACCTTCAACCTCGCCGGCGCCCATGTCGGCGCCTGCGTGACCTCCAATCCTGAGCTCAAGGCGCGGATCGACCGGCGCGTGGCCGCGTCCGGCCTCGGCTCCTATAACGGCTTCGGCATGATCGCGACCGAGGCCGCCTGGCGCACGGGCGACGCCTGGCTCGACGCCCTGCTTCCCTATCTCGCCGCCAATCGCGATCGCTTCGAAAGCGCGATCGAAGCGGCCGTTCCCGGCACGCGCGCCATGAAGCTGGCCTCGACCTATCTCGCCTGGATCGATTTCGCCGGCACCGGGCTTTCGCCAGGCGAGGTCGAGGCCCGGATCAAGGAGCAGGCACGGATCTTCGCCAGCTCCGGCCCCCAGTTCGGCCCGGGCGGGGAGAACTGGATGCGCTTCAACGTAGCGACCCAGAGAGCCATCCTCGACGAAGCGATCGAACGGCTGAGCGACGCCTTTCGGGACCTCCGCGACTGACGGGCCGCCCGAACGGCGCACGCCTCACCTTATCGTTCGGTGCCACCGAGGCCGTCGGAAAGCTCCTCTTCCGGAAACTCCTCGTCGGCCTCCACGGCCGGTATGGCGTAACTGCCGTTCAGCCATTTGCCGAGATCGAGGTCGCGGCAACGAGCCGAGCAGAAGGGCCGGTAGTCCTGCTGCCTCGGCTTGCCGCATTGAGGGCAGCGCGGCGTCTTCGCAGTCTTTTTCTGGGCAGTCTCTTCTTGGGCAGTCTTCTTCTCGTCAGCCATGCTCGCTTCCGGTGATCCTGTAGGTCCCGGGCGCCATCGTCTCGTCCGGTTCGAGCGAGGGCGTCGGCAGGCCGTGGCGCTCGGTGAAGTCGCGCAGCGAAGGCGCGGCCTCGGCCGCGACATAGCCATAGAGGTCGACGGCCAGACGCACGGTCTTCGCACCGGCCCCGGCGCGTTCGCCGAGTTCGCCGAGCATCCGTTCCAGGCTCGCTTTCAGGCTCGTGGTCCTGCCGCCGCCGCCGCAGGTCGGACAGGGCCGCATCAGACGATCGGCGAGACTCTGACCGAGACGCTGACGGCTGATCTGCACCAGGCCGAGCGGAGTCGGCGGGTAGAGCCTGACGGCAGCCGGATCGTCCGCGAACGCCTCATCCAGCCCGGCCATCAGCGCGTCGCGATCGGCCTTGCTCTTGAGATCCACGAAGTCGACCACGATGGTCCCGCCGATCCGCTGCAGCCGGACCTGGCGAGCGATCTCGCGGGCGGCGTCGAGATTGACGTCGAGGGCCCGCCGGCCGGCGCCGTTGACGTCGATCGCGGTCAGCGCCGTGGTCTGCTCGATGACGATGTCGCCGCCGCCGTCCAGTTCGATGCGCGGGTTCTGCGCGCGTTCGAGCTGCTCGTTGACGCCGCTCGCTTCGAACGCGCCCGGCTGGCATTCGAGACGGTCGACCATGGCGGGCAGCGCGCTTTCGAGATGGCTGCGCACCCGCGCCAGGACGATCCTGTCCGCGGCGACGATCCGCTCGACCTCGGGCCGAAGCGCCTCCTGCAGGACCCGCTCGAGCGGGCTGCCGCGCTCATGCAGGCAAAGCGGCGCCCGATCCGGCACGGCTCTCGCCTGAACGTCCTCCCAGATTTCCTTCAGCCTCGTGCTCTCGGCTTCGAGCTCGTCGTCGCCGGCAAGCGCTGCGGCGCCTCGGAAGATGACCCCGCCTTCCGGGTAGAGCGTCTTCGCAAGGGCGAACAGGCGATCGGACTGCCCGGTTTCGGACAGCTTGTTCGACAATTTGATGCTGCGCCGCCTGGGCCGGTAAAGCTGGTACAGGCCGGCGATCTGGATGTCGCTTGTGACCTGCGGCTTCTTGCCTTCTCGGCCCATGCCGGCGCCCTGCACCAGGATCGCCTGCCCCTCGGTGAGCTCCTGGCAGAGTGATCGTTCGCTGCGCCGGCCGCTGACCCAGCGCCCGGCCCGGCCGGACAGATAGGCTATCTGACCGCGGCCGCAATCGACGAAGGCGGCGTCCAGCTCCTGGTCCAGCGTCTTCACCCGTGCCAGAAAAATCTGGCCGCGCATGTCCTCGACATCGCTCTCGGCGAAGCGCGTTTCCGAGAGCACGCCATGCTCCATCAGCGCCGCACGCGCGCCGAACGGCGTCATCTCGACGATCAAATCGAGGCTCATGCCACACCTCCCCTCACGGCAGCCCCCGGAAGCCGAGACCGCGCAGAAGATCCGCGCTCGCCTGCAGCGGCAGGCCGACGACGTTGGAGTAGCTGCCGTTGATCCCGGTGACGAAGGCTTCGGCGCGGCCCTGAATGCCGTAGCCGCCAGCCTTCCCCTGCCACTCCCCGCATTGGAGATAGTGCATGAGCTGTTCCGACCCGAGGCGCTTCAAGGTTACCGTGGTCATGACGACGCAGGCGTTGGCTCGCCCGTCAGGCGCGCTGACCGCGACCCCGGTATAGACCCGATGACGCCGCCCCGACAACAGGCGGAGGCAGCGCTCGGCGGTGTCGGCATCCTCGGCCTTGGGCAGAATGCGCCGGCCGCAGGCCACCACGGTGTCGGCCGCGAGCACGTAGCTTTCGGTCTGGCCGAGACGCGCAGCGACCGCGTCACGCTTGTCGGTGGCGAGACGCCTCGCGTGATCACGCGGCAGTTCCCGCTCGGCGGGCGTTTCGTCGATGCTGGGCGTTTCGATGCGCGCAGGCTCGACGCCGATCTGACGCAGGAGATCGAGGCGTCGCGGCGACGACGACGCGAGAATCAGTGAGCTTTCAATCACATCTTACTTGAAACGATAGGTGATCCGGCCCCGGCTGAGATCGTAGGGGGTCATCTCCACGGTCACCTTGTCACCGGTCAGCACACGAATCCGGTTCTTGCGCATGCGCCCGGATGTGTGCGCGAGAATCTCATGATCGTTCTCAAGCTGCACGCGAAACATCGCGTTCGGCAGGACCTCCGTCACCGTGCCGCTGAATTCGATGAGTTCTTCCTTGGCCATTCAACCTCCATCTCGAAGGACAACAGCGTCCTCGTTGGTTTGCAGTAGATGACGGCTGGGCACGTCGAGGTCAAGGCCCGCGTGGGATTCCACTTCCTGCGTCCGCCAAAAGGCGACGCTACACCATGACCGGGCCGCCGGCTGTCGGAAAACGCCTGCCGATCTGTTCGAGCAGCTGGTCGCGGATCGATCGGTAGACGGTCATGCGCATCTCGCGATTGCCGGTCGCGATGCTCGGATCCATGGTCGGCCAGAACTCGATCTCGCAGGAGCTGGTGCGGGTCATCTCGACCGCGCGATGCTGGGCTTCGGGTGACAGCGACACCACAAGATCGAAGAAGTCGTCCTCCAGATCGTCGAAGGTCTTCGGCCGATGGCCGGAAAGGTCGATGCCGATCTCGTCGAGCGCGGCGACCGCGAACGGATCGACCGGCTGCGGGCGGATGCCGACCGAATCGACGTAGACGCGCTTGCCGTGGATGTAGCGCATCAGCGCTTCGGCCATGGGCGAACGGATGGAATTATGGGTGCAGGCGAACAGCACGCTGCCCGGGAGGTCGCTTGCGCGCTTGTCGGCCGGCGATTCAGCCACGGATGTGCAGGACGCAGATCAAGGTATACAACCGCCTCGCGGTCTCCTCGTCGATCCGTATCTTGCCGTCCAGAACCTCCATCAGGAGAGCGGCCCCGTCATTGTGCAGCCCGCGCCTTCCCATGTCGATCGCTTCGATACGACTAGGCGTCGCCGTACGGATGGCTTCGAAATAGCTCTCGCAGATCAGGAAATAATCCTTGATCAGCTTTCGAAACGGCCGCATCGAGAGCGAGATCTCGGTGCCCTCGGCGCCCTCTTCGTCCGTGACCTTGATGATGAGGTTCGCCTCGCGCAGCGAAAGCTCGATGCGGTAGGGTCCGACAAAGCCGTCGACCAGCTCGAAGCTGTTGCTCTCCAGAAGGTCGAAGATGGCGACCTGGCGCTCGTGATCGACCTCGCGGCTCCAGCGGACGATGCTGCCGCGGTCGAGCTGAATGTCGACGATGCGGCCCGTCTTGGCGTCGCTCATGGTCAGCCTCTCCCGGATCGAAGGCGGATCTCGACGGCGTGCGCGTGGCCGGCCAGATCCTCGGCATGGGCGAGCGCCGCGGCGGCCGGCGCCAGTTTTCCGAAGCTCGCCTCATCGCAGCCGAGAAGCGTCGTCCGCTTCATGAAGTCGTAGACCGAAAGGCCGGATGCGAAGCGGGCCGTGCGGTTGGTCGGAAGCACGTGATTGGGCCCGCCGACATAGTCGCCGATCACCTCCGGCGTATGCGCGCCGAGAAAGATCGAGCCGGCATGGCGGATCTTTTGTGACATCGCCTCGGGGTCGGCAACCATGAGCTCGAGATGCTCAGGTGCAAGCCGGTCGACCAGACCGGGCGCGTTCTCGATCGAGGACAGGACCACGATCGCGCCGAGCGTTCGCCAGCTCGTCTCCGCGATCGCGCGCTTCGGCAGGCGTTCGAGCTGGGCCGCCACCTCCGCCTCGACCGCGGCCGCGAGAACCTCGCCGTCGGTGATCAGGATCGCCTGGGCGACCTCGTCATGCTCGGCCTGGCTCAGCAGATCGGCGGCGACCCAGGCGGGGTTCTGGTCGCGGTCCGCGACCACCACGATCTCGGACGGGCCGGCGATCATGTCGATGCCGACGCGGCCGAACACCTGGCGCTTGGCTTCGGCGACATAGGCGTTGCCGGGGCCGGTGATCTTGTCGACGGGCCGGATGGTCTCGGTGCCGTAGGCGAAGGCCGCGATCGCCTGCGCGCCGCCGATCGGATAGATTTCTTCGATACCGGCGAGCCTGGCCGCGACCAGCACGAGCGGCGCGATCTCGCCGTCCGGCGCGGGCACGGCGACCGCGAGTCGCTCGACGCCGGCGACGCGCGCCGGCAGCGCGTTCATCAGCACCGAGCTCGGATAGGCCGCCTTGCCGCCCGGCACGTAGAGGCCGACCGAGCTGAGCGGTCGCCAGCGCTGGCCGAGGGTCACGCCGAGATCGTCGGCATAGGCGAGATCCGCCGGCTTCTGCCTTTCGTGAAAGCTCGAAATCCGCGCCGCCGCCGCCTCCAGCGCCGCCAGCAGATCGGGCGCGCAGTCCTCGACCGCGGCCTCGATGCGGTCCGGAGCGAGGCGAAGCCGGCCGCCTTCCGGCCGATGCCGATCGAAGCGCTCGGTGAGCCCGAGGACGGCCGCATCGCCTTCCCGCTCGACGCGCTCGATGATCATACGGACGTCGGCGGCGACGTCGACCGCCTCCTCGCGCTTGGTCTCGATCAGCGCCTGGAAGCGGGCGTCGAAGTCGGGATCTCGTTCGTGCAGGCGTACAGCCATGGCTCAGTTCCCGTCCGCCCTGCCCGGGTTCAGGTCGTGACGCGGCGCGACGCCCGCCGGGCGGGGTTCGCCGAAATCCTGAAGCGCGATCGCGAGCGCGCTCACCTGCAGGCGAAGCGCCACGTCGCCCGCAAACACGAAGGTGAGCTGAAAGCCGGTCTCCTCCCTCGGCTCGATCGTGATGGTCAGGAGCTCGAAGCGGACGCCGCCGAGCTCGGCGTCCAGCCCCCGATACTGAACGCCCTCGACATGGTCGATGCGAAGGATCGACTGGCAGACCGTGAGATCGGCCGCGCCCGCGGGATCGGTCAGCCGTTCCCACTGAAAGCGATCGAAGGACGCCATGAAGCGCCGCTCCTCGGCCATGAACGCCATTTCGCGAAGGGGCACCAGGGCATCCTGCAGGCAGGCGGCGATGACCTGCAGATCGTCCTGATCGAGCGCGCGCAGGCGAAGCCCGCTCCGGCCGCCGGCACCGCCCTTCGCCGCCTCGGTCATTCCGCCGCCCTCTCGATCACGGCGCCGCAGCCTTTCAGCTTCTCGTCGACATGCTCATAGCCGCGATCGAGGTGATAGACCCGCCGGATCTCGGTTTCGCCCTCGGCCGCGAGCCCGGCCAGCACCAGGGAGACGGAGGCGCGCAGATCGGTCGCCATGACCTGGGCGCCGCGCAGCTTCTCGACGCCGCGCACCAGCGCCGAGCCGCCGTGGACGGTGATCTTGCCGCCCATGCGGCCGAGTTCGGAAACGTGCATGAAGCGGTTCTCGAAGATGGTCTCGGTGATCATCGCCGCCCCCTCGGCGACGCACATCAGCGCCATGAACTGGGCCTGGAGATCGGTGGGGAAGCCGGGATAGGGCTGGGTCATGACATCGACGCCCTTCGGCCGGCCGTCGGCGGCGACCCGGAGATCGTCGCCGTCGTCCTCGACCGTGACGCCGGCTTCGATCAGCTTTTCGGTGAGCGAGCCGATCAGTTCGGCGCGGCCGCCCAGCAGGCGAAGCTCGCCGCCGGTGATGGCGCCCGCGATCGCATAGGTGCCGAGCTCGATCCGGTCGGGCACGATCCGATGGCGCGCTCCGTCCAGCTTGGGCACGCCCTGGATGGTGATGGTGGCCGTGCCCTCGCCCTGGATCTTCGCCCCCATGGCGCGCAGGCAGACCGCGAGATCGACCACCTCCGGCTCGCGCGCGGCATTGGTGATGACCGTCTCGCCTTCCGCCAGCGCCGCCGCCATCAGCAGATTCTCGGTCGCACCGACCGAGGGCATGGCCAGCGGCACGGGCCCACCGCGCAGCCCGTTCGGCGCGCGCGCATGGATATAGCCGCGATCCAGCTCGATCTTGGCGCCGAGGTCCTCCAGTCCCTTCAGATGCAGATCGACCGGCCGCTGGCCGATGGCGCAGCCGCCGGGCAGGGACACCTTCGCCTCGCCGACCCGCGCCAGCAGCGGCCCGAGCACCAGGACCGAGGCGCGCATCTTGCGCACCAGCTCGTAATCCGCGGTGTGATCGGCGATCCCTTTGGTCAGAAGCTGCAGCTCGAGCCCGTCGCCCGCGCGCTCCTCGACCGCCATGCCGAGCGTCCGCAGCAGGGCCAGCATCGAGCGCGTGTCGGCGAGAGCCGGCACGTTTTCGAGAACCACCGGGCGATCGGTCAGAAGCCCTGCAGCCAGGATCGGAAGCACCGCGTTCTTGGCACCGCCGATGCGGATCGAGCCGCGGAGCGGCCTGCCGCCTTGAATGATGATCTTGTCCATGAGGTCCGAGCTCTGTCAGCGGGGCCGATCGCAGCGGGCGCATCGGCCGGTCGATGGGGGGGCGGAGGTTTCGGCTTGGTGCGAAAGGACGTTCTAGGAGATCGCGGAACAAGCCTCAAGCGATCGCGCGCCGGCCGGGACCGCTATTCGTCGCGATCCGGGGCGCCGGCGCGGCCCGTGTCGGCCTCGGCGTCGGACCGCATCTCCCGCTGCTGCCGCTTGCGCTTGAGCAGGTTTTTTCGGAGTTCCTCGGCGAGGCGATCGGCGCGCGCCGCCTTGTCCGCCGCCTTTTCCTCGGTCAGGTTCGGCCCGCCGGACCGCCCGCCGGTCACGCCCGGTCCCCCGCCAAAAGCGCGAAACGCTCCCCTTCACGGACTTGCACCCGCCGTCCGCCTGTGGCATGAAGCGAAGGTCTCGAAAGCCGCCATAGCTCAGGGGTAGAGCGCACCCTTGGTAAGGGTGAGGTCCAAAGTTCAAATCTTTGTGGCGGCACCATTTTCTTCCGATCCCTTGGTCTTCGGATGTCTGCGCTATCGCAGCAGGCGTTCGATGCTGCCCTGCGCTTCGGCCAGGGCCTCGTCCATCGACCGGCCTTCGAGCCAGATCGGCGGCAGATTGTTCACCAGGACGATCTGAATGTCGTCATAGCCGCTGGCGACGTCGATATAACGCCCCCGCGCGATCGTGTCCCGATAATCGGGCCGATGGGAGAGCGTGGCATAGGCCTCGCTCTCCAGCACCGATCGGCGAACGGCCAGATGGCCCGTACGCGCCCAGTCCAGATCGTGATCGTCGATCCAGGCCAGCAGCCCCAGCGCCGCCTCATAGGCCTCCGGATCCCTGGTGGCGAGGGTCGCCGGTATCGCCCAGAGATGGAGATCGGCCCAGGTCGCCGGGCGCTCGAACAGGGTTGGAAAATCGGCGACATCGTAGTCCTTCAGAGCGACCTCGCCGCGCGCGACCTGCCGATCGTAGAGATCGACCGCCCAGGTGCCGTTGATCAAGACCGCCACTTCGCCGTCGAGAAAGGCCTGCTGCGCACTCTCGTAGTCATGCTTCGGATCGGCGAGGCCGGCGTCGAACAGATCGGTGAAGGTGGTGATGGCCGCACGCATTTCGGCGCTGTCGACCATGGCCGTGGTTCCGTCGACGAGCTCCTGGTCCTGCTGCCAGAGCAGCGACAGGATCGAGCGCAGACCGATCGGGAACTGGACGAAATCCGCGGCCAGATAGTCCATGCCGGTCGCGTCCTTCACCAACCGCGAATGCTCGAGAAGCTCGCCTGGACTGCTCGGCAGGATGGGCTTGCCGTCACCTCCGACCAGCCCCGCATCGCTCAGCAGGGTCAGGTTGATGTGCCAGAGATTGGCATGCAGGTCGAACGGCACGGCCAGAATCCGGCCGTCCAAGGTCACTGCGTCGCGGGCGGCGGGATGCCAGTCCTCGACGTCGATGCCGGCGGCCGCCAGCCCCTCCTCCAGCGGCGCGAGCAGACCGGCGCTTGCGAAGTCGGGGAGCCGGTGCCGATGCAGAATGTGGATGTCCGGCGGCGTATCGGAGGAGTAGAGCGCGATCAGCTGCGCGTAGTAGCCATCCCGATGTGACGGCAGCAGGTCGACGGTGACGCCGTTGTCTGCCGTGCTGAACGCATCGAAGATCGCCTGCACGATGCACGCTTCGCCATTCGCCTGCTCGATACTGGTGTCGGGCTCGATGCAGCGGTCGAAGAACCGCCCGACCTCCAGCTCGACCTGGGCTTCGACGCTGCGGCCGGCCGTCGCGACCAGAACCAGAACCGCGAGAACGGTGATCGAACGGCATGTCAATCCGCGCACGCGCTGAATCCCCTCCATTCTCCTGCGGAGCGCGACCGTCGGCCGCGTCCCGGCATCATCGGCGCCCGTCCCTACCCCGTCAAAGCGAGATCGGGCATGGCGTCGATCGGGATGATCGCCCCTCGATGGCGCACCACCTCGCCGGCGAGACCATGGGCGAGCCGCGCCGCGTCTTCGGGCACGCAGCCCGCCAGCCGCGCCGCGAGATAGCCGGCGTTGAAGCTGTCGCCGGCGGCGGTGCTGTCGACGACCTCGTCGACCAGAACCGCATCGACGATCGATGTCCTGCCGTCGGCGGAAAGAAAGCAGCCCGCCCCGCCCTGCTTGACCACCACCTCGCCGACGCCGAGATCGTGCAGGCCGTCCGCGACCGCAGCCGCATCGATGTCGCCGCCGAGAGCACGCTCGTCGTCGAGCGTCGGCAGCGCCAGATCTGCCTGGCCGAGCAGCCTTCCGAACCAGGCTTTCGCCGTCCCGACGCCCGGCCAGCCGGCCGACCGGTAATTGCTGTCGAAGGCGACTTTGGCACCGGCCTTTCGGGCGTTCGCCAGAAGGTCGAGAAGGGCCTCGCGCTGCGGGTCGTCCAGGATCGAGAGCGTGATGCCGGAAAGATAGATCAGATCGACGCCCCGAAGGCCGTCCGCCAGCACCGCATCCCGCCCGTCGCGAAGAAGCTCCCGCGCGGCGGCTTCGCCCCGCCAGTAGGTGAAGCTGCGCTCGCCGCTGGCGTCCGTGCGAATCGTGTAGAGCCCGGGCAAACGCCCCGGAAGACGGGTCACGAGGCCGGTGCCGACCGATTCCTTCTCCCAGAAGGCGAGCATCGCCTCGCTGTAGGCATCCTCGCCGAGCGCCGTCACATAGTCGACCGCGAACGGCAGGTCGCGGGTCAGACGGGCTATATAGACGGCGGTATTGGAGGTGTCGCCGCCGAACGCCATCTGCAGCATGGACGGGCCCTGATGGGCGAGTTCGACCATGCATTCGCCGATGCAGACGATGCGTTTTTCGCGAACGCACCCATCGGCCTGGTCCGGCCCGTCCGTCATCACGCGGCCTGCCGCCGGCCTGGCGCTGCAGCATCCAGTACCCGCTCGGCGATCGCAAGGGACGCGGTCAGCCCCGGGCTCTCGATGCCGAGCAGATTGACCAGCCCGTCGACGCCGTGATCGGCAGGGCCCTGGATGACGAAATCGGCGGCGGGCTCGCCCTTGCCCGAGAGCTTCGGCCGGACGCCGGCATAGCCGGGCTCGATCGCGCCGTCCCTCAAGCCCGGGTAGTAGCTGCGCACGGCGTCGTAAAAGGCGTCCGCGCGCCTGGGATCGACGTCGTAGTTCGGCGCCTCGACCCACTCGACATCGGGACCGAACTTCACCTGACCGCCGAGATCGATGGTGACGTGAACGCCGAGCCCGCCCTCTTCCGGCACCGGATAGACCAGGTGCTTGAAGGGCCTCGCCCCGACCAGCGTGTAGTAATTGCCTTTGGCGAAATGCCCCTTCGGCACCAGTGCCTGATCCAGCCCCTCCAGTTTTCTCGCGATCGCGGGCGCATGAAGACCGGCTGCATTGATCAGCATGGCGCATTCCAGATCCATCGGCTCGTCACCGCCGATCTCGACCTCGAAGCCGCCTTCGGTGATCCGGCCGCCGAGAAAGGGCGCGTTGAACGCGAGAAAGGCGCCGTGATCCTCGGCGTCGCCCTGGTAGGCGAGCATCAGCCCGTGGCTGTCGATGATACCGGTGGACGGCGAAAGGAGCGCCGCCGTGCAGGAAACCTCGGGCTCGAGCGCCCTGACCTCGTCGGCCCTCATCCAGACCAGATCGTCGACGCCGTTGGCCGCGGCCTTGGCCTTGATCTGCTCCAGCGTCCGGTTCTGCGCCTCTGACGTGGCGACGATCAGCTTGCCGCAGCGCCGATAGGGCACGCCCTTCTCTTCCGCATAGGCGTAGAGCATGGCCTTGCCGCGGACGCAGGTCACCGCCTTCAGCGAGCCGGTCGGGTAGTAGATGCCGGCGTGGATCACCTCGCTGTTGCGCGAACTGGTGCCGGTCCCGATCATGTCGGCGGATTCGACGACGATCGTCTCGATGCCGGCCATCGCCAGCGCGCGCGCCACCGCCAGGCCGACGACACCGGCGCCGATCACCACCGCTTCGACACGTTCCATCAGCTCAAACGCTCCCCAGGATTTTCCGGCAAATGCGGTCGCAGCGCCCGACCTCGGCGTTCAGCGATCGAGAATGGTCCGGACGTCGGCGGCGCTGACCCCGGCGGTTTCCGCCGCCGCCAGGATTTCCTGCCAGCTTGTCTCGTCGACGTCCACCCCATTTTCCAACCGCCGCTTGCGCTGGATCGCTTCGGGCTCGCCCGGCATGAGGATCTCGTCGAACCCCTCGCGCCGCTTCGCGCCCTTGGCGTAACGCAGCATGGCCTCGGATTCGCCGAGACAGGCGTCGGCATCGCCGATCGCGCCGGGATCGATGATCACCGACAGCATATTGTTGACCGCACCGCCGGTGCGCGGATGGCCCGGCTGCAGCGTCCAGCCGCCGGTGAGCGCGCCTGCGAACAGCTCGCAGATGAGCGCGAGGCCCGAGCCCTTGTGCTCGCCCATGGCGACCAGCGCGCCGACCCGCTCGGGAAACATGCAGCCGGGATCCCGGGTCGGCCGGCCGTCACCGTCCAGAAGGCTGCCTTCCGGCACCTCCACGCCCTTGTTCTTCGCGACCCTGGCCTTGCCCATGGCGATCTTGCTGGTCGCCATGTCCAAAAGCACCAGCGGTTCGCCGCCCGGCCCCGGCATGGCGGCGCTGTAGGGGTTGGTGCTGATGACCGGCTCGCCGGCGCCGTGCATGGCGACGATCGGGTTGTTGTCGACGACGTTGACGTAATGCATGGAGGCGAAGCCGCCCTTGGCGCAGAGCTCGGACCAGTAGCCGATCCGGCCGATGTGGAAGCTGTTGCGAAGCGCCACGATCGCCGCACCCTCCGCCTTCGCCTTGGCCATGCCGAGCTCCATCGCCTCGAAGGCGATCACCTGTCCGAAGCCGCGGTGGCCATCGATGACCAGGATCGGTCCGCTGTCGCGCACCACCTCGGCGTGGCCGTTCGGCTGCAGATTGTCCTCGGTCCAGCAGCGCACATAGAGCGGCAGCATGCCGACGCCGTGGGAATCGTGTCCGGCGAGATTGGCGGCGACCAGATGGTTCGCGACCAGCTCCGCCTCGCGCTCGTCGCTGCCGACGCCGCGGCAGATTGCCATGGTCAGTTCGTGAAGTTTGTCGCTCGGCACGATCGGCATGTCGTTCCTTCTCCCCAGACCCCTGATCCTCGAAGCGTAGTCCAAGGGGAAGGCGGACGCCAAGCGGTCGCGACGTCCCGACCGTCGATCAGCCCGCGAGCCGCGTGATCGGCTCGAACAACGGCCGGCCGTCGACCTTGAAGCTGCCGATCGCCGCCTGGCCCTCCCTCGAGGTCAGCCAGTCCGCGAGCCGAAGGGCTCCTTCGGCATTCACACCGGGATGACGCTCCGGGTCGACCCGAATGACGCTGTAGATGTTGGTGAGCGCCGGCTCGTCCGAGGTGAAGAGCGTGCGAAGCCCGCCGGGATTGCCGAAGGTGGCCCAGGTGGCGTCGTCGGTGAGGGCATAAGCGCCGGTGTTGGCGGCGATGTTCAACGTCGCCCCCTGCCCGGACCCGCTCTCGCGATACCAGGCCGCTCCATCCTCGCCGGCGGGATCGACGCCGGCCGCATGCCAGAGGCGAAGCTCGGCCTTGTGGGTGCCGCTCTCGTCGCCCCGCGAGAGAAAGAGCGCCTGCTCGCCGGCGATCGCCGAGAGCGCGCCTGCCGCCGTCGTCTGCGAAGCGACGCCCGCCGGATCGTCCGCAGGTCCGACGATGACGAAGCGGTTCCGCATGACCGGACGCCGGTCGACGCCATAGCCGGCATCGACGAAGGTCTCCTCGTCCTCGGGCGCATGCACCAGAACGAGGTCGACGTCACCGCGCGCGGCCAGGTTCAGGACGGCGCCGCTGCCGGCGGTCACCGCCCGCACCTCGATGCCGTGATCCGCCTCGAAGGCCTGGAGCAGATGCGCGAGCAGCCCGGAATTTTCCGTCGAGGTGGTCACGCCCAGAAACAGCGGTGACGGCGCACCTTCGGCAAACACGGCGCCGGAAAGGCCGACCGTCGCCAGGCCGGCGATCGCCCGCCGCAACAGGCCTCGTCGTTTCAGCCCCCCGCCTGATCCCATGTCGTACCGTACCCGCGAAGCACTTTGTCAGGCCGATATTTTTGGCGTGCGGGCGCCAGAAAACAACCCTGGACGGAGCGCCCGTCGATCGCGTCTCTCCGGATCAGCCGACCGATCGAAGCGGCCGAGCCATGCCGAGCGCGACCTCTTCGACCAGCAGGATCAGCTCACGGCAGCGGAGTTCCGCGCGCGCGCGATCGAGAAAGAACGGGAAGGCGGGATCGCCCTCGAACAGCGACTCGTCCATCAGCTCGCGGCACATCGCGGCCCGCTCCGCCGACGAGAAGAAGCAGTCCAGAACCGTCTGCACATGCAGCCAGTAGGCCTCGGTCCCGCAATAACGGCGAAGGACGTCGGTGCCGCCGACATGCAGCAGCAATTGCTGATAGATATCCGGCTGCTGATCCCGCAGAAACCGGTCGCCCCCGCGCTCCAGCCAGGCGACCACGCGACCTCCCCGAATTGATTGCATCCCCAACCCCGCTTGCAGCATGCTCCTTCTTCATGGCGATTCTAGAACGTCGATCATGCTGGAAATGTGAGTTAGTTCACATTCTTGCCTATTTTCGTCGAATTTTCGCGTTCCGTCCTGCCGGCGCTTCACGCTGGAAAAGGACGGCGAGATCGATGATGAAAGGTCGAGACGAATGAGCCCGATCCCGTAACGTCGCGAGACAAGAGATGGATGCCAGGCCGCGCGATCCGCGAAAGCGCGTTCTCATCATTGCGAATCCCACCGCTGGTCGCCTGAGGCGGGATCGATGCCGTGACTTTCTCGCCTGTCTCGAAAGACTCGGCTGTAGCGTCACGCTTCGGGAGACCTCGGGGCGAGGCGACGGCGAACGCCTCGCCGCCGAAGCGGTCGGGGCCGGCTTCGACGTGACGGTCGCGGCCGGCGGCGACGGCACCATCAACGAAGTGCTGAACGGTCTGCGACGGGACGGACCGCCGCTCGCCATCCTGCCGCTCGGCACGGTCAACGTGCTGGCGAAGGAGATCGGCCTGCCGCGCTCGATCGACGCCATCGCGCGGACGGTGGCGAGCGGTCCCGTCCGCATGATCAGCCTCGGCGAGGCGAACGGCCGGCGGTTCGCCGTCATGGCCAGCGTCGGACTGGACGCCCAGGTGATCGAGCGAATCGATCTCGGCCTCAAGCGCTATGTCGGCCGGTATGCCTATCTCCACGAAGCCGTCCGGCAAAGCCTGACGTCGCGCCCGGTCACCTATCGCCTGCGCATCGACGGGCGCGACTACGAGGCCTCGGGCGCGATCATCGCCAACGGCCGCCATTATGCCGGCCGCTATGTCACGACACCCGATGCCGATCTGCATGCACCCTGCCTGCAGGTCTGCCGCATGACGAAGGCCGGGCGGCTGGCGGCCCCTTCTTATTTCGCGTCCCTGGTCTGCGGACGCCTGGGCGGGCGATCCGATTTCCACGTTCATCGCACCACCTGCTTCGACATCGTCGGTCCCGCCGACCTGCCGCTGCAGGCGGACGGCGATCTCATCGGCCGGCTGCCGGCGACCGTTCGCGTCCTGCCGAACGCCCTGTCCCTGGTGTTTCCGGACGTGACCGCATCATACCGATCCACCTGAACAACGACCGTTTTTGTCGCTTCCTCCGTGGTCTTCGCTTCGGGGCGTTGATGCCGAGTTCTGACGTTTCATCAACCTTTCGCCGTCATCGTGGCATTCTGGTTCATGCAATCCCGGGGATCCGAGCTTCCCCCCATCTTTCAGGCGGGCGGGCGGATTCCCGGGGTCGCATGGACCGTGACGGGGTTTAACCGAACCAGGTTAACGTGGGGTTAAGACGGTGAGGCTGTGAAAACGATCGAAGGGATCGACCGAAAACGGTCATGTTCCAGTCGCGTCGGTATAAGTCGCCTGGAGCCCCCCGCTCAGGGCGCCGAAGGCCGGGCGTCGCGCTCGGCGGCGACGGCGTTCAGCATTGCCGCGTAACGCTCCTCGCCCTGCGCGCCCACAAGCGCCTGGCGGCCGTCGAAGACCATGGTCGGCACGCCCTGCACGCCGCGCGACGTCCAGAAAACCTCGTGCTTGCGCACCTGATCGGCGAAGCGCGCCTCCGCCAGCACCGACAGCGCTTCGCCCCGATCCAGACCGACGCCGGCTGCGATCGAGGCCAGAGCTTCCGGGTCGCTCACGTCCTTCCGTTCGGTGAAGAACGCGCCGAACAACGCTATCTTCAGCTGGTGCTGACGGCCTTCGGACGCCGCCCAGTGCAGGAGCTGATGGGCACGAAAGGTGTTCACCATGCGCATGTCGTCGGCATAGTCGAAGGTGAAGCCGAGCGCCTCGCCGAGTGCCGCCAGCTTCGCCCGCGACTTGAGGCTCTGCTCGCGCGTCGAGCCGTATTTCGCGGCGACGTGTTCGAACAGATCCTCGCCATCCTCGGCCATCTCGGGATTGAGCTCGAAGGGATGCCAGAACACCACCGCCGGAATCCCGCTTTGCGCCTGGGCACGCTCCAGCTGCTTGTAGCCGATGATGCACCAGGGACAGACCACGTCCGAGACGATGTCGATGCGGATCGGCCCACGGTCGGCGTCGCTCATGATCGCATCCCTTCCTCGCGGCCCGGCTCCTCGACGGCATGCCGCTCGGCGTAGTGGCGGGCGAGAACGTCGCCGCCGAAATCGTTGGCGAGGTCGCGCCAGACGGCGTGGATGTGGTTGGCGCCGTTCTGGGTGTTGTCATATTCGATGAACAGACGCTCGCCCTGGATGCGGTAATAATGCGGCTGGTGACGTTCGACGCCGCCGGCCCAGGCGAATCTCACGTCTGCGAATTCCTCTTCGACGAGCGCTGCCTGCGCGTCGGCGAGGGTGTCCGGCAGGCGGTTCAGATAGCAGCCGATCAGCTCGCGCAGCATGTCGATCCCGCCGTGATCGAGGTCGGCGGGGCCGACACCATCGGGTGTGAAGCTGAGGGCCAGGCCCTCCGCCGTCGAGGCGCCGATGATCGCCGAGCGGTTCTCGCGGCTGCCGGGATGAAGGAGCTGACGATCGCCTTCGCGGATGCCGGGACGATTGCCGGAGATCAGGTCGCTCGGCGCGCTCGGCGAAAGCAGGGCCTTGTGCCGCCTGTGGTCCTTGAGATTTCGAAAAAGCTCGCGGCCGAGATCCTCGATCGCGGCCAGCGGCCGGTGCAGATGCGGGCCGAGCAGCGGGCTGTCCGCGGGATTGGCGCCAAAAAAATTCGGGGTCGAGGCGACCACCTTGCCGTCGACGATGAGATAGTGCAGCGAGATGTGGTGCCCACCGAAACGCCAGGCCCAGGCACCCGAGGCGGCGGGCTCGCCGAACACAGTGATATAGTAGAGGAGCGGGTCGCGCCGTCGCTCGCGCGTTCGCCCGGGCGGCCAGTTTTCGATGCGGTCCAGGATGTTCTCGAGACCCATGATCGCGGCGGCCGTGACGTAGCCCGCTACCGAGAGGCCGGTCGCCACCAGCCGATGGACGAGCTGATGCTGTGTCGGCGACATTCTGCCGAGATCGAGGCCGCCATGGTCGGTCGGCGTATAGAACCAGTTCCGGCGTTCCTCGTCGTCGGGAAAGCTGCGGCAGGCGACCTCGGCCAGCGCTGGCTCCAGGCCATCGATCAGCCTGGACGCAGCCTCGATCATGTCGTCAGCGACGGGGTCCCTCACCATGGGATCGATCATGCCACCGCCAGACAGGTCCGGCCAGCCTCCCGCACGGTCAGAACGGCAGGCCACTTCAGCAGTCGTCGAGGCGGCCCCAGCTCGCGACATGATCGACGGCGATCGTCACGACGGGCAGCGGCGCGATGCACATCGGCCGAAGCTGCGGATAGCGTTCCCTCAGAGCCAGCTGCACGCGGTCGTGCATCTCGCCGCTCTCCAGGATCTCGGCTTTGCCCTGCACCATCACCCAGCCGAGCCTGGACCAGTCCTCGTCATAGCGATCGACGACGATCGCGGCTTTCGGGTTGGCCCTGATATTGGCGAGCCGCTTCAACGCCTTGCCGGAACGTTTCGGTTTTTCGTCGATGGTGAAGCCGAGCCTGCCCTCGACCAGCGCGAAGCAGATCGGCACCACATGCGGCTGACCATCGGCATCGGCGGTCGCCAGGCGTGCGACGCGCGCACTCTCTAGAAATCGTCGCTGCCGATCGGTTAGCATGGCGCCTTCGGGCGGACCGGTGTTCTCGACCTTGGGAAAAGGCATTGCGGGAGAAACATAGCATGAAGATCGGCATGACGCTGCCCATGCGGGGGCCGCTCGCCAATCCCGACGACATCCGCGTTCAGGTGGAGCGCGCCGAGGCGCTGGGCTTCGATCATATCGGCGTGAACGACCACATCATCGTGCCGAAGAGCATCGACTCTCGCTATCCCTACTCCGCCACCGGCGCCTTTCCCGGCTCGGCCTCGGGCGCCTGTCTCGATCTGTTCGAGCTCCTCGCCTTCGTCGCCGCGATCAGCGAGAGACCGAAGCTGGTGACCGCGATCGCGGTCGTCCCGCATCGCGGTGCCGTGCACACCGCGAAGATCGTCTCGACCCTCGACGTGCTGTCCAAGGGCCGCATGGTGCTGGGCGTCGGCGCCGGCTGGATGAAGGAGGAATTCGACGCCCTCGACATCCCGCCCTTCGAGGCGCGCGGCAAGGTCACGGACGAATATCTCCAGGCCTGCAAGGTTCTCTGGACCGAGGACGACCCGGCATTCGCGGGCGATCACGTCCAGTTCGAAAAGATCAGCTTCCTGCCGAAGCCGGTGCAGACGCCGCATCCGCCCATCTGGGTCGGCGGCGAGAGCAAGGCCGCGATGCGCCGCGCGGTGCGCCACGGCGATGTCTGGTTCCCGATCGGCAACAACCCGCGTCACCCGCTGAACACGCCTGCCAGGCTGAAGGACGGCGTCCAGCGTCTGCATCGCCTCGCCGAGGAAGAAGGCCACGATCCGAACACCCTCGGCCTCGCCTTCTACGCCAACTGGTTCGACGAGACCAAAACCCAGACCACCGACACCGGCGAACGCCACCTCCTGACCGGGTCGGCCGCCGACCTCGCGGACGACATCGGGCTGCTCGAAGAGCTCGGCTTCACCGACCTCCTCCTCCAGTTCCAACGCGAGACCCAGGAAAAGACGCTCGCCAGCCTTGAGTTCTTCGCCTCCCAGGTGCGACGCGCACCTCGTTGACTTGCCTGACACGGACGCGGGCGCTCGGTGAGCCAAACGTCCAGGTCAGGCGCCCGGTCCGAAAGCCTGACCGCAAACCTGCGAACCAGGCTCAGGCAAGTTCAGCCCGCTCGCGCTGCGTGCTGGGGCCTCATGTCGGATTTGTCGATGCCGGCGACCTCGGTGGGGGTCTTCATGGCGTCGCGGCGGAAGGGTTCGCCGAGTTCCTGGTTGAGGACCACTTCGAGGAAGGTGGTGACGCCGTTTTCCATCTGGTCCCTGACGGCGGTGCGCAGGGCCTCGGTGAGGGCGTCCATGGTGATGACCTGCACGCCTTTGACGCCGCAGGCCTCCGCGATCTTCGCGTAGGAGACGTCGAGGTCGAGCTCGGTGCCGACGAAATTGTCGTCGTACCAGAGCGTCGTGTTGCGCTTTTCCGCACCCCATTGGTAGTTGCGGAAGATGACCATGGTGATCGGCGGCCAGTCGTTGCGGCCGCAGGACGTCATCTCGTTCATCGAGATGCCGAAAGCACCGTCGCCGGCGAAGCCCACGACCGGCGTGTCGGGGCAGCCGATCTTGGCGCCGAGGATCGCCGGAAAGCCATAGCCGCAGGGGCCGAACATGCCGGGAGCGAGGTATTTCCTGCCCTGCTCGAAGGTCGGATAGGCGTTGCCGATCGCGCAGTTGTTGCCGATGTCGGTGGAGATGATCGCGTCCTCGGGCAGCGCCGCCTGGATCGCGCGCCAGGCCATGCGCGGGCTCATGCGCTCCGGTTCACGATCGCGGGCGCGCTGGTTCCAGGTCGTGCCTGGATCGTCGTCCTCGTGGTCCATCGAGGCCAGCTGCTGCAGCCAGCGCGACCTGGTGGTGGCGATCAGGCTCCTGCGGTCGTCGCGCCCGGCGTCGCCTGCGGTCTCCGAGAGCTGTTCGAGGATCTGCTCGGCCACCTGCCTGGCGTCGCCCTGAATGCCGACCGCCACTTTCTTGGTGAGCCCGATGCGATCCGCGTTGACGTCGACCTGGATGACCTTTGCGGCCTTGGGCCAGTAGTCGATGCCGTAGCCCGGCAGGGTCGAGAACGGATTGAGGCGGGTGCCGAGCGCGAGCACGACATCGGCTTTGGCGATCAGCTCCATCGCCGCTTTCGAGCCGTTATAGCCGAGCGGGCCGACCGAAAGCGGGTGGGAGCCCGGGAAGGCGTCGTTGTGCTGGTAGTTGCAGCAGACCGGCGCATCGAGACGCTCGGCGAGCGCGGCCGCCGCCGGGATCCCGCCGCCGATGACGACGCCCGCACCGTTCAGGATGACGGGAAAGCTGGCCCCGGAAAGGAGCTTCGCCGCTTCGGCGATGGCCCCTGCCCCGCCGCGCGGCGGCTCGATGCGGATGACGGCGGGCAGATCGATGTCGATCACCTGGGTCCAGTAGTCGCGCGGCACGTTGATCTGCGCAGGGGCGCTGCCGCGCCAGGCCTTCTCGATCACCCGGTTCAGGACTTCGGCGATGCGGGACGGATCGCGTACCTCCTCCTGATAGCAGACGATGTCGGCGAAGGTCGCCATCTGCGGCATTTCCTGAAAGCCGCCCTGGCCGATGGTCTTGTTGGCGGCCTGCGGCGTCACCAGAAGAAGCGGCGTGTGGTTCCAATACGCCGTCTTGATCGGCGTGACGAAATTGGTGATGCCGGGCCCGTTCTGGGCGATCGCCATGCACATCTTGCCCGACGCGCGGGTATAACCGTCCGCGGACATGCCGGCGTTGCACTCGTGGGCGCAGTCCCAAAAGGTGATACCGGCCGCTGGGAAGAGATCGGAGATCGGCATCATGGCGGACCCGATGATGCCGAAGGCGTGCTCGATGCCGTGCCTCTGCAGGACTTTGACGAAAGCCTCTTCGGTGGTCATCTTCATCTCGCTTCTCCTCCTGCTCCTGGGCTCCCTGATCAGCGCGAAGCCTTTCGCCCCCGACGCCGTGACGGCAAGAGGATATCGACTCCCGGAGAGCGCCCGTCAATCCCGGTGCGTCAGACGCCCTTCTCGGACATGCCCTCCAGGGCGCCTTTGACGACCTTGATCGCCCGGTTCGCGGCAGGCACGCCAGCATAGACGGCGACGTGCAGCAGGACTTCCTTCAGGTCATCCGCCGTCGCACCGGTATTGGCGGTGGCGCGCACATGCATGGCGACCTCATCGTCGTGACCCAGCGCCGCAAGCAGCGCGATGGTGACGAGGCTGCGCTCGCGCCTGGTGAGCCCGGGCCTCGACCAGACGGAGCCCCACGCCCCCTCCGTGATGAACCGCTGAAAATCCTCGTCGAAGCCGGTCTTGGCGGCCTCGGCGCGATCGACATGGGCGTCCCCGAGCACCGATCGGCGGACGGCCATGCCGGTCTCGAAGCGTTCGGACGGACGGTCAGACAAGGGCGTTCTCCTCCAGAAACGCGACGATCGCACCCGCCAGCGCTTCCGGCGCTTCGACGCATGGCAGGTGCCCCGCGCCCTCGATCGCGACGAATCGCCTGCCGATCAGCTCGGCGGTCGAACGCACCAGCTCGGGCGGGGTGGCGCCGTCCTCCGTGCCGCCGACGCAGACCGCCGGCACGGTCAGTTTTCTCGTGGTTTCGGTCAGATCGGCATCCCGGATCGCCTGGCAGGTGCCGAGATAGCCTTCGACCGGCGTGCGCGTCAGCATGGCGCGCCAGAGTGCCGTCTCCTCCGGCCGGCGCTTTCGAAATTCCGTGCTGAACCAGCGCTCCAGAATGGCGTCCGCGAGTGCCTCGATGCCGCCCTTTCTGATCGCTTCGATGCGCGTTTCCCAGATCTCCGGCGGACCGATGACATGGGCGGTCGAGCAGAGCACGAGGCCCCGCACCAGATCCGGGCGTGCGGCCGCCAGCGCCTGGGCGATCATGCCGCCGACCGAAAGTCCGACGATCACCGCCTGAGCGATCCCGAGCCGCTCCAGCAGACCTTCGAGATCCCGCATGTGATCCTCGATGGCGTAAGGCCCGTCCGGGCAGGAGGACAGGCCGTGACCGCGCTTGTCGTAGCGGATCAGGCGAAGGTCGGCGGGGAGATGGGGCAAGAGCGGATCCCAGAGCCTGAAATCCGTGCCGAGCGAGTTGGAGAAGACGACGACCGGCGCGTCCTCCGGCCCCTCGTCCTCGACATGCAGAACCTGGCCGTTCGCCTCGATGCCGTTCATTGCGTGACCTTTCCAGATCGCTCGCGCGAGGATGGTTGGCTGATCACGCCATGGCGCCACGGCAGCCACCGCAGAGTCAATGCCATCGGCCATGCCGATCAATCATAGGGGAGCCCGACATAGTTCTCGGCGAGCGACGTCATGGCCGCTTTGGAGCCGGTCAGATAGTCGAGCTCGGCGAGCTGGATCTTCGCCCCGAAAGCCCCTTCCTCGGGAAAGCTGTGAAGCAGCCTGGTCATCCACCAGGAAAAGCGCTCCGCCTTCCAGACCCGCCGCAGCGCCCGCTCGGAGTAGCCCTTCAGGCCGCGCTCGTCGCCCGAGCGGTAATGATCGATCAGCGCGGTCGAGAGATAATGCACGTCCGAGGCCGCGAGGTTCAGCCCCTTGGCGCCGGTCGGCGGCACGATATGGCCGGCGTCGCCGGCGAGAAAGAGCCGGCCATGACGGAGCGGTTCCGCGACGTAGCTTCGAAGGGGTGCGATCGACTTTTCGATCGAGGGCCCGGTCTCCAGCCCGGCCGCGACCTCGGCCGGCAGCCTTTCCTTCAGCACCGCCCAGAACCGCTCGTCCGAAACGTCCTCGGGCACGGTGTCCAGCGGGCATTGCACGTAGTAGCGGCTGAGCGTCGGTCCGCGCATCGAGCAGAGCGCGAAGCCGTCCGCGTGATGGGCGTAGATCAGCTCCTCATGCACCGGCCTGGTCCTTGAGAGCACGCCCAGCCAGCCGAAGGAATAGACCCGCTCATACTCCCGAAGCACGCCCTTCGGCATGGACCGGCGCCCGACACCGTGAAAACCGTCGCAGGAGGCGATGAAGTCGCAGTCGATGCGCTCCTCGCTCCCGCCCTGGCGAAAAGTGAGAAAGGGGGCGTCGGTCTCGATCCCCTGCGGCCGGACGTCCTCGGCCTCGTGGATCACGGTCCCGCCCATGCGATCCCTGGCGTCGTAGAGATCGCGCGTGACCTCGGTCTGGCCGTAGACGGTGACGGCCCGCCCGCCGGTCAGCCCTTCGAGATCGATCCGCTCGAGGCGTCCCTCGAAGGTCAGATTCACGCCGCCATGGCGCTCTCCTTCCGCGTCCAGGCGCTCGCCGACGCCTGCCGCCCGCAGCATGTCGGTCAGGCCCTGCTCCAGCACGCCGGCCCGGATGCGCGAGAGCACGTAGTCGCGCGAGCGCCGTTCGAGGACAACGCTTTCGATGTCATGGCGATGCAGGATCTGGCTTAGCAGCAGCCCCGAAGGCCCGCCGCCGATGATCCCGACCTTGGTCTTCATGTCGCCTCTCCGTGCGAAGGCCCGGCCCTCGACCTCACCGGGTCAAGGATAAAACCAAGCCCCGGGACCGCGAAAGTCCCGGCTCAGGCCAGGCTACGGGAAAAGCCCTGCCAGAGCAGCCTGAGGGCGAGCAGGGTGAGAATGCCGTTCAGGATCATCTGAAAGCGCTCGTCGCCGGTCTTCGCCAGGACCTTGCGGCCGACGAAGGTCCCGAGCAGACCGCTCGTCACCATGAGGACCATCAGCACCGCATACTCGCCAAAGGCGAAGCCGAGAAAGCCGAAGGCGATCACCTTGATGCCATGCTGGATCGTCATGCAGGCGGCGTGGGAGGCGACGAAGGTGAGCCGGTCGAACTTCATCGCACGCACCACCGAGGCGACGAAGACGCCGGTGGCGCCGAAGAACATGGTCAGGAAGGTGGAGACCAGCCCCATCGCCGCGAGCGCGACCCTGCCGGGCTGCAAAGCGGGCGGCCGTCCCCAGACCGACCAGAGGACGAACAGGCCGAGGCCGATCTGCAAAAGCTGCGGCGGCATGCGGATCACGACCAGGCTGCCGGCAAGACCGCCGATCAGGCTGCCGAGAACGAAAGGGGCCAGAATGTCGGTGCGGACATGGCTCAGCATCATCGCCATGCGCCCGGCATTGGAGCCGAGCTGAACCACGCCATGAACGGGGATCATGGTCACCACCGGCATCAGCGATCCCATGATGGCGAGCAGGGCGACACCGCCTCCGAGGCCGAAAGCGGCCGCGATGAAGGAGGTCAGACCGCTCGACAGGATCAGGGCGACGCTCGCCCAAAGGGCCATGCCTTCCGGCTGCAGCCACGCCAGCCCTTCCATCCGTCTCCGTCCTTTGCGCTCGAAACTCTACTCGAACGTCATGTCACGTCGCCCTGCCGCCGTCACTTCACGCCGGGCGTGCCATCGAACTTCTTTTCGAGATCGG
This sequence comes from Geminicoccaceae bacterium, assembly GCA_965222015.1. Taxonomy (GTDB): domain Bacteria; phylum Pseudomonadota; class Alphaproteobacteria; order Geminicoccales; family Geminicoccaceae; genus JANQPX01. Next base: position 62,345 of record CBDCTL010000011.1, read on the forward strand.
TCCAGACCTCGATATAGCGCTTCTGCATCGGCGCCTCGTTGGCCGCAAACTCGGTGAGGTGCTGCGGAAAGCGGGTCTCGAACATGAAGCTCATGGTGTCGTCCAGCTTGTCGGGCTTCAGCGCCGCGTTCGATGCGCCCTCGAAGGCGTTGCGATCGGGTCCGTGCGGCAGCATGCAGTTGTGCAGGCTCAGGCCGCCGGGCACGAAGCCTTCGGGCTTGGCGTCGTAGACACCGTAGATGTTGCCCATAAGCTCCGACATGATGTTCTTGTGATACCAGGGCGGGCGGAAGGTGTGCTCCGCCACCATCCAGCGTTCCCGGAACAGCACGAAATCGATGTTCGCCGTGCCCTCCTGCCCGGAAGGGGCGGTCAGCACCGTGAAGATCGACGGATCCGGATGATCGAACAGAATGGCGCCGACCGGCGAGTAGGTGCGTAGATCGTATTTGTAAGGGCAGTAATTGCCGTGCCAGGCGACGACGTCCAGCGGCGAGTGGCCGATCCAGGTCTCGTGAAACGTCCCGCACCATTTGACCACGACCCGCGAGCGCGTTTCGCGATCCTCGAAGGCGGCCACCGGGCATTTGAAGTCCCTGGGGTTGGCCATGCAGTTCGCGCCGATCGGGCCGCGGTTGGGGAGGTCGAACTTCTGGCCGTAGTTCTCGCAGACGAAGCCGCGGCAGGGACCGTCGAGCACCTCGACGCGATAGACCAGGCCGCGCGGCAGGATGGCGATCTCCTTCGGATCCAGGTCGATCACGCCGAGTTCCGTGCAGAAACGCAGCCGTCCCTCCTGCGGCACCACCAGAAGCTCGCTGTCCGCCGAGTAAAAAAATTCGTCCCGCATCGATGCGCTGACCAGATAGACGTGGCTGGCCATGCCGACCTGGATGTTGACGTCGCCGGCCGTGGTCATGGTGCGCATGCCGGTGATCCAGGTGAGCGGCTCGTCGACCAGCGGGACCGGATCCCAGCGGTACTGGCCGAGACTCGTCACCTTCGGCACGACATGCGGCGCCGTCTTCCATCCAGGCACCTCGATCTCCGCGAACTCGCCGGTATGGCGGACCGAAGGCCGTATGCGATAGCACCAGCTGCGCTCGTTCTGGCCGCGGGGTGCGGTGAACGCGGTGCCGGAAAGCTGCTCGGCGTAGAGGCCGTAGCTGCATTTCTGCGGGCTGTTTTGCCCCTGGGGCAAGGCGCCGGGCAGGGCCTCGGTTTCAAAATCATTGCCGAAGCCGGGCATGTAGCCCTCGAGGGTACCCGCGGTAATGGGCGAAACGGTCATCTCGTTCGGCAGGTCGCGAGCGGTCATTCTGGTCCTCCTCCGTCCTTGGCCGGCATCCATGCTCCGCCGACATCACCATCCCGGGGCCTTCGAAGGCAAGAGCCTCGTCGCCGGCATCCGGCCGCATCGTCACGCCGACGGCGCGAGCGTCAGTTTTTCCGCTTGGCAGCCCCCATGAATTATCTATGATAAAATACGTTCGCAATAAACAAATTCCATGACACCTGTTCGGGAGAAGCAAACGCGGTGGACGGGATCCGGAACGAGGTGGCGGTGGTCACCGGCGCCGCACAGGGCAACGGCCGGGCGATCGCCCGGGGGCTGGCACGAGCGGGGGCGAAAGTCGCCTGCTGCGACGTGCAGGAGGACAAGCTGGAGGCCACGACCCGGGAGATCGAGGCGGCGGGCGGCAGCGCGCTGGCGATCGTTCTCGACGTCACCGACGGGCAGCGCTGCATGAAGGTGGCCGAAGATGTCGAAGAAAAACTCGGACCTGCCGCGATCCTCGTGAACAATGCCGGCATCGTCCGGCGCACGCCGCCCGACGCCGAGACCTTCGCGGAGGACTGGGATCGGGTGATGGCGGTCAACGCCACCGGCGTCATGCAGGTGACCCGCGCCTTTCTCCCGCAGCTTCGCGCGACCCGAGGCCGGGTGATCAATCTCGGCTCGATCATGTCGGCCACGGCCGGACCGGGCATCGCCGCCTATGCCGCCTCGAAGGGCGCCGTGCTCCAGCTCACCAAGGCGCTCGCCCATGATCTCGCGCCCGACGGCATCCGCGTGAACGCGCTCGCCCCCGGCGTGATCGAGACGCCGATGACCGAGGTGACCCGCCAGAATCCCGACGCCATCGGCCGCTTCATGGCGCACACGCCGATGGGCCGACCCGGCAGGCCGGAGGAGCTGATCGGCCCCGTCCTGTTCCTCGCCTCCACGGCATCGAGCTACGTCACCGGCGCCTTGCTGCCGGTCGACGGCGGGTATCTCGCGTCATGAAGGGAAACGGCATGGAACGTCGGGAGGTGGATGTGCTGGTGGTGGGCTCCGGCGCCGGCGGCCTCGGGACCGCGGTCTGTGCCGCGCACCGCGGCCTCTCCGTGATCGTCGCCGAGAAGGAGCCGGTCTATGGCGGCACCACCGCGCGCTCCGGCGGCTGGAGCTGGATCCCCTGCAGCGCGCCTGCGAAACGCGCAGGCGTCGAGGACAGTCTCGAGAACGCGAAAAAATATCTCGAGCACGAGGCCGGCGAGCATTTCGATGCAGCGCGCATCGACGCCTTTCTCGAAGCCGGCCCCAAGGCCGTCGACTTCTATGAGCGCGAAACCTCGCTCAAGTTCGATCTCGGCCCGTTCTTCGCCGACTATCATCCGACCGCACCCGGCGGCATGGACGGCGGCCGCTCGATCGTGGCGAGGCCCTTCGACGGGCGCGAACTCGGCGAAGAGATCCGGCGGCTCCGGCCTCCCCTTCAGGAAATCACCTTCCTCGGCATGATGATCGGCTCCGGAAAGGAGCTCCTGCACTTCTTCAACGTCACCCGCTCGCCGATCTCCGCCTTCTACGTCGCCAAGCTTTTTTTGAAGTTTCTCCGGGACATGGCGTTTCATGGCCGTCCGATGCGGCTGATGAACGGCAATGCGCTGGCGGGGCGTCTCGCCAAATCCGCCTTCGACAAGGGCGTGCCGATCTGGACCTCTTCGCCCGTGCGCGACCTGATCCGCGACGATGAAGGCGGCGTACTCGGCGCGCGCATCGACCGCCCGGAAGGACCGGTCGAGGTGATCGCGAAGAAGGGCGTGGTGCTGGCCGCAGGCGGCTTTCCTCAGGATGCGATCCGCAGAAGGGAGCTGATGTCCCACGCACCCTCCGGCCACGAGCATGTCAGCCCCGCACCCCCGGGCAATACCGGCGATGGGCTTCGCCTGGGCGAACAGGCCGGGGCGCGGGTCGACACCAGCCTTCCCCAGCCCGCGGCGCTGGTACCGATTTCACGCCCGGTCAGGCCGGATGGCACGCTCGGCACCTTTCCCCACTTCGTCGACCGCTCCAAACCAGGCGTCATCGCGGTCACGCGCTCCGGCCGGCGCTTCGTCAACGAGGCCCACTCCTATCACGATTTCTGCCAGGCGATGATCAGGCGCTGCCGCGAGGAAGACGGCGAAGATGCCGAGATCGCCGCCTGGTTCGTCACCGACCATCGCGCCTTTCGCAAATACGGTCTCGGCTTCGCCAAGCCCGCGCCCGTGCCCTTCGGCAAGCTGATCAGGAATGGCTATCTGCTACGTGGCGAGACCCTGTCGGACCTGGCGAGACAGTTCGGCGCCGATGCGTCCGCCCTCGAGACCACGATCGAGCGGTTCAATGCGGATGCGCGAAAAGGCGAAGATCGGGAGTTCGAGAAGGGTTCGACCAGCTACAACCGCTCGCTCGGCGATCCCGGGCAAAAGCCGAATCCCTGCCTCGCACCGATCGAGACCGGCCCGTTCTACGCCGTGCGCCTTTACGTCGGCGATCTCGGCACCTTCGCCGGGCTCAGGACCAACGAATACGCCCAGGTGCTCGGCGAGGACGGCGTGCCGATCGAGCGCCTCTACGCCGCCGGCAACGACGCTGCCTCGATCATGGGCGGCAATTACCCCGGCGGCGGCATCACGCTTGGACCCGCCATCACCTTCAGCTATATCGCCGCGCGCCACATGTCCGGCGCCAATGATTGAAGCCTCAGCCCTGACGCTGCTCGCCACAATCCAAAGTTCACCTGACATCTGAGGTTTACCAAATTTTTCGTGGATTTTTATACCTTTGGGTGTAAATCTTCGGGTCAAAACCATCCTTTTGCGGGAAACATCGCCGTTCGATCCGTTTTTCGCTCCTTTTCCGCGGCGAAATTGGAATGACGGCGCTGGCGGCCTGTTAAGAGCAGGTTCCGGGAGCCGATCATCGCTCCCGGTGCTGATTGAGCCTCCCTGCTCCACTCGCGCCCGCGTTCTTCGGAACCGGGCGCTTTTTTTGGGCCATGGTCGGTCCGGCTGCCGAAAATTCTGCCGATCGGCGTTTGCTTAACCGAATGTTAATGAAAGACCGATAAGGTTGCCCGGATCGCGCCCGGTCGGCGTGCTCGTTCGTGAGCGTTCGGCAGTCAGCCGCGGCGCGGCCACGACCATCCTGATCAGCGGATTCATCCGTCCGAGGCAAATCGATGCACCCAAAGAGCGAACTGGCCCAGGAAATCAGCAGGGCCGCGATTGCGAGGATCCAAGAGCTCGGCATCCCGCCGACGCCTGAAAATTACGTGATCTGGTACAGCGATCTGGCCAGTTCCAATCCGGATCTCAGCAAGACTCTGCGGCTGATCGAAGCGCAGGACCGGCCGTTCACCGAAGAGATCTGCACGCAGATCTACGAACGGTTCTTCGGTTCCGAGCAGCAGACGAAGCTGATCGACGAGACCTGCGCGCGCATGGAGGAGACCATGGGCCGCATCCTGTCGCAGATGAACGCCGTGACCACGGACGCAGGCCAGTATGGCGATGCGCTCGAGGGCTTTCAGGACCAGCTCGCCGAACCCGAAAGCGTAAGTCAGGTTCGGGACATGATCCGCGAAGTGCTGTCAGAGACGCGGAACATGCAGGACCGCACACGTCATCTCGAGAAGGCGCTGGAGGAGTCGACGAAGGAACTCGCCTCCATCAGCGACCATCTGATCACGGCGCGGCAGCAGGCGATGACCGACGGCCTCACGGGCATCGCCAACCGCCGCTTCTTCGATGAGAGATTGCGGGACCTGGCGGAGGAGGCGCAGCGGGAAAGCGCGCCGCTATGCCTGCTGATCGGCGATATCGACCATTTCAAGTCCTTCAACGACACGCACGGCCATCGTGTCGGCGATCAGGTCCTGAAACAGGTCGCGCTGACCCTGACCCAGTGTATCAAGGGACGCGACGTCGCCTCACGCTATGGCGGCGAGGAATTCGCGGTCATCCTGCCGCAGACCGACCTGCGGGGCGCCGAGAAGGTCAGCGAGCAGATCCGCCGCTCGATCGCCCAGAAGAAGATACGCATGAAGTCCAGCGGCGAGACCCTCGGCAACATCACCATGTCGATCGGCGCCACCCAGTATGTTCCCGGCGAAGCTCTCGCGTCCCTGATCGAACGCGCCGACCGCGGCCTCTACCGCGCCAAGCATGAGGGCCGCAACCGCATCGTCATCGAGCCCGGCGAACCACGGCCATCTGCCGCCTGAGGCCGCCGAGCCCCCGCGCCTCGCTTCCAGCCGGCGGAGCGCCTGTCCGCGGACGCGCCTGACGCCCGAGCGGAGGCGCCTTCCGCGCCGTTCGCATGAACCTTCGATGCGGGCGGCGCATCGGACAACGGGCGGCGCACCCGATTTCGACAGCACCTTGTCCCGCATACCGGAAATGTTAAGCTTCCGAAGCGGTCGCTTCGACTGCGCGGCGAGCTCGCCGAGGAATCTCGCCGAATCGCAACGCGAAAGCGGCCATCGGCATCCTTTCCGGGGAAAGGGCTATGACGGACTCGTCATCCAGTGACCGGGCCGACATCGACGCCAGGCTCAGGCAACGCCGTCAGGAACTTGCGGCCTTGATCGAAGGGCATGGCGAGGACGGCAGACCGGTCGTCCTCGACCAGACCAGGGTCGGCCGGCTGTCCCGCATGGACGCGCTGCAGAACCAGGCGATGGCGATCGAAACCGAGCGCCGGCGGCAGCAGGAGCTGGTTCAGATCGACCGGGCGCTGAAACGCCTCGCCGAGGGCTGCTATGGCGAATGTGTCGAATGCGGCGAGATGATCGCGAAAAAACGCCTCGAGCTGGACCCGAGCACGCCGCTCTGCATCGACTGCGCCGGCCGAGGCGAAGACTGAGCCTGACGTGACCGACCGAGCCCGGCCTTTCGGCCGCGAGCCGCTCTTCGACGGCGCGCCGGTCCCGAAAAAAGGTTGACCGCGGCCGCCATCCATGCGGAAAGAGCCGTCTCACCGTCGATCATCCTGACCCAGCCTCGTGAAATCCGGAGTCTTGCTGCATGCGACGCCTCGCTCATCTGATTTGGAGTTTCGCTCTCGCCATGACCATCGCCAATGGAACGACAAGCGCCGAGGATCTCGAAAATCTGATCTATCTCGACACCGTCCACGGCCGGGTCGTGATCGAGCTCCGGCCGGACCTTGCGCCGAAGCATGTCGAGCAGATCAAGACGCTGACCCGCGAAGGTTTCTACGACGGCATCGTGTTTCACCGCGTGATCGACGGCTTCATGGCCCAGACCGGCGATCCGACCGGCACCGGCACCGGCGGGTCCGATCGTCCGGATCTGCCCGCCGAGTTCTCGGATGCCAAATTCGAGCGCGGCACCGTCGGCATGGCCCGGGCGCAGAATCCCAACAGCGCCAACAGCCAGTTCTTCATCAACTTCGCAGAGACCCCCTTTCTCAACGGCCAGTACACCATCTGGGGGCAGGTGATCGACGGCATGGAGCATGTCGATGCGATCACCCGCGGCGAGCCGCCGGCCGATCCCGACCAGATCATCAAGATGCAGGTCGCCGCGGATGCGGACGCCTCCTGATCGACTCCTCGATCGCATGCGGTGCCGGCCCGCGGCCGATCGCCTGATCTGACGGCTCGAACCCTTGCCTGCTTCACGGCCTCATGTGGTGGTCCACCACCTGGAGCAGGCGAGGATCGCGCTGAAGGTGGCCGCGGCGCGCGGAGTCGAGATCCAGCTGAGGAGCGCGCCGCACGCAGCGGCCGGCGTCGGCTACCTTCATGCGCTCGGCGAGGCGCTCGGACACGACCTTCTGATCGACTGTCTCGACGACCCCGCTCTGGTCATGGCGGCGTTGCGCGCCGGCTGTCGAAAGGTCGCCTATGACGGCCCCGCCGACAGCCTGCGCCGGCTCGACTCCATGGCCGCCCGATATGAAGCGATCCTCGTCGACAGAACCGATCCCGACACGCCGTCCCTGATCCTGACGCCGGAGGATGGCGAAGCGGCCGTTCGAGCCTGGCTCGACGCCCGCGCGTGATCGCGCCAAAGAGGCACAGACCCGGCTCCGAGCCGCCATCCGGATATCGAAGCACGGCCGCCCGCGGTCACCTCGAGAGCCTTCGTTTCAGACGCTGTAGTAGAGCCGGTACTCGACCGGATGGGGAACGGCTTCCAACGCCTCGATCTCGCTTCGCTTGAGCGCAATGTAAGCGTCGATCACGTCGTCCGAGAAGACCTCGTCCTTCGTCAGGAACACTCGGTCCCGGTCGAGCGCGGCAAGAGCCTGATCGAGCGTGCGGCAGACCGTCGGCATCTCGTCGATCTCGTTCGCGGGCAGATCGTAGAGATTGCGGTCCATCGGTTCCCCCGGATCGATCCGCCGGGACATGCCGTCCAGCCCGGCCATGAGCAGGGCCGCAAAGGCGAGATAGGCATTGGCGGCGGAATCGGGAAAGCGCATTTCGACCCGCTTGTCCTGGGGTCTCGCGGCGAACGGCAGGCGCACGGCCGCGGACCGGTTGACGGCGGCATAGGCGAGATGGCGGGGCGCGTTCTGTCCCGGCGCCAGCCGGCGATAGCTGTTGGTGGCCGGGTTGGTGAAAGCGTTCAGCGCCTGGGCATGCTGCAGAATACCGCCGATGAAATGCAGGCAGCCGTCGGACAGATCGGCATAACCGCGCCCGGCGAAAACGGGTTTCTGCCCTTGCCAGAGCGCCTTTTGTATCTCGAAGCCGGCGCCCGGCTCGAAGGCCAGCGGCTTCGGCATGAAGGTCGCGGTCTTGCCGTAGGAACTGGCGACGTTCTGCACGACATAGCGGTAGATCTGGATGGCATCCGCCGCGCCGAGCAGCGGGCGCGCAGCCAGATTGACCTGGCTCTGGCACGGGGAAGGATTGTGATGCTGCTGCTGCGCCTCCAGCCCCATGGTCTGCAGCATGGTCACGATCTCGCCGCGCAGATCGGCGAGATGATCGGAGGGCGGCACGGCGTAGGGGGCCTGGTCGCTGTAGCGATGACCGCGATTGCCGACGTCGTAGCGCGTGCCGTGGTTGTCCACCGCCTCCTCGCCGTCGACACGCCAGGAAGCGGCGCCGGTCGAGACGTCGCTGCGCACGTCGTCGAAAACCGAAAACGCCATCTCGGTCGCCACCGTGACGGCATCGCCGAAACCGGTCGCGGCGAGATGGGTGACGGCGCGGCTCGCGATCGAGCGCGGACAGCGTTCATAGCTGAGGCCGGAGCCGGGTTCGGCGACGTCGGCGATCAGAATCAGGGTAGGCTGGGCGCTGAACGGATCGAGCACGGCGCTCGAAAGGTCGGGAACCAGCATCATGTCCGACTCGCTCGCGTCGCGCCATCCGGGCACGGCCGAGCCGTCGAACATGATTCCCTCCTCGAGGAGACGTTCGTCGACCCGGGCGCCCGCGAACCCGATATGCTGCCAGCGGCCGCAAAGATCGGTGAAACGGAAATCGACGGTCTGCACGTCGTCCCGCTCGATGTGCTCGAGAACGGAGTTCGTATCCGTCATGTCCCTGCCCTATGATCCAGCCCGATCGTCAGCTGTCTGTTTACGCCAGCGCAGGGCCGGGGAAAAGCCTAACGATGGCCGGACGCATTCGACATGACGGCCGGCGCGAGGTTCAGCCACGCTCGGCATGCCTTCGGCTTGGAACGGCGACGAACAGAAAGCAGCTGGCGAAGGTCAAGAGCGTGCCGAGTGCCACGGTCAGGCCGATCACGCGCAGCACCGAGATGGAGGACACCGCGAGCAGCGCGAACACGATGGTGGTCGAGACCGCGCAAATCGCGATGCCGTGAAAGGCACGCCGCCGCTCCTCGGCGATTTCGGCTTTCCAGCTGAAGAACAAGCCGTAGTCGAGGCCGACACCGATCACCACGAGGCTGGCCAGGATATGGAACAGCGAGAATTTCTCGCCGAGCAGCAGCATGGCGCCGGCGGTCATGGCCAATGCCGCAAACATCGCAATGACGATTCTCACGGTCATCATCAGGTCCCGCCGGACCAGGAACAGCAGCGCCATGATCACGACCATACCGACCACCATGCGCAGGAGGGCCGCGTTGCGAAAGGACGTGATCGATGCGGCCGAGACTTCCTTCAGGTCGGTGAACGCGACGCCGTCGATCCCATCGGCCACCTGCCGGAGCGCTTCGAGATCCTGAACCGCGCTCAGCGGCACGAAGCCGAACCACCGCCCGTCCTGTTCGGCCAGGAGATTGACGAGTTTCGGCCAGAGCGGCGTGCCCTGGAAGATCGAAAGCCCGTCCTCCGGGGTCAGCGACGGCAGGTCGCGGCTGGCATCGATCGCATCGGCGAAGGGCGCGAACATCGCCGGTTCGAGCCCTGCCGCCCGCGCCGCCGCCTCGAGGTCGGCTTCGAGAGGGCCGGCATCCGGCAGGGCGTCCCGGCGTCGCTCCTGAGCCCGGAGGCTCGGCAGGTAGCGATGCGCGGCGTCAAAACCGCCGATGTCGCCCGCCTCCTCAAGCGCCAGAAGCTTCGGCTCCAGCGCCTCGCCGATCTGCAGCATCTCTTCCGCATTCTCACCGGAGATCAGGAAAAGGAACCGCAGATCGGGCGCGCCGATCTCGGCGCGCAAAGCGCCATCCAGCTTCTTGGTCGCCTCCGGCACCGGGCTCAACGCCGAAAGGTCCCGCTCCCAAAGGGAATCGGCGCGCATGCCCATCAGCACGAGAGCGGCCACGGTCAGGAGCACGAAGAAAGCCGGCAGCCAGCTCGGCGGCAGCCAGCGCCGACCGGTGGGCGGCCCGGTTCCTGCAAACAGGCGGCGCTCGCCGGCCACGTCCGGCAGAACGAACAGAGCGGTCGCGACGGCCGCCGCCAGGCCCGTGCCGATGAACACGGCGAGCTGCGCCAGGCCCTGGAAACCACCGGTGCCGAGCACGATGAAGGCCGCGATGGTGGTGGTCGCGCCCAGCAGCATCGGCGGCATGATGCGCGCTGCGGTCTCGCTCAGACGCTCGTCCCGATGGGTGTGCGAAAACAGATGCAGCGGATAATCGATCGCCACGCCGAGCAGGGTGATGCCGAAGGCGAGCGTGATCCGGTGGACCGAGCCGAACACCAGCGCGGTCGCCGCGAGGCCGAGCAGCATTCCCGTCGCGATCGGCAAGGCGCCTAGCGCCAGCAGGCGAAAGGACCGGTAGACGGCGTAGAGAAAGCCCCCGATCAGCATGAGGGCGACGACCGATCCGACCAGCATTTCCTGACGGACGGCGTTGCGCGCCTTGACCGTGTTGACCGGCGTGCCTGCGAGCACCAGCCGCACGCCATGATCGGCGGCCACCTGGTCGAGCCGCCCCTCGATGGCGATCACGGTGTCGACCTGGCGATCGAGCGTGTAGCCGGGGTCGACCGTCTCGATCAGCACCAGGCTGCGTTCGCCGTCGGGCGAGATCCAGACCCCCTGGTCGCGCGGCAGCGGTCTGGCGCCGTCCTGCCAGGAGAGCAGGAGATCCTGGAACAGGCCCGTCGGGTCCTGACTCGCCGCCTTCTCATAGACCTTGGCGAAGGGGGATTGCAGCTGCTCTGCCCTGACATCGAGCGCCGCCGTCAGCGTCGCACGGTCGAGATCGCCGGCATCCGCCAGAAGGAAACGATAGGCGAAGAGACGGCTGAAGGTCTCGGGCGAGATCGGCCGTTCGCCGTTGCTGATCTGGGCGAGCTGCGGCCACCCTTCGAGGGCGCCGAGCGCCGCCCGGCTCGCCAGGACCCGCGCCTCGGCGTCGCCGCCCTCGAAAGCGACCAGGATCAGACGCGCCGCCGGCCCCTCGCGCAGCCGCGAGAACAGCAGATCCTCGATCGGCGAGTTTTCGCGCGGCAGGAACACCGTCAGGTCGTCGTCGATCCTGAGCGACGTCGCGAGCACGGCGGAGGCGACGGCGAGAAGGGCCGCCCACAGGGCTATGGTCAGTCGGTTTCGGGTCAAGGAAACGATGGGAAGGAACTGCAGGCGTCGAACCGGTTCGGGGGCGAGGCCCTACCATGGTGCCGGAAAGCCGGGATGACAAGACGGCAGCGACGCGTTTGCAAGGCTCGGGCCCTCTCCTTTTTCGAGCGTCTCGCGCGGTCGACACGGGCGTGAACCCGCTCCGGATCGGCCGCTTTTTTTCCGTTCGCCAAGGCCTAACACCGCTTTGTCGCAATTGGAAGAAAGCGGGTCGCCGAGGAACAAGGGCCGATCGGGAGATAAAATTAAGTGGGGGGCGAGGCTCGGTGAATGGTGTTCGCGATCGCCGTCGCGGCGACGAGAGGAACAGGTGGGTGGATCATGGCTGACGACGACGATCTGGATCTGCGCGCGCTCGACGATGACGAACTGGTCAAGCAGATGCAGGACGACCTCTACGACGGTCTCAAGGAGGAGATCGAAGAGGGCGTCAACATCCTGCTGGAACGCGGCTGGGCCCCTTACGACGTTCTGACCAAGCCTCTGGTCGGCGGCATGACCATCGTCGGCGTCGACTTCCGGGACGGCATCCTGTTCGTGCCCGAGGTGCTGCTCGCCGCCAACGCGATGAAGGGCGGCATGGCGATCCTGCGCCCGCTCCTCGCCGAGACCGGTGCGCCGCCCATGGGCAAGATGGTGATCGGCACGGTCAAGGGCGACATCCACGACATCGGCAAGAACCTGGTCTCCATGATGATGGAGGGTGCCGGCTTCGACGTCGTCGACCTCGGCATCAATTGCGACGTCGACAAATATCTGGCCGCCCTCGAAGAGCACAAACCCGACATCCTCGGCCTGTCCGCGCTGCTCACCACGACCATGCCCTATATGAAGGTCGTCATCGACACGCTGAAGGAAAAAGGCCTTCGCGACGAATATGTCGTGCTCGTGGGCGGCGCGCCGCTGAACGAGACCTTCGCCGAGGCGATCGGCGCCGACAGCTATTGCCGCGACGCCGCCGTCGCCGTCGAGACCGCCAAGGAGTACATGTCGCGCCGGCACAATCAGCGGCCGGGCGACGTGAGCATGGCGGCGAGCTGACACGCCGAAACCATCTTCCGATCATCGACTGCCACATCGCGTCCGATCCCGACGAACGGACGAGCCTCAAGCGCGGAGTTTTTTTCATGACCGATACTGTTCTCAGCTCCGCGACCAGGGAGATCGCGATCGGCTTCGAGCGCCCGTTCTGCGTGATCGGCGAGCGCATCAACCCGACCGGGCGGAAGAGGCTCGCTGCCGAGATGGCGGCCGGCGACTACAGCACGGTCGAGGCGGACACCCTTTCCCAGGTCGCGGCCGGCGCCACCATGCTGGATGTCAATGCCGGCATCCCGCTCGCAGACGAGCCGGCGATTCTCGCGGAGAGCATCAAGCTGGTGCAGTCGCTCACCGACCTGCCGCTCTCGATCGACAGTTCGATCGTCGCCGCCCTCGAGGCGGGTCTCGCCGTCTATCAGGGCCGCCCGCTGGTCAATTCGGTGACCGGCGAGGAGGATCGTCTCGACGTGGTTCTCCCCCTGATCAAGAAATATGACTGCGCCGTGGTCGCCATCTCCAACGACGAGACCGGCATTTCCGAAGATCCCGACGTGCGCTTCGAGGTCGCGAAGAAGATCGTCGAGCGGGCGCAGGATTACGGCATCAAGCCGGCCGACGTGGTGGTCGATCCCCTGGTCATGCCGATCGGCGCGCTGGCCACGGCGGGACGCGCGGCCTTCCACCTGATCCGCCGCCTGCGCGAGGAGCTGAAGGTCAATACCACCTGCGGCGCCTCCAATGTCAGCTTCGGCCTGCCCAACCGTCACGGCATGAACGCCGCATTTCTGTCCATGGCGATCGGTGCCGGCATGACGTCGGCGATCATGAATCCGCTGCACGCCGAGGAGATGACTGCGGTCAAGGGCGCCGACGTCCTGATGAACCACGACCCCGACTGCCGCACCTGGCTCAGGACCTTCCGCGAGCCCACCGCCGAAGGCGAAGGCCGCCGCGAAGGCCGGCGACGCCGGCGCGCCTAGGCCGGCAGCGCTGGCGGACTACCGGCAGCGTCGGCCGGCTCCACTTGCCTGACACCGGCACACCGGCCCGGCGCGTTTCTTCGGCCATGCCGGCGTACCGATCGGGCCGTGGGAGGGGGCGCGCTGCGAGCGCACGGATTCCCAGGATCGCATGGACCAGGAAATCGCGTGAAATTTAGAGCGGATGGGTTAAGAAAGGGCTGACGAGCTGCGCCATATGCGAGGAATCCGCGATCGTAGCCGTGACGCTGACCGATCCGTCCGAGGAGACGCCCTGCCTTGAGCGACCCCGCCAAGATCGAGAATGCCCTGATCGTCTTCACACCGTCCGGCAAGCGCGGGCGGTTTCCCCACGGCACGACGGTGCTTCAGGCGGCACAGAAGCTGGGGGTCGATCTCGATTCGATCTGCGGCGGGCGCGGCCTCTGCGGCCGCTGTCAGGTGTCCGTCGGTGAAGGCGAGTTCGCCAAGCACGGCATCACGTCGAGGCCCGATCACGCCTCGGACGCCGGCGAGGTCGAGGCACGCTACGATCGGCGAAAGGGCCTGAAGTCCGGCCGCCGTCTCGGCTGCCAGGCGGCGCTTCGCGGCGATCTCGTGGTCGACGTGCCCGCAGAAAGCCAGGTGCATCGCCAGCTCGTGCGCAAGCGTGCCGAAGTCCGCGACATCGCGCTCGATCCTGTCGTGAAGCTCTATTATGTCGAGGTCGATCCGCCGGACATGCACGCCCAGGCCGGCGATCTGCGCCGGCTCGAACGCGCGCTCGAGCAGCAGTGGCAGCTGACCGGGCTCAGCGCCGATCTGCGTGTGATGCAGTATCTGCAGCAGGTCCTGCGCGAGGCCGAATGGAGCGTGACCGCCGCCGTGCATGCCGACGAGCGCATCGTCGCGGTCTGGCCGGGCCTGAAGGAAGAGGCCTATGGCGTTGCCTTCGACATCGGCTCGACCACCATCGCCGGCCATCTGATCGAACTCCGCACCGGCCAGGTGATGGCCTCGGCCGGTCTGATGAACCCGCAGATCCGCTTCGGCGAAGACCTGATGAGCCGGGTCAGCTACGTGATGATGAATCCGGGCGGTGATCAGGAAATGACGCTCGCCGTGCGCGAGGCGATCACCGCCATGATCGGCCAGCTCACCGCCGAGGCGATGATCACCCCGAACGAGATTCTGGATCTCACCTTCGTCGGCAATCCGGTGATGCACCATCTTCTGCTCGGCATCGATCCGACCGAGCTCGGCGGCGCGCCCTTCGCGCTCGCGACCGACGAACCTGTCTTTCTCTGGGCGAGCGAACTTTCGATCCACGTCACCAACCCGTCCGCGCGCGCCTACATCCTGCCCTGCATAGCCGGCCATGTCGGCGCCGACGCCGCCGGCGTGATCCTGAGCGAGACGCCGCATCTGAATGACGAGATGACGCTGATCGTCGATGTCGGCACCAATGCCGAGATCATTCTCGGCAACAGGCATCAGCTGATGGCGGCCTCGTCGCCGACCGGGCCGGCCTTCGAAGGCGCCCAGCTCTCCTGCGGCCAGCGTGCGGCGCCCGGCGCCATCGAACGGGTGCGCATCGATCCCGAGACACTGGAGCCGCGCTTCAAGCTGATCGGTTCCGACACCTGGTCCGACGCGGTCGGCGCGGACGGCGCCGACTTCGACGAGGCCGGGATGATCAACGGCAAGTCGCCGGGCGCCACCGGCATCTGCGGCTCCGGCATCATCGAGGCGATCGCCGAAATGTATCTCGCCGGCATCGTCAGGGCGGACGGCATGATCGACGGCGCCAAGGCGGCGATCAGCCCGCGCATCCAGCAGGACGGCCGCACCTTCTCCTATCTGATCCAGACCGGCGAGCCCGAGATCCGCATCACCCAGAACGACATCCGCGCGATCCAGCTCGCCAAGGCAGCACTCTACGCCGGCGCCCGTCTCCTGATGGACAAGATGGGCGTCGATCATGTCGACCGCATCACGCTGGCCGGCGCCTTCGGCAGCCATATCGACGTCAAATACGCCATGATCCTCGGCCTGATCCCGGACTGCGACCTCGACAAGGTCGGTTCCGCCGGCAACGCCGCGGGCACGGGTGCGCGCATCGCTCTCCTCAATCGAAAAGCCAGGCGGGAGATCGAGAACGTCGTGCAGCGAATCGAAAAGGTGGAAACCGCGGTCGAACCGCGCTTCCAGGAGCACTTCGTCAAGGCGATGGCGATCCCCCATGCGGATGCGGATTTTTCGAACTTGAAAAAAGTCGTGTCACTGCCAGCTACGACTGTCTCAACGGACAGCAATGGAGGAAGGGAAAGGCGACGGCGGCGGGTTTAGAGCGGTTCCCCCGCTAGTGGTGCGATCACATCAGAAGATTCGGTTGGCAAGTGTATGACTTGTTGTTCTGGAATCCGATTGCAGAACTCCATGTGAATCAAATGATGTGGTCACACCACTAGTGGAGCAGGTGCCAGATATCTAACATCCTAAACTTGTGGCTGTAGGCGATTGGCAGCCCGGCATTGGCGGCGACGGGATAGGCGCTGAGATAGGCCCCGACGAGACCGGCGAGCGTTACTGCCAGAACGGACATCGCATAATTCGTTCGACCTCGGGACGGCGGCATGTTGCGATAGACGACAATTATCAGCAAGAGGAATACCGGCAGGATCGCCTGCGGAATGGCGAGACCGAGGAAGAAGAAAAGAACGATGCAGATAGCCAGCAGTAGCTCGGTACGGAAAAGCCTCGACGGTCGTCTGCGCGGCGACGGACGCCTGGACTGCTTCAGTTGATGCGTGAGACCGATGAAAGCAATGATAGCACTGCAAATCGTGGCGACGGCGGCAGCTGAATTCAACACAACCAATCCCCAATCAAAATGATCAATGCTATCCTCAGAAAATCAAAGCAACCTGTAAAGGATTTGGAAATACAATAAAACCATGTCGATTACATGAGAAAATTATCGTCAACGCGACGTCGATTATATCTTGCTTCCCTGAGCGAAGGCGGCTGATCTGGTCACTCCAACGCACGGACGACAACGACGCCATGGCCTCGATTTCACGATGCAGCTGACCACCGCCGAAAAAACCCTGCTCGCTCCCGGTGCGCCGCCGGCGACGGCGATGGCCATGCGCATCGTGGTCGAGACCGCCCGGATGATGGGCGCCAGCAGCCTCGTGCCGATCACCTCGGCGCATATCGACGGCTGCGTCTATTTCGCCGATGCCGGCGTGCTGTTCGCCGAAAGGCTTCGGGATCTGGGCGGGCGGGTTGCGGTGCCGTCCTCGCTGAATGTCGGCGCCCTCGACCTCATCCGTCCGGAACTGGTGCTGGCGAACGATCACGCCAAAGCGATGAGCCGGCGGCTGATGGACGCCTATGTCGATCTCGGCTGCATCCAGAGCTGGACCTGTGCGCCCTACCAGGCCGGTTATCGCCCGAAGCTCGGCGAGCAGATCGCCTGGGCGGAAAGCAATGCGATCGTGTTCGCGAATTCGGTGCTCGGCGCGCGCACCAATCGCTACGGCGATTTTTTCGATATCTGCGCGGCGCTGACCGGGCGGGTGCCCTATGTCGGTCTGCATCGGGACGAGGAGCGGGTCGCGAAAATCCTGATCGATCTGTCCCGGCTGTCCCCTGCCCTCGTCGACGACGACAGCTTTTTCCCCGTGCTCGGCGCCTGGCTCGGACGCGCGGTCGGCTCGACCGTCGCTGCGATCAAAGGCCTGCCCGCCGATGTCGGCGAAGACGGCCTGAAGGCGCTGGGCGCCGCCGCCGCCTCCACCGGCGCGGTCGGTCTGTTTCACGTCATCGGCGTCACGCCGGAAGCCCGGACCGAAGCCCAAGCCTTCGGCGACCAGCCGCCCGCGGTGGTGATCACACCGACCCCCGCCGACATGCGCGAAGCCCGCGACAGGCTGTCGACGACAAGTTCGAGAACCATTGACTGCGTGGCGCTCGGCAGTCCGCATTTCTCATTGGACGAATGCCGGGCCTTCGCGGCGCTCGCCGACGGGCTGACGTTCGAAAAACCGATCTACATCTGCACGCGGCACGCAGTCCTGCAGATCCTGGAGGCGAGCGGCGTGCGGCAACGACTGGAAGAGGCCGGCGTCGTCTTCGTGGTCGGCACCTGCGTGGTGGTGACGCCGATCCTGAAACAGGCGAGCGGCGTGCTCATGACCAATTCCGGCAAGTTCGCCCATTACGGCCCCTCCACCGTCAATCACGACGTGGTCTACGGATCGCTCGGCGACTGCGTGCGTTCGGCGACCACCGGCCGGGTCGAGCGTGACGAGCGGCTGTGGTCATGATGTCGAACGCGACGGTGCTGGTGGACGGCGAGGCCGAGGGCGAGGTCCTGAAGCTCGGTGCTCCCATCTGCTTTTGGGGCGGCGTCGATCCTTCGAGCGGCCGGATCTCGGATCCGAAGCATCCCGATCACGGCGCGATGGTCACGCAAAGAATCCTCGCGATCCCGCGCATCGTCGGTTCCAGTTCGTCGAGCCAGCAGCTGCTGGAGCTGATCTATCGAGGCAAGGCGCCGGCCGCGATTCTGCTCGGCGAGGCGGACGCGATCCTCGGCATCGCCTCCCTGGTCGGCCGGGAGATGGCGTTCGGCACGATCCCGATCCTCCGGATGGCGCTGGACGATCTCGAAAGCGGCATGAAGGCGATGATCGAACCGGGCGGCAGCGTTCGCCTCGCCGCCGTCGGAGAGCCGTCGCCCTGATCCGAAACGCCTTCGCTTACGGCGTTACCGCCACTCCAGAAGAAGGGCCGCGAATGCGATCGCCAGGGCATAGGGAACCGGCGCTTCGCGATGCAGGAGCCGCGGCCCGCGCGCCCGGGCCGGCGCCCCGGCAGGCGAAAGACTTCGTGCGAGAAGCGGACGCAGCGCCATCAGGAGGAGGCCGAGGACACCGCCGCCAATCGCGGTGATCACCAGAAAATCCGGCAGAGTGGTCATGCCGAACCAGAGGGCCAGCGCTGCGATCAGCTTGACGTCACCGCCGCCGAGCCAGCCGAAGACGAAGGCGACGATGCCGATCGCCAAGGTCAGCGCGAAGGCGGGAATGTGGACCGGCCAGACCGCCTGCCCCATCGCTGCAGCCTTGACCAGAAAGAGCGCGATGACGGCGAGCGGGATGGCGTTCGGGATGCGAAAGGCCTTGAGGTCGGACAGGCATGCCGCGAGCAGCAGGCCGGTGAGCGCCAGGGAGAAGCCGATGGTCGACGTCATGGCCGGGAGCTCCGATCGGCGTCGAGCGTTTCCAGAAAGGCGAGATTGCGTCTCGCCTCGCCGAAGAAGCCCGGATCCGTGGCCATGGCGTCGAGAAACAACGATCTGGCCTTCTCGTGGTCGCCGCGCAGCAAGGCGGCATAGCCGACATTGTTCATGATCACCGCGCGATCGGCACGATCGGCGCCCGCGAGCGCCGAGCCGTAGCGCCCCTGAAGTGCCAGCGCCAGGCGCAGATTGGTCGCGGCCACTTCGAGCTTCGGATCGAGCTCGAGCGCCCGCTTCAGGGCCGCTTCGGCATAGACCGGCTCGCCTGAGGCCAGGAGCGAGAAGCCAAGATTGTTATGCAGAAAAGCGGCCTTCGGATTGAGCTCGATCGCACGGCGATAGGCGACCCTTGCGGCGTCGTGCTTCTTCTCTCCGTCTCGAAGACGGCCGAGCGCGTTCCAGCTTCGCCAGAGGCCGGGATCCAGCACCACCGCCCGGTCGAGCAGCGATTGCGCCGGTTCGAGATCCCCTCTTTTGAGCGCGACGAGACCGCGTCCCTGCAGCGCCTTGGCGAGCAGGGGTGATGGTGCCTGATCGTCGATCCGCTCGAACTGGGCAATCGCTTCGTCCAGACGTCCCTGGCCGAGCAGCGCTTCGCCGAGGCCGAGATGTGCCTGGCCATCCTCCGGCAGCGCCTTCAGGACGCGACGAAAGCTTGCACCCGCATCTTCGAAACGCTCGGCACGAACCGCCGCCCAGCCGTGGTCCCGGTGCAGATCGGTCGCGATCAGGGTCGCGTCGCGTTCCGAGGTCGGCGTCGTCGCGGGCGGCGGTGCTGCGGCGCAGGCGGCGAGCAGGAGCAGCACCGGCGGTGCGAGAAAGCGCCTGATGACCGGGTCGAACGACGGCATCATGATGAAGAGCTCCGACTTGAGGCGTTCTGGAGGAAAGGATTGAGGCGTAGTTGTTGTCATTATTGTTTTCCGTCGGCGAAGGGATCGCGAACCGCGGTGAAATCGATCATGACCGCCGATGGCCGCTTTTCGAGAAGGCTGCCGAGCATGACATCGCCCGCGGATCGATGGTGGATAGGAATGGAGGCCACCCGGCGAACCGGCCGCTTCGAACGCTTGCGCGCGAGATAACGGTCCAGCGTCGCCAAGCGTTCGAGATTGCCTTCGATCTCGCCATGATCGCTTCGCAGACCCGCCGCCCTTTCGAGATAGCGCCGCGCGAGCGCCGGCTCTGCTCTGCGAAGGGCGGCAAAGCCGATATTGTTGAGCGTGGCGGCGTCGTCCGGTGACAGCGACAGCGCCTTGGCGAAGGTCTCGGCCGCAAGGTCCAGCCTTCCGAGTTCGCCATAGGCGATCGCGAGACCGTTCAGGCTCGCGAGGTCGCTGCGATCACGTCTGACCAGGGCGCGAAAAGCGCTCACCGCCTCGATCGCCTGGCCGCGATCCAGGAGCCCGCGCGCCTTCACGAAAGAGATCTCCGGCGCGGCGGGCGTCCGCAGCGCCTTCTCGCCGGCGTTCGGCCCGTCGATCACCACGCAGGCCGACAGTGCCAGCAGTGCCGCGACCGCGACCAGGCAGGACGGCAGGAGCGAATGGATCGGTGTCGCGAACATGCCGTCAGCTCATCGGCAGCACGTCGCCGCTCAGCATCCGGACCAGCCGGATCACGACGGGCGACAGCGCCATCAAAAAGATCGTCGGCAGGAGGAAGACCACCATGATCACCGACATTTTCACCGGCAGCTGATTGGCGCGCTCCTCGGCCATGGTCATGCGCTGGTGGCGCATCTCACGGGCATAGACCTGCAGCGTCGTGGCGATGCTGGTGCCGAAGGTGATCGACTGGATGATCGCCTTGGTGAAGACCGAGATCGCGTCGACCTGGGTGCGATCCGCAAGGTCGGCGAGCACCTGCTCCCTCGCTTTGCCGGCGCGCAGCTCGAGACCGACGATGACGAACTCTTCGGCGAGAGCCGGATGGGCGTGCTTGAGCTCGCCTGCGACCCTGGCGAGCGCCGAATCGAAGCCGAGACCGGCTTCGATCGCCACCTGAATCATGTCGAGTGCATGGGGAAAGCCATAGCGAATCGCCTGCTGCCGGGCGGCGATGCGCCGGCGAAGCCAGATTGGCGGGCCATAGAAACCGATCAGCAGCAGGAGACAGGCGAGCAGAAGACTGGCATTCGTGTCGAGGTCGGCAAAGGGCAGGATCGCCGATGCGGGATTGCCGGTCGCGGAGACGGCGAGCGTGTTCAGGGCCAGCGGCAAGGGAAGGAAAAGACCCAGCGACGTGCGGATCATGTAGTAGCCCATGAGCGCCTGCTCGCCCCGGAACCCGGCGCGCACGAGTTGCTGCTGCAGCTTGTGCCGCTCGCGCGCGTCGACCGGCGCGATGAAGCGTTTGAGGCCGTCGACGGGCATGGTGTCGTAGTGTTTTCTGATCGCGACCGCCGCCGCGACGTTGCGACTGTCCGAGCGCTGCGCAAGCCGACGCCCGAGCGGATCGGCAGGGGCCATGAGCGCACTCGCGCCGACGAAGGTCAGCATGACGCCGACGAACACGGCTGAAAGGATCATCAGCTCGACATGACCGCCGGCGATTTCGGAGATTCGCGAAAGGCCGTCCATCATCGCCTTCTCTCCCTTCTCAAAAGTCGAACTTGACCTGACGGCGAAGCGCGATCGCGTTGATCAAGGTCAGAAAGAAACCCAGCCCCAGCAATGGTATGAAGAGGGGATCCTCCGCCACGTCCGCGTAGTAGCTGGGCGTGGACAGATGGAGGAATCCGGCAAGCGCGATCGGCACGCTGGAGACGACGATCGCGGTGATCCGCCCTTCGGCCGAGAGCGCCTTGATCTTTCGCTCCATGGCGAAGCGGTCGCGAATCACGCGCCCGAGCGACTCCAGCACGGTCGCGAGATTGCCGCCGGTGCTGTGCTGGATGGTGATCGCGACGGCGAGGTAGTTGAAATCCTCGATGCCGATGCGCCGCGCCATCTCCTCGATCGCGGTGGCGAAATCGTCGCCATAGCTGATCGCGTCCGCGACGATCCTGAGCTCGCTGCCGATCGGGTTGGGCATCTCCCGAGCGATCACGTGAAAGGTCGGGTTGATCGGGTGCCCGGCGCGCAGGCTCTGCACCATGAGATCGATGGCATCGGGCAGCTGCTTCGAGAGCTCGACACGGCGGCGGGCACGGCAGAGCTGCAGCGCGCCCAGCGGCAAAAGGCCACCCAGAACCAGGGCGGCCGCGAGCGAGAACGTCCAGCCGAAGACCGTCGAAAAGAGCATGGCGATGGTGATCATCACGAGGACGAGCGCGATCAGGAGGTGATGGGGTGCGGTCGACAGCCCAGCCTGGCGAACCAGCTGCGGCCAATGGCGAAGACCCGGCAGGTTGCCGAAGTCTTGGGATTCGCGCTGACGCCGAAGCAGGCGCAGCACCGTCTCCGGGTCGGCGCCCGAGGTCAGGGCCTGAAGCCGTCGCCTGATCACCCGTTCGATGTCGGGTCCGGTGATCCCGAGCGCGCGCGCCCCGCCGAGGACGATCATCAGCACGCCGAAGAAGAGCATGAGGTTCACCAGCAAAAACGAGAGCTCGCTCATCGATCGCCGTCCTCCGGTCCGCCGTTCAAAGCTTGCGCTTGGTGGAAAACAGGTCGCCCGCGAGCTCGACGCCGAAGGCGCGCAGGCGATCGGCGAATTTCGGCCGCACGCCGCTTGCCTCGAAATGGCCGATCACGCCGCCATGCTCGTCGATCCCCTCCCGCTTGAAGCCGAAGATTTCCTGCATGGTGACGATGTCACGCTCCATGCCGGTGATCTCCTGCAGGCTGACCATGCGCCGCTTGCCGTCAGCCATCCGCTCGAGCTGGATCACCACGTCGATCGCGGAAGCGAGCTGCTGGCGCATGGAGTGCAGCGGGAACTGCACGCCGGTCATCATGATCATCTGCTCGAGGCGCGAGAGCGCATCGCGCGGCGTGTTCGCATGGATGGTGGTCATCGAGCCGTCATGGCCGGTGTTCATGGCCTGCAGCATGTCCAGCGCCTCGGCGCCCCGGACCTCGCCGACGATGATCCGGTCCGGGCGCATGCGAAGGGCGTTGCGCAGAAGCTCGCGCTGCGTGACCGCACCCCGGCCTTCGACATTGGGCGGGCGGGTTTCCATCCGGGCGACGTGGAACTGCTGAAGCTGCAGCTCGGCGGCGTCCTCGATGGTGATGATCCGCTCGCGCTGGCCGATGAAGCTCGACACGGCGTTGAGCATGGTGGTCTTGCCGCTGCCGGTGCCGCCGGAAATGATCAGGTTGAGGCGTGCGCGAGCAATCCCCTGAAGCACATGGGCGATCTGCGGGGTGAGCGTGCCCTTCTCGATCAGCCGTTCGATGGTCATCGGCGCCTGGCCGAATTTCCGGATCGACAGCAGCGGCCCGTCGAGGGCGCAGGGCGGAACGATCGCGTTCACGCGGCTGCCGTCGGGAAGGCGCGCGTCCACCCAGGGCTGGCTCTCGTCGATCCGCCGCCCCACCGCCGAGACGATCTTGTCGATGATGCGCAGCAGGTGACGTTCGTCCTTGAAGCGCACCGCGGTCATTTCGAGGCGACCGTTGCGCTCGACATAGACGTGGTTGTGCGTGTTGACGAGGATGTCGCCGACCGCCGGGTCTTTCAAAAGAGGCTCCAGCGGGCCGAGGCCCAGCACCTCGTCCAGGATCTCCTCGACGATCTGCTGAAACTCCTTGGCGTTCAGCGCGACACCTTCCTTGGCGAGCAGCTGGTTGACGATGGTCGAGACCTCGCGCCGGAGATCGGACGGCGCCACCTTTTCGATCGCCGACAGGTTCAGCATGTCGAGCAGGCGCTCGTGCAGGCGCGTCTTGAGATCGATCCAGAAGGTGCCGCGGGGATCCTGATCGTCGAACGCCGGCGGCCCGTCAGGATCGACGGCGGCGTCGACCGTCACCGGCGGTGCTGCCTTGTGCTCGGCCGGCAGCTCCTCGCCACGGATCTGAGTGAATTGTCGAAACACCGATCCCTCCCCGATCAAACCATGTGGGCCGGCTTCAGATCGCGCGCTGCCAGCTCGCGGCGGCAATCCAGCGCCATGTTGCGGATCGTCCTGCAAATCCTCGAACGTCGATGCACGTCCGCCAGCGCCACGCCGCGATCGACCGCTTCCATCGCCGTGCGTTCGTCGTTGACGAGGAAATGATCGAATGTGCAGTCGAGCGCCCTGCTGCACTGGCGGATGCGCGCATGGTCGTTGAAGCGGCGGACATAACGATTGAGCACGATCGAAACCGGCAGGTTGTAGAGCCCCTCTTCCTTCAGAATGTCCATGAGCCGCCGGGTCTGACGGATCGCCGGCACGTTGAGCTGGGTGACCAGATAGAGCTTGTCGGTCATGTCCAGCACCATCTCGTACCAGGCGGCGAGCGCGAGCGGCAGATCGATCACGACATAGTCGAATTCCTGCTGCGCGAGATCGATCATCCGCCCGACGGTCTCGGTGCGCAGCGCGTCGAGGGGCATGGGTTCGATCGGTGCCTGAAGCACCTCGAGGCCGCTTTCATGCTCGGTCATCGCCCCCAGCAGCAGCGCCGTGTCGAGGCGCGTCGGCTTCTGCACGATGTCGACCAGATCGGAGCGCGGCGCGAGATCGAGATAGAGGGCAGCGTCTCCGAACTGCACGTCGAGGTCGAGCAGGCAGACACGTTTCGGATCCTCCTTGCCGATCGGCTCGATCAGGCTGAGCGCCAGGTTGACCGCGAGCGTGGTCGCGCCCATGCCGCCCTTGGCACGGCCGACGGTGATCACCTGGCCGCCGCTCGGTCCGCCGCCCCGGCATTGCCGGATCTTGCGCTTGGCGACATCGATCGCATCCAGCAGGCTCTGCTGCTCGAGCGGCTGCGGCACGAAATCGTCGATGCCCTGACGCACCAGCTCGCGCACGCCCTGCGCCGTGATCTCCCGCGCCGTCGCGATCACCGACAGATGCCCCCGGCGCTCGGCGACGATCTGGCGAAGCGGCAGGAGTTCGTCCGGATTTTCGATGTCGAGATCGACCAGCAGCATGCTGGCGCGGCCGAGCCGCTCGGAGAATTCGGGGCCGATGCTTTTCAGGCTTCCGACCTCGGTTTCGAGCGAGATGTCGTTGCGCTCCATCAAAAGACCGGAAAGCGCGTTCTTGACCTCGTTGCTGCGGGTCAGCGCCAGCATGGTGGTGACGATCGTCGCCAAGGCCTTGTCACTCCCCTTCCCGTCGTTGCAGCCCGGCCATCAGCCCGGTCCGCCTTCGCTCAGATCCTCCGCCGGCAGCGTGGCGCGCATCGCCGGCAGGGCCGGATCGTCGAGGCCGCCGCCGCCGTAGAACGCCTGCAGCAGAGGGCCGAGCGGCGTGATGAACGGCAGCTCGATATCGCCCACGATGTCGACCGAGACGATCGGTATGTAAGGCCCTCCGAGAAAGCCGAGATCGGCGAAGTCGTAGCTGAAACGGACGTTTTCCGGCTGCAGCGTCGAGGGCAGAAAGCTCCCGGCGAGGTCCAGAATATCGTCGAAGCCGTCGCCCACCGCCTGATCGCCGGTGCAGGTGATCCTGCCGGGATCGGCGCAAAGGCCGGGCAGAGCGGCGCAGCTCGTTCCAAAAGGCGGGACGCCGGGCAGACCATTCGCGCGGGCGTTCAGGGCCGGCACGCCGGCGCAGATCGGCGGACGCACCACGGCCAGCCTGGCCGCAAGCTGGGTCGCCTTCTCCGCCAGGATCCAGCGCAGATAGATCTGACCGAAATCGATCACCGCGAACAGCAGAACGAGGAACAGCGGCAGGACAAGGGCGAACTCGGCGAGCACGCTGCCGGCATGATCCTGTCTCAGGCGGTTCAGCCATCCCATCGATCACTCTCCCAGCCAACGGGTGCGATCGGAGACGCTGAAGCGCAGCACGTCGCCGATACTCGGATCGAACAGGCGAAAAACCGGCGCGAAGGGAAGCGTCAGGTCGACGCTCGCCGACGCCTGCACGAGCGCCAGGCAGGGGTCGGTGGCGAGCACGATCGGCACGGGGATGTCGATGTCGGCCGCGGTCCAGCCGGGGATGAGGGCCACGCCGCCCTGGAGCGAGCCGGTCGCACCGAGACGCTTGGCATCGAAGACGGCCGTCTGCAGCGCGATGTCGTCAAGGTCGCAGGCATCGTCGAACAGCAAGGGCGCCCGGCTGACGTAGCGGGCGGCGTCGCGCACCGCCTTCAGCGAAATCTGATGCCGCCAGAAGATGTTGCCGCCTTCGATCACCATGGCGACGATCAGGACGAAAGGCAGCAGCAGCACGGCCATCTCCGCGAGCGGACCGCCGCGCTCGTCCCGAAAGATTCCGATGGTCAAAGGCGATCTCATGGGCTCAGCGGACCAGATGGACGACGTCGCGAATGTCGCCATTGCCGAGACCGTCGGACAAAGGCGTCAGCGACTGCACTTCCTCCGCCCAGATCGAGACGACACGCCGGCTGGGTGTCAGCTCCGCGGGTTCGGTCAAAAAAAGCTGCACGAAATCCAGAACCGGCACGTCGTCGACAAGGCCGCGCAGCGGGAGACCACCGCCCGGGTCGCAGTCGATGACGGCCGCGCTCAGGAGGCGCCGCTCCGAGGGTTCGATGGTCGGCACCAGACCGTTTCGATAGCAGGTCGCAACGCCGCTCTCGTCACTGGTGATCTTCTGCAGCACCCTGTTGCCGGACGGCGCCGCGGCGACCTCTTCCTGATAGAGTTCGTAGCGCGTGGCCGCAGCCGGTCGCGCGCTGTCGTGATTGATCGCCCAGTAGTCGTCGAGCTCAGCCGCGGTGACGCCCGTGCCCAGGCGCGAGCCAGTGGCGCCGCAGGTCCCGCTCGGTTCGAAACAGGCATCCCGCGGCAGCGGCACGGACCGACGGTCGTCCGGCAGCGCGCTCAGATCGACCACGTCTTCGAGATCGTCGATGCAGGGATCACCGTCTTCGTCGGCGATCGCCTTGACCACGCTCGGCGCCGGTGCGAAGCGCGCGTCGTTCGACGAGCCGGAGAGCTGAAACTGATAGATGTCGAAACGGGAATTCAAGCCGCCCGCCACGTCCCTCGCCCTCACGGTGTTGACGATGGTGACGCCGGTCGGATCGTAGCAGCGTGTGACGTTGTCGACGATGCCGGTGATGCATCCGACCACCGAACTCCCGGAGGTGCCCCTGTTGCCGCAGGCGCTTCGGGGTTCGAAATTGTCGGCGAGGAGGCCGAAATTGCCGGGCCGCCAGAACCCGTCCATCTTGAGGTGGATCATGCGTCCTGGCGCCGGGCGATAGGCGTCCCCGTCGGGCGCACAGAAAACCAGTGGCGTGATCGCGCAGGCGATGCGCTTTCTGCCGGCGAGCGCGCGTGCGGTGACGACGCCATCGGCGATCGACGTGCCGAGCAGCGCGTTGACCACGCCGGCGAACAGATTGGTGACCGTCTGCGGCGTCACCTCGACCTCGACATAGAGCGCCCTGCGATCGTCGGCGGTGATATCGAAGATCGGCAGGGAATCGTCATCGGGAATGCTCGCGTAGAACCGGACCGCGACATCGCCCGCATCAAGGTCGGCGCCGCCGGTCGCGTAAGTCTGGACGTCGTCGAAATCACCGCTTGCGACCACGGTCAGGGCATCGGTGATCGCACCTGCCTCGCCGTCCAGCTCGCCGGCCGCGGCGAGTGCCAGGTGATCGGCGAAGGATTGCAGTTCGGTGGCGGCGTTCACAGTCCGTCCGATGTCCCAGACCAGCGCCAGGAAGCCGAAGATCATGCCCGCGGACACCGCGAACAGCACCAGAATGCCGCCCCGATCGTCCTGCCGAAAGGCGAGATATCGTTCTCGAAGACGTGCTCGCAGCGATGTCATGTCCCGCCTCATTCCGCGTGGGTGTAGACTTTGATCGGCGGTTCGACCCGGTCGGTCTGGTAGCGGCCGACCGCGAGGCTTCGGCGGGGACCTGGCGCCGGGCCGAGGGTGGTCACCTCGCCTTCGCGGGCGATGATCTGGGCCTCCATGTTGGTTCTCACCGCGACACCGAAATCATCGGGAAAACGCTCGGGCATGGGGCCCTCCGCGCAGGCCGTGAGCAGGGCGAAAACGGACAGTCCGAACAAGCGGATGGGCATGGCACGCTCCGTCATTTCAGGATGTAGCCGTAGGGACCGACGATGCCGGCCGCGTCGACCAGGCCGGGCGGCGGCGCCTCACCTTCGAACCGATCGTCGTCGCCTCGACCCTCGGTGCGCCCGAGCAGAAACAGCTCCGCCTGGGTCGGCGCATCGAAAAGCTCGTCCGGGCTCAGGAGCGATCCCGGCCGCACCGGGCGCACCAGATGCGGGGTCACGATCACCACGAGCTCGGTCTGTCCGTTTCGCCAGGCGGTGCTTCTGAACAGGGTGCCGAGCACGGGCACGTCGCCGAGAATGGGAAACTGGCGAACCGCGTCCTCGAAATCCTCCTGCAGCAGCCCGGCGATCGCGAAGCTCTGGCCGTCGCCGAGCTCGACCGTGGTCTCGGCGCGCCGCACCTTGAGGCCGGGGATCACCAGATCGTCCGCCAGGATCGAGGAGTTGGGATCGATCTCGCTGACCTCGGTGAACAGCTCGAGATTGATGAAGTCGCTGCCGAGCACGGTGGGCGTGAAGGACAGGCTGACGCCGAACTCCTTGAACTCGATGGTGACGTCGATGCCGCCGTCGTCGTCCTCGTCGCGGCCGACCGGGATCGGGAACTCGCCGCCGGCCAGGAATTCGGCATTGTCGCCGGACAGCGCGATCAGGTTCGGCTCGGCGAGGGTCTTGATCACGCCCTTGTCCTCAAGCGTGTCGAGCAGGAGGTCGAGCGAAAAATCGCCGATCGAGGCGGCGATGTCGGCGATCGCGAAGCTCGGCGGGCTGCTGGTCGGACCGTCGCCGGTGATCAGCGCACTCTGGAAGTCGTCACCATCGATCGCGAAGGCATTGGTGAAGCCGAGCTGCTTGACCACCGAGCGCTCCACTTCGGCGAAGCGCACGGCGAGCATCACCTGCTGGCTGCCGGTGACCTCGACCAGGTTGGTCACGCGGTCCGGCGCATAGCGGTTCGCGATCGCGAGCGCCCGGTCGAGGGCGGCCGCACTGGCCACCTGGCCGCTCAGCACCAGGCCGTCATGGGCGGGCCGGACCTCGAAGCGCTGGCCGGGCACGAGATCGTGCAGCCGCTGCTTGAGCTCCTCGATGTTGAAGCTGACGACCAGGTCGACCACGGCCAGGACCTCGCCGCGCTCGCCGGTCACGGTCAGGCTGGTGGTGCCGAACTGCTTGCCGAACACGTAGATCGAGCTGGTGTTGAGCGGCACCACGTCGGCGATCTCCGGATTGCCGATCGAGACCTCGCCGAAACGGTCGTCGAGATGAATGACCTGGGACATGTTGATCGGCACCAGCACCTCGCCCGCATGCAGCCCCCGATCGAGCGAGAGCGGCGGCGGCCGAGACGGCGCGGCGGCGTCCGCGGCGACCACCAGCCCCGGGCGCGGCGGCGACGGTTGGATCGGCCCCCCGGGATCGGGGGGAAGCCTGCCGAGGCCGGTGCGTTCGAGCCCGACCGGCGAAGCCGGACCGATCTGCGAAAGCTGGGTGGCGTCTTCGCTTCCCTTCTCGCTGGCTTCGGCCGGCAGGGGGCCGGCCTGCAGGATGCACCAGGCGAGCAGGCAGGCCGTCGGGAAGCGCGAGGGGCGACGGCGGGACGAGCGGCAAGGCGACGACATCGGCCACGGCCTTCGACAAAGGGTTGCGGGGGCGGCGTCGGTGAGGCGACGCCGATCATTGGGAGGGTGCGGCGAACGTCAGCCGCTGGGCACTTCGACGGTCGAGCGCTCGCCCGCGCGGTTGACCACGACCGAGGGCAGGCCGGGCCTCGGCGCCGTCGGCTTGGGC
Source organism: Geminicoccaceae bacterium (assembly GCA_965222015.1). GTDB lineage: Bacteria > Pseudomonadota > Alphaproteobacteria > Geminicoccales > Geminicoccaceae > JANQPX01. The sequence continues at coordinate 91,867 of CBDCTL010000011.1, forward strand.
TTCGCCTGCTCGACCAGATCGCTGACGCTGATGCTGCTCAGTGTTGGCCGATCGGCGGCGTCGATATGCCGAAGGCTGAGGCTGAGCGTACCGGCCTGCTGCGCGAGCGCGAGCTTCTGCGCCTCGTCCGGTTTGACCTGGACGGTGACGGCGCGCACCTTGGTTGGCGCGTTCGCGCCCTTGCCGGACTGATCGAGGCTCAGCACCTCGACGTTTTGGAGAATCGTCGACGTCACCAAGTTCTGATCGATAGCGCGGGTCAGCGTAAGATCGACCCGATCCGACGCAGCGATCAGGCCGGCGACGCCGGTGACGTCGTCGACCCGCACGGTGACGGCGCGCATCCCTTTCTCGATCTGCTGCGTGAGGGTGACCTGTTCACCGAAATCCGACAGCTTGCTCCTCAGCAGGACCTCGCCTTCGGCGAAAGCGAACTTCGCGCGGCGGGGTCTGGTTTCGTCATTGCCGACGATCTCTTCCAGCGATCCGAACGCGCCCGAAGGAATAGCGTCGGCCGGCCAGGAGCGCGCCGTCACCATGTGGGGCTCGATGGCATACCCGAACGGGATAGGCTCGACGGCCATGAAGACATTCTGCATCGTCTGCTCGACGACAGGCGATCGCATGAAGGTGTGAATGTAAACCACGGCGCTGCCGGCAATGGCCACGCCGGAGAGGAGAGTGAGCAGGGGCCGCAGGCGCATATGCACCTCCTTCGATCGAAACGATGGGATCAATCGGACTGCATTGGCGGGGAAGCGACCGCCTCGGCGACGCCTCCCCGCCTGCAGGTCTCAGACGATAGCGGTCAGAATATTGGTCACGAGCTGGAAGATACGATCGAGCTCAGGAGCGATCAGGCCGAAAGCGGTCACGGTTCCGGCGATCAGAACGGCGAAAATCACGGCATATTCGACGAGGGCGGCGCCCTCGTCATCGTCTCGAAAACGGCGGGAAAGTTGGGCTAGGCGATTCATGAACTCCTCCGATATCATTCTCGCTTGAAGGGAACGCGGCGGAGCCTCAGGCAATCCATTCCGCGACTAGTGCGCGTATAATACGAAGGATATTAAACTATAAAATTGCTCAAATGCGGTAAAAATCTATCTTTTTGGGATAATGATCAAAATTATTTAGCCTTTTAGGCGAATAAATGTGACAATTAGGACACAGTTAGCGTTTTTGCTCTATACGCGAACAAATCATGTTTTTTGTGACTTGAGCGTTTGTTTTTTCCTCGCTATGCCCATCGCCATCGGCGTCCGCGCCGGAACCCAACAAGCAAGAGCGAGGGAGACAACGCCTTGGCGATCCCAGCCCAAGATCAAACCGACGTCTTCACCGTGATCGATCGGACCTATGGCCTGGTCGACGGATCGGCCACCTGGTCCGATTGTCTCGAAACGCTGGTCCGAATGGCCGCTTTGGACGCTTCCAGGCTCATGCTCTACGATTGCAGCCGCGGCCAGAGCCACGTCGCCAAGACCGCTGGCGCCGGCGTCGAGGCCGGCCGCACCATTCAGCATCTCAAGATCGACGATGCGCTCTGGCAGGCGGAGCCCGCCGTCGTCTGGACGCCGTCGGACGACCAGACCGTCCGCACCCCGCTGCCCGGCGGCCTTCGTCTGCATGGCTGCGCCGTGCTCGATCGCGACAGCGCCCACATCCTCTATCTCGAATTCCTCTGCAGCACCGCCGGCGCGCAGGCCGGCTCGCCCCGGATGGACCAGCTGGCGCAAGCCCTTCCCCATCTGCACCGGGCCTGCCGCCTGCACCGCTCGATCACCGGCGAGGACCTCGCCGCCTTCATCGAACCGGACGTCGATCTCCCCTCCCCGCCCGTCGGCCTGCCCATCGAGCTCAGGCTCAGGCGCCGGTTCAAGCTGTCCAAGGCCGAAGCGCGCGTGGCCACGCTGCTGTCGGACGGCCTGGCCCCGCGGGTGATCGCGGATCGGCTGAACGTCTCGATCCACACCGTGCGCAGTCAGCTCCAGGCGATCTTCAACAAGACCGACACGTCGAGGCAGGCGGAGCTGACCAGCCTCATCCTGAGGGAAACCGAGCTTCCGCGCTCGGTCTGTCACAGCGGCACCGTAGGCGCCGAAGGGAGAGAACGACCGCCATGTCCCTGAGATTTCGCCTGGCGCTCTGGATCGTCGTTGCCGAAACTCTGTTCCTCGCCTGCTTCCTGCTCGCCGATCTGCCGAAGGACGAGCCCGTCGACTTCGGCGGCCGGTCCCTCGCCTTCCTGATGGGCATGGCGATCAACGGCCTGATCGCCATGACCATCGCTCACCTGTTCACGCGGCGCCTGTCCGAGCTCGCCGATGCCGCCGACGCTATCGCCGCCGGCAATCCCCACCACTGCATCGTCGCCGCCGGCGAGGACGACATCGCAAGGCTTGGCCGCGCCTTCAACAACATCGTCACGCGCATGCAGAACCACCTGCAGCACGTTCGCGAATCGCGAGACCGGCTGATCAAGCCGACCGAAGCCATGTCCGAGGGCTTCGCGCTCTGGGATCGCAACGACCGGCTGCTCATGTTCAACAAGCAGTTCCGCAAGATCTTCAAGCCGATCGAGTGCTCGATCAGGCCGGGCATCAGCTTCGGCCTGTTCGCGCGGCTGGTCGGCGACTGCATGATCGAGCATGAGGACGACGACGCGCGCGAACGCTGGCTCGAGGAGACCAACGCCCAGCACAGAGCGCCGAAGGGAACCCGCGACCTGCGCTTCCACAACGGCCGGTGGGCGTCGGTCTACGAATTCAGGACGCCGGACGGCGAGATCATCTCCATCTATTGCGACGTCACCGAACGCATGGCGCGCGAGATCGATCTCGAAGTCGGCCGCACCAAGCTTCGCGCCATCATGAATTCCGTGGTCGACGGCATTCTCACGATCGATGGTGAAGGACGGATCGAAAGCTGCAATCTCGCGGCGGCCGAGATGTTCGGTTATGCCGACGTCGACATGCGCGGACGGCCGCTCGACGATCTCGTGCCCGAGCTCGCGGCCATCGATCCGACGGGCCTGCTGTCGGTGCGCGGTCTCGCCACCATGCCCAACGACCATGCCATCGAGGTGACCGGCAGGAGGCAGGACGGCAGAGGTTTTCCGATCGAACTCTCGGTGACCGAAAGCGATCTGCAGGGCAACCACGCTTTCATCGCCACGATAAGGGACGTGACCACACGCAAGGCGAATGAGGAGATGATCCGCTATCAGGCGACCCATGACGCGCTCACCGACCTGCCGAACCGCTCGGTATTCGCCACCAATCTTGCGGACTGTCTCGAGATGGCGGCCCGAACGGGCGAGCGCCTCGCCGTGCTGTTTCTCGATCTCGACCGCTTCAAGATGGTCAACGACACGCTCGGCCATTCGGTCGGGGACGCCCTGCTGGTGGAACTGGGAAAGCGTCTGCGCAATTCGCTCAGGGACAGCGACATCGTCGCGCGCATGGGCGGCGACGAGTTCATCCTGGTGCTGCGCAATCTCTCCTGCCGCGACGACGCCGCCCTGAAGGCGTCGCGCATCCTGGACGCAATTCAGCCGCCCTTCGAACTTGAAGGCCACGAACTGCACGTCACCGCGAGCATCGGCATCAGCATGTATCCGGATGACGGCAAGACCTCGGAACAGCTCTTGAAGATGGCCGACCTCGCGCTCTATCGCGCCAAGGACGAAGGACGCAACCGGGCGGAGCTTTGCACGCCGACCATGGACGCCTCGGTGCAGCAGCAGATGCGCCTGGAAAAGGAGCTGCGCTCGGCGATCGAACACGAGCAGTTCACCCTGGTCTATCAGCCGCAGATCAGCCTGCACAGCGGCCGCGTGGTCGGCGTCGAAACGCTGGCGAGATGGCATCACCCGGAGCTCGGCCTCATTTCACCCTGCCGGTTCATCCCGCTCGCGGAGGAGACCGGACTGATCTACGAACTCGGGCTCTGGGTCCTGCGCTCCGCCTGCCGGCAGCACAAGCGCTGGCGCGACGCCGGACTGCAGGAGCTTCGCCTCGCCGTCAACGTCTCCGGCCGGCAGCTGCAGCGCAGCGGGCTCGAGCAGGACCTGATGGCGGTGTTCGAGGAAACCGACATGGACCTGGAATGCCTGGAGCTGGAGCTGACCGAAAGCATCCTGATGCAACCGGGCGAAAGCGGCGACATCCTGGCCTGGCTCACCGGGCTCGGCATCAATCTCGCCCTCGACGATTTCGGCACCGGCTATTCCGCCCTCAGCTATCTGCGCCGCTTTCCGATCGACCGCATCAAGATCGACCGCTCCTTCGTCAACGAGATCGATACCAATCAGAGCGACGCGGCGCTTGCCCGGGCGATCATCGGCATGGCGCACGGCCTCAACATGCAGGTGATCGCCGAAGGCGTCGAGACGGAAGCCCAGCTCGATATCCTGAAGCATTACGGCTGCGACGAGGCGCAGGGTTATCTTCTCGCCGAGCCGACGACGCCTGCGAACATTGCGGGTCTCGCGAACGCCGCACTGCATCAGCAGCAGGCCCGAACCGACCGGCGGGCCGGATCCGTCACCCAGACGGCCTGAGCTCACCAGGGTTCGATCCGGCCTATCCCGTTGTTTCGCCGCGACTCCTCATCGATCGGCCGCCCGCGCCGCGTGACGTCACGGTAATGTGAGCGAAAACCTCCGCAAGCGGCGGATTCCATGTCGACAACGGCTCGCCGAAGACAGTATTTCAATTCGGAGGAGCCCATCTGGCTGCAGACGTCGGTCGTGCGCTCGGCCATGCAGCGTTGAGAATTCAGGAGGAGACTATGCTGAAAGCCGTTGCCGCCGCGATTTTCTGCTGCCTCGCCACGTCGGCGATGGCAGCCGATGGGCTGGTCGTCAAACCCAGCAACCATTCCGTCGAGGAGACCATCGACCGGCTCCAGGCCGCGCTCGAGGAAAAGGGTCTGACGATCTTCGCCCGCGTCGACCATCAGGCCGGCGCCGAGGCCGCCGGTCTCGATCTGCCGCCGACCCAGCTTTTGATCTTCGGCAATCCCAAGCTCGGCACGCCGCTGATGACCGCTGCCCCGACCACGGCCATCGACTTGCCGCAAAAGGCGCTCGCCTACGAAGACGCGGACGGCCAGGTGCATCTCGTCTACAACGACATCGGCTATCTGCAGGCCCGCCATGGGATCGAGGGGCGCGACGAGGTGATCGGCAAGATCCGGGGTGCGCTCGGCAACTTCACGGACGCCGCGACCCGCTGAGCCCGATTGCCGGGCCGGAAGCCGCGTTCGGCCGATCTTTTTCGATTCCGACGGAGCCGGACGGCGTTGCCAATCGTGAAGCGGGCACGATCCTGATCGGTTTACGCAGCTTTCTCCTTTGAGCGCGATGCGTTGAGCATCGCGAAAGGCGCGGTCGGGCCAGACTGGCCGCCGAAGCTGGCTCGGTGCGCGTCAGGGTCCTGCCGCCATATCATCGCGCTTGCCGCATTCAGCCCGCTTCAATTCTCAAACGAGGGATCGACCGTCAGCCCCAATGTCGACGCCGCGGCGCGTCGCCGCTCAGTACCCCCGACCGTACCCCCGCGTCATGTCGCGCAGGCGGGTCAGCACGGCCTCCTGTTCCGGCGTCACGCGCCACGGCGCGGCCTCCGCAACGCCGCCCGACGTCCCGATCAGGGGCTGGTCCGGCTCTTGGTGTTCGAGAACCAGCGCCATGGCCCACCGCGTAAACAGCCGCGCTGGCGCGTCGCCAGCCTCTCGGATTTCGACGCTGTCGTGGCGCGGGTCCTTCTTGATGCTGTCGATCAGCGCCTTGACCGTGTCTTCAGGGCCTTCCAGCACCTGAGCGAAGCGGCCTTTTTCCTGGTAAAGAATCAGCGCGCCGGTGACTCCGAGCTTCTGGTTGTTGTGGCGCGCGACCTTCAGGATCTCGGCAAGTTCCGCCTCGCCCTCCTGGCCCTCGGGGAGGAGGCTGCGGCTTCGATAGATAAGCCTGAAGCAAGGCTCGGCCTTGGCGTCGGCTTCGTCGAATGTCGTCGTATCGCTCACAGCAGTCTCCCCCCAAGTCAATGGTGCAGCACGCTGCTGCTATGGGACTATTACGGCTCGGCCGGCGATGTTGGCGGCCTTGAAGTCCTCGATCGCCTTGTTGATCTCGCCGAGCGCGTATTCGCTCTTGTGCATCTCGACCCGGCCTTCGGCGTTCAGCTCCATCAGCTCGACCAGCTCGCGATAGTTGCCGACCAGCGAGCCGCCGACCTGGACCTCGTTGATGATCATGTGCACGGTCGGGATCTCGATCTTGCCGCCATAGCCGACGATGAAATACTGCCCGCCCTGGCGCAGCATCTTCCAGGCGATGTTTTCGACGCCGAGCTCGCCGACGAAGTCGATCACCACATGCGCGCCGCCGCCGGTGATCTCCTGGATTTCCTCGACGATGTCGGGGCCGCCGTCGAGCACGTGATGGGCGCCGTATTTCCTGGAGAGTTCCTGGGCGTGCGGGCTGCGGTCGACGGCGATCGTTCTCGCGCCGCAGAGTTCGTGCAGGCACTGCAACGCGATATGCCCGAGGCCGCCGATGCCGATCAGCACGCAGTAGGTGCCGGGATAGAGCAGCTTCGCCGCGCGCTTGGCGACGCGATAGGCGGTGATGCCGGCATCGGCCATGGGCGCTACGTCCACCGGCATGACGTTCTTGTTGAGCTTGATCAGCGCGCGCTCATTGGTCTTGAAATATTCCGCGAAACCGCCGTCCAGGCCGAGACCCGGAAAAAGACCGTTTTCGCAGTACATGTCTTCGCCATGGCGGCAGTTCAGACAGATGCCGCAGGAGCGAAGCGGGTGGCAGATGACCGCGTCGCCCGGCTTCACCGAGGTCACGCCGCTGCCGACATCCTCCACCCAGCCCGCATTCTCATGCCCCATGATGTAGGGCAGAAGGCCCCCTTCCGGGTCCATGACGTCGCGCCACACGCCCTCGATGATGTGCAGGTCGGTACGGCAAAGCCCTGCAGCCCCCACCTTGACGATCACCTCGTCCGGCGCGTTCACGGTCGGCGCAGAAACCTCCTCCAGCTTCAGCTCGACATTCATCTTCTCGTCGTAGTCGTAGAGGCGTGCCGCTTTCATTTTTCTCTCCGGTCCCGTCGGGACTTGATTCACTTTGTCGGTGCTTGAATGCGCCTGTTACTCTCTGCCTAGGTACTCAGCGCCGCCGCCGAGCGCCGGGCCTGCCGTCGGGTCGGGCGCTTCGGACATGTCGCCGACCAGGGTGTTGGTGGTCAGCACCAGGGTCGCGACCGAGGCGGCGTTCTGGAGCGCGGTATAGGTGACGCGCACCGGATCGATCACGCCGGCCGAGGCCATGTCCGCATAGTCCTCGGAGGTGGCATCGAAGCCGGTGCCCGCAGGGGACTGCACGACGCGCTCGACTACCGCCGTCGGGTCATGCCCGGCATTGGCGGCGATGCAGGCGACCGGCCGTGCGAGCACACTCTGCACCAGCAGGACGCCCGTGCCGATATCGCCGATCGCCTGGCCGAGCAGCGCTTCGAGGGCGGGTGCTGCCTGCGCCAGCGCGGTGCCGCCGCCGGGGACGATGCCTTCTTCCGCCGCAGCGCGTGCGGCGCTGAGTGCGTCGTCGATCAGCTGGATGCGCCGCCTCTGCTCGACCGGGGTGACGCCGCCCGCATAGATGACCGCCGTGCCGCCTGTCAGCTTGGCGAGGCGCTCCTTCAGCTTGTCCTGCTCGATATTGGGCGGCGCCTCGTGATACATGCGCGTGACCTGCGCGCGGCGCGCGGCGATCGCCTCCGGGTCGCCGGCGCCGCGGGTGATGATGGTCTCCGAGCCGCTGGTCTTCACCTGCTCGCATTGGCCAAGGTCGTCGAGCATGACGTTTTCGAGGCGCCCGCCGAGATCACGCGCGATGACGCGCCCGCCGGTGAGGATGCCGAGATCCTCCATCATCGCCTTTCGCCAATGACCGTATTCCGGTGGATGCACGACGAGGATCCTGCCTTTGCCGTCCTCGCTAAGAAGCGTCATCAGCACCTCGGGCGAAATTTCCTCGGCGACGATCAGCAGGGGACGGTCCGTTGCGCGGACGGCATTGCGTATGTTTTCGAGTTCGGAAGGCTGCTTGATCTTGAGGTCGGTCAAAAGGATGTACGGCTTGTCGAGCACCGCCTCCATTCTCTCGACGTCGGTCACCATGTGGTGGGAGACGTAGCCGCGATCGAAGGACATGCCCTCGATCACCGACAGGCTGTTTTCCACGGTGACGCCGAAATCGGACGTGATGATGCCGTCGGCACCCACCCGCTCGATCGCCTCGGCGACCATCCCGCCGATGCCGTCATCGCCCGCCGCAATGGAAGCGACCGACTTCAGCGAGCCGTTGGCGACCGGCGTCGCCGAGCCTTTCAGTGCGTCCACGATCACCGCGACCGCCTGATCGATGCCCCTGGTGAGATTGACCGCGTTCGCCCCATTCTCCAGCGCCTGGATACCGCCTTGAATGAGTGCGTTGGCGAGCACCGTCGCCGTGGTGGTGCCGTCACCCGCGACCTCGTTGGTCTGGTACGACACTTCTCGAACGACCTGAGCACCCATGTTCTCGAAACGGTCGGGCAGCTCGATCTCGGCGGCGATGCTGACGCCGTCGCGCGACACGATCGGCGTCCCCACGGGCAGATCGATCATCGCGTTCATGCCCTTCGGCCCGAGCGTACTCTCCACCGCCTTGGTCAGTTGCTCGACACCCCGCGCGAGCGCGCGGCGCGCCTCGGCATCGTGAAGCAGTTTCTTCGCCATCGATGTTCACTCCCTGTCTGATGCAGCTCGTTCAATCGAGATTTTTTGGGAACCTGGTCCGCTCTCCGCTTACTCCGCTCGGGCCGGCGTCCTGGGTGGGACGTTGCCGTGAATGAAATCGACCAGCGTCGGCTCGTCCCCGTCGAGCTTCGCCTCCTTGTAACGGGTCGACAAAAGCCCCCGGCAGATCGCGCCGTTGAACTCCATGTTGATCCGCACGCCGCGGAGTTCCCCGAGATACTCTTCGAACGCATCTTCGGGGATGCGATCGCCGAGCGCCGTGACGACTGCCGGATCATTCGAGCTATTCGCCAATCCGAACTCACGCAGGATGCGGAGATACCGAGGCTTCTGCCTCGCCCCGTCCTCGTCTTCGATCGTGAGGCCTTCGAGCGTCGCGACGTCCATCTCGACGATCGCACGATCGTCGAAACCAAGTCTGCGAAGTCCCCGCAGCACCATTTCCTGACGGCGCTGAAACGCCTTCAGCCGGAACTTTTTGCGAACGTCGTCGAGGGCTTCGTCGGCGCCGAGATCATCGAACACATCCTTGAACGACCGGCCGCCGCCGGCTGCTCGATTCACTTCGTCCTCGTACATGTGATCGAGCAGACGGGGCCGCACGCTTCGGCACCACGAAGCGCCCTCGACCGCGATGCGGATGTCGTCGACCATCAGGAAGGCGAAGTTGGCGGCGCACCAGTAGGTGGGCAGGCGGAAGTCGACCTCGACCATGTCGCCGTCGACCGCCACCCGCTCGACGAAGCCGAGCTCGGTGACCGGCTCGTCGAGCTCCGGGTCGGTCACCTCACCCAACCTTTGCCAGATCTCCGCGACGCGGGGATCGCGAGTATCCGAAGCCATCGTCATGGCCTACTCGGCCGCGATGGCGATGGTCTCGTTCTGCAGCTTCTTTTTCTTTTCGTCGATGTCGATGCCGTAGAGCTTCGCGGCATTGAGCCCCATGATCTTTTTCTTGCCGTCCATGGTGAGATCGACGCCGCGCTCCTTCTTGATCTCGTCCGGCAGCTCCCAGGCCATGAACTTGTCGACGATCCATTTCGGCGTCCAGATCGCGTAGTCGGACGCGAACAGCAGCTTGTCCTCGCCGAGCCAGAACAGGAGTTCGGCCATGACCTCGTTGAAGTAATGCGGCTTGCCGTGGATGAACGGCATGGCCACGGCGAGGCCGCCATAGACGTTGGTCTCCTGCACAGCGATCCAGCAGAAGTCGTCGAGACGCGGCAGTCCGCAATGCTCGATGATCCAGTTCAGCCCCTGGAAATCGGTCGCCGCGTGGTCGACGTCATGCACGTCGAACGCATCCTTGGACAAGGGGATGATGGTCGGGCCCTTGTGCACATGGATGTTCTTGATGCCGAGCTTGTCGCACAGTTCGAAGCAGCGATAGGCGTTCGGATCGTTCAGCTTCCAGCCGCGCGAGTCGCCCTTCCACTCGGCGGTGTAGAGCTTCACGCCCTGGATGTCGAACTCCTCCTTCATGTAGTGGATGTAGTCGAGCGCCAGCTCGCCGTCGCGCGGATCGAAGGAGCCGTTGCAGATGAAGCGGTCGGGATAGGCCTTCGCCACCTCGGCGTTCTGCTCGATGGTGTTGAAGCCCTTCTTGTAGAAATCCTTGAGATACGTGCTCTGCAGGATCGCCATGTCGTCGGGGCCTTCGACGAACAGGTCGTTGTACATCTTCTGCGGCCCGTATTTCTCGAACTGCTCCAGCGTCCAGAGCTCGTCCGGCGGGCTGAGCGCGGTGTGATAGGCGTAGAAGCATTCGACGAACTGCTTGCCGTGCACGTTCCGCTGATTGTCCGGGCTGCCGTCCCACATGTGAGTGTGCCCGTCGATGATGAAGATCTCTTCTCCGTCCGGCGTCTTGTACATCTTTTCATACCTCCCCCGTTGGGCGGCGTCCTCGCCCTTCCAAGGCTCCGACGCCGCCCGCAGTCTCCGTCAAGTTCAGCCCGTCGGCGCTGCCGACCCGTCAAGTCAAGCCAGTAGGCGCCGCCTACTCGATGAATTCGAACATTTCTTCCATGTTGCCGTAGAGGCGGATGGTGTTGTCGTCGACTTTCACCATGCGGCCGTAATGGGTGGAGGTGTTCACCTCGAAGATCTCGACGGTCATGTCCTTGCCGAGGATCTCGCTGATCTCCTCCATGTCGAAGGTGATCGTGCCCTCGCCGTCGATGCGGATCAGCGCCGGCTGATAGGTCACGGTCACGTTTTCCTTGCCGGCCATGTGCTCGGCGATGGCGCGCGCCTCGACGCTGTCGTTCATGGTGACGCCGCACTGATGGGAGATCGTGTCCTCGAACTTGATCTCGTCCATCTTCTTGAAGACGGTGTCGCTGTGGTAGCCGGTGTTCGTCGCCATATCGGCTGTCTCCTTGCTTCCTTCAGCGGCGGCCGGACGTCGTGTCTGGCAAGACCGCTTGATGCATCGTCAGCGGGCGTTCCGTGAAAGCCCGATCACCGGGTTTCCCCGCCGGTTCATTGGTTCATTTCGGCAATTTGAGGCCGAGCTGCGAGGTGATGGTCTTCAGACGTTCCTCGGACTGCGCCTGGGCGTCGGTGAACTGGATCGGCTTGCCGTGGGGCTGCGACCAGATCGGCTGCAGGCTCTGCGCCGCCTTCCGGCCGAGTGCTGCGTGCTTCTTCAACCAGCCTTCGAACAGCTTCTTGTTGTGCTTGGCGTGCTTCTCGTCCTCGAGGAGCAGGTAGATGAGGTCCGTGCAGTTCGCGAGATTGCGATCGAAGTCAGCCTCGGCCGCGGACACGACGGCCGGCGTCACGAAGTCCCGGTTGGAGGGCGCGGCCTGCATGATGAAGCCCGAGCGGAACAACTCGCCGACCAGAGGCTCGAAGCAGATGTTCGTGGCGAAATACTGCTCGAGATAGTCCTCCGAGCCCATGATGTTCTCGACCGCTTCGCGCGTCGGCATCCACTGGTCGTTCTCCATCCAGGCCTTCTTGCCGGCCTCGTCGTCGAAGCCGTCGATGTCCATGCCGATCTCGGCGAGATAGAGGGTGATGTCCTGGGCGAAGCGCAGCTTGTAGGACGAGTTGGTGAGCACGGCATTGTTGATCATCTGGGTGTAGCCATAGCGCTGCGCCTGCATGAGCGACGTGCCGAGGCCGAACTCCGCGTGCTTCCACGCACCGAGATGCGTTTGCAGCACCTTCACCCAGGCCTTGTCGAAATGCTTGGCGGCACCCGCCCGACGGGCATTCTGCACCACGTTCTGGATCATGCCTTCGATGGTCGACTGGCGCTGATAGTGGGTGCGCTCCCACTCCTGATCGGGTGCTCGGAAGGCATGCCAGTTCGAGCTCAGCGCCGCCGTGTTCTCCTTGACATAGGCGCCCTTGCCATCGGGAAAGGAGATGATCCAGTCCTGCATCAGATAGCGTTCGGGATCGGGTTGCACGTCGACGGTCATGTCTTCGTAGTGAGTCGCCCGCTTGCCGCGCGGCTCGAAGTAGCGATATTTGCGGCTGTCGCTGTCGACGAACTGAGCAGCGCCCGCAGCGCCGGATTTTACTTCTGTCGGATTGGTCGCCATGGTTGTTCCCCTTTCCCTTCCTTTGCTCTCTGCCGCCTAGGACCGGCGCGCGTTCGCGTCGCCTAACCGGAGGCCTGGGTGAACTTGTCGAAGAAGATGCGGTCGCCATCGAGGCCGGCGATCTGCAGCACCGGAATGACCGCGTCGATCATGGGAGGCGGACCGCAGGTATAGGCGTCGCCCGTATCGTCCAGATCGAACTCACCGATCTGTTCCTTCAGAACTTCGTGGATGAAGCCGCGCTCGCCGCTCCAGTCGGAGTCGTCGCCGAGATCGGAGAGTGCGGGGATGAACTTGAAGTCGTCGAGCTTCGAGCCGAGCGCCTCGATCTCGTCCCGGTAAAAGAGATCCTGCTCCGAGCGGGCGCCGTAGAAGAACCGAACAGGCCGCTGCTCGCCGCTTTCGACGTGATCCCGGAAGATCGACCAGAGCGGCGACATGCCGGAGCCGCCGCCCACCAGGATCAGCGGTCCTTCTCGTTTTTCCCGTCTGAGGCAGGTACCGAACGGTCCTCGGAGCTGGAGCCTGGTTCCGACGGCGAGGCCGCCCCCGGATCCGGCGTCGAGCTGTCCTGAGAAGGCGCCGCCTTCGTATCGCTTGATGATGAACGCAAGCTTCTCCGTCTCGCTCGGCGGATTTGCCATGGAAAACGAGCGGGTAATCGCCTGGTCCGGTAGGGTGATGTCGACATATTGGCCCGCCCAGAACTTGAGTGGTTTGTCGATCGTGATTTCAAGCAGGCGGATGTCGTGGGTAAGCGGCGTGATGCCGGTGACCTCCGCCTCGAAGTCCTTGACCGGAATCGAGTAGGCGAGCAGGTCCTCGTCGAAGTTCAGAAGCTCGATTTCGAGATCACTGAACGCGAGGGTCCGGCAAAGAAGGATGTGATCCTGATCGCGCTCCATGTCGTTGAGCGCGAAGGTGGAATATTTCTTGAGGTCGACCTCGCCATCGATCAGGATCGACTTGCAGCTGGCGCACTGACCTTCCTTGCAGCCATGGGGAATGGCGATCCCCTGGCGGAAGGCAGCGTCCAGGACCGTCTCGTCCTCTTCGACCTCCATCTCGATGCCGACCGGCTCGAGGCGCACGTTATAGACCTCTTTCGAGCTCATCAGTCCCCCCATCCCCTTCTTGCTTCGTCTGGGGCGCGCCTTCCTCCCGTCAGGTGCGCCGGGGATTCATCTGCAACGACGAACTTTCACTCGGTCGTGAACCACCGGGACCAGGTGCGAACGTGAACCCGCCGCCGGAGGCAGCGGGCCGACCGCCGTAAGACGGCCGGCCCCATAGCCTTAGTTGCAAGGATTGATGGTGAAGCCCTTCCTGTACTCGGCGACATGCGCTTCGCGGTCCTCGTCGGACATTTCGCGCAGCAGCGTCAGCGGGCTCATCAGGGTGTGCCCCTTGACGTCGTCGAGGGTCCACATCTCCTTGTCGTCGAAGCGGAGATGGGGCTGCGGGATCAGGGTCTTGCCGTCGGTGCGGACGAAGCCGAGATCCTCGATGGCATCCGCGAGATCCCAGCCGTGGTAGCAGGTCTCCCACTCGCGCCGGCCGCTGAACCGGCCCATGGCCGGGGTCGGACGGCCTTCATACTCGCCGGCGAACGCGGTCTTCACCGTCCACGCGTCGATCTCATGCGCGAAGGTGTGCAGCTTGCCGTCGATTTCCTCGACCACCATGTCCTCGCGGATCAGGCAGGGCACCAGGCAGCTCCAGCAGCGGTGCGGATAGACGTAGCCGACCTCTTCGTTGAAGGTGATGACCTTCTGGCCGGGCTTGGAGAGCTTCGCGTACCACTTCCAGAACTCGCCGAACTGGTCGTACCAGCCCGGATATTTGTGCTCGAACCACTCGAAGTCCTTGTCGGTCTGGGCTTCGATGCGCCAGAAGTTGACGGGCCAGCCGACGGCGAAGAACTGACCGACGGTGTGCACGTACATCTTCTCGGTGATGCGCTTCCAGGCCTCCTGGACGTCGTCGTGATGGATCTTGATGCCGTATTTCTCGAGCGGCAGCATGTAGGTGCGGTAGTAGTCCTCGTAGATCCACCGGTGCCACATTTCCGCGTAGGATTCCTTGTTCTTGTCGCGGTTGGTGGTGCCGTATTCGATGAAGGTGCCGATGGCGGCGTCGACGATCGCGTGGTTCTGCCAGAAGGCGTATTTGAGATCGCGCTCGAGAAGCTGGTGGTTTTCCGGCTCCTTGAGCATCGACATCAGCATGGAGTGGCCGTTGCCGATGTGACGGCTCTCATCGGACTGAACCGACAGGAACACGGTCGGCAGCGCATAGTCGCCGTTCCTCGCGGCCTCGGACGGCATGGCGACGAACAGCGTGTTGGTGAAAGCGGTCTCAGCGACGACCGTCAAGTAAACATTGGCCGAGGTGATCGCATCACCGGTGATGAAGCCTTCACCGAACTGGCGGCCGATGGTGGTGGCGTAGCACTTGCCGAACGCCGCCTCGGTGATATCGAACCCGGCGGGATCGATATAGTTTTCCATGTACCACTTCTTGAGGTTCATCTGGATGGTCGAGTGACGGAACTCGTCGACCATCTGCATGGTGAACCCGGTCCTGAGGTCCTCACCCGGCGCCAGACGGCCGACCATGGCCATGGAGCGGGCGGCCGAAATCTCGGGGAAGGGGATGATCGCCAGGAACAGCTTCATCCACTCGACCCAGCGCGGCTCGACATTCCTGAACATGTCGCCTCTGAGCGCGGCGTCGAGGGCGCCATAGACGCGGTTGTCCTTCTCTTCCTGCATCGGGAAGTAGGACCTGAGCACCTGGCGCATCGGATCCTTCGGCGCCTTGGTGATCTTGTAGTCGGTCGGGAAGGTCATCGCTTCCTGCACGTAGGAAGGATTCCAACCCAGGTCAGCGATCTTCTTCGCCGCCTCGCTCACCGGGATGCCCCGCTGCGCGGTGATCTTGTTGAGGGTCAAGCCTTCAGCCATCTGTTCTGTCCTCCACAACAACGATGCGTTGATCAACGACGGTCACGCGCCCTTGCGGCGCGGCCGGGAAACTCGACGGTCCGCCCGGTGCTCCAATCGAGCGACGGTTCGCGCGGCGAACGCAGTCCGTGCGGGTAGGAGCACGCACGGCGCCGGTCGGGCTGGAGAAAACCGGGCGGACCGGATTGGGATGGCGAAGGTCCCGGATCGCGTTTTCGGGCAGGATCGACGGCGAAAGACCGATGTCGCGACGATCGTTCGGCGCAATCGTCATGTGATGGTCGACGGTGCTCTCATCCCCGAACCAAGAGCCCATGCAGCTTCCCTTCCTTCGTTCTTTGGCGACCCGTTCATCGCCGTGTCGGCGGCGCTGTCGGATCGGCTTGTTCGTGAAGGCAATAGAAGCAAGGGCCGTGCCAGAATTTTTTAGACTTGTTCGTCAATGGGTTAGCAAAACACGTCGTGGAGCGGACTGTGTCACTGTTCTATTCTGGCACAGGCCGATTGGCACAAAATGTATCAAAACGAAACATATTCAATTAACAATTTTTGTTTGAACAATGATTTATTGCATTCATATCCGGTTTTTTCAATACCGGACTGTTGACGGCCACCTATATGCTTGATCACTATTGTAAAAAAGGCGACGCGCAACGCGGTCGGCGCGGCGAAGGGGAACCAACCTTGGCGCCGGCCGGGAAAGGTCGGGGCAGGCATCATGACGGCGGGCGGCTACGCCATTCAGATGACAGAGCGCACGCGCGGCTCGCCCGGCGAGAGCGAGGCTCTTTCCCTGCTGGTTCTGTTCGAGGACAGGCCGATCGGCTCCGTCACCATCGAATGGCATGGCGAGTTCGAGCTCTCCCTCGCTGCAAGCAAGTTCTTCGGCGGCAAGAGCCCCGGCATCGACAATGCCTGGCAGCTCGCCGACCTGGTTTTTCGTGCGATCACCACGGAGCATGGAGACGGCATCATCGGCGTCGCCGACGGCTTCGCCGGCACGGACGGCGAGGAGATCATCTGGGAAGTTTCGCCCGCGGCGGACCGGCCATGACGACAGGCGACGACCTCCCGGAAGGACTGCAGCCAAAGGCAGCCGGCCCCGCCAGCGAGATCATGGCGCGCGCGGATCAGGATCTGGTGCTCTCCGTCCGCTTTCTCACCGACAGCCAGCATCTGCTGCAGCGACACTTTCAAGGCTTCGTGCAAAAGGAGCTGGAAGAACGCGGCATCACCTTCGGCGACCACCCGCTGCTGCTGCCCTTCATCGAAACCCATGGCGCCGAACTCGCCGAGTTCGTCACCACGGGCATCGGCCTCCATCACCAGTTCCGCCTGCAGGACTTCGAGCGCATGCAAGGCGATCCGCAAAAGCTGTTGCGCCTCGACATCTGGAACACCCTTCAAGCCTACATCGACAAGGCCGAGGCCCATTTCGTCTCCGGCATCGGCGGCCTTCAGCAGATCCTCGCCGCCGTCGAGGAGGCCAGAGGCCTTCGCCTCGACTTGCCTGAGGACAAATCATGAGCGACATCGCCGATTTGATGCAAAAGCGGATGGCGCTGGTCGAGAAGATCGCGGCACATAACTCGAAGCAGCTCCTGAACACCCAGACCCGCTCCGGTGCGGAGGTCGAACTGCTCGCCTGTATCGAGGAGATCGAAGCGAACGGGGAGACCTCGGAAAACCTCCTGCGGCGCGCCGCCCTCGAAGCCCGCTGCAAGGCCACCGCCAAAGCCTGCGCCGACTGCGAGCGCGAGCTCGATGAACTCGCCGATCAGCTCGACGCGCTCGACCACCAGATAGCACAGCTGAAGTAAAGTCAAAAAAGAATGGAAAAAAACATGGACAGGATGGAAGCGGAGGATTTCAGTTTATTTGGCCTGCTCGGCCGTTCCTGGCAGCTGGATGCGCCGGTGGCCGACCTCGCTTTCGACGGCAGCGACGGCGCTGTCGCCTTCGCGCTCGCGGACGGGTCGGTGGCGATCGCCAGAACCAAGGACGCCGAGCCTGCGGCGAAGCGAATCCGCATCAGCGCCGAGGATGGCCGCCAGTCGATTCTCCCGCGCAGCAAACCCCTTCCGCCTCCTGCACGCTTCAGCGTGCAGGAGGGCACGCCGGTAGCACTTTCCGACTACGGCAGGCACGGTTTCGTCGTCGGTGACGCATCCGGTGCGCTGTCCAGCGTCACGATCGGCGGCGAGCGCACGCCTTTTTCCAAGCCGCTCGGCGCGCCGATCATCGCCCTGGATCACGCCGGGAGCACCGGCCATCTCGCCTGCGCGACCGCCGACCACCGGGTCCACCTGATCCGGGCCCCAGGCGCCGGTCCCGAGCCGCTCGACCATGAGAGCCCCATCGGCGCACTCGCCTTCTCGCCTGAGGGCGACCGCCTCGCCGTTGCCTGCGAAGACGCCGTAACGCTCTGGAATATATCGAGAAAACCGACAAAAACAGGCAGCCTGGCGCCTTGCCGTCATCCCCATGCCCTGGTCTGGAACCCCGACGGCACCGTTCTGGCAGTGGGCCAGGAGAAAGGCGGCATCGTCATCTGGCATCTCGCGGACCGGAGCGCGGTGATCACGCTTTCCGACTACCCTGCCCCGGTGCGCTCGCTCGACTGGAGCCACGACGGCCAAAGCCTCGTCACCAGCGGCGCCTTCCGGATCATCGCCTGGCCGATCAACCCTCTGAAATCAAACGGCGTTTCACCGCAGTCACTGACCACCGGCAGGCCCAGCCTCGCCGCCGTCGAAGCCGTCGCCAGCCACCCCAGCCGCCCGCTGGCCGCCGCCGGCTACGAAAACGGCATGCTGGTCATCGCCTCGATCGGCAGGCCAGACGAAATGATGATCAAGACCGGAGGCCATGGCTCGACGATCGCCATCAAATGGTCGAAAGACGCCGGCTGCCTTGCGACGGGATCGAGCCAGGGATTGGCGGCGATCGTGGAGCTTCCTGCCCAGATCTTCAAATAGAACGACAAGACTCTGTTCATCACGAGGAGCGACATCATGACGGATCAGCTTACACCGGAGGAGGCCAGCAAGGATCGTTTCTTCAAACGATTGGCCGACCTCTCGACGGAGATGATCGACGAGCACGGCAAGGACTTCACCATGGGCGCCCTGCTCCTCGCCGCCCGTTTCATCGCCGAAAACAAGCCGTTCGAGAAGGCCCCGGCTCAACAATAGGCCGCAGCCCCGGACCTGGCCTAGTCGAAGGACCAGCGAAGCGTAAACAGCACCCGGCTGTCGATATCGACACCCGGCCCCCAATCCGCGCCGCCCAGCAGGCTGGTGCCGACCACGGAAAGATCGAGCTGTTCAGTCAATCGATAGCCGAGACGCGCGCCCAGATCGAAAACATTGTCCACGTCGACGGTGCCGATCTCGCGGGTGGGCGTATCGTTCGGCGAAAGCAGCGTTCGTTTGGACTGCCAGCGAAAGGCGAGATTGACGTCAAACGGATCGGCGACGTATCCCAGACCGAGGTCGACGCTGTGCCTCGGCGCCGAGTCCTCGAAGTCGACCGCGAAGGCGCGGTTGGTCTGGTTCACCTCAAGGTCGTCGTCGACGCTGAGCAGCATATAGCCGAGACGATAGGACCAATGCTCGCCGACCAGCCCTTCGAGGCCGAGTTCGGCGCCGATCGTCTCCGAATCGCCAACATTGCGCGGCACGGACAGAACTTCGCCGCCGATCGACTCGAGCGTCGGGGACGAGGGACGGCCCGATACCGATTTAAGGTCGGACTGACGCTGCCAGAAAACACTGGCGTCCAGTTCCGCGTCGATCTGCCCGACATCGTGACGCCATCCGAGTTCGGCATTCAGGTTCTTGGCCGGGTCGATCCTGGGGTCACCGCTGACCGCCGTGATCCCCAGCGGATTGGTCGGCGCCGGCACGCTGTAGAAGAGGTCAATGTGGCTCGGCAGAAGGACGCCGCTACCCGATGCAATCCGGAGTGTGTCCCGATCCGTGACCTTCGCGACCAGCCCCGCATTGTAGCTGGGCTCGGTCAGTGTCCGGTCATAGTCGGACGAGCTGAAACCGCGCGGCGCGCTGTTCAGGTACATGTCGAAATGGTCGACCCGGGCGGCGGCGGTCCAGGCCAGCCAATCGGTCACTTCCCAGAACCAGGTCCCGCCGATCGCAAAGATGTCGGCACCACCGGATCCAGCGGCCAGTGAGCCAGTAGCGAACTTCGAACGGGTGTCTCGATACTCCAGTAGCAGGCGTGCACTATGCTTCGGCACCGGCTTGATCAGGCCTTCGAGGCTGGCGACGGTCAAGTCGCTGTCGATGGCAAGGTCCTGCGTGGTGCCCTGGCCGTCGATCTCGAACAGGAGATCGATGTCGTTCTTGTTGTGGTAGGCTTGAAGCTTCCAGAACCCGAGGCTGGCATGATCGGCGCTCAGGGCGGCGCGCAACGAACGCTGATCGTAGGTGCTTTTCGACCAGGTCTGGCCTCCGGTCACGTCGGTGCGGTCGACATTCGAGGCCGTCGTCTCGGCTTCGAGATGGATGGCCGGACCCAGCTCGCCAACCAGCGCGAGGGCGGCACGGGTTGCCTCCGGGTCCTCGTCGAGAGCGGTCACTCGATCGGGTAGCGCGTCGGCGTAGCCGTCGGAACGATCGATGCCGGCGGATGCCCGAACACCAATCGCCCCTTCGCGTGCGACCACGGCGCCGGAACCATGTGCGGAGGGCTCGACCCCGACGGCGCCGCTCGCCGCTGAACGGCTGTCATAGATCGGGTTGTAGGTGATGATGTTGATCACGCCGCCAAAGGCGTTGAAGCCGTACAAGGCCGTATTCGGCCCCTTGACGACCTCGATCTGGCGGATCTCCTCGATCTCGACCGGCACGCTCGGCCAGGCGGTGAGGCCATAGGCATCGATGTAGACCTGGCGACCGTTGACCAGAACGAGAAGCGCCGGATTCATTGGCTGCGCGCTGCCGCGAAGGCCGATTTCGGACTGGCCGTCGGTATAGCGTATGATGTCGAGCCTGGCATAGCGCGCGAGAAGTTCGGGGATCTCGCGGAGACCGCTTTGAGCGATCTGCTCCGCGGTGATGATGTTCATGGAAACCGGCACTTCGCTCCCGCGTTTTGGCAGACCGGTGGCGCTGGTGGTGACACTTTCACCGAAGAGGGCGGAAAGACCTCCATGATCGATCGACTGCGCCGATGCCTGCGATGCGGTCAGGAACGAGAACAGGACGGGCGCCAGCGGACAGCTGAGCGTGCCAGTCACGAAGCGCACGCTCATCGCTCCTGAACCATCATGCGAAACGTGGTGTTGAAGCGTGCGTTCACAGACTGCGCGGCCGCGCGGTTCAAGACGATGCGCACGTCCGGCTCACCTTTGACCCACATGACGCAAAAGCCGAGGTCGATGCAGTCTTGATGGAGGGAAACCACAAGCGTCTGATTGGCACGAGCCTTTGCGAACACGGGGGCCTGAAGGGCGGACGTCTCCGCGGCGAGAAGGACGAGGTCGGCGCTGTCCAGAGAGTCCAGCGTTCGCTCGTCGATCAACCGTGGGCTGAGCATGAAACCCGGGCCGTGCCTGGCCTTGGCAAGGTCAACGATTTCTGCGGCATCGGTGGTGGATGCATCGGATGTCGAATCGTAGACGACAGCGAGATCGACGACACCGGTCGGCGGATCGATCAGAAAACTCAGCGATCGCGTGAGCACGTCGAGATCCGCCGGTCTAGCTGCCGACATGCCATCGAGCGGTATGGCAGCTATCGCCAGCAAGGCGAAAGCTGCAAGATATCTCTTCATCGAAACCCAATCGGAATCCGAACCTTTTGATGGATATAATATCTTAAGTTAATCTCGTCAAAGTTGAATTATGTTGTCGATGGAAAATGCGTTTGCGAAGCCAGGCCGTCGCGTCGCTGGCATTTAGCGGTTTGCAGAAAAGATAGCCCTGACCAAATTCGCAGCCGACGTCTCGCAGCAGGGCGCACTGCATATCGGTCTCGATGCCCTCGGCGACGATGCGGTAGTCGAGAGCGTGCGCCATCTGAACAATGGCTTCGATGATGGTATGGCGCCGGTGATCGACGGCGTCGGTCGGTTTCGGGGTTGCTCTTTGCCCAGGCCGGCGGTCTTCGCTGTTGCCGTTGATCGCCACCAGATCGGCGACGAAGGATTTGTCGATTTTCAAGGCGTCGAAGGCGAAGTCCTGGAGGCACGAAAGGCTCGAATAACCGGTTCCGAAATCATCGATGGCAATGCGGACGCCGCGGGCGCGGAGCGGCGCCAGCGACTTCGTGATCGCCTCGGGCTGATTCATCGCCACGGTTTCCGTGATCTCCAAAGTGAGCCAGCCACCATCGTCGCCATCCTCACACAGGAGATCGAGAAGCCGTGTCGTCAGATCGCTCTGTTCGAGCTGCCTTGCTGAAAGATTGATGCCGACCTGGATGTTTCGACCGAACGTTTCGCGCCAGCGTCGGGCCTGGGCAAAGGCTTCGCGCATGACCCAGTGACCGATCGGCAGGATCAGGCCTGACTCCTCGGCGACCGAAAGGAACGACTCCGGCGAGACGAGACGACCCGATGAGTCGCGCCAGCGCAGCAGCGCCTCGAAACCGATCGGTGCGTTGGTCTCGAGCGAGACTACGGGCTGGTAGTGAAGCTCGAAGCTCTCGGTCTCGACCGCCTCCCGTAGCTGTCTTTCCAGAACGAACCGATCGACCAGACCATGACGCATGGCATCGACGAAGGTGCGATAGGTATTGCGACCTGCTTCCTTGGCGGAATACATGGCCATGTCCGCGGCCTGCAGGAGTTCACTTTTGGAGTTCGAATCGTCGGGATAACAGGCGATGCCGATGCTGGTGCCGATCGCGAGAGTCTGATCGCCGGCGGCGATCGGTCTGCGCAGAGTCTCGAGGATGTTCTCGGCGACCTTCGAGGCCGTCGTCCTGACATCGCGGCCGACGATCAGCATCGTGAACTCATCGCCCCCGAGCCGTGCGACCATCGACCAGCGGTCGCCACCGTCGCGCGGTCGGCATCCCTCGATCA
Organism: Geminicoccaceae bacterium; assembly: GCA_965222015.1. Classification (GTDB taxonomy): domain Bacteria; phylum Pseudomonadota; class Alphaproteobacteria; order Geminicoccales; family Geminicoccaceae; genus JANQPX01. The sequence continues at coordinate 114,260 of CBDCTL010000011.1, forward strand.
CGTTGCTGAAACCGCAGAGAATGTCGTCACCGACCGCGTGGCCGAGCGTGTCGTTGATCTGCTTGAACCGGTCCAGATCGAAGAACATCGTCGCCAGCTCCAAACCGGCCCCGTCGCATTGCGCCAGACCTGCATCCAGCTTTTCCTGGAAACGCGAGCGATTGGCGGCGCCGGTCAGCGAATCGAAATAGGCGAGCCGATGGATCCTCTCGGTCTGCTCGCCGATCGCGTCCAGCATGGCATTGAAGGCCTGAGCAAGCTCTCGCACCTCGGCCTCACCCTGACCGTCGACCCGGATGTCGAAATCCCCGCCAGCCGCCGCTTGAGCGCTGGCCCGAAGCTGATTGAGGCGCCGGCCAGTCCGGTGCAGGAGATAGAAGGTGCTCAGCAACGCAATAACGACGAAAGAGAATGCGATGCCCAACAAGGTCCGCTGCGTCGCTGCGAGCTCCGCGTTCACTCTGGCGAGCGACATGCCGAGCCGCACGACGCCGATCTCTTCGCTCCCGAGACGAACCGGGATCGCCATGTGGATCGAATCACGCCCGAGTTCGGCGACTTTTGCCCGCGATTCCAGAACCGCCTCGACGAGCCGGTCGCGGACGAGATCGAGAAGGCGGCCGTCCCGCTCCGAGCCATCGGCGAGAATCGTGCCGGATCCGTCCACCGCATAGGCGTAGAGCACGTCGTTTCGCGCCTGAACTTCACGGAAGACCAGACGAAGCTCACCGATCCGTAGTTCATACATGTAGTTCGCGGTGAACTCGCCCAGAAGCTTCGCCAGCTGTTCCGTGCTCTCGTAATATCGGGTCCGGAGACTATCTTCGAAGGCGACGTAGCTGGTCACTCCGAGTGCGGTGCCGGCAGCGAGAATCAAGGCCCCGACCAACGAGGCATATTTCCCGGCCAGGGTCCTCCAGAGAGGCTGAAACGAAGCGATCACCGCATGACCTCGGCCGCGGTTTCGACGATGGTCATGCGTTCCAGAAGATCGGTGATCACCGGATCGCCCATGGTCACCGGACGAAACGTCGCGCGCGCGGTCTTAGCCACGCCGAGCGCCTCGAACAGTTCCGATCTCGCCTCACCCAGGCGTTCGGCGAGAGAGCGGCGCGTCGCCGGATCGACCGCATTCGATGCGATCGCGACCGCGATCGGGATACGCGGCGACATCAGGACCGGTCTGAACAATCCCGGACGCGAGCGCGCGACCCGGCGGAAGTCGCCCAGGGAGACGGCGGCGGCGTAGGGGCCTGGCTCGGCACGATAGAGCCACATAAGCGGACTGCGGTCGTCGCGAAGATGGAACGTGCCGATTCGATCGGGCGCGATCGGCACGTTGCCGATCACCTCGTTGGCCTTCAGCCCTCGACGCAGCAGGGTCGACAGCGGCAGTAAATGGGCGAGACCCGAGCCATGACGTGAAAAGGCCAGCCGGCGGCCGAGCAACTCCACCGGCGCAGCGTCTTCACGCTCGTCCTTGACGATGATCACCGCACGCTGCGACGACGGCTCCTCGTCTTCGATGACGAACAGCGGCACGGCATCGATCTGGCGGATGAGGCTGGCGGCCACGAAGGGCTCGCCGACGAAAACCTGAATTCTGTCGTCCCAGAATTCCCAGAGCAGCCCTGCCGTGCTGCTGGTCATGCGAAGGGCGACCTTCGGCAGGTCGGTGCCGTCGGTCGGTCGGTTCAGCCGCTTCAGGAGTTCGAACCAACGTTTCTCCTCGAGCGCGACGTCGCGCGTGGCCCGCCCGATCGTGAGCATCCGCTCCGGCGCGGATGCGGCAGCTGCGGCGGCGCCGTGGAACATCTCGGATCCCAGCAGCATCAAGATGATCAAAAGAGCCTGCCGCGACAAACCCCGTCCCCTGTCGCCCAAAGCCGAAACTCTCCCAGACAAGGGTTAAATTCATGTTAACGGCCTGCTGATCGTCACCGATGGCGGCCGATTGCGCCCAAGCGATCAAAGGACCTTGCACCAGGTGCTGCGGTATCACGCATGAATGCCCTGGCGGCGGACCACCGGATAGGAGGACGGGCCGGGACGGCCCCGTCGACGACGGCATGCTTCGCGCTGCGCATGCATGGAATCACAAAGGGCTTGCGCGGTTCGCCGCAATGACGAGACTGGGCACGCAGTCAGCCACGAGAGGCCCCGATCTTGACCTTCACGCCCTTCGAAGCCGCCGCCGTGCTGGTGGTGATCGCAGCGATCCTCGGCTATGTGAACTACATCTGGTTCCGCATGCCGCACACCATCGGCCTCACGGTCATGGGCGCGCTCGCCTCGCTTGTGATGATCGCGCTGGACAAAGCGGCTCCCGGCCTTCAGGTCGGCGAGGCGGTCCGCTCCTTTCTGGCGGGGATCGACTTCGACGAGGTGCTGCTGGACGCCATGCTGTCCTTCCTGCTGTTCGCGGGCGCATTGCACATCGACCTCCAAATGCTGCTGAAACGCCGCTGGGCGGTGCTGGCGATGGCGCTGTTCGGGGTCGTGATCTCGACCTTCGTGGTCGGCTTCGGCTTCAGGCTGCTGACCGGCTTCCTCGGCCTCGACGTGCCGATGGTCTGGTGCCTGGTGTTCGGCGCGCTGATCAGCCCGACCGATCCGGTGGCGGTGCTCGGGATCCTGAAGTCGGCGCGGGTGCCGCCCGAGCTCGAGGCCAAGATCGGCGGCGAAAGCCTGTTCAACGACGGCGTCGGCGTCGTGGTCTTTTCGATCTGTCTGGCGGCGGCGGTCGGCGGCGGCGACTTCTCCGCCCTGCATGCCCTCGAACTTTTCGTGGTCGAGGCGTTCGGCGGCGCAGCGCTCGGCCTGGTCGCAGGCTGGATCGGCTATCGCAGCATGAAGGCGATCGACGAGCACAATCTGGAGGTTCTGATCTCGCTCGCCGTGGTCATGGGCGGCTACGCGCTCGCCCTTCGCCTGCATGTCGCCGGACCGATCGCCATGGCGATCGCTGGCCTTCTGATCGGCAATTACGGCACGCGCTTCGCCATGAGCGACCGCACCCGCGAGCATCTGACCAGCTTCTGGTCGCTGGTCGACGAGATCCTGAATTCCGTGCTGTTCCTGCTGATCGGCATGGAGATCGCCGCCATCGTGTTCGACGCAGGCTATCTGCTCTCCGGCCTCCTTTCGATCCCGCTCGTGCTGATCGCCCGCACGCTCGCGGTCGGCACGCCGTTCACTCTCCTTCGCCGGTTCACGCCGTTCACCCGCGGCGCACTCCCGGTGCTGGTCTGGGGCGGCCTCAGAGGCGGCATCTCGATCGCTCTGGCCCTCTCGCTACCGGACGGACCGATGAAGGAGCTGATCCTGACGGCGACCTACGTCGTGGTGATCTTCTCGGTGGTGGTACAGGGCGCCACCATGGGCATGGCCGCGCGCACCTTCGTCGGGCGCGTGCAGGACGAGGATCCGGTCGAGGCCTGAATTGTCCGAAGCCGAGCCTTGCCGTTGCCCGACGGACCAGGGTCGAGCGATGCCCGCAGACCGAGGGCTCGCACCGGTTGTTCGCAACCAAGACGTTTTCGTTAACCGAATTGAAAGACCTTCTGGCGATAGTGATCCCATCGCAGCGGCGCAATGCCGTGCCGGCTCGCCAGAGGATTGAGGTATGAATCAGTTCGAGCTCACGCTGCTGGCGCAGCTCAGCGCTCATCGGGAACTCATGGTGACCTTGTTCGTCTACCGCTTCCTGCAGGAAGCGAACCCGCTCAAGGCCGCATACCTGGTCAAGGACATGTTCGAAGACTCGCCGACCACCGCGCCGCGGGACGGCACCTGCCTGGATCCGGCGACCTCCGATCTGCTGGCGGCGATGACCGACGAGGCGATCGAGGACGTGATGGACCGCGTGATCGAGCGGCTGGAATTCTGCATGCGCGACGAGCCCGAGCCGGTGGCGGACGACCTTCCGCTCGCCCGCTCGATCATCGCCGACCTCTGATCCTCACATCCGCCGGTGCGGGACCTCAGCGACGACGGCGGAGTTTGGGATCGAGCAGGTCGCGCAGGCCGTCGCCGAGCAGGTTCAGGCCAAGCACCGTGATCATGATCGCCAGACCCGGGTGGATGGCGAGGCCGGGCGCGAGATGCAGAAGTGTCTGGGCGTCCTTCAGCATCTTCCCCCAGGATGGGTTCGGCGGCTGGGTGCCGAGGCCGAGATAGCTGAGACCGGCTTCGGCGAGAATGGCGAGCGCGAACTGGATGGTCGCCTGGACGATCAGCAGGCCCGCGATATTCGGCAGGATGTGGTCGGTGGTGATGCGCAGCGATCCCTTCCCGGCGACACGCGCCGCGAGCACGAAGTCCCGCGGCCAGACGGCGAGCGCCGCGCCACGGGTCACCCGCGCGAACACAGGGACGTTGAAGATCCCGATCGCGATCATGGAGTTGATGGCGCCCGGTCCGAAGATCGCGGTGATCATGACCGCCGACAGCAGGGCCGGAAAGGCGAAGGCGAAGTCGGAAAAGCGCATCACCATCTCGTCGATCCAGCCGCCGCGCGCTGCGGCCAAAGCACCGAGCGGCACGCCGATACCGGCGCCGATGCCGACCGCGACCAGCGCCACCAGCACCGAATTCGCCGCCCCCCGCATCATCATCGAGGCGACGTCGCGGCCATATTGGTCGGTGCCGAGCCAGTGCTCGGCGCCAGCCGGCGCGAACCGGTTGGCGATGTCCTGTGCGGCGAACGGCAGAGGCGTCCAGAATAGGGAGAGGACGGCGACGGCCAGAACCACCGAACTGATCACGAGGCCGGCGACCAGGCCCGGCTGCCTAATCATCGGCACGGCCCAGGCGCATCCGGGGGTCGAGGGCCGCGTAGAGAAGATCGACCAGAAAATTGATGACGATCACCGCCGCCGCCAGCAGGAGCACGAGATTGCGCACCACGATCAGATCGCGGTTCGAGATCGCCTGGAAGATCAGGCGGCCGAGGCCGGGAAGGTAGAACACGTTCTCGATGATGATGGTCCCGGCCAGCAGAAAGGAGAACTGCAGGCCCATGATGGTGACCACCGGGATCATGGCGTTGCGCAGCGCATGGCGCCAGAGCGCAGCGCTGCGGGACAGGCCTTTGGCGCGCGCCGTGCGGACATAGTCTTCGCCGAGGGTTTCCAGCACCGACGATCGGGTGACCCGGGCGAGGATCGCGGCCTGCGGCAAAGCGAGGGCGAGCGCCGGCATCAGGAGCGAGCCGAGTGCGGACAGAACGCCGCTTTCCCAGCCGGCGAAGCCGCCGGTCGACAGCCAGCCGAGCTGCACCGCGAAGACCAGGATCATGAGAAGCGCGAACCAGAAATTCGGAATCGCGACACCGAGCTGGCTGAACGCCATCACCATAAGGTCGCTCAATCGCCCGTGGCGGGCGGCGGCGAGCACGCCGAGCGGGATCGCGATCGCCGTCGAGAGAATGATGCCCAAAAGCGCCAGCGGCAGCGAGATTGCCAACCGGTCGAGCACCAGCCGGCTGACCGGCACGCTGTAGGTGTAGCTCTCGCCGAGGTCGCCGCGGGCAAGCTCGCCGAGCCAGGCGACATAGCGTTCGGCATAGGGACGGTCCAGGCCGTGCTGGGCGCGAAAGGCGGCGAGCGTGTCCTCGCGCGCACCGGTTCCGAGCACGACGGTCGCGATGTCGCCGGGCAGGGCTTCCATCACCGCGAAGATCACGGCCGACGCGATCACCAGCGTCAGAGCCAGCGTGATCAGACGCTGGACGAGGAAGAGCGGCATCGGGAGATGGCGTAACGGAAGGCGAAAAACTCACGCATTGTGAAGCAGGCCACACCGGATCGATCGGTCCCACTCTATCATCGCCGCCGCTGAGGTCGATTGATTTCGATCCCATGCGACATCGAGCCGGAGGTTGCGGGATGACTGGCAAGGCGGCGATCGGCGAGACGGCGGCTGGTGCGGGAAATCGCGGGCGGCATCCGTTCCCGGGTGTCTGGGCGGGGCTGATGATGCCGGCCTATCATGCGACCTTCAACCTGCTGCGCTGGATCATTCTCGGCTTCATTCTGATCTTCCTCCTGACCGCGATTCTGGCCCTCTACGAGGCGCTCAATTTTCAAGGCCGGGTCATGGAGCTGACCAACGGCGATCACGACCGGGCGAGCCGCGTGCTGGGCGTTCTCTACGATACGCTGGAGGATCCGGACGCCTATCCGGAGGACCAGGTGCTGCCCTACGCCTCGATCGCGGTGAAGCTCGACCGCCTGAGCAAAGTCCAGAGAAGCCTGTCGGACTTCAAACTGCCGGAAGAGTTCACCACGACCGAACCCGACGCGATCGAACCTGAACAGGGCGAACCCGAACGGCGCGACCCCGAACAGGGCGACGATCCCGCCGCCCTCGTGGTCGGCGCCGCCAAGGGCGTGATCGACGATGGTGTCAATGGGCCAGCGCCGGCGATCCGGCAGCCACCGGCCGAAGGTGAGTCTGCCCGCGCCGCCGATCCCGTCGACGCGAACGCTCGCTGGCAGTCGGCGAGCCAGAAACTGGCTCGCAGTGTCGCCGACCTCGAACAGACTCTCGAGACCGGCACGCCCGGGCTGAAGCTGGTCTCCGATCTCGAAAACGCACGCAAGCATATCGGAACGCTCCGAAGGTTCAGCGGCAGCGTCGAAACCGAGGCGGAGATGCGGGAGGATCCCGCGGCGCCCGGCACCGCTCTGGCCGCCGACGAGCAGGATGCGGCCGGGCTCCGGGAAGATCGTTTCGAACTCGAGATGCTGACCGGCCGGCTGGAAGCGGGTTTCGCCGAGATCCGGCGCGGCGTGCCGACCTCGCCGGGTGTCGAACTCCTTGTCGCGCAGGTCGACGGCCTCAAGGACGAGCTTGCGCAGCTCGAGCGTTTCTATGTCTCCGAAGACCTGCATATCGAGGAGCCGCCGCCCGCGAATGAGAAAGGCGCGATCGACATCGACATGGTCGTCGACGCCATCGACCACCGCATCGGCGCGATCGAGACGACCCTTCTCGACATCGACGGCAGCTTCATCGCAGCGGCCCAGCTGGCCGATCTGATCAATCAGGCGCGCGGTGTTTCCGACGATATTCAGGAGATGCCGGCCGAAGACATCAGCTACGAACCCACGCCCGAAGAGCCGCCGGTCAAGGGCACGGCGGCCCTCGCCGCGTTCGATGCCGCCAGAGGCGAACTCTCGGAATCGATCCAGCAGCTGGAAGACCAGCTGGGGCGGCGCACCCGTGTCGTGGCCGTCGCCGATCGCCTCGCGGAACTGGAGGAAGAGGACGACGAAGGCCGGCGCGCCCGGGCCGACGCCATCTTGAAGGCGTTCGATTCCGTCGGCCGCTTCGAGTCCACGCTCAAGCCGTTCGCAGGCCTCTCGGAGACGCCGCTCCTGTCGGTCGCGAGCGGCGTCGGCTTCGACCCGCAGCGCATCGCGACCCTCTCCCATGAGACGCTCGCCCTCCTCTTTGTCTTCGTGGTCGGCGCGATCGGCAGCGTCATCTACATCACGAAGGACAGCATCCAGACCGCCCTCGAAGGCAACTGGCTGACCGACCCGCCGAAACGCTCGCTGACCTGGCATCTGTTCCGTCCGGTGTTCGGCGTGATCGTGGCGCTCGCCGCCTTCCTGCTGTTCAAGGCGGGACAGCTGGCGCTCGGCAATGGCGGCGCTGTCGACGGCAGCCAGGCGTTCAATCTGCCGGTGCTGAGCGTCATCGCCCTGTTCGCGGGGCTGCTCTCCTGGCAGGCGCTGGAGGCGATCGAGACCCGTGGCGCGATCTGGTTCCGCTCGCAGCGGCGCCAGCCGCTCTGGGCGACCGGACTGGAGCGCAAGCTGGAGAACGAGGCGCGCACCCGCGAGGAGCTGGCAAGCAGCATCGGCCGCTCGGTCGATCAGGTCTTTCGCTGGCTCGCCTTTCGTGATCGGGTGTCGCCGGAGATGCAGGATCGCATCGCCGACTGGCTGGACGTTCCCTACAACCAGCTTTTCCGCGGCGAACGCCCAGGCCTGAAGCCACTCTGGTTGCGCATCGGCGCCGGAGACGAAGGCGGACAGCCGCGAGAGGCGTTCGAAAGCAAGCTGGTCGGCCCGACCTTCCCCGAAGGCGAGCGCGACAAGTGGCTGGCGGAGGCGTCGCCCGAACCGGTTCCCCCGCGTTTTCAGGACGGCATCCTGCTTGCCATGGATCTGTCCATGTCCGAGGTCTTCACCGACATGCGGCCTGCACCGCACTCAGATTGAGTGAAGGCCTCGCTCTGGCTTCCATGGGGTCGTCTTCTATAATGAATGCCTCTTCGACCGATCGAGCGAGGGCATCCTGCAGCGGAACAGCAGCTCACCCGTCCCCTGGCGGCCGCGGTCGCGCGTGCGATCGTCAGACCTCGGCCGGACATCCCGGTGATCGATCATCTCGTCGCCAATCTTGTGGTGGCGTTCGCGGCCTTCGTCCAGGCATCTGCCGGCATCGGCTTCGCTCTGATCGTCGTACCGCTTCTGGCGTTGATCGACCTTCGCTACGTGCCCGGCCCTTCCCTCTTCGCCATGTTCTTCCTTTCGATCGCCATGGCCTTCTTCGGACGGCGAAGGATCGACTGGCAGGGGCTTCCAATCCTCCTTCCCGGGCTGATCGTCGGCACGGCGATCGGCGCGCTCGCCCTCGTCAGCCTGCCGCCCGCCGCATCGGGGCCGATCTTCGGCGGCATGGTGCTGGTCGCCCTGCTGATCGGCCAGGTCGGGTTCGAGGTCCGGCGATCTCCCCTCGCCTTCGCGCTCGCCGGCAGCATTGCCGGGTTGATGGGTACCATGGCCGGCATGCACGGACCGGCGCTCGCCGTGATCTATCAACGCGCAGCCATAGGGGTCGCGCGGGCGACCATCGCGCTGATTTTCACGATCGCGAGCGTCCTCTCGCTCCTGTCTCTGCATCGTGCCGGGCTGTTCGACGGACTGGGCGTCATGCGCGGCCTGACGCTGCTGCCGGGCCTGGTGGCCGGCTACGGCCTCGCGAGCTGGCTGGCGCGGTCGATCGACGATGCGCTCGCAAGGCGCTCGATGCTCTGGCTCGCAGCACTCGGCGCCATTGCCCTGATCGCCAAGAGCGTCTGGTCCCTGATCTGACCGATGGCAGGCGCGTACCCCGCTGCGAGCTGTCGTCCTGAACGGCGGAAACCCGGCGGCGTTCTCGCCGGACAGGCGGAAAAGCCTTAACCGGGCTCGTCCGAGGTGCTAGAGCTTCCATGAACCGGTGACATCCGGCGGAAGCGACGCCGATGACAGGCGCATTGCGGGGAACGCGACGTTGGACAAGGCGTTCGAGACCTGGCTCGAAGACCTCGGCCTCGGTCGGCATGCCGAGGCGTTCGCCGAGCAGGATATCGACTTTCGATCGCTCGACTATCTGACCGAGGACGATCTGAAGGAGCTCGGCCTCTCGATCGGACATCGGCGCATGCTGCTGGCCGCGATCGCCGCCCGCCGAGACATGCCCGAAACGGTCAGGACCGGCGAGATCGAGACCGGTCAAGACACCGGCCGGCCTCCGGCTGCCGCTTCGGGCCACCATGCGGAACGCCGCCAGCTGACCGTGATGTTCTGCGATCTGGTCGGCTCGACGCCTCTGTCGCGGCGGCTCGATCCGGAACAGCTTCGTGACATTCTCCGGCGCTATCACAATGCAGTCTCCTCAGCCGTCATCGGTTATGGCGGACATGTCGCCAAGTTTCTGGGTGACGGCGTGCTCGCCTATTTCGGCTGGCCGCGGGCCTACGAGGATCAGGCCGAACGCGCTGTGCGCGCGGCCCTGGACGCGATCGCCGGTGTCGAGGCACTGCGCATCCAGGGCGGTGAGCCGCTGCAGACGCGGATCGGCATCGCCACGGGCGAGGTGGTGGTCGGTGATCTGCTCGGCGACAAGATCTCCGAGAAGGAAGCCGTGGTCGGCGAAACGCCCAATCTCGCCGCGCGGCTCCAGGGCCTCGCCAATGCCGGCAAGATCGTGATCGGTACCCATACACGCTCCCTTCTCGGCACCGCTTTCGTCTTCGAAGACATCGGCCAGTTCGAGCTGAAGGGCTTCGACGAGCCCGTGCAGGCATGGCGCGTGGTCGGCGAAGCCGAAGTCGAAAGCCGCTTCGAAGCTGCACGCGGGCATGAGCTGACCGAGCTGATCGGACGCGAGCATGAACGCGGGCTGATCCGCGAGGGGTGGACGCATGCGATCACCGGCGAGGGCCGGGTCATGCTGCTCGCCGGCGAAGCCGGCATCGGCAAGTCGCGCATGGTCCAGGACTTCAGGGACGCGCTGCCCGACAAGTCGTACTACTCGTTTCATTTCCAGTGCTCGCAGCTGCACACCAACAGCGCGTTTCATCCAGTCGTGCAGCGGTTGCGTACGGGCGCCGGCTTCGCGGCAGGCGACGACGCCGAGACCAAGCTCGGGAAGATGGAGGCCTATGTGGCGCGGCGCGGCGCCGACGTCCGAAAGGCGGCGCCCGTCATCGCCACGCTGCTCTCCCTGCCGGGCGAAAAGCGCTACGGGCCTCTCGAGCTGTCGCCGCAGCAGCTCAGAAACCGCATCATCGAAATTCTGATCGACCACATGCTGGCGCAAAGCCGTCGTCAGCCCGTGCTCTGCGTGATCGAAGACGTTCATTGGAGCGATCCGTCGACCATCGAGATGATCGGCGAGATCATCTCCCACATCGCCGATCACGCCGTCTACCTCCTGATCACCTATCGCCCGGACTTCATGCCTCCCTGGCCGGACTTCACCCATGTAAGCCTGTTGAAGCTGAACCGTCTCGGCCGCAGCCAGTCGGCGAAGATCGCCGCCGCGGTCGCCGGAACGAATTTGCTCGAAGCGCTGGTGGAGCAGATCGTCATCCGCTCCGACGGCGTGCCGCTGTTCGTCGAGGAGCTCACCAAGACGGTCCTGGAGAACGTCTCGAAGGAAAACGGTTCGGCAGCCATCGACGAGGTTATTCCGGCCACGCTTCAATCCTCGCTGGTCGCCAGGCTCGATCGCCTCGAAGCGGCAAGGGAAACCGCACAGGTCGCGGCGGTGATTGGTCGGGAATTCCCCTACGAGCTGTTGAGCGCGGTGATCGACCGCGACGAACAGCAGCTTCACGACGATCTCGATCGCCTGGTGATGTCGGGACTGGTCAACCGTCAGGGCCGACCGCCGACCGCCATCTACACCTTCAAGCACGCTTTGCTGCAGGACGCCGCCTACGCCACCATCCTGAGAAGCGAACGGCAGCGACTGCACGCCAAAATCGTCGATATCGTAGAAGCGCAGACCGGCAGCAACGTGATCGAGCGCATCGATACCCTCGCCCATCACGCCTGTCAGGCCGAGCTTTGGGACAAGGCCTTCACCTACCTTCACCTCGCCGGCGTCAAGGCGATGGATCGCGCCGGGATCAGGGAAGCGGTCGCCGATTTCGAACAGGCGCTGGAGGTCGCCGAGCAGCTGCCCGAATCGAAGGAAACGCTGGAGCGCGTCATCGACCTTCGCTTCGAGCTTCGAAATGCGCTCTGGGTGCTGGGCCGATTCGAGGCGATCCTGTCCCACCTCGCCGGCAGCACGCCGCTGGTCGCGAAGCTCGACGATCCCGTGCGCCGGGGCTGGATCTCGGTCTTCGAGAGCGCCAGCCTCTGGCAGCTCGGCCGATGGGACGAGGCGCTGGAAACGGCGGAGCACGGCCTTGAGGTCTCGCGTGAGGCCGATGATCTTTCACTTGAGGTTGCAGCCCATTTCTACCTCGGCTGTCCGCTCATCACCTCGGGAAAATATCAGCGGGCGGAGTCGACGTTCCAGAGCGTGGTGGAGCGTCTTACCGGGAAGCTTATGCACGATCGGTGCGGCCTGCCCTTCGTGCCGGCCGTGATCGCACGCTCGTGGCTGGTCTGGTCCCTCGCCGAGCGCGGCGCTTTCGGTGAGGGCATGGTGCATGCGAAGGCGGCGCTGGCGATCGCCGAAGAGGTCGGCCATCCCTTCAACATCGCGCATCTCTATTACGATCTCGGCTATTTCCATGAGATCAAGGGCGAGGTCGACGAGGGCGTGAAGGCGCTGAAGAAGGCGGTGGATCTCATCGACACCTGGAGCATCACCTATCTTTCACCTTTCATCAAAGGGTTCTACGGCCATGTGCTGGCGCTGGCCGGCCGTGTCGACGAAGGCGTTCTGGTGCTGGAGGAGGCGCAGGATCTCTACGAGCGGATCGGCCTCGGACTGTTTCGCTCGCTGGTGGGCATGCAGCTCGGTGAAGCCTATCTGCTCGCGGGGCGGAGAAAGGATGCGCTCGCCACCACCCGGCAGGCCATCGCACTTGCGCAGCGCCGCGGCGAACGCGGTCACGAAGCCTACGGTCTTCGCATTTTCGGCGACATCCTGGCCACGGGCGACGCTCCGGACAGCCAGGCGGCGCTGGTCAACTATCAGGGTGGGCGGGCGCTTGCGGACAGTCTCGGCCTGCGCCCGCTGGTCGCGATGATCGAGCTTCGTCTGGGTCGGCTGCGTGATCGGGACGGTCAGAAGGAAAAGGCCCGGCCCCACATCGAGACCGCCGAAGCGATGGCCAAAGATATGGGCATGACGCTCCTCGAGCCCTTCTATATGCGGAAAGGCTGAGAGCCGGGCGCCAGCGCGTCAGGCGCAGCCGTTATGTTTCTTCCACATGGCCGGATCATGCCCTTCGGGCACGGCGGCGCATGGGTCGTCGTCGGAATCGTAGCCGCGAAGACGGTTGTAGGCCTCGATCTGGTCGTCGCTCAAGATCGCCGGCGTCTTCAGATGGGCGGAAAGATGTGTCTCCCGCAGATCCCGGCGGACGCTTTCGATCTTGTCCAGCAGACGCCCCATCTCCGCGGGATCGACGTCCCCCGAGCGGAACAGGCGGTCGAGATCGCGTTCGCCGGCGACCAGCTGCTCGCCGAGCGCCATCGCGTCGGCCCGCATCGCTTCGAACAGCGCCCGGACCTCACTCTCCTGCTCAGGCTCGAGGCCGATCTCGTCCTTCATTTCCAGGAGATGGGCGGGTCCGGGCAGCCCGTTCAGCTCGGCGGCCTTGGCGAAGCCCCATCCGCGTCCTTCGAGCAGATCGTCGATGTCTTCCTGGGAGAGGGATTTGATCTCACGGGCTTCCTCGCCGGCATAGGTGGAGCGATGATCACCTTCGGCAGCTTCGACGGCGCCGGCGAGCGCCATCATGGCCAGGATCGGCATCAGTCCGGATCGATAGGGCACCTTTCCACCTCCTGCTTTCGGCGCGGCGATCGCGAACGGATCATAGGGCGGCGGCCAGGCTGCGTCCATCGATCCTCACTTCCAGCCCTTGCATCGCCGCCGGTTCGCTGAATATCGTGACCTGGTGCGGCGCTCGGGACGGGCCCGATTTTCGCCGCACCTCCGATCCAACGCTCGACAGGGGATTTGCCGATGCGCCTCGAAGACAAGACCGCCCTCGTCACCGGAGCCGCTTCCGGCTTCGGCACCGGAATCGCCGAGACCTTCGCCCGTGAGGGGGCCAGGGTCGCGGTGCTCGACATCAACGGAGACGGGGCGGCGCGCGTGGCCAGAAGCATCGGCGAGGCCGCGATCGCGATCGCCTGCGACGTCGCCGACGGCGACTCGGTGAAGGCGGCGGTGGACGAGGCGCTCGGCGCTTTCGGCCGGCTCGACATCGTCGTCAACAACGCCGGCGTGAGCCACAGGAACAGCCCGCTGCTGGACGTCGACGAGGCCGAGTTCGACCGCGTCTACGCCGTGAACGTGAAGTCGCTCTTTCATATGGCGCATGCGGCCGTGCCGGCGATGCGTCAACAGGGCGGCGGCGTGATCATCAACGTCACCTCCACCGCCGGCATCCGCCCGCGGCCGGGACTTGCCTGGTACAACGGCTCGAAAGGGGCGGCGAACGTCATCACCAAGACCATGGCGGTCGAGCTGGCGCCCGACAACATACGGGTCTGCGGCATCGCGCCGGTGATGGGCCAGACGGCGCTGCTCGAAACCTTCATGGGCATGCCGGACACGCCGGAGAACCGAAAGAAGTTCCTTTCGACCATCCCGCTCGGGCGCATGAGCCAGCCGCGCGACATCGCCAACGCCGCCCTCCACCTCGCCTCGGACGACAGCGATTTCCTGACCGGCCTGATCATGGAAGTCGATGGCGGTCGCTGCGTCTGACCGCCGCCAGCCGGCGGACGGTGGACGTGCTTTCCCGCTGATCAGTGCCGGTGCTTGGTCTTCGGGCGGTGGGAGAGCGGGTGGACGGTGGCGTCGACGGTGATGTCGCCGGCTTTTTCGAAGGAAAGGGTCAGTGGCAGGGACGCGCCCACTTCGAGCGCCTCCGTCAGGCCCATCAGCATGACGTGCAGGCCGCCCGGCTCGAGGATGGCGGGTTCGTCCGGCGTCACCTCGACGGTGTCGACCGGGTGCATCTTCGCGACGCCGTCCTCCATGCTGTGGCCGTGCAGTTCGGCGCGTGCGGCGAGTGGGGTGGCGACGGCGACCAGCCGATCGCCCTCCCCTTCCGTCGTCAAAGTCATGTAGGCGGCACTGTTCCCGCCTGTGCCGCCCACGGACGCGCGCGCCCAGGCATCGCTGACGGTGATGTCGCCGGCGGCGGCCGGGAACGAGAGGCAGGCGGCGAACAGGCCGACGGCGGAAAAGCGGCGGAGGTTCATGGCGGTCTCCTGGCTGACAGGATCCAAACCTTACGCCTCAAATCGAGCGCGGCAATGCGGCCGAACGTCCGCGCCGCTCAGGCGCGGCGGCGCTCCACGATGACCAGCCCCTGCTCCGGGCGGACGGTGACGAGGTCGCCCGTCTCGATGAGCGTCGTCACGTCACCGCCCTCGAAGCGGTCGCAAAGCGCGGTGCCGGCAAAGGCGGCGCCCTGGGCGAGGATGGTGTTGGCGTGGTTGAGGAGGAGCGCCTTCGGCGCCATGTCGCGCGCGGCCATCTCGTGCAGCATCCAGGCCGTCGCCACGCCGCCCTTGGCGGTGTGCACCACCAGCACCTTGCCGACATAGCTCTCGCCGGCGAGCTTGTGCTGCGGGCGGGAAAAGACTCCGCGGATGCGGTCCAGATCGTAGCGCGCGGAGAAATTGTCGTCGGTGACCAGCGCTTCGCCGGTCACCTCTTCGCCGATGCCGACATGGCATCGAAGCTCGATCCGATCCGCGCCTGTCATCGCACGACCTCGCCTGCGACCGCCGAGGCGACGCAGTCCTCCATGCTGGCGAGCGTCGGCTGATAGCCATAGCCGCCGATGATGTTCACGAGCTTCGCCGAATTGGTCATGAGCCGCTTCCAGCCGTTCGCCTCCGCCATCTCGCGGGCATAGCTCTGATAGAAGCACATGCCCTTCAGGACGAGCGCGCCGGACGCCTCGATCCGCCGGGTGATGCCGAGCCGCTCGGCGTCCGCCGCCACCTGCGGCGAGGTCACGGTGAGGAGCGTGGTGTCCTTGTGGACGGTCTTGCCGTCGAGCAGATCGGCGACCTGCTGCATTTCCACGAGCGAGAGCTGCGGCGCCGAGAAGACGACCACGTCGACCTTGTCGGCCTTGCCTTCATAGAACCCGTAGAAGGCGGAGAATTCCGCTTCTCCGATGGTTTGGACGCCCATCGAAGGATCCGCGACGGCGTCGAGCGTGGGCGCCTCCGGCGTGATGCCGACGATGTGGAAGAGCGGGACGGAGCCGAAGCTCGCCATCGCCGCCCCCATATGCTTCAGGGCATCGGAGCCGGGCGGTTCCTTGATTCCCTCGATCACCGGCACGGACCAGTAGGAGCCCGCCAGCCTGCCGACGATCCCGCCGAGCGCCCCCCAATCCGCAAGCCCGCGGGGCTCGGCGTCGACGCGAAAGCGGCAGGTGCCGCGGCGGTGCTCGTCCAGATGGAGGCCGTAGCGCGGGGTGCGGCCGGTGAGGCCGGCGGCGAGCGCCGAGGGACCGCCTTCGAAGTTGGAGCGCGCGCCGAGCACGCTATTGCAGTAGATCACGACGCCGGTGTCGCCATAGGCGAGGTGCTCGCCCCGGAGCGGCGGCATGATGGTCTGGTAGTTGATGCAGGTGTCGGTCATCAGAATGCCGAGCGCCTCGAAGGCGTCGATCGCGCGCCGCTCCAGCGCCGCCATGGCGTCGGTCTGCTTCAGGGTCCGGTAGTGGTCGAAGTCGATGCCGCGCGGATCGGTGATCATCGGCACGCGCACGCGGCGCTGCTCCTCGGGAAGGCGCGCCAGGCCTTCGACAAAGGCGATGCCCGCTTCGCCCAGCGATTCGGTGTCCGCCATCATGTGCGCCTGGGTCACCGGCACGAAATCTTCGGCGTCGAAGAACCGGCCGACGCCGATCATGTGCTCCATCGCCCAGCGGCGGGCGGGGCCCTGCTCGCCATCCAGCATGGCCTGTTCTTCGGGCGACAGCCTCATCTCGATGTCAGGCGGTTCATCTCGCCTCCCC
>CBDCTL010000012.1:0-192424 GCA_965222015.1 Geminicoccaceae bacterium
CAAATGGCTGGTGTCGCTCAACAAGTTCTCGAAGGACCGCTACATCAATGTCGGCCCCTTGAAGCCCGAGAACGAGCAGCTCATCGACATCGCCGGCGACGAGATGAAGCTGGTGCATGACGGCCCGACCTTCGCCGAGCCGCACGACTGCATCATCGTCCGCCGCGACCTGGTCAACCCCGCCAGCACCTGGCAGCGCGACGACCCGACTTGGGAGGACGCGCGCGAACAAGCCGAGGCCGACGGCGTCGATCTCGACTGGGGCGAGGACGTCATCCGCGACGGCGACAAGGTCCGAGTCTACATGCACTCGGTAGCACCCACCTTCTCGCTCGAAACCTTCCAGGTCAAGCAGGGCGACGAGGTCACCCTCTACGTCACCAACATGGACGACATCGACGACCTCACCCACGGCCTCACGATCGCGAACTACGGCATCGCCATGGAGGTCGGCCCGCAGGCCACCGCGTCCGTGACCTTCACCGCCGATCGCCCGGGCGTGCACTGGTTCTATTGCCAGTGGTTCTGCCACGCGCTGCACATGGAAATGCGCGGCCGCATGTTCGTCGAACCCCGCTCCACCTGAGCACTGGCAGTGCAGGCTCGACTTTCAGCATTGGTGCTGGGCTGGTTCCTCTGGAGCCAGCCCGCACCCACGCTCGCGGCCGAGCCCGTCATCGTCGAGCCGGGCGCCGGCACGCTTGGCGAGGTCGCAAGTCAAGCCGTGGAGGGCGCTGCCCTCCAACTTAAGGAGGGCGTTTATGAAGGCCGTGTCGTCATCGACAAGCCGCTGACCATTCGAGGGGTCGATGGTGCGTTGATCCAGGGAGACGGCGAAGGCAGCGTCATCACCATCGACGCCCCCGACGTGACCGTCAAAGACGTGACCATCACCGGCTCCGGCCTGTCGCTCGAGACCATGGACGCGGGCGTACTGGTTACGGAAGAAGGTGATCGTGTGCATGTCGAGAACAACTGCCTCGACGACAATCTGATCGGCGTCAATCTCAAGGGGGCCGAGGATGTCGTCATCCGCGGCAACGAGATCACCGGCCGCCAGGATCTCCGTCCGAACGAGCGCGGCAACGGCGTGCATCTCTGGAATACACCGGGCTCGATCGTCGAGGGCAACCTCTTTCGCTTCGGCCGGGACGGCATCTTCGTCAATACCAGCAGGCGGAATGTGTTCCGCGGCAATCACTTTGAGAAGCTGCGCTTTGCCGTGCACTACATGTACACCAACCAAAGCGAGGTCTCGGGCAACGTCTCAATCGGCAATCACATCGGCTTCGCCCTGATGTTCTCGAACCGCCTGATCGTCAAGGATAACGTCTCGATCGACGATCGCGACCACGGCATCATGCTGAACTACGCGAATTACAGCGAGATCGCCGGCAACGTCGTCGAGCATGGCGGCGAGAAATGCGTCTTCATCTACAACGCCAATCGCAACCGGTTCGAACGAAACCGGTTCGAGGGCTGTCCGATCGGCGTGCATTTCACCGGCGGCTCCGAACGCAACGCCTTCACCGAAAACGCCTTCATCGGCAACGAAACCCAGGTCAAATATGTCGGCACCCGCTGGCTCGACTGGTCGGTCGACGGCCGCGGAAATTACTGGAGCGATCACGCCGCCTTCGATCTCGACGGCGACGGCATCGCGGACAGCGCCTACCGCCCGAACGACATGATCGACCAGGTGCTCTGGACCCATCCGCTCGCCAAGCTCCTGATCAACAGCCCCGCCTTTCAGCTACTGCGCTGGGTGCAAACCCAGTTCCCCGCCCTCTACCCCGGCGGCGTGATCGATACGTCGCCGCTCATGAGCCGAGCGTCGACTGCGCTTGCGGGAGCGAGCCGATGAGCGACGGCGTCCTCTCACTCGACAATGTGAGCAAGCGCTTCGGCGACAAGCTCGCGGTCGCCGGCGTCACGCTCGATGTCGAGCCCGGCGAGCGCCTCGCCCTGATCGGCCATAACGGTGCCGGCAAGACCACGCTGTTCAAGATGATCCTCGGGCTGCTGCCGCCGACGGCCGGCGACATTGCGGTTTTCGGTGGCAAGCCGGGCGGCGATAACGCGAGACAGCACGTCACCTTCCTCCCGGAGAATATCGCGTTTCATCGATCGATGACCGGCCGCGAAGCCCTCACTTTGCTCGCGCACCTGAAAGCCGCCGACAAAAAAAACGTCGCAGCACTCCTCGAAAAGGTCGGCCTCGCCGACGCCACCGATCAGCGCATCCGCACCTACTCCAAGGGCATGCGCCAGCGCCTCGGCCTCGCCCAGGCGCTCCTCGGTGATCCGAAGCTGCTCCTGCTGGACGAACCCACCAGCGGTCTCGATCCTCTTCTACGCCAGCGCTTCTATGCCATGGTCGACGAACTCGCCGCTGCCGGCACCACCGTCATCCTCTCCTCTCACCTCCTGACCGAGCTCGAAGCGCGCACCGATCGCGTCGCAATCATGCGTGACGGCCGCCTGGTCGCCTGCGGTCCGCTCTCGAAACTCCGCCAGGACGTGGCGCTGCCGATCCGAATCCGCCTTCATGTGCGCGATGCAGACCGCACGCGCATCGCATCGGCCTTGAACGGGAAGGAGATCAACGGCCAGACCATCAGCCTCACCGTGCTCATGGCCGACAAGATGAAGGCTCTCGCCCAGATCGCCGCCTTCGGCGACACCATCAAAGACGTCGAGCTCATTCAGCCCAGCCTCGACGATCTCTACGTCGCTATGGTCGGCGCGGCCGACGGCGTTGACAGGAGCCAGGCATGAACGCCGTCGCCTCGCTCGCCGCCAACGAGTTTCGCCTGGGACTGCGCAATCGCTGGGTGGCGCTGGCGATCCTGTTGCTGGCAGGCCTGGCGCTGGCACTCGCTTTGCTCGGCACCGCCCCCGCCGGCACCACAGGCGTCGATCCGCTGACCGCCACCTCGATCAGCCTCGCCAGCCTCAGCATCTACCTCCTGCCGCTGATCGCGCTTCTCCTGGCCCACGACGCCATCGCCGGCGAGCAGGAGCGCGGCACGCTCCTCCTCCTCCTGACCTACCCGATGCCGCGCTGGCAGCTCCTTGCCGGCAAATTTTTAGGGCACGCGCTTGTCCTGGCGCTCGCGACCGTCATCGGCTATGGCCTCGCCGCCGTCGTGCTCTGGGGAGGCAGTGCCGTCGGCCTCTGCATCTTTCTCAGAATGCTTGGGTCGTCGCTCCTGCTCGCTCTCGCCTTCCTCGCCATCGGCTACGCCATCAGCACACTTTGCACCGAAACCAGCGCCGCCGCCGGTCTCGCCCTCGCCGTCTGGCTCTGCCTCGTGCTGCTTTACGATCTCGGCCTTCTGGGCATCCTGGTCGCCGATCAGGGCGGCTGGATCGGCAGCCGGACGCTGCCGGCGCTCCTCCTGGCGAACCCGGCGGACGCTTATCGCCTCTACAATCTTGTGAGCCTGCCGGACAGCGCCATGCTCACCGGCATGGCCGGTCTTGCCGACCAGGTCGCGCTCCCCGCGATCATGCCGCTGCTGGCACTCGTCGTCTGGACGCTCGTCCCGCTCGGCCTCGCCGCCTGGCTCCTGCAACGGAGGATGCCATGAGACTTCCGCGACTTGCCCTGATCGGCCTCACGCTGCTCACGGCCTGCGACAGTGACCAGCCGGCGGCGCCACCACCGCCGGCCGAGCTCACCGGCGATGCGATCGGTCACTATTGCAGCATGGTCGTCGCCGAGCATGCCGGTCCCAAGGCGCAGCTCTTTGCGGGCGAAGCCGAGGAGCCCGTGTGGTTTCCTTCGGTGCGCGACATGTTCGCCTACACCATGCTGCCGGAGGAGAACCAGGACGTTCGAGCCGTCTATGTGAGCGACACCGGTGCCAGCGATGACCTCGCGACGATCATGCCGGGCGCATGGGTGGAGGCGAAGGCCGCGCACTACGTCCTGGGCAGCGATGCGACCGGTGGCATGGGCCTCGCGGAGGTCGTGCCATTTGCCGATCGGGGCAAGGCGAACGCTTTTGTCACGCGCCATGGCGGCAGGGTCGTATCGTTCGACGACGTGACGCCCGCGCACATCTTTGTCGAGTTCGACGCGGATGGACCTATTGCGGGAGAGACGATGTGACCGTTCTCAGCCGCCGCCGCCTGCTCACCGTCATCGCCGCCGCCCCGGGCCTGGCCTTGCTGCCCGGCGACACGATCGCCAACACACAGCCGCGCTGGCGCTGGCGGGGAACAGCCCTCGGTGCCAAGGCGGAGATCATCCTGATCCATCCGGACAAGGCAACGGCACAGAATTTGATCCGTCTCGCCGCCGATGAGATCGAGCGCCTGGAGAACATTTTCAGCCTCTATCGGTCCGAGTCGGAAATCTCCAGGCTGAACCGCGACGGCCGGCTGGCGGCAACCTCACAGGACATGACCGCACTCCTCGCCTCCGCCCGTCAGGTGAGCACCCTCACCGATGGTGCCTTCGACGTCACCGTGCAGCCGCTATGGCATTTGTACGCTGATCATTTCGCTAGACCTGCCGCCGATCCCGCCGGACCTTCGGCCGCAGCGATCGCAGAAGCACGAGCACTGGTCGACCACCACGCCATCGACCTCTCACCCTCGAAGATCCGCTTCACCCGCCCCGGCATGGCCATCACCCTCAACGGCATCGCCCAGGGCTACATCACCGATCGCGTCGCCGACCTTTTCCGCGCCCACGGCATCGAGCAGACCCTGATCGACCTCGGCGAAATCCGCGCCCTCGGCACGCGCCCGGACGGCCGCCCCTGGCAGGTGGCGATCGAGGGTGCACCCGACGATCCGCTCGCGCTTGTCGACCAAGCGATCGCAACCTCCAGCCCGGCAGGCACCGTCTTCGAACCGACTGGCCGCTTTCACCACCTTTTCGATCCGTCCAGCGGCGGACCGTCCGCAGCCGCGACCCGGCTAAGCGTCATTGCCGAGCGCGCAACCTTCGCGGATGCCCTGTCGACGGCGCTCGCCACCATGCCGGCAAGTCGCCGCGTCGCATGGCGGGGCAACCATCCCGACTTCGTCGTCATCAGCTAGCAAATCTTCCGACGTCCTTCAGCGTACATTCGCGAAACCAACCACATGGCCCGATGCCGGTGTCATTGATGCATCGCATGGCTTGTCGCCATGATTCGGATCACAAAGTTCACCGGCCAAACCGAGCGAGGCTGAGATGTGCTGAGGATTGAGGCCTGGAGTGATCGTGGAAGGGCGTCGAATAGGTGCAGGCATATTGGCCGGCTGGTGTCTGAAAGTCCCCGATGCCTGACCTGACGGTTCTCATCGACGCGCTCGGCGACGACCGAACCGCTGCCCTCGGCGGGTTGGTGATCGGCATGGTGTTCGGCGGCGGCTGGTCCGTCGGCGCCGGCATGACCGGCTGCTCGGTGCTGGCCCTGACCGCGCTGGTCGCGCTCGCCGGCATGGCTGCGGCTGCGGGCCTTACCGACTTGCTGCTGAGACGCCTCGGTCAGACGACATCGCTCGCTGCCGAAGCTTGATTTCAGGCCACAATGCGAAGGACTGTTAGTCGTCAATCTTGGCTGCCCGGCTTAGCCTTCCTCAGTGAGGATCGATTCGACCTCGGTTCGTTCGCCTCGCTTCACCTTAGCCTCGGCAGCGAGTTCCGCCTGGCCATCATCGACACTACGCTGCCCGTCAACATGTCCCCAAATCACAAGGCGCGAAGGATGAGATTCAGGGGGCGCTTTTCATCTCCAGCATCGCGGGTGGCCTGATGCCGGCCAGCAAGATCGACGGCCAAACGATCGGTGCTGCTCCCGTCGGCTCGGCGACGAAGCCGCCGAGTGACCTCTCCTGGTCGAAGCGACGTGTCAGAGGACGAGCGTTGTCTTCAGCCGTGGGCAAGATTATCGGCCCACTCCGGGTTCGCCGTCAATCGCGCGACGTTAGCGCAGGCGACAAGGGTTACGAGCCAGGGAGACCATGGTCTCCTTGTTGGGATGAGCCACCACGTGAACAGGAAGCTGGAAGAGGAGGTTGAGGTCCTGCGATAGGCCTCGGCTAATTTTGCTTGATGGGTCTTTTGACTTGCAAAGAAGTGTCCGATGGAGAAGAAGAAGCGCCGGCATTCTGCGGACGAGTTCAGGCGTCAGGCTGTGGAGCGTGTCGAGACGAGCGGGCCGCATCTGTTCGAGGTCGCAGCAGAATTCGGCGTGCACGAGAGCCAGCTCCGGCGCTGGGCACGGCAGTCGGCCAGACCGATTCTTAGACGACGCGACGCCGGCGGATCTGACCGCGGAGAACGTCCGACTCAAGCGTGGACATGCGGTCGATCGCGCCGTGCCGCTTGGCGTCGAGCTGGTCTGAGCGAATTGCGGCGCGCATCTGACCCGGCATGATCTAAAGTTGTGATGCGAGCGATTTCTTGGGGTCGTAGAACGGCTTGGGCACGACCTCGCCGTTGCGTGCTTCGCTCGGCGTCTCGACGATCATTCGCGTGCCGATCTCGGCGTGTCGGCTGGCGACCATGGCCAGCGCGATGTTCTTGTTCAGGCGCGGCGAATGGATCGCCGACGTGACCCGACCGATCATTTGACCATCTTTGGTGATGGGCCAATGCTCGTCGTTCGAACCGATGAGCGGCGGACCGTCGAGCTCCAGACCGACGAGACGCTGCGTCACGCCCTCGTCCCTGATGCGCTTCAGCGCCGCCTTGCCGACGAAGTCGACCTCCCTGTCCAGATTGACCAGACGGTCCATGCCGAGCTCGAAGGGATTGTTGTCGAGCGTCATGTCGGCGTGATAGGACAGCATCGCGGCTTCGATGCGGCGAATGCTCGACGTGTGTCCCGGCTGAAGCCCGAACGGACCCCCGACCTCCATCAGATGCTCCCAGAGCCTATCGCCGGCTGAGCCGTCCCTGAGAAAAATCTCGTAGCCCAGCTCGCTCGACCAGCCGGTGCGCGAGATGACCAGCGGCACGCCATCCCAGTCATGCTCGGTGAAGCGGTAATATCTGAGTTCCGCCGGGCCGTCGCCGAAGGCCGCGCGCAGGATGTCGCGCGATCTCGGGCCCTGGAGCTGCAGGGGGGACACGTCCGGCTCGGCGATGCGCACGTCCATGCCGGCGTTCGCGAGAAGGCCCTTCGCCCAGAGCAGCACGTCGCTGTCGGCGATCGACAGCCAGTAATGGTCGTCGGCGAGCTTCAGCATGATGGGATCGTTGATGACGCCGCCGTCCTGGTCGGTGAGCAGGACGTACTTGCACTGGCCGACCTCGCAGGTCGAAAAATCCCGGCAGCTGAGATACTGCATGAACCGTGTGGCGTCCGGGCCGGTGACCTCGACCTGGCGCTCGACGGCGACGTCGCAGAGGATCGCTCCGTTCACCAGGTTCCAGAAATTCTGCACCGGGTCCCCGAAGTCGCGCGGGATGTACATGTGGTTGTAGACCGAAAATCCCCTGGCACCCCAGCGAAGCGCGGCGTCCGTATAGGGGGATTTCCGCACCTGCGTGCCGAAGCTGATTTTCTGCAACGTTTCCGGCTTGTCCGAGCGCATGCCTGCCGCCTCCTGGAAATGGTTCGTCTGAAAGGTCTCTGTCAGGCGCCGGCCTGCGCCAGCTGCAGACTGGCGGCAATCCGATCGGCGACCGCGATCAGCCCGGCGCCGATGGTTGCGCGCTGCCGATCGGTGAAGCGGCGGATCGGGCCGGTGGCGCCGACGCTGAACGGGACGCCGAGCTCGCCGATGCGGATCGGCGCCGCGACGCTCGAGACGCCGACCTCGATCTCCTCGATGCATTCCGCAAAGCCGCGCTTGCGGATTTCTGCGAACTCGCGATCGATGTCGTCCGGCAGCGTCTTCGTCCGTTCGGTGTAGGCGCGCAGAGGCTTCGAGAGGATTTCGCTTTGAAACGCCCGGTCGGCGAAGGCGGCGATGACCTTCGAGCAGGAGCAGGCGTGCAGCGGCCGGTTGCCGAGCCCCGGGTGGATGAAGGAGCGCGCGGCATCGTCAGGCGTTTCCACATGGATGATCTCGACCGCGCCATCCCGGAAGCGGGAGAGAAAAACCGCCTCGCCGAAGCTGACGGCCGTTTCCTTGAGGGTCGGCGCGGCCGCCTGGCGCACATCGGCGTCCGGCCGGCCGAGAACGGCGATTCGCTTCAGCCGCTGGCCGACGACGTAGTGCCTGGCGCCGTCCGGCTGATCCAGCAGCCGGTGCTCGGCGAGGGTCTGCAGCAGGCGGTAGCAGGTGGGGCGCGGCAGGCCGGTGGCGCGCTGCACGTCGGCGGGCGACACCGCCCGCCCGGCGATCGCCACGGCCTCCAGAACGCTGATCATCCGATCGAGACTCATGATTCTCACTTTACAGACATTTGTCTCATATTATAAGATTAAACCCATCATGCGCCAAGCGAAAATCGATGCCGGATGGAGAGGATCACATGGGAGCCAATGGCGAGACGACCTGCTGCGGTCCGGGCTATGCCAGCCCGGCCGACGCGATCAGGGCGCCGCGCGAAAAGCTGCTCTACACCATCGCGATCTACACCGGCACCGGCATCCAGAAGCCGGACTATCTGGCGACGGTGGACGCGGATCCGGAAAGCCCGACCTACTCCCAAGTGATCCACCGCCTCGAGATGCCCGGGATCGGCGACGAGCTGCATCACATGGGCTGGAACGCCTGCTCGTCCTGCCACGGCGATGGCTCGATGTCGCGAAAATATCTGCTGGTGCCGGGAGTGCGCTCGAACAACATCCATGTGGTCGACACCGCCACGAACCCGCGTGCGCCGCGCCTGCATAAACTGATCGAGGGTGCCGAGATCCGCGGCAAGGCCAATCTGTCCGGGCCGCACACCGTGCATTGTCTGGGCTCGGAGATCATCATCTCGTTCCTCGGCGACGCCAAGGGCGAGGCGCCGGGCGGCTATCTGCATCTGAACAAGGATTTCGAGATCGTCGGCCGCTGGGAAAACTCCATGGGCGACATCCCGTTCGGCTATGATTTCTGGTATCAGCCCCGGCACAACGTCATGGTCAGCTCGGAATGGGCGGCCCCCAACACCTTCATGCCGGGCTTCGACCTGGAGGAGGTCGGCCATCTGAAATATGGCCGCCGCCTGCATTTTTGGGACTTTGAAAAGCGCGTGCCGGTCGAGACCAAATATCTCGGCGAGGACGGGCTGATCCCGCTCGAGGTCAAGTTCCACCACGACCCGGACAGCACCCACGGCTTTTGCGGGGCGGCGCTCAGCTCCAACGTCATCCATTTCTGGAAGTCCGAGGAGGGCCAATGGGAGTGGGAGAAGATCATCGACGTCGAGAACGAGCCCCATCCCGAATGGCCGATCCCGGTGCCGGGCGTGATGTCGGCGATCCTGGTCTCGATGGACGACAGATATCTCTATCTCAACAACTGGCTGCACGGCGACATGCGCCAGTACGACATCAGCGATCCGCATCATCCGAAGCTGACCGGCCAGGTCTGGATGGGCGGGCTCCTGGGCAGGGCGCCCGAGGTCAACGGGGTCAAGGTCGCGGGCGGCCCGCAGATGTTCCAGCTCTCGCTCGACGGAAGGCGGCTCTACGTCACCACCTCCCTGTTCTCGACCTGGGACAACCAGTTCTACCCGGAGATCCGCACCCAGGGCGGGGTGATGGTGATGATCGACTGCGACGTCGAGAACGGCGGCATGAGCATCAACGAGGACTTCATCGTCGATTTCGGCAAGGAGCCCAACGGGCCGAGCCGCTGCCACGAAACCCGCTATCCCGGCGGCGACTGCACCAGCGACATCTGGGTGTGAGCCACACCTGCACCATAACCATCGCCAATCGCGGCGATGCGTTCTACCGGGTCGATGCGAGGCGGCCTCTGCTCGACACGCTTCGCGAGCAGGGCGTCGATCTGCCCTATGGCTGCAAATATGGCGGCTGCATCACCTGTGCCGCCAGGCTGACCGCAGGCGAGGTCGACCAGCGCCGCCAGACCGCCCTGAACAACCGCCAGCTCGCCCATGGCTATGTGTTGCTCTGCGTCGCCAGGCCTGTGGCGGACTGCACCCTCGAAATCGGCGTCGAGAGCCACGGCAAGCTTTACCGAAATCCCTTCCTCGATCCGCTGGAGCCCCACGAGCTGAAGGCGGACATCGCGACGCCGAAGGAGACCTAGATGCCCGAGGCCGATATCGATCGTCTCTACGACTACCCGCCCGGCTACATCGCGGAGATCCTGCGCTCGGTCAAAACCATCGCCATGGTCGGCGCCAGCGCCGACAAGACCAAGTTCAGCTACGGCGTGCTGCGCGTCCTGCATGAGACCGGCTACGAGATGCTGCCGGTCAATCCCAATCCCGATGTCACCGAGATCCGCGGCATCCGGGTCTATCATTCGCTCGCCGAGATCGACCGCCCGGTGGACATGGTCGAGGTGTTCCGCCCCAAGGAGGAGCTCTACGGCATCGCCGAGCAGGCCATTGCGATCGGCGCCAAGGTGCTCTGGGGCCAGATCGGCGTCCATGACGACCGCGCCGCGAGGCTTGCCGAGGAGGCCGGCTTGAAGGTGGTGATGAACCGCTGCCCCAAGATCGAGCTCTTTCGCCCGTTCTGGAAACCCCGGCTCGATCTGGCGATTTGACTCAAGCTGCCGCTGATCTGCCTTTTTCGTGGCCCGCGACCGAGGCCTGCGAGCTGGAACCGATGTGCTTCGACAACGATAGTCCGGGCAAGCGGCACAGCGCCTCAAATCGAACCGGCCTCGGATGGATTGATCTATCGCTTCCGATCTTCGACCGATGAGCGGCCATCTCGATGTCGAGGCTTTGGAGCGAGAAGTGCGCTCTGATCCAAAGTCGTCGCTTTCGAACAGTGAGAATCCCAGTGCCAATGATCATGAGCATGCCCAACAGCGCGATGCGGTCGGTAACTTCGCCAAAGAAGACGAGCCCCCAGACCGCAGCGAAACCCACATACGCAAAATCACATGTCGCAACGATGGACGACGGTCCTGTCTGATATGCGATAGCGGCCCCAATGCTGCCGATGAGAATGGACATGGCGAGAAGAGTCATGGCCGCCCACTCGCCAAATCCCATGGCCGTCCATGAGCCGACAAGGAAAGAGCGCGCTGTCGCGCCAGTATCGGCCTGGCCCAAGGGAAGGATGAGCAATGAAGCCAGAAGGCCAACCATAACAAACGAAATGTTGAGCGCCAGCGACAAGATGAGTGGGTGTTCGTTTCGGCACTTTGTTCGCGTCAGGATCATTGCCAAGGCAAACAAGATCACCGAGATCAGCGGCGACAGCGCGTAGAAATTGAAGTCTCCGGCAGCCGGTTTCAGGATCGACCACACGCCGACAAAACCCAATGGGTCCGCCCACACTACACGACAGCGCAAGATTTAGGGATTTTTGCCCAGGATGCGATGGCTCTTTCTGGCTTTGTTCCAAGGCTCCTTCGGATCGAACCCGATGCGGCACCATGACTTTGCGTAGTAGCCATGCTTCTTGCGCTTGGGGGCTTTGGTACCCATGAGGTCGGTGGCGGTGCGGCAGACCCAAGCGACGGCAAGCGCGACCACGGCAAGTAGCTTCATAAATTATTGTAGTTTCTCAGTATCTTGCTATAGCTGGAGGATGAACTTTGGTAGCGAGCCGTACACGGAGCGGCTTGCGGCAGCGCTTGGTCACGCGGTGTTTCGGCAGACCCAAGCCGATTGCGGCGCGTGTCGGCCCAAGCGCGACCACGTGGCAAGTCCGAGGATCGGGCTTTGTTGGCCACCAAGCTTGTCAGCGCTGGTCAATCAACGAAGGCCGCGCATCCGAAGAAGAGGGAGGTCAAGTCTTGCCAAAGGGTCTTTGTGCGTGCCGCAAGATGAGATTCTGAACCTGCTCGCCAATATTGCATGTCGAGCAATGATCCTTGTCTGGGCCGCAAGGTTCTCGGCGTTCCCAGGTCTCGAGAAAACCGTCAGCCTGTTGCGAACGAGTCAGCATCCATACTGGCCGAACAAACATTCAGTATCGTCCTGCCCGGCACGGCGCGCCGCCCAGCGGAGCTTGCGCCATAGGCGTTGATCGCCGTGGATTGGCGGCGGCGGAGGTTCCGATTGCCCAAGCAGCCATCAAGCCACGCGGCGCTTCCAATCAGGCCCGCGACATTCCATCACCAGCGATGGCGGAGAAACTTCGCGACCAGTTGCCATCGCGAAGATACTCGGCGATATACGCCACGAAGTGAGGTCGACAGCTCACCATCGGACTGGAGGCCAAGCTTGTCAGCGCTGGTCAACCGCGCCTGTCTTCTGGAGATTGAAGCCGCGCGTCTCGGCGTCACCGAACAAACATTCGATCGCCCAGCGCTTGTAGGCGTTCCGTGGATTGGCGGCCGGAACATTGCTGGCGACAATCAAGAGAGGGATCGAGACGGCGAGACGAAGTGAGAGGTCGCGGCCGCTCACCTCGCCTGTTGCCTCCCCTGGGGCCTCGAAGGCAGCTTCGATCGTTTTCCGGCCACGGCATCTCCGAAAGAGGGAGGTGAGAGAAAGATTCGGCCGTCCTTTGTGTTGACGATGAGATTCTCCTTCATTCGGATGACGAATGGAACCTTGCTTTGATCGAGAAAAGTCAACCATTTCAATCCGATGAACTCACGGTCGGCGAGCAGAAGCCGAATGCTGACGGCCTCGAAGCGTGCCAGATAGCGACGGAGCAACGCGATCCGTTCCTCGGTGTTGCTGGTGCCGGCCCGATCGAGAATGGTCCACGTCCCCGCCTGCAGAGGCGAAGCCTCGAAGGTCGGGCTTGTCATGCCGGATCTTCGCCGCGATGCGGCTGCAGACCGGGACATCAAGGGGACGCGAAAACGCTGGGTGACGATGGCCAGCATCAGGATGTTGGCCTCCTTCTTGCCGATCTTCCAATTGGTTCGATCCAGGCACGGAAGCCAGGGCGGCTGCGCCCCACTGAGGGCGATGATCACCTTTACGGCCCAACCCTCCGGCAGTCGAACATATTGAAAGAAGCGCTGTAGTCGGCGGTAGGTCGAAGCCACCAAAACCTCGCTCGCCCGCTCAGCCGCAAGATGGCTCGGGTTGACCGTCCGGGCGCTGACCATCGCCGTGATCAGCAGGCAAAGCGTCTGCAGACGGTGATTGCCCAACTCGACATAAGGGGATAGCAACGAGGTTAGGGTGGCAAGCCGACCGGTCTTCACTGGGGCGCTCCTTGGCAGAGGAAAGCCCTTTGAAAATCATGGGTTGCCACCCGGCGCTACACCTGTTTCTCAATTCTGTCGTGTAGTGTGGGGTCCGCCATGAAGAAAGGTTCAACTGATTGAATCGGCGAGATTCTTTTGCGGAAACGCCTGTGAGATAATGCCGGGAAGTGGTTCCTGCAGTCCCAATTTCCGGTGTTTTTTCCATGAAGCCTGCCCGCCGCGGCCGCGCCAATCCCGATCTCTTTCGCGAGCGTCTCGATGCGATCATCAACATGCGCCACAGCCTGGTGCGTTTGGCGGCGTTGATGCCGTGGTCGGCGTTCGATGAGACCTTCGGCAAATTCTTCAAACCGACCGGTCGTCCGGCGAAGCCGACACGGCTTATGGTCGGGCTGCATTATCTGAAGCACGTCTACAATCTCTCGGACGAGGAGGTGGTGGAGCGCTGGGTGGAGAACGCCTATTGGCAGTATTTCTGCGGCTTCGAGTTTTTCCAGCACGACCTGCCGATCGATCCGTCCTCGATGACCCGCTGGCGCAAGCGGGTCGGACCCGACGCCCTGGAGGAGGTGTTGAAGGCGACGGTGGCGGTTGCCCTGGAGACGGAGACGGTGAAGCCGTCGAGTTTGGAGCGGGTAACGGTGGAGACGACCGTGCAGCCGAAGGCGATCGCGCACCCCACGGACAGTCGACTTTATCTGAAGGCGCTGCTCACCCTGGTGGGTCAGGCGAAGAAGGCCGGCATCAAGCTGCGGCAGAGCCACACACGCCTGGCCAAGAAGGCGGCGATGAAGGCGTCCCGGTCTGCAGACGCATCGCGGCGAAGATCCGGCATGGCAAGCCCGACCTTCGGCCTTCCAGGCCTGCAGGCGGGGCGGGACGCTGCGCCCACGCCAAGCAGTTCAAACGGATGCGCCGGGACCTCAAGTGCTTGAGGTCGTGTGCATCAGCAAGGGAAAGGCGCACAAACGCTACGAGTTCGGCTGCAAGGTCGGGATCGCTGCGACCAACCGCGAGGGCCTGTTCATCGCCGCCATGGCGTTCGAGGGCAACCCGTATGACGGCCACACCTTGAAGGCCACGGCCGCCAAGACCGAAGGGATGACCGGCGCAGCACTCCAGCGCCTCTACGTCGACAAGGGCTATCGCGGCAACGACTACGACGGCCAGGCCAAGGTCATGATCTCCTGCAGCAAGCGCGGTCTGACCCCAACCATGAAACGCGAGCTGAAGCGGCGCTCCGCGATCGAGCCCATGATCGGCCATGCCAAGAATGACGGTCGGCTCGGCCGAAACTACCTCCTCGGCGCCGACGGCGATAAGATCAACGCGCTCCTCGCCGCAGCCGGGCACAACCTCCGGCTCGTCCTCGCGCGCCTGGCGCGATTCATCAGCGCCCTCGTGCGGCCGATGGCGAAAAGCAGCCAGATTACCAGCGCCGGCCTCCCCAAAACCGTGTTTTCGAATATTGGTCTCCGGCTATCGGCACTCACAACTTCAATGGCTTAGGCGCTTTTCAAGGACGACTAATGAAATGGCGATCCAGCCAACCCTGCCGAAATTCTCGCCGGTGAGAAGCGCGGAGAACAGCGTGATGAAGATCGGCAAGGTGTAGTAGGCCGCGGCTGCGATAGAGAGCGCCAGATTCGGCAGTCAGGCATAGTAAGCCGCCCACATCAGGGTGAGCATCAGGCTTCTGAGAGTTGCCCAGCCGATCGCTCAGGGCATCAGGAGCATCGACAAGTATCGATACCGAATGGCCGCCAGCAGAATCGGGATTGCGATGATCGATCGCAAGACGAAAATCTGCCGCAAGACGAAGCTTGCGCTTGTCTGCTTTATGAGCGCATCGCCCAGCGACAGTGCGAGCACGGTCAGAAGGATGACGGTTATCGCCAGCGGAATGTTGTCGTCTCGTGTTTCGGTGCGCGACGTCATCAAACTTCCCCAGCGCAATGCGCACTACAGGGCATGTGGCATGATCCTGACAGCATGGCGCTACTGCCTCTCGATTGTCAGCAGGCTATGCGAATCTGCTTCTTTGGACGCCCGTTTGTCTTCGAGGGCGCCGAGCGACCGATTTGATGGCTGAAGCGGACGCAAACTCGGTCGACACGGCCCGGCTCTACAACAATGTAGAGCTGTGGGGCTTGATTTGCGTAGTGACGAAGCGGCGCCCTCTCGGCATGTAGTGCAGCGACATAGAGAGAGATGGTCCGGAGGTTCGTGCGCTAAGCGTTCTGCATGCGCCGTCGGTACATGCCCTGGATGATGCGGTCGATCACCATGGCGCAGAACAGGATGGCGAGACCGGCGAGCATGCCCTGGCCCTTGGCCGCATATTGCAGGGCTTCGAGGATGTTGGCGCCGAGCCCGCCGGCACCGATCAGGGACGCGATGACGACCATGGAGAGGCACATCAGGATGGTCTGGTTGATGCCGGTCATGATCGAGGGCATGGCGAGCGGGATCTCGACGTTCTTCAAAAGCTGCCATTTGGTGCAGCCGAATGCCACCGCCGCTTCCTTGGTGCCCTCGGGCACCTGGCGCATGCCGAGCGCGGTGAGGCGGATGACAGGCGGCATGGCGAAGATGATGGTGGCGAGAACGCCGGGCGGCTTGCCGGTGCCGAAGAACGCGATGATCGGGATCAAGTAGACGAAGGCCGGCATGGTCTGCATGAAATCGAGCACCGGCAGTGCGGCGGCATAGGCCTTGGGGCTCTTGCCGAACCAGATGCCGAGCGGGATGCCGAACAGGAGGCAGAGGAAGGCGGCGGCGCCGAGCAGGGCGACGGTCACCATCGAGACTTCCCAAAGCCCGAAGGTGGCGAGATAGGCCAGCGCCGCTGCGGTGAACACGGCGACGCGCGGGCCGGCGAGGCGCCAGGCCATGACCACGATCACCAGCATGACCACCGGCCAGGGTGTCTCCACCAGCACCACTTCCAGGCCGTCGAGCACGGCGCGGATGGCGGCGGTCACGCCCTTGAACACGTCGCCGAACTCGGTCGCCAGCCAGTCGAACCAACCTTCCATCCAGTTGGCGACCGGGGTGAACCATTCCTTGTTCATCGGGAATTCGGTGACGATCTCGGCGGGTTCGGCGAAGGTGAAGCGGTAGAGGGTCAGCGGCCAGATGCCGAGCAGCAAGAACGCGCCGAAGGCGACGCGGCCGAAGCTGGTGCCGGAAAGGGTTTCCGGCTTGGCGCGCCAGCGGAGATACTGCTTTTCGTAGGCGACATTGGCGTAAAAGCCCTCGATCAACTTGATCAGGAGGAGAAGGCCGAGGCCGACGCCGAGGATGGTGAGCGCTTCGGCGGACGCCGCTTCGGCTTCGGCGAGCGCCCGGTCCGCAGCCTTTTGCAGATTGTCCGCGACCTTGAGCGCCGAATCCGCGGCTTCCTGGTTGCCGGCGGCCAGGGCCTCTTCCGCCTGCTGCCGACGGTTCTCGATATTGCCGGCGAGCTTTTCGTAGCGCGCCATCTGATCGGCGCCGAGATCGCCCCAAAGCCCGCGGCCGAGCTGCACCAGGGCGAAAAGCTCCAGCACCAGGAAGGTCCAGAAGAAACCCCAGAGCCCGCGAAAGGCGCCCCAGAGCGGGCCGCCCACGGCCGCTGCCCTGTTCCAGGACCAGGCGAAGCCGGTCCTGCCCTGGATCTTCTCGAACTCGGCCTCGTAGTAGTCGTGGTTCTCCTTGGCGAAATCGTCGATCGACGCCGACAGCGACTTGGGGCCGAGCTCAAGGCCGGTATCGGTGCTCATGCCTTGCCTCCCTGGATGCCCTTCAGGAGGGTCGTCTTGTCGATCACGCCGATGTCCCGGCCGTCGTCATCCTGAATGACGATCGGGATGTCGGTGGTGGTGGTGATGTCGATCAGCTGATCGAGATCGGTGCCGTGAGGCGCCCGCTCGGCGGTCGAAAGGTCGATCGTCTTCGACGCCTGAAACTCATCGAGCGGCACCATGATGGAGTGGGCGAACACCAGCTTGAGCTTGGATATCCCCTCGACGAAATCCTTGACGTAGTCGTCGGCGGGCTTGGTGACGATGTCCTCGGGCGTGCCGATCTGGACGATGCGGCCGTCCTTCATGATGGCGATGCGGTTGCCGATGCGGATCGCCTCGTCGAGGTCGTGGGTGATGAACACCGTCGTCTTGTTCAGCTCGGCGGACAGGCCCATGAACTGGTCCTGCAGCTGGCGGCGGATCAGCGGGTCGAGCGCCGAGAACGGCTCGTCCATCAGCAGCACCTCGGGATCGGAGGCGAGCGCTCTCGCCAGACCGACGCGCTGCTGCATGCCGCCCGACAATTCGCGCGGAAAGCGGTCCTCGTAGCCGTCCAGATTGACCATGGAAAGGCAGCGCTGCGACACCTCCCAGCGCTTCGATTTGGGCTCGCCGCGCACCTGCAGCGGAAAGCCGACATTGTCGCGCACGGTGCGGTGGGGGAGAAGCGCCATATGCTGGAACACCATGCCGATATGCATGGCGCGCATGGTGCGAAGCGCCTCGCCGCCAAGGGACAGCATGTCCTCGCCGAGAACGGAAATCCTGCCGGCGGTCGGCTCGATCAGGCGATTGAGATGGCGCACCATGGTCGACTTGCCGGAGCCGGAAAGGCCCATCACGCAGAAGATTTCGCCCCGCGACACGGTGAAGGAGCAATCCGCGATGCCGACCACGCAGCCGAATCGCTCCAGGACTTCGGGCTTGGTCAGCCCCTCGGTCTCGACCGCCCGCATGGCGTCTTCGGCGCGGTCACCGAAGATTTTCCACACGCTTTCGAGTTCGATGACGCGATCGTCAGAGACGGGGTCGCCGGCGCTCTCTTGATCATCCACAGGTCCGCCTTTCTAAAGAGGCGTGACACGAAACCCCGGCCGGCGTCACGGGTCGCGACGCCGGCCGACGTCCGAAAAGACTACTGCAGCCAGCCGTCCACGCGGTCGCCGTTCTCCGCGACCCATTGGGCGGCGAACTCGGCCGGGTCCATCTTGTCGACCACCAGCGCATAGGTCATCTGCGACACGGTGTCGGTGTCGAGATCGACATTGGCGAGCATGGCGGCCGCTGCGGGCTGCGCCTCTTCCAGCGCCGTCGCGAAGTGGATGTGCAGGTTCGCCGTGTTCCAGGCCACCGGCGCGCTCGACTTCTCCAGCCATTCCGGGTCGTCGGTCGGCTGAATGACGTTCCACTGCGCCTCATCGTAAGCCGGCTCCTTCAGCTGGACCAGCTCGTGCAGCGCGAACATGTGGTGCGGCGTGTAGCAGAAGAAGACGATGTTCTCCTCCTGTGCGACCGCATTGTCGACCTCGGCGAGCGCCAGGGTCTCGTCCATCTCCTTCAGGTTCATGGTGGCATCGTAGCCATAGGACTTGGCGCGGATCTTTTCGACATTGGTCGACGCCCAGCCGGCGGCGCCGATCCAGACCTCGCCCATGCCGTCGCCGTCCGTGTCGAAACTGGCGGCCATGTCGGGGTCGGTCAGATCCGCGAGGTTCTCGATGCCGGTGCGTTCGGCGGTGCCCTTGGTCACGCACATGCCCTGATCGCCGGCGACGAAGTTGTCGTTGCGCTTCACCGTGCCCTTGTCCGTGACGTAGGTCTCGTAGAGGTTCTGCTGGTTCGGCAGCCAGACCTCGGGATGGACGTGCATGGCGCCTGAATCCATCGCCTCGAACACGACAGGATTGGTGCCGTTCTGCAGCTCGACCTCGAGGCCGAGATTTTCTTCCATCGCCACCTTCAGCACATGCGCGGTCGCGAGGACCGACGGCCAGTTGGGCACGCCGATGACCACATCGGCTGCCATGGCCGGCAGGGCGACCGTGCTAACGACAGCAGCCAGTCCCAGGCGTTTCAGCTTGGCCTCCATGGGAGTTCTCCTTGATTGATCAGGCGTCGGTGAATGTTTGTTGCAGCGCAAACTACATCGACGGTAGCGATCAGCCGATGAATGGTCCAGTGCCGGTTCGTCGAGCCGTTCTGGTCCCCGCCATATGATCGTACGCACGGAGCCGAGCCGGCCGTCGTATCAGCTTCGTCCCGCAAAGAGGAGGCCGTGGGCCCGCGCACGCTCAACGTATCGGATATCTGGAGCGAAGGCGCGCATCCATCTAGCATCCAAGATAGTCGGGATGATGAACTGTGAGGATCCCTTTCGCCTGTCGCCTGGCTCGTTCCCAGATGTCGGCGGCACCCTTTTCCGCCCAGGTGATCGGCGCATCGCGATCGGCCAGCTTTGGCCAGGCGTAGTCGCGCTCCATCGCCGCCATGGTCGAGGGGTGACCGAGAAAATGCCCCTCGCCGAGCACGACACTCTTGATCGCCCCGAAGCCGAGCGTCTCGTCATCGACCTCGATGCCGCGGATCGTGCGGTGAACGGCGCTCAGCATCTCGTCATCGAGGATAAAGGCCTCGAAGCTCGCACCGAGGAGCGAGGCCATCATGCCGGCGCTCTCATAGACCATGTTCGCACCGGCAAGGCCGGCGGCGACGGCGGACAGCGCCTTTTCAGCGCCCATCTGCGCATCCACCGCCTTGGCATCGGCCATCGATGACGCAACGCCGGAGGGGAGCCCAAGCCAGTTCGAGATCTGTGCAGACGCCGCGTTCAGGACGGCGCTTTCCCCGCCGCTGCCGCAGAAAGCGCCGGTCCTGAGGTCGATCACGAAGGGCCAGTTCGGGAAGATGACGGGATAGCCGGGCGAAAACACATTGACCAGGACCAGGCCCGCCAGCGTTTCCGCAAGGGACTGCGCCAGGAAGCCTGCCAGCGTCGCGGGTGCCGTCGCGCCGGATTGCGCCGCGATGATGCTGTTGATCGGCATCCCCTGCTCGATGCAGGCGATGGTAACGTCGACGGCGTCCTCGCCAAAGCGCAGGGGCGAGACGACCGGCGAGATATGGGCTTTGCAGAATGGCCGCTCGCGAAACCGCCCCTCGCCGCCAAGCGCCATGTCGAACATCTCGACGATCGGGGCGACATGGTCTCCGAGGGCAAACGATGTGCCCACCGGCTTTCGGGTGTTGCGGATCAGCGCATAAGCGGTGTTGAGATCGAGTTCGAAGCTGTCCGGCACGTCCGTCGCGATGCAGCAGCGGGTGAACCAGCTGATATTGGGAAGCCGGTCGATCAGCCGGGCGAAGTCGTGGAGATCCTTGAGCGTCGAGGGGCGATAGAGGCCGGTTTCGAGATCGAGCGTCTGAACCGCAGCACCGCCTGTACCGAAATAGACCCGTTCCCCGCCGATCTCGATGTCGTGGTGTGGATCGCGCCCACAGAGGACGAAGCCTTTGGCCGCTCCGGCGATGACGTCCTCGACCATGTCGCGCGGAAAGGCCAGACGGCCGAGTGCGTTGACCTCCGCCCCGCGCGCCGTCGCCGCGTCGACGAGTTTCGGCGGCGCCTGGCCCATGCCGAGCTCGGCGAGGAGCTTGAGCGCCGTCCCATAGATCGCCACGATCTCGGCTTCATCGAGGGGCTTGTAGCGCCCGCCGATCTGTCCGGGCGGGGCAGCGCTCGCCTTTTGAGGCGCGCGGCGTTCTATTTGTCGCGCGGCGCGTCCGCCGCGACGGGAAGTTTTTCTTCCGGGGTCGCCCATTCAACCTCCTGTCGTCCCCGGAAGCGGCGCCGGAGTCGAAAAAGCCGCGCCTTGGCCGGAGGATTTACATTTCACCCGATCGCATGAATGCTTTTCAGGCAGCGGATCGCTGGCCCCTTCCCTATGCGCCCCATTCGAGCGCAATACGTTCGGCTATCAAAGGAACATCTCATGAGGACGACGGCGCGGGTGGTGATCATCGGCGGCGGCATTGCAGGATGCTCGGCGCTCTATCACCTCACCTGCGAGGGCTGGACGGACGTGGTGCTGCTGGAGCGGGACGAGCTGACCTCGGGCACGACCTGGCATTCGGCGGCGCAGGTGACGAATTTCGGTGCGATCCAGGTGATGGTCGGCCTGAAGTCCCGCTCGATCCGTCTCTATAAGGAACTCGCTGACGATCCCGACTATCCGATCAACTATCACCATGGTGACGGCGGCCTTCGGCTGGCCTCCGAGGATTGGCATATCGACGGTTACCGACATTTCATGTCGGTCGCCAAAGGGATGGGCGTCGACTTCGAGCTGCTCGACCCGGAAGAATGCGCGCGCCGGCACCCGCTGATCACCACGGACAAACTGAAGGGCGCGCTTTGGGATCCGCTGGACGGCGACATCGATCCGGCCCAGCTTTGCCAGGCCCTGGCGCGACGCGCGCGAAAGGCCGGGGCCGAGATCCGGAGGCAGACGCCAGTCATCGGCCTCACCCAAAAACCCGGCGGCGAGTGGATCGTTCATACCGACAAGGGTGACATCGACGCCGAACATATCGTCAATGCCGGCGGCTATCGCTGCAATGAGATCGGCCGGATGATGGGGGCGCATCTCCCGGTGGTCTCGATGGAGCATCAATATTTCCTGACCGAGCCGATCGAGGCGATCGAGGCCTTCGACAAGCGCGTGCCGCTGCTCCGTTGCCCGACCGACGACTTCTATTCCAGGCAGGAAAAGCAGGGTCTCCTGGTCGGCTTTTATGAGCAGGACTGCAGGACCTGGGGCCTGGAGGGGATCGATCCGGATTTCACGAGCGCCCTTTGCCCGGATGACCCGGACCGCGTTCTGCCGGTACTCGAAAATGTCTTCGAGCGTTTGCCCTGCCTTTTGGAAACAGGCATTCACACGATCATCAACGGTCCCATCACCTATACGCCGGATGGCATTCCGCTGGTCGGACCGATCGGCGGTCGGCGCAATGCCTGGGCGATCACCGGCCTGCGCGCGGGCCTCGGCGAAGGTGGCGGCCATGGCTGGCTGCTCGCGCAGATGATGGTGCATGGCGAGGCCGAGTACGACACCTGGGCGCTCGACCCGCGTCGGTTTGGGGACTACGCGACGGAGACCTATGCGGCGGCGAAGGCGATCGAGGACTATCGGAACGAGTTTCGCTTCCATCGCCCTCATGAGCATCGTCCGGCCGGCCGTCCACTACGCACGACCCCTCTGACACCGCTTCTCGAGGCGGCGGACGCAGACTTCGCCGTGGTCAACGGATGGGAGCGGGCGGCGTTCTTCAAGCCTGCTCCCGAATTCGAACCCAGCCTGACTCATCGCTGGCCCAACTGGCATGACATCGTCGCGACGGAGGTCGAGGCCGTCCACACCCACGTCGGGCTTGCCGAAATCAACGGCTTCAATCGCATCGAGATCAGCGGCGACGGTGCGATCGACTGGCTCGATCGCCTGATCTGCGGGCGCGTGCCGCGCCGTCCCGGGAAGGTTGGTCTCGGCTATTTCCTGACCGAACAGGGCCATGTGCTCGGCGAGGCGACGCTCGCCGTCTTGGATGAGACGACGGTCTGGTGGGGATCGGCCGCAGCCGCCGAGCGGCACGATCTCGACTGGTTGAGCGGGCATCTGCCTGCGGATGGCTCGATCACCCTGACGCCTGAAGTGACGACCCACACCATCCTCCTGGTCGCCGGCCCGAAAGCGCGAGCCGTTTTGGCCCATGCTGCACCGGATACGGACTGGAATACCTTCCCGTCGCTTGCGGTCCAGGGCGTGCAGGTCGGCGGGGTCGCGGCCCGGGCGATGTCCGTCAGTTTTTCCGGTGAAGACGCCTTCGAGATGCATGTCCCGGTCGAATACGCCCAGGCGGCCTATCAGACGCTTCTATCGGCGGGGGAGCCGCATGGCATGGCGAGGTTCGGCGCCCACGCGATCGAGTCGATGCGCATCGAGATGGGTTATCGTCATTGGAAGGCCGATCTTATAACGGAATTCGATCCATTCGAGAGCGCTCTCGATCGTTTTGTCGACCTCGAGAAGCCCGCCTTCCCCGGACGCGAGGCCCTGTCTGTGAAAAGGAGGCAGCAGCAACGCCGTCGCTTCGTCACCCTGAGGATCGGTGACGACGCACTGCCGGCGCATCCGGGAGCATCGATTCTCGCCGGCGGACACGTCGTCGGAACGGTCACGTCAGCATCTTACGGTCATCGCACTGGCGAAAACCTTGCGATGGGTTTCATCGACCCGGCCTATGCGGACGAAGGCACGAATGTCGATCTCGAACAGCTGAGCACGCTGTCGATCTGCGAAGTGGTGGCTCCCAGGCGTATCGCATCGTGAAGACGTCCAACCGGGCAACCCGCTACCCATCGACACGCCGCCAAGCTCCGTTCACCCGACACCGGACATCGTGCGGATGATCGAGTTCTGCAAAGCGGGCTCGCTTCTGGTCGTGCATTCGACCGGTCTGCCGGCGACGATCCGAACCAATAGCCCTCCTCGTCGCTGACCTCGGCGCCGAGGCGGCCGGGATATTGCAGCTTCCCGTCGACCCACGCCACCTGCCCTGAGGTCATGACGAGATTGCCTGCGCGCGCCCAGGCTTCGTAGTTCCCAACCCCTGCCGGCGCATCCGGCAGGCTGAGTCCGAGCCGCTCGAGGTTTTCAAGCACCGTCATCGACGTCCCCCGTTATCAGCCAATCGGAGAGGCGATGTCGACATGATCTGGGGCCGCCATTTCATGCTGCATGTGGAAACGGTGATGGAATCCGGCACCCGCGTCAAGCAGCGGCTCCGGTCGATGGCTCTTGTCAAGCAGAGCCCGCCGTCGTCGCCAGTGAGCAGGCAAAAGAAACGGGCGGAATGTGATGGCCTGGAGCCTATCCGAGAAGCCATCAAAAAAACTGACCGGGGTCAGAACGCGGTGCGTGCCATGCCTGGAAGGGGGGCGGCATCGCGCCCGGCACGCCGAGCCGGCGCGCCCTTGCCG
The DNA here is from genome assembly GCA_965222015.1 of Geminicoccaceae bacterium. GTDB lineage: Bacteria > Pseudomonadota > Alphaproteobacteria > Geminicoccales > Geminicoccaceae > JANQPX01. The sequence continues at coordinate 24,031 of CBDCTL010000012.1, forward strand.
GCAGAATGCTTGAGCTGGCCGACGCCGATCCGAAGTTCGGGAAACAACGCTGGCTCTGCGCAGACTTGTGCGCCATTGCAGTTGCGTTCTGCAAATCTTGTCAATCGATCAGCCCCTTGAAAGATGGTACTTTCCGGGAAAGAGCAGCGTCGATCGGGGATAAACTTTCTCCATCGGCAACACAGGTTCGACGTGACCGAGCTCGATCCGGCTCCGTGATCGATCCTGTCGGGATGGTGATCGGGACGGTGAAGCGGCGACAGGGCTGCCTGTTCGTCGAATGTCCTGAATAATAAGCGACCAACAGAGGAGGCGACAGTGAAACTGACGACAGCCATTCTTACCGGTGCCGCGATCGGCATGATCGCTCTGCCGGCACTCGCCGACGATCCGCCGATGAGCTTTTTCGTGACGTCCGTCGGTCCGGGCGACGGCGCCAATCTGGGCGGACTCGAAGGTGCCGATGCCCATTGCCAGCAGCTCGCCGAGGCGGCCGGGTCCAGCGGGCAGACCTGGCGTGCCTATCTTTCGACTCAGGAGGAGGGCAAGCGCGGCATCTCAGCGAGGAGCCGCATCGGCACGGGTCCCTGGCACAATGCCCGCGGCGAGCTGATCGCGACCGATCTCGACCAGCTCCACATCATGCCTAACATCTATCTGCGCACGGCCCTCGACGAGAACGGCAACCGCATCAAGGGCCGCGGCGAGGATCCGAACGAGCACGACATCCTGACCGGCACCCAGGAAGACGGCACCGCCTACTTCCCCTGGCAGGAAGGTGACTTCACCTGTTCGAACTGGACCTCGAACGCCGACGGCGAAGGCTCGGCGACGGTCGGCCATCACGACCGTCATGGCGGCGGCAACACGTCCTGGAACGCCGCTCACAATTCGCGCGGCTGCAGCCAGGAGAACCTCCGCAGCACCGGCGGCAACGGCTACTTCTACTGCTTCGCCGCGGACTGATCCGAGCGGCTCCCCGCCGGCTTTTCGTCACCAGCCGGTTCGAGCCCGGCGCGCCGCCGAGCGTGCCGGGCTTCAGTCGTCGTCGAGAATGGTCCCTTCGACCTGCCGCTCGCCGACATGGGCGACACTGGGATCGGTGGTGACGAAAAGCGTGACGTTCTCGTCGCCCTCCGCGAGGTCGTCGTCGAGCAGGGGAACGTCGATCGAGGCAGCTTCGGTGCCCGAGGCGATGCGCAGCACACCCTGGGTGCTGACATAGTCCTGTTCGGCAAGCGCACTCTTCCCCATCGTCGTGTAGATCAGCGTCAATGCCTGTTCAGGCGGCGGAGTCAGGGTGATGTCGAAGCGCAGCGCTTCCGCGTCCTCCCGTACGGCCGACGCCCGTATCGTGATATCCACGGTCCGGACAGCGACGACCGGGCCGCCGGCACCCGTAAGCGTGGGCTCGTCAGCCGGCGGGTGCCCGGCGGTTTCCGTATCCTTCCAGCGCGAGCGTTCGGAAAGGATCTCGCCGTTGCGCACGGACCAGATCAGGTCGTCACCCGCGACGTCGATAACGCCTTCATCGAAGGCGAGCAGACGGCCTGAAATCAGATCGCCTGCCGACGTCTCGATGTCGATGCGCTCCAGATCGCGGATCGCAAATTGCGCCATGCCGCCCATCTCGCGCCGGACGATGATGTTGTTTCTGCTGAGCGCAATGAGGTCGCCCTGGATTTGCCGATCACCGGTCAAATGAAAGGTCTCCCCGGCCCGGGTCGCCGTTGCCACAAAGAACATCAGCCCGACGGCAAGCGCGGTTCGAAAACGATTGTTCTTAAAAATGCCCATGGCCCCCTCCTGATCGGGGTCTGTCAAGCTGGCCTTGGTCAAGGTCGCTCAGGAACCGTTCAGCCATTTCGCCGCCGACGGCAGGCGACGCCATCCCGGAAGATCCGCCTTCAGATCGACGTCCTGCCACTTCGGATGATAAGGGGGCTGCTGGAGCGTCTCGAAGTTTTCGAACAGTCGATCGACAAAGCGCGTGAGCTTGGCTTCGCGGGCGTGCCCCGCCGGCCAGTTGTAGGCGGCCAGGACCTCGCCGATGCCCACGGTATCGATCGCTCCGTTGTCGATCAGACCGGGATAGTCTTCGGACGAAAGTGAAACGCTGAAATAGCTCCCCCCTGCCCGATCAGCCGCGATCGGCAGAAGGTGAAGGCCGTCTTCTGACGTAAGGCTTTCGAAGAGATCGACCGGTTTGCCCTCGATCATGATCATCGCGTCGAGTTCGCCAGCCTGGAGTCGCTGCAGCGCCTCGGTGTGATCGTCCTCCGCGACCTCGACCTCGATACCCAGTCGATCGAGGAGAACACTCGAGGTCATGTAGGTGCCGCCGTCATTCGGGCCGAAATTGACGCGCTTGCCGGCGAGATCGTCGACGCTGGCGATGTCCCGCCGGGCGAGGAGATGAACTTCCTCGTCGTAGAGCTTGGCGATGTAGTGAACATGTTGCTCGATATCCTCGATGAGCTGATGCTTCTTGTAGAAATCGAGAACGTCGGACTGCACGATGGCAATGTCGATACCGCGCAAATAGACCAGATCCTCGATATCGCGGACCGAACCCTTGCCGATGATGCCCAAAACCCTGAGATCGTAGCCGTCATCGAACGCATTGGCGAGATCGGCGGCGATCCGAAGATCCGTGCCGCCCAGGGCTCCGGACATGATTCCGACCGTACCGGCATTGACGGCATCTCGCTGACCGGCATGATTCTGCGCGAAGACTTCAAGCGGACAAAGAACAATCCAGGCGAGCATTGCCGCCAACTTGGCAGTATGAAATCGGCCCGCCATGACTGATTCTCCGGTATTGTTTCGTTGTTTCGATCATACGCCGAGGAATTTTTGACGACAGCGCCGAAATTTGCAATGACTTTGCGCAAAATTGCACAGATGCTGCAGCGGCTCACGGCCAAGCCGGCTCCCCCCTTTCCCTGCGGATGCGGCGACCTCGCCCATCATCGGAACATGGGATCGGACAGCCGGTGGAATGCCGATGTCGTTCGCTTCCCCTGTTCTTGCCCTGATCGACGAGAGAAAACGGTTTTCGGTCAGATCGGCAGGAAGTTCCCGCACCGAACGAACCGTCAGCGTCGGCCGGAGCCGACGCGGTGATCGAGACGCCGGAGCATCATGTCCAGCTCGGCGAGGTCCTCGCGGTCGAGCTTCGGCCCGGGCACGCGCAAAGCCGGCGAGGCGATCACGCCGCGCCGGTGCAGGATCTGCTTTCGGATGGCGAGGCCGATGCCCGGCTGCTGCTCGTAGCGGATCAGCGGAAGATAATCGTCGAACAGGTCGAACGCCTCGTCGACCTCGCCTTCCCGAAAGCTCGCATAGACCTCCACCAGCAGCTCCGGGTAGGCGAAGCCGGTCATCGCGCCGTCGGCGCCGCGCGCGAGCTCCAGCGGGAAATAGAGCCCGCCATTGCCGATGAGGACCGAGACTCGTCGGTGCCCGTCGCGGGCGGCGGTCTTACGGATGCGCGTGATCTTGGCGAGCCCGGGGCAATCCTCGTGCTTCAGCACCTTGATCTGAGGCAGCGCGTCGATCAGCTGGTTGAAAAGCGGCACCGAGAGATGCACGCCCGTCGCCTGCGGGTAGTCCTGCAGCACCACCGGCACGTCGTAGCCGACCGCATCCACGGCCTGGCGCACATAGCCCTCGATGCGCTCGTCGGTCGCGAGGCCCGGCGGCGGCGCGACCATCACGCCGGCCGCCCCCTCGGACATCGCCTCTTCGGCGAGCGCCGCGAGCTGGGCGAGGCCGGGCGCGCTCACCCCGACCACCACCGGCAGTTCGCCCGCGACCTGCTTCAGCGTGCGATCGATGACCTGGCGCTGTTCGTCGAAGGTGAGTTTTTGGGCCTCGCCCATCATGCCGAGGATGGTGATGCCGTGAACACCCGCCTCGATATAGAAGCCGATCAGGCGATCGAGGCTCCTGAGATCGAGTGCGCCGTCCTGATCGAACGGCGTCGCCGCGATGATGTAGACCCCCTTGGCGCTCTCGTCGAGGAGATGCCCGGTCATGGCCCCGCTCCCATCCAGCCGCCCGCATCCGATCTCCTTTATCCGCCCGTCGGAGGCCGCCGACAAGAAAATCGTCCGCCATTAACGATGCATTAACCTTTTAACGCTAGCCTGATGTTGTCGACGACGATGGGCCGGGCCAGCGGGAATGCCGGCGAAAGCCGATGAATCCCGCAAGAGGGCGGGCGGCCGAAAGATTCGAGTTGTGTATTTCGCTCCCGTCATCGGGAGCCCCCCTGACGGGGCGTGTCGAGGTCAAGCTGCCCCGTCAGAAGGGCGATGGGAAAGGGACCGGGCGAAAAAACCGGCTCCGCCCGCAAACGTCGCGCCATGGTCCTTGAAGGCCAGCGTCAGTCCGCGGCCTTGGCTGGCGCGCCATGGGCGGCGGCCGTGGCGATCTGCCGGATGCGCGCGATCATCGCGTGCAGACCGTTGGCACGGGTCGGGCTCAGATGCTTGCCGAGACCGATCTCTTCGAAGACATCAGGCGGGCTGGCGAGGATCTCCTCCGGGCGGCGGCGATCGTAGAGCCGAAGCAGGAGTGCGATGAGCCCCTTCACGATGAAGGCGTCGCTGTCCGCCTGGATGCGAAGCGTTCCGCTTTCGGCGTCGGGCTCGGCCACCATCCAGACCTGGGACTGACAGCCTCTGACCTTGTTGGCGTCGACCCGATACTCCTCGGGAAAGGTCTCCAGCCGTTTGCCGAGGTCGAGGACATATTCGATTTTCTCGCGCCAGTCGTCGAACAGCGAGAAATCCTCGGCGATGGCGACCTGCTCCTCGGCGATTGTGGCGGCTTGGGTCATCGAACACGCATCTCGCGGTTGCATCGAAACAAGCAGCGACTATGACCCAAGCCATGGCGGACTTCAACGCCGCCGGACCGATCGCCATAACAGATCGGTGGTGATCCGAAGTGCTGATTCCGACGTTTCCCGGATGTCATCGAAGCGATGAGAGGAGAGCCATGATGCCAGTGCCCCGAATGCGATCGACCAGGCGTGATGTCCTCGCCCGTGCTGGCATGCTCGGGCTCGCATCGCTGCCCATGGCCGACGCTCGCCGCGGCATCGTCGCGCGCGCCCATCGCATTCAAAGCTTATAGAAACGACGCCCCGCTCGGTTTCCACCGGATCGACTTCACCAGAGAGGGACGACGTCTCAAGGTCGACATCGAGATCGCCTTCGACGTCAGCTTCGCCATCATCCCTCTCTATCGCTATCGACACCGCAATCGCGAGGTCTGGGAGAACGGCAGGCTTCTCAAGCTTGAGAGCGAAACCGACGACGATGGCGAAACCTTCACCGTCAGCGCCGATCGCGACGGTGACCATATTCTGGTCGACGCCACCACCGGAAGGCTGGAACTGCCCGGCGATACCGTGACCACAAGCTACTGGAACGAGGCCGCGGTCACCCGCGGCGAATGGCTGGACACCCAGTCTGGCAGGCTGGTGCGCTCGACGGTCACGAGGAAGCCGCCCGAGCCGGTAAAGATTCTCGGCCAAAGCGTCGAGGCGACGCCTTACGAACTGGCCGGCGATATCACCTGCACGCTCTGGTATCGGGACGGCAGATGGGTCGGGCTCCGCTTCATCGGTGAGGACGGCTCGGTGATCGACTACTTGCTTGAAACCGAGGGACAAAGCGGATGAACGCGCGATCGCGGCCGAAGGTCGTCTGGATCACCGGCGCAAGTTCCGGCATCGGCCGCGCACTCGCCCTCGAGCTTGCAGCGCGCGGTGATCGGGTCGCTGCGAGCGCCAGGAGCGATGCCGATCTCTCTTCACTCGCCGGTGAAGCCGCCGAGCTTTCCGGCGACATCCGTCCCTTTCGACTGGACGTCACGGATGCCGAGGCGAGCGCCGAGACGGTCGAGCGGATTGTCGGCGAGATGGGAACGATCGATCTTGCGGTGCTGAACGCCGGCACGCACAGGCCGGTCGAGGCCGAAGACTTCACGGCCGGCGATCTGAAAGACCTGATCGACGTCAATCTCCTCGGCAGCGGCAACTGCCTGGCGCCGCTTCTCCGCCGGATGATCCCGGCCAGACGCGGCCATATCGCGATCGTCGCCTCGGTCGCCGGCTATCGCGGTCTACCCACCTCGGCCTATTACGGCGCGAGCAAGGCGGCGCTGATCAACCTCGCCGAGTCCCTGAAATTCGACCTCGATCGCAGCGGCGTCAAGCTGCAGCTGGTCAATCCAGGCTTCGTCAAAACCCCACTCACCGACAAGAACGATTTTTCCATGCCGTTCCTGATGGAGGTTGAAGACGCGGCAAGGCGCATGGCCGACGGTTTCGAGAGCGGCGCCTTCGAAATCACCTTTCCGCGCCGCTTCGCCTGGCTCCTGAAGCTTTTCCGCATCCTCCCCTATCGGCTCTACTTCCCGCTGGTCGCGAGAATGACCGGAAAGTGATCTGCGACCACCTCTCTATCATTGGTCACCAGCGGTATTTGGTCTTGAGTTCGCCCTGAACGGGGTGATCGTCGATCTGCAGAAACCGCTCCAGCTCCCGCTCCATGAACAGCGCCGAGGGCGCGTCTTCGAAGACCGCGACGACCCGCTTCTCCTCGGCGACCGCCGTCAGGTGATATTCGAGCCGCGGGAGTGCAGGCGTCGAGGCCTCGCGCAACTCGCCCAGTCCGTATCGACCCGCCCCCTCGAAGCTGACATGCTCGTCCACGTAGAACTGACGGACGTCGTCGACCGACAAACGCCGGCCACGTCGGAACCAGGACGGCCGATGACCGATGATCAGCTCCCGTCCGTCGCAGACCATGTGCATCCGCGTGAAGTAGCTGACGCCCCTCCACCAAGCGAGCGCCAAGAGCGCCGAAGCGCAGAGCCCATAGGCAATCATCGCCCGAGGATCGCCCGCCATGACCACCAGGACCAGCAGCCACCCCATGAACACCGCACTGACGATCATGATCGCGCGCAACGTGCCGTTCATCCTCTTCTCCGGCCATCCGACAGCCAGTTGGCCGACGTCGCTCCAAAGCTCGAATCCGTCGGGCAGGACCGTTTCCGCCCGCGGCTGATTCTTGTCCGCGAGAACGCCGTCGCTATAGAAGCTGACCGCCCTGCCGTAGTCCTCGAACGGGCCACGGCCGAGGCTGCGATATCGGACGCTCGTCTCGGCCCGACCGGCGACCGGCTGCCCACGCAGTCCGAGAAAGCTTTCGATCACCTCCTTCAGATAGAGCGCCATGTCGATGTCGAGATCGCCGCCCATACTGCGGGTGCAGATAGGACGGCTCTGCCGGCCGTCGAAAACCAGATGAAGCTCGTAACGGCCGACCGACCTTTCGACTACGTAGACCTGTCTGATGGCCGCAGCCGGCAGCCTGTCCCTGATCGGCCGCAGAAACGGCACCGACCATGCACTCGCCGCCAGCCTTTGCCGATCGAGCCTGAGCTCCGTCCAGCCCACATCGGAAAGGCCAAGAACGGCCGAAACAGCGCCCAGGATCAGGATCATCGACGCCTCTTCGAGATCGGCCCCGACCGTCATGAACGCGCCGGCGCCGACCATGATCGCCAGACCGACCCGGATCAGCGTCAATGCGGGGCCGCGATGGTGCTTCCAGCCGATCTTCAGTCCGTCAGGCGCGATGTCGATCCTGACACCGCGAGGCGCCCTGATGGCCTCATCTCGTTCCGGCTTTGCCATGCGAGGCACCTCCCAAGACCGTTCGTTCGAGAGCGGCGGGCACAGCCCGGAGACGGTCTCTAAAGCATTTTTCGGAGGCGCAGAACCGTCGCCACATCTTTGTACCGGCGAAGAAGGCTGTCTGGCTCCATGAAGATGAGAAAACCTCGGCTCGCTCGCCTAAAACTTTGATTGAAAGCCATTTTCCCGCGCATTACGCTTGTGACCCAGAAGCTATTTGATGGACCTTGGAGACGATATCGTGGGCTCACCTGCTGGATCGACCAAGCCGCCGACGGTCGACGGTTCCGACCGAAAGTTCTACGTGAAGGCCGCCGAACTCTCCGGCGACAGGACGATCATTCAGAATTTCGACGCCGCCTACAACGCGCAAAGCGCAGCCAGCAGCGCCTCCGCTTCGACAGCCGATCCCACCATCTCGGCAGGTGCGAGCGGCAGCCATGTGCGCACGCTTCAAAGCCAGCTGACCGAACTCGGCTATGACACCGGCGGGGTCGACGGCATCGCCGGCTCCAAGACGGACGCCGCGATCCGCGCCTTCCAGGCGGCGAGCGGGCTTGCCGCCGACGGCATCGTCGGCCCGAAAACCCGAGCGGCGCTGGCGGCGGCCGGACCGGACGCGATACCCGCCGACGGTTCCGATCGTCGGCTGTATCTGATGGGTGCCGACCAGCCCGGCGGCCAGGAAGCGCTCGCACGCTTCGATGCGACCCTCGATGCGCAGGCCGCGGCCAATAGCGTCGTCATCGCGGAAGGTTCGAGTGGTCACCATGTGCGCGACCTGCAAAGCCGGTTGAACGAACGCGGCTACGATACGGGCGGGGTCGACGGGATCGCCGGCTCGCAGACCGACACCGCGATCCGCGCCTTTCAGGCTGCGAACGGTCTCACCGTCGACGGCATCGTCGGCCCGGAGACCAGGGCGGCGCTTGCCGCACCGCCTCCGGCAAGCCCGGCTTCACCTGCCAACACCGCGGACGCAAGTTTCGTCGACCGGCAGCAGGACATCGACCTGCTGGTCACCGCGAGCCCCTACGCCTCCCAGGCCATGCAAAAGGAGCTCGAAGAGGACGTCGCCGCAGCCCGAGGCCGAGTCGAAGAACTCGACCGCACGATCGCAGCGCTCGGCACGGCTGGCGGATGGGCGACCGAAACCCTGGTGGCGGAGCGCAAGCAGCTCCAGGACGAGCTCGCGGCCTATCAGTCCTTTGTCAATCCGCCCGTCGATGCCGATATCCCGACAACGACCACGATTCCAGAAGACCCCAGTCATGCGCGTAGCGGCGAGCCGCAGGTGGTGCGCATGGAACGCTATTCGATCGAAGGTGCTTTCGGCGGCGGCCCGCTCGAGCAGTTCGAGGTGGGCGGCGCCGCGGAATATTCCGTGCAGCATCTCGACAATGGCCAGGTCCTGGTCACACGTATCTACAGCGGCTCAGGCGCCATCGAAACCGGCGGCAAAGCGGGGCTGGCGATTCGCGGAGGCGATCATTTCGAGTTCGATGCCCTTGGCGTGCTCGAGGCCGGCGCCTCGCTGACGGGCAGTCGCGGTACGACCTACCGCCTGGAAAGCGCCGATCAGCTGAACGATTTCTTCGTAGCCGATCTTTCACGGGAAGCGACGCGAGCGGGCATCACGCGCACGCCCGGTATCGGCCAGATCCCCGGCATCGGTTTGATTGCGGAGCCGGTCGTCGACAGTGTCCTTGATCGCATTCCGGGTCTTCCCGACGTGCCGACGGTCGAATCGAGATCGACAGCCGTGGAACTCGGCGGCTACGGAGAAGCGGTGCTACCTCCGGCATGGCTGGACAATGCCGCACAAGCGGGAGCACGGGGTGATATCGTCCGCGGGACCAGCGTCGATATCAACAATTCGACAGGTGAACGGTCGACGACCACTTATCTCGACGTCTCCGCAGCCGTGAATGGTCGCGCCGACGAACGGTTCTTCGAAGAACTCGGTCTGGATCGATCGACCTTCGACGAGGACGTCAGCGGAAAGGCGTCATTGGCGGTTACGACCAACGCCGATGGCACGATCGATTCCGTCAAACTGACTCTAGAAGGCCAGCGCAACGACGACCTCTACGTCGTCGAGAACGATCTCGGCGTCAACGACGGCACGCAGGACGCCATCCTGGACGTCGTCTTAGCGGGCGCCGATCCCGACCCGACGGCGCTGCCGAATGCGATCGCCGGGCTCGTCGACAACACTGTCGTCAGCACCAACACGTCTCATTTCACCGTGGATAGCGACAGCTACGGCCTCGAAGCCGGCATTGTCGTGGCCGACGGCGGCCTCGTCGTCAACGTCGAGTCAGCCGAACGCATAGGTTAGCGAGCGGATTCTCACGCGAAGGCGGCGTTTCCGAAACGCCGCATCGACTCACGTCGCCACGTAGTCACTCTCCACCACCTCGACATTGAGCGCCGCCGCCATGAGTGCCTGGGTGTAGGGATGCTGCGGGCGTTCGAAGATGTCGTCGGCCTTGCCAGTCTCGACCACCTCGCCCTGGCGCATCACCAGGACCTGATCGGAGAGTGCTCGCACCACGCGCAGGTCGTGGCTGATGAACAGGTAGGCGAGGCCGCGCCGCGCCTGGAGGTCGCGCAGGAGATCTACGATCTGGGCCTGAACCGACATGTCCAGCGCCGAGGTCGGCTCGTCCAGAACGACGAAGCTCGGTTCCAGAACGATCGCGCGCGCGATCGAGATGCGCTGACGCTGGCCGCCGGAGAACTCATGCGGGTAGCGGTCCTGGCTCGCAGGATCCAGCCCCACTTCCTCAAGAATATCCGCGACCAGGGCGCGCCTCGCGCTCGCGCTGTCCCCGATCCCGTGGAGCAAAAGCCCCTCCTCGATGATCTGGCCGATGGACATGCGCGGGCTAAGCGAGCCGAACGGGTCCTGAAACACGATCTGCATATGCCGGCGCAACGGTCTCAGCCGCCGGTTCGTCCAGCCCTGGATGTTCTCGCCGTTGAAGACGATATCGCCTTCGCTCCTGAGCAGGCGCAGCAGCGCGAGCCCGAGCGTGGTCTTGCCGGAGCCGCTCTCGCCGACCACGCCGACGGTCTGGCCCTCCCTCACGCTGACGTCGATCCCGTCGACCGCCTTGACGTAACCGACCGTGCGTTTCAGCAGGCCGCGCTGGATCGGAAAGTGAACCTTGACGTCGTCGCCCGCCATTACGACCGGCGCGGCGGCATCGTGGGCGAGCGCCTTGCCGCCCGGTTCGGCGGCAAGCAAATGTCGTGTATAGGCATGCTGCGGACTGTCGAAGACCGCGGCAGTCGGGCCAGATTCGACGATCTCGCCCGCCGTCATCACCGCGACCCGGTCCGCCACTTTGCGCACGATCGTCAGATCGTGCGTGATCAGGAGCATCGCCATGCCGAGCCTCGCCTGCAGGTCCTTCAACAGCTGCAGGATCTGCGCCTGGATGGTGACGTCGAGCGCCGTGGTCGGCTCGTCCGCGATCAGAAGGTCCGGTTCGTTGGCGAGCGCCATGGCGATCATCACGCGCTGACGCTGACCGCCGGAAAGCTGATGCGGATAGGACTGCAGGCGCTCCTCGGCGTCGCGCAGGCGCACCAGCCCCAGCAGCTCGAGCGTCCGTTCCCGCGCCGCGCGCCCCGAAAGCCCGCGATGCAGGGATAGCGTCTCGCCGATCTGCCGCTCGATGGTGTGCAGCGGATTGAGCGACGTCATCGGCTCTTGAAAGATCATCGAGACCTTGTCGCCGCGAATCTTCCTCAACCTATCCGCATCGGCGCCGACCATCTCCGTGCCGTCGAAGGTAATGCTGCCGGAGGGATGACGCGCCTTCGGATAGGGAAGGAGCTGCATGATCGAAAGGGCGGTCACCGATTTCCCGGACCCGCTCTCGCCCACCAGAGCCAGGGTCTCGCCCTTGTCGATCGAGAAGGAAACGCCCTTCACCGCGTGCAATGCACCGCCTTCGACGCGGAAATCGACGGAAAGGTCTCCCACCTGCAGCAGGCTCAATCGTTCTCTCCCGCGGCTCGCGCGCGCGGCTGCCGCATTTCGTAGCTCTGGTTCGACGTCGCACCGTCGGCCTCGGGCGCAGCCGCCGCCTGCTCCGGCGGCGCCTCGCTCGCGAACAGCTTTCGCGGGTCGAAGGCGTCGCGCACCGCCTCGCCGATGAACACCAGGAGGCTCAGCATGATGGCGATGGTGAAGAAGGCGGTGAGGCCGAGCCAGGGCGCCTGCAGGTTGTTCTTGCCCTGGGCGAGCAGCTCGCCGAGGGATGGCGATCCGGGCGGCAGGCCGAAGCCGAGAAAGTCGAGACTGGTAAGCGTGGTGACCGCGCCCGCCAGGATGAACGGCAGGAAGGTGAGCGTCGCGACCATGGCGTTCGGCAGGATATGCCGGAACATGATGGCGATGTCGCCGACGCCGAGCGCCCGCGCCGCGCGGACATAGTCGAAGTTCCGGGTCTTCAGGAACTCGGCGCGCACCACGTCCACCAGCGCCATCCACGAGAACAGCAGCATCAGCGCCAGAAGCGTGAAGAAGCTCGGCTGCACCACCGATGCCATGATGATCAGGAGGTAGATGATCGGCAGACCCGCCCAGATCTCGATCACCCGCTGGAAGATCAGGTCGGTCCAGCCGCCGAAATAGCCCTGAACCGCGCCGGCCGCGATGCCGATGATCGAACTTAGAATGGTCAGGATCAGGCCGAACAGCACCGAGATGCGAAAGCCGTAGATCACCCGCGCCATGACGTCGCGCGCCTGATCGTCGGTGCCGAGCCAGTTGCGCGTGTCCGGCGGCGACGGCGCCGGGCTCGCCAGGTCATAGATGATGGTGTCGTAGGAAAACGGGATCAGCGGCCAGATCATCCAGCCCTGCTCATTGATCAGATCCTGGATGAACGGGTCGGTGTAGTCGGCCTCGAGTTCGAACTCGCCGCCGAAGGTGGTCTCGGGATAGGTCACCAGGATCGGGAAATAGTAGCCGCCCTGGTAGCTGATCACGAGCGGCTTGTCGTTCGCGATGAACTCGGCGAACAGGGTCAGGAGGAAGACGGCAAGAAAAATCCAAAACGAGATGAAACCGCGCTTGTTCGCACGGAAATTGTTCAGCCGGCGCCGGTTCAGCGGGCTGATGGCGAGACCGAGCCAGCGATCCGCCACCGCTCAGGCCTCTCTCGTCTCGAAGTCGACCCTGGGATCGACCACCACATACATCAGATCGCCGATCAGCCGCATCAAAAGACCAAGCAGGGTGAAGAAATAGAGGGTCGCAAACATCACCGGATAGTCGCGGTTGATCGCCGCCTCGAAGCCTAGCAGGCCGAGGCCGTCGAGCGAGAAGATCACTTCGATCAAGAGGGCGCCGGTGAACAGAATGCCGACGAACGCCCCGGGAAAACCGGCGATCACGATCAGCATGGCGTTCCTGAACACATGGCCGTAGAGCACGCGGCGCTCGGTCAGCCCCTTGGCGCGCGCGGTCTGCACATATTGCATGTTGATCTGGTCGAGAAACGAGTTCTTGGTCAGCAGGGTCAGCGCCGCAAAACCGCCGATCACCAGCGAGAACACCGGAAGCGCGATGTGCCAGAGATAGTCCAGGATCTGCTGCCACCAGGAGAGCTGCTCCCAGTTGGGCGAGGTCAGGCCGCGCAATGGAAACAGGTCGAAATAGCGTCCGCCCGCAAACAGCACGATCAGGAGAATGCCGAACAGAAAGGCGGGAATGGCGTTGCCGACGATCACCAGACCGCTGGTCCAGACGTCGAACCGGCTGCCGTCCCGCACCGCCTTGGCGACGCCGAGCGGAATCGAGATGAGGTAGACCAGAAGCGTGGTCCAAAGCCCGAGCGAAATCGAGACCGGCATTTTGTCGATCACCAGATCGATCACCCGCTGATCGCGAAAGAAGCTCTCGCCGAAATCGAAGCGCATGTAGTTCCAGAGCATCTGAAAGAAGCGCTCGTGGGCCGGCTTGTCGAAGCCGAACATCTTCTCGATGTCCGCCACCACGTCCGGATGGAGGCCCTGGGCGCCCCGATATTTGCTGGTGATGGCCGCCCCCGACCCGCCGCCTTCGCCCTGCTGCTGGCCGCCGAAATCGCCCTGGCTGCCGGCGATGCGCGCGGTGGCGCCGACGTCGGTGCCTTCGAGCTGGGCAAGCATGCGCTCGACCGGACCTCCCGGCGCCACCTGGACGATGACGAAGTTGACCAGCATGATCCCGAACAGCACCGGGATGATCAAAAGGAGACGCCGGACGATATAGGCTGCCATGGTTCGCGCTCAACTCGCCTTGGGTGTCGTCAGTTGGAGGCGAGCTCGCGTTCCTTTTCCTCGTCCATCCACCATGTGCCGGGAAAGCCGACAGAATATTTCGCTTTCTCCGCCGGGCGGCCGAACTTGTCCCAATAAGCGACCCAGCTCTCGTCCTTGTAGTAGAGCGGCACCACGTTGTGGTTCCATAGCAGAACCCGGTCAAGGGCGCGGGTGGTCGCCTGCAGGGTCTCCAGGTCCCGGGCGGCGATAATCTGGTCGATCAGCGCGTCGGCGACCTCGTTCTCGTAGCCCATCTTGTTGCCGCGCCCGGGGTCGCCAGGCACCTCCGAGCCGAAATAGATGCGAAGCTCCGTGCCCGGCGGCGGGAAAAAGTTGTTGCCGGCGGCGTACATGTCGAAGTCCTTCTGCTCGATCCGGCTCCGCCACTGGGCGACGTCCATGATGCGCAGCGACGCATCGATGCCCGCCTGCCTCAGATTCTTGATGAACGGCGTCGCCAGCCGCTCGGTCTCGGGACTGGCGGTGACGATCTCGAAGGAAAGCTGTCTGCCATCCTTGACCAGGCGATTGTTCTCGAGCGCGTAGCCCGCTTCCTTGAACAATCTCAGCGCCTGGCGAAGCTGCGCCCGATTGCGCCCGCTGCCGTCGGTGACCGGAAGCTCGAACGCCTCGCTCATGACCTCGGGCGGCAGCTGGTCCGCAAAAGGCTCCAGGATCGCGACCTCCTCCGGAGTCGGCGCACCGAGCGCGCCATACTCCGAGTTCGGGAAATAGCTGTAGACCCGCTTGTATTCGCCATAGAGCAGAGTCTTCTGCACCGTCTCGAAATCGTAAAGAAAATTGATCGCCTGACGCACCCGGATGTCTTCGAATTTCGGGCGCTTCAAATTGAAGAAGAAGGCGTAGAGCCCGCGCGGCGTTTCGTCGGGGAACACCTCCTTGACCACATCACCGCGCTCGACCGCATCGAAGCCGTACTCGGTAACCCAGCGTTTGGCCGAGCCCTCGGCGCGGAAATCGATCTCGCCCGCCTTGAAGGCTTCGAACATCACGGTTTCGTCCTTGTAATATTCGTAGCGGATCTCGTCGAAATTGGCGGTGCCCACATTCACCGGCAGATCCTTGCCCCAATAGTCCTCGACCCGCCTGAAGGTGATCGAGCGACCGGGATCCACCGCCGCGATCTCGTAGCTGCTGCTGCTCGGCGGCGCCTTGAGCGTGGTCTTGGTGATATCCTGCTCCTCCCAGAAATGCCGGGGTGTCGGCGAGAACCCGGCGACCGCCATCAGCGGCTTCATCGAGTCCTTGGTGCGCACGGCGTATTTCAGGCGGTGATCGTCAATCGCCTCGCAGCTCGTGATGTCTTCGTAAAACGCACGCACCAGCGGCCTGCCATGCTCCTTCAGAGCATCGAAGCCGTAGCAGAAATCATGCGCCGTGATCGGCACGCCGTCGGAATAGCGAGCCTCGGGGCGAAGGTTGAAGATGATCCAGCTCTTGTCCTTCGGATATTCGGCATTCTCCGCGATCAGCGAATAGGCGCTCATCAGCTCGTTGCTGGATCCGGTCATCAGCGAGTCGTAGATCAGCCCGATCGAGCCCGGAAACTCGCCTTTGACGATGATCGTGTTGAAGCTGTCGAACGACCCGAAATCGCCGAGCACGACCCTGCCGCCCTTGGGCGCGCCCGGATTCACGTAGGGAAAGTGGTCGAAGCCGTCCTGGTAGAGCGGCTCGCCGAACTCGGCCATCGATGTCGTGATCGTAACGTCGTCGTCGGCGCGGCCGGGGGTGGCGACGCTCAGCGCGAGCGACAACGCCAGGGCCAGACGGCAGGCGACGGGGCAGACAGCGGCGCTCATGAAAACAACTCCCAATCCATCAAACTCGTGGTGGTAGTATATAGCCGCCCGCCCGGGCGAAACCTAGGGGCATGACCACTTCAAGTGGCCCGACCAGTTCACAGGGTCGCGGGCAACGTCAGGGATGCAGGACGCACCATCGCTGCGGCGGTGCCCATGATCGTCTCGGACGTCTATGCTTCCGCCCCATCGGCCGGGAGGCCGAGCGGTTTCGCCATCAGCACGACACGCTTGTTTCCGCCTTCATGCTCCAGCTCGCCGACCGGCAGGAAGCCGAGGCGTTCGTGGAACGCCATGGAGCGCGGGTTGGGGGGCTCGGCGTTGACTTCGAGAGTGATTAGCGGCGCACGCTGCGCTTTCGCAAACGCTTCCAGATCTTCGTAGAGGGTGCGCCCAAGCCCCCTCCCTGCCGCCGTTTCGGCGATCATCACGCGGTCGACATAGAGAAAGTGATCGAAACGCTTGCTGAACCATCGATAGTGGACGCTCTCATAGCCGCACCCGGGCGGGAGGACGATCAGAGCGCCGGAGGCCATGCCATCCGCGATGACGAGGCGGGCATAGGCGGCGTCCGCGAGCAGGGCCTCGAGCTCGGGCCGCGTCAGTTCGTTCACATGCGGCGTGGAGGCGTTGTTGAGAGCGAGCAGCCAGTCGACGTCATCAGCCTCGACGTCGCGGATCGGCGAGCGCTCAGCCATCGGCGATCACCGCCCCCTCGTCCAGCAGGGCCTGGAGCTCGGCGTCGTCGAAGCCGGCCTCGCGCAGGACCTCGCGGCTGTGCTGGCCGTAGGTGGGTGCTCCCGTCGCGACCTTTCCGGGAGTCTTGGAAAACTTCACCGGCAGGCCGATGGTCTCGACCATACCCTCGCGCGCGTGCTCGACGGTCGTCACCATCTCCCGTGCCCGCACCTGGGGATCGGCCTGCATCTGCAGCACGTCGTAGACCGGTCCCGCCGGCACGCCGGCCGCCTCGAAGCGGGCCAGCAGATCGGCCGAAGCGTGCGGCATGAAATAGGGGGCGAGCGTGTCCTCCAGTTCCTTCAGATGCGCCATGCGGTCGTCGTTGTCGCGAAAGCGCGGGTCCTCGGCCAGGTGCTCGCAGCCGAGCGCCTCCAGCGAGCGCAGCCAGTTCCGCTGATTGCTGCCGCCGATCACGATCCAGCCGTCCGAGCATTCGAAGGCCTGGTAGGGCGCATTCAGCGGATGGGCGGAACCCATCGGTCCCGGCGCCTCACCGGTCGCAAGCGCAATCGCGGACTGCCAGTAGGTCTGGACGATGCCGGCCTCCAGCAGCGAGGTGTCGACCATCTGCCCCTGCCCCGTCCGGAGCCGATGGGCGTAGGCGGCGAGGATACCCATGGCGGCGAGGATGCCGCAGGTGATGTCGGTCACCGGTGCCCCGCACTTCACCGGCGCCCTCCCCGGCCCCTCGCCGGTGATGCTCATCAGCCCACTCATCGCCTGCGCCACCAGATCGAAGCCGCCGCGATGGCCGTAAGGACCGGAGCGCCCAAAGCCGGACAGTGCACAATAGATCAGCCCCGGATTGTCCTTGCGCAGCTCCTCGTAGTCAAACCCGAGCTTCGCCATCGTCCCCGGCCGATAGTTCTCGACCACCACATCCGCGCCGGCAAGTAACCGCTGCAGGACGCTCCTGCCGCCTTCCTTCTTGAGGTCGAGGGCAATGCCGCGCTTGTTGCGGTTCATCATCATGAAGGCCGCGGACTCGTCGCCGACCCTGGGCGGGGTGCTGCGCCGCGTGTCGTCACCGTCGGGAACCTTCTCGACCTTGATGACGTCCGCGCCCATGTCGGCGAGCATCAGCGTGCAAGTCGGCCCCGCCATGACGTGGGTGAGGTCGACGACCTTCATGCCGGCAAGCGGTCCCATGTCACGTCCCTCCATTGGTCGGTCTCATTTTCCGGAGAAGGCAGGCTTTTCCTTCGCCAGAAAGGCCTTGTAGCCGGTCTGGAAATCTTCGGTCGCGAAGCAGGCATAGCTCTCGTCCTGCTCGTCCGCCGTCAGCGGCTCGGGCGAGAGCAGTCGTCGCGCGAAGGCCTTGTGCCAGCGCGCCACCAGCGGGGCGCCCTCGGCGATCCTCTCCGCAGTCGCCGAGATCTCCTGGTCGAGCCCCTCGTCGCTGACGACCCGGTTGACCAGACCCATCTCCTGCGCGCGACGGCTGCCGAAGATGTCGCCTTCGAGCAGGATTTCCTTGGCGTTCGAGGGGCCGATCAGCTGGATCAGCGGTTCGAGCTCGGCATAGGCGACCACCAGGCCGAGGCGCTTGATCGGGATACCGAAGCGACTGCGTTCGCTGCAGATTCTGATATCCGCCGTGGTCGCGAGCTCGAGACCGCCGCCGACGCAGAGCCCGTCGATGCGCGCGACGACGGGATGGCGGCACTGGACGATCTCAGCCATGGCACCGTGGGTGCGCACACCGTAGGCTTTGGCCTTCTCCGCCGTATCGCGGTGCTCCTCGAACTCGCTGATGTCGGCGCCGACGGAAAAGGCACGCTCACCGGCGCCGCGGAGGATGACGCAGCGAAGGTCGAGATCTCCGTCGAGGTCCGAAAAAACCTCGCCGAGCCGGTCCCACATGGCGAGGCTGACGGCGTTCAGCTTGGCCGGCTGGTTCAAGGTGACCGTGGCGATCGCGCCCTGGCGTTCGACAGTGATCCGATCGTCCATGTTCACTCTCCGGACATGAGGATGTGGCTAACGATAGAAATACTCGACCAGTGCCAGCGGAACGATGGGAACATAGGTCACGAGGATCAGAACGGCGGCCAGCACGGCGATGAAATAGACGTTCAGCTTGGTGACGTCCCAGACGTCGGCCTTGGCGATCGAGCAGGCGGTGATCAGAACGCTCGCGACCGGCGGCGTCTGCTGACCGATGGCGAGGTTGAGAGTGACGATCAGCCCGAAATGCACGAGATCGAGACCGACGGCGTTCACGATCGGCAGTACGATCGGCACCACCAGGATGATCGCCGCGGCGCCGTGCAGAAAGCAGCCGAGCACCAGGAACAGCACGTTCAGCATCGCCAGGATGAGATAGCGGTTCTCGGTGAACTCGATGATGCTGAGCGCCAGTTCCTGCGGCAGGCGCGATTCGGTGAGGTAGCGGCCGAGTAGCGCCGAGGTCGCGACCAGAAGCATGACCACCGCCGTCTGCACGGCGCCGTCGATCAGCGCCGTGTGCAGATGACGGATGTCCAGCTCGCGATAGATCACCGTGCCGATGAAGAGGGCCGCAACCACGGCGAGACCAGCGCCTTCGGTGGCGGTCACGAAGCCGCCGAAAATGCCGCCGAGGATGATGATCGGCAAAAGGAACGCCCAGGCCGCGTCCTTGAAGGTCGCCCAGACGCGCTTCAGCTGAAAGACCTCCTCCACCGGAAAATCGTAGCGCACGGCGAACCAGTAGGAGACCGCCATCAGTCCGATCGCGCCGATGATGCCCGGAACGATACCGGCGACGAACAGCTGGACCACCGAGCTGCCGGACATGACCGCGTAAAGGATCATCGGAATCGAGGGCGGAATGATGATCGCGAGCGAAGCGGACGACGAGGTGATCGCCGCGGCGAATTCTTTGGGATAGCCTTTCTTCTCCATGGCCGGCATCAGGATCGAGCCGATCGCCGCGACATCGGCGACCGCCGAGCCGGAAATCTCGGCGAAAAACATCGACGTGCCGATATTCACCATGGAAAGCCCGCCCTTGACGAAGCCTAGCAGGGCCGAGGCGAAGGCGATCAGGCGGCGTGAGATCCCCGACGTGTTCATGATCGCGCCTGCGAGCACGAACAGCGGAATCGCGATCAGGGAGAATTTGGTGGTGCCGTCGAACATGGTGGTGGCGGCGGAGAAGAGACCGTTCATGCCGTCCTTCTCGACCATGGCGACGGCTGCGATCACGCCGATGGCGACCGCGATCGGCACGTTGATCAGCACCAGCAGGAAGAGAACGACGAGCATGCCGAGAACGATCATCGTCCAAGCTCCTCGGCGTCCCGATCCTTCACCGCTGCCTCGATCGCCTGATGCTCGTCGTCATGCAGGGCGAGACCCAGACGCGCCTCGCGAAAGCGCTCGGGCAGGGTCGACAGCTGGCAAAGCACCAGAAGCGCGCAGCCGATCGGGATGACCGACTGAGTGAAGGAAACCAGCACCCAGGGAATGCTGACCAGCGTGTCGCCGTAGAGCAGGACGATCACCTGCCAGCCATACCAGCCGAGGACGGCGAAGAAGCCGATGAACAGCACATCTCCGACGAGCAGCATCGGCACACGAAGGGCGGGCGGGCTGGCCGCGTAGAGGCCGGGAAAACCGAGATGGGCGCGGCGAAGGGCCGCGAGTGCGGCGCCGTAATAGGTCAGCCAGGCAAGCATGATCGCCGCGACCTCGTCATACCAGGTGAGCGACGATCCGGCGGTTCGGTAGATCACGGCCAGGACGACGATCACCGCAAGCCCGACCATCAGAACAATGCAGACGATCTCCAGCAGCCGTTCGAGAACGTTTCGAACCGCCTTCACCGCCGTCTGCCCGCGCCACCTGTCATTACCTTCGCCTGCCCTTCCGCTTTTCTTTTTACTTTGACTGCATGTGTCTTGGCGTCAAGCGCCGGGCACGTTCCACGCCTCCATCGGCTGCCTTCGAAGCGTATGCAGCCGTGACGAAGCCCCCGGCGACATGATCGCCGGGGGCTTCGTCAAAGAATCACGGCAAAAACGTCAGATGCGTCGCCTACGCCGTGTTGCGAGACCGATGCCGACCAGGCCGAAGCCCAGGAGAGCCAGCGCCGAAGGCTCGGGCACCGCACGCGCGGTGACGTTGACATTGAAGAAGCTGGTGCGGTTGTTGGCGCCCACATCGCAGAATTCGGTGTTGGTGCAGCCGAAGAAACTGGTGAAATCGGCGGGCCCGCCGTCGAAGTCGAAGCCGAGGCTGATGTCGTCACCGACACCGCCGACGAAGAAATTGTCGAACTGGGTGACCACCACGGTATAGGTGCCGGCATCCAAGGTGGATTGCAGAAAGGAGTCGAAGGCGCTTCCGCTCACCGCATCGAACCTCGATGCGCCGTCGTCGGCATCGGCGATGAAGGCGCCCGAACCGTCGAACAGGGAAATCACCGGATCGAAGCCGCCGCCGGGATCGGTGATCGCCGGATTGGTGGCGAACACGCCGCCGGCGTAGGAAATGGTCTCGATGGTCACGATCGAGGTGGTGCCGATGCTGAACTCGAACTGCTCGACGGAATTGTCGAACTCGAAGGTGCCGTTCACGTTCGTGGGCGGCGTCAGCGGTACGGCAAGCGACGGAGCGGCCACGAGGGCGCCGAGCGCCACGCCGAGGACCGACCTGATCAGATAGTGGGGCATCATGCTCTCCAAAAAAGCAAACACTTCGTCGATTTGCTACCGAGAGTTGATAAGCAAACCCCGTGCCAATTCCCGTTTCCTTGTTTTATCAGCATGTTAAGCGAATAGCCCGGCCGAGACGCCCATCAAGGTCGTAAAGTTTTTCGACGGTCTCGACACCTCCCGCCTCCACGATCCGCCGCCGCGCCGAAAAGGGGCTCGTTCACCTGCCGTCGAGACGCCGGACCTGTCGAAACGGGCATCGAAAGTGGCGGCTACCCCAAGGGCGACGGGCGAGGCGGGCCGATGCGACGTTCACCGTTCCCGGACGACATCGACCGCTGGAAGGATCCCATCGTTGATTTCCTCGGAAAACTGGCCAAATCTGAAACCGTAACCCTTACATGCAGGTCCCATGGTCGAAATCGTCAACCGCACCGCTCCCGCCGCCCTGAAACGAAAGCCGCCCTGGATACGGGTGCGTGCGCCGAGTTCCGAGGGCTATCACGCCACGCGAAAACTGATGCGTGCGAAGAATCTTCACACCGTGTGCGAGGAGGCGGCCTGCCCCAATATCGGCGAATGCTGGACCCAGGGTCACGCCACGGTGATGATCCTCGGCGATACCTGCACCCGCGCCTGCACCTTCTGCAACGTCAAGACCGGCCTGCCGCGGGCGGTCGATCCGGACGAGCCGCTGCATCTCGCCGAGGCGCTCTCGGAACTGGGGCTAAAGCATATCGTTATAACGTCCGTGGATCGCGACGATCTGGAGGACGGCGGCGCCTCGCAGTTCGTCAGCTGCATCCGGGAGATCCGCAGAAGCTCGCCCGAAACCACGATCGAGATCCTGACGCCGGATTTTCTGAGAAAACCCTTCGAAGCGATCGCCTCGATCGTGGATGCCGGACCTGATGTCTACAATCACAATCTCGAGACCGTACCGCGGCTCTATCGAAGCGTGCGTCCGGGTGCGCGCTACTTCCACTCCCTTCGCCTGCTCGACCGCGTGAAGGAACGTGATCCGCGTCTCTTCACGAAATCGGGCATCATGGTCGGGCTCGGCGAGGAGAAACGGGAAATCTACCAGGTGATGGACGACATGCGCTCGGCCGGCGTCGATTTTCTCACCATCGGCCAATATCTGCAGCCGACCCCTCGTCATCACGCGGTCGAACGCTATGTCGAGCCGAAGGAGTTCGAGGACTATGCGCGCATGGCCCGTGCCAAGGGTTTTCTGATGGTCTCGGCATCGCCCTTGACCCGAAGCTCGTATCTCGCCGGCGACGATTTCGCGAAGCTTCAGGCCGCGAGAAACGCCAGCCTCGCCGCCGCCGAATAGCCGGCGGCAGGCGGCGCCTGCAGGCTCGACCGGATCTCGCCAAGACACGGACCACAGTACGAAAACATGCCGACCCAT
Source organism: Geminicoccaceae bacterium (assembly GCA_965222015.1). Lineage (GTDB taxonomy): Bacteria > Pseudomonadota > Alphaproteobacteria > Geminicoccales > Geminicoccaceae > JANQPX01. The sequence continues at coordinate 46,696 of CBDCTL010000012.1, forward strand.
GCGGAAAAGCGCCATCTGCCCTACAGCCAAAAGCAGCTGTTCGATCTGGTCGCCGAGGTCGATCGCTACCCGGAGTTCCTGCCCTGGTGCACGGCCTGCCGCATCACCCGGCGCGAGGGCGAGAGTTTCTATGCCGACCTCGTGGTACGCTTCAAGGTGTTCAGCGAGCGCTTTCAGTCCAAAGTCACGCTGCACGAACACGACCAGATCGACGTCGAATATATCGACGGTCCGTTTCGCTATCTGAACAACCACTGGCGCTTCATCCCGCAGGACGACGGCGGCTGCGTGATCGATTTCTTCGTCGACTTCGAATTCCGCTCGCGCATGCTGCAGACTCTGATCGGCCTTCTGTTCAACGAAGCGGTCTCGCGCATGGTCGGCGCCTTCGAAGCGAGAGCGAAAGACCTCTATGGCGATCCCGCGCCGCGCCGCGTCGCCGCGCCGGAGCCGCCGCCAACCCCGTCCGAAGCCTGAACCTTCATACCTTTTGATGACGTGGAATGTCGGGAAATATCGCCTTTCACTTGCACCGGCCGGTTGCCAAGGCGCCATGATCAGGGCAGTCTGTTGCGGTCTCCATCGAAGGAGTATGATCATGCGTTTTCTGGCACTCGCCACCGCTCTCGCCTTTTCGGCCGGAGCCGTTTCCATCGCACAGGCATGCCCCGCCATGAAGACGGCGGAGACGGACCAGCAACAGTTCGTCTCGACCGACAAGGCGACCAAGGCGCCGAGCACGCCCATCGTGATCCCCGAAAAGGAAAAATCCGAGGGCTGATTTTTTCGCAGACCGACGTTCTCGCATTCGCTTCATCGCCGCCGCTCTTCGGAGCGGCGGTTTTTTCATGAGCGGCGAACGATCGCGTCGACGAATCTGCGGGCGTTGTCGGCGAGGGTCTGAATCGAAAGGTCCGGCTTGAACAGCGCCGATCCGAGACCGAATCCCGAGGCGCCCACCTCCAGATAGCCTGCCATGCTTTCGGGCGTGATGCCGCCCACCGGCAGCAGCCTGACCGGTGGACGGATCACCGCACGCCACGCCTTCACGATCGGAGGCGGCAGGGCTTCGGCCGGGAACATCTTGAGCGCATCGGCACCAGCCTCCAGCGCCGCGAGGGCTTCGGTCGGCGTCGCCACGCCTGGCATGCAGAAAAGGCCAAGATGGTCCGCCTGGCGTATCAGGCTGACGTCACCATGAGGCATCACGATCAGCTTGCCGCCGGCGCTGGCGACATTGCCGATGTCGGCCGACTTCAGGACGGTGCCGGCGCCGACGATCGCCTGATCGCCGATCGTCTGCGCGAGGCGCTCGATGCTCTGCAGCGGCTGCGGCGAGTTCAGCGGCACCTCGATCACGCGAAAGCCCTTTTCCACCAGCATCTCGCCGACCTCGACTGCCTTGGACGGCTGCAGGCCGCGCAGGATCGCGACCAGCGGCATGCGATCCAGTGCTTCGTCGAGGTCGTTCATCGCTTGCCTCCCTTCGGAATCGATAGAAGCCCGGCCGCTTTCGCCAAGGCATGGTGCCCGCGGGCCGCGACGTCGTCCTCCATCTTTCGGGTCTGGAAGCCGGCATGGGTCAGAGCCTGCGCATAGCGATCGGCGAGCGCCGATGCGCCGACCACCGTGATCGGCGCCTGTTTCGACAATTCCTGAAGATTGCCGAGCGCGTCTTCGATCTCGTGACCGATCAGAAGCCCGGAGAGATAGGCGGCCGCAGTCTCATCGGAAAGCCGGCCGAACAGGCCGAGCGTGCGCACGCTGAAAAGCCGCTGCAGCAGTCCGCCCGGCAGGTCGCGGACGGTGTCGAGCCCCTGCTCGAAGGCGTGCCGATGGCCTCCGCCCGTATCCGCCGCCATGGTCCGGCCGAGAATCGAATGGTCCTTCAGCAGCGCGAACAGCTCGCCGGTCATGAAGGTCGCGAACCAGACGATCTCCCGGTCTTCGACCAGCACCCATTTGGAATGGGTCCCGGGCATCACCAGCAGCCTGCGCCCGGACGCTTCGCCAAGGGCGCCTGCGATCTGGGTCTCCTCGCCGCGCATCACGTCCGGCGCCTGGCCCGGCAGGTCCTGAGCGAGGCCGGGAACCAGATGAATCGACGGGTCGTCCGGATGGCGGCTCATGCCGGCGGCGATTTTTTCGAAGCCCACGGGCACGGACACGTACGGCACTTCGATCCAGCCCTGGCGCGAGCCGATCATGCCGGACAGGATCACCGGCAGGCCGGGCCGGCGCCAGGCGCCGATCATGCCCTCCAGGACCTCGGCGAAGGCGCCGCCCCCGACCTGCAGGATGCCCTTGTCGTTGGCGACCCGGTCGATCGTCCGCCCGACCGCATCGATCAGAAAGGCGCGGCACGAACTGGTGCCCCAATCCACACCGATCAGCGCAGGCTCCCCGACCGGCCCGGGCAGGGCGCCCCGGTTATCGGAACTGTTCATCGACGCTCATCTCGTTCTCACGCTTCGTTTTCTTCGAGTCGTCGACGATAGGCGATGATCCGCCGTCCCGCCATGGCCAAAGCGGCGCATGCCGAGGCGGTGCGATGGGCTTTGACAATGAGAACAAAATAGGAACATTATAGAAAAAGCATGGGACCTGCGGGATCGAGGAGCAGAGCCGAACGTGACGAACAGCCTAGCCCTCCGCTCGTATCGAAGCGCCCGTCTCGCCAGGCTGAGACGGCGGATCGAGAGGATCGAACGCGGCGGCGAAAGACCGGCGGACAGCTCGCCAGTCGCCATCGAGGACGCCTTTGCGGAACAGGCCGCGATCGATCCTTTTCTCGTCGCCGGCGGCACCGCCTCGCCCGCTTTGCACGAGCTGGTCGCCAACGGTTTTGGCGACCGGCCCTCGGTCCGGGATGTCGGCTTGGCGCTGCTCGCCTCGCTGCTGCACCGGCAGGCGGGCGGACAAGGCATGGTGCTCTGGTGCCAACGCCGGCGGGATACGCTCGAATTCGGCCGGCTCTACGGCCCCGGCCTTCGGGAGCTCGGCCTCCCGCCCGAGCGCCTGCTGACGGTCACCGGCCGCCGCGACGCCGATTGCCTCTGGGCGATGGAGCAGGGTCTCGCATCCCGAAGCCTCGCCGCGGTGGTCGGCATGGTGGACCGTGCGGGCCTGATCGCCAGCCGCCGCCTCTCCCTCGCGGCAGCCGCCCATCGCACCCCCTGCCTGCTTTTGCCGCTGCAGCATGGCCGGGAGCCGAGCGCCGCCCGCATCCGCTGGCGCATCGAGAACGCCCCCAGCCGTCCCGATCGTATCGACCCGAAAGGCCTGGGCCCGCCCGCCTGGCGGCTCACCCTGGAACGCTCGCCGAACGGCCGCACCGGCCGCTGGACCGTGGAGTGGGATCATGCCGCGCATCGTTTCCATCTGGTTTGCAGCCGACCGGCTGCAGGGCGAACTCGTCCGGCCGAGAGAGGCCTCGGCCCGGACCGGCGAAGCTCCGACGTCGTCGCCTTCGAGCGAGCGGGATGAGGACCGGCCGCTGGTGCTGATCGCGACGGTCAGTAACGCGCAGACCGTGACCGCGCTGAACGACGCCGCCGCAGCCGCCGGCCTCTCGCCCGGCATGGCCCTCAGCCACGCACGCGCCCTCATCCCCGACGTCCGGACCGCCCCCGCCGACCCAAGAGGCGACCGCGCCACCCTCGAAAAACTCGCGGACTGGTGCTGCCGTTACAGCCCGTCCTACGGCATCGACGACAGCGCCGAGGATTGCGCAGGCGAGGGGTTCGGCCTTTGGATCGACAGCACCGGATGCGCTCACCTCTTCGGCGGGGAAAAAAACATGCTCGCCGATCTCGACCGGCGTCTCGCGCGCTGCGGCCTTCGTCCCCGCCTCGGCCTCGCCGACACGCCAGGCGCCGCCTGGGCGCTCGCCCGCTTCCACCGTAACGTCCGGATCGTCGACTCCTGCAATGTCCGTGAGGTCCTCGCAGAACTGCCGGTCGCCGGCCTCAGGCTTTCGAACGAAACCCTGACGCTGCTCCGCCGGCTCGGCCTCAAGACCGTCGGCCAGCTCGACGCCCTACCGCGCGCCGCTCTGGGCAGACGTTTTTCCTCGAAGGCGGCTTACGAGTCGGTGCTGCTGCGCCTGGATCAGCTGTTCGGCCGGATCGAAGAACCGCTCACCCCGCGCCGGCGCCCGCCGGTCTACCGAAGCGAACGGGCCTTTCTCGAGCCCCTGATCGAGCCCGAAGCCCTCACCTGCGGCCTTCGCCTGCTCGCCGCCGATCTCTGCCGCATGCTGGCCAGAGCGAACGAGGGGGCGGAACGGCTCGCCTTTCTCGCCTTTCGCGTCGACGGCGAGGTCAGGACGCTTCGGGTCGGGGCGAGTCGGCCGACCCATGACGCCGATCACGTCGCCCGCCTATTGGCCGAAAGACTCGAAACCGTCGACCCCGGCTTCGGCATCGAAAAGCTGGCGCTGCACGCCGAACGCACCGCGCCGATCGAGAAAAGGCAAAGGACGCTCAAAGGCGGCGTCACCGAGATGGCCGACCTGGATGAGCGCTTCGATCAGCTGATCGACCGTCTCGCCAACCGTCTCGGCCCGGACGCCGTCACCGTCACCACCCCTGTCGAAAGCCACATCCCGGAAAAGCAGGGACGAGACGTTCCCGCCTCGATCCGCCAGGTGCTGCCCCCGAAGCGGGAAGCCCTGGTCCCGGGCGTAAAAAGATCGTGGGCGGACATGCCCCGCCTGCCGCCGCGCCCGTCCTGCCTTCTGCTCAGGCCCGAGCCGATCAAGGCTCTAGCCGAAGTCCCCGACGGTCCGCCGCTCCGCTTCACCTGGCGTCGCGTCACCCGCCGCATCGTCAAGGCCGAAGGCCCCGAACGCATCTCGCCGGAATGGGTCGGCACGGTCGGCACGGCCGACAGCGTCGACCTGGCGTCGGAGACTCGCGACTACTACCGGGTCGAGGACGAGGACGGCCGGCGCTACTGGCTGTTCCGCCTGGGCCTCTACGATGCGGCCGGATATGCCAGCCATTCCGTCGAGAAACCTCTCGACGGCGCCGACCGGGTCGACCGTGTCTGCTGGTATATTCACGGGCTGTTCGGGTGAGCCCCGTCATGATCGACCCCGATCGCGCCGGTCCCGAAACCCGAACCACCTCGCCCGGCCCCATGCCCGAAAACCCGGAGTCCATGGCTGGAGGCCCGGGACCCATGCCGACCGACCTGCCCCCCCCAGACCGGACTTTTCACCCTTTCTTCACCTTTCCCTGCAAGAACCGGTGTCCTCGATGGTCCATGCGATCCTGGGAATCCACCCGCCCGCCGGAACAGGAAAGCAGAACTCGGATTCCCAGGGTCGCATGGACCTGAAAACGAGCATGACAGGCAAAGGTTAGAGAAGAATGAGCAGCCTGCGCGACCATGTCGGCGTGAGCGCACCCGGCGATGGGCTCGGTGCGGATGATATCGAAACGCCGGCCTCCCGCATTGACCGTTTGTTAACACATTCCTGCTACTCGGATCCTGTCTCGCCGGTCCATGCGACCCTGGGAGTCCGGGCCGTGCCCTTTCTCACTGGCGGGCGGGCGGATTCCCAGGATCCCATGGACCGGAAAATAAGCATGGCGGACAGAGGTTAAGAAAAGATGAATAGCCGTCGCACCGAAGTCGAGCTGCGGCCGCGTGAATGTCCCGGTCGATGAAAATCTCGTCAGATCAGCAGGACTATGTCGAGCTGCAGGTTTCGACCAATTTCAGCTTTCTGCGCGGCGCGTCCCATGCCGAGGAGCTGGTCGAGACCGCGGCTGCCCTCGGCCTTGCCGGCATCGGCGTGACCGACCGGAACACACTCGCCGGCGTCGTTCGAATGCACAGCGCCGCCAAAGCCAAGGGTCTGCCCCTGGCCGTGGGCTGCAGACTGGATCTTCGGGACAGTCCGAGTTTTCTCTGCTTCCCCGAGGACCGGGCCGCCTATGGTCGGCTTTGCCGTCTGCTCACCCTCGGCCAGCGTCGCGCCGAAAAGGGTGCATGCGCGCTCTACCTGGAGGATCTGTTCGAGGCCGCGAAAGACCAGGTGCTCGTCGTTCTCCCGCCCGAGGAGCCCGCCGCCGGTGACGCTTTCGAGCATCAGCTCAAAAAAATCGTCACCAGTCTCGACGCCCGCCCCTATCTCGCCCTCCATTATCTCTTTCGCGGCCATGATCGCCGGCGCCTGGCGACGCTCAGCGAGCTAAGTCAACGCGCCGGCGCGTCGCCGGTGGCGGTCAATGACGTGCATTGTCATGTGCCGGCCAGGCGGCCGCTGCAGGATGTGATCACCTGCATCCGCGAGGGCTGCACGATCGCCGAGGCGGGTTTTCACCTGATGGCCAACGCCGAGCGCCATCTGAAGCCGGCCCATGAAATGCTGCGCCTGTTTCGCGGTCACGAGGACGCCACCCGGCGCACGGTCGATATTCGAGAACGGTGCAAATTCTCGCTGGACGAACTCCGCTACGACTACCCGGACGAGCCGGTGCCGCCCGGCAAAACGCCGCAGTCGCATCTCGAGGACCTGACCTGGGCGGGTGCGGCCAGGCGCTACCCGAACGGAATCCCCGAAAAAGTCCGGAAAACGCTGCAAAGCGAGCTCAGGCTCATCGCCACCCTCGACTACGCCCCCTATTTCCTCACCGTCCACGACATCGTCGCCTATGCCGAGTCCCGGAACATCCTGTGCCAGGGGCGGGGCTCGGCCGCCAATTCCGCGGTCTGCTACTGCCTCGGCGTCACCGCGGTCGATCCGACCGAGGTTGACCTGCTGTTCGAGCGCTTCGTCAGCATGGAGCGAAAGGAGCCGCCGGACATCGACGTCGATTTCGAGCATGAGCGCCGGGAAGAGGTCATCCAGTATATTTACCGGCGCTACGGTCGCGAGCGCGCCGGCATCGCCGCCACCGTGATCACCTATCGCTCACGCAGCGCCGTGCGCGAGGTCGGCAAGGTGATGGGGCTCTCCGAGGATGTCACCTCGGCGCTTGCCGGCACCGTCTGGGGAGTAGCCCGAGGCGGGCTTCCCGAGACTCGGGTCCGTGAAGGTGGGCCTCGATCCGAACGAGCCTGTGATCAAGAAAACGCTTGAGCTCACGGAAGAACTGATCGGCTTTCCCCGCCACCTCTCCCAGCATGTCGGCGGTTTCGTCCTGACCAAAAGCCCGCTTTGCGAGGTCGTCCCCATCGGCAACGCCGCGATGGCGGACCGCACCTTCGTCGAATGGGACAAGGACGATCTGGACGCGCTCGGCATCCTCAAGGTCGATGTTTTGGCACTTGGCATGCTGACCTGCATCCGAAAGGCCTTCGAGCTTCTGCAGCACCACTACGGCCTCGCCCACGACCTCGCCAGCGTGCCGGCGGACGACAAGCCGACCTACGACATGCTCTGCCGCGCCGACTCGCTCGGCGTCTTCCAGGTGGAGAGCCGGGCGCAGATGAACATGCTGCCGCGCCTCAAACCCCGCTGCTTCTATGACCTCGTGATCGAGGTCGCGATCGTCCGCCCGGGTCCGATCCAGGGCGACATGGTACATCCCTATCTTAGAAGGCGGGACGGCCTCGAGCCGGTCGACTACCCCTCGCCTTCGCCGAAACACGGCCCGCCCGATGAGTTGAGGCGCATTCTCGAAAAAACCAAGGGCGTGCCGCTCTTTCAGGAACAGGCGATGCGGATCGCGATCGAGGCGGCGAAGTTTTCGCCCGATGACGCCAACAGGCTGCGCCATGCCATGGCAACGTTCAGGCGCCGCGGCACCATCGACCAGATGCGCGAAAAATTCGTGGACGGCATGACCAGACGCGGCTACGAGCACGACTTCGCCGAACGCTGTTTCAAGCAGATCGAAGGCTTCGGCGATTACGGCTTTCCCGAGAGCCATTCCGCGAGTTTTTCGAAGCTGGTCTACGTCTCCTCCTGGCTGAAATGCCATTTTCCAGCCGCTTTCGCCTGCGCCCTCCTCAACAGCCAGCCCATGGGTTTTTACGCCCCCGCCCAGATCGCACGGGATGCCCGCGAGCATGGAACTGAAGTGCGTGAAGTGGACGTCAATCACAGTTCCTGGGACTGTACGCTGGAGTTGCTCGACTCGCCGGGTCCTGGACCCAACAACACGCACGCGCTTCGCTTAGGCATGCGCCAGGTGAGCGGCATGAACGACGAGCAGGCCGCAACCATCGCCGTCTGCCGGGACCGGCCCTACACCTCCCTCCGCGACGTCAGAGACCGCACCGGCGTCCCGATCCGCACCCTGGAGCGCCTCGCCGCCGCCGACGCTTTCCGCTCCATGGGCCTGGACCGCCGCCAGGCGCTCTGGCAAGTTCGGGACATCAAATCGGAAAAGCCGCTGCCGCTCTTCGCCCATGCCGGCGTCAGCGGCCAGGGCGAAGATCAGGACGTGGCCCTGCCGCCCATGCCCATGTCGGAGCATGTCGTGGTCGACTACCAGACCACCGGCCTCTCCCTCAAAGCCCATCCTCTGAGCTTCATGCGAACAGCCTGCCAGGCGCGGGGTATCGTTTCGACCTCGTCACTTGCCAGGCTCCGGCACGCTGACCGCGTCGCCGTCGCCGGGGTCGTCCTGGTGCGCCAGCGCCCCGGCACCGCCAAGGGCGTGGTGTTCGTCACCATCGAGGATGAGACCGGCATCGCCAATTGCGTGGTCTGGTCTCAAACCATGGAGCGCTACCGCCGGGTGCTGATGGGCGCCCGCCTCCTCCTGGTGCAGGGCCGCCTGCAGAAGCACGGCTCGATCATCCACCTGGTCGCCGAGCACATGCAGGACTGGACCCGTCACCTCCTCCGTCTCGCCGAGGGTGACGCACCCTGCGAGGGCGACGCGCCCTGCGAGGGTAGCGTACCCTATGACCTGCGCCCGTCCCCGCAGCGCCATCCGCGAAACGTTCGCATCATGCCGAAATCCCGAGACTTCCACTGAAGCGAGGCCATGCCGCATGCCAGACCGGCCCGCATCGAGGCTGACCGCTCCGCCACGCCCGGACGCCCCGCCCGTGGGCTGACCGATCATACCGTTTCCGAGATAACATGACCTTCATCTCGGTTCGGTCTTCACCCCCACCACAGAGATCATGCGCCGTCGTGTTTTGGATTGCTCGAGGCGTTCTTTCAAGGTGAAAACGGTATCATACCGGCCCGCCTGGATTTTGACCGTTTTTCCATGTCATCGACGGCCAGGTGATGAGAGAAATCGCGTTGACCTTTCGTCAACTTGTTGCTGCCACCCTGTTCCTGGTCCAGGTGATCCTGGGAATCCGCCCTCCCGTCAATAAAGGGAGGGCTTGGCTCGGAATCCCGGGATCGCATGGATCGGCAACGGGTATCACCGACAAACGTCAACACCGGGTAAAGGCCAAGGTAAAAAAAGCGCCGCGTCGCCCGGTTCGCCTCTCTTCCGGCAAAACGGCCAAAATCCAGCCGGGTCGGAATCAGACGGCGAGCGCGCGAAGGGCCGGCACCAGATCGGCGAAGGCATCGATGACGCGATCGGCGCCGAGTTCCCGCGCAGGCGTCGCCGAATAGCCGAAGCTCACCAGGACGCAGGCAACGCCCGCGGCCCGCGCCGTGCGGGCGTCGGTCGCACTGTCGCCCACGAGTACGGTGCGCTCGGGCCCCGCGCCAAGCTGTTCGAGCACGCTCAGAAGATGCACGGGATCCGGCTTCTTCACCAGCAAAGCGTCGCCGCCAATGGCCGTCCGAAAGTGACGATCGAGCCCGAGATCGGCGAGCAGCCGGTCGGTCGGCCGCTGCGGCTTGTTGGTGCAGACCCCCATGGCCATGCCGGCGCTGCCAAGCGTCTCGAGGGTGGCGATGACCCCGGCATATGGCTCGCTCGATCGGGCCGGATCGACGCTGTAGCGCTTGAGATAGCGTTCGAACAGCTCGTCGATCACGACGTTGTCAGGAACACCACCCGAGGCCTCGAGCCCGGCGATCATAAGGCTGCGAACGCCGTCGCCGATCATCGGCCGCACGGCCTCCAGGTCGAGCCCCGGTCTTCCGAACTCGACCAGCATTTCGTTCAGGAACGCGAGAATGCCGGGTGCCGTATCCACCAGCGTACCGTCGAGATCGAACACCACCGCATCAAAGCGCCGCCTGATATCGTCCAAACTTCCGTCCTGCACCCGTCTCTCCGGCTTGCCATTTGACGTCGCTCGGTTACATAGGCCAGACGCTCGACCAATGCTACGCCTGCCCGGCAGAACCGACCGGAGACATTCACCATGACCGAGAGCCTCACCGCCGTCATCCTCGCCGCCGGCAAAGGCACGCGCATGCGGTCCGGACGGCCGAAGGTGCTGCATCCGCTCGCCGGGCGCACGCTGATCGGCCACGTCCTGGCGACCGCAGGGCGACTGGAGCCCGAAAAGGCGGTGGTGGTTCTGGCGAACGGCATGGACGACGTGGCGTCGGAGGTCGGGCGGGCCGGATTGTCGACAGCGATCGCCATTCAGGACCCGCCTCTCGGCACCGGCCACGCCTTGATGGCGGCGAAGGAGCATCTGCCTGAATCCGGGGACATTCTGGTTCTCTATGGCGACACGCCGCTTTTGACAGCGGGCACGCTGATGCAGCTCCTGGCGAGAAGGCGGGACGAGGACGCCGCCGTCGCCGTCTTCGGCATTCGCCCGCCGGATCCGAGCGGCTACGGCCGGCTTCGCTTCGACGACGGCGGGCTGGCGGCTCTGGTCGAGGAACGGCATGCGGACGATGCGCTGAAGCGGAACGGGATCTGCAATGCCGGTATCATGGCCATGGACGCGTCGCGTCTCGGGCCGCTTCTCGACAGCCTCGAACTCAAGCAGCCGAAGGGCGAGTATTATCTCACCGACATCGTCCAGCATGCGCGCGAAAGAGGCTGGATCTGCACGGCTATCGAGGGCCCCTGGGAGGAAGGGCACGGCGTCAATTCCCAAAGCCAGCTCGCCGAGGCGGAGGCGGTGATGCAGCGCCGCCTCCGGGAAGACGCCATGGATCGGGGCGTGATCATGCCGGCGCCGGAGACCGTGCACTTCGCAGCCGACACCGAACTCGCTCCCGGCGTCGAAGTGCAGCCTTATGTCGTGTTCGGACCGAAGGTGCGGGCGGCGAAAGGGGCGGTGATCAAGTCCTTCAGCCATCTGGAGGGCGCGGATGTCGGCGAGGGCGCCCAGGTCGGCCCCTATGCACGCCTCCGCCCTGGCAGCGAAATCGGCGAGCGAGCGCGGATCGGTAACTTCGTCGAGACCAAGAACGCCGTGGTCGAGCCGGGCGCCAAGGCCAGCCATCTCACCTATCTCGGCGATGCCCGGATCGGCGCGGGATCCAATGTCGGGGCAGGCACCATCACCTGCAATTACGACGGCTTCAGCAAATACAGGACCGAAATCGGCGAGGGCGTGTTCGTCGGCTCGAACACGGCCCTGGTCGCGCCGGTCACCCTGGCCGACGGTTCGATGATCGGGGCGGGCAGCACGATTACCGGCGACGTCGCCGCCGACGATATGGCGATCGCCCGCGGCCGCCAGCGCAACATCAAGGACGGCGCCGCCCGTTTTCGCGCGACGAAGGTGAAGGAGCGAAGCTGAGAGCCGGATCCCCGACGAAACGCAGCCGAACTGCCGCTATCTAGTGATGTGACCACATCATTTGATTCGTATGGAGTTCTGCAACCAGTTCCAAAACCGTCATATTATACACTTGCCAACTGAATCTTCCGATGTGGTTCTACCACTAGTCCCGCACCACCATGACGGACGTGTCGGCATGACGCACCACGCGCGCCGCGTTCGGGCCGAGCAGGTAGTCCTTGAGCTCGGGATGGTGCGAGCCCATCACGATCAGATCGACTTCTTCTTCGGCGGCCGCGTGGATGATCTCCTGGTAGATCTTGCCGACGGCCACGATGCGGCGGGTGTCGATGCCGGGCGGAATCTGCGCCTGGACGAAGGCCTTCAACTGCTCGGACATCTGACTTCGCACCTTCGCTTCGAAATCCTTGGGCAGATACTGCCCGACCACCGGCATGCCGAGGTCGGGCACCACGGTCATCACGACCAGAGCGGCGTCGAAGGACTCACAGAGCGTCACCGCGGTCGGAACCGCTTTTCGCCAGGAGTGCTTGTCGTCGAGGTCGACGGGCACAAGGAGCTTTTGATACATCGCCGGATTCCGCGCTTGAGGTTGTCGACGAGCCAGCCGCCCGGCCGCTTCCAACCGTGTTCGAACGGATTAGACAATGTTTTCCGGTTGTTGTCGATGTTTCCCGAAGACCGCGGATCGCGGCAGCCTGCACCGTTGCCGTCAGGCTATGGCGACCGGATCGGAAACCCTGACGCTGACCTTCCTGCCCAGCCACCAGAGCAGGGCGAGTGCGGGAAGCCCCGCGAGCGACGACAGGACGAAAAAGTTGACCCAGCCCACGCCTTCCACAAGGAATCCGCTGCTCGGCACGACCACGAACTTGCCCAGCATCTGCATGAAGGACGTGAGGAGGGCGTACTGCACGGCGGTATAGCGGCGATTGCAGAGCGAGGCCAGATAGGCGACGAAGGCAGTGGTGCCCATGCCGCCCGAGAGGTTCTCGATCAGAATGGTCAGATGGAACAGGGCGTAGTCGGCACCGACATAGGCCTGAAGCGCGAACATCAGGTTCGAGGCCATCATCAGAATGCCGCTGATCCAGAGTGATGCCAGAATCCCGATCCGATAGATCAAGAGACCGGCGAGATAGGAGCCGGCGAAGGTCACGAAAAAACCGAACGTGCCGGAGACCCAGGCGATCTGCCCCTTGGTGAAGCCGGTTTCGATGTAGAAAGGGTTGGCCATCAGGGTCAGCAGGACGTCACTGGTCTTGAACAGCGAGATAAAGGCCAGGATCACGAGCGCGATCGCCACACCGTTGCGCGTGAGAAAATCCCGGAAAGGTTCGACGGCACCGCGGCGAAAGGCACTGGAGTGTCCGAACACCGTCGACAGAGCAGCGAACGAGGCGGCCGCAACGACGCCTGCCGCCAGACCTCTGGACCCGCCAAAGCCTTCATACACGAGTAACCCGACGAGGACGCCCAGGATCAACGCCAAAATGAGCGGCAGTCTGCCGCCGGAGCTTTCCCGGATGCCGACATGGTCGTCCGCCGCGGTCTCGGGTTGGTACCGTTCATCCAAAGCGGGTTCGGGGAGTGCCAGCACGGTCACGATACCGACCAGGATCAGCAGCGCCATGACCGTATAGGCCGCCGACCATCCCTGAACATCGGCGAGATAGAGGGCGCCCGCGCCAGCGGCCCACATGCCGATTCTGTAGCCGGTCACCACATTGGCAGCCCCCGCCCCCTGCCGGGCGTCGTCCAGCAGTTCGATCCTGAAGGCGTCGATCACGATGTCCTGGCTGGCCGAGAAAAAGGCGACCGCGAAGGCGAGCAATGCTGTCATCAAGAGATCGACCGCCGGATCGGTCTGGCCAAGACCGAAAATCGCCGCCATCAGGCAGACTTGGCTTGCAAGCAGCCAGCCGCGCCTGCGGCCAAAGACGGTGGTCAGCGGCGGCAACGGCATCTGGTCCATGAACGGCGCCCAAAGGAACTTGAACGTATAGGGCGCCAGCACGAAACCGAAGAGGCCGATGGTCGACTTCTCGACTCCGAGGTCGGCCAGCCAGGCCGAGAGCGTCTTCAGGATGAGCAGGATCGGAAGACCGCTGGAAAAGCCGAGAAACAGGATCGCGATCACACGTCGGTCGAGATAGACCTCGAGCCCACGCAGCCGGCCGGTCAACTCCTCTCCGTCTGGTTGCGTCTCAACGGCCATGGCGTCTTCGCCAGCTCTCGTCTACAGCGGTCTTCCTGCAAAGCTCGGACCGCTCGTCCTCACCACCGCCCGACAACAGCTTATCCCCGCCCGACGGCAGTATCCGATCCGCCGGAACGCGCTGAAGAGCGCCGTGCGGCCGGCTAGAAGAAGCGTTCCGGCACGTTGATGATGTCGCCCGGCAGAACTTGCGACGTCGGGCCGACCGCGACCTTCTTGCCGTCGGAGCCGCCGCGCTGTACCGTGATGCTGCCCTGGCTCGCCCGATAGGTGTAGCCGCCGGCCAGCGCCACCGCGTTGATCACGGTCATGCCGTTGACGTAGGGATAGCTGCCGGGCTGGTTGACCTCGCCGAGAATGTAGAAGGGTCGATAGTTCAGGACTTCCAGGCTGACCTGGGGATTGACCAGATAGCCGCCGTCCTTGAACGCGCCCTCGATGTCACCTTCCAGGTCGCGCACGGTCTTGCCGCCGGCCCTGACCTCACCAACCAGCGGCAGAGCGAAGAACCCCTCACCGTCAAGCTGGAACTCTCCGGACAGGTCCTCGTGCCGGAACACGGTGACCCGCACCTGATCGCCCGGGCCGAGGCGGTATCCAGCGACCGCCTGCTCCTGCTGCTCAGGCGTGAGCACGGCTGCCTGCTCGGTCGGCTGCGGCAACGGCGGCGTGCTGGATCCGCCGCAACCCGCCAGGAGGCCGAGAGACAACAGCAATGTGCCAAGCAGGCGAAACCCCATCATGGTCACTTCCTCATCCTACGTGATCTCGCACCGGCGAACATGGCCAGACCGGCGATCCCGGCAGTAACGGCGTCATTCATCTTCGCACGGCGATGGTTAACAAACGGTGAATATGCCCAATCGCCACGGTAAGCACCAGTGCGAGCACCCGTCATTCGCCGATCACAGGCGGAGCGTCAGCCCGACCAAAACCTCGTTGACCTTGTAATCCTGTCCGACCTCGTTAGAGCTGCGCTCGGCATGATCGTAACCCGCCGTGAGCGATATGTTGCGATTCAGCCAGTAGGTCAGACCCGCGCCGACGGAATAGGTGTCGTCCTCCCGGTCGTCGCCGCGGAAATCGTCGTTCTGATAGCTCGCCCGCCCGTCGACGATCAGATTGCGTAGCAGCTCGTGGTCGATCGTGATGCCGAACTCGGTCCGGAAGTTGCTGGCAGCCCCGCCTTCATCGGTCGGCCGGAAATCGCGCTGGCCGGAAAAGCCGACCGAGGTGAGCTGGGAGGGATTCCAGTTCAGGTCGACGCCGAAGGACACGCCTTCCTCGTCGTCGAAATCGCTCTCGTCGAACGACTGGACGCGATAGCCGACGAAGGCCTCGCCGAAGAGAACGGCGGTGACGTCAAGCGCAGCACCCAGCCTCGCCTCGTAGCCGTCGGTGTCCCGCTCGATTCCCGCGTCGTCGACATCGTCATCGCGATCTTCGACGTTGTAGCGGCCCTCGATGAAGGCGTTGAAACGCGGCGAAAGCTCGTAACTCGTGCGCAACAGGAAATCGTAGATGTTGGCGTCGCGATCGTCCTGGCCGTTGTTGTCGTAGGTATTGCGGACGACATCGACGCCGACGGTGAATCCGAGCCGGTTGATCTGATGGTTGAGATCAAGCCCGCCCCCGAAGGAATAGGTGTCGGTCAGGTCGTCGGCGTCGGGATCCTCCGGATCGTCGCGGCCCTCATGACCTTGGCGCACCAGCGCGGTGGCGGCGAGGTTGGTCTGGCGCGAAACATCCACACGCCCCTGCGCGGCCGCGAAGAGATCTTCGTAGTCTTCGCCGCTCTCGTCGGCATGGATCGCGATGTCGGCGCCAGCCTCCAGGCTGAGCAAATGACGTGACCACTGCGACACGAACTCGAGAGTCGGCTGGATCTGGGTCACGAAGTCCGACTGCTCGTCGTCTTCGTCGAGCCCCACATTGTCGGAATAGGCCTCGGTGACGGCGAGTTCGGGAAACATCAGAAACGAGCCTGCACGGATGCCGAGCGGATCATATTCCGGACGCGAGCGATTCGTGACCGTGGTGTTCGGATCGACCTCCTGTGCCTGCGCCAGATCAGGCAACGCCATGGCGGCGACGGCGGAAGCGAGCAATAGACGATGGGCGATTGGCGAAGCGATCACATGGTGTCTCCCAGGCAAGGGTAACGGCGGACATCCGCTTTGAACCGTGTCGAACTCGTCCTCGTCATCAGCGTTCTTATAGTCGCCGGCAGAGGATCTGCAAAGCGCCCGGCCGTGGCTTTCACGCTACATTCGGGAGGTTCGACGACATGGTTGCAACCTATCGTGAAAGTTGTAGTGTCACAGAGATCCGCTGCCGATGAAACGCATCCGTGATAAGATGAAGATCGAGCGATCCTGCGGCCCGCTTCCCGCGGAGAGACGTTCATGCCCAACACATTCAAAGCCGAATTTCCGTTACTTTCCAAGGAACTGCGGCACTGGTTTGACCTTTAACGCGAAAACGTGATCATGGCAAGCATATGCGACCCGTCCTTTTGTCCGGCCTGACGAAAATAAGTTGATGGATCGTACGGAACATTGAACCAGAGGCCATCCAGGGATAGAACCTTTCTATGGCCTGTCATCGATATGATGGCACCTTGACCTAGGTACGAAGCGAAGACTTTGCTGCGCACGCTGTTTAAACGTCCTCATGATGGCGAGTGGTCGCGACCGATGGTCCGTGGCAGGCCGGCCTGCATTCCTCCAGGCATCTGCGTCTACGCGATCGGCGATATTCACGGCCGTGCCGATCTGATGATCGAGATGCACCGGACCATCATGGAGGACTCCCAGGATCTGACGCCAGGTACCGAAAAGATCCTGGTCTATGTCGGCGATTTCGTCGATCGCGGGCTTGAGAGCAGCCAGGTCCTCGACCTTCTGATCGAAGAACCGCTGCCCGATTTCGGCGCGGTCTATCTGGTCGGCAATCACGACGCCTGGTTCCTGAGCTTCCTGGTCGACGCCAAGATCGGCCAGAGCTGGCTGCGGTATGGCGGCGACGCGACGCTCCACAGCTATGGCGTGCGCGTGGGCATGATCCGCGACGATCTGCAATATTTCGAACGGCTGCAGGCGGAACTCGCGGAGAAGGTCCCGCCCGAGCACCTCGCCTTTCTGCGCGGCCTCGAAGTCACCTTTCAGATCGGCGACTATCTGTTCGTCCATGCCGGCGTGCGCCCGCACGTGCCGATCGAGGACCAGTCGCCCGACGACCTCCTCTGGATCCGCGAGCCGTTCCTGTCCTGCCCCGACGATCTCGGCGTGGTGGTCGTCCACGGCCACACGGTCGAAGCGGAGCCGACAGTCAGGCACAACCGCATCGGTATCGACACCGGCGCCTGCTGGACCGGCAGCCTGACCTGCGTCGTGCTCGAAGAGGACAGTATCCGATTTCTCACCACCGGCGGATCGCCGATGGCGCAGCGCTGATCTCCCGACTTGTCGGAGACGGTCGGCTATGCCAGTCATCGCGCCTGCCGCGCTTGAGACCTAAGCAGCAATGCCGAGGCTGCGGCCGGCGCCTGCGGACGCCGGCCCTGTCGTTCGCATCCCCTGAATCCGAAGGAGGTTCAGACCTGTCATGCCGATATCGACGATCAGCGCTTCGACCCCCCGGACGGTCCTGGTCACGGGCGGCGCCGGCTATATCGGCAGTCATGTGGTCCAGGCCCTTCGGCGCCTGGGCGAGCGGGTGGTCGTTTTCGACAATCTCTCGACCGGATTTGCCTGGGCGGTCGGCGACGCCGATCTGGTGGTCGGCGATCTCGGTGACGGTAAAGCGCTCGAAGCATTGTTCGCGCGCCAACGCTTCGACGCCGTGCTGCATTTCGCAGCCTGCATCTGGGTCGGCGAATCGGTTCGCGATCCGGCGAAATACTATCGGAACAACGTCGCCAACGCACTCGCCCTGTTCGATATGGCGGCCCGAAATCAGGTCCCGCATCTGATTTTTTCATCGACCGCTGCCGTCTATGGCGAGCCTGATCTGGAGCTGCTTGACGAAGACCTGCCGAACGCGCCGATCAACCCCTACGGCGCCTCCAAGATGATGGCGGAGCGGCTGCTGGCCGACATCGCGGGTGCCGCCGGCATGACCTTCGCAATTCTTCGCTATTTCAACGTCGCGGGCGCCGATCCCGAAGGCGCCATCGGCGAAGCGACACCGAACAACAGCCATCTCGTCAAGATCGCCTGCGAGACCGCTTTCGGGCTTCGCGAGCGGTTGCACGTCAACGGCACCGACTACCCGACCGCCGACGGCACCTGCATTCGCGACTACATCCATGTGGTCGATCTCGCGGACGCTCATGTCGCGGCCCTTCGCCACCTCAGGGAAGGCGGCGCGTCCGCTATCCTGAATTGCGGCTATGGTCACGGCCACAGCGTGCGCGAGGTGGTGGATATGGTGAAGGAGGTCTCGGGCGTCGATTTCGAGGTGACGGAAGGACCGCGCAGGCCTGGCGATCCGCCGCGGCTGGTCGCGAGCAACGCCAGGATCAGGGCGGCGATCGGCTGGCGACCGCGCCATGACGATCTCCGCGAGATCGTCGAGACGGCCTGGCGCTGGGAACAAATTCTGCAAACACGACTGTCGGATCAGGAACGGCGAACCTCGCTCGGCATGACGACCTGACGACGGTCGCTCGCGGTGGAACCAAGGGTCTGACATCGGCGATGACGAAGATGAGCCTGGACGAGACGAAGCTGTCCCGCCGACGCCGGTTCGGCCGGTCTCTGCTGGCGGCGCTGCTCCTCCTTTCGACGGTCACCGACGTCCGCGGCCAGGAGGACACGGCCGCTGCGGACGACGAGCCGCCGGAGGAGGCGATCGAATACACCGTCGAACTCAGAGGTCTGTTCGAAAGCAAGACCAAGGACATCCTGACGGAGCTCGCCGACAGCTTCCACGCCGACGACCCGCCGCCGCCCAGCCTGAGCCGGCTCAGGCGGCGGGCGAAAGGCGATGTGCCGCGCCTGCTCCAGGCCCTGCGCGCGCGCGGCAATTATCAGGCGACGGTGGAGATGGAGATCGACGAGACGACCTCGCCGATCACCGTCGTCTACGACATCGAAGCCGGCCCGGTCTACGAATTCGACGAGATCGTCATCGAACTCAACCCGCCGACCGAGGACGAGCTGGAGCTGCCGACGCCGAAGAAGCTCGATCTCGGACGCGGCGAGAGGGCTTCCTCGATCAAGGTGATCGAGGCCGAGACCGTGCTGCTCCAGGAGGCGAAGGAGCAGGGCTTCGCCAATGCCGAACTCGGCCCGCGCCGGGTGATCGTGGACCACAACACCAGCGAGATGGATGTCACCTTCATCCTGAATCCGGGACGAAAGCTGCGCTTCGGCGACACCGCGGTGGCCGGCAACGACAATGTCGAGGCGCGCTATGTCCGGCGCCTTCTGGAATGGAAGCCCGGACAGCTGGTGACGCCGGAGCGCCTGCAGGCCACCCAGCTCAGCCTCATCGAGACCCGGCTGTTCAACAGCGTGCGCATCGAGACCGGCGGGGAAGCGGACGAGGAGGGCCGCGTGCCCGTGCGCATCGAGGTCAAGGAAGCGAAGCACCGAACGATCGAAGCGGGCGTTCGCTACCGGACCGACGAAGGCATCGGCGGCAATATCGGCTGGGAGCACCGCAATCTCCTGGGCACCGGCGAGCAGCTGGACCTCGAGCTGGACGGCTCGCAGATCGGATGGCATCTGACGGGCACGGCGCGCGAGCCCGATTTCCTGCGGCGCCGCCAGGCGCTGGTCCTCGGCGGCGAGATCGCCTACGAAAACACCGACGCCTTCAAGAGCAGGTCGATCGGCGCCTCCGTCGGGATCGAGCGATCGGTCGGTAAGGGCATGGACCTCGCCGCGGGCGTCGCGTTCCGCGCCCTCACCGTCGAACAGGACGGCGACGAGGAAAGCTTCGGCCTCCTCTCGCTGCCGGCCAGATACAGCTGGGATCACTCGAACGATCTGCTCGATCCGTCGAAGGGCGGCAGGCTGGTCATTCAGAACGAGCCCTTTGTCGACGTCTTCGGCAACGACGTCGCCTTCAACAAGTCGTCCATCGCCTACAGCCGCTATCTCCGCCTGAAGAAGACCAAACCCCGTCTCGTCCTGGCGGCGAGGACCAAGGCCGGCGTCATGTTCGGTGCGAAGCGCGACAACATTCCGGCGGACGAGCGTTTCTACGCCGGTGGTGGCGGCTCGGTGCGCGGCTTCGGCTTCCAGCTCGCCGGCGAGCTCGACGACGGCGACGATCCCATTGGCGGCCGCTCCTTGTTCGAAGCGGCGACCGAACTCCGCAGTCAGTTCAACGAAACCATCGGCGCGGCACTCTTCGTCGACACCGGTGCGGCCTTCGGCTCGACGGTTCCCGACTTCGAAGAAAACCTGCGCGTCGGCGCCGGCGGTGGCCTTCGCTATTTCAGCCCCATCGGTCCGATCCGCCTCGACGTCGGCATTCCGGTCAACCGACGCGAGAGCGACGATTCCTTCCAGATTTATGTGTCCATCGGACAGGCTTTCTGATCATCCGCCATCCGTGCCGTCCGGCGCGGCGCGCCGGTTCAGGACGTTTCCCGAATGGGACGCATGCATGTTAGCGCAGGGTCTGCTTTTGTGAGAAAAGTCACATTTTGTGCGCTTTTTATGCGAAAGTCGTCGATCGTCGCCAACCTGCAGCCGAACGCGGGTGGTGAAAATTACGGTAGGCGATTAGAACTGAAATCATTCTTCAGGAGGGGGGAGCGCAGGACGAGCGGTCGACGGCACGTTCTGGAGAGGGCTCATGTCGGTCTTTCAACCGACGGCGACAAGTCGAACAGCGAATTTCGAGCGCCTCGACGCTTTGATGGCAAGGAGCAGCCGGATGTCTCAGGAACGAGACAAGCGCGGGCTGCTGGCCGATCTGGACCTGTTCCGCAAGCTGCGCGCGGACGAGCTGGATCGACTCGTGGCCTTCACGAGATGGACGCAGCCGAAGGCGCGCACCATCTTGTTTCGCAGGAGTGATCCGGGCACCAGCATGATGGTGGTGCGCGACGGCCGCGTCAAAGTCTGCACCCATTCCGAAGACGGCAAGGAACTGGTGCTCAACATGTTCGGGCCGGGCGACGTGTTCGGCGAGATCGCCCTTCTCGACGGTTCGCCGCGCACCGCGGACGCGGTCACCATCGACGATTGCGAGCTTCTGGTGCTGGATCGCCGGGATTTCATTCCGTTCCTGCTCGAACATTCCGACGCTTCCGTGCGCATGCTCGAAGTCTTGACGCATCGCCTGCGGCGAACCACGCAGTTACTGGAGGACGTCGCGTTCCGCGAAGGCCCGTCCCGTCTGGCGCGCCGCTTCGTGCATCTCGCGGAATTCAGCGGCCGGCCGGTCAAGAGTGGCGTTTTCGTGGACATGCCGCTTTCCCAGCAGCAGCTCGGAAACATGGTCGGCATGACGCGTGAGAGCATCAACAAGCAGCTCCGGCAATGGCGCGCCCAGGGGTTGATCACCTGGACCCGCGGCTACTACACGATCACCGATCTGGAGCGCATGAGCGAACTCTGATCGCCATCCCGGCGGCGCCATCGGCGTAACGGAAGCGTGACGTTCTTCCATATTGATTTGCGCGCCCTGAGGCAGCACATAAAGCCGCATCGCTATATGTGACAGAGGTCCGGTTCCCTTGCCAAACGCCGCCAGTCATCGCGGTACGCCGCGCGCCGCGCCCGTCCATGCGGCGCCTTCGACCGATCAGATTGCCGATCGATGATCAGGCGTGCTCTGCGCTGGTCTCTCTACGCCGTCGGCCTCATCCTGCTGCTGATCGCGGCCGTCATCGCCGCGCTGCAGACGGCGCCTGGCAAGCGCCTGCTCGCGAGCCAGCTCTCGGCCGTGCTGACCACGGCCGACTCGGGCATCGAGATCACCGGCATCGAAGGCTGGATCCCGGTCGACATGCGCATCGGCGGAATCAGGCTTTCGGATCGGGACGGCGCCTGGCTTTCGGTCGAGGGTGTCACCGTCGACTGGTCGCCTGGCACGCTCCTCTCCGGCGTCATCCGGGTCGACGAGATTGGCGCCCGGCGGGTCGATGTCATCCGCCCGCCGATCGCCGGTGAGGCGCCGGAGCCGGTCAGCGACGAGCCGTTTCGGCTGCCGGAGCTTCCTGAAAAACTGCCGGCATTGATCGTCGAACGCCTGGCCGTCCCTGAAGTCGTTCTCGGCGAAACGGTCATGGGCGAGGCTGCGAGCTTCGCGCTCGAAGGCTCGGTCCGCGCGAGCGACGACGGCCGCACCGTGACCGCGAAGCTCGACCTCGATCGCACCGACGAGGCGACGGCATCGGTCGGTCTCGACGCCCGGCTCGACCTCCGGGGCCCTGCCCTCGGCCTTTCGCTCGACGCAAGCGAGACCGGCGGCATGGTCGGCCGCCTCGCCGGACGGCCGGAGATCGGCGCCCTTACCCTCGGCCTCGACGGCGAGGGTCCGCTGGACGCCTGGTCCGGCCGCCTGAACGCCGAAGCCGACGGGCTCGCCGGTCTGTCGCTCGACCTCGGTCTCGCTCTGGTCGATCAGCCAAGAATGACCATCGAAGGTGCGGTCGAACCCGCCCCCGGCATGCTCCCCGCCGATCTCGCGCCGTTGATCGGCGAAGAGCTCGCGATCGATCTCGCGGTCGTGCAGACGGCGGCGCAGGCGCTCGATATCGAGAAGGCGAACCTCGCTGCCGCGATCGCCAGACTGGAGTCCGGAGGCGCCGTCGATTTCGAGGGCGGTGGTCTTTCGCTGCAAGCGGATCTGAACCTTCCCGATCTCACCCCCATCAGCCCGCTCGCCAAGGCCGAGCTCGAAGGCGGTGGCGAAGCGCGTCTGACGGTCACGGGAACACTCACCGAGCCCGAAGGCCGCCTCGATCTCAAAACCGCCGATCTCGCCTTCGACGGCCGGACGGCGGACGCGATCGAGACCCAGATCACCTGGACGACCAGCACGCCGATGGATGCCGACGGCGCCGCTCTCGACGTGGTGATCGGCGGCGACGTGCGGGGCCTCGCCCTTCCCGGCACGCCGCTTCCGGACCCTGCGATCGGCCTGAGTGCCGCCCTGTCCGTGCCGCTCGAGGGCGCGCTGACCATCCAGCGTGCGGAGATCACGACCGCAGGCACCACGCTGGCCGCGGAGGGCGAGATCGATCCGGCGGCGCTCGAAGGGACCATCGACCTCTCCCTGAACGCTTCCTCCCTCGCCCGCCTCGCCGAACCCTATGGCCAGGCGCTGGACGGGCGGGCGCTGATCACCGCGGCAGTCGGGCTCGCCGGCGGCGGCGAGGACGTCGATCTCGATCTCGATGCGTCCCTGGAAGAGCTGACCGGCCTGCCGCCCGGCGCTTCGGAACTTCTGGGCGAGCGGGCCACGCTGCGCGCAAAGGCGAGGCTCGAAGACGGGCTGAAGGCGCGCCTTGACGACCTCACCTTCGAGGCCGCCCATGTCGGGCTCACGGGCCGGGCCGCCGCCGACCTCGGCAGCGACGACGTCGAAGGCCGCATCGACCTCGCACTTTCCGATCTTTCCGCCCTGGACGGGCTGGTGCAGGACGGCATCGAAGGAGCGATCGACGTCGGCGTCGATCTCGGCGGCACGGTCGCCAGTCCGAGTGCGGACATCGCCCTCAAAGGACGTGACCTCGTCATCGCGGGCGAGGCCATCGCGGAACTCGGCCTCGACGTGACCGGACGGGATCTGGTCGTCTCGCCCACGGGCGACCTAGCACTCGACCTCACCGCACGCGGCACGCCGACCTCCCTCGCCCTAACCTACCACCTTGCCGATCAGCTCCTCAGCCTCGACGGGATCCAGCTCAGAGCACCGGAGACGTCGATCGGCGGCGCACTCGCCGTCGCGCTTGAAACCACGCTGGTCGACGGCACGCTTTCGGGCCGCATCGGGGATCTTGGTGCCCTCGAACCGCTGAGCGGCCAGGTGCTCGGCGGCAGCGTCGATCTGTCCGCGTCGCTCAAAGCCGACGACGGCAAACAGGACGCTGCCGTCGTCCTCGAAGGGCGCAATGTCGAGGGCGACTTCGGGCGCATCGGCTCGGTGCTCCTCGATGCCGAGATCGCCGATGCGCAAGGCGATCTCAGACTGAACGGCAAGACCACGGTCACCGCTTTCGAGCAGGGTTCGACGACCGTCGACGCTCTGACCCTTTCGGCGAAGGGCGGTCTGGAACGCCTGACCTTCGATCTCGGCGTCGCGGGCGAGGCGGTCAAACCCTTCGACGTCGAAACCGGCGGCAGCGTCGCCTTCGCCGACGGCCTCGCTCTCGATCTCGAGCGGCTTGACGGCGCGTTCGCGGAAGCACCGCTTCGCCTCGCCCGGCCGCTCGCCTTTCGCCAGCGAGGCAACGTGCTGAAGCTGTCCGGGCTCGATCTGCGCCTCGGCGAGGCGGCACTCTCCGGCGACGTCGAAATCGGCCAGACCAGCGCACGGGGCGCCATCGATCTTCGTTCCCTGCCGCTGACCTGGAGCGAGACGTTCGGCGGCCCGGCGCTCACCGGCAGCGTCGATGTCGACATCGACCTCGAAGGACCGGTCGCCCGGCCGAAGATCACGACCACGCTCAGAGTCGACGATCTTGTCGGCGAGGACGTCGCCCTCGACGAAACGCCGATCGACCTCACTCTCGACGCCCTCCTCGATCAGGGCAGACTGAACGCCGACCTCGGCGTGACCGGGCTCACCGACCGTCCGATTACCGCGAACGCTCGCCTGCCGGCCAGCCTCGCCCTTCGCCCCTTCGCCTTCGAGCTGCCGGAGAGCGGCGCGCTCGCCGGCAACATCGACGCCGAGCTGCAGCTCGCCAGGCTCGGCGACATTCTCGCTCTCGACGGCCAGGACATGTCGGGACGCCTGACCATCGACCTCATGCTGGACGGCACGCTCGCCGAGCCGAAGGTTGCGGGACCGGTCGAACTCGCCGACGCGCGCTACGAAAATCTCACGACCGGCACCGACCTTCGCGACCTGAACATGCGTGCGATCGCCTCCACGGAGCGGATCGACGTCGAGCGCCTGAGCGGACGCACCGGCAAGAGCGGAACACTGAGCGCCGAAGGCGGCGTGCAGCTGGACGCCGACGCCGATTTTCCGCTCTCGGTCCGCCTTCGCCTCGACAAGGCGCGGCTGGTCGACCGGGACGATGCCGAGGCGACCATCAGCGGTGAGATCGGCATGGTCGGCAGCCTCGCCGATCCCTCGATCGAAGGCGATCTGACGGTCGATGGCGCTGAGATCCAGATTCCGGAAGGCGGCGGCCCCAATCTGCCCGAGCTCGATGTCGAGGAAGTCGGCGGCAATATCGTCAATCCGCCCAAGGACGAGGCCGGCGAGGAAGAGGAACGGCCCTTCGATCCGGCGCTCGGCATCCGTATCAGGCTTCCGAACAGGGTCTATGTTCGCGGCCGCGGCCTCGAATCCGAATGGCAGGGCGATCTCGACATCACCGGCCGCGCCAGCGATCCGCAGATCGTCGGCGACCTCTCGATCAAGACGGGCTATTTCGACTTTCTCGACAAGCGCTTCGAGCTCGAACAGGGCGAGATCAGCTTTTCCGGGGGCTCACCGCCCAATCCGATTCTTGCCCTTCAGGCCGTCTCGGAGGAAGACGATTTCAAGGCCATCATCCGCCTGACCGGCCCCGCCGACGACCCGCAGATCCTTCTCGAGAGTGAGCCCATCCTGCCCGAAGACGAGATCCTGGCGCGGCTTCTGTTCAATCGCCAGCTCAGCCAGATCGGCCCGGTCGAAGCCGCCAAGCTGGCGCTCGCCGTCAATCGCCTGCGCGGCGGCGGCGGTTTCGACGCCTTCGGCGAGATCCGCGGCATCCTTAAGATCGACACCCTGGACGTGGTCAGCGACGAGGAAGGCGACAGCGCCGTGCGCGCCGGCAAATATTTGAGCGACGACGTCTATCTCGAAGTCGAGAAGGGCACCGCCGAGGAGAGCGGGCGCGCCCGCGTCGAGATCGAGCTTCTCCCGAACATCGCCGTCGAAGCCGAGACCAGCGAAAACGCCAACACCGGCGTCGGCGTCAAATGGAAACTCGACTACTAGGCCGGCGCGGCCGGCGGCGTCGACCTGCCGGGTGCGGCGGTCGGGGCCGGGCGCCCTCTTCGGGGTTCGGGTGAGCGGGCCTGGTCGACGGTGATGGCGAGGTTTGACGTGTCGCGCTTGTGGAAAGCGTATTAGAAGAAGGGCGGCGGGCGAGGCGATCCGCCATTTGCATGGAGAGCCCTCTTGTTTCGATCCTTCTTTCTCGACAATCGATGGTGGCCCTGGTCGATCGGCGGCAGCATCCTGATCCTGGTCGGCACCTGGTACCAGGTCGAGCTGGACGTCGAGATCAATCAATGGTTCGGCGATTTCTACAACGCCATCCAGCAGGCCCTCGCCGAGCCCGGGTCGATCACGCTCGGCGAATATTTCGCCCTTCTCGCCACCTTCGGCAAAATCGCCGGCATCTATGTGGTGGTGGCGGTGTTCCTGCATTTCTTCACCAGCCATTTCGTCTTCCGCTGGCGCACGGCGATGAACGACTACTACACCACGCATTGGGAGAAGCTCCGGCATATCGAGGGGGCGGCGCAGCGGGTGCAGGAAGACACCATGCGCTTCGCCCGGATCGTCGAGAGCCTGGGTTCGAACTTCGTGGGCTCGGTGCTCACGCTGATCGCCTTCCTGCCGATCCTCTACGAGCTCTCGGCCGAGGTTACGGAACTGCCCTGGATCGGCCATGTCGATCAGTCCCTGATCTACGTGGCCATCATCTTCGCGCTGGTCGGCACGGTCGGCCTCGCTCTGGTCGGCTACCGCCTGCCGGGACTGGAATTCGACATTCAAAAGGTCGAGGCTGCCTATCGAAAGGAGCTGGTCTACGGCGAGGACGACGACGAGCGCGCCGCCCCGCCCACGCTCCGCGAGCTGTTCACCCATGTACGGAAGGTGAACTTCCGTCTCTATTTCCACTACATGTATTTCAACGTCGCCCGCATCACCTATCTGCAGTTCGGCGTGCTCGTTCCCTATATCGCGCTCGGCCCGTCCATCGTCGCCGGCGCGATCAGCCTCGGCGTCATGCAGCAGATCGTGCGCGCCTTCGGCCGGGTCGAAAGCTCGTTCCAGTATCTGGTGCACAGCTGGACGACGATCGTCGAGCTGATGTCGGTCTACAAGCGTCTCCGCCAGTTCGAAGCCCAGATCCACGGCGACGATGAAGGCTTGGCCGGCGCGAGGCCATAGGCGTGCGCCGGCCCGGATCCGGCGCCGAACCCGTTCCTAGGAACGGAGACCGGACCTGCTGCCCCCTGACGGCACGCCGCCGTTTCGCCCGCGAAGGGCCTCGTCGATACGCCCGGCGATGATCCGATTGCCGTTCGGGCTCAGATGGCACCAGTCTATAAAAAAGTGCTCGTCCTGATCGAGAGCGCCCTGGAGGTCGAGGAAGACGTCCCGGAGGTCCGCGAATTCGTCCTTCAGCAGGCCAATGACGATCGGGTAAACGGTGTCATATTGTCTGCCCCAGACGGGGTCGAGCTCGATATGGTCGAGCCTGCTCCGGCTGCCATAGGCGGTCGGCTGGAGCACCGCCAGGAACCTGGCGCCGTGCCTTTCGGCCTGCTCGCGCGCGATCCGCCAGTCCGTAAGTAGCATGCGCGCGATCGCTTCCGCCTTCGCCGGCCGCTGGTCACAGTCGTAGCTTGGCGTGCCGGCGGCTCTGAACAGCACCTTGCCCGCCTCCTCGAACAGCCTCAGCGCCGGCATCAACGCGAAGTGCAGCGGCGGATCGGACCAGCGCCGGTGCTCCTTCAATACGCGCCGGATCATGACCTCCTCGGCGTGGCCGTAGGCGTCGGCGTTGGTGACATGGCATTTCTGCAGCGCGTCGTTGACCCCGTCATAGAAGACCACCGTCTCCGGCCGGTATCCTTCGGCCAGCATCTTGATCAGAAGGTTGAGCTCCTGATGGGCGTTGAACGCGATCGTCCCGAAATTGACGGCTCGCCGTTCCGAATCGAGCTTGCCATAGAAAGAGGGGATGGTGGTCGCATCGTCGGTCCCGATTCCCCAGAGCGTCGAACCGCCAAAAAAGGCGACCGACCTATCGGCCGGCGATGCCTCGCTCTCGTAGGTCCTGCGCCTGCCCTGCTCGTCGATGTTGATGGTCCGGCCCTGGAACGGCTCATAGCGCCAGCCGTAGAACGCTTCGAAGCTGGACTGAATCCGTTCATATTCGTCGAAGTGCGCCTCGGCCCAGTCGATGTCCCGATAGTTCGGCAGCAGGTGGGCGTCGGCATATTCACCGGACCTGATCGCGTCGTGGATGGCGAGGCCGATCAGCGAGCCGACATTCAAAAGCGTGACCAGAAATCCGAGGATCACCACGTTGACGGCGATCGTTCGAAACGCCTTTTTCATGCTTTCTTCCAATCGTTCGCGACGCTCGGTGTCTGTTCCTCCGCCGCGTCGTGACCTCGCGCGGCGGGCGCGTGGGGCGCGGGCCAAAACTTGCTCCATATCCTGCGAAGGCCGACGGCCAGGCCGTGGAGGCGGCTGGAGCGTCGTACATTGCTATAGACGGCATCGCGCCATCCGATGGCGAGGACGAAAGCGCCGCCGCGCAACGTCGACGGCAGAAGGCTGTCGGCAAGGGTCACGCGCCCTTCGCACCAATGGTCCTTATAAGACTCGTCGCCATAGGTGAAGTCGAAGATCGAGATGCCCCTTTCGCAGCACCACTGCATGAGGCGACGCATCAAAATATTGCCGGGCGAGTAGCGCGCAAAACGGCCGTGATCGCGGGACAGAACCAGGCAATAGAAGCGGTCGCGGTGAACCAGCCCCCATTGGGCCGCGATGATCGCGTTACCCTGCTTGACGGCGGCGAGAACCACGAGTCCGCTCTCGGCGAAAGCGAGGGTGAACGTCCTTAGAAAGTCGGCATAGACCGGATCGCGGAACAGGTTCCTGACGCCTTTCCGCTCATAGCTCGCTGACTTCTGCGCGATCATCGCCTCGATGATCAGATCGATCTCGGCGGACGTACGCGCGATGACGAAGTCCAGAGGTCCCTGCTCGAGAAGTTTCTTCTCCTTTCGCCGCTCCTTGCGACGGGTCTCGGCCCCCCGCTTCCCGCTGTAGTAAGAGGCCCAGCTGGGTCCGAGCCGGGTAAAGCTGCCCGAGATCGGATTGGTCCGGGTGCTCAGCAGCCGAAACGGATTGTCCTGGCCGCCGATCTCGGCGGGCTGGCGCTCGAAATGGGCATAGTCGAAGCCGGGCAGCTCGCCGCAGATCTGCCGCCAGAGCGCCTCGATATCCCGCCGGTCGAAGCGAGCTGCGGCGTCATGGGCCAGCACGGGCCCGTTATAGTCCGTCAGCGCGCCGCCCAGCCACGTCAGGACCCGGCCCGGCCCACGGCGAACGATGCCGAGCGGGAGCAGCATCACCGGCCGGTCGTCGCCGACCCTCCTCACGATGACGATGCAGAGCCTGACCGCCTGCCTGCGTCCCACATGCCGGAACCAGGCGGCCTGCCAGTCGAAGGTCTGGAAGACCATGGCGTCCCCGGCATGTTCCAGCGCGCGCCAGACCTGTTCGGCGTCCTCGAAAGATGTCGTGACCTGAACGCGATACCGCGCGGATCCAGCAGCGCTCCTCACCGACATCGACGCACCAACGAGCCATCCAATCAAGCAAGACAAAGCGGCAGCCCCCCCGAGAGGGCCTGTGCGGGACATTGATAGTTCCGGACCAATCTATTGGAAAGGGATTGCTATTGTCCTAACTCGCCCGCTGGTAGCTCGTCGCGTCGAACGGGTTCTCACGAATCCCCGAGCGCTTCCAGCTTCGCTTTGGCGTCGCCATCTCCCGGATCGAGGGACAGGACCTTTCTGTAGTCCTTCCTGGCGGCGGCCAGATCGCCGGACCGGGCATGGGCCTCGGCGCGCCTGGCGTAGACCTGAGGGTCGTTGGGATAGACCTGAAGCGTACGGTCGAGATCTTCGATCGCGGCCTTCGGCTCGCCCTTCTCGAGATAGGCGACAGCGCGTCCGAAATGGGCCGTCACCAGACCCTGCTGAAGTTCGAGCGCCTTGTCGTAGTCTTCGATGGCCCGGTCATAGTCCTGCCGGTTCAGGAAAGCGAGACCTCGGTCCTTGTAGGTCTGAGCGTAGTCGGGGTCGAGCGCGATCGCCTCGTCGAAATCGGCAATCGCCTTTTTCAGATCACCCAGCGCACCATGGGCGCTGCCGCGGTTACGGTAGGCGAGCGCGAATTCGGGATCGAGCGCGATCGCCTTGTCGTAATCCGCGATCGCCTTATCGAGATCCCCCTTTCCAAACCAGGCGAGACCGCGGTCGGCATAGGCATAGGCGAAGCCGGGAATGAGCCGGATCGCCGCATTCTGGTCCTCGATCGCACCCTCGATATCGTCCGCCATCATCTTCGCCACGCCGCGAACATGCAGCGCCGGCGCGAAGTCCGGATCCAGCTCCAGCGCCCTGTCCAGCGAGACCAGCGCGTCGTCGATCTCACCGAGCTCGCCATGGGCCGCGCCCTCCGCATGGTGGGCGAACGCCAGGTCGGGGGCGAGCCGGACCGCCTTCTCCGCATCCGCCAGCGCCTGGCTGAAGTCGCCGAGCCCGCGATGGGCCGCCGAGCGATAGGCGAGCGTCTTCGCCCGCTCGGGATCGTCGAGGGTGAGCGTGTCGACGATGAAGGAGCAGGCCTCCAGAGCCTGGCCATAGTCGACCTCGCCGCCGAGTGCCGCCGCCTGCTCGCAGGCCTCCGGTCCGTGGAGATCGGTCGCCGCCAGCGACGTGCCATGGATCAGCGCCGCACCGAGAACGACATGGCGGACCAGACGACAAATCATCGGCATTTCCCTCAAAGGTTCCTTCCAGGCTCAGGCAAGTTCAGCCTTCGGGTGCCACCCGATAGAGGCCGCCGTCGGAGTCGTCGGTCAGGACGTAGAGAAAACCGTCAGGGCCGGTCTCGACATCGCGGATGCGGCCGATCTCGCCTTCGAGCAGACGCTCTTCGGCGACGACCTTGTCGCCGTCCATTTCGAGGCGCGCGATCAGCTGGAATTTCAGCGCGCCGACGAAGAGATCCCCCTGCCATTCGGGAAAGGCGTCGCCGTCATAGAAGGTCATGCCGGAAGGGGCGATGGAGGGATCCCAGAAATATGCGGGCTGGGCCATGCCCTCCTGTTCGCGAAGCCCGCCATTGATGGGGGTCCCACCGTAATTGATGCCCCAGGAGATCACCGGCCATCCGTAGTTGACCCCGGCCTCGACCAGATTGACCTCGTCCCCGCCCCTCGGACCGTGTTCCTGGGTCCAGACCCGGCCGGTTTCAGGATGGATCGCGAGGCCCTGCGGATTGCGGTGGCCGTAGGAAAAGATTTCGGGAAGCGCGTCGCTCCGCCCGACGAAGGGATTGTCCTCCGGCACGCTGCCGTCCGGCTTGATCCGAACCACGCTGCCGCCGTGGCGCTCCAGGTTCTGCGCCGTGTCCTGATTGCCGCGCTCACCGACGGTGACATAGAGGTCGCCCGCCGGATCGAAGCCGAGGCGCGAGCCCCAATGCACGCCGCCGGTGGATGCGCTGTTGGACCGGAAGATCACCTCGAGGTCCTGCAGGGTTCCGTCCGCCAGCCGCCCGCGCGCGACCCGGGTGCTGGAGCGGCCGTCCTCATCGACGCCGGCATAGGAGAGGTAGACGAGGCCGTTCCCGGCGAAGGCCGGGTCGATCGCCACGTCGAGAAGCCCGCCCTGGCCGCGCGCAAAGACCTCGGGCACGCCCTCGATCGGTTCGGAGAGCCGGCCGTCGCCCGACAGCGAACGAAGCCGGCCCGGCCGTTCGGTGATCAGCGCGTCGCCGTTCGGGAGGAAGACCACGCTCCATGGATTTTCGAGACCGTCCGCCACCAGCTCGACCTTGAAGGTCGCCTGCTCGGAGGCGACGGCATCCGCAGGCGGCGCCGGCGCCGTATGGGCGCTGCAGCCGATGACGAGCAAAACGGTGAAGACGGAGGCTGACGCATATTTACTCATGATCGGGACACACTCTCCGGCAGGTCCATGAGGTCGACATTCGACCGGCTAACGCATGAAGGAGCCCAATATGCCGCGAAGAAGCGAACGGCCGATCTGACGGCCGACCTGGCTGCCGACGCTTCGAACCACGCTTTTCGCAGCGGCCTCGAACACCGTTTGCCGGTTGCCGCGGCGCGGACGCGAGGCGCGCTCGGCCTTGGCGCGCTCCTTCTCCAGCCTGGCCTGTTCCTTTTCGCGCTCCCGCCGCTCCGCCTCGGCGGCTTCGAACGCCTTCGCCTCCTCGGCGCGCCGGGTCAGGATTTCGTAGGCGGATTCGCGGTCCACCGCTTCGTCATAGGCGCCGCCGACCGGGCTCGCGCCGCGGGTCTGGGCGCGCTCCTCGGCGGTCGCCGGGCCGATCCGCGACATGGGCGGGCAGATCAGCGTCTGCTCGACCATCGAGGGCACGCCCTTCTCCTGCAGCGTCGAGACCAGGGCCTCGCCGACGCCGAGCTGGGTGATCGCCTGCTCGACGTCGATCTTCGGGTTCTGCCGAAAGGTGGTCGCGGCCGCCCGCACCGCCTTCTGGTCCCTCGGCGTGAACGCCCGGAGCGCGTGCTGGATGCGATTGCCGAGCTGGCCCAGGACGCTGTCCGGCACGTCGAGCGGGTTCTGGGTGATGAAATAGACGCCGACCCCCTTCGATCGGATCAGCCGCACCACCTGCTCGACCTTTTCGAGCAGCGCTTTCGGCGCCTCGTCGAACAGGAGATGGGCCTCGTCGAAAAAGAAGACCAGCTTCGGCTTTTCCGGGTCGCCGACCTCGGGAAGCTCCTCGAACAGCTCGGACAGGAGCCAGAGCAGAAAGGTGGCGTAGAGCTTCGGCGACTGCATGAGCTGGTCGGCGGCCAGGACGTTGACGATGCCCTGGCCTGAAAGATCCGTGCGCATCAGGTCTTCGATCTTGAGCGCCGGCTCGCCGAAAAAGCCCTCGCCGCCCTGCTGCTCGAGAGTCAGGAGACGGCGCTGGATCGCGCCGATCGAAGCGCTGCTGACATTGCCGTATTCCAGCGAGAACTCCTTTCGGCGCTCGCCGACATGATGCAGCAGCGAGCGCAGGTCGTTGAGGTCGAGGAGCAGCATGCCCTGGTCGTCCGCGACCTCGAACACCACCGAGAGCACGCCTTCCTGGGTGTCGTTCAGATCGAGCAGCCGCGCCAGCAGCAGGGGACCCATCTCGGAGATGGTGGTCCTGATCGGATGGCCCTGCTCGCCGAAGAGGTCCCAGAAGACCACGGGGAACGGTTTTTGGTGATAGCCCTCGATGCCGATTTTTTCGATGCGCTCGTCGATCTTCGGATGCGGGTTCCCGGGACGCGACAGGCCGGAAAGGTCGCCTTTCACATCCGCCAGGAACACCGGCACGCCGTTCTTCGAAAACCCTTCGGCCAGCACCTGCAGCGACACGGTCTTGCCGGTGCCGGTGGCGCCTGCGATCAGCCCGTGCCGGTTCGCGAGTTTCAGATTGAGATATTGATGCGTCTCGCCTTTGCCGAGCAGGATGGCGTTGTCTTCAGGCATTCTCGACCTCTCTTTGACCCCGAAGCGTTCGGATCGGCCTTTTTTGCCCGCTTTTTCCCTTGCGGTCGAGGTTGTGATAGGATTTTTGCAGGATCATATGAAGTGCGAACCCGCACCGAGAACGCTCACGAGAGGCCAGAGCCGATGAAATTCTTCGTGGATACCGCCGACGTCGACGAGATCACCGATCTCGCCGCCACCGGCCTTCTGGACGGCGTCACCACCAACCCGTCCCTGATCGCCAAGACCGGTCGCAATTTCTTCGAGGTCATCGCCGAGATCTGCGACATCGTGCCCGGTCCGGTCAGCGCCGAAGTCGCGGCGACCGAGCACGAAACCATGCTGGCGGAAGGCCGGAAGCTCGCGACCATCGCACCCAATGTCTGCGTGAAGGTGCCGCTCACCATGGACGGCCTCAAGACCTGCAAGGCGCTCTCGGACGAGGGCACCAAAGTCAATGTCACGCTCTGCTTTTCGCCCGCCCAGGCGCTGCTCGCCGCCAAGGCCGGTGCCACCTTCATCTCCCCCTTCGTCGGCCGCCTGGACGATGTCGGCCATGACGGCATGGAGTTGATATCGGACATCGTGCAGATCTACCGCAACTATGAGAACCTGCACACCGAGGTGCTGGTCGCCTCGATCCGGTCCGTGACGCATCTGATCGAAGCCGCCCGCCTCGGCGCCGACGTCTCGACCCTGCCGCCCGACGTCATCAAGAAACTCTTCAACCACCCGCTCACCGATAAGGGTCTCGCCGCCTTCCTCAAGGACTGGGAAGCCACCGGCCAGTCCATCCTCTAGCAGCGGGCCGCAAAGGTGAATCGCGGGTGACGCCCGGTCACAAACCGGCGAGCCCGCGGCAAATTCTTGCATGACCGGCTATAATGCGGTTCGTTCGGGTCAATGGTAGCGAGGCGACGATGCATTTTGCCTTTGTTTTCATCGCATTGGCTGCTGCGGTGGCCCTGGCGGGCCCGGCCGGTGCGGACACCGCCAAGCCGTCGCTGGATCAGCTGATCGAGCGGTTCCGAAGCGAGGCACCGAAGGTCGAGGCGGAGGTCAGGATCGACGCCTGGGTGGAGCCCGGAGACGGCTCAGGCCGGCCGGACGAGATGGTCATTACCCTTCTGCCGGAAGGCGTGACCAAGCTGAACGCGGATCCCGGCATCACCGTCACGCCTGCTGCCCAGACCGGGGTCGACTGGCAGGTCGCACTCCCCCATCGCCATCAGGACATGAACATCGCCTATTTCGAGCCGCCTGCGACGGTGCGCATGCCCTTCAAGGCGTCCGGCGTCGAGCCGATCGAGCTTCTGGTCGAATACGCCTATTGCCTGGTCGATTATCAGTGTTTTTTCGGCGAGGAGACGCTGAGCGTTGCCCTGACCAGCAAAGCCGGCGCGAGCTGACGACCGCACCCCATGCACACGATCGATCGCGTTCTCGAAACCATCCTCTATGTCGACGATCTCGAGCGCGCCGAAGCGTTCTATCAGGACGTGCTCGGCCTAGAGCTCTACAGCCGAAAGGACGGTCTCTTCGTCTTTTTCAAATGCGGCGACGGCATGGTTCTGCTGTTCGAGCCCGAAGCCGCCGCCGCCGGCCGCTCCGTCCCCGCCCACGGCGCCCGCGGCCCGGGCCACGCCTGCTTCGCCGTCGCCGAGGACGAGCTTGACGCCTGGAAGGACCGCCTCGCCGCCCAGAGCGTCGCGATCGAGCAGGAGGTCGAATGGCCGAATGGCGGCCATTCCTTCTATTTTCGCGATCCCGCCGGCAACAGCCTGGAGCTCGCGACTCCCAGGATCTGGGGTTTTTCGGACGTCGGCGCGTAGAACGGAGACGATCGCATCGTCCCGGTCAGACGCCGCCCCAGATCGCCTCTGCGGTCTTGACCACCAGCTCCAGTTTTCGCCGCTGGTCGTCCTCGGTGATCGCGTTGCCCTCCTCGGTGGACGCGAAACCGCATTGCGGCGCGATGCCGAGCTGGTCGATGTCGGCGTATTTCGACGCCTCCTCGAACTTCCGCTCGAGCCGATCCAGGCTTTCGAGCTCGCCGGTCTTGGTGGTGATGAAGCCCGGCAACACGCGCTGGCTGCCCCTGGCGAGCAGCTTCAGCGGCTCCAGACCGCCCGCCCGCTCGGTGTCATATTCCATGAAGAAGACATCGACGCCGGTCTTGTTGAAGACGGCGTCAGCCGCAGGGTCGTAGGCGCCCTCGGCCGCGTGGGTCGAGCGGAAATTGCCGCGGCACATATGCATGGCGATCACCATGTCCGCGGGCCGATCTTTGATCGCTTCCTGCATCATCCAGGCATAGCGGTCGATCAGCCGGTCCGGATCCTGGCCCTCCGCCTCCTTGGCCGCGCGGTGCTTCGGGTCGCAGAGATAGGCGAAGAAGATGTCGTCCATCTGCAGATAGCGGCAGCCGGCGTCGTAGAACGCCTGGACCGCCTTCTTGTAGGTCGCCGCGATGTCGGCGAACAGGACGTCCACATCCCTGTATTCCGGAGGCGCTATGTCGTCGGGCGCCGTCCGGAAATGGCAGCAGCTCGGCCCCGGGATCGAGATCTTGGGCGTCACGCTGGTATTGGCGGCGACGAAACGAAAATGCTCCAGCATCGGATGGTCGTCCGGAAAATCGAGCTTCGCCTTGATCGTCGGGAAGACCGGCGGCAGCGTGATGCCGACGAACTGCACCCCCTGCTCGCGGGTCTCCAGCTCGAACCCGTCCAGCATGCCCATGAAGTCGTAATGCCAAAATGCGCGCCTCGCCTCGCCGTCGGTGACCGCCTGCAGCCCGACCTCCTCCTGCATCCGGATCGACGCGACGATCGCCTCGTCCTCGATCGCTTTCAGCTGATCAGCCGAGATCGACTTTTCCTCGTGAAAACGCTTTCGCGCGGCATGGACCGCGGGGGGCCTGAGCAGGCTGCCGACATGGTCGGCGCGAAAGGGCGGGCTTCGGTCGGTCATGGTTCCTCCACTGAAAAGTGGGCGCGGCGACGGGATCGGGTCGCGCTTTCACATCATCCTGCCCGAGCCCGGCGTTTCGGTCCATGCGATCCTCGATGATCCTTTTCCGCGGGCCTAGTCGACTCCGCAGGTAGGTCCTTGTGAAGCTATGGAAGTGATATTTACAGAAAATAAAAAACTTATGGTTGATAATTTGTTAACCATTTGCGAGTAGGCTCCTTGTCGAGATCACGGGACGTGTTCGAGGGAGACGTCTGTCGAGACAGCTCCGCCGGCGTCGTGATGTCGACCTTGGATCGAGGAGTTTGGCCATGGATGACGAAACGTCATCGATCGGCGATCGACGGGAAGAAGTGATCGGATTCGACGATCGGGAGTTCGGATCGCGCGGATTCCTGGTCATCGACGGCCCGGCGCGGGGTCCGGCCGTCGGCGCCTGTCGAAGCCGGCCCTACGAAGAAGAGGACCGAGCACTCGCGGACGCCCTTCGTCAGGCGCGGACCACGTCTCTCAAGGCGGCGATCGCCGGCCTTCCGCTGGCAGGCGGCTGCGCGGTGACGCTCGAAGAGGAAGCTGCCGGCTCGTCCGTCCGTCCGTCTCTGGCGGCGGTCGCCCGCGCCGTGGACCGGCTGGGCGGCCGCTATGTCCTCCTCCCCGATCTTCAAGGTCATTTTCGGACATTGGACGAGGCGGCGGCGGTCACCAGCCATGTCCTGGGTCGGAGCGACGAAGCCCTGCGCGAGGCGATCGACGCGACGGCGACCGGCCTTCGGATCGGTATCGAAACCGCCGTCCGTCGAAGGCTTGGCCGCGACGGCTTGATGGGGGTGCGGGTGGCCATCCTCGGGCTCGGCGAAATCGGCTTCAGCCTCGCGGAGCAGCTTCGCCAGGCCGGCGCCAGGCTGACCGTCGCCGACCGCGACCCCCGCCGCACCGAACGCGCCGTGCGCGAACTCGGCATCAGCTGCGTCACATCCGAGGAAATCGTCCATCTCGACGTGGACGTGCTCGCGCCGACCGCTGCGAAGGACACGATCGACGACCGAATGCTCTCGCACCTCCGCTGTGCGATCGTCGCCGGCGCGGTCGACGACGTGCTGAAATCGCCCGCACTCGCCAAAGCCCTGCACGATCGCGACATCCTCTTCCTGCCGGACACGGTGATCAACGCCGGTGGTCTTATCAGCCTGGTTCGACCTCTCCTGACCGAAGACAGCGCGCAAACGTCGATCATGAACGAACTCGAAGCGATCGGCCGTCGTCTCGAACGGGTGATCGACCACGCACGCGATGAAGGGCTGCCGACGACCGTGATCGCCGAACGCATGGCGGAGGATGCAAGCGCCGGCCGTTCGGCGGCCATACCGGCTCAGGCGCGGGCCAGCTGAGCCGAGGCCCGCGTATCGATAGGCCGAAAAGCGAAGAAAATCAGAACTTCGAGATCTCGGTCTCGAGGCCGGTGATGAACTCCAAAAGAGCCGGCACGCCCTTTTCCGTCTGTTCGATACCGCGCAGGATCGCCGGCACGATCTCGTCCGGTTCGGTCACGCGCTCGCCATAGCCGCCGAACGCCCGCGCCATGGCCGCATAGTCGCCGGAGATGTCGGTGGAACGATAGCGCTCGGTCGAGACCGGCATCACCTTGAGTTCGATCGCCATGGAGAAATTGTTGAACAGGATCGAGAGGATCGGGATTTGCTCTCGCACCGCGGTTTCGAAATCCATGCCGGTGAAGCCGATCGCAGCGTCGCCCCAGACATTGATGCAGAGCTTTTCGGGGCAGGCAAGCTTGGCCCCCATGGCGAGGCCGAGGCCGTAGCCGAGCTGGGTGGTCTTGCCCCAGCCAAGATAGGAAAGCGGCGTCGTCGCCTTCCAGAACGGCGTGATCTGATCCCTGGGGCTGCCGGCGTCGTGAGTGATGATGACGTTGTCGAGATCGACAGTCTTCGAAAGGTCGTTGATGACGCGATAGGGCGTGAGCGGCGTCTCATCCGAGGTCAGTTTCTTTCGCCAGTGGTCGAGCCAGGGCTTTCGGACCTCCTCGATCTCCTTCGCGACCGGCTCGATGCGACGCGCCCCGCCGGCCAGCATCGGCTCGATCGCCTGAAGCAGCGACGAGAGAACAAGCTGAGCGTCGCCGAGCAGCGCCATCTCCGGCTCGACGTCCTTGTTGAGATCGACCGGATCGAGGGTGGCGTGGATGATCGGCTTGCCGGCGGGCATGGCGACGCCGAAGCTGGTGGTGGTGAAGCTGCAGCCGATGCCGAAGATCAGGTCGGCCTCGTTCAGGAAGTGGTGCAGCGGCTTCGGCATCGCGACGCCGCCCGCACCGAGCGCCAGCGGATGGGTTTCGGGAAAGGCGCTCTTGCCACCGAGCGAGGTGCAGACCGGCGCCGCCAGCAGTTCGGCGAGACGCTTCAGCTCGTCCCAGGCCTTGGCGTAATGCACCCCCTGCCCCGCATAGATCACCGGTTTCTTCGCCTCAACCAGGCGTCGGGCAACGGCCTCGATCGTCTCGGGATCCGGACCGGTGCGGTGGCCGGCGACGGGCCGGTAGTCGAGCTCGCCCTCCAGTTCCTCGGCGAACAGGTCCATCGGCACCTCCACCAGCACCGGCCCGCCGCGACCGTGGCGAAGCTGGGAAAAGGCGCGGCGCATGACCGCCGGAATGTCCGCGGCCGAGCCGATCGGCTCCGTCGACTTGGTGACGTGCTTCATGTTCAGCGCCGAGCTGAAATTCGGCCGCACATGGGCGAGCTTTCGCGCATAGCCCATCGGCATCACCAGGATCGGCACGCTCTCGCCATAAGCCTGCGCGACGCCGCCGAACGCGTTCTCGGCGCCCGGCCCGTGCTGCATCACGAACACGCCGATCTTCTCGCCCGAGGAAAGCCTGGAATAGGCGTCCGCCATATGCAGGCCGATCCGCTCCTGACGGCAGATCACCGGCCGTATACCGGCTTTCGCCGCCTCCTCCAGAAGGTGGTTGACCGGATAGCCGAAGATGATCTCGACGCCTTCACGCTTCAGGATTTCGACGATGGCTTCTCCGGCCCGCATGGCGATCCTCCCCCGATGATGGTCTTTCACCATGGAACGTGGTTCCTCCGCCATTGTCGAGTCGCATCGCCGCTCGAGATTGAAAACGACGGATCGGATCTGGCATGGTTCAGATCATGAGCATCCGGACGAACCCCGGCGACGATCTCGCCCTTCGCATCCTGCACGCCGAGAATTATCCCTTCGCCCGACCCGCCTGTTCCTACCTTTTCACCGACGGGACCATGCAGCCCTTCGATCCGGAGGCGTGCGAAGGGCGACTGCCCATCGTCGCCTCCGGCTCGAACGCCTCGCCGGAGCGGCTTCGCGCGAAATTCGGCGAGAACGAACGCATTCCGGTAACACGAGCCGAACTTCGCGACTTCGCCGTCGTGTTCGCCGGCCATTTCACCGCCTATGGCGCGATCCCGGCGACGCTCGTCCACTGTGCGGGCGCGGTCACCGCAGTCTGGATCACCTGGCTGACGCCGGAGGATCTCGCGATCATGCATCGAAGCGAGGGCGTGGTCGGCTGCCGCGAGGTCGAGCAGCGCTACGATTTCGTCTCCCTCACCGGAATCGATCTTCGGCCCGAAGGCATGTCGGCGATCGAGGAGGCAGGCGCCTATCTCTCCCGACGGATGATGGCGCCCGACGGCCAGCCGGTGCGCTTTGCCGAAGTGACGGCGCGAGGCCAAGGCCTCCAGGCCTGCTCCGAGCGCGCCATGCTCCGCCATGCCGCGGGCCTGCTCGAACCGGCCCGGCCCTTCACCGACTTCATGGCGGGCGTCCTGAGCGGGCCCGACGAGCGCCAGGCGTTGTTCGACCGCCTCGCGCCCTATACCATCGAGCGGACGAGCGAACCGGCAGCCGGCGACGGCGGTTCCGACTGACCGACGTCTCCATTTCAGGAGTGTGAGCCCGTGGCCTACCCGACCGGCAAGACCCATCTTTACGCCATCCTCGCCCATCCCGTCGCCCATGTGCGCGCCTCGGAATTTTTCGCGCCGATCATCGAGGCGGAGAAGCGGGACGCCTTTCTGGTGCCGCTGCACGTTCTGCCCCAGGATCTCGCCCGGACCGTGCCGGTCCTGCAGACGATCGGCAATCTGAAGGGCCTCGTGATCACGATCCCGCACAAGGAGGCCATGGCAAAACTCTGCGACGAGGTCGGGCCGAACGGTCAGCTCGCCAGCGCCGTGAACACGGTGCGCTTCGAGGACGGCGGACGGCTTTCGGGCGACAATTTCGACGGCGTCGGCTTCGTCGCCGCGGCGCGCGCCAACGGCATCGAGCCGAGAGGCGCCAGGGCGCTTCTGCTCGGCGCCGGCGGTGCTGCGCGCGCCATCGCGATCGCGCTCGCCGACGAGGGTGCTGAAAAAATCACCATCGCCAACCGGACGAAAAGCAGGGCGAAGGACCTGGCAACCGTGGTTCAGGCCGTGTTCGAAGATGTCGACGTCCAGGCGGGCCCCGCCGATGCGACCGGCCACGATCTGATCGTCAACTGCACGTCGCTCGGCCTGAAGCCCGACGATCCGATGCCGATGGATCCGGCGACGCTCGAACCCGGCATGCGCCTCTTCGACATCATCGCGCCGCGCGACACCGAGTTTATGGAAGCCGCGCGCGAAAAAGGCCTCGCGACGGTGGTCGGCGGCCGCCCCATGGTCGAGCATCAGGTGGTGGCGCAGCTCAATTTTCTCGGCGCGCCAAGGATCGGATGAAGCCCCGCGCCTGTCTGTCCGTCGCGCCATCGAGGACGGTTGCCCTCGCGATGATGGTGAAGATGTGGACGAGGCGATGGTTAAGCTGTCGATAGGCGCCCCAAATTTTCGGAATCGGCACTATCGTGATCTCACAGCCGCGATTCGTACATTGATCCCGAGCTCCACAAGCTGCGATGATCGGAACCGATCGCAAGCCATCCGGCGATGGGGTTCAGATGATCATTCGTTCGTATCGTTTCGTTTTCGCGCTTCCATTCGTTCAATTGCTCGTGGCCTGTTCACCGGTGACCGCCCCTGCGAAGAGCGATGTCGCCCCTGCCATCGAATCCCCCGTGCCCGCGTCCACGCCGACGATCAGCCCGGCACCGACTCCCGGACAGGATCTTTCCGCCGCCGAGGCTCCGGTGAAACCGGCCAGCGACCGGGGAAAGATCGACGAACGCCTCCTTCGTCCGCGACTCCTGATAGGCGACGACGTCCGCGGCTCGCTTCCGGACGCGCTGCCCGCGGGCGCCAAGGTGAGCTATGTCGTCGTCGATCTCGAGCGGGGGACGACCATCGCGCGGCATCATGCCGATCGCGCCCACATCCCGGCGTCCTCGGCAAAGCTCGCCACCGCGGTCGCGGCGCTGGAGCTGCTAGGGCCCGACCATCGGTTCAGAACGGAACTTCGGGCCACCGGGCCGGTGAAAGACGGGGTTCTGAAGGGTGATTTGATTCTCAAGGGCGGCGGCGATCCACGCCTTGACATTCCGGATCTGGTCGCCCTGATCGACGAGCTGGCACACCGCCCCATACGCCGCATCGAAGGTCGGTTTCTGATCGACGACACGCTGCTTCCGAGATTTGCCGAGATCGAACCTTCGCAGCCGACCGAGGCCGCCTACAATCCGGGACTTGGCGCGCTGTCGCTCGCCTTCAATCGGGTGAAGCTGCGCTGGCACAATCGCGATGCGCTCGCGACCGAGACCGTGCCTCGGCTCGACGAGGCATCCTTCGAGGGCAGGGCACGAAAACTCCTGCCGCCAGGCGGCGTCCAGCTGAAACGGTTCGATGGCCGAAATACCGTCTGGCAGCTGGCGGATCGAGGGGCCCGCCGATCGGGAAGAAGCCTGCCCGTCAAGGACGCAGGGCTCCATGCCGGCCGCGTTTTCGCCGACCTCGCAAGGCTGCACGGCATCGACCTGCCGGAACCCGAACGCATGGAGCGGCACCGCACGAACAGCCTGCTGGCCGTCCACGAGAGCCAACCACTGCACGTGCTTGTGCGCGACATGCTCTGGTACAGCAACAATCTGGTGGCCGAGCTGATCGGCCTCGCCGCCGCGACGTCGGTGCAGCCCGAGCTCGGCAGCCTCGAGGAGTCGGCGGACATCATCCTCTCCGCACTGAAAAAGAAACTTCCCGGCACATCCTGGAACGGCGCCCGGCTGGACAACCATTCCGGCCTCAGCAGCGACGCCAGGCTGACGCCTGAACAGCTTGCGGCAATCCTGCGTCACGGCTGGAACGAGCGGACGCTCTCCACCACGCTTCCCGCTTCCGGCTGGTCCGGCACGCTCGCCCGGCGTTTCGACCGG
Organism: Geminicoccaceae bacterium; assembly: GCA_965222015.1. Taxonomy (GTDB): domain Bacteria; phylum Pseudomonadota; class Alphaproteobacteria; order Geminicoccales; family Geminicoccaceae; genus JANQPX01. Next base: position 89,522 of record CBDCTL010000012.1, read on the forward strand.
CCGGACCAGGCCTTCCGCATCTGGGCCAAGACCGGCTCGATGAACTACGTCACGACGCTTGGCGGCTATATGCTGTCGCCGTCACACGGCCCGGCCGCCTTCGTGGTCATGATCTCGGACGAGAACGCCAGGGCGGCTTACGATGCCGCACCTCGCCGCACGCGAGAAGGCGAGAAGAAAGCGCATGCCTGGAGAGACGATGCCGAAGACGCGATGAACGACATCGTCGAGCGCTGGCTGGAGCCCACGGTCACGCGCCCGGATAAAGGCCTCTATGTGCAGTCCCAAGGTTAGAAAGAGATCAGGCGCAGACTGATCGGCTCAGCCGGAAAATTTCTCCTGCAGAACCGCCCCGGTGTCGTGCTCGGGGATGTCGCCGATCTCGGCCATCTTCGCGTCGAGCTCGCGCAGCATGACGCGGAACACATCGGCGTAGTCGCGATCGTCGGCGACGTTGAACAGCTCCAGCGGATCGGCCTCACAGTCGAACAGCTCCCACTCCGGCGGCTCGTCGCCCTCGCCGCCCCCCGCCTGACCCAGCGCCGAATTGTACCAGTAGATCAGCTTGTAGCGCTGGTTTCGAAGGCCGTAATGGGCCCAGGCGTAGTGGAACTCGTCCTTGTGCATCCAGTAGCGGTGATAGGCCGCAGTCTGCCAGTCGGCGGCCGCCTCACCTTCGAGCAGCGGCCGCAAGGAGCGCCCCTGCATGTAGGACGGGATACGCACGCCGGCGAAGTCCAGAAAGGTCGGCGCGAAATCGACATTGGTCGCGATCTCGTCCGAGACGGCGCCTGCGGCGATCGCTTTCGGATAGCGCCCGAGAAACGGCATCTGCAGCGATTCCTCGTACATGAAGCGCTTGTCGAACCAGCCATGCTCGCCGAGGAAGAAGCCCTGATCCGAGGTGTAGATCACCATGGTGGTGTCGGCGAGACCCGCTTCGTCCAGCCAGTCGAGTATCCGGCCGACATTCTCGTCAAGCGAGGCGACGGTGCGGAGATAGCGCTTGATGTAGCGCTGATATTTGAAGGCGGCGAGTTCGCTTTTGGTCTCGAAGCGAAAGCGCTCGCCGCTGATCTGATCGATCAGCACCAGATCCCGGACGTCGTCGGGATCGGGCACCTTGCGGTCCTGCTGGCCGGGTCCGAAGGGCTCACCGACCTCCATGCCGCCTTCCGGCTGGACGAGACCTAGATCCCGATATGTCATGTCCGAACGTATCCGCATCTTCGCCGCCGACGCCGCCCGCGCGCGGTTCTTGTAATCGTCGTCGAACGTATCCGGCATCTGCACGTCCTCGTTCGCGAACAGGCTCCGGTATTTCGGATGCGGCTCGAAACTCCGGTGCGGCGCCTTGTGGTGGCACATCAGGAAAAACGGACGGGACGGGTCGCGGGAGCGGAGCCAACCGAGGCATTTGTCCGTGATGACGTCGGTGGCGTAGCCTTCTTCGATCGCCTGCCCGCCGCCCTTCCCGATAAAGACCGGGTCGAAATAATCGCCCTGCCCCGGCACCACGGACCAGTCGTCGAAGCCCGTCGGCTCGTGCGCACGGCCTTCGCCCAGATGCCACTTGCCGAAGATCGCGGTCTGGTAGCCGGCCTGCCGCAGATGCTTGGCGACGTTCGGCAGGCGGTTGTCGATCGGCGTTGCGAGCGTGGTGACGCCGTTCACGTGATTGTAGGTGCCGGTCAGGATCGAGGCCCGGCTCGGCGTGCAGATGGAATTGGTGACGTAGCAATGGTCGAGGCGCATGCCCTCCTCGGCCAGCCGATCCAGGTTCGGCGTCTCGTTCAGCCCATGGCCGTAGGCGGAGATCGCTTTCGCCGCGTGGTCGTCGGCCATGATGAACAGAATATTGGGCTGCACGAGATTCTCCCTTCGACGCATCGACCTCCGGCATGCCAGAACATGCAGGAGTTCAGGGCCGTGGCTTATCGCGATTCGGGAGGAATCTCAATCACGCTGGATCGCCGTACCCGGCCCGTTCGAAGCGGGATCAGCCCAGCCGCGTCTTCGCCGCCTCGCGGAACTGCTCGGTCGAGCGCGCCAGCAGGGTGTTGGTGTCCCAGTCGCAGATCACGCCATGGCGGCGGATCGCGGTGTGGCGGTCGATCTCGCCCTTCTGCAGCCTGGCCGCGACCTCCTCGGCCGGCGCGTCCAGCCAGCCTGCCCGCACGGATCGGAGTTCGTCGCGAAGCGCCGCCGTCGCCGTCTGATCGAGACGGTAGTCGTCGAGCTCGGGGTCGACAGGCTCGATCACCACGCCATAGTCGCGTTTCGCACCCTCCAGGCTGACATAGCCGTCGATCACGTCCTCGACCACCATCGCAGGATCCCGTTCCAGCGGATCGAACAGGCCGCCGCCGCCTGCGGACGGCCGCATGAACTTGTCGCCGCCATCCACCTTCACGTTCGAGAAGACGGCGCCCAGAAAATGCGCTTCGTCGCCCTTGGTGTGGGTGACGCCGTGGGGCACGGACGGCTGGCCGCCCTTCATGCCCCAGGTGAGCGCACGCGATCGGTCGCAGCAATAGGACATGACCGTGTTCTTGATCGAGGTCAGCGTGCCGCCCTTTTCGAGCCCGCAGCCGCCGCGGAACTTGCCGGGACCGCCCGAATCGGCGGCGATCTCGTAGCGGTCCATGACGATCGGAGTCAGCCGCTCCTGCGCCTCGACCGACTGCTGGGCGAGGCCGACGCCGAACAGCGACGACGTCGCGGTCGAGCCGTCCTTGCCGTTCCGGGCACCCCAGCCACCGGCCATCCAGTCATACCACATGAAGAAGTTGCCGCTGGTCTCGGGACGCTCGTCGGTGCCGCCGATCAGGAGATATTCGAGATTGAACGAGCAGCAGAGCGCCCGTTCCGGCATCACCTGGGACCAGAGCGCGAAGATCGCGTTCATGATTTTTTCGTACGCCCCCGAGCAGAAGCCGGTGACCGCATAGGGATAGGGCGCGTTGACCACGGTGCCTTCTGGGAGATCCGCGTCGATAAACCGATAGAAGCCGGAGTTCAGCGGCACCTCGGGGAAGAAGAACTTCGAGCCCGCGACCACCGCCGAGAAGGCAGAGCTGTAGCTGCCGTTCAAAAAGCAGTCGATCGCCTCGTGGGAGCCGGAAAAGTCGTAGACGACCTGGCTGCCCTTGATGGTCATCTTGGCGCGGATCGGGATCAGGCCTTCGGGTTTGGTCGGATCCTGATCGATAAAATCGACCGCATGCCATTCGCCGTCCGGCAGCGAAGAAACCTTGTCGCGGGCGAAGCGCTCGACATAGTCCTGGCATTCCTCGAAGGCTTCGAGGACCGTGTCCTTGCCATATTTGTCGACAAGCTCCAGGAGACGCTGCTCGCCGAGGCGAGTCGCCTCGCATTGCGCCAGAAAATCACCCATGGCGTCGCGGCTCGCCCGGGTGTTGCCGACGATCATCTCGATCACGTCGTCCAGCATGTGACCCTGGGTGCAGATGCGCATCGGCGTGATGCGCAGGCCCTCGCCGAAGTGGGTGCGCGCATTGATGTCGAAGGAGCCGGGGACCGAACCGCCGACATCCGCCCAGTGGCCATTCGACTGGGTGAAGGCGATCAGCTCGCCGTCGACGAAGACCGGGCGCACGATGCGCACGTCACAGAAATGCGTGCCGCCGGTATAGGGATCGTTCGACATGAAGATGTCGCCCGGATGAATGTCTTCCCCGAAGCGGTCGATGATCGATTTGCAGGTGAAGTGCAGCGTGCCGACATGGACGGCGATGTCGCCCGCACCCTGCATCACCGTGTTGCCCTTGGCGTCGCAGAGGCAGTTGGAGAAATCGCGGCTGTAGATGACGAAGGAGTAGCAGGTGCGCAGCAATTGCTCGGACATCTGGTCGACAAGGTTGCCATAGGCGTTTTTCAGAACTTCGAAGGTGACGCGGTCGAGAGCCATGTCCCTCTCCCTCAGACGAATTTCATGACGATGTGCAGATCGGCGGTGACCTCGCTTCGCGTTCCCGGCGGCAGCACCAGGGTGCTGTCGAGCTGCTCGATCACGGCAGGGCCTTCGAGGACCATGCCGGGACAGAGCGCTTCGCGGCGCAAGACGGGCGTGTCGACGAAGCCGTGCTCCGCGCCGAAATGGACCGGGCGGTGCTCTCCGGGCTCGGGCAGGTCGCTCGACGCGACACTGGACACGGCAGGCTTCGGTTTCGCCACCTTGCCGCGCGCCACGACGCGAAGGGAGTAGATCTCGACCATGCGCTCCCGGTCCTCGAAGGAATAGGCACGGGCGTGCTCGCGGTGAAAACTGTCGAGGACGCTGTCGAGTTCTTTTAGCGGCTCCGATCCGATGTCGACGGTGAGCTGGCGCCACTGGCCGACATAGCGCATCTCGACGGCGCGCTGCAGATGCATGTCGGAAGCGGCGACACCCTCCTCGCCGAGGCGATGGCGCGCCTCCTCCTCGAGTTTTTCGAACTCCGCTTCGATCTCATTGAGCGTCGCGTCGGCCGCACCCTTCAGATACATGGTCGAGAGGTCATGGCGGATGTCGACGAGCAGGCAGCCCATGGCCGATGCGATGCCGGGAAAGCGTGGGAAGATCACGGCGGGTATGTCGAGATCGCGCGCAAGATCGGCGCCGTGCAGCGGCCCTGCCCCGCCGAACACCACCAGCGCGAAGTCACGCGGATCGAAGCCGCGGCCGACCGAGATCAGCTTCACCGCATTCGCCATATTGGCATTGGCGACGCGCAGGATGGCATCGGCCGCCTCCGGTCCGTCGAGGCCGAGAGGGTCGCCGACATCCCGTGCGATCGCCGCTTCGGCCGCGGCGCGATCCAAGGCAACCTTGCCGTCCAGCAGGCTGGTCCCGAGCCGGCCGAGCACCAGATTGGCGTCCGTGTTGGTCGGCTCCTCGCCGCCCATGCCATAGCAGGCCGGCCCGGGATCGGCGCCCGCACTTTGCGGGCCGTTTCTAAGGGACTTTCCAGGGTCGATCCAGGCGATCGAGCCGCCGCCGGCGCCGATGGTGATCACCTCGATCGAGGGGAACATGATCGGGTAGCCATATTCGATATGCCAGCGCTGGGTCGTCCCGATCTCGCCCTGGTAGCACATCGAGATGTCCGTGCTGGTGCCGCCCATATCCAGGCTGATGGCGCTCTCGAAGCCGCACTCCTTGGCGATGTGCGCGCCTGCGATCGCGCCTGCGGCGATGCCGGAGCTCGCGAGACGGGCTGCATACTGGCTCGCCCCCTGGGACGTGAGCACGCCGCCGCCGGAATGCAGGATCAAAAGATCGCCGTGATAGCCCGCCTCCTTCAGCGAGCTTTCGAGTGCCGTGATATAGCGGCCGACCACGGGCGCGCAGACCGCATTGATCATCGCCGTCGAATGGCGCGGATGTTCGAACATCTCCGGCACGATCTCGGCGGATGCGCAGACATAGACATCCGGCCCAAGCAGTTCCTGCAGCATCGCCTTGCAGCGCTGCTCCTGCTCGGGATTGGCATAGGCGTTCATGAAGCAGACGGCGACCGACTCGTAGCCGCGCTTCTTCAAAAGCCTCGCCAGATCATTCACCTCGGCCTCGTCCAGCGGCGTCAGCTCCCTGCCGCTGTAGTCGACGCGCCCGCCGACCTCGAAGCGGTCGCGCCTTCGGATGTATGGGGGGGCGACGTCGACATAGGCGTCCCAGAGATCGGGCTTGGTGCCATTGCGGATCTCGACGATGTCGCGAAAGCCGCGGGTCGCGACCAAGGCACTCTTGGGCAGGCGCCGCGTGATCAGCGCGTTGGTGGCGACCGTGGTGCCGTGGGTCAATAGCGTGATATCCGCGGGCGTGATGCCGGCAGCCCCGATACTGTCCATGACCGCTGCGTCCGGCTGGTCCGGGCGCGACGGCACCTTCGTGACCGAGATTTCGCCGCTCGCCTCGTCGAAAAAGAAGGCATCGGTGAACGTTCCGCCGGTATCGATCGCCACACGGAAGCGCGGCGCTTCGCCTGAACCACGGTTGCTCTCACTCATCGTCGACATGTCCTCCCGGTTTTCGTTCAGGCGTTGTTGACGCTCAGTCGTTATCGACATGCGGGCGCACCGCGTCGGCGACCGCCGTGGCCACATCCACCGCATTCGGCGTGTCCGAATGGATGCAGATCGAATCCGCGCGCACCGCGACCTCCTTGCCGTTCACGCTTTCGGTCACGCCGTCGGTGATCGCACGCAGGCAGCGCGCGGCGGCCGTCGCCGGATCGACCGCGTCATGGTCGCGGGTGATGATCATCAGGCCTTCGTCGCTGTAGTCGAGGTCGGCGTAATATTCGGCGACGAAGTCATGGCCGCGCTCGGGATAGACGGTCTCGTGCAGGCTGTTGATGATGCCGAAGATCGGCACACGAAAGATATCGGCGGCATCGGCGATGGCGTGGGCGATCTCGGGGTCGCGCCCGGCCATGCCGTAGAGCGAGCCGTGGGGCTTGATATGGTTGAGCGCCATGCCTTCCGCCTCGAGAAAACCCTTGAGCGCGCCGATCTGGTAGATCAGGCAGTTGGTCATCTCATCGCGACCGATCTTCATCTCGCGCCGGCCGAAGCCCTGGCGATCTGGGAGGGACGGATGCGCGCCGACCCGGACGCCGTGCTCCTTCGCGAGACGCACGGTCGCACGCATGTGGTTGAAATCCGAGGCGTGAAATCCGCAGGCGACATTGGCCACCTGGATGTGGGGCATCAGCCCGGCGTCGTCACCGATTTGATAGAGCCCGAAGCCTTCGCCCATGTCGCAATTGATCGTGGTCATCGCTTCTGCCTCCACGGAACTTGTCTAGACATCTGGTCGTCTCTGATCATGTCGCGGCGGCGCGGAAGCGGTCGAGGAACACCGCTAGAATGATCACGCAGCCGAGCACGATCATCTGAACGTTGCCGTCGATGCGATTGAGGTTCATGCCGTTGGAGAGCACGGTGACGAACAGCGCTCCGAGGATCACCGCAAGCACCCCGCCGACCCCGCCGCGCAGGCTGACGCCGCCGATCACCGCCGCGGCAATACTCTCCAGCGTGAGATTGCCGCCGAGATTGGGTTCGCCGGATCCGGTCCGGCCGGTCAGTAGAAGAGCGCCCAGCGCCGCGATCACGGAGCAGAGGATGTAGGCGATCATGACATAACGCCGGCGCGGCAGGCCCGCGACCTCGGCGGCGCGCGGGTTGCCGCCGATCAGATAGAGGCCGCGGCCGAACACGGTGTGCGCCATGATGAAATGGAGAATGATGAGCGTCCCGCCCGCGAACAGGATGGGGGCGGGGATGCCGAGGATGTCACCGTTGTAGACGATGGCCGAAAACTCGCGCGGCACATTGAACACGGGACGTCCGTCCGAGGCCATGGTCGCGATGCCGAGCGAGATGTTCAGGCTGCCGAGGGTGGCGACGAAGGGGTTCACGTTGAACCAGGCGACCGCGATGCCGTTGAACGCGCCGATCAGCATGGCGACGCCGAGGCCGATCAGGACACCCGCGAAGATCGCCAGCCCGAGACTGTCGCCCTCGCCGGCGAGCGACCCGGTCATCAGCAAGGCGCTGACCACACTCACCGCCGAGACCGTCGTGCCGAGTGAGAGGTCGAAGCCGCGGGTGATGATCACCAGCATCTGCGCCGAGGCGAAGATCGCGAGATAGCTGCTTTGGATCAGGATGTTCTGCAGATTGCCGAGTGACAGCACCCGTTGTTCCGCGGCGGCGAAGGCGAGGAGGAGAACGATCAGGGCGATCGGCAGCAGGGCTTGGGCTGCCAGCGAAACCAGATTGATGCCGCCAGCATCGGCTTTCGCGCTCTCAGCCATGGCGGCGCCTCCTCCGTGCATATTCCTCCAGCGCCGCGGCGATCACCAGGATGAAGCCGAGCACCACCACCTGCATCTTGCTGTCGACGCGAAGGAGGTTCATGGCGTTGGTCAGGATGGAGAGGAAGAGAGCACCGAGTGCGACCAGTTCGACCCGGCCGACGCCGCCTCGAAGCGATACGCCGGCGATCACGGCGGCGGCGATCGATTGCAGCATCATCGAGTTCCCGCCCATCGAGGCCTGGCCGGAGCCGAGGCGCGCGGTCATCAGGATGCCGGCGGTGGAGGCGAGCATCGAGCAGAGCACATAGGCCATGATCACGTTGGTGCGCGCCGGCACGCCCGAGACGATCGCAGCCTGCAGATTGCCGCCGACGGCGTAGAGATAACGGCCGAACCTGGTGCGCGTCTGCACGAACCAGACAGCGAGGATGATGGCGAGAGCGACGTAGACAGTGGTCGGCAGGCCGAACCAGAGGGCACGTCCGAAGTCTTTCACGAAGCCGTTGGGCATGCCGTAGACCGGGATGCCCTGGGTCAGAAGGAGGGCAAGGCCGGTCGCGATAGAGAGCGTGCCCAACGTCACCATGAAGGGCGAGACTTTGAGAAACGCGACGCAAAGCCCGTTGATCAGCCCGATAAAGAGGCCGCAGCCGAGGCCGGCGAGAATGCCGAGCGGAATGATCACGGCGTTCTGCTCAGGAAACATCGCGCCGACCGCGGCCATCGACTTCGCCATCACCGTGCTTGTGAGCGCGATCACCGCACCCACGGAAAGATCGAAGCCGGCGACGATCAAGACCAGCATCTGACCGGCCGCGACGATCGCGAGAAACGACGTCGAGCGCAGGACATTGAAGATGTTGTTGAGGCCGAAGAATTTCTGCTCGAACACCGCCATGAAGGCGATGCTCAGCGTGAGCAGGATCGGCAGCAGCCCTACCCGCAGAATGCGGCTGGTCAACTCTTCCTGCATCGCCGTACCAGGCGCCACGCTGACTCCCTCGTTCGTCATGCTGCGACGCCGCCGCCGTCTTCGCGGAAGAAGCAGGCGAGCACCGTCTGCTCCTCGATGTCGTCGCCGGTCAGCTCCGCGACCATCCTGCCCTGATGCATGACATAGAGCCGGTTGCAGAGATGCAGCACCTCGGGCAGTTCCGAGGACACCAGCACGATCGCGGCACCAGCGCCGACCAGTTCCTTCATCAGATCGTAGACCTCGACCTTGGCACCGACATCGATACCGACGGTGGGCTCGTCGAACAGAAAGACGCGCGTCTCACGGGTGAGGCCGCGGGACAGCATCACCTTTTGCCGGTTGCCGCCTGAAAGATTGCCGGCGAGGCGCTCGATATTGGGCGGACGGAGGCCGAGCTGATCGACGATCTCCTGCACCCGCCTGCGCTCGCCGAGCCGCCGGATCACGCCTTTGCTGGCAAAATGCTCCAGGCCGAGCGCCGAGACCGAGACGTTCTCCCGGATCGGCCGGCCAAGCGCCAGCCCTTCGGCGACCCGATCGGAAGGAAAGTAGCAGACGCCGCGTTCCAGGCTGGTCGATGGTGTTGGACTGTCGAAAGCCTCGCCGGCGATGCCGACAGTGCCGGCGGCGATCGGCTCCAGGCCATAGACCGCACGGATCAGCTCCGACTTGCCGCAGCCGACCAGCCCGGCGATGCCGGTGATCTCCCCGGCGCGGGCGAAAAAATCCACATCGCGCACGTCGCCATTGGCGAGCGTCAGGCCATCGATCTGCAACAGCGTCTCGGCGGGCCGATGCTCGATATGAGGGAAGAGGAGATCGATCTTGCGGCCGGTCATCAGCTCGACCAGCTCGTTCTCGCCGACGCCCTCGGCGTCCAGCGTCTTCACCAGCCGGCCGTCGCGCAGCACGGTGATACGATCGGCGAGTTCGCGGATCTCGGCCATGCGGTGCGAGACGTAGATGATGCCCACACCCTGGGATTTGAGCCCGCGGATCAGCTCGAACAGGCGCACGGTCTCGCGTTCGGTCAGGGACGCGGTGGGCTCGTCGAGGATCAGCACCTTGACTTCGCCCATCAGCGCCTTGACGATTTCCGCCATCTGCTGATGCGCACGCGAGAGGTCGACGATCTTACGGTTCGGCTCCAGCGCGAAACCAAGATCCCGGATGATCTTCGCCGAACGCTCGCGCATCGCCTTCCGGTCGAGCACACCGCCGCGCGCGATCTCACGACCGAGAAACAGGTTTTCTTCGACCGTCATTTCGGCGACGAGCGAAAACTCCTGGAAGACCGGGCTGATGCCCATGACCCGTGCTCGATGCGGCGTGAGCCCGCGCAGCACTTCGTCCATGAAGGCGAATTCGCCCTCGTCCTGGGCGAAGGTGCCGGCAATGATGTTGATCAGGGTCGATTTGCCCGCACCGTTCTCGCCGAACAGCACATGAACCTCGCCGGGGCGCAGGTCGAAATCCACCTCGTCCAGCGCCTTCACGCCGGGAAAGCTTTTGGAGACGCCTCGGATCTCTATCAGCGGGGCCTGCGCCGCCGCTCGGGGCGGCGCAGTTTCCGTTTTACCCGACTGACCGGCCACCGCTGCGTCTTGCACGGTGGCCGCTGAACTCACTGGGCCTCGACCGAGTATTCCGGCGACCAGCTTGCGGGAGCCAGCACCTGGCTCATGTCGATCTGATCGACGGTGCCTTCGGCGATCATGTCGGGGATCGGCTTCACGAACTCGATCAGCTCCTCGCCCTGCAGCGCACGCACCGCCATGTCGATCGCGACCCGACCTTCGAGCACGGGGTATTGCGTCGCGAAGCCCATGATGTCGCCGCGCTCCAGCGCGTCCAGCATCGCCTGGTTTTCGTAGGACGACATGATCTGGATCTCGCCGATGCGGCCGACCTCGGCGACCGCGGCCATCGCGGCCTCCGCCGTCGGTGCGGTGCCCCAGATGACGTTCATCTCGGGATAGGCCTGAAGCGCATCCTGGATGAGCTGGAGCTGCACCGAGACGCCCGAGTCGCCGAACTTCTCGTCCAGCAGATTGACGTTCTCGACGCCGTCGATCGCAACCTTGAAACCGTCATTGAAGGCCTCGGCCCAGCCGGACCCCGCCGGACCCGGGAAGTTCACGACATTGGCCTCGGCACCGTCCAGGCTGTCGACCAGATATTGGCCGGTCTGCTCGCCCATGGTGTCGAACTCGACGAACATCTTCGCCGTGACTTGAGCCTCGGGCACCGGGTTGACCGTCGCGATTACCGGCTTGCCCGCGGCGATGCCCTCCTCGAACTTCAGCGCCAGGCCCGCTTCCGAGATCGGCCCGACGATGATCGCGTCGAAATCGCCGGCCATGCAGTCGTCGAACTGCGAGAGCTGGCGCGGCAGGTTCTCGTAGCCGCCGGCTTCGAACAGCGTCATGTTGACGTTCTGGCGCTTTGCCTCCTCGACGATACCGTAGGCGACCGCGACCCAGAAGCTGTCCTTCATATGCGGGAACAGCACACAGAGATTCCAGGGCTCGGACGCCTTTTCGAGCGGCGCGTACTCCACTTCGACATTTTCGCCGGAGGTGGCGTCGAAGACCTTGACCGGCCACCAGGCATCCTGGGCCTGGGCAGCGGTGGCGAAGGTCAGAGCCCCAACGATCGCCGTCGCACCACCCAAGGTGCGCGTTAAACATCCCTGCATGAGTCGTTCTCCTTTCCCTGTATGGGTGTGGCACGCCATTCGAGGGCGTTACCTTTCACCTCAAACTAGAATGACACACCGTTCGGTCCCCTTGTCAACGTCGTGACCGGTAAAAGCGGTATGACATCCAAACTCCATCGTCGCGCCGAACGACGGCCCGATCAGGCGAGATCATCGGTCACTTCCTGCAGGATCCGCGACCGCTCGCGCCTGGCGTCGAGCGCGCCTTTCATGTCGACCGCTTCGAACGTGACGGGCGTGTGCGGCTGCAGCTGCCCGATCAGATCCATGTCGGCGGAGATCACCGTGCCGACCATCATGTAGCCGCCGCCGGAGACGGCGTCCCGATGCAGAACGATCGGCTCGGTGCCGCCCGGAACCTGGATCGAGCCGTAGGGATAGCAGGCGTCGACGATGTTGGAGGGATCGGAACCGGCGCCGAAAGGCTGCTCGCGCGGCACGAAGTCGAGGGGTGCTCCGCCGCGGAAGCGATAGCCGATGCGATCCGCCTCGGGGGCCACCTTCCAGGTGTCGGCGAGGAACTGCTTGCCGGACGCCTCGGTAATGCGGTGCCAGTAGAGCCCGGGCAGCATGCGGAGGGTGATGGGCGATCCCTCGGGCCCGCGCCGCAGTTTTTTCGGTACCGTTCGGCCGGCGGCGGCACCGGAACCGCCACCAGTTGCGAGCACATCACCGGCCGCCAGCGGACGGCCCTGATAGCCGCCGAGCGCGCCGAGCGCATAGGTCGAGCGGCTGCCGAGCACGACAGGCACGTCGATGCCGCCCGAGACCGCGATATAGGCACGCGCACCGCCCTTCAGGTAGTCGAAGGAAAGCGTCTGTCCCGCCTTGACCTCGAAGCTCGTCCAGAGATCGACCGGCTCGCCTTCCACTTTCGGCGGCAGATCGGCGCCGCAGACCGCGACGGTCGCATCGGTGCGAAAAGCGAGCTCCGGCCCCATGAACACCGCCTCCAGCGCCGCGGCTCCAGGCCCGTTGCCGACCAGCAGATTGGCCGCTGTCAGCGCGAACTGGTCCATCGCGCCGGAGAGCGGGATACCGAGATGATAAAAGCCGGGACGCCCGAGATCCTGGACGGTGGTGGCGAGGCCAGGCTGGACGACCTCGATCGCGTTCTCAGCCCCTTCCTTAGCCATTGAGCGCGCCCTCCAGTTTCCGATTGTAGCCGTCGATATCGGCATTGAAGTCGTCGAGCGAGAAGGTGACTTCGCTCATCTTCGGGGCAAAGCGCCCTGCCGCGACCTCGGCTTCGGTGGCATCATATTCGTCCCGGTCGATGCGCCGGAACCTCACGATGTCGCCCGGCTTGAACAGGCACATGGTGTCGGTCGGAATATAGGCGTGCTCGTTCGCCGGGTCGTAGATCGGCATGGGCGTGATGCCGAACATCTGGTAGCCGCCGGCGCCTCGGACCGAGTAGACGCAGGAAAAGCAGCCACCATAACCGACCGTCAGCTTCGGTGTGTCGGTGCGCGGGCGAAGATACTTTGGGACCTCGAGCTGCCTGGGTCGATCGACCATCTGATAGAGGAAGGGGAGTCCCGAGACGAAACCGACCATCGAGACGAACCAGGGGGCTCCCGAATGTGCCTCGATGAATTCCTCGGCATCGGCCTTGCCGTTGATGCGTGCGGCGTAGTCGAGATCGGTGCCGTCGGGATCCTGGTGGCGATCGCGAAAGCGCATCAGCGTCTCGTGGGTCCAGGGATCGTTGTAGAAAACCGGCATCTCGAAAATGCGCGTCTCGATCACCGAGGGTGCTGAAGCCGCCGACGCTTCCAATGACTTGAGCTCGGCCAGGAGGTCTTCGGGTGCTATCCGGTCCGGGTCGTATTTGATCTGGAAGGAGGCGTTGGCGGGGCAGATCTCGGTGACCCCGTCGATCGCTTTGTCGCGCACCGCATTGGTAATGAACAGCGCCTTGAAGAAGGCTTCGAGCGACATGCTCTCGTCGACTTCGACGAAGATATGCTCATCGCCGCCATAGGAATACCGCATCAGTTCGCCTCCTCCTCCCTTGCCCCGAGTGTTGCCGCCCCGAGTGTTGCAGCATTGGCGTCGAGCCATTTTTCCAGCCAGGTGGTATGCACCGCACCGGCGCGAATCTCGAAATCGTCCGCGAGCGCCGCGTGCAGCGGCCGTGTGGTGGGCACGCCCTCGATCGATAGCTCATCGAGGGCGCGCGCCAGCCTGACGATCGCTTTTTCCCGGTCGCCTGCCCAGACGATCAGCTTGCCGAGCAGCGAGTCGTAAAAGGGCGGGATCGCATAGCCCGGATAGAGCATGCCGTCGAAACGCACGCCCGGTCCGCCCGGCAGGGTCAGGCCGGAGACCACGCCCGGAAACGGCATGAAGTCCTTGGCCGGGTCCTCGGCGTTGAGCCGCACCTCGATCGCATGGCCCTGCATCGCGACATCGTCCTGGCTGAGCGTCAGCGGCTCGCCGAGACAGACCTGGATCTGCTCCTGCACCAGATCGATCCCGGTGATCATCTCGGTCACGGGGTGCTCGACCTGGATGCGGGTGTTCATCTCGATGAAGTAGAAACCTGCGCTCGGCTCGTCATAGAGATATTCGAGCGTGCCGGCGCCCCGATAGCCGACCGATTTGGTGAGCGCCACGGCGGACTCGCAAAGGGCTTTTCGCGTCTCCGCCGAGAGACAAGCGGCGGGCGCCTCCTCCCAGACTTTCTGCCGACGGCGCTGCACCGAGCATTCGCGCTCGAACAGGTGAACGGCGTCCATGCCATCGCCCAGGACCTGCACCTCGATGTGGCGCGCCTTCTCGATCAGCTTTTCGACATAGAGTGAACCGTCGCCGAAGGCGGCTTTGGCCTCGGCGCTCGCCTGCGGCCAGGCGCGGGCGAGTTCTTCGCCGTCGGCGGCGATGCGGATGCCGCGCCCGCCGCCGCCGGCCGCGGCCTTGATCATGACAGGAAAACCGGCCTCCTCGGCGATGGTGCGCGCCTCGTCGAGCGTCGCCACGGCGCCGTCGCTGCCGGGGACGGTCGCCACGCCGGCCCTGGCCGCGGCGGTGCGCGCCGCGACCTTGTCGCCCATCATGCGGATGGTTTTCGCCGAAGGCCCGATCCAGGCGAGCCCGGCTTTCTCCACGGCGTCCGCGAATTCGGCGTTCTCGGCGAGAAAGCCATAGCCGGGATGCACCGCGGTGGCGCCGCTCGCTTTCGCCGCTTCGAGAATACTATCGACCTTCAGATAGGACTTCGCCGCCTGGGGCGGTCCGATGTTCACGGCCTGATCGGCGAGACGCACGGCGAGCGAGTCCTCATCGGCCGCGGAAAAGGCCTGGATCGTGCCGTAGCCCAATTCCCGCGCCGCGCGGATCACGCGGACGGCGATCTCGCCGCGATTGGCAACGAAGATCCTGGTCATGGCCGGCGCTCGCTCAGTCGAGCTTCACCAGCGCCTGGCCCGCCATGACGGCGTCTTCATTCTCCACCAGAAACGCCGAGATCGTGCCGGCCTTGTCGGCTTTGACTTCGTGAAAGCTTTTCATCACCTCGATCAGCCCGATCACGTCGTCGACCGCCACGCTGTCGCCTTCGGCCTTGAACGGCGGATCGTCGGGCGACGGCTTGCGATAGAACGTCCCGGGCAGATGCGCGACGATCTCCTTGCTCATTCTCGTTGCTCCTTCTCAAGCCTCCCGGGACCGCACGCTTTCTTTCCAGCGCGTGGCAGTCCGCTCATCCAACTGTGGAACAACAAGGCACAGGCGGTCAATCTCCTGCCGTCGATGTGTGAGCGCGAAAGGCCGGCGTTCCGAGGCGACGACCGTCGATCCTCACCCCTTGACCGCGCCCGCGGTCAGGCCCTGGACCAGGTAGCGCTGGATGAAGGCGAAGAACAGGCAGGCGGGGATCAGCGCAAGCACGGCGGCGGCCATCATCTGGCCCCAGTCGACCGAGAATTTGGAGACGAAGGTGAGCAGGCCGACGGCAAACGTCATCTTCTCTTCGCTGTTGATCAGCATGAGCGCGAACAGGAGTTCGGACCAGGCGGCGGTGAAGACGAAGCCCAGCGTCGCGGCCATGCCTGGGAGCGTCAGCGGGAAGATGATGCGCCAGAGGGCCGAAAAGCGGGTGCAGCCGTCGATCATCGCGCTTTCCTCGAGTGTCTTCGGAATGCCGTCGAAGAAGGACTGCATGAGGAAGGTCGCGAAGGGCACGTTGAAGGCGGTGTAGACGAGGATCAGACCGAGGAGACTGTCGGTCAGGCCGAGCGGCGTCATCAGCCGGTAGATCGGGGCGATCAGCATGACCAGCGGGAACATCTGGGTCAGCAGCATGAAAAACACCACCATCGCCTTACCGGCGAAGCGAAAGCGGGAGAAGGCGTAGCCAGCACCCGAGGCAATCAGAGTCACCAGCACGGCCGTGCCGAAGGACACCATCACCGAGTTCGAGAAAAAGCTTGGAAAGTCGCTCCTCAGCAGCACGAAATCGAAATTCGCCCATGTGGTCGAGGACGGCCAGAGCCGGATGCCCTCGCTGTAGAGGAGGTTGTCCGGCGTCACCGCGATCTTGACCAGCCAGAACAACGGGAACAGGGCGAAGGCCATGTAGAGAAAGATCGCCAGGCGGTGGCCGAGGATCGAGGCGAGCTGGCGGCCATAGGAGGGGGCGAGCGTGCTCATGTCGTGTCCGGCAGACGTTTGCGCATTTGGATCAGGATGGCGGCGTAGAGGAAGAGAAGGAGGAGAAGGATCGTGGCGATTGCGGACGCATAGCCGAAGTCAAGCTTCTTGTACGCGGTCGTGAAAATATAGCTCGGCAGGATCTGGGTGGCGTTGGCGGGGCCGCCGCCGGTCATCACCACCACCAGGTCCGCAAAATTCGAGATCCAGATGGTGCGCAGGAGCACCGTGATCGCGATCATCGGGGCGAGGAAGGGCAGCGTGACCTTCGTAAAGCCCTGCCACGCCGTGGCACCGTCGATGGCGGCGGCCTCGTAGAGTTCGTTCGGGATCGCCTGAAGTGCCGCGAGCAGCGTGATCGCGAAGAAGGGGATACCGAACCAGACATTGGCGACGATCGGCCCCCACATGGCGAGTGCCGGATCGCCCAGGATGTTGTAAGGCTCGCTCAGAATGCCGAGGGCGGCGAGCCAGTGGGGCAGCGGGCCGATCACCGGATTGAACAGCCAGGCGAAGGTAAGGCCGGAGAGGAATGTCGGCACGGCCCAGGGCAGAAAGACCACGGCCTGCACCAGGCGTCTGCCCGAGAACTGCCGGTTCAGCAGCATGGCGAGGCCGAGACCGAGAAAGAACTGAAAGACCAGCGAGCCCACGGTCCACCAGACGGTGTTGCCGAGCGTGCGGTAGAAGACGCGGTCCCCGAACAGGAGCGTCTCGAAATGCTGGAGGCCGACGAAGCCCGTCTTGAACGGGTTCAGGATGGCGATGTTCTGAAAGGCGTAGGAGAGACCGACGACCAGCGGCACCACCATCACCAGCAAAAGCAGGATCAGCGCCGGACTCAGATAGAGGTAGGGCTCCAGCAGCACCCCGAGCCGCAGCGGCCGATGCCCGGCCTCACGCCGAGACCGGGCATCCACCGTCAAGTCCGGGCTGGTGGCCCCGCCACCTATTGGGCGGCCAGCCATTTCTGCTGCGCATCGGTGAGATAGGCCGCCCATTCGTTGGCGAGGTCTTCGGGCGTGCGCTCGCCGAGCAGCATCTCCTGTCCGCCCTGGACCACCAGGACGTCGGCGAAATAGGCGAACTCCTCGAGATAGGTCGGCATCACCGTCGGCTTCCAGCGCTCGTCGTTCATCTCGGTGAACCAGCCTTCGAACTGCGGACCGGTGAAGGCCGGGTCCTGCTCCGCACCCTGATGGATCGGGATGACGCCGACGAACTTCGCCCATTCGAGATTGCTCTCGCGCGAGGAGAGATGGCCGATCAGGGCGGAGGCTTCGTCCTTGTGCTCGGAGGCCTCGAACATCGACCAGCCGGCATAGCCGATGGTCGGGAAGGATTTTCCGGCGGGGCCGAGCGGCATCGGGGCGACCGCGAAATCCTCCTCGCTCATCTTTTCGGCGATCGCGATCAGCGCGTCCGGATCCTGGTCGAGCATGGCGCAGCTGCCGGAATAGAAGCCGGCGACGATCTCGTTGAAGCCCCAGTTGACGCTGTCCCTCGGCACATAGCCGTTCTGGTACATGTCCTGAAGGAACTGCAGGCCGGCAATGGCTTCCGGCGTGTTCAGCGCGCTGTTGCCCTCGTCGTCGAAATAGTCGTCATGGCCCATCATGTTGGCCATCATCATGACGTATCCATTGGCGCCGCCCGGCCCGCCGCGCATGCAGTAGCCGGTCTTGCCGTCCAGCGCCGAGATCGCCTCGGAGGCGGCCATGAAGTCGTCGAGGGTTTCGGGCGGACCGTCGAGCCCGGCCTCGGCAAAGAGCTTCTTGTTCCAGAACATGGCGCGCAGATAGAAACCGTAGGGCACCATGTACATGGTGTCGCCGACATAGCTGCCATACTGGACGGCGCGGTCGTTCAGCTCGCCGGCGTCCGGCCAGCCCTCCATATATGCGCCGAGATCGACGAGCTGGTCGTTGTTGGCGTACAGCGAAAGCCAGCGATCCGGCATCTCGACCACATCGGGTATCTGCCCGCCCTGGACCATGGTCGCCAGCTTCTCGAAGGCCTGGCCCCAGGGCAGCGAGGTGACCTCGACCGTAACGTCGGGATTGGCCTCCTCGAACTTGGCGATCATGCCCTCCAGCACCTCCGTTCGCTGCGGGCTGGTGATCACCTCGACGAGCTGGAGCGTGGTTTCGGCCTCGGCCGTCCCGCTCAGCAGCAAGGCCGCCAGGCTGGCGCCGGTCAGAAGTTTTTTCATGATGTCCTCCACTGTCGTTGTTGGTTGTTTCCGTCTCTTCAAGGCGATCCGGCGCCGGTCAGCGCACGCTCGAAATCCGCCCAGAGATCCTCGCCGTTCTCCAGACCGAGGCTGAGGCGGAGAAGCCTCGGCGATATGCCGAAACGCTGCAGCGAATTTTTTTCACCCGCCTGAGCGAGCGCGACCCTGGCCGGCAGGATCAGGCTCTCGAACCCGCCCCAGCTGACGCCGAGCTTGAACAGGCGAAGGGCATCGCAGAGGCGGGGGATATCGATGCGCTCGTCCAGCTCGACCGACATCAGGCCGGCGCGGCCCTGCAGGCCAGGGGCGCTGTTCGGGCCCGGCGAATGAACCGCCGTGACGCCATCGAGCGAGGCCAGCCGGTCGACGAACAGATCGGCGGTCGCCTGGTGCTGGCGCATCCGGGCAGGGAGGGTGCGCAGACCGCGCGTCAGGAGAAAAGCCTCGAACGGGGCGAGCTTGCCGCCGAGCAGCGGAAGCGTCAGGTCCCGAATTCGGGCGATCCGCGCGGCGGATGCGATGACCACGCCCGCTACGGTATCGGAGTGTCCGCCGATATATTTCGATGCGGAATGCAGAACGACGTCGATGCCCGACGTGAGCGGCCGCTGGAAGACCGGGCTCGCCCAGCTGTTGTCGATCACGGTCAGCGTGCCGTGACGGCGGGCATGATCGGCGACCCTGGCGAGATCCATCACCTCGAACACCACGGAGCTCGGGCTCTCCAGATAAGCGAGCCGGACGCCCTCCAGAAGGTCCGCGTCGTTCTCGAAGGCAGCAGGCGGGTGGTAGGTGACATCGATACCGAACGGGCGGAGCAGCCGCTCGAACAGGCGGTAGCTGTCGGGATAGACATGCTCGATGCAGGCGACGCGGTCGCCGGGCTTCAGAAACGCCAGCAGGGTCGAAGAAATCGCCGCCATGCCGGAGGCGAAGGCGACCGCGGCCTCGCCTTCCTCGGCTGATGCCATCATCGTCTCGAATGCCGCGACCGTCGGGTTCTGCACGCGGGTGTAGATCGCCTGATCCGAGCGCCCGGCCATGCGTTCCTCGAAGGCCTGGTAGCTCTCGAAGGTGAAAAGCGAGGTCTGGTAGATCGGCGGGGTGACCGAGCCGGCATCGCCGCCGAAGGCCGCGGCGAGCGCCGTCGCCATGTCCATGGGATCGACGCGATCAGCCACGGGCCCGGCCCTCCAGGGCGACGCGGACGTCGTCTTCGAGGCGGTCCATGATGCGCGCCATGGCCACCGCGGCCGCGTCCTCGTCGCCGGCGACGATCGCTTCGGCCAGCGCACGGTGCATCGGTATGGTCCCGTGGCCGAGCGCCGGCTCGCCGAAGGGTGCGTCATAGCTGTCGTTGAAGCTCCGCTGAATCTGGCCGATCAGCTGGTTGAACAGCGGATTGCCGGCGGCTTCGTGGATCGCGTCGTGAAAGCGATGGTCGGCGTCCCGCCAGTCCTCGCCGGCTTCGAACACCGCGATCAGCTCGGCCATGCGCGCCATGATCACCCGACCCTGCCGATCGCCGACATGGCGGGCGGCCAGCCTGACCGCCTCGATCTCCAGGGGTCGCCGCACCGCATGGGTGCGCAGGAGGCTCTCCGCCTCCAGCTTCAGGGTCAGCGGGATCTGAACGGCGTTGGGCGAGACCTCGGCGGCGAGGATCGTGCCCGCCTTCTTGTTGCGGGTGACGATGCCCATGTTCTGCCAGGCGATCAGCGCTTCCCTCACCTTGGCGCGCCCGATGCCGAGACGCTCGGCCAGCTCCACCTCCGGCGGCAGGCGGTCGCCGATCCCAAGGCCCGCCCGCTCGACCATGCGCGACAAGGCGTCCAGCACGTCCCGCCCGCTGCTGCCCGCCTCCAGCGGCTCGATCTGATCCGCGGCATGGCGAACCTTGTCCGGATCGGGCTTCAGATCGGCGCTCGTCCTGTGCAGGGCCATGGTCCGGCAGCGTCCTCATGGTCACGAGCCACGACCCTAACATAATGTCGGACAAAATCAAACATAATGTACGACATTATTGTCAAACGCCCGACCCCGACGACGCCGCGACGGCTCAGCCGGAAGCCGTCTCGCCGGTCACCCGCCAGATCACGTTGCCGACGTCGTCGGCGACCAAAAGCGAGCGATCGGGGCCGATCGTCACGCCGACCGGGCGGCCGTAGGAATGCTTTTCGTCCGGCGCCAGAAAACCGCTCAGAATGTCGCGCGGCGGGCCCGAGGGGCGGCCGTTCTCGAACGGGATGAAGATCACCCTGTAGCCGCTGAGCACGCTCCGGTTCCAGGAGCCGTGCTGGCCGATCACCATGCCGTCGGGAAAGCCGGGCAGCGTGCCCGCCGGCATCCAGCAAAGCCCGAGTGAGGCGGTGTGGCCGCCGAGCGCGTAGTCCGGCGTGATCGCCTTCGCGACCAGGTCGGGATCCTGCGGCACACGATCGTCGACAGTCCGGCCCCAGTAGCAATAGGGCCAGCCGTAGAAACCGCCGTCCTGCACCGAGGTCATGTAGTCGGGCGGCACCTCGTCGCCGAGGCCGTCGCGCTCGTTGACCACGGTCCAAAGGGCACCCGTGTTGGGCTCGAAGGCCATGCCGACCGGGTTGCGCAGGCCGGAGGCGAAGATGCGGCTTTCGCCGGTTTCGAGATCCAGGACGTGAATGGCCGCCCTGCCCTCCTCCACAGCCATGCCTTCGTCCGCGATATTGCTGAGCGAGCCGACGCCGGCATAGAGCTTTCGCCCGTCCGGGCTCGCGAGCAGGCTTCGGGTCCAATGCCCACCGGGCTTGAAATCGACGAGCTTTCTGCCCTCGCCTTCGATCCGCCGCGTGCCCTTTTGATAAGGAAAAGCGACGATGCCGTCGGTGTTGCCGACATAGAAGGTCCCGTCCACCAGCGCCATGCCGAAGGGCTGCCGCTGGCCTTCGAGAAAGGTCTCGCGGGTCTCGGCCGCACCGTCGCCGTCCTCGTCCCGCCAGAGCGAGATTCGATTCGCACTTTTGCCGCGGGCACCGGCGCGCTCCATCGTCGAGTGCATGGCATAACCGAAAAGGGTCTTCGGCGGACCGCCCTCCTCCAGCGATTCGGCGACCAGCACGTCACCGCCGGGCAGAACGTAGATCCAGCGCGGATGGTCGAGGTCGCGCGCGAAGGCATTGACCGCAAGACCGGGTGCCGCGGTCGGCGTCTGGCCGGGATCCCAGCCCCGGGCACTCGGCAGCTTCAGGGTCGGAAGGGCGCCCTGCGGCTTCGCGTCCGGTATCGACGGCGCCTCGCCGAAGGCGGGCTGATGGGCGCGCTCGCCCCTTCGCCGCAAAAACACCATCACGGCGCCGATCATGGCGACGAGACGGGCAAAAACGCTGGACATGGGCAACTCCCTTCAAGACCATCACACCGAGGATAGCGGAGAATGCGGGCGTTCCGAACCCACGTCCGAAAAGATCTTTCGGGCGCCGCATCGAATCAGGGGGAGACGTTTTGAGCATACGGATCACGTCGGCCGAGGTGCTGCCGCTTCGCATCCCGTTCACGGACGGAAGTGCCGGGACGGGGCTCATGCCGAGCCAATGGACCCATCTCGACGTCGCTCTCCTGCGGCTCGAGACCGAAGACGGGCAGGTCGGCTGGGGGGACGGCTTCGCCTATGCCTGCCGGACCGCGATCGTCGCGGCGCTGCGGGACATGGTGCTGCCGCTGGTGGTCGGGCAGACCATCGACGATATCCCCGCCTTCAACCGGAACCTGCAGCAGAGGCTGCACCTGCACGGCCGCTACGGCATCACCATGTTCGCGATCTCAGCGGTCGACATCGCTCTTTGGGACATCGCGGCGAAGCGCGCGGGCGTCCCGCTCGCCGACCATCTGGGCGGGCGCCGGAGGACCGAGCTTCCGGCCTATGCCAGCCTGGTCCGCTATGGCGATCCGGCACGGGTGCGCGCCTTCGCGGAGAGGGCGGTCGCTGAAGGCTACGGGACCGTGAAACTGCACGAGATCGAACTCGCCGCGATCGAGGCCGGCCGCGCCTCGGTCGGCGACGAGGTGCGGCTGGTGACCGATGTCAACTGCAACTGGTCGGCGGAGCAGGCCGAAGACCTAATGCCGGCGATGAAGCGCCTCGGCCTCTACTGGGTCGAGGAGCCGATCTTCCCGCCGGACGATGCCGAACAGCTCGGTGATCTCGAGCGGCGCCACGGCGTTTCGATCGCGAGCGGGGAGAACGCCTGCACCTCGGTCGAGTTCGCGCGCACCGTGCCGGAGATCGCGTTCGTCCAGCCGAGCGTGACCAAGGTCGGCGGCGTCACCGAGTTTCTCGCGGTCTGTGATCTCGCCGACGCCGCGGGCAAGGCCGTGATGCCCCACGCCCCCTATTTCGGCCCGGGCTACTGGGCGACGGCGCAGCTGATGGCGGCGCGGCCGGTCACCGGGCTGTTCGAGTTCCTCTATGTCGAGCCCGAAGCCTGGCTGGACCCGGCCATTCCCCTGCCCCGGAACGGCAGGCTCGACGTGCCCGATCGTCCGGGCCTTGGCTTCGAGCCGGATCCGGCGCTCCTGCGTCGCTACGCCGCCTAGCGGCGTGACCACATTATCTGATTCTCTCCGTCATCGCCGCAATCGACGGTATGCGGCCAGGCCTGCGGGCTCGGGCGCGGAACCCATACGCCTAACCCAGATCGTCGAGGGCGGCGAGGTTGCGGCGGGCTTCGGGGAAGAAGTCGGGGCTGGCCTCGATCGCCTGGTGGAAGAGGGAGCGGGCGTCCTCCTCGTCGCCGCGCATCCAGGCGACGAAGGCGACGTTGTTGAGGGTGCGCGGCAGATCCTGGCGGGCGCTACCGGCGATCGCGGGTCGGTAGCGGCCCTGGAGCGCCAGCGCCAGCCGGAGGTTGGTGGCGGCGGTTTCGAGCGCGGGATCGAGCGCCAGCGCACGGCCGAGGGACGTTTCCGCGCGCACGGGGTCGCCGGCGGCGAGCAGTGAGAATCCGAGATTGTTGTGCAGCGCAGCATCGTCCGTTCGAAGCGCGATCGCGCGGCCGTAAGCGGTTTCCGCCTGGCGCCATTCACCGCGCGCGTCATGGATGCGGCCCATGCCGTTATGGGCACGCCAGAGCGTCTCGTCCTCGGCAAGAGCCGACGTCAGCATGGCCTCCGCCTCGCCGTAGCGGCCGAGACGAAGGAGCCCGACGCCGTGGCCCTGCAGAGCACGCGCGCGGCGATCGGCGACGTCCGTGACCTCGGCCTTGGCGAAATGCTCGATCGCCTGCTCCGGCCTGTTCTGCGCGAGGTGGGCCTCGCCGAGGCCGAGATGGGCGTCCGCGTCCTCGGGCATGAGCCGCGCGACCTGGCCGAACGCCTTCAGCGCCTCCTGATGACGGCCGGCCTCGAGCGCCGACCAGCCCTGGTCGCGATAGAGGGCGACCTCGCTCTCGGTCGGCGCGGCGACGGCGGCATCCAGCGAGGGCTTGGTGGTGGCGCAACCCGCGAGCAGGCCGAGAGCGGCGATCGCGGCCAGGGCCCTGGCCGTGGAGCGGAGCTTGGTGGGGTTGGAGCTCGTCATCACGTCAATCTCCATGGCTGATCGGGAAGAGGGGCGTGGGGCCGTCCTGGTTCGCCGGTCTCGTGGCGAGCGCGATCACCCGCTCGGAACGGCGATAGGCGACGCTGAGTTGCCTCCGCTCGCTCGCCTCGCGGATCACCGGTTCGGCGGCTTCGGGCGTGCGGGCCTCGGCGGCGAGCAGGCGGACCATGTTGTTCTCGATGATCATGCCGTCGACCGGGACCATGCCGGTCGAGGCTTCAGCGACCGCGGCGCGCTCCAGATAGCGCCGGGCGAGACCGAGATCGCCCCGGCGAAGGGCGGCGTAGCCGATATTGTTGAGGGTCACCGGATCGTCAGGATCCTTCGCCAGCGCCTCCTGAAAATAGCGGATGCCGAGGTCGTGGCGGCCGATCTCGGCATAGGCGGCGCCGAGCGCGTTCAGGACACGCGGCGTTCGCCCTTCGAGCAGGACGGCGCGGCGAAGAGGGTCGATCGCCTGGCCGGCATGGCCGGCTTCGAGATAGCCGAGCCCCTCGTCCAGCGGTCCGTTCATCACGCTGACATGCCTGGCGCTCGGCGGGCTGAGCCAGTCCAGCCAGTTCGAGCGTTCGAGGGGAAAGCCGGCGCAGCCCGGCAGGGTCGCGCTGATCAGCGCGAGCGCGGTGAAGCGTGCAAGTGACATGAAATGAGCCTCCTATTGTCCGCCGATCGCCATGCCGAACACGCCGGAGCTGAACAGGCCGACGATGCGGATGATCGCGGGCGAAAGCGCCACCAGAAACAGCGTCGGCAGCAAAAACAGCACCATCGCGACCGACATCTTGACCGGCAGCTGGTTCGCCTTCTCCTCGGCGCGCATCATGCGCTTGTGGCGCATTTCCTTGCTGTAGGTCTGGAGCGCGTCCGAAATCGAGGTGCCGAACGCGATCGACTGCTGGATCACGGTGGCGAAGGCGGAGACGTCCTCGACGCCGGTGCGCTCGGCGAGGCCGGCGAGCACCTGGTCGCGCGGCCGGCCGGCGCGCAGCTCCAGGCCGACGATCGCAAATTCCTCGGCAAGGGCGGGATGGGCGACCGCCAGCTCCTCGGCGACCCGGGCAAGGGCGGCGTCGAAGCCGAGGCCCGCCTCGATCGCGACCCGCATCATGTCGAGGGCGTAGGGAAAGGCCTCGCTGATCGCCTGCTGACGCTTGGCGACCCTGAGGCGGAGCCAGATCGGCGGGCCGTAGAAGCCGATCAGCATCAGAACGACGGCGTTGACCAGGGTCGAGCTCGCCGAGACGCCGATCAGCGGGATCTGCACGCCGATGCCGCCGACCGAGACCGCATAGAGCGCCGTGATCAGGAGGATCGGCAGCGGCAGAAGGAGGCCGAGCACGGTGCGGATGGTGTAATAGTGAATGACCGCACGGCTGCCGCGGATGCCGGCCTGGGTGAGCTTTTTCCGGATCTTCGAGCGTTCCTCGTCGTCGCCCGGCGCCAGGATCGAGGTCAGGCGGGCCCTGCCCTCGTCCTCGTCGCTGCGGCGAAGGGCGAGCGGCGCTCCGCCTTTTGCCGCGGCGCCGACATCGAGCCGGCGTTCGACCGCGTCTCTCGGCGCCAGCATGACGACGGCGCCGCCCGCCAGAAGGAGCACGGCGCCGAACACGCCGACGAGCAGGAGAAGCTGGTCGGCGCCGCCGGCGAGGCTGTTGAGTTCGTTCAGCGTCTGCAGCATGGGGCGCACCTCAGAAATGGAACCGAACCATCTTTCGAAGCACCAGCGCGTTCATCACCATGAGGGCGACGCCGGCGCCGGCGAGCGGCATGAACATCGGGTCGTTCCAGACGTCGCCGTAGTAATCGGGCGTCGCCAGGTGGACGATGGTCGCCAGCGCCAGCGGCACCAGGGACACGACGATGGCGGTGATGCGGCCCTCGGCGGACAGCGCCTTGATCTTGCGCCTCATGGCGAAGCGCTCGCGGATCACCTGGGAGAGCGTCTGCAGAACGGCAGCGAGATTGCCGCCGGTGCCGTGCTGCAGGCTGACCGCGACCGCGAGATAGTCGACGTCCTCCGAGCCGACCCGCGCCGCCATTTCGGCGAGTGCCGTCGGCAGGTCGTCGCCATAGGTGATGGCATCGGCGACCGCGCCGAACTCGCTGCCGATCGGATCCGGCATTTCCCGTGCGATCACCTGGAAGGCGGCGTTCAGGGGGTGGCCGGCGCGCAGGCTTCGGACCATGAGGTCGATGGTGTCCGGCATCTGCTGCGAGAGCCGCTTGACCCTGTGATCACGGATCATGCGCAGCGCCTGCACCGGGATCAGGAGGCCGACCAGGATGGCGATGCCGGCGGCGATCGGGAGCATGGTCTCGAAGGAGGCGATCATGAAGACCAGCGCCGTCCAGCCGAGCAGAAGGGCCAGCCCGGCGGCGGGTGAGACGCCGAAGCCGGACTGGCGAAGAAGGGCGGGCCAGTGCTTCAGGAGGTAGAGACGCTCGAAGCCTTCCGGCTCCTGCTTTCGGCGAAGCAGGCGGAGCACGTCCTCGGGATCGGCGCCGGAGCCGAGCATCCGAAGACGGCGATTGATCGCGCGTTCGCCGCCGTCGCCCTTGAGGCCGAACATCTGGACGACGCCTTCGACCGCGAGCAGCACGCCGAGAAAGATCGCGAGATAGAGGACGATGGTCGCCGTCGGGCTCATGCCGCCGCCTCCGTCCGGAAGAGATCGTTGGAGAGCTTGACGCCGTTGGCCTCCAGGCGCTCGGCGAATTTCGGCCGGATGCCGGTCGCCCTGAAGCGGCCGAGCACGTTGCCCTCGGCGTCGACGCCCTGCTTTTCGAAGCGGTAGACCTCCTGCATGGTGACCACCTCGCCTTCCATGCCGACCACTTCCTGCAGGCTGACCATGCGCCGCCGTCCGTCGGCGAGACGCTCGAGCTGGATCACCACGTTGATCGCGGACGCGATCTGCGCGCGCATGGAGCGAAGCGGGAACTCGACGCCGGTCATCATGATCATCTGCTCGAGGCGGCCGAGAGCGTCGCGCGGCGTGTTGGCGTGGATCGTGGTCATGGAGCCGTCATGGCCGGTGTTCATCGCCTGCAGCATGTCGAGCGCCTCGGCGCCCCTGACCTCGCCGACGATGATGCGATCGGGACGCATGCGAAGGGCGTTCCGGACCAGATCCCGCTGGGTGACCGCCCCCTGGCCTTCGATGTTGGGCGGCCGCGTCTCCATGCGCGCGACGTGAATCTGCTGGAGCTGCAGCTCGGCCGCATCCTCGATGGTGATGATGCGCTCGCGCGCGGGGATGAAGGTCGAGACCGCGTTCAGCATGGTGGTCTTGCCGGACCCGGTGCCGCCGGAGATCAGAATGTTCAGCCCCGCCTTGACGATGCCGTCGAGCAGCGTCGCCATCTCCTGGGTGAGGGCATCGGCGGTGATCAGGCGCTCGACGGTGTAGGGCACCTTCGCGAATTTACGGATCGAGAGCAGCGGGCCGTCGAGGGCGCAGGGTGCTATGATCGCGTTGACGCGGCTGCCGTCGGCGAGGCGCGCGTCGACCCAGGGCTGGCTCTCGTCGACCCGCCGGCCGACGCTGGAGACGATCTTGTCGATGATGCGCAGCAGATGGCGCTCGTCCTTGAAGCGGACGGCGGTGAGCTCCAGCTTGCCGGTGCGCTCGACGAACACCTGGTTGTGGGTGTTGACCAGGATGTCGTTGATGGTCGGGTCCTTCAGGAGCGGCTCGAGCGGGCCGAGGCCG
The DNA here is from genome assembly GCA_965222015.1 of Geminicoccaceae bacterium. GTDB lineage: Bacteria > Pseudomonadota > Alphaproteobacteria > Geminicoccales > Geminicoccaceae > JANQPX01. The sequence continues at coordinate 117,220 of CBDCTL010000012.1, forward strand.
AGCACCTCGTCCATGATCTCGTCGACGATCTTCGTGAACTCCTTGGCGTTCAGCGCGACCGCCTCCTTGGTCAGGAGCTCGTTGACGATGGTCGAGACCTCGCGCTTGAGATCGGCCGGCGCGACCTTCTCGATGGCCGCGAGGTTCAGCATGTCCAGGAGGCTTTCGTGCAGGCGCATCTTGAGCCCGAGCCAGAACGCCTGCTGCGGATCGGCCGCGGCGCGATCAGGCCTGTCCCGGCTTTCGGCCGGCTTCATGGCCGTCGCCGGCTTGCCGGCCGGCGCCTGGCCGTTGGTGTCGCTGGCGAAGCGTCGAAACATCGAGGCTCTCCCCTGAAATGTTGACGGTGCGGCGCGTCGCCGCTCAGGCGGCCATGGCCTGGGTGTCGCCGCCCATACGCCGGGCTTCGATCTGGGTTTCGCACTGCCTCGCGATCTCGCGGATCGCGCGGCAGACGGGTGCGCGCTTTCGGACCTCGAACAGCGAGACGCCGCGGTTGATCGCTTCGAGCGCGTGCTTGTGGTCGTTCGGCAGATAGTGGTCGAACGGGTGGTCGAGCGCCTTCTCGCTCTGACGAAGCTGGCCGCGTTCGGCGAGACGCCAGACATAGCGGTTGAGCACGACGTCAAGCGGCAGGTTGTAGAGGCCCTCGTCCTTCAGGATCTCGATCAGCCGCCGGCTCTGGCGGATAGCCGGCACGTTCATCTGGGTGACCATGAACAGCTGATCGGCACGGCCGAGCACGGTCTCCTGCCAGCCGGCGAGCGCCAGCGGCAGATCGACCACGACATAGTCGAAATCGGCTCTCGCGAGATCGATGAGCTGGCCGGCGGTCTCGCTGCTGAGCGCATCCAGCGGCACCGGCTCGGCGGGCGACGGCAGGATCGAAAGGCCGGAGCCGTGCTGCACCATACTGCCGGCGAGCAGCGCGCTGTCGAGGCGGCTCGGATCCTGCAGGACCTCGACCATGCCCGAGGTCTGGGGGAGGTCGAGGTGTAGCGCGAGATCGCCGAACTGCAGGTCGAGGTCGAGGGCAGCGACCCGCTTCGGTTTCTCCTTCCGCGACTTCGGCTCGGCGAGCGCGATGGCGAGATGGGCGGCGAGCGTCGTGGCGCCCATGCCTCCCTTGGCACGGGTCACGGCGATGACCGCGCCGCTGCCGCCGCCGACGGTGTCGCGCCGGTGCAGACGATTCCTGGCGCCGGCGAGCGCGTCCGCGAGTTTTTCGCGCGACAAAGGCTGATCGAGACAGTCGTCGACGCCGAGGCGGAAAAGCCCCCTCGCCGCATCCAGGGTCATGCCCTCGGCGGTGGCGATCACCGCACCCCGGCCGTTTCGGCCCTCGATCAGGCGGCGGAGCTGGCCGAGCTCGGTGGCGGACGCCGGGTCGAGGTCGAGGAGCAGGATGTCCGCCTGCTCGACCTTCGCGGTCATGGCGCCGTTCAGGCTGGCGAGATCGCCCTCATGGGCTTCGCTGTCGAGATCGGTGTGATCGGCGAGGAAGGCGAGCAGGGTCTGCCTGGTCTCGGCGGAGCGGGCGATCGCCAGAAGTCGGCTGCGGGAGTTTCCGGACATGATGGCCTCGTTTCCTTCCTTGGTTGGAGCCGTTTTTCCGACCTCGGTTTCGGGTCGAAAGAAGCCGCCGGCCATCAGCCGAGCGGCCCCTGATTGAGGTCTTCGCCCGGCATCGAGGCGCGCATCGGCGGCATGGTCAGCGGCCCGAAAAACTGGCCGTTCGCACCGTAGAGGCGGAAGAGCTGGGCGAAGGGGGTGAGGTAGGGAACGTTCAGGTTCTGCAGTTCGACCGAAACCTGCGGGACGTAGGGGCCGCCGAGAAAGCCGATGCCGGAGAAATCGTAGACGAAGCGGAGATTGGCGGGCGTCGGGTCGCCCGGCAGCATCGGTGCAATGTCCGCGAACAGCTCGTCGACCGTGGCGTTGCCGGCCGCCCCGTCGCAGGCGATGGTGCCGGGATTGCTGCAGATGCCGCCGGCGCAGGAGGTGCCGAAGCGTTCCGTGCCGTTGGGATCGGCGCGGTCGTTGATCTCCGGCACGCCCGGGCAGATCGGCGGGCGCACGGCGACGATGCGGGCGGCGTGGTGGGTCGCCTTCTCGGCGAGGATCCAGCGCAGATAGATGTGGCCGAAATCGAACACGGCGAGCAGCAGCGCGAGCGCCATGGGCAGGGCGAAGGCGTATTCGACGAGCGAGGCGCCCCGCTGATCGCGAAGAAGACGGCGGATCATGCCCATGACGTCACTCCCCGTACCAGCGCGCCTGATCACCGACCTGATAGGTGATCGTGGACGGGACCGACGGCGCGAAGATGCGAAACACGCCGGCGAACGGCACGGGCAGGTCGACCGAGGCGGCGACCACCACGACCCCGCCTGCGAACTGGATGTCGATGTCGCCGAAGGCGTCCAGCCGCGGATCGCGGGCTGGCCGCCGGCGAGCAGGCCGGTGAGCGCCAGATTGCGGGCGGTCGCCTGGCTCGCGGCGTCGTCAGGATCGGGCACGCGCGAGAGATAGCGGGTGGCGTCGCGCGCGGCCTTGGCGGCGACCTGGTGGGTCCAGAGGATGTGCCCGCCCTCGAACACCAGGCCGAGCATCAGAAGGAACGGCACGACGATCACCGCGAGCTCGGCGAGCACGCCGCCCTCGTCGTTTCGCCAGAGATGCTCCTGCCTGCGTTTCACCCCTGCCCTCCTCAGCGATAGAGCTGGACGAAATTGTGGATGACGCCGGCGGCCGCACCGCCGCCGATCGATGCGACCTCGCGCACCTCCTCGACCCAGACCGAGGTGTTGTCGCCGCCGCCCTCGATGCCGGCGGGCTCGGTCAGGAAGACCTCGACGAATTTCAGGACAGGCACGTCGGAGGCGTTGCCCTGGATGGGCACGGCGGGATCGTTGCAGTCGACCGCGGCCGCGATCAGAAGGCGCCTGGTCACGCCGTCCGCCGGCGTCGAGCCGCTGCAGACGGGAGCACCCGTCTCCTCGCGCGGTTCCTCCAGCATGCGGTCGGCGGCTGGCGGGTTCGCGAGCTCCTCGAGATAGAGCTGGTAGCGGGTGCCGGCGGCCGGGCGCGCCGTGCCGTGATTGGTGGCCCAGTAGTCGTCGAGAGACGCCTGGCTGACGCCCTGGCCGAAGCGTGAGCTGCCGTTGCAGAGGTCGCCGGTGCCGAAGCAGTCGTCGCGCGGCAGGCCGACCGAGGCCTCGCCCGGCGGCAGCTCGCTGAAGTCCTCGAGATTGCCCATGTTGTTGATGCAGGAACCGCCGCCGTTCGGGCCGTAGCCCTTGACCACGTTGGGTGCCGGCGCGAAGTCGGGGTTGTTCTTGTCGCCCTGCAGGCTGGTCATGTACATGTCGAAGCGGGTGTTGAAGCCGGACGCTGCGGCGCCGGTCATCTGGCCGGGGCGAATGTCGACGCCGGTTCGTGCGAAGCAGCGGGTGATGCTGTCGGTGACGCCGAGCGCGCAGCGGAAGTAGTTGGCACCCTGATTGGGATTGCCGCAGGGGCCGTCCGGATCGAAGTTGAGGTCAAGGAGGCCGAACGCGCCCGGACCCCAGCCGTCGCCGGACTTCAGGTGGATCTGGCGGCCGGGGATCGGCGAGTAGTTCGGGCCGGGCGCGCAGAACATCAAGGGCGTGATATCGCAGACATACTGGGTGAAGCCGGCGATCGCGCGCGGCTGGAGGACGGTGGCGTCGACCACGTCCGTGCCGGTCAGCCGCTCCATCGCGCCGATGAAGACATGGGTGACGGTGTGCGGGTTCAGCGTCACCTCGACGAAGGCGGCATCCGCGTCGCCGGCGGCGTCGAAGGCGGCGTCGATCGCGTCGTTGTCGTCCGCGGGCAGGTCACGGAGAAAGCGGAGCGTGACGTCGGCGCCGGTGAGGTTCAGGTCGCCCGCGGCGAAGCTCTGGCGGTCCTGCAGGAGATTGTCGGCGACGTTCTGCGCCCGCTGCCTGGCGTTCGCCGCCCCGTCCAGCTCGCCGGCCGCGGCCAGCGCCATGTGGTCGGCGAAGGACTGGAGATCGGTCGAGGTGCTGAGCACCCGGCCGATGTCCCAGACCAGGGCGGTCATCGAGAACAGCACGCCGGTCGAGATCACGAAGAAGGCGAGCATGCTGCCTCGATCGTCCTCGAGAAAACGGCGTGATGTCCTCTTGCTGGCGAACGGACGGAACATCCGGGGCTCTCCGATCTCAGTCTTCGTCGATCGTGTAGGTCTCGACCGGCGGCTCGACCGTGTCGGTCTGGTAGCGGCCGACGGCGAGCCCGCGGCGATAGCCGTCGGTCGGCGGCAGGGTTTCCCGCCTGGGCTCGGGGTCGATGATGTGCAGCGCCATGTTGTGGCGAACGGCACTTCCGAAGCCGGGATCGCCGGCCGGGCCGTATTCGGCGCAGCCGGTCAGCAGGAGGGCGCCGGCGAGGACGAGGGCGGTTCTGGTCATGACGGTCGTCCTTCTCATTTCAGGATGTAGCCATAGGGGCCGACGATGCCGACGGCGCCGCGGCGGCTCAGGCGATGGGCGGGGCTGGTCGGGTCACCCTGGCGATCGCCCTCGGTGCGGCCGAGCAGGAAGAGCTCGGCGTCGCTCGGCGGCGTGAACAGGTCGCCGGGCGTGATCAGCGCCTCCTTGGTGCTCGGCTGCACGAGATGCGGCGTCACGATCATGACCAGCTCGGTCTGCCCGGTCTGGAACTCGGTGCTGCGGAACAGCGTGCCGAGCACCGGCACGTCGCCGAGCACCGGGAACTGGCGGACGGCGTCCTCGAAGCCCTCCTGCAGCAGGCCGGCGATGGCGAAGCTCTGGGCGTCGCCAAGCTCGACCGTTGTCGTGGCGCGGCGCACCTTCAGGCCGGGGATCACCAGGTCGTCGAACAGGATCGAGGTCTTGGGATCGATCTCGCTGACCTCGGTGAACAGTTCGAGATTGACCAGGTCCTCGCTGATCACCGTCGGCGTGAAGGACAGGCTGACGCCGAATTCCTTGAACGCGATGGTGACCTCGATCTGGCCGCTGTCCTTCTCGTCGCGCGCGACCGGGATCGGGAACTCGCCACCGGCGAGAAAGCGGGCGCTGTCGCCGGAAAGCGCGATCAGATTGGGCTCGGCGAGCGTTTTCACGACCCCCTTCTCCTCCAGCGCGTCAAGGAGGAAGTCGAGGGAGAGGTCGCCGAGCGTGGCGGAGAGGTTGGCGAGGCCGAATGTCCTGGGATCGAGGGACGGGCCGTCGCCGTTGAACAGGAAGCCGGACGCGTCGCTGCCGTCGACCGTGAACAGGTTGGAAAAGCCGAGCTGCTTCACGACGTTGCGCTGCACCTCGGCGAAGCGCACGGCGAGCATCACCTGCTGATTGTCGGTGACCTCGAGCAGGTTGGTCACCCGCTCCGGTGCGTAGCGCTCGGCCATGGCGAGGACGCGGGCGAGCTGGCCCGCACTCTTGACCTGGCCGCTCAAGACGATGCCGTCATTGGCCGGCCTGATCTCGATGGTCTGGCCGGGCACGAGCTCGTAGAGCTGGGTCTTGAGGCCGTCGATGTCGAAGCTGACCGCGAGGTCGACCACGGCGATCACCTTGCCGCGAGCACCGGTCAGGGTCAGGCTGGTGACGCCGAGCTGCTTGCCGAACACGTAGATGCGGCGCTGGGTCAGCGGCACGACGTCGGCGATCTCGGAATTGCCGATCGAGACCTCGACGACGTTCTGGTCGACCTCGAGGATCTGCGACTTGTTCATCGGCACGACCACCTCGCCGGCGTGATAGTCGGAGCGGAGAACCAGCGACGAGGCCGGCCGGTCGGCGGTGAGCTTTCGCGGCGAGGCGGCGTCAGCCGGCGTGGCGGTGACGGCGATGGCGGCGATCGCGGCGAGCGCTGCCAGGCCGGCTCGGCGACGGTGGAGCCAGGTGTCGGTCATCGTTCGTTCCCTTCGACTTTTCGGGTGCTTGCTTCGAGATGGTCGCGGCGCGGATCGCCGCTCAGCTTCCCGGCACGTTCACCCAGCTGCTCTCGCCGCCCCGGTTGACGCGCATCTTCGGGCTGGTCGGTCTGGCCCTGCGTTTCGGCCGGTCGGCGCTGAGATCGGAAACGTTGGTGGTGGCGAGCGACGTCTGTTCCTCGCTGCCGAGATTTCGGAGCGTCAGGCTGAGCGTGCCGGCCTGCTGGGCGAGCGCCAGCTTCTGCGCCTCGACGGGCTTGACCTCGACGGTCACGGTGCGCACCACCGAGGGCTTGTCCCGGTCCTCGTCCGCGACCTGATCGATGCCGCGCACCAGCACGTCCTGGAGGATGGTGTCGGCGCGCAGTTTGCGGTCGACCTCGCGGGCCAGGACCACGTCCACCCGGTCGCCCGGCGTGACGAAGCCGGCGACGCCGGTGACGTCGTTCACCCGGATCGCGATCGCCCGCTTGGTCGGGTCGATCAGATGGGCGATGGTGACCTTCTCGCCGAAGGCGGAGACCTTGCTCTGCAGCAGGACCTCGCCGGATGCGATCGGCCGCTTGGCGCGGCGCGGCTCGACGTTCTCGGTGCCGAGCACGGCCTCGAGCTCGGTGAAGGCGTCGGTCGGAATGGCGCTCTCCGGCCAGGGCTGGAGGCGGAGCATCTCCGGCTCGATGACGTGACCGAAGGAGATGTCGACGCTGGCGACGACCACCTCGCTCACCTTGGCATCGAGATCGGTGCCCGGCTGGCGGCCGGCCTCGATGATCTTGTGGGTGTAGACGACGGCCCCGGTGGCCAGAATGACGCCGGCGCCGAGCATCGCGAGCGCGCGCAGCCGCATCGTTCGCTCCTTTGAAAGGATCGTTGGTCGTTCGTTCGAAAGAGGGGGTGCCGGGAGCGGCGGTTTTTTCCCCGCCCGCCGCTCCCGGGCGATCGCGGCCTAGAACAGAGCCGTGATGTTGTTGGCCACCCAGACGGCGATCGCGTTGAACGCGGCGCTCAGGTTCTGGCCGAGGAGCAGCAGGCCGACCGTGGCAACGGTCGCGATCACGAGGAAGGTCACCGCATACTCGGCGAGCGCGGCGCCGTCGTCATTGCGCACGAAACGGGAGACGGTGTTCATCAGTTGCGACATGTCAGAACTCCAGTGAATGATAGACGTCCATAGTTAGCCAGAAGTTAAGACCGGGAAGGGCGCGAAATGGGGTCGAAATGCGCCATCATGATACGTGCTTGATACTGTTCGCAATCAGCATGGCCGCCGCGGGCCGCCATCGGTCATCGCCGGCGTCAGGGGGTCACCGGAGATCGAAGACGTAGAGCCGCGACTCGTCGTCGCTGACCGCATAGAGGCGATGCGCGCCAGGATCGACGGTGACGCCTTCCGCCTTCTCGATCTCGCGATAGGCGCCGCCCCTGGCGTAGCCGAGGGCGGCGCTCTGGAGGACATGATCCTGGTCCCGGTCGTAGAGATAGAGCCTCCTGGCCCTGTCGCTGACGATCCAGAAGGCGTCGCGCGCGGGATCGTGGTGCAGACCTGAGAAATCGATCCTATGTGGCTCGACGTCATCGTCGAGAAAGCCGTTCGCGGCGCCGAGCACGCGCACGCTCCGGATCGCCTGAAGATCCCTCGAAAGCTCGATCAGCAGACCGGGGCTGTGCTCCTTCAGGACGAAAAGGCTGCCCCGCTCCGCATGGAATGTGACGCCTTCGAGCCCGACGTCGGCGGCATCGTCGCCGGAAAAATACCGCTCGATCGCCCCGAAACCGCGCATCTCGGACAGACGGCGGCGCGCGATCGGACGGTTCGACGCGCCGTCGACGAGGAGGATCTCGGGCGGCGTCTCCCTGACGAGGGCGAAGGTGCCGGATGCGGGATCGAAGGCCAGCCCTTCCAGATCCTCGTCCGCGATCGCGAGGGCGCGTTCGTCCAGCAGCTCGCCTTCGAGGTCAATTTCGAAAATTTTCCCATGCTCGTCGTCGACGGTCCAGAGCGCGTCCCCGTTCGCCGACAAAGCGAGACCCGAGGGTTCGTCCAGGCCGGCATCCTCGTCCTCGACGTCGAAACGATCGAGATAGGTCAGGCCGAAGGCGAGCTCGCCGGTCCGATCCGCCGCCGTCGCCGGGGTGGACGCGGCGAGAATCAGGCCGAACGCAGCCGCGATGTCGCGCTTCATGCTGGTCGCACCTTTCTTCCGGACAATGTCGATTTCGGCTCGCCCCTCCTTGATCCTAGCTGAAAAGGCCAGGGCCGGCTGTGGCGCGGGACACAGCCTGTGACCGAGCGGGACTTGATCAGCCCTCCGTGAGCTCGTCCAGATAACGGGGCAGCATGTCCCGCCAGGTGAGCCAGTCGTGATCCCACTCCGGACCCCACGGGTCGACGCGGTTGGGGATGCCCTTGGCGCCGAGCTGGTCGGCAAGACGCCAGGAATCGTCAGGGTTCTCCCAGCGGCCCTGGCCAAAAGCGAGGAGCACGAAGCGGTCTTTCAGGCGGTCGAGCTCCGGACCCGGGCCGAGATTCGGGAGGAAGGAGAGCGGTGTGGCGAAATAGTAGTCGTCATTGCCTGCAGCACCGAACATGCGCTCGAGATCATAGCTGCCGCTCATGCCGATCGCGGCACCGAACAGATGGGGGTAGCGGCAGAGCACGGAGACCGCGTTGAAGGCGCCGATCGAAGCGCCGGCGGCGACGATGTCGACCGGCCCGCCGCAGTCGGTACGGATCGCAGGCACGGCCTCGTGCGCGACATACTCGCCGAACTGCTTCAGGAGCCACCAGCGATGCTCGATCGAGCCCGCCTTCTCGACCAGAGCGCGTCCGGCGACGCTGTCGCAGGAATAGACCTTGATCCGCCCGCCTTCGATCAGCCCCGAGAGAGCGGCGATCAGCTGCATGCGCTCGACTTCCTCGGCATCGCCGCCGGCGGTCGGAAAGAGCAGCACCGGCTGGCCGTAATGCCCCCAGCGCACCAGGGAGACATCGGCTTCCACACGCTCCGAATACCACCTGGACGCACCCTTAGGCCCGGTCATGTCACCCCCTCCGGTGCACCCGAACCGGGCCGCAAACCGCCGTTTCCGGCAATGACGGCCGAGGAGTCCATGACATGGTCACACCATTCCTTCCTGGTGGCGCCAGAGCTGGACGCGGGACCAGAAGAGCTCGGTGAATTCGTCGATTTCGTGGGCAGGGAAGAGGGCGGTGACCTTCCTATGGATGGCGTCCTTCATCTGGCCGCCGCCGAAGAACTCGTAGGCGAGCTCGTCGAGATGGCCGAGATGGCGGCGGCAGAAGTCGTGGAATTTCTCGGTTTCGAAGCGTTCGTGGGCGATCCCGGCATAGGCCCGGAGCTTTTCGCGGTAGGGCAGATCCCGCTTCGCGATCGCGTAGAACGGCTCCCAGTCCATGTTGCGGCGCATGGGCTTGCCGGTGGCCGCACAAAAAATCGACCAGCGCAGATTGGCCTTGATCAGCCAGGGAAAATGGTAGTGGAGCGAGGTGATCTGGCTGTCCGGACAGGCATTGGCGAAGTCGATCGGATGCCAGACGCCGTCCCTTCGGAGCGCTTCGCAGGAATTGAAGTCCCAGCCGAAAAAGGCGTTGATGGTAAGCACCATGTCCTCGAGGACGGACTGGTCCTCCTCGGGCAGAAAGTCGATGTCGAGGCCGTAGCGGTCGTGCAGCGGGGCGGACGGGTCGTAGTTGACGCGCCGGATCTGCGGGCCGAGGCCGATAGTGCGCACGAACCAGTCGTGAGGCAGGATCGCGGCCTGGAGATTCATGATCTCGGTGCCGCTTTCGTCATAGGCCTTGTGCAGATCCCGGGCGTTCCCGATCTTCGAGACGCCCTTCCAGCCGCCGCCGTGATAGGGCTTCATGAAGAACGGGTAGCCGATCTTGTCGCCGATCCCCTCCAGCGAGAACAGGCGCGCATATTGCCGGAGCGTGGCATCCAGGTCGTCGGTGAGGTCGTAGGCCTTGGGCGGCAGCATCCAGGTGTCCGGCACCGGCAGGCCGAGCGCCGTCATCGCGGCGTAGGAGGTGTGCTTCTCATTGGACTGCAGCGACCAGGGATTGTTGTAGACGTAGAGATCGTCCAGCAGGATCGCCTTCTTGATCCATTCCCGGCTGGTCGAATACCAGTGGGTCAGGCGGTCGATCACCACGTCATACTTGACCGGCTGGCGGAGGCTGAACGGCTCGATGGACACCCGTTCGCAGGCGACGCGCACGCGATCGCCATCCAGATCGAGGTCGAGCTTCAGCTGGTCGAGCAGGCTCTCGTAACAGATTGGCCAGCAGATGTCGGCGCCGAGTGAGAGGCCGATATTGACGGTGCGCTCGCCCATGTTCTCCCCCTGATCCGCCGGCATGTCGTCGGCCGAGATCTGCTCAGCCGTCCTGCCGATCGTGGTCTTTTCGGCCGCCCTCGTCGCGACCGCCCTTTTTGCGATCATTGGCGGGACCGAGCACCCAGCGCAGGCCCTCGCGCAGCTGATCGCGCCAGTTCTGCCAGTGATGCCCGTCCCAGGCACTCCTGAACAGTACATCGACGCCGCGCTCGTGCAAGAACCTTGCAAGCGCCCGGTTCTCGTCGGCGAGGCCTTCGAGCTCGCCGGTGGAGACGAAGGCGCGGGTCTCGGGCAGCTCGGGCGCGCGCTTCAGCGCCTGGACCAGCCGCGCGATCCGCTGGAAGACCGGATGGGGGCGATCCGCGAGCTTTCGCCTGTCGAGAATGAAGGAGCCGGACTGCAGAACCAGGCCGCCGAACACGCCGGGAAAGCGAAAGGCGGTGGCGAGCGAGGCGACCGCGCCCAGGCTCGCGCCGAGCAGCACGCGCTCCTTCGGATCGCTCGAAATCGGGCAGTGCTCTTCGAGCGCCGGCAGGAGCTCCTGCACGAGATAGCGGGCGTGGCGGCGCCCGCCTGCATATTCCCCCAGCCGGTCCCGGGTCTGCACCAGGGCTGCGGCGAGCGGCGGAATCTCGCCCGCCGCGATCAGATTGTCCAGCGAGACCGCGAGATTGCCATGGGCGATGAAGTCGCCGCCGTCGTGAATGATCACCAGCGGCCGGGCCTGCCCGGCATCGTCGCCGGCTGGCCGATAGAGGCGCTCCTCGCGGGTCTCGCCGAAGATACCGCTCACCACCGCAAAGGGCTCGATGCGGCCCCGCGGCGCGCCCCTCGGCTCGGTCCAGTCCGGGCGCGCATAGCCGAAGGTGCGGCAGACGGAATTCTCGCCGAAGGGGTCGGTCGCGCGATCGGGATTGAGCGGATCGACGATCCATTCCTCGCCGTCCGGGCGTTCGATCGCGAGCTTGTATTCGAAACGTCCGCCGTCCCTGACCGGCAGGCGAAGATGCCAGAGACCGGTTTCCGCCAGGCGATCGAGCGGCGTCGCTTCCACACCGCTCTCGATCCAGCGGAGAAGGGCGACCCGCAGGGCCTCGCCCCGCCAGAGAAAGGTGCAGAAGCCGGGCTCGACCAGCGGCAGGGTCGCCTTGTCCAGAAAGGCCGCGATCGCGTCCTCCGACGGCCGCTCCCCGACCAGAAGGCGCGCGAGGTCCGGATGGTGTGGTTCGTTCGAGACCGCGTCGCTCACCGCTTCATCCATGCAGAGTGGCCCGCCGCCAGGTCGCAGTAAGTCAGTCGCGAAGGCTCTTCTTAAAGAGCTGTTCCTTTTCGCGCTTCCAGTCACGATCCTTGATGCTGTGGCGCTTGTCGACCGTGGTCTTGCCGCGGGCGAGGCCGATCTCGAGCTTGGCGAGGCCGCGCGGGTTGAAGTAGAGCGAAAGGGGGATGATGGTCTGGCCCTTCTTCTTCACCGCACCGGCCAGCTTCGCCATCTCCTTCTTCTTCAAGAGCAGCTTTCGCGGGCGCTTGGGCTCGTGATTGAAGCGGTTGCCGCCGCGATATTCGGAGATGGTGGCGTTGATCAGGAAGATCTCGCCGCCCTGCTCGGCGGCATAGGCCTCGTTGATGGTCGCCCGGCCGTCGCGCAGGGACTTCACCTCGGTGCCGACCAGCATGAGCCCGGCCTCGAAGCGTTCGTCGATGAAATAGTCGTGGGTCGCCCGGCGGTTTCTGGCGACGACCTTGCGGCCGGGCGTCTGTTCCTTGGCCACGGCTTCAGTTGATCAGCCCGGCCGACGTCATCGCCGCCTCGACCGCCCGCCTCGTGCTTTCCGAACACGCGACCATGGGCAGGCGGATCTCGGCGTCGGCCTTGCCGAGGCGGGCGACGGCGTATTTGACCGGGGCCGGGCTGGTCTCGACGAACAGCGCCTTGTGCAACGGCATCAGCCTCCGGTGAATGGCGAGCGCGCCCGCGGCGTCGCCCTGTCGCCAGGCGGCGTGCATTTCGGCGCAAAGGCGCGGCGCCACATTCGCGGTGACCGAAATCGCGCCGTGGCCGCCATGGGCGAGAAAGGCGACGGCCGTGGCGTCCTCGCCGGTGAGCTGGCAGAAATCCTCACCGCAGGTCGCCGTGGTCAGCAGCGGGCGTCCCATGTCGCCGGTCGAGTCCTTGACGCCGACGATGTTCGGCAGCTCGGCGAGCTTCGCCATGGTCTCGACGCTCATGTCGACGATGCAACGGCCCGGGATGTTGTAGATGATCACCGGGATGTCGACCGCCTCGGCGATCGCCTTGTAGTGGGCGTAGAGGCCGTCCTGGGTGGGCTTGTTGTAATAAGGCGTCACCACGAGGGCCGCGTCCGCGCCCGCCTTCTTCGCGTGTTCGGTGAAGTCGATCGCCTCGGCCGTGGAATTCGAGCCGGTGCCGGCGATCACCGGAATGCGACCGCCGACCGCGTCGACGGTGATCTCCACCACGCGCTTGTGCTCGTCATGGCTGAGGGTCGGCGATTCGCCGGTGGTGCCGACCGGCACGATGGCATCCGTGCCCTCTTCGATATGCCACTCGACCAGATCTCGAAGCGCGTTTTCGTCGACCGCACCGTTGCGAAAAGGCGTGATCAACGCCACAATGGACCCGCGAAACATTGTGTAAATCCTCTCAGCGGATTAAGGCTTGCTGAACCTCGTCGCACCATAGGGTCAGCCAACGGGTGCGGCAAGTGGGGTGCGCATGGCAGGCAGTGCCTGCCTGCCCTCGATGGGGGTCGAGACTCGCGGTGGAGACGGGTCGCTTGGCGACGAGGCAAAGCGGGGAATCATGGCGCTAGACGGAACCGGCACGTCAGAGCTTCCTGAAGCGAGACGCGCCCCGGTCATGTCCGGCCGTCGCCGGCCGAGGCCGCTGCGCGCAGCCTGGCGCTTTCTCCTGGCGTCACTGTTCACCATCCCCTGGCTGGCATTCGAGGCCGAGGCCGAACTGTCTGCGGACGACTACGCGATCATCGGCGAAGCGCTGCACGCCACCGAGACGGACGAGTGGCCCCGCGCACTCAGGCTGATGGGCGCGGTCGACGACCCGCTCGCCGAAAAGCTGTTCCGCTGGATGATCCTGCGGAGAGGCGGGCGCGACGTCGGTTTCGACGCCATCGCCGGCTTCATCGTCGAGAATCCGGACTGGCCCGGGATGGAGGAGCTGCAGCGGCTCGCCGAAGCGCGGCTCACCGATTCCGCAGACAAGGCGCTGACCCTGAAGCTGTTCGAACGACGCCGACCCCTGACCGCACGCGGGCGGATCCGACATGCCGAGGCCCTGTTCGATGCGGGCGAGACCGAAGCGGCGGTTCGCGATGTCCGGCGCGCCTGGGTTCAGGGCCGGTTCTCGGCGCGCGAGGAGAAGCGGTTCCTGACGCGCCACGGCCGCCATCTCCGTCCCGGCGATCATATCGCCCGTCTGGACAGCCTGCTTTGGGATCGCGATCGACGTGCCGCCAAGCGCATGCTCGAGCGGGTTTCGGAGGCTTATGCCCGGCTCGGCAAGGCGCGGCTCGCTCTGCAGGCCCAGGCCCCGGGCGTCGATGTCGCGGTCGAGGCCGTGCCGGCGGCGCTCGCGGACGATCCGGGTCTGCTCTACGACCGCATCCGCTGGCGGCGGTTGAAACGCCTTCATGACGGTGCCAAGGAACTGCTGCTGGCGCCGCCGGAGCGCCTCGGCCGTGCCGACCGCTGGTGGTTCGAGCGCTCCTATCAGGTCCGCCGCGCGATCGAGGCGCGGCAGTTCGACGAGGCCTATCGCCTGGCGAGCCGGCACGGGCAGCTCAAAGGCGGCGACTACGCCGAAGCCGAGTGGCTCTCGGGCTGGCTGGCGCTGCGCTTCACGAAGCGGCCGAAGACGGCGTTTCGGCATTTCGTCCGCCTGTACGACCGGGTCAAGGCGCCGGTGCGCCAGGCGCGCGCCGCCTATTGGGCGGGCCGGGCCGCGGCCTCGCAGGGCGACGACGCCGGCGCCGTCGCCTGGTATCGCCGCGGCGCCATACACGGCGCGAGCTATTACGGCCAGCTCGCGCGGCTCGAGCTCGGCGACGAGGAGATTCTGGCGCTGCCGACCGAACCCACCGAGGGTGAGCGCGCAGCCTTCGAGGCGCAGGAGCTGGCCGAGGTCGCGCGTCTGCTGATCGCGGTCGGCGATCGCCGCTATCTCGAGGATTTTCTGGGCCAGCTCGCGGACAACGCGACCACGGCGGCGGAAATCGGGATGATCGCCGACTACGCCGATGCCGCCGGCCACCCGACGCTCCTGGCGCGGCTCGGCCGCATCGCCGCCTTCGAGGGCAAGGTGCACGAGAAGGCGGCCTTCCCGATCCCCACGATCGATGGGCTGCTGCGGCCGGCGGCCACGATCGAGCCCTCCCTCCTCCTGAGCGTCGCGCGCCAGGAGAGCATGTTCCGCTCCGGCGCCGCGAGCCCGGCGGGTGCCCGTGGTCTTCTGCAGCTCATCCCTTCCACGGCACGGATCGTCGCACGCGACGTCGGCGCCCCCTACGATCCGGACCGGCTGGTCGCCGACCCCGACTACAACGCCTTTCTGGGCGGTCATTATCTGCGCTCGCTGATCGAGCGTTTCGACGGCGAGCTGGCGCTGGCGCTGGCCGGCTACAATGCCGGCCCGCTTCGGGTCAAACGCTGGCTGGAGCTGCATGGCGATCCGCGCGGCCATGATCGCTACGCCCTGATCGACTGGATCGAGCTGATACCGTTCGACGAGACCCGTAACTATGTGCAGCGCGTGCTGGAGGGCTACGGCGTCTACAAGCGCCGCCTCGCCGCAACCAAGATCGAGCTGATCGACTATCCCGGCGTCAACCTGCTGCATCCGCCGCGCCGGCCGGCTTTCAGACCGGCTGATCTCGCCACCGGCCTCTCGGTGGCGCGATCGGGGGATGCAGAGTTCGCGGCGGTGCACCGCCCTGCCCTGAAGCCGCTGGATCACCTGCCGGTGGTGGTCGAGCGCAGCTTCGACGGCGGCCGCGCCCAGGACGTCGCCGCCGACGAGGAGGCCGATCCGGCCGCGCCGGCGGCGCCGCAGCTGTGAGCCAGGTGGTCATGGCCAGGATCGGGGCCTGCGTGTTCGACGCCTATGGCACGCTGTTCGACGTGCATTCGGCGGTCGCCCGGCTTCGCGCCGATGTCGGACCGAAGGCGGATCAGCTGTCGCAGATCTGGCGCACCAAGCAGCTCGAATACACCTGGCTGCGGTCGCTGATGGGCGAATATCGGGATTTCTGGCAGCTCACCGGCGACGCCCTCGACTATGCGCTCGCGCAGACCGGCGTCGGCCCGGCCGCGATCCGCGATCGCCTGATGGACGCCTATCTCGGCCTTGACGCCTATCCCGAGGTGCCGGCGATGCTCGGCCGTCTGAAGGCCGCCGGCCTGAAGACCGCGATCCTCTCCAACGGCGAACCGAACATGCTGGAGGCGGCCGTCAAGGCCGCAGGCCTCGCCAACCTCCTGGACCACGTGCTGTCGGTGGACGGCCTTCGGATCTACAAGCCGCATCCGACGGTCTATCAGCTCGCCGTCGACCGGCTGGGCGTCAGGCCGGACGCGATCGCGTTTCAGTCCTCGAACGCCTGGGACGTGCATGGCGCGTCGGTGTTCGGCTTTCGCCCGGTCTGGATCAACCGTTTCGGCGCGCCGGCCGAACGCCTGCCCGGAAAAGCCGAGCACGAGATGACCGATCTCACCGGCCTGCCCGGCCTGCTCGGCGTTTGAGACGCGGGCCGCATTTCCGGAGGGAGTGACCAATGTCATCCGTCGACGACCTTCCGACCTTCGCCGACGTGGAGGCGGCGGCGGCGCGCCTGGAGGGTATCGCCAGACGCACGCCGCTTCTCGAATCCGATCTCCTGAACGACCGCGTCGGCGGCCGTCTGCTGGTCAAGGCTGAGCCGCTGCAGCGGACCGGATCGTTCAAATTCCGCGGCGCCTACAACGCGATCAGCCGGGTGGTCGAGCGGGACGGCAAGCGCCCCGTCGTCGCCTTCTCCTCCGGCAATCATGCCCAGGGCGTGGCGCTCGCGGCGAAGCTTCTGGGCGTGCCCGCGACCATCGTCATGCCGTCCGACGCACCTTTGATCAAGCAGCGCAACACGCGCGCCTACGGCGCGGATCTCCGTCTCATGGATCGCTACCGCGAAAGCCGCGAGGAGATCGGCGCCGAGATCGCACGGACCACCGGGGCGGCGCTGATCAATCCCTACGACGATCCGGCCATCGTCTCCGGGCAGGGCACGGTCGGCCTCGAAATCGGCGAGCAGGCGGAGGAACTCGGCGCAACGCTCGATACGGTGCTGATCTGCTGCGGTGGCGGCGGGCTGACCGCGGGGTCGTCTTTGGCGCTCAAGGAGAGGAACCCGGATCTTCCGATCCATGCGGTCGAACCCGAGGGCTATGACGACACCAAGCGGTCGCTCGAAGCGGGCGAACGGCGGTCGATCGAGCTCGGGACGCCGACGCTTTGCGATGCGCTTCTCGCGACGACGCCCGGCGAACTCACCTTCGCGATCAACAAGAGCCTCGGGGTGCGGGGCCTGACGATCACGGATGACGAGGCCCTGGACGCGATGGCCGTCGCGTTCGAAACACTGAAGCTGGTGCTCGAACCCGGCGGCGCCGCTGCCCTGGCCGCCGCGCTGTCCGGCCGCATCGAGACGAAAGGCCGGACCGTCGCAGTGGTCGCATCAGGCGGCAATGTCGATCCGGCCACATTTGCGCGAGCGCTCGAGCGGCGTTCGACCTGACCCCTTGCCGTCGCCGCCTGCCCGGCGTATCCGACCTGTGGACGACCACCTGTCGAACATCTGGGGAGGATACCGATGAAAACGGCCGGCCTGCTGCTGATCCTGATCGTGATCGCCGGTCTCGCCTGGCTGTTCGTTCCCTGGCACGGCGAAGCACCCGAGATCGACACCGTCGGCGATCCGAAGCGCGGCGAATATGTGCTGGCCATGGGCGGCTGCGTCGCCTGCCACACCGACGAGAAAGGGGGCGGCGCTTTCCTGGCGGGCGGCCGGGCGCTTGCGACGCCGTTCGGCACCTTCCATTCGCCCAACATCACGCCCGACCCCGAGACCGGCATCGGCGGCTGGACCACCGGCGAATTCGTGCGCGCGATGCGCGAAGGGATCTCGCCGGACGGCCTCCACTACTATCCGTCCTTCCCCTACCCCTCCTATGCGAAGATGACCGAGCAGGAC
This sequence comes from Geminicoccaceae bacterium, assembly GCA_965222015.1. GTDB lineage: Bacteria > Pseudomonadota > Alphaproteobacteria > Geminicoccales > Geminicoccaceae > JANQPX01. The sequence goes on from CBDCTL010000012.1 coordinate 134,794, forward strand.
GTGGTCGACCTCAAGGCCTATCTCGACACGGTCGAGCCGGTCAACGCTCCGTTCGAAGGCCACGAGCTCGGCTTTCCCTTCAACATCCGCGCGAGCCTCGCCGGTTGGAAGCTGTTGTTTTTCGACGAAGCGTCGTTCCAGCCGGATCCGGAAAAATCCGAGAGCTGGAACCGGGGCGCCTATCTCGTCCGCGGTCCCGGTCATTGCGGCGAGTGCCACACGCCTAGAAACCTCCTGGGCGGCCCCGAGGACGACCGCTATCTTGCCGGCAACCCGGTCGGCGCCGAAGGCAAGGCGACCCCCAACATCACGCCCCACGATACCGGCATCGGCGACTGGAGCGCCAATGACATCGCATTCTCGCTGGAGAGCGGTCTCAAGCCCGACTATGACAGCTTCGGCGCCGGCATGGGCGAGGTCGTGGACGACGCCACCAGCAAGCTGACCGCCGAGGACCGTGATGCGATCGCCGAGTTTCTTTTGTCCCTGCCGCCGGTGGAGAGTGAGGTGAAGAAGGAGGAGACGAGCGCGGACTGAGCAGGCAGGACGCCGCCAGACCTCGCAAGTCGACGCCTGATCCCGCGGGTCAACGCTTGACCTCGCAGGTCAACGCTTGACCCCGCAGGTCAACGTTTGACCTCGCAGGCGCCGCGTTCGATCACGTAGGTGACGTCGGCGATTTCCTCGATCAACGCGGGATTGCTCTCGGTCACGATCAGGGTGACGTCGGCATAGCGCTCGCGCAGCGCCTTCAGCGCCTGGGCATAGCGGCCGGCGAGCGCCGGCGCCAGACCCTGGAAGGGTTCGTCGAGCAGCACGAGCTTCGTCCCGATCATGAGCGCGCGGCCGAGCGCGATCATCTTGCCCTGACCGCCGCTGACCGAGCCCGCGGGGCGGTCCTTCATCTCGGCGAGTTCGGGCAGGACCTCGTAGATCGTCGCCATCCGCCGGTCGATCTCCGCGGCGTCCAGCCGCGCGACCTCGCCAGGCAGGCGGATATTGTCCTCGACATTGAAGCTCGCGAACAGCCGCCGGTCCTCCGGTGCGTAGCCGATGCCGAGGCCAGGGCGTCCGTGCGGCGGGACGGTGTCGAGCCGCAGCTCGCCCAGATGGATGCTGCCGGACATCAGCGGCAGGAAGCCCATGATGGTGCGCAGCGTGGTCGTCTTGCCGGCGCCGTTTCGCCCGATCAGCGCCGTGGTGCTGCCGGCGGGCAGGTCGAGATCGACGCCGCGCAGGACATGCACCCCTTCGATATGGACGTCGACGCCGACAAGCCTGAGCATCGCTCAGACCCCGATCACGTCGCGGCGGACGTCGGCGTCGTTCAGGACGTCGTCGACGGTTCCGATCTTCTGGATCCGGCCGCCGTTCCAGACCGCCACCCGGTCGGCGTAACGCTCCACCACCTCCATGTCGTGCTCGACGAAGACGGCGGTGACGTCCCGCTGCGCCAGGGCGTTGATCAGCACCTCCATGATCTCGAATTTTTCCGCCGAGGCGACGCCGCTGGTGGGCTCGTCCATGAACAGGAGCCGCGGCCGAAGCGCAAGCGCAAGCGCGATGTCGATGAGTTTTCGCGTCCCTTCGGGAAGTTCGCCGGTGATCTGGTCCGCGGTGTCGGCGACGCCGAGCAGGTCGAGCAGCGCGATCATGTCCCGGCGCGCGTCGATCCGCGCCATCGGAACGAACGGATTCCAGATCCGGTCCCTCGCCGAAGCGGCGATCAGCATGTTCTCGAGTGCCGTGTGCTCGAGGAAAAGCTGCGGGATCTGGAACGCGCGCGCGATGCCGAGGCGCGTGATCGCGCGCGGTGAGCGCTTCGTGATGTCCCGATCTTCGAACAGCACCCTTCCTGTGGTCGGCTTCAGATAGCCGGTGCAGATATTCAAGAACGTGGTCTTGCCGGCGCCGTTCGGGCCGATGATCGCCAGATTCTCGCCCTCCAGGATCTCGATATCGACCCCATCGGCGGCAACCACCCCGCCGAAGCGAATCTGAATGCCCTCACAAACAAGCAGGCGGCGGGCGGCGGCCCGCGGCGGTGACTTGCCTGAGACTGGCTCGGCGGGGTGGTGCGAGGCGGTCATGGGTCGGTGGCTCGCTCGGGGCGTTCGGTGGCGGTGCGCGCGCCGGATCTCGGCATGAGGCTGTCATACAGCCCGACCAGGCCGCGAGGCGCGAACAGGATCACCAGGAGCAGGACCACGCCCAGCACCATCTGCCAGATGTCGGCGGCGAAGGCGGCGGCGTAGGTGCGCACGAGCTCGTAGACCAAAGAGCCGGCGAAAGCGCCGATCACATGGCCGCTGCCGCCGAGCACGGCGATGAACACGAACTCGCCCGATCGGATCCAATAGCCGTATTCCGGGGTCACCAGCCCCTGGATCGCGGCCAGCAGCACGCCGCCGGTGCCGGCGAGCACGGCTGAGATGACATAGCCGATCAGCAGCACCTTTCGCGCGGAGAGGCCGAGATATTCGAGCCTCGTTTCGTTGGTCTTGATCGCGGCGAGCGCCTGACCCATGGGCGAGGCGAGATAGCGCTGCACGAAGACCGCCGAGGCGATGGCGATCAGGAGCGTCAGATAGAACAGGGTGTATTCGTAGGCGCTGCGCTCCATCACGATGCCGAGCACGGTCGGCCGGGCGACGCGCATGCCGTCCGAGCCGCCGGTGATGTGGAAGAATTTTTCCAGGATCGAATAGAGCACCATGGAGAAGGCGAGGTTCAGCATGCCGAAGAAAATGTAGCGATAGCCGACCACGAAAAAGCCGATCACCAGACCGAACACGACCGCGCAGACGATCCCGGCCAGCAGGAGCAGAAAAAGCTCGCCGCCGCCGGTAGCCGCGCCGAGAAAGGCGGCGGCGTAAGCGCTGGCGGCGAAGAACATGGCGTGGCCGAAGGAGACCTGGCCGGCGCGCAGCAGCACCACGATGCCGAGCACGGCGAGCCCCTTGGCGATCGCGATGGTGAGCACGATCTTGGACCAGGGTGCCAAGACGGGCATGGCCGCGATCAGGATGATCGCCAGAACAGGCAGGAGGGCGCGAAGCGTTCGGCCGGACGTCATCAGATCCGCCGCCGTTCGGTCACGCCGAACAAGCCTTCCGGCCGGATCAGCAGCACCAGCACCATCACCAGATAGGGCACCAGCACCTCCAGCTCCGGCATGAGATAGACCGCGAGCGAGCGTCCGAGCCCGATCATCAGAGCGGCGAGGGCAGCACCTTCCACCTGCCCGAGCCCGGCGGTCGCGACCACGGCGAAGGAGAGCACGATCATCTCCGCACCCATGCCGGGGATCAGCGAGGTGGTCGGCGAGGCGAGCGCGCCGCCAAGCGCCGCGAAGGTCGCGCCCAGCACGAAGGTGACGAGATAGACCCGGCCGGCGTCGATGCCGATCGCGGTCGCCATCTCCCGATCCTCGGTGACGGCGGAGATCAGCCGTCCGGTGCGGGTGGATCTGAGAAACCAGCGAAGGCCGATCAGGATCAGAAGCGCGGTGATCGGCAGGAGGATGATCTGATAGGACGTATAAAAAATTCCGAAGACCGAGACGTTGCCGAGCAGGCGAAGCGGCTCTGCCGCGAACCAGGGCTGCACGCCCCAGACCAGGCGCTGCACGTCCTCGAGGATCATGAAGACCGCGAAGGTCACGAGCAGCTGCAGCACCTCCTCCCGGACATAGATGCGCTTCAGTAGGAGATGCTCGATCAGCCCGCCGAGGATCCCGCCGACCAGAACCGCGGCCAGAATCAGGGCCGGGAAGGTCAGCCAGGGGCTGAGCCCGGCGCCGACGATCGCGAGGCCGAAACTGGCGGCGGTATAGGCGCCGATCGCATAGAAGCTGCCATGGGCGACGTTCAGGATGCGCAGCACGCCGAAGATCAGCGTGAGGCCGACCGCGACCATGAAGATCAGCGCCGCATAGGCGATGCCGTCCAGTGCTGCGAGACCGATCAGCTGCGCGGACATGACGACGGCGCCACCGACCTGAGATCACATGCCGACCCGGCCCGTCCTCGCCGACCAGGGTCCGGCGGCGATGCCGGGCCGGAGACGGCATCCACCGCCATCGTCGCCCTCCCTCCCCTCTTCATCGTTTCTGAACCCTTCGCCTGCAGACTGCTGGACGGTCCATGCGACCCTGGGAATCCGCGCGCGCCAAGGACCGGAACTGCGATGGACGGACTCCCTGGATCGCATGGACCGTCTTCATCGGTGGAGACTAGCCGCTGGACGTCGAGAAAAGGTTAACGCTGCGGCGATCTCGATCGAGCCCGGCCAAGCCGGCGACATCCGTGTCCGCACGAGCCTGCCGCTTCCCCTTCCCGTCATCGAGCGGCCTTTCATCCTTTCTCAACCCCGCCAGTGCATCCTGTTTCCTGGTCCATGCGACCCTGGGAATCCGCACGCGCCAAGGACCGGAACTGCGGTGGGCGGACTCGCAGTATCGCATGGACCGTCTTCGTCGGTGGAGGCTAGCCCGCAAAGGTTGACGAAAGGTTACGACCCGGTGGGCAGATGTGATGATCCCGCTGCCGCGAAATGTGCACCGACGCTGCATCAAACGGCATCGCTCATGGCTGTGTCTGGCCACCACATCGGTGACATCGTCGCCGACAGCGCAAGGTTCGCACCCTCCTTCGTCGATGAGCACCGCGATCGCCGACGCAGCCCGGTGCATCGTCAGCGCGCCGCTCGTGGCCGTGAATTCACCACACTGGCCTCTTGCGCTCTGCAACCTGTCCGACATGAAGCACGGTCCGCCGCGCCGGACCCAGGCAAGTCGAGGCTCAGCCCCCCGGGCTGTGGGCGAAGCTGTCGGCGGCGACGCCGTCGGCCCACTCCTGGGTGAGGGTCGACATCCATTCGGTGGAGATCTCGCCGACCGGGGTGGTGATGTCGTCGGCGTCGAAGATCATCATGTCGTCGAGGATCGCGAAGTCGTAGCCGTCGACATGGGCAGACGTGCCGAGGAGCTGGTCTTCCAGGCCCTGGCCGTCCTCGCGAAGCGTGACCTCGCGGCCGAGACCGGCGAAGGAGAGGCCGGCCATGGCGTCGACCACCTGCTCGCGCTCCGGCCATTCGCCGCCATTGGCTTCGATCGCCTTGTCATAGGCGCCCTGGAGAGCGGCAAGCGCCTGGCTCATGTGGAAGACCGGGTAGATCGGCCAGGCGCCTGTCTTCTCGTGGAACGCCTCGACGAAGGCGTCGTAATCGGCATCGCCGACCTTCTCCGGGTGCAGGAAGTAGTGATCACCGCGGCCGCCGACGATGTGACCGGGCTTCAGGTCCTTGCCCAGACGCTGCAGCGAGCTTTCGGCGAGCGGCAGGACGAAGGTGCTCTGATCGAGCAGGCCGCGCTGGGAGGACTGGCGGACGAAGGTGTCGAGATCGCCGCCCCAGGAGGTGGAGAGGATGACGTCGGGGGCGAGCGCCGACAGCCGGCTGATCTCGGTCGAATAGTCGGGTGCGCCGAATTTCGGAAAGAGTTCGGCCACCACCTCAACGTCCGGCTTCAATGCCTTGAGCGCAGTCGAAAAAATCTCCCAACTGTCCCGGCCCCAGGCGTAGTCCTGATTGACCACGGCGATGGTCTGGAAGTCGGGCCTGGTCTTCAGGAGATAAAGCACTGTCGCCAGCATTTCCGGGGCGGCGTTGGCCTGGGTGCGGAAGACGTAGCGGTAGTCGCCCTCCTCGAAGATGCGCTGGGTGCCGCAGTCCCACATGATGTTCAGCATCTTCAGGTCTTCGGCGAGCGGGGCGACCTTGTTGCAGTTGCCGGACGAGATCGAGGCGAACATGACGTCCACGTTCTCCTCCTCGACCAGCCGGCGATATTCGGTGAGCACATGCTCGCCGCCGGCGCCCTCGTCGACGAAGATCGCCGATACCGGCACGCCGCCGATACCGCCCGCTTCGTTCATCTCCTCGATCATCATCTCGGCCGCAGCCTTGGCCGGCTCGCCGAAGACGGAGGCGGGGCCGGAGAGAAACGCGGTGATGCCGATCTTGAGCTCGGCCGGCTGTTCCGCCGCGAAAGCGGTCGAGCCTGCGAAAAGCAGCGCCGCCGCGGCACCGGTCATGCGTGTCATGATCATCGTCATTCCTCCCCGGATTTTTTCCCATGTCCGGCCTGCGCCCATGCCCTGCGCTCGGGCATGGGGTCGCCGGTTTCTGGAAATAAGCTATCAGGGGATGGTATGACGTCAAGAATGGCAAAGGCTGCCGGAGCGTCGCAGCGAAGCGGGGGAGGCCGTTCATGAAAGACCTCGAAGGCATTTTCGTAGTGACCGTCGAACAGGCAGTGGCCGCACCCTATGCCTCGGGGCGGCTCGCGGATGCCGGCGCCCGGGTGGTCAAGGTCGAGCGTCCGGAGGGCGACTTCGCCAGACGCTATGACGAGCTGGTGAACGGCGGCAGTGCCTATTTCGTCTGGCTGAACCGCGGCAAGGAATCGATCCGCCTCGATCTCAAGGATGACGGGGACCGGGCGCTGCTCGGACGCATGGTCGAAAAGGCCGACGTCTTCATCCAGAACCTGGCGCCGGGCGCCGCCGGACGCCTCGGCTTCGGTGCTTCGGCGCTCCGCGAAAAAAACCCGCGCCTGATCACCTGCTCGATCTCCGGCTATGGCGAGGACGGTCCCTATCGCGACCAGAAGGCCTATGATCTTCTGATCCAGGCAGAATCCGGCCTTTGCGCGATCAACGGCACGCCGGGGGGACCGGCGCGGGTCGGGGTTTCAGTCTGCGACATCGCGTCCGGCATGAGCGCGCATCAGGCGATCCTGCAGGCCCTGTTCGCCCGCGAGCGCACGGGCCAGGGCCGCGCGATCGAAGTGTCCCTCTTCCACGCCATGGCGGACTGGATGAACGTTCCCTATCTGCAATATCGCTATGGCGGCAGGGCGCCGACGCGGCAGGGATTGAAACATCCGACGGTGGCGCCTTACGGCGCGTTCACCTGCGCCGACGGCAGGCAGCTCTTGATTTCGATCCAGAACGAGCGGGAGTGGCGCTGGCTCTGCGACGCAGTGCTGGAGCGACCGGAGATCGCCGACGACCCGCGTTTTTCCTCCAACGTCGCGCGCGTGGCCAACCGTGCCGAGCTGGACCGGCTGATCGGCGAGGAGTTCGGAAAACGTGATCGCGAGGCGAACATCGAGAGGCTGGCCGCGGCCAGGGTCGCCTATGGACGTCTCTCCGATCTCGAGGATCTGTCCGCCCACCCGCAGGCGCGCTTCATCCGCGTGGCCACGGAAAACGGATCCGTCGAACTCCTGTCGCCGCCTGCGGTGATCGCGGGCCGGTCCGAAAGCTACGGCCCCGTGCCGCGGCTCGGCGAGCATGACGAGATGCTCAGGCGCGAGTTCGGCGGGCCCGGTTCCCAGGCTCCCTCCCAATCAGAAAATTTAACCTGAAATATAAGGAAATTTTTTCAATATTTTGATTTATAGCACCTATTCCGTTTTCCGAACGACGACACGGCTACGCGGAGAGCATGGCGAGAATGAAGATGAGGTGGGTGAGATTGTGCGCCTCCTGGTCGACGCCGTGACACCACCAGAAGGCGGGCTGGCTCGGCTGCCATCGGCCGCCGCAGGCGGGAATCGACTTCATGCGGTCGATGGAGGCGTGGACCATGACGTCGACGAGGCCGAGCCACCAGAGGGCCGGGGCGAAGACCATGGCGATGGCCGCCGTGCCGGCGCCGTGAATTCCGGCGTGACTGACGAGCGGCGCCAGCCAATTCGAAGCCTCTGCCTTGCCCCTCGCCATCCAGGAGCTCTGAAGAAAATAGTCGGCGATCAGATGCTTGAGGCGGAAGGCCAGATAGATCGAGATGAACTGACCCAATACGATCGATGTGTCCAAAAGCCCATGCATGCCGTGGCCATTCAGCTCCGCTGGCGGTTTCGTTCCGGTGACCGGCGGGCGCCGGCGACGGCAGCCCGGACGACGCCCGGAGCGGTGCCGAAGAAGTGAAACACATGCGAGGTTAAGAAAGGCTCCCCAGTAAGGCTGGGAACATCGTCGCCCGGACGCGCCTTTCGCGGCTGACCTTGGAGCCCATCCGGAACACCCGCGGCCGCGGCGCAAAGCGTCCTTGCCGACGGCATCTACTCATGCAGGCTTGTCGTCGTGGTCCGACCTTGCGAGCCATCCGGAACACCCGCGGCCGCGGCCAAAGCGTCCTTGCCGACGGCATTTACTCATGCAGGCTTGTCGTCGTGGTCCGAGGCGGGCCATGGTGGCCCGAATGAGGAGCGACGAAGAATGTCCGATGACTACAAGACCGTCGTCCGCAACATCGCCGAGGAGCCCTGGCGGGAATTCCCGGGCCATCACGGCTCGGCGCTGTCCAAGGCACTGGTGCATCCGGAGACCACCGGCTCGCGCCTCATCGACTACCGCATCTCGACCTACCAGCCCATGGCCCATGTCGAGCGCCATGTGCATGAGGTGCAGGAGCAGGTCTACCACATCCTCGAGGGCGAGGGCCTGATGGAGATCGGCGAGGAGAAGCGCGTGGTGCGGGCGAACGACGTCATCTTCATCACGCCGGGCACCTGGCATTCGATCACGAATAGCGGCCTCGGCGACCTCACCTTCATCGTCGTCACCACGCCGGTGACGGACGCCTAGTGGTGTGGCCGCATCATCTTATTCACATGGACTGCTGCAACAAGGCTTGAAATCAACATGTTATACAATTGCAACTGAATCTTCCTATGTGGTCGCGCCACCGGCGGCAGCATCCGTGCGCCGGACAGCGCCTTGCGCTATGATTCGAGCAATGTCGGCGCCGATGCCGGCCTGAATTGCGGCTGACGGAAAAGAAAAGATGACCGAGAAACCCTGCATCATCTGCGTCGCCATCACCGGCTCGCTGCCCACGAAGAACGACAACCCCGCGGTGCCGATTACGGTCGAGGAGCAGGTGGAGTCGACCCATGAGGCGTTCGAGGCCGGTGCCGCGATCGCGCACTGCCATGTCAGGAACGCCGATCAGACGCCGACCTCGGACCCGGAAAGGTTCGCGAGGCTGAAGGAGGGGATCGAAAAGCACTGCCCCGGCATGATCGTCCAGCTCTCCACCGGCGGCCGCTCCGGCTCGGGTCGCGAGCGCGGCGGGATGCTTCGCCTTCGGCCGGACATGGCGTCGCTTTCGGTGGGCTCGAACAATTTCCCGACCCGGGTCTACGAGAACAGCCCGGATCTGGTCGACTGGCTGGCCGGTGAAATGCGTGCCCACGAGGTCAAGCCCGAGATCGAAGCCTTCGATCTCTCCCACATCCACCAGGCCGCGGCGATGAATGCGGACGGGCGCATCCCGGGAGCGCTTTACGTGCAGTTCGTGATGGGCGTCAAGAACGCCATGCCGGTGGATCGTCCGACCTTCGATTTCTATATCGAGACGGTGAAGCGGCTCGTCCCCGACGCCGAATGGTGCGCCGCCGGCATCGGCCGCCATCAACTTACCCTGAACGAATGGTGCATCGAGGCGGGCGGCCACTGCCGCACCGGCCTCGAGGACAATGTCCGCCTGGACCGCGACACGCTCGCCCCCTCCAACGCCGCCCTGGTCGCCCGCACCGTCGAGCTCTGCGCGCGCTTCGGTCGGCCCGTCGCCACGCCCGCCGAGGCGCGAACAATGCTCGGTCTGCGCGCGGCGGCGTAGCGGGACGCCGGCCTATCGAGGAGCTGTTCGATGCCTGACCTCCGGCTCGGGCTGATCGGTGACAACATCACGCGCAGCCAGGCGCCGAGGCTGCACCGGCTGGCGGGGAAGCTCTCCGGCCTGGAGGTGGCCTATGACAGGCTCGTGCCCAGGAGACATGGCGCTGGACTTCGATGCGGTCTTCGAGCGATGCGCGGCGCTCGGCTTTCGCGGCGTCAACGTGACCTATCCCTATAAGGAGCGCGTCGCGGCGAAGGTCGAGATCGCGGATCCGCTGGTCCGCAGGATCGGCGCCGTCAACACGGTGGTGTTCACGGCCGAAGGGCCGAGAGGCTTCAACACCGACCACACCGGCTTCGTCGCCGCCTACCGCCGCGTGCTCGGCGATCGGGCGCCGGGCGCGGTCTGCATGGTCGGCGCGGGCGGGGTCGGCAAGGCCGTCGCCTTCGGCCTGATCACCCTTGGCCTCGATGAGCTTCGCATCGTCGAGCGCGACCTCGCCAAGGCCGAGAGGCTCGCGATCGCGCTTCGCGCCGCCAGGGCGGGTGTCGGGATCACCGTCACCGACGATGCGACGAAGGGTGCTGCGGGTGCGTTCGGTCTGGTCAACTGCACGCCGGTCGGCATGGACGGCCATGAGGGCACGCCGTTGCCCCGCACGATGATGCGCGGCGCCGAATGGGCGTTCGATGCCGTCTACACGCCCGTCGACACGCTTTTTCTGACGGACGCCGAAGCCGAAGGCCTGGCGATCATCTCGGGCTACGAGCTGTTCTTTTCCCAGGGCGTGGACGCCTGGCGCCTGTTCGCCGGCCAGGAGGTCGACCAGACGGCGCTTCGACGAGCGCTCGAAGGACCGGCGGAAGCCCCCCCATCGGGCCCGTAGGCGTCGTCTCGCATTCGCGGAATTTCGACGGCGTCGTGATCAAGGCTATGTGAGCTTGCCCGGTCCGGTCGTCAAATGCCGGGAAGAGGGTTCGGCGTCCGGTTCCGGCCAGGGTGCGGCCTGGTGGATATGGACGTCCTGCTGCGGGAAGGGAATGGCGATGCCGGCTTCATCGAGCGCGGAAAGCACGGCGATGCGCAGCTCGCTTCCGACCTCCAGCAGGGTATCGATCTCGCGCAGATAGAAACGCAGCTCGAAATCGAGCGAGCTCGGGCCGAAGTTCTGCAGGAGCGCCACCGGCTCCGGGCGCGACAGCACCATGGGGTGGGCGTCGGCGCAGGCGAGCAGCGTATTTCGCACCTTTTCCGGATCGCTGCCATAGGCCGTCCTGACCGCCAGGATCACCCGTCCGAGCGTGCTCTTGTGGGTCCAGTTCAGGACCTCGTTCGACAAGAGATTGCTGTTCGGCACCAGGACGGAAGCGTTGTCGAAGGTTTCGATCTCGGTGGAGGTCACGCTGACGTGCTTGACATAGCCCTGATAGGCGCCGTTGCCGACGACGATCCAGTCGCCGGACTTGATCGGACGCTGGATCAGGAGGATCAGCCCCGCGACGAAATTGCTGATCACATGCTGCAGCCCGAAACCGATACCGACGGAAAGCGCGCCCAGAATCAGCGCCAGCTGGCTGAGATCGAGACCGAGCATGGCGATGACCACCAGCGCCGCGACGGTCAGGCCGACATAACCGAAGACCGTGGAGAGCGCATCGCGCGCGCCGACGTCGAGGCGCGTCTGGGGCAGTATGCGTTGGGCAAGAAATCCCTGCAGCAGCCGCACGAAAGTCAGCAGCAGGAGAAACACCACCGCCGTCGTGACGATGTCGACCAGCGACAAGGTGAAGCTGCCGATCTTGAAGCCGTAGGCCAGCATGCCGGCGAAACGCCAGAACTCGGCATTGGGAACACCCCAGCGGAGCGCCAGCAGCACCAGCACCGCGCTCGCCAGAACGACGTCGAGAATCAGCAGCAACCAGAAGGTCAGGCGCGCGGCGCCGTCGTCGCTGAACATCATATGGCGACGCAGCTTCCGGCCGATCTTGCGCTCCGACGAAGTCAGCGATCGCATCCCGGCGGCGGCCAGAACGCGCAGGACATACGCGGCCGCGATCAGACCCAGCGTGAAGCTCACGCGATCGGCGAGGTAGATTCCCGCAAAAAGATAGCCCGCAAAGCTGAGCAGCAGGGCGACGACCAGCACGCCGCGCGACAGCGCCAGGGTGATCCGGAGCCACCGCTTCGGCGGCCGGTCCGCGGCATCCGCCGACTCGTCCGGTCCGGCTTGGAATCGCCAGTTGCCCGGACGCAGCACGTTCAGCAGGGCACCGACGGTGACGAGCAGAGCGAGCAGGCCGAGGATGGCGTAGAACTGAGGCTCGGACGCGAAGAATGCGCTGATCGACTCTTCGGAAAGCCCGACGATGCTCTGTCTCGGCGGGTTCAGCAGCACCAGCAGCACGACGACGGCGAGCCGCAGGAGCGCATACAGGCGCACGGCCCGGAAGAGCGATAGCGCAGCACTGTCGCTGAAGCGGCTGATGCGCCATTGCGGCCGCGTCGGCGCCAGAACGGCGGCAGCCAGGCCGATCACCACGATCGCGATCAGGATCGCGATCGCCAGTTCGTCGACCAGTCCGTTCGGCGATTCGTCCGACGGGTGCAGCGATCTGATCGCCATCCACAGAGCAGTCAGGGCAAGCGCGGGCAGCAGGACATTGCCCAGGGTCTCCGCGAAGGTCGCCAGCACGCGCCGGCCGAGCCCGGGGGCGTCGGCCACGGGCCGGTAGCCGTGGCGCGCGAGGAGCCGGCGGCGCAGCGTCAGAAGCGTCACGATCGCAGCACCAACAAGGCCGGCACGCAGCAGGACGTCCGGATCCGTGACATCGGCGGCGAAGGGCCAGCGGATCTTGGCCTCGAGCCCGCCCCCTTCAAGACGCTGTTCCAACTGGGACATGCCCTTGGCCATGGTCGCGGGAGACAGCGGGGCCGCGACCTGCTCGGCGAGCACGGTGGTGAGCGCTCGGTATTCGGCCTCGGACATGCGCGCGAACAAGAGGTCGATGCGCGCGAGCATCAGCTCGCTCCGTCTGCGCTGCTCGTCGACATGCCGGAACCGCTCCTCGATGTCTGCGCGGATGGTGTCGAGTCGATCGCTTTCGGCAGGTTCGTCATCTCCCGGCTTCGGGCCGAGCGAGTCGAGCAGGCGCCGCTGCTCGTCCGCCGCCGCAGCGGCGCGTTCCTGCGCGGCCAGAACGGAACTCTGCACAATGCCCAAATTGTCGCTGAGCGGCGCGATCTGACTCCGGGTGATCCCCTCGCGCGACAAATCCTCGGCGATGCTGTCGAGGGTATTGCTCCAGCGCTGCACGCGAAGGTCGAAATCGGCATTGCCCGCAAGAAGCGGATCTGCGGCCTGGCTCGCCGACATGAGCGTCAGCAGCAGAAACGCTATGCCGAACCATCGAAACATCGAGATTTCCGTCGCTGCGCCGCGGAGACGATCCGGCGATCGCGCGTTTTTTCCCCGGCGTTCGGCGGGCCGCGCCGTAGCGCGCACAGCCGAACGCCGCGTGAATTTGCCGCTCTCCTCGCTCTTTGGCAATGCGCGTCGCCGACCAGCCGCCTCGAAGGCGATCGTCGTTCTCCGGTGCTTGGACGGTCGCCGCATCGACGAGCGTCGCCGCACGTCTGGGGCCCAGCCGATCTGCGGGGTTCTTCCGATCGCTCCGGCGCGTCGTCCGTCGACCTGTCGCGCCTATGCGATACAGCAGGCTGATCAGGCGCTGATGTCAAAGCGCATGGGGCGGAACGCCGAGCTTCGACCAGCGATCCGACGCGCTCGTTCCGCTGAAAATTTCGGAAAATCTGGGGCGAGCGACCGGAATCGAACCGGCGACCTCCAGAGCCACAATCTGGCGCTCTAACCGACTGAGCTACGCCCGCCATCGGCGTCTGTTTAGACGCTCGTCCCCGGAAACGTCAAGAAGTCCCGGGCGTTTTGCAGGGAGACGATCGAGTGATCAAAAAATAGGCATCGCTGCCTGTTTTTTGAACTTTTGGTGCCGCCGGCGGCCGACTCACCGCCTCGGAAGCGGCTTTCCGGAGTTGGCATGATCCATGCTTAACGATTTGCACCGGCGATCGACGGTCCGCGCGAGGCCGCGGTCGCGATCGAATAATGGTGCTTGGCAAGGAAAGGGGCGGTGGTTCCATGAAAAAAATCGAGGCTGTCATCAAGCCGTTCAAGCTGGACGAGGTCAAGGAAGCTCTCCAGGAGATCGGCCTCAAGGGAATGACCGTCACCGAGGTCAAGGGGTTCGGCCGGCAGAAGGGCCATACCGAACTCTATCGTGGTGCCGAGTATGTCGTCGACTTCCTGCCCAAGGTGAAGATCGAGATCGCGCTCGACTCCGATCTGGTGGAGCGTGCGGTCGAAGCCATTCAGCAGGCTGCCAAGACCGACCGCATTGGCGACGGCAAGATCTTCGTCTACGACCTGGAGCAGGTCGTTCGAATCCGCACGGGCGAGGTCGGCGCCGAGGCGCTCTAGCCCCGACGCCGAACAATCGCCGCAGGGACCGATCGCCAAGCAGACCGCCGAAATCGGTCCGGTAAAGAAAGAACCAACGGGGACAGCACGAGAAAGGACTTATCGATCATGATGTTGGGATGCACTTCCGCGGAAGACGTCGCCAAGGCGATGAAAGACAATGAAGTGGAGATCGTCGATGTCCGCTTCACCGACCTGCCCGGCATGTGGCAGCACACCTCGTTTCCGGCCAAGGCGTTCGGCGTCGACAACATCGAGGAAGGCCTCGGCTTCGACGGCTCCTCGATCCGCGGCTTTCAGAAGATCGAAGCCTCCGACATGATCCTGATGCCGGATGCGACGTCCGCCTTCATCGATCCGTTCTGCCATCACAAGACCCTGGTGCTGATCGCCGACATCCACGATCCGATCACCGGCGACTTCTACCACCGCGACCCGCGTGGCGTCGCCAAGCGCGCCGAGCAGTATCTGCAGTCCACGGGCCTGGGCGACCGCGCCTTTTTCGGCCCCGAGGCCGAGTTCTTCGTGTTCGACGACGTGCGCTACGGTCAGGACGTCAATTTCGGTTCCTACGAGGTCGACTCGGTCGAGGCGCACTGGAACATGGCAACCGACGAGGGCCCCAATCTCGGCCACAAGGTGCGTCCGAAGGAAGGCTATTTCCCCGTCCCGCCGAACGACACGCTGATGGATCTGCGCTCCGAAATGGCGCTGGTCATGGAGAGCATCGGTCTCACCGTCGAGTGTCATCACCACGAGGTCGCGACCGCCGGCCAGTGCGAGATCGACATGAAGTTCGACACGCTGGTCAAGATGGCCGACGATCTGATCAAATACAAATATGTGGTCAAGAACGTCGCCCGCGCCCATGGCAAGACCGCGACCTTCATGCCGAAGCCGCTCTACGGCGACAACGGCTCGGGCATGCATGTGCATCAGAGCATCTGGGACGGCGACACCCCGACCTTCGGCGACGAGGCCGGCTTCGCCAAGCTTTCCCAGACCTGCCGCTATTATATCGGCGGCCTCCTGAAGCATGCGCCTGCGGTCCTCGCCTTCGCAGCACCGACCACCAATTCCTATCACCGCCTGGTGCCGGGCTACGAGGCGCCGGTCAACCTTGCCTGGTCGCTCAGGAACCGCTCGGCTGCCGTCCGCATCCCGATGTATTCGGACAGCCTGAAGGCCAAGCGCTGCGAATTCCGCTGCCCGGATCCGTCGGCCAATCCCTATCTCGCCTTCGCCGCAATGCTCATGGCGGGCATCGACGGCATAAGGAACAAGATCGATCCCGGCGACCCCGTCGACAAGAACATCTACGACCTGCCGCCGGAGGAACTGGCCGAATTCCCGAGCGTGCCGGGTGCCCTCAACGAGGCGCTGGATGCGCTCCAGGCCGACCACGACTTCCTGACCGAAGGCGACGTCTTCTCCGAGGATTTCGTCGAGAACTACATCGGCTACAAGCGCGAAGAGGAGGTCGACGCCATCCGGCTTCGCCCCCACCCCTACGAGTTCGTCATGTACTATGACATCTGATCGCTACGCGATCGGGGACATCTGATCACCGACCGCGGGGACATCTGAGTGGTCACCGACCGCGGGGACGACGAGGCCGCCTTCGGGCGGCCTCTTTTTTTGGGCATGCTTCGATCATCGGCGGACGTCAGGTCGGGGATGACGGCCGTCGGTGTTTCCGTCCGACATTCGCGCTCGGCGCCTTATGCCGACCCGACAGGCAAATGACCCTTTCATATCTGCCCCGAAGCTGCTTTTCGGCGCCCGGAGATCACGGATGCTGCCTGGCCGAGGTCACTTCGCCTGGATTCAATCCTGCCGCCGTCAACAATGCGTTAACCGGATTCGAATGGAGTCCGTGATCGGGTCCATGCGACCCTCGGAATCCGAGCCTCGCCGCAACACTCCCGCCGGGCGGGCAGACTCCCAGGGTCGCATGGACCCGGAAACGTCTTGCCAGAGTGAGGTTAATGTTACGTAAAGCCGGTGGTCACACCGTTTCGCGTTAAGGTTACCCGCAGAGAAATCTGAAAACGGCATGGAGCGCCTTCGCATGATCTCGCTGCTGGCGCCGAATGGACAAACCGAGATAAAGGTCATTTCATCGCGGAAACGGCGACAGCAGGACAGGATCGGCCTGCCGGCCTTACGCCTCGCAGGAAAGGACCTCGAAGGCGGCTGATCCTCGTCCCCCAGCAGACGTCCGCGAGGGACACGCCGGCGCCACCAGCCGCCGCCGACGCTCCGAGGTCAAGCCTGTGCGGCCCGCACCTTTATGGCCTGCGTCGCAAGCTTGTCGGCGCGCTCGTTGTCGGGATTGCCGGCGTGGCCCTTGACCCAACGCCACTCCACTTCGTGGCGCTGGACGGCGGCGTCCAGGCGTTCCCAGAGGTCCTGATTCTTGACGGGCTTCTTGTCGGCGGTCTTCCAGCCGTTCGCCTTCCAGCCGGCGAGCCAGCCGGTGATGCCGCGCTTCACATAGTTGCTGTCGGTGAACATTTTGACCTTCATCGGGCGCTTCAGCGTCTCCAGCGCCTGGATCGCGGCCATCAGCTCCATGCGGTTGTTGGTGGTGTCGGGCTCGGAGCCGGAGAGCTCCTTGTCGAGACCGCGCCAGCGCATGACGGCGCCCCAGCCGCCGGGGCCCGGATTGCCGGAGCAGGCGCCGTCGGTGTGAATCTCGACGGTCCCTTCCGCCTTCGGCGCATCGTCGTCCCTCATCTCGTCCATCATCGAGTCCCGCGTATGAGCATCAGTCCAGACCATAGGCGCCGGGTCCGGTGACGCCCTGGTGAAATCGCAGCTTTTCCAGATATTCGATCGGGTCCTTCGGCCTGACCAGAGCGCCTTCCACCTGGTTTTGCCAGTCGAACAGCCGGGTCAAAAGGAAGCGCAGCGAGGCGCCGCGGGCCAGGAGCGGCAGCGCTTCGAGCTCGCCGTCGCTAAGCGGCCGCACGCTCCTGTAAGCGGCGAGCATCTGTCTCGCCTTGGTGATGTTGAAGGCGCCGTCGACCTCGAAGCACCAGGCGTTCAGGCAGATCGCGATGTCGTAGACCAGAAGATCGTTGCAGGCGAAATAGAAGTCGATCAGTCCCGTGAGGACCTCACCTTGAAAAAAGACGTTGTCTGGAAAGAGATCGGCGTGGATGACGCCTTCAGGCAGATCGGAAGGCCAGGTGTCCTCAAGTGTCCGAAGCTCGCTTTCGAGCGCCGCCGCCAGACCCGGGCGGAGCTGGTCCGCATCGCCCACGCAGCGATCGAGCAAAGCGCGCCAGCCCGGCAGCGACAGCGCGTTCGCCCGTCGCTGCTCGAAGCCGGCGCCGGCGAGATGCATCGCCGCGAGCGCCTTGCCGAGCGCCGCGCAGTGAAAGGGCTGAACCCGCATCGGCCAGACGCCGTCCAGATAGCTGATCAGCGCCGCAGGACGCCCGCAGAGCTCGCGCAGCGCCGCCCCGTCGCGACCGCTTACCGGCGTCGGGCAGCGCACGCCTTTTGCCGCGAGATGGTTCATCAGACCGAGGAAGAACGGCAGGTCCTCAGGGTCGACGCGCTTTTCGTAGAGGGTCAGGATGAAGCGGCCCTGCTCGGTCATCAAGAGATAGTTGGAGTTCTCGACGCCCTCGGCGATGCCCTTGAAGCTCACGGCCTGCCCGATGTCATAGGCGCGCAGAAACCTGTCCAGAGACTCCTCGTCAATCGCTGTATAGACCGCCATCGGCTCCGCCGTTCACCCGCAACTTGCGAGGGTTCCAGTGGTGTGACCACATCGAATAATTCAGTTGGCAAGTGTATAACATATTGATTTTAAATTCCTTGCAGATCTCCACGCGGACCAAATGATGTGGTCACACCATCGGCGAAAGCCGTCAGCTTTGGTGACCGCAAAGGCCGGCGGCGCATCAGGACGCGCGGCGAAGCGGCGTCGGCGGCGTGCGAAAGGACACGTCCTCCCTGACCACCTCCACCTCCTCGACGGTCACCTCGAACCTTCCGCGGCAGGCGTCGATCAGCCCGTCCACCAGTTCCTCCGGTGCCGAAGCGCCGGCGCTGACCGCGACCGTCGACACACCGTCGAACAGCGCCCAGTCCAGTCCCTCGGCAGACGGCACGAGGGCGGAGCGCGGGCAGCCTGCGATCCTCGCGACCTCGACCAGGCGAACCGAATTCGACGAGTTGGTCGCGCCGATCACCAGCGTCAGATCGGCCTTCGCGGCGAGCGCCTCCACCGCCCGCTGGCGGTTGGTGGTAGCGTAGCAGATGTCCTCCCGTCGCGGGCCCGCGATGGTCGGAAAACGGCTTTTCAGGATAGCGAGCACGTCCTCGGTCTCGCGCACGGAGAGGGTGGTCTGGGTGGCGTAGGCGAGGTTGTCCGGGTCCTCCACCTCGATCGCCCTCGCCTGCTCGACAGTCTCGATCAGGCGCACGGCGCCGTCCGGCAGCTGGCCCATAGTGCCGATCACCTCTGGGTGGCCCGCATGGCCGATCAGGAGGACGGTTCGGCCGTTTCTGTGGTGCTGCTCGACACCCCGATGCACCTTGCTCACCAGCGGACAGGTGGCATCGGCATAGATCAGCCGGCGGCGTCTGGCTTCGGCGGGCACGGCTTTCGGCACGCCGTGGGCGGAGAACACCACGATCGCATCGTCGGGGACCTCGTCCAGTTCGTCGACGAAGACCGCACCCTTGGCCCGCAGGCCGTCGACGACATGTCGGTTGTGCACGATCTCGTGGCGCACATAGACCGGCGGCCCGTTGACCGCGAGCGCCTTCTCGACGATGTCGATCGCACGCTCGACGCCGGCGCAGAACCCGCGCGGTCTGGCGAGAAGAACGGTGAGTTTCGCTTTCGGCATCTGAACCGTTTCTTGTCGGAAAATGGTCTTTCGAGGCGTGTTCGGCGAGGCGTGTTCGGCGAGGCGTGTTCGGCGAGGCGTGTTCGGCGCGGATCCGCGCGCAGCGCGTTCGCTACAGCCGACGCCCCGAGGTCTTATCGCTTTCCCACACGCCCCGCAACCTCGAAGCACCCTGCCCCGCAGCTCGTCCACCCTGCGGACGCTGGCCTTGCGACAATGCGCGCCAGGCTCCGGCCCTGGGCTCCGACAAGCCGCCGTCCTCGGGCGACGAGCCAAGGATGGCTCCGAACAAGGCCGGTTGACGCCCTGCGGCCAGCCTCATAAACCGACGCTGCAATGCAGCAGAGGACGAGCCAGACGATGAAGCCGACAGCGCGCCCGCGGAATCCCCGTTTTGGTTCCGGTCCGACGACGAAGCGTCCTGGTTGGTCTGTATCGGCTTTGCACGGCGAGGCGCTCGGGCGGTCGCATCGGTCGGCGGTCGGCAAGGGGCGGCTCCTGGAGGTGATCGAACGCTCGCGGGCGCTGCTGGGCGTGCCCGAAGATCATCGCATCGCGATCGTGCCGGCCTCCGACACCGGCGCCTTCGAGATGGCGATGTGGAACCTTCTGGGTGCTCGCGGCGTCGACGTGCTGGCCTGGGAGAGCTTTGGCAAGGGCTGGCTGACCGACGTCCAAAGGCAGCTGAAGCTGGACGACGTCCGCGCCCTCGAGGCCGACTACGGAAAGCTCCCCGATCTCGATCAGGTGAATCCCGATCACGACGCGGTCTTCACCTGGAACGGCACGACCTCGGGCGTGCGCGTGCCCGACGGCGACTGGATCGACGCCGATCGCGAAGGCCTGACCCTCTGCGACGCGACCTCGGCCGCCTTCGCCATGGACCTTCCCTTTGACAAGCTCGACGTCGTCACCTGGTCCTGGCAGAAGGTGCTGGGCGGCGAGGCGCAGCACGGCATGCTGGCGCTCGGCCCGCGCGCGGTCGAGCGCCTCGAAAGCTGCAGCCCGCCCTGGCCGCTGCCGAAAATTTTTCGACTGACCAGATCGGGCGCCCTGATCGAGGGCGTGTTTCGGGGCGAGACCATCAACACGCCCTCGATGCTCGCGGTCGAGGATGCGCTGGACGGCCTGCGCTGGGCCGAGGAGATCGGCGGTCTGGATGCGCTGATCCGGCGCAGCGAGGCCAATTTCGCCGCGATCGAGCGCTGGGTCGAGGCGAGCCCCTGGGCCGGTTTCCTGGCGGCCGACCCCGCGACCCGCTCGACCACCTCGATCTGCCTGCAGATCGTCGATCCGGTGATCGCCGCACTCGCCCGCGACCGTCAGGCCGCGCTGATCAGGGACATGACCGCACGGCTTGCCGAGGAGGGTGCGGCCTACGATATAGCGGCCTATCGCGACGCGCCGCCGGGCCTGCGCATCTGGGGGGGTGCTACGGTCGAGACGGAGGATGTCGAAGCCCTTTTGCCCTGGCTCGACTGGGCGTTCGACGAAGCCTGCCGCTTTGCCGTCTGACGCCGCCCTCCACGGGTTGCCTGAGCCCGCAAGAGTTGATCGAGCCCGCGAGAGTTGACCGAACCCCCAAGGGTTGACCGAACTGAAGTGGAAAAAACATGGCCAAGGTCCTGATTTCGGACAATCTCAGCCCCGCCGCGGTCGACGTGTTCCGGGAACGCGGCGTCGAGGTGGACGTGCGCACCGGCCTGAGCGAGGGCCAGCTCTGCGAGATCGTCGGCGATTATGACGGCCTCGCTCTGCGCTCGGCGACCAAGGTGACCGCGAAGGTGCTGGCGGCCGCGCGGAATCTGAAGGTGGTCGGCCGCGCCGGCATCGGGGTCGACAATATCGACGTCGCCGCCGCGACCGCGAAGGGCGTGGTGGTGATGAACACGCCGTTCGGCAATTCGGTGACCACCGCCGAGCACGCGATCGCGATGATGATGGCGCTCGCCCGCCAGCTGCCGGCCGCCGACCGCTCGACCCGCGCTTCGAAATGGGAAAAATCCCGCTTCATGGGCATGGAGCTGACCGGCAAGGTGCTGGGGCTGATCGGCTGCGGCAATATCGGCGCGATCGTCGCCGAGCGCGCCCAGGGCCTCAAGATGCGGGTGATCGCCTTCGATCCGTTCCTCGGCACCGAGCGCGCCGAGCATCTCGGCGTCGAGAAGGTGGAGCTGGACGAGCTGCTCGCCCGCGCCGACGTGATCAGCCTGCACACGCCGCTCACCGACCAGACCAGGAACATCCTGTCCGCGGACGCGATCGGCAGGGCCCAAAAGGGGGTGCGCATCGTCAATTGCGCGCGCGGCGGCCTGATCGACGAGACAGCCCTTTTCGATGCGATCAGGGACGGCCATGTCGCCGGTGCCGCCCTCGACGTGTTCGGCGAGGAGCCCGCGAAGAACAACCCGCTGTTCGAGCTCGACGAGGTCGTGGTGACGCCGCATCTGGGGGCGGCGACCACCGAGGCGCAGGAGAAGGTGGCGCTGCAGATCGCCGGGCAGATGGCCGGCTATCTGGTCTCGGGCGCGGTGGTCAACGCCCTCAACATGGCCTCGGTCACGGCCGAGGAGGCGCCGAAGCTGAGACCCTACATGACGCTCGCCAGGCAGCTCGGCTCGTTCGCCGGCCAGCTCACCGAGACCGGCCTCAGGGGGGTCACCATCACCTATGCCGGCCAGGCCTCGAAGCTCAACACCAAGCCGCTCACCGCGACCATCCTGCAGGGCCTTTTGACCCCGCTCCTGGCCAGCGTCAACATGGTCAACGCGCCGCTGGTGGCGCGCGAGCGCGACATCGGCGTGACCACCGTGCATCAGGACCAGATCGAGGGCTACCAGACCCTGGTCAAGCTCGCGGTCGAGACCGAGCGCGGCGAACGCTCGGTCGCCGGCACGCTGTTCCAGGAACGCCGCCCGCGTCTCGTCGAGGTGCGCGGCATCGCGGTCGAGGCCGAGCTCGGCCCGCACATGCTGTTCATCCGGAACGAGGACAAGCCGGGCTTCATCGGCGCGCTCGGCAACACGCTCGGCGACGCCGGCATCAACATCGCCACCTTCCACGTCGGCCGCACCGCACCCGGCGAAGAGGCCGTCGCCCTGGTCGAAGTCGACCAAAAGGTGCCGGACCAGATCCTCGACGACATCTGCAAACTACCACACACAAGACAATGCAAATCGCTGGTATTCTGATCGAAACCAACGACAGCGGGGTCTTCGAAAGCGCATCCCGGCTTCCTCCAAACCTGTGGCGGGGAAAACGCCCCCTTCGCCACATCGCCCCATGTTCTCATGATGTTCTTCTATCGGAGAATGTCGGTGAGATGCTATGAGCACGCAGGCCGTGGCCACATCGTCGGTACGGTTCCAGCACGGAAAATGGACGGTTTCGTCGACCATTCCTGGCTGGGGACTGTGCGGGTTTTCAAGGCAATCGCTTGTTGGCCAAGGGGATCATTCTCCTTGGTACTTGCGGAGGGGTGCCGGAGTGGTTGAACGGGGCGGTCTCGAAAACCGTTGTACGGGCGACCGTACCGAGGGTTCGAATCCCTCTCCCTCCGCCAGTCTACCGTTCATAAAAAAATAACAAAAATTTCAACGCCTTTGCTAAACACCCACCATACCGCCCGCCAAAAATTTTCTGATGCCGAGCCAGCCTATGGAAACCGGAGCGGTACGTTGGCAGTCCTGGTCGAGCCAGGAGGTTGACACTGAGCGTGATGACTTTGAAGCGGTGACAATTGGTGACAAGATAAGTATTTGGTGAACCACTACCGGCTTGCGCCGGTAGCATCGGGTTTGGAATGTAATTCAAGGTAGTCGAGGATAACGTCGTCTGCGATGTCGACTGCAGACCGCCTCGGAGGAGATCTCAAAGTCCCCGGGGCCGCCATGCGCATCGTGCCGGACACTCACTACGAATGCTCCGACAGGCTCAATCGATAACCATACCCTCGAATGGTGATGATCTCCACGGAGTGGTTTTCGGCCGCAATCTTCCGTCGAAGATGGCGAATATAGACATCCACGATATTGGTGAGAGGGTCTTTGTCGGTGTGCCACACGCGCTCGAGGATCTCGGCGCGGCTCAGCGCCGTTCCCGCATGGCACATGAGTAACGAGAGGAGATGATACTCGGTGCTCGTAAGATCGAGCTCGTGGCCTCGCACGCTGACTTTCCGGCTTTGCTGGTCGAGTTCCAAGTCGCCGACACGCAACCACCGTCCGCCTTTCTCGCTATAGGCCGTCACACGGCGGCGGAGCGATTGAATCCTGGCCAGCAGCTCCTCGAAATCGAAGGGCTTGCTCAGGTAGTCGTCCGCGCCGGCTTCAAGGCCTTCGACGACGTCGTCCGTGCCGTCGAGCGCGGTCAGCATGAGAATCGGCGCCAGGATCCGGCGCTCGCGCAGGCGGCGGCATACCTCGTGTCCGTGCAGATCGGGGAGAAGGAGATCCAGGAGGATCACGTCGAAGCGATTCGCGACCGCCCGCTCGATCGCGTCGCTGCCGGCCGCCAAAATCTCCAGCCTGTATCCTTCCGCCCTCAGCCCGCGCTCGACGAAGGACGCGATTCCCGGATCGTCCTCGACCAGCAAGACGGTCGGAGCCGGCATCAGGCCGCCGCATCCAACGGCAGGCGCAGACGCACGCTGGTGCCTTGGCCCGGGCTGCCGACGATCGTGATGGAACCTCGATGGGCCTCGGCGATGGCCTTGGCGATGGGAAGCCCGAGGCCGCTGCCTTCCGGCCGAAGCTGCCTTGCCGCGACGCCGCGGAAGAAGGGGTCGAAGACGCGGTCCTGGTTGGCGGCATCCAGGCCGATTCCCTGATCGCTGACCACGATCTCGGCGACGCCCGCCATCCCGTGGCCCGCGACGCTGATCATGCCGCCCGGAGGCGAGTAGTTGACCGCGTTGTCGACAACGTTCATCAGGAGTTGTGCCAGCTTTTGCCGGTCGGCACGTATCAGCAGCCCGTCGGAACATTCCGAGCCTTCGACCACGATGTTCTTGCAGGCAGCCAGGATCTGCGCATTCTCGACGGTCGCCTTCAGGATCTCGGCAAGCGGCACATGCTCGAACTGGTAGCTGGTGAGGTGATCGTCGGCCCGCGCCAGCTTCAGCAGATCGTCGACCATGCAGCGCATCAGGGTCGTCTGGGCGATGACCTTCTTCAGGCTGTCGCGATAGGCCGACAGCTCGCCGCTGCCCGATCGCAAGGTCACCTGGGCCTCGCCGTGGACCACGGTCAGCGGCGTTCTGAGTTCGTGGCTCACCTCCGCGAGAAACCGCCGCCGGCGCCGGTCATGGCGGCGCAGCAGCACGTTGGCTGCCCGCAGCTCTTCGGTTCGCTCGCGCACGGTCCTCTCCAGCTCGGATTTCGAGATCATCGACTCCCGGATCTCGCCGGCCATGCCGTGCAGCGCCGCCGCGAGCTTGCCGAGCTCGTCCGACCGTTTCCAGGGCATGTCGACCTTGAAGTTGCGCGCGCCGATCTGGCGGGTCATGTCGATGAGATCCCGGACCGGCTGGATGAGGCTGTCCGCGCCGGCGAAGCCGGCGGCGATACCGAGGATCAGCAGGCCGGCGATGAGCCAGGCGAAGTTGTGAAGACGATCGTCGGCGCTGTTCCCGTGGATGGCAGCCAGATCCTCGTCGAGCCTGGCCATGTCGGCGCGGATGGCGTCGAGCGACGTCGTGAAGCGGACGGCGCCGACGATTCGATCGCGAATCGCGATCGGGGAGCAGATTTCCAATATCGATTCATGGAAGGTCGCGAGCCATCGGCCCTGGCCTAATACCTCTTCCCTCACCGCCTCGGGCGCTTCGGTGCCGTAGCTTCGGATGTCCTTGGTAGCGTCGTGCACCAACTTGGCCCGGGAATCGTAGACCTGGATTTCCGCGACCTGTGGCAGGGACCGGGCAGCTTGGAGAATATTGTAGATATCCTCGAAGTCCTCATGGATCAGAGGCTCGATGAGGCCGTCGGCGAGCACCGCGGCGAGATGGCGGGCGTCGGTCTCGGCCTGATGGCGCAGCGCGCGCGACATGGTCTCGGTCGTCGAGCGCTGGACCTCGTCGGCGAGCCTGGCCGATTCGATATAGCTGAAGAACTGGATGAGCGACGCCAGTCCGACCGCAGCGACGCCGATCGTCAGCGCATATCGATATCGCAGGCTGAGCCGCACCGCGCGCCGCCTAGTTGCACGGTCGCACGGGAAGTTCCATCCGGCGCGACGCGCGACGGCCCGATCCCGAGCCCATCTGCCGGGTTCCATGTGAACCGGACGCTGCGATCATGCCATCAGGACCCCGATATGCCGAGGCTGCCGAACAGCGACCGGACGTGATCGAGACCGGCCTTTGCATCGCCGATCAGCCGGTCGAACTTGCCGGTCTCGTAGAACTCGCCGAGCACGGCGCGTCCCTCCTCGCTCTCATGCATGGCGAGAAGAATCGCGGTGACATCCTGCCGCTCCGTCTCGGACAGTCTGGGTCCTGCCACCATCACGGAGCGCACGATCTCCGGCGTGGTGTGAAAGAGGCGAAGCTCCTTCTTCAAGCCGGGCGGCGCGCGCGAGTCGTCGTTCCAGTTGATGTCGCTGACCACGCCCGCATCCGCTTTGCCGCGAGCGACCCAGGCGACCGCGTTGACCTCGGATTCGGCGAAGAGATAGCGAACGCTGTCGTCCTGCACGGCATGATTGGCGGACTCGAGCGGCATGCCGTGGGCCGCGATCGTCGCCTTCGGCACAAAGTAGCCGGAGGTCGATCCCGGGTCCTCGAAGGCGATCAGCCGGCCGGCGAGATCACCCAGCTCCTGAATGTCGGCGTCCTTGCGCGTGAAGAAATGAGTCCGATAGGTCGAGCATCCGTCCTTCCATTGGCGCAGCAGGATCGACGCGCCCGCCATCTGCTCATAGAGCAGCGCCGAGAACGGCGTTTCCGAGACGAGGTCGATCCTGCCGGCGCGCATGAAGGCGATGAGCTCCTCGTTGTCGCGGGCGAGCAAGGTCTCGTGGCGCCCGAAGATATCGGACTGCCTGGCGATATAGCGACCTAGCGCGTCAAGTGCTGCGTAGTGCTTGCGCGGATTGTTGGACACGCGGCCGAGCACGATGGTCTCGCCGACCGCCTCGCCTTCATCGTGATCAGCCTGTGCGGGCAGGGAAATTCCCACCCAAATGGAGACAAGCACGCAGCAGACCGTCAACAACAACGAACCGCCCACGATCCGATCATTCGAAACAGCGAAGGCCTTCCTCAACATAAGGTGAATCCTCGACTAGGAAGAGCATGAATGAGGGCCGGAGTTTACGCCAGAAATTGCGGCCGATGTACTGCATAGGATTAAAATTCGATTAAAATCTTGCGGTTATGTCCCGGCGCCTCATCGGCCCGGGCTGCTGTGACGCTGCTTTCGGCAATATTCAACGCAAGCGTTGGTCATGCGATGCGTGGCACCTCGCCGAAAGCCGCCGATGCGGGGATTGTCGGGGGGTGTCAAGCCCGGCATTCGAATTTATCGAGTCGGGACGATCAATCCAAAGTTGCAATAATCGTCGTGAACCGAATCCTCTTAGCAAGAGACAAAATGGAACGGGCGCATTAATTTCCAACCGATAATAGAGTCAACTTCAATTTAACATGGCCCGGGGTGGAAAATCGCCTGCGCCGGCCAGCGCTTGCAACGACAGTCCGGCCCGACCGGGGCCGCAGGGAGATCTGCCGAATGATCGCCTCTCCGTTCTATCCCTTTGTCGCGGACAATCTCGACCATGCGCCCAACGGTCCCGGTGTTTACGGGCTCTATGTGCGCGACGGCCGCACGCACCGCACGATCTATATTGGCGGCTCACTCACATCGGTGCGGACCAGTCTGCACCGGCATCTGCTCGCCAACGGTCAAGCCTGCACGCGGACCGCAACGCACTTCAACACGGAAATCACCGACGTCGAGTATGTCGTCAGCAGACAGGCTGCAATCCTGACGGCCCACCGCAAGGCGGCTGGCGAGTTCCCGCTATGCAACGATCCGCAAAATGTGCGCTCGAAGCCGGTCATGTGAGCCAGACAGAAAGACGAAGCCGGCACGAAACGTGATTGACCAGTTCGGCCACCTGTTCCCGTCACTCTGGAGCACCCGGTTCGTCATGCGGGGCCGCAGGCTAGCCAATGCGGACAGACATCCGCTAGAAAACGGCACTCCCCTTCGATCGCTCGCCGTCGATCTGCTCGCGCGCTTCAAAGGCTGGCGAAGGCACCCCGGCGTCAATGGCACTGCCGCCGGGACCAGATGATGGAGCCGGAGTCTGCGAATCGAGATTCCTGCGCAGGCCCTCCTCGTCCGTGGTCGCCGTGGCGGCCGGGCGGCTCCGCAGATTCTCGTAGTACTGGCGAAGATGGCGCGAGGTGATGACCTTGTAGACGCCCGTTTCCTTCATCACCTGCAGCGACTGATCGAATTCGTAGAGCAGCGTCTCACTGTCCGCGTAGTAGAGCGGCAGCATCAGGTGCAGCGTGCCGATGGACGTCGCCGTTTCGAGGGCGCGCACCTCCTTGGCAAGACCGATCTCGTGCAGCATCGCCTTGCCGACGACGTCGTTCACCGACACCGCGTCGACCTGGGAACGAACGAGGTGGTTGAAGCAGGTCTCGAGCGACCGCGGCGTCTTCAGGATGATCAGCTCCTGATCCAGCAATTGCTGCAGATCGTCCAACGCATAACCGGCCGGGCGGCAGAGCGTCAGACCGTGAAGGCTGGACGGCTGATTGTAGGTGATGTTGCTGTCGTTCAGCACGAACAGACGCATCAGGACCCGGTAGAGCGAGCTCGAATAGAGGAATTCCTCGTCACTCTGCTCGCCTTTCTGATAGGGAAAAATCCCGGCGAACTGTCCGTTCCGGGTGGCGTCCAGTCCATATTTCCAGCCGAGGAAATCGACCTCGACATCATAGCCGATCGACCGGAACGCAGCGCTCACCAATTCGGTGAGCATGCCCTTCTCCGGCAGTGTCTCGTCGACGAAAGGCGCAAACTCGCCGCCGGTGACGAGATTGATGCGCAGCGGCTCGCCGGCATTCCGGACATCGACGCCATCGGTGATCACCGGCGCGTTCTCCTGGTCGGCGATCAGCCTGATCGGCCCCCCCGAGCCGGCGGGCGGCACACCATCGGTCAGCGATGCCGACTGCGACGTCTGACCGGCGCCAGGCCTGTCTGCATTGCCGGCCGCTGCCGATCTCCTGTTGCCTCTGCCGGGATCGTCCAGCTGTCCCGGCCTCACGGCGGCGGCCAGCGTCACCTCGGATCTCGCTTTCGCGCCGCCCGCCGTCACCTGCTCTGCGGAGTCGGGCACCTGCCCCGACGGATCCGGAAGCCGCAGGATCGTGCCGACGCTGATCAGGGCGGGATCGGTAATCCGATCCAAATTCGCGCGGTAGATATTGATCCATTTCGCGGCATCCTTGTAGACCCGGGCGGCGATCAGCGACAGCGAGTCGCCGCTGACGACGACATAGGTCGCGCCGCCTTGTCCTTCGGCGGCGAACGCCCTGCTTGCCGGCAGGACGCCGGTCGCCAGAACGACCGAAGCCGCCACGATCGCCGCTTTTCCCTTGATGAAGCTACCCATGACCTACTTTCCCCGATGATTTGAAGACAGGCTGCCTTGTCGCCTCTTCCCGCGAAAAGCGAACAAGGCGTGGCCCGGCTACGACCTGGCGTGCCATTCCGGATGCTTCTCGACCATGCCGAGCATGAGCTCGAGCTGCGCCTCGAGCAGGCCGATCTGCTGATAGACGTGCGACGGCAGATGGCGCGTCAGGTCCGGCTCGAACGCCTCTTCCTGGACATGCAGATTCTCGGAAAAATAATGAAGCTCCGCCATGAGGATGGAAACGAGATCGTAGACATCGCCATCGACGATCTGCTCGTCATAGTTCTCGACCAGGGTGAGCACGTCGGTGAACCCGGAGACTTCGCCGATGTCGTGAACGAGAGCCAGGCATCTCATGAGATGCGCGTAGACGTCCTCAGGCTTCTTCCGGGGCTCGTAGGCAGGCAAAGCCGGCAGCGCGAGGTCGGTTTCGCCGAGCTCGGCCGCCAGGGCCTCGATCTCCTGGGCAACCACGGTATTGGCGTGCGCCACGCGGCTGTAGACGTCCGACGGGGTGATCGACGGCTCCAGGAGATGGTTCAATTCCCGATTGGCCTGGATCATCATCTTGAACACGTCGGTCGGGGTCTTGGTGTCGTCCCGCACCGGGATCTCGACCTGCTGCGTAACGCCGATCACCCGCTTCACGCAGTCGATGCGGTCGAGTGCTGCGGTCACCACCTCGAGCACATCCTTCGACGTGATCTCCCCTCGAGGCGGCTGCGGCAGGGGCAGGCCGTCCATCGTGAACTCGAAGCACAGTGTGCTGGCCTTCTGGAACACGGAGACCGCCTGGAAAAAGACGTAGCGCGACGACAAGTTTTCGACCTCGACGTCCGTCCTGGGCACGATCACCTCACCCATTTCCAGGGCGAGCAGGTCGATCTCCTCGCGCAGCACCTCCGCGAAGGAATAGACGTCCGGCGGGCCTATTTCCTGTGCCTCCGACGGCATGGGCAGCAGGGCCGGCCCGAAAGCCATCAGCGCCGCTGCCGCGCAGGTCGATACGGTCAAGCGCATTTTGTCGAACATTTACCTGTCCCCTGGGCGCGTACCAATCGCCCGCAATTCTCAATCCTGCATCAAGGGTGCGACCCCCGATCGGGAGTGGCGGTTGCGATTGCGATTGATCAGGAGAAGACGACACCCTCAGTCGATTTCGGCAGACAGATCTTGACGAGTCTGCTCACTTGACGGCCGGGAATAATCCACGTCGCACGAACATGTAAATTACTTTAATCAAATTTTAACGAATTCATCGATCTGAATGCTTCGCCCCATAAAACGCGGCATAACAAGCACTTCCGTGCATGGTCAGTTCCTGAGGATTGGCTCGCATTGGGGGCTGATCGATCGCCGCCACGAAAAGACACCGGGCCTGTGTCCAGGCCCGGTGTCCTCCGTCCGACATGGCGGATCGGCGGGGTCAGGAACGCAGCCAGATCTCGACCCGGCGGTTCTTGTGCCGGCCCAGCCTGTCGGCTTCGCCGCCGGGCAGATCGTTGCAGGCGATGGGGGCATCCTCGCCGACGCCGAAGTAATTGCCCGACGGGACCTCGAATCCCTCCTCGCTCAGACGATGGGCCACGATCTCGGCACGACTCTCCGCCAGGAGGGCGTTGTGCTCGGCGGAGCCCTCGGAATCGGCGAAGCCGAACAGCAAGAGCCGTTCCGGCGCGATCCTTTCGCCCTGCAGATAGGCGACCAGACGCTGCAGGTCCTGCTCGCCCCGGCTGTCGAGTGCCAGGCCGAAACTGTCCCTTCTGAAGCGGAAGGTGGGCGACAGCCGCCGGGCGTTTCGGATCTCGGCCCGAAACCGGTCGCGGTGGTCGAGCAGCTGGGCAGGCTGCTCGCCGACCGTGTGGTAGCGCCAGTCGCTGACATCGGTCGATGCCAGATGCACATCGAGATTGACGAAGTGACGCCCGACGACTTCCTGGCCCTGGCCGGGCTCGACGGAGGCCACATAGGCGAGAAACTGATCGCGAAGGGCATGCTCGACAGCGGGGTTGGTGTAGAGATAGATCGGCCGGGCCAGAGGATGATCGCCGGTGTTGACCTCGAAATCCTCGACATGCAGCGACTCGCTGTCCGGCTCGTAGAGAATGCCGCACTCATTGACCGCGAGAGGCCGGTTCTCGCCGCGAAAGTCCTTGCTGACCATGCCGATCGCCATTGGCTCGGCGCTGATCGCCATCGCAAGCTCGCTCTCCGAGGTCAGATGCCGATCCCCCTTGAACTTGCGGCCGTGCAGCACGGTCTGGTTCAGGATCGAGCCTGACGCCATGTCATCATCGAGACCGAACGCGACGATCTGGCCGTCGAGGCCCGACTGATGCAGCGGCACCTTGTTCCAGGCGTTCAGGCCGTTGGTGAACACCTCGCCCGCGGTCTCCCGGCTGATCAGCGACAGATTGTTGTCGGGATGGACCACCACTTCGATGACGTCGATGCCGATCACGTGCTCGGCGCTCGGCGCATGCATGTCGACCCCGAACGCCTTCCCGAAGGCCTCGACCATATGCGGCTCCGGCCGCTCGGCCTCCATCGCGATCTCGGCCCCGCCTTCGAACAGAGTCTCCATGCCGGCGCTGTCGCCGCCGGAATCGATCTCGATCGCCTGAAGCGGCGCTTCCGGATGGGCGACCAGCCTGACCTCGATCACGGCCGCATCGGTGCTGGAGGCCTCGACCTCGACCGCCTCGGGATTGTCCGGGTTAGCCAGATGGCGAAGAAAGCCTTCGGCAAGCTCCGGCGCCAGATGCTCGCCGATGACGCTGGAGCCGGCGAGTCGCAGCACCGACCGCGGTCCGGCCGCCGGCACCACGCTCTCCACCGTCGGGGTCTCGACGCGCGCAGGCACGTCAGCAGCGACCGACGTCGCCTCCACGGGCAGGTCGTAGCGCCCGCTGGCCGCCACGAAGCTGCCTTTGGTGTTCTGCAGCTTGGCGAAGGTCATGACGCCGTCGATCGTCGGATAGTAGGAGACGACGAAGGCGAGCCCTTCCTCGCCGCGATCGCGCAGCCGGGTCAGGAGTACGGGGAGCGGCTGCCCCGCGGTCAGTTCGTGGGTGGCGAAGTTGCAGTGGGTGACGTGCGTGATTTCGGCGACGGCTTCGATCAGCACGGCATTGATCTGGTCCTGCGTCGCCTCGTCGAACGGCCGGCTCGCATGGCGATCGCTCACCAGGTGGAAGTTGCAGGCGTCGCTCGACGCCAGCGGGTTCTTCTCGAGGGCGTTCGTGATCCTCGCGACCAGGCCGCGCATCGTGTCTTCGAGCAAAGCCTGATCGGCAAAGCCATACTGCTTCTGTGCCGCCGCAAGTGGGCTGGCAAGCAGCATGACCGCGAGCAGCAGCCCGCCGCGCCGCCAGGCCTCCCTTCCGAAACGATAGTGTTTGCTCCCGCACATGTTGGTTTTCCTTTCATGGGAAACAGTTCCAGACCAGGGAAGGCTCGGATTGTTGGCTGTTCATCGCGTCGGAGGAGGAAGGATCTCGGTAGACCATCACGCTGCGAATCCACGCTCCGCCGACGTTCCACCCGCTCATTCGAACGCGCTCCCGGGCGGTCGGCGCCCCTTCCGGAAATATATTGCTGCATGGCGGCGGCCTCGGTCTCCAGTTCCTGAAGCCGCGCCTTGACGACGTCGCCGATGCTGATGATGCCGGAGAGCTTGCCGGACATGACCACCGGCAAATGCCGGCAGCGGGAAGCCGTCATCGCCGCCATCACCCGACCGAGGCTGTCGTCAGGCGAACAGGTCAAGGGGTCCGGGGTCATGACGTCCTCGACGGTCAGGTCGAGGAGGCTCGCGCCGCGACTGGCAAGGCCACAGGCGAGATCGCGTTCCGATATGATGCCTCTCATCCGACCCCGGCCGTCGACGACCAGGAGCGCGCCGACGTCATGCTGCTTCAGCAGGCGAGCGACCTGTTGCACCGGCTGCCGGTGGTCAATCGTGGCAACGTCGCAGCCTTTGGCGCTCAGGATTTGTCTCACGAACATGTTCCGTGAACCTCGCCTGATTCTTTTTCCGGACATTACTGGGTCACTGTTGCGCCGGTCTGCGGTCCCGGGGCCACGTCCTTGGACGACGGTCCCGCTCCGACCGAGCATCGAACGGCGGCATCGTCGATCAGGGCGGCGGCACGGCTGCACACGCGGGTCGTGCGATCGCGATAGCCCTCCCACCAGAGTTCGGCGCGCTCGCGCATTCGCGTCGCCACATCGTAGGCTTGGGGCGTGGACGGATCGTCATCGATCGACCGCATCGTCGGCGCCGTAGGATAATCGTCGATGGTCCAGCCGAGTTCGCGCGCGGCCTCTTCGTCCTTCCTGGTCCATCGCGTCCAGACGTAGCTTGACGTCTCGTCGAGCCATTGAAACCAGCCCAGCGGCGGATCGACCGGCAGGCCGAGCATGCGCAGCGCGGCTTCGAGTTGATCCCAGCGATAGGGGCCACGGAGACGGCCCTCGAGAGCCCGTACGACCGATTCAGCCTCGGCTTTCGACAACCAGGGATAGCCAGCCGCGTCGTCGAGAACGTCGGTGACGGTAAAGGTCCGGCTGTCTTCCTCTTCGGACTCCTCCGGCGACCTGTCTCGTGGTGGGTTACAAAGAGATCTCCCAAGCGACGCCATGCCGTCGCGGATATTGAGCCTGTCCAGAAGATCCTCTGCGTTCGGCCCTAGCGCATCCAGCAAGGCCACGAACTGTCGATGCGTAATGTAGGACTCCATCGGCTATTTCCCCGGCGCGGCGAGACCGCCGTCGTTCTTTTTCTAGCGTCTCTATGAGCGCGATGTCGTCTTAGGCTAACTTCTTGCGGAAGCGAATATTTTTAATGAAATTTTCATCAAAGATGCCGATGGACAGACCGTCGCCTGCGCTGGTGCAGCGGCGCAATCGGATGATTCAGGAGATGCTGCAGTAAATATCCCCTGGCAAAGCCGGGGGCTTTGGTCATGTGCCGCTCAAAGCGGCGGCCGGGTCGCTTTCGCGGCCCCGGAGGGTGCGCCGCCTGAAGGTGGCTGTTCAGCGCCAGAGACCGAGTTGGTCGAGACGCGCATCCTCTTTCTCCTGATTGCGAATGTAAGCGCGGATCGCAGTCTCGTCGCGACCGACCGTGCTCACGAAGTATCCCCTGGCCCGGAAAGGTTGGCCAACGAAGTTACGTTTGCGCTCGCCATAGACCCGCGCCAAGTGGATCGCGCTCTTGCTCTTGATGCAGCCGACCGCCTGGGACACAACCAGTTTTGGCGGGATCGCATTCATCATGTGAACATGGTCAGGCATCAGATGCCCGTCCACGATCCCACAGCCTTTTTTTGCGCCGCAAGTTGACGAAACACGCTGCCAAGATGCCGTCTCAGTTCGGCGTAGAGTGTTTTGCGGCGGCATTTCGGAATGAACACGATGTGGAATTTGCAATCCCATACCATGTGATTCAGGCTTCGATACACGTCCATCGTTGCGGTGCCTCTCGCATGCCTGGTTGCTCACGAAAGGAACCCGGCGATGGACCGCCGCAATCGTCAAACGATGACCGCCTCCCAGGCAATGCCGGGGGGCCTGCTCCCGATGATGGTGCCGCCCGCAATGTCAGTGCAGGCGACAGCCGCTCTCATAGCAGCTGGTGCGGTTCGAAGCGGGCAGGCCAAAGATTCCTCTGGTAACAAAAATCCCTCGCTGTGATTCCCATGGACTCCCAGTCTCGCATTCTGGGAATCAAAACTGGTCCGAAAAGCCGCCAACTCTTTGATTTTATTGGTCGGGGCGGCCTGATTCGAACAGGCGACCCTCTGCTCCCAAAACACAGGTCAAGCTAATGATTCTTAGCCTCAAGCGAAATCATATGCTATCAAGAGCCATCATTTTTACACTTGGAATCATATAGTTAATCAAATGAACCGCTGTCTAACTCTGTCTTGAGCGGTCCTGCCTGATCAGCAAATTTCATCTATGTTGTTGCCCATGTGTTGCCCAGATGATATTTTGAGGCCATGAAATTGACAAAGGCGACAGTAGGCAGGCTGGAACTACCCGAGGGCAAGCCAGATCACACCTATTACGATAGTGACCTCAAAGGCTTCGGACTTCGGCTTCGCGGCGGGGGCAAACGAAGCTGGGTGGCTGTGTACCGAATCGGACGTAAGGTACGCCGAGTGGTCGTTGGCGATGCGTCTGCAGTGACGCCGGAGGAAGCCAGAAAGCGAGCAAGAGAGATCCTGGCAAGAGCCGACCTCGGCGAAGACACTCAAGCAGAAAAGGTAGCAGAAAGGGATGGCTCCGTTCTTGTTGTGGGAGACTTGATTGATCGTTACATCGATCAACATGTCGAAGTGGCCTTGCGTCCCCGCCCAAAGGCTGAAATCAAGCGATATCTTCGCGAAACTTGGCGGAACCTTCATGGCGACACGGTTGAGCGCGTTGAACGCAACAGAATTGCTAGCGAACTTGCTACTATCGCAAACGCGAATGGTCCCGTAGCTGCCAATCGTGCCAGAAGCGCATTGCATGCCCTATTCGTGTGGTCGATGCGCCAAGGTCTCAGCCCTCACAACCCTGTCGCCGAAACAGCCAAGCCAGGCAGAGAACGCCCTCGTGACCGAGTGCTGAATGACAGAGAGATAGGAGCCATCTGGCACGGGTGCCGGGATGATGACCATGGTCATATAGTGAGAATATTGATCTTGACCGGGCAGAGGCGAGAAGAAGCCGGAGGAATGATGTGGTCGGAGATCGACTTTCGAAAAAGGCTCTGGTCTTTGACGAGCGACCGCACCAAGAATGCGCGACCACACGACGTTCCTCTATCGGATGAGATGTTGGCGCTATTGAGCCGACTGGAGAAACGAAGCGATCGAATCCATGTCTTTGGCTCTGGCGAGGGACCATTCTCGGGTTGGTCCCGCTGCAAGCGTCGATTGGATCAACGTTGCGGAGTATCGGGTTGGCGTCTGCATGACATTAGACGAACCGTTGTCACGGGAATGGCGGAAATTGGCATCCAGCCTCATGTGATTGAAGCCACGGTAAATCATGTTAGCGGCCATAAGGCAGGCGTCGCAGGGATCTATAACCGGGCCGCCTATTCGGACGACAAACGGGATGCTCTCGAAGCTTGGTCTCGTCATGTGAAGTCAATTGTGGCAGCTGAAATTTGGGAGCAGAGGGTCGCGTGTTCGAATCACGCCGTCCCGACCAATAAAATCAATAGGTTAGAAGAGATCTGAAGCCATCGTGATTCCCAGATTGCAGTATTGGGAATCCTATGGGAATCAGAGAGCCAGATTTTTCATGGGCAGGGGACGCCACACACCTCAAGTGTTTCTGCTCATCTGCCACGCATCCCAATACCGTGAGCCTCGCTTGCCGCAGCTGGCACATCGGAATCTCGGTGCCAGGTCAGAGATCGGTGTCTCGGGATCGAAGCGGCGTCGGAGCGTTCTGGAATAGAGCAGACCGACATGGCCGCAGCGCTGGCACATCACTTTGACGTAGTGCCAATCACGAAGATCGCCTACCTTGACGCGATGGCGCGCGTCAGGAAACGCGATCGTGTCGTCTTCCATAGCACCGATGTTCCATAAATGTTCACGGCCAAGAAGGTCAGCACGATACGGCAGCGTTGTCTACTGGCTATCAAACTTAGCTATTCCTATGCGCCCTATGGGACGTCATCAGCGATCCCGCCAATCCTTTGGACGCTCGAACGAACCTGACCACGCTCCGCGAGATCGGCACCACGCCAGCGCCTCGGCCCACCAAT
This sequence comes from Geminicoccaceae bacterium, assembly GCA_965222015.1. Classification (GTDB taxonomy): domain Bacteria; phylum Pseudomonadota; class Alphaproteobacteria; order Geminicoccales; family Geminicoccaceae; genus JANQPX01. The sequence goes on from CBDCTL010000012.1 coordinate 171,284, forward strand.
AACTTGGTGGATAGCGGTCGTCGTCGACCGCATGACCCTGCCGCACCATCCATGCGCCCAAATCGTCGTCGTCGATCGAGCAAATCGCGACGATGCGTCCCCAACGTAAGCGCTGTTCTTCGGGCACCTTCATGATGCTAAGCGCTGTTCTTCGGGCACCTTCATGATGCGTGCTTGATTTGCTTTTCTCGTGATCCTTTTGGGGATCATGAGATGTCTAGATTTGACCGTAGATGTGACACTGAGGTTCACGAGGTCCGTCGGCTCGAGGTGATCAATGGCGATGTAGGTCGGCGCAAATGGTCGGCTGAGCGGAAGGGCGAGATCGTGGCGGAGAGTATGCAGCCTGGCGTCGTCGTTTCCGAGGTTGCTCGCCGACACGATCTTGCCCCGCAGCAGTTGTTTGCCTGGCGACATGACGCCAAACAGGGGCGGCTGGCGCTTCCAGAAGAGGCCATGTCGTTCGTGCCGGTGGTCGCCGCTGCCGATGACACCGTTTCATCGGCCCAGCCTCCGGCGCCGGCGTCGCGACAGATTGAGGTCCATCTTGGTACTGCCGTGATCAAGGCGCCTGAAGATGTGCAGGCGAAGCATCTGACCAAAGTTCTGCGCGCCTTGAAAGCAGCGCTGTGATCCTGCCGGGTGGCCCGGCTCGGGTGTTCGTCGCGACCAAGCCCGTCGACTTCAGGAAAGGTTTGGATGGCTTATCTGCCGTTGTCCAGGAGCAGCTGAAGCTTGATCCGTTCGGTGGCGCGATCTTTGTCTTCCGAGCAAGACGCGCTGACAGGGTGAAGATTTTGGTCTGGGACGGGACTGGGCTCACGATGATCTACAAGCGGTTGGAGGGTGCCAAATTCTCCTGGCCGCGGATCGAGGACGGCGTCATGCGGCTGTCGATGGCGCAGCTGTCGGCGCTGTTCGAGGGGCTTGCCTGGCAGCGGGTTCACAGCCGCCGGGTTGAGCGACCGAGGGCGGCTCAATAAGCCTGCGTCACGGTGACTCACCGTTGCAATTCCTGGTCGAATCAAGTGGTTGGCTGTGCTCCTCTTCAGCCATGGCGATGGCTTCAAAATCCTGCGGCGACCAAGGGCTGCCCGACGATGTCGGCACATTGAAAGCGCTCGTCCAGGCCGAGCGGGTCGAGAACGACCGGCTGCGTGCGATCATCAAGGAGCTTCAGCAGTCGCAATTCGGTCGTCGCTCGGAGAAGATCGATCCGGAGCAGCTGAGGCTCACTCTCGGCGAGATTGAGCAAGCCGGCGCAGAAAAGGAAGCTGATGAGAAGAAGGATGACGCGACGCTGAAAGCGTCGCGCGGCAGAGACCGCCATGTCAACCGCGGGGCTCTACCAAAACACCTTCCGCGCATCGAGAATGTCATCGAGCCGACATCGACACTCTGTCCCTGCTGCGGTGGCTCCATGCATGTTATCGGCGAGGACACATCGGAACGGCTCGATGTCGTCCCGGCACAGTTCCATGTGATCGTGACCAAGCGACCGAAGTACGGTTGCCGGGCTTGCGAGAGCGCCGTTGTCCAGGCGCCGGCGCCGCCCTGGCTGATCGAAGGCGGGCTGCCGACGGAACAGCTGATCGCTCACGTGATCGTCGGCCGCTATGCCGACCACCTGCCTCTTTATCGGCAGGCGCAGATCTACGCCCGACAGGGGATCGATCTCGATCGATCGACGCTTGCCGACTGGACCGGCCGTGCCGCCTTCGAGCTCAGGCCGATCTATGAACGGCTGATCGAGCTCCTAAAAGGGTCGGCGAAGTTGTTCATGGATGAGACCCGAGCACCTGTTCTCGAACCCGGTCTTGGCAGAACGAAGGGCGGCTTCTTTTGGGCGATGGCCAGAGACGACCGGCCATGGGGTGGCAAGGATCCGCCGGTCGTCATTTATCACTATGCGCCCGGCCGCGGCGGCGAGCATGCCCTTGCACACCTCGCCGGCTTCACCGGCACCCTGCAGGTCGACGGCTACAAGGCTTACAATAAGCTCTGCGATCCGAACCGCGAGGGCGGCGCCATTGCGCTCGCGTTCTGCTGGTCGCATGTCAGGCGCGCCTACTACAAAATCGCGCAAGGCGGTAACGCGCCGATCGCCGAGGAAGCCCTTCTCAGAATCCAACAACTCTACAGAATCGAGAAGGATATTCGTGGCCGGTCTCCGGATGAACGTCGCGCTGTCCGGCAAACCAGAGCTCGGCCGATCCTCGATGCACTTCACCCCTGGCTTCAGGATCAATTGGAACGGGTGTCGTCAGGATCGAAGATCGCCAAAGCGCTCCGCTACCCTCTCAATCACTGGGATGGGCTCCTGCTCTATCTCGACGACGGCAGGATCGAGATCGACTCCAACACGGTCGAGCGTTCGATCCGGCCTTTGGCTCTATCGAGAAAAAACGCACTCTTCGGCTACCGAGACGCCGGCGGTGAGCGTTGGGCGATCCTCGCCTCGTTGATCGAAACGGCAAAGCTGAGCGGCATCAATCCAGAGGACTGGCTCACCGACGTCCTCACCCGGCTGGCAGGCGGTCATCGAATGCGCGACATCGACGATCTGCTGCCCTGGCACTGGCCATCCACAGAAAGCTTGGCGAAAGCCGCCTGATCAGCCGGCGCTCAGTCTGGCCACATCAACCTCGGTGGCCTCGCTGGTATCGGCGTAGACTTCTTCCTTGATCAGCTTCGATGTCACACTGTTCAGATACCGACGGAGCTCCTTGTCCAGCGCTTCGAACTCGGGCCACAGCACCTCGTTGCAAAACGACTGCGGCAGCCTCACCACAACCGTCGTCCGCCGCTGCCGCTTGTAGCGATAGGGATCGAGCCCGTAGCGACGACAGAGTGCCAAAAACAAGCGCCTCGACCATTCGTCACCAAGCGAAAACTGGATCTCGACCGGCGGCTCGCTGGCTTGCTGCTTCGCCAAACGCGTCCGCAGACGTTCCAGCGCGGCCTCTGCCGCATCCCGCTCACCCAGCGTCCCAGCACCCGCATAAAGCGCCTCGATCTTGCGAAGCTTCTCCTGAAGCCCGGCCCCAATCGGCATGACCATCCCCGTTGAAAAACGTCATGCCGTGAATAGCACCGATCACCACCGGCCGAAGCCCCAACGTCAACACAAACTTAGCGTGTGATCGGAACAGCGCTTACCACACATCCACATAGGCCGTCCGTTCATCGGACTCTATACCGACTTCCGAGGGAGCCAGCGGCGCGAAGCGATCGAGGTCTTCTCGGGTGACATGACCACTGTGCAAAACGCCAAACAGTGGATCGGCGAGGCCGCCGATAGCGGACGCAAACGCTTCGGCCAATGGCTCGCCGATATCGGCGCTGGGAGGCGGAATTTCGTGCTCGGGCGAGACGACTGGAATGCCGATCTCGAAGAGTTGGCTGCGATAGGTCAGCCCGTATATACCCCATGTTTGCTTCAGATAGTAGGTTTCGCTGCCGGGCTCCGCGGCCGCCGCGAAGCCAATTGAACCTGCGTCGTTGGCGTTGAGTGTTTTCTGTGCCCACTCGATGCCCGCTACGCCGGACTCGCCGCCGCGCTTATAGGCGACCAAAGCGTAAAGTGCTTCTGCACGGCGGATGAAGCGTTTCCATTCGTCGGGATTGGTGCTTCCGATCCGTTGCGCATAGGTCCTGCACAGCCACGCATTGAAGCCGTAGTAGCGCATGCGGAACGTCACGTTGCTGATGCCGGGCAGGAACGTCTGGTAAAGGCTGATGCTGCTGTTCTGCATGCCGAGTGGATCGAGACCGTTCTTCTTTCGGTACTTGGTCCATTCGGGAAGGTTGATTCCCGCCGTCTCGGCTTCCTCTACAGCCATGAGCGTATCGCTGTCATCGCAGATCCTCCGGCGCGTCTTCAAAGATGAAGTCGTTCAGGAAGATGCGCTGGGCGAACAGGTTGCGTTCGACTTCGGTCAGGTCGGCTTCCTCGCAGATGTCGTCCCATCCGTCCCTCATCGTGCCGATCTGCCGGCCGATGAGGTTTTTCGCCGCCTTCTCGTCGAGCTGGAAACTGGGCGCAGCCTCAAGGCAGGCCGAAAGCGTGCTCATCCGGTTGTCCCCGACGATCAGCATCGCCTGGCTCGCCATGTTGCCCGAACGGCCTTGAGGGCAGATGTCATAGGCGGGCGTTAGCGTCAGGTGTTCGCCGTCCCAGAAGCCCGCATGGTTGCGGGCGTGATCGTCCGTGTTGCCGCACAGGATGTTGAACACTAGGCGCCCGTATAGCTCGTGCAGCGTCGCTTTTGGCGAGGTGAAGCGATGCCGGATGATTTCCGCGAGGTCTTCATAGCTGGCGTAACGCGCCATCATCTCATCGAGGCCGAACAGCGTAAGCGCCGAGACCATTGCCTTGCGTGTCCAGTTGTCATTCGTCTTTGTGCGATCGAAGCGCTCGACCAGCAGCACGTCCTTCCCAGCGACATGCACGAGACGCACGGGGGCAACGTTGAGCCCTGCCTTATCGGCAAGGCGCATGGCGACATATTCCGCTTTCACCACGTTATAGGTGTCGGTCGAAGACGAGAATTTGGCGATCATCTTTTTGCCGCCGTTCTGGATCATGGCCTTCGGGCGCGCGCCGCCGAGCGACGTGCCGTGAAACAGGGCCTGATCGAGATCGGGCGTCAGCGGCACACCTTTCTCGACTTTCTCGGCAGCGCTCAACAGTTCTTCGAGCGTCGCGGTCTGAACGGCGCGCGGCACGTATTCGGAAGGGGAGCGCTGGAAGTCTAGCGCGCCGATACGGTCGGAGCCGGACTCCAGCAAATAGGTCAGCTCATCCAGCGCAGCGATATCGACATCCTTGCCCTTGCGTCCGAAGGTTCGGTTCAGGATGACGCGGCGGCCCCACGCATCCGGCGCGGCGTCGCGCAGGCAACCGGCCATGCTCAGCCCAGCCTCGGGCGCAATTGCGCCGCTGCGCAACGGTAGTTCCGGCTCGTAGATCGGAATGCGGTCGTTCCGGTCCAGATAGCTTTGACCGTAGTTGAAGATCAGCCGCCCGCCGTCACGCGCGATGCGACCGGCGACGACCGGCTCCGTAGCGTCGGGCAGCCATATCCAGACATATGCTTCCTTCGGCGCTTTCGTGCTGGGGCGCTTAGAAGTCATCTTTCACCTTTGTCGTTCCCGTGCGGACGGATTGCGGCAGCAGGGCGAGCTTGTCGCGTTCCATCGACAGGTGCCGCGTCAGTGTCGTCGGTTCGGCTTCGAACAGGCGCACTCCGACAATGGCGGCCACCTCGAAGGCCGCGCCGATGGATGAGCCCATTTCGCCTTTTTCGATCCGGTGGACGAGGCCGCGTGAAATCCCGGCGCGCTCGGCGACATCGGCGACCGTGAGGTCGCGCCCGACGCGCGCGTTACGGATCATCAGCCCGAGAAGCTCTGCGGCTTCGCGGGCATAGCGGGAATAGCTTCTGTGCACGGGCTTCGCCATCGTCTTCTTGTTCCATAAATAGATCTCGGAGCGGCTTTGTGCCTTATTTATAGATCATCCCAGTAGATTTCAAGCGGATTGGAAAGTTGGCATTCCATAAATAGACCGTGAGATGGCTTAATGATCCATTTATAGAACGGATACTTTGATTCGAGGCACCGTATGAAGTTTTTGCGTTGGTTCAAAGCATTGCCAGCTCTCTCTTGGCGGGCATCCCGTCCTCCTCGTCGTTCTTGAAGAGGGCACTCATGCCGCGTTTGCTGACCCGCGGAAACGCTCCCCAACTGTCCGGCCTCATATCGGAACGGTGTCCGACATCAAAGCGGAATGCCGTCCGGCTTCAAATCGGAATGCTATCCTCCAGCTTCTATGGCCGGGGCGTCGAAAATTGGCGAGGTTCATAAACTGCTCAGCAGTTCTGACTCTTGTCCAAAGAAGCTTCCGCAACAGCAAGCACGTTGCCCGCGCGGACTCACGCTCTCCGGTCACTTCCCTGCTTTGACAATCTGAAGCAATCCTATCACATTGTTGCCCAGTGATTTTCAGACAACTAAAAGTAGAAAATCGCCCGATGCGACACTAGGCACTAGCGGATAGTCTTCATGGACGGGTTTGAAACCACTCTCGCTGTCCCATCGGTCGGCCAACTGGTGAACGTGAGAAGTCGTCGGTATGTCGCGACCGACATCAAGCGGTCAGCACTCGCTGCTTCGCCAGCGGGCCAAGCTGAGGCCCAGCATCAGCATCTTGTTACTCTTTCTTCGGTCGATGATGAAGGCGCCGGCGAGACCCTTGAGGTCGTTTGGGAGATTGAGCCGGGTGCACGCGCGTTTGAACGAGGCTCTCTGCCGGAGCCAACAAGCTTTGACGATCCGCTTGTCTTTGGCGCCTTTCTGGACGCTGTTCGTTGGGGTGCGATTTCCTCGGCCGATCGCAGGACGCTTCAGGCGCCATTTCGAAGTGGAATTGAGCTCGAAGATTACCAACTCGACCCACTGGTCCGCTGCCTGCGCATGCCGCGCGCAAATATCCTTCTCGCGGATGATGTGGGCCTCGGCAAGACCATCGAGGCCGGTCTAGTTGTCCATGAGCTTATGCTCCGCCATCGCGTCCGGTCTGTGCTGGTGATTTGCCCTTCCGCACTGCAAATCCAGTGGCGTGACCAGATGCAGGCCAAATTCGGCCTCGAGTTCCGGATCGTGGACAGCGAACTCATGCGCGACCTGCGACGATCGCGCGGCATTCACGCCAATCCGTGGAGCCACTTTCCGCGCCTGATAAGCTCGATCGATTACCTGAAGCGCGAGCGGCCGTTGCGGCTCTTCCGCGAACTCCTGCCAGCCCCCGGACAACCAGCATTCCCACGCAAGTTCGACCTTCTGATTGTGGACGAGGCCCACAACATCGCGCCGTCAGGCGCTGGCCGCTATGCGCGTCCATCCTTGCGCACCCAGGCGATCCGAACGATCGCGCCGCACTTCGAGCACCGCCTGTTCCTCACCGCGACACCACACAACGGCTACAGGGAAAGCTTCACAGCATTGCTCGATGTCCTCGACAATCAGCGGTTCGCAGTCGGTGTCGAGCCTGAGCGCGAGCAACTTGCCGCGGTGATGGTGCGCCGCATGAAGACCGAGATCGTCGACTGGCGCGGCAAGCCCCGCTTCCCACGCCGCACGCTGATCCCGCTTGAGGTGGAATATCCCGAGGCGGAGACCGCGGCGCACGCGATCCTGTCGCGCTATGCAGAGTTGCGCAAGGCCGCAGCCACCGAGCGGACCGAGACCTTTGCGACCGAATTCGTTCTAAAGCTGCTCAAAAAGCGGCTGTTCTCCTCGCCCGAGGCGTTTCGGCTGACCTTGGAAAAGCATCGTGACTCCGTCGGCGCTGGCGCGAGTGTGGGGATGGCACAGCTGAGGCGACAGATCGAAGACGTCGATGAGGAGTTCGCTGATGACGACGCCTACGATCGCGCCGAAAGCGACGCCCTTGAGGCGGCGAGTAGAACGACCAGAGCTCTGACCCACGACGAATTGGCTGCCCTCGACCAGCTGCAACGGTTCGCTGATCGTGCCTCAGCCCAGACCGATGAGAAGGCCAAGGAGCTGATTGCCTGGCTAGAGACCAACATCAGGCCCGGCGGCATCTGGACGGAGCATCGCGTCATTATCTTCACGGAGTTTCGGGCAACCCAGAAGTGGCTGTTCGAGCTGCTGGCGGCGCGCGGTTTCGCTCGTGACGATCGGTTGCTTCTCCTGTTTGGCGGCATGCCAAAGGACAAACGCGAGGAGATCAAGGCCGCCTTTCAGGCGCGGCCGGATCAAGCCAACGTTCGCATCCTGCTCGCGACCGATGCGGCATCTGAGGGCATCGATCTCCAGAATTACTGCTCGAGATTGATCCACTACGAGATCCCCTGGAACCCGAACCGGCTCGAGCAGCGGAACGGCCGCATCGATCGCCACGGCCAGCGCGCCGACAAGGTGCAGATCTTCCATTTCGTCCCGGCGGGCTTCGACGCTCAGGATTTGGAAGGCCGGCGTCCAGGAGACCTCGACGGCGATCTCGAATTTCTTGGGCGAGCCGTGCACAAGGTGCAGGCGATCCGCGAGGACCTGGGCAAGGTCGGCCCTGTGATCGCGCAGCAGGTCGAGGATGCCATGCTCGGCGTGCGAGCGCGCCCGCTCGACACGAGGGATGCCGAGCGCCAGGCCGAGCCGATCAAGCGAATGCTGACCTTCGAACGTCGGCTTCAGGAGGAGCTGGAGCGTTTTCGCGAGCAGCTCGATGAGACCAAGCGCGAGCTTCACTTGGCGCCCGAGCGGGTCCAATCTGCGGTGGGAGCCGCGCTTGCATTGGCAGGCCAGCCGCCATTGATCCCGAGCCAGTACGGGGGCCTATGGCCCGACCCTACCGGCCAGCGCCGACAGTGTCCTGTGTTTGAGCTGCCGGCCCTGCGAGGAGCGTGGGGGCGCTGCACCGTCGGCCTGGAGCATCCGCACACTGGGGAACGGCGACCGATCGTGTTTGACCCGATGCTCGCCAAAGGCCGTGACGATGTCGTGCTTGCGCACCTGAACCATCCTCTGGTCGATATGTCGCTCCGGCTGCTGCGCGCCGAGATCTGGAAGTCGGGCGACAACCGTACCATCAGCCGCGTCACCGCTCAGCTGGTCTCGGAATCCGTCCTAGAGACGCCCGCCGTCATCGGTCATGCGCGGCTGGTTATTCTCGGCGGTGACGGTCACCGGCTGCACGAAGAGCTTCTGGTCGCCGGCGGCCGCATTGAGCAAGGCCGGTTTCGTCGCATGGTCCAGGACGACATCACACAGGCGCTTGCCGCCACCACGAGCGACAGGCCTGCCCCGGGCTTTGCCCGGGACGTTGCCGAACTGTGGCCGAGCCTCAGTCATAATCTTGTCCGCGCCCTCGAGGTGCGCGTCAATGAACGGACCCGCAACCTCGAGGAGCGCTTTGCCGTGCGCGCCGAGGAGGAGGCTCAGCGCCTGCGGACGATCCTCGAGGAGCTTGCTCGTCGCATTCGTGAGGAGCTGCGCGCCGAGCCACCTTCCCAGCTCGACCTGTTCAGCCCGGATGAACGCGAGCAGCGTGAGCGCGACCGCAACGGCCTTGAGACGCGGCTCGCCGAAATCCCCGATGAGATCGAGCGCGAGAGCCAAGCGCTCCGTGCGCGCTTCGCCGACCCGACCCCGCATCGGTTCGACGTCGGCGTGACCTTCCTGGCGCCAGAGAGCATGGCGAGGTAATCATGGCCACTTCTAGCGAGGCGAAGCGACCCCGAACGAAGTCCGTAAGCCGCCATGCCGATTGGCTGTCCCTGATCGAGGTCACCGGCCCTTTCCTGACGCTTCCGGTCCTCGATCGAGTCTTCCCGCAGGGCCTCGATGCGCGCGATCAAGACATCGGTCGTGAGCTGCGCATGCGTTTCGCTGAATGGGAGGCGGAGCAGGAGAAGCGCCGTCCGGATCGCGCGATCCACCAGGCCTGGGTGCGCTGGGTTCTGGCTGAAGTCCTGGAGTACCGGCATGCGACGCTCGCCGAGGGACAATCGCTTCCAGCTGGCTTGGAAGCGCGCATCACCCAGGAAGGCGAGACGCTCCGGCCCGACCTGGCGTTGCTTGATCCCGACACCAAGCAGCCCGTTTTCCTGATCCAGATCTACGATCCGAGCCAGGGCCTTAGCCGTGTGGTCGAGGGCAAGCGCTGGAAGGCAGAGCCGGGCACACGCATGGCCGAGCTGCTTCGCGCGACAGATGTGCCTGCGGGCCTGGTCACCAATGGTGAGCGCTGGATGCTGGTCCACGCGCTCAAGGACGAGACCACTGGCTTTGCCAGCTGGTACGCCAACCTATGGCTCGACGAACAGCAGACACTCCGGGCCTTCACATCACTGCTTGGCGTCGAGCGGTTCTTTGGCGTCGCGAAAGAAGCGACGCTCCCGAACCTCCTGAAGGAGAGCGCGCAGAACCAGCAGGAGGTCACCGACAAGCTCGGGATGCAGGTGCGCGAAGCTGTCGAGCTTTTGGTCCAGGCGATCGATCGAGTCGATCGGGACCGCGGACGCGACCTGCTCCGAGGCTTTAGTGAGCAGCGGCTCTACGAGGCCACGCTCGCCGTCATGATGCGGCTCGTGTTCCTGCTCTCGGCCGAAGAGCGCGGACTTCTGCGCCTGGGCGACCTGATTTGGGATGCCAACTATGCGATCTCCACCCTCGGCGCCCAGTTGCGCGAGGAGGCCGATCGCCATGGCGAGGAGCTGCTCGAGCGCCGCTCCGATGCCTGGGCCAGGCTCCTGGCTACCTTCCGCGCCGTCCACGGCGGTGTGCGTCACGAGGCGTTGAACCTTCCAGCTTATGGTGGGGCGCTGTTCGATCCCGACCGTTATCCCTTCCTTGAGGGTCGGCCGCGCGACACGACTTGGCGCCAATACCCCGCCCAGCCGCTGCCGATCAACAATCGGACGGTACTCCACCTCCTTGAGGCGCTGCAGTATCTACGGGAACGTGGCGGCGAGGCGCGCCGGCTCTCGTTCCTTGCTCTCGGCATCGAGCAGATCGGTCACGTGTACGAGGGACTCCTGGACCATACGGCCCGACGCGCCGCTGAGCCCATGCTCGGGGTCGAAGGCGGGACGGAGAAGGGGCTGCCGATCGAACCAGAGATCGCGCTGGCCGCTAAGGAGGAGGCGCTTGCCAAGGGTGGTGCCGAAGCTTTGACGGAGCTGTTCAAGAGCCACGGCGCCAAGAAGACAGCGCGAGCGATCGAGAAGGCCTTGGCGGCCGAGCCGGACCTCAGCGAAGACGCCCGCCTGCGGGTCGCCTGTGATAACGATGAAGCACTCCTTGCCCGCATCCGCCCGTTCTGGGGCCTGCTGCGCACAGATCGAGAGGATCGCCCGGCCGTGATCCTGCCAGGCTCGGTCTATGTCACCAAGGGCACTGACCGGCGCTCTACCGGCACCCACTACACGCCGACGTCACTGACCGAGCCGATTGTCCGGCACACCCTCGACCCGCTGGTCTACCGTGGCATGGCCGACGGTGTGGAGCCAAGCCCCGAGATCCTGATCGGGCCGGAGGAGATTCTGGCTCTCAAAGTGGTCGACTTCGCCTGTGGCTCCGGGGCCTTCCTCGTCCAGGCTTGCCGTTACTTGGCCGCGAAGCTGGTGGAGGCCTGGGAGCGCCGCGAGGCGGAGCAGCCGGGCCAGCCGCTCGCCTTGCCCGAGGCAATGACGAGCCGGGGAGACCCGGGCGATCGCCTGCTGCCGGCCGACCCCGACGAACGCCTCACCCTTGCCCGCCGTCTGGTTGCCGACCGATGCCTCTATGGCGTTGATAAGAATCGCATGGCGATCGAGATGGCGAAGCTCTCGCTCTGGCTGGTCACCCTGCAGAAGGACCGCCCGTTCGAGTTCCTCGACCACGCCATCAAGTGGGGCGATGCGCTTCTAGGCATCACCTCGCTCGAACAGCTCGAGACGTTTCACCTCGAACCCGAGCGTGGCCGCGCCCTGTTTCAGCAGGTGGATCTGCTCGATGACGTTCGGGCGGCGGCCGGCGCAGCGATTCGCCAGGCGAGCGAGAAGCGTAGCAAGCTCGAGGCTTTTGCTGTCGCCGATATTGCTGATGCCGAAGAAAAGGTACGCCTCCACGCTGAAGCCGAGAGAGCTTTGCGCGACATCCGCCTGATCGCCGATCTCATTACAGGCGCCGCGATCAGCCCCCCCGGTAACGACCGCGGCCGCTCCTTAAGGCAGCTCGATGCCGAGCTCGCGCGCCTCGCTCCGCTGGTCGGCCACGCACTCGACCCGAACCGGCCGGAGGGCGCCCGCGCCAATGCACGCAATGCCATTGCGGCCAGGGCACGGGAGCTTTTGGACGGGGGCAAGCCCGACGCCCAGCCGCCGCGCCGCTGCTTCCACTGGCCGATTGAGTTTCCAGAGGTCTTCGTGCGGAAAAACGGCGGGTTCGATGCGTTCGTCGGCAATCCGCCATTTTTGGGAAATCGCCTCTGGAAGACGGTAATAGGTGAATTTCTCCAACACTATTCGACGCACATCCTGGGCACCGCACCAGGAAAGATCGATCTTTGCATTCTATTTCATCGGCGGGCATCTGAGTTGTTACGAGAGCGAGGCAATTATGGTCTTCTCGCAACCGACAACATTGCAGAGGGCAGTGCCATCGATGTTGGTCTCGGAAGGTTGGTCAACAGCGGTACCATCTTCCTTTCAAGAAGGCGCATGCCCTGGCCCGGTACGGCGGCTACCGAGGTTGCAGTTGTTTGTTTCCACAAAGGACCATTCTCTGGAAAGAAGTATGCCGATGAGCATCCATGTAGCAGAATTGGCCCCAGGCTTTCGCCGGAGCTTGATGGGATACAGGGTCCACAACTACTCCACGACCATCTCTTCAGTTTTGAAGGCGTGAACAACAGCAAAGGATTGGCGTTCGTCATCGGGGCAAATCATTTGTGGTACGAGCGCCTACGATCGGAGCGAGGTAGTCTGCTGAGACCTTATGTCACCGGAGATGATATAACTAGCTCTGCACTCACAAGAGTCGACCGGTGGGCTTTGGACATTGCCGATCGCGACCTAAACCAGATCGCCGACAGCTTTCCCGTGGCTTACGATTTTCTGAATGAAGTTGTCCGTCCAACGCGAACACCGGATGAATTGAAGAGCTATAAAGGCCTATACGAGCGATGGTGGCAGTTCTGGAATCACCGAGCAAACCAAATGAGGCGACTCAGGAATTGCAGCAAATTTGTTGCTTTCGCCAAGCTCTCGAAGTACCCCGCCTGCGTTGTCGCGGCAACCGAACACATTTATACTAATAAAGTGGTTTTAAATCGAAATCGAACGCGTTGACACTTTCTCTGTTTCATTGAGCAGACATTTCCAAGAATGGATTGAACGATACGCGGGGGGACGACTTGAAGGTCGCTTTAGCATATCGATCAAAGAGGCGTTGGTGAAATTCCCGATGCCAGCGCTTACAACGTGTACGGATGGTGTCAATATAGCGACAAGCATAGATGTTCGTTTGAAGAAGTTAAGCTGCGAGCGCAACTGTGGGCTCACGGATCTCCTCAACTTCGTGCATGATCCGGCCTGTCAGGACGACGAAATAGGGCGCCTTCGACTGGAGCTAGAGGCCGTATCTGGTTATGTAAACAATGCCTACGGTTGGGACGACCTCGACCTCGGACACGGCTTCCACGAGACCCGGCAAGGCGTGCGGTTCACAATCTCCCACGCCGCGCGAGAGGGGCTCCTCGACCGACTGCTCGCCCTCAACCATGAGCGCTACGCAGAAGAGGTTCGCCAAGGCCTACACGAGAAGGGCGCGAAGAAGAAAGCAGGAAAGAAGGCGAAGCGGAAGGCCGGTCCCGCCTCCACTACGCGGCAGCCGGAGCTCGATTTCGGCTTTCAGCTGACAACCTCCCACGCCTCTCGCCGATGATCGAGCTGCTTGGTCCTGAGGACGGCGACGAGCGGCGTGCTGCCGAATGGCTGCAGGAATCCATCCTGCAGCTTTGGCCGGATCTTGCCAATCACTCGCTCGACAAAGTACGCATTCACGCTGCCGCTAAGCTGTTCGGCTACCCGGTGCAGGATCTCGATCTGCTGTTGCTGGCGGCGTTCGGCGAGCCAAGAACATTCCGGCCGGCGACCCTATTCCATCCACGAGACGAGGAGCCGATCCTGCCTCGCACCGCCGCCGTACGAAATTTGGCGCTGGTGATCGAGGTCAAAGGGCACGGCGCCGAGGCGGTGCGTTTCGATGGGCTGACAGCGCAGGTCCGCTACCGGCGCGGCGGCGAGGAGTACTGGGAGAACGCAAGCGAACAAAGCCACAAGCAACTGCATGCGCTGCTGAACTATTTTAGGGACCAGAAGCTCTCCGGAATTTTCCTGACCAACCTGATCCTGTTTCCTAATTTGCGCGAAGACCAGCTCCCCGGCCGACCGCACAATATGATCGGTGGCGATGCTGGCTTCGCAAAGATCCTGAACGTGCTGGGTGAGATCAGCCATCCCTGGATCCGGGACGGACGCGCCCAGATCAGCGCGGGGAAGGCAGAGAATATCGACGCCCTGTTTCGCCGGCCGCTGTTCCGTTCGCTCGAGCCAACGTCGATCGATCGCAAGCGCATGGACCGGATCGCCAGGAAGGCCGCGCTGAATCCCGACTGGCTCAACGATCTGGGCGAGCGCGAAGTGATCTTCCGCGGCCGTGGCGGCGCAGGCAAGACGGTCATCCTGCTGCAGCTCGCCTACCGCGCATTCGATGAGCAGCGGGCCCGCTCACTTGTGCTGACCTACAACCGAGCGCTGATCGCTGACATTCGCCGGACCATGGCCCTGTTCGGCATGCCGAGCAATGTCGCGAATGGAGGCATTCGAATCGACTCGGTCATGTCGTTCATCGGACGGGTGCTCCAGCATTTCGGATTGATCGGCAGCGAGGAGGACTTTCTGGAAAACTACGGCGCCAATTGCACGACGCTTGCCGAGCTCCTGGCGAACGGCGACATTCCGGCGACAGAGGTCGCCGCAATGAAGCGGGATGATCCCGCCAATTTCGCATTCGATCATGTCTTCGTCGACGAGGGGCAGGATTGGCCGGATGCCGAAATTTGCATTCTCCGTGCAATCTATCCCCCCGAGCTGCTGATTATTGCCGATGGCGTCGATCAATTCGTTCGCGGCAGCGTCGCTGATTGGACGACTGGCGTCGATTCCGGAAGTCTGCGGGTGCGACGTCTCCGACGCTGCCTTCGGATGAAGTCCAACCTTGCTGCCTTCGCCAACACCTTCGCCGCAGAGGTCGGTTTGGAAGCCTGGTCGGTCGAGCCGAACACCGACGCTGGCGGTGGCAGGATCTTGATCGTCGAAGGCGACTACCTGGGAGATCTCTCGCTGCATGACCAGCTGGTTGCGGAAGCGAGTGCCTCCGGAAATGCGCCGGTAGACCTTCTTCTCTGCATTCCGCCGACCCTTGTAGTCAGAGACGGTGGGGTCGAAGCATCGCGGCCGGCCCAAGCGCTGACAGCTCATGGCCTTGATGTATGGGATGGCGCGATTCAAAAGGTTCGGCAGGATTTCCCCCGACGCCCCGATCAATTTCGGATTGTACAATACGAATCGTGCCGCGGCCTGGAAGGATGGACCGTTTTTGCTCTCGGGTTCGATGAATTCTGGGCATTCAAGTTCAGTGACGGGTTACGGTCAGCCGGTACGGTCGAGGATCTGTTTCGCTCACCCGAGGATATGGCTCAGGAAGCCGCCGCGCGTTGGGCCATGATTGCCATGACCCGCGCCATCGATTCACTGGTGATCCAAATTTCGCCCGTCAACACGCCGATCCGTACCGCTCTTCAAAGTGTCGCCGACAGGCATCCTGACTTCGTGGAATGGTAGAAGAATTGAACCCGCTTTGTTTTCGAAGGGACAGCAATGACTGAGGAGCACGAACTGCTGAAAGCCCAGGTGCCCTCGCCGGCGCGACTGCGCGACATGCTACAGCAGATGGTCAACGCTGACCTCCTTGGCCCAGTCGGCGACGAAAGCGAGGAACTGGACGAGGCGCGTGTCAGCGACCGCTATCTCGTTGGCGCCCTGGCGCCCGCCAATCAATGGGTGGAGCCCGAACAGCAAGACGCTCTTGCTGAAAGCGGGGCAAGAGACACTCAAGACGGAGAGCCGGACGAGCCGCAGTTTGGCACGGCAAGTCTGTTCCCGTCGAGCTTCGGCATGACATTCACCGTGGATGGCACGGTCGAGTCCGTCACGATAGAAGCTAGCTGGGGCAGATATGAGAGGGTCAGGAGCGACACACTTCTCACCGACAAAGGAAATCCGAAGGCCGTGTGGAAGCGGCGATCCATGCGAGGGCATCTGACCAACTTTCCGTTGCAGTCCGGCGAGATCAAACCGGTCATGCTCAACGATGAACAGCCGGAGGTTCACATTCGCGGCGTCATCCGGCGATTCGGTGATGATTGGCTCGCAAGCTTGTTCCTCGTCAATGGTCAGCAGGAGCCACGAGAGACCAAGGACCAAGCATGGCTGTTTCAAGTCGAACTCGAGGTCCGTGGGATCGATGGCGAGCCGATCTTCGTCAAGCGGACATTGCCTGCTGACCAAAGCGGCAAGGACAGTGCGGCATACGCTGAAGAGCAGCAGCTCGCGATGACCTATCGTGACACCATTGAGTTTGCGGTTGGCCATGGCGTCGCAGTCCATGCTGAACCATCGCCGATCGATCCAACCCGGGCGACACGAATCACGACGCAGATCATACCAACCTACGACGTGCCAACGACCGCCATGCCGACCGCGGACGACGAGGGCTTCGAGCAGCTTGCGGGCCTAGAGCTCGACATGAAGGTGCTGGCGGAGAGTGAGCCTGCTGTAATTTTGGAGATGCTGGCGCCCTTACCTTCAGCATATGCCACCTGGATTGCACGCAAACGCGATTCAATTGCCAATCCGAGTACGCGCCTGGCGGGCTTCGAAGAATCTGCCGAAGGAGCCCTTGAGCGCTGTGACCGCGCGTTAGCACGCATTCGGGAAGGGCTAACGCTGTTGCAAGACGATCCCCAAGCCGTGGAGGCATTTCGTTTTGCCAACCGAGCTATGTGGCACCAGCGGATCCATTCTATCCGAGCCGAGCAGCGTCGCCATGGTGAGGAGGTGGCACTAGACGAAGTCGACCTCAAGAGGAATCGATGCTGGCGTCCGTTTCAGCTCGCTTTCATCCTGCTCAATCTGGCGACCACGACGAGGCTCGATCATCCGGAGCGGAATGATCCGGATGGCGCTATCGGTGATCTGCTCTGGTTTCCAACGGGTGGTGGCAAGACCGAGGCCTATCTTGGCCTCGCGGCCTACGCAATCGGATTGCGTCGTCTGCAGGGTGAAGTTGGCGGTCGAATTGGAGAGTACGGCGTCACCGTGCTGATGCGCTATACGCTGCGATTGCTGACGCTGCAGCAGTTCCAGCGCGCGACGGCGCTGATATGTGCCTGCGAGGTGATTCGTCGCGAGGCGATTGTGGCCGGGGACACGCGCTGGGGTAATGAGCCGTTTCGTATCGGCTTATGGGTAGGGCAAAGAGCAACGCCTAACAAGGTCGCCGACGCCGCCGAGGCAATCCGACGCGATCATGGCGACAGCCGCGGGCCTGGTGGAGGCATCGGCACCCCGGCACAGCTCACAAATTGCCCCTGGTGCGGCTCGGCCATCGACGCCGGCAAGCACATCAAAGCCGAGCTGTATCAGGGTGGTCGCGCGCGGGTGATCACATACTGCGGCGATAAGCTCGGCCGGTGCGCATTCTCGGAGAGGCACTCACCAGGCGAGGGCCTCGGCGCGGTCGTTGTGGATGAGGAAATTTACCGCCGTTTACCGACGCTCCTGATCGCCACGGTCGATAAGTTCGCACAGATGCCGTGGAACGGGCAGACACAAGTGCTGTTCGGTCAGGTCACCGGCCAATGTCCGCGCCACGGCTTTGTCAACCCAAGCATTGACGACAGCCCTTCTCACCCGGCGCGCGGCGCGCTGCCTTCGGTGAGGCAGGCGAGCGTTTCGGCTCTACGCCCGCCCGATCTCATCATTCAAGATGAACTCCATTTGATATCCGGACCACTCGGCACACTGGTTGGCCTTTACGAGACTGCGGTGGAGGACCTTTGCTGCTGGCGGCTCGGCGACGTTACGGTGCGACCCAAGGTCATCGCCTCGACAGCCACAATTCGTCAGGCGGGGGACCAAATGAAGGCCTTATTCGCCCGCCAAGTCGAGATTTTTCCACCGCCTGGGCTCGATGCAGGTGATAACTTCTTTTCTATTCAGCGCCAACCAAGCGAGGCGCAACCGGGGCGCCGCTATCTTGGAATCTGTGCGCCCGGCCGTCGCCTCAAGCGTGTGCTGATCCGAGTCTATACCGCCTATCTTGCTGCTGCTCAGGCTCTCTATGAGCGTTACGGCCGCGCCATCGATCCATGGATGACAACAGTCGGCTACTTCAACTCTATGCGTGAGCTTGGTGGCATGCGTCGCTTGCTCGACGACGACATCCGCTCGGCGCTACGTCGCATGGATGCGCGGGGTCTTGCAACGCGCACCATCGATCCCTCGAGCATCGAGGAGCTGACATCACGAAAGAGCGCAGGAGACATCCCGCGCATTCTCGATCAGATGGAGGTGACCTTCGACCCCGAAGCTGAGGCCGAACGCAAGAGAAAGCTTCGCGCTGGGGAGAGGACCGATCTTCGACGCCCGCTGGATGTGCTCTTGGCGACCAATATGATCTCAGTCGGTGTCGATGTGAAACGTCTAGGCCTGATGATCGTAGCTGGGCAGCCAAAGGCGACAGCCGAATATATTCAAGCGACCAGCCGCGTCGGACGTTCCACCCCAGGCTTGGTATGTACTGTATATAATTGGGCTAGACCTAGGGATTTGTCGCATTTTGAGGGTTTCGAACACTACCATGCCTGCTTCTACAAGCACGTTGAAGGTCTGTCGGTGACGCCCTTCTCCGCCCGATCACTTGACCGCGGCCTCTCGGGTATCTTGGCGACCCTGGTCAGAAATCGGTCGAGCCTCTGCAACCACAACGACGGAGCGGGCCATATCGAAGAGGTGGAGACGCTCGCGAAAGAGGCAGTGGGCACCATCGTCCGCCGCGCCCAACGTGTTGACGACAACCCAAAGGCATCCCTGGTCAATCAGATGCTGGAGGTCCGTCTCGCACGCTGGCGTCGGGAGGCTCAGATCGGAGAAGGTGGCACCCGCCTAGTGTATCGAGGGGGAACAGGGGCTGGCGACAATGTGCGGCCGCTCCTACAACAGGCGGGACTAGGTGATTGGGATGAGTTTACCTGCCTGAACTCACTAAGGGATGTCGAGCCTACAGTCGGCTTGATCCTGGATACGCGTCCGATAGATGCTGGGTCTGCGGAGACAGATGATGCGGCGTGAGAGGACACGCGTAGGTGATTTGCGCCCGAGCCAACTCCTCTTCAGCTCCGGTGTCGGCGCCATGGTTGACCTACCCCACATCTCGGCCATTGTTATGGGGCTAGAAGACTGGCCTGTCGCGTATGCCGACAAAATCGCCGAAGAGCGTTTACTGGCTGCGGTTCAGGCTACGATCGGCAATCAAGTGCACGATTTGCGACAGCCTCCTCTGCCCGCGGAGTCAAGTGCCGCGACACGTGGTCTCGACAGCGATGTCTTGATCGGCGTGCCGGTTGGCGTGTTTCCGCAATGGATGCGTTGTCCGTATTGCGATCTCCTGGCACCCGTCACCGAAGGCGTCTTCGAGGCACGTTTCGACCCCTATCGGCCCGATCGTGCGCGCTTCGTACATGCAACCTGCCGCAAGCCAGGGACGCCGCCTGTAGTGGTACCCGCGCGGTTCTTGGTCGCGTGCAGCCACGGACACCTTGATGACTTTCCCTGGCGCGAATTCCTCCATGATGGCGTGACGGGGTGTTCGGGGACGATGAGACTGCGCAAGATCGGCGCATCAGACGAGGCAGCAGACCTAATCCTCGAATGCGAGAGCTGTGATCTCAAGAAAAGCTTGGCGCAGGCCTTCAGCGAGCAGGGTGGGGAGGCTCTGCCAGGATGCCGTGGGCGGCGCCCTCATCTGCGTGATCTCGAGGAGGGATGCACCGAACATGCCAGGCCGATCCTGCTCGGTGCGTCGAACTCCTGGTTTCCGATCACTCTGAATGCGCTCACAATTCCCGCATCGTCGAGCCGACTTGCACAGCTGGTTGAAGAGAATTGGGTGACGCTTCAGCACGTCGCAACCCTAGAAATTTTGAAGGCGTTTCGCCAAGCGGGTAACCTGAAGTCAGTTGCCGAGTTTTCCGATGGCGAGCTGATAGCTGCCATCAATCAGCGTCGAGATAGCCCAGGGGTTGCGGGAGAAGCAGCGCAAGATCTTAAGACGCCGGAATGGGATGTGCTTTCGAGTGCCGATCCACAGGCCAATACACGAGATTTTAAACTTGAGCCACGCCCAGCGCCGGTAGGGTTCGAAGATTTCTTCGAACAAATCGTCTTGGCGGAACGCCTGCGCGAAGTGAGAGCGCTGATTGGTTTCACCCGGATCGAGTCTCCCAATGACCACGCCAATGTTGGTGACATCCCGGAGATTGCCCGCGCTCAAATTTCACGCCGCGATCCCACCTGGGTCCCTGCTGCTGAAGTGCGCGGTGAAGGAATTTTTCTGCATTTTAGGGAGGAGCGCCTGAACCAATGGCTTGGCAACGAGGCAGTTCAAGCAAGAGAAAGAGCGTTTCGAGCCGGCCATCGACGATGGCGGCAAGCGAGGAACATTCCAGATCCGGACGCCGGCTTCCCAGACATGCGCTACATCCTGCTGCATAGCTTCGCGCATGCTGTGATCCGACAGCTGGCGCTCTGCTCAGGATATGGTGCTGCGAGTATTCGCGAGCGGATCTATGCATCGGATGGCACAAGCGAACAGTCGGCTATGGCGGGCGTCCTGCTCTATACAGCGGCACCGGATAGCGAGGGCACACTTGGCGGGCTCGTGGCCATGGGGGAGCCTGATCCATTAGGTCGAGTTCTGCGGGAGGCAATTGCGGAAATGCGTCTATGCGCTTCGGATCCACTATGCGCCGAACATAGGCTTTCGGGTGACTGTGTCACACTGCACGGAGCGGCATGTCACGCGTGCCTCTTCGCATCAGAGACTTCCTGCGAGCGAGGCAATAAGTATCTCGATCGGACTCTGTTGGCGCAGACCTTCAGCCATGCTTGGCCCGCATTCTTTGGCACAATTGACCGGTGACCACTGCACAATTGGCAGTGGAATTGTGGCGGATTCGTTAGGCTCGCGGTAGGGTGTTCTGGGCACGTCGCTATGATGAACCAGGCCATCATCTGGAATTACATTCCAACCCCGATGCTACCGACGTCAGAAGCCGTAGTGGTTCACTTTGATGTGCTCCATCCCGCTCCAGTCCAACCACCCGATATGGTCGGTACACTTGGGGTGATTGGGCTGGGGCAAGCTTTAGGCGGCTTGGTATTGCCGGTCATCTGCGGTGAATCAAGACAGGCTGTCATTGGGATATCGAGCTCCTGATCTGCTATCGCT
>CBDCTL010000013.1:0-64631 GCA_965222015.1 Geminicoccaceae bacterium
GCGGATCAGCGCGCGGCCTTTCGCGTGACCTCGCCCTCGACCCTCGCTAGCCTGCTCGACCGAACCCCGCCGGCCGCCCTGCTCACCGGCTTCGAAGGCGATCTCGACCTGCCGCTCGAGCGCTACGCCGAAAGCCGGGGCTACGAGGCCCTGCCGGACGTCTTCGGCGACGACCGCTACGGCCGGGGCCGGCTGCAGCTGCCGGCGGCACAGTGAGACGAACGGACGATTCCATGGCCGATCCCCGTCAACCCGATTTTCTGATCATCGGCGCGGCCAAGGCGGCGACCACCTGGCTGCAGCTCTGCCTGCAGCAGCAGCCGTCCGTCTTCATGCCGGACCCGGAACTGCATTATTTCAGCCGCAACCATCACCTGGGCGCCGCCTGGTATCACGGCCATTTCGCCGATGCGCCCGAAGGGGCCCTGATCGGCGAGAAGTCGAATTCCTATTTCGAGCAGCCGGAAGCCATGCGGCGGATCAAGGCCGAGCTGCCCGACGCCAGGCTCGTCCTGCAGCTCAGAAACCCGATCGAGCGCGCCTATTCCGATTACTGCATGCTCTATCGCCGCGGCGAGGTGGACGGCCGGATCGAGCGCCATTTCCAGCCGGACAGCCCGTTCGGCGACCGTTTTCTGAAAGGCGGACGCTACGGCCATCACCTCGATTTGATCGACGAGCTGTTTCCGGACGGGCAGATCCTGATCCTGGTCTATGACGACGTGCTCCGGCGCCCGAACGATCATCTGGAGAGGGTCAGGACCTTTCTCGATCTGCCGGCGCTGACGCCGATCGAGGGCCGGGTGAAGGACAAGACCGACGCGATCCTGCCGCTGCCGGTCAGGCGCGCCCTCAAGGGTCTGAAGCCGGCCGTCGCCCCCTTTCGCGACCACCGGTGGTTCGCCTGGGCCAGAAACCTGTTCGCGCGCGAACTGCGCTACCCGCCTTTGACCGGGGACCTGCACGCCTGGCTGCGCGACTATTATGCCGATGACATCCAGACCCTCGGCAAACGCCTGGGCCGCGATCTGACCCCCTGGCTCGCCAATCCCTCGGACAGGCGGGCCGCCGGCGAGGGCTCCGGGTGATGGCCGCCGCTTCCCCTTCCCGGCCGAAAGCCCGCCTTCGCCGGCGTGGTTCCTTGCAGCCGCCCGCACCCCTCGTCTATAGACGGGGCGCGCGCCCGCTGCGGGCCGCCCGCCAACCATCGCATGGTCTGATGATTTCCGAAGATCGTTCACGTCAGGATCGGCACCTTCGGGGGACGGCGACCAGGAGGAGCCGCCCGGCATGATCGATCGCGAGACGCTGCGCCTGAATCTCCGGCACGAGGACCGGTTCTACTGGCAGATGGTGCTGATCCGCACCTTCGAAGCGAGGCTGCTCGACCTCTTCAAGGACAACCAGATCTTCGGCACCACCCACACCTCGATCGGCCAGGAAGCCAATGCGGTCGCCGTGGTCGGCGCCCTGGATCGGGAACGGGACACGATCTGGAGCAACCACCGCTGCCACGGCCATTTCCTCGCCTATTGCGGCCAGCTCACCGGGCTCGCCGCCGAGATCCTGGGGCGCGACGGCGGGGTCTGCCGCGGACGCGGCGGCAGCCAGCATCTGAGCTATCACCATTTTCACAGCAGCGGCGTCCAGGGCGGCCTCGTGCCGCTCGCCCTCGGCACGGCCATGGCCGACCGCGAGGACGGCGCGATCTCCGCGGTCTTTCTCGGCGACGGCACCATGGGCGAGGGCGTGGTCTACGAAGGGCTGAACCTCGCCTCGCTCTGGTCGCTGCCGGTGCTGTTCGTGGTCGAGGACAACGGCATCGCCCAGACCACGCCGAGCGCGCTCGGCGTCAGCGGCGAGATCGCGGACCGGGCGAAGCCCTTCGGCATCCGCTCCTACCACATCGAGGACACCGACGCGGTCAGGCTGCACGAGATCGCGAGGGAGGCGGCCGCCTATGTCAGGGGCGAAGGCCGGCCCGCCTGGCTGCACATCCGCACCGTTCGCCTCGGCCCGCACAGCAAGGGCGACGACACCCGGTCCGAAGAGGAACTCGCCGAGCTCGGGAAACGGGACCCGCTCACCCTGCTCGAGCCCCGGGTGAGCGACCCCGAAGGCCTCGAGCGCGACGCCCTCGCCGCGGTCGACCGGGCGTTCGAAGAGGCGGGAAGGATGCCGGTCGCATGCGCGTAGTCGAAAGCCTGAACACCGCCCTTTTCGAGCTCTTCGAGACCGATCCGACCCTGCGCCTGCTCGGCGAGGACGTGCTCGATCCCTATGGCGGCGCGTTCAAGGTCACCAAGGGGCTCTCGAGCCGCTTTCCGGAGAGGGTGCTGACCACGCCGATCAGCGAAGCCTGCATCACCGGGGTCGCGACCGGACTCGCGATCCGCGGCCGCGCAGCGATCGTCGAGATCATGTTCGGCGATTTTCTCTGCCTCGCCATGGACCAGCTCCTGAACCACGCCTCCAAGCTCGCCTGGGTCTATGACGATCAGATCAAGGTGCCGCTGATCCTGCGCACGCCCATGGGCGGCAGACGGGGCTACGGCGCCACCCATTCGCAAAGTCTCGAAAAACATTTCTGCGGCATGCCCGGGCTCACCGTGCTCGCCGTCCACCCTTTCGGCGACCCGGGCGACGTGCTCAGACACGCCCATCGGCTCGGCACGCCGGTCCTGGTGATCGAGAACAAGACCATGTACGGCCGCGCGGCGCGGCCTCTCGACGATCTGCCGCGCCCCGCCGCCCCGGATCTCGCGATCGTCACCTATGGCGGCTCGGTCGAGCTCGCGGTGGACGCCGCGAAAAGGCTGGAGCGGGAGGAGGAGCTGGAGGTCGAGGTGGTGCCGATCACCTGCCTTTCCCCCTTCCCAAAGGCCGAGCTCGAAGCGCTCGCCGGGCGGACGACCCGCATTCTCGCGGTCGAGGAGGGAACCGAAGGCTGGGGGTTCGCGAGCGAATGCGCGCGCGCTCTGGTCGGTCACCAGGTCCGGTTCGACAGCCTGGCAGCACCTGCCCATCCGATTCCCAGCAGCAAGGACTGGGAACTCTCGATCCTGCCCGACGCCGACGACATCGTCGCCCGGGCCATTCAGCTCTATGAGGGCGGTTGAGCATGAAGCAGGACGTGGTCATCCCGCGGGTCAACGCCAATGACGACCAGGTCAAGATCGTCGGCCTGCACAAGGCGGTCGGCGACAGGGTCGCGCCCGGCGATCTTCTCGCGGAGATCGAGAGCACCAAGGCGACCGCCGAGATCGTCGCCGAGCAGGGCGGCCGGGTGGCGGCGATCGAGGCCGGGCTCGGCGATTTCGTCGATGTCGGTGCGCTGCTGTTCGTGCTCTCCGACCAGGACGTCGGCGACGAAACGGCCGCGGCCGCCGCCGCGGTCGAGCGCCACGTTACCGCCAAGGCGCGCCAGCTCGCGGAAAAACTCGGCGTCGATCTCGATCAGGTGCCGGCGGCGGCGGACGGACGGGTCACCACGGACGCGGTCCAGGCCCTCGCCAAGAGCGCGGCCAGAGCGACGCCGGCGGCGCTCGGCCGGACCGAGGCGATCCTGCTCGGCGGGCGCGGCCATGCGGCGGCGGTGATCGAGGCGCTGAGCGGCCAGGGCGTCACCGTGATCGGCTGCCTCGACGACGATCCCGCCATGCAGGACCAGGAGGTGCATCAGGGCGTCAGGGTGATCGGACCGTCCGAGCGGATGAAGGAGCTGCACGATCGAGGGGTGCGCCTCGCCTATGTCGGGGTCGGCGGCGTCGGCGAGGGCGGCGTCGACGAGGGCGGGGTCCGCGCGAAGGTCTTTCATCTCCTGCTCGATCACGGCTTCGTCGTCCCGCCGGTGGTCAGCCGGGACGCCCATGTCGCGCCCGGCGTCGCCATCGGCCCGGGCTCGGTGGTGTTTCCGGGCGCCGTGGTCGGCGCGGAATGCCGGATCGGCGCCAACGTCCTGATCAACCAGGGCAGCCAGGTCTGCCACGGCGTGACCGTCGGCGACCACGCCCACATCACGCCCGGCGCCACCATCGGCGGCAATGCCAAGGTCGGCCGCGGCAGCGTCGTCGGCATGGGCGCCTCGATCCTCCTGGACGTCGAGGTCGGCGATTTCTGCCTGATCCACAACAACGCCGCGATCACCAGCCGCGTCCCCGATCTCACCGAAGTCTACACCGACGGCCGCCGCTTCGAGCGCGGCGCCGACGTGGCGTGGCCACCTCAGTGACTCGGACCGCCAGCGCCCGGGTCCCGCGGTATGCGGCCAGGTTCGGGTGGGGCGGGATGAGAACCGGCGGCGGGAATCGAACGAGAAAACGGAAAGAAAAACCATGACGACATTGGTGATCGGGGCCCATCCCGACGACGAGGTGCTGGGGGTCGGCGGCACCATCGCCAAGCTTTCGGCGGCCGGCGAGACCGTGCATGTCCTGATCGTCACCGACGGCTCCTCCACCCAGTATCCGGGCGATCACGTCAAGCGCGCGCGCAAGAAGGAGGAGCTCGAGGCCTGCTGCCGGACCCTCGGGGTCAGCGAGGTGGTGCATGGCGAATTACCGGACATGCAGCTCGACGGCGTGCCCCACGTCAAGCTCAACGACTTCATCGGCGATCACGTCGCCACCTTTCGGCCGAACACCATCTACACCCACTATCCCGACGTGAACCGGGACCATGTGCGCATCTTCGAATCCACCCTGGTGGTGGCCAGGCCGAGGCCCGGCGCCTTCGTCAAACGCCTGCTCGCCTACCCCACCCCGTCGGCGACCGAATGGGACGTGCCGCTTTTGAAGCGTCCCTTCGTCGCCACCAGCTATGTCGACATCGAGGCGTTTCTCGAGACCAAGATCGAAGCGCTCGCCTGCTACGACACCGAAACCCGCCCCTATCCCCATCCGCGCTCGTCGGAAGCGATCCGTGCGATCGCGGCCGGCGTCGGCGTCAGGGTCGGGCTGAACGCGGCCGAGGAGTTCATGCTGCTGCGCGACATCGGCTGAGCGCGCCCGCCCGAAAAGCCCTCAGTCGCTCGCCCAGAGCCGCCGCAGCCGCCGCACGCAGCGCTGATGATAGCCGGGCGACAGCATGTGCGCGGCCAGATGCCGCCTTTCGTCGGGCTGCTTCAGCAATTTGGCGATTCTGAGACGCGCGAACCAGAGAAAGCGCCTGAGCCTGCCGCTCTCGTCGAGCCGCTCCAGGGCGCCGAGCCAGCGGGCACGGCGGCGCAGGCTGGCCCCACTGTCCGCGAGCGACGGCGCCAGGCCCGGAAAATAGCGGGCCGCGAGGCCGAGCGCCGTCCGAACGCCTGACGTCAGCGCCCGCCCCTCGCAGCGCGCCAGGACCTGTTCGGGCACGCCCCCGTCCCGGCAGAGCAGGGCCGCCTCGAGCGTGCTGCGCAGGCGAAACATGGACGAGCGGCGGAGAAACCCGTCGTTCAGGTCGTGCCCGATCAGATGGCCGAGCTGATCGGCCGCATCGGGCAGCCTGACCGCCGCCCCGTCCAGCTCGACGCCGATCGAGCGCGCCAGCACGCCGTCGGCGGGGCAAAGCTGCCGGTTTTCCGAAAGGAGATCGGTGTGGAGCTCGATCACGGCCTCCTCGCCGTCGCGATGAAGCGGCGGCAGATGATGGCGGTCGTCGTGGTCCGATGCGCCGGCCGGAAGGCGATAGCCCTCCCGCTGCAGGCAGGCGAGCGCCTCGTCCAGGCGCTCGCGCGCGATCAGAAAATCGAGATCGCGCATGAAACGCCAGCCGATGTCGGGGTAGAGATCGTCCACGAGGCGGATCGCACCCTTCAGCGGCACCGGTTCGACGCCGATGGCGTTGAGCGCCGCCGCGGCCTCCCGGATCTGCCGGCGAAGGGCGATGTTGCGCCTTTGGTTCCGCTCGTGCATCAGCGTCACATAGCGGACGAAATCCGCCGGCAGACGCTCTCGAAGGCCGGCCTCGCCGAAGCAGCCGGCGAGCATCGGCGTCACCAGATGGCGCCCGGCCAGCCGGGCGAGGCGGCCGTGGTCCATGGCCGGCGCGGACAGCAGCGACGCCGTTTCGTCGTCCAGGCGCCGCCCGCCCAGGCCGGCGATCAGACAGGCGCAGAGAAGGTCCAGACGGGTCGGGAATCCGCGGTGCGCAGCAGGTCCGGGCACAGGCGGCTCCTCAAAAAGCGGGAGCGCCGGCCTGGTCTTCGTCGAAGCGGCCGGTCAAACTCGACAGCCGCCCGATCGCGTCGTCGAGCCGGCCGTAGCGCAGGGTCCAGGCCGGCGTCCTTCGCCAACGCTCCAGAAACGCCGACAGCCCGGCGTCGGTGTCGGGCAGAATGCTGCCGCCCTCGCCCAGCAGAACCAGCGACCGCGTCGCGTCGAGAGGCGTCAGCGCCGTGGCCTCGCCGTGGCCGTGGCGCACGAACAGGACGCCGGCGAGCGGATGGCCGGCGTCGGCGGCGCAGCGCGCCTCGCCGGGATGGAGATAGCGCATGACCCGGCCGCCGAAGCGGACGACCGGCGCGCGCTCGAGCTCGGGAAAGAGCGCTCCGACCACCGGCCAGCCGCTGTCCTTGACGCTGATCGCCATCGGCGTCGGCCAGATCAGGCCGGTCGCCCGCTCCATGAGCACGATGTCGTCGGCGACGAAGGGGAAGCCGGCATGGACGAGGCCGGCGAGCAGGGTGCTCTTGCCGGCGCCGCTCTCGCCGCAGAGCAGGAGACAGCCTTTCGGCGTCAGCACCGCGCTCGCATGCAGGAGCGCCTGCCATGGCCGCCCCCTGCCCTCGCCGACCACTTCCCGCACCAGGGCCCAGCGCGCCGAACGGACGCTCGACAGCTGATCGACGATCCGGTCGTTTTCGAGAAGGTGGAAGACGTCGCCACGCCGAAACAGCGTGAGGCGGGTGTGCGCGGGTTCGTCGTCGGCGACGCGGCAGGGTTCGGCGACCTGCCCGAAGGCGGCGGCGACGGCGGCCGGATGGCAGACCACCCGGATCGTCCGGTCGCCGAGACGGTAACGGGCGTCGAGCGCCGCCGCCCGATCCCGCGGCGGCGGCAGGGCGCGTCCGGACATGTCGGCCGGCTTGCCGGTCTCCAGCAATCCGGCCTGGTCGAGGGCGTCGGTGAAGCGGCGCAGATCTTCGCGCGCGGCGCGCGGATCGAGGGCGGTCCGACTGACGAACCGGTCGATGATGTCGCCTTCGCTTTCGCCGTTCCGAAAGGCGTTCAGCGCATCGGACGCCGAGGGGTTCAGGACGAACAGGCGGCCCGATCGCGAATCGTGCAGCACGTCACCCTCGGTGAACGCCGCCCTCGCGATCCCCCGGCGCAGAGCCGGGCGCGAAAGGCCGGACATGCCAGCGCCCTGTCGTCAGGCTGCGGTCAGCCGCGATCCGGGGTCTTGCTGCGGCTGCCGTCGCGGGTGCCGCCCCGCGCGCCGCCGTAGTCGGCCTGCGCGAGCTTGGGCTGGGTCAGCAAAGCGAGCGCCGGCGCGGCATAGGCGAACCGCCCGAGCCCGGTCAGCAGATCACGGCGCTCCTGATCGGCGACGGTGTCGTTGCCGGAAGATTCCGAACCGGAGAGGGAATCGCGGGAGTCGTCACCATGGTCCATCGTTTTATCCTCTGAAAGGCAGAATTCGACGCAACGGAATCGGCAAGGCTTCAGGAAAAATCATAGAAGAAATTCCACTTATTGTAAAGCGGCTCGACACTCGATAACGAACTGTTTTTACAATATTTTTTTCGTTGAAATGGATGAAGACCCTGGCCTGGTCACCATTCGCTTTTCTACCCACAAGAGATCTTTGTAATCGACCCGCATAGCCGACGAATGGACCGCCCGTCGGCGGCGACGGAGCCTCGGGACCATCGATCGACCGGCCGCGGACAGGTCGCGCTCCCGCCCGAACGCGGCCTGTGTTTCACGCTCTTTTCAGGGAGTTTCGGCCGATCGGAGAGCATTTCGGCATACGATGGAGTTCGTCATGCAAAATACCATTAAAATGTGTCTCTAATGTCATTGAAATACCGTCGATTCCATGCCATGAACCGCCTTTTTCGCACCTCCAAGGAGAACGGGCGGGGCATGCGGCCAGCAATCGAATTGTTCACGACATGTCCGCCATCGGCCGGACCGACACCGATCGACGCCGGTCCCGGCGCCTCCTATCGGCAACAGGTTCAGGAAATCGCACGCTGGAGCGAGGCGATCGGCTGCAAAGGCATCCTGGTCTACACCGACAACCGTCTGGTCGACCCCTGGCTGGTCTCTCAGCTGATCATCCAGGTAACCGACACCCTGGCCCCGCTGGTGGCGGTGCAGCCCGTCTACATGCACCCCTATGCGGTCGCCAAGATGGTGGCGACCTTCGGCCATCTGCACGGCCGCAGGATCTATCTGAACATGGTCGCCGGCGGCTTCGTGCGGGACCTGGAGGCGCTGAACGACTTCACGCCCCACGATCCGCGCTACGACCGTCTGGTCGAATATTCCAGGATCATCCAGAATCTGACCGCCAACTCGGCCGCGGGCCGCGGCATTTCGCATGACGAAATCTATTACAAGGTGAACAATCTCAAACTGACCCCGCCGCTCCCGTCGGAGCTGGCGCCGGGGGTGTTCGTCTCCGGCTCGTCCGAGGCTGGCCTTGCCGCCGCCGAGGCTCTGGGCGCCGTGGCCGTGCAATATCCGCAACCCCAAAGCGCCTACCCGCCGATCGAGGGCGAGCCGTCGGGCAGGATGGGCATCCGCATCGGCGTCATCGCCCGCGACGATGCCGACGAGGCGTGGCGCGTGGCGGAGGAACGCTTTCCGCCCGACCGCCGCGGCGAGATCGCCCATCAGATGGCGATGAAGACCTCGGATTCCTCCTGGCACAAGAGCCTCTCGGAATGGCCCGAGGCGGCGACCGACGCCGAGAGCCCCTACTGGCTCCGACCCTTCCAGAGCTACAAGACGTTCTGCCCCTATCTGGTCGGCAGCTTTGACCGGGTCGCCGCCGAGATCGCCGCTTACATCCGCGCGGGCTTCACCACCTACATTCTCGACATTCCGCCGAGCGAGGAGGAGCTCTTCACCGTCAGGAAGGCCTTCGACCTGGCCGAGGAAAGTTTCCGATGACCGCGCCGCGCCTTCAGGACTACGTGACCCGCCAGGCGGAACGCCGTCCGGAGGCGATCGCCCTGGTGGACAGCGATCAAACCGTCGACTATCAGGCGCTGGAGCGCCGCTCCAACCAGATCGCACGCCTGCTGCTCGAAGGCGGCTGCCGGCCCGGCGACCGGGTCGGACTTCTTTTGCCGAAATCCGCGGACGCGGTCACGGCCATGCTCGGCGTGCTCAAGGCGGGCGGGCTCTACGTGCCGGTCGACCCCGAAAGCCCGGCCGCGCGCATCGAGAAGATCCTGACCGCCGCCGAATGCCGTTTCATCTGCACGGGCAAGGCTGCGCTCGCCCAGCTGAAAAGCCTGATGCCGACCATGGCCGCCGATGCTCGTCCCGACCTCGTCTGGATGGACGAAGGCGACGCGACCGGGGCCGAGCCGGCCGGGATCGGCATCGAACCGCGCTTCACCAAGGCCGACGCCGAGGCCCTGAACGACGAGCCGCTCGCCGCGGCGCTGCAGCCGGGCGCCGGGCCCGCCCATCTGCTGTTCACCTCGGGCTCGACCGGCCAGCCCAAGGGCGTGATCGTCACCCACGCCAACGTCGTCGCCTTCGTCGACTGGGCCAAAGCCTATTTCGGCATGGACGGGCAGGATCGGGTGTCCTGCCACTCGCCCTTGCATTTCGATCTCTCGACCTTCGATCTCTACGGCGCGTTCGCCGCCGGCGCCGAAGTGCATCTGGTGCCGGCCAAGCTCAATCTGTTCCCCAAGGGCTTGATCGCGTTCATGCGCGATCGCCGCCTGACCCAGTGGTTTTCCGTCCCCTCGGTGCTCACCTACCTGACCCGCTTCGATGCCGTGGAACAGGGCGATTTTCCCGAGATGAAGCGCCTGATCTGGTGCGGCGAGGTGTTTCCGACGCCCTCCCTGATCACCTGGATGGACAAGCTGCCGCACGTCGCCTTCACCAATCTCTACGGACCGACCGAGGCGACCATCGCCAGCAGCTACCACACGGTGCCGTCGATACCGGCCGATCCCAAGGAAAGCGTGCCGATCGGCAAGGCCTGCGGCGGCGAGGAGATGCTGATCCTGGACGAGGATCTGAAGCCTCTGCCCAAGGGCGAGACCGGCGACATCTGGATCGCCGGCGTCGGCGTCACCGACGGTTACTGGCGGGACCGGGACAGGACCGAGGCGGCGTTCAGGCCGCGCCCGGGCACGGACGGCGGGCTGATCTACCGCACCGGCGATCTCGGCTATGTCGGCGAGGATGAAGAAATCCACTTCATCGGCCGCGCCGACAGCCAGATCAAGTCGCGCGGGCATCGGATCGAGCTCGGCGAGATCGAGACCGCGCTCGCCGGCCTCGACGAGATCGGTCAGGTCGCCGTGGTCGCGATCGAGGTCGAGTTCGGCAGCTACAACATCTGCTCCGCCTTCGCGCCGGCGGACGGCCATGACCCGTCGCCGCAGGAGGTCAGGGCGAAGCTCGCGAAACTGGTGCCGCGCTACATGCTGCCGGTGTCCTGGAAGAAGATGGCCGCCATGCCGAGCAACGCCAACGGCAAGGTCGATCGGGTGGCGCTGACCGCCATGTTCCGGGCGGAACAGGCCGGTGACGCCGCGAATTCGGGCCCGGCCGGCGGCTGACGACGGCCGGCCGGCGAGCGACGACCGGATCGGACGGCAGCGCGGTCGTCGACAGACCTGGTGAACGCCTTCTTTTCGATCGTCTCTCAAAAGGGTTTGACGAAACCAATGAACGAAAACGACATAAAACAATCCCTGACCCGATTCTTCCGCGAGCAGTTTCAGGTCGACCTGTCCTCGACCAGCGAGGATCTGATCGAGGCCGGCATTCTGGATTCGCTCATGCTCATCGACGTGGTGATGTTCATGGAGACCGAATTTTCGGTGACCACCGAGTTGGACGACCTGGAGATGGAGAATTTTCTGACCATCGACAACATGGCGCGCTTCGTCGCCGAACGGCAGCCGGCTGCCGGCGACGCCGGGCTCGAGGCCGGACCCGCCGCCCGCCCGACCGCGGCGGCGGCCAAGGGAGGGGCGTGAGATGGCCGTCACCTGCGTCGACGTGACCGCCGAGCACCTTCCGGCCGTCCGGCAGCTGCTGATGCTCTACTGGGAACGGCAATGGCCGGACGGCGTCGCCGACGATTTCCTGCGCTGGCGCCTGTTCGACCGGCCGGACTGGGCGGCGGTCGCGGCCTTCGACGGCGACCGCTGCGTGGCCTTCATCGATTCCTTCGTCCGGCCCTACACGGTCGACGGCCGGCGCGTGCGCGTGCGCGAAACCGGCGAATGGTTCTGTCTGCCCGACTACAGGCCGCTCGCAAGCCTGAAGGTGCTCCAGGCCCTGATGAAGAAACCGGAGCCGATCGTCGCCACCACCAATTCCGAAGTGACCAAGGCAGTGCTGCCGAAGCTCAAATGGCAGGTGGTGTGCGAGCAGCAGCAATGCGTGTTCGCGGCCGGCGTCGGTGTCGCGGTCAAAGGGCTGACCAAGCGGCTCAAGATGCAGCTCAGCACCCTTCCCGACATCACCGGCACGCTCCTGCCCTTTCGCTTTCGCAAGCCGAGGCGACTCGCGCCGCCGTCCGAGCCGGCGTCGGTGCGCGCGATCGCATCCGCCGACGA
The DNA here is from genome assembly GCA_965222015.1 of Geminicoccaceae bacterium. GTDB lineage: Bacteria > Pseudomonadota > Alphaproteobacteria > Geminicoccales > Geminicoccaceae > JANQPX01. Next base: position 11,753 of record CBDCTL010000013.1, read on the forward strand.
TCTGCCGGACCTGCCGCCGCCCGAGGACAGCTTCGCACTCTACGCCCTCGCCGATCGCACGACCGCGCGCTGGTTCAGCGCGGCCCCCGATGGCGAAGGCCGCTTCATCTGGCTCGCTTTCGAGCTGAACGGCGAGACCGTGGGCCTGTCGCTCAGCCGCATCTTCCGCGAAGGCCCCTACAAGGCCGCGCGTCTGCTGCACGTCCAGTCGGCCCGCCACGACCCCGAGACCTATGGCTGGATCGCCAGCGAGACCTCCTGCCATCTGGCGGCGAGCGGCGTGCACTGGATCGAGGCCCGGTCCACCTCCGAGATGATCGTCTCCGCGCTCGAAACCACCGGTTATATGAAGGGGGCCGCCTTTCCCGTCTACTGGTGGCCGGGCGACGATCGCGTCGAACTCGACGGCAGCATTCTCCTGAACGGCATGCGCGGCGAAGAAGCGCTGATGCCCTACCCGTCCTGAGGCCGGCGGGCAGCGCCGGCCGGCCGCGCGACAGGAAGGGGAAGCGGCGCTGCCGGTTGTGCCGGCGACGGCCGCCTTCTACGCTGCGTTTTCTTCGACCCCGAGCCCATGCTGGCGCGACGACGGCCTGCGCATCGCTGCGGCCGCGGCGCCGATCGAGAAAGCTTGTAGCCATGCGCCCGACATGCCCGCCCCCATCCGCCCTGGCGGCGGTCATGGTCCTGACGCTTCTCGCGGTCTGTCCGGCGCGAGCGGCCGAGCCGGACGTCGAGGCGGCCATGGTCGAAGCCGCGACCTTCTTTCGAGAACGGCTGTCGGTCGACGGCAGCTATGTCTGGATCTACGACGCCTCGGATCTCGCCAGGCGCCGGGGCGAGGGCATCACCAATCTCAGCCAGGGATGGAGCCAGCCCCCGGGCACGCCCGCGGTCGGCCTCGCTTTTCTCGCCGCCTTCGAGGCCACCGGACGGCCGCTGTTCCTGGAGGCGACCAGGGAGACGGCGGACGCGCTGATCCGCACCCAGCTCGAATCCGGCGGCTGGCAGGGTCTGCTGGAGTTCGAGCCGGCCGCGCGCCAGGCCTGGTGCTACCGGGTCGACATCGGTTCGGGGCGTCCCGACTGCGCGGCCATCAAGGGCAACAAGCTCAAGAACGCCACCTCCATCGACGACAACATCACCCAGTCCTCCCTGACCTTCCTGATACGATTCAACGCCGAGCTTCAGGAGGACTCGGGCGGCGCCGGCGACGCGGCCCTCTACGGCCTCGAACGACTCCTGGAGGCGCAATATCCGAACGGGGCCTGGCCCGGACGTTTCGATTTCAAGATGCCGAACGCGCTCACCACCTCGGCCTGGCGGGCGCGCTATCCGGCGGACTGGTCGCGCGACTACGTGAAGCCGGGCGGCGAGCTCTATCTGGTCAACGACCATGTGGTGCGCGACGTCATCCGCCTGCTGCTGCTCGCCGCCGACGTCTACGGCGAACCCGCCTATCTCGCGACCGCCCGGCGCGCCGGCGAATTCCTGCTGTCGGCGCGCATGCCCGAGCCGCAGCCGGGCTGGGCGCAGCTCTACAACGCCGATCTCGAGCCGATCTGGGGTCGACGGTTCGAGCCGCCGGCGATCACCTCGAGCGAAACCGCGGGCTCGATCGAAGCGCTCCTGGATCTCCATGCGGCCACCGGCGAGACACGCTATCTCGAAGGCGCCGCCCCCGCCGTCCGCTGGCTCGGACGGTCGCGCCTGCCGGCAGGCGACTGGTCCCGCTTCTACGCGCTCGGCAGCAACCGGCCGCTCTATGTCGACACCGACTACCGCGTCACCTATGACGACGACGTCCTGCCCGACCATTACAGGTTCAAGAGCACCTTCGACATCCCGGCGGTGCTGGAGCGCTATCGCCGGCAGACCACCGGCGGCGAAGCCCCGTCCGGGTGGAACGGCAGCGCTCCTGTCATCGGGGAAGCCGAGGTCGGGGCGATCGTCGGGGCGCTCGACGATCAGGGCCGATGGGTGGAGGACGACCGGATCCACGCCGGCCGCTTCGCCGAAAACCTGACCGCCCTCGCCGCTTTCGTCGCCGCCCGGAACGACGACCCCTTGCCGGACTATCTCTGGCCGATCCGCCACCAGCTCGACCGCTGACCCCGGCACGCCGACCCTGCGCCGCAAGCACACGATTCCGCGCGAAAACGCCCCCTGTCCCGGCCCGAAGCACGCCGCCCGGCGTCACCATCGGGCGATCCCGCTCCCGGAAAACCGGAGCGCGTTCTCCACAAAAGACACATCAAGGTACAATTGCGCCGACATTACCGCAAAAACGATTGATATTTTACATGATTCCGACTACGAAGTTCTGCTGGTTCGCGGTGGGAAATTCGACTTCGCCCAGACCAGTCCGCGGCGGTCTTTCGACTGTTCCGAAATTTGAGAGCAGCCCCGCGGCGCTCGACAGGATTTCGAACCCCGACGATGCAGAACACGTCATGATCAAACGAGCCTTCGACATGTTGGCGGCCAGCATCGGTCTGATGCTGCTCTGTCTTCCCATGCTGATCATCGCGCTCCTGGTGCGCCTCAATCTCGGCCGACCCGTCTGGTTCGCCCAAAAACGCGCGGGCCATGGCGGCGAGAGCTTCACACTGGTCAAGTTCCGCAGCATGACCGATGCGCGCGACGCCGACGGTAATCTCCTCCCCGACGAGGCGCGGGTCACCGCACTCGGCCGTTTTCTCCGCCGCTCCCGCCTGGACGAACTGCCGGAGCTCTGGCTGATCCTGATGGGCGAGATGAGCCTGGTGGGGCCGAGACCTCTCTATGCCGACACCGTGGACAGCTTCGGCCCGCTCGGCGAGAAACGCGGCCATGTCCGCCCGGGGCTCACCGGCTGGGCCCAGGTCAACGGCAACACCCTTCTCGACCCCGAGGCCAAGATCGCCATGGACATCTGGTATGTCGACCACCGCTCCTTCTGGCTCGACATGCGCATCCTGTTCAAGACCATCCAGGTCGTGCTCTTCGGCGAGCGTCTCGACCAGCGATCCGTCAACCAGGCCGTCGACTATGCGTTCGGTTCTGATCGGCGCCGTTGAGAGTTCGAAGGTCGCCCTCCACGCCATGGCGGCAGCCGGATGGGGCCCCGATCTTCTGATCACGCTGCCGCCGGAGCGCGCGGGCCGGCATTCGGACTTCGTCGATCTCAACGACGACGCCCTGTCGCTGGACGTCCCGGTCTTCCACAGCGCCAACGTCAACGACGAGGCCACCCTGGACCGGCTGCGCGCGCTGTCGCCGGACTACGTCTTCGTCATCGGCTGGTCGCAGATCTGCGGCCAGCACTTTCTCGACATCGCGCGCATGGGCACCATCGGCTACCATCCCGCTCCCCTGCCCAGGATGCGCGGCCGCGCGGTCATCCCGTGGACGATCCTGATGCGAGAAGAGCGCTCCGGCAGCACGCTCTTCTGGATCGACGAGGGCATGGACACCGGCCCGATTCTGGCGCAGCAGGGCTTCGCGCTGGAGCAGGACGAAACCGCGGCGACCTTGTATGCCAAGCATATGCGGGCCCTCGGCGCCATGCTGCCCGAGGCGCTGGCGAGCCTCCGCCTGGATCAGCCGCCCAGACAGGCGCAGGACCACGATCTCGCCACCTATTGCGCCCGACGGCGGCCCGAGGACGGGCTGATCGACTGGAAACAGCCCGCAGACGACGTTCTCCGGCTGATCCGCGCGGTCGGCCCCCCCTATCCCGGCGCCTTCACCTTCAGCGACGGGACCAGAATGACCATTCTCGACGCCGCCGACGCCGAGGACGGTCGACGCTATATCGGCCTGCCCGGGCAAATTCAGGCGGTCGACGGCGAGCGCCTCCTGGTCGCCTGCGGCGACGGCCGCTGCCTGGCGCTGACCGGCTGGTCCGTCGAGGGCGGCGGCATCCCGAAGCTTCACGCCAAACTCGGCGTCGACTGACCGCGGCGCGCGGGCTCCGGTCATCGGCCTCGCATCTCGCGGCTGGGCCGCGGCCGGCGGTTCCACCGGGATGCGAAAAGAACATCCGCAAGTACGCGCACACGATGTAGCAATGGACATTCTCGGCGATCATTTGTAGGGTTTGGCGATATGCATGAAATACTCGAAAAATACGTTAGACAGCTTCAGGTTCGCGGTGAATGCTCGGTTGCTTCGGTTGCGATGTGTCGTTGGATTCGAACGCGCTTTGGAACATGACGATGTTGGTTCCGTCGGTGCAGGCGGCTTCGGATAATTGACCCGACGGGCCGAAGGAAATCCCTTTCATTATCCCGTAGTTCTTCGATCCGTATCGTCCGAAATGACTGCCGTCATTGAAGATCGAGACCCATGACCAACGACGACCAAAAGAACAGACTAGGCGCCGAGCATCTGCAGCCCGCGGATCGCCACCCCTCCCAGGCCGGCCTCTACCCGCAGGCGCCGGCGGCGCCTCAGCCTCTCCAGGATCTGCTCTCGGTGTTCTGGCGCCGGCGCGGGCTGATCCTCGCCTGCATCGCGATCATCACGCTGGCATCGGCCGTGGTCTCGGCGAGCATGACACCCCAATATCGGGCGACCTCGCAGCTGCTGCTCACCGGCGACAAGACCGACGTCATCAAGGAGACGCCGCAAGGAAAAGGGGCGCCGAACAACGAAGGCGAAATCGAGACCTATACGCGCCTTCTGACGTCCAGGTCCTTCGCAGCGGCCGTGATCGAACGTCTCGAGCTTTTGAAGGATCCCTTTTTCAACCCCACATTGGCGCCTCGGGCCGAGCCTTCGGCGTTCACCATTTTCGCGAATTGGCTGGACCGCATACCCCTGCTTTCCCAGACCGGCATCGCCGGCAGCGGCGCCGGCGGCCCCGCGTCGGCCGCGAACCTGACCGAGGAGGAGCTCTTCGACCTCGCGGTGACCAAGCTGATCTCCGGGCTCAGCGCCCGCCAGGAAGGCTTCTCCTCGATCGTCGCGATCAGCTACACCTCGACCAACGCCGTCCAGTCGGCCGCCGTCGCCAACACCGTCGCGGAATTCTTCGTCGAGGATCAGCTGCGCAACCGCCGTTCCGGCTCGGACGAGGCCACCGGCTGGCTGAATCAACGAGTCGATGAGCTCCGTCAGAAGGTCATCGAAACCGAACGGGAAATTGCTCAGTTCCGCATCGAGAACAAGATCATCAATGTCGGCAGGGGATCCCTGAACGATGCGGAAATCGCGCAGATCAGCAACAACCTGATCGTCGCCGAGGCCACGGTCGCGGAAAAGCAGAGCAAGCTCCAGATCATCCGCTCCTCTCTGGAGAGCAGTGACGGCCTGGCGTCGATCAGCGAAGTCACGACCTCGCCCGCGATCGCCGCGATCCGCCAGCAGGAGTTCGTTCTGCTCAGCAGCGAGGCTCAGCTGCGCGAGGAGTTCGGCCCCAATCATCCGCGCATCCTGGAGATCGAAGCGGAAAAACGCCGCCTCCAGCAGAAGACCAGGCTGGAGATGGAGAAGATCGTCGCGGTTCTGACCAACGAACTCGAGATCGCCAAGGAACGTTCCCTCGACCTGAGCGCCAGGCTGTCGGCGGCCAAGGACACCCTCGGCACGCGCAACAAGGCCGAGGTCGAGCTCGCCGAGCTGGAGCGCGAAGCCCAGGCCAACCGCGACCTCTACACCCGCTTTCTCAACCGGTTGAAGTTCCTCAACGAAGAGCAGGAACTGATCGACGCCGGCGCCCGCGTCGTCTCCCTCGCCGTGCCGCCGCCGCAGCCGACCTTTCCGCAGCCGAGCGTGATCTTCGTCGCCGGCTTCGTCGCCTCGGTGCTGTCAGGCGGCCTGATCGCCCTGATCCGCGAAGGCCTGGAGCGCGGCCTGCGCCATGCCCGTCAGGTGGAACAGACCCTCGGCCTGCCGACGCTCGGCATGGTGCCAGAACTCAAGAACCCGAAGCAGTCCCCCCATCGGTACCTGCACGACAAGCCGCTTTCCGGCTATGCCGAATCGGTGCGCAACATCCATATCGCCTTGCAATATGGCTGGGTTTCGAAGCGCCCCCAGATCATCCTGGTGACCTCGTCACTGCCCAATGAAGGCAAGACCACCCTCGCTTTCAGCCTTGCGACCTCGCTTGCGGAAAGCGGCACGCGGACCCTTCTGGTCGACCTCGACTTTCGCAATCCCAGCATCGGCGGTCAGATGCAGAGCGTCCGCCCGGACAGCAGCGTGGTCAACTACCTGAACGGCACCAAGACCTGGGAGCAGACGCTGCACACCGAGCCCGGCATCAAGGATCTCTCGATCATTCCGGGATCGCCCGGCATCCCGAATCCGGTCCATTGTCTCGAGTCCAGGGAACTCAAGAGTTTTCTCACGGACATGCGCCAGGAATACGACCAGATCATTCTGGACGCGCCGCCGGTGCTCGGCATTTCCGACACCCGCGTCGCCGCACGCCAGGCCGATTCGGTCATTCTCGCGGTGCGCTGGGGGCACACCAAGGTCGATGTCGCGCAAAACGCCCTGAAGACTCTCGCCCAGCACGACACCTCCGTCGCCGGCGTGGTGCTGACGCGGATCAACATCAAGAAGCACGCCAAGCTCGCCTTCGGCGACGCCGAGCAGCATTACAAGAAATATCGCCGCTACTACGTCGATTGATGGTTTTCCCCCGACCTGTTCCTTTCGCCGCCGCTTCATGGTGACCGCAAAGACCCTGCCCGGCCGGACGGCGATCACGCTCGGCCTGATCGCGATCCTGCTGGCCACGGCCACCTGCACCGGCCGGACACCGGCGGCCTCGTCGTCCTTTTCCTCGAGGCCGGCCTTTCCGGGCGCCGTCGGCTACGGCCGGACGGCGACCGGCTGGCGCGGCGGCGCCGTGATCAAGGTCACCGACACCGCGGACAGCGGCCCGGGCACGCTTCGCGATTGCCTGGAGGCCCTCGACATGCCGCGGGTGTGCATCGTCGAGACCAGCGGCACCATCGCGCTCGATCGCAGCATCGTCGTCCAGCCGAACGTCTATCTCGCCGGACAGACGGCGCCGGGCGACGGCCTGCAGCTGCGCCTCAGCGCCAGGAACGACGGCAGCGCACCGCTGATGATCAAGAACAGCCACGACGTGCTGATCCGCAACATCAAGAGCCGGCCGGGACCCGGCGCCGTCCCGACACCGGCGGTGAGCGCCATCCTGGTGGAGAACGCCGAGCGCGTCATGCTCGATCGGCTGTCTTTGATGTTCGCCAGCGATCAGGTCTTCAGCGTGCATGCCGAACAGGGTTCGACCCGGGACCTCACGCTGCAGCGGAGCATCGTGGCCTACGGACTCGATCAGTCCAACCACCCGAAGGGACGCCACAGCAAGGGAGCGCTGGTCTGCTCGCAGATCCCGGCGGCGCCGGAGAACGGCGATCGCTGCGGCTTCGTCACGCTTTTCGGCAATCTCTTCGCCCACAACAACGACCGCAATCCCGACCTCAATTCGAGCTCGATGCCGATGCAGGTGGTCAACAACGTCTTCTACAACGCCCGTTCCCAGTTCGGCGAGTTCTACGACCACTACGGCTCGATGGAGGTCGACTATGTCGGCAATCTCGTGCTGTACGGTCCGAACACCACGAAGACACGCCCCCCCTATCCGGTGGAGATCTTCGATTTCGAGGCCGGCTACGACGTGAAAATCTACGCCCGGGACAATATCGGGCCGGTGCATCGCGGCTCGTCCGGGGCCGAACAGGGCCGGATTCTGCCGCCGCTGGTGCGCGACCGGCTGGTCGATCGGCCCCTGACGCTGAAGGCCATGCCGCTGCCGATCGAACCGGTCGACGGCCTGCTCGCCTCGGTGCTGGAAAGCGCCGGCGACCGGCTGCCCGAGGGCCGGCGGTCGCCGGACCGGCTGGATCGGCGCGTGATCGCCGATGTCGGGCAGCGGCGCGGCCGGATCATCGACCATCCGGATCAGGTCGGAGGCTATCCGGTGCCGGCCGCCGGCACCGTGCCCGAAGACCGGGACGGGGACGGCATGAGCGACGCCTGGGAGCGTGAACGGGACAGCGTCGATCCCGACCGTTTCGACGCCTGGAAGGACGCCGACGGCGACGGCTGGTCCAATCTCGAAGAATATCTGAGCGAACTCGCCGGCGATCACCTTCCCGGATGACGCCGACCAAGAACATGCCGCGCAGGCATGCAACGAGAACGAGGCAAGCGATCGATGGATCAGGAGAACGATTTCGGCGCGCGCAGGATCTGTCTGGTCCTGGCGGATCTGAAGCTCGGAGGAGCCGAGCGCGTGATCACCTCGCTCGCCAACCACTGGGCGGCGAAGGGAGCCCGCGTCACCATCGTCACCTTCGGCGCCGCAGGCGACACGACGCCCTATTTCCAGCTTGCCGAGACGGTTCGCCTGAAGCCGCTCGGCATGCCGGCGCTGGGCCGGCGGCGGCTCGGCTCCTACACCCAGCAGATCCAGCGCATCGCAAGGCTTCGGCGCACGTTCAGGGAAGAGAATCCGGACGTCGTGATCTCCTTTCTGCGCCGGGTCAACATCCTGACCCTCGTCGCGACCAGGGGCATGGGCGTCGCGACGATCGTCTCCGACCGCAACAACCCGAAGAACGATCCCGGCGCGCGTCTCTGGAACAGGCTCGCGCGGTGGCTCTATCCCCTGGCGAGCCTGGTCGTGTTTCAGACCAGGGCGATCCAGGAGACGATGCCCTTCATCGCGGACGGCCGGCGCCGGGTCATTCCCAATCCGATCGTTCCGACGCCGAGAACGCCCGCGGACCGGCGGGAGAAGGTCCTGGTGGCGGCCGGCCGGCTGACCTGGGAAAAGAGCTTCGACGACCTGCTTCGCGCCTTCGCCCGCCTCGGCGATCGCCATCGGGACTGGTCCCTCGTGATCTATGGGGACGGACCCGAACGCGACAGGCTGGTCGCGCTCAGGAAAGAGCTTGGCCTGGAGGATCAGGTGTCCCTGCCCGGCGCGACCACGACGCCGCATGGCTGGATTCACGAGGCCGACGCCTTCGTCCTCTCTTCCCAGTCGGAAGGGTTTCCGAATGCCCTGGGCGAGGCGATGGCGGCGGGCCTGCCGGTCGTCGCCTGCGATTGCGCCTACGGCCCGAGCGACATGATCGAACCTTCGGTCAGCGGGCTGCTGGTGCCGCCGAAGGACCCGGAGAAACTGGCCGAAGGTCTCCGGCTGCTGTTCGAGGACGAGGCGCTGCGCGATCGTCTCGGACGCGAGGCCGCCCGCGCGATGGAGCGTTTCCGCCCGGAAGCCGTCATGTCCCTTTGGGATCGGGCCATCGAATGCAGGCCCCGATGAGCGCGGGACCGGGCGAAAGCCGATCCACCGTCTGGACAGCCGAAGGCGGCCGCCTGTAGTAAATCCGGATTGGGCGAAAGGCCGCCTTTTACACCTTTAAATAACGCCTGGAGGAAACAACCCATGGTGCTGCCTCTGGACGACGTTCGTTTATGCGTTGTCGGTCTTGGATATGTCGGTCTGCCCTTGGCGGTGGCTTTTGGCAGGGAATTGGAGACGTTGGGTTTCGACATCGATCCCGGTCGCGTCGAGGCGCTGGAGCGGGGGATCGATGCGACCCGGGAGGTTTCGGCGGATCTGCTGGCATCGGCGCATCGCCTTGGTTTCAGCGCCGATCCTGGCGCGCTCGAAGGGTGCAACGTCTACATCGTGACCGTGCCGACGCCGATAGACGCTTACAAGCGGCCGGATCTGCGTCCGCTCGAGAGCGCCAGCCGCACGGTCGGCGCCCATCTCCGGGCGGGCGACGTGGTGATCTACGAATCGACGGTCTATCCGGGCGCCACCGAGGAGGTCTGCGTGCCGGTCCTGGAGGCGGTTTCGGGCCTCGTCTTCAACCGGGATTTCACCGTCGGCTACAGCCCGGAGCGGATCAATCCCGGCGACCAGGAGCACCGTCTGGCCGACATCGTGAAGGTGACCTCGGGCTCGACGCCGGACGCCGCCGCCTTCGTCGATCGATTGTACGAAACGATCATCCGCGCCGGCACCTGTCCGACCAGCTCGATCCGGGTGGCCGAGGCGGCCAAGGTGATCGAGAACACCCAGCGGGATCTCAACATCGCACTGGTCAACGAGCTGGCGCTGATCTTCCACCGGCTCGGCATCGACACCGGGGAGGTGCTCGAGGCGGCCGGCACCAAGTGGAATTTTCTGCCGTTTCGGCCGGGTCTGGTGGGCGGGCACTGCATCAGCGTGGATCCCTATTACCTCACCCACAAGGCGCAGCATGTCGGCTATCACCCGGAAGTGATCCTCGCGGGGCGGCGCATCAATGACGGCATGGGCGCCTATGTCGCCGAGCGGGTGATCAAGCTGATGACCCGGAAGGGCCTGCATGTGGTCGGCGCGAACATCCTGATCCTCGGCCTTGCCTTCAAGGAGAACTGTCCGGATCTGCGGAACACCGGCGTGGTCGACATCGTGCGGGAGCTTTCCGGCTACAACGCCCGCCTGCACGTCCACGATCCCTGGGTTTCCAAGGAGGAGGCGTTCGCGGAATACGGCCTGGAGCTGATCGAGGGGCCGGAGGAGGGCCGCTACGACGCGATCGTGCTCGCGGTCGGCCACGACGTGTTTCGCGAAACGGGTGCCGAGGGCGTGCGCCGCTACGGACGCGACGACGCCGTCCTGTTCGACGTCAAATCCGTCTTCCCCCTTGATGCCTCCGACGGCCGGCTTTAGCGCCGTTTCCGGTCAGACCCCGACGAACCCCTGAAGCCCGGACGCCTTTTTGTCGAAGGTCGCCGTCTCGTCGACCCCGGCCATGGCGTTGGTCTCGGCGATCAGAGCATCGGCGAAGTCGAAGCCGTCCTGGTAGTGGGCGAGCGCCGTCCAGGCGGCTTTTTCATTTTCGATTCGCAGGTCCGCGGTGCGCAGCAGTGTCTCGATGCAGCCGGCGATGATGGTGCGCTCATAGCGATAGGCGCGCTCCAGGACCCAGACGATCTCGCACATGACCACCCGATTGACGTAGCCCGGCTCCTCGACCGAACAGCGTCGCTCGATCAGCGCCGATGCGCGGGCGGCCTGGTCCGGTTCGTCCTGGGTGAGGTGGCGGATCAGGACGTTGGTGTCGAGGCCGATCAACGGGCCCGGCCCGTGGCGATCGCATGCTCCATCTCGTCCAGGGTGACCGCTCGCTCGGGCCTGGGCAGCAGCCCCTTCAGATCCTTCGCTCGCCGATCGGCGGCGATGATACGCACCCTGCCCTCTTCCTCCAGATAGAGAATCCGATCCCCGGGTTTAAGGTCGAGCTTCCTGCGGATCTCTGCGGGGATCGTGGTCTGCCCCTTGGCGGTGATGGTCGAGCTGATCATAGATCAATTCCTTACCTTCCATAAAAAATATGCCATATATCCGAATGCAAGGCGAATCCCTCCTCGTCCACTTCATTCCCTCTGAAGACCCGCCGGAGGCTGGTCTTCGGCACCGCGAAGCGGTGCGATCGGCATTCCCCCTTTCGACAGGGTCAGGAGGCCACGGCCGTGCGGACGGTCAGGGACGCGTAGCGCCAGCTTGCTGGGGGCCGAAGGCCATCCTTGACCGTTCGCTTTCAAGGCCGTGGTAAATTAGCGGGGTGAAAGGATGGATGACTGCCCGAAGGGCAGGCCTTATTAGGCCAAAGCGGAGCTTTGGGGCGCAGCGAGCAAAGCGAGCGGAGGGTAGGAATGGTGGGATGCCATGAGGCGGAGCCGAATGCCTTGGAAGCGTAGCGAACCGCGGGCTTTTGAAATTATCCACAAGTGGAGAGTGTTAGATTCGTGTTAAGTATGTGTTAAGGCGATTTTTTGTCTTCTAACCCCATGAAATCCCGTGTGAATTTCGGACGCCCCGTGTGTAAAATCACGAATCTTTGTGTGTAAAATCACGAAAGGCCGTGTGTGAAATCACGAATCTTGGGCGGGTGTGTGTGAAATCACGAAAATCTTTTCTTTGTGGGTGAAATCACGAAAGGCTTGCCATTTGTGTGTGAAATCACGATAGTCCACCCATGGTGGGTGAAATCACGAAAGACGTGCGCAATCCCCTCCTCCCGATTCGCTCGGACAAGGAGGATTTTTTCGTCTGCGACATCTTCGATGCCGCCCCGAAGGCCGACATCGCATCGATGGCGCATCCCATCTTCTCGCTCTCGACCAAGCCCGACCGACGCATCAGGCGCTATGTCAGCGGCGAGGACTATGTCGAGGTCAAGCCGTCGGCCGAGGGCCTCGCCACGATCCATGATCGGGACGTGCTGATCTACTGCATCAGCCAGATCATCGCCGCCCTGAACCGCGGCGAAAAAGTCTCGCAGACCGTGCGTCTCAGGGCTCACGACCTCCTCAAGGCGACCAACCGGGTGACCGACGGGCGCGGTTATGAAGGCCTGAAATCGGCGCTCGCCCGGCTGCAGGGCACGCAGATCGAGACCAACATCGTCACCGGCGGCACGGAAAAGCTCGACATCTTCAGCATCATCGACCGCGCCACCATCGTGCGCGAGACCCGGGACGGGCGCATGCAGGAGATCGAGGTCAAACTCTCGGACTGGGTGTTCGACGCGATCAACCACAAGGAAGTGCTCACCCTGCACCGCGATTATTTTCGCCTGCGCAAGCCCCTGGAGCGGCGCATGTACGAGCTCGCGCGAAAACATTGCGGACGGCAGGACGAATGGAGCATCTCGCTCGAGACCCTGCAGCGGAAATGCGGCTCCTGCTCGACGCCGCGCGAGTTCAAGCGCCTGGTCACCAACATCGTCCGCCAGGACCGGGCGCATCACTACATGCCGGACTATTCGGTCAGCCTCGAGGAGGACGACCGCGTGGTCTTCAGAAACCGGGGCTCGATCCCCTGCCCCGCCGGCGACCAGGCCGATGTCGGCGCGCTCGACCCCGAGACCTATCACGACGCCCGCACGCTCGCCCCCGGCTGGGACATCCAGTTCCTGGAGCGCGAATGGCGGGACTGGATCACCGAACCGCCCCGCGACCCCGACGCCGCCTTCCTCGGCTTCTGCCGCAAATGGTACGAACGCCGCGGCTCCCCGTGATGCGATCACCTCATGGACTCGGACCGCCAGCGCCCGGGTCCCACGGTATGCGGCCAGGTTTTCGACGACGGCGAAGCAGAGTCTCAGGCAAGTGAATCAGCTGGCGACGCCAGTGGCGCGGCCACCTCGTGGACTCGGATCGCCAGCGCCCGGGTCCCACGGTATGCGGCCAGGTTTTCGACGACGGCGAAGCAGAGTCTCAGGCAAGTGAATCAGCTGGCGACGCCAGTGGCGCGGCCACCTCGTGGACTCGGATCGCCAGCGCCCGGGTCCCACGGTATGCGGCCAGGTTTTCGACGACGGCGAAGCAGAGTCTCAGGCAAGTGAATCAGCTGGCGACGCCAGATGGTATAGTGTAGGACGTAGTACGTACTACAAAGGAGAGTTCATGGCTCCGATTCGCATCAAGATCACGCGCAAGCACCAGATCACGCTTACCAAGCCGCTTCGGGATCACCTGGGCGTGTCCGAGGGTGACCAGGTCGAAGCCACCGTGGGTGCGGAGGGTGAGGTTATCGTGCGCGCTGCGCCGGCCAGGGCCCTGGATCCCTTCGCCGATCCCTTTGCGGTGTTCGACGAATGGGCGAGCCCGGAGGATGATGAGGCCTTCGCGCACCTGCAGCCCGGCAAATGAAGGCACTCGCTTCGTTCGACGTGATCCAGGTCGGCTTTCCCTATGTCGAGACCGCGGAGCGGAAAGTTCGGCCGGCGGTGGTCGTCACCGGCGCGGCCTTTCATGAATGCGGCCTTGCCTGGTGCCTGATGATCACCAGCGCCAGACATCGCCCCTGGTCCGGTGACGTCGAGATCGAGGATCTCGCGGCGGCCGGCCTGATCAAGCCCTGCGTGGTGCGCACCGCCAGGATCGCGGCCGTGCCCGTCGGCGCGACCCGGCCGCTCGGTTTTCTGGACCCGCTCACCCGCGGAAAGGTGGCTGTCATGGTGCGCGAAGGACTGGGCGCGCTGCAGGCCCAGGCGTAGCGCCACGTTCGGCTGGTGCCGGCCGCCTCCCCTGCCCCGCTCGCCTGACATCGTTCGGAGGCTCTCCGGGTTTGTTCTGCGTGCATCTCGCCTTCAAGGATCGAGGCTGCATGCCGATAACGTGGAGATCATCCGGCAAGGTGCAGAATTACGGCAATTCTATGGTATACCATTGTCTTACCGTAGGCTTACGTCTTTCTTTTATATTACCGTAGGACGCCTTCTTTCCAAGATATTACCGTAATCCCACGGTAATCCCATATCCTTCTATCAGAAACCCTTCGTAAGCCCTTCGGAAATAGGGCGTCTTACCGTTTACCAATTGATTACCGTAGGATTACCGGTATACCGTAGGCCTACCGTAATCCAACCGCGGAGGTTTCATGCCTGTCATCGTCCTCGCCAGCCCCAAAGGCGGTGTCGGCAAGAGCACCACGGCACTGGTGCTCGGCACCACGCTCGCCGAGCGCGGCGCCAAGGTCACCGTGATCGACGCCGATCCCAACCAGCCGATCGTCGGCTGGGCGGTGTTGCCGGGCCGTCCGCCTTCGCTCGACGTCGTCTCCTGCACCAGCGAGAAGGCGATCATACCGACCATCAAGGCGGCGGCCGAAAAGACGCCGTTCGTGATCGTCGACCTCGAGGGCACCGCCAATCTCCTGGTCGCCTATGCCATCAGCCGCGCCGACCTGGTGATCGTGCCGACCCAGGGCTCGCATCTGGACGGCAAGGAGGCGGCGAAGGCGATCCAGCTGGTCAAGGAGCAGGAGGAGTATCTCGGGCGCACCATCCCGTTCGCCGTGGTGATCACGCGCACCAGTGCGGCGATCCGGCCGAAGACGCTGCAGCATGTCGAGCAGCTCCTGCAGGACGCCGGCATCCCGATGTTCCGCACCCAGATGCTGGACCGCGAACCGTTCCGCGCGATCTTCTCGATCGGCGGCTCGTTGGAAAAGCTTTCGCAAAAGGAAGTCAGCACCCGCGACGCCGCGATCGCCAATGCCGAGGCGTTCGCCTCCGAGCTCCTGGAAAAGCTCGACGACATCGCAGAAGGCAGAGGACAGAAGGGCAGGGGAGCCGGCGGCCATGACGAGGAGGCCGCCTGACATGGCCAACGAGCGCGCCAACCCCTTCGGCAATCTCGACCGCTTCAAGCCGAAGCCGGCCGAGCCCGTGACCGTCGACGACCGACCGAGCGTGAAATCGGTGGCCGAGCGCACCGGTTTTCAAAGCCGAGAAGCGCCCGTGCAGAAAAAACGCCGCGGCCGCCGCTCCGGCCGCATCCGCGCCTTCACCACCAAGATGACCCCCGACTATCACGAGCTGGTCTACCGGATCGCGGACGGCGAGGTGGACGGCGAGGAACGCCTGGTGAGCGAGGTGATCGAGCAGGCGCTCGACGCGCTGATGCGCGAGCTGGCGCCGGAAAAAGAGAGCAGGGCGAGGTAGCGGTCCGGGATCATCGGCCTGTCCGGCTCGAAGAGGGCTTCGAAACAGAGACGATCTCGCGTCGAAACGGATAGCGGCCGAAAAAGCCTATTCCAGCCGGCCGCCCGCTTCGAGAAGTTCCTCGGGCGGCATGACCTGGCCCGCCTGCCGGACCCGCTGGAGCGCGAGCCACTCGTCGGCCGTCGCCGCCTCGACGGCGCCCGCTTCGCCCATCGCCAGGCTGCCCGGCGGCGCGTCGCAGGCCCGGCCGGTCCGCCGGACCTTGACCACGTCCAGCAGGGCACCGTTCAGGGTGGTTTGAGGATGCCCCCAGGGTGACGGCATCGGGTGATAGTCGGCAGCACGGACAAAGGCGTCGATCACCGCCGCCGGCCGCTCCCAGTCGATCCGGCCGCCGAAGGGCACGTCGCCTTTCCTGTAGAGGACTCGCTCCCTCCCGCTCTGCGGCAGCGCCGGGATCGTCGTGTGATCGCGCAGCGCCGCGGCCATCAGCTCCTCGACCAGCGGCACGCCCAGGCGCGTGCACTGCATGCTGCAGCTGAGACCGGTGGCGTCGGGCGTCAGATCGAACCAGGCCTCGTAGGCGATCGCGCCGGTGTCCACCCCCGGCGCCATCCAGTGCAGGGTCACGGCGTGGCGCGCCTCGCCGTTGAAGATCGCCCAGCTTGGCGCGTTCAGGCCGGCATAGGCCGGCAGCGGGCCCGGATGGAGGTTGAAGCTGCCGATGCGCGGCGCCGCGACCACGTCGCCATGGACGATGTAGAGTGAATGCACGTTGATCAGCAGATCGACGCCTTCGTCCCCGAGCCAGCGGGCGAAGGCCGGATCGCGCACACGCTCCGCGGGCATCGTCGGGCAGCCGATCTTCGCGGCGACGTCGGCGACCACCACGCCGCGCTTCGCGCCGCTCGGAGCACTGGTCAGGACGGCGGCCAGCGCGCAGCCCTCCAGCCCAGCGATCGAGCGCAGGACCTGGACACCCGCCGCCTCCTCCGCGGCCAGCACGACCCTCACGACCGGACCGCCGCGGGCGAGGTGGTGCGCAGCCGCGAAGGCGCCGCTTGCCTCGGGATGTCATCGATATTCGGCATGTTTCGAGACCTTCCGGTGGCCGAATGCGGAAGAGTGACCGCCGCACCCGTGCGGCGAGGCTGACTCGGTACAATTTTCTTCAAAGGAAGTCCAAACATTCCCTCGCCGCCGAAGGCCGACCGGTTCGGGCGCCGTCAGATGTGAATGCGCTCGAACTCGTCGAGGCTCAAACGGTCGCCCCGGCGATCGTAAAGCTGGGTGGTGCGGGTCGAGGCGTGGGCGGCCATGGCGGCGGCTTTCTCCAGGACGCCGCCATTTTCGAGATAGGCGGTGATGCCTGAGGCGCGGAAGGTGTGATTGCCGATGCGCGCGGTGATGCCGGCGGCTCTGGCGCGCCGGGCGATCATTTCTCGCGTGTTGCCGTCGGCCAGGGGGGTATTGCTCAGCGTTTTCGTTCGCCGGTCGATCGTCGGAAACAGCGGGGTCGTGGGACGACGGCCCAGACCTGTGACCTCGAGGTATTCCGTCAGATACGCATCCAGCGTGTGGTGACAGGGGACGTCGTGAACCTTGCCGCCCTTTTCCAGCAGTCTCACCCACAGCCGATGGCTCCGGCGCTCGACGTCGCCGACCCGAAGGGCGAGCGCCGCGCCGACGCGGGCGAAGGTGAAGGTCATGAGCGCGATCAGGGCGCGGTCCCTGAGGCCGGCGACGTTCGGCGACGGCGCCCCGGCCCTGGTCCGGGTGAGGGGGATGCTGTCCAGAAGGGCGCGCACTTCGGACGCGGTGAGCACGCTGGTCTTGCCGCGCCGCATCTGCAGGGACGGGCCTTTCACCGACGTCGCCGGGCTGGTCGCGAGAACGCCGCCCGCGACCAGCCAGTCGAGCAGGCGCCTGACGGCGGCGAGGTGGAGCTTGACGGTGGCGCGCTCGTGGCTCCGGGTCAGCGCCTCGACATAGGTCGCCACATGCACCGGGCGGAGCGCTGCGAGCTCACCGAGGCCGGCCCGGTCGCACCACGCGAAAAAGCGCATGGCGGCGCGGTAATAGGCGCGCCGGGTGTTCGCGTTTCTGATAGTGGCGATGAAGAACTCGACGAACCGCTCGGCAGCGGCGTCTCCGGCCGAGGCGACCTGCGCCGGCACCGGAAAGGCCGTCATATCCGAGACGGGCAGGGCAGGGCGCACCAGCTCGCCCTGTTTCATCGACACCCCTCCTCCCTTTCTCATCACTTCCCCCCTGAACCCCATCTGCGGCGCAAACCGGCCGTCCCAGACACCGCCGCCAAGTGAATTCTCATGCTGTAAGCATGTGATAACATCTTTTATCAACTGCTACCAGAAGCTGGACCGACTTGACGAAATTCGGCCAATTCTCAAAACACGCATTGTTGAAAGTTTTCATGCATTTTGCTTTCTTTCATCACCATGATCACGGCCGCGGAGACTGTTCACTGGCCGCCCCTGCTGCGGCCGCTCGCCGACGCTTCGGCCGCGCTCGGCCGGCTCGCTCACGGGCTGGAGGTCAGCCCGCTGCACCGCGCCTGGCTCTGGCGGGAGACCGCACGGTCATCGGCTGAAATCAGTCGGATAAGCGGCCACAGGGTCCGGCTCGACCGGCTCATGCTGCACCTTGCGGGCGTGCCGCTCGACCGGTCCGGGGACGACGGCGGTCTGGCGGCGGCGAGACGGGTGTTTCTGACCATGGCGCCGCTGTTCAGGGCAGGGCGAAAAGCCGACTCCATCGGCACCATGCCGGAGCTTTTCACGCCGCTTTGGCTGGACGACGGCGGAACTTCGGCCGGCCGGGACGACGAGTCGGACGACCGCGCACCAGCGAAGGACGGAGATCAGGAGGGCGGGGAGGGTGAGCGGCTTTCGGTGCTCGTGCAAACGCTTTCGCATCACGCCGGGAAAGGAAACAATCCGGCGCTGATCGACCTCCTCCTCGGCCTTCGGCGGCAGGCGGCGGGCCGGCGTCTGCCGCCCGGCCTACTCAGGCTCGCCCTGCCCCTGTCACTGATCCGCGCCGGCGTTTTGCCGAAGGCGGCGCCGGCTCTGCTCGGCGGCCGCCTGCCCCTCGGCGCCACGCGCCCGGCCGGCGAGCAGGAGCCCGTGACGACATGGCTGGCGAGAAGCCTGTCCGCCCTCGCCCGGGAAGCGTCGGGCGCCGCGCTGCGCCTCGGCGCGCTCGAGCGACGGCACCGGGCCTGGCACACCCGCCTGGCCGACGCCGGTCTTCGCCGCCATGCGCGGACCCCGCTGATCCTCGACCTCCTGGCGGCGACGCCGGTCCTGAGCGCCAGCCTGGTCGCGCGCCATCTCGGCTGTTCGGCGCCGGGCGCCGGCCGGATGCTGCAGCATCTTGCCGAGCTCGGAATCGTGACCGCCGCGACGGACCGCTCGCGCTGGAAGATCTATCTGGCCGGCGATCTTTCGGTTGCCGACGCGAACGGCGGCGCGCCGGATCGGCCGCTCGCTTTCGGCGAGCCCGTGCCGCCGGTGGATTCCGAAGCGATCGATGCGACCCTCGATCGTCTCATCGCGGATCTCGACAGGGCGGCGGGCAGGGCGGAAGCGCGCCTGGCCGAGGAGAAACACCGCGCCGTCAGTCCGTCTTCGGCAGCTCGCTGACGTTCAGCCCGGGCGTGCCGTCGATCATCGGCGCCAGGGATTCCGCATAGTTCTCGGCGAGCAGCTCGACGCCCGCTTTGGAATAGTGGACGAGGTCGAGGAAATAGTCGCGCTCGCCGGCGAAGCGCTCGGCATTGTCGGCATAGCCGACGCCGAGCCGCTCGGCCGTGGCCTCGATGATTTCGTTGAAGCGCCGATGATGGGCGATGAACTCCTCGTGCAGGGGGTAGTGCATGTCCGCATTGTAGCTCTTCACCCCGACGTCCTGGTCGAACTCCGCCTCCGTGAGATCCTTGAGCGGCTGCGAGCCGAGGACGACGCCGATGCCTCTGTCCTTCGCCAGAAGCGCGAAGGATTCGAGGTTGCGCGCGAACACTTCCTGCACCAGCGCGGCAGGCTCGGGCCCGAAGGACCTGCGCCTGGCCGGGTGGGCGATCAGCCCGGCCTTCTCGATCCTGGACCTGATGGTCCGGCAGAGCCGCAGGTTCACGCATGTGTGCCGCAGCCACGGCATGCTGTAGTAGTCATGGCCGTATTTGTTGCCGTAGTCCGGCACGAAATCGGGAAAGAACGATGCGTGCAGGTCGTTCACATTATGCGAAATGATGACGATGTCCGGGTCCCAGGACAGCACGTCGAAAGCGAGCAGCGTGATGGAATGGGTCGTCGCATAGGCCTCGTTCGCGACGGTGATCACCTCGAACCTCTTGCCCTCGAAGCGCTCGTTCAGGTGCTCCTGAAGGAGCGACGAATAATGGACGCCATGCTCGGCGAACACCGCCGAATTGACGCTCGTCGACCCGCCGAAGGTGACGATTCGGACCGTGTCCTCCGGCTTGGCGAAGGGGAAAATCTCGCCGTGATGCGACCTGATCCGAAGCTCGCCATCGGCCCGGTCATAGGGTTCGCTGCCGAAAATTCTATAGGGTATGATGGTCGCCGCACTGAAGAAGCTCCGACCGTTCGCCAGATCGTAGAGCCGCAGACCGACCTCCATGAGGCCGAGGCAGACGAGAAGCGACATGACGGCCGCGACGATGTTTTTGATCACCGGTCAGTCCTTGTTATTGCTTGGACCTGCAAATGGGATCGAGGCGAAGGACCCCGAGGGACGTGATGGGTTCCAACAAAAAGGAATCTAAACCGAAAGTCGTATATCTCGATCGACGGTCTTCGTCTTCAGGTGAACGCCGACAGGCCGTGGCCAATCGCGCATGGCGTAGCAAGAGCCGATCTGACGGTCAATCGGGTTTCGAGATCGCGCCGAAAAGCCGGTCGTCAGGCATATCTTGATGCATGGAAGCAACAATTCGATTCAATTCCCATTGATTTCGAAGGCGATGAAAGGCATTCCGGGAATGGGATGTCGACCCGCATCTTCGTTGCTGCTACCAGCAGCTCCGGAAACTTTAGAAGAGAACGCCGGGCAGTGATTTCAACGGCGACCGGCAAAACCTATTGGCCATAAAGTGAGCACCCATGTCCACGCATGAGAGTTATGCCCGCGAGGAGGAGATCGAGGGGAGTTCGGATCGTGGTTTCGGTCTGACGGTCGGCGGGATCCTTTTGGCGATCGCTTTGGTGCGGGTCGGGCTCGGCTGGTGGCACACAGGCGGCGTGACGCTCGGCTGGGTCGAGTATGCGCTCGGCGGCGTGGGTGCCGTGCTGGTGCTGTTCGGCCTGGCGGCGCCCGCCACCCTGGCGCCTTTGAACCGGGCGTGGACGAAGCTCGGGCTTTTGCTGTTCAAGGTCGTGAACCCGATCGTGCTCGGCCTGATCTTTCTGGTGACGATCATCCCGATCGGCCTGATCCTGCGCGCCACCGGCAAGGATCCGCTGCGGCTGAAGTTCGATCCGGACGCCGAAAGCTACTGGATCCCGCGCGATCCGCCCGGCCCCGAACCGGACAGCATGCCCCAGCAGTTCTGAAGGCGCGGCCTTCACCGTGGACGGGTGTCCTGGCCATGGCGCGGCGCTGGAAAGATGTTGGAAGCCAAGCGGGGACGCAGGTCCCCGGCGAAGTCCTGACGAAGCGATAGTGAGGTCAAGAACATGTCGATTTTCGCGGAGCTCTGGCAGTTCATGCGGGTGCGCAAAAAATACTGGCTGCTGCCGATCGTGATGATGATGGCGCTGTTCGGCGGGCTGATCGTGCTCACCCAGGGCACCGCGGTCGCCCCCTTCATCTACACCGTCTTCTAGCAGGCCGGGCGCCTGCTGGCCTCGACTTGCCCGAGACCGGCTCCCCGGACCGTGCCGAGGCGGGGTTCCTGGGAGCCGGGCTCGGGCGTCGGTTTGTTGAGTTCGATAACGAACAACGGAAAAAATCATGCGTATTCTCGGCGTGTCGGCCTTTTATCACGACAGCGCGGCCGCCCTGGTGGTGGACGGCGGGATCGTCGCCGCGGCGCAGGAGGAGCGCTTCACCCGCAAGAAGCATGACAGCGGCTTTCCGGCCGAAGCCGTGCGCTACTGCCTCGAGGAGGGCGGCCTCACCCTTGCCGACATCGACCACATCGCCTTCTACGACAAGCCGTTCCTGAAGTTCGAGCGCCTGCTCGAGACCTACCTCGCCTTCGCGCCGAAAGGCTTCAAGTCGTTCAGGACGGCGATGCCGGTCTGGATGAAGGAGAAGCTGTTTCAAAAGCGCCTGCTTCGCCAGGAACTGGAGAAGGTGGCCGAGGTCACCGACCCCGGGGCCAGGATCAAGGGCAGGGATCTCGAGAGCAGACTGCTCTTCGCCGAGCACCATCAGAGCCATGCGGCCAGCGCCTTTTTCCCCTCGCCCTTCGAGGAGGCGGCGGTGCTGACCATCGACGGGGTCGGCGAATGGGCGACCACGTCCCTCGGCGTCGGTCAGGGCCACGAGCTGACCATGCTGAAGGAAATCCACTTTCCGCACTCGCTCGGGCTCTTGTATTCCGCCTTCACCTACTACACCGGCTTCAAGGTGAATTCCGGCGAGTACAAGATCATGGGCCTCGCCCCTTACGGCGAGCCGAAATACGCACAGAAAATCCACGATCATCTGCTCGATCTGAAGGAGGACGGCAGCTTTCGCCTGGACCAGCGCTATTTCGACTATTGCGCCGGCCTGACCATGACCAACCGGCGTTTCGACGATCTGTTCGGCGGGCCGCCGAGGAAGCCCGAGGAGCTGGTGACCCAGCGCGAGATGGACCTGGCGGCGTCGGTGCAGGCGGTGACCGAGGAGGTGATGCTCCGGCTCGCGAATTCGATCCGCCACGAGACCGGCCAGAAGAACCTCTGCCTCGCGGGCGGCGTGGCGCTGAACTGCGTGGCCAACGGCAAGGTGCTGCGCGACGGCGCCTTCGAGAACATCTGGATCCAGCCGGCCTCGGGCGACGCCGGCGGCGCCCTGGGTGCGGCGCTCACCGCCTATCACGGCTTCAAGCGCCAGCCGCGCAAGCTGAATGGCGAAACGGGCCGGCCGCGCCGGATGGACGGGATGAAGGGGTCCTATCTCGGCCCGGCCTACGAACAAAGCGAGATCGAGGCCGAGCTCGAGGATGCGGGTGCGGTCTACGAAACCCTGTCCGAGGCCGAGATGATCGGGAAGACCGCGAAGGCGCTCGCCGACGGCAAGGCGGTCGGCTGGTTCCAGGGCCGGATGGAGTTCGGGCCCAGAGCGCTCGGCGGGCGGTCCATTCTCGGCGACGCCAGATCGCCGACCATGCAGCGCACCCTCAATCTCAAGGTCAAGTACCGGGAGAGTTTCCGGCCGTTCGCGCCGTCGGTGCTGAGGGAGCATGTCGAGGAATGGTTCGAGCATGACGGCGACAGCCCCTACATGCTGATCGTCGCGGATGTCGCCCAGGACAAGCGCCGGCGCATGAACGAGGACGAGGAGCAGCTGTTCGGCATCGACAAGCTGAACGTGCCCAGATCCGAGATCCCGGCGGTGACCCATGTGGATTATTCGGCGCGCATCCAGACCGTGCACGAGGAGACCAACCCCGCCTATCACAAGCTTCTGACGGCGTTCCACGGCGAGACCGGCTGCCCGATCCTGGTCAACACCAGCTTCAACGTGCGCGGCGAACCGATCGTCTGCACCCCAGCCGACGCCTTCCACTGCTTCATGGGCACCGAGATCGAAATGCTCGTGGTCGGCAACACCGTCATGCACAAGGACGACCAGGACCCAAGCCTCAAGCGAGACTACAAGGACGCCTTCGAACTGGATTGACGGGGGGCGAACGACGGGTCGGAACGATGGGGTTGCAAGACAGGTGAAGCCGCTATTCTGCTTTACGTTGGACACCGAGCCCGATGATCTCTGGCCGAACCGGCCGAATCTGACCTTCGAGCATTTCCGCTCTTTGCCGGACTTTCATCGCGATCTGGTCGAGGCCGGTGCGCGACCGACCTATCTGACCACCAGCGAGGTGGTCGAAGCCGACCTCGGCCGCGCGGCCATGGAAGCCTGCCTCGAAGAGGGCGGCTGCGAGATCGGCGCCCATTTCCACAGCTGGACCCGGGACTGGCCGTTCGAGGTGCCGGATCTGGGCTCGCCGCCTCTGCATGCCATGGCCCACCAGCTCGGAGCCACGGTCGAGCGGCAGATGCTCGAGGTCACCTGCGAGGCGCTGACCAGGACCCTCGGGATCGCACCCAGGTCCTTTCGCGGCGGGCGCTGGTCGCTCGGCCGCGGGACGGCGCGCGCGCTCGCGAACGCCGGAATCGTTGTCGATTCGACGGTGACGCCCGGGCTGTCCTGGCAGGACGCCCGGTCGAAGCTGCTCGACGGTCCGGATTACCGGTCCGCGACCCGGCATCCCTTCTGGCTGAGCGGCGGCGAGGCGGCGGACGGCTCCGTCCTGGAGATCCCGGTCGGCGCCGCGTTCTTCCCGGACTGGACGGGCAAAGTGCTGCGCTCGAGATTGTCGAAGAAGGCGGTCTCGAGGCTCGGCCGGACCGTCGGCCTGCGCCTCGCGCATCGCTGGCTGCGGCCGACGAAATTCTCGGTCGACGACATGCGCGCGGTCATGGTCTCGCTCGAGCGCGCGGACGTCCCGGTCTGGGTTTTCATGATCCACTCCTCCGAGATCGTGCCCTGCACGCCGCTTCCGAGCGAAGAAGCGGCGGCCGCTTTCCGCAGGCGCTGCACCGACGCCATCCGCACCGCCGTCGAACTCGGCGCCAGGCCGGCGACCCTGGAGGAGGCAGCCGAAGCGGTGATCGGGCAGGGCGCCGTCCTGCCATCGTCCGAAAGCCCGGCCCTGGCGGCGTAGAACGCCGGTTCACGCCTTGCCGGCGGCCGAACGGTCCGCCGCAGCCGGGCTGTCCGAAGCCGATCGCGTCCTGGCGACTTTGGCGTCGTAGCGCCGGCGCTTGAGCAGGCGGGGGAAGTAATAGAGCGTCTCGGCGGCGTCGCGGGCGAGACGCAGGAGGGCATGGCGCGATTTCCAGAAGGACGGCGCGACGAAGGGTGTTCCGCCATATTTGGCCTTGTAGGCGCCGCCGCCGCCCCAGTCGTGACGGCCGACGCCCCGGGCCTTCCAGTGGCGCATCGCATGCCAGTGCAGCGCCTCGTTGGGGCGAAGCGCCAGAAAGTCGGGGTCGCTGCCGTTCCCCCAGAAGAAGGAGGTGCTGCCGAAGCCCGGGTAGATGCCGGTGGCGATGCACCGCCCGCCGGGCTCCCGCGCCCGCAGCAGCAAAAGGCTCCCGTCGCCCCCGACCCCGCCCAGGCCCCCGCAATGATCGATCAGCCGCTGCACCCGATCGACGCCGTAGGACGGTTTCAGCCCCTGCTTGGCGAAGACGTGCAGCAGGAGACGATAATGCTCGTCCGCGAACCCTTCGGGCGCGCCTTCCTCGATGGTCACGCCGGATTTGACGCTCTTTCTGATGGCGCGCCGGCACGAGCTCGCCATGCCGGCGAAGATCTCGTCCTCGCTCATGGTCAGATCGGAGAGAAAGCCGTTGATCACCCGATGGGCGTAGCCGTGCCGCTCGCCGTCCTCGATCGCCATGTAACGATCCGCGATCTCCAGATGCAGACAGCCGAGATCGCCGAAAGCGAAGCGTTCGAGGGCCAAAAGCGCGTCGATGCGGGCCACGTCCGGCCGGAGGTTGAAGCCCATATAGGGGGTGGTCCAGCCGCGAAAGGGGCTGGCCAGAATCTTCACGCCGGCGCGCCGGAACAGGATGCCCGTGAAGTAGCCGAGGGTCTCGCCGCCGCGCGCCAGCCGGGCGACGACCACCTCGCCCCGGACGAAGCTCATCAGAAAGTCGAGCCAGGGGCGGCGCTGGCAGAACAGACGATCGTCGAAGCGGTCGAGGGCCTCGAAATCGACATCCTCGAGCGCCATCCGCTCGAACGCCGCCGGTTTGATCGCGGGGTTCGGGCGGTCCATGCCGTCGGCGCGTCTCAAAAGCATGTTTCAGCACCTTCGGCGGCGGCCGCCGCGGGAGGCGTCGCATAGCGGAGGGCCGCCCCAGCCATGGTCTCGGAGCGCATGTCGAAGCGATCGCCGAGCTCGTCGTAATGCTGCAGAAGACGTTCGAGAAAACGGAGATTGGCCTCGGTGTCCAGACCGAAATTATGCGGATGCCACCAAAGGTGAAAAAGCGATCCGGTGGTCGCGGCCATCGTCATCAGACGTTTCAGCCGATCCAGGCGCAGCGTGTCGAAGGCCGCGAGCGACATCGTCACCGGCCGGAGAAACATGCTTGCCGGCACGTCGAACAGGCCGTCGATCGGCATGCTGCATTCGGTCAGTTCGCTGGTGATCGGGAAATAGCTGTCGGCGAGGCGTCCGATCCGGCGGAACCTGGTCTCGCTTTTCTGGCTCGCCGGCGCATAGAGGCCCGAGCCGGGATTGCCGCGCACCGCCTTGAACCCCTGCTCGCGGCAGATCGGAAAATAGCTCTCATTGATCTGGTTGCGCGGAAAAACCAGGCTTTCCGGCACGATGCCCAGACGCGCGGCCGCGGACCTGGCGGCGGCGAGATCGGCGGCGAAGGCGGACGGCGTCTGCCCGTCCTCGAGGCAGTAATAGTGGGAAAAAGTGTGGCTCGCCACTTCCTGACGGGGCGTTTCGGCGATGCGCCTGACCAGCGACAGTCCGAAATGGCAGGGTGCCGAAGCCTCGTTCTCGCCGATCTCGTCCAGGATCGGATAGGGGGAGAGGACCGGGTCGGCATAGCGTGGCCGCTCTTCGGGAAGATAGGCGAAGAGCTCCTCCTTGTCGTCGAAGAACAGAAAGCCGACGGTCGCCCAGGTGGCGGCGATCTCGTGCTTCGCGAACAGGTCGAGCATTCTCGGAATCGCGGCGCGCGCGCCGAGCAGGCGCCTCTCGCAATCCGAGAGACTCCGCTTTTCTCGAAACCCCCAGTAGAGTTCAAAATCGAGCGAAATTACCAGCGATCCTGTTGCCAACGGAGCCTCCTCGGTCGTGACGCCGCCAAGCGGCGGCGTCAGCTTCGCGCGTCCGGCTGGACGGCCGGTGCCAGGCTTTCTTCGGGGCCGGAGCGGTGCGGGCCCTCCAGCACCTGGTCGTAGACGCGCATGATCGACTGGGCATGGCGCTGCATGCCGAAACGGGCGAGCGCGTCGGCCCGGGCGCTGGCGGCGACGGCTCTGGTTTCGTCCGGACGGTCGAGTGCCAGTGCCAGGCGTTCGGCCGCCGCGTCGGCGTCGTCGACCGGCACCAGATGGCCGGTCGCGCGATCCTCGATGGCCTCGGGATTGCCGCCCGAAGCCACCGCGACCACCAGGGTTTCGAGCAGCATCGCCTCGATCAGCGTGCGCCCGAAGGGCTCACGCACCGACGGCACGAACAGAACGTCGCAGCCGGCGAGCCAGGGCTCCGGCGGATAGCGAAATCCCATCGGCCGGATGCGGTCGGCGACGCCGAGCTCGGCGGCCAGCCCCATGATGTCGTCTTCGCTGGTCTCGAAGGGCTTGCCGAACATCGGCGCCATGACCGGCCGGTCCGGCGCTCTCCTTCTGAGCGCCGCGATCGCGCGCACGAAGGCGAGCGGCCGCTTGCGCAGGTTGAAATTCGCGAAAAATCCGATCACCGCGGTATCCGGGGGCGCGTCCAGCGCCTCCAGCATGGCCTGGCGGCAGGCGACCCGGTCCGGCGGGGCGGCGTCGGTGTCGAACGGGCTCGGCACCACCGTCCACTTCTTCGCCGCCGACCACCAGCCGGGTCGCGGTCCTGCGAAACGGGACACGGTCACCACATGATGCGCGATCGCCGGCGCGATGTAGCGAAGGCCGGCCGCCTCGGGATCGGAGCGGTGATGCCAGACATGCCTGGCGCCGGCGAGCCTGGCGGCGAGCCCGCCGAAGACGTGCATGCGGCCGTCATTGCTGTGCACGATGTCGGCCCGCTGCTCCTTGAGCTGGCGGGCGATGGTGCGGATCCGGGCGAGGCCGTAGCGGGCCAGGGCCAGCGCGCTGGCCCCCTCGTCGATCGCCGAATCCGAGACCGGCCGCGAGGTCGCGATCGGCACGAAGGGGATGTTTTCGGCACGAAACAGGCCGGCCACACGGCCGCTCGGATTCTCGAGCAGCACGAAGGGCCGGAATCGATCCCGATCGAGATGCCGGATCAGGTTGAGCGCCGAAATGTGGCTGCCCCCGATGGCATCGTGGATGAAAGGAAAGGCGACGTTGACCTTGGCGTTTTCGGCCGAAGCACGTGCCCCGTCGACGGTCATGGTCATGACGGTCCGGTCGTCCAGCTGGTTGCCGATCGGGAATCGATCCCGTCGGGTGAATCCAAAGAATTCAATCTACTGGGTATAGCGCTCAGGCATATATTGCTTATTAATAGAAACCCCGATTCGTTCAGGGTTCTTGGTTGCGCCATTGAAATAAAATAAGTATTGGTCGGTTGCAAGTCATATAAATATCACTTGATCACAATGGTATTGCCTTACGGTCGATGTCATCGTCATGGCGTCGGGATCCATTTCGTCACGACAACTTTGAATTGATCCGGGAGCCTGGATGTGAGGATCGTTGTCGTCGGCGGCTTCGCGCCGTCGCTGGTCAACTTTCGCCGCGAGCTGCTCGAGGCCCTGGCGGATGCGGGCCATGAGGTGGTCGCCTGCGCCTCGGAGGACGATTCCGGCGTGCGCGCCGAGCTCGCCCGGCGCGGCGTGGCCTATCGGCCGATCCCGCTCAGCCGGACCGGCGCCAATCCGCTGCACGACCTCGAAACCCTCCGCCAGTTCCACCGTGCCTGGCGGGACCTCAGGCCGGACATCGTCCTCGCCTACACCATCAAGCCGATCTCCTACGGCCTGCTCGCCGCCAGACTCGCCGGCGTGCCCGGCCGCTACGCCCTGATCACCGGCCTCGGCACCGGCCTCGCCGAAGCGCCCGGCCTCGGCGGGCGCATCAGACGGGCGCTGGCCATGGCCGTCTACCGGCGGGGGCTCAAGGGCGCTTCGGCGGTGCTGTTTCAAAACCCGGACAACCAGGCTTTCTTCAACGCCCACCGCCTGGTCGGGGCCGGCGACCGTCAGGTGCTGGTCAACGGCTCCGGGGTCAATCTCGATCATTTCGCCCCGAGCCCGCCGGACGTCGGCCGGCCGACCTTCCTGATGATCGCAAGGCTTCTGATCGACAAGGGGATTCGCGAATATGCCGAGGCCGCGCGGCGGGTGAAGGCGCGCCATCCGGACGCCCGCTTTCTCCTGGTCGGCCCGACCGACCGCAACCCCATGGCCCTGCCGACGGCGGAGCTCGAGGCCTGGCGAAGGGAAGGGGTGATCGACTATCCGGGCGCTGCCGACGACGTGCGCCCGCATCTCCGCGCCTGCAGCGTCTACGTGCTGCCCTCCTACCACGAAGGCACGCCGCGCAGCACGCTCGAGGCCATGGCCATCGGACGGGCGGTGATCACGACCGACGTCCCCGGCTGCCGCGAAACCGTGCGCCATGGCGAAAACGGCCTTATGGTGCCGTCGCGCGATGCTGGAGCGCTGGCCGACGCCATGGAGACGCTGATCCGCCAGCCGGCGCAGGTGGCGGCCATGGGGCTCGCCAGCCGGCGTCTGGTGGAGGAGCGGTTCGACGTCCACAAGGTCAACCGGACGATCCTGGAAACCCTCGGGATCGACTGGCCGGGACCGAGGCCGTCCGCCGCAGCGCCCGAAGAGGAGGTTTTGTGCAGACACGCTTCTTGATCCATGACGGAAGTCCGGGCGCCGCTTTGTCGGGGGCCGGTTGCATTTTTTCGGGGGGTGGCTGATGTGCGGCATTGCCGGCCTTTGGGATCCGAAGCAGGCGCTGAGCGAGGCCGACGCCGGACGACTGATCGCCCGGCTGACCGACCCGCTCACCCATCGCGGCCCGGACAGCGCCGGCTACTGGGTCGACGCCGAGGCCGGTCTCGCCTTCGGCCACCGGCGCCTCGCGATCGTCGATCTGTCGGTCGAGGGCAACCAGCCGATGGTCTCGGCGAGCGGCCGCCACGTCCTCGTCACCAATGGCGAGATCTACAACCACCATGAGCTGAGAAGCGAGCTCGAAGGCCAGGGCGTGCGCTTCCGCGGCCGTTCCGACACCGAGGTCATGCTGGAGCTGATCGACCGGATCGGTCCGGCGGAGGCGGCCGGACGCATGGCCGGCATGTTCGCTTTCGCCCTTTGGGACCGAAAGGAGCGACGCCTCACCCTCGGGCGCGACCGCCTCGGCAAGAAGCCGCTCTATGTCGGCTTCGCCGGCAGGGCGCTGATGCTCGCCTCCGAACTCAAATCCTTTGCCGCCCACCCCGATTTCGAACGCCGGGTCGACAGGCGGGCCCTTCAGGACGTCCTCAGGCGCCAGATCGTGCCGGCACCCCGGACCATCTGGCAGGGCGTCGGCAAACTGCCCGCCGGCCATCTGCTCACCCTCGGCGAAGACGATCTGGACCGGGGCCGGGACCTGCTCGCCCGCGCCAGGCCCTATTGGGCGCTCGGCGAGGTCGCGAAAGCCCATGTCGCGACGCGGGAAAACCCGCCTTTCGGCGAGGCCGAGGCGCTCGATCGGCTGGATGCGGTTCTCGGCCAGGCGGTCCGGGAGCGCATGATCGCCGACGTGCCGGTCGGCGCCTTTCTGTCCGGCGGCATCGACAGCTCGCTGATCGTCGCGATGATGCAAAAGCAGTCGAGCGAGCCGATAAAAACCTTCACCGCGAGCTTCGGCGAGGCGGAATTCGACGAGGCCGCCTATGCGCGCGAGGTCGCAGGCAGGCTCGGCACCGATCACCACGAGGTGCGGATCACGCCCGAGATCGCCCAGAGCGTCATCCCGAGGCTTCAGGACATCTATGACGAGCCCTTCGCCGATCCCTCGCAGATCCCGTTCTTTCACATCGCGAAATTCGCACGGGAGCACGTCACCGTCTGCCTTTCCGGCGACGGCGGCGACGAGAGCTTCGCGGGCTATGGCCGCTATCTCATGACCGAGCAGATCGCGCGCCGCACCGGCCGGCTGCCGAAGGTTCTGCGACGCACGCTCGCAGGCGCGCTGAAGACGCTGCCGGCGGCAAGGCTGAACGCCCTGCTGGGCCTCCTGCCGATGCCCGAAAGTTTCGGCCTGCGCGGCAAGGTCACCGGCGACCGCCTGAAGAAAATGGCCGATCTCCTGGCCCCGGACGATCCGTTCGATCTTTACCGGCAGCTGACCACGCTGAACGTGCTGCCGGCGGACGTGGTCCTGGGCGCCGATCCGGCGGCGGACATCGCTCCCCATCCGCTGGAGCTGGACGGCCTCGAAGACCTGCTGCACCGGATGATGTTCCGGGACACGCGCGTCTATCTGCCGGACGACGTGCTGGTGAAGGTCGACCGGGCGAGCATGGCGGTCAGCCTGGAGGCCCGAAGCCCCCTTCTGGACCACCGCGTGGTCGAGCTCGCCTGGCGGCTGCCGCGCGCTTATCTCGTCCATGGCGATCAGGGCAAATGGCCGCTTCGCCAGCTCCTGGAGCGTTATCTGCCGGACAGCCTGTCCGGGCGCAGCAAGCGCGGTTTCGGCGTGCCGATCGCCGCCTGGCTCAGGGGGCCGCTGCGCGACTGGGGCGAGGCGCTGCTGGCGGAGGAGCGGCTGCGGCGCGAGGGGTTCTTCGATCCGGCGCCGATCCGGCATCTCTGGCGGGATCATCTGGCGGGCGGACGCGACTGGTCGGCGACCCTCTGGGCCGTCCTGATGTTCCAGGTCTGGCAGGAAAGATGGTGCTCGTTCCCGGATACGGACGCGCCTAGGTTGAACGCCGACGACGAATCTGCTAACAGCCCCTTTTTCAAAGCCGCCTCGTAGAATTCGACAATCTGTCACGAGGGCGTGCGACGCCGCCATTGGAGAGGCCTTCGCGACGATGAAGGCCGAACCTGCGGCCCGGACGGGCCCGCAAGGAAACCAACCAGGAAACGCCATGGGTCCGCCGAGATGACATCACCGCGCCCGAAGAAAATCCTGCATGTCATCACCACGGCCGGCGTCGGCGGCGCCGAGCTGATGCTGTGCCGGCTGCTGGAGCGCAACGATCCGAGCCGGCACCAACAGGCGGTTCTCACGCTGCTGACGCCCCACGCCCTGAAGGGCCGCATGGAGCGGTCGGCGCCGCTCCATACGCTGGACATGCGGCCGCCGCTGCCGGGCCCCGGCAATCTTCGCCGGCTGCGCAAGGTCATCCGGGACTATCGGCCGGACCTGATCCAGGGCTGGATGTATCACGGCAATCTGGCGGCGACCGCCGGCGCCCGGCTCGCCGGCTTCGAGGGCCCGGTCCTCTGGAACATCAGGCATTCCCTGCACGACATCCGCCACGAAAAGCCGGTCTCGCGCATGATCATCCGCCTGAACGCGAAGCTGTCCGGAACGCCGCGGGCAATCGTCTTCAATTCCCTGACCAGCATCGATCAGCACAAGGCGATCGGTTTCGCCGCCGATCGCTGCCTGTTTCTGCCCAACGGCGTGGATTGCGAGCTCAACCGGCCGCGGCCCGAGCTCAGGGCGGCGGTGCGCGCCGAGCTCGGCATCGATCCGGACGCGCCGCTGATCGGCATGGTCGCCCGCAACCATCCGATGAAGGATCCGGCCAATCTGCTGAAAGCGCTGGTCCTGGTCGCCGAACGCCTGCCCGCGGTCCGGCTGGCGATCGCCGGCCGCGACTACGAGGAGCTCCAGGGCGTCATCGCCGAGCTCGGCCTCGAAGACCGGGTCACCCTGCTGGGCTCCCGGGACGACGTCCCGCGCCTGCTCGCCGCGTTCGACGTGGTTGCCATGCCCTCGGCCTGGGGGGAGGGGTTCCCGAACGCGCTCGGCGAGGCGGCGGCCGCCGGCGTGCCCGCGGTCGCGACCGACATCGGCGACGCCGCCGGGGTGATCGGCGACGGCGGCCGGATCGTGCCGCCCCGCGACAGCGAGGCGCTGGCGGCGGCGCTGGGCGACATTCTCTCCCTGGACCCGGACGAACGGCGGCAGATCGGCGAGGCCGGCCGGCGGCATGTCGAAAGTCATTTCGAGCTCGGCGTCATCGCCCGGCGCTTCGCCATGCTGCACGATCTGTTCTTGGACCCGGACAATCGCGAGACCCCGCCGCCGGACCTTCTGGGCCGGCTGTCGGCGGGCTGCTGCGCCGGCTGACCGGCGCCGGTAGAACCGGAGTCCGGCTCAGAAGCTCAGATGCTCGGCGATCAGCCCGGCGGCGAAATCGGCGCCCTCCTCGCTGAAATGGGCGTCGGGCGCGTAGAAGCGCCTGGGCGCCTCGTCGGCGTAGAAGGCGGGCGTCAGATCGATGACCGGCACGCCGGCGCCGGCGGCCGCTCCGGTGACCTGATCGCGCAGAATGTCGAAGGCGAAATCGTTGGGCAAAAGGCTGCCGAAGCGTCCGACCTCGGGAATGTAGAGCAGCGTGAACGTGCCGCCCCAGCCCTCGACGATCGCCTTGGCGCGCGCCAGCAGGTCCTGATATTCCGGCACCATCTGCGGCGCTTTCGGGTAGATGAGGCCGAGCGGCTGGCCGACCCGGTGCAGCGCGAAGAAATTGCGCAGGAGCGCCGTGCGCGTCAGCAGATCGTAGCCGGTCACCGGGTCGCTGGTCAGGTCCTGGATCAGGTCCCAGGCGCGCTGCTCGGTCGCGGCCGGCGCGGGCAGCACGTCGCCGAAATCGGCGTCGGGACGGAGCGCCTCGCGCATCCAGGGCTGGGACAGCTCGCCCGCCAGGTTGCGCCAGTCATTGGCCTCGAAAAAGGCCATGATCACCCGCTTCGGGCGAAGGGCGGGGCCGAAGCGTCCGAGCGCCGCGAGCTCGGTCAGGGGACCGTTGCCGCGAATGCCGAGGCTGATCGCGTTCGGCCCGAGCTTGCGCAGCTCGGCGACCAGATCCTCGCCCTCCGGCAGGCAGAAGCCCTCGATGAAGGAATCGCCGACCACGACGAGATCGGCGGGCCGCTCATAGACCTCGTCCGGGTTGTTGAAGCCGTAGCGATCGGCGGTGTAGATCTCCATCCCCTCCGGCATCGAGCAGAGAAGGGTGGTGGCGTTGGCGAAGCCGGACAGCTTCGCCTCGGCGAGGGCGTCGACCTTCGCGAGCTTGTTGATGCGGCCGAGCGTGAAGCCGCGGATCATGTTCTCGTTCCGCTCGAATTGCTCGCGCTGATCCTCTTCGAGCTGTCCGAGGCTGCCCAGGATGAAGGGCAGGCTGCGGACGGTCATGTAGGTCTCCGCGAGGAACAGCGCGCCGAGAAACGCGGCGGCGTAGATGCCGACCAGCAGCGATTTGCCCCGGTCGAGCAGGAAGGGGACGGCGATGAAGGCCAGCATGATCAGCGCCGGGACCAGAATGTAGCGCAGAAACTGCGGCAGCGCCGCGCCATAGCGCTCGAAGGTCAGGATCGCGAAACCCGTCGAGACCGCGAAATAGGCCGCGACCAGCAGGCAGAGCCAGGTGCCGGCTCCCCATGCCGACGATCCGGACGCCGACGCCTTGCCGCTCTCGGCTTCGTCCAAAGGCCTGTCGGTAATGCTCACGCAGGTCTCCTCATGAAATTCGCCCCGACGTCAAAACGAACGGCGGCCGGAACAGGCCCCGGGCATGACGCAGCACCCGTCCGTCGCGCCGATCGGCTCGGCGCCGCCGACAACCCCATGTCCATCGGAGGTCCGCGAAAAAACATGCCGGGAAAGTCGTTTTCGGTCCCGCTTCTTCCAAAAACTTCTATGACGGCATGCTATTGCGCCGATCGGACCGATTGTCCAGTCTTTCGGCCCGTTTTCGGCGCTCGCCCATCGCCGCGACAGGCGAGTCCGCAATGTTCGCGGCATCGTCGGAACAAGAATCTTGCAACTTTTTCGAATTTTACAGCCCAGACACCTCAACCTTAGATGTTTATCTTGTAACAAGCGAACCGTTTCTTCATGAACCGACAGCTATGCTTTCGCTGTCGCCGACAGGACTTGCGATCAGATCTTGACCGATTTTCGTTCATATGGTTGAAAATGCAACCATATGAAAAATAACGATTAATGTTATTCACGGAAAGATCCTTTTCTCTTTTCGGGCAAGCCATTCGCTCGGGGACATGAACGCGCGACCAAACATCGGGAGATGAGGCAGGCATGTCACGCAAGCGTGTTTTTCTGGTACTGCTCGCCGGCTTCCTGGCCCTTTGCGCCGAAGGCGTCGCCTATGTCATCGTGACCGGATATTTCGACAACGACTTCGGCCGCCGGGCGGAGCGCCATCTCTATTCACCGCTGCGCGGCCATCAGCTGAACGCCGAATATCAGCGCCGCGACGACACCGAAAACCACCTGATCCATTCCGCGCAGGGCTTTCGCCGCGACGCCCCGGTCGCCCTCGAAAAGCCCGCCGGCACCTTTCGCATCTTCATGCTCGGCGGCTCGACCCTCTACGGGATCGGCAGCCTGGGCGCCGGGGCCTATCCCGAACACCGCACCCTCCTGAACGACGAAACCATCCCGCATTTTCTCGAAGCCGGCCTCAACGAGATTTTCTCGGATGACGAGAACGTCGCGAATGTCGAGGTGATCAACGCCGGCGTCACCGCCTACCACACCTTCCAGAATTTTCTGTACATCTATGAAACGCTCTATGAATACGACCCGGATCTGATCCTTCTTTTCGACGGCCATAACGATTTCTACAATGTCGGCGTGAAGAACCCGATCACGGAATATGGATATTCCTCCTTCAATCTGGTGAAGAACCTCAACGAACGCCGGCCTCTCACCTCGCTCTATGTCGGCATGCGCTATCTCGGCGACCACAGCTATTTCTTCCGGCTGATCGAAAAGACCGCGCAGACCCTGTCCAAAACCTACGAAGCCAGGCCCTACAATATCGGCGGCGATCCGGGCAGCCTCGAGCGCGATTTCGAGCGGGAGCTGGCCGCGAGCGCCGAGGTCGGCTTTCTCCGGAACTACCGGCTGATCGAGCGGCTGGCCGAGCTCCACGACTTCGATTTCCACGTGTTCCTGCAGCCGGAGGTGATTTTCGAGGATCCCGCTCTCCTGAGCGACCATGACCGGCTGATCGCCGGGATCACCCGGGAGCATTACGCGGAGGGCAGGGAGGAGATCATGGTCGAGACGCGAAAGCGCCTGCCCGATCTTTTCGCCGGCCATGACATCGCCTTCGCCGACATCGGCGACATCGCAGGACCGTCGACGTCGGACGAAGCGCTCTACATCGACTACACCCATCTCACGCCGCGCGGCTCGGCGCTGGTCGCCGAGCGCATGCTGCCGATGGTCGAGGCCATGGCGAGAGACCGGCTCGCACGGCACGAAACCGCGGTTTCCCAGGCGATGCCGCGATCCGGCGAGTGAGAGCTTGCGCCGGCCGGCCATCTCGGTTTTAACAGGAAACCAGCGATAGGGTGCCGGGCCGCGCGCCGGCAGGGATCCGCCCGGCTCCAGCCCGCCGCCGCATGCCTCTGTCCCGTATCCCGGCATGCGCCGTTGTCCGCCGCAAGAAGACGGCCGCCATGCATGAGCGCCTGAACCAGATCGAGCACCATCTTTTGTGCCTTGCGGTCTTCATGGCGCCGATGCGCGAGCTCAGGCCCACCGAGATCAACATCACCTACAGCGATCTCGTCTTCTTCCTGCTGGGCGGCATGCTCCTGGTGCGCCGGCGCCTGCATGTCGCGCCGATGCAGGACGCCACCATCGTCTGGATGATCGCCGCGCTCTGCCTGATCGGCGGCCTGTTCGCCAGCAGCATCGTCAACGGATCGCCCGGCGCCTCGCTGATCGTCTGCACCCAGTACATCTTCGCCTATGTCGTCCTGCCGTTCATCGTCCTGCAGTCGCGGGACATGGCGCTGCCTCTGGTCAAGGCCATGGTGTTCGGCGTTCTGTTCATCGTGGTCCTGGGATTCGTCTTCGCGGCGACCGGCCATCACGGCGGCCATGTCTACGTTTCCGGCTCCGGACGGCTCGCCTCCCTGGCCTCCAACCCCAACGACTTCGCCCTGCTGATCGCGCTCAGCACGCCGCTTTTGCTCTATCTCTGGTTTTCCAAAGCTCTCCCGGGCCTGGTCTGCATGACCACCGCCGTCTGCTTTCTGATCGGGCTGATCATGGCGAGCTCGAACAGCGGGATCGGCGCGACCGCCATCGGCGTGACCGTCTTTCTCCTGTTCCTCGGACGTGTGCGGCTGATGGTGAAAGGCGGCCTGTTCATCGCTCTCCTGGTGCTGGCGACGGCGACCATCGGCTACGACTACCTGCCCGAGATCTTCCAGAAACGGGTGCTGAGCGCCGTCGAGAGCGGCGACATCGACGGCGCCGGCAGCTACACCGATCGCATGGCGATGATCGTCGAGGCCTCGGAGATGCTCGGCGACTCGCTCCTTTTGGGCATCGGCGCCGATCAATATGCCGAACATTCCTTCGCCGGCGACCCCGTGCACAACATGTATCTCCTGGTATGGGTCGAAGGCGGCACGATCGCGCTGTTCGGATGGCTCCTGCTTCTGGCCACGCTGGCCCTGATCAGCATCCGCGCCTATCAGCAGCAGGACGGCGCGCAGGAGGCGGCCATGGTGCTGGCGGTGACCGCCATCATCGTCATCGCCGGGACCACCTCCCCGCATCTCTATTCACGGGCCTGGGTGGTGCCGTTCCTGGTGGCGATCGGCGTGCCGCTCAGCCGGCGCGCACGGGCCATGTCCGGCGCGCCGCAGGCGCTCGGGCCGGAGCGATCGCCGTCGTCCGGCGGCTCTCTGCCCTATCGCCCCCCACGGCACGCGCAGATCCGCTACACGCACCGGCGCTAGCGTATTTCCTGTCGATCGAAGCCGGTGCCGTATGATCGAAAAGCGCCGGCGGGCGCCGGATCCTCAGCCGACCGCGCGCGCCTTCGAGGTCTGTCCGGCCGAGGTCTGTCCGGCCGTCGCCGCCAGCCCGACCTCGCGAATCGCGTCGCGGCAGCGCTCGATCTCGTCGTCGCCGAGCGTCGGATGCACCAGAAAGGCGAGGCTGGTCTCGCCGAGCTCAGCCGCGACCGGCAGATGCAGGTCGTTCAGGCCAAAGGGTTGGAACGCCTTTTCCCTGTAGATCTCGGAGCAGCTCCCGGAAAAGCAGGGGACACCCCGCTCGACGATCGCGTTCATGATCCGGTCCCGGTCCCAGCCGGGGGCGAGCCGCCCGGGCTCGACGAACAGGTAGAAGCGGTAGAAGGCGTGCTCGACGCCGGCAGGGGGCAGGGGAACCCGGTAAGCGTCGACGCCGGCCGCCGCCTCGGCCAGGCGCCGGGCGTTCGCCCGGCGCTTTTCGTGCCAGCCGTCGAGGCGGCCGAGCTGGATCCGTCCGATCGCCGCCTGCATCTCGGTCATGCGCCAATTCGTGCCGATGCTTTCATGCAGCCAGCGAAAACCGGGCTTGTGCCGGCGGTTGTAGACGGCCTCGTAGCTCTTGCCGTGGTCCTTCAGCGCCCAGGCCTTCTCCCAGATCGC
Organism: Geminicoccaceae bacterium; assembly: GCA_965222015.1. GTDB lineage: Bacteria > Pseudomonadota > Alphaproteobacteria > Geminicoccales > Geminicoccaceae > JANQPX01. The sequence continues at coordinate 49,854 of CBDCTL010000013.1, forward strand.
CGCGTCGCCGGTGACCAGCATGCCGCCTTCGCCGCCGGTCGTGATGATCTTGTCCTGGCAGAAGGAAAAGGCGGCGACGTCGCCGAGGCCGCCGACCGGACGCCCGTCGATGCGGGCGCCGTGAGCCTGGGCGCAGTCCTCGATCAAGGCGACGCCGCGGGCGTCGGCAAGGGCCCGGAAACCCTCCATGTCGCAGGGCCAGCCTGCGAGGTGCACGGCGATGATCGCCCGGGTCCTGTCGGTGAGCACCGCCTGCACGGTCGCCGGCGTGATGTTCTGGCTGTCCGGATCGACATCGGCGAACACCGGCGTCGCGCCGAGAAAGGCGACGGCACTCGCGGAGGCGACGAAGCTTCTCGGCGTCACCACCACCTCGTCGCCTTCGCCGACGCCGAGGCAGCGCAAAGCGAGCTCCAGCGCCACCGTGCCGTTGGCGAGCGCGATCGCGTGATCGGCGCCGCAGGCGGCGGCGAATTCCTTTTCGAAGCGCCGGCCGATCTGGCCGGTCCAGTAGTTCACCTTGCCGGAGCGCAGCACCTCGGCGACGGCGGCCACCTGCTCCTCGTCGAAAACCGGCCATCCTGCCATGACGATATTGCGACCCCCTCTGAAAAATCGTTCTGCTTCGCGACGGCGCTGCGATGATCGCATCAAAACATTGATCGTGGCTGCGCGCCATCTCGCGGGAGGCTCGTCGCACCGGGACAGGAGCCGTCCGATCGGCCATTGCTCTAGCCGCTCTCGGCGGCGATCGCAACCGATCCCGGGCATTCGGACGACGTGATCGACGGAACCGAGCGGCGGACCGCCGCCAGATCCGCTCGCCGGGTCAGCCCCCGCAGAAATAGCCGTAGTCGGCGAGATCGACACCGATCAGCTCGCTGGTCCGCCGGTTCGACTCGCCATAGCAGTCGCCCACGGCCGCTTCGATGACGTCGAGCTGTCGCCGTCGCAGGCGCCGGTCCCAGCTTTCCACGGTCACCAGATCGAAGGCGGGCTGCAGCCGGCGAAAGCCGCGCGCCAGCCGGGTGCAGGGAACCAGGGCCTGCCGGCTGAGCTGATTGTCGCTGAAGATCCGATTGATATGGCGCTGGCATGTCTGCATGAGCATCGGCCGCTGGCGATTGACCTCGGGCAGAACCGGCGCCGTCCGCCCCGGCCTGCCGCAAAAGCCGGAGATCCGTTCGACGAACGCCGCGGGATGCCGCCTCAGAATCTCGTAAGGCATGACCAGCACCCGGTCCTCGCCGAACAGCGCCTGATAATAGCCGATGAGCCGGTCGAATTCGTAAAAATCGAAGGAAAAACTCGGCATGCGCATCAGATGCGGCTGCGGCGCGGTCAGGTAGTTCTTCAGACCCATGTCGCCGCCGTCGGTGACGTACTGGCTGTACATCGAGCTGATCAGGCCGACCTGCTCGCGGATCACGATGAGCACCGAAGCCTCGGGAAAGGTCGCATGCAGCCGGTCGGCGAGCGTGCGGCTGTCATAGCCCCCGCTCGGCGGATAGCCGGAAAGCCGCTCGTGCGACAGCACCATCGTCAGGTTCTTCCTCGACGCCGTCTCCAGATGGTCCCGGTATTTCGCGCGCATGGTTTCCGGCGCGTAGCCGAAAGGGCCCGGCCGGACGAAATCGACCACCAGCTGGTGACGCGGCTCGTCGAGAGGCCGCATGAAGCCCTGGTCGGCCCGGTCGAAAACCGTCGTCTGCAGGAGCGACGAGGCGGTCTTGTGATAGCCGATATGGAGAAGCACCGGCGTCTCGCAGCCGCCCGGATCCCTGCGGACGGCGTCGGGCCCGGGATCCCGGGACGAAGCGTCCGACAGGGAGCGGGGCTCCTGCCGGGGCCGGACCGAATCGGATGTTCGAAGCGTCGGTGTGATAGTGTCTGTCGCCAGAAGGGGGGGATTTACGGTCATACCGGTGATTTGACGTTCATTGAACCTGCAGTCGGGGGGGCTCCGGAAAGGCGGGACATTCCGCGATGGGTGATCCGGCGTCAAGGCATGAAGCCCGACCCCGGCCGGGTCAGTGCGCTTTGGTGACGCGCAGGCGCTCCCGGCTGCGGTCGAGACCCCTGAGCGCGGCGGCGGCATAGGCGTCGTAGCCCTCCTCGAAGGGGTGGCCGTCGTCCAGGGGATAGAAATCGCCATCGGCCTGCAGCACCCGCTCGAAAGCGTCGAGCACGTCCGGCAGCGCGTCGGCATAGGCGATGTCATGGGCGTCGAAGAAGTCTTCATAGGCCCGGACCAGATCGAGCTCGCTCTGCACCAGGCCCGCGAACGCTTCGTCGATCATTGCGCCGCGCCCCGCCGTCCAGGCGTGAAGGACCCGCTCCTTGCTCGGCACGATGGTGATCGAAAACCCGATCGACTCGTCGGCCGCGGACGCCTGGCTGTCGAGAAAAAGCCGCTTGCTGTTCTCGAAATTGACGCGCACGTCGGGATCGTCCAGCGCGGCCGCCCCGGCATGGCCGCGCACCCGCTCTTTGCTCACGGCCTGATCGCGGTCGAACAGAAAATAGTCCTCGGCCGACGGCCCGCCCGCCGCGACGACAGGCTTCCAGATGAGTTCCAGGGCGATCTGCAGCGTCGCGGTGCCGGCCAGAAACGCCTTCAGCGCGCCGATCGCGGACGGGCGCTCGCCGGCCGTCTTTTCGCAGTCGGGCAGGGTCAGGCCCTGCTCGCGGCCGCGATCCCGCCAGTAGCCGGTGCGAAGCACTTCGCAGTTCAAGGCGAGATCGTTGGCCGGATAGAGGGCGACGACGATGTCCCGGACACCCCGGGCGATCGCCTCGTCGATCAGCACCTGATATTGATAGACGCCGTAGCTCGACACCCCGAGATTGTAGACCTTGCGGCCCGTCTTCGCCTCCAGGAGCGATGGGAAATTGCGCTCGGCGGCGACGTTGACGCCATAGGCGTGCGAATCCCCGATGACCGCCAGATCGGCCTCGTCGAAGGTCCGGCGGACATTGCGAAAGCCGAGCGCGTCGACATCCGCAAGCGCCGGATCGAGCGTGTAGACCAGTTCGGGATGGCTTTTCTTGTTGGAGTCCTCGGTGACCGGAAAGGGCGTCGCCACGCGCAGCCCGGCTTCGAGCATCGCCGCCGCCAGAAAACAGGCGGCCAAAAAAAGGAATATGTTCTTTATCAATGACATCTCCTTTGGGAGAACGAAGCCTTCGAAGCCCGCGATCATGCCCCGAACGGATGGCCGGGCTCTCACGAAATTTCAACGCTTCGCCTCTACGCTCTTCGCCCTGGGCCGGGAGACTCCGGGGCTCGGCGCGACCAGGCGGACGGAAGGCGCCGGCCGGCCGCGGCCCGCCGACGCGGCGGGATCCTAAGGCGCAAGAGCGGCGAAACGCAACGTTTCGACATGATCAAACGGCTGGTTCGGAACGTTCCGAGCGGCTATGACCGAAAAGCACGCGGGCAGCAGACCCGTCAACGCCCGTCGGAAAGGAAACCGGACTATTTCACCACAGGATCGAGACGAGACGTTTTCCCGCCCCGGCCGCGCAGGCGACGCCCTGCGATGATCGGCTTCGCCATCCGCCGATGGGGCGCGCTGGACACGCTCGCCAGACGCATTCTCAGAAATATCGGCGTGATCGTCGGCGGCGACGCCGGAGCGTCGGCGCTCGGCCTGGTCTCGCTCGCGCTGACGGCGCGCACCCTCGGGCCCGAACTGCTCGGCGTCCTGGTGATGATCGAGGCCTACGCCCTCCTGATCGCCCGCTGGATCCGGCCGGAGACCTGGCAGGCTCTGATCAAATACGGCGCGGACGCACTCGCCACCGACGATCGCGACTCGCTCCGGCGCCTGTTCAAGCTCGGCGTCCTGATCGATCTCGGCGGCGGTTTTCTGGCGATGATCGTCGCCTTCGCCGGCCTGCAGATCGCGGATTCCTGGTTCGACTGGGACGAAAACGTCATCGATCTTGCCCGGATCTACTGCATCGTGCTGATGCTGGAGCTGACCTCGACGCCGACGGCGGTGCTGCGCCTGTTCGATCGTTTCGAGGTGTTCGCCTACAGCCAGATCGCGGCCGCGGCGCTGCGCCTGCTGCTGGTGGCGCTGGCCTGGTGGCTCGGCGGCGGGCTCCTGGTCTTCGTCCTGATCGCCATGGCGGTCTCCGTCATGATCCCCGCCTTGATGATCCACGCCGCGGTCGGCGAGCTGAAACGGCGCGGCTATCACGGCATCGCCGCCATCCCGCTCGACGGCGTGACCCGTCAATATCCGAGGCTCTGGCGTTTTCTGCTCTCGACCAACCTGTCGCTGCTGCTGCGCAAGACCGTGGAGACCACCGACGTGCTGATCGTCGGCGCGCTGCTCGGGCCCGCGGTCAGCGGCGGGCTGCACATCGCCAAGCGGCTGTCCATGGTCATCCTGAAGATGGGCAAGCCGATCCGGCAGGTGATCTATCCCGACATGTCCAAGCTCTGGGCCGGCGGCGAGATCCAGCGCTTCAGGAAGGTGGTCGGCTGGACCAATCTGATCGGCGGCTCGGCCGCGCTGGTCGTGCTCGGCGCCATCGCCCTCGTTCCGGACCTGGTGCTGCGGCTGTTCGCCGGCGAAGCGTTCGCGGACCTCGCCGGCCTGCTGCTGGTGCAGATGCTGTCGGTGGTGATCGTCATGTTCGGCCTGGCGCTGCGCCCGGCGCTCTACAGCATGGAGCAGGACTGGGCGCTGCTGAAGGCCGCCCTCCTGGCCACCGCCGCCTTTTTCCTGACGTTTTTCGCCCTCATGCCGTGGACCGGCGCGATGGCGGCCAGTTTCGGCCACTGTGCCTTCAACCTCGTCTGGCTGGGCATCTGCCTGCACGCCTTCCGCAGCGGCGTCGCCGCCACCGCGCCGGCGAAGGCGTAACCTTCGTCATCGAAGTTCATACGCCGCCGGCCGGCACCCCTTAGCCGCGCGCCGTCGCCAGCCGGTCTTCGGATCGGCCGGCGAAGGCCAGATGGCGGCTGGCGAGAAAATTCCAGACGAACACCAGCGGCACCGAGAGCGCCTTGGCCAGGATCGGGTTCATGATCTGGCTGAACAGGCCGACCAGGAGGGTCGAAAAGGCGAGGCCGAGGAGATTGATCCCGATGAACAGCAAAAGGCTGCGCAGGAACAGCCTGCCGCGCGAGCGGTCGTTGAACGTCCAGGCGCGGTTCATCAGGAAACTGTTCAGGATGCCGGCGCCGTAGGACAGGATGTTGGCCGGCACCACCGGCAGCCTGGCGCCCTGCACCAGAAGGGTGAACAGGACGAGGTCGATGGCCGTGTTGACCACGCCGACCATGCCGAAGCGGATCACCTTGATCCCGGTCACCGCCTTCAGCAAGGGCGGGACGGTGATGGCCTTAGGAAAGAGCGGCATAGGCGGATTTCGTCCCGGGTTCGGATGATGGCCTCGCCTGGGCGCCGGTGGCGCCGAGCGCGATCTGCTCCAGATTGAGGCTCCTCTCGACGATCGCCAGCGGGCGGCGCTTCACCTGGATGTAGATCCTCCCGAGATACTCGCCGATGATTCCGAGAAACATGGCGTTCAGGGTGATCGACAGCAGGATCAGCACCGTGGTGGTGGCGAAACCGGCGGGCCAGGCCTGACCGAACAGCACGCGGCCGGCCAGATAGCCGCCAATGGTGATAAGCGTGAGAAAGCCGACGCACAAGCTGATCATGCTCGCGATCCTGAGCGGCACGATCGAATGGTTGATGATACCGTCCAGGGCGAGCTTGACCATGGGCCCGAAGCCGAACTTGCTTTCGCCGGCCGTGCGCGCCGCCCGGTCGTAGTCGAAGCCCGCCTGCCTGAAGCCCATGGTCGAGATCAGGCCCCTGAGATAGGGCGAGCCGTCGTCGATCAGATGGAGCTGATCGAGGATGGACCGGTCGATCAGCCGGAAATCGCCGGCGTCGTGGGGCAGCTGGTCCTCGCTCAGCATGTCGATCACGCGGTAGAACAGCTTTCTGAGATGGCCGATGAGAGCGCCTTCCTTGCGGCTCCGGCGCACGCCGTAGACGACCTGATTGCCCTTCCGCCAGAGATCGAGCATTTCCGGAAAGAGGGAAGGGGGGTCCTGCAGATCGCAGTCCATCTGGATGGCGCAGGCGCCGCGCGCGTTCAGAAAGCCGACGAAGATCGAGCGCTGATAGCCGAAATTCCGGGCAAAGCGGATCACGCGCACCTTCGGATCCTCGGCCGCGAGCTGCTGCAGAAGCGCGAAGGTGTTGTCGGTGCTGTGATTGTCGGTGAAAACGATCTCGTAGTCGTAGGCGGGCGCCAGGGTCGCAAAGACGTCGACCACGGCCTGATGGGCCGCGCGCACATTGGCCTCCTCGTTGAAAACCGGCACCAGGATCGAGACCAGGGTCGGGGATTTTTTTCGCGTGCCGTTCTGCATGATCGTCACCGTGCCGCCGCCAGCGGCTTCGCCGACGGCAGGGATGTCGAGGGGTTCGCCGCGGCCTCCGCGCGCTCCCGATACCAGGCGATGGTGCGCGAAAGCCCGTCTTCGAGCGCGATCCTCGCCTGCCAGCCAAGCCGGTCCCTGGCCTTCGCGACCCGGCCGCAGAAATGCGCCTGGTCGCCGATCCTCGGCTTTCTTTCGACGCTCAGCCGATCGCCGGCGCCCAGAAGATCGGCGATCAGCCGGCCGATCGCCTCGGTCGGGTGCTCGACGCCGGTGCCGACATTGATCACCTCGCCGCCGAGATCGGCCCGCCCCTCGGCCCGGATCAGCGCCTCGACCACGTCGTCCACATGGATGATATCTCGCGCGGCCTCGCCATTGCCGATGGTGAAGCCGCGGCCCTCGAGAAAGGCGGTGATCAGCGCCGGCACCAGAAAACTCTCCCGCTGGCCGGGGCCGTAGACCAGGGCCAGGCGAAAGACGGCGGCGGGGAAGGGCAGGCGCGCCTGCAGCGCCTGAAGCAGATGGCTGCGCATCACCAGCCCGGCGCTGTAGCCGGAGATCGGCGCTTCCCGCTGGTCCTCGTCCGAGGGGAAAGCGCCGGTGCCGTATTCGGCGAGGGAGCCGGCCTGGACCATGAAGGCGGGCGGGCGGGTGGCCGCGGCGAGCGCCTTGATCAGGTTGAGCGAGCCGAGGACGTCGCTTTCGATCACCTCGCCGACATCGGAAAGATCGGGTTTCGTTCGCCTGAGATCGGTACGCGCCGCCAGGTGGTAGACCATGGCGGCACCCGCCCCCTCGACGCAGCGCTCGAGACTTTCGGGATCGGTCAGGTCGCCCCGCCAGACGGTGACCCGATCGGCAAGCGCACCGAGGCGCGCCAGGGCCTCCTCGGAGCGCACCAGGAGATGCACGTCCCGGCCGAGCGCCGTCAGCCGGCCAGCCAGATGCCGCCCGACGAAGCCCGCGCCGCCGGTGATCAAAACCGGGCCGGTCTCGCTGATCCGGCTTTCGCTCATCCTTTCTTCCACTCCACTCCCGCTTCAAAGGCTGCCGGTCGCTTCGTTCAGTCCGCCCCTACCGCTCAGGCAAGTCCACGCCGAGGGCCGCGCCCTCAGTATTGGCGGGCGAAGTCGGAAAAGATCTCGTGGGTGTAGTCGATCTGGGCCTCGTTCAGACCGTGGTGGCAGGCGATCAGCATGCCGCCGCGCATCACCTGGTCGGCCACGGGATAGCCTTCGGGGTCGGCGCGGTGCTCGATGTTGGAAAAGCCGGGCTGGCGCAGAATGTTGCCGGTGAAGACGGTGCGCGTCTGGATGTCGTGGCGCTCCATGAAGATCTGCAGGTCGCGCCGCTGGAAGGGGGCCTCGTCGCGGATGGTGAGCGGGAAGGCGAGCCATCCGGTGCGCGAGTTCGGGAGCTGCTCGGGCAGGATGAACCAGTTCTCGAAGTCCTTGAAGAAATCGCGCTGGCGCTTGTAGGCCCATTCCCGCACCTCGATGTTCCGATCGAGCTTGGCGAGCTGCACCAGGCCGAAGGCAGCACCCATCTCCGAGGGCTCGAGATTGTAGCCGAGGCCCTCGAACACGAATTTGGCGTCATAGGCGATGCCGTCGAGATCGACGTTGAAGCGGTTTTCGATCTTTTCCGATTCGACGAACAGGGAGGAACTCCGGCCCCAGCTTCGCTTCAGCTTGGCGGCCTTCAGATGCTCCTCGGTGTTCACACAGAGCATGCCGCCATTGCCGGCGCAGTTGATCACGTGGGAGCCGTAGAAGCTGGTGGTGCTGATGTCGGAAAAGCTGCCGGTGCTCTCGCCGTCGATGGTCGCGCCCAGGGTGTCGGCGCTGTCCTCGACCACGAGCAGGCCGTGCCTGTCGGCGATGCGGCGGATTTCCCGCCAGTCCGGCAGATTGCCGATCAGGGAGGGGATCATCACCGCCTTGGTGCGCTCGGTGATCATCGGCTCGATCCTGGCGACGTCGATATTGTAGGTGCCGGGTGCTGCGTCGATCATCACCGGAACGAGGCCGTTCTTGACCAGCGGGGCGACCGTGGTGGCGAAGGTCAGGGCAGGCGTGATCACCTCGGATCCGGCCGGCAGGTCCAGGAGCTCGATCGCGAGGTAGTTGGCGGACGAGCCGGAATTCACCATCACGCCGTGGCGCTTGGCGAACAGGGCGGCCACACCCGCTTCCATCTCGCGCACGTGAAAACCCATCTGGGTGGAGCCGCGCAGCACCTCGGTGACCGCGGCGATTTCTTCCTCGCCGTGAACGCTTTGACCGTAATTGACGCGCATTCTGTTTTTCCCGCTGAAGAGTCGTTCAGGCCGCAGCCCGGCTGCCGGCCCGGTCGCTGTAGTCGTCGATCTGCCGTTCGGTGACGGTTCGTGCTTCGGCCGGCGTCGCCTGGTAGCGGCGATACCAGTCCACGGTCCAGGCGACCGTGTCCTCGATGCCGAGGATGGGCTGCCAGCCGAGCAGGCTCGCCGCCTTGGCGATATCGAGGCGAAGCAGGTTGGCCTCGTGCGGCTGATCGCCGGCCTGACCGAAACGGAAGTCCGGGGCGCCCTCGCCCCAGGCGGACCGGATCAGGGACGCCAGGCGCCGCACGTCGACCACGCCGTTCTCGGACGGGCCGAAATTCCAGCCCTCGGCGAAACGCTGCCCGCCGGCTTCGAGCAGGCGTGCGGCCACCAGGAGATAGCCGCCGAGCGGCTCCAGCACATGCTGCCAGGGGCGGGTGGCGCGCGGGTTCCGGATGGTCACCGGCTCGCCCGCGAACGCGGCGCGCACGATGTCCGGCACCAGGCGATCCTCCGCCCAGTCGCCGCCGCCGATGACGTTGCCGGCGCGCACCGCGGCGATCTTCGCGCTGTTCTCGCCCTGGAAAAAGGAGCGGCGATAGGCCGAGGTCACGAGCTCGGTGGCGCCCTTGCTGCAGCTATAGGGATCGCTGCCGCCCATGGGGTCGTTTTCGCGGTAGCCCCAGACCCATTCCCGGTTCTCGTAGCATTTGTCGCTGGTGACCACGATCACCGCCTCGACGCCGGGCGTGGCGCGCACCGCGTCGAGCAGATGGGCGGTGCCCATGACGTTGGTCGCCAGCGTCTCCGCCGGCTCCAGATAGGAGCGGCGCACGATCGGCTGGGCGGCCAGGTGAAACACCACGCTCGGTCTGGTATCGGCGACCACGGCCTTCAGCGCCTCGGCGTGCCGGATGTCGACCTCGTGGTGATCGACCAGATCGCCCAGCCGCATGGCCTCGAACAGGGAAGGCTTCGTGGGCGGCGGCAGGGCGGCGCCCGCGACCTCGGCGCCGAGACGGGAAAGCCAGAGCGCAAGCCAGCCGCCCTTGAAGCCGGTATGGCCGGTGACCAGCACTTTTCGCCCGCGATAGACGGGCTGCAGATCCGCCGATGACAGGTTGCCGGCCATCAGGACGCCATCTTCCAGGGCGCTTCTCCCTCGGCCCACATGGTCTCCAGAATCTCCTTGTCGCGCACCGTGTCCATCGGGTGCCAGAAGCCTTCATGCTTGAACGCCATGAGCTCGCCGGCGCGCGCGATGTCGGTGAGCGGGGCTTTTTCGAGCGGCATGGAATCGAGCTCGGTCAGATAGTCGAACATGCCGGGCTCGAACACGAAGAAGCCGCCATTGATCCAGGTCTCCTGGGAATGGATCTTCTCGGCGAAGTCGGTGACCCTGGCGCCGTCCAGCTCGAGGCTGCCGAAGCGGGCGGGCGGCTGCACCGCGGTCACCGTGGCGAGCCTGCCATGGGCGCGGTGGAAGCGGAGAAGGGCCTGGAGATCGACGTCGGCGAGCCCGTCGCCATAGGTCAGCATGAAGGTCTCGTCGCCGATCCAGCGCTTCAGCTTCCTGATCCGGCCGGCGGTCATGGTCTCGAGGCCGGTGTCGACCACCGAGACCTTCCAGTCCTCGGCCACCGGGTTGACGATGGTGCGCTCGCCGCTCTTGAGCGAGATGGTGTAGTCGCTGTTGTTCAGGTGGAAATTGTTGAAGAAGTTCTTGATATACTCGCCCTTGTAGCCGCAGGCGATCACGAAGTCGCGAAAGCCGAAGCGGGCGTAGAGCTCCATGATGTGCAAAAGGATCGGCCGGCCGCCGATCTCCACCATCGGCTTGGGCTTGACGATGGTTTCTTCAGAAAGACGGGACCCGAACCCGCCCGCCAGCAGGACGACTTTCATTTGGCGTTTCCGTTTCCTGGGGCGCCGCCGTTTCGGTCCGGCGACCCGTTTCTTCATCGTTCAATGACGTCAGCCCGGTTCAATGACGTCAGCTCGCCGCTGCAGGCATTCGGCCTTCGTGACCACCTCAAATCGCGGCCATCATTCACCGGAGGCTTCGCCGCCGTCGCTTCAACTTGGTCGATGCGCTCCTCGTACCGGCGCTGCCCATCCCGTCAATCATATCTTTGTTCAATCCATAGTTTATTATTTTTCGAGTATTATCACCTTCTTGTCAGCCCGGAACGCTAGTGAAAACTGAAAAAAGCGTCAACTCGTCATCATCGAAAACTGAACTTGCGCATACGTCGGCGCGTAGGGTGTGACATCCGCTCAACATCGAGCAGTCGAGACCGCTTGCCGACAGGGTCATACAGGCGTATTGCCACTGTGAATTCACGGCAATTTTTTTTGGGGCCGCTCAACACTTTTGGTTTATTCATATGATTTTAAATAAACTAAAAAAAGAAAATTTTCTCACCAATAAACTTTTAGTTGTTTTATAATGGCAGAAATATCGATTAAATTTTAATAACCTCTGCTATTTACACTGATTTCATGGTTGCCTTTCCGCCTCACTATTGCAAAAAAAATTTCGTGGTTCGCTTCCTGCGATTGACAGCGACGGCGGGTCACAACATTGACGTGCGGGTATTTGAAGATGCCGGCAACAAGCAACGAAGAATTGGAACTGCCTCGTGAAAACCGTGAAGCTCACGATCATCAGGAGCTACGATCTTCTCGTCGCCTGTTTGAGCGTCGGCCTCGCGCTCGGGCTTCGCCTCGGCTGGTCGATCGCGAATGTCGACCTGGTCATGCTCGCCGAAATGTCCCTGATCTTCGGCGCGATCTTCGCCACTGCCTATTTCGCCTTCGGCATCCACCGCTTCGTTTTCCGTTATGTGTCCACCTACGAGCTCATGGCGATCGCCAAGGTGGTCACGCTGTCGATCCTGGTGTTCCTGCTCGCCCTGCATGTGCTCGACTATGTCGATAAGGTGCCGCGGTCCTTTTCCGGCATTCAGTGGTTCGTCCTGCTCTCCCTGCTCTGCGCGCCGCGCTTTCTGGCGCGCGCCCTGGTGATCCGGCGCAACCGCTTCCAGAAGCCGGACCGCGCCGCCGTGCCGGTGCTGGCGGTCTCGGCCAGTGACAGCGCCGAACATTTCATCCGCGCGGTCAACGGCTCCTTCAAGAACACCTACAAGGTGGTCGGTCTGATCGACGACGAGATCGAGATGAAGAACCGGCGCATCCACGGCGTGCCGGTGCTCGGTCATTCGGACGAGCTGAACGAGATCGTCCTGAAGCTGGCGAGCCAGGGCAAGCGGCCGCAGCGGCTCCTGATCTGCGACGACAAGTTCGAGATGAGCCGCGAGACCAAGACCGACCTGTTCGAACAGGCCAGCGCCATGGGCCTCAAGGTCGCCCGTCTGACCGGCCCCGCCGAGTTCCACGAGGGTGCGACGTCCGGCGCGCCGAAGCTCAACCCGATCGCGCTCGAGGACCTGCTCGGACGCCCCCAGGCCGACCTCGACCGCGGCGCCATCGACAGCCTGATCCACGGCAGGAAGGTGCTGATCACGGGGGCGGGCGGCACCATCGGCAGCGAGCTCGCGCGCCAGATCGCCAGGCTCGAGCCGGAAAAGCTGGTGCTGGTCGAGTTCAGCGAGTGGAACCTCTACTCGATCGACATCGAGCTCGCCGAGATCCTGCCGGACGACGTGCTGCAGCCGGTGATCTGCAACATCCGCGATCGCGAGCGGCTGATGCAGGTGTTCGCCGAGCACGGCCCGGACCTGGTGTTCCACGCCGCGGCGCTCAAGCATGTGCCCATGGTCGAGATGAACCCGGCCGAAGGCGTGCTGAGCAACGTCATGGGCTCGAAGAACGTCGCCGACGCCGCCTACCGCTTCGGCGCCCGCGCCTTCGTCCAGGTCTCGACCGACAAGGCGGTCAACCCGACCAGCCTGATGGGCGCGAGCAAGCGCCTGGCCGAGTTCTACTGCCAGGCCCTGGACATCGACAGCCAGCCCGACCCGGACGCCGCCGAGCTGCCGCCGCGCTTCATGACCGTACGCTTCGGCAACGTCCTCGGCTCCAGCGGCTCGGTGGTGCCTTTGTTCAAGAAGCAGCTCGCCAGGGGCGGCCCGCTGACCGTGACCCATCCGGACATGGAGCGCTATTTCATGACCGTGAAGGAAGCGGTCGAGCTGGTCCTGCAGGCGGCGGCCCATGGCGTCGAGCATGACGAGGAGCGCGGCAAGATCCTGGTGCTCGACATGGGCGATCCGATCAAGATCGCCGACATCGCGAAGCAGATGATCCGGCTCGCCGGCCTTCGCCCCAATGTCGACGTCGACATCGCGTTCACCGGCCTTCGGCCCGGCGAGAAGCTGTTCGAGGAATTGTTCGACCACACCGAGCAGCGCGCGCCCTCGAATCTGAGCGGCATTCTCGTGGCGCGCTCGCAGCCGATCGAGCAGAAACTCCTGGAAAAGGTCTTCAACGAGCTGTTCCAGGCGGCCGAGCGCAACGACGTCGCCAACATCAAACGGCTGATCAAGCATGTGCTGAGCAGCTACGACCAGCGCAACACCACCGCCGCCTGAGGATCGGGGACGGCGGCGGCGCATGAATCCGAAACCGGGGCCCGCCTTGTCCAGAAGCGATCGGACACATCGTCGATGAGCAGTCTCGCGACCGAGTTCCGGACACGTCTCGCCGATCGACGGCAAACCGAGGCGTTCGGCGCCGGGCGAACGGCCGTTCTGCCCGTCGCCGCCATCGGCGGCCTGGCGCTCCTCGCCCTTTTCGCCCGCATCATGATGGAGGACCTGCGCCACGACGAGCACATGTTCGTGGCCGCCGGCGCGCTCCTGGACAGGCTCGGCCTCTACGGCGAGTTCAGCTACAGCCATCTGCCCAACCTGGCCCTGTTCCTGAACGGCCTGTTCGAGCTTGCCGGCTCGGATCGCTATCTGCTGGTGGCGAGATGCTCGCTGTTCGCCACCTGGATCCTGTTTCTCCTCGGCATGTATCTCACCGCGGCGAGGCTGGCGCGAAGCCGGACCGTCGGCCTGCTCGCGGCCCTCCTGCTGATCGCCGACCAGCTGTTCGTCAGCCATGTCGGCATGATCGTCTCCAACAACATCTACGCCGCGACGCTCGTCATCTACGGCCTGCTGTTCTTCCTGATCGGCATCGAGACGCCGGATTCCGCGGCGGGAACGGGACGCCGCGTCTGGACGATCGCGCTCGCCGGCCTGCTCCTGTCGCTCGGTGCCGGCGTCAAGGCCAATTTCGCCGCCCTCGTCCTGCCGGTCGCGCTCGCGGCCTTTCTCCTGCCGAGGGGCCTCGCCTTTCACCGCCGCCTGATCTCGGTGGTGCTGCCGCTCGCGCTCGGCGGGCTGATCGGCGCGCTGCCGGCCTTCTACTACCTCCTGACCCAGAGCGAGGTCATGGCGTTCAACGTGTTCGGCTTCCACACCGGTCCGCACCGCGCCTACTGGACCGAGCCCGAAAACGCCGCCGCCGTCACCGGCATCAGCCTGCCGTCCCGCCTGTTCTACGCCTATCAGCTCTGGAGCTCGGGCTCGACGCTCCTGATCTTCCTGGGCGGGCTCGGGCTCGCCGCGATCGCCGCCTGGAAGCGCGGCCTCGCGGCGGCGCTGGCCGGCCTCGCCGACGGGCGCACGCTCCTGGTCCTCGGCATGACCCTCGCCGGCGTCGCCATCTGTTTCCCGGTGCTGCCGTCCTTTCCGCAATATTACATGCCGCCGATCCCCTTCGCGATCCTGCTGATCGCCGCCCTCCACGGCCGGCTGACCGCCGGCGAGAAGGAGAACGCCGCACCGTTTCTGATCACGCTGGCGCTCGCCGCCGCGGCCCTCGGCAGCCCGCGCCTGTTCGCCGATCTGCCCGCCCTCGCCTCGCCGGAGCGCTGGACCCCGATGAAGGTGCATGCGGTCGGCGAGGCGATCGGCGAGGCCGTGCGCGACACCGGCCGAAGCGGCCCGCTCGCCACCCTGACGCCGATCTACGCGCTCGAAGCCGGCCTCGACGTCTATCCCGAGCTGGCGACCGGCCCCTTCTACTACCGGATCGGCGACTA
>CBDCTL010000014.1:0-9695 GCA_965222015.1 Geminicoccaceae bacterium
CAGTGATCGAGCTTTTGCTCGATGGCTGATTCCTGAATCTGAAGCTGGCCCTTGATCGCGGCTAGGAGATCGCAACGACGTTGTGCCACGTCCTTTGCGAATGCTGCGCGCAAGGCGGCTTCGGTGTCGCGTTCAGCGTCTTGCCTCGCTTTTTCCGCTGCCTTGGCGAGATCGTCGGCGGTATAGCAATAGTCGGGCCCGGATGCGTCGTGAGCTTCGCGCAAAAGGGGCTCGAATTCGTTGGAGCCAGGCCGATGGGCACCGGTTTCCACATCGTCTGCACGTGACACGTTCCGAATCGCATCGAAGGGGGAGTCCTTCGATGGATCGGTCAGTTCCGAGAAGGGGAATTGCGTGGGCGCGGTCACGAAATCATGTCCTCGTCATTGTCGGCGGCGATCGTGATCTCGCCGCTGTCGAGCAGGGCTTTGGCGGCGATGACGATTTCCGACTGTGCCTCTTCGACGTCCTTCACCCGGACAGGACCCATGTTCTCCATGTCTTCGCGCAGGATTTTGGCGGCGCGCTCCGACATATTGGCGAAGAAAAGCTCTCTCAGCTCCTCCTTGCCGCCCTTGAGAGCGAGCCCGAGGCGCGAATTGTCGACATTGCGCAAGAGGAGCTGCACCGCCTGGCCGTCCAGCTTCGCCATATCGTCGAAGGTGAACATCAGCGATCTGATCAGTTCGGCGGACTCCTTGTTCCTCTCCTCGAGCATGCCGAGGAAGGTCGCCTCCTTGGTTCGATCGAAATAGTTGAAGATCTCCGCCATGACTTCGTGGTGATCGGGTTGTGTCCTGCCCGTGGCATTGGCCATGAACTCGACGCGGAGAAGATCCTCGACATCGGTCATGATCTCGTCCTGGATCGCATCCAGCCTGAGCATGCGCATCATGGCTTCGATGGCGATTTCTTCCGGAAGCTGGGCCATGACGCGCGCAGCGTGTTCTTTGCGGATCTTCGACAGCACCACGGCGATGGTCTGCGGGTATTCGTTCTTCAAAAAGCTGGCGAGCACGGTGTCATCGACCTTGCTCAGCTTTTCCCAGACATTGCCGCCTGGAGGCCCGCCGATATCCTTCATGATCAAGGCGACGGTGTCCTCATCCATGATGCGGCTGAGCAACTGCTTCGCGGTGTCATAGGTTCCGACGATACCCGAGCCGGCGCCCATGACCGCGTTGAACGTCCGCAGAAGCGTTTCGACATCGTTGCCACGGATTCGGCCAAGCTCGGCCATCTCCTGCGTGATCGTCTTCATTTCGTCGACGGCGAGACGTTCGGACAGCAGGCGTGCATGATCGTCGCCGATCACCAGCATCAGCATCGCCGCTTTTCGAAGGCTGCCGGACTCGTCTCGGCTCCGGCCTTCGACATGTCCGGGAAGCGCGATGTCACCCATCCTTGCCCTCCGATCGCTGGCCGATCCATTGTTTGACGACGGCCGCTGCTTCATCGGGGCGCGCTTCGATGACACTCTGAGCCTGTTTGATCAGCAGAGCGCGCGTCGGATCGTCGAAGATGGCTCGATCATCCTCGGAATTCCTGCCGGCACCACCTGCGGCCGGGTTCGGCAGTTGTCCGTCACCACCTGCCGAAAGGCGGGCGGCCTGACCAGCTTCGCCGCCGGCCGCGCCGGTCGTCGAGATCGTCCGGCCCTGCTCATCGACCATCGCCGGCAAGCCGCTTCCGCCCGATCCTCCCATCGCGCCTGCGTCGGAGGCCCGATCGGCCATCGCCGGCAATCCGCTTCCACCCGGTCCCGCCACGGCGGCCGCGTCGGAGGCCTGGGTGTTCAACGTCACCGGTTCAGGCATCAGTTTCGCCAAGGCGGGACGGATCACCAGAAAGATGGCGAGAAGCGCCAGAAGCAGCAGTCCGCCGAGTTCCGCCAGGCGCAGCAGATCGCCCTTGGTGAAATCGAAAAGGGAGCTCTCGATCTCTTCGATTGCGCTCTCGGCGAAGGGCATGTTCTTCACGTCGACGGTGTCACCGCGCGCTTCGTCGAAGCCGATGGCGGAGCGAACGAGGCTTGCGATCTCGTCGAGCTCCTGCTGGTCGAGCGTCGAAAAGGACCGGGCATCGCCGTCACTGCCAAACAGTTCTCTGCCGCCGACGAGC
Source organism: Geminicoccaceae bacterium (assembly GCA_965222015.1). Taxonomy (GTDB): domain Bacteria; phylum Pseudomonadota; class Alphaproteobacteria; order Geminicoccales; family Geminicoccaceae; genus JANQPX01. Next base: position 2,122 of record CBDCTL010000014.1, read on the forward strand.
ACGGCGACGGACAAACGTTTCACCTGTCCGCCGACCTGGGTGTGATTGCGGACGGTTCGCGAGATCTCGTAGTTCACGGTTTCTTCCGTGCGGACGATGTTTTCGTTGTTGCTGCTGCCGCCGCCGGCTCCGTCGACGCCGGCATTCGGCAGGTTGTTGCCGACGGTCACCGTGCCATCGTCATTGCGCTCGGCGCGCTCGGTCTCCTCTTCGATGGACTGCGTGCTGCGCACGACCTGGCCGTCCGGATCGAAGGTCTCCTGCATCATGGTGACCTGATCGAAATCGATCTCTGCGCTGACCTCAGCGTGCACGCGTCCCGGACCCAGCGAACGCTCCAAAAGCTGTTCGATGACATTCTTGAGCCGGGTCTCATAGGCGATGCGGTAGTCGTCGGCCTGACCGGCGAGGCCGCCCTCGATCGCTTCCTCGCCGCCTCTGACCAGAAGGGTTCCGCGATCGTCGACCAGTGTGATGCGATTGGGCTGCAGGCCGGGCACGGCCGCTGCCACCAGATGCTGCACCGCCGCCGCCTGGCGCTTGTCGAGGCGGCGGCCGCCGAACATGCGCAAGGTGACCGATGCGCTCGGCTCGATTTGTTCGCGCCGGAAGAGTTCACGCTTTGGCAGGACGAGATGGACGCGCGCCGCTTTGACGTCCTTCAGGGAGGCGATGGTGCGGCTGAGCTCGCCTTCGAGCGCCCGCCGCTGATTGACATTGGCAAGAAAGGTGGTGGTGCCCAGCGCACCGGTCTGGTCGAAAATCTCGTCGCCGACCGATCCGCCGCGCGGCAGGCCTTCCTCGGCCATCGCCATGCGCAGCCGGGCGACGCGATCCGACGGCACCATGATTCCCTCGCCGCTGCCGTGGAGTTCGTAGGGCACGCCGAGCGCCTCGAGCCGGCCGACGATTTCGGCGCTGTCTTCGAGATCGAGACCGCTGTAGAGCAGCCCATAGCTGGGTTCGACGATGCGCAGGGTGAGATAGGCGAAGAAGCCGAGCAGGCCGATCAATGTGACGCCCAGGCCGACCATCTGCGCCGGGCTGAACCGGCTCAGCGTTTCGAGGATGGACGACGCAGGCTGATCCGGCCGCGCGGGCGCGGTCTGATCAAGTGTCGTCGGTCGATCTGCAGACGTATCGCTCATGATCTCACTGTTCGAGACTGCCTTGCGAAATGAAGCAGCCTTCAAACTAAGAGATCATTATTAATAACCCCTTAACCCAGGCAATTTTTGCCGGCCTGTTCAATGACAATGGGAAAAATGGAGATTGCCGTTTCGACTCATGGCGATGATCAGCGAAAATCCTGGATGCGGGTGACCCGCAGGCCGCCGAGACCGTGCTTGTCGATGGCGGCTTCCCAGCCGACGAATTCCTCGGTCGACAGGTTGTACCGCTTGCACGCTTCTTCCAGCGTGAGGAGCTGTGCGCGGACGGCGGCGACCACTTCCGCCTTGCGCCTGGCCACCCAGCGCTTGGTCTCGGGCGGCGGCAGGTCGTCCAGCGTCAGGGGCTTGCCATCGGGGCCGATGACGCGGTGGTTCTCCCGCTCGGTGGTCATTTCCGGGCTGGTCATGGGCATGACTATGTCTCCATCTCCCATATGAGCATTTCGTCGAAGTATCCGTCAGACGCATTAAAAAAAGTCTAAACGTCGGGAAAAAAGGGGCGGAATTGTGTCGTCCCCGCCCCTGTCGCCCGCTGGCTGCAGAGCGTTAACGGCTGATCCGGATCAACTCGTCGAGCATCTCGTCCGTGGTGGTGATGATTCTGGCATTGGCGGAGTAGGCGCGTTGCGTGACGATCATTTTGGTGAACTCGTCGGCGATATCGACATTCGCGGCCTCGAGCGACGAGGGCGAGATCTTGCCGGCACCGCCGATGCCCGCCTCGCGCAGATTGAACGTGCCCGATGCCGCGGTCTCGCTGTAGACATTGCCTGATCTCGGATTCAGCGCGAGCGGATTGAAGAAGTTGGAGATTGGCAGCTTATAGAGTTTCTGCTGCTCGCCGTTGGAAAAGGACGCGATCACGAAGCCGTCCTCGTCGATGCTCACGCCGTTCAACTGACCGACTTCCGCACCGTTCTGGGTCACGAAGACGACGTTGAAGGCCGAAGCGAACTGCGACAGGCCGTCGGTCTCACCGATCGTGCCGAAATCGAACTCGACCTGACCGTCGGCGGAACCGTCTGTGTCCAGCCAGTCGATGTCGACCGGTCCGCCAGGCGTGCCGGACACCACCGGTGTGATGCCATTCGTCAGGAAAGCGCCTTCGCCGTCGAACGTGATCTGGCCCGACGCCAGCAGCCCGTTGGTGTGTGTGCCGGTTTCGACTTCGGCGTCATCCGCATAGATCTCGACGTTCCAGGTGGAGGTCGCGGCATCCTTCAGATAGGCGACGTAGACGTTATGCGGCCGGCCGATCGCGTCGAAGATCTGCACGTTGCGGGCGAAATGCGGCTGAATGCCGGAGGCGCCGTCGGTGGCTTCGAACTCGGCCATGGCGCCGGCGGCGTAGGCAGGAGCCCCGGTATAGGGTGCCTGGGTCGCATCGAGATTGGCGCCCATCTCGACCCGGCTGGTGGCGGTGGCGGTGCCGTTCACCAGGCGGATATTGACGGTCTGCACCTGGTTGACGTCGATGATCTCGTCATTGTTGTCGAGCGCCCAGCCCTGCAGATAGTAGCCGGCGGAATTTCGGAGATTGCCGAGAAAGTCCGTCTTGAAGCTGCCGGCTCGCGTGTAGAGCTGATCACCGGTGCCGTCGGAGAGATCGCTGACCACGAAGAAGCCGTCACCGACGATCGCAACGTCGGTCGGTGACGAGCTGGGCTCGATCAATCCTTGCCGGGTGATCTCGTAGTTGGTGTTGGAGTTGACGCCGCCCGGCGAGAAGGTGCTGACGTTGGCGGTGGTGGTGACCAGGCTCGAAAAATCGGCGACAGCGCCCTTGTAGGCGGTCGTGCTGACGTTCGAGATATTGTCCGAGATCATGCTCATCGACTGGCTTTGCGCGGTCAGGCCCGAGACACCCGAAAACAGCGATCCAAACAGGCTCATGGCGATTTCTCCGTGATTTTCGTCGGTTTCAGTTGGCCGATCGCATCCGTCGTCACGTGGCGGACGATGCGGTGCGGACGGCCGAGATGCGCTCCAGCGGCATCAGCACGCCGTCGACGGAAAGGAGGGTTTCGGCGCCGTCCATTTCGACGCCGTCGACGACACCGGTGATCGTGGTGCCCGCGGCGACCGGCGTGCCGGCGGCACTCTGGGCCAGGATTTCGACCTTGTAGGAACCATCGGTGCGGCGCACGCCGTCGTCGCCGAGGCCGTCCCAGGTGAGGCTGTGCCGGCCGGCGCCGATCTCACCCTGCTTGAGGGCGACGACGCGGCCGAATTCATCGGTGATCTTCAGGAGGGTGGTGGCGGAAGGGCTTTCCAGATCGTAGTGAATTCTGGCGAGGCCGTCGTCGCCGAGGCGAAAGACGTCGCCTTCGGCCTCGACCTCGGCGCCGAGATAGCTCACCGACTGGCTGAGCTGATCGGCCTGCATCAGGGAGGCGAGCTCGCTCAAGGTCTCGTTCGACCTGATCTGCTGCTCGACACCGCTGAACTGGACCAGCTGCTGGGTGAACTGATCGGCGTCCATCGGCGAGGTCGGATCCTGGTTCTGCAGCTGCGTGGTCAAAAGCTGCAGGAAGCTGCTGAAGTCGTCGGCGAGGCCGGTAAGGCCGTCTTTGCTCTTGCCGCTCGTCGCCGCTGATGTAAGCGCACTGATGTCCATCCGGCTATCCTCTCAGGTCGCTGGCACGGGTTCAGGTTTCGATGTCGAGCAGCCGAAGCCGGTCGACGCGCAGGTTGATCGGGGCCTCCTCGGGCTCGAAGGCATGGTCATAGGCGCGCTCGGCCTGCGCGGCCGCCTGCCTGGCCCGCGCCTGCTCATGGAAGCCCTGACCCTGTTGCTGCTGCTGATGATCCTGCTTCAGGGTGAAGTTCAGGCCGTCATTCGACAGTTTCAGGCCGTTGTCGCCGAGGCTGCGCTCGAGCAGCCGGCTGTCGCGCTGCAGGAGTTCCAGGGTTTCGGCACGTTCGACCGTGATCAAAGCGCTGACCCTGCCTGAGCCTTCGAAATTGAGCTGAATGTCGACGCTGCCGAGCTCAGCCGGCTGAAGATGCACGGAAAAGCGATCGATGCCGTTGGGCAGGGAGCGGACGATCTGCAGGGCGATCTGCGCACCGGCAGGCGCATGGGCCGTGGCCGGCAGCGCCCTGGAGGCGCCGGCAGCGGCCGTTGTCAGACGGTCGTCAGTGATCGGCGATCCATCCACCGCCTGCGCGGTCAGCCATGGCTCGAAGCCGCCAGCCTCGGCCCTGGGAGCGCTCGCAGCGTCGATGGCAGCATGCGCCACGGCAGGCGCTGTCTGGGCGGCCGGGCCCGGGGTGCCGGCGGTTTCGTTGGCCGTCGCAGGAGATGGCGCCGAGCGGGAAGCCGCCGAGCGATCGAAGGCGCGATCGGAACGCGCCGTCACTTCCGAACCGAACAGCGGGCCCGGTGACGCAGCCCCGGCAGGGTCGGCGGCCACCGAGGCCGCGGGCTCGCGGTGCTGCGACAGCTGGTCGGATGTCTGCTGTCGTGGCGTGAGAGCATCCTGACGGGCGGCCCATGCGGCGGCATGTGCCGGCATCGCCAGCGTTGCCGAAAGCGCCGCGGGAGCGGCGTTGGCAGGTCCGGCCGCGGCCGGCGTCGGCTGGATGCCTGTCGACGCTTCCTGAGCATGAAGAGCGTTCGCATGAGCCGATCCGATCCGGCCTTCGCGTTCGATAGATGCTTGGGCGGTGATCCTGGCGGTCGCAGCTTGCGGCGCTTCGGCCGTTCCGGCGTCCTCTTTCCCAAGGATCGCGGCCCGGGCATGGCCAGTGAATGCCGCCGGTCGATCGGTCGGCTGCGGACGATCGGCGGGGAGGTCGGACGACGGTGCCGCGGCCTGGCGGACGAGAGCGCCCTCTGACGAACCTGGAGCGTCCTGACGTGTCCGTTCGCGAAGGGCGCTCAATGCGGCCTTGGCGATACCGGCGGGGTGAAGCTCGGGCGCGGCAGACTCGTCGGAGCCGAGGAGCGATGCCGGCTCCGTCGCGACGCCGCCTCGAGAGCCCGCTTGGGGCTCGCGGGCAGCCATGCCCGGAAGGTTCGGTGCGGCGGCCGCGTCCGCTGCCGGTATCGGACGCGCCGTCGTGATCTCGAGACCATGGACGGACTGGGGCTGGGCTGCCGAGGCATGGGCATCAGGCACCACCGGGCTCATGGGGCCGATATTGCCGCTCTTGCCCGGATCGCCGAAGGGGGCATTGATGTCCGCCGGTCGCATGCCCGGCGAAAGACCCTGGTCGGGGGCCGACGCGCCGGCGTTCTGCCGGCCGGCGATCAGATCGCCGCCGGACGTCATCGCCTGTGCTTCCATCGGCTGCCGAACGGGCAGGACCAACGCCGTCTCGGACGCCGCGAGCGCTGCCGTCAGCGTTTCGGCGAAGGCGCTGCTGCCGCCCGCCGGCGTCGTTCCGCCGGCCCCCTGGTTTGCAGGACCAGGGCCTTCCAGCGGGAATATGGGAAGCGTTGCGTTCATACCGATCCAACGTTTGCAAGGCGCATGCCAATGGCGGCTGACTGCTCAACTATCTGAAAACAATGAGTATTCCAGGAAGGCGAAGCCTGCGGTCGGTCGGCAAAAAATTCCGGGTCGACAGTTTTTGCGTGATCAGTTTTGCCGCTTTTCGATCTGGGCCGAGTATGCGCGCGCCGTCTTAACCGAATGCTAACGGCTCATATGCGATGCTGCTGTCTATAAGGAGGACGATGAGATGAACATCACCCCGACCCAAAGCACGCTGCAGGCCTTCGGAAGCGCGTTCAATGCCGCGCCGCCGGCATCGCAGGTCAGGCAGCCGGTCGCGGCCGAGACGACGGAAAGGCCCGCGCCGAACACGACCCAGCGTGCCGACGCGGCGCCGCGCGCGGAAGCGCCCGCACGACCGGACGCCGACAGCCGGCCGCCGGTTCAGGCGTCGGCGCAGGATCGTCCCGGCGCGCGGGTCAACCTTCTGGTCTGACCGAACTCAGCCGCGCGACAGCGGCTGCGCATCGTGGTGTTGTTGATCAGGCATGCCTTCCGGCCATGGATCTTCCATGGCCGCGACATCGGCTGTCCCGTCGTGAAACGCGTCGTCATAGGCGTTCTGGTGGGGATCGTCCTCGTCGATCAGTTCCGGCCAGACAACCAGGACCAGAAACAGAAAATGGACGTAGAACGACAGGAGATACCCGCCCAGAAACAGGAACTGGATCAGGCAGGCGGCCGATAGAATTTTATCCGGTGATTTCTTGAACAGGCTGGTGATGAAAAAGAGCGCGAAGAACGCCACGGCGACATAGCCATACTCGACCACCAGCTTGAACCAGGACGAATCCTGAACGAAGTAGTCGGTATATTCGACGATCAGCTTGAGCTGACCGGGGCCGAGCCCCCAAAGCAGGACATGGCCGCGACCTTCCGCGATGAGCTCGCCGATCACCCAGTAGGGTGCGATGAAGCGCCCGGAGCCGCTGGCCAGCGGATTGGTGAAGTCGGACAGCCGTTCATAGAAGACGGAAAACGGAAAGACGTCCTGAAAGAGCAGCGTGCACAAGAATCCGAAGATAGCGAGAACGATCAAGCCGATTCGCTTCTGTACGATCACCAGCATCGCGCCGACCACGGTCAGAAGAATCAAGCCGGTCCCGGAAAAGCAGAGGGCCATCGAACCGAGATAGAGCAGGAGGCGGCTCGGGCGGTTGAAGTGGCGAAGCTCGATGATGACCGCGAAGGCGAGAAACTGCGAGAAATGGGACGGTTCGAGGAACCAGAGACCCGTGCTTTTCTCGTAGGGCAGCGTGTCGGTGATGGGAATACGCAGATTGAATTCCGGAATGAACAGGTTTTCCGGCAGGAGCATGTCGAAGGGGAACATGAAGTCCGGCGACAGCGGGAACTGGATCAGGAACTGCACGATGCCGCACCAGACGCAGAACAGCATGATGTCCTGAAACCGTCCAAGTATCCTGAGATATTGGTCGTAATAGACCCTGAACGAAAAAATATAGGAAAAATAAACGACAAGAAGCATCACCAGCGAGATGAAGGAAAACTCGTCGCGCTTGAAGAAAATCGTCAAAAGACAGCCCGACATGCCGAGGGCATAAAGCAATACGCGCAGCGGATCGACGGTGAGGCGTCCGTTGAGCGCCAGCGCCATCGTGACCAGGAGGCAGAACAGAAAGCCGAAGCCGAACTGGCTTTCGTCATAGGGAATCGCGAAGCGCTGCAGGACCGTAATGCTGAGGAGTATGATGAAAAAGCCGAAGAGCGGTTCGATGCGAAACGCGCTCTGACTGCCTGGTACGTCCTCGCCCATGCGACGAAAGACGCTGTCTACCGGGCTCGGGTTCGACGCATCTTGATGCAACAGTCGCCTCTGCCAGTGGTTGAATCAGCTGCACGTAGAAAATGACGGGCGTCTCGGCCTCGATCGCGGCGG
>CBDCTL010000015.1:0-30347 GCA_965222015.1 Geminicoccaceae bacterium
GGGCAGGTCCGGGCGTCGGCCGAAGCCGACCTCGTTCGGATCGTAGCGCTTGCGCTTGCGCTTCTTGAACGGCTCGTCCACGTGATGGCGATCGCAGAAGGCGCTGACCCAGGCGATGATCGCCTCGGGCATCGGCACGCCCTCGACGATATCGTCGCCGCTGTCGAGATAGTCCTGGGACTCGAAGGGCGAGGCAGTGATCAGGAACGGCCGGACGTCGTCCTCCGCCCTGGCGTCGTCGCCGGTTCTGAGGACAACGTAGAGCCTTGGCGGCCTGTCGTTCAGGTTGGTCTTGTAGGCCAGCGTTTCCTTTCGATGCAGTTCGAGCGGCAGTGTCGCCATGTGATAATGGGCCCAGCCGTCGCCACTCAGCAGCAGCCTGCGCCCGTCCACGGACGGCGCGCCCGGCAGCACGCCGACCGGCTTCCAGGCGACCTTCTGCCAGCGGTTCTCGAGTTCGCGGCGCTCGACCACGATCCCGATCGGCATGGAAACCGTCTTTTCCATGGCTCTCCCGTCCGTTCGTCGACGAAAGCATGCCAGATCGGTGAAAAGCCTGGCAAGCGCCGCCTGCACGTCGCGCTTGCCAGCATGCTGGCGATCGGGGAAGGTCGGGCAAACCCCGCTCAGGCGGGACGACGGACGGCGGGGATGACGATGGCGAACAAGAAGATCCTGGTCTGCAATTGCGAAGTGTCGATGGCGCTGGACGGCAAGCGCCTCGGCGCGGCGCTGGCCGCGGACGGGCCGATCGAGGTCCATACCCAGCTCTGCCGTGCCCAGATCGATCGCTTCAGGCAGGCCGCGACGGATGGCGGCCCGGTTCTGGTCGGATGCACGCAGGAAGCGCCCTTGTTCGAGGAGGCCCGAGCCGAGGCCGGATCGGAAACGGCTGCGACCTACGTCAATATCCGCGAGCGCGCCGGCTGGTCCGGGGAGAGCGAAGACGCCCTGCCGAAGATCGCGGCCCTGCTCGCCGAAGCCGGGCTCGACGTGCCCGCGACTCCGAGCGTCACCATGGAAAGCGCCGGGCGCTGTTTGGTTTACGGCAGCGGTCAGCAGGCGCTGGACGCCGCGCGCCAGCTCGCCCCGCGCCTCGCGGTGACGCTCCTGCTCACTGACGAAGGCGACGCCCTGCCGCCGGTCCGGGTCGACATGCCGGTGTTCAGGGGCAGGATCCTGCGGGCGGACGGCCATCTCGGGAGCTTCCGGCTCACCGTCGACGATTTCTCGACCATGACCGTCTCTTCGAGAGAAACCTTCCGCTTCGATGCCCCGCGCGCCGCGGTCGAAGCCGAAAGTGACCTGATCCTCGACCTTTCCGGCGGAGCGCCGCTGTTTCCGGCCCATGACAAGCGGGACGGCTATCTGCGGCCGGATCCGAAAGACCCCGCCGCCGTCCAGCGGGCGATGTTCGATCTCGTCGATCTGGTCGGCGAGTTCGAAAAACCCCGCTATGTCGACTTCAAGGCCGATCTCTGCGCCCATTCGCGAAGCCGGAAGACCGGCTGCACCCGCTGCCTCGACGTCTGCCCCGCCGTCGCGATCCAGCCGGATGGCGACGCGGTCGCGATCGATCCGTTCCTGTGCGGCGGCTGCGGCGCGTGCAACGCCGTCTGCCCGACCGGCGCCGCGGCGTATGCCTACCCACCGTCCCCGGCGCTGCTGGAGCGGCTTCGGACCTTGCTCGGCGCCTATCGACGTGCCGGCGGCGAAGGGCCGGTGCTGCTGATGCATGACGAGGCGCACGGCCTCGAACTGATCGCGGCGCTGGCGCGGCTCGGCCGCGGCCTGCCCGCCAGAGTCATCCCCTTCGCGGTCAACGAAGTGACCCAGCTCGGCCTGGAAGCACTCCTCGCCGCCTTCGCCTACGGCGCCGAGCGCGTCTTGTTCCTGATCCCGCCGAAGCGCCGGGACGAGCTGTCGGGCCTGGAGCAGCAAAAGTCTTATGCCGAGACCATTTTGGCGGGGCTGGGCCATGGCGAGGATCGCATCGGCCTCCTGATCGAGGGGGATCCCGACGCTGTCGAGACCGTGCTCTGGGCGCTTTCGCCGCTGACGCCGATCATACCGGGCGACTTCCTCCCGCTCGGCCGGAAGCGCTCGCTGCTGCGCGCCGCCCTCGACAGCCTGTACGAAAACGCGACGGAAAAGCCCGATCGCATCCCGCTTCCGGCGGGCGCCCCTTTCGGCCGGGCGGTGGTCAATGCCGATGGCTGCACTTTGTGCCTCGCCTGCGTCGGCGCCTGTCCGACGGGCGCGCTGATCGACAACCCGGATAAGCCCCAGCTGCGCTTTCAGGAGGATGCCTGCGTCCAGTGCGGTCTTTGCGTAAGCACTTGTCCTGAAAGCGTTATCACGCTGGAGCCGGGGGTCAGCTTCGCGGATTCCGCAAAGCAGCCGGCCGTGGTCAAGGAGGAGGAGCCCTATCTCTGCATCCGTTGTCAAAAGCCCTTCGGCACCAAGAGCTCGATCGAGCGGATCGTCGCCATGCTCGGTGAAAAACACAGCATGTTTCAAGAGGTTAGCGCGATCGATCGGATCCGCATGTGCGAGGATTGCCGCGTCGTGGTGCAGTTCGAGGCGACCGACAACCCCATGGCCGGCCCCGCCAGACGCCCCGTTCGCACCACCGACGACTATCTCCGCGAGCGCGAGGAAATCGAGTCCGCACGCAAGTCCCTGAAGGACGACGACGACTCCACCTGACCCAAACCGACACCTAGGTCAGTATCGAACCTTCACCGCAACCCACCATCGCCCGAACCAGCCTCAGGCAAGTCCAGGCCGGCGCGCCTCGCGCCTAGTTGGGGATGAGTTCGACGCGGCGGTTTTCCTTTTCGCGCGTGCCGTCCGGAAGGTCGATGCGCGGCTGACGCTCGCCGTGCCATTCGACCTCGACGCCGTTTGCGAGACCTCGCGCCGCAAGCGCGTCGGCGACGGCTTGGGCGCGGGATCTGGACAGGCGGTCATTGTAGGCTTGGCTGCCGGAGGAGTCGGTATGGCCGGCTACGGTCAGCGACCGGCCATCACCCGCCTTCGCGAATTTGGTGATGAAATCGTCCAGCGTCGCAAGCGCCACCGGCGTGAGATCGGCCTCGTTCCACGGGAAGAAGACGAGGGTCGCGCCGCTGAAGTCCGCGGACAGGCTGTCCTCGAGCGCCGCCAGATGGTCGCCGAAACGTGCCTTGCACTCCTCGATCAGGGCGGGTGCCGCCGCTTCCTCGGTGCGTTCGATCCAGCAGTCGAAGGCGGTCTGCGCGTTCGCCGCGATCCAGGGCGCCTTCTTGCGGCCGCCCTGTTCGAAAGCGCCCATCAGGCGCGCGCGGGAGAGCGTCAGCTCATCGACGTAACCCGCCGGAATCGTGCGCTCGCCGATCTCATCGGGAAGAACGGTCTCGCCTTTCGCCGAGTCGACCGCCTTGAACGCGAAGTGGATGAAGTCCTTGAGATCGGTCTCGTCATACTGGAGATCGCCATAGTCAAGATAGCCCTGGCGCAAGCCTTGGTTGAACTTGGGCCCCTGCGGCTCCATGGCACGGACGGCGTCATATTCGTAACGCACGACCTCGATGTCGTCGACGAGCTCGGGATTGTAGCTGCCGCATCCGGCAAGCGGCGCCAGCAGCAGCACCGCGACACCAGTTCTGTTCATCCGTTGCATGGGTCCAAAGCGCTCTCTGTTCGGGTTTTCGTTCTCAGCTCTCATGTCGGCCCGATCGATCGGCGAAGTAGGTTCGAACCTCCTCGACGACGGCATGCAGGCTTTCGAGGTCCTGTTCGGACGGCGGCGCGAACTCGGCCTTCCGGGCCTGGGCGGCCACACGGCGCGCGCCGAGATTGGCGCCGGCCCCCTTGAGCGCATGCGCCTCGGCGGACCATGGTCGTTCCGCAACGAGCGCTTCCTTCATGCGCCGGAGATAGCCGTGCGCCGTGGCGATGAAGAGCTCGGCCAGCTCCTGCTCGAGTGACGGGTCGGCATCGGTGAAGGAGGTGAGATGGGCCTCGTCGATGATCGGGAGATCGTCGGTGTCGGGATCTTCCATCGGCGCAACGGAGGTCATCACGTCGTTCCACGCGAACAGCGGCCAGCGGGAGCGCTGGCTTCGGATAACGGGGCGGACAGAACCGATGACAAAAGGGAGCCTCGCGCATATTCAACTATAGATAGAGAATGGTTTTGTCCAATTTCATGCACAGGTCAAGGCCTTTCTGTGCTTTCGACAGGTGGTGTGGTCAGGGGGGAGCGACCGGTCGCAGGCGGGCCGGCGATAAGGTCAGGCGCCGGGCACCAGCCTGGCCGCCAGTTTTCCTGCCAGCGCGGCGTTCTCTGCGGCGAGCGCCATGTTCAGCAGGACGGTCCGTCCGCCGCTCGCCTCGGCCATGTGGCGAAGCATGAACGGGGTCTGCGCGGCGCCGCGAATGCCCTGGCATTCCGCCGCGCGCTCGGCGCTCTCCACCAGTTCGGCGACCTCGGCGCCTTCGAGCGCATGGGATGCGGGCGGCGGGTTCGCGATCACCATGCCCGACGGCATGCCGAGCGCGCGCTGGCTTTCGACGACCGCCGCGAGCCGGTCGAGATCGTCGACGCCGGGGATCTCGATGCCGCTTTCGGCTGTGTAGAAGGCGGGCAGCTCCCGGCAGCGATAGCCGATCACCGGAATGGCGAGGCTCTCCAGCATCTCCAAGGTGCGCCGTTGATCGAGGATAGACTTGATGCCCGAGCAGACGACGGCGACCGGGCTGCGCTGCAGCTCGAAGAGGTCGGCGGAGACGTCGAGGCTGACCTCGCCGCCGAGATGGACACCGCCCAGGCCGCCGGTCGCCATCACGCCGATGCCGGCCTTGGCCGCGAGATGGATCGTCGAGGCCACGGTCGTCGCCCCGAGGCCGCGGTCCGCGATCGCGAGCGGCAGATCGCGCGTGCTGCATTTGGCGACGTTGTCGGCCGCTGCCAGCGCTTCGAGCTCATCGGCGGCAAGCCCGATCCGGACGGCGCCGTCCATGACCGCGATGGTCGCGGGCACCGCACCCTCGGCCCGCACCCGTTCCTCCATCTCGATCGCGAGATCGACATTGGCCGGCTTGGGTATGCCATGGCAGATCAGGGTGGATTCGAGCGCCACGGCCGGACGCCCGGCCCGGAGAGCCAGGGCCAATTCTGAAGCAATTTTCATCATGTCGACGGTGCTTTCGCACTCCGCTCGGGCTATGGTTGCGGCTGGACATTATGCATCAGAAATCGTCCGAAAAGTCGATTCACCCCGCATACGCCCCGGAAGGACAGAGTCCCGATATGCCCCAGCCCATCGACCATCAGACCGCTCTGATCTACACCATGGTCCTGGTGTCCGCCGCCGAAGGCGTGATGACCGACAACGAGATCGAAACCATCGGCCGGCTGGTCCGCTATCTGCCGGTGTTCGAGGGATTCGATCAGGATCGGCTGACCGAGGTCGGACGCGACTGCACCTATCTGCTGCGTGAGGAGGACGGGCTCGATCGTGCCTGCGACATGATCGCCGAAGCACTGCCGGGCCGGCTTCGGGAGACAGCCTATGCGGTCGCCTGCGACGTCGCCGCTGCGGACGGCGATCTCGCCGAGGAGGAGCTCAACCTCCTGCACATCCTGCGCGCGCGTCTCGGCGTCGACAGCCTGATCGCTGCGGCGATCGAACGCGCCGCCCACGCCCGCCACGCCCGAGCCTAGATGGCATGGTCACACCATTTGGTTCACGCCGTCATCGTCTAGCTTGGCGGTATGCGGCCAGGTTTGTCGGCTTGGAAGCGGCGCTCGCCTGTCCAGGAAATGCCGACGGACGGGAAACGGCCGAACTCGATGACTGACGGCATCGGTCTCTACACGACGGCGCAGATGCGCGAAGCCGATGCGCGGACGATCGCAAGCGGGATCCCCGGCATCGAGCTGATGGAGAAGGCCGGCATCGCGGTCGCCGATGCGGCCATGTCGCGATATGAGCCACGGCGGACCGTGGTGCTTTGCGGCCCCGGCAACAATGGCGGCGACGGCTTCGTCGCGGCCCGACATCTCGCGGCGGCTGGCTGGCAGGTGGAGGTGGCGCTTCTCGGCGATGCCGGCGCACTGAAGGGCGACGCGGCGATCGCGCGCGAGCGCTGGACAGGGGCGGTGAGCGGGCTCGATCCGTCGATGCTCGATGGCGCCGGCCTCGTGATCGACGCGCTGTTCGGGGCCGGGCTGACGCGGCCGATCGATGGCACTGCGAGGGCCGTCCTCGAAAAGCTTCATGAGACGGGCGTTTCGACCGTCGCCGTCGACATGCCGAGCGGCGTCGACGGCGACGGCGGCGAAATACGGGGTTTTTGCGCCAAAGCCGAGGTCACCGTCACCTTCCATCGCGCCAAGCCGGGCCACCATCTCTTGCCGGGGCGGGACCATGTAGGCGAGCTGATCATCGCCGACATCGGCATCCCCGAAGAGGTCGACCGAAGCCTCAACATCCACCTCTTCGCCAACCGGCCGCCGCTCTGGTCCGCCGACCTTCCGCGGCGCGGGGCGGTGAGCCACAAATACAGTCACGGCCACGCCCTCGTGCTCGGCGGCGGCATGGCGTCGTCCGGGGCCGCGCGTCTCGCGGCGAGGGCCGCCCTTCGCGCCGGCGCCGGCCTGGTGACCGTGCTCTGTCCCGGCTTGGCGCTGCCGGTCTACGCGGCGACGCTGACGGCGGTGATGGTGAGGCCGTTCGCCGATCAGGAGGATTTTGCGAACGAGCTCGCCGATCCGAGGCGAAATGCCATTCTGCTCGGCCCGGGGGCGGGCGTCGGCGACGCGCTTTGCGGAAAGGTCGAAACCAGCCTGGAGGCCGGCAAGGCCACGGTTCTCGACGCCGACGCGCTCACCAGTTTCCAGGCGGCGAGGGGGACGCTGTTCCAACGGATCGCGGCCAATGGCCGGGTCCTGCTGACACCTCACGAGGGCGAGTTCGCCCGCCTGTTCGATCTCGATGGCGACAAGCTCTCCCGCACGATCGAAGCGGCGAGACTCTCGGGCGCCGTGGTTCTCTTGAAAGGTGCGGACACGGTAGTCGCAGGCCCCGACGGCCGCGCCTCGATCCTGACCGAAGCGCCGGCTGAACTCGCGACCGCCGGCTCCGGCGACGTGCTCGCCGGCATCGCGCTCGGGCTGATCGCCCAGTCCATGCCGATCTTCGAAGCTGCGAGCGCCGCTACCTGGCTCCATGCCGAGGCGGCGAAAGCGTTCGGGCCCGGGCTGATCGCGGAAGATCTTTCGGACAGGCTCCCGAACGTTTTCTCCGGGCTTTACGACGAGTTAGCTTGAAATGCTAAGCCGGGCCTCAGGCGGGAGGTTCGGCGTCGCTGACGTCGGGGGTGGCCGCCGGTGACGAACTGGCGCGGTCGCGTCGGCAGCGGCCGATCGAGCCCTCGGCGCAGACCGTTTTGCCATCGGTCCAGGTGGCGCCGTCCAGCACCGCCTGCAGCAGGTCGGTGTTGTCGAGCCGGGCGTCCGTAAGGTCGGCACCGGAAAGATCCGCCCGAAACATGCGCGCCCAGGTCAGATTGGCGCCTTTGAGCGAAGCGCCCTTGAGGTCGGCCTTGGTGAGATCGGCGCGCACCAGATTGGCGCCGTCCAGCACCACGTCCTGCATCACGGTCGTCACGAATTTGGTGCGCCTGGCGTCGACGTCCTGCAGGATGCTGGCCGTGAGATCGGCGCGCTTGAACGACGAATCGCGAAGATTGGCGCCGGTCAGATCGACCTCGACGAGATCCTGCCTGTCGAACACGCAGCGCCGCCAATAGACCTCGGGCCCGGGAACGTCGGCGCAGCCAGCCTGGGCTGGCGGGGCCATGCCGGGGCCGGCGAAGGCCGCAAGCATGACGAGAGCTGGCAGGAGACGCTTCATGTCTTTAGTCATACGCCAAGCCAGCGGCAGGTGAAAGAGCGGGATGGGCACTTAGGCGGGAGTGAAATCATGGACGGTCGAGAACGATGCGTGCGCCTGCGCATCGAGGGCCGGGTTCAGGGTGTATGGTATCGCGGCTGGACCGTGCGTCAGGCCGGGCGCCTCGGGCTGGACGGATGGGTGCGCAACGACGCCGACGGGTCGGTCGAGGCGGTGTTCGCGGGACCTGCGGACAAGGTCCGGACGATGGTCGAGCGCTGCCGGAGAGGCCCGCCCGCCGCGAAGGTCACGGCGATCCGTGAGATGCCCTGCGAGAGCGAGGTCGCGTCCGGTTTTCATCAACGATGAGGTGAGGCTGATCAGTTCTCCGCACGCGATCATCGCCCTTGCCTCCCGCCCTGTCTCCGCGGAAGATGCCGACCGACCCGGAACCGCAGGAAGTGTCCATGACCAAAACCCTGAAGCTCGTAAGCCCGATCGACGGCAGCGTCTACGCCGCGCGCCCTGTCGCCGACCGTGCTGCGGTCGAAGAGCGGCTCGGCCAGGCGCGGCAGGCGCAGCGAGCGTGGGCCGGCGAGCCGCTGGAGCGGCGCATCGACATCGTCAGATCGGCGATCGCGGCACTTCGGGCGATGAACGACGAGATCGTGCCGGAGCTCGCCTGGTCCATGGGCCGGCCGGTCCGCTATGGCGGCGAGATCGGCGGCGTCGAAGAGCGAGCCTACCACATGGCGGACATCGCGGCCGAGGCGCTCGCCCCGATCGAAATCGAGGACAGCGACCGCTTTCGCCGCTGCATCACGCGAGAGCCCGCGGGCCTGGTCTTCGTGATGGCACCCTGGAACTATCCCTATCTCACCGCGATCAACACCATCGCGCCCGCACTGATCGCCGGCAATGCCGTGGTCCTGAAACACGCGACCCAGACGCTTCTGACCGGCGAGCGCTTTTCGCAGGCGTTCGAACGGGCGGGCCTGCCCGAAGGCGTCTTCACCAATCTCTTTCTCGATCACGAGACCACGGAGGCGCTGCTGGCCGCTGGCCAGTTCGATCACGTCAACTTCACCGGCTCGGTCGGCGGCGGGCGGACCATCGAGCGCGCCGTGGCCGGGACCTTCACCACGACAGGCCTGGAGCTCGGCGGCAAGGACCCGGGCTACGTCATGGATGACGCCGATCTGGAGGCCGCCGCCGAGACGCTGATCGACGGCGCGATGTTCAACGCCGGCCAGTGCTGCTGCGGCATCGAGCGCATCTATGTCGCCGAACCCCTGTACGACAAATTCGTCGACAAGGCGGTGGCGATCGTCGAGGGCTACGTGCTCGGCAACCCGCTGGAGGAGGCGACCACCCTCGGCCCGATGGCCCATCTCCGCTTCGCGCTGGAGGTCCGCACCCAGACCGGCCAGGCGATCGCGTCGGGGGCGAAAGGGCTGATCGATCCGGAGCTGTTTCCCGCGGATGACGGCGGCACCTATGTGGCCCCCCAGATCCTCGTGAACGTCGATCATTCCATGCGCGTCATGCGCGACGAGACCTTCGGCCCGGCCGTCGGGATCATGAAGGTGAGGGACGACGAGGAGGCGGTCCGGCTGATGAACGACAGCGATTTCGGCCTGACCGCGTCGCTCTGGACCCGGGACGCCGAGCGCGCCGCTTCGATCGGCAATCTCATCCAGACCGGAACGGTCTTCATGAACCGGTGCGATTATCTCGATCCGGCGCTCTGCTGGACCGGCTGCAAGGATACCGGCAAGGGCGGAGCACTTTCGGTGATCGGTTATCACAACCTGACCCGCCCCAAATCCTACCATCTGAAGAAAGGCTGAAGCCGCATGTCCGTAACCGCCAATTGGAGCTTTCCGACCTCGATCCGCTTCGGCGCCGGCCGCATCGCCGAGCTTGCTGATGCCTGCGCGGCGGCAGGCATGGCCAGGCCGCTGCTGGTCACCGACGAGGGCATGCGCGACCTCCCCATCACGAGCGACGCACTCGACCGTTTACTTGGTGAAGGGCTGAAAGCGGGGGTGTTTTCGGACGTTCAGTCGAATCCGACCGATCGCAATCTCGAGGCCGGCATCGAGGCCTTCAGGGCGGGCGATCACGACGGGGTGGTCGCGTTCGGCGGCGGCTCCGGCCTCGATCTCGGCAAGCTGGTCGCCTTCCAGGCGGGGCAGACCCGGCAAGTCTGGGATTTCGAGGACATCGGGGATTGGTGGACGCGCGCGGATGGCGATGCGATCCGGCCGATCGTCGCGGTTCCCACCACCGCCGGCACAGGCTCCGAAGTCGGCCGCGCGAGCGTGCTCACCAACTCGGCGGAGCACGTCAAGAAGGTCATCTTCCATCCGAAGATCCTGCCGGCGGTGGTCATCGCGGATCCCGAGCTGACAGTCGGCATGCCGCCCGCGATCACGGCGGGAACCGGCATGGACGCGCTCGCCCACTGCCTCGAGGCCTATTGCGCGCCGACCTACCATCCCATGTGCGAGGGCATCGCCGTCGAGGGCATGCGCCTCGTCCTCGACAATCTGCCGCTGGTCCACGAGAACTGTTCGGACATCGAGGCGCGCGGCCACATGATGAGCGCCGCCGCCATGGGCGCCGTGGCCTTTCAAAAAGGGCTCGGCGCGATCCACGCGCTCTCCCATCCGGTCGGCGCGCTCTACGACACCCACCACGGCATGACCAACGCCGTCGTCATGCCGGCGGTGCTGACGTTCAACAGGTCGGCGATCGAAGCCAAGATCGAACGCCTCGCCGCGTTTCTCGGCATCGAGAGCGGTTTCGACGGGTTTTTCGACACCATCCTCGGCCTGCGCGAGCAGCTCGGCGTGCCGGACAGGCTGGGCGAGCTCGGCGTTCCCCGCGACCGCATCGCCGACATGGCCAAAATGGCCCCCGACGATCCGACCGCCGGCGGCAACCCGGTTCCACTGACCGAAGCGGTGGCAGCGGATCTGTTCGATCGCGTGATCTAGTGGCGCGGCCACCCCGTCTATTCGGACCGCCCTTGCCGAGGCTGGCGGTATGCGGCCGGGATTGGCAGGGCAGATGCGGCGTCCTGCGGTCGGTTCGTGTTCTAATCGCGAAGTCTTTTGATCCGGGATGCTTAACCCCGACTTAATCTTGCTCTGCTACAGCTGTTGTTGATCCATGTGATCCTGGGAATCCGCCCGCCCGCCGCAATAAATGGTTCGGTGCGGACTTCCAGGATCGCATGGATCACAAAACCGATCCTTACAGAGCAGGGTTAATACCAGGTTAACCTGCGCCGATATGGAGAGCCATCAAGGCAAGTGCGCAGAAGTGAACCAACCTGCTAAAGGCCGAAGATCGAGTCCAGGCCGGCGCGCTCGCCGAATTTGGCCATGGCAGCGTCGTCGGGCATGGCCGGCGCCAGCTCGTCGGCGGCGCGCAGCACGATCGGCAGGAGGTCGACGTCGCCGACCGAGTTCAGGAAAAAGCCCGGATGCGAGAGCACCCAGTGCACGGCGGTGCGGATGTCTTCCTCGTCCTCGAGCGGCTGATACCAGGTGTTCCGGTTCTTGGTCATGCCGGCGGCCCAGGCGCCGCGCGCGATCGACTTGATGGTCTGGATGGCGACGTTTCTCTCCTCGCAAAGCGCCACGGTCTCCCGGAAATCCGGTGCGTAGGTCGGGTGCTGGGCGGCGAACCAGTTCCAGGGCATCAGCACCGAATCGAAGTCGAAGCGCTCCAGGCTCCTCCGGTGCATGGCCGCCACGGTCCAGCCATGGCCAGTCACGCCGATATGGTCGACATAGCCCGCCTTCCTCGCCTCCAGAACCGCCTCCAACGCCCCGCCCGGCGAGAACGCCCGCTCCCAGTCGTCCGGGTGGATCAGGGCATGCAGCTGGAGAAGGTCCACACGGTTGGTCCGGAGCCGCTCCAGGGAACGCTGAATCTGTGCCTTGCAGCCGTCGTAGTCGAACTGGTCGGTCTTGGTGGCGAGAAAGAAATCGTCGCGCGAGGACTCCATCCAGGGGCCGATGCGAAGCTCGGCGTCGCCGTAGCGGGGCGCCGTGTCGATGTGGTTGACGCCGTATTCGTAAAGCAGATCCAGGGTTCGATCCGCAGTCGCCTGGTCCACGTTCTTCAGCGCGGCGGCCCCGAAGATGACGGCAGAACTCCTATGGCCCGTCCGCCCGAACGCCCGTTTTTCGATGCCCATGCCAGCTCCTCGTCGATGGCCTTGATGACCGATCCTCGTATCGGGATTTCATGCCGGTGGCCGCGTGCTGTCAACGGCGATCGCTGTCGCTGCGCCATCCGTTTTCCACCTGTAGCCGGATTTTCATTGGCATGTGCACCTCTCCCGCACTAAAGAGGCGTCATTACCGAACAAACAAAAGAAAAGGACCCGGAGCGATGGCGCGCGCCACAGTCCTGACCATTCTCATCAGCCTTCTTGTCGGTATGCTGCTGATCGAGGCCTTTCTCCGTTACGACGACTTCAGCCCGCTTACGGTCGACTACATCTATCACGATTGGGACGGCCGTGAGCGCCGGGTGATGGTGAGCGCCGAACAGCTTGACGACCCCAGGTCGCCGATCGTGATCCTCGGCGATTCGATGGTGGCCGGCGTCAATTGCGGTTTCGAGCAAAACCTCGTCGGCCATTTCGAGGCCGCGATGCAGCCCTCGGCCGCCGACTTCAAGGCCCTCAATCTCGGCTCCGCCAACACCTCGGTCTACGCTTATCTCGATCAGCTCCGAGGCTACGAGGCGGCCCATGGTGCGCCTGACGGATTGATCGTCATGCTCTATGCCAACGACATCGACGTGATCGAGCCGCGCCTTTGCCCGGCGATCGACGCGGTCGAGCGGGCGAATGGCGTGACACCTGCGGAGAAGGAGGACATTCGCGCCTTTTGCGAGGACGCCGTGGTCGGCGAGCCGGCGGCCGCGGATTCCAAGGGATGGTTCTCGATCGGCGGTCCGCTCGATCTCTGGCTCTACGATGTCTCCTACGCCTACCGCTTCTTTCGCGAGTCGGCGGCGCAGATCGCTTTGCGCATGAGCGGCGAGCCGGTCGGCCGGCTTCGCTATCCCGATCTCTGGGCCGATCCCGAAAGCCCGGCCTTTCGCCTGATCGCCGCCGGGCTGGAAGAGATCAAGGCGCTCGCGGTCCGTGACGATGTGCCGATGCTGGTCGCCTTCTACCCGCCGGTCGAGTTTCTTGCCCGGGAGAATCCGATGTACGCGGCGACCGAGGTGGCGGCGGATGCGCTTGGCGAGCGTTTGAACGTGCCGGTGCTGAACGGCTTCGACGCCTATCTCGATGATCCTCGGGCGAAGCGCAACATGTCGCGCTCGCTCACGGATCACCACCCGACCTGCATCGCGCATCGGATTCTCGCGGAGTGGCTGGCCGCGAAATTCGAGGAGGCTGGCGGTTTTCGCCTCGGGGCACCCGAAGCCGGGCCGACCCTGTCCGGGCGCGAAGCCTCCGCGATCCTGGCCGACCCGGCGGCGGAGTAGCGCCTCCGGACGGGCTGTCCGTTCGCGTCGACACATTGACATTCTACCCTGGGCGTGATGCGGGTGGGAGACGGTTTTCCATCCGAAGGGCGCGCATGGCGAAGACATCCGACAATCACGAGGGCGAACCGATCGGCGAATTCGACTACATCGTGGTCGGTGCCGGCACGGCGGGCTGCCTGCTGGCCAATCGCCTGAGCGCCGATCCCCAAAGGAAGGTCCTGCTGCTGGAGGCCGGTGGCAAGGACAACTGGATCTGGTTCCACATCCCCGTCGGCTATCTCTACAGCCAGGGCAACCCGCGCGCCGACTGGTGTTTTCGGACCGAAGCCGAGCCTGGCCTGAACGGGCGCTCCCTCAACTACGCGCGCGGAAAAGTGCTGGGCGGCTGCTCCGCGATCAACGGCATGATCTACATGCGCGGCCAGGCGGCGGACTACGACCACTGGCGTCAGCTCGGCAATGTCGGCTGGTCCTGGGAGGACGTGCTGCCGGTCTTCAGGAAGACCGAGGACCATTTCGCCGGCGAGAGCGAGTTGCATGGCGCCGGCGGCGAATGGCGGGTCGAGGAGCCACGCATCACCTGGGACATCCTGGATGCGTTCAGGGAGGCCGCCGCCGAGGCCGGCATTCCCCGTATCGACGATTTCAACGGCGGCGACAATGAGGGCTCCGCTTATTTTCAGGTGAACCAGCGAAAGGGCGTGCGCTGGCATGCCGCCAAGGCCTTCCTGAAGCCGATCGGAGGCCGCGACAATCTCACCATCGTCACCCAGGCCCAGACCGAGCGGCTGACCTTCGACGGCAGGCGGGTCACCGGCGTGCGGTTCCGGCAGGGAGGGACACTCAAGCGCGCCGTCGCGAACGCCGAGGTCGTCCTGTCCGCAGGCGCCATCGGCTCGCCGCAGATCCTGCAGCTCTCCGGCATCGGCCCGGGCGCGCTTCTCGCCGATCACGGCATCGACATCAGACACGAGCTTTCCGGCGTGGGCGAGAACCTGCAGGATCATCTGCAGCTGCGCCTCGCCTACAAGGTCAGCGGCATCGAGACCCTGAACGAGATGACCCAGAGCCTCTTCCAGAAGGCGAAGATGGCCGTCGACTACGCGCTCTTCCGGCGCGGTCCGCTCACCATGGCCCCCTCGCAGCTGGGAGCCTTCGCGAAATCGTCCGACGACTTCGCGACCGCCAATCTGCAATATCACGTGCAGCCGCTTAGCCTTGGAAAATTCGGCGAGCCGCTGCACCCATTCCCGGCCTTCACCGCGTCCGTCTGCAATCTTCGGCCGGAAAGCCGGGGACATGTCCGGATCAGGGGCACGGATCCGGCCGCCGCGCCCGAGATCCGGCTGAACTATCTTTCCGCAGACAAGGACAAGCAGGTGGCGGCCGACGCCATTCGCCTGACCCGAAAAATCGTGCTCGAAACCGAGGCGATGAAACCTTATCGGCCTGAAGAATTCATGCCGGGCTTGTCTGCGCAGTCCGCGTCGGACCTGGTGAAGGCTGCAGGCGACATCGGCACCACCATCTATCACCCGGTCAGCACCTGCAAGATGGGGAGCGACCCGCTCGCGGTGGTGGACGACCGGCTGCGCGTCCACGGCATGGAGCGCCTGCGCATCGCGGACGCCTCGATCATGCCGACCATCACCTCGGGCAACACCAATTCGCCCACACTCATGATCGCCGAAAAGGCGGCTGCGATGATTCGGGAGGACGCGGCGGGTTAGGGCGGTGGATGGCGGGAACGCCCCGGATCAGAGTGATGACCTGCTTCTGGACATGAACATCTTGATCACAGCCGGGACAGCTGCGAAATCGAGGCGGCGATGCAGCCCGTAGCGCGTGTCCGGGCTTCGATCAGACCCGCTCGTATACCAGCCCCGGGGACACGAACTCGCCTTCTCGGTGAGCTCGCGGTAAAATGACGATCAGCGGCCCAGGCCGTGGGTGGCATGGCCAATTCGTTCGCTGCCCGTCCGCCATAACCGAGATCGGCGGTAGGCGGCGATAGTCGAAGGGCGGCGGCGGGACCGAATCCCGAGGCTGTCCGTTTCCATGCGCCGATCTCGACCTTCGGTGAGGCCCCTGCTTGGCGGACCGGTGCGAGTGTGGCAGATAGGGGGACGGATTTTCGAGGCCTCACGACGGCCCGCATTCAGGAGCGTTCGAACAAGATGGGCCAGGCTGCCTTGGTGCCCGACGACGATCTGCGTCGGGATTTCATTCGGGACATCATCAGGGCCGACCTCGCCGAAGGCCGGGTTGATCGGGTCGTCACGCGATTTCCGCCGGAGCCGAACGGATATCTGCATATCGGCCACGCCAAGTCGATCTGTCTGAATTTCGGCATCGCGGAGGAGTTCGGCGGGCGGTGCAATCTCCGCTTCGACGACACCAATCCGACCAAGGAGGAACAGGAATATATCGATGCGATCATCGAGGACGTGCGCTGGCTCGGCTTCGATTGGGGCGAGCATCTCTACTACACGTCGGACTACTTCGAGACGCTCTATGATTGGGCGGAGCATCTGATCCGAAACGGCAAGGCCTATGTCGACGATCTTTCCGCCGACGAGATCCGCGAGCATCGCGGCACACTGACCGAGCCCGGCCGCAACAGTCCCTACCGGGACAGGCCGGTCGAGGAAAATCTGGATCTGTTCCGCCGGATGAGAGCCGGCGAGTTCGGGGATGGCGAGCGAGTGCTGCGCGCCAGGATCGATATGGCCGCGGGCAATATCAATATGCGCGACCCGGTGCTCTACCGCATCCTGCACGCGCACCATCCGCGCACCGGTGATGCCTGGTGCATCTATCCGACCTACGATTTCGCCCACGGCCAGTCGGACGCGATCGAGCACGTGACCCACTCGCTCTGCACCCTGGAGTTCGAGGACCACCGCCCGCTCTACGACTGGCTGGTCGACAACCTGCCGACCGACGCCCGTCCGCATCAGTACGAATTCGCCAAGCTCAGCGTCGGCTACAGCGGCATCTCGCTCGGCAAGCGGCGCCTTCGGCAGCTTGTCGAGGATGGCGTGGTGCGCGCGTGGGACGATCCGCGCATGCCGACGCTGTCCGCCCTTCGCCGCCGCGGCGTGCCGCCGGAAGCGGTAAGAGAGTTCGCGAAACGTGTCGGCGTCGCGAAAGCGGAAAACCTGATCGAGCCGGCGCTGCTCGACCACCTCGTGCGCGATCACCTGAACCGACACGCGCTCCGGCGCATGGCGGTGCTGCGCCCGCTCAAGGTCGTCATCGAGAATTTTCCGGAAGATCGGGTCGAGGAGATGGTCGTCGTGAACGGCCCGGAACCCGATATGGGCAGTCGCAAGGTGCCGTTCTCGAAGGAGATCTACATCGAGCGGACCGATTTCATGGAGGACCCGCCGAAGAAGTTTTTCCGGCTCGGCCCCGGCCGTGAGGTGCGTCTGCGCGCCGCTTTTTTCATCACCTGCACGGATGTCGTCAAGGACGACGCCGGCGAGGTGATCGAGCTTCGCTGCACCTACGACCCCGAGACCAGGGGCGGCGATGCGCCTGATGGCCGAAAGGTCAAGGGCACGCTGCACTGGGTCTCGGCGGCGCACGCCGTCCCCGCCGAAGTCCGTCTCTACGAACCACTCTTCACCAAGCCCATCCCCGGCCGCGACGGTGATTTTCTGGACGACGTCGACGAGGAGTCGCTGGAGGTGCTGACGGGCTGCATGCTGGAGCCGGCGCTCGCAGACGCGGAGACCGGCAAGGCCGTGCAGTTCGAGCGCCAGGGCTATTTCGCGACCGACCCCGACAGCCGGCCGGGCGCGCCGGTGTTCAACCGCACCATCGGGCTTCGCGACAGCTGGGGCAAAGCCGCGAAATCGTGAGCCCTCTCTCTTGAGGGGAACGCGGCGAGCGAAGCGCTGCTCGACCGGACCGGCGCCGGCGACCCGAGCCTGATCCTGCAAACCGGGAAGGCATTGCCGAGGCGCTTGCCGCACATGGTGGAAAGCTGGGCCGCTTGATGCATCGCCAGTGGGTCATTGGTGAGCTGAGAACACGCCAATTTCCCAACGGAGTCGTAACCCGATCTTAACCCGATGACGGCATGATCCTTCCTGGTCCATGCGATCCTGGGAATCCGCCCGCCCGCCGGAGAAAGGTGGGGTTAGGCTCGGACTCCCAGGGGCGCATGGACCGGGGTGAGCAGGGTAACGGGCAGGGATCAAGAGCCTGTTCGAAAAGTTATCGAGCGATTTCATGGCGTTGTCCGTGGGCAGATGCGAGGAGCTTGTCGCGCCACGATGCGGCGCACCGCAAGCGGCGAGGGACGACGCAGGTGCCAGGGGCAACGCCACCCTCAGGGTCGTCTTGCAGCCGGTTCAGGCTTCGTCATCGGGATCGACCGACGCGCCGCATCGCTCAGCGCCCTCTTCCTCCCCTGATCTCGGCTGCAAGGCAATGAAATCATTCGATAACTTTCCGAATGAGCTCTGAGGAAAGGTTGACGGGACGCGGTTGACCGGCCGCCGCAACCTCTCCGAGGCGCTCGTTCGAAAAACGCTGTCGATGATGTGTGTATCGCGTGGCTGCCGGCGGCAGGGACGATTGAAGGTGTTATCGGTGATCTTAGAGAGTGAGAGCTGAGGCGGAACATGACGACGGGGCGTCGATCTCATAGGCGTGAGGTCGGTCCGGATCGACGTTTTCCGAAAAACCGGTAGAGTCTCCCGGAGGTCATCGTTCAGGGAGTGTTGGATGAAGATCAAGGCCGCGGTCCTTCGCCAGATGGGGGCTTCCCGCCCCTATGCGCAAAGCCGGCCCGTCGCGATCGAGGAGGTCGAGCTCGCCCCGCCGGGGCCGGGCGAGGTGCTGGTGAAGGTGGCGGTCGCGGGTGTCTGCCACTCGGATCTCTCGGTGGTCAACGGCAACCGCCCGAGACCGACGCCGATGGTGCTGGGCCACGAGGCGTCGGGTGTGGTCGAGGCGGTTGGCGACGGCGTCACGCGCCTGTCGCCTGGCGACCATGTGGTGTTCGTGTTCATGCCCCATTGCGGCGCCTGCGGCATGTGCGATGCGGGCCGGCCTTCGCTCTGCGAAAAGGGGTTTCAGACCAACGCCGCCGGGACGCTTTTGAGCGGTGTCCGTCGCCTTTCGAAGGACGGCGAACCCTGTTACCACCAGGTCGGCGTCTCCTGCTTCGCCGAATATGCCGTCGCCGACCAGAGCTCGCTGGTGAAGGTCGATGACGACCTGCCGCTGGAGGACGCGGCCCTCTTTTCCTGCGCGGTGATCACCGGCGTCGGGGCCGTCATGAACACCGCCGCCGTGCCGAAGGGAGCGCGCGTCGCCATGGTCGGGCTCGGCGGTACCGGCCTGGCTGCACTGATGGGTGCGAAAGCGGCCGGCGCTTCGATGATCGCAGGCTTCGACCCGCTCCCGGACAAGCGTGCCAAAGCCGTCGAACTCGGCGCCGACGAGGCCCATGATCCTCTGTCGGAAGGGATCGTCGATCAGGTGCGAGCCCACGGTGGCTACGACTACGTCTTCGAATGCGTCGGCAGCGTTCAGGCGATGGAGTTTTCCTACGCCATCACCAACATGGGCGGCACCACCATCTCGAGCGGCCTCTCCCACCCGGACAAGACCTTCTCGATCCAGCATGTCAACCTGGTCGCCCAGGAGAAGACCATCAAGGGCAGTTATCTCGGTTCCTGCGTGGTCGAGCGTGACATCCCCCATTACATCGACATGTTCCGACGCGGCGAACTCCCGGTCGACCAGCTGATCAGCCGCCGGATCGCGCTGGAGGACCTGAACGAAGCCTTCGATCGCCTGGCGGACGGCTCGGAGGTCCGGCAGGTCGTCGTTTTCTGACGCAGGTGGCGCAGAGGCGGAGCCTTCAAGGGGTGCGGGGATGACGGTCGCCGAAGGCGGTCGTGAAGGCCTCCTCCAGAACATCGCGGCGCAGAAGGGCGATCATGCCCGTGAAGACGAGCGCGCCGATCAGGATCGAAAGGCCGAGAGCGGCCCTCGGGTCCAGGTCGTCCAGGCCCGCTTGACGGCAGGCGAAGACCGCGGCGACCATCAACGAAGCCGCAAGGGCGATCGGCAGCAGTTCGCCGAGCAGATGCATCAGGCCGACCTTCACGCGCCGGTGCAGAACGTAGAAATAGACCGGCAGGCAGAGCATGTTCGCCATGCCGCCGGCCAGCGCCGTCGCGGTGATGCCATGGGGTGCCGCGATGGCGACGGCGCCGACGAACAGCACGACATTGATCGCCGAAAGCCGGAGAACGACGCCGGCGAGGCCATAGGACAGCAGGACCTGGCTCACGATCAGCGAGAGCGCGAAGAAGATGCTGAACAGACACTGCATGCGAAAGGGCGGAATGGCACCGAGCCAGGCTTGCCCGAACACGATCGGGACGAACAGGTCGGCGGTCACGGCCATGCCCAGGAAGATCGGCAGGCAGACCAGACAGCTCACCCTAAGGATCGAGATGACACCCGCCCTGTGCCTCACGGGATCGGTTTGCAGCCTGGAGAGCACCGGCAGGCCGATTTTTTGGATCGAATGGTAGGTCAGCTGACCTACCGTGTTGAGAAGACGGGTCGCCAGGAAATAGAGGCCGACCTGCTGCGCCGGCAGGTGAAGGCCGAGAAACAGCAGGTCCACCTGGCGAAGACAGAACCGCAGCAGCGCCGCGCCGACGGTGTTCAGGCTGAAGCCGGCGAGGGCCTGAACATGGTATCGCGCCACGGAGAGCGCCGGGCGCCACGCGGCGCAGATCACGAACATGGCGGTGCTGATCAGCGCATAGGTCCACTGCCGGCCGACCAGCGACCAGGCCTCGAACTCCATGAGCGCCATCAGTGCTGCGACCACCGCGCCCGTGAGCGTCGCGGCAATGGAGGCGAGCGCGAAGGCTTTGAGCTTCAGATCGCGCCGAAGCTTCGCCTGGAGGATGCCGCTGAGCGCATAGATCAGCAATAGCGGCGCGATCGCGCGCATGATCGGACCGAAACCCGGTTCGGAGAAGGTATCGGCGATCCGGGACGACGCCGCAACAAGCACCAGCGCCGCGATCGACGCCAGGAGCAGGTTCATCCAGAGCGCGCTGGAAAAGAAACCGTCGTCGATCTCCTCCTTCTGCACCAGCGCCTCGCCGATGCCCTGGAACAGGACCAGTTGCGCGACCATGAGCAGCATGGTGGCAAGCGCCACCACCCCGAAATGCTCGGGCGCCAGCAGCCAGGTGAGAATCAAGAAGGAGCAGAACGCGAAAAACTCGGCGCCGACCACCTCGACCATCCGCCAGAAAATGCCGAGTTTGATATCGTTTTTTTCGAACATGGAGCGGCTTGCTATTCGACTTGGAATTTAGACTGCCGAGCTTTGTCCATCGGGCAGGACTCCTGTCAAGCAGGTTCGGTCCGATGGAGCCGGTTGATGAAACGACGGCGGATTGATAGGCGCAGGTCGCCAAATATACAACTTTAAATTGATGCTTGTGCGAATTTACTCGCTGATTTAGTTGTAATCATAGGTTGATCAGACTGTTGATACAGTACCTTTTTTGGCTATGTTCGTCGGCTGCACGGCCGGCGTTTCGCGGATGCACCCGTCACCTCGGCAGGGGGCCATGCTCAGCACATTGCTTCGGCGCAAGCGCTACCAGATCTACTACAACCTCCTGACGACACACGACGTGGCGCAGGCGGCGCTCTGGCGGGCGATCGCGCCGGCCGTGGACGCCGAGACCTTCGAGAGCGTTTATCGGATGGTGTTCGTCCTTGGCTGCGGCCGTTCCGGCACGACGATCTTCAGCCGCTGCATCGGCCAGCATCCCGAGATCATCGAGCTCAACGAGCCGAAGCACATCTGGATCGGGACCGCCTTCGATGCGGACATCCATTCGCTGTTCGCCCCGTTGATGGGGGGGCGCCTGCGCTTCGACGCGCGTGACGCGACCGAGACCGTCAAGGCCCGCTACCGCGCCATGGTCGATTTCCAGGTCAGGCGTCAGGCGGCGGTCGTCTGCGACAAGCTGCCGATGAACACCTGCAGGGTCGCCTTCGTCGCCGCGCTCAATCCCAAGGCCAAGTTCATCCACCTGAAGCGGTCGCCGCGGGCGGTCGCGCGATCCATCGAGAATTGCGTCGAACGCGACGGGTCTTGGTGGGGTTTCAACGACTACAAATGGCGGACACTCTGCCGCTGCGCGGCAGATCGCCCATCGTTGAGCCGGCTCATCCCCCACGCTGTCGACGACTATTATCGCGGCTTGGTCGAGTGGCGGATCTTCGAAGATCTCGCGAGGGAGGATCTCGCTGCTCTGGAGCCGGGCCGGCATATCGAGGTCGTCTATGAAGACTTCGTCGACGATCCGAACCGCGTCCTTCGGGACGTCTTCGATTTCTGCGAGGTGTCTTTCGATCCGGTGGTCGCCGACTACGCCGCGGCGAAGATCAAGCCACAGTCGACGGATAGCGCTTTTTCCAGATTGTCGGCCGAAGACGACAGGCGCCACGCGGCGATCCTCGGCGACGATGACGAGATGCGCGGGGCGAGCGCGCCGGCTGCGGCCATGTCGTCGACAGTTCGCGATACCGAGTTTGCGGTGGCGGGGGAAGACGTCTCCTGAGACGGCGGACTCGGCGATCGCGAACGACGGCCCCAGTCGCCTAACGACCCATCATCCCCGGAGGAAGGCCGCCCGGTGGCATGCCGCCGCCACCCATGCCAGGCATCCTGGCCATGAGATTCTTCATCCCGCCCGCCTTTTTCATGCGCTTCATCATGGTCTGCATCTGCTGATACTGCTTCAGCAGCTTGTTGACCTCCTGCACCTGGGTGCCGGAGCCGGCGGCGATGCGTTTCTTGCGGGACGCATGCAGGATCTGCGGGTTTTTGCGTTCCTTCGGCGTCATCGAGGACAGGATCGCAAGCTGGCGGCCAATCATCTTGTCGTCGATCTTGGCCTCGGCCATCTGCTTTTGCATCCTGCCGATGCCGGGGAGCATGCCGAGGATGCTGTTCATGCCGCCCATCTTGCTCATCTGCTTGAGCTGGGTGGCGAGGTCGTCGAGGTCGAATTGGCCCTTCTGCATCTTCGCCGCGAGCGCTTCGGCCTCGTCCTTGTCGACCGTCTCGGCGACCTTTTCGACCAGCGAGACGACGTCGCCCATGCCGAGGATGCGGCTTGCGACGCGCTCGGGGTGGAAGGGCTCGAGCTCGTCGATCTTCTCGCCCATGCCGACCAGCTTGATCGGCTGACCGGTGACCGCGCGCATGGAAAGGGCGGCACCACCGCGGGCGTCGCCGTCCATCCGGGTCAGGACAATGCCCGAAATCCCGATCCGCTCGTGAAATGATTTCGCGAGGTGGACGGCGTCCTGGCCGGTCAGGCTGTCGGCGACCAGGAGGGTCTCGTGCGGGCGGACCTTGTCGCGCACCGCTTCGAGCTCGACCATCAGTGCGTCGTCGACATGCAGGCGCCCTGCTGTGTCGAGGATGACGACGTCGATGCCTTCCTTCGCCGCCGTCTCCTTGGCGCGCACCGCGATCTCGACCGGCTGCTGGCCGAGCACGATCGGCAGGCCCTGGACGCCGGTCTGGTCGGCCAGCACCTGAAGCTGCTGCTGCGCTGCAGGCCGCTGCACGTCGAGCGACGCCAGCAGGACTTTTTTGCGCTCCTTGGTCTTCAGCCTGTGGGCTATTTTTGCGGAGGTCGTGGTCTTGCCCGAGCCCTGAAGACCGACCATCAGGAGGACCTGTGGGGGGGAACCCGCCAGGTTCAGGTCGACCGCCTCGCCGCCGAGCAGTTCCACCAGGCGATCGTTGACGATCTTGACCACCATCTGGCCGGGCGTGATCGACTTCAGCACCTCCTGGCCGACCGCTTTTTCCTTCACGCCGGAAATGAAGTCCTTGACCACCGGGAGTGCGACGTCCGCTTCGAGCAGCGCCACCCGGATGTCGCGCATCGCCTCCTCGACGTCCTTCTCCGACAGCGAGCCGCGCCGCTTCAGCTTCTCGAAGACATTGCCGAGGCGATTGGAGAGATTGTCGAACATGCGAGCGGATCCGGAGGTTGTGTGCGGCGACGAGCCGATCTTGGTTAGGAAATAAGAAGCCGGACACCCACAAGTCAAGAAAAGCACCGCGACAGCGTCAGGCCCGGTGCGGCCCGCGCCCCGCGACAGCGTCGGGCTGGCCGACCTTCGGCCTTGTGGATAAGGAGAGAATCGCCTTTATTGTGCGGCATCATGAGCGAGCTCGATTTTCATAAGATGCACGGCCTCGGCAACGACTTCGTGATCGTCGATCAGCGAAGCGGCAAGCTGTCGCTCTCGGCCGAGCAAATCCGCCGGATCGCGGACCGCAGGCGCGGTGTCGGCTTCGATCAGCTTTTGCTGCTGGAGCCCTCGCAGCAGGCCGACGTGTTCATGCGCGTCTACAACCCGGACGGTTCGGAAGCGGGCGCCTGCGGCAACGGCACGCGCTGCGTCGCCAGACTGATGATGGAGGAGCAGGGGCTTTCGCATGTCGCGATCGAGACGCGGGCGGGCGTGCTCGAAGCCTCGCCCGGGCTCAGAGGCTACACGGTGAAGATGGGCCGGCCCAAGCTCGGCTGGGACGAGATCCCGCTCGCGAAGGCCATGGATACGCTCTTTCTCGACATCGAAATCGGGCCGCTCTCGAAGCCGACCGCCGTCGGCATGGGCAACCCGCATGCGGTGTTTTTCGTCGACGACGCGGGCGCGGTCGATCTCGAAACCCTTGGGCCTGAGCTGGAGCGGCATCCGCTGTTCCCCGAGCGCGCCAATATCGGCGTCGCCGAGGTGATCGATCGCGGCGCTCTCAGGCTTCGGGTGTTCGAGCGGGGTGCGGGCATCACGCCCGCCTGCGGCAGC
The DNA here is from genome assembly GCA_965222015.1 of Geminicoccaceae bacterium. Taxonomy (GTDB): domain Bacteria; phylum Pseudomonadota; class Alphaproteobacteria; order Geminicoccales; family Geminicoccaceae; genus JANQPX01. The sequence continues at coordinate 24,309 of CBDCTL010000015.1, forward strand.
GGCGCCTGTGCCGCCGCGGTCGCCGCGATCCGGCGCGAGCTGGTGGAGCAGACGGTTTCGGTCGAGCTTGACGGCGGGCGCCTGCAGATCGCCTGGGGCGAGGATGGCCAGGTCGCGATGACCGGGCCCGCTACCCACAGTTTCAGCGGCCGCTTCGAGCCGGACATGCTGTCGGTGGACAGTCAGGCGAAAGCGTCATGAGCGATCCCGAGATCATCACCTTCGGCTGCCGGCTGAACAGCTTCGAGTCCGAAATCATCCGGGATCAGGCGACCCAGGCCGGACTCGAGGATGTGGTCGTCATTCATACTTGTGCGGTCACCGCCGAGGCCGAGCGTCAGGCGCGTCAGGCGATCAGGCGGGCGAGACGGGAGCGGCCGGACGCCCGGATCGTCGTCACCGGCTGCAGCGCACAGATTTCGCCGGACGTCTATGCCGGCATGGGCGAGGTCGACCACGTGCTCGGCAATGCCGAAAAGCTGCAAGGCTCGGCCTGGCAGGCGCTGGCGGAGGCGGAGCCGGCAAGGGTCATGGTCGGCGACGCGGAAAAAATCCGTGAGACCGCAGGCCATCTGGTGGACGGCATCGACGGCCGGTCCCGCGCCTTCGTGCAGGTGCAGAACGGCTGCGATCACCGCTGCACCTTTTGCATCATCCCCTATGGCCGCGGGCCGAGCCGCAGCGTGCCGGTCGGCGAGGTGGTGGCGCAGACGCGCCGTCTGGTGGAGAACGGCCACAAGGAGGTGGTGCTGACCGGGGTCGATCTGACCTCCTACGGCCGCGACCTGCCGGGACAGCCGACGCTCGGGCAGATGGCGCGGCGGCTTCTGAAGCTGGTGCCGGATCTTCCTCGTCTTCGCCTGTCCTCGATCGATCCCGCCGAGGTCGACCCGGACCTGTTCGAGCTGATCGCCGGCGAGCCCAGGCTGATGCCGCATCTGCATCTCTCCGTGCAGGCGGGCGATACGCTGACGCTGAAGCGCATGAAGCGGCGCCATACGCGGGACGACGTCGTCACGCTCGCGAGGATCTGCAAGGGCCTTCGCCCGGAGATCGCCTTCGGCGCCGATCTGATCGCCGGTTTTCCGACCGAGACCGAAGCGATGTTCGAAAACACCCTTCGCCTGGTCGAGGAGGCGGACCTCACCTACCTCCACGTCTTTCCCTATTCCGCGCGAAAAGGCACGCCGGCGGCGAGAATGCCGCAGCTTTCGAAGGCCGTGGCGAAGGAGCGGGCGGCGAGGCTGCGGGATGCGGGCGATCTCGCGCTTTCCCGTTTTCTCGGCCGCGAACTCGGGCGGAGCGCCACGCTTCTGGTGGAGCAGAGCCGGGGCGGCCACACCGAGACCTTCGCGCCCTTCCGCTTCGCCGAGGCGGGCGCCCTGCCGCTCCCGGGAACCCTGGCGCCGGTGGTCGCCGAGCGCATCGAGGACGGGATGCTGGTCGGGCGTCTGGCGGCATGAGTGGTATCGGCGATACGGGCGAGGCCTCGAACGCCGGCTGGTTCCAGCGGCTGAAAGCCGGACTCGGCCGCTCGTCCTCCAATCTGCAGAACAACATCGCCTCGGTGTTCACCGGCAGGAAGGCCGTCGACGCGGCGACGCTGGCGGAGCTGGAGGAAGCGCTGATCGCCGCCGACATGGGCGTCGAGACGGCGATGGCACTCGCCGAAGGCCTGAGCAAGGCCCGTTTCGGCAAGGACGTCACCGAAGAGGAGGTACGGCGCGCGCTCGCCGGCCAGATCGCAGCGGTGCTGGAGCCGGTGGCGAAACCCCTCGTTCCCGACCCGAGCCATCGCCCGGAGGTGATCCTGGTCTGCGGCGTCAACGGCACCGGCAAGACCACCACGATCGGCAAGCTCGCGCAGCAGTTCGTCAATGACGGAAAGCGGGTGATGCTGGCGGCCGGCGATACCTTTCGCGCGGCGGCGATCGAGCAGCTCGAGATCTGGGGACGGCGCACGGACTGCCCGGTGATCGCGAAGGCACCGGGCGCGGACGCCGCCGGGCTCGCCTTCGAGGCGCTGGAAAAGGCGAGGGCGGAGGGCGCCGACGTGCTCCTGATCGACACGGCGGGAAGGCTGCACAACAAATCGGCGCTGATGGACGAACTCGCCAAGATCGTGCGCGTCCTGAAGAAGCAGGACGCCGAAGCGCCGCACCAGACCGTCCTGGTGCTGGACGCCACCACCGGCCAGAACGCGAAAGCCCAGGTCGAGACCTTCGCCTCGATGGTGCCGCTCACCGGCCTCGTGGTCACCAAGCTCGACGGCACCGCGCGCGGCGGCGTGGTCGTGGGGCTGGCGCGGCAGTTCGGCCTGCCCGTGCACGCAGTCGGGGTCGGCGAGGGGGTCTACGATCTCCGCGCCTTCGAGGCCGAGACCTTTGCGGCGGCGCTTCTGGGACTTGAGAATTCCGTCGATTGATCCTAGGACACATGCCCATCGGCCTGTTGCTCGGATGCGTGTGGACGAACCGTGCGTTTTCTACCTTTCGGTGTTGGCGATGTCGTGAACGACAGCCGGCTTTCCCTGAATCGGCCAGCCTTGGCCGCGTTTGCGTGATGGATTGATCATGAACCGGAACTACCTCGAAACCGCGCTCGGCGCCCTGGTGCTCCTGGTTGCGATCGGCTTTCTCTATTACGCCTATCAGAATCAGCAGTCGGGCAGCGGCGACGGCTATGCGCTGGTCGCGCAGTTCGACCGCATCGATGGCCTGGAGAACGGGGCCGACGTCCGCATCGGCGGCATCAAGGTGGGCTCGGTGATCGGCCAGACGCTGGATCCCGCGACCTACCGGGCCCAGGTCCGGTTCACCGTCCAGGACGACGTCGAGCTGCCGCTCGACAGCTCGGCGGCGATCATGTCGGATGGGTTGCTCGGCGGCAAATACCTGTCCCTGGAGCCGGGCGGCGACATCGACATGCTGGAATCCGGCGACGAGGTGACCCTCACCCAGTCCTCGGTGCGGCTCGAAGACCTGATCGGCCAGCTGATCTACAGCGGCGGCTCGGGCGGCGGTGACGACGCGGGCGGCGAGGCTCCGGTCACCCAGTGATGGCTGCGAGCGACGTCAGAACGACGGCGGGCGCCCTCGTCCTCGCCCTTCTGTCCGGCCCGCTCGCCGCGCAGCAGGCTGACGAGCGGCCGGGCTACGCTGCCGACATCGAGCATCAGGTCGCCATTCTCCAGGGCCTCGACAAGATTACTGCGCGCATCTCGCCGATCTACGCCACGCTCGGCCTGCCGACCTATTTCGGCACGCTCGAAATCGTCATCCGCGCCTGCCGGGAAACGCCGCCCACCGAACCGCCCGAAAGCGCCGTCTTTCTCGAGGTCCGCGAGCTGCCGCCGGCCGCCGATCGCGAGCGCGAGCCCGAGCTTCTGTTCTCCGGCTGGATGTTCGCGTCCAGCCCGGCGGTTTCCGCGCTGGAACATGCGGTCTACGACGTCTGGGTGGTGGACTGCGAGGAGCCGACCAATCCCGCCTTGAGCGGCCAGGGCGCGCTCGAAAGTATTTCCCCTGTATCCGAATGAAAGACCGCGTCGATGCGCAGCGCCTCCTCCAACCGCCGGAGATAGGCCTCACGCGGGATCTCGATCGCACCGAAGCGCTTCAGGTGATCGGTGACGAACTGGACGTCGAGCAGAATGTAGCCGCCCCGGTTCAGACGTTCGATCAGATCGATCAGCGCCACCTTGCTGGCGTCCCTCTCGCGGGAAAACATGCTTTCGCCGAAGAAGGCGCCGCCGAGCGACACGCCGTAGAGACCGCCGACCAGCCGGTCGTCGATCCAGCACTCGACGCTGTGGGCGAAGCGCTGTTCGTGGAGAGCGCAATATTGCTCGATGAGCTGGTCGTTCAGCCAGGTCCTGGGCCGGTCCGGGCGGCTCTGGGCACAGGTCTCGATGACCTGCGCGAAGGCGGAGTCGCTTCTTATCTCGAAACGCCCGCGGTTCATGACCTTCTTCAGGCTCCTGGGCACGTGATAGCTGTCGAGCGGTATGATGCCGCGGCGGTGAGGGTCGATCCACTGGATGGCAGGGTCGTGCCGGTCCTCGGCCATCGGAAAGACGCCGCTGGCATAGGCGCAGAGGAGGAGTTCGGGCGAAAGGTCGATCATCTCTAGAGCCATAGCAAGCTTGTGCCTGCCGGAACAGTCGCCCGGCCCGCCCGACGCTTCGTTCGAGACGCGGGAATATCAACTCTGAGTTTCAAGACATCGTTGACCGAAGTCGAAAACTGCTGTCACACCCGGCGGATGTCTACGGCAACTTGAACTCGACCCCAGGAAGATCGACGGTTTGCACCCATTTGCGCGTATTCCGTTATGACGGAAGCGGTTCTCGCCTCCCTGGAAATCCGTGTTCTCTTAATATAAGCGCAAAGATCTTGATGTTATTGACGTGGCATGCCATTTCCCAATCGTCAGGCCGCCCACCCCTGGCCGGTTCCGACTTGCGGGTCGCCGGACGTCGATATCGGGCGCCTTTGCCATTATGACCGTCGCTATACCGTTCTGAACGAAGAAGAGAACCAACGAAGCTGGGTGGGAATGAAAGAGAGATCGGACTCGAGCTTGCGCGTTCGCTCCGCCGACGACGGCGGCGAGCTGGCATGGATGTGGCGTGCCGTCCGCAAGCATATGACCAAGATCGCCGCGATCACGGTGCTCGCCTGCGTCGCGATGACGGTGTTCGTCCTCAACAGGACCAAGGAATATACGGCCTATACCGAGATTCTGATCGGGCCGGATGCCACCGACTTCGGCAATCTCGAAGAGGACAATGCCTGGCGTCCCGACGACGTCGACCCCGCGGAACTGGAAAGCGAGGTGCGCGTGATCCGGTCGGCCGACATCATGCAGGAGGTCATCGATCGGGTCGATCTGGACTTCGAGCAGGAGACGCCGGGTCTGATCGCATCGGTTTCCAACTGGCTCGGCGTGGCGTCGGCAAACTCGAAAGACGACAGGACCTCGGCGATCGTGACGGTCGAACGGCTCGACAGCTTTCGCAGGCGGCTGCAGATCGAGCGTGATCCGCTCGCCTATGTGCTGAGCGTCGGCTACCGATCCACCGATCCGGCGGAAGCCGCGCTCGTCGCCAACACCATCGCTGAAGTCTACCTCGCCGACCGGCTGCAATCCAGGCGGCAGGCGCTCACCGAGACCGCGGAGCATCTCGGGCGGAGCGTCGAGGAGCTGGCGACCTGGCTGAAGACGCAGGAGCGGGAGATCGAGAGTTTCCGGGCCGATTCCGATCTCTATGCGGTCAGCGGCACCTCGCCGGCCGAGCAGCGCTACAACACGCTCGCCCAGCAGCTTACGGAGGCCAAGCTGACCCTGACCGACGCCGAGTCCCGTCTGTCCCAGGCCGACGACGCCGTACGTCAGGGCAGGGCGCTGGGCAGCATCCGGGAGGTGCAGACCTCGCCGGTCATCAACTCGCTGCGCGGGCAGGAAACCGAAATCCGGCGGAATATAGCGGATCTTTCGACCCGGTTCGGCAAGAACCACCCGATCATGACCAACGCCAAGGCCGAGCTCGGCGACGTGCGCGAGTCGATCCAGCGGGAGATCGGCCGGATCGTCGAGCAGCTTCAGCTCGAAGTGGCGGTCGCCGAGAACCGCTTCGAGACGATCAAGGCCCAGCTCGCGGAGTCCCAGTCCGAGCTCGCCAGCTCCCAGACCAGCCGCATCCGGCTCAAGGAGCTGGAGCGGGACGCCGAAGCGCCGAGGCGGGTCTACGAGACCATGCTGGAGCGCTATCAGCGGGCGCGCGAGCAGGAAAAGCTGATCCTGGACTCGGCGCGCATCATCGGGCCCGCCCAGATTCCCACACGGCCGAGCAACACCAGCGGCCTGCTGCTGCTCGGCTTCACGGCGGCCGGATCTTGCGCGGCCGGCATCGGCCTCGCTTTCCTGCTCGAGCTGTTCCGTCCCGGCTACCAGAACGCGCTCGAAGCGGAACGCGATCTCGGCCATCCCGTGCTCGGGCTGATCCCGTCCGTGAACACCGGCGGCGGACCCAGGAAC
>CBDCTL010000016.1:0-55569 GCA_965222015.1 Geminicoccaceae bacterium
CCCGCGGTGCGGGCCTGCCGCTGATCGTGCCGCCTCCGAAACTCTGCACCGACAACGGCGTGATGATCGCCTGGGCCGGCGTCGAACGCCTCGCGACCGACGATGTCGACGACCTCACCGCCCGCGCCCGCGCCCGCTGGCCCCTGGACCCCGCCGCCGAACCGGCGATTGGCGCAGGCGTCAAAGCCTAGTGGTATGACCACGTCATTTGATTCACGCCTTCATCCTCAAGCTCGACGGTATGCGGCCAGGTTTGGAAAAGTGCGTCGACGGTCGGAGGCGGGGACGCCCGACGGCGTTGACCTGGAGCTGGCCGGAGGTTCTGGGGCTCACGATCGGCTCTGGTGGACCGCGAGGTGGTTTTGCCGAATTTCGGTGGCCGAACGGCGCCAGAAGGCCAGTGGAAAGGTGCCCATGATGCTCGCTTCGGCGAACTGTCCGTCGGGCAGGAGTGTCTCGACGGCCCATCGGTAGGGCCGGCCGCCCTTGCCGGTGATCTTCAGCCGGCAGTCCTCGCAGAGCCCGAGAACGAACCAGTCCAGTGCCTCCTCCTGGTCATCGAAGTGGTCGTGCCAGGCGTCGAACTCGATGAGATACGCCTCTTCCGAGATCTCGAAACGCACCTCGAAACCGTCATCCGTCGACGGCAGATAGCGTATCCAGCCATCGCCGGCCTCGAAGCGCTCGCCAGGATAGCGGCGGCTCAGCCCCCGATAGATTCTCTCGATGAGGTCCATGGGCCAGATCCCGAGAAGCGCGCATGAGCGCCCGAAAGCATGGACAGGCGAAAGGTTTTTGTGATTGGCACAACCATCAGTCTAAAATCAATGCTGCAGGATCCCTCTCGATATCATCGCCCAAGAGTTCGGTACCGCTCCGGCGGGCAGACACGGCGAAACGCGAGGCCGCTCGATGCCATGTCGGCACCAATTCTGCGGCGGTTACTGATTTCGCGGCAGTTACTGATGAAGCGATCGGGCATCGGGATTGACGAGGCCGCGCGATGCACCTTCGGTCGGCAGCGGCGTGATCGCGACATTCGCCCGCCGGAGTCGAAACCCACCGGATTCGCCCACCGGAGAGGTAACGTTTTTTCAACCTTTCCCCGTCACACTCCGAAACCGGTCCATGCGATCCTGGGAATCCGTCCGCCGGGGAGATGGCAGCGACGGGCTCGGACTCCCAGGATCGCATGGACCCGCGAGACATCGCTTTTTTAGGGGAGGGTGGTTAAGGAAGAATGAAAGCCGCGCGACCGGTGAAGGCGGTGTCGATGGCGGTGCCGGCGCCGACGGTCGGGATGCGGCCGCCGATGTGCTGGTCTGAACGCGGTCCTCGCCGCTTTCGAGAGAAAGCCATGCCCGATGCCAAGTGAAAGAAAACGCGATCCGCGTTATGCCGTCGTGTTCGGGGCCTGCCTGACGCAGTTCATGATCATCGGGCTGCTCTTTTCCTACTCTCTCTTCTTCAAGACCTTCGAGGACGAGTTCGGCTGGTCGCGCACCACGCTGTCCGGGGCGGCGTCGCTTGCCTTTTTGATGATGGGCCTGCTCGCGAGCTTTCTCGGGCATCTCGGTGACCGCTTCGGGCCCAGGCCGGTGCTGGCGACCACCGGCGTTCTCCATGGGCTCGGCTTCGCGGCGATCTCGCAGGTCACGGAGCCCTGGCATCTCTACGTCATCTTCGGGCTTTTCATCGGCCTCGGCATGAGCACCCATGACGTGGTCACGCTCTCGACCGTGGCGCGCTGGTTCGACAGGCGCCGCGGCATGATGACCGGCGTGGTCAAGACCGGCACCGCGGCGGGCCAGATGGTGCTGCCGCTGCTTGCGGCCTTCCTGATCGCCACGATCGGCTGGCAGTCCGCCGCGACGACGCTCGGCCTTGGCGCCGCTTTCTCCCTCCTGGTCGCGGCACTCCTGATGAAACGTCCGCCCGTCGCAGAAGCTGCCGCGGCGACGGGCGGCGCGCCCGACAGCGGCTTGACGTCGCTCATGCGGTCCCGTGTCTTCTGGACGATCTGCGCCATTCAGTTTCTGTTCTTTCCGACGCTGACCACCCTGCCGCTGCACATTCCCGTCCACGGCATGGATCTCGGGATGACCAAGGCCATGGCGGCGGCGCTGATCTCGACCGCGGCCGCGGCGAGCGCCGTCGGCCGGCTGACCGTCGGCACGTTCTCCGATCGCATCGGCGGCAGGAACGGCTACATCCTCTGCCTGGTCCCGCTGATCGTCAGCCTCGCGGGCCTGCTCACCTTCGACCGGCCCTGGCTGCTGTTCGCTCTGATGGCGATCTACGGCTTCGGCCATGGCGGGCTTTTCACCATCGTCGCGCCGACGCTCGCCAGCTATTTCGGCACCCGCGCGGTCGGTGCGATCTTCGGCGCCGTGGTTTTCTTCGGCACCCTCGGCGGCGCGCTCGGTCCGATCCTCGCCGGCCGGATGTTCGACACCACCGGCAGCTACATGCCGGCCTTCATGATCCTCGCCGGCATGGCCGGCCTGGCGCTGCTGCTGGTGCTGTCCCTGCCGCGGCCGGGCCTGTCCGGCGCGCCGCAGCCGGCACCTGCCCCATCCGGCGGCGGGGACTGATCCGCCCCGCCGGAATCCGCGCGCGCCCTCGCGTTCGCGAACATATTCTATCTCGAAGGACGTGATCGGGCTCACATCGATCCGCAGCCGCTCATGGCATGACATGATGACCGGTTTCGGGCGGATGTAAGACCGCCGGAACAGGTTCCGGCTTCCTCGTGAGGACATTCTCATAAGGAGCGATTTCATGTCGACGACGGCGAAATTTCGACGCCCATCGCGGTCAGCCGCCGGCCGGCTTTCGATCGGCCCCTCATCGGCGAATGCGTCATGATCGCGCTTTTCGCATCGCCGAAGGCCGCCTTCGCCGGCTGCACGTCCGCCTGGCATCTGCTCCTCCTTTTCGTGCTCGGCTCGGCCTGGGGGCTGCAGTTCGTGCTCCTGAAGATCGCGACCGACGCCGGTCTCGGCGAAGCCAATATTCTTCTGGTGTCGATGACGCTGCTGGCCCTGGCGTTCCTCGGCGCCATGGCGGCGGCCAAGGCCTGGTTCCGGCCGACATGGCGGCATGTCCGGTTCTTTCTGATCAGCGGCACGCTCGGCTTCGTCCTGCCGCTCGGCGCCGTCCTGCTGGCCGCGCGAGAAATCTCGGCGGGGGTCATCGTCCTGTTCGAGGCGCTGACGCCGGTCTTCACCCTGGCGCTCGCGCTGATCCTGCGGACAGAGGCGGTCACGCCCCGCCGCGTCCTGACCATGACGCTGGGTCTGCTCGGCGTGTTTTCGATCATGCTGCCGGCGATCGCCCACCCGGGCAGCATGAGCCTCGCGGCAATCGGCTTCGCGCTCGCGCTTCCGGTCATCTACGCCCTGGAATGCGTCTATGTCGGCGCCTGCTGGCCGGACGACCTTCGTCCCCTGCAGGTGGTGACCGGCGAAACCGTCGCGAGCGCGATCATGCTTCTGCCCTGCCTTCTCTGGCTGGACGGCGTCGATCCGGTCTCGATGGCCCGGACGTTCGACCATTGGGCGGTTCTGCTGTTCGTCCTGATCAGCGTCTTCGAAATCTATCTCTACTATGTCCTGATCAGGCGGGCAGGGGCCGTCTTCGTCTCGCTCGGCAGCCTGATCTCGATGTTCGCCGGCATCCTCTTCGGCATCCTCATGATCGGCGAGAGCCATCCCGCCTCGGTCTGGCTGGCGGTCGCGCTCGCCGCTCTCGCGCTGTCCCGCCGCTTCGAAAGCGGCCGGAACCGGCGGTCGCCGTGACCGCAAGCCCCGCATGATCGAGGTGTGTCCGGTCGGACATGGCTTGCCAGGGCGAGGCCGGATGCCGTATGGGCTGAGCATCGATTGCGTTGCAGAACGGGCCGCCCCGGGTGAAGCGCCCTGGCGACTTCGGGAGAAGACCCCGGCAAATTGAGGAAAAGAAAATGTCTGCCTCACGCCACCTTTCGCTGCGTTCCCTGTTCCTGGTCGCGGGACTGATCAGTTTCGCCATTCCCTTTGGCGGCGGCGCCCACGCCTACGAGCTTCTGAGCGCCGAGGAGTATGCGGAGCGTTCGCAAAAAGGCCCGACACGCTCTCTCGTTCCTCCCGAGAACGAGGGGCCGGAGATCGTCGTGCACACGCCCGAGGCCTCCGGCAGCCTGCGCTCGCCGCTCGATTTCGACGTCGAGTTCCGCGCCCGAAGCGCCGCCCCCGACATGAGCACGCTCACCCTCGAATACGATCTCGGCTTCTTCTGGAAGGACATTACCTCGCGCCTCGCCGATCACGCCGAGATCACGGAAAACCGCATCATCTCCCGCGGCGCCGAACTCCCCGCCGGCGACCACCATCTCCGCATGTCGATCAGCGATCTCGCCGGCAAGACCACGACGAGCAACATGGTCCTGACCGTCGCCGAATAACCCGGCGGAGCCGACGCGGCTCGGCGTTGACGGGTGTCTGGCTGGGGCGGTGGAGTCTTCTTCTGAGCCGTCCTTCAAAAACGTTCCGAAACCTCAAAGGTTTTGACAGGGGTTTCTGAACGGATGAATTTCGCAGAATTGCGCTTCTAGGCTACGACCGTCAAAATCGGCCGTTTTTGAGCCTTACAGATGCCTGCAAAGCTTTCAGAACGTTATGATGGTGGTCTTGTGCAAGAACGCCTGACATTTTCTAGCACTCCGTCTGCAACATCTGGCGGTGTGCCGCTTTCGGATCCTCCGACGCCTTCCATCGGCCGTTCACTTTGAATATCTCGGATGACCTGAGTGTCCCAAAAGGAAGGCGAAGGACAACGTCGATTCTGACGTCGCTCAGATTCCGACACACCTAGCCCGCAAGCTGCATGCACCTTTACCACGGCCTCCCGCAAGACCCTTCTATATCTCGCCCGCGCTTCCTCCCGATCGAATCCGCGACCAACGTCTTTCAAGGCTAGGGGCAAGCAACTAGCTGCATTCAGGATGCGTACTTGGTCCAATGTGGCATAGTCATCGCTTCCCAGATTTCCATCTTCACTATGTAGCAAATCTCTCAGGTCACGCTGATCTCTCAAATCATTCCTTGGCTGTCTGTTACAAGTTGGCAAAGCTGCGCGGCAAAGTTCATTCGGTGTATCGCTTGCTTCTGCACTTCGTGCCTCTCTGGGGGGTGTTTGTGTGTTACGGCATTGCCCTGCAAATTGCTGCCAATCTTTCGAGGCGGCAACTATTTCGCTAGCGATCAGATTTTTGCCATCGTTTGATGCCCAGAAGTCATCTGTGGGACAGCGATTGCACTGAGATGCCAAATCCGACAGCATATTTGCTTTGGCGGCGTTGAGAGCTTCATCTATTCTTCTTTGGCACTTTTCTCCGTGGATTTTCCCTTTGTAATGCAACGCGAATTCAATCCAAGTGTGACACTCGTGCCTCAAATCACCCAGAGCTTGCACATCTTTAGCTGGACAGTTGCGCAACTGACTTCTTTTGCATCTATTCAGGCTGTGCACGACCGTATCGGTCCATCCGGAGAACACGTGTCCCCAAATGCCACGTGTATTGCAGGGTTCAGCGGCTGCTTCACTCCCTATGCCCAGCGCCGCGATACAAATTGGCAATGCTCTCAATGTTTGATGCAATTCCCGGTCCTCCTCGAAATATCGAATTGAACCATCAGAATTCTCTACTGCTTATGATGCCATTCTCTTTCAGATCGATATTCTATTAGTGAGGCTAAGTGTCAACGTAATGGCCAACTCCACTCGAAGGATCCTCCTTGCCAAAACGAACAACCTCTAGGGCTCGTGACTGTTTGAGAGTGGTCTCTTATCGGATCAAAAACGACCGTTTTTGAACGGCCATTTGACGATGGTTTTTGATGACATATAAGTCAGTTGGTGCCGTCAATAGATGGTGGAAAGGGGATGTTAACGCCTACCCCGAAAAACCACCAAAAACCTCTCCCGCATCACCGCATCCAACTCCGCCATCGTCACATCCCGCCTGAGCTCCCGAATCGACGTTACTCCATGTTGAGAAATCCCGCATGGCACGATCGTCGAAAAATGCTCGAGATCCGGGGCCAGGTTGATGGCGAGGCCGTGGAAGGTGATCCAGCGTCTGATGCGCACGCCGATGGCGGCGATTTTTTCCTCGCGGCCGTCGTCGCGGACGACCCAGATGCCGACGCGGCCTTCGCGGCGTTCGCCCCGGATGTCGAAGGCGTCGAGCGTTCGGATGATCCATTCCTCGAGGTCGTGGATGTAGCGTCTGAGATCCTGGCCGCGCTTCTCAGGTCCAGCATGACATAGGCGATGCGCTGGCCGGGGCCGTGATAGGTGTACTGGCCGCCTCGGCCTGCGGCGTAGACGGGAAAGCGGTCGGGGGCGATCAGGTCGTCCGCCCTGGCGCTGGTCCCTGACGTGATCAGCGGCGGGTGTTCGAGGAGCCAGATGAGTTCGCCCGCCTCATGTTTGTGGATCGCCTCGACGCGCCGCTCCATGGTTTCGAGCGCTTCGGGATAGGGAACCAGCCCCTGGCTCACCTGCCATTCGGGCGAAAATTCAGGCAGGTCTGGGGCGGAGCGCCTCGCTCCCCCCGCGTCGGGGCTTGTAAGGGGGGGAGTCATTTGCTATCTCGCCTGCTGAGTAGAGGCTCAAAGCCCTGCTTCGTGCGGTCGTGGCGGAACTGGTAGACGCGCAGCGTTGAGGTCGCTGTCCCAGAAATGGGGTGGAAGTTCGAGTCTTCTCGACCGCACCATCTTCTCTCTCTCACCATCGAATTCCGATGTTCCCGAACGGCCGACATCGGCTCCCCATCTCGTCATCGCCGGGCTGGACCGGCAATCCATGTTTGCGCAGGAACCTGACGCCGTCGGCCTGCCGACGTGCGGTTGCCCGGGTCATCCCCGGGCGCGATGACGGCGCGGGCTTTCGTTCGAGATAATACACTAGGCGCATGGCTCATGCGGTCTATAGTGAGTCTCAGGATAACCACTTGAATTGGTGATGTCATGGCGGATCAGCTCGGCGAGGACGCGCTCGACTACCATCGCCGGCCGGTGCCGGGCAAACTTTCGGTGGTGGCGACCAAGCCGCTCGCGACCCAGCGGGATCTGGCGCTCGCCTATTCGCCGGGCGTGGCCACCGCCTCCTCGCTGATCGCCGAGCAGCCGGCGGAGGCGGCGACGCTGACCGCCAAGGGCAATCTGGTGGGCGTCGTGACCAACGGCACGGCGGTGCTCGGCCTCGGCGCGATCGGTCCGCTCGGCGCCAAGCCGGTCATGGAGGGCAAGGCGGTCCTGTTCAAGAAGTTCGCCGGCATCGATGCCTTCGACATCGAGCTGGACGAGACCGACGTCGACAAGCTGGTGGACATCGTCGCCGCCATGGAGCCGACCTTCGGCGCGATCAATCTCGAGGACATCAAGGCGCCGGAATGTTTCGAGATCGAGCGGCGTCTGCGCGAACGCATGCGCATTCCGGTGTTCCACGACGATCAGCACGGTACCGCGATCATCGCCGGCGCCGCCATCCAGAACGGCCTCGAACTGCTCGGCAAGTCGCTGGACGAGGTGACGCTGGTGGCCTCGGGCGCGGGGGCCGCGGCGCTCGCCTGTCTCGACCATCTGGTCGCCATGGGGCTGAAGCGGGAAAACGTCACCGTGGTCGACATCGAAGGCGTCGTCTACGAGGGCCGTGAAGCCCTGATGGACCCATACAAGGAAAGATTCGCGCGGGCGACCGACGAGCGCACGCTTGCGGAAGCCGTGGTCGGCCGGGACGTTTTTCTCGGGCTTTCAGCACCGCGCATCCTGACCAAGGACATGGTCTCGACGATGGCGGACAAGCCGATGATCCTGGCGCTCGCCAATCCGGTCTCCGAGATCAGCCCGGAGGACGCGCGCGAAGCGGCACCCGACGCCATCATCGCCACCGGCCGCAGCGACTACCCGAACCAGGTCAACAACGTCATCTGCTTTCCCTTCATCTTCCGGGGTGCGCTCGACGTCGGCGCGACCACGATCAATCGCGAGATGATGATCGCCTGCACCCAGGCGATCGCCGATCTCGCCAAGACCGGGGCACCGGAGACGGTGGCGGCTGCCTATGGTCTCTCCGATCTCAATTTCGGCCCGGACTGCATCATCCCGAAGCCCTTCGATCCGAGGCTCGCGGTCGAACTGCCGATCGCGGTCGCGAAGGCGGCGATGGAGACCGGGGTCGCCGCGCGGCCGATCCAGCATATGAACGCCTATCGCCAGCGCCTTTCGCAGTTCGTGTTCCGCTCGGGCTTCATCATGAAGCCGGTGTTCGATCGCGCGCGCGAGCGGCCGATGCGGGTGGTGTTCGGCGACGGCGAGGAGGTCCGGGTGCTGCGCGCGGTCCAGGCCCTGGTCGAGGACAAGCTGATCGAGCCGATCCTGATCGGCCGGCCGGACGTGATCCAGTCCCGTATCAAGCGCCTCGGCCTGCCGCTGAAGCTTGAACGTGACGTCGAGCTCTGCAATCCGCTGAGCGATCCCCGCTACAACGACTATGTCGCCCATTACGTAGCGAGGCGCGGACGGCGCGGCGTAACCCCGGTGGCGGCGCGCGAGATCATCCGCACCCGCGCGACCGCGATCGCCGCGGTCATGGTCGATCGCGGCGAGGCCGATGCGATGATCGCGGGGCCGACCGGGCGTTTCAGCAACCACCTGATCGAGATCGAGGGCGTGCTCGGCCGGCGCGGGGACATGCAGGATCTGTCGACGCTGCATATGGTGATCCTGGAGAACCGGCCGCTGTTCTTCGCCGACACCTACGTGACCTACGATCCGAACGCCGAGGAGGTCGCGGAGACCACGATGCGCGCTGCGAACATGGTGCGCTGGTTTGGCATCGAGCCGCGGGTGGCGCTGCTCGCCCACTCGAATTTCGGCTCGCACGAGAGCCCGAGCGCCGACAAGATGCGCGAGGCGCTTCGTCTGTTGCGCGAGCGGGCGCCGGAGCTGGAGGTGGACGGCGAAATGCACGCCGACACGGCGCTGTCGTCGAGCATCCGCGAGAACATCTTGCCGGAGTCGACATTGAAGGGTGATGCCAACCTTCTGATCATGCCCGATCTCGACGCTGCCAACATCGCCTACAATCTGCTGAAAGCGGCGACCGGTTCGGTCTCGGTCGGGCCGATCCTGATGGGGCCGGCGAAACCCGCGCACATCGTGACGCCGTCCGTGACCGCGCGCGGCATCATCAATCTTGCGGCGGTCGCCGCGGTCGAAGCCCAGACGCTCGAGGCGTGACCTTGGCCGAAGGCGATGACGGGGTGAGCGATGGGACGGCCGATGAAGATGCGTCGCCCGAGACGATCGAGGGCCTGTCCGACGAGCTGATCTGGGCAATCCGGGCGGCGCTCGAAGTGGGCGCGCCTTCCGAGGCCGCGGCGCTCGCCTCCACCCTGCATGTCGCGGACCAGGCGGACCTCCTGGAGCAGCTCGGCCCGGAGGAGCGAAAGGCGCTGATCGGCGAGCTTCGGGACGAGCTCGATCCGGAGCTTCTCACCCATCTCGACGAGACCGTGCGCGCCGAGATCCTGGAAATCCTGAGTCCCGAGGAAGTCGGCGCCGCGATCGCCCAGCTCGAGACCGACGACGCCATCGAGCTTCTGGAAGACCTGGACGAGACCGAGCAGACGGCGCTGCTCGAAACCCTGCCCATGCCCGACCGGACGGCGGTCGAACAGGGCCTCGCCTACCCCGAGGACAGCGCCGGCCGCCTGATGCAGCGCCAGCTCGTGGTGGCGCCCGAATACTGGACGGTCGGCCAGACCATCGACTATCTGCGCGCCGACGGCGACCTGCCCGACGATTTCTACGACATCTACATCGTCGATCCGAAATTCTGCCCGGTCGGCTCGATCCCGCTCTCGCGTATCCTCAGGAGCAGGCGTCACGTCCATCTGAACGATCTGACCATGAAGGAGCTCTACTCCGTCCCCGTGGAGATGGATCAGGAGGAGGTCGGCTTTCGCTTCAGCCAATATGATCTGACCTCGGCCCCGGTGGTCGACGACGATGGCCGGCTGCTCGGCGTGATCACCATCGACGACGTCGTCGAGGTGATCGAGGAGGAGGCGGAAGAGGACATTCTGCGCCTCGGCGGCGTTTCCGAGACCGACATCTTCGCCTCTCCGGTCAAGACCAGCCTTCGGCGTTTCCCCTGGCTCCTGATCAATCTCGCGACCGCCATCCTCGCTTCGGTAGTCATCGCCCAGTTCGAAGGCGCCATCGGCCAGCTGGTGGCGCTCGCCGTGCTCATGCCGATCGTGGCCTCGATGGGCGGCAATGCCGGCACCCAGACCCTGACCGTTGTGGTGCGCGCGCTGGCCGTGCGCGAGGTCACCACCGCCAACGCCTTCCGCGTGCTCATGAAGGAATTTTTCGCAGGCGGGATCAACGGGCTTCTGTTCATGGCGGCCGGTCTGGCCGTAGCCTTGTTCTGGTTCGGCGATCCGATGCTCGCGATCCTGTTCGGCATCGCCATGATCGCCACGCTGGTGTCGGGCGTGCTGGCCGGCGTCTGCATCCCGCTCGTGCTCGACAAGCTCGGCTTCGATCCCGCCGTATCGTCCGGCGTCTTTCTGACCACGGTCACCGACGTGGTCGGTTTCTTCAGCTTTCTCGGTCTCGCGACGCTCTATCTGCTCTGACTTGCAAGCTGATCAGGCACTCGCCATCATCACGCCCTTCGCAGCGCGGCCCCCCGAGCGATCGAGGATCGTCATCATGACCGAAAAAAGCCCGTTTGCGCTCGAACGACGGCAGGACGGGGTCGCCGTCCTCACCATCGACCGGCCTGAGATCCACAACGCCTTCGACGATCGGCTGATCGCCGCGCTGACCGAGGCCCTGGAGGCCATCGGCGGCGACGACAGCGTGCGGGCCGTCGCTCTGACCGGACGCGGCAAGAGCTTCTCCGCCGGCGCCGACCTCAACTGGATGCGCCGCTCGGCCGACTACGGCGAGGCCGAGAACCTCGCGGACGCGCGGGCGCTGGCCCGGCTCATGGCAACGCTGGATCAGCTGCCGAAGCCGACGGTCGCGAAGGTCAACGGCGCAGCACTCGGCGGCGGGCTCGGCCTGGTTTGCGCTTGCGACATCGCGATCGCCGCGGACCATGCCCGCTTCGGCACGACCGAGGTCAAGCTCGGCATCATGCCGTCGGCCATCGGCCCCTATGTGCTGGCCGCGATCGGAACCCGCGAAGCCCGCCGCATCATGCTCACCGGCGAGCGCTTCGATGCGGCCGAGGCCGTGCGCATCGGCCTGGTCCACCGGACCGTTCCGGCGGCGGAGCTGGACGGGGCCGTCGAGGCGGTGCTGGCCGAGCTCCTGACCTCGGGGCCGGCGGCTATTCGCGCCACCAAGACGCTGGTCCGGGATCTGACCGGGCGCCCGATCTCGCCCGAGCTGATCGAGGAAACTGCACGCCGTATAGCCATTCTTCGCGCGACTCCGGAAGCGAAGGAGGGCCTTGGCGCCTTTCTCGAGAAGCGTTCTCCGAACTGGTGAGGTTCTCATGCCCAGCCAGATCAGGTCGCATCGATTACGCAGATCCCGGGCTGCGGCTTCCTTGGGATCAACCATTCCTTCATCTTTTTCCGAGATGGTGGGTTCTGGTCCATGCGACCCTGGGAGTCCGCCCGCTGAAAAAGGCTGAGCCGGGCCCCGAGTTTCAGAATTTCATGGGCCAGCAAACCGACCTTGCCGGTTGGAGCTTGACATCGGGTTGCGAATCCGGTGGGCAAATGTGGTGATCCCGTCGCCTCCGATCGTCCGCCGACGATGCATCAAGCGGCCTTGCCTACCACCATGATTGGCCACGGCATCGGGAATTCTGTCGATGAAAGAGCTGCCGGCTCGGGTCTGCAGACGCGAGCCGGGCTGATCTGACGGCACTCCGGCGATCGCCTGAAAGGTGATCGCGTGATCTCGTGGTCTTCCCCATCGAGTTCGGGAACGGGTGCCGCGATCGTTCCCCATCAAAGCTCGGCCCTGTCGATTGCGATCGCGAGGCCGGTCTCCGCATAGAGTGCCGGCAGGCCGATGCCGATCCTGGCGAGCACGTCTCCGGTGAGAACGCAGCCGTCGTCCCAGAGCGGATTGTCAAAGCGGCGGTTGGCCCTGCCGACCTGTTCGGAGGCGAACTGGAGTGACACCCGGTAGGTTTGCTCCGGCTCCAGGCCGCGGATCGGAATGCGCGGCGGCAGGGCGGAGCGGGGACGATCGAGCTGGGCGAGGATCATTCTCGCAGAGACCCGCTCCGGCGAGACCGCGAGCATGCCGATGAGGTTGGGATCGACCGTCCTGATCCGCCGAAGACGGCCACGATGCCAGATGACGCGATCCCGCTTGTAGCGGGCGACAGCGGTACGGATCATCTCGCGATCGGCATCGCTCATCTTCGTGAGATCGGCCTCGATGCCCATATGGCCGATGCCGGCGGCGAGTGCGCGCAGCCCGGTGTGCAGGCCGCGCCCCGAGGTGTGGCTCCAGGCGGGGCCGACATGCGCGCCCATGACCTCCGGCGGAAAGAAGTGGGAAAAGCTGTTCTGAATGCGAAAGCGCTCGACGGCGTCGTTCGAATCGGACGGCCAGAAACGGTGGGTGCGTTCGAGAATGCCGTAGTCGATGCGCCCGCCGCCGGAAGCACAACTCTCGATCTCCAGTGACGGGAACGCCTCGAGCAGACGGTCGATCAGCTCGTAAAGCGCATGAAGCTGCCTGACGGCCGCCGCTTCGCCGTCCTCCCCGCCCGGCAGGGTCAGATCGCGATTCATGTCCCATTTCAGATAGTCGATCCCATGGTCGCCCACGAGGCCGGCGATGCGCTCGAACAGGTAGTCGGCGACCTCGGGCCGGGCGATGTCGAGCACCAGCTGATGGCGACCGGTGATCTTCGGATAAGGCTCGACGCCGAGTGTCCAATGGGGATGGCGGCGAAAGAGGTCGGAATTCGGGCTGACCATCTCCGGTTCGACCCAGAGGCCGAACTGCATGCCCTTGGCGCGCACGTAATCGACGATTGGCCCGAGACCGTTCGGATATTTCGCCTTGTCCGGATACCAGTCGCCGAGGCTGGTGGTATCGTCGCGGCGCCCTCGAAACCAGCCGTCGTCGAGAACGAAGCGCTCGGCGCCGATGTCGGCGGCGGCATCGGCGAGCGCTGTCAGCTTCTCGTGGCGGTGATCGAAATAGATCGCCTCCCATGTGTTGACGGTGACCGGCCGGGGGCGGTCCGGATCCGGAAATTTCAGGATGCGGCGGCGGACATGGGCGTGGAATTTTTGCGAGAGCGCGTTCAGCCCGCAGCCGGCATGCGCGACGTAGAGGGGCGGCGTGGTCATGACCTCGCCGGGCGCTAGCGAGCCTTCCTCGCCGAGCAGCAGGCATCCCATCTGGACCTGAACGTCGCCGGTCGGCAGGCGCTCCAGCAGCAGACGATGATTGCCGCTCCAGCCGAGATGGCAGCCGAGGCAGGCGCCGCTCTCCTCGCCGGTTTCGGAGGTCAGCAGAATGATGCCGGGAAAGGCGTCGTGGGAGGTCCGTCCGCGGCGGTTTTCGCGAAGCACCGCACCTGGAGCGATCGGCGAACGCGCCGTCTCGAACTCGGCGCACCAGCGGCCGCGGAAGCTGATCTGCTTGCTATAGAGTTGCGCCGGCGCCAGCGCGGGGGCAGCGAGCCAGTCGACGACGAAGGGCGTGTCCGCCTTGTTGCCGAGTTGGGAGCGGAAGATCGCGACGTCGGTCTCCGGGTCGAGACTGCAGTCCAGCTCCAGCCAGAGACCGCGGGCCTCGTCGTCCATGCGGAAGACCACGCCGTGCTCGGACCGTCCCATGTTCGGCGGGCCGAAACGACCTGCCCATCCCCTCGTCGATGTCGGCCGGCGGCCGATCAGTGCGGGATGACCGGGAAAGCCTCGGCCGGCTTCCGGGTGCAGCGACACCGGTTCGCTCACATCCAGCGTCGCCTGGGGCAAAGGGCGCTCGAAGACGGAGACGAGCACACGCAGATCGACCGCCTTCGGCAGCCGGCTTCCATGATAGAGCAGCGCCGGCGGGCCATCGCTCCAGGCGAAGACCAGCGTGGTTTCGAGCCCATCCAGCCGAAGTGTCTCCACCGCTTCCATCCGCAGCAAAGCTCCCAGAACGAAACGAGATCAAGTCAACGCCGACGCCCCCGCCGTCAGCCCTTCGTCGCGCCCAGCGTCAGGCCGGCGATGAAGTGGCGCTGCATGAGGAAGAACATCAGGACCGGAGGGAGAGCGGCGACGATGGAGCCGGCGGAGATGAGGTGCCAGGCCGCCACCCACTGGCCGTTCAGGGAGTAGAGACCGGCAGTGACCGGAAGCGCATGGCTGCCCTGAACGAGGACGGTCGCCCAGAAATAGTCGTTCCAGATGAAGGTGAAGATCAGCACGGCGAGCGCCGCGATCGCCGGGCGCATCAGGGGGAGGACGATATACCAGAAGATGCGGAACTCGCTCACGCCTTCGACGCGCGCGCTCTCGATCAGCTCGTGGGGGAGCGCCTTGATGAAGTTTCTCATGAAGAGCGTGCAAAAGCCGGTCTGGAAGGCGATGTGAAACAGGACGAGGCCGAGCGTGGTATCGTAGAGGCCCATGTTCACGGTGAGGTCGCGCACCGGCACCATCAGGATCTGAAACGGTACGAAATTGCCGGCGACGAACATGAAGAAGACGAGCAGGTTCGCCCGAAAGCCGTAGACGGCGAGCGCGAAGCCGGTGAGGCAGGAAAGCGCCAGCGTGCCGATCACGGTCGGGATGGTGACCTTGAAGCTGTTCAGGATGTACTGGCCGATCGGCGAATTCTGAAAGACGGCCGTGTAGTTTTCAACGAGAGCGATCGATGAGGGCGGGCCGAAATAATTGCCGGCGGTGAGGTCGGCCGCCGGCTTGATCGAGGTCATCATCACGCCGAGCAACGGCAGCAGCCAGAGGATCAGGGCTACTGGCAACGCGATGTTGTAGCCGATGCGGATGCCGGAGGGGGCCCGCTCGATGGGTTTCGGAAACATCAGCGCCCTCCCCGCTCGTCGGCCAGCATCTTCCAGATGAAGCCGGTGATGAAGACCATCATGATCAGGAACAGGATGACGGCGATGGCAGCACCGTAGCCCATGCGGAAGCCGTATTCGGAAAGGGCCTGCTCGTACATGTAGAAGGACAGCACGCGGGACGAGCCGTAGGGGCCGCCGTCGGTCATGATCGAGATCAGGTCGAAGCTTCTGAGCGCGCCGATGATGGTGACCACGACGGCGATGAAGGTGGCGGGCCGGAGCTGCGGGATGATCACGTGCCAGAGCATGCGCCAGCCCCTCGCGCCGTCCAGGCGGGCGGCCTCGATCTGGTCCGGCGACACGTTGTTGAGGCCGGTGAGGTAGAGGATCATGCAGTAGGCGATCTGCGGCCAGAGCCCGGCGGCGATGATGCCGTAGGTGACGAAGCGCTCATCCGCGAGGATCGCGACGTCGCCCAGGCCCAGCCAGGCGAGGATTTTTGTCAGAAGGCCGAAATTGGGGGCGTAGAACCAGGCAAAAATCAGGCCGACCACGACCTGGCTGATGACGAAGGGAAAGAAGAACAGCGACTTGTAGATGCGGATGCCGGTGACGTTCTGGTTCAGAAAGATCGCGATCAGGAGGCCGGCCGGCACAGCCAGCATGTAGAGAACGAGCCAGATGACGTTGTTCTTGAGCGACGTGTAGAAGGCGTCGTCGTCGAAAAGCTCGATATAGTTCCCGGTGCCGATCCAGGTCGCCTCGCCGATGCCGTCCCAGTCATAGAAGCTGATCCACATCGATTCGAAGATCGGCAGGATCACGTAGACCAGGAACATGAGCACGCCGGGCGCCAGGAACAGCCAGGGCGCCAGCTTTCGCTGATTCGCCTTCCACCGGTTTTTTTTGACTTTAGATGAGCCTGCCACGACAACCGATGTCGCCATCACACCCTCCCCTGCACGACCCGACCGCGCGGGACGGCGCCCGGACCGCCCCCGGCGTGCCGAGGTCCAGTCCGGGCCGCGGCCCCTGGCCGCTATTTGTGGACGCGGCTTCGGATCTTTTCGAGGCGCTCCAGGATCTGTTCGCCGCGGTCCGGCTTGACCATGAACTCCTGGAAGCCCTCCATGCCGGCCTTGGCCATCTCGGCCGAGGCGTCGCGGTCGTAGAACTGGGCGAGCGCGTGGGCGTTCGAGAGCATCTCGAAGCCCTGGCTGAGGAAGGGATCCTCCGGCACCTCGGACTGGTTGTTGACCGGGAGCTGGCCGAGGGTGGCGTTGATCTGCGACTGCACCTCGGGCCCGGCGAGATAGGCGAGGAACTTCCTGGCATCCTCCTTGTTGCTCGCGTTCGCCGGGATGTGCAGCGTGTCGGTCGGCGCGTCCTCGGCCATGGGGATGTCGGGGGTGATCGCCGGGAACTGCATGAAGCCGAGCTGGTCCTCGGTGAGGCCGGCCTCGCGCAGCGGGGCGACCGCGAAATTGCCGATCAGATACATCGCGGCCTCGCCCTGGACCAGGAGCGGCAGGGCGTCCTGCCAGTCCAGCGCGGCGTGATTCTGGACGAAATAGCCGGGCTCGACCAGCTCCCGCCAGCGCTCGAACACCGCCTTCACCCGGTCGTCGGTGTAGGGCACGTCGCCGGCGGTCAGCTCCATGTGGAACTCGTAGCCGTTCTGCCGGAGGTTCAGATAGTCGAACCAGCCGCCAGTCGGCCAGAGCGCCTTGGTGCCGATCGCGATCGGGGTGACGCCGGCCTCCTTGAGCGTGGCGCAGGCTGCGAGGAACGCCTCCCAGTCGGCCGGCGGCTCGATGCCGTTCTCGGCGAAGATGTCCTTCCGGTAGTAGATGCCCCACTGATAATAGGTGTAGGGCACGCCCCACTTCTTGCCGTCCATCTCCATGGAGGACGCGGCGGACTTCAGGCTTTCGTCGAGGCCGTTGTCGGTCCAGACGTCGGTGACGTCCTCGAACAGCCCGGCATCGACATAGGGCGCCATGCGGTTGCCGGCGTACCAGGCGGCGATGTCCGGCGCGTCGGCGGTGAGGAAGTTGCGGATCGAGGTCTTGTAGCCCTCGTGATCGAACACGTTCCACTCGACCTCGACGTCGGGATGCTCGGCCTTGAAGCCGTCGATCAGCTCCTGGAAGGCCTGCTTCGGCGCCGGATCGGAGGTGTCGGTGTTGATCACGATGGTGCCGGCGAGCGCGATGCTCGAAAGCCAGCCCACAAGCGCGAGCGCGGAAGTCGCACCGGCGACATATGCCTTCATCGAAAGCCTCCCTGTTTTCGTGGCCTTCGCCACCCCATGACTAAATGCGTTCAGCCCTTCAACTGCGACGCCGTTGCGACTACCCTAGCCCTAGACGCCGAAGGCTGAAAAGCGCGGTCACATAAAAAGATCGAGAGGGAGGCGGCTTTGTCCGGGCTGAAGCTGAACGATGTGGTCAAGCGCTACGGTCAGACCGAGGTCATTCACGGCGTTTCCTTCGAGATCGACGACGGCGAGTTCTGTGTGTTCGTCGGCCCGTCGGGCTGCGGCAAGTCCACGCTCCTGCGCATGGTGGCGGGGCTGGAGGAGATCACCGAGGGCACGATCGAGATCGGCGGGCGCGTGGTCAACGACATCGACGCCTCGGAGCGCGGCATCGCCATGGTGTTCCAGTCCTATGCTCTCTACCCGCATATGACCGTCGAGCAGAACATGGGCTTCGGCCTGCGCATGGCGAAGACGCCGAAGGACGAGATCAGGAAGCGGGTCGAGAACGCCGCGCAGATTCTGCAGCTCGAGGAGTATCTGAAGCGCACGCCCAAGGCGCTGTCCGGCGGCCAGCGCCAGCGGGTCGCCATCGGCCGGGCGATCGTGCGCAATCCGGGCGTGTTCCTGTTCGACGAGCCCTTGTCCAACCTGGATGCGGAGCTGCGCGTGCAGATGCGGGTCGAGATCGCCAAGCTGCATCAGGATCTGGGTGCCACCATGATCTACGTCACCCACGATCAGGTCGAGGCGATGACGCTCGCCGACAAGATCGTGGTGCTGCGCGCCGGCCATGTCGAGCAGATCGGAGCACCCCTCGACCTCTACAACGATCCGGACAATCAGTTCGTCGCCGGCTTCATCGGCTCGCCCAAGATGAATTTTTTGAACGGCAGGGTGGAGAGCGTGGACGGGCAGCTTGCGACAGTGTCGCTGACCGGCCAGGGCGATGCCACGGTCCGGCTCCCGGTCAGCGACGCGCCTGCGCCGGGTGCGCCCGTTCAGCTCGGCATTCGGCCGGAGCATGTCGCCATGGCCAATGGCGCCGAACTCAGGATCGCGCTCCACGCCGACGTGACCGAGCAGCTCGGCGGCAGCTCCTACGTCTATGCCAGATCGCCCACGGGCGAGTCGCTCGTGGTCGAGCAGCGCGGCTACAGCCCGGTCAAGGCCGGCGACGACGTCGCTTTCACCTTCGACCCGGAGCAGGCGTTTCTCTTCACCGAGGAGGGCGGCCGGCTCCGCTGACGGTTCGCGGGAGCGCTTCACCGGCTGGACTCTCGCACAGGAATTCGAGCATCATGGCGGCGGTCCAGGTGAAGTGGCCGCCGCCGCAGGGCTCGCCGGTTCCGGGGTGATAATACTCCGCAAAGCCGCCCGCCTCGATCAGTGCCAGGCTGCTTTCGCGAATGCGCCGGGCCATGTCGGTCTCGCCGGCGCGTGCGAGGCCGTCGGCGATCATGTAGTTGACGATCAGCCAGACGGGTCCCCGCCAGTAGCGCCTGCCGTCGAAGCGCGGATCGGCCGGGTCCTGGCTCGCTACCAGAAAGCGGCTTCGTTTCGCGAGGGCGTCCAGGCGGCGCGTCAGGGCTTCTGCTCGCGCCTTCGGGATGGCGGCGAAGGCCGGCAGCAGGCCGCCGACCGAGAGGTTGTCGATCAGCTCGCCGGTGGCGCGATCGCGGCAGAGATACTGGCCGTGATCGTCGCTCCAAAGGCTTTCCAGGGCTTCGATTCCGCGTGCGAAAAAGTCGCGATTGCGTCGGGCAATCTCCTCCTCGCCAAGCGCCGCCGCCAGGTCGGCTAGGTCCTCGCAGGACCGAAGGAGGATGGCGTTGAAGCCGGGGTCGACCACCTTGAAGGGCGAGGCATCGTGCAGCCTGGCATTGTCCCAGCCCAGCCCGCGGAAGCGCTCGACCAGCCAGAGATAGCGGTCATATTGCGCCTTGGTCGGGCGGTGGGAAGCGTCCGCATGCTGGAGATCGCGCCGTTCATAGGGCTCGATGCCCTCCACCGGCACCCGCTCCAGGGCGGCGTCCCAGTCGATCGAATTGTCGCGGCCCGATTCCCAGGGATGGAGGATCGCGACGAGGCCTTCGCCCGAAGGATCGCGGTTCTCGAAGAACCAGCGATGCCAGCGGTCGATCGACGGCAGGAGTGCCCGCGCCCTGGTCTCGGCTGACGCCTTGTCCGCGGCACGCTCGAACAGGCGCTTCACCGCGAAGCCCGCGACCGCCGGCTGGGTGATGCCCGAGGTCGCCACCGGCCGGCCGGTGCGCCAGACATCCGGCCCCGGAAAATAGCCGTCATCGTCGACGTGGAAGATGATGTGCGGCAGCATGCCGTCCGGCCATTGGTGGGCGAACAGGGTCTCGATCTCGAGCCAGCCCCGGGCCTCGTCGAGCTGGGCGAGGCCGAGTGCGGTCAGGCAGGAATCCCAGTTCCACTGAAAGGGGTAGAGCCCCCTGGTCGGCACGGTGTAGGCGCCGCGGTCGTTCTCCTTCAGAATCGCGGCGGCCTGCTCGCGCGGAGCCGCGCTGTCGGTGTCGTTCATCGGCATTCCTCAGGCGGCGAGTGCGAGCTGCGAGTCGGGATCGAACCATCGGACGCGCTCGGCCATCGGCTGCAGTCGGATCACGTCGCCGGGTGCCACCTTCAGATCGCTCTCCAGCACGGCGCGAAAGGACTGGCCGTCGATGTCGCAGGTGAGCAGCACATGGGGTCCGAGCGGTTCGACCACACGCACGGTCGCGGCAAGCCCGGTCTCCGCGACGCGCATGTCTTCGGGCCGGATCGCGAACTGCAGGACGGCAGGACCGTCGGCCGGACCGGTAAACTCGATCCCCGCGACCTGGTACTGGCTCGAATCCACGCGCCTGGCCTCCAAAAAATTCATCGGCGGGTTGCCGATGAAGGAGCCGACGAAATGGGCGGCCGGGTTACGGTAGATCTCGATCGGCGGGGCCGCCTGCACGATGTGACCCTGATGCATGACCGAGATGCGGTCGGCGAGGCTCATCGCCTCCACCTGGTCATGAGTGACGTAGATGGTGGTGGTCTTGCTGTCGGCGAGGATGCCCTTGAGCTCGGCGCGCATCTCCAGGCGAAGCAGCGCGTCGAGATTGGAGAGCGGCTCATCCATCAGGATGACGTCCGGCTCCATGGCGAGCGCCCGCGCCACGGCCACACGCTGGCGCTGACCACCGGAGAGCTGGCCGGAATAGCGCTCCAACAGCTGGTCGATATGCATCAACCCCGCCGTGCGCTTGACCCGGCTTTCCACCTCGGCGTTGTCGAGCCTGGCCATGCGCAGGCCGAAGGCGATGTTCTCGAACACGGTGAGATGCGGGAACACCGCGTAGTTCTGAAACACCATGGCGATTCCGCGCTGGCGGGGCGGCAGGTGGTCGACGCGCTTGCCGCCGATCCAGACTTCGCCTTCGGTCGGGGTTTCGAGCCCGGCGATGATCCGCAGCAGCGTGGTCTTGCCGCAGCCGGAAGCGCCCAGGAGCACCATGAACTCCTGATCGGCGATGGTGAGATCGATCGAATGCAGCGCCGTGAAGTCGCCGAAGCTTTTCTTGACGCCCTTGATCTGAATTTCAGCCATTTGTCGTTACCTCCTCGAGGTCGCTCAGCGGTTGGCCCAACGTCTTCTAACGGTTGGCTATACCCCACATGGCGAACAGATATTTACGGACCAGGAAGATGAAGATCAGCGCCGGCACCACGAGCACGAAGCCGCCCGCGAACTTCAGATGCAGCGGCGAGACGTCCAGGCTTTGCAGGAGAAAAGCCGTGAGCGTGCGGTTCTCGATGGTCAGCACCGAGGCTGCGAACACCTCGTTCCAGGAGATCACGAAGGCGAACACCGCCGATGCCGCGATGCCGGGCAGCACCAGCGGGAGGATGACCTTCCTGAACGCCGACAGGCGCGTGCAACCGAGGGTCCAGGCTGCTTCCTCCAGCTCGATCGGGATGCCGGAGAACAGCGAGAAGGTGATCAGCACGGCGAAGGGCAGGGCAAGGGTGGTGTGCACCAGAGCGAGCCCGAACACCGTGTCGTCCAGGCCGATGCGGATGAACATCACGGCGAGCGGCAGGGCCAAAAGCGGCAGCGGGAAGGCCCGGGTCATCAAGACGAGGATGCGAAAGGCGTCCTTGCCGCGAAAGTCGAAGCGGGAGAGCGCATAGCCCGCCGGCGCCCCGAGCCCGATCGACAGGATCATGGTGATCACGGCCACCAGGATGGAGTTCCACATCGCCTTGCCGACGCCGGCGAAGCCCCAGAAGAAGGCGAGGCTGCCGGTGTCGAAGGAGGGGATGTAGTCCTTCGGGAAAGCCGAGACCTCTTCCGGGGAGCTGAGCGTGTTGATCAGGAGAAAATAGATCGGGATCAGCACCCAGAGGCAGAGGAAGACGACTGCGAACCACATGGCGCCGCGGCCGGCCGGTGTCGTGCGCGGGGTCATATCTCGGCTCCTTTCGGAACACGCAGCGCACGCAGGAAGATCAGGGTGAAGCCGATGGATATCGCCAGGATCACCATGGCGCAGGCGGCGGCGACGCTGCTGTCCTGCAGGGTGAACTGCCAGTTGTAGGTCTCGCCCATCAGCACCGGGAGCGTGGTGCCGCCGAGGGCTGCGACCACCGCGAACACCTCGAAGGCGAGGATGGTGCGCAGGATCAGCGCCGTCTGCAGGCTCGGCCGGAGCAGCGGAAGCGTGACCTTGACGAAGCGCTTCCAGGGGCTCGCGCCGAAGACTTCGGCCGCCTCGTCATATTCCTTCGGGATCAGCCCCATGCCGGCGACGATGATCACCAGCATGATCGCGGTCGCGCGCCAGATCTCGGCGAGGATCACGGCGAGGAAGATGATCCAGACGCTCTGATAGCCGAGCAGGATAATCGGCTGCTCGATCACGCCGAGCGATTGCATCATGGTGTTCAGAAAACCGCTCTGCTCGAAGATGGCGAGCCAGATGATGCCGGCGGCGAGATCGGAGATGCCGAGCGGGATGGTGAAGATGTAGAGAAAGATGTCGCGCCCCTTGTTGATGCGCGTGACCAGGCGCGCCATCAAAAGCGCGATGCAGGTCTGTAGCGGCACCACCAGAAGGGCGAGGATCATGGTGTTCCAGAAGCTCGGCCAGAATTTCCAATGGCCGGCCATGGTCTGGAAATGCTCGAGGGTGAAGCCGCCATCGGCAGTGAACGCCTGAATCGCGACCAGGAGAAAGGGATAGAGAAAGAACATCAGCAGAAAAAGTGTCGCCGGCAACAGCAGGACGTAGGGTAATGTTTCCTTGTTCATGACAACCTCCCGCGCAGGCCCGTTCGCCGGGGACGGGGAGCGCCCCCGGCGTCAGGTAACGATTTACGCGATCAAATCAGGCTTATGCGCCCGGACCGGGCCTACTCGACGGGGCAGGG
This sequence comes from Geminicoccaceae bacterium, assembly GCA_965222015.1. Classification (GTDB taxonomy): domain Bacteria; phylum Pseudomonadota; class Alphaproteobacteria; order Geminicoccales; family Geminicoccaceae; genus JANQPX01. Next base: position 22,754 of record CBDCTL010000016.1, read on the forward strand.
GCCGTCCGAGACCGGATCGGGTGCCCAGCAGGGCGCGCCCGCCTCCTCGATCACGGCTTTGAGCTGCTCGGCCTGGTCGTCGAGCACGTCACGCACGGGCTGGCCGGCGAGGATGATGCGCTCGAAGGTGTCGACATAGACCTGGTTGAACTTGCCGCCGAGTTCGCCGAGGCCGACCGGCAGGAGGCCGGGATTGGCGTCCGCGGCATTGGACATCGCCGCGATCGCCTCGCCCGCGGCCTTGACCGAGGCCGGCATGTCGTCCGGCAGCTCGACGTCGATCACCGGAAAGAAGTTGGTGGCTCTGAGCGTCGCGATCTGGCTTTCCGGCGTCATCATGTAGGCGACCAGAGCCTTGGCCTGTTCCATGTCCGGCGCGGTCGCGGGCACGGCGAGGCCCGCCAGGACGGGCATGTAGCCGCGGCCGGTGGGGCCGGCGGGTGCGGGGAAGGCGACGAAGTCGTCCGGGCGCTGGTTGAAGGCCTCGGCCAGGCGCGCGGTGTGGTCAAACGCGATCCAGACATCCTCGCTCAAAAGCTGCTCCTGCATGAAGGAGAAGCTTGGCGAGCCCGGATGGGTGTACTGCCAGAGCTCCTTGAATTTTTCCCAGGCGGCCTCGGCCTCGGCGGAGCGGAACTTGGTCACCATCGAATTGGTGTAGGAGGGGTAGAGATAGCCCTGGAAGAAGCGGTGCTTCAGTCCCTTGGGGCCGGCCGGAAAGCCGAATTTCTGGCTGCCGGTGGCATCAGCCACGTTCTTCGACCATTCGATCAGCTGGTCGTAGCTGAGCGCCATGATGTCGGCGCCCTCGGGAAGATGCTCCAGCGCCTTCTTGTTGGCGGCCATCACATAGGTCGCCTGCATCCAGGGCATGTATTTCTGCTCGGCGGTCTCCAGCATGCCGAGCTTCATGAAGCCCTCATTGACCTTGACGCCGCCGATGTCGAGGTCCGAGAGATCGACCAGGTCGTCGGCAAGCGTGGTGACCTGGCCGTGCAGGCCGCCGAGCAGGCCGATGGTGCCGGAGCCCGCTTCGATCTCCGCCTGCATGCGGGTCAGCCAGGGGCCGGCTTCGGAGGCCTGATAGTCGACCGCTTCACCGAAGCCCGAGAGCACCTGCTCGCGCATCGCCTGGGTTTCCTCGACGGGCGCGGCCTGGGTCGACCAGAAAAGCACGTCGGCCTTGGCGGCAAGCGGCGCCGTCGCGAGGGGGGCTGCGATGACGAGGGCCAGAGCGGTTCGGCTTTTCCTGGGGCTCATCCAAGTCGATGTCTTCATGTCGATACTCCCTTGCTTGATTATGGGTTCGGTCATTTCAGGATCCGGGGGCGCGGCCATGGCTGCCGCGCGCCACGAATTTGGGTGTCATCAGTTGGGTCAGCGGCCGCTCGGCCGGACGCGCCATCGCGAGCTGGATCATGTCCGCGATTTTTCTGGCACTGCCGCGCACGTCCTGATCGAAGGTGGAGAGGCCGGGGCTGGCGAGGTCGGCAGCACTCAGATTGTCGAAGCCGATCACCGAAAGCCGATCCGGGACCTTGATGCCGAGGCGCGCCGCCTCCTGCATGACGATCAGGGCCAGTTCGTCGAACAGGCCGATCACCGCGGTCGGGCGATCCTCGCCGCTCAGCATCTCGGCGACGTCACGCCTGATCGCGTCGAAGTCGCTGCGGGATCGCCGGATGATGCGGAGACGGACGTCCGGATCGCCCGCCGCCGCGATGGCGCGCTCGAGGCCGGACTCGCGCTCGCGGCGGGCGTTCATCGGCTCGGCGATGGTCACCAGCGCGAACCGCCGGTGGCCGAGCGCGTGCAACCGCTCGAACGCCTCGGCGAAGGCGGCGGCGCCATCGGTGTCGAGCCAGGAATAGCTGAAGGCGGGGTCGACCAGTCGGCCATGGGCGACGAACGGCACGGCGCGCGCTGCGAGAAAGCGGACGCGCTCGTCGTCCTCGGCGATGCGGGTGAGCACCAGGCCGTCGGCCCGGCCCGAGGAGACCAGCTTTTCGATCACCTCCAGCTCGCTTCGCCCCTCGCTCGCGATCGACATGAAGAGATCGGTGCCGTGGCTCGCCAGGCCTTCGCCGAGGCCGAGCACGAACTGCCCGATGAAGCTGTCGAGAAAGGCGGGCCCGGACGCCGGCACCACCAGCCCGACAAAGCCGCTCCGCCCCGAGACCAGCATCCGCCCCGCGCTGTTCGGCACATAGCCGATCTCGCGCGCCTTGGCCGTCACCCGCTCCCGGGTCTTCAGCGCAATGTCCTCATAGCCACCGAGCGCGCGTGACACCGTCGCCACCGACAGATCGAGCTGTTCCGCAAGTTCCTTGAGCGTACGACGTGCGGCCACGCACAATCTCCCTGAAACGTTTCAGGGCCGGCAAAATGAGATCCTAAAACGTTTTAGATTTTTAATCGACGGGAGATTGCCTGTCAAGCACCATCGTTGCAGACTGTGAGATGCGGCGCGTTTCCGGGCATTGGCGAGCGATCGCTCTCCTAGACGCCTCGTTTTGCCGGGATCGCCTCGACGACGCGCAGAATCGCGTCGCAGTTCTCCTGGTCGATGGAGCCTCCTCCCGCTTCATCGGTGATCGTCCTCGCCGCGTCCTCGAGCTTTGCCGGGTTGCGCCCGTGCAACAGCAGATGATGATCCGCCTTCGCCAGCATCTTCGCCGTTTCCAGCCCAATGCCGTCTGTCGAGCCGGTGACGAGTATGGTTTTCCGCATGGTTCTTCCTCCCTTCGCCGCGTGTCCATAATGCGCGAGACCGTCCCCGGCTCCCTTGATCAGGCGCTTTTGCACATGTTGCATCGGCCAGGCAATGACACCGCGCGAAAGCCGCGACCGGATCCCGATCGGGGCGTGACCGGCATTCGCTTCAGGCCTTTTCGAGTTCCTCGACCAGCGCCTCGGTCGTCGCCTGCCGACAATAGCCACTGATCGCGCGGAGCGAGTTGTCGTGGCGTTCCTGGCTGTAGGTGGTGCAGGCGTCGGTGACCTGGGTGACGAGATAGCCGAGGTCGCAGGCGTCCCGGATGGCGCTTTCGACGCATTGATCCGTGATCAGGCCTGCAATCGCGAGTTGCTTCACGCCGAGATTGCGCAGCACGTAGTCGATATGGGTCGAGACGAAGACCGAGGACGAGGTTTTCGGCAGCCAGATCTCGTCCTCGCCCGGCGCAATCTGGTCGATCACCTTGCCGTCCCAGGAGCCTTTGGTGACGTTGAAGCCGCTGATCTTGTAATCGAGGCTGCGGTCCCGGCCGTCCTTGGTCAGGCTTTCGATGGTGGTGTACATCACCTCGACGCCAGCCTTCCTGCAAGCGGCCTGCAGGCGCTGCATGTTGGGGATGGCGCGTTCTTCCAGCGTTCTGAAATACCAGCCGTATTTCGCCTCGAACGCCACCTCGCTCAATCCTTTGAACTCGCCGCCGTCGCGATGCGCGCAAAAATTCTGGACGTCGACGAACAGCAGCGCCGACTGCTCGGGCTTCAGGGGAACCTCGCGGGTGAGGGTCATGTCAGGCGGTCTCCGTCAGGGCGCGGATCGCATTCGCCAGAATATCGCACCAGCCGGTGATCATGGGCTGATCGGCGAGGCGGTCGTTCCTGACTTCGATCAGACAGTGCCTCAGCCCGCGCGGCTCGCACTGGCGCGGGATGAAGAAATCCGACTCGTCCTCGATCGGGTAGGGCTGATCGAAGCCGACCACCAGCCCGCTGTTTCCGTTTCCGACCACGGCCGCGAGCGTCTTCGCGGTCGCCGCATCGCGCCGCTGGCAAAAGCCGATGTCCCAGGGACGGGCGACGCCATCCATGGCAGGGGTGAAGCTGTGGATCGAGAGCGCGGCCTCGACGTGATCCTGGTCCAGAACCTGGCCGACGGTCTGCTGAAAGGGCTCGAAGATCGCCTCGATGCGCGCCTGCCGGCCGGCGGCGTCGAGCCCACGATTGGCCGGGACCGGGATGTGGTCGCTCACCGCGGGGGTCAGGTCCGGGGCGTCGAGCGGGCGGTTGCAGTCGATCACCAGCCGGCTGTACGGCTGAAGCACGGTCGTGGCGCCGAGCTTCTGGGCGAGGCACCGCGCGAGCGCGCCCGCCCCGATGTCGAAGGCGACGTGGCGGTCCATCACGTCGGCACCGACACCGAGACCGTCGAGACGTTCGGGAACGGCGCGCCCGGCATGTTCGCAGACGATCACCACGGGAAAGGTCGATGACCGGTTCAGCACGTCGAAGGGCCGCGGATCCGCCGGTCCGAGGAGGGGCTGCTGTCGGAACGTTTGCACCATGATGTCGGGGGCTCTCCTCCTGTCGGCAGGTGGTGCCGGCATCGAAGCATAAGATGGTATCGCTTCAGGGGCGAATCAGACCCAATGAACCATCCTGATCGCGTCCCGAGGCTTTGCCAAGCTATGGATTTGGAGAGCGTGCGCGGGCCCGGGAATTGCGAATACGGGCATTTGATGTACATTTTAGCGAGGTCGCCGCGACGATGGGTTCGAGCGCGGCGACATCAGGGAGGAACGACGACATGAAGGTTTCGAGATTGCCCCTCGCCGCCGCGGCCGCGGCGATGCTGCTGACTTCCACCGGATTTGCCGCCGACGACAAGATCGTGTTCGGCGGCGCCCTCTGTCTCACCGGCGTCCAGGCGCCGCTGGACACGCCCGGCTATCGCGGTGCGCAGGTCGCGATCAAGGCGCTGAACGATGCCGGCGGCGTGCTCGGCAAGCCGGTCGAGTTCGTCAATATCGACGGCAAGTCCGATCCGGTGACGGTCGGCAACGCCGCGGTCGAGCTGATCGACCAGGGCGCCGATCTGATCCTGGCGCCCTGCGACTTCGACTTCGGCGGCCCCGCCAGCCGCGAGGCCCAGGACGCCGGCCTGGTCGGCATCTCCCTTTGCGCCTCCGATCCGCTCTACAGCTCCTGGTCGCTCGGCGACAAGCAGTTCACGCTCTCCATGTGGAACACCACCATGGGTGCCGTCGCCGCCGAATACGCGTTCAACGAGCGCGAATGGAAGACGGCCTACGTCGTGACCGACCAGTTCATCGCCTACACCAAGTCGCTCTCCAAATATTTCGTCGAGCATTTCCAGGCACTCGGCGGCGAGATCCTGCTGGAGGACACCTACACCAACGGCGATAACGATTTTTCCGCCCAGCTCGCCCGCCTGCAGGCGCTCGAGACCAAGCCCGACGTGATCTTCATCTCCTCCTACGGCCAGGACATCGGCGTCATCATCCGCTCGCTGCGCGAGGTCGGCTACGATGCGCCCGTCCTCGGCGGCGACAGCTATGACGATCCCTCGATGATCGCCGCACTCGGCGAAAGCCTCGGCAACGACATCTATTTCGTTACCCACACCTGGATGGGCGAGGAAGCGCATCCCGACATGCCGAAATTCATCGAGATGTACGAAGAGATGCACGGCGAGGCGCCGGACACCTCCTTCGTCGCCACCGGCTGGGATACGGTGATGCTGCTCGCCCAGGCGGTCGAGGCCGCAGGCTCGACCGACGGCGCCGCGGTGGCCGCGGCCCTGGAGGAGGGCCAGTTCGAGCTCCTGACCGGTGCGCTCGACTACCGAAGCGCCGACGAGGGCCACGCCCCGGACAAGGCTGCGGTGCTGACCGAGGTGCAGGGCGGCAAGACCAGTTTTCTGGGATGGCGCACGCCGACGAACCCGCCAGCTCCCTGAGCCCGACGCGGGCTGCGTGCACTTGACGGTGTTCGGTCGCGGGCGTGGGTGACCTGACCCTGAAAGCCGAGGATGTCTCGGTCGAGTTCGCCGGTCTGAAGGCGCTCGACCGGGTCAGCCTCGCGCTCGCGCAGTGTGATATCCTCGGGCTGATCGGGCCGAACGGCTCGGGCAAGACCACGCTGGTCAACGCGATCACGGGGCAAGCGGCGCTTGCAGGCGGGACGATCAGCTTGGGTGATCGCGACCTGACCGGCAGGCCGCCGCGCGAGGTGGCGCTCGCCGGCATCGCCCGGACCTTCCAGATCGGCCGGCATTTCGAGGGTTTGAGCGTGCTCGAAGGCGTGGCGACCGCAGCGCTCGCCCAGGGCGACGGCATGAAGGCGGCCAAGGCGAAGGCGGCGGGCCTGCTCGACGAGCTCGGCCTGTCCCGCCGATCGGATGCGCTGGCGGGCGCGCTCAGCTATGGCGACAAGCGGCGCATGGAAGTCGCCCGCGCGCTCGCCGGCGCGCCGGCTTTCCTGCTGCTGGACGAGCCGGCCGCCGGCATGAACGACGCCGAGACCGAAGCCCTCCTCGACCTTCTTGTCCGGCTTCCCGCGGCCCGCGGGCTCGGGCTGTTGATCATCGACCACGACATGAGCCTGATCATGCGGCTTTGCGAGCGCCTCCACGTCCTGGCGTCCGGACAGACCATCGCGGTCGGCGATCGCGAGGAAGTCCGAAAAAATCCGGCCGTGATCGAAGCTTATCTCGGGTCCGAGTCAGGCCATGCTTGAGGTCGATAACCTCGACGTCCGCTACGGCGCCGTGCAGGCCGTGCGCGGCATCTCCCTGACCGTGGGGGAGGGCGAGCTGGTCACCCTCCTCGGCGCCAATGGTGCGGGCAAATCCTCAACCCTCATGACCATCGCCGGCGCGCGGCCAGCGGCCGCGGGCCGGATTGGCCTGAGCGGGGAGGATGTGACGACGGCCAGTCCCGAAAGGATGGTGCGCCTGGGCGTCGCTACGGTGCCGGAGACCCGCGATGTGTTTCCGGACCTGACCGTTTCGGAGAACCTTCGGCTCGGCGCCTTCATCCACCGGCGTGACGCCGGCGGCGTCGCCGAACGTCTGGACGGGCTCCTTCAGCGTTTTCCCATCCTTGCCGAGCGGGCAGGGCAGGCGGCGGGCACGCTGTCCGGCGGCGAGCAGCAGATGCTGGTGATCGCCCGGGCCCTCATGTCCCGCCCGAAGGTGCTCCTCCTGGACGAGCCCTCCCTCGGCTTGGCGCCCGTGATCGTCGATCGCGTGTTCGCGATGATCGAAGCTCTGAAGGCGGACGGCCTCACCATCCTCCTGGTCGAGCAGAACGCCAGAAAGGGCCTCGCGGTCGCCGATCGCGCCTATGTCATGCGTCTCGGCCGCATCGAGGCCGAGGGCGCGGCCGACGAGATCGCCGAGGCGACCGAGCTTCGCTCGCTCTATCTCGGGGCGGACGCATGAACGGCGTGCAGTTCCTGATCGACGTTCTGTCCCTCGGCAGCGCCTACGCCCTGATGGCCCTCGGTCTGGTGATCGTCTATGGCATTCTGAAGCTCGTGAACTTCGCCTATGGCGAGCTGATCATGGTCGGCGGCTACACCATGTTTCTGGTGAGCGGCTCGGGTCTTCCCTGGCTGGTCATGGCCCTTTGCGCCATCGTCATGGCCATCGTCTTCGGCATTCTCACCGACTATGTCGCCTTCCGCCCGGTGCGCGCAAAATCCGTGACCGCCGTGCTGATCACGTCCTTCGCCTTCTCGACGCTCCTGCAGAACGCGGCCCTCCTCTTCATCTCGCCGCGCCCGCGCACCGTGCCGCTGCCTGCGGTGTTCTCCCAGACCGTCGAGATCGCGGGCGTGATCACGCCCATGCGCAATCTGATCACCATCGGCGTCGCCGTGGTTTTTCTGGGACTTTTCACCTGGCTGATGAGGAGCACGGTTCTCGGCATCGCCATGCGCGCGGCCGCCACCCACTTCACCATGGCGCGCATGCTGGGCGTGCCCGCCAATCTGATCATCTCGACCGCCTTCGCCATCTCCGGCCTGATCGCCGGCATCGTCTCCCTCCTTTGGATCGGGCGCATCGGCACCGTCGTTCCCGGCATCGGCCTCGAGCCGCTGCTGATCGCTTTCATCGCCACCGTGATCGGCGGCATGAGAAGCCTGCCCGGGGCGGTCCTCGGCGGCTTCCTCCTGGCGCTGATCGACACCAGCCTTAATTACAGCCTCCCGCAGGATCTCCTGAAATTTCGCGACGCCTTCACCTTCTCCCTGGTTATCCTGATCCTTCTCTGGCGCCCCGAAGGCCTGGTCAAAGGCCCCGCCTCCGGCCAGAGAACATGAACATGGGACGCCATGCAGGAACGATCATCGTTCTCGGCGGCCTTATCCTGGCGCTGGCGATCGCCGCCGAGCTCTTCGGCGCGCGTCTGTTCGACCGCATCGCCACCAATCTCTGCATCGCGCTGGTCCTGGTACTCGGCCTGCAGGTGTTCATGGGCAATTCCGGTATTCTGTCGTTCGCTCATATCGGCTTCATGGGCATCGGCGCCTATGCCTCCGCGGTCCTCACGATCCCGGCCCAGATGAAGGGCATGGCGCTGCCCGATCTCTACCCAATCCTCGAAAACATCCAGCTCTCGCCCTACCTCGCCATGCTGATCGGCGGCCTCGCCGCCGCCCTGGTCGCCGCCGCCGTAGCTTATCCATTGATGCGCCTGTCCGACGCCGCCGCCGTCATCACGTCCTTTGCGCTGCTCGTCGTACTCCATACCGTCATGACCCACTGGAGCGCCGTGACCAACGGTCCGCGGACTCTCTTCGGCCTCCCCAACGCCACGACCCTGCCGCTCGCCGCGGGCGCTGCGTTCGCTGCGCTGATCGTCGCGCTCTGGTTCAAGGAGTCGAGGATCGGTCTGCTTCTTCGCGCCAGCCGGGACGACGAGATCGCGGCCGCAGCACTCGGCGTGCACATCCCGCGCCTGCGCTGGCTCGCCTTCATCCTCTCGGCCTTCCTCGCCGGCATCGGCGGCGCGCTCTGGGGCCACTTCATCACGTCGTTTTCGCCGAAGGCCTTCTACTTGAAGGAGACCTTCGTCATCCTCGCCATGCTGGTGATCGGCGGACCCAACACCGTGACGGGTGCGGTCCTCGGTGCTTTCCTCGTGACGGCCGCCTATGAGGGGCTGCGCGCCCTCGAAGGTCTGATCAACCGCGCCGGCCTCTCGGCCGATCCCGTGGTCGGCCTGACCGAGCTGGTGCTCGCCATCGCCATGATCCTGGTCCTGATCCTCCGCCCGGGCGGCCTGTTTCCGACCCGCGAGATCGGATTTTTTGTCACCCGCAGAGGGGAGAACGAGCCATGAGCCAGAACTGGAAGACTGCCTGGCGATCCTTCTACTACGCGAACGCCGAGGCGCCGGACGACATCCGCCTCGACCCGAAGAGGACGGCGCTCCTGGTGATCGACATCCAGAACACCTATCTCGACGAGAAGGACACGCCCGAGGAAACCGCGCGCTGGCAGCCCTTCTTCGACCGCATGCGGAACACGGTCATCCCGAACACGAAAAACCTGATCGACGACTGCCGCGCCAAAGGCGTCGAGATCATCTTCGCACGCATCGCCTGCCATAAATCGGACGGCCGGGACCGCTCGCTCAGTCAGAAGAAACCAGGCTTCAACTATCTGCTGCTGCCCAAGGACGAGGAGGACGGCCAGATCGTCCCGGAACTCGAGCCCGAGCCCGACGACATCGTGATCATGAAAACCACGGACAGCGCGCTCACCGGCAGCAATCTCCGGCTGATGCTGCGCAACATGGAGATAACCGACGTGATCTGCACCGGCATCTTCACCGACCAGTGCGTCTCCTCGACCGTGCGCTCGCTCGCCGACGAGAGCTTCGGCGTCCTGGTGGTGGACGACTGCTGCGCCGCCGCCACCATGGAGCTGCACGAGGCCGAGCTGAAGATCATCAACATGATCTACTGCCATGTCTCTCGAAAGACGAACTGATGGGCTTTTTCGAAGGCTGACCACCGGCCAGTCTCGAAAGACGAACTGATGGGCTTTTTCGAAGGCTGACCACCGGCCCTCGGCGATCTCGCACCAGTTTTCCTGGAAAGCGATCGTCCCGGCCGTTGCGCTTGTCGGACGATGGATGCCGGCCGGTTTAACTTTGCGTCAACCCCGCTCTGCCACCCTCGATGTTGATCCATGCGACCCTGGGAATCCAAGCCACGCCCCATTTTGCCGGCGGGCGGACGGACTCCCAGGGTCGCATGGACCTGATCATCATCGTGACGCAGCGTGGTTAAGACATCGTGAAATCGGTGGTAAAAACGCCATCGGCGATCGATGAACAGGTCCAGCCAGATTGGGCTTCGTCCCAAAGTCGCAGGATCGTCATGTCCGACTTCGCTCATCGCCAGCTCGAACGGCTTGAACCGGGCCGCAAACCGTCGTCGCCGGCGACGAGCTCCGGCAACGGAATGGGGTGGTCACACCACCACCACCTATCCCCCGATCCGGTAGCGGAAGGCGGCGAGCGAGCCGTCGATCATGCGGTGGTCGAGCACGCGCACGCGGGTTCCGTCCTTCAGCCGGCGTTCGGTGGACCAGCACTCGCCTTGAAGTCTCGCATCGATCTCGTCGAGGGAGATCTCGTCGTCGAAAATGCCGGCCCTGGCGGTCGCCTCGAGCAGTTCCACGAAGGTGGCGCCGACCACGAGGCGATCCCGAATGGCTGCGTAGAGTTCGCCATAAGCCCGATTCCAGCGCACCAGGCGATTGTCGGCATCGAAAATCCCGATCCCCAGCGGCAGATCGTCGATGCTCTCCAGGAGATCGAGCTGGGCATGCTGCTGGCGCTTGAGGTCGGTGGTTTCCACCAGGCTGGCGAGATTTGCGATCGATTTGCCCTCCTTGTCCCTGACGTCCGTTTGCGAAAGCAGGACATCCAGAACGTCTCCCGATTTCGTGACGAACTGCAGCGGAAGTTCGGTATGCGCGCCCGCCTCGGCGGAATTCGGTGACGTCGCCTCGGCGGCCTTCTTTCGGCTCGCATCGGTCATGAAATCATCGGCGCATCTGCCGATGACCTCGTCCCGCCGGTATCCCATGCGTCGGAGCCAGAACGGATTGACGTCGATGAGACGCCGGTCCGCATCGATCGAGTGCACCATCAGCGACATCTGCTCGTAGCGGAGCGCCCGTTCCTGTCGCTGACGCTGACCGATGTCCTCGGCGAAACCGACGAAGCGGAGCGGTTGGCCGTCGTCGCTTCGAATGACCGCGCCGCAGCTGCGGATGCGGGTGTCCGCGCCGTCGCCGAGCATCATGCGAAGCTCGATGTCGTAAGGCTGCCCCTCGTTCAGCTGCGCTTCGATCGCCTTCGACACCCGCTCTGCGTCGGCGGGATGAACACGCTTCCTGAAGTCGTCGATCGTGCCGCCGAACGCATCCGGGTCGACCTGGACCATCTTCAGGAACGCCTCCGACCAGAAGAGCTCGTCGGTCACGAGGTTCCAATCCCAGATGCCGAGCCCGGCCTGGCGGATTGCCAGATCGTAGCGTTCCTCGGCGATGCGCGTGGCAAGTTCGGCGGTCTTCTGGTGATGGATGTCCACGAAGGCGAGGATCACGCCGCCGATGACGTTGGTCTTGCCGCGATAGGGGAGGACGCGCATCAGATACCAGCGCCCGTCCTTGCCCTTGACCTCCTCCTCGTGAACCGTTCCCTCATTGAGGATGCGGCCCGCCAGAGCGGCCAGATCGGAGACCCTCAGCTTGGGATTGACGTCCGCAAGCGGTCGCCCGATGTCGGAATCGATCAGGCTCAGAAATTCCGTCGCTTTGGGCGTGAAGCGCCGGATGTTGAGATCACTGTCCGTAAAGATAACACCGATTTCAGTCGAGCGAATGAGGTTGTTGAGATCGTCCGTGGTCGCCTGAAGCTCACCGATCTTGCGCTGATATTCGTTGTTGATGGTGTACAGCTCTTCGTTGACGGACTGCAGCTCTTCGTTGGTGCTCTGCAGTTCCTCGTTGGCGGCTGTCAGCTCTTCGTTCGCGGCCTGCAGCTCCTCGTTGCGCGTGCCCACCTCCTGCATGAGGTTCTCGAGACTCTGCCTCGCGATGAGAAGCTCCTGGCGGAGCCAGGCGACTTCGGTGACGCCGCTCTCGTCGCTGTCGTCCTCGGCGAGGGTGTCGACGCTGACCGGCATCGTCGTTTCGGGCGAGAACAGCACGAGATACATGCGTCGGCCGTTCTGGTCGGGTGGCATGGCCTGGGCTTCGATCCGGAGCCGCTCCTCGCGGCCGCCGACCTCGACCTGAACGAAGCCGCTCCGCTCCGTATCCTCCGAACGGCGCACGCGCAGAAGAGTCGTGTGGATAGCCGGCTTGAGCTGCTCGTCGACCAGTGTCATGAGGTTCGTCTGCATCGATCCGGAGAGCTGGATGTAGCGGCCGGCGTCGCCGAAGGTGTGGTGGATGGCCCCATCCATATCTACCAGAAATCCGCGATGAACGACCTTGTCGAGCAGACAATTATAGGCGCTCGCCAAAGCGGGCGTCATGCCTCTCTGGGACTCGACCGGCGGCCCGCGGCGCTGTCCGAGCGAGACCGGCAGCGGGGTCTTGCTCGCCGCGACCGCTTCGATCAGGCGCACATCTCGCTTCTTTCGGAAGATCTGAACCTGCGAGCCGATCGCTTCGAATTCCTCCTTGTAGCGATTGGTGCGCTCGCTCGCTCCCAGAAAGAGATAGCCGTTCTCCCGAAGTGCGAAATGCAGGCGCGCGATAGCCCTTTCCTGCGTTTCGTTGTCCAGATAGATCAGAAGATTCCGGCAGGTGACCAGGTTCATGTTGGTGAAGGGTGGATCCTGGATGAGGTTGTGGCGTGTGAACAGGACCATGTCCTTCAGGACCGGCGCGATCCGATAGCCATTCTTGTCGACGGTAAAATAGCGGGTGAGACGTTCCGAGGAGATGTCGGCCACGGCGTCCTGGCTGTAGACGCCGGCGATGGCGCGATGAAGCGAGGCGCCATGGATGTCGGTCGCGAAGATGCGGATCTTGATCGCGGTGTCGAGCTCGTGCGTCGCCCTTTCGAGGAGCATGGCAATGGAATAGGCCTCCTCGCCGCTGGCGCAGCCGGCGACCCACACTCTGATCTCGCCATGAGCCTTGCCGAGCTTGATCAGGTCGGGAACCACCGTCGTTTCGATGCAGGCGAACTGCAGCGGGTCGCGAAAGAACTGGGTGACGCCGATCAGAAGGTCTTCGTAGAGCCTTTCCAGCTCGTCGACGTTCGACTCCAGCCGTTCGGCATAGGCATCGATCGACGCGAGATTGTCGATCTGAATGCGGCGCTCGATCCTGCGGATGATGGTGTTCGGCTTGTAGGCGGAAAAGTCGACGGCGTAGGCCTCCTTCAGGAGCTGCATGATCCGTTCGACGGCCGTCGCGGCTTTTTCACAGACGGCCGGCGTCTCGTCGCCCGGCATGTCGTCATTTTGATCGACGATCGCTTCCGCCATCTGAAACGGTTTCAGAATGAGATCGAAGACGCCGGTGTTGATCACGCTCTGCGGCATGCTGTCGAAGGCCGCGGATTTCGGATCCTGCACGATCACCCGTCCGCCCGCATTGTGAACGGCGACGGCGCCCTCGGTGCCGTCGCTGCCGCCGCCCGAGAGAATGACGGCGATCGCCCGTTCGCCCTGATCCTGGGCGAGCGAGCGCAGGAAGACGGAGATCGGCATGGGCGGGATGATTTTCGGATCGAGATCGGAGACGATCAGCCGGCCGCCCCCGATCGTGAGAAGTTTGCCCTTCGGAATCAGATAGATTCGATTTGGTTCGATCACCTGATCATGTTCGGCGGTGTCGACCTCGAGCCTGGTCTTGCGCCGGAGCAGGCTCGCCATATGGCTGTCGAAATCCCGGGAAAGATGCTGGACGATGACGAAGGCGCATCCGCTGTCCAGCGGCATCGCTTCGAAGATCGCGTCCAGTGCGTCCAGACCACCTGCGGATGCCCCGATGCCCACGACCCGCCCGGGGAATGATGGGATCGTGGCAGGCTCGGTCGAACCCGCAGGGACGTTCGGGGATGTGTCGCCTTCGGACACGACGTCGGATTCGCTACGGTCGGTCGCCATGGTCAGGCCCTGGATTTTTCAATCTATGCGCATACTAAACAAATTCTTATACAACTCTAATTGTTTTTACATCATTCTTAAGTTTTTTGTCGTCAGATTTCGTCTTTGGTCGTGTGAAAAGGTTTGGCGAGGTTAGCCTTTTGCTGCCGTCGTGGTCGTCGTTTTTTTCACCGATGGCACCCGTTTTTCACGGTCCATGGCGGTGCGCGGCTTCTGAGGCCGCCAGATCGAGGATCTGCGTCGAACGAGCGACCTTTTGAGGCCGGGAAAGGCTGATCTAAGCCCGGATCGCCTGGATCAGCGGCGTGATGCCGAAAATGTTGATCACGCGGGTCAGATTGTAGGCGAGGACCGAGAGCGCGACTTCGGTGCGGACGTTTTTCAGCCGCTTCATCAGGAAGTGGGTCGCACCCAAGCGCATCTTGATCGTGCCGAACGGATGCTCGACGGTCTCCCGCCGCTGACGCATGGCTTGAGGATTTTCGTCGAGCCGCCGCTGTACGTCCTCCAGGAGATGTTCATGCTCCCACCGGGTGACTGCCCGTTGTGTGCTGGACGTGCAGCGTGCCTTCAGCGCGCAATACTTGCAGGCCTCCGTGGCGTATCGCCGAAGGTTGAGACCATCGGCTTGCCTCTTATGAGAGACGAACGACAAGGTCTGGCCAGCTGGGCAGATATAGACATCGTCGTCGCTGATATAGCGAAAGTCAGGCTTGCCAAACTGCCCGTTGGCGTTCACGCCTGTCGTCATCGGCTTGGGCAGCGTGACCGTGACGTTGGCCTGGCTGCATTCGAGGATCTGCTCGGAACTGAAATACCCTCGATCGGCAACCACATCGAGTTCGTCCACACCCAAGGCTTCCTTGGCCTTGTTTGCCATCGGCGCCAAGGAGGCCCGATCACTGCCGCTCTGGATGACGTCGTGAGCGATGATCAGATGGTGCTCCGTCTCGACGGCTGCCTGAACATTGTAACCAACAACGCCTGAGCCGCGGCCGCTGGTCGCCATCGAGCGGGCATCGGGATCGGTCAGCGAGACCTGCTCATCGGCCGCCGCCAGCATCTTCGTTTCCAGAACCTTCAAGCGCGCCATCTCTTCTTTGAGCTTGCCAATCTTCTCTTTCAGCCGTGTGACCCTTGACGTGATCGCCTCGCTCGGCTCCTGACGATCCGCGCTGTCGAGCTGGTTTAGATAGCGCGATATGCTCTCCTCGATCTGCTTCTTCCGCCGCAGCATCTTGGCCTTGGTGAAGTTCCGATCGCGATTGTTGACCGCTTTGAATTTCGACCCGTCGATCGCCACGCTCGCCGTGGCAAGCAGTCCGATCTGGCGGCAGAGCTCAACGAACTGTGCGCAGACCTTGCGGATTGCTTCGCCATTGTCCTTCCTGAAGTCGGCGATCGTCTTGTGATCCGGCGACAGACGGCCGAGCAGCCACATCACCTCGACATTGCGCAGCGTCTCGCGCTCCAACCGACGGCTCGACTGCACGCGATTGAGATAGCCGTAAACATACAGCTTCAGCAGCACCGAAGGATGATAGCCAGGCCGCCCCGTCGCCTCCGCCAGGTCGAAACCAAGATCAGAGAGATCGAGCGCGTCGACAAAAGCATCAATCACGCGAACGACATTCTCGTCGCCAACCCAGTCGTCCAAATGATCCGGAAAAAGCGTCCCTTGATCTCGCGAAACGCCCTCGATGTATCGCTTCATCCATGCCCCCCGTACCGGCAGAAAAGCATAGAGAAAAATCCGATCTTTTCACACAGCCAGGTCTGAAAGTCGACGATCCGTGGGCGCGCCGAACAGCCTGATTCGGCAAGGCGTCTTTTCGGTAGGTTCTGGCCTGCCATCTCCGCTATGCCCCGGGGCTGCCGATTGGCTGGCATGGAACGATGCCGAAAGTGCTTATCGGGACAGCAATGCGCTGAGCCGCCTCCGCCGACTTCGTCGCGGTCGACGAGATCGCGCCCAGCCGTTGCAGCATGTTTCACGCCGCAGAGCCGCTCGGGGAGGGCATGGCGGTGCCGCCGAAGGAGGTGGTGGTGCTGGAAACGCCCGAACAGATCAGGCTGCAGGCCTGCGCGCTCGCCGCCTTGATCGAGGCCAGGCGCCAGGACCGCAGCGCCCCGACTTGTACAGTCAGGGGCGTTGCTCCTCAGCGCCCGCTCGAAAAGTTATCGAGCGATTTCATGGCGTTGTCCGTGGCAGATGCGAGGAGCTTGTCGCGCCGCGGTGCGCAATGATCTTAGAGGGCGCACCGCAAGCGGCGAGGGACGACGCAGGTGGCAGGGACAACGCCACCCGTAGGGTCGTCTCGCAGCCGGTTCAGGCTTCGTCATCGGGCGATTTGATCGCGACGAGATGACCACAATTGTCCACCGGAGTAGCAACATCGCCGGGGCTATCATTCAGCAAGCCATCATTTCGCATCCGGGTTAACGCCGAGTTGACAAGTGCTCATGTCAGGACTTTTTGGGCCATGTCCGAAGACTTGGACCGACCCGATCGCACGACGCTCCAGCTTTCGTGGATGGGCTCAGCGACGCTTCGCCTGGGCGTCGCGCATCAGGGCGGCGAAGCGGAAGAAGCCGTGGGCCATCTTCGAATAGGGGATGGTCAGAAAAAAGGCGAGCACGGCGCCGAGATGAAGGGCGAGCAGCGGCGGCACCAGGGGCGTGCCGCTCGCGGCATACAGAACAAGGCCGCTCGCGCCGGTGAGCGCCAGGAGCAGCACGAAGGCCGTCTCGCCGCCGAAGACGGCGGGCGCGCCGAGGGTTCTGTCCGCCTTCAGCTTCAGGACCAGGAGGCCGATGGTCCCGGCCACGAGCAGAAGACCGCCCGGAACGCCGAGCAGCTTCGGTGGGCTCCAGAACGGATAGGGCGCCGGCCAGCCGGCGAGATAATGCAGGAGCGTGCCGGCCGCCGTCGCGGCGAAGCAGAGAAAAAAGCCCCACATGGTCGCCTGGTGGGCGTGGCGTCGGGCGTTGCTGAAGCGGTCCTCCTTTTCGAAATTGCAGCCCTGGCCCTGGCCGCCGGAAAGGTCGTCGAGCCGGCCCGCCATGGCGGCGGCACTCGCGACGTCGCGCCAGCGCACCGGTTCGCCGCCGACGGCGCGCCAGTAGCGGACCAGCGCTATCGCCACGGCGAGAAGCGGCAGCAGAAAGGCCGGCAGAAAGATCGCGACCATCGCACCGTGGGAGAGATGAGCGTAGAAACCCTCGCCGCTCTCCGGCCGAAGCGTCTGCAGGGCGAGAAAAAGGGCGGCGAGCCCGATCACGAGCGCCGCGGCGAGGGCGACGCCGCTTCGCTGGAACAGCCGTGCGAACCCGTCCGGCCAGGCGAACCGCTCCCAGCTGTCGACCCGGAGCTCGGCCAAAGCGCGCGGCAGATTGAGAGAGAACTCATGCGGCTCGGTGTATTGGCAGGCGTAGTAGCAGCCCCGGCAGTTGTGGCAGAGGCTGGCGAGCTGGGTGAGGTCAGCGTCCGCGAACCGGCGCTTTCGCGTGATCGCCGGAAAGACCGAGCAGAAGCCCTCGCAATAGCGGCACGCATTGCAGATCTCCACCTGCCTGCGCGCTTCGATGAGGAGATCGTCGGCCTGGTCGGCACTCGGCCGTGATGACAATTCGCCTGAATTCATTCTTGCCGCCGTTAACAGTGCCTTAACCGCAATCGACTAGGGTGCGTGACCTGGTCCATGCGACCCTGGGAGTCCGACCGGACGCAGAAGGGACAGACCGCCGCACGGATTCCCAGGATCGCATGGACCTGACCGGCGACGTTAGAGCCGGCAAGTTAACATTTCGTTTCGGACCGACGAAAGACATCGAAAAGGTCACCTCTGGGCTCTTGGTGCAACCCCATCATTCGATTCCCATGGAGTTCTTCGACCAGGTTTAAAATCAACATGTTATACACTTGCCCACTGAGTCTTCCGATGCGGCTATGCGACTAGCGGACATGGGCTGCGGCCTCACGTCCCGCGAGACGCCCGAAGACGGTGCCGATGGTCATGCCGAAACCGGCAAGATAGCCCTGGCCGAGAATGGAGCCCGCCATGATCTCGCCCGCCGCCCAGATATTGGCGAACGGCCTGGCCTCGCCGGAGACGCGCGCCGTCTCGTCCACCTTCAGGCCGAGATAGGTGAAGGTGACGCCGGGACGAAGCGGGTAGCCGTAGAAGGGTGGCTCGGTGATCGGCCGTGCCCAGTTGGTCTTGGCCGGTGTGATGCCCTCGGTCGCGAGACCGTCGAGCTCGGTCGGCCGGAAGTCGCCGGGACGGCAGGCGGCGTTGAAGGCGTCGATCGTCCCCCGGAGCGCCGTGCCGGAGAGGCCGAGACACTGGGCGAGGCCTTCGATCGTGTCCGCCTCCTCCGGCGGATAGACCGACGGCATGAAGGAGTCGATGCTCTTGGCGTCGATGATGGCATAGGCGACCTGATCCGGCTCCGCCGCGACCAGGCGCCCCCAGATCGCGTAGCGCTTCGGCCAGACGTCCTCGCCCTCGTCATAGAAGCGCTCGCCGTTCTTGTTGACCACGATCGAGAACGGCACGCAGTCGAGGCGGGTGACGATGCCGCCGTCATAGCGCGGCGCGCGCCCGTCGATCGCGACCGCATGGCACTGGGTCGGATCGCCGACGCTTTTCGCCCCCTGCGCCAGCATGTCCTTCAGCACCACGCCGCGATTGTAGGGCGTGCCGCGGATCAGGAAATTCCTGGCGGCCGGACCCCAGGCGTCGGCGAGCCAGTCGGGATCCGCCTGAAACCCGCCCGACGCCACCACGAGGGTGCGCCCTCGAGCGTTGACCTGCCTGGTTCCGCTCCGGACGTCCACGCTTTCGAAGCGGTCGTCGGTGATCGAGATGTGGGTCACTTCGGCCTCGTAGGCGACGGTGACGCCGAGGTCCTCGGCCGTATTGTAGTAGGCGTTGACCAGCGCCTTGCCGCCGCCGAGGAAGAAGGCGTTGGTGCGGCCGAGGGAGAGGGTGCCGGAAAGCGAGGGCTGGAAACGCACGCCATGGGCTTCCATCCAGGGCAGGCAATTCTGCGACTCGCGGATGGTCATGCGCGCCAGCGCCTCGTCGGTCTCGCCCTTCGTGACCTGGAGAAGGTCGTCGAAATACTCGTCCTCCTCATAGGCGCCCGTGAGCACCGAGAGCGGCTCGCCATGCATGCAGCGAAAATTGCGGGTATGGCGGGAATTGCCGCCGCGATAGGGTTTCGGCGCACACTCCAGAAGAAGAACCCCGGCCCCCGCCTCGGACGCCTCGATCGCCGCGCAAAGCGCCGCATTGCCGCCGCCGACCACGATCACGTCCCACACCCGCTCGGCGATGCTGCCGATGTCCGTCATGCCGCTCCTTCGCTCCTGCAGGTCTTCGGCGATCGAAGCGTAGCCCGCTATGCCATCCGCTCTTGCCTGCCGCCCGCCGCGCCCGTCTTATGGCTTTTCGCCAGCGAAGAGATCAAGCCTTGTCGAGACACGTCTCGCGTGCAAGGCTTTTGCCAGAAGAAATCTGCGGAACCGGTGGCGACTGCGCTTAGGCACGTCACCGGATGCCGACAAGGCAGACAGCATCAGGGAGCATCTTCATGACTTCACGCGACACTCTCCTGCGCCGCGGCCTGCTCGGTCTCGTCGCCGGAAGCTCGGCGCTCGCGCTGAGCCTGAGCGCCCAGGCCCAGGACGTCGATCTCGCCGGCGAGACCGTCGAGTTCGTGATCCCGTTCTCGGAGAGCGGCGGCTCGGCGCGCTGGGCGAATTTCTATGCGCCGCTCCTGAGCGAGGCGCTGCCCGGCAATCCGACCGTGGTCGTGAAATACCGTCCCGGCGCCGGCTCGACCTCGGGTGCCAACTGGTTTCAGGAGCAGGACACGGCGGACGGCACGCTGATCTTCGGCACGTCGGGCTCGACCCAGTTTCCCTATCTCCTGAACGATCCGCGCGTGCGCTACGAATATGACGACTGGCAGGTGGTGCTCGCCTCCGGCGTCGGCGGGGTCACCTATCTGCCGCCGGATGTCGCGGAAAAATTCGACGGCGATGCCGACGATCTGAAGGACATCGCCTTCATCTGGGGCAGCCAGGGTGCGACCCGCCTCGATCTGGTCGCCAATCTCGCCTGGAAGATGCTCGGCATGAACGTCGAGCCGGTCTTCGGCATCGAGGGCCGCGGCGACGGCCGGCTGATGTTCGAGCGCGGCGAGGCCAATATCGACTACCAGACCTCGCCCGCTTACCTGAAAAGCGTCGTGCCCATGGTCGAGGGCGGGCTCGCCGTGCCGATGATGAGCTGGGGCGCCCTCGACGAGGAGGGCAACATCGTGCGCGATCCGACCTTCCCGGACATGCCGACCTTCAAGGAGGTGTGCGAGGCGACCGAGGGCTGCGAGCCCAGCGGCGATGCCTGGGATGCCTGGAAGGCCTTCTTCATCGCGGGCTTCCCGGCGCAGAAGATGGTGTTCCTGCCGAACAGCGCTTCCGCCGAGGTGGTCGCCGCCTATGATCAGGCGTTCAAGGACGTGATCGCCCGCGAGGACTTCGCCGAGATGGCCGAGACCACGCTCGGCGACTACCCGCAGATGACCGGCGAGGCCGCGAACAAGGCCAAGGAGGAGGCGACCACGGTGCCGGACGCCGCCCGGCAGTTCGTGATCGACTGGCTCGCCGAAGACTACGGCGTCACATTGGAATAGTGGGTTCGCCGGCCTCCCTTTCACGGGGGGCCGGCAACTAACGCTTCGGCGCGTCGCCGATGGACCTGTTCGCCACCGCGCTGCCCGCCCTCGGCGAGGCGTTCGCCCTCATCCTGCACCCACAGCAGCTTGCCTTCCTGGCGCTCGGCGTTCTGCTCGGCCTTTCGGTCGGCGTCTTTCCCGGGCTCGGCGGCATCGCCGGGCTGAGCCTGGTCCTTCCCTTCATCTTCGGCATGGACCCGGTCTCCGGCCTCGCTTTGATGGTCGGGCTGATCGCGGTGGTGCCGACCTCGGACACCTTCGCCTCCGTGCTCCTCGGCATCCCCGGCTCGACCGCGAGCCAGGCGACCGTGCTCGACGGTTTTCCGCTGGCCAAGAAGGGGGAAGCCGCGCGCGCCCTTTCCGCCGCCTTCGTCTCCTCGCTGTTCGGCGGCCTGCTCGGCGCGATCGTGCTCACCTTCTTCATCCTGATCGCGCGCCCGATCATCCTCGCCTTCGGCCTCCCCGAGATGCTGATGGTGACGGTGCTCGGCCTCTCCATGGTCGCGATCCTGGCCGGACGCATTCCGCTGAAAGGCATCGTCGCCGCCGGCCTCGGCCTGATGGTCGGCACCATCGGCGAAGCCGGAGCGGGCGGCAGCCTGCGCATGGCGAGCTACGACATTCCCTATCTGCTCGATGGCCTGTCGCTGGTGATCGTCGGGCTTGGCATCTTCGCCATTCCCGAGATCGTGGCGCTGCTTCGTCAGGATCGCGCCATCTCCAGAACCGGCGGCCTCGGCAAAGGCTGGATGGACGGGCTGAAGGACTGGTGGGCCAATATCTGGCTCTCGATCCGCACCTCCTCGATCGGCGTGCTGGTGGGCGTCATCCCCGGCCTCGGCGGCTCGGTGGTGGACTGGATCGCCTATGGCTTCACCGTGCAGTCGGCGAAGGACAAGAGCCGTTCGGCAGCGGCGACATCCGCGGCGTGATCGGCCCGGAAAGCTCGAACAACGCCAAGGAGGGCGGCGGCCTGGTGCCGACGCTTATCTTCGGCATTCCGGGCTCCGGATCGATGGCGGTGTTCCTGGGCGGCATCGCGCTTCTCGGCTACGACCCCGGCCCGCATATGGTGCGGCACAATCTGGACATCACCTACACCATCGTCTGGTCGCTGGCGCTCGCCAATGTCATCGGCGCCGGGCTCTGCATCCTTCTTTCCGGCCAGATCGCGCGCCTGACCACCATCCGCTTCACGCTGCTCGCCCCCTTCCTGTTCATGGTGATCGCGTTCGCCGCCTTCCAGTCCCGCCAGTCGCTCGGCGATCTCGTGGCGCTGATGGCGATCGGCGTCCTCGGCATTTTCCTCAGGCGTTTCGACTGGTCCAGACCCGCCTTCCTGATCGGCTTCGTCCTCTCTTCCCAGGCGGAAGGCTACGCCAACCAGGCCCACCAGATCGCATCGGCGCGCTTTCGCCAGGGCTTCGAGGAAGGGCTCGCCTATATCGCCTCGCCGGTCGTGCTGATCGTCCTGGCGCTCACCGTCGTCTCGATCATTATCGGCATCCGCCAGGGCAGGCAGATCCTGGGCTCCGACGACCCGCCGACCGGCACGCAAGCGTGCGCCGCTGATCTTTCTCTTGTGCATCACCGCCTATCTCCTGGTCGCCTGGATCGACGCCATGCGCATCAGCCTGATCAGCGACAAGATCTTTCCCGTGACCGTCGGCAGCGTCGCGCTGATCGGCTGTCTGGTGCTCTTGATCCGCATGATGCGCGCCCCTGAAGGCGATGCGATCTTCGCCGATCAGGAACAAGGCGACGAGGACGGCGCAGCACCCCACGGCCTCTGGACGACCCTCGCCTGGTTCGGTTTTCTGTTACTCTTGTCGTCCCTCTTCGGCTTCGTCATCGCGCTTTCGATCTTCTTCCTCGCCTTCCTGCGCATGCGCGCCGGGCTGAGTTGGATGAACACGGTGATCTTGTCCGCGGCCGCCGTCGGCCTCATTTGTTTCCTGGCCGGCACGCTCGGCCGCGACTTTCCGCCGGGGCTGCTGCAGGAGTTCGTGAAGCTGCCCTGGCCGCTCACCTGAGGCCCGCCATGCCGCAGACGCCGATCCCCTTCCTGTTCATGCGCGGGGGCACCTCGCGCGGGCCGTATTTTCTTCGGTCCGACCTGCCGGACGATCAGGACACGCTCTCCGAGGTGTTGATGGCCGTGGTCGGCGCCGGCAATCCCAGAAATATCGACGGCCTCGGCGGCGGCAACGCGGTGACCACCAAGGTCGCGATGCTCTCGCGCTCCGACGATCCGAAGGCCGACGTCGACTATTTCTTCGCCCAGGTCGCCGTCGAAAAACGCCTGGTCGACTATGCGCCCACCTGCGGCAACATCCTGGTCGGCGTGGGACCTGCGTCGATCGAGATGGGCCTCGTGCCGGTCACCGGCGACGAGACGCGCGTGCGCATCCGCGGCGTCAACACCGGCGCCCTGGTCGAAGCGGTCGTGCAGACCCCCGGCGGCGTCGTTCGTTACGACGGCGACGTCGCAATCGACGGTGTGCCCGGAACCGCAGCGCCCGTGGCGCTCAATTTCATGGAGGTGGTCGGCTCGCGCACCGGCGCCATGCTGCCCACCGGGCAGGTCCGAGAAGACATCGACGGGATCCCGGTCACCCTGATCGACGTCGCCATGCCCATGATGATCGCTCAAGCCGCCGACTTCGGCATCTCCGGACATGAGAGCCAGGCCGAACTCGACGAGAACAGGCGCTGTTCGAAAAAATGGAGGCGATCCGCCTCGAGGCCGGGAAACGCATGGGCTTCGGCGACGTGACCGAGGCGGTCACGCCCAAGATCGGACTGATCGCCGAACCGCGCGCCGGCGGCCATCTGACCGCGCGCTATTTCATGCCCTGGACGACGCACCCGACCCTTGCCGTCACCGGCTCCCAATGCCTCGCCGCCTGCGCGCTCCTTCCCGGCTCCGTGGCCGAGGGGCTGGCGCGTCCGGTGGCGGCATCGCCTGCGGTCATGACGATCGAGCACCCCATGGGCGGCGATGGAGGTGACGGTGAGCTTTTCGCGGGACGCAACCGGTCTGCACTTCGAATCCGCAGGCCTCGTCCGCACGGCGCGCCTGATCGCGCGCGGCGAAGTCATGGTGCCCGCCGGCATCCTTTCATGAGCGGCCCGCGCGTCCACGACGTGCTCGCGAACACCTTTCTGCAGGAGGGCGTGACCACGGTCTTCGCCCTTCTCGGCGACGCCAACATGAATTTTTCGGCATGCCTCGCCGATCAGGGCTGCCGCATGATCTATGTCCGCCACGAGCATTGCGCCGTGGCCGCGGCCATGGCTTATGCCCGAAAATCCGGCGAGGTCGGCGTCGCCACGGTCACCTGCGGCCCCGGTCTCACCCAGATTCTGACCGCCCTTCCCGCCGCCGTGCGCGCCCGCCTGCCTTTGGTGATCCTCGCCGGCGAGGCGCCGCTCAAATCCGGCTGGTATAACCAGGCGATCGATCAGGTCCCCTTCGTCACCGCGACCGGAAGCGCCTATCACGCCCTGCATCACCCGGACCGCATGCCCACGGCCGTGCGCGACGCCTTCCTCCAGGCCCGAACCGAACGCCGCCCGGTCGTCCTCGGCGTCCCCTTCGACCTCCAGGCGCTGCCTGGAGCGTTGACGTTGCCGGAGCCTTCGACGTCGCTCCTGCCCAGGATCTCGCCGATGCCGGCGCATCCTGACGACGTGAAGAAAGCGGCTGATATGATCGACGGTGCAAAAAAAATCGTGGTCATGGCGGGCATGGGGGCCGTCGAAGCGGGTGCTGGGCAGGCGTGCCGGGAACTCGCCGAGCGCTGCGACGCTCTTCTCGCGACCACACTGCCGGCGCGCGGCCTGTTCCACGACGACCCGTTCTCGATCGGCGTCGCCGGCGGGTTTTCGAGCGAGATCGCCTGGGAGTGTTTCGCCGAGGCCGATCTGGTGATCGCGGTCGGCTGCTCGCTCGCGCGGCACAATTCGGATGGCGGCAAGCTCTGGCCGAATGCCAAAGTACTCCAGATCGACGTCGAGCCGATCGCGGTCAGCCAGGGCCGCATCGCCGCCGACGCCCATCTCAGAGCCGACGCGCGCTTAGGCGTCGAAGCGCTTTCGGAGACCGTCGCCGCGCGAAAAGAAACGCGCTGGCGGAGCAAAACCCTCGCCGAACGCATCCGCACCCTGCCCGCGGACGGCGCAACCTTCGACGTCGAGCCCGGCCTGCACGATCCGCGGGACGTGGTCGCGGCCCTCGAAGCGTCCCTGCCGAGCGACTGGCAGCTCGTGAATTCGTCCGGTCACTGCTCCTTCTTCTTCGCGCAGATGCCGTCCCGCCCGCAGTCCCGCTTCCTGACCATCCGCGAGTTCGGCGCGATCGGCAACGGCATCTCCTTCGCCATGGGCGTCGCGGCGGCGAGGCCGGACGACACCGTCGTCCTGTTCGACGGCGACGGCAGCCTGTTGATGCACATCCAGGAGCTGGAGACCATCAGGCGCCACGGCCTGAACATTCTGATCGTGGTCATGAACGACGGCGCCTACGGCTCCGAGATCCACAAGCTGCGCGCCGAGGGCCGTTCGGACGGCGGGGCCGTGTTCGGGGCTGTGGACTTCGCCGCGATCGCGCGCGGCTTCGGCATCGGCGGCGAGACCATCGAGGATCTTGCGCGCCTGCCCGAATACATCGCAGAATTCACCGGAACCAAAGGGGCCGCCGTCTGGGACGTTCCCATTTCGGACAAGGTGGTCTCACCGGTGATCCGCCGCGCGCATCCGGCCAAAAAAGGAACAAAGGGGTGAAAGTCCATATTCTCGACGACTGGTTCGACACGCTTTGCACGCTGGCGAGCTTCAGGCGCCTCGCCAGCCACGACGTGACCGTCTGGAACGACCATGTCGAGGATGCGGACGTGCTGGCGGAGCGCCTTCAGGAGGCAGAGGCGCTGGTGCTGTTTCGCGAGCGCACGCCGATCACGGCAGCTCTGCTGGACCGCCTGCCGAAGCTGAAGCTGATCAGCCAGCGCAGCGTCTACCCCCATGTCGATGTCGAGGCCTGCACGCGAAACGGCGTGCTGCTCTGCTCCAACATGCACGCGGACGCCCCCTCGGCCGCCACCGCCGAGCTCACCTTCGCGCTGATCCTCGCGGCAGCCAGGCAGCTTCCGAAGCAGATGGCGTCGCTCAAGACCGGCAAGTGGCAGGCGGGCGTCGGCCAGACGCTCAAGGGCCGCACGCTCGGCCTCTACGGCTACGGCCGGATCGGCCAGGCGGTCGCCGGATACGCCTCGGCCTTCGAGATGAACGTGATCTGGTGGGGCTCGGAGGATGGCCGCATGCGCGCCGCCATGGATCGCCAGCGCGTCGCCGAAAGCCGCGAAGCCTTCTTCGCCGAAGCCGACGTCGTCAGCCTTCATGTGCGCCTGAAGCCCGAGACCAGGGGCATCATCACCGAAGAGGATCTGCTGGCGATGAAGCCGTCCTCGATCTTCGTCAACACGTCGCGCGCCGGACTGGTGGAGCCGGATGCGCTGAATGCGGCGCTTGAGGCCGGACGCCCCGGCACGATCGCCCTCGACGTGTTCGAAAAGGAGCCGATGACCGACATGGAGAATCCGCTGATCAGCCACCCCTCGGTCATCGCCACGCCCCACATAGGCTTCGTCACCGAAGACGAGCTCGACCTGCAGTTCGCCGACGTCTATGACCAGATCAACGCCTATGCCGGCGGTGCCCCGATCCATATGATCAATGCCGAAGTCTGGCCGAACCGATGAGATGCCGCGTCGGCCGGATCAGGGAGCGACGACGATGGACAACAAATCGCTGCTGCTGGATCTCGTCGAGTGGATCGGCGACAGCCCGAAGCCCTATGACGAGGTGATGACCGCCTGGCGCACCTCCTGCCCGCGCCTGCAGATCTGGGAGGATGCGGTCGACCGCGGCTTCGTCGTCCGCAGCCGGGACGCCGCGCTCGGCGAGACGGTGGAGGTCACCGAAGATGGTCAAGCCTTTTTGCGAGAGAGCGGCCGCCGCGGAACATGATACCGGCGGCCAGGGCTTTTCCCGGTCAGGCGACATCGCCTGACCGACAAGAAAATGCGGCGACAACAAACAGATAGAGCGTGCATCCCGATTTCATCTGGTCAGGATCCGCTACAGGCCGGTGATCGGTCTCTCCTGCCTCCCTCCGAGAGGTTTTCTTCCCGCCGTTAGCTTTTTCTCAACACGCCTCCGCCATGCTGTTTCCCGGTCGATGCGACCCTGGGAATTCGCCCGTCCGCCGGAAGAGGGCGGGGCGAGGCTCGGATTCCCAGGATCGCATGGACCAACGCTCATCGTCGCTGAACAGTGTGAAGAAAGGGTTACCACGCCGGTGGGTGAATGCGGTGATCGAGCTGCCGTCAATCGGCCGCTGACGATGCATCAAGCGACCTCTCCCAACACCGCGTCTGGCCGGCGCATTGGTAACGTGGGAGCTGAATCAGCCAGTCTGAGCCGAACATGCTCCAGCGCCCGGTTCTCAATCCACATAGTCCAGCGGCAGCGCCGTCGTGTATTTGATCTGCTCCATGGCGAAGCTGGAGCTGACGTCGTCAAGGTCGATCTCCGCGATCAGGCGCTTGTAGAAGGCGTCGTAGGCGGCGATGTCGGGGACGGCGACGCGCAGCAGATAATCGACCTCGCCGCTCATCCGGTAAAACTCCACCACCTCCGGCATCCCGTTCACGATGTCGGCGAATTTTCTCAGCCACTCGGCATTGTGCTGGCGGGTGCGGATCGAGACGAAGACGTTGACGCCGGCATTGATCTTCTGGCCGTCCAGAAGCGCCACGCGCTTTCTGATCACCCTGGTCTCTTCCAGCTTCTGGATGCGCCGCCAGCAGGGTGTCGAAGACAGCCCGACTTTTCGCGCGATCTCGGCGAGCGGCATGGTGGCGTCGCGCTGCAGGATCTCCAGAATCTGCCGGTCGGTCGCGTCCATGACTCATCTGGCCTTGGAATGATTTTCTAGGTTTGTCAGCACAGGGTTAGTTTTTTTCTCCATTTTTTGTCAACAGCCGAATTTGGAGAAAACTCTTTCTCTTTTCGCCCCGTCGACATCGTTTCCGGCAAACGCGCTTTCGCGTATCCCGGGAAAAGCTTCAACGCGGGGATGAGGTCTCATGATACCCATCGTCATCGACCCCAGCATGACCAGCATGGCCCTGATCGGCCGCGGCGAGGTCGCGGAACGGCGCCTGGATCTGCTGGACGAGGCGGGCGCCGCTCGCCTCGCCGTCTTCTCGGACCTGCCGGAGCCCGGCTTCGCGGCCGCGGCCGGCGGGCGGCTGCGCCGTCACCTGCCTGTTGCGGGCGAGCTCGCGGCGTTTCAGATCGTCTGGATCGCCGACCTCCCGCTCGACCTGGCCGAACCGCTCGCTGCCGCCGTCCGTGCCCACGGCACGCTCGTCAATGTCGAGGACGTCAAGCCTTATTGCGACTTCCACAACCCCGCTCTGGTGCGCCGCGGCGACCTGCTCCTGACCGTGTCGACCAACGGCCGGAGTCCCGGCCTCGCCGTGCGCATCAAACGTCGGCTCGCCGCCATGTTCGGTCCCGAATGGGCGGATCGCCTGAACACCGTCGGCCGCAAGCGTGACGCCTGGAAGGGCCGGGCGCGTTCCATCACGGAACTCGCCAGACTCACGGACGCGACGATCGACGCCAAGGGCTGGTTGCCCGCACAGCGACCAGCCAGCCAGCGGCTGGAGGCGTGACATGTGCGACATGCTCGATCACCTCGCGGATCTGCAAAAGGCTCATGAAGGCCTGGACGGCCTGTCCCTGCTGCGCGCCCTGCTGCGCGAAGGCCCGCTGAAAGGAAAGACCGTGCTGGTCTCCTCCTTCGGCGCGGAAAGCGTGGTGCTGCTCGACATGGTCGCGACCGTCGATCCGACCACGCCCGTCATCTTCCTCGACACCGGCAAGCTTTTTCCGGAAACCCACGCCTATCGCGAAGAGGTGACAGTGCTGCTCGGCTTGAGCGACGTGCGGCTGGCAGCACCCATGGCCGGCCGTCTCCAGCGCCACGATCCAGTCGGCGATCTCTGGCGACGCGAGGCGGACATGTGCTGCGAGATCAGAAAGACCGAGCCGCTCGATCAGGCGCTCGACGGCTTCGCCGCCTGGATCACCGGCCGCAAGCGCTTTCAGGGCAGCGCCCGTGCATCGCTCGAAGCCATCGAGGCCGACGCCTTGGCCGGCAGGATGAAAATAAACCCGCTCGCACGCTGGAGCGGCGAGGACGTCGAGCGCTACCGACTCCTGCGTGATCTGCCGGCCCATCCTCTGGTCGCCGAGGGCTATCGCTCCATCGGGTGCGAACCCTGCACGCGGCCCACGAAGGACGGCGAGGATCCGCGCGCCGGCCGCTGGTGGGGCCTCGACAAGACCGAATGCGGCATCCACCGGGCGGCGCCCGGAGGCTTGACTTGACGGGGCGCCTCGCGATGCCGGTGTTCGAGGCGGGCAGCGTCTGGCTGGTGGGCGCCGGGCCGGGTGATCCCGGCCTGCTGACGCTGCATGCGCTACATGCGCTGAACGAGGCGGATGTCGTGCTGCATGACGCGCTCGTGCCGGACGACATCCTGGCGCTGGTCAATCCCACGGCGCGCCTCGAGCCCGTCGGCAAGCGCGCCGGTCGACCGAGTGCGAAGCAGCTTCGCATCAGTCATCGTCTGGCCCAGCTGGCGGTCGCCGGCCACAGGGTGGTCCGGCTGAAGAACGGGGATCCGTTCGTGTTCGGCCGCGGCGGGGAGGAGGTGCTGGCGCTGGCCGCGGCGAAGGTTCCGTTCCGCATCGTGCCGGGCATCACCGCGGGCGTCGCCGTGCCGGCCTATGCCGGCATACCTGCGACCCAGCGCAACGTTGCGCAAAGCGTCGCCTTCGTCACCGGCCACCATGCCGGCGGCGGTGCCGCTCGCGACGTCGACTGGGCGGCCCTCGCTCGGGGCGCCGACACGCTGGTCCTCTACATGGGACTTCGCCAGACCGAGGCGGTCAGCCGTCACTTGCTGGAGGCGGGACGGGCGGCGACCGAGCCGGTGGCCTTTCTGACCGACGGCACCACGCCGATGCAGCGCCGTATCGTCACCACGCTTGCTGAGTCCGCGGCCGTCGCCCGAACCATCGACCACACCGGCCCGACCCTGATCGTCATCGGCGAGGTCGTGGACTTCGAGGAGATCCTCTGCCCGCTGCAGCAGTCCGCGCCCGCCGTCGTCGAGCCCCTTCGCACCGAAACGACTCCCGTCCTTCCAGCCGAACGAGGTCTGTCATGACCGGTCAAGCCCTCCCGATCCTGCCGCCGTCGGCCCCTTTCCCTCCCGATCACATCACGGCGCTCAACGGCGTCATGTCGAGCACCAGCCTCGCCCAGCGCCACTGGCTGGCCGGCTTCCTCGCCGGCTACGAGGCGGCCAGCGCCGCTCCAGCGGCTGCTCCAGCGGCGGCGCCGTCGAAGAAAATCCCGCTGACCATCGCCTATGCGACCGACAGCGGCAATGCCGAAGAGGTCGCTGCCAACGCCAGGAAAGACGCGAGCCGGCAAGGCTTCGCCGCGAAGCTCGTCGACTTTGCCGACATCACGCCCGAAGAGCTCGCCAAGTCGAAAAACCTTCTGATCGTCGCCGCCACCTGGGGCGAGGGCGATCCGCCGGAGCGTGCCGCCGAGGCCTATGAGGCCCTCATGAACGAAGGTGCCCCGCGCTTCGAGGGCGTCAACTTCTCCGTCCTCGCGCTCGGCGATTCCTCCTACGTGAATTTCTGCGAAGTCGGCAAACGTCTGGATGCGCGCCTGGAAGAACTCGGCGGCAGCCGGGTCGCCGAGCGCATCGACGCTGACCTCGACTTCGAAGAACCAGCGGCGCGTTGGACCGGTGACGCGCTGTCGCGCCTTTCGGATGTGGCCAGGCCCGAGGCTGCGGCGGATGTGCTACCCAGCGCGGAGGTTCTTGACTTTCCTGCCTCGGCCTTCTCCAAGGCCAATCCGTTTGCTGCGGAGATCGCCGAACTCGTCAATCTGAACGGCAGCCGCTCGGCCAAGGAGACCTTTCACGTCGAACTGTCCCTCGACGGCTCCGGCCTGACCTTCGAGCCCGGCGACAGTATCGGCATCATCCCCGAGAACCATCAAGCGATGGTGGATGAAGTTTTGATGGCGGTTGGGCTCTCTGGGGACAGTGATCTGAAGCGGCGTCTGACCACGGACTTTGACATCACCCAGCTCTCCAAGCCCGTGATGGACGCCTACCTCGAAGCAACCGGCGACAGCGGTCTGGCCGAACTCCTCGAAGGTGACCGCTGGCAGGCGTACCTGCCCGGGAGGCAAATCGTCGATCTGCTGACCGACTTTCCGGCGACGCTGGAGGCGGATCAGCTTCTCGGCCTGTTCAGAAAGCTGCCACCGCGGCTCTATTCGGTCGCCTCGTCCCAGAAGGCCGAGCCGGATCTCGCCCATCTCCTGATCAGCGCCGTCCGCTACCGGAGCTTCGGCCGGGCGCGGGAAGGGGTGGCGTCCACCTTCGTCGCCGACCGCCGCAAGGTCGGCGATCAGCTCAAGCTCTATGTGAAAAGCAACAGGAACTTCCGGCTGCCCGAGGACCCGGACCGACCCGTCGTCATGATCGGCCCCGGCACCGGCGTCGCACCCTTCCGCGCCTTCCTTCAGGAGCGCCAGGCTATAGGCGCAGGTGGAAAAAACTGGCTGTTCTTCGGCGATCGCACGTATACGCACGACTTCCTTTACCAGCTCGACTGGCAGGACTTCGAGAAAGACGGCGTGCTCGATCGCATCGACGTCGCCTTCTCGCGCGATCAGCCGGAAAAGATCTATGTGCAGGACCGCATGTGGGAGCGCCGCGCCGATCTGTTCGCCTGGCTGGAGGAGGGGGCTTATCTCTATGTCTGCGGCGACGAAAAGGCGATGGCCAAGGACGTCGACGCCATGCTGCACAGGATCGTCGAGTCGGAGGGCGCCGACCCCGCGGATTACATCGCCGGGCTGAAGAAAGAGCGACGCTATCAGCGGGACGTCTATTGAGGCGGGCGGCGAGGCGCCGCTGCCCGGACCTCGGCGCGCGGCAAGGTCGACCAAAGCCCGCCCTGCCGCCGGATCGCGGATGCCATACGGCTCCGCCGCGAAGATCGAGCGGATCATGCGGCAGCGGGAACACATGCTCGCGCAACGCACACCAGCGGAACACACGAAGAACGACGATGCCTAGCCCTTCCTCGACCCCGCATCGGCAGACTGCTTCCTGGTCCATGCGATCCTGGGACTCCGAGCCTCGCCCGACTTTCCCCCGGCGGGCGGGCGGACTCCCAGGATCGCATGGACCAGGCGATCAGCATGACGGGTGAAGATTAAGAAATGCTTGATGCGGCGCGCTCCGGCGTTCGATCGCTGCCGGCGCCCGGGATTATGTGCGTGGATGCGCGCCAGCGCCGCAAAGGCTCGTGCCGCGGGTGACCCATGGTGGCTGATAGGCGCAATGCGAGGGACTGAATTTGCGGCGACGCCCCGCCGGAATCTATGGCAGCAAGGACAAGGTCATGTCGAAAACACTTTCCCCCAACGAACGCATCAAGACCAAAAGCCGCTTTCTCCGCGGCACCATCGAGGAAGGCCTGAACCGGGTGATCACCGGTTCGCTCGCCGATGACGACACCCAGCTCACCAAGTTCCACGGCACCTATCAGCAGGACGACCGCGATCTCAGGCCGGAGCGCCGCAAGAAGAAGATGGAGCAGGCCTACAGCTTCATGATCCGCGTGCGCGTGCCGGGCGGCGTGTGCACGCCGGCGCAGTGGCTGGCGATGGACGAGATCGCGACCGACTACGCCAATGGCACCCTTCGCCTGACCACGCGCCAGGCGTTCCAGTTCCACGGCGTGATCAAGTCGAACCTGAAGCGCTCGATGCAGGCGATCAACGCGAGCTTGCTCGACACGATCGCCGCCTGCGGCGACGTCAATCGAAACGTCATGTGCAACCCCAACCCGCACCGTTCGAAGGCGCATGCGGCGGTGCTGGAGACCGCGAAAGCCATCAGCGGTCATCTGACGCCCCGCACCGGGGCCTATCACGAGATCTGGCTGAACGGCGAGAAGGTGGAGGACAGCAAGGTCGGCGAAGAACCGAT
>CBDCTL010000017.1:0-463919 GCA_965222015.1 Geminicoccaceae bacterium
TGACGCAACAGCCAAGGCGCAAGAGCTGCGCTGACGGAAAGTGCCGTGCCGGCTCTCAGGAACCGTCGGCGGCTTGTCTCCTGATCGAACAGCGTCTTCATGGTGCCGTTTTCCTCCCGACTGGAATTGTTCGAAGCTTTTCTTGGTCGCGGCTCACGTCGTTTGCCAGCGGCTATCATACCGATCAGCAGGCCTTCCGCCATATCGCAGGCACGACGACGCCGCATCGACGTGGCCGGGCTCATGCCGGATGACCAGGGCAGGGAGGCGAGCACCTTGGCAGCCTCGACGGCGCGCGTCACCCGGCTCCCGCTCTCGCCCGATCGCGAAAAAGCCGTGACGGACGCATAGAGCGTCTGCCGGTGCTCGCATGCGGGGACGGACATTGTCTTCGGACACCAGAGCTCAGCTCGCTTTATGACGCTCGAACGCTTCCAGATCGAAGGTCAGGCCATGGCCGGGCTTGGTGTTCGGCCTGAAGTGGCCATCGACGATTCCAGGCGTCTCCCCATCCACCTCGAGCGCCCCGAGGTCGCTGAGCGACCCGCCGTCGATGTTTTCCCACGATATGGCCGTTGGCGAGCGTGCACAGCACCTGGCCGCTGAGCTCCATCATGAAATGGGGCGCCATCGGCCGGTTGTGGGCGCGGGCCAGCGCCGCGATCTCCATATAGGGCGTGATGCCGCCGACGCGCACCAGGTCGGCCTGCACGAAGTCGATGCCGCCAACCGCCAGATAATGCTGGAACTGCTGGATCGTGTAGACATTTTCGCCGCCAGCGATCGGCGTCGGGCCGAGGCGCCGAAGCCGGCCATAGCCTTCGACATCGTCGCATGGCAGGGGCTCCTCGACCCAGTAGATCGACAGCGGTTCGAACGCTTTGATCGCGCGCGCCGCATGGGCGAAGGTCCAGCCCTGATTGGCGTCGACCATCAGCGGCCGGTTGCCGATCAGCTCGCGGATCTTGGAGAGGCGCTCGACGTCCTCCTCGATGTCGGGCTTGCCGACCTTGACCTTGAAGGCCAGGTAGCCGTCCGCAAGCCAACCCCTGACCTGATCGAGCAGCTCGTCCAGGGACTTGTTAAGGTTGATGCCGCTCGCATAGGCGAGCACCTCGTCTCTTATCCTGCCGCCGAGCATGGTGGTGAGCGGCTGGCGGCAAGCCTTGGCGAGCAGGTCCCAAAGCGCGATGTCGATGGCGGCGATCGCCGTGGTCGTCACCCCGCCGCCACCCATGTCGTGGACATGATCCCAGCAGGCCTGCCAGAGCGCTCGCGGCGCTGCCTCCCTGCCGATGACGAAGGGCGCCAGGTCACGCTCGATCAGGGCTCGAAGCGAAGCGCCACCGACGCCAGAGGTATGGCTGACTCCAGTCCCGGTCAGACCGTTGTCGGCAGCGATCTCGACCAGAATGATCTCGATATGGGTGACGTGATGAATGGTGTCCCCCCATGGCCCGCGCGGCAGCGGCAGGCTCGCATGGCGGGTCTCGACCTCCTTGATCCTCATCGGCGTCCGTCCTCGTCTCGCCCTTGGAAACGCCTGCCGGCCTCGATCACGCTCAGGCGAAGTCGGGGCTGTCCTTCAGCCCCATCGGCTGCTCCCGGAAGAGGCGCTGGTCCATGGTCGCGAGTTGATCCGCGATCCGCGGCGTGAACGCCATATGGGAAAGCACGTCCCGCTCCAGGTCGATGCCGGGTGCGATCTCGATCAGCTCGAT
This sequence comes from Geminicoccaceae bacterium, assembly GCA_965222015.1. GTDB lineage: Bacteria > Pseudomonadota > Alphaproteobacteria > Geminicoccales > Geminicoccaceae > JANQPX01. The sequence goes on from CBDCTL010000017.1 coordinate 1,722, forward strand.
GGCGCCGCCCTCGACGCGAAACACCGCGCGCTCGGTGACGAACAGCGCTTCTCTTCCCTGCTCCTTCGCATAGGCGCCATTGTAGCAGACCTGCTCGAGCTCGCTCACGAACTTCGGATGCCGCCCCTCCTCGACGATGCGCAGGCGCCCGTCCTCGCAGGCGACCTTCAGCCCGCCCGCGGTGAACGTGCCGCTGAACACCACCTTCCGGGCATTCTGGCTGATATTGATGAAGCCGCCGATGCCGACGATCTTGCCCGCGAACCGGCTGATATTGACGTTGCCTTCGGGATCGACCAGGGCGAGGGAGAGAAAAGCGCAGTCGATGCCGCCGCCGTCATAGAAGTCGAATTGGTAGGGCTGATCGACCACGGCGTCGTAGTTTTGGGCAGCACCGGAATCGGGGCCGGTCAGTGGTGCCCCGCCGATGAAGCCCTGCTCGTTGGTGAGCACGATGCGCTCCAGGATGCGCTCCTCGGCGGCGACCGCGGAAATGCCGGTCGAGATGCCGGCGCCGAGATTGCAGATCGCCCCCGGGCGCAGCTCCATGGCGGCGCGGCGCGCGATGATCTTGCGTTCGGTGAATGGCAGCGGCTTCACGCCGCCCTGCGGCACGCGCAGCTCGCCCGCATAGCTCGGACTGTACCAGGTCGCATAGGTCTGATGCTGCTCGGGGTTGACCACCACGTAGTCGACCAGGATGCCTGGGATCTTGACGGCGCGCGGCGATAGCGTGCCGCGTTTCGCCACGCGCTTCACCTGGACGATCACCATGCCGCCACCGCGGCGGGCAGCCTGGGCGGTGGACAGCATTTCGCCGGGGATCGCCTCCTCCTCCATGGTGACGTTGCCGTCCTCATCCGCGGTAGTGCCGCGCAGGATGGCGACGTCGATCGGAAACGGCTTGAAGCGCAGCCACTCCTCGCCGCCGATCTCCATCAGCTCGACCAGATCGTCCGAAGCGCTCGGGCTCTGGCGGCCGCCCTGCTGGCGCGGGTCAACGAAGGTGTGAAGGCCGGTCTTGGTGATCACCCCCGGCCGCCCCGCCGCGATCTCGCGCATCATCTGGGCGAGCACGCCCTGGGGCAAGGTGTAGGCTTCGATCCTGTCGTCCCTCGCCAGATCGATGAAGACGGGCGAGTCGATCAATGCACTGGTAATCACCCGCCTAGTCATGCCGGGATGGGCGAAATGAGCAGCGCCCTTCGAGATCCGGTCACCGATGCCGACCACATGGATGAGCGTGACGTCTCGCGGCGCTCCCTCCTTGAGAAAGCGCTCGCCGAGGGCCGCCAGGACGGCTTCGGGCACGGCATGACCGCCGCCCGAACCGCTCGCGACAATGCTCCTGCCGTTCTCGATCAGGCCGGCCGCCTCGGCCGCGGTGATCACGTCCATCCTCTTGCCTCTCCCCTGTCGCCGCCTGGTGGTCCGACCACTTCGGAAGATTCCCTTGACCGCCTGCGAAAACCTGACCGCATACCGTCGATCCTGGCATCCGGGGCGGGAATCAATGATGTGGTCACACCATTGACCCTGTACGGGTCCATCTGTAAACGGTTACAAGTGGACGTGATGCGCCGTTCGCTGTCAAGGCTGCGCTGAACGGAAGGGCGACAAGATCGGGGAGAGGCGATATGGGCAAGTCCGGGTTGGATGTCGTGACAGTCGGCGAACGCTATAAATTCGCGAAGACAGTGGGCGAAGTCGACGTGACCTTGTTTGCCGGTTTGACCGGCGACTTCAGCGACACCCACATCAATGAGCAATATATGCAGGAACGTTCATCGCTCGGCACGCGCATCGCCCATGGCGCTTTGCTGGTCGGCTATATGTCGACCGCCTCCACCCTCAGCATCGCGCACATAATCCATGACGAGGATCTCATCGATTTCCCCGTGTCGGCGGGCTATGACAAGATCCGCTTCCTAAAGCCGACCTTTCTCGGCGATACCGTCACCGTGCACTATATCGTGGATACGGTCGATCGTGAGGCGGGTAAGAGCATTGCCAAGATCGAGGTCGTGAACCAACGGGGCGAGCTTTTGGCAGTCGGTCAGCATGTGATGCGCTGGGCAAAGAAGCTGTCGCAGGCGGCAGGGGATGAGGGCTGATGGAAGGGGCGATCTGCCATCCTCACGAAACACAGGCCCTGGGCTCGGTGGCATGACGCTGCGCGGTGAAGGTGTGCTCGCCATTTGGAATGGGATCGCCGATTGTCGGGACGACGCTTTTCTCGAGTGGCACGTCAAGGAGCATATCCCCGAACGGATCGCTGTTCCGGGCTTCCTTCGCGGGCGCCGCTACAAGGCGATCGATGGCGAGCCTCCCTATTTTCAATTTCTACGAAGTGCGCTCGCCGGACGTGCTGCGCTCCCCGCCCTATCTCGCCAGGCTGAACGACCCCACGCCCTGGACCAAGGACGTGGTGGCAACGTTCATCGACACCTCGCGCACCATCTGCCGCGTCGCCTGTTCGGCGGGAACCGGGATCGGCGCCTTTGCCGTAGCGCTCTGCTTCGATGTGCATGAAGAAGCGCAGCACGAGTCGATGATGGCGCTGGTCAACTCCTTACCAGCGAGCCAGGGCATCGTTGGCGCCCATCTCCTGACGTCGGCTCAAGACGCGGCCATCGAGACGTCGGAAAGTCGGCTGCGCGGGCAGGCAGACATTGTTTGGTCCGCCGTCCTGATCGTCGAAGCGGCGGCCTTGCAAGCACTACGCTCGCTGAAGGAAACGGCGCTCACCGACGCGTCGCTTGAGCGTGCGGGCTTTGCTCAACCGAAAGCGCGGGGTCTCTATCAGCTCGAATACTGCCTGGACAGGACGGAAAGTGAGCGTGTCGAGAGCTCGTCTTAGCAAATTGTCCGCGATCCAACCTGAAGACGGCACAGAGACATCGCTGCCTGGGCGGGCAAAGTCGGTCGGGCTTCGCCAGGTGGCGAAAGTCGCTGGCGTTTCGACTGCGACGGTGTCGCGCACGATTAATTCGCCGGATGCCGTGTCACCCGAGCTAAGAGCCCGCATCGAGATGGTCATCCGCGAGCTCGGATGGGTGCCGAGCGGGGCTGCGCGCGCGCTTGCCACCAGCCGCACCAACACGATCGGTGCGGTGTTTCCCGCACTCGTCCAAGGTGATTTCGCCCGCGCGATCGACTCGCTCCAGGACGAACTCGCCGCGCGTGATTTCACACTGCTGCTGGCGAGATCCCGCTATTCCGCGGAGGAGGAGTTAAAGCAGGTACAAAAACTCGTCGAACGAGGCGTTGACGGACTGGTGCTGGTCGGACGGAGCCGTCACCCCCGACCTCGACGTCTTCCTCCAGAAGCAGAAGGTCCCTTTCGTCAACACCTTCGTCTACCAGGCTGACGGCGACGCTCCCTGTGTAGGCCCCGACAATCGTGGTGCGCTGGTCAAGATGACCAACTATCTCGTCGGTCTCGGCCATCGCCGTTTCGGCATGATTGCCCAATCCACCACTAACAACGATCGGGCTGCGGCGAGGCGTGAGGGAGTCCATGCAGCACTTGCCGAACATGGCATCGCCATCCCTCCGGACCACGCCGTCGAGGGCCAGTGGACCATCAATGAGGGGCGCCGGCTGTTCCGGCGGATTCTGGAACGCCAGCCGTCGCCGACTGCAGTGATCTGCGGCAACTCGCTGCTCGCGGTGGGCGCGGTCCTCGAAAGCCAGGCGATAGGAATCAAGCTGCCTGAACAGATGTCGATCGTCGGCTATGATGATATCGAGATCATGGGCGAGCTGCCGACGCCGATCACCACGGTGCGGGGTTGCCAGCGACGAGGTCGGCCGTGAAGCCGCGCGAGTCGTGGTCAGCCTGGTCAAGGGCAAAGAGCCCCTGGGCAGCGTCGAACTGTCTTCGGACCTCGTCATCCGCCAGACGTCCGGCCCGCCGCCCGAAGAGGGCTGATCGCGAAGCACCCACCGTGATGTAACCGTTGGATGGGGACGCTGACATTGTGCGTCTCGACGTACGCGCGGCAGCGCCTCTCCTCAGCGACACATTTGGTGCCCGTTGCAAGACGCGACCTCTCGACGCCGGAATAACACCTCGGCAATTGACATGACGTTAGCAGACGCGTCTTATGTATACGGTTACATCAGGGAGCGACGGGCGATTTTCGCGGCGTTTCTCGGCCGCTAGTCGAAAGAGCCCCAAAAGAAGAGGAGACCCTCATGCCTTCAATCTCACGACGTACGGCAATAGCAGCCGCTGCGCTCGTCACCTCCGGCCTTGCCACTGCCGCGATCGCTCAAGACTGGCAACCGAGTGACCCAGTTCGCATCATCGTCCCGTGGTCGGCAGGCGGCGCCACCGACTCGATCATGCGTCTCCTTGCGGACGAAATCACCGACGCTCTCGGCACGCCGGTGGTCGTGGTCAACCAGACCGGCGCGCGCGGCACGGTCGGCACCAAGGCGGTGATGGATGCGCCCCATGACGGCCTCACCTGGGCGTCCGGCGGCGTGCAGGACCTCGGGACCTACCAGGTCCAGGGGTTGTTGGAGACGGCGATCGAGGACTGGCATGTGTTCATGATCGTGCGCAACGCGCCGGTCCTGACCGTCGGCAACGACACGCCGTTTCAGAGCGTCGAGGAGGTGGTCGCCTATATGAAGGACAATCCGGGCGAGCTCACCTTGGGCACCTCGGGCATTCCTTCCACCGCCTATTCCGCGATGCAGGCGTTCACCAAGCATGCCGGCGGCGAGTTTCGTGCGGTCGGCTATGACGGCGACGCCCCGACCATGGTCGCTGTCGTCTCGGGCGAGGTCCAGGCGACCACCCAGTCCGGTCCCGGCCAGGCGCCGATGATCAAGGGCAAGCGCGTGCGCCCGCTCGCCGTGCTCGCCGACGCGCCGTTGGAGATCGAGGGCTACGGCGCGATCCCGCCAATCACCGACACCTATCCCGATTTCAGCGCCCCTGGCATCGTGATCCAGGTCGCCGTGTTCGTGCCTAGGGATGTCCCGGACGAGGTGATCGCGCGCATTGAAAAGCTCTGGTCTGAGACCGTCGCCAATTCCGAGGCGATCCAGAAATATGCCGTCGAGAACGGCTCGATCTTCACGCCGGTTTCGGGCGAGGAGGCGATGGCGATGGCCAAGGCCGCCGTGCGCGAAACCGCCTGGCGCATGTTCGACGACGGCACGACCGAGGTGTCGCCGGACACGCTCGGCATCGAGCGGCCCTGAACGGCCGATCATCGGAACCGGGCGGCGGGGCACGCACGCCGCCCGGGCTGACGAGGAGGCATGATGACGATGGCAAGCCCGGATGAACGCGCCAGACACCGTGACCATCTCGCGGACCGTCTGAGCGGTATCTTCTGGATCCTCTTTGGCCTCGTCATCATCGTCTATTCCCAAGGCATGGACATCCGCGAGCATTTGGGCGCCACCTTCCTGACCGGTCCCGGCCTCGTCCCGATCCTCCTGGGCGCGGCCCTCGCGATCCTGGGCCTAATCCTGATCATCAGGAGCTTCGCCGACCGACTGCAGGGCTTCCTGGTCACCGGCAAGAAAGTCTCCGACCGCCGGGCGCTCCTCGCCCTGGTCCTGATGCTGATCTACAGCCTGGGCTTGGTCGGCCGAATGGATTTCGGGATCGCCACCTTTCTGTTCATCACCGCCTTTATTGTGACCTTCAACCTGCCGCTCGCCGGCGGCAAAGCCGCTGCCCTGCTGATCGTCAAGGCGACCGCCACGGCGGCGATCACCACGGTGCTGGTCGTCGTCGCTTTTCAGGAACTTTTCTACATCCGGCTGCCCTGAGCGACACGGCGCCCGATGAGCGACAACCTCCATCTCCTCGCCGCCGCCTTCGCTGGCCTCCTGGATATCCAGTCATTGACGCTCGCCGCCGCCGCCTGTCTCGGTGGGCTGGTAATCGGAGCGCTGCCCGGCCTGACCGCGACCATGGGGCTCGCGCTCCTCACCACCATGACCATCCGCCTCGAGCCGAACGACGCCATCCTGGTCCTGGTCTGCACCTATGTGCTCGCGATCTATGGCGGCAGCCGCAGCGCTATTCTCCTGAACATTCCTGGCACCCCCTCCAGCGCGGCGACCGCGCTCGACGGCCATGTGCTCGCGCAAAAGGGCCTCGCCGGCCAGGCCATGGGCATGGCGACCGTGGGCTCCGCCTTCGGCACCATCGTCGGCCTGATCCTGCTCGCTTTGATCACCCCGCCGCTCGGCGAGTTTCGCTTTGTCCTTCGGCGCCTATGAGTTCTTCTGGCTCGCCCTTTTCGGCGTGATGATCTCCGGCAATCTCTCCGGCGACGATCCGATCAAGGGCTGGATTGCCGGCATCCTCGGTCTCCTGGTGGCGATGATCGGCCGGGAGAGCGCCTTCGGTTACGAGCGCTTCGTTTTCGGCTTGCCTGAGCTTTCCGGCGGCATCGCCCTCTTGCCGGCGATGGTCGGCGCCTTCGGTTTCGCCGAAGTGCTGCACGTCATGCGCCGAAAGGGCGAGGGCGTGGTGATCGACAGCTCGGACCGGGTGATCCCGCGCTGGATCGACATGATCCGCTATCGCTGGGTCGCCCTTCGCTCCGGCGTGCTCGGCACCTTCACCGGCCTTCTGCCAGGAGTCGGCGAGGATGTCGGCGCCTGGTCCTCCTATGCCGTTGCCAAACGTTTCAGCAAGGAGCCGGAAAAATACGGCAAGGGCTCGATCGAGGGGCTGGTCGCCGCCGAGACCGGCAACAACGCGGCCGTGCCCGGCGCCATCATCCCGGTGCTGACCCTCGGCATACCCGGCTCCGGTGTCGCCGCCGTGCTCATGGCGGCGCTCATCATCCACGGCGCCCAGCCTGGCCCGCTTCTGATGGTGACCTCGCCCCAGACCATCTACGACGTGATCGCGATGCTGTTCATCGCCACCCTCGGCATCCTGATCCTCGGTCTCGGCCTGACCCGCGTCATGGTGATGGTGCTGCGCGTGCGCGACAGCTACCTGATGCCGATCGTCGCCACGCTCTGCATCATCGGGCCCTACGCCATCCAGTCCCGCATCTTCGACATCTGGGTGGTGGTCGCCTTCGGCATCCTCGGCTACGGTCTCCGCCTGATGAACTACCCGATGGCGCCGCTGGTGCTCGGTATCGTTCTCGGCGAACTGCTCGACCGCAATCTCCGCCGCGCCCTCGTGCTCGCCGACGGCGACTACTGGCCGTTCATCACCCGCCCGATTTCGGCGGTAATCGCGATAGCGATCCTCGCCATGATCCTGGCGCAGATCCCCTGGGTCAGGCGCCGGATCGCCAGACTGAAACCCACATGGCTCGGCACATCCTCAACCCATGCCAGGTAACGACATGCGTGCAACCATCACCGGCAAGACCGACGTCTATTTCATGCTTGGCCATCCCGTCGAGCAGGTGAAGACACCGGGCCTGTTCAATGCCTGGGCCGCTGGCGCGGGGATCGATGCGGTCATGCTTTCCCTGGATCTCGCCGCCGACGGTGTCACGTCTTTCTTCGAGACCCTGAAAAAAACCGCCAATGCCAAGGGAACCGTGGTGACCGTGCCGCACAAGCAGGCGGCCTTTCGCCATCTCGACCATGCCGATCCGACGGCGGCCTTCGTCGAAGCCTGCAATGTCATCCGCCGCGCGCCGGACGGCTCGCTTCATGGCGCGATGACCGACGGCCTCGGCTACATCGCCGCCCTTGCCAATAACGGAATTGAACTCAAGGGCGCTGACTTTCTCCTGATCGGGGCAGGCGGCGCGGGCTCAGCAATCGCTTATGAGGTCGCGCGCCGCAGCGTCGCCCGGATGGTCGTCATCGACCAGAACACCGATCGTCAGGAGGCCGTTTGCCGAAAGCTCGCTGCAGCCTTTCCGAGGCTAGAGCATTTTTCATTTATGTAGATCCATATCCGCAGTGTTGGAGGTAGCTTTCGAACTCGTCGGCGTCACATCGTTCGAGGGCTATGCGAATGGCGTTCCAGAGCGCTTCCTTGTTTCTCGCAGCAGCCTTGCGCAGGATGGCCTTGAGTTTGGCGAAGACCTGCTCGATCGGATTGAGATCCGGGCTGTAGGGCGGCAGGTAGAGGACCGACGCACCGGTGCTCTCGATGGTCTGGCGGATGCCATCGACTTTGTGCGCTGAAAGGTTGTCCATCACGACGACGTCGCCTGGTTTGAGTGTTGGTGCGAGGAATTGCTCGGCATAGGCCCGGAAAGCCGCACCCGTCATCGGCCCGTCGAGCACCAGCGGCGCCGTGATCCCGCTTTGTCTGAGGCCAGCGACGAAGGTGGTGGTTTTCCAATGCCCATGGGGCGCCTTGGCGACCAGACGCTGGTTCGAGGGGCAGCGGCCATAGCGCCTGGTCATGTTGGTGGCGGTCGCTGTCTCGTCGATGAAGACAAAGCGCTCGGGGTCCATGAAGCGCTGCCAAACGCGCCAGCGGCGACGCTTCGCGGCCACGTCCGGCCGATCCTGCTCCGCAGCTCTCAGCGACTTTTTTTGAGCCTGAGCCCGAGCCGGCGAAGCATCCGATGAAGGGTCGAAAGCCCAGCCGTCACATCGAAGCGGCGCTCGAGTTCAGCCTGGATCTCGGCAAGGGTCATGTCGTGATCGTTTGCGACCATGCTGGCCAGCGCCTCGGCATGGGGCTCGAGCAACAGCGGTCTGCGCCCGCCCGCTCGCTCCGGCTCCAGATTGCCGGTCGTCCCGACCCGCTGCATCAGCTTGATTGCTGCTGAAGCGCTCACCGAATACCGGCGCGCCGCCTGCCTGATCGAACTTCCGTTCTCGACGGCCTCAACAAGACGCTCTCTCAAATCCAACGACAACGGTGCTGGCATCGTCCCCACTCAATTGTCTCAACCGACACTGTCGAATCACAGGGATCGATTCCACGCAATAGGAAAATGCTCTTCTGTAACGGGCTTTGATTGGTCAACCCTCTTTTTGAGCTTTCATCCTGTCGCCGGCCTCTCTTCTGTCCGTGGTCGGCGCCTGGCCGCCACCTGATGGGATAAGATGAGGAACAGGTTGGCCGATCTAGCAACGCGTGGTCATCTCTCGATGCCACTGAGCATTTTGCGGCCTGGCCTGATCCATCGTCCCGGCGACGGGACCTTGCTCCGGGCGGATGGTGTCGTTCGCCCGAACTCTTAAACCTTGTTGTTCATCCTTTGGCCATTGCTGCTTTGTCAGCAACAAACGGTGTACCATCGACGAGCATGCGGTGCAGGATCACAGCGAGTCTGCGTGCAAGTGCAACCTTGGCCTTGTTCTTGCCGGCGCGAGCAGCCAGACGCATGCCCCAACACTTCAGCGCGCCCGCCTTGACCGGTCTGGTGAGAATGATGTGCGCTGCCTCGTACAGCGCCGTGCGCACGCCGCGATCACCGATTTTGGAGATCCGACCACTCACATCCTTTTCGCCGGACTGATAGCGCTTCGGCGTCATCCCAAAATGTGCACCAACTTGCCGGGAACGCTTGAAACGGCCGGGATCGTCGATCGCCGAGGCATAGGTCAGTGAGACAAGTACACCGACGCCGGGCGCTGACATCAACAACCTGGCTCGGTCATCTCGTCTCGCCAGTGATCGTACCCTGCGCTCGAAACCCTGAAACTCCCGGTGCAGCACCGACCTTGCCGCAAGCAGCGCATCCGGATCGCTGACAATGCTCGCCTCCCGCAAGATCGAACCTTCGGCGTCGACAACGCAGACGCTTGACTGTTCCAACGAGACATCAATGCCGCAATAATACTCCATGGTCGCCCCTCAATGATGCTTGGAGCAGGCCTGTCCTGACTCCGGTTCACACCATCATCTTGGGGGATGACCAGCCAAACCGACTATCGAGCCCAGCCCGTTACCCCATCTAGCGTGCGCCACCATTATCCCGGAAGACTTCGCCTTCGATATCGCCTGCAACGCCACGCCGGTCGGCATGGGCGGCGATCCCCATATGCCCTATGCGCTCGATGGTTTTCATGGCGGCACGGTGGTCACCGACGTCGTGACCGACCCTCCACTGACCCCTTGGCTCAAAGCAGCAAGGACGCGCGGCATGACGATCCAAACCGGTGTCGAGATGGTCGAAGCACAATTCGAATTGGTGCTCGACCAGCTTCTGGGCAGAAGGAGTGGGAATGTGGGGTAGGAACACCCGTCAGATGATCGGCGCGCTGGTTTAGCACTGACCCGTGATTGCTTCCACTTCAGAATCTAAGCATCCTCTCTTGCCTGACCAACTTTGCGTAAGTTTGCGCGACTTTGCCCCCGCTTGCTTACCCATAGCTTACCCGCAATCGGAGCCCCGAATCAAAGAAGCCGCCCTGTGGGCGGCTATCTTGTTGATCTTGCTTTGTATATTTTGGTTGCGGGGGTAGGATTTGAACCTACGACCTTCAGGTTATGAGCCTGATAGATGTGTCTTGTGATCCGATTACCTTGATGTAAGAGGCTCTGCCCCTTCTCCGAGGATCTTGAGATAGTCGCGATAGGCATAGACCCGGCCACGCCTGCGGCCCGTGACCTCAGCCACGATATCGAGCTGCTGCAGCGTCTCTAGAGCGGCGTTGACCGTCGGCATGGTGAGCCCGGTGAGATCGCGCACCGCCGGCGCGCTCATGAAGGGCTTCTTTTGTAGGAGCTCGTGAAGCCGCAGCACCGAGCCCGAACGATCGGCATGTTGCGCGATCGCGGCGCGGTCGGTCTCGAACAGGTCCACGATGCGGGTCGCGCTGTTGAAGGCCTGGTCCGCGGTTTCGGTGACGCCATCGAGGAAGAACTCGAGCCAGGCCTCCCAAGCGCCTTGCTCCCGTACTTCCTGCAGCAGCCGGTAGTAGTCGGCGCGATGCGTCTTCAGATAGAGGCTGAGATAGAGCAGCGGCTGACGCATGACGCCGGTCATGCAAAGGAAGAGCGTGACTAGCAGCCGTCCCAACCTGCCATTGCCGTCCAGGAAGGGATGGATGGTCTCGAATTGCACGTGGATCAGGCCGGCCTTGATCAGCGGCGGCAGTGACGGCGTGTCCCCGTGGATAAAGCGTTCGAGGTCACCAAGGGCGATCTGCATGTCCGGAACGGGCGGCGGCACATACAGCGCATTGCCGGGCCGCGTGCCGCCGATCCAGTTCTGGGAGGTGCGGAAATGACCGGGATCCTTGGTCTGGCCGCGTCCGCTCTGCAGCAGGCGCGCATGCATCTCACGGATCAGGCGCAGCGACAGCGGCAAGCTGTCGAGGCGCTCCAGGCCGTAGAGCAGCGCATCGACATAGTTGGAAACCTCGCGCACATCGTCGATCGGCGGCTCGGCCACGTGATCGATTTCGAAACGCAGGAGATCTGTCAGAGTCGACTGCGTCCCCTCGATCTGGGAGGAGAGCACGGCTTCCTTGCGGACATACATGTAGAGAAACAGCGCATGGTCCGGCAGGAGCAGGGTGATGCCGTCCAGCCGCCCGATCGCCCTATCGGCGGCGCTCAGTCGCGACAGCAGAGGCTCGAGATCGAGCGGCGGGGTCGGCGGCAAGGGTGGCGGCACGAAGGCGCGCACCCGCTCGCCGCCGACGGCGGTCTCGACATAGCGGCCCAGCCTGCTGGTCATGATCGTCTCGCCATGAAAGCCTGCTTTATCAGCGATCGGCGTTAATTAAAGAAAGAGCGCTTAATTTAATTAAGAGCGGGCATTATGCAAGCCCCTCAGAGACGGGCCGGTTGCAACGCTTTTCCCCGAGGAATGCCAGAGCTTTGTCGGCTTGGCGCTCCGTTTCGCTGGTCTATCGGAACCGTCAACAACTCAACATCATCCGCATGGTGGCTTCGGGCGAGCGGTCGCAATCGACCTCCTTCATGAAACCGTCGCTGCGAGAAGCAAATCTCGCTCTCCAATTTTCTCGCGTCGGGGATGCAATAATTTTCGCCTCTCAGGTGTCTTGAGTCATTGAGGGAATCCAACGGGACCCGGACAGCCGGCGTCCCGCGAACAACAGAATTTCGCAAGGGAGAATATTAACCGCGGCTCGATTTCCTTTTCGGGAATCAGAGCGGCAAGAAGCAAAACGTTGAGGAGGGGCCGATGACGTTTCGATGCTCAATGTTGACTGAGACCCTGATCGATATTTTCAAAGGTCGCCATGGTGCGAGGCTGCATCGGCGATCGATGCGAACCCAATGTGAAGAACCGCCGCGCATCGCTGATCGCTGTCTGCCAGCCTCGATCCCAAGCCGGAGCGTGACGGCGCTCGGTCTCTTGCTGACGATCTCGAGCTCCACCATCGCACTTGAACCTCTTGGAGCGCCGTGGACAGAGGCCGCGCAAAAGGCCGGCCTCGACGATCCGCGCATGCTGCAGGCGATCGCTTTCGCCGAAAGCGGCCGGACCAATGACCATGGGCTGATCGAACCATGGCCCTGGGCGTTGAACATCGAAGGCCAGGCGTTCTTTCCGACCAGCCAGGAGGAGGCGATGACACTCCTCTCGGCCCATCAGGACCGCTCCGTCGATGTCGGCCTGCTGCAGATCAACATCCGCTGGCACGGCCATCGGTTCGATGATCCGAATTCGCTGCTCGACCCCGTCATCAATCTCGAGATCGGTGCTGCGATCCTCAAGGAGGCGCTGGCGTCGGCGCCGGGCGATCTGACTGCCGGCATCGGCCGGTATCACAGCAGCGATCCCGAAAGGGCGCGTTCCTATGCCCGAACGGTGCTGGCCTTCTATCGCTATCTGATTCATGGCGACGAGGAGATGCGCGATGCCCGGTCATGACGCCGCTCAAACCATCGTCCCCTTGATCCCAAAGGCTTCGGCGCCGCTCGACGAGGCGCAAGCTACCCAGGCAGTGATCGCGCTCAACCAGGCTTATGTCGCCGCAGCAGCCGAACTCTGCCGGCAGCATCCGCACCTCGCGACCATCCTGCTTCACCTCGGGCCCGATCATCTGGCAAGGCTGTCCGGCACAACGCCGTTCGATCTGGTGCGATTGAATGCCGTCCCCGTTGCCCTGGTGCAGCCGCATCCCTGCCTGACCCGGCTACTTGGCGCTACCTCGGTCGACGCGCTGCTCGCCGCGGCCCAGGATGCGGTCATCGCGCATGATGACCAGGTTCGATGAGCGGCGACCGGAGCGCAACCGACGGCCTTGATCCGCTGGTCCGCCTGGTGCAGGCCCAAGCCGAGGCTCTGGATCTGATCAAGCGCGGCCTCCGACCCAAACAGATCACCTGCATGACGGGCCTCAACATCGACAGGGTCAACCAGCTGCGCGCCGGCCTGATGCCGACCTCCGAGCGGTGGGGAAGGCCGCCATCGTCCGCAGCGACGATCCTCCGTCGGCCCCAGCTGCGCGCGGCGGCCTGCTACTTCGCCGGCATCCATCGGCGGCTTGGCGGTGACGGTGCTGCGGCTCGATCCAACTGGCCGCTGTTTCTGGAGGCTTACGACATCTACCGAACCGTCGTCCGCGGCCTCGACGAGCTCCTGCCGATCCTCCCGATCGACGATGCCTTCACCATCGTCCAGGCCTTGGACAGCGGCGGGGTCGGGTGGGAGCACTGCGACCTGCATAGCGCCTATTTGATCATCCCGGATCACAACCGCGTCTGGGGTTGCCCCTATTGCACCCTCGCCAAAGGCGCCTGGTCGACCGTCGACGAGAGGCCGCGCCCGCACGGAGGGTGATTTCGGGGTCCGTGCCGGCGCCAACGGCGCGTTCACCTGGACTAGGCTCGAAGACAGCAATGTCGAGGAGCCTCCCAATGACCATCCGATCCTTGCCACGCACCGTCGACGATCCGCCGTTCTTCCTGCTCTGGCGATTGGATGATTTCGCGCCGCCGACCCTGATGCTGGCGGCAGGCTTTCTGGTGAACGCACCGTTTCTTCTGGCCTTCGCCGGGCTGGTGCTGGGCTTTCTCTATCAGCGCTATCGCGAGGGTCGGCCGGAGATGTTCGTGCTGCACGCGCTCTACTGGTTCGGCGTCTGGCCGGGCCGCGGCCGCACCATGCGCAATCCCTTTCAGCGGGTTTACTTGCCATGAAGCTCGACGTCCTGTTCGCCGACTGGGCAACCACGAGGGCGCAGAACCGCTGGCTGTTTGTCGCGGTCGCCGCCTTGTCGTTCACCCTTCTGCTCGCGACCAGCCTGCTGCTCGGCCGGGACCGGGTGGTGGTGCTGGTGCCGCCCGAGCTTTCGGCCGAGACCGAGATCGCGAGCGACCGCGCGGGCCAGGACTATACCAAGGCCTGGGGCCTGCATATCGCGACCCTGATCGGCAATGTCACGCCCGGCAATGGCGCCTTCATCAAGCAGGCGGTCTACCCGCTGCTGGCGCCGGCGATCCATGACGAGGTCACGACCATCATCGAGCGCCAGCTCGATCAGCTCGAGCGGGACCGCGTGTCCCTTCGTTTCGAGCCGCGTCGCGTGCTGCAGAAGGGCCATCGGGTCTTCGTCTTTGGCTATGGCGTCACCAGCGCGATCGGCGGCGCGAACGAGGCGCGGGTCAAGCGGACCTATGAGATCGAGCTCGAGATCGAGCGCCACCGCCCGGTGATCCGCGCCATGCGCACCTATGAGGGCGAGCCGCGCACCGATGGTCCGACGCGGCCGCCGGCCATCGGGGAGGGCGGGTCATGATCGGGCGAACTGCACTCGGTACGGCGATGCTGCTCGCTCTCGGCTCGGCATCGGCGCACCCGCAAGAGGCGCCGATCGACCCTCACCCTGAGTCAAACCTCACGCTTCCATCCATCCCGGCTGACGTCGATCCGCGTCGGACCGCATCCGAAGGTTCCAGCTCGCGCAAGGTGGTGGACACGCTGCAGACCATCACCGTCGAGCCCGGGGTCAACGAGATCATCCAGATCGCGGTCGGGCATCCTAACCGGATCGTGACGCCGTTCAAGGCGCCGCGCGTGGTGACCACCGCCGCGGCGAGCGTCGAGACCAGCGCCAATGTCATCTATGTCGCGCCGTCCGGCCCGGCGCTGATCACCATGTTCCTGACCGAGACCGGCGACGAGAGTGTCTCGATCAGCCTGACCCTGCAGCCAAGGCAGATCCCGCCGCGCGAGCTTCGCCTCGATCTACCTCCCGGTGTTTACCTGCCGAGGACGAATCGAGAAGAACGAAGGCGCCACGCCACCAACGATCGGACCTATGTCGCCCGCGCCGGCGCAATGTTCGATCAGCTGGCGCGCGGCCAGGTGCCGCTGGACGCCGCCTTCAGCGACCAGGCGCCGCCGCCTTATCCCCTCTGCGCGGTCGAGGGAGGCTTCGAGGTGTCCTTCGCCACCGGCCAGTATCTCCTTGCCGAGGATATGGAGGTCTATGTCGGGCTGGTCCGGCATGGCGGCGATGCCGCTGCGGCCTTTCAGGAACCCTGGTGCTACAGCGAAGGGGTGGTCGCGGTCGCGCTCTGGCCGAGCACGCGTCTGGCGCCTGGCGAGTTCGCCGAGATCTATCTCGCCCGCGCGCTCGCAGCGACCGACCCAAGCGATTCCAAAGGCCGCCGGCCCTCGCTACTACGGGGGATCCGGCCATGACCTTCGCCGATCTTTCGCCGCGCCTGCAGCGCTGGCTCACCCTCGGCGGCGTCGGTGGCGGCGTGCTGCTGGTCTCCTGGGCGATCGCTGCGAGCTTCTCCGGCAGCGCCGGTCAGGGACAGCGTCAGGCGATCAACGAAGCGATTTTGACTGACGCCGACACCAGGCAGACCACGATCGACCGGCTGGCAGCCCAGCTCGACCTGGCCCGTGATCATAATGCCGAACTCGCCAGGAAGCTGGACACACTCGCCGAACGGCAGCAGGCGTTGCCGGACGATCTGGTCGAGCGCCTGAGGCGCAGCATTGAGCGTGAAGTCGGCGCCAAGGATCAGGCGCTCGAACGTCGCTTTCATGACCTGGAAGGAGAGATCGCGAGTCTGCAGCAGGAAAAGCTGAAGCAGACCGAAGCGCCATCGCCGGCGTCAGAAGTCGACCTTGCGCCCGAGGAGGGCGACATCGAGCCGACCGCGGTGGTGGCGGCGGCCGACAACCAAATCCGGTTCCCGGAGGCGGACGCCGACACTGATCCAGCCGATCCAACATCGATCTTCCGCGCGTCATCGCCGGTTTCGACGACCGGCGATCGACCGGACGGTGCGCCCGCTGGAGACGCCAGCAACGAGGCGGCGCCCGGTCAGGCGCTAGCCATTCGCTTCGTCTCCAAGCGCGACGCTGAAGGCGCGGTTGAGGGCAGAACCGCCGACCTCGATGGCGACAACGTCTTCAAGCTGCCGGCAACCTCGATCCTGACCGGCACGCTGATCACCGGTCTCGATGCACCGACCGGCGCCCAGGCCCAGGGCGAGCCGCTGCCCGTGCTGCTGCGCCTGAAGAAGGACGCGATCCTGCCGAACCGCTACCGCGCCGATGTGCGCGAATGCTTCGCCCTGCTCGGCGCCTATGGCGATCTCTCATCGGAGCGCGCCCATATGCGTGGCGAGACCATGTCCTGCATCCTGCATGACGGCACGATCCTGGAGCAGCCGCTCAAGGCCTTCGCGGTCGGCGAGGACGGCAAGGAAGGGGCGAGAGGCCGGCTGGTCCGCCGCGAAGGCACCTTCATCGCCCGCGCTCTGCTGGTCGGCTTCCTCGAGGCCGCCGCCAATGCGCTCGACGACAACCAGATCGTCCAGATCGGCAGCGGCGGCGGGCTCGATGTGCAGGGCGCGCAGGCGGCGGCGACGTCGATCGGCGCTTCCACCGCCGGCAGCGCCCTTGGCCGGGTCGCCGACTGGTACATCGATCAGGCCTTCCAGCTCTTTCCGGTCATCGAGATCGACGCCGGTCGCGAGATCGACGTGGTCCTGACCTCGACCTTCGCGATGAACCTGCCCAAGGAGGATGACTGATGCGCGCCCAATCATGGTTTCTCGCGGCGACGGCGCTGACGGCTCTGGGAGCCTGCACGCCTGGTGCTTCGGAGTTCAGCTGCAAGGGCTACCCGGACGGCGTCGCCTGCCTCAGCGCCCGCAACGTCTATGAGCTGACCAACAGCCGTTCGCGCGTCACCCAGGACGATCTGGAGGGCTTGGCCGGACAGGAGGGCGTCGTCGAGCCTCGCTTCCAGGATGTGCGTCGGCCGCTGCCGTCCTTTCCTGCCGGCGACGCGCTGGCCTCACAGGCGGGGACAGACCGAACGGCCGCCGACCCGGCGCCGGGCGTGCTCCGGGTCTGGGTCGGCCCGACTGCCACGGATGGAGGCGATGTCGCCGGTCCGAGCTATGTCTATTCCCGTATCGACCCGCGGATCGAGGCAAGGCGTGACGCCGATCCGCGGCGCTTCGAGCCTCTGACCGGACGTGCCGGGCCTGAAGAGGCCGTCGATGAACGACCGCTGGCGTCCCGCGATGCGCTGGTGACCGCGGCCGTCGAGGCGCCGGCCGCGGGCGAGCCGGCATCCCGGCCGATCGCCGTCTGGGCGACCAACAACCGCCGGCTGGCCGAGGTCTATTTCGAGAGTGGCAGCGCCGCTGTGTCGGCGACCGGCGTGCGCCGGCTCGAAGCGGTCGTGCCGGTGATCGACAAGCTCCGGCCGAAAGCCGTTCTGGTGGTCGGGTTCACCGACCAGGTCGGCCCCGAGGATGCCAATGAGCGTCTGGCGCAGCGCCGTGTTGATGCCGTGACCAAGATTCTGAAGGCCCAGGGTGTTGCGACCAGAATCGTGACGGCAGCAAGGGGCGAACCGAAACAGGGGTCGGCTGCCTCGGATGGCGGCGCCGATCCCAACAACCGCAAGGTCTGGGTCGTGGCGCTGGACGTCGCGACCGCGAAGCCGGCGTCGGAGCGGCAGGCCGCTGCCGAACCGCCGCCCGACGCCGAAGCGGCGAAGCCTGAGGTCCGCAGGAACGGGGACTTCAGCCGTCCCTGCCGCCTCTGTCGGGATTCCGATGACCATGGCGACAGCCGTGACCATGGCCGGGATCACCACGGCGTGGACGGGATGCACTAACCCTCGGCAGGAGCATGGAGCGGCGGCGATGAGACGGCGCATCATCTCGTCGAAAGGGACTCGGCGCAAAGGCCTTCTTGCCGGTCTGGCCATGCTGCTGCCGGCGCTCGGCGCCTTCGGCCAGACAGCGGACGACGAGCGGTTCTTCGATCGCGGCCAGGAAGGCTGGTTCTGGTACGAACCGCTTCCCGAGGAGGACGAAGCATTGCCCATTCCGGCGGAGCAGCCCAACCCGGCGCCGGTTCCTGACGAGGTTCGGCCGATCGTTCCGGCCGAAGTTGTCGAGACGCCTGCCGAAGCCGAGCCGCCCAAGCCTCTGAGCGCCGCCTGGTTCCGGGAGAATCTCGACCGCTTCCGTGACCAGGCGCTGGACGATCCATCGCCCGCCAATGTCGAGGCTTATCTTTATCTGCAGCGGATCGCCCTCGAGCGCGCCGGCGCGTTTGCCGAGGCGAGCGCCGCGGCGGCGGCCCGCGATCCCTTCCTCGACGCCAACTCCGAACGGCCGATCGCGACCTACGCTGCCCAGGCCGTGGACGAGCGGGCCGAGGCGGCGCGCGCGGCCGTGCTCGAAGCGCTCGCAAAGGAAGCCGGCGTTCTTTTCTTCTATGATGCTGACTGCGCTCTCTGCGCCAGTCAGGCGGGCGTGCTCGACCTGGCGCGGCGTCTGCACGGCTTCGAGATCATCGCCGTCTCCCTGGACGGATCGCCGCCACCCGTTCCGCTCACCGCCCATCGTCAGGATCAAGGGCAAGCCGAGCGCCTGGGGGTGGTCAGCTTGCCGGCGACGTTCCTGGTGCGGCCGCCCGACCTGATCCTGCCCATCGCCCAGGCGCCCCTGGATCTCACCAATATCGGCCGGCGCATCATCGCGCTCGCCCACGACGCCGGGCTGATCTCGGAGGACGACTACCTCGCGACCCGCGCCATCGCACGGCCGTTTGCCTTGCCCGGCGAGTTCGATGAGCTCCCGCCCGAGGTGATGGACGATCCTGTTGAGCTGGTCCGGCATCTCAGAGCACAGCTCGGCGTTCATGCGGAGGGAGGCGAGCCATGAGATCGCGATGCATAGGCTATGCTTTGGTCGCGGCAATGCTTGTTGGGCTAACCGCTACACCCGTACGCGCTGACCTGCAGGCCGAGATGAACCAGTTCTTCGACAGCCTGGCGACCACCACCGATCCGACCATCACCTCGACCGCCAGGCGCGGTGTGATCGCCGGCGGTGGCGTGCAGGTCAGGAACCGGATCGTTGATGCCAATCTCGTGACCTTCACGCCGCCGAGCTTCCAGGGCGGCTGCGGCGGGGTCGATCTGTTCGGTGGCTCCTTCTCCTACGTCTCCGGCGATCAGATCGTGCCGCTCCTGAAAGCCGTCGCCAGCAACGCCGTGGGCTACGCCTTTCAGATTGGCCTCTCCGCCATCTGCGAGACCTGCATGGGCGCGATCGAGACCATGCAGAAGAAGGTTCAGGCGCTGAACCAGCATTTCGGCAACAGCTGCCAGCTCGCCCAGGGCATCGTCAACGACACCCTCGATGCCGCCGGCTACAAGAAGCACTCGGACGCGTCCTTGATTGCTGCGGTCTCCGGCGCCACCGAGGATATCTTCGAGGCGCAGAGCGGCGATGCCCTCGGCGACGCCCAGGAGGCCGCCCCCGATCAGGTGGCGAGCGCGATCACCGGCAATCTCGTTTGGCGGGCGCTGGTCACGCAGAGCGCCGAGACTCGCTTTCTGTTCGGTGATGTCGAGCTGCTCGAGGTGATGATGAACGTCACCGGCAGCATCATCGTCGCCACACCGGTCGATGACGGCGGCGGCGCGACGGCGCCGCTGGTCCACATCCCGGCGAACCATCAGCTGTTCGACGCCATGCTGGAAGGCGGCGAGGCAGCACTCCTCGGCTGTGGCGGCGATGAAGGGCCGAACGGCTGTCTCGAGCCGGTCGCGCGGACGATCACGCTCGAAGGCTTCGAGGAGCGGGCGCGGCGTCTGCTGTTGGGCGATGATCAGACTCCTGGCATCGTCGCCAAGCTCCGGGCGAACGACCAGACCCTGACAGACGACGAGACCGTTCTGCTCGGCAACCTGCCTGCCGGCACGGGAGGGCTTCTGGTGCGTCTTTCCAGCGTCAGCGAGGACGCCGGGCGCACGTTCGTCGAGACCCTGCTGCCCCATCTCACCACCGAATGGGCAAGGCTGATCGTCGACGATCTGATCGAGGCGGTCGCGGCCTCGATCACGCTTCTGGACAGCGAGCATGCCCCAGCCGTCACCCGGCTGGTCGATCAGGCGCGTTCCCGCCTCGGCGAGGATGTCCGGCGCCGCCAGGCGGCCCACGGCTCGCTGCCGGCCCTGGTCGAGGAATACACCGCCCTCCTGGCGGTGACCGAGGACGTGGTGTTCGCCTCGCCCGCGGACGTCACCGAACGACCGTAGGGGAGAAGAATAGCCATGGATATCTACTCGATCGGCGACGGCGCCTTCCTGGAGCAGGTGATCACCGCGGTCACGCTGGTCGCCGGCGCCGGCGAGTTCGCGACCATGGCGAAGATCGGCGTGCTGTTCGGCGCGATCCTTCTGCTGTTCCAGGCGCTGACCTCGGGCGGGCGCGGCATCAATATCGCGCAGCTCGGCGTCGCTGGCCTGCTCTACGCCCTGATGTTCGGCGGCACGCAGACCGTCACCATCACCGACGCCTACACCCAGGAGGTGCGGGTGGTCGACAACGTGCCGAACGGCGTCGCCGCCACCGGCAGCTTTCTCACCAGCATTGGCTACAACCTGACCGAGCTGTTCGAGACCGCCTTTTCGACGCCCACGATGACCACTCAGGGTTACGCCTTCGGTCTCGACGTCCTGAAGCGCGTGCGCATGAACAGCCTTACCGAGTTTCATCTCGGCAGCGCCAATGCCGCCACGCCCGGCTCGAACTTCTATGAAAGCTGGTCGCAATACATCAAGACCTGCACCCTGATCGGCATCGAGCTCGACATCATCAACAAGGACGATCTGTTTCGCACCGTGGACTTTTTGTCGGCGCTGCGCTTCGATTCCTTGAACCACGCCGCCAGGATCCGAATAGGCGGAGCGCCCCAGACACTGATCTGCGACGTCGCCTTCGAGGCGCTCGAAGGCTACACCCGGACAAGCTTCCTTCCGGCCTTCAAGCAGGACGTGCTGCCCGGCGTGCTCGATCTGGATCAGCCGGCCGGCGCCGCCGAGGTCGAGCAGGTGATCGAGGACGCGCTGAACGGCCTGGGCGTCGGCCCGGCGCCGCAGTCCAACATCGTCAGCGCCGCACCGCCGATCACCGCCGACGACTTCATCCTCTCCTCCGTGCTCGTGCCGATCTACTACAAGGCGGTGCGCGACCGCTACGTGACGGATGGGAATTTCAGCTACGCGGATCAGCTGGATGATGCGGTCCGCGCCCGGAATTCGCAATGGATGGCCAATCAGAGCCTGTTCGACCGCTATCTCCGGCCGATGCTGACCTTCGTCGAGGGCTTCATCTTCGCCGCAACGCCGATCCTCTCGCTGCTGATTCCGATCGGCGGCATGGGCATCGGCGCCGCCGCCCGGTTCCTCCTGGTCGGCGCCTGGATCCAGCTCTGGATGCCGGCGCTCGCCATCGTCAATCTGTTCCTGCATGACGTGGTCGCGGGCAAGCTCGCGGCGCTCGCCGACGCTGGCACGCCGCTCACCAGCCTCGCCGGCCTGCAGCAGGGCGATGACATCATCCAGACCTGGCTGGCGACCGGCGGCCTCATGGCCTCCGCCGTGCCGGTGCTGACCCTGATGCTGGTCTATGGCGGCGCGATCAGCGCCAACTTCTTCGCCACTCGGCTCCAGGGCGAAGACGTGGTGATGGAGCGTCAGGCAGCCGGCGCCACCTTCAACCCCTTCGAGCAATTACATGTCGAGCCCGCCCGCACCTATGCGCCGACTGCCGGCATCGCTGCCCAGACCGGCGCCGAGCAGCGGCTGGATATGTTCAGCTACTCGGCCAATGCCGGCATGATCCACGAGAGCGCCGCGGATGCGCGCCTCGCCGCCAGCGAGCAGTTCGAGACCGCGCTCCGGCAAAGCGTGAGCCAGGCTTGGGCAAGGCAGGAGTCCGCCACCGTCGGACAGGGGTTCAATCAGCGGATCGTCGCCGAAGGTGGGCAGTATGAGGCCGCGCTCCAACGGCATTTTGGTGACACGCTTCGGAGCCTTGAAGCGGAAACGGGCATGTCGAACACAGATGCGACTCAATATATCGGCAGTCTGGCCGCAGGGCTCGGCGTTCTAGGTAGTGGTACGAATGTCAGTGGCTCGGATATCGAGACGAGTCATCTAAGCGCACAACAACATGAGCGGTTGTCGACGAAGATTGGTGACGAAATCGCCAAAAGCGACGAGGTGCGGGCCAGCTTGTCCGAGGCGATCGCCGCCGATGTCCAGGGCAGCACGTCGGACGCGCTGCTCAGCTCCGAGACACTCGGCAGCGATGAAACGCTGAGCCGATCGGCCCAGGACGTCGCCTCGGCAAGCGTCGCCTACAATGAAGCCGTGCGCTCCGGCGCCTCGATGGACGCCAGCCGCAATGTCTCCGCCAAGGTCCTGATCCCGGCGGTCGCCGCCAATCCTGACGCTGCCCGTGCGCTCAACGATGTCATCGTCCAGAACAGGCTCGCCGGCGAGGTCCAGCTCTACGAGAACTTTCACGGGGATCGCGATCAGGACTCCTTCGGCGGCTCCGCCGAGCTCGCGCATCTCTATGCCCAGGCTCATGTGGCTTCACAGCATGTCGGCGACGGAGACGAGCGCTCGGCCCGCATTCAGGCTGGCCTCGCGAGCGCCTTCCAGTCAGCCGAAGGCTTTGGCGGCTATATGGGCAATTCGACCATGAACGCCGGCGTCATCGGCGATGCGCCGTCTCTCGGCGCCGCGCAGTCCGACGTGGCGGCCGGACTGGCTGCTGGGCCGGCGGGTGCTCCGGCGTTCGAGCATGAGATGGCCGGCGCGACGCAAAGTATCGCCGACGAGATGGCCTCGGCAATACCGGCGCATCAGGCCCACATGCAGCAGATGGAAACGCAGGAACGAGGCCATCTGAATAGCCACAATGATCGCGTCCTTGCGACGACCGAAGCTCAGGAGCGAGCTCTCGAGACGGTCGAACTTGATGGGCCGATCGGCACCGTGAACAAGGCGGGAGGCAGTCTCGGCGCCGGCTCAAAGTCGGCGACAAGCGATGCCGATTCAGAACCAATGCCCGAAGAGGAATGGATCTCACCCTAGAGCTTGGCGGTCGCCCTCACTCACCATGATGACGTCGTCGTCTGGAAACGCCGCTCGATAGGCTGCCTGGATTATAAGCGTCATAGAGATAATGCGTCGGATCCCAGATAGGCCGAATTTCCTCATGTGTTGGAAAGCGGGGCTTGCTGTTCAGGAGCCGCCAATCGAACTCACCGCGCCGCACCAGGAAGATGGTGATCCCGATGGCCAGCGGAACGAGGATGGCAAGTATCCAGTAATAGAGCTCGCGCAGAGCTTCCTGTTCCATGGTTCTCCGCCCGTTCGATTGCAGCCTCGAGACCAGGACAAGAATTCTACCAGAAGAGACCGAGCAAACGCCAGCCCTCGAACGTCCGATGGAGCCGGCGTGCTGCGTTTGTGACAGACGTCAGCACGCTTTATCAGTGTCGGTTGAGGCAGCGCACTTTGTCATGGCGACGGCCCCTCGCTCAAGATCCTTCGATCCTGCTCATCCAGTGTATAAAGCACCAGCCGCGCGCTGATGCGTTCCGCATGCTGTTGATCGTAGGGTCGGCAGCGAATGCCAACGCCGGGGTTCTGCGCTCGAAGCCAGGGTGTCAGCGGATCGCCGCTTGCCGGCGTCCAGACGCTGTCACTGCCGGCGAGCGTGACCAGGCTCAACCGCCTGGCGACATGGGCGATCGTCGCGCCAACAAAGGCGCCATAGGACTGGCGCTGGCATGTCTCTAGGATTTCGTTCGCCAGGCGACCGCGCATGGCTTCGTAATGCCTGAGACCGGACGCGAAGGCGTTGAAGACCAGCGGTCCCGATCCCTCGTGCTCGATCCAATAGAGCCCCAGGCTGACATAGTCGGTCATGCGGTGGCAGAAGCCGCCGACCGACGGGACGTCCTGGCGCAGGGCCTGACCGACCTCGATCAGCCCGGGATGTCGCCGCCAGAACTGCCGCCAGGGCCGCAGGCCTGATGGCGGCGGCCAGAGCAGGCCCAAGGCGCCTTCCGCCATCCTGCTTGGTCCTTGATCCATGAGCAGACATCCTCATGCGCGGCGGTTCTCGACCGACTTCCTTTATGAATCCTGGCATCGGACGTTCGATTCGTCGCGCCCGCACGGAGGGTCATTTCGGGGTCCGTGCCGGCGCATTTTTTCGTGTGATCTGTGGTTCGATCCTCCTTGCGACAGGAGGAACCGACATGACGAAACAGCTCACCATTCCCGTTCTGGCCTTGGCCGCGATGATGGTCCTGGCGGCCCCACCTGATGCTCTTGCCGGCGGCGGCGGGGCCGAATTCCAGGCGGTCTACGACACGCTCACCGAGTGGGTCGAAGGTATCCTCGGCCGGATCATCGCGGTGGTCATGGTGGTCGCCGGCGTGGCGATCGGCATCGCTCGGCAGAGCATCGCCGCCTTCGGCATCGGCATCGCCAGCGCGCTCGGTCTCGTGAACGCGCCGACCATCGTCGACAACATCGTCACCGCGACCATCACCCAAAGCGGCGTCGCAGCCGCGCAGCTGCCGGCCGTCCTGGCCGTGATCGATGCCGCCACGCGTTGACCAGCAGCAGGAAAGGGAGGACGCCATCATGGCTGGATCGCATCTGCGACGCTCGGTCCTGGCGGGTTTTCTGGCGCTCGGCTTTCCAGGGATCGCCACCGCCTCATCAGCCAGCGATTGGCTTGATCTCGCGCCCATCGTCATCGGCGACGACGGCGACGAGGTCGCGATCTTCACGGCGCCGAGCTGTCCCGTCTGCCGCAAGCTCATGGATCAGCTGCCGGCGCTGGCCGAGCGCTACCGCATCCTGATTCTGCCGATCTCGTTCACGACCTACGACGCCCAGCGTGTGCGCATGCTCGCCTGCGCGGTCGATCAGGAGGCCGCCGCCCGAACCCTCCTGCTGCATCAGGACATCAAGCTGCCGCAGCGGGAACCCTGCGATCTCTCGGCGATCCAGGCGCGCTACGAGAAAGCCAGGAAACTCGGCGTCACGTCCGTTCCCTTCATCGTCAGGTCGGACGGCGGGGTCAGCCGGGGTCTCCGCCCGGATCTCGTCGCCTGGCTCGCCAGGGGAGCCCGCCGATGACCAGCATGGACCGGACTGGCTCGCTTCTTCCCGTGCTCGCCTTTCAGCCCGAGCGGAAGCTCTTCTTCTGCGCCGATCAGACGCTGGCCTTCGGCTTTCTCTGCCATCCGCTTTCCGGCGGCGATGAAAAGACCGAGCGCCGTCTGCGCGTGCTGCTCGAAGAGGATTGGCCGGCCGGCGCCATGATGTCCTTCTGCCTCGCGGCCTCGCCTAACATCAAGCCCTACACCTATGCGATCGAGGCCGGCCGTGACCCTGACGCGGCGCAGATCCTCCGGGAGGCGCTTCGGGACCGGATCGCTTTTCTTGAGGCGGGTGCCGAGCGGCCGCTCGCCCAGACTGGGACCTATGTTCGGGACATGCAGCTGATCGTCACGTTCAAGCTGCCGGTCGACGGCGCCCGCCAGCCGAGCGAGCACGACCTGGAGCATGCCGCTGCCTCGCAACGCCGCGCCGAGCAGTGCCTGCGCGATGTCGGCGTCGGGCCGGTCGCTCTGGATCCTGCGCTCTACGCCACGCTGCTGGCGCCCTTCCTCAACCGCGGACCGCACGCCCCCTGGCGGCGTCTCGGCCGCGCCCAGGTCGATGACCAGCGGCTGATCGCCGAGCAGATCTTCGACGAGGATGTCGATGTCCGTCACGACAAGGACGGGGTCTGGCTTGGCGATGCGCGGGTGCGCACGCTCTCGATCAAGACCTTCCCGCCGAGCATCGCCTTCGGCCAGCTGATTTACCTGATCGGCGATCTCTTCAGTGGCAGCCGCGGCCTCAAGGGGCCGTTTCTCCTGACCGCCAATCTGGTCTTTCCGGATCAGCAGAAGACCCGCACAGGCCTCGGCGCCAAGCGTCAGTGGACCGCCAACATGGCGTATGGGCCGATGCTCAAATGGGTGCCGCAGCTCGGCGTTCGGCGCCATGACTACGAGGTGCTGTTCGCCAGCCTCGAGGACGGCCACAAGCTGGTGCGCATCGCCTGCACCCTGGCGGTCTTCGGGGCGAGCGAAGCCGAAGCGGACGCCAGCACGACCTCGGCGATCAACTACTGGGCCGAGCAGAACATCACGCTCTTGCCTGACCGTTTCATTCCGCTGCCGGTCTTCTTGAACCTGCTGCCCTTCGGCGCCGACCGGAAAGTGATCGTCGACCTTGGCCGATACCGCACCATGACCACCGAGCAGGCCTGCTGTCTCTTGCCCATCTTCGCCGACGGCAAGGGGGCGGCGACACCGAGGGTGACCCTGCTTTCCCGTACCGGCCAGCTCATGGGCGTCGATCTGTTCGCGAGCTCGACCAACTACAACGCCGTGATCGCCGCCCAGTCCGGGTCCGGCAAGAGCTTCTTCGCCAACGATCTGATTTTTACCTACCTCGCCTCCGGCGCCCAGATCTGGGTGATCGACATCGGCCGCTCGTATGAGAAGATCGCCAGAATCCTGGATGGCTCCTTCATCGAGTTCGCCAAGGCGGACCGGATCGGCCTCAACCCGTTCGCCCTGGTTCAGGACTATGACGACGAGGCCGACATGCTGGAAGGGCTGGTCGCCGCCATGGCGGCGCCGACCGAGCGGCTCTCCGACCTGCAGCGCTCCGCGCTCTCCCGCTGCCTGCGGGAAAGCTGGACGCGCTACGGGCACGAAACCACGATCGACCGTCTCGCCGAAGCGCTGCTCCAAGACGCCGATCAACGCGTCCAGGACATCGGCCGCCAGCTCTATGCGTTCAGCGCCAGCGGCGCCTATGGCGCCTTCTTCAACGGCGCCAACACCGTCTCCTTCACCAGCGATCTCACCGTGATCGAGCTCGAGCATCTCCGCCAGCGCCGCCATCTGCAGAAGGTGGTGCTGCTGCAGCTGATCTACCAGATCCAGCAGGCCATGGTGCAGGGCGACCGGGCGCGGCCGAAGCTGGTGATCATCGACGAGGCCTGGGATCTCCTGACCGACGGCGATGTCGGCAAGTTCATCGAGCACGGCTATCGCCGCTTTCGAAAATATAACGGCGCCGCGGTCACCATCACCCAGTCGGTTGGTGATCTCTACGCCTCCACCGTGGGGCAGGCGGTGGTCGACAATTCCGCCAACATGTTCCTGCTCGGCCAGAAGGCCGAGACCATCGCTCAGCTCGCCAAGAGCGGCCGGCTGCCGCTCTCCGAGTTCGGCCTGTCGCTGTTGCGCACCGTGCATACCCGCGCGGGGCGCTATTCCGAGATCTATTGCCACACCGCCGCCGGCAGCGGCGTCGGACGCCTGGTGGTCAGCCCCTTCCTGCAACTCCTCTACTCGACCCGGCCGGCGGACACCGCCGACATCGAGCATTTCCGCGCCAAGGGTCTCGGGGTCACCGAAGCGATCAATGCGGTGCTCGAGCATCGGCGGCGGCGAAGCGATCAGGACCAGGGACGGGAGGTTGCATGATGCGCGCCATGATCATTGGAACCGGGCTGAGCCTGGGGATCACGATCGTCGGGATTGGCGTTATCGCCAAGGTCATGGACGCCGAACTCGCCAAGCGGCCACCGATCGCCATTATCGACTATCGGCCAATCGCGGCCGCGATCGCCGCCGGCGAGGCGCCCGCTGCGATCCAGCCCTATCTCAGCGAGATCAAGCGGCGCGCCGCCGCCTATCGGGACGCCGGCTATGTCGTGATCAACGCCGCTTCGATCGAGGCGGCGCCGGCCGACGTCTTCGTGCCACCGCCCGCCGATTTGCCCAAAGCCTGGCTTGACCAGCGAGTTGGCGGCGAAGGCGAAGAGACGGTCGGCTCCGAGGAAGAGGCGCCTACGACGAGGAGCGAGCCGTGACGGCCTTCCGAGAATGGGCCAAGGATCATCCCGGACGCGTCTTCGCGCTGAAGGCGTTGATCCTGACCGTGGTGCTCGCCGTCGGCTTCGACATGATCGCGCAGCGCTATCGTCTCGGCATCGACTGGCAGGTCGAACGCTGCCTTCCCGATACCCGGGTGGTGCTGATCGACCTTCGATCCGAGATCCCGGAGCGTGGCGCGCTCATCGCCTTTCGCGGGCAGGGTCTGGCGCCGATCTTTCCGGATGGCACGCAGATGGTGAAGATCCTCGTCGGCCTGCCGGGCGATCTTGTCGACGTGTCGCCGACACGGACGACCATCAATGATATTGAAGTCGCGCGCGGATTGGCGCTGGCCGAATGGCTCGGTCAGCCGGCGGAGGTTTTCGCACGGACCTTCAGCATTCCGGAAGGCCATTATTTCACGGTCGGTCGCTCGGCGAACAGCTTCGACAGCCGGTATTTCGGGCTGATCAGAGACGAGCAGGTGCTTGGACAGGCGTGGAGGCTGGGATGAGACGGGTCTGGATTTGTCTCTGGCTCCTCGCCGCTGGCACCGCCTTGGCGCAGCCGGCCCCCTCGATCGATGATCTCGAGGCGATCGGTGAGGCGGTCGCCATCCTTCGCGAGCAGGGCGGCGCTAGCCCGCTGCTGCGCGATCTCGCCGATCAGGCCGAGGCGATCGCGGAAGGGCAGCTGCCGCAAAGCCAGCCGCTCGCCATGCCGAACGCCAGACGACTGATCCTGTTCGTCAGCGCCTCGCTCGGCGACGAAGCCTTGAAGCGCGCCTTCCGGGCGGCCAGCGGCGATCCCGATATCACCATCGTCTTTCGCGGTGTTCTGCCTGGGGAAAAACTGACCGAGGTCGTTCGCCGGCTGGGCGAGCTGCTGGAAGGCATCGAGCCGAAGCCGAATGTCGCGATCCATCCGAAGTCCTTCCGCGACCATCGGGTCACGTCAGTGCCGACCATCGTCGAGCCGGCCAGCGGCAGGAGCATCCGCGGCACGCTGCTGGCCAGGACCTTTCACGAGCGTGCCAACGAGGCCACGGAACTCGATCTCGGCGCGGTCGGACCGGTGCGTGAGATCGCCGAGCCGGATCTGGTGGCACTGATCAAGGCGGAAGCAGCGAAGGCCCAGATCGAGGACAGCGCCATGAGATCGGTCTCCTCTTACTGGCAGCGCGCCTCCTTCGTCGAGCTGCCCAAGGCGACCGAGCATCGCGTTCGCCGGCTTGATCCAACGGTGACGACCGAGAACGAGCTTCGGGATCACGATGGCCGGCTTCTTGTCCCGGCCGGCGCCAAGATCAACCCGCTGGCAAGTCTGCCTTTCGCCAGCCGTCTCCTCGTGTTCGACGGCACCGATCCCGAGCAGCTCGCCTGGGCGAAGGAGCATGTCGATCCCGAGCGCAAGACCACCCTGATCACCACGAAGATCGATCCTGAGGTCGGCTGGCCCGCTTGGAAGCGGCTGCATGAGGATCTCGGACAGCCAGTCTATCTGCTGCCGGCCAAGCTCGCCGAGCGCTTCGCGATCGAAGCCACGCCGACCCTGATCGAGGCGGCGCCGGACGGTCAGACTCTGCTGATCACCGAAGACGTTCCCGAGTCGAGGGAGGGCGGGTCATGAGCTGGCGCATCCTCGTTATCACCGTCATGGCGGCGCTCGCTTTCTCGACTTGGAGCCTGCCGGTTCTGGCGCAGGAAACCGATGACGGCGACGATACCGGCTCGATCGACTGTCCAGACGCCGATGGCCTCGGCGCTTCTCTGGTCACCAACATCTGCTGGGACTGCATCTTCCCGATCCGGATTGCCGGCGCCGACATCGCGCTTGGCGACGGCATCATCCCGGCCCGCGCCGCAAGGTCACCGGTCTGCGTCTGCGGCAACTGCATCGGCTACACCGTCGGCATGTGGGAGCCCGCGCGCATGGTCGAGCTGGTCCGGAAACCCTCCTGCTCGCCGACCCTGAACGGCGCCGATCTCGGCCTGGAGAACGGCCGTGAGCGCGGCTCCAAGGGCTCGGTCGACTACGACAAGGGCGACAGCGCCTTCTACCACGCCCACGTCTTTGCCTTCCCGATTCTACTGTTTCTGGATTTCTTCTTCGACGGCGCCTGCCTGGAGGGTGGGACCAATCTGCCGGATTTCGACATTCTCTATCTCTCGGAGCTCGATCCCACCTGGAACAATGACGAGCTGAACGCCTTCCTCTATCCGGAAAGCCTGCTGCTCGCCAATCCGATCGCACTCGCCGCCTGTCTCGCCGACGTCGCCGCCGTTGAGATCCGCGAAGCGATCGACCCCCTGTTCTACTGCGTCGGCTCCTGGGGTCATCTCTATCCGGTCGCCGGCCATCACCTGCAGCACAGCTCGATCCCGCGCAACACCAGCCTGCTCGGCAGCCGGTCGATCGCTCAGCTTCATCGGCTGGGGCTCGCCAGACGGACGATGGGTGACGATGCGGTCTGTACAGCACAGCCGGAGCTCTTCCTGCCCAAGACCCAGTATCAGTGGTCGGTCTTCTATCCGGTAGCCGAGGCCAACGGCAAACATCCGACCGGCAGATCCACTTTTCGCTGGGGCGAGAACCGCATGATCCCCGGCATCGGCGAGGATTTCGTCTACCTGCTCTGGCGTTGGCAGGACTGCTGCCAGCGCGTCTACTGCTTCGGATGATGGCCATGATTCAACTTGTCAGGCCCATCACAGCCCTGATGTTGATCGGTATGACAACGGTGGCGACTCATGCCGACGAGATCGATGAGGCGGCGATCGATGGCGGGAACGTTGCGACCACCATCTTCCCGGACGCCACGGTCGACGCTGACGGCAATGTCACGATCGGCGGCGCAGGCGAGGAGGGCGATATCGCGCCGACGGATCTCTTTCCCGATGAAGGCGCGACGGATCCGGACGCGTTCTCGAGCATCACCACCGAGGAGGAAGCGGCCGAAGCTGGCCGGCAGGCGCGCGCGCAGGAGAGTGACGTCATCGACGTGGTCGATCAGACCAATGCTCAGGATCGGGATGATCTTGCGAAGGATCGCTTTCTCGATACGACCGACGACGTTCTCGGATCGATCGATGATCTCGGTCAGGAGTTCGGCGCCTGCACCACAACCCGCGACACTGTGCCGACCACCCGTGTCGACACCCTTCCGGAGCAGCGATTTTGCGAGCGCATTCGCAAGGTCGAGGGCAACTGCCGGATCACCCATCGGATCGAGATCGATCCGGCAAGCGGCGCGATTACGGCCGACGTCTGGGAGCCACCCGACTGCATGGTCGCCGCGAGCCATGCCGTCGGACCGAGCGTGTGCGCCGGGACGGCGGTCGTGATCGAGGGCGCGGCTCTCGGCGAGTGCCTTGAGGTCGACGGCGTGCTCATCTGTCCTGGCGATCCGATCCATGAGCAACTGACCCCGCCGCCCTTCGACGGTCACGAGCAGCGTGTATCCCGGCTGGCGCTCGCCATCGATGTCGGGCCGCTCGATTGCGACACTCATCTGGACACACTTCCCTGCATCACGACCTCGACCGGTAGGACGATTTGTTCAGCTAACGAGGGTGAGGTCATCGACACCTGCGGCGGCCTGCGGGAGGACCCCGCCTGCCGCTTCGTTGCTCAAGGCTGCGTGCCCGGCGCTGAGGTCAACGGCGTCTGCTATCTGGAGGAGCTGCGCTTTGCCTGCGACCGGGAGGTGAGCTACCGGACCTACCAGCAGCAGACGGCGCTCTCCTGTCCAGCAAGTGCGATCCGCTGCAACGGCAATGAGTGTCTCGCCGTCGATACCGAAACGAATGATAGCGCCGCCGCCGGCCTGGCGGCGCTGACCGCAAGCCAGCTGCTCACCTTCGACAGCACATGCCTGAGCCTGGATCCAAATACCTGCACGGTTTTCCCGGGCACAGCCCAGACCTGCCAGCGCGGTATCGGGGGAATCTTCGACGCCTGCGAGCTGCCGGCGCCGCCGGGATCCGGCCCCTATCTCGACCTCGTCTTCCTGATCGGCGCGCTCGATGCCAATCTCACCGTGCTGTCGCCGGCCTCGCCACTACGCGGCGCCTGGGAAACCTTGCGCGATCCGGATGTGACGGCGCTTGAGTCCCTGAAGACGCCGTTCGCCTCCGTCAGCAACACTGTTTCGGCCAGCACCGAGCCGAACGCCGATCAGGCCGTCGCCGACGAGGATCTGGCCAGAGTTCGCCAGGACCTGCTCAATGGCGCTGCCGACGAGGTTTTTGATGGCTATGGCGCCGGTGCTGTGAACGCGTTGTTCGTGAATCCCGCCACCGGGAGCGATGCTGCCGACGAGAACGGAAGGATCGGCGACGTCGCGCTTCGAACGCCACCGCCGGGCGAAACCCCGCTTGCTCTGGTGGCGAACGCGTATGGCGCGGCGGCGAGCGAGGCCTATCCGGCCGAGCCGGCACCATTGGTCGATGAAACAGATGTCGCGACGGCCGCGCATGACGATGCCCAGAACTGCCTCTTCGTCGGCACAAAATGCACGCCCGACTCCTTCGGCGCCTGCATCAGCCGCGATCGGGTTCTTTGCTGCTTCAACGCCCCGTTGTCCCGCCTCGCGCAGGAAGCCGCAGCGGGCCAGTTCGGTCGCGACTTCGGCACGGTCGAAACGCCGAACTGTCGCGGACTGAGCGGCGGAGAGATCCAGGCTCTTGATTGGCGCGCTGTCGATCTGGAGCAATGGACGACCATCCTGGGCACCGCAGAGCGTCTTCCTGAGCCTGAGGATCTGACGCCCGACGGCCTGACCGGCACGGGCAATGTCCTCGGCCGTCTCGACCCTGATGCGCCTCGACCAGACGTCATCGAACGGACGCGGCTCCGCTTGCAGGGGATCGATCCGGCTCAAGTTCGAAGCCGAGGGCGCGACGAGATCAGGGGAGATGGGCGGTGACCAGGCTGGTGGCCCGAAGGCTGCCGATACGCACGCCAATGTCAGAGTGGAGCGAACGCCATGACCGAGCTTGATGTCCTTGATTTTCCCCTCGAGCATCGCGTGATCACCGAAACCGAGGCGGCGCGCTATTGCGGTTTGTCCGTCGTGCATTTCCGGCGGCTGCGCAAGAATGAGCAAGGCCCACGGTTCGTGCAGCTCGGCGTGCGACGGATTGGCTATCGCGTCGGTGACCTGCTGGCTTGGCTCGATCGCCGATCCTCAGGACATGGAGGTCGTTGAATTCGTATCCCGAGAATTCACATCGCCTAGCGAAATCGGGAGGCCCCCCGGCTTTGCCGGGGAGGCAGTCATAGTTTGACGATTGCGGCAGTCCATCGCCGGGTTCCTTTCGTGAGCAACCACGCACGCGAGAGGAACCGCAACGATGGACGTGTATCGAAGCCTAAGTCACACGGTCTGGGACTGCAAATTCCACGTCGTCTTTATTCCGAAATGCCGCCGCAAGACACTCTACGCCGAACTGAGACGGCATCTTGGCAGCGTGTTTCGTCAACTTGCGGCGCAAAAAGGCTGTGAGATCGTGGAAGGGCATCTGATGCCTGACCATGTTCACATGATGATTGCGATCCCGCCAAAACTGGCTGTGTCCCAGGCGGTTGGCTACATCAAGGGCAAGAGCGCGATCCATTTGGCGCGGGTTTATGGCGAGCGCAAACGCAACTTCGTCGGCCAACATTTTTGGGCCAGGGGATATTTCGTGAGCACGGTCGGTCGCGACGAGGCTACGATCCGCGCTTACATTCGCAATCAGGAGAAGGAGGATGCGCGTCTTGACCAACTCGGTCTCTGGCGCTGAGCAGCCACCTTCAGGTGGCGCACCCTCCGGGGCCGCGAAAGCGACCCGGCCGCCGCTTTGAGCGGAGCATGACTAAAGCCCCCGGCTTTGCCGGGGGATATTTACTAACGAGAATTCACATCGCCTAGTAAGATGTGACTACGTCACCGTGTAGGCACACGGCATGTCGGAACCTAGAACGAAAAGCCGCCGTTCCGAGCCATCACATGGTCGCTCGCGTCCGGTTTTCCCGGCAAGACTGTGAGGAAGCACGAGCCGGCTCCCAATGGCCATCAGTGCCAAAGCACATTGGGTTTCAACTATCGATCGTAAGTGCAAGACCAACGTTGGCATCTGGGGCTCGGAAACCAGCTGAGGCGAGCGGCGCAACTTTGTGACATCGCTTTCCTCAGGCTACTGTTTTAGAAGCCCGAGGAGAGCGACGCTCGCGCCGACGAGAGTAATCACGAGGTTGATCGTAGCTTGACCTACCGTTCGGTCTGAACGGCCAGTTCGAACACGGTTGGCACCCCACCAGATAAGAACGATGGCAACGAAGAGGAACCACGCCCTAATTATCCAGTCCGGGGATAGCTGATCGACGCTAACGCCGAATGAGCCAATGAATACAAGCAAGAACAGAAAACCGCATAAAGCGGCAAAGTAACCGGAGCCCGTTGGCTTGGGTTCACTCATGGCATCGCTTTACCTTTGTTTCAAAGCCCAGGCCAATAAAACCTGTAGCTGATCTGGAGCAGGCAAATGGCATAATTTCGATCACGTTGGCAATAACAATTAGCTTGTACGGGTTGCGCGTGCCATCAAACTGCACGGCGCCGGTCGGTCGGTTTCCCCCCTGATAGCGCCTAAGGGTGAAGCCGCTGTTTCTGGGATCGTTTCCGCCGGCAGTTGCAGACATGCGATCCCGAACGGCGCGATGGCGGTCAGCGCCAAAAGCGGCCCTTCGCGCGCAAATTTTAATCTAGAATCAACTATGCTGATTTCTGCCATCCCCGACAGGATTTTTCTTCTGGAAACGGGAGAGGCAGCCCGAACCCGGACTGCCTCTTCCTGCTAGTACGCCGGATCGGCGGCGATCATCATCTTCAAGAGCCAGACAATGATGCGCACCAGTAAGCGTAGCTTCGCCCTATTTTTCTGAGTCAAAACCAACCCCCTTCGAGACCGCGGATGGTTTTCGAAGAGGTGCGAGGGTGGCTCAGACACTCGCAGGCTATTAGCCTCACGGCCCGCTCACAGGGCTTTGGATTCGTGAGGATTATTCACCGATGGCGAGCACTTAGCTTAGTAGGTGGCTCTTGCAGCCGGTTTTTGCAAGCCATTCCTTTCAACGGCGCAGGCGGCTTCAGATTCTAAACGCT
Organism: Geminicoccaceae bacterium; assembly: GCA_965222015.1. Classification (GTDB taxonomy): domain Bacteria; phylum Pseudomonadota; class Alphaproteobacteria; order Geminicoccales; family Geminicoccaceae; genus JANQPX01. Next base: position 37,032 of record CBDCTL010000017.1, read on the forward strand.
CGCGGATATGACGGAGAGGTCCCTCTACTGCCAGCACGGCAGCCGTCCTATGCCAATGGGAAAGGCTGCCAGGTTCAGGCTGCCTCGTCAGGCTCCGTTTCCGGATCTTCATCCGCAACGCCGAAGGCCGCAAGCTTGTCCACAAGCCAGGACTCAAAAGAGAACTCAAAGCGCATGATCGGACGGCCGCGAAGATCTTCGCCAACGATGTCGGCGTTCGCGATGATGTGCGCTAAGATCGCCTTCGCCAGATGGGGCGATTCGAGATTCATGAATTCAGCGGTGACAACGACATTGCTCATGCGGCGAGCATGCCTGCTGTTGGTTAACGCCACGTTAATGTCGGGGCCTTTTCCGGCGTCAGCGGCAGAGCCCATTGTCGGCCAAGTCACCGTGACCGACGGCGACACGATCATGATCCGCAACCAGCGCATCCGGTTTGCCGGCATGGACGCCTTCGAGACGCGCCAGACCTGTCAGGACGCTGTTGGCAAAGACTATCGATGCGGCCGTGACGCTGCGTTCGCGCTCGACGACTTCATCGGCAAGCGCAATGTCACCTGCGAGCCAAAAGACCGGAGTTGGGAACGCATCGTCGCGATTTGCTCAGTCGACAACGAGGATCTGGGCGCATGGATGGTGTGGCAAGGTCATGCGGTCGACGACGACCGATATCGACCAAGTTATTGGTGGGCCGAGGCGTTGGCCTGGTGGCAATCTCGCGGAGCGTGGTCAGGCTCGTTCGAGCGTCCAAAGAACTGGCGGGATCGCTGATGATGGCCCATAGGGCGCACAAGACCATCTGAGTTTCATAGCCAGTAGACAACGCCGCCGCATCGTGCTGACCTTCCTAGCCATGAACATTTGTGGAACAGTGTGCTGCAGAGACATGCAGGAAAGGAGGTGGATCGAGAGGTCTTGAAGCTGCGCGAGAGATGAGGGTGGGCCCCTCGGGATCGGTTTTCAGGAGCAGGTCCCAAACCACTCCAAGCGGCTTTGGTAAAGAGCCATGGTCGTGAGCGTTGGAGGAACGGTCCGGGCATGACCCGGAGCAGGTGGGCATCCGAAAGACGAACGAAAGTGAACCGGCCGACGACGCGTCGAAAATTGTATTGGGTGCTGTCGAAACGAGAAGCGTGTTCCTCTTCTCGGACAAGTCCGTCGGGAGCCTGATGACTGGACGGGCGGCAGCCGGCGTAAAGGTGGCGTGATTTGGATGCAGGCTTTCGCGCGGAACTGCAGGAACCAGTGCTCTGATGTCAAGGGAGAAGCCCAAGCGGCCGACAACCGCGAGGCGAGAGTACCGAGGCAGGGCATTGGGGCGGACCGGTTCGTAGTAGCGAAGAAGGCTCGTAACGGGGCTGGAGCGAAGGGGCCGGATCAGGTGGCCGCATGGTCGAGACAACTGGCGACAGGATGATTGGGATGCATGCGGCAGACAAGCCGTTCAAGATAAGCAAGAGGCAGGTTTACGAAGCCTACAAAGCGATCAAATCCAATGCGGGTGCGGCCGGCGTGGACAGGCAAACGATCGAGCAATTCGACGCCGACTTGGGGAGCAATCTCTACAAGATCTGGAACAGGATGAGCTCGGGCAGTTACTTTCCACCACCGGTGCGCGCCGTCTCCATACCGAAAAAGTCTGGAGGGCAAAGGATTTTGGGTGTGCCCACCGTTGCCGATCGCGTGGCGCAGATGGTGGTCAAGCAGCACATCGAGCCGAAGCTGGAGCCGATCTTTCTCGCTGACTCCTATGGCTATCGACCCGGAAAATCGGCGCTCGATGCCGTCGGCGTCACACGCCAGCGATGCTGGAAGAAGGATTGGGTTCTGGAATTCGACATCAAGGGGCTGTTCGACAACATCGACCACGACCTTCTGCTGCGGGCGGTCCGGAAACACGTGACGTGCGCATGGGCGCTGCTCTACATCGAGAGATGGCTGACGGCGCCGATGGAGCAGGAAGACGGCATAAGGGTCGAGCGAAAACGGGGCACGCCGCAAGGTGGTGTCATCAGCCCGATCCTGGCCAATCTGTTCATGCATTACGCGTTCGATCTCTGGATGGCGCGGGCACATCCGCATGTCCCATGGTGCAGGTATGCGGACGACGGATTGGTGCATTGCCGTACAGAGCAAGAGGCAGAGGCGCTCAAAGCCGAGCTTCGAACTCGCCTGGCAGCATGCCATCTGGAGCTGCATCCAGCGAAAACCAAGGTCGTCTACTGCAAGGATGGAAAGCGCAGGGGCAGCTATCCGAACGTCAAATTCGACTTTCTCGGATACTGTTTTCGGCCGCGCTTGGTGAAAAGCAGCTCGAACAACGGTGTGTTCTGCGGCTTCAATCCGGCGGTCAGTCCGACAGCGCAGAAAGCCATGCGGCAGGCGATCCGGGACTTGGGCGTCCGACGTCGAACAGACTGGTCGTTGGTCGACATCGCCAGAAAGATCAATCCGCTCCTGCAGGGGTGGATGAACTATTATGGACGATACGCGCCCTCGGCCCTGTATCCCATGCTCCACTACGTCGATCGCACGTTGCGGGCTTGGGCGATGCGGAAGTTCAAGCGCTTGAAGAGGCATAAAGTTCGCGCGGGGCGGTTCCTGCAAAGGATCGCCCAGAAGAATGCGGCTTTATTCGTTCACTGGCGTCGAGGCATGATCGGTACGTTTGCCTGATGGGAGCCGAGTGAGGCGAGAGCCTCACGCTCGGTTCTGCGAGCGCCTGGGGGTGAAATCCCCTCGGGCGACTCTCCTCGGAGCTATGGAAGACGACACGATCGCGTTTCCTGACGCGCGCCACCGCGTCAAGGTCGGCGATCTTCGTGATTGGCACTACGTCAAAGTGATGTGCCAGCGCTGCGGCCATGTCGGTCTGCTCTATCCTAAAACGCTCCGACGCCGTTTCGATCCTGACACACCGATCTCCGAACTGGCACCGAGATTCCGATGCGCCAACTGCGGCAAGCGAGGCTCGCGGTATTGGGATGCGTGGCAGATGAGCAGAAACACATGAGCTGTGCGGTCACTACCGTTTCGCGTCGCCGTGTGAAATCATCCGACAGACATTCAAATGCGACAGGATGTCTGAACTAGCGGCGACGGCGAGAAGGTGACGCCAGCAAACCAGGACGCCATTTTCTCGGACCTCTCCAGCTCAAATTGCGTGCCGATCTAAAGTGGAAAGCTTGGCGCATTATGCCGCAGATAGATTTTTCAAACGTCTCTGAGGCCAATGAGGCGTTCATGCCGGCGGTACTCTGCTAGTCCGCAACCTGGAGGCCTTGAGCAAACGCGCTTCCAGACGAGCGACTACCTAGGTGTGCCCCCAACACCTCGCGAAACCGGATGCCGGAGAGATTTCCGTATGCTCTGCTGTTGCCCATGTGTTGCCCAAGGGAGAATTCTGGGCAACAGATCTAAAAATTTCCTGTCTAAGTCTTTGATTTAATTGGTCGGAGCGGCAGGATTCGAACCTGCGACCCCCAGTCCCCCAGACTGATGCGCTACCAGGCTGCGCTACGCTCCGACTGATCGGCGGACTATATCGCCGCTTTTAGAAGAGGACAACGGGGTCAGACGTGGAACTTCTTTAGGGTGTCGCGGAGTTCGGCGAGGTCGTTTCTGATGGCTTCGAGGGCGTGCCGGCGTTCGTGGGCGGGGGCAGGGAGGTCGGCTTTGACGGCGGGCTCGCGGTCCTCGCTCACAGGCGGCTCGCCCTCGGCCGAACGGGCCGCAGGCGCAGCGGCGCCGTTGCTCTTCGCGGTGCGGTCGCCGCTGCTGCGGCGCTGGCCTTTCAGCAGCTTCTGGGCGCCCTTGATGGTGTAGCCCTCGTCATAGAGGAGGCTGCGGATCCGGCGCAGCAGATCGACGTCCTCCGGACGATAGTAGCGCCGACCTCCGCCGCGCTTGAGCGGCCGCACCTGAGGGAATTTACTCTCCCAGAAGCGCAGCACATGCTGGGCGACGTCGAGTTCGTCCGCGACTTCACTGATGGTGCGAAAGGCACCGGCCGACTTGGCGCGCCGACCGCCGCTGTCGGACCGATCATTGGAAGCTGTCGTGCTTGGCATGGGCCCGTCCATCACTCTTCGTCCGCGCCGGGCTCGACGCCGTTAATCCGGTCCTTCAGCACCTGGGACGGCCGAAAGACCAGAACGCGCCGCGGCAGGATCGGGACTTCTTCTCCGGTCTTCGGATTGCGCCCGATGCGCTGGCCCTTGCGGCGCACGGAAAACGTGCCGAAGGAGGAAATCTTCACGATTCCGTCCTCGACGAGCGAGTCGCCGATTTCCGTCAGGATCGAGTCCACCAGCTGCGCCGACTCGCTTCTGGACAGCCCCACCTCCTGGTAGACGGCCTCGGCCAAATGGGCCCTGGTCAGGGTCTTCCCCTTCATCGATTCGCACCCCCGCAAGGTCTTGTTGAAAAAACCTAACGGTATCAGCAGGTTCCGTCAACCGATGAAGATCCAGCCTCGTCGGGAAAGCTTGAAGGGATATACGCCCGTACCCTACCAGCGGACCAGAGCGGCCCCCCAGCTGAAACCGCCGCCCATGGCATTCATGACCAAGAGTTGATCGCGCGCAAGGCGTCCGGCGGCGTCGGCCTCCGCGAGGGCGAGGGGAATCGAGGCCGCTGACGTATTGGCGTGGTGGCCGACCGTCACCAGTACACGCTCCGCGGGCATGTCGAGACGCTGGGCGACCGCCTGCAGAATGCGTGCATTGGCCTGGTGGGGCACCAGCCAGTCGACGTCGGCCGCGGTCAGCGCCGCCCCCTGCAGCACGGCCTCGGTGGAGTCCACCAGGGCGGCCACCGCATGGCGGAAGACCTCGCGGCCGTTCATCCGGACATGGCCGGTCGTGCCGGTGCTGGATGGCCCGCCGTCGACATAGAGGGCGTCGTAGTGGCGCCCGTCCGAGCCAAGATGGGTGCCCAGCACACCCCGGTCCGACACCGTGCCCTCTCCGCCGCCGGCTTCGAGAACGACGGCGCCCGCACCGTCGCCGAACAGGACGCAGGTGGAGCGGTCGTTCCAATCCAAAAGGCGCGAGAAGGTCTCGGCGCCGATCACGAGGACGCGGTCGGCCTGGCCGGCCTTGATGAAATTGTCGGCGACCGCGAGCGCGTAGACGAAGCCGCTGCACACCGCCTGCACGTCGAAGGCCGCAGCCCGGTCGGCGCCGAGCTTCTGCTGCACGGCGGTGCCGGTCGCGGGGAAGGTGTGGTCCGGCGTGGTGGTGGCGACCACGATCATGTCGAGGTCGCCGGCGTCGATGCCGGCACGCTCGAGCGCCTGTCTGGCCGCCGCCGTCGCCAGGTCCGAGGTCAGCTCGCCGTCGGCGGCGATGTGCCGCTGGCGGATGCCGGTGCGCTCGACGATCCAGCTGTCGCTGGTGGCGACGGTTTCGGCCAGGTCGTCGTTGCTCACCACCTTCTTCGGCAGATAGGCCCCGGTGGCGATGATTCGTGAGCGCCGCATCGTCTCAGGACGCCCGCGCCTTGAGACCGCGAACCACGTCGTCTTCCAGCTTGTTCAATTCGGCGGTGATGCGCTGATTGGTGCCCTGCCGCACCAGATCGACGGCGACCTCGATGGCGTTGGCGAAGCCGAGCGCGTCGGTGCCGCCGTGACTTTTCACCACGACGCCGTTCAGCCCCAGAAACATCGCGCCGTTGTAACGCCTTGGATCGAGACGTTGACGCAGCTTCTCCAGAGCTCCCCTGGCAATCATATAGCCGAGCCGCGAGAACCAGGAGCTCTTGAAGGCCTGCCTCAGGTGATGGGTGTAAAGCCCTGCCGTGCCTTCCGCGACTTTGAGGGCGACATTGCCGGTGAAGCCGTCGGTGACCACCACGTCGGTGGTGCCGTTGGTGAGATCGGTGCCCTCGACGAAGCCCCGGAACTCGATCGGCAGCCCCGTGTCGCGAAGGGCGGCAGCCGCCTGGCGGATGGTTTCATGGCCCTTCACGTCCTCAGTGCCGATGTTCAAAAGGCCCACTGTCGGTTTCTCGATGCCCAGCACCTCGCGGGCGAACACTTCGCCCATCACCGCGAACTGGACGAGATTCTCGGCGTCGCATTCGGCATTCGCGCCGAGGTCGAGGAATACCGTCTCCCGCCTTCGGGTCGGCATCAGCGAGCCGATGGCGGGGCGCTCGATGCCCGGAAGCGTCCGGAGCACGAACTTGGAAAGCGCCATCAGCGCGCCGGTGTTGCCGGCCGACACCACGGCGTCGGCCCGGCCTTCCTTCACCGCCTCGATCGCGAGCCCCATGCTGCTGTTGCGCCCGTGGCGCAACACTTGGGACGGCTTGGCGTCCGCCTCCACGCGATCCGGGGTGTGCACGATCTCGACCCGCCCGGCCAGGCTTTTCCTCGCCTCGACCAGCGGCTGCACGGCCGCGCGGTCGCCGAATAGCAGAAAGGACAGATCGGCGTGGCGCGCATGGGCCATGTCGGCACCAGCGATCACCATCTGCGGGGCGTGATCCCCGCCCATGGCATCGATGGCTATGGTGGGCTGCAAGGGCTCCCGGCCTCGTCAGGCAGCGGCGTTGTCGGACGTGCTCTCGGCAATGACCTCGCGGCCGTTATAGTGGCCGCAGGCGTCACAGACATGATGCGAACGCTTGGGCTCGCCGCAATTGGAGCATTCCACGAGATTGACCCTGCCCAGGCGATCATGAGCCCGGCGCATGTCACGCTTGGAACGCGAAACCTTCTTTCTTGGAACAGCCATCCTCGGTTACCTCGATGTTGGGCGCTCAACGGCATGATACCATCGGAGCGCAGGTTTTCGCTACTGAACGTCAGTGCCTTTTCAGCTTTTCGAAGGGGCTCGGCGGCCGATCGCCGATGGTCGCACCGCCTTTGGCCTCGATCTCTTCGAGAAAGCGGTCCGCGTCCGCCGCCCGCGGATAGGGATCGAGGGCGAGATAGAACTCCTCGGCGACCGCCTCGCCGACGTCGATCTCGTCACCCTCCAGGATCTCGACGTCGATCTCCTCTTCCGGGTCTCTGGCCTCGCCGCCGGCGAGCAGCTTTGCCTCGGTAGCGCGCGTCCGGTAGTGGCGCTCGAACGGGACCTCGATCGACGCTTTCACCGGCTGCAGCGTCGCGACGCAGGTCTGCGTCGCGATCGCCTCGATCGTACCCGCGAGGACGAACGCCGTCATGCGCTTTTCGATGCCGACGGACGCGCTCAGCGAGGTGATGCCGACGAGATCGAAACGGGTCTTCAGCGAGGCGCGTTCGGCCGCCGTCGCCGTGAGCTCGAGGACGATGCCGTCCTCCGGCCACGGTTCGACCGTCACCTTGTGCGAAAACTCGTTAGCCGGCGTCACCACACAACTCCAGTGAAACGAAAGGCCTGACCGGGCGGCCACGGTACGTCGAGTCCTGGACCTTGCGCTGCGAACTCCCGACCCTTCCTCTTCGAACGCGGCGGCAATCTAAGTGTCTGGGCGCCCAGGGTCAATGATTTTGCAGCCTTCGGTTCAGGCGTTTCTGCGCCGATTTCTACGGTGCCGGCCATGGTCGCCGTCCGATCCGCCGCCCGTCGGTCAGCCGAGCGCGGCGAGCGCGGTCTCGTCCGGAAGCGTGAGCCGTCCGGCCTTGAGCGCGTCGGGCGCTTCCCGATCCAGCGCCGCCTCCAGGCTGACCACGATCGCTGCCAGATGATCGAGCTGTTCGGGCGAGGGGGTGCGCGACCCGTAGACATTGGTCTCGATCATCGCCCGGAGAGCGTCGGTCCGGTCACCATCAGCCTGCTCCCCCTCGAAGGCGTCGCTAAGCACCGAAAGCCGCGCATAGAACTGCGATGCCAGGCGTTTCACCTGCTTGCCGACCGAGAGATCTCCGACGCCGAGTTCGCGCATGTTCATGTCCAGATCGGCCACCATGAGGTCGAACAGATCCTGGCTCAGTGCCTGGCCTCCATCGTCCATGGCGGCAAGCCGGCGGACCGTGAGGGCGACGTGAAGGGCGAGGATCTCGAAGCGTCCTTCGGGTGTGTCCGGGACCGCGAGCCTGTCGTAATAGAGCGGAAAGCGGGCGTGCCGCACCAGGCGTTCATAGAGCCGGTGCGCGATCGAAGGCTCGGCCCCGGCTGCGAAGCGCGAGCGGATCCGGCTCCAGACCGAGGTCGGGGCGGCGATCGTTCGGCCATCGTGGTTGTTTTCGTTCATAGCGCGTATATAAGGTGCATTCGGTCGATTGGGAGAGAAAAATCGATGCGTGCAGGACGATGCCCCGGCCATGACCGGCGGCGTGTTTACCAAAGCCGGCCGCTCGCCATCCTGATGGCGGTCGCGCTCGTCTCGATGCCGATCCTCTCCGGCTGTTCGCCGACGGTGGCTACTCACGGGCACAATCTCGAAGACGATCAGATCGCCAGGATCGAGCCCGGCCGCTCGTCGCGCCAGGAAGTTCTGCAGCTGATGGGATCGCCCTCGGCCCTTTCCGCCTTCGACGACGAGGCCTGGTACTATGTGAGCCAGCGCACCGAGAGGCAGTCCTTCTATCAGGAAGACGTCGTCGAGCAGGAGGTGGTGACCGTCACCTTCGACGACCAGGACCGGGTTGCCGCCGTCGAGCGCCACGGTCTCGACCAGATGGCCGCCGTGGATCCGGTCGACCGCGTGACCCCGACCGCCGGCGCTTCGCCTTCGATCCTGAAGCAGCTCATCGGCAATATCGGGCGCTTCAGCAGCGGTGACAGCGAGCCCTACAGTCCCGGCGGCTGAGCCGCGGCACGCAGGCTCCGGCCGAGTTCGAGGCAGCGCCGTTTCAGGTCGTCGAGGTCGCAAGGCTGTCCGCAGCAGTCCTCGAGGCGGGTGACGTCGAGCACGAAACGGTCCTTCTCCTCGAAGGAATCGATCAGAAGCTCACCGCCGCCGAAGCCCTCCATGATCCAAAGCGCGATCCGGCCGGTGGGCAGAGCGATGCCGGAGCCGACATTCAACACACCGCCCGGCGGTTCCCGGACGATGCGGACGAGCAGCCGGGCCAGCACCTCCACCGGCAGGAAGTCGCGCTCGACGAAGGGGCTCATGTCGTAGCGGATCCGGTTTTCGTCGGCGAGACGGTTCAAGAGCATGGCGAGAAAGGAGCGCCGTCCGCCGATCCGCTCGTCGCCGAAGATGTTGGCAAGCCGGAGGATCGAGAGGCGCTCGCCCAGCATAGAGGCGAGCCGGCGTTCGGCGCGAAGCTTGTTGGCGCCGTAAGCGTCCGTCGGGCCGACGGGCGAGCCTTCGCCGAGCGGCCGGTCGCTCGGTGCATAGACCTTGCGCGAGCTCAGCATCACCATGCGGATGTCGCGGTCGCCGATGTGCTCGGCCAGACGGACGTCCGGATCCAGCCGGTCCAGATCGTAGTCGTCCCGGCTGGAGGCCGGATGCCGCGCGGCGTTGACCACGATGTCGACGCCGTCCAGCAGGTCTGGGCCATCAAGCTGATCATGGCTGACCGCCCTCGCGGTCTCTGCCGGCAGGGCCTGGAGGAGATGGCCCGCGATGAAGCTGTTCCGCCCGACCACCAGAACGCCGGGCCGGGCTTCAGCCATGGCGCGCCACTCTCGCGGCGGCGGCGTCTGCCTCAGGCAGTGGTGCGGCGTCCATCGCGAAGACCGTGATCTTCTCGTCCGCGATCGCAAGACCGAGCTCGCCATGCTTGAGCGCCAGCGCCGCCCGGCCGAAGACGTCGAACCGCCATCCCCTGAGCGCCCGTACCTCGGCGTCGTCGCTGGCCGCGATCGCCTCCAGATCGCCGGTGGTGGCGATCAACCGCTGGGCGACACGGTGCTCCTCGCACTGATATTTCAAGAGCACCCGCAGGAGATCGACCACCGGGCCGATGCCGCGCGGCGGCCGCTGCGTCTTCTTGAGCTTCGGCAGGTCGCTTTTCGGCAGATCCAGCGCCGCGCGTACTGTCGCGGCGATGCCGGCCGCACTCTTCTTGTCGACGCTGATCCGCCGCATTTTCTGCACGCTTTCCGGCGAGGTCGGCCGGTTGGCCGCGACCTCGAGCAGCAGATCGTCGCGAATGACCCGGTTTCTGGGCAGATCACGGCTCTGCGCTTCCTCCTCGCGCCAGGCGGCGAGCGCCTGCACGATGGCGATGAAGCGGGCGTCCCTGGAGCGGATCTTGACCCGCTTCCAGGCCAGTTCCGGCGGCTGCTCGTAGGTTTCGGCGCTGGTCAGCTCGGCCAGCTCCTCCTCCGCCCAGTTGGTCCGCCCGGCCTCGTCCAGCTCCGTCTTCAGCCGTTCGTAGATCAACCGAAGATGGGTGACGTCGGCGAGCGCATAGGCCAGCTGCTGCTCGGAGAGCGGGCGGTGCGACCAGTCGGTGAAGCGCGAACTCTTGTCGATCTGCGCCTTGGCGATCTGCCCGACCAGGTTCTCGTAGCCGACCTCCTCACCATAGCCGAGCACCATCGCGGCGAGCTGCGTGTCGAAGATCGGCGACGGCGTCCGGCCGGTGAGATTGTAGAAGATCTCGACGTCCTGGCGGCAGGCGTGGAACACCTTGACCACGCGATCGTCCGCCATCAGGTCGAACAGCGGTCCGAGGTCGATCCCCTCCGCCAGCGGGTCGATCGCCGCAAATCGCTCCCTGCCGGCGATCTGCACGAGGCAGAGCTTCGGCCAGTAGGTCCGGTCCCGCATGAATTCGGTGTCGATCGTGACGTAGTCTTCGCGGGACAGCTCCCGGCAAAGGGTCTCGACCTCGGCGGTGGTCGTCAAAAGGGTCATCGGCGTTCGGCAGTCTTCCCAGGGGTTGTGGTCACGGACCGGGCTTTCGCCGATCGATCGCGGTTCCCTAGCATAGGAGGGCCCGCGATCGGCGCAAGCACGCCGGCGCCGGTGCCCGAACGAACGCCATCTCTTGGCTTGACACTGCCAGGGCTTCCGGCACTTTAGCGCCGTCCATCCAGGGCGCCGCGGCGCCGACAAGCCTAGAGAGACCGACCATGCACCCCTATCGCACCCATCATTGCGACAGCCTGCGCGCCGCCGACGTCGGCCAACAGGTCAGGCTTTCCGGCTGGGTGCATCGAAAGCGCGATCACGGCCAGCTTCTGTTTATCGATCTGCGCGATCACCACGGCCTGACCCAGGTGGTGTTCCAGCCCGAACAGCCTTTCTTCGAGGAGGCTGAGCATGTCCGTCTGGAGAGCGTGATCACGGTCACCGGCAAGGTGGTGGCGCGAAACGACGAGACCATCAACCCGAACCTCGGGACGGGTGAGGTCGAGGTCGTGGCAGAACAGTTCATCCTCGAGTCCGTTGCCGAAACCCTGCCGCTTCAGGTCAACAGCGACCGCGACTTCCCGGAAGAAACCCGCCTTCGCTACCGTTTTCTGGACCTTCGGCGCGAGCATATGCACGAAAACATCATGCTGCGCTCGAAGATCATCTCCTCGATCCGAAGGCGCATGGAAGACCAGGGCTTCACCGAATTCCAGACGCCGATCCTGACAGCGAGCTCGCCGGAGGGGGCGAGGGATTTTCTGGTGCCGTCCCGCGTCCATCCCGGAAAATTCTACGCCCTTCCTCAGGCGCCGCAGCAGTATAAGCAGCTGTTCATGATGTCGGGCTTCGATCGCTACTTCCAGATCGCACCCTGCTTTCGGGACGAAGACGCGCGCGCCGACCGTTCGCCAGGCGAGTTCTACCAGCTTGACCTGGAAATGGCATTCGTCGAGCAGGAGGACGTGTTCGCGGCGGTCGAGCCGGTGATCCACGGCCTGTTCGAGGAATTTTCGGACTGGGACAGCACGCCGGCACCGTTCCCGCGCATCCCCTACAAGGCAGCGATGCCGACCTTCGGTTCGGACAAGCCGGATCTCCGAAATCCGATCGTGATGTCCGACGTCACCGACATCTTCCGCGGATCCGGCTTCAAGGTTTTCGCGGGCATGATCGAGAAGGACGAGAACGTCCGCGTCTGGGCGATTCCGGCGCCGGGCGGTGGCTCCCGGGCCTTTTGCGACCGCATGAACAGCTGGGCGCAGGGCGAAGGCCAGCCCGGCCTCGGCTACATCTTCTGGCGCGACGGCGAGGACGGCGGGGCAGGGCCGATCGCCAAGAACATCGGTCCGGCGCGGACCTCGGTTATTCAAGCCTTCGCGAAGACCGACGATTCCAGCCAGGCCACCCTCGCCGAAGGGCTGCCGGACGCCGTCCGCGATCCCTGGTTCAAGCTCCGTCCCGATGGCCTGCAGGTGGGCGACGCCTGCTTTTTCGTCGCGGGAAAACCCTCTGACATGGCGAAATTCGCTGCCCTTGCCCGGGACAAAGTCGCGGCCGAACTCGATCTCGTCGAAAAAAACGCCTATCGCTTCTGCTGGATCGTCGATTTCCCCATGTATGAATGGGACGACGAGACCAAGTCGGTCGAGTTCTCCCACAACCCGTTCTCCATGCCCCAGGGCGGGCTGGAGGCGCTGGAAAACCAGGACGCGCTGGAGATCCTCGCCCAGCAGTACGATATCGTCTGCAACGGCACCGAGCTCTCCTCCGGCGCCATCCGGAACCACCGCCCGGACATCATGGTCAAGGCCTTCGAGATCGCCGGCTACGATCGCAGCGTGCTCGAAGAGCGCTTCGGCGGCATGTTCCGCGCCCTGCAATATGGCGCCCCACCCCATGGCGGCATCGCGCCGGGCGTCGACCGTATCGTCATGCTGCTCGCGGATACGCCGAACATCCGCGAAGTCACGGCCTTCCCGCTCAATCAGCAGGCCCAGGAGCTCCTTCTGGGCGCGCCGGGGATCGTCGACGAGAAGCAGCTGAAGGAACTCAACCTGCAGCTATCGCTCGCAGCTCGCGAGGCGCTTCGCGCGGAGCAGGAGGGCGAGGAGGACGGGGCTGCCGAACGCGCCGCCTGCGCCTGACGAGATCGCTTCGAGGACCTCGCGCGCGGTCGAGAAACGCCCGGAGAACAGCCTGCGGCAAGATTGCATCATCCGAGACGACGCCGGCACCGATCCGCTCGCGTCGAGACCCTGTTCGTCGAAAGCCGTTCACTTTCAGACCATTGGCGGCAGCTCCGTGTCGACGATCATGTCCGTGTTTTGCGTAAGTTGCTCATCCGAAGTTGTTTCGTACGCCAGTACTTCTGCAACGGCGCTTCGACCCATTGAGCAAAGACGACGACCGTGATAAAAACTCCATGCTGCCGTCGAACAAACAGCGAACCAAAAATAGAATATCGGGTCGGAAGAGGATGCCGGTTGAAGGCTTCGTTTCGCCGTTCGGGCCATGGTTTCGGTTTTTTCGCACGTCGAGGGATCGAACGCTTGGTGACGCGGTTTTGACTTAAGGAATGTTAAACGAAGCTTTGCTACAACGGTCGGGTATCGTGAGTGTCGTGCTGGCTATGCGCGAGACATTCTCGAACGATTCGTCGCTGGCCGAGATTCCTCTTCAATATCGCTGACGGCAAGCTCTGGAAACAAAAGCTAAGTCGGGTTGAACTGAATATGACAGACTCCCTCAATCTTCGATCGAAGCGTGTCCTCGTCACCGGGGCAGCCGGGTTTCTCGGCAGCTTTCTCTGTGAACGGCTGCTCGCCGCCGATTGCGAAGTCCTCGGCGTGGACAACTATCACACCGGCACCCGCCGCAACATCTCGCACCTGCTGGATCATTCCAACTTCGAGATGATGCGCCACGACGTGACCCACCCGCTCTATGTCGAGGTGGATGAGATCTTCAACCTGGCCTGCCCTGCCAGCCCCGTGCACTATCAGTTCGATCCTGTCCAGACCACCAAGGTCTGCGTCCACGGCTCGATCAACATGCTCGGCCTGGCACGCCGCTGCGGCGCCCGCATCCTCCAGGCGTCGACCAGCGAAATCTACGGCGATCCGGAGGTGCACCCGCAACCGGAAAGCTATCGCGGCAACGTCAACACGCTGGGCCCGCGCGCCTGCTACGACGAGGGCAAGCGCTGCGCCGAAACCCTGTTCTTCGACTATCGCCGCCAGCACGGCCTGCCGATCAAGGTGATCCGGATCTTCAATACCTACGGTCCGCGCATGCACCCCAATGACGGCCGCGTCGTCTCCAACTTCATCTGCAAGGCGCTCACCGGCGACGACATCACCGTCTACGGCGACGGCCAGCAGACCCGTTCCTTCTGCTTCGTCGACGACCTGATCGAAGGCATGCTCAGGATGATGGCGACGCCGGACGAGATCACCGGCCCGATCAATCTCGGCAACCCCGAAGAGTTCACCATGCTGCAGCTCGCCGAGAAGGTCATCGAGCTCACCGGCTCGACCTCCAAGATCGTCCACCTGCCGCTGCCGCAGGACGATCCGACCCGGCGCAAGCCCGACATCACCCTCGCTCGCCAGACCCTCAACTGGCAGCCCACCATCAAGCTGCATGACGGACTCGCCCGCACCATCGACTATTTCGAGCGCCTGCTGCGCAGCAAGAACGTCATCGCCGGCGAAACGCCGCTGCCGCTCGTGGCCAACGCCTGATCCTCGAGACCTTTTCGAAAGAAAGCCGGCGCATCCCGGGCGCCGGCTTTTTTCTTTTCAGGGGCGGGAGGCCGATCGCCGCTGCCGGCCGACTCGTCAAACGGAGAGGGGTTATTCGGCGGCGATCGGCCAGAAGGTCTCGTCGCCCGCGCAGGTGCTTTCCGGCAGGGATTCGAACGACGCCAGCAGCGCCTCCTCCCTGACCCTGGCCGCTTCGAACCTGGCGGCTTTGACCGGCCCGAACCCGGTAATTTCTTCCGGCATCGACGCGAGCGCCACGGCCGTTTCGTAATTGTGATCGGCGAGGGAAGGCAGCATGCGCGCGAGCAGCCGGCGATACTCGTCGATCGCCTGCCGCTCGCGGCGTCGCTCTTCCGTCCGGCCGAACGGGTCGAAGGGCGTTCCACGCAGCCCTTTCAGCCGCGCCAGCAGCCGAAGCAGCGGAAAGATCCATGGCCCTAAGCTCATCTTCCGCGGCCGCCCGATCGCTGGATCGACCGGCGCCAGCAGCGGCGGCGCAAGGCGAATCGAAAGCCGCGCCGTCTCGCCGAATTCCTCCTTCAGCTTCGCGTGAAAGGCCGGATCGCTGTGCAGCCGAGCGACCTCATATTCGTCCTTGTAGGCCATCAGCTTGAAGAGATTGCGGGCCACCGCCCGCGTAAGCCGGTTTTCGCTATGCGAGATGCCGGCGTCCGCCAGCCGAACGCCGGCGACCAGGCTCCGAAAGCGTTCCGCAAGGCCCGCATTCTGATAGGCGATGAGCTCCTTCGAAAGCCGCTCTATCAGCCCGTCGAGATCCTCATCGATCCCGGTGCCGCGCCGCTCATCGCCGGGCGCCAGCAGACCGGGCGAGGCGACCAGGACCCGGCCTGCATGAAACGCCGCCTTGTTCTGTTCGGTGGCGACTCCGTTCAGATCCAGGGCCGCCTCGATCGACGCCAGGGAGAGGGGCAGGGTGCTCAGCTGGAAGGCGGCGCCCGCCAGCATCATGTTCGCGAAGATCCGATCGCCGAACCACGCCTCCGCCAGCCCGCCGGCCTCGACCGCATGCACCGGGCCGGCCATCCGCCGCATGCGCGCCGTAAGATCGTCCGCGGACGGCGGCGCCTCCTGGAACAGCGCGAAACGCCCTGTCGGCGACACGGCCTGATCGGTGACCACGGTAGTGCGCTCGGGGCTGCAGAGTTCCAGGCAGCCGGGGCCGGCCGTCACCAGCGGATCGCAGCCGATCACCAGATCGGCCGCACCCGGCAGCATCCCGGCGCCGCCGAGGGCATGATTGGCGGGGCCGAAGCGCAGATGTGACAGAACGGCGCCGCCCTTCTGCGCGAGCCCGGTCATGTCCATCGAGCGGACGGCGCGCCCGTCCAGATGGGCGGCCTTCGCCAGCACGGCGGACAGCGTCGTGACGCCTGTGCCGCCGATCCCGGCCAGCACGACGTTGGCCGATGCGGCCGTGCCCGGCGCGTCCGGCATCGGCAGCGTCGCGACAGCACGCAGGATCCGCTCGATCGGAGCCGCCCGCTTCGGACGATCGCCGCCCTCGACCTCCACGAAGGACGGACAAAAGCCGTCCACGCAGCTCAGATCCTGGTTGCAGGAGGACTGATCGATCCGCCGCTTGGTTCCGAAAGCCGTCTCCACCGGCTCGATCGACAGGCAATGGGACTGCCGGCTGCAATCGCCGCAGCCCTCGCAGACCCGTTCGTTGATGAAAACCCGTTTCGCCGGGGTCGGCGCGATGCCGCGCTTTCGCCGCCGGCGCTTTTCGGCGGCGCAGGTCTGATCGAAGATCAGGACGGAAACGCCCTCGACGCCGCGGAGTTCCTTTTGCACCGAGGCGAGGTCGGCGCGATCGAACAGGCCGACGTCGGCGGGCAGCGAGCCCTTGCGGAACCGTTCCGGGCGCTCCGACACCACCACGGTGCGTGAGACACCTTCGGCCCGAACCTGCGCCGCGATCCGCTCGACCGAGATCGGCCCGTCGACCGCCTGGCCGCCGGTCATGGCCACGGCGTCGTTGTAGAGGATCTTGTAGGTGATGCGTGCGCTCGCGGCGACCGCGGCCCGGATCGCGAGCAGGCCCGAATGATGATAGGTGCCATCCCCGAGATTGACGAAAACATGGGGCGTTTCCGTAAACGGCATCTGACCGAGCCAGGCCGCACCTTCGCCGCCCATCTGGCTGTAGCCTTCGGCAGGCCCGCGGCCGGCAGCCTCGCCGCCCAGCCACTGGGTCATGATGTGGCAGCCGATCCCCGCCATCGCCCGGCTGCCGTCCGGCACGCGGGTCGAACGGCTGTGCGGGCAGCCGGAGCAGAAATGCGGCGGCCGCGCGGTCGACGAGGCGAGGAGGCGCGCCCGTTCCTGCTGATCGACGATATGCGCGAGCCTTCGCGCCAGGGCGGCGCGCTCGTCGCCCTTCGGGAGGAGCCCGATCAGCGCCGAGGCGATCGCCGGCGCATCGAGATCGCCGATGTCCGAAAGCAGCGATGCGCCCGATCCATCCCTCTTGCCGACGATCGAAGGACGACGATCGGCAGGCAGGTTGTAGAGCTGATCCTTGAACTGGATTTCGATCAGCGGCCGCTTCGCCTCGACCACCAGGACGGTCTCAAGCCCGGACGCGAACGCCCGCATTCCCTCGGGCTCCAGGGGCCAGGGCATGCCCACCTTCATCAGCCGTAGACCGAGGCGATCGGCATCCCGAAGATCGAGCCCCAGAAGGTCGAGCGCGGCGAGAGTCGCCGACCAGGATTTGCCGCTCGCGACAATGCCGAACCGCGGCCGAAGGCTGTCCGCGACCACTGCGTTCAGCGGGTTTCTGCGCGCATACCGAAGCGCCGCCGGCAGACGCTCTGTCCTCAGATGCGCCTCCGCCTGCAGCCGGTTCTGGAGCTGCAGCCTGTCGAGCGTGATGTGCCGAGGCGCGCCCTCTTCCGGCGGCATGCGCATGATCAGCCGGTCGGGGTCGACCTCGATGGTCGCGCTCCCGTCCATCACATCGGCGAGCGCGATCATGCCGACCCAAAGCCCGCTGCAGCGGGATAGTGCCAGACCGTGCAGGCCGAGATCGAGCACGTCCTGAATGTCCGCAGGCGTCAGCACCGGGATTTCGGCGTCGGCGAAGGCGAATTCGCTCTGGCTCGGTATAGAGGAGGATTTGGCGAGCGGATCGTCGCCCGCGATCGCCAGCACGCCGCCCAGGCGCCAGGTGCCAGCCATGTTGGCGTGCCTGAAGACATCGCCCGATCGGTCCACCCCCGGCGCCTTGCCGTACCAGATGCCGAACACGCCGTCCGTACGTGCGCCCGGGTGAAGATTGACCTGCTGGCTGCCGAACACCGCGGTCGCGGCGAGGTCTTCGTTGACGCCCGGCTGAACGTGAACGTCGTGCTCGTCGAGGATAGCGCGCGCCGCGGCAAGACGCTGGTCGAAGCCGCCGAGCGGTGAGCCGCGATAGCCCGAGACATAACCCGCCGTCTTCAGCCCGGCCCGTCGATCGCGCCGGATCTGCTCGATCGGCAGACGCACCAGCGCATCGATGCCGCTGACCAGAATTCGGCCGGATTCCGCGGTATATCTCTCGTCAAGCGATGGCCTTCCGGATGTCACCGTCGTCCTCCCCTGACTGGTCTCCCTCGCAATCTCCTGAAGGAAAAGAATAGGCCAGACAGCGGGGAAAAATTTGTCTTCCTTTCATGAATTTCGGGTATTATCGCAAGGATCTTCCTGTGATCGGGGTCAAGTTGGAAAAAATAGATCGAATCGACCTTCGTATCCTGGATCAGCTGCAGCAGGACAGCAGCCTGTCCATGGCCGAGCTTGCGGAGCGGGTGGGGCTGTCCACCTCACCCTGCTGGCGGCGGGTGCGGCGGATGCAGGAGAGCGGGCTGATCAAGGGCCAGACGGCCCAGCTCGAGCGCAACAGCCTCGGGCTCGGCTTCGTCGTCTATGCTTTCATCAAGCTGACCGCACCGACCCGGGATGCGCTGGGCAGGTTCGAGGCGATCATGCGCAACTGGTCGGAAGTCGTGCTCTGCGAATGCATGACCGGCGCCGCCGACTACCTGATCAAGGTCGTGACCACCGACGTTCAGGGCTATGACCGCTTCTTGCGGGACAGGCTGCTCGCCACCGGCATGGTGGCGGACGTGCAGTCCCGCATCGTCGTCCACACCGTCAAGGACACGACCCGGCTGCCGTTGCCCGAACCGCCGGACGAGTGACCGTGTGTCAGACCCGCGCCGGCTTCGCTTCGGCGACCTTCTGCCCGCGCTCGCGGTGGAAGGCGTAGAGCCCGGTCAGGACGACGATCCCGCTGCCGGCCAGGGTGAGAAGGTCCGGAACGTCGCCGAACACCACGAAGCCCAGAATGATCGCCCAGATCAGGACGGTGTAGCGGAAGGGCGAGATGAAGCTGATATCGCCGACACGCATGGTCATCACCCCGAACAAATAGCCGAACAGGACGAAGACCGCGGCGAGCGCCAGCATCGCGACCTGGCCGAGCGTCACCGGCTGCCAGCTGTCGAGCAGCATGGCGCCGCCAGCCATCGTCATCACCGAGACCGACGAAACCACCGTGACGAACAGCGACGGCGCGTCCGCCGGCAGGCGCCTGGTCACCAGATCGCGCAGCACGAAGAAGACCACCGCGAAGAGCGCGTAGATCGAATAGATCGTGAAGCCGTCGGATCCCGGCCGCACGATCAGCATCACGCCTAGAAAGCCGACCAGGATCGCCGCGTAGCGCCGCCAGCCCACCGGTTCGCCGAGAAAAACCGCCGCCCCCAGGGTGACGGCGAGCGGGCTCACCTGAAGGATCGCCGTGGCGTTGGCGATCGGCATGTTGAATAGCGCCGTGATGAAACAGACCGTGGCTCCGATCTCGCCGATCACCCGAAGGCCGATGATTCCCGCCGTCGACCTGGAGGGGCGATACCAGAGAGCCCGGCGATGCCAGGCGAAGGCCCCAATCAGCAGGGAGGCGACCAGGCCGCGGATGAAAATCGCCTGAAACATCGGCAAGTCGGCCGAAACGGCCTTCATCGCGGTATCGTTCAGCACGAACCCCGCCATGCTCAGCATCATGTAAACGGCGCCCTGAACGTTGTTCGAAAGCGCGTTCACCCTGAGCCGCCCGACGCGGCGGCCGTAGCTCCGATTCCCATCGCAGATGCGTCCTTCCGATTCATCCCGCCGGCCGTCGCTCAGTATCGTCGATGAATGCCGATTATTCTGCCATAGCGAGAGGTTTTTTTCTTCGATTCGTTGAAATGAATATGATCCTATACTGTGATGCGAGCCTTCCGGCTTGAAAACTCGGCGCGGCCGAGGGCGTGGACTTGCCTGAGCGGGCGGCGGCCTCCGAACTCTCTTGGGGATAATGGCGTTCGAGGGCGTGCCGCCGAAATCTGAGACCCGCGACGGTCCCCGCGATCTCCGCAGCAGCATTGCCTGCCCCCACCGTCTCCGCCTAGGCTGGAACACGTCAATGGTCCAGGCCGCGCCTGGGGGGAGGGGTGATGGAGTATGTCAGGAATGCCTGGTACGTGGCGGGCTGGTCCGGGGATTTCGACCGCTCGCTGAAGCCGCTGACCATGCTGGAGCAGGGCGTCGTCTGCTATCGCACCGAAGCGGGCGAGGTGATCGCTCTCGAGGACCGCTGCCCGCACCGCTATCTGCCGCTCTCCAAAGGGCGGCTGCTCGGCGACGACCTGCAGTGCGGCTATCACGGCATGACCTTCGGGCCGGACGGCCGCTGCGTGCGCGTGCCGGGCCAGGACAATCTGCCGTCGTCGGCCCATGTGCATCGCTATCCCACCCATGAGCGCCACGGCATCGTCTGGGTCTGGATGGGCGAGGCGGACCGGGCCGATCCAGGCCTGGTCTACGACATGCCGGAATTCGAGGCCAAGGGCTGGGCGGTCCATTACGGCGACCATCTGCAGATCGGCTCGCATTTTCTGAACGTCGCCGAGAATCTCTGCGATCCCGCCCATGTCAGCTTCGTCCATCCGACGACCCTCGGCAATGCCGCGAGCGAGGACGTGCCGATCCGCGTCGAGCGCCAGGGCGATGTCGTGGTCACCAGCCGCTGGATCAGGGGTGCCGAGCCCGTCGGCTTCTTCAAGGCGTTCGGCAATTTCGAGGGCGTGGTCGACCGCTGGCACTATTATTACCTGCACCCGCCCTGCACCTCGGTCATCGATTTCGGGAGCTCGAGCGAGCTCGGGCTCGACGAAGACCAGCGCGACAGGGGCATGCGCATTTTCGCGCTGCATTTCCTCACCCCCGTCGACGCCACCACCACCGTCGACCACTGGATGCACATCAGAAACGCCGCGACCGACGAGGACGGCGCCGGCGATCGCATGAACGAGCTCTTCCGCATCGCGTTCGCCGAGGACAAGGAGGTTCTGGAGGCGATCCAGGCCGAAGAGCTGAAATCGCCGGCGCGAAAGCCGCTCAGGATCGCGATCGACCGCGGACCGAACATGTACCGTCGGATCGTCGCCGACATGGTGGCCGAGGAGAGCGGGAACCGCCCGTAGCTCCGGGGAGACGTCAGGCAGGCCAACCCGGCGCCAAGAACGAAAGGCATCGAACCGAGCCCCCGATAGCGCCGCGCTCTCCTAACCGAGCTGCGGCCCCCGTCTTCCAGGCTCTCTACAAGTCCGGCCACCCCCGTCGGGGGGTGGTGGGCCCGGCAGGATTCGAACCTGCGACAACACCGTTATGAGCGGCGCGTTCTGACCACTGAACTACGGGCCCCCGCCACCGGCGGACGGCGGATTTGTCCTTATAGCGATTGGACGGATCGAGTCCAGCCGGCGAACGCCGGCCTGCGTCGGCCCATCAATCCTTGACGAACAGCTTTCGCGGATAGTCGCAGAACGGCTCGCCGCCCGTCGGCGTCACGCGAAAACTCTCGGTGATCTCGAGGCCCCAGTCCTCCTGCCAGATGGCGGGGATGAAATGAAAGGTCATGTTTTCCTCGAGCACGGTGTGGTCACCCTGGCGGATGCTCATGGTGCGTTCGCCCCAGTCCGGCGGGTAGCTGAGGCCGATCGGATAGCCGCAGCGGGTCTCCTTTTCGATGCCATGGCGATTGATCACGGCGCGCCAGGCGGCTTCGACCTCATGGCAGGTAGCGCCCGGCTTCGCCGCCTCCAGCGCTGCGGCGATGCCTTCGATCACGGCTTTTTCGGCGTCCAGGAACTTTTGCGGCGGCTCCCCGAGATAGATGGTCCGACACATCGGACAGTGATAGCGGCGATGGCAGCCCGCCATCTCGAAGAACGTCCCCTCATCCGCCTTGAACGGGCGCTCGTCCCAGGTGAGATGCGCGGCCGAAGCGTCGACGCCGGACGGCACCAGCGGCACGATCGCGGGGTAGTCGCCGCCATGCCCGTCGGCGCCCATAATCGCCGTCTGGTAGATGGCGGCGACCAGCTGATT
Organism: Geminicoccaceae bacterium; assembly: GCA_965222015.1. Classification (GTDB taxonomy): domain Bacteria; phylum Pseudomonadota; class Alphaproteobacteria; order Geminicoccales; family Geminicoccaceae; genus JANQPX01. The sequence continues at coordinate 58,997 of CBDCTL010000017.1, forward strand.
TTTGGGCAGGCCGGGTTCGATCAGCTCGTAGGCCTTGGCGTGCATCGCCTCGATGATGCGGGCGGCGCGGGCGATGTAGTCGAGTTCGGTCGGCGACTTGACCGCGCGCTGCCAGTTCACCAGGCCGGTCGAATCCTTGAAGGTCGCGTTCGGCAGATGCTTCCAGAGCGAAGCGAACGCCGCGGCCGAAAAATAATAATTGTCCATCTCGACGCCGATGCTCTTCTTGTCCCAGCCCCAGGACGTCAGGAGATCGGAGAGAAAGTCCAAGGGATGGCGCTCGGTCGACTGCACGTAATGGTCGGGATAGTCGATGATCCGATCGCGATCCATGAAGACGGTGCGCTTGGCGCCCGGCGCGTCCTGGCCCCGGCCGAACCAGATCGGCTCGCCGTCCAGGGACAGCAGAACCGCCTGATGGACGTAGAAGGACCAGCCGTCATAACCGGTCAGCCAGGCCATGTTCGAAGGATCGGTGACGATCAGAAGCTCGACGCCGTAACTCTCCATGGCCGCTCGCGTTTTCGCGATACGGTCATGATACTCCTCGCGCGTGAAATGCAGGACGATATCGGTCACCCGTTCTTTCCCCTCGTCAAATCGGCGGTCGGCGCCCGGAGAGTAGCGAATTGCGTGGGATGTGCCAGTCTTCGCCGCGCATTTTACCGAAGTGCGACGATGGCGAGCCGCCGTCTCCGCGCGCCAAAAGACGTCTGAAGGCGCTTCCGACCTCGACCGAAGCCGACGTCGGGGCGGCCGAAGACGTCCGTCCGCAATCCCTCGAAAGGGCCGCTCACGGTTCACCTTCGTGGTGATCAGACAGGGTCGGACACCCAAAAGACGCGATTCCGCCCGGAAAAACAGATGGTGCGGCCAGCATGGCCGCGGGCAGGCTTGCAGACGAGTTTTCAAACAGTGGAAAAATGTTTGACCTTGCGCGGAAAAGTCGCCTAATGTTCTGGCGTTGGGGTCAACGTTCATCCGGCGGATCTCGGGGAGGCCGGTCGCTGAGTTGGCGGAAGCAACGCCACGAAAAGCGATCGATTGCTGTGACAAACGGCGAAGGCCGCTTGGTCTGAATATCGCGCGAAAGGCGAACACGTCATCGCGGTGTGCAGGCCAGGTGAAGACGCCTTTCACCGAAAAAACGCGAGGTTGGGAAGCGCGGACAATCCGATGGATCACGCTTCCGATTGCCGGCCCGTCAGGGGCCGGTCTTGCTTTGTTGGCCCATATTTCCTTATCGTCGACAGATGTCAGCCGGTTGTGGTGCATGCCGGCGACAGGAAGGCGCCATGACGCCGAAACGCGATGTCCCGAATGGCGGGAACGCCGCCCTGACGATCGAGATGGTCACATGAGCCAGAGGACCGCCAGCGGGACGAGGAGCGGGCCGTTCGTCGTCTTCATGACGGTGCTGCTGCCGTTTGCCGTCGGCTATTTTCTCTCCCAGCTTTATCGCTCCGTGAACGCGGTGGTCGGCCCGGACTTGGCGCGCGACGTGGGGCTGAGTGCCGCCGAGCTCGGTTTTCTGACATCCGCCTATCTGCTCGCTTTCGCGCTGTTTCAGCTGCCGCTCGGCGTGCTGCTCGACAGTTACGGACCGAGGCGCGTGCAGGGCGCCCTGATCGCGCTGGCAGGTCTAGGATCGCTTGCCTTCGCATTCGGCGAGAGCTTCCTTACGCTCACCCTGGCGCGCGCGCTGATCGGCCTCGGTTTCGCCGGCGGTCTGATGAGCGGCTTCAAGGCGGTGGTGCTCTGGGTGCCGGAAAAACGCCGTGCGCTCGCCAACGCCGTCGTCATGTCCTTCGGCGCGCTCGGCATCATCGTCGCCACCCAGCCGGTCGACTTCAGCGTGCAGGCTTTCGGCTGGCGAAACGTGTTCGTCGGCCTCTCGCTGATCACCTTCGCCGTGGCGATGATGATCCTGTTGGTCGTGCCGGAAAAACCGACCTCGCCGACCGGCGGCGGCCTCCGGGCGCAGATCAGGGCGATCGGCGGCATCGTCGGTGACCCGGCGTTCTGGCGTCTTGCACCGCTTCTCGCCGCGACCGCGGGCGCCCACATCGCGATCCAGTCGCTCTGGGCCGGCCCCTGGTTCCGTGACGTCGCCGGCATGGACAGGGGCGCGGTCGCGACCCATCTCCTGCTGGTCGCCGCCGCCTTCATGGTCGGCATCCTCCTGAGCGGTGCCGTGGCCGACTGGTTTCAGCGCCGGGGTGTCCACATCCTGACCGTGATGAACGGCTTTCTCGTGGCCTTTCTGGTCACCGAAGCCCTGATCATCTTTCCGGTTCCGGGGCTCACTTTGCCGGCCTGGCTGGTCTTCGGCATGACCGGCCAGGTGGCGATCCTCGCCTATCCCTGGCTCTCCTCTTATTACGGCGCCGCTTTGTCGGGGCGCGCGAACACGGCGATGAACCTTTTAATCTTCGCGAGCGCATTCGGCACGCAATATGCGATCGGCGAAATCATCGACCTGTTCCCGTCGACCGTAGCGGGCGGCTACGACCCGAGGGGCTATCAGTTCGGCTTCGGCGCCTGCCTTGCCGTTCAGCTGATCGGCTTCGTCTGGTACGCGACGGGCTTTCGACGATTGCGCGACGCCCCGCTGGCGAAACCCGCCCGCTGACCATCGCATCCGACCCGGCGCAGCCCGGCATCGGTGTCGGCCGTACCGGGCTGTCGTAAACACGGCTACTTTGCTAACGGGCGCTTGCGGCCCCGTTCGCGGTCGCTATACTCCCGCCGCAAAACCGGGAAAAAGCCGGCCCGACTTCGTCGCCGAAGGATTGAAGCGCCCATGTGTGGAATCATTGGAATACTGGGCCGCCAGCAGGCGTCCCCGCTCCTGCTCGAAGGCTTGAAGAGGCTCGAATATCGGGGCTATGACAGCGCCGGCATCGCCACCCTGGTCGGGGGGCGGATCGAGCGGCGCCGCGCCGAAGGCAAGCTGGTCAATCTGGAAGCCGTGCTCGAGCGCGATCCGCTTTCGGGAACCACGGGCATCGGCCACACCCGCTGGGCCACCCATGGCGCACCCACCGAGGACAACGCCCATCCGCACGAAGCGCGCGGCGTGTCCGTCGTCCACAACGGCATCATCGAGAACTTCGAGAGCCTGCGTCACGAGCTCCTGCAGAAGGGCCACCGCTTTCACACCCAGACCGACACCGAAGTGGTGCCACACCTGGTCAGCGCCAATCTCGACAAGGGCATGGGACCGATCGACGCCGCCAAGGCCGCGCTGGACCGGCTGGAAGGCGCCTTCGCGCTTGCTCTCCTGTTCGAGGATCACGAGGATCTGCTGATCTGCGCCCGGCGCGGCAGCCCGCTCGCGATCGGCTATGGCGACGGCGAGATGTATGTCGGCTCGGACGCGCTCGCCCTCGCCAATCTGACCGACCGGATCCAGTATCTGGAGGAGGGCGACTGGGCGGTCATCCGCCCCGACGGCGCCGAGATCTTCGACGCCTATGGCGATGCCGCCGAACGGCCGATCACGCAGACCGCCTTTTCCGGCGCGCTGATCGGCAAGGGCAACTACCGCCATTTCATGCACAAGGAGATTCACGAGCAGCCGGCCGTCCTCGGCGACACGCTCCGAGCTTTCGCGAGCCCGGCAGATCACCGCATCCAGCTGCCGGATCTGCCCATCGACTTCGCCTCGCTGAGCCGGCTCACCATGGTCGCCTGCGGCACCGCATCCTACGCCTGCATGGTCGCGAAATACTGGTTCGAGCAGCTCGCCGGCCTGCCGACCGACGTCGACATCGGCTCGGAGTTCCGCTATCGCGGCACGCCGCTCGACGCCGAGGGTGCGGGGCTTTTCGTCTCGCAGTCCGGCGAGACCATGGACACGCTCGAGGCGATGCGCCATGTCCAGCGCGAGGGCCTGCCGACGCTCGCCGTGGTCAACGTCCCCGAAAGCACGCTCGCGCGCGAAGCGTCCTGCTATCTGCGCACGCTCGCCGGGCCCGAGATCGGCGTCGCCTCGACCAAGGCGTTCACCACCCAGCTGGCCACGCTCGCCTGCCTCGCGATCGGCGCGTCTCGCGCGCGCGGCAAGCTTTCGCCCGAGCGCGAGGCGGCGCTCACCCAGGCGCTGGACGAGGTGCCTGCGCGCGCGGCCGAGGTCCTCATGCAGGACTACCTTTATGAACGCATCGCGCATGAGATCAGCCCGGCCCGTGACGTGCTCTATCTCGGCCGCGGCACCGCCTTCGCGATAGCGCTCGAAGGGGCGCTGAAGCTGAAGGAGATCAGCTACATCCACGCCGAGGGCTACGCTGCCGGTGAGCTCAAGCACGGGCCGATCGCTCTGATCGACGAGGATGTCCCGGTGATCGTGGTCGCCCCGCCGGACCCCTTGTTCGAGAAAACCGCGAGCAATCTTCAGGAAGTCGTGGCGCGCGGCGGCAAGGTCATTCTCCTTAGCGACCAGGCCGGCTGCGACAAGCTCGCCGACTACGTCCACACGGCCGTGACTCTGCCGGAGGTGGATCCGGTCGTGGCGCCGATCCTCTACGCCATCCCGATCCAGCTCCTCGCCTATCACACCGCCGTGGTGAAGGGCACCGACGTGGATCAGCCGCGCAATCTGGCGAAGTCCGTCACGGTGGAGTGAGCCGAGGGCGCCTGTCGGCCGTGGTTCATCAGTCTGCGACGTCGCGCAGCGAGCGGGCCTGCGCGATCCCTTCTTCGGCCAGACGGCCCAGGAGGGCAGCGACGTCAATGTTCTCCGCCGCGTTCACGATCCAGATCGCCGAGGCAACCCCGAGAGTCGCGAGCGCGAAACCGGCGCTTCGGAAGATGAGGTGACGCCATCGATAATCGTTCGGCTGCAGCGCGAACAGACCATCGGTGATCAGGCCGGCGGTCAGGAAGACGAGCGGCAAAGTGGGCGTCAGCAGCAGGGTGGAGAGCCAGAGCCCCTCGCCCAGGGGCTGGCCGACCGCGTGCGCGATCATCGGTTCGAGATCGAGGGCCGATCGGCCGGCGCGCCAGCCTGCGAGCTGATCGTAGCTTTCGGCGCCATAGCCGAGAAGGAAGGCGAGGGCACCGACGGCGAGGGACGCGATCACGGCAGAGGCGACGAGGGCGAAAAGCGTTCTCACCGGGCCTCGGCTCGTCGCAAGTGGCGCGCCGAGCAGGCTTCGCATCGCGGCGAAGGCGCCCCAGAGCACCAGGCCGAGGAGCGCCGGCAGGAGGAAGAAGAAGCTGACCGCGAAGATCACCAGCGGCCGGTCGCCCCAGCCGAGGAGGACCGCGGCCAGGGTCAGGAGCGCGATCGCGCCGATGGCGCCGGCATAGGCGCCGTGCCGTCCCATCCGATTATGCGAGACCGCGGCCGCCACGGCGAGCGCGCTGATCCCGCCGATCGCCGCGGACAGCACGGCGGCCTCCTCGAAGGCGAGCGTGGCGATCGCCGCCCCGCTCATCAAAATGGCCGAAGCGGCGAGCCCAGCGCGTGACATGGTGGCCACGCCGGTGAGCGTGGCGATGCCGGTTCCCGCCCCGGCGAGCGCCAGCGCGACGGTCGCCACACCGGCGCCGGCGAGCGCCAGGCCGAGGGTGAAGACACCGCCCATCACGATCTCCAGAAGAAAGCCGAGCGCGCCCGCGAAGGCGACATTGGTGATGCCGAGGATCGCGAAGGCGAAGGCCGAGACGCCAGCACCCGCGAATGCCAGAATGAGCAGAACGGCGCCGGTGATCGAGCCGAAGCCTGCGACGAGCGCGGCCAGGCCCTGGGAGGTCGGGCTTGCGAAACGGCGCGCCACGGCGATGCCGGAGACCGGGCCCAGCGCCAGCCAGGAGAAGACGATGGCGAAAGCGGCGACGTCGCCGCGGCGAAACCAGATCAGGACGGCGACCAGGGCCGCACCGAAGACCAGCCCCAGAAACCAGCGATAGCGCCGCTCGAAGTCGGCGAGGCGAAGCCGCGTGCGATAGTGCCGGGATCGCATCCGGCGCCAGCGCACCAGTTTCAGCTTGAAGCGCCGTTCCAGCCGTCCGAGAATGCGCCCGACCGCCATCGCCGCCAGAGGAAAGGCGATGGCGCTTAGCGCGCCGACGATCCGTGCCGGCTGATCGGGATCGGCGAGCAGCCGGACGCCGCCCAGCCTGCCCGAACCGCCGAGCCCCCAGCCGAGAAAATAGGCGATCCAGCAATAGACCAGCGCGAAGCCGAGACAGGTGCGAAGAGATCGCATCGACCAGGCGGTTCCGATGCGCCGATCGAGCCCATCGAGGGCAGTATCGGACGTCGGCGACCCTTCGCCCGCACCGCCGTTTTCCAATTCGCGGGCCCCGTCCGGCTTCGCCTGCACGCCTTCGATCGCCGCCGGATCGGCCGCCACCTCGTCCTCCCTGAACCTTCCGCGGGCGAAGCTAGTCCGACATGACGGGACGTACAACCTGGCGTTCCCGATTCCAGCTGCCCCGAATAGGCGGCCTCACTTCAGCCATGTCCTTGTGCCGGCGCACGCCATCGACCGCGGCCGAGGGAACCCGGCCGGACCAGAGGTGTTATCTCCAAGATCCGGACCGCAAAACGAAAGAGTGTCGTCCATGGACATCGTTCGCATCCTCCTCGCCATCTTCCTGCCGCCGCTCGGCGTCTTCCTGCAGGTAGGATTGGGCATTCATTTCTGGCTGAACATCCTGTTAACTCTTCTGGGCTGGCTTCCGGGAATCGTTCATGCGCTCTGGATCATCCTTCGACGTTGAACCGACCACGGCCGAGCTGCCGGAGCAGCATCGGCGGACGCTCCGGCGCCTTCGCTGGCTCGCCGATCTGTTCGACGATCGTTTTCGCCTGCCGGGCACCGGCCGCCGCTTCGGGCTGGACGGCATTCTCGGCCTGATCCCGGGATTCGGCGACGCCGCCACCGGCGCCGTTTCGCTCTATCTGGCGGCCGAGGCGCTCAGGATCGGCATGCCGATCTCGAAGGTTCTGCGCATGGGCGTCAATGTCGGGATCGACGTCGTGCTGGGTGCTGTTCCCGTGCTCGGCGACCTCTTCGACTTCGCCTGGAAGGCCAATCAGAAGAACGTGCGCCTGGTCCTGGACCATCTCGAACGCGGACCCGCAGCCCCAAAGGCGAGGCGGCCGAGTTCTCAGTCGTCGATCGCGGAAAGGTCGGGTTCCTGACCCATCCAGGCGGTCACGGGCACCGCCGACACGGTGTTCTTGGGACTGCCTTCGATCAGCCGGTCGGAATAGGAGAGATAGACGAAGACCTTCCGCTTTTCGTCGAAGAAGCGTACCACCTGAACCGATTTGAAGATCAGCGACGTGCGTTTCCTGAACACCTGCTCGCCGTCCTCGACCTCGCCATGCACCCGGACCGGTCCGACCTGCTTGCAGTTGACGGCGGCATCGGAGGGATCCTCGTCCAGGCCGACGATGCTCTTGAATCCGCCGGCGTCGGCCCGGGAGAGATAGCAGGTGATGCCCTCGACATCCGGATCGTCGAAGGCCTCGACGACGATCTTGTGATCCGGCGAGAGGAACTTGTAGACCGTCGAAACCTCGCCGATTTCTTCGGCGGCGACCGATCCTCCGCAGAGCCAGATGAAGCCCGCGAGCAGGGTGAGGGTATGATGGCGAGTGGGCTTCATTGACGTCTCCATAGGCGGGCGGTGCGGGGACGGGGCGATGCAGGAGGATGGGCCCGCGCCGTTCGACCGACGGGGTTCAGGTCTGCCGCGGTGTGTGGTCGGGATCGGGCGGCAGCTCCTGCGGCCGGTCGTCGGGCACTTCCGTCGGGACCTCGCCGGGCGGCCAGGCCGGCGGTGGCTCGGGCGGCTGTTCGGGCACGGGCTCGCCCGGCTCCTCGATCGGGGTTTCCGCCGGCAGCTCCTCCGGCGGTTCGATCGGTGGCTCGGGTGTCGGCGGGTCGGAAGTCATGGCAATATCCTCGCTCTGGTGAACGCTGCGACGGTGAAGGCGAATGAGGTGATCACGCCGCTAGCCGAGTTCCGGGTCGTCGAGATCCTCCTGGATCCAGCGATCGCTCAGATGAATGTCGATCGACTCCAGGAGACCTGGGCCGAGATTGGCGTATTTGTGCGGCACGCCCGCTGGACCGAGCAGGATGTCGCCTTCCTTCGCCTCGATCTTGTCCTCGCCGATGGTGAACAGCGCCCTTCCGGTTCGGATGATGAACAGCTCGTCATAGGGATGGACGTGCCAGCGCGGGCCGTCGCCGACTTTCTCGGCAGTGACGAAGAGGAGGGTTGCATCGGTGCCGATCGTCCGGCCCTCGAGATTGCCATGCCAGAGCCCTTCCTTCGTCGCCCAATCCGCGCGCTCGACCACAACCGGTTTTTTCGACATGCATCATCTCCAGCTGCCTGCGAGGCGGGTGAGCGATCGAGGCTAGCGAGGAACGAGGTCATCATCAACGCACGATGGCCAACGTCGCCTTTCCGCGTCAGGAGATCGCAGGCGCGTCGCGCGCGCCTTCCGGCCGAAGGGCAGCCAGGCGCGCCTCAAGCCTCTCGAAGCGCTCGTCGATCGCGCGACGATCGACTTCGTCATAGTCCTCGGCCATCGCCGCCCGATGGACGAGGTGGCCATGCCGCCGGATCGCGTCGACGGCCTCGGCGCAGGGCTCGCCGTCGGTCAGCGCGGTCAGCCCTTCGAGCAGCCGCAGCATGACCGGAACATTGTCGCGCGCCATCTGTCGCAGCGGATGGAAGGCGGCGTCGGCGAGGCCGTCGATGGTGATCGGCTGCGCGACCAGCCGGAGCTTTCCGTCGCCGTCGAGAAAACCGTTGGCGGGCAGGCCACGCTGGAAGGCGACGTCCAGCGCCTTGACCAGGTGATCGACGCAGGCGATCGCGGTCGGAAAATCGTTGATGCCGGGAGAGAGCGCCCGTCCGGCGATCTCGGTGATCAGGGCGATGCCGTATTCGCGATCCTGCGCCGCAGTTCGTTTCGGACCGAGCACGATCGATTCCCGAAGTTCGTCGCCGACCTCGTCCGCCGGGCCGATCACGTCCGCGACGATCGTCGCGGGCAGAACGAAATGCCCCGGGCGATGGCGCAGCCTGACGATCACGTCCTTCTCGCTCGCGAGTTCAAGCAACTTCTCGGTGGCGATCGCCTGAACATAGCCGGTGTCGCCCATCCTGATCGGTGTCGCCTTCGGCGTGTCGTCAAGCGGCACGTAGACTGCAGCGGCGTCGCTCTCGATCAGCGCCTCCATCGAACTCTTCAGCTCGTTCGCCACCCTGGCGACGACGTTGTCGACCTGAATCGATCGTGCGAGATCGTGGATGAAGTAGATCAGCCAGCCGAAGCTGAAGAGCGCCATGATCATGGCGAGGCTGACCGCCAGATGCGGCACGAAATGCGGCGCGTCGTCGGTGATCGCGCGCAGAATGATCAGCGCATAGACGAAGGTCGCGAGGAACAGGCCGAGAGCCACCTGGTTGACCGGATTGTCCATGAAGCGGTCGATCAGCCGCGGCCCGATATTGCCCGCAGCCAGCGTCAGCGCCACCAGGGTCATGGAAAAGACCAGGCTCGCCACGGTGATCATCGAGCCCGCGATGGTCGAGAGCACGAGCCTCGCCCCGTCGGCGTCCGTTCCGCCGATCGACAGCCACCGGAAATACCGTTCTGACCAGGGTTCCGAGCTGATCCACAGCATCGCCAGGGCAAGCGCGAGTGCCAGCAACGTCATCAGCGCCGGCACGAGCCAGAAACTGGCGCGCAGCCGGTCCTTAAGATAGAGGAGCTGGGCCGTCATCCTGCTGCCTATGCGTCGAGATGGAGGCGTGGCTCATTGCACATCCCAGCCTCGATGTCGAGGGAACCGAAGCGCCCGAGCTGCGTTTCAATGACAGCCGTGAACGTCGCCCGGCAGACGGGCGCGTTTCGGGTTTCATCATGCGAGGGAGTTTCGTCATGCTCTATTGGGCGCTGATCTTTTTGCTGGTGGCCGTGGTGGCCGCGGTCTTCGGCTTCGGCGGCATCGCCTCGGCGTCCGCCGGCATTGCGCAGATTCTCTTCTTCATCTTCCTGGTGCTCTTCATCGCCGGTCTGGTCATGCATTTCACCAGAGGCAGGGCGCCATGATGTCGATGCGGTGACACGCATCGAAGTGGTTTCGAACTCCATCACAACGAAGGACACCGTCATGAATTGGGATCAGATCGAAGGCAAGTGGAAGCAGCTGACGGGCAACGTCAAGCAGCACTGGGGCAAGCTGACCGACGACGAGGTCGATCAGATCGAAGGCAATCGCGACGTGCTGGTCGGCAAGATCCAGGAACGCTACGGCATTGCGCGCGAGGAGGCCGAGCAGCAGGTCAAGGACTGGGAGGCCAGGCTCTGACTTGAGCGGTTTCCGTTCTCGGCCCGGCGCGCACGGCCGGGCTTGATGAAAGACGAGCGCTGCGGTCGAGGTCCACCGCAGCGCTCGTCGCGTTCAAGGTCGAGCGGTGCTTTCGTCGGCGGCGCGCGCGATCGTGGAAGCCCCTATTGTCACCGCGGCCGACGGCGTTATCTATGCATCCGACGATGTAGAATGTCGTCGGCCTTCGAGCAGAGGAGAGATGCGACATGGACAGCGTTCTTGGCAACAAGGCGGATGTCGAACACCCGGATACCGGGATCGAGAATAGAAAACGGCTCGCCAACGGCCTGAACGGGTTGCTGGCCGACACCTTCGTGCTGCTGATCAAGACGCAGGCCTATCACTGGAACGTGGTCGGACCGCTGTTCGTCAGCATCCACGAGCTCACGGAGAAGCAATACGAGAATCTTTTTGCCGCCGCCGACGACATCGCGGAACGTGTGCGCGCTCTCGGCTATCCGGCGCCCAGCAGCATGCATGAACTGATCCCGCTCACCGGACTCGGTGAAGACACCGGCAATCCGACCGCGGAGGACATGATCTCCAATCTGGCGCGGGATCACGAAACCATCGTCCAGCGGCTGCGATCGGTCACCGAGATGGCGGAAGAACTGCACGACCACGTCACCGCCGACATGCTGACCGAGCGTATGGCGTTTCATGAACAGGCGATCTGGATGTTGCGCGCCATCGTCAGCTGAGACGCGCATCGCCGGGCCAGGAGCAGCCTGACCCGGAAGCTCGCAGCTCCCCAAGTCTGCCGAAAACAGTTCCGGCAAGACGGCCGCCGGAGCGACCGCCGTCGGCTTTGGGGGGATGGAGACGGCGGTCGCATTGGGGGCTGGAGCACGGCCGGCGCAGAGGCCGACCACGCTTCCAATCACAAGAACCCCTGACGAGGTGATCGGTTCCCCGGCAGGTTTATCGCATTGTTCGATCGCCCCCTGTCACGGAACCATACGTTGCTTTCTGTGTTGAATGATCGAAGCACTGCAATTCGTCATCCGATGAAAGGAAAACCGATCATGCCTAATCGCAGGGCGCCATCCGCAGCACTTACGACCTGGCTGGTCCCGAGCCTGCTGCTCGCATCGCTGCTGACGCTTTCGGCCTGCAACACGGTCTCCGGCTTCGGTCGAGATGTGGAATCCGCTGGCGACACGCTGAGCGACACCGCCGAAGACGTGCAGGATTGAGCGGCAGGAACTATGCGCTCCCAGGTCGAAGGTCGTCTCCGTGGACGAGGCGATGTCCCGCGGTGTCTTCGGATCAGTAGACGAGCATGCCGAGCAGGACCAGGAGCGCGGTTTCGTCCCAGCGATTCAGATCTTGCGCCCAGAAGTCGTCCGCGCCGATCGTCGCCGCCGTGCCGCGCAGGATGCCGCTGATCGACAGGAAGATCGCGAAGGTGGTCCCGAAGTCGGCGACGTCTATCAGGGACGCGAAGATCAGGCCGGCGAGCACGATCGCAAAAACCCGGAACAGGCAGGTGGCGGTCGCGGTGCTGATCGACGCTTTCCCCAGGAAGATTTTGCTGCTTTGCATGATTGCTGCCACTGGCGGTTGGCCTGCATCCCTCATAGGAGCAATGGCCAGAACGCGAGAAAGTTCCAGACTTCGAGTCGAGATTCTGCGGCGCCGGCGTGCAGAGGCGGCGCGTCGACGCAATCGGTATTTTGTTTTTCCGCCGGCCTCGGATATGGTCCCGCCACGCGGACGTCCGAGCCGATCGCGGTCACTCCCCCCGGCGTGATGCCGGAGAACAGCTGGAGAGGTTTATCGACATGGCGAGACAATCGACTTCATCCAACGATGCGTCGGATGATCTGAGCAAGCTCCAGGACGATATCGAGAAGCTGCGTGCGGATCTCTCCTCCCTGACCAAGACCATGAAGGATCTCGGCGGTTCGGCTCTCGAGGACGCTCAGAACCTTGGTGCGGAGAAGCTTGAGGAGCTGCGCGGCGAGATCGAGCGTGCCTCCGGACGGGTGCGCCGCCAGGGCGAAGCGTCGATCGCCGAGGTCGAGCGCACGATCAAGGAAAAGCCGCTTCTCAGCCTTCTCGCAGCGTTCGGCGCCGGCATGCTGATCACGCGACTGATGGATCGCCGCTAGCCGGCGGCCGTGATGAGAACCACGTCGTCGATCCGATGCTGAGCGGTCGCGCCGCCAGGCGCGCGGCCGTGAGAGGAGTGCTGATCGCGCTCGTCCTGGTCCTCGCCCTGACCGTCATCGGCTTCCTGATCGCGTCGATCCTGCTGGCGTTCCTGACCATCGTCACGCCCCCGGTCGCGACGCTTTTGACCGCTGTCTGCCTGGCCGCCGTGGCCTTGCTGCTTGCCCTTGTCGTCGTCATTCAGCGACGTCGCCATGGCGGCGTGATGCGCGAGGCGAGCCGGCTCCTGCCGAGTGTCCTCGGCATCATCCGCCGGCGCCCGATGGGTGCGGTCGGCACGGCGCTGGCGCTCGGCGTCATGGCCGAGCTTCTGCAGCGCAATGGCGGTGCATCCGGCGAAGGCCGACGGAAGACGTGAATGATCTCCGCATCGCGCTGGAACGCAATCGGTAGACGATCGTTTCAGTCACGAGGGCGATGGTTATCCTGCCCGACAGGAGCATGGCGTTCATGGCTGACAGTGAGAATGACGGGCGCTCGCCGGTTCGGGTCCTCAGAAGGCTGCACCGACAGCCGAGCGCAATGTCCGAGACGGCCTCCCGATCGCCGCCGGACGAGATCCAGTCGTCCGACTGGATGCTGGATGAGCTGCACCGCATGGCGGCGGACATGCTGAACGAGCCGGTGCCCGAACGCCTGATGGAGGCCCTGCGCAGCCGGCCCCCGACGAAGCGCCGATCGTGATGAGGGGCCCCCCCTTCTTTCCCTGGCGAATGTGGATTCCCGCGGCCCTGGCCGTGACCGCCCTGACCGGGATGACCGGGTTCGACCTCTACGACCGGATGCGCGACCAGATGGTCGAGATCGCCGAACAGGCAACCACGGTCGCGGTCGGCCAGCTGGCTTCCATCCTGACCGCCGCCGAGGAGCTCCTGCGTTCGAGCGAGGAACGGTTGAAGGAAAACCACGACATCGCACGACTGGCGGCCCGGCCGGAGGCCCTCCAGGCCGCCCTCGGCGAAATCGAGGCGATCATTCACGGTACCGGTTTCGGCGGTCTTGCAGCGCTCGATAGGGCCGGAAAGGTCATCGCGGTCACTGCGGACGACGGCCTCGCCGGGCATAGTTTCGCCGGTCAACCCTTTATCCAGCGCGCCTTCGACGGACAGACCTTCGCGCTGGCCCGGCCGATCGAGGCCGAGGACGGTGGACATGGATTCGTGCCGCTGGTCTATGGCGTCGTCCCGAACGATGATCCCAAAGCCGTGCCGTCGTTTCTCCTGATGACCGAGATCGACATGCAGTTCCTCGATCGTTTTCAGACCCGGCTGCAGTCGTCCCTCATCGAACATGTGGCCCTTCTCGACAAATCCGGTGGCACGATCGTCGGATCCTGGCCGTTCGGCGACCAGAGCGCCGCCCATGTCGACCTCAGGCGCGGCCTGGACGGATTCGATCTGGTCGCGGCCGCGGGTTTCGTCCGTTCGGAGATCTTTCGGAACGTCAGGAGTGAACTGCTGCTGCTGGCCCTGACCTACCTCACCTCGATGCTGGCGATCACGGCGCTCTGTTACGCCTATGCCTTTCGCGCGCAGCTCGGCGAGGTTCTGAATCAGGCTTTGGAGCAGAAGGATGTGCTGCACCGCGAGGCGCAGCATCGGGTCAGCGGCGCGCTTCAGTTGATCAGCAGCCTCGTATCGCTCCAGGCGCGGGAAGCGCGGAACGAACGGGTCAGCCAGGCTCTGGACACGATCAAGCACCGGGTCGCGGCGATCCTCGCGGTCAACGGCAAACTGTCTGGCGATGTCGACGGCCGACGTGTCGATCTCGGCGTCTATCTGCGTTCGATCTGCGACGATCTCGCCGCCAGCTTCGAACAGAAGCTGCCGGGCACGCAGCTGGACACGTCGCTGTCCTCCATATCCTGCGATGGTGAAAAGGCCGTTCGGCTCGGCCTGATCGTCAACGAGCTGGTCACCAACGCTTTTCGACACGCCTTCGTCGAAGGTCAGGAGGGCAAGGTGACGGTGCGCCTCGGCAGCGACGGTGATCGCTTCCATATATCGGTGGCCGACGATGGCGTCGGTCTCGGCGAGGAGCAGGCCGATGCGGGCATCGGCCTGGAACTGGTCTCGCTGCTCGCCGAGCAGCTGAACTGTACGATCGAGCGCGTGACCGTCGACAAAGGCCTGGCCTGGCGCATCGAGGGTTCGATCGCCGACCTTGCGGAGGCCCGTCAGCCATGAGGTGCTGCGTGACATCCGCTGAAACACGACGATTCGATCGGCAGGAAACGAACGGGGCCGCAGGTCCGGGAGGCGTTCAATGACGAAAATTGCCAAAGACCATCTGCCGGCGCTGCGGCGCTATGGCGCCCTGTTGCTCGGTTCCAAGCGAAGCGCCGACGATCATCTGGAACGGGTTCTGGCCGACGCCGATGTCGAGGGAATCCGAACGGCCCAGGATCTCTATCGGCAGTTCCATCTGCCCGCTCTGCCCGCGCCGCGCCTGGATCTCGACGATTTCGCCGAAGGCGACCGGCGACTCCTGCTCACGCTGCACAAGCTGCCGCTCGGCGACCGCGCGCTCCTGTTGTTGACCTCCATGGCGGCGCTGGACGGCGAGAGCGTGGCGGAAATCCTGCAGAAACAGGCCGTCGACATCCCGGTGCGGCTAGCCAACGCACGATCGCTCATGAGGGCCGGCTACAGCAATCGCCTTTGCATGATCGTCGAGGACGACCTCATCGCCTTGCGCGATCTCGAGGCCGAACTCCTGCATGAGCGGCTGGGGGTCGCCGGCACCGCCAAGAATCGCGCCGAGGCCCTCGGTCTGACCGACAGCATCAGACCCGATCTCGCCCTCATCGACCTCGCCTTGCCCGAAGGGGCGACCGCAGGCGCCGACGTCGCCGCCCGCCTTCGCCAGCGGTTCAGGACCAGGATCATCTTCGTCACCGCGTTCGTCGATATCGCAGCGAGACTGGCCGGACCGGGCGACAGCATCGTGCCGAAGCCCTGGTCGCAGAAGTCGCTGAAGCAGGCGCTCGCCGTGGCCACCAGCTGAGACCATGACCGCCTCGGCGGTCGACGAAGTAGGGAAGACAACCGCCGAAGAAGCACGGAAGCGCAGATTTCGCCGAAGATCGGGGAACCATTGCCGCCATCGGACATTTTCCAGATTGCTCACCCCCTATGCTCGGCGTCCGGCGCCGTCCCGGGTGCTGGATTTGACGACCACTTTCTGGAACTTTCTTTGCGCTTCGCTTTGTTTTTCCTCCTGTTCGCGATCGGCTTTATTCTCGGCTGGTGCGCGCACGGCATTCAGAGCGAGAATGCCCGCGGTGAGCACGACACGCTGCCCGTGCACACATTCTAAGACGCCCACATGCACCGGCGCTCGGTCGTTGCGCAATCACACGATGATATGACGAGCTGTCCAGCAGAATCGATTTCTGTTCCAAACCTTCTCCATATGTCGTTTAATAAGTTAACCTGAGCCTCCGAATGGGCGCTCCAAGGGGGAGAAGCCCGTTGGAATCGACGATCAAACTCATCGAAGCCGAAATACCGCGGCTGCGTCGCTATGCGCGGTTTTTGGTGGGCGACGTCGATCGCGCCGACGATCTCGTCCAGGAATGTCTCACCAGAGCCATCGCCAAGGTTGATAGTTGGCGGCCGGGCACCAATCTTCGCGCCTGGCTGTTCGTGATCATGCGCAACAGCTACTTCAACGAGCTGCGGCGCAAGAGCCGCTCGCCGATCATCGAGGAAGCCGAGCCGACGCTCGCCGCGACTCCTGGCAATCAGGAAGCCCATATGGCGCTGCAGGACGTGCGCCGGGCGTTCCTCGGCCTGTCCGAAGAGCATCGGGAAGTGCTGCTGCTGGTGGCGATCGAGGGGCTCGCCTACGAGGAGGCAGCGTCCATCATCGGCGTTCCGATCGGCACGGTGCGCTCCCGAACCTCGCGCGCGCGGCAGCTGCTTCGTCAGGCGCTCGACGACGACGCAAGAGCACCCACCAGAAAGGCGGAGGCCGGCGGCGCCCATGGCTGATCGCGACATATTGAGCGAAGACCGCATTCAGGACTATATCGACGATCGTCTGAGCCAGCGGGACCGGGCGAGTGTCGCCGCCTATCTGCTCGCTCACCCCGAGGTCGGCGCCGACGTCGAGGCGCTGCGCCGGCAGAACGAGGCGCTCAAAGCCCTGGGGCAGGAGATTCTTGACGAGCCGTTGCCGCACCGTCTTCTGGACGCGCTGCACCAGGCCGAAAACGAAGCGTCGCCGGTGCGCGGACGCTTCTCCGCGGTCGGCGTACCGCGCGGACGGTCCTTCCTCGAAGCCGCGGCGGCGGTGCTGCTGTTCGTCGTCGGCGGCGCTGCGGGCTGGTTCCTGCATGGCGAACTCAATCCCTTTCCCAGCGAGGACGATCTGCTGACCTCGCAGGTGGTTCGCGCCTACTCTTTCTACGAGCGCGACTACCCGCTCGAGTTCACGGCGGAGCGGGCGCAGGACTTCGATGGCTGGATCAGCCGCGCCTTCGAGCGCTCGGTGCCGCCGCCGGATCTCGCGAGGTTCAATTTCATCTTTTCCGGCGGCCGCATGGTGCCGACGTCGCAGCGGCCGATCGGGCATTTCCAGTTCGAGAACGATCGGGAGCAGCGGCTCGGAGTCTTCTTCTGGCAGGCGTCGGGCCAGCCCTGGTCGCAGCCCGTCTTGAGCGACGACTCGCAGACGGCGCTCAAGATCTGGGTCGAGGGTGATCTCAGGCTCGCCGTGGTCTCGGAGCCCGGCAATCCCGATTTCGACGCCATCGCCGACGACGTGTCGACCTTCTACCGGCAGGCTCTGGCGGCTCAGTAGCCGTGACGGACGGCGCGCGGCCGACGCCGCGCGTCAGAACGGCCACCACCAGGGGCCGGGATTCTCCAGACCCTCGCGGCACTCGTCGAGCTGCTGGCTGTAGCGATGGGCGGTCGCAGCGACCCTCTGCGCATAGCGCTGCACGCTCGGCTTGGCCTTCCAGCTGCCGCGCCGGTAGCCCGTCTGGCCCTCGTGATAGGCGAGATAGTGGCTGTAGGCGTCGCCGGGACTGAGCCCGATCTGCCGGCGGCTGGTGTCCATGTACCAGCCGATGAAATCGAGGCTGTCGTCGAAGTCGTGGCGGCTGGCGCTGCGCCGGCCGTTCTCGCGTTGATAGCGTTTCCAGGTGCCGTCCAGCGCCTGCGGGTAGCCTTCGGCGCTGGAAATATAGCCCCAGGGAATGAAGCCGAGAAAGTAGTAGCGAGGCGGCTTGGCGTCGTGACGAAAGGCGCTCTCGTGCCGCATGATCGCCATCTTGACGTGGATCGGCACGCCCCAGCGCTGTTCGGTGCGCTTGGCCTGCTGATACCAGCCCTGCTTTTCCCAGAAGATCCCGCAAATGTCGTCAGGATTGGACGGCGGCGTGGTCGCGCAGGATGCCAGGAGCACTGCCGATACCAGAACGAGCGCCGGGCGCATCCATCGGTGTCGGGATCCAACCCTGCCCGGCATCACCGATGCCTCAGGCGCCAAGCGCGACACGTTCGGCGCGCGGGGTACGGCCGTATTTCTGTCGATAGCATGTCGAAAAATGCGAGGCCGAGACGAACCCGCACGCGAACGCCACGTTCATGATCGGCATGCTGGTCTGATAGAGAAGGTGCCGGGCCCGTTCCAAGCGAAGCTCCAGGTAGTATTGCGCTGGTGTTCTTCCCAGATGCTTTCTGAACAGGCGTTCCAATTGACGCCTGGACAAGCCAATATAGCGCGCAAGCATTTCCTGATTCAACGGTTCTTCGATGTTGCTTTCCATCATTTCGATGGCGTTGATCAGCTTCGGATTGTGGACCCCCAGTCGCACGCGATAAGGCATGCGCTGGTGATCGTGGGATTGCCGGATGCGATCCTGCAGGCACTGCTCCGACACCTTGGTCGCGATCTCGTTGCCATGTCTCTCGGCGATCAGATGAAGCATCAGGTCGAGCGCGGCCGTCCCGCCCGAGCAGGTCAGACGTTTGGTGTCCACCTCGAACAGATCGGCGGTCACCTCGATCTCGGGGAAGTCCTCCATGAACCCGGGGAGGTTCTCCCAGTGGATCGTGCATTTGTGGCCGTCGAGGAGCCCGATGCGCGCCAGGATGTGAGCGCCCGTGCAGAGCGCGCCGACGCCGGCGCCCGCCCGGTCGGCGCGGCGCAGCCAGCCGAACATCTCCTTGTCGTGATAATGCTCGGCGCCGGCACCCGAACAGAGGATCACGGTCGGGTTGGTTCCGCCGGGCGAGAGGCGGACGTCGGCCAGGCTCTGATCGACCGCGACCAGCACGCCGTTGCTGGCGCGCACGGCGCCGCCGTCCTTGGAGACGATCTGCCAGCCATAAAGCTCGCGTCCGGTCTGGCGATTGACGAGGCGAAGCGGCTCCAGGGCCGAGGCGAAGGCGATGAGCGAAAAATTGGGGACGAGCACGAAGGCGAACCGTTCCGGCGCTTCGTTCCAGCTCCCGTTTCTGATTGACGAACCGGTGTCCGTCATGGCCCACCTCGTCTATGCACGGCAGGTTCAAAAAAGCCATGTCGCAAATGCGGCGCCCTTTTGTCAATAAGCGCCGGAATTCTTTCGACGATTCATCGGGCGACGGTTCCGCAGTTCGATGTCGCACAGACAAGCCGAACGGTCGTTTTTGCCAAGGATGCGGACGCGCCCGGAGGCTAGGCATCGAAGAGCCGGGAATTGCCTGATCAGGCCCCTTTTGCCAGGATGATGCGCTCCTTTTCGACCGCCCGATCGAGGATCGGGCAGAACCAGGACACGGTCCGCCGCCATGAGAAGCTATTCGATCTTCAGCCTTGCGAGGAACGCGCTCACCGGCCACAAGCACTGGGAGAAGGTCTGGCGCAGTCCGGAACCCCGGCCGGCCTACGAGGTCATCGTGCTGGGTGCGGGCGGTCATGGCCTCGCCACCGCCTACTACCTCGCCAAGGAACACGGCGTCACCGACGTCGCCGTGCTGGAGAAAGGCTGGCTCGGCGGCGGCAATACCGGGCGCAACACCACCATCATCCGTTCCAACTATCTCTGGGACGAAAGCGCTCGGATCTATGATCATGCGGTCAGGCTCTGGGAGGGGCTTTCCCGGGAGCTGAACTACAACGTCATGTTCAGCCAGCGCGGTGTCATGCATCTCGCCCACACCGTGCACGACCTGCAGGAAGTCAGCCGGAGGAGCCACGCCAACCGTCTGAACGGCGTCGACAGCGAGTTCCTGACCACAGAGCGGGTGGCGGCCGAGGAGCCGCTCCTCGACACCTCGAAAAACGCCCGCTACCCGATCCTCGGCGCTTCGATCCAGCGCCGCGCCGGCACCGCCCGCCACGACGCCGTCGCCTGGGGCTACGCCCGCGGTGCGGACGCCCGCGGCGTCGACATCATCCAGAACTGCGAGGTCACGGGCGTACTCACCGAGCAGGGCAGGGTGACCGGCGTTGAAACAGCCCGTGGTCCGATCAAGTGCAAGAAACTCGCGGTGGTCGCGGCCGGACACTCCAGCGTGATCGCCGACATGGCCGGCTTTCGCCTGCCGATCGAGAGCTTTCCTCTCCAGGCCCTGGTCTCCGAGCCGGTCAAGCCCTGTGTCAACACGGTGATCATGTCGAACGCCGTGCACGGCTATATCAGCCAGTCGGACAAGGGGGAGCTGGTGATCGGCGCCGGCACCGACCAGTTCACCTCCTACAGCCAGCGCGGCTCCATGCACGTGGTCGAGCACACGCTGCAGGCGATCCTCGAACTGTTCCCGTCCTTCTCGCGCATGCGCATGCTGCGTCAATGGGGCGGCATCGTCGACGTCACGCCCGACCGGAGCCCGATCATCGGCAAGACGCCGATCGAAAACATGTTCATCAATTGCGGCTGGGGCACGGGCGGCTTCAAGGCCACCCCCGGCTCCGGCCACGTATTCGCCCACACCGTCGCCACAGGCGAGCCCCATGCCATCAACGCGCCCTTCGCCCTCGACCGCTTCATGAGCGGCGAGCTGGTCGACGAACACGGCGCCGCCGCCGTCGCCCACTAGTGCGATGCGCACCTCATCGACGTCAGACCGCCTCCGCCAGGCCCGATGGTATGCGGCCCGGTTTTCGGACGGCGGCCGGACATGGCCACCACCACCGCTCGCCGGTGCGATGCGCACCTCATCGACGTCAGACCGCCTCCGCCAGGCTCGATGGTATGCGGCCCGGTTTATCGAGGGCGATCGGCAGAGTCCTGACGGCAACCGTTCGTCGGTAAAATGGCATGTCGCGCGGTCCAGCCGCATCCAGCCGCCCTATGCCGTGGCCCTTGTGCCGGAACCGATCGTCAGAGCACCACATCAAGCAGGAAGCTGCTGCGAGCCGGCCGCCGCGACTCCGGTGGGCAAATGCGGTGATCTCGCTGCCTCAGATTGGCCGCCGACGTCGCAGAAAGGAGCATCGCCTTTCGCCGTGCTTGGCCACCACATCGGTAACAGTTCTTTAACCCCTCGCCGCTACGCTCCCCACCTGGTCCATGCGACCGTGGGAGTCCGTCCGGCGGCCGAATCTCTTGCGGGCGACCGGACTCCCGGGATCGCATGGACCAGGGAACACCTCGATCCTGACACAAAAGTCTTGGGAAACGCTGAAGACAGCCTGCGCCATCGCCCTGGCGATCGTCGTGCTCGGTATCGTCAGGATCGGAGAGACGTCACATCAGCCTTCGGCGATCACCGCCGTCGCGCATCAGGGAGATACAGCCGATGCTTTTGATCACCTGTCCCTTTTGCGGTCCGAGGGAAGAGACCGAGTTCCATTGCGGCGGTGAGGCCCATATCGAGCGGCCGAAGACGCCGTCTTCGCTGTCGGACGACGAGTGGGCGGATTACCTCTTCATGCGCAAGAATCCGAAGGGCGTGCATCTGGAGCGCTGGCGCCATGATGCGGGATGCGGGCGTTGGTTCAATGCGGCGCGGGACACGGTCAGTGATCGCTTTCTGGCGGTCTACAAGATGGGTGAGGATTGCCCGCCTCTATCAGTGGAAGGACGACATTGATGCCGAACCAGCGCAACCGGCTGGCCGGCGGCGGACGGGTCGATCGCACGCGGCCGGTCGACTTCACCTTCAACGGGCAGAAGCTTCAGGGTTATCGGGGCGACACGCTCGCCTCGGCGCTGCTCGCCAACGACATCCATCTGATCGGGCGGAGCTTCAAATATCATCGGCCGCGCGGCATTCAGACGGCAGGCCCGGAGGAGCCGTCCGGCCTGGTGCAGATGGGCGAGGGCGCGCGCACCGAACCTAATATTCGGGCCACGCAGATCGAACTCCATGACGGTCTGGTCGCGGCCAGTCAGAATTGCTGGCCGAGCGTCGGCGTCGATGTCGGTGCGCTCAACAGCCTGGCGTCGCCGCTGTTTCCGGCGGGTTTCTACTACAAGACCTTCATGTGGCCGCCCGCATTCTGGAGTTCGGTCTACGAGCGCGTGATCCGCAGGGCCGCAGGTCTCGGCAGGGCCCCGGTCGAGCCGGACCCCGCTCGCTACGAGCATCGCTACGCCCATTGCGACGTTCTGGTGGTGGGCGCCGGACCCGCCGGCCTGATGGCGGCGCTCGCGGCCGGCCGAAGCGGCGCGCGCGTCATCCTCGCCGATCAACTGCCCGAGTTGGGTGGCTGCCTGCTCGACGAAACGGACGATCACCCGCTCGCCGACTGGCGGCGCGACGCGCTCGGCGAACTTGCCGGGACCGAGGAGGTCCGGCTTCTGCCGTGCACCACCGCGTTCGCCTATTACGACCACAACTATCTCGCGCTGCTGGAACGTGTCACCGATCATGTCGACGCCGGTGCGCGCGCGCATGCGAGGCAGCGGCTCTGGAAAGTGCGGGCCAGGCAGGTGGTGCTGGCCACGGGCGCGATCGAGCGGCCGCTGACCTTCGCCGACAACGACCGGCCCGGCATCATGCTGGCCAGCGCGGTGCGCAGCTATCTGAACCGCTTCGGCGTTCGCCCCGGCAGTAAGGCCGTGCTGTTCACCGCCAATGACAGCGCCTACGCGACGGCGCTCGATCTGAACGCCGCCGGCGCCGATGTCGTGGTGGTGGATGCGCGCGACGGGCCGGGCGGTGATCTGGCGCTGCGTGCCGCGACCGCCGGCATTCGCCGCGTCGAAGGCTCCGCGATCATCAGCACCAAGGGCGGCAAGCGGGTGCAGGCGGTCGAGATCGGCAGGCTGAACGGCGCTGGCGACAAGGCGGAAAGCGGCTTTCAGTGGATCGACTGCGACCTGGTCGGCATGTCCGGAGGCTGGAATCCGACCATACATCTGCATTCCCAGTCCCGTGGCCGGCCGCTTTACGATTCCGAACGCGCGATCTTTCTCCCGGGTTCGCCCATGCAGGACGAGCGCTCGGCCGGAGCCTGCGCCGGCATTTTCCCGTTGGGCGACGTGCTGCGCTCCGGTGCCGAGGCTGGCGCAGCGGCCGCGGCGGCGGCCGGCTTCGAGGCCGACCTGCCCTCTGCTCCGACGCTCGACAGGGACAGTGAAGCGCCGGCACGCACGCTCTGGCTGGTGCCGGCGGCGACGCCGAAAAAGGCGGCCAAGCGCTTCGTCGACTTCCAGAACGACGTTACCGCGGCCGACATCCAGCTCGCCCTTCGAGAGGGCTACAGCTCGATCGAGCATGTCAAGCGCTACACCACCACCGGCATGGGCACGGATCAGGGCAAGACCAGCAATGTGATCGCGCTCGGCATCGTCTCGGAGACGACGGGCCAGCCGATCGAGGAACTCGGCGTCACCACCTTCCGGCCGCCCTATACGCCCGTCACCTTCGGCGCCCTGGTCGGCCAGAACCGCGGCCGGCTGTTCGATCCCGTCAGAACGACGTCGATGCACCCCTGGCATGAGGCGAACGGAGCCGTGTTCGAGGATGTCGGCCAGTGGAAGCGCCCCCGATATTTTCCAAAGCCGGGCGAGGACATGCAGGCCGCGGTCGACCGCGAAGTCCGTGCGACCCGCAGCTCGATCGGCATGCTGGACGCCTCGACATTGGGAAAAATCGATCTCAAGGGCCGTGACGTCGCCGAGTTCTTGAACCGCATCTACACCAACGCCTGGTCCAAGCTCGCGATCGGCCGCTGCCGCTATGGGCTGATGCTCGGCGAAGACGGTATGGTGTTTGACGACGGCGTCACGGCACGCCTCGGCGAGACCCACTACCTGATGAGTACGACGTCCGGCGGAGCGGCGCGCGTGCTCGCCTGGCTGGAGGAATGGCTGCAGACCGAGTGGCCGGACCTTCAGGTTTTTGCCACTTCGGTCACCGAGCAATGGGCGACCGTCTCGCTGTCGGGGCCGCGATCTCGCGACCTCGTGCAAGAACTGGTGACTGACGTCGACCTCGATCCGGAGGCCTTCCCGCATATGAGCGTGCGCGAAGCGAAAGTCGACGATGTCGTCGCGCGACTGTTCCGCATCAGCTTTACCGGCGAGATGGGCTACGAGATCCAGATCCCCGCGGATTACGGGCTCGCCCTTTGGGAGCGCTGTCTCGCCCTCGGCGAGCGCTACGATCTGCAGCCGTTCGGCACCGAAGCGATGCATGTGCTGCGTGCCGAAAAAGGCTACATCATCACTGGGCAGGACACGGACGGAACGGCCACGCCGGCCGATCTCGGCATGGACTGGATCGTGTCGAAGAAGAAGGGCGACTTCGTCGGCAAGCGCTCGCTCGCCCGGGCGGACATGCAGCGCGGCGATCGAAAGCAGCTGATCGGCCTTCTACCGGACGATCCGGGCGTCGTGCTCGAGGAGGGCGCGCAGATCGTCGCCGATCCCGGCCAGACCGTGCCGATGACCATGATCGGCCACGTCACCTCGAGCTATCGAAGTCCCGAACTCGGCCGCGGTTTCGCGCTCGCCATGGTCAAAGGCGGCCGCGATCTGATCGGCAGGACCGTCTATGTGCCGATGGTCGACCGCACGCTCAAAGCCTCGGTGACGGAGCCGGTTTTCATCGATCAGGAAGGGGGAAGGCTGCATGGCTGAGACGCTGTATGCGAGACCTGCCGTCACCGTCGGCGAGCGGATGCCGCGTGGGGTGCGGCTCGCCGAGATCGCCGATGCCGGTAAGCTCGACCTTCGCGGCGATCCTGAGGATCGCGCCTTCATGAGCGCGGTCGGCCGCGTGCTCGGTCTGCTCCTGCCGGTCGAACCCTGCCAGTCGGTGGAGCAGGACGGGATCGCCGCTCTCTGGATCGGCCCGGATCAGTGGCTGATCACCTGTCCGAAGGATGCCGTGGCCACGCTATCGACCCGGCTCGGAACGGCCCTGGAAGGCGTCCACGCCGGCGTCACCGACATCACCGCCGGACGGACGGTCCTTCGTCTGAACGGTCCCAACGCCCTCGACGTTCTGGCCAAGGGATGCCCGCTCGATCTTCACCCACGCATCGCGCAGCCCGGCTATGTGGCGGGTTCGGTGCTCGCCAAGATCACCGCCCTCGTCCATCTGCGCGCTGCGGACAGCGTCGACATCCATGTCGGCCGCTCCTTCGCAGGCTACCTCTGGGCCTGGCTGGAGGAGGCGGGCATGGAGTACGGACTGAGCGTGGGCTGAACACCGGCCTCCGACCCGGCGTTGGCCGTCAGGTCAAATTCGGTGTCGGCCGGCCGAACAGATAGCCCTGGCCAAGGTCGATGCCGAGCCGGCGCAGACGGTCGGCCTGGACGTCGGTCTCGATCATCTCCGCCACGGAGATCACACCGAGCTCGCGGCAGAGCGCGGTCATGCCCTTCAGGATGCCATGGTCGCGCCGGCTGGTCGAACGGACGTAGACGCCGTCGATCTTGACATAGTCGAAGGTAAAGGCGCGCAGATAGTGGAAGGCGGCGGCCCCGCTGCCGAAATCGTCGAGGCAGACCTTGAACGAGGCTTTGCGAAGCGCCTTGATCAGATCGGCCACCGGCTCCGGATCCGAAATTGCCGCACTCTCCGTGAGCTCGAACATCAGCCGGCCGCGAATGCCGGGGAATTTACGCAGCAGCGCGATCAGTGCCTGGCCGAAGGCCTGGCTTTCCATGGACCGCGCGGACAGGTTGACGGCCAGCGGAATGGTGCGTGTCTCGCGCGCCTCCAGCATGTTGATGACGTGGCGGCAGACCATGAGATCGAAATCCGCGATCAGCCCGACCTGCTCGGCGAAGCACACGAGGTCGAAGGGCGAGCCGCCGTCCTTCAGCCGGCTGAGCACCTCGTAATGATGCGGCGCGCCGGTCTTGAGATCGACGATCGGCTGGAAGTTCAGCTCGATATCGTCCTTCTCCACGGTTTCGCGGACTTCGACCACACGTCGAACGGTCTCCTTCACCATGTTGTCGAACCCCTCTTTCAGGGATCCGATCTGGAAACCTTCGCCCTTGGTCTCGGCAAATCGGTTGATGGCGTAGAGAAGCGCCTGACCGGCGTCGCCGGGATTGAGGCCGCTGGAGTCCATCGCAAGGGAAGCCGCCCTGGGGGTGAGGCCGACACCCTTGGGATCCGCGATCATCGAATGGGTGCGCACGGTCGCCTCGAGCGCCTGCATGTCGAGATCGTCTCGCTGCACGATGCCGAGAACACCGTCGTCCAGCCAGCCGGTGGTGCTGTCTTCACTGCAGAGACCGTCCAGGCTCCGGCCGATCTCGCGACGGCAGGACGCAGCGGCCTCCTCCGACCAGCTTTCGAGGCCGCTCAGGTCGAGCATGGTCAGCTTGGAGGCACGATCAGAGGGCTGCAGATGCTCCATCAGCTGGTGCTTGAACTGCTCGGTGCTCATGATCGGCCGCTCGCCCGTCCTGTCGGGCAGATCGAAACGAAAGCTGAGCTGCAGCACGTCCGGGCGCTCTTCGCTCGCGAGACCGGACATGATCAGCCACTGACCGCCGATGCCGGCGAAGCCGATGCGACAGGGCAGGGCGCGTCCCTGACCTCCGAGCTCACCGATGAACTGCCGAACCTGCTCTGCCAGGTCGGGGACGACCAGATCCGCGAGATCGCGGCCGATCAGCGCCTCCTCGCCATGGCCGGCGATGGTCTGAGCGGCGCCGGCGACATAGACGATCCGTCCGTCGAGATCCGTCTCCAGGAGCAGATCACCGCCGGCGAAGGCGAAGCCGACGAAGCGGTCCCGCTGAAAGCGGAGAACGGCATCGCGGTTCGGGGCAGGGGAGACGGCGGTTTCGGTCTGAATGGCGGATGATTCCCGTGGCGGCTTTCCATCGGCCCGGCAGGATCGGTCTCTGGGCGGTCTTGGTCCATGTCGAGGTGTCCGAACGTTCTAGCCCATGAAGGTTAAGATCGAGCTAACGTCTCACCACTCCAATTGCGCCCGAACTTTGTCTATTTTTACATCGACGGCGACTTGAGCCGCCTACGAGAGAGACTGTCTTTCGAGGAGCAACGCCATGCAGTTCGGGCTTACCGGCGAGCAGGAGATGATCGTCTCCTCCGTCCGGAGCTTCGTCGAGAACGAGATCTACCCGCATGAAGCGACGGTCGAGCGCACCGGCCAGGTTCCCCAGGGGCTCGGCAACGAGATCAAGCGCAAATGCATCGAGCTCGGCTTCTACGCCTGCAACTTCCCGGAAGAGGTCGGCGGCGCCGGGCTCTGCCATCTCGACGTGACGCTGGTCGAGCGCGAGCTGGGGCGCGGCTCCATGGCGCTTACGCATTTCTTCGGCCGGCCGCAGAATATCCTGATGGCCTGCGAGGGCGAGCAGCGCGAGCGCTACCTCCTGCCCGCGGTGCGCGGCGAAAAGATGGATGCGCTGGCGATGACCGAACCGGATGCGGGATCGGACGTGCGCGGCATGAAATGTGCCGCTGTGCGCGAGGGCGGCGACTGGGTGGTGAACGGTTCCAAGCATTTCATCTCGGGCGCCGAACATGCCGATTTCTTCATCGTCTTCATCGCCACCGGCGTCGACGAAACGCCCAAAGGCCAAAAGAAGCGGATCACCACCTTCCTCGTCGACCGCGGCATGCCGGGCTTCGAGGTGAAGGAGGGCTACAACTCGGTCAGTCACAAAGGCTACAGGAACTGCATCCTCTATTTCGACAATTGCCGCCTTGCCGACGCGCAGGTGCTGGGCGAGGTCGACGGCGGTTTCGACGTGATGAACAGCTGGCTCTACGCCACCCGCCTGACCGTGGCGGCCTTCTGCGTCGGCCGGGCGCGGCGCTGCTTCGACCTCGCTCTGCGCTACGCCGCCGAGCGCCGGCAGTTCGGCCAGCCCATCGGCAAATTCCAGGGAGTCGGCTTCCAGATCGCCGACATGATCACCGAGATCGATGCCGCCGACTGGCTGACGCTTTCCGCGGCCTGGCGGCTGGATCAGGGGCTTCCGGCCAATCGCGAGATCGCCAGCGCCAAGCTCTACGCCTCGGAAATGCTGGCGCGGGTCACCGACAGGACGCTGCAGATCTTCGGCGGCATGGGCCTCATGGACGACTTTCCGATCGAGCGCTTCTGGCGCGACGCTCGTGTCGAGCGGATCTGGGACGGCACCTCCGAAATCCAGCGGCACATCATCAGCCGCGATCTGCTGCGTCCGCTGGAGAGCCTGATGTCCGGGCTGGCGCGCCTGTTGCGGCCGCGCTCGATCGCCGTGATCGGCGGCGGCGCCTGGTGCGCGAACGTCGTCGAGCAGTGCCGGAAGATCGGCTTTGGTGGCGAGATCTGGCCGGTTCATCCCGGGCGTGACGCGGTCGGCGGCGCGCCGGCCTTCCGCAACATCGACCATCTGCCGGCGGCCCCGGACGCCGCCTTCATCGGCGTCAACCGAGATGCGACGATCCAGGTGGTGCGCGATCTCGCGGGACGGGAGGCGGGCGGTGCGGTCTGCTTCGCGTCGGGTTTTCGCGAAAGCGGCGACGGTTCCGCCAGGCAGGAGGCGCTGCTGGACGCGGCGGGCGGCATGGCGATCCTTGGCCCGAACTGCTACGGCTTCGTCAACTATCTCGATGGCGCCGCACTCTGGCCCGATCAGCATGGCGGCCTGCGGGTGGACCGCGGCGTGGCCATCGTCATGCAGTCGTCGAACATCGCGATCAACCTCACCATGCAGGACCGGGGCCTGCCGCTCGCCTACGTCGTCACGGTCGGCAATCAGGCGCAGACGGGCATGTCCCGGGTCGCCCGAGCCCTTATCGGGGACGAGCGGGTGACGGCGCTCGGCCTCCATATCGAAGGTATCGACGATCTACGTGGCTTCGAGGCGCTGGCGACGGAGGCCCGGGTGCTCGGCAAGCCCGTGGTGGCACTGAAGGTGGGCCGATCCGACCAGGCGCGCATGGCGACGGTCTCGCACACCGCGTCCCTTGCCGGCTCAGATGCGGGCGCAGAGGCGCTCCTGCGGCGGCTCGGGATCGGGCGGGCGTCCTCCTTGCCGGCGCTGCTGGAGACGTTGAAGCTCCTGCACGTGACCGGACCGCTCGCCTCGAACCGGATCGCCTCGATGTCCTGCTCCGGCGGCGAGGCGGCGCTGATGGCGGATGCCGCCCATGGTTCCGGATTCGAATTCCCGCCCCTGGAGGCGCGCCAGCGAAGCGATCTGAAGAGGGCGCTCGGCCCTCGGGTCGCGCTCGCCAATCCGCTCGACTACCACACCGCCATCTGGGGCGACGCGGACGCGCTCGCCGCCGCCTTCACCGCCATGATGCAGGGCGATCTGGCGATGGGGTGCGTGGTGCTGGACTTCCCCCGATCCGATCGCTGCGATGCCGCGGCATGGGAGCCGGTGATCGAGGCCGTGGCCCGCACGAAGGCGACCTCAGGGCGGCCTCTGGCGATTCTGAGCTCGTTGAAGGAGACCATGCCCGAAGCGATCGCGCTTCGCCTGGTCGAGATGGGGATCCCGCCGCTTGCGGGCATGACCGACGGGATCGAGGCGATCGCGGTCGCCGCGGAACTGGGCCGCAAGCGCGCCGCGTCCGCGCCGCTTCTCCTGCCGCCCGGCGCCTCGGCCGGCCGCGTCCTGACCGAAGCCGAGGCCAAGGCGGCACTCGCGGCCGAAGGGCTGGCCGTGCCCGCCGCGGCCCGTGCGGACGGCGCCGAAGCGGCGGCGGAGGCTGCAGCCCGGATCGGCTTTCCCGTGGCGCTGAAAGGCGAGGGGATCGCCCACAAGACCGAGGCGGGGGCCGTGGCGCTGAACCTCGGGAGCCGAGACGCCGTGGCGGCAGCCGCCCGGGCGATGCCGGCCCGGCGTTTCCTGGTCGAGGAGATGATCACGGACGGCGTGGCCGAGCTCCTGGTCGGCGTGGTCGCGGACCCGGCCCATGGCTATGTGCTGACCCTCGCCGCCGGCGGCGTGCTGACCGAGTTTCTCGACGATCGCGTGTCGCTGCTCGTGCCGGCCGGCCGGGAGGACGTTCAAGGCGCCCTCTCGACGCTCAGGACCGCACGCCTGCTCGAAGGCTATCGCGGCGGCCCGGCGGCGGCTATCGATGCGATCCTCGACGCCATCATGGCGGTGCAGGCCTATGTCGCCGCCGCCCTGCCGCAGGAGGTCGAGATCAACCCGCTGCTGTGCGGCCCGAGCCGGGCCGTGGCCGTGGACGCCCTCATTCGGACCGGAGACTGACATGACCGAAACACCCATCAGGACGGAACGCCTTGGCCATGTCCTGGAGGTCACGCTGGATCGGCCCAGGGCCAACGCCATCGACCTCGCCACCAGCCGGATCATGGGCGAGGTCTTTGCCGGTTTTCGCGACGATCCCGAGCTGCGCGTGGCCATCGTCACCGCGGCGGGTGAAAAATTCTTCTGCCCGGGCTGGGACCTGAAGGCCGCCGCCGAGGGCGACGCGGTGGACGGCGACTATGGCGTCGGCGGCTTCGGCGGGCTGCAGGAGCTGCGCGGCCTGAACAAGCCGGTGATCGCCGCCGTCAACGGCATCTGCTGCGGCGGCGGGCTCGAGCTTGCGCTCTCGGCCGACATCATCCTCGCGGCCGATCACGCCACCTTCGCGCTGCCGGAGATCCGCTCGGGCACCGTCGCCGACGCCGCCTCGATCAAGCTGCCGAAGCGCATCCCCTACCACATCGCCATGGAGATGCTGCTGACCGGCCGCTGGATCGACGCCGGGGAGGCGGTGCGGTGGGGCCTGATCAACCGCATCCACCCGGCGGCCGAGCTGATGGCCGAGGCGCGCCGGCTCGCCGACCTGATCGCCTCCGGCCCGCCGCTGGTCCACGCCGCGATCAAGGAAATCGTGCGCGAGGCCGAGGACATGACGTTCCAGGACGCCATGAACCGCATCACCAGAAGCCAGTTCGCCACGGTCGAAACCCTGTATCGCTCCGAAGACCAAAAGGAGGGTGCTCGCGCCTTCGCCGAAAAACGCGATCCCGTCTGGAAGGGGAGATAGACCAGGCCTCGGCCGCCGAGAAACCGGCTCGCCCCCGCGATGAACCGCAATTGCGGAAAAAACCCGGTGCATTTCGCCTTCCGGACGTCTATCACTGGGGTCTTGTTGCGCGCTGATTTGATGGACGGCCATGCGAATTTCCTATGGCGATCAGGAACTGATCTATCATGCCGACGGCGAGGCTCCCCGGCACCGGCCGCTGACCGCGGACGATGCGGACCGGTTTCGGGACTGGGCGAAGCGCTATGACACCATGGTGGCCGCCAACCATACCGACGGCCTGCTCGGGTTCGGCGAGGAGCTCCACCGCTGGCTGGACGGGGACGGCGGCTGGCTCGGTCCGCTGGCGGGGGAGCGGGGGACCGGCGAGCGGCGTCTGGAGCTTGCGACCGGCGCGACGCCGGACGAGACCGGCCAGGCCTTTCTCGACGTGCCCTGGGAACTGCTGGCGAACGGTGCACGGACTTTCTCGCCGGCGACGCCGAGCGGCCCTTCGTCCTGGCGCGCCGGCTCGGCGAGGCGGACGTCGCCCTGGAGCCGGAATACAGCGATCTGCTCCTGATGTTCATGGCGGCGGAGCCCGAGGGTGCGACCAGGCTCGACCATGACCGCGAGGAGGCCGGCATCCTCCGCGCGACCGAGCGGCTGCCGCTGCACCTTCGGGTCGAGGAGAGCGGCTGTCTCGACTTTCTGGTGCCGCGCCTCGCCGCCGAAGGGACGATCGAGGCCCTGCACCTCTCCTGCCACGGCACCGTTCGGGACGGCGAGCCGTCGCTCATGCTGGAGGATGCGAAGGGCTTCGAGCGCCAGACGCGGCCCGCCGACCTCGTGGCCGCCCTCGGCGAACGCCGCCCGCCGCTGGTGTTCTTGTCGGCCTGCCGGACCGCCGAGCGCACGGCCACGCCCTCGCTCGCGATGCGGCTGATCCGCGCCGGGGTTGCCAATGTCGTCGGCTGGGACGGCTCGGTCTTCGACGACAGCGCCACGGCGTTCGCGCACAGCTTCTACGAAGGGCTCGGGCGGCATCAATCCATCCCCTACGCCGCGGCGAGGGCGCGCTCGGACCTGCCCGGCGCCTGGCGGCAGG
The DNA here is from genome assembly GCA_965222015.1 of Geminicoccaceae bacterium. GTDB lineage: Bacteria > Pseudomonadota > Alphaproteobacteria > Geminicoccales > Geminicoccaceae > JANQPX01. Next base: position 91,021 of record CBDCTL010000017.1, read on the forward strand.
ACCGCCAGCATCCCGCCGGCATGCACTGGCATCTGGCCAGGCTCTATCTCGGGCCGGCCGGCGGCGGCGCGGTCGCGGCGGCGGGCAAGCCGGCGAGACCACTCCCCAAGAATACCGGCTATCGCGAGTTTCTGGACAAGGAAGGCAAGGTCCCGGTGGCGTCCGCGCGCGCCTTCGTCGGGCGCAGGCGCCAGGCCCAGAAGGTGCTGCGCGCCTTCGACGATCAGCGCCATGCAGGCGTGCTGATCCACGGCATCGGGCGCCAGGGCAAGTCCAGCCTCGCCGCCCGCCTCGCCAACCGCCTCGCCCGGCACCGGGCCGCCGTGGTTTTCGAGCACTATCACGCCCACCAGATCCTGCAGAAGGTGCTGGACGTCCTGCCCGCAGACGCGCAGCTCGAACTCGCGCGCCGGTGGCGGGACGAGGTGGTGCGGACGCCCTCCTGCCTGGAGCAGGCGCTGTCCGCCGCGCTCGCGCGCTTCACCCCGGACGCCCCGCTGCTCCTGATCGTCGACGACCTCGAGCAGATCCTGGAGACGCCGGAGGCGGGGCGGGACGTCCTGGTGAAGGAGCGTTACCGGCCGACCCTGGCGGCCGTAATCCGCGCCTTTCGAAAGGACCCCGGCCCCTCGCACCTTCTCCTGACCAGCCGTTATCGCTTCACCCTGATCGACGATGACGGTCGCGATCTCGCGGCGTCCCTGTTCGATCTTCCGCTGCCGGCCATGGATCCGGGTGAACGCAATAGGCAGCTTCGTGCCGAGCGCACCCTTCGCGGCGGCGACGATCTGCCGGAGGCGCAGGCAGCCCTGTTCGCGCGCGCCGCGGACGCCGCCTTCGGCAATCCGGGCCTCCAGTCCCTCCTGACATGCGCCATCATCGACGAGCCCGCCTTGGCCGAGACGGCGATCGCCGAGGTCGAGGCCTATCGCGAGACCCGCAAGGTGCCGAAGGAGAAGGACCTCGGACAGTTCTTTCAGGAGCTCACCCTCGGGGTCTACGGAGACGCGCTGACGCCGCCGGAGCTGGCGCAGCTCCGCGCCGCCTTTCTGTTCGACCTGCCGGCGCCGCACCCCGTCATGGTGCTCGCCGGCGAGGCCAGCCTGGTGGAGGATCCAGGCGCCGCCCTCGACCGGCTGACCGGGCTCGGCCTGATGGAGGTGGTCCATGAGGGCGAGCAGGCGCTGCTCCAGGCGAACCGCCTCGCGCGCCCGCTGTTCGAGCCGCTTTCCGACGCGGATGCGCAAACGCTCGCCAAGGCCGTCGCCGAACCGCTGGCCGACGCCTGGCGGGACAAGGACGGCGCGCTGCCGGCACACCCCCGATCGGTGGAACTCGCACGCCTGGCGTCCCTCGCCGGCGACCGACCCGGCCTTCACGGAGAGGCCGCAGCACGTGGTGCCTCCTGGCTCTATCGTCGCCAGCACATGGCGAAGGAGGCACTCGCCTTGATCGAACCCGGCCTTCAGGTCTTGAAGGACGCTGGTCTGCCCCTCGATCCTCATGATGTCCGCCTCGCCGTAGACTGCGCCGAGCGTCTCGGCGAGACTCAGGCTCAGGACCGATGGCTGGACGCCGAATTCGATCAGGATGCCGATAGGCGAGCCCTTGCCATGCTACAGGTTAAGCGGGCTGACCGGGAAATGCGGAAAGGCGAAATCGGACGAGCCAAGAAGCAGTTGCGGGACGCGGTCGGGATCTTCCAGTCAGACGGGGATGAGCGATCGGTCGCGATCACCCAGGGTAAGATCGCAGACATCCTGGTCAGCCGGGGCGAGCTCGACGAGGCGCTGCGTATCAGGACCGAGGAGGAGCTGCCGGTCTTGACCAGGCTCGGTGACGTTCGCGAGATTGCGATCACGCGAGGGAAAATTGCCGACATCCTGGACCGTCGAGGCGAGCTTGACGAAGCGTTGCGTATCAGGACCGAGGAAGAGTTGCCGGTTTTTACGAAACTCGGCGACGTGCGTTCGATCGCAGTAACCTATCGGAAAATTGCTGATGTCCTATGGTCACGGGGCGAGCTGGATACAGCGTTGGCGTTGCTCCAAGAAGAGGCTTTGCCTCGCGCTCGGAATGTAAATGCTGCGGCCGACATCGCCGTCTTTCAAGGCAGAATTGCCGACATCCTGGCCCGCCGGGGCGAGCTGGACGAGGCACTTCGTATCCGGACCGAGGAGCAGCTGCCAGTCTATACGAGGCTCGGCGACGTGCGCGAGATCGCGATCACCCAGGGTCAGATCGCCGACATCCTGGTCAGCCGGGGCGAGCTGGACGAGGCGCTGCGCATCCGCAAGCAGGAGCAGCTCCCAGTCTTGACCAGGCTCGGCGACGTGCGCGAGATCGCAATCGCCCAGGGTCGGATCGCCGACATCCTGGTCAGCCGGGGCGAGCTGGACGAGGCGCGAAAGCTGCAGGAGATCAATCTCGACCTCAGTCGACAACTTCAGGATCCGGATGCGGTCGCCGGGGCGCAGTGGAGCCTCGCGCAAATCGACATGGAGCAGAAGAAATTCGACGAGGCGCTGCCCCGCGTGAGCGATGCCTATCAATTGCTCGACAAGCTCGGCCGGCTCGATGGCCTCGCGGCGGTCGGCGTTGCTTTCGGTCAGTTCCTGATCGCGGGGGGCAAGGCGGTGGAAGGCCGCCAGGTGCTGGAGCGGAGTGTCCTGGCATTTCGGAAGCTCGGCAGGGACGCCGAGGCAGCCCAGGTGCAGGCGCTGCTCGAACAGATCGGAGGGGAGGAGGGATGAAGCTGCGGTTCGATATCGAAGGCCCCACCGGCGGGACGCTGGCGGAGGCGGTGTCGGCGTTCGCCAGGGATCAGTTCGACGCGACCCCGAATGCCGTCGAGGCCGGCGCCGGCGGGACGTCCCGCGACGCCGCGACGCTCGCCACCCTCGGCCTGCTGCTCGCGATCCCCGGAAGCGCGCTCGCGGCGATGCAGATCGCCGAAAAGCTGGAGCTGAAGCGCCGGCTGGAGCGGCTGCTCGGGCGCGTGCGCGAGGAGGACGAGGAACAGGCGAGGATCCTGCTCACCATCAACGGCCGGACCACCCTCGACCTCCGCACCACCTCCGCCGAGCGCATCATCGTCGTCCTGGAGACCGAGGCGAAGAAGGACCCACGCTGAGCGAGGGATCCCGTCGAAAAAACTGGCCCGGCTGCAAGGAGCGACGTCAAAGGGCTTTGCGTTGACAACAAGCTTGGCGGCTGCCTTGATGTTTTACCATAACCATGGAAGCTTCATCCGGTGCTCACCCGGGATCGAAGGGCGGCCGTCTCGGCTCGATCGATGCCGGGATCGATGATCGGGGTCATTTCGATCGACGTCTATCCCGAACGAAGACAAGAGCGACCTGGTTCGGCTTCGGTCCCTGGTTCGGCTTCGGTCGATGACCGACTTGGACAAGGGGGCGCGTCCTCACAGCCCGCGAGAAAACGATGCTCAGTCAATGGCAATCCGCGCTGCTACGTACCGCCTTGACCACCATCGGCGTCACCGCGCTGGCGGGCTGTGCGACCGATCCGCAGCAGGCGATCGTCGCGGCCCGGCCGTCCTCGCTGCCGGTCAAGAACATCACCAATTTCAGCGAATCGCTGCGATGCATGGACCGGCTGTTCCTGAGCTACGGCGTCGAGGGGCTGGTGCTCACCAGCGCCGGCATTCCGGACGAGACCGGAAGCGTCGCGGCGGGCACGAAGGACATGCTGATCTCGGCGATCTCGCGCATGTCGCGCAAGAGCGAGGCCTTCGAATTCGTCGACTACGACGCCCAGCAGACCGACGTCCACGATCTGCAGGGACTGCTAGGCTTCACCGACGAGTTCGAGCTTCCCGACTACTATATCCGAGGCGCGATCACCCAGCTGGACGAGGGCGTGCTGAACAGGGCCGTCCAGGGATCGATCGGCTATCTTTCCAATGACGGCGGCGACGACGAGGACGGCTTCGGTTCCGGCAGCGACGTCAGCACCGGTGCCTCCTTCGCGGAAACGGTGTCGGTGGTGTCTCTCGACCTGAACATGGGCTATCTGGCGAGCCGCAAGATCCTGTCGGGCGCGTCCGCCCAGAATTCGATCGCGGTCGTGCAGCGGACCCTCGACGGCGGCCTCGCGGGAACGATTTCCAAGGTCGGGCTGAACTTCGACGTCGTGCTGAACAAGGGCGAAGGCCTCCATCAGGCTGTCCGGACGCTGGTCGAACTGTCCACGATCGAGGTGCTCGGCAGGTTCGCCGAGGTGCCCTACTGGCGCTGCCTTCAGATCGATCACACCAATCCGGTCATCGTCGCCGAAGCCCGCGAGTGGTTCGAGGACATGGACGAAGAGGACAGGGTTGATTTCATTCAATATTCCCTCGCCGAGGGCGGATATTACACCGGTTCGGCGACCGGCGAGCTGGACGATCAGACCAAGGACGCCATCGCGCGCTACCAGGCCGCCAACGACCTGATCGCGGATGCGCGCGTGAATTTCGACCTCTATGCGAGCCTCCTCAACAACGACTATGCGTTCGACGGCCCGCCGCCCGCATCGGTCGCGAAAGCGCCCGCCTCGATCGCCAAGGCGAAAGCCGACGCGGCTCTGGACGAGGAAGAGGTCGACGACACCCCGCTCGAGCTCGAGCTCGAAGCCGATTCCGAGGATGACGGAACCTTCGCCCTGAATTCCCTGCTCACGGTCTGGGCGACGCCGAGCGTGGACGCCCATGTCTATTGCTACTATGCGGACGCGAAAGGGACGGTCGCCCGGATCTTTCCCAATCGCTACCAGCCCGATTCCTACCTGCCCGGCGGCGACTCGGTGCAGGTGCCGAGCGATGATGCGGGCTTCGAGATCTTTCTGGACCAGACCGGCGAGGATGAGCAGGTCGCCTGCGTCGCGTCGAGCCGTGAGCTGGCGCTGCGCCTCCCCGAAGCGATGAAGCAACAGGACCTGACCGCGATCCCGGTGGCCTCGATCGAGGACGTCATCGAAGCCTACCGCGAGCTCGCCCCCGATGACCTGGTCGAGGCGACCTATGACGTGACGGTGCAGTAGGCGGGCCGCTCGGTTCGATGACAGTGACCGAGCCCTCCGACCCGACTGCAGACTTTGCGATCGTCGATCGATGGGGATCTTTCGGAGACAAATGAGGCACCTGTTCGACTGGGCAGGTCGTCGAAGAACCAGCGAGATGGAGCCAAGCGCGGTTCAGAATCTTGAGCGATGATCGTCCACGCATCCTTCGCCTGAATGCCGACAGACGAACTGGCCACCATTTCCTAACCTCTGTCCTCCAAGATGGCTCTTGGTCCATGCGATCCTGGGAATCCACCCGCCCGCCGGGAGTGTGAGGCGAGGCTCGGACTTCCAGGATCGCATGGACCGAAGCTCATCATCCTCGAAAAAGTTGAAGGATAGGTTAAGTCTCTGAGGTCCATCGGAAAGTGTTCGACCGATTTCTTGGCCTTGGTCCAAAGCAGGTTATCTGAGAGCGGATGCCGGGAGTTCGGCACGCCGCGATGCCCAAAGCTGTTGGAGAAGGCATCGCATGCGACGACGGATGAAGCAGAATGGAAGCGAGAGGGAGCTTGCACGTCACCCCGAGTCCCTTTGGGCCAACCGAAGGGTCGTCTTGCAGCCAGCTCAGGCTTCGTCATCGGGCTCGAGCGAAACGCTGTATCGCTCAGCGCCCTTTTCGTAATCATCCGGTGAGAAACGCGGATTCAGGCTGCCTTTGAATGGCGTGCGGACTTCCAATACCACGGCAGCAACTGATCGAGCCTTCGGGCGGGATGCTCGGCGATGCGTTTGAGGACGTCGGCGAGCCAAGCCTGGGGATCGATGTCGTTCAATTTTGCCGTCCCGATGAGGGTGTACATGACGGCGGCCCTGTCGCCGCCGCGGTCGGATCCCGCGAATAGCCATGACTTTCTTCCGAGGGCCAAACCTCCGAGCGCCCGTTCGGCCGAATTGTTCGTGAGGCGGATCCTGCCGTCCTCGAGAAAGCGGGCGAAGCCATCCCAGCGTCTCAGCATGTAGTCGAACGCTTTGGCGACGGCGGCATGCTTGGAGAGCTTGGCGCGCTCCTCGCGCATCCAGGCCTCGAGTTCGGTCATCAAGGGCGCGCTCTTTTCCTTTCCGATCCTCGGACGCTCCCCGGCTGGCCGGCCGTTGATCGCACGCTCGATGTCGAACAGGACGTCGATCCGCCTGACCGCCTCCAGCGCCATGGGTGAGATCACGAGCCGTTTCCTGCTTCGAGCCTGTTTCCTGAGATCGGCGAGCCCGAAAAATTGCCTGCGGCTGCCCCGCCTGCAGGAGCGCAGCTCCGAAGGTCGGGCATGGCAGGCCGGATCTTCGCCGCGATGCGGCTGCAGACCGGGATCTGTGCGCCCAGCACAGCGCCGGTGTAATCGGCCCCGGCGCACGCTCGGGATCGAGCAGCGGGTTGAAGCCGCTGTAGGCGTCAGCCTGCAGCACGCCGGCGAAGTCCGCCAGATGGCGCGGCGGGTGCTCGCCCTTGCGATTGCGCGAATAGCGAAAGAACACGGCCGGCGGATCGGGGCCGCCGAACGGCCGATCGTCTCGGACATGGGCCCAGGCTGTCGCCTTTCTGCATTGCCCCTTGGCCAGCACCCGGATCGGGGTGTCATCCCCGCCTGCAGGCCTGGAAGGCCGAAGGTCGGGCCCGCCATGCCGGATCTTCGGGGCTTCGCCCCTGCAGACCGGGACATCGGCATGCAGCCGATCAGCCTTGAGCACATGCGCCTCGATCAGATCGACCAAGGGCCTGAGCACCACCGTGCACGCGCCGACCGGATCGGCCAGGGTCGACAGGCTGAGATCGACACCCTCCCTGGCGTAGCGCTCGCTCTGGCGATTGGGCGGCTGATGCACGCCATATTTCTCGAACAGGATCATGGCCAAGAGGCTCGGCCCGGCGAAACAGCGCGGAATCACATGAAAGGTGCCGGCGGCTGGAAGATGCTCCCGCAATGCCGGCAGGTGAATTTTTCCCGGACATACTGGATCACCTTCCATTGCCGCGGGATGACCTCGGGCGTCCCGGTGACGTCCTCGCCAAGCTTGGCAAGCCTCGTCGATCCGCAGCAGTCGCAGGACGTCGGACCGGGGAGCACCATCCGTTCGCGCGGCAGATGCTCGGGAAAGGCTTTCCCGACGGCTTCCTGCGCGTGAAGGCCTTGACCTCGGTCCCAGCTTCCTCCGCCGCCATCTCCGCCTTGAGCTCGTCTTCGGTGGCGCTCGCCTCGAGCTCTTCCAGCTCGAGCTCCATCTGGTCGAGAAGCCGTGCCTTCCGCTCGGAACGCTGGCCGTGGAGCTCACGCCGAAGCTTCTCGATCTGCAGCTTCAGCGAGGCGATCAGGGCATCGGTGCTCGAAACCCTGGCCTCCGCGGCAACACCCGTCGACAGATACGCGCGAACGCCCGACGGCACCGGGATCATCGTCGGTCCAGAACCTTGAGTACCCGCGCCAGGGCGCCGGCGTCGACGATCACCCGACCGCCAGGCGCCGGGTAGCTGTTGTCGTCGTCGTCATCCGGGTCATCATCCCGGGTGATGATCGCCGGCACCAAAGAGGGCTCGTCCGGCGCCATACCCAAACGGCCTTCCCGGAAAGCCTTCCGCCACCTGAACAAAAGCGATCGCGAAATGTCGTGCCGCCGCGCTGTCGCCGGGACCTGCCGATGACCGCGGTAGCTCTCCTCGACAATCCGGAGCTTCTCCTCGAGGCTCCGGCGACGACGCCAACCGGTGTCCACGACCTCCAGCCGGCAAGTCTGGGCACTGTGACTATCCATAGGCATAGCCACACTCAGCAGCAGATTGCGCAAGATCGTTGGGCGGCTCTCATCGGATGGCTACCCCTTTTCCTTCCCTGACCTCGACTGCGAGACGATAAAATCATTCGACAATGATCCCAATTGATAAGCCTCCAGCTTTACCGGGGGACTCCCAATGATTCACCTGCGAGGAAGATTTCCTGATGAGCCGATGTCGACGCTCATTCGATGATCGGCATTCGTTCTTGCCCCGGCCCCATCAGGGTTAGGACTTTCTCAACCATTTTCTGAGATGCTGGCTTCCCGGTCCATGCGATCCTGGGAATCCGCCCGCCCGCCGGGAGTGTGAGGCGAGGCTCGGACTTCCAGGATCGCATGGACCGGGAAGGAATGTAGCAGAGCAAGGTTAAGCCAGGTTTAAGCATCCGGCATCGAAAAAACTTGCGATCGGGGCAGCGGGCGCATCCTCGAAGTCCGGGCAGAGATCTTTCCTTGTCGAACAGACGGATCCGCAACCCCAACCGCTTCGAGCGGTTCAAACGAAGCGTCTCATATCACCACTCCAAATGTTGGCTTCTGGCTTTCCGAAACGGCTCTAGGAGGCTGCCGCGCGGGACGGGGGCGGGTCGCGGCGCCAGGCGCGCAGGGCGGCCTCGATGCCGCTGTCCTCGTTCCCGTCGAGCGCTTCCTTGTCGAGAAACGGTGCGGGGAGGTCGGGCGGCACGCCGGTCGCCTCGAACAGCCTGCCGTCATGGGTCAGGTAGATTTCGTTGGACAGGCTGAACTGCCAGCCATTCGGCATGCGTCGATAGAGCTCGTCCGACAGGATGCCTTCGGTAGGCTCGCCGATCAGGGTGGCATGGGGCAGCGCGCGCATCGCCATGGTGAAAATTTCGGCGGCGCTCGCGGTCTGGCCGCTGGTGAGCACCGCGACAGGGCCCTGAAAGCGTTCGCCTTCGGCCGGTTCGACCACGAGTTCCTGCGGCGCCGTGCCGTGGCCGTCGACATAGGCGTGCTTCGAGCCGAAGACCTGCCGCTCCTCGGTGAACCGGGCGGCGATGGCGACCGCCACCCTGTCATGGCCGCCGCCATTGTTGCGCATGTCGACGATCATCGCCGGCAGATCGCCCAGATCGTCCATGACCTCGTCGAGCACCTCGTCGAGGGCTTCGATATCGTCGTTCGCCGAATAGCCATCCCGCGAGAGCCCGGACATGCTGTCGATGCGGAGATAGCCGGCTTCGGAACCGATCCGCCCCCACCTGGCGTTGCCGCGCAGCCCGGTATCGACGTCGTCGTCAAGATAATGCGTGGCGACGATGTCGTCATTGGCGTCCTGACGCCGGTCCCATTCATCGTAGAGATCGCAGCCCGTCCTCCGGCATTCCTCCTGCAGTCGGTTCTCCAGCCGCGACGGCACGTAGACGACGTCGTCGCCATCGACATAGAGGGCGACATGGGCGTCCCCGAGGTCTTCGAGCAGCCGGTCGAGCATGCGCGCGAGATCGCGGCTCGACGTCGCCTCGGTGATCTGCGGGCGCAGTTCCGCATAGGCGGCGTCCCAATCGAGGGCGCGCTCGGAGAAAAAGGCGTAGTGCTGATCGAAGGTCTGCCAGAGCACTTCGAAATTGAGCACCGGGTCGGACGATTTTTCCGTCAGCCCGTTCGGGCAGAGCCGGTCCAGTCCGCCTTCGTCGAGGCGATCGAAGGCGACGGTCGAGAGCGTCCCGTTGCTGCCGAGCGCAAAGGTGCCGGCGTCGGCATCGGTCCGAACGCGGCGAAGGAAGCGCTTGGCGGAAGGGCCGTCGCTCGGCACGCAGGCCGTCGGTGTCGATTCGATCAGCCTGACCTCGTCGGTGTCGATCTCAGCGATCAACCCATAGCCGCGCGACTGCCAGGCGCCGGCGAATTCGCTCAGATCGGACTCGACATCGTTGCAGGCCGTCGTCGCGGCGGACAGGATCATGGCCATGAGGACGCCCGGCAGTATCCGAAACCTGCCTGACGGTGACGGGGTGCCATGTCTTGCGGACCAGCTCATCGCTCCTCCTCGCATATTCTGCTTGTCGTGATGGTTGTGGAAATGCCGAAAGGCGTGGCCGGGGTCTTTCCATCCCGGCCGGACGTCACGCTCCGAAATAACGAAAGCCTCATCCCATGATCCCGGCTGCCTCGGCGTCGATAGCCTGAACCGCGCCGGCCTTCAACCTGCGGAGTTCGGTCGACGTTCCGTTTTGCATGTCTGTAAATTCTCACTGGACAAACGCACGGCGTTCAAAAAGGGGAGAGGAGGCCGGGACCAGCACCCGACCTCCTCGTCACCTGCGACTTCGGGTGGTGACCACCCGTCGGGGATCCCGTCAGTCGGGCGCTGGAGCGACGCCCGACCTCGGGAACCGGTCGTCAGATCGCCTTGGCGGGATTGCCCATCCAATATTGATCCGACTCCACGGTTTCGCCTTTCATCAGGAAGCTGTCGGCCGCGAGGATCACGTTCTCCTCCATCGTCACACCGTAGTGGGCGAAGGAATTGATCCCGAGCGTGCAGCCGGCGCCGATCTTGATGCCGTCCATCTTGAACACGCCTTCCTCGAGGGAATGAGGCTGGAGCGTGCTCTCCTCGTTCAGCGTGCAGAAGTCGCCGATCTCGATGAGCGTCTTTTCGGTGACCATGCAGCCGTCGTCGAACACCCGCTTGCCCACCTTCACGCCGAGCGCACGGAGGATCGGCGACCTGAAGGGCGTGCCGAAGAACAACTTGGTCAGCGGCGTGTCGGCGACCTTCCAGTGACGCTCCACACCCCAGAAACGCTGATCATAGAGCGTGCACATCAGCGGCTGCAGGCGCTTGAAGCCAAGGCTCGCCCATTCGAGGCCGACGAAGTAGCCGATCGTCATGGCAAAGCCGATGACCATGCCGCCGACCAGCGACCAGATGCCGAAATCGTTGTAGAGCATCAGGGACGCGAAGCCGAGATAGGCCATGATCACGGAGAACAACCACTTGCCGAACAGCCAGAGGCCAACTGTCCGGATGTTGTGGGCGGTCTTCAGGCGCAAGCCTTCCGCCCGCTCGTCCTCGTCGATCGCCGACATCTCCTGGTCGCGCCGTGCGGCACGCGGGATCTCGAAGGCGGGCGAACCCAGCAGGCCGGTGTTCTCGCGCACCTCACCGTCCACCGGGATCATGACCTTGGTGCCCAGGAGGCAGTTGTCGCCGGTCTTGCTGTTGGACGGGTAGAAGATGGCGTTGCCCAGATAGTTGTGGTTACCGATCTCGGCCTTCGAGACCTTGAAGGAAGAGGTCGACATCCGGGCATTGACCATGGTCAGACCGTCCGAAACCATGGTGCCGGTACCGATCTTGCAGAGCAGCGGATTGTCGTGCTTCTGCGCGGAACCGAAGTTCGAGCCGGTCTGGATGACCGTGGACAGATCCCAGCCGATATACTTCATGTAGCCGGTGATGAAGGCCGTGTCGCCGAACATGTCGTTGAAGAACTTCACGTTGCTGGCGCCACGGATCATCTGGAAGATGATGTAGTGCAGGCCATAGCGCACATAGGTCTTGTCTTCCTTCATGAAGAAGTTGGCGACCCGCGGCCAGAACCAGACGGAGATCAGGCCGAGCGGGATCGACAGGACGAACAGGGCCAGCGACACCATCCAGAGATAGGTGAAGATCAGGTGGCTGAAGTCGCCGATCAGGCTCGAGAACCTGGCGATCGCATCGCCTTCCCCGAACAGGAAGGGGAGAAAGTGCATCATGACCAGCAGCGTCAGCGGCAGGAACATGAAGATCATGCCGGACAGCAGGTAGGCGCAGTAGACAGCCTTCCTGAGCGTGCTGCAGGGCTTGGTCCCGATGCTGTTGAAGTCGGTTTCGGTCTCCTCGGCGGGCGAACCGTGATAGCGCTTGCCCGCAGGGATGGTCTGGCCGGTCTGCAGTGATGACGCATGTGCAAGCTGGGTGTCGTCCTCCATGACCGTGCCGATCTCGATGACCGAGGCCTCGCCGACATAGGCGTTGGCACCGATCTTGATCCTGCCGGTCTGCATGTAGCCGCCCTCGGCGCGATAGCCTTTGAAGATGGTCTCGCGGCTGAGGATGGTGTTGTCGCCGATCTCGATCAGATCCGTGCAGATCGGGCCGGATTTCGACATGATCACCACGTTGCTGCCGATTTTCGCGCCGAGCATCCGGAGATACATGTTGTAGATCGGCGTGCCGGCGAAGGCCGCCATCGGGTTCACCTGGATGTACTGGCGAACCACCCAGAAGCGGAAATACGCGATGCCCCAGACCGGGAAGCGCTCCTCCTTCCAGCGGCCGATCAGGCCCCACTTCGCCGCAAACGGCAGGGCGATCGACGTGGCGAACATCGCCATGCCGAAGGTCACCGTGCGGACATAGGCATCGGTCATGCTGGTGGCCGAGAAGATCCAGTTCATGCTGACGATCATCAGCCAGAGGCCGAGCGCCATGTTGGCGGCGTAGAAGGCGAGCTGGGCGGCGCCGCAGCCGTAATATTCGAGCTTCGAGGGGATGCGATACCGGCCCTTGTTGCCCTCGGGCTTCCTGTCATCGGCCTTGCCGGCCAGCAGAGCGGCGAACGCTCGCACCGTCGGGTTCTGGTAGATGTCGCGCATGGAGAAGTCGGTCTGCCCGAGCTCCTTTCGGATCTTGGTGCTGTAGCGCGCCATAAGCAGCGAGTTGGTGCCGAGATTGTCGAAGAAGTGATCTTCGACGGACACCTGGTCGAGCTGCAGAAGGTCGGCCAGGAGGCCGGCCAGGTCCGTCTCGAGCTCGGTCTCGGGCGCCACATGGACACCGCCCAGATTGAGACGCTCGACGGACGGCGCGGGCAGGGCCTTCCTGTCCGCCTTGTCGTTCGAGGTCATCGGGATGATGTCCATCGGCTCGTAGAAGGCCGGCACCATGTAGCAGGGCATATGCTCCTTCAGGACAGCCATGATCTCGTCGGCGGGCACATGCTCGCCGCCCTTGACCGGGCTGTAATAGGCGACCAGCTCCTTCGCACCGGGCTGCGGCTCGAAGGTGTCGACCACCGCCTGGGCGATGCCCGGGATCTGCATGATCACCGATTCGATCTCGGTGAGCTCGATGCGGTAGCCGCGGATCTTCACCTGCAGGTCGATGCGGCCGAGATACTCGATCTCGCCATGCTCGTTGACGCGGCCGAGATCGCCGGTGCGGTAGATGCGCTTGGACGGATTGTTCGGGATGTTCAGGAAGTCGTCGATGAACACCTTCTCGGTCAGGTCCTCGCGGCCGAGATAACCGGTGGCGAGGCCGATGCCGGCGATGCCGATCTCACCGGTCTCACCCTTCTTCAGCGCGGTCGGCGCATCGGGATCGAGGATGACGATCGCATAGGTCGGCAGCGGACCGCCGATGGTGACGGGCTTGTCCGCATCCATCGTGGTCACGGTCGCGGTCACCGTCGCCTCGGTCGGGCCGTAAGCATTGAGGAGAATGCGGCCGTTCTGGCCCCAGCGCTGCACCAGGTCCTGCGGGCAGGCTTCACCCGAGGTCATCAGGAGACGCAGGTTGGGCAGATCGTCCTCGACGGTCGCGAGCAGCGTCGGCACACAGCACATGACGGAGACGCGGTTCTCCTCCAGGAACTGATGGAGGTCGCCGCCCAAGAGGCTGCGCCCGGTCTGGTTCGGCACCAGCGTGGCGCCGACGATCAGGGGAACCCAGATCTCCTCGACCGAGTAGTCGAAGGCGATGGTCAGACCCTGATAGATGCGGTCGTCCGCACGATAGCCATAGACCTCGCCGGCCACGCGCACGAAGTTGCAGATGCTGCCATGCTCGATCGGCACGCCCTTCGGCCTGCCGGTCGTGCCTGAGGTGTAGATGATGTAGGAGAGCTCGCTGAGCGGATGGCCGGTCTCGTCGAGGCTGAGACGGGCATCGTCCTGCGCGTCGATCTCGGCGGCGACCCGATCCAGGCAGAGAGACGGCGCATCGACGCCGTCCAGCTTTTCCGCATGACGATCGAGCGTCAGAATCATGCTGACGCCGGCATCCTTGGTGATGTAGTCGATGCGGTCCTCGGGGAAGCCGCAGTCGAGCGGCACGTAGGCGGCGTTGATCTTCTGCACCGCGAGCAGGGACACGTAGCATTCGATCGAGCGATCGAACAGAAGACCGACGATATCGCCGGCGCCGAGGTCCTTCGAGACCATGTAGCGGGCGAGACGGTTGGCGGCGCGATCGAGCTCGCCGTAAGTCATCGCACCCTGCTCGCTGTCGATCGCGAGATGGGCGCTGTCGCCGGCGCGCTCGAACTCGTCGCAGCGCTGCTCGAACAGGTGATGCAGGCGCTCGCCGGCAGCCCAGCGGACACGGTTGTCGCCGGCCGCGAACAGGACGACGTCGTCGAGGGTGCGCTGGGTTTCGGGAAGGGTTCGCTGAAAGGACTCGGTCGCGATGTCGCTCGAAACCTCGTCTGCGGTCCTCAGGTCCAGATCATTCATCGTCTTGCTCCATGTCGCGAAATGTCTGGTTGGGTGAAAATTCGCTGGTACCCACGTCATTCGGGATAGGAACAGGCCGTGGAGCGCGGCCATATCCGCAGAAAACCGGGATATTTCGGGTTTCGATAGGTGAGGGAGGGTGGAAATGTGATGCACGTCACAGGATAGAAAAAGGAAAAGCCCCGCACGGACGTTCGATGCGGGGCCTCAGATCAGGGCATGGAGAGGGCTGGTATCAGAAGGACGCGACAGACGAGCGTTCGGTCGCGCTGCCTTTCACACCGGCAACGACGAAGAGCGGGCGACGCCAGTAATTTCCCATCAAACGAAGTCGGCGCCGGCCCGCACCCCCTCCCGACCGTCCATAGGGTATTTTCGCAATGGGCAGTCGGGAGGGGGTGCGGGCCGGTTTCGCGAGGGCGGAGAATGCACTAGGCTGCGACCGCCAGGCGCTGGCTCGGCCGGATCGGCGATTTCGGCCTGGCCGAGTCCATCGGATCGAAGCTGTCGCCGTCATCGCCATCGCCATCGTCATCGAGTACCCAGTTCCTGGTTGCGAGATCGTTCAGGGCCTGCTGCAGAGGCGAGCGCCCGAAGCTGGAGACGCTGACGAAAGCGTAGCTGTAGTCCTCGAGGCTCGGCACGCTGGCGAGCTCGCCCTGGGCCAGGGCGACGCCGACCTTCACATTCGCTTCGCGCAGGGCTCGCACATCCTCGGCATCGGGGCGGCCGGCGAAAATCACCATCAGCTGCGGACCGCGGCGAACGATCATCGAGGACACCGCGGCCTCGTCGGGTTCAGGCGCCGTATTGCGACCTGCATTCGGGTTCATCTGCATGACAAATCTGCCTTGATCGGGGTTTTCGGAAATGACGTTTCGGTATGTTGTCGACATCGTAGGCGCTCCTTATTCAGCGGCGATGCCGAGGCCCGGAGCGTCGATGTCGACGCTGCCAAACTCTTCGGTCAAAGCCCGCTCGAGAATATCCAGCCCCTCATCCATCACGTTGAGCTCGATGGTGAGCGGCATCAGGAACTTGATCACCTCGTCCTCCGGACCGGAGCGTTCGATGATCAGGCCGTACTCGAAAGCCTTCCTGGTCACGGCCGCGGCGCGTGCCGGATCGGCGCAGCGAATACCCCGCATCATGCCGCGCCCGCGCACCTCGAGGACGTGCGGCAGGAAGCGGGTGACCATACTCGCCAGACGCTCGGCGAGATGATCGGCCTTGGCGCGCACCTCTTCGGCGAACACCGGCGTCAGCCAGTAATGCTCGAGGGCGGCGGTGGCGGTCACGAAGGCATGGTTGTTGCCGCGGAACGTGCCGTTGTGCTCGCCCGGCTCCCAGGCGTCGAGATCGCGGCGGATCATCGTGATCGCGAACGGCAGGCCGTAGCCGGAGAGCGACTTCGACATGGTCACGATATCGGGCTTGATCCCGGCCGGCTCGAAGCTGAAGAACGTGCCGGTCCGGCCGCAGCCGGCCTGAATGTCGTCGACGATCAGGAGGATGTCCTGCTCGCGGCAGAGGGTCTCCAGCCGCTGCAGCCATTCCATGGAGGCGGCGTTCGTGCCGCCTTCGCCCTGCACCGTCTCGACGATCACGGCGGCCGGATGGTCGATGCCGCTGGACGGATCGGTGATCATCCGCTCGACATATTCGACGGTGTCGACGTCGCCGAAATAGCGGTCATAGGGCATCCGCGTCGTGCCGTAGAGCGGGACGCCGGCGGCGCCGCGATGGTGGCCGTTGCCGGTCGCGGCGAGCGCACCGGCCGAAACGCCGTGGAAACCGTTGGTGAAGCAGATGACGTTCGTGCGTCCTGTCACCTTGCGTGCGATCTTGAGCGCGGCTTCGACGGCGTTGGTGCCGGTCGGGCCGGTGAACTGGATCACATAGTCGAGGCCGCGCGGCTCGAGGACGATGTCACGCATCGCTTCGAGGAAACGCGCCTTGGCGGCGGTGTGAAAGTCGAGGCTGTGGGTGATCGCATCCGACATGATGTGGTCGACGAGGGCCTGCTTGAGCACGGGGTTGTTGTGCCCGTAGTTCAGGGAGCCGGCGCCGGCCAGAAAGTCGATATAGCGATTGCCGTCCACGTCCCAAAGCTCGGCACCTCGCGCTTTGTCGAAGACGCGGGGATAGCCTCGGGCGTAGGACTGCACGTTCGACTCGAGGTCTTCAAAGATCTGTTTCGCGGTCATGATCAGTCTCCTCACTCCTGCTGCCTTTGCTCTTCGGGATAGAGAGCTGGCGTCGTTGCTGCATCTTCGGCGTTCTTTTGCGACGGTCAGCTTTTTCCGACGTCGTCGCAGTGACAGCCATCACGCCTTGCGAGCGATGCGTGGTTTTTTGACGACTGAGCAGGAGGAGGCGAGGCGCGACGCCCATGACGAGCGGCATGTCGTGGCGTGGTTGCTTCGATGGAGGACGCCTTTCCCGTCGCCAGGACAATCTCGACATGGCCTGAGGCGGGAAGGTCGGCGTCGGAAGAGATCAGCCGTCAGCAGCGTAGCTTCGGCTGTGCGTCTTCCTTCCCCGCCCGGAAGTCCGAGATGTCCCAAAGCCGGATCGTCCGGTCGTCGGAGTAGGTGACCACCAGGTCTTCGTCTTCGTTGAAGAAGGCACCTGTGATCGGTCCCTGGTGGCGCATCGGCTGGCCTGCGGGTTCGCCGGTCTCGGCGTCCCAGAGGCGCGCGGTTCCGTCGTCCGAATAGGTCAGAATGAAGGTTTCGTCGCCATCGAAGAAAGCATCGCCGAGAGCCGCCTGATGGCGCATCGGTTCGCCGGCGGGCTCGCCGCTCTCCACATCCCAAAGGCGTGCGGTCTGATCATCGGAGTAGCTGAGAAGGCGGCTATCGTCGTCACTGGCGACCACCCCGAACACAGCGCCCCGATGGCGAAACAGCGGTTCATTGGCTTCGCCCGTCTCCGCATCCCAAAAGCGGATGGTCCCGTCATCCGCATAGGTGACGACTTCCGATTCGTCGTCATAGAAGAAGGCGCCCTCGATCGCCGCGCTATGGCGCATGGGCTCGCCGATGGCATTGCCGCTTTCAGCGTCCCAGAGGCGCGCCGTGCCATCGTCGGCATAGCTGAGCACCAGGGTTTCGTCATCGTCGAAATAGGCCTCGCCAACCGCGCCCTGGTGGCGCATGGTCGTGCCGGTGGCTTCGCCGGTCTCGCCATCCCAGATGCGGATCGTCCCATCCTCCGAATAGGTCAGGATGAGATCGTCGTCATCGAAAAAGTAGGCGTCGCCGATGTCGCCCTGATGCTGCATCGGCTGCCCCACGGGCTTGCCGGTTCGCGAGTCCCAAAGTCGCGCTGTCCTGTCCGACGAATAGGTGAGGATGCGGCTGCCATCCGCGTTGAAATAGACGCCGCCGATCGCACCGCGGTGATGCAAGGCGGGCCCGACCGCCCTGCCTGTCTCGGCGTTCCAGAAACGGACGGTGCCGTCATCGGAATAAGTGAGGATGGTCCTTTCGTCCCCGACGAACTCGGCGCCGGTCACCGGCGCCTGATGGCGAAGGACCGGGCCGCGCGCCTTGCAGGTCGCCGCATCCCAAAGGCGCGCCGTGCCGTCGCTCGCATAGGAGAGAATCAGGGTCTCGTCGCTGTTGAACGTGACGCCCTCGATCGCTCCCTGATGCCGCATCGCACTCAGCCGATTCTGCTGGCGCCGGATCTGGCGATCCGCGACGCCGACGGCCGACCAGGCGACGTTCCACGCCGTCTCCGGTCCCTCCGCTGCGCTCGCGCGGCGGTGCTCGAGCCCCGCGCCGCCCAAGACCAAGGCCAGCCCCGCGATGACCGTCAATCCCGTCGATCGGCCTCGGGCTTTCCGGTGTTCGCTCATGGTTCGCGACATGCGGAGGGCTTTCTTCATTGTTCGAACAGAGGACGGCGACGATCCTAAACCACTTCCCGGCGGAGCAGAACTGTCTTCGATCCGCCGGCCAACGACGACACCGACAAAAGCCGATCCGCTCCTTCGAATTCATGCCGCCGGACCGATCGGGATCACGAGGCGGAATCGATGGCCGCGGACCTTATGATCACCGTCACTTCCTTCAGATTCGACTGGCGCTATCGATGGATTGCTATCCCGAAGACCCCTGCTGAAAGGAGATTTCCGATGGAACATTCAAGCAGGTCGTCTCAACAGACTGATACCCTTCGAGAAACCGCTGCGCGGCTCATCGATGCCGTGGGCATCGACAGCGCGATTTTCGTTTGCCGCAGCAATTACTGGCACGGCGTTCTCCGTTTCGTTCTCGAACGAAAGGACAGGCCGCAGCTGGTCGTCGCCGCTTCCGGCAGGCCGGTTCAGCAGGATCGCCCGAGCCTCCTGCCCCAGCCGGATGCCTGGTCGGAGCTGCCAGCCGCCGCATAAGCAGCACATGCCGCGTCGGCTTGTCCCGAAGGGGGCTGGCGGGCGTCGGAATGAAGGCTCAGGCAATACTCACGGCCGACGGCACGCCCACCCCGGACACTTCTTTATGATGTTCACACTTCCAGGTTGACTGTCCGGGTTTCTTGAATTGCGCTTCAAGCTAGCGACTGCCACTCCAGGCTTAGTGGAAACTCCTCGGCAAACTCCTCATAGAGAGCTTGGACAGTCCTCTCATACCGGAGCCGCGATCATGTGACTCACTTTCACACGCTTGCAGTGGAGTAAGTAAATGCCATGAGGTGGCCGTCGACTACGACGCGTTCATCGATGCCTGTTGCCGAGCCTGGAACGCCTTAGCCAACAACATCAAACACGTCCAATCACTCTGCTTATACCCTTGAATCAAGTCGGTCATTTCAAAGTGAAACTGGTATGACCCATCGAAAAAAATGGTGCCGGCGAAGGGACTCGAACCCCAAACCTCCTGATTAAAAATTCTGAAACGGACATTTCTCTCAGCCACGCTCATATGCGTGATATTTCTATAAATTTCTTAATATCATGAGGTTAAGATGGAGGTCATATACACAAAATACGCTGAATTGCCTTGCAATTCGCTTCCAACTGCTTCCAATATGCTTCCAAACTCAAGGAAGGCAGGCGATGGCAAGCGGCGAAAAACTGACGAAGCGATCAGTCGAGAGACTTCTTCCGGCTGAGAAGGACTACTTCATCTGGGATCGTGACCTAAGCGGCTTCGGCGTTCGCGTTCTGACCTCTGGCCGGAAAACCTATCTGGCGCAGTATCGTGTCGGTGGGCGTCAGCGACGGGTCGGACTTGGGCGGCACGGTGCCGTCACGGTCGAGCAGGCACGAAGGCGAGCTAGGGAGATCATTGGCGAGGTGGCCAGTGGTCGTAATCCTGCCGATAACGTTGCCCGAGATCGGCGCGCAATCACCATGTCGGCTCTCTGCGACCGTTTCCTCGACGATCATGTCGAGCATCGCTGCAAAGGTACGACAAAGCAGGACTATCAACGCGCCGTAGCCCGCGTGATCAAGCCCAGGCTGGGCAGCTTCAAAGTCACGGACGTGACACGCGCCGATATCGCCGTGCTTCATCAGCATCTTCGACAAACGCCGTATCACGCCAATCGGGTGCTCGCCGTTCTCTCCAAGATGTTCAATCTGGCCGAGTTATGGGTGTTGCGACCGGATGGCTCCAATCCGTGCCGGCATGTGAAGAAGTACGCGGAAGCGAAGCGCGAGCGGTTTCTGTCGTCCGAAGAGCTCAGCCGTCTTGGTGAAGCGCTGATTGCGTTCGAGATCGACCGCCCAGAGATGCAATCCGCCGTCAACGCGATCAGACTGTTGATTCTGACCGGCTGCCGACTAACCGAGATCCAAACCCTCAAATGGGACTACGTCGAGCCCCATTGCCTTAGGCTGCCAGACAGCAAGACAGGTGCAAAGAGTGTCCCTATCGGGCCGGCAGTGCACGATGTTCTGGCAGGCATCGAGCGAGTGCCGGACAATCCCTTCGTCATCGTTGGACGGATCAACGGCCAGCATCTGACCGATCTGCAGCGGCCATGGCGGCGCATTCGAAAGCGCGCCGGTCTAGACGATGTGCGCATTCATGATCTTCGCCACAGCTTCGCTTCGCGAGCGGTCACCGGTGGCGAGGGTTTGCCGATGATCGGCAAGCTGCTCGGACATTCGCAGGTTCAGACGACCGCCCGGTATGCACATCTCGATGTCGATCCAACCGTGGCCGCAGCGGGGCGGGTCTCAGATAGCCTGGCTGAGGATCTGTTTAGGGGGGCACGTTCCAAGGATGCCAACCATGCCGACCAAGCGCGTTAAGCCATCATTCGGCCGAGAGGCACCAAAGCCGCTTCATGGCGTTCCCAATGATGAGATAAGAGCAAAATACGCTGGTGGTGTATTCGAGAAGATCGAGAATGAATTCTCCATTTCCGAAGAACATATCGCCATACATCGAAAGACTGTGCTCCATGCCGCCGCCTGTTATCTTGAGTTTCGGGCGCTTGTTGAGGAAAAGCCGACTTCTCAAGAACAGCGCGCTGAAATCGATGAAATTCAGCAGCTCGCAGGCGAACTACTTACAAAAATACAGCTTCTTAGTGATCCGGCTTACAGAGCTTATGGGCTTGCGGATGTTCCAATACAAAACGAAGCTCTCCGCAGCAGTGGTCAGAAACTTCTAACGATCGGTATTGCCCGCTCAATCGGTGGTGGCGAAATCGAGTTTCCTTCGGGTTCAGATGTATCGATGAGTTTGGCGTATGTGCAATACAGATGTCATCTTGCCAAAAAGAAAATCAAACCCAATTCTCGTGGCCGGCCTTCAAAGAAGGATCTCTCATTTTGGTTTGATCTTTTGAAAATATTCTGGTGCGATATTTTAGATCGGGAAATAAAAGTCGTTCATGGTAACAAAATCTACAAGAGTGAAACTCTGCGTTACTTTGAAGCTATCATGATGCCTCTCGACCCTAACGCTCTGCCTTCAATTCCGACACTTCTTCGTCGTGCTCGATCGAAGCAATTTTAGTGACATTAAATGCCCCGAAATTTTGGGGTATTTAATGTCACCGAATTTTGTCGTCAGCAACCAAAGCGTCATTTAACGTCCTTCGCAGCAACCTTAGCGCTTGAAGGAGAAGCAAAGTGGATTCAGATCCCAGCATAGCATCGACCGCTTCGGCAACGAGGCAAACTGAGCCCCAAGGTGAATTGCTCGTCGAGCGCCAAGTCGCTGATCTTCTCAAAGTGAGCGTTCGCACGATCCAGAACTGGCGCGTTCGCGGCGGCGGTCCGCCCTATATTCGGATCTCCGGTCGCTGCATCCGGTATCGCTTGGCGGATATTCAGCATTGGCAGGCGGAGCGACGGGAAGTGCATACGTCCGAACGGGAGCTGCAGCGCTCCCCAAGCCCTGCAGATTTCCCGCAATCGACCAAGATGCCAAGCGCCAGAGCGCCATCGGCACCGTCAGTCGCTCATCCGCCGGCCATGCCGAAGCGAGCGCCCGAGAGGTCTCGAAATCCGTTCATGCTCTACCAATCCGACGATTGAGTTTTGGCCTTGCGGAGCTGACCGCGCCGCAAGGTGTTTTGGGGGCGATGCTCTCGAAAACGAAGGGGACGCGCTCATCCTCGCGTCCCCTTCCCAAACCCATCACGCGCAAACCCGTCCGATCCAGCCATCGTTCCCAAAACGGAAAGCGGTCTCGGCGCGAAGTGCAGATTCCGATCGATGCCGGACAGGGATTCCGATATGAAGCCGGACGGCATTCCGATCTGATGTCGGACACCGTTCCGATATGAAGCCGGACAGTTAGGGAGCGTTTCCGCGGGTCAGCAAACGCGGCATGAGCGCCCTCCTCAAGAACGACGAGGAGGACGGGAATGCCGGCCAAGAGAGAGCTGACCATGCGGCAGATACGAGAGCTGCTTCGCCTTGCCCATGACGGATGCAGCGTGCGCGACATGGCACGCCGGTTCGGCGTGGCGCGCAGCACGATCCAGGATAATCTGAAGCGCGCCAGGGAGGCCGGGCTCACCTGGCCGCTGCCGGATGACCTGACCAACGATTTTCTCGAGCAGTCGCTGTTTTCGCGCACCGGCACCAAGGCCGGTTTCCGCCGGCGCCCCGAACCGGACTGGGCGTTGCTCGCTCGCGAGATGAAGCGGCCTGGCGTCAATCTCTCGGTCCTCTGGGAGGAGTATCGACAGGTTCATCCGGAAGGCTACGGCTATTCGCGATTCTGCGAACTTTTCCGGGACTTCGAGCAACGTCTGTCACCGGTGATGCGCCAGGATCACGTGGCTGGCGACAAGGGCTTTGTCGACTATTCCGGCAAGAAGGTGCCGATAACCGATCCCAAGACCGGCGAGGTGCGTGAGGCCGAGATCTTCGTTGGCGTGCTCGGCGCCTCCAACTACACCTATGCCGAGGCGAGCTGGTCTCAGAGCCTGTCGGATTGGATCGGCGCCCATGTCCGCATGTTCGCGTTCTATGGCGGCACGCCGAGGCTGATCGTGCCCGACAATCTCAAGAGCGGCGTCAACAAGGCCTCCTTCTACGATCCCGAGATCAATCGCAGCTACGGTATGATGGCTGCCCATTACGGCGTCGGCATTCTTCCAGCCCGGCCGAGAAAGCCCCGGGACAAGGCCAAGGTCGAAGCCGGCGTACGTCTTGCCCAGACCTACATCCTGGGCCGGCTGCGTCACCAGACTTTCTTCTCGCTCGCCGACTGCAATGCCGCTATCCGAGTTGCCCTCGAGGACCTGAATGGCCGACCGATGCGGCGGCTCGGCGTCAGCCGCAAGGAGCTGTTCGAGACGATCGAACGACCGGCGCTGCGACCGCTGCCAGCCGAGGACTACGAGTTCGCCGTCTGGCGGTTCGCCCGGGTCGGTCCCGACTACCACATCGAGATCGAGAAGTTCTTCTACTCCGTGCCCCACGGCCTGATCCGTGCCCAGGTCGATGTACGCATGACCAGCCGGACCGTCGAGATCTTCCATAAAGGCCGGCGCGTCGCCAGCCATCAGCGTCGCTATCACGGCCGTCGTCACGGCACCGATCCCGATCACATGCCCAGTTCCCATCGGCGCTACGCCGACTGGTCGCCGGCACGCTTCAGGCGATGGGCCAGGCGCTTTGGTCCCGAGACCGAGGGACTGATCATCGCCATCCTCGCCAATCGGCCTCATCCCGAGCAGGGCTTTCGCACCTGCCTCGGTGTGCTGCGGCTTCTCCGCGGGCTCGAGCCGGAGCGTGCCGAAGCCGTATCCGCCCACGCCATCGAGATCGGCACGCTCACCTACAAGAGCATCGCTTCGATCGTCGAGCACAACACCGACCGTCACCGGCAGCGAACCCAGGACGGGCCGGTGATCGATCGCCCCAATCTTCGCGGCCCCAACTACGTCCACTGAAAGGAACGACGATGTTGAACCATCCGACCCAGGATCTGATGCAAAGCCTCGGCTTTGAAGGCATGGCCAAGGGCTTCAAGGAGCTGCAGAACGATCCCGAATCCCAGGCGCTCGACCATCAGGAATGGCTCGGCCTCCTGCTCGGCTATGAGGCCACGTCACGACAGCAAAAACGCTTCGAACGCCGCCTTCGGGCCGCCAGGCTGGGACAGGCAGCCAGCGTCGAGGACGTCGACTATCGAGCCTCCCGCGGACTCGATCGCGGCCTCTTTCAAAAGCTGGCGACCAATGACTGGATCCGCGATCGGCGCAATCTTCTGATCACCGGTCCTTGCGGCATCGGCAAGAGCTACCTGGCCTGCGCGCTCGGCCACAAAGCCTGCCGGGACGATCTCTCCGTCGTCTATCATCGAGCACCGCGTCTGTTCGCAGCGCTCGCTTTGGCGCGTGGCGATGGACGATATGCCCGCGTGCTCCGATCGATCGCCAGGACCAGACTTCTTATCATCGACGACTGGGGACCAGAGCCCCTCAACGCCGACCAGCGGCGTGATCTCCTCGAAATCGTCGAGGACCGCTACGACGCCGGATCGATCCTCATCACCAGCCAGCTGCCGCTCGAAAATTGGCACGACATCATCGGCGATCCCACCATCGCTGACGCCATCCTCGACCGCATCGTTCATAACGCTTACCGCATCGAACTCAGTGGAGAGAGCCTGCGCAAAACTCGTGGACAAAACGCTCAGGCTTGACCCCGAGACGACGCCTATCGATGATCAACACGACCCTAGGAAACAAAGCCCTGACTGTCCGGCATCAAATCGGAATCGCGTCCGGCTTCGGATCGGAACGGTGTCCGGCTTCACGATTGGAAACACTGTCCGGCTTCGTCGGAATCCGCATTCAGGATCTGGGATGTCGATCCGAAGGACCATGATCTGCACATCATCCGCGTCGAGCTTCGCGCCAAGAAAAACCTCAAATCCTGTCGACCAAAGATACGTCTGCAGGATCTTGAGCACGACATCTGGCCGGTCTACGAGCGGATGGCCAAAAAGGTTCGCTATCTCGATTGGGACCAGGGCGACAGCAATATTGCGAGACAGACGCTGCATCCGATCTGGCAGGTCATTCAGCAGCGATTGAGCGATCCGGTTATCGACCGCCCTTCAGCGATCGCTCCCTCGGAGATCAGCCAGATCGAACTCTGGACGGCACGTGAACGCTACCAGGCCAATATCCTCGGCAATCTTGCGGGTTGGGCGGCGACCTATGGGCTCGATGACTATTCGATCGAGCGAAACTTGCCTGAGATGACGCGGAAAATGGTCGCTGATGCCGTCCAGCCTGAGACCTTTTACTGGTCAAAGATTGAGCGGGCGCGCGAACGGTTCAGCCTTGCGACCTCGAAGGGATGACCTCGCTGGCCGCATTGATTTCGGAGGCCGTGCCCATCGTCACGCGAGAGATTGTTACCGCCGTCAAAGCTACCAATGCCGGCAACCGATCCGGCACGTCACCGAACAGCGGAGCTTCAGCCAGCAACGCCGGAAGACGTGGCGTTCGATCGACCAGCGCCTTTATCTCCTCTGGGCTTTCCTTTTGCTGCGCCGCGAGTTCTAGATTGATTAGATCTTGCGCCTCTTTTTCAATCAGTCGGTAAGCCTCGTCGAACAGCACCTGCATCAGCACGATCTTAGCGAGCCGCTTCGCGTCCCTCTCGTCTTCGACGAGGTCGAGCGAGAGTAGCAGGCTCAACACGTTTAGCACTCGCTTCAGCGTGCGCGGGTTGGGCGGCGCGGCGATTTCGATGAGCTTGCGGCAGGCGGGGAGGAGAGGGTGGACGCCGTCTTTCTTGAAGAGTTCGTCGAGATAGCGGCTGATCTGAGCGGATGTCAGCGGTGGGAGGGTGATCGGGAGCTGGATGATCTTGTCGAGATATTGGCGGGGATCGATGCGTGAGACCGGTTTTTCTTCACCTGGCTCCAGGATCGGCGGGTAGCGCTGGATGATGCCGCGCTCGACCACCTCGCGGTCCATGCCGAGGATGAAGACGCAGCCCTCGAGGTCGAGAAATAGTTTTACCGCCTCCAGCGCGCCGACGGCCTCTTCCGGCAGGCAGCGGTCGAGGTCGTCGATGAAGATGAAGAGAGTCCGACCTGGCTTGACGATGTGCTGGCCGATCAGCTCTTTCAGCGCGTCTTCGAACTGTTCGAGCGAGGTCACCTGCTCGCGATAGCGGGTGACTTCCTCTTGCTGGATCAGCTTCAGGGCCTCTTCGGCGTCCTCTTTACCCTTGAAGAGTTCACCGAGGCCGCTTTCTTCGAGCTTGGTCAAGCGAAGCAGCCAGTCCGCGGCGAACGGCACAGCGGCACTCCAGTTGACCTTGACGTCGCCCTTCTCGGTGAAGCTCTGGCTGCGATAGAGGCTGGCCCTCATCTGCTCGAATGTCTTTTCGATCTCCTTCGTGCTGCCGCCTTCCTCCTCCACCAGACCCGGAAGCTTGTCCGCCAGCGCCTCGATCAGTCGCAGCAGCAGCGCTCGCCAGAGCGTCTGCTCGGTGCGGCCGTATTTCCAGGCGTCGAACCAGAGCGTCAGGACTTTCGGCTCATCCTTCAGCCGTTTCTCCAACATGCGCATGACAGTGGTCTTGCCGCTGCCCCAGCCGCCATAGACGCCGGCGACCATGGGCGTTGCCAGCGGTCCGGCGCGAAGGGTGCGGTGAAGGGCCGTTACCAGGCCGTCGCGGCCGAGATGGTCGTGGAGACTCGGGTGGTCGTTCCAGCTCATGACTTGACGATCTCCAGCAATGACACATTGCCCTGACCGTCGCCGATCAGGACGGTGCTGCCGTCGCCCGAAAGGGCGGCGGCGGTCAGGCCGTGCAGCGCGAGCTTGTTGATGGGCTCGCCCGCTGCCAGATCCCAAAGGATCAAGGTGCGATCATCAGAGGCCGAAAGCGCCCGCTCGCCATCCGGGCTGAACGCGCAGGACCAGACCCCGGACTCGTGGCCTTTCAGGGTCTTGATGGGCTCGCCCGCTGCCAGATCCCAAAGGATCAAGGTGCGATCATCAGAGGCCGAAAGCGCCCGCTCGCCATCCGGGCTGAACGCGCAGGACAAGACCCCGGACTCGTGGCCTTTCAGGGTCTTGATGGGCTCGCCCGCTGCCAGATCCCAAAGGATCAAGGTGCGATCATCAGAGGCCGAAAGCGCCCGCTCGCCATCCGGGCTGAACGCGCAGGACAAGACCCCGGACTCGTGGCCTTTCAGGGTCTTGATGGGCTCGCCCGCTGCCAGATCCCAAAGGATCAAGGTGCGATCATCAGAGGCCGAAAGCGCCCGCTCGCCATCCGGGCTGAACGCGCAGGACCAGACCCCGGACTCGTGGCCTTTCAGGGTCTTGATGGGCTCGCCCGCTGCCAGATCCCAAAGGATCAAGGTGCGATCAGAAGAGGCCGAAAGCGCCCGCTCGCCATCCGGGCTGAACGCGCAGGACCAGACCCAGTCCTCGTGGCCTTTCAGGGTCTTGATGGGCTCGCCCGCTGCCAGATCCCAAAGGATCAAGGTGCGATCAGAAGAGGCCGAAAGCGCCCGCTCGCCATCCGGGCTGAACGCGCAGGACCTGACCCAGTCCTCGTGGCCTTTCAGGGTCTTGATGGGCTCGCCCGCTGCCAGATCCCAAAGGATCAAG
Source organism: Geminicoccaceae bacterium (assembly GCA_965222015.1). Classification (GTDB taxonomy): domain Bacteria; phylum Pseudomonadota; class Alphaproteobacteria; order Geminicoccales; family Geminicoccaceae; genus JANQPX01. Next base: position 118,393 of record CBDCTL010000017.1, read on the forward strand.
GTGCGATCAGAAGAGGCCGAAAGCGCCCGCTCGCCATCCGGGCTGAACGCGCAGGACAAGACCCCGGACTCGTGGCCTTTCAGGGTCTTGATGGGCTCGCCCGCTGCCAGATCCCAAAGGATCAAGGTGCGATCATCAGAGGCCGAAAGCGCCCGCTCGCCATCCGGGCTGAACGCGCAGGACCTGACCCCGGACTCGTGGCCTTTCAGGGTCTTGATGGGCTCGCCCGCTGCCAGATCCCAAAGGATCAAGGTGCGATCATCAGAGGCCGAAAGCGCCCGCTCGCCATCCGGGCTGAACGCGCAGGACAAGACCCCGGACTCGTGGCCTTTCAGGGTCTTGATGGGCTCGCCCGCTGCCAGATCCCAAAGGATCAAGGTGCGATCAGAAGAGGCCGAAAGCGCCCGCTCGCCATCCGGGCTGAACGCGCAGGACAAGACCCCGGACTCGTGGCCTTTCAGGGTCTTGATGGGCTCGCCCGCTGCCAGATCCCAAAGGATCAAGGTGCGATCAGAAGAGGCCGAAAGCGCCCGCTCGCCATCCGGGCTGAACGCGCAGGACAAGACCCCGGACTCGTGGCCTTTCAGGGTCTTGATGGGCTCGCCCGCTGCCAGATCCCAAAGGATCAAGGTGCGATCATCAGAGGCCGAAAGCGCCCGCTCGCCATCCGGGCTGAACGCGCAGGACCAGACCCCGGACTCGTGGCCTTTCAGGGTCTTGATGGGCTCGCCCGCTGCCAGATCCCAAAGGATCAAGGTGCGATCATCAGAGGCCGAAAGCGCCCGCTCGCCATCCGGGCTGAACGCGCAGGACAAGACCCCGGACTCGTGGCCTTTCAGGAACCGGAGTTGCGCCGGATCGGTCGACGACGTCGACCAGCGGAGGCGAAGGCGCGGGCCGTCCGCCGCCTGATCAAGGTGATCGGCCAGGGTCATCTGGCCGTCGAGACGGGCTTGCAGGTGGAGTTGCGGCAGGACGCCTCGGCCATCCCTCAGATGATGCGCCTGCCGCGTGATGAGGGTACGAAGCGCATCGAGATCGCCGGCTCCAGGCGGTACGGCTTCGAGTTCGCGGCCAAGGGCGATGACGCTGCCTTCGCCTTCGGCGGCCTTACCTGAGAGCGTTCGGAGATGTGCGGGCGCCAGCAGGTTTTTGGCGGCAAGGTCGAGTGCTCGGTCGACGAACGCTTGATCCAGCTCTTTCCTGAAATGCTCGTGGATCAACGGATGCAGGCGAAGCCGGGTCTTGGCCTCGTCCGGATGCTCGATCAGATTGCGCTTGAACAGCTCTCGGAGCGCCCGCTGGTAAGGATCGCGGAAGCTCGTAGGCGTCGCCCCGTCGGCACAGAAGTGGCGAAGAAAGTCGCCCCTGACAACAGCGTTCTCCGGCAGCATTGCCATCGCCTTCAGAACATCCAGCCACGCCGCACGATGGGCGGGGACGGACTTCAGGCACTCCTCGATCAGACCGCGCAGCGCGCGGTCGACATTGGCGCGGTAGTCCTCCAGCGGGCAACTGTCGGCGTCCAGCGTGTCGAGCACGCCGTCATCGCCAAGCGCTTTGGCGAGATTGGAGAACGTCGCCCCATGCTCGCGCACCAGGGCGCCGGCCATGCGAAGCGTGAGCGGTAGACCACCCAGCATCCTGGCGACCCGCTCCAGTGCCTCGGTTTCCGCAAGATCGAGGCCGTTGGTTCTCGCCTCCTGCTCCAGCAGCACTCGACTGGCGGGAAGCGGCAGACGCTCGACCTGGACGTCCTCGCATTCCGGCAGCCCGCGCTGGCGGGAGGTGATCAGGAGGCCGCAGCCGAGTGCGGTCAGCTTGCTGTGTTCCAGCCCGCCGAGGCTTTCCAGCAGGCGTGCCTCTTCGAGATTGTCGGCGACGATCAGAATGTCCGGGCGGCCTCGAACCTGTGCTAGCCACCTGGCGGCAAGCTCGCGACGGCGCTGGACAGGATCCTGAAGCGGGCTTTCGATGCCGAGCTTCGGCGCGAACGCCTCGGCGATCTGGCTGAGGATGCTGTCGGGATCAGCACAATTCAGCCAGAAAACGCCGCCCGGAAAGGCTTGCGGATAAGTATGGACGTAAAGTGCTGCGAGCTGCGTCTTGCCAATGCCGCCTTGGCCAGTGAGCGCCGGCGTCAGCGCGACATTGCTCTCCTTAAGCCGTTCATGCAGCGCCGCGACGACCTCGTCCCTCCCGACAAGGTGATCAGGTTTCTTGAAGGGTACGACCGAAGTCGGCGGCAGTCCTGACGTCATGAGCGGATAAAATCCGAGGCAAATCAATCAACCGCTAGATAGCAGACCCCGCCAAACCACGCCAGATTGCGATTCCGCCTGCTTCCAATACGCTTCCAAAAGCACATCGAAAGTTCTCTGAATTCCCTTTAACCTATTGAAAAGATTGGTGACCCCGAGAGGATTCGAACCTCTGACCTACAGATTAGGAATCTGCCGCTCTATCCTGCTGAGCTACGGGGCCGTGGCTGGCGTGTCAGTTTCGTAGACGGCGGTAATTTAGAGGATCGAGAGGGTATGTGACAAGGACCAAGGCGTTGGAGTAGATTGGCTTCAAAGGCTGTTCGATCGGTTGGATGACGTTTGGCTCTGGTCGGTATGATGTCGTCGGATTTGGGTGACCGAACTGAGAACATGATGGCCGTTTCGGTTGTTTGTGCGTTGGTCGTCGCCATCGGCCTCGACATGATGCCGGTTCCGGCCGCACGGGCGGAGCCGCTGGTCGCGCTGGACGGAATCGACGATGTCGGGGAGGGGGGCGTGGTGCATCTGCAGGGAGGCGGCAGGCTTTGTCTCGCCGGGCTCTGGGTGCCGGCTGCCTCTTCGGCTGCGAAGGGTGCGGCTGCGAAGGGTGCGGCTGCGAAGGGTGCGGCTGCGAAGGGTGCGGCTGCAAAGGGCGCGGTCGACTGGCGGGCCGGTTGGCGCCGGGTTCTCGCCCGAAGCCAGGTTCGACGGCAGGCTTCTCGCGATCGCTATGGCTGTGCTCGGGTTTCGGTCGAAACCGCGGATGGCGCACCGCTCGAGCCTGCGCTGATCGAGGCCGGACTTGCGGCGGTCGAGCCGGTTTCGGCCGTTGAAAGCGGTCCGCCGCTCGCGACGCTGCTCGGGCTCGAAGACAAGGCGAGGCGGGCCGGGCGCGGGGTCTGGGGGGACCCGGGCGCGCGTCCGCGGGCCGCGTCGGACGACCTCGGCGGACTGATCGGGACCCGGCAGATCGTCGAAGGCCGGGTGCGCCGGGTTTCCGAGAACGATCGCTACCTCTATATCAATTTCGGTGCCGACTGGCGCACCGACTTCACGGTGCGCCTTCGTCGCAAACTTGCCGAGGCCGCCGGTCTCGACAGATCGCGGCTCGACGGCGAGCGGCTGCGTGTGCGCGGCGTGCTCCAGGAATCACGCGGCCCCCTGATCGACATTTCCCATCCCCAGCAAATCGAGTTCCTGCCATGACCCGTTCGGCAAACGCCCTCATCGGCCTGACCCTGGCCTCCATGCTCGCTTTGACCGGCGGCTGCACCAAGGTGGTCAATCCCGCCACCGGCCAGAGCGAATTCACCGCCATGAGCCCCGAGCAGGAAAAAGCGGTCGGCAAGGAGCAGCACCCGAAGATCCTGCAGCAGTTCGGCGGTGGATATGACGATCCCGAGCTTCAGGCCTATGTCGATCAGATCGGCGAGAGGCTGCAGGCGGTTTCGGAACTGCCGGATCTGGAGTTCACCTTCACACTGCTCAACAGCGACGTGGTCAACGCCTTCGCCTTGCCGGGCGGCTATGTCTACATCTCGCGCGGCCTCCTGGCACTCGCCGAGAACGAGGCGGAGGTCGCCGGTGTCATGGCCCATGAGATCGGCCACGTCACCGCGCGCCATTCCGCCCAGCGCTACAGCCGGGGCGTGCTCGCCCAGGGCGGGGTGACGCTGGGCGCCGTGCTCGCGGGCGTGTTCGGCGGCGGCAATCTCGCCAAGACCGTGCAGCAGATCGGCGGCACCGGCGCGCAGGCCTATCTTGCCGGCTATTCACGCGAGCAGGAATTCCAGTCGGATGAATTGGGCGTGCGCTACCTCACCCGCGCCGGCTACGACCCGACCGCCATGGCGACCTTTCTGGAAAAGCTCGGCGAGCAGAACGAGCTCGCCCGCAGGCTGGCCGGCAAGGAGGATGCGCCCGACCCCTCGACCAGCATGTTCGCGACCCATCCCCGCACCCCGGACCGGGTGCGCCGCGCCGCCGAGAACGCGGCCAGGACCGAGGCGACCAAAGGCAGGATCGGACGAGACGACTATCTCCGGCGGATCGACGGCATGATCTATGGCGAAGACCCGTCCCAGGGCTTCGTGCGCGGCCGGACCTTCGTCCATCCAGAGCTACGCTTCGCCTTCGAGGCGCCGGAAGGCTTCAGGCTGCAGAACACGCCGAGCGCCGTCATCGGCGGCGATCAGGCCGGCAACGGCCTGAAGTTCGACGCCGGCGCCATGCGCTCCGCCAGCATGCGCGACTACATGGCGAAGGAGTGGGCGAAGGAGCTGAAGATCCAGCGGCTGAGCCAGATCAACAGCTTCGAGGTCGACGGCCTGCCGGCGGTGAGTGCGGGCACCTCCGGCAAGACCAAGGACGGCAAGACGGTCGATGTCGGTCTGGCCGCGATCCAGGTGGGCGAGGGCAAAGTCTACCGGTTCATGTTCCTGAGCCCGGGCGGCGCCAGCCAGGCGGAGGCGCGCGGGGCCAAGCGGACGGTCGAGAGCTTCCGGCGGCTGAGCGAGCGCGAGGCGGCGGGCTACAAACCGAAGCGCATCGACGTCGTCGAGGTGGGCTCGGGCGACAGCACCGCGTCGCTGGCCCGGCGCATGGACGTCGACGATCTGCCCGAGCTGCAGTTCGAGGTGCTGAACGGTCTCGACGATGGCGAGCAGCCGCCGGCCGGTGAGCTGGTCAAGCTGGTCGTCGAATAGCGGGAGCGGCTTCGGTTCGCAGACCGGAGCGCCGGCGCCGCCGGCCCCGGTGCTGCAGGCCGACGTCCCGGGCGGTCGAAATCGCCGGTTTCTCGACCATGATGGCGCCATCGGCCTTGGCGAGATCGCTCCCGGCTTCTATACAGCCTGTGGTAAGAACCCCTTTCTGTCCAAACCATCTGGTCGAGCCGCGCGACGTGGCTGGAGACATGGCATGATTCGCGAAGCACTGACCTTCGACGACGTTCTCCTGCAGCCTGCACGCTCGGAAGTTCTGCCGGCGCAGGCCGATGTCGGCACACGGCTGACCCGCGAGATCCGGCTGAACATTCCGATCGTCTCCTCGGCCATGGACACGGTCACCGAAAGCGCGATGGCGATCGCGATGGCGCAGGTCGGCGGGCTCGGCATCATCCACAAAAATCTCGATATCGAGACCCAGGCGGCGGAGGTGCTGCAGGTCAAGAAATTCGAAAGCGGCATGGTCGTGAACCCGATCACCCTGCCGCCGACGGCGCCGCTCGCCGAAGCCCTGGCGCTGATGGCCAGGCACAAGATCTCGGGCATACCCGTGGTCGAAGGCGAGGAGCGAAGGCTGGTCGGGATCCTGACTCATCGGGACGTCCGCTTCGCGAGCGACACCAGCGTTCCGGTGAGCGAGCTCATGACGTCCGAGCGCCTGGTCACCGTACAGGAAGACGTCGGCAGCAGGGAGGCGCGTGCTCTTTTGCATCGCCATCGCATCGAAAAGCTGCTGGTGGTCGATGGCGACGGTCATCTCGTCGGACTGATGACCGTGAAGGATATCGAAAAGGCCGACGCCAATCCCAATGCGGTGAAGGACGATCAGGGCCGCCTTCGAGCAGGTGCCGCGGTCGGCACCGGCGACGAGGCGATGGAGCGCGCCGCCGCGCTGATCGAGGCCGGCGTCGACGTGATCGTGGTGGACACGGCGCATGGTCATTCGGCGGGTGTGCTAAAGGCGGTCGAGCGCCTTCGCCGCCAGAGCAACGCCGTGCAGCTGATCGCCGGCAACATAGCGACGAGGGACGGGGCGAAGGCGCTGATCGACGCCGGTGCGGATGCCGTCAAGGTCGGCATCGGACCCGGGTCCATCTGCACCACGCGGGTGGTCGCCGGCGTCGGCGTGCCGCAGCTCACGGCCCTTCTCGATCTTGCCGAAACCTGTCAGGCCGAGGGCGTTCCCGTGATCGCGGATGGCGGCATCCGCTCCTCCGGCGATCTCGCCAAGGCCATCGCCGCCGGTGCCGACTGCGCCATGATCGGCTCGCTGTTCGCCGGCACCACCGAAAGCCCGGGCGAGGTTTATTTGTATCAGGGGCGTTCGTACAAGAGCTACCGGGGCATGGGGTCGCTCGGCGCCATGGCGCGGGGCTCGGCGGACCGCTACTTCCAGCAGGAGGTGCAGGACAGCCTGAAGCTGGTGCCCGAAGGCATCGAAGGCCAGGTGCCCTATCGCGGCCCGCTCGCCAATATCGTGCACCAGCTGGTCGGTGGGCTTAAGGCGGCGATGGGCTATACGGGCAATCCCGACATATCGGCCATGCAGCGCGGCTGCACCTTCCTTCGCGTGACCCAGGCGGGTTTCCGCGAGGGGCATGTGCACGACGTTTCCATCACCCGAGAAGCCCCCAACTACCGCCGCGAATGATCCGACGCGGGTCGGCGTTGACGTGGCGTCTGGAGCGATTGGCAGGCAATGTCGTTGATGCAGAGCATCGTGAAGGGCGCTGCCGATGATCGAACATCTTCCGCAGCTTTTCTGGCGTGGTCGACTCAATCGATGGGGGTGACCTCACCGGGACCCAGCATCGGTTTGATTCTAGGCGTGGCGACCAACCAGGGGCATCTTCCTTCGGCTATCACATCATTCGGTGTAGCCTGCGCAGTGACTGTCCTGTCGACCACCACGGTCCTGGGGACAACCGTCATCTTTGCCCAGATGGCTGACCTGATGACCGACGTTCGGCCGGCCGGCGCCGGCTATCTCCTGTAGCTGGCCAGCGTCAGCGGCATTGGCGATGTGCCCTTTTCGATCGTCGTTCTCTTCGTCGCCGTCGCGTTCGTGATTTCCTTTGCCGGTCATGGAGGATTCGCCCTCGTCCTTTCCTCCGGCCCTGTGCGCCGGCTCTATCTCCGCTTTCGAAGATGGGGCGAGGATAGACTCTGGACGACCATGGAGACTTCTTCGGAATCGATGACGACGACAGCGCGTGCAGCGACCTCGACGGCTTCGACGCCAAGGGCGGCGCAAAATCTTTCAGAGTGCCGCCGGCGCTCCTATTTTACCTCAATGAGAACTTGATCGCCGGCGCCGGAGTGCGATGGGAGCGTCTGATCGGCGATGCCGAAGACAGCCCGGCCGTCGACGATCGCGGAGACGACAATCAGTTCATCGGCGGTGTCGGCCTGGCCTTCGCCTGGAGCGGAAAGCTCGACAGAAATCTCTGACCGAAGACGGCGCCCCGGATGCGCTCTTCTCATCTCATGTCGGAAAGGCTTTGAGGCGGCGGCGTCACTGCGGCCCCAGCGGAAAGGCCCCTGAACGGTCAGGCGACCGGTTCGGGGAGGAACTCGTCTTCCTGGTCGTCGGTCTCGTCGTCAGGCGGGAGTTTGCCGTCAGGTGACGGCAGGAGAGCCGGGCTGTTGGAGGGCTGGCAGTCGAAGGCCAGCTCGCCGTCCACCACCGTGACCAGCACCTTGCCGCCCTTGGCGAGCTTGCCGAACAGGAGTTCTTCGGCGAGCGGGCGTTTGATGTGTTCCTGGATCACGCGGGCCAGGGGCCGCGCGCCATAGAGTGGGTCGTAGCCCTTCCTGCAAAGCCAGTCCAGCGCCTGATCGTCGAGCTCCAGATGAACCCGGCGGTCGGCCAGCTGGGCCGCCAGTTCGTCGACGAACTTCTTGACCACGTTCTCCAGGATCTCGCGGGTCAGCCCGCTGAACGGCACGACCGCGTCCAGGCGATTTCTAAACTCCGGCGTGAACAGCTTGTTGATCGCCTCGGTGTCTTCGCCTTCGCGTGCCTGGCGTCCGAAGCCCATGGCCGGCTTGCTCATGTCGGAGGCGCCGGCATTGGTGGTCATGATCAGGATGATGTTGCGGAAGTCGACGGTCTTGCCGTTGTTGTCGGTCAGCTTGCCGTAGTCCATCACCTGCAGAAGGATGTTGAAGACGTCGGGATGCGCCTTTTCGATTTCGTCAAGGAGCAGCACCGCATGGGGCTGCTGGTCGATGGCGTCGGTCAGGAGACCGCCCTGGTCGAAGCCGACATAACCGGGAGGGGCACCGATCAGCCTCGAGACGGCGTGGCGCTCCATATATTCGGACATGTCGAAACGGACGAGCTCGATGCCCATCACCTTGGCGAGCTGTCGGGCGACCTCGGTTTTGCCGACGCCGGTCGGTCCGGAGAACAGATAGGAACCGATCGGCTTTTGCGGATCGCGCAGGCCGGCGCGGGACAGCTTGATCGCGCTGGCAAGCGCGTCGATCGCAGTGTCCTGACCGAAGACCACGGTCTTGAGCTCGATGTCCAGATTGCGCAGCGCCTCCTTGTCGCGGGCGTTGACATGCTTGATCGGCACGCGCGCCATCTTGGAGACGATCTCCTCGACGTCCTTGGCGTTCAGCTTCTTCTTGCGCTTCTCGATCGGCTTCAGCATCTGGGCGGCGCCGACCTCGTCGATCACGTCGATCGCCTTGTCGGGCAGGCGACGGTCGTGGATGTAGCGGGTGGAGAGCTCGACGGCGGCGCGGATCGCGCTGTCGGCATACTGGACCTGATGGTGGCTCTCGAAGCTGGGCTTCAGCCCGAGCAGGATCTTGATCGCCTCGTCGCTGGTCGGCTCGGCGATGTCGATCTTCTGGAAGCGGCGGACGAGTGCACGGTCCTTCTCGAAGTAGTTTCGGTATTCCTTGTAGGTGGTCGAGCCGATGCAGCGCAGCGCGCCGCTCTGAAGGGCGGGTTTCAGGAGGTTCGAGGCGTCGAGGGAGCCGCCGCTGGTGGCGCCGGCGCCGATCACGGTGTGGATCTCGTCGATGAACAGCACGGCGCGATCGTCGGCCTCCAGCTCGGAGAGCACTGCTTTCAGCCGCTCTTCGAAGTCGCCGCGATAGCGCGTGCCGGCGAGCAGCGAACCCATGTCGAGCTGGTAGATGATCGCGGTCTCGAGGACCTCCGGCACCTCTTTCTTGATGATGCGAAGGGCGAGCCCTTCGGCGATCGCCGTCTTGCCCACGCCCGGATCGCCGACGAAAAGCGGGTTGTTCTTGGACCGCCGGCAGAGAATCTGGATGGTGCGCTCGATCTCGGCATCCCGGCCGATCAGCACGTCCACCTTGCCCTGTTCGGCCTTCTCGTTCAGATCGACGCAATAGGCGGTGAGCGCCTCGCCGTTCTGCGGCGCTCGTTTTTCCTCGCCCTGCTCCTCGGCGGCGCCCCGCACCCGCTTCGCTTCGGTCAAACCGGCGCGTTTGGCGATGCCATGACTGATGTAATTCACGGCGTCGAGCCGCGACATGTTCTGTTCCTGAAGGAAATAGACGGCGTTGGATTCGCGCTCGGAGAACAGCGCGACGAGAACGTTCGCGCCGGTGACCTCGTTGCGGCCGGAACTCTGCACATGGATTGCGGCGCGCTGGATCACGCGCTGAAAGCCAGCGGTCGGCTTGGCGTCGACGACGCCTTCGACCGCGAGGCTGGTGAGCTCGTGATCGAGAAAATCGGTCAGGCTGGCGCGCAGACGGTCGATCTCGACGGCGCAGGCGCGCAGCACGGCCGCGGCGTCGTCGTCGTCCGTCAGCGCCATCAGCAGATGCTCGAGCGTCGCATACTCATGCTGACGAGCATTTGCCAGAGCGAGGGCTCGGCGGAGGGTCTTTTCGAGACTGCGCGACAACATGGGCATCCGCGCCTTCCGTTAATCTTTTTCCATGGTGCACTGCAGGGGGTGCTGGTTCTGCCGTGCGAAATCGATCACTTGGGATACTTTGGTCTCTGCGACCTCGTATGTATAGACTCCACAGATGCCGACGCCGTGATTATGGACATGGAGCATAATCTGATGCGCATCCTCCTGGCTCTTGGCGAAGAAGCGCTCCAGCACATGGGTCACGAATTCCATCGGCGTGTAGTCGTCGTTCAGGAGCAACACCTTGTACATCGAAGGCTTGTCGGTCTTTTCCTTCGTCTTGGTGACGACCTGACCGGCAAAGTCGGCATCGAAATCGTCGGGCTGTTGGCTCATGTCCGCAGTCGCTGTTCGCTAGGATCGACTCGCTCGGATAATACCGGATTTTGTGATCGCATGGGAAGCATCTTCACGTCCAGCGTTTGATCGTCGAGCTCGCTCGAGGGTGCGGGACATGATTCCGAGAGGATGTCCTATCGGACGTTTTCGCGCCGGTCAGGCCGAAGGGCCGGGGACGACAAAGCCGTCGTCATCGATGATCCAGCCTTTCGGCAGTTTCTGCGACCTGGTCACCTTATCCGTAGCGGTCGCCAGATCGCTCGCCTCGGCAGCAGCCTTCGCCGGCACGTCCCCGGCCTTGGACGCGGCAGCAACCCGGCTCGTCGCCGGCTTCGGCTTGGAGGGCGTGCGTCGACCGTTGCTGCGCGAACGGACGGTCCCCGGCTGAATGTCGATGCGATCAGCGCTGGCGCGCGGCAGGCGAAGCTGATTGGGATCGCCCGGCCGCTTGGCCGCCGCTGCCGGGGGCTCGTCGACAGGTTCGCTCGCGGCTTCGTCTTCTGGTTCGGCCGGCTGCTCGTCCTCTTCCGCCTGCTGCGAGCCCGGTCTCGCGTCGTGACGGTTTTCGTAGCTCGTCGGTCCGCCCGGGCTGGTCAGCGCCATGGCCATTTCTTTCAGACGCTCGCGATTCACCGGCGTCGGTGCCTCCGGCGGTGTTTCGTCCTCCGCGGCCTGGACCTCGGCTTCGCTCTCGGCATCCGCCAGGGTAAGCTTCAGACGGGCGATCTGTTCGAAGAACTCCTCCCGCTCGGCGGGATTGAGACGATTATGCGCTCGCTCCGAGACTAGGCGCTCGGTCTGGGCAAGAATCGCCTGCGCATGACGAAGCTGTCCGGATGCTGCTGTTCGCCCTGCCAGCATCTGGGCCAACGCCTTGGTCGCCGGCTGGATCAGCGGCAGGAGGTCCCGTGCCGAGTTGGGCAGGCCTTTCTGCTGACCGCGGTTCTTTCTCGACGAACCGGTTTTGGCGCGCTTCTTCGGTCCCTGCCGACGGTAGAGATACATGTTTCGATTTTGCATCGAGTAAGTTCAGTCCTTATCTCAAAGGAACATTCGCCGCTTCGATAGCGGCGTCACCAGAAGTCACGGTGCCGTAGGGCTTTGCCGCTCCTCTCGTGTCACGCAAGGCCGGGGAAACCCGGCCGACCCGATCTACGCTTCGCCTGCTGCGTAATTCCGGCGTGCCTTGCATGTCCTCCGTGCATGGCCAGAACCGGATAAATTCAAGGCATTACCGATCTTCGTTCGGTTTGACCGCCTTTTCGAAGATGCAACCTTTCAACCGGCTGTTCGACGATATCGCAGGATGCGCAATATCCACTCTGCTACCACTGTTAAACATATAATGGCAAGGTGGACAGCGCAGCCTATCGTCAAAAAGTGCGGCTCCACCGACTTTACGGGTGGTTTCGTGCCTTGCAACGTCTGCTGTCTATTTAGATAGGAGATGCCCTGGCGGGCGGCAACCCCCAGTACAGCCACCCGATCACAAGATTCTCGAACCGCCATCTCGTTTCATCTTGATCGGTGAGTTTCCCAATCGGGGCCGCCGAAGTCGCGGCTGGCGGCGACACACCGGGACCGGCATGTTCAAATGGATCGGATTTGCCGCATGGCGATCCCGACGGCCGACAGCGACTCGGAGGCCCGACGGCTCGGCACCGCCGATCATCTCTCACCTCGTTCTTCGCCGTGGCAACCCAGCCTTCCACCGCCGTCGACCCGAGCGGAGTCCTGGCTGGGACTTGGCAACTCTTCTGCAAGAGCGATGATCTCGCCGAGTCTAGTCGACAGGGCGATCGCCGCATGCTGAATGTCGCCGAGACTTTCGCGCATGTCCCCCGAAACCGGCCCGAGAGCGCCGCTCAGCAGCAGCTCGACATGACCGAGGATCGCGTGGGCGGGCGTTCTCAGCTCATGGCTGAGATTGAGCCACGCCGCAGCATGAGCCTCGTCTTTCTTCGGGACGTCTCGCGGTGGAGCATCGGAGATGACGGTCATCCGTTCTTCGCTCCTGGGGTCATCAGGCGCTTCCAGGCCATCGCAGTCGAACCTGTTCCTCGGTCCCTGGCCGTCGAGCAGTGCGGCGTCGCACCATGGCGGACAGGGTCAATCACATCCGCTGGCACACCCGCCGGTGCGGCTCCGATCCCGTCGTCGAATTCGATGATCGAAGACTAGAGGAGAGAGGTTAAGTCCGAGTTACCGTCTCGCCGAAATCCGAATGGTTCTCTCGGCTGGCTCCGTCGGCCGGTCTCTCGATCAGGTGACGTCCGCTCGCTCGCGACTTTCCCCTTCCCACGGGTTGTGCGAAAGAAGCGGAAGCCGCTGTCCCGGTCCGTGAGCCGGCCTTGAAGGCCGGAGTGGCGCCTTCGATCGGTCGGGTGCCGCCGGGGCCGACCTCGGAAGGAAAGATGAGCGAGACGCGAAAGACGGATTTTGACCATCCATCGCTATCCCACCTCTTCACTTCTTTTCGACGGCCTGCGCGCGCTGTTCGGAGCGGCGGCGACCCTTGGCCCTTGCATCTTTCTCGAAGCGGCGCCGGCCGTGCGCACGGTTCTCGGCCTGATCGGCCTGGTCTTCGTTCTGTTCGGCTGTCGGGTCATGATGCAGGCCCTCTCGTCGATCCAGGTCACCGGACAGGCGATTGCGGTGCATGGACCTTTTGCGAAAACGCTTCCCTGGCGCGACCTTTCCGCGCTGAAGCTCGCTCATTATGCTGCGCCCAGACGAGGTGCTGAGGGCTGGTATCAACTGACACTTTCCGGCGCCGGCCAAGTGCTCAGGCTGGAATCAACCCTCGAGGGGTTCGATCAAGTCGTCGACAGCGCGTTCGATGCCGCCCGGTCTGCAGAGCTTTCACTCGACCCGACAACGAGCGAAAACTTGAAGACGCTCGGATATCGAGGCGAGGCGCTCACATGATCTTTCATGGTATTCCGGACAGGGCGCATTGCCGTCGTGCACAGACGCCTTCAAAAAGATGCATCTGGCAAAAAGATGCATCTGGCTGTTGGTTCCGGATCACCTCGTCCGACAGCGCTGATGGTGATGTTGAGGTCGATGCACCAGCCCCGTCGCCATGCAGGATCGTGAAAGCGTTCGCGGCAGGGCAGGCGGTCCGCAGTGAACACGTGCCGCAGGGCTCGACCGAGATTCCGATCTTGGCGGGGTTGTCCGGCCTCCGGCATCGGCGATCGGCACCGAAGCCGCCTCACTGATCATGACACGGCCGCTGAACCAGCATCGTGCTCGCCGCAGACTCTCACCACCGGCGTTTTTGCGAGCGCCGCGGGATGCCTTCGAGCAGACCTTGCGTCAATCGATCGAATTTCACCTCCAGCGGATCGGCCGCCGTCCACGCCGGTCGCTCGCCGGCGGCCGGGCGTATTGTCCGGTCGCGTTCGAAAGGCTTGTCGAAACGGGCGCGCACTTCAGGCACTCGGAGATTTACCGTAGCGGGCGGCGGCCGCTCCGCGGTGCGTTTTTCCACCGTCGACGGTGCGATCAGGCGCGAAGCGGGGATGATCCGGGGAACATCGATGTCCCCGATCGCTTTTCGGTCGTGCATGCGGCCTTTCGCGGGGCCGGACGGCACATCGTCGGCACCGATCGTGCCAGTCGCTCCGGACCGTTCAGGGGGCGGCCCGATGATGGAATCCTTTGCCCATTCGCGATCCGCTGCCGCAGGCGCAATTGGTGGGTTCGTTGCCGTCGGTGCGTTCATTGCCGTCGAGCGTGACCTGACGCTCGACGCGACCGGAGTCCCATCATCGCCCGACGTCTCCGCTGCCAGCGGGACAGATCGGGTGAAGGGCTCGCCGGACGCCTTGCGGATCAGAAGATCGTCGCTGGACGCCCCATCGATCCTGGCGGCCGCGCCGGCCACCAGGCTGGCGCGGTGGCGGCCGTCGGTCGTGGTCAGGACCGCGGAACCATCTTCGACCGAAAGATCGGCGGTGCCGGCAGCGACGGAGAGAACGATGGTCGCGTGTGCCGCCGTAATGTCGAAGCGATGGGTCAGGATGCGCGCCGAACGATTGGCCGCTGTGGCCAGCCGGAGGCGCAGTTCGCCTCGGTCGACGGTGAATTTCGGCGGCGCGTCGGCGGCGGGCAGGGTGAGCGACGTGCTTTCGTCGAGGGTGAGCTGCATGCCGTCGCGTGCGATGATCAGGAACGAGCTCCGATCCGTGGCGACGAAACTGCCATGCGTGATCGCTTCGCCAGGTCTCAAGCCCGGCAGTTCCAGGCCATCCGGCGCCGTCGTTCGGATCGAACCCACCCGTTCCATCACCCGCCAGACGTCAGGGGAACCCTGGGCCCGTTCCGACGGAGTGTGCTGACATGCGGCGAGCGTCAGGGCTGCCAGCCCCATCGGCATGGCTTTGATCACCGCGCGTATCGTCGTTCGCCGTTTCATGGCAACGCCATCCTCGAATAACCGGCCGTCTGCAGCCGCTTCCACCCCATGACAACACCTTTTGCTTACTTTTCCGTTAAGCTTGATCGCGGTTCGACGATTGGGTCGTGAATTCGGCGGAGGACAGGCGAACTCACGGGCGGTTCCGGGGTTTGGGCGGAGTCCGCGAACACGAGAAGGCAAAGGACGGTGACATGAGGCTCAAGATCGCGGTTGCCGGCAGCGGTTATTTCAGCCGCTTTCACTACGATGGCTGGTCGAGGCTGGATGACGCTCGGCTGATCGGCGTCGCGTCGCTGGACCCTGAGGGACTGGCGTCGGTGCAAAGGCAGTTCGGCTTGGACGAGGTTTTCGATGATGTCGGCGAAATGCTCGATCGGACAGAGCCCGATCTGCTCGACATCGTGACACCGCCGTCCGCTCATCTGGCGCTGCTGGAGGAGGCCGCGGCGCGGGGTATCGGCGTGATCTGCCAAAAACCGCTCGGCGGTGACCTCGGGACGGCGCGATCGATGGTGGCGATCGCGGAACGGGCCGGCATCCCGCTTGTGGTTCACGAGAATTTTCGTTTTCAGCCCTGGTATCGGGAGGCGAAGCGGGTGATCGAGGGGGGGCTTCTCGGCGAGATCACGAATATCACCTTCCGCCTTCGCCCTGGCGACGGCCAGGGACCGCGCGCCTATCTCGACCGGCAGCCCTATTTCCAGCGGATGAAGCGTTTCCTCATCCACGAGACCGCGATCCATCTCATCGACAGCTTTCGGTATCTGCTGGGCGAGGTCAGCGGCGTCTACGCCCATCTTCGAAAGCTGAACCCGGCGATCGACGGCGAGGACGCGGGCCATCTCGTCCTCACTTTCGAGAAGGGCGCCGTCGGACTGTTCGACGGCAATCGCCTGGTCGGATTTCCGGCCGGCAATCCGAGGCTGACCATGGGAGAGCTTTTGGTCGAAGGCACCGGCGGCAGCCTCCGTCTCGACGGCGAAGGCGACCTATGGCGCCGGCCTCATGACGGCCCCGAATGCGCTCACGACTACGAATGGGAAGATCGTGGTTTCGGCGGCGACTGCGTCTTCGCCCTGCAGCGTCACGTTCTCGCGCATTTTCAGGAGGGCGCTCCGCTCGAGAACTCCGGGCGGGATTATCTCGTCAATCTGGAGATCGAAGAGGTGCTTTATCGATCGGCGGAAAGCGGCCGGTTTCTCTCGGTGGAAGATGAACGTCGCTCGCTAACCTCTTAGAACGGAAAGATACCAAACGTAGAGATAGCCCGTCCCGATCCCGAGAGCGATCGCCACGGCGAGGATCGCGAGCACGATCAGGGCGACTTTGCCGAGCCTGGCCATCGGCACGCCTTCGCGGCAGAAGGGGATGAGATTGAAGGCGAGCCCGCCGAGCACCACGAGACCCGCGCCGATGCTGTAGAACATCATGGCAAATGGTTGAAAAATCATGAAAAGGGCAAGGATGCAGAGGCCGATGATGGCGTATTCGATCAGTCTTGCCTGGCTTGCCGTCATCTCGGGTCACCTCATGCCGATAGCGCTTCGGTGTTGGCGGAAAGCTCGATGCGCCGACCGTCCGGGTCGAAGAGATGGAGCTGGTTCGGCCGGCAGCGCAGGTGGATCCGATCGCCGATCGCCGGCTTTCGATCGCGGTCGACGACGACCCGAAGCTCCTGCTCGCCGAGCGTCAGGTGCAGCAGGGTCTCGGCACCCATCGGCTCGACGATGTCGACGGTGGCGGAGAGCGTGTCGCCGGCGGCTTCGGCGACCAGGTCGAAGGCACGCGGACGGAGGCCGAGCGTCGCCTGATAGCCGGCGCGCAGGGATCTCGTCGCGCCGTCGATCGGCAGCAGCACTTTCTGGCCGGCGATCTCGAAATTGACGCCGTCGCTGGTGCGCTCGATCAGGGCGGCGGGCAACAGGTTCATCTGCGGCGTGCCGATGAAGCCTGCGACGAACAGGTTGGCGGGCCGTGCGAAAATCTCGTGAGGGCTTGCCACCTGCTCGATCAGCCCGTCGCGCATCACCGCGATGCGATCGGCCATGGTCAGCGCTTCGAGCTGATCATGGGTGACGATCACGGTGGGTTTGTTCAGGCCCTCCAGCACCTGCTTGATCTCGCCGCGCATGGTCTCTCGGAGCTGGACGTCGAGCCGGGAGAGCGGCTCGTCGAACAGAAAGCAGACGGCGTCGCGAATGATCGAGCGGCCGACAGCGACCCGCTGCTTTTCACCCTCGGCGAGCTGACCGGGGGTTCTGTGGAGAACGTGATCGAGCTGGAGGATACGCGCGATCTCGCCGACCCGCCTCTCGATCTCCGCCGCGTCGAGCCTCTCGGCGTGCAGCGGGTAGGCCAGGTTTTCCCGGACGTTCAGACTAGGGTAGAGCGCGTAGAACTGAAAGGACATCGCGACGTTGCGCTCGCGCGCGGCGAGCTCGTTGACCCGCTGCCCGGCCAGCATGATGTCGCCGGATGTCGCCCATTCCAGCCCGGCGATCATGCGCAGCGTCGTGGTCTTGCCGCAGCCGGAAGGACCGAGCAGGCAGAGCACCTCGCCCTCGCCGACCTCGAGGTCGACCCGGTCGACGGCGGTCAGGTTCCCGAATCTTTTCGTGACCTGCCTGAGCTCGATGGTCATGTCAGGGCCCGTCCACCGACGTCACATCTCCCCAAGGGTGACTTTTCCTTATGGCTTCACCTTTTCTTAACCCTCGGGTGGCAGTTTGGTTAACGCGACCGGACATCACTTCTTGACCGTGCCAAAGGTGACGCCGCGCAGCAGCTGATTCTGGAGGAGGAAGGTGACGAAGAAGATCGGGATCAGAAAGAGGGTGACGATGGCGGCGAGCAGCCCGTAGTCGACGCCGACCTCGCCGCCGAGCGTGCGCGCCATGGCGACCGGCACGGTGCGGGTGTCGACGCCGGTGAGAAGGAGCGCGAACAGGAACTCGTTCCAGGTGAGGATCAGTCCGAAGACGAAGGTGGCGGCAAGGCCGGCCATGATCTGCGGGATGCAGATGCCGAAGAAGACGCGGCCTTCGGTGGCGCCCTCCATGCGGGCGGCGTCCTCGACTTCGGTGTTGAGCTCGTCGAAGAAGCTTTTCACCAGCCAGACCGAGAAGGGAATGTTGAAGGCGGTGTAGAGAAGAATGATGCCCCAGTAGGATCCGGCGAGGCCGGTGATGCGGAACATCAGGAAGATCGGGATGATCACCACGATCGGCGGCAGCATGCGGGTGGTCAGAATGATGAACAGATAGGTGTCGTTGCCCTTGAGCGGGTGGCGGGAAAAGGCATAAGCGGCCAGCGTGCCGACGACAAGGGCGAGCAGCACCGATGTCCCCGCGATGAAGATGGAGTTGAAGAAATAGAGCGGAAAGTTGGTCTCCTGAGCGGCACCGGCGCTGATGCTCGCGCGGTAGAAGACGCTGACGAAATTCTCGAAGGTTGGCGTGAAGAACAGCTTCGGCGGAATGGCCAGCGCATCCGTCCGCGTCTTGAAGGCGGTCAGGATGATCCAGAGGACCGGGAAGAAGTAGATGATGCTGATGACGCTGACGAAAGCCGTCCAGCCCCAGCCCGCCTTCCCAATCTCCCGGGTCATGGCCATGCGATGGCCTCGTTGACTTGCCCGAGCATGGGATTGCATTCGAGCGATGAATTTGAGCGCATGGCGGTTCCACGTCGGTCTGCAGGTTGGGACGCATTTCTCGGTCTGAGGAGCTGGTCGTGGCCCTCTCGGTGGGGGAACCGCGGCTCGCTCCGGACTGGCGCGGTTGGATCTTTGACGACAGGTGGCCGACCCGACGACCGCCCGCCATGCAACGGCATCTCGGCAAGAGAGCACGAACGACGCCCAGCGACGAGGCAAGTCCACGAGGTCATCGCATGACCTGTTCGCGGCGTTTGACCGCGTAGAGGTAGAGATTGGTGAGGACGATGACGACGAAGAGCATGATGTAGGCGAGGGCGGCCGACTGGCTGGTGCGGAAGAACTGGAAGGCCATGCGGTAGACGTAGACGGCGATGGTCTCGGTGGCGGAGCCCGGGCCGCCTTCGGTGATGATGTAGACGAGGTCGAACAGTTTGAAGGTTTCGATGGTGCGGAACAGCACGGCGAGGAGAAGGAGGCTTCGAATATAGGGGAAGGTGATGGTCGAGAAGCGGCGCCACCAGGAGGCGCGGTCGATCTCGGCGGCTTCGTAGAGATATTTCGGAACACTCACCAGGCCGGCGAGCACCAGGAGCATGACGAAGGGCGACCACATCCAGGCATCGGCGATGACGATCGCGGCGATCGCGCCGGCGGGTGTGGAGAGCATCACGAAAGGCTCGGAAGTGAAGTGGTTGATCACCCAGCTCACCAGGCCGAAGGTCGGCTCGTAGTAAAGTTTGAAAAAAACGCCGACCGAAACGAAGGACAGCATCATCGGCGTCAGCACCAGCATCAGGAGGATGCGGCGGAGCGGAAAGACGCGGGCGAACATCAGGGCCAGAAGGAAGCCGACGATCAGCTGCAGGATCACCGAGGATCCGACGATGATCGCAGTGGTCTGGAAGCGCTCCCAGACCTTGTCGTCTGTCAGCACCCGTTCGTAGTAGGCGAGCCCGCGAAAGCTCGGCACGGTCAGTTTGTTGGCGCGGTAGTTGAAGAAGCTGAGGCCGAAGGACCAGAGCAGCGGAAAGATGTTCATCACGAACAGGACGACGATCGCCGGCGTGACCAAAAGCGGTCCGCGCCGCTCCGGCGCCATCAGCCAGGCGAAGAAGCCGCCGGCGTCACCTCGATGATCCTGCTGTCCTGCCGTCACGCCCGCCATGCCCGCTGGTTCTCGGGTTCGGAAAGGTCGGCGAGGCCCGGCTCGATCCGGGCCTCGCGCGTCAACGTCATTCGATGTGGCCGGCATCCTCCAGGGTGAACTGCTGGAAATCGGCGACCTCGTTCAGGGCCTCTTCGGCCGAGATCTGGCCGGTGATCGCCTTGTCGAACTCTTCCTGCTGCTGTGTCAGGAGCTCGAAGAATTCCGGGATGTGCCAGACGTCCCGCTGCCAATCCAGCATCTCGACATGGGCCTGGTTCCAGGGGCGGAGATCGTTGTATTCGGGATCGGCCATGACGCTCATCAGGCCGGACTGCCCGCCATTGGCGACGAAGGTCTTCTGCGTCTCCGGATTCAGCCACCATTTCACCACGTTCAGCGCTTCCTTGATCACCTCGTCGTCGTTCCAGGTGGTGAGCACGAAGGGCTGGCCGCCGATATTGCCGGTGCGGTCGATCGAACCGTCGTCTTTCCTGAGGCCGGGCGCGACGCCGAAAGCCGATTTGTCGGAGACGGTCGAGGTTGCGGGATCGAGCACCGGCTCGCCGAGACCGACCCAGTCGATGATCGCCGCGACCTTGCCCTGCATGTACAGGTCCTGGATCACGAAAATGTCCATCTGACCGGTCTGGGCGACAGGAGGCATCAGCGGCAGCATCGAGAGGTAGTGCTCGAACGCCTCGATCGCGACGTCCGAATTGACCACACCTTCGGCCTGGGCTTCGGGGGCCTGGGTCTCGTCCCAGATGGAACCGCCATATTGCCAGATGAAGGCGTTTACGGCCATGGTCGAAAAGTCGTAGCCTTTGCCGGCCTGGTAGGCGATGCCGTAGAAATCGTCTTCGGCGGTGCCGTCACCGAGCGGTTCGCCGGCGGCGCGCTTGAAGTGTTCGCCGATGGCCCGCCAGGTGTCCCAGTCGACGTCCTGCCAGTCCTCATAGGTGCAGGGCAGTTTCTTTTCGAAGTTTTCTTCAAACGCGGCGGCCTCGCCTTCGTGGCAGAAGAGGTCTTCGCGGTAGAAGGTGACGTAGGTGTCCGGGAACTGCGGAAAACCGTAATAGTGGGTGTCCGGTGCCGGCCATTCGCCTGCCTCTTCGAGTTGCGCGCGGGTCTTGTGCGGGTAGGTGGAATAGGCCGAGACCAGGACGGGATGAAGATCCTGCATGATCGCGGTCAGCTCGGGATCCTCCTTCATGTAGTCGGTCAGATCCATGTAATAGCCGCCCTCGACGAAGGAGCCGAGCCACTGGCTGTCGGTGACGATCATCTGATATTTCTGCTCGCCGGAGGTCAGCGAGGCGGCGACCCGCTCGTAGAAGCTGGGCCACGGAATGAAGTCCATGTCGAGCGTGGTGTTGTGCCCGTCCGGCGACTGATAGGTCTTGTCGAACTCTTCCTTCATGAAGCGGGTCGGCGGCCAGTCGGGCGCCGCCATGGTGATGGTGATGTCAGCCGCCATCAGGCCGGCCGACGACGCGCTCGCCAGCAGCGCGGCGCCCGCGAGCGTCAGAACAATTCCGGATCCTTTTCGCATGGTCTCCCTTCCTTTCTTTCTTGGTTCGCGCTCACTTCGAGCGACCTCGTCTCCGTTCAGGCATGGTCATCGAATCGCACGGCCGCTCTCCCTGTCGAAGAGGTGGGCGCTCTGGGGGCGGAACGCGACGGCGAGCTCCGCGCCGACGGGGTAAGCGAGCGCTTCCTGCTCAGGCAGCGCCATCTTCAGCACCGTTCCGCCCGCCTCGACGTCGAGCACGGTGACGTCGCCGAGCGGTTCGGTGAGGTGGACCTTGGCGTCGATCGGATGGGCGCCCTCGCCCGCGCGCGCGGCCGGCAGGAGATCGTGCGGGCGAATGCCGAACAGTACGTCGCTCGCCGAATGGTTCCGCCAGCGGGCCGCGTCGACCTCGCCGAAGGGTAGCGCGATCACCGCCGAGCCGTCGCCGCCGCCCCGCATTTCACCCTCGATCAGGTTCATCGGCGGCGCGCCGACCATGGTCGCGACGAAGCTGTCGAGGGGCGTCTCGTACAGTTCGTCCGGGGTGCCGGTCTGGACGATGCGACCGTCCCGCAGCACGGCGATGCGCTCGCCCATGGACAGTGCCTCGAGCTGGTCGGGGGTCGCGTAGACCATGGTCATGCCGAGCTCGCGGTGCAGGCGCTTGAATTCGGCACGGGTTTCGTGCCGGAGCTTGGCGTCGAGATTGGTGAGAGGCTCGTCCAGAAGGAGAAGGTCGGGGTCCTGGATGAGGGCCCTGCCGATGGCGAGGCGCTGCTGCTCGCCGCCGGACATGGTGCTGGGCTTGCGATCGAGGGTGTGGGTGATCTTCAGCATCGAGGCGATGCGCTCGATTTTCTCGCGGGCCTCCCGGGCGGGCGTCTTTCGCTGCTTCAGGGGATAGGCGAGATTGTCGCGGACCGAGAGGTGCGGGTAGAGGGCGAACGTCTGAAAAATCATCGCCATGCCGCGGCCCTGCACCGGCGCTCGGGCCAGGTCGCGGCCGTCGAAGGTCACGGATCCTGCCTCGGGTCGTTCGAGGCCGGCGATCGTGCGCAGCGTCGTGGTCTTGCCGGCGGCGCTGGGTCCGAGAATGGCGAAGAACTCGCCGGAGCGAACGTCCAGATCGACGCCGTTCAGCGCCGTGACGTCGCCATAGCGTTTGATCAGTCCTCGAAGTCGAAGGTCAGCCATGCGGTCCGCGCGCCGCGCCGACGGCACGCCATCTGGCCGCGGACGTCAGAGTCCCCTGCCGGACCATGTCGCCTCCCTGTCAGCAATTCGTTGTCATCATGGTAAGGGGGCAGTCGAGGAAAACGCAACTGTTTGAACACACACTTTCGGCGTTTATCGCCTCGCGCAGCCGCCGCGGCAGAGGGCGGGAGCGCGGGGCGTGGCGGAAGATTGGGACGGCCGCACAAAGCCGGTGGTGGTGTGCCGGCGGTTTGTCTAGGATCCCAAGACCATTCGAACCAATCGGTTTTCGAGGAGCGCCGGAGATTTGTCATGAGCGATGGCAGGATGCAGAGCTCGGAGGAGGTCGCGGAGCAGATCGGCACTCTGGCCGAGCAGAGCCGCCGCGTGGTCGAGCATTTCTGGCAGCGGCAGCTCAGGGAGCAGGCCGAAGGCGGCTATTCCCTGGTCGATCCCAACAGCCTGTCCCAGGCGTTTTTCGATTTCGGCGCCAGGCTGATGGCCGATCCGACGAAGCTGGCCGAGGCGCAGGTCGCGTTCTGGCAGAGCCAGGCGGCGCTCTGGCAGCGCATGATGGTGCGGGCGAGCGGCGAGGAGACCGAGCCGCTGATCGCGCCCGAGCGCGGCGATCGGCGTTTCAAGCATCAGGCCTGGGATGACGAACTGCTGTTCGACTACATCAAGCAATCCTATCTGCTCAGCGCGGACTGGATGCAGAACGTGGTCGACGAGGTCGAGGACGACGACAAGGAGCGAAAGGAGCGCGTCGCCTTCTTCACGCGCCAGTTCGTCTCCGCCATGTCGCCGACCAATTTCGCGCTCACCAATCCGACCGTGCTGGAAAAGGCGCGGGAGACCGGGGGCCGCAATCTGGTGGAGGGACTGAAGCATCTGCTCGCCGATCTCGAGCGCGGCGAAGGGCGCCTAAAGATCAGCATGGCCGACGAAAGCGCATTCGTGGTCGGCGAGAACGTCGCCGCCAGCGAAGGGCAGGTGGTTTTTCAGAACGACCTGATGCAGCTGATCCAGTACGCGCCGACCACGGAAACGGTGTTCAAGAGACCGCTTTTGCTGGTGCCGCCCTGGATCAACAAGTTCTACATCCTGGACCTCCAGCCGAAGAACAGCTTCATCCGCCATGCCGTCGACGAGGGGCACACCGTCTTCGTCGTCTCCTGGGCGAATCCTACCGAAGCCCATGCCAGGAAATCGTTCGACGACTATCTCGTGGAAGGACCGCTCGCCGCGATGGAGGCCATCGAGCAGGCGACCGGCGAGCGCGAGATCAACGTGCTCGGTTTTTGCATCGGCGGCATCCTGGTGAGCACGCTGCTCGCCCATCTGACCGTCAAGGGCGAGGAGGACCGCATCAAATCCGCGACGTTCCTGACCTCGCTATTCGATTTCAGGGACGTGGGCGAGGCGCGGGTCTTCATCGACGACCGGCAGATCGCGCAGATGGAGCGCCATATCGCGAAGAAGGGTTATCTCGAAGGTCATCACATGGCCGACATGTTCTCGATGATGCGCGAGAACGATCTGATCTGGTCCTTCGTGGTCAACAACTACCTGATGGGCCGCGAGCCCATGGCCTTCGACCTGCTCTATTGGAATGCGGACAGCACGCGGCTGCCGGCGACCATGCTGCTGCAGTATCTGAAGGGGTTCTATCAGCGAAACCTCCTGCGCGAACCGGGCGGCCTGACCATCGGCGGCACGCCGATCGACCTCACGCGCGTCAAGACGCCGGTCTATCTGATGGCGGCGAAGGAGGACCACATCGCGCCCTGGCGAAGCTGCTATCCCGGCACGCAGCTGTTCGCCGGGCCCAGGCGATTCATCCTCGCCGCATCCGGCCATATCGCGGGCGTGGTCAATCCGCCCGGTGCCAAGAAATACGGCCACTGGATCAATACCAAGCTGCCGCAGGATCCGGACGACTGGCTGGAGGCGGCCGTGTGGAACGAGGGCTCCTGGTGGCCGGACTGGTATCGCTGGCTGAAATCCAAAGCCGGCAGGAAAGTGCCCGCGCGCACGGTCGGCGACGGCAAGCTCAAGCCGATCGAGCCGGCGCCAGGATCCTACGTGAAGGTGCGCATCGACGGGTGATCACCGGTCGCCACCGCGTCTCGATCAGTCCTTCTGCCGCTTGTCGCCGTCCGGCTTGGACGCGCCGCCCGCCATGCCGGTCATGAACTGACGCCAGAACTGCTCCTGGATCTGGCTGAAGCCCTTGATGCTTTCGGGCAGCCAGACCTTGAGCAGGGCCTCTGGATCGGTGGTGGCCAGCGTTTTGGAGAGTTGGTCGCGAAGCTGGGCGATCAGTTCGTCCTGCATCGGTTCGATATTGGGCAGGCCGAGAAACGTCCGCGCTTCCTGCGGCGTGCAGTCGATGTCGATGGTGACTTTCATGGCGCGATGATCCAGGCGCAGAGGTTCGGATGATCGAAGGGGAGAGTGCGTTCGCCGGGCCCGTCCGTTCGCGCCGGACCATCCCGCATCAGGAGCCCGAGCGTTCCATCATGATCTTGCCGCTCGGATCGACGATCTGCAGCGACAGCGGTCCTAGGCCGTTGGCCACGGACTGCCAGCGATCGAACAGCGCGTTCATGTAGCTGGTCTGACCGGCTTCGGGGACGTTGGCCCAGGTTTCGGTGGCCAGCACCTGCACCGCGCCGCCGCCGGTGGAGCGGACGTCGTCGAAAAGGCTGATGCCGGCGACCGAAACCGCGCGGCTGTTCAGTTCCGAGACCGTGTCGCGAAAACTCTTGACCGCGGCCGGCTCCTGATCGGAAGCGAGGGCCGCCGTGGTGGTCGTCGTGCCGGCCGCGGCGCTGGTGGTCGCGTCGGCGGGAGTCACCGCAGTCTGCTCGCTCGGTACGACGATGGCGGCCGTGGTTTCGGCGGGCGGCGTGGCGGCGGCTTCGAGATCCGCATCCCGTGCATCGTCGCCGGCCACCACTTCGGCAGGCGCCGGCTTGGGCGTTTCGGCGGGAGCCGGCGCCGCGGCGGCCGCGCCTGGTTTCACCAGCAGGGGACCGTAGACCCAGCCGCGTCGTCCCTGATCCGGGAACTCGACGAAGAACCACTCGCCCTTGGCGGCGATCTCGACGATGCGTGCGCCGGGATTGATGGTCATCAGCACATCGGTGCTGGTGCTCGGCCCGGAGCGGACATTGACGTTCTGGCGATCGATGGCCCAAAGGTCACCTTCCGCAGCGGTTGCCGGCGGGATGGACGAGATCAAAACGCCGAGAACTGCAGCGCCGAGAAGCGGGGTGATGGAGGCTGCGGCGACGGCCGTTCTCATCGGCATCTCCCTGTTTCGAAGGTCATCCAGAAGCTCTCGATCGGCGGCACCGGGGACGATCGAAGGCCGATCGGGGCATGAACGGTACCCGGTCGACGACGCTTCGGGCGATCGCGACAATCTGCATCGAAATAGCCTCGAAAACGCCAGGCCGCAAGAGGCAAGAGCCGCCCGCGGGCGGCGCCGGACCGGTGAGAGACCCTGATCCGGAAGGGATCCGCGGCGCAGATCTCGCGCTCGCCAAGGCGCCGAAGCCGTGAGATATTTTCGTTTTGCGACGAGCCGCCGTCTTCCGGCGACCGATCATGTGGGAGTAGAAAGCCATGGGCGGCGAGGGGCACGAGAAAAGCGGATCCTGTCTTTGCGGCGCCGTCCGCTATCGGGTCGACGGTCCGATGCGGCCGGTGGTCGGGTGCCATTGCGGGCAGTGCCGAAAGCAGACCGGCCACTTCATGGCGGCGACCGGCGTGCGCATGCAATATTTCGAGCTGGTCGAGGAGCGTGGCCTCGAATGGTACCGGTCGAGCGACGAGGCGCGGCGCGGCTTTTGCCGCGAATGCGGTTCGACCCTGTTCTGGAAGCCGGACGACGCCGATCGGATCGCGATCGCCGCGGGATCGCTCGACGGCCCGACCGGGCTCGCCGTCGCGGCCCACATCTTCGTCGCCGACAAGGGGGATTATTATCGGCTCGACCCCGATCTGCCCTGCCATGACGGCGGAGGTGCGGATGTGCCGACGCCGGACTGACCGTGATCAGGGCTCGGGCTCGATCGCGCTCGCATGCCACTTGCGCAGGAGCAGGCGGGACAGGAGTGCCAAGAACAGAAAGATCAGAATACCGGTGACCGAGATCAGGAAGAGTGCGGCGAACATGCGCGGGATGTTCAGCCGGTAGCCGGCTTCCAGAATGCGAAAGGCGAGGCCGGAGCCGGCTCCGGCGGTGCCGGCCGCGAATTCGGCGACGATCGCGCCGATCAGCGAAAGCCCGCCCGCGATCCGAAGGCCGCCCATGAAATAGGGCAGGGCGGCGGGCATGCGCAGGTGGCGAAGCGTCTGCCAGCGGCTGGCGCCGTGCAGGCGGAACAGATCCACGAGATGGCGATCGGCGCTGTTCAGGCCGAGGGTTGTGTTGGCGAGGATCGGGAAGAAGGCGACGATCCAGGCGCAGATCAGCTGCGCGGTCCCGGTGTCGTCGACATAGATCAGGATCAGGGGCGCGATCGCGATTACCGGCGTCACCTGAAGGATCACCGCGAACGGATAGAAGCTGCGTTCGATCCAGGGCGAGAGGCTGAACAGCACCGCGAGACCGACGCCGCCCAGGATGGCGATCAGCAGGGCGGAAAAGGTGATCTGGAGCGTCACCAGGAGTGAGCCCGAGAGCGTCGGCCAATCCTCGATCAGGCTCTGCAGCACCAGGCCCGGGCCCGGCAGGATGTAGTGGGGGATGTCGTTCAGGCGGACCACCAGGTCCCAGGCGAGCAGCGCCAGCGCGCCGATCGCGACGGGCAAGGCGAAGGCAAGGCCAGGCACCTTCATGCGGCCATCGCTTCCTTCAGGGCCAGGGACACCTGTCGGCAGCGATCGAGATAGACCTGCGAGCTTCTAAAATCCTCGCTGCGTGGGTGGGGGGCGTCGATCGCGATCTCGGCAGCGATGCGACCCGGCCGATCGGTCATGACCAGAATGCGATCGGAGAGAAAGACCGACTCGTAGACGCTGTGGGTGACGAAGATGACGGTCCAGCGTTGCCGCCGCCAGAGGCTCAAAAGGTCGTCGTTCAGCTTGAACCGGGTGATCTCGTCGAGGGCGGCGAAGGGCTCGTCCATCAGCATCAGCGCCGGCTCGGTGACGATCGCGCGGGCGATCGAGGCGCGCATTCTCATGCCGCCGGAGAGTTCCCTCGGATAGGCGCCCTCGAACCCCCGAAGCCCGACCATGCCGAGCGCCGCTTCGACGCGGGATGCGGCGGCGCGCTTCGCCACGCCCTGCAGGCGAAGCGGCAGGTAGACATTGTCGAAGGCAGTCGCCCAGGGCATCAGCGTCGGATCCTGAAACACGAAGCCGGCAGGCCGCCTGCCGCCCGATCGGTCGATGCGCGATCCCGTGATGCGGCCACAGGTCGGCTCGGCCAGGCCTGCGATTAGGCGAAGCACCGTGGTCTTGCCGCAGCCGCTCGGGCCGAGCAGGCTCAGAAACTCCCATTCGGCGACCGCGAGGTCGAGGCCGGCGAGCGCTTCGGTGCCGTTGGCGAACGTCTTTCCGACGCCCTCCAGCCGCACCGCCGCCGCTGGCGAAGGCGCAGAGATGGCAGATCGATGATCGGCGTCGATGGCGTGCCGCTCCTCATGATGAACAGGTGGCGTGTCGATTGCAGAGTTGGTCTCACCAGCCGTCACGGGTCAAGGCGAAAGACGGCGGGTGCGCCCCGTTCGTACCGGCTTTGTTCTCCATCCAAATCGGTCCTATGATGCCGGTCGCGATCGCGAATCGAGAGCGGAAGGGCTGATGGCGAAGCGAAAGGCGGCGAAAAAACCATCGCTGGAGTGGCGGATCCTGCGCTGGACGCTGGCGGTCGTCTTCTGGCGCCTGCCGATGTCGATCCTGCGGGCGGCGGGCTGGCTGTTCCGCCTTATCGCCCTGCCGTTTCGCCGGCGCGCGGAGGAGCCCGAAACCGCGGACAGCTTCTACAGGTCCCATCGATGGCGGCGGCTTCGGGTGGATGCGCTCGAGGCCAATCGTGAGCGTTATGGCATGCTCGCCTGCGAATGCTGCGGGATGGTGGACGTCGGCTCCTTTCACGTCGACCATATCTACCCGCGCTCGACTCATCCCGAACTCGCTCTGGACCCCGCCAACCTGCAGGTGCTGTGCGACGACTGCAATGTCGGCAAGGGAACCGCCTACACCACCAACTGGCGAGGCGGCGAGGGCCCGTCTTTGCCGCGGCGCCGGGGCCTCGGCCGCTTCCTCGCCCGCCCCTGAGATTTTTTTCGCCCTCTCAATTCTTAAGGGAAATTTCTGCCGTTGGGGCCCTTCTATATTGAAAAGGGTTGGTGGTGTCGCGTTTTTTTATTGATAAAGTCCAAAATTTCATTGTCATTTGCTGAGCGGTGCGTTTTTTTTGCTTTGGGGATTGTTCGATCGATTTGGAGGGGCGACATGGGCTGGGGCGTGTTCGGCGATATTGCCGACGGTGCGAAAGGGCTGGCGAGTGGTGCTGCCGATCTGGCGTCCGGAGCGAGCAAGGCGTTCGATAGCGCACTGGACACGGCGGGCGATGCGATCGGCAGCGCGAGCAGGGCGGTCGGCAACGCCTCGATTTCGGATATCGGCCACACGTCGCTCGACGTTCTCGGCATGGTTCCGGTCGTCGGCGAGGTCGCGGATCTCGCCAATGCCGGCTGGTATGCCGCCGAGGGCGACTACACGAACGCCGCCCTTTCCGCCGCCGGCGCCATCCCCTTTGCCGGCAACGCCGCCACCGCCGCCAAATGGGGCAAGAAGGCGGTGGACGCAGCGGATATGGCTTCCGACGGTCTGAGGCTGGCGAACAACGCCGGCGATGCCGCCAAAGCCGTCGACGCCGCCAGCACGGTCGCGAAGGCGGAGGTGCCGAGCGGGCCGCAGGTCCTGTTCGGCCAGCGGCGGGTGAGCCCGAACTTCGGTAAGGAGGGACGGCCCGAGCATCTGGCCGGGCGTCCGATCGCCGACGTCGCGGCGGATCTGAAGTCCGGCAGGATCAGCGCCGACGACGTGCCGATCGAAGCCTTCCGTCACGGCGATGAACTGGTGTCGACCAACACGCGCTCGCTCGCCGCCCTCAGCGAGGCCGGCGTAACTCCGACCAACGTGACGATCGTGAATCCGACCAGGAGCCATTTGAGGCGTCTGGACGAAACGCCTATCCTTCCGAATGCCGACCTGCCGGGGACCCGCGTGCCGGTGACACCGACGCACAAAGACCATACGGTGCTGCGCGTGATCGAAATACCGGGGAGACTTCATTGAGCGAGGCCAAACCGCGACTGCTGCCGGTGGTCGCCCCCTGGATGGTCGCCGCCTCGGCGCCCTTTTTGACGTCCGAGCGTTCGGAGACCGGGCAGCCGCTGTCGGTGACCTTCGTCGGCTATTTCAAGCTGGATCACCTGCAGCTTCCCGATGGCAGCCCGAAGTTTGAGATCGTGCAGGAACCGCCCCTGTTCGAACCTGCGACCGCGGACGAAAGGCACCCCTATCGTCTGGTCAGGATCATTTTTTCCGGCGGCTGCGACATGCGGACGGTGCCGGCGTTTTCCGACGGCGAGGTGATCGAGGAGGACGCTTACGACTGGTCCTGCGTGCCCGGCGATCTCCGGCCCGGCGAAGACGCCATGGCCAATCGCGAGCGTCGGAACCGTTACTGGCTGGAAACCGGCACATCGCCGGACCCGGGTGTCTATGAGATCGACGGCTCGCCCTGGCTCGCCGAGCTCGGCGAGCGCGGCCGGGGGCTGCATCACTACATGATCCTCGGCAATGACGACTATGTCGAGGTGCTGGCGGAGGGGTGGTCCTGGCAGGCTGGCCAGGCCGTATCCTGAGTGGCGGCAGAGCGGTCTCTCAGGCGAAAACGCCGTGCAGAAACCAGCGCGGCAGCGGCGAAGAGGCGTCGTCGGGGCACTCTTCGCGGAACAGCCAGAACCGCGCGCCTTCGCTGTCCTCGACCGCAAAGTAGTCCCGTGCCGGCGGATCGCGTCGGGCTGACGACCGGTCTTCTCCAGAGGTGAGCCTGCGGTCGGCGTCGGGGATGTGCCACCAGTCGGGCGCGACCGTCTCCGGCCCTTGGGCGCCGACCACCTTGTGCAGGCCCTGGCGCCAGCGGAACAGCACCGGCGGCTCGCCGGGAAGCGACGCGATCGCCTCGATCGGCTCCGGCTGACGAAGCAGTCTGAGCGGCCGCGGCGGCGTCTCCTGAAGGTGCGCGCACTCGCTCGCACGCTCGTCCGCACACTCGTCCTCAGGGGGCGAAAGGGCGAGCGCCGTGGCGGCGTGGACGCGGGCCGAGCGGTTGGCGGACCGCGACGGCGCCGTTCCCTGCGGGACGACGCCGAGCCCGAAGGTCGGCAGTGCGACGTCGCTTCCGACGGCCTTGGGTGGCTCCGGGATCCGGGCAAGATCGGGGAGCGCTTCGTCCGTCGCCGTGCCCAGCCCCCGCCAGGCGATGGCTTCCGGCAGCAGTCGGTTCGATGTCGCTCGCGTCGAGGATGGCGCGCTCCACGCCGAAGCCGAGGTCGATCCGATCGAAGCGCTCGCCGATGAGGGCGGTCAGGCGGCGCACCTCCCGGCAGGGCCGATCGCAGCCGATCGACGTGGTCACGGTGCTGTTGTCGACCCGGTAGAGGGCGAGGGTCAGCCGCCGCGCGCCGAGGCCCGCGGCCTCGAGGCCGATGCAGAGCTGCCGCACCAGCCGCTCGATCAGGGGCGGCAGGGCCTCCGGGCAGATGATCGGCTCGGCGAAGATCAGCTGCGCCTGCTGCGCCGGCAAAGGCTGGTCGGCGGCGATCGGCTCGTCGGTCAGCCCGAGCGCCTGATCCAGCCTGAGCGCCACGCGATCGCCGAAGCGCGCAGCGATCGAACGCCGGGGCAGGGCGTAGAGATGCTCGATGCGATCGAAGCCGGCGGCCGCGAGCGCGGTGCAGCTCGCCTCGTCCAGCCGCAAGGCCGCGACCGGCAGGGCTGCGAGCGCCACGCGCGCGCCTCGCGCCGGCAAAAGGCGTCGTTCGCCGTCGCCGAAGCGGCAGGCCGCCCAGGCGCTGCCGGGATGATCGGCGATCGCCGCCTCGGCGTTCACGCCTCGCTTGCGCAGCCGACCCAGGAGATCGGCGAGAAGGCTGGCCTCGCCGCCGGCGAGATGGGCGGAGCTGCCGATATCCAGCCAGAGCGCAGCCCCCTTGCCGGCGGGATGGCTGTCGTCGATCGCGACGAAAGGCGTGTAGCGCTCGCACCAGGTGGCGAGAGACCGCAGAAAACGTCGATCGGCTTCCGGATCGTCTCGATGGACGACGAGGCCAGGCACCCGCACCGAGGCGTCGGCCGCGCTCATGCCTGGCTGCAGGCCCGCGCGCTCGGCGATCGGGCAGAGTGCTGCGAGCGGGCGATCCTCAGGGACGTCGGCGACGGTCACGGAGGGCGATCGCCATCGGGCATGTCCGTTCAGGCTGCTTTCCTGCCGGAGCCGGTCGATCGAAAGATAAGGCAGCCAGAGCGACAGCACCCGTGTTCCCATCGGTATCCTCCTCGAACACGCCACGATTTTTCGACGATGTCGGTCTTCATGAACGATCGATGAAAATCAACGGGTTGGCGTCGAACTGCCGTGGGTGTGCAATGTTTGGCAGGGGTTGTCCGTGAATTTATGTTCCTGTTTTGTTCTATAGGCTGCGCCGGTCATGTCAAGATGACGGCGCCCCATTTTTCATCGCCGGAGCACCCCCTTTTTCATTGCCGGAGCAAAGGTGCCAGGGCGGTGTTTTGGGGCCCTTGCCCGCAAACGCGCCGACGGCGTATCGTCAACCCCGAAAAGCACGGTCGAATGCGGAAAGGAGGGCCATGGAACGGTTCGACGTCGTCGTGATCGGCGCCGGCATCGCCGGTGCTTCCGCCGCTTTCGCGCTGGCCGAGAGCGCCTCTGTTCTGCTCCTGGAGCGCGAGGACATGCCGGGCTATCACACCACCGGCCGCTCGGCGGCGGTGTTCGCGCCCGCTTACGGCAATCGGCCGATCCGCCAGCTCACCGCCGCGAGCGCCGCTTTCTACGAGGACAATGCGGGCGGTCTCGCCGAGGGCCCGGTGCTGCATCCGCGGGGCGAGCTGCTGATCGCGAGAGAGGACCAGCTCTCGGCCCTCGATGCCGCCGAGGCGGCGCTTTCGAAGGAAATCGACGCGCTCGAACGGCTGGACGCCGGCGGCGTCCTCGAGCGGCTGCCGGCGTTGCGGCCCGGCTATGCGGCTGCGGCGCTCGCCGACCTCTCGGCCATGGACATGGACGTGGCCGCAATTCATCAGGGCTTTTTGAGGGGCTTTCGACGCCGGGGCGGGCGTCTTGCGGTCGATGCCGAGGTCAGGGCGCTTCGGCCGGACGCTGCTGGCTGGCGGATCGAGAGTGCCGCCGGCGACTTTCAGGCGGAGGTGGTGATCGATGCCGCCGGCGCATGGGCCGACGAGATCGCGGCCCTCGCCGGCGTCCGTCCGGCGGGCCTGGTGCCCAAACGCCGGACCGCCTTCATTTTCGATCCCGAGGCCGCGATCGATCCCGCCTGGCCGGTGGTCGTCGACGTCGAGGAAGCCTTCTATTTCAAGCCTGAATCCGGCCTGCTGCTGGGATCGCCGGCCGACGAGACGCCGGTCACGCCAAGCGACGTCCAGCCGGAGGACCTGGATGTCGCGATCGCCGTCGACCGGATCGAAAGCGCCACCCAATGGCAGGTCCGCCGGATCCAGAGGCGTTGGGCCGGGCTTCGCAGCTTCGTCGCCGACAAGACGCCCGTCGTCGGCTTCGATCCGGAGGTCCGCGGGTTTTTCTGGCTGGCGGCGCAAGGCGGCTATGGGATTCAGACGGCGCCCGCGCTCGCCCGCGTCACCGCGGCGCTGGCGAGCGGGCAGCCGCTGCCTGACGATATCGCCGCGACCGGCCTCAGCGCCGCGGATCTCGCGACCGGTCGCATCCGTCCCTGACTTCCCGGATGTTCGGCTGTAACTTTTATTAAAAAGTGATTTAAATTCCACATAAAATTCAATCCTAAGTTAAGTTTTTTTCGTTGTCTTGATTGAAATCCAAGGTCTATTCCTCTAAGCGTCTTTATCAATCAAGGCGTTTTTTGCGCGGGCAATCACGATTGGATCGATGAGAGGGGAAAGCCATGGCGGGCGTGGTTTCATGTCGGCGAGTTCTCAACTTTAAATTTTTTCGTGCCGTTGGTTTTTTGACCATGGCGATGATTCCATGCGCCATTGCCCAGTCGGAGCCGGTATCGGCTTCGAACACGGGAAGCGTCGTCGCCCTGCGGACGAGCGACGGGCCGGGGCTGGACGAACTCAGAGACCATGCCGCGGCGATCGACCAGATCCTCGCCGTGGC
This sequence comes from Geminicoccaceae bacterium, assembly GCA_965222015.1. GTDB lineage: Bacteria > Pseudomonadota > Alphaproteobacteria > Geminicoccales > Geminicoccaceae > JANQPX01. Next base: position 152,001 of record CBDCTL010000017.1, read on the forward strand.
GAGCGAACGTGTGGACCGGCTCGCCGCCGATGGCGCGACGTCTTCCGGCCTGATGGAGGCGATCCGCCAGGAGCTCTCGCTCAGCCGGCGCTGGAACCGACATCTGGCGAGCATCCTCCATGACGTCGCCGAGGCCAGGCTCGCCTTGCGCACCCGCGAGCGGGAGGCGGCGAAGGAGATCGCACGCATGACGGCGGTCGCCGAGGAGGCGAGGCTGGAACTGGAGGCCTTGAAGAAGGTGCTGGATCGCGAGACCGGCGAAGCGGCACCGGCCCCTGAAGAACGCTCCGATCGGCAGATCGAGCGCACGCCCGCCCAGTCGGTCGCGGCGATCGACCGCCGGGATCTCGATGCCGTCAGCCAGGACCTCGCCGGCGACGGCGCGCGGCTGGAGGATGCGCGTGCAGCACTCGACGTGATGCGGGCGGCGCAGAGATCGGCGATCGGCGACATCGATGCCGTGCGCGCGAAGATCATCGAGGCGCTCACGTCGCTCGGCGACGCCACGTCCGAACCGCCGTCGGACCGATTGGAAGAGGGCGCGAATCTGAGCTCCGAGGACATCACCGCTTGGGCGGTCTCGACGGCCGTCCGGCTGGGCAGGCCCGGCGGTGCTGACCCGGCGGCGACGGACTAGGCTTTTCGCGGACAGGTCGATCGCATAAGGATTCCGGCCGCTCATCGCAACACGCCTGCCGGGTTCGCACCCGCTTCGCCATCCGATCCGCGCCTGTCACTTCGGACTGTCGGCCAGCCGTTGCCGGCGACATCGACAGCGCCTTGTTTCGATGTGATCGACGGAGCGGAGAAGGAAGATCGCGGGCCTTTCGGAATTGACCGAGCCTCGCTAGGATGCCGCCCGATATTCAGTCTTCAATCGTGGCAGGAGATAGTGCGGATGGCCGACGCTCCCCTGATGGCCGGCAAAAAGGGCCTGGTCATGGGCATCGCCAATGATCGCTCGCTCGCTTATGGCATTGCCAGGACCGTGGCCGACCATGGCGCCGAACTTGCGCTGACCTATCAAGGCGATGCGCTCGCCAAGCGCGTGATGCCGATCGCCGAGACGCTTCGAGCGCCGATCGTGGCGCCAGCCGACGTCACCGACGAAGCCAGCATGGATCAGCTTTTCAGCCATCTCGAATCGGAATGGGGCAGTCTCGACTTCGTCGTCCACGCCATCGCCTTTTCCGACAAGGAGGAACTGAAGGGTCGGTATCTCGACACGTCGGCCGGCAACTTCCAGCGTTCGATGATGATCTCCTGCTTCTCGTTCACCGATCTCTGTCGGCGGGCGGCGCCGCTGATGACCGAGGGCGGCAGCATGCTGACCCTTACCTATTTCGGCGCCGAGCGGGTGGTGCCGCATTACAATGTGATGGGCGTCGCCAAGGCCGCCCTGGAGGCGAGCGTGCGCTATCTCGCGGTCGATCTCGGTCGCGACGCGATCCGCGTCAACGCGATTTCCGCCGGGCCGGTGAAGACGCTGGCCGCCTCGGGCATCGGCGATTTCCGCTACATCCTGAAGTGGAACGAGTACAACGCGCCCCTGAAGCGCAACACCTCCCTCGACGATGTCGGCGGCGCCGGCCTCTACCTCCTCTCGGATCTCGGGTCAGGCACGACGGGCGAAGTCCTCCATGTCGACAGCGGCTATCACGTGGTCGGCATGAAGGCCGTCGACGCCCCCGACATCTCGACCGTTTGATCCAGGAAAAATGGCCGGCAACAGCTTCGGCGGCGTCTTTCGCTTCACCACCTTCGGCGAAAGCCATGGCCCCGCCATCGGCTGCGTCGTCGATGGCGTGCCGCCACGGCTCGACTTGTCCGAGTCCGATATTCAGCACTGGCTGGACCGACGACGGCCAGGGCAGTCGAAGTTCACGACGCAGCGGCAGGAGCCGGACCAGGTCCGCATTCTCTCGGGCGTGTTCGAGGGAAAAACCACCGGCACGCCGATCGGCCTCCTGATCGAGAATGTCGACCAGCGCTCGCGAGACTATGGCGAGATCAAGGACCGCTTTCGTCCCGGCCATGCCGACTTCACCTACGAGGCCAAATACGGCATTCGCGACTATCGCGGCGGCGGCCGTTCCTCGGCGCGCGAGACGGCGATGCGCGTTGCCGCGGGCGCGGTGGCGAGGAAGGTGCTGGGCGACGGGATCAGGATCCGGGGTGCGCTCGTGCAGGTCGGCGACGACCGGATCGATAGAGAAAACTGGAACTGGGATGCGGTCGAGCAGAACCCGTTCTGGTGCCCTGACCCGAAGGCCTCGATGCGCTGGGAGGAGAAGCTGCTGGCGACCCGAAAGTCGGGTTCTTCGACGGGCGCCGTGATCGAGGTGATCGCTTCAGGCGTCCCGGCGGGGCTGGGTGATCCCGTCTACGACAAGCTGGACGCCGATCTCGCCAAGGCGATGATGAGCATCAATGCAGTGAAGGGCGTGGAAATTGGCGCAGGCTTTGACAGTGCTGCGTTAAGCGGCGAGGAGAACGCCGACGAGATAAGAATCGCGGACGGGCGTCCCGCCTTCCTGTCGAACAATGCGGGCGGCGTTCTCGGCGGCATCACGTCCGGGCAGGACGTGGTGGTGCGGTTCGCGGTCAAGCCGACCAGTTCGATCCTGACGCCGCGCCGCTCGATCGACCGTCACGGCAAGGAGATCGACGTTTCGACCAAAGGCCGCCACGACCCCTGCGTCGGCATTCGCGCCGTGCCGGTGGGCGAGGCGATGATGGCCGTCGTGCTCGCCGATCACTGGCTCCGCCAGCGGGCGATTTCCTCGGACTGAGCTGGAGCACGCCCGCGCGGCTCAATCGTCAGTCCAGTCGTCCTCGGCGGCGGACAGCAGATCGTCATAGTCCTCGAGAGAAGTCTCGAAAAACTCGTCCTCGAGCAGCGTGTCGCGCTCCAGATAGAGCCCCTCGTCGAGTTGCTTTTCCTGCTCCAGCGCATCCGCGGCGATCACCGTCTTCAGAAGCTCGCCGGGCCTGGGAAAGGTGTTCGGGTCGAGACGCATGGTCCTTCCTCCGTTCGCGTCGTCACATCGTCATCAAACACCGGTCGTCAACCGAAATCTGTGATCGATGTCACGCAGTCTGACGATCAGACGATGAACCAGAGCAGAACGGGAATGCTCGCCATGCTGAGCGCGGTCGAGATCAGAACCGCGCTCGAGGCTTCGGGCACGGCTACGTCGTAATGCTGAGCGAAAATGTAGACATTGGCGCCGACCGGCAGTGCTGCGACGATCACCAGGGCGGCCGTGAGAAACGGATCGAGCCCGAGTGCGCTTGCCATCGCGAAGGCGAGGGCAGGGTGGATCACGAGCTTGGTCACCGTCATCAGGCCGGCAGCACCCAGCGGTCCGTGCAGGCCGCGCGCAAGCTCGCGCACCCCGAGGCTGGCCCCGAGCGCGAACAGCGCCGTGGGCGGTCCGGCCTGGCCGATGAAGCCGAGCGTCTTGTCGAGAACCGGTGCGAGGCCGAAACCGAGCGACGACACGGCCAGCCCGAACAGGGCCGCGAGAATGATGGGATTGCTGGCGATGGCCCGAAAGGTGGTTCCCAAAAGCGCCGTCAGCTGCACCCGTCGCTCTCCCTGGGTGATCTCCAAAAGCATGGTCACCAGACTGTAGAGCGCGACGTTGAACACGAAGATCATGGTCACCGGCACGGCGCCGCGCTCGCCGTAGAGCGCGATCATCAGGGGAATGCCGAGTAATACCGTATTGGGAAAGCAGGAGCCAAAACCCTGGATCACCAGCTGCGATCCATGTTGAGCCAGCAGCGCCCACCCCAGAAACGCACCGATCACCGCGACAGTCACCAGCACGCTGAAATAGCCGAACACGAAGCGAAGGTCGATCAGCCCCGCAACGTCACTGGTCACAACCAGCCGAAACAGCAATGCCGGCATGGCGACGTTGAAAATGAACGTCACCAACGCCTTCACGCCGGCCTCGTCGATCCACCTGACCTTTCCCGCCACGAAGCCGAGAACGATCAGCGCAAACAGAGGAACAACAGCCTCGAATGTCGAGGTCACTGGCGTGGCCAGTTCATGGACTTGCCTGACACTGGCACCTACGCCCGGTGTCCACCGCAGCCACCACAGCCCCGTTCGGGCTCCGCCCGACCGTCAACGAGCCCCTTGGCATCGCCCGGGGCTCACCAGGCAAGTCGACGCCGGTGACCGCGTCACCCGATAGCGGACATGTAGAGTTCGACGAGCTCTTCTTCTTCGGCGCGTTCTTCGGGGTCTTTCTTGCGAAGGGCGATGACCTTGCGGAGGACCTTGACGTCGAAGCCTTCGCCTTTGGCCTCGCCGTAGACTTCCTTGATGTCGTCGGCGATGCCCGCCTTTTCCTCCTCCAGCTTTTCGATGCGCATGATGAAGTTCTTGAGACGGTCGGCGGTGGTGCCGACGGTGCGCGTGCTGGTGGTCTTGAGCTTCTGTTCGTCCTCGGCCTCGTCGACGGCGGGATTCAGTTGCACGACGTCATTCATGGGTAGGGTCAACCTCCTGAGAATCTAAAGTCAAGCTTGCAGGCGCTGCCTGCTAGAAGGGGATTTCGTCGTCGAGATCGTCGTAGCCGCCCCCGGACTTGCCGCCGCCCGAGGACGATCCGCCGCCCCCGCCGCCAAAGGAATCGCCGCCGCCATAGCCGCCGCCGGAGTCGTCGCCGCGTCCGCCGATCAGTGTGAGTTCGCCGCGGAAGCGCTGCAGCACCACCTCGGTGGTGTATTTCTCCTGGCCGGACTGGTCGGTCCACTTCCGGGTCTGGAGCTGGCCCTCGACATAGACCTGCCGTCCCTTGGACAGATATTTTTCCGCGACCTCGCCGAGGCGCTCGTTGAAGATGACGACCCGATGCCACTCGGTCTTTTCGCGCTGCTCACCGGTGTTCCGGTCCCGCCAGCGCTCCGAGGTGGCGATCGCGAGATGCACGATCTTGGTCCCGTCCTGCGTCTGCCTGACCTCGGGATCCCGCCCGAGATTGCCAAGCAGAATGACCTTGTTGACACTCCCGGCCATCGTCTTTCTCCAACTGGTCCAGCATGGGCACCGGACCCTAGCAGGGCGCCGCGCACAGCGAAAAGGATTTTTCGGATTTTTTCGTGGTGTTGGCTGAAGCTGTCGCCCGGGCGCCGGCAGACGGATGGAAGGCGAACTAAATTTCCTTCAGGGAGACTGTCAGCCCAGGCCGGTCAGCCCCGAATTCCATGGAAAAGGCTGGAGATGACCGTTATGGCCAGCGGGCTGCCGCCTCTGACGGACGCAGCGTCACACTATGCTGGCTCGAGAACCATCGTCTTGGCCCACCGACGTGGCGGGGCAGGCGGTTTCACGCCGACTGCAGCTGGCCGTGCCCGAAGCGCTGCTGAGCATGGCGGGCGAACAGGCGGAAGGACGGCCGCCTGGTCTTTCTGACCGGCGCCGGATCGGGCTGCTGAATATCCCTGATGACCTGTGCCTGCTGCTGCAGGAGGCTGCGAAGCTGCTCGCTGGTCTCCCTGGCATCGTCCTCATCGAGATCCCGGCGTGAGGTGACGACGCTTTTGGAGCTGGGTTCCCTGACCTCGAGGCCTGGGTCGCCGCCTTCCGGTTCGCCGGCGGGAGCGACCAGCGCGTGATCGATCCCGAGATCGTCGCAGATCTCGTAAGCACGGTGGGAGAACTCGGCTGCGAGATCGGGGTCGTGCCTTTGAAAATCCGAGCTCGTCTGCAACAGATCCTTCGCCAGCGCAATCGCTTCGGAGACGTCGAGACTCATGGCACTCTCCCCTTGCCGGTCCGATCCACTTCGAGAGGACTCACCCATACTTACAGGTCATGGCGCGATTTATTCCGCCAGCCGTAACTGTCAAAGGGGGAGAGGGGCGTGCTGGAGGACGTCGACCCGTGCCGGAAGCGAGGGGATCAGCCGGCGTCGCGCTTGTAGATCTCGAAACGGGTGGCGCCGGTGAACTCCTGGCCTTCCTGCCCGTCCGTTCGATAGAGATCGACCTTCATGAGCAGGCGGCGGTCGTGATAGGTCTTCTCGCAGAGACGATCGATGAACATGCCGCCGATCGCCGTCTTGCCGTCACCGGGTTTCGCCTCCTCGCACGACCATCCGTCACGGCCATAGCGCCCCATGATGCGGATCGGGAGAAGATAAGCCTTCTTCTTCAGATACATGCGGCGCCCGTTGGTGACGATCCGTATGCCTTTGACCATGCCGTCGGCGGTGATCAGGAGCGAAGGCTGCACCGGGTGGCCGGCGACCTTGGTGCCCTCCCATTTGTCGTTGACCGCGGCCCAGGGATTGTCCTCGGCGTAGTCGAAAGCGACCTCGTGCAGCCCGTCCCGATCCGCCGGGCAGGCGGCGTAGTCCTGCCAGCCGTCGATCTCCGGCCCGGGCTCGCCGCCGACATGGCCGCAGGCGATCCCGACGTAACCGTCGAGCGGCAGATCGTCGACCATCATGCCGACGCTGAGATCGCGAAGGTCGCCTTCGAGCGGGTCTTCCGCCGCGGCCGCGCGCTCCGCAGCCCATGACCAGGACAGCACAAGGCAGGCGGCCAGAAACCTTCCCGTCGACAACATCACGCACCTCCCGATCATTCGCTTTTCTCGTCGATCTCACCTATCATGATGATAGATCGGCCAGCTCATCATGCCAGACCCGATCGTGAAAACGTGGGACCAATCACGACCTTCAGGGAGCGACATCGCATGACCGGACGTTTCGCCGTCTCGACCTTCGCCCTGACGCTGATCGCGACGCTGTCGGCGACCGGGCAGCCGGTCCGGGCCGAGCCTGATCTGGAGATGGGCAAGACCGTCTATCAGGACGCCAATTGCATCGGCTGCCACAAATGGCATGGCGGCGGCGGCGGCGGCTACGGTGGTGCTGCATTGTCCCTTCGCGAAACCGCGCTCGACCGCGATCTTCTGATCGAGGTGATCGCCTGCGGCCGGCCCGCCACGCGCATGCCCTATCACGCGCGCGGCGCCTACAAGTCGGTGGACTGCTATGGCGGCAGCACCCAGGCGGATTTCGGCGAGGACTTCCCGCCCAAGGCGGCCAAGCTGCTGCGCAACCCGCAGATCGAGGCGGTGGCCGACTATCTGATCGCCGCACTCCAGGGCAAGGGCGAGCCGACGGTCGAGGAGTGCACCGCCTTCTGGGGCGAAGGTGCTCGGCAGTGCTCCAGCATGAAGTGACACTGGACCGTCTGGACATCGGCCGTTTCGCAGAAGGCTGACTTGATCCTTGGTCGGCGTCGAGACGGGGCCCGATTGCCGGCGGTGACTCGGGCCGATTGCGGGCGGAGAGACGTGACGGCGGACGCCGCTCCTTTTCGCCTCGGTCTTCACCCGGTGTTTACCTTCGTCGACGACACTCGTCACCGGTCCATGCGATCCTGGGAGTCCGCCCGCCCGCAAAGAGAGTTGGGCGAGCCTCCGACTCCCAGGATCGCATGGACCATGAAGCAGCATGGCAGGAATGGTTTAAGGAAGACTTAACCCTGGGAAGGAAACCTGTCGAATAGATGTGGCAAGGCGCTTCACCAATCAAAACTTGGGGAGAGGGGAAAACTTGGGGAGGGGAAAACTTGGTGAAAGCGGTGTCAGGCCTTTCGAACAGGACATCGTGGAGCCGGTGCGATGCTCGACTGACCGGGGGAAAACCGAGCCTGCCCCGATGCCGGCGATCAGAGCTCGAAGCCGCGCAGCGCCAGCGCGCGTCGCCACTTGGTCGCGATGTCGTCGTCGAACAGGAGGCTGTCGTCCGACGCGACCACATGCCAGATGCCGGCGGTGATCTCGTTTTCGAGTTGCTCCGCCGCCCAGCCGGCATAGCCGAGGATGAACAGGCTGTCCCGCGGGCCCCGGCCGTCGGCGAGGTCGGCGAGGACGAGATCGGCGCTGGAGACGGCGAGCCGGCTGCCGATGTCGGCGGTGGTGGCGTTGCGGTAGTCGTCGCGGTGGAGCACGAGGCTGCTTTCGGGCTCGACCGGACCGCCATAGAGCATCCGAACCTGCGTGTCCGCCGGGCCGCCCTCGATGCCGAACGCGTCGAGCAGGCCCGCGACCGGTCCCTTCGCCATCAGGCGGTTGATCACCACGCCCATGGCGCCGTAGGCGTCGTGATGCACGAGATAGATGACGGTCTCGCGGAAATTGGGATCGTGCATGTCGGCGGCGGCGACTAGATAGCGTCCGGTCAGTGAGGTGGAGCGGCCGTTGGGGTTGGTGTCGTCGGTCGCGGCGCGTGCGCTTCCCGCGGTGACCAGCCCGAGCGTCAGAACGATCGTGAGGAGCGACTTGACGATGGCCATGGGTCCCGGCCTCCCTGATCCAGCTTTGCCCTCCCTTTAACTATTGGCGCGCAAGACCTGTCCGGCAAGGTAGAGGGAGCCACAGATCAGGACCCGGACCGGCATGCCGGTGCGCGTGGCGATCGCGGCGAGGGCCGATGACACGTCGGGCGAGGCGCCGGCATGCGCGCCGAGGGCGATCGCGTCCTGCACCACCTCCGCCGGATCACGGCTCGCCTCCTCGCCCGGCACCGGCACGGCGCGGACACTTGCCGAGAGCGGGATCATCGGCGCCAGGAAGCCATTGGAATCCTTGGTGTTCATCATGCCGACCACGAGATGGAGCGGCCGCGGATCGTCATCGTCGAAACAGGCGGCGAGCGCTTCGCCGGCGGCGGGATTGTGCCCGCCGTCCAGCCAGAGCGAGGAGCCTTCAGGCAGCAGAGCCGGTAGCGGTCCTTCGGTGAGGGCCTGCAGCCTCGCGGGCCAGCGTGCCTGTTCGAGGCCTTTCGCGATCGAGTCCATCGAGGGGGCGAGCGCGCCGAGCTGCAGGGCGGCGATCACGGCGAGACCGGCGTTTTCGATCTGGTGAGCGCCTTCCAGCGCCGGCGGCGGCAGGTCGAAGCTGTCGTCGCCGAAAGCGACCAGCAGCCGGCCCTCGACCCGCTCGGCGCTCCAGTCCCGCCCATGGACCAGGAGCGGCACGTCGAGCGCTTCGGCGCGCGCTTCGATCACGCCCAGGCTTTCGTCGCGCTGGGGGCCGAGCACGCAGGGCACGCCCGGCTTTCAGGATGCCCGCCTTCTCGCCGGCGATCTCCTCGATGCGCTCGCCGAGAAAACCCTGGTGATCCAGCGAGACCGGCGAGATCAGGGTCAAAAGCGGCCGGTCGACCACGTTGGTCGCATCCAGCCGCCCGCCGAGCCCGGTCTCCAGCAGCAGAATGTCCGCATCGCGCTCGGCGAAGGCGAGAAAGGCGGCGGCCGTGGTGATCTCGAAATAGGTGATCGGCCGGTCACGGTTCGCGCGCTCGGCGCGGTCCAGCACCTCGGTGAAGACCTGTTCGTCGATCGGTTCGCCGTCGAACAACATGCGCTCGTTGAAACGCACCAGATGCGGCGAGATGTAGCGCTGCACCCGCCTGCCGCCCGCCTGCAGCATCGCGTCCAGCATGGCCAGCGTCGAGCCCTTGCCGTTGGTGCCGGCGATGTGGACCACCGGCGCCAGGCGGCGTTCGGGGTGATCGAGTGCTTCGAGCAGGCGCAGGAGGCGTCCGAGCGAAAGATCGATCGCCTTGGGGTGCAGCTTTTGCAGGCGTTCGAGGATCAGATCGCTGTCGACGGGGGGCATGTCGAGCGTTCCGTTCCGTCCTGGCTGAAACCGGCGGGCTCAGCCGCCGGCCTTGTCCTCGGGCCTGGCGTCCTCGCCCTCGGGCACCGTCTGGACGCCGTCTTCGACCACGGTCACCACGCCGTCGCCGTCGATCACCTCGATGTCGCCGCTGTCGTCGATCACCTCCACCAGGCCGGGCGTGGTGACCGGCAGCTGGCCGTCTGCATGCGCCTTCGCGCCGGCGTCGGGGCGAAGCAGCAGATCGAGGATCCGGGCCAGCGTCTCCTTCAGCTTGAAGCGGTGGGTGACCATGTCGATCATCCCGTGCTCCAGGAGATATTCCGCGGTCTGGAAGCCGTCCGGCAGGCTCTCGCGGATGGTCTGCTCGATCACCCGGCGGCCGGCGAAGCCGATCTGCGCGCCGGGCTCCGCGATCGCGATGTCCCCGAGCATGGCGAAGGAGGCGGTCACGCCGCCGGTGGTCGGATCGGTGAGGATGGTGATGTAGGGAAGCCCCGCCTCCTTCACCTCCTCGACCGCGATGGTGGTGCGCGGCATCTGCATCAGGGAAAGAGCACCCTCCTGCATGCGCGCACCGCCGGACGCGGTGATCACGATGAACGCCGCCTCCTGCATCAGAGCGAGCCTGGCCGCCGCCAGCAGCCCTTCGCCCAGCGCGACGCCCATGGAGCCCGCCAGGAACTCGAAATTCATGACGGCGACCACCGCCGGCAGCCCCTCGATCCTGCCATGGGCCGCCTCGACCGCATCGGAGCGGCCGGTCTTGGTCTGCGCCTCCTTCAGCCGGTCGGAATAGCGCTTGCGGTCCCTGAACTTGAGCGGGTCCGGCTCGGATTTCGGAAGTTCGATCTGGTGCCAGCTGCCCTCGTCGAACAGCGCGTTGAAGCGGAAGGTCGGGCCCACGCGGAAATGATGGTCGCAATGGGGGCAGACCTGCTGGTTGGCCGCGAGGTCGCGATGGAACAGCATCTTCTCGCAGCGCGGGCAGTTCACCCAGAGATTTTCCGGCACCTCCGGCTTGCTGCCGACCAGCGCCTTGATCTTGGGGCGAACGTAGTTCGTCAGCCAGTTCATGCGGGGGCGCCCCGCCGCGCGGACCTGACGGAGTCGGCGAGGGCGCTGACCTGCTTCATGAGGGCGTCGACCAGGCCTGCGTCGGGGCGGCCTCGCTCGTCGAGGCTGGAGGCGATTTTGTCGACCAGGGCGGAGCCGACGACGGCGGCGTCCGCCACCTTGGCGATCTCGCCCGCCTGCTCCGGGGTGCGGATGCCGAAGCCGACCGCCACCGGCAGACGGCTATGTTGGCGTATCCGCTGCACCGCCTGATCGACCAGCTCGACGGTGGGTGCGCCGACGCCGGTGATGCCGGTCATGGAGACGTAGTAGATGAAGCCGGACGTGTTCGCGAGCACCGCAGGCAGGCGTCGATCGTCCGTGGTCGGCGTCGCCAGGCGGATGAAGGCGATGCCGCGTTCGAGAGCGGGCAGGCAAAGTTCCTCGTCCTCCTCCGGCGGCAGGTCGACCACGATCAGCCCGTCGACGCCGGCGGCCTTGGCGTCGTCGAGAAAACGCTCGGCGCCATAGTGGTAGATCGGGTTGTAGTAACCCATCAGCACCACCGGCGTCCGGTCGTCCCTCCCGCGGAAATACCGGACAAGCTCCAGTACCTTCACCAGGGTCATGCCCGACGCCAGCGCTCGCAGCGCTCCGGCCTGGATCGACGGGCCGTCGGCCATGGGGTCGGTGAAGGGCATGCCGATCTCGATGACGTCGACGCCTGCCGCCGGCAGACCCTCGATGATCCGTGTCGAGGTCTCGATGTCCGGATCGCCGGCGCAGAGATAGGTGACCAGGCCGGCTCGATCAGCTTCCTTCAGCTCGGCGAAGCGCGCCTCGATCCGCCCGCTCATATCCCGGCTCCCAGCGCATTCGCGACCGTGAAGATGTCCTTGTCCCCGCGGCCGCAGAGATTCATGCAGATGATGTGGTCCTTCGGCAGGCCGGGCGCAATCTTGAGCACATGGGCGAGCGCGTGCGCAGGCTCCAGCGCCGGCAGAATGCCCTCGATGCGGCTGAGTTTCTGAAAGGCGTCCAGCGCCTCCCGGTCGGTCACCGGCACATAGCTGGCGCGACCCTGATCGGCAAGCCAGGAATGCTCCGGACCGACGCCGGGATAGTCGAGGCCGGCCGAGATCGAGTGCGGCTCGATCACCTGGCCGTCATCGTCCTGCAGCAGATAGGACCTCGACCCGTGCAGGACGCCGGGCGTGCCGCCGGTGATGGCGGCGGCATGCTGGCCGGTCTCGATGCCGTGGCCCGCGGCCTCGACGCCGATCAGCGCCACGCCGGGGTCGTCGAGGAAGGGATGAAAGAGACCGATCGCGTTTGAGCCGCCGCCGATCGCGGCGACCAGCGTGTCCGGAAGACGGCCCTCCTTCGCCATCATCTGTTCCCGGACCTCCTGGCCGATGATCGCCTGGAAGTCGCGGACCATGGCGGGGTAGGGGTGGGGCCCGGCCGCCGTGCCGATCAGATAGAAGGTGTTCTGGACATTGGTGACCCAGTCGCGAAGCGCCTCGTTCATGGCGTCCTTCAGCGTCGCCGAGCCTGACGTCACCGGGCGCACCTCGGCGCCGAGAAGCTTCATGCGAAAGACGTTGGGCTGCTGCCGCTCGATATCCTCGGCGCCCATATAGACGACGCAGTCATAGCCGAGCTTGGCGCATACGGTCGCGGTCGCGACACCGTGCTGACCTGCCCCGGTTTCGGCGATGATGCGCTTTTTGCCCATGCGCTGCGCCAGCAGGATCTGGCCGATGCAGTTGTTGATCTTGTGGGCGCCGGTGTGATTGAGCTCGTCCCGCTTGAAATAGATCCGAGCACCGCCGAGCTCCGCACTCAGCCGTTCGGCGAGATAAAGCGGGCTCGGCCGTCCGGTGTAGTCGGTGTTCCAGGCCTGCATCTCGGCGGCGAAGGCGGGATCCGCCTTCGCATCCTCATAGGCCTGCTCCAGTTCCAGGATCAGCGGCATCAGGGTTTCGGCGACGAAACGGCCGCCATGGATGCCGAAGCGGCCACGTTCGTCGGGGCCCTGGCGGAGGCTGTTGGCGAGGCTCATGGAAGGAAACTTTCGAGGCTGGAACTCATGGTCATGTCGTCGATGGTTCAAGCACCTGCGGACAGGGCAGAGGCGCGTTCGAGAAACGTCCGGATTCGGATCGGGTCCTTGATGCCGGGCGCTGTCTCGACGCCGGAGGAGACATCGACCGCAGGTGCCCGGCAAAGCCGGACGGCGTCCGCCAGATTGGCTGCATCAAGTCCGCCGGACAAGATCCAGGGAACGTCGATCTTCATATCCTGAAGCAGCCGCCAGTCGAAGGTGAGGCCGTTGCCGCCGGGAAGGCTGTCCGGCGATTTCGGCGGCTTGGCGTCGAACAGGATCATGTCGGCGACCTCGGCAAAACGCGAAAGCGGCTCGAGATCCCGGGCTTCGCCGATGCGAAGGGCCTTGATCACGGTATTGCCGGTTTTTTCTCTGACCTCGCGCACGCGTTCCGGCGTTTCCTTCCCGTGGAGCTGAATGGCGTCGAGGGCTTCCCGGGTCTGGTCGAGCAGGCGATCGTCGGGATCGACCATCACGCCGACGCGAATACGGTCGTCTGGCGCCGAGCGGCCCAGGGCGAAGGCTTCCTTCGGCGTCACCGCGCGGGGCGAGGGGGGATAGAACACGAAGCCCAGATAGCGAGCGCCGCCCTTGATGGCGGCGGCGACGGCGTCCGGAGTCTTCAGTCCGCAGATCTTGACGTCCACGGGCATGGGTCAGGCCGCCATCCTCGCCGCCTCGATCTCGTCCTGAATCGCCAGCGCCGCCGCGCGCGGGCTGCCGGCCGACGTGATCGGCCGCCCGATCACGAGATAGTCGGCGCCGGCGCGAATCGCCTCGCCCGGCGTCAGGGTGCGTTTCTGGTCGCCGGCGTCGCAGCCGGCGGGCCGGATGCCGGGCACCATCAGCTTCATCTGACCGCCGAAGGTCTTGCGAAGCGGGGCGATCTCCTTCGGCGAGCAGACCATGCCGTCGAGGCCGGTCTTCTTGGCGAGCATGGCGAGCCGGAGCACCTGCTCCTCCGTCGTGCCCTGCACGCCGACCGCCTCCAGGTCCTTGTCGTCCATGCTGGTCAGGACCGAGACGCCGAGCAGCAGGGGACGCCGGTCGCCGAGATCCTTCACGGCGTCGGCGGCGGCCCAGAGCATGGCCGGGCCGCCCTGCAGATGCAGCGTCAGCATGGAGATCCCGAGATCGGCCGCGGCGCGCACGGCGCCCGCCACGGTGTTGGGGATGTCATGAAATTTGAGATCGAGAAAGACCGGCAGGCCGAGGGCCACGATGCTGCGCACGCCGGACGGGCCGTTGGCGGTCATGAATTCGAGGCCGAGCTTCAACCCGCCGACCGCGTGGCCGTCGAGCGAACGGGCGAGCAACAGGGCGCCGGACAGATCCGGCCGGTCGATGGCGCAGTAGACGGGCGATGTCATGGTCATGGATCGTCGTTTCTCAAGTCGTCGGCTCGTATCGAAGCCGTTCGACGACGTCAGTCAAAGGAAGGGCGGGGCGCCGGCGTACCTCATCCCTCGATACGTTCCGACGTCCCTCGATACATCACGCGGTCATGGGCACACCGATGCCGGCGAAGGCGTGGTCGGCCGCCGCTCAGCTCGCGATCTGCTTGAGCGGGGGCGCCGTCGCCAGACGGGCGGCCTTGGCCTCCTCGTAGGCGCGCGCTTCGGCGGCCTCCTGCCGCTCCTTGATGGCCTTCAGCTGGCTGTCGAGGGCCTGAGCCTCCCGGCGCCAGCGCCGTGCCGCCCGCCGCTTGCGCATGCCGCCCAGCCAGGCGCCGAGCCCGCCGAGAACCGCGCCGACCACGAGGCCGAACAGGAACACCCAGAAAAGCTGCACCTCGTAGGTTTCGGGCAGGGGCCAGAGCGCCATGGTGACCATTTCACGGTTGCTCACGGCGAAGGAAACGATGACGACAAGGCCGATCAGGCCCAGCAGCAGACGGACGATCTTGGTCATAGCCCTCCTCTCAACCCCGCCGTGGATGACGCTCCCGAACGCCGAACGGGCCCAATAGCAGACAGCTCGAAAGCAGCGCTCGAAGCGTGTTTGTCCTGCCGACCCGACATGGCTGCATCGTGGTTGAAGGCGGCGACGACGTCAATCGCTGTTGAGGCGCTCGCGCAGTTCCTTGCCGGTCTTGAAATAGGGCACCACCTTGTCCGGCACGGACACTTCCGCGCCGGTGCGCGGATTGCGGCCGATGCGCGCTTCGCGTTCACGCACGGAAAAAGCACCGAAACCGCGGAGTTCCACCCGATCACGCCGGGCGAGTGCATCGGTGACCTCGTCGAACACGACGGAGACGATCTTCTCGATGTCCCGTTGAGTCAGATGAGGGTTGGCGTCAGCGAGGCGTTTGATCAGGTCTGATTTGGTCATCTAAAGCGCTCTGGCGGCTGAAGTATGGCATTGCTGCCCGAATGACATCATGACGACATCCTGTCGAACGTGCCAAAGCGTTGAGATCGCGTCAAGTTTGGGTGCGTTCGAAGTGAACCGAACGCACCCGCACCTGCTATTCGTCTGACGAGCCGCCGTCGTCGTCGCCCTGACTCTGACGGTTCTTGATCGCCGGCCCGAGAATGTCGCCGAGGCTGGCGCCGCTGTCGGAGGACCCGAACTCGGCCATCGCCTGCTTCTCGTCGGCGATCTCGAGCGCCTTGACCGAGAGTGTCAGACGCCGGTTGTTGGCGTCGATATTGGTGATGCGGGCATCCAGCTTTTCGCCGACCGCGAAACGATCAGGCCGCTGCTCGCCGCGATCGCGCGCCAGCTCCGACTTCTTGATGAAGCCGGGCGCACCGTCGCTGGTGACCACCTCGAGACCGCCCGTCGTGACCTCGGTCACCGAGCAGGTGACGCGGTCGCCGCGCTTGACGCCGGAGGTGGCACCCTTGAACGGATCGTCGGTCAGCTGCTTGATGCCGAGCGAAATCCGCTCCTTCTCGGTATCGACGTCGAGCACCACCGCCTTGACCACGTCGCCGCGATTATACTGTGCGACCGCTTCCTCGGCCGGCTTCTCCCAGTCGAGATCGGAGAGATGCACCATGCCGTCGATATCGTGATCGAGGCCGATGAACAGACCGAATTCGGTGATGTTCTTGATCTCGCCTTCGACCTCGGTGCCCTGCGGGTACTTGTCCTTGAAGCTGTCCCAGGGATTGTCCATGGTCTGCTTCAGGCCGAGCGAGATGCGGCGCTTGTCGGGATCGACCTCCAGCACCATCACCTCGACCTCCTGGCTGGTCGAGACGATCTTGCCGGGATGGATGTTCTTCTTGGTCCAGCTCATCTCCGAAACGTGGACCAGGCCCTCGACGCCCGGCTCCAGTTCGACGAAGGCACCGTAGTCGGTGATGTTGGTGACACGACCCGTGAACCGGGTGGCGACCGGATACTTCATCTCGACGCCTTCCCACGGATCGGCCTCGAGCTGCTTCATGCCGAGCGAGATGCGCTGGGTCTCGCGATTGAAGCGGATCACCTGCACATTGACGGTCTGGCCGACGGACAGCACCTCGGTCGGGTGGTTGACCCGGCGCCAGGAGATGTCGGTGACGTGGAGGAGACCGTCGAGGCCGCCGAGATCGACGAAGGCGCCGTAGTCGGTGATGTTCTTGACCACGCCCGAGAGGATCTGGCCCTCGGACAGCGTGGCGAGCAGCTCGTTCCTCTGCTCCGCCCGGCTCTCCTCGAGCACGGCGCGGCGCGAGACCACGATATTGCCGCGCCGCCGGTCCATCTTCAGGATCTGGAAGGGCTCTTCCTTGTTCAGCAGCGGCGAGACGTCGCGCACGGGCCGGATGTCCACCTGGCTGCCCGGCAGAAAGGCGACCGCCCCGCCGAGGTCGACGGCGAACCCGCCCTTGACCCGGCCGAAGATGTGACCCTTGACCTTGTCGCTGTCGTTGAACGCCTTTTCCAGCTTGTTCCAGCTTTCCTCGCGCCTGGCCTTGTCGCGGGACAGGATGGCTTCGCCGTTCCGGTTCTCGAAACGCTCGACATAGATGTCGAAACTGTCGCCGACCTTGACTTCGACGGGATTGCCCTGGGTGGAGAATTCCTTGATCGGCACGCGCCCTTCGGCCTTCAGGCCGACGTCCACGACGGCTTCGTCGTTCTCGATGGCGATCACCGTGCCGGTGACGACGGTGCCTTCGATCTTGTCCTTCTGCTGGAAACTCTCTTCCAGCATGGCCGCAAAGTCTTCCATGGGCGGTTGCTGGGCGGCGGCGGTCTCGGCTACGTTCATAAAGTCCGTCCTAGATCTGTCCGAAGCGGGCCATGCCGTCCCGGACAAGCCGGCATCGTTCGGCCGGGTTGGGGTTGATAACGACGTCCTGTCGGAGAAGCGTCGGCGTTGGCTATGCGGCCGTCTGACGCCCGGCGACGAACGCCTCGGCCATCTCGAAGGCCACCTCGATGGATCGATCCGAGGTATCGAGAACGAATGCGTCCTCAGCCGGCACCAATGGCGCGACCGCACGCGAACGATCGCGTGCGTCACGCTGACACAGCTCTTCCAAAACACGCTCATATATAGCGGCGACCCCGCGCTCCTGCAACTGTCTGCAGCGCCTTTTCGCGCGCTGCTCGACGCTCGCGGTGACGAAGATCTTGTGGGTGGCGTCCGGACGCACGACCGTGCCGATGTCGCGCCCCACCAGAACCGCACCCCGGCCGTCCTCGCCGAAATGCCGCTGGAAGGCCAAAAGCGCCGTCCTGACCGCCGGAATCGCCGCCACCTTGGAGGCGGTCTGGCCGATGACTTCGGTCATCAGGAGATCGGGATCGAGGTCGGCGGTGGTGATCACGCCGGCCGCGGCGCTCGCCGCGTCGTGGTCGTCCGCCGAGCCGCCGGCCTCCAGAAGGCGTTTTGCGGTCGCACGATAAAGGAGGCCGGTATCGAGGAAGGCGAGATCGAAATGCTCGGCGAGCCTTTCCGCGAGCGTGGTCTTGCCGGACCCGGCGGGCCCGTCGATCGCGACGATGCGTTGCCTCGCTTGGTCTATCATGAACCCGTCTCGATCCTGGCGCCGAGGCTGTTCATCAACGCTGCGAAGCCGGGAAAGCTGGTCTCGATCGTCTCCGCACCCGTCACCTCGACCGGCTCCCGCGTAACGCAGCCGAGCACGAGAAAGCTCATGGCGATGCGGTGATCATGGACGGCGTCGATCGTGCATCCGCCTTTCGGCGGCCCGTCGCAGCCTTCGATCACAAGACTGTCCTCGCCCATCTCGACCCTGACACCCGCGGCATCCAGCCCGCGCGCGATCGCGCTCAGCCGGTCGCTCTCTTTGACCCGCAGCTCGCCGATGCCGGTCATCCGTGTTCGCCCGCGGGCGCAGGCCGCCGCGATCGCGAGGATCGGATATTCGTCGATCATGGAAGGCGCTCGCGCCGGCGCCACGTCGATCCCCTCGATCTTTTCATGACGGATCGAAAGCGAGGCCACGGGCTCGCCCGCCTGCTCGCCCGTCTCGCCGATCTCGAAGGCAGCACCCATCTCTCGGAGGCAGGTGAAGAGGCCGGTCCTGAGCGGGTTGACGCCGACGTCGTCGATGCAGAGCGACGATCCCCCGACCAGGGTCGCAGCCACCAGCGGAAAGGCGGCGGACGACGGATCGCCGGCGACCGGCAGATCGACGGCAGCGAGCTCCGGCTGACCCGTCACCGTCACCGCCGAACGGCCGTCCTCCAGCGCTTCGGTGACCACCTCGGCGCCGATATGGCGAAGCATGCGCTCGGTGTGATCGCGCGACGGCGCCGGCTCGATCACCGTGGTCCGGCCGGGCGCGTGCAGGCCCGCGAGCAGCACCGCCGATTTCACCTGTGCGGACGCGACCGGCTGCTCGTAGCGGATCGGGCGGAGCGACGTGCTGCCGGTCAGGGCGAGCGGCAGGCGTTCGCCGCTTCTGGCGAGAAACGCGGCCCCCATCTCGCCGAGCGGCCTGATGACGCGGCCCATGGGCCGGCGTCGCAGCGACGCATCGCCGGTCATGAAGCTGGTGAAGGCATGGCCGGCGAGCAGGCCGGCGAGCAGGCGGGCGCCGGTGCCGGCATTGCCGAGGTCGAGCACCTCGTCCGGTTCGGCGAGCCCGCCGACGCCGACGCCTCGCACGCGCCAGACACCGTCGCCATCACGCTCGATCCCGACGCCGAGGCGCAGGAGCGCACCGAGCGTCGCCATGACGTCCTCGCCTTCGAGAAGCCCCGGCAGCGCGCTCTCGCCGACGGTCATCGCGGCCAGCATCAGGGCGCGGTGCGACAACGATTTGTCGCCCGGCACACGCAGCTTTCCGGACAACGGCCCGCAGGCGCTCGCCTTCAGTCGCACGCTTCGCTATCCCCCATCTCAGCGTGGCTTTCGGGCCCGAATGCGAAAAATTCGCGCATGGCCCGCTCGATCATGGAATTTGCTTTTGACAGTTCAAACGGATCATGGCAATCGCTCTCCCTCGAAAAGCGATCATCTTTATACCGTTAGGAGTTCCGCGTGGCGAAGGCCGAGTGGGGGACCAAAAGGGTCTGTCTGAACTGCAGTGCTCGTTTCTACGACATGTTGCGCGATCCGATCGTATGCCCGTCCTGCGAGACGGTGTTCGATCCGACAGCCAACCTGAAGACGCGGCGGAGTCGTCCGACCGCCAAAGCTGCGGCGGAGGAAAAGGCGCCGACCAAGAAAAAGGTCGCCAAGCCCGAAGACGACGAGGATATCGAAGTCGAGGAGGAGGATGCCGCGGTCGACGAGGACGATGACGAGGAGGACGTCGCCGACATCGATGACGACGATGAAGATGTCGATGACGATGCGGCACCCGACGACGACGATGATGACGACGACGAGGAAAGCCAGAGCGCGATCGAGGATGTTTCCGAGCTCGGCGACGACGATGTCAGCGACGTCATCGACACCGAAGTCGAGGACGACGAAAACCGGAGCTGACGTCTTCGGTTTCTTGGGCCGGTTTTGGGGCTTGCCAAGACGGCCGTCTTCGCCTAACTCATCGTGCCTGGACGCGGCCGTCGGAGCCCGCGTCGGCGACAAGGGGCCATAGCTCAGTTGGGAGAGCGCTTGAATGGCATTCAAGAGGTCGGCGGTTCGATTCCGCCTGGCTCCACCAACCCTCGGCGAGGGTTGGCCTCACTCGTAAAGAGCCTGGAAAGCGGGGCGTCGTCGTTCGTGAAGGGGCGGCCTGCGCTTTGTCGGATGCGGCTCAGGAGAGCAGCCTGATCACCAGGATTAGCAGCGTGGGCGCGCCGCAGGCGAGGGCGGCGAACATCACCACGGCCGGCCACTGATCGCCGACGCTGCTCATCGCCATCCAGGTGATGATCGCCAGCACGCTCAGAAACGCCAGTGCATAGCGCGCCGCCGCACCGCCGATCAGAAGCAGGGCGGTCATCATCGCGAGCACGACCATCACGCCGAAGGCACCGAGACTGATATGTCTGATGCCGGTCAGGAAATCCGGTGCGCGATCGAGCGTGCCGAAAGCGGCGTTGCTGCCCAGGAACACGGCGAACGACAGCAGACCGAGCAGAAAAAACTCGGTGAGCACGGCGCCGATGGTGTTCACGATGCAGGGGAGATGATCGGCCCTAGCGACGGGCTGCACCGGACGCAGCGCCTCGCGCTGCGCCCGCACCCGCCTGATGGTCGCCGGCAGTCTCCAGATGAACACCACGAGCGTCAGTAAGACGGTCAGGGCGAAATAGTACACAGTAGATTTGTTGTTTTGTTCGCATGAATTTGGAGAAGTCCAAAACGGTGGAAACAAGACAGGCGCGCTTGATTAGCGGAAGCGTCATGTCTTGGCGAGTAATTTTTTCGAGGTCATAAAGTCTTCGAGAAATGAATTTTGACTTTGTCCCCAAGAAGTTTTGATTTTTATTATTTTTTTAACTTTAAATTTAATCGAGGTAGAATTCATAAACTTGGGGTTATCGGCCGCGATGGGACGTCCGGACGATGTCGTGCGCATCTCGACGATTTCGATGGGCGGCCCTCGCCGGCAGGCGTTGCGTGATTTCCACAAGCCGGTCTATCTGGGGGATCAATCAAGCAAGAATGGAAACATGACCGCGATCGATCGGCCCGAAGTGAGCGTCGTCGTCGTCGCCTACAACCAGGGCCGATGGCTGCGGCGCTGCATCGAAAGCGTGCTGCGCCAGACGCTCGATGCGATCGAGATCGTCGTCGTCGATGACTGTTCCTGCGACGACACGGCCGACGTGATCGAGGCGATCGCGAAGGAGGAGGTTCGCGTCGTCCCCCGCCGCACCGCCGCCAATGCCGGCCCCGCGGCCGCGCGCCATCTGGGCTTCGAGGCGGCGCGCGCCGACTTCGTCGCGACGCTGGATGCCGACGATGTCTACCTCTCGCCGCGAAAGCTGGAGCAGGAACTCGATCTCGCCCGCAGCCACGGGAGGCCGGATCGTCCCGCGATCGGCTATTCCCGCTATGTCGTGCTCGATGCCGACCTCGTCCCGCTGCCCGCGCGGCTGCAGCCTCGGGAACCGCTTCTGAGTGGGGACATGCTGGCGCCGATGTTCGGCCGTTCGGCCCATATCCCGCGAGATTTCGTGATGCCGAAGGCCCTCTATCTCGAGGTCGGGGGCTACGACGCCTCCCTTCCGCTCTATGAGGATTGGGACCTGAAGCTGCGCCTCGCCGCCCGCGCCGATTTCCATCCCACCGATCTCGACGGCACCGGCTATGTCCAGCATGGCGAAGGGCTCTCCCGAACGCTGCCGAGCGAGCACGAAGCGTGGCTCGGCAGGATTTTTCGAAAGAACGCCCACCTCCTGGACGAGATGCAGAGACCCGAGGCCGAAGCCGAGCTGGCCGCGTTCGCCCGGGAACGCGGATGGACCCTGAGGCTGCGGGATGCGCAGGCACTCTCCGAACGGGAGCGTCTGGGCGAGGGGCTCGCCTTCCTGATCTCCATGCCGCGCGCCGGATCGACCCTCACCCAGCGCATGCTCACGGCCCATCCCGACATCCACAGCCGGTCCGAGAGCTGGCTGATGCTGCCGCCGCTGCTCGCGCGCGAAACCGACCGGCTGTGGGCGGCCCACAACCAGGAACTGGCCGCCCAGGCCCTCGACGATTTCGTCGACCATCTGCCCGGCGGCGAGACCGCCTATCGTGACGGGATCCGGACCTGCTATGTCGGCCTCTATCGCGAGGCGGCGGACGCCGCCGGTGCCCGCTACCACCTCGACAAGACGCCGCGCTATCATCTGATCTGGGAGCAGCTCATGACGCTGTTCCCGCGCGCAAAATTCATCCTGCTCTGGCGCCATCCGCTCGCCGTGCTCCATTCCATGCACGAGACCATGGGTCATGACGACCGGCGGATGGACTTCTGGCGGGTCGATCTGCAGGAGGGGATGGACAATCTGCTGGCGCTCGGCGCGTCCGGCCGCGCGCTCGAGATCACCTACGAGGATCTGATCGCCGAGCCCGAGGCCATCCTTCGCCGGATCACCGACCATCTGGGCCTGCCCTTCGAGCCGGCGATGCTCGATCTCAGCCGGCGGCCGGACGTCGGTGAGGCGAAATACGGCGATCACAAGCAGGCGCATACCGCGGGCGCCCTCGATCCTGCGGGCCTTGACCGCTGGTGCTTGTCGGTCGAAGAGCGCCCGGGTTTCGCGGCCCTTGCGGACGCCTATCTCAGGGCCAACCAGGAAGCGCTCGAACGCTCGCCCTACGATCTGGCGGCGATGCGCAGGGCGGTGCCGCGGATCGACGATCCGAAGGCCGATGCGCTGGTCAGGAAGGGCGGCGGCGTCCGGCGTCCGGGTCTCTTGCGCAGCCGGGCCGAGATCGAACGCGCCGATCGCTGGCAAAAGCGCCTCGCCAGGATCGGCCCGCTCCCCTACGAGCTCGGCCGGCTGGCCTGGCGCACCTACCGGAATTTTCGCCGCTGACGGCCGGATGCGCTCCTTCAGAGTCGCCGGACGACCTTCATCGAGCGGACAGCGAATCGAGTGGTATGACCACATCGGAAGAATCAGCAGGCAGGCGCATAACATGGCGATTCGGCACTTGGTTTCAGGACTCCATGTGAATCAAATGATGTGGTCACACCACTAGTGTTGCGTTGGTTCTAAAAGAGTCCTCCGCCATCCCTGAAACTTGGCGGCATACCGTCGAACTTGACGACGTCGGACGGCAACCAAACGACGTGGTCATACCACTAGGCGGACGCCCGGCGTTCGGCAGCCGGCGCTTCCAGCAGCTCGATCTCGGCCGGATCGTCGGTGATGTCGACATATCGATCGGCGCGGCTTTTGCCCTCGGGCTGCACGCGAAACAGGATCGCGTCCACCAGCCGGTGCATGACCACGCTCTCGCCGCCGACGACGCCGTGGACGCCGGCATTGCCGAAATAGGTGCCGGCGTTGAAGGGCAGGGCGAACGGCAGGCGCACGCGGAGCACGCTGCCGGCCGCGACATGCGCGATGCCTTCGTCCCGAGGCGCGCTCCACTGCCCGCCGAGCTCGATGCCGGTGGTGGTCTTCAGCAGCATGACGAAACGCACGTCCTCGGCGTCCTCGGTGAAGGTGACGTCGTAGCGATAGACGTAGCGCCCGCCCGGCACCAGCTTGTTCACCTCGCGCCCCCGGCGGTCGAGGATCGCGACGTCGCCGATCTCGCAGCCGCGCGGAGGATAGCGTTCGGTCGACCGGCTGCGGACGTCCGGATCGAAGAAATCCCGGCCGCCCGGATCGCCGTCCCGTTCCGGCGCGGGCGCCGTCGGCGTTTCGGGCCCCGCCTCGTCGAGCGCTCGGATCGCCTGCAGGATTTCCGGATGGTGCTCGGGGGCAGCGTAGATGAGCTTTTGATAGTGGCTCATCACGTCCCTCGGCCGGCCGGTCAGGAGCCGCTCGCCGCGATGGAGGAGGACCGCGCGGTCGCAGAGCTCGAGAATCGCAGACGCGGAATGGGAGACGAACATGATGGTCGTCCCCTTCGCCTTGATCTTGTCCAGCCTTGCGTAGCATTTTCGCCGGAACGCCTCGTCGCCGACCGCGAGCGCCTCGTCGATCAGGAGGATGTCCGGATCGACATGGATCGCGACCGCGAAGGCGAGCCTCGCGAACATGCCGCTTGAATAGGTCTTGACCGGCTGGTCGATGAACGCGCCGATGTCGGCGAAGGCGAGGATGTCGTCGAAGCGTTCGGCGAGCTCGGCCTTGGAAAGCCCCATCAGCAGGCCGTTGATCTCGACGTTTTCACGCCCGGTGAACTCCGGATTGAAGCTGGCGCCGAGCTCGAGCAGGGCGGCGATCCGGCCGCGCGCCAGGACCTCGCCTTCATCGGCCTTCAGCGTGCCGCAGATCATCTGCAGCAGCGTCGACTTGCCGGAGCCGTTGGCGCCGACCAGGCCCAGCGTCTCGCCGCGCGCGACGTCGAGATCGATGCCTTTGAGCGCCTCGAAGCGCCTGACGCCGGACCTGCGCCCGCCGGACAGCAGATCGATCAGACGCTCGCGCGTGCGCTTGTAGAGCCTGAACGACTTGGCGACGCCGCGCAGCCGGATGGCGGGTTCAGAGGACATCGGCAAAACCGTCGCTGACCCGGTTGAACAGCGCGTAGCCGAGCGCCGCGATCAGCGCGCTGCTTCCGAGAACCAGGGCATAGGGGCCAGGCGCGAACAGCTCGCCGGCGAAGGCGAGGCTGCGCAGCGCTTCGACGATCTCGGCGAGCGGGTTCAGGCGCACGAACATCCGATAGGCCTCCGGCACCGCCTGCAGCGGGTAGAAGATCGGTGTGAGGAAAAGGAGCAGCGTCGCCAGGATCGAGGTGACATGGCGAAGGTCGCGCAGATAGACGCCGAGCGCCGCGCACAGCCAGGCGATGCCTGCCGACATCAGAACCAGCGGCAGAACCACCGCCGGCAGCAGGAGGAGGCTCGCGGGCGGCAGGCCGATCATCGCCACATACATGCAGAGCAGAATTATGAGGTTGACCCCGAGCGTGAAAGCCGAGGTCAGCACCAGCACCCAGGGAAGCGCATCGAGCGGGAAGATGATCTTTTTCGCGTAAGTCTTGTTCTCGTGCATCAGGGAGGGCGAGCGGGTCAGGCATTCGGCCATCATCTGATGGCAGCAAAGCCCCGCGAACAGGAACAGCGCGAAATTGCCCTGGCCGTCCAGATAGACGTCCCAGCGCTTGGCGAAGATGATCGAGAACACATAAGTGTAGACGGCGAGCATGATCAGCGGCGTCACCAGCACCCAGGCCAGCCCGAGCAGCGAGCCGCGATAGCGCGCGTTGATCTGGCGCCAGGCGAGGGTCTTGATCAGTGTCCAGTGGTCGACCAGTGGCCGCCAGAAGCGAAACATGGCAAGCCGGCCGGCGACGGAGCCGTCCAGGTCACGGTATGGCGACGAAGCGGTCATGGACCTCCCGAAATCCTCCTGGCGATGGCCGGTGGTCCGGCGAGACCGCGGCTCGATGCAACCCGAACACGGCCTTGGCGCAGAGTTTTATAACGGGTTCCGCGTATAAGGAAACGTCGGCGAGGCGATGATCGTCCGCTTTGTCCCATTCGGCTCCTGCGCCCCGGGCTAGATGGCCGGCTTCCTTCACGCGCTGCCGCGGGCCGCAGTCTTCATGAGACGACGCGCCTGCATCGGCAGGATCTGGGTGGCGATCAGTTTCAGATAGAAAAAATCGGTGCCGACCTTCGGGCGATACCGGCGCGCGACCTGCCAGCGCTCGAAGGTGCGCCGCCAGAGCTTCTGTTCGGAATAGCCGCCGGGCGCGATGCTGGCGACCACGACCGGGATGTGTTGAAAGCGCCGTCCCGCACAATATTGCGCGAAATAGAAGGCGTAGTCCGCGATCACGTCATAGTCGAGATCGAACGGGTTCGATTTCATGAGCGTGCTGCGCGCGAACAGCGACTGGTGCGAAAAGGAGATGCGCTGCCACATGACGTCGAGCGGCCGCGAGCGCACCCTGACCCGCCCGTTCCGGCCCGCCGCCTCGACGTCGCCGTAGAGAAAATCGGCGTCGCGGGCCGCAGCGTCCATCATCGCCTCGACCACATCGGGGCCAGCGAACAGGTCGCCGGCGTTCATGAAGACGATCCATGCGCCGCGCGCCCGGGCGATGCCCTTGTTCATCGCATCATAGATGCCCCGGTCGGGTTCGCTGATCCATGAGGACAGACGACCCTGCCGGGCGGCGATCGCCTCGACGCTGCCATCGGTCGAGCCGCCGTCGATCACGATGTAGTCGATCGCGGGATAGGATTGGCCGAGCACCGACTCCATGGTCGCCACGAGCGCCTCGCCGGCGTTCAGGGTGACGGTGACGACCGTCACCAGGGGCCGACCTTCCGCTTCAGCCATGTTTCGTCCTTGGCCGTACGCCCTTGTAGGCGAGCCAGGCCAGGCGGCCGATGGCGTAGGGAACCGGTCCGAAGCGCTGCAGACGCCGGCGCCAGCGCTCCAGCCGGGTCATCCTGTCGATCTGGTAGCGCATGACCGGCCGGGCGGGCGGCAGACCGGTCTTGTCCATCAGCGCCTCGGTCCAGGCACATCCGGCCTGCGGCACATGCCGGCGCATCTCGTCGACGTCATATCGAAGCTCTCTCAGAAGCGGCTCGTTCGCCTCCAGAAAGCTGTCGGCGAGGGCTGCGAAGCCGGGCAGCGCGTCCAGTCGGGTCCGCCAGTGGTCCTGCCGCGACGGCAAAAGCTCCCTGCTCGCGAAGGCGGTCTTCCGATCGCCCATGCGCCAGTCCTCGCCGTCGCCGTCGCCGAGATCGAGCATGGCGCGCTCGAAGGGCAGCTGCAGGTGATCGGTGATCCGCCGAAGCTCGCCTTCGGGATCGGCCAGGAGATCCTCGTAATAGAGCTCCAGCGCCCGGCCTGATCGCCTGAGCGCCAATAGATTGTCCAGTCCGCGCTGCAGGTCGACCTGCCAGACGTCCATGCGTGCGTCCTCGCAGCCGACCATCTCGTACATCGAATGCAGGACCGCGAGCGGATGGCGCCAGAGCAGGACGAACTTGGCGCGCGGGAACAGGGCCATGAGGTCCGGCCAGATCAGGTGATAGCGCGGCGTCTTGTCGAGAAAGCGGGTGGCGCCGCTCCGGGCCAGCGCGTCCTGATAGAGCCCTGCATAGCACTCGCGCAGACGATAGAGATAGTCGGCCTCGCCGCCGGGCAGGTGGCTGACGAACTCGTCCAGCGCCAGCGCCGCCAGGTCCTGGTTGTAGAGGCCCTCGACCATGTCGCTGCGCCGCGCGAGCAGCGGCTGCAGCATCAGCCAGCTCTCGGACCGGCTGTGGATCGCGGGGTGGCCGGTGAGCAGGCGCTGGGTCAGGGTCGAGCCGGCGCGCGGCATGGAGATCAGAAAGACCAGCCCCTCGCCGAGGCGCTGACGCTCGCTGAGCGGCTGCGGCTCGTCGATGCGCGCGACCCAGCCGCGCGCTTCGAGATAGCCGGCGAACTCGGCCCGAGCGCGCTCTTGCCGCGCGTCCTCCAGCAAATGGAGGTTCTTTCTGAAGACCGCCCCGAGCCAGGATTCGTGCTCGGCAGGATGAGAGCGGGAGAGGCCGGCCGGATGCTGCACATAGCCGCTGCCGTCGAGGTCGGTGGGGTGAAAGTCCGCGCGTGCGGCGAGGCGCAGCTTCAGGTCCCAGTCCTCGTAGATCGGGATCGTGGGATCGTAGCCGCCGACCTCGAGATAGAGGGCTTTCGGAAAGACGAAATCCCGCGGGATGAAGGACGGCCGGGAGAGCAGTTCCTCCAGCAGATCGCCGCTCGGCAGGTCTGCCGGCGACGGCGTCGGCGACAACGGCGCCAGATCCTCGTCCAGCAGGAGGTGGCGCGAATACCCGATCGCCGCCCGCGTCGGCGAGGCTCGGCTGCTGGCCAGTGCCAGTTCGGCTTCGAGCTTGCCGGCGTCCAGATAAACGTCGTCGGCATCCAGGGTCGCGATGAACGGCGCCCTCGCCGCATGGATGCCGAGATTACGGGCGGGGCCGGGGCCGCCGTTGTTTTCGGTCGCCATGGCGGCGATGCGGTCATCTTCGCCTGCCAGTTCCTCGGCCAGCGCCCGGCTGCCGTCGGTGGAGCCGTCGTCCACCAGAACGATCTCGATGTCCCGAAGCGTCTGTCGCTGCACGCTCTCGATGCAGCGCCTGAGACTGTGCGCCTGGTTGTAGACGGGGATGATGACACTGAGCCTCGGCGGGCCCTCCGACGATGAGGTCATCTCGTTGCTTTTTTCCTGCTTCGATCCATCTGCCGGCGCTGAACGGAGCCACGTTCAAATCATCGGTGGCCAGTCTCCGCCGGAGATTTTTTTTGCGCGCCTGCCTATCTTCGATGAGGGCGCAGGCCGGACGATAGGCATGGCGGGCCTGCATGGGAAGCCCCCGCTCGATCGTCGGAGCGTCGCAGGCGAGTGTGATGACGATCAGGTGACGATCGGCCGGTTTCGCGATGGGCGAGGGGGGATCGGCGAGAGGCTCAGAAGCGCCAGCGATAGGCGAAGCCGACACCGGCTTCGGGATCGCGGTCCGGGTCGTGATCCGGGTTCAGGCGGACGAAGGCCGCGGCCCGGATGTCCTGATCGTCGGCCTCGCCGAGCGGCAGGCGATAGCCGAGCTCGGTCGCGATCTCCCGGCCCTTCGGCGCGACGTCGATCCTCTCCTCCGCCGTGACCACGCTTCCGTCCGGCCGTCTCGCCACGGGAAGGGTGATGGACGCCTCCGCGCGGGCCTGGCGAAGCGGCTGGCCGACCATCAGGCTCAGACCGTCGCCCTCGCTGAGTGCGCCGCGTATGACCACGCCGAGACCGAACGCCTCCGAGCCGACATCGGACCAGTCCCGGATCAGCCCGCCGTCGCCGCCGGCGATCGACGTCCGGCCATGGCTGTAGACGCCGAACCAGTCAACGGCCTCGGTGATCGGTCCGAGGGCGGCGAGCGTGAGGAAATGCGATCGGGCCGAAACGTCGTCCCCGAAGGCACCGCCGGATCTGCCGCCCATGAAGCCGCCTTCCTCCTGCACCAGGCCGAGGCCGAAGCGGAGCTCGATCTCGCCGGGTACCGCAGTCTCGAACTCCAGGCGCTGCATGGACGCCGAAGGCGAGCCCTGGTCGCCGATCGAGTGCCGTGCGGACAAAGCGAGCGCCGTGCCGTCTTCCGCCCGAAGGCCGATGCCGACGTCCGCGGCATTGCCGGCCCACCCGCCATAAGGGGCGAAGAAGCCGTCCGTCTGGAGCAGCGAGGCGCCGCGATCCGCGAGACCGTCTTCGAGGCCGAGCCGCGCTTCGCCGTCACCGTGAAGGGACGCGAACAGCGTGGCGCTCTCGGTCAGCTCGCCTTCGAAGCGGAGAGGCACCGCACGGCGCCGCTCCGACCGGTATCCGTCGGTCGCCGCCGGAAAGCCATCATCCGCGAGGTCGAGCTCCCGTTCCGAGACATGCGCGAAGATTCTCGCTTCGGGAAGGCCGGACATGGTCATGGCGCCGCCATCGCCGGCGACGAAGCCCCGAAGACCGTTTTCGCGCGGCGTCTCCTCGATCCCGTTCGCGAGATCGACGGGGAAGGGAAAGCCCATGTCGTCGACCGCCATGACGGTTCGAAGCGCCGTGCTCTCCGCCTCGTCGAGTGCCAGGCCCTGGCCCAGGCGAAGCGCGCTCGGCGCGACGGCCAGGCGCCGGCCGTCGACCGTCGGTCCGATCGGAAAGCCGGTCGGACCGACCGGTGCCATCGCCGCTTCGAGATCGAGCCTGCCGCGTCCGAAAATGTCGTCGACGCCGGGATCGCCGAGATCTTCGGCGGTCAGCAGCAGGCGATCGACCACGTCGCGGCTGGAGACCCCCGGAAAGGCCGCCTTGACCACGGCGGCGGCGCCCGAGACATAGGGCGTCGCGAAGGATGTGCCGCTGCCCACGCCGTAGCCGCCGTCGGACAGGGTCGAGCGGATGTTGGAGCCGGGTGCGAACAGGCAGTAGGATTTCGTGTCGCCGCAGAAATTGCTGCTCGGCGCCGCCTGGTCGGTCGAGGTGAGATTGCCGACAACGATCGCGTGACCGGCGATTCCGGCATCGTCGGCATAGGCGGCGGGGTAGATCGGCTGCTGGCGGCGCTGACTGTCCGCCCCTTCGTTGCCGGCCGCGAGCACCATGATCTTCCCTTCGGAAGCTGCGGCGCGCATGGCGGTTCTGAGGCTCGCGAACGCGCTGTCGCTGGCCGCATAGGCGCCGAGGCTGAGATTCAAGATGTCCGATTCGACGGCCAGCGCCGAGCCCTCCAGCCCCGATGCCGCGCGGAGGGCGTCCACGAGGTCGACGTTCGAGAAGGTGACGTCTCCGGACGACTGGGTGACCGAAGGCCGCGAGGTCTGGAAATTGACCAGGGTCGCGCGGTAGGCCATGCCGTGCATGTCGTTGGAATTGCCGCTCTGGGTCCGCCTCGCCCCGGCGATGCCGGCGACGAAGGTGGCGTGATTGTCGGCCTGCAGCGCTTCGCCGCCGGCTGTCCAGCTCACGCCCAAAAGGTTGCCGAGGTCGGGATGGGAAACGTCGATGCCGCTGTCGATGATCGCGATCCGCACACCCTGACCGCCAGGGCTGCCGCCGCTTCGTCTTGCATAGCCTTCCGCGGCCTTCAACTGGGCCAGGCCGGTGCTGTTGACATATTCCTGGCTCGCGGACCAGGCGCTCGCCGGCGCCGATCCCGAAGGTTCGGCCACCGAGGCCAGATAGGCGGCGCTCGGATGATTTTTCAGATTGCCGGTGCCGCCGCCCCCACCACCGCCGCCTCCGCCGCAGGAGACGAGAAGCGGCAGTGATGCGGCCAGGCACAGCATGTCGAACACCCTGCAGGTGTGAAGAGCGTTTCGTCCTCTCCGGCTTCGCGACCGTCCAGCACCCATCGTCCGTCGTCCCCTGACTCCATGAAGGCGACGGAAGCTAAATCCCTGTTTGGTTGATGATCAAATGTTTTAATTCTCCTATAATTTACTATGCTTCGGCCACGGGAACCGGTCCGCATCCGACCGCAAAAAAAAGCACGCCGCGTCACGCGGCGTGCTCAAGGACCCGCAGCCGCACTCGGCGTCTGCGAGCTCGGATGGTGTCCGCCGGAATCGTTGCGGTCAGCCCTCGCAGACCGCGCTTTCCGGGTCGGCGGTGTAACCGCTCTCCGCCCGGTAATAGACGATGTCGGTTTCCTCGCCGTTCGGCTGCCTTGCGCGGAAGGTCTTGCATCCGCGCGTGTCTTCGCCGATCTCGACCATGTTGGCGCTGCAGGCACGCTCGGACCGGGTCGTGGTGAATCCGCCATCGCCGTCGCGGAAATAGACGGCTTGGCGGGCCACGCCCAGCGAGGACCATTCCGTGAAGGTCTCGCAGCCCTCGGCGTCCACCGCGACCGGCACGGCGTAGACGCCGTCCGACATCGGGATCGCGCCTGCGGGCATGCCGCCGTCGCCGTCGGACGCGGCCTTCACGGCGTCACGCATCGACTGCGTTTCGTCGCTGGCGTCGCTCGGCACACAGCCGGCGACGAAAAGGGCCAGGCACCCGGCGATTCCGAGAGCGAACGAAGGTCTTCTTCCATTCATGAGCATGTCTTTCACCTGGTTGCGTCGATCGCGCATCAGAAGCTGAGCTGATATTTGAGGCCGACGCCCAGATCCGGCGATGCATCCGGATCGTGATCGGGGTTGAACCGGGCATACGCCCCGGTGGTCAGCGCGTGACCTTCAGCACCCAGGGACATGCGGTAGACGGCCTCGGTCGCGATTTCGCGTCTCTCGGGCGACAGGTCGGCGCGCACCGTCTCCTTTTGCACCTCGCCGTCCTCGGTCCTGCCGACCGGCACGGTGACGTCGACCGAGCCCGCGGTGACGCGCAGCGGCTGGCCGACCATGAAGGTGAACCCGTCGTCGTCGAGAACCAGGTCCTTGACCACGATGCCCGCACCGAAGGCCTCGGACTGGGTGCTGGAGAAGTCGTTCAGCAGGCTGCCGTTCGCCGTGTCGGTCGAGGAATGACCGCGGCTGTAGGCGCCGAACAGGCTGATATCCTCGGTGACCGGCGCCACCAGCGACAGATTGGCGTATTGCGTGTCGGTCGACGCGGCCTGCCCGAACGCGCCGCGCGCCGCACTGCCGACGAAGCCGCCTTCTTCCTGCAGCAGGCCGTAGCCCAGACGCAGCTCGATGTCGCCGATGGTGCGGTGCAGCAGTTCCACCTTCTGCATGTTCATCTGCGTCGGCGCATCCGAGTCCGCCGATGCGAAGGCGGCGACGCCGATCTGCGTGTCGTCGCTCAATTCGTAAGTCGCGCCGCCGCCCGACTGCAGACCGGCGAGGCGCTCATAAGGGGCGAGGAAACTCTGCTGCTCGAAGAAATCGGTGTTTTCGGCCTGGAGGCTTCGGCCGATGCCGAGATCGGTCGTGCCGCCGCCGTTGAACGACATGAACATGTCGATCCCGTCACTCGCCTCCGAACGGAAGCGAATCTGCGGGTCCTCGGCTTGCTCCTGAAGCGTGACGTCGCTCGCGGCGAATTCCTGGCGGTGGGGATCGGCCAGTTCCGGCTGTTCGGCGAAGGACAGGCTGATCACCCCCTGGTCGACGGCGGTCACCGACGTCAGCGAGCGATCGGCGCCGATGAAGCTGTCGATGCCGGTGGTCCGGCTGCGCCGATCGACGTTCTGATTGAGATTGGCCAGGAACGGGAAGTTCTGATCATCCAGCACGATGGTTCTGGCCAGGAGGTCTTCGGCGTCCCCGCCGAGCGCCACGCTGCTGTCGAAGCTGAGCTGGCTGGACGTCGCCGTCACCTCCGCGCCGTCGATCGAATTGCCGAGGCTGACCGACAGCTGACCGACGGGAGCGAGAGCCGCCTCGAGATCGAGCAGGCCGCGGCCGAAGGTCGTGTCGGTGCCCGGTGCGCCGAGATCCTGCGCCGTCGTGAACAGGCGATTGACGACCTCCCGATTGCCGACGCCCGGGAAGGCGGCCTTGATTACCGCCGCCGAACCGGCGACCAGCGGTGCTGCGAAGGACGTGCCGCTGACCTCGCCGAACCGATTGTTGATCAAAGGTGCGTCGACGTTCTCGCCGGGTGCGACCAGGCAGGAATCGGCGACGCTGCCGCAGCGGTTGCTGAAGGTCGAAATGTTGTTGTTGGCATCCACGCTGCCGACCGCAATGCCGAGACCGTCGATGTTGCCGGTGCCGACGAAGGCGGCGGGAAAGGTCGGGTTGGCGCCGCCGTCATTGCCCGCCGCGACCACGATGATCCTGCCGTTGCCCGCCGCTTCGCTCATGGCGCGCCCGACATCGAGGATCTCGTCCTGCCGCTCCTGCGTGCCGTTCGGGAAGATCGCGAGGCTCATATTGATGATGTCGGACGAGGCATTCCTGTCGGCGCCGCCGGCGAACCTTACGGCCGCCGCGACGTTCTGGATGGCGTCGGCGCCGTTGTTCGGATCGTCGTCCACCGAGAAGACGTCGATCGACACGATTCTGGCGTCGAAGGCGACGCCGTGGCTGCCGACATCGTTCTTCTCGCCGGCGATCACACCGGCCACGGCGGTGCCGTGGCCGTCCGGGCCGAGGCCCTCGTCGATGTCGTTGTCGATCTCGGTCTGATTGGCGAACACCAGGTTCGCCGCGAGATTGCCGGCGAGATCGATATGGTTCTCGTCGACGCCGTCATCGATGACCGCAACCCTGACGCCGTCGCCGCCGACATTGCCGGAGATCCGCGCATAGCCCTCATCGGCGTTGATCTGCTGGAGGGCGTCGGAACGCAAGAATTCCGCTGTCTGGAAAAACTGTGGATTGCCCTCTCCCGCGTTGGAAGCGTTGCCGCCGCCTCCACCACCGCCGCCACCGCCTCCGCTACAGGCGGCGAGCGTCGCCATCGCCGTGCCGGCGAGCAGAAATCGAATAAATCTGTCAGTACTGTTTTGAGCCGCCATGGATTTGCCCCAGAAATGATAGGTCCGGCATTGTTAAAATTTGTCGAAAAGGCATTCAATAACCAAATCGAACGAGTGAAATCGATTCGTGTCTCTTGAGAAGCGACACGTGGCGTGAACGACGGCGAGCTTTCGCACATCGGACCCGCCATGAGCGGGGCGGCTGTGGGCAACCCAGGGATGAACAGACTTGCTTCGTGGAAAGGCCGACGGCAAGAATTGACGTCGCTCGCGATCGGCACGACAATCGGGGGCAACGATCGGACCGCACCGAGCCGAAAACGGCGATGCGAGGGGGGCTCATGGCTATTTCGCCAGCAGACCAGGATGCCGCGACGGTGATCGGACCGGGCGGTCGCTCGCCCGTCGCCCGGCATAGCGGCTGACGGCGATGGAGCTTCCCGATCTCGCCAGCCACGACACGCTGCCGAAGCTGCTCAGGCTGAACGCCGAGCGCTGGCCGGACGACGTCGCGACGCGAGAGAAGGATCTCGGCATCTGGAAGCGCTACAGCTGGGCGGACACGTTCGCGCAGGTGGGCGGCCTGGCGCGCGGCCTGATGGCGCTCGGCGTGACCCGCGGCGACGTCGTCGGCATCATCGGGCGCAACCGGCCGCACTGGGTCTGGGCCGAACTCTCCGGGCATTGCATCGGCGCCCTGTCGCTCGGCATCTACGAGGACAGCCTCGGCAAGGAGGTCACCTACCTCCTCGATTATGGCGAGGTGAAGCTGGTGTTCGCCGAGGACGAGGAGCAGGCCGACAAGCTGCTGGAGATCGCCGACGGCCTGCCGTCCCTGAAGTGGATCGTCTATAATGACGAGCGCGGCATGCGCAAATATGACGATCCCCGGTTGATCAGCCGAAAGGAGCTGGTCGAGAAGGGACGTGCGGTCGGGCCCGAGAAACTGGACGCGGCAATCGACGCGGGCAAAGGCGAGGACGTCGCCATCCTCTGCACGACATCGGGCACCACCTCGCACCCGAAGCTCGCCATGCTCCAGCACCGGCCCTTTCTCGAGCATATCGCCGCCTATCTGCGCGCCGATCCGAGAGAGCCTTCCGACGAATATATGTCGCTCCTGCCCATGGCCTGGATCATGGAGCAGGTCTATGCGGTCGCCATGCCGCTGGTCTGCCGCATCCGCGTGAACTACCCGGAGAACCAGGAGACCGCGATGCACGATCTCCGCGAGATCGGACCGACCCACGTGCTGCTGGCGCCCAGGGTCTGGGAACAGATCTCCGCGGACGTGCATGCGCGCATGCTGGACGCCAACCGGATCAGCCAGGCGATGTTCGAAAAGGGTGTTGCGCTCGGCACCGAGGCGCTGGAGCAGGGGCGGCGCTCGCGGCTCGCGGACGTCCTTCTCTACAACACGCTCAGAGACCGCCTCGGCTTTTCCAATGTGCGCGCGGCGGCCACGGGCGGTGCCGCGCTCGGGCCGGACACCTTCAAGTTCTTCCTCGCCATGGGCGTGCCGCTCCGCCAGCTCTACGGTCAGACCGAGCTCTGCGGCGCCTACACGCTGCAGCGCGCCGAGGACGGCCTCGACTTCGACAGCTCCGGCCCGCCCTTCGACAACACCGAGATCAGGATCGAGCGGCCCGACGAGAACGGCGTCGGCGAGATCGTCACCCGCCATGGCAGCATGTTCAAGGGCTACTACAAGCAGCCGGAGGCGACGGCGGAGACACTCACCGGGGACGGCTGGATGATGACCGGCGACGCCGGGTTCATCGACGACAGGGGCAGGCTCACGGTCATCGACCGGGTGAAGGATCTCGCGACCACGTCCAGAGGTGTCCGCTTTTCGCCCCAGTTCATCGAGAACAAGCTCAAATTTTCGCCCTATATCGGCGAGTGCGTGGTGCTCGGCAATGGCCGCGAAACGATCACGGCGATCCTCTGCATCCGCTATTCGATGGTGGCGAAATGGGCCGAGGCCGGGGGCCTCGCCTTCACCACCTACACCAATCTGTCGGCGCTTTCGGAAGTCTACGCGCTTCTTCAGGGCGAGGTCGACAAGGTCAACGCCTCATTGCCGCCCGCCCAGCGCATCGCCCGCTTCCTCCTCCTCTACAAGGAGCTGGACGCCGACGACGGCGAGCTCACCCGCACGCGAAAAGTGCGGCGCACGGTGATCGACGAGCGCTACGCGCCGATCATCGACGCCCTTTATGGCGGCCGCGACCGCGTCGTGATGGAAACGGAAGTGACCTTCGAGGACGGCCGCACCGGCAGGATCCGCGCCGACATGGCGATCCGCGACCTCGCCGCCGGCGAGACGGCTCACCAGACGGCGGCGGAGTAGCCCGGCATGGCGACCGCACGACCGGAGGTCACCGACCGTCCCGACCTAGACACCGGGCAGGTCCACCCCGATGCCGGCGGCATCCTGTTGGCGGTGGAGGGGGTGACGCTTCGGTTCGGCGGGGTGACGGCGCTGACCGATGTCAGCTTCGACATCAGAAAGGGCGAGATCCGCGCGATCATCGGGCCGAACGGCGCCGGCAAGTCCTCGATGCTGAACGTCATCAACGGCTTTTATCACCCGCAGGAAGGCAAGGTGACCTGGAAGGGCGTCACCCGAAGCCGGATGCGCCCCCACGAGGCGGCCGCGACCGGCATCGCGCGGACTTTCCAGAACATCGCGCTGTTCAAGGGCATGACCACGATCGACAACATCATGACCGGCCGCATGCTGAAGATGAAGGCGGGCTTTCTCGAACAGATGCTTTATTGGGGCCGGGCGCAGAAGGAGGAACTCGCGCATCGCGAAGAGGTCGAGAAGATCATCGACTTTCTGGAGATCCAGGCGGTGCGCAACACGCCGGTCGGCAAGCTGCCCTACGGCCTGCAGAAACGGGTCGAACTCGCGCGCGCGCTCGCCGCCGAGCCCGATCTTCTGCTGCTCGACGAGCCGATGGCGGGGATGAACCTCGAGGAAAAGGAGGACATGTGCCGCTTCGTTCTCGACGTGAACCAGGAGTTCGGCACGACGGTCGCGCTGATCGAGCATGACATGGGCGTGGTCATGGACATCTCGGACCGCGTCGTGGTGCTCGACTACGGCAGGAAGCTCGCCGACGGCACGCCGGACGAGGTCAGGAACGACCCCGAAGTGATCGAGGCCTATCTCGGCGTGACCCATGACGATGAGGGCGGGCAGGACCGTTGAATTTTCTCTCGACCTATATTTTCGGGCCCTTCGGCGAGATGGCCGCCTATCCCGCGGGCGTGCTGGAGACGGTGATTGCCGGGCTCGGCAACGGCTTTCTCTACGCCCTGGTGGCGATCGGTTTCGTCATCATCTTCAAGTCGTCGAGCGTCTTCAATTTCGCCCAGGGCGCCATGGTGTTCTTCGCCGCGCTGAATTTCGCGGGCATGCTGAAGCTCGGCCTGCCCTGGTATGTCGCGGGCGCCTGCTCGCTTCTGATCATGGTGATCCTCGCCTTCGTCGTGGAGCGTGCGGTGCTGCGCCCGCTGGTCGGCCAGGACGGGCTCAGCCTGTTCATGGCCACGATCGGCGTCAGCTTCTTCATCGAGGGCTTCGGCGAGGCGATCTGGGGCGGTGGCCCGAAGCTCCTGAAGATCGGCCTGCCCGAAAGCGCGATCTTCACCATCGACTATCCCTGGGGCGAGCGCATCGGCCTCGACATCATCATCCAGGAATCGGATCTGCTGGCGATCGGCGTCGGTCTGATCATGGTGTTCGGCCTCTACGTCTTCTTCCAGTATTCCCGCGTCGGCCGGGCCCTGCGCGCGGTCGCGGACGATCACGCCGCCTCCATGTCGATCGGCATTCCGCTCAATCACATGTGGGTCGTGGTCTGGGCGCTTTCCGGCTTCACCGCCTTCGTCGCCGCCACGGTCTGGGGCACCAAGATCCAGATCGAGCCGACCGTGATCAGCCTCGCGCTCAAGGCGCTGCCGGTGCTGATCCTGGGCGGCCTCACCTCGATCCCGGGCGCCGTGATCGGCGGCTGCATCATCGGCGTCTCCGAACTGCTGTTCGAGACCTATTGGGGCCAGCCGCTCCTGGGCGGCGCCACCACCGAATGGTTTGCCTTCGTCCTGGCCGCGATCTTCCTGCTGTTCCGCCCGCAGGGTCTGTTCGGGGAGAAGATCATTGAGCGCGTCTGACCGCGGCGCGAACGGCCGGCCGGGGCAGGGATGGCGGGCCTGCGGTCTCGCGGCCTTCGTTGTCGCACTGGCCGCAGCCGGTGCAGCGTCCGCCGCCGAGCCGGGCGAGGCCTGCCGCCTTCGGGACGAGGCCGGGCTCGAAGCACCCGCGGTCATGGAGCTCAGGCTGAGCGGCGATGTCGGGCCGGACATGGCCGATCGCCTGTTCACCGAGCTTGACGACCATCTCGCCGCCTATCCTTCGCTCAAGACCGTCAAGGTTCTGCTGTCCAGCGGCGGCGGCTACGCCGAATCGGGCTTCATGATCCACAACTATCTGAAGGGTCTCCATCAGCGCCACGGCCTGCAGGTGGTCACCCACAATGTCGGCTCGGTGCAGTCCGCGGCCGTCGACGTCTATTGCGCCGGCAATCAGCGCATCACCTCGCCCTACAGCTTCTTCATGGTCCACGACGCCAGTCTCGACCTGGACCAGGGCAGCTACGACGTCAAGACGGTGCATGACATGGACGAGGAGAACGCGATCACCTCGGATGCCGGCTATGCGCTGTTTTCCGCCTGCACCAACCTGACCGTCGCCGACGTCGGCAGCATGTTCAGGGACCAGACCTATATCGATCCGGATCGGGCGCTGGAGCTCGGCCTCGCCCATTCGATCCAGCCCGCCACCTTCGATCGCAGCGCCGACATCCGCTGCCGGATCGAGGCGAAGGACGAGGAAAGGGAGGAGAAGGAATGAGCGCAGGCGGGGTGGTCGGCTGATGCTCTATCGCGAAACCGGCGTCTTCCACAGCAGCTATGCCGAAGACCAGGCGGTCTTCCGCCTGCCGCTGGATCGCTATGCGGTGTGGGCGGTGGTCGCGATCGCCCTGTTCGTCGTGCCGCTGTTCGCGACCAACTACGTGCTGACCGACCTTCTGACGCCGTTCCTGATCATGTCGATCGCCGCCCTCGGCCTGAACGTGCTCACCGGCTATTGCGGCCAGCTCTCGCTCGGCACCGGCGCCTTCATGGCGCTCGGCGGGTTCATGACCTACAAGCTGGTGACCGCCTTTCCCACGGCGAGCGCGCTGTTCGGCGTCCAGCTGCCGGAGATCAGCCTTCTCGGCTTCGAGCCCTTCGACGTCTGGTTCCTGCTCATGCTGGTGGTCGCCGGGCTGATCACCGCGGTGGTCGGCCTCTTGTTCGGGCTGCCGTCCCTCAAGATCAAGGGGCTCTACCTCGCGATCACCACGCTCGCCGCCCAGTTCTTCCTGCTTTGGCTGTTCATCAAGGCGCCCTGGTTCACCAACTATTCGCCCGCCGGCATCGCGCCCGCGCCGCCGCAGACGCTGCTCGGCTTTTCCGTCACCGGCGCCGCCTCGCCGGTGGTCAACCGCTATCTGTTCGTGCTGGCGATCGCGATCATGGCCGCACTCGCGGTCAAGAACCTCGCCCGCTGCAGCTACGGCCGCTCCTGGATGGCGATCCGCGAC
The DNA here is from genome assembly GCA_965222015.1 of Geminicoccaceae bacterium. Classification (GTDB taxonomy): domain Bacteria; phylum Pseudomonadota; class Alphaproteobacteria; order Geminicoccales; family Geminicoccaceae; genus JANQPX01. The sequence goes on from CBDCTL010000017.1 coordinate 191,382, forward strand.
ATGGACATCGCCGCCGAGATCATCGGCATCAGCCCGACCTTCGCCAAGCTGTCCGCCTTCGCCTTCAGCTCGTTTCTGATCGGAATCGCCGGAGCACTCTGGTCGTTCGTCAAGATCAACTCGGTGCAGACCGACGCTTTCGGCATCCTGGTGAGCTTCCAGGTGTTGTTCATGGTGATCATCGGCGGGCTCGGCACGGTCTTGGGCTCCTTCCTCGGCGCCGCCTTCGTCGTGCTCGCACCGATCCTCCTCAATATCGGTCTCACCGCCCTCAATCCCGTCTTCCTGTCGCTCGGTCTCGGCACCATCAGCATCGCCATGATCAAGCACATCGAGTTCATGGTGTTCGGCGCGCTCATCATTTTCTTTTTGATTGTCGAGCCCCACGGCTTTGCTAGGCTTTGGCAAATCGCGAAGCAGAAACTCAGAACCTGGCCGTTTCCCTATTGACGGCCGCATCGACCCACCCGCCGGCGACACCGGCACTGTTCCCATCGGGAGGCTGACATGATGAAAAGAACGTTGATCGGAGCCGCCGCGGCCGCCGCCGTGGTGACCACCCTTCAGGCGCCGCCGCCGGCCTACGCCCAGGAGGAGCAGTATTTCCCGCTCCTGGTCTATCGGACCGGCCCCTACGCAGCCAACGGCGCGCAGCTCGCCGACGGCCAGATCGACTATCTGAAGCTCGTGAACGCCAATGGCGGCGTGAACGGCGTGATGCTCAGCTGGGAGGAATGCGAGACCGAGTACAACACGGACGCCGGCGTCGAGTGCTATGAGCGCCTGAAGGGCAATGGCGCGGTCGCCGCGGTCTCGCCGTTCTCGACCGGCATCACCTATGCGCTGCTGGAGAAGGTCGAGGCGGACCAGAACGTTCTGTTCACCATGGGCTACGGGCGCACCTCGGCCGCCGACGGCCGTGTCTTCCCCTGGGTCTTCAACTTCCCGGCCACCTACTGGTCCCAGGCCACCTCGATCATGAAATACATCATCGAGCAGGAGGGCGGCGCCGAAAGCCTGAGTGGCAAGAAGATCGGCCTCGTCCATCTCGACCATCCCTACGGCCGCGAACCGATTCCGACTCTGGAGACGCTCGCCAAGGACATGGGCTACGAGCTTCTGCTCTACCCCGTGCCGACCAGCTCGATGTCCGATCAGAAGTCGATCTGGCTCGACATCCGGCGCGCCAAGCCGGACTGGATCATGATGTGGGGCTGGGGCGCCATGAACCCGACCGCCATCAAGGAAGCGTCGCTGGTCCGCTACCCGATGGACCGCTTCATCGGCAATTGGTGGGCGGGCGCCGAGGTCGACGTGCGCGGCTCCGGCGTTCCGGCCGAGGGCTATATCGGCGCGACCTTCCACGATGTCGGCGACGGCGCCGGCGTGTTCGAGGAGATCCGGGCCAAGATCCACGACGCCGGCAACGGCACCGGGCCGACCGAGGAGATCGGCGAGGTGCTCTACAACCGCGGCCTGGCCAACGCCGCCTTCATCGTCGAGGCCATGCACACGGCCATGGCTGAGTTCGGCGACAAGGTGCTGACCGGCGAGGAGATGCGCTGGGGCTTCGAGAACCTGGACATCACCGAGGAGCGCATCGCCGAGCTCGGTCTCACCGGTGTCATCCCGCCGACCACGGTCACCTGCGAGAACCATGAAGGCTCGCCCGCGATCAAGCTGCAGCGCTGGGACGGCGAGAAGTGGGAGATCTTCACCGACTGGATCCCGGCGATGACCGACGTCGTCCGCCCGCTGGTCGAGGCCGATGCCGCGCAATACGCCCAGGAAAACGGCATCGAACCCCGAACCTGCGAGTGAGGCGGCAGGGCCGCCAGACATGACCACCGAAGCCACGAACGAGACCGTGGCAAGTAGCGGGGGTGGCGCCTCGCCACCGCCGCCGCTGCTTTCGATCAACAATATCGAGGTGGTTTACGACCATGTGATCCTTGCCCTGAAGGGGGTCTCGCTCGAGATCCCCAAGGGCGGGATCACCGCCCTGCTCGGCGCCAACGGCGCCGGCAAGAGCACCACTCTGAAAGCCGTCTCCAACATCCTGAAGTCGGAGCGCGGCGAGGTCACCAAGGGCGGCATCGCGCTCGATGGCGAGACGATCCATCATCTGACCCCCAACGACCTCGTGAAGCGCGGCGTCGTCCAGGTCATGGAGGGCCGTCACTGCTTCGGTCATCTCACGGTCGAGGAGAACCTCCTGACCGGCGCCTATACCCGAAAGGACGGTGCTCAGGCGATCCAGAACGACCTCGACATGGTCTACGGCTATTTCCCGCGCCTCATGGAGCGCAGGCGCTCGATTGCGGGCTACACATCGGGCGGAGAGCAGCAGATGTGCGCGATAGGGCGCGCCTTGATGGCCCGGCCCAAGGTCATCCTGCTGGACGAGCCGAGCATGGGACTCGCCCCGCAGCTGGTGGAGGAGATCTTCGAGATCGTCGCCAAACTCAACCGCGACGAGGGCGTGACCCTGCTTCTCGCCGAACAGAATACGAACATCGCTCTAAATTACGCAAAATACGGTTATATTCTCGAAAATGGACGTGTTGTGCTTGACGGCGATGCGCAAACGCTGCGAAACAATGAGGATGTCAAGGAATTCTACCTTGGCGTCAGTACCAGCGGCCGCAAGAGCTTTCGCGACATCAAGAGCTACAAACGGCGCAAACGCTGGCTGTAACTGGAGGAAATGCCGGCGTGATGGAAAGCCACGCGGCAGGGACCTTGCTGCAGCGCATCGACCTCGCGCTGATTTCGGCCCTGCAGAACGATGCGGACGACGACCTCGCTCTCGCGAACGGGCGGATCCGCGAACCCAGGCGACTGCTGATCGAAGGCGTGGTGGACCGCGCCTGGCCGCTGGCGCTCGACCGCGTGCGCCTGGACACCCCACATTCGGGCATGGCGCTGGCGATCAACAGCTTCCTGCCCTGGCAGAAGGACGCCTACCGCCTGCCGCTCGCCGGACATCTCGGCTTCGACGCCATCCAGTTCGACGTGCGCTGCCCGACCGGCCTTCGCGGCACGCCGCCACATCTCGACCTGCTGGCGCTGCGCGACGATCACGCCGTGGCCGTGGCGGTGCGCTCGGTGGAATACCTGAAGCGCAAGAAGTCGTCGATCTCCGCCACCTATGACGGCACGCTCGAAGAAACCCAGGGCATGGAGCCCTGGCGGCGTCATCTCGAGGACTGGCGCGCCGGCCGCGTTGTCTACGACCATGTCGACCTGCCGGCCCTGGTCAAATATGCTACGGCGCTCGGACGGACTTTCCCCGATCGTTCATCCACTCTACTCTATCTCTATTGGGAACCTCTGGACGCCGCCTCCTATGACGAGTTTCGTCATCACCGAACGGAGCTTGCCGCGCTGTCGTCGGCTGTCGCCGGCGCGCGCGTCGATCTCGCGGCCCAGAGTTTCGAAGCCCTTTGGCAAAGCTGGCTGGATCACCCGGGGCCGAGATGGCTCCCGGACCATGTCGAGCGCCTGCGAAGCCGCTACGCCGTCTCGCTCGTCCCGACCAACTGATCACGCCTGCGCGGCGATGCGCAGCGCGGCTGGAAGCCAGCGCGAGCCGATCCATGCCTGAGCGCGAGGGCGCCTTCTACGACCGCCTCGAGACCCGGGCCGCCGCCGATCGCGACCGGTCGATGCTGACAGCACTTCCGGGTTTTCTCCAGCAGGCGATCGAGAATGCGCCCGCGGTCGCGGCGCAGCTCGAAGGCATCGACGCCAGGGCGGTCGACAGCTTCGAGCGTCTGGCGGCACTGCCCCTTCGCCGAAAGAGCGAGCTGATCGAGCTGCAACGGCAGGCACCGCCCTTCGGCGGGATGAACGGCACGCCGGTGGCGCGTCTCGGCAAGATTTTCGCCTCGCCCGGTCCGATCTTCGAGCCCGAGGGTTCCCGCGCCGACTACTGGCGTTTTGCGCGCGCGCTGTTCGCCGCCGGCATTCGATCGGGCGATCTCGTCCACAACACATTCGCCTATCACCTGACGCCGGCGGGCTCCATGGCCGAGAGCGGTGCGCGCGCCCTCGGCTGTCCTGTCATTCCCGCCGGCATCGGGCAGACCGAAAAGCAGATCGAGGTGATCGCCCGTCTTCGACCTGCCGCCTATGTCGGCACGCCGTCCTTCCTGAAGATCCTGATGGAGCGCGGCCGCGACGACGGGGTCGATTTATCGTCCCTGAAGAAAGCGCTGGTTTCGGGCGAGGCCTTTCCTAAAACGCTCGCCGGCCAGCTCGCGCGGGAATTCGGCATCGAGGCCTTTCAGTGCTATGCCACCGCCGATGCCGGTCTGATCGCCTATGAGACGCCGGCGCGCGACGGTCTTGTGATCGACGAGGACGTGATCGTCGAGGTGGTTCGCCCCGGCACCGGCGATCCCGTGCCGGAAGGCGACGTCGGCGAGGTGGTGGTGACCGTATTCAATCCCGACTATCCGCTGGTCCGCTTCGCGACCGGCGACCTCTCTTTGATCATGTCCGGCCAAAGCCCCTGCGGGCGCACCAACCGGCGTCTCGCAGGCTGGATGGGACGGGCTGATCAGACCACCAAGATCAAGGGCATGTTCGTGCATCCGAGCCAGGTTGCGAGCGTGGCCACGAAGCACGAGGAGATCGGCAAGGCGCGGCTGATGGTGACCCGCGAAAACGACCTCGACGCGATGACGCTCGCATGCGAGGTCGCGGAGCCGAGCGACGGCCTCGGCGAGGCGATCGCAGCGAGCCTGAGATCAGTTACCGGCCTGAACGGCGATGTCAGGCTGGTCGAGCCCAACACGCTCCCCAATGACGGCAAGGTCATCGACGACCAGCGGCCGCAAGGCTGATCCGGCGGGCCGACGATCGATGCTTGAGGTTCTCAATCTCGCCTGCATTCGCGGTGGCCGAAAGGTTTTTGCAGGCATCGAGTTCCGCCTCGACGAAGGCGAGGTGCTGGCGCTGCATGGCCCGAACGGCAGCGGCAAGTCGACGCTGATCCGCCTGCTCGCCGGGTTCCTGGCGCCGGCCATGGGCTTGATCCGGTGGGCGGGCGACGACGTGCGCTCGAATCTCGCCGAACATCGCGCGCGCATCCACTTCGTCGGCCATGCGGACGGCATCAAGAATCTCCTGAGCGTCAAGGAGAACCTCGCCTTCATCTGCGCGCTGAACGGCGCCGGCGACGGCGCGCTCGACCGAGCACTCGAATTCTTCGACCTCGGCGAGTTGATCGACACGCCAGGCCGGTTTCTCTCCTCCGGCCAGCGCCGCCGCCTCAGCCTGGCGCGGCTGGTCGTCGGCGAGCGCCGCCTCTGGCTGCTGGACGAGCCCGGCGTCGGCCTCGACGCGGTCAATCGAGGACATCTCGAGGCAGCCATCGACCGGCACCGGTCGGCGGGCGGCATCACGGTGCTGGCGACCCATGGCGACGTCCGGGTGGCCGATGCGCGCGTGCTGGAACTCGCCAATTCATGAAGGCGTTCCTGGCCATCTTCCGCCGCGATCTCCGCCTAGGCCTTCGAAGCGGTGTCGACAGCGCGCAGCCGCTGATCTTCTTCGTGATGGCACTCACGCTCTTTCCACTCGGCGTCGGCCCGTCGCCGGAGATCCTGGAGCGTATCGGCGTCGGCGTGATCTGGGTTCTCGCACTGCTCGCGGTCATGCTCAGCCTCGATCGCCTGTTTCAGGCCGACGCCGAAGATGGTTCCCTCGAACAGCTCGCCCTCGCCGATCTGCCGCTCGAACTGACCGTCCTCGCCAAATGCCTGGCGCACTGGTTGATGAGCGGTCTCGTTCTGGTGATCGCTTCGCCGCTTCTCGCTCTACTCCTCCATCAGTCCGCCGAGGCCGCGGGTGTGCTCGCCCTCGCCCTGCTCCTCGGCACGCCGGTCCTGACCCTGATCGGCAGCGTCGGCGCCGCGCTTCTGATCGGCGCTCGCCGCGGTGGCGTGCTGATCGCGCTTCTCGTCCTTCCCCTCTACATTCCGGTCCTCATCTTCGGTGTCAGTGCCGTCGAAAGCGAGGTCATGGGCCTCGGCGGCAGCGCGCAGCTGCTCATCCTCGGCGCCTTCCTGCTCGCGGCGTTGGCGCTCACGCCCTTCGCCGCCGCCGCTGCCCTTCGTTTATCCATGGAGTAGCTACGACTCCGGTGGGCAGATGTGGTGATCGAGCTGCCGCCAATCGTTCGCTGTTGATGCATCAGGCGATCTCACTTTTCCCTGTGTTTTGCCACCGCACTGGTAAAAAGAACCTTAACCTTGCTGCGATGCGCGACCGATCGCCCCGCGGACCTTCAAACCCGATCGGAAATCGCCTATGTAGCCGCAAGGGAGTCCGCGATGCACAAATACGCCAATCCATTGCGTTACCAGCGGATCGCCGATGCCGTGTTCCCATGGGCGCTGGCGGGTGCGGCGATCCTGTCGCTGGTCGGCCTTTATCAGGCGCTTCTGGCGGCGCCGCCCGATTACCAGCAGGGCGAAGCCTACCGCATCATGTTCGTGCATGTGCCAGCCGCGTGGATGGCGCTGATGGTCTACGCCATGATGGCCGCGGCGAGCGTCGTCGCGATCGTCTGGCGGCATCCGCTGGCCGAGATCGCGGCGCGTGCGGCGGCGCCCGTCGGTGCCGTCTTCACCGCCATCGCACTGATCACCGGCAGCGTCTGGGGCAAGCCCATGTGGGGCACCTACTGGGTCTGGGATGCGCGTCTGACTTCGGTGCTCATTCTATTCTTTCTCTATGTCGGCTACATCGCCCTGCACGATGCCTTCGACGACCCGGCGCGCGGCGCGCGAGCGGCGGCGATTTTATGCCTGGTCGGGTCGGTTAATTTACCGATAATTAAATTTTCGGTGGAATGGTGGAACACGTTACATCAACCTGCGAGCATCATGCGTGCCGATGGTCCGGCGATCCATCCGAGCATGCTGGCGCCGCTTTTGCTGATGTGGGGTGGGTATTTCTGCTTCTTCGTCGCCGTCCACATCCTTAGGACGCGCGCCGAGCTGACCGATCGCAAGATTCGCAATCTACGCCTTTCCGTCACGGAACCGGCGGAGTAGCGCATAACGACCTGCAGACGCGCGGGCGTCGCTTTGAACGAGGAGATCAAGATGAAGGTTACAGGTCAGGACAGCCTCGGGGTCCGGCAGCGCCTCGACGTCGACGGCGCGTCCTACGACTATTTCTCGTTGGAAACGGCGTCCGCGAAGCTAGGCGACATCAGCCGTCTGCCCTATTCGCTGAAGGTGCTCCTCGAAAACCTCCTTCGCTACGAGGATGGCCGCACGGTCAAGGGCGAGGACATCGAGGCGGCGGTCGCCTGGCTGAAGGAACAGCGCTCGGATCAGGAGATCGCCTATCGGCCGGCGCGCGTGCTGATGCAGGATTTCACCGGCGTTCCGGCGGTGGTCGATCTCGCCGCCATGCGCCAGGCCATGGTCGAGCTCGGTGGCGACCCGGAAAAAATCAACCCGCAGTCTCCGGTCGATCTGGTGATCGATCATTCCGTCCAGGTCGACATGTTCGGCGAGCCCGGCGCTTTCGAGCGCAATGTCGAGCTCGAATATGAGCGAAATGGCGAGCGCTACGCCTTTCTCCGCTGGGGGGCGGAAGCCTTCGACAATTTCCGCGTGGTGCCGCCCGGAACCGGCATCTGCCACCAGGTCAATCTCGAATATCTCTCACAGGTGGTCTGGACCGCGCCCGAGGGCAACAAGCAGATCGCCTATCCGGACACGCTGGTCGGTACCGACAGCCACACCACCATGGTGAACGGCCTCGGCGTCCTCGGCTGGGGCGTGGGCGGCATCGAGGCGGAGGCCGCGATGCTCGGCCAGCCGATCTCCATGCTGATCCCTGAAGTCATCGGCTTCCGGCTGGACGGCGAGCTGCCCGAGGGCACGACCGCGACCGATCTGGTGCTGACCGTCACCCAGATGCTGCGCGCCAAGGGCGTGGTCGGCAAGTTCGTCGAGTTCTACGGTCCCGGCCTCGACCATCTGCCGCTCGCCGATCGCGCCACCATCGGCAACATGGCCCCGGAATATGGCGCGACCTGCGGCATCTTCCCGGTCGACGAGCGCACCCTGGACTATCTGAAGCTCACCGGCCGCGACCCGGCGCGCATCGCGCTGGTCGAGGCCTACGCCAAGGCGCAGGGCATGTGGCGCGATCGCTCCAGCCCGGATCCGGTTTTCACCGATCAGCTGCAGCTGGACATGGCGACAGTCGAGCCTAGCCTCGCCGGGCCCAAGCGGCCGCAGGACCGGGTGCTGCTCTCGGGCGCCAAGCAGGCTTTCGAGAAGGCGCTCCCCGACCTGCTCGGCGGCAGCGACGCCGGTGCCAGCATGCCGCTCGACGGCATGGACGGCGAGCTCACCCATGGCGACGTCGTGATCGCCGCGATCACCAGCTGCACCAACACCTCCAATCCCGGCGTGATGATCGGCGCCGGCCTGCTCGCGAAAAAGGCGCGCGAAAGGGGGCTGAAGCCGAAGGGCCACGTCAAGACGTCGCTCGCACCCGGCTCCAAGGTGGTCACCGACTATCTCGAGAAGACCGGGCTGATGGACGATCTGGAGGCGATCGGCTTCGATCTCGTGGGCTATGGCTGCACCACCTGCATCGGCAATTCGGGCCCGTTGCCGGATCCGGTCGCGAAAGCGATCGACGAGGGCAGGCTGGTTGCGACCGCGGTGCTCTCCGGCAACCGCAATTTCGAGGGCCGCGTGCACCCGCAGGTCAAGGCCAACTATCTCGCCTCGCCGCCGCTGGTGGTCGCCTACGCGCTCGCCGGCAGCCTGAAGGTCGATCTCACCAGAGACCCGATCGGCGAGGGCTCGGACGGAAAGCCGGTTTATCTGAAGGACATCTGGCCGACGCCGGCCGAGGTCCAGGAGGCGGTGCGAAGCGGCGTCACCGACACGATGTTCAAATCGGCCTATGGCGACGTCTTCAAGGGCGACGAGCGCTGGGCGAAGATCGCGGTCACCGGCGGCCAGGTCTATGACTGGGACGACGGCAGCACCTATGTCCGACTGCCGCCCTATTTCGAGGGCATCACCATGGAGCCGGGCGAGATCGAGGACATCGAGGGCGCCAAGGCGCTGGCCATGCTCGGCGACAGCGTCACCACCGACCACATCTCGCCTGCGGGCTCGATCAACAAGCTCGGGCCGGCCGCGACTTATTTCATGGAGCGCCAGATTCGCCCGCCCGACTTCAATTCCTACGGCTCCAGGCGCGGCAATCACGAGGTGATGATGCGCGGCACGTTTGCCAATATCCGGCTTCGAAACGAGCTGGCGCCGGGCACCGAGGGCGGCTGGACCCGGATGGCGCCGGACGGCGGCGACCTTTCGATCTACGACGCCGCCATGAAATACCAGGAGGACGGCGTTCCCCTGATCGTGATCGGCGGCGAGGAATACGGCACCGGATCGAGTCGCGACTGGGCGGCCAAGGGCACCAATCTCCTGGGCGTCAAGGCCGTGATCGCCGAAAGCTTCGAGCGCATCCATCGCTCGAACCTGGTGGGCATGGGCGTTCTGCCGCTGGTGTTCAAGGACGGCGTCACGCGAAAAAGCCTGAAGCTGGACGGCAGCGAGACCTTCGACATCAAGGGGATCGAGGGCGGCATCAAGCCGAGGATGGACGTCGACTTCACCATCAGGCGGGCCGACGGCAGCGAGGAAACGATCAAGCTGCTTTGCCGGATCGATACCCTGGATGAGGTCGACTACTACCGTCATGGCGGCATTCTGCACTACGTGCTGCGCCAGCTCGCGGGCGACGCCGCCGTCCATTAGGGGAGGTTACCGGGCATTTTATCGACCGACGGCATCGCGGATCCCGCTGTCGAGGGCCGGGATGCGGACGCCGTCCCGGCCCTCGACCGCGCGCGTTGTCGCGGGGCCCCGAACGGCCTTTGTCTGCCCGGGAATGAGACCGTGATCGAACGCGGGACGTCTTCGCGCGGTCGGTGCTTGCCGATGACACGACTGCATCTTGGCACACGGCCATGAGCGTGGACACGGATAAGGTCGGAATCTGGACGGCGCTTTCGGGTCTGCTGCCCTATCTCTGGCCGAAGGATTCCCGCGAGTTGCGCGCCCGCGTGGTCGTCGCGGTCGCACTCCTGATCCTCGCCAAGCTGATCAACGTCGCCATTCCGTTTTTCTACAAGGCGGTAGTGGATGGCCTCACGGCCCCCGAAGCCGGCGCCGTCATCGCGCTGCCGCTCGCTGCTCTGCTCGCCTATGGCGGCGCCCGGCTCGGCACCGCGCTGTTCGCGCAGCTGCGGGATGCGGTGTTCGCCAAGGTTTCCCAGCATGCCGGCCGCCAGGTCTCGCTCTCGGTCTTCAACCACCTCTTTCAGCTGTCGCTCGGCTATCACCTGAGCCGGCGCACGGGCGAGCTTTCGCGCGCGATCGATCGCGGCGTGCGCGCGATCACCTTTATGCTCGGCATGGTGCTGTTCAACATCCTGCCGACGCTCTTTGAATTCGCGCTCGTGATCGGCATTCTCCTGATCAACTACGACTGGCCGTTCGCGCTCATCACCTTCGTCACCATCGTCGGCTACGCGCTGTTCACCATCGTCGCCACGGAATGGCGGACCCGCTTTCGGCGCATGATGAACACCGAGGACAACGCGGTCAGCGCGAAGGCGGTCGACAGCCTATTGAACTACGAGACCGTGAAGACCTTCACCAACGAGCGGCTGGAGGCCGAGCGTTTCGACGCCGTCCTCGGGCGCTATCAGGGCGCTGCCGTCAAATCCCAGACCTCGCTCGCCGCCCTCAATTTCGGCCAGGCGGCGATCGTCGCGATCGGCGTCACGGCGATCATGATCGTCGCGGCGCAAGGCGTGGTCGCGGGCCGGCTCACGGTCGGCGACGTGGTGCTGGTCAACGCCTTTCTCCTTCAGCTCTACCAGCCGCTCAACATTCTCGGCTTCGTCTACCGCGAGCTGAAGCAGTCGCTGGCCGACCTGGAGACGCTTGCCTCCCTCCTCGCACAGAAGCCCGAGATCGCCGACGCCCCGGACGCACGGCCGCTCGCCCTCGATGGCGGTGAGGTGCGCTTCGAGGGCGTCGGCTTCGGCTACGATCCGAGACGGCCGATCCTGCGCGGCATCGACTTCGCCATTCCTGCCGGTCAGTCGCTCGCCGTGGTCGGCAGCTCCGGCGCCGGCAAGTCCACCATCGTGCGGCTGATGTTCCGCTTCTACGACGTCGGGCAGGGCCGGATCGCGATCGACGGCCAGGACATTCGCGGCATCACCCAGCACTCGCTTCGCGCCGCGATCGGCCTCGTGCCGCAGGACACGGTGCTGTTCAATGACACCATCCGAACCAATATCGCCTACGGCCAGCCCGACGCCGATCAGCGCATGATCGAGGATGCGGCACGGGCCGCGCAGATCCACGAATTCGTCGAAAGCCTGCCGGACGGCTATGACACGCTGGTCGGCGAGCGCGGCCTCAAGCTCTCCGGTGGCGAGAAGCAGCGGGTCGCGATCGCGCGCATGGTCCTCAAGAATCCCCCGATTCTGATCCTGGACGAGGCGACCTCGGCGCTGGACAGCCTGACCGAGCAGCAGATCCAGACGGCGCTGAAGGCGCTCTCCGCCGGGCGCACCACCCTCATGATCGCGCACCGGCTTTCCACCGTGATCGACGCCGATCGGATTCTGGTGATCGAGGAGGGGCGGGTGGTCGAGCAGGGACGTCATCAGGAACTTCTGGAACGGCGCGGGATCTATGCCGGCATGTGGGCGCGCCAGCAGGACGCTTTAACCGACGAGCATGCGCCGGTCTGAAATTGTGTTAGGCTCCCAGGCCAGGGACGACGCTCACCAGACGGAAGGTCGAAATGGGGCTCTTGGGATCATTGAAGTCACTGTTCGGCGGCGGCTCGGAGGGCGGTGCTAAGCGTGTGGCCGATCCGGTCGAGTATAACGGCTTCGAGATCGAGCCGACGCCGGAGAAGCGGGACGGCGGCTGGAGCACGGCCGGCGTGATTCGAAAGTCGATCGATGGCGAGGTGAAGGAGCACCGCTTCATCCGCGTCGACACCAACAGCAATCTCGACGATGCGATCGCGTTCTCCGTGACCAAGGCGCAGCAGATCATCGATGAGCAGGGCGATCGCCTTTTCCGACCGAAGCGCTGATCGTCCGGACGGCAATCTCCTGCCGCGGGACGGCGATGTCCGGCTGATCGAGGATGCCCTTTCCGAGGCGGACGCCGATCACACCTTCGATATCCTGATGAAGACTGTCGACTGGCGTCAGGAACGCGCCGTCCTGTTCGGACGCCGGATTCCGGTGCCGCGGCTGACCGCCTGGTATGGTGAACGCGCCTATGGCTATAGCGGCATCCGCCACGAGGCGAGGCCGCTGCCGCCGCCGCTGCTGGCGCTGAAGGAGACGGTCGAGGCGTACAGCGAACGCCGCTTCAACAGCGTGCTCCTCAATCTCTACCGTGACGGCCGGGACAGCATGGGCTGGCATGCCGACGACGAGGCGGCGCTCGGGCCGGAACCGGAGATCGCGAGCCTGTCGCTGGGTGCTGTCAGGCGTTTCCAGCTCGAGCACCGTGCTGACGGCGAGCGCGTCACGCTGGATCTGGGCCACGGCTCCCTTCTGATCATGCGCGGCCGTTGCCAGGCCTGCTGGCGTCATCAGCTGCCGAAGACGAAAAAGGCCGTCGGGCCGCGCATCAATCTCACTTTTCGCACGGTTATCGCCTGATCCCGGCCTTGTGCGATCCCCCGCTCATGCGCCATATCTTTAGCCCGGCCCGCTTTCGAAGCTAGTTTCGAACGACAGCAGCAAGACCCGCGAGTGACGCAATGATGATCCTCTTTCCCGACGCCAATTTCGACGACGACGCCGCCCTTGAGCGGCCGGCTTTCGCGGCCGGCGCCGAACTGGTGATCGCGCGGGCCGAACATGCCGACGACATCGCGGACGAGGTCTGGCGGCGCGCCGACGGCCTGATCGTCAATATCGGCGTGCCGATCGACCGGAAGCTGCTCGACCGGCTGGACCGATGCCGCATCGTCACCCGCGCCGGCGTCGGCTTCGATCACATCGACATCGACGAGGCGGCCAGGCGCGGCATTCCCGTCTGCAACGTGCCGGACTACGGCACCACCGAAGTCGCCGATCACGCGATCGCGCTGATGCTCGGCCTGGCGCGCGGGCTCGTCTCCTACCACCAGCGGCTGATCGCCAATCCGGTCGCGGGCTGGAGCTGGAGCGGCGTGCCGCTGGTCCGTCGCCTCAGGCGCACGCATTTCGGCGTGATCGGCCTCGGACGCATCGGGACGGCCGCGGCCAGGCGCGCCCAGGGACTGGACATGGGGGTCTCCTTCTACGATCCCTATCGGCCCGACGGCACCGATCTCGGCCTCGGCTTCAAAAGGCATGCGACGCTGAAATCGCTGCTCGAAAGCGTCGACGTGGTCAGCTTGCACTGCCCGCTTTCCGCCGAGACCACCCGCATCATTGACGCCGACGCCCTGGCCGCGATGAAGCCGGGGGCGCTGCTGATCAACACGGCGCGCGGCGGGCTGATCGACATTCCCGCGCTCGAGGCGGCGCTTCGCGAAGGGCGGATCGACGGCGCCGGCATCGACGTGCTGCCGGACGAGCCGCCCGATCCCGATTCTCCGCTCCTGCAGGCGTTCAAGCGGCGCGAGCCCTGGATCGACGGCCGCCTGCTGCTCACCCCGCACGCTGCCTGGTACTCGCCCGACGGCCATGCCGACATGCGCCGAAAATCCGCTCAGACGGTTGCCGACTTTCTGGAACGCGGCGTGCTCCGAAACGTGGTGAACGGCGTCCGGGTCTGATCCGACTGGGTTCGACGTCGCGCCAGTCCGCGCCATCGTGACCTACCCCGCAGGCTTCACGCGCAGATGGCGGAGCATCGTAGGAGACGGTGGGGTCGCGACGTGGCGAAGAAAGGCTGGGATCGAGCCGCCGCCGAAGCGTGCGGCCCTCGGCAGGACGTAGATCAGGAGCGTCAGCTCTACCAGAAGGCCGGCGAGTGCGGCGCCCGGCAGGCTGAACATGGCGGTCAGGGGCACGGCGAGCGCCAGCCCGGCGACGCTTACCAGGAGGAAAACCAGGGCGAAGCGCTGATGGTGGTTGGTCGCCTGGAGCACGTTCGCGGCCAGCGTGTGCGCTGCCCAGAGCAGCACGCCGGCGAGCAGGGTCAGATAGACGCCGGGCCAGGCGACGATCTTGCCCTGGGTCCAGATCTGGAGGATCCAGGGCGTGGTGACGGCGAGCAGGCTGCACGCGATCAGCGCCGCCCAGAAGCCGAGCCTGCAGACCTGCCAGTGCACCTTTCGGACCAGCGCCATGTCGCCGCGTCCATAAGCATAGGCAATCTCGGGGCTGCCGATGCGCGCGAATGTCACGGTCAGGTGGACGGTGTAGCGGCTGAGCATGCGGAGCGTGTTGAAGACCACCACGGCGGACGGGCCGAGCACCGCGCCGATCACTATAAGCGTGCCCTGAAGGCTCATCGCCTGACCCAGCGGAAAGGCCATGAAGGCCAGCGAGGGCAGGGTGAAGGTCCTGACGGTTTCGAGGCGCGCCTTATCGACACCGAAGGTGATCCAGGGCGCGTAGTGCCTTAGCACCAGCCAAAGCACCAGCAGGCGGAACAGGCCGCCGCCGAGATAGCAGCTCATGCCCGTCACGAGGCCGCCGCCGGTCACCAGCACGATGATCACCAGCGCGAAGGCCACGATCTCGCTCAGCATGATCAGAAAGGTGCTGAGCCCGTAATGTCCCTCGCAGCGAAAGCCGGCGTCCAGCACCTCGGCCTGGAGGTTGATGGCGATCACCAGGCCGAGGATCAGTAGCGCCCGGCCGAGACCGTCGACGCTCAGAATTTCGAAGTTCAGGAAGGCATGAATCGCGGAGGCCGAAAGCGCTGCAAACCCGACGCCAGCCATCACGACGAGACCGATCGCCAGGAACAGCAGGCTCGTGCTCTGGAAATAGCCGAGCGCCCGCTCACGCTCGCCAGCGCTCACCTCCATGGCCATGCGATTGCGCGTCGCCTGGCCGAAGCCGATGCTGCTGAGCCTGAGATAGCCGAGGATCGCGGTCAGGAGCAGCCACTCGCCATAGCCTTCCGCACCCCAGAAGGCGAGGAACAGCGGCACGCCGCCGACCTGGATGATCACGCGCGTGAGATTGGCGAAGATCTCGGAGGCGATGCCCTTGCGCAGGCGATCGATCAGCGCCGCGTTCATCGTCGCCGCTGTCGCATGCGCCGAAAGCCGGCGCGGATGGTCTCGCCGCCGGCACCGATGTCGGTCGGGCCGCGCCTACGCTGGTTCTCGGACGGTTCTTCGTCGGGAAAGTCGATCTCGAATCCCGCCTCGTCGGCCGACTCGTCAGGATCGTTTTGCGCGCCGAATGCAACGGTCGGGGTGGGGGCGCCGTCGTCTTCCTGCGCAGACTTCCAGGGCGCCGTTCGGGCTTCGGCAAAGCCTGGGGTCGGTTCGGGAAAGCCGGGGCGCTGCGCCATGCCGGTGACCGGCGGTGCTGCGATGCCGGCGGCGGCGAAGGGAGCGCCGATCGCGGTCGGGTGTCGGCGCCAGTTCATCGCGCTCGCCTTCATCGCGAACAGCACCACGACCAGGAGAAAGCCGTCGGTCAGCCGCCGCTGGGCGCCGAACGGCGAGAAGATGATGTCCCAGATGAAGAGGAACATCAAAAAGACCATATAGGGCCGAAGGGGATCGTCGCTGGCATAGAGCCGTCTGAGGGCGGCGGCGATCAGGCCGAGCACGCCCGCCCAGAACAGAGCGCCGCCGAGACCAGCCTCGACCCAGGCACCGAGAAGATGCGAATGGGTCGGGATCAGGTCGTTTTCAGGCTCGATAAAGCGGTTCACGAAACCGAGCCGGTAGAGCATCAATTGGCGAAGCTCGGCGTAGTAGCGGTCCTTCGCCCAGGAGCCGTGGCCGATCAGCGGGCTGTCCTGGATCGCCTGGACGGTGACCAGGGATTCGCTTCGTCCACCGAGCAGAATGCCGAGATCGCCGAGCGCCGACTGCATCTCGTATTTGGCCCTGGACTTTTCACCGAGAAAGCCGCCTTCGGCGGCGTGTCCGTAGAGTTTGAGAGCGCCCGCTCCCGCTGCGAGCAGGATCGCCGCCATGATCGCCATGCGGCCGTAGGTCAGCGGCTTCGGCTTCAGCCCGACCATGCGCAGTATCGCCGGAATCGAGAGGAAGGCGGCACTCACCATCAGCACGCCGCCCCAGGAACGAAAGTCCATGAAGGCGCTGAAGACGCCGAGCGCCGCCATGAGCATCGGCCCGACCAGGCTTCGGGGGCTGCGCAGCACGGGCACCAGGGAGAAGCCGATCAGCATCAGCGTCGTGGATGGGCCGGCGAAGCCGAACTTCCAGCCGATGTCGCTCGGCGGGTTGTTGATCAGGAGGAACAGAATCGAGCCCGCCACGAGGCCGCAGGCGAAGCAGAGCAGGCGCGTGCGGTCGTTGCCGATCAGCAGATAGGCCGAGACGAAGCTGATCATGAAAAACAGGATGCGCGACCAGCCGCGGGCGTAGTCGCCAAAGGGCGTTTCGCGGATCACGTCGGTGACGATCTGCGCGCCCAGATAGACCAGGCCCATCAGCAGAACGAAGGCGAGCGCCTTCGACTGCAGCATGCGGCCGCGCAGCACGAGAAGCACCGGCAAGAGCCCGATCATGCAGAGCTCGGCGAGGTAGATCGTGCCCAGCCCGGGAACTTCGACCGCGATCGTGACCGGGATCAGGAACGCCAGGAGACGCGCGCCCAGCTCCTTGCCGCCCGAGCGCGGCGGCGCCGGCGAGAGAGCTGCAGGCCACGCCGTTCGTCCGGTCAAGGCAGCCAAAACATTCCCCATCCGCCCTTCTGCTGCGACCATCGCTGCCGTCGAGATCCCATGCTGTATCCCATGGACGACGCGGGCGTAAAGCGCCGGGAGCTGTTTTCTGCAACTTATGGTTAAATTTTCTCTCTTGATTGCGCGAAAAGATCGATAGTCGTGGCGCGCAAGGCACGGCCGGCCGTGAACCGGCGCGCAACGCTGGACAACGTCCGACGGTCATGGGATTTCTTCGAACATCAGCATGCGCGAAAAAACGAAAGGCCGGCCGGATCGCAGAACGCGCCGGTCGGGAGCCTCGCCTTGATCGTCGTCGGTATCGTCATCGCGGTGTTGGCCGCCTTGTTCGTCCTATTCCATGCCCGCTATCGGCGTCTGTCCTACTGGTCGATGTTTTTCTGGGTGCTCGGCACGCTGCTCTTGATGATCGTCGTGTTCCCGATCTATCTGCTCGTCCACGGCCCCGATCCGAAACAGGACGAGGACGACACATGAAATATGCGAGATCCCGCGACCGGCAGGCAGCTGAGGGCAGGGAAGATGGATCCGGATTTCTGGCACAGGCGATGGCGAAAAGACGAGATCGGCTTCCATGAAGGCGAAGCTAATGCGCTGCTGGTCCGACATTTTGAGGAGGCGTTCGCTCGTCGGCAGGACCGCGTGTTCCTGCCGCTATGCGGAAAGACCCGCGACATCGGCTGGCTCTGCTCGACGGGCCGGCGCGTCGTCGGCGCCGAACTGAGCGAGACGGCGATCGAGCAGCTGTTCGACGAGCTTGGCGTGACGCCGTTGCGATCCGAGCGCGACCCCTTCGTGCATTACGGCGCCGAGGGCATCGACATCTACGTCGGGGACATTTTCGATCTGACCGCCGAGGTTCTCGGCGCCGTCGACGTCGTCTACGATCGGGCCGCCCTGGTGGCGCTGCCGGGCGAGATGCGCCTTCGCTATGCCGATCATCTAATGCGGATCACGACATTGGCGCCGCAGTTCCTGATCACCTTCGAATACGACCAGACGCAGATGGACGGCCCGCCCTTTGCGGTCACCGGCGACGAGGTCCATCGATGCTATGGCGATCGATATGAACGGACGTTGTGCGCGAGCGTCGAGGTCGCCGGCGGCCTCAAGGGACGCTGTGCGGCGACCGAGAAGGTCTGGCTGCTGAAGCCGTCTTCGCCCGAAGGCTGATGCCGTGTCGGCGGCCGTCGATCAGGCGACGAGCTCGCCGCTCTGGATCTGCTCGGCCTCGATCGATTCGAACAACGCCCGGAAATTGCCCTCGCCGAAACCCTCGTCCCCCTTTCTCTGGATGAACTCGAAGAAGATCGGGCCGATCACCGTCTTCGAGAAGATCTGAAGGAGGATCTTGGTCATGCGATCACCGTTGACGTCGTCGATGACGCCTTCGCCGTCGATCAGAATGCCGTGCCTGGCCATGCGCTCGAGCGGCTCCTCATGACCGGGCACGCGGTCCAGGCTCATCCGGTAGTAGGTCTCCGGCGGTCCCGGCATGAAGGCGAGGCCGTTGTCGGCGAGGCGATCGGTGGCGTCGTAGATCGCGTCCGTGCCGACCGCGATATGCTGGATGCCTTCGCCTTTGTATTTGCGCAGATAGGATTCGATCTGGCTCTTGTCGTCGGTGGATTCGTTGAGCGGGATGCGGATCTTGCCGCAGGGCGAGGTGATCGCGCGGCTGATCAGGCCCGTCAGCTTGCCCTCGATGTCGAAGAAGTGGATCTGGGTGAAGCCGAACAGGTCGCGGTAGAAATGCCACCACTTGTCCATATTGCCGCGAAAGACGTTGTGGGTGAGGTGGTCGAGATAGTAGAAGCCGATGCCCTCGGGCTTCGGATCCTGCTTGCCGAGCCACTCGAATTCGGCATCATAGGCCGAGCCCTGATCGCCGTAGCGATCGACGAAATAAAGGAGCGAGCCGCCGATGCCGACGATCGCCGGCACGTCCAGAACTTTGCCTTCGCCTTCATAAGCTTCGGCGCCGTTCTTCACCGCACGCTCGAAGGCATGCGCGGCGTCGACCACGCGCCAGGCCATCGACGGCGCGCAGGGACCATGCGCCTCGACGAAGTCCGTGCCATGGCTGCCGGGCTCGGCGTTGATCACGTAGTTGACGTCACCCTGGCGCCAGACGGTGATGTTTTTCGTTCGATGGCGCGCGACCGGGAGGTAGCCCATCCGGCGAAATAGTGTCTCCAGCTTTTCGGGCTCCGGATGCGCGAACTCGACGAACTCGAAGCCGTCCGTGCCGGCGGGGTTGTGCTCGGTGATCTTGGCCTTCGGCGCGTCATGCGGAAAAGGTCCCATCCTTCGCCTCCATCGATCGAATTGATCTGATCAGTGTAACCGTGTAGCGCTGCAAGGTGTTTGCAAACGATGTGAAGATTTTGCTATACATGCACGGATCGTGCGCAATAATCAGCAAAGCCGCATGTCATGGATGATCTGGACGGGTTCGACCGCAAGATCCTTTTTCATCTGCAGGCCGACGGCCGCCTGACCAATGGCGAACTCTCGGAGCGCATCGGCCTGTCGCCGTCCCAATGTTCGAGGCGGCGAAGCGCGCTCGAAGCGGCCGGCATCATCCGCGGCTACCATGCGGAGGTCGATGCGCTGAAGGTCGGGATCGGCGTGACCTGCATGATCGCGATCAACCTCGCCACCCACAATGAAGGCAATGCCGAGAAGCTCAGGCAAACCCTGAAGCGTCTCCCGAACGTTCAGGAGGCCCATGCGCTCACCGGCGAGATGGACTACTCGATCAAGGTCGTGGCGCGGGATCTGCGCGAGCTCTCCGACTTCATCAACGCGACCCTCCTTCGCCACGAGGCCGTGCAGAACGTCAAGACATCGATCGTTCTCGACACCATCAAGCAGTCGAGCGCCCTGCCGGTGGACACGGAGCCCGTCGGCAGATAGGGGCGGGCAGGCCGGCCGCGTTCGAGCCCTCGCCCCAGACCTCGGGCTCAAGGCCGCCGGGTCAGCCCCGCGGCGGCGCGCCGGACCGCCTTTTCGAAGGCCTGGGCGGCCGGGGTCGGCATGTCGTGGCTGCGGCGGAGAACGTCGATCCGCCGTGTCGCCCCGGCATCGGCGAGGGCGATAAAGACCAGCCGGTCGCCTGATCGCTCGACGGCGAGGCGCGGCAGCACGGTGATGCCGACGCCGGCGCGCACCATGGCGAGCAGCGAGGTCGTGTTCCTCACCATCAGACGGGAGCCGGCCAGAATCGTCTGAAAGCGCTCGTCGGCGATGTGGCGGCAGATGCCGTTGCCGATGAAGGATCGGCTTTCGAGATCCGCCCAGTCTATTGGCCGTTTCGCCCCGGCGAGCGGATGGTCGGAACGGCAGACCACGCCGAAGTCATCCGTGAACAGCTCGTCCCGCGCGATGTCGGGGCCGGCGCCGCTGGCGCTCGCGAGCCCGAGATCGACCCGCTCTCTCGCGAGTTCGCGCAACACTGCGGCGCTGTCCATGTCCTGGATGTCGATCTGCACGCCCGGATGATCGCCGAGAAAATCGCGCACCACGCCCGGCAGGATCGCCTCGGCGACCGAGGGCACGGCGGCCACGCGGACATAGCCTGCCTTCGCGCGGGAAAAATGCTCGATCACGGTGACCGTGCGCTGGAAATGATCGAGTTCTCGCCTCGCCTGATCGAGTGCGAAGGCGCCGAGCGCGGTCAGCCTGCTCTTGCGCTCGGATTCGAACAGTGGCGCGCCCAGATGCTCCTCGAACTGCTTCAGCATCATCGAGACCGCCGACGGCGTGCGCCCGAGCTTGTCCGCGGCATCGGCGAGATTGCCGCTTTCCGCCACGGCGGCGAAGCAGCGCAGCATGTCGATCTTGATAGCCATTCTTTACATGGTCCGCGAATTTCAATTTTTATGAAATTAGCTACAGTAATTTGATTTTGACTGAAATTATTGTGTTCGTCCATAGTCACATCAGGAAAGGGTCGCGCGCAGGGGGGCGGGTCATGGATCGGAAACGCAATTTCATCGGCGGCGAGTGGGTCGCGGGCAAGAGCGAGGTCGAAAATCGCAATCCCTCCGATCTCGACGACGTCATCGGTCTGTACGCCCAGGCGAGCGCCGATCAGCTCGACCGCGCGCTCGATGCGGCACACACGGCGCAGGTCGAGTGGGCGCGGACCGGCATCGAGCACCGCCACGGCGTGCTGAAGGCGATCGGCGAGACGCTGATGGCGCGCTCGGCTGAACTCGGTGAGCTGTTGTCCCGCGAAGAAGGCAAGCCGCTCGCCGAGGGCAAGGGCGAGGTCTATCGCTCCGGCCAGTTTTTTTCGTACTACGCGGCGGAGACGCTTCGGCAGATCGGGGACAATGCGGACTCGGTTCGGCCCGGCATCGAGGTCGACGTCAGGCGCGAGCCGGTCGGCACCGTCGCCGTCATCTCGCCCTGGAACTTTCCGATGGCGACCGCGAGCTGGAAGATCGCGCCGGCGCTCGCCTTCGGCAATGCGGTGATCTGGAAGCCCGCCAATCTGACGCCCGCCTCCGCCGTGGCGCTGACCGAGATCATCGCCGATCAGGCGCTGCCCAAGGGCCTGTTCAACCTGGTGATGGGCTCCGGGCGCGCGGTCGGCCAGCGGCTGGTGGAGAGCCCGACATCGACGCGATTTCCTTCACCGGCTCGGTGCCGGTCGGCCGCGGCATCGCGTCGGCTGCGGTTCGGAACTTCACCAAGATCCAGCTCGAGATGGGCTCGAAGAACGCGCTCGCCGTGATGGACGACGCCGATCTCGACCTCGCCGTCTCGATCGCGCTCGGCGGCGCCTTCGGCGGCACCGGCCAGAAATGCACCGCATCGTCCCGCCTGGTCGTCCATGAGGCATCCACGACGCCTTCGTCGAGAAGCTGGTGGCGGGCGCCAGGGCGCTGAAAGTCGGGCACGCGCTCGACGAGGGCACCCAGATCGGTCCGGTGGCGAGCGAGGCGCAGCTCCTGGCCAATCTCGATTACGTCGAGCTCGGCAAGGGCGAAGGGGCCGAGCTGCTCTGCGGCGGCGAGCGTCTCACCCGCTCGACCGAGGGCTACTATATGTCCCCAGCCGTGTTCGCCGGCACGACCAACGCCATGCGCATCAACCGTGAAGAGCTGTTCGCGCCGATCGCCTGCGTGATCAAGGTTTCTTCCTATGAAGAGGCGCTGGCGACAGTCAACGACACCAAGTTCGGCCTGACCTCGGGCATCGTCACCAAGTCGCTCGCGCGCGCCAGCCACTTCCGGCGGAACGCCCGCACCGGCTGCGTCATGGTCAACCTGCCGACGGCGGGCACCGACTACCACGTCCCCTTCGGCGGCCGCGGCGACAGCTCCTACGGCCCGCGCGAGCAGGGCGCCTATGCCAGGGAGTTCTACACGACGGTCAAGACCGCCTACACCGCCGCCGGCGAGCCGGAGTAACCCCATGACGGACTCTGAGCCAAGTCACCGCTCGCGGTCGCACCGCGTGGATTGTTTGCAATATGCGAACTGGTCGGAAAAGATCTTTCGGCAGATGCGCGAGGGCGGGGTGGACGCGGTGCATGTCACCATCGCGTATCACGAAAACTTTCGCGAGACGGTGCTGAACATCGAGCGCTGGAACCGCTGGTTCGAGCGGTTCCCCGAGCTGATCTTTCAGGGCCGCACCGGCGACGACGTCCGCCGCGCGAAGGAGACCGGGCGCACCGCGATCTTTTTCGGGTTTCAGAACCCGTCCCCGATCGAGGACGACATCGGCCTGGTCGAGGTGCTGCACACCCTCGGCGCCCGCTTCATGCAGCTCAGCTACAACAACCAGTCGCTTCTCGCGACCGGCTGCTACGAGGCCGAGGACCCCGGCATCACCCGCATGGGCCGCGAGGTGATCAGGGAAATGAACCGGGTCGGCCTGGTGGTCGACATGAGCCATTCCGCCGAGCGCTCGACGCTCGAGGCGATCGAGATTTCCGAGCGGCCGATCGCGATCACCCATGCCAACCCGGCGTTCTGGCACCCGGCGCTGCGCAACAAGTCGAACGAGGTGCTCAAGGCGCTGGGCGAGTCCGGCGGCATGCTCGGCTTTTCCGTCTACCCGCATCACCTCAAGGACAAATCGAACTGCACGCTCGAGAGCTTCTGCGAGATGGTTTCTCGTACAGCCGAGCTGATGGGGCCGGAGAACATCGGGATCGGCACCGATCTCTGCCAGGACCAGCCGGACAGCGTGGTCACCTGGATGCGGACGGGACGCTGGACCAAGTCGATCGACTATGGCGAGGGCTCGAAGGACGACGCGGGCTTTCCCGCCATGCCGTCCTGGTTCCACGACAACCGCGATTTTTCCAACATCGAAGCCGGCCTTCGCGCCGTCGGCCTGAGCGGCGACGAGACCGCCGGCGTCATGGGCGAGAACTGGCTCCGCTTCTACGACCGAAGCTTCGCCCGCCAGCCGGCGGTCGGCTGATCTAGTCCAATAACGCAATAGCAACGAATCGATAAACGGAGGCTTTCCATGACTGACATGTCCACCAGCGCGGCTGTAGACAGCCCGCACGGCTTCGGCCACATCAACAAGCCGCTGTTCTTCATCACCGGCGGCTTCATCCTCCTCTTCTGCCTGACGGCACTGGTCAACCTGGATGGCCTGTCCGCCATGGTCGACGCCGGCTTCGCCTGGTCCGCGACCTGGTTCGGGCTCTACTGGCAGCTCCTGCTGCTCGCCACCTTCCTGATCGGCCTGGTGCTCTGCGTTCTCCCCGGCGGCAAGGCGAAGATGGGCGCCATGGAAGAGCCGGAATTCACCGTCTTTCAATGGGGCTCGATGATCATGTGCACGCTGCTCGCGGGCGGCGGCGTGTTCTGGGCCGCGGGCGAGCCGATGGCGCATTTCGTCTCGCCCCCGCCGATCTTCGGCGGCGAGGCGCTTTCGGCCGAAGCGGCGGCGCCGGCGCTCGCCCAGTCCTATCTCCACTGGGGCTTTCTCGCCTGGGCGATCCTGGGCGCGCTGACCACCGTGATGCTGATGCATTACCACTACGAGAAGGGCCTGCCGCTCGCCCCGCGCACGCTCCTCTACCCGGTGTTCGGCGACAAGGCGATCCGCGGCCCGATCGGCCTGTTCGCGGACGCCGCCTGCATCATCGCCGTGGTCGCCGGCACCGTCGGCCCGATCGGATTTTTGGGACTTCAGGTGTCCTACGGCCTGGACGCGCTGTTCGGCATTCCGGACGGCTTCGCCACCCAGGCGCTGGTGATCGCCGGCCTGGTCGCGGTCTACACCATCTCGGCGGTGACCGGCATCAACAAGGGCATCCAGATCCTGAGCCGCATCAACATCGTGCTCGGCTTCGCGCTTCTTCTGTTCATGCTGATCGCCGGGCCGACCGCCTTCATCTTCTCCGGCTTCTTCGAGGGCATGGGGGTCTATCTCTCGAACTTCTTCAGCCTCGCTCTCTATCGCGGCGAAAGCGGCCTGTTCGGCGATCCCGGCTGGCTCGGCTGGTGGACCGTGTTCTTCTGGGGCTGGTTCCTCGGCTACGGTCCGCTGATGGCGATGTTCATCGCCCGGGTCAGCCGCGGCCGCTCGATCCGCGCGATCGTGATCATGCTCTCGATCATCGCGCCGATCGTCACCAATTTCTGGTTCACGATCGTCGGCGGCACCGGCATCGCTCAGGAGCTGGCCACGCCCAACTCGGTGGCGGCCGCGTTCGAAGGCTTCAACCTGCCGGCCGCCCTCCTGACGATCACCCAGAACCTGCCGCTCGGCTTTCTGGTCTCGCTGCTGTTCCTGATCCTGACCACGATCTTCGTGGCCACCACCGGCGACAGCATGACCTATGTGATCTCGGTCGCCATGTCCGACGAGGACCGCTCCTCGACCGCGGTGCGCGTCTTCTGGGGCCTGGCCATGGGCGCGATGGCGCTGATCCTGGTCTCGACCGGCTCGGGCGGCATCGGCAAGCTGCAGAGCTTCATCGTGGTGACGGCGGTGCCGGTCTCGCTGATCCTTCTTCCGTCCCTTTGGGACGCGGTCAGGATCACGCTCGCCAAGGGCAGTGGCACGGCCTAGTTTTTTGGGACTGGACGGGCAGCCCCCAAGGCTGCCCGTCCAACAAGAAAGGGGAGGGCGTTCGATGGAAGCCGTTGAACAAGCGCAACCGGCGCCCGGCCTGCGCCCGCCCGCCGAGGTCATGCGCCTCGCGCGCCTCGGCTCCTTTCACCAGAGCCGGCTGTCCTTCATGCGCGTTCTCCTTCGGCGCATGAAGCGCGAAGCCTGGACCTTCGATCGCCCCGTCTTCGACATCGACGCTGATGGCGTGGGCGTGGCGGTCTATTCGGCGCATGGGCCGGAGCGCAGCTACAGCCTGGTCTGCTTCGCCCACGACCTGCCGCCGGACCAGCGCTCGGACCGGGTGATCGCCGAGGCCTGGGACAGCACCTTCACCCTGTTCGACGGCGTGCCTGATGAGGACGACATCGAGCGCCTGTCCTGGAACGTGCCCAAGCAGGAGGCGGGGCGGATCACGGCGAGCGAGCTCAGCCTGTCCCGCGCGAACCGGTCCGTGCGGCTGTTCGATCACGTGGTCGAGCGTCTGGCCGCCGGCCAGCAGCCGGACCGCGAGAAGATCGAGGCGGTCGGCTATCTGATGCGCACCACGGCGGTCTACGGCTCCGGCAAGTTCGGCGCCGCCGACCGCGAGGCGATCTGCGAGCGCCCGGAGTTCCGATGCCCCTTTCAGGCGGAGATGCTCTCGGTCTTCCTGACGCGCGCCTATGTGCTCGATCTGGTCGAGCATCTGGCGCGTTGCCGCTCGCCCGAGACCGCCGTGCCGATCGAGCCGGCGCGTCGCCGGCGCTTCGGCATCGGCAATTCCACCGGGCTCGGCATGGCGCCCTTCCTGGTCAGCCACCCCATGCTGATCAACAACTGGATTCTTTCCCGCGAGACCGCGCTCGCCCGGGTGCGGGGCCTTGCCAAGGCCTCGGTCGACGAAAAGGCGCTGTTCAAGACGATGGTCGCCCGCGCGAAAATCAACGCCGATCTCTGGCGCTCGGAACATTCGCTGCAGATCCAGAAGGTGACCATGCTCAAGGCCGATCTGGCCCATCTCGAAGCGCATGTCGCCGCCGGCCATCTGGACGGCGACGCCCCCTGGGACCGGCTCTATCGCTGGGCCGAGGACAACCTCTCGATCGAGGGCCAGGAGCAGCTCGTCTCGCTGATGCTCGAGCCCTATGGCGATCTGGTCGACGACCTCGCCGACGGCATGAGCGCCGACGAGGACGCCGCCTTTCGCATCGACGGATCGATGCCGCTTTCGGACCTTCGGCGGATCCTCGACGAGGTCTACGGATGGGCGCTCGCGATCGACTGGACCGAGCCTGCGAGCCTGGCGCGCGTCTGGTACGTCTCCGAGGAGAAGCTGGAGCCGCGCCTGGGCGAGCGCTTCGAGGAGCCGATCGAGCCCTACGAGCAGCCGCTTGCCCCCGGCCGCGATGCCACGGGCATGGCGCATGACATCGACAGGTGGGAGGGCGAGCCGACCGTCGCCGCCTTCCTGCTCGCCCACCCGGAGCATCGCCACATCGCGCGGCGTGCGCAGATCGCGAACACATACCCCTATGCCGAGATCCGCGACAACACGGTCTCCTCGGCCCTGCTGCCGATCGACCTCCTGCGCTGCAAGCTGTCCTTCTTCGGCGCCACCCATTTCGACCCGCGCTCCGATCGCTGGGTGCGCATCAACATGTTCAAGGGCGCGCCCTTCCCCCACGAGGTCGCCACAGGCGACGGCGACGGCTGGTGCTACCCGCCGGCGCCGGCGGCACATGCCGGACAAACAGCGTCCGAAGGTGACGAGGTCCAGGTCAACCCGGATGCGGGGCGCATCCCCGATGACGTTTTCGCTGAATGAGATCGAGGCGATGGGCAAGCGGGCGGCGCGCGGCGCCGGGCTCTCCTGGGGCCTCGCCGAGGAGGCGGGCAAGGCGACGCGCTGGCTGACCGCGCGCGGCCTGCCGGGGGCGGAACTGCTCGCCGATATTTTGAGCCAGAACGACAAGCGGGACGGCGCCGACCTCACGCCGGCGACCGATCGGGATCTCTGGGAAGCTCCGGGCGGGCGGCTTTGTCCGTTGATCGCCGGTGCTGCGCTCTCCGATCGCGCCGCCGAGATCGCCGGCGGTCGCATGCTCAACCTCATGGCCGTCGACCGGCCGCTGCTGCTCGCCCCTTTCGCGGCCGGCGCCGCGCGGCAGACCGGCGTTACGATTCATCTGGCCTGGGACGGCCTGGTCATCACCCTCGGGCCGCGCGGCGAGACGATCGACGGCGAGCGCGAGGTTCTGACGGCGCGCAGCACGCATGCCGCGTTCTGCCGGCGCTGCGACGATGCCACGGAGCCGGCCGCGCCGATCGACGAGCCGGCCGCGCCGGTCGATGCGGCCACGTGGAGCCGGCTCGCCGCCTTCGCGCAGCGCACCTTCGCGCCGGCGACCGAGGCGTCGCGGCTTGCCGGCGCAGGCGCCGGGCTGAGCGACAACAACTGACAGAGTTGCCCTCCGTTCTTTGCCTCCGCGGCCCGATCCTGCCATGCTGTCTATCGGACAAGACGCCGACGAGGGGGAACGCCATGCGTCGACTGGGTCTGGTGATGGCCGGCTTCCTGGCTGGTTTGGCGAGTGCCGCCGTACCCGCCGGTGCCGCCAATCTCGCACTCGTTTTGCTGAACGACGTCTCCAACAGTGTCGACGAGCTCGAATACGGGCTGATGAAGGATGGCTATCGCGCCGCCTTCTCAGATCCCGACGTGGTTGCGTCGATCATCGGCAACAGCGACGGCGTCGCTGTCTCCTACGTCGAGTTCTCCGGCGCTGACGAGATCGAGCTGGTGATGGACTGGACCCTCCTGAACGACGAGACCTCCGCCCGGGCGTTCGGCGAGGCGATCGCGCTCGCGCCTCGCACCAGCACCGGCAACACGTCGATGACCGCGGGGCTGCAGGCGGCGGCCGATTTCCTGAAGGCCAGCGAGTACACCGACTCGCGCATGGTGATCGATGTCGTCAGCGATTTTCACGGCGAGGGTGCGCGGGTCGGGCGGGTGCGCGACCGGGTCGTCGCCGACGGTATCACGATCAATGCGCTGCCCCTGCTCGGCGATCGGCAGATCGGCACCTTCGACGGCCGCCACGCCTACACGACTGGCACGAATTGGGGGCGCATCCCCATCGCGGAGTTCTACGGTCTGCATGTGATTGGCGGCGAGGGCAGCTTCGTGGTCGAGGCCAAGGATATCGATTCATTCGGTGAGGCGCTGAAGCGAAAGCTGCTGCTCGAGTTCATCGCCTCCGGTGACGGTGCGCTGCCGACGCCGCTGCGTGATGCGGAAAGCGCCGCTCTCGACCTTCGTCGAGACTGACCTCGGGCGCCTTCGACACCCCCGGCTCCATCGATGTCTCTTTCGACCTGCATCCGTCGAGGCGGTGTCGACGCTGTTTCGCAGGATCGAACTTTCGATTCATGCCGTGCGCGAGGCGACGACGCACGACTCCAGCCGTCCGACCGCTGGATTGGTAAATCCTCACCGTCGCTGTACGGTTGGCTGGGGAACCGCATCTGAACGTTCGGCAGCTCCGCCGCAGAGGAGGGAAGGCACGCATGGTCGAAGGACGCCGTCATGGCGCTGGATCCAATGTATCGCTGGCGAGGCGGGCCTGGAACATTCGCCGCAATGCGCTTTTGATGGGCGAGGTTCAGGGCCAGGGCTATATCGGCCAGGCGCTCGGCGTCGCCGACGTGCTGGCCGCGTCCTATTTTCACGCGCTCAACTACAAGGCCGACGATCCGGAGTGGGAAGGCCGCGACCGCTTTCTGCTTTCGATCGGCCACTATGCCATCGCGCTCTACTCGACCCTGATCGAAGCCGGCATCCTGCCCGAGGACGAGCTCGAAACCTACGGCATGGACGACAGCCGAATGCCCATGTCCGGCATGGCCTCCTACACGCCCGGCATGGAGATCACCGGCGGCTCGCTCGGCCACGGCCTCGGCATCGCCGTCGGCATGGCGCTTGGTCTGAAGCGGAAGGCCTCCGAGGCCTTCGTCTACAACCTCATGTCCGACGGCGAACTCGGTGAAGGCTCGACCTGGGAAGCGGCGATGGCGGCGTCCCATCACGAGCTCGACAACTTGATCTGCCTGGTCGACTTCAACAATCAGCAGGCCGACGGCCACTCCACCAAGATGCTCTCCGCCGAGCCGCTGGAGGCGAAGTGGGAGGCCTTCGGCTGGCATTGCCAGCGGGTCGACGGCAACGACCTCCACGCCGTGGTCACGGCGTTCGACGTTTCTCGCGCGATCGATGAAAAACGCCCCCGGGCGATCGTCTTCGACACCACCATGTGCAAGGGCGTGCCCTTCCTCGAAAGACGGGAAATCACCCATTTCGTGCGCGTCGAAGCCGATGAATGGGCGAAGGCGCTGGATGTTCTCGAAGAAGGAAAGCCGGCATGACGCTCGCTTCGATGAAGCGCAAATACGAGCCGCGCCGCGTACCCGTCAGCGAGAGCGGCGAACGCCTGACCACCTCCGCCATGATCGCCTCCCTAGCCGCCGAAGGCTACGAGACCGAGACGGCACCCTTCGGCCACGCATTGGTCGAACTCGCGAATGTGCGAGAAAACGTGGTCGGTCTCACTGCGGATCTTTCGAAATACACCGACCTCCACGTCTTCGCGGATGCCATGCCCGAGCGCTTCTACCAGATGGGCATGGCCGAGCAGGTGATGATCTCCACGGCCGCCGGCCTCGCGCGCGAAGGGTTTCTGCCGTTCGCCACCACCTATGCGGTGTTCGCCTCCAGGCGCGCCTACGACTTCATCGCCATGGCGATCGCGGAGGAGAATCTCCCCGTCAAGATCGTCTGCGCGCTGCCCGGCCTCACCACCGGCTATGGCCCGTCCCACCAGGCGACCGAGGATCTCGCGATCTTCCGCGGGCTTCCCAACATCACCGTCATCGACCCCTGTGACGCCGTCGACATCCGACAGTCGGTGAAGGCGATGGCCGAGTGCGACGGCCCGGTCTACTCCCGCCTTTTGCGCGGCAAGGTGCCGATCGTTCTGACCCGTTACAAGCCGGACTACCGCTTCGAGATCGGCAGGGCGCAGATGATCCGCGACGGCAAGGATGTCCTCGTGATCTCCTCCGGCTTCATGACCATGCGCGCCCTCGACGCCGCTGAGGTGCTTGCGAAGGACGGCATCGACGTCGCGGTGCTGCACAGCCCGACCATCAAGCCGCTCGACAAGGAAACCATCCTTGCCGAAGCCGGCAGAGGCGGACGTCTCGTGGTCACGGCGGAAAACCACACCGTGGTCGGCGGCCTCGGCGAAGCGGTGGCGAGCACCCTGCTGCAGGCCGGCGTCACCCCGGCCTTCCGCATGATCGGCCTGCCGGACGAATTTCTCGAGGCCGGCGCGCTGCCGACGCTCCACGACATGTACGGCATTTCGACGGCCAAGGTCGTCGAACACATCAAGGCCTGGGTGGTGTGACCACCTCATGGACTTGGGCAGTGCTGGTGCCGAACGCGCCTTTCGCGGAGACGGTATGCGGTCTTTCTGGAGAGGTGGCAGATGAGGCGGACTCTCGCCTCGTCGAGGCCGCCAATCGATCTACGAAGCGGAGCAGATGAGCGGTCCATGAAACTCTTCCATCCCGATGCGCGCTATCGGTCGGAGGCGCACCAGCGTCTCTACGCCTATACGGAATTCGCCTATACGCTGGTGGACGTCGCGGCCGCGGTGATGTTCATCGGCGGCAGCATCTTGTTTTTCGATTCGGCGACCGTGGAACTCGCTACCTGGCTGTTTCTGATCGGCTCCATCTTCTTCGCCTTACGCCCGTCGATCCGGCTTTGGCGCGAGATCCGGTATCTGCGCATGGGCGACTATGACGACGTCGCCGGCGCTCAGGGAAGGTGAGACATGGGCTTGTTGAAAGGACGTCACGCGATCATCACCGGCGGCGCCTCGCCGCGTGGCCTCGGCAAGGCGACAGCGAAGCTGTTCGCCGAGCACGGGGCGACCGTCGCCATCCTCGACCTGGATGCCGAAGCTGCCGGCAAGGCCGCAGCCGACGTCGGGCCCGACCATGTCGGCTTCGCCTGCGACGTCACCGACATGGCCGCCTGCGAGCGCGTCGTCGCCGATCTCCTCGGACGCTGGGGGCGGATCGACGTGCTCGTGAACAATGCCGGCATCAGCCAGCCGCTCAAATTCATGGAGATCACGTCTGAAAACTACGACGCCGTGCTCGATGTCAGTCTGCGCGGCACGCTTCACATGAGCCAGGCCGTGGTGCCGCACATGCGTGAAAGGAAATCCGGCAGCATCGTCAACCTGTCCTCGGTCTCCGCCCAGCGCGGCGGCGGCATCTTCGGAGGGCCCCACTATTCCGCGGCCAAGGCGGGGGTGCTCGGCCTCACCAAGGCCATGGCCCGCGAATTCGGCCCCGACAATGTCCGCGTCAACGCCATCTGCCCAAGCCTGATCACGACCGACATCACCGCCGGCCATCTCACGCCTGAGAGAACGAAAAGCATCCTCGCGTCCATTCCCATGGGCAGGGCAGGGGAAGCGAAGGAGGTCGCCGGCTGCGCCCTCTTCCTCGCCTCCGACCTCGCCTCCTATTGCACCGGCACCGAACTCGACGTCAACGGCGGCTCCCACATCCATTGACGAGGCGCGGCCTCGACCGTCGACTTGTTCGTTTCAGGGACAGACGTTGCAGCTCGATTCTGGCGCGACCGATTTTGCCCCGTTGGCACGTTTCCCGGCCGACATCGCGTTCGGCCTCTTCGATCTGGCTTCGGGTTCCGACCCCTTACCGGACTGATCAGCCGCCCGGCACCTCACGCCTCGACCAGCCTCATGACGGTGTCGATGTTGAAGTCGAGCCGCTGATCGAGGGCCTTCTTCTTCATGAAATCGCGTTCGAACAGGATGGCGCCGGTGAAGCGATTGGTCAGGTAGTAGTAGCCGATCGCGGCGATGGTGATGTTGAGCTGGACGGGATCAATGCCCGGGCGAAAGACGCCTTCGGCCACGCCGCGATCGAGAATGCCGCGCACCATGTTGACGAAGCGCCGGCTCGCGGTCCGGATGCGCTCGGAGCTTTCCAGATGCCGGCCGCGGTGCAGGTTGGCGCTGTTGACCAGCGTGATGAATTCGGGGTTGTCGAGATAGTAGTCCCAGGTGAAGCGCACCAGGGTCTCCAGCGCCTCGCGCGGCGCCAGATGATCGAGGTCGAGCTCCTGTTCGGCGCTGCGGATATCGAGATAAGCCTCTTCCAGCACCACCTGGAAGAGATCCTCCTTGCTGCCGAAATAATGGTAGATCATCCGCTTGTTGGCGCTCGCCTTCAGGGCAATCTCATCGACCCGAGCACCCCCCAGCCCCAGGCGCGCGAACTCCGATTTCGCCGCGGCCAGGATCCGGGCTTTGGTGGCGTCGGCATCGCGAGCGCGTGGCTTGGTTTTCGGCATCGGCGACCCGCCCCCATTGGCCTCTTTCAGCATCGTCGACATCAGGTCCTGCAACTCGATCGGTACATGTGACGACAAGTTATAGTGGACTTGACAAAAAAAAGAAATTAAAAGTAACTAACTGGTGCGTTACCGATTGAATCAACGGCGCGATCCGGCGGATTGGAGCGCCAGGCGGCGGCCGGATGTCGGGGCAACGAGACTGACGCCTCTCAAAGAGGCAGTTTGGAAATGGGAGGTTCTCCATGTCGTTCATCAAGAAATTTATCGAACAGGAAAAGATCAATCGTCGGGATCTGCTGCTCGCCTCGGCCTGCGGCCTGGGCGGTGTCGCTGCTACCGGTCTGATGGGTCCTGGCATGGCGCGCGCGGCGAGTGCTGATCCGACCATCGCCTGGAGCTATCGCAATCGCACCAACCCCTATTGGAACGAGATCGTCTCGGGCGGCGAGGCCTTCGTCGAGAGCATCGGCAAGTCCAAGGATGCGCTCACCCACCTGATCAACGAGGGCTCGTCCGAGAAATCGCTCG
The DNA here is from genome assembly GCA_965222015.1 of Geminicoccaceae bacterium. GTDB lineage: Bacteria > Pseudomonadota > Alphaproteobacteria > Geminicoccales > Geminicoccaceae > JANQPX01. The sequence continues at coordinate 224,385 of CBDCTL010000017.1, forward strand.
CCGACGTCAAGGCACTGCTCGCCAAGACCAACGGCGATCTGGCGCTGGCCATCGACACCAACGATGCGCCGAACGCACGTCCGGTGGTCGAAGCCTGCGCGCAAGCCGGCGCTTATGTCTCCACCATCTGGAACAAGACCGACGATCTCCATCCCTGGGACTTCGGCGACAACTATGTCAGCCACATGACCTGGTCCGACGAAAAGCCTGCGGAAGAGACGGCGCGCATTCTGCTGGAGGCCATGGGCGGCACGGGCGGTGTCGTGCATTTGGGCGGCATCGCCTCGAACAATCCGGCGATCGAGCGGCTGCAGGGCCTGAAGAACGCGCTTGCCGACTACCCCGACGTCGAACTGCTCGACAGCCAGCCAGCCGACTGGGACACCCAGAAGGCCAACCAGATCATGTCGTCCTTCATCACGCGCTACGGCGACGAGATCACCGGCGTGCACTGCGCCAACGACACCATCGGCTATGGCGTGCTGGAGGCGCTTCGCGCCGAGGGCATGGACATTCCGATCGTCACCTATGACGGCAACCCGCAGGCGGTCGACCTGGTCTCGCAAGGCAAGATTCTGGCGACGGTCTTCACCAACCCGCATTGGGGCGGCGGCATTACGGCGTCTCTCGCCTATCATGCAGCGACCGGCGCGTTCAAGCCGTCGGAGGAGCCGGAAGAGCATCGCGAGTTCTACGGCCCGACCATCATGGTCACGCCGGACGACGCGCTCGACTTCAAGGCCAAGTATCTCGACAACGTGCCGGAATATGACTGGTCCGACTACTGGGGCCCGTCGAACGGTCAGATCCAGTACAAATGAAGTTAGCGGCGCGGTCGGTTGGTTCGGCCGCGCCGATCGCTCGCTTCCTGGCCCTCATTCTGACGAAAATGCCCGTTGTCGGCTGTGTTTTCGTCCTGTGAAGGATCGGCTTCCAAGGGCGCACCGACCATGACCGATATCGTCATCCAGACGGCGCCGATGGGCGCGTTCCTGACGAGGGAACGGATCATCAAATGGGCGCCGGTTCTGGTGCTGGCGGTGCTGGTTCTGCTGTTTCCCTTCTTCGAGTGGCTGGAGGATTTTCAAGACGGCAAGGAGCACATCTACCTGCTCGACAGCCGTTTTCTTTCAATTCGCAATGCCGCACGTATTGCGGTCGCCGCGGCACCGGCCTCGATGGTCGCGGTCGGCGTCACCTTCATCATCATCATGGGCTCGATAGATCTCAGCATGGAGGGCACGGTGTCGGTCTCTGCCGTCATCTTCGCCTATGCCTTCCTGGCCCTGGGCGGGACGCTGACGAGCGTCGCCGTTTTGGCGATACCGCTGGCGCTCGTGGTCGGTGCCGTCATGGGCTTCATCAACGGGCTGATCCACGTCCGCCTGAAGATCCCGTCCTTCATGGCAAGCCTCGCCATGGGCTTCGTCGGCACTGGTCTCGCATTGCTGCTGACCGGAGGTGATCGCGTCCGGGTGGAGGACGAGCTGTTCCGCTCGCTACTGACCGTGCGCATCTTCAACTTTCCAATCATGTGCTACGTGGCGCTCGCTTTTCTCCTGATCGCCTGGTTCATCCAGTCGCGCACCACGCTCGGGCGCAATTTCTACGCGGTCGGCGGCGGTGAGGAACTGGCCCATGCCAGTGGCCTCGATGTCGAGCGCGTGCGCATCCTGGGCTTCACGCTCGCCGGCATCTTCTTCGCGGTCGGCGCCCTTCTCGCGGTCGGCCGCATCGGCATTGCCGAGACGGCGACCGGCAACAACTTCATGTTCATCTCGATCACCGCGGTCGTGGTCGGCGGCACGGCGCTCTGGGGCGGCATCGGCGGCGTCTGGAACACGCTGGTCGGCGTTCTGGTGGTCAACGTCATCAACAACGGCATGGTGGTCATCGGCTTGCCGGGCTACGTCCAGGACGGCGTGCTCGGCCTTCTGGTCATCGCCGCCGTGGTGCTGTCGACCGACCGCAAATCCGTCAGCTTCGTGAAGTAGGAGACGGGCGCCGTGTACGAGCTCAGGAAGGTCGACAAGCATTTCCCGGGCGTGCACGCGCTGAAGGCGGTCGACTTCGAGGTTAATCGCGGCGAGATCGTCGGCCTGGTCGGTGAAAATGGCGCCGGCAAGTCGACGCTGATGAAGGTGATCTACGGCGCCTATCAGCCGGACGGCGGCAATATCGCCATCGACGGCACGACGGTCCGTTTTCAGAACCCGCGGCAGGCCATGGAGCACGGCATCGGCATGGTGTTTCAGGAGCAATCCCTGATCACCAACCTCACCGTGATGGAGAATATCTTTCTCGGTTTCGAGCAGCAGTTCGTGAAGCTCGGTGTCATCGACTGGAAGGCCATGGCCGAGGCCGCGACGCATCAGCTCGCCAAGGTCAGGCTCGACATCGATCCCGCCATGACCACCTCGAAGCTGTCCTTTGCCCAGCGCCAGCTGGTCGAGCTCGCCAAGGTGCTGACCCTCGAAGAACGCATCGACGGGGACCTGGTGATCCTCCTCGACGAGCCGACCTCGGTGCTGGCCAAGGAGGAGGTGGAGCTTCTCTTCAAGATCGTGCGCGATCTCACCAAGCGCGCCTCCTTCATCTTCGTCAGCCACCGCATGGACGAGGTGCTTGAGCTCTCCGATCGCATCTATGTCATGAAGGACGGCGAGGTGGTGGACGTGGTCGCCCATGACCAGGCCGACATGGATGCGATTCAGCACAAGATGGTGGGCCGCGACATCGACAAGGAATATTACCGCGAGCAGAAGCAGCACCCTTACGACCCGAAGACGATGCTCCTGCAATTCGACCATGTCAGCCTCGGCGACCGCTATAAGGACATCTCCTTCACACTGCATGCGGGCGAGGTGCTCTGCCTCGTCGGCACGGAAGGAGCGGGGCGGGAAGCTGTTCTTAGAACCATCTTCGGTCTGGAAACGCCGAGCGCCGGCAGGGTCACGATCAAGGGCGAAGCGGTCGAGCGCTTCACGGCCAGAGGCGGAGTCAGGCTCGGCGTCGGCTATCTGCCGCGCGAGCGCAAGGTCGAGGGCATCGTCGCCGGCATGAACGTCTACGAGAATATGACGCTCAGCCAGATGAAGAATTATGCGAGCGCCGGCGTGCTCAAAGTCGGCGAGGAGAAGACGCTGGCCCGACGTTGGATCGAGCGCCTCGGCATCAAGACGCCGAGTGAGAACAAGGACTGCGGTGGGCTTTCCGGCGGCAATCAGCAAAAGGTCGTGCTCGCCAAATGGCGTTCAGGCGGCTCCGACATCATGCTGCTCGATCATCCGACCCGCGGCCTCGACATCGGCGCGAAAGAAGACGTCTACGAGATGGTGCGCGAGATGTCGGACGCCGGCGTGGGCATCATCCTGATCGCCGACACGCTGGAGGAGGCGATCGGGCTCAGCCACACGATCATCGTCATCAAGGACGGCGAATTCCAAAAACGCTTCGACGGAAAACCGGGCGACAAGCCGTCGCTCTACGACCTCGTCCATCACATGATCTGAGGCAGATCCATGAACTTTGAGACCATAAGACCGCATCTGCCCTGGATCACGCTGCTTGGACTCGTCGTCATCGTCGGCGTCATCAATCCGAGCTTCTTCAACCCGGCCGGTCTGTTGTCGCTGGCCACCGACGTGGCCCCGCTGTTCATCATGGCGCTCGGCATGACCTTCGCGATCTATATCGGCGGCATCGATCTGTCGGCACAGCAGGTGGCGAACCTGATCACCGTGCTCGCCACCGTCTATCTCGCCCAGTTCGGCATCGGCGTCGCCCTTCTTTGCGTGCTCGCCGGTTTCCTGATCGGCGCGATATCCGGTTTCGTCACCACCCGCCTCTACGTTCCCTCCTTCGTCTCGACCCTCGCCATGGGCTTCGTAGCACTCTCGGCAGCGAAATATTTCTCCGGCGAGCGCGCCCTTTCGATGGACGCGACGGCACGCAACGAGAGCTTCGGCTGGATGTTCGGCTCGACCGCCGGCTTTCCGCATCCCCTGATCATCGCAGCGCTGCTCCTGGCGCTCGCCTGGTTCCTGCAGACCCGCACCACCTTCGGCCGTGCCCTCAAGGCTGTGGGTTCGGGCGAGCTCGCTGCGGTCGCCTCCGGTCTCGATGTCGACCGCGTCAAGATCCTCGCCTTCGCGCTCTCCGGGAGCTTCGCCGCGATCGCAGGGCTGATGTTCTCGGTGAAGCTTTCGGGCGGCGACGCCAACCTCGCCAATGGTTTTTTGCTGCTTGCGATCGTCGCCGTACTGGTGGGCGGCACGCCGCTGACTGGCGGGGTCGGCGGCGTGCTCAACACCGCGATCGGCACGCTGATGGTCATGGTGATCCGTGCTGCCATGGTCTATCTCGAGGTTGACGCCACCCAGCAGCAGATGGTGTTCGGCATCGTGCTGATCATCGCGATCGCGCTGACGATCGATCGAAGCAAGCTCAGAGGTGTGGTAAAATGACCGAGACCATGCGCGCCGCTGTCCTGATCGAGCCCGGCCGGTTCGAGGTCAAGGACGTGCCTAGGCCTGAGCCTGGCCGGAGCGAGGCGCTGATCAAGATCGTGCGTACCGGGATCTGCGGCACCGACATGCATATCTTCCACGGCCACTATGCCGCGGACAAGCTGCCGATGATTCCGGGTCATGAATTCACCGGCCATGTCGCGGCCCTGGGGCTGGATGTCACCGGCCTCGACGAAGGACAGCCTGTCGTGGCCGACATGAATATCGGCTGCGATCGCTGCTATTGGTGCCGTCGCCACGAGATCCTGAACTGTCCCGAAATGCAGCAGATCGGCATCACCATCGATGGCGCCTTTGCCGAGTACGTGGTCGTGCCTGCACAGCTTGTCATCCCAGCGCCGGAGCATATCGGTCCGGAAATTCTGGCGCTGACCGAGCCGCTTGCCTGCGTGGTGCGCGCCGCGAGAAAGGCGCGCGTCACCTTCGGCCAGTCGGTCGTCATCCTCGGCGTCGGCCCGATCGGCAATCTGCATGTTCAGCTGATGCGTAATATCGGCGCCGCCCCGATCATCGCCGCCGATATCAGCCCTGAACGGGTGCAGATGGCGCTCGATGGCGGCGCCGATATCGGGGTCAGCGATTCGTCCGCCCTGAAGCAGGCGGTGCTGGAGGCCACCGATGGGCGCGGCGCCGACCTGGTGATCGAAAGCGTCGGCAATGCAGCACTCTACGCACAAGCGACCGATCTGATGCGCAAAGGCGGCCATCTCGCAGCCTTCGGCCTGACCGGACCCGACAAGGCGCTCTCGCTCGACATTCTGACCACGATCCTGGAGGAAAACTCGGTCAAGGGCTCGGTTGCCGGTATGCGCGAGGACATGCATGACTCGCTGACCCTGCTGACCCACGGTCGGATCAAGACGGATCTGTTCACACGCGCCTCTTACCCGCTTGGGAAGATCCAGGAAGCGTTCGACAGCTTCGCCGTACGGCCGCAGGATCTAAAAACGCAAATCGTCATGTAGTGGAAGGCACGGCCGCTTCGTTGATTCGCTTGGATAGCAAGCAGCCAGGATAAGGCGACGTCAAAGAGCAACTGGATCGGGATGATGGTGGAAAAGGGTTATGACTATGTGATCGTCGGCGGCGGCTCGGCCGGCTGCGTCTTGGCGAATCGATTGAGCGAGAATTCGGATGCGCGCGTGCTTCTCTTGGAGGCCGGCGGTGATGACAACCACTATCTGATCCACATGCCCGTCGGCTTCGCCAAAATGACCGACGGCCCTCACACCTGGGGCCTGACCACAGCGCCGCAAAAGTACGCCAACAACCGCGAAATTCCCTACGCCCAGGCGCGTGTGATCGGCGGCGGCAGCTCGATCAATGCCGAGGTTTTCACCCGCGGCAATCCCGTGGACTATGACCGCTGGGCGAACGAGGAAGGCTGCGAAGGCTGGAGCTTCAAGGACGTCCAGCAATACTTCATCCGGTCCGAGGGCAACACCATCCTTGCAGGCGACTGGCACGGCACAGAAGGCGGCCTCGGTGTGTCCAACATCCCCGATCCGCAGCCCATGACTCGCGCCTTCGTCCAATCCTGCCAGGAACGCGGCATCCCCTACAATCCCGATTTCAACGGCGAGCGGCAGGCCGGCTCAGGCGTCTATCAGACGACGACGAAAAACTACCGCCGCTGCTCTGCTGCGACCGGTTATCTGAAGCCGGTCTTGACGCGGCCGAACCTGACGGTCGAGATGAACTGTCTGGTGGAGCGCATCACTTTCGAGGGGATGCGCGCGACCGGTGTTCGTTATTTCGACGGCAAGGAAAGCGTGGCCGTTCGCGCGGACAGCGAGGTCATCGTCACATCAGGTGCCATCGGCACGCCCAAGATCATGATGCTCTCGGGCGTCGGCGGAGCAGCGCATCTGAAGGAGCACGGCATCGATGTCGTGCATGATCTGCCAGGCGTCGGCGAGAACCTGACCGACCATTTCGGCATCGATATCGTCGCCGAGCTCACCGGCCACTACAGCCTGGACAAATACAATAAATGGCACTGGGCGGCGCTCGCCGGCATCCAGTATTACCTTTTCAACTCAGGCCCGGTGACCTCGAATATCGTCGAGGGCGGCGCGTTCTGGTTTGCGGACAAAACCAGCCCGGTGCCTGATCTGCAGTTCCATTTCCTGGCCGGCGCCGGCGCCGAGGCGGGCGTGCCGAGCGTCCCGCCCGGTTCATCCGGCATCACGCTCAATTCCTACACACTTCGTCCGAAGAGCCGCGGCACGGTCCGCCTGCGCTCGGCCGATCCCGTCGCCCAGCCCATCGTCGATCCCAACTTCCTGGCAGAGCCCGACGACCTCAAGACCTCGGTCGAGGGCGTGAAGATCAGCTGCGAGATTTTTTCAAAGCCAAGCCTCAAGAAATACATCCGAGCACTTCGCTATCCCAATGACGAGGTGAAGACGCAGAAAGACTTCGAGGCCTATGCCCGGCAATATGGCCGCACCTCCTATCATCCCACCTGCACCTGCAAGATGGGCGTCGATGAGATGGCGGTGGTCGACCCGCAGCTCCGCGTCCGGGGCCTGGATGGCCTCCGCATCTGCGACAGCTCGACCATGCCGAGCCTGATCGGCTCCAACACCAACGCCCCCACCATCATGATCGCCGAGAAGGCCAGCGACCTGATCCGCGGCAATCAATAGTCGAACGTCGGCCCGCGTTCATCTTTTCTTACTCAGATGTCGGCGGTCCAGGGGCCCACTATGCGCAGGCAGGCGATTGATTTTTATAGACGTTTTGCTGAGTCCATTATTTCAAACTACCGATTTCTGGGCAGCTATTCCGATTGATAAGGTCCCGGCTCCACTGGGGGGATTCCGGATGTTTCTCCATAAGAGGAGGGTTTCCTGGAGTCCTGATGTCGATGTTGATTCGATCAGCGGCATTTTTCTGGTTCCATGCTTTTCCGGGTCAAGACTTTCTCACCTTTCTCTGCCATGCATGTTCCATGCGATCCTGGGAGTCCGCCCGCACGCCGAGAAAGGGTGGGGGCGGGGATCGGATTCCCAGGATCACATGGACCTGGACCAAGGTCTGGCACAGCAACGTTAACATCGGGTTGGCGCGAGCATCGGGTTGGCGCGAGCGAGGCGGCGTTGCCGACAGGACATGCGCCATCTTGGTGGCAAGCGCCCGTCAACGCCCCCGGCCGCCGCCGGGTTAGTCCCAGTCGGGTGCCCAGGGGACGAGGTCCTGGGTGACGATGCGGTAGTTGGTGTGGGTCAGCTTGTCGATGCGCGCCATGTCGACGCTGGAAAGTGTGAAGTCCATGATGTCGAAATTGGCGCGGATGTTCTCGGGCTTGGTGGACATGGTATTGACGCTGACCCCTTTCTGGAGGATCCAGCGCAGCACCACCTGGCCGGCGGACTTGCCGTAGCCCTTGCCGATCTTTTCGAACGCCGGCTGCTTGAACACCTCACCGCGTGCGACCGAGCAGTAGGAGGAAAGCGGAATGCCGACCTCGCTGGCGCCGGCGAGCAGCTTCTCCTGGTTCAGGAGCGGGTGGAACTCCACCTGGTTGGTGACGATCGGTGCGTCGATGATCGACACGGCGTCCTGCAGCATGGCGACGGTGTAGTTCGAAACACCGATAGTCTTCGCAAGGCCCTTGTCGTAGGCCTGCTGCAGTAGCTTGAGCGAGGGGGCGATGTCGCCGCCGATCGGCGGCCAATGGAGGAGCAGCACGTCGACCTGGTCGATCTGCAGGTTCCGAAGGCTCTCCTCGACCGAGGCCAGAAATTTGTCCTCGCCGAAATTGTCGGGATGCACCTTGGTGGTGATACAGAGCTCGTCCCGCGGCAAGCCGGTCGCCTTCAACGCTTCGCCGGTCTCCGCCTCGTTGCCGTACATCTGCGCGGTGTCGAAGGCGCGGTAGCCGACCTCGGCTGCGATCTGGATCGCCTGCCTCGCACCGTCCCCGGTCAGCGGAAAGGTGCCGAAGGCACGCTGATTGGCATTCCGGTAATAGATGTTCATGGTCAGCTCCCTATCGCACCGACCCATTCATAACGCGCAGCTGCGAATGGGAAAGTTGATGCAAAACCAAAGAGATCGTGCAGCGTCTCCCGAATCACCTACATGTGTTGCTGCACGATGGCTTTCGATCTGTGTAACTTAATGGTTACTTGTTGCATAGCCCCTGGTGAGCGACGTCGGTATTGCAGCGATTTCGATGCTTGATTCGGCAGATGGGGGTTGGCATATTGAGATAACCAAATGGTTACTTTCTGCTGCGATAGCACTCGGGGACATCCTGTGACCAAACAGACGACAATGGCGGAAGCGGTGGCCCTGATAGACGATGGGGCAATGGTCGCGGTCAATTCCTCCAGCGGGCTGTGCTGCCCCGATGCGGTGCTGAAGGCGCTGGGCGAGCGCTTCGATCAAACCGGATCACCTGGGAATTTGACGATGATCCACCCGATCGCGGCCGGCGATTTTTTCGGCACCAAAGGAGTCGATCACATCGCGAAGCCGGGCTGCATCGAGACGATCATCGGCGGTTCCTATCCGTCCGGTCCGACCAATGCCGAGCCGCCCTTGATCTGGCAAATGATCACGGCCAACCAGGTCAAGGCCTACAACCTGCCGTCAGGCATTATCTTCGACATGCTGCGCGAGGGGGCCGGCCATCGCCCTGGCGTGCTGACCAAGGTCGGCATGGAAACCTTCGTCGATCCCGATCAGGAGGGCGGCGCCATGAATGCGGCGGCCGCCGAAGAACCGATCGTGCGTCGGACGGAATTCGACGGCGAGGACTGGCTTTATTTCAAGGCGCTCAACCCCGATGTCGCGATCATTCGCGCCACCACGTCGGATCAGCGCGGTAATCTAAGCTTCGAGGGCGAGGGCGCCTATCTCGGCGCGATGGAGATGGCGCTCGCTGTGCGCAATACGGGCGGTATCGTGATCGCCCAGGTTCGCCGAGTCGCAGAAAACGGTTCGATCCGCCCGAAGGACGTGCATGTGCCGGGCATCCTGGTGGACCATGTCGTGGAAGCACCGGACGCGCTGCAGACCACGGAGACGCCGTACGATCCGGCGATCTCCGGCGAGCTGATCCGCCCGCTGGACAGCTTTCAGATCCCCCAATTCGGCGTCGGCAAGGTCATCGCGAGGCGTGTCGCCCGAATGCTCGAGGCCGGCTGGGCGGTCAATATCGGCTTTGGCGTCTCAGCCAACGTGCCCCGTATCTTTATCGAGGAGGGCCGCCACGGCGACGTCACCTGGATGATCGAACAGGGTGCCGTGGGCGGCGTCCCGCTGCTCGACTTCAAGTTCGGTTGTGCCTCCAACGCCGAGGCCTTCGTCGCTTCGCCGCACCAGTTCGCCTATTTCCAGGCCGGCGGTTTCGACGCCTCGCTCCTGTCCTTTCTGGAAATCGACGCCGACGGCTCGGTCAATGTCTCTCGCCTGGCCGCGACCCCGCACCGGACCGCAGGGGCGGGCGGTTTCGTCGACATCACCGCTCGGGCGAAACGGATCATCTTCTCCGGCACTTTCAACGCCGGCGCCAGGATGCATATCGAAGACGGCAGGCTGGTGATCGACAAGGAGGGCCGCATTCCGAAAATCGTCGAGAAGGTCGACCAGGTCTCTTTCTCCGGCAGGCGCGCCGTGGCCCAGGGCCAGGACGCCACTTATGTGACCGAGCGCTGCGTCATGCGCCTGACAGGCAGCGGCCTGACCGTGACGGAGATTGCGCCCGGCATCGATCTGGAGCGCGACGTGCTGGAGCAGGCGTCGACCCCGCTCAAGGTCGCCCCGGATCTGAAGGAGATGGATGCAAGGCTCTTTCAGCCCGGCCTGATCGGTCTGGCTCCATGACCGCGTCAAGAATCGATCTTGCGGTCGAGCATGGCATGGCTCGTCTCACCCTGAACCGTCCGGACAAGCTGAATGCGCTCGACGCCCTGATGATGAAGGAACTGGCCACTCGCTGCGCGGAGATCGAGCGCGATCCGAATGCGCTGTTGGTGATCCTCTCCGGCGCCGGCAAGGCGTTTTCGGCAGGCGGCGACATCCAGGCCTGGAGCGGCGAAAGCCCGGAGAACTTCGGCCGGCATTGGATTCGAGAGGGGCATAACGCGCTCGATGCACTCGCCCGCCTGCGCCAGCCGGTGATCGCGCTTCTGGACGGTCACGCGCTCGGCGGCGGGCTGGAACTCGCCGCCTCTGCCGATTACCGCATCGCCGAAGATCACGTCAAAATCGGCCAGCCGGAGACGGGGCTCGGCATCATCCCTGGCTGGTCCGGGACGCAGCGTGCGGTGCGCCGCTTCGGCGCTCAGATCGTGCGCCGCATGGCGATCTTCGGCGAAATTTTTTCAGCCGAGGAGGCGTTGACGCTTGGGCTCGTCGACTGTGTGGTGCCAAGTGGCGAAGGCATGAAAGCCGCCGAGGGCATGGCCAGATCGGTGCTCGCCCGTGGTCCGCGCGCCACGGAGCTCGCCAAAATGATGATCAACGCTGCAGAAGGCGAGGAGCGCGAACGCGTGATCGAGTCGCTGGCCGGCACCCTCGCAGCGGGGTCGTCCGACCTTGTCGAAGGCCTCGCCGCTTTCCGCGAGAAACGGCCACCGAATTTCGGCAAGGACGAATCGTGATTTATACCAATTCACCTAGTGCAGCGGCCCATTCGGATGATTCAGGAGACGCTGCTCTAGATTATTGATTTTGCATCAATTTTTTCCTAACAAAGATGATCGCTTGGTTTGGACCGATGCACTCGATACTGACCGCTTTCAGCGTCTCGATTTTTGCCTCTGATGCTCTGTGTAACGTTTTCTTAATCCGGTCATGCCACTCTGGCATCCTGGTCCATGCGATCCTGGAATCCGAGCCTCGCCCCACCATCTTCTGCGGATGGGCGAATTCCCAGGATCGCATGGACCGTGAAGGAATGTAGCGGGCAAACCTTAATCCAGCGTAAAGATGGCGACCAAAGGGGTATGGCCGACTTGCCGATCCCAAGCCTGGAAAAACGGTCAATGTCCAGGATGGTTGGATCCCCCGGCTGGCAAGCGACCGGTTCTCCCGTAGGCCCTGATCCGTTCCGTATTGACACCAAGGCCTTCCCAAACCTGGCGGCATACTGCCGATCCAGGCTCCATCGGTCCGAGTCCATGAAGTGGCCACGCCACTAGGGTGCCGGCGCATCCTCGCGGAGCAGGCCTTTGGCTTTGAGATCGCTCCAGAATTCCGCCGGGATCGGATGGGCGAACCAGGCGAGATTCTTCTGGAGCTGCTCGACCGTGCGCGTGCCGGCGATGAAGGACGGGATCGCCGGATGCGCCACCACGAACTGTAGCGCCGCGGCTGGCAGCGGCACATTGTGATCGGCGCAGACCGCCTCGATCTTTTTGACCTTGTCCATGATGTCGGCGGGAGCAGGCGCGTAGTTGTATTTGGCCCCCTCGACCGCTCCTGTGGCGAGGATGCCGGAATTGAAGCCGCCGCCGACCACGACAGCAGCGCCTCGCTCTTCGCAAAGCGGCAGGAAGGCATCGAGCGACTCCTGCTCCAGGAGGGTGTAGCGACCGGCCAGCAGAAAACAATCGAAATCACGCTGCTTCAGCGCCTCATGACAGACTTCCCACTCGTTGACGCCGACGCCGATCGCCTTGACCACACCTTGATCCCGGAGGTCCGAAAGTGCCTTCCATGAGCCGTCCATCGCCTGCGAAAAGACCTCGGGCTGCTCGTCACCGCGGGTAAAGCGGTCGATGTCGTGAATGAAGCAGATGTCCATCCGCTCCAGGCCCATGCGCTGCAGGCTGTCCTCGAAGGCGCGCATCGTGCCGTCATAGGAATAGTCGAAATGCATGGTGAAGGCGCCGGCATGGGTCCAGGGCGCGAAGTCGATGGTCTCGCGCTTCGCCGGTTTCAGAATGCGGCCGACCTTGGACGACAGCACGAAGTCGTCGCGGCGTTTCCAGCGCAGGGAGTACCCGGTTCGAAGCTCGCTCAGGCCGTGGCCGTACATCGGCGCCGTGTCGTAATAACGTATGCCGGCGTCCCATGCGGTTTGGATCATCCCGTCGGAGGTCTCCTCGTCGATCTCGCGAAAAATGTTGCCGATCGGGGCGGTGCCGAAGCTGAACGCGGTGACCTCGAGATCGACACGGCCGAATTTCATTTTGGTGTGAGGTTGCATCTGTCTGCCTCCCTCTTGATCGTTCTTTAAGTAACCATATGGTTACTTTAATGATCTGATGCGGACCCGACAAGCGAATTCTTGCCGATAATCCTTGACGTCGGGTCGGCTCCGCAACTAAAGTAACTATATAGTTACTAAAAGCGTCGCCTAATAACGGGAAAACGCGTGTATCTGACGGAAACCCATATCCAGGTGCGCGACACTGTTCGCGCGTTTGCCGATGAGGCTATCCGGCCGGTTGCGGAGGAACTGGACCGGGACGAGCGTTTTCCGGCCGACATCTACCAGCAGATGGGCGAGCTCGGGCTGTTCGGGATCGGCGTGCCGGAGGATCTGGGCGGCCCCGGCTTCGATACGCTGACCTATGCCCTGGTCATGGAGGAGCTGTCCAGAGGTTATGCGTCGGTTGCGGACCAATGCGGCCTTGTGGAGCTGATCTCGACCCTCCTGGTCCGCCACGGCTCGGACTCCCAGCGCCGATATCTGCTCGCCGACGTCATTACCGCGAAAACCAGGGTCGCTTATTGCATCACCGAGCCGGAAGCCGGCACCGATGTTTCCGGGATACGAACCGAAGCGGCGCGCGACGGCGAGGGCTGGATTCTGAATGGCGGGAAGATCTGGATCCACAACGCGCCGTTGGCTGACGTCGGCTTCGTACTGGCCCGCACCGACAAGGAAGCGGGCCACCGCGGCATGTCGATCTTCATCGTCGATCTGCATGAGGCAGGCGTCGAGCGCGGGCCGAAGGAACACAAGATGGGCCAGCGGGCGAGCCAGGTGGGGACTTTGACCTTCACCGACGTGCGTCTTTCCGGGGACGCCCTGCTCGGCGAGGAGGGGCGCGGCTTTCACATGATGATGAGCGTGCTCGACAAGGGCCGCGTCGGCATCGCGGCGCTCGCGGTCGGGATCGCGCAGGCGGGGCTCGAAGCGGCGGTCGACTACGCCCAGCAGCGAAAGCAGTTTCAGAAAAAAATCGCCGAGTTTCAAGGTGTGCAGTGGCTGCTCGCCGACATGGCCAAGGACATCGAGGCGGCGCGGCTTCTGACCCATTCGGCGGCGGTGAAAATCGACGGCGGCGAGAACGCGACCAAGGCCTGCTCCATGGCGAAATGCTTCGCCGGCGACATGGCGGTGGCGCGCACGGCGGATGCCGTGCAGGTGTTCGGCGGTTCCGGCTATATCCGCGGCTTCGAGGTCGAGCGGCTCTATCGGGACGCCAAGATCACCCAGATCTATGAGGGCACCAATCAGATCCAGCGCATGATTATCTCGCGCGAATTGATCAAGCACGGAGCCGCGACGTGAGCCGGCAGGTCGCCCTGGTCACCGGCTCGTCCCGCGGCATCGGGCTGGCGACGGCCTGCGCTCTGGCGAAAGAAGGCTTTTCGGTCGCCGTCAACGGCCTGGCCGACGATGGCGAGTTGGCGGCTGCGCTCGATACGGCCCGCGTCCTGGACGTTCCGGCCATGGCTCTGCCATTCGACGTCACCGACCTCGACGGCCATGACGAGCATCTGGCCCGAGTCGAAGAAAAACTCGGACCGCTGACTACGCTGGTCAACAATGCCGGCGTCGGCGTGATGCAGCGCGGCGATCCGCTGGAGGTCAGCGAGGCAAGCTGGGATCGCTGTCTCGATGTAAACGCCAAGGCGATGTTCTTTTTGACTCAAGCCTTCGCGAAGCGCCTCTTGGCGCGCGGAAGAGATCCCGAACTCTTCCACGCCATCGCCAATGTCACCTCGGCCAACGCCGTCGCCGTCGCGGTGCCGCGCGCGGAATACTGCGCCTCGAAGGCGGCCGCCGCGATGGTCTCGAAGACCTGGGCCGTCCGCCTCGGTGCGGAAAATATTGCCGTCTACGACGTGCAGCCCGGTTTGATCGCCACCGACATGACGGCATCCGTGATCGCCTCCTATGAGGAGCGCGCCAGGGACGGGCTGACGCTGTTTCCGCGCGTCGGCCAGCCCGAGGAGATCGGCGCTATCATCGCAGCACTTTGCGCGGGTAAACTTCCCTACACTACCGGGCAGGCGATCTCGGCCGATGCCGGCATGCTCGTCCCCCGCTTTTGAGGACTCTTGTCGATGAAGATCGCCCTTCCCGACAGCCGTGGATTGCTCCGTGACTACACACTCAGCGGCACACCGATTGGGGCTGCCTACCTCGGGCCCGATCCGGTCCGGATCGTGTTCTCGGCGGCCCATGTGGTCGCCGACCCGTTCACCGCCAATGATCCGTCAGGACCGGCGACGGTGGATTGGGACGCGACCATGGCCTTTCGCCGCCATCTCGCGGATCTCGGGATCGGCATCGCCGAAGCCATGGACACCGCGCAGCGCGGCATGGGGCTGGACTGGCCGGGTGCCCTGGAGCTGATTACAAGAACCAGAGCCGAGCTCCCGGACGCCCTCGTGTTCAACGGCGCCGGCACCGATCAGCTCGATCCGACTGATGCAAAAAACCTGGACGATGTGAAGCGCGCCTACTTCGAGCAGATCGAGGCGATCCAGAAGATCGGCGGCCGCATCATCCTGATGGCGAGCCGGGCGCTGGCGCGGGCCGCTACTTCGCCCGAGGACTACCGCACGATCTATCGCGACGTCCTCGCCGCATGCGACCAGCCGGTCATTCTCCACTGGCTCGGCGACATGTTCGATCCGGCGCTTGCCGGCTATTGGGGCTCATCGACGTTCGAGGGGGCGCTTGAGACAGCGCTCGCCGTGATCGAGGAGAACGCCGCAAGGGTCGATGGCATCAAGATCTCGCTTCTCGATAAGGAAAAAGAAATCGTCATGCGCCGTCGACTGCCGGGCGGCGTCAAGATGTATACCGGCGATGACTTCAACTACCCCGAACTGATCGCCGGCGACGAGCAAGGCTTCAGCCACGCGCTGCTCGGCATCTTCGATCCGCTCGCGGTCGCGGTCGGCAAGGCGATCGGCCAGCTCGGCGACGGTGATGTCGAGGGATTTCGAACAACCCTCGATCCGACCGTGCCGCTCGCCCGGCTGGTCTTCCGGGCACCAACGCAATACTACAAAACCGGTGTCGTTTTCCTCGCCTGGCTGAACGGTTTTCAGGATCACTTCGTGATGCTCGGCGGCGCCCAGGCGATGCGGCCGCTTCCCTATTTCACGGACTGCTTCAAGCTCGCCGATCAATGCGGCCTTCTCCGCGACCCCGAGCTGGCCGTCCGGCGCATGAAATCGCTGCTGGGGGTCTATGGGACCTGATCGGGAGCGCCTGATGCGCGATTTCGCTGAGGATCATGCAGCACTCGCGCTGAACACCGCGACCCTCGGCCACAATCTCGATGGTCATGGCGCGGGCTGGCCGCCGGAGCGGATCATCGATGCCTGTGCTGCGCGCGGGCTCGCCGGCATCGTGTTCTGGCGGCGCGAGATCGGCAGCCGCGCCCATCAGATCGGTGAGCGGGTGCGCACAGCCGGCATGGAGGTGGTCGGCCTTTGCCGAACACCGTTTCTCGTCGGACCCGATGCGCCCGGCACCCTTGACGAGGCGAAGGCGGCGGTCGACATGGCGGCAGATCTCGGAACCAATGTCCTGACCATCGTGACCGGCGGCACGGAGCCCGGCACCAAAGGCGTCATCGAGAGCCAGAAGATCCTGGCCGAGCGCGTGGCGACGCTCGCCGCTTATGCCGAGGAGTACGGTGTCAATCTCGCCTTGGAGCCGCTCAACCCGATGTTCGGTGGCAACCGCACCTGCCTGATGACCGCGCACGATGCGCTTCGTGTTTGCGATATGGCCGGTGCGCCGAATGTCGGCGTCGCGATCGACGTGTACCATGTCTGGTGGGACACGACCCTCACCGAAAGCCTGAGCGAAGCGGGCAGGGGCCGCGTCTTGGGCTACCATCTCTGCGACTGGCTGGAGGACACCCGGGACATGCTCCTGGATCGCGGCATGATGGGGGATGGCGTCGCCGATCTGAAGGCCATTCGTCGAGTCGTCGAGGCGGCGGACTATGCCGGGCCGTGCGAGGTCGAAATCTTTTCTGCCGAGGATTGGTGGAAGCGCGATCCTGAGGACGTTCTCGATGTCATGATCGAACGTTTCCGCACGGTCTGTTGATCAGGAAAAGCATGGTGAGATCGTTGAGAGCCGATCGCCGCGACGAAGGAGGCAGGCGGCGCTATTCGGCCGCAGTCCGCTCCGCTCCGGACTGCCAGCTTTCGACCACCTCATCGGCCGTCTTGAACTGGCGTTCGGGCTCGATCGCGTACCAGGCCTTGTAATACTCGAGGCCGGCTTGATGCGCTTCATCGGTGAAGGCCTGAAGCGCGTCCGTCACCCAGATCAGATCGAAACCCTTCTGAAAGGCGTCGCCTGAGGTATGCCGGCAGCAGCAGTCGGTGTGCAGGCCGGTGATATAGAGCGTCTCGATGTTTCGGGCCTTGAGTTCGGCTTCGAGGTTCGAGCTTTGGAATCCGCTATAGGTGGTCTTGGGCAGAACGAGGTCGTCCGCCTGCGGCGTAAGTTCAGGCACAATCTCAGCCCATTCCGTGCCCTTCATCGAATGCGCCGGCCATTTCTTGAGCTCGGCATCGTCTTCGGTGTGGCAGTCGGTCGAATAGACCACGGTCGCACCGACTTCGCGCGCCGCGTCGAGCAAGCGCTTCAACGGCTCGATGATCGCCTTGGCCTTCGCCTGATAATCCGCGCCGCCAGCGTCGGCGATGAAGCCGCCGGGCTCGACAAAGTCACGTGCCATGTCGACGACGATGACTGCCGCGTGCTTTGGATCCGCTGCCATCAAATGCCCCTCCGTCAACAATTCCTATCCCAAGATCGAGTGTCGACCTTGATGGCTGAGACGTCCAGGAAATTTTTCAGAAGGTCGTCCACGCCGGCAGGTGTCATCGCTAAGCGCCTATGCTCGCCTCGAGATGTTCGGCAAGTCGCATCACAGGGAAGCTCGTGACGTTGTAGAAGACGGCAGCGAGCACGAAAGCGCGGATCGGTGGAAGATAGGAGGAGGCGAGATCTCTGGCGCGTAGCCTCAGTCAGAGGCTGCGATGATCGAGCGGATCGGATTTTCCGGTGTGGGATCGATGCCGATGACATCCCCGGCGATGGTGGCGAACGTGCCGTCCTCGATCATGGCCGCGAGCGCGCCGTTGACCGCGGTCACGAGGTTGGGCTTGCCCTTCTTCACCGCCCAGCCCATCTGGTAGCTCTCGATATAGCCGTCGACCAGCGTGAGCGGCAGGCCGGCCTCCTTGATCGCATAGGCGCCGGCGACCGCATCGGTGATCACCGAATCGATATTGCCGTTGGCGAGATCCTGCAGCGCTTCGGGGTCGGACTTGTAGGACTTGACCTCGCCGCCGAGATTTTCCGCCATGGGCACGAAGGTCGAGGCGACGATCACGCCGATGGTCTTGCCGTCGGCATCGTCGAGGCTCCTGATGTCGCTGTCCTCGCGCACCACCAGCCGGGCACCCGATTCGACCCAGGCATCGCAGAAGGTCACGGCCTGCTGACGCTCCTCGGTGATGCCCATGGGGTTGCTGATCATGTCGTACTGGTCCGCCTCGAGGCCGATCAGGATGGAATCCCATTTGATGATCACCGGCTTGTGCTCGAGGCCGAGCCGGGACGCGATCTCGCGGATGATCTCGAGCTCGAACCCGCCGAGGTCGCCGCTCGCGTCGCGAATCGAAAAGGGCGGGAAGCTGCCTTCGGTCGCGGTGCTCAGCACGCCGGGCTCGATCAGCTCGAGGTCGGCGGCAAAGGCCGCACCCGGGCGGATCGCGGGCAGGAGCGGAAGGGCGGCCAGGGCCGCCGCCTTCTGGATCAGTGACCGGCGCTTCATGGAGTACCTCCCGTTTTCTTTGTCCCGCCCGTCAGGGCGTTTGGTGATGCCGCGCTTCGTACCAGCCTGCGAACCAGCTTAGTAGGGATGTCATCAAGAGGTAAAGCAGCGCGGCGAGGATGTAGAATTCGAACGGCCGGAAGGTGGCGGCGATCATGGTCTGGGCGTGCAGGGTCAGCTCGACCACGGTGATCGCCGAGAGCAGGGACGTGTTCTTGAGGGTGTTGATCGCCTCGTTGGTCAGGGCCGGCACGATGATCCTGACCACCTGGGGGAGGACGACGAAGCGCATCGAATCGATGCGGTCGAGGCCGAGGGCGGTCGCCGCGTCGAACTGGCCCTTGGGGATGGCGTTCAGGCCGGTCCGGATCACCTCGGCGACATAGGCGCCGCTGCTGACGCCGAGCGCGATCACGCCGGCGAGAAACGGCGAGAAGCTGACGCCGAGCTGCGGCAGGCCGAAATAGACGATGAACACCTGGATCAGGGTCGGCGTGCCGCGGATGAACCAGATGTAGAACTCGGCCGCCCAGCGGATCGGGCGAAGGGACGAGCGCTTGGCGAGCGCTGCGATCAGGCCGCAGAGCCAGCTCACCAGGATGGTCACCAGCGCGATCTGCAGCGCGAGCCAGCTCGCCCGGAAGAAGCCGGGGAGATAGGGCCAGAGATAGGTGATCCCCTCGATCAAGCTGTGCACCCCGTGAACGCAGCGGCCGCGCCGCTAGCCGAGGGCGCTTGGGCGGTGGAGGGCGTCCCTGAACGCGGCGATCGCATCGCCGCTCCAGTCGGCGTCGGGGCGCGGCTCCAGGTCGAAATGGCCGTGCCGGTCGGTGCCGCGCACCAGGGTCGCCGAATCGCGCGCCCTGGTCTGGCGAACGTCCGGCCTGATGTAGCGCAGCACGACGCCGAGACGCGGCGTATCCGACCGGTTGGGCTGCGAGCCGTGCACCACCGCCATGTGATGCAGCGACATCTCGCCCGGCTCCAGCTCCATGTCGACCACGTCGCGCTCGTCGATCTCGATCTTTGCGGTCTGGCCGAAGAACAGCATGTTGGTGTCGGACGCGGTGTTTTCATGATCGAGCTGGCCGAGCTTGTGGGTGCCGGGCACGACCCGAAGGCAGCCGTTCTCCTTCCGGCTCGGCGTCAGCGCCAGCCAGCAGTTGAGGATCCCGTCGAACGGCTCGAGGCCGGCATAGGTGGTGTCCTGGTGAAAGGAGACGAAGCCGGGATCACGGGGTTTCTTGACGAAGAAATCCGAGGACCAGCAGAGGATGTCCGGGCCGAGGATCTGTTCGACGACGTCGAGCAGTTTCGGGTGATGCACGATGCGGTCCATCCAGCCGACCAGGAGGTGCGCCTTGAAGCGCTGCTCCTCGCCGAGGATTGTTCGCGCATCCTGCTGAAAGCATTGGTAGCCCGAATCCGCCTTTGCCGCTTCGTCCGGGTCGAGAACCCGGAAGGGGCAGGCATAGCCGTCCTTTTCGAACGCCGCTTTCAGTTCGGTCATCTCCGTTTCCCCGCTCGTCGCCTCGCCGTCACCAGCCTAAGCGTCGGGCGGTATGTTGCCTAGCGGTGACGCTCGGCCAAGGCGATGGACGTCAACGGCGTGGTCGCACCACCGGAGCAAAGCCAGATCGGGCTGGCGTGTTGGCGATCAGACGCTTTATTACGACTCTGGTGGACAAATGTGGCGACGACTCTGCCGCAAGAAGCCGCTGACCCCGGTGACAATGCTTCAAGCGACCTCGGATATCACTGTTTTCGGCCACCGGCGTAGCATCTATTTTCTAACGGGTTTCTGCGACGATCGCATGGACCGACGACCGGCGTAGCGAACAAGCATTCGTGCGGGGGCGAGAAACCGGGACCAGTCAATGGGCAAAGACTATTTGAAAAAGCGTTCACTTGCCAGGCGGTCCGACCGATGAAGCCGGCCCTGCCGTTTGCCTCCCTTCGCGTGTTCGAGGCCGTGGTGCGTCTGGGCGGCTTTCGCCGGGCGGCCGAGGATCTCGGCATGACCCAGAGCGCCGTCAGCCAGCACGTCCGGCGCCTGGAGGAATGGCTGGGGCGGTCGCTCCTGATCCGCGGCCCGCGCCGTTCGACGCCGACCGCCGACGGCCTCCGGCTGAACGACGCCATCGCCAGCGGACTGGATCTGATCACCGAGGCCTGCACCGCGATCAGGGACAAGAGCAGCCGCAGCCAGCAGCCATTGATGATCTCGACACTACCGGGCTTCGCCTTGAAATGGCTCTTTCCAAGACTGATCCGGTTCGACCAGAGCCATCCGGACATCCCGATCTCGATCATCACCGATGCGATGCCGACCGACTTCGCTAGTGACCAGGTGACCCTGGCGATTCGCTACGGCCTCGGACGCTATCGCGGGCTGCATGTGGAGCGGCTGTTCGGCGAAACCCTCTTTCCCGTCTGCGCGCCATCTCTTCTCGAACGCGGCCCGCCGCTAAAGAGCGTCTTGGATCTCGTCCGTCACACCATCCTGATGGACGATGTCGTCAGGGTCCGCGGCAAGGGGCCTGGCTGGGACGCTTGGCTGAGAGCGGCAGGTGTGAAACTCGAGATCGAGTCCCATGCACGGCGCTTCGGTCAGGCCAACATGGTGGTCCAGGCCGCAGTGGAAGGCCTCGGCGTTGCGCTCGGACGCGAGCCGCTGGTGATCGACGAACTGCATGCCGGCCGGCTGGTCAGGCCATTTCCGATCACCGCACCCTCCGATTTCGCCTATTATCTCGTGTGCCCGGCGGACAATCTGAAAGACCCGCGCGTGGCTGCGTTCCGCGACTGGCTGATGGCGGAGGCCAACCGGATGCCGACGCTGGCCTAAGCCGTATCGGGACAGGCATGGCCCGACGCATCACCGGCGACGTCAGCCGATGAATTTCCAGTAGGTGTCCTTCTTGGTGACGAAGCCGTCCCGGAACTCCCAGAGATCGCAGCCGAGATATTCGAACGGTTCGCCGCCTTCTGGCGTGCCGCGCACCACCCATTCCGACATCGCCTTGGTCTGATCGACGATCCAGTGGCGCATCTCCTCCCAGCGCATGTCGGGGATCTGCCGGTATCGCGCGCTCAGCACCTCGCCGATCTCCGCCTTGCCGGTGCAGCGCCGTCCTTCGGGCGCGTTCGGGCCCCGCGCCATCAGCCATTCGCAGTCCTCGGCGAAGTGCGAGAGGATCGCCTCGACGTCCTGGCGATTGAAGCCGTCCTGGATCTCGTCCAGCAGCTCGATGGTGACCGTCCGTCCCATGATACCTCTTCCTCCTATGTTGCGACCGTCACTCTGCGTTCGGTCCTGGCCGATTCTTCCGCGGCGAATGCGAAGCGGAGGATCTGCCGGCCCTGATCCGGCGTCATCACGGGAGCGTCGCCCTTGCGCAGCGCCTCCAGGAAATGGCGGGTCGACAGCACGAAGCTCCGCTCCCAGGCGGTTTCAATCTCCTCGAAGCGCGTGGTCACGCCGTCCGCATGGAGCTCGACCGGCGGCGGGTTGCCGAGGCGGCCATGGCCGCCATGGATCCAGAGCACGCCCCTGGTGCCGGTGATCTCGATGCGGTCGTCCTGGGGGTATTGCTTCGTCTCGATCTCCAGCTCCGGCGAGTAGACCACCTCGAGATTGCCGATGCGATTGCCGGGAAAGCGGAAGGACACGATCGAGGGCGCATCCAGGATCTCGCCGCTGGCGGTCTCGGTGCGGCCGATGAAGGCGTGCACGTCCTCGGGAACGCCCATGAAGCGCCAGGCGAGCGCGAATTTATGGTGGCCGTCGTCGAAGATCAGCGGCCCGCCGCCGGACTTCTTGCGATCCTGACGCCAGGCGGTGGCGCCTGCAGGAACCTCCCATGCGGTCCTGCTGCGGCCGGGATTGCTCTTGATGCGTATCGAGATCGGATCGCCGATGGCGCCGCCCTCGACCAGCTCCAGTGCTTTGACGACAGGCGGATGGAAAAGGAAGTTCTCGAAGATCTTGACCGGTTTTTTCGATGTCTCGGCGGCGGCCACGAGCTGATCGGCCTCTTCGATCGAAACGCACATCGGCTTTTGCACCGAGACGATTTTCTCCGCTTCGATCGCCTTCAGCGCCCCCCAGAGATGCAGGTGATGGGGCAGGAGAATCTCCACCAGATCGACATCCGGCCTCGCCAGCAGCGCATCGATGTCGTCGGTGATGAAGGCGTCCTCGACTCCCCAGGCCCTGGCGCGGCCCTCCGCGAGCGCCGCATCCCGATCGCAGAGTGCCACGATCCTGGCGTCGGGGTTTTGCCGATATTCGATCGCGTGCAGATCGGCGATGCGCCCGGTGCCGACGATCCCGATGCCGAACGGCTTTTCCGCCATGCTTACGCACCTCCCTTTGACACGATCCGGCACTCGGATCAGATTTACTCTATCAAAGGCGAAACTGCCCCATGAAGGCAATCGATCATTCAGGGAGAGTTCGATGAACAACGTCAAAAGACGGCGCGTCATGATCGCCGCGGCCGTGCTGCCGGCCATGGCGATCGGCCAGGCCGCCTGGTCCCAGGACAAGGGCGACATCACCATCAGCCACTACTTCACCGGCGAACTCGGCCTGAAGGCGCTGCAGGAGCAGATCGGAAAATTCGAGGCGGACAGCGGCTACACGCTCAAGGACAGCCCGGTCGGCCATGAGGATTTCAAGACCGACATCCTGGTGCGCGCCGCGGGCCAGAGCCTCCCCGACGTGTTCAGCTACTGGGCGGGCGCGCGCGTGCAGTTCGTGGTCGATTCCGATGCGCTTCGGCCGATCGACGATCTTTGGGCGAGCGCCGGCCTCGACGACGTGGTCGCGAAGTCGGTCGCGGACAGCGCCACGCTCTATAACGGCAAGCGCTATCTCGTGCCGTTCAACTACCACTATGCCGGCCTGTTCTATAGCAAGAAGGCGTTCGCGGATGCCGGCGTCACCGATCTGCCGACCGACTGGGACGGTTTTCTGGCGCTTTGCGAGACCCTGAAGGCAGCGGGCGTGACGCCGATCGCCCTCGGCTCCAAGGATCGCTGGCCGGCGCAGTTCTGGTTCGACTATCTGCTGCTGCGCAGCGCCGGCCCCGACTATCGGGCGAAGCTGATGGACGGCTCCGCCGCCTATGACGACGCCGAGGTGGTGGACGCCATGGCGGTCTGGAAGGATCTGGTCGACAAGGGCTATTTTCTGCCGAACGCCAATGCCGACAGCTGGACCGACGCCTCCGACAAGGTGGCGCGCGGCGATGCCGCGATGACGCTGATGGGCACCTGGATCACCGGCTATTGGAACGAGCTCGGCCTGGTGCCGGGCGAGGACTACGACTTCTTCCCATTCCCCGCCATGGCGGACGGCGTCGCCGATGCCGTGGTCGGTCCGGTCGACGGCCTGGTGATCTCGGCCAATGCCGAGAACGTCGAGGGGGCGGAAGCCTTCCTCGCCTACATGATGTCGAACGCCGACGTGCAGGCGGCCTGGACCAACGCCTTCGGCGCGCTGTCCGCGAACGTCGATGTCGATCCCGCGAGCTACAACGAGGTCATGCAGCGCGCCTTTTCCACGGTCGCCGATGCCGAGGTCTTCGCCTTCAACTACGACCTCGCGACGCCGCCGCCGGTCGCCGAGGTCGGGCTCTCCATGTTCGCCCGCTTCATGGACGACCCGTCGGCCTACGAAAGCATCCTCGCCGAGACCCAGACAGCGGCGGCCGATGCATTCAAAGAATGACGTCAGGGGCCAGCGACCTTCGCTGGGCTGAACGGTGAAGCGCGAGGAGCGGTTCTGGCGGCTGGTGTTTCTGACGCCGCCGCTTCTCGTCTTCGGCCTCCTGGTGGTCTGGCCGCTGTTCAGCTCGTTCTATTACAGCTTCACCGACTGGAACGGCTTCGATCCCGACTACGCCTTCGTCGGCTTTTCGAACTTCGGAAAGATCGCGACGGACCGGCTGTTCCTGAACGCGGCGGTCAACACCGTGATCTGGATGGCCGCCGCCCTGCTGCTGCCGACCCTGCTCGGCCTGGTCCTCGCGCTCCTGATCGACAGCCGCGTGCCGGCGGCACCGGTGTTCAAGTCGATCTTCTATCTGCCGATCTGCCTTTCCGCCGTGGTGGTCGGCCAGATCTGGGTCTGGATCTACCAGCCGGACTGGGGGCTCTTGAACACCGTGCTGGAAGCCGCCACCGGCGATGCTCAGAACTTCGCCTGGCTGGCGAAGCCGGGCAGCGCGCTCTATGCGGTGATCGTCGCCTGGTCCTGGCAGCAGACCGGCCTTTCCATGGTGATCTATCTCGCCGGCCTGACCGCGATCCCGCGCGAGCTGCTCGAGGCGTCCGCCCTCGAAGGCGCCAATGTCTGGCAGCGCATTCGCTATGTCGTCATCCCGCTGCTCACGCCGGCGACCGTCGTCGCAGTGGCACTCAGCGTGATCAACTCGCTGAAGGGCTTCGACATCCTCTACATCATGACCGCGGGCGGCCCGTTCAACAGCTCCGACACGCTTGCGATGCACATGTACAACGAAAGCTTCAAGAAATATCTGATGGGCTATGGCAGCGCGATTTCGGTGGTGCTGTTCCTGGTGGCGCTCGCCATCATCTGGCTCTATTTCCGCGAGCTGAAGAAGGTCGACGCGATCTATGGCTGAGGCGGAGGCAGGCGTGTCGTCCGCGAGGCCGTTCAACCCCTGGACGGCGGCCACCTTCGTCATCCTGGTCTGCCTCGCCGTTCTGTTCCTGGCGCCGACCGCCGGCGTGCTGCTGTCGTCGATCAAGACCACGCGCGACATCGCCCTCGGCGAGCTCTGGTCGATCCCGCCGAGCCTCTATCTCGGCAATTTCGCGGAGGTGCTCGGCAACCCTTCGGTGCACCGCTATCTCGTCAACACGCTCCTGGTCGCCGCACCCGCGACCATCGCCTCGATCGCCCTCGGCACGCTCACCGGCTACGTCTTCGCGAAGCTGCCGTTCAAAGGCAGCAACCTCCTGTTCCTGGCGATCGTCGCCGGCATGTTCTTTCCGCCGCAGGTGATCCTGATCCCGCTGTTCCGCCTGTTCAACGCCCTCGATCTGATCGACACGCTCTGGCCGCTGATCCTGATCCACACCGCCATGGGCATTCCGATCTGCACGCTCCTGATGCGCAACTTCTTCGCGACCGTGCCCAATGCCCTGCGCGAAACCGCCATCGTCGACGGCGCCAATGAATGGCAGGTGCTGACCCGCATCGCCCTGCCGTTGAGCCTGCCGGCGCTCGCCGTGCTCGCCACCCTGCAGTTCACCTGGATCTGGAACGATTTCCTCTGGCCGCTGATCTTCACCAAGTCCGACGAGAAGCGCACCATCATGCTCGGCATCGTCAACATGAAGGGCCAGTATTCGGTCGCCTGGGGCGTGCAGGGCGCCATGTCCCTGATCGCCAGCCTGCCGACGCTGCTCGTGTTTCTGTTCTTCCAGCGCTACTTCATCAAGGGCATGACCATGGGCGCCGTCAAAGGCTAATGGCGTGGTGGCGCGGCCACCTCGTCGACTCCCGGAGCGCTGACGTCCGTCCAGACGGTATGCGGTTCTGGTCTGGGCCGTCAGTATTTCAGCCTGGGCAGCACCTCCTTTGCGGCAAGCTCCATCGAGCGCTGCCAGAGCGCCTTGTCGTCCCAGTCGAGGCCGGTGAGGATCAGCGTGCCGAACGGGCCGATCTCGTCTCGAAGATGGTTCACCTTGTCCGCGACCGTCTGCGGGCTGCCGGCGATCACGATCTCGTCGAGCGCCCAGTCGACGGTGAGCTCGTCGTCGCTGATCTCGTGCAGGCCCTTCATCACCCCTGAGAACCCGGCCTTCTTCATCAGCGAGCTCAGATAGTCGAAATAGTAGCGCGGCGCGCAGCCGGGCTTCGCCAGATAGCGCTCGGCGTCCTGATCGGTTTCCGTGACGAGGATCGTCCGCGCGACATGCCAGTTCTCGGGATCGGGCTCGCGTCCGGCCTCTTCAGCACCCTGCACGTATTTTTGCCAGTGGGTGGCGACGCTGTTCGGCGGGATGAAGTTGGCGCTGATTGCGATCCAACCGCGCAAGCCGGCCTGCTGGATGAAATAGGGATGGGGGCTCATGCCGGCGAGCGCGATCTTCGGATGCGGCTTCTGGTATGGCTTGGGCATGATGCCGAGGCCGAATTCCGGCCAGTACCATTCGCCCGGATGGATCGACCAGAACTCGCCCTCGATCTCGTAGGGCGGATCGGTGGTCCAGATCCTGAGGATGATGTCGATCGCCTCCTGGGTCATGCGCCCGCGCTGCATCGCGTCGTTGAGCTTGAACAGCTCGAAGTCGGAGGGCAGGCCGCCCGGTCCGATGCCCATGACGAAGCGGCCCTCGGCCAGATGGTCGAACATCGCGGCGAAGCCCGCGACCACGGCGGGATGCTGCTGGGGCAGGTTCAGGACACCCGAGCAGAGATTGATCTTTTTGGTGAGCGGGATGGCCTTGGCCATGAACATCAAGGGCGAGGTGATCGGCTCGGTCGAGCAGCTGAAATGCTCGCCGATCCAGACGTCGTCGAAGCCGTATTCGTCCGCCTTGACCGCCGCCTCCAGATCTTCGTCGAGCACGGTGTGATAATCCCGGCCCGGCGGGTGCAGCGGCATCATGAACAGGCCAAGTCGCATGGCTCGCCTCCCTCGGTAGCCCCATCGTCGGTTCTACGTCTTTCGTTTCCTCACCCTATCACAGATGGCCGTTCAGCGACCATGCGCGGAGGCTGGACGAGACTGGTGCTGACGCGGCCAAGCGCCAAGGGCCAGTTGGAGATTGACCTCGGTCTTGGGCCTGCGGCGTGGTCGACTATCGCCTGCGCGACGGTTTCGCCGACCTCGGGAAAGTGATGGTGACACGGGCGGCTTGACGGAGATCGTTCAGCTTGAAGCCGGCGTGAATGAAGATAACCTTATCTTGAGAGGCGCATCGGCGAAGAGAGATTCAACCAAGCAAGACAGCGATGCGTCGACATGCCGAAGGGAGGCAACCATGACGAAATTGGATATGGGCCGGCGCGGTCTGCTCAAAGGCGGTGGCGTGGGTATGGCGGCGCTCGGGGCCGCGGCTGCCGCCGGGGGCATGGCCCTCAGTGCCAGACAGGCGGCGGCACAGTCGGCCGAAGACAGCCTGCTTCGAACCGTACTCGATCGCGGCCATCTGATCGTCGGCACCGGCAGCACCAATGCGCCCTGGCATTTCGAAGACGAACAGGGGAAGCTGGTGGGCATGGACATCGCCATGGCGCACATCCTCGCCCAGGGGCTTTTCGATGACGAAAGCGCCGTCGAGTTCGTGCAGCAGGACCCGGCCGCGCGCATCCCGAACATCACCACCGGCAAGGTCGATATCGTCGTCCAGTTCATGACCATCACACCGCAGCGCGCGCAGCTCGTCGCCTTCACCCGGCCCTACTATGTCGAGGGCATTGCGCTCCTGACCAAGCCCGACAGCGAGCTCAAGGAATTCTCCGCCCTCGAAGCCGCAGGCGCAGATGCTAGAGTTTCGATCCTGCAGAATGTCGATGCCGAAGCCAACGTGCACCTGGTGTTGCCGGAAAGCCAGGTGCTGCTGATCGACACCCAGGCGAACGTCATCCAGGCGCTCGAAAGCGGCCGGGCGGACGCCGCAGCCGTCGACCTTTCGACCGTGCGCTGGCTGGTGAAGCTGCACCCGGATCGCTACTATGACAGCGGCAAGCGCTGGTTCTCGATGCTCTACGGTGCCGCCGTGGGCCAGGGCGATTCGGACTGGCTGCAGTTCGTCGACACCACCTTCGACGTCGCCATGTTCGGCCATCAGAACGCGATCTTCGATGCCGCGTTCGCCGACTATTTCGGCGAGACCATCCCGGCCCGCCAGACCGGCTTTCCACCGATCTAGGTCACCGGCGGCGACAGGCGAAACGGGGCCAAGCCTCGTAACGCCTGTCGCGCTCCGGCCTGGCATGCGAGGTGTCGGCGTTTGGACTACCATTTCAACTTCAGCTATATCTGGCGGCATTTCGATCGGCTCTGGGAGGGGTTGATCCTCAGCCTGGAGCTGGCTTTCGTGTCGATCCTGATCGGCATGGCGATCGGTCTGGCCCTGGCGCTGGTCTATACCGGCGGCAGCCGCGTCGCCCGCGCGCTGGTCGCGGCCTATGTCGAGTTCGTCAGAAACGTCCCGCTGCTGCTCCTGGTCTATCTCGTGTTCTACGGCCTGCCGACCGTCGGCGGCTTTTCCTACGGGCCGACCACGTCCTTCATCATCACCCTCTCGCTTTATTCCGGCGCCTATCTGGTCGAGATTTTTCGCGCCGGGCTGGACGCGGTGCCCAAGGGGCTGATCGACGCCGGCAAGGCGATCGGCCTCACGCCCTGGCAGCGCCTCGTCCACATCCGCCTGCCGACCATGTTCCGCATCGTCCTGCCATCGCTGTCCAACACCTATATTTCGCTGTTCAAGGACACTTCGGTCGCCTCGGTGATCGCGGTGCCGGAGCTGACCTACGGCGCCCAGTGGATTAACTTCAACACGTTCAGGATCATCGAGGTCTACGCCGTGGTCGCGCCGATGTATCTGGTCACCGGCTACGCGATCCTGCTCAGCTTGCAGCAGCTCGAAAAACGCTTCGTGGTCAGGCGCTGAGTCATGTGGAGCGCGATCGAATCCCTTCCGTTTCTTTGGCAAGGCCTGATCGTCACCATCGAGGTCTCGTTCCTGGTGGTGGTGATCTCGCTGATCCTCGGCCTGGCGCTCGGCGTCGGCATCACCTTCGGGCCGCGCTGGCTCTACTGGCCGATCCGCCTGTACAGCGACTTCATCCGCGGCATCCCCGTGCTGGTGCTGATCTTCTTCGTCTACTACGGCTTTCCGACGCTCGGGCTCAATCTCGACAACTTCACCGCCGCGGTCGCAGCGCTGACGATCTTCAAGACATCCCACGTGATCGAGATCGTGCGCGGCGCCATCCAGTCGATCCACTCGGGCCAGCGCGATGCGGCCAAGGCGATCGGGCTCACCTTCTGGCAGCAGATGCGCTACGTCATCTTCCCGCAGGCGACCCGTCGCTTTCTGCCGCCCTGGATCAACGCCGTCACCGACGCGGTCAAGGGTTCTTCGCTCGTCTCGCTGATCGGCGTGGTCGACCTGATGCTCGCCGTGCAGAAGGTCATCGGCCGCACCTACGATCCCATGCCGCTCTACATCACCGGCGCGATCATCTATTTTCTGATCAACTACGCGCTTTCCAGCCTGTCCCGCCACCTGGAGACCCGCTTTGCCCATGTGCGTGAATAGTCGAATGTCGACTCCATCGACTCCTGGAGCATCGAGCGTGTCGCAAACGGCGGAGTCTTTCTCGTGATGGTTCGTCTGGAACAATGACCAACGATCCCCTCATCCAGATCAAAGATGTGGGAAAATCCTTCGGCGAGCTGCGCGTGCTCAAGAACGTCGATCTCGACATCAGTGCCGGCGAGGTGGTCTCGATCATCGGTCCTTCCGGCGGCGGCAAGACCACGCTGCTCCGCTGCATCAACCTGCTCGAGACCTATGACGAGGGCAGCATCAGGGTCGACGGCGTCGAGATCGGCTATCGGGAAGGCGAGGGCGTTTCGCGCCGGCCGCGGAGCGAAAAGGAACTCGCCGCTATCCGCGCCGACATCGGCATGGTGTTCCAGCTGTTCAATCTCTTTCCGCATCTGACCGCCGCGGAAAACGTGATGCTCGGCCTGACCAAGGTGCGCGGCATGGCGAAGGCCGAGGCGCGTGAGCGGGCGGAGGCCTGGCTCGCCAAGGTCGGCCTCGGCGACAAGTTCGAGAACCTGCCGGCGCAGCTCTCCGGCGGCCAGCAGCAGCGTGTCGGCATCGCGCGCGCGGTCGCCATGGAGCCGAAGCTGCTGCTGCTCGACGAGATCACGTCGGCCCTCGATCCCGAGCTTGTCGGCGAGGTGCTGGCGGTCGTGCAGGATTTGGCGAGAGACGGCATGACCATGGTGGTGGTCACCCACGAGATGAGCTTTTCCCGCGCGGTCAGCGACCGGGTGGCCTTCATGGAGGGCGGCCAGATCCTGGCGATCGGCCCGCCCAAGGCGATCTTCGACGACCAGGCCCATGATCGCCTGAAGACGTTTCTTTCCCGCCTGCAACCCCTTTCCTTCGAGACGGCATCATGACCAGGCAAGGCCACAACCATCTGCCCCGACGCGACGATCCCCGAGCCGAGCTTGGCCTGCGTCCAGTGATCAACGTGTCCGGCACCATGACCGCGCTCGGCGCGTCGATCATCGTGCCTGAGGCGATCGCTGCGATGGCGCGCATCGCGCCCGAATTTACCGAGATGACCGATCTGCAGCGGAAGGCGTCCGCCCATATCGCCCGCCTCACCGGCGCCGAGGCCGGCACGGTCACCGCCTGCTGCTCCGCCGGCATCACCATGGCGGTCGCCGCCTGCATGACCGGCGCCGATCTCGGCAGGATCGAACAGCTGCCCGACACTGGCGGCATGAAGCATGAGGTGCCTCTGCAGACCGGCCACATGGTCTCCTACGGCGCTCCCGTCACCCAGGCGGTGCGCCTCGCCGGAGCCAGGGTCGTGCCGGTCGGCGAGGCGACCAGCGCCGGTCTTCATCAGCTCGAAGCCGCCTTGTCGGAGCAAACCGCCTGCGCCCTTTATGTGGCCTCGCATCATGTGGTCGACTACGGCCAGATCCCGCTCCATGACTTCGCCGAGGTCTGTCACACCAGCGGCGTACCCGTCGTGGTCGACGCCGCCTCCGAATACGATCTTCGCGGCTTTCTCGACCAGGGCGCCGATCTCGCGATCTATAGCGGCCACAAATTCCTGGGCGGGCCGACCTCGGGCATCGTCGCCGGGCGAAAGGATCTGGTGGCCGCGGCCTATCTGCAGAACTTTGGCATCTGCCGCGGCATGAAGATCGGCAAGGAAAGCATCGCCGGCCTGATCGCCACGCTCGAAGCCTGGGAGCGCCGCGACCACGCCGCGGTCCGCGCCCGCGAGGACGGCCATTTGCGTCTCTGGCAGGAACGCCTCGCCGACCGCCCGGGCGTGCGCGCGGAAATCCTGCCCGACCCGACCGACAACCCGCTCGATCGCCTGCGCGTCCATATCGATCCGGCGGCGGCCGGCTGCGCTGCCTGGGACCTCGCAAGTGCTCTGGCGACGGGCGAGCCGCCGGTGATCGTGCGCGACCACATGATCGAGCACGGCTTTTTCGACATGGACCCCTGCAACCTCCATGACGGCGAGGCGGCGATCGTCGTCGAGCGCCTGATCGACACGCTCGACCTTGCCGGCGCCGGCAAGGTCGAGCGCGTGCAGCTCGCCGATCTGCGAAAGTCCAGAACCGACGGGTTGGTCGTCTGGCTGAGCTGAAGTCCGGTGCCTTGGAAGCGCCAGCGCGATCGAGCATCAATCCTCGGGCGGAATGACACCTTTTCTGAAGGCGAAGCATCCGTAGAAGCGCCGCTCGTGGGTCTGGATCACGGCATAGGCCTGCTTGGCGCGTTCATAGAAGGCGTAGCGCTCGATCGAGATCATTGGCCAGGATGCACCGTTGGCCGCGTCGATTTTCTTCTGCACTTCCTGCTGGACCGGCTCGATCTGATCGGGAGCGCCGACCACCTCCATGCGCGCTGCGGCATCGTCGACGAAGGTGTCCAGCGGGTAGACCGAGAGCACGGCTTCGACCACTTCTGCCGCGTTGCGGTCGATGCGCAGCAGGCGGCCATGGCCGGTCAGCCTGGCGGTCGACTCGCTCGGAAAGTTGGTGTCGGCGATGATCAGATCATCACCGTGGCCCATGGCGCGCAGCACCTGCAGAACGTCGGCGTTCAGGAGCGGATGAATTCCTTTGAGCATGGGTTCTGTTCCCGCTTTGACGTTGCCTCGGCGCCGCTTTGGCGCCGTTTCCCTGAGATTGACTTGATTCGTCGTTCCTTCATACACTTCCAGCCATGACCAAGAAAGCCGGAGCGAGCGCGGCGACGCCGGCCGGCGGCAGACAATCGAAGATCATCGAATGATCGTTCCAGGGAGGAAGCAATGAAGGTCGAGGTCTATCGTCGGCTCATGGCCATGCAGGCGAACCGCCGCTCGGTGCTGAAGCGCGGCGCGGCTGCGGCAGCGGTTTTGGGCTCGTCCTCCATCCTCGGCGGCCTGCCGGGCCGGGCGCTCGCCCAGAGCGGCAGTCTGCGTGCGGAAATCCTGAAAATTCCGGGCGTCGGCGTCGGCTCGCCGACCGACGCGGACTGGCAGAAGGTCGGCGAACTCTGCCTTGGCGGCACGAAGGAGACCGTTCAGGAGGGCGAGTTCGCCGGTGTCGAGCTGACCTTCATGGGGCTGAACAACCAGAACCTGCACAATTTCCTGTTCCGCGGTTTTCTGAAGCCCTGGGAGGCCTATACCGGGGCGACCATCAACTGGATCGACCTCGCCCAGGCCGACTACAACGCCCGCCTGCAGCAGTCGATCGCCACCGGCACCGTCGATTTCGACATCATCGAGATGGGCGCACCCTTCGAAGGCGACGTCTGCGGCAAGGGGCTCGCCTCCGAGATGCCGGACTGGGTCGCCGAGCTGATCGACATGGACGACTACGTCGACTATTTGAAGGCGCCGGTCGGCACCTGGGACGGCAAGACCTACCGCATCTCGATCGACGGCGACTGCCACACCTTCGCCTACCGCACCGACTATTACGACAACGAAGAATTCGCCGCCGCCTGGAAGGAGGCGGGCGGGGAAGGAGACTGGGCGCCGCCGAAAACCTGGGCGCAAGTGAATGCCCATGCCAAATTCCTGAAAGGAAAAACCGATCCGCTGACCGGTCTCGACGCCCATGGCTTCCTCGATCCGCTCAAGGGCTGGGGCGGCTTCGGCTTCTACTTCCTCGAGGACCGCGCGACCGCCTACGCCAAGCACCCGGACGACCCGGCCTGGCTGTTCGATCCGGACACCATGACGCCGCGCGTGAACAACCCCGCCTTCGTGCGCGCGATCCAGGAAGTCATGGACATCATGGACACCTTCCCGGCGGATCAGATCAACGCCGATCCCGGCACCACCGCCTTCCAGCAGTTCCTGGCCGGCACCGGCTCGGCGCTGACCTGGTGGGGTGACGTCGGCTCGAGCGCGCGCACCTCGGACACCTCGGTGGTCGGCGACGTGGTCGGCTTCGACATCATTCCGGGCTCGGACGAGGTCTACAATTCCAAGACCGGCGAATGGGAGCAGACACAGAACGAGGCGCCGAACATGGCCTATATCGGCTGGGGCGTCTATGTCATGGCCAGGGTCGAGGGTGACGAGAAAAAGCACAAAGCGGCCTGGTCCGCCGCCGCCCATCTCGGCGGTAAGGACATTTCGCTCTGGGCATCCGCCTATCCCTCGGGCTTTCAGCCCTATCGCCAATCGCATTTCGTGTTCGAGGAGTGGGAGGAGGCGGGCTACGACCGCGCCTATGTCGAGGACTATCTCGGCTCCAACGCGGACAGCTACAACCACCCCAACGCCGCGATCGAGCCGCGCATCCCCGGCATCTTCCAATACTACTCGGTCGCCGAGGACGAGCTGGCCAAGGGCTTCGCCGGCCAGTATGGCTCGGCGCAGGAAACCGCCGACGCCATCGCCGCCGCCTGGGAGAAGATCACCGACCAGATCGGCCGCGACAGCCAGATCGAACTCTACAAGGCGAGCCTCGGCCTCTAGGTGACGTGTGGCGTGGCCACCTCATTGGGTTTGCGCTGCTTTCGATGAACGTGCCCAGACAGCCAGGGGTATGCGGGCTCCCCAAACGATGATCGCGGGAACGAGTTGCACTGAACTTACCCCCGGCCATCTGCTCCGAGCATGGCCGATCCCTCGGGGCCGGCCAGTCGGGCATCGGACGGGGCCGTGCCGACCATGCCGATCTCACGGATCGGTTCGAAACCACATGCCGCGCCACGACTTGCCGGGTCGTGGTGGCAGATCGTTGGTTTCAGCGCCTGGAATTCCGTGCGGAGGCCGGACATCGTGATGGACGGGGCTGCCTGATGCGTCGTCAGCACGCCGTTCGGCATGACACAATCATTGCCTCCGCCCGGCGGCGCGATAACGATATCTTAACTCGATCATGTCATGGTCGTGATCCGGTCCATGCGATCCTGGGAGTCCGCCCGCCCGGCAGAAAGGTTGGGGCGAGGCTCGGATTCCCAGGATCGCATGGACCGGAACAGGGAGCCTATGGGCTCGGGGTTAAGGCGGTGATAACGGCAAAGAGAATGGCTCCGGACAAATTGTCACCAAAGCCTGGTCCGAACCGATGAACTCCGCCGAAGGCGATCGTCTGCACACCGTCGACACCGGCAGGATCTCGCCCGGTAGACGGGCGTTCGGCCAGTGGCTCCTTTGGGGCGCGAGCGGCGTTCTGCTGCTGGCATTTCTCACCCAGGCGCTGTTCGATCAGGGCGTGATCGTGTTCGGCTTCGAGAACTGGCGTCCGGTGCTGTTCGCCTTTTTCCTCTGGGCATCAGCCCTTTGCCTGTCGCGCGTGATGGTCCATGGCGAGCAGGGCAAGAAGGCGCTGTTCGTTCTGCCGGCCGCGCTGTTCGTCATCTCCATGGTGGTGTTCCCGCTGATCTTCGCTTTGTGGATCGCCTTTTCCGACTGGAATCTCTCGTCGCTCACCGGCCGCCGGTTCAACGGCTTCGACAATATCCGCCAGATGATGGGCGATCCGTTCTACTGGAACGCCCTTTGGAACATGGTGCTCTACACCGCCATGATCCTGGTGGAATATGCGATCGCCTTCGGCCTCGCCCTGCTTTTGAACGCCGACATCCGGGCGAGAAAATTCTGGCGCGTCGTCTTTCTCCTGCCGCTGATGCTGTCCCCGGTCGCGGTCTCGTGGATGGTCGGCAAGTCCATGCTCGAGCCCCGCTTCGGGCCGCTCGCCCGTCTCGGCAAGTGGCTCGGCTGGGAACAGCCCTCCTTCTTCGGCTCGCCCGAGATCGCCAGGCTCACCATCATGGCGATGGACGCCTGGACCTTCATCCCGTTCATGATGATCATGATCCTCGCCGGCCTCCAGGCGATGCCGAAGGACATTTTGGAGGCCGCCGAGGTCGACGGCGCCAGCTCCTGGCAGCGTTTCTGGCGCGTGACCTTCCCCTTGATGCTGCCGGTCTCGATCACCGCCGTGATGATCCGCATCATCTTCAAGCTGAAGCTCGCCGACATCATCATCAACGTCACGTCAGGCGGGCCCGGCGGCGCCACCGATTCAGTGACCAGCTTCATCTTCCGCGAATATCGGGATCGCTCCAATGTCGGCTACGGCACACTCCTGGCCATGGTCTATCTGGTGGCGATCGTCATCTTCATGACCGTTCTTTTGAAACTTTCCGAGCGCCTGGTCAGGCGCGTGACGGGGCCGGGCTGATGGCGGCGCACGCCGGACAGGCACTGGATCGCAACGACAACCTTCGCGGGTGGGCGATGCGCCTCGTCATCTACGGCCTGCTGATCGCCTGGGCCGCGGTCTGCATCTTCCCGATCTACTGGACGCTTACCACATCGTTCAAAATGGCCCCCGACGTGATGAAGGGCAATCTTGTGCCCTTCGTCGACTACGCGCCCGCCTGGCTCGGCTGGAAGTCCCTCGGCCTGTCGCCGGACACCCTCTTCAGCACCTCGACCGTGCGCGCCGAGTTCCTGAAACGCTTCTTCAACAGCGTGATCATCTCGGTCAGCGCATCGGCGCTCGCGGTCACGCTCGGCTCGCTCGCCGCCTACGGCCTCAGCCGCTTTTCCTACCGCTTCGGCTTCATGCGGAATTCGGACATCTCCTTCTTCTTCCTCTCCCAGCTCATCCTGCCGCCGGTCGTGCTGGCACTGCCCTTCCTGGTGCTCTACAAGGAGCTCGCCCTGCTCGACAGCCGCATCGGCATGATCGCGATCTACACCCTCATGGTGCTGCCGATCGTCATCTGGATCATGCGCGACCAGTTCGCCTCTGTCCCGGTCGAGCTCGAAGAGGCGGCCCTGGTCGACGGCCTGTCGATCTGGGGCGCGTTCCTGAAGATCGTGCTGCCGCTCGTCCTTCCCGGCATCGTCGCCGCCTTCATCCTCTCCCTGGTGCTCTGCTGGAACGAATATTTCTTCGCCGCCCTGCTCACCAGCACCGACGCCAAGACCCTGCCGGTGATGATCGCCAGCCAGACCGGCAGCCAGGGCATCAACTGGTGGGCCATGGCCGCACTCTCGACCGCGGGCATCATGCCGCTGGTCCTGATCGGTATTCTTTTGGAAAGCTACATCATCAAGGGCATGACCGCGGGTGCCGTGAAGTAGGAGACAGGAACACGACATGGCCGCTACCATGTCCGATGAGAACCAAGGTCGAGGGAGAGGGAACGCCATGGCGGGACGCGTGCAGGACAAGGTCGCGATCGTCATTGGCGCTGCCCAGGGCATCGGCGCCGGCATCGCCGAGCGGCTGATCCGGGACGGCGCCGAGGTGACCATCGCCGACTGGCACGACGAGCCGGGCGAGGCGACCGCCGCGCGTGTCGGCGCGCAGTTCGTCAAGACGGATGTCGGCAGGAAGGCGGATGTCGACGCGCTGGTGTCGGCGACGCTCGACCGCTTCGGCCGCGTCGACATCCTCTGCCAGAACGCCGGCATCTTTCCGTACTCGATGCTGCCCGACATCTCGGTCGAGGAGTGGGACGACGTCCTCGGCGTGAACCTCCGCGGCAATTTCCTGGCGATCCAGGCTTGCCTCCAGCCGATGCAGCAACAGCGTTACGGCCGGATCGTGCTCACCTCCTCGATCACCGGCCCGCGGGTGAGCCAGCCCGGGCACGCCCACTACTCCGCGAGCAAGGCCGGCATCAATGGCCTGATCAAGGCTGCCGCCATGGAGGCCGCACCCTTCGGCATCACCGTGAACGGCATCGAGCCCGGCAACATTCTGACCGAGGGCATGAAGGCCGAGCGCACGGCCGAGTTCATCGACGCGATGACCCGCTCGGTGCCGCTCGGCCGCCTGGGCGCGCCCGAGGACGTCGCCAACGCCGTGCTGTTCCTCGCCTCCGACGAGGCGGCGTTCATCACCGGCACCACCATCGTGGTCGACGGCGGTCAAATCCTCCCCGAGGCGAAATCATGAGCACCGACGCGGTGCAG
Source organism: Geminicoccaceae bacterium (assembly GCA_965222015.1). Taxonomy (GTDB): domain Bacteria; phylum Pseudomonadota; class Alphaproteobacteria; order Geminicoccales; family Geminicoccaceae; genus JANQPX01. The sequence continues at coordinate 262,136 of CBDCTL010000017.1, forward strand.
CGTAAGTCCGAAGCACTGCTGCGCGTCGACAATGTCAGCAAGCGATTCGGCGCGGTGACTGCGCTCGACGGCGTTACCTTCGAGGTCTATCCCGGCGAGGCGGTGGCGCTCCTCGGCGATAACGGCGCCGGCAAGTCGACCCTGATCAAGATCCTCTCCGGCTCGCTGGAGCCAAGCGGCGGCCGCATCCAGTTCGATGGCGAGGAGGTCAGGCTCGACAGTCCGACGACCGCCAAGGCGCTCGGCATCGAAACCGTCTATCAGGATCTGTCGCTTTGCCTGAACGTCGACGTGGTCGCCAATTTCTTCATGGGCCGGGAGCTGGTGCGCAAGGTCGCCGGCGTCGAGATCCTGCGCGAGGCGGCGATGCAGGCGGAGACCGAAAAGGCGCTTGCCGACATCGGCACCCACATCCCCTCGGTGCGCACCGACGTCGAGCACCTCTCCGGCGGCCAGCGTCAGGCGATCGAGCTTTGCCGCTTCGTCCATTGGGGCGGCCGCCTCGTGCTTCTCGACGAGCCCTTCGCAGCGCTCGGCGTCGCCCAGACGCGGCGCGGCCTGGAGCTGATCAATCGGGTGAAGCAGCAGGGCGTGGCCGTCGTCGTCATCACCCACAACGTGCTGCACGCCTTCCAGGTGGCGGACCGGATCATCGTCCTTCGTCACGGCCGCGTCACCGGCGAGCGCCGGGTGCAGAGCACCAGTGCGGAAGAGATCGTCGACCTGATCACCGGCGAATTGAGCGACGAAGCCGGGGAAATCGATTGATCGCGCGGCCATCGCGCGATTTAATCGGACCATAGCAAGAAAAAATCCAGGGAGGTCATCATGCCAGGATTGTCTCGCCGCACCACGCTTGCCGCCGCGGCTCTGGCCCTGTCAGTAACCGCCATGCCCGTGGCATCGCAGGACAAGGGCACGATCTACTACATGATCCCGACGCTGCTCGACGAGTTCCAGACCGAAAGCCAAAAGGCGATCGAGGGCGTGTTCGGCGATCTCGGCTACGAGGTGAAGTCGCTCGACGCCCAGAACGAGGCGAACCGCCAGCTCAACCAGCTCGAAGACGTGATCGCGCTCGGCCCCGATGCGATCATCATGAACGCGGTCGATTTCGACGCGATCGTCCCTGGTGTCGAGAAGGCGCGCGCCGCCGGCATCCCGGTGATGAACTATGATCGCCAGATTCGCACCACCGAGTTCGAGCTGACCTCGGTCGCCGGCACGGTCGAGATCGGCCAGGTCGCAGCCGGCGAGGCGATCCGCCTCCTGACCGAACGCCACGGCTCGCCGTCCGGCACCGTCCTCCAGGTGCTCGGCGATCCCGGCGACAACTATACCCTCGACATCCAGCAGGGCTTCGAGGAGCGCATGGCCGCGGAGGCCCCCGACGTCGAGATCATCACCAAGGCCGCGATGCAGTGGGAGGCGTCCAACGCCGCCGACATCGTCGAGGATCAGCTCCTGGTCAACGATCAGATCGACATGATCTTCTGCCACGCCGCCCACCTCACGGTGCCGATCGTCTCGATCCTCGAGGGTAAAGGAAAACAGCCGGGCGAGATCATGCTGATGGCCTCCAACGGCGCCCCCGTCGGTCTCGACAACATCCGCTCCGGCTGGCAGCAGGTCGAGGTCGAGCAGCCGCTCTACGCCCAGATCTACGGCCTCGCCATGTTCGCCGACAAGATCATCCGCGGCGAGGAGCTGGAGCCCGGGACGTACGACGTCACCGGTCTCTCCTCCGTGCTCGAGACGACCGACTGGGGCCCGAACCTGAAGATCCCGGGTGCCGCGATCACGCCCGAGAACGTCGACGACACCCGCTTCTGGGGCAACCTCACCCCGCCCACCGAGCCCGTCCAGCCCGTCCAATGACCGCGAGCCGCGGTGGGCTTGACTTTCATGAGTCTCGCCCGCCGCGTAGGCGCTTGGATGACTGAGGTTTGAGCACGCAAACCCTTCCGGCGGCACCCGCGCAGCGTCATGCGCGGGTGCTGAACCTCATTCTCGACCATCTGGTCTGGCTGATCCTCGCGGTCATCCTCATCCTGTTCTCGCTCACCATCGAGAACTTTTTTCAGATCGGCATCTTCCTCAACATCCTGCAGCACGCGACCTTCGTCGGCCTGATCGCGATCGGCCTCTCCTTTTGCATCATCGCGGGCCACATGGATCTCTCGGTCGAGTCGGTCATGGCGTTCGCCGCGATGATCGCCGCCTGGCTTGCCGCCGAGCGCGGCTCCGCCTCCGGCCTGGAGCTGGCGCCCTGGATGACGCTGCTGGTGGTGCTCGCCTTCGGGGCGCTCGCCGGCGCCTTCAACGGCTTCCTGGTCATCCGCCTGCACATCAATGCCTTCATCGTCACCCTCGCCATGTACATCGCGATCCGCGGCCTCGGCCTCGTCCTCACCGGCGGCCGCTCGATGTACGGCCTTCCGGACAGCTTCCGCGCCGTGGCGACGGCGAACGTCCTGGGCCTGCCGCTCCTGGTGATCATCCTGGCGCTCGCCTATGTGATCTTCCATCTCCACCTCACGCGCACGCGCTTCGGCCGCCATGTCTACCTGGTCGGTGGCAACCCCACCGCCCCCTTCCGTGCCGGCATCGACGTCGAGCGCGTGCTCTACACCGTCTTCATCCTCTCAGGCGTGCTGGCAGCCCTGGCCGGCTGGCTCCTCGCCGCGCGCACCAACGGGGCGACTCCCAATCGGCATGCTGTTCGAAGCCTTCGCCGCGGTGGTCATCGGCGGCGTATCCCTGCGCGGCGGCATCGGCCGGCTATCCGGCGTGTTCGCCGGCGTGCTGCTGCTTTCATCGATCGACACCGCGATCAACGTCATGGGCCTGGACGCCTACTACATGCAGGTGCGGGGCGGCCTGATGCTCCTCGCCGTCCTCCTCGACAGCGCCAAGACCACGATCCGCAGGCGGCTGTTGCTGTAGGGTGGCGGCGCCGCCGGCCCCGAGGTCGACCGCGCCGACCACGCCCTCGGCATCCCCGCCAATCTCCTGGTGCTCGCATCCTCGGAAAACCACACCGACCTGATTCTGGCGAAGAAATCAACGTCATGTCCCCCGACCTCACCGGCTCGCAAAACGACCTCGTCCACGCCGTGAACCGCGCCGGGTTTGCCGGAGGCTCCAAAGCTTGAGAAGTTGGAGCCATGACAAAGACATCGACACGCTATTCACCTGAGGTGCGCGAGCGCGCTGTTCGCCTGGTTTTGGAACATCAAAAGGATCACCCGTCGCAATGGGCGGCGATCCAGTCGATTGCGCCGAAGATCGGCTGTTCGACGGAGACCCTGCGCAACTGGGTTCGGCGCCGGAGCGCGATGCTGGGCAACGTGCTGGGCCGACCAGCGATGATCTTGCACGCCTCAAGGCGCTGGAGCGGGAGAACCGTGAGCTGCGCCAGGCCAACGAGATCCTGCGCAAGGCATCCGCATTTTTCGCCCAGGCGGAGCTCGACCGCCCTATGAAGAAATGAAGATGTTCATCGACGAGCATCGCAGCGCGTACGGGGTCGAGCCGATCTGCAGGGTCCTTCCGATCGCTCCGTCGACCTACCGTGCTCACGCCGCGCGGCGGACCGATCCCTCGCTGATGTCCAGGCGCGCCAGGCGAGACACTGACTTGCGACCGGAGATCCGGCGGGTGTGGCGGGAGAACTTCGAGGTCTATGGCGTGCGCCCAAAATCCTTGGCGCAAGGTGTGGCGACAACTGAACCGTGAAGGCATTGCCGTCGCCAGATGCACCGTCGCGCGGCTGATGACGGACATGGGCCTGGCAGGCGCCGTCAGGGGAAGGCGGTGAGGACGACCGTCAGCAACGCCGTCACGCCCTGTCCGGAGGATCGGGTGAACCGCCAGTTCCATGCGCCGCGTCCGAACGCGCTCTGGCTCTCGGATTTTAGCTACGTGGCGACCTGGGCGGGCTTCGTCTATGTCGCCTTCGTGATCGACGCCTTCGCTCGCCGGATCGTCGGCTGGCGGGTCTCCCGTTCCATGCAGGCCGGGTTCGTCCTCGATGCTCTCGAGCAGGCGCTGCATGACCGCCGGCCCGCCGAGACCGATGGCCTGGTTCATCATAGCGACAGGGGCTCGCAATATGTGTCGATCAAGTACACCGAACGCCTGGCCGACGCTGGCATCGAACCCTCGGTCGGCAGCGTCGGCGACAGCTACGACAATGCGCTCGCCGAGACCGTGATCGGTCTGTTCAAGACCGAAGGATCCGCCGCCGAGGCCCCTGGAAGAAAGCCGTCGAGTTCGCCACGCTCGAATGGGTCGACCAACCCGACCTCACCCATCGGCAACATCCCGCCCGCAGAAGCTGAAGCCCGCTTCTATGCGGACAACCAGGGTCTCGCTATGGTCGCGTGACTCAAACCAAACAGCCTCCGGCAAACCCGCCGATCTTTCTTTTTTGCGAAACCGCCGCGGGCGGTGCGGTTTTTTCCACAGGCTCAATCGCCCGGTGCGGTTCGCTTTCACAAAACGGCTACGGCAACAACGTCGCGCGGATTACGGGGAAGGTGCTGCGGCGGTTTTTGGATGAGGCGCCGTTTGGTGAGTAGGGGACAGTGTAAGCAGAGGATCTCTAATTCCGCTCTTGACCCTGGCTGCTCGCCTACAACCTCACCCGTGTCACCAACATTCTCGGCATCACGCCGCTGATCCAGGCGATCCGGGCCTAATCCGGCCGTCTTCAGCTCCAAAAATCGCTTGTTCGCCCGAATCCTTCAATCTGACGGCCTGAGAGCCGTGCAGCGTAGCGAAACACGACAATCGAGCGCTTTGGGCGACCAAACCGATGATGACAGAAGCGAGCCGCAAAAGCCGAAATCACCAAGCGTTTCCGCACAACCAAGACCCTAACCGGCCGGCAACCAGCTGTAGAGGAAGTACTTTCCGGCCAGCCTTTATCGACAAAACGTAGTCGCTGGCTTTCGCCAAAATGGATCGGATCTCAGTTGGCCGTCGTCGTTGGGGCTGATAGCTTGCGATAGATCCGGCGCTGAAACCGCGGGAATCCCGGCGCTCTCATAAGAAAGGTGCGTCTTGTCTCCTCTCCGAAAGCTGATGATTTTGCCGCCGCTGGCGCTCGGTGCGGCCGTTCTGGCTTACGCGGTGTCGGACAGGGCGCCGCCGGCGACGGTCGAGCCCGGTGAGGTGCCCGTGCCGGTACGGGTGCTGATCGCCGAGCCCGGCCCCTTCGTGCCGCGGGTCGCCGGTTTCGGTGTGGTGCAGCCGGCGAAGATCTGGCAGGCGGTCGCCCAGGTGGCCGGGCGCATCAAGGAGGTGAGCCCGGACTTCGTGCGCGGCGGCACACTGGCAGCCGGCGACGTGATGGTGCGCATCGCCGAGGAGGAGTATCGCCTCGCCATCGCCCAGGCCGAGGCGGAGATCGAGAGCGCTGCGGCCGAGCTGGAGCAGACCGTGCTGTCGAGGGACACGCTCACACGGTCCCTCGACATCGAGACCCGGTCGCTCGCCATCGCCGAGCGCGACCTCAAACGCCAGCAGGACCTGGCCGAGCGCAACACCGTGGCCGCTGCGACCGTCGAGACCGAGGAGAGCGCGGTCCTCGCCCAGCGTGCCCGGGTTCAGGACCTGGAAAACCAGCTCGCGCTCCTGCCGTCGTCGATCAGGGCGCTGGAGCAGCGGCAGGCGGTGGCCGAGGCGACGCTGGATATCGCCAGGCTCGATCTCGAGCGCACGGTGATCGAGGCCCCCTTTGACGGCCGCGTCGCCGCGGCGGATGTCGAGGTCAGCCAGTATGTCGGCGTCGGCACGGCGTTGGGGAGCCTGGACGGCATCGCCACGGCCGAGATCGACGTGCAGATCCCGCCGCAGCAGATGGCGGGCTTCGTCGGCTTCGCCTTCGGCGCTCTGGAAGCGCCGGCGGGACGGGCCGTCGGTCAGGTGCCGCCCTCGGCCGGCCTCGGCGCCACGGTGCGGGTCGGCTTTCCCCTCACCGGCGAGGGCTGGGACGCCGATGTCCGCCGGATCAGCGACACGGTCGACCCCGAAACCCGCTCGATCGGCGTGATTGTCGCCGTCGACCGGCCCTACGAGCAGGCGATACCGGGCGTGCGCCCGCCCTTGATCAAGGGCATGTTCACCGAGGTCGAGCTCTTCGCCCCCGCCGTGCCCGACGTCATCCTGCTGCCACGCGATGCCGTGAGGAACGGCAAGGTGATGATCGCGGACGGTGAGGATCGCCTTGCCTTTCGCGAGGTCACGGTCGCCTACAGCTATCAGGACGTCGCTGTGATCGGCGACGGGATCGAGGCCGGCGAGCGGGTAGTGATCAGCGATCCGACGCCGGCGATCGAAGGCATGCTGCTGGCGCCCCAGGCCGACGAGGAGACGGCAGCGCGCATCGATCTCGTTGCCATGCCTAAGGCGCGGGGTGCGGAGGCCGGCGAATGATCCGCTTCTTCGCCGGCCATCCCACCGCCGCCAATCTGGTGATGGCCGCCTTTCTCATCCTTGGCCTGATAGCGACGCCGTCCCTGCTGCGCGAGACCTTTCCGCGCATTCAGCCGCGCGACGTGCAGGTCAACGTCGTCTATTCCGGCGCCTCGCCCGAAGATGTCGAGCGCGCGGTCTGCCTGCGCATCGAGGATGCGGTCGACGGTGTCGAGAACGTCACCGAGGTGCGCTGCGAGGCGCGTGAGAATGCCGGCGTGGCCACCATCGAGATGCGCCAGGGGGAGGATCTCGACCGATTCTTTCTCGACATCCAGACCGAGATCGAGGCGATCGACGACTTTCCCGACACCGTCGAGGACCCGGTGATCACCCAGCTCGGCCGAACCGAGTTCGTCGCCTCGATCGCGATCACCGGGCCTGAGGATCCGACGGTGCTGAAAACCCTCGCCGAGGATCTGAAGGCGCGCATGCTGCGCTTCGGCGGCATCCCGCAGATCGAGATCAAGGGCTTCTCCGACCGCCAGATCCGCATCGAGGTCGCCGATGCGGTCGCGCGCGAGCTCGGTCTCAGCCTGGACGACCTCGCCGCAGTGATCACCAGGCAGAATGTCGATCTGCCCGCCGGCGAGATCGTTTCCGAGGACGGCGCGACGCTGCTGCGCTTCGCCGACGAGCGTCTGGCGATCGACGCCTATCGGGACGTGGTGGTCGCCTCCAGCGCCTCGGGCGGCCAGATCAGGCTCGGCGACATCGCCCGGATCTCGGACCGATTTGAGGACGACGAGGTCAGGACCCTGTTCAACGGTGAGCGCGCGGCCCTGCTCGACGTGTCGAAGACCACGGTGGACGACACGCTCCGGGTGATGGCGGCGATCGAGGCCTTCCTCGAACAGGCGCGCCCGGCTTTGCCGCCCGGTGTCGCGCTCACCGTGACCCGAGACGGCTCCGACATCCTGGAGGACCGCCTGCAGATGCTGATCACGAACAGCCTGCAGGGCCTGGCGCTGGTGTTACTGGTGATGTGGCTGTTCTTCGGCCTGCGCCAGGCGTTCTGGATCGGCATGGGCCTGCCGGTGTCCTTCCTGGGCGCCCTTGCGGCGATGACGGTGCTCGGCATCTCGATCAACATGCTGAGCATGGTCGGCCTCCTGATCGTGATCGGCATCCTGATGGACGACGCGATCGTCATCGCCGAGAACATCGCCACCAAGCGCGAGCAGGGGCTGGGTCCGCTGGCGGCGTCGATCGAGGGGGCGCATCAGGTCCTGCCGAGCATCCTCTCCTCCTTTTTCACGACCGTCGCGATCTTCGGATCGCTCGCCTTCCTCAAGGGCGACATCGGCGAGATCCTGCGGGTGGTGCCGATCGTGATGATCCTGGTGCTCGCGGTCTCCCTGGTCGAGGCTTTCCTGATCCTGCCGAACCACCTGGCGCACGGGGCGGCGGCCGATCGGCGCTCGGCGCTCAATCGCCGGGTCGAGCAGGGCATCACCCACCTTCGCGACCAAGTGGTCACGCCGCTCGCGACCCTCGCCGTGGCGCATCGCTATCTCACGCTGGGCATCGGCGGGTTGCTGTTCCTCGTCTCGATTGCCGTGATCGCCGGCGGCGTGCTCAAGTTCCAGGCCTTTCCCGAGATCGACGGCGATCAGCTCGAAGCGCGCATCGAGCTCGCCGCCAGCGCCACGCTCAAAGACACCGAGGCGGTGGTCGAGGAGGTGCTGGCGGCCCTCGCCCGAACCAACGATAACTTGTCGTCCGAGACCCCCGCGGGGTCGCCGCTGGTTCGGGACGTGCTGGTGCGGTTCAGCGAGAACGTCGATGCCGGCACCACCGGCGCCTATCTCGCGACGATCAATGTCGACCTGCTGCAGGGTGACGCCAGGGCAGCGACCAACGACGAGGTGCTGACCGCCTGGCGCGACGAGATGCCCGTCATCCCCGAGATCCAGCGGCTCAACCTCACCGAGCCAGCGCTGGGGCCTGCGGGGCGCGCGATCGAGGTCCGCCTTCGCCACCCCGACGTCGATATGCTGGCGCGGGCCGCCGCCGATCTGCAGGCTTGGTTCGGACGCTATCAGGGCGCCTACAACATCGCGGACGACCTGCAGGCGGGCAAGCCTGAGCTGCGGCTATCCCTTCGAGACGGCGCCGGCGCACTCGGGCTCGATGCCCAGGCGATCGCCCAGCAGCTTCGCGCCGCCTTCTATGGCGTCACCGCCGACGAGATCCAGATCGGCGTCGAGAGCTACGAAGTCGACCTTCGCCTCGCCGAGACCAGCCGCGACAGCCTGGGTGACCTCGACGCCTTCACCGTGCAGACGCCCGCCGGCGAGCGCGTGCCGCTCGCCGCCGTCGCCCGGATCGAGGAGGACAGGGGTTACACGCGTATCAGCCGAATCGACCGGCTGCCGGCGGTGACGGTCACCGGCGACGTCGACACCGCGAGCGCCAATGCCAACGAGATCGTGCACGACGCCCAGACGCGCTTCTTTCCCGAGCTTGTCGAGCGGTATCCGGGCCTGATCGTGGGCACGGAGGGCCAGAATGCGGAGGCCGCAACCACCCAGCGCTCGATGCTCTCAGGGCTCCTGATTGGCTTGATCGGCGTCTTCCTGCTGCTGAGCTTTCAGTTCCGGAGCTATGTCGAGCCGCTGGTGGTGATGGTCATCATCCCGTTCGCGCTGGTCGGTGCGGTTTTCGGGCACCTCGCCCTCGGAATCGACTTCTCGCTGCCGAGCACGCTGGGTCTGATCTCGCTCGCCGGCATCGTGGTGAACGGCTCGATCCTCCTGGTGAACTTCATCAAGAACGAGCATGAGCCGGGCGTGGTCACCGTCGCAGAGGCGGCGCCCAAGGGGGCGGCGGCGCGCTTCCGCGCGATCCTCCTGACCTCGATCACCACCATCGCCGGTGTCACACCGCTTTTGTTCGAGACCAGCCTGCAGGCGCAGGTCCTGATCCCTCTGGTGACCTCGATCGCCTTCGGGCTGATGGCGACCACTCTCCTGATGATCTTCATCGTCCCGGCGTTCTACGCCATCCTCGACGATTTCGGCCTGACCTCGCTCGCCGCCGAGCGGCGCGGGCAAGGGGTGACTTCGGCCGAAGCCTCGGCAACGCGCTGAGCATGCGAGGGCATGGTCTTCCTCGTGCCATCCAATCCAGATCAGTTGCGATCTCGATGACGCAATTCGACTGCAGTGTCCGGTCCTGGCGGATTTTGATGAGAAAGGCGGTCGTCGACTGATTGATGATGGCGTGATTCGTTCTCCTCACTCAAGGGATTGGGAGAGCGGTTCGATGATGGGCAGGCAAGCCGCGCCTGCGCAGCTATTTTACGATTTTCGTCTCGACGACCATGTTCCTGCCAACCATCTGTAGCGCCAGATCGATATCTTTGTCGATCTCGAGAGCGTCCGTCAGGATCTGAAGCCCTTCGACAGTCAGATCGGCCGGCCTTCCGTGGATCCGGAGTTGATGATCCGCATGCTGCTCATCGGCTATTGCTATGGCATCCGATCCGAACGTCGATTGTGCGAGGACGTTCATCTGAACCTGGCGTTTCGCTGGTTCTGTCGGCTGGATTCGAGCGGCAAGGTTCCCGATCAGTCCACCTTCTCGAAGAACCGTCATGGTCGATTTCGTGAGAGCGATCTCTTTCGCCGTGTCTTTGAGGGCGTTGTTCAACGCTGCATCGACGAGGGGCTGGTCGGTGGCGAAGGTTTTGCTGTCGATGCCAGCCTGATCCGGGCCGATGCCAAGAAGCAACGTTCTGTTCCCGGCAGGGAATGGGATCCTGCTGCGGTCCCAGCGGACGCCAAACAAGCCGTCCAAGAGTATCTGGCGACGCTCGACGATGCTGCGTTCGGGGCGGCAAGCGAGGTGACGCCGAAGTTCGTCTCGCCGTCGGATCCGGCAGCCCAATGGACCGGGGCGCTTCGAGGGCCGGCTTTCTTCGCCTATGCCACCAATTATCTGGTCGACACCGACAACGCTATTATCGTCGATGTCGAGGCGACACGGGCGATCCGTCAGGCCGAAGTCGGTGCAGCACGAACCATGATCGAGCGGGTGATGGATCGGTTGGGCCTCCATCCGGAACGTCTTGCCGGTGAAACGTCAAAGCGCGATCGCAAGAAGGTCGAGATGTTGTTCGCTCATCCCAAGCGCAACAGCTCGCAACAAATGCGAAATCGGGCATCAACCCGACAAAGAGCCCATGACATCGCTACTGCCGAACTCAAATCAAGCAGCCTTTCTTCATCAATATCGGCACGAAGCTGACCTCGTAAACGCACCACCTCACACCGTCCGCCCCCTGCAAACCCCATAACTTTCCGCCCACGGCCGAATGCGCTCGAACGCGGCGCTCGCCGCCAGCACGTCGGCATCCGCATAGCGCCGCCCGACGATCTGCATGCCGACCGGCAGTCCATCCGCAAGTCCCGCCGGGACCGAGGCCGCCGGGTGGCCGGTGTAGTTGATGGGGTAGGTCATGCACCAGCCGATCAGCGGGTCGGTCGGCTCGCCGTTGATCGCGGTCGGGCCAACCGTGTTGCCGTCGGTGCCGTTCTCGACCGGGAGGCATGCGAGGGTGGGGGTGATTAGGAGATCATGGGTCGCAAAAACATTCTGGACGGCATCGTAGATCTCGCTGCGCATCGCCTGGTCTCTGACCATGTCGAGCGCGGTCATCTTGCTCGCGGTCTCGACCCAGGCGTGGACTTGCGGCGGCAGGTCGTCCGCGTGGTCCTTCAGGACGTCGATGCCGCTCTCCTTGAGGGTGTCGAAGAAGAGCAGCGTGCCGGGCATGATCATGCGGCACCAGAGATCGGACAGCTCCTGCTGGCTGCGGGTGATGCCGAGTTTTTTTTCTTCGACATGCGCGCCCGCCTCCTCGAACGCGCGCACCGCCTTGGCCACGGTCTCGGCGACCCGCCGATCCACGGGGAAAATATCGAAGTCGGGGCTATACGCGATCTTCATGCCGCGGATGGAGCGGCGCGTCGCCGCGAGATAGTCGACCGTCTCGTCGAGCGAGAAGGGATCGCGCGGGTCGTAGCCGGCGAGGATGGAAAGGGCGAGGGCCGAGTCCTCGACCGTGCGCGTAATCGCGCCCTCGAACAGGAAAGGTATGACGCCGCCGAAGGCGTTCGGCCGTGTGACCATGGGAAGGCGCCCCGCCGCAGCCTTGTAGCCGAAGACGCCGCACCAGGATGACGGGATGCGAATCGAGCCGCCTCCATCCGTGCCTTCGGCGAGCGGCAGGAGCCCGTCCGCGACCGCGCCGGCGCTGCCGCCAGACGAGCCGCCCGTGTTTTTTCGAACATCGAACGGATTTTTCGAGGGACCGAACAGGTAGTTGTCGCACACACCTCTGAAGCCGAGGGTCGGGCTGTTGGTCTTGCCGAGGTGAATGGCGCCCGCCTTCTCCATGCGCTCGGCGAACGGGCAGTAGCAGTCATCCCGCCGATCCTTGAACGCGCGGATGCCGCCGAAGGTGCCGACCCAGCCGGGCTTGAAGTCGAACAGATCCTTGATCGCGCTCGGCACGCCGTGCAAGGGCCCGATGTCGGCGCCTGACATCAGCGCCTTCTCGGCCTCCTTCGCGGCGTTCCTCGCGTCCTCGAACCCATAATAGACGAACGCCGTGATCGACGGATTGCGCGCCTCGATCCGGCCGATGAAGGCGTCCACAACCTCGACCGGCGAGAGCTGCTTGGTTCGAATTTTCAGCGCCAGCTCGGCGGCGCTCATATAGGCGAGCTCGTCGGAAAGGCTCATGATCCTGTCTCCTGTTCGGCCCCGACCACGGCGACGCAGCTGCCGCGCAGCACCTGGCCAGGTGCACGGCGGGAGAAGATTGTCCCCGGTCTACGGAAATGCGCAAGCACCGGCTCGCGTCCGGGATCGTCGAGGAAATGCACCGCACCCGCCGGCTCGCCCGCCTCGACCTCGGCGCCAAGCTCGTGAAAGGGCTCGAACACGCCGGCCGCGGGCGCGTAGACATGGGCGTCGTGGCCGAGTGCTCGAAGGAGGCGCGTGCGCCGCTGAAACGGCGGCCGTTTCATCCCTTCGTCGACCATGCCGAGATGAGCGAGGACGTTGCAGATGCCGCGCTCGGTCGCCCTCAGCCCCTCGATCGACACCGCCCCCGAGCCGCCGAGCTCCGAGCCGACCATGGTCTTGCCCATGCGCACCGCGGTGGCGTTGGAGGTGCGCGGCTCGCCGGGGACATGGTGGATGACGCTGAGCGGCGCATCGAAGGCGAGCACGGCGTCGAGATTGCGCTGCATGTGCGCCGGGTCCGCGGTCGGCTCGACGAAGGCGCTCGGGATCATCTCCAGCGACGAGCCGCCGGAATGAAGATCCATCACCAGATCGGCCATGGCGAACAGCACCTGGCTGGTGTAATGCGCGATCTGCTCGCTCGCCGTGCCGGTCGGGTCGCCGGGAAAACAGCGGTTCAAATTCTTGCCGTCCAGCGGGGACGTGCGACGTCCGGCGATGACCGCCGGCGTGTTGAGGGCGGGGATGACGACGAGCCGGCCCTGGATTTTTTCCGGCTCCAGCTCGCGGGTCAGGCGGGCAAGCGCGATCGGGCCTTCATACTCGTCGCCGTGATTGCCGCCGGTCGCGAGCACGGTCGGCCCGGTGCCGTTGGCGATCACCGCGATCGGGATCGCGATCGTCCCCCAGGCGTCGCTGTGGGGCGAGTGGGGGAGATGGAGAAAACCGACCTGCTTGCCAGGCTTGTCGTAATCGATGTCGGTGAAGATGGGACTTTCGGTCATTCCGCTCAAACCCTGACCACGTCGACCGGCTGTCCCTGGTCGTTCGAGGCAAAGAGGGCATCGAACAACAGGCAATGGGCCGGATCAGGCGATCTCGGCGCCGATCCATGTGCCGGCCCCGGTGACATGGCCGTCCTGCCGGCAAGATCCATCCTATCCAATCGACCCTCCCTGGAAAACTCAGCATGCTGTGATACCACGCTTATTGCGATCAGGCTTTTCGATAGGGGAAAGGCCGTCAAGGTCTCAGGCCGCCACTGGCGACCAACCCGGCTGACCCATCCCATCCGATCCGCAAACGGGCGATCAGAAGCGATCGATGCGATAAGGGGCCATGTCGATCGCCGGCTCTCGCCCGCCGATCAGGTCAGCGATGATCCGGCCGGTGACGGCGCCAGCGATCAAGCCGGTGTGGCCATGGCCGAAGGCGAAGTGAACGTTGTCGAAATGCGGCGAGCGGTCGATCACCGGCAGCGTGTCGGGGAGGCTCGGTCGGTGGCCCATCCAGGTGGTCACATTGGCCGTGTCGATGCCCGGCACCATGCGCTTGCCGTGCTCCAGCAGGATTTTCGCGCGTGCCGGGTTCGGCGGTGCGTCGAGGCCGGCAAGCTCGACCGTGCCGGCGAAGCGCATGCCCATCGCCATCGGCGTGGCGATGAAGGCGTGTCGAACCCACATCGCCTGGATGCGCGTGGTCACCCTCGGATCGGCGACGGTGACATGATAGCCGCGCTCGGTCTCCAGCGGCACGGGGCTCCCGAGCTGGCGGGCGAGCTCGCCCGACGAGGCACCAGCCGCGATGACCAGGCGATCGAACGGCCTGGTTCCCTGATCGGTGCGCAGCCGTGCCGGGCGTCCGTCCTCGATCTCGACCCCCTTGATCTCGGCGCGCTCGATCACACCGCCGTCAGCGGCGAACTGCGCGGCCATGCGCTGCACCAGCCCGAAGGGATTGGCGCATTGTCCCTGTTCCGGGAGAAAGGCGGCGTGCTCGAAGATCGGTGCCAGCGCCGGCTCCAGCTGCCTGAGCTCGTCCCGGTTCAGGGTCTCCACCTCGACGCCACGATCCCTTCGGATCTTGAGTCCGGCAGCGTTCGCATCGAGCTCGGCCCTGGTGTCGTAAAGGAGGAGCTGGCCGTGGCACTGGATCAGCTCGGTGCAGCCGGCCCAGCGGAGAAGCGGATCATAGGCGTCGAACGTACCCTTGTGCAGGGCGCGCAGGCCGTCGGCGATGCGCTCGACCTCGGCCGGACGGCTGGCGCGCAGGAGGCGCCAGAGCCAGGGAAGGGCCTTCGGCAGATGAGCGACACGGATATGCAGTGGTCCTTCCGGATCAGCTAGCCAGCCCGGCACCTTCCTCAGGATGCCGGGCAGCGCGAGCGGCACGCAAGAGCCTGCGGACAGGCTGCCCGCATTGCCGAAGGAGCAGCCCCCGCCCGGCGCGCCGCGATCGATCATCGTAACCTCGTGCCCGTTCCTCAGCAGGTAACAGGCCGTGGCAACGCCGACGATGCCAGCGCCGACCACGGTGATCGAGCGCGCGGCGTCAGGGGCCATCCTGGCGGCTTTCTCGCGGGCGCACGGCCGAATGTACCCAGGCACTCGTCTGCTGCATCAGGCGAAGCTCGCTTAAGAGCGTGATGAAGCGGTCGCCGAACTCCTGCATCTTCATCCCATAGCGCACCGAGCCGCCGTGAATGTCCGGGATGAGTCCATGTGCGACGAATACCGTACCGCCATTGGCGACCGTCGCCCCGATCCCGTTCTCACGCATTCCCGAATCCCTTTTCTTCTCGGTGGCTTTCCCGCAGTCCGGTCGATCATGCCGGCAAAGACCGTAGCATATTGTCAAGGAATCAAAGGCGGCCGCTTCAACGTGACACAATACTTCATCGGCCGGGTCGGGGAGAGAAACCATGGCAGAAAATGCAACCCAAAGTCCAGGATCGACGGGCTGAGCCGACGCCGTCTGTGGTCAGCTGGTCGCTCGGCAGCCGGGCGAGGAGCGGGGGGAGGCGAGAGCAGGCGTGGCGGTCTCTTCCAAAGCTGCTATGTTGAATCCATCGACGACGACAAAAGCAAACAAACCAGGGAGAACGCGAATGAGGTCAATATTGGCGCTGGCTGTGGCTGGCATCGTCACGACGTTCGGTGCGGTCAAGGCTCAGGAGCCGACCATTGCACTGGTGCAGATCAATCAGCAGGCGCTGTTCTTCAACCAGATGAACGAAGGTGCTGCCGAGGCGGCCGAGAAGGCCGGCGCCGAGCTCGTGATCTTCAACGCCAACAACGACCCGGCGGCGCAGAACAACGCCATCGAGACCTATATCGCCGAAGGGGTCGGTGCGATCATCGTCGTGGCGATCGACGTCAATGGCGTGATGCCTGCGGTGCAGCAGGCGGCCGATGCCGGCATTCATGTGCTCGCCGTCGATGCGATCCTGCCGGAGGGACCGCAAAAGGCGCAGATCGGCGTCGACAATGGCGGTGCCGGCGGCGACATCGGCGCGCATTTCCTCGAATATGTCGACTCCGACATGGGCGGTAGCGCCAGGATCGGGATCGTCGGCGCGCTCAACTCCTTCATCCAGAACGTCCGTCAGGAGGGCTTCGAGACTGCGATCGCGGCCAATGACGCCGTCGAGGTCGTCGGCGTGGTCGACGGGCGCAACATTCAGGACAACGCGCTTGCCGCGGCCGAGAACCTGATGACCGGCAACCCTGACATGAACGCGATCTACGCCACCGGCGAGCCCGCCCTGGTCGGCGCGGTCGCGGCGGTCGAGGCGCAGGGGGCGACCGACCGGGTCAAGGTGTTCGGCTGGGATCTGACCGCGCAGGTGATCAAGGCGATCGACGACGGCTTCGTCGCTGCTGTGGTCCAGCAGGACCCGCACGGCATGGGGGCGGCTGCGGTCGACGCCGCGATGACCCTGATCGGCGGCGGCGAGGTCGAGCCGGTGATCGACGTGCCGATCACCATCGTCACCAAGGACAATGTCGACGACTTCCGCTCGATGTTCGAGTAGGCGGATCATGCCGGTGGATCGAGCCAAGGTTGTGTATCGCCCGGTCTGCCGCTCCGTCTTTTTGGCAAGGTGACAGGTCCCGAAAAACCGCGTGTGCGCATGACCGGCGTGCGAAAGAGTTTCGGCACGATCGATGCGCTGCGCGGCGTCGATCTCGAGCTCCGGCCGGGCGAGGCGCTCGGGCTGGTTGGCGACAATGCCGCCGGCAAGTCGACGCTGACCAAGATCCTGGCGGGCGCGCTCGTTCCCGATGCCGGACGGATCGAGCTGAATGGCGAGCCCGTCCGCTTTGCATCGCCCGCCGATGCGCGCGCCAGCGGATCGAGATGGTCTATCAGGACCTCTCCCTCTGCGACACCATCGACGTCGCCGGCAATCTCTTCCTCGGACGCGAGCCGGTCCGAAAGATCCTCGGTGGCCGCTTTCTCGACAAGGAGGCGATGGTCCGGGACGCGCGGCGCATGCTGGACAGCCTGGACATCCACATCCCCAACATGCGCGCCCTGGTCGGCAATCTCTCCGGCGGTCAGCGCCAGTCGATCGCGATCGGCAGGGCTGCGTCGTTCGAGCCCGACGTGCTGATCATGGACGAGCCGACATCCGCCCTCGCGGTCGCCGAGGTCGAGGCGGTGCTGGCGCTGATCAATCGGGTGAAGGCGAAGCGGCGATGAGCGTCATCCTCATCACCCACCGCCTGCAGGACCTGTTCCGCGTTTGCGATCGCATCATGGTGCTCTATGAAGGACGGAACGTCGCCGAGCGACGGATCGACGAGACCGATCTCGAGGACGTGGTCCGGCTGATCGTCGGCGAGAAGATCGCCCGGCTGGAGCGCAACCGCGATGAGCGATGAGAGCGTCCGTGAGCGTCCCCGGTCCGGCGAGCAGCCGGGGCGAGCTTCAGGATTTTCTGATCAAGCAACGCGCCGGTCTTGAGCATCGCCGCTTTCTTCATCCTGGTCTGCCTGGTGTTCGCGGTCGATCACCGACAGCTTTCTCACCCAGGTCAACCTTCTGAACCTGCTTCGCCAGAGCGCGCCGATCCTGATCACCGCGACCGCCATGACCTTCGTGATCACCACGGGCGGCATCGACCTCTCGGTCGGCTCCAACCTCGCTTTGGTGAACGCGCTCGCCGCGATCGCCCTCGCATCGGGCATTCCCTGGCCGGCCGTGGTGCTCCTGATGCTCCTGCTCGGCGCGGCGATCGGTGCGGCGCAGGGCTATTTCGTCGCCTATGAAGGCATTCCCGCCTTCATCGTCACCCTCGCCGGGCTGAGCGCGATCCGCGGCGTCGCCCTTCTCCTGACCGAGGGCTATTCGATCCCGATCAGCGGGGCGAAAGCTGGTTCGTGCAGATCGGCCGCGGCTGGTTCCTGGGCATACCGCTGCCGGCGATCATCGCGCTCATTGTCGCCGTCATCGGCTATGTCGTGCTCACCCAGACGCGCTATGGCCGCTACGTCACCGGCATCGGCGCCAATGTCGAGGCGGTGCGCCGCGCAGGCGTCGACGTCCGCCGACACATCCTCTCGGTCTACGTCCTGACGGGGGTCGCCGCAGCGCTCGCCGGCATCGTCATTGCCGCACGCCTCGGTTCCGGCTCCTCGAACGCCGGCGTCGGCTTCGAGCTCGAGGTGATCGCCGCCGTGGTGCTCGGCGGCACCAACCTCTTCGGCGGCCGCGGCACGATCGTCGGCACGGCGCTCGGCGCGCTCACCATCGCGGTCATCGGCAACGGCCTGATCCTCGCCCACATCTCGCCGTTCTTCACCCAGATCGTCACCGGCCTGATCATCCTGCTCGCCATCTGGCTGAACACCCGCCTGTTCGACCGGGCGAGCCGCCTGAGGAAAACCTGACGACATCAGGGGAGCCGCCATGTCCAAGCAGCGAAGCGATGCCGCCGTCGACAGCGGCCTTGTCATGACCGTTCTCGGACCGGTTCCGGTCGATGAGATCGGCGTGACGCTGATGCACGAGCATCTCCTGGTCGACGCGCGCTCCTGGTGGCATGAACCGAAACAAGCCGAACGACGTCATCTGGCGGAAGGTCCCGTTCGACCATCGATCCTGGGCGAGCTGCGCATGGACCCCTTCGTCAATCCCGACAATTGCCGGCTCGACGACGAGCAGGCGGCGATCGAGGAGCTCGCCCCGTTCGCCGAGCTCGGCGGCAGGACGGTGGTCGATCCGACCTGCCGCGGCATCGGTCGCGATCCGAGCGCGCTCGCGCGGATCAGCCGCGCGACCGGCCTCCATGTCGTCATGGGGGCGGGCTACTATCTCGAGGGATCGCACCCGCCCCACGTCAAGGACATGAGCGTCGAGACGATCGCCGCGGAGATCGAGCGCGATGCGGTCGACGGCGTCGACGGCAGCGGCATCAGGATCGGACTGATCGGCGAGATCGGGGTCAGCGCCGACTTCACGGCGGCGGAGGAGAAGGTGCTGCGCGCCGCCGCGCGGGCGGCCGGGACCACAGGCCTGCCGCTGATGGTGCATCTCCCCGGCTGGGAGCGCCACGGCCATCGCGTGCTCGACGTCGCTGGCGGAGGAAGGTGCGAAGCCTGAACACACCGTGCTCTGCCACATGAACCCGAGCTTCGATGATCCGGACCATCAGATCAGCCTCGCCGAGCGTGGCGCCTTCATCGAATACGACATGATCGGCATGGATTTCTATTACGCGGACCAGGATGCGCAATGCCCGTCGGACGCCGAGATTGCCCGCGCGATCAAGGCGCTGATCGACCAGGGCTGGCTGACCTCCCTGCTGCTCTCGCAGGACGTGTTCCTGAAGATGATGCTGACCCGCCACGGCGGCTTCGGCTACGGCTATGTCACGCGCCACTTCCTGCCTCGATTGCAGCGGCTTGGCGTCACTGCCGAACAGATCGAGCAGCTCATGGTCGGCAATCCGAGGCGCGTGTTCTCCTCGGCCCACCGACAGCGATAACGTAGGGGAGAAGAGCCATGGCAAGTCGAAAAATATTGCTGGCAGGCGAGTCCTGGGTGAGTGCTGCGACCCATCACAAGGGCTGGGATCATTTCGGCAGCGTCACCTTTCATCTCGGCGCCGAGCCGCTGGTGGACGCCTTGAAGGACAGTCCGTTCGATCTCACCTACATGCCGGCCCACGAAGCCGCGGCCGATTTTCCGATGAGCATCGAGGCGCTGCAGGCCTATGACGCCGTCATCCTGAGCGACATCGGCTCGAACACGCTGCTTCTGCATCCCGACGTCTGGATCCATGGCAGGCCCGTGCCCAACCGGCTGAAGCTGCTCCGGGACTATGTCGCCGCCGGCGGCGGGCTGATGATGATCGGCGGCTATTACAGCTTCCAGGGCATCAATGGCGGTGCGCGCTATCACCGCACGCCGATCGAGGAGGTGCTGCCGGTGACCTGCCATCCCTTCGACGACCGCATCGAGGTGCCGGATGGCTTCAAGGCCGAGGTGGTCGGCGCAGCGGACCATCCGATCCTCGACGGACTCGGCAGGGACTGGCCGATCCTGCTCGGCGTCAACGAGGTCGCGCTGAAGCCGGACAGCGACGTCGAACTGCTCGCTCGTCTGCCCGAGAGCGAGGGCGGCCATCCGCTCCTGGTCACCGGACGCCATGGCAAGGGCAGGGCGATCGCCTGGACCTCGGACATCGGCCCCCATTGGGTGCCGCCCGAGTTCGCCGCCTGGGAGGGCTTCGGCCGGCTCTGGCGTCAGTGCCTCGCCTGGCTGACCGATCGCGGCTAGGGGCGATCGTAAGGGGCATCATGGAACCCGATCTCGAGCGCGAGCATGCGGCCGAAGATCGATGCGCAGGCCTCCTGCTCCTCGACACTCAATGCCGATCCTCTGCGATCGATGGTCTGACGCAGCCAGGTGACCTGAGCCTCGAAAGCCGGATCGACATGCAGCGCGATCCACTCGGCGGCGACGGCATCGGTGGCTTGGCCATGCGCCGCGCGACACCACGTTAGATACATCCACTCCGCCGCCAGCATCATCGAGACGATCTCCTCGAACGAGCCGGTTTCGGCGATCGCGAGCGCGCCTTCGCCGAGTGCGCACGCCGCCGGCGGCAGGGGAACGCTCGCGACGTCGAGCGTCTGGAAAGCACGTTCGAAAAAACCGTCCTGGCCGGCGGCCAGGGCGTGCAGCACGCCGATCAGATGCACCTGGTCATCGAAGGACGGCGCCTTGACCAGCGCCTGGCCGAAGATCGTGACCGCTCTGCGCACGAAGGCGTGCTCGAAGCGGAGATAGCGGCCGAACACCTCGGTCGGCGTACGATCGGCGGCGAGTTCGCGGGTGAAGCGATGGCCGATCATGGCATCCCAGCCTTGCCGATTGCGCGCCCGCAGCCATTCGGCAAATCCGTGATCGCCGTGCTGATCCTTGAAAGCTGCGAAAGGGAGGTCGGTCGATGGAAAGTCGGTCATCGCGGTCTCAAAGCCTGGAGTTCGTCGGCGCTCGGAAAGGAGTTCAGCGTGCCGCGTCGCGTCACCGACAGGCTGGCGGCGGCGACCGCCCAGCGGCAGGCAGGTTCGGGTGCCATGCCATGGTCCAACGCGGCCGCCAGCACACCGCAAAGGACATCACCGGCACCCGTGCTGTCGACCGCCGAAACCGCCGGCGCTTCGATCCGAATGCAGCCGTCGCCGCTGTCGATGAGTGCACCCGCCTTGCCGAGCGTGACCACCGCGCGCCCGGCGCCGAAGCTCAGGAGACGCGCGGCCGCCGATTCGATGCTTTTCGCCTCGGTCAGGGCTACAGCTTCGATCTCATTGACGATCGCGACATCGATGAACGGCCAAAGCGGCCGGTAGTCGAAGGTGATCGGTGCCGGATTGACGATCGATCGCGCGCCCTTTTTTCGCGCGCGGTGCAGACAGGCCTCGGTCGTCCGAGCCGACAGATTTCCCTGCAGCAGGAGCGTGTCGGCGCCCGTCAACGAGCGCAGCAGCGGCTCGGCATCGTCGACGCCGAGCGATCGCGCCCTGTCCGTCGTGCTGACGATGCTGTTCTCGCCGGATTCGGCGACATAGATGCTCGAGCCGTCGCTGGCGCCGTCCTGCAGGACCAGATTGCCGGTCTCCAGTCCGTTCATCGCCATCCGTTCCTTGATCTGCCAACCTTCGGCATCGCTGCCGACAGCCGCGAGCAGACGCACCGCGCTCCCGGCGCGACGAGCGGCGACCGCCTGGTTGAGCCCCTTGCCGCCGACATCCAGGCTTTTCGCAGAAGCCACGATCGTCTCACCGGGAAGGGGCAGAGCCGGAACCCGGTGGCTGACATCGACGACCGCATTGCCGATAACGAGAATCACCCTTCGTCTCTCCTCCTGGAACGCCAGATCGAGATGCGCAGACTACGGCGTGCTCCGATTCAGGCTGCGATCAGATCGATGGCGTTGCCCGCGAGCCAGCCTGAAATCTCGTCGCCGGCTCGGGCACGCTCAGCGACGTCCTCAGTCGAAGAAGCCGGTAGCGAACCTATCATCGACCTCGCCGGTGCAACCGCAATGCCCAAAGGTTCGAAAGCAGCAGCGCGCCGATGACCACGGTGCCGCCCACCAGCGCCCATGGTCCCGGATCTTCGCCGATCACCGCCCACACCAGAAGCGGAGCCAGCACCGATTCGAGCAAAATCAGAAGGGAGACTTCGGCGGAGCTCAGATAGCGCGGCCCCAGCGTGAGCAGGCAGGTCGCCACTCCGATGAACGCGCCGTGCCCGAGAAACAGCGGCCACTGCGCCTCGAAGGCAGGCAGAGGCGACGTGAACGATCCGATCACCAGGGCGACCCCGATATAGGCGATGGGAATCGCAGGGATGATCGTCGCATTCCCGACCTTGCGCACCGCCGTCAGAGCGCCGGCATAGGCCATGGCGACGAATAGGGCCCAAAGATCGCCCCGCCACGAGGCGATCTCCGTCGATCCGGAGCCATAGGCGATGATTCCGAGCCCGACCAGCACTGCGACCATGGTGAGCACCATGCGCATCCGAATGGGTTCGCCCAGAAAGACCCGGCTGAAAAACGCCGCGAAGATCGGCGTGGTCGCGAAGATGAACACCACATTGGCCACGCTCGTCCAGGTGATCGCCAGGACGAAACCTGGTGTCGTCAGCGCGATCAACAGCGTGTAGATCGCGCCGGCCCGGCCCGTGCGCAGAACTGCCGAGAACGCATTCAGTCCCTGAAAAGTCGACACCGCCAGAAGGATGAAGAGCCCCGAGGTCATCCCTCGCCAGAAAGCGGTGACCATCGGATCCGCCTCGATCAAGCGTACGAAGAGCGAGTCCGGCACGATGAACAGGACGCCCAGGGTGGTGACGATCAGACCTTTGAGATGGCTATTCATCGGATAGAGAAATATCTGCGTCTCGTCAGGAAACCAAGGTTCGCTCTACCGTTCCTGTCGCCACACCCGTTCCGGCTCAGTTCACGGAATGCTTTGCTTCCCATATCGCAAGCTGCGCTATTTCAGGTCACCTTGGGTCGTGGCTTCTATCCTGTCTGAAGAAGGATCTGTTTCCAGATCGCAGTTTCATCGAAGAGCGTGAATTCCCGTCTGAGCTTGGGGGCTGCGGTGCCGAGGCTGCCGAACTCGGCATGGCTGATTCCGAGCAAGTAGACGTCGGCGCCCGTTGGTGCCCCGAAGACGCCGAAGCCATCATGCTTGCCGCAAAGGCTCCAGCGGATCGCGGCGCGTGGCGGCATCATCGGGTCATGCCGGCCAATCCGGTGGTGAATAGTGAACTCGGCGGAAGGAAAGCTGGCGCGAAGCCCCATCCAGAAGCGATCCACCGGATCCCAGGAATGGCCGTGCAGGCCGCCTGGATAGTCGGCCTGCACGGCACGGTCGTAGGTGGCCTGGATTACGGCCATGTCGGCGCTCATGATCCTCGTCAGGATATCGGCGTAGCGCTCGCCCCATTCGTCGTCATTGCCGCCGCCCTTGTAGGGCCCCTCGGCGTCCGTTTCGGGCGTGAGCGGCTTTACGCAACGTTCCGGCCCACCTTCCCTGACGATGAGATCGTGGGCGTAGTCCTTGGGATCCCAGCCCATCTGGCGGACGATCGCACCCTGATCTCGGATCAGCCATTCATCATTGATCTGGTTGTTGATCGCGTGGCAGTCCGCGATGATCCGATAGGTCAGGCACTTGCCGGTCGCCTTGCCATAGACGCCGTCACCCAGATGCGTGGCGGTGGAGAGCAGACGGTGGGAGCTCAGCATCCCGGTCTCTGGCGTGCCGCACCAGATTACGTCCTCGCCGAGCAGCTGGCGGTCCGGGAACTCGGCGAGCGTGGCCATGGTGGCACCGATGACGTTCCGGTTGCCGATGACCACCGAGGCCGGCGAGCGCACCACGATATCATCGGTGTAATAGTCATGCAGCGTGGCGATGCCCCGGTCTTCCCAGATCTCCCTGGTGATGCCAAGGATGTAGTCGGGAAAGTCGTGGAATTTGGGATCGAAGCCTTGCATCATGTCCAGCCTTCGGGAATACGCGCGGATCTGCGGACGATCAGCGGACCGGGGATGACGTTGGGGCCGGTCACCGCATCCTCCTGGTCGATCTCCGCCAGCAGCACGTCGACAGTTCGCTCCACCATCAGATTGGCGCGCTGCCGCACCGTGGTCAGCGAATAGGAAAGCCAGGCGGCGGGCGGCACGTCGTCATAGCCGACCACCGAAACATCCCCCGGAACGGAGAGCCCCAGCTCATGGCGCAGCACGTCCATGACCGCGATCGCCATGTGATCATTGGCGACGAACACCGCGTCCGGGCGATCGGCGCCTTCGAACATTCTTCGCGCCGCGGCACGGGCCCGTTCGATATGATAGTCGCCGACTTCGCGCGCATGAAGCTGGAGGCCGGCTTCCTTAAGCCCCTCTCGGAACCCGGTCTCGCGATCCCGCTGAGTCGACGCACCTTCCCAGCCGGCGATGTAGCCGATCCGCTCATGGCCGCCCGATGCAAGAAACCGCGCCACCTCGGCGCCGCCGCCGGCATTGTCGGAGGTTACCGACGCGACGCCTTCGATATCCTGCGAGCGGTTGAACAGCACCACGGGCACGCCATGGGCGCGGCAGCGTGTGGCGAGGTCCGAGGAAAGCGCCACCGAAGCGGCGATGATGCCGTCCACCTGGTAGTCGAGGATCTCGTCCAGGACCTGATCGATATTGCCGGCCGTCTGCGAGGCCATGAAGATCAGGACGTGATAGCCGCGCCGCTGCAGCGCGTTGGACAGCTTCTCCAGCGCTTCCGGATAAAAATAGTTCTCGAGGTAGGCGACCACCAGGCCGATCATGCGCGAGCGGCCGGTAATCAGTGAGCGGGCGAGCACGTTCGGACGATAGCCGAGTTTTTCTGCAACCTTGCGCACTTTCTCAGCGGTTTTTTCTGATACCGAAGCGCCGGGCGTGAAGACGCGACTCACCGCGGAACGGCTGACACCAGCAAGATCCGCGACGTCCTGGGCGGAGACTTTCTCGGCCATCAGGAAGGCCGTCCTGTCTCGGGATCGAAGCCGGTGCGCGCCTTGTTGAACTCATGCATCCGCTTGAACACGTCGACGCCGAGCTGGTCATAGGCGTGGAGGAGGTCGACCATCACCCAGTTCTCGCGGATCCTGCCGTTCTCCAGCCGCCAGAAATCCAAGGAGCGCATCTCGATTTTCCTGCCCGAGGGGGCGATCCCGAGCCAGCCGTCGTCGCTCACGGTCTGGATCATGTTGGGCCAGCCGGTGACGGCGGCGTAGTTACCATCGCCGAAGAAATGATAGGTGATCTGGTCCACATATTGCCCGCGATCGGGCATACCGTTCAGAAACGGGATCTGGTGCCAGTCGCGAAACCCTTTGATGCCGCGCCCGGTGCCGATGCCGGCCGGGCCGTACCAGCTCATGCGCTCATGCCAGAAACGCGGCATCTCCATGACCTCGGGGCCGCCCCGGCTGGGGTGGCGCTTCATATGCTCGAGCATAGCGATGATGGTCCTGCAGCTTGCCCTGCTCGCCGCTTCGTCATGCGGCCCCGGCACCAGCCCATCCTGCTTGGCCGGTCCCGGCACATGCCATTCGCGACCGAGCGACGGCGCCATAGACCAGGCGCCCGCCTGCATCATCATCTCCGGAATGTCCCAAAGCGCCTGGATCTCGGTGACACGGCCCTCTTCGAAGCGGAAGAACTCGTGAAAGCGCATATGCATCATGTGCCGGGTCGCCGGGATGTCGAGGAAGGCAGCGGCGAACAGGCCGGTATAGTAGCCGCAGCATCCGACCCAGTCGGCGCCTTCGGGCGTGGCTCCCGCCATGACGATATGATCCCGGCGCTCCAGATCAGGGATTGCTCCAAACAGGGGTGCAAGCGCGTGGTCAAAAAAATGATCGGGACCGGTCATGTCGCCGAAGGGATGGGCGAGACGGACGACCGCGTCCGGCGTCAGCAACTCGCCCAGCGCCCGGCGCACGGTAGCTTCCTCGAACTCGTACATCGCCTGGCGCAGCGGCTTGACCGCGGCTTTGTGACGGGTGTGGCGATCGAAGCCGCCGATGTTCATGCCGCACCCCCTCTTTTCGGACGGGGCGGAACTTTTTCGCCGCGGTCATAGGCTTCCCAGCCTTCGCCGTCGAACACATCGACGCCGAGCTGGGCGAGGACATGGGGAAAGTCGACCATCACCCAGTTGTCGGTGATTTTGCCGTCCTCGACTTTCCAAAAGTCCATATAGCGGATTTCCACCCGCTTGCCCGTCGGCGCGATGCCCATGAACCGACCCGAGTGGATCGCTTCCTGGCGGCCGAAGGCAGCCGCCCATTCACCCATGAAAAGCCGCGCCTCGTCGATGCAGATTTTCTCCGAGAAGGCGGCCTGGAACGGGCGCTGCCAGTTTTTCTGAAACGCCTCGAGGCCGTTCTTGACGCCGCAGCCGGTGTTGCCGCGCCAGACGAAATCGTCCGCAAAAAACTCGCCGATGTCGTCGATGCGGTGTTCGTTCAGACCGTCCACCATGCCCTCGATGACGCGGCGCGTCGCCCCGGTCCTGGAGAGGTCGTTGTCCTTGGTAAGAAAGGCTTGCTCAGGAGGCATGTCGTTCATGTCGCAATTCCAAGCACGGAGTGAATCAGGTGACGACGTCACCCCTTGACGGCTCCTGCGGTGAGGCCCGAGACGATCTGGCGCTGGAAGACCATCACCAGGAGGAAAAGTGGTGCCGTAATCGAGACGGCGGCGGCGATGGCCTCGACCTGGTCGGTGGTGGTGGTCTCGCGATTGAAATAGTTGGCGATCGCCGGGACCATGGTCTGGTTCTGCGCGTCCAGCAACAGGGAGGTGACGAGGAAATCGTTGTAGCCGAGGAGGAAGCTGAACAGGCCGGTGGTGATCACGCCCGGCCACATCACCGGCATGATTACGCGGCGGAAGGCTTCGAAGTGGGAGCAGCCGTCGACACGCGCGGCCTCGTCGAGCTCGGTCGGGATGTTATGGAAGAAGGAGCGCAGCATCCAGATGGTGAAGGGCTGGTTGATCGCGACCAGCACCGCGATCACGGCATAGGGCTGGCCATAGAACGTCGGGGCGCCCTCGCCGAAGATCGGCCTTAGCCATTCGGACGAGGTGATGAACACCGGCAGATAGCCCGCGACCAGCACCGAATGGGGAAGGGCCCGGAACACCAATGCCGCGATCAGAAGCCAAAACGCGAGGTTGGAGCCGGAGCGGGCAAGCGCGTAGCCGGCAAGCGTGCCCACGGTCAGCGAGACGGTGACCACGCCGGCGGTGACCACCAGCGAGTTGATGAAGTTCCGATAGAACTGGTTCTCGACCCAGACCGCGACATAGTGCTCGGCGGTGGCGCCGATGATCGGCCGTCCGAGCGGGCCGGTGATGGCATTCAGCGCGTCCAGGATCACCGGCAGGATGACGAACACCGCGATGATGAACACGACGGCGAAACCGACCACGCCGACCAGCCAGCCGAAGACGATCAGGCCCGGACGTGAGAATTGACGAACCATGTCCGGCAGGCGGGTAAAGGCGAAGTTAACCAGCCAGACGATCAGGGCGAGCCCGAGGACGATGTCGACAATCGAAAGTCCCTTGCCGTCGGCGCGGGTCGCCGGGCCGAAGATGACGGCGAGCGGGTTCGAGGCAAAGGCGTCCACCGGCGACTTGATGCTCATGACCGCGATCCAGAAGATCGGGAACAGCGCGAGCAGGCACCAAAAGACGAGGAATCCGGCCGAGGCGAGGCGGAGCGAGAGCGGCTGGCGCATGGCTCTCGAGCTGGACATCAGCGCACTCCCTTATGTTCGCGCCAGGATCGGCGAAGCGGCAGGATCAGGAGGATGACGATGCCGATCATGGTCAGCATGGCTGACGCCGAGGCGCGGCTGATTGCACGGTTGCCCGCATCGTCCGGCCTCAGTAGGTCGTAGGTCAGCCACTGCAGCGAGATGACATGACTCTGGCTGGAAAAGCCGACGATCTCCTCGAACACGCGGTAGCAGTCCATCAGATGGATGAGCGCGATGAAGGTTATGAGCGGTGCCAGATGGGGGATGATCACGTAGCGAAGCCGCTCCCAGCGGCTGGCGCCGTCGACGATTGCGCTCTCCAGCGTGTCCTGGTTCACCGTCTGCAGGCCGGCGTAGAATATCACGAAGGCGAACGGGGCGACGTGCCAGACGCGATAGAACAGCATCATCAGCTCGATCGTCCAGGCCTGTGCGAACATGGCGATGTCCTGGGCGAGCCACCATTCGAGGAATGCGGTCAGGATGCCGTCGCCGATGAACAGCCATCTGATCGAAAGGGCGCCGATCACCGGCGTGATGATGAAGGGGAGCAGCGAGACGAAGATCACCGGCCCGCGGATCGATCTTATCGCATTGTTCACGGCGAGGGCGATGGCGAGCCCGGTGACGATCACCAAGGGCAGGGTGATCAGGGTGAAGGTGAGGGTGAAGCGAAGCGCCTTCCAGAAGTCGATCGTCATGATCTGCGACCAGCTTCCCGCCGACAGCGCAGCCCAGAAGCGCCCGGGCTGGATCACGTTGCGGTAGCTCTCCAGACCGATGAACTCGGTGCGCGTCATCAACTTGCCGTCCTCGCCGCGCATCGGCCGAGACTTGGTCTCGGTGACGCAATTCGGCTCGGGAAAGCCGGGCGTGCAGGTTTCGACCTCGACCTGCTCGAACAAAGGCTGGGTGTTGTAGAAGCTCTGGACGAACACGCTGATCAGCGGCGCCGCGATGAAGATCAGCATCATCAGGAGCGAAGGGGCGACGAAGGCGGCGAAGGTTTTCGTCTTCATGTGTCCTTCTCCTGTCCAAAGCGGTTGGGGAGAGGAGGGGCGGCCTTTGCAGCGCCGCCCCCAAGCGTGGTCAGCCGTCGATCAGCCCGGCCTCGCGGGCGGCGGTGAGATAGGCGGCTTCGATATCCGCGAGCGCGGCCTCGACATCTTTCGCCCCGGTCAGATAGTCCGCTACGCCATTGCCGAGTGCCGTGTGCATCAGCCCCATGGCCGAGGTCGACGGATAGGCGGCGGCCGGCGGATTGGACTGCAGCGTCGCGATCGCGCCCGCGGCGAGCCTCGGCGGCTCGTAGCCGGGGATCAGCCAGATCGCGGCCTCCGCATTCGCCTGCACCATCTCGGTGTCGAGCCCTTCGAGGATCAGCTTGAAGGCGGCCTCGGCCTCCTCGTCCGAGATGTTCGCAGCAATCACCAGGCCGTCCCACCATATCGTGGTGGCGGGCGCACCGCCTTCGACCGCGACAGGAGCCGAAGCGCCTTCGACCTTGCCCACCACCTGGCTTTCGCCCTCGTCGTCCATGGCGCCGGCGCGGCTGGCCCAGAGATTGGCCATGGCGATCCTGCCCTGCTGGAACTGCTGCTGGACATAGGTGGAATCGGAGACGAGATACTCGGGATCGAGATAGGCGGTGATCGCCTTCATGGTCTCGAGCGCCTTGACGCCGGCCTCGTTGTTGACCGTCGGCATGTTGTTCTCGTCGTAGAACTGGCCGCCGAAGCCGTAGAACATGTTGACGAAGTCCTGGGCGAGGTTCCAGCCGGACTGCATGGTGGCGCCCAACGGATAGTCGACCAGGCCCGCCTCCTCGATCTTGGCAGCGGCGTCGAGCGCCTCCTGCCAGGAGGTCGGCACGGCGATGCCGAGATCGTCGAAGATGTCTTTCCGGTACATCAGGTGCTGGGTGTTCACCATCATGGCGATCGCCATGATCTTGCCGTCGACGCGGATGAGCTGGTTCGGCGTTAGCTGCTGGCCATACTGCTCGACCAGATCATCCAGCGGCCGGATCGTCCCTTCGTTGATCAAGGGCGTTATGGTGCCGTTCGAGACGCCGCCAATATGATAGAGCGAGGGCGTGGTGGCGAAGGCCGCCGGCTGCTTGGTGCGGAATTCCTGATCGAGCTCGGCCTGGAAATTGCCGCATTCCGCCATGGCGTCGGCCACCGCCTTCCAGGCCTCGAAGCCGGCCGACAGCATCTTGATCTCGGTGGTGTTCTCGAAGGCGCATTCGGCAAAGGCGGCGCCGCTGCCCAGCATGAGCGCGCCGGCAAGGGCGCCTGCGAGTGGCAAAGTCTTTACGTTCATCCTTTCGCTCCTGTCTTGTCGCGTTGCCGAGGCCGGCCGCCGATCAGGCGGCGAGGCGTTCGCCGGTCTCGTGGTGAAAGAGGTGGCAGGCCGAGACGGGAACGGCGAATGACACGCTCTGCCCGATATCGGCGCGAAAATCCTTGTGGGCCTTGACCGAGACCAGCTCGCCGCCCGCCCGCACAGTCAGCATGGTGGCGTCGCCGAGAAGCTCGATCGTGTAGAGAGGAGCTTCGATCTGGCCGCCGCTCTCGGCGACTTCGGCATCTTCGGCGCGAAAGCCGAGCGTCGCGGGGCCGTCCGGTGCATCGAGCCCGTCGATCCGCACGCGCTCGCCGCGAAACGTCCCGCTTTCGATCTCGCCGTTCATCAGATTCATCGCGGGCGAGCCGATGAAGCCCGCGACGAAGGTGTTCGCCGGTCGGTCATAGATCTCGGTCGGCGTGCCCACCTGCTGCACCACGCCCTGCTTCATCACCACCACGCGATCGGCGAGGGTCATGGCCTCGATCTGGTCATGGGTGACGTAGACTGTGGTGACCTTGAGCTCGTGGCTGAGATTCTTGATCTGCGCGCGCGTCGACACGCGGAGCTTGGCATCGAGATTGGAGAGCGGCTCGTCCATCAAAAAGACGTTGGGCTCGCGCACGATCGCGCGGGCGAGCGCCACGCGCTGACGCTGACCGCCTGAGAGTTCGGCCGGCTTCCTATGCAGGAACGGCTCCAGTTCCACCATCTTGACGGCGCGCATCACCCGCTCTTCGTGGGAGCTCGGATCGACCTTTCGGACCTTCAGCGGGAAGCGGATATTCTCGTAGACGTTCAGATGCGGGTAGAGACCGTAGCTCTGGAACACCATGGCCACGTCGCGGTCCTTGGGCTCCAGATCGTTGACCACGCGATCGCCGATCAGGATCTCGCCTTCGGTCGCGTCCTCGAGTCCGGCAATCATGCGCATGGTCGTGGTCTTGCCACAGCCCGATGGCCCCAGGAGAACGAGAAATTCCCGGTCGGCGATGGTCAGGTCGAAATTCGCGACGCCGACGAACGATCCCCAGCGTTTGGAGATGTTCCGAAGCTGCACCTGAGCCATTCAAGACTCTCCCCGCCAGTATTCTTTTTGCACACGATTGCAAAAACCATAGACAGTATGAGGGAGATCTGACAAGCATTTTTGCAATCGTGTGCAATTTTATTGGAGGCGAGGAGAATGGGTGACGAGCGTGGCCGGATTCTTGGCCTGCTTTCGAAGGCAATGACCGTGCCTGATGACGCGCTTCCGGGCCTGCTCGATACACTGTTGACGACGACGTGCGTGTTCGAGGTTTCCTGTCCCTTCGAGCGGTCCGAGGGGCGAGAGGCCATCGGCCAGGTCTTCTTCAGCGCGCTCAGGTCAGCACTTTTCGAGGTCCGCCGGCGGGACGAGATCTTCATCGGTGGTGCGAACCGACGGGGTGAGGGTGAAACCTGGCTCGCCGCGCTCACGCACTATGTCGGCAACTTCAAAAGCGCACTCGCCGGCATCGCGCCCTCCGATCGTCTCATCTTTTTGAGGGCCGGCGAGTTCTACCGGGTCGAGGGTGGCAGGATCGCGGCGGCCAGGATCATCCTCGATCTTCCAGACCTGATGCGTCAGGCCGGCCGCTCGCCTTGGCCTCTGCAACTCGGGACCGAGATGCTGTTTCCGGGGCCGGCGACCCATGACGGCGTTCTGCCAAAGGACGGCGCCGGCGCCGCGAGCCTCGACCTGGTCGAGACGATGCTTTCGGCCCTGCATGTCTTCGATCCGACGACGTTCGAAAGCAAGGATCAGACGGGGCGGGAGGGCTATTGGCACCCGGATATGCTCTGGTACGGCCCCGGCGGCATCGGCTCCAACTATCGCTGGGACGGCTTCGTCAAGGATCACCGCGCCTCATTTCTCCGCGCCTTCCCGGACCGTAAAGGCGGCAATCACTATTGCCGGATCGGAGACGGCAATTACGCTGCAGTGTCCGGTTGGCCATCGATGACCATGACCCATCAGGGCGACTATCTCGGCGTCGCTGCGACCGGCAAGGCGCTGACCCTTCGCGTCATGGATTTCTATCGCTGCGAGACAGGCCGCATCATCGAGAACTGGGTGCTGCTGGACTACATGGATCTGTTTCGCCAATTGGGCGTCGACCTCGTGGAGGCCGCCGAGCAGCGTGCGTGATCGCTGACCCGACGGGCTTGTCAGGGCTGCCGGGATCGGCCGTTTCGCCGGGCCAGCCCGAAGATGGCCGGTGAGGTTCGAAGCAGGGCGACGAAGCGTGAGCGCAGGGTGACGGGCACGCCGGCGCGACGGGTCATGCGGTAGAGGACGAACAGCACGAACAGACCGTGCAGGCTCGCCGTGTAGAGAAAGAAGGCGGGTGCTTCGAAGCGCTCGATGATCAGGGAGGAGACCAGCGGGCCGATGGAAGCACCGAGCGCGTAGAACAGCGTCAGCCCGGCTGCGAGTTCGATGAACTCGCCGCTCTTGGCGTGATCGTTGGCGTGCGCCGCCGACAGGGAATAGAGCGGCAGCGCGAAGCCGCCGAACAGGAAGCCGCCGAGGAAGATCGCCTCGATCGAGCCGCCGCCGAGCAGGGAAAGCGACAGGCTGGAGGCCGCGGCGCCGCCGGTCGCAAGCGTCAGGACGATGCGGCGATCGGTGCGATCCGAGAGCCAGCCGAGCGGGTATTGCGAGAGTGCGCCGGCCGCGATGCTGAGGCTCATGAACAAGGCGACCTGGTCGACGTTCAGCCCCATCGCCTGCGCATAGGCGGGGCCGACGGTGCGAAAGGCGCCGTTGGTCAGGCCGAGCGTCACACAGCCGGCGGCGGCCACCGGGGAGAGACGCCAGACCCAGCCGAGCCGGAGCCGGGTGGTCTTGGGCGGTGGCGGCGAACTGCCGCGCGACAGGCTGATCGGAATGAGGGCCGCCGCGAACAGGATCGCGGTGACCGCGAAGATGCGAAAATCCTCGACGCCGATCAGCGGCATCAGGAACTGGCCGCCGGTCACGCAGCCGAGGTCGACGATGCGGTAGAGGCTGAGGATACGGCCGCGCTCGGCGCTCGCCGCCCGCTCGTTCAGCCAGCTTTCCACCACCATCGAGAGGCCGCAGAAGCAATAGCCGATGAGGCAGCGGATGATGATCCAGGCATAGACGTCGACGAGCAGCACGAAGCCGAGCGAGCCGATCGCCGCAAGCGCGCAAAGGGCGGCGAAGACGCGGACATGCCCGGCACGCTGGATCAGCCGGGGCGTGAGCGCGGCGCCGCCGAAAAAGCCGATGAAATAGGCCGTGCCCATCAGGCCGATCGACGCGTCCGAAAAACCTTCGATCGAGGCGCGCACGGCGATCAGCGTGCCGATCAGCCCGTTGGCGCCGAGCAGGATGCCTGCGGAAACTAGAAGGGGGATGATGCCCTGGCCGATCATGAACGCGCCTCGTCTCATCGCCTCCGGCGCGGAAGCTGGAGAGGGTCTACAACCGAAGCTTCATCGATCCAAGAGGGCAGATCGCCCTGGACAGGCGTCGGGCGCCTCCTGACCGAGCGCTTCGGCGAACGGCCGGTCTGGAATCTGGCGGGACAGTCCCATGCCTTCGCAGGCGGCGATGGTCTTCGCTCGCTCTGCACGGAAAGGAAGAGACGCGCGCTATAGGAGGCGCTTGCCGTCATCCATACTGAAGAAGGACGCCTTGGCGAGATCGATCGACAGTTCGGCGTTCCGGCCGGGCTCTATCTGCGCTTCGGCGTTCAGGCGTGCGGTGACTTCGGTTTCGCCGAGGCGAAGCACGGCCAGCGTGTCCGGTCCCGTGGGTTCGGTGACTTCGACCGGAAGTGTGATCGGGGCGAGCTCAGCCCCTATGGTCGCCGGGTCGTCGCCCATGAGAATCGCCTCGGGACGAAGGCCGAGCAGGATTTTCTCGCCGGCATGGCGACCAAGCGACGATCTCGACGGCGGACAGCGGAGGACGTTGCCGTCGCCGAGATCGAGCGCGGCCTCGCTGCCATCGGCCCTGATCTCGGCCTCGATCAGGTTCATCGCCGGCGAGCCGATGAAGGTGGCAACGAAGGTATTCGCCGGACGGTCGTAGAGCTCGCGCGGCGGGCCAAGCTGCTGGAGCTCGCCTTCGTTCATGATCGCGATCCTGGAGGCGAGCGTCATCGCTTCGATCTGGTCATGGGTGACGTAGACGATGGTCGCGCCGAGGCGCTGGTGGAGCTTCTTGATCTCGGTGCGCATCTCGACACGAAGCTTGGCGTCCAGATTGGAGAGCGGCTCGTCGAACAGAAAAATCTTGGGATTGCGCACCAAAGCGCGGCCCATGGCGACGCGCTGGCGCTGGCCGCCGGAAAGCTGGGCCGGACGGCGAGCCAGGAGCTGCTCGATCTGCAGGAGCTTCGCGACATCGGCGACCGCGTTCTCCCGTTCCGTCTTGGCCACGCCGCGCATTTCGAGGCCAAACGCCATGTTGTCGGCGACGGTCATGTTGGGATAGAGCGCGTAGGACTGGAACACCATGGCGATGTCGCGGTCCTTCGGATGGCGCTCGTTGACGCGCGCGCCGTCGATCCTGATTTCACCAGCGGTAATGGTTTCGAGCCCGGCGATCAGGTTCAGGAGCGTGGACTTGCCGCAGCCCGACGGGCCGACGAGCACGAGAAACTCGCCGCTCTCGACCTCGATGTCGACGCCCTTCAGGACATCCGTGCTGCCGAAGCTCTTCTCGACGTTATCGATGCTCAGTGAGGCCATGGTTACAAAATCAACCTTTGACGGCGCCGGCCATGAGGCCGCGTACGAAGTAGCGGCCGGAGACGATATAGACGATCAGGGTCGGCAGGGCGGCGAGCAGGGCGCCGGCGAAGTGAACGTTGTACTCCTTCACGCCGGTCGACGAGCTCACCAGATTGTTGAGGGCGACGGTCATCGGCATGCTGTCGAAGTCGGCAAAGGACGCGCCAAACAGAAAGTCGTTCCAGACATTGGTGAACTGCCAGATGACGGTGACCACGATGATCGGCCCCGAACTCGGGATGAGGATGCGCCGGAAGATCTGGAAAAAACTGGCACCGTCGATCTTGGCGGCCTTGATCAGCTCGTCGGGAAAGGCGGCGTAGTAGTTCCGGAAAAAAAGCGTGGTGAAGCCGAGGCCGTAGACCACGTGCACCAGCACGAGGCCTGCCGTCGTGCCGGCAAGCCCGAGCAGGCCGAGGATGCGCGCCATCGGGATGAGCACGATCTGAAAGGGAATGAAACAGGCGAACAGCATGAGGCCGAAGAGGAGGGTGTCCCCCTTGAAGCGCCATTTGGTGAGCACATAGCCGTTCAAGGCACCCAGCAGTGTCGAGATGATGACGGCCGGAACGACCATCACAATCGAGTTCCAGAAATATGGACTGAGCCCGGTGGGCTCGACGCCGATCTGGGCACTGCTCCAGGCGCTGGCCCAGGGTGCGGTGGTGAAGGCGAGCGGCAGGGCCAGCATATTGCCGCCGCGGATTTCATCGAGCGGCTTCACCGAGTTCACCAGCATGACGAACATCGGCAGCAGGAAATAGACGGCGAACAGGATGAGCGCCGCGTAGACGAGCGCGCGCGTCATCCGGCCGCTCTGGATGGCGAGATCCGGGCTAGCGGCCACGATCGCTCTCCCGAATTTCGGCGTAAAGATAGGGAACGATCACGGCGGCGATCATCATCAGCATGATGATGGCCGACGCGGCACCCACGCCCATCTGATTGCGGGTGAAGGTGTAGGAATACATGAACGTCGCCGGCAGCTCGGTCGCGCGGCCGGGGCCGCCATTGGTGAGCGCGATGACCAGGTCGTAGGACTTGATCGCCATGTGGGCGAGGACAACGAAGGCGGACAGAAAGGCCGGGCGAAGCTGCGGGATGATGATGCGCCGGTAGAGCCTAGGCGCCGAAGCCCCGTCGATCTGGGCAGCCTTCAGGATCTCGTTGTCGATGCCGCGGAGCCCTGCGAGGAACATCGCCATGACGAAGCCGGTGGACTGCCAGACCGCGGCGATCACGACGCAGTAGATCGCCATCTCCCGGTCCTTGATCCAGTCGAAGGTGAAGCTCTCGAATCCCCAGTTTTGCACCACCTGCTGGAGGCCGATGCCAGGATCGAGGAACCATTTCCAGGCGGTGCCGGTGACGATGAAGGAGAGCGCCATCGGATAGAGATAGATCGGTCGCAGCACGCCTTCGCCGCGGATCTTCTGATCGAGAAAAATCGCGAGCAGCAGGCCGAAGACGGTGCAGATCAGAATGTAGAGGCCGCCGAATATGGCGAGGTTGGTCAGCGCGGTCGACCAGTGGCGAAGGCCGAACAACTTCACGTAGTTCTCGATGCCGATCAGATCGAAATTCGGCAGGATCTTGGAATTGGTGAAGGACAGATAGCCCGTGAAAAGGATGAAGCCGTAGACGAAAACGAGGATGGCGGCGAGCGAAGGGGCGAGGACGAGCTTGGGCAGAAAATCCTGCGCCCAGGCCCGTCCTCCGATACGCGCGCTGCTCGCCGCCATATCCTGTCTACGCTGCGACCGTGCCGCTACAGCGCACCTTCCACGGCGTTGACCAGCTCCTCGACGGCGGTGGCGCTGTCGAATTCGCCGTTGAAGTGGGCGGTGACCACGTCGTAGACCGCGTTCTTGACGGCTGCAGGTGCGGCATGACCGTGGGCCATGGAGCCAAAGAGGGTGCCCTTTTCGCTAGCCTCTGCGAGGTCCTCCATACCCTTCCTGCCGCAATCGTCGAAGTCGTCGTTCGGCACGTCGGTGCGCGCCGGCACCGAGCCCTTGACCACGTTGAAGGCGGACTGGAAGGAGGGGGCCATGATCGACTTCGCCAGCTCGACCTGAGCGGAAGCACTCTCCTCGCCGACCTCGAACATCACGAACTGATCGGAATTGAAGGTGACGGTGCCCTGGGTGCCCGGCATACGGAAGCACAGAAAATCCTCGCCAGGGACCTTGCCGGCGTTCAGGAATTCGCCCTTCGCCCAGTCTCCCATGAACTGCACGCCGGCGGACCCTTCGATGACCATGGCGGTGGCGAGGTTCCAGTCACGGCCGGAGAAGTTGTCGTCGACATAGCCGCGGATCTGCTCCATGCGGTCGAACACGGTCTGCATGGTCTCGGAACCGAGCGCTTCGGGGTCGAGGTCGATCATCGACGTTTGGTAGAAGTCAGGGCCGCCGGTGGTCATCAAGACGGCATCGAAAATGGTGGCGTCCTGCCAGGCCTGGCCGCCATGGGCGACCGCGGTGTAGCCGGCCTCCTTGATCTTATCCAAGGTCGCAATCAGCCCGTCCCAGTCAGCCGGCTCTTCGAGGCCGAGTTCGTCGAAGATCGCCTTATTTGCCCAGACCCAGTTGGTGGAATGGACGTTGACCGGGGCGGCGATCCAGGTGCCGTCATATTTGGAAAAGCCCTGGAGGGCGGCCGGCACCACGTCGTCCCAGCCTTCCTCGGCGGCGGTCGCGTTCAAGTCCGCGACCACGCCCTGCTCGGCCCAGTCCAGAATGTCGAAGCCGAGCATCTGCACGGCGGTCGGCGGGTTGCCCGCGGTCACGCGCGCGCGCAGCACGGTCATCGCCTGCTCACCGCCGCCGCCCGCCACCGGCATGTCCTGCCAGCCCACGCCCTTGGACTGCAGGTCTTCCTTCAGCACGTTGAGCGCGGCCGCCTCGCCGCCGGAGGTCCACCAGTGCAGCACCTCGACCTCGCCTGCGGCCTGGGCCCCGGCCCCGCCAAGAGCGCTGATGGCAACACCCAGCGCCAACTTTCTGCACAAACCAGCCATTTTGGCCTCCCTTTACTGTGAGCGTGCCGTCTCGCAAGACGGCGTCGGGTTTCTCGACTCTGTCTTCATCAAAGATGCATCTGGTCAGAAATGACAAGAGCCCGGTACTGAACTCTTCGATCCCCCTGTCCCGGCATCATCCTGTCGGTGCCCACTTTATGATGCGCGATCGCATGCTCCCGTTCTCTTGACCATCAGGCAACATGGCGAAGATCCGGCGCGGTTCATCGTTCTTCCGAAGTTCGAGCTTGACTCCCGCCCGTGAGTTATGAAATTCTTCATGTAACCGTTTGGTTACTTGAAAGAAGTAAACGGTGCAAGAGGTCAAGCGGAAATTCGACTACATCATCACCGGCGCCGGCTCGGCGGGCTGTGTTCTTGCGAGCCGGTTGAGCGAGAATCCCGACGTCTCGGTCCTCCTCCTGGAGGCGGGCGGGCGCGACGGGAACTGGCTTTTCCATTGGCCGGTCGGCTTCGTCAAGATGACCAGGGGCATTGCCAGTTGGGGCTGGTCGACGGTCCCGCAGCGCCACATGAAAGGCCGCGAGCTCTGGTACACCCAGGCGAAGGTGATCGGCGGCGGCAGCACGATCAACGCGCAGATCTACACCCGCGGCAACGCCAAGGACTACGACGCCTGGGCGGAAGAGGAAGGCTGCGACGGCTGGAGCTATCGCGAGGTCCTGCCTTATTTCAAACGGGCCGAGGGCAATGAGCGTTTTGCCGATGATTATCACGGCGCGGACGGACCGCTCGGCGTTGCCATGCCACGCGGCGCGCTGCCGGTCTGCGATGCTTTCATCCGCGCGGCCCAGCAATATGGCATTCCCTACAATCCTGACTTCAACGGCCGGGTGCAGGGCGGTGTCGGCTATTACCAGCTGACCCAGCGCGATGTGCGCCGCTCCTCGACCGCGACGGCTTTTTTACGCCCCGCCGAGGATCGGCCGAATCTGGCCGTGCGCACCGAAGCACAAGCGACCCGCATCCTCTTGGAGAATGGCCGCGCGGTCGGCGTCGAGGCGGCCGAAGGCGGAGGGCGGACCCGGTATCGCGCGCGTCGTGAAGTGCTGGTGACGTCGGGTGCCATCGGATCGCCGCGGCTGCTCATGCTCTCCGGGATCGGCCCGGCCGACCATCTGAAGTCCGTCGGTGTCGAGGTGCAGCACGACCTGCCGGGCGTGGGCCAGAATCTTCAGGACCATATCGACATCTGTGCGCTCGCCGAATGCACAGGGCCGCACAGCTATGACGGCGTCCAGCGGATCGACCGAACCGTCATGGCCGGGCTGCAATACCTTTTGTTCAAATCAGGCCCGGTGACATCGTCCCTCTTCGAGACGGGGGCCTTTTGGTATGCGGACGAGAGCGCTCGCTCGCCCGACATCCAGCTCCATTTCGGGCAGGGCTCGGGCATCGAGGCCGGCATCGTCAAGCTCGACGGGGCGGGGATTACGCTGAACAGCGCCTTCATGCGGCCGCGGTCGCGCGGCACGGTAACCCTGGCCTCGGCTGACCCGAAGGCGGCGCCGCTGATCGACCCGAATTTCTGGGCCGAGCCTTACGATCTGGAGATGTCGCTTCGCGGTCTCGAGATCGCGCGAGACATTCTCCGTCAGCCCGCGCTTAAGCCTTTCGTCAAGCGCGAGGCGCTGCCAGGGCCTGATGTGACGATCAGGGATGATCTCTTCGCCTATGCCTGCAGGCTCGCCAAGACCGACCATCACCCGGTCGGCACCTGCCGCATGGGCCATGGCGACGACGCGGTGGTGGCCCCGGACCTGAAGGTGCACGGGCTTGAGGGGCTTCGGATTTGTGACAGCTCGATCATGCCGGCGATCAACTCCTCCAACACCAATGCGCCGACCATCATGATCGGTGAGAAGGGATCGGACCTCCTGCGCGGCCTGGAGCCGCTGCCGCCGGTGGTGTTCGAGCATGAGCGCAACGACGTATCGAAACGAGACATTGCGTAGACGGGCGTGAAGGGGAGAGGGTGACGTATTCAAGACCTACGGATTGCAGCATATCGGCTTCACCGTGCCAGACATGCAGCAGCCGGTCGATTTCTTCACGCGCATCTTCGGCGCGGTCACCATCATGGAATGCGGGTCGGTGGGCGTCGACGTCGACGACGACTTCATGAAGCGTCGCCTCGGCGAGTAGGGGACGCTTGCCGACCTTACCGATCTGGCCGAGCGGGACGCCGAAGAGATCCATCTCGACGACATCATCCCGATCCAGCTGCAGGAGAACACCTGGCAGGGTCGTCTCTTGGCCTTTCCGGCCGCGAGCATGATCTGGCACATCGACTATCGAGAGGGTCTGTTCGAGCATCCCGACGAAAAGGCGGCGTTCCAGAGAAATACGGCTCGAGCTGGCGCCGGCGAAGACCTGGGATCGGTTCATCGACATCGCCGAGTTCGTCACCCGCAAGGCGGGCGAGACCCTGACGGGTGAGACGCTGGAGAAGGATTTCTGTGGCAACGCCCAGGCCTGCAGTCGCGTGCAGGGGGACGATCACCCATGACTTCTTCCCGATCAAGAGGAGCTGTGCCATGCCAGCGGTGCCAAGCTTGGGCGCATACCGAAGATCTCGACCGTGACAGTCGGACGTCAATGGTGTGGACATTCCACATGGTGTGGACACTCCGCCTCCACCATGGCCCATATCAAGAAGCCCAGCCGAAATATCTTCCTGATCTTTCTGCTGCCGGCGATGCTGGGGCTCTTCTGCACCACCATCTACCCGATGATCTATGCGGGCTATCTGAGCTTTCGCAGCTACGATTTCGCCAAGGCCCTCGTGCCAAGGGTCTTCGTCGGCTGGGCGAACTACCAGGAGATCCTGAGCGGCTCCGAGTTCTTCCATACCCCCACCGTGACCTTCGAGCTGATGGCGATGACTCTTTCGGTGCAGCTGGTGCTCGGCGTCGGCATCGCCCTTTTGGTCACCCAGCGACTGCCCGGCATGGGTCTGGCGCGCACGCTTCTTCTTATCCCGATGATGATTTCGCCGGTCATCGCGCGCCTCGTCTGATTGTTCCTGTATTTCCCGAACTCGGCTATCTCAACTATTTCCCGAGGTTCCTCGGCATCGACCCCATTCCCTGGATCGCATCCACGGACTGGGCCCTCTGGGCGATCGCGATCGCCGATATCTGGCAGTGGACGCCGTTCGTGTTGATGGGCACCGCGGCCGCTCTCACCAGCCTGTCGCCGGAGCCCTATGAGGCGGCGCGGATCGACGGCAATTCGGCGTTGGAGGTGTTCTGGCATGTGACGCTGCCGCAGATCAGACCGGTGCTGGTCAGCCTGATGTTTCTCCGCGCGATCGATGCCTTCAAGATCTACGAGATCATCTTCGTGCTGACCAAGGGCGGACCCGGCGACACCACCGAAGTGCTCTCGCTGTACATCTATCGCCAGTCCTTCACCTTCTGGCGCATGGGTATCGGTGCTGCAGCCTCATTCCTGTCGCTGATCATCATCGTCGTTCTGATCACGCTCTTCGTTTGGGAAGAACTGCTGGAGGGCTGCAACAAGGCCCCCTAAAGCACGTTTTCGGGCTTCGAGCGCGCACTTCGCTGGCTTGCCGAAGGCAGGCTGGATTTCCCAGGCCTACGCAAGGTGAAGCGGTCTGACGACCCGGCTCAGCCTTACGCCGATATTCGCGCGAGAAAGATCGAAGAGCCCTTCATCATCCTGGACTGGTCGACCGCCTGGCGGTGTGACCACCTCAGCGACTCCTGCCCGCATCGCCAGGGCCGGCGGTTTGCGCCCAGGTTTTCGAGGGCGATCAGGGGTATCTTCTGGCGAAGACGCACCACGAGAGCGAAGTCAGATCAGGCTGCATCTTTACCGCCGGGCACTTTTGATCGGCACCTGGCATTTTCTTACCCAGGAGGTCCCGGCGTAGCTGCGGCGCAAGTGCTTTGGATCGGGTTCGGACGCCAAGATGGCCGAAAGTCCGCCGTCCCTGCGTTGTTAAGCTGCGACACGTCCCGTCACCCTTCCGACCTACGCTCCTTCTCCGCCTCCACGTCATCGAGTGGCGGCGGCGACCAGGCGCGGTCGGGGCGGGCGGTGTAGGCGCTGTCCCGGCCTTGCATGATCGCCTCGTTCTCCGCCCGGATCTTCTTGGACCGCTCGACGTAAGCCGCGTTTTCGTGCAGAGGCAGGTCGGGGTCGTAGAGTTCTGCGAGGGCGGCGACCGCGCGTTTGTCCTGGTCGATGAACTGGCGCGCTTTCTGCTCGGCCTCGAAGGGGTGCATGCCGAGAGCCTCCAGCGCGGAGCGGCCGGCGCGCACGCCGCCATCGAAGGTCTCGCGGATGATGTCCCGGCAGCCGGCGGCGTAGAGGTCGTAGACGTGACTTCGGTCGATCGCGCGCGCGACGATGTAGACATGCGGATGGTTCTTGACCACATGGCGGACCAGCTCGGTCGCCTGCTCGCGGCCGTCGATCGCGACCACCAGCATCTTCGCGTCCTCGATGCCGGCGGCGTGCAGCAGGTCGGGGCGGGTGGCGTCGCCGAAGAACGCGCGAAAGCCGAATTCGCGCAGGAGGTCGAGCTGCGCCGAGCTGTAGTCGAGCACGGTCGGCTCGTAACCGAGCCCGCGCAGCATGCGGTTGACGATGCCGCCGAAGCGCCCGTGGCCGGCGATGATGATCGAGCCCTTGTCCGGCACATCCGCCTCCCGGCCGTCGCCATCGCCGAGGAAGCGCGGCGCGATGACCTGTTCGTGCAGGATGAAGAGGACAGGGGTTAGCAGCATGGAAAGGGCGACCACCAGGAGGAGCTGGTCGGCGAGTGGTGCCGGGATGATGCCGCCGGCCACGGTGAAGGAGAGGAGCACGAAGCCGAACTCGCCGGCTTGGGCCAGGCCGAGCGCGAACAGCCAGCGATCGGCACCGCGGATGCGGAAGAGGAAGGAGAGGCCGAGGAGCACGATCGCCTTGATCGCGATCAAGGCGATCGTCATGAGCAGAATACTGCCGATCTCCGCGAACAGCAGCGAGAAATCGATGCCGGCGCCGACGGTGATGAAGAACAGGCCCAGGAGCAGCCCCTTGAACGGGTCGATATTGCTCTCGAATTCATGCCGGTATTCGGAATTGGCGAGCACCACGCCCGCAAGAAAGGTGCCGAGCGCAGGGGAGAGGCCGACCAGCGTCATCAGAAGCGCGATGCCGATCACCCAGAGAAGGGCGGCCGCGACGAAGATTTCACGCAGGCCGGCAAGGGCGATGTAGCGAAACATCGGCCGGGTCAAAAGACTGCCGCCGACGATGATCACGGCGATCGCGCCGAACGTCACCAGTGCCTGCTGCCAACCGGCCAGCCCCGCGACCAGACTCATGTCGTCGCCGTGGTCGCCACCACCGCCGTGGTCGCCACCACCGCTGTGGTCGTTGCCACCGCCATGCTCGC
Organism: Geminicoccaceae bacterium; assembly: GCA_965222015.1. Lineage (GTDB taxonomy): Bacteria > Pseudomonadota > Alphaproteobacteria > Geminicoccales > Geminicoccaceae > JANQPX01. Next base: position 305,311 of record CBDCTL010000017.1, read on the forward strand.
CGGCCGCAACGGCATGCGTGAGCCCGTCGGTCAGCTCGGGCAGCGCCAGGAGGGGGAGGAGGGCGAGCATCGGGATGACGGCGATGTCCTGAAAGAGCAGCACGGAAAAGCTGGCCTCGCCGCCGTCGCTCTTCATCAGCCCCTTTTCGTTCAGGGTCTGCAGCACGATCGCGGTCGAGGACAGGGAAAGGACAAGGCCGACGGCGAGAGAAATCGTCCAGGGCTGGCCGAGCAGCAGGGCGATCCCCATCACACTCGCCGCGGTCAGCCCGACCTGCAGGCCGCCGAGGCCGAGCAGGCGGTTTCGCATCTGCCAGAGGACGTTCGGTTCCAGCTCCAGCCCCACCAGGAACAGCATCATGACCACACCGAACTCGGCAAAATGCTGGATGCTGACCACATCTACCTGGAAGGCGGCGAGCAGGGGACTGATGGCGATGCCGGCGATCAGATAACCGAGCACGGAGCCGAGGCCGAAGCGGGCCGCGAGCGGCACCGAGACCACGCCTGCACAGAGAAACACGAAGGCCAGGAACAGGATCTCACCCATGGTCGGCGCTCTCCCTGATGGGAAGAGTGCGGTGGGTTACGAAGGCCGCCTGGTCCGCCGCATCGAAATCATAGGCATCGTCGCGAATGGCCGACAGCAGCCGCCGATAGCCATCGACATGGGGAGCGACGGCCCCTTCGCCCGGCGCCTTCAGCGACGAGAACAGGACATAGGGGGCGGCGAAGCGCATGTGGCAAAGCCTGGCAGTTTGTTCGAGCGGCGTCAGAAAGGTGCGCAGCGGAAAGTGCTGATAGCCTGTCTCGTGATAGGCCTCTTCCGGCCCCGCAGCGGTCACCGCGAGCATCATGGTCTTACCCGCGAGCCGATCGCCGCCGGTGCCATAGGCAAAGCCGTGTTCCAGTACGAGGTCTTGCCATTCTTTGATCAGGGACGGCGTCGAGTACCAGAAGATCGGATGCTGAAAGAGGAGAACATCGCATGCCAGGAGCCTCGCCTGCTCGGCGGCGATGTCGATATTGTGGCGCGGATAGAGCCGGTAGAGATCGATGAAGACGATATCCGAAAGTACCGCTGCGGCTTCCGCCATCGCGCGATTGACATGGGAGGTTCGATGTCCGGGATGGGCATAGTAGACGAGGAGGCGCGCCATCGCTTCTTCCGCTGACTGGAGGAAATGCGCCCTCTTATCGTGTCTGCTGCTGATATGACAATCCCGACGGCGTCGACCCGGTCGCGCTCGATGACGACTGCATGAGTTACAGCCCTCTGTTGCGCCGTCGCGAGATCGGTGCTTGGCTTTTTCTTCCCGTGACGGTGCCGAGAGGCCTGGATGACGAGAGATCGCGCCTATTTTCTGCTCTTGAATATCGGGCACTTTCTCGATCACCTGTTCATGCTGATTTTCGCCACGGTCGCGGCCCTGGCGCTGCATCTGGAGTGGGGCGTGGGCTACGCCGAGCTTTTGGCCTACGCCACGCCCGGTTTCTTCGCCTTCGGCGCCTTCGCGCTGCCGGCGGGCTGGCTTGCGGACAAATGGAGCCGGGACGGCATGATGGTCGTGTTTTTCCTCGGCATCGGCCTTTGCTCGATCGCGACCGGTTTCGCCCAGACCCCGTTGCAGATCGGCGCGGGCCTGTTCGCCATCGGCATGTTCGCCGCGATCTATCACCCCGTCGGCCTCGCGATCGTCACCATGACCTGGCGCAACACCGGCATGCGCATCGCCGCGAACGGCGTCTACGGCAATCTTGGCGTGGCGAGTGCGGCCCTGATCACAGGCTATCTGATCGACAATGGCGGCTGGCGCCTGGCCTTCGTGCTGCCCGGGTCGTTCGCCCTGGTCATCGGGTTTCTCTATCTGATGCTCCGCTCGAAGGAGATCCGTGCCGAGCGAACGGCGAGGCGAGGGGAGGGCAGCGCCCCGGCGCCGGCACCGCCGCCCGACTATCGCCGGCTGCTCTGGCGCGTCTCCGCGATCGTCTTTTTGACCACCGCGGTCTCCTCGATCATCTTCCAGAGTACCACCTTTGCGCTCCCGAAAATCTTCGACGAGCGTTTGCAGAACCTCGTCGCCGATCTCGGCGCGACGGCGACCATGGTCGGCACGCTCGCCTTCGTCGTGTTCGCGGTCGCCTCGATGGCGCAGCTTGTGGTCGGTGCGATGCTCGACCGCTTCGGGCCGAGGCGCGTGTTCATGGTGGTCGCCTCGATGCAGCTCCTGTTCTTCGCGGCCATGCCCGGTCTCACCGACGGGCCTGCCCTTGCCGTCGCGATCGGCTTCATGCTCGGCGCCTTCGGCCAGATCCCGATCAACGACTACATGATCGGCAAGATGGCGAGTGGCGCCTTTCGCGCGCGCATCTACGGCGTTCGCTACGTGGTGAGCTTCACCGTCCTGGCCGCGACTCTGCCGCTGATCGCCATCGTCTACGACCGCTTCGGCTTCGACACGCTGTTCCGCATCCTGGCAGGCGCCGCACTCGTCATTCTGATCGCTGTCGCCCTCCTGCCAGAGCGCCTGCCGACACCCGAGGCAGCGCCCGTCCCGGCGGAATAGCGATCGCGCGCCGCCCTATGCTTGCGCCTGGCTGACCCCTTCGCGCATCCAGCCATGCAGCGCCAGCAGCGAGTGTTCAGAGTTGACGCCGCATTTGGGATCGAGCACCAGCGGGCCCGGCTTGTAGCCGCGGCTGGTGAGGCCGCGCTGCACGGATTCGACCAGGTGGATGTCTTCCTCGACGGTGGTGGCGCGGTCCTGGACGGCGAGGCGGCGGATGATTTCGCTGTCGACGCCGTCCTTCGTGTACCAGCCACGCCAGACCGTCACGCGGTCGACAGCGGTCGGTCGCCAGAGATAGGTGTTCAGGACGTTGCCCGGATAGACCTGGAAGGAGAAGGTCGGCCAGAGGTACCAGGAGGCATAGTCGCCGGCGTGCTCGTTGGCGCTGAGATCCACGGGGTAGGTCATGCGTTCCAGGTTCTGGCATTCGGTGCTATGGCGGAGGCAATGGCCCTGGGGCTGGATGTCGTAGGTCTCGGGCTTGATCACGCCCTTCGAGAAGGTGGGGTGGTTGAGCTGGCAGTGGTAGCACTCGGAGTAGTTCTCGACCGAGACCTTCCAGTTGCAGGCCTCCGGGATCTCGATCCACTCCAGCGGCTGCAGCTTGTCGATGTCGGGCACGAAGGCGCGCAGTTCGTCTTCGACGCCGGGGTACCAGGAGTCCATGGACTGCGCATCGCCGTCGAGGTTGACGAAGATGAAACCTGCCAGGGTCTGGGTTCTGACCTCCGTCAAGCCGATCGCGCTGCGATCGAAGCCGGGCACGGCGCGCAGGTTCGGCCCGGAACGCAGTTCCCCGGTGAGCTCGTAGGTCCAGGCGTGATAGGGGCAGACCAGGACTTTGCAGCTGCCGTCACCCGACACGATCTCATGGGCGCGGTGCTGGCAGACATTGTAGAAAGTCCTGATAACGCCGTCCCGGCCGCGGATGCAGAACAGGCCCTGGCCGGCGATCTCGAAGGCGAAATAATCGCCGGGATCCGGAATCTGCGACACATGCCCCGCATATTGCCAGGTCCGCGTGAACAGCCCCTCCTGTTCGGCTTTGAACATCGCCGGATCGGTGTAGTACCTTGCTTCCAAGGCGCGAGGGATGCGAGGCGCACCGGCCTTAACCTGGGTCGGAGGAAGCTCGACCGGTTCGTTCATCCTCTCCTCCGTTCTTCCAAATAGATGCCGAGGTCATGGCGGCGTTCGTGGAAGCGCTCGATGCTGGCGATGACCTCGGGTCTGGCATCGGCGATCACGAAGGCCATCAGCGTTTCCAAAAGCGCGACCGTCGCCACCGTCGACGGGAAGAACTGCGGGGTCTCACTCTGCACGACGAAAGCATGCGTGCTGCCTTGGAGGATGGGGGCGGCCGGGCTGTCGGAAATGCCGATGACGGCGACACCCTGCTCGCGCGCGACCGCCACCGCCTCGACCACCTCGCGGCGATAGGGCTTGAAGGTCATGGCGATCAGCACGTCGCCCTCGCCGGCGCGCGACAGATCGTCGACCGCGACGCTCCCCGCTTTCGGGATGGCCTCCACCCGGTCCATCGCCATGCCGGCCAGGTACGAAAAATTCCGGGCGAGCGCGTGGTTGATGCCGACGCCGAGAACGTAGACGTGGGCCGCGGCGACGATCGCATCGGCGGCGGTGCGCAGGCGCTCGGCATCGGTGGCGGCGAAGCTCTGCTCGATATTGTCGATCGCCGACGCCGCCATATCCGCATAGAGCGAGCCGAGCTTGCCGCCCTTGGCCAAAGACTGCAGCCAGCGCGCCCGATCCGGAAAGGGCGAGGCGCCCCGCCGTATCTCCTCCCTGAAAGGCTCACGGAAATCGTCGTAGCCGTCGAAGCCGATGGCGCGCGCCATGCGCATGAAGCTGCCGGGCTTGACCTCGGCGGCATCGGCGATCTCGCGGATCGAGCTCACCCCGACCTCGTTCGGGTTCTCCAGCACATAGGCCGCGGCCTTTCTGAGCTCCGGCGTGAGCTGCTCCAGCCGCTGTTGAAGCGCATCCAGCACCGCATCGGGCGGGGCATCGGCGGGCATTGAAACATTTGTTGCATTCATGGTTGACGATCGTACAAATGTAAGATTTTCTTGTCCACGGAATTGTCGAGGGGAGTGCCGATTTGATGTCGGACAGCAAATCAAAGCTTCCGAGCCACGCGCGCGTGGTGATCGTCGGCGGCGGCATCATGGGCTGCGGGGTCGCCTATCATCTCGCCCATGAAGGCTGGTCGGACGTGGTGCTTTTGGAGAAGGCCGAGCTGACCTCGGGCTCGACCTGGCACGCCGCGGGCCAGATCACCCACTCGACCTCCAGCTTCGGCCTCGGCAAATGCGTCGACTACAATATCGGCCTCTACGCTGGAAAACTCGAAGCGGAGACCGGCCAGTCCGTCACCTGGCATGGCTGCGGCTCCTTTCGCCTTGCCTACACCGAGGACGAGATGGACTGGCTGCGCCACACTTTGTCCGTCGGCCGGGCCCTCGGCTTCAACATCGACCTGGTCGACCCGGCGCGGGTGCACGAGTTACACCCGTTCTACAATCTGGATGGGGTGCTCGGCGCGCTGCACACGCCCGACGATGGCCATGTCGATCCGTCCGGCGTCACTCAGGCGCTGGCGGCAGGTGCTCGAAAGCTCGGTGCAAGAATTGTCCGCCGCTGCCGGGTCACCGATATCCGGCAGCTGCCGAGCGGCGAGTGGCGGATCAGTACTGAGCGCGGCGACATCACTTGCGATCATGTGGTCAACGCCGGCGGCACCTACGCCCGCCAGATGGGCGAGTGGTCCGGCCTCACGCTGCCTATGACCTCGATGACCCACCATTATCTGGTCACCGACACCGTGCCGGAGTTTCAGGGCCTCGAACGCGAACTCCCGGTGATCCGGGATGATCGCAAGGTATCCGGCTACATCCGCATGGAGCAGAAGTCGGGGCTGATCGGGATCTACGAAAAAGAAAACCCGAACGCCGTCTGGCTCGACCACTGTCCATGGGACGCCGAGAACGAGCTGTTCGACGCCGACTACGAACGCATCATGCCCTGGCTCGAAGCCGCCATGGAACGCATGCCGATTTTTTCCGAACTCGGCATCAAGCGCGAGGTCCACGGTGCGATTTCTCATCCGCCCGACGGCAACCCGATGGTGGGGCCGGCGCCCGGTGTTGGGAACTATTGGTGTGCCTGCGGGACGCAAATCGGGATCGGCTGGGGGCCGGGGCTGACCCGCGAGCTGGCGCGCTGGATGGTGCATGGTGCCGCCGACATCAACATGCGCGAATTCGACCCGCGCCGATTCGGCAGCTACGCCACCAAGGAGTGGCAGGTGGTGAAGGCGAGGGAAGACTACTGCCTGCGCCACGAGGTTCCGTTCCCGCACTTCAACCGCCTCGCTGGCCGCCCGATCAAGCCGAGCCCGATCTACGATTGCCTGAAGGCGAAAGGCGCCGTCTTCGAGGAAGTGTTTGGACATGAAAGGCCACGCTGGTTCGCCCGTAGCGACGTGCCGCCCGTCGATCACTACTCCTTCCGGCGAAACGTGGTGCACGAAATCGTCGGCGCCGAGGTGCGGGCGGTGCGCGAGCGCGTCGGGATCATGGACATCTCCGCCTTCACCAAGGTCGAAGTCCGCGGCGCCGACGCCTCGACGTTTCTCGATCGCCTGATCGCCAACCGCCTGCCCCGGTCGCCGGGGGGCGTAATTTTGACCCACCTTCTGAACGAGCGCGGCCGCATCGAGATCGAGCTGACCGTGGCGCGCCTTGGCGAGGAGTCCTTCTACCTTACCTGCGCCGCCTTCTTCGAGCAGCGTCTGCTGGATCATCTCGAACGCTATCGACATCACGAAAAAATTCAGATCGTGAACCACTCCAACGACTGGGCGGCGCTCGCGCTGCAGGGGCCAACTTCGAGAAACGTGCTCGCCGCCTGCACCGATGCGCCGCTGGACAATGCGAGCTTCAAATGGCTGTCGGCGAGGGAGATCGCGGTCGCCGGCCACCCTGTGTGGGGATTGCGCCTGTCCTATGCCGGCGAGCTCGGCTGGGAACTGCACGGTCCGCGCGAGAATATGCTTGCCGTGTACGACGCGCTTTGGGCCGCGGGTGAGGCGCACGGCATCGCCGACTACGGCAGCTTCGCCATGAACGTCATGCGCATGGAAAAGGCCTTCAAGGGAGCGGGTGAGCTGACCAACGAGGTGACGCTCCCCGAAGCCGACGTCATGCGTTTCGTCAGGCTTGAGAAAGGCGACTTCGTCGGCCGGGACGCAACGACCACGTCAAGTCAAGGCAGTCCACCTTGGACCTGCGTCTACTTGGGCATCGAGCCCGATGGCGACACCGATGGCCACGGCGGCGAAGCGGTGCTGCTGAACGGCGAGGTGGTCGGCACGACCAGTTCCGTCGCTTACGGTCACAGCGTCGGCAAGATCCTGGCGTTTGCCTATGTCAAGCCGGAGGCGGCCGAACCAGGAACGGCACTGGAGGTCGTCATCATGGGCGAGCCGAGGGTTGCCCAGGTGCTGGCTGCACCCGCCTACGATCCCGACAGTCTGCTGCCCAGAACGGATGTCTCGAACCAGGAGGCGGCGGAGTGAACGGCATTCCCGAGACGATGGCCGCATTCGTGCTGGAAGGCCATGGCGGGCTGGACAAGCTGGTGTTTCATACGACTGGCCGCGGCCTTCCCCGGACCGAACGACGTGCTGATCAAGGTCCACGCCTGCGGTCTCAACAACACCGACGTCAACACCCGCTCCGGCTGGTACTCCAAGACCGTGAGCGAGGGCACCACGGGTGCGGCGTATGATGAGGTCGGCGAAGAGGACCCGACCTGGGGCGGAGCACCCATCACATTTCCGCGCATTCAGGGCGCCGATGTCGTTGGCAAGGTAGTGGCGGTCGGCGAGGCGGCGGATGCGGCGCTGATCGGTAAGCGGGTGATGGCGGATTGCTGGCTCAGGAACTGGGACGATCCGACAAGCAAGGAGGCTGTCGGCTATTTCGGCTCGGAATGCGACGGTGGTTTCGCCGACTACACGGTGATCGACCAGCGCAATGTGTGTGCCATCGAGACGACGCTTTCGGACGCCGAGCTCGCCACCTTCTCCTGCTCCTACACCACGGCGGAGAACATGCTGCAGCGCGCAGGCGTCGGTGAGGGGGACGTGGTGCTGATCACCGGCGCATCCGGCGGCGTCGGCTCGGCGCTGATCCAGCTCGCCAACCGCCGCGGGGCGACGACCGTCGCCATGGCGAGTTCGAAAAAGCATGAACAGCTTGCGCCGCTGCAGCCCGACGCACTGCTTGACCGTGCTCCCGACGACCTTGCGGCTGCGCTCGAGAAGGCGATAGGCCGTAAAACGGTCACCGTCGTCGTCGACATCGTCGGCGGCCCCTACTGGCCGAAGTTGATCGACGTGCTGGCACGCGGCGGACGCTATGCCTGCTCGGGCGCGATCGCAGGTCCCATGGTCGGTTTCGATCTGCGCACCTTCTACCTCAACGACCTCACCTTTCACGGCTGCACGATCACCGGCCTCGAGGTGTTTCCGAATCTGGTCGGCTATATCGAACGCGGCGAGATCAAGCCGCTGCTCGCCAAGACCTACCCGCTCGCGCAGTTGCGCGAGGCGCAGCAGGCGTTCATCGACAAGCAGCATGTCGGCAACATCGTGGTGACCATGGACAGCTGATCATGAAGATCACGCGCATCACCCTCTGGCACGTGCCGCTCGCCAGTCACGTCGCCTACTACATGGGCGGCGGCAAAAGCTGCGAGACCGTCGAAACCGTCGTGGTGCGGCTCGACACCGACCAGGGCTTCACCGGCTTCGGTGAGGTCTGTCCGATTCCCCATTACCTCGCCGCTTACGCGCACGGCGTGGCGCCAGCGGTGAAGGAGATGGCCGATGTGATCCTGGGCGCCGACCCCATCGGCCCGGAGGCGTTGATGGCGAAGCTCGATCGGCATTTGCCCGGGCATGTCTACGCCAAGTCCGCCATCGACATCGCTCTTTGGGACCTACTTGGCAAGGTCGCGCGACTGCCGCTTTATGCGCTGCTGGGTGGTCGTCAGGCGGAATCCCTGCCGCTCTATCACTCCATCTCTTGTCTCGAGCCGGACGAGATGGCGCGCATCGCGAAAGAAGCCCAGGCCAGCGGTATCGGCCAGTTTCAGGCGAAGCTCGGCGCCGATCGTAACTGGGAGGCCGATGTCGCGCGTCTCGCCATGGTCCGTGAGGCCGTCGGGCCGGGGCCGCTGGTTTATGGCGATTGGAATTGCGGGGCGAGCCGGCTGGAGGCGACGCGGGTCGGCCGCGCGGTCGCCCATCTGGACGTCATGCTGGAGCAGCCCTGCCGGAGCCTCGATGAATGCGCCGCGGTGCGCGCCGCCACCGGTCTGCCGATGAAGCTCGACGAGAGCGCCCACGACACTGCATCCCTGCTCGAGGCCGGAAGGCTGGGCTGCATGGATGCGGTGGCGCTCAAGCTCTCGAAATTCGGCGGGCTGTCGGCGCTGCGCCGTGCCAGGGATCTCTGCCTGCATCTGGGCGCCGCCATGTGCATCGAGGATGTCTGGGGATCGGACATCGCCACGGCGGCCGCCCTTCACCTGGCGGCGGCGACGCCTCCGGAGGCAGTGCTGAACGTTTGCGATCTTTCCGGCTATGTCGCACCCCGCCTCGATCCGGCCGGGCCGGCCAGGCGTGACGGCAGGATCGCGCCACCCGAAGGTCCGGGGCTCGGTCTGGACGTCGACGAAGAGCAACTGGGCAAGCCGGTCGCGATGTTTGATTGAGGGGAGAGAGATGGCGAGCGCTGAACCGAGCAAGGTGGACGACATCGGCATGGAGGGCTGGAGCGCGCGCGCGAAAAAGGTGCTGCCGGCGGGCGGCTTCGGCAATTTCGACCCTGATCTCGTCATCCGCGAGGGCAGGGGTGCCCGCGTCCGGGACGAGGATGGCAGGGAGTACGTCGACTATCTGATCGGCTCCGGCCCGATGCTGCTCGGCCATGGCCATCCGGAAGTGGTCGAGGCGGTGCAGGAGCAGGCTGCCGATGGCATGACCTTCTTCGCCAGCAACGCCAGGGGCATCGAGCTCGCCGAGGTGATCTGCGACGCCGTCGCCTGCGCGGACCAGCTCCGCTATGTCAGCACCGGTGGCGAGGCGGACATGTACGCCATGCGCCTCGCCCGCGCGCACACCGGCCGCGACAAGATCGTGAAGTTCGAAGGCGGCTATCACGGCATGTCCGCGGAAAGCCTGATGAGCCTCGCGCCGAAGCGCCTGGAGAATTTTCCGCAGGCCGTCCCGGACAGCGCCGGCATCCCGGAAAGCGTGCGCGACCTGATGCTGATCGCCCCCTTCAACGACGCGGATTTTTTCCGCGGGCTGATCGACGAGCATGGCGATGAGATCGCGGCGGTGATTGTCGAGCCTCTACAGCGCCTCATCCCGCCCGCACCCGGCTTCCTGGAAACGCTCAGGCAAGTGACAAAAAAGCGTGGGATCATCCTGATCTTCGACGAGGTGGTGACCGGCTTTCGTCTCGCCTATGGCGGCGCCCAGCAGCGTTACGGCGTCACCCCGGATCTCTGCACCCTCGGCAAGGTGATCGGCGGCGGTCTGCCGCTTGCGGCGATCGCCGGCAAGGCCGAGATCATGGCCCACTTCGACAAGGCGACGGTGGGGGACGCCGGCTTTACCTATCAGGTCGGCACGCTCAGCGGCAATCCGCTCGCCGCGGCCGCCGGGCTGAAGACGCTGGAGATCCTGCGACGCGACGGCGTCTATGAGCGGCTCCGCTCCAGCGGTGAACGGTTGATGGCCGCGCTTGCAAAACATCTTGCCGAAGCCGATGTCGCGCATCGAATCGTCGGCGATCCGGTGCTGTTCGACGTCGTGTTCACGGACGGGCCTGTCGCCGACTATCGCGGCGTGCTGCGCGGCGATGCCGAGCGCGCCAAACGCTTCAACCATGTGCTGCGCGAAAACGGCATTCTGAAGCCGGAGAGCAAGTTCTACATCTCGCTTGCGCTGACCGAGGACGATCTTGCAGCGACCGAGCGCGCCATCGCCGACGCCGCATCGCATCTGGCAGAATCCTGAGAGGCCGGACAGGGAAGGAAAAAACCATCATGACGATCGCCGTTCACCACAACCCCGACTGCGGCACGTCGCGCAATGTGCTGGCGATCATCCGGGCGGCCGAGTACAAGCCCGTCGTCATCGAGCACCTCAAGACCGGCTGGACGCGGCCGTAGCTCCTGGGCCTGTTTGCGGCGGCGGACCTGACACCCAGTACGGCGGTTCGCGAGAAGAAATCCCCGGCCGAAGAGCTGGACCTGCTCGAACCAAATGTCGATGACGAGACGCTTCTCGACGCCGTGCCCAAATATCCGATCCTGGTCACTCGCCCGATCGTCTGTTCGCCGAAAGGCGTGCGCCTCTGCCGGCCGAGCGAGACCGCGCTCGACCTGCTCGATCGACGGCCGCGCCGGGTAGCGCGCCTGCATGACCAAGGTCGCAGGCGGCGAGGAGGTGCGCTCGACCATGCCGTCCGGCGGTCCAGACGACCCGCTGATGCCGCTGACAAGGCCGCCCGAAGGTGCTGCCCTGTTGGAGACGAGCGTCGACGTTCTCATGATCGGCGCCGGAACGGCAGGCTTGTCGGCAGCCATCGCCGCGTGCCGTGCCGGCGCCGGGGTAGTCGTGCTCGACGAACGCACGGAGTGCGGCGGGCAGTACTGCAAGCCGATCGCCTCGTCCCATCGCGTGGAGCAGCCGCCCGATCGTCAAATTCTCGAAGGCGCTCGGCTGACCGACGACGCGCCTCGAAGCGGCGTCCGGCTCCTGCAAGGCGCTTCGGTGTTCGGCGCCTTTTCGCTGGACGAGGTGCTGGCGCTGGTCGACGGCGCGGCCGTCCTCTTCCGGCCGCGAAGGCTGATCCTGGCGACCGGTGCCTATGAACGGCCGATGCCGACAATGGGCTGGACTCTCACCGGCGTGATGACCACGGGCGCGCTTCAGACCCTTACGCGCAGTGATCAAGTGGTACCCGGCCGGCGAGTCGTGATCGCCGGGGTTTCATCGCCTCCACGGACATCGCCCGCGCGCTCGGCTGCCGCATGACCTTGGACCCGCGTCATCTCGGCAGCCTCGCCGTCGATGTCTCGACCACTGGCGCGACCAGCATCGAGAGGGATTTTGCCGTCGGGGATGGCGCTACTGTCGCAGGCGCCGCTGCAGCGCTTGCCCAGGGCGCACTCGCCGGCATGGCTGCGGCGAGGGAACTCGGCTTCGCGTGCGACGCCGCCGCGACCGCTTCGGCGGAGCGCCGGCTCGCCAAGGCGAAGCGTTTCCAAGAGGCGTGCTGGTCGCTGTCCCGCGCACCGCCGGTGCCGCTCGATCACCTTCCCGACGAGACCATGATCTGCCGCTGCGAAAACCTTGATCTCGGCGACGTCAGACGAACGATCGCCGATGGCGCGGCCGGCGTCGTCGTTCTGAAGCACCGCCTTCGCCTCGGCATGGGCTGCTGCCAGGGACGCTGCTGTCTGCCGGCGGTCGCCCATCTGCTCACGGAGAAGTCGAGCCCGTCGTCGCTGACGACCGCGCCGCGTCTGCCGGTGAAGCCGTTTCCGGCCAGAGCGCTCGCGCTGGAAAAAGCAGAATGGGGCGGGCATGGTGGATGCCGGCTGTTCGGTCGAGCGCTTGGCTTATCGTCCGGGCGACGTCGCGCTGGTCGACGAATTCGCCGCCGCGCAGGTTGCGTCCGCGTCGGAGGAATGCTGCCTGATCGGGCGCGTCGCGGGGTCGGAGCCTCCTGCTGTTCGCCCACCCGGATACCGAGCCCCTTGTCGAGGAGCCGGCCTGGCGCACGGATCCGTTCGAACCGACGATCAAGGACGGCCGCCTCCACGGCTGGGGCGTCGCCGACGATCTCGCCGGGATGGCCATGCTGGTGATGGGCCTCCGCCTGCTGCGCACGGCCGGCCTTCGTCCGAACGGCGATCTGCTGCTGGTGAGCGCACCCAGCAAGAAACACCGACGCGGCATCGCCGCCGCTTTGCATCACGGCCTGAGCGCGGACGCCGCCGTCCATCTGCATCCCGCCGAATCCGGTCGCGGACTCGACGAGATCAAGGCCTATGCGCCGGGCCAGCTCGAATTCATGATCACCGTTCCGGGCAGGGAGCCCGACACCCAGGAGCCTGCGCATACCGCCTTTGCCCATCTCGCGGTCTGTGCCTTCGACAAGATGATGGTGATCGCCGAGGCGTTGCGGGAATTCAATCTCAGGCGCGGCCGGCAGATTGTCCGCTCGACCATCGACAAGGCCATCGGACGCTCGACCAATCTGATACTGTCGCGCTGCACGTTCGGTTCCGATGCAGCATTGAGCAGGATGGCGATGTGCTGCCGGCTCAGCGGCGCCATGAGCCTGGTTCCGGGTGAGCGGCTCGATGACGTCATGGCCACCGTCGCGACGCCGCGGGTGAATCTGCGGCCCAAGTCGAGCGTCATTCAAAACCCGGTCGTGCAGAAAGGGATGCCGACCGTCGACTTCGGCCCCCTTTGCGGCGGGCTGATCACGGTCGGTAAAGCCGATGAATGGGTCGACGTCGCCGACCATCATCGAGCCGTTTGCGCGACCGGCTTGCTCATCGCCGATTGGTGTGGCGTTAGTCCCCTCTGAGCCGTGACGATCAGAGCAGCCCTGCCTCCCGCAGGATCCGGCCGAGACGGTCGATCTCCTCGGTCGGCAGGCGCTCGATCGGCGGGCGGGCGCGATCGTCGGGAATTCTGCCGAGCAGCTTCAGGCAGGCCTTGAGGCGCGCGGTCGCGCGATAGCCGGGCGGCGTGCCGTAGATGGCGCGGGCGAGCGGGTAGATGGCGTCATGCGCGGCTTGCGCCGCTGCCATGTCGCCCGCGCGCACCGCCCGCTCGAGCCGGATGATCGGCTCCGGCCAGAGGCAGGCGAGGCTGACCAGGCTGCCCTCGCTACCGAGGATGAAGCAGGTGAGAAGATGCTCGTCGCCGGAGGCCATCACGCCGACATCGGGGGCGGCCGAGCGGATCAGCCGGCGATTGGCCTCGTAGGCTGCCGTCTCCCAGCTTCCTTCCTTGACGCCGACGACACTCGGAAGCCGGATGAGCGCTTCCAGCACGTCAGGTCCGTAGGCCATGCGCCCGGCGCCGACCGGCGCCTGGTAGAGGAACATCGGGGCTTCGGCCGCCGCGGCGACAATCCGGTGATGACGCAGCACCATGTCCTGATCGTGGCCGAGCGCCCAGCTCATCGGTGGGAACAGCATGATCGCATCGGCGCCGGCCGCCATGGCGGTTTCGGCCTCTTTCGCCGCAGCACCGGACTCTTCCTGGTTGACGCCGGCGACGATCAACCGATCGCCGACGACGTCGCGGGCAATTTCGACCACCCGCCGTTTTTCCTCCGACGACAAAAGAAAATTCTCGCCGGCATGGCCGTTGATCAGAAAGCCCCTGAGGCCGTCGACGGCGGCGAGCGGTGCCAGATGCTCGGCGAGCGCAGTCTCGTCGATCGCCGCCTTCTCGCCCTGCATCGGACAGACGGTCGCGGCGTACAGTCCGAAAAAACGAGCCTTGTCGTCGGCGTTCATGCGCGCACTCCTTGACGATCGTCGATCAGCAGCCGGTCCATCGGAAACAGCGGCAGGGTAGGCTCCCGTTCGAGCATATGCTCGGCGAGCAGCCGGCCGAAACAGGGGGCGGAAGTGTAGCCGGAATGCACGCTGCCGATCGCATAGGCGTCGGTGATGCCGGGAACCGCGCCGACCACGGGCATGGCATCGGCGGTCTCCGCCTCGAAGCCGCACCAGCTTCTGACGATGCGTCCCCGGCACAGGGCCGGGATGGCATGGGCGGCGAGCTGGACGTTGCCGATCAGATTTTCCGGGATGATCGCGGTCTCGCCACTCATGCGGTCGCCGCGCCCCTGCCAGCCGCCTCCGACCAGCACCGTGCCATTGGCGAACTGCTTCAGGGACAGGAGCCCGCTCGCGATGGTGATCACCGTGCGCATCACGGGCGGCAGCCGCTCCAGCACCAGGAGCTGATTGATCAGCGTCTTGATCGGCAGCGCGATACCGAGCATGGCGAGCAGCGGTTCCAGCCAGACGCCGCCCGCGAGAACAAGACGCCTGGCTTCGAAAACCGTGTTGCCGGCGTGAAGGCGAAAGCCGCTGCCCTGTCGGTCGATGGCCTTGACCGGCTGCCCTTCGAAAAGCGCGCAACCGGCCTCCAGGATTGCCTTTCGATAGGCGAGCCCGGTGAGATAGGCGGGCGCGTGGCCGTCGATCGGCGAGAAAGCGGCGAGCTTCAGCCTCTCGCACAAACCGGGCTCGATCTCTCTCGCGCGCGCCGGCGAGACGATCTCGATCGGCGCGCCCTGCTCCTTGCGGACGGCGGAGCGTTGCTCCAGCAGGGTGGCCTCGTCTTCGGTGAAGGCGAGGCAAAGGCCGGGCGTCGCGACGACGCCGACGTCGTGGCCGAGCCAAGCCCTTGCCGTTGTCCAGAGCCGCCAGCCTTCGAGCGCGTAGGGGATCAGCGCCGCCCGCGTCATGTGCAGGGTCAGCGTGCCGGCATTGACGCCGGAGGCGCTGCGCGCAACCGCGTCCCGTTCGACCACCGCGGTGCGCATGCCGCCGCGCGCGAGCCAGAGCGCCGCGGTGCAGCCCATGATCCCGCCGCCGATCACGATGGCGTCGAAGCGGCTCAAAGCGGGGCCGCCTTCGGGATCGGAATCTTCTCGTACGCGACCTCGCCGATCAGCGCGTCCACGGGCACCGGACGCAGCGGCGCGCGCGCGGTCCACATGCCGACTTGCTCGCGATCGCCGGCATGTCTCGCTAGCAGCGCCGCCACCGTCTCACCGCAGATCCGCCCCTGGCAGGGCCCCATGCCGGCGCGTGTCCAGGCCTTGAGCTGATCGATGGTGACGGCCCCTGCGGCGATCGCGCGCCCGAGTTCGCCGGCACGCACGTCCTCGCAGCGGCAGACGATCGTCTCCGGCGAAAGCGCGTCGATGTCATCCCCGCGTGGCGCCATCATCGCCGCCATGGCGCTGCCGAACCGGCTCGCTCGCACAAGTGCTGTATGCAGAGGCTTCACCTTGGCTCCAAAGCTGGCTTGATCGAGCCGCTCGAGATCGAAGGCGGCGGTCAGTCCCGCAAGCTCGCCCGCGAGCGCAGCCGCAGCAGCCCCGCGAACGCCGGCGCCGTCGCCCGCGACCAGCAATCCCTCGATGCTCGTTCGCCCGAAGGAGTCCAGGTCCGACACCCAGCCGCCGAGCTCGGGCGCGAAGCGATGGCGGGCGCCGAGCAGGCGGGTGATTTCCGTCGATGGCGTCAGCCCGTGACCGATGGCGAGCGCATCGCAGGCGAAGGTTTCGCCGGCACTGGTTCGCACCAGGAGGCCATCGTCGCACGTCTCGACCATGGCGATGTCCGCACCACGGCGCATCGGCACGCCCGTGCGCATCAACATGAGCCACCAGCCGGCGCCACGCCGAAGGAGATCGGGGCGGTTCAGCAAGCTCGGCAGGGCCTCGATCCAGCGCCTCCTCGTCGCCTGGTCGAGCACGGCCACCACCTCGCCGCCGAGCTCGAGAATACCGGTCGCGACGGCGGCGAGCAGCGGCCCGCGCCCTGCCACCAGGGTGCGCCGACCCGGCAGCGTCGCGTCCGCCTTCAGCAGGATCGTCGCGGCGGCGAGGCCGATCACGCCAGGCGTGGTCCAGCCAGGGAACGGAATCACGCGCTCGCTGGTGCCGGTCGCGACGATCAGCCGGTCCGCCCCGATGCGCTCCGGCCCGTCCGGGCCGATCGCATGCACGGCAAAGCCCGGCTCGACCAGCCAGACGCGGCGGTGAAAGGCGAGTGTCGCGCCCGAGCGTTCCAGCGCCGCGCGCAGCCGGTCGCCCTCGACGGTCTCCGGCTTGTCGCCGCCCTGCCGAACCGCAGGTGCTCGATAGACCTGGCCGCCGGCTGCCGCCGCCTCGTCGATCACGATGCAGCCGAGGCCGGCCTGAGCGGCCGCGATCGCCGCATGCGCGCCCGCTGGCCCGGCGCCGATCACGGCGAGATCGTAGCGCGCGCTCAACGCTGCAGTCCCGTCCAGATGCGCATGCCCGGTTCGATCGCGGCGATGCAGGCCTGCCGCCGTCGACCGTCGATCTCGACAAGGCATTCCTGGCACACGCCCATCATGCAAAAGGCGCCGCGCGGCGCGCCGCTCGGGCTTTCCCGAAGCGCACGTATGCCGGCCTGCATCAGCGCGGCGGCGACCGAGATGCCGCGCTCCGCCTCGATCCGCTGGCCGTCGACCTCGATGGGAACCCTGCCTGTCATTGACAGCAAACGCTTGTGATGATCCGATAAGGCCTGGATCGTAAACGGAATCCAGCCGGTCCAGCAATGACGGCCGGGAATCAAGGCGCCAACCGCGCCGAACAATCCATCAGGGAGGACAGCATGCTGTTCCTGTCACGCATGAAACGCTGGTCGATCGCGTTGCTCGGCCTGTTCGCCATTGCCGCCGCTCAGCCGGCGCTCGCCCGCACCCTCGACGAGGTGCTGAGCTCGGGCAAGCTGGTGGTCGGCATCAACCCGACCCTGCCGCCGCTCGGCATCTTCAACGACAAGAACGAGATCGACGGCTTCGATGCCGACGTCTCGCGGAAAATCGCCGAAATGCTGGGGGTCGAGCTGGAGATCGTCGAAGTCGGCTCTCCTGACCGCATTCCGTTCGTGGCGTCGGGCAAGATCGATTACGTCATGGGCGCGATGACCCGCAACACCGAGCGCGCCAAGGTGATCGACTACACCGTGCCCGTGCATACCGAGGTGTTCGGCGTGCTCACCACCGAGGACAAGCCCTATACCGACTGGAAGGAATTGAACGACGCCGGCGTGACCCTGGTGCAGGTGCGCGGCACCACGCCGATCAAGTTCATCGAGGAGAACCTGCCGAACGCCGAGGTCACGCTGCTCGACAACTATCCGGACGTGATCCGGGCCCTCGCTCAGGGCCGCGGCGACGCCATGGTCGACGTCGTCGATTTCGTCGGCGAGCACATGAACAAGCACGACGTCGCCTGGAAGGTCGTGGAGACGCCGGTCAGCATCTACTATTGCGGCCTCGGCGTGGCCAAGGGCAATTACAGCCTGCGTGACTGGCTGAACACCGCCGTCTACGAAATGCACCGAAGCGGCTTCATCGACGAGACCTGGAAGAAGTGGTTCGGCATCGACATGATCTACCCGGTCGAAGCCACGCCGTATTTCTAGTGGTGGCGTGGCCACGTCATGGGGTTGTGACGACCGGAGATGGGCGCGCCTTTGTTCCTGAGGGCTTGCGGTCATTTCCGGGGCACGCCGACGGACCTCGCCGGCCGAGGTCGCGGCACAAGCCCTACCTTGTAACCCAGGTGCCGGCGGCACCGGTGGCACGATGAGCTACACGCTCCAGTTCGGACAGGTCTGGGGCCATCTGCCCTATCTCGCCGCCGGCGCCTGGATCTCGCTGCAGATCGCATTTCTTGCCTTTCTCGGCGGCATGGTGCTGGGCCTGCTCGGCGCCATGGGGAAAAGCTTCGGCCCTGCTTGGATAAAAAAAATAATCCAGGGCTATGTGGTCTTCTTCACCAATACACCGCAGCTCGTTCAGATTTATTTCCTGTACTTTGCGCTGCCGGATGTCGGCATCCTGCTCGGCTCCTACGAGGCCGTCCTGATCGGCATGACCTTGAACGCCGGCGCCTATCTTACCGAGATCCAGCGCGCCGGCTTCGAGAGCGTGCATCGCAACGAGCTGGACGCCGCCGAGACGCTCGGCATGTCACGCTGGCAGTCGGTGCGCTACGTGATCCTGCCGCATATCATGCGCGTGCTGTTTCCGCCCTTGTCCAACCACTACATCCTGATGACGCTCGGCACGTCGATGGCGGCGATCTTCGGCGTCGAGGAGCTCACCGGCCGCGCCTTCAACGTCAATGCCGAGACCTTCCGCTCGATCGAAGTGTTCACGCTGACCGCCGGTCTCTACGTGGTGATCACCCTGGTCGCCTCCACCCTGCTCGCCCTGCTCGGACGCCATCTGTTCCGCGCACGCATGAAGGTGATCTGATGCTGAGCCGGATCATCGAGGAGCTGCCCGCGTTTTTCGGCTACTACAATCTCCTGTTCCTCGGCAAGGCGATGCTCGGCACCTTCGTTCTGTCGGCTGCCGGCTGCATCGTCGGCTTCGTCGCGGGCTTCGCGATCGCGGCGCTCAGGCGTGCCGAGGCGCCCTGGCTCCGGCCGCCGAAAGTGGTCGCGATCCTGTTCGTCGAATTGTTTCGCCGCATCCCTTTTCTGGTCACGCTGATGATCGTGTTCTTCGCGTTCCAGCTTTCGGGCGTCGGTCTTTCCACCTTCAGCGTCGCGATCATCGCGGTCTGTCTCATTGCCACCGCCTTCATCGCCGAGATCGTCAGGAGCGGCCTCGATTCGGTGCACACCAATCAGTGGGACGCGGCCGCGGCGATGAACATGAGCTATCTGCAGACCCTTCGCCTGGTGGTGGTGCCGCAGGCCTGGAAGGTGATCCTGCCGCCGGTCTTCAGCTTCTTCATCCTGTTCATCAAGGACACCGCACTCGCTTCGCAGATCAGTGTGATGGAGCTGACCTATGCCGGCAAGGTTCTGAACAACAAGGGCTTTTCCGCAGCCCTCGTCTTCGGGACGATCCTCGTCCTGTACTTCGCCCTTTCCTACCCGCTGACCCGTCTCGGCGCGCGCATGGAGGCCAGGCTTGCACCATCTCGAGATCGCCGGGCTTAGCGCCGCCTATGGCAAGGAGCCGGTGCTGAGCGACATCTCGCTCGGCATCGACAAGGGTGAGATCATGGCGCTGATCGGTCCGTCCGGCTCCGGCAAGAGCACGCTGTTGCGCGTGCTGGTCGGTCTGTTGCCACCCAAAGCGGGCGGCGTCAGCCTCGAAGGCGAAAAGATCGATTACGGCAATCGCGCCCAGCTCAAACGCCTGCGCGACCGTTTCGCCATCGTCTTTCAGCAATACAATCTCTTCCAGAACATGACCGCTCTCGACAACGTCACCGTTGCCCCCGTCAAAGTCAGGGGGCGCCCCCGGCGCGAGGTCGAGGACGAGGCGAAAACGCTGCTCGTCAAGGTCGGGCTTGCCGACAAGTTCGATGCCTATCCTGACGAGCTTTCCGGCGGGCAGCAGCAGCGGGTCGCGATCGCACGCGCTTTGGCGCTCCGTCCCGAGATCCTGCTTCTGGACGAGGTGACATCCGCGCTCGACCCGGAGCTGGTCGGCGAGGTGCTGGACAGCATCCGGCTGCTTGCCAAGGAGGGCATGACCATGCTGATCGTCAGCCACGAGATGGGCTTCGTGCGCGAGGTCGCGTCCCGTGTCGCCTTCATGGCGGATGGCCGCGTCGTGGAGATCGCGCCGCCCCAGAAGATCTTCGACGCGCCGGACGAACCGCGCACGCAGGACTTCGTCGCGCGCATCTTCCGCCACTGACCCCATGTACGACATGGAGCGATTGCGCGACATGGATCGGTTACCTGGATTCGAATTGCTGGCAGGGGCGGTCGACAGCCACGTCCATGCCTGCCCACACCTGAATGGCCGCACCGTCACCGTGTTCGAGGCGGTGCGCCAGGCCGCGGCGGCCGGCATGCGCGGGCTCGGACTGATGGACAATTTCTGCAACAGCGCGGGCTACGCGGCGCTCGCCATGGCGGAGCTCGGCGATCTCGGCGTCGAGGTGTTCGGTGGGCTGATCATGGAGCCTCCCGCAGGCGGCGTCACGCTGGAGGCGGTCGAGGCGGCGCTCGGCTATGGCTACGGTCCCGGCACGGCCGCGCGATTCATCTCGCTGCCGACCCATCATACGCACCACATCGCGACGTTGGAGAAACGGAGCAAGGCGTATATCGAAAGCTGCTGTGTTATCCCCAAGGCCGGTGACCTCCCCGATCCGCTGCCGGCGATCCTCGATCGCGTGGTCGAAGCGGATGTCGTACTCAATACCGGCCACATTTCCGGCCCCGAAGCCCTGCGCCTGGTCGAGATCGCCAAGACCCGAGGCGTTCGCCGCCTCCTCGTGCCCGCGTCCCACTATCAAGTCGACGAGGTCAGCGAACTGACCCGGCTCGGCGCCATGGTCGAGTTCTCGTTCTTCTTCGTCAGCCATGCGACCCAGGCCGGCCTCACCCATGTCGACGCCGAGACGCACACCGTGCCTCCCGTCTCCCTGTCGGTGATGGTCGAACTGATCCGCGCCGCCACGCCCGAACGCGCGATCGTCAACAGTGACGCCGGCGTCTTTCTGTTACCGCCGCCGGCGGAGGCGTTGCGCGAGTTTCTGCTGCTGCTCGAAAGCGGCGGCCTGTCGGAAGGCGACCTCAGGACGATGTCGGCCACCAATCCCGCCCGCCTGTTCGGGCTGGCGGTCCGGCAGGTCGCCGATCAACGCATCGCCGCGCCGGCGACCTCGAGGTCGTCGGCCGTCTGAAAATACCGGCTTTTCGACCCCTTCTGGTTCTCGTAGATCGAGCCCTGATGGGGCGCTGGCGGCAGCGGCAGGCGCACCGGCACCACCGCCATGCGCGGCTCGATGGTGTCCTCGCCGGAGAGCAGATTGTCCCGATACTCCTTCCAGGGCTGATGCACGCCCATGAGCGGCCAGGCGTCGGCGGCGCGGTATTGATGGAGCAGCAGGCGGCGCGGCTTGCCGGAAGTGTTCGTCGCCGAGCCGTGGATTGTTCGCGCGTGATGGATCGTGATCGAACCGGCGCTTCCGGTCAGCTTGACGGCTTCGCCAAAGTCGACCTCCCTGCGGCTCGGGTCGATCGCCCCGCAGAAATAGCCGTCGGCGTGGTGATCGAGGATCGGGCCCTTGTGCGAGCCGGGGATGACCATCAGCGGGCCGTTGGTCTCGTCGACGTCGTCGATCATGATGCCGACGGCGGCGAGATCGTCATTGGTGTGTGGATAGAACGCCCAGTCCTGATGCCACTCGACCGGCGCCCCATAGCCCGCGGCCTTGAGGTTGAGCTTCGACACGTCGAAGCGGATCGACGGCCCCCAGAGCTTCTGCAGCACGGCGAGAATGTTGGGATGCGCGACCATGCGCGCATAGGCCTCGTGATGCGCATGCGGCGTCTTGATCCGCCGGACGCGCGGCTCGGCGGCCGAGTGGCTGTCCTCGAGGTCGTAGATCTCGTCATGCGCGCTGACCTGGCGTGCGTTCTCGACGAAGTCTGCCGTCACTTGCCTGAGCTCGGCCACCTCGTCCGCGCTCAAGACGTCAGGCACCACGAGGTAGCCGTTGTCGTCGTAGAACGTGACATCCCGCTCGCTGATCATCGCCGGGGCCTCCTGCAGATGGTCATGTCCGTCGATATCGGCATGACGTCGATTCGTTGCATGCTTCCTTGATCAAGATTGAGATGCCGAGATGCGTCGGTCAAGCTTGAATGGCTGTTGCGCTTCACGTGGAGAAAAAGAACCGCCTCCGGTACCAGGCGCAGTTTTCAAGTGGTGCGGAAGTACGCGGGAAAATTGTAATTATCTAGCGTTCGCAACATGTTATGCTTGCTGAAAAGAACAATGAATAGCTGGAGCATCGATCCAGAAGGGAGGCAGAGATGACCGTCACCCAGGGAAAGTTCACCTTGTCGGCGCTGACCGCTGTTTTCCTGAGCATCGGCACGACATCGGGCATGGCCGCCGATTTCTTCGAAGGCACCGATTCCGGCTTTCCGGCGCCCGAGGGCGATCCGAGCGTGCTGCCGGCGGACTCGAAGCTGATGCGGCTTTGGGACGGCGGCTGCGTGCTGACCGAAGGCGTGGCTGCCGGTCATGACGGCTACATGTATTTCTCGGACATCACCTTCACCTCGGCCTGCAAGGACGACAGCGGTCAGTATCTGCAGGCCGGCAACATCTGGCGCTACGATCCCGCTTCCGGCGAGACGGTGGTCTATCGAAGCCCGAGCGGCATGTCGAACGGGCTCAAGTTCGATGCCGACGGCAACATGATCGCCGCCCTCGGCGCCGACTATGGCGGACGGATGCTGGTCAGGACCGACATGGCGAGCGGAAAGAGCTACATCCTCTCCGGCCTCTATGACGGCAAGCCCTACAACGCGCTGAACGACGTCACCATCGACGAGCAGGGCCGGATCTACTTCTCCGATCCGCGCTATCTCGGCCATGAGCCGATCTTTCAGCCGGGCTATGCCGTCTATCGACTGGATACCGACGGCACGGTGACGCGCATCATCACCGACGGCGGCAAGACCAACGGCGTGCTGGTGTCGCCGGATCAGAAGACGCTCTACGTGGTCTCCAACGACAACGGCTTTTTCGACTTCCAGCGGCTGACCGAAGGCGAGACCAGCTCGCAGGGCCGTCATGTGCTCCAGGCCTACGATCTTGCCGAGGACGGCTCGGTGAGCAACCGGCGCGAGCTGGTGGACTACGCGCCCTATAGCGGCCCGGACGGCATGGTCGCCGATGTCGACGGCAATCTCTACGTGGCGCTGCGTGCCGAGAATCGGCCGGGCATCGGCGTGTTCTCGCCGGACGGCGAGGAGCTCGCCTTCATCTCCACCGGCGAGGAGCTGCCGACCAATGTCGGCTTCGGCCGGGGCGAGGAGAGCGCCGTGCTCTACGTCACCTCGGGCAAGAGCCTCTACAAGATCCAGATGGCCAAGGACGGCTATCAGCTGCCCTGAGGCGTGCCGAAATCCATCGGGAGAAACACGATGACCGGTCTGTCATCCGACCAGATCAAAGCCTATCACGATTTCGGCTATGTCTCGCCGATCCGGGTGCTGAGCGATGCCGATGCGGCCGGCTACCGGGCGAAGCTCGAATCCATAGAAGCGGCAGGTGCTGACAGCAACGACCACCTCCGCTTCAAGCCGCATCTTCTGTTCACCTGCTTCGACGACCTGATCCGCCATCCGAAGATTCTGGATGCGGTCGAAGGGGTGATCGGGCCGAACATTCTCTGCTGGGCGTCCAACCTCTTCACCAAGGAGCCGAAGACCACGAGCTACATCAGCTGGCACCAGGATCTCACCTATTGGGGGCTGGAGCCGGCCGACATCGTCACCGCCTGGCTGGCGCTCAGCCCGGCGACCGTCGAGAGCGGCTGCATGCGCTTCGTGCCGGGCACCCACAAGATGGAGGTGGTGCCGCACAAGGACACCTTCGCCGAGGACAATCTGCTGTCGCGCGGGCAGGAGATCGAGGTCGACGTCGAAGAGAAGGAGGCGGTCGACGTCGTGTTGCAGCCGGGCGAGATGTCGCTGCACCACGTGAAGCTGATCCACGGCTCCAACCCGAATCGCTCCGACGATCGCCGCATCGGCTTCGCGATCCGCTACGTGCCGGCCTATGTGCGCCAGGTGGTCGGCGCGAAGGACAGCGCGGTGCTGGTGCGCGGGACGGACACCGAGCGCAATTTCGAACACGAGACCCCGCCCGAGCGCGACCTGGACGAGGCGGCCTTGGCGCAGTATGCGGCGATCATGAAACGACAGGAGGCCGTTCTCTACCGGGACACCGACCGCGGCTTCAAGTGAGCCGCTGATAAACAAAGAAAAGCATCAGGGAGAAGCATCATGTTGACACGACGCAGCTTCGGCCGGGGGATCGCGCTCACGGCCGCGATGGTCGCATTGTCCGCCGCGGCTGATGCCGCCGACTATAGCTGGAAGTTTCAGACCTTCTGGCAGCCGGGCACGGTCAACCAGCAGGCTTTCGAGCGCTTCGCCGCCGATGTCGCCGAGAAGTCGGGCGGAAAAATCGAGATCGAGGCGCTGCCGGTGAATGCCGTGGTGCCGCCCGGCGAGATGATGGATGCGGTCGCCGCCAACATCATTCAGGGCATGAACGGCGGCACCGGCTACTTCATCGGCAAGGACCCGGCCTTCTCGTTGCTCGCCGATCTCAACGCCGGCTACGAGAACACCGAGCAGTTCACCAACTGGTTCTACGAGGGCGGCGGCCTCGAGGTCGCGCGCGAGCTCTACGCGCAGCATGGGCTCTATTTCATCGGGCCGGTGCTGTGGGGCGCGGAATCGATCCCGTCGAAGGAGCCGCTGCGCAACATCCGCGATTTCGAGGGAATCAAGATGCGCTCGCCCGAAGGCATGGGTGCTGCGATCTGGGGCAAGCTCGGCGTCGGCGTCTCGACCCTGCCCGGCACCGAGGTCTACACCGCGCTCGAGCGCGGAAAGATCGAGGCGACCGACTGGGGCACGCTCGGCATGAACGACGAGCTCGGCTATGGCGACATCGCCGCCTATGCGATCTACCCCGGCATCCACTCCATGCCCGCCTCGGACGTGTCGCTCAACCTCGATCTCTGGAACGGGCTGCCGGACGATCTGAAGCAGGTGCTGCAGGAAGCGGCGGTCGCCTTCAACCAGGACAGCATCGCCGCCAATGCCGAACTTGATCAGAGCTTCGCCGACAAGCGCGATCCCGAGACCCTGATCGACTGGGGCCCCGTAGAGCGGCGCGAGCTGCGCGAGGTCGCCCGGGAGGTCTGGCAGGAATGGGCGGCCAAGAGCGACATGGCGAAGAAGGTCTATGACAGCCACGTCGCCTACATGCAGGAACAAGGCTTGCTTTAGGCCTGGGTGACGGGCACCAGGTCAAGGCCGGACGCCGGCCATCGTTGACTTGGCGCCCGGCCGCTGCCGGTGAGGTCCTCGCATCCCATTGATCAGTTGTCCCGAGCGATCGGGAACCGCCTGGCCTGGCTGTTCCTGATCGCGGCAGGGCTGACCTGCTTCGAGGTGCTGATGGACTGGGTGTTTCGCTCGCCCACCATCTGGGTGCACGACACCACCATCATGATGAGCGCCACCTGCTTTCTCCTGGGGGGCGCCTATGCGCTGGAGCGGCGCGACCACATCCGCATCACCTTTCTCTACGACATGATGAGCCCTGCGCTCAGGCGCTGGTGCGACCGGCTGACCCTGACGCTGACCCTGATCTATCTCGCAGCGCTGCTCTGGTTCGTGGCCAAGCAGGCCTGGCAGTCGATCCTGCTGGTGGAGATGAGCGGACGCGCCTGGGATTTTCCGATGCCCATGGTGATCCGCATCGCTTTCTTTCTGGGCACGCTGCTCCTCTTGCTGCAGGCGCTCGCCCACTGGGTCGGCGCGCTGGTCATGGATCAAAAAGTCGACGATCGGGAGCGCCTCCCGTGAGCATCGAGATCATCACGCTTTTGATGGTCGGCTCGCTCTTGTTCCTGGTTCTGATCGGCATGCCGCTCGCCTTCGCGCTCGGCTTCGTCGCCGTGTCCTTCGCCTATGCGTTCTTCGGCTTCAACGCGATCCAGCTCATCGCCAGCCGCATCTATGGCTTCGTCAATGTCTATGTCCTCCTGTCCGTGCCCATGTTCCTGCTGATGGCGGCGATCATGGACCGATCGGGGGTGGCCAAGGATCTCTATGACGCGATCAGCGTCTGGGCCGGCGGGTTGCCGGGCGGCGTCGCCGTGATGACGTTGATCGCCGCCGTGTTCATGGCCGCGACCACCGGTATCATCGGCGGCGAGATCATTCTGCTCGGCCTCGTCGCACTCCCGCAGATGCTGCGCCTCGGCTATCACAAGAACCTGGCGATCGGCACGATCTGCGCCGGCGGTTCCCTCGGCACCATGATCCCGCCGAGCATCGTCCTGATCTTCTATGGCCTCACCGCGAACGTCGCGATCGGCGACCTGTTCGTCGCGGTGATCATGCCGGGCCTGCTGCTCGCCGGCTTCTATCTGGTCTACATCCTGATCCGATGCGGCCTGAACCCGGAGCTCGGCCCGCCCTTGCCGGCCGAGGAACGGGACATCCCGCTCCGGCAGAAAATAGGTCTGCTGGCGGGGCTGGTCCTGCCCATGGGCATCGCGTTCGGCGTGCTTGCCAGCATCTATGCCGGCATCGCCGCCGTTGCCGAGGCCGCCGCGGTCGGTGTGGCCGGCACCATCATCGCGGCCTGGCTGCGCGGCGCCCTGAGTTGGGAAATGCTCGGGGACTGCGTGCGCCAGACCATGTCGACCTGCGGGCTCCTGCTCTGGCTGACCTTCGGCGCGACCGCCTTGATCGGCGTCTACAATCTCCTGGGCGGCATCCGCTTCATCCAGGATGCGATGACCGGCCTGCCGTTCGAGCCGGTGGTCATCGTTCTCGTGATGATGGCGGTGCTGATCCTGCTCGGCCTGTTCATGGACTGGGTCGGCATTCTCCTTTTGACCATGCCGATCTTCGTGCCGATCATCGAAGGCCTCGGCTACGACCCCGTGTGGTTCGGCATCCTCTTCTGCATGAACATGCAGATCTCCTACCTCTCCCCGCCCTTCGGTCCGGCCGCCTTCTATCTCAAGGGCGTGGCGCCGCCGGAGATCAGCCTGCAGGACATCTACCGGGCACTCTGGCCGTTCATGCTGATGCAGATCGCTGCGATGCTTCTGGTGCTGGCCTTTCCCGAGATCGCCCTCTGGCTGCCGCGGATGCTGGCGGGGGGCGGCAATTGAATTCCGTGCTGACCATCACACCCTCATCCCATAACCGCCGACAAGGGAGGCAAGAATGAAACGCCATCGATCATTGACGGGTTTGGCCGGAGTCCTGGCCTTCGGGCTCGCCGCCAGCGCCGATGCCCAGCAGACCTGGAAGGTCCAGACATCGATGAGTGCGGGCGAAAGCTTCTACACCAATATCGAGGAGCACTGGCTGCCGAAGCTGGAGGCGATGACCGGAGGCGAGCTCAAGATCGAGCTGACGCCGGTCGGCTCGGTGGTTCCCTACAACGAGACCATGGATGCGATCGACCAGGGCATCCTCCAGGGCGACATCACCGCGACCGTCTACTTCTCCGGGCGGAGCAAGGCGTTCGCCATCCTCGGCGATCTGATCGCCGGCTACGAGACGCCTGATCAGATCGGCATGTTCTGCTATCACGGCGGCGGCAAGGAGCTGATCCAGGAGGCCTACGACACCTATGCCGGCGACGTGCAGGTGGTGGGCTGCGGCTCGATCGCGCGCGAAAGCTTCACCTCCAAGATCCCGATCCGCACGCTCGAGGATCTGAAGGGGGTGAAGATGCGCTCGCCCGAAGGTCTCGCCGCCGAGGTCTTTTCGCGCGCCGGGGCGGCACCGGTCGCGCTGCCGTCCTCCGAGGTCTACACCTCGCTCGACAAGGGCGTGATCGACGCCTCGGACTTCAGCTCCTACACCATGGACGAGAGCGTCGGCCTGCACGAGATCGCGAAATACCCGATCTATCCCGGCATCCACTCCATGCCGGTCATCCAGTTCACGGTGAACAAATCGGCCTGGGACAGTTTGAGCGAGGCGCAGCAGACCATCCTCGACGTCTGGTATCGCGCGATGATCGACGATCTGATCATGAGGAACGAGATCACCGACCGCGAGCTGGTGGCGCGCGACAGGAACGATCCGTCGCGCGGCGTCGAGGTGATCGACTGGGCGAAGGCGGATCGCGATGCGCTGCGCGAGATCGCGGCCGGCGCCTGGGCCGACTTCGCCGAAGGCGACGACCTCGCCAAGCGCGCCTACGAGGCGAATCTCGCCTTCATGAAGCGGCTCGGCCTTCTCGCCGAATAGTCTGTGGGCGGACGATCCGGCAGGAAGGCCGGATCGTCCCGGTCAACCCCGAAGCGGGTACGCTTCATGACCCTGATCGACCGGCTGAACCGGCTGCTGGGCGAGCGCCTTTGCTGGCTCTACCTGATCGCGGTGGCGGTCACCGCCTATGAGGTAATGATGCGCTATCTGTTCAACGCGCCGACCTCCTGGGCGTTCGAGCTGACCGTGCTGATGTGCGGCATCTGCTACCTGCTGTCGGGCGGCTTCGTCACCGGACAGCGAAAGCACATCGCGATCACCGCCCTCTACGATCTGGCGCCGCCGCGGCTCAAATGGTGGCTGGACCTCGTCGCCATGCTTACCGGCATCATGGCGATGGCGCTCCTGGTCTGGGCCGCCTGGAAGCCGGCGGTCAAGGCGGTGCGCCTGGTGGAGCGCACCGGCAGTGCCTGGGACTCGCCGAGCCCGGCGATCATCAAGCCGATGATCGCGATCGGCGCAGCACTGATCGTCCTGCAGCTTCTCGTCCAGCTCGTCCGCCACATCCGGCGAAAGCCCGATCCCTGGGCCGAAGCGGCCGAGCCGGCCGGCAGGGCGGACTAGGCGATGGGCATCGAGACCATCACCATCCTGATCGTGGTCGCGATGATCGCGCTCATGCTGCTCGGCGTGCCGCTCGCCTGGATCACCATGACCATCGCGGTCGGCTGCACGCTGTTCTGGCTCGGCCCCGCCGGCCTGCCGCTGGTGGCGAGCCGGGTCTACGGCTTCGTCAGCGAGTATGTGTTCGTCGCCGTGCCGCTGTTCGTGCTCATGGCCTGCATCCTCGAGCGCTCGGGCGTCGCCCAGGACCTCTATCGCGCCATGCACATCTTCGCGGGCGGCCTGCCGGGCGGCCTCGCCGTCCAGACCACGCTGGTTGCCGTGGTGATGGCGGCGATGACCGGCATCATCGGCGGCGAGATCGTGCTCCTAGGCCTGATCGCGCTGCCTCAGATGCTGCGCCTCAACTACGACCCCAAGCTCGCCATCGGCACGATCTGCGCCGGCGGCTCGCTCGGCACCATGATCCCGCCGAGCGTTGTGCTGATCCTCTACGGGCTCACCGCCAACGTCTCGATCAGCGACCTGTTCCTCGCCGGCATCACCCCCGGCCTGCTGCTTTGCGGTCTCTATATCGGCTATATCGTGCTGCGCTGCTGGCTCAACCCGGCCCTCGGCCCGCCCGCGCCGATCGAGGACCGCGAGATGCCGTGGTCGGAAAAGGTGAACCTTCTCAAGGGACTGGTCCTACCAGTGATGATCATCGTCTGGGTGCTGGGCAGCATCTACAGCGGCATCGCGTCGGTGACCGAGAGCGCCGCGGTCGGCGCCTGCGGCGCCATCGCCTCCGCCGCCATCCGGCGCGAGCTCAATTGGCCGATGCTGAAGGGCGCGCTCGTGCAGACCATGACCACGGTCGGCATCCTGCTCTGGCTCGCCTTCGGTGCCAATGCGCTGATCGGGATCTACAACATCATGGGCGGCACAACCTATCTGAAGGGCCTGATCACCGGCCTGCCGCTCGATCCGCTCGGCATCATCATCGTCATGATGCTGATCCTGGTGGTGCTGGGCATGTTCATGGACTGGATCGGCATCTTGTTGCTCACCATGCCGATCTTCGTGCCGGTCGCGAAGGAGCTCGGTTTCGATCCGGTCTGGTTCGGCATCCTCTTCTGCATGAACATGCAGGCGTCCTATCTCACGCCGCCCTTCGGTCCTGCCGCCTTCTATCTGAAGAGCGTGGCGCCGCCGGAGATCGACATCCAGACGATCTTCAAGGGCGTGCTGCCGTTCGTCGGCCTGCAGCTCATCGGCCTTTTTCTGATACTGTTCTTCCCGGAGATCGCGCTCTGGCCGATCCGTTGAGGGCCGACGCGGCCCGGCGGAGTCTTGAAGGAACCGAACGATGATCGTCGATTGCCACGTCAACATCTGGGAGGAACGCCACGTCACCCCGCTGTTCGCCGAGCAGATGGCGCGCATCCGGCCTGGCGCCATGGCGCCGAAGGCGGACGCCGACACCCTCCATCAGGCGATGGCCGCGGTCGACCGCGCGATCGTCTTCACCCTTCGCTATGGCGACTCTGCGGGCATCGAGGGGGACGACGAGACCACGGCCGATGCGGTCGCGCGCTATCCGGAAAAATTCGTCGGCTTCGCCTATGCCGATCCGCGCCGCCCGGACTGCATGGAGCTTTTGCGCCACGCGGTCGAAGATCTCGGCATGAAGGGCGTGAAATACGGGCCGATCTACAACGGCGTGCCGCTTGAAGACCCGCGCATGACCCCGATCTATGAATACTGCGAGAAAAACGATCTCCCGCTCACCATGCATATGGGCACGACCTTCGCGAGAAACGCCCCGGTCGACCTCGGCCGCGCGATCCATGTCGAGCCGGTGGCGCTGCGTTACCCCGACCTCAAGATGATCCTCGCTCATATGGGCCATCCCTGGTTCGAGGACTGCATCGCCGTGATCAGAAAACAGCCGAACGTCTATGCCGAGGTCTCGGCGATCTTCTACCGGCCCTGGCAGTTCTACAACATCATGATGTCGGCCCAGGAATACCTGGTGACCGACAAGATCTTTTTCGGGACGGATTTCCCGTTTTCAAGCGTCGGGGAATCCCTCAAGGGGATTCGCGCGGTCAATGACGTGGTCGCCGGCACGCGCATGCCGCGGGTGCGCGACGAGGTGATCGAGGGCATCATCCACGCCAATCCGTTCGAGCACTGGTGGCACGACAATACGCGCTGGCGGCCGACGGCCTGAGCGCTGAGACCTCCGGAGACGAGCATGAGGATCACCGACGTCCGGGCGCACTATCTGCGCCTCCCCGACATCCAGGCGCGCACCGACAGCTCGCAGGATGCGCTGATCGTCCGGATCGACACCGATGCCGGCATCACCGGCTGGGGCGAGGTCGACGGCTGCCCGTCGGTGGTCAAGGCGATCATCGAGGCGCCGATGAGCCACACCCTGGTCACCGGGCTGAAGAACCTGCTGCTCGGCGAGGACCCGCTCGACACCGCTCGGCTCTGGCAGAAGATGTATCAGGGCACGCTCTATTACGGCCGCGAGGGTGCCGTGATCCAGGCGATGGCCGGGATCGATCTCGCCCTTTGGGACATCAAGGGCAAGGCGCTCGGAAAGCCGGTCTGGCAGCTCCTCGGCGGGCGCTATCGGGACAAGCTCCGCGTCTATTCCTCGAACATGTTCCAGTTCACCATCGAGGCGACGTGCGACCGCGTGAAGAAGGCGATGGACGAGGGCTTCACCGCCGCGAAGTTCGGCTGGGAGCCGTTCGGCCAGGACGCCCGGACCGACTGCGCCTATCTCGACGCGATGCGCAAGACCGCAGGCGACGATTTCGATCTCATGCTCGACGTCGGCCTGATCTGGGATGCCACGACGACCATCCGGCGGGCGAGACTGTTCGAGCCCTACGATCTCTTCTGGATCGAGGAGCCGGTGCACCCCGACGATCTCGAAGGCTATGGCCGCATCGGCCGCATGATCACCCAGCGCCTCGCCGCCGGCGAGGAGGAATGCACGCTCCGCGGCTTCAAGCGGCTGATCGACGAAGGCGGCATCGGCCTTGCCCAGATCGACATGACCCGCTGCGGCCTCACCCAGGCGATGAAGATCGCGGACTACGCCGCGAGCAAGGGCGTGATGGTCGCCAACCACAATTTCACCACCGACATCAACACGGCCGCCTCCCTCCACTTCCTCGCCGCCGTTCCGAACGCTCTGGTGCTCGAATACTGCGTCGAGCCATCCGGGATTTCCCGAGGACTCGCCAGGTCGCCCTTCAAGCAGGTGGACGGTCACATGAGCGTTCCGGAGGAACCTGGTCTCGGCTTCGAGCCGAACATGGAGGTGATCGAGAGATATCTGGTAAGGGACTGACACAGCAGCCGGGCAACCAGCATCGAGCGCCGAGACCGGTCAGCGGCTCACGTTTTCGAAAAGCCGTTCCGATCGAGCGGATGGAGCGGCCTGGGCCTCTTTCGATAGGGAAGGCGCGCGAGATTGGAGGTGGCGATCCCGGGGGTGTCGACCGTGATCGCCCGTTTCGCGACGTCGCCATAGGCCGCCCGCCAGGCAATCGCCGATTTGGCGACGATGATGCGCTGCTTTGCCGGGTCGATGCCGACCGAGGTGAGCTGGCCGGCGTCGAACGGCATGGTGCGCAGGCTGGTGAGCAGGATCGTCACCCCACCCGCCTGGACGACCGCCGTCCGGCCCATCGAGGTCTCGTAGCCGGTCATGTAGGAGCCGGTGTGGCGATAGCGGCCGTCGGTCAAGAGCGTGACCCGGCCTTCGATGCGCACCGGATCGCCATGCAGGCGATCGACCTTGCCGCCGACCAGCCCGTCGAACGCTCCGCCGACGCCGGCTGCCTCCGCGCGCAGGACGGCCTCGGGATCGGCGATCACGATCACCGCGTCCCTGGCGCCGGCGCGCAGCAGGGCGTCGAGCACGGCGGTACCGTCGCCAGCACTGCCGCCGCCGACATTGTCGGCCGCCTCCGCCAGGACGACCGGCGTTTCATCAGCCGCCATCGCCAGCGTTATCGCCTCATCCACCGGCATCAGGTCAGGCCGAAACCGATCACGCGCTTCCCAGATCATGTTCGCCAGCCGGTCGGCCGCCCGATCGGCAGTGGATTGATCCGGAGCATAGGTCAGGACGGACGCCCCGAGATCGGCGATGTCGGCGTAGGGAAAGCCCATGGCGATCGATCCGTTCAGGATCGTGCCCTCATCTTCCAGCCGATGCAGCGCTGCCATGATCGCGTTCATCGGCGCCTGATCGGTCGCCTGCATCTGCGGCGCGGTCAGCAGGGGAAGCTTGTGAAAGGCGTGCGCGGGGCGTGCGCGGCTCTCCAGCATCGCCGCCAGCGCATCCGCCGCTTCCCTGCCGCGTGCGGCCATGTCGACATGGGGATAGGTGTCGTAGCCGATCAGCATGTCCGCATGCTCGACCATCGCCTGGCTGAGATTGGCGTGGCAGTCGAAGGTGGCGACCAAGGGGAGGCTTTCGGGCAGGACCTCTCGCACCCTGGCAAGAATCCAGCCATCCGCATCGCCGATCCCTTCGGCGACGGCCGCGCCATGCAGCACCAGCAGCATGCCGTCCAGCGGCATGGCTTCACGAAGCCTCTGCACGAGCTCATCGACGAGGTCGGTTAGCGTCCTCCGCCCGATCACTCCCGAAGGCACGGCGGCGGCGAACAGGCAGGGTGCCAGGACGAAGTCATGCGCATGCGCCCCCGCGATCATGCCGCCAAGCTCGGTCCCCGTGCCCTCGTAGCGGGCGACAAGATCGGCGCCCGCGGCGAGCTGATAGGCCTCGAATGCCGCTCTGCCGGTGATCTCGGTCGAGAAGGTGTTGGTCTCGTGCCAGATACCGCCGATCCCGACCCGGGCCTTCATGCCGACCTCCTCGTTGCCGCATACCAGCACTCGAAGCAGCTTGGCGACGTCCCCGACGACGGCGCTCGCCCTCTCTTCTCGGCTTTCATTCCGGCCGTTGTCACCGCCCGGCGCCCATGCGCGCTTCGAGATGTTCGGCGAGGCGCATCAGGGGGAAGCTCATGATGTAGTAGAAAACCGCTGCGAGCACGAAGGCGTGCATCGGCAGGAAGGAGGAGGAGGCGAGATCCTTGGCGCGCAGCATCAGCTCGGGTGCCGCGATGATCGAGCATAGTGCGGTTTCCTTGAGCAGGCCGACCGCATAGTTGGCGATCGGCGGCACCACCACGCGCATCGCCTGCGGCAGGATGATGTAGCTCATCGCCTTCACCGGTGTCATGCCAAGCGCGAGCGCCGCCTCCATCTGGCCACGATGCAGCGATTCGATGCCGGAGCGGAACACCTCGGCGAGGAAGGCAGCACCGTGGATGCCGAGGCCGAGCACGGCCGCGGTGTAGGAGGAGATGACCAGGACCTCGTAGCCCATCTCCGGGAGCGCGAAATAGATCCAGTAGAGGATCACCAGAACCGGCACGCCGCGGAAAAAGCCGATATAGAGCTTGGCGAGCGTCCTCAAGACGGCGAAGCGGGAAATGCGCAGCAGGGCGACGACCAGGCCGAGGACGGAGGCCAGGCAGAAGGAAACCAGCATCAGTTCCAGCGTGCGCAGCGAGGCGATCGCCATTTCCGGCAGCCATTCGCCGATATAGTCGCCATAGCCTGCCAGGAACTCGATCACCGCCAGCGTTCCTTGGCCTGCTCCAGGCGCTTGGCGGCATGGGAAAGCGGCAGGGTCAGCGCCAGGTAGAAGAAGGCGCAGATCAGGTAGATCTGGCCGCTGATGCCGTGCATGAAGGTCGCCTGCACAAGCCGCCGCGCCTCGAACATGATTTCCGGCGCGGCGATGGTCGAGATGATCGCCGTGTCCTTGACCAGGAGGATCGCGTAGTTGCAAAGCGGCGGCAGCATGATGCGCACGGCCTGGGGCAGGATGATGAAGCGCATCGCCTTCACCGGCGTCATGCCGAGGGAAAGCGACGCCTCCATCTGGCCCTTGTGGATCGCCTCGATGCCGGCGCGGTAGATCTCGCCGACATAGGCCGCACCGTTGATGCCGAGGCCGACGATCGCGGCGGTCACCGGGTCGAACTCGATGCCGAGGTCGGAGAGACCGAAATAGATGATGAACAGCTGCACCAGCGCCGGCGTGCCGCGCAGGATGTCGGTGTAGACGAGGGCGATCCAGCGGATCCAGCGGACCGACGAGATGCGCATCAGCGCGACCAGGAGGCCGAGGATCAGGGCGACCACCAGCGCGCCTGCGGTGACCACCACGGTCATGCCGGTAGCGAACCAGAGGACCGGCAGGATCTCGGGCAGCCACTCCCAGAACTTGATCCAGAAGTCGGTCATCAGCGCTCGAGAATCTGGCTCAGAAAGCTGCGCGTGCGCTCATGCGCGGGGGTCTTGAAGATCGCGCCGGGGGGACCCTCCTCGACGATGCCGCCGCCGTCCATGAAGATCACGCGGTCGGAGACCTCGGCGGCGAACTGGATCTCGTGGGTGACGATCACCATGGTGCGGCCCTCCTCGGCGAGCTCGCGCATGACCTTCAGCACCTCGCCGATCAGCTCGGGATCGAGCGCCGAGGTCGCCTCGTCGAACAGCAGCAGCTTCGGCTGCATGGCGAGCACGCGCGCGATCGCGACGCGCTGCTGCTGGCCGCCGGAAAGGCGCTCGGGAAACTCGGCGGCCTTGTGGGCGAGGCCGACCTTCTCCAGCATCGCGAGCGCGCGCGCCTCCGCTTCGGCCCTGGCGACGCCGAGCACGCGCCTCGGCGCGACCGTGACGTTGTCGAGCGCCGAAAGGTGAGGGAAGAGGTTGAAGCGCTGGAACACGAAGCCGATCTCGGCGCGCTCCTCGGCAAGCTCGCGATCGCTCAGATGGACGAAGCGGCCGTCCACCTCCTTCTCGCCGATCAGTTTGCCGTCGATGTAGATATGGCCGGAGGTCGGCTTTTCCAGATAGTTGATGCAGCGCAGAAGCGTCGTCTTGCCCGAGCCGCTGGGTCCGATGATCGAGAGCTTTTCGCCGCGCGCGACGTCGGTGCTGACGCCGCTTAGAACTTCGAGCTCGCCGAAGCTCTTGTGCAGATCGACGATGCGCAGCAGCGGGTCCATGGGTGCCGAATTCCAGCTGGATCAGGCGCGCGCGGTGACACCCATCGCCGGGGCTTCACCGCGCGCTCGACGCCCGTTCAGAAGCAGTGATTGGCGTTCGGCGCCTGCCAGTCCTCGGGTCGGTCGACGCCGATCCGAATGTTCTCCTCCGGCGCCGGCGGCACGAACCAGCTCTGATCGCCAAGGCCGTATTTGGCCATCACCTCGACATTGGTGCAGTCCGCCCAGATCTTCTGGATCTCCTGATTGACGGCATCATGCAGCTCGGTCAGCTCGGAATTGATGCCGAAGATCACGTTGTATTTCTGGGACATGATCGGATAGGTGTCGGGCTCCGGCTTGAGCTCGACCTGATGCAGGTTCCAGTCCGGGTTCTCGTTGATCGCGAGCTGCATCAGCGGCGGATCGAGGATCGCCATGTCGACCCGGCCGGCGATCAGGTCGCGCAAGGCACCGTCGGTGGTGTCGTAGAGCTTGACCTCGCCGATGCCCTCGACGCCCTTCAGCTCCGGCACCAGGGTGAAGCCCGAGACCGTGGCCACGCTTCGCCCCTTCATGTCCTCGAAGGTGCTCCAGCTCGTGTCCTTCTTCTGCGCCAGCAGCGTGCCGAAATAATAGATCGGATCGGTGAGCAGCATGATCTTGGAGCGCTCCTCGATCCAGCCCATGGCGCCATGCATGATGTCGACCTTGCCCTGCTTGGTCGACTGGATCTCGGCGGACCAGTCCATCATCTGCGGCTCGACCTCGAGGCCGAGACGCTCGGCGATCAGCACCATCAGCTCGCCGTCGGTGCCGATCAGCTTGCCGTCTTCGAGGCCGGTCATCGGCATGTCGCCATTGAGCGCGACCTTGAGCTTGCCGGGCTCCGAGGTCGCCGGAGGCTCCGCAACGGCGATGGTCGCCAACAGCGTCAGAGCCGAGCCTGCCGCCAACATACCCATGGATCGGATGAACGTTCGGCAATTCAACATGTCAAACCTCCCTTGGCCCCTCATGGCCCGGGGGCCTTGTCACATCATTATTATTAAAACAGCGTCGGCTGAACGGCCGCGCCTGTCAATGCCGGCGCCCGGCGGCGCGCCGGTCAGCATCGTTCCAGCGTCATGCCTTCGAGGCTGATATCCGTCGGCTCGCCTGCGAGCCGTGCTGCCAGCAGCTCGGCGGACCCGGCCGCCATGGTCCAGCCGAGATGGCCGTGGCCGATATTCAGGTGGAGATTGCGAAGCGGCGTGCTCCCGAGGATTGGAATGCCGTCAGGCGTCATCGGCCGAAGCCCCGCCCAATGGTGCCCTTCGGCGACATTCGGACAGCTCGGGAACAGATCGGCGAGGCCGTCGATCAGATTGGCGCCGCGCGCCGGATTGAGACCGGCATCGAAGCCGGTGAACTCGGCCGTGCCGGCCAGCCTGAGCCGATCGCCGAGGCGCACGATCCCCATCTTCCTGCCGTCGTCGAGCAGCGGCACGATCGGCGCATCGTTCCAGCCCTCGATGTCGATGGTCAGCGAATAGCCCTTCACGGGATAGACCGGCGCCTTGACGCCGATCCGGCGAAGCAGCGCTGTGCTGAAACTGCCGAGTGCCACCACGTAGGCATCGGCCTCGAGCCGGCCGCCGGAGGTGGAGACGCCTGTCACCCGATCGCCCTCGACGTCGATCGCTTCGATCGTCTCGCCGAAGCGAAAGACCACGCCCGCCTCCTTGCAGCGATCCGCGAGTGCGGTCGTGAACTTGTAGGCATCGCCGGTCTGGTCGTCCGGGAAATGAATGCCGCCCGCGATCTTGTCGATGCTCGGCGACAGGGCCGGCTCGAGCTTTGCGCATTCGGAAGCGTCGAGCACGCGAAACGGCACGCCGAGCTCGCCGACCATCTCGGCGCTGCGCCTGGCGTCCGCCATCGAGGCGTCGTCGCGAAACAGGCGAAGGGTTCCCGCCGAGGCTCGATCGTAATTGATACCGGTCTCCTCGCTCAGCGCCTGCAGCCGATCCTGGCTGTAGCGGGCGATCCTGAGGATCACCTCGGTATTGCGCCTCCAGTCCCGAGGATTGCAGTTGGCGAGAAATTTCAGGCCCCAGGACATCATTCCGGGAAGGGCACCAAGACGGACCAGGAAGGGCGCCTCCTCGCGGCCGATCCATTTCAGGAGCTTCAGCGGCAGGCCCGGTGCCGCCCAGGGATCGGCCATGCTCGGCGTGATCAGGCTGCCATTGGCAAAGGAGGTCTCGCAACCTGCGCCGTCCCTGCCGCTCGACCACGGTGACCTCGAAGCCGCGCTTCACCAGCGCGTAGGCGGTCGTCGTGCCGATCACGCCGCCGCCGAGAACCAGGACCCGGCGTGCCGACGTCATGGCCGATCGTCCGCGGAAAAGCGGTCGCCATGGACCAGGAGCTCGCCGTCTCTGAGAAAATCCTGATGCAAGGCCATCAGCTTCTCCTCGTCGACCTCGACGCCAAGCCCCGGCCCCTCGATCAGTCCCCAGCTCGGCCCATCGGCGATCGGCAGGCGCTCGGTCAGGATGTCGTCCGCCATGTGCTGCGCCGTCTGCTGATGGCCGTCGGTGGCATTCGGGCAGGCGAGCATGGCGTGCTGGCCGGCGGCGGCGGTGAGGCCGAGCTCGCCGTGGGTGTGCTTGCAGACCTGCTGGCCGTGCAGCCCGGCGACGCGGGCCAGCGTCATGAAGCCGCGGAGGCTTCCGACCCAATAGGGGCTGAAGCAGAGATAGTCGGCGCAGCGGCTCTGGATCAGGCGAAGCGCATCGACCTCCCGCCAGAGCCCCTCATTGGCGCAGAGCGGAGCACTGGTCCTCCCTTTGACCTCGATCATCATGTCATGGGGCTCGATCGGCACCGGCGCTTCGACGAAGTCCAGGCCGAAGCGCTCGTCCCAGCGATTGATCAGCCGTATCGCTTCCGGCACGGTCCAGGACTGGTTGGCATCCAGGCGGATTTTTCCCTTGGGGCCGATCGCCTTCCTGACCGCCTCCAGGATCGCCTCTTCCTTTTCGCTGTCGATCCCGACCTTGAGGTAGTAGCAGCCATAGCCGCGCGCGACGCCGTCCCGGCATTGGGCGGCGACCTTCTCGGGCTCGTCCCAGCTCAGGTAGTGGAAATAATCGACGCTGTCCCGAACCGCACCGCCGAGCAGCTTGTAGAGCGGCTGGCCCGCGATCTTGCCGCACAGATCCCAGAGCGCCATGTCGATCCCGGCAAAGGCGAAATTGCCGGTCATCGGCTGAAACTGCCAGCCGCCCGCGATGAACACGTCCCGCATGATCGCCTGATGGTCGAACGGATCGCGCCCCAGGAGAAGGGGCCGCATCGCTTCGACAGCACTGACGATGCCCTTGGCGTCGGCGCATCGCGTGCACGCTCCCCAGCCGATCAGCCCGTCATCCGTGGTGAGCTTGACCACGCATTCGCTGATCCCCGGCCTCTGGACGATCGAGCTGCGCTCCACGACCTTGTAGGCAACGTTGACCGGTATCGCCTCGAGCCTGCTGACCTTCATGGCGCGCTCCCCGACAGACGCGTTGCCTAAGTTGCTCCTCAATTAAGGCCATGACTCGCGATGACGAACAAGCTGCCGGACCGGCAACATTCGGCGCGGCGCCGAGTGTGACGTTCACCTGCGTCAGATCATCGAGGATGCGGCCATGCCCACGAGGAAGGCCTCGACCTCGCTCTTGGCCAGCTCCGGATTCTCGCCTTTGATCGCCTCGGCAATTTTGGAGAGGCGGTCGTGGAAATGTTTCCGTACCAAATTGGCGACAGGCGCCTGGTCCATCTCGCCGTCGAAATTGTTGGAGCGTCGGGCGCTGACGATCTGCTCGAAGGTCCAGAGCAGAAAGCCGTTGCCGGCTTCCTGGTAGTAGAGGCGCGCAAAGGCATAGATCTCCTCCTTGAAGGCGAGCCAGGTCGGCACGGCGAGGAGGCGTTCGAGTGCTTCGTCGAGATCGCGGCAGAACGCCTGGGTCGGCGCCTCGGCGGCGCGTGCGGCCACGGTCGGCTCGATCAGGAGCCGGGCTTCGAGCGTCTCCAGAAAGTCGTGCGAGCGTTCCGGCGACATGTCGACCGCCGCGTCCTTGAGCTCGATGATCTGCGGCGCCCGCTCGGAAAGATAGGTGCCGCTGCCGATCCTGCGCTCGACCAGCCCTTCCTTCTGCAGCATCAACAGCGCGTCCCGAACCTGGGTGCGCGAGGCACCCTTCAGTTCCGCGAGCCTGCGCTCGTTCGGAATGCGCCCGCCGGGCGCGATCTCGCCTGAGCGGATGAGATCGCGGATCTCCTGGTAAACCCTGTCGGTCACTCTTTGCGCCATGCTCCGCCTTCCGCAAGCCTCGGATCAAGTGGTCGACCAATTGCATAGTTGATTGCGATATCCGAGTCTCGGCCAGAATCGGTTGGGAAAGTCGGAATGATCATGCTCGCACGTAACCATGCAATGTGTTCCTCCGTATTGCATATTTCCATTGACAAATGGTTGATCACTTGCTGTCAAGTGGTTGACCGATGTGCGCCGCTGAGCGCGCTCGGCGAGCCAATGTCCGGTCAACGGGCTGACAATGAAAGACAAGGAGGCAACGATGACTTCTTCGCGGCGCAATGTGCTCACAGGCGTAGCGATGCTGACCGCGAGTTCAATCGCGGTGGTGGCGGCCACCCCGGCGATGGCGGAATTCTCCTGGGATCGGCTCTCAGGCCAGTCGATCACCGTGATGATGCCCGAGCATCCCGTGACCGACGGCGTCCGCGCCGTGCTCGACCAGTTCGAGGCGGATACCGGCATCGACGTGAACCTGCAGACCATGGCCGAGGATCTCTATTTCGACCGCATGGAGGTGGCGCTGCGCGGCTCGGACGGCAATGCGCAGATGGACGTCTACTTCCTGCCGATGGATTCGACCGCCTACACCCAGCATAGCAACGGTCTCGTGCACTCGCTCCAGGGCTTCATCGACGACCCGGACCTCACGGCCGCGGATTACGACCTCGCCGACATACCCGCAGGCTTCCTCGACTCGACCAAATATGACATCGACGGCGCTTGGGAGTATCACGGTATTCCGGCTTCCTTCGAGACCTATATCCTGTTCGCCAACATGGATCACGTGAACACCTATCTCGACGGTGTGATGCCGGCGACCATGGAGGAGCTGCTCGCCGCCGCTCACAAGATCAAGGAGGAAAGCGGCGGCGCTGTCGCGGGGGCTGTCATGCGCGGCATCCGCTCGGATACGCTGATCGACACCATCACTGGCATCGTCAACAACTCCGTCGGCGAGGCCGACCGCTCGGCCCCCTACAATGTCTGGTTCGACGGCGACTGGTCGAAGCCGAAGATGGACGATGCCGACATCCTGCGCGGCCTTGCCAACTACGCCGAGCTGATGAAAGCAGGGCCGGTCAACATCCAGGCGATGGACTGGCCGGATGCCTCGCAATATTTCATGGCGGGCGGGGCGGCCTTCTTCATCGACGCCAGCCTGTTCGCGCCCGGCTTCGAGAATGCGGATGAAAGCCCGATTGCCGGGAGGATCGGTTACTCGGTAATTCCCATCGACAATGACGAGGGCCAGCCCTTTACGGCCCACTGGCAATGGGGCTTCGGCATCCCGGCGAACGCAGCGAGCGCCGAGGCGGGATGGATGTTCATCCAATATATGACCAACAAGGACAACGCGGTCGCCATCGGCAAGCTGCATGGCGGCGCTCCCCGACTCTCGACCTGGGAGGAGGCGGACTATGGTGCGAGCTTCCCGCAGGCTTATGTCGATGCCGTCTCCGCCGCCATGCCGAACTCGCAGACCTCGGTCGTGCAGCGCGCCGGCTGGGGCGAGTTCGCGCTTCGCATCGTCGACGTGATCCAGGCAATCTATGGCGGCGAGGAGCCTGCGGCCGCGGGGGCTGCGGCGCAGGCCGATTTCCAGAAGATGCTCGCCAAATAGTGGTATGACCACGTCATTGGGTTCCCTTCCGCAGTCGCCAAGATCGACGGTTTGCGGCCAAGTC
Organism: Geminicoccaceae bacterium; assembly: GCA_965222015.1. GTDB lineage: Bacteria > Pseudomonadota > Alphaproteobacteria > Geminicoccales > Geminicoccaceae > JANQPX01. Next base: position 347,291 of record CBDCTL010000017.1, read on the forward strand.
TTGGAATCTTTTGTATCGAACGTACCACTGGACCAATCCGTTCCCCGGGCGACGCCGCCGCCCGGGGACACCCGCTCAAGGGCCGACGTCATCTGACCGGAAGGCATCCATGGCGCGTACCCTCCATTCCATCGGCAACGCATCGGCCTTCTGGTTCGTCCTGCCCTGTCTTCTGGTGCTGGCGGTCACCTCGCTCTATCCGGTCGGCTTCGGTCTTGCGATCTCTCTGACCAACTGGAATTGGGGCAACCAGCTCGACTTCGTCGGGTTCGCGAACTACGCCGGTCTTTTGAGCGATCCCGAATTCTGGACGGTCATGCGCAATACCATCGTGTTCGCCACGGCCGCCACCGCCATCGAGGTGGGGCTCGGCTTCTATCTCGCCGTCCAGGTCGACAAGCTCGCCATCCCGACCGATCTGATCCGCGCCGTGCTGATGCTGCCGCTGATGGTCTCCGGCATTGTCGTCGCCCTGATGTCCAAGGTGATGTTCGATCCGTTTCTCGGCATCATCAACCACCTGATCGGCGCCTTCGGCCTCGGCCCGTCCGCCTTCTATGGCGCCGCCGCCACCGCCATGCCTTCGATCGTCGCGGTCGACGTCTGGTGGCAGACCGCCTTCGTCTTCATCATCATGCTCGCCGGTCTCCGCGCCTCGCCGAGCGCTCCGATCGAGGCGGCCAGGGTCGAAGGGGCGGGCGAGTTCACGATCTTCTGGAAGATCCGTTTTCCGATGCTGCGCTCGCTCCTGATCACCGTGATCATCATCCGCGCGATCGATACGCTGAAGGTGTTCGACATTGTCTTCGGCACGACCGGCGGCGGGCCCGGCCTCGCCACCGAGGTGGTGCAGACCTTCGTCTATCGCACCGCGTATAGCTATCAGCAGATCGGCAAGGCAATGGCGACGATGATCCTGTTCTCGCTCCTGATCCTCGGGATCTCGCTCGCCTTGCAAGCGCTGCAGCGCCGGGGCGAGGAGGCCTGATGTCGGCGGCGATGACCGGGGCGGTCGGCCGAGTGAAAAAACGGCTCTCGTATGCTTGGGCTTACATCTTCACCGCAGCGATGGTGCTGTTCAGTCTGTTTCCGGTCTATTGGGTGCTCGCGACCTCGCTGAAATCGAAGCGCGACGGGCTTTCGAACCCACCGCTTTGGCTGTTCGATCCGGTCGCTGCAAACTACCTGAAGCTCTGGTCGCACGACACCTTCAGATACACCTTCCTCAATTCCGTCATCGTCACCAGCCTCGGCATCGCCCTTTCCCTCGCGATCGCGATCCCGACCGCCTATGCGATCGCGCGTCTCAGGATCAGAGGCCGGAACATCGTCGGCGTCTGGCTGATCCTCGCCTATATGCTGCCGGAATTTCTGTTCGTGCTGCCGATGTTCTCGCTCTATCAGTGGACGGGGCTGTACGACACCCATGTCGGCCTCGCTTTGATGTACCAGGTGCATGTGCTGCCGCTCTCGATCTGGCTGCTCTCCTCCTTCTTCCGCGAGATCGACCCGGCGATCGACGAGGCCGCCCGGATCGAGGGATGCTCCAACTGGCAGATCCTGACCCGGATCTACGTGCCCTGCACGCTGCCCGGCCTGGTCGCGACCGCGATCCTGAACGCCATCTGGATCTGGAACGAGCTCGCGATCGCGCTCGGCCTTACCTTTTCGCGCGCGCAGACGGTGACGCTTGGCGTCACAAGCTTTCGCGGCTACGCCGCACTCGACTGGGGTGCGATGACCGCCGCCTCGATCATCGCGATCATTCCCATGTTGCTGTTTGCCATCATGGCGCAAAAGCACATCGTCAAGGGCCTGACCCTCGGCGCCGTCAAAGGATAGGGTTTTCGATGCCGTTCAAGGAAGAGGATATTTCTCGGTTCACCACGATCTTCGGCCGCAGCCTCCTGGCCGAGGTGCCGGGCTTCGTGCTGCCGCCGATCCTGGTCGTGACCATGGGGGATCTCTGGCCGCTCTTCAAAGATCGGCTGCCTGCAGATGTGCAGGTCCACGTCGTGCGCTCGATGGAGCGAGAGGCGCTTGAAGCCGAGCTTCCGACGTTCGAAAACATCGCGTCGATCCTCGGGCTTGGCGGCGGGCAGGCGATCGACGCCGCCAAATATTTTGCCTGGCGTCTGAACAAACCGCTGTTTCAATATCCGACCTCGCTCTCGGTCGATGCGGTCTTCGGACACCGCGCGGGCGTGCGCGAGAACGGTATGGTCCGCTATGTCGGCTTCGCAGTGCCGCAATCGGTCTATATCGATCTCGACATCATCGAGGCGGCGCCGCGTGCCCTCAATATCGGCGGCGTCGGCGACATCTTCTGCTTCATCACCGGGGTGATGGACTGGCGCCATGCCGAGCGCCAGGGAAAGTGCGAGGAGCACTGGCCCTATGACGACAGCCTCGCCCAAATCTCGCTCGCCAAGGCCGAGGCGGCGCTCAGTGCGCTCGACGACATCCGCGATCTTACGCCCCGTGGCATCCGGCTCATGGTCGACGCGCTCCAATGGGGAGGTGCATCCTATCACGGCGCCGGCTGGAACCCACGCCATATCGAGGGCGTCGAGCATTTCATTTTCTATGCGCTGGAAGCGCGCACGGGCAAAAAATTCCTGCACGGCCAGGCGGTCTGCCTCGGCCTGATCCTGGGTGCGATGATGCATGGCGAGCGCGCCCGGGAGCTGCTGCGCGCTGTCGCCTGTCTCGGAGTCGACATCCGCCCGAGCGCGATGGATATCACTTGGGAGGATGTGTTTGCCGTGATGCACGGCCTTAAGGATTTCGTTGTGCAGGAAAATCTCGCTTATGGGATCGCCAGCGATTTCACCATGAGCGACGCCTTCCTGAAAGACGCACGCGAAAAAATCGAAGGGGCGTTTGCGGCATGACGGCGACGACGTCCGAGAACGACCTGACACCCGAAGCACGCCTCGCGGCGATGGGGCTCAGCCTGCCTCCCGTACCGGAGCCGGTCGGCCATTTCGATCTCGGCTCGATCGACGGCACCACGCTTTATCTCTCCGGGCAGGGTCCCCTCCTGGAGAGCGGCGAGCTCGCGCGCGGCAAGGTCGGCGCTGACGTCACCGTTGACGAGGCGAGGCATCACGCCATGCGCACCGGCCTGGTCCTGATCAGCGTGATGAAGACCCTCCTCGGCTCCCTCGACCACGTCGCGCAGATCCACAAGGTGTTCGGCATGGTCAACGGCACGGCGGATTTTGCGGACCATCCCAAGGTGATCGACGGCTGCTCCGAACTCTTCGCCCAGGTGTTCGGTGCACAGGGCCGCCACGCGCGCGCCGCCGTCGGCATGGGCTCGCTGCCCGGCAGCATCACCGTCGAGATCGACGCCGTCGTCTCGATCTCGCCCGACTGGAGGGCGAGCGCATGAGCGAGATCCGCTTCGTCGACGTCGCCAAGCGCTACGGCCGCGACCCCGAGGTCATCCGGGGCCTCGACCTGCATGTCGAGGAGGGGCAGTTCATGGTGCTGGTCGGCCCCTCAGGCTGCGCCAAGTCCACGACCTTGCGCATGATCGCCGGCCTCGAGACGATCACGTCGGGCGAGCTCCTGATCGACGGGATCAGGGCCAACGACCTCGCGCCGGCCGAGCGTAACATCTCGATGGTCTTCCAGTCCTACGCGCTGTTTCCCAATATGAGCGTGCGCGAGAATTTGTCGTTCGGCCTCAAGATCCGAAAGACCGAACCCGCGACCATCACATCCGAGGTCGAGCGCGTCGCCGAGATGCTCGGGCTTGGTGATCTCCTGGAAAGGAAACCCCGCCAGCTTTCCGGCGGCCAGGCGCAGCGCGTCGCCCTCGGCCGGGCGATGATCCGGCGGCCGGCGGCCTTTCTGTTTGACGAGCCGCTATCGAACCTGGACGCTGAGCTCAGGGTGCAGATGCGCGGCGAGATTTCCCGGATGCAGCGTCAGCTCGGCACGACCACGGTCTACGTCACCCATGACCAGGTCGAGGCCATGACCATGGGGGATCGCATCGCCGTCATGAACCAGGGCCGGGTCATGCAGGTGGGTGCGCCGATCGAGCTCTATGAGCGCCCGGCGAACGCCTTCGTCGCCGGCTTCATCGGCAGCCCGCGCATGAACTTGCTGCCAGCCCGAGACCTGCTTGCCGGTGCGTCCGCTTCCGACCATCGCCTGCCGCCGAGCGCGGATGAGCACACGATCCTCGGTATTCGACCGGAACATGTGCTGATCGGCAAGGGCGGTGCGGGCGGCCTCGGGATCGGCTTGGCGCGGGTGGAGCGCATCGAGGATCTCGGCCACGAGGCGCTGGTACATCTGACCGCAGCGCAGGATGTCCCGCTCACGGCGCGAGCCAGTGGCGACATCCGAAGCGAGATCGAGGCGGGGCAGGACACGCCGCTCGCCATTCGCGTGGACAGGCTGCACGCCTTCGACACCGAAACCCGGGAGCGTCTGGCATGATGTCCGGTCTCGACGGCGGGGGACATGGCGATGCTGCTTGAGGGCAAGCGCATCCTGATCACCGGTGCCGCCCGCGGTATCGGTCTTGCCGTCGCCCGCGCCTGCCTCGCGCAGGGGAGCGAGGTCCTGGTGACGGATGTCGACGAGGCAGCCCTCGCCGAGGCCGTGGAGAGTCTGGCTGCTGAAGGATTGTCACCAAGGCAGACGGTCCTCGATGTCACCGACCGCAGCTCGATCGCCAGGGCGCTTGCGACAATCGCCGACTGGACCGTGCTCGATGCACTGATCAACAACGCCGCCGTTCTCGACATCAACCATGCCGCGACCGTCGACGAGGCACGTTGGCAGCGGGTGCTCGACGTCAATCTGACCGGCGCGCTCCGGGTGACCCAGGCGGCGCTGCCGCTGCTGCGCGCCGCCCGCTCGCCCGCGGTGATCAACACCATCTCGACCCAGGCGTTTCAGGGCGTGCCCGAGTCGGCCGCCTATGCCACGGCAAAGGGCGGCCTCATGATGCTGACCCGTTCGATGGCGGTCGATTTCGGCGCCGACGGCATCCGCGTCAACGCCGTCGCCCCCGGCTTCATCGACACGCGCATGGCGCTGATGGAAAGTGGCACGCATGAGCACCACGTCCCCGCCTTTCGCGAGCACTACATCGAAGGTGGACGCATTCCCCTTCGTCGTCCCGGCACGCCCGAGGACTGCGGCGGGGCCTTCGTCTTCCTCGCCTCCGACCTCAGCCTCTACATCACCGGCCAGGCGATCGCCGTCGACGGCGGCCTTACCGCGACCTACTGATTCCTATCCTCGAACCGAGGGCACGACATGCAGCCAGATGACCCAAAAAGCGGCCTCTCTTACGGCTTCCCCACCATTTTCGGCCGTGGCCTGCTCGACGAGTTCAAGCATTTCGTCAATCCACCTTTCCTCGTTGTCACCATGGCGGATCTCTGGCCGATCTTCGGCCATCATTTCGAGGGCGCCGAATGCCGCCCCTATTTCTGCCGCTCGATCGAGCAGGAGGATCTGAACCGGGAAGCGGCCGGCCTCGGCGAGGTGTGCGCGATCGTCGGGCTCGGTGGCGGGCAGGCGCTGGATGTCGCCAAATATTTCGCCTGGCGCCGCAACCTGCCGCTCTTCCAAGCGCCGACCGCTCTCTCGGTCAACGCGGTCTACGGCCAGCGTTCCGGCGTGCGCGAGGGCGGCAAGGTGGTCTATCGCGGCTGGGCGGTGCCGCAGGCGATCTATATCGATTACGAGGTGCTTGCCGCTTGCCCGCCAGCACTCAACTGGTCCGGCATCGGCGACGTGCTCTGCTTCCACACCGGCGTGCTCGACTGGCGCTATGCCGAGCGCGAGGGCAAGATCGAGGCGAAATGGCGCTATGACGATGGACTGGCAAATCAGTCGCTCGCCAAGGTGCGCAGCATCGTCGAGAACGTCGACAATATCCGTGCGATGAACGACCGCGGCATCGAGGCCCTGGTCGACGGCCTCAAATGGGGAACCAGCTATCACGGCGCCGGCTGGTGCCCGCGCCACATCGAAGGCACCGACCATTTTCTTTTCTATACGCTGGAAAAGCTTACCGGAAAAAAATTCCTGCACGGCCAGCCGGTCGGCCTCGGCGTGATCGTCGGCTCCATGCTGCACGAGGACGGCTCCGATGAAATGCTCGACACGATCGCCGGCATCGGCCTCGACATCCGCCCCGAAGCCATGGGCCTCACCTGGGATGAGCTGAAGGAAGGCCTTCGCACCATGCGCGCCTATGTCAGCGAGGTCGGGCTCTGGCATTCCATCGCCCACGACGCACCGATCACCGATGGCTTCATCTCCGATCTGAAGAAAAGGCTCGACCAGGCCTATGCGCACAAATAGCGCTGTAGCGGAGTCGACAATTGATCAGGGGCAGGTTCTTCCGGCAATGGCTGGATCGGCGTTGGAATCTTGGTGAGGCGCCCCCGTTCAGCGAACGCGCAAAACGAACTCCGCAAGCCGCTACCAAAGCGTGTAGCCACCATCGATCACGAGCGCCGCGCCGGTCATGAAGCGTGATGCGTCACTCGCCAGATAGACGGCGAGCGGGCCGAGATCTTCCGGCTCGCCGAATGTCGCCATCGGCGTGCGCTCCTTGATGCCGTCGATGACCTCTGGCCGCTCGCGAGCCCAGCGCTGATTGGGCTCGGTCATGAAGACACCGGGGCAGATCGCATTCACCGTGACGCCGTGGGGCGCCCAGTCGGCCGCGGTCGCGCGCGTGAACTGAACGACCGCGGCCTTGGCGCTTTCGTAGTGCCGTCCGCCGATGTTCCGGCCGGCGACAAAGGCGTTGATCGAGGCGATGTTGATCACCCGCCCGCCTTTGCCCGCCGCCATCATGGCGCCGCCGATGATTTTGGTGCAGATGAATGTACTGGTAACGTTGAGATCGACCAGCTTTTGCCAGGTCTCGACCGGCATCTCGTGCGTGGGTGTCGGATCGCGGCGGCCGCCGACATTGTTGATCAGGATGTCGAACGGACCGTGTTCCTGAAGTGCCTTCACGCAGGCGGCTTCACAAGCGCCGGGCTCTCCCATGTCCGCCCGGATTGCCCAGGCCCCGCGCCCGAGCGCTTGGATCTCGGCCGCGCTCTGCTCCAAGCTCTGTTGATCGCGGCCGGTCAGGACGACATCGGCGCCGGCATCCGCGATCGCGAGCGCCATCTCGCGCCCGAGGCCGCGGCTGCCGCCGGTGATGAAGAGCCGCTTGCCGTCCAGGCGAAAGCGATCCAGCACGCTCATGGCCTATCTCCCGTTTCGATTGCTCCCGAGCGCGTGCTCAATCTGTCCGATTTTGGATCAAAGCACGCCGTGTTTTGCATAGACCTCTTTGAGGAGCATGCCCTTTTTGAGCTCATCCCGCGTGGTGTTTTCGGCGGCGACCTTTTCCATGGCTTTGGTGATGACGTCCGCCGCGATTTCTTGCGGAACAGCGACCAGCCCATCGACATCCCCAAAGATCAAATCACCACATCGGACCTTGACCCCGCCGACGCGCACCGGAACGTCAGCCTCCATCATCATGCCGCGATGGCGTGTGTCGAGGGGACCGATGCCGCCGGAGAACACGGGAAAGCACATCGCGCGAATGGCGCGAACATCGCGAACCAGACCATCGGTGACGCAGCCGCTGGCGCCGCGAGCATAGGCTGCGGTGCTCAAGAGCTCACCCCAGGGCGCAATCCGAAGATTGCCGCTGCACGCGAAGACAGCCACGTCGTCCGGCCGCAGATCGTCGACCAGATCGATCTCCTTCTCATAGATGTTCACTGCCGGATCGTCGTGATGGATTTCCATATAGAGGCCGGTGCGCGCCCGGCCGCAGAGCACCAGAGTGTCATCCAGCGGGCGGATTGACGGATGGGTTGCCTGCTCGTGGACGCCGAATGAATCGAGGGTATCCGATAGAACCGCGGTGTAGAGTTTGCTTCTTGCTTGACCGATGAGCTTGTCGTCGATGGCGGCAGTCATATCGGTTGGTTCCTTCGGACTGATTGATAATGTCGAAGCGGCGCACGGATGCGTGGCGTCCCCATCTCGCATGCCAGGGATCGGCCGGCGGTTTGGCGCCGTTCAGTTCACCATAGCGGGTCCTGCTGGCAAGGTTGAGCCTGCTTGATTCCTATGATGACCATCACGCATCGTCGAGCTCGCAGCAACAAGGGCCGGTCCCGTTACGGTGTGTCGCTTGAACTAGGCTGCTGCGTTTTCGAAGCTGGAATATGCCGAGCCGGTTCAATCGACCGTGAGAATCATCTTGCCGACGATCGTGTCGGATTCGAGCAAGGCATGCGCATCGGAAGCCTGTTCCAACGGCAATGTGGCGTGAATGACCGGGCCGATGAGGCCGGATGCGATCAGCGGCAGCCAGCGGTCGGCCAGTCGCTTGACGATGGCCTGCTTTTCCGGGATCGACTGCGCGCGCAAGGTGAAGCCGCGAATGGTCAGGCGCTTTCTGAGCATGACGGAAGGATCGAAGCTGCAGCTCGGCGCGCCCATGAGGCCGACCAGGACCAGCCTGCCGAGAGGCTTCAGGACGGCGAGGTTTCTCGCGAGATAGTCGGCGCCGACGAAGTCTTCGACGACGTCGACACCGTCTCCACCGGATGCGCGCAGGATGTCCTCGACGAAGTCCCTGCTCTTGTAGGGGATGACGATATCCGCGCCGAGGTCGAGGACGCGCTCCGCCTTCATCTGCGACCCGACGGTCGCATAGACGGTGCAGTCCATCGATTTCGCCATCTGAATGGCCGCGGTCCCGACACCGCTTGCCCCGGCATGAACCAGCAGCGCCTCCCCGGCTGCTAGGCCGCCGAGTTCGAACACCGTCTCGTTGGCCGTGGCGAACACCTCCATGGTTCCTGCGGCGTTTACAACGTCGATGTCGGGTGGGATTTGCAAGGCGAGCCGATGATCGAGCAAGGCGAGTTCCGCATAGGCGCCCTCGGCAACCAGTCCGAACACGCGGTCGCCAACCTCGAAGCCTGTTACGTCAGCGCCGGCCTCGACGACCTCGCCCGCCAGCTCCAGGCCTGGAACGTCACTCCAGCGCGTGCCGGGCGGTGTGGGGTAGGTTCCGGCCCGCTGCAGACAATCCGCCCGATTGACGCCGACCGCGCGAACCCGAACCAGGAGGTCGTTCGATGCGGGTTTCGGAGCCGCGCGGTCGACCACGTTCAAGACTTCGGGCCCGCCAATTCGTTCGATGGAGATCGCTTTCATCGGTGCTTTTTCCACGTCTGTCGGTGATCGAGTTCGGAGACGGTTGCAAACGGTTCCCACTGTCCATGACCACGAAGACTTGGCCGCATACCGCCGCGTGGCGGCGACAACGGCGTGAACAAAATGAGGTGGCCACGCCACCCGCCTAGAAGCGGAGGGAGCGCAGGCCGACCAGGCGCTGCGCTACGACTAGGGCGATCACGGTGACGATGATCGAGACGGTCGAGACGGCTGCCGCGGTCGGGTCGAAGTCCCAGCGGACATAGTCGAAGAGCTGGATCGGCAGGGTCGCGATGCCGATGCCCTTGAGGAGCAGCGAGATGTTGAAGAGGTCGAAGGAGATGATGAAGCAGAAGAGCGCGCCGGAGATGATGCCGGGCTTGATGATCGGCAGGGTGATCCGCCGAAAGGTGGTGTAGCGATCGGCGCCGAGCGAGCGCGCGGCCTCTTCGAGCGAGCGGTCGAAATTGTAGAGCGAGGCGGAGATCGACAGGAACACGAAGGGCAGGGTGACCAGGACATGGCCGATCAGAAGGCCGATGAAGGAATTGCGAAAGACACCGCGAAACCCCTCGAAGCCGATCGCCGCCATCGCGTCCTCGGCGTTGTAGTAGAAGAAGAGCAGCGCGATCGCGGTCAGAATTTCCGGAAGCAGCAGCGGCATCAGCACGAACAGGCGAAGCTGTTCGCGCCAGCGGATGGCGAAGCGCACGGTGTAGAGGGCGACCATCGTGCCGAGCAGGCTCGAGATCAGCGTGCAGATCAAAGCGAGCTTCAAGGAGAACCAGAGCGAGTTCATGAAGCTCTGGCTGCTGAAGAATTTGATGTACCAGCGAAGCGAGAAGCCTTCGGGCGGGAAGGTTAGATATTCGCCCGAATTGAAGGACGCGATCACCACGATCACCAGCGGCGTCAGCAGAAAGGCGTAGACCAGCGTGACCACGGCGAGGAACAGAAAGCGGCCGAGATCGAAGGATCGTCCCGTCACCGCGCGACCCCGCGCATCAGCCGGTTGGTCAGGACCAGATAAACCCAGACGACGATGGTGCCGGCGAGCGCCAGGACGAAGGCGAGGGCCGCGCCGAACGGCCAGAGCATGGCGTCGAGAAGCTGCTGTACCACCAGCGTCGGCATGATCACGACGTTGAAGCCGCCGAGCAGGATCGGGATGACATAGGAGCTGATGGTCAGGACGAAGACCAGGATCGTGCCTGCCTGAATACCGGGCAGGCTGAGCGGCAGCACGACCCGGAAGATGCTCTTCAGCCTGGATGCGCCGAGCGAGCGTGCGGCTTCTTCGAGGGCCGGATCGATCGACTGGATGGCGCCGGTGAGCGGCAGGATCATGAAGGGGAGGAAGATGTGCACGAGGCCGATCGAGACGCCGGTCATATTGTACATCAGCGGCAGGAACGTCTCGACCAGGCCGAGATCGCGCAAGGTCGAATTGATCAGCCCTTCATTGTTGGCAAGGAGGATGATCCAGCCGTAGCAGCGCACCACCACGCCGACCAGAAGCGGGGAGAGCACGAAGGCGTAGAGCAAAGTGGTGAAGCGCGAGCGGCTGCGCGCGAGGTGATAGGCGACGGGAAAGCCGAGCAGCAGGCAGATCGCCGTGGTCACCGCGCCGAGCAGCAGCGTGTCGAAGAGAATCCCCAGGTAATAAAAATCCTCGTCGAGGAGGATTTCGAGATAGTTGGCGATCGTGTAGCCGGGAGCGAAGACGTCGCTGGTCGACGGCGTGCGAAAGCTCATCACGATCATGTTGAGATAGGGAAACAGCAGGAACGCGATCAGCATGCCGAGCGTCGGCAGGACGAGCAGCCAGGTGGCAGTCGGTTTGCGCGGATCGGCGAGCGGTCTGTTCGCCTTCTCGCTCACCGCGGGATCAGCCATGTGCGCTCCGGCGCGAAGCGGCAGCCGATTTTCTCGCCAACGTCGAGAGTAAGCCATGGAGGAGCCTGTGCTGCGAGCACCGATCCGTCCGCGAGCTTCAGGCGGCAGGCGAGCGTGTTGCCGAGGAAGTAGCGCTCCTGCAGCTCCGCGGTCATCACGTTTTCGCCGTCGGCAGCCTTGTTGCCGGTGAGCTCGATCGCTTCCGGCCTGAGCAGCAGGTCGACCTTCTGGCTCGGCTCCAGCTCGCCGGAAAAGCGTGAGGTCAGCGGGCCGAGAGTGCTCTCCAGCCGGTAGAGGCCATCACCGTCGCGTGCGCGCACCTCGGCGGCGATGAAGTTGGATTGACCGATGAAGCTCGCGACCGCGCGCGTCGCCGGGCGATCGTAGATGTCAGTCGCCGTGCCAATCTGATGCACGGCGCCGTCGAACATCACCACGATTCGGTCGGACATCACCATGGCCTCGCCCTGATCGTGGGTGACGTAGACCGTGGTGATGCCGACCTCCTGCTGGAGCGTGCGGATGAAGAAGCGCATCTCCTCCCTGAGCTTGGCGTCGAGATTGGCGAGCGGCTCGTCGAGCAGCAGGATCGCGGGCTCGATCACGATCGCCCGCGCCAGCGCCACCCGCTGCTGCTGGCCGCCGGAGAGCTGGCGCGGATAACGATCGCCGAGGCCGCCGAGCTGTACCGTCTCCAGCACGCGATCGATGCGCGACCGACGCTCGGCCGCAGGTGTTTTCCGCATCTCCAATCCGAAGCCCAAGTTTTCCCGGACCGTCATATGCGGAAACAGCGCGTAGTTCTGGAACACCATGCCGATATTGCGGTCTTCGGGCAGGCGATCGACGATGTCGGTGCCGTCGAAGGTGATGCGCCCGGCGCTCGGCTGCTCGAAGCCGGCGATGCAGCGAAGCGTCGTGGTCTTGCCACAGCCGCTCGGCCCGAGCAGCGAGATGAATTCGTGATCGTCGATCGCGAGATCGAGCGTCTGCACCGCGACCACGTCACCGAATTTTTTTGTCAGGCCTTCGATCGCGAGGCGGGTCATGAGGACGATGTCCCGCTATCGGTCACGCGATCGCCAAAGCCCCTGTTCCGGGCACCGCTGAACGCCACGACGATCAGCGCATCGCCTTGTTCCAGGCCTCGATCACCTGATCGCGCGCGGCATTGGCGGCCTTCCAGTCCCAGAGCACGATCTGGTCCATCTTCTCGCCGTGGATCGGCACCAGATCCTTCAGATCGTCCGGCACCTCGACATTCTTGTTGACCGGCGACCAGTAATATTGCCGGACCCATTTCGCTTGTGTCTCGGGGCTGAGGATGTAGTCGATCCACTGATGGCCGAGTTCCTTGTTCGCGCTCGCCTTCAGCACGTTGAAGACCTGCTCGAACATGAACATGCCTTCCTCCGGCGCCACGATCTCGACCGGCACGCCCTTGACCTTGAGGCGCGCGGCGGCGGCGAAATCCAGCGGACCGACGATCACCTCGCCGCGGGTCAGCACCGTTTCCATCGTCCCGGAGAAGTCGATCTGCTGGAAGGGCTTCAGCTCCTTGATTTTTTCGAGCGCCTTTTCGGTCTCGTATTCCGAGCCGAAGAAAATCTTCGCGGTCATCAGCAACGTCATGTAGCCCGCGGAATTGGTGATGGTGTAGAGGCCGGTCTTGCCCTTGAACTCCGGGTTGGTCCAGAGATCGGCCCAGGCCTTGGGCGGGGTCTCGACCAGATCGGTGCGATAGGCGATGCCGATCGGCGACAGCGTGCCGATCACGCCATTGTCGTCCGGCAGCCGCGCGATCGGCCAGAGATCGTCGATGTTGGACACCTTCGAGGCATCGATGGGCTCGAAGAAACCCTCCTCGCGCTCGATGCTCGCCCAGGTCTCGTTGGTCATGAGCACGTCGTAGGGCGCGTTGTCGACGCCGGCGGCGCGCAGATTGGTGAGCCAGCCCTTGCCGAGATTGACGTCGAGGGTGATCTCGGCGCCGCTTTGCTCGGCAAAGGGAGGGACGATCTCACCCCGCATGAACTCCTCGAAGCTGCCGCCATAGGAATTCACCACGAGAGAGCCTTCGGCGACCGCCGCTGATGACCAGTTGAGTCCGACGGCAAGAACGCCAAGCACGCTCGCCGCCTGCATGGTGCGCCTCGACAGATGTCGATTCATTTCGTTGCCTCCCCTTCGCTCGTCTGTTTCGACAAGTCTTCTCGCCTTTGCTTTCCAACACCCTACCATATCATGTGAAAGCAAATGCGCCCGAGACAAGGTACGCGGGCAGGGAGGCGGTGGCATGGCGCGCGAGGAAGGTTATCGCTTGGGCATCGACATTGGCGGCACGTTTACCGATTTCGTCCTGGTCGATGACGCTAGCGGCGACATCAAGCTGCACAAATGCCTGACCACGCCCGACGACCCGTCGGTAGGCGCGCTTTGCGGTGCGGCCGAGATCGTCGAAGCCGCCGGCATCGGTCTCGATCAAGTCCAAAAAATCCTGCACGGCACGACGCTGGTCACCAATGCGATCATCGAGCGACGGGGTGCCGGGCTCGGGCTGATCACCACGGCCGGCTTTCGCGATCTCCTGGAGATGGGCACCGAGCAGCGTTACGACATCTACGATCTTTTTCTCGACTTTCCCGAGCCTCTGGTGCCGAGGCGGCATCGACTTGAGGTGACGGAGCGCATGTCCCGAGACGGCGCGGTCGTGCGGCCCCTCGATCTCGATGGCCTGAAGGGTGCGGCGGACCGTCTGGTGGCGGATGGGATCGGCGCGGTCGCGATCTGCTTTTTGCACAGCTACCGCAATCCCGAGCACGAGCAGGAAGCGGGCCGGGCACTCCGGTCATGGTATCCGGACCTTGCGGTGTCGCTGTCGTCCGAGGTCGTGGCGGAGCTTTGGGAGTATCAGCGCACGGTCACCACCTGCGCCAACGCCTATGTCCAGCCGCTGATGGATCGCTATCTCCGCCGCCTCGAAGACGGGCTTGGCGACCAGGGTTTTCGCGGCGAACTGCTGCTGATGCATTCCGCAGGCGGGTTGCTGGCACCCGACGTAGCGCGAAAATATCCGATCCGTCTCCTGGAATCCGGCCCGGCCGGCGGTGGGCTCGCCACGGCGTTTTTCGGCGAGCGCGCCGGCAAGCCTGATGTGATCTCCTTCGACATGGGCGGGACCACCGCCAAGGCCTGTCTGATCGAGAACGGCAGGGCCGAGGTCGTGCCGATGATGGAGGCGGCGCGGGTTCATCGGTTCAAGCGCGGCTCCGGCCTGCCGATCAAGGCTCCCGTGATCGACATGATCGAGATCGGTGCTGGCGGTGGCTCGATCGCCTGGATCGACGAGGTCGGCCTGCTGCGCGTCGGCCCGCGCTCGGCCGGCGCCGATCCCGGTCCCGCCTGCTACGGCAAGGGCGGTGTCGAGCCGACCGTGACCGACGCCAATCTGGTGCTCGGCTATTACGACCCGGGCTTCTTTCTCGGCGGGCGCATGACGCTGGATGCGGCGGCGGCCGAGCGTGCGCTCGACAAGGTCGCGAAGCCGCTCGGCCTTTCGGTCGCCGAGGCTGCGCTCGGCATTCACCGGATCGTCACCGAGCAGATGGCGGCGGCTGCGCGCGTGCATCTGATCGAGAAGGGCAAGGACCCGCGGGCGCATGCGATGATCGGTTTCGGCGGTGCCGGGCCCGCCCATGTCGCCGAGGTCGCCCGCGCGCTCGGTGTCAGGGAGGTGATGGTGCCGCCCGCCTCGGGAGCGGCCTCGGCGCTCGGCTTTCTCACCGCACCCCTCGCCTTCGAGCAGGTGCGCTCCCTGCCGATCATTCTCGAATCCGGCTTCGATGCCGCCCTGGTCAACCAGGTGCTGACCGAACTCGAAGAAGCTGCGCGCAAACAGCTGACGGCGGCCGGCGTTGTCGCCGACGAGGTCACCATCGAGCGCAGCGCCGACATGCGCCTGTTCGGTCAGCTCCACGAGATCGAGGTGCCATGGCCCGCGGGCGCCATCGACGATAGGAGCCTCGATGTCATCCGCGAGCGCTTCGCCGAGGTCTACACCGCGCGCTACACCTCGCTCTATACCGGCGCCGTCATCCAGGTGATCTCGTTCAGGGTGCGTGCGGCCGGGAAAAAACCCGATCTGGCGCTCGGCATGGCAGGCGCGAGCGGCGAAGCGATCGATGCGCTGAAGGGCAGGCGCGACGTCCTGTTCGGCGAGAAGACCCAATGCGCCGCCGTCTATGATCGCTACGCGCTTGCCCTAGGCGCATCGATCGAAGGGCCGGCGATCATCGAGGAGCGGGAGGCGACCACCGTGATTCCGCCAGGGGATCGCGTTGAAGTCGACGAGGTCGGCAATCTTCGGATCCGGGTCGAAGGTGCTCCCGAAGCGGCCGCGATGGTGACGCCCGAGATGCCGGTCGCCGAGGCCGCCGCGCTGATCGACGCCAGCCCGATCGCGCTCGAAATCATGTGGAGCCGTCTCGAAGCGATCGTCGAGGAGATGTGGCTCACCATATGCCGCACTGCCTTTTCCCTGATCATCTCGGAGGCGCAGGATTTCGCCTGCGAGCTGGTCGATCCCCATGGCGAACCGCTCGCCCATTCGCCGCGCGCCATGCCGGTCTTCAACATCGCGCTGCCGCGCGTCGTGAAAGCGCTGCTCGACCACTTTCCACCGGAAACGCTGAAGCCCGGCGACGTGCTGGTGACCAACGATCCCTGGCTCTGTGCAGGCCACCTTTTCGACATCGCGATCGTCACCCCGGTCTTTCGCGACGGCGTGCTCGTCGCCCTGCTCGGCACGGTCGGCCATGTCAGCGACATCGGCGGCACCAAGGACTCGCTGCGCGCGCGGGAAATCTATGACGAGGGCCTGCAGATCCCGCCGATGAAGCTGATGAAAGCCGGCATCGTCAATGACGACCTGTTCGCCCTGATCGCCGAGAACGTGCGCAACCCGAAGCAGGTGCTGGGCGACATCCACGCCTTCATCGCCGCCAACAATCTCGGCGCGGAACGCCTCCTCGCCTTCATGGCGGAGTATGGCATGCAAGATCTTCGCGCCCTCGCATCCGTGGTTCAGGGACGCGCCGAAACGGCGATGCGCGCGGCGATCAGGAAACTGCCGGACGGTGTCTACAATTCGGAGGTCTGGTGCAATCCGCAGGGAGAGCGTCTGCGCTTTCCGCTTGAGCTCACGATCGCAGGCGACGAGATCACGCTCGATTTCAGCGGCGCGCCTGCGGAGCTTTCCCAGGGCGGCCTGAACTGCACCTTCAACTACACCGCTGCGCACTCGACCTACCCCTTGAAATGCATGCTGACGCCCCGCGTCCGCAGCAATGCCGGCTGCTTTCGGCCGTTTCATGTGAAGGTGCCGGAAGGCACGTCGCTGAACTGCCGAAAACCGATGGCGGTCAACCTGCGCACGCGCATCGGCTGGTATCTCGCCCCCAATGTCTTCCGGGCCATGGCCGAGGCGGCACCCGATCTGGTCCAGGCGCACACCGGCCTTCCGGTCGCGGTCAACATCTACGGCCGCGACGCCGAGGGCCGGATCTATTCCGACCATCTCTTCATGGGCGGCGGCCAGGGCGCTTCGTCGAGAAATGACGGAAAATCCGCGCTGCTCTGGCCGACCTCGGCCGCCAACACCTCGGTCGAGCTATTCGAAACCCGCGTGCCCGTGCTGGTGCTGGAGAAGGCCTATGCCACCGACTCGGGCGGTGCCGGCCGCCATCGTGGCGGCCTTGGCACGCGCGTGCGTCTGCAGAAGCTCTATGACGACGGCCTGGAGACGCTGTTCTCGGTCTACCCGGAAGGCGTCGACATCGCGCTCGATGGCCTGTTCGACGGGCGGGCAGGGCAGGGTGCGGCCGGCGTGGTCCGCCATCAGGACGGCAGCCTCGATCGCGACTGCGGCACCGGCGAGCTGGTCTCGCTCAAGCGCACCGACCGTATCGTCGAGGTCGTCCTCGGCGGCGGCTCCGGCTATGGCGACCCGGCCGAACGTTCAGGCGAGGAGGCGACGCGCGATTTAGTCGACGGCTATGTGTCGGAGTGACGGACAGCGCCAACACGGCCGATGAACGGACGGTTACGCGACGAACAGCCGGCGCGGAAAGTCGGTGAGGCGCTCACAGCCGTTTTCGGTGATCGCGATCGTTTCCGACATGCCGAAACCGCGCGCCAGAACATAGGTGTGAAAGGTCATGCCCGCTTCGAATTGCCACCGGCAACCGGGAGCAGCCTCCAGCCGCTCTCCGCCTGACGGCTGGAGCAGAAGTCCGACCGAGTAGAAGGTCTTGTTGGTATAGGTCTCGCGGAGACCTGCCGATAGCACGCCGTCTCGATAAATGGCGTCGGGCTCGGTCGCCGGAACGCCTGGGCGCACCTCGGCGAGGGCTCGATCCTGAATCGCGATGAGCTGCTCCGCAATCCGGTGATCCTCGTCAGTGGCCTCGGCGACGCGGATCGGCCGCATGAAGCGGGCGTGATAGTGACGCACATTCGGGGTCGTCTCGATCTGAACCAGATCGCCGTGCTCTAGGGTACGATCGGAATAGCCGCCATGGAGATGAAAGGCGCGCTCCCCCGACGACATCACGCCCGGACCCGGGAGGTCGCTGCCGGCGCGGATCATCGCGGCACAGATGCAGGCAGCCATCTCGCGCTCGCTGACGCCGACGCCGGCACTGTCGATCGCCGCCTGCATGCCCGCCTCGGCAGCCCTGGCCGCCTGTCGCTGCCAGGCGATTTCGGCAGGTGACTTGATCAGGCGCATCCGGCCGGTAAGACCGCTTTCATCCTCGAAGCGGCAGCCGGGGAGCGCCGAGCGCAGGGTCTCGAAGCGTCCGACCGAGAGAGGCCAGGCCTGCATCTCGACGCCGACCCGTGCCCGATCGGAAAGGCGCTTCCGTATGGCGGCGGCGGCCACCCTGATCGGATCGTCGCTGTCGGTCCACATCGCACGATTCGGGAAGACGGAGGTCGCGTCGAGATAGAATTCCTCGACGTCGCGACAGACGAGAACCGGCGCACCTTCGGCCGGAATGACCGCGAGCTGGAACGAGCTGTAGCCGCGGGTGAAGAAGCCCGTGATCCAAGTAACGGTCTCGGGCTGAAAGGCGAGAAGGCCATCGAGACCGCGTTCGATAAGCGCCGCCTGGACACGGGCGAGGCGCGCTTCATATTCGGCCCGGCTGAACCAGGGCTCGAAGATCAGCGGGCGGGTCACGGCCGATCCTTGATGTATTGTGCAAAGCGCGTGAGCATGGTCTTGGCCTCGTCTGCTTCGTCCGCCGAGGCCTTGAGCTCGGCGATGTCGGCACCGTCCCGCTCCATGCGCTCGCGGTTCTCCTCGAACCAGACCGGCGCCTGTTCGCGGGTGATTTCGGGATGGCCCTGGATGCCCCAGATCGGCCGGTCGCGATAGCGCCACACATGGTTCGGGCAAAGATCGGAGTGGGCTATGATCGTCATGTCGGCATGGCCGGCGCGGACCTCGTCATTGTGCCAGACGAACATGTGAACCGTTTTGCCGAGCTCGCAGGCGATGGGGTCGTCGAGCGCCGCGTCGGTGACCGGCAGGTCCTTGTAGCCGATCTCGCAGAACTCGCGGCGAAACACCTGATCGCGGCCGCAAAGCGCCGAGGCCAGGATCTGGCTGCCGAAGCAGATGCCGAGCATCGGAATGTCCTGGTCCGCCGCGTCCCGGATCAGCTCGTGCTCGCGATGGATAAAAGGGATGTCCTCATAGGCGCCGTGCGGCGAGCCGGAAAGAAAGATGCCGTCATAGCCGTCGAGGCGATCCGGGAACGCGCCGTCGAATGCCCAATAGCGCTCGACGGTGAGCCCCCATGTTTCGAAGCGCTCGTCGAGCCTGGCGATCGATTGGATCTGTCGCCCGTTGCCGAGATAGAGCAGCCGTCTGGTGGTCATCTCCCGGCCTCCCGAGTCGCTCATGAAGGCCGACATGCCCGACGTTGACCTGTGCAATGTCCGCCATAGTTCTAAAGGTATGGGACGGGTGCCTCCCCGACCAGATCAAGAACGAAAAGGGAGGCTATCGATGGCGGCAGATGCGGACGTCGTCCTGCCGTTCTCGCGCGAGGAGCATCTGAACCGGCAGGCGCGGTTGCGTGAGTGCCTGGCCGAAGCCGGTTTCGACGCCATGCTGGTCTTCGCGCAGGAGAGCCTCTACTGGCTGACCGGCTACGACACCGGTGGCTACGTCTTCTTCCAATGCGCCGTGGTGACTGCCGATGGCCGGCCGATCGTGCTCCTCACCCGCCGCCCCGATCTGCTGCAGGCGCGCCGCACCAGCACGATCGAGGACATCCGCATCTGGTGGGATGCCGACGACGCCAATCCGGCGCGCGATTTGAAGGACATTCTCGCCGAGCTTGGTCTTGCCGGAAAGCGCATCGCCGTCGAGCTCAACACCCACGGTCTGACCGGCTGGAATCTCTGGCGGCTGCAAAAGACCCTCGACGGCTTCTGCACGCTCGATGACGACGACCACATGATCCGTCGTCTCCGCTTGATCAAGTCGCCCGCCGAGATCGCCTATGTCCGAAAGGCCGCCGAGATCCTGGACCGTTCGCTCGTGGCGGTAATCGATGCGGCGCGGCCGGACATCCTGGATGCGGCACTGAAGGCGGTCTATCTCAAGACCGTGCTCGAAGCCGGCGGCGACATGCCGCCCAATGCGCCGCTGTTCAATTCCGGCAGCCGGGCGGTCTATGGCCGCGGCGTCTCGGGACCGCGCATGATCGAGCCGGTGGACCAGATCCTGGTGGAGTATCCCGTCACCTATCGGCGCTACAATGCCAAGACCGAATGGACCATCATCTTCGGCAAACCCGCTAGAGCCCAGCGCCGCATGTACGACGCTGCGCGCACGACGTTGGACGCCATGACCGAGATCGCGCGGCCCGGCACGACGCTCGGCGAGATTTTCGACGCCCATGCCAGGGGCCTCGATGGCGCCGGCTATGCCGACCATCGCTACGGCGCCACCGGCTACTCGCTCGGCTGCACCTTCGCGCCCACCAGCATGGATGTGCCGCCGATGATCTATGCCGGCAACGCCACGATCTGCGAGCCGGGCATGACGCTTTTCTATCACGTCATGATCGGGGACAGCGACACCGGTTACGGCATGGGCATCGGCCACACGCTTCTGGTCACCGAGGGTGCACCCGAGGTGCTGACGGCGCTGCCGGATGACCTCACCGTCGTCGAATAAGCAGTGGAGCTGACGAACGAACAACCGGCGAAGCCGGAACCAAAGGGGAGGCGAGAGATGACGACATTCATGGTGACGCGGCGCGATGTCATGATCGGGATGGCGGTGGCATCGACGCTGCCCGGCATGACCCTGGCGCAAGGGACGCCGAAGACAGGCGGGACGCTGAAGATCAGCCACTCCACCCGGATCGCGACGCTCAACGTTCTGTCACTGTCCGGCCCGGCGGAATATCCGGTCATCGACATGGTCTATTCCGGCCTGACCCGGATCGGCCTGAACAACCAGCCGATCCCCGATCTCGCCGAGTCCTGGGAAGGCAGCCCTGATGCGACGGTCTTTACCTTCAATCTCAGACCGGGCGTGACCTTCCATGACGGCTCGCCCTGCACGGCGAAGGACGTGGTCGCGACCTACGAGGCGATCCTCGATCCGGACATTCCGGCGTCCGCAAAGTCGGTCCTCGACATGATCGACAAGGTGGAAGCGGTCGACGACGTCACCGTGCGCTTCACGCTGAAGACACCCTATGCCGATCTTCCCACCTCGACCGCCCACGCCAATGCGCGCATCCTTTCGGCGGCGGCGCTTTCGGGCGACCTCGCCGCACTCGAAACCCAGGTCAACGGCACCGGGCCGTTCAAGCTGGACAGCTATGACAGCGCGCGCATCACCAGGCTGGTGAAGAACGAAAACTACTTCGTCCCCGGCAAGCCCTATCTCGATGCGGTCGAGATGCATCTGTTCCCCGATCTCGCCGCGGAAACCACCAACTTCCTCTCGGGCGACGTCGACGTGATGCTGCTCGTGCAGCAGGCGGACTTCGAACGGATCTCCACGTCCCCCGGCGTCAAGGCGCTCCGGGTGCCTTCCGGACGCTATGTCAACGTGGTCATGCGCCACGACCAGCCGCCGTTCGACGACGTGCGCGTGAGGAAGGCGCTGGCGCTTTCGGTCGACAGGCAGCTCCTGGTGGACATCGTGCTCGAAGGCCTCGGGCGCCCGGCCCATGACAATATCCTGTCGCCGGAGTTCAAATACCGGATCGACACGCCGGAGATCCCCTACGACCCGGAGGCGGCGAAGGCGCTGTTGGCCGAGGCCGGCCATCCCGAAGGGCTGAAGCTCACCCTGGTCGCCTCGAATCGCCCTGCCATCCGCGCCCAGGTGGCGATCGCGATCAAGCAGATGGCGCTGCCGGCGGGCTTCGACATCGAGGTCGAGACCATGCCCCACGACACCTATCTCGCCAATGTCTGGCGCAAGGGCAATTTCTACATGGCCTATTGGGGGATGCAGCCGACGGAGGACGCGACCTTCAACCTGCTGCTGACGTCCAATGCATCCTATGAGGACTCCGCCTGGAAGAACGAGGAGTTCGACGCGCTGGTGCAGCAGGGGCGCAGCACCACGATCGAGGCGGAACGGGCGGAGGCTTACGCCAAGGCGCAGGAGCTGATTCTGCGCGATACGCCCTACATCATTCCGTTCTACGAGGATGTCCTGACGGCGAGCCGCGACGACGTGGCGGATTGGTCGATCAACCCGATCAACCGTTATTTCTATACGGAGAATGTGTGGCTCGACCGCGGATGAGCCGATGACGGCAGGCTATCTCCTGAGGCGGCTTCTGGCGGTTGTCCTCGTGCTGTTCATCGTCACCTTCGCGGTGTTCGCGGTGACCATGATCCTGCCGGGGAACGCCGCCATCATGATCCTCGGCGAATATGGCACGGACGAGGCCGTGGCCGCGCTCGAGCGGCAGCTCGGCCTTGATCGCCCTTGGTATGTCCAGTATGTCGACTGGGTCGGCGGCATTCTCAAAGGCGATTTCGGACAATCGCTCCGGCTGTCGCTTCCGGTCTCGGAAGTGGTGGGCAGCGCCTTTTGGAACTCCGCCGCTCTGGCCGTCACGGCACTCGTCGCGGTCACCGTCGTCGCCATCCCGCTCGGCGCCTTTGCGGCGATCAAGAGAGGCACGCCTGCCGATCTCGTCATCGGCCTTTTCACCTATATCGGCGCGTCGATGCCCGAATTCGTGACGGCGACGCTTCTTCTCATCTTCCTGGCCGGCCCCGCGACCGGCCTGCTGCCGGCTGGCGGCTTCGTCGCCCCTGGCGAAAGCATCGGGGGATTCGCATCGCATGTCGTCCTGCCCGCGGCGACGCTCGGCCTGATCCTCACCGCGCACATCTCGCGGCAGGTGCGCTCCGAAATGTCGGAGGTGCTGTCCAGCGACTACATTCGCGCCGCTCGTCTCAAGGGTCTGCGCGAGGGCCGGGTCATCCGCCGGCACGCGCTGCCCAATTCGCTGGCGCCGGCCGTGGCGGTGATCTCGCTCGATATCGGCTATCTACTGGGCGGGATCATCGTGGTCGAGGAGATCTTTGCCTGGCCGGGGCTGGGCCGGCTTCTGATCTACGCCCTCGAAAATCGCGACCTCCCGGTCATCCAGGCGATCACGCTGCTGCTGGCGACGGTCTATGCCATTTCCAACCTGCTTTCCGACATCGTCATCGCGCTCCTCGATCCGCGGGTGCGCTATGCCTGACGCCTTGCGCTCCGCGACCGGCGTCGCGGGCTCGCTCCTCCTGGCAATCGTTCTGACCGCGGCCGTCATCGGCCCGTTCATCGCCCCCTACGACCCGCAGATGTTTCACCCGACGACGCGTCTCCAAGGTCCGTCGGCCGCGCACTGGCTCGGCACCGATCAGTTCGGCCGCGATCTTCTCTCTCGGCTCTTGAACGGCGCACCCTCGACCATTTCATTCGGGCTCGGCGCGACGCTTTTGGGCGTCGGTGCCGGCAGCATCATCGGCGTGATCGCCGGAACCGCGGGCGGCTGGATCGACAGCGTGATCATGCGCGTCCTGGACGGGCTGCTCGCGGTACCCGAACTGCTGTTCACCCTCGTGATCGTCACTGTTCTCGGCGGAGGCATGGGTCAGGCGATGCTGGCCGTCGCCCTGGCTTTCACCCCCGGCATGGCCCGGATCGCACGAAGCTCGGTGCTGTCGATCCGCACGCGGGAATATGTGCTCGCGGCGATCGCCCGCGGCGAAGGAGCCGCCTACATCGTGCTGCGTGAAGTGCTGCCCAACGCCCTGGGGCCGATCATCGTCGAGTCCACGATCCGGGTCGCCTTCGCCATCATGATCGGCGCCACGCTCGGTTTTCTCGGCCTCGGCGCACAGCCGCCGAGCACCGAATGGGGCCTGATGGTCGCCGAGGCACGGCAGTTCATGTTTCGAAGCCCCTGGTGCGCGGCCGTGCCGGGTGTTGCCATCGCGCTCGCGGCCATGGGGTTCAACCTGTTCGGCGACGCGCTTCGCGACAGCCTCGACCCGCGCCGGAGCCACTGACATGCGGGACGCGAACGGGGCATCACGAGACGAGGCACTCCCGATCCTCGACGTCTCGGGCTACTCGCTTCGCTATCGTCTCCCGACCGGATTCTTGGATGCGCTCAAAGATGTGACTATCACCATCGATCGCGGCAAGACCCTTGGCCTGGTTGGCGAGTCCGGCTCGGGAAAGTCGTCGCTCGCCTGGGCCATTTTGCGCTACCTGCCCGGCAATGCCGAGGAAAACGACGGACGCATTTTGCTCTCGGGCGAGAATCTGCGGGAGATGACGCCAGAGAAGATCCTGGAGATCCGAGGGCAGCGGATCAGCATGGTGTTTCAGGATCCTTCGACCTCGCTCAATCCCACCATGCGTCTCGGCGAGCAGCTTGCCGAGGTGCTGATTCGTCACCGCGGCCTCCCACCGCAGGAGGCGTGGGCGGAGGGCGAGGCGGCGCTGGGCAGGACCGGGATCGCCCGCCCGGCCGAGATGATGCGCCGCTATCCGCACGAAGCCTCCGGCGGCGAGAAACAGCGCGTGGTCATCGCCACGGCGTTCGCCTGCAATCCTGATCTGATCGTCTTCGACGAGCCGACCACGGCGCTCGACGTCATCACGGCACATCAGATCCTCGACCTCTTCCGCCGTCTGCAGGACGAGACCGGCGTTGCCGCTCTCTACATCTCGCACGATCTCGGCCTGGTCTCGCGGGTCGCCGATGAGGTCGCGGTCATCGAGGCCGGCGCCATCGTCGAAACAGGTCCTTGCGAGAGAGTCTTCAGGGAACCGCGTCATCCCTATACGAGGTCACTGCTCGACGCGGTGCCTCGGCCGAAGGTCTGGCTCGGGACTGAGCGCTGCGGGCAGGGCGAGCAGGCATTGCTTTCGACATCCGGCGTGACCGTCGAGTATGGGCGCCAATCCAGCATCGCCCGCCTGCTCGCGCCGAAGCCGACCTTTCTCGGCGCGCGTGACGTCAGCCTCTCGGTTCGCAAGGGCGAGCTCTTGGGCCTTGTCGGCGAATCCGGCTCCGGCAAATCGACCATGGCCAAGGTCGTGTCCGGACTTCAGGACTTTGACGGGACGCTCGACTTTCGCGACCGACGCTTCACCAGCCGGCGTGAGATCGACCGCGATTATCGACGAGCGGTACAAATCGTCTTTCAGCATCCAGATGCGTCGCTCAATCCGCGCCAAAGAATAGGCGAGATCCTGTCCCGGCCGCTCCACCTTTACGATATGGTTCCGAAGGACCAGCGCGCCCTGCGCATCGAGGAACTGCTGAAAGGCGTGCGGCTGCCTCCCGACTATGCCAACCGGTTTCCGCACCAGCTTTCGGGCGGCGAAAAGCAGCGCGTCGCCATCGCTCGCGCCTTTGCGGCCGAGCCCGCCTTGGTGATCTGCGACGAGATCACCGCGTCCCTCGATGTCTCGGTGCAGGCGTCGGTGGCGCGGCTGCTTGCCGATCTTCAGCGCCGGACCGGAACAGCCTGTCTGTTCATCACCCACGATCTGAACCTGGTGCGCCAGCTCGCCCATCGCATCTGCGTGATGCAACGGGGTGAGCTGGTCGACAGTTTCGATCGGGACGATGCCGAGACGCCCGATCGTCACCCCTATACCCGAGCCCTTCTCGCCGCCGTGCCGCCACCGGCCGTCGACGCCGTCCCGCTAGCCTTGGAAACGACATGACCGACGCCTTCGCGCTCGCCCGCGACATCGACGAAAATGCCTGTCTCGAAACTCTGGCCGAGATGGTCCGGCAGAAGAGCTATTCCGAAACCGAGGGCGAGCGGCGGCTTGCCGAACGCATGGTCGAGATCATGGCAGCGATGGGGCTGGAGGCTGAGCTTCAGCTGATCGACGGCGATCGGGTCAATGCCATCGGCATCTGGCGTGGCACGGGCGGCGGCAAGAGTCTTCTCTTCAACGGCCATCTCGACACCAACCCGGTGGGCGAAGGCTGGACGGTCGATCCCTGGGGCGGGCTGATCGACGACGGCTTCATCTACGGCATCGGCGTCTCGAACATGAAGGCCGGCGATGCGGCCTCGCTCTCCGCCGTCAAGACATTGATCGATGCCGGCGTCCGCCTCAAAGGCGACGTCATTCTGACCTATGTCGTCGGCGAGCTGCAGGGCGGCGTCGGCACGCTTGCCGCGGTGAAGCAGGGTGTTCGGGCGGACTATTTCATCAATTCCGAGCCGACCGACTTGCAGGCCGTGACCATGCATGCCGCCGCCTTCGTCTTTCATATCGAGCTCGAAGGCATCACCCGGCATCTCTCGAAACGTGAAGAGGCGGTCGATGCGATCCGAGCCGCCTCGGGGCTGATCCCAACGCTCACCGACCTGACCTTTTCCGATGCGCCGACCGACGAGCACCGTTCGATCAATCGTGTGCATGTCGGCACCATCCAGGGCGCGCTCGGCCGCGAGTTCCACACATGGCGAGCCCCTCAAGTCGCCGATTTTGTTCACCTCTCGGGCTCCGGCCGCTATGGCCCCGGCCAAACCGAAGCCCAGGCCATCGCCGACATCCGTGCCGTGCTCGATCAGCTCGAAGCCGAATGGCCCGGCCTCAAAGCAAAAGTCTGGGCCGAGACACGAGACGGCAAACCCTCGATGCCCGCCTTTGAAGTCGCCAAGGACTCGCGCGTCGTCATGGCGCTCAATGGCGCCTACCGTGCGATACGGCATCAGGACCAGCCGACAGGTGCGATCACGCCGCCCGGCTTCTACGGCACGGACGCCGGCCATCTCTACGTGGAAGGCGGCATGGAAGGCGTCGTCTGCGGCCCGGGTGGACGCTACAACACCATGCCGGATGAACGTGTCGACATTCCCGACTATCTCGACATGATCAGGATCTACCTGCTCACCATGTGCGACATCTGCGAGCAGGCCTGACTTTCCCTTCAGCCAGCATCCTCGAAGGTCTGGTGATAGCCGTCGGGGTCGCCGACCCAGGCGTAGATTTCCCAGAGATTGCCGTCGGGATCGGCGAAGTAGCAGGCGTAGGCGTTCCAGGGATAGGCCTTGGGCGGGCCGTGCATGGCGACGCCGGCGTCGCTCAGGCTCCGGTGGATCTCGTCGACCTCCCTAGCGCTCGCCACTTCGACCGCGGTCATCACCTTGTGCACCGTGCCGTCGTCCGCCGCGCCCTCGATGCCGACATGCTCGGCGATATGACCGGCTTCCCAGAGCGCCAGCACGACCCGCTCGCTCGTGAAGTCGGCGAAGCCTTCCGCCTTGCGGCGCAGCCGAAAGCCGAGCTTGTCCCGATAGAAGGCTATCGAGCGATCGAGATCCCGGCAGATCATGCAGACATCGCTGATTTTCGCCTTGCCGCCGAGCATCACGTTCTCCCGGTTGGTATCGTCCTCCTCAGTCCCAGTTCAGCAGCCGGCGCTCCAGCAGAACGACCAGCGCGAAGAACAGCAGTGCCAGACCCGAGGACATGAACAGCGTGGCATAGAGGAGGGAGGATTGGTAGTTGAAGGTCGCCTGGATGATGAGGGCGCCGAGCCCCTTGTTGGCGCCGATCCACTCGCCGACGATCGCGCCGACGACGCTGGTGGTCGAGGCGATGCGCAGCGCTGCGAACAGGAAGGGGAGGGAACGCGGCACGCGCAGCTTCCAGAAGACCTCCCGGCGGCTCGCGTTCAGGACGTGCATCAGCTCCAGCTCGGCCGTGCTCACCGCTTCCAGCCCGCGGATCATGTTGACCAGGGTCGGAAAGAAGCAGATGACCGCGGCGATCACGATCTTCGGCAGCATGCCGAGCCCGAAGATCAGGACCAGGATCGGCGCCAGCGCCAGGATCGGGATGGTGTTGAAGAAGACCGCGACGGGGAAATAGGCGGCCTCCAGCACCTTGCTGTGGACGAAGGCGACGGCGAGCAGGATGGCGAGCCCGTTGCCGAGGACGAAGCCGGCGAGCGCCTCGATCGCGGTCGGCCAGAAATTGTCCAGGAGCACCGGCGCCTTCTCGATCAGCGTGGTGAGGGCAGCAATCGGGCTCGGCGCCACGAATTCCTGCACGTCGAACAGCACGATCACCAGATGCCAGGCGATCAGGATCGAGAGCCCGCCGAGCACCGGCAGCAGCCAGCGCGGCAGGCGGCCCGCCCGGCTCATCGCCCGTCATCCGCGAGCAGACGGCGCAGATGCGAGGTCATCTCGACGAACGCCCGGCCGTCGCGCGCGATCATGCCGCCCTCGCGGACCGGTCGGAGGTCGATGCGCTCGACGATGCGTCCGGGGGCCGCCGCCATGGCCACGATGTCGGTCGCGAGATAGACCGCCTCGGCGAGGCTGTGGGTGACGAAGACGATGGTGACGCCGGTCTCCCGCCAGATGCGCAAAAGCTCGTCGTTCAGCCGGTCCCGGGTCATCTCGTCGAGCGCGCCGAAGGGCTCGTCCATCAAAAGGAGCTTCGGCTGTCCGACCAGGGCGCGCGCGATCGCCACCCTTTGCCGCATCCCGCCCGAAAGCTCGGCCGGACGCGCGGCGGCCCAGTCGGCGAGCCCCATCAGCTCCAGCAGCTTTTCCGGCGCGGCGTCGTCGCCCGCGGGTCCGCCATCACCGATCTCGAGCGGCAGGCGAACATTGTCGAGCACGCTTCGCCAGGGAAGGAGCGTGGCGTCCTGAAAGCAGAAACCGAGCTCGCGCCGCCGTCGAACCTCGCCCGGCGAGGCGCCGAACAGCTCGATCCGCCCCTCGCTCGGCTGGACGATGTCGGCGATCAGGCGAAGCAGCGTGGACTTGCCGCAGCCGGACGGCCCGATCAGGGTGACCAGGCTGCCCCGGTCGAAGGCGAGGTCGATGCCGTCGAGGGCCCGAAAGGGCGCGCCGTCGCGCTCGAACACGACGCCGACGCCCGATAGCCGGATCGCGGGATCGGTGTCGACGGCGTGCGCCGCTTCAGCCAAGCTTCGGCCGGTCGGCTTCGGTCGCCTCGAGGATCGTTGTGTCGATGAACTCGTCGACCGCGGGTGCTGCCTTCTCGAACTGGCCGATGCCGTCATAGGTCGCGATCTGATCGGCGATGACCTGCGGATCGAAATAGCCCCAGCCATGGTCCCTGGTGGTCTCATCGAAGGACAGCTCGACGATCTTCGCGACCGTTTCCTTCTCGACCTCGCGGTCCAGCTCGGGATAGGCGTCCACCAGGATGTCGACCGAGGCTTCGGGATTGTCGTGCATCCAGGCCCAGCCCTTGGCGACCGCGCGGATGAAGGCGGCGATCGCCTCGCCGTTCTCGGCGAGCGCCTGGTCTGAGGTGAAATAGGCGTTGGCGTAGCTCGGCAGGCCCGCATCCCACTGCATCAGCGCGAGGCGATCGGGGCCGAGCACCGACAGCGCCTTGGTGTTGGTGACCCAGGCGGTGATCGCGTCGACCTGGTCGTTGGCGAGCGGGCCCATGTCCCAGCCGACGGTCACGATATCGAGCTCGCCCGGATCGATCCCGGCCTTGGCGAGCAGCGCGTCGAGCACGAAGCGCGCGGTCGGCTGGGTGCCGATGCGCTTGCCGACCATGTCCTCGACCGAGCGGATCGGCTTTGCCGGCAGCGAGAAATAGGCGAACGGCGACTGGCGAAAGCCGGCCGCGATCATCTTGATCGGCGCGCCCGCCGAGCGCGCGAGCATGCCCTGGCCGCTGTCCGAGAACTGGCCGAGCATGGCCTGGCCCGCGGTCACCGGCGGCACGGTCGTGGAGTTCGGCCCGCCCGGCAGGAACTCGACCTCGAGCCCTTCCTCGGCGAAATAGCCGTTGGTCCGTGCCACCACGTCGCCGATCTGGCCGTTGCTCATCAGCCAGTCATATTTGACGCTGACGCTCGTCGTCTCCGCTCTTGCCCCGCGCGTCACCGATATCCAGGCAGCACCTGCGGCGAGCGCACCCGCTCCCTTCAGCACCCGCCGGCGCGATGCGCTGCGGCTTCCTTCTCCGATTCTCGACATCCTGGTCTCCCTGACCGTTTTCCTTCGATTGATCATGTCGTTCCGCCAGCTCCCGGACTCGGGAACCCGTCCGCTCACATGATCGAGCGGATCGGATTTTCCGGTGTGGGATCGATGCCGATGACATCCCCGGCGATGGTGGCAAACGTGCCGTCCTCGATCATGGCCGCAAGGGCGCCGTTGACCGCGGTCACGAGGTTGGGCTTGCCCTTCCTCACCGCCCAGCCCATCTGGTAGCTCTCGATATAGCCGTCGACCAGCTCGAGCGGCAGGCCGGCCTCCTTGATCGCATAGGCGCCGGCGACCGCATCGGTGATCACCGAATCGATATTGCCGTTGGCGAGATCCTGCAGCGCCTCGGGGTCGGACTTGTAGGATTTGACCTCGCCGCCGAGATTTTCCGCCATGGGCACGAAGGTCGAGGCGACGATCACGCCGATGGTCTTGCCGTCGGCATCATCGAGGCTCCTGATGTCGCTGTCCTCGCGCACCACCAGCCGGGCACCCGATTCGACCCAGGCATCGCAGAAGGTCACGGCCTGCTGACGCTCCTCGGTGATGCCCATGGGGTTGCTGATCATGTCGTACTGGTCCGCCTCGAGGCCGATCAGGATGGAATCCCATTTGATGATCACCGGCTTGTGCTCGAGGCCGAGCCGGGACGCGATCTCGCGGATGATCTCGAGCTCGAACCCGCCGAGGTCGCCGCTCGCGTCGCGAATCGAAAAGGGCGGGAAGCTGCCTTCGGTCGCGGTGCTCAGCACGCCGGGCTCGATCAGCTCGAGGTCGGCGGCAAAGGCCGCACCCGGGCGGATCGCGGGCAGGAGCGGAAGGGCGGCCAGGGCCGCCGCCTTCTGGATCAGTGACCGGCGCTTCATGGAGTACCTCCCGTTTTCTTTGTCCCGCCCGTCAGGGCGTTTGGTGATGCCGCGCTTCGTACCAGCCTGCGAACCAGCTTAGTAGGGATGTCATCAAGAGGTAAAGCAGCGCGGCGAGGATGTAGAATTCGAACGGCCGGAAGGTGGCGGCGATCATGGTCTGGGCGTGCAGGGTCAGCTCGACCACGGTGATCGCCGAGAGCAGGGACGTGTTCTTGAGGGTGTTGATCGCCTCGTTGGTCAGGGCCGGCACGATGATCCTGACCACCTGGGGGAGGACGACGAAGCGCATCGAATCGATGCGGTCGAGGCCGAGGGCGGTCGCCGCGTCGAACTGGCCCTTGGGGATGGCGTTCAGGCCGGTCCGGATCACCTCGGCGACATAGGCGCCGCTGCTGACGCCGAGCGCGATCACGCCGGCGAGAAACGGCGAGAAGCTGACGCCGAGCTGCGGCAGGCCGAAATAGACGATGAACACCTGGATCAGGGTCGGCGTGCCGCGGATGAACCAGATGTAGAACTCGGCCGCCCAGCGGATCGGGCGAAGGGACGAGCGCTTGGCGAGCGCTGCGATCAGGCCGCAGAGCCAGCTCACCAGGATGGTCACCAGCGCGATCTGCAGCGCGAGCCAGCTCGCCCGGAAGAAGCCGGGGAGATAGGGCCAGAGATAGGTGATCCCCTCGATCAAGCTGTGCACCCCGTGAACGCAGCGGCCGCGCCGCTAGCCGAGGGCGCTTGGGCGGTGGAGGGCGTCCCTGAACGCGGCGATCGCATCGCCGCTCCAGTCGGCGTCGGGGCGCGGCTCCAGGTCGAAATGGCCGTGCCGGTCGGTGCCGCGCACCAGGGTCGCCGAATCGCGCGCCCTGGTCTGGCGAACGTCCGGCCTGATGTAGCGCAGCACGACGCCGAGACGCGGCGTATCCGACCGGTTGGGCTGCGAGCCGTGCACCACCGCCATGTGATGCAGCGACATCTCGCCCGGCTCCAGCTCCATGTCGACCACGTCGCGCTCGTCGATCTCGATCTGCGCGGTCTGGCCGAAGAACAGCATGTTGGTGTCGGACGCGGTGGTTTCATGATCGAGCTGGCCGAGCTTGTGGGTGCCGGGCACGACCCGAAGGCAGCCGTTCTCCTTCCGGCTCGGCGTCAGCGCCAGCCAGCAGTTGAGGATCCCGTCGAACGGCTCGAGGCCGGACGGAACCCGATGATGCGGTCATACCACTAGACGCCGATTTCCAGTGACGGCTCCGCGAAGGCATCAGGCCCGTCTTCGAATCGGTGGACGATGGCTTTCGCCTCCTCGGTCTCGGCCAGCGCCAGCCGCCCGTCCATCCAGGCCGGCTCGCCGTCGAGGGTGATGGTCGGTTCGATCACCGTCCAGCAGATCTCGCCGGGCGGCTGGTCGCCGCAGGCGTGGAAATGCAGGTAGCGCGGGCCGCCGAAGGCCAGCGCCGACCAGCGGGCCGGGTTGTGATTGGCGGGCAGGTCATCTCTGGACTGGGGAGTTGGTACTCCACCAACAGAATGCCAGTCTCGGCGACGAAGAGGAAGTCCCACTCCTTCGGCATGAAATCAGGATACTGAGACTGCCTCAGAACCAAACTTGCGTGTTCGCGCATGGCATCCGGTTCGCCGCTTTGATATCGCGAGCGCAGCTCGTTGAATTCCTGCCACCTGGTCTCTTGCTCGGCCAGAAAGCTTGATTCTTCTTCCTTCCAAGAAGCGAACGCCATTTCAAAACGACCGACGATCTTACGCCACCTCTCCAAGTCCGACTTGAGCAATGCCTCTGCTTCCTGCTCCTTCTCTCGTCTAGCCTTCGGTCTCAGCCAATCGAGCCACCCAGACCTTGCCTGCATCTCTCGGATGAAGGATCAGGCTTTTCGATTCGTGGATTGAGCGGTGGCTTCTTTGGAAATAGTTCGTTGGTACGATGGTTCTCCCACATGAGCGGGCCAGCATCCGCCACTCCAATGGTCAACGTTTCTGCCAACGATTCAATAACCTTACGCGCATCCTCCGTCTGAATCGCGCCTTGTGTTTGCCGGAGGCTGTTTGGTTCGAGTCACGCGACCATGGCGAGACCGTGGTTGTCCGCATGGAAGCGGGCTTCGGCTTCTGCGGGCGGGATGTCGCCGATGGGCTCGAGCAGGCGTCGGTTGTCGAACCGGTCGACCTGAGGCGCGTGCGCGCGGTCGAGAGGGGCACCGATCGCAAGCCAGGGCTCGCCCTCGACCCAGGGAAGCTGGCTGACGCTCGGTCGGAAAAGGGTGGTGTCGTGAAGCAGGTCGGCCAAGGTCATCACGTCGTCGAGATAACGCAGATCGGGCACGGCATTTCGGACTTCTCCTACCTGCTCGACATCCTGATCTTCACCACCGACGGCGTCTTCGGCGTGCCGGTCCAGGTGGTGGCCAGCTACGTCTTCCTGTTCGTGATGTTCGGCACGCTGCTCTCGAAGGCCGGCGGCGGCGAGTTCTTCTTCCATCTCGCCTCGGCCGCCACCGGCAACAGCCGGGGCGGGCCGGCGAAGGTCGCGGTGATTTCATCAGGCCTCTACGGCACCATGTCGGGCAGCCCGACCTCGGACGTCGTCGCGACCGGCTCGATCACCATCCCGATCATGAAGCGCCTCGGCTACTCCAAGCGCTTCGCAGGCGCCGTCGAGGTCGCCGCCTCGACCGGCGGCAGCGCCATGCCGCCGATCATGGGCTCGGCCGCCTTCATCCTGGCCGAATATACCGGAACGCCCTATCGCGAGATCGTCTACGCCGCCCTCATTCCGGCCCTGCTCTACTATGTCGGCGTGTTTCCGCAGGTTCACCTGCGCGCGGTGCGCCACGATCTCCGCCCCTATAACGGCGACATGCCGATCCTGTTGGGTGCGCTCGCCGAGCGTCGCAATATTCTGGTGAGCGGCGGCACGTCGTCCGGCAAGACCACACTTCTCAATGCCCTGCTCGCCGAACAGGCGCTCGTCGATCTCGCCGAAAGCTCGATTTCCGGTCTGTCCCCCGGTGCCTGCACTGACATTGCAGGTGGCAGCACCATCGGGGGCAGAAGCACCCAATGGCATCACAACTGAATATAGCGCATGTTTGCCCTTCACGTCGCCGCCGCTATTGCTCGCCCGCCAGGTGGCCGACGTGTTTCTCAAAGTCGTGCTTTCCGACGTAGTGGCAACGCACGTGGCCGCCGGGCACGGGCTGAGGGGGAGGGGAGGTTGTGCGGCATAGCTCCGTCGCATGCCTGCAGCGTGGATGAAACGCGCAGCCGGCGGGCGGGGTGATCGGATTGGGTACCTCGCCGTCGAGCACGATCACGTCGCGGTCGCGCATCTTTGGGTCGGGCACGGGCACCGCCGATAGCAATGCCACGGTATAGGGGTGTTTCGGAGCGAAGAAGACCTCTTCCACGGTCCCTTCTTCGACCACTTCGCCGAGATACATCACCATGACCCGGTCGGAAATGTGATGCACGACAGACAGATCGTGTGCGATGAAAAGATAGGCGATGCCGAGTTCTTTCTGCAAGTTCATCAACAGGTTGATCACCTGAGCCTGCACCGACACGTCAAGCGCTGAAACCGGCTCGTCGCAGATGATGACCTCGGGCTCGAGTGCTAGGGCGCGTGCGATGCCGATACGTTGGCGCTGTCCGCCAGAGAACTGGTGCGGATGACGGTCGGCGTCGGTCGGGTGCAGACCGACCAGCTGAAGAAGTTCAGTGACCCGGGCTTCGCGGCGGTCGCGGGCGACAATGTCGGGAAAGACCTCCCAGGGCTCCTGTATGATTCGCCGCACCGTGAAGCGCGGATCGAGCGATCCATAGGGGTCCTGGAACACGACCTGGATGCGTCGCCGCAGCTGCCGCATCTCTTCGCGGGATAGATCCAGGATATTGCGGCCGCAATACAGAACCTCGCCGCTCGTGGGTTCGTCGAGACGAAGCACCGATCGAGCAAGGGTCGACTTGCCGCATCCGGATTCGCCGACCAGGCCGATGGTTTGTCCGGCATGCAGTGTGAAGCTGACATCCTTCACTGCGCGGAGCCTGCGTGCTGCACCGCCGAACGGCCGGCGTTTGTCGAGGGCATAATCCTTCTTCAGATTGCGCACTTCCAAGATCGGCCCATCAAGCATTCGGTGGCTCTTCGGTCAGATGACATGCCGAATGGTGTTCTGTGGCCACCGGCAACAGCTCCGGTCGGTCGTTTCTGCACCGAGGCACGACAACGGGGCACCGAGGATGAAATGCGCAGCCCGTGGGAATACGGCCGGCACCGGGGGGCGTGCCGTCGATGGCTGAAAGGGCTTCGGCGCCTGCCCCTATCCTGGGCATCGAGCGGATCAATCCGCGGGTGTAGGGGTGCACGGGCGCTTCGAACAGTGTTTCGACATCCGCGCTTTCCACAATGCGGCCAGCATACATCACCAATGCCCGGTCCACGGCCTCGGCGACCACGCCCAGGTCGTGGGTAACCAGGACCAGCGCCATGCCCAGTTCCTGTTTCAGTTCGGCCAACAGGGACATGATCTGGCGCTGCACGGTGACGTCGAGGGCCGTCGTCGGTTCATCGGCAATCAGGATCCTGGGTTCGAGGGCCAGCGCTGTCGCAATCATCACCCGCTGGCACATGCCGCCGGAGAACTCGTGCGGATAATCGTTCAGCCGGTTCCGGGCCGAAGGGATCTTGACCCGATCCATCAGGTCGACGGCCTTGTTGTCGGCGTCCTTGCGGCTGCACCGGCGACGGAGCCTGTAGACTTCCGAGATTTGCGATCCCACGGTGAGGCTCGGGTTCAGGGCGCTCATGGCGTCCTGAAAAATCATTGCAATTTCCTCGCCGCGCAGTGCCCGGCGCTGCCGTTCCGGCAGACTCATGATGTCCTGGCCATCGAACAGGGCCTGGCCCGAGATGTGCCCGGGGGGCGATTTGATCAGGCCCATGATGGCTTCGAGCCCGACGCTTTTGCCAGAGCCGCTCTCGCCGATGATGCCGAGAGTCTCACCCGGCGAAAGCATCCAGCTGACCCCGCCGACCGCCTGCACGCGGCCATGGGCCGTATCGAAGCTGACCTTGAGGTCGCGCACGTCAAGCAGAGGTTTCGTGTCTGGCAGGTCGTCTTGTCTCATGACGATGCCGGAGCCTCGGATTCAGGCAGGTCCGCTTCCGCCTTGGGCGGCTTGGCAAGCCACCGCCAGCGCTGCACAGGATCGGAAACCGCCCGTGCCCAGGCCGCCACGAGGTTGAGCGCCAGGGCAGCGAGGAAAATGGCGGCACCGGGCATCACGACGAGCCACCAGGCAGACGTGATGAATTCGCGACCGCGCGCGATCATCAGGCCCCAGGAGGATTGCGGCGGTTGGACGCCGAAGCCGAGAAATGACAGCGATGCCTCGGACAGGATCAGCACGGCAATCTCGAGCGTGAACAATACCAGGAGCGGCGAGACCATGTTGGGCAGCAAATGCGTCAGCATGATTCGCCCGCCGGTGGCGCCAATGGCAGTTGCGGCGGTGATATAGGTGTTCTGCTTGTGGCTCAGCGTCAGTGATCGCGCCATACGCGCGAACACCATCCAGTGGAGGAGGGTGAAGATGAGGATAAGGTTCGTGAACCCGGCGCCGATCACGAACAGGATGAAGAGCGCGATGAGGAGCGAGGGCAGCGCCAGCATCCCGTCGACGGCGCGCATCAGCACGTCTTCGAAGAAGCCTCGGTAGTATCCGGCGAGCACGCCCAGCGTGATGCCCACGATGCCCGAGCAGAAGGCGCCGAGCAGGCCGATCGACATCGACACCCTCGCGCCGTGCATCAGGCGGCTGAACAGGTCTCGGCCCAATTCATCAGTGCCCAGCAAGTAGAAGCTGCCGTCGCCGCCGGTCCCAAACGGTGGCACGAACCGCGCACGCAGATTGGCCTTGTTGGGGTCGTAGGGGGCCAGAAGGTCGGCCCCTGCCGCACTGATCAGAAGCAGAACCAGAAAGAGCGCCGCAAGTGCGGTCACACGGTCGCGCAGCAGGGCCCGGAAATAGGCCCCGGCGGTGATCCGGGCCGCGCGGGCGTGATCCTCGGTAGTCACGGTATTGGTCTCGCTCACGAGCGTCCTCCGCGGCTGTCGAGGCTGATCTTAGGGTTCAGAATGGTATAGGCGATATCGACGGCCAGGTTGACGAGGATGACCAGCGCGGCGACGGTGAAAATCCCCGCCTGAACCATCGGCAAGTCGCGCCGTGAAAGGGAATCGATCAGCAGCAGCCCGATGCCCGGCCAAGCGAAAACCGTCTCGACCAGCATCGCGCCGGTCAGAAGTTGGGACAACTCGTCACCGGAAATTGTGACGATGGGAATCGAGGCATTCTTCAGGGCATGCACGAAAACCACCCGCGATTCCGGGACACCCTTGGCACGTGCCGCAGCGACATAGGGTTTCGACAACTCGTCCAGCATGGCGCTTCGTACAACCTGGGATATCCGCCCCAGGGGCCGGGCGGCTAGTGTCAGGGCCGGCAGAACGAGGTGTTCCCAGGAACCATATCCGCCTGTGGGCAGAAGCCCGAACTGGACGCTGACGACGACGATCAGCAGCAGGCCCAGCCAGAATTGCACGACCGAGACCGAGGCGAGCGATGCGACATTGACAAGATTGTCGATCCAGGATCGGGGATGCACCGCCGCCAGGCACCCCATGACCACCGCCGAAGCAAAGGCGAGGGCGATCGCGGCTCCTGCCAGCATGAAGGTCGCCGGCAGACGGTCGAGCACGACCGGCAGTACCGGGGTCCCTTCGGCATTCAGCAGTTCGGACGGCAGGACGGAAAAGCCATAGCGATAGCTGACGCCGAAATCTCCATGCAGCAGATCGCCGACGAACACGAGATACTGCCGCCAGATTGGCTCGTTCAGCCCGAGGTTCTCGCGCAGTTGCTCCAATGCCGTTTCCGTGGCGTTCACGCCCAGCATGATCAGGGCCGGATCGCCGATGATCCGGCCCACCACGAAGACGAAAGAGACCAGCGCGAACAGCAGGACCACCGAGTGGATGACGCGCCGAATGATATAGGACATGGCCCGGTTGCTCAGGAATGCGAGAGGATCGCGGACCGTGGAGGCCCGCGATCGGAAGGCGGCCTATTCGGTTTGGGCCACGTTGACCGCCAGCAGGCGGTGGTCGACCCCGAAGCTGAAGTCAAACCCGTCCTGGATCAGGTAGCCCTTGTCGAGCAATGCTAGCGGAATGATCTGGTATTCGCCGTGCAGGAAGTTCACCAACTCCTTAAGCGCCGCATCCCGTTCCTCGCCCGACAGGGTCAGCGCTTCGGCCAGGTTGGCGTCGAACTCGGGGTTGCAGTAGACCGAGGACCGCGATGCGCCGGTGGGGTTGTTGATGTCGGGGCAGGCGTAGTTGCCCAGCAGGTTGACGCCGAACTCTCCGGACGCGTTTTGCTTCATGTGGACCTGCATCATCGCGCGCGGTGCCTCTTCGGCGTATCCCTTGATCCGCACCCGCGGGTTGAAGACGTCCGGAAGCTGCACCTTGATGTCGGCGTTGAGGCCGACTTCTTCCAGAAAGAAGCCGATGATTTCGGTCACGGATCCGATGCGCGGCGTTGTGTTCCGCCCGACGACTTCGATCGTCAGAGCGTCGACATCGACACCGTCCGCCTTTGCGTCCTCGACCAGCTGGCGCGCCATGTCGGGATCATAGCCGTACTGTTCGAGGGTCTCGTCGAAGCCCAGCATGTCGGGCGTTCCCAGCTGACCGGTCGGCACAGAGGCCAATCCGATGAGGTCGGCGAGCCCCTCATAGTCGATCGCATGGAAGATCGCCTTGCGGAGGCGCATGTCGCTTAGCCGCTCGTCGGCGTGCAGCGAGTGGTCGAGACGGCCGTAGAGGTAGGCGTCGGACGGGCCGGTCACGCAGGAATAACCGCTATTGTCGGCGGCCGCGGTGCAGTCCTCGGGCGACGGTGACACGGCGATATGGGCCTCGCCCGCCCGTACCATCGCCGTCCGCGCGGCCCCTTCCGAGCGGAAGACGAAGCGCAGTGTTTCAAACGGTGGTTCGCTGGTGCCATAGGCATCCGTCGCCTCATAGCCCCACCAGTCCGGATTGTGCTCGGCGCTCCAGTATTGACCGCGCACCCATTCGACGAAGGTGTAGGGGCCGGTGCCGATCGGCGTGTCGAAATGCGACGCCGGCGCCTCATCGATCTGCTTGGCCGAAGAGATGCCGTTCAGCGTGAGGCGAAACTCCAGCATCGGATCGGGCTCGCTGGACCTTACCTCTATCTCGTGCGGACCGATGGCTTCGGCCGAGATGGTGCCGGGGCCGGCATATTCCTGAATTGTGAAAGCGCTTTCAGGATTCCATACAAAGGTGATCGCCTTGGCCACCGCTTCGGCGGTCATCTCGGTGCCGTCATGGAACATTACGCCTTCGCGCAGCTTCAGTCTCAGGGTGTTCCCGTCCACGCGCTCCCAGGACGTCGCAAGAACCGGGAAGTACTCGCCGGTGGCCGGGTCCGTCGCAATGAGTGTCTCGATCACATTGCGCAGTCCGTGTGCGTTGAATTCCTTGTAGGCACCCTGTGCGGCCAGATCCTGCGGCTCTTGTGCCACAGCGAAGACGAACTCACCTTGGGGCTCGGCGCCGACAGGAACCGCCGAGAGCGCAAGGCCCGCAGCGCCCGACAAAAACGCCGCCATTCCTGTTCTGAATGCAGTCATCGTGTCCTCCCCGGTTCGGTCCAATTGGCATCTTCTTTGTTGGAACAAGCCTACAGTTGCGCGGTTCTCTTTGCAAGCGCTTGCAAAAAATGATCGCGCCGCGTAGCGTCAAGAACGTGCCGCCCGATGAGGCGCGGCTGCTAATGGGTCAAGCCAAAAAGAGAACAGCATGGCCGGCGGATTGATCATTGCAGTGTGTGGCGAATCCGGTGCGGGCAAGTCCACGACCACCGGGATCCTCGCGGATGCCGGATTTGCAGCCTACTCGTTGTCAGGGTTTCTGAGGGCCGAGGCTGAAGCCGCCTTCGGCACACCGACGCGCGTGCAGGTCCAGACCCACGGCCGCGACATGCAACTGGCCCACGGAAACGACTATTATGCTAGGCAACTCATCAAGAAGACGGATCTCCTGGAACAGGCGCGGGCCGTGGTCGATGGCATGCGCAACGAAGATGAAATCGCATATCTTCGGCGTGCCGCCGCGGCACGTTCGGTGACCGTCGTGCTCCTGGCGCTGGTCCTCGATCCGGACACTAGGTTTCAACGGGTCCGGGGCCGCGCAAGAGCGGGCGATCCTGTTGAACGCGAACGCTTTCGCGAGGATGACGCCCGCGCGAACGGCGGCTATGGAGGCTTTCAGAACAATGCGGCACTGATTGCGGCTGCGGATGTCAGAATCGAAAATTCGGGCGATTTGGCTGCGCTTCGCACCGCCCTGGAAGCTCTCGCCCGCGGGAAAGGAACCGAACATGTCAGCACTGGCCAAGGATGAACTGGAGCGACGGCTTGCTCTCGCCTGCAGTGTCGCCCGCGAGGCCGGTGCCTTTGCGCGCAGCGCATTCCTCAACCGAGACGCGCTGCAGATCGAAACCAAGGGCGAACAGGACTGGGTGACCAATGTCGACCTGGAGGTCGAGTCGCTGATCCGATCCCGCCTGGCGGAAGACTACCCCGAAGACCCAGTCATCGGTGAGGAAATGGAAGGCAATGCAGGCGACAGCGGACGCGCCTGGGTCGTCGACCCGATCGATGGCACGACCTGCTTTCTGCTCGGCTTGCCGCAATGGTGTGTCGCACTTTGCTATGTGGTCGGCGGCCGCCCCGTCGTCGGCGTGATCTATGCCCCGATGACAGGGGAGCTGTTTTCGGCTGCGAGCGGCCACGGCACCTTCCTCAATGGCAAACCGGTGCATGTCTCGGGCAGCGCATCCATACGTGACGGATTGATCGCGGTCGGAATCAACAGCGGCGCCCACCCCGAACGCTCGGCGAAGTTTATTCTGGATCTGGTCAAGGGCGGGGGGATGTATCTCCGGGTTGGCGCCTGCGCCCTGGCCCTGGCCTATGTCGCTGCGGGTCGTCTATTGGCGGCCTTCGAACCGCTGGTCTCGCCCTGGGACGACCTGGCCGGCATGCTGCTGGTGCGGGAAGCAGGTGGCCGTACCAGCGAGTTCGCTGCCGAAATCGGGACCGAAAAACGCGCGGTTCTCGCCTCTGTTCCCCCGCTTTGGGATGAACTGAGCATTCTGATGGAGCCAGTTGATGCGCAGCACGAGACCGTCCCGCGCTGGGACGGCACAGCGCCATCGTAGCCTCATGACGGACAGTCCAGGCGAGAAGACCGAGCGGGATCGATCGAGGGCCACAGCAACCGATGTCGCGCGCGAGGCAGGGGTTTCGCTATCTGCTGTTTCAAGGGTGTTCACGCCGGGCGCAAGCGTGTCGGCCAAGATGCGGGCGCGTGTGATTGCGGCCGCAGAGCGGCTCGAGTACATGCCCAACGCCTTGGCGCGTAGTTTGATGACGCAGCGCACACATCTTGTCGGCGTGATCTTGGCGAACTTCAAGAATCCCCTTTACCTGACGGTGCTGGACCAGTTCACCCGCAATCTGCAGAATCGCGGCCTTCGCATGCTCCTGTTGAACGTGTCCAGCGAGGATGACCTCGAGGCGATGGGGCGGCTCGTGCTGCAATACAGCGTCGATGGATTGGTGGTGTCAGCCGGTGCGATATCGCCCTTCATCACCGAGCAGTGCCTGAAGCGGCGAATTCCGTTGGTGGCGTTTGCACGTCGGCCAAGGCGCGGTCGGCTGAATGTCGTGTGCGCTGACAACGTCGCAGGCGGTCGTGTTGCGGCGCAGCGGCTCATCGAGACAGGTCACAAGCGTTTCGGCTTTGTCGGAGGCCCGGAAACGGCATCGACCACGAAAGACAGGGGTCGTGGTTTCACGGCCGAGCTGGAAGAAGCCGGCATCCAGGTTGAAGCCGTCGTACATGCGACCGAGTATAGTTACGAAGCTGGGACCGAGGCCGCGCGCCGTCTGCTCACGGCCGGAGTTCGGCCAGAGGCGGTCTTCTGTGCCAGTGACATGCTTGCGTTCGGATTGCTCGACGTTGCACGGCACGAATTCGGGATCTCGATCCCGGATGAACTGTCAGTCATTGGTTTCGATGATGTTGGCCTTGCGGCTTCCGCATCATACAAATTGACGACTATCCGCCAGCCCATCGCAACCATGGTCTCCGATACGGTGGATATCCTGGTGCGCAGGCTGGACAATTGGGCCGAGGATTGTGAAGCCCGTATTATGTCCTGCATCTATGTCGATCGCGCCACTGTCGCCCCGAAAAAGGGATAGCCGAAAGGGCAATGATCCTCTGGACGGCGCCCCACCGGCATTGCGGCGCCATTGAGTGCCTGGCAAGTGGTCTATGTCGCAAGTCACCCCGTCCGCATCTCTTGCTATTTAGCTGTCGCTTCGACAGGCTGGGTGAAGAACCCGCCCAGCAAGAGTGAATTTGCGCGATGTATCGTGCAGAAAATGCTTGGGCAAGAAAACACGAACAGGAAAGGGGAGC
This sequence comes from Geminicoccaceae bacterium, assembly GCA_965222015.1. Classification (GTDB taxonomy): domain Bacteria; phylum Pseudomonadota; class Alphaproteobacteria; order Geminicoccales; family Geminicoccaceae; genus JANQPX01. The sequence goes on from CBDCTL010000017.1 coordinate 389,448, forward strand.
AAAATGCAGAGGGGCATTCCGATGGGAGGGTTGGCTGCAGCCATCCTGGCGTTGTCGGTGGCGGGGACCGCCTCTGCTCAGGAACAGGATGTTACCATTGTGGTCAACGAGGAGCCGGCGAATTTGGATCCTTGCGAGGTTGCCTCCGATTTCATCGGTCGGGTCGCCTTGGGTAACATCTTCGAAGCCCTGACCCGGCGCGATGTCGAGACCGGCGAGGTCCTGCCTGCGCTGGCGACCGGATGGGAGGAAGGCGACGACAACGCCTGGACCTTCACACTTCGCGAAGGCGTCACCTTCCACGACGGCACGCCGATGACAGCCGCATCAGTCAAACACGCGATGGACCGCACGCTCGACACCAATCTTGCCTGCGAGTCGCGCACCAAGTTCTTCGGCGACGGCGACTATGGCGTCGAGGCGGTGAGTGGCAATGCCGTTAAGGTGATCACGCCGGTGCGCGATCCGATCCTGCCGCTGAAAATGTCGAATATGATGATCTATCCGGAATCGGTCACCCTGGGCGAAGCAGTTCGAACGGCGCCGGGCACGGGCCCCTATGTTCTCTCCGAATGGGCGACCGGTCAGCACATCATTCTCGAACGCTTTGCCGACTATTGGGACGAGCAGCCGAGCATCGAGGACGCCAAGTTCGTCTGGCGGGCCGAATCCTCGGTGCGGGCTGCCATGGTGGCGCAAGGGGAGGCCGATTTCACGCCGTCGATCGCCGAGCAGGACGCCACCGACGACATCGCGGTCGGCTATCCGAATGCAGAATCGATCCGCTTGAACCTCGACAACCTCATGCCGCCAATGGATGACCGGCGTGTGCGCGAGGCGATCAATCTGGCATTGGATCGGGATAGCATGCTCGGCACGGTAGTGCCGGCGAGCGCCACCAAGGCTACTCATCTCTTTCTTCCGTCGATCGCCGGCTGGAGTGAGAACGTCACCATGTATCCCTACGACCCTGAGAGGGCTAAGGCGCTGATCGCGGAGGCCAAGGCGGACGGCGTGCCTGTCGACACCGAGATCCAGCTCGTCGGGCGCATCGGCCACTTCCCGAATGCCCAGGAATATCATGAGGTCGTGGCCATCATGCTCAACGAGATCGGGCTAAACGTGAAGCTCGAATGGTTCGAGGCCGCCGCCAAGAACAAGATGCAGGTCAAGCCCTTCGATCCCGACCGTCGTCCGCAGATCTTCGTCGACCAGCATGACAACACGGCAGGCGATCCGGTTTTCACCATCCCGAGCCGTTGGCGTTCGGACGGTTCGCAAGCCAAGATCAGCGATCCTGAACTCGATAAACTGATCGACGAAGCCACCGAGGCCACCGGCGAGGACCGCGTAGCCAAGTGGAAGAAGGCGGCGGAATACATCGACACGCTGCTGCCCGATGCGATGATGTTCCACATGGTCGGTTTTGCCGCGATCAGTGATCGCATCGAGTACACGCCCAACATGACCACCAACAGCTCGGTCCGCCTCGCCGATTTTGCGCTGAAGCCGTAAACTTGCCAGGACGACAACCCCGCCGGTTTTACCAAGAACCGGTGGGGCGTGCTGGCACAAAAATCGGTGGCAAACTTCTTTGCAAAAACCCCGCCGCCGGCTTGGAAAACCTGGCGGCATATCGTCGAGCTTGGCACAGACGGCGGAAAGTCAATGCCGTAGCCACGCCACCGGTGAGAGGCGGCGCTGATGATCTTTGAATTCCTGGTCAGACGGCTCTTCTTCGCGTTCATCGCCTTGTTCGGGCTGCTGATCCTGGTGTTTCTCATGGCGCGTCTGACCGGCGATCCGGCAGTCCTTTATCTGCCGGACACCGCGACCGAGGCCATGCGCGACCAGTTCCGCGAAGTGAACGGCTTCAACGATCCGATCCTGGTCCAGCTCTACAACTACCTCCTGAACGCCCTGCAGCTCGATTTCGGCATGTCGCTCCGGCGGAATGTTCCGGCCATGCAGGCGGTTATGGAGGCCTTTCCCTGGACGCTGCGTCTTGCCGGCATCACCGTGGTCTTGGCGATGATCGTCGCCTTGATCGTGGGACCGCTCGCCGCCTACAAGCCAGGGTCATTCTTCGATCGGCTCGCCAGCGTGCTCTCGCTCGCGGCCGCCAGCATGCCGGATTTCTGGCTGGCGATCATCGGCATCCTGTTCTTTGCCGTGACCCTCGGCATCCTGCCGACCTCGGGCGTCGGCGGGCCGGCATACTGGGTTCTGCCGGTCGGCGTGCTGATGTTCCGCATTACTGGCACCACCACCCAGGTGGTGCGCGGCTCGATGATCAGCAGCCTCGCCTCGCCCTATGTGAAGGCCGCCAAAGCCAAAGGCATGCCGGACAATCGCATCCTGTTCGTCCATGCGCTCAGGAATTCGCTGATCGCCGCGGTCACCGTTGCCGGTGATCAGACTCGTGGCCTGATCAATGGTGCCGTCATCGTGGAAACGGTGTTCGGCTGGCCGGGCGTTGGCAAGTTGATGATCGACGCGATCGCCCAGCGGGACTTTGCCGTGCTGCAGGCCGCGGTTCTCGCAACGGCGGCTGCGATCTTTCTTTTGAATATCGTGCTCGACCTCATCTACACCGTGCTCGATCCGAGGATCGACGCGCGGTGACCGGCAGGCTCAATCGATTGGGCATGCTGCTGCGCGGCGATGCCTTCGCGGTCGCCGCCCTGGTCTTTCTGGTCCTGCTGGTGTTCGGCGCACTATTCGGCCCGTCGCTCATTCCGGGCGCCGACGTGTCGATGAACTTGAAGCTCAGGAACGCGCCGCCCTTCGGTCTTGAAAACGGCTTTGCCTATATCCTCGGCGCCGACTCTCTCGGCCGCCCGATTCTGCCGCGTATCCTCTACGGTGCAAGGACGACGCTCGCAATCTCGATGAGCGTGGTATTTCTATCGATGGTCATCGGTTCGGCGCTCGGCATCATTGCGGGCTATTACGGCCAGCGTCTCGGCAACATCATCATGCGCGGCGCCGATCTGGTGATGAGCTTCCCGTCGCTGCTGCTGGCGATGATCGTTCTCTATGTCCTCAACCCCTTCGTCTTCAACGTGGTCATCGTACTCACGATCACCCGCATTCCGGTCTATATCCGCGTCGCCCGAGCCGAGGTCCTGGAAGTGAAGGAGCGCCTCTTCGTGGAATCGGCGCGCTCGATGGGCGCGAGCGATCTTCGCATTCTCCGCTTGCACATCACGCCGATCATCCTGCCGACGCTGCTTACGGTCGCCTCGCTCGACCTTGCCAACGTCATGCTCGCCGAGAGCTCCCTCAGCTTTCTCGGCATAGGTGTGCAGCCACCGAGCATTACCTGGGGGCTCATGGTCGCTGACGGCCGCAACTACCTCACCACCGCCTGGTGGCTCGCGTTTTGGCCCGGCATGGCCATTTTGCTGACGGCGCTCGCGGCGAACCTGCTTTCCAACTGGATGCGCATCGCCACGGATCCGAAGCTGAGCTGGCGGTTGGAGCGGGTCCGTCCTCGCGATGACGCAGAAGTTGGCGAGACCGCCGGGGGCGCGCGATGAGCGCAGTTGAGTCCGCAGCAGGGAACGTCCTGCTTTCGGTGACGGATCTCCGGGTCGAGTTTCGCACCGGGAATCGAGTCGTGCATGCGGTGAACGGCGTGTCTCTCGACGTCAGATCCGGGGAGACATTGGCCATTCTCGGCGAGAGCGGTTCCGGCAAGAGCATCACCTTCGAGGCCGTGCTCGGCATCCTGGACTCGCCGCCAGGCGTGGTTGCCGGCGGGCAGGCGGTGTTCGAAGGCCGCAACCTCTTCGACCTAGGCCAAGCGGAGCGCCGCGCCATCTGTGGCAGCCGGATTGGGATGATCTTTCAGGATCCGCTCTCGGCGCTCAACCCAGTCTACACCGCAGGCTGGCAGATCGCTGAGATGTTCCGAGTGCATCGCGGCCTGTCCTCGGCGGAGGCCAGCAGGCGGGCAGTCGACCTCCTGAAGCTGGTCGGCATGCCGGATGCCGAGAGGCGTGCCCAAAACTATCCGCATGAATTCTCCGGCGGCATGCGCCAGCGTCTGGTGATCGCGATGGCGCTCGCGGTCGATCCGGTACTGGTGGTCGCCGACGAACCGACCACCGCCCTCGACGTAACCGTCGAAGCGCAGATCCTGTCGCTCCTCAAATCCCTACAGGAGGAAAAGGGTGTCGGGCTGGTCATCATCACCCATTCGATGGGGGTGGTCGCTGAGATCGCCGACCGGGTGAATGTGATGTATGCCGGCGGCATCATCGAGAGCGGCGATGTCGGCACGATCTTCGAAACGCCAACGCATCCCTACACCGTGGGCCTGCTCGATTCCAATCCGCACAGCATGAGCGGGCGCCGGCTGACCCCGATCGCCGGCCAGCCGCCGGACCTCGCCGACATTCCAAGCGGCTGCCCGTTCCATCCGCGCTGCGCCTTCGCGAGTGATCGCTGTCGCATCGAGGAACCGCGACTGGAGCAGGGCGTGACGCGCGATCACCGTGTCGCCTGCCATCACGCAGCCGCGGTGATCGCCGGACAGCGGGAGGTTCGGCGGTGAACGTATCCGAGGCCAATGGTGAAGAGCAGGTGCTGCAAGTCACCGATCTGGTGAAGCACTTTCCGATCCAAGGCGGCCTTTTCTCCCGCGAGGTCGGCCGCGTTCATGCGGTCAACGGCGTCAGTTTCAGCGTCGCCAAGGGCGAGACGCTGAGCCTCGTCGGCGAGAGCGGCTGCGGCAAGTCGACGGTCGGGCGGACCATCATGAAGCTGGTGGAGCCCACCAGGGGCAGGATCGTCTCCATGGGACGAGACATCACCCGCTTGTCCCGCGCCGATATGAGGAAGCACCGGCGCTTTATCCAGATGGTGTTCCAGGACCCCTATTCATCGCTGAACCCGCGGATGACCGCCGCCGAGATCGTGGCGGAACCGGTGCGTATCCACGAGACCCTGAAAGAGCAGGAGATCGAGCCGCACGTCGCCGGTCTATTCGAGAAGGTCGGCCTGCCGCGCGCATCGATGGACAAATACGCTCACGAATTCTCGGGCGGCCAGCGCCAGCGAATCGCCATCGCCCGGGCGCTCGCGCTCAGCCCCGAACTCATCATTTGTGACGAGGCGGCTTCAGCTCTCGACGTGTCGATCCAGGCGCAGGTTCTGAACCTCCTGATGGACCTGCAGGCGGATCTTGGCCTCGCCTATCTGTTCATCACCCACGACCTCTCGGTGGTGGAGTATCTGAGCCATCGCGTCGCGGTCATGTATCTCGGACACATCGTCGAGATGGCCGACACCAAGACAATTTTTTCCAGCCCGAAACACCCCTACACACAGGCCCTGATCTCGGCCTCGCCCGTGCCCGACCCAAAAGCGGATCGAAGCGGACGCATCATTCTTTCAGGCGAAGTGCCAAGCCCGATCGACCCGCCGAGCGGATGCCCATTCAGATCGCGATGCCCAGCCGCGATGCCAATCTGCGCGGAGAGATTTCCAACATCCAGGACGTTTCCAAATGGCCATGAGGTCGCCTGTCATCTTCTCGAGGGTGAAGATTAATAGGGCACGATGTCCGTGTTACATCGTTCTATCCCAGCCGGAGCTTCACCATCTGAATCTTGGAATCCTAACAATGACGTTGTGGGTGCTCTTACCTGAATCTGGCCGGTGACCACAGTTGATGTTGGGCTCCTCCAGAGGCAGAGCCGGGCGAAGCCTTCGTCCTCGAATCGATCATCGGCATCAAGTTCACCGGCAAGATATTCGAGACCGGCATGGTCAAGGACTTGCCCTCGGTCTCTGTCGAGATCACCGGCCGAGCCTGGGTCACGGCGTTTCATCAATATGTCCTCGATCCGAGCACCTCGTTCCCCACCGGCTGCACGCTTTTCGATACTTGGCCCATCGCCTGAACGGGAATGATGAACACTAGGGAGACCTGAGAATGAGCAAGCTCGAAGGCATCTGCGTTCCGATCTGCACCCCCTTCAAGAACAATGGCGCATCGCTCGACGTTGCCGCCCTTGAGGCCAATATCGACTCGCTGATCGACAACGGCGTTCACATCATCGCCGTGAATGGCGGGACCGGCGAATTCCCCTTTCTTTCCGAGTCCGAGAAGCGCCAGATCGCCGAGATTGCGGCCAAGCGCATCGATGGCCGCATCAAGCTCGTGGTGCAGACCTCGGCCATTCGCACCGAAGATGCGATCGAGAACTCAAAGCACGCGGAAGGCCTCGGCGCGGACGCGGTACTTATCCTACCGCCCTATTTCGAGGGGCCCGGCGAAGATGGTGTGCGCTGGCACTACGAGCAGATCGCGAAGTCGATCAAGACCTCGATTATGGCCTACAACATCCCGGTCTTCACCCAGTTCGACATTACACCCGAGATCTTCGCCCGCTTCTCCGAGATCGAGGGCGTCGACTACATCAAGGACAGCACCGCGGCCCCGGTTCGCATCGAACAGCTGGTCGGCCAAGGGGCTGGCGTATTCTGCGGCTGTGATTTCCTGAACTTCTTCAGCTTGGTTAACGGCGCACCCGGCCTGTTCTCCGGCTCGGGCAACGCTGCTCCTAAGGAGCTCGTCACCCTCTGGGAACTGGTCCAAGTGAGCAAGATGGAGGCGGCGGCGAAACTCTGGAAAAAACTCCAGCCGCTAAGCCGCCTGCTCTGGACTCTCCCGTTCAACCCCGTGGCCAAAGCCGCAAGCTGCATGACCGGCCGCGAAGTTGGCCTTTGCCGCATGCCCGTATCGCCGCTTTCGGCCGACGAGATGAAACAGGTCGAAGAAGCGGTCGCCGCATTCGCCGGATAACCGGTCGCCTCACGCGAGAAATGACGCCGCCCGCACATTCGGGCAGCGTGCTCTTCCGAGTAAGTCGGCCTTTCTAGGCCGCTCCAAACAGCGCGAGCAAGGATTGTCGGCATGCTTTCCAGCCAACGATATTTGCATCGAGGGATGGAGCATTCAGCATTCCTTCTTGCGGCAATGTCGACGTCACTTTAAGGCCCGCCATTCAGCATTCCGTGATATCGAGGAGACAACAACAAACAAGCTGGACAAAAAGAACAGGGAGGAAAGGGTGAAAATCAGTGCGGTGCGCGTACGCGAAGTCGAAGGAACAATGCCGACCGACGGTCCGTTCTGGGAGGAGCGGCTGCTTCGTCCGATCGACATTTATCCGGATTATCGCACTGAAAATCCGCCTTGGGGCGGCGAGCAGGTGGAAGACAATAACTTCCGCCTGACGCAATGTTTCGTACAGATCGAGGCCGATGATGGCAGTTACGGCATTGGAGGGCCCATCTGGCCGGATGCTGCGCGGCTGATCCTGACACAGCTCAGGCCGATCGTCATGGGCAAGGACCCGCTGGCCACCGAGCTTCTCTGGGATCAGATGCACCGCCTCCAGGTCCACGGCCGCCAGGGCGATCCGATGATCGCGCTTTCCGCCGTCGATTGCGCCCTTTGGGACCTGAAAGGCAAAGTGCTGGGCCAGCCGATCTGGCGCCTGCTCGGCGGCCCGACCCGGGACGCGGTGCCGGCCTACGCCTCGATGCTCGGCCACGACGTCACCGACATGGGCTTGGTCAGGGAACGTGCGCTGGCGACCAAGGAGCAGGGCTACAGCGCGCAGAAATGGTTCTTCCGGCACGGTCCGATGAGCGGCTATGATGGTATGAGGCTCAATGTCGCGCTGGTGCGCACGCTGCGCGAGACGCTGGGCGATGATTACGACATCATGCTGGACTGCTGGCAGAGCATGAACTTCGACTACGCAGTCGAGCTCTGTTCGCGCATCGAGGAATTCCGGCCGCGCTGGCTGGAGGAAGCCTTCATGCCGGACCGCATCGACAGCCATGTGAAGCTGAAGGCCAAGACCAAGATCCCGCTCTCGGGCGCCGAGCACGAATACACCCGCTGGGGCTTCAAGCGCTTCGTCGAGAAGGACGTGCTCGACATTCTGCAGCCGGACATCTACTGGTGCGGCGGCCTGTCCGAGACCCTGAAGATCGCCGCCTACGCCACGGTCCACGACCTGATCGTGATCCCGCACGGCCACTCCACGCCGATCGGCATCCATTTCTCGGTCAGCCAGTCGCCGATCCACACGCCGTACCAGGAATATCTGATCAAGTGGAACATCATCAATCAGCACTTCCTGGCGAACCCGCTGCATCCGGTTGATGGCATGATCGGCCTGCCGACGGCGCCCGGCGCCAATATGGAGCTGGATCCGGACAAGATCGAACGGGAGCGGGATCTGGAAGTGTAGGAGAGGTCAGGTCGGCACCTGATCACCTAAGTCCGGCGTCCACCACCAGGCATCGCTAGGTGATCATGCGGCTGTCGTCGGCCGCAAGGAAAAGCGCGGCACGGGCGATCTCCTCGGGCTCCAGGCGGTGCTTGATCATCTGCCGCTCCGCCATGGCACGGCCCGCCCTGCATGTCTCGGGGGCAGTGTGGCTCGGCATTGAGCATTGCACCCTATGGGGAATTGCTCCAGCCGCCTTCGGGTGAGTCGGTCTATTGGAACATTTAAGAGGGCTCCCTTTTGTCGAAGGCTTTCTCTGGAGTTTTTGGTGTGAGAATATCACCAAAGAGCAATCTCGACAGCGGCAGACATCGTCCAAGAGGCACCATTGCGTGAGCAACTTTCTTTGTCATGATACATGAAGGACGGCAGCATGTGGAGGAGGGAGGATCGTTCGTCTCGAGCACATGCGCTGCTGTTAGGCTGCAGCTTTAACGTTTCGAAAATCGTTTGACTCTGCGTGAAGCGGCTGTGGGAAATATAACGCCAAGAACCATCGCTAATGGCGGGGAGGTGATGCGTGAGGGCTGTCAACGTTGCTCTCCTGGGAGCTTGCGGCTGGATGGGAAAATGCCATTCCCTCGGCTATCGGAATGCAGCGCTTTTGTTCCCTGAGAAGAAGGTCATGCCGACGATCAGCTGGCTAGTTGACGCCGATGAGGAGAAGGCCAAGGCGCTGCAGCCGATCTACGGTGATGCGCGTGTGTCGATCGATTGGCGCGAAGCCGTCGCAGATCCAGCCGTTGATCTCGTCGACATATCGCTTCCCGATCATCTGCACTACGAAGTCTCGAAGGCGGCCTTGCTGGCGGGCAAGCATGTCTATTGTGAGAAGCCCTTTACGTCGACGCCCGCCGAAGCGGCGGAGCTTGCTGCTATGGCGGCCGAGCGTGGGCTGGTGACGCGTATCGGGCATAACTTTCCGAAGAATCCGGTTCATGATCTCGCGAAAGAAATTATCGACAGCGGCGAGATCGGTGAACTGGTCCTGTTCAGGGCTTCGATGCATGTCGACGTCTTGGCCGACCCAGCAACGCCCTTCATGTGGCGCTGTGACGGCGAGCTTACGCCGACCGGCGTCGTCGGTGATGTGGCCTCCCATGTCTTCAGCTACATTCAGCGTTTGATTGGTCCTGTCGAGGAGTTGATTGCCGATACCGTGATCACGACCAAAACACGCCCCTATGTGGAAGGCTTCGGCTATGGCGTCGTGTCGCAAGATTCGCAATCGAATGAGAAGCGTGAGGTCACGAATCCGGACTTGGTCACCGTTCTCTGCACCTTCGCTGGTGGAGGCCGCGGGGTCATTGATGTCAGCCGCGTCGCCTCGGGACGGCGTTTCTTGCAGAACTATGAGATTTACGGGACCAAGGGCGGTCTTGAATTTCGCAATGATGAAGTGAATAGGCTGCGGTTTTTCGATGGCAGTGATCCGGCCAACCGTCAGGGGTATCGCGCCATCGATGTCGGGCCGGAGAACCCGAACTTCAAAGCCTTCCTGCCCGTGGCCAATTTCGGCCTGGGCTATAACGAATTCAAAGCTATCGAGATCGCTGAAGTGGTGGAATCTGTCGCCACCGGAAAGCCCGCATGGCCGACATTTGTCGATGGCCACGCGATCATGAATGTGGTCGATGCCTGCTTCCGGTCATCACGCGAAAGGCGATGGGTGAAGGTCTAGTGCTGTGACCCCATCATCCCGTTGGGGAGCCGCCGCCTGCCAAGCGTTCAATTCCGCGATCGACGGAAACGGCGATGACCAAGAGGAGGCCGGTGACGATCAATCGCGCTTCGTTGGCGACGCCCATGAGATTGAGGCCATTCGACACCGTGGCGATGATCAGCGCCCCGAATAACGCGCCTGTAACACGTCCACGTCCGCCGAACAGGCTGACGCCGCCGATCACGGCTGCGGCGATCGACTCGAGCAGCAGAGCACCGCCACCGATCCCGCCGCCGGACGAGACGGAAACGCCGAGAATTCGTGATGCGGCGAGGATGCCAGCAAAGGCCGCAAGGCCGCCTGCGACGGCAAATGACGTGATCTTGACGCGTGCGACCTTGATGCCGCTTCGCCGAGCGGCTTCGACGCTATTGCCGACGGCGTAGAGGTGCTGGCCAAAGCGGGTCTCGGCGGTCACGAAAGTGGCGATGGCCACGATCGCGACGAACAGGATGAGCGGCATCGGCAGGCCGTTTCTCTGCGATAGGAAGAGCAGCGTTGCGATTGCCAGCGTTCCGACGATGGTGATTGGCAGAATGAGGAGCCGCAAGGCGGAGGCTTCGAGCCCCGCCCGGCGACGGGCAACCAGCGTCGAGGCTTGAAGGGCTGTGAAGATTGCCAGCCCGGCCAGGACGAGACTCCAGGCAGGCGTACCGGAGATATAGGTGCCGGCAATCTTCTCGACGCCGGTGCCGAGGAGGTTATAGCGGCCGGTTCTGGGGAGCAGCAGAAGCTGTACGCCGTTGAGCACGAGCCCGACGCCGAGGGTGACGACGAAGGATGGCACGCCGATGAGCGTTATCCAGCGTCCGGAGATGGCGCCGATAGCGACGCCGGTCATCACGCCAAGACTGATGGCGAGTGGAATCGGCAGGCCGATATCAACCACCAGCTTTGACATCAACACGCTGGCAACGCCGCTGGTTGCCGCGACCGACAGATCGATCTCGCCAACCAGCAAGACGAAGACCAGGCCGACGGCGATGATCCCGGTGACCGTGCTCTGAATGAGGAGGTTGTTGATATTGCGGCTGGTCAGAAAAACATCGCTCTGCGTTGCGAAGAACAGGATGAGCACCAGCAGGCCGAAGGCGACCGGCAACAGGCGCAGTTCATTGCCCAGCCGCTCAATGAAGGAGCGCTCGCTTGCCGTCGAAACCGGCTTGTCCAGCCTTTCGGCTACAGCATTCATCGAAACATCACGCCCTCAGCCGGCAAGATTAACGCCCTCATTGCCCCCCACCATCGCATTCACCACTTGCTCGCCACTCACCTCGCTCGATCGGTAGCTCGCGACATTGCGGCCGAGACGCAGAACCTCGATCCTGTCCGTGACCTCCAGCACGAAACGGTGAATGTCATGGGAGATCACCAGCACCGCGAGGCCTTGGCTGGCAAGGTCGCGTATCAGCTTGCCGACTTCCTCCGCCGCCGAGTGACTGAGCGCCGCCGTCGGTTCGTCGAAGAGGACGACTTCGGGTTGCCAGAGAATGGCGCGGGCAATGGCGATATTCTGTCGTTGCCCGCCGGACATGGCGCCGACATTGCGAGTAAGCGAGATGCCCTCGAGCCTGAGGCGACGCAGGACTTCCTTTGCCCGCACTTCACATTGCGCACGGGTGAGCCGAAATCCCGTCCACCAAGGTCCCGTCAATTCGCGACCGAGAAACAGGTTCTGGACTGCATCCAGATTGTTGCAGAGCGCCAGATCCTGATAGACGGTTTGAATGCCGAGTTCGGTCGCTTCGGAAGGACTATCGAGATCAACCTCGTCGCCTCTGAACAGATAGTCGCCGCTATCCTTGCGCAGAACACCGGCCATGATCTTGACCAATGTCGACTTGCCGGCGCCATTGTCGCCCACGAGCGCAACGACTTCGCCCGGTTGCAGATCCAACGACACATCATCAAGAGCCTGCACACCGCCGAATGCCTTGCTGACACCGCGCATGCTCAAGATCGGCAGAGCAGTTGAGAGAGATGCCTCCCGCGACATGGGCTCGCTATTCCAACTCGATCAAGAGCATGGGCCACATCCTGCGATGTGGCCCCCTGGCTTCGCCAGTGGTGCGACCACAATGATGATTCCCTATGTGAAGATCATAACATGTTGATTCTGCGAAGCTAAGCTTCGCACCATATGGGAACCGAATGATGTGGTCATACCGCTAGAGTTTGTCCTTGCAGGTCTCGGTATCTTCTCCTCCCTGGCAGACCTCCTCCCAGGTGTAGATGCCGGCATCGACGACATCGCCGACATTGTCGATGGTGACGTTGTTGACCGGAAGGAAGGCTGCCGGAACATCCATGTGCTCGTTGTTGACCTCGCCGTTGATCCATTGTTCGGGGAGCGTTTCACCGTTCAAGATCGTCACGGCCGTGTCCGCAGCCGCCTCGGCCATGACGCGCAGATCCTTGAAGACCGTGTTGTCCTGCCAGCCCTGGACGATGAACTGCAGGGCCTCGATGGTTGCGTCCTGACCGCCGGTAACGACGATTTCGCCCTTGTTGTACCCTTGCGAAATCAACGCCGCGACTGAGCCGCCCGTGGTGCCGTCATTCATGCCGAGAAACATATCGACATCGCCGCCGGTACGCGTCAGGCAATCCTCGGCAAAGGCCTGGGCCTGCACCGGGTCCCAATTCGGCGTGAACTGCTCGCAAACGACCTCGACTCGGCCGGCATCCATCAAAGGCTGCAAGAATTCATTCTGACCGATTTCGTATTGGATCGTGCCGTATTCGCCCTGGTTGCCTTTGACCCGCGCGATCTTGACCACGTCCTTGTCCATGGCCTCGATCAGCGCTGCAGCGCGCTCACCCTGGGCTTGGCCCACGGCGAGAGCATTGAACAGGATATGCGCCTCGGCTTTGCCGCCGACCGCGTCATGCTCGTAGAGCAACATCGGAACGCCTGCATCCTCGGCGGCCTTGAGAGCGCCTGCGGCAAGATTGGCGTCCGACGAGGTGTAGACGATCAGATCAGCGTCTTGCGCCAGGGCGTCCTCGACCAGCCGTTGCTGACGATCCGGATCACCCTCACCGTTTTGCACGGTTACCTCGGCGTTTGGCATGCGCTCTTCCATCGCAGCGACGAAGAGTGGCGCGTCCCGCCGCTCGAAACGAATGGTCGTGCTGTTCGGCAGCATAAAGAACACCTTGGCGTCGCCGTCGGCGGCCTCCGCAGGCATGCCGGTTGACAGCGTCAATAAAGCCAGCGTCGAAACGGCCAAACCGTGAAGCTTCTTAAATTCTCGTTGCATCTTGTTCGTCCTCCCTGGTTGTCGCTTTCACATCTTTTCGAGCTCAAGCCACCGCGCCGCCTGAGCGCACTATTCATGATCCCACCGTCACCCAATCTCCCTGTCTCGCCGAGAGATGAATGGCGTCGACGGTCTCCTGGATGCGGCAGGCCTCACTGAAATCGGGAAAGCAGCTCATGTTGCCGCTGCAATAAGTATCCAGGAGTTCCGCGACCTCGATGACCTTCAGATCGTTGAAACCCAAATGGTGGCCGGGCGCAGGGCAGAAGGCTTCGTATGGCGGATGTGCCGGCCCCGATTCGATGCGGGTGAAACCCGCTTTGCTTTTCGACGAAGAGTTGCGGTACAGCAAAAGTTCGTTCATGCGCTCTTGCGAAAAGGCAATCGCCCCGTCTTTGCCGGTGATCTCGAAGGACAGATCCATGGTGCGGCCGGTGGCTGCCCAATTGGCCTCGATACTACCGATCGCGCCTTGCTCGAAGCGGAGGAGCGCATGGGCGTGATCATCGACCAGAACGGGCTTTCGCTCAGAGGCGCCAAGGGCGATCGGCCTGTCCTTGAAGATTGTCTCGACAGCCCCGCTGACGGATGTGATCGGCCCGACGAGGTAGCACGCGAGCGACAGGATATGACTGCCGATATCAGCCAGCGCGCCGCCGCCTTCGGGATCGGTGCGAAACGAGTGCGGCGTGTCCGGGCTTGCCATGTAGTTCTCGGCGTGGCGTCCGCGAAAGCCGGTGATGTCGCCGATTTCGCCATCGCGGATCAGATCCCGCGCGAGCTTGATCATCGGGTTTCTGAGAAAATTGAACCCGACCAGCGTGAGCACGCCGGCCTCGTCCGCCGCCTTCAGCATGCGGTGCGCCGAGCGAGCCGTCGTCGAGAGCGGCTTTTCGCAATAGATCGCTTTTCCCTCGGCTGCTGCCGCCAGGACGATCGGTTCGTGCAGCTTGTTCGGCGCGGTGATCGCGACGATGTCGATCGCCGGATCGGTAACAAGGTCGGACCATCTGCCGGTCGAACGGCGAAAGCCCAAAGCTGCAGCGGATCTTTTCGCGGTCTCGACATCAATATCCGCGAGCATGTCGAGTTCGACCTCGCATGGCAGATCGAAGAGCCCGCCGACGGATCGAAAGGCATTCGCATGGCACTTGCCCATGAAGCCCGCGCCGATCAAGCCGACGCTTACGTGATCGGCGCGCCGATCCGCCACTAGGAGCGATCCTTGCCGTAGTCGACGCTGATCGGTCTGTTCTCCTTTCGAGACTGGATCGCCGCCTCGGCGAGAATGAGGGCGCGCCGGCCATCCTCGAACGAGACGCTTGGGGGGCGTTTCGCTTTCAGGCAGTCAAGGAAGTCATTGATCTCCGCTGCATAGGCGGCGCGGTATCGCTCGATGAAGAAGTAGAGCAAGGGATCGCGCTGAGCCGTGCGCCCTTTGCCGTAACGGGAGACTTCGGTTGGCCGGACATTGTTCGAGCGCACCATACCAAGCGCGCCGAACGCTTCGACGCGTTGATCATAGCCATAGTTCGTGCGGCGTGAATTGTTGATATGGCAAAGCGTGCCCGAAGACGTCTGCATCGTGACCATCGCGGTATCGACATCGTTGAGCTCGGCGAAGACCGGGTCGACCCGGTTCGAAGCCATGGCGAAGACTTCGACCGGCTCTTCGCCGAGAACGAAACGCGCCATGTCGAAATCATGAATGGTGGTGTCACGAAACAGGCCGCCGCATGCTTCGAGAATGGGGCGGGGCGGTGGCGGTCCCGGGTCGCGACTGGTGATGATCAGCAGTTCCAGATCGCCGATCTCGCCATTGCGTACGGCGTCGTGCACGGCTCGATGGGACGGATCGAAACGGCGGTTGAAGCCCATCTGTAACGGCACGTCGAACTTGGCCAATTGTTCGCGGCATTCTTCGACCTTGTTCAAGTCGACATCGATGGGCTTTTCGCAAAGGATCGGTTTATTCGCTTTCGCCGAGCGCAGGATGAGATCAACATGGGTATCGGTGGGGGATGCGATCAGCACGGCGTCAACATCGTCAGCCGCCAACACCTGATCGACATCATCGGCCACCTTGGCGCCGACGTCGGCTGCGGTCTGTTGGGCTCGCTCCGTGTCGACATCGTAGCACCAGCTCACGGACGCGGGCGTATCCGTGGTGATCAAGCCTGCATGCATGCGGCCGATCCGACCACTGCCCAGCACGCCGAAACGAACCATGTTCCCTCCCCGATTATTCTCCGCCGCCGCCCTTGATAGGTCGCCACTTGCCGTGCACCGTGAGGTAGAGCTCGCCGTTTGTTAGGGGCTCCCTCAGGCCGACTTCGGCGCTTCTATCATTCCATTCACACCCATCGCTCGTTCGGCGGCAAGGAGAAGGGTGTCCATTTTGGAATTTTCGCTCTTGGGCTCCGCGATAACCCGTTGTAGTCTCTTGAAAAACGAGGCGATGCTTATCCGCCCGAGGGGGCAACATGCAAAGCTCGAAACAAGCCTTGGCAGGGACAAAGAAGAACCTGGAGGATGCGTTCCAGGAGTCTCCTCATCGATCGGCGATGTCCAGCCATGAGCTTGCCCGGTTCATAGAATTCGCGGCGCATCTGGAAGAGGAGACACAAGCCAGTCTGGCGTTGCGCGGCAACACGCGCGAGATGCGCATCATGCTTCAGCTCATGCGAAGCCACCTTCGCGGTCAGCTGGAGACGCCATCCTCGTTGATCGCCGCTTCCGGGTTGCCGCGCGGCAC
This sequence comes from Geminicoccaceae bacterium, assembly GCA_965222015.1. GTDB lineage: Bacteria > Pseudomonadota > Alphaproteobacteria > Geminicoccales > Geminicoccaceae > JANQPX01. The sequence goes on from CBDCTL010000017.1 coordinate 405,507, forward strand.
GGCGCATCGGCTTATCCTCGACATGTTGGAGCAGGGCCAGATCGTCAAAAGACCGCGGACGAAATCGGGTAAGACTTTCTCTCTTCATCCAAGTGAAAAGCTGGTCTGCAGCTGGATCGAATATGCCAGGCGGATGAAAGCGACGCTTGGCTCCCTGTTCGGCCTGGCCGACGGGTCCGAGTATTTCTTTGGTGCTTCCTATATGTCCGCCTCGATCATTCCGCCTCTGCCGATCATGAAAGAGCCGCTGCCTCTGAAAGGGGATCTGCGCATTCTCATGCACTCCGATCCGACTTTTCTCGCGATGCATACCCTAAAGCGACAGTTCGAGATGAATTTCGGCGTCGATGTCGATGGCCGCGCACTGACCATCGATCGGCTGCATCGGGAGATCCTGGACAACGCTGAGCGTTCCGCATCGCGTTATGATATCGTCACCTGCGATCTCTGCTGGATGACCGAGATGGCTGAAAGTGGTGCGATCGGCTCGCTCGACGAGCTGCTCGAACAAGAACCGCTCGACATCATGGACTTCCATCCCGAAGCCGTTGCCGCCTCACGATACCGGAACATGCTTTACGGTGTGCCGGTTCAGACGACCCCGGAGCTTCTGATCTATCGCACCGACATTTTTGCAAGGGAAGGCATCTCGCCGCCGCGCACCCTGGACGAGCTCGTTGGAGCAGCACGCCATTTGCACAAACCGATCGAGCAGATCAGCGGCCTTGCCTGGAACGGCGCGCGCGGGACACCGGTCGGTACGACCTTCATCATGGTCATGGCGGATTTCGGCCAGCCGGTCTTGAATCTGCCGCGAAGAGGGGATGGCTTCGCCAATGACGATCTCTCCAGCGATCGTTATCGGCCGATGCTGGATTCCGAGCAGGCGTTGCAGGCTGCCGAATTTCTACTGGAATGCCTCGACTACTCGCCGCCGAACGTTTTGCAGATGTCATGGTACGAGCGGGCCAAATGCTATGCCGACGGTCATGCCGCCATGGCCTATTGCTACACGCAGATCATGCCGCTTTTCGAGCACCGACTGGATTCGCCGGCACATGGCAAAACAGGCTACCTGCCGCACCCGCCCGCCAGAGACCTGCCGTCGATCGCCCCCCTTGGCGGCTGGTCACTTTGCATGCCGTCCAATCTGGCGCCGGAAAGGCGACGTGCGACCATCAAGGCTATACGTACACTGACGTCCGCCGCCGCGACCAAGCTCTATATGGAAAACGGCAGCGTTGTCAGCTCGCGTTTCAGTGTGTGCAACGATCCCCATGTAGCCGAGCTCGGACCCATGATTCCGATCGTCGACAAGATGGCGCGCGACGGCGTCTTGCGGATGTGGCCGCGACCTGCCGTCGCCGAGCTGCCCGACATCGTCGCCATTCTCGGCGATGAAATTCACACCATGCTTCAGCGCAGCAAGCGACCACGCACCGCACTTGCCGATGCCCAAAACCGTTGCGATCGCATGATGCGTGCCCATGGGCGTTACTGAAGACGGAAGAGCGAAGGTCGTCGAGAGCCGCTAGGGAGCGACGGCCTTTCGTTCACGTCGGGAACGCTCGCAGGCAAGAGCCAGCGCCAGAGCACGCTTGCCGTCTTCCTGGGTCACCGAGGGGGCTTGGTCCTTGGAGACAGCGTCGACAAAAGCATCCAGCATGAGCCGGAAGGAGTCGGCATAGCGCTCAAGGAAGAAATATTTGAGCCGGCCGCGCGCTGACGTGGTATCGGCATCGGCGCGCATGAGGCGCACTTCCGGCTGGTTCTCGGTCTGGATCATCCCTGCCGATCCAAACGCCTCGATGCGCTGGTCGAAACCGTAGACTGCGCGCCGGCTGTTGTTGATGTGGCAAAGCCGTCCACTCGGCGTGCGTAGGATGGTCATGGCGGTATCGACATCGCCGACGGCGCCGATCTCCGGCTCGACCAGACAGCTCGCCGTCGCATAGACGTCTTCCGGCTCCTCGCCGAGGATCCAGCGCGCGAGATCCAGATCGTGAATGGTGCTGTCGCAAAAATAGCCGCCCGATGATTTGACGTAGTCGATCGGCGGCGGCGCGGGGTCCCGGCTGGTGAGCAGCAACAGATGAAGGTCGCCGACCTCGCCGGCGGCGACGGCATCACGCAGCGCTCGCACGCTCGGATCGAAACGCCGGTTGAAGCCGAGCATGCAGGGTACGGGATGGGCGTCGAGGGTCGCCAGGCACTGTTCGAGCCGCTGCTGGTCGAGCTCGAGCGGCTTTTCGCAAAGGATCGGTTTTCCCGCTTTCGCCGCGAGCCCGACATATTCGAGATGGGTATCGGTCGGGGTCGCGATGATCACCACGTCGACCTTAGCATCGCCGATCGCCTCCGCGGCGTCGCCTATTGCCCTACCACCGTAGCGTTCAGCAATCTTCTCCGCCGAGGCGACGTTCGGATTGACGGTCGAGATCAGGCAGGCCCCAGGATGGGCCGCGACGTTGGCGGCATGGATCTGGCCCATGCGGCCGCTTCCTAAAAGACAGACTCCAATCATCCGAGCGATCCTTTGTTTCAGCCCAATCCTGCCTTGGCATCGGCCATAATCATGTCGGCCCCTTTCTCACCGATCATGATCGTCGCGGCATTGGTGTTGCCCGAAACGATCGTCGGCATGATCGAGGCGTCGACCACGCGCAGCCGATCGACTCCACGCACGCGCAGTCGCGTATCGACGACGGCAAGCGCGTCGGTTCCCATTTTGCAGCTGCCGACCGGATGCAGCAGCGAAAGGCCGGATCGGCGGCAGTGGTCGAGCAGATCGTCGTCGCTCCTGCAGTCCGGCCCCGGATTGATCTCCGCCTCCACATGACCCTTCATGGGATCGGTTTCCGAAATTTTTCGCGCGTGTTTCAGGCCCGCTATCGCCGCTTTCCGATCAGCCTCGCTTTTCAGGAAGTTGAACTGAATGGCCGGCTGATCCGTCGCATTTGGGCCGGTCGCGCGAACCGTGCCGCGGGCTTCCGGACGGATGTGCTCGGCCAGAATGGTGAAGCCGGAAAACGGGCGAGGCTGCAGATCCTCGCCGGTGCACCAGGCCATGAAGGTGATCATCATGTCCGGCCGGTCGATGTCGGGGCTGGTGTGGACAAAGGTATTCGCGAAATTGCCGTTGCTCGCCATCGGGCCGGTGCGGAACAGGAGATAGCGAAGCAAGGCGAGACCGCCGCGCAGCTTGCTGTTATGCAGATCGTTGACCGTGACGGGAGTCTTGCTGCGGAACTCCAAACCGACGCCGAAATGATCCTGCAGATTTTCGCCGACGCCCGGCAACTCGACCTCAACCGGCACGCCGATGTCCTTCAGGACCTGGCCGGGGCCGATGCCGGAGACATGCAACAGTAAAGGGGAGCTGTAGGTGCCGCCGCACAGGATGACTTCGGCGCGTGCCCGCGCTTCCAGCTCACCGCCTTCGACGTCGTAGCGGACGCCGACCGCCTTGCCGTCTTCGAGAAGGATGCGTTTCACCAACGCATTAGTGACCACCGCGAGGTTCTGGCGTTTCCCGAGATAACCGGCAGCCGTGCTCCACCTTCTGCCCTTGCGCGTGGTCACCTGGACATAGCCAGCGCCGAGTTGGGTCTCCCCATTGAAATCGTCATTCTGCGGTGAGCCCAGGCGGATCGCAGAATCGATAAACGCATCGGCGAGTTCATGACGTGACGGAAGGTCCGACACCCAGACCGGGCCGCCGGTTGCATGAAGCGCATTCGCGCCGCGTTCCTGATGCTCGCATTTCTTGAAAAAAGGCATGACGTCATCGAAACCCCAGCCCTCGCATCCCGATGCCTGCCAGTTGTCGTAGTCCTCCGGTTGGCCGCGGACATAGATCATGCCGTTGATCGAGCCGGTGCCGCCCAGGACCTTGCCGCGCGGCTGGAACAAACGGCGACCATTCAATTCGGGCTCGGGCTCGCTCGAAAAGCACCAGTTGACGTCCGGGTTGGCGTAGAGCTTGGCATAGCCCATGGGAATGTGAATCCAGGGGCTGCGATCCGGCCCTCCCGCTTCGAGAAGGAGCACGCTGTGTCCGGCCTCGCTCAGCCTACCGGCGACCACGCAACCGGCTGAGCCAGCCCCGATGACGATGTAGTCGAAGGCCGTGGGCTCCGTCGTCATCGATTGTTTCTCCCCTTCAGATTGTCCAGCCAGACCGCGACGATGATGACAATCCCTATGAACACCTGCTGCCAAAAGGAGGAAACGCCGAGGATGTTGAGGGCATTGGTGATCATCGCCATGATCAAGGCACCGATCAGCGTGGTCTCGACGCCGCCGACGCCCCCGGTGAAGCTGGTGCCGCCGATGATAACAGCGGCGATCGCTTCCAGCTCGGCACCCTTGGCGACGTGGGGCGGTGTCGAGGCGAGCCGGCCGACCATGATCAGCGCTGCGATCGCCGCGAGGAACCCGCTGATCGTGTAGATCAGGATCTTCTGGCGATCGACGCGGATGCCCTCCAGGCGGCTGACCTGTTCGTTGCCGCCGATGGCGTAGACGTGACGGCCGAAGACCGTTCGGCGCAGCACGATATAGAGGGCTGCATAGACCACGATCACGATGACGATCGGCACGGGCAGGCCAAGAAAGCTGCCATTGCCGATCACGTCGTAGAACGGCACCAGCACCATGTAGGAGACGCCCTTGGTGATCACCAGCGCCAAGCCGCGAGCGATGCCCATCATGCCGAGCGTGGCGATGAAGGGAGGAATGCGGCCGCGCGTGATGACGATGCCATTGATCAGCCCGCAAAGCGTGCCGACCGCGATGCCGGCGGCTGTGGCGAGAAGCGGCGAAAAGCCGTTCTCGATCAGAAAGCCGATGGTCACCGCCGACAAGGCGAGAACCGAGCCGATCGAAAGGTCGATGCCGCCGGAGAGGATCACCAGGGTCTGGCCGCCGGCGAGCACGGCGACGATGGCGACCTGCTTTAGGAGATTGGTGAGATTGCCGACCGTCAGGAAATGGGGCGAGAGCATCGAGATCACGATCGCCATCAGGATCGTGACACCGACGATCCAGGTCAGCGGATAGCTCTTGAGCCTGGCGATCCGCTCACGCATGCGACGGCTCTCCCGTGGCAGGTGGCCTGCCGGAGATGATCATCTGCACGATCTCGTCCTGGCTATGCGCGTTGGTCGCACAGGTGTGAACGAGCTTTCCGCCTTTCAATACGTAGATGCGATCGGTGAACCGGTAGACGTCGTGGATGTCGTGGCTGATGAAGAAGATGCCGAGACCCTTCGACTTCAGCTCCTTGATCAACTCGACCACGAGCTGCGTTTCCTCCATGCCGAGTGCTGCGGTCGGCTCGTCCATGATCAGGATCTTGGCTTGGAAATAGACCGCTCGGCCGATCGCGATCGACTGGCGCTGGCCGCCCGACAGATTCTCGACCCGGGTGGTGAGCGATTCGATCTTGATGCGCAGACTGTCCAGAATGCGCCGCGTCTCGCGCAGCATGAAAGCTTCGTCGAGAAAACCGTAGCGGTTCGCTTCCCGGCCCATGAACAGGTTGGCCGGCGCGTCGAGATTGCCGCAGAGCGCCAGCTCCTGATAGATCGTCTCGATGCCGTAGGCGCGCGCGTCGTTCGGATCATCGATCGTCGCCGGTTCACCGTCGATGAAGATTTCGCCCTCATCCGGGGTCAGCGCACCGGCCAGGATCTTGACCAGGGTCGACTTGCCGGCGCCGTTATGCCCGAGAATGCCGACCACCTCGCCCGGATAGAGATCGACACTGACATCCTCAAGCGCGCTGATTCCGCCGAAATGCTTGCTGACACCACGCATGCGCGCAAGCGGTGTTTTTTCTAACTCGGACATTGATGCAAGGCCTCGGCACGGGCAGCAGAATTGACCCGCATGCAGTGGCCGGGGTCGGTCGCCCAGTCCATCTGGAAGGGCAACCAACCCCCTGAGTAGCGCGGCTGCCGCCCGGCAGTCACTCGATGCCGCGGCTCTTCAGATAGTCGTCGGTGACGTCGTCCTTCAGCATGATCTTGGACGGCACCACGACCCAAGGCTCCGGCTCGGCGCCGTTGACCACGACGTCATAGGCGGTCTTCACGGCCTGGTAGCCGACCTGATCGGTATTGCCATCGATGGTTGCCAGCATGTCGCCGGACTTGAGTGCTTCGAGTGCTGCCGGAATAGCGTCGTCACCGACTACTACGACCTGATCGGCCTTGCCCGCACTCTTCACCGCCTGCACCGCGCCGAGCGCCATCTCGTCATTGGAGGCCAGGATGGCATCGACATCCGGATGCGCCTGGAGAATGTCCTCGGTCGCCTTCAGACCTTTTTCGCGGTCCCAATCGGCTGAGATGGAAGCGACGATCTCGATACCGGAGACAGCGTCCAGAACCTCATGCATACCGACCAGCCGCTCTTCGGCGGTCGAGCTGCCGCGAAAGCCCTCCAGAATGGCAACTTGGCCCTCGCCGCCGAGATGATCGACGACAAATTCCGCCATGCCCTTATAGGAAAGCCGCTCGTCCAGGCCGACGAACGTCACGACATCAGCGAGCCCTTCCTCCGCTCGGGTGTCGGCGGTCACCACGGGTATGCCCAAACCGTTCGCCTCGCGGATTTTCGGGATGAGCGCTTTCGCGTTCATCGGCACGAGCACAAGCGCGTCCGGGCTTTTCACGAGCTCGCTTTCGACCACCCCGATCTGCCCCTCGATATCGCCGTTGAACTCGGCCGACACCCAGCTTAACTCCACGCCGAGTTCCTCAGCCGCCTTCTTGGCGCCTTCACCCATCCGCCAGTAGTAGGGGTTGGTCATGTCCTTCACGACGAACGAAATGCTGACGTCTTCGGCGTGAACCGAAGATATGCCGGCCGCAGCCAGCATGGCCGAGGCCGCTAAAGTCCGTGTCGCCCACCTGACGTTCGAGCTTTTCATTGATCGCCTCCCCATAACCAAGAATTTGTTGCGCGCGCATGCAGCCAAGAGAGCACAGGCGCAGCACAGTTTATCAGTAACCAAGCTAAGGCATCTTGGAAGAATTCCCGAGGATGATTTTGTCCAGATCGGACAAATCCGGCCTGAGCGGGATGGCTACTCGCTCAGTCGTCGCTGAGCCTGGCTCCGGGTTGGGGCGGGGCGTCGTAGCAGCCGAGAACCTGCTGATCGAAATCGACGATCGAGCCCGTCATCATGCCGCTGGCATCCGAGCACATGAAGGCAATGGCTTTTGCGACCTCTGTCGGCTCGAGCAGCCGTTTGAAGGGCTGGCGCGCAGCGGCCGCTTCCAGCCAATTCTCGTCCGCGCCGTGGAAGCTCTGTTGGATGGCATGCTCGCCCGGCGTGTTCATCCAGCCGATATTCAGACCATTGACGCGGATGCGATCGGGCATCAGCGAAAACGCGATGTTCCTGGTCAAGGTCATCAGCGCCCCTTTCGATCCCGAATAGGCACAGATGAATGGCTGCCCGCCGAGGCCGGACATCGAAAGGATGTTCACCAACGCGCCTTCGATACGTTCCCGGCGCATGATCTTCGCCGCATCCTGCATCAGGAAAAATGGGGCGCGTACATTAATCGCGAACATGCGATCGAACAGGTCCGGGCTGGTATTCAAGATGGTGCCGCGGTCGGTCAATCCGGCAGCGTTGACCAGCGCATCGACCCTGCCGAACGCGTCGTCAGCCTTGGCCGTAATCCGCCGCACATCCTCGACATTGGCGAGATCGCCTTGCACGAAATGAGCTTCCGTGCCGGCAGCGTTCAAGTCGTCGACAACAGCCTTGCCACGTTCGGCATTGCGCCCATTGATCACGATGCCCCGTGCCCCACACTCCGCAAACAAGCGCGCCGTGGCTTCCCCCAAACCTTGAGTGCCGCCTGTAACAATTGCGACCTGTCCTTCAAACATCCCGTTTGCTTTCATCGTTGCTATCCTCCCTCTACCGGTACGATGTCGGTGCCGCTACTGATCATTGATCGAAGGCGATGCCTGACGAAGCCCTTCGAAACTTCGCGGGGTCCAGAGGACGACGAAGATCCAAGGCATCTCTCCGCCTTGATGCGGCAGAGGCACCAGTAGTCAGCAGTGTATCATTTCAGGCGGTCATAAGAATTGCGAAGATATCCACATTGGAATTGTTGACCCCATAGACTTTTGCACGGCGGCGTAGGGGGGCTCTTCGCAACAGGCGGCTTCAAAGGTGAGCCTTCCTTTCGACGTCCAAACATCTCATGTTCAAAATGGACAGAATAGGCCTTTCCACCGGCATGAAGCTCGACGATAATTTCGATAAGGGGGGAGCCAGCGGAAGACGTCATGCGTGTGCTCCTCTCGAAAGCATTGTGAAGAAAATTCAGGGAGGAGACATATGCTTCGGGAAAGCCTGACGAGTCATGTGCAAGGCTTGGCCCTTGCAATTGGGACGGCGAGCTTGGCGCTCGGCGTAGCAACGCCTGCTCAGGCCGACGGTGTCCTTGATGGTGAGACGATCCGGATCCTCGGGATCGGTGATCCGGTCTTTCAAGTTATGCAGCGCATCCATGGAGATCTCGAAGAGATGGCCGGCGGCACCATTCAGCTGGATGTGCGTCCGTTCGACGTCCTCCACCAGCAGGTGCTCCTCAACGCGCAGAACGATGTTTCGAGCTACGATCTGATTGCCGTCGATCTGCCGCAGTTCGGCGAGTACATGCATTTTCTCACCAACCTCAACCCGCTGATCGAAGAGCATGGCTTCGACGGCTCGGACTTCCACGACGTCGCCTGGAGCGGCGCGCAGTTCGGCGGTCAGCAGCTCGGCATTCCGCTGCAGCCACATCCGGAGATCTTCGCTTACCGCAAGGACATCTTCGAGAAATACGGACTGGGTACTCCTGTAAGCCATGCGGACGTGCTGGCCGCGGGCAAGACCATCCAGGAAAACGAGGACGGCATGGCCGGCGTCTGCTGGAACGCGGCGCGCGGCACGCCGATAGGGCAGAGCTTCGTCATGACGCTCGGCGATTTCGGCGCAGCACCGATCGACATGGTCAAGGTCGGCGACGACTACGACATGGGCAATATCAAGCCCGAAAACATGCATCCGACCATCGACACGGAAGCCGGCAAGGCGACCATGGACTACTTCCTGTCGCTCCTCGAGGTGTCGCCTCCCGGCATCCTGAATATGGCCTGGGATGAGCGGGTGCGCGTCTTCGCCCAGGGCGGCTGCGCGATGACCTATATCTGGTCCGGCCGCTCCGCGATCTACGAGCTGGACGAGGCGGCACCGGCGCGCGGCAATGTCGGCTATGTGCCGCACCCGAGCGGTCCCGGCTCGCCGAACCGCTCGACGCTGGGCGGCTGGTATCTCTCGATCCCGACCAATATCGATCCCGAGCGCGTCCAGCTGGCCTGGAAGGTGATCGATTGGCTGACCAGCCCCGAGATGATCGCCGAATACACCAAGCACGGCAATTGCGTCGCGCCGCGGAAATCGGTCAGCGCCGATCCCGATGTCATCGCGCGTTGCCCGGTGATCCCGCATGTCAACCAGATGGCCGAGGACGGCTTCATGCATGGCTGGCAGCGCCCTCCGGTGCCGGAGTTCCAGAAGATGGTCGACGTCATGGGGGCGGAGACGCATTCGGTCCTGACCGGCGACACCACGCCCGAGGATGCGCTCGCCAACGGTCAGCGCCTGCTCGATCGTGAGATGCGCAAGGCCGGCTACTACTGAGCCGGATGCCGCTGGGAGCGGGCGCGAACACGACTCGCGTCCGCTCCGGCGGGCACGCCGCCCGCATGAGAAAAAATCCCATGCTCCTTGTCAGGTGACAGGCGGACCATGTCCCAGAACCGCGAAGCCCGACGCGCCGCGACCGTGCTGGTTTCACCGGCGGTCCTGCTGCTCCTGGCGCTCAATATCTTTCCGATCGGCTTCGCGGTCTTCATCAGCCTCCGCCACTGGTCGCTCTCCAGTCCCAACCCGCCGCGCTTTGCCGGGCTCTTCAACTACGAAGAGCTGACCTGGGACGATCGCTTCATCAACGCCCTTTGGGTCTCGGCGACCTTCATCCTGCTCGCGGTCCTGATCGAGCTGCTGCTCGGCTTCGCCCTGGCCTTCGTTTTCAACAGCAAGCTCAGGGGCCTGGATACGCTCCGGAAGCTCTCGCTTCTCCCGGTGATGGCCATGCCGCTCGTGGTCGGCCTCGTCTGGTTCTACATGCTGAACGAGAATTTCGGCGTGGTGAACTGGCTCGCGACCCTGTTCGGATCCGAGCGCCTGCCGTTTCTGACCGACAAGACGCTTGCCATGTTCTCGATCGTGCTCGCCGATGTCTGGCAATGGACGCCGTTCGTCACGCTGGTCATTTTCGCCGCGCTTCAGTCTCTCCCTGAATATGTCTTCGAAGCAGGCCGCATGGACGGGCTGACCGAGCGCGAGATCTTCTGGCGCATCACCCTGCCGCTGTTGCGCCCCGCCATTCTGGTGGTGCTGATCATCCGGGCGATCGACGCGTTCCGCATGATCGAGCTGGTCTTCATGATGACCAAGGGCGGTCCCGGCGGCAGCACCGAAGTGCTCCCCTGGTACATCTACACGACGGGCTTTCTCTCTCTCGATCTCGGCTATGCAGGCGCCATGGCCGTTGTGATGATCATCATCGTCACACTCGGCGCGCAGGTCTTCGTGCGAAAAATCGCCGATCCGGTGAAGGGCTGATGGCGACGCTCGACACCAAATCCCGCGGGTCGGCTGCGCTTAGCATCACCGACTATGCGCGCTATCTGGGCGCGGCCATCTTCGTCGGTTTCTGTCTGTTCCCCTTCTACATGGTGCTCAGCACCTCGGTGAAGAAAGAGAGCGACATCTTCTCCTGGCCGCCTGCCTGGCTGTTCGATCCGACCTTCGACAACTACCACGCTGCCCTGTTCGTGTTCGGCGGAAGCGGGGTTCTGCCGTTTCTGATCAACAGCCTGGTGGTCACGGCGGGCAGTACGCTTCTCGCGGTCGGCCTCGGCTCGATGGTGGCCTACGGTCTGACGCGCTTTCGGGTCATCGGCGGCAACCACATCTTCTTCTTCATCCTGTCCACGCGCTTTGCCCCGCCGGTCGCCTTCGTCGTGCCGATCTATCTGATGGTTCGCGATGTCGGGCTGTTGGACACCCACCTTGCCCTGATCCTCATCTACACCTCGATGAACCTCTCGCTCGTCGTCTGGATCATCCGCGGCTTCTTCGAGGCGATCCCGGTGGAGATTGAGGAAGCGGCGCAGATCGACGGCTATTCGCGCCTGCAGATCTTCCGAAAGGTCGCCCTCCCTCTGGTCAAGCCGGGGCTGATTACAACCTCGATCCTCTCGGCGATCATGTCCTGGAACGAGTTTCTGATCGCCACCGTGATGACCCAGAACAAGGCGGCGACGCTGCCCGTCTATCTCGCGGGTTTTTCCGGTTCCATGGGGCTGGAATGGGGGCCGTACATGGCGGTGGGCGCGATGGCCGTCCTGCCGATCATGATCTTCACCCTGGTGCTGCAGCGCCATCTGGTTCGCGGCCTCACCTTCGGCGCGGTGCGGTAGCCATGGCCGAGGTTCGATTGAAGGACGTCTCCAAGATCTACCCCGACGGCACCAAAGCGGTCGATGCGATCGATCTCGAGATCCGGTCCGGCGAATTCCTCTGCGTTCTCGGACCAAGCGGCTGCGGCAAGTCGACGACCCTTCGCATGATCGCGGGCCTGGAAGACGTCACCTCGGGCACGATCGAGGTGGACGGCGAGGACATCGTCGGCACGCCGGCGCGCGATCGCGACATCGCGATGGTGTTCGAGAACTACGCCCTCTATCCGCATCTGAGCGTGTTCGACAATATCGCCATGCCGCTGGTCGCGCGGCGAACGGCGAAGCCGGAACTCCGCGAGCGTGTGGAGCGCATCGCCGAGCGCATGGGCATTGCCGAGCATCTGAAAAAGCGCCCGGCGAAGCTGAGCGGCGGCCAGCGCCAGCGGGTCGCGCTGGCCCGCGCCATGGTGCGCACGCCCAAGATGTTCCTCATGGACGAGCCGCTCGGCCACCTCGAAGAATACATGCGGGTCGATCTCCGCCGCGAGATCCGCGCCCTGCACGAGGCGACCGGCGGCACCACCTTCTACATCACCCACGACCAGGAGGAAGCCGCGGCCGTGAGCGATCGCATCGCGGTCATGTCCGATGGCGAGCTGCAGCAGGTCGGCGCCATGCAGGACCTGATCGAGCGACCAGCGAATCGCTTCGTCGCCGAGTTCGTCGGCGAGCCGCCGATCTCGATGTTCGACGACATCAGGGTCACCGACGGCAAGCTGCTGCTTGGCGGTTTTTCCGTCACTCTCCCAGCGTCCTTGCAGGCGGCTTCGGCGGTGCAGGCACCGACCTCGGCCGGCGTCCGGCCGGAGCATTTCTCCATCGCCGATGCCGACGCGGACGGGCTTTCGGCCATCGCCCGATCCGTGCAGCCGATGGGCGAGTGGGGCGCTGTTCTCTGCGAGACGGCGGCAGGGCCAGCGACCGCGATCGCTCCCAGTTCCGAACTCCCCGCCGAAGGTGATCGCATCACCCTTCGCCCCGACCCGGAGCACGTCCACCTGTTCGCCGCCGACGGGCGAAATCTGCTCGCGTCGGAGGGGTGATCGATGGTCGACATCACCATAGCCGACCTCGCGAAATCCTTCGGCACGGTCAACGTGTTCGACGGGCTCGATCTCGCGATCGGGGACCGGTCCTATGTCTGCCTGCTTGGACCAAGCGGCTGCGGCAAGACCACGCTGATGCGCATCATCTCCGGCCTGGAGGTGGCCGATCGCGGCGAGATCCGTTTCGACGCGCAAGGACGTCGCCGGCCTGACCAGCGCCGAGCGCGACGTCGGCATGGCGTTTCAGAACTACGCGCTCTATCCGCACCTCACGGTCGAGGGCAATCTCCGCTTTCCGCTGCAGGCGCCGATGCAGAAGGGACGCTGGACCGAGGACGGCATGCGCGCGCGCATCAGGGAGATCGCCGAGCTTCTGCAGATCACGCCGCTGCTTCATCGGACCATCGACCAGCTGAGCGGCGGCCAGCAGCAGCGCGTCTCGCTCGGGCGCGCCCTGATCCGCCACCCGAAGGTGCTGCTGCTCGACGAGCCCGTCACCCATCTCGACGCCCGCCTGCGCTACGCCATGCGCTCCGAGCTGAAGCGCATCCATGGGGTGATGGAAACCACGAGCATCCACGTCACCCACGACCAGCAGGAAGCACTCGCCATGGCCGACCTGCTCGTCATCATGAGGAACGGCCGCATCGAGCAGGCGTCGCCGGCGATGGAGGCTTACAGCGATCCCGCCACCAGCTTCGTCGCCGGCTTTCTGGGTGATCCGCCGCGAAGCCTTCTCGAGGTCGATCTCGGTGAATCCGACGGTGCCACGATCGCGAGGCTCGACGGTGCCGACCTACCGCTTCCCGATCGGCTGCGTGAAGCGGCAAGCAGCGCAAGAGACCGCCGTGTGCTCCTGGCGCTGCCGGCCCGAGCCTTCACCCTGGCGGACGAGAGCGAGACCGGCATAGCCATGGAGGGCGCGGTCTGCGCCCACGAGATGTTGGAAGGCGCTCAGCGAATCGTCCTCGATGTCGCTGGACAAAAGATCAATCTGCAGAGCAGCACGGCCCGGCATGTGGTGATCGGCGATCGCATGAACGTCGTCGCCGATGCCGACGAGGGAATGTTGTTCGACCATGAGACCGGCTTGAGATTGAGGACGTCATGACCAGAGGCCGGTGCGGCCGACGGTCCTGCAAGGACGTGTGAGAACTTGCTGAAGCATGCGCTCAATCACATACCTGCGCCCAAACTGGGCGATACGTCTCGCGGTCCGGGAATTTGAGGGTGAATACGCAATCAAACTGGGCGCAAGGGAACGTAGGCTTCGTCCATGCCGAACGCTGTGGGGCCGAATTGGGCGAGTGCTGCTTCGCTGCGCATGATCTCGGGCACGCGCACGGCCATGACGGCGACGCGCTGGCCGTAACGCAAGGTCTCGTTGGTGATTGGGATGGCGGTTTCGGCGTCCAGGACCGAAATGATGTCGGGGACGATGGCAAGCGTTTCGCCGTCGGTGCGGGCGATCAGGTTTTCGTTCTGAAAGTCAATCGTGCAGATGCCGGCACCACCGTCGCCCGCGATTTTGGCACTGCCTAGGGTGAAGCCCTGGCTGGTCTGACGGTCGACATCGATGATTTTGCCTTCGAAGATGCGCCGCGCGACGCTGTAGCTGGTGCCGGCCATGAAGCTGGAAAGGGCCTCGAACGGGTCTTGCTTCCTGGCGCGCGATCGGCGGATCGTCCGGCCGATCTCGATCGCCAGGCTGAGCGTGTGCTTGACCGAGGCTCGCCTGACCTCGGCGCCGGACATTGGGTAGTTGGCGAAATAGGCGGTGCCGCCGAAGCGGATGGTGATGCCGCGGGCGATCTTTTCCATGCGCAAATGGTCGTCTGTCATGATGGTCGCATGATCGCCCTTCTCGTCGGCGATGCCCATGGGCGTGCCCGGTACCCCACTGATCGCGAAGGTCTCCATTTGTAGCTCGGGAAAGGCGCGGCCCTGGCCGTCCGCATCAATCACGGGCAGGCCGAGGCGTGCGCCGACGAAAAGTGGGATCGTCGAATTGATGCCGCCGACTTCGGTGGGCATGGTCGCACCGGCCTTGCGGCCGAGCGCTTTTTCGACCGCGCGCAGAGCGAGGATCGGTTCCTCCCCGGACGGGATCTTTTCCAGCAAGACCGTTGGCGCACCCATCATTGCGGTCGGGATCACCAGGAGATCGTCGTCGAGCGTTTCGGGATCGAGGATTTCGATTCGGCGTCCAGCGCTGAGCTCACCCTTTACCATGAGCCCGCCGATATAGGGATCGCCGCCGCCGCCCGCGCCGAGGAAGGCAGCACCGGTGCAGAGGTCGTCGACGTCCTCAATTTTCAGATCCATCGCTTGCTCCAGCCGCTCATATCGGAAGGTCGCCGACCGCCGTGACCCGGAGCCGCGTGGGATTGCCGGGCAGATAGCTGATCGGCACCTGCTCGACCTCGATGATCTCGACGCTGGATGGCATGGCGCCGGCGCGGATCGCATTGTTGCAGGCCTCGTCTCGGGCGTCGCTCAGCACATCGTCCCGGTTGCTCTCGGTAATGGCGACCACCCGCTCGACATGCCCCGAGACCTGTGCGATGGCTGCGCCGACCGCGTTGGCGACGGCGCAAAAGTCGGGTCGGATCACCTCCGATACCGAGCGAACCGGCCAGTCGATCAGGACCGCCCCGCCACCGACGGCGAGAAGCGGCAGATCGCGCGCTTCGGTTTTCATGCGCTCGACATTGACGTCCAGCAAATGGCGCATCGCATCCCGGGCTTTGTCGATGGTGTCCGCGGAGACGTCTTTCACAAGGGAGCGGTCGCCGATTTCGGCCCAGCCGCCGGCCACCGCGACGTCGGTGGCGGTGAGCGTGTCACCACCGAAACAGAGCGCCTCTTGGGTCAGCGCGAAGCCCACGGAGGAGGGGCCGACGCGGCGGCCCTGATCGCTGATGATGCTGCCGCCGCCAAGCCCGATGGCGAGCACGTCGGGCATGCGGAAATTGGTCTTGACGCCGCCGACATCGACGAAATGGGTGGACTGCCGCGGAAAGCCCTTGCGCAGCATGCCGATATCGGAAGTGGTGCCGCCGATATCGACCACCATCGCATCGCCGATACCGGCGAGATGCGCCGCACCGCGCATGGAATTGGTAGGGCCTGATGCGAAGGTGAGCACCGGGTAACGTTCAACCTCCTCGACCCGCATCAGCGTGCCGTCGTTCTGCGAGATGAAGAGCGGCACATCAAGCCCGAGCTCATGGAGAGCACGGCGAAAGGCTTTGACCACGCGAGTTGCCAGTGCTGTCAGGGAGGCATTGATAATCGTCGAGTTTTCGCGCTGCAGAAGGCCGAACTGGCCGAGTTCGGAGGACAGGGAGATGGCTATGTCCGGCGCTTCGTTTCGGATGATCTCGGCGGCGCGGCGCTCCATCGCGCCGTTCATCGGCGAGAACACTGAGGTGACTGCTGCACTCTGCAGGTCCGCTTGGCGCATGGCGCGCGCCGCTTCGGCGATGGCGATTTCGTCGAGCGGGCTGATCTCACGCCCGTCATATTCGTAGCCGCCCGCGACCAGCGTCACATGTCCGCCGATCGTTCGGGCCAGATCGCGCGGCCAGTCGGTCATCGGTGGAATTGCCGAGGTCGCCGGAAGGCAAAGGCGAAGCACACCCACCGGCAGCAGGGCGCGCCGCTCGATCACCGCGTTGGTGAACTGCGTGGTGCCGATCATCACGCTGTCGATTGCAGCCTTGTCAGCACCACTGTCATCTATAGCGGCGGAAATCGCGGTGACGATGCCGCTATAGACATCCTCCGTGGTCGGCGTCTTTTGCCAGCCGACGACACCTTTCGGGCCGACGATCACGGCATCGGTATTGGTGCCGCCGACATCCACGCCGACCTTCATCGCGCGGCTCCGATCTTCCCTGCAATCGGCATCACGGCACCACCACGGCGCTTTCCGCACTCCAATAGAGCGCCACGGGATCGCCTGATGACAGGCGGTCCAGATCCGGGCGATTGGGCACCTCGACCGTCAGGTGATGCGGTCCGGCTTCGACCCGGTAGCGGCGAAGCGATCCTTGATAGATCTCGTCGTTGATGTGGCCTTCCAGCTTTGGGGCCTCACCCTCATGGGCTGGATGCAGGCGGATCATTTCCGGCCGGATCAGAAAGCCAACTGTCTTGCCTTTCTCCAATGCACCAGGGGCTCGCGCCGAAACGGTCGAGACACCGAGATCGACCTGGCAGCCACCGCCGTCTACGGCGAGCACGCGCGCATCGAGCAGGTTCGATTCGCCGATGAACTCGGCGATGAAACGGGAGACAGGCTGCTCATAGATGTCCACCGGTGTTCCCAGTTGCAGCACCCTTCCGCTGTCCATCACCGCGATCCGGTCCGACATGGTGAGCGCTTCGGATTGATCATGGGTGACGTAGATCGTGGTGATTCCGACCGACTTTTGGATGTTCTTGATCCAGAACTTCATCTCCTCGCGCATCTTCTTGTCGAGGGCGGAAAGCGGTTCGTCCAAGAGCAGGATCTCCGGCTCGATCACCAGCACGCGGGCAAGGGCCACCCGCTGCTTCTGCCCGCCGGAAAGCTCTCGCTCGAAGCGCGTTTCGAAGCCGGACATGCCGACCTCTGCGAGTGCTGCCTCGACCTTCGATTTGATCTCGGCGCTCGGCATGCCGCGTTCCACCAGACCGAACGCGATGTTGTCGAAGACCGACATGTGCGGAAAGATCGCGTAGTTCTGAAAGACGATGCCGATATCGCGCGCCTCGGGCGGCAGCTTGGTGATGTCGCGGCCGTTGACGTGGATGCTGCCCGAGGTCGGCACGACGAAGCCCGCGAGCATGCGCAGCGTCGTGGTCTTGCCGCAGCCGCTCGGTCCGAGCAGGGAGAAGAATTCTCCACGCGGGATGGAAAGGTCCAGCGCCTCGACGGCGACGGTATCGCCGAACAGTTTCGAGATGCCCTGGAATTCGACAAATGACATGAACGGTCCTCTACCGCCTGGGAAAGGGGCCGGGGACCAAAGCCCCGGCCTATTGCTCAGAGACCGAAAATGCCGTTCAGACGATCGGTGATCTCCTGCTTGTTCTTGACGAAGAAGTCCCAGTCCGGCACCCAGAATGCCGCCGTCGCATCGGCGGTGTTGGTCACGCCGGCCTCGGCCAGCGGTGCCGTGATCGTCGCTTCCGAATTGGTCGGACGCCAAAGGAACTCGTCGCCGAACGCGTTCAGGAACTCGGGCGAGAGCGTCCGGTTCAAGAGCGCGAAGGCGAGCTTCTTCTGCATCGGCTCGGCGTAGCGGCTGATGGTCTTGGTCTGGGTCAGGATCGGGTGACTGTCCCACCCCCAGACATCCATCGGCACGCCCTTGCGCTTCAACGACAGCGCCTCGCCCTCGATATGCACCGCGATGTCGACCTCGCCGCGTTCGATCAACGAAAGCATGTTGAAGGTGAACTCGCTGATCTTCATCGGCATGGCGTCCTCCAGCGCCTTGAAGGCCGCCTCCATGTCGTACTGATCGGCGCCGAACTCCTGGGCGGTGGCCATGAAGAAGGCGTGCATCAAGCCGTTTTCGGTGCCGTAGGTGCCGCGCTTGTCGACATAGCGCTCTGCCCAGAAATCGCGGAAGCTGGCGGGGGCATCGCCTGCATCGGTGCGATAAGCGTAGACATAGGGCATGTAGGCCCAGGTCACGCCGGCACCGCTTGCAAAGGCGAAGTCCCAGCAATTCGCGGCGTTGGGCACGTTCGCCTTGACCTCGTCGGTGTTCAGGAAGAAGTCGCCGGCCTGCTTGGTCTGGGTGAGGTTCGGCAGGTTCCAGTTGCAGATGTCATAGACCGGATTTTCCGCCCCTTGGGTGACGAATTTCGGGAACCAGGGGAATGAGCTGTCCCAGTTGATCTGGCAGTTGAAATCCTTCTCGAACTGGTCGGTCAGCGCCGCGCGCACGAACTCCTCCCAGCCGCCGCCCCATTCGCCGATATTCAGCGTGGCGCCGCCGGCATCGAACACGCCGCCGTCATAGGCGACATCCTCCGACCAGGCGTGGTTGATGAAGAACGTATTGGGGATCGTCGCAGCTGCGCCAATCGCGGCTGCACCCTTCAGAACGCTTCGGCGCGTCTGGTCGGCGTTGCGATTTTTCTTGGTCATCAGTCTCTCCCTGTTGATGTTGTTGGTTCAGGTTCGAAGTCGGCCTGCCTGGCGTTCCAGGAGGCGGCGGATATTGACCAGACGGTTGGTCAAAAGGACTGAGGTGATGACGAGCGTGATCGCGAAAATGCCGGCAGCGGCGGCATCGGGCTCGAATTTGTAGCGGAGCGAATTGTACATCGCGATCGGCAGCGGTTCGGAGTTCGGTGCTGATAAAAAGAGCGACACCTCGAACTGGCCGAAGGAGACGATAAAGGCGAATATGGCGCCCGCCTGGATACCCTGGCTGATGTTCGGCAAGGTCACCTTGCGAAAGGCGCGCCAGGGCGAGGCGCCGAGCGAGCGGGCAGCCTCTTCGAGCGATAGGTCGTAGGCGGCGAGCGCAGCACCCACGGTGCCGATCACATAGGGCGTCGAATAGAGAATGTGGCCGATCCAGAGGCCCCAGATGGTGCGCGCAATGCCGAGGTTTGAGGCGATCAGGAAGGCGTAGAGCGCAAAGCCGATCACCACGCCCGGCAGGACGACCGGCGAGAGGAAGAAGGAGCGTAGCGCCGCCCGGCCGAAGAAACGGGTGCGCGAGAGGAATACCGCGGCTGCCGTGCCGAGCACGGTCGCGACCACCATGGTCATCAGCGCCAGGCGAAAGGAGAAGAAGAAGGCGGAGAGGTATTTTTCCGACTGCAGGAAGGCGATCACCCAGCGAAGCGACAGGCCTTCCGGCGGAAAGGTCAGGAACTCGCCCGCGGTAAGGCCGGCGAGCACCACCACGACGATCGGCAACAGCATGTAGGCAAAGCCGAGCAGCGCCAGGGTCAGCAAGGGCAGGGGGATCGCGCGCTCCATCAGGCAAGCCCCCCAGAGCGCCGCGTGCCGACATGCAAATAGACGAGGATCGCGGCCGCGCTCAAAAGGAACAGGATGACGGCGAGTGTGGCGCCGAACTGGAACCTGGCACTTTCGGCGACCTGCTGAAAGATGTGGATCGGCAGCACACCGACCCGAAAGCCGCCCATCAAGGCCGGCACGATGTAGGAGGAGATCGAAAGCGCGAAGACCAGAAGCGTGCCCGAGAGAATGCCGGGCATGGAGGCCGGAAGCGTCACCCGTTGAAAGGTCCGTCTTCGCGTGGCGCCAAGCGAGCGAGCGGCCTCTTCCAGGCTCGGATCGATGCCGCGAATCACGCCGATCAGGGTCAGGATCATGAACGGCAGCGAGAACTGCACCAGGCCGAGCACGACGCCCAGAAAGTTGTACATCAGCGGCAGACCGGGCTCTCGGATCGATGCCGCGAATCACGCCGATCAGGGTCAGGATCATGAACGGCAGCGAGAACTGCACCAGGCCGAGCACGACGCCCAGAAAGTTGTACATCAGCGGCAACGGGCTCTCGATCAGCCCGAGGCCTGCCAGTATCTGATTGATCAGCCCGTTGTCGCCGAGGATCACCATCATGCCGTAGAGACGGATGACCATGTCGAGCTGCATCGAGGCAAGCACCAGAATCACGAGAAAGGTATTGCGGCCGGGATGCCTGGTCTTGGCGATGACGAAGGCCATGGGATAGGCGATGAACAGCGTCACGATCGAAACGACGGCGGCCAGGAGCAGCGATCTGCCGGCGGCCATCAGGTAGTTCGAGCGCTGGAAAAAGCGGATGTAATTGTCGAGCGTGAGATCCGATGTGATCGTCACCTGTCCAACGGCTTGCGGATTGAACGACGTCGCGAAGATCAACCCCACAGGCAGGATGAAGAACAGCGTCATGAATACGAGGAGCGGCACGATCAGGAGCCAGCCAAGCTGTCCTTGCTGCCACGCAAACGTCTGGCGGCGCATGCCGATATCGAGTGCCGCTTCGGTCATTCACCAGCCTCGCCGCGCATCATGGCATCGAGCGCCCGCCAGCCGGAAAAGCCCGTGACCCGCTTCGGCTCCGGTGATGGATAAAGTGCCTTGTCGGTTCGCCCACCCGCCAAGACCGCCTCGTGGGCGGTCAGCGTGGCATGCGGCAAGGGATCAATGACCGGCAAGGTGCGGCCCAACCCATCGGCGACCGGCTGATCAAAGCCCAGCATGCCGGTACAGCCAAAGACGATCGCCGCGGCGCCATCCTCCCGCATTGCCGCCTTCACTTCGGCGATCGTCGCTTCGATGGATGTCTCGCGAGCACTCTCCAAAGCCAGCACCGGCACGCCGATGCCGCGCACCGAGCACAATCGGTCGCCGAAACCGTAGCGGTGCGCCAATTCGCGAAACGCCCGCGCTTGTCGGTCAAGCACGGTGATGACGGAGAACGTGCCGGCCCTTGACGCCGATGACATCGAGGTCTCGCCGCAGCCAATGACCGGAATCGACACGGCCTCCCGTGCGGCGTCGAGGCCTGGGTCCAGCATGCAGTCGATCACCACCGCGTCGGCGCCGTCCCGCTCGGCCCGAAGCGCAGCGTCGATCACACCCGGTGCTGCCAGCACCTCGTCGACGGCTGATTCCACCGAGCCGGGTCCGTTTTCGAGAAAGACCGAGGAAACCCGACAGTTGTCCGGCAGAGCTGCCTCCAACGGGGCGTCGTCCCGGAACCCAGCCGAGATGATCGGCGTTACTATCCGAATATGCGTGCTGTCCGGCATTGGCAGCCAAGCCTCCGAGGGTCAGCATGGAGCCAGACCGCAAGATCAGCGACTACCCAACTGGGTAGTCCTTACTCGACGATGCCGAGTTCGCGCGCCCGGCGGACAGCACGGGATCGATTGTCCACCCGCAGCTCACGGAAGATCCGCTTTAGGTGGTATTTCACCGTGTTCGCGGAGACGCCCATGGTTCGGCCGATTTCCTTGTTGGAATGGCCGTGCGCCAGGAGTTCCAGCATGCGCCGTCGAATGCCATGACCCGCTCCGCGTCGCGCTTCAGGTGAGACATGATCTGGGCGAGATCCTCTCGCATTGACCGCCCAGTAATGGGTGAGCTCCGACAGGCGATGGCGCTGTTCCGGTGCCGGTGGAATGGTCACGTGATCGCCGTCCAAAGCAGATTGGACGATAGCCATGGCATCCTGTCCTTCATCCAGGATGAAACGGCGAAAAGGCTGCCTTCCGAGCAACCGGATCGAACTCAGGAGCGAGCTTGTCGCTTCGGTCCGAGCGTTCAGGCGCCAATGGGCGAGGGCACGAATGACCCTAAGCTTTGCCAACACCAAAAGCTGTCCGCCACGAATAGCGAAATCCTCGGCTGGTCCAAGGAAGTCGAGTGCCGCCCTTGCCCTTCTCGCGCGCACGAGCCAGCGCGCTTGGGCGACGACGCTGCTGCCGTGACGCAAGGCCCAATCTTGAGCAATGTCGGAATCGGGATGTTCGGGCGTGAGGCCGATCTTGGCCATCTCGGCACGCGCTTCATCGAGTTCATCACAAAGCGTAAGCGCGCGCACCCGTTCGATCTGCATCAAGCGCAACAAGCGCGGCATGGTGCGATGACGCGCCGCCTGCTCGCCGTGAGACAAAGCCGTGAGCGCTCCGGGTAGTCCAGACCGCGATAGCGCCAGCCGCGTGCTGACTCGATAGGCCGTGGCCAAAACATCGAGCCACGCATCGTTCTCTTCGACGCTGTCCATGGCGTTCTTCAACAGGTCTGCGCTCAATGGCAGATCATTCATTTCATAGGCGACCTCGGAGCGCAGCACGCGGCCTACCGCCCTCAGCCGGCCGGCGGCGCCTGGCAGCCTGTTTAAGCGTTCATCCATCTCCTGAAACTGCGCTTCAGCACCGCGGAGGTCACCCCGCATGAGGCGGATCTGCCCGAGATGGGTATGCAGATGCAGGGAGCCGAATTCGGCTCCGTCCTGCCGGAACAGACGCATCGCCGCTTCGGCGTAGTCTTGGGCCTTGTCGAATTCGCCCCGATGCAGAGAGACTGTGCTCAGATGGTTGTGCGCCAGCGCTCGGCCGATCGCATCCTGATCAGGCAATGTGTCCAAGACAGCCAACAGTCGGTGCTCTTGCTTCGAGCCGAGTGCTTCATCCGCGTAGACACGTACATGGGTCTCGACGAGCACGAAGTCGTTGGCGAGCGTAGGAAGCATGCCGCCCTGGATGCTCTCTCGGAACGCCTTGAGCTGGCGCTTGGCCGCAGCGACATGACCGCATTTCGCCAACAGGAAGGCACGTCCGAGAACGGCTTGCGGAAATGCAGCGATCGTCTCACGTCCGCAGATCGGCTCGACCGCGTCGACTGGCTCGGTCGCCTCGCGCATGTACACGCGCCACCCGTCGGCCACTTCGATCAACCCGGACTGTTGATTGTATCGGGCGATTTCACCTGGCATTAATCAAGTATAGGACGTGGTCGGCACAGAGGGAACGTTTCCATTCGGTAAGTCAGACGCGCCGGTGGGTCCGACATTTGTCGCTGCACCTTGTGCTGGACAGAATTCTTGACAACCTGGCAGCGATGAGCGTTGTGGGACGACAGAAATCTCTTCATGGTGACCCGGCTGGCGCGATGCTATGCAGCGCGTGCGTAGAAACGCTTGAGGGCCCAAAAGGTTGAGAATGCGAGCACAGCGGCGAACGTTTATTGAACAAAGCCTCCCTGCTGCATTCGCCGGGCACATTGCCCGGCTTTTTTGTTGTTCTTGTGACAGTCCTGGTTGTCGTTTTGGCGCCGGGTACAGGGGTGATCTACACGCTTTCCAACGGCGTCTCGGAGCTGCTGAAGGAAACGGTGTTGAAGGCACTGCATGAGCGCTTTCCCGAGCGCATCGTCAATCAGACCAACGGCATCACGCCCGGGCGCTGGCTGAAGCAATGTAATCCGTGGCTCGCTGCCCTCGTCACCGAGGCGATCGAGACACTCTCGTCCTTTGCGGACGATGCCGGCTTCCGCGGGCGCTTTTTGGGGCAAGCGCGCCAACAAGGAACGTCTAGCGGTGACGATCCGGGACCTGATGGGCATCAGCGTCGATCCGGCGGCAATGTTCGACGTGCAGATCAAGCGCATCCATGAACATAAGCGCCAGCTCCCGAACATTCTTGAAGCCGCAGCGCTCGCCACCGAAATCCGGGGCAACCCCACTGCGGACTGGACCTCGCGCGTAAGAAATCTTCGGCGGCAAGGCGGCGGCTTCCTATCATACCGCCAAGATGATCATCAACCTGACCAACGACATCGCGGCGGCGATCAACCGCGATCCAAAGCAGCCTTAGCTTCTCGATCTGCAGCTTCAGCGAGGCGATCAGGGCATCGGTGCTCGAAACCTTGGCCTCCGCGGCAACACCCGTCGACAGATACGCGCGAACGCCCGACGGCAAGCTCGGCTTCTGCAGCCCGTATACGGGCCTCGGCTTTCGCCAATGCCGCCTTGAGGGCTTCGATATCATCCGGTTCAGCCATGCCTCGGAGAACAGCACATCCGACCGGCTTTGTGGCCCCCTTCGGACTCCAGGTGAGTCACCCTGCCGCAGCCGGTCGCCGGGTATATTGCGGGTGGCGCCAGTCGAAATGGGGTGGACGCTCTCTGCTCCCGCCGGTGCTATCTGGGCACCGAAGATCCAGCAGAGGCTAAGGAGGTTACTTGATGCAGGTTGTCAGAATCGGGCTCGATGTCGCCAAGAACGTTTTCCAAGTCCATGGTGTCAGCGAAGATGAGACCGTCGTTTTACGGCGTAGGCTTCGCCGCAGTGATTTGCTCGCCTTCTTCGCTCAGTTGCCAAGCTGCTTGGTTGGCCTCGAGGCCTGCAGCGCCTCGCACCACTGGGCTCGCGAGATTTCCAAGCTGGGGCACGAGGTGCGCATGATGCCGGCGCGCTATGTGAAACCCTATATCAAGCGCGGCAAAAGCGACGCACTCGATGCCGAGGGTATTTGCGAAGCTGTAGGACGTCCTGGCATGCGCTTTGCCGCTATCAAAACGGTCGAACAGCAGTCAGCCTTGAGCTTGCACCGCACGCGGGAGATTCTGGTGAAGCAGCAGACAATGCTGGTCAACTTGATGCGCGGCTGCCTTGGCGAATTCGGGATCGTGGCGCCGCTCGGCGTCCGGCGCGTGGCGGAATTGATCGCCGTCATCCATGATGAGAATGATCAACGCTTACCAAAGGAAGCTCGGCTTGCCATGGCTGCCGTGGCCGATCAGTTCGCCGATCTCCAGCGCCGTATCCGAATGCTTGAGGCGGCCATTCGGCAATGGCATCGGCAGAACGAGGCAAGCCGTCGTTTGGCGACGATTCCCGGCGTCGGTCCCATTACAGCGTCGGCCGTTGTCGCTACAGTGGGTTCGGTCGAGAACTTTGCGTCCGGGCGGCACTTCGCTTCCTTTCTCGGCCTCACGCCGAAGGAGCATTCTACGGGAGGCAGGCAGCGTCTCGGCAGGATCTCGAAGCAGGGAGACCGCTATCTCCGCCGCTTACTAATTCTGGGTGGGACGGCGCTCGTGCGCTATGCGCGTGGACCTGGCGCCACCAGTTGGGCAGCTGGGCTTCTTCAAAGGCGCCCGACGCGCATTGTCACGGTCGCTCTAGCCAACAAGACAGCGCGGATCATCTGGGCGTTGCTCAACCATGGTGGGACCTATCGTCAGCCATCGCAGCCCGCCTGACGCTACGCAGGAATTGGTGACAGGATACGTCGCCTCAGGAAAGTCAGGACGAAGGAGATTGAAGGATCGCCAAGTCGGACCGACGGCCGGAACCTACCCGATCTGAGGGGATGCGCTTCGAGCGCGAAATCGAAATGGGGACTCTGGGCGGCGGACAATCCATCAGGGCCAGCGGTCTGTGGGCCGCGTCAAATAGGCCGGACACAAACCTGCTACCGACGAAGCATCCAGCTCACTTCGCTCTTGACCCGCAGAGGGCGTCCACACAATCCCCTCGAGCAGGTAGCCAAGCTGGGCCGCCGAAATCGACACCACACCATCTGCCGGCGACGGCCGGATGAAACGACCGCGTTCGAGCCGCTTGGCATAAAGCGACAATCCGAGGCCGTCATGCCAGAGCACTTTCAAAAAATCGCCTTTACGCCCTCTGAAGACATAGAGATCCCCGGCGTGCGGATCACGGCCAAGCGCTTCTTGAACCTGCAAGGACAACCCTGGCATGCCGCGGCGCATGTCCGTGACACCCGTCGACAGGTAGACGCGATAACTCGACGGCACCGGGATCATCGGCGACCAGGAACCTTCAGGACGCGAGCCAGGGCCGGGCCGTCGACATCCGCACTGACGATTACCCGACGATCATCACCGATGACGATCTCCATGCGACCGTCGGTAACCGGCTTGCTGAAAGCGGGGGCGGACGGCAGCTCAGGATCGGGCAAAACCACCGCCGGCACCAAATCCGGAAAATCGCCGCCACCAAGACGCCCTTCACGAAAATCCCGCCGCCAGGAGAACAGCAGGGAGGCCGAAATCCCATGCCGGCGCGCCGTCGCCGACACCTGCCGATGGCCTTGATGGCTCTCCTCGACGATCCGAAGCTTCTCCTCAAAGCTCCAACGACGTCGCCGACGGCCGGTGTACACCACTTCGAGACGACAAACCTGCGCACTATCCGTATGCCTAGTCATAAGGATAGTCAGCAGCAGATAACGCGGGAACGTAAGGCGGCCCACGCCGAATGGTTGCGCTGCTCCTTGGGTTCTCGACGCGGACATTTGCAGCTGTTTTGACAAAATTAGTCATGATTGGATGGTCGCCAATATCCCGATGGATCGGGCGATACTCATGAAATGGCTGGCATCCGGCTTCGTCTGGAAAGATCGGCTCTTCCCTACGGACGCGGGAACCCGGCAAGGAGGTATCATCTCACCGACTCTCGCCACCATGACCTTGGATGGTATGGAGGCGATGATGCACCAACACTTCGGAAAGAAGGGCAGCGGGAAAGCCGCTAAAAACAAAGTCAACCTGATCAAATATGCGCTGTCGCCCGTGACCGCCAGAAGATGCCGAAAGACACCCTGGTCCCTTGGCGTGCGAACACCTCCAGGCGCAACCGGTGATTTTCCGCGAGACCCCGCAGCAGCTTCGCGGTCAGATCGGGATCGAGGTCGATGGGTTCCCGCCAGAGATCGGAAGCCCTCGCTGCCTTGCGTGACACGCCGCGCTCGACCCGGCGCAGCGCCGCCGGGCTGTCCAGTTTGATCACGTTCCCCGGCATGCGCCGCTGGTTCCCCCTGTTTTCCAGGTGGAGCGCTCTGCTCACTTCAGACCTTCTGGCTATCGCCGCCTTCCCGTCAGGACGAGGGAGCCAGGGTGGTGCGCGGACGCGAGACCCTGCAGACGGCATGGCTATAGCCGGGCTCGGCGTCACTGGGATCGAGGCCTCTTTGCCTCAGTTGTCGCAGGACAACGTGGCGCTCGTCGGCGTCCTTGAAACGACGCTGGCGAAGGGTGGTCAGCATGTCGGTCCGATAGCCGAAGCGATCGAGCGCGTCGACGACGGGACCGACGTCAAGATGGCGCAAGGGAAACCAGACGATCAAGGGCCGGCGCTCCTTCGGAAAGCAAGAGAGCAGACGTTCGAAGCTCTTGTCCCCGATATAGCTGAGGCCGCCGGTGACGGTCACCAGGTCCGCCTCGCTGAGCAGGGATCGCTCCGCTCGGCTTGGCTCGTCCTGCTCCAGATTGATCGGCAACGCATGGGCCAGGAGACCGGCTTCCCGGGCATAGTCGAGTGCATTCGCCGCGACATCGATGCCGATCACCTCGACCGCGAGCGGCTGCCGCCGACGCATTGCGAGCATTCGCCGGTCTTCCTCGATCACCTCCTTGGTGGGCTTGCCGGCACGCGGCCAGACGGCGTAACGCTGATAGAGCGCGTCCATATCGATGCGGTAGTTCCAAAGGGCGGCGTTGACGCCATAACCGCAGCAAAGATCGACCACGCGCACGACGTCGCGTTTGCGCTCCCGCCTGATCGCATGGAGATATCGTTCGATGATCGGGCGGGCGAGCTCGGGCAGGCGGTAGTCGAGATCCTGAAGGGATCTGTAATAAGCAGCCGGTGTCGGTTGGTCATAGCTGGCGCTGAAGTCGTGCTTCTCGACGCGTGCTCTGATGCGCGTCGCTGGGCCGTGGCTCGTGGTGGCGGTTTCACTGTCCAGCATGCTCCTCGCTTTCCGATTTTGGGTTCGACAAGCAGACTTTGGCGGTCTGTCTTCGACGAAAAAGGTCGTCTTTTCTCCGCAAAAAATTGGCGGCATGCCTTCAATCAGGACGACAACGGGCAGGACGACAACGGCGCGAAGCAACTGCTGTGGATATTCCACCGGCGGGGCGATCGTTCCAGTGCGCGACCAGGGACAGGACCGGCTCGGGCACCTCGAAGGCGGAGGCCAGGGTTTCCCGGTAATACGCCTCTTCCGGCGAGCGTCCCGCCGCGGCCACGTCGCGCTCGGCCGCCTCCGCCGCCAGGAGATCGGCAAGGCCGCTGCCCTCGTCGAACTGCGCCTTGTCGCGCCAGACGATGTCATCGGGCAGGAGATCCTCGAACGTCTTCCGCAGGATCCATTTCTCGATCCGCCGCCCGTCGATGTCGCGAAGCTTGAGATCGGCCGGTATCGTCATGGCGAGCTCGATCATCGACGTGTCGAGGAACGGCACGCGGCCTTCGAGACCATGGGCCATGGTCATGCGGTCGACCCGCTGCAGATTGATGTCATGCATGCGCTGGATCGAGCGGCGAAGCGGAGGAACGACTCGGCCGCCCGCCGATCATTGACGCTATTCGGAATGACCCAGACTTCGTAGCCGATCAGGCGGCCGTCCCAGACGATCGAGATCGGCGCACCCTCGTCCTCGGCGGCGAGAAAAAACCGGCCGTTATAGCCGCTCGCCATGGCGACGCGGCCGTCCATGAGCAGGGCTGCGGGGTCGGCGACGTCCTCCCACCAGACGATGTTTTCGCGGATCGCGTCCAGTCTGCGAAAGGCGAGGCGCAGGCCGCGGTCGGTGCTCAGCAGATCGTAGACCTGGGCGGGCGGCACGCCCTCGGCCATGAGCGCCCATTCGAGGATGCCATCCGGGCTTTTCGCGATCGCCCGCTTACCCGGAAAGCTTTCGAGATCGAAGAAATCCTCGATGCTGCCCGGCTTGACTCCGGGGAAGACACGATCGTCATAGGCGAGCACCAGGGCGAACACGTTTTGCGGGATCGAGCAGGGACGAAGACCGACCGGCGCGAAATCCGCCTCCAGGGACAGCCCGCCGGACGGCGCCAGCAGGGCCTCGTGATCCAGATGCAGCAGCAGGCCCGCCTCGCAGGCGGCGATCGCCTCGTCCTCCAGCATGTCGACGACGGCCCAGCCTTCGGCCTCGGCGCGGCCGATCAGCGCTTCGAGCGTGCCGTCATAGCGTTCGACCTCGATCTCGACGTCGCTCATCGCCTCGTAGGGTTCGAAGACGGCCAGACGCTGCGCCGCCTCGTAGGCGCCGCCCCATGAGACGACCGTCAGGCGCTCCGCGGCATCCGCCTGCAGAGAGAACGCGCAGAGGAGGAACAGAAGGCGTGCCGCCGACAGATCAGAGCGCCGCATTCTCCTCCCTCCTGAGCGTCTTCTCGACATCGAGATAGGCCTGGATGATCGCCGCTTCGGTGACCACGCCGAGCAACCGGCCGGAACCGCGCTCGACCACCGGGACGGCGTCCCCGACGAAGCCTTCGAGCGCACGCATCGCCGCCGCCACCGAGGTGCGCTCGTCGAAGGTGAGCTGCGGCTGCCGGAGGTATTCTTCGACACGCGCGGCCGGTAGATCGGCGCTGTCCGCGCGCTCCAAAATACCCAAGAATATGCCGTCATCGTCGGTGACGAAGGCGATCCGCCAGGTCGAGCGTCGCAGCCGGTCGGCCACCGCCAGGATCGCTTCGCTCGCGCGCGCCTCGACGAAGTCCCTGGCCGCTGAGCGCGGAACGGGCAGTGCTTCGAGCCTCGCCTGATCGCGGCCGAGCGAGAGATCGACGCCGCGAGCCTTGAGCTGCACGTCGAACAGGGAACGGCCGAACAGCCTGTGCGCGACCAGATTGGAGAACACCACGGCGACCATGGCGGCGATCGTGATGTCGTAGTTCCGGGTCAGCTCGAAGACGATCAGGATCGTGGTCAAGGGTGCTCCGATCACCGGGCTCGCGAGCGCCATCATGCCGCAGACCGCGTAGACAGCCACGCCCGAGGTCGCGACCAGGCCGGTCGCCGCGACGATGGACCAGAACAAGGCGCCGAGCAGCGTGCCGATGAGCAGAGCCGGGCTGAACACGCCGCCCGCGAAACCGAAACCGATGCAAAGCGCCGTCAGCAGGGTCTTGGCGATGACCAGGAGCAGCAGCTCGCTCGTGCCGAAGGCGCCTTCGATCGTGGCGAAACGGAGCGTCTCCCTGCCGACGCCGAGCACGTCCGGCAGCCAGAGCGCCGTGACGCCGAGCGCCAGGCCTGCGGCGGCGGGCCGAAGTGCCGCGGGAAGCCGGCTTCGCGCGGCGATCCGGCCGCTCGCCATGACCAGTGCCATGAACCCCATGGCGGCGCCGGCCGCGAGCAGGCCGAGCACGCCGAACAGCGCGAATTCGTGCCCATGCTGGACGCCCTCGAAGCCGACCAGGAAAAGGGCCGGACGCTCGAACACGACATTGGCGAGGATGTAGCCGACCGAGGACGCCACCGTGGTCGGCGCGAAGGCCTGGGTCGAATAGTGGCGAAGGACCACTTCATGGGCGAAGACCAGACCGGCGATGGGGGCGTTGAACGCCGTCGAGATCGCGGCGGCGACGCCGCAGGCGATGGCGATCGCCGGGAGGTTCGGCACCGCCAGGCGCAGATGGGTGACGACATTGCCGACCATGGCACCGAGATAGACCATCGGCCCGTACTGGCCGACCGAAGCGCCGGCGCCGAGCGAGACCAGGGCGGCGGCCGTCGAGACGGCCCCTGAGCGAACATCCGGCAGGGTCTCCCGCAGCTGCGCGGCGCGGATCACGTCGGGCGGCCCGAGCGGGCGGCCATGGGCGGAGAGCCGGGTCAGCATGACCCCGACGACCAGCCCGCCTGCCGCCGGAACGGCGACGGTCGCCGCCGGCACCAGCCAGCCGGCCTCCTCGAACTGCACGCGCGCACGCGGCGCGATCAGGAGTGCCTGGTTCAGCCAGATCACGCCGTCGACGAACGCGATCGCCAGCAGCGACGCGACGGCTCCGATCGAAAGCGCGGTCACGGTCAGGACGGCGATTCGGTAAGGCGGTCCCCCCGGATCCAGGCGGCTATGCGATGCGCTCTCGGCCATGCCCGGAGTATCATCGGCCTCCGGCCCGATCGCAACGGCGACGTCGGGATCGCTTCGTTTCGCGACTTCTCGCGAAAGCGAACGACAAGGATGGTCGTCCTGGCCGGGCTGACGGATTATGCTCGGCGCGGAAGAACACGGGCATCAACGAGACGGCCGGGTCGTCCATCGAAAAACAATGACGGGGAGATGACCATGAAGATCGCCATGATCGGCGCGGGCGCCATGGGCGGCAGCTATGGCGCTCAGCTCGCTCGCGTGGGCCACGACGTCGCACTGATCGATTGCAATGCGGATCATGTCGAGACGATCAATCGTGACGGCCTGCATGCCGACGGTGCGCTCGGCGATCATCGGCTTCGGCTCGATGCCTTCACCAGCCCGCCCGCCGGTCTGAACGCCGATCTCGCCATCATCTTCGTCGACACCAACAACACGCGCGCCGGCGCCCTGGCTGCCAGGCAGGCCCTGGCGCCGGACGGTCATGCCATCACCTGCCAGAACGGCATCGGCAATGTCGAGATCCTTCAGGACGTGCTCGGCAGGGAGCGCGTGCTCGGCGGCTCGAGCATGTGCAGTGCGGCAAGCCGGGAGCCCGGCCATGTCACGCTCACCCATCTGGACAAGACCTCGATCGGCGAGATCGACGGTGTCGAGCGCGAGCGCACGCGGGCGCTGGCAAGGGTGCTCGGCGATGCCGGGCTGCCGACGGCGATCGTGCCCGACATCATGGCCACGATCTGGCAGAAATTCATCGTCAACTGCGCCTTCAACGCGATGTGCGCGACCACGGGGCTGCGCAGCGGCGAGATGATGCATGTCCCCGAGCTCGACGCCCTTCAGGATCGCATCCTCGAGGAGGTCGCCGCCGTCACCGAGGCCAAGCAGATCACGCTGCCCGATCCCGAGATCACGACCAAGATCAAGGTGGACGGCCGCAAGAAGATGAACAAGCCGTCGATGCTCCAGCATGTCACCGCGGGCCGCAGGACGGAGATCGATGCGATCAACGGCGCGCTGATCCGGGAGGCGAAGGCGCTCGGGATCGCGACACCCTACAACGAAGCGCTGGTCGCCCTCCTGAAGGGCCGGGAGCAAAGCCGGCAGCGGGCGATCTTCGAGCCCGATTTCGACTACGAGGCGTGGGAAGCGAGGATCGCGGCGGGCGAAGGCTGAAGAAGGAGAGGGCAAGGCCATGGCTTCGGATTTCACGGACGGCATCGCGCATGTCGAAGGCGCCTTCCGCCCGATCCATGAGGCGCGCATCTCGCTTCTCGACTGGGGCTTTCTCCGCTCCGATGCCTGCCAGGACACCGTCTCGGTCTGGAACGGCGCCTTCTTTCGCCTGGACGATCATCTCGAGCGCTTCGAGCGCAGCTTCACGCGCCTTCGCATGACCTGTCCGCATGATCGCGCGGAGCTTCGCGATCTCGCCATGGAGGCCGTGCGGCTGACCGGCTTTCGGGAAGCCTATCTGCAGCTGATCATGACCCGAGGCCGGCCGCCGATCGGCAGCCGAGACGTGCGTCTCGCGAGGAACAATTTTTTCCTGTTCTGTGTTCCCTACATCTCGATCGCCACGCCCGAGCAGAAGGAGCGGGGCCTGCATCTGATCGTCAGCGACATCCGGCGCATACCGCCCGCCTCGGTCGATCCGACCATCAAGACCTATCACTGGCTGGATTTCGAGATGGGCCTGTTCGAGGCCTATGACCGCGGCGGCGACACCGTCGTGCTGACCGATGAGGACGGCAACGTCACCGAAGGCCCGGGATTCAATCTGTTCGCGGTCAAGGGTGGGCGCCTGTTCACGCCCGATGCCGGATGCCTGGACGGCATGACGCGCGATACCGTGTTCGAGCTGTGCACGGAAACCAATCTCGACTGCGTCCCGGCCCCGCTTCCGGCGAGCGATCTCGCCGGCATGGACGAGGTCTTCATCTCGAGCACCGCAGGCGGCTTGATGCCGGTCAGCAGGGTCGAAGGTCGAACGATCGGTGCTGCTCCGATCGGCCCGGTGACGAAGCGGCTCGGTGACCTCTACTGGTCGAAGCGCCGTGCCGGCTGGCATGCGACGCCGGTGACATAGGAACGCGATGACCGGGAGACGGAGACCGATCGCAAGAATCGGAATGCGTCCGCCTGATCCGCCGGATAGGCTCGGCATGAGATCGACATGCTGCCTCGGAGCTGGGAATGACCTTTGGCGAGCCGGTAACGAAAGAAGGAGAGAGCGTCGTCGGCGGATGCGGTCCGCCGGAACGGTCTGGGCACGCTCCAGCATTCTTGGATTGGGAGCGGATCGGACATGACCTGGACGCCTCGGGATTTGCCGTCGTCAAGGATCTCATCGATGCCGACATCTGCGCCGACCTCATCACGAGCTACGAGGACGACGAGCGATTCCGCAGCCATATCGTGATGCGCCGCCACGGTTTCGGCGAAGGTGAGTACAAATACTTCGCCTATCCATTGCCGGCGCCGATCGCAAAGCTTCGGCAATCGATCTATCCGAGCCTGGTGCCGATCGCCAATCGCTGGATGGAGGCGATGGGGCAGGTGCATCGTTATCCGGAACGCCTCGACCCGTTCCTTGCCCACTGCCACGATCTCGGCCAGCGACGTCCGACCCCGCTGCTGCTGAAATACGGGAAGGGCGACTTCAATTGCCTGCACCAGGATGTCTATGGTGAGCAGGTCTTTCCGATCCAGCTCGCGATTTTGCTGAGCGAGCCGAGCACCGACTTCGAAGGCGGCGAGTTCGTGCTCACGGAGCAGCGTCCGCGCATGCAGTCCCGGGTCGAGGTCGTGCCCCTATCGCGGGGCGATGCTGTGCTGTTCGCCGTGAACGACCGGCCGAGGCAGGGGACCCGTGGCACCTATCGCGTCAGGATGCGCCACGGCGTCAGCCGCATCCGCCGAGGCGAGCGCTACGCGGCCGGCATCATTTTTCATGATGCCGAGTAGGACGGACATGACCTCATCGGCTGCAACAGGAATCCATCTTGCCGCAGTTCTTGTGATCTTGGGTGCCGCATCCGACGCGGCAAACGCCTGCTGCGATCTTCAATCAAACGCACTGCCGGTGCAGACGGCAAAGGAGCGGCTGAGCAGCAAAGCCCGGGACGAGCAGCGCGTCAACGACTGCAAGGTGCCGGTGGCCTTGCGCGGCGACCGCCATCGTCCCGCTGACTGCGATCGGACCTCGCCAGTTGTTCCGCGCAAGCTTGGCAAGGATGAGTGATGTGTGACGAAGAGGCCGACTGACCGCTCGCAAGAAGCATCCTTAGCCGCGAGCCTCGATCGGAAGACGCATCAACGGCCGGTCCGGACGTCTGCGGGCCAATTCGACGAAGCCGCGATCCCGGAATGCCCGTGCGAGTCCATGATAAAGCGCCGATGCCGGTCGGCGCTCCTTCGTATCCACCGGGCAGGCATCGAGCGCCCGCGCGCCATTCTGGGCTGCCCAGTCGATCGCCGCATCGAGCAGTTCAAAGAAATGTCCCCGCCGACGATAGCCAGCACGCACGACGAAACAGCTGATCGCCCAGACTTTGGCGTCCAGAGCGTCTGTGGGATCGAGCGGGGCCGTGAGGCGTCGTGCGCCATTCCATTCAGGGACATCCGCCCTGGGGCCGACTTGAACCCAGCCGATTGGCGTGCCTTCGTCATCATAGCCGACAAGGCCCGGGGGCGGTCCGGCGTCGACGCACGCTTTGAAAAGCGCCTTGTTGTCTTTGCCGAGGCCTTCGCCGATGCTCTGACGCGGCAACCGCCACCACATGCACCAACAGCGTCCGCAGCCACCCTTGCCGTCACCACCGCCGAAGACGCTCACGAGGTCTTCCCAGCGTTCGGGTGTCAGAGGGTGAGCGTTGTGTTCAGCCATGGGCAGACTATCGGCCTGCATCAGGCTCGCCGTCAATCGCGTGACGCGAGCGCAGGCGGCGAGGCTTACGAGTCAGGGTGACCATGGTCTCCTTGTCGGGATGAGCCACCACGCGTGTGCCCAAACTCCTGAGCTCACGCCTTTCGTCGCCTTAATCACGACGATCGGCTGTGGCGTCAATGCCGCCGAGTTCGAAGGCTTCCTGCTGAGCCCGAATGCGTCGCATGAGGTCATCACTCACGGGAATTCTGCCAGCACCCGGCCGCCGACGAAGGTCAGGCCGCCCAGCATGGGCAGGTTTCGGGGAATGGTGATCGGGCGACCGAGCTCGTTGCTGAGCCACTTGGTCAGCGCCTGAAGCTCTCCGTCGGCACGCCGAGGTGGGCGATGATCTGTGTCCGTCCGGAAATGTTCATAATCGTTGCTCGGATCTATATAGGTCCATCGCGGGTCAGCCCGACTTCAAGGGAAATGATGCCGATATTACTCGCCTGACCACTTGGGAGCGCATGGCACCAGATGGCTTAGCCCGCATCGCTGCCTGTTTGATAAGCAAATAGATCTATTGGATTTCATGTAGCGGACGCCGAGCTGTGGGTTCGACCGCTGGATGGATCGCAACGTGCCGACCGTACCTTTCGAACGGTACGCTGACGATATCATCTGCCATTGTCGCACACAGCGCGACGCAGTTGCGCTGCTCGACAAGCTGAAGGCTCGATTTGCCAAGTGTGGGCTGGAACTGCACGAGCAGAAGACGAAGATCGTCTACTGCAAGGACACGAACCGGCCCGGCTCCTATCCGGTCAAGACATTCGACTTCCTCGGCTACACGTTCAGGCCGAGGCTGGCGAAATGGCCGAACGGGCAATTTGGCGTCTCGTTCCTGCCGGCAGCGAGCAGGGCCGCTCTAAAGTCGATGGGGCAGGAGATCCGCCTCTGGGGACTGCAGCGTCGCAGCGACAAGAACCTGAATGATCTGGCTCGGATTTACGGTCCGTACATTCGAGGCTGGATCAACTACTACAGCCGCTTCTACAAGGCGGAACTCTATCCAACCCTCAAACGGATAGACGCCCACCTGATCCGCTGGATCCGGCGCAAGTTCAAGCGCTTTCGGCAGAAGCCGAAGCAAGCTCGACTTTGGCTGGCCAGTGTGATCAACAGAACGCCAGGGCTCTTCCCGCACTGGCGGCTTCTCTATGCGAACGGCCGGATGCTGGGAGCCGTATGAGCCGAGAGGTTCACGTACGGTTCTGGGAGAGCCTGGGGGTGAAATTCCCCCGGGCTACTCGACAACTGATCATGCTGAATGGTATTTTCTCGTCGTGTTCGAGAATGTCGGGATCGACAAGGAGATGGTTCTCCACGGCCTCCGCCCGACAACCGCAGCCTTCACTCACCGGCGTTCGCGGCAGGTCTCGAAGGCATGGAGCAAAGGCCCGACCAAGAGCTGAAGCCGGATCAATACCCTGAAGGGACAAGCTGTAAGGGCATGTTTCCCGAGGAAAGCCAAAAACGAGGACCCGATTTTCGGGATCGGCAGAAAAAGCACGGCCGATCTCGGTTCGTGAAAATAAAGGGATCGAACTCAGGCTTCTTTCACTACCGGCTGGCGCAGATTTCGCTGGCTTCTCGATGGAGGCCATGACGGTCGACACGGTTTCGCCGATATTCTCATGCTCGAACACGGCAAATTCGCTGTGTTCCAGACGCGGCGGCAGGACGATGGCGTCCCCTAATGCATCAACGAAATGAAGCGTATCGGCGTAGAGAGCATGGCTTGCTTCGTCGGTTTTCAGATCGCTCGTTTCACAGCTGAAGAGTGCAAGCAATCCGCTGACCACGACCATAGACGCAACAACCCTTGGCATTTCCGCGCCCTCTCAAAGAGTACGATCACGCCAGTAGAAGCCGCCTTTGGCCCCGTTGCATTGATCCTGCTCAGCGAGCCATCAAGAGATGGTGCGAAGGTTCGAAGAGACCTTCATTGCCGCAGTCTGCTCTTGCTGAATCTCCCATCAAGAACAGTGCGAGGCGATCACCTGGCAGCGGTGGATGAGCGCTGCCGCGCCGTCCACGCCCGACGACGGACAGGACCAGCCCCTGCCCCAGCGCCATTCGAACAACGCCGCCCGGCATTGCTCCTCACGGCCATAGGCTTCCTGAAACGCCATCTCACTCAGACCCCTGGTCCGCCGACCGAAGCCTTCAATGTCGCTCATCGGTGATCTCCTCCCGCAAAAAACACGGCAAAACTCGGCACAAAACAGGAGGACTCTCACGCAGGATCAGGTTACAATTTGCCCGAGAGATCTGGACATCGCCTTGCACGTGCCTTTGATCTCTTCGATGGATTCCACACTGTCATCCCCGAACATCTCATTGAGATCGCGCCCTCGCGCGGCGACATTGATGGCAGGGCCAACTCCAGCATTTTCGAGGTTGATTTTGAACCTCAAGGAAAGCTTGCCTCCGTCCCACTCCAAAGGAGCCGAAGCGGTTGCTATGGGGCATATGTCGATGTGCACCCACTGGCCAGCTTTGATTATCTCTCGTTGGATTTCCGTGGCCTTTATGGCTTCGCCGGTCAGTCGCCGGCTCTCTCGGAGAGTCGCGTAGACAAGGCCAGGGCCGATGGCAACGACAACAACGGAGATGACAGTCGCGATAGCTATAACAAACGTCCATCGAGCCATTATGCGCTGAGCTATAAGGTCCTGCTCGCCCTGATAATAATGTCGCTCAATTTGCCTTCGGAATTTGGGCGACGATCAATATTTCCTGCAATGGCGTCGATGA
Organism: Geminicoccaceae bacterium; assembly: GCA_965222015.1. Lineage (GTDB taxonomy): Bacteria > Pseudomonadota > Alphaproteobacteria > Geminicoccales > Geminicoccaceae > JANQPX01. The sequence goes on from CBDCTL010000017.1 coordinate 443,267, forward strand.
AATGCTCGATCGTCCCTATCGGTTTGGGGGGTGGATGTTGTGCGGCACTTTTTCGATTATCTTGACTTGTTTGATGGGCGTTTGAGTGATTCTGCTTTTTTGACTCTGAAGCTGTCCTATGAACCAAGCCTAATATTGGCAATGAAATTGCCAGAATGGCAATCGTAACGATCAGGAATCCAACCTTATCGTGTGACATCCAATCACCTTCAAGCACTGCATTATGAACGCGACGCTGAATGTACCGCGTGGGATCTTGTTGGTGACCAAGGTTTCGGCTTCCGGCATGCTATCCTCGGTTAGTCGGCTCGCCAATTCTTTATATCCGTCTTCCTTGTGCTTCAACTCTGCCTTTAGCAGCGTACGGGCTCCCTTGGCCCAATCATGATTCACGGTCATCATCGACCCGCTATCATGCTGTAACACTGAAAAAGGACGTGAAGAGCAGGGCAGTCTGAGTTGAACTTCTCGTGCAATGGAGAGGAGATCGTGGCTGACCGGGAGATCAGACTTTGCCAGCACTAAAACTGCGGTCGGTCAGCGCCGGCCCTTGGCGCGCACTCGCGATCCTGCTGTCTTTGCTGGTCCTGGCGATGATCGTCTCGTTCTCGTTGTGGCGCGGAGCTTCGGCCAGCGTGACGTCGGCCGTGCGCGGCGATGCGGCCCAGGTAGTCTATGCGACCGGTATCGTGGAACCGCTTCACTGGGCCAAGATCGTGGCGCTGCAGCGAAAGCGCGTCGTCGAGCTTTGCAGCTGCGAGGGTGAGCCGGTCAAGAAAGGCGATGTTCTGGCCCGCCTAGACGACGCCGAGGAGCAGGCGGTGCTGACGGAAATCGAAGCCCGCCTGGAGCGCCTCAGGGCCGACGCCGATCGCCTGGCGAGGCTGGTCGAAAGCAATGCAGCGTCGCGCATCGCTTATGAAGAAGCGCTGACCCAGGTTCGGGAATATGAAGCACGCCTCCTGGCGCAGCAGGATCGCATCGAGGACCTGGCACTCAAGTCGCCGATGGACGGCATCGTGCTGCGCCGGGATGGTGAGGTCGGCGAGATCGCCGGCACGGCGGCGAACGAAGCACTTCTCTGGGTCGGTCAGGCGAGGCCGCTGCGGGTCGTTGCCGAAGTCAATGAAGACGATATCACAAAAGTCAGGCCAGGCCAGCGCGTGCTGCTGCGCCATGAAGGTCATGCCGGCGAACCGCTTGCGGCCACCGTTCAACGGCTGACACCGAAAGGCGATCCGGAAACGAAGACCTTTCGTGCCTATCTGCTGCTGCCCAACGATACGCCGTTGATGATCGGCATGAGTGTCGAGGCCAACATCATCGTCCGGGAGGCGAAGGACGTCGTGCTGGTTCCGGCGGAGGCGATCATCGACGGTATGGTCCAGATGGTCGAGGACGGCCGGGCGGTGAGACGATCTGTGGACGTCGGCATCAGGGGATCAGGTCTGGTCGAGCTTCGCAACGGTGCAAAGACGGGCGACATGCTGCTGTCGCCATTTCGCGAGGATCTCGAGGATGGCGCGCGCATTCGCCCGAGCGAGGCGGACGCCGTATGAGATTGATCCTCGATATTGCCCGAACTCATGTCCTGTCCCGTGTGCGGCAGACGTTCGTCGGCATGCTGGGTGTGGCGATGGGGGTGGGATTTTCGGTGATGATGGCGGCGTTAATGGATGGATCCCAGCGCGATTTCATCGAGCAGCTGGTCGACGCGCTGCCGCACATCACGATCAGAGACGAACGGCGCGACCCGCCGCGTCAGCCGGTCGAGGATCTATATGAGGCCGTTCAGTTCTCGGGCCTGCGAACGCCGGTGACACGTCCCGGGATCAAGAACCCCTACGCGATCATCGCCAACCTCGAAAGAGGCCTGGTCGGCGCGATCGCGCCGTCCGTCGAATCGCGCGCCGTGATCCGCTATGCCGGCAGGGACACGGCTGCCAATGTCACCGGCGTCGATCCAAGGCGCGAACGACATGTCTCCAAACTCCCGACCCAGATCCGAGAGGGCAGCCTCGATGACCTCTACACGTCGTCCAACGCGATCATTCTCGGCGATCGCCTGGCGTCGAAGATTGGTGCCCGCGTCGGCAACACCATCACTTTGGTTTCGGGCACGGGTCGGCGACTGTCATGCACCGTGGTCGCTTTGCTTCATTCAGGCATAGCTCAGATCGACGAGACCCAGGCCTACACACTGATCAAGACGGCGCAAATCCTGGCCGGGCAGACGGGCCTGGTCAATGCGATCCGCATCCGGGTCGACGATATCATGGGTGCCAGGTCGGTGGCGGGGCGCGTCGAAGCCCAGACCGGCTACAAGTCGGTATCCTGGCAGGAAGCGAACGAGGATCTGCTCTCCGCCCTCGAAATCCGCAATGTCATCATGTACACGGTTGTCGGTGCGATCCTGCTGGTCGCGTCCTTCGGCACCTACAACATCATTTCGACGATCACCCACGAGAAGACCCGCGACATCGCCATCCTGAAGTCCCTCGGTTTCACCGAGACGATGGTGCGGCGTATCTTCCTGATCGAAGCGCTTCTGATCGGCGTGGCCGGCACGATCGTCGGATGGGCGCTGGGCTATGTGCTCAGCCGTGGGCTCGGCACGATCGAAATCAGGAGCCCCTTCATGGATGCTAGCCACATTCCGATCCACTACACATTCGTCCACTATACGCTCGCTGCCCTGGTCGCACTCTCGGCCTCGGCGGTCGCCGGCTATCTGCCCGCGCGCAAGGCGGCACGGGTCCATCCGGTCGACATCATTCGAGGCGCTTCGTGATGCCGACCGAAGGCGATGTCGATGCGCCTCTGATCGAGCTGGATCACGTCACGAGGACGATCGGCGACGGCGTGGTAACGACGCTCGTCCGGGACATCGATCTCACGATCGATGGCGGCGAATTCGCCGCGATCACCGGGCCGTCGGGGTCAGGCAAGAGCTCCCTTCTCTATCTTCTCGGCCTGCTCGATGTGCCGACGTCGGGTGAGGTGTTCGTGCAGGGACGTGAAGCCAATCGCCTTGACGAAGCGGCGCGCGCGCATCTTCGCCTGTCGCTGCTCGGCTTCGTCTTTCAGTTTCACTTTCTGCTGCCGGAGTTCTCCGCTCTGGCCAATGTGATGCTGCCCATGCGGGCGCTCGGTGCGCTCGACCAGGCGGCGATGGAGACGCGCGCAAGCACACTCCTCGCATCGCTCGGTCTCGAGGACCACGCCCACAAGCTTCCGGCGCAGCTCTCCGGTGGCGAGCGCCAGCGCGTGGCGATCGCGCGTGCACTGGCCAACGAGCCGATGGTTCTTCTTGCCGACGAGCCTACCGGCAATCTCGATACGGCATCGAGCGAGCAGGTCCTGACGATTTTTCGCAAGCTGGTCGACGAGACCGGAAGAGCCATCGTCATGGTCACCCACGACCTCGACCTCGCCGCCAGGACCGACCGCCAGATCAGGATCGTCGACGGCCGTATCGTCGGTTGACCGGCTGAGCCGGAAAGTCTGATCCAAATCAAGGCGGTCCACGGTATCCGCCTTCCTAGTAGGGAGGAGACCAGGCACAGCAGACAGAAACCGGCTGTCGAACGCTTTCAGAAGGCTGGCAGCGGGAGGGAGGATCGGATGTTGCTGGCGCATCTCGCTCGGTGTGGGATTCGCTCGGGCCGTTTGACGATTGTCGATGCGTATGGCCGGCGCCATCAAGTCGGCGGCTCGACGGGTCTTCACGCCGCGATCCGCCTTCATGACCGGCTGCTTCCCTACCAGCTCTGCTGGAATCCGTATCTGCACCTGGGCGAAGCGTACATGGACGGCAGGCTGACCATCGAAGAGGGCGACCTTCGCACCCTGCTGGAAATGCTGGCGACCAACGAGCATCGTCTCGAACGACATGGCCTGGTGCGAAGTCTGAAGCACATGCGCTACTGGGTGCGCCGTCTTCAGCAACACAACCCGATCCGACGCGCCCGGGTCAATGTCGAGCATCACTATGATCTTTCGAAACAGCTCTACAATCTTTTTCTTGATTCCGACCGGCAATATTCCTGCGGCTACTTCACCCATGACCATGACGATCTTGAACGGGCGCAGCACGACAAGAAGCGCCATCTGGCTGCGAAGCTCCGACTCGGGCCAGGACAGCGGGTCCTGGACATCGGTTCCGGATGGGGCGGCCTCGCTCTCACCCTGGCTGAAGCCGGTGCTGACGAGGTGCTGGGCATTACGCTCTCGAAAGAGCAGCACGTAGCGAGCCGCGAACGGGCAGCGGAGGCGGGGCTCGATGATCGGGTCACCTTCGAACTTCGCGACTACCGCGAGCAGACCGGCCGGTTCGATCGGATCGTTTCGGTGGGGATGTTCGAGCATGTCGGCGTTCCGCACTATGCGGCGTTCTTCTCGAAGATCCGCGACCTTCTGACCGATGACGGCATTGCCGTGGTGCACTCGATCGGCCGGATGGATGGGCCCAGCTACACCAATCCATGGACGCGCAAATACATTTTTCCAGGGGGCTATACGCCCGCCTTGTCGGAGGTCCTGCCGGTCGTCGAACATCTCGGGCTCTGGCTGACCGACGTCGAAATCCTGCGTCTGCATTACGCCGAAACCCTGCGACTATGGCGTCGGCGTTTCGAGGCCCATCGCGACGAGGTGAACCGCCTCTATGACGAACGGTTCAGCCGCATGTGGGAGTTCTATCTGATCGGCGCCGAACTCGGCTTTAGGCGAGGCCACCTGATGGTGTTCCAGCTTCAGCTCGCCAAGACCCAGGACGCGGTACCCCTGACCCGGGACTACATCACTGACTGGGAGCGAAGCCACGTCGCCGGCATGGACCTGGCAGCGGAGTAGGCAGGTGTACAGAAGATTAGGCGGCAGGCTGGCATGATCGGGATTATTGAACGGATCGACATCGATCCGAGCGAGATCGAGGAGACCTTCGTTCGCGCTTCGGGTTCCGGCGGGCAGAAGGTCAACAAGGTTTCGTCAGCCGTGCAGCTACGGTTCGATCTGTTGCATTCGCCGTCTCTGCCGGATGAGGTGCGTACTCGTGCGGCGCGCCTTGCCGGCAAGCGACTGACCAGTGACGGCGTCATCGTGATCACCGCAAGGCGGTTCAGGACCCGGGAGCAGAACCGCGAGGATGCGCGCGCCCGGCTGATCGGCCTGTTGAAGCAGGCAGCCATCCCTCCGGCCAAACGGAAACCGGTCCGGCCGAGCGTGCGTGCGAAGCAGCGCCGGCTGGACGCCAAGAAGCGGCATGGTTTGATCAAGAAGTCATGGCACAATGTGACCAATGAGGCGTAGGTCGGCCCTCGACACTGGCAGGCTCCAAGCGTTCCTATGTCTGGACGTCCGGAGTAAATTGCGAACCGCAATCGATCCAAAGCAACGGCTTCAGCCTCGAGTGGCCGCCGCGCGCAGACTAGCGCGAACACCACCGCCCGCCAGACACGTCTACATCGTCGGTGACAAACTGGTTCGGCCATCGTTGACCCGCATCAATGCCCGTCACGCCGATCGGCGCGATCGTGATCGTCTGACGTCAAAGCGGGAGGACAGGATGGATCGGAAGCTGCGTGATCAGATCGTTTCGATCATTGACGACGCCCAGGACATGACCATCGCTACCGTGCGCGACGACGGCTACCCGCAGGCAACGACCGTGAGCTATGCCAATGACGGCTTGATCATCTACTTCGGAGCATCCGAAGACTCGCAAAAGGCAAGAAACATAGCAAAATGCAGTAAGGTGTCAGCAACGATCAACCGTCCGTATAATCGATGGGATGAGATCGAAGGCCTTTCACTTGGAGGCATCGCGGTGCTCATTTCGGATCCGGAGGAACAGGACAAGGTCGGCAAGGAATTTTTCAAGAAGTTCCCGCAAATTGCGGAGTACGTTCCAACAGGAACGGAGTACGGCGTCCTGTTCAGGATTGAGCCTAAGGTCATCTCACTCCTCGACTACAGCAAAGGCTTTGGCCACACCGAACTCGTCGAACTATAGCGGCGAAGCGGCACCTGTCGGGAGAATCTCGGGAGGGTGCCGCCGTGGACGGAGCGGCACGCTGCCGCCTCCGCCTTGGACTTATGAATAGCTCGCAGATCGTCTTGATGGGCCTTGCGGGCGGTTTTGCCGCCGGCGCGATGACGGCTGTCGGATCGGTGCCGGTCTGTTTCGCTGGTCGATGTCGCAGCGGGCTCATGATGCCTTTCTGGGCTTTGCGGCGGGGGTGATGCTGGCGGCATCGTTCTTCTCCCTGATCATCCCCGGACTGGACGTCGCGGAAGAGCTCACCGGTTCGGTGGTCGCATCGGCGATCATCGTGATCGCAGGCCTCACCTTCGGGCTGGTGGTCATGATGTTTCTGGACGTAACGCTGGGATGATACGTGGCTGATCCTTTCGTCGCCAGCTTTCAGGCAATGTGAAGATTGATTGGGACGCGCAGATTTCACAGCCCATGATAAGAATTTCGACGGATTGCCAGCTTTCATCATGTAAAAGCTAAATGCTATGAAAAAAATAAATTGAAAATATTGAATAAAAAAGAATCAAAGCCATATATGGGATCAAATACTAAATGATGAAATCCCAAGAAACGGACCGACTATCACTGGCATGCATTCTTGTCAGTTGCGATAAGGCGCGTCATGAGTTGGTTTTTTGACTGTCTGATATCTGTCGGGCAGTCCTGCAAGGTAGCGCCACAGTACCAATGAAGACGAGACCGATCGAGCTCCAGGACGCCCTGGGGCAGAGCATGCAGCAGGCGCAGCGCTTCCCGATCCTGCGCCAGGATGAAGAACGGAAATTGGCGGAGCGCTGGCAGGCGACAGAAGACCCCGAGGCCGCCGAACGCCTGCTCGGCAGCCATTTGCGCCTTGTGATCAAGATCGCTCGGGCATTCCAAGGCTACGGGCTGCCGTTCGACGAGCTGATCGCCGAGGGCAATCTCGGCATGATGCAGGCGCTGAAACGGTTCGAGCCTGAGCGCGGCTTTCGCTTCGCGACCTATGCAAGCTGGTGGATCAAAGCGGCGATTCGCGAGTATGTCATGCGCAATCGATCTCTGGTGAGAATGGGAACGACGGCAGCGCAGAAGAAGCTCTTTTTCAATCTCCGACGCTTGAAGGCTGGGCTTGGAGAGCTCGGTGAAGGCACGCTTCAACGGGCATCCGTCAAGCGGATTGCCGGGGCACTCGATGTCACCGAGGCCGACGTGATCGAGATGAACGAGCGCCTCTCGGCTCACGACCGGTCACTGGCGATGCCGGTCGGCGTCGACGGTGATCTGCAGTGGCAAGACATCCTGGAATCAAAGGACGAAGCCCAGGATCATGCTGTCGCCGAAGCCAGCGAGTTCGCCTGGCGCCGTTCGCTTCTCGCCAAAGGGATGAGCAAGCTGACCGATCGCGAGCGGCATATCCTGTCCGAGAGGCGTCTCAGCGACGATCCAAAAACGCTGAACGACCTCAGCCAGATCCACGGCGTCTCGCGCGAACGTATTCGCCAGATCGAAGTCAGGGCGTTTGAAAAAGTCCAGGCTTCGACACTTCAGGCAGCCGCCAATCGCGTCAAGCGCACACCGAGGCTGAATGGATGAGCATGGTTCGCCGCCATCATCTCCGTCCAGATAGTTGGTCAAAGAACATCTGACCGAAAGGGATTTGACCGATCTCCAAGAAAATGTGTCCGATTTCGGGAAATGCGGCTACGGCCGAACCCCTGGAGCGCAAACCGCTGGTTCCGTGTCGCTGACCCCGTTCTGGGTTTGATCTCGCTCAACGCCAGAGATTGCCGGCATGGCATCATTCTTGCCGAGTGACTGGGCTGTCCGGTTGATGAGTTAAGCGTGGACGGGAGGCCTTTAATGTTCGAATGTCGGCATGATCATCATCCAAGGGTCTGGGACGTGCGTTTGCGCTTCAGGCGTTTGATATGGTTGCTCATTGGAACCAAGCTTCAGCCATGATCATCATCCAAGGGTCTGGGACGTGCGTTTGCGCTTCAGGCGTTTGATATGGTTGCTCATTGGAACCAAGCTTCAGCCTGAAGTCGCCCGATCGGAGGCGCTCATTTGAGCGTCGGACGTTTTTTGGCGCGATGGATTGGGGCGTTGGTGTTGGTGATCGGCACTGTCAATCCGACGGGCTATTCTTACTATCACTGGATTCAGGAGCGCGCCGGCGAGAACCTGCCTCTAAAACTCGTCTTCGGCGTAGCGATCTTGATCGGTTTTGTCATGTATCTACGAGCGACGTGGGAAGCGCTCGGTTTCTTTGGCATCGGGCTGGCTACGGCTCTTCTTTTCGCGATCATATGGTGGCTGATCGATGCCCAGCTTCTCGATCCACGCGAGCCAAAGATTGTAGCCTGGATCGTCCTGGTAACCATCGCCACTGTGATGGCGATTGGCATGTCATGGTCATTCGTCCGCAGGAAAGTATCTGGTCAGGTCGATACAACCTGATGGCATTGCCAAGTCATTTGGTCCAACCGGACCGTCTTTTAAGGACGCGACGAAAGCGTCGGTCAGGTGCTGGCTGCCCCAGAATCGTCGTCTGCAATCGGTCTGTCGAAGCCGAGAGCCTCGAGGTCGGCGCATTCGGCGAACAGACGCTCGATCGACGACTCGACAGTCGTGTCATCGAGCCAGGGTGATTGATCCAGCGATCGGCCATGCCGCCAGCCGAAGAGATCACGGGGCAGGAGATCCGAGTCGTCGCCGACGAGCTTCACACTCTGGTAGGCGCCGCGGCGATAGGCCTGCTCGGCGATCCGGGCCATCAGGGTGACGAGTTTGCGACGATCCGAAGGATCGAGATGTCCGAAATCCTGTTCGGCGAAGCCTGCCGCAATCGACTTATCTGAGAATGCATGGTCGGTCATTTGGTATCCTTCCTCGCACCGCGGCAGCCCATCTGGTGTCCGTCTTACAATACCGTCTTTGTCATGCGATCACTGCGATCGTGCTGCGTGTTGCCGGACCGCATACAGCCGTTATTGACCAGACAGCCCGATGTCGACTGCATCGGCATTAATTCGGGTCAAGAAGCGTTGCCCCTCATCCGCTTGGCGGTGTTTTTTGGCAGCACCACGGGCACCTCACCGCAAGAATGGTCTGTCCGCCTCCGTCAAACATCACGAGAGGTCCTGCAGCGATCTGCAAAGCCTGGCCAAGTTGCTTTTCGCGATGGGAATGCGCATGTCGACGCGCCGTCCGGTGTCGTCGACTTCCATCTCTCCCTCGATCGCGACAGCGCCGGTATTGTCGGCGGGAAGCAAGCTGATAGGCGCCTCCAGCCGCCCGAAGTAGAAGGGTCCAGGCCCGTCCATCACCACGACATTTTGCTCGTTCATACTTCACCTTCACAATCCAGTTCATTGAGAAAGAACCGGTCGTCCTTCTCACGCATGACCTGTTTAGGCGGCTCGCGGGAGTTGCCTGGTGTCGGATGAGCATCAGGCTTTGAATTGGGCTGGCACTTCATCCGGAGGCGTCGACGGGACAAAGGGTTCCTGTTCAGGCGGGGATTCCTGCGGCGCGGCCGGCGGTTGTTCGGATGGCGGCTGGCCGGGTTCTTCCTCAGGTGATTCGGGCGGCGTTTCGACAGGTGGTTCAGGGACTTCAGGGTCCTGAGTTGTCATGGGCTTTCCTTCGATTCCGGATTGGACCATGTTCGTGCTTGGATGGAGAAGTTTGGCGACGCTCCTGCGGCGACCGGATGCCTTGATGCCTCAGACATGAACAACGCATTGGGCGACCCAGCGGCCGCCAGGCTCGGGCTCGACCTCAAGCTCGGTGTTCGTCGCCTCTTTGGCCTCGACGATCAGTTCATGCCGCAGATAATCGATTGGCTCGCCCCAGGCTCGAGCCTTGAGCTTGCCGTCATCGAATACGACGGCGAATCGGCTGAACAGCATCTTCCTGGTCGCCATCTCGAAGATCAGGGCGTTCAGCCATCTGACCAACAGGACCTCAAGCCGCTCGCCCTCGCAGGTCACGTCGACGAGTTCCTGCGGTTGGACCCTGTGCACGTCAGTGATCACATGCATCAGGGCGAGCGCAGCCTCTTCGAATGCCTGTTCCCGGGTTGAGCCGAAGCCGCGTACGCCGATATCGGCATCATGCGAGAAATGCTCCCAACCGGGATCAATGGCTGCATGCCTGTCGGTCTGGACCATGGATGGCACCTTCCGAAGATTTCGGCGTCCTATCAGTGGCGAACCATGTCTGCCGGCATGGGTCGATGCCCAGTTCTCACTGACCGACAAATTGACCGACACAGGGCCCAGTTAGGTCATTCCTGGAGCATCCCAGCCTGCGAAAGAACTCAAGCAGCTTTGGCGAGGAGATGCGTTGATCCAGCTCAAGGGCGCTCAGACGGATGGCCTGCATCATGTCCGAAATCTGGTCGCGCCTGCCAATTAGGGCCTCGCCCGTCCCGGCCCGCTCCAGCGGAAAGGAGGACAGCAGGGCAACGGCGACGAAGCCGGCCAGAATCAGGTCGAAGGAATGTTCAGGTATCGGCGAGCCTCAGCCGTCGCCATCCGCTAGCTTGGTTTGGTCCGAGCGTCTCGGCGATCGTAGCGGCTCTTTCACCGAGGCCAGCGATGTCGATCGCACGCATGCTCGAGGCTACCGATGGCAGCCATGGACGGCAACGAACCAAGATTTTCCTCTGCGTTGACGTGATGCCCGGCCGCGGGATCGATCAGATTCTGTCGCACCCCTCCGATCCAGCGCTTCATGAACGATATCCGTAATCCGCCATCGACTATGTGACGCTTGCCGAGAAGGCCAATGGTCCGATCCCGATGCCTGCGGACTTCGCCTATGTGTGGGGCGATGCGCTCGGCGAATTCGGACGGCAACGCCCGGATGTCCGCCTGATCAATCTGGAGATCGCGATCACGCGAAGCGAGAGCTTCGAAGCAATGGGTATCAATTACCGCATGAGCCCGGACAGTGTTTCCTGCCTCACTGCCGCGGACATCGAGGATTTCGCGGCGATCTCAAACTGATGTACTTCGTGACGATGGATCACGAGAGCGGCCGGCTCGCCGAGTTCACGCTCGTGCCGATGCAGATCAAGCATTTTCGATTGAACCGTGCGCCGGCGACCGATGCCGCTTGGTTGCATCGTCGGATCGACCGCGAGTGCGCTCGGTTTGACATAAGCCTCCAATCAAGTCCGGACGGGTCGCTGGAACGGGTGACCGTCCGTTGATCAGAGCGCAGCGGCGGCGAGGCCGAGGCTTTCTTTCTCTGCCCAACAGTGCGCAAGACGAAGCTGAACGGATCCGATTGAAAAAAGGAGTTCCTATGTCCGTGATGCTGTCGTCCGTCGGTCAAAAGCGATATCGAAGGCCAACGGCCAGGACGTTGGCGCCGCCGCCGTCGCCGAGCAGGCCGTAGGCCGGGGATCGGTGATGCAGGCGCGCGAGCATCGACCAGGCATCCGTTCTCGGGATGGCGGCATCCGCTTCCAGCATCCAGTAGACCAGCAGGCGCTCGGTATCGCCTTCGAAATCGATTTCCGCCTCGGGGCGTTCGGTCGCGTAGGACAGGCCCAGGCCGCCGGCGAGGCTCATGTCGAGCGTCTCGTCCCAGGGCAGCGCCGTCCGGCGAATGACGCCGAGCAGGTTGAACTCCCAATGGTCCTGCACGCCGACATGTCGGACGATCTGGCCTTCCAATTCCGTTTGGGCGGTTTTCGACTGCCATCCCGCCTGCCGCGAGATGGCCAGCGCCGTCAGGTAGGAGTCGACGAAGTCCCATCGCGGCGGCGCAAAGACTTCGACCCAATCGTTGGTGCTCAGCCGCCCGCCATAGACCGAAATAGCGACGTCTTTTGAGGAGGCAGCGGTGGATATCGATGCGAGAAGTCCGATCGCTGCGGCCAAGATGGTGGCTAGGCGCACGACATCGCCTGCTTACCGGCCGTCATCCCGTTTCGATCGTTGCAAGGATATCGGACTCGTTCAGAATCAGGAGCTCTTCGCCATCGAGCTTCACCTCGGTGCCCGACCACTTGCCGATGAGCACATGATCGCCGACGGCAATGTCGAGGGGGATGGCCTCGCCCTTCGCGTTGCGGGCGCCCGAACCCACCGCCATGACCTCGCCCTGCATCGGCTTTTCCTTGGCCGTATCCGGGATGATGACGCCACCGGCACTTCTTTCCTCCTCCTCGACACGACGAAGCAACACACGATCATGAAGCGGACGGAAATTCATCGCTTCCTCCGTAGCTGGCCTTGCAGTCGCCGACGTTGATCCGGCCACCAGGGGCGGAAGGACGTCGACACTATATGCACCTCATGCTCGACCGCAGACCCTCGAAACGCTTTGACCCACGTCAACGCCGCCTGACGACATTGGCTCTACTGGATGCTTGATGACGCAATACGTAGACAACCACCGTGTCGCCGATCGTCTCGCCGAGGCGGCCGACCTGCTGGAGCAGCAGCATGCCAATGCTTTTCGCGTCTCCGCCTATCGGCGCGCGGCGGGCACAATCAGGTCGCTGAAGCAAGACCTTCCGGGCCTGCTGGAACAAGGTGGCGCGGCCAGCTTGACCGAGTTGCCCGGTGTCGGCGATTCTCTGGCACGCGCGATCGCCGAGATGGTGCAGACCGGAAAATGGATGCAGCTTGAACGTTTGCGAGGAACGGTCGATCCGGAGCAGCTTTTTCAGTCCATTCCCGGGATCGGCCCCCGACTTGCCGAACAGATCCATCAACAGCTGAATGTTGAAAGTCTGGAGGAGCTGGAGGCGGCCTGCCGTGACGGACGGCTGGAGCATCTGCCCGGGATCGGGTCGAGGCGTGCGGCCATGCTGCGCGCGGCCGTGGCGGAACGTCTTTCGCGCACGCGTCGATGGACCCCAGGGCCGGATGACAACGCCCGGCCGGATATCGCCGTGCTGCTCGACGTCGATCGGGAGTATCGCGGCAAAGCCGAGCGCGGGTCGCTGCAGAAGATCGCGCCCAAGCGGTTCAATCCGAGCGGTGAGGCCTGGCTGCCGATCCTGCACACCGAGCGGGGTGCCTGGCACTTCACTACCATGTTCTCGAACACCGCGCGCGCCCATGACCTCGAGCGGACCGATGATTGGGTCGTGGTCTATTTCCACAGCGACAGCGAGCCCGAGGGCCAGCACACCATCGTCACCGAGACGCGAGGCAGCCTGATCGGTAAGAGAGTCGTTCGCGGCCGCGAGCAAGAGTGTCGCAGTTACTACGAGGCCTCACGCGAAGAGCCCGGAGAGACACCGACTGAACCAGAGAAGAGCCGAAAACCGAATCGCTAGTAGGGTGACACCTTGGCCTGAAGGCTGTCGAAGCACGCTGCCTTGTCGGGAGCCGGCAAGGATTCGCGCAATGTCAGGAGGCGATAGACGGCGCGCAGGAGCTTGATGCCGTCGATCAGGCCAGCCGGTCCGAGTTCGACATGAGCGAGGCTGTCGACGATGTAGAGCGACGTTTGGTCATCGGGTCCAGCGGCAGCCAGCGCTGCGCTTTCGGTCGAGGGAATGATCGGATCATCTCGACCGTGAACCAACAGCAAGTCGAAAGGCAGTTGCGACAGACTCTGTCGCTTGAGATCGAGCGCCTCCAGCTCGGTCCGGATTGCGGCTGGTAAGTTCTGAATGAGCGGGTGAACTCGGTCGGGGTCGCGATTGTCGAGCAAGGCCATGACGGCGAGCCCTTCGTGACCGAGGTCGGCTCTGAGATCGGTGATGTCCACGTTGGGGTGCTCGAGTTTGCGTACGGCGATTTCCGCAAGCGCTTTTTGGTCCTTCGGATCGGAGAGGCGAGGGGCATTGTCCTGCACGAACAGCCATTTGCCGTAGGCATTGGGCTCCCGGTATTGCCATGGTCCGTCCGGGCCGCGTCGGAAGTAGCCCGTGGTCGCGAAGGTGATCATGGCTTCGGTATCGAAGTAGCCGCCGATGATCAGGGCGAATCGAATGTGAGCGCCGGTCGCGGGATCCAATGCAGCCAGCAGGGCAGGGCCGCCCGCATAGGAGATGGCTGCGACGCCGATCGACCCAGACTCGTTCGTCGATGCTGTGCAGGCTGCGAGCGCTTGGATCGCTTGCGCGATCGGCTGCGCGTGCTCGGCGCTCAGGTGCTGGGTGTTGAGACCGGAAATTTCGGGGACGAGGACGGTGAAGCGCGCTCGGGCGAAGCTGTTGGCAACGGCGATCAGACGTGGATCATTCTTTCCGTCTTCAACCGCCCCCGGCACGAGGACCAGCGCGGCTTGGGCTTCGTCACCCGGCCAGTAGAGATCGCCGAGGATACGACCCGATGAGACACTGCGGATGGTCCTGCGCTCGGGGCTGCGGGTGGTGGCCTTGAGCCGACTTGCACCCTCTCCAGCCGAGACATCGCCCAGGACCTTGATGGCTTCGATCGTCCGCTGCGGCGCACAGGCAGCGAGAACCCCGAGCAGAAGGAGGATCGTTCCATGGCGGCCATGACGCCTGCGAGCCGTCACCGGATGGTCAGCGTCCTATTGCGGTTCGAGAGAGCGAATATAGGCGACGAGATGCTCGACATTATCAGGCGACAGCATGTAGCCGACTTCCGGCATCGATGAATGCAGCGGCGGAAACATGATGCGGCCGTAGATCTGTTCCTCCGATCGATAGATGGCGATGGCGGCAAAGCTCGGCGGGTGCTCCTTGAAGGGACCGTCGGGTTCGACATTGTGGCATCGCACACATGATTCGCGAGCAATTTCCTCGCCGACGGCGACATCGCCTTCGGCGAGCGCCGTCGAGATCGAGAGCGTCATCAGGACTCCGCAGCAGATAGCGACCTTGGTCAACCCCATATCCCTCTCCCATTCGAGCCGACAGGGCTAAGCAAGAGGACGATGGGCGTTCACTGGCGGTGCGGCACTGATCAAGATCAACATCTCTCGATCCCTTGATCCAGCTCAAGCTCCCAGAACAGCTTGCAGCATAAAATCTCCAAGATGATTCGCTTTCGTCACCGTCAGCCCCTGAGGCGAGCGCCATGAAATCCAATGATTGCCGTCGGGAGACAGGCCTGACGCGACAGGCGCTCTCTGTGTTCTTGCTCGGTCTATTCCTGGTCGGTGTGTTCACACCGCAATCGCTGGGACAGTCCGATGACTTGGAGCGCGAGAACGTCACGCTCGAGGGCAGCCACACCGATATGCAGTTCCTCGCGGGACGATCCGTGCGCGTGAGCGCCGATGTTGCAGACGATGTCTTTGCCGCCGGCCGCGACGTCACGTTCGACGGCGCCAAAGCCGAAAACGCAATCATTGCGGGCTACGACGTCGATCTGCGTAATGGGATCGTAGCAGACATGATCACAGCGGCGAGTACGATCAATATCGCCGGTATCATCGAGGACGATCTTGTCGCGGCTGCGCGCTCGATGCGAATTGCATCAGGAGGCACCGTCGGCGGCGACGCTCGGCTGGCGGCGGAAAGGATCGACATGGAAGGAAGCATCGGCGGAAGCCTGCGTGCCGCCGCGAGGCGCATCACGGTTGCCGGCAGGATCGACGGCAAAGCGGATTTCCTGGCCGAGCGGATCGTGATCGCCCCCGGCGCCAGCATTGCCGGCGATCTGATCTACCGCAGTGGGACCGAGCCCGAAATCGCCGACGGTGCGACGATCGGAGGAGAGATCCGACGCGTCGAGATCGACACACCCGACCTCACGTCGGTCGGCTACGCCATGCTGCGTGTCGGCCTGCTGCTCATGCTTGCCTGGTCCATCGCCGTGCTGCTGCTCGTCACTGTCATCCAACTGGCGGTTCCAGGCTTGATGTCGGATGCGGCTGATCGGCTTCGGGATCACCCTTGGTCAAACCTGGGGCGTGGCATCGCCGGCCTGCTGCTTGCGGTCGTACTCGCGGGTCTGCTGTTCACGTCCATCTTCGGCATCCCGCTCGGGCTTGCCCTGACGATGACCGTCGCCATCCTGGTGTTGTTAGGCTTGGTCGCCGTGAGTTACGGCATCGGTCTGTTCATCGGACGTCGACGTGGTGCCGGCGACATCCGACTCGGCGGACGGATCGGCTGGGCGATCGCCGGGGCCATCGTCCTCGGCGTCATCGCTCTCATTCCTGTCGTCGGTGGCCTCGCCCTCGCCCTGGCCATCGCGGCGGGTGTCGGCGCCGCCTCCGCCGAGATGTGGAAGCGGCTGCGGATGGCCTGACGAACGCGCGCAACGACTTATCCTTCACCCGTCACGCCGCCAGCTCATGGCTTCGATAGAGGTTTTCGATGTCGTCGGCGAAGTGAACCTCGATGGCGTGCCTTTTGACTTTTTGCGTCGTCGTGAGAAAACCGTTCTCCACGGTCCAGGACTCGAGCGTGAGGTGCGTCGCGCGGATTTGAGCGTAGTCCGGAAAAGAGACGAGATCTCTCTGCAGGCTCGAAAGAACGGCCTGCTTCACGCCCTCCGTCTCCAAGGCAAGCACGTCGTCAGGCTGAAGGTCGAGCCGTTTCGCGAGACGATGCCACCCCTTCCTGTTCAGGACGATGATCGCGGCCAGGAACGGTTTGCCGTCGCCCACCACCAGCGCCTGGTCGATCATCGGATCGACGGCCATGACCGCCTCGATCGGCGTCGGCGCGATCTTCTCGCCGGTCCACGTCACCAGGAGTTCTTTCAGACGCCCGCGGATCACGATCCTGCCGTGCAGCCATTCCGCGAGGTCGCCGGTATGCAACCAGCCATCATTGGTAAGCGCTGCCTGCGTGCGTTCCGGATCGCGCCAGTAGCCGGCCATGACGCTCGCCGCGCGCACCATGAGCTAGCCATTTTCGGCGATGCGCACCTCGACGCCGGGTAGCGGTCTGCCGACCGTGCCGATCATGTTGTCATCGACGAGATTACCGGCCACGGGGGCTGCCGATTCGGTGAGGCCATAACCTTCGACCAGGGGCAGACCAAGTGAGACCATGAACCGCCCGACACGCTCGGACAGATGAGCGCCGCCGCTGACCATCACGCGAACCCTTCCGCCGAAGCGCTTGAGAAGCGGACTCGCGATCAGGGCGCGAAAGAACGGCAAGACGCAACCCTGCTGGAATGGCGGCGCTGATGTTCGTTCCTGTCCCGCTTCGAAGGCTCGCCAGCCAAGCTGCTCGGCCAGGTTCAGGAGCTTTCGTGTGATCCAAAGGCGATCGAACTTGTGATGAACGGCCGAATAGATGCGCTCGTGGATTCGCGGCACACCCAACACCAAGGTCGGCTTGATGCTTTGCAAGTCGTCCCGCAACGTGTCGATCGAGCGGGCGAAGGCCACCTCGGCGCCGACGATCATCGGCAGATAGTAGCCCATGATCCGCTCGAAGACGTGGGCAAACGGCAGGTAGGACAGGAACACGTCGTCGCCGTAGACCGGCACGACGTCGAGAACGGACTCGGCGGCGGCGAGCTTGTTGCGATGAGCCAGCATGATACCCTTCGGCCGGCCTGTTGTCCCGGAGGTATAGATGATGGTGGCAAGATCGTCGGCGGAGAGCGACCACCGAGCAATTGGCCTAGCCCTGGTCGGCAGCCAGTGTTGAGCCGCCACGAGTCCGGTTTCGTCATTGGAAGCCGAGCCCGGATCGTCGGTGATCACGACTCGCTGCAAATCGGACAAAGGGGCTGGCTGCTCCGCGATTCGCCGCCATCGGTCATGATGGTCGATCACAACGAGCCGAACGCCGGCGTGATCCAGCTGATAGTGCAAGTTGGCAGGCGAATCCGTCAGATAGAGCGGCACGACGACGAGCCCGAGGGCGAGAGCCGCCTGATCGCAGGCGACCCAATCGAGACCGTTCGGCAGGAGGATGCCGACCCGATCGCCGTGCATGAGGCCATCATCGACGAGTGCTCGCTGCCAACGCGTGACGAGCAGTCCGAACTCACTCCAAGTCAGCTCTTGCCAATGCCCTGCTTGCTCATCGAACCACCGATAGGCGACCTTGCCGGGTGTGTTCTCGATTCGCCGGCGCAGCATCTTCGGCAATGTCGATAGAAGACGCGTGTCAGGCGCTGAGGACGCGGCTGGACTTACACCGTTGCCTGCAACTCACGCTTGTTTGCCAGCATCGACGCTCTCCAGCCAGGTTGGCTCGCTCGCGAGATCGGGCTCACCGCAGCGTGTCAGCACGGCTTTGCGCGCCTGATCCCGAAGATTAATCAAGGCCTGCCAGGAGGTTCCGGTCGGCAGGATGGGAGAGGCTGCTTTGACTTCGATGTTGCTATGGCGCATGAACCAGCTTTCAGCGCGCAGGACCGAGCGGGTGCCGATGATCGCGCAGGGGATAATGGGTACCTCGGCTTCGGCTGCAGCCATGAAAGCGCCCATGAAGAAGCCTCGAAGACCCGGGCGACGTTCGAACGTTCCCTCGGGAAACATGACCAGCGATTCGCCGGCGCGCAGTCGATCGGCGAGATGTCTGGCGTCGGCGACGCTGCCCTTCGGATCGAAGCGTTCGACGAAGGCTGTGCCGAGTGAGCGGAGGAACAGGCCGGCGAACCTGGAATTCACCAGCTCGCGCTTGGCGACGAAGGCGAAATCCGTTGGTAGAACGGCCGAGAGGATAAGACCGTCGAGGTAGCTCTGATGATTGGCGATGAGGACGCAGCCGCCACCCCTTGGCAGCGCCTCCAAGCCTTGAACACGCGGAAGAAGCCCGGCGGATCGGAGGAAGAAACGCGCGGTGGCACGAAGGACCCTTCGGCTGTCCGAAATTCCTGGCGAGACTGTCACCCCGAGCCAGACGATCGGTGCGAAGACGACAACCAGCAAAATGGCGTAGACGGCATAGAGCCCTGTCTTGGTCGTTTGTCGCAGGCGCTTGAACTCGGGAGCGACGCTCGCCTGCACCAGTCCCAGGAACTGCTGAACCAGGGCTGGCGCAGGGCGTTCGGTCCGTCCGCTTTCGTAGAGGCTTCGACAAGCGCTCCGACGGATCTTGCCGTTCGCGGTCTTGAGCACCGTGCCTGGCCCGACGAGCAGGACATCGTCCGGCGGCAGGTCCGTGAGCGCCGTGACAACCTCCTCGATCCGACGCCGAAGCCCGGTCTTGATCTCGGCATCCTCCAATCTGGTTTCGGCGAGGACGATCAGCCGCTCGGTCGCCGCTTTTGGATCGTCGACCGCGAACACGGCAACCCGGCCTTTTCGCACATCGTCGAGATCGCCGATCGCATACTCGATCTCGTCTGGATAGAGATTGCGACCGGCGCGGATGATCAGGTCCTTCGAGCGGCCGGTGACGTAGAGCTCGCCCGCTGCGACATAGCCGAGATCGCCGGTCTCGAGCCAACTGCCGGCGTGCAACGCTTCGGTCGCTTCAGGATTGTCGAGATATCCCCTGGTTGCCGATGGCCCGCGAAACTGCAGCCGGCCTTCCTGGCGGTCGCCAAGCTCACGATTTGCGTCATCGACGACGCGCACCTCGTGGCGCGGCAACGGCAGGCCGCAACTTACGAACGTCATGGCCTCAGTGTCGTCCACCCCGGTCGGTCGCGCCTGTCCATCGCTGTGCATGGTATGACGCTCGACTCGGTCCACCATCGGTCCACGGCCAAGTGGTGTGATGGTGAGCGCCACCGACGATTCTGCGAGGCCGTACATTGGATTCATGGCTTCGCGACGGAAGCCAAAGGGCGCGAAGCGTTCGGTGAAGGCATCGATCGTTCCGGCATCGACTCGCTCCGCGCCATTGCCCGCCATGCGCCAGCTTTTGAGATCGAGTCCTTCGAGATCGGCTGATGCAATCTTGTGAACGCAGAGCTCATAGGCGAAGTTCGGCGCAGCGGAGACGGTCCCGCCAAAGCGATGAATCGCCCAAAGCCAGCGTTCGGGTCGGGCCAGAAAGGTGAGGGGAGAGAGCATCACGACCGGACAGGCGTGATAGAGGCTGCCGAGCCAGTTTCCGATCAGCCCCATGTCGTGATAGAGCGGCAGCCAGTTGACCGCGACGTCCGACGAACTGACGTCAATGACCTCACCGAAGGCGCGGATGTTGGCCAGCAGATTGCCATGGCTCAGCATCACGCCTTTTGGATCGCCGGTGCTCCCAGAGGTGTATTGCAGAAGCGCCAGACTGTCGGCGGTGAGCGATGGCCGGCTCTCGGCGGGGCTGTCGATCGAGAGCCGTTTCGGTGTGGACACGTGCTTCAGCGTTTCGACCTGGGCACGGATGAGCCGGCCGAACAACAAGGCGTCTTCGGTCGTCACCAGCATGCCGACCTTGGCGTTCCGAAGAATGCCGGCCTGGCGTTTGAGATGTTCCGCGATCTGGGAGCGACGCATCGGCGGGTAGATCGGCACCGGCACGCAACCGGCGAGCAACGTTCCGACAAAGACCGAAAAGAAACGAGCACTGGTCGGCAACATGATGGCGACCGTGTCGCCGCCGGAGAGGCCAAGGTCACGCAGGCCAGCGGCGATCGATTGCGCCCCTTGCCAGAGTTCGGCGTAAGTGATCGTCTCGGCCCTCGCCCTCGTCGCCGAAATGGCGGATATGTTCGCGATCGCCATGCTGGGTGAGATGATAACCCAGCACGTCGATCAGCGTTGCCGCTGCACTCGGCGCCCGAACGTCGGGCCCTTGGCCGAGATCGATACGCTCATGGGGAC
>CBDCTL010000018.1:0-18650 GCA_965222015.1 Geminicoccaceae bacterium
GGAGCCAAAATCTTTTCTTTTATCCAAGCAACAGAGAACGGCGGCCGACTGCGATCCTGGTCCTCTTTAAATGACAATTCTCCGAGAGGAAGATTAAGCCCCAGACTTTTCAACTTGTTCACGGTCTTCAGGACGCTGCCCAGGTAGATGAGATCCTTATTGGCCGAATTCGGGGTAATGCACTCGCCCTCGATTCGTTCCAGCCAGTATTGGCGGAAGTCGAGCATGTCGTCTCGTGTAATCTCCGTTATCGGTTTATCTCCCGCTACGCTGACGAAAGCCTTGACCGCTTTGATCCGCGTGTTGCGCCAGCGTCTCGTTTGATCAGCGTCCTTGCCGAGAATTTTCTACTTGGTAAGGCCTCAGTAGAGATCAAGTGCTTTAGTGACGGTCAACTCCGGTAGATCCACGGTTCCAACAACGCTGACGCCTCGAATACATCTCGGCGCCCTTGCTTGGTGCCGACAGCCTCGACACGATCCACGAATTGGCCCACGGGGAGTCTGGCGAAGCGTTCCACGGCAAGATATCGAAAGCCATGCACTTGGGCATAGTGTTCCGCTGCGGCGAACCTTTCCTCCGCCTCTCGGGTGTCGCCTGCAAGCCTGGCTTGCCAACCTTCCAACATCTGCGCCCAGCTTCGCCTTGCTGGCAGCGATTTGTTGGTTTCCTGTATGGAGGCTTAATGTGACTTCGCGGCGCGTCTCGACGCTTGCGTAACGCTTAACAGGTCCTGATCCTACGTGAGGGTGATCCGGCGATGATGACCCGACAGGGATTTGGCTTGGTCTGTGTGCATGTCCATGCGAGACGCCGGGTGATGGTGTCGGGATCGTAGCGCCGGTCGAAGCGGCAGGCGAAGCTGGCGAGATAACGCCCGGCATGCTTCGGACTGACATGGTGATCGGTGCCGGTGATCGCCGTCTTGATGTTGCCGGGCACGGTGTCGACCCATTTGAAGGGCGCCCATTGTGCCGCCCTTCGGCCTGAACCGGTGCGCATCGGGAAGTGATCGACGTCCGCCCCGGTGACCGCCGGCCAGCAGGACAGACCGTCGCCGACCGCGCTGCTCCCGGGTTCGATTTCGGCCTTGGCGAAGCGTTCCACCTCCTTCCCGCGAAAACCCTTGACGGTCTTCAGCCGGATTCGCCTCGGACGGCGCTCGATCGTGGTCCCGCTGCAGCGATGAAGGGCGTTTTGCCAGCCGCGCCGCGGCCGCGCCTGCCGCCGGAGCGGGCACCGCCGGGACAGGCGTCGTCCATCCCGACCCCGCCCCTGCTGACGTGGCAGATCGCCGGGAACCAGACCTTCGGCGGAAGCCTGGTGCTGTGAAAGATCGTGCCGGCGGTGACCGATACCCGATGCTTGCAGCGACGGCATTGCGGCTTCGCGCGCTTTTTCAGATGGCAATGACCGCCATGACCGCAGGACGGACAGGACCAGCCCCTGCCCCAGCGCCATTCGAACAACGCCGCCCGGCATTGCTCCTCACGGCCATAGGCTTCCTGAAACGCCATCTCACTCAGACCCCTGGTCCGCCGACCGAAGCCTTCAATGTCGCTCATCGGTGATCTCCTCCCGCAAAAAACACGGCAAAACTCGGCACAAAACAGGAGGACTCTCACGCAGGATCAGGAACGGGATTGATAGCGGGAAAGTGTAGCGGCATCTGACCTGATGTGATTCTTTCGCCGTGCATTCACTTGAGGTGGCGATGCGTGGCAGCGAGCTCCGTTCCGACAGTCCTTTCAGCCATGTCGATCTGGAGGCTCGGGTTCCGGCGAAGCATCCGCTGCGTGCGATCCACTCAGCGCCGACGATGCGATCGGACGGCCGTCGATCCCGTCGGAACAGTTGCTGCGGGCGGTTTTGCTCCAGGCTTTCCACACGGTGCGTTCGGAGCGTCGGCTGATGGAGCAGCCGGACTATAATCTCCTGTTTCGCTGGTTCACCGGCCTTGGGATCGACGATCCGGTGTGGGATGTGACGGTGTTCACGAAGAACCGCGACCGGTTGCTTGATGGTGACATCGCCGGGAAGTTTTTCGCGGCCGTTTTGAACCATGCCCGGATCAACGGGCTCCTGTCCGACGAGCATTTCTCGGTGGACGGCACGCTCATCCAGGTCCGGGCATCCCCGCCTGAAGGCCGAAGGTCGGGCCCGCCATGCCGGATCTTCGGGCCGATGGCCCTGCAGACCGGGACATCGATGAAGAGCTTTCGACCGAAGGACGGTTCGGGCAAGCCTCCCGGCCCCGGCAGGAATGGCGAGCGAGACTTCAGCGCCCGGGTTGGCCGGCGGCGAGCGCCAGCCAAGGTGGCGAGACGCGCTCGAACGACACCCACGGTTCGACCACGGACGACGACGCCCGGCTTTATC
Organism: Geminicoccaceae bacterium; assembly: GCA_965222015.1. Lineage (GTDB taxonomy): Bacteria > Pseudomonadota > Alphaproteobacteria > Geminicoccales > Geminicoccaceae > JANQPX01. The sequence continues at coordinate 2,380 of CBDCTL010000018.1, forward strand.
GCAAGGGCAACGGCCAGGCGGGCCAGCTCTGTTTCATGGGGCATGCGCTCATGGAGAACCGCAACGGCCTGGCTGTCGACGGCGCACCAACCCGTTCATCGGCGCTGCCGAATCCGCGGCGGCTTTGGCGATGGCTTCCGACCTGCCGGCCAAGAGCAAGACGGTGGGCGGCGACAAGGGCTATGACACAAAAGACTTCGTCATGGAGCTGCGGGAGCTCACGATCACCCCGCCTGTCGCGCGGAACGCCTACGATACCGGCAAGGCCAAGAGGCGTTCGGCGATCGACGGCCGGACCACGCGCCATCCGGGCTACGGCGTCAGCCAGAAGAAGCGCAAAAGGATCGAGGAGATCTTCGGCTGGCTGAAGACGATTGCCGGTCTGCGCCAATCGAAGTTCCGCGGCCTCGAGCGCGTCGGCATGAGTTTCACCTTCGCGCTCGCCGCCTACAACCTGATCCGCATGCCCAAGCTCCTTGCCCCAAATGATTTTCAGGGGGCAGAGCCATGAGCCGCCTTGCAAAACCCTTTCTCGGCCGTTGGCGGATCGACCACACCAACGAGTATGACCAGGATTATCTCGACTTGGTCGAGCCGGCCCTCATCCGCTTCGATCGCGGTGGCTCAGGCGAGTTCGGCTTCGGCGCGGTCACGGACCAGCCCGACTGCCGCCATGACAAGGTCCGGCGTCACCTTCACCTGGCTCGGCCAGGACGAAATGGACGATGTCAGCGGCCGCGGACACGCGGAAAGAAAGCCGGACGGAACACTCGCTGGTCACCCCTATACCCATCCCGGTGACGATTCCGGATGTACAGCCCGCAAAGAGTGACTATTTCCGCTGCCTGTTCTCATGTTCGACAATCAAGCCCTCATGGCACGGCGATTGTCTCCAGCCTGCGCTGAAGTCAGATTGATGATGAACGATACGCCTGGCGAACGGCAGGGTCGTCGAGACGACGGTTGAGCAAGCTCTCATGCGCGGGTTGGCTACCGCATGACCGCGGTTTCGCCTCGGGGCTGCCTCTTTCTAAGGACGAGCATCGACCGAAGGTCGGCTCATAACAGGCGACGAGGGTTCCCCAACCGTGCCCTGCCGTCCGTCAGGCGTACCGGGATTTGTCGTGATCGAACGTTGCCCTCCTCGATCTTGGTGGACGTCAACTGGTCTGCTGATTGCCGGTCTGGGCTGCACCATGCGGGCGATCGCCCAGATGAAGCCGACCATCTCACGCGCGATCGCGGTGGTGACCACCACCTTGGGCTTGCCGGCTGCGGACAGGCGGCGATAGCGGTTGCACAAACGCAGCTGTGCTCGCCAGGCAATGTCGCGGACTTCCTTGGGCAGATGCTCGATCCGATCCAAGCAGCTTTCGGCTGACCCGCGCCTGCATGCGATAGGTCCAAGCGCCTTCGATCAGGACGCGTCGGGCGAGAGCGCTGCCGGCTTTGGTGATGCCGCCACGACGGACGCTTTGGCCGCTCGAATGTTCCGACGGCACCAGGCCGAGATAAGCCATCAGTTGACGGGGATTGGCGAAGCGCGAGAAGTCGCCGACCTCGGCCACCACGGTCACCGCCACGACCAATCCGACGCCCCGCATGGCTTGCACGGCCTCGACCACCGGCGCCATCGACCAGCTTGGCAGAAGATCTTCGATCTGCTGCTCAAGACGCGCCAGCCTGGCCTCGCTGTCATCGACGGCATGGATGTAATCTTGCAGGACGATCTGCTGGGCGGGATAGTCGAAGCGCACCGTGGTCAGCCATCGTCGATAAGCTTGGGTCCAGCCGCGTTTGCCCGTGTAGACCCGGCCGTGGCGCAGCAGGAAACCCTGAAGGTGTTGGCGGGCCTTGCCGAGCACCCGTCGCACCGTGGCGCGGGCGCGAACCAGATCACGCATCGCTTCATGCGCGTCGTCAGGCACCCAGACTTCCGTCAACTCGCCGGCTCGATGCAGCTTAGCCAGTGCCACCGCATCGCGGCGGTTGGTCTTCACCCGGTCACCGGGCCGGCTCGGGATCAGCGACGGTGCGACCACGATGCAATCCTGGCCCAGTCCGCGCAGCAGCCGATGCATGCCATAACCGCAAGGGCCGGCCTCGTAGCAGAAGTGAAGCCGCCGACCAGGTCGCTCCAGCTTCTCGACCAAGCGTCGCAGCGCCTCCGGCGTCGTCGCGATCTCGCCGTGAAAGCGCACTTCGCCGCTGCGCCCAGCTTCCGCGAGTGCCACCGATGTGCTCTTCTTGTGAACGTCCAGACCCACGAATGTGCTATGGTCCATCTTGCCCGTCTCCTATGCATGAGGCTCGGCGCCAGGTCATCTGGCGCAATCCTCGATCGTGGCATACCGGAGACGGGCGCCTCAGCTCAGGCCAGGAACATAGGGTCTAGGGACTCGGCGTCTCATCTAGTATACGCCACTTCGGGTGAAGAGATCGGTTGCCATGAAAGAACCTTCCCCTGAAGCCAAATGTGTAGCCATCCGGTGAGACTAGCAATTACCCATAAGTCTACTGTAGTACGAAATAGGCTTTGAGTTCCGAAGATGGTGACCGCTGTCATGTGGACGCCGCGTCTTCGCTGAGCGTAGCGCCGAGTTTGATGTCGGTTAGGCGTGACAGGCCTCGCCACATGACCAGGTTACCAGGCGGCGCATCATGCTTTCTTGCGAGATAGCCGCCGAGCCTGACGATCTCAATCATGTAATGAGCGAGATATCGGTGGCCCTCCAACGTGGTCTTCTTGTCCGGGACGAGGCGGTCGAGCAGATCCGTTTCTGTTGGGGGTCAGGGCCGTTTCCGGCGGCGCATTTGGCGAGGCGCGGGTCAACATGGTCATCCAGAAAATCCGCCAACTCAGGATGCGGAAGACGGCGATCAACTTGACCAGTCGTTCGGCCGTGCGCAGCCTGGCCTCCTCGGCACGGCAGCCGGATTTGAGGATTTTATGGAAAACCTCGATCTTCCAGCGAAGTGCATATCAGGCGAGCATCTCGACGACGTCGTCTGACGAACAGACCGGCAGATTGGTGATCAGCTTCCAGTCGATCCGCTCGCGGTTCAAAGGCTCCTCGGCTTCTCTGGCGTGGATCACCGTCAGGATCAGCGACGGCCAGCGCTTCTGTTTGCCGATTGGCGGCAGCACCTCAATGGTGCGATAGCGAAGCTCAAGCTTGGCGACCGTCGGACGCCGGTCCTTGTCAATGACGTCGACGACATGCACGCCGGCGACTGAGGTCTCCGCCATCTCCGTTGCGATCGTATGCTTGCCGTCGCCGGCAAGGCGATCGACGCAGGTCCTGAACAAGAACCACGTATCAAGCTCCTCCGCCGTGCAGAACAGCTCGAAAATGTCGCTCTCACGGTCGCCAGTATGAACACAGCGATCGGCCCTAAGTCGTGCCGTCGACTGACGGACATTCTCGAGCCAGCGGTAGCTTTCCTTCTGCTCTATCGGGATGCGCGTCGGATTGACCTTCCTCCTCAGGGCCGCTGTGCCTTTGAACTTGTCACGCTTCCAGAACTTGATCGCCGACAATCCCAGTGGCAGACCGTCGGTCGTCACCGCCAAGCTCGAATGCATCGAGAGGCCGCAGATCCGATAGTCGGCGACCTTGCCGACCAGGCCGATCTTCTCCGGATCTCCCCGCTTGTAGGTGAATTCAGTCGTGTCGTGCAGCACCAGAATCGGACCTGAATACGCAGCAACCCGTTCTGCCGTCGCTCGAAAATGACCGTCCAGAATAGCCTCTTCACTCACACGATCATTGTCGAGGAAGCGATAGGCAGCCTTGGTGTTCGCCCGATCCTGGCAGGCCGTCGGCAGACTCTCGCCAATCGCGCCGGACATGCCTTCAAGCAGTTTGCGAAGGCGATCATCCAGCCGGGCATCTGGAAAAGAGCAGCCCGTCAACTCCGCCTCGAGCCATTCACCGCGCTTAACCTTATCGTCGGGTACTTCGCCACCCAACCGAGCCCTAACACCGACCACCGACAATCTGCCCCTGTTTATTCCTTTATCATCAATCCAAATTCTCAAGTCCTACTCATAACCGCAACAGACTTATGGGTAATTGTTAGGCGATGAGAGCCGCCCAACGATCTTGCGCAATCTGCTGCTGAGTGTGGCTATGCCTATGGATAGTCACAGTGCCCAGACTTGCCGGCTGGAGGTCGTGGACACCGGTTGGCGTCGTCGCCGGAGCCTCGAGGAGAAGCTCCGGATTGTCGAGGAGAGCTACCGCGGTCATCGGCAGGTCCCGGCGACAGCGCGGCGGCACGACATTTCGCGATCGCTTTTGTTCAGGTGGCGGAAGGCTTTCCGGGAAGGCCGTTTGGGTATGGCGCCGGACGAGCCCTCTTTGGTGCCGGCGATCATCACCCGGGATGATGACCCGGATGACGACGACGATAACAGCTACCCGGCGCCTGGCGGTCGGGTGATCGTCGACGCCGGCGCCCTGGCGCGGGTACTCAAGGTTCTGGACCGACGATGATCCCGGTGCCGTCGGGCGTTCGCGCGTATCTGTCGACGGGTGTTGCCGCGGAGGCCAGGGTTTCGAGCACCGATGCCCTGATCGCCTCGCTGAAGCTGCAGATCGAGAAGCTTCGGCGTGAGCTCCACGGCCAGCGTTCCGAGCGGAAGGCACGGCTTCTCGACCAGATGGAGCTCGAGCTGGAAGAGCTCGAGGCGAGCGCCACCGAAGACGAGCTCAAGGCGGAGATGGCGGCGGAGGAAGCTGGGACCGAGGTCAAGGCCTTCACGCGCAGGAAGCCGTCGGGAAAGCCTTTCCCGAGCATCTGCCGCGCGAACGGATGGTGCTCCCCGGTCCGACGTCCTGCGACTGCTGCGGATCGACGAGGCTTGCCAAGCTTGGCGAGGACGTCACCGGGACGCTCGAGGTCATCCCGCGGCAATGGAAGGTGATCCAGTATGTCCGGGAAAAATTCACCTGCCGGCATTGCGGGAGCATCTTCCAGCCGCCGGCACCTTTCATGTGATTCCGCGCGGTTTCGCCGGGCCGAGCCTCTTGGCCATGATCCTGTTCGAGAAATATGGCGTGCATCAGCCGCCTAATCGCCAGAGCGAGCGCTACGCCAGGGAGGGTGTCGATCTCAGCCTGTCGACCCTGGCCGATCCGGTCGGCGCGTGCACGGTGGTGCTCAGGCCCTTGGTCGATCTGATCGAGGCGCATGTGCTCAAGGCTGATCGGCTGCATGCCGATGTCCCGGTCTGCAGGGGCGAAGCCCCGAAGATCCGGCATGGCGGGCCCGACCTTCGGCCTTCCAGGCCTGCAGGCGGGGATGACACCCCGATCCGGGTGCTGGCCAAGGGGCAATGCAGAAAGGCGACGGCCTGGGCCCATGTCCGAGACGATCGGCCGTTCGGCGGCCCCGATCCGCCGGCCGTGTTCTTTCGCTATTCGCGCAATCGCAAGGGCGAGCACCCGCCGCGCCATCTGGCGGACTTCGCCGGCGTGCTGCAGGCTGACGCCTACAGCGGCTTCAACCCGCTGCTCGATCCCGAGCGTGCGCCGGGGCCGATTACACCGGCGCTGTGCTGGGCGCACAGATCCCGGTCTGCAGCCGCATCGCGGCGAAGATCCGGCCTGCCATGCCCGACCTTCGGAGCTGCGCTCCTGCAGGCGGGGCAGCCGCAGGCAATTTTTCGGGCTCGCCGATCTCAGGAAACAGGCTCGAAGCAGGAAACGGCTCGTGATCTCACCCATGGCGCTGGAGGCGGTCAAGCGGATCGACGTCCTGTTCGACATCGAGCGTGCGATCAACGGCCGGCCAGCCGGGGAGCGTCCGAGGATCGGAAAGGAAAAGAGCGCGCCCTTGATGACCGAACTCGAGGCCTGGATGCGCGAGGAGCGCGCCAAGCTCTCCAAGCATGCCGCCGTCGCCAAAGCGTTCGACTACATGCTGAGACGCTGGGATGGCTTCGCCCGCTTTCTCGAGGACGGCAGGATCCGCCTCACGAACAATTCGGCCGAACGGGCGCTCGGAGGTTTGGCCCTCGGAAGAAAGTCATGGCTATTCGCGGGATCCGACCGCGGCGGCGACAGGGCCGCCGTCATGTACACCCTCATCGGGACGGCAAAATTGAACGACATCGATCCCCAGGCTTGGCTCGCCGACGTCCTCAAACGCATCGCCGAGCATCCCGCCCGAAGGCAGCTCGATCAGTTGCTGCCGTGGAATTGGAAGGCCGCACGCCATTCAAAGGCAGCCTGAATCCGCGTTTCTCACCGGATGATTACCCAAATGTGACGGTGCTGTGTAGTTATAACTGATACAGGCTGACAAGCACTTTGCGTTCAAAAATGTGTGGTAAAATAGCGTCGAACGCAAGAATCGACCTTGCGCCAAGTCAAGTTTTGCAGTCGTTTCAAATAGTTAGATTATGAGGGAAAAATGATGAATGGTATCCCCAACGGGAATCGAACCCGTGTCTCCACCTTGAAAGGGTGGTGTCCTAACCGCTAGACGATGGGGACGCCGTGCCCATGCATTTAAAGGGGTGGCCGATCAAAATCAATAGGGGGTACGAGTCCGTTCGCGGGTCAGGCGGGAGCGGCGTCGTCGATCTGGAAACCGGCGCGGCGGCGACTCTGCCATGTATCGATCTTGAGACGGCCGGCGAGATGGAGCGGCCGATCGCCGGCAGCGAGCAGAGCCTCTCCGAGCGGCTGGTCGGCAATGCGGAAGGCGACACCCCGCACGCGCGCGCCCGAGGCGTCGCCAAGCCATGCGTCGAGGTGATTGTCGCCGATGCGGCGCGGCTGGTGGAGCGTCGCATTTCTGATCAGAAGGCGCGGCTCGGCATTGCCGCGGCCGAAGGGCGCGAGCCGATCGAGGGCGTCGCCGAGATCGGTGGTCAGGCTCGGCACTTCGAGCTCGGCGTCCAAAAGGAGATCCGGCGGCGGCGGCAGGCCGGGGCCGAAGACGACGGCCATGCGCTCTGTCAGGAAAGCACGGAACAGCTCGACCTTCTCTGCCTCGATCGTCAGCCCGGCCGCCATCGGATGGCCACCGCCCTTGGTCAGAAGGCCCTGCTGGCGTGCGGCGATGATCGCGGATCCGAGATCGAAGCCTTTGATCGAGCGGCCGGAACCCTTGCCGATCCCGTCTTCGACGCCGATCACCAGGGCCGGCCGGTGATGACGCTCGACCAGGCGGGACGCGACCACGCCGACCACGCCCGGTGACCAGCCCTCACCCGCCGCGACCAGGATCGAGGCGCCCGCCAGCGTCGGCTCGAGCTGCCGTTCGGCGGCGGTCAGCACGTCCTTTTCGATGCGCCGGCGTTCGTGATTGAGCGCGTCCAGCCGGGCCGCGGCGATGATCGCGGCAGCCTCGTCGTCCTCGGTCAGGAGTTGAGCACCCAGCCTGGATTCACCGGTGCGGCCGCCCGCATTGATGCGCGGGCCGAGCACGAAGCCGAACTGGCCGGCGCTCGGCGCTTCGGCGAGCTTGGCCGCCATGGCCAGGGCCTTCAGCCCCGGATTCGCCCGTCTCGCCGCAACCTGGACGCCGTTTGCGACCAGCGCACGGTTCAGGCCAGTCAGCGGCACCAGATCGCAGACCGTGCCGAGCGCCACCAGATCCAGCCACTGGCGAAGGTCCGTTTCGGCGCCTGTCCTGCGCCCGCGGCCGCGCAGCGTTCGCTCAAGCGCGACCGAAAGCATGAAGGTCACGCCGACCGCGGCCAGATCGCCGAGCGGGCTTTCCTGGTCCAGGCGGTTCGGGTTGATCACCGCGAGCGCCTCCGGCAGGCGCTCCTCCGCGGCGTGATGGTCGACCACGATCACCTCGTGGCCGAGACCGGCGGCCTGTTCGAGAGGCTCGAACGCGGTCGTGCCCGCATCCAGCACCATGACAAGGCGGCATCCCTGCCGCTCCAGCCGCGCGAACGCCTTGTCATTGGGGCCGTAGCCCTCGGCCAGCCGGTCGGGCACGTCGAAATGCACACTCGCGCCGTGGGCGCGCAGATGGCGGGTCAAAAGCGCGCAGGAGGTGGCACCGTCGACGTCGTAATCGGCGATGACGCCGATCGGCTCGCCGTGCTCGATCGCGTCGGCGAGCCGATCGGCCGCCTGATCCATGCCGATCAGATGGGACGGATCGGGCAGCAGATCCCTGAGCTTCGGTTCCAGGAACAGGCGCGCATCCTCGATGCCGACGCCTCGGCCGTCGAGAATGCGCCCGACGATGTCCGGCAGATCGAAGCGCTGGCTGAGCGCGAGTGCCGCCCCCTCGTCCACCGGCCGGAGCCGCCAGGCCCGCCCGCTGAACGATCCCGGCACGGCCGGCTCGTCGACTTGGCGGCGTGCTGCTTCCATCAGGCTTTCAGATCCCTTCCCACCATGCCGTGAGGCCCAAGCACCGAAAGTGGTGCCCCGTTGCGACCCGACGTCTCGTCACCCGGAGCCCGACCGTCCCCACCCGTCTCAGGCAAGTCAAGGCCGACGCGCCTCGCGTCACACCCGGTTGAAGTGGGGGACGACTTCGAGCTTGCGCTTCAGGTGGTGCTCGGCGGTGACCTGGCGGACGGTGCCGGTCTTGGAGCGCATGACGATGCTATCGGTCACGAGCCCGCCCGGGATGCGGCGCACGCCCTTGAGCATGGTGCCGTCGGTGACGCCGGTCGCCGCGAACATGACATCGCCCCTGGCGAGGTCCTGGAGATTGTAGACCCTGTCCAGGTCCTCGACGCCCATGCGCTTCGCCCTCGCCTTCTCCTCGTCATTGCGGAATTTGAGCCTGCCCTGCATCTGGCCGCCGATCGAGCGCAGCGCCGCGGCCGCGAGGACACCTTCGGGCGCGCCGCCGCTGCCCATGTAGATGTCGATACCGCTGTTTTCGCGGGAGGTCGCGATGACGCCGGCGACGTCGCCATCACCGATCAGCCGGATCCTGGCACCCGTCTCGCGTACGGCGGCGATCAACTCCTGGTGGCGCGGGCGATCGAGGATCAGCACCACGAGATCCTCGACGCCGCATGTCTTGGCCTCGGCGAGGCGGCCGAGATTCTCCGAAGGCGGTGCCTGGATGTCGAGAAGGCCGTCGGGCAGGCCGCCGCCGACCGCGATCTTCTCCATATAGGTGTCGGGCGCGTTCAAAAAGCCGCCCTCCGGCGCGAAGGCGATGCATGCGATCGAGTTCGGCCCGCCGGTCGCGGTGATGGTGGTGCCCTCCAGCGGGTCGAGGGCGATGTCCACCTTCGGGCCTTTGCCGGTGCCGACCTTCTCGCCGATATAAAGCATCGGCGCCTCATCGCGCTCGCCCTCGCCGATGACCACGGTGCCGTCGATGTCGAGCACGTTGAGGGCGGAGCGCATGGCGTCAACGGCCGCCTGATCTGCGGCCTTCTCGTCGCCGCGGCCCATCCAGCGCATGCTCGCGATCGCCGCGACCTCGGTGACGCGCACGGCCTCGAGCGCGAAGTTGCGGTCCTCACTTTGATAGCTGGTCATGTTGCGTGGTCTCCCTGTGTGCAAGTCATGCAGGCGCTCATAGCGCCTCGATCCGGATCATCCGCGGCGGCTCCAGCACCGCATCCAGCGCGCCGATGCGGGCGAGCACGTCGATCATGTCGGCCTCGGTGGTCTCGTGAGTGGTGAGCACGATGGGCACCGCCTCGTCAGGCTTTCTGGCGCGCTGGATCAGTGCCTCGATCGAGACGTCGTGATCGCGCATCAGGGCCGAGACGTCGGCGAGCACGCCCGGACGATCGAGCACCATCAGCCGGATGTAGTAGGCCCCCCGATGCCGGCCCATATGGGCGGGCTTGATGCGGGTCAGGCGATCGATCGGCAACGTGAACACGGGCGGCACAGCACCGCGAGCGAGATCCGCGATGTCGGCGACCACGGCGCTCGCAGTCGGCCCCGCCCCTGCCCCGCGGCCGGAATGCAGTGTGGTGTCGACCTGATCGCCGTCCGCGACCACCGCGTTGAACACGCCATCGATCTGGCTGATCGGCGTGTTGATTCGAACCATGGCGGGATGCACGCGCTGTTCGAGGCCGAATTCAGTTTTTCGCGCGACACCCAAGAGCTTGATGCGATAGCCCATTTCGTTCGCGAAGGCGATGTCCTGGGCGCTGACATGGCGGATGCCCTCGATGTGCACCGCATCGAAATCAGGCAGGCAGCCGAAGGCGAGCGAGGCCAGGAGAGCGAGCTTGTGCGCAGCGTCGATGCCGTCGATGTCGAAGGTTGGATCGGCCTCGGCATAGCCGAGTTCCTGCGCTTCTTCGAGCACGTCTTCGAAACCGCGCCCGGTCTCGCGCATGGAGGTCAGGATATAGTTGCAGGTGCCGTTCAGAATGCCGTAGACGCGGGCGATGCGGTTGCCGGCGAGGCCCTCGCGGAGGGCTTTGACGATAGGAACGCCGCCGGCCACCGCCGCCTCGTAGCCGATCGTCACCCCGTTGGCTTCCGCGAGACCGGCAAGATCGGCGCCGTGATGGGCGAGCAGCGCCTTGTTCGCGGTGACAACGGGCTTGCCGGCGGCGAGTGCTGCGCGGGTGAGATCGAGGGCGATCCCCTCCGAGCCGCCGATCAGCTCGACGACCGCATCCAGCTCGGGATCGGCGGCAAGGCTGATCGGATCGTCATACCAGCGCATGCCGTCGAGATCGACACCGCGATCCCGATCGCGATCACGCGCCGAGACCGCCTGGACGACGATCCTGCGGCCGGCGCGCTCACCGAGAAGCGCCCCGTTTTGCTGCAGGAGGCGGACCACACCGGCGCCAACGGTGCCGAGCCCGGCGATACCGATTTTGAGAGGAGCGTCCATCTCGCTACGCCACCGCCTGTTTGGGCCGATCCGCCTCGGATCCGCGGGCAAGGAAGGACTTGATGCTGCGCACGGCCTGCCGGATGCGGTGGCGGTTCTCGACCAGGCCCAGGCGAACGTAGCCCTCGCCATATTCGCCGAAGCCGATGCCGGGCGCGACGGCGACGTCCGCCTCGGTCAATAGCAGTTTCGAAAACTCCAGCGAGCCGAGATTGTGGAAACGTTCGGGGATCGGCGCCCAGACGAACATGGTCGCCGGCGGCGACGGCACCACCCAGCCGGCGGCGGCGAGCCCCTGCACCAGCACGTCGCGGCGTTCGCGATAGCGCTTTCTCGTTTCGTCGATCGAAGACTGGTCGCCGTTCAACGCCTCGACCGCGGCTACCTGGATCGGCGTGAAGGCGCCGTAGTCGAGATAGGATTTGATGCGCGCGAGCGCCGCGATCAGCGTGGCGTTGCCGGCGGCGAAGCCCATGCGCCAACCCGGCATGTTGTAGGTCTTGCTGAGCGAGGTGAACTCGACCGCAACCTCCTTCGCCCCTTCGACCTCGAGGATCGAGGGCGGCGGCTGGTCGAAAAAGATCTCGGCATAGGCGAGATCCGACAGGATGAAGATCTCGTGCTTTCGCGCGAAGGCGACCGCCTCCTTGTAGAAGTCGAGATCGACGGTGAGCGCGGTCGGGTTGGATGGAAAATTCAGGACCATCGCGGTGGGCGTCGGCACCGAATGCTGCACGGCGTGCGCCAGTTCGCGCATGAGGTCGGTGTTGGGCGTCATCGGGACATGGCGGATCGAGGCGCCGGCGATGATGAAGCCATAGGCATGGATCGGATAGGACGGGTTCGGCGCCAGGATGACGTCGCCGGGTGCCGTGATCGCCTGGGCGAGATTGGCGAGGCCCTCCTTCGAGCCCAGGGTCGCGATGATCTCGGTCTCGGAATCGAGCTTCACGCCGAAGCGCCTGTCGTAATAGGCGGCCTGGGCGCGGCGCAGTCCCGGAATGCCGCGTGAGGTCGAGTAGCGATGGGTCTTCGGGTCGCGGATGGTCTCGATCAGCTTTTCGACCACGGCATTCGAGGCGGGCTGATCGGGATTGCCCATGCCGAAATCGACGACGTCGCGGCCGGCCGCGCGCGCGGCCGCCTTCATCGCGTTCACTTCGCTGAACACGTAAGGCGGCAGACGACGAATACGGTGAAACTGCGGCTCGCGCATGGACCCAGATCCTCAATCGACGATGTGCTGGCGGATGTGTAGCACAACGCGACCGCAAGCCAAGCCGTCTCGGCATGCGCAAAGGCTGATGTCCGGTGTGAGATCGGACCGCCGGGCGAACGATAGGCCTCGTCGACAGCGTTCGACGAAGCCGCGAGATCGTCACACGACGCCGAGGGCTTTCAGGATGCGTTCGGGCGTCATGGGCTGTTCGGTGATCCTGGCATCCAGCGGACGAAGCGCGTCGTTGACGGCATTCAGCAACGCTGCGGGAGCCCCGCCCGTGCCGGCTTCGCCGGCTCCTTTGGCGCCGAGGGTCGAGGTCCTGGTGGGCGTGGCGACATGCTCGATGACGATGTCCGGCATCTCCGCAGCCATGGGCACAAGATAGTCGGCCATGGAGGCGTTCAGGAGCTGGCCGTCGTCGGAGTAGACGCACTCCTCGAAGAGAGCGCCGCCGATGCCCTGAACGATGCCGCCGCGTATCTGCTCGTCCACCAGAACGGGGTTGATCACCCGGCCGCAATCCTCGACCGCCCAGAAGCCGAGGATGGTGACGAAGCCGGTTTCGATGTCGACCTCGACATGGGCGGCCATGGCGGCGTTGGTGAAGACGAAGGGAAAGTCGGTCACACGGTAATGCCGCGTGGCCGCCAGCTCCGGCCTGACGTCGGGCGGCAGCTCGTTGCCGCGGTAGTAGACGATCCTGCCGAGCTCGGCGAGCTCCAGCCTGTCGGTTCGAGCGGAGGCGTCGACGATGGTACCGCGATCGATGTCCAGCTTGTCCGGCTCGGACTGCAGAATGGTCGCGGCGACGTCCAACACCTGCTGCCTCAAAGCCAGCGCCGCCTGCAGCACCGCCTCGCCGCCGATGCCCGTGCCGCGGGACGCCCAGGTGCCGCCGCCATAGGGAACGGTCGCGGTGTCGCCGGTGGTCACCTTGACCCGATCGAGCTCGATGCCGAACACGTCCGCGGCGATCTGGGCGATGATGGTGTTGGTGCCCTGACCCTGCTCGGTGATCGAAGCGGCGACATGCAGGGCGCCCGCTGCATCCAGCCGGATCGACGCCCCGTCCTGCGCCGCGATCGGCGCCCCGCCCACGCCGTAGAACATCGGGCTCGGATTGGTGACCTCGACCATCGAGACGAAGCCGATGCCGCGATAGACGCCCTTCGCCCGCAGCTCCGATTGTTCTTTCCTGAGCCTGTCATGGCCCATGACCCCGACCAGCTTGTCGAGCGACCTGTGGTGGGACAGATCGTCGAGCTTCATGCCCGAAGCGGTGGTGACGGGATAGGCATCATCCGCGATCAGGTTCTTCCTGCGGATCTCGACCACATCCATCCCGATCGCATGGGCCGCGTCTTCGAGCAGACCATCCGCGACCGCCATCGCCACCGGATGCCCGACGGCGCGGTACTGGCACATGACGTTCTTGTTCTGAAACACCACACGGCCGCGCGCCCGGTAGTTCTCGATGGCGTAGGGCGCTCCGGTCAGATTCAGTATCTGATTGCACTCGATCGCCGAGGTGCGCGGATAGACGCTGAAAGGACCGATGCCGGTGAGATCGTCAATCTCCAGCGCGACGATCTTTCCGGACTTGGTGACGGCGATTTTGCCGTCGATCCGATGATCGCGCGCATGAATGTCGGACACAAAACTCTCGAAGCGATCGGCGACGAACTTGACCGGACGCTCGAGGATCATCGCCGCCGCGGCCGTAGCGATATCGTCGCCATAGGTGTGGATCTTGATGCCGAAGGATCCGCCGACATCCTCCGCGATCAGGCGTACGTTCTCTTCGGCGAGGTCCAGATGCTTCGCCAGGATCGCCTGCATCATGTGCGGCGCCTGGCCGGAATACCAGAAAGTCAGTGCTCGCTCCGCAGGATCGAAATCGACGAGCGACGAGCGCGGCTCCAGTGTGACGCCCGTGTGCCGATTGAACCGAAAGCGGCGCTCGACGGTGACGACATCTTTTCGTGCGAACGCGGCGTCCGCATCGCCCGCCTCGACCACCCGTTCCCAGGCGAGGTTGCTGCCGTATTCGGGGTGGATCACTGGCGTATCAGGATCGAGCGCCGCCTCCATGTCGCATGCTGCCGGCAGCGGCCGGTAGTCGACCTCGATCAGCGCGCACGCATCCTCCGCGATCGCCCGCGACTCCGCGCAGACCATCGCCACCGGCTCCCCCTGCCACCGCGCGGTGTCGACCGCGAGCGGATACTGGTCGGGCGAGCGCAGGCCCTTCAGGTGGGTGAGCACGCCGGACCAGGGTTCGACGCGCTTCGCGAGGTCCTTCCCGGTGAAGACGGCGACGACACCCGGCAGCGCTTTGGCGTTCGCGACGTCGATCGCATCGACCCGGGCATGGGCGTGGTGGGAGCGGAGGAAGGCGGCGTGCAGCATGCGCGGTAACGTGCGGTCATCGACGAAGCGTCCACGGCCGGCGAGCAGGCGGCGCGCGTCGGGCCTGGGCACGGAGCGGCCGATATAGCTGTTGGGACGATCGAACAGGCCGAGCTTTTCGGTCATGAGGCGGCGCGCCCTTCGATGACATGGACCACCGCGTCGACGATGGCCTGATAGCCGGTGCAGCGGCAGTAATTGCCTGACAAGTGCTCCCGGACCGCCCGCCGGTCGGCGCTTCCGCCTGCCTCGATGTAGTCGAGCGCGCTCGCCAGCATGCCGGGGGTGCAGTAGCCGCATTGCAAGGCGTTGTGCTCGTGAAAAGCCGCCTGCAGGTCGGCGATTCGCCCGGATGCGCTCAGCCCCTCTATCGTCGTCACATCGGCGCCGTCCGCCTGCACCGCGAGCATCAGGCATGCGCGCGCCATCCTGCCGTCTACCTCCAGCGTGCAGGCGCCGCACACCCCGTGCTCGCAGCCGACATGGCTGCCGGTGAGGCCAAGATCGGTGCGCAGGAAATCGACGAGGTTCTGCCTGACCGGCACGGTCCGCGCGATGCGCTCGCCATTGACCGTGAGCGTGATGTCTTTGGTCGTCGCCATGATCAGAGCGCCTCCAGCACGCGCTTCAGCAGCACGCCGGCAAGATGGCGCCTGGTCGATGCGGAGGCATGGAGATCGCCGTGAAAAGACAGCGCGCCGATCGCCTCCTTCGCCGCCGTCATCGTGCGCTCGTCGCTGGCAGTTTCGCCATTCAGCGCCCGCTCGACCTCGACGGCCCTGATCGCTCGATCGGCGATGCCGAAGAATGCAAGCCGCAGATCCTCGAGCGGCGCCGAGGATGCGGCCGTCGCGGCGAGACCGACCATCGCATAGTCGCCATGTCGCCGGGACAACTCGGCGAAGCCGTGGACCCGCGCACCGGCCGCTTTCGTGATCGAGACCGCTTTGACGATCTCGCCCGGCTTCAGCGCCGTTTCATACAGGCCGAGGAAGAAATCGTCGGCCGCAATGTTGCGCCCGCCTCGCTGCGACGTGACGACGATCGTCGCGTTCAGGGCCAGAAGCAGGGCCGGGACCTCGGCGGCGGGATCGGCCAGCGCCACGCTGCCGCCGATGGTACCGCGGTTGCGAACCGCCGGGTGGGCGATCGTCGGCAGCGCATTCGTGAGCAGCGGCAGGTGGGCGGCGACCAGTTCGGACCGCTCGATGTCGGCATGGCGCGTCATCGAACCGATGACGATCGTCTCGCCTTCGTCCGCTATTCCTGTGAGTTCGTCGATCCCGTTCAGATCGACCAGAAGATCGGGCGAGGCCAGCCTGAAGTTCAGCATCGGCATCAGGCTCTGCCCGCCTGCCAGCGGCATCGTGTCCCGGTCCGCGCCGTCCAGCAAAGTGAGCGCCTCGCCGAGCGTGCCCGGGCGGACATAGTCGAAATCGGGGGCTTTCATGTCATCTCGCCATCGCCTCGCGCCGGCATGATCGATGCCGTCTTGTCATCGCGCCCGTTCGCATCGACCACGAATGTCAATTTCAAGGCTAACAGCGGCGATGCGATCAGGGGAGTGGGGCGTTGGTGACGATTACATAAAAGACCACGATCGACATGGAATTCTCCGGCGAGGCTGGACAGTCTCGCTCCCTGGGCCGGGAAGGAGAAACCGATTTGTCAGGAAAACGATTGCATCCTTCCTCAAACGGGTGAAACGTCTTCGATCAGAGGCGGAGTTGATAGGCGGCGGGCACCCAGCGATAGCCGCCCCCGTCCCGTTCGACATAACCCACCGAGGGGAACGGCATGTGATGGCCGACGATCAGCGTGCCGTCCG
>CBDCTL010000019.1:0-16110 GCA_965222015.1 Geminicoccaceae bacterium
ACCAGAAGGGCGCCGTTCTCGGCCAGATCGACAAGGCGCCCGTCGACGCCACGACGGTTCAGCTGAAAACGAACCCTGCTGCCCAATCCGAAACTCCTGCCCCGCCACGCCTGCCTGATCTCAGCAAAGCCGTCCCGCCGCCATCGGTCAAGCCGGATCGAGAGCGCTGCGGCATAGGCGCAGAGCCAGGTGCCGGCGCTCGACGGCGCGAAGCCCGCAGCCGCCAGCGAGGTGACGGGATAGGGCGCATCGTCCGGCGCCCAGACGAGGTTGACGCCGATGCCGACGATCACGTGAGCGAGGCCGCCCTTTCTGTCGGCGGCGCTTTCGAGGAGGATGCCGGCGACCTTGGCGCCGTCGATCAGGACGTCGTTCGGCCATTTGAGCTTCACGTCGAGCTCTTCCGGGCCGCGCTCGATCAGCAGGTCGGAGAGAGCCAGGCCGGCGAGCAGAGAGAGCTGACCTGCGGCCTTCAGCGCGCAGTCCGGCCGGAGCAGGAAGGAGGCGTGAAGATTGCCCGGCGCCGAACGCCAGGGCCGCCCCAGACGCCCGCGCCCGCCGGTCTGTTCGTCCGCGAGCACGATCGTGCCCGACGGTGCGCCGATCGAGGCCAGCCGCGCGGCTTCGTCGTTGGTGCTGCCGATGGTTTCGACGTGATGGAGGGTGAACCCGTCCGGCAGGCGCTCATGGTCGCCCCGATCCGGCGAAAGGGCAGTCGCGGTCACGTGAACATCATCACGAAAACAGGGCGAGTGCCGCGCGCTCGGCATGGCCGAGAAGAAGCCCCGGTCTGATGCAGAAGGCGACGTTGAAGACAGCGGCGATGCCGAGCACAACAGCATATTCGCCGCCGACCGAGCGATCCAGCGGATCGAGGGTCTCGTCGAAATACATGATCTTGACGATGCGCAGATAATAATAGGCGCCGACCACGCTCGCGAGCACGCCGATGATCGCGACCGGCGTCAGTCCGGCGTCGACCGCGGCCATGAACACGTAGAACTTGCCGAAGAAGCCGGCGAGCGGCGGGATGCCGGCGAGCGAGAACATGAAAACGCCGATCGCGGCGGCAAATAGCGGCTGCTGGCGGGCGAGGCCTGCCAGATCGTCGATGTTCTCGACCGGCGCACCATTGCGCCGAAGGGCGAGCACGCAGGCAAAGGTGCCAAGCGTCATCACCAGGTAGATCGCGATATAGACCAGCACGCTGTAGACGCCCTGCTCGGTGCCGGCGGCGAGGCCGACCAGGGCGAAGCCGATATGGCCGATGCCGCTATAGGCGAGCAGGCGCTTCAGGTTGCTCTGGCCGATCGCGGCGAAGGCGCCGAGCAGCATCGAGGCGATGGCGATGAACACTACGATCTGCTGCCACTGGCTCGCCCAGTCCCCGAACGGCTGGTAGAAGACGCGAATGGTGAGCGCCATGGCCGCGACCTTGGGTGCCGCGGCGAGAAAGGCGGTGACCGGGGTGGGTGCGCCCTCGTAGACGTCGGGCGTCCACATGTGGAAGGGTACGGCGGCGAGCTTGAAGGCAAGGCCGGCGGCGACGAAGACGAGGCCGATCACCACGCCAATACCGATCGTGCCCTCGCCGATTTTTTCGGGGGAGAGAACGTCTGCGAGGCCCGGAAAGGACAGCGTGCCGGTGAAGCCGTAGACCATCGAGCAGCCATAGAGGAGGATGCCGGAGGCGAGCGCGCCGAGGACGAAATATTTGAGCCCGGCCTCCGAGGCGCGCAGGCGGTCCCGGTGAAAGGCGGTCATGACGTAGAGCGGCAGGCTCTGCAGCTCGAGAGCGACATAGAGCGAGATCAGGCTGTTGGCCGAGATCATCATCAGCATGCCGACGGTCGCGAACAGCGCCAGCACGGTATATTCGAAGCGGTTCACGCCTTCCTTCTGGAAGAAGCTCGGCGTCATCACCAGGCAGACGCCGACCCCGACCAGCACCAGCGCCTTCATGTACGCGGCGAAGCCGTCGTTCACGAACAGGCCGCCGAAGGTGACCGCGCGCTCCTTGTCACCCATGAGAGTGATGAACAGGCCGACCACCAGCGCCATGATCGCGAGCGAGGAGATGAAGCGCTGGGTGTCCTGCTCCTCCTCGCGAAAGGCGCCGAGCATGAGCAGCGCCATGGCCATGAGGATCAGGACGATCTCGGTCATGGCGGGGGCGAGGTCGAACATGTCGAAGGCCATCACGTCACTCAGCCCCGGCTCGGGTTTGGGCCAGCTCCGTCTCGGGAAGGCCACCGACCTGGCTCAGCAGATGGTCGACGGACGCCGCCATCGGATCGAGGAAAAGCGCGGGATAGATGCCCATCAGCAGCACCAGGAGGACCAGCGGCGCGAAGCTCGCGATCTCGTGCGGGCGAAGGTCCCGGATCATCAGGAGCGGTTCCTTGGTGAGATCGCCGAAGATAACGCGCCGATAGAGCCAGAGCATGTAGGCAGCACCCAGCACCATGCCCGTGGCGGCGAAGAGCGCCACCCACTGGTTCACCTGGAAGACGCCGATCAGGACCAGGATCTCGCCGACGAAGCCGGACGTGCCCGGCAGGCCGACCGAGGCGAGCATGAACAGCATGAAGACCAGCGCGTAATGGGGCATGCGCGCGACCAGGCCGCCGTAGAAATCGATCTCCCGGCTGTGCAGGCGGTCATAGACCACGCCGACGCACATGAAGAGCGCCGCGGAAACGAGACCGTGGCTCAGCATCTGGATGATGCTGCCCTGGATGCCGAGCGGGTTGAGCGTGAAGATGCCGATGGTGACGATGCCCATATGGGCGACCGAGGAATAGGCGATCAGCTTCTTCATGTCGGTCTGCATCAGCGCGACCAGCGAGGTATAGATCACGGCGACGATCGAGAGCGTGTAGATCAGCGGCGTGAAATAGACCGTGGCCTCGGGCAGCATCGGCAGCGAGAAGCGGAGAAAGCCGTAGCCGCCAAGTTTCAGGAGAACGCCCGCCAGGACGACCGAGCCCGCAGTCGGCGCTTCCACATGGGCGTCCGGCAGCCAGGTGTGGAAGGGCCACATCGGCACCTTGACGGCGAAGGAGGCGAACATGGCGAGCCAGAGCCATTTCTGCAGCGCCGGATCGAAGGTCGCGGTCATCAGCTCGGGAATGTCGGTGGTGCCCGCCTGCAGATACATGACGAGGATGGCGACCAGGAACAGCACCGAGCCGAGCAGCGTGTACAAAAAGAACTTGAAGGCCGAATAGATGCGGTTCGGGCCGCCCCAGACGCCGATGATCAGGAACATCGGGATCAGGATGCCTTCGAAGAAGATGTAGAACAGCACGAAGTCGAGCGCGCAGAACACGCCGACCATGAAGGTCTCCATCACCAGGAAGGCGACCATGTATTCCTTGACCCGGACCTGCACCGACTCCCAGGACACCCCGATACACACGAGCGTCGTGAGCGTGGACAGGAGGATCAGGAACAGGGAAATCCCATCCACGCCGACATGGTAGCTGATGTTGAGGCCGGCGAGCCATTCGCTCTTCTCGACCAGCTGGAAGTCCGAGCGGGACGGGTCGAAATTGCCCCAGATCATCAGCGAGAGCAGGAAGGTGATCGCCGCGGTCCATAGCGCCACCGCCTTGGCGTTCTGGTTCACCACCTCCTGCTCGCCGCGAATCATCAGGATGAACCCGGCACCCGCGAGCGGCAGGAAGATCACCAGCGAAAGAAGCGGCCAGTCACTCATGGGGGCGCGGCCCCCTCGTCGACTTGCCTTTAATGGCCACCAGGTTCTGGTTTCGACTCATCACCGTTTCGTCACCGTTTGGGGCATGAACTGTTTTGGCCATGGCGCTAGAACCTGACGACGTACCAGGTGACCAGGGCGGCGATCCCGATCAGCATGGCGAAGGCGTAGTGGTAGACATAGCCGGTCTGCAGCAGCGTGGCGCGGCGGGCGACCGAGAGCGCGGTGGCGGCGACGCCGTTCGGGCCGAGGGTGTCGATGATGCCGATGTCGAAACCCTGCCAGAGCGCCGTGCCGGCGCGCTTGGCCGGGTTGACGAACAGGAAGTCGTAGAGCTCGTCGATGTACCACTTGTTCAAAAGGAACTGGTAGACACCCTGCGCGCGTGCGGCGAGCCGGCGCGGGAGTTCCGGGTTCATGATGTAGAAGGCGTAGGCGAGACCGATGCCGATCAGCCCGACCAGGATCGGCAGGATCTTGACCCAGGCCGGCGCGTGGTGGGCTTCCTCGATGATGTTGTGGCCCTCGGGCATGGCGATCGAGCCGCCCCAGAACGCCATGTCCGCATTCACCATCGGCAGGCCGAGAAAGCCGGCCGCGATCGCGCCGACGGCGAGCAGGCCGAGCGGCATGGTCATCACCAGCGGCGACTCGTGAACATGGCTCATGACCTCGGCGCTGGCGCGCGGCTCGCCATGGAAGGTCATGAACAGCAGACGCCAGGAATAAAAGGCGGTCATCACGGCGGCGCCGATGCCGAGCCAGAAGGCATAACCCGCGAACGGTCCGTGGGAGGCGTACGCGACCTCGAGGATCAGATCTTTCGAGTAGTAGCCTGCGAAGAACGGCATGCCGGCGAGAGCGAGGGACCCGATCCACATCATGGCGTAGGTCACGGGAATCTTACGCCAGATGCCGCCCATATTGCGCATGTCCTGCTCGTCGGACATGGCGTGGATCACGGAGCCCGCGGACAGGAACAGCAGCGCCTTGAAGAAGGCATGGGTGTAGAGGTGGAAGATGCCGACGCTGTAGGCGCCGACGCCGCAGGCGAAGAACATGTAGCCGAGCTGCGAGCAGGTGGAATAGGCGATGACGCGCTTGATGTCGTTCTGCACGAGGCCGATGGTCGCCGCGAAGAACGCAGTGCTCGCCCCGATGAAGGTGACGAAGCCGAGCGTCCATTCGGAGTGCTCGAACAGCGGCGAGCAGCGGGCGACCAGGAAGACGCCGGCGGTGACCATGGTGGCGGCGTGGATGAGTGCTGAGACCGGCGTCGGGCCTTCCATGGCGTCCGGTAGCCAGGTGTGCAGGCCGAGCTGCGCGGATTTGCCCATGGCGCCGATGAACAGGAGGAAGGTCACGAGGGTGAGCGCATGCACCTCGGCGCCGAACAGCACCAACCGGTGCCCGGCAAAGTCGGCTGCCTGCGAGAAAACGACGTCGAACTCGACCGAGTCGAACACCAGATAGACGCCGGCGATGCCGAGGGCGAAGCCGACGTCGCCGACGCGGTTCACGAGAAAGGCCTTGATCGCGGCGGCGCAGGCGGACGGCTTGGTGTACCAGAAGCCGATCAGGAGATAGGAGACCAGGCCCACCCCTTCCCAGCCGAAAAACAGCTGCAGGAAATTGTCGGCGGTGACCAAAGCCAGCATGAAGAAGGTGAACAGCGACAAATAGGCCATGAACCGCGGGATGTGCGGGTCGTGGGCCATGTAGCCGATCGAGTAGACGTGGATCAGCGTCGAGACCGTGGAGACGACGAACATCATGATGGCGGAGAGCGGGTCGACGCGGATGGTCCAGTCGGCCTCGAAGGTGCCGGACTGGATCCAGGTCAGGACGTCGACCTTGTAGCCCTCGGTGCCGACCACCGAGAACAGCACGATCCATGCGCAGACAGCCGACAGCACCATGCCGGCGCAGGTAACGAGCTGGGAGGCGCGATCGCCGATAAAGCGGCCGAAAAGCCCCGCGATGATGGCTCCAACAAGTGGAAAAAAAACGATGCCGGCGGCGGTCATGGTCAGCCCTTCATGAGGTTGATGTCGTCAACCTCGATGCTGCCGCGGTTTCTGAAATAGACCACGAGGATGGCAAGGCCGATCGCCGCTTCGGCGGCGGCGACGGTCAGGATGAACATGGCGAAGACCTGGCCGGCGAGATCGCCGAGATAGGCGGAGAAGGCGACGAAATTCAGGTTGATCGCTAGCAGCATCAGCTCGATCGACATCAGGATGACGATCACGTTCTTCCGATTGAGGAAGATGCCGAAGATGCCCGTCGTGAACAGGATGGCCGCCACCGTCAGATAGTGGCCGAGCGGGACCGCCATCTCCATCAGGCGCCGCTCCCAGGCTGGATTTTTTTGAGTTCGATCGCGCCCTCGGCGGAACGGTGGACCTGCTCGCCGATGTCCTGGCGGCGCACGCCCGGGCGGTGCCGAAGCGTGAGCGTGATCGCGCCGATGATCGCCACCAGAAGGATCAGCCCCGCCGTCTGGAACAGGTAGAAATAGTCGGTGTAGAGGAGGTTGCCGAGGGCCTCGGTGTTGCTGATGTCGGACGGCACCGGGCGTTCCAGGCTCGCCACCTCGGGCGACAGCGCCCAGCTGCCGATCACCATCACCAGCTCGATCATGAGGATCGCGCCGATCAGGAGGCCGAGCGGCAGATATTGCATGAAGCCTTCGCGCAGGCGCACGAAATTGATGTCAAGCATCATCACGACGAACATGAAGAGGACGGCGACCGCACCGACATAGACGACGACCAGCACCATCGCCAGGAATTCGGCGCCGATCAGGACGAAGAGACCGGCGGCATTGAAGAAGGCGAGGATCAGGAACAGCACCGAATGCACCGGATTCCGTGCCGAAATCACCATCAGGCCCGAGGCGATCGCGACGAAGGAAAACAGGTAGAACACGAACTGCTGAACGATCATTTCTTCCCCAGGGCACGGCGCCGCTGCAATGGACAGGAGAGCCGGCGTATTTTGGCGCCTTCGGGTTTACCGGTAAGGCGCATCGGCCGCAAGATTGGCGGCGATCTCCTTCTCCCAGCGATCGCCGTTCGCGAGCAGCTTTTCCTTGTTGTAGAAAAGCTCGGCGCGGGTCTCGGTGGCGAATTCGAAGTTCGGCCCCTCGACGATGGCGTCCACCGGGCATGATTCCTCGCACATGCCGCAATAGATGCACTTCACCATGTCGATGTCGTAGCGCGTGGTGCGGCGCGTGCCGTCCGCCCGCGGCTCGCTCTCGATGGTGATCGCCTGGGCCGGGCAGATCGCCTCGCAGAGCTTGCAGGCGATGCAGCGCTCCTCGCCCGTCGGGTAGCGGCGAAGCGCGTGCTCGCCGCGAAAGCGCGGGCTGAGCGGCCCCTTCTCGTAAGGGTAGTTCAGCGTGACCTTGCGCTTGAACATGTATTTGAGCGTCAGCCAGAAACCGGCGACCATCTCCTGCCAGAGGAGCGTGCGGGCGGCGCGGTCGAGAAAGGCCATCGTTCTCCCCTACTTCGGCAGCATGTCGAAGGCGACAAGGAACCCTGACGTCAGGACGACCCAGAGCAGCGAGAGCGGCAAAAACACCTTCCAGCCGAGGCGCATGAGCTGATCGTAGCGGTAGCGCGGAAGCGTGGCGCGCGCCCAGATGAAAACGAACAGCACGAAGCAGATTTTCAGGATCAGCCAGACCGGCCCCGGGATCCAGTTGATCGGCGCGATGTCGATCGGCGGCAGCCAGCCGCCGAGAAACAGGATCGCGCACATCGCGCTCATCAGGATCATGTTGGCGTATTCGCCGAGGAAGAAGAGGGCGAAGCCCATGGACGAATATTCGACATTGTAGCCCGCCACCAGCTCCGCTTCGGCTTCGGGCAGGTCGAAGGGGTGACGATTGGTCTCGGCTAGGATCGAGGCGATGAAGATCATGAACATCGGGAAATGCGGGATGAAGAACCAGAGGCCCTCCTGCGCACGCACGATCTCGGAGAGATTGAGGGAGCCCGCCGTGATCAGCACGTTGATGATGATCAGGCCGATCGCGATCTCGTAGGAGACCATCTGCGCCGCCGAGCGAAGCGCACCCAAAAAGGCGTAGCGGGAATTGGAGGCCCAACCCGCCATCAGAATGCCGTAGACGCCAAGCGACGAGATCGCGAAGAGGTAGAGCACGCCGACATTGATGTCGGCGATCACCAGCCCCTCGCCGAAGGGGATCACAGCCCAGCCGATCATGGCCAGCGTGAAAGTGATCACGGGTGCGAGGATGAAGACCACCTTGTTGGCGCCGGTCGGCAGGATGGTCTCCTTCATCAGGAGCTTGATCGCATCGGCGATCGGCTGCAGCAGACCCATCGGACCGACCACCATCGGCCCCTGGCGAAGCTGCATCGCGCCGATCACCTTTCTTTCGGCGTAGGTGAGATAGGCGACCGAGAGCAGCAGCGGCAGCAGGATCACCAGGATCTGCAGAACAATCCAGATCAGGGGCCAGAGAAAGCCGTTCCAGAACTCAGCCATGGGTGCCGGTCCCCTTGTCGCCGGCGCCGTGCAGCTCGCTGCATTCGGCCATGGTCGGCGAGGCGCGGCTGATCGGGTCGGTGCGGTAGAAATCCTTCACCGGCGAGGCAAAAGGCGACGCCAGGAACCTGCCGGCGCGCCCCGCATTCTCCCAGGCTGCGGGCTGGATGACGTCGGGCTCGGCGATCTGCCGCGCGATCTCGGCCATTCTCGCGCGCACCTGCGACAACGTATCGAGCGGCAGCTTCTTGCCGATGGCCTCCGACAAGGCGCGGAGAATCTTCCAGTCCTCCTTGGCATCGCCAGGCGGAAACACGGCGAGCCTGGCGCGCTGCGGCCGGCCTTCGATGTTGACATAGGTGGCGTTCTTCTCGGTGTAGGCCGCACCCGGCAGGATGACGTCGGCCCTCGGTGCCGCCGCATCGCCGTGATGCCCCTGATAGATGACGAAGGCGTCGCCGAGCCCGTCGACGTCGATCTCGTCCGCGCCGAGCAGGTACAGCACCTCGATCTCGCCCTTGCCCGCGGCCTTGATCATGCCGGCGACGTCGAGACCGCCCTTTTCCGGCACCAGACCGAGTTCGAGGCCGCCGACCCGGCTGGCGACGGTATGGAGAAAATTATAGCCATTCCAACCGTCTATGCCGGCTTTCTCATCCTCGTCCCTGATCAGATTATAGCGTTTGACGATGTCCCGAACCGCAGCGAGGACGGCGTTGCCGTCGGAGCGGGTGACGGCGGCGGCGCCCAGGATCAGCATCGGTTTTTTGGCACTTCCGAGCGCATCGGCGATCTCGTGGCTGCCGTCGGCGATCTCGGAAAGCGTCTTGCCGCCGGCGCCGAGCTCGATCACGGGATAGGTCAGATCGGCCGGCTCGCCGACACGCGCCACCGTGAACCCGCCCATGCGGTGGCGCTTGCGCAGCCTGGCATTGACAAGCGACGCCTCGAGCCGCGGGTTCGTGCCGATCAGCAGGCAGAAATCGGCCTCCTCGATGCCGGCGATCGTGGTGTTGAAGAGGTAGGAGGAGCGCGGCGCCGATGTCAGCTTCGAGCCGTCCTGGCGGCAGTCGATATGGGGCGAGCCCAGCGCCGTCATCAGGTCTTTGAGGACGGTCATCGCCTCGCAGTCGGCGAGATCGCCGACGATCGCGCCGATTTTCTTGCCGTCCACGCCCTCGACTTTGTCGGCGATGGCCTCGAAGGCTTCTCGCCAGGTTGCGGGCTGCAGCTTGCCGTCACGTTTCACCATCGGCACGTCGAGCCGGCGTTTCTTCAGGCCGTCATAGGCAAAGCGGGACTTGTCGGAGATCCATTCCTCGTTGATCTCCTCGTTCAGGCGCGGGACGATGCGCATGACCGCCGAACCACGGCTGTCGACGCGGATATTGCAGCCGACGGCGTCCAGCACGTCGATCGATTCGGTCTTTTTCAGTTCCCAGGCGCGCGCCGTGTATTCGTAGGGCTTGGAATTCAAGGCACCGACCGGGCAGATGTCGATCATGTTGCCGGAGAGCTCGGACATGACCGCGTGCTCGACCCAGGTGCCGACCTCCATATGCTCGCCGCGACCGGTGGCGCCCAGTTCCTCGACACCGGCGATTTCGTTGGCGAAACGAATGCACCGGGTGCAGTGGATGCAGCGGGTCATGTGGGTCGAGATCAGCGGACCCAGATATTTGTCCTCGACCGCGCGCTTGTTCTCCTTGAAGCGCGAGTGATCGGGTCCGTAGAAAAGCGTCAGGTCCTGCAGATCGCACTCGCCGCCCTGATCGCAGATCGGGCAGTCGAGCGGGTGGTTGATCAGGAGCATCTCGAGCACGCCCTTGCGTGCCTTGTGCACCAATTCGGTGTCGGTCCTGATCACCATGCCGTCGCCCGCGGGCATGGCGCAGGAAGCCACGGGCTTCGGCGATTTTTCCATTTCCACCAGGCACATGCGGCAGTTTCCTGCGATATTGAGCCGGGGATGGAAACAGAAGACCGGGATCTCGCGCCCGGCAGCCTCGCAGGCCTGGAGCACGGTGGAGCCTCTCGGGACCTCGACCTCCTCGCCGTCGACGGTGAGGGTGATGCTGTCGCTCATGGTCAGGCGGCCCTTCCCGCGTCCCGGAATTCCTCAAGGCGGCGCTCCAGCTCCGGGCGAAAGTGGCGAAGCAGGCCCTGGACCGGCCAGGCAGCGGCGTCGCCGAGGGCGCAGATGGTGTGGCCTTCGATTTCCTTGGTGACGTCCTGCAGGAGATCGAGCTCCCTCACCTCGCCCCTGCCCTCGCCGAGCCTCGTCAGCATGCGGTAGAGCCAGCCGGTGCCCTCACGACACGGCGTGCACTGGCCGCAGCTTTCGTGCATGTAGAATTTCGAAAGCCGGGCGATCGCCTTCACGATGTCGGTGGACTTGTCCATGACGATGACGCCGGCGGTGCCAAGCCCGCTCTGCACCTCCTTCAGGGCATCGAAGTCCATCAGCACGTCGTCGCAGATTTTCCGCGGGATGACCGGCACCGAGGCGCCGCCCGGAATGATGCCGAGCAGGTTGTCCCAGCCGCCGCGCACGCCGCCCGCATGCTTTTCGATCAGCTCCTTCAGCGGGATGCCCATGGCGTCCTCGACCACGCAGGGCTGATTGACGTGGCCGGAGATGCAGTAGACCTTGGTGCCCTCGTTCTTCGGCCGGCCGAACCCCGCGAACCAGGAGGCGCCGCGGCGAAGAATGGTCGGGGTGACCGCGATGGTCTCGACATTGTTGACCGTGGTCGGCCGGCCATAGAGGCCGACGGCTGCCGGGAAAGGCGGCTTCATGCGCGGCTGGCCCTTCTTGCCTTCGAGGCTTTCCAGCAGCGCCGTCTCCTCGCCGCAGATATAGGCGCCTGCACCGCGATGCAGATAGAGCTCGTAATCATAGCCGGAGCCGCAGGCGTCCTTGCCGAGCAGGCCGTCCGCATAGGCCTCGTCGATCGCGCGCTGCAGGATCTCGGCCTCGGAGATGAACTCGCCGCGGATGTAGATATAGCAAGCGGTGCAGCCCATGGCGACGCCGGCCAGCAGGCAGCCCTCCACCAGCTTTTGCGGATCGTTCCGCATGATCTCCCGGTCCTTGCAGGTGCCGGGCTCTGACTCGTCGGCGTTGACCACGAGATAGACCGGGCCGCCGCCCGCGTCCTTGGGCATGAAGGACCATTTGAGGCCGGTCGGAAAACCGGCGCCGCCGCGGCCGCGCAGGCCGGACGCCTTGATCTCCTCGACCAGGGCTTCACGGCCCTTGGCGATCAGATCCCTGGTGCCGTCCCAGTCGCCGCGCTTTTTCGCGGCGTCGAGGGACGGCGACTGGTCGCCGTAGAGATTTGTGAAGATGCGGTCCTTGTCCTTGAGCATCTAGCCGTCCCCGCCTTCCTTGACCCCACCTTCGGCTGTCATGGAGGTGAGCGTGGTGCGCCCCTCGATCGGCATCGAGCCCTGTCGGCCGCGGGCCGATCCGGCCTTGGGTTTCTTGCCGGCTTTGAGATCGGCGAGGATTTTTCGCGTGCTGTCATAGTCCAGGTCTTCGAAAAAATCGTCGTCGACCCAGAGGATCGGGGCGTTGGCGCAGGCACCGAGGCACTCGAATTCGCGAAGGAAGAATTTGCCGTCCTCGGTGCTCTCGCCGATGCCGATGCCGAGCTCGTCCCTGCAGGCTTTGACCACGTCGTCGGAGCCGCAGAGCCAGCAAGGGGTGGTGGTGCAGGCGCGCACCTGGATCTTCCCGACCGCCTCGGTGTTGTACATGTCGTAGAAGGACGCGACCTCGTAGACACGGATATAGGGCATGCCGAGATAGTCGGCGACGTAGTTCAGGATATCGGTCGGCAGCCAGCCGCCGGCCTGCTTCTGGGCGAGGGTCAGGAGCGGCAGAACGGCGCTTTGTCGCCTGCCGTCGGGATAGCGGGCGAGGATTTTTTTCGCTTCCGCTTCGTTGCCCTTGGTGAAGCTGAAGCCTTCTTTTTTCCTGGCGGCGCTCAACGGTCGATTTCTCCGAAGACGATGTCCATGGCGCCGATGATGGCGGGGATGTCCGGCAGCATGTGGCCCTTGGCGACCGGATCGAGAGCGGCGAGATGGGCGAAGCCGGGGGCTCGGATCTTGCAGCGATAGGGCTTGTTGGTGCCGTCCGAGACCAGATAGACGCCGAACTCGCCCTTCGGCGCCTCCACCGCCGCGTAGACCTCGCCTTCCGGCACGTGAAAACCCTCGGTATAGAGCTTGAAGTGATGGATGAGGGCCTCCATCGAGCGCTTGAGCTCGCCGCGCTTGGGCGGCGTGATTTTCTGGTCCTGAAGTTTTACAGGGCCTTCGGGCATTTCCCTGAGGCACTGCCTGATGATCTTGAGACTCTCGCGCACCTCGGCCATGCGGCAGAGATAGCGATCGAAGCAGTCGCCGTTCCTGCCGACCGGAACGTCGAAATCCATTTTCTCGTACACTTCGTAAGGCTCGGCCTTACGGATATCCCAGGCCACGCCGGAGGCGCGCAGCATCGGGCCGGTGAAGCCGAGATCGAGGGCTTCCTCGGCATCGACCACGCCGATATCGACCGTGCGCTGGCGGAAGATGCGGTTCTCGTTCAAGAGGCGCTCGATGTCGTCCATGACCTTGGGGAAGGTCTCGGTCCAGGCCTGGATGTCGTCCGTGAGCCCCGACGGCATGTCGCGGGAAACGCCGCCCGGGCGGAAGTAATTGGCGTGCATGCGGGCCCCGGAGACGCGCTCGTAGAACTCCATCAGCTTTTCCCGCTCCTCGAAGCCCCAGAGGAGCGGGGTCATGGCGCCGATGTCGAGTGCCATGGTGGTGATGTTCAGGAGGTGGTTCATGATGCGGGTGAGCTCGGAGAACAGCACCCTTATATATTGCGCGCGTTCGGGAACCTCGATGCCGAGCAGCTTTTCGATCGCACGCACATAGGCGTGCTCCTGGCACATCATCGAGACATAGTCGAGCCGGTCGAAATAGCCGACGCTCTGCACATAGGGGCGGTATTCGATCAGCTTTTCGGTGCCGCGATGGAGAAGGCCGACATGGGGGTCGGCGCGCTCGACGATTTCGCCGTCCAGCTCGAGCACCAGGCGCAGCACGCCGTGGGCGGCCGGGTGCTGCGGGCCGAAATTGATGGTGTAGCTCTCGATCTCGACGTCAGCCATCAGCGTCGCTCAGCCCTCCTTGTCCGCCGCCTTCTCGTCACCGGGAAGCTGATCCTGAGCGCCCTCCCAGGGTGACAGAAAGTCGAAGCTGCGCCAGTCCTGGCGCAGCTGCACGGGCTCGTAGACCACCCGCTTCTGCTCGTCGTCGTAGCGCACCTCGACATAGCCGGTCTGTGGAAAATCCTTCCTGAGCGGATGGCCGTCGAAGCCGTAGTCGGTGAGGAGGCGCCGGAGGTCCGGGTGATCGGAGAAAAAAATGCCGTAGAGGTCCCAGGCCTCGCGCTCATACCAGAGAGCGGAACGAAACACGCCGTAGACCGAAGGAACCGGCGTCGCCTCGTCGGTCGCGATCTTGACCCGGACGCGCTGGTTCTGGCGGACGGACAGGAGATGGTAGACCACCTCGAAACGTTTCTCGCGCTCGGGATAATCGACGCCGCAGAGGTCCACCAGCATGGTGAAGAGACAGTTGGTATCGTCGCGCAGATAGTTCAGCACCTTGACGATCGCGCTCGCCTGCACGGTGAGCGTAAGCTCGCCGTGCTCGATCATGGAGGCGACCGCCGTGTCGCCGAGCGTGGCCAGGATATCCTCCTTCAGCTCACCGAGTGCTTCTTCGCGTTCCGCAACGGTGGGCACGCTCATCGGGCCAGGGTTCCCGTGCGCTGGATTTTTCGCTGCAGGAGGAGGACGCCGTAGACCAAAGCCTCGGCGGTCGGCGGGCAGCCGGGCACGTAGATGTCGACCGGCACGATGCGATCACAGCCGCGCACCACCGAATAGGAATAGTGATAGTAGCCGCCGCCATTGGCGCAGCTTCCCATGGAGATGACGTAGCGCGGCTCCGGCATCTGGTCGTAGACCTTGCGCAGAGCGGGCGCCATTTTGTTGCAGAGCGTGCCGGCGACGATCATCACGTCCGATTGCCGGGGCTCGGGCGAAAGACCATGCCGAGACGGTCGAGGTCGTAGCGGCTGGCGGCGGCGTGCATCATTTCGACCGCGCAGCAGGCGAGACCGAAGGTCATCGGCCACATGGAGCCCGCACGCGCCCAGTTCACCAGCTTTTCAGCCGAGGTGACGATGAAGCCCTTGTCCTGAAGGCCCTGATTGACCTCTTCGAACAACCGGTCGTCCCGCCCTTCGGTGCGGGCAGGCGCGCCGCTTGCGGCGTCGGTCGTCACTCCCATTCCAGCGCCCCCTTCTTCCATTCATAGACGAAGCCGATGGTCAAGACGCCGAGAAAGACCATCATCGACCAGAATCCGAACAGGCCGATATTGCCGAGGGACACGGCCCAGGGGAACAGAAAGGCGACCTCGAGATCGAAAATGATGAACAGGATGGCGACCAGGTAGAAGCGCACGTCGAAGCGGCCGCGCGCATCCTCGAACGGCTCGAAGCCGCACTCGTAAGGCGAAAGCTTTTCGGTGTCCGGACGCTGGCGCGCGAGCAGAAAGGTGGCGAGCAGAATCAGGCCGCCGAGCCCGAGCGCGATGCCCAAGAAAATCAGGATCGGAAGATAGTCGAGAAGCAAGGCGCTCATTCGGGGCAATCTCTGCGTTTCGATCCCGGCTTCCGACCGGTCTTTCGGCATGCCGCCGATCACGGACGCATGGAACGCGGATCATCATCTTTGCGCGCTTTGGTACCACTCCCGGCGGGGCCGGTGCAAGCCTTGCGAGCCGCCGGCGCGAAGGGATCTCAAGCGTTTCCCACCTTTCAGCGCCGCCGCTGGCACGCGCGAGAAATTTGCTCCCCGAAAGGTTTCAACGCGCGTACCCGACGATCGGATCAGGTCTTTTTTATCGATCGCGGGAGACGATCATCCCGTCATGCCGCGGCTTCGGGGGCGACCTCCTCGTGAAAGGCGGCGCCATTGCCGCTCGCTGCGACGACGCCCGTCCGGATCACGAAATCGCCGAAGCGCTCCGCCTTCTCCCGGTCCTTCGCGTAGCGCTGGAGCAGCGGCGTCAGCGCTTCGACGATGGCATCGTGGCCGACGTCCTGACGATAGAGCTTGTTCAGCCTGGAGCCGTCGAAGGCAGCGCCGAGATATAGGTTGTAGGTTCCGGGCGCTCGTCCGACGAGCCCGATCTCGGCGAGATAGGGACGTGCGCAGCCATTCGGGCAGCCGGTCATGCGAATGACGATGTCATCATCGGCGAGACCGGCTTTTTGGAGAACGCCCTCTAGGGCGGTGACCAGATCCGGCAGATAGCGTTCGCTCTCGGCGACAGCGAGGCCGCAGGTCGGCAGCGCCACGCAGGCCATGGCGTTGCGCCGAAGCCCGGTCGTCGGCGACGCCAGGCCGTACTCTTCCAGCAGGGACCCGATCGTCCTCTTCGCGCGGGAGGAGACGCTTGATATGATCACGTTCTGGTTGGCGGTCAGGCGAAATTCGCCTTTGTGCACCTTGGCGATCTCGCGCAGGCCGGTGAGCAGGCGCTGCTCGCCGAGATCCTTGATCCGACCATTCTGGATGAACAGGGTCAGATGCCAGCGGCCCTCATGATCCTTCACCCAGCCATGGCGATCGCCGGTGTGCTCGAAGCGGAAGGTCCGCGGTGTTTCCAGTGCATAGCCGAGACGTTTTTCGACCTCCGCCCGGAAGGCATCGAGGCCCATATCCTCGATCGTATATTTGAGCCGCGCGTGTTTCCTGTCGGCACGGTCGCCGAAATCCCGCTGTACG
>CBDCTL010000020.1:0-26497 GCA_965222015.1 Geminicoccaceae bacterium
GCGACATGGTGCTGGTCGACCCGGACCTGTCGACGATACTCAAGGTCCAGGACCATATCCGGTCGATCCGACACCTGACGACGAATGCGGTCCTCCAGGTGATCGCGGCGGACACCGACACGCTGTCGGGCAAGAAGGCGGCCTTCGTCCTGGTCGACGAACTGTGGATTTTCGGCAAGCGCGCCAGCGCCGATTCCATGCTGCGCGAGGCGACAGGCGGGCTGGTCTCGCGGCCGGAAGGGTTCGTGATCTACCTGACCACCCACAGCGACGAGCCGCCGGCTGGCGTGTTCAAGGCGAAGCTGGACTATTTCCGGGCGGTGCGCGACGGCGAGATATCCGACCCGCGCAGCCTTCCGGTGCTCTACGAGTTCCCGCCCGACATGATCGAAAGCCGGGCCTATCTGGCGCCGGAGAACTTCCGGATCACCAATCCGAACATCGGGCGATCTGTCGACCGGGCCTGGCTGGAGGACGAGCTGCGCAAGGCGCGCCTAGCGGGCGCGAACAGCGGCGAACTGCAGACGTTCCTCGCCAAGCACCTGAACGTCGAGATCGGCATCCGGCTCGCCCGCGATCGCTGGGCCGGCACCGACTACTGGCTGTCAGCGGCCGATCCGAGAGCGATCACGCTCGACACGCTGATCGAGCGGGCCGAGGTGATCACGGTGGGGATCGACGGCGGCGGCCTGGACGACCTTCTCGGCCTGGCGGCCTGCGGGCGGGACCGGGAGACCCGGGACTGGCTGTTCTGGTTCCGGGCCTGGTGCCATCCGGACGTGCTGGAGCGGCGCAAGGACATCGCCTCCAGGCTGCTGGAATTCGAGCAGCACCGCGACCTGGTCGTCTGCGGCGACCCGATGCAGGATGTTCGCGAGATCGGCGACGTCATCGAGCGGATCAGCGAGGCCGGGCTGTTCCCGGAGAAATACGGCATCGGCCTCGATCCGGTCGGGGTCGCCGCCATCACCGACGAGATCGCCGGGCGTGGCGTCGATCCGGAACTGATGACCGCAGTCGGCCAGGGCTACCGGCTGTCGGGCACGATCAAGGGGTTCGAGCGCAAGCTGAAGGACGGCTCGCTGTGGCATGACGGTTCGGCGCTGATGGTGTGGTGCGCCGGCAATGCCAAGACGGAACTGCGCGGCTCGGCGACGATGATCACCAAGCAGGTCAGCGGCTCGGCCAAGATCGACCCGCTGGTCGCGGGGTTCAACGCCTTTGCGCTGATGAGCCGGAATCCGACGGCGATCGGTCCGGGCAGCGTCGTCCCGGACAATTACGAGGTGGCCGCATGAACCTGCTGACATGGATGTTCGGCACGCCGGCGGCCTCGACAGGCGGGTCGGCCAATCGCAACCCGGCGGACGATTTCTGGTATCAGCCGATCGGCGCGCCGTCGGCGGCCGGGGTGCCGGTGACTTTCGAGCGGGCGCTGACGGCACCGGTGGTGTTCGACTGCATCTCGGTTCTGGCAAACACGATCGGGGCGCTGCCCTGGGGCATCTATGAGCGGCAGCCGGACGGATCACGCCGGCGCAGCACCGATCACCCGCTGAACGCGGTGCTGAACCGGCCGAACCCGGAAACCACCGACGTGGAATTCTTCACGCAGCTGGTCTGGGACATCGCGCCGTGCGGCAACTTCTTCGCCGAGGTGGTCCTCGGTGCGAACGGCCAGGTCGCAGAGATCCGCCGCCAGGACCCGCAGACGGTGACGGTGGAGCGGCTGGCCGACCGGTCGCGTGTGTACGAGTTCGCGAGCGACAACGGCACCCGCCGGCGCCTCGGAGAGGACGCGGTCTGGCACATCCGGGACTTCCCGCACCTGCAGAACGGGCTGATCGGCTCGTCGCGCATCGTCACCGGCCGGGAGGCGATCGGGGCGGCGCTGGCGGTGCAGGATTACGCGGCGCGGTTCTTCCGCAACGACGCGACTCCGCCGTTCGTGCTGTCGCATCCGAACCAGTTCAAGGACGATGTGTCGCGGACGAATTTCCGGACCGCCATCAAACGGTGGTGGGGCGGGGTCAACCGGCATTCGCCTGGCATCCTGGAATGGGGCATCAAGCTGGAGCGCGTCGGGATCAACAACGACGAGGCGCAGTTCCTGGAGACCAAGAAGGAGGCGGCTGTCGAGTGCGCGCGGCTGTGGCGGATCCCGCCGCACAAGGTCGGCATCCTCGACAAGGCGACCTTTTCCAACATCGAGCAGCAGGCGCTGGAGTTCGTCACGGACACACTGCTGCCGTGGCTGCGGCTGATCGAGAAGTCAATCGCCCGCGAACTGATCCTCGACGACGACCGGTTCTTCTTCGAATTCAACGTCGCCGGGCTGCTGCGCGGCGACCTCAAGGCCCGCTACGAAGCCTATGCCGCCGGCCGGCAGTGGGGCTGGCTGTCGGTCAACGACATCCGCAAGCTCGAAAACATGAACCCGATCGCCGGCGGCGACCGGTACCTGCAGCCGCTGAACATGGTGCCGGCCGGCGGCGGATCCCCGCGCCCGCGCGAGAGCGAGGACGAGCGGCGGGTCTACGGCCCGGACGGCCGGGTGGTCTCGAAAGTGACCGGCGGCAACGTCATCCGCATGGAGGACTACCTGAATGCTGCGTGACGCCTTCCCCCATCTGATGAGCTGGATTTCCAAGCAGGTCTGGCTGATCGATCCCCGCGGCGCGGAAAAGATCCTCGCCATGCTGGAACTGCGGGCGCGCAACGGCTCTCGCACTGTTCCCTACCGCAGCGGTCCGATAGCCGCCGACCGCCGGCGGTCCCGAACCGGTTCCCCGGCCGCGATCGCGGTCATCCGGCTGCACGGCCCGATCGTGCCGCGCATGTCGGCGGTGGAGGACGTGTCCAGCCCCGCCGCGTCGCTGGAGACCTTCCAGAAGCTGTTCGCCCAAGCGGCGGCGAACCCGGATGTCAAGGCGATCGTGATCGACATCGACTCGCCGGGCGGATCGGTGAGCCTGGTCCCGGAGACGGCAGCGATGATCCGGGCGGCCCACGATCCGGAGCGGCCGATCGTCGCCGTCGCCAACACGCTTGCCGCATCGGCGGCCTACTGGATCGCCAGCGCGGCGGACGAGCTGGTCGCCAGCCCCTCGGCCGAGGTCGGCTCGATCGGCGTCTACATGATGCACGAGGACGTGAGCCAGGCGCTGGAAAAGTTCGGCGTGCATGTCACCTTCATCGCCGAGGGGCCGCGCAAGGTCGAGGGCAACCCGTTCGAGCCGCTGTCGGGCGAGGCGAAGGCCGCGCTGCAGGCCAATGTGCGCCAGTTCTATGATCTGTTCACCAAGGATGTTGCCCGGCATCGCGGGGTGCCGGTGGCGCGGGTGCGCGCCGATCCGGAAAAGTCGGACAGGCATTTCGGCGGCGGCCGGGTCTATCCGGCCCGCCGGGCGGTCGAGCTCGGCATGGCCGACCGGGTGGCGACCCTGGACGAGACGGTCGCGCGGCTGCAGCGCCGGCGCTGACCGATCCCGACAAGACGAGACGTGCGCGCCGACCGGACCGGGCCGGCGGATGAGACGTGCGACCAGATTTCCCGGCAGACAAATGGAGAAGCTCTCATGCGCAAGCGTTTGATGGAACTCCGGCAGCGCGCAGATTCACTTCGCAAAGAGGCGACCGCGCTGCTGGACGCCGCCGACACCGAGGACCGCGACCTGACGGAGGACGAGGAAACCCGCTACGGGGAGATCGAGGTGGAACTGAAGGCCCTGGCTGCCTCGATCCGGGCGGAAGAACGCAATGCCGAGCGGCGGTCGCTGCTCGGGACGACCGCCGCGGCGGTCGTGGCCTCGGTGCCCGCCGTGGCGTCGCCCGACGGTCCGGACATGGCGGCGACCGGCGGCTTCCGCAACGTGGCGGAGTTCGCCCGGGCGGTGCGGCGGGCGTCGGACCCGGCAGGGGCGGTGGTCGACGATCGGCTGACGGCGCTGCAGCAGTTCGAGCGGCAGCGGATGCAGGCCGCGCCGACCAACTACCATGAGGGCGGCGGATCCTCCGGCGAGGGGTTCATGCTGCCGACGCAGTTCCGCGACGAGATCTGGGATCTGATGCTGGGGATGGAGGACATCTTCACGACCACGGACCTGGAGCCGACCAGCGCCCGCCAGGTCGACTATGTGGCTGACGAGACCACGCCGTGGGGATCTTCCGGTGTACAAGCCTATTGGCGGGCGGAAGGTGAGCAGATGCTGGCGAGCAAGCAGGCCACCGAGGGTCGATCGCTGTCCCTGCACGAGGTCTATGCCTTCGTGCTGGCGACGGAGGAATTGCTGGAGGACGCGCCGCGCCTCAATGCGCGGCTTTCCAGCAAGTCGGCCCAGGCGCTGAACTGGAAGATCAACGATGCGGTGATTTACGGCACCGGCGCCGGGCAGCCGAAGGGCTGGCACGGCTCGGCGGCACAGGTTTCGGTGGCCAAGGAGAGCGGGCAGGCGGCCGACACCATCGTGGCGCAGAACGTCCTGAAGATGTTCTCCCGCCTGCTCCTTGTGCCCGGCGACAATCCTTACTGGCTCGCCAACCGGGACACGGTGCCGCAGCTGGCGGCGATGACGATCGGCGACCAGCCGGTGTGGATCCCGCCGAACGGCCTGATCTCCGCACCTGGCGGCTTCCTGCTGGGCTATCCGGTCCGGTTCTCCGAGCATGCCAAGACCCTCGGCGACAAGGGCGACATCCAGCTGGTCTCGCCGAAAGGCTATTATGCGGCCCGCCGGACGCAGGGCGTCCAGTTCGCTTCATCGATGCATCTGTATTTCGATTACAATATGCAGGCGTTCCGGTGGACCTTCCGCTTTGCAGGCCAGCCGCACCTGTCGGCCCCGATCAGCCCGGCGAACGGTGCCAGCACCAAGTCGCACTTCGTGACCCTCGACGAACGGGCCTGACCGGTCTGATCGCGGCATGCCGGGCGGCGGTCCGCCGCCTGGCCCCATCCCCAACATGGAGATATCGATGAAAGTTCTCAATCCATCCGACCGCGCGGCCATCGCCGGGGTCGTCGATCCCGATGCCATTGCCGCCGGCACTGTCACGACCGGCTGGATCGCCATGGCGACGTTCGAGAAAGTGATGGCGGTCATCATGGCCGGCACGCTGGGTGCCTCGGCGACCCTCGACGCCAAACTGGAACAGGCCCAGGACGGTTCCGGCACCGGCGCCAAGGACATCACCGGCAAGGCGATCACCCAGCTCACCCAAGCGGGCAGCGACAGCGACAAGCAGGCGATCATCAACCTGACCGCCGAGGAACTGGACGTGACCAACGGGTTCACGCATGTCCGCCTGTCGATGACCGTCGGCGTGGCGACATCGGATGCCGGTGCTGTCGTGCTCGGCTTCGATGCCCGCTACCAGCCGGCCTCCGACAATGACCTGGCGTCGGTCGACGAGATCGTTACCTGACGGTCCGGTCGTCTTTCCGCTTCCCGACTTTTGGAGGATCCGATGAAAGTGAAATTCACCGAAACCCGTATTGTCGATGATTTCCGCAAGGGGACATCGAACGAGGAACGGTACGACGCCGGCAAGGTCTACGACTTGCCCGAGATATCCGCCAACCGCTGGATCCAGCGCGGCGCGGCCACCGCCGATGTGAAGCCGGCCCGGAAGACCCGGAAGGCGCCCGCGCCGCCAGTGCCACCCGCAGACGATGGCGACGGCGGTGCCGCTGCCGATTCGGCCGGTGACACCGCTACTGTCTGACCGGCATGGCGGGCCTAGACCTTGTGACCGCGCCGACCGCGGAGCCGATCACGCTCGACGATGCGAAGGCGCATTGCCGTGTCGACGCTGCGGACGACGACGAGTTGATCGCCGCGGAGATTACGGCGGCGCGGTCCCGGTGCGAGGCGTTCCTGAATCAGTCGCTAGTGGCGACGGTCTGGGATTACGGGATCGACGGCGGTTTTCCGGCGGTGATCCGGCTGCCGATCGGTCCCCTCGTTGATCCGGGGACCGTTTCGGTGAGCTATGTCGACGATGCCGGCGCCACGCAAACCCTGTCGCCCGCGCTGTACCAGGCAAGCAAGGGCGAAACCGGCATCCTTCGCCCCGCCTACGGCCAGACCTGGCCGTCGACGCGGCAGGTCATGGATGCGGTCACGGTCCGGTTCACGGCCGGCGTCACCGATCCGTCGGCAATTCCGCCAGCGATCCTGCAGGCAATCCGTTTGATGGTCGCCGATTTCTATGACAACCGCGAAAACGCGTCGCGCATGCCACTCGGCGAGATCCCTCTGTCGGCCCGCAATCTGATGATGCCGTTCGTTCGGCACGCCTAACACACTGACCCCGGAGACGACCATGTCCCTGCGATCGACCATTCATGCCGGCATCGGCGCGGTGCTGACCGGCGCGCCCGACATCGGCGTGCTGACGCATACCGTGGAGAAGGAATCCAACATCGATTTGAAGACCGGCACCGGCAACAACCAGGCCGACCTGCTGTTCACCGACCAGCGGTCAATCGGCGCGGCCGGCAACGAGGACCTGGACCTGTCCGGGGTGTTGGCGGACGCATTCGGCGCCACGCTGACCTTCGTCAAGGTCAAGGCGATCTCGATCCGGGCGGCGGCGGCGAACGGCGGCAATATCGAGGTCAGCCCGGCGGCCGCCAACGGCTTTTTGGGTCCGTTCGGCGATGCCAGCGACAAGCTGGCGATCCCGGCCGGCGGCGCCGTGGTGCTGGCGGCCCCGGTCGGCGGCTGGACGGTGACGGCGGGGACCGGCGACCTGCTCAATATCGCCAACAGCGACGGCGCGGCGGCGGGCGTCTACGACATCCGCATCGTCGGCACGTCGGCCTGACGGACGTGAACGCCGGCAGCCTGCGGCACCGGGCGTGCTTCGAGCGCGCCGCCGACGTGGCGGACGGGGCCGGGGGTTCGACCCGGACCTGGGCGCCGTTTCTGACGGTCTGGGCACGCTGGCAGCCGGAGCGGGGCGGGGAGCGGGTGGCGGCCGGGCGGCTGGAATCGGCGGTCGCCGGGGTGCTGAC
Organism: Geminicoccaceae bacterium; assembly: GCA_965222015.1. Lineage (GTDB taxonomy): Bacteria > Pseudomonadota > Alphaproteobacteria > Geminicoccales > Geminicoccaceae > JANQPX01. The sequence continues at coordinate 7,019 of CBDCTL010000020.1, forward strand.
CGTGCGGCGATCGACCGACAGCTGTGCGGTGACGGCCGCCGACCGGGTGGTGCTGGACGGCAACACCTATCAGATCCGCAGCATCGTCAATGCCGCCGGCCGTGACCGCTTTCTCGAGATGACGATCGAGCGCGGCGTTGCCATCTGACAGGGCGAGCGAAATGGTGAAGATCCGCAACAAGGACCGGCTCTATGCCAAGCTGCGCCGGCTGGCGCCGGCGGCGAAGGAGGAACTGCGCAAGGTGGCCGAAAAATCGGGCGCCGAAATGGTGACAACGGCGCAGCGGTTCGCGCCAATCGACACTGGTGCTCTCCGCGATTCCATCCAGGTGACGCCCGGGGGTCAGTCAACACCGGGCTATAGCCAACCCGGCGGTTCGTCGGTCGTTCCGGAAGGGAGCGCGATGGTGACCGTAGGTAACAGCAAGGTCCGGTATCCGCATCTCGTGGAGTACGGGACAACCCGGGCGCCGGCGCAGCCCTATTTCTGGCCGGCGTACCGCATTCTGCGGACACGTATCCGCGGCCGGTTCTCCCGGGCGCTGAACAAATCGGTGAAACAGGTCGCGGGGCGAGTGTGAGGTGATGGATCCGGCACTCCAGGCGGCGGTTTATGGGGCGCTCACCGGCGCCGGCCTGACGGTGCACGACGCGGCACCGGAATCCGGCGATACGACCTTTCCCTATGTCCAGATCGGGCCGGGGCAGGCGATCGCCGACGATACGCAGTGCGCCAACGGCTTCGTCACTTTTTTCGATCTGCATGTGTGGTCGCGGGAAAACGGCATGAACGAGGTGCGGGGAATCGCGACGACGATTCGCACGGCGCTGCACCAGATCGCGCTGGCGGTGGCGGGCTTTACGACCGTGCACGCCTTCTTCGAATCCGCCCGGTTCCTCAACGACCCGGACGGCAAGACCCGGCACGGGATCGTCACCATCCGCCTTTTGGCGCGGGAAACCTAAGGAGAAAGAGATGGCCAACCAGAACGCCAGGGAACTGGTGATCAAGCGTGAGGATTCGCCGGGTTCGGGGACCTTCACGTTCGTCTGCGGCTTCCGGACGCGGTCGTTCCAGATGTCGAACGCGCAGATCGACACGACGGTGCCGAACTGCGCCGATCCGGCGCAGCCGATCGTGGCGACGGCCAAGCCCGGTCGCCAGACGATCCAGTTTTCCGGCGACGGGCTGTTCGACAACAACACGATCGGCAAGGCGGTGGCCGACGACGCACGGCTGCAGAACACGACCATCAACTACCAGGTGATCGTGCCCGGTTACGGCACGTTCGAGGGGACGTTTTTCGTCGCCGACTTCGAGTGGTCGGGCGAGATGGAGGACGATCTGGGCTTCTCCGCGACCTTTATCCCGCTCGACAATTCCAACCTGACCTTCACGGCCGCCTGATGACCGGGATCAACCCGCAGGCCGGCGAGGCCGAACTGAACCTGGGCGGCGAGCAGCTGGTCCTGAAGCTGACGCTGGGCGGCCTCGCCGCCTGGCAGGCGGAGACCGGCGCGGCCGGGTTCATGGACCTGTTCAACAAGGTGACGGCGGCGGACGTGCCGGTGCTGATGGCCGGCGTGCGGCATCTGACGACCGACGGCGATGCGGCGGCGGCACTGGCGGCCGTGGAGGGGCAAAACGCCGTGGAGGCCGTCGGCGCCATGGTGACGACGCTGGTGGCGGTCATCTCCGGCCCGGCGGACGATGGGGACGGGGGGTCGGCGGGAAACGGAAAAAGCGCCGTGGCGAGCGGCTAGACCGCTTTCCGTGGCGCCAGTGGCGGCAGATCGGCCTGGGGGCGCTGGGCTGGTCGCCGGCGACCTTCTGGGCGGCTTCGCTGACCGAATTCCTGGACGCGGTGGAGGGGCTGGCCACCTTTCACGGCGGTGGTGACGAGCCGCCGGCGATGACCCGGGAACGGCTGGACGAACTGAAAAGGACATACGGATAGCCATGCCGACGGATGTGGAACGTCTTGCGGTCCTGATCGAGGCCAACACAAAGAGCTATGAGCGCGCCATGAAGCGCGTGATTTCGAGGACCGAGGGCGCGACGCGGCGCTCGGCGCGCTCGCTCGGCCGACTGGAAAAGGCAACAAGCAGGGCCGGTGCTGCGGCGCAAGCCTTTGCCACCCGTTTCCTCGCCGGGTTCGGCATCGGCGCCGGCGTGGCGGGGATCCTCGGCGCCGCCGACGCGGTCCAGAACATGACCGCTGAAATGTCGAAGTTGGTCGACGTTGCCGATAAGGTTGGCGTGACGGTCGAGCAGCTGCAGGAACTGCGGTTTGCCGGCGAGCAAAACAGTGTTGCCTTCAACACCACAGACATGGCGCTTCAGCGGTTTTCGCGCCGAATTGCCGAGGCGGCGAATGGCAGCGGCGAGTTGTTGCCGATCCTGAAGGCAAACAATCTCGAGTTGCGCGATTCGGATGGAAACCTTCGGCCGCTGATTGACATCCTGAAGGATTATGCCGACCTGGTGAGGAATGCCGGCAGCAATTCGGAGCAGTTGCTCCTGTCATTCAAGGCCTTCGACTCCGAAGGTGCGGCCTATGTCAACGTGCTGCGCGACGGGGCGGCGGGCCTTGATGAGATGGCGGAAAAAGCCCGCGAAACCAGCCGTGTCTTCGACGACGACTTTGCCCGCCGGATCAAGCAGATCGACCAGGAATTTTCCGATTTCGCGACCAATATCTCGACGCACATCAAGGGTGGAATTCTTGACCTGGTCTCGGCGCTTGCACAGCTGCGGGAGCAGGTGCACGATCTTGCGGGATCGGGCATCGACCAGCAGATCGCCCGGTTCAAGAATGAACTGAACGCGGCGCTGGAGGCGCCGGTCGGCTCGTTGCAGCGGCGCAGCGCACCGCGATATTTGAAATTGATAGAGGACCTGCAGAGCAAGAAATTCGCCGTTTCTAATCCGTCCGACGACGGGTCTGGAGAGACAACGGATCCGAGGGTTTTTGGCAGTTTGGTGCCAGTTCCCCGCCTCCGGCCGCCCCGGACGATCATTCCCGATGGCGGCGTCCGGTCGAGTGCCATCAGCAACCTGGAGCGGCAGCGGGCGGCGGCGGACAAACTGATCGCGACGCTTGAGCACGAACTGAACCTGATCGGCCTGTCGGCGGTGGAACAGGAAGTCATGAACAATCTGCGCCAGGCCGGGGCCGGGGCGACGGAACAGCAGCGCGGGGCGATCGCCAGCCTGACACGGGAGCTGGAAGCGGCGCGGGTCGCCGAGCAGGCGATGGCGGAGATCATGGACCTGTTCGCCCAGACCGCCACATCGGCGATCTCCGGGCTGATAAACGGCACCGAAAGCCTGTCGGACTCGCTGCGGCGGCTGGTCGACCAGCTGGCGGCAGCGGCCCTGCAGGCGGCGCTCTTGGGGAATGGCCCGCTGGCCGGCCTGTTCGGCGGTGGCGGCGGGCTGCTGCCGGCTTTGTTCGGCGGCGGATCGCCGTTCAATCTTCTGGCCGGCGCCCGCGCCCAAGGCGGCCCGGTTTCGGCCGGGCGCGGCTATCTGGTCGGCGAGCGCGGGCCGGAGATCTTCGTGCCGCGGATGCCGGGAAAGGTCCTGGCCAACGGGGCCGGTGGCGGCGTGATCGATGTCCGCGTCAGCGCCGGGCCGGAATTCGATGTCGCCGTGGCGCGGTCCGCCGGGCCGGTGGCGGTGCGGGTCGCCGGCAACATGATCGGCGAGACCGAGCGGCGTCGGCAGCGGGCGCAGGCGACCGGGGCGATCTGATGGCGCAATTCGATGACCTGATCGAGGCGCAGCTCGACGGCGCCACGATCCGCGTCGCAACGCTGGTGCATTTCGACTTCGCCTCGGCGCCGATGCGGTTGTGGCAGGGCGCCGGCGACCTGGTGATCGACGGGGTGGCCTGGGCCGGGATCGGCGAGGCGGGAGCGATGAGCGCCGTTCAGGCCGGGGTCGGCGGCGCGGTCGAGGAAGTGGAATTCGCGCTGTTCGGATCGGCGGACATGCTCGCCAATCTGGAGGCGGACGCCAACGAAAGCGCAGGGCGCGAGGTCAATATCCATCTGCAGTTCTTTGACATCCGGCAGATTGACGAGGCCGGCACCTGGGTCGACTGGCAGCCGCTCGGCGACCTGATTTCGGCGTTCTGGGGCGTCATGGGACCGATGCGGGCACGGCGCGATCCGCCCTCGGCCGGCGACCCGGCAAGCCGGGTGCTGACCGTCACGGCGCAGAGTGCCTTCGTGAACCGGGCCCGGCCGGCTTTCGGATTCTTTACCGATGCCGATCAGCGCGGGCGCGAGATCGCGGACGGCGGCGCCGGAACGGACAATATTTTCATCCGCATGCCGGAATTCTCGCAGGGGCGGGCGCGGTGGCCGCAATACTAGACCGAGCGGCGCCGGCATCAAGCGGGCAGATCGGGAACACCCGACCTGTAAGCGGGCAGATCGGGAACACCCGACCTGTAAGCGGGCAGATCGGGAACACCCGACCTGCCGTGCTGGCCCGGTTCCTGGCCGAGGCGGCGGCGCAGCCGTTCGAACTGGGATCGTGGGATTGCGCGACGACGCCGGCCAACTGGTGTGTCATCGCCCGCGGCGTCGATCCGGCGGCGACGACGCGCGGCACCTACTCGACCGACTTTGGCTGGGCGCGGCTGGCGGTCGCGGCCGGCGGCCTGATCCCGCTTTGGGACGGCCTGTGCCGGGGCGTTGGAATCGAGCGGGCGGATCGGCCGCTGGCCGGCGATATCGGTATCGTCGAGGTGCCGGACTTCGGCCTGTTCGGGGCAATCTGCGCAGTGTCCGCGCCAAGTCGGCGGCGCTGGGCGGTGAAGATGAAACACGGCCTGGTCGGTGCGCCGTTCGCGCCGGTCGCCGTCTGGCGGATCTGAGGGGGGGCGGGATGGCCGGCGCAGTCGCTTTCGTCCTCACGGCCGTCGGTGTCGGCGGCGGCGCGGTCGCCGCGCTCACCACCGGGATCGCCGGTTCGCTGATCAATCTCGCCGCCGGCATCGGCCTGTCGCTGCTGAGTTCGTCGCTGCTGCGTCCGGAAATTCCGCGCACCCGGCCGTCCGACGGCCAGCAGCGGATCCACCAGTCGCGGCCGCCGCGCTGGAAACATTATGGGCGGGTGCGGGTCGCCGGTCCCGTCTGGTGGTTCGAAACGGACGATTCAACCGGCGAACTATATATCGGCCTGGCACTCAATCACGGCGCGGTGGCGCAGATCGTCGCCCATCATATCGATGACCGGACGGTGCTGATCGACGGATCCGGCAACGTCCTCACAGACCCTTACAGCAATGTCACGACCAAATTGCTGACGCGGCTGGGCGCGGATACGGAGACCGCCTATTCGGAAATCGCGACGGCCTTTGGCTACCAGAATGTCCGCGGCGACCGTGTCGCGACAATCCTCGGCATCTTCGACAGTTTTCTCAACGCCGAAAACCAGAACGAGCATTATCCGAATGGTTATCCGAACCTGCGGGTGACCATGGATGCCTCGCTGGTCTGGGATCCGCGCGACCCGGCCCAGATACGCACCGACCGGTCGACCTGGGGCTGGTCGGAAAACCCGGTTGTCTGCCTGATGGACTATCTGATGTCGGCCGACGGCTACGGGATCGCCTGGAGCCGGTTCGCCGGCAATATCGATGCGTGGATGGCGGCGGCCGATATTTGTGATGAACAGGTGTGGTCGGTGGCGGACGCGGTCTGGGAACGTCGCTATCGGATCGCCGCGACCCTGCTGCTGACCGAGAAGCCGGCCGATGTGCTGGCGCAGTTCCTGGAGACCTTCGACGGCCGGGTGTGGCAAAGGCGCGACGGATCGATCGGCATCTCGGTCGGGACGTTCCAGCGTCCGACGGTGACGATCGACGGGGCGGCGGTCATATCCTACGACATGGAGCGGGGGGAGGACCGGCTGACGGCGGTCGCCGGGGTGCGGGCGCAATATATGTCGCCGGACGACGATTATCGCGAGGCGGAAGCGACGCCGTGGCCGGACGGACCGACGGTGGCGGCGCTCGACGAAGACCGGGTCGTCAATCTCGATCTTTTGTGGGTGCCGAGCCACGGCCAGGCGCGGCGGCTGCAGGCGCGCGAATATGCCCGCCGGCAGGCGAAGTGGCGGGGCACGATCATCACATCGCTGGCCGGCCTGCGGGCAATGGATGAACGCCACATTCATCTGGCGATCGATGAGCTGGGCATCGCCGAGGATTTCGAGGTCGACCACTTCGCCATCGACCTGAACGACATGCAGTGCCAGATTTCGGTGCACTCGGCCGTCGATATCGCCGATCCCGTCGTCAGCCGGCCGGACGACCAGTTCAGCTATCGTGGCCATGGACGGGTGCTTGCCGAGGACTCGCCGCCGCTTCACTATGACACGGTGGCCGGCGGCGACGCGCCGCAGCCGGGCGACCTGGTGATCTGGGAGATCGCATCAAACGACAATTCGACGCCGGGCTGGTCGACGCCATCCGGGTGGACGGTCGTCAACAATGCGAGCAGCACCACGCGCCGGGATATCAGCCTCTACAAGGTCGTGGATGCCGGCGACATCGCGGCGCCGCCGGCGCCGCTGACCGTCACCGACGGCGCGGCCATCATGCACTGGTATGCCTGGCGGCCGCCGCAGACCGGGTCGCCGGCGTCGAGCCTGCTCGACACGGTCGGATTCATCGACGGCAACCCTGCGGCGGTCGAGGCGGCGGCGGCGACGATCACCGATCCGGCGATCCTGGTCTCGGCCCATTCGTCGCGCAGCATCCTTGAGGAAGTGGTCGCCGACTGGATCGGCGCCAACAAACACTATTCACTCGCCGACACCAAGTTCAACCTGCCGACTGGCATCACAATGACCAGCCTTGTCCGCCGTTTCACCGGGCAGGGGGCCAATGTGAGCGCCGACATGAGCGATGCCGGCGACACGAATCATTCCCGCATCTACGTGATCAGCTGGAGCTAGACCGATGGCGCTACCGTCCTTTCCCAAGCTGGCCGCTGCGGTCTGGCCGACGACGGCGGTTGACACCGACAAGGCGGACACCCGCGCCTGGGGTCTGGAGGTCGAGACGGCGCTCAACGCGCTGATCGCGACCATGGTGCCGATGATCAACGGCATCCTGTCCGTCTCGGTGAACGCCAACGCGCTGACGGTGGCCATCAAGACAAAGGCGGGGGCCGACCCGTCGGCGGCCGATCCGGTCTATGTCAATTTCCGCCAGGCGACGGAAAGCGATGGCGACATCTACCAGATTGAACTGACGGCTGCGGCGGCGCTGACGGTCACCGCCGGGGCGACGCTGGGCGCCGTCGATGGCGAGGCGGCGCGGTTCTGGGTGGTCGCCTTCAACGATGGCGGCACGCTGCGCCTGGGGCTGATCAACTGCCTGGGCTATTCGGCGCCGGACTTCACCATCCATCCGCTGGACGAAAGCCGGGTCGCCTCGTCAACAGTGATGTCGGGTTCAGCCGACAGCGCCGGCGTCTTCTACACGTCAGCCGCGGTTACTGGCAAGGCGTTCAAGATGCTGGGCTTCCTCGGCTTTGAGGCCAACAAGCTGGCCACCGCCGGGCTCTATGCCAACGTGCCGGACGTGGTGAAGCTGCAGTCGGTCGGCGATCCGCTGCCCGGGGATTTGGTCCAGATGGTCATGGACCGCGACGCGGCGGTGGCGACGACGACGACGGTGACGCCCTCCGACGACACGGTCCCGCAACTGTCGACCGAAGGCGCGACCTTCCTGTCGCAGGCGATCACGCCGAAAAGCCAGGCCAACCTGCTGGAGGTCGAGGCGGCGGGCCGCTTCGGATTGTCGGTGGGTGGGGTCATCACCATGGCGCTGCACCAGGACTCGATCGAGGACGCATTGGCGGCGGTTGACGGACATGGCAGCGGCGCGGCGGACAGGGCGCTTTTGTTGCGGCTGCGGCACTGGCTGAAGGGCGATACGGCGGCGGCGACGACATTCAAGGTCAATGCCGGCGGTTCGGCCGCCGGGACGCTGACCTTCAACGGCGTCAGCGGCGGGCGCATCATGGGCGGTATCGGCTTTTCGGATCTCACAATCCGCGAGATCATGGCGTGACGGTTCACGACTGGGATCCGGCGCTGGGCGCCCAGGGGATCACCTGGCGCCGGCGCGGCCAGACCGTGGCCGGCCGGCCGTCGCTGACCGGCCTTACCCGGGTGGCCTCCATCGATGCCGGCTACTGGATGGCCGAGGTTGCCGGCATCGTCGCCGTTGATCCGGCGTCGGTCCGGGCGTTCCGGGCGCTGATGTCGCGGTTGGAGGGCGGCGCCCACCAGATCCGGCTGCCGGCCTTTGACGGCGCCAACGCGCCCTGGCCGTTGTCGGGCGGGGTGCCGGTGACGAGCGCGGCTTCGACCGAATTCACCGATGGCACCCGGTTTACCGACGGCACCGGCTTTTTCGAGCCATCGATCCGGATCGCGCTGAAAGAGGGGGCGGTCCGCGGGGCGACGCAGGTGACCGTGACGGTCACCGATGCCGCCCCGATCTCCGGCGGCGAATATTTCACCCTCGGCGAACGGCTTCACGAAATCCGCGAGGTTCTGTCGGTGTCAGGCGCCGACCAGACCTGGTGGATCTGGCCGCGGCTGCGCCGGGATCATCCGCCCGGCGCGGTACTGAACTTCGACACGCCGACCTGTCTGATGCGGCTGGCCGGCGAGACCGACGGCGACCTGGCGCTGGACATGGGCCGCTGGGGCCGGCCGACGGTGGCTTTCGTGGAGAGCTTTTTGTCATGAGCACAGGTAATCCGATCATCACCTTCAACGGCGGCGAGGATGTCGAAATCACCTGCGCCTGGACGGTCGACGGCAATGCGGTGAACCTGACCGGTTATACGGTGACCGCCGATCTCGCCTGGCCGGGCGGATCGCTGGCGCTGGCCGTCGGCAGCGGCATCACCATCACCGATGCCGCCAACGGCCGGTTTACGATCGCGCTCGACGAGACGCAATCGGCGGCGCTGCTGCCGGGCAACCAGACGCAACTGATCACCACGTTCGTCAAGAACGGCGTGACGACGAAAATCGGCCCGGCGCGGCTGCGGCGCATCACCTGATGGCGCGGAACCTGCTGATGTCGACGGCGACGGTGGCGGTTTCGCTGGCCGACGAGGCCGACGGGGTGCTGACGCTAACGTTTCAGTCCGACACGTTGACGATGCCGGACGAGTTGCCGGAAATCGTGGTGCCGACCATGGAAGGGGCCATCGACGGCGTTGGCGACGTGGCGGTCCTGATGGCCGTGACCCGGGTGATGGCGGGCGCGATCGACGCGGCCGGCGACGTGACGGCGGCGATGACGGCGATCCGCGCCATGGCCGGTGCGGTAGACGGGGCCGGCAACGTCGCCGCCGGGATGACGGTGGCGCGGGCCCTTGCCGGGGCGATTGCCGGGGCCGGCGACGTGACGGCGGATTTCACGCTGGGCAACCAGATGGAAGGGGCGATCGACGGCGCCGGCGATGTGGCGGCCGCGATGACCCTGTCGTCTGCTATGGCCGGGGCGATTGCCGGGGCCGGCGATGTGGCGGCAATCATGACCGCGTCCCGGGTCATGGCGGGCGCCATCGATGGTGTTGGCGACGTCGCCGGCGCCATGGAGGTTGCCCGTCAGTTCGCCGGCGCGATTGACGGCGCCGGCGACCTGGCCGCCGCCATGACGGCGGTCCGTCAAATGGCCGGGGCGATTTCCGGAGCCGGGGATGTTGCCGCCCTGATGACCATCACCAGGGCCATGGCCGGCGCCATTGACGGCGTTGGCGATGTGGCCGCCGCGATGTCGGCGGTGCGCGAAATGCTGGGCGCCATCGATGGCGCCGGCGACGTCGCCGCCGACATGACATTGGGCGCCTTGACCATGGAGGGCGCGATAGACGGCGTCGGGGACATGGCCGCCGCGATGACAGCCACGCGGATCATGGCCGGAGCGATCGAAGGCGCCGGCGATGTCGCCGCGGTGATGACCGTCACCCGCGACATGGCCGGGGCGGTCGAGGGCGCCGGGGATGTGACGGCGGCCATGGCCGTGACCCGCCAGATGGCCGGGGCAATTGCCGGGGCCGGCGATGTTGCCGCCGCCATGACCGCCGTTCGCGAGATGGCCGGAGCGATCGCTGGAGCGGGCGACGTGGCGGCCGACATGACACTTGCGACAAATGCCGCCCACTGGGCCGACGGGACGACTGCGCGGCACTGGGCTGACGGCACCACACAATGGGATTGGGGTAGCTGATGGCGACGCAGAAAAGCAGATCCGCGACGGCGGTCCCAGCCACCTTCGATCCGATGGCGGCGTTCGTCGCGCTGGTGCGCGGCGGCACGGCGCCGACGGGCGGGTCCATGGCCGGCAACCCGGCGACCGGCACCGATACCGACAATATGGCGCTCGGCCGCCTGCTCGGGTTCAAGGGGGTGCGGGTGATCACCGGCACCACCGGGACGATCCAGGGCGACGATGTCGGCAAATTGCTGATCTGCACCAACGCGGCGGCCAAGACCCTGGACGTGGAGGACGAGACGGCCGCGTCGGCAGCATCGCGGGCCTGGGGCGACTATGTGGAGATCGGTCTCCTGAACATGGGCGCCGGCGACCTGACGGTGGATGACACCGATCTGGGGACCGACACGCCGGCCGGCCAGGTCGACAGCGTCAACGGATCCCTGGTCATCCCGCAGTTCTCGGTCGGGCGTCTGATCCGCACCGCCACCGACAATGAATTCGTGATCACCGGCATCCAGTCGTCGGCGCTGACCGACCTGCTCGGCGACACCACGCCACAGCTGGCCGGCAATCTGGACGCCAACGGCAACAACATCGATTTCGATGATGCGACCGGTATCAGGGACGATTCCGGCAACGAGCAGATCCGGTTCCAGAAGACGGCGAGCGCCGTCAACCAGATCGACGTGACCAACGCGGCGACGGGCAACGACCCGTCGATTGCGGCCACCGGCGACGACGCCGATGTCGGCCTGAACCTGCAGACCAAGGGATCTGGGACGCTGGATTACAACGGCTCCGAAATCGCCAAGGTTAGCGACCTGACCGGCAAGCATTCGGCGTTCATTCCCGCCGGCGTCATGGTGCCGGCGACGACGTCGGGCCCGGCGACGGCCCAGGTCGAGGAATCCACCAATGATCAGAACTATGACGTTCTGGATTTCGACGCGGCTGCCGACGAATACGCGCATTTCGTCATCGCCATGCCGAAGGGCTGGAACGAGGGCACGGTGACGTTCCAGGGGTTCTGGATGACGGCCGGCGCGGTGACGACCGGCGTGGCCATCGGCCTGCAGGCGGTGGCGGTGTCCGACAACGAGGTCCTCGACGCGGCCTGGGGCACGGCCGTGGTGGTGGCCGACGATGCCCAGGGCGCGGCCAACGAACTGCTGGTCAGCGCCGAATCCGGCGCGGTGACGATCGCCGGCACGCCGGCGGAGGGCGACCTGGTTTGTTTCCGCATTTTCCGGGATGTCTCCGACGCCAACGACGACATGACCCAGGACCTGCGGCTGATCGGCGTCAAACTGATTTTCACCCGCAACGCGCTGACGGACGACTGACGATGACACAACGCTATGCGCTGATCACCCGCGACCTGTCGCGGATCTTGAAATTCCGCACCGGCGTGACGCCGGTCCCGGCGGCAGACCTGCATCCGGACAAGCCCTACTGGGTGCCGGTCCGGCCGGTCACCATCGACGACCGGTCGACGGGTCCGGACAGGGTGAAGGAACCTGTGGTCCGCGCCATCACAGCGACGGAAATCGTCTGCACCCAGGTGATCCGCGACGAGACGCCGGCGGAGCGCGATGGGCGGGCGGCGGCCCAGCTGACCGCCTATCCGTTCCTGCCCGGTCTGGTCGACGAGCTGAACCGGCTGCGAACCGAGGTCGCGGCGTTGCGGCGTGAGGCGGCGCCGGCGCCGATGGTCGCCCTCGACCTGGTCAAGGCGGGCCTGGATCGCCGCTGATGTATCTGCCGCTCCACGACCTGGTCTACAATGCCCGCCGGCGGCCGGCGGCGCCGTCCTGGCAACCGTCCGACGAGGCGTCGCTGATCGCGCACGGCATCTGCGACCCCAACAATGCAACCTATCTCGACACCAACGGGTCCAACGTCAACGCGGTGCTGGATCAGTCGGGCAATTCCAATCCGTTCGACAAAAACGGTACCAACGCCTATCGGCCGGTCACCGGCGGGTCGCTGGGCGGCGCGTCGCGCCACGCGATCACGTTTGACGGGTCGAACGATAATCTGCGCGCCGACGGGCTGACGGCGCTCAACGAGTGGCATTTTTTCGTGCTCATGAACACCGGCACGGACGCCGGCCAGCTGATGGGCACAGCCGGCAGCTGGTATGCCAATATGGACTATTCCGGCATCAGCACGACCGGGGTCGGCGGCGGCAGCGACACCTTCACCTCCGGCAACCAGGACAATGCCGTCCACCTGTTCGATCTCTACTACCGCGCCGACACGACGGATGTGCTGGAGGGTGCCGTTGACGGGACCGTCGAAGCCTCGACCACGCCGACCGGCGACGCCAATACGACCGGTTTCTTCATCGGTTCCAACGGCCAGGTGAATTCGTTCGGCGCGCCGACGCTGGCCGAGATCATGGTGTTTTCCGATTTCGTCACCCGCCAAACGGTCGTCGATTATGTCAACGACCAGTGGTCGCTGAGTCTCTGACATGGGCATCGTCGGATTTGACGGCACGTTCCCGACCGGGAGCGCGACCCATACGGCGTCCCGCGACGGGCGCTGGACGGACCCGTACACCTGGGACACGGGCACGGTGCCCGGCGCCGGCGACGAGGTGTGGATCCCGGCCGGAATCGCGGTCGTCTACGATTCCACGTCGACGGCGGCGCTGGACTGGCTGCGCATCGATGGCAAACTCACCTGGGCGGTCGATCAGTCGACCGAATTGCGCTGCGAAAGCATCGGCGTGTCGAACACTGGTGTCCTGCACATCGGCAAGCCGGGCGCCGCCGTCCAGGCGGCCTACACGGCCGTGATCGTCATCACCGGCACCGGCAGCCTGACGGCCGACACCGAGCAGCTGGGCCGTGGCATCATCGCCCAAGCGAGCGCGGAAGTCCGCATGTGCGGCGGCCCGCGCACCCACCGGGCGCAGGTGACGGTCGACCCGGCGGCGGCGGCGACGACGCTGACCTTTGCCGCCGTGCCGGCCGACTGGGAGGATGGCGACAATCTGTGCATCTGCGCCACCCGCTATAAGGAAACCGCCGGCGGCGGTCCGACGACCATCGAAAGCGAGACGCGGACCGTCTCGTCGCAGACAGCGACGACGGTCACCGTGTCGGCGCTCACCTATGATCATTCCATGGCCGAGGAAGCGGCGCGGATCACCGAATTGCAGGCCGCCGGCGTCAATCCGTTTGCCTGGATCTTGAACCTCACCCGCAATATCCGCATCGAGACGGAATCGTCATTGCGGGCGACGAGCCATCAGCGCGGCCATGTGATGTTCATGGGCCGCGATGTCGATCTGCGCTACGTGCTGTTCTACGAGCTGGGCCGGACCGACAAGGACATTCCGCTCAATGACCTGACGCGGGAGCAACTGGCGTCGGAAAGCCCGCCCCAGGGCGACGTGGCCAATCCATGGTCGCAGGGGTCGCGGGTCAATATAAGAGGCCGTTATCCGCTGCACTGGCACCGGGCTGGCTCGTCGTCCTGGCGGCTGCAAAGGCCGTTCGTCAAGGGCTGTGTGATCGACGGCGCGCCGGGTTGGGGTGTGACAGTCCATGACGGCGTGTTCGAGGTCGAAGACACGATCGTTCACAACGCAATTGGTGCCGGCTTCGTCTGCGAGGAAGGCCAGGAGATGGGCATCTTCCGCGACTGCCACGCGGCGCTGATCAAGGGCGACATCGATGCCTACAAGGGGGCCGGCGGGCGGACCGACGACAAGAACTATCCCAACAGCTACGATCTGGCATTCCTCGGCGACGGGTTCTGGACCCGGGGCCGGCGGATCCAGTTCATCGGCTGTTGGGTGTCGGGGGCTCACAAGCACGGGTTCCACCTGTTCCATCGCCATTCGCCGCCGACATTCGGGACCTATCTGGACCCGCCCGACACCCAATGGATGGACGCGGCGAAACTGCCGAGCCACGAGGACATGCTGGGCGGGTACTGGAATTACAATGCCAACTATTCCGCCGACGTCGACCATCCGTTCATCTGGGCGTTCAGAGACAATGGCTGTCACGGCGTCCAGGTCGGGTTCGAGCCGACCAAGAATGCCCCATCCCAGGGGTTCCACGGCCGCCGGACGTGGATTGAGAATTTCACCGTCCTGAACTGCGTCGACGCGATTTTCTGGCAATATGTGAACCGCTACACGGCGAAAAACCTCGTGGTGCTGCCGGCGCCGCGGCCGAGCGACATTCCGAATGCCAACGGCACGTCGCGCTATGCGGTCTCGCTGATGCTCAACACCGAGGACATGGTGGTCGACCTGGCCTATTGCCCGACGGCCGGCGAGCACGCGCCGGAATATCGCTGGCAGGTGGAAAACGCCGGCCTGGACGGCAACAACAATCCGCGGGCCAAGCACTATTTTCTGGTCGACGACGAATTTCACACAAGGGCGGCGTTCAAGGCGCTGGCCAGCGGCTATGACAGTCTCGGCGAGTATTACGAGAACGAGACCCAGACATTCATCTATTTCACCAATTCCATCGCGCCGACCCGGCAGCCGGAGATCCAGGCGTTTCATCCCGATGACGTGCCGCCGGCCAAGGTGCCTTTTTGGACCTACGATCCGGTCAACACGGTCCTGACGATCACGTCGAACGGCGGCGACATCGAATATCGCGGCACGCTTCACACAACATTCGGCGGCTATGAGCTTTATCGCGATCGCTGGGGTGTCCATACCTCGGCCGACATCGCCGAGAAAAACCGCGTCGGCCTGTGGCAGACGGCCGGCGGCGACTATTGGTTCGAATGGCCGTTCGTCCTGGAAGATCAGTGGCAGAAGGGCCTGACTCGCGAATATTCGATGCCTGTCATCCTGTCGTCGGGGCGCGTCACGGCCATCGGCGGGGCGGGGACAGCGAGGGGCACCAAGGAATATCAGCCGCTGCTGGATGCCATGCGGGCCCGACCGCGGGCCGTCGCCTGACACGTAACGCGCGTTTCACCCTGCCCTGCCGATGTAGGGCTAAACTCATGACCCGCCAGGCTTTTGGCCGGCATCCGAAACATCGGTGCCGGGCAGGCGGGTTTTTTCATGGAGAATCCAAAATGAAGACCCTGTTTGTCCGCGGCCTCGATCTGGTTCTGGCCGTTCTGCTCGGCAGCCTCGCCGCCATCGTCGCATTCGCCGCCTGGCTCGTTATCGCCACGTCGCTCGCGCTGTCGGCCGACCTGTCGAACTATTTGGAAAATGCGCTGGTCGACCATGTGCTGGGCGGCACCGCCTACACCCAGCCGACAAACCTCTATGTGGCGCTGCACACGGCCGCCCCGACGGAGACCTGCGCCACCGGCGAGGTCTCCGGCAACGGCTATGCCCGCCAGCTGACGACCTTCGGGGCGGCGTCCGGCGGATCGGCGTCGAACAATTCGGCCGAAAGCTGGACGGCGTCGGGGGGCAATTGGGGGACGATCACCCATTTTTCCATCTGGGACGCGGCCTCCGCCGGCAACTGCATCGCCTATGACGCGCTGACGACGAGCCGGGTCGTCAATGACGGCGATACGCTCAATCTCGCGACGACGGCGCTGACCTTCGCGTTGGACTAAAGCTGTCCCGCACACTCAAGCCAAAGCCGGGATGGCGGCTTTGGCTGGCGAAGGCGGGCGGGCGTTCGTTTCCCGGGATCGCCGGCCCGTCGGCATCCGGGAGCCGATCCGGCCACAGGCCGGCCGATCACAGATCGGCCAGCTGGTCCCCGTAGTCATCCCCGGATCGGCTTGAGTGATGTTCTTAAATCCTGTCCGCTTCGCCAACACCGGCCGTTTCGAGAACGGCCGGCGGGTCTATCGGCTGACGGCGCCGCTGGCCTTCGGGGTCGATCCGTTCCTGTCGGTGATCGTTCATGAGGGCTTTGAGACGGATCTCGCCTCGGTGCCGTGGATCGGGCGGCTGCTGTTCCTGCCCGACGGGCCGCACGCGCCGGCGGCGATCCTGCATGACTGGCTTTACGTGCGCCGGCCGTTCTGCCGGCCGCTGGCCGACGCGATCTTTCACCAGGCATTGATTGCCCTGGGGGTGACACCCTGGCGCGCCTTCGTGCTGCATGCCGCCGTCAGGATCGGCGGCTGGCGGGCCTGGCGGCGTCAAAGATAATAGAAAATCTGGCACAGGAAGCCGAAGACGAGGAAGGCCAGACCGGCCTCGCCGCACAGGCGCAGGGCATCGTGCTTTTTCCTGTGTTCGTCATTTTGTTGTCCTGGATTGGAAATCGAGCGGAGGGTTACCGACTCTTTGTCGGAGAATTCCTTTTGCTCCGGTGAGGGCAGGGCGAAGAAGAAGATCAGCACGACGCCGGCGATATCGAAAAACAGGCCGAATGGTGCCAGCCAGGACCGGTGCGTGAAATAGAGCGCCGCAATGGTCAGCGCTCCCAGGACGGCGGCGAACCAGAACCACCGGTTTCCCGTGATCAGCGGCCGTATGGTCGTCAGCGCCCATCCGATGTCCGCCCGGCCCGCATTGCTTTCGTCTTCTTTCATGGTGTGTCTCCGGGTGGATCTGGCGGCGCTAGCGGATGACGCCGCCGATCCGGGGCCGG
This sequence comes from Geminicoccaceae bacterium, assembly GCA_965222015.1. Classification (GTDB taxonomy): domain Bacteria; phylum Pseudomonadota; class Alphaproteobacteria; order Geminicoccales; family Geminicoccaceae; genus JANQPX01. The sequence continues at coordinate 23,844 of CBDCTL010000020.1, forward strand.
CGCGGCGGTTCCTTCGTCCAGTCGATCCACCAGCCGGGCCGATCGATGAGGTCGAGCGCGCTTGCCGCCTCCATGCCGACGAGCACGGCGAAATAGCCGGCGAAGGCCGCCAGCACGACCCTGTCGGCGGATGACTGTCCGGGCACCTTCATGGCCCGGAGTCTAGCATTTTTCGCAGCGGAGTGATCCCATGAACCTTGAGCGCAACGCCTTTTTCGATGCCGTGCGCAACAATCCGTTCGGCGGTTCGCTGACCCGCGAGCAGGTGGCCGGCATGGAGGCCATTCTCGACGAATGGCAGCGCCGCGGCCTGACCGATCTGCGCTGGCTCGCCTACATGCTGGCCACGGTCTTCTGGGAGACCGCGCGCACCATGCAGCCGGTCACCGAATACGGCAGCGCCGCCTATCTGCGGGCCAAGAAATACTGGCCGTTCATCGGCCGCGGCCTGGTGCAGCTGACATGGCGGGCAAACTATGTCCGGGCCGGCGAGAAGATCGGCGTCGACCTGGTCGGCCAGCCGGAGCGGGCGCTGGAACTGCCGATTTCCGTTCGGATCCTGTTCGACGGCATGATCGAGGGATGGTTTGCCGGCGACAGGAAGGGCCGGCACACGCTGGGCCGGTGGTTTTCGGAAACGGTCGACGACCCAGCGGGTGCCCGGCGCATCATCAACGGCACTGACCGGGCGAAGGAAATCGCCGCGATCCACGACCGGTTCCTGGCCGCGCTGGAAAAGGCGGCGGATCGAGCCCGATCCGAAACGACCGCACCCACGCCGGCGCCGGCGGGGCAGGGGGCCTTGCCAGCAAGCGAAGCGCCGCCGCCGGCACCCGAACCGGCCGAAACCCGTTTCGCGCGTGTCGGGGCGCTTGTCGGCGCGGCGATCGCGGCCGTGGCGGTCGTCGTTGCTAAATGGAAAGGGATGTTCTGATGACCAATCTCGTCAACCAGCCCTCGGCCGCGCCGACTCGCAAGGTCACGGCGATGACGGTGGCACTGGCACTCACCGAGGCGGCGATCGTGATCGCCTCGCAACGCTGGCCGATCGCTGCGGACCCGGCAATCGCCGGCGCGGCCCAGGTGGTCGTGACGTTCCTTGCCGGCTGGATCACCCGGGAAAGGATAGTGCAATGATCGAGACCCTGATCGCCGCCCTGGGCGGCAAGCTGATCGCCGGTCTGGTGGCGGCGCTGGCCTTCGCCGGCGCGCTGCTCGGGCTGCGACAGTCGGGCGTTCGCAAGGGACGCCGCATTGAGCGCGACCGCCAATTGGCGGCGCGGCGAAAGGTCGACCGGGACATCGACTCAATCGAGGACGCGGTCGCCGGGCGTGATGTGGATGAGAATCGGGGCCGGCTCAAACGGTGGGGGCGGCGATGAGACGTGCCCAACGCAGACGGGGGCCGCTCGGTGCCCAAAACCGGGGGCCGCGCCTCGCCACGCGCGCCCGCCAGGTGTGGCGGTCGCGGATTCCCTTCGCCATCCCCGGCGCGGCCTTGGTGCTGGCAGCCCTTGTGGGCTGCCAGTCCGTGCCGGTCAGGGGCGATTTTTGCCATCGCAATTCCCCGATCCGGCTGTCGGCCGACCAGGTGGATGCACTGACCGACGACCAGGTCGCCCGGATCCTGGCGATCAATGAGCGCGGGCGGAAATTGTGCGGGTGGCGGCCATGATCTGGCGCTCATGTCTGGTCGCCGCGCTTGTGCTGGGCCTGGCGCTGGCCATATTCGCCACCCTGACAGTGCCCGCGCACGCCTCGTCCTGCGGTCCCGGGCCGGCGTTGATCGCCGCCCTGGAGGGGCCGAAATATCGCGAACGGCGGGTGGCGACCGCCATTACCGCCGGTGGCGGCGCCGCGCTGGCCATTTACGCCAACACCGAGACCGGCGACATGACAATTGTCCTGATCTATCCGTCCGGCGTCGCCTGCCTGTTGGCGGCCGGGCAGGACTTCGAATTCCTGCCGGCCCCGCCCGAGGGGGACCCGACATGACGGAGCCGAGCGATCACGACCTGCTGATCCAGCTGAATGTCCGGATTCGGGCGCTGGAAAAGGCCCAGCATCAGCAGGGCCGGGACATCGCCGAAATCAAGGCATGGTCGAACCGATGGAAGGGGGCGTCCGCCGCCCTGATCGGGATCGGCGGCCTGGCCGGCGGGATCGTCGTCTGGGCAATCGACCGGATCGTCCGCGGCTCGTGACCGGCATCTATCGCTACGTGCCGTTGGCCGACGTGGCCGCCTTCCGGGCGCGCGGCTGGACCATCGCCCACGATCTCGCCGACACCCATCACGGCCGCTGGTCGGTGCTGATGAAGCCGCCGGGCGATGGACCCACCCGACGACCAGGGTCTAAGTCAGACCGTTAAAAAGCGAATCGCGGCTGATCGCCGCAGCAACGCCAGTAGCCGGATACGTGCTCGACTCTTCCGAACCGAATGCGCACGTAGGCCCGAACATGGTGACAACAGGCTTTTCGCCGTCGCTTTTCCATGTCTCATGCTCCAATTTCGTGGAGCAGCCTATTGAGTTGATTGGAGACGTGCGCTAGAATCCCGCGGGACTCACGGGAGCGCACGCCCCCTTTTCCTCCTGCCATGCTTGCAGCGACAGGCGGAACCCACAACCGGCCCAGAGAGCGTTGCAGCGTTC
>CBDCTL010000021.1:0-55544 GCA_965222015.1 Geminicoccaceae bacterium
TGGTGGCACTCGATGCCTCCGGCGCGCGGGAGGTCGTCCGGAACGAGAAGAACGGCCGCTTGCTCATGGAGGAAGACGCCGAAGCCTTCGCCGATGCGCTGGACTGGATGGCGACACGGACGACCGCGGAAAGAAAGACACTCAAGGAGCAGGTCGGAAAGACCGCCGAAGCCTTTTCGATGACGTCATCGGCGAAGAAGGCCATCGGGCGCTACGAGACCCTGGTCGCCCCGTTGGTGACGTCGACGAAGAAACCTGACGCCGAGTGGGAAAAACTGCTCCATCTGATCGGGGCCGAATGGGACATCGTCAAGAGCATGGCCGACGCCGTCGGCGCCGGCCTCGACATCGGAGGTACTGAACAAGAGCCGCCGTCATGATCGCCAGGCTCGAGGTGCTGGCAAGAAGGATCCGGCGCTTTTTCCGCCGCAGCGAATGGTTCGTGCGCCTTTTCCGGCTGCCGCGATCGCGGGACGGGGCAACGGCGGCCGGCCTCGTCATGATCCAGGTCGACGGACTTTCCCACTCACAACTGCAAAAGGCGCTTCGGGGCCGAATGCCCTTCCTCGCGAGGCTGCTCCGGTGCGAGCATTACCGTCTGCATCGGCTCTATTCAGGCGTGCCGTCGACCACACCCGCGGTGCAGGCGGAGCTGTTTTACGGCGTCAGGAACGCCGTCCCGGCCTTCAGTTTCTATCATCCGCCGTCCGCGCGTGTCGTTCGCATGTACGAACCGAGCACCGTCGCGGCGATCGCACCGGTGATCGCAAGGCGGGGCGGACAGGCGCTCCTGTCCGGCGGCAGCGCCTATGCGGACATCTACGAAGGGGGTGCTGCCGAGGCCCATTTCTGCCCGACGTCGCTCGGCTGGGGCCCGCCGCTGAGAGACGGCAGGCGTTTGGCGACGATGCTGCTGATTGCAAGCAACGCCTACAGCTTCCTGCGCACCCTGGCGCTGCTCGCGTTCGAACTCGTCCTGGCGATCGTCGATTGCATACGCGGCATCATCGACCGGCGCGATCTGATCAAGGAGCTCAAATTCGTGCCGACGCGAGTCGCGATCTCGATCCTCCTGCGCGAACTCACGGTCATCGGCGCCAAGATCGACATCGCGCGCGGCCTGCCGATCGTTCACCTCAATCTGCTCGGCTATGACGAACAGGCGCATCGGCGCGGACCGGGCTCCGCCTTCGCCCACTGGACGCTGAAGGGCATCGACGACGCCATCGCCCGCCTTTGGCGCGCCGCTCATACAGCGACACGCCGCCACTACGATGTCTGGATCTACGCCGATCACGGCCAGGAGGCCGTCACCCCCTATGCCCGCCGCTTCGGACGCTCGCTGGACGAAGCGATCGAAGCGAGCTTTGCCGAGGTTCTGGAGACGGAGCACGTACCGGCAGGAGGTGGCGGCGAGAGCTCGCGCCATCATCGCGCCGGCTGGCTGGGCGGCGGCCGGCTGCAGCGTCTCTTTCGCTTCGACGACGCCGATGGTGAGTCCGAACAGGCGAACGGCCCGACCGTCGTCGCCCTCGGACCGATCGGACTGGTCTATCCGCCGCGCACGCTGAGCGAACGGGAACGGACGGCGATCGCCGAGGCGCTCGTCACCGATGCCGACATCCCGATGGTGTTGATCGCCGGGGGCGAGGGACGTGCGATCGCCCATACCAAAGACGGCCGCTTCACGCTGCCGGACGATGCCGCGCCGATCCTCGGTGCCGATCACCCCTTCCGCGACGACGCGGCGCGCGATCTCGTCACCCTTTGCCATCACGCCTATGCCGGCGCGATGGTGCTTTGCGGCTGGCGCCACGGCCTCTCGCCTCTGAGCTTCGCCATCGAGAACGGCGCCCATTGCGGCCCTGGTCCGGAAGAGACGAACGGCTTCGTTCTGCTTCCGGCGGACAGCCCCCTCACGGCTGACAACGCGAAGCCGATTCGGCCGCTCGATCTGCGACGGGCGGCACTGACGGTGCTCGGTCGGATCGAAAGCCCGGCTATCGTCTCCCGCGTCCGGAGGCCCCTAAAAAAACTTCGGGTTCTGACCTACAACGTCCATGGCTGCGTCGGCATGGACGGCAAGCTCGCCCCGGAGCGCATCGCCAGGGTGATCGCCCGGCACGCGCCGGACATCGTGGCGCTGCAGGAACTCGACGTCGGCAGGCGGCGCTCGAACGGCGTCGACCAGGCGAACCTCATCGCTCGCCACCTCGAAATGGAGCAGATTTTTTCGGCGGCGCTGCATGTCGAAGAAGGGCGCTACGGCAATGCGATCCTGACCCGTCTGCCGATGCGATTGATCAAGGCCGACACCCTCCCCTCGCCAGCGACGCGAAGGCCACGCGAGCCGCGCGGCGCGCTCTGGGTCGCGATCGAGGCGGGCGATATCGAGATCCAGGTCTTGAACACCCATTTCGGTCTTTCGCCCAACGAACGGAAGGCCCAGGCGGATGCGCTTGCCGGTCCGGATTGGCTCGCCGATCCGGCCTGTCGCAATCCTGCAGTGCTCTGTGGCGATCTCAACGCCCTGCCCAATGCGCCAGCCTGCCGCAGAGTTGGACAATGGCTGCAGAATGTCGATGCCGCTCTGCCAACGAGCACGCAAAAGGGAACTTTTTTTGGGCGTCTTCCGATCGCGCGGATCGACCACATCTTCGTCAGCGACGGCATCGTCGTCGAAGCGGTCGAAATCCCGTTAAGCAGCCTGACGCGCGTTGCATCGGACCACCTGCCGCTGATGGCCGATCTGTGCCTTGACGCCTCATCGAATGCAATCGCTGAGGGCACGGGAAAACAATGCAGGATTGTCACTCCGGCGGCCAGCCTCGAGGCATGACCCGCGACTTCCAGCATTCGCTATACGACCGCCGTCGGCGCGTGCATTTGATCCGTGTCATGGTGCCGAGGCGAGCCTGGATCGAGGCTGGCCGCTCACCAAGGAGGCCAGATCGTGAAAGCGATGGTACTGGAAAAGCCCGGCGAGCCGCTTCGGATGATGGAGCTGCCGATGCCGCATCCGAGATCGGACCAGGTTCTGGTCAAGGTCACCGCCTGCGGCGTCTGCAGAACCGATCTGCATATCGTCGATGGCGACCTGCAGCACCTCCCGCTCGGCCAGGCCAGCGAAGCGCTGGCCGGACTGAGAGACCGGCGCCTGCAGGGAGCAGCGGTTCTGCTGCCGAACCAGCCTTGATCTGTCTCAAAGTTCGCGCGGCGAAACCTGCCACAGTGAGACGGCAGTCATTGCGGACGTGCCAAGCGGCATTCGATCATGCCCGACCGTCAAATCGACAAGCAGTCGCTCTGGGGGATCTATCTGATCGTCGGCGGTTTTCTGCTGCTGTCTCTGCTCTTCAGCACAGCCACGAACGTACCGACCGACGCCAAGATTCCCTACACGCAGTTCAAGCAACTGACCGTCGAAGGCCAGGTCGGTCACGTGACGTTCAGCGCGGACGAGATCTCGGCGGATCTGCGCGAGGCGACGGTCGTTCGCCCATCCGGTCCTCCGGTCTCGCGCGTTACCACCCGAATTCCTGCCGTCGGCGATCCCGAACTGCTGCCGCTGCTGGAGCAGCGTAACGTCGAAGTCGAGGTCCTGCCCGGAAAGTCGGACGACGCGAGCCGGATCCTGCTCTCCCTTCTGCCGTGGGCCATCCTCATCGGCATCTACTGGTTCTTCTGGCGGCGCGTGGCCAGATCCATGGGCGGCTTCGGTGGCCGCATGGATCCCAACGAATTTCTGAGCGGATCGACCAAGAAGGAGAGCGGCAGCGAGAGCACGGTCACGTTCGCCGATGTCGCCGGTCAGGACAACGCCAAGCGGGAGGTCGAGGAGCTGGTCGAGTTCCTGCGCGAGCCGGACCGCTATCGTCGCCTCGGCGCCGAGCCGCCGCGCGGCGTTCTGCTGATGGGCCCTCCCGGCACCGGCAAGACCTTGCTTGCCCGTGCCCTTGCCGGCGAGGCCGGCGTGCCCTTTTTCCATATCTCCGCCTCGGAATTCATCGAGCTCTATGTCGGCGTCGGCGCCTCCAGAGTTCGAAAAATGTTCGAAGAGGCGAAGAAGCGGGCGCCCTGCATCATCTTCATCGATGAGCTGGACGCTGTCGGCCGCGTGCGGGGTGCCGGCCTGGGCGGCGGCCATGACGAACGCGAGCAGACCCTCAATCAGATCCTCTCGGAGCTGGACGGCTTCACAAATCACGAGACGGTCATCGTGCTCGCGGCGACCAACCGGCCCGATGTGCTCGATCCGGCACTCCTGCGGCCGGGACGCTTCGATCGTCATGTCACGCTGGAATTGCCGGACAAGACCGCACGCGAGGCGATACTCGGCGTGCATACCAGGAAAGTGCCGCTGGCCAGCGACGTCGACCTTGCCGTGATCGCTGCCGGCACGCCTGGATTTTCGGGCGCCGATCTGAAAAACCTGATCAACGAAGCCGCGATGACGGCGGCGCGTGCCGGCAGCCATGCAGTCACCAGGGCGCATCTCGACGACATGCGCGACAAGCTGATGATGGGCTCGGTGCGCACGCTCGCCATCCAGCCGGACGAGCGGCATCGGCTCGCCGTGCATGAAGCGGGCCACACGGCGGTCGCGCATTTCCTGCCGAACGCCGATCCTCTCTACAAGGTCAGCATCATCCCGCGCGGGCGTGCACTTGGGGCAACCCACATGCTGCCGGAGCAGGAGCGCCACACCTTGCCCGAAGACTATCTGCGCGCACGGCTCGCCGTCATGATGGGCGGGCGGACGGCGGAAAAGCTCCTTCTCGGCAATGTCAGCTCGGGCGCCGACGACGACATCCATCAGGCCACCAGCCTCGCTCGCGCCATGGTGGCGCGCTGGGGCATGGCCGACGAGGTCGGGCCTGTCGACCTCCGGCAAAGCGAGGAGCATCCCTTCCTGGGACGGGAGATCGCGCAGCCGCGACAATTCAGTCCGGAGACCGCCCATGAAGTCGATCAGGCCGTTCGCCGCTTCGTGACCGAGGCTGAGGATCAGGCTCTTCAGATCCTCGAATCGCATCGCACCGAGGTGCAACGTCTGGTGACCGAACTCGAAACCAACGAAACACTCGATCGGCGGCAAATCGAAGCCTGTCTCGGAGTCCCTGAGGGCCAGTCGACGACTCCCGACGTCCAGTCCATGTCGGCGTGAGGCGCTCGCGGATCAGCCTCAGCCTCTTTGCAAGGGCGGCCTCGAATCCCGCGATGTGTCAGGCCTCGGCCGAAATGGCGGCGATGCCGGCGACTTGCGGGATACGCGGCGTGCAGATGATGGTCGCATCATGGACCTTGAGCGTCTCGCGCTTCAGCCAAACGGGCATGATGGCATAGGCGAGCCGCCAGCCGCTCATGGCATAGGCATTCGAGAAGATGAAGAGATAGACGAGACTGCCGGCAAGCTCGGGCACGGAGGCCAGATTGAAGAGGCGGTTCCTGTTTTCGCAGGTTATCGGCGCCGGCGTTCGAAAGGACGGCAGCCCCAAGGTCAGCGACGCTGCGTCCTCGACAGCAGCGCTGCGCATCGCCATGTCCTTGATCGCAGGCATCGACATCGCTGCGACCGATCGCGATACCCATCGACTCTGCTCGAACATGTCGGCACGCTCCATTCAGACCGTAACCGGCTCGGCTGCTCTTGCCTCCTGCCGCGAGCGGCCGTGAAGGCTGCAAAGGAATTCTGCGAGGCGCCGATCGCACAGAGCGACTTGCAGGATGCGGGCAAAGCCTGCCTTCCCGAGGCCGTCCTGGCGATCGAACAGCTTGTCGATCGCCGCATCGAGGTCGGCGTTTCCACGTGAAGCCTTTACCGTTTGATCAGGCGCATCCGACGATGGCGACCATAAGTCGATCAGCGCATCCAAGGCCAGCGCGACACTGATAAAACGCTCGAGCTTTCGCGCACCGAGTTTCGGTGGCGCTTCGGTCGGCGCCGCACATTCGGACGCGAGCAGCCGCAGCACCGGCGAGGTTCCGGCATCCGTATGCCAGCGTCCTGGCGCAGTCTCGGACCAGAAGGGATCCGGTGTGATCTCCTCGAAGAGGGCGGCATTGGCGCAAAACAGACGCGGTGCATCACCCCGACATTCTTTGGCAGACCAGGCGCGGCAACGTCCGACATGCCGACAGAGCGCGCAGCTATGTTCCGCCTCGATGAGTTCGTCCTTATAGAGCGGCAAGCTATCCGACTTGACACCAAAAGCGCGCATCATCCTCTCCAGATCGGCACGAACCGTCTGGCGTCTCATCAAAGTAGGCGATCGAGAGTTCTCCGCTTCCGTTCGAACGTCATCGGATCGGGCGGCAGCTTCCTTGCCGCCGGCGGACGCACATGCCGATGGTTCAGGCCCCGTCTGTCGCTCGGCTGCGACGTTCAAAATATCGATGATGCGTAGCATGGCCGGATCGAAGCGCTTCCAACTCTCCGATCGGATCCTAGCAGCGTCGCGTCCCGACGGGCTTGACGTGCATCAACATTCGAATGCGCGCCGGTGTATCCCAAGGCTCGCCAATCAGCGCACGTCCCGCAGACTTTCGAGGCCGATGAGATAGCGAAACGAAGGCGCTCAGTTCGACGACTTCTGCTCCGGTACCGACGGCCAAGGCGCGAACGGAAAGGCGAGATCTTCGGTGACGAAGGTCTGGAAACGGACGATCCCCGCCATGTACTCGGCCAGATTGCGGCCGAAGCTTGTCAGATTCTCGATCGGCTCGCCGGTGAACAGCTTCGCGAGAAACTGCAGCACGACGACGGCGATGAGCACGATCTCGGCAATGGTCCAGGCTATCGCCAGAATCAGCATGTAGATCAGCCGGATCCATGTGCTTCGCCGGCGCACATGGCGCTTGACGTCAGCAGTGCCGCCGGGCTCGGCATCAGCCGTCGTATCGGTCATCTCCTCCTCCTTTGCGACGCCGAAGGCGTCACGGAAACAAGGATGAATTTCATATGTGTACGATCGGCAGGAAGAAAACCTTGACGCAGCTCAAGGGCGCCGGGCCGAACTGCGATCAAGCTGACAATGGTTGACGCGCAACGATCAGGAGGCACCCATGGACGTTGCCATGCGATCGGCGATGTGCCTTGGCGTGATATCCCTCGGCCTCTCGGGCATGGCTCTGGCTGACGGCGACCCTGTAGCCGGCAAAGAGACGGCGCGGGAATGGTGCGCCGACTGTCACGACGTCGAGCCGGGCGGACAAATGAAGCACGACCCGCCAAGCTTCACCGCAATCGCCAACTATCGCAGTCCTGATTACATTCACGCCAACATTACGTTTCCGCATGTCGCCATGCCAGATGTCGTGCACGTGCTCGGACTCGACGTCGACGATCTGGTCGCCTACATCCTGTCGCTCGAGGAGCCCTGTTTCTGACGGCCTCAGCTTGCCTTGGAGAGATCGGCCATCGCAGCAGCGAGAAAACGCGCCGCCTCGCCGCCGGTCACCACCCGATGATCGAAGGTCAGCGATAATGGCATGATCCGGCGGATCGCCGGCTTGCTTTTGTAAGCGATGACTGTGGGCGTAACGCGCCCGGTGCTGAGAATTGCGACCTGGGGTGGCACGACGACCGGCGCTGCGTAACGGCCGGCGAGCATCCCGAAGTTCGAGAGCGTGATCGTGGCGCCGCGCAGCTCCCCGGGCGGTATGCTTCGCGCGCGAATGTCTGCCTTCATCCGCTCCAGACCCGCCCGCAGATCCGCGTCGCTGCGCCGCCCCACATCGCGCAGCACCGGCACGAACAGGCCATCTGCGGTATCGACGGCGATGCCGAGATTAACGGCGTCATGCAGCCGCCGCCTGCCGCGTTCGGCATCGTACCAGGCGTTCAAGTCCGGCTGCGCAGAGGAGGCGGCAACGATGGCGCGGATAATCCTCACGGTCACGTCGCCCTTGTCGATCCAGTCTTCGACATCGACGTCGTCACTCACCGTTGCCGGCACGATCTCCCGGTGAGCCCTGGCCATGCGCGCCGCCATCGCCCGGCGCACGCCGCGAAGCGCCCGTAAATCAGCACTCCCTGTCTGATCCGATGCCGCCTTTTCAACATCCGCGCGCGTTATCGCGCCGCCGGGGCCCGACGGTTCCACCGTTTCCAAGTGCACGCCAAGCCGGCTCGCCAGTGCTCGAATTGCCGGTGCCGCCTTGGCGATTGGTGCTCTTGCGCCGGCATCGCTGATAATCTCTTCCTCAAGTCGTCTTTCCGAAACCGGCAGCTCACCAACGACGGCACCGGCATCGGACACGGGCTCTTCGTCAGCTCCAAAATCGTCAAACATGACGAGCGGCGCGCCGACGTCGACAATGTCACCGACCTCGCCAAACCGTTTGGCAACACGACCTGCATAGGGCGAAGGCACCTCGACCACCGCTTTGTCGGTCTCGACCGAGACCAGCGGCTGGTCCGCGTCCACCTGATCGCCCTCGGCCACATGCCATTCGACAATCTCCGCCTCGTGCAGGCCTTCACCAAGGTCAGGCAGTTTGAGGGTTTTCTCCGTCATGGCGCCTCTCAGGAAAAGCCCATCACCTGCCGCACTGCCGCCAGAATCCGGTCGACGCTCGGCAGGTAGGAGGCCTCGAGACGCGGCAAAGGCATGACCGTGTCGTAGCCGGTGGCGCGCTGGACCGGCGCCAGCAGGGAGAGAAGCCCGTCGCTCGCCACTGAGGCGGCGATCTCGGCGCCGACGCCGCAGGTGCGCGCAGCTTCATGAACGATCACGCAGCGCCCGGTCTTTTCGACCGAGGCCAGGATCGTCGGCATGTCGATAGGTTTGAGCGTGGCGACGTCGATCACTTCGGCCGATACGCCCTCCTGATGCAACTTGTCGGCGGCCTCGAGCGTCTCCTGGACCATGGCGCCCCAGGTCACCATCGTCAGATCGTGTCCCTCACGGAGGACAAAGCAGCGGTCCAGCTCCAGACTCTTGCCATCATCCTTCACCGCTTGCTTGAAAGCACGGTAGAGGCGCTTCGGCTCCAGAAAGATGACAGGATCGGGATCGCGAATCGCCGCCAGCAGCAGACCGTAGGCACGCTTCGGTGTCGACGGCACGACGACCCGCAGTCCCGGAATATGGGCGAAAAGCGCTTCCGTGCTCTCGGAATGATGCTCGGGCGCGCGAATGCCGCCGCCGAACGGCGCTCGCAGCACCATCGGACAGGTGAGACGGCCCCGCGTACGGTTACGCAGCCGGCTGGCGTGGCTGAGCATCTGGTCGATCGTCGGGTAGATGAAGCCCATGAACTGGATCTCGGCGACCGGCCGGAGCCCGGCGGCCGCCATGCCGACCGCAACACCGCCGATGGCGAGTTCGGCGAGCGGCGTATCGATCACCCGCTCCGCACCAAATCGTTCGTGAAGCCCCTCGGTCGTGCGAAAGACGCCGCCATTGACGCCCACATCCTCGCCAAGAACGAGGACACGCTCATCCTCTTCCATCGCTCGCATCAGAGCGAGGTTGACGGCCCCGACGAGTGTCGTGTCAGCCATCGCTACGGCCATCACTGATATCGGAAGCCGCCGCCTCGCGCTGCCTCTTCAGGGCTGGCGGCAACTCCGCATGGAGGTGATCGAACATGGCCGTCGGCGGTTCGACCGGCGTCGCCAGATAGCGCTCGACCGCTTCATCGATCTCCCCATCGATGATCTCGATAAGGTCCTGCTCCTTCCTGTCGTTCCAATGACCCGACGTCGTCAGAAATGCGCGAAGACGCGTAACCGGTTCCTTGGTCCAGGCGGACTCGACCACGTCGGCCGTGCGATAGCGGCTGGCATCGTCGGCGGTGGTGTGATCGGACAGGCGGTAGGTCAGCGCTTCGATCAGGCTCGGCCCGCCGCCGTTTCGAGCGCGCTCGATCGCTTCGGACGTGGCATGGCGCACCGCGATCAGGTCGTTGCCGTCGACCTGCACCCCCGGCATGCCCGCGGCGATCGCCTTTTGCGCCAGGGTCTCGGCTGCGGTCTGCGCGCTGCGTGGCACCGAGATCGCCCATTGATTATTGCTGACGACGAACACCGCCGGCACGTTCCAGACACCAGCAGAGTTGATGGCCTCGTAAAAGGCGCCGTTCGACGTCGCGCCGTCGCCGATCATGCAAACCGCGACCTTCGCCTCGCGCCTCAGTTTGATCGCGTAGGCGACGCCGACCGCATGCAGGCAGTGGCTCGCGACCGGAATGCTGAAGGGAAAGTCCTGGCGCGTCTCGGCAAAGTCACTGCCGCGCTCGTCGCCGCCCCAATAGAGTAGCAGCTCATGCAGGCCAACCCCGCGCCAGGCGAGCGCACCGGTGTCCCGATAGGAGGGGACGAGCACATCCTCCGCGCGCATGACGCTGGCGACACCGATCGGAATGGCTTCCTGACCGAGGCTGACCGCATAGGTGCCGAGGCGGCCGGTTCGCTGCAGCGCTACGGCCTTGGCGTCGAACCGCCGAAGCCGGATCATGGCGCCGTAGCAGTCGGCCAGGACATCCAGATCGAGACCAGGCGGCAGATTCTGATGCGGCTTTCCCCTGGGATCGAGAAAGTCGATATGCTCGATCACGAATCTTGCCGCTTCGGTCATCACGGACCATCCATTCGGCGATCGTCAACAGGTCACGATTGTCGCCATCGGTCGTCTTTCGGCATTGAGCTGGATCAAGCTTGCTCAGGGACGCAGTTCAACCGGCAGGAACCACCTCCGTCACGAGAAAGGTGCGCTGCACCTCGTCATGCTCGGTGATCGAGACATATTCGCCGGGGACGAAGCGATGCCGGTCGAATCTGAAGATCGGCTCTTCGTCCTCGTCCTCCATGCCGTCATAGTGAAAAGCCCAATGGTGACCGCGGTGATGCACGAGCTGGCCGTACTCGTCATCTTCGCCTTGCCAGAAACGGTGCACCCGGCAGGAACCTCGCAACTCCGTCCATTCTTCCGAATCCAGATAGCCGTCCGCGGTGAGCGGCGCTGTGAATTCGTAGCCGCGCGCATTGCTGCCTTGGGGGAATTCGGCATTGCGCGCCAGTTCGAGCCGGATCTTGTGCAGTGACATGGTTTTTCTTTCTCCACTCCATCGAGTACCTCCATTGTCTATGCCTGCATTCGTCGGCTCGATGCTTGATCTGGCTCAAGGTTTTCAGGCGCCTATAGCTGCAGGATCAAAAGCAATGAAGTACCGATTGGGAGGATTGGTCATGACCAGCGCCCGTCGCATCGCTGCCTATCTGCGCAATGCTCAGATTGACTATGAGACCGTCGGCCATCCGGCGGCGCCGACGTCGAGCGAAATTGCCCAAAGTGCCCATATACCAGGCAACCAATTGGTCAAAGCGGTGCTTCTGAAGGACGACAAGGGGCACCTGCTCGGCGTGCTGCCAAGTACGCATCACATCGACTTCGGCGCGCTCAAATCGCTGTTCCACCGGAGCCTCGATCTTGCCGGTGAGAACGAGCTGAAGTCGTATTTCCCCGACTGCGATCTCGGTGCCGTGCCGCCGATCGGCGCCGCGTACACACTGGATACGATCGCCGACAAGAGTCTGCAGGATGAAGAGGTGCTGTACTTCGAAGCAGGTGATCAGAGTCAGTTGATCAAGGTCGACAAGGCAACCTTTGTCACGCTGATGGCTGCTGCCGAGTGGGCCTATTTCAGTCAGCATGACGGCCCCCATCGGCTGAGCTCTCGTAATGACCGGCAATAACCTCAGCTACGTCCACGGCACGAGCCTCGAGCCGCTCCTTGGAGAAACGGTCGGCCGTAATTTCGACCGTTTGGCCGAGGCTCACGCCGAACGCGAGGCGCTGATCATCCCGCATCAGAATGTCCGCTGGAGCTATGCCGAGCTGAAGCGACGGGTCGATTGTCTCGCCGATGGCCTGCTCAAGCTCGGGCTCGAGCCGGGTGATCGGGTCGGTATCTGGTCGCCCAACAACTGGCAGTGGGTGGTCACCCAGTTCGCGACCGCAAAGGCCGGGCTGATCCTGGTCAATATCAACCCGGCCTATCGTCTCGGCGAACTGGACTATGCCTTGAAAAAAGTCGGCTGCAGCGCGCTGATCACCGCACCGGCTTTCAAATCCAGCAATTATATAGAGATGTTGGCCGAGCTGATCCCGAAGCTTGCAACAGCCGGCGATGGACCGCTCGACATCGAGGCTTATCCCGAACTTCGCTGGTTGATCAGGCTCGATGACGAGAGTTCGTCCGGCATGCTTCGTTTTTCCGATCTCGAAGCGAGAGGAAACGACGATCACCCTCGTCGGCTCAACGAACTCGCGACAGAGTTGCAGTTCGACGATCCCATCAATATCCAGTTCACGTCGGGCACGACCGGCGCGCCCAAGGCGTCAACCCTCACCCATCACAACATCGTCAACAACGCCCACTTAGTCGCCGAAGACATGCGCCTGACCGAGGCCGATCGGATCTGCATTCCGGTGCCGATGTATCACTGCTTCGGCATGGTGCTGGGCACGCTCTGCGCCGTCACTCACGGCGCCGCCATGGTGCTGCCTTCCGAAGGCTTCGACGCCCGCGCGACGCTCGAGGCGATCGCCACAGAACGCTGTACCGTGCTCCACGGCGTGCCCACCATGTTCATCGCCGAACTGGAGGACGAAAAGTTCGAAAAATACGATCTCGCCAGCCTGCGCACCGGCGTCATGGCCGGCGCCCCCTGCCCGGTTGAGCTGATGAAGCGAGTGATGCGCGACATGCATCTGAAGCAGATCACCATCGCCTACGGCATGACCGAAACGGGGCCCGTCAGCTTCGAGACGGCGGTCGACGATCCGATCGAACGGCGCGTCGGCACGGTCGGCCGGGTGCTGCCGCATACCGAGGTGAAGTTCGTCGACGAGCGAGGTCGGATCGTACCGCGCGGCGAAACCGGCGAGCTCTTGACCCGCGGCTATTGCGTCATGCCCGGCTACTGGAACGATGCCGAGAAGACGGCTGACGCGATCGATGCCGCCCGCTGGATCAAGAGCGGTGATCTCGCGGTGATCGACGACGAAGGCTACTGCCAGATCGTTGGCCGGCTGAAGGACATGATCATTCGCGGCGGCGAGAACGTCTTTCCGCGCGAGATCGAAGAGTTCCTCTTCCAACATCCGAAGGTCGCCGACGTGCAGGTCATCGGGGTGCCCGATCCCAAATATGGCGAGGAGCTTTGCGCCTGGATCAGGCTGCAAGAAGGCGAGACGGCGAGCGAAGACGAGATTCGCGAGTTTTGCCGGGGCCAGATTGCTCACTTCAAGGTGCCGCGTTATCTCAAATTCGTCGACGACTTCCCACTGACCGTTACCGGCAAGGTCCAGAAATACAAAATGCGCGAGATCGCAGCCGCCGAGCTCGGTTTGTCTTCGGGCTGATATTGGGGAGCGAGGTCATGAGCGACGCCGAGACCTGCGTGGATGATCTCGGACCGGCGAAAATCATCCAGATCTATGAGCCGAGATTGAAGCTTCACGCGGTTCTCGTGGTCGACAATGTCGCAGCCGGGCCGGCGATCGGCGGCGTGCGCATGGCCGCCGACGTCACGACCGAAGAGTGCTTTCGCCTGGCGCGCGCCATGACGTTGAAGAACGCTGCCGCCGGTCTGCCCCATGGCGGCGGCAAGTCGGTGATCGTCGCCGATCCCAAGCAGGACCCGGAACGGAAGGAGCAGTTGATCCGCGCCTTTGCCAAGGCGATCGAGCCGATCGGCGACTACATTCCCGGTCCCGACATGGGCGCCAACGAGACTGCCATGGCCTGGGTCCGGGACGAGATCGGCAGAGCCGTTGGCTTGCCACAGGAGCTTGGCGGCATTCCCCTCGATGAGATCGGCGCCACGGGCTATGGCGTGACCATCGCTGCCGAAGCTGCGGAGCATGCTGGCCTGATCAGGCTTCGAGAGGCAAGAATCGCCATCCAAGGGTTCGGTGCTGTTGGCACCCATGCAGCGCGCTTTCTTGTCGAGCGCGGTGCGGTGCTGATCGCCGCCTCGGACTCGAAAGGAACGCTGATCGATACTGACGGCATCGACGCCGCCAAGCTGATCCGCTTGAAGAAAGATGGCGGCAGCGTCTGCGACTATGAAATCGGTGAGAAGGCTGCGGTCGACGCGATCATCGACGTCGCCTGCGACATCTGGATTCCGGCAGCGCGCCCGGACGTCATTCGTGCCAACAACGTTGCCCGCCTTGATACCAAGCTCCTCATCGAGGGCGCGAACATTCCCGTCACATCCGAGGCCGAGGCGATCCTCCGTGACCGTGGCGTTCCAGTCATCCCCGACTTCATCGCCAATGCCGGCGGCGTGATTGCCGGAGCGGTTGAGTATCGAGGCGGGACCCAACGTCAGGCGTTCGATATGATCGCAGAGAAGATCCAAGCCAACACGAAAAAAGTTATCGAGGACTCCCGCGACCGCAGGATAACACCCCGTCAGGCTGCCGAAGACATGGCGCGCCGCCGCGTGCAGCGCGCCATGGGTTATCGGCGTTGGGGCTAGGCAGCTTCAGGCAGCCATCTCTCCAGCTTCGCTGTCCTTCTCCTCTTCCGCGACCATCGCTTCGGTCGAGATCAAAAGGCCAGCGATCGATGCCGCATCCTGAAGGGCGGTGCGCACCACCTTGGTCGGATCGATGATCCCGGCCTCGACCAGATCGCAGTAGGTCTCGGTCTGGGCATCGAAGCCCCAGGTGAAATCGTCCTTGTCCAGAAGCTTGCCGACGATGACCGAGCTGTCGAGCCCGGCATTGTCGACGATCCGGCGAAGTGGTGTCTGCAAAGCGCGGCGGACGATGTCGATGCCGACCCGGCGATCCTCGTTCTCCGGCTTGAGCGCATCGAGGGCTTTGGCGGCGTAGAGCAGCGCCACGCCACCGCCCGGCAAAATGCCCTCCTCGACCGCGGCGCGGGTGGCATGCATCGCATCCTCCACCCGGTCCTTGCGTTCCTTGACTTCGACCTCGGTCATGCCGCCGACCCGGATCACGGCAACACCGCCGGCGAGCTTGGCAAGCCGTTCCTCCAGCTTCTCGCGGTCATAGTCCGACGTGGTCTCGGCGATCTGCGCACGGATCTGCTGGCAGCGGCCTTCGATCGCCGCATGCTCGCCCGCCCCCTCGACGATGGTGGTCTCGTCCTTGGTGATGATCGCCTTCTTCGCTTGGCCGAGCATGTCCAACGTCACCGACTCGAGCTTGACACCCGCATCCTCCGTGATCACCTGACCGCCGGTCAAAATCGCCATGTCTTCGAGCATGGCTTTTCGCCTGTCGCCGAAACCCGGCGCTTTAACCGCGACGACCTTCAAGCCACCGCGCAGCTTGTTCACCACCAAAGTCGCCAATGCCTCACCCTCGACGTCCTCAGCGACGATCAAGAGCGGCTTCGCTGACTGCACGACCTTTTCCAGCACCGGCAGGAATGCCTGCAACGCCGTCAGCTTCTTCTCGTGCAGCAGCACATAGGCGTCTTCGAGTTCCGCTTTCATGCTCTCGGGATCAGTCACGAAGTAGGGCGAGAGATAGCCACGGTCGAACTGCATCCCCTCAACGATATCCAGCTCGGTGGCCATGCCTTTGGCTTCTTCGATCGTGATCACACCCTCCCGGCCAACCTTATCCATGGCCTTGGCCAGCATGTCGCCGATCTCGCGATCGCCATTGGCAGAAATCGTGCCGACCTGAGCGATCTCCTCGCTCGTGCTCACCTCTTCCGAACGCCGATGAAGCTCGGCGACGACCGCCTCGACCGCCTGGTCGATGCCGCGTTTCAGATCGAGTGGATTCATGCCTGCTGCATCGGCCTTGCAGCCTTCACGCACGATCGCCTGGGCAAGCACGGTCGCCGTGGTTGTGCCGTCGCCCACGAGATCACTGGTCTTGCTCGCGACCTCGCGCAGCATCTGCGCGCCCATATTCTCGAAATGGTCGGAAAGCTCGACTGCTTTCGCAACGGTCACACCGTC
The DNA here is from genome assembly GCA_965222015.1 of Geminicoccaceae bacterium. GTDB lineage: Bacteria > Pseudomonadota > Alphaproteobacteria > Geminicoccales > Geminicoccaceae > JANQPX01. Next base: position 15,962 of record CBDCTL010000021.1, read on the forward strand.
CTTCGAGGTGCGGGGCGCACCGAAGGACTGCTCGATCAGAACGTTTCGTCCTTTGGGCCCGAGCGTCGCCTTCACCGCATCGGCAATGAGGTTGACGCCGCGCAGCATGCGCGTACGCGCATCGTTCGCAAATTTGATTTCCTTGGCTGCCACGACCTGACCTCCTGAAGCTAAGCCGCCGTCTCTGAGCGTAGCGATCGTGCAACGCGAGGCTCCTTCCGTCCTTGCGCTGGATCAACGTTTCGCGGCGCTTTCAAGGTCAGTCTCGATGCACGCCAATGGATGGCGTCGAGGACGAAGCATGGGCCGCATTCTGGTGACGGGCGCCTCCGGACAGATCGGATCGGAACTGGTGCCTGCATTGAGGAAACACTTCGGAACCGATCAGGTCATTGCCTCGGATGTTCGCGAGGTCGCCGGGCGAAGTGCCTTATCCGACGGGCCGTTCGAGCATGTCGACTGCACCGATGCGCGTGAGCTGCAGGATGTTGTGCGGCGCCATGACGTCGAGGTGATCTACCATCTGGCGGCGCTGCTCTCCGCGGTTGCCGAGGAAAAACCGCAGGCCGCCTGGACCGTCAATATGAACGGCCTCTATTCGGTGCTCGAAGTCGCGCGTCAGTATCGCTGCGCCGTGTTCTTTCCGAGCTCGATCGGTGCGTTCGGCCCAGGCACGCCGCGTGAGAAGACACCCCAGGACACGATCCAACGACCGACCACCATCTACGGCGTCACCAAGGTCTCGGGCGAGTTGCTCTGCGATTACTATGCCCGCCGATTTGGGGTCGACACGCGCGGTCTCCGCCTGCCTGGCCTCATCTCCAGCGCCGCACCACCAGGCGGCGGCACCACCGACTACGCGGTCGATATCTTCTACCAGGCGGTCCGTTATCGTCACTATACCTGCTTTGTTAGAGACGATACCCGCATCGACATGATGTATATGCCCGATGCCATCACTGGGATGATGAAATTGATGGCGGCGGATCCAGCAACGCTTCGCCATCGCAATGCCTTCAACGTCACTGCCATGAGCATCACACCAGCCGAGCTCGCCGCCGAAATCCGAAAGCACTTGCCGGGCTTCGTCATCGACTACGAGGTCGATCCGGTTCGTCAGGCGATCGCCGATTCCTGGCCCATGTCGATCGATGACAACGCCGCCAGGGCTGAATGGGGCTGGTCCCCACGCTACGATCTGGCGACGATGACAGCGGACATGCTTGACCAGCTGAGGCCGAGGCTGCGCACGGCAGCAAGCGCGCTTCAGGAGGACCACACCGATGGCTCATGATCGACTGGAGCAAAGCCTGAAGGCTTCTCTCACTGACAGAGCGGACGCCGGCACGCTCAAGGGAGATGAAGACGTCATAACCGGCGTCCTGGCCGCGCAGGCCGGGCATGGTCCCCGCTATCTTCTCGCCGGCGAAAATGATCGCGCGTTCCTGCGCATGAACGCCAACGCCTATCTCGGCATGGGCCTTCGACGCGAGATCATCGAAGCTGAGGAAGACGCTGTCCGCAACTACGGAACCGGTCCGGGTGCCGTTCGCTTCATCAGCGGCACCTATCTGCCGCATGTCGAGCTGGAGCATAGGCTCGCCGCTTTTCACAAGCGTGAAGCCGCCATGATCTTCAGCTCGGCTTACGCCACGATCATGGGGATCCTGCCGCCGCTCATCACGAAGGAAACGATCGTGCTCAGTGATGAGCTCAACCACAACAGCATCATCAACGCCGTTCGCCTTTCAGACCCAGGCAAGAAGTCGATCTACAAGCACCTTGCAATCGACGAGCTGGAGCGGCACCTGAGCGACGCTGCCGGCAAGTTCAGGCGCGCGATCGTCGTCACCGATGGCATCTTCAGCATGCGCGGCGATCACGCCCCGCTCGATCAGATCGTCGACGTGGCGCGCCAGTACGACGACCGTTTTCCCGAGAACGTCCTTCTGGTCGTCGACGACTCGCACGGCGTCGGCGCTTTCGGTGCGAGCGGCCGCGGCACCGAGGAGCATACCGGCACCAAAGGCGTCGATCTCCTGGTCGCGACGCTCGGCAAGGCGTTCGGCGTGAATGGCGGTTATGTGGCTGCCAGCCGAACGATTATCGACTATCTCCGCGAGACCTCGCCGTTCTACATCTACTCCAACCCGATCACACCGGGCGAAGCGGCGGCGGCCCTGCGCGCGCTGGATCTGCTCGACAGTCAAGACGGTCTCGCCCTGCTTCAGCAATTGCAGAGCATGACCGAGCGATTTCGTGATGGCTTGATCCATCTCGGCTTCGAAACCGTCGAAGGTGCACATCCGGTGGTGCCGCTTCTGACGCGCGACACAACCAAGACCAACGCCATGATTGCCTATCTCAGAAGCCACGCCATCCTCGCCACCGGCCTCGCCTTTCCGGTGGTGCCCAAGGGCGACGAGGAAATCCGCTTTCAAGTCTCTGCCGATCACACCTCCGGGGATATCGACCACGCGCTTGACGTTCTCGCAAACTGTGGCGACATCAAAGCCTGATCAATCAGGAACCACCGTCGTCAGGTTCAGCATCTGGCCTTGGCGAAACACTGACACGGTGACCTCGGCTCCCGGTTCAAGATCGTCCAGATGATTGCGGATTGCCTCCTCGGTCTTTGGATCGCCAACCTGAATGCCATCGACGTCGAGGATGATGTCGCCACCGAGCAGAAGCTCCTGGTCGCCGATCTTGGCGGGGAGAAAGCCGGGGCGGAGGCCAAGCTTCTCACCTGGCGACTTGCTGGCCACCCGCTGAACCAGGACACCGGTCTCCTGCGGCAGGTTGAACACTCTCGCGAGCATGCCGCTCAAGCCAAAGAAACTGATACCGCTCCAAGGCGAACGGCGGCCAAGGAGAAGGTCCTTGACCGTCTTCGACGAGACGGCAAAGCCGACGCCTTCGAACTGCCCGGAACGCGAAAAGATATGGCTGACAATGCCGACGACCTCGCCCTGCATGTCGAACATTGGCCCGCCGGAATTGCCGCGATTCACGGCTGCATCCGTTTGAATGAACTCGCCGAGCACCAGGCTGCCGGACAGCGTCGCCGGCGCATGACGGGCGCTGACATAGCCGACCGTCAGGGTATGCCGAAGACCATAGGGCGCCCCGATCACGAAAACCTGCTCGCCGGTATCGAGTTCGTCCGAATCGCCCAGGCGTGCCGGATCGACACCTCCCGGCACCCGCTCAAGCTTGAGAAGCGCAAGATCCGCCGCCGGCTCCGCAGCGACGACCGTCGCCGTGACCGTCGAGCCGTCGATGAATTCGACCTGAACAAGATCGGCGACCTCGATCAGATGCGCTGCGGTGACGACATCACCGTCCTCGGATATCAGAACGCCCGAGCCGAGATCGCTCATCGGCACCAGCCCGATCCCGTCCTTTGCGATAATGGCGTGCTCGAAGGTACGGATCGTCACCACCGCGCCATGAACCCGCTCGAAATGCGCTTCGAGATCGGTTTCGTGCGCCTCCGCTTGAAGCGAAGCCAGAAATACCGAAGCGACCAAGGCTAGCTTGGTCAGGCATGCGCAGAAGCGATCCATCGCATATCGGTTCACGGTCGGCGTCCCCCTGAACATCTGATCGTCATTGTTGTGTTTGCAGCCTCGACTTCTGCACGACGATGATGGCCGTGATTGGCAAAGCCACGCCGATGACGGCTACCGTGATCAGAAGCCAGCCGAGCTCGCTATAGTCCGCCGGCACGGTCACTTGTCCCGTCATTCGATCACGCACCTCGCGGGTCACTTCGAAGATGCGGTTGAGATATTTCGTTCCGAGATTGCTGGCTGACAGTGCCAGGTTGGTAAAGGAAGCCATGACCGCAAAGAACGTTGCCTTCAGATGAGGAGGCGCGTACTGCGCGATCCAGGCCAACATGGGAATCATCGCGATTTGCCCCAACGGTGATTCGATCGCGGTGTCCAGAATCGCGATGAAGCGGGCATCGACCAGGCCGCCAGTGCGTGGCGCGGTCCATTCATGCACGCCGTAGTAAAGGCCGATATTCGGTAGCATGAGGAGACCACCAGCGATCGTCAGCACGGCAACGACTTCGGCGATGGTCCGTGTTGCGACATAGGGCCGGAGCAGCACCATGCCGGCGAGCGCCAGGCATGATGTGATCAAGGTCAGCACCGACAGGAAACGTTGGTCGAATCCCAGAACATCAATGACGAACCAGGTGGCGCCGGCACCAGGCGATGGTACGGCACGAAAGACGAAAATGATGACAGCCGTCCCGAGCAGCGCCAAGCGCGCCTGCTCGGGTAGCTCCCTGAGGAGACGAAAGAGGAGGAACAGAACGATCGCCATCGATCCCAGGAAAACCGTCTCCTGAGCAAACGGCGCCTTGCTGAGCCCCATCGCAAGCGTGAAGACCGCAAACACGCCGGTGCCGCCGAAGATCCACCAATTAGGCTTGGTCTCGCTCGGCCGATCGAACAGCATCGTCTTGATGCGTTCCTCATCGACACCCTGGGCACGTAGGCGCCTCTCACGCCGTCGAAGCATGACCGGGCCTAGACTGACGCCGAGCACCGAAACGACCGGGATGGCCAAGGCGAGCAGATAGATACGTCCGTAAATCGCGACCTTGTCGTCTTCGGATAGCGTCTCGACATGCGCGAACATGCCGATGTTCAAAAGTGCCACGATGATGATGCCGGAGATGAATGCAATCCGGCCAAGCGTCTGCATTGTGGTGTGCATGCGCTTGATGTCGGCTTCGGCGAGAGGCTCGCCTTGATCGTCAAGCAAAGGCACCGCTTCCACCGTCATCGCATCGGCGACGACGTCCTGGATCACGTAGCCAGTCGGCGAAAGAAGGGCGCTCATCACGAACCAGGCCTCCGCAGGCATGATCGCGACCATGATCTCCCGATGGATGATCAGGCCGTACATGATGCCGAGGCTGAGCGCGATCAGCGCCGCACCGACATAGACCAGCAGGGCTTTCCAGCGCCAGATCAGATCCACCAAATGACCGAGCGGCATCTTGAGCGCCCACGGGATGCCGACCCAAAAGCCGAGCCCCGCAAGGAACGCCGCCGACAGGTCGAGATAGTCCTTGATGAAGAAGGTGCCGACGATCCCAGTGAGACCGGCGATCCCAGCGGCCAGATAGACCATCAGCGGCGGCAGATAGGAAAGACGGATTTCTCGGGCAAGGCCGAGCACGGCCTGATCCAGCCAGCGATACGTGGTGGCGGCGGTCACGTCAGGCTCCGCAAACTTGGAAGCTCAATTGGCCCCTGCGAGCTGGTCGAAGGCTTCTAGCACCTGCGCGCCATATACATAGGACGGGCCGCCGCCCATATAAACGGCGACGCCAATCGTTTCGACGATCTCCTCGCGGGTCGCGCGATACTTGATGACCGCTTGGGTATGAAATCCGATGCAGCCATCGCAACGCGCGGCAATGCCGACGGCAAGTGCCATCAGCTCCTCGGTTTTCGAATCGAGCGCGCCCGGTTTGATGGCGGCCTTGGCGATGCCGGAAAATGCGGCAGCGACGTCCTGCGCCTCCTCGCGATAGCCGGCGATAAGCATGGAAAGAGAACGATTGGCTTGGGGCCAGTTGCGATCCATCGGATATCCTTCCTGCACGCGATCGGAGCGACCGCTGTCCGTTTCAGTTAGACCGATGAAAAGCTGACCCACCTTGCGATGAATCAAGGCACCAAGCGCTTGGTCTCGTTAGCTCGTCGACGTGGCTGGAGACATAAGGCCGCGACGATCCGAGATGTGAACATCGATAGAGGGGAGCAAGCGCATGGCTCAATCCATCGTCCCGAGGACTCTCATCGGCATCTTCCGGACTCTGAATCTCTCGGCGCTCTGTCTGACCGCGGCGCTGACGCTTCTGACGGCGCAGGTGCGAGCGCAGCATCTCGATCCGCCACTGGGGTGGGACATCTGGGATCCGACATGGTCGACCCGAGAGGTCTGGGAAAGTGAGGAGGCTGACGAAACGCTGCGCTGGAGGATGGAGCGTCACCAGATCTATATCGATCAGGGCGTTCCCGAAGCCTATCGCGGGGCGCACAACCCGCTCACCCGCATTCCGAGCGTGCTCGAAGCCGGTCACGAGCTCTATGCCGAGCACTGCGCGTCATGTCATGACCTGGGCGGAGGGGGCCGCGGCGATGCCGGGCTGTCGCTCTATCCACCGCCTGCCCTGCTCGTCCATCTGACACGCATGCCCTCTCGCGTGGACGAGTATCTGATCTGGTCGATCGCCGAAGGGGGGGAACTCGTCGGGAGTGATATGCCCGCCTTCAGGAACACGCTCGATCAGCAGCAGATATGGCAGGTCATCACTTACATGCGTTCCGGTTTTCCGGCCACCGGCGGCAATGAGACCGAATAGTCTCAGGAAGGAACGAGGCCCATCGGCCCATGGCCGGTTTGACCTCGGTCAAAGCCGCGATCGCTGCGACGCAGCATGATGATGCCGGCCTGATCCTCAGGCCGCGATCTCTTCGGTGAATGGGAAAGTCGCCCGTGCGCCAGCATTTGTCCCAGTCCAACGGAAGCGCCTCGCCGCGCCCGTCATCGCCAGCGACGCCGCCGCATCCAGGCCCTCGCCCCGTCGACGAGACTTGCAGCGAGCCTGCGAGTGCGGCACGGCACCCTCAGCCGACGGTCGACGAGACGGTGCCCGGCTTCTACGGCACCCATGCCCTCGACCGGGCGTTCAAGGCGAACCTGGCCAGGCTGACGAACGGCATCAGCCCGGCCGGCATGGTGGCGCTCTATGTCGACTGGCTCGCCCATCTCGCTTTGTCGCCGGGCAAGCAGCTTCAGCTCATGGAGAAGGCATCGCGCAAGTCCGCGCGGCTCGCGCTCTATCTCGGGCAGACGGCGGCCGGCGCGCACACGCCGCCCTGCATCGAACCGCTGCCGCAGGACCGGCGCTTTCGCCACGAGTCGTGGCGGCGATGGCCGTTCGATCTGATCCACCAGTCCTTCCTGATGACCCAGCAGTGGTGGCACAACGCCACCACCGGGATCGACGGGCTGTCGGACGAGCGCGAACGGGTCCTGTCCTTCGTCGCCCGGCAGATCCTCGATCGCTACGCGCCGTCCAACGCCCTTTGGACCAATCCCGAAGTGCTGGCGCGCACCGCCGAAGAGGGCGGCATGAACCTGCTGCGCGGCGCGCAGAATGCGGTCGAGGACTGGCAGCGGACGGTCGCCGGAAGGAAACCGCCGGAGGACGACGGCTTCATCGTCGGCAGGGACGTCGCCGTGACGCCGGGCAAGGTGGTCTACCGCAACCGGCTGATCGAGCTGATCCAATATGCGCAGACCACCGACGAGGTTCATGCCGAGCCGGTGCTGATCGTGCCGGCCTGGATCATGAAGTACTACATCCTCGATCTCTCTCCTGAGAACTCGCTGGTGAAGTATCTGGTCGATCACGGCCATACGGTCTTCATGATCTCCTGGCTGAACCCCACCTCCGAGGATCGCGATCTCGGCATGGAGGACTATCGCCGGCTCGGCCCGATGGCCGCGCTGGACGCGATCGAGGCGATCGTTCCCGAACGCAAGGCCCATGCCGTCGGCTACTGCCTGGGCGGCACCCTGCTTTCGATCGCGGCCGCCGCGATGGCGCGGGACGGGGACGATCGGCTCGCCTCGATCACCACACTCGCCACGCAAGTGGATTTCTCCGAGGCCGGCGAGCTGATGCTGTTCGTCAATGACAGCGAGGTCTCGTTTCTGGAAAACATGATGTGGGACCAGGGCTATCTGGACGGATCGCAGATGGCCGGCGCCTTTCAGCTTCTGCGCTCCAACGACCTGATCTGGTCGCGCCTCGTCCAGGACTATCTGATGGGCGAGCGCCGAGGCCGGAACGATCTCATGGCCTGGAACGCCGATGTCACGCGCATGCCCTACCGCATGCATTCGGACTATCTGCGCGGCCTGTTCCTCGACAACGACCTCGCGGACGGCCGCTATCTGGTGGACGCCCGGCCGATCAATCTGGCCGACATCCGCGCGCCGATCTTCGCGGTCGGCACGGAGAAGGACCACGTGGCACCCTGGCGCTCCGTCCACAAGATCACCTTCCACCCGGCCGCGGACGTGACCTTCCTTCTGACCAGCGGCGGCCACAATGCCGGCATCGTCAGCGAGCCCGGCCACCCGCGACGCCGCTATCGGGTCGCGACCAAGCGGGCGGGCGAGCGTTATCTCGATCCTGAGCGCTGGTGCGCGACCGTTCCGATCAAGGAAGGGTCCTGGTGGCCGGAGTGGCAGACCTGGCTCGCAAGCTTGTCGACAGGGGCCGCCGCACCGCCGGCCATGGGCGCTGCGGACAAAGGCTGTCCGCCGCTCGACGACGCCCCCGGCAGCTATGTGCTGCAGCACTGATCGAGACGACCATGACACGCAGCAGGATCTGGCTCGGCCTTCTGGTCAAGACCGGCCTGCCGGGTGATGTCTTCGTCAGCCTGACCTCGGAGCTTGCCTGGCCGGAGCGCTTCGCCGTCAACCTGCCGCCGCGGCCGAGCGGATGAACGGCGCGGCCGTCTCGTCGGTTCGCATCCACGGCCTTCGTCACACCTATGGCAGGACGCTGGCCGTCGACGACGTCACCCTCGACATCGCGCCCGGCCGGATGGTCGGCGTGATCGGGCCGGATGGCGTCGGCAAGTCGACGCTGCTCGGCCTGATCGCCGGCGCACGCCGTCTGCAGACCGGCGGGATCGAGGTGTTCGACGGGTCCATGGCCGACGCCGATCATCGGCGCACCATGTCGCCGCGCATCGCCTACATGCCGCAGGGTCTCGGCAGGAACCTCTACATGACGCTCTCCATCCGGGAGAACCTCGCCTTCTTCGGCCGCCTGTTCGGTCAGGGCCGGGCGGAGCGCGCCGCACGCATCGCCGATCTCACCGAAAGCACCGGCCTGGCCCCGTTCATCGACCGGCCCGCCGGCAAGCTTTCCGGCGGCATGAAGCAGAAGCTCGGCCTTTGCTGCGCGCTGATCCACGATCCCGATCTTCTGATCCTGGATGAGCCGACCACCGGCGTCGATCCCCTCTCCCGCCGGCAGTTCTGGGCGCTGATCGATCGCATCCGCAGCACCCGTCCCGGCATGACCGTGATCGTCGCATCAGCCTATATGGACGAGGCCGAGGACTTCGACTGGCTGATCGCGATGAACCGGGGCAAGGTGCTGGCGACCGGCACGCCCGAGGAACTGCACCGGAAGACCGGCACCGCCAGCCTCGAAGAGGCGTTCATCGGCCTCCTGCCTGAAGAGCAGCGCCGGGACCATCGAGGCGTCACCATTTCCGAGCGCATCAACCACGATGACGAAGCGGCGATCCAGGCGGACGGGCTGACCCGGCGCTTCGGCGACTTCACGGCGGTCGATCAGGTCAGCTTTCGCATCGAGCGCGGCGAGATCTTCGGCTTTCTCGGCTCGAACGGCTGCGGCAAGACCACTACCATGAAGATGCTGACCGGCCTTCTGCCCGCCACGGAAGGCGGCCCGCCAGCCCACACTCCAGGTCGAGGCCGTCTGCAGGACGCCTTTCTGCCGCTATTCCTTCGTCTTGGTCATCCCGCCGCGCTTCGAGGCCGACCTTTTGGCCGGCCGCCAGCCCACACTCCAGGTCGACATCGATGCCACCGCCATGTCGCAGGCGGGCATCGGCGACGGCTATGTCAGCCGCATCCTGACCGAGGAGATCGCCACGTTCATCGCCGATGACGACGGCGTCATGCCGGTGGAGCTGCAAACCCGCTTCGCCTTCAATCCCAATCTCACCGGATCCTGGTTCGTCGGCGTCACCGAGATCATCAACAACGTCACCGTGCTCGCCATCATCCTCGCCGGCGCCGCCCTCATCCGGGAGCGCGAGCACGGCACCATCGAGCATCTCCTGGTCATGCCGATCAGCGCCTTCGAGATCATGATGGCCAAGGTCTGGGCGAGCGGCCTGATCATCCTGGTCGCCGTCACCCTCGCCCTCACTCTGGTGGTGCGCACCCTGCTCGCCGTGCCGATCGCAGGCTCCATCCCGCTGTTTCTCGCAGGCGCGCTGCTCTACCTGTTCTTCGCGACCGGCCTCGGCATCTTCCTCGGCACCATCGCCCGCTCCATGCCGCAATTCGGCCTTCTGTTCATGCTGGTGGTGCTGCCGATGAACCTTCTCTCCGGCGGCGAGACCCCGCTCGAAGCCCAGCCGGACGCCCTTCAGGCCTTCATGCAGCTGGTCCCCTCGACCCACTTCGTCAGCTTCGCCCAGGCGATCCTGTTTCGCGGCGCCGACCTCGCCATCGTCTGGCCACACTTCGCCGCCATCGCCGGCATCGGCGCCCTGTTCTTCGCGCTGACCGCCCTTCGCTTCAGAAAAAGCATCGTCACCATGGGATCTTGATCCGCGTCAATGCCGTTCGCGATCGAAAGGTGGACATGATCGATGAAGCGGTTCCGAGCGGAGGGGACGATCATGAGCAGGCTGGAGCGATGGATCGTCGGCAGCATGGCGCTCGTCGGATGTGCCGGCTTCATGCCATCGACCGGCGTCGCGCAGACCGACCTTCGCGACGATCCGCCCTGCTGCTGGGACATGTGGGATCCCGGCTGGACCCAGCGCTATCTCTGGGGGCCTGGCCATATGGGCCCGATGCAGCGGCAGAGAATGCTGCGCCACTGGACGTTCATGCACGAGGGCGTGCCGGAAGGCTATCGGGGGCAGTCCAGCACGATCGTGATCGACGAAGAGACTGTCGGCGAGGGCGCCGCGCACTACGCCCGGCATTGCGCGTCCTGCCATGGGCCGACCGGCCAGGGCGATGGCGAGGCAGGGAAATCGCTGAGCCCGTCGCCAGCCCTCCTGGCCCACATGATCCGTACGCCGATGGCGGTCGACGAATATCTGTTCTGGACGATCTCGGAAGGCGGCGCCCGGTTCGAAACCGACATGCCGGCACACAAGGACAAGCTCCTGGCCGACGACATCTGGAAGATCATCGCCTTCATGCGCGCCGGCTTCCCAGAAGAGGCCGAGGGCGGGCAGGAGTAGGAGAAAAAACGATGGACCGCCTCCGGGTAAGGATCGCCACGGTCGTCACGGCTCTTGGCGCGTCGATGCCGGCATGGGCACAGTCGCAGCAAGGCGGCTACTACGGCCCTCACATGATGTGGGGCGGCTGGTATGGCATGTTCTTCGGCCCGCTGATGATGATCATCTTTATCGCGGCTGTGATCGCACTCGTCGCCCTTGCGATTCGCTGGCTTGGCGGCGGCCACCATTCGGGACAGCAGCAGCCGTCGACGTCGAGCACGAAGCCTCTCGAGATTTTGAGAGAGCGCTATGCCAGCGGTGACATCGACAAGGAAGAGTTCGAAGAGCGTCGCCGCGTGCTCGGTGAGTAGTTCACATGTCCGACACTGACCCGAACGGATTCTTCGCCTCGAAAGTCTTCCACGATCGCGCTGACGCCGGCCGCCGGCTCGCCGTCGCCCTCGAACATCTTCGGCCGATGCGGCCTGTCGTGCTCGCCCTGCCGCGCGGCGGCGTGCCCGTCGCCTACGAGATCGCCAGGGCGCTCGACGCACCGCTCGATCTGGTGCTGGTGCGCAAGATCGGCACACCGTGGCAGCCGGAACTGGCGATCGCGGCGGTGGTCGACGGCGATCGGCCTGAGACGGTCGTCAATCAGGACATCGTCGACAAGCTGAACATCCCTTCGAGCTATATCGAGAAGCAGGCCGAGATGGAACTCGAAGAGCTGGAGCGACGTCGAGCCTGCTATCTGGCGGGCCGGCCGAGGGTCGACATCACCGACCGCACGGCGATCGTCGTCGATGACGGCCTCGCGACCGGCGCGACCATGGAAGCCGCGCTGCACGCGACGCGGCGGGCGAAGCCGAAGAGACTCGTCATGGCCGTGCCCGTCGCGCCGCCGGATACGATCGACCGACTGCGCAGCCGAGGTCGACCAGGTCGTGTGCCTGCACAGCCCGCCCCTGTTCGGCGCGATCGGGCCGTTTTATCGCGAGTTTCATCAGCTCGGCGATGACGAGGTCGTGGACCTGTTGAAGCGTGCCGAGGCGGGCAAGCCCGACCGCGAGGCCGAGGAGCAGCCTGGCTGACCCGCGCCAGCCAGGCTCCGGAATGCGCCGCGCGACTGTCTCGCCGTCTCACTTCGCGGATGCGCTGCTCCAGCCGAACAGGCTGTAGGCGGGACACCAGCGCATGAACGCCGTCGCCAGCGGGATCACGCCGATCAGGCCGAACCAGCGTGCGTTCCCCTCCAGGAAGTAGAGAAGCGACAGCAGCACGATGCCCAGCACGATACGAAAGATACGATCTGCCGAACCGACATTGGTCGTCATGGACGTCACTCCTGAACTGCGAACAACCTGCCGTCATTTTCTTGCCGTGACATGGGACGGCATTGATCTCGCTCAATAAACGCGGCCTCGATCAGCGGGCCGGTCTGGTGACTGCACGGACGTCGCTGACGGAGATTTGACGCGCGTCAATGCGCCAGGCGTTCAGCCTTCCACGATGTCATCGAACAATCAGGAAACGCTCACCCGTTCGACGCGGAGCTTTGGCCATGGCACAGGCGACGGCGGCCACGACCCTGGATCGACCTCAAACCCGATCGAAGAAACTCGGCCTCGGAGCGCTGACGGCCCTGGTGGTCGGCTCGATGATCGGTGCGGGCGTCTTCAGCCTGCCGCAGAACATGGCGGCGGGCGCCGCGCCGGTCGCTGTTCTGATCGGCTGGCTGATCACCGGCATCGGCATCCTGGCGCTCGCCTTCGTCTATCAGGGGCTGGCGACCCGCAAACCCGAACTCGATTCAGGCCCCTACGCCTATGCCCGCGCCGGCTTCGGCGACTTCGTCGGCTTCAACAGCGCCTGGGGCTACTGGATCAGCGCCTGGCTCGGCAACGTCTCCTACGCCGTCGTCATCTTCAGCGCGCTCGACTATTTCTGGCCGATCTTCGGCGAGGGCAACACCTGGCCGGCAATCGTCGGCGCTTCGATCGCGCTCTGGCTGATCCATGCACTCATTCTGACGGGCGTACGCGAGGCGGCGATCGTCAACCTGATCACCACCATTGCAAAGCTGGTACCGATCCTGATCTTCGCCGCGGCCGTGCTCGTCGCCTTCAATCTGGACACCTTCAGGCTCGACCTGTTCGGTGCCGGCGCGCCGGATCTCGGCAGCGTATTCGATCAGGTCAAAAGCACCATGCTGGTGACCTTGTGGGTGTTCATCGGCATCGAGGGCGCGAGCGTCGTTTCCGCGCGCGCGGAGCACCGCCGGGATGTCGGCCGGGCGACCATCCTCGGCTTCATGATCGCCCTTTCCGCCTATGTCCTGATCTCGATCCTGTCGCTCGGCATCATGGCGCAGCCGGAGCTTGCGGGCCTGAAAAACCCGTCCATGGCCGGCGTGCTGGAACAGGTGGTCGGCCCGTGGGGCGCTGCCCTGATCAGTCTCGGCCTGATCGTCTCGGTCGCCGGTGCCTTCCTGAGCTGGACCCTGCTCGCCGCCGAGATCCCCTTCGTCGCAGCGAAAGAGGGCATCCTGCCGAAGCTGTTCGCGGGCGAGACGGCGAGCGGGTCCCCTTCATCGGCGCTCTGGATCACCAACGGCCTGGTGCAGCTCTTCCTCATCGTCACGCTGTTCGCAGAGAGCACCTACGAGGCGCTGTTCTATACCGCCTCGACCGCGATCCTGGTGCCTTACGTGTTCTCCGGCGCCTATGCCCTGAAGCTCGCCTGGTCAGGCGAGACCTACGACCGCCAGCCCGGCCGAACCCGCGACGTCATCATCGGCCTGATCGCCACGGTCTACGGTATCTGGCTCGTCTACGCCGCCGGACCCGCCTACCTCCTGATGTGCGCCCTTCTCTATGCGCCCGGAATTTTCTTCTACTTGAAGGCAAAACGGGAACGGCAGGTGACGGCGTTTACCCGCACCGAAACGCTGCTGGCGATCGGTCTGATCGTCGCCGCCCTGATCGCTGCCAGGCTGATCTATCAGGGCGCGATCAGCCCGCTCTGATCTGAGGAGAGCTTTCATGTCCCTCGGCGTTCATTCCGAAGTCGGCAAGCTCCGAAAAGTCCTCGTGCATCGTCCGGGGCTGGAGCTGAGCCGGCTGACGCCGTCCAACTGCGAAGAGCTGCTGTTCGACGACGTGATCTGGGTGAAGCAGGCGAGGATCGAGCATAACGAATTCGTCGATGCGATGCGCCATCGCGGCGTCGACGTGCTGTTCGTGCGCCAGCTGCTCGAAGAGACCATCGCCGATCTCGAAGCCCGGCGCTGGCTCCTAGAACGGAAGATCACCGAGGATCAGGTGGGCGTCGGGCTTGCCGCCGAGCTTCGCGATGCGCTGATGGCCATGGATGCCGAGACGCTCTCAAGCCATCTGATCGGCGGCATGAGCCGATCGGAGCTGCCCTTCCCGCCGCAGGGCGTGCTCGCCGAGATCCTCGGGCCGAGCGACTTCGTGCTGGCGCCGTTGCCCAACCACCTGTTCACGCGCGACACGACCTGCTGGATCCATGGCGGCTTCACGCTGAACGCCATGCACTGGCCGGCAAGGCGGCAGGAAACGCTGAACCTCGCGGCGATCTACCACTTCCACCCGACCTTCCGCGATCAGGACGTCGACATCTGGTGGGGCGACGTCGATCGCGATCATGGCCTCGCCACGGCGGAAGGCGGCGACGTCATGGTGGTCGGCGACCGCACGGTGCTGATCGGCCTGAGCGAGCGCACCACGCCGCAGGCGGTCGGCCAGATTTCTCGCGCGCTGTTTCAAGATGGGACCGCCGATCGCGTCGTCGCCTGCCAGCTCCCGCGCGAGCGCAGCTTCATGCATCTCGACACGGTCTGCACCCAATGCGATCGCGACCTGATCACGGTCTACGCCGAGGTCACGGATCGCATCCGCTGCTTCACCCTGCGGCCGGGCGACGATGCCGTTCCGATCGTGGTCGAGCCGGAAGATCGTCCTTTCCAGGAGGTGCTGGCCAGCGTCCTCGGCGTGAAGAAACTGCGCGTCATCCGGACCGGCGGCGATACCTACGAGGCCGAGCGCGAGCAGTGGGACGACGGCAACAACGTCGTCGCCGTCGAGCCCGGCGTGGTCGTCGCCTACGACCGCAATGTCGACACCAACACGGCGCTGCGCAAAGCCGGGATCGAGGTGATCACCATCCCCGGGAGCGAGCTCGGCCGCGGGCGCGGCGGCGGCCACTGCATGACCTGCCCGCTCTCGCGCGACCCGGTCTGACTTCGGAGGACGCCATGCCGCTCAATCTTCACGGCCGAAGCTTTCTTTCCCTGCTCGACGTCACGCCCGACGAAATCCGCTTTCTTCTGCGCCTCTCCGCCGATCTCAAGGCGGCGAAACAGGGCGGCTACGAGCAGCAGCGTCTCGAACGAAAGAACATCGCGCTGATCTTCGAAAAAACCTCGACCCGCACGCGCACCGGCTTCGAGGTCGCCGCTTACGACCAGGGCGCGCACGTCACCTATCTCGGCCCGACCGGCACGCAGATCGGCCACAAGGAATCGATGAAGGACACCGCGCGCGTGCTCGGCCGTCTCTATGACGCCATCGAATATCGAGGCTTCGGCCAGACGATCGCCGAGGAGCTGGCCGCCCATGCCGGCGTGCCGGTCTATAACGGTCTCACCGACGAATTCCACCCGACCCAGATCCTCGCCGACTTCCTCACGATGCATGAGTTCACCCACAAGCATCTCTCCGACATCAGCTTCTGTTTTCTCGGCGATGCCGCCTGCAACACCGCGACCTCCCTCATGGTGGGTGCTGCAAAGATCGGCATGGACATCCGCCTCGCCGGACCAAAGTCGCGCTGGCCGGCGGATGACCTGGTCGCCCGCGCGCGAGAGGTCGGAGACGGCACGGGCGCTCGGATCACGATCACCGAAAGCGCCGAAGAGGCGGTCGACGGCGCCGACTTCGTCTACACCGACGTCTGGGTCTCGATGGGCGAGCCCGATGCCGTCTGGAAGGAACGCATCGACCAGCTCTCGCCCTATCGGGTGACCGCCGAGCTGATGCGCCGGACCGGCAATCGCCACAGCAAGTTCATGCACTGCCTTCCCGCCTTCCACAACACCGAGACCAGGGTCGGCGCCGAGATCCGGGAGACCTACGGCATCGACTGCATGGAGGTCACCGAGGAGGTGTTCGAGTCCAAGGCATCGATCGTGTTCGACCAGGCGGAGAACCGCATGCACACCATCAAGGCCGTCCTGGTCGCCACCATCGGGAGCTAGCATCATGCGCGTCGTCATCGCCCTCGGCGGCAACGCCCTTTTGAAGCGCGGCGAGCCGCTGACCGCCGACAATCAGCGGCGCAACGTCCGGACGGCCGCGCGCGCGCTCGCCGAGATGGTTCGCGCAGGCCACAGCATCGTCGTCTCCCACGGCAACGGCCCGCAAGTCGGGCTGCTGGCGCTGCAGACCGCCGCCTACACGGCGACGGAGGCCTATCCGCTCGACGTGCTCGATGCCGAGAGCGAGGGCATGATCGGCTATCTGATCGAGCAGGAGCTCCGCAACGAACTCGGCGGCGACGCGCTGATCGCAACGCTTCTGACCCAGATCGAGATCGACCCGAAGGACCCCGCCTTCAAATCGCCGAGCAAGCCCATCGGCCCTGTCTATGATGCGCTGCATGCCGAGGTCGAAGCCGCCAATCACGGCTGGTCGATCGCACCCGACGGTGACGGCTTCCGCCGCGTGGTCGCCTCCCCGTCGCCAAGGCGCATCCTCGAAGAGAAGGTGATCCGCTTTCTGATCGAGCGAGACGTGATCGTCATCTGCGCCGGGGGCGGCGGCATTCCCGTCGCCAGGAAGGCCGATGGCGGCTTCATCGGAGTCGAGGCGGTGGTCGACAAGGATCGCGCGAGCTCGCTTCTGGCCGAGACGATCAACGCCGACGCTTTGCTGATGCTGACCGATGTCGACGCTGTTTATACCGACTGGGGCAGCGACAAGGCGAGGCCCATCAGGAGGGCTTCACCCGATGACCTCAGATCGGAAGCCTTCGCCGCCGGATCCATGGGACCGAAGGTCGAGGCGGCCTGCAGCTTCGTCGGCGGGACCGGCGGGCTGGCGGGAATCGGGCGTCTCGGCGACGCGCTCGCGATCCTGGAAGGCAATGCCGGGACGGTGGTCCGCCTCTAGCGTCGGCTTCTGAGCCAGATGTAAGCGGCAGGAATCACCAGAACGGTCAGCAGGGTCGACGACAAGAGGCCGAACAGCAGGGACACGGCGAGGCCCTGGAAGATCGGGTCCGCGAGAATGAAGGCGGCGCCCGCCATGGTGGAGATCGCGGTCAGCGCGATCGGCTTGAAGCGGACGGCGCCCGCATCGAGCAGGGCATGGTGAAGCGGTGCGTTTTCCGCCAGCTTCGTCTTGATGAAATCGACCAGGAGGATCGAGTTTCTGACCACGATGCCGGCGAGCGCGATGAAGCCGATCATCGAGGTGGCGGTGAAATGCGCGCCGAGCAGCCAGTGGCCGAGGAGGATGCCGAGGAGCGTCAGCGGCACCGGCGTCAGGATCAGGAGAGGCGTGGTGAAGCGCCGGAACTGACCGACCAGCAGGAGATAGATGCCGATGATCGCGACGCCGAACGCCGCCCCCATGTCGCGGAAGGTCACATAGGTCACCTCCCATTCGCCGTCCCAAAGCAGCGTGGACGCGGATTCGTCCTCCGGCTGGCCGTGATAGCGGATCGCCAGGTCATGACCCTCGATCGCCTTCTCGACCGCGAGCATGCCGTAGATCGGCGCCTCGAAAGCGCCGGCGAGCTCGCCCGTGACCATCTCCGCGAAACGCCCATCCCGGCGATAGAGCGGATGGGACGCGGTCTCGCGGGTCAGCGGTGACCAGATCGCCGAGCTCGACCACGCCGCGCCTTCCCGGGACCGGCGTCGCCAGGACGCGCTCGGACAGGAAAAGGTCCGAAGGCGGCATCCGGATGGCGATCTCGATCGGGTTGATCAGCTCGCCCCGATGCGAGTAGCCGACCGGCACGCCGCCGATCAGGGCTTTGATCGTGTCGTAGAGCGCTTCCTCCTCGACCTGGTAGAAGTCGAGGTTCTGCTGATCGATCTCGAAACGCAGCCGCTCCGGCGGACGGCCGAAGCTGTCGTCGACATCGACGACGAAATCGATTTTTTCGTACGCGCGCCGGACCGCATTCGCCGCCTCGCGCCGTGTCTTGGCATCTGGGCCGTAGATTTCGGCGAGCAAGGTCGCCAGCACCGGCGGGCCCGGCGGGATCTCGGCGACCTTGATGACGGTGCCGTCGGGGAGGTCGATGTCGTTCAGACGCTCGCGCACGTCGAGCGCGATGGCGTGGCTGGCACGCTCGCGCTCGTGCCTCGGCGGCAGGTTGATCTGGAGATCGCCCTGCTCGGGCTGGTCACGCAGGAAGTAATGGCGCACCAGGCCGTTGAAGGTGAAGGGTGCGGACGTGCCGGCATAGGCCTGGACATGCTCGACCTCGGGCATGGCGAGCAGGCGCTCGGCCGCGGCGAACAGCACCCTTTCGGTCGCCTCCAGGCTCGATCCCTCGGGCAGATCGACCACCACCTGCAGCTCGGATTTGTTGTCGAAGGGCAAAAGCTTGACGGTCACGTCCCTGGTGAAGAAGAGGACGAAGGCAGCGATGGTGGCGAGTGCGACCAGCGATAGAAACGCCGCCGCGCGCAACCGGCTCTTCAGGACCGGCCGGGCGACCGCAAGATAGACCCGGCCGAACGCGCCCACCGGCTCGCCCGCCTGCTCCGGCTCCGAGTCCGCGCCGCGGGCCGTCGCCCGCCGCCGCAGCCTGATCATCAGCCAGGGCGTCACGGTGACCGCGATCAAGTACGAAAAAATCATGGCGATCGAGGCGTTGGCCGGAATCGGGCTCATGTAAGGGCCCATCAGCCCGCTCACGAACATCATCGGCAACAGGGCGGCTATGATGGTGAAGGTGGCGATCAGGGTCGGGTTGCCGACCTCGGCGACGGCGTCGATCGCGGCCTCGATGCGTGAGCGATCGTCCGCCATGCGCCAGTGGCGATCGACGTTCTCGACCACCACGATCGCATCGTCCACGAGAATGCCGATCGAGAAGATCAGTGCGAACATGCTGACCCGATTGACGGTGTAGCCGAGCAGCCAGGCGCTGAAGAAGGTCAGGAGGATGGTCGCCGGGATCACCATCAGCACGACGGCACCTTCACGCCAGCCGACGAAGATCGTGATCAGCAGCACGATGGTGACGGTGGCGCCGACCAGGTGGTTCAGGAGCTCGTTCGCCTTGTCCGCGGCGGTTTCGCCGTAGTTCCGGACGACATGGACGTCGACGCCGTCCGGCAGAATGCGGCCCCTCACCTGCTCCAGCCTGGCGAGCACGTCGTCCGCCACGGTGACCGCATTGGCGCCCTGGCGCTTGGCGATCGCCAGGCTGACCGCGGGCATCGCCTGCATGCCGCCGTCCTCGTCGCGGCCGATATGCCAGGCGCGCCGATCGGCGGGCTTGGCGCCGACCACCACATCGGCGACGTCCTCGACATAGACCGGCCGGCCGTCGCGCGAGGTCAGGACCAGGAGACCGACGTCGGGAACGCCGCGCAGCGTCTGTCCGGCGAGCACCGTGATCTGCCGGTCGTCCTCGCGCAGGCTGCCGACGATGAAGGAGCGATTGGCGTTTTCGACCTTCTCGACGAGCTGGTTCAAGGTGATGCCGTAAAGCGCCATGCGCTCCGGGTCGGGCTCGATCCGGATCTGATCCGGCTGCCCGCCGACCAGGTAGTTGAAGCCGACCTCGTCGACCTTGATCAGCTCCGCCTGCAGCTCGTCCGCAACCTGAAAAAGCGCGGCGTTGGTCCAGCGCTCCGCGCCCTGGCCGGGACGCGGCGTCAGGGTCAGCACGACCACGGCGACGTCGTTGATGCCGCGCCCGACGATCAACGGCTCGGGGATGCCGATCGGAATGCGGTCGAAATTGGCGCGGATCTCCTCATGCACGCGCAGGATCGCCGCATCCTCCTCCGTGCCGACGAAGAAGCGCGCGGTCACCACCACGCGGTCGTCCATGGTCTGCGAATAGACGTGCTCGACCTCGCGGACGCTCTTGACGATCTCCTCGAGCGGCTTGGTCACCAGCTCGACGGCGTCGGCGGCGCGCAGGCCGTCGGCCTGCACCAGCACGTCCACCATGGGCACGCTGATCTGCGGTTCCTCCTCGCGCGGCAGCATGGCGAGTGCGAGCGCGCCGAACAGAATCGCCGCGAGCAGCATGAGAGGTGTGAGCGGCGAGTCGATGAAGAGCCGCGTGAGATGGCCGGAAAGGCCGAGCGGTCCGCTGCGAGCGGAAGCGTGACTGTCTTCGGGCTCGGTCATGGCTCGCCGAGAACGTCACCGGGGCGCAGCCCCGACAGGATCTCGAGGCCCGCCTCGGTCTCCCGCCCCGGCTGCACCACCACCTCGCTGCCGTCGTCCAGGCGCACATAGGACAGGCCATGGCGCCGATAGAGGTAGCTCGCCGGCACGACGATGGTCTCGCGCTCGCCGGTCGCGACATGGACCGGCACCCTCTCGCCCACGAAGAAGTCACCGAGCCCCTCGACCTCGACGTCGGCGATCACGCGGCCCTCCGCCATCCGCGGATAGACCTGGCGCACCCGCCCGATGCGCTGCGCCGGCTCGGCATCGGAGCCGTTCTCGACCGCAAGGCCGCCCCGCCCCACCAGCACCTCGTCGCCCGGCTCGATGAAACGCGCATGGCGCTCGGGGAGGTGCAGCCGCAGCACATAGGTTTCGACCGCAAGCGTCGCGATCGCCTCTCCGGGCATCACCACCGTGCCGTCGATCGCCCGGACATCAAGCACGCGCCCGGAAGCCGGTGCGACGACATCGCCTTCCCTCTGCTGCTGGCGCACCACCTCGCGCTCGGCCCGGACGGCGGCGAGCTCGCCTTCCAGCGCATCGAAGCTCGCCTGTGCCTCGTCCAGCCGCGCTTGGCTGACGGTGTCGCGGGCGCGCAGAGCCCGGATGCGCTCCAGGTCGACGGCGGCCAGATCGGCTCGGGCCGCAAGCGCCGCGATCCGCGCGTCGAGGGCGGCGAGCTGCTGCGGCAGCTTTTCGTCCACGACCACCGCGATCCGCTGTCCCCGCTCGATCCTGTCGCCCTCGTCGACGGCCAGGTTCCGAAGCGTGCCGCCGATCCGTGCGCGCGCCGTGGTGACATCGGTGCTCTCGACGGTCGCGAACACGATCTTCCGATCCACCACGCGCTGGCGTTCCACCTCGAAGCCTGCAGCCGGGGGCGGGCAGACAAGGCTGCCGAAGGCGAGGAAAAGGGCGAAGAGGTGCGATCGAGAGCCCATCACGCGCCCCTCAAGCCGTCTCCGCCGGCGCGGCCTTTTCCGCAAAGGCGGCAATCGCTTGCGCGTTCATCGCACCGGACGTTCGCGCCATCTCCTTGCCGTCCTTCAGGAGCAGCAGCGTCGGCACGCTTCGGATCGAAAATCGGCCGGCGGCATCCGGGGCTTGATCGATGTCGACCTTGAGAAGACGAAAGCGCGGCTCGAGCGCGGCTGCGGCGCGTTCGAATTGCGGCGCCATGGCTTTGCAGGGGCCGCACCAAGGGGCCCAGAAGTCGATCAGCAGCGGGATCGACGTCCGCTCGATCTGCCGCGTCAGCCGCTCGCCCGCAAGCGCAGCCGGCCGCGCCTCGAACAGCGGCATGCCGCACCGGCCGCATTTCGGCCCGGCGCCGAGCTTCGCGGACGGCACGCGATTGACGGCATCGCACGCCGGACAGACGATGAGCTGGTTGTCCAAGGCGAGGGTCCTTCTCATTGGCGACAACCCAGACTGGGGCGACGACCCAGACTAGGCCCTGGTCCGATGGTGATCATTGATCTCGATCACGGCGCGGGCGGCGGTTCTGGTCTTCGGTCCGGAGTAGCGACGGAGGGACGTGTCGATGGCTGTGCGCGAAAGCGACGGATGGCCTCGTTTCCCGGGGCCGCTTCTCGACTGGCTGATCGGCGACGCGCGCAAGCTGGCCGATGGCGGTGTGTTGCTTGCCGACCTGTGCGCGCGCCTGTGCGCCGCCGGCCTGCCGCTCGCGCGCGCATCGTTTCACCTGCGTCTGCTCCATCCCCAACTGTTCGGCATGGGCTTCTACTGGACGCGGGGCGCCGAGCAGGTGCGCGTCTACAAAGCCGAGCACGGCATTCAGGCGACCGATCTCTATCGGCAGAGCCCGATGCGAACGCTGTTCGAGGGTGCGAAGCGCGTGCGGCAAAGGCTGGATCAGCCCGATGCGTCGTTCTCGTCACCTCAGCTTCAGGAGCTGAGGGCCGAGGGCCTGACCGAATATGTCGCGCTGCCCCTGGTCTTCGGCGACGGCGCCATCCACGGCACCACCTGGGCGACCGATCATCCCGGCGGCTTCGACGAGGATCATCTGGCGCGGATCGAGGATCTCCTGCCTGTTCTCGGCCTTCTCCTCGAGATCCACCTCAAGCACCACATCACCGTCGCTCTCCTCGACACCTATGTCGGGCAGCATGCCGGTGAACATATTCTCGAAGGCCAGGTCACCAGGGGCAGCGGCGAGACCATCAGGGCGGCCATCTGGCTGTGCGATCTCCGCGGGTTCACGGCCATGGCGGAGGAGCAGCCGCGCGACCGAACCATCCAGTGTCTTAACGACTATTTCGATCGCATGGCCACGCCGGTCAAACAGCATGGCGGCGAGATCCTGAAGTTCATCGGCGACGCCATGCTCGCCGTTTTTCCTCTCGACACCGATCGCGCCTGCGAACGGGCGCTCGCGGCAGCGATCGAGGCCCGAAGCGCCATGCGTGACTGGAATGCCGCCCGTCTGGAGCGGGGTGGCCAGGCTTTGAACGTCGGCATCGCCCTGCATGCCGGCGACGTCATGTACGGCAATATCGGCACGGTCGACCGGCTCGACTTCACGATCATCGGTCCGGCGGTCAACATGACCTCACGCATGGAACGCCGCTGCCGGCATCTCGGCCTCGACATCCTGATCTCGGACAGCTTCGCGGGCTTGTGCGGTTCGCAGGTGCCGCTCCGATCGCTGGGCAAACACCGACTGGAGGACATCGCCCGTCCAGTCGAGCTCTTCACTGTCGACTGACGCCTATCGGATTCGGGAACCGACGCCGACGCCAAGACTGCCGCCCAGCGTCACGCCGTTGCCGGTGACGGAAGCGCCCCTTCTGAGCCCTGTCATCTCGGTGACGCGAACGACGCCGGTTTCCTTGGTAAGGGTGAACTGCCGGCTTTCGAAGCCCCAGCAGACACGCCGCGAGGACGGAGGAACGTTGTTGGTGTCTTCGTCGTCGCGAAGCCTATCCCTGAACGCATAGCGCACATCGAGCACGGCATGGTCGGCATCCTCTTCGACAATGTCGACCTTGGTGATGGCGTCGAAGTAAGGACGATAGCAGGGACCGGTGTCGTATTCGATTGCGTGGTCGCGGTAGTACGTCGAGATGGCAGCCTGCATCGCGGCGCCGGGCGCGAAGCTCGTGTCGGGCACTACAGTCGTCGAGAAACCGGCGCAACTCGCCAACGCGAACATGAAGGCTGCGCTGAGAAGCGTCTTGGTCCGTGTCATGGCATTTCCCTCTCTAGCGGGTTTATCATGCGAACGCCGGGGTCAATCCCTCCCCGCCATCGCCCGCTGTCATGGCAAGAGCCCTGACAGCGTCGTCCGTGTTCAAGAAGACGCGCCCGAGTTCGAGCTTCTCGAGAAATTCACTCCGCTGCAGCTTGTCCATCACCGGACCTTTGACCTCGGCGAGGTGGAGCGTGACCCCACCGCTTCGCAGTTGATGAGCGAGTGTCTCCAGGGACTCCAGTGCGCTGCCATCGACGACGTTGACCGCACTGCAGATCAGGACGACATGCTCGACCTCGGGCTGATCGGCGACGGCAGCGAGCAGGTGATCTTCGAGATAGCGCGTGTTGGCGAAATACAAGCTCTCGTCGACCCGAATGAGGAGCAGATTGGGCCAGGTGGTCACGCTGTGGCGTTTGACATTGCGGAAATGCTCGCTCCTTCCGACACGGCCGCCGATGCGAGGCTGGCCCAGGTTTCGCGATCGAAGGACGGCGCTGTCAGCGGTGGCAGGCCGGCTGGAATGTTGCCCGCAACGACAAGGCCGCCGGTCTGATCGAGCCGCCACAGAGCGGCGATCATTGTGGTGACGGCGACGAGGACCAGCGGCGCGGCTTTCACCAGAAGACCGGCAAAACTGCGGGGCAGTCCAAGCTGAACCAGCAGGACTGACAGATAGCGGCGCATGAACAGAAGAGTGGCGATCGCGCCCAGGCCGATCGACAGAGTTGCTAGGTTCACGTCTCGAAGATTCTGCCAGAGATGCAGGAGAAGCTGGTCAATACGAAGATGGGACGGAGCGTCCACGCCGAAAAGATGCTTGAGCTGGCTGAACGCGATCACGATCGCCGCAGCACTGGTGAAGCCCGACATCACCGGATGGCAGAGGAAATTGGCCAGGAATCCGAGGCGGGCCAGGCCCATGGCCGTCGGGAGAAGGCCGACCATCGCCGCGAGCGTGGGCGCGATGTGGGCGCTCTACCGGGCAGCCAACGGCGTGCCGGGTGAGATCGCGATCCAGGAAGGCCGAACCGTCGGCCTCAAGCCCAGCCGCGAAGTCGCGGTGCGCGAACAACTCGGCCTGCCGCCGCTCGCCAACTAAGCACAACGAGAAACGATAGGAGGGAACCATCATGCGACCATCTCGTCTCGCCGCCTTTGCCGTCGCCGGCAGCCTCCTTACTGCCTGCACTACCTGGAACCCGGAAACCCAGCCCAAGCAGAGCTTCGGCACGGTGCTCGGCGCGATCGGCGGCGGCATCCTCGGCTCGCAGATCGGCGGAGGCCGCGGCAAGCTGGCCGCGACCGCGGCCGGCACGCTGCTTGGCGCCTGGGTGGGCAGTGAGGTCGGCGCATCGCTCGATCGGGCGGATCGCCTCTATCTCCAACAAGCGACGTACAGCGCGCTCGAATACAACCCCACCGGCACCGCCTCGACCTGGAACAACCCGGACAGCGGCCACTACGGCTCGGTCACCCCGCTTCGAACCTACAAGACCGCATCCGAAGACTGCCGTGAATATGAGCAGCACATCATCATCGACGGTCAGGATCAGATCGGCTTCGGCACGGCCTGCCGCCAGCCCGACGGCCGCTGGAAGATCATTTGACGGCGAAGGGCGACTCCCCTCGTCAATGTTGACGGGAATCAACGTTCTGAAGACCCGACCCGCCAATAATGGAAAGCATAGGACGCGCGTCATCCGCGCGTGATCCAACGATCGTCCCGGGAGGACACCTCGATGCACAGATCCTTGCTTCTTGCACTCGGCACCGCGCTGGCCCTCGGAGCCGGCTGCGTCCAAGCCATGACACAGGAGCGGACCCAGGATCAGCTCAGGGATTGCGATCTGTCGCAGGACTGCGATCCTGATCGGATTCGAGAGCTGCTGCGGGACTGTGATGCCGCGCAGGATTGCGACGCCGATCAATTCCGTGATCTGGACCGCGATCGCGACAGGACTCAGGCCGACGACCCGGATCAGGATCGCGACCGCGATGGCGGCGGTGGAGGCGGAGGTGGAGGTGGAGGAGGCAGAAACTGACTTCCTCCAGCACCGACGTTCACCTTCGCGTTTGAGCCGTCTGGTTTACCCCCAGCTCTCTCGTCCGGCAGCGCTCGAGAGCTGGGGCGGCCACAATAGACCGAGCAAGATATCAGCATTTTTGCAGTGCGTCATGCGCTGACTAGATCGTTCGAAATCTTGCGCCCTCGCATACCGTCGATATTCATAAATGATACAGTTTAAACATTAGGTTACAGGACGAAAACCAACCGCGTTATCTCTCGCAAAAGCGCAATGCTGCGTTGCACAATACGCGCTTCAAACAAGTCGCCAGAGACATCATCTATCAATCAACGGTGAAACGTTAGCCGACGTGATTCCTTCGTTGAATCCGCCGGCGGCAAAATGGAGACTTGTGATGGCTACCCAGCCGCTTCGTCGTGGTGATTTCGGCGCGATGACTGTCGACCACCCCCCGCACTTTCCCCGCGAGCCTGGCTTGGTTCAGCGCTTTTTCAAGAAACTGGCCGAGAAGTGGGCAATGAGGCAGGCTTATCGCCAGACGCTCGCCGAGCTTCGCAGGCTCAGCGATCGCGAACTCAATGACATCGGCCTCAGTCGCTGGCAGATCGAGTTCATGGCGAGACAAAGCACGCATGAGCAGGGCTGATACCCTAACGTCGACGGCAGCTTGCCTTTTCCAATGTCGCTTCGGGCCTCGACGTCCGTCCGAAACAGGCGCGCCAGGAGAAATCCGGCTCCTTTACGCCAGCTCGCGGAGGAGCCGGATCGGCGCGTCTGAATCATGACGTTCAGCTGAAGCTGTCGGCAACGATGCTCTTGTACCAACCGGTGGCGTCCTTCGCTTCCTTTTCCCGGTAACCAGCCGAAGCCTTCAACGGACTCGTTCCGCTGGCGCCTTCGATCGGATGCACGCCGTCTTCGGTCATCTCGTAGACGGTGGCCACCGTGATCGCGTGGTCGGGAGCGAGCAGGCTGTAGCAGGCATTGATGAAGGAGGGCTCGCTGACCTGATCGCCCGCGAGCATCGCCGCAACAGCGCTTGCACAGACCTTGGCACTCGTGTTGCCCGCTGAGGCCGACTTCGGCAACCCGCTCTTGCCGGCATCACCGACAACATGGATGCGAGATTGCAGCGTGGATTCGAAGGTTTTTGGATCGACCGGGCACCAGCCCGATGCATCGGTCAGGCCGGCCACATCGGCGATGGTTCCGGCGCGCTGCGGCGGGATCAGATTGATCACATCACCCTTATGCTCATCGAACTCGGTCTGCACCGTCATGCCGCCGGGATCGACCGCTACCACCCGGCCATCCTCGGACAAGGGCACCCATTCGATCATGCCCGAATAGAGCCGCTCCCAGCCTTCCTGGAAGAGCGCCTGTTTCGGCATCTTGTCATTGCCGTCCAGGATCAGAACTTTGGAGCGCGGCTTCGCCTTGCTCAGATAGTGGGCGATCAGGCTGGCCCGCTCATAGGGTCCGGGCGGGCAGCGATAAGGAGCGGGTGGAATGGCGATGATGACCGTACCGCCATCCTCCATCGCTTCGAGCTGCTGACGCAGCAGCATGGTTTGTTCACCTGCCTTCCAGGCGTGCGGCAAGCGATCCGTGGCTTTGGCATCGTAGCCTTCGATCTCGCCGAAGCGAAAATCGATGCCCGGCGCTACGATCAACCGATCGTAGGCGAGCTCGGTGCCGCCGGCGAGGCGCACCGATCGACTGTCAGGATCTATCTCGGCCGCCGTTTCGGCGATCACCTTTATGTCATGACGGTCTTCGAGCGCATCGTAGCTCACCGTGATGTCGCTCATCTTGCCGAAGCCGCTGATCACTGCATTGCTGAACGGGCAGGTGACATAGGACGGGTTTTGCTCGACCAGCATCACCTCGATGTTGGGTGCAGCTCGCTTCAGATACTTGGCGCAGGTTGCCCCGGCAAATCCGCCGCCGACTACCACCACGCGGCCCGACACGCCGGTTGCCGCGTGCAACGGTGATGTGACATCAGCGACAACGGTGAGAGCGCCAGCACCGGCAAGCTGACCAAACCGTCGTCTCGTGAAGGTCATCGATCTCACTCCCTGGCGGCGCGCATAGACTGGAAATACCGGGCCAGGGAGCGGATCTGCTGATCGTTATAACCTTGGGCAATCACACCCATGATCCGCCCCTCGCCCTTTTCGTATTTGAACTCCTGCATCTCCTCGATGAACTCGTTCGCCGACAGGCCGGCGAGGCTGTCGATCGAGCCGGGGCTTCGGCCGTTGGTGCCGTGGCAGATGGCACAGCTGTTCGCGATGTTCCGAATATCAGGTTCGGCCAGAGCCGGCTCGACTATCGCCGTCAGAACGATAAGTCCAAGGGATAGAGTAACGACGTGAGCCTTGTGCATGACCTCCGATCCTCCATCGTTCGTTTGACCCTTGAGATGGGCATCTGCGTCGTCGGCCTGGCACCAGCATTGCAATCGGTCAAAACCGCTGGCGTGTCTCGTTCATCAGACCGTTGGCACAAGTTGGATTCCTTGATCCGGATCAAGGTTTGGTCTCGCGACATATCCAATAATACGAATATGAAAGACGGATCGTCGTTGATCCGCATCAAGGCGTGAATGCTGATCATGCCAGATGAAGCATCACGTCGAGTGCCGCAGGCACGCCGCATCATCGACAGCCGACCTTCACGTGAGTCGAAAGAGCGCGCCGTCGGCACTTACCTGGCGTCATTCCTGGAGGACACATCGATGAGATCGAAGATTTCCTACCTCACGACGATGACGGTCCTGGCGTTCGGCCTTGGCGTGGCTGCAGCGGCCCCCATGAACGCTGCTCATGCTCAGCAGGAGCCGATCTATGGCAGCCAACTGATGACCGAACAGGAACGCACCGAGTTTCGCGCGAAGATGCGTGCGGCCGCTACCAACGAGCAGCGCGAACAGATCCGCTGGGAGCACCACATCCGCATGCAGGAACGCGCCAAGGACCGGGGGATTAACCTGCCCGAAGGGCCACCCATGTTCGGCATGCACCAAAACCCCGGACGTGGAAGGGATGGAGGAGGCCGACTTCGTGTCCCGCAAGGTGGTGGCAGGCGCGGCGGCTGAGCCTGAACAGGAGACTGGCCAAAAGCGACAGGCGGCCTTCGTGCGATCATTTCATGTTGTCTGATCCAACCTCGAAGCCGGGAGGTCCTAAGCTACGCATAAGGATCGACACAGTATCAGGATGCTGTTGTTGTCGGCGGCGGTCACGATCATCGGAGCGGCCATGCCGCTGAGCGCTCAGGCTCAGGGATGGGCGTGCTGGGGCGATGGCCACTATCACGAGGGAGCACGTGCGGATTGGTGGCCTCATGAGCGGTGGGGAACGATGATGTATCCGGACATGCCATACCGGGCCTATCACGGTGGTCGATATGCCATGGACCGCTTTAACGAGATCGACTCCAACCACGATGGCGTCGTCAGCGACGAAGAGGCCGCGGATAATGTCGAGCGGACGTTCTACGCCATGGATGCGGATGAGGACGAAACACTGACGAAGGATGAGTTCATGGCGGTCCGGATAGGACCGGATCCAACCTAATATACGCCACGGCAAGGACCGTATCACGATCGCAAGACGAAGCGCTTTGCCGACATCGGCCAAGATCAGGACGACGTGCTCAGCAAGGCCGACTTCATGCAAAGGGGGCCCGTCAGCGCTTCGAAGCGAGCGACGCCGATGGCGACGGCCAGGTGACGCCCTGGGGATTTCGCGCTTCCATACGCCGCGGATAGCCATCGTTAGCGCGCCGTCCGTGGCCGGAGATCGCCGTGTTTGCTCGGCAGGCTGAAAGGGGGGCGGGCGGCCGCATCGATCTCTGCCGCCATCGCCATGCGCTTTGGCTCCTTTGCTTTCTGGCGCTGTCTCTGACCGGAGGCCGGGTAGATGCCGCGCCCGAGCGCTCAGAGCGCCAGCAGGCGATGGAGCGCTCGCTCTGGCATCAGGTGGACGAAGACGGCGTCTTGCGCGTGAACCTCTATCTTTTCTGGTCGGTCACCTGCCCCCATTGCCATCGAGCGCTTGGCTTCGTCGGTGACCTGACCGAAGATTTGCCCTGGCTCGACGTCCACCTGTTCGAGATTTCGGATCCGGAAGCGGCGGCGGCCTATCGGGCCTTTGCGAACGCTTTTGGAATCGAAGCCCTGTACGTGCCGGCGTTCTTCTATTGCGGCCGGAGCTTCAACGGCTATGACGACGACCTGACCACCGGCACGCATCTGCGTGACACGCTTGAAGCCTGTCATGCCGAACTGATCGGAGGACAAGCTGCGGTTGCCTCCGATCCAGCCGTGGCTTCGGACCCCGCTCCGCAACAGCCGATCTCCGTGCCGTTGATCGGGAAGCTCGATCCGGCCTCCCTTTCGCTGCCGATCATGACCATCGTGCTCGGCGGGCTCGACGCGTTCAATCCTTGCGCGTTCTTTGTCCTTCTGTTCCTCCTGAGCCTGATGGTCCATGTGCGCAAACGCAGCCACATGGCGATCGTCGGCGGCACCTTCGTCCTGTTTTCCGGTTTGCTCTATTTCCTGTTCATGGCGGCCTGGCTGAACGTTTTTCTGATCGTCGGCCATCTGACATTGGTCACGACGGTCGCCGGGTTGATCGCGATCGCCATGGGTGCCATCAACATCAAGGACTATTTCTGGTTCAAGCGCGGCGTCAGCCTGTCGATCCCGGAGCACGCCAAGCCCGGCCTGTTTCAGCGCATGCGCGGCCTGGTCGCGACATCGAACCTGCCATCGATCTTGGTCGGCACGATCACCCTGGCGCTGGCCGCCAACGCCTACGAGCTCTTGTGCACGGCCGGCTTTCCCATGGTGTTCACGCGCATCTTGACCCTGAACGAACTCTCGCCCGCGGCCCATTACCTCTATCTGGCACTCTACAATGTCATCTACATCCTGCCGCTCCTGGCGATCGTCGTGGTCTTCGTGGTGACGCTGGGCGCACGCAAGCTCAGCGAGGACGAAGGCCGGATCCTCAAGCTTCTCTCCGGCCTGATGATGCTCGGCCTGGGCCTCGTTCTGCTCGTTGCCCCCGACCTGCTGAGCCAACCGCTGGTCGCGCTCGTCCTGATGGCGGTCGCACTCCTCGTGACCGCCAGTCTCGTCTGGTGGCGGCGCGGGCAATGACGAATCCGAACCGATGGAGGAACGACCATTGGAGGCAAGAAACGTCTGCGGTCGCTGACGCTGAGTTTGTTTGGCGTTCTAGCTGTTTCGGCTCTGAACATCGATCCCGGCCATGCCGAGGATGGCGTGGTGTTCAGTGTCGGCACCTATCGCGACATGCACGCCGAGGACCGGGCTTCCCTCGAATTCGTGCTTGGCGCCATGCGCGAGGCCGTGTTCTACGCACAGCATTCGATCGGCCAGCCGGTGATCTGCGTAACGCCGATCCCGATCGAAGGTGCGGAGCTTGTCGAGATGGTCGACGGCGAGCTGGAGCATCCGACCAACCCCGACGGCGGTCCCTATACCGATGCGCCCCGGGTCGCCTTTGTCCTGCTGACGGCCTTGAAGCTGCATGAGGCCTGCCAATAGGGAGAGCCATGGGCGGGACACGTTGATCCGCATCAAGGGCGGTTGGCAGCAGGCTGGTATCATAGGCTGAAATTGGAACCGACGAGGTCACCCATCAAGCAAAAGGCTTGACCATGGCAACCAAGACCATACGCGAGGCGGTCGCGGTTTTTCCCGATGCCGCCTCTCTGGAAGACGCCATCGACGAGCTTCGCAGCTCAGGCTTTGACCGCCCGGAAATCAGCCTCTTGGCAGCTCAGGGGACGGTCGACGAAAAGCTCGACCACATCTACGAGCGTGTAGGTGAACTCGAAGACGATCCCTCCGTTCCGCGCACCGCCTATATCTCTACCGAAAGCCGCGGCGATGCCGAGGGCGGTTTGATCGGCGGCTTGATGTATCTGGGTGCTGTCACTGCCGGCGGTGCTTTGGTTGCATCGGGCGGAACGCTTGCGGCGGCCGCTGCAGCCGCCGCCGTTGCCGGCGGCGTTGGCGCCAGCATCGGCAGCGCCTTGGCCATTTGGGTCGAGCAGCACCATGCCGACTATCTACAGGATCAGCTCGACCACGGCGGCCTGTTGCTCTGGGTGCGCACCCGCGATCAGGATCGCGAAGCGAAGGCCGTCGATATCCTGCGCCGGTATGCCGGCAAGGACGTCCATGTCCACGACATGCCGATCGAGTCCTACACGGGCAAGAACCCCGCGGCGAGTGACCTTGAGAAGGCGCTTCTCGATCCAACCCTGGTGTTCGCTCATCCGAAAGACGTGATCGCCAGGCAGGATTTCACCACGGATCAGCAACGCTCTGTCCTGCAGCGCTGGACCTACGATGCTCAAGAACTGGAGGTTGCCGAGGGCGAAGGCATGGTCGGCGGCGAGCCGGATGTCATGGATCAGGTCAAGGAAGCGCTTCATATGCTGGAAGGAACCACGACCAAGCTCTGACGCGTCGGCATCCCGCAGCGGTTGTGTCCTTGGACCTCCCCTTGCTCGGCTCTTGGCGAAGACGCTGTCTTGAAAACAGCGACAAGCTGCTTGTCGGCGGCCTCTTGCTTTGGCTGATCGCCCTCCCGCTGCTGCTCTACCGGGAACTCCTTCTGTCAGCCCCAGTGATCGGGGTCATGACGATCCTTGCTTTGTGGCGCCGACATCGGGCGGCGAGCCATCTTGGGGTCTTCGCATCGCTCTGCCTTCTCGCCATCCTCTTCGGTGCGCCCGGTTCTCAGGTCTTTCTGGGCTTCGGCGTCGTCGGATGTCTCATGATCGTCTGGGCGACACCTTGGCTCCAAGGCTCGATCGACTGGTTATCTCCGGGACGGCTCGATCGGTCCGTGGCAGCGCTTTCCCTGGCTTTCGTCGGTGTCAGCGTTGCGGCGCTCGTCCTCTGGCATCAGCTTCTTCAGCCTGACCTTCGTGATATTTTTCGAACCTTCGTTCCGGACCTGCCCCTATCGCTGCTTCTCTTGGGTGGTCTCCTGTTCTCGATGCTGAATGCCGCCATCGAAGAGACAGCCTATCGCGGCCTGGTGTTTTCCGCACTGAAGTCAACCTTCGGCAATGGCGCCATCGCACATCTGGGCCAGGCAGCTGCCTTCGCCACCCTACACTTCCATGTCGGCTTTCCACGCGGATTGATCGGCGTCGCACTTGCAGCCGTGTACGGAGTCATGATGAGCGTTCTGCGTGTGCGTTCTCAGGGCTTGCTGGTGCCCTGGATCGTCCATGTGCTGACCGATATCGCGATCGTCCTGATCCTTCTCTTTCTCGCGCTGTAGCCCGATGCAGCCATGCCATTCCCCAGCATCCGATCCGGCCACCCGAGATCGTGATCAACGCGGCGCGGCGGTATGTAGTGTCGGATTCCCGCAGCATCATGTTGCGCTGGGTCAATGAAGTCATACGTGCCTGCCCTTATGAATCAGCTGGATATCGGAGCACACTGCAAGTTGGGGGAGGTGGCGTTGGATTTCACTTACAAGCAGCCGTCTCATGTCGAGAAAACCTCGAGCCCGGCGAATACATCGGGTGATGCTCGGCGTTTCTGCAGTGGAGCGATTCGTCTCCCGCATCGGCGACAGCCGGACAACGGGCCGCTCAGGGTTGCCCAGATCGCACCGCTCATCGAGAGCGTGCCGCACAAGCTCTAAGGCGGCACGGAGCGTATCGTATCCTTCCTGGCGGAAGAGCTGGTCCGGCAGGGGCATGACGTGACCTAGTTCGTGAGCGCTGATTCGAAAACGCGCGCCGAGCTTGTTCCCTGCGCGCCGCATGCACTCCGACTTCTCGAGAGGCCTTTCGATCCATTGCCTTGCTACATGGTGATGCTGGATCGTCTTCGAAGGCGGATGGACGAATTCGACATTCTTCATTTCCACATCGACTACATGCAGTTTCCACTTTTCCGCGACCACTGCAGTAGAACCCTCACCACGCTTCACGGACGTCAGGATCTGCCGGATCTGGCGGTAGCCTATTCGGCCTTTCCGGAGATGCCGCTTGTCTCCATTTCCAATGACCAGCGCCGCCCCTTCCCCGACCTCAACTGGAAGCGCACGATCTATCACGGCCTTCCGGCGTCCATCTATCCATTCTCCCCGACGGCGAAAGGCGGTTATCTAGCCTTTCTGGGCCGGATCCGTCCCGAGAAGCGACCCGATCGGGCGATCGAGATTGCCAGGCGGGCTGGCATACCTTTGAAGATCGCCGCTAAAGTCGATCGCGTCGACGAAGCGGTCGGCGCAGTGGCCAAGGCGGCCCGACTCGATCGCTCGGCCATTCGGGTACAATTCGAGCGACGGTTCAGCGTCGAGCGCATGGCCAATGACTATCTCGGCCTCTACCGGGAAATGATCGGAGATCGCGCATTGTCATCCGCAGCAGCATCGCCGATGATCGCAGCAAGTGCCACCTGAGGCCGGTCAGATCGGGATCTGATCGACCGCCAATTGGGAGTATCCTGTCGACGATGGCTGCGGCCGATCAGAACGGTCAGTCGATGACGAGCACACCTGACGTGCTGTTCTACATTCCCGCCAACGTCCTCCCTGCTCGAACGTCGGCCGCGCACGCTCAAGCAGGGCGGGACCTTTGCACTCTTCGACCATTACGGCGACATTGTCGCCTACGAGGGCAGTCCCGAAGGCCTGTATCACCATGACACGCGTTTCCCGTCAGGCTGCGAACTGCTGATCAATGACCGCAGGCCCCAGCTGCTGAGCTCGAGAGTGCAGGACAATAGCGGGCTCCTGTGGATCGATCCGATGATCGCCAAGGGGGTCTTGAAGGTCCTCGCGGCGACCCAGGCGACGGCTCGTGACCCTTCAGCGGATGCCCAACCCGGCAGGATCCTGCATGAAACGCGCCAAGGCGAAATGGCAGAGCTCGGCGAGGTTCCCTTCGCCAGATATTACGGCTCGGTCGACAGTACGCCGCTGTTCGTCATGCTTGCGGGGCCTATCTCGAGCGGACGGGGGATCTCGCGACCACTAGGGAGCCTTGGCCCAACCTGCACGCTGCGCTCGACTGGATCGAGAAACACGGCGATCTCGACGGTGATGGCTTCGTCGAATACCAGAACACCGGGAAACATGGACTGCGCAATCAGGGCTGGAAGGACTCCCACGATTCCGTGTTCCATGCCGACGGCCAGCTCGCCGACGGCCCGATCGCTCTCTGCGAAGTCCAAGGCTACGTTTTTGCCGCCAGAGAGGCTGCGGCGCAGATGGCCGAAGCCCTCGGTCATCCGCAGTTGGCGAGCCGCTGGCTGCAGCAGGCCGAGCGCCTTGCCGAACGGTTCAATGCGGCTTTCTGGTCCGACGATCTCGGGACCTGCGTCCTTGCCCTCGACGGCATGAAACAGCCCTGTCAGGTCCGCTCCTCCAATGCCGGGCAGGTTCTCCTCTCGGGTATCGCGTCGCAGCCGCAGGCTGCTGCCGTCGCCGCGCAACTGATGAGTCAGCCGTTCTTCTCGGGATGGGACATGGCCCCGATCGAAACGACTTCTGAATCGCTAGTCCTATCCTGAAGCCATCTAACGGGCGTGTGGCGATCACGATTGCCGTGGTGTGGTCGCTTCAGACATTGGCGCAAGTTCGGGCCCGCGCACCTCAGGTTCGGTGGATTGAGCGAGGTCAAGGCGACAACGCGAAGGATGGCCAAGAAATAACCTCAGATCATCCGAGGAGGCCCTCAATGACACGGGACGAGCAGATCAAGTCCGATATCATCGACGAACTGAAGTGGGATCCGAGAGTTCAGGCCAGCGATATCGGGGTTACGGTCGAGGACGGCGCCGTCAACTTGACGGGCACGGTCAGATCATTTCCGACCAAGACCGCCGCCGAACAAGCCGTCAAACGGGTCAAGGGCGTGCGCGCGATCGCGGAAGAGATCCATGTGCGGCTCATTCGCGACAAGGCCGACACCGATGATGAGATCGCCCGACGCATCGCTCATGTGCTCGACTGGAACATCGCGATTCCGGATCACAACATCGTTGCTGAAGTCAGCGAGGGACACGTGAAGCTGACGGGTGACGTCGATTGGCAGTATCAGAGATCGCATGCCATGCGGCAGGTCGCCGAAGTCCGTGGCGTCGTCGGTGTCACCAACAACATCAGGATCCGCCCCCGCGCAACCGATCCGGACGTGAAACGAGCGATCGCCAGCGCGCTCCATCGCCATGCGACGATCGAAGCCTCGAAGATCGACGTCGCCATTGTCGACGGCAAGGTGACGCTCAGCGGCGATGTCGACGGCGCCTTCGAAAAAGAGCTGATCGAAGACGCGGTCTGGTCGGCGCCCGGCGTCATGGAAGTCTTCAATCACCTTCGCGTCGGTTAGCTGCGAACGTAGCCGGAGTTCAGCCTGATTGACGTCATGCCAGCTGGGGAAGATGGCCGACGACCCCTGAGACGATCAGCCATTGAGCAGGCGTTTGCACGATCGATCGACGAGGTCGCACGGCAAGTCGGCGTCGACATCGGACGCGGGCTCGCCGGACGGGACGTGGCCGAGCGCCAGCGCCTCTTTGGCAAGAACCGTCTCAGGCGCCACCGAACCAGGAGTGCGATCGGTATTCTCGCCGGCCAGCTGCGGAGCCTCATCGTCTGGCTGCTCGCTGCCGCGGCGGCACTCTCCTTCTATGTCGGCGATCGTCCGGAAGGTTTCGCAATCATCGCGGTGATCGCGATCAACACCGCGATCGGCTTTTTCACCGAGCTTCGCGCACTGCGCTCGATGGAAGCTCTGCGCCGCATCGCCCGGGTGCGAACCCGCGTGCGCCGCCACGGTCAGGTTCAACATGTCGATGCGCTTGACCTGGTGCCGGGCGACATCGTGATCCTTGAAGCGGGTGACATCGTCACGGCCGATCTGCGCCTGGCGGAGGCCGCCAACCTGCAATGCGACGAGTCGGTTCTGACCGGCGAGTCCACACCGGTCGACAAAGACACGGC
Organism: Geminicoccaceae bacterium; assembly: GCA_965222015.1. Lineage (GTDB taxonomy): Bacteria > Pseudomonadota > Alphaproteobacteria > Geminicoccales > Geminicoccaceae > JANQPX01. The sequence goes on from CBDCTL010000021.1 coordinate 52,745, forward strand.
CGCCCTCGACGGGACGGCCGAGGTCGCCGAGCGCAGGAACATGGCGTTCAAGGGCACGGCCATCACCCAGGGATCGGGACGCGGCATCGTCGTCGGCACCGGCATGGCGACCGAGCTCGGGCGGATCAGCAAGCTGGTCGAGGAGGCCGAGCCTGAAACCTCGCCCCTGGAAAAGCGCCTGGACCAGTTGGGACGCCGGCTCATCTGGCTCACCTTGGCGCTCGCGGCACTCACCGCGGGCGCCGGCATTCTGCGCGGGCGCGAGATCGTCGCCATGGTGGAGACCAGCATCGCGCTTGCGGTCGCGGCCGTGCCCGAGGGCCTGCCCGTCGTCGCCACGCTCGGCCTGGCACGCGGCATGTGGCGTATGGCGCGGCGCAATGCCCTGATGGTTCGCCTTTCCGCCGTCGAGACCCTGGGCGCGACCACGGTCGTGCTCACCGACAAGACCGGCACGCTGACCGAGAACCGCATGACCGTCGCCAGCTATCTGCTCGATGAGGCCGAGGTCACCGTGCAGCCGGCCGGCCGAGACCAGGCGGCGCGGTTCAAGATCGACGGCTCGGCCATCGATCCATCAACCGATGACCAACTCGCCTGGGCTATCAGGATCGGTGTGCTCTGCGCCAATGCAACCTTGCCCAGTGACGACTCCGCCGATGCGCAGGCAACCGGCGATCCCATGGAACGGGCGTTGCTGCTCGCAGGACGCCATGCCGGGATGGAACGCCCTTCACTCCTCGACAGCTTTCCCGAAATCGAGGAGCACGCCTTCCACCCTGATCTCAAGATGATGGCGACCGTTCATAGCGATGAGAACGGCTATCTCGTCGCCGTGAAGGGTGCGCCGGAAAGCGTCATCGAGCACTGCAGCAGCGTGCTCTCTCGAACCGAGACATCCACGCTCGGCGAACAGTCACGCCGTACCTGGCTTGAACGCAGCGATGAGGCGGCAGGGCGCGGGTACCGACTGCTGGCGCTGGCGATGAAACGCACGACGGGCTCGGCGGTCATCCCTTATGCCGATCTGACACTGGTCGGCCTTGCCTGCCTGGTCGATCCGATCCGTCCCGACGTGCCTCAGGCGATCGCGGACTGCCGAGCGGCGGGGGTCCGTGTGGTGATGCTGACCGGCGACCACCCGGAGACGGCCTCCGAAATCGCCCGTCAGGCCGGCTTGGGTGATGGCGACATCAAGGTGATCGAAGGGCGGGAACTCGGCGACTTCGACCCGGCCACGTTGGACGAGCAGAATAGGCGAAGAATCCTGTCCGCCGATGTGTTCGCCCGCGTGGCACCGGAGATGAAGCTCGAGCTGGCGACCCTGTTCCAGCGTTCCGGCGAGATCGTCGCCATGACCGGCGACGGCGTCAACGACGCGCCGGCGCTCAAGAAGGCCGACATCGGCATCGCCATGGGCCGGAGGGGAACCGAGGTCGCACGCGAGGCCGCGCATATGGTGCTCGGTGATGACGCGTTTCCGACCGTCATCACCGCCATGCGCGAAGGTCGGACGATCTTCGACAATATTCGCAGGTTTGTCGTCTATCTGATGTCCTGCAATGTCAGCGAGGTGCTGGTGGTCGGCATCGCCGTCGGCATCGGTCTGCCCACCCCGCTTCTGCCCCTCCAGATTCTTTTTCTGAATCTGGTGACGGACGTCTTTCCAGCCTTCGCGCTCGGTCTCGGCGAGGGCAGCGCTGCTGTGATGTCTCGCCCACCTCGCCCGCCGAGCGAGGCGGTGGTCGATCGAAGACGCTGGGCGTTCATCGCCATCTTCGGCGGGGCGATTACGCTCGCCACCTTGACCGCCTTCATCGCCGCACTCTACGGGCTCGATCTGGAAGCGGACCAAGCCGTAACGGTGGCGTTCACCACCCTCGCACTCGCCCAGCTCTGGAACGTGTTCAATGTCCGTGATGCGGAGAGCGCCATCCTTACCAACGACGTGACGCGAAATGGTTATGTTTGGGCAGCCATCGTCCTTTGCCTCTGCCTGATCGCTGCAGCCCTCTGGCTTCCTGCTCTTGCGAGCCTGCTGCGACTCCCCTCCCCAGGAACCGAGGGACTTCTTCTTGCCGCGTTTTTGAGCTTTGCACCTGTTCTCTTCGGGCAGATCATTCTTTCCAGCGTCCAGAGCAGCAGTTGAGAGGATGGACCACAGCTGAAATTGCAACTGCCGACGCTCAGCATTGATACAGGTCAATGCTGAAGGTCTCTCTTCGACCGAAAATGCAAGGTGCTAGCAAGGGGAGCATAGCCGGGCGAAGTCCTTTGGCCAGCCGCCCACTGGACGGACAGCTGAATCACGATGAACCCGACATCGCGATGAGCCAAGCTGGCAGGATCCGTCGTCGCCCCGACTGAGCGCCCAGGAGGAGACTCTAGGGTGGAAGCAGGGCGGCGCGGATCTGTTTTTTGGAACGCGATTGATCCAGCGGGATGCCGGCGAAATCGGCAAGTCGGATTGGAACGAATCGCTCCCGCTGTCATCAAGCCCCACTCAAGTCCCGTCCTGAAGTCGATAGCCGATTCGCTCGAAGGGGCTGATGGCGCTCGACAAGATGTTGAGCAGATGAGCGCCGAATCGCTTGAGATAGCGCACATAGAGAGCGATCACGGCGGTCTGCGCGCGGCCCAACGAAGGATCCTCATCCCCGATCAGCTCGGCGATGATGTGATCCGCCTCCTTGCGGATGCGGCTGCAGTCGTCCAAGAGCCGTCGCGCCGCCTGCTGGTCGGAAGACGCCAAGACACGTCGTGCACTGCCGAATAGCTGATCAGCGTAGAACCGAGACGC
>CBDCTL010000022.1:0-785222 GCA_965222015.1 Geminicoccaceae bacterium
CGGGAACAGCGCATAGTTCTGGAACACCATGCCGATATTGCGCTTGTGCGGCGGCACGTTGTTGATCGGTTGACCGTCCAGGATGATTTCGCCGTGGGTGGCGATCTCGAAGCCCGCCAGCATCATCAGACAGGTGGTCTTGCCCGAGCCGGAGGGGCCGAGCATGGTCAGGAATTCGCCCTCGGCCACGTCGAGGTTCAGGTTCTTGACCACCAGCGTTTCGCCGTCATAGCTCTTCTGCACGTTCGCAAAGCGCACATAGGCGCTCGCCTGGGCAGCGTCCTCGCCGGTGGTCACGTTCGCAGCGCCGTCTTCAGCCAAACCCTCAGCTCTCCCTTTGATCGATGGTCCCGCCATGGCCCCTTTCCGGGCGTTCGGCACCATCATGCATCCCATTAGTGCAGAATGCCGTCAAAATAAACATCGTCATTTGCGACACTCTCTTACGCGCTTGTCGATTCTCAACCTTAACCTCACTTCGAGCGATGGAGCAAATTTCATGCCGGCCCGGCTCGCGAGGTCGGTTCCTCAGTAAAGCTCCTCCTCGATGTTGCGCTCGATCAGGTCGTCATAGCCCCGCACCGTCGCCGCGTCGGTCTTGGTCCTGTCGGTCTTGGTCCCGTCGGTGCCGGACCCGTCGGCTTTTTGCTTTGGCCTCCTCGGCTTTGGCATCGACGACATCGGCGATCATCCGGCCGAGGGTCGGCAGCCTGTCGCGTTCGACCCGTGCTTCCTCCTGCCAGAGCTTCGAGCGGATCAGCGCCTTGGAGCATTGCAGGAAGACCTCGTCAACGGTGATCACCACCACCAGCTTCGGCGGGCGGCCGTCCACGGCGAAGCGTGCCAGGAGATCCGGCGCCGTGCTCAGCCTGGCCCGCCCGTTCACCCGAAGCGTCTCGGTGAAGCCCGGAATGAAGAACAGCAGCCCGACCGCCGGCCGATGTACGATATTGGCCAGCGAGTCGATGCGGTTGTTGCCGGGCCGGTCGGGCAGCAGGAGGGTCTTGTCGTCGCCGATGCCGACGAAGCCCGGCGCGTCGCCCCTGGGCGAATTGTCGGCGCGGCCGTCGGGTCCGAAGGTCGCGAGACAGAGAAAGGGCGACAGCTCGATGAAGCGCTTGCTGTTGCGATCGAGGTGGTCGAGCTCCTTCATCACGGCGAGGCGCCCGGGCTCGCCGTAGAGCGCGCGCAGCGCCTTCTCGTCGTCGATGACGTCGCTAATCCGTGCCTCGGCCATGGCCGCGATCCTCCCTTTCCGGATCGTGGCCAGCCAAGCATAGACCGGCGATGTCGTCAAAAAAGAAATCGCCCGGCGACGTTGGCCGCCATGAATGCAATACTTGGTTAATATTTACCATTAATGAGTACATTCGATTTTTATTGCATTTTATGTGTTTTTTTATTAGATTGAATGAAGTCAGTGTTCAGGCCTCGTTTGTCGGAGCTTCCCATGGCGAAATCCACCGATGCCCTTCGAAGCCGTCAGCCCGTTCTCGATCGCAACCTCATCGACGTGACCTGGGAACGCGCGCAGGAGCAGGCGATGCACGCCTTCAAGCGCGGCGATGCCGCCGCCGCCAGGGCGGGCTGGTCGAAGGCGCTGGACATCGCCGAGCGTCACTTCGAGCGCGGCGATCCGCGGCTCGCCGCAAGCCTGAGCAATCACGGCTTCGCCCTGATGCGCCAGAACAGCCACCAGCAGGCCACGCTCTGCTTCCAGCGCGCGATCACCGCCTGGGAGGAAAGCTGGCGCTGGGTTCCCTGGATGGCGCCGTCCTCCGCCGAAGGCGAGGCGGCCCCTTACGATCGGGCGACCCAGGACGCCTTCTACGCGCTGATCGAGCAGGGCAAGGCGGTCACCGAGACGCTGTGCCGCGAACGCCGGCTTCCGGAAGCGGTGGGCGACGACTGGGCGGCGGTCAAGCCCAAGGGCATGACCGATATCCGGCGCCTGTTCGCCGCGGTTTTCCTCCTGCCGACCGCGCGCACGGCGCCGGCGGGCAAGGGCAGGGGGCATCGCGCCGCCTGACCCGGCGGGGTGACCGGGCGCTTAACGCTTTGGCGAGATTATGCTGCTAGGCTTCAGGCCGATGATCACCGCCTGCGACAAGCGCCCATGACGCCGATTTCCCTGATGCCGCCTGTCGACTACTGCCCGTCCTGCGAGGGGCGAAAGGCGGAACGGCTGGCGGAGCAGGTCGGCGCGGCCCGGGCCGCGCAGGCGGACCTGCAGGCCGGCGCCGATGCGAGGGCGCCGGCGCCGGGCGCACCGCCGCCCGTCGAGGCCGGGGTCACAGGCGGCGGCCGGTGGTCCGAAACCGGTCGAAGGCACGGTGCAGACGCTGCTCGCGCCCGATCTCGCGGTCCAGGCCCTGCTCGCCGGCTCGTCGATCGGCGAGACCGGCACCGGTGAGGCGGCGCTCCGGCTGCGCGGTGCCGGCGCTTATGGCGGTGCCGGCGCGTAGGCGATCGGTCAGCTCCCGGAAAAACGCGCCTCGAGCTCTTCGACATCGGCCGGTGTCAGCGGCCTGGTCGCCTTATCGTGGAGCAGCAGATAGAGCCTGGCGGTCGCCTCCAGCTCCTCGATCGCGCCGGCGGCGCCATCGAGACTCTTGCCGGCGACCACCGGTCCGTGATTGGCGAGCAGGACGGCGGCGTGCTTCGCCGCGAGCTGGCGCACGGCGGCGGCGAGGCGTTCATCGCCGGGCGGGAAATAGGGAACCAGCGGCAGCCTGCCGACACGCATCACATAGTACGCAGTGAGCGGCGGCATGCAGTTCGCCTCGTCCAGCCCGTCGAGGCAGGAGACGGCGACCGAGTGGGTCGAATGCAGATGCACGATCGCCCGGTCCCGCGGCCGCATCTCGTAGACAGAGCGGTGCAGGAACGCCTCCTTCGACGGCTTGTCGCCGTCCAGATGCCGCCCCTGATCGTCCAGCCTGGCGATGCGCGCGGGATCGAGCCTACCCAGGCGCGAATTGGTCGGGGTCAGCAGCCAGCCATCGTCGAGGCGTACGCTGATATTGCCGGTGCTGCCATGGGACAGGCCGAGATGGGTCAGCAGCCGGCCAAGCTCGACGATCTCCTCCCTGAGGCCGGATTCGGTGCTCATGCCGCAGCATCCAGCAGCCGCCCTCGGGGAACGCCCTGGAGAAGAAATCGACGGCGCCGAAATTCCCCGACTTCAGCGCCAGCGCCAGCGGCTCCTCGTCGAGGCTCGCGGTCCAGGGCACGCCGGGGTCGATCCGGCGCCCGATGCGCAGGCCGCGCACGCCGAACGCGCCCACGATGGCGCCGGACGTTTCGCCGCCCGCAAGCACGAAACGGCGGGCACCCCGATCGCGAAGGGCGGTCGCGACACTGGCCAGCGCCTCCTCGACCGCGGCACCGGCGCGCTCGCGCCCGAAGATTTCCTGGACCTTGGCGACGTCCTCGGGCGCGGCGGACGCGCTGATCAGGACGGGCTCGGCGCCGAGCCTCGGCTCTGCGAAGGCGAGCGCCCGGCCGACCTCGTCCTCGCCGCGGCAAAGGGCGTGGACGTCGATCCGATGGGCGGGGCCGTCGAAATGCTCGATCTGCGCCCGGGTCGCCGCCGAGCAGCTTCCGGCGAGCACCACCGAAGCGCCGTCGATGCGCGGCAGCCGATCGGCGCTCTCGGACAGGGTCATCAGGCCGGAGTCGCGGAAATTGCCGGGCAGGCCCATGGCGATGCCGGAGCCGCCGGTGATCAGCTTCAGGTCTTCGGCGGCATGGCCGAGGGCGATCAGGTGCCGGTCACTGACCGCATCGGCGATCGCCTGGCGCACGCCGGCGCTCCTGAGCCCGGCGATCGCCTCGCGAATCGCGTCGGCCCCTCGATCGACCACCTCATAGGGCAAGAGGCCGACCCTGCCTTCGCTCTGGCGCCCGAGCACCGCGACCAGATCGCTGTCGGTCATCGGCGTCAGCGGATGGTGGCGCATCGAGCTTTCGGAAAGGAGGCGATCGCCGACGAACAGATGGCCCTGAAAGACCGTCCGGCCGTTCTCCGGAAAGGCCGGGCAGGCGATGGTGAACTCGGTGTCGAGCGCCGCCATCAGGGCTTCGGTCACCGGCCCGATATTGCCCTGGTCGGTGGAATCGAAGGTCGAGCAATATTTGAACAGGATCTGGCGCGCCCCTTCGCGCCGCAGCCAGGCGAGGGCCGTCAGGGACTGGCGGATCGCGTCCTCCGCCGGGATCGTGCGGGATTTGAGGGCGACCACCACGGCCTGGGCGTCGCCGATGTCGATCGGACCATCGGGCACGCCGATCAGCTGCACGGTGCGCATGCCGGACTGCACGAGCATGCCGGCGAGGTCGGTGGCGCCGGTGAAATCGTCGGCGATGCAGCCAAGCAGGATGGTCATTCGACGTCGCCGCGTTCCGGGACGGGAGCGGCTGGCGATCCCGTTCCTCAGTGTCTATGCTCGTTCGCAGGGTCCCTTTTACAGCAAGCGCCCAGGCTTGCAATCGACGGACGAAAGTGAGCGGAGGCGGTTCGTGCATATCGTGATCACCGGCGGCGCCGGCTTTATCGGCAAGAAACTCGCGGCGGCCCTGCTCGCCTCCGATGGCATCGCGCTCGAAGGCCAGCCGAAACGGCCGCTGGAGCGGCTGACCCTGTTCGACGTGGTCGAGGCGGCAGAAGGTCTGCCAGCCGACACAAGAATCCGAACCATCGCCGGCGACATCACCGACCGCGCTCAGATCGACGAGCTGATCTCGGAAGACGTCGACGCCGTGTTCCACCTGGCGGCGATCGTCAGCGCCAATGCCGAGGCCGATTTCGATCTCGGCATGGCGGTCAATCTCGACGGCACCCGCCACATCCTCGAAGCCTGCCGCCGTCTGGGGTCGACGCCCCGCGTCGTGTTCGCGAGCTCGGTCGCGGTCTATGGCGGGGACATGCCGGAAACCGGCTATGACGATCTCTTCCTGAACCCCCAGACCTCCTACGGTGCGCAGAAGGCGGCGGGCGAGCTTCTGGTGAACGACTACAGCCGAAAGGGCTTCGTCGACGGCCGCGCCCTTCGCCTGCCGACCATCGTGGTGCGCCCCGGCAAGCCCAACAAGGCGGCCTCCACCTTCGCAAGCTCGATCATCCGCGAGCCGCTTGCCGGCGAACCGGCGGTCTGCCCGGTCAGCCGGGATTCGGTCATGTACATCCTCTCGCCCAGCGCGCGTGGTCGAGGCCTTCCTCCACGCCCTGGCGCTTCCCGGCGAGATCTTCGGCCCGGCGCGCATGCTGACGCTGCCCGGCATCTCGGTGTCGATCGGCGAGGTCGAAGCCGCCCTTGTCGAGGTCGCGGGACAAGCCGTCGCGGATCGCATCCACTGGGAGCCCGACGCTCACATCCAGAAGATCGTCTCCGGCTGGATGCCGGATTTCGACGCCAGGCGCGCCAGAAAGCTGGGCTTTCAGCCCGACGACAGCATCGAAGAGATCATCCGGGCGCATATCGAGGATGAGTTGGGCGGCGTCATCAGGTGACGCCCGGGGACAGAGACCATGGCCATGGATCGGCAAAGGATCATCGCGGCCAACCGGGAGGCCTGGAACGCGTCCGCCCCGCATCATCTCGGATCGGAACGCCATAGGCGCCTGCTCGAAGGTTTTTCGAAGCCGGGCTTTTCCTGCCTCGACGCGCTGCTCGAGGAGCGGCTGACGGCGCTCGGTGTCGAGGGCAAGGACGTCGCCCATCTTTGCTGCAACAATGGCTGCGAGATCCTCTCGGTCAAGAATCTGGGCGCCGGGAAGCGTCACCGGCTTCGATCAGGCCGGCGATTTTCTCGAACAGGGCGAGGCGTTGCGGAAGGCCGGCGGGATCGAGGCGCGCTTCGTCGAGACCAGCGTCTACGACATCGACAAGGGCTTCGACGGCGCCTTCGACATCGTTCTCGTGACCATCGGCGCGCTCGGCTGGATGCCCGATCTTCCCGCCTTCTTCGACGTGGTCACCCGCCTGCTCAGGCCTTCAGGCGTTCTTTGCATGCACGAGCAGCACCCGATCATGAACATGATGGAGCCGTTCGCAGCCCGACCCCGACCCGGCCCGCCTGAGCCACAGCTATTTCAGGTCCGAGCCCTTCGAGGAGCAGGGCCCGATCGTCTATGACGGCCAGGACGCACCCGGCGACCACAAGCACTACTGGTTCGTCCACACCCTCGGCGATATTTTTTCCACATGCCTCGATCACGGCCTGACGATCGAGCATTACAAGGAATACCCGCACAACATCAGCGGCGCCGACTTCGACATCTACGACGACCAGCCGGCGCAGCTCCCGCAATGCTACATGCTGGTGGCGCGGATGGGCGGTGCCTGAGGCCGGCGTTGCCATCGGCTAACACGCATTTGCACATCGATCGGCAAAAGAAGCGTCCGGATGGCCAGGACAAGACGGCTTGTCGTTCGTCTGCGTTGTGGCAGCTCCTGCCATTCGAGCCAACAGCACCATGGAAGAAATGAGCCTCATGACGCGGTCGTAGTAAGGCTTTTTTCCTATTGAAGAGTGTGCATCTTCGATCATCTCCCGAAACCGAGCTGAGCAGGCTTTCAGGACAGAAGCCAAACGATGATGGCGTAGCGCGCGGTCTTGGCGAAGGCGACCAGCGGCAGGAAGATCATGATCGGCGTGCGCATGACGCCGGCAGCGACGGTGAGGGGATCGCCGACGATGGGCACCCAGGATGCGAGCAGCGACCAGACGCCATAGCGACGGTACCAGCCCTGCGCACGCTGGAGGCTATCAGCGCTGACAGGAAACCAAGAACGATCCTTCAAGCGTTCGGCGGCGCGTCCCAGCAGCCAGTTGACGCAGGAGCCTGCGGTGTTGAAGACACTGGCGACAGCCAGCAAAAGTGCTGCCGGCGCCGCCTCGGCGACGACCAGACCAGCGAGCACGGCTTCCGAGGAAGCAGGCAGCAGGGTCGCGGCGAGAAAGGCCGAGGCGGCCAATGCGATCACATCCGCCACCTGGAAATCCCTCTACTTTCGACGACGTGTGTATGCGGAGCGACCAACCGTCCGTAACCCTGCACGCGCTCAGCGCGCGTGCAGGGCAGGATCACTACTGGCTTTGATTTAGCGCCCGATAGGTGCCTTTGAGCTGAAGCGTGATCGTGATGTCCGCCTCGTCGCGATTGCGCCAGAACCAGCCATGCTCGCCGGCAAACGTGGCCTCGAAGCTGCCATCGCCGGATGTTTTGCCACGGCCCTTCTCATAGTCGACGGACTGTCCCTCGCCATGGGCATGGAGATCGAAGTTGATCCTGCCACCCTCCGCAGTCCATGCGTATTCGGCTGTGTCGCCCGCCTCCATGTCGAGTTTCACCTCCGTGTATTCGCCGGGAGGAAGCGTGAAGGTCACGGTGTCCTTCCACGCATCCTGTGCGTGGGCAGAACCGACGAACAGGCCGAGGACGTCGTCGAACAAACCGGAGCTTTGATCGCCATGGATGAGGCTGTCCTGCTCGGCCTCGTCGGCGAGCTCCTGCTTGATCTCGCCCATTTCGGCCAGGCCGAGCACGCGGCCAGCACCGGTGGGATCGATGCCGTATTCTGCGGGCAGAATGACGGTGACGAGGATGACGGCGGCACCAGCTACCGCGATGATGGTGGACCGAAGGAGCTGGGCGGAGCTTGGCAGCTCTTCGAGACTCGGCTTTTCTGCGTTGAACATGGTTCTCTCCAAAAGGTTACGCGGCCACGAAATAGCCGGTGATCTGGTAGCCCATGAGCATGAAGCCCAGGGACATCATGACGACGTTGGCGGTGTAGGCTTGGCGAAAAAAGGCGGAAGATTTCCGCCAGTACCCCATGACGATCAGGATGACCGCAAGCGCCAGAATCTGGCCGATCTCGACACCGACATTGAAGGCGAGAAGGTTGGCCAGCAGCCCCTCCTCGGCGATCTGGTAGTCGAGGATCTTGGTGGCGAGCCCCGTGCCGTGGAACAGCCCGAAGATGAGCGTCGCCGCCTTGGTGTCGGGCTGAAACCCGAACCAGCGTTGATAGGCGCCGAGATTGTCGAGCGCCTTGTAGACGACCGATAGGCCGATGATGGCATCGACGATATAGGCGTTGACGCCCCACCCGAACCAGACACCGGCCAGCATCGTCACCGAATGGCCAAAGGCGAAAATGCTGACATAGATGGCGACATCCTTCATCCGGTAGAGGAAGAAAACGACGCCGAAGAGGAACAGGATGTGGTCGTATCCGGTCACCATGTGCTTGGCGCCGAGATACATGAAGGGGATGATGTGCACCCCCCAGATTTCCTGAATGTAGCCCGCGTCACCAGGGGTGACGTTGTGGGCGAGCGCCTGGGTGGTGGCGGTCAGATAGGTCGCCAGCACCACAAGGCAGAGGACAACGGACTGGCGAGACGCCAGCGCGCCGATGCCCCATGAACATGAGGTCATGAAGGATCTCCGTTGAGCAGATTTTTGATCGGGAAGGCCGCGCGGTGCGGCGCCGATCATGCCCGTGGAGGTCGGTCGATCCTGAAGTCGCGGAACGGGTCACCGCGTGAAGCGCGGAGACGCCATTTGTCTTTGGCCACGTAGAATGCGCCCACGCCGACGCTCGCCGAGAGCACGATCTGACTGTGGTCGTGGTCGGCAGCATCGTGGCTGTGGCCATGCAAGGCCCAGAAAAGATCCTCCTCAAAGCCATGGGAATGGCCGTGATCGGCAATCATCTCCAGATGATCGTTGATCGTTTGAAGCACTTTCGGAGCGTGCGTCGCCGATGGCGCAACGGACCAGAGCACGAGCGAGAAGCAGAGCAGCCCGACAAGATTTCTTCTCGCGCGTGTTCTCAGTCGTCCCATCGGTGTGGCCTGCTTTGTCGCCTGGAGAAGTCGCATCTGCCGCAACGTTGTCTTAGCCGGCTTGCTCGTTGGCTGACGATGAACAGAGTTCAAGGACAAGAGAAACGAGCCTCAGGCATCAGCTACTACCCAATTGCCGAACTCAAATCTAGTCCAGCGCACAAAGTGCTACGGCTCGGCCGAACCTTGCCAGGCCTTGGAGGGTTCATGACCGGATTGGATCAAAACCGGCCCTTCGCCCGTCGTCGCCGTCAGCGAAAAATGCCTGTTCCCGACGAAGCGCCACGGGTGGGCGCATCGTTTCGCTTTTCGCCGTCACTTCCCCTGGACAGGCGCTCCATCGGCTTTCTATCGTGGACGGGAAGGATGGATCGATCGGCCGGACGGGGTGGACCGCATGGACCTGGTTTCGCGACTCGAAAACATTTACACCGGCGTCGCCCATGACGTGATGCGCGGCATGGGGCTTTCGAACTTCACCCTGCCGCAGGACATCCGGCCGCTCTTTCCGGAGCAGACGCTGGCCGGCGTGGTGTCGACCGTGAGCGGCAGGGTCGACACCTCCGCCGATGCCCACAGCACGCTCTACGAATGGACCGGCCTTCTCTCCAAGGCGAAGCCGGACACGGTGATGGTCTGCCAGCCCAACGACGACGTGATCGCCCATATGGGCGAGCTTTCGGCGGAGGTGCTGAAGCTCAAGGGGGTGCGCGGCTATGTGGTCGACGGCGGCTGCCGCGACGTCAATTTCATCATCGAGCAGAACTTCCCCGTCTGGTATCGCTACCATACGCCGCGCGACGTCGTCGGCTACTGGCTGCCGGATGCTTACGAGGAGCCGATCACCATCGGCGAGGTCACCATTCACCCCGGCGACTACGTGCTCGGTGATCGCGACGGCATGGTCATCCTGCCGAAGGACAAGGCGGAGGTGATCGTCGAAGCTTCCGAGCAGGCCATCGCGACCGAAAACAAGGTCCGCACCGCGATCCTCGACGGCATGGATCCGCAGGAGGCCTATCTGAAATACGGCAAGTTCTGACGGCGGCATCACATCCGGTCGGCGGATGCTGCGGCCTCCTGGTCCGCCGCTCGCCGTCGGGGAGCCCTGCGCCACTTCGCTCGATGTCGTCGGTCTGCCGCGCGCGCCGGCGCTCGGCTACGGCTCGACGTAGTGGTGTTCTCCGGCAAGAAGCTCACGGCAGGCGTCGAGCATCTGCTGATCGTTCGGGCCTGCCGCCGGCTGCACCGCCAGATTGCGCGCCTCCAGCGCCTGCAGCCAGGCAGCGTGGTCGTCGATCTCGTCCTCCGGAGCCATCGCCAGCTCGATCGGATCGAGCCCCGTCATATAGACGGGCAGGGCGAACGCGGCGGCGGTGATCACGACGGCGGCGCACATGCTGGCGCCGAGCCGCAAAAACGGCGTGAGGCTTTTTTTCTGACCGGCCGCCTGCGCGCTTCTGGCCTTTTCGGCGGCATCTTCCAGGTTCATGCGAAATTGCAGCCAGTGCTCGAGAGACATCGCGAGGGGCTCCGTCGATGGGAGGGCGCCGCCGGCTGCCTTGCCGACGGTGCGTTCGAGCCATGAGCCTAACGCCGTAATCTTAATGCCAGGTAAATGCTGCTCGCCTTTCGCCGACGCCAAGGCATCGGCGGCCCGCTACGGATCGCGGCTGAGTCCCTGCCTCTCCAGCGCTTCCAGATAAGCCTGCCAGACCTCGTCCTGATGCAGGCCCAGCTGGTGCAGATAGGCGAAGGTGTAGATGCCGGTGTCGTGCAGGTCGTCGAACTTGATCTTGATGGCGTAGTTGCCGACCGGCTCGACGTCCATGATGCCGACATGGCGGCGGCCGGCGATGGTGGTTTTCTGGCCGGGACCGTGGCCCTGGACCTCGGCGGACGGGCTTTCGACGCGGAGAAGCTCGGCCGGCAGGGTGAAGCTGTCGCCATTGTCGAAGCTGACGGTGAGGCGCTTTTCCCGGCGGTCGACGCGGATGTCGGTCGGCCAGGGTGTCTCGGCGTCGGTCATCTGTCCGCCCCGGGATCGGCTTTGACCGCGTCCGGGATCGCCTCGTCCTCGCCCAGCGTGCGCGCTTCGTCGACCAGCATGATCGGGATGCCGTCCCGGATGGGATAAGCGAGGCCGGCCTGGTCGCTGATCAGCTCCTGACGCTCGCGGTCATAACGAAGCGTCGACTTGGTGAGCGGGCAGACCAGGATGTCCAGAAGCTTCGGATCGACCGCCGACCTCGTCGGGCTGGGCCTGCTCGTCGGGCGTGGCTTGCTGCTCATCGTTCATGTCAGATCCAGAAGCTGAGTAACCCCTTTAGGCGGCGCCTAATGGCGGGCGGTGAGGGTTTCGTCGGTGAGGGTGCCCATCTTGAGAAGGGCGATCAGCGTGCGCCCGAGGGTCGGCGCGTCGGCGGTCTCGAGGAGGGCCTGCTTTTCCGAGGATTCGAACGGGCAGATCATGGCGAGCGAGGTCATCAGACCCTCGAGCGGCGCGCGTTCGATCTGGCCCCAGTCGACGCTGATGTCGTGCACGGCGAAGTAGCTGCGCAGGGCTTCGACCAGATGCGGGCGCAGGCTGTCCGGTGCCTGCTGCGGCTGGAGATCGTTCTGCCAGGGCTCGAAATCGGCGATCACCTGGCGATAGGGCGTGGCGACGGTCAGCTCCTCGGCGATCTCGAAGCGGCAAAGGCCGGTGAGCGTGATCAGATTGCGCCCATCCTCGGTCGCCTCGAAATTGGTGATCCGGCCGGCGCAGCCCACGGGGTAGAGCGACGGCTGCTCCTCGCCGCCCCCATTCGGCTGGGCGTTCGGCTGGATCATGCCGATCACCTTGTCGCGGCGGCGCGCGTCCTTGACCATCTGCAGATAGCGCGGCTCGAAGATGTTGAGCGGCAGGTTGCCGCCCGGCAGCAGGATCGCCCCGGAAAGCGGGAAGATCGGGAAGCGGCTCGGCAGGCGCGCGAGCGCGTCCTGATCGCTTCCCGGTTCGCTGTCATGATCGCCGAATATCGTCATGCCAGTCTATATAGCGCGCTCGGCGCCAACCTCCATCTTTGCATGCGCCGGACGTCGTCTCTGCATGCGCCATACCGTGTCTGCGCAACCGAATGCGGTGAAAAGCGCTCAGGAGAAGAGCACGGCCGACAGCTGCCGGCGCCCGGCGACCGTGGCGGGATGAGCGGGTCCGAGCGCGTCGAAGAACTTCAGGAGCTGCTTTCGCGCCGCCTGATCCTGCCAGTCCCGGTCGGTCTTGATCACGTGCAGGAGCTGCTCCATCGCCTCGCCGGTCTGACCGCGCAGGAACATGGCGGTGGCGAGATCGAGCCGCGCCTCGTGGTCCTTGCCGTCGGCTTCGAGACGGCGCGCGAGCTCGCCCGGATCGGGCAGCGTCCCCGCCTCCTCCGCGAGGCTGAGCGCCGCTTTGGCGCCGGCGATGTCGACATGGTTCGCATGCTCCGCGGGCACGGCGTCCAGGCGCGTGCGCGCCTGCGGCGGTCTGGCCCGATCCGATCTCCGCCCGGGCGGCACCCGCGATCGCCTCGGGATTGCCGGGGTCCTCGGCGAGCACCTGCTCGAAGATCTGGGCGGCGATGTCGAGCTGCCCGGCGTTGAGCGCCTCCTTCGCCTGCTCGATGCCGACCTCGGCCGCACCCGGCCCGATGGGGCCGGCGATGCGCTCGATGAAACGCCTTGATCTGGCTCTCCGGCAGGGCGCCTGCGAACCCGTCCGCCGGCTGCCCGTTCTTGAAGGCGTAGACCATCGGGATCGACTGGATGCGCAGCTGCTGGGCGAGCGCCTGGTTCTCGTCGATATTGATCTTGACCAGGCGCACGGCGCCCGCAGCCGCGTGCACGACCTTTTCCAGCACCGGGCCGAGCTGCTTGCAGGGCTCGCACCAGGGCGCCCAGAAATCGACGATCACCGGCACCTCGCGCGACGCCTGGATGACGTCGTCCATGAAGCTCTTGGTATCGCTGTCCTTGATCAGCTCCCCCCCGCCGCCACCGGCGGCCGGTTCCTTCTCGCCCAACAATCCCGACAACAGCGCCATGGTCTTTCCAGTCGTCAATGGAGAAAGAGCCCGAACAGGCCCGAATCTGCGGCTAACATGGCGAAAAGGCCCTTTCGTATCAAGGGCCGGGGCATAGGTCGGCGTTGACTTGCGGTTGCTCGCTTGGGCGCCACACCCAACCCCGCCCGAAACCGCCCCGCGCCCACTTGCCAAACGACAGCGTTTCTCCTACATACGCTCAGTCGTCCGGCGCGCCAGCGCCGTTCCGACGACGATGAGCGGGCGTAGCTCAGGGGTAGAGCACAACCTTGCCAAGGTTGGGGTCGTGAGTTCGAATCTCATCGCCCGCTCCAATTTCTCTCAAATCGTTCGGTCGGTCGTATTTCCGGTGCCTGGATGCTGGAGGCCCTGTCGCGTCGAAAAGGGCTCCATCGATGCCGCGCTAGGGGCCTCGACGATGGCTGTTCGCCTGCCAGCTTTTCATGAAGACGACCGTTTCGGCTTCGAGCCTGGAGAGTTCGGGTTCGTCATAGCCGAACAAGGCCATCAAGACCTGATCGGGCGGCCCGCCCACGGCGCTCCCGGCGCCAACGCCGTAGGAGCGGCCGTGATGATAGCCGACCAGACCGGCCCATCCGCTGTAGTCGATGCCTGTGCCGGGACATTGGATCGCAAAGTCGAGTGATCCGATCGTCTCGACATCGAACGAGCCCTTGCACAGGCTGTCGCCGTCGGCCGTCAGGAGCTCGACGGGCATCTGCTTGCCGGCGAGTTCGCCGGCGCGCACCGAACCGCGCAGGACCGTCGGCGCGTTGTCGGCCGTCGAGAGATCCAGCGTGATCATGCTGAGCGGAAGGCGTTCCCGGTATGCCAGGACCGAGGGATCGACCATGAGGTGGGTGCCGAGCGCTTCGACGCGGCAGCCGCATCCGCCGGAAAACGGCGTGCTCGGCATCACCTCGAGACATCGGGCGTAGGCCGACACCAGCGCGGCCGACAGGCCATCCGCCTTCTTCGCCACGTGGATGGGGCAGCGCTCGCGCGGAAATCCGAACACGAGGGCGCGATCGTCCGGATCCTGAACATAGGCCTGGCCGACCGTGCTCGACTTGAAGAAGGGAAGGCCGGCGAGCTCACGCAGCGCCTCGTCTCTCTCCCGAACATCGAAGGCTTCGGCGATGGCGACGGCTGCAGCCGCTTTCGCCGGTATGTCGCTGCGCCGCTCGACCACCAGATCGGCGTCGTCGAGTTTCGGCGGCAGGACCAGTTCGTCACCGAGTTGCAGGACGAAGAACTCGAATGACGCCATCTTGAACTGCGCGCCGCGCTCGTCCGCGCCTTTTTCCGACGCCGCGCAGCTCATGAGCGGAACGGCGGCGAGGAAGGAAAGAGCCAGCATAAGTCGTTTCATGGTGTTCTCCCTAGTCGCCAGGCCGTCGCTTCTCCGCTGTCTCCGTCCCAAAGCTCACGCGAGGCGACCCCGTCACGGGTCCCTGCATGTCGAACGAAGACCGCAGCGACACGATTCGACAAGGTCCGTGCCGGGCTGGGCAGGCGGCTATCGAAGGTCCGGCGGGCGGTCGAAACGGAGGCTTCGAAAGAAGGGGTCGCCCACGTCGCGCTTCAAGCCGTCGAAATCGCCGGGGTCGATCGAGTCATCCTGGATCTGGCGTTCGGTGAGCACCGCCATGACGAATGCCGGCTCGTCGCCAGGTGCTCGGCAGACCATGCCGTAGTCGTGGAGCGCCAGCACCCGGTCCGGTACCTTCGGATGGTTGCGCAGCTCCCGCTCGGTCTCGTATCTGACGCATTCCGCGTCATCCCGATCATCCCGCCAGACACGACTGGCGACCAGGGGGCCGTCGTCGGCAACCGTCATGTCGAGAATGATCAGATCCCCGTCCGTACGGAAGGCCTGGCCGTGCTGCAGCCACTTGTCGACGAAGGTTTCGAGATCGTCAGCGTCGCGCAGGTGATAGGTCGGTACCCGCAACTCGGCGGCCATGAGAACCAGGGTATGGAGCATCTCCTCCTCGCTCGGTGGCCGGACGAGCGGCTGTCCGAGCGTAGGATGGCTGAAAAAGGATGGCGACGGATGATCCTGGGTCAGGCACCAGACGCCCGAAGCAGGCTGATCGACGGAAAACCTGGCCTTTTCGATGCGAGGGCCGCCATGCTCGGCGAGGCGCCAGTTCATGGCGCTGCAGGTCAACACTTTCGGCGCGTCGCCTGCACAGCCGCTCAATAGACCGAGGCCCGCGATGAGGAAAAATGACCGCAAGACGCTCAAGGGATTTTCCTTCGTTGGTTGACGCATCAGGCGCACCGCTTCGAGGTTCGATCGGTCTTCGAGCTGGCGCTGCATCAATGCGCGAAGTCTGGTCTGGATTTGGGAGAGAGCGCATTGCGCTGCGTCAATCGGCAGCTCGAGAAATGAGGCCGGACGTGCCGGCCCGGTCCGTGCCTCGATCGCTCGACGATCACATTGGCAGCTGACAGTCTCGTGCTGCGATGCGATAGTCGTCGACGGGCAACCTCACTTCAGGAGGCGTGTTCATGACGTCCTGGCGACGATGGTCGATGCCGGCGATCGCGGTCTCTTTGTGGCTCGTGCCGGTCGCGTCCGCCCTGGCCGACCAGATCGACGGCGACTGGTGCTTTCCGGCCGACGGGCGCAATCTGCACATCCAGGGCGACGACATCGTGACGCCCGACGGGACGAGCACGACCGGCGACTACACCCGCCATGCCTTTCGCTACGTCGTGCCGGACGGCGATCCCGGCGCCGGCGACGAGATCAACATGCGCCAGCTGAACGACGAAACCATGATCCTGCTTCGCCCCGACGGCGAAGAGGAAACCTGGAAGCGCTGCGACCTGCAGATCAGCTGAACCGGCGCCGTACTCTTTGGAACATGATTCGACCGGCGCGGTCGCCATGCCCCCTCGGTCAATTTGTTTTTCCATATCTCCCGGGTTTCGCCGCATGCCCTGGTCGATCAGCCGCTCCCACCTGCTCATGCCGCCCACCCCGGCTTGCCGGCGACAGATCGTGAGGTCACGCCGCCTGCAATGAGTTTTCGCCCGGCTTTAGCTTTTCGTTAACGCGTCGATGTCATGTTGTTTCACGGTCCATGCGATCCTCGGAATCCGCCCGCCCGGCAGGAGAGGTGGGGCGAGGCTCGGACTCCCAGGATCGCATGGACCAGTAAGTAAGGATCTTGAAAGCGGATTGGCGGTTAAGAAATCGTGAAGGCGATTGCGGCGCGGCAATCTTGTGTCGGAAAATCGTCGAAGCAGCGACGGTTTCGACAAAGAGGCGATGAATGTGGCAGCAGTAAGCTGTGGCTCGTCGCCACCGCCCGCAAACCTGGCCGCATACCGTCGTCCTGGCTGAGGCGGTCCGAGTCGATGAGGTGGCCACGCCACTGAAGCGGTCACACCGCTGGACCCATGAGGGCGTTCGGCAGCCAAAGCGCGATCTCTGGGAAGAGGCAGAGGAGGACGATGGCGAGCACCATGCAGAGCATGAAGGGCAGGGCGCCCCAGAGGATGGTCGGCAGTTTGACCTCGGGGACGATGCCGTTGATGACGTAGAGATTGAGGCCGACCGGGGGCGTGATCAGTCCGATCTCCATGTTGATGGTCAGCACCACGGCGAACCAGATGGGGTCGAAGCCGGCGCCCTCGATGATCGGCAGGAGGGTGGGGGCGGTCATCAGGATGACGGCGACCGGCGGGAGGAAGAAGCCGGCGACCAGCAGGAAAAGATTGACCCACGCCATGAGCACCCAGGGGCCGACGTCGAGATCGGCGATCCAGAGCGCCAGGGACTGGGTGATGTAGAGGGTCGACATCATGTAGCTGAAGAGCTCGGCCGCGGCGATGATCATCAGGATCATGACCGCCTCGCGCATGGACGAGCGCAGCATCTGCCAGTGATCGGCAACGCGGGTCATGCGATAGATGATCACGACCAGGGCGAGGCACATGACGGCACCGATGCCGGCGGCCTCCGAGGGCGTGGCGACGCCGCCATAGAGCACGAACAGGATGCCGGCGATGATCAGGAGGAAGGGGGCGACGCGCGGCAGGACTTCGAGCTTTTGCCTGAGCGTGAAGCTGACGTCGCGCCGTGTGGCGCCGCCGCCTGCCAGCCGCGCCTGAATCAGCCCCCAGGCGACGAACAGGCCGGTGAGCATCAGGCCCGGAATCAGGCCCGCGAGGAACAGGCGGCCGATCGAGGTCTCGGTGGCGATGCCGTAGACGATCATGGTGATCGAGGGCGGGATCAGAATGCCGAGCGTGCCGCCGGCCGCGATCGCGCCGGTGGCCAGCCCATCGGCATAGCCGCGCTTTCGCATCTCCGGGATGCCCATCTTGCCGATGGCGGCGCAGGTCGCCGGCGAGGAGCCGGAAAGGGCGGCGAAGATCGCGCAGGCGCCGATATTGGAGACCATGAGGCCGCCGGGCACGCGGTAGAGCCAGCGATCGAGCGCCTCGTAGAGATCCGCCCCGCGCGGGACGAGGCGACCGCCCCGCCCATCACGATGAACATCGGAATCGACAGCAGCGCGAAGCTGTCGAGCCCGCCATAAAAGACGTTGGGCACGATATCGAGCGCGTCCACGCCCTCGATCGCCACCAGAAAGACGATGGCCACCGCCCCCGAGCACGAACGCCACCGGCGCCCCCAGCAGCAGCAGCCCCACGGTGACCAGCGCCACCAGCCCCCCCAACTCCAACTCACTCATGTCGGCTGCCGCCGGCAGTCGGTTGACTTGGACCTCGTTCTTCGCGGGGGGCGGCGGTGTCTGTCGGATGTTGTGGCTCCGGCGGGTCGCCCGGCTCACCCGTGAATCCACTTGCTGACAGCAGGTCGGTGAGGGATTGGAGGGTGAGGAGGGTCATGCCGATGGGCATGGCGGCGTAGGGGATCCAGAGCGGGGGGCCCAGACGGTTTCGTTGTGCCAGTCGCCGGCCCAGGCTTCCCACCACCAGCCGTAGCTGAGCCAGGCGATCAGGCCGCAAAAGGCTGCCGTCACCAGCGAGGCGGCGATGCCGAGGGCGCGGCGCGCGCCGGCGTTCACGTAGTGGTCCAGCAGGTCGACATTGACGTGGCCTTTGGTCATGAGGACGTAGGGGGCTCCGAGAAAGGTGGCGCCGATCAGCGAAAAGCTGACGGTCTCGTGCTGCCAGATGGCGGACGCACCGAGCACGTAGCGCACGAACACCAGATGGCAGACGGCGGCGAGCGCCAGCAGCAGGAGACAGACCGCGGCGATCCCGCCGAGCGTCGACAGGCCACGGATCACCCTGATGATTCCGGTCATGGCCGGATGCCTCGGCTCACGCCTGTTTCCGTCTGCCGCCTTTCGCAGCAGGGCGATGAAACCCGCCCTTCAAGCGCGACGTCGATCGTCCCTGCCAACAGATCAGCCATTAACCTTTCCTTAAGCTATCGCCGTCATCATGTTTGGCGGTCCATGTGATCCTGGGAATCCGTCCGCCCGCCGAAAAAGGTGGGGCGAGGCACGCACTCCCAGGCCGCAGGGACGAGCAAGTTCCCCTGAGAATGGCACAAGAGCGGCCAGCAAAACGTTGTGTCGTGCCGTCTGCAGCTCACCGGCCTTATCCGCCGGCATGTTTTCGCCGCTCCGCAGCATTGTCTCACCTCGCCCGACCAGCCTGCCATTAACCTTTCCTTAAGCTATCGCCGTCATGATGTTTTGCGGTCCATGCGACCCTGGGAATCCGCCCGCCCGGCAGGAGAGGTGGGGCGAGGCTCGGACTCCCAGGATCGCATGGACCGGCGAGTCCGTCGAACGGTAGCAAAGCATCGTTAAGAAAGTGTTGTCGATACGCGAACCGTCCGGCTCAGGCTGTCATGCGCGCCGACCTTCGATGTCGAGCATCGAGATGGGAACGATCGAGCGCGATGGTTCGCAGTTCGGAGCGCGTCATTCGTCGTCGTTCCCACGCGCGATCGGCTCAATCGAACGCCATGTCTCGCCGCTTGCGGCCACATGCCTTGCCGGAGGTCCGAACCCTCGAACGACCAGGTTCGGGCCCCCATCGCCAGCTCAGGCAAGTCACCCCCGACCCTGGCAGGGTCAGTCGACGGCGAGGGCTTTTTCGATCAGGGCGGCGCCGCCTTCGACGTTTTCGTCGAAGCTCTTGTAGGAGGTCTCCTTGGCGATCTCGAGCCAGGCGGCGTGCTGCTCCTCGTTCATGGAGACCACCTCGACGCCCGCTTTTTCGTAGGCTTCGACCAGCTTGCTGTCGAGGTCCTTGGCGGCGTCGAAGAAGAAGTCCTCGGCCTTCTGGCCCGCGGCCATGAGGGCGTCCTGCTGCTCGGGCGTGAGCTGTTCCCAGGACTGCTTGGACATCAGGATCGGCTCGTACATGAACCAGAGCGCGTAGTCGCCAGGCTCGGTCAGGCAGGAGACCTGCTCGTAGATGCGGTAGCTGACGAAGCTGCCGGAGCTGGTGTTGGCGCCGTCGAGCACGCCGGTCTGAAGGGCTGTGTAAATTTCCGACGACGGCATGGAATTGATCGAGGCGCCCGCACCCACCAGCATCTGCTCGAAGGCGGGGCCGGCGGCGCGCAGCACCTGGCCCTGGGCATCGGCCGGATCGAGGATGCACTGCTTCGAGGAGGCGAATCCGCCCGCCAGCCAGGCATCGGAGATCACGACCACGCCCGCCTCGTCGATGATCGCCTTGATGTCGTCCATGAAGGCGCTGTCGTTCAGGCGTTTGGCGTGATCATGGTTCTTCACCAGGCCCGGCATCAGGGTCGAGCTGAACTGCGGGTGCTTGCCGGACGCGTAATCCAGTGGGAAGGCGGAGATGTCGAGCTGGCCCTTGACCATCGCGTCCCACTGGTCGCGCGGCTTGAACAGCGACGCACCCGGATAGACGCGGACGTCGAGACCGACGTCGGCCGCGCCGACCTCCTTGGCGATGATCTGCACCATCTCGTCGCGCACGTCGCCCTTGCCGCCCGGCCATTGATGCGAGGCCTTGAGGGTGATGTCCTCGGCCGGATGCAAGCGAGGTCGCAAGAAGCAGCGCTGCGGCTGCGGTCAGAACGGAATCCCGAATCATGGCGAAGCTCCCCTGATGATGGCGTTTGATCATGCCGATGTTTTCTGACGATGAGCTTCCCATGAAATCATGGCCGATGACAAGGCGATGGATGGCGTTCGACCTCAAGGCACCTGTCCTGAGTCCGCTTCCTTGTCGGAAGCGATCCATTCGACAACACGTTCCTAGATGGAGTTTTTGACCCCTTGCGGAAGCTAGGCGAAGGCCATGGCTAGGTAGACAAAAACGATAACTCCATTCAGCCAAATACCGGCGCATTGCCAGATGCGCGCTCGGTTGATCTCCTTCATCGATCGGTTTTGCTCAAAGAGCCGGAACTTTCTAACAGCAAGGGAATAAGGTGTAGACGCTAAAAAGAGAAATTGAAGATGCTTCATAAAAGTATACTTTCCTTCAATTCCACCAAACGTGATTGCCGCCAGAAAAGCGACGATTGAAAATAAAATGACGATCACGGAAACGAAATCCTCCGGGCCAACAAATGACCTCATATCTTCGAATTTTTCAGAGATTGTCGCTGAACTTCCTTCCCAAGTCTTTGGGTTAAGTGCTGTCCACAGATAGCCTTTCATCGTCATCATGGGTCAGGAAGCCTCCCAAATTTTAGTAAGAAAAGGTTGACAAGTCTAAGCCACCCGGTTCGTGATCACAGAATGAATGAATGCCCGTTGGGCTATTGTCAAACAGCTGCAACATATCTTTGTGACCAATTATGGCACCAACTTCGCGTAACGGCGTCTCGAGCTTGCGTTAGCAAACTGGCGCATTGTCCGCGTTGCGAGCCAAGTTCCCCGGTAGCGTCCGGATTTGTCAGACGAAGTGGTCCCGCCCGATTGGCCATGGTGAGGCAGGGCCTGACCCAATCCGGTCACTCTATGAGGCAAAGGCTTTGGTCGCTTCGGCGGCGCCTCACTGCGTCTTCATCGCGATCGGGCCGTTGCCACCTCTTCGGATTACGGGCTCGGCATTGTTTTTGATCGAAGCGGCAAACGTCGATCAATTGGTCAACCCTTCGCGCACTCCGGCCAAGCGCAAACCTTCTCGGACCTCCTCCACACACGCGTCTATGCCGAAATCTGCATTGGAGATCGACTGAAGAGTAAAATCCGGCTCTAATTCTAGGAGGTCGGCCACTGCTCTCTCGGCGCCCTCGATGTTGCCCGTATATCCGTAAGCCGCAGCCAGCATTTGACGAACGAGAAGAGTAGGCGCTTCGGTCTCTAGGGCGGCCTCGATGGCATCCTCGTACCGCCGCGCAAAAAAAGAGCGCTAACCCAAAGATGCCCATACCAATTGGGATAGAACGGATTAAGGCGCATGGCCCTCTTGATGGACGCGACCCCTTCTTCTCTATCACCCAACATGCAGGGCAACCAAAATCCGCCCCACTCGGCTAGAATATCAGCATTGTTCGGATTGAGTGTTAAAGCTCTTTCCAATGCGGCTAAGGCTTCCTCGTTCAATCCGATGAGCTGGCTGGCCGCTCCTAAGGCCCAGTAGCCTTCGGCGAATGACGAGTCGATCATAACGGCTTTCTTGGCGTGGCTCACAGCATTGGCGCCCGAAACATCGCTTGACTGCGCGAATCCATTCCACACTTCTTGCATGTAACTCCACGCCATGTCCGCATGAGCGCGGGCAAAATCCGGGTCGATATCCAGAGCCTGTTTTAGCAGCTGTATCGACTTAGCAATGCCTTCCTTGTCAAACTTATGCCTGTTTTCTCGGGCCAACTGCACCAATTCGAAGGCGCTTAGATTGGTCGGTTCCTTGGTTTTGGCGCGTGCGAGCTTTGTGTCAGCCAGTCTGCCATCAGCTGTAGCAATGACCGTGACCACATTCTGTGTGATCTCCTCCTGGAGGGCAAAGGCATCGATCACGTCGCGATCGAACCGTTCCGTCCAGAGATATTCGCCTGCAATCGCATCGACGAACTTGACGTGAATCCGCACCTGAGCGCCGGATGTTTGCAGGCTGCCTTCGAGGATGTATTGGACACCGAGCTCTTCCGCGACCTGCCGCACCGTCACCTGCTTATCCTTGTAGGTCGATGTCGAGTTGCCAGCGATGACGGCAAGATCGCGATATTTCGATAGAGTAGTGATGATCTCACTCGTGATGCCATCACTCATCATGTCCTGAATCGGATCGCTTCCCAGGCTGGCAAAGGGAAGGACGGCGATCGATGGTCGGTCTGGCAGCGGGAAATCCATACGCTCGACCGAAGCCGGCTCGACGTCCGACGACCACGGCTCGAACCATAGCACGGCGGAGCCGACGGTCAGTATTAGAACAGCGGCTGCGGTCAAAAGAGCACGGCGGCGCGGCGGCCTTTTCCCCGAATCAATAGTCAGCCCAGCCTGTTCCGGCGCCAGAAGTACCCGATAGGTCCGGACCGGGCGCTCGATGTTCTTGACCTGTTGCTCGCCTGTGAACTCAAACCCGCAATCGAGCCGACCTTCCACGTGATCGTGAGCGGTGCCAGAAATCAGGATCCCGCCGGGCTCCGCGAGAGCCTCCAGCCGCGCGGCGACGTTGACGCCACCGCCATAGATGTCGTCTTGCTCAATGATGACGTCCCCAAGGTTGACGCCCATGCGGAAAACAAGGTGTTGATCTTGAGGAAGCTTGCTGTTGCGCTTGGCAATCTCTCGTTGAATTTCAACGGCGCATTGAACTGCTTGCACCACGCTGGCGAACTCGACCAGCGCACCGTCACCAGTGAGCTTGACGATGCGGCCGTTATGATGAGCTACGGCTGTATCGAAACATTCCTCCCGCAGAGCCTTGAGGCGGGCATGGGTACCTTCCTCATCAGCCTCCATCAGCCGGCTATACCCGACGATGTCAGCGGCCAGGATCGCGGCCAATTTGCGCTCGATCCCCTGCGGAGCCATTTGGGCCTCATTTGCGTTGTTTTCGCGTTAACTATAGGAGACCGAGGCCCAATAACTCAATCGAGCACTGGAGCAAGCGGAGTCTCTCAAGTGCCGATCGTTGGCTTCCGGCAAGGCCCAGCACGGTTAGTGGCCTGCTCCCGTGAGGACCTTGCTAACCGGCGTCCAAGCCAATGGACGTGGAGTCCGCTCATGGCACTCACTTGACAAAGCGCTTGAGGCAGAAAACCGGCCGAAAGCCCGAACGCCGATCGGCCCTCGGCTGGCGAGGCCGCTTTCGGACGCATTGCACGCACCCGGCGACCATGCCCTTGTACGTGCTGCTGACCCTGAACAGCCGCTACATCTCCGTCTGCACAATGCCTGTACCTTCAAATTTCGAACAAGCTGCCCGTAAATTACGGGTTGCTAGTGTTGTATATAACTTATATACGGAGTTCATGGCCGATGGATCAAAATATCCCTTGCGTTTGCTCGTTCCGATGAATCGCGAATTGTTGGATAAGGTTGAGGACTGGCGGTTTGGCAATCGTATCTCTTCTCGAGTGGAAGCAATAAGACGCCTGATCGACATTGGCTTAGATGTGGAATCTAGTTCCGACCCTAAGAAGTAGATCAGGATAAAGGATTTTGGCATGTTGGCCGTCAATGTTTTGGATGAATTTCTCAATAGAGAAGTCGCCAACCGAAAAGAGATAATCAGTGAAATAAGACTATGTAAAGATTGGCTGTCTGATTTAGATCGAATGCTTGGCAAGCATGAGACAGCTTTAAGAAAACTTAGAGATGCAGTAGAATTTGATGGAAGAGCCGAAGCCAACCAGGCCATGCAGGACCTGTATAGGGCAACCAACAGAATGCGTGACGAGGTCAAAGATCTTAAAACTCCCATCATGAATCGCCTCAGATCCTTGGAAAAGAGTCTCGCGTCCCTCCGCCAAGAAGGCGCATCGATCAGTACCGCCCTGTCAGTCGTCGTCGATCAAGTTGACAACCTCACTTCTCGCGTCGAACGGATGGAGCGAGAGCGTGAAGTTGACACGGCCTTTCGCAGAAAAAAGATGCCTGATCCATTCTGAGGCTGATGGGGTAAGGGCCGCTCTTGGCACTCTTACGAACCAAGCCTTGTGACCGAATTTAGGCGGATTTCAGTCTCCAAAGAGGCCATCCGTGGAGGACACACATGATCTATGATTCTGGCTGCCGAAACTAAAGTTTCGTGACTTCCAATAGGTGAACGCCTCCGCTCGAATCACCAATGAAGAGGAACGTGCCGTCGGATGAGATGTCGGCAGCAGTCGTATTCAAGGTGGCAAGCTGGATCACTACATTGCCATCGGCGCAATGCCAAACAATGACCGTTCCATCCGAAGATATAGACAACACCCGCTCGCCATCTTCGCTGAAGCGACAACTCCAAACAGCTGCCCCGTGGCCTTCCAAAACTTGCAAAGCCACGCCCTTCCGAAGATCCCATAGGATCAGCGTGCGATCAAAGGATGCCGAAACCGCGCGGTTGCCATCGGGGCTAAATGCACAGGCCCAAACCTTGTTCCGATGACCTTCGAGCACATGGATGATCCGACCATCGTCCAAGTCCCAAAGGATCAATGTCCCGTCAGACGAAGCTGACAGCCCGGATCTGCCGTTTGGGCTGAATACAAGAGACCATGCCGTCGCTTCATGCCCCATCAAGCATTGGACGCTCTCCCCGGTGGCAAGGTCGCGAAGGACGATGGCTCGATCATTGGGTGTTGCTATAACCCAGTTGCCGTGAGCGCTTCTGGCAATTGGCATCTCGCGGTAGTCATGCCGCTTAAGGATCGCGACCGCCTCGGCCTCGGACAGCGTTCGAGCATGACGCACATCTTTGTCGAAGTCGCTCCATATCCAGCCGCGGTGAGGATTGTAAGCACGAGGCAGATACCCTCGAGATCCTCGATGGGCAGCCTTGACCAATCTGCCGGTGGCAAGATCCCATTGGATGAGCAATCTATTGTGGCACATCGAAGTCACGCCTCTGCCATCGCTGCAGAAGCCGCAAATCATCACCCTCGTCTTGTGTCGGATGCCAGTCGATGTCGTCGACCAACGAAGGCTGAAGCGCCCTTCACTTCGTGCCAGATCGATCCACATTGGATGCCCTTTCATCGAAAATGGATGGCGGCCACAGCGTGACCTGAGGGGCGGGCTGGCACTCATCGATGATTTTGTAGAAAAGACTTGAAGAAAAATCAACCTTGAGGAGAGGATCGCGTACGCCAAACAGCTCCTGAATCCTATCTCACTTGCTTCCAATATGCTTCCAATACGAAGCTGGAAACTTCGAAAAATCCACCTAACCTATTGAAAAGATTGGTGGGCGCACAAGGACTCGAACCTTGGACCCGCTGATTAAGAGTCAGCTGCTCTACCAACTGAGCTATGCGCCCACGGGGATGAATTTAGCTACGGGGGAATTGGCAGAGCGTCAAGGCGTCGTCGAGAATTTTTGAAGGAATGATGGAGAAAGCACCTATGGGTTATTTGGATGACGGCGTCTGGTCAGGCGGGGATGTCGCGGAACGTTTCGATGGCGTCGGTAAGTTTGATGCCCTCGATCACCTTGGGCAACTGGCTTGTCGCCGCGATCCCTCGGCGCGAATACGCGCCGTCGCCTTGCGAACGGATGATCGGCGCTGCCGATCATTACGGAGACCCGCGAGATCGTCGGCTGGGGGATGGACGACCATCTGTGCGCCGAGCCTTGTGAGCGAGCCTTGCTCATGGCGATCCAACGCCGCCAGCCGCCACGGGGCTTGACAAACAGAAGGGCGTCCGCGGGGTACAGGATGCCAGCATCTCCTGCCAGGCGATCCTGAAACGCCACGCCTGGCGCCATCCATGAGCCGCAAGGGCGACTGCCTGGACGATGCGCCGATGGAAAGCTTCTTCGGCTCGATGAAGAGCGAGCTCGTCCATCGCACCCGCTTTGCAACGCGCGAAGACGCCAAGCGGGCATCGTTCCGGTGGATCGAGACCTGCGACAACCGTCAACGTCGTCATTCAGCGCTTGGCTGCATGACGCCAGCCCAGGCTTTTGAACAGATGACCAGGGTCGCCCGATGCACCCTGCCGGATCGCCCGCCCTGGAGGGGCAACATCAGCCCTCTCCTCGGGGGCTTCGCTCAATAGTAGCCATGCATGCGCATCAGGCCGTCGGCGCGGTTCTGGGCGGCGGCGAGGGCCTCCTTCGCGGTCTTGAGACCCTGACACATATCGTGGATCTCCTCGCCGCAGATCGTGATGATGTCGGCGATCTCGGGTGCCGGCGGGCGCGGCCAGAACTGCAGCTGCCCCTGCCGCGCCATCTGATCCACCGCGCTGATCATTTTGGACACGGCCTGCACGTCAGGGTCGGCCGAGACGCTGAAGCGCGGACTGACGAGGCTTCCGTTCAGGATGTAGAGCTTGGCGGCTTCCGCCGATGTCAGGAATTCCAGCGCGGTCCAGGCGGCATCCCGCCGCTCGGGCGCGAGATTGGCGGGAATGCCGAGCGCGTAGCCGCCGACCGGCGCGATGTTGCGGCCTCGCGGGCCGCGCGGGTGGGGGAGGAAACCGGTCTGATGATGCGCGGGCGAGCTGGCGTCGAGCTCGAAATAGGGGGCGAGCAGCGTGTAGCCATAGGAGAGTGCTACTTCGCCGGACGCATAGGCCTTGATCCGCTCATACCACGCCATCGAAAGGATGTTCGATGGCGAGTAGGCCAGGAGCTCGAGAAGATAGTCGGCGGTTTCTCGTCCATGATCGGTATCGATCGTCGGCCGCATGCGCTCACCGTCGATGTCATTCGCTTCGAAATCGGCGCCAAGAGCTTCGAGGTCCAGCGGCGGTCTGCCGAAGGCGCCCATGACCATGAGAAAGGTGTGACCGATCGGCGTTCCCCGTGCACCGTTCCAGGCGACGCCGCTTCTGCCATGGCCCGGGCGATGCAGCCGCCGGGCCACATCGAGGAGCTGATCGGTCGTCTCCGGAGCTGACAGCCCGGCCTCTGCGAGAAGGTCCTCCCGGTAGAACAACAGCTCGGGCGTGGTCTGAATCGGGACGCCGTAGTGGTGGCCCCTGAAACGGCAGCCGCGCCAGCCTGCCGGATGGAAGTCGGAGACGTTGATCCGGCTTTTCGCCACCCAGTCGTCGAGCGGCAGCAGGGCGCCTTTGGTGGCGAACTCGCCGATCCAGGGCAGATCGACCGCGATGATGTCGTAATCCGATCGCCTGGCCTCGGCGTTGGTCAGACCCTCGATACGAAGCCGGTCGATCGACAGGGCGCGGTGACGGATGTCGACCCCCAGCACCTGCTCGACCTGCCGCTTCAGATTGCCCATGGCCATGAAGGTCGGATCGGCATGTACGAGGATCCGAAGCGGCGGCTTGATCTTGAGCGGTTCGGCGACGATCGACGGTGCCGGGATGATCCGGGCCGACATGTAGGAGCCGCCGAAATAGTAGTCCTGGCCGCTGGTCTCGTCGGGGTGGAAACCAAGCGTCTTGCCGACGACGCTCTTGATGCGCCTCGCGTAATCGTACCAGGCGTCGATCAGCTTTTGGCTTGGATGCAACGAGAAGCTTCTGCCGGAGCGGCTGCGCGGGCGCCGGATGATCAGCCCTTCGTCGATCATCCTGTCGATGCGCCGCATGGACGTCGCATAGGGCGTGGGTGCGGCCGCGGCCAGCGAGGTCACCGTGACCGGGCGCGCGGTCAGATGTTGGCGAACCAGAAACAGGGTCAGGTAGAAGTAGGGATCGGCGTCGCGAAGCGGGAGGACATGATCGGCCTCGTTCTCCAGCTCTTCCAGAAAGTCGACCAGGCGCAGCATCTCGTCATTGGCCATGGCCGCACCCCGCCGCAGCTCGGGCTGGCCTGGCGGGGCCGGAATGATATCCGGATTGGATTTTCCAGCTGCGACTCGGGATTTCTTCGGCGACATCGCACCTCCGCGATTTGCTGACGACAAGTTTTCCATGGACGTCAGGAGCAGGGCATCGGCTATAATATCCATTTTGGATATCTTTGGAATTGTGGAGAGGTCAGGATACCCATAGCGTCAATGTCACCGGGAACGCATTCGGCCAACCGGATCAGGGAATTGGCACTCAAGAGGGGATGCACAATGAAGAAAGTCGCCATGGCCATGCTGGCCGGAACGATGCTCGCGCCATTTGCGGCGAGCGCCGCCGACATGACGATCGGCATCACGCAGAACAATGTCGGCGTTGACAGCTATCAGACCACTTATGAAAAGGCGTTCATCGAACACGCCGGCGGGAAAGACGGAGTCGAAACCGTCGTGCTCGATGCCGGCGGCGACGTCGCCCGGCAGATCGCGCAGATGCAGGACCTGATCCAGCAGCAGGTCGACGCGATCATCATCTGGCCGACCAACGGCAAGGCCGTCGTCCCTGTGGTGCGCCAGGCCGATCAAGCCGGCATTCCGGTGATCATCACCAACTCGCAGATCGCCGAAGAGGGGCAGGAATTCATCAAATCCTTCTCCGGGCCGGACAACATCACCCAGGGCATCTATGCCGCGGAGATGATGTGCGACAAGTTGAAGGCTGAAGGCAAGGAGGCGGGCAAGATCGTCCAGATCTCGGGTCAGCCCGGCTACACTACCGCGATCGAGCGCGCCAAGGGCTTCGAGGACCGTCTCCCCGAGGTCTGTCCCGACGTCGAACTGATGGAGACGCAGCCCGGAGACTGGAACCGCGAGAAGTCGCAGCGGGTGATGGAAAACTTCCTCATCAAATATGACGCCATCGACGGCGTGTATTCGGGCGACGACAATATGGGTGTCGGCGCGCTGAATGCGGCCAAGGATGCCGGCCGTGCCGGTGACATCATCTTCATCGGCGCAACCAACTTCGCGGTCGGCTACGAGGCGATGGAGCGCGGCGAATATTGGGGCTCGGTCTATCAGTCCCCGGTCGAGGACGCCAAGAACGCGCTCGACACCGCGATCGCCGTGCTCAATGGCGAGGAGGTGCCGGCTCTCAACTACTTCGATACGCCGAAGATCACCCAGGACAACATGGGCGATTACACCAAGCCCGTCTTCTGAGGCTGTGATCCGCCATCATGTGCGTCCGGCGGGAAGTCGGGCGCACATGAACGGCCGGGTGTGATCAACGGGCAGCGATCCCGAAGACCACGAACGAATGCGGATCGCGCAAGAGCGGGGAGGCTTACGATGGCGACTGACGTTCGCAGGGATGTCGACTATCAGGCAATGATCAAGGATGTCCTGACCCATCAGGGTATCCTGGTCGCCTTCGTCATCTTCATCATCGGGTTCGGCCTGATTTCGGAGCGGTTCCTGTCGCCCGACAATGTCATGACCGTGATCCGCCAGGCCTCGATCGTCGGCTGCATCGCGCTCGGCGTCACCGTGGTGGTGATCGGCGGCAATCTCGATCTTTCGGTTGGCTCGCTGCTCTCCTTCTCGACCGTGCTGGTGGTCGATCTGCATGACAAGATCGGTCCCGGCGGCGCGATGCTGATGATGTTCTTCTGCACATTGATGATCGGCTCGCTGACCGGTTTTCTCGTCGGCTATCTGAGACTCAATTCGCTGATCGTGACGCTCGGCATGCTGTCCGCGATCCAGGGCGTCACGCTCATTTATACGGGCGGCCAGAACGTTGACATCGTCAACCAGGAGGACACCTGGTTCGCCTTCTTCGGCCGCGGCTCGCTGTTCGGCATCACCACGCCGGTGTTCATCTTTCTCATACTGGCGGTCATCCTGCAGATCGTCTTGAGCAAATCGACCTATGGCCGCCAGGTATTCGCGGTCGGCGGCAACCCCGAGGCGGCCACCTTCTCCGGCATCAAGCGCAGCCGCATCGTGTTCAGCACCTATCTGGTCTCCGCCTTCGCCGTCGGCTGCGCCGCGGTGATCATGGGCTCGCGCGTCATGGGCTCGCAGAACAATGTCGGCCAGGGCTATGAGCTTCTGGTGCTGGCCGGCGTGATTCTCGGCGGCACCAGTCTGCTCGGCGGCTCCGGCAGCGTGTTCAAGACCGTGATCGGTGTCCTTATTCTCGGTTTCATCCAGAACGGCCTCCTGCTGCTCGGCTTTCCCTACTACGCCCAGTGGCTGGTGACCTGGGTCGTGATCATCCTCGCCGTCTGGCTCGACGTCGCCTCGAAGCGCGGCTCGCTGTTCAGCAAGATCGCCTGAGGAGGGAAACCGATGAACGACGTCAAGCGCCTTCTCCTGACCCAGCCGATCTGGATCTTTCTGGTCGCCTGCATCGTGTTCTTCAGCCTGACCAGCGAGCATTTCTTCGATGCGCGCAACTTCACCAACATCCTGGTGCAGACCTCGACCATCGGGCTGATCGCGCTCGGCATGACCTTCGTCATGATCAACGGCAATATCGATCTTTCGGTCGGCGCCGTGGTCGCGCTCGCCGCCTCGCTGGCCGTCGGTCTGCAGGAACCGCTCGGGCTGATTCCGGCGGTGATCGTCGGCCTTCTTTCCGGCGCGGTGCTCGGCTTCATCAACGGCATGATCGTCTGGAAGACCGGTGTGGACGCCTTCATCGTCACCCTCGGCGCGATGATCGGCGTGCGCGGTCTGGTGTTCGTCTACACCGAGGAGCAGTCCTTCTACGCGACCAACTTCGCCTATTCAGACTTCGGCATGAGCTCGGTCGGGCCTGTGCCGACGCTGGCGGTGATCTTCATCGTCGTCGCGATCCTGATGCACTGGGTTCTGTCCTCCACGCTGCACGGCCGCAACGTCTACGCGGTCGGCGGCAATCGCGAGGCGGCGGTCAATGCCGGCATCCGGGTCGGGCCGCATATGGTGATCAACTTCGTGATCGTCGGCTTTCTCGCAGCGCTCGCCGGCATCACGCTCTCCAGCCAAATGGGCGCTTCGACCCCCAATCTCGGGCGCGACTTCGAGCTCTGGACGATCACCGCCGTGGTGCTCGGAGGCACCAAGCTCACCGGCGGCTCCGGCAACATCATCGGCACGGTCGGCGGCGTGCTCGCGATCGGCGTGCTCAGGAACGGCATGAACCTTCTGCAGGTGCCTGCCTTCTACGTCCTCGTGATCATGGGCGCGATCCTGATCCTGGTGCTGTTCATCGACAAGCAGCTTACCCGCGCCGGCGCCGAGGAGTTGCGGCTATGACCGAGCCCGTCCTGAAACTCGAAGGTATCACCAAGCGCTTCCCCGCGGTCACCGCGCTGGACAAGGTCGACTTCGACGTCCGTGCCGGCGAGGTGCACGCGCTCCTCGGCGAGAACGGTGCCGGCAAGTCCACCCTGATGAAGGTGCTGGACGGCGTCCACAGCGCGGATGAAGGCCACATCCATCTCGACGGCGAGATGATCGATCCGAAGACGCCGCTGGAAGCCAAGAAGGCCGGCATCGTCCTCATCCATCAGGAGCTTTCGCTGGCACCACAGATGTCGGTCGCCGAGAATATTTTTTTGGGAAGCCTGCCCTCGAAGATGCTCGGCACGCTCGACAGAAAAAAGCTCTATGCCGACACCCAGGCGATCCTCGATCGGCTGGAATGCGATTTCGGTCCGGGCACGATCGCCGGCGACCTCTCGATCGCCAAGCGCCAGATGGTCGAGATCGCCCGCGCTTTGGTGTTCACGCCCAAGATCGTGGTGTTCGACGAGCCGACCGCCTCGCTCACCGATCACGAGAAGGACATCCTGTTCAGGATCATCCGCGATCTGAAAAGCCAGGGTGTGGGCATGGTCTACATCTCACACCGCATGGACGAGATTTTCGACATTTCCGATCGCATCTCGGTGCTGCGCGACGGCAGCTACCGCGGCACGGTCGACACCGCTGCTACCGACGAGGACGAGGTGACGCGGATGATGATCGGCCGCTCCCTCGACAAGTCCCGGAAGATGACCAAGGGTGATCTCGGCGACACGATCCTCGAACTGGTCGATCTCACGGTGCCGGGGCTCTTCGAGGATGTCTGCCTGAGCGTGCGCAAGGGTGAGATCGTCGGCATGTACGGGCTGGTCGGCGCCGGCCGCTCCGAGGTGGCGGAGACTCTGTTCGGTCTGCGCAAACCAGCCTCCGGCCACATCCGGATCGAAGGCGAGGAGGCGATCAGCAATTCGCCGGACGAGGCGATCATCCGCGGCATCGCGCTGGTGCCGGAGAACCGGAAGGAGCAGGGTCTGGTGCTCGGCATGAACTGCCGGGACAACATCACGCTCTCCCATCTGGAGCGGGTCTCCCATCGCGGCTGGCTCAATCAGACCGAGGAGCTGTCGGTGTTCGAGCACTACAGAAAGCAGCTCGAGATCAAGACCCCGAGCTGGAAGCAGCGGGTGCTCAATCTTTCCGGCGGCAATCAGCAGAAGATCGTCATCGGCAAATGGCTCGGCACGCATCCACGGATCCTGATCCTGGACGAGCCGACCCGCGGCATCGATGTCGGCTCCAAGGCCGAGATCCACAACCTGATCCGCGACCTCGCCGACCAGGGCTACGCGATCCTCGTGATCTCCTCGGAAATGCCGGAGGTCATGGGCGTGAGCAACCGCATTCTCGCCATGTATGAGGGCCGCATCACGGCCGAATTCGATGCCGCTGACGTCACCGAGGACGAGCTCGTCCAGGCGATCACCGGCGTCACCCAAATCAAGGAACAGCGTTCAGGAGTGGAGGGTTAGATGGACAAGACCAGATTGGCTGACAAGACCGCGCTGATCACCGGCGCCGCCCGCGGCATGGGCGCTGCGGTCGCCGAGCATTATGCCGAACAGGGCGCCAGGGTGTGCGTCGCCGACCTCAATCTCGACGGCTGCAACGAGGTGGTCGAGCGGATCAAGGACAAGGGCGGCGAGGCGATCGCCGTGTCGCTGGACGTCACCAAGCGCGACCAGATGCATGCCGCCGTGCAGGCGACGGTCGACGCCTTCGGCAGCCTCAACGTCATGCTCAACAATGCCGGCATCAACACGCCGATGATGTTCCTCGACGTCACCGAGGAGAACTGGCACCAGATCATGAACGTCAACGCGCTCGGCTGTCTGATCGGCATGCAGGAGGCGGCCAAGCAGATGATCAAGCAGGGACGTCCGGAAAAGCCCAACAAGATCATCAATGTCGGCTCGATCCTCTCCCGCCAGGCCTTCGACGACGTCGTCCCCTACAGCTGCTCCAAGCACGCCGTGCTCGCCATGATCAATGGCGGCGCCAAGGCGCTGGTCGAGCACAACATCACGGTCAACGGCTACGCCCCCGGCGTGGTGCGCACCGAGCTTTGGGAACAGCTCGACAAGGACCTGGTCGCCATCGGCAAGTTCGAGAAGCACGGTGAGTCCATGGACCAGCTCGCCGAGAACATGATTCTGATGAAGCGTTATTCCTACCCGGAGGACGTCATCGGCACGGCGGCGTTCCTCGCAAGCCACGAGTCCGACTACATGACCGGCCAGCTTCTCATGATCGATGGCGGCATGGTCATCCAGTAACGGCTGAACCCACGCAACGATCGGCCTGCGGCGCGTGCTCCGTCGAGCGCGAACCCCGAACCGCGGGCCGACATCAGGAGACCCGACATGGCCGCATTGAACCCGACGATCCTCCGACCCGAGGACGCGGATCACAACTGGAACTGGGAGCGGGCGATCCCGTCCCCGGGCAAGATGGGGGTCGACTTCGAGACAAGGGTCGACTTTCGAAGGCTGCAGCGCTACCGCCTCGCCCGCGCGCAGGAGGCACTTCGGGCGAGCGACTGCGGTGCCCTTCTGCTCTTCGACGTCAACAACATCCGCTACGTCTCCGGCACCAAGATCGGCGAGTGGGAGCGTGACAAGCTCTGCCGC
Source organism: Geminicoccaceae bacterium (assembly GCA_965222015.1). GTDB lineage: Bacteria > Pseudomonadota > Alphaproteobacteria > Geminicoccales > Geminicoccaceae > JANQPX01. Next base: position 33,753 of record CBDCTL010000022.1, read on the forward strand.
TTCGCGCTCCTGACTGAAGGCAACGAGCCGGTCGTCTGGGACTTCGGCTCGGCCGCAGTTCACCACCGTCTGTATTGCGACTGGCTGGATCCCTCCTCCTGCCGGGCGGGCGTGCTCGGCATGCGCGGCACCATTCCGCCGTCATTCGGGCTGATGAAGGCGCACTCCGAGGAAATCATGGCGCTCCTTCGTGAAGCCGGCGTCGCTGACGCAAAGATCGGTGTCGATCTCGCCGAGACCGCGATGATGTTTGCGCTGCAGGACGCGGGCATGAACATCGTGGATGGCCAGCAGGTCATGCTGGCCGCGCGAGAAATCAAGAACATCGATGAGATCGTGCTGCTCAATCAGGCGGCCGCCATGGTCGACGGCGTCTATCACATGATCTGGGAGGAGCTGAAGCCGGGCGTGCGCGAGGCGGACATCGTGGCCAATGCCAACAAGATGCTCTACGAGATGGGCTCGGACGACGTCGAGGCGATCAACGCGATCTCCGGCGAGCGCTGCAACCCCCATCCGCACAATTTCACCGACCGCATCGTGCGTCCGGGCGATCAGGCGTTCTTCGACATCCTGCAGTCCTATAACGGCTATCGCACCTGCTACTACCGCACTTTCAATGTCGGCCGCGCCACGCCGGCGCAGCATGACGCCTATGTCAAATGCCGTGAATGGCTGGACAAGGCGATCGAGCTGATCAAGCCGGGCGTCGGCACGGACCAGGTCGCCAAGGTCTGGCCCGAGGCCCACGAGTTCGGCTTTCCGGACGAGCTCTCCGCCTTCGGCCTGCAATTCGGCCACGGCCTCGGTCTCGCCCTTCACGAGCGTCCGATCATCAGCCGCGTGGTCAGCCTCGAGCATCCCATGGAGATCAAGACCGGCATGGTGTTCGCGCTCGAAACCTACTGCCCTGCCACCGACGGCTACTCGGCGGCGCGCATCGAGGAGGAGGTGGTGGTCACAGATAAGGGCTGTCAGGTCATCACCCACTTCCCTGCGGAAGATCTGCCGATCGCGAACGCTTATTGACTCCAACCGAGCAGGATGAGGAGCCGGCATCGATGGCCAGGCCGAAGCCAAAAAAGAACACCGAGAGCTATCTTCGCATGTACCGCCAGATGGTGCGCATCCGGTCCTTCGAGGACAATGCGAACCAGCTCTATCTCTCGGGCAAGATGCCGGGCCTCACCCACATGTACACAGGGCAGGAGGCGGTGGCGGTCGGTCTTTGCGAAGCGCTCGAAAAGACCGACCACATCACCTCAACCCACCGCGGTCACGGTCACTGTGTGGCCAAAGGCGCTGCCTTCAAGGAAATGTTCTGCGAGCTTTTGGGCAAGGCGGAGGGCTATTGCCGCGGCAAGGGCGGCTCGATGCACATCGCCGATCAGGAGAACGGCAATCTCGGCGCGAATGCCATCGTCGGCGGCTCGGCCGGGATCGCGACCGGGGCGGCGCTCAGCGCGAGGCGGCTCGGGACGGATGCGGTCACCGTCTGCTTCTTCGGCGACGGCGCGCTCGGCCAGGGTCTCCTCTACGAGGTCATGAACATGGCGGCCCTTTGGAAGCTGCCGGTGATCTATGCCTGCGAGAACAATCTTTACGGGGAATACACCCACGTCTCCGAGATGGCGGCGGGCGATCTCATGGCCCGGGCGAAAGCGTTCGGCATCGAAGCCCACGAGGTCGACGGTCAGGACGTGCTCGCGGTCAACGCGCTCGCCCAGGATCTGGTGGCGCGGGCGCGCAAAGGGGAGGGGCCGTTCTTCGTTCAGCTCAACACCTATCGCTATCACGGCCACCATGTCGGCGACATCAACCGCGGCTACTACCGAACGAAGGAGGAAGAGGCCGACTGGAAAGCGAAACGCGATCCGATCGCGAATTTCGGGGCCTGGCTGGCGAAAGAGAAAATCGCCATGGCGGACGAGCTCGATGCTGTGACCGAGGAGGTCAAGGCCGATGCCGAGGCGGCGGTCGCCTATGCGCTGGATGCCGCCTATCCGCCTTCGAGCGAGGTCGACGCCCATGTCTATGCAGACTGATCGGCGTCCCCTGAGCTTTCGAGGAAAAGAGTGATGCGCGAAATAACCCTGTCCCAGGCGGTGAACGAGGCGATCGCCGAGGAAATGCGGCGCGATCCGACCATCGTGCTGCTCGGCGAGGATGTCGCCGAAGCGGGCACGCCATTCAAGGTGCTCTCCGGCCTGGTCGAGGAATTCGGTGTGGAGCGCGTCATCGACACGCCGATCTCCGAGCCCGGCTTCACCGGCATCGCGGTCGGTGCCGCGATGACCGGGCTTCGCCCGATCGTCGATATCATGTTCGGCGACTTCCTGTTCCTGGTCATGGACCAGCTCTGCAACCAGGCGGCCAAGACCCACTACATGTCCGGCGGCAAGCTCAAGGTGCCGATGGTGCTGCGCACCAATATGGGCGCGACCCGGCGCTCGGCCGCACAGCACAGCCAGTCCCTGCACGCGCTGCTCGCCCACATCCCCGGCCTCAAGGTGGCGCTGCCGTCCTCCGCCTATGAAGCCAAGGGCCTCCTGAAGACGGCGATCCGCGACGACAACCCCGTCGTCATCATCGAGGACAAGCTGATGTATCAGGACAAGGCGCCGGTGCCGGAAGAGGAGTTTTTGATCCCCTTCGGCGAGGCGCATGTCCTGCGCGAAGGTCGCGACATCACGCTTGTGGCCACCAGCTCGATGGTGCAGGTCGCTGCGGACGCCGCAGATCGCCTGGCAGGCGAAGGCATCGCTGCGGAGGTGATCGATCCGCGCTCGCTCGTCCCGCTCGATGAGAACACCATCCTCGCCTCGGTCAAGAAGACCAGCCGGGCGATGGTGATCGACGAGGGCCATCAGAGCTACGGCGTCACCGCCGAGATCGCGGCGCGCATCACCGAAAAGGTTTTCTATTACTTGGACGCGCCGGTGCAGAGAATGGGGGCGATGGACGTGCCGGTGCCGTTCTCGCCGGCGCTCGAGGATCTGACCGTGCCGACATCCGATGCAGTGGTCGAGCGCGCCCGCAAGGCCGTGCACGGGGAACTCTTTCATGCCGCATGAGATCACCATGCCTCAGCTCGGCATGGCCCAGGACAGCGGTGTCATCCTGTCCTGGCAAAAGCAGCCGGGCGATGCGGTGAAGGCCGACGACATCCTGATGGAAGTCGAGACCGACAAGGCGACCATGGAAGTCGAGGTCGGCCATGGCGGCTATCTCGCCGAGATCCGCGCCGAGACCGGCGTGCCCATCCCGGTCGGCGACGTGATCGCCATTGTATCTGACAACGCCGATGATGCGGTCGCGGCGAAGCCTGTCGGTGATGGCGAGGATCGCCACGAAACGAAGGCAGCCGCCCCGACTACGCCAGAGCCACCCGCGCCGCCGACGTCCCGAGACAAGCCGGCCGCACCGTCAACGCCATCGGCCGTGCCGATCTTGGCGTCGCCCAAGGCGAAGTATCTGGCGCACAAGCGCGGGATCGACCTCGGACAGCTCGTGCGCCAGGGCGTTGCGCAGCCGATTCATGCCGCCGACGTCGAGCGCTTCGTGCCGCAGCCGGAGCCCGGCATCGACCGGCAGCCGAGCATGATGCGCGCGAGGGTCGAGCGCTCGCCGTTTGATCGCTTCGTCGACTGGGTGCGCGGCGAAACCGAGGGGGCCGTGACGCCGCTCGTCATCTGGTCGGCCTTCGTGACGGGCGCCTTTCGCCAGGCCGCGGAGATGGTCGGGCGGGACGGCATCACCGTCGAAGCTCAGGACCTGGGCGCGAGCACACCGGCGACGGCATGGTCGGACGCCGACATGGCCGGGCTCGCCAGCCTTGCACCGGCCGAAATCGACCACAGCGCCGATCTCTTGATCCGAGACCTGAGCGGGACCGCACTCGTCGACTATCGGCCGGGAACGTCGTCAGGCGTGCCGGTCCTGCTGATCACCGGCGGCGATGATGATAGCTACGATCTCACGCTGCATTTCCGCGAGGACGTCCTGCCGCTCGATCAGGCGACCGCTTTTTTGAACGCCATCGCCGCCCGCGCTGCCGAACCGCTTCGACACCTGCTTTGAGAATGCCCTCTGCCATGAACGCAGCACTTCCTGCCGCCAGCCCGTCCGCAAGAAAGCTCGCTCGCGAAAAAGGCATCGATCCTGCGGCCCTGGCCGCCGAGCTCGGGCAAAACTGGGTCTCCGAAGCCGATATAGAGAGGAAAGCGAATGGCGGCAACGCGCCGAGCCGGCATTCGAGCTTCTGGGACGTCGATCACAGCCGCTACGGCCCAGGCGAGCAGGTCGACGTCACGCGGTTTGGTCAGCTGGCCGCCGCCAATCTTGCGGCGGCACAGCAGAACATCCCGGCCGTCACCCATCATGATCGCGTCGATCTCTCGGCGATCGAGGCCTTTCGGAAGTCGCTTGCCGACGAAGCCAAGGTGCGGGGTGTCAGGCTGACGACGCTCGCCTTTCACATCAAGGCGCTGGCCAGGACGCTGAAGGCGTTCCCGCGTTTCAACGGATCGCTGTCTCCCGACGGCAAGAGCCTCTGGCTGAAGGGCTATGTCGATATCGGCATGGCCGTCGACACGCCGCATGGGCTGATGGTGCCGGTTCTGCGCGGCTGCGCCCGCTCGGGCCTCTGGACGATTGCGAACGAGATCAGCGACCTCGCGGCCCGTGCGCGCGAGCGTCAGATCCGGCCCGACGAGATGGGCGGGGCCAGCATGAGCATCAGCAATCTCGGCGGCCTAGGCGGCCGGGCGTTCTCGCCGATCGTCAACCCGCCGGAGGTGGCGATCCTCGGCCTGACCAGGGTATCGATCGAGCCCGTCTGGGACGGCGAAGCCTTCCAGCCGACCCTGATGTGCCCGGTCGATCTGAGCTACGACCACCGTGTCATCAACGGCGCCGATGCCGCCCGCTTCGTCGCGCACTATGCGGGTCTCCTGGCTGACCCGAAGAGACTGCTTCTCTAGCCGGAGGAACAAGTGGCCGGCTTGGAAAAACGGATCCGGGCCTATCCCGCTCAAGCGTACAGACTTGCGGACCTTTGGGACTGCAGAGGCGTGCCTGATGGAGAAGAAGCACCGATAAAAATCAAACCAAGGAGGCAATCATGCCATCACAGTCGCAGGTCAGACTGGACGACTATCGGGAGTTCGTCGGGGACGAGACCGTCGATCGGATCGCGAACAAGGCCGATACGCTCAAGGGCCAGCGCGTCGTCCATATGAACTCGACCTATCACGCAGGCGGTGTGGTGGAGATTCTGCTGTCGCTCGTCGGTCTGCAAAATCAGCTTGGCATCAAGACCGAATGGCGTCTGCTCAGAGGCACGCCTGAGTTCTTCGACGTGACCAGAGCGATGCACGACGCGCTGCAGAACGCCGACATCGATTTGACCGAAGACGACAAGCGAATCTTCGAAGAGACGTTTCGCGACAACGCGATCATGAACCAGTTCGACCACGACGCCGTCTACATGCACGATCATCACACGATCGGCATGGTCGATCACTATCGCAAACGAGGCCCGTGGATCTGGCGCTGCCACCTGGATCTCACCGCGCCCAACAAGAAACTCGTCGAGTACCTTCGGAAATTTGCCGAGCAATACAGTGCGGGCATCGTCATCCTGGACGAATACCAGCAGGATTTCGAGCTGCCGCAATATTCGTTCCTGCCCGCGATCGATCCCACGAAAATCAAGAGCCAGACGCTCAGCGAAGACGTGGTCATGGAACGGCTGGCGATGTATGACATCCCCACCGATCTCCCCATCGTCACGCAGATTTCCCGCTACGACCGCTGGAAGGACCCGCACGGCGTCGTCGATGCCTTCGAGAAGGCGCAAAAGGACGTGAATGCGACGCTCGTGCTCGTCGGCAATCGACCGGCGGACGATCCCGCCGAAAACCCGATCATCGACAGCCTGCTCGAACGCCGGAGCAAGCGCGTGATCGTGATCGAATCGTCCGATCAGGTGCTGGTGAGCGCCCTCCAGCAGCATGCGACGGTGGTGCTGCAGAAGTCGCTTCGCGAAGGCTTCGGCCTCACCGTGTCAGAGGCGCTTTGGAAGGGGACGCCCGTCATCGGCGGCAATGTCGGAGGCATTCCGAAACAAATCGATCACGGTGAGAACGGCTTTCTCGTGAACGATGTCGACGAGGCGGCGGCGTGCATCGTGCAACTGGTCAGCGATCCCGACAAAGCCGCGGAGATGGGTAGCAAGGGACGCGAAAAAGTTCGCCGGAACTTTCTCATGTCGCGCCTCCTGGAACAGCACCTCGATCTCCTCTCGGGTTTCGAGGCACGCTATGTGCCAACGCTATAGGGCTTCTCTGCGACTCCGAATTGCATTGCTCGTTGAATGCGATATTTTTGACCGATCGGCGTCGAGGGATGCTGGAAAAGTAACGGTCGGCATTCGTGACCGGGCGAGATCAGGGAGGATGCAGACGATGGCTGATAGCGCCACGACGACGCTCAATGATGTAGATATTGAACGGGTCGCCAGCCTGGCGAAGAAGATCCAGGACGAACCGGATGTCGCCGAAACGAAATGGAATGCCGAGGTTGCCTGGAAAGGCGGTTTTCGCTCCGAGGCCAAGATCCGGGAATTCGAATCCGCAAGATCCGATGAGCCGGACCAGCTCGGCGGCACGAACACCGGGCCGAATCCGGTAGAGCAGGTGCTCGGTGCGTTGGGCAACTGTCTGGCCGTGGGCTACGCTGCCAATGCCACGGCCATGGGCATCACCATCAACAACCTGACCATCAAGGTCGAAGGCGACCTCGATCTCCACACCTTTCTCGGCTTGAAAGAAGGGAATGCCGGATTTTCCCGTATCACGGCGAAGGTGGAACTCGACAGCGATGCATCAGCCGAAGACATCCAGGCGCTGCACGCCAAGGTGATCAGCACATCGCCCGTGGGCCACACGCTCAATCGCGCCGTGCCCGTCGATGTCGAGCTGACCTGAGCTGAGATAGGCGCGAGTCCGTAGTCTTTTCGTCGACGGGCGGTTATCCAGAGATTGCACCGGGTCCAGCCGGGATCCCACATGCCTCGGCAGCGGGCGGATTGTCATGACGTTGGTCTCTTCTGCTCGGACCCCGGGCCTGCTCACGTCCACCTTTCGATCGGAACGGCATTGACGCGGATCAAGATCCCATGGTGACGATGCTTTTTCTGAAGCGAAGGGCGGTGAGGGTGAAGAAGAGGGCGCCGATCGCGGTGACGGCGGCGAAGTGTGGCCAGACGATGGCGAGGTCGGCACCGCGAAACAGGATCGCCTGGGCGAAGCTGACGAAGTGGGTCGAGGGGACCAGCTGCATGAAGGCCTGAAGCGCGTCCGGCTGGGCTTCGAGCGGGGTTTCGCCGCCTGAGAGCAGGTTCATCGGCAGCACCACCAGCATGAACAGAAGGCCGAACTGCGGCATGGAGCGGGCGATGGTGCCGAGGAAGATGCCGAGGCCGGTCGCGAAGAACAGGTAGAGCAGCGCGCCTGCGAGAAACAGCGGGATGGAGCCTGCGATCGGCACGGCGAGCAGGGTGCGCACCACCAGAGTGAGGGCGAGGGTGACGGCGACCAGGATGATCAGGCCGCTCGCCCAGACCTTGGCCATCATGATCTCGAAGGCGCTGATCGGCATGACCAGGAGATGCTCGATGGTGCCGTGCTCGCGCTCCCGGATGAGGGCGGCGCCGGCGAGGATGATGGCGAGCACGGTGACGTTGTTGATGATCTCGGTGACGCCGACGAACCAGGATCCGGTGAGATTGGGATTGAAGGCGAAGCGGGTTTGCAGCTCCACCGGCATGACGCCGTCGTCATCGGCGATGAACGTGGCGATCTCCTCGGTCAGGATGCGGCTGACATAGCCGTCGCCGATGCCCGCCTGCGACATGGCGGTGGCGTCGATATCGACCTGGAGTGTGGGCTGGCGACCGGCCAAAAGGTCGGCCTCGAAGCGCGGCGGGATGACCACGACGAAGGAATAGCGGCCGCCGTCCATCGCCGGGTCGATCTCATGGAACGCGATCTGCTCCGGGCGTCGGAAATAGGGCGGCAGAAAGGCGTCCTGCAGACGGCCTGAAAGCTGCGAGCCGTCCTCGTCGACGATGGCGATCGCGGCGTTGTGCAGATCATGGGTGACGCCTGTCGCGGCACTGTAGACCCCGAAGGAGAAGGAATAGATCACCAGGACGAGCATGACGGTGTCGTGACGAAAGCTGTAGAGCTCCTTCACGCCGAGGCGAAAGATATTGCCGAGCCGCCGCACCTCAGCGCTCCTGGGGCTTTAGCAGGGCCATGCTTAACAAGGTCAGAATCGGAAAGAACACCAACAGCGCCAGCACGTCGCCCTGGAGTTCGTCAAACCCGAGCGCCTTGGTGAAGCTGCCGACGCTGATGTTCAGGAAATACATCATCGGAAAGGCATGGCCGATGATGTAGGCACCGCCTTCGAGCGATGAGACCGGCTGCATCATGCCGGAGAACTGGATCGAAGGGAGAAGTGTGGCGATCGCGGTGCCGAAAAGCGCTGCGGTCTGGGTCCTGGTGAAGGCCGAGATCACCAGGCCGACGCCGGTGGTGGCGATCACGAAGAGAAGCGCACCGAGAAGGAGCACGGACGCGCTGCCCTCGATCGGCACGCCGAACAGCAGGATCGCCATGGCGGCCAAGAGCAGGAAGTTGACGAAACCGACCAGGACATAGGGTGCCTGCTTGCCGAGCAGGAATTCCAGACGGGTCACCGGGGTGACATAGAGATTGGTGATCGAGCCCAGCTCCTTTTCCCGGACCACGCCGACCGCCATCAGGATCGCCGGGATGAGCACCAGGAGCAGCGGGATGATCGATGGCACCATCGCGTAGATGCTGGCAAACGCCTGATTGTAGCGATAGCGCGATTCGATGATGGCCGCCGACAGATCCGGCGCCTCGCCGTGGTCACGACGGGAAAGGTCGGCGAGATAGCCGTGATGCAGGCCCTGGATATAGCCCTCTATGGTCTCGGCGCGAAACGGCATGGCGCCGTCGATGCGCGCGAACACCTCGGGCCGCTCGCCGCGCAGCAGCGCCTTGCCGAAGCCCGGCGGGATCTCGATCGCCACGGTGATGTCGCCGCCCGCAAGCCGCCGGTCCATCTCGTCATGGGTCAGGATCGGCGGTCGCTCGATGAAGTAGCGGGAACCCGCCAAGCCTTCGAGATAGCGCTGGCTCTCCTGGCTCTGGTCGCGATCGAGGGCGGCATAGGTCAGGTCCTCGACGTCGAAGGTGATGCCGTAGCCGAACACCAGCATCAGGATCGCCGTGCCCAGGAGCGCGAAGGCAAGCCGGATCGGATCGCGCAGCAGCTCCAGCCCCTCGCGCAGGCTGTAGGCCGACAGCCGTCGCAGGCTGAAGGCGGCCAGGGCGTCAGGCGCCGCCGGGCTCGACTTTGGGTCGGCGGCAGCTTCGGCTGTTGCCGAAGATTTGACCTCGGCTGCGCTCTCTCCGTTGGCTTCTTCCAAGTAAGAGACAAAGGCCTCTTCGAGATTACCGTCCCCCTTGGCCTCGGCGAGCGCCGCCGGCGCATCGCTCGCCAGAACCTTGCCGGCGTGCATGAGCGAGATGCGGTCGCAGCGCTTCGCCTCGTTCATGAAATGGGTGGAGATGAAGATGGTGACGCCCTTGTCGCGCGAGAGATCGATCAGGAGTTCCCAGAAGCGGTCGCGCGCGATCGGGTCGACGCCGGAGGTCGGCTCGTCGAGGATCAGCATCTCCGGCTCGTGAATGATGGCGACGGCGAGTGAGAGCCGCTGTCGAACGCCCATCGGCAAATCGGCGGCGAGATCGCCCTGATAGCGCTCCAGGCCGAAGGCGGGGACGAGTTCGTCGATGCGCGCTTCGATGCGTGCCGGTGTCAGATGGAACAGGCGACCGTGGAGTTCGAGGTTCTGGCGGACCGTCAGCTCGCCATAGAGCGAAAAACTCTGGGACATGTAGCCGACGCGTTTCCGTGTCTCCAGATCATGCGCGTCGACAGGCCGGCCGAACAGCGAAGCATGGCCTTCCGTGGCGGGCAGAAGGCCGGTCAGCATCTTCATGGTAGTGGTCTTGCCGCAGCCGTTCGAGCCGAGAAAGCCGAAGATCTCGCCGCGCTCGATGCGAAAGCTGACCTGATCCACCGCCGTGAAGTCGCCGAAACGCCGGGTCAGCCCGTCCGCCTGGATCGCCGCTTCGTCATCGTGGTTGATGCGCTCGGAAATGGTGACGCCTCGATGGTCCCGGCGCTGCTCTTCAGGCAGGAGGCCGATGAACGCCTCTTCGAGGCTGGCGGTGCCGGTCTTCCGGTGCAGTTCCTCGGGCGTGCCGGTCGCCAGCACCTTGCCCCGGTTCATCGCGATCAGCCAGTCGAAGTCCTCGGCCTCGTCCATATAGGCTGATGCGACGATCACGGTCATGCCGGGACGGGTGCTGCGGATGCGATCGATCAGCGCCCAGAACTGCCGGCGGGAGAGGGGATCGACGCCGGTGGTCGGCTCATCCAGGATCAGAAGATCGGGATCGTGGATCAGCGCGCAGCAAAGGCCGAGCTTCTGCTTCATGCCGCCGGAAAGCTTGCCGGCGGGCCGGTCGATGAACGGGGCCAGGCCGGTGCTTTCGGTGAGATCGGCGATGCGTGCGGCGCGCTCCGCCCGGCCCTGACCGAACAGGCGGCCGAAGAAGGCGAGGTTCTCCCGGATGGAGAGCGTCATGTAGAGGTTCCTGCCGAGACCCTGCGGCATGTAGGCGATGCGCGGCGACATGGTGCGCCGATGATCGGCGTCGGCCATGGACCCGTCGAACACCTCGATCCCGCCGGTCTGCAGACGGCGTGCGCCGGCGATCAGGCCGAGCAGCGTCGACTTGCCGACGCCATCCGGCCCGATCACGCCGACCATCCGGCCGGGCGCGATGTCGAGGGTGACGTCGTCGACGGCCAGCGTCCTGCCATAGGTGTGACGAAGGCCGTGGATGCGAACCGACGAGACGGCCGCGCCGTTCATCCGCTCGGCCGCGGCGGCAGGTTGACGGCGAAGCGCTCCGGCCAGGCAAGCTCCGAGGTCAGGCTGACGAAGACATCACCCGGCAGGCCGGTCTTGACCAGATCGATATATTGCAGGAGCAGATCCGGATTGATTTTCACCTTCACCCGAAACATCAGCTTCTCGCGCTCGCTCCTCGTCTCCACTTCCTTCGGCGTGAACTGAGCGTTGGCGGCGACGAAGGAGACGTTGGCCGGGATCATATACTCCGGCGCCGCATCCAGCTGAATCCTCGCTTCGGCGCCATAGGCGAGGCGGCCGGCCTCGGAGGTCGGCAGGAAGATGGTCATGTAAACGTCGGTCAGGTCGAGGAGGGTGACGATCCGGCCGCCATTGGCCAGCACCTCGCCGGGCTCGGCCAGGCGGTATTGCACACGGCCGAGACGGGGAGCGCGAATGGTCGCCTCGTCCAGCTGCACCTCGATCTGCCGGGCTGCCGCTTCCGCCGAACGCACGGTCGCTTTCGCGGTGGCGAGCTGCGCTTTGGCGGCGCGCAAGGTGGCTTTTGCCGTATCGCGCCGGGTTTGGCGCTGATCCACGATCTCCTGGGAGGTATGGCCTCGCTGCACAAGGGTCGAAGCGCGCGCCAGTTCCTGCTCGGCAAAGGCGAGCTCGCTCTCACGCTGAGCAATCAACGCTTCGGCACCGACCACCGCCTCCTGTGCCTGATGAATCTCGGCCTCGGCCCGAGAAAAATTGGCGTCGAGCTCGGCCGTGTCCAGCCTGGCCAGCACATCGCCGACCTCCACCATATCCCCCTCGTCGATCAGAACCTCGGCGACCCGGCCGCCATATTTGACGGCTACATGCACCTCTTCGACCTCCAGCCGGCCGTGGCCGGTGGCGATGCCGTCGGGCAGGGCATCGCGGTTGAAGAATTCGTTGTAGGCATAGCCGCCGGTCACGCCGATCACGGCGAGGAGAAGAAGGCCGAGCCAGATCCTGCTGCGTGTCATGGTCGTCTCGTTCGATGCTGCGGCACATGGTTGTCGAGGGCGTCCTTGATCGACGAATAGGCCTTGCCCGACGCACCGTCGGTGACCGGATGGAAGGTGACCGTGACCACCGATCGCAAAGGTGCCACGTGATCATTCTTCGCGCCCATCGCGAAGATGGGTGCAGAGGGTGTTCGAGGGCGCATAGCGATCGAGGGGTTGCCGTGCGAGGAAGGCAGAACCGGCTCGCGCTCGTCCGATTGCCCGTCGATCTCGATCGCCGGCGCAGGGCGTCGAGCCGCACCGACAATCTCGTTCGAGACGCTATCGACAGGGCGCAGGTCAAGGCGTTGTCGGCTCGCCCGCAATGACCCCTGCGAAGCCTTCCTTTTAGACTTGGACGCGGTTTGACGCACAGGCCCCACCTCAAGTTCATCGAAAGATGATCCTGGCCTGACACCAGCCTCTGACATCATGCTGCGTCGCAGCGGCGACAGCTTTGACCGAGGTCAAACGGGACGACGGTCGCGCGAAGGGTTTATCTGAAACTTTTTGGGGACACTTTCTTCCGATCCAAGGTGAGAGGAAGATCAAGGACAGACGATAGCGCCTCTGCGGAGATGGGTTGGTCGACAACCTGTACGGAGAGGGATGTCGACAACTTCTTACCTTGCCTCAGTCGGATTTGCGTATTCGATATGGCGTAATGATATCGTCTGCGATCGCCATGGCATCGGTGCTCGATCTGAGCGTGCAGACGCGAAGCGCGCGAGGCGACGCCACCTCGATCGGAAAACCGTTGCGAATCCGGTTCTTGCCTTGATTTCTCTCAATGCCCGGTCTCCGATCATCGCCCTCGTTTTCCATTTGATTCATCGCAAGGCAGGTCAGCTTCGCATCGGCCTAACTGACGCGGACAGCTGTCGTTCCGACCGCGTGTAGGAAGGGTATCCGATGGATCGTAACTGGCCCCATGCTAATCGTTCTCTTTCCAAGCTGATCGCCGGCTATCGTGAGGAGGCGCCGGATGTTGCCGCCGCGTTTTCCGGTATCGCCAAAGCTGCGATCAGGCCGGGCGCGCTCGACGCCAAGACGAAGGAACTGATGGCGCTTGCCGTTGGCATCGCCGCGCGTTGCGATGGTTGCATCGGCTTTCATACCGAAGCGGCCATCAAGTATGGCGCGACCCGTGAGGAAATCGTCGAAACGATTGGCGTCGCGGTTTATATGGGTGGAGGCCCGTCCTACGTTTACGGCGCGCAGGTGCTCGAAGCCTTCGATCAACTCGCAAAGGCCGATTGATCTTCCGAGGTTTCGGAGCCCCCCGCAGCTTTCACCATGCCCTTACGGTTGGCTGTGTCAGCGCCTCGCGCAATTCGCTGTTCGAGGACAATGCCGACCCCGCCCCGCTGGCGGTGGCCTGGTAATCTTGCGCCTGGCCGAGGGCTAGCTCTTGGGCTCGGCGAAGTCGTGGATGTGAACATCGGAGGCCGCGTGGGCCTTCAGGATGCGCAGCGCCGACTCCTGCTTTTCCTCGGTCGGTGTGTTCACCCAAAGCAGCAGGCCACCATGTTCCAGCTGCTCTTGAAGATGGTCTGCATGGGTTTTGTCGAGCCAGCGGGCGAGCACCGTGCTGAGCACGGCGCCGCCGACTGCAGCACCGGTGACCGCAGCGGCGACGACGCCGGCGGATGCGACCACGGTGCCGGCAGCGAGCATCGCCGGCAGGTAGGTCAGCGAATTTGCGATCGTGCGCTCGTTCTCCGCGAAGTCGGTCAGGGTGCGATAGGCGACGCGCGGTGCTTTCGGATCGTCTTCCAGATCCTCCACGCGCTCATAGCGTTGGCCCAGTTTCTCTTCCACGGCCGACTCGCTCGCCAGGAGGCTGACGTCGTCTTTGTCGAAGCCGGCTTTGCCCAGTGCCTCGACAGCATTGTCCAGATCGGCGACTTCGTGAAAGACAGCGACGGCTTCGATGGCATTCGTCTTCGGCTGTGTCGACATCGAGGGCTCCTGATGATGTTGCGTGCCGAACCTGGCCGATGGCTATCCAGGTGCGTTTGTTATGGATCGAGGAAACGGATTCATGGATGTAGGAAAACGCAGCCGCGCTTCTCCAGATCGGACAGGATATCGCAGGCCGCGGTCACCTCGCTGAACCGAGCGGCGACGTGCGGCTTGTCCATGGAGATCATCGCTCATCGCCTTCGCACCCCGGCCGGCGCCATTGGTCCAAGGCCACTATAACGACGATCGTCAGCTTTGCAGCATTTCGAACAGCTCGTCCTTGAGCACAAGACGTTTACGCTTCAGCTCCTCATGGTGATCGTCAGTGATGTTGAGTCCGGCTGCCTCGACCCGATGGATTTCGCGATTGATGTCGTGATAGTCGTCGAACAACCGTGCGAAATGGCTGTCCGTTGTCTTGAGCTCGTGAATCCGATCTTTGTATTCTGGCAGCTCATCGGCGAGTTCGTGCGGCACATGCGACATGATCGATCGTTCCTGATCAAACGGATTGAACACTGCCCTGTCATCTCTAGACGCTCCGAGCGCTCATCAATTGATCTAGCTCAAAGGTCGCTCGGCTCGCCGCGGCTTCTATCGACTGCAGTGACCCCTTCGGCAGAAAGAGAGACTTCGCCATGCCGGTCGAACGTTCCATGGAACACGGGCACTCAGCCGCCGAGATCGCAGCACGTCTGGCCGATGGTCCGAAGGCCAACTATCTGCGCGACTGGGTCTATGGCGGCATCGACGGTGCGGTCACCACCTTCGCCATCGTTGCCGGCGTCGTCGGGGCCGATCTGTCGGCGCGCATCGTCTTGATCCTCGGTGCGGCCAATCTGCTCGCCGACGGTTTCTCCATGGCGGCCGGGAACTACTCCGCGACCAAAGCCGAAATCGATGACTACGAACGCCTTCGGCGCATGGAGGAGCGCCATATCCGCCTCGTGCCCGACGGCGAACGCGAAGAGATCCGGCAGCTCTTTCAGGCAAAAGGATTCAAGGGCACCGATCTCGAGCGAGTCGTCGAGGTGATCACCAGTTCGAAGGCGCGCTGGGTCGACATGATGATGGCCGAAGAACATGGCGTTCCTCCGGTCATGCGCTCGCCGATCATGGCGGGGCTTGCGACGTTCGCCGCATTTCTCCTCTGTGGTCTCGTGCCGCTCTTTCCCTTCGTCGCCGGCGTTGCGGCCGATGTCACGCTTTCGATCATCATGACCGCACTGGTGTTCTTTGCCATTGGTTCCTTGAAGAGCCGCTGGTCGACGGCGAGCTGGTGGAGGTCGGGGACCGAAACCCTCGTCATCGGGCTCGCCGCCGCCGGCGTCGCCTATGGTGTGGGCGTTCTCTTGAAGTCGATCGTTTGATCTCGTTCGATCCTGGCAAGGCCGATATCCAAGACCCTATAGCCGCACCTGCGGGCTTCCCTTGTTGCAAGCTCCCCGCATGGACCGCCTGCGAGCGTAGCGGGCGCCGGTCAAGCATGGCCGAATCAAGGGATCGATTCGGACGCCCGCATGTCATTTCTCGGCATTGGCGAACCGTCGTCCGGCCGCGACCGTCCCCTCAGACATCTGCCAAGTCGACGCTGCGGCACGTCGCCGCTAGAATTTGGCGTAGGCTTTCTTGAGCTCGAACAAGGGGTGTTTTGGGGACATCTGGAACTTGATCAGGAGTTCGCGGGCGATCATGTCGCGATCCTGCTGATTGTCCGGGAGGTCTATGTCCGCAGGCACCGTGACCCAGCCGTTGATGTTGCGGTCGAACACGGCGGGGCGGCCCTCCTCGTAGCCCATATGGACGTCCTCCAGCCAGTTCAGGTCGTCCCAGCCCATCATCTCGATGTATTTCTTGAGGAAGGGTGTAAGGCGCTCGTAGTCGGGCAGCAGGTTGACGTCGTAGCGGTAGCCGATGTGCTGGCCGATGGTCTTCTCACGTTCGCTGTCGAGCCCATCCCCTTTCAAAAAATGATCAATGTCGTCGGACGCCGACTTCGTTGACTCGGGCCGTTTTTCCGTCGCGGGCTTGCGCGCTGTCTTCTTGGCCGCCGGTTTCTTTGCGGCGGTCCGGCGTGTGGTCGCCTTAGCCATGATCAGTCTCCGTCAAGTCTACGAGGTGGCCGTGCCACTAATATCTCGTCATGTCGGGGCGGCCGACGGTGTGCTGGGAGCCGGCGAGCGGGACCATGGCGAGGGCTGACGCCTCCATGGTCAGCGCCGCCAGATCTTCCGGTTCCAGCGAGTGAACGTTGGTCTTGCCGCAGGCGCGGGCCATCATCTGGCACTCGATGGCGAGGCAGTGGAGGAAGTTGTAGACCCGTTCCGCCGCGGCGTCGGGATCGAGCCGGGCGCGCAGCTTCGGGTCCTGGGTGGCGACGCCGACCGGGCAGCGGCCTGTGTGGCAGTGGTAGCAATAGCCGGCCTCGACGCCCATCTCCTCCTCAAAATTGGCCTCGGGGATGTCCTTGTTGCAGTTGAGCGCCATCAGCGAGGAGTGGCCGATGGCGACGGCGTCGGCGCCGAGGGCCAGCGCCTTGGCGACATCGCCGCCGTTTCGGATGCCGCCTGCGTAGATGAGGGAAATCTCGCCGGTCTTGCCGACGTCGTCGAGCGCCTTTCGCGCCTGGCGGATCGCGGCGATGCCGGGCACGCCGGTTTCTTCGGTGGCGAGGTGCGGGCCGGCGCCGGTGCCGCCTTCCATGCCGTCGATATAGATCATGTCGGGGTCGGTCTTGGCGGCCATGCGCACATCGTCATAGACGCGGGCGGCGCCCAGCTTGAGCTGGATCGGGATCTCCCAGTTGGTCGCTTCGCGGATCTCCTCGATCTTGAGGGCGAGATCATCCGGCCCGAGCCAGTCCGGGTGGCGGGCAGGGGAGCGCTGGTCGATGCCGGCGGGAAGGGAGCGCATCTCGGCGACCTGATCGGTCACCTTCTGGCCCATGAGATGGCCGCCGAGGCCGACCTTGCAGCCCTGGCCGATGAAGAACTCACAGGCGTCCGCGAGGCGGAGGTGGTGCGGGTTGAAGCCGTAGCGGCTCTGGATGCACTGGTAGAACCACTTGGTGGAATAGCGCCGCTCGTCCGGGATCATGCCGCCCTCGCCGGAGCAGGTCGCCGTGCCGGCCATGGTGGCGCCGCGCGCGAGAGCGATCTTGGCCTCGTAGGACAAGGCGCCGAAGCTCATGCCGGTGATGTAGACGGGGATATCCAGCTCCAGCGGTCTTTTCGCACGCGGTCCCAAGACGGTCCTCGTCAGGCACTTCTCGCGGTAGCCTTCGATGACGAAGCGGGTCAGCGTGCCCGGCAGAAAGGTCAGGTCGTCCCAGCTCGGGATTTTCTTGAACAGCGAGAAGCCGCGCATGCGGTAGCGGCCGAGCTCGGATTTGATGTGGATGTCGTCGATGACCTCCGGCGGGAACATGAAGCTGCTGCCGAGGCGATTTGTATCGCGCTTCGGCTTCGCCGCCGGCGCCTCGCTTGCGGGAGGCGTCTGGTGAATCCTGCGTGTCGCCATGATGTCGCCTCCCCTAAAGCACCAGCTTCTTTTCAGCGGGCTCGAGATTGTCGTAGTTCCAGAGCTGCTTGCCGGCGACGATCTTCTTGAACTTGCCGATGCCGCCTTTGGGCTTCAGCGCATAGGGCTTCAGCTTTCGGGTCAGCCACGCCTTGTCGAGATCGGTGAGGTCGGCTTCGACCGCATCGACGCCCAGGCTGTCGATCTTGCCGCCGACGAAGATCGTCCCGTCATACATGCTGTCCCCGAGATTGGCGCCGGCATCGCCGCAGACCACCATGCGTCCGCGCTGCATCATGAAGCCGGAGAACGCGCCGGTGCGCCCGCCGACGATGATGGTGCCGCCCTTCTGGTCGATGCCGGTGCGCGAGCCGACATCGCCCATGCAGACCAGATCACCGCCGCGGATCGCGGCGCCGAAGGTGGAGCCCGCGTTTTTCTCGATCACCACGGTGCCCGCCATCATGTTCTCGGCGCAGGACCAGCCGACCCGGCCCTTGATGCGGATGTTCGGGCCGTCCACCAGCCCGCAGCCGAAATAGCCGAGCGAGCCTTCGAAATAGAGCTGCAGGCGATGCAGGATGCCGACGCCGAGCGAGTGCTTGGCGCCCGGATTTTTCACGACGATCGTGCCGAAGCCTTCCTTCGCCAGTTCCCGGATTTTCTTGTTGACGCTCTTGGCGTCCAAGTCGGCGGCGTCGAACTCGGTGCGCTTGTTGAAGTCGAGGTCCGGGCCGTCGGGGTAGAGGAAGTTCTCGTCCTCCTCCGGCGTGAAGAACGTCTGCTGGGTGCGTCCGGCAAGCTGCTCGGTGTGCATGCCCATCTCGAACGAGGCTTCGTTGTCGGCGGTGGCGGCCGCCGCCTTCGCCTCTACTTGTTCGTCCATACCCGAACCTCCCCTTCGTAAGGGTCGTGCGTATCGATTTCGTGCGGGAACACGCTTCTGATCGCGACCTCCTCCGAGGCCATGGCGATGAAGTCGTCGCTCTCGTAGAGCACCATGGGTTTCGCCGCCATGACGTCCTTGGCCATGCCGAGGCTGTCCTCGGTCGCGACCAGATAGGTGAAGACGCCGTCCAGCTCGTCGATCGAGCGGCGCATGGCGCCTTCGAGATCCTCGCCGCGATCCATGGCGTCGGCCAGATAGACCGCGATCACCTCGCTGTCGCAGTTGGACATGAAGCGATGGCCGCGGCGCTCCAGGGCGCGCCGGCTGGTCCAGTAGTTGGTGAGCTGGCCGTTGTGGACGACGGAGACGTCGCTGAACGGGTAGGCCCAGTAGGGGTGGGCGGAGCGGATGTCGACGTCCGACTCGGTCGCCATCCTCGTATGGCCGATCCCATGCGTCCCCTTGATCTTCTTCAGCTTGTAGTCGCCCGCGACCGTCGTCGCATCGCCCAGATCCTTGACGAGTTCGAGCGCCTGGCCGACGGACAGCGTCTCCGCGCCGTCGACGTCTTCGATGTAGTCGATCAGCCGGCGCAGATCGCCGTCATAGCTGAAGAAATAGCGAAAGGCGTAGTCGGTCGCTTCCTGCTTCTTCAGCACCTTGGCGCCGAACTCCTTCAGCCGCTTGTCGACCTCGGCCTTCCTCGCTTTGACCTGGTGGTGAATGTCGAAGCCGTGCTTCATGTCCTCCTGCTCGGCGACCTTGAAGCGCATGACATAGGTCTTCGGGTCCTTGTCCGGCTTGCCGTAGAGGGCGAAGCCGGTGCTGTCCGGGCCGCGATGCTTCAGGCTCTGCAGCATCGCGGTCATTTCCTTGCCGATCGCGCCGCTCTTGCCGCGGTGGATCAATCCGGCGATTCCACACATGGTTGGGATCTCCCCCCGTTCGTCCAATCTCGACATTCCTCGACGCCCAACCTTGATTCCAGGTTCAGGCGGTTCCGGCCCGCTCCCCCGCCCAACCACCCGATATTGTCGGGCACGCTGCGGGTGGTTGGCGGGGGAGCGGGCCGGAACGGAGTCAGCCTTTAAGGCAAGCAGTCCAGATACATCTCCACGTCCCAGTCGGTGACGGTGGCATTGAACTTCGCCCACTCGTCGCTCTTGTACTCGTGGTAGACCTTGTACATCTCGTCCGGCATCGCCGACTTGATGACCTCGTCATGCTCCAGGCGATGCAGGGCGTCGCCGAGGGTGAGCGGCAGCTTGTCGACCTCCTTGCCCTCCTGCATGGCCTCGTAGATGTTGCGGCTCTCGGGCTCGCCCGGATCGAGGTTGCGGTCGAGGCCGTCGTCGAACGCCTTCAGGATGGCGGAGCCCATGATGTACGGGTTCACCATGCTGTCGACCGCGCGATATTCGAAGCGCCCGGGGGCCGAGACGCGAAGGCCGCAGGTGCGGTTCTGATAGCCCCAGTCGGCGTAGACCGGCGCCCAGAACCCCTGATCCCAGAGACGGCGATAGGAGTTGACGGTCGAGCAGCCGATGGCGGTGAGGGCAGGGAGATGCTCGATCACGCCGCCGATGCAGTTGAGCCCGACCGGACCAGGCTTCTTTTGATGTTTCTTGCTGTCCGGCATGAAGTGGTTGGTGCCGCCGTCGAGATAGGTGAAGCTGCCCTCATGTCCGGGCAGGTCATCGTTGCCGAGCTTCTTCACCACCTGCTTGCCGCCGGACCAGAGCGAGATGTTGTGGTGACAGCCGGACGCCGACACGCCCATATAGGGCTTCGACATGAAGCAGGCGATCAGATTATTTTCCCTCGCGACTTGCGCGCAGATCTGGCGGTAGGTTGCCAGGCGGTCGGCATTGCGCAACACGTCGTCGAACGAGAAATTCAGCTCGAGCTGGCCCGGCGCGTCCTCATGGTCGCCCTGGATGATGTCGAGGCCCATGGCGCGTGAATATTCGATCACCTTCATGAACACCGGGCGCAGGCTCTCGAACTGATCGATGTGATAGCAGTAGGGCTTGGAAAAACCGCCGGTGACCTTGCCCGCCTCGTCCTTGGTGAGCCACATCATCTCCGGCTCGGTGCCGGCTCTGAGATGCATCTTGTGCTTCTTCTGGAACTCGGCGTGGTGGATGGCGAGATTGCCGCGGCAGTCCGAGGTCAGATGCCCGCCCGGGTTCTCGTCCTCCTCCCGGTTCCGAAAGCAGGTGCAGAAAACGCGGGCGACACGCTTGTCCCAGGGAAGCTGCACGAAGGTTTCCGGATCGGGAATGCCGACCAGCTCCGAGGCCTCCGGGCCGTAGCCGATGTAGTCGCCGTGCCGGTTGATGAAGAGATTGGCGGTCGAGCCGTAGACGAGCTGGAAACCCTTTTCCGCCGTCCGCTCCCAGTGGTCCGCCGGAATGCCCTTGCCGACGATGCGCCCGGTGACCGAGATGAACTGATAGTAGATGTAGGTGATGCCGAGTTCGTCGATCTTCTTTCGGACATCCTTGACCAGCTTGTCCCGGCCTTTCGCGTTGACATGAGCTTCGAGGTCGGTCGTGGCCATTTGGTTTTCTCCCTAGGTTTCTTTTCGTTCAAACGGTAGGCAGGTAGCCGGCATACCCTTCCCGCAAGTCAATGCTGTCGCGCGTCGCGACCGTCGCCGCTCAACTCCATGGATAGGGGCTGTTAGACACCGGGTGCAGCTCGCCCTCGGCGTAACGGGTGAAGCGGAAGGGCTTCAGCAGCGCCGAGGGGTTGTCCATCATTTCATTCGCGACCAGCTCGCCGACGCCGATCATCTTGTAGCCGTGATTGCTGTCGGCGATGACGTAGACGTTCTGGCAAAAGCGATCGAACACCGGGAAGCTGTCCGGCGTGAAGCAGCCGATGCCGCCGGACGGTTCTTTCTTGTATTTGCCGATCTGGCCCTCGAAGCGCTTCTGGCAGTGGGCGAGCGCCGAACACCACATATGGGCGAAATGGTCGTCGACCACGAATTCGGGGCTGTCCGGGCCATAGGGGTCGACCGCGACCTCGTCCGCCGGCGTCTTGACCCGATGCGGCACCGCACCGCCCTGGACGCCGCCGAAATTGAAATCGGGCTTGTAGTAGATGCCCCACATCCTATCGGTGATCAGCGAGCCGTCGACATCGGAATGGAGCGGCTCGTTGCTGTCGACGTGGATGACCGGCGGCAGCTTGCCGTCATTGGTCTTTTGATAGTTCGGGTCTACACCGAGCGTCCCTTCTTGCAGCGACCAGTAGACCCACATGGGCACGTCGTTATGGACTTGGCCGTCCCGGCCCTTGATCGAGACGGTCTTCGGCAAATCGAGCATCGACCAGATTTGATTGACCCAGGGGCCGACGGCGACGACGACCTCGTCGCACTTGATGGTTCCGCGCTCGGTGGTCACCGCACTGACCGCCTCCGCCCCGTTTGCCCGCTCGAAGCCGGTGACCTCGAGGCCGGTGATGATCCTGACGCCCTCGCTCTCGGCTTTCTGGGCAAGGCCGTAGATCGCCTTGGTGTTGTTGGCGTAGCCGCCTTTCTTCTCGTGCAGAACCGAGGTGACGCCCTTCGCCTGCCAGTCGGAAAACATCTCCTTCATATATCGATCGGAGGCGTCCGCTCCTTCGACGAAAGTCGAAGAATAACCGATCGCCTGCTGCTGCGAGAAAATCTCGCCGACCTGCTCGCGCATGCTCTCGGGGCTGATCTGCATGTAGCCGACGGCATGGTAGCTGTAGGCTTCGGGATCGCGCTCCCAGACCGAGACGGAGTGGGCCATGAGTTCGCGCATGGCGGGCTGGTAGTAGTTGTTGCGCACGACGCCGCAGGCGATGCCCGACGCACCCGCGGCGATGCCGGTCTTGTCGATGACGAGAATGTCCGAGCCGGAGCCCTTGCTCTGGCTTCGAAGCTGCTGTGCCAGATGATAGGCCGTGCTGAGGCCGTGAATGCCGGCGCCGATGATGACGTAACGAACCCCCTCCGGCAGAGCCATCGCTTCATCCTCCCATCATCGTTAGGCGCCTCTGGCCTCGGCGAATAGTGAAGCAGAAACGAACGGGATGCAAAACCAATTTTTCGCCATACTGCGGATATTGGTTTGTATTGGTACAGACTGTGATAGCATGCGTCGAAGTGAAGGAGGATGAAGCGATGACCCTGCCTCTGGCGAGCGGCGGCAGCGCCGCCGTGATAGCCGGAAAACTTCGCGGCGCGATCGAAGACGGCACATACGGCCATGGTCAGCGGCTGCCTGCCGAGCGGGACCTCGCGGCTTATTTCGGCGCGTCTCGGACGACCGTGCGCGAGGCGCTGCGCCGGCTCGAGACGGACGGGCTGATCATGCGCAGGGTCGGCAGCGGTACCTTCGTGCATTGGCCTTCGCGTCCCGGCGGCGGCGACATCGCCGATATGACCAGCCCGCTCGAGCTGATGGAGGTGCGCGAGGCGATCGAGCCGCATCTGGTGCGCATGGCCGTGATGCACGCTTCGGCCAAGGATCTGGATCTGCTGGAGAAAGCGCTGGCCGATCTCGAGGCCTGCGAGGGTGATCAGGCCGCCTTTTCCAGCGCGGACGAGCGGTTTCACCAGGCCCTCGCTCTGGCCACGGGCAATCCGCTGATGGCGTGGATCTACGACCAGATCAACGACGTCCGCTGCCATGACCAGTGGAACGACATGAAGCGCAAGGTGCTGAACCCTGAGGCGATCGCGATCTACAACCGGCAGCATCGCGCGTTGGTCGAAGCGATCAGGCGGCGGGATCTCGAAGCCGCGCTTACGGTGATCGGCAAGCATCTGCAGAAGGCGAGAGGCGATCTGGTCGGTGTCGGGCGGGCGACGGGCCGCTGACGTCCGGCACTGCGGGCGCCGTGACGCGATCGCAGGTGTTTCTTGCCATTGATGGCGGTTGAGGATACCGTTTTCCCAATGCCGATCGAAATTGGTCTGCCAAAGGTCAGAGGCGGGCGGATCGAAAAAGCGGGCCGTGACCGAGCCCGAAAGAAGGGGAGGCAACGACCATGGACAGCGATATCGGTGCGCTAACGATCATCTTCACCGAATTTTATTACTGGGTGACCGTACCTTTCATGTTTTTGATCCATGTCGGCTTTTGCATGTATGAAGTCGGCGCCTCGCGTCAGAAGAACATGATGCACACGCTGATGAAGAACACGATGGTCATCCCGCTGGTCACCATCACCTTCTTCTTCTTCGGCTGGTGGATCTATTTCGCCTTCCCCAACGGTCCCTTCATCTTCAACGGTCAGGGTCTTGTGGAAGCGACCGCCAATGCCGTGCCCTGGTCCGAGTTGATGGGCACCCATCTCGGCGGCCCGCCGTTGACCGACACCACCACGGCCGAGGACAACGCGTTCTGGGCCCGTATCAACGGCGTCTTCTGGGCTGCCTTTCTCCTGTTCTCCTGGACCGCGGCCTCGATCGTCTCAGGCGCGGTGATCGAGCGCATCCGCTCGGCGGCGTTCTGGATGATCGCCGTGCTGGTCGGGTCCTTCACCTGGATCATCGACGCGGCCTGGGGCTGGCACTGGGACGGCTGGATGGTGAAGCTGCTTGGCTATCACGACGCCTATGCCTCCGGCGTGATCCATGCGATCGCCGGAGGCGCCGCCCTCGGCGTCCTCGTCCACCTCGGACCCAGGATCGGCAAGTTTCGCGCCGACGGCACCCCGAGAAACATCGCCCCCCATCATCCCTGGCTGGTCACGATCGGGCTTTTCCTGATCTATACCGGCTTTTGGGGCTTCTACGTCGCCTGCAACGTGCCGATCATCGCGGAAGCCGACATCGGTGCGGCCGGGGCCGGCTACACGGCGACCAACATCTACCTCAATCCAACCACGCTTTCGGCGATCGTGTTCAACTTCCTGATGTCGCTCTCCGGCGGCATGATCGCGGGCTACATGGTCTCTAGAGGCGACGCCTTCTGGACCTACAGTGCCGGCCTCGCCGGCATCATCACCGCGTCCGCCGGCAACGACCTCTACCATCCGATTCAGGCCATGCTGATCGGCGCGGTCGGCGCGGTCGCCGCTTACAAGCTGCACTACTGGGTCGAGCGCACCTTCAAGATCGACGATGCCGTCGGCGCCGTAGCGGTGCACGGCTATGCCGGCTTCGTCGGCCTGGTGATCGCCGGCTTCATGCTCTGGGGCCATCCGTCTTCAGGCTTCGAGGGCTACGCCGCGATCAACCCGCTCGGCCAGTTCCTCGGCGCCTGCATCATGTTCTGGGTGCTTGGCTTCATCCCGGCCTGGTGTCTGGCGGGTCTGCTGAAGAGTTTCGGTCTCCTGCGCATCCCGCATCAGATCGAGCTGATCGGCCTGGACGTCGCCGATTACCACGGCCGCGATGCCGAGGAGCTGGAAGTCATCGAGGCGGAGATCGCCGAGGCGCGCAGCCGCGGACTGCTGCCTGAGCCCGCCGCCGGCGCCGATTGAGGGAGGAAACGACATGTTCAAACCGACCACCGGAATCGAAAGCTGGGCCGTCGATCTCGCGACCATCGGGCCTATCTATCCCTTCGTTGGCTGGGAGATGCTGTTCTTCATCCTCGGCCTTATCTTCTGGATCGGCTTCCATGTCTGGCAGATCCGGTTCGAGAACCGGCTCTATGACGAGGACATGGCGCATATGAACAGGCCTGACCTGTTCGAGCGGGCGCTCAAGCAGCACCGGCTGGACTGAGCGGAGCATGCTTCGCGGAGGGATCGGCGGATGTCGCCGGTTCTTTCCGTGATTTTTCCGGTCCGTCCGTGATTTTCTTGCCCGCATGCCGGTTCGCGGGCGGCTGTTCGGTTGCATTTTAGACGGTTGAGGCTAAAAACGGCGGTGTGTCGGCGCGACGGTCCGTTCGCGCGGACAGCCGGAAAAACGCGGAGCGAGCGGCAGCCATGCCCTGGGCCCTTTTGAAATACGGGATGCGTCGCGAGCATCCGACCGATGTCCACTTCCCGGCCCAGCCCGAACTCGCGAGCAGCTACGACGTCGTGATCATCGGCGCCGGCGGCCATGGCCTCGCCTGCGCCTATTATCTCGCCAAGAACCACGGCATCACCAATGTCTGCGTGCTCGACAAGGGCTATCTCGGCGGTGGCAACACCGCGCGCAACACCACCATCATCCGCGCCAACTATCTGACGCCCGAGGGTGTCGCCTTCTACAAGGAATCGGTCGAGCTCTACCGCGACCTCTCGATCGAGCTCGACATCAACCTGATGTATTCAGAGCGCGGCCATCTGACCCTGGCCCACACCGACGCCGCCGTGCGCACCTCGCGCTGGCGGGCCGAGGTCAACAAACATCTGGGCGTCGACAGCGAGCTGGTCTTCCCGGACGAGATTTCTCGAATTTGTCCGGAGCTCAACCTCTCCGGCGACGTGCGCTATCCGATCATGGGTGCTCTCTATCACCCGCCGGGCGCGATCGCGCGCCACGACGCTGTCGCCTGGGGCTATGCCCGCCGGGCGATGGAGATGGGCGTCCAGGTCCACCAGCACAACGAGGTGACCGGGCTGATCATCAAGGGCGGCCGCGTCAAGGGCGTCGAGGTCGGGTCGAAGAAGATCTTCGCGGACAAGGTGATGCAGGCGACGGCAGGCTCCAGCTCGATCGTCGCGGCCATGGCGGGGCTCAAGCTGCCGATCCGCACGATCCCCCTTCAGGCCTGTGTTTCCCAGCCGCTGAAGCCGTTTCTCGACACCATCATCGTTTCCGGCTCGCTGCATGTCTACGTCTCGCAGAGCTCGCGCGGCGAACTGGTGATGGGCGGCTCGACCGATCCCTATCCGCTCTATTCGACCCGATCGTCCCTCGACTTTAAGGAAGGGTTAATGGGTCACATGCTAGAACTGTTCCCCTATCTCGGCGAGGTGAAGGTGCTGCGCCAGTGGGCCGGCATGGCGGACATGACGCCCGACTTCTCGCCGGTCATGGGGCTGACCCCGGTCGAGAACTACTATATCGACGCCGGCTGGGGCACCTGGGGCTTCAAGGCGACTCCGGTCTCGGGCAGGCGCATGGCGGAGTGCGTCGCGACCGGCAGGCAGCCGGGTCTGCTGGCGCCGTTCGCCATGGACAGGTTCGAGAAATTCGATCTCGTCGGCGAGAAGGGGGCGGCCTCGGTAGGCCACTGACCGAGGCGCCAGACTCGGCCTGGATCGTAGACTGGGCGTCGAGATTTTGTGGAACGAGGAGAGAACATCATGAAAGTCATGAATTGTCCGCTGAACGGTCCGCGCAATATCTCGGAGTTCGTCTGCGGCCGCGAAGTCAGGGAAATGCCGGATCCGTCGACCTGCACCGACGAGACCTGGGCAGCCCATCTGTTCATGGAGGACAATGTCGCGGGCGAGGTCGTGGAGTGGTGGATGCACGCTCCCACCTCCTACTGGTTCATCGCACGCCGCAACACCGTCACCGAGGAGATCCTTCAGACCTATACGGTCGAAGATTTCTTCGGCGCCGCCGATGCGGGCCCGAGCAGAGCGGCGGCCTGAACGGCGGTCGGTCTCCCACCGTTGCGCCTCGCAGGCTTCGGATGCGGCGCCGCCGGCATCCGGCAATCCCGCCGCAGCCGGCGGGCAGCGAGACCCGGCGCGCCACGATGCCTTTGCTGGCCAGAGCGGCACCACGTCTCACCGGCACGGCCGGCTCAGCGCAGTCCCGATTTTTCCGAAAGATCACCGCAAAGGCGACCATGCTAACTCTTCCTTCACAAGTCTCCGCCAAGCTGCGTCACGGTCCATGGGATCCCGGGAATCCGTACGCCGGCAGGAGTCCGACCGGGCGGCCGGATTCCCGGGATCCCATGGACCTGATTTCAGTCTCGATTCTAGAGCGCAAGAGTTAAGAATTGATGAATGCCGCGACGGACATGGTCGGCACCGGCAACGTCGCTCCGACCGCCGCGACCCCGTGCTGCTCCCCCTGCCGGGGCCGGGTCGGCCGCAGTTTCCCGGGCCGAAGCCAGGTCGTCGCCGTGATGGATGAGAGGTCGGCATCGATCGGGAGAGCCGTCGCAGGCCTCGGGAAGATGTTTCCGCTTCAGACCCCGCCAATCTGCTCGTCGGCGTATCGAGCGCCGGCAGCATCACATTCGAGCCTCAGCAATGTGGTGGCCGAACACCGCGACAGTCAAGGCCGCCCGATGCACCGTCAGCGCGCCTCTTGTGTCTGTCCGACCATGACATTTGCCCAACGGAGCGGTGGGTTAACGAGATCTTCGGAATTTCGCGGCAGCATATTTGCCGGTCCATGCGATCCTGGGAATCCGTGCGCCCGGTCGGACTCCTGTCCGTGCAGGGGTCTCCAGCATCGCATGGACGGGCGGTCGAGGTGGAGTATCGTCCGGAAACGTTTCGAAAGGGTTGCGACTCCGGTGGGTAAATGCGGTGATCGGACCGTCGAAAAAGGCGCGCTGACGGTGCATCGGGCGGCCTTGACTGTCACGGTGTTCGGCCACCGCATGAATCGTCGAAGCCCGATGATCGATGGGGGGCAGGCCGGTCTGATCGACGTTCCGAACCTGTCGCCATCAAGACCCAGGCAGGTTGCCGCCCCGGCTCGCAACCGGGAAAAGACACTATTGGAATGTGAGCGATGGCCATAAGCAAAGAGACAGAGACGCTCCCATCGGAACCGCGGCAGGTCGACGCTCCGGCCCGCGGCCGGCGCGGCCGGCGGCTGGGGGAGGGGTTCGGGCTCTTGATCGACCGCGCGAAGCCGGTCGGTTTTTCCTTCGAGGGGCGCGCTTTTCAGGGCTTCGAGGGTGATGTGATCGCCTCGGCGCTGGCGGCGGAGGGGCAATGGCTGCTTTCCCGTTCCTTCAAATATCACCGCCCGCGCGGCGTGCTGACCATGGCCGGGCAGGACGCCAACACCCTCGTCCAGCTTCCGGACGAGCCGAACGCGCTCGCGGACCGGCATCCGATCAGCCCCGGCCTCGAGGTCATGGGCCAGAACTATCGGGGCTCGCTGGAGAAGGACGACTATGCCTGGCTCGACAAGTTCGGGCGGTTCATGCCGGTCGGCTTCTATTATCGCTCCTTCTTCAAGCCGAAAGGTGCCTGGAAACATTGGGAGCCGCGCATCCGGGCGATGGCCGGGCTCGGCGTGATCAATCGGAAAGCGCAGCACGGCTATTACGACAAGGCTTACGGCTTCTACGATGTGGTGGTGGTCGGCGGCGGCCCCGCCGGCATGAGTGCTGCGCTGGAGGCCGGCAAGGCGGGGCTCGACGTGCTGCTGGTCGACGAGTGGCCGTTGCTCGGCGGCTCGCTCTGCTATGCGCGCTTCACCCGCCGCGGCGGGACGCCGAGACGCCTGCGCAGCGCGATGATCGCCGAGATCGAGGCGATGCCGAACATCGAGGTGATGACCCAGGCGGTCTGTACCGGAGCCTTCACCGACAACTGGCTGCCGGTGCTGCAGGGCAATCGGCTGCACAAGATCAGGGCCGGCCACGTGATCCTGGCGACCGGCTCCTTCGAGCAGCCGATGGTGTTCAGGAACAATGACCTTCCGGGCGTGATGCTGTCGTCCGCCGCCCAGCGGCTGATGCGGCTCTACGGGGTGGCGCCCGGGCGGCGCGGCGTGATCGCGACCGCGAACGATCACGGCTACGAGCTCGCCCTCGATCTGCTTGAGGCGGGGATCGAGATTGCGGCGGTGGTCGATCTGCGGGCGGATCCGCCGATCAACGAGCTGAGCGACGCCATGATCGAGCGCGGCGTTCGCGTCGAACGCGGCAAGACCGTCTTCGAGGCGATCGGCAGGGATCACGTCGAGGCGGTGCGGCTCGCGCGGATCGTCGGCCGGGGGCAGACCGGCGCGCCCGGCGTGCCGCTGGCCTGCGATTTCGTCTGCACTGCGACGGGCTACAGCCCGGCCGGAAACCTGGTCTGGTATGCCGGCGGCGCGTTCGCCTATGACGACGATACCGCCATGCACCGCATCTCCATGCTGCCTAAGGGGCTGAGCGCCGCGGGCTCGCTGAATGGGAGCTTTGATCTCGACTCGGTGCTGGCCGACGGCCGGCGCATGGGCTGGCACGCCGCAGAGATCTTCGGCAAGGTCGACGGCAAGCCGCCGGAGGCGCCGGCGGACAGTCTCTCGAGCCAGGTCACTCATCCCTTCCCGATGTTCCCCCATCCCAAAGGTCGGGAGTTCGTCGACGTCGACGAGGATCTGCAGATCAAGGATATCAAGAACGCGGTTGCCGACGGCTATGACGACATCCAGCTCGTCAAGCGCTATTCGACCCTGGGCATGGGGCCGAGCCAGGGGCGGAACTCGAACATCGCCGGCATCCGCCTGGTCGCCGAGGTCGCCGGCAAATCGCCGGACGAGGTCGGCACCACGACAGCGCGCCCGCCCTTTGCGCCGGAAAAATTCGCCCATCTCGCCGGGCGCGCCTTCGAGCCGGTGCGTCATACCGCCATGCATCATCGCCATGTCGAGGCGGGTGCGGTGATGATGACGGCCGGCCTCTGGATGCGCCCCGCCTTCTATGGGCCGAAGGATCAGGCCGAACAGCTGATCGCGCTCGAAGTGGCGAACTGCCGGCGGAATGTCGGGCTGATCGACGTCTCGACCCTCGGCGGCCTCGACATTCGCGGCCCGGACGCCGCCGAGTTCGTCAACCGCATCTACACGTGGGCCTATCAGAAACAGCAGGTCGGCCGAGCCCGCTATCTTTTGATGTGCGACGAGACCGGCGTGATCGTCGACGACGGCGTCGCCTGCCGCTTTCACGAGCGCCACTACTACCTCACCGCCACCACCTCCGGCGTCGATGCGGTCTATCGCCAGATGCTCTGGTGGAACGCCCAGTGGAAGCTCGACGTCGACATCGCCAACGTCACCGCGGCCTATGCCGGGGTCAACATCGCCGGTCCGCGCAGTCGGGAGGTCGTCGAGACGCTGGAAAGCGACATCGATTTCTCGCCGGAAGCTTTTCCTTACATGGGCGTGCGTCAGGGGCATATCGCCGGCATCCCCGTGCGCGTGCTGCGGGTCGGCTTCGTCGGTGAGCTCGGCTACGAAGTCCACTGTCCGTCCTCCATGGGCGAGGCGCTCTGGGACCTTCTCGTCGAGGCGGGCGAGCCCTTCGCCCTCAAGCCCTTCGGCGTCGAGGCACAGCGGGTGATGCGCCTGGAAAAGGGCCATATCATCATCGGCCAGGACACGGACGGACTGACCCAACCCCACGAGGCGGACATGGCCTGGGCGCTTGCCAAGAAGAAACCGTTCTATGTCGGCAAGCGCGCGGTCGAGATCCAGCACGACACGGGCGAGGTCAGGAAGCTGGTGGGCTTCACGCTCGCGAACGACCGGAATCCCTGTCCGAAGGAATGCCATCTGGTGATACGGGACGGCGACATCGTCGGCCGGGTGACCTCGGCGGTGCTCTCGCCGACGCTCAAGAAGGTCATCGGTCTCGCCTATGTCGCCGCCGATCAGGCGGAGCCGGACCAGCGTTTTCGGATCAAGATCGAAGGCGGGCGCATGATCGAGGCCGTGGTGTCGCCCCTGCCGTTCTACGATCCGGACAATGAGCGCCAGCAGCTGCCGCGGGCGGGTGGTTCGATCGAGGAGGGGGGGAGGACATGAACACCTTGGAGAGCCTGACCGCGCGGCCACTACCGACCGACGTCCTGCGGCGGAGTCCTATCCACCGGAAATTGCGGGCATGCGATGCCGTGTTTGGCGAAGTCGCGGGCGCCGTGCTGCCGCTTCGCTATCGAAACGACGAAGACGAGGCGTCGGCGGCGAAGCGCATGGGCCTGGTCGAGCTCTCGCCGCTGCCCCGGATCGGCTTCAAGGGCAGGGCCGTGCTGTCGGACATGAACGAGAGGGGGCTCACCCTCGAATTTCGCCCGAACCGGGCATTTCGTCAGGACGACGGTTCGCTCGCCGCGGTGCTCGCGATGACCGAGGTGCTGCTGCTCTGGCCCATCATTGGCGCCTCCTCGTTGCTGGAAGGCCTGGAGAGGGACTGGTCGATCGAGACCTCGAACGGGGCCTATCTGACCCCTCGCCGGGACAGTCATTTCTGGTTCGGGATCACCGGCGAGAAGGCGCCCGAGATGTTCGCCAAGATCTGCGGCGTCGATCTGCGTCCGAAGAGTTTTTCGGACCTCGCCATCGCCCAGACCTCGATCGCGCGCAGCAACGCGATCGTCATCCGCGACGACCGCGGCGAGACGCCGGCCTATCATCTCCTCGGCGACAGCGCATCCGCCGGCTATATGTGGGACTGCCTTCTGGACGCGATGGCGGAATTCGGCGGCGGGCCGGTCGGACTGAACGCTCTCACCGCATCCGGCTGACCGGAACGCCTGCCCGCATCAGCTGTCCGCGTCCTCCCAGACCACCTTGCCGTGGGCGCCGTAGATTTTGCAGGGCGATCCCTTGCTGCCTTTCTCGCAGGCGTGGATGGCCTGCGTTTTCGAACCCCGCAGGCACCGGCCGTCCGGGCAGTAGTTGTAGTGGGCGTAACGACCGTCGGCGGAGACGGCGAAATGTCCGGGGGAGCGTTCGTTCTGATATTGCTCGAAGCCCTGTTGCACACCGGGGCTGAGCGTGATGGCGCCGCGGCCGACGGTCGGGTCCGGCGGCAGGCAGCCAGCGACCAGGGTTCCGAGAAGCACGGCTGTCAGCGTCGCTTTGACCTTCATCTCAATCTCCGATTTTAATAGTATTTTACGCGATTTGATTCGAGCGCGGGATACTGTCACGAAACCCGTCCGGCATCAAACCCCTGCGTCGAGGAAATGCCGGGCTTGGGTGCGCCTGTGCGGCAAACGCTTGATCTCGTCGCCGTCAGCGACGATGCTGCGGTTCGAGAAGAACAGGCTCGGCGTGAACCGGCCGATGAGCAGGAGCGGCTTTGACCTTGTCGTCGATCCATGGATGCCATGCGGAACCTTGGCCGTGCTGAAGGTCGAGGCCCTTGAGCGTCGTTTTGGCGGCCTGATTGCGGTCCAGAACTGCAGCTTCGAAATCGAGGCGGGCCGGATCACCGGGCTGATCGGGCCGAACGGTGCGGGCAAGACCACCTGCTTCAACATGATCGCAGGCGCGCTGCCGCCGACCGCCGGCAGGATTTTTTTGGATGGCGAGGACATCACCGGGCTGCCGACCCACGAGATGTTTCATCGCGGCGTCGTCCGCACCTTCCAGATTCCCCACGAATTCGGAAAGCTCACGGTCCTGGAAAACCTGATGGTGGTGCCCGCCGAACAGCCGGGCGAGGACCTGTTCCAGCTCTGGATCAAGCCCTCCGCCGTGCGCGAGAAGGAGCGGGAGGTGCAGGAAAGGGCTGATAGCGTGCTCGATTTCCTGAACCTCGTCCGGGTTCGCGACGAACTCGCCGAGAACCTTTCCGGCGGCCAGAAAAAGCTCCTGGAGATCGGCCGCACCATGATGACCGAGCCGAGGGTGGTGCTGCTGGACGAGCCCGGCGCAGGCGTCAACCCGACGCTGCTCGGTGAAATCCGGGACATGATCCGGAAGCTGAACGAGGAGCGCGGATACACGGTCTGCATCATCGAGCACGACATGGACCTGATCGCCAGTCTCTGCGATCCCGTGATCGTGCTCGCCGAAGGCACGGTGCTGACCCAGGGGAAGATGGAGGACGTGCGAAAAGACCCGCGCGTGCTGGATGCCTATCTCGGCGGCGGCGAAGACGAGGACGCGGCATGACCGCGGTTCTCGAGCTGGACGACGTTGTCGGCGGCTATGGCGAAACCCAGATTCTGCACGGCGTCTCGCTGAAGGTGGAACCGGGCGAGATCGTCGCGATCATCGGCCCGAACGGGGCCGGCAAGTCGACCGCGATGAAGGCGGTGTTCGGTCTCCTGCGGCTCACCGGCGGCAGCGTGCGCCTGGCCGGCGAGGACATCACCAACACGTCGCCCGATCAGGTCGTGAAGAAGGGGGTGTGCTACGTCCCCCAGACCTCCAATATCTTTCCGACGCTGACCGTCCACGAAAATCTGGAGATGGGCGCTTATGTCCGGAATGACGACATCGGCCCGAGGCTCGGCGAAATCTACGACATGTTCCCGGACCTGGGTCCGAAAAAAAATCAGCCGGCCGGTACGCTTTCCGGCGGTCAGCGCCAGATGGTGGCCATGGGCAAGGCGCTGATGCTGGAGCCCGAAATCCTCCTGGTGGACGAACCGACCGCCGGACTTTCGCCCAAGATCAGGGGCGAGATCTTCAAGATCGTGAAGACCATCAACGCATCAGGCACGCCGATCCTGATGGTCGAGCAGAACGCCAAGCAGGCGCTCTCCATCGCCGCGCGTGGCTATATCCTTGTGGATGGGCGCAATCGGCTGGAGGACACCGGCGCAAACCTGCTCGCCAATGAGGAAGTCGGAAAAATGTTTCTGGGCGGCGGCGCATGATCGAGTTCGTCAATTTCCACCTGATTCCCGGTATCGTCCTCGGCAGCATCTACGCGCTCGGTGCGATCGGCATCACGCTCACCTTCGGCATTCTGCGCTTCGCCAATTTCGCCCATGGCGAGATCATGACCTTTGCCGTCTACGTCACGCTGACCCTCATCTGGATCACCGGATGGCATCCGCTGGCGTTGCTGCCGATTTCGATGGTCATCACGTCCGCCCTGTCTCTCGGCATCGACCGGGTGTTCTACAAGCCGCTGCGCGCCAGCCCGGCGATCATCCTTGTGATGGCGTCCTTCGGCATGATGCTGATGATCCGCTCGGTGACGCAGTTCAGCTGGGGCGTGCAGCTCCAGTCCTTCCAGCCGGGCATCCAGCGTCCCTATGTCCTGTTCGATGCGCTGCGCATTTCGCCAAAACACGTCGTGATCGTCATCGCCGCCATCATCCTGATGCTGGTCGTCCACTACCTCCTGACCCGCACCAAGATCGGCAAGGCGATGCGCGCCATGGCCGACAGCCCGGAGCTCGCGCGCCTTACCGGCATCGAGACCGAGCGGGTGATCAAGGCGACCTGGATCGTCGGTGCCAGCCTCGCCGCGGCGGCCGGCTGCTTTCTCGCGATCGACACCCATGTCGAGACCATGATGGGCTTCAAGATCCTGCTGCCGCTTTTTGCGTCCGCGATCCTGGGCGGCATCGGCAGCCCCTACGGCGCCATGGCCGGCGGTCTGGTGATCGGCATCGTGGAAGAAATCTCCACCTATCCCTGGATCGGCGAAGCACCCCTGGTCTCGCCCGGCTACAAGGCCGGCGTCGCCTTCGCGCTCATGGTGATCATGCTGATCGTCCGGCCCTCGGGTCTGTTTAGGGGAAGGGTATTTTAGTGACGGCGACCATCGAGGACGTCCGGAAGTCTTGGGCGCGAACCGTCGGGCCAGGCAGGGGCGGTCCAGAGTCAATGAAGTGGTCACACCACTAATGGATCAGATGTATGGGATTGGGCTCTACGTCATCTCGCTGATCACCTTCGGCGGCATCTATGCGGTGATGGCGCTCGGGCTCAACGTGCAATGGGGTTTCACCGGCATGTTCAATGCCGGCATCGCGGGCTTCTTTGCGGTGGGGGCCTATACCAGCGCGATCCTGACCACGGCGTCGTCGGCGCGGCATGTCGGCGGGCTGGATCTGCCCGTTGTCGTCGGGCTGATCGCCGCTATGGTCACGGCCGGAATCATCGCCTGGGGCGTGGCCAGGATCTGCATTCGCCTTCGCGCCGACTATCTCGCCATCGCCACCCTCGGCATCGCCGAGATCCTCAGGTTGATGTTCAAGAACGAGACCTGGGCGACCAACGGCCCGCGCGGCGTCTCGCTGATCCCGAAGCCTTTCGAGAGCCTGTCGGGCCCCTGGAATCACCTGGCCTTCATGGCGCTGGTTCTGCTGATCGTGCTCGGCATCTACCTGTTGTTGGAGCGCGCGAGAAAGGCGCCCTGGGGTCGTGTCATGACCGCGATCCGCGAGAACGAGGCGTCCGCGCGCGCGGCCGGCAAGGACGTCGATCGCCTGCGCATCCAGGCCTTCGTGCTCGGCGCGACCTTCATGGGTCTCGGCGGCGCGCTCACCGCGCATTATCTGAAGTTCATCGACCCCAACGCCGCCGACCCGCTGACCGCCACCTTCCTGGTCTGGGTGATGCTGATCTGCGGCGGCAGCGCCAACAACAAGGGTGCGATCCTCGGCGCCATGCTGATCTGGACGATCTGGTCCGCGACCGAGCTTCTGACCAGCCGCCTGCCGGACGAGCTCGCGATCCGCACCGCCTATGTCCGCGTCTTTCTGATCGGACTTTTGCTGCAGATCGTGCTACAGCGTTTTCCCAACGGGATCTTGCCCGAAAAACGGGAAAAGGCCCTCGGCGTCGAAGGAAAGCGAGACGCCGCCGCCAGATGAGAAGACAACCAAGGAGGCTACGATGACTTCAACGTTCAAACGTCTCACCATGGCCGCCTCTGCGCTTGCGCTGATGGCCGGCACGAGCCAGGCCGCCGACATCAATGTCGGCTCGGTCGCCGGCGTCACAGGCCCGATCGCCGAACTGGTCGCCCCGATCGTCGCCGGCCGCAACCTCGCCGCCGAGCACGTGAACAGCCAGGGCGGCCTGCTGGAAGGCGACAACT
Source organism: Geminicoccaceae bacterium (assembly GCA_965222015.1). Taxonomy (GTDB): domain Bacteria; phylum Pseudomonadota; class Alphaproteobacteria; order Geminicoccales; family Geminicoccaceae; genus JANQPX01. The sequence goes on from CBDCTL010000022.1 coordinate 69,819, forward strand.
ACAACCTGATCCTCTCCGACAGCCAGTGCGACCCGAAGGCCGGCGTGGATGCCGGCGGCAAGGTCGTGAATGTCGAGCAGGTGGTCGCGGTGATCGGTGCCTCCTGCTCCGGCGCCACCAACGGCATGGTCCAATCGGTGACCATTCCCGCAGGCGTGGTCGCCCTTTCGGACAGCGCCACCGCCCCCTCGATCACCGAGCTCGAGGACAACGACACGGTCTTCCGCGTGGCCCCTTCGGACGCCTATCAGGGCCTCGCCATCGCTCAGCTCGCGATCGACCAGGGTTACGAAAAACTGGCGATGACCTATTCCAACGACGACTACAATGCCGGCATCGCAGGCGTGTTCGAGCAGGCCTTCCAGGACCTCGGCGGCGAGATCACCGCAAACCAGGCGCACGAGCCCAACAAGGCGTCCTACCGCTCCGAGCTCTCGACCCTGGCGGGCGGAGACGCCGAAGGCCTCGCCATCTTCGCCTACTACGGCGGCAGCGGCATCACCATCATCAGGAATTCGCTGGAAAACGGCCTGTTCGAAAAATTCATGGCGGCGGACGGCATGTTCGACGCCTCGGTGATCGAGCAGATCGGCGCCGACATCCTGCGCGACAACATCTTCATCACCCAGTCCGCCTCGGACTACAATGACGACAGCTACAAGGCCTTCGCCGACGCCTACACGGCCACCGGCAACGACCCGCAGGCCCCCTACGCCGCCCACGGCTACGACGCCGCCTTCCTGATCGCGCTCGCGATCGAAAAGGCGGGTGCCGCCGACCGCGGCGCGATCGCAGCCGCCCTTCGCGAGGTCGCGAGCGGCCCCGGCGAAGTCATCCGTCCGGGCGAGTGGGAAAAGGCCAAGGCCCTGATCGCCGAAGGGCAGGACGTCAATTACGAAGGCGCTTCCGGCAATGTCGACTTCGACGAGGCCGGCGACGTCGGCGGCATCTACTCCATCAACACCGTCGGCGAGGATGACGCCTGGGAAACCAACCTCATCCAATAGTCATGCGATGACATCGTTGACTTAAGGTAAGTGGCGGCCGGGGCAGGGTGCTTCGGCCGTCGTCAATTTTTAGGGCGGGCGCCGGGCCTTGATGTCGGATTTTTGCTGCCCGCTGCGCTTCACATTGCCTTGAGGCCCAGGGCGTAAAGCTTTCGCGGACTTACGGAACGCGCCTACATTTTTGCCGATGTTACGGGTTCTCTGCATCCTCGCCCTGATGACCGGTCCGGCTGCGGCGGATGTCGCGCGGTACGAGATCGGTCCCTGGCCGGTCGTCTCGAAGCTGATCGGCTATCGCGACAGCATCTGGTTCGCGAACAGCGTCAAAGGGGTCAATCACAATTCCGCCGACATCTGGCGCGTGCCGATCGATGGCCGGGAGCCGCGCTACGAAGGGCATCTTTTCAGCCAGGACGCCGGCGATCCGGTGGTTCACCAGGGACTCCTCTACTGGCCACTGGAGGACGCGCGTGCCGAGCCCGGCATCGGCGCCTTCGACGTCACCGACGGCGATCGATGGGAGCATGGCCTGGTTCCGACCGAGCAGGCGTTCCATGTGCATGCGATGGCCGCTAGCGATGGTTTTCTGTATGCGGCCCTGTCGGCCTGGACCGCGTCGATCGCACGCTCGGCGGATGGCGGCGCGACCTGGACGAGCATCTACAGCCATCCGACGCCTGACCGACGCGTCAGCCGGGTCACCGACCTCGTCGCTCTCGATGACCGCCTGTTCGGCGCTCTGAACGCACCGGAAGGCAGAAGCCTCATCAGGGTCGACGACGGGTCGGGCGAATCCATCACCGGCTGGCCCACCGACAGCCACTATGCGGATCTCGTCACACATCGGGGCGACGTTTACGGCCTTGTCGTCGATCGCGGTGAGGCGAGCATCTGGCGGACCGACGGCGATCGATCCGAGAAGATCTGGACGGCATCCGATGGCTGGGCGCCGTCGGCGCTGACGAGCGACGGCGAAACCTTCTGGATGGCCGGCCGCGAGGGTGATGCGGTCGGAATCTGGAAAAGCGACGACGCCCGGTCCTGGGTCTCCGTCATCGACCTCGAAGGCGGCCTGCCATCGAGCATCGTCGCCTATCGCGGCGCGATCGCGGTCGGCGGCCGCGGGACCGGCGAGCGTGGCGTTCTCTGGGTGGTTCGTTCAGACAGCGCTCATGCCACCGAGGAAGCTGTTGCGATGTGGCCATCCCTCGACAGCGCTGCCCCGGGAGTCGATTTCGACTGGTCTGCCGCGGCAGACAGGATCGACCATACGCTGTCGGACGTGAACGCCTACGGACGCCATGGCAGCCGGCTCGGCCACGCAATCATGAAACTGCCGCAGACGAACGTTCCGGGCTCCTTCTACAATGATCGATTGCAGGTCGACATGCCGAAGGATCGCTACCCGATGTTCGCCGACATCGTCCTCCCCGAAGCTGCCGCGATCGGCCGATGGTACCTCTATTGGGGGATGGGCCTCTCGCGTACGGGGCGCGTCGGGGCGGCGGATGTCCTCCTTCCGTGGGACTATGCGCCGAACGGGCCTGTCAAGTACTTCTCCACCCCCGAAATCGCGATGTGGGCCGCGGCGCGCATCGGCAGGTCGGATCCCGACCTGCTGGACGCTTTGATACGACGGATCGAGGATCCGAAAACGCCGCTCTGGCTGAAAGGTGATGCGGTCGGGGCCCTGCATGCGATCACCGGCCTTCGCCATGGCTATGACGCCAGGTCCTGGCGGGCCTGGTTCGATCAGCGGCCATAGCCCATGTGGCGGAGTTCAGCAGGCGCGCTCGGTTTGATCGCATCGGTGGCCGCTTCGATGATGGGGCTTTGTTCGGCACTCGGCGCCGAGGTCCCGGCGAACGATTTCATTCTGGTTGAGGGTGGCCTGCTGAACACGGGCGATCCCGAAGGCGAACCGGACGAGATCAGGCGAACTCTGCCGATCGGGTCGTTTTGGCTGATGCGTCACGAGGTCACCAACCAGGCATTCGAGGCCTTCGTTCGTGCGACGGGTCATCGAACCGATCCGGAATTGACTGGCCACGGCTATGTCTGGTCGGGGCGCTGGCGTCTGATCGAGGGTGCTGACTGGCAGCACCCGTTCGGTCCGGAGAGCGACATTGCCGACCGGCATGACCACCCCGTCGTTCAGGTGTCGGCAGACGACGCGGCGGCGTTCTGCGCGCATCATGGCTGGCGGCTGCCGAGCGAGGACGAATGGGAATTCGCCGCCCGAGGCGCCGATCTACGACGTTATCCCTGGGGTGACCAGACGCCTGATCAGTCGGTCGGGAGCGTGTCGCTCGCGAACTTCGGGACAGTGCCATGCTGCGCGCCGGATGACCGGGACGGCTTTCTCAAAACCGCGCCGGTCGGCAGCTTCGCCCGGGGCGCCGGCCCGTTCGGTCACCTGGATCTCGCCGGCAATGTCTGGGAGTGGACGGCGAGCCGCTTTCCGGGCCGACCCGACCAGATCGTGCTCCGCGGCGGTGGCTGGGGTAACAACCCTTACTGCCTCAGAACGTCCTATCGCCACGGCAACCCGCCCGACATAGGCCTGGACATGGTCGGCTTTCGCTGTGCTGCGGATCTGCGTGACTGAATGACGTCTACTCCGTCTCGGCGCTGGCCTCCAGCCAGTCGATCACATCAGGCAAAATCCGCTCCACGATCACCTTGACGCCAGCCGCATTCGGATGAAGCTGGTCCTCCTGGTTGAGGGCGGGCTCGGCGGCGACGCCGTCGAGGAAGAAGGGGTAGAGCGGGATTTCGTGCCTGGCGGCAAGGTCCTGAAAGACCTTCGAGAACGCCTCGGTGTAGTCCTGGCCGAGATTGGGCGGCGGCAGCATGCCGGTGAGGAGGATGGGGAGGTTTTCCGTCTTGAGACGTTCGATGATCGCGTCCAGGTTGGCTTCCATCTGGTCGGTCGGCAGGCCGCGCAGGCCGTCATTGGCGCCGAGCTCGACGATCACATGGGTGGGCTGATCGGCGAGCATCCAGTCGAGGCGGGCGAGGCCGCCTGCGCTGGTGTCGCCGCTGACCCCGGCGTCCAGCACGGCGCAGTCATGGCCCGCGGACGTCAGGGCCTGTTCGAGCTGTGCGGGAAAACCGTCCTCGATCGGAATGCCGTAGGCGGCGGTCAGCGAGTCGCCGAGTACGCTGATCCGGCAGGCCATGGCGAGCGTAGGGGAGACGAGGCCTGCGACCAGAAGGACGGCGAGGCCGAACGTCCAAGCCTTGAGAACCCGTCTCGGAAAAACCATCTGTTGGCCCATGTCCATTGATCCCGTCACCCGTCCCATGATCGCCCTCGTCGACGTCCACCTGACCCTGACCAGCGCTGCGGGTCCGGTCAAGATCCTGAAGGGGATCGATGTCTCGGTCGAAGCCGGACGCTCGGTCAGCGTCATCGGCCCCTCCGGCTCCGGCAAATCGACCCTGCTTTCCGTGGTCGGCGGCATCGAGCGGCCGAGCGATGGCGAGGTTGCGGTCGACGGGCAGGATCTGAACGCGCTTTCCGAGGACGAGCTCGCCTCCTTTCGCGGCCGCGAGGTCGGGATCCTGTTTCAGTCCTTTCATCTGATCCCGACCATGACCGCGCTCGAAAACGTCGCCGTGCCGCTTGAGCTCGCCGGCGCCGACGATGCCTTCGACCGGGCCAAGGAGGGCCTCGCCGCCGTCCATCTCGCGGCGCGCGGCGATCACTATCCGGGCCAGCTCTCCGGCGGCGAGCAGCAGCGCGTGGCGCTGGCGCGGGCGCTCGCCAACCGGCCGAAGCTCCTGCTCGCCGACGAGCCCACCGGCAATCTCGACCAGGCGACCGGCGCCGATATCGTCGAGCTGATGTTCGGCATTCAGCAGGAGCGCGGCATGACCCTCCTGCTCATCACCCATGAGGCTGCCCTCGCCGAGCGCTGCGACGACCGCTACCGGATGGCGGACGGACGCCTGCACGAGGCGATCGTCGGCGTCGGACAGGAGCGGGAAGACCGGGCGCCGATCGCCTCAGGCGGGGTGGCATGATCCCCGATCTGCGCCTCGCCTTCCGTCTGGCCAGGCGCGAGCTCAGAAGCGGTTTTGCAGGCTCCATCGTGTTTCTCGCCTGCCTCACGCTCGGCGTCGCCTCGATCGCCGCGGTCGGTGTGATCAATGCCGGTGTGCTGGCGGGTCTGGAGGAGGACTCGGCGGCACTCCTCGGCGGCGATTTCAAGATCCAGAGCACCAACCGGCCGGTCGACGAAGCGACCCTCGCCGAGATCGCCCCCACCGACGCCAGGCGCGCCGACGTGGTCCGCACCAACGGCATGGCCCACGGCAGCGACGGAAGGCGCGTGGTGGTCGGCCTGAAGGTGGTCGACGATGCCTACCCACTCTATGGCAGGGTCACGCTCGATCCGCCGGGGCTGCCGCTCGCCGACGCGCTGGCCGACCAGGGGGCGGTGGTCGAGCGCGGCCTGCTGGCGCGCCTCGGCGTCGGGATCGGCGACGACATTCGCATCGGCGACTCCGCGTTCACGGTGCGCGCGGTGGTCGAGCGCGAGCCGGATCGCATCGGCGGCTTCGTCAGCATCGGCCCGCGCGTCTTCATCCATCAGGACGATCTGGCGGCGAGCGACGTCATCCGCCCGGGCTCGCTCGCCCGCTTCGACTACCGCTTCGCCGTTTCGCCCGGTGCGGACGCCGAAGCGCTGGTCGCGGCGCTGAAGGCGGAGCACGCCGAGGCCGGTTTTCAGGTGAACGGCGTTCGCGACATCCAGCCGCGGGTGACCAGGGTGGTCGATCGCCTCGCGAGCTTTCTCACCATCGCCGGGCTCGCCGCCCTCCTGATCGGCGGCGTCGGCGTGGCGCTCGCGATCCAGAACTACCTCACTGGCAAGATCAGAAACATCGCGACGCTGAAATGCCTGGGCGCTTCGAGCGGCACGATCTTCTGGATCTATCTGCTGCAGGTCCTGGCGCTGGCGGCGATCGGCATCGCGGCGGGCCTCGCGATCGGCCAGACCCTGCCGTTCCTGGTGCGCGCCCTGACCGAAGGGCTGCTGCCGGTGCAGATCAGGACCGGGTTCTATCCCTGGCCGCTGCTGATCGCAGCCGGCTCCGGCCTCGCGACCACGCTCGCCTTCGCGGTCTGGCCGCTCGCCCGCGCCAAGGAGGTCTCGGCGGCCGGCATGTTCCGAGCCCTGCTGGCGCCGCCTGCGCGCTGGCCGGAGCCGGCCATGCTGGCGCTGCTTGGCGCCTGCGTGCTGGCGCTCGCCGCCTTCGCCGTGCTCGGGGTCAGCGACAGGACGCTGGCGCTGGTGTTCATTGGCGTCGCCCTGGCCGCGGCCCTGCTCCTGACCGGCGTTGCCCGGCTTGTGCTCCTGGTTACCAAGAGGCTGGCGCGTTTCGGCAGCATGCGCTTTCGTATGGCGCTCGCCAATCTCCACCGGCCGGGCGCCCATGCCACCAGCGTGGTGGTGGCGCTCGGCGCGGGGCTGACCGTCCTGACTCTGGTCGCGGTGATCGATCGCAACATGCGAGCCGAGCTCGATCAGGGCTTTTCCGATCGGGTGCCGTCCGTGTTCTTCATCGACATCCAGCGCGACCAGCTCGCGTCCTTCGAGGACGTCGTCGCCGAACACGCCGCGGCGAACATGCAGCTTCTGCCGACCATCCGCGGCCGCGTGGTGCGCATCAAGGACGTGCCGGCCAACCAGTCCGGCGTCAGCCACTGGACCCTTCGCCGGGACCGGGCGCTCAGTTATTCGGCGACCATGCCCGACGGCACCGAGATCGTGGATGGTGAATGGTGGCCCGCCGACTACGCCGGGCCGCCGATGCTCGCGATCGAGGACGACGTCGCCGAGGCCTATGACGTCGCCGTCGGCGACCATCTCGCCTTCAACGTTCTGGGGCGTGTGATCAAGGCGGAGATCGCGGTGGTCCGCCGCGAGATCGACTGGAGCCAGGGGCGCCTCGATGCGGCGTTCCTGTTCAGCCCCGGCACGCTGGAGGCGGCACCGCACGCCTTTGCCGCTGCGGTCGACGTCGATGTCGGAGACGAGCCGGCACTGCTCGACGCGGTCGCGGACGCCCTGCCGAACGTGACGCCGATCTCCATGCGCGAGGTGGGGGCGCGTATCCGAGGGATCATGGAGAAGGTCCAGGTCGCGATCCTCGCGGTCGCCGGCGTCACGCTGGTCTCCGGCCTCCTGGTGCTCGCCGGCGCGGTCGCCGCGGCGCGCCGACGCCATCTTTACGAGGCCGCGGTCCTGAAGGTGCTGGGTGCCAGACGCTTCGATCTGCTTCGGCAGTTCGCGATCGAATATCTGAGCCTCGGCGCGGCGGCGGCCCTGGTCGGCGGATCGCTCGGCATGATCGGCGCCTATGTCGTGGTCGTCTGGGTCATGGAGCTGCCCTGGGTCTGGGCGCCCGGCACCATGGCCGCGGTCCTGACCCTGGCACTCTCGCTCACCTTTGTCGCAGGCTTCTTCGGCGCCTGGCGGGTTCTCGGACGTTCCGCGGCGTCGGTACTTCGAGCACCCTGAGCCCGACGCGGCTTGTCCTTGCCGTCGATACCGGTCGATAATCGAGACCTCAAACGACATCGAGATGACAGCGCAGGGAGAGGGGCGGTGGGTGACGGCAGCGTGCTGACCAGCGAGATCAGAGAACTATTCAGGCAGACGACGACGGCGACGGTATGCACGCAGCTTTTCAAGCGCGGGCTTCGCAATCAGTTCGTCCAGGGCGTCGGCCTGGTCACGCCGAAAGCCGGGATGATGATCGGCGAGGCGTTCACCCTTCGCAACATTCCGGCACGGGAAGATCTGGACGGTCCGGGCATGTTCGACGGCGACACCCACCCGCAGCGGCGCGCGATCGAGGACTGTCCCGAAGGGGCGGTGCTGGCGATCGACTGCAGGAAGGATACCCGCTCCGGCGCGCTCGGCGACATCCTGATCACCCGGCTTTCCGATCGCGGCGTCGCGGGCGTGGTCACCGACGGCGGCATGCGCGACATCGAGCCCATGGCCGACTTCACCATTCCGATCTACGCCGCCGGCGCCTCGCCGCCCGCGAGCTTCCACGTTCATCATGCGGTCGACTTGCAGGTGCCGATCGCCTGCGGCGACGTCGCGATCTTTCCGGGCGACGTTCTGGTCGGCGATCGCGAGGGCGTGGTGGTGGTGCCGAGGCACCTCGCCGCCGAGGTCGCCGCGGACTCGGCCGAGCAGGAGCGGATGGAGAACTGGGTGCTGGGTGAGGTTAAGAAGGGCCAGTCGATCTTCGGCCTCTACCCGCCGAACGACGACAACAAGAAGCGCTATCAGGAGGAAAGCCGATGAAGCTGCATTTCGCCCGCCCGTCCCCCTATGTCCGCAAGGTCTGCGCGGTCGCCATCGAGCTCGGTCTGGATGAGAGGATCGAGCGGCTGGAACGCGCCATGACGCCGGTCTCGCCCGAGGCCGAGCTGAACGCCGACAATCCGCTAGGCAAGGTGCCCTGTCTGATCACCGACGACGGCGAAGCGCTCTACGACTCGCGCGTGATCTGCGCCTATCTCGACGAGCTCGCCGACGGCAGGACCGTGATACCCGACCGCCGGCCCGGAGCGCTGGACGGCGCTTCGGCGCGAAGCGCTCGCCGACGGCATTCTCGATGCCGCCGTCGGTCGTCGCTACGAGACTTTTCTTCGGCCGAAGGAATTTCACTGGGACGCCTGGATCGACGCGCAGCGGGAGAAGTTCATAAGAAGTCTCGATCAGCTCGAGCGCGAGGCGGCGAGCTTCGGCGACCGCGTCGACATCGGCACCATCGCGGTCGCCTGCGCCTGCGGCTACATGGACTTCCGCTACGCCGACGAACGCTGGCGCGACACCCGTCCGACCCTCGCCGCCTGGTACGAAACCTTCTCCAGACGCTCCTCGATCGCGACCACGACCCCTGGATAACTGCGATTCGGTCAACGCCCCGGCGCGCCGCCGGCTAGGCGGCGAGGTCGATTTCGAGGTCGGTGCCGTGGGGGTAGACTTCCTTCTTGGAGGTCCAGCCGCTGTAGTCGCGGCCGACGCGGTACTCGCCGGCGAAGGCGGGGTGGATGCAGAAGGTGTCGTCCTCGCTGATCGCCATCGAGCCGGGCTGCGTGTATTCAAATTCGCCGGTGTAGTAGATCTTGCTCTCGGCGATGACGATGCCGAAGATACCGAGTTCCTTGAACATCTGAAAGGCTTCGTAATAGTCGTTGACGATGCCGCGGCCATGGTCGCGATAGAACAGCCGGAATTCGGGCATGGTGAAGGCGTTGTCCATATGCGGCAGCATGCTCTCGCAAAGGGCGGCGCTGGACGGGTGGATCAGCCGATAGCTGCTGAGGATGCCGGAACATATCGAGCTCGTGGCGAGGCGCACGCCGCGCACGATGTCGTCCTCGGTGATCTTGAACTCGTCGTCGTCCCGAGAAAGCGACAGCCTGATGATCTGGTTGAAAATGCCGATGATGTGTCTCGGCAGCAGCTGCGTATGCCGGAGGATGTAGGCGAAGCTGTCCTCCTCCTTGCCGAGATTGTTGACCACGCGCTTCGGCATCAGCCGCCACCAGAACCGGTAGATGTCCTCGCGATCCGGCGCGTCGGGCAGACCGTTGTCGCGGCGCAGTTTCACTCTCGACGCGGTGCGCAGATATTTGTCGAGTCGCAGGGCGCTCATCTTGATCAGTTCGTAAGCGCTCCATTGCAGCATCAGCTTGCTCTCGAAATCCTTCTCGGGATTGGCGGAAATCTGGGTCGCGAAGTGAGGGTAGAGCTCTGACGGCACGCAAAAGCAGATGTGGACCGGCGCGTAGCTGAGGCGAAGCTGGCTCAGGAGATGGAGCAGGCCCGAGGCGGCGGCGTCCATGCGAAAATCGTCGATCGGGAAGTGCTCCACGGAGTCGATCAGGACGATCACCCTCTGCCGATGGTTCTCGCAGAAAGCTTCCAGAGCGTCGTTGGCTTCGCCGACGCCGAGCTGGTTGATCAGGATGTCCTCCAGATCTTCCGTGATGTCGAGCGATGCGCCCGAATCATATTCACGCGCCTTCTTCAGGAGCAGGTTCATCATGCTGCGCGGCGCGGTCTGGCGCTGAACGCCGATCCTCTGCAGATAGTCGGCCATCACCAGGAGATAAGGGTCGTCCCTGAAGGTTGCGTCGTGCCGATAGCCGTTGCACATCTTGGACGCGACCGACGTCACAAGGATCGCCTTCCAGAGCCGGCTGACGTTTTCGACGAAGGGCGCAAAGCCCCTGTTGTCGTTGTCGAGCACCTTCTCGATCATGCGGCATATGGTGCGAAAGACCTGGGCGGACTCGATCTCCACCTGATGTTCGTAGGCGCCGCTGAAGCAGCGGTGATAGAGAAAGGCGGTCTTGCCGGCCCCGCGCCGGCCGACGATGACCCAGGGGCGAAGGTCGTCGCTGCGGCGGCTGAGGCTGGTTTTCGGATCGAACAGGACGTCGTGAAAACGCCTCGCCCGTCTGATCTCGCCGATTGGGGTCGAGATCGGGCCGAGCGGCGAATCGATGGTGAACATATCGTCGACGAGGTTCAAATCGCTGCGCATCGAGCACTCCCGGATGATCAATGTCTTATTGCTAGATAACTCAGGGTGTCATTGCAAGGCGCTGATTTTCTTCTTTAAATGTGGCGGGTTGTCGACATGGCTATTTATGGTTTTCGATGGACGGGTGTGATTTTGGCATTTGCGGAAGGTTTGTCCACGCCCTCAAGGCATTGCCGTCGCCACGGCTTCAACCTTCAGTCTATGCTCTCCGGCCGGCCCGGAGCGCGTTTCGCGGCGACTTCCTTCCGTTTCCGACCGAAGATGTCGCGGATCTGAAGCTCACGGCCGTGATCACGGTCTAACAAGGCAAAAAGGGCCGAAGGTGACGGCCTTTCGGCAGGCGGGCATATGCGAAGGAGGAGGTGCGGGATGAAGTCCGAATACCGTGTCGTGGTGATCGGCGGCGGCGTGGTCGGGGCGAGCGTGCTCTACCACCTCGCCAAGTTCGGCTGGACCGACGTCGCCCTGATCGAGCGTTCGGTCCTGACCGCGGGCTCCAGCTGGCACGCCGCCGGCGGCGTGCACGCGCTGAACGCCGATCCCAACATGGCCGCACTCCAGGCCTACACTATCGATCTGCTCTCGGAGATCCAGGAGGAATCGGGCCAGGACATCGGCCTGCACATGACCGGCGGCATCAGCGTCGCCTCGGCACCCGCACGCTGGGAGTGGCTGCAATCCGCCTATCGCGTCTTCCAGACCATCGGCATCGAGGATTGCCACCTCATGACGCCGGAGGAAATCCGCGAAAAATGCCCGATCATGGACGTGACCGGCGTGATCGGCGGGCTCTGGGCGGATCGCGAGGGCTATATCGACACCAATGGCGTGGTTCACGCCTATGCCCGCGCCGCCAGGATGCGCGGTGCGGAGGTGATCGAGCACAACAAGGTCGAGGCGCTGAGCCAGCGGCCCGACGGCTCCTGGGACGTGGTGACGGAGAAAGGCAAGGTGCATGCCGAGCATGTCGTGAACGCGGGCGGGCTCTGGGCGAAGCAGGTCGGGCGCATGGTCGGGCTCGATCTGCCGGTCTCGCCGCTGGAACATCACTATCTCGTCACCGAGACCATCCCCGAGGTCCAGGCGATGGATTTCGAGGTGCCGATGATGGTCGATCTCGAAGGTTTTTCCTATCTTCGCCAGGAAGGGCAGGGGGTTCTGCTCGGTATCTACGAGGTCACGCACAAGCACTGGAACATGGACGGTGCGCCCTGGGATTACGGCTTCGAGCTGATCCAGGAGGACATCGACCGCATCGAGGACGAACTCTCGCTCTGCTTCGAGCGCTACCCGGTCCTGCAGACCGCCGGCATCAAGCGTTGGGTCAACGGCGCCTTCACCTTCTCGCCGGACGGCAATCCGCTGGTCGGGCCGGTGCCGGGCATGCGCAACTATTGGCTGGCCTGCGGCGTGATGGCCGGCTTCCTCCAGGGCGGCGGCGTCGGCAAGTCGCTCGCGGAATGGATGATCCATGGCGAGGCCGAGGCCGACACCTGGCCGATGGACATCGCCCGCTACGGCCCGTTCGCCTCGAACCGCGAATATATCAAGCAGACCACCGGCCAGTTCTATTCGCGCCGCTTCGTCATGACCTACCCGAACGAGCAGCTGCCGGCGGGCAGGCCGCTGAGGAAGGCGCCGGCCTACGATGCGATGAGCGCGGCTGGCGCGATCTGGGGCTGCAGCTGGGGCCTCGAGAGCCCGCTGGTGTTCGCGCCCAAAGGCTTCGAGGAGACGCCGACGCTCAAACGCTCCAACGCCTTTCCGATCGTCGCCGAGGAATGTCGTGCGGTGCGTGACGACGTCGGGCTGCTCGACATATCGGGCTTTTCGCGATTCGAGGTGACGGGGCCGAACGTTTCGGCCTGGCTGGACAGGCTGACGGCCGGACGTCTCCCCGCGGCGGGTCGCTGCCGCCTGGCGCCGATGCTCGGCCCGGACGGACGCCTCAAGGGTGATCTCACCGTCTTCAATTGGGGCGACGGCAGCTGGTGGATCATGGGATCCTACTATCTCCGTCAGTGGCACATGCGCTGGTTTTCCGATCACCTGGACGACGGCGTCGCGGTCCGCGACATCTCGGACGCGACCGTCGGTTTTTCCCTCTCCGGCTCGAAATCGCGAAAAGTGCTCGCAGCGCTCACGCATCAGGATGTGAGCGACGAGGCCCTGCCGTTCATGGGCTGCGCCGAGCTCGACGTCGGCCTGATCCGCGCGAAGGTCGGGCGTCTTTCGGTGGCGGGAGAGCTCGGCTACGAGATCAATTGCAGTGCCGCCGAGCATATCACGCTCCGCGAGATGCTGCTGGAAGCGGGAGCCGCGCACGGCCTTCGCGAATATGGCTATTACGCCCTGAATTCCCTTCGCCTGGAAAAGAGCTTCGGCATCTGGAGCAAGGAGTTCACCCAGGGCTACACGCCGGGCATGACCGGCATGGACCGCTGGATCGCCTTCGGCAAGGGCGACTTCATCGGGCGCGAGGCGGCGCTGGCCGAACGGGATGGCGGCACGGCGCCTCAAAGGTTGGTCACCCTCGAGGTCGACGCCGAAGACGCCGATGCCTCCGGCTTCGAGCCGATCTGGGCGGAGGGAAGGCGGGTCGGTTTCGTCACCTCGGGCGGCTATGGCCACACCGTCGGCAAGAGCCTGGCGATGGCGCTGGTCGAACCGGGGTGTGGCACGCCCGGCACCGAGCTCACCACCCATATCGTCGGCGTCGAGCGCGGTGCCAGGGTGATCGAGCCCAGCCCGCACGATCCGAACGGCTCCAGGATGCGGGCGTAGAGGCCGCCATGTCGCGCGAGCGGCGACGCGGCGGGCGACGGGGCGGCGGCCGATCGGAGGACGCACCCGCCGCCATGCAGCGGACCGTGGATTATCGGGACCTGCAGAACCCCTTCGAGCCCGTCCGCCTCTATTCCGACGACCAGATCGAGCAGATCCACCGAACCGCCCTTCGCGTGCTGGAGGAGCTGGGCGTGAGGATCCTCTTCCCGGAAGCGCGGCTGCTCCTGAAGCAAGGCGGCATCGATGTGGACGAGGCGTCGATGATGGCGCGCTTTGACCGCGGCATCGTCGCCCAGGCGATCGCATCGGCACCGTCTTCGATCAGGCTCCACGGCGCTGACGAGGAGGCCTCGGTCGATTGGGGCGGGCGGCGCGTGACATGGTGCTCGGTCGGCGGCGCACCGCATATCTCGGATCTCGACAAGGGCAAGCGGCCTGGCACGCTCGAGGCTTCGGAAAATATCATCAGGCTCGGCGAGCACTACGACGTCATCCATGTGCAGAGCCCGAACGTCGAGCCGCAGGACGTGGCGCCGGAGGTGCGCCACTACGCCACCATGCGCGCCCAGCTCACCTTGTCGCGCAAGCCGCCCTTCCTGTTCAGCCGCGGCGCGCCGCAGGTCCGGGACGGCTTCAGGATGATGCGCATCATGCGTGGCCTGTCCGAAGCGGAGTTCGAAAAGACGCCGTGCATCTGGACGGTGATCAACACCAACTCGCCGCTGATCCTGGACATTCCGATGCTGCAGGGGCTGATCGCCTTCGCAGAGGCCGGCCAGCCTTCGGTGATCACGCCCTTTACCCTGGCAGGCGCCATGGCGCCGGTCACGATCGCAGGCGCGCTGGTGCAGCAGCATGCCGAATTTCTGGCGGCGCTGGTGGTGAGCCAGCTCGCCAAGCCCGGCGCGCCTGTGGTCTATGGTGCCTTTACTTCCAATGTCGACATGAAGTCGGGCTCGCCAGCCTTCGGCACACCGGAGAATGTGCGCGCCGCGTTTGCCAGCGGCCAGCTCGCGCGCTTTCTCGATCTGCCCTGGCGCTCATCGATGCCCTGTGCCTCGAACTGCGTGGATGCACAGTCGATCTATGAAAGCCAGATGGCGCTCTGGGGGGCGACGCTCGGCGGGGCCAATCTCGTGCTGCATGCGGCAGGCTGGATCGAGGGCGGCCTCACCGCGTCCATGGAAAAATACATCATCGATATCGAGATGCTGCAGCAGATGGCCGAATTGATGCAGCCGGCGCGCTTCGACGAGGCGGAGCTGGCCTTCGAAGCGATCAGGGACGTCGGCTCCGGCGGGCATTTCTTCGGCACCGCCCACACCATGGACCGCTACCGCACCGCCTTCTATGCGCCGTTCGTCTCGGACTGGTCCAATTTCGGCCAGTGGACCGAAGCCGGCGCCCAGACCGCGACCGAGCGCGCGAACGGCATCTGGAAGCAGGTGCTGGACGAGTTCGAGTCGCCGGCGATCGATCCGGCGAGGATCGGGGAGCTGGATGCCTTCATCGCGAGACGAACCGAGGAGGGCGGCGCGTCGCCCGAGAGCTAGGGTAAAGCCATGACCAGGGATGCGGATGCGATCATCATCGGGGCGGGCGTGATCGGCGCCGCCTGCGCTTTCGAGCTCGCCAAGCTCGGCTATCGCACGATCACCGTCGATCGCAACCACGACGCCGGCACGGGCTCGACGGGAGGGTCCTGCGCGATCATCCGCGTGCATTATTCGACCCTCGCCGGCGCCGCCTTTGCCTACGAAGGCTATTTCTACTGGCGGGACTGGGCCGACTATCTCGGCGTCCCGGACGAGCAGGGCTATGCGCGCTTCGTCGACTGCGGCTGCCTGGTAATGGCGACGGAGGCCAACGGCCATCTGGAGAAGCACAAAGGCTTTTGCCGTGAACTCGGCATTCCGTTCGAGGACTGGGACGCCGCCAAGATCGAGGAGCGCCTCCCCATCTACAGCCTGGCGAGCTTCGCCCCGCCGAAGCGCATGGACGACCCGGCGTTCGGCGAGAGCAATGGCGGGCGCGTCGCATCAGGCGTGTTCTTCCCGACGGCCGGCTACATCACCGACCCGCAGCTCTCCGCCCACAACCTGATGCGTGCTGCCGAGGCCAAAGGCGCCGCCTTCCGCTTCAACCAATCCGTCGCGGATATCATCAACGAGAATGGACGCTGCGCCGGCGTCCGGCTGGCGAGCGGTGAGGTCATCGCAGCACCCGTGGTGCTCAATGTCGGCGGGCCGGCGTCCGGCAGGATCAACGCGATGGCCGGCGTCACCGGGGACATGACCATCACCACCCGCGCGCTTCGCCAGGAGGTGGCGCATGTGCCCTCGCCGACAAGGGCTTCGACTTCGAGGGGCAGGGGATCGTGGTCTCGGACAGCGACATCGGCTGCTACATCCGCCCGGAGCACGGCAACCACATCCTGATCGGCTCGGAAGACCCGCCCTGCGACGAGCACGACTGGGCCGAGGACCAGGACTTCAACCGCGACTTCACCGACCAGTGGACCACCCAGGTGCAGCGCTACGCCCAGCGCGTGCCGTCCCTCGGCATCCCGAGCCGGATGCGCGGCGTGGTCGAGCTGTACGACGTCACCGAGGACTGGATTCCGATCTACGACAAGTCCAGCCTGCCCGGCTTCTACATGGCCTGCGGCTCCAGCGGCAACCAATTCAAGAACGCCCCGATCGCCGGCAAGATGATGGCCGCCCTGGTCGACTACTGCGAAGCCGGCAACGACCACGATCAGCAGCCGCTCCAGTTCCGCCTCCCCTATCTCGACCGCGACCTCGACGTCGGCTTCTACTCCCGCAAACGCGAGATCAACAAGGAAAGCAGCTTTTCCGTCCTAGGCTAGCGGGCGGCGACGCGCCGCGGCGTTGAGTTGCCTTAGCGGGCGGGGGCGTCGTAGGCTCGGCTTTCGGGCCTTGCGAAGCTCGATAAGTGAAAAAAATTTCGGCCAAAGGGGCAAGCCCCTTTGGAAACCCCATCCTCCCGCTCGACGCTGCGCAAGCGGGTCCGGCACGGTCGGCGGCTCCGCTCGCCGCCCAGCTCGGCCCCGTCGCTCCGCTGTTTCCTGAGCTCACGCTTCCTGAACTCCGGCACAGCGGAAGCCGAGGCTGACGAGGCGATCGCCCGGCTCGACCTGCTGCGAGAAGCGGAGCGCGCGACCCTGGCCTCGCAAAGTCCAGGACCCGCCGCGCACCACGCGGTCGCCATCAGCGCGACCTTTCCATCGGGATTTGGCAATCGAAGGTGCGCCTTCATGGTCAGGATGATAGTGGTCGTCGCACCACTCCCAGACATTGCCGTGCATGTCGAAGCCCCTTGGCCAGCTTGAAGGCATTCGCGGGATAGGCGCCAACCTCGCTGGTCCTGCCGATCGTTCCGGTGAAATTGGCCCGGGTCTTGTCGATGGTCTCGCCGAAGGCGTAGGCCGCCCGCGAGCCGGCGCGGCAGGCATATTCCCATTGCGCCTCGCTCGGCAGAACATAGGTGAGGCTGCATTCTCTCGTCAGCCAGCCGCAGTACTGGCCGGCATCTGTCCAGCTCACATTGATCACCGGCCGCCGACCCCGTCCCCAGCCTTGATCTTCCGGCTTCTCGCGCCCGGTCTCCTCGCAGAAAAAGTCGAACTCCTCGAAGGTCACGGGATAGCGCCCGAGCGCGAAGGGCTTCTCGATGGTTACGAGATGTTGCGGCCCTTCGTTGTCGAACCGCCCATCCTCGTCCTCAGGCGAACCCATCATGAACTCACCCGCCGGGATCACCACCATCTCCGGGCACCAGGGCGCATCGACGTCGCGAAACACGCGGCCGGGCGTCCAGAAGCTTTCCTTGACGATCGCAGGCGCGGGCGGCGCCAAGGGGGCGGATGGAACTTTAAGCCAGCCGATGAACTGGCCGAGCCACGACAGGCCGCGATGGCCGCTGGCGACCAGCCGCTGGACCAGCGTTTCCTCCTTGATCAGGAACGCGCTCGACGAGCGTCCGGCTTTTTGGGCCGCGGCGTCGCCAACATCCGAAAAATCCCTGCCGGTCGCGGCCTCGCCGGCAGCAGTCAAAAAATTACGGTTGGCGGTCTGCGCCGTCACCAGCTGGCGTTCGGGATGGCCGCCTTCGCCGAGATGGTCATTCAATCGCTCCAGGAGGCGTTTGACGTCCCCGGTCACCAGATCGACGCTGTCCTGCACCGCCCGATTCAGCGCTTGCGTCGCCTCGATCAGCGCCGCCTGCTGGTCCCGGCTGGCGGTGTAGCGATCCGCCTTCGCCTGCAGCGCTTCGCCTTCCTCGGTGGACAGGATGAAGGTGGCATGCAGGGTCATCAGCATGTCAAGGGACGCCTGCTGCTCGTCTTCCAGCGGCAGCTCGAAGCGCTTGACGTCGCGCGCCACCGCCTCCGCCGTCTTCTGCAGGCCGAGGCCGCGCCACCAGACGTCGGTCATCTGCATCTCGGCAAGGGGAGTCGCGACCACCTCGCGATAACCGCCGACGTCGTCGATCAGATAGGCGAAGGCGTTCTGTCCGGGACCGCTCGCAAACGCTTTCGTCAGGCGATCGCAGGTCTGCATGAGACCGTCCTGCAGGGAGCGGAGCCTGACATCATCCTCGACCGGCTTGCCCGACTCATCCGGCGCGCGATCGAGCAAGCCTTCCTCGTTGACCCTAAAGCGCGGCCCAGGCCCTTGTTCCGGCACGATCGGCGGTGCGTCGCCGGCGATGCGCTCCGAAGCCGCCTTGATCCGTTTCGCCAGCTCGAAGGCACGCTGCCTGATGCGCGGCGAGTCCGAAAGCTCGAAGGCGGCGTCCTGCCAGTTGGCGTACTGCCGCTCATGCAGCGCCTGGGCAAGGGCGTCTGCGGCCCGGCGCTCGGGCTGATCCAGGACATCCGCCTCGATCAGGTAGATCGGCAGGATGCGATCCCGCCTGCCCGAAGCGCTCTCCAGCTCCAGAAACGCCGCCGCCTCCGCGCGGCATGCCTGGCTGGTGAAGTAGGACGGTGTCAGGATCGGAATGAGGAAGCGAGCACCCGCCAGCGGCTCGTCGAGCCGACTGGGCCAATGCTGACCGAAGGCGATGCCGTCCTTGTCCAGAAAGATCTCGAAGGGTTTGCCGGTGCAGGCGCGCATGCCGCGCTGCAGCTCGTCCCGCAGCCAAGTGATGCCGCCATTCAGATACTCGTCATCGGCATGGGCATAGCTCAAAAACGCCTGCGCCGGCTGGTCCGCCATAGGCCGCTGACCTCTGCACTGTTCAACTGCGGGTACGTCAATACGCTCCCGGCGCCAAGGTCAAGCCGAAACGCCCACCGTGTCAGGTCTTGGGCGCAAACCGTCGGCCCAGGCAGAGGCGGTCCGAGTCAACGAGGCGGCACGTTGCCGCCGATGGGAGTGACGGCGCCGTTGCCGGCGAACCAGGAGCGGATGTTGTCGAGGACGCAGTTGCCCATGGCGGTCATGGTTTCCGTCGTGTTGCTGGCGATGTGGGGGGTGAGGACGACGTTGTCCATCGTGAACAGGGCTTCGGGACGTTGGGCTCGTCCTCGAACACGTCGAGGCCGGCGGCGGCGATTTTTTTGGTTTGGAGGGCGTCGATGAGGGCGGCCTCGTCCACCAGCCAGCCGCGCGCGATGTTGACGAAGACGCCTGTCGGGCCGAGGGCGTTCAGGATTTCTTTCGTGACGATGTGGCCGGCGCCCTGGCCGCCGGCTGCCGCGAGGAACAGGATGTCGACGTCCTCGGCGAGGGCCTTGGCCGAGGGGTAGGCCTTGTAGAGCACGCCTTCCTTGGGCAGCGGGTCGTAATAGCCGATGGCCATGTCGAAGGCTTCGAGGCGTTTGGCCAGCGCCACGCCGATGCGGCCGAAGCCGAGGATGCCGGCGCGCTTGCCTGAGAATTTGGTGGCGGGCGCGTAGCGGCCTTTCAGCCACTGGCCGGAGCGCACGAAGCCGTCCGCCTGCACGATGCGCCGGCACGCGGTCATGGCGAGGATGATGCCGAGGTCGGAGACGTCGTCGTAGAGGACGGGCGTGGTGGTCACGGTGACGCCGCGTTCCTTGGCGCGGGCGGTGTCGGTCTTTTCCAGGCCCACGCCCATGATCGCGGCGAGTTCGAGATTGGGCAGCGCGTCGAACACCTCGGTCGGCACGCCGGCCATGGCGTTGGTCACGACCGCCCCGATGCGTTCCGCGATCGGCTGCAGGGCCGCCACGCGATCTGATGCGCCGGTCAGGTCATGGATCGTGAATTCCGCTTTCAGCGCCGCCAGCACTTCAGGCCGCTGGGGCCCGATCACCGCGATTTCCTTGCTCATGAAACATCTCCCGTCATGGTGCTTTCGTTTCCTTCTTCGTGCCGGTGACCTCGGCCAGCAGGTCGAAGAAACCCCGTTTTCGCGCCGAGCTGGTCGCCCAGTTGACCGGCACGCTCTGATAGCCGTCGTCGAAACCCTCGCCGTCCATGCGATAGTCGAAATAGCCCCAGCCTGCATAGTCGCCGATCGCCGCCAGCATGTTGTTGTCGGCGGCGTCGAAGTCGAAATGGTCGTCTTCGTTGAACAGGATCGGCTGGCCTCGATAGGCGGGATTGGCGCGGCACTGCCTGACCATCCCGCGGATACGGTCGGGGTCTTCGACGCTGTTGCCGTGCAGCAGGATGAAGTCGGCGACGCGCAGGATCGGATCGGGCGGCTGCGTGCCGCCGCGCATGCTGGTGCTGACCAGAAGCCGGCCGGCCGGCGTGTCCAGCCTTCCCGCCGAACGCGCCTGCACCAGCTCGATCAGCTCGTGGCAGCGCTGCTCGCGGACGATCTCATGGGTGTAGTGGCCGACGTCGACCTCGTTCGCGATCTCCATGAGCACATGGCGATCGCCGCGGCCGATCAGCCAGTCGGTGACCGCCTCGACCGCACGCACCACGGCGCGCTCGTCGCCGAGGCGCTGGTCCTGGCCGAAATAGAAAAGCCCGAGGATAGGCACCATGCCGAGACGGTCGGCTTCATCGAGGATGCGGCCCAGCCGCTCGAGATAGGCGGGGTCGGGCTCGCCCTCGGGTGAGAACGCGGCGTTGTCCCAGGGCTGTGTTCGGCTGTAGCCCTCGGGACTGCCGCCCTGCAGATTGATGGTGAAGCCGATCAGACCGGCGGCGCGCCATGCCGGCATCATGGCGATGAATTCGGCCGTGTTGCGCTCGGGGTCCCAGGGGCCGTCCGGATAGGCCCAGCGCCCGCGCGTGTCCGGGTTGCGATCGTCGAACACGCCCTGAACCAGCCGCGCGTTGAGCAACAGCCCTTCGATCTTCATGTCCCGATAGCGCCGGCCTTGATAGGTCGGCCGTCCGTCGACCAGAAAACCGTCCCCTTCGATGCCGACGATCGTTTTGCTCACCATGTCACACCTCCCGGCCGCCGAGGCGACGCCCGATCGCCGCGGCCTCTTCGTCGGCCGCGCCGACCATCACGCCCTCCTCGAGCCGCGCCTTCACCGTCGCCGGCGTGACCACGTCGAGAAAGGCCACCTTCGCCCCATCGCAGGCCGCCTTGACGGTTTTCCGCGCCTCCAGCATCTCGTCGGGGTAGGGCGGATCATGGGCGTCTTTCCGGCCGAAGGACATACCCATATCACCCGGGCCCCATTCGGCGAACGCGATGCCGGGCACGCCGATGCAGGCTTCGGCCCGGTCGAGTGCCCGCCGGTCTTCGATCTTGAGGCCGAGCATCAGCTCGCCGCCCGGATTGAGCGGCCAGACGTCGGCGCGATCGAGATAGTCGGCGACCGGCAATCCCCAGACCTCGGCCGCACGCGCCTGACCGCCGGACCCGCGCCGGCCCGTTCCGAGGCGATCGCCGACACCGACATCCTGAAAGGCGTAGCGCGCGGATTCGACAAACGCGCGAACGGCGTCCGGATGTTCGACATGGCAGAGCATCAGGCCGTGAACGCCGGTCGCGAGCGCCTGTTTGACCATCCAGCTATTGGTGCGGACCATCGCCTCCGACGCGCCGTCGGTCGGCAAGGTGACGACGACGGCGGGGGTGCGATGGCCGCTCGCCGTCGGGCCGCCGTCGATCAGCCCGTCCATGAAGGCGGAAAGGGCCGCCATGTCGAAGGGCAGATGCTCAAGATCGATCGTGAGATAGTCCGCCCAGTGTGCGGCATGGCGCCTGCCGCTCTCGAAGCCGAGTTCGGTGACGCCGGTGAAGAAGACCGGTTGTTGTTGTTCAAGGAGTTCGATCGCGCGGTTGATTCTGGCCATGACGCTCCTTCCCCTCGACGAACTTCGTCCCTGTCGATCGACTTTGTCGGTTAGCGTGTTGATCAGGGCTTCATTAAGCACTAGCCTTTCAACAACAACGAATCCACGGTCTTTGCACCGGTGCTGTCAGGTGAGCGGGTTGCAGAGGTTGCGGTCTGCTGCGGAACAGCTCAATCAGGGAGTGATAAGATGAAGAAAACAGACATCAGCAAAACCGGCACGACCGTCGGCAAGGGCCTCACCCGCCGCCAGTTCACCCAGAATACCGCGCTGACCGGTGCGTCCTTCGCGGCCGCTTCCTTCCTCGGCGGCCAGGCGCCGGCGATCGCGCAGGAGCGGAAGCTGCACTACCTTCAGTGGTCGAGCTTCATCGGCGCCGCCGATCCCGAGATGAGCCGGCAGGCCGAGGAGTTCACCAAGGCGACCGGCGTCGACGTCACCATCGAGTTCATCAATCAGAACGACATGGCCGCCCGCATCACCGCCGCGATCGAGAGTGGTTCCGGCGCCGACGTCATCCAGATGAACGCCAATCAGCCGCATCTCTATGCGAGCGGGCTCGCCGACCACAGCGCACTGTTCGAAGAGATGGGCGGCGGCGATTTCTACGACTGGGCGACGGGCGCCGTGACCGTCGACGGCACGGCGCGCAGCGTGCCTTATTTCAACATCGGCAACGCCATCGTCTATCGAAAGGACATTTTCGCGGAGCTCGGGCTCGAGGTTCCCAACACCTGGGAAGAGTATCTCACCGTCGGCGAGGCGCTGAAGAACGCCAACCTGCCGGTCGGCCAGACGCTCGGCCACACCTTCGGCGACGCGCCGACCTTCGCCTATCCGCTGATGTGGAGCTATGGCGGCCAGGAGGTCGACGAGGACGGCAATGTCGTCATCAACTCGCCGGAAACCCATGCAGCACTCGAATTCATGGCGCGCTTCTGGGAGGCGGGCTGCGATCCCGGCGGCCTCGCCTGGGACGACGGCTCCAACAACCGCGCCTTCCTCGGCCAGACCATCGGCGCGACCCTGAACGGCGCCAGCATCTACTTCGTCGCCAAGAGGGACGCCGACAAATACCCCGGCCTTGCCGAGAATCTCGATCACTTCCTCAATCCGGAAGGACCGAACGGCCGCTACCACTTCGTCGGTCCGCGTTCGCTCAGCATCATGGAGTATTCCGAGGAGAAGGAGGCGGCCGCTGAGCTCATCCGCTTCTTCAACCAGGATGACAACTTCGACGCCTTCATGAACGTCAACGAAGGCTACGTGCAGGGCGCTCTGCCGAAGTGGGAGGCGCATCCGATCTGGGAGTCCGATCCGGCGCTGACGATCTACAAGGACAACCCGAAATACGGTCGCACCTCCGGCTATGCCGGCCCCTGGAACCGGGCCTCCGGTGAAGCGCAGGAGAAATACATCGTCGTCGATATGTTCGCCCGTGCGGTCCAGGGCGAGGACCCGGAGACGGCGGCGGCCTGGGCGCAGCAGGAGCTCGAAAACGTCTACGGCGCCTGATCCGCGCGGCGGGCGCGTCGACTTGTTCGGCGAAAAACGGGGGAGGCCGGGACCGGAAAAGGTGGTCCCGGCCGCACCTCCTCTCTTCGGCCTACGGCCTTGACCCTTGGCGAGATTGCCGATGTCGACTGATATGACAGGTCTCCAGGCGTCAGCCGGCCATCGGCCCCAGACCTTCAAGCAGCGGGCCTTCGAGCTTCTGGAAGACGAAAAGGTCCTCGGCTACGTGCTGCTGATGCCGGCCTTCCTTTTGATCATCGTCTTCATCGCCTATCCCTTCGTCCTCGGCATCTGGATGTCGCTCACCGACAAGCTGGTGGGCACGCCCGGCGAATTCATCGGGCTTGGCAATTATCGACAGCTTTTCGCCTCCGACATCTTCTGGACGGCCTTCTGGAACACGCTGTTCTTCACCACCATGGCCACCATCTTCAAAGCCGCACTCGGCATGTGGCTGGCCGTTCTGCTCAATCGCAAATTCAAGTTTGCGCGCATCACCCGCGCCGGTGTCCTGCTCCCGTTCATCGTACCGACGGTCTTGAGCACGCTCGCCTGGCTGTGGATGTTCGACGCCACCTTCAGCGTCTTCAACTGGGCGCTGCGCTGGCTCTATCAGATGGAGATCAGCCTCTTCGGCGTGGTTTTGAAGGAAAATTGGGGCTTTTTCCGCGGCCCGCTCTGGCTCGGCGACGGGAACTGGGCGATGTTTTCGGTGATCCTGGTGAACGTCTGGCGCGGGCTTCCGTTTTTCGCCATCTCCTTCCTCGCCGGCCTGCAGACCATCCCGCCAGAGCTCTATGACGCCGCCGACATCGACGGCGCCACCGGCTGGAAAAAGTTCTGGCACGTCACCCTGCCGATGGTGAAGCCGGTGGCGATCGTGGTCGTCGTCTTCTCGATCGTCATCACCTTCGCCGATTTCCAGCTCGTCTACATCCTGACCCGCGGCGGGCCCAACAACGAGACCCACCTGCTCGCCACGCTCGCCTACCAGCTCGGCATGGGCTCCGGCAATCTCGGCCAGGGTGCCGCCGTCGCCCTGTTCATGCTGCCGATCCTCGCCTTGGTGATCGTCTTCCAGCTCTGGTACCTGAAGCGGGAGGGCCTGAACAAATGATCATGGGCATGATTTGCCGGGCGTGCCCCGTTACCCATGACAGCATTAGGCTCGTCGAGGGCGGCGATCGCCTCGCAGACAATGTTGAAAAACAGTGGCTAATGCGGGGAGTAGCACCATGAACAACATGGTCGGCGAAACCTATTTCCGGCGGCTGATCGTCTTCTACATCCCGCTCTTCATGTTCGTCTTCGCGATGCTGTTTCCCTTCTTCTGGATGTTCATCACGTCGATCAAGCCGGACCCGGAGCTCTACAATCCTAGGATGTCGCCCTTCATCGTGCGCGACCCGACGCTCGAACACTGGAAGGCGCTGTTCGAAGGCACGCTCTTTTGGGAATGGACGGTCAACACGCTCTGGGTGGCGGTCGCATCGACCTCGGTCTCGCTGTTCGCGGGCGTGCTTGCCGGCTATGCACTGTCCCGGCTGGTGTTCCCGGGCTCGACCACCTTCGGCATCGCCATCTTCGTCACCTATCTCGTGCCGCCGACGCTCCTCTTCATCCCGCTCACCGGCGTGGTCTCCTGGATGGGGCTGCAGGACACGTCATGGTCGCTGATCTTCACCTATCCCACATTTCTCGTGCCGTTCTGCACCTGGCTCCTGATGGGCTATTTCGCGACCATCCCGAAGGAGCTGGAGGAATGCGCGCGCATCGATGGTGCATCCCGCATCCAGGCGATGGTCTACATCATCCTGCCGCTCGCCGTGCCCGGCATTCTTTCTGCCGGCATCTTCGCGTTCACCCTCTCGTGGAACGAGTTTCTCTACGCGCTCGTCTTCATCCACTCGCCGGAGAACAAGACCATCCCGGTCGGCGTCACCTCGGAGCTGATCAAGGGCGACGTCTTCTTCTGGGGCTCGCTCATGGCGGGTGCGCTGTTCGGCTCGGTGCCGGTCGCCGTGGTCTACTCCTTCTTCGTCGAATATTACGTCTCCGGCATGACCGGCGCCGTCAAAGGGTGACCGGCGGTCACGGGCCCGGTTCTTTCGACGCCGCTTTTTCCGAGGCGGCGGGGCTACTGGCGTTCGGGTGAGCCTGTATAGTGATCGGCAAAGGCTAACCCTGGAGACGTTCGACATGCATCTGGCCCGCTTTCCCCGGCTTCGCGTCGCTCACCTGCCGACCGCCCTCGAGCCGCTGGAACGGCTCTCAGACGCGCTTGGCGGTCCAGAAATCTGGATCAAGCGGGACGACTGCACGGGCCTGGCCACCGGCGGCAACAAGACGCGAAAGCTCGAATTCCTGATGGCCGAGGCCCGGGAGCAGGGCGCCGACATGGTGATCACCCAGGGCGCCACCCAGTCCAATCACGCGCGGCAGACCGCGGCCTTCGCCGCCAGGCTCGGCATGCGCTGCCACATTCTGCTGGAGGATCGGCTCGGCTCGAAGGACCTGAACTACAACCTGAACGGCAACGTCTTCCTCGACCACCTCTTCGGCGCGAGTACCGAATGTCGAGCGGCGGGGATCGACATGAATGCCGAACTCGAGACGGTCGCCGAGCGTTTTCGCGCCGACGGTCTGAACGTCTATACCATCCCTGGCGGCGGCTCCTGTCCGACCGGTGCCTTGGGCTACGTCAACTGCGCGATGGAGCTGGTGCAGCAGGCCAACGACCACGGCCTCGCCATCGACCACATCCTGCACGCCACCGGCAGCGCCGGCACCCAGTCGGGCATGATCGTCGGCCTGAAGGCGATCAACGCCGGCATTCCGCTGCTCGGCATCGGCGTGCGCGTCGCGAGAGAACCGCAGGAAGCAAACGTCTTCAGGCTCGCCGCCGCGACTGCGGAAAAGCTCGGCTGCCCGGACGTGGTCTCGCGCGAGGACGTGGTCGCCGATTGCGGATATGTCGGAGAAGGCTACGGCATTCCGACAGCCGGCACGATCGAAGCGATCGAGATGTTCGCGCGCCTGGAAGGCATCGCTCTCGATCCGGTCTATTCCGGAAAGAGTGCAGCCGGGCTGATCGACCTCGTGCGCAAGGGGCACTTCGGCAAGGGTGAGCGCATCGTCTTCGTCCACACCGGCGGATCGGCGGCGCTCTTCGGCTACACCCGCGCGTTCGGCTACGACCAGCCGGCGACCTCGTCGGCGGCTTGACGTTCGGCGGACTCCCATGGCCCGAAAACGCTTCACCGGCAGCTTCACCCAGCAGGAACCGATCGAGGAGGACGCGATTGCGGCGGCGGTCGAGGTCATGCGGAGCGGTCGCCTGCACCGCTACAACACGTCGTCCGGCGAGACTTCGATCACCGCGCTCCTGGAAGAGGAGTTCGCCGCCTGGCAGGGCAGCCGTTTCTGCCTCGCCTGCGCATCGGGCGGCTATGCGCTCCACATCGCCCTTCGCGCCGCCGGCCTGAAGCCGGGCGATGCGGTGCTGACCAACGCCTTCACGCTCGCCCCGGTGCCGGGTGCGATCGTCAATGCCGGCGGCCGCCCGGTCCTGGCCGAGATCACCGAGGATCTGACCATCGATCTCGACGACCTCGACGCCAAGGCCGCGCCCGGCGATGTGCGCTTTTTCCTCCTTTCGCACATGCGCGGCCATCTCGCCGACATGGACCGGCTCAGCGCGATCGTCGAAAGACACGGGCTCACCATGATCGAGGACTGCGCCCACACCATGGGTGCTGCCTGGAACGGCGTGAAGAGCGGTAATTTCGGCCATGCCGCCTGTTTCAGCGCCCAGACCTACAAGCACATCAACAGCGGCGAAGGCGGCCTTTTGACCTCGGACGATCCTGCCTTCATGGCGCGCGCGATCGTCATGTCAGGCTCCTACATGCTCTACGAACGTCACGGTGCCGCACCGGCAAGCGAGGTGTTTCAGGACATCAGGCTCGAGACGCCGAACTTCTCCGGGCGCATGGACAATCTGCGCGCCGCCATCCTTCGCCCGCAGCTCGCGGCTCTCGAAGACCGCATCGAACGCTGGAACCAGCGCTATCGCACCGTCGAGGAGGCGCTTCGCGGCCATCCCGCGCTGCGGCTGCCGGTCCGCCCGGAGGCGGAGCGTTTCGTCGGCAGCTCGATTCAGTTCCTGGCGCCGGGCGCCACATCGGAGAGTGCCCGGGAGTTCGTGGCGGCGACGGCGGCGCTCGGCGTCGAGCTCAAATGGTTCGGTGCGCGAGAACCCGCCGGCTTCACCAGCAGCCATCACCACTGGCGCTATATGGTCGATCAGCGCCTGCCCGCAACCGATGCGATTCTTGCGGGGCTGTTCGACATGCGGCTGCCGCTGACCTTCTCGATCGAGGACTGTGCCCTGATCGGCGAGATCATCGCAGCCTGCGCCGGCGACTGCCTTCCGACATCGGCCTTCAGGACGGACTCTGCGCCTGGATCGAGGTGATCGCGATCAGGCGGAAAACGTCGGTCGCGCTGCAGCCGCGGGAAAGGTCGTTCGCGGGCTTGGCCAAGCCCTGCAGGATCGGACCGATGGCGATCGCGCCGCCGATCCGCTCGGCGATCTTGTAGCCGATATTGGCGGCGTCGAGATTGGGGAAGACCAGGACGTTGGCGCGACCGCCGACGGCCGAGTCCCTGACCTTGCGCCGGCTGATCTCCGGCACCAGGCTGGCGTCCAGCTGAACCTCCCCTTCGATCATGAGGTCCGGCCGCGCGGCCCGGGCGCGTTCGGTCGCGGCCACGACCTTGTCGACGTTCGGATGGCGGGCACTGCCGCTGGTGGAAAAGGACAGCATGGCGATCCGGGGCTCGATGCCGAGGAGCGTGTTGGCGCTCTCTGCGGAGGCGAGAGCGATGTCGGCGAGCTGCTCCGAAGTCGGGTCGACCACCAGCGCGCAGTCGGCGAACACCAGAGCGCCCTTGAGATCGCCGTGATGCGCTTCGAAGAGCATCATCAGGAAATAGCTGGAGACCAGGCTGTAGCGCGGATCGACCCCGATCACCTGGATCGCGGCGCGCACCGTGTCCGCCGTGGTCGCGACCGCCCCGCCGATGCAGCCGTCGGCATGGCCGAGACGTACCATGAGGGCGGCGAAATAGAGGGGGTCTTGCGCGGTCTCCCTGGCCTTCGCCGCGTCCATGCCCTTGGCCTTGCGAAGCCGGTGCAGTTCCCCGGCAAGCGGATCGAGCAGCGGCGAGCCCGCGGGGTCGACGATCGCAACCGGCAAGTCCTGCAGGCCCATCACCCCAAGCTCGGCCTGGATGAGATCGGTGCGGCCGATCAGGGTGATGCGCGCGACACCTGCGCGCAGCGCCTTGCCCGCACCTTCGATCACGCGGGGATCCTCGCCTTCCGCGAGCACGATGTGGCGTGGATCGGTTCCGGCGCGCTGCAGCAGATCGTCGAGAGCCTTCATGGCGGTGGTCTTCGTCGTTCGGGATGCCTAGGGGAAGGCTAGGGCAGCGAAGCGCTCTTCGATAGTACCAGTTGGCGCCGGCCACCCGGCACAGCGCCATTGCCCTGATGGAGAACATGGGGGATCATGAGCCTCGACAACGACTTAACGACTTGGGAGGGGCCTTGGCGCGCCGCATCGACCATGCTTCGTGGGATCGGCTGTTCGTGCGGACGGCGGCGAGCGGCCGGTCGCTGCAGGCGCGACTGCGGGAGATGGTGGTGAGTGCGATCACCGAGGGCTGGCTCGGCGCCGACATGCCGCTGCCCTCCAGCCGCGAGCTCGCGAAAAACCTCGGCGTGGCGCGCAACACCGTGCTCCTCGCCTATCAGCAGCTGGTCGACGAGGAGGTGCTGGAGGCGCGCGAGAGAAGCGGCTATTTCGTGAGGCCGGTCGAGCGGGACCCGTCCGCCACCCGACCGAAATCGTCGGAGTCGTCCGGCGTGGCTCTCGACTGGACGGCGCGCTTCGCGATCCGTCCGAGCGCCCAGCGCAATATCGCCAAGCCCCAGGACTGGATCAACGCGCCCTATCCGTTTCTCTACGGCCAGTCCGATCCGACCCTGTTTCCGATCAACGATTGGCGCGAATGCGCACGTCAGGCGCTGAGCGTGCTCGAAATCCGAGGCTGGGCGGCGGATCTGGTGGATGGCGACGATCCGGAGCTGGTCGAGCAGATCCGCACCCGCGTCCTGCCGCGCCGCGGCATCTGGGCGACGCAGGACGAGATCATGATCACGCTCGGTGCGCAGCAGGCCCTCTATCTGCTGGCGGAGCTCCTGGTCCGCCCCGGCATGACGGTCGGCATGGAGGAGCCGGGCTATCCCGATGCGCGCAACATCTTCGCGCTGAAATCCGCCCGGCTCGAACCACTGCCGGTGGATGGGCGGGGCATCGACCCAGATGACATATCGGAGGACTGCCGCCTTCTGTTTCTGACGCCGAGCCGGCAATGCCCGACCGGCGCGCGCCTGCCGACCGATCGCCGCACACGTCTGCTGGCGCTTGCTGAAGCTCGCGACATGATGATCATCGAGGATGATTTCGAGAGCAATTTCGGACTGAGCTCGGATGCGGCGCCGGCGATGCGCGGGATGGACGAGGGCGGTCGCGTGCTCTATGTCGGCAGCCTCTCGAAAACCCTGGCACCCGGCCTTCGCGTCGGCTACATCATCGGGCCGCCTGCCGTGATCCGCGAGGCGCGCGCCCTTCGCCGCCTGATGCTTCGCCATGCGCCGACCAACAATCAGCGCGCCCTCGCTTTGTTCCTGGCACTCGGCCATTTCGACCGGCTGCTGCGAAGGCTGATCGATGTCCTCGAGGAGCGCGCCGACGCCATGCAGGCGGCACTCGTCCGGTCCATGCCGGCCTTCGACATCAGCTGCGGCGTCGGTGGCTCCAGCGTCTGGGTGAAGGGGCCGGAAGGCCTGGACAGCCGCGCGCTCGCGATCGCCGCCCGCGACGCCGGTGTGCTGATCGAGCCGGGTGACGTGTTCTTCCAGCGGAACGACCCGCCGCGGAACGTCTTCCGGCTCGGCTTCTCGTCAATTCCGGTGACCCGCATCGACCAGGGGATCGACATTCTGGGATCGATCGCCGCCAAGCTCGACCGAGCGCCGACTGGCGCTATCCTTTCGCCGCTTCTGGATCTAAGAGAATGCGGCCCGGACGCCTAGTTTCACGATCAATGGAAGCGCGGATCTCGCGCAGCCTTTCCGATGACTGAATGACCGGAGGAACGATCATGAGCGGCGATCTGGCTGACCTGAAAGCCCTGTTCGATGCCTTCAACAGGCATGACGCCGATGCGGCGGTGTCCTTCATGAGCGAGGATGTCGTCTTCGAGACCCTGGGCGGTGCCGAGGTCTACGGCACGCGCATCACCGGCAGAGAGGCCGTGCGCGACGCGTTTGCCGGCGTCTGGCAGAGCTTTCCCGACGCTCATTGGGAAACCACCAGCCACCGGCTGGACGGCGATTTTGCGGTGTCCGAGTGGATCTTTCGCGGCACCGGTGGCGACGGCACGCGCATCGAAGCCGAGGGCGTGGATCTCTTCACCTTGAAAGACGGCAAGATCACGAAGAAGCGCGCCTTTCGAAAACAGCGCCCGCCGCTCGCCGCCTGAACCTTTCTCGCCAAGGCCCTCTTTTATGGACGAAGGTCATGCCTGACCGCCTCCGCCCGAAGCACTGGCCGAAAGCCAGCTATGATCCCCACTACGACCCGCTGGTCGACGCCGGCCCCGGCCACAACCGGGACTACGCGCCGACCTACTGGATCGGGACGGCAGGGCCGCCCCCCGAGGACGATGGCCCCGTGTCCGGCGACGTCGATGCCGATGTGGTCGTGGTCGGCTCCGGCTATACCGGGCTTTCGACAGCGATCCATCTGGCCAGGGAGCACGGCATCAAGGCGGTCGTGCTCGAAGCCAACACCGTCGCCTGGGGCTGCTCGACCAGAAACGGCGGCCAAGCGCAGATCTCGTCGGGCCGGCTCAAGCGCTCGGAGTGGATTCAGCGCTGGGGCGTGGACGTCGCGAAGAAGATGCATGGCGAGGTGGTCGAGGCCTTCGACGTGTTTCGCGATCTGATCCGGTCGGGCGAGTTCGACTGCGATCCGCAGGACGGCGGCCATCTCTATATCGCGCACAAGCCTTCGGTCATGGCGAAGCTGGAGAAGGAGTCGAAGCTCCTGAACGACGTCTTCGGCTATGGCTCGCGAGTCATGGGCCGAGACGAGCTGCATGAGCGCTACGTCAAGGAGCAGGAGGCGGCCGGCGCCTTGCACGAACCTGACGGCACCTGCATCCATGCGGCGAAGCTCGCCTTCGGTTACCAGAACCTGGCCAGAAAGCTCGGTGCCAGGATTCATCCGGCAAGCCCCGTGATGGGCTGGAAGACTGTCGGCAATGTGCATCATCTGACCACGCCCGGCGGCACGGTCCGGACCAAGGCTGTGGCGCTGGCGACCGCGGGCTACACCCCGCCCGGCCTCAGCCGCCTCACCAAGCACCGGCTGATGCCGATCCTCTCCAACTCGATCGTCACCCGCCCGCTGGAGGATGACGAGAAGGAGGCCTGCGGCTTCAAGACCTGCTCGCCGCTGACTGACACGCGCACCTTGCGGCACTATTACCGCTATCTGCCGGACGGCCGCGTGCAGATCGGCAGCCGCAGCGCGATCACCGGCGAGGATGCCGAAAACCCGAAGCACCTCGCTCTGCTGCAGGAAGGCCTGTACCGCAAATTCCCGGCGCTTCGCGGCATCGATCTGGACTATTCCTGGTGGGGCTGGGTCGACGTCAGCCACGACATGATGCCCAGAATCTTCCAGCCGGACAAAGGCGAGCAGATCTTTTATGCCATGGGCTACGGCGGCAACGGCGTCATGTATTCCGCGCAGGCGGGGCGGCGCATGGCGCAGATGGTCGCCGGCAAGGGCGGGGAGCTCGACCTGCCGATCTTCACCTCGCCGCTTCCCAGCCACGGCGTCCTGACCCCGTTCCGGCGCCTCGGCCAGCGCTTCATGTATGTCTGGTACTACATCCGCGACGAGCGCCTCTAGGTGGCGTGGCCACGTCATCGACTTTCGGCCGTCACCGCCGAGTTTGACGGTATGCGGCCAGATTTTCGGGCGCCTGTTGAAAGAGCACCGTCATCGACGAATCACGAAAACGAGGAGTGACAAGAAATGAAAATGACCACCGAAGAGGCGTTCGTCAAAGTCCTGCAGATGCACGGCATCGAGCACGCCTTCGGCATTATCGGCTCGGCCATGATGCCGATTTCCGACCTGTTTCCCGAGGCGGGCATCACCTTTTGGGACTGCGCCCATGAGGTGAACGCTGGCATGATCGCGGATGGCTACACCCGTGCGACCGGCCGCATGTCCATGGCGATCGCCCAGAACGGCCCCGGCATCACCAACATGGTGACCCCGATCATCACCGCCTACTGGAACCACACGCCCCTTCTCCTGGTCACCCCCCAGGCCGCCAACAAGACCATCGGCCAGGGCGGCTTCCAGGAGATCAAGCAGATGGCGATGTTCGAGGACTGCGTCTGCTACCAGGAGGAGGTGCGTGATGCATCGCGCATCGCGGAAGTGCTGAACCGCGTGATCCTGAAGGCGAAGCGCGGCTCCGCGCCCGCCCAGATCAACGTTCCGCGCGACTTCTGGACCCAGGTGATCGACATCGAGCTGCCGCAGATCGTCGACATCGCCCATCCCAGCGGCGACGCCGACGCTATCAAGAAAGCTGCAGAACTGCTGTCCGCATCGGACTTTCCCGTGATCCTGAACGGTGCGGGCGTGGTGCTCTCCGGCGCGATCCCGGCCTCGGCCGCCCTCGCCGAGCGGCTGTCCGCCCCGGTCTGCTGCAACTACCAGCACAACGACGCCTTCCCCGGCTCGCACCCGCTGTCGGTCGGACCGCTCGGCTATAACGGCTCCAAGGCGGCGATGGAGATGATCTCCAAGGCGGACGTGGTGCTCGCCCTCGGCACGCGCCTCAATCCCTTCTCCTCGCTGCCCGCCTACCAGACCGAATACTGGCCGAAGGACGCCAAGCTCATCCAGGTCGACATCAATGCGGACCGCATCGGTTTGACCAAGAAAGTGTCGGTGGGCATTCAGGGTGATGCCAGGAAGGTCGCCGAGCAGATCCTCGACCAGCTTTCGGACGATGCCGGTGACGCCGGCCGCGAGGAGCGCAAGAACCTGGTCGCGCAGGCGAAGTCGCGCTGGGCGCAGGAGCTGTCCTCGATGGATCACGAGGACGACGACGAGGGCGTCACCTGGAACGAGCGCGCGCGAAACCGCGACCCCGAGCGCATGAGCCCGCGCCAGGCCTGGCGTGCCATCCAGGCGGCGCTGCCGGAGAACGCGATCATCTCCTCCGACATCGGCAACAACTGCGCGATCGGCAACGCCTACCCGACCTTCAAGGAAGGCCGCCACTACCTCGCTCCGGGCCTGTTCGGCCCCTGCGGCTACGGCCTGCCCTCGATCCTCGGCGCCAAGATCGGCCGCCCGGATCTCCCTGTGGTCGGCTTCGCCGGCGACGGCGCCTTCGGCATCTCCATGAACGAGATGACCGCCTGCGGGCGCAACGAGTGGAAGCCGATCACCATGGTGATCTTCCGCAACTACCAGTGGGGTGCGGAAAAGCGCAACACCACGCTCTGGTTCGACGACAACTTCGTCGGCACCGAGCTCAACGTCGGCGTCGACTATGCCAAGGTCGCCGAGGCCTGCGGCCTCAAGGGCGTCAAGGCCGAGACCATGGACGGCCTGACCGAGGCGCTCCGCACCGCCATCAAGGAGCAGATGGAGGACGGCGTCACCACCTTCATCGAGGTCGTCCTCAACCAGGAACTCGGCGAACCCTTCCGCCGCGACGCCATGAAGACGCCGGTCAAGGTCGCCGGCATCAACAAGGCCGACATGCGTCCTCAGCCCCTGGCGACCTGACCCAGGTCGGGGGGAACTTGCCTGCGTCCGGCCCCGAGCCGGGGCAGGCCGAACTTGCGACAGTGCCCGGTCCGACGGTTTGCGCCGCAGCTTTCGGACCGGGCGCCCGACCCGAGCGATGGAGACACCAGACGCTGGTGTCGGTGTCAGGCAAGTCAACGAAGTCCGCGTCGGACTTAGGAGAATGTTAACCCGGACCTGGTAGGGCTGTTGCCGGTCCATGCGATCCTGGGAATCCGCCCGTCCGCCGGAAAGGATCGGGGCGAGGCTCGGACTCCCAGGATCGCATGGGCCGGCGAATCGGGCGGATGGTAGCGCCCTCGGGTTAAGAAAACGTCAAGCGGGCCGGCGTCTACCGGCAATGTCTGTCGATGGCGCAGGGCTCGCGGGCCGGTGCTTTGGAGCAGGATCATGACCACCCAAGCGATCGCCGACCGTCTCAGTCTGCAGGGTCTGAGCGACCGGGTCCGAAAATACGGGCCTGGGTTTCTGGTCGCAGCGGTGGTCGCGATCACGTCGCAATTCCTGTCGGATCACTACGGCGTGCCGGCGATGCTGATGGCGCTCTTGCTCGGCATCGCCTTTCATTTCCTCGCCGAAGAGGGGCGTTGCGTTCCGGGGATCGAGTTCACGGCGAAGACCGTGCTTCGCCTTGGCGTAGCACTGCTCGGCATGCGCATCAGTGCGGGGCTGCTGGTCGATCTCGGAGCGAGCACCATCGCGCTCATCGTCGGTGGTGTCATCGCCACCATCCTGTTCGGACTGATCGGCGCCCGACTTCTCGGCCGCGGCTGGCGGCTCGCTTTGCTCACAGGCGGTTCGGTCGCGATCTGCGGCGCGTCGGCCGCCATGGCGATCGCCGCCGTGCTGCCGAAGAACGAGCATTCCGAGCGCAACCTGCTGTTCACCGTCATGGGCGTCACCGTGCTCAGCACCATCGCCATGGTGCTCTATCCGATCATCGCCCAGCAGTTCGGACTCGACGACCGCGCGATCGGCATTTTCATCGGCGGCACCATCCACGACGTCGCCCAGGTGGTCGGAGCCGGTTTTTCCGTGTCGCAGGAAGCGGGCGACACTGCGACCCTGGTGAAGCTGATTCGCGTGACCATGCTCGCCCCCGTCGTGCTGACCTTCGCGCTGGTGATCCGCACCCTGCCGATCGAGGCGGATCCCGGCGCTGCGCGTCCGCCGCTCCTGCCGGCCTTCGTCATCGGATTTCTCGTACTAGCCGCGATCAACTCCATCGGCCTGATCCCCGAGGCCGTGTCGAAGCTGGCTGGTGACGCGTCGCGCTGGGCGCTGCTGATCGCGATCGCCGCGGTCGGCATGAAATCCTCGCTCAAGCGCATCTTCGATGTCGGCGGCCAGGCGATCACCCTGATCCTCGCCGAGACCGTGTTCATCGGTGCGATCATCCTCGCCGGCATCGCGCTGCTCGGTGGCGGCTGATCATGGCAAGGTCGCATGCCGGTGCGAGCCGGGGCTGGTTCCATGGTTGGCCAGTTCTGGATCTATTTGTTAAGCTTATGGAGCGATAGACAATATTTTGAACGAACACGAGGGAGGTGCTGCCGGTCGGCGAGATCGACGCATCATGGCGACCATCAAAGCCTCCGGAGAAACGACCACAGGCCTGACCGCCCGCACCCCGCGGGACGCAATCAACTCATGGAGGCATGACATGCAGCTTCATCAGAAATTCATCGGAGGCGCGGCGATCGCGCTGACGGCGCTTCTCGGCGCGGCGCAGAGCGCGTCCGCCCAGACCAGCTTTCGGATCGCGGTTGGTGACGCCGCCGGTTCCGCGCAGCACGAGCTCGGCAAGAAGTTCGTCGAAGAGCTCCAAGCCCGCACCGACGGTGCCTACACCGCGGAGCTGTTCCTGAACGGCCAGCTCGGCAGCGAGCAGAACACGGTCAACGACGCCTCCATGGGCCTCCTCGACATGTCCCTGCTTGCGATCAACAACATCACGCCGTTCTCGCCGAGCGTCGGCGTGTTTACGCTGCCTTACGTCATCCGGAACGTCGACGAAGCGGAAAAGCTGATCAACAGCGAACTCGCCCAGGAACTGGTGGACAACACCATCCGGGATGCCGGCGTGCGCATCATCGGCTGGACCTATACCGGCTGCCGACGGTTGACCAACTCCAAGAAGCCGGTGGAGACGGTCGAGGATCTCGAGGGCCTGGTGATCCGCGTGCCGAAGAACGAGATCATGATCGACAGCTACAACGCCTGGGGCATCAACCCGACGCCGATGGCCTGGTCCGAGACCTTCACGGCCCTGCAGCAGGGTGTCGTCGACGGTCAGGACAACCCATACCTCACCATCCACTCGATGAAGTTCTACGAGGTGCAGAAATACATCACCGACATCTGCTACGTGTTCTCCATCGAGCCGTTGATCGTCAGCGAAGGTCTGTTCCAGGGCCTCGACCCCGAGGTGCAGGAGGCGATCCTCGCAGCCGGCCAGGCAGCCACCGAGCACAGTGCCCAGTTCCTGCGCGACTCCGAAGCCTCGATCAAGGAAGACCTGATCGCCAAGGGCATGGAGATCACGGCTCCCGCCGACGACGAGCAGGCCTGGATCCAAATGGCGACCGAGGCGGTCTGGCCGAAGCACTATGACAGCATCGGCGGCCAGGAAAAGCTCGACAAGGCCATGGAAATCCTCGGCCGGTGATGTGATCACCTCATGGACTAGGGCCGCAGTCGTCTGGCTTGACGGTTTGCGGCCTGGTTTCCCTGGGGAGGTGGTCGATGAATGACAAGGTGGTATCCGGCTGATCAGGTCGGATACCACCACCCGGCCCGAGCCTTCGCTCAGGCAAGCTGAAGAAAAAAAGGAGGGGCGGATGGGCGTTCTCAAGCATATTTTCGAGAATATCGAGAGCTATATCTGCCGCTTCCTGCTCGCCTCGTTCGTGACGCTGCTGTTCGCACAGATCGTGTCACGGGAGATCTTCGGGCGCTCGATCTCCTGGATCGAAGAGCTGTCGACCTACATGTTCGTCTGGTTCGTGTTCTTCGGCGCGAGCTATGCCGCCCGCCTGGCGGCGCATAACCGGGTGACCGTGCAGTTCAAGCCCTTCCCCAAGAAAGTGGCGATGATCTCCGAAACGATCGCCGATTTGCTCTGGGTTCTGTTCAATCTCTACTTCGTGTGGCTCGCGATCGACTTCGTGTTCTTCAAGATGAACCTCTTCTGGAAGTCCCAGACCCTCGGCGTGCCGATGAAGTATTTCTACATGATCCTGCCGATCGCCTTCGCGCTCATGACCGTGCGCATCATCCAGGTGAATTACCTCCGCTGGGTCAAAGGCGTCGATATCCGCGATCCGGAGGAACAGAAGGTCGAAGCGACCATCGAGGAAGCGCGCTGATCGGTGATGGTCGGCAACAACGAATAAGCGACGGCATCGACATTCGGGGCAAACGTCATGGACACCACCATCATCTATATCCTGTTCGGCGCCTTCCTCATTCTTCTCCTGATCGGCGCGCCGATCACCGTGGCGCTCGGCATCGCGGCGCTGGCGTCGTTCCTCTATCTCGGCGAAGACCCGATCAA
Source organism: Geminicoccaceae bacterium (assembly GCA_965222015.1). Taxonomy (GTDB): domain Bacteria; phylum Pseudomonadota; class Alphaproteobacteria; order Geminicoccales; family Geminicoccaceae; genus JANQPX01. The sequence continues at coordinate 107,518 of CBDCTL010000022.1, forward strand.
GTTCGTGCAGATCGCATTCACCTCGGTCGGCTCCTTTCCGCTGATGGCGCTACCCGCCTTCATCCTGGCAGGCGCCCTGATGGAAGCCGCCGGCATCTCGAAGCGCCTGGTGGCGCTCGCCGAGAGCTTCGCCGGTCCCTTCACCGGCGGCATCGGCGCGGCGACCGTGTTCGCCTGCCTGTTCTTCGGCGCGATCTCCGGCTCCGGGCCTGCGACCACCGCTGCGGTCGGCCTCCTGATGATTCCGGCGATGATCAACAACGGCTATGACCGCAGCTACGCCTCCGCGGTCACCGCATCCGCCGGCAGCCTCGGCATCATCATTCCGCCCTCGATCCCGATGGTGATCTTCGGCATCGCCGCACTCGGACTGCAGGCGCCGCCGGAGGCCGTGCAGAAATATGGTGTGTTCGATTCGGTCTCGATCCCGAAGCTGTTCGTCGCCGGCGTGTTTCCGGGCCTGCTGATGGCCGGCAGCCTCCTGATCATGAACTACATCCTCTGCAAGAAGCGTGGCTATCACGGCGCGGACGAAGGCTGGTCCGCCTCGAGCATGGGCACGGCGCTGGTGCGCGGCTTCTGGTCTCTGCTCGCGCCGCTGGTGATCCTGGGCGGCATCTACACCGGCTACTTCACGCCGACCGAAGCCGCGATCGTCGCGATCTTCTACACGCTGTTCGTCGGCTTCGTCATTCACCGCGAGCTGAAATGGGAGGCGATCAGCCATTGTCTCACCACCACCACCTGGCTCACCGGCCGCGTGCTGCTGATCCTCTTCACCGCTACGGTGTTCGGCAGGCTTCTGGTCGAAAACCGCATCCCGGCGATCATCGCGGAAGGCATGCTGAGCGCCACGGACAATCTCTACATCCTCTGGGCGATCATCATCCTGTTCCTGTTGTTCGTCGGCATGTTCATGGAGACGCTCGCGACCATCCTGATCCTGACGCCGGTGCTGCTGCCGATCGGCTACAATCTCGGCATCGATCCGACCCATTTCGGCATCGTCGTGGTCTGCGCGCTCGCCGTCGGCTTCCAGACACCGCCGCTCGGCGAGAACATCTTCATCGCCTCAGGCGTCTCCAACGCGACGATCGAGGAGATCTTCACGCGCATCGTGCCGTTCACGCTGATCAACGTGATCGCCATCTTCCTGATCGCCTTCTTCCCGCAACTGACCCTCTGGCTGCCCAAACTCTTCGGCTACTGACGAGGCCGGCAGGGCCGGCTGCCTTGACACGAAAGGAGCGAGGGCATGCAGCACGCCGTCAAGAACATCCTCTATTCGACCGACCTGTCGCGAAATGCACCGATCGCTTTCGGCTATGCCGTCTATCTGGCGAAGCTGACCGGCGCCGACATCCATATCCTGCACGTGTTGGAACGTCTGTCCGACGACGCGGCTTTTGCGATCCAGGTCTATGTTCAGGACGACAGGAAGCGTCACGACATGCTCGACCTTCGGATCGAGCGAGCGCGCAAACTCCTGGACGAGAAGCAGGACAAGTTCTGGGCGGCGCAAAGCGACGACGACAAGAATGTCCGCTCCCAGATCAAGTCCGTGCTGGTCTGCGAGTCCCATCCCGTCGACGAAATCCTGAAGGCGAGCAAGGCCCATGACTGCGACCTCATCGTCATGGGTTCGCACGAGCACGGCCTCAGCCATTCCTTTCTCGGCTCGGTCGCCAAGGGCGTGCTCCACCGCTCCCATGTCCCGACCCTGATCGTGCCGCTGGCCGAGACCGACTGACCGCAGCAGCGGAGGATTCTTCAATGTTCCGATTGACCCGAGTGATTGCAGCCTCGGCGATGGCCGTGCTCGCGACACCTGTTCTTGCCGCGGACCCCGAAAAGATCCGGGTGGCCTATTTCGCCGAATGGCCGACCGCCAACCAGGTGGCCCAGGCCGAGAAATGGTACGACGAGGAACTCGGCGTTCCCTTCGAATGGCGCGCCTTCGAGACCGGCGTCGCCATGGCCGAGGCCATGGAGGCCGGCGAGATCGACATCGCCTTTTCCATGGGCGTGGTGCCGTTCGCCCTCGCGGTCACCGAGGGCGCCGCGATCAAGGCGGTGGGCGTCGCCGTCTCCTATGCGGAGAACGACAATTGCGTGATCTACAAGAAGGAGGCGATCGACCGCGCCAACGCTCATGAGCTCGAGGGCCGCAAGGTCGGCGTGCCGCTCAATACCGTCACCCATTACAAAATGCTGAAAAGCCTGACCTTCCTCGGCGTGGACGTCAGTAAGGTCGACGTGGTCGACATGAGCCCGCAGGCGATCAGCGAGGCCTTCGTCGCGGGCGAGCTCGCCATGGGCTGTTCCTGGGGCGGCCCGCTCCGGCGCATGAAAGCCCATGGCTGGGAGCTTTTGAGTGCCTACGAACAGGAGCGCATCGGTATCCGCGCCTTCGACGTGATTGCGGTGACGGATGATTTCGCGACCGAGCATCCCCAGCTGGTGACGCAGTTCCTCGAGGTCACCGACGTCGCCACCGAGCATCTGGCGGACGATCCCGAGGGTGCCGAACCCATGATCGCCGAAGCCGCCGGCATGGATCTCAAGCAATCCAACATCGTGCTTTCGCTGTTCGACTTCTACACTCGCGACGACCAGCTGACCGAGCGCTGGATGCAGGGTGGGGTGCAGGCCTTCGTCAAGGAGGTGGCAGACTTTTTCGAACAGCAGGGCGATATCGAAAGTGCGCTCGACGACTATGATGCGGCCGTGGACAGCAGTTTCTACGAGGGCGCGCAATAAGCGGTCGAACCGTCGGCCGGATGGCGACGCCACGATCTCAGGCACGGTCCGGCGACTGCTGCCGACCGCGAGCGTCAGACGAGCAGATAGGCGTCCCGGATCGTTTGATCGGCTTCGAGCTCGGCCATGGCGCCCTGATAGCGGACATGGCCGCTTTCGATGATGCAGGCGCGATCGGCGACGTTGCGGGCGAAGTGGAGGTTCTGCTCGGAAAGGAGGATCGTGAGCCCTTCGCGCTTGAGGGAGAGGATCGCGGCCGCCATCTGCTCGACGATCACCGGCGCCAGGCCCTCAGACGGTTCGTCGAGAAGCAAAAGCCTCGGATTGCCCATCAGCGTGCGTGCGATGGTCAGCATTTGCTGCTCGCCGCCGCTCATCTCCTTGCCGAGATTGTTCCGGCGTTCGGCGAGGTTGGGAAAGAGCGCGAACAGCCGGTCCAGGGTCCAGGGTTCGAGTCCGTCGCGCGCGAGCTGACGGCCGACATCGAGATTTTCGAGGATGGTCAGATCCGGAAACACGCGCCGGTCCTCCGGCACGTAACCGATGCCGCGCCTGGCGATCCGGTGACTGGGCCCCGCCGTGACGTCGACGCCGTCGAAGGTGATCCTGCCGCTCGCCGCGGGCACGAGATGCATGATGGTCTTGAGCGTGGTGGATTTGCCGGCGCCGTTGCGGCCGAGCAGCGCCACCACTTGGCCGGATCGCACCGAGAGACCGAGACCGTGCAGGATGTGGGCGCGGCCGTAGAAGGCGTCGATGCCGGCAAGTTCTAGCAGGGGGCCGGGTTCAGCCATCGGCGGCGTCCGCATGTGCCGTCCGAAACACCGTGCCGCCGCCGAGATAGACTTCCTGGACCAGAGGGTCGGCGCGGACTTCGTCGCCTTTTCCCTCCGCGATCAGCGCACCGCGATTGAGCACCATGATTCGATGGGCGTGCTCGAATACCACGTCCATGTCGTGCTCGGTGAACAGAACCGAAAGCCCGCCGCCTTCGACGAGCGAGGCGATCAGACGCATGAGCGAGGCCCGCTCCGCCGGCGCCATGCCGGCGGTCGGCTCGTCCATGAGCAGCAGGCGCGGCGCGTTGGCGAGGGCAATCGCAAGCTCAAGTCGCTTCAGATCGCCATAGGCGAGGACGCTTGCGGCCCGTTCCGCCTGCTCCCCCATGCCGACCCGCGAGAGCAGCGCTTCGGCCTCGTCGCGATGCCGGCCTTGGGTCGGCCGCCAGACGCTGAGCAATTCCCTGTGGTGGGAGATCAGGGCCATCTGCACGTTTTCGCACACGGTCATCGACGCGAAGGTCTGGGTGATCTGAAATGTCCGTCCGACACCCAGCCGCCAGATCCGCCTTGGGCTCAGGCCGACGAGGCTGCGCCCGGCGAACGTGATCCAGCCGTCGTCCGGCCGGAGCTGGCCGTTGAGCATGTTGAAGCAGGTGGTCTTGCCGGCGCCGTTCGGACCGATCAGGGCGAGCAGCTCACCTTCGTTCAGATCGAAATCGACGCCGTCGACCGCGGTCACGCCGCCGAAGCTCTTGGTCAGGCCGCGGACTTCGAGCACGGGCATCAGGCCGCACCGCGGATCTTGCCGAAGCCCGCCATCGACAGCGCCCGCTGTCCGAGCCCGGCGAGGCCTGAAGGCGTGACGACCGTGATCGCAAGGATCACCAGACCCAGGATCAGACGCCAGTAGTCGAAGCGCGAGATCTGGTCTTCGAGGAGGGTGAAGGCAGCAGCCCCGACGATCGGGCCGGACAGCGCCTGGACGCCGCCCAGGAGCACCATGATCAGCCCGTCGATCGAGCGCGGGATGGCGAGCGCGTCCGGAAACACGCTACCCTTGGAGAACGCGTAGAGCCCGCCGGCGACGCCCGCAAAGATGCCCGCGACGATGAAGGCGAACCACTGCTGACGCTGTTGATCGATGCCGATCGCGGCGCTGCGCACGACGCTGTCGCGAACCGCACGCAGGCCGTAGCCGAAGGGCGCATGCACCATGCGCCGGAGCCAGAAAATGCCGCCGGCGGTGAGCGCCAGGGTCAGGTAGTAGAAGGCGGTGTTGCCGCTCGCCCAGGCGGCCGGCCAGATGCCGAGCAGGCCGTCGTCGCCGCCGGTGACGTCCCGCCATTGAAAGGCGATCGACCAGACGATCTGGGCGGCGGCGAGCGTCAGCATGGCGAGATAGACGCCCGAAAGCCGCACGCAGAACCAGCCGAAGACGAAGGCGCCGAGCCCGGCCGCGACCGGCGCCGCCGCGAGGCCGAAGGTCATGTCGACGCCGAGATATTTGACGGCGAGCGCCGCTCCATAGGCACCGAGACCGAAATAGGCGGCGTGCCCGAAGGACACCATGCCGCCCGGCCCCATGATGAAATGCAGGCTGGCGGCGAACAGCGCGAAGATCAGGATGTCGGTCGCCAGCACCAGGGCGAAGTCGCCTGCGATCACCGGCAGCAGGAGCAGCGCTGCGATCAGGCACCAGCCCAGGATCCGAGCCGCTGGTCCAGACTCCTGCAAGGGCTGCTCGACGGTGGCGGGCGCCAGACGGGCGAGCGCTTCCGGACGGCCGAGCAGGCCGAAGGGCCGAATGACCAGGACGACCGCCATCACCAGAAAGGCGAGCACGATGGTTATTTCGGGAAGCACGAGGATCCCGAAGGCATTGAGCTCGCCGATGATGACCGCGGCGAGAAAGGCACCGGGGAGCGAGCCCATGCCGCCGATCACCACAACCACGAAAGCTTCCGCGATGATGTTGAGATCCATCAGCAGGCTGACCGCCTCCCGAGGTATTTGGACGGCGCCGCCAAGCCCCGCCAGAAAGGAGCCGAGAAAGAAGACTGAGGTGAACAGCCAGGCCTGGTTGACGCCGAGGGCGCCGACCATTTCACGGTCCTGGGTCGCCGCGCGCACCAGCACGCCCCAACGCGTCTTCTTGAGCAGAAGCCAGACCGCGAGCAGCACCAGCGGGCCGAGCACGATCAGGGCGATGTCATATTCCGGGATCGGCTCGTCCATGATGCGGACGACGCCCTTCAGGCCCGGCGCCCGCGGCCCGAGCAGGTCTTCCGCGCCCCAGATGGCGAGCGTAAGGTCCTGAATGACCAGCACGACGCCGAAGGTCGCGACCAGCTGAAAGAGCTCGGGGGCATCGTAGAGCCGGCGCAGCAGAACGATCTCGATCACCGTGCCGATCACGGCCACGATCAGCGCCGCCAGCAGGACGCCGGCCCAGAAGCCGAACACGCCATAGGGCAGCGTCTCGACGATGGTGTAGGCGAGATAAGCACCCAGCATGTAGAAGCTGCCGTGGGCGAAATTGACGATCTTGGTAACGCCGAAGATAAGGGACAGCCCGGCGGCCACCAGAAACAGCGACGCCGCCGAGGTCAGCCCGGTCAGGAATTGGGCGACATAAAAGCCCATGCTTCAGCACTGCACCGACGTCACCAGGGAAAGGTTCCAGTCAAGGCTGTCCCGCCTCGGGACCTAGTCGGAGGCAGGTCTGAGTTTCTCGACCTCTTCGTCGGAAGGCAGGAAATCCGCACCGTCCTTGTAGGACCAGTCGACCATCACGCCCTTGCCGTCTTCCAGCGCGGTGGTGCCGACATAGGCGCCCATGGTGGACTGATGGTCGATGGCGCGGAAGGTGACGGCGCCGACCGGTGTCTCGAACTCGAGGCCCTTCATCGCATCGACCAGCGCTTCGGTCTCGGTCGAGCCCGCCTTTTCGATGGCGGCGGCGATCGCCAGCATGGTGTTGTAGCCGACGATCGAGCCGATGCGTGGATAGTCGTCCCAGCGGGCCTGATAGGCTTCGAGGAAGGCGTTGTGCTCTGCCGTGTCGATCGCATACCAGGGATAGCCGGTGACCACCCAGCCCTCGGGTGCTTCATCCTTGAGCGGATCGAGATATTCGGGCTCGCCGGTCAGAAGGCCGACCACGAAGCGGTCCTCGAACACGCCGCGCAAAGAACCCTCGCGCACGAATTTGGCGAGATCGCTGCCGAAGGTGACGTTGTAGATCGCGTCCGGCTTCGCGGATTCCAGCGCCCGCACCTCGGCGCCGGCGTCGATCTTGAAGAGCGCCGGCCACTGCTCGGCGACGAACTCGACGTCCGGGCGCTTCGCCTGCAGTACCTGTTTGAACGCCGCGACCGCGTCCTTGCCGTAGGCGTAGTTCGGTGCGATCGTCGCCCACTTCGTGCCTTCGAACTCGGCGGCCTGCTCGGCGAGCATCGCCGCCTGCATGTAGGTCGAGGGCCGAAGCCTGAAGGTGTAGCGATTGCCCTCCGCCCAAACCAGCGCATCGGCGAGCGGCTCGGCCGCGAGATAGAGCCGTTTCTTCGCGCCGGCATAGGACGTCAGCGCCAGGCCGACGTGAGAGAACAACGAACCCGAGATCAGCGCCACGCCGTCCCGGGTGAACAGCTCCTCGGCGATTTTCACGGCCTCGCCCGGCTCGCCCTGGTCGTCGCGGGAGACCAGTTCGAGCTGCTCGCCGAGCACGCCGCCTGCCTCGTTGATCTCCTCGATCGCTAGCGTAGCACCCATCCGGTAGGGTTCGGTGTGCGCGGGCAGGCGCTTGTAACTGTTGATGTCGCCGATCTTGATCTCGGCGACGGCCGGGGGCGTGAGGGGCGCGATCGCCCCGAGAAGAGCTGCGGCGAGCGTCAGGCGGCGGAGCATGAGACAGACCTCTTTTGCCGATTCAGGACGTGTTGTTTCGAGGTTACCGGGGTTTAGGAGGGAGCGGAAGAGGGATGTCGTCCAGTGCCGTCGCGGCGTTCAGTCGGGGGCGTGCCGGCCGAGCAGCTCGTCGATCACTGACGCCGCGACGGCGACGGCGCGCTCGTTGGACATGCCGGGTTCCAGCCTCGGATCGTAGAGTGCGAGTAGGAGGATGCGGTCGATCTCGCCTAGCCGCCGGTAGCCGATGCCGTCATGGAGCAGCGTTTCGACCTCGGTTTCGGTCTCGCCGAACAAGCCGAGCGCCTGGGTCAGTTCTTCGAGAAGGCAGGCGTGAACCGTCGGTGGATCGAGCACGCCTGCATTGATCTTGATGGTCGCGCGCTTGATCCGGCCGCGGTCGACCCAGGGCAGCACGGCGCAGGTGAAGATGCGGTTGCCGGGGCCGTTCGACTGCATGAAGAACGGCCAGTAATTTTTCCAGTAGGTGATGTAGATGTCGATGTCGCCCGCCCAGTTCTGATCGACATAGAGCTCGATCGGCTGGTCGATCAGCGCCGAAAGCTCGGCAGCGATGCCTTCGACATAGGCGGCGACGTCGTCGGCGGCGTCGCCGCGCAGCGAAAGGTCGATCGGCCCGGTCCATTTGTTGACGCCGCGCGGCCGCTTCGCCTCGTCATGCAGCACGGTCTCTTCGAACAGCGCGAGCAGGCGTGCCGACCAGCCGGGGTCATCGTCGATCACATCCGACGGTTTTTCTCGCACTTCCATCAGTTCGAGCACGGGCGGGTCGGGAAGCGATTCGACGACGAAGGGCTCGGCGGACCGGGCGGCGCTCGTCGCGACGAGCAGCCAGAACAAGGCGATGATGGTGCAGAGAACGCGGCGCTGCGGCGTCAATGGGTCGGCGTCTGCAGCAGGGTTTTCGCGTCCTCGTCTCCCTGCTCGGCGGCGCGGCGGAGCAGGTCGCGGCCGCGCTCGGCGTCCCGCTCGACCAGCCGGCCTTCGAGATAGATCCTGCCGAGATTGTACTGGGCCGCCATGTCGCCGCTTTCGGCGGCGCGTTCATACCAGGACATCGCCCGATCGACATCCTTCGGCACGCCGTGACCTTCTTCGTAGAGGATGCCGACGAATTCCTGCGCGCGCGCATCGCCGGCCTCGGCGAGCGGCAGCCAGAGGTTCATAGCGCGCTGGTAATAGCCGGACTTGTAGGCGGCATAGCCGAAGAAGCGGTCCATCCATCCGCCGGCGCCTGGAGAAGCCGTCTCATCCCGTGCCTGCGCGAACACCAGTCCCGGCAGCAGCATGAGAAGAATAGCCAGCTTCGGCATCGCATCACTCCTCGGACAGTGCTGGAAACAGCGGCACCGGCGTCGACCACGCGAAGGGGCCGTCGATCGCCTTCCAGCCATCCGTACCTTCAGGATACCAGATAACCCTGCGATAGCCGAATTCCAGCGCACGCTTCGCGGCGTTCCAGGACATCCAGCAGTCGATGAAGCAATAGAAGACGAGCGGGCGATCCCAGTCGCCCGACGTCAGACGCCGCAGATTGTCCTCGAAATAAGCGGTCATCTCCTCGTCGAGGGCGCCCTGACCGATGTTCGGCAACCAGACGCTGCCGGCGATGTTTTCGCGCGGCTCCGGCACCGTCCAGCGGCCGGTGAAGTCGGTCTCGCTGGTGCGGATCAGCGGCATCGCGTCGATCAGGAGCGGATCGTCCGCTTCGATGATTTCTTCGAGTTGGAGCGCGTCCACGACGAGGGCGCCCGGAAGATCGCAGGGCGTCGGGGCACGATAGTGGTCGAGACGGTAGTCCTCGGGCGTCTCGATCTCGCAGGCGAGAGCCGGCATACCCGTGAACCAGGCACAGGCGCAAAGTCCGAGCAAAAACGCTACGGTTTGATGGCGACGCCCCATGGGAACCTGCCGACCGGGATGGATTTGATCACCTTCAATTCGGCGACGTCGATCACCGAGACGTCGTTGGTGACGCCGTTGGTGGTGAACAGGAGTTTTTCGTCCGGCGTCATGTCCAGATGCCAGACCCGGCGGCCGACCAGGAGATAGTCAAGGACCTCGTAGGTCTGGGCGTCGACCACGGCGACGCGGTTGGAGGGGCCGAGCGCAATGAAGGCGAGCTTTCCGTCGGAGGTGAGGCGGATGCCGACCGGCTGGATGGTTTCTTCCGGCACGCCTGCGACCTCGAACTCGATCTTGTGCACGATTTCCTTGGTCTCGACGTCGATGATCGCGACCGTGCCGCCGATCTCCGCGGACGCCCAGAGCAGCTTGTCGTCCCTCGTGAAGCGGGCGTAGCGGGGGCGTTGATCGATCAGGGTGTTCGCCGTCAGCCGCTGCTGACCGACGTCGATCCAGTGGACCATGTTGGTGGTCTCGGAGGTGGTGATCGCCCATTTGCCGTCGTGGCTGACCGCCATGCCTTCGGGCTCGACGCCGACGTCGATCTGCGCGATCACCTTCCTTTCCTCGGTGTCGACCACGGTGGTCAGCGCGTCGTCTTCGTTGGCGATGTAGAGATAGCGATCGTTCGGGTGGAGATCGAACAGCTCCGGGTCCTCGCCCGAGGGAAGGTTGTGCAGGATTTTTCGTGTTTCGGCGTCCATCACCTGCACCGTGTCGTCGTCGGAGGCGCAGATATAGAGCTTTGAAAAATCTCTGGAGAAGATAATCCCACGCGGCCGCTGCCCGACCTCAACCGTCTCGATCACCTCCAGCCTATCGACGTCGACGATCGTGACCGTATTATCCTTTTCGTTGGAAACCCAGGCCGTCGGGCCGGCGAAAGCATACTCGGATGCAGCCATCGAAAGGAGGGCGATCGCAAGGACGTGGTAAGATCTGAATGCGGAACGTGCGGGCGCTGGAAGCATGTTTTTCACTCGTGTCTTCAATCTGTTCCGAGCTCGAAATGGATGGTAGCCCAGGCCTCTGGGCTTGCCAAATGCGACCAAAGTACCGCTTACGAGCACGAGTGATGTCGCGCTATCAGTAGGATCACCGGTGAAGGTCGGCAGCGAGCCGGCGTTTCGGCCGGCGAGAACGAACAGAGGCTAAAGGGATGGCTCCGATGAAACCCCTGATCATCGCTGCGACGGCTTCCGCATTGATTGGCTTCGCCGGCCAGGCTCTGGCCCATGGCGACGTCGCGCCGCAGGCAGTCGACACCTCCGGACTGACGCCGCTGAACGGCGAGGAGCATCTGGAAAATCCGTATCGCGAAGCCGACGACTACGACACCGCGATCAAGATCGGCGACAAGGCCTATAATCAGAATTGCGCCCGCTGCCACGGCCTCGGCGCCGTCTCGGGCGGCATCGCGCCGGATCTTCGCTACCTGCTTCCGGGCGAGGACGACGAATATTTCGTCGAGAAGGTGAAGCTCGGTGCCGTCAGAAACGGCGTCACCTACATGCCGCCTTTCGGCGAGATCTTCAGCGACGAGGCGATCTGGGCCATCCGCTCCTGGCTGGACACCGTTGCCGAAGAGTGACCCGCAGACAGGGCCGTCGATCGGCCGCCGCGCCGCGCTCGCAGGTCTCGCCGCCCTCGGCCTGACCCCGAGTGCGCTCGCCCAGACCGCGAACACGCGAAAGCCGATCCGGCCGGACACCGAGAACACGGTCGGCGAGAGCCTGGACGAGATCCTGGCGAAGGGCAGGGTCAAGGTCGCGGTCTACGAGGACTATCGGCCTTTCTCCTTCGTCGGCGGCGGCGAGCTGGTCGGCATCGACGTCGAGATCGCGAAACGGATCGCGGAAGGCCTTGGCCTGCGCCTGGAACTGATGGTCGTGCCCGCCGGCGAGAACGTCGACGCCGATCTTCGGAATTTCGTCTGGCGCGGCCCCACGGTCGGCGCGCGCAGCGAAGGCTCGATCGCCGTGGACGCGGTCGCCAATCTGATGCTGCACGTCCCGTTCAGCAAGGAGCTGGACCTGCGCAACGAGCTCGCCGTGCTGTTCTCGCCCTATTATCAGGATCAGGTGACCATCGCCCGCGATCCGCAGGTCTTCGGCGGCGGCTCGTTCTCCCTGTTCGACCTCGAAGGCAAGACGATCGCCGTCGAGCTCGACACGCTTTCCGACAGCTATCTCTCCTCCACCTGGGGCGGCAAGCTGAGATCAGGCGTCCGGCGTTTCCTCAGGACCGACGACGGCGTCGCCGCCTTGCTGAAAGGCGACGTCGACGCCTTCATGGGCCCGGTCAGCCAGATCGAAGGCGGCCTCGGCGAGCGCCTCGAAGACTACGACGTCGGTGATACGCAACTGCCCGGCCTCGCCGTCGACAGCTGGAGCGTCGGCGCCGCCGTGCGCGAAAACGCCCGGGATCTGCGCTGGGCCGCCGGCGACATCATCGACGAGCTGGCGAGAAACGGCGGCATGGCGAGCCTTTTCGAGCGTTTTGGTGTAAACTACCGCTCGCCGGCGGCGTGAAGGCCCGGCGTCTGGGAGATGACATGATGCAACGCTTTTCCGCTTTCGCCGCAGCACTCATGGTCCTCGTGAGCGCCCCGGCCCTGGCCGAGTCCTCAGCTGCCGATCCGCTGAATTCCGGCAACTGGCAATGGGTGAGAGATCATCTGTTCGGCGATGCGAAAACCGTCTTCGACGATCGCGTTCTGGTCAAGGCGCCGCGCGATGCCGAGGACAACATGAACGTCCCCTTCATAGTCGACGCGCGCGCTCTGGACGACGTCCGAAAAATCGTGGTCTTCGCCGACAGCAACCCTATCCTCCGGGTGCTGACCATGGAGCCGGTCAAGGCCGAGCCCTTCATCGCGGCCGGGCTCAAGATGCAGCAGGGCGGACCGGTGCGCGCCGCGGCGCTGACGGCGGACGGCGTATGGCATGTCGGCGGCGTGTTCGTGGATGCCGCGGGCGGCGGCTGCACCGAGCCTGCGAGCGTCCATGCCGAGACCGACTGGGTCGATCATCTGGGCGAAATGCACGCGAAGAGCTGGCTGCAGCAGGACGGCGTCCAGCGGGCGACAGTCAGGGTCTATCATCCCATGGATACCGGCCTCGCCGACGGCATCCCCGCCTTTTTCATCGAGCGGCTGGACATCAAGGATGAGGCGGGTGAGGTCCTGGCGCGCATCGAACCGGCCGAGCCGGTGGTGCAGCATCCGAGCCTGACTGTCCTGGTCAGGCCCGAAGCCGGCAGCGACCATCTGGTGATCGACGGGCGTGACACCGAGGCGAACCTGCTCGGCGGAAAAATCCCGCTGGAGTGGGAGCTGGCCTCCTGATCATGGATGCAATCCTCCGCGTTCGTCATGCCCGGGCTTGACCCGGGCATCCATCTGTCGGCCGTTCGCGGGCAGGGTGCCCTCTGGCGCCGGCGTGGATTGCCGGGTCGAGCCCGGCAATGACAGAAGGGGGTGTTACGATTTCCAGTTCATCGAAGCCGTCGATAAGCGGCCTCAGCCGACGTCACCTTCTCGGTCTTGCCCTTGCCACTCTGGCAACGGTCAGGCAGACCACGCCAGCCGGTGCCGCCGGCCGGTGGACCTATGGCCTGGAGCCGAAGGAGATCGACGACGGCGTCTTTTTGCTGCGCGGCCTGGATCAGCATCTTTCGGTCGAGAACGGCGGCAATATCGCGAACATCGTCTTCATGACCACGGGCGATGGCGTCGTCCTGTTCGACAACGGCCCGAGCCGGATCTATGGCGAGGAACTCAAAGACGCGATCGCCCGCGTCACCGATGAGCCGGTCATCCGGGTGATCGTCAGCCACGCCCACCCCGATCACTATCTCGGCAGCCAGGTGTTCGAGGATCTGGCGATCGAAAGCCTGCCGATCGTGCGCGACGTCATCGCCGACATCGGCGATCTGTTCACGGACAACATGTACCGCCTCGTCGACGTCTGGATGCGCGGCACGCGCACCGTGGTGCCGACCAGGACGATTTCCGCAGGACGCGAAAAGATCGGCAGGCGCGATCTGGAATTTCTGGAACTGGCCGGCCACAGCCAAGGGGACTTGGCGATATACGACCACGATCGCCAAACGCTGCTCGCCGCCGATCTGGTGTTCATGGACAGGGCGCCGACCACGCCCCACGCCGATCTCGACCTCTGGCGCCGCTCCCTGGATCGCCTGCAGGACCTGCCGCTGAAGCGGGTCGTTCCGGGCCATGGCCCGGTCACCTCGGATGCGCGCGCGATCGAGCAGACCCGCGGCTATCTCGACTGGCTCGAAGCGACGCTCACCGCCGCCGCCGAACGCGGTCTCGCCGAGGCCGAGGCGATCGAGCTTCCGATCGATCCACCCTTCGATGAGCTTGCCGTCGTTCGGGACGAGTTCGTGCGCTCGGTCAGCCACCTCTACGGTGACCTCGCTTTGCAGGCGCTCGATCCGATCGAGTGATTTGGCTGCGCCCTGCCGGGATCAATTTTGAGTTGAGCAAGTCCTGCCAGGACTTGGGACTTAAGACCAACTTGTCTATCGCTCGGCGATCTGCTTGAAGGGTAGCACATTGCCGAGAATCGGCGGGGAGGCTGGGCGGCCGGAAGGCGGCCATCAACGATACGAACCCGTCCGACGCTTGGGGTAGAAACAGACATCCGCGGAGACATCGATGTTCCACGCCCGAACGCTATCACTTGGATTGACCGCCCTGCTGCTGGCCAGCGTCTCCGGCCCGGCCCTCGCGGTCACCGACGAAGATCTCGTGAACGACCACGAGACGCCAGGCGATGTCCTCACCTACGGCCTTGGCTACAGCGGCCAGCGCTACAGCACGCTGGACAGCGTCAACAAGGAGAACGTCAAGGGCCTCGTCCCGGCATGGTCCTTCTCCTTCGGCGGCGAGAAGCAGCGCGGGCAGGAGAGCCAGCCGCTGATCGAGGACGGCGTGATGTACGTCACCGGCTCCTATTCGCGCATGTGGGCGATCGACACCGCGACCGGCGAGGAGATCTGGCAGTATGACGCGCGGCTGCCCGAAGGCATTCTGCCCTGCTGCGACGTGGTCAACCGCGGCGCCGCCATCTACGGCGACAAGATCTATTTCGGCACGCTGGACGCGAAGCTGGTGGCGCTCGACAAGGCGACCGGCAAGACCGTCTGGCGCAAGACCATGAACGACTACAAGGCGGGCTATTCCTATACCGCGGCTCCGCTGATCGTCGACGGCAAGGTGATCGTCGGCAATTCCGGCGGCGAGTTCGGCATCGTGGGTGCTGTCGTCGCATACGACGCCGAGACCGGCGACGAGGTCTGGTATCGTCCGGTGCTCGAAGGCCATATGGGCCGCATGAACGGCGAAGACAGCACCATGACCGGCGAGCAGAACGCCACCTGGCCGGAAGACATGGCGACCTGGGGCGGCGGCGCCACCTGGCTCGGCGGTACCTACGATCCCGAGCTTGGACTCGCTTTTTTCGGCACCGGCAACCCGGCGCCCTGGAACAGCCATCTTCGTCCGGGCGACAATCTCTACACCTCCTCGACCGTCGCGATCGACGTCGAGACCGGCGAGATCAAATGGCACTATCAGACCACGCCCCATGACGGCTGGGACTATGACGGCGTCAACGAGCTGGTCGCCTTCGACATGGAAAAGGACGGAGCGACCGTGAAGGCCGGCGGCAAGGCGGACCGCAACGGCTTCTTCTACGTGATCAACCGCGAGAACGGCGAGTTCATCAGCGGCACGCCCTTCGTCAACGAGATCACCTGGGCGAAGGAAATCGGCGCGGACGGCCGTCCCGTCTACAACGAGGACAACTATCCGAAGGACCCGGCCGTGGTCGCGGAGAGCGGCATGGAGCGGGATCCGGTGTTCTCCGCGCCGTCCTTCCTCGGCGGCAAGAACTGGATGCCGATCGCCTACAGCCAGAACACCAACCTCTTCTACGTGCCTTCGAACGAATGGGGCATGGACATCTGGAACGAACCGATCACCTACAAGAAGGGGGCCGCCTATCTCGGCGCCGGCTTCAACATCAAGCCGCTCAACGACGACTATATCGGCGCTCTCCGCGCGATCGATCCCACCTCCGGCGAGATCAAGTTCGAGGTCAGGAACGAGGCCCCGCTCTGGGGCGGTGTCCTGACCACGGCCGGCGGTCTGGTCTTCTACGGCACGCCCGAGGGGTATCTGCAGGCGGTCGACGATGCGACCGGCGAGATCCTCTGGAAGTTCAACACCGGCTCCGGCATCGTCGGCAGTCCGATCACCTGGGAGCAGGACGGCGAGCAGTGGGTCGCCGTGGTCTCCGGCTGGGGCGGTGCGGTGCCGCTATGGGGCGGTGACGTCGCCGCGATCGTCAAGGACTTCAACCAGGGCGGCTCCGTCTGGGCATTCAAACTCCCGAAGTCGTAGCACGATCTGCCTGACTTATGCTGATGGGAGGGGCCGGCCACAGCGCCGGCCTCTTCTTTTCTGGAGGGATCGAAATGCGCTGCCTGTTCGCTTCAGCCCTTGCCGCGGCTCTGATCCAGACGCCGTCCATCGGTGATGCTTTCGAGGGCGAAAAGACCGTTTATGCGGAGGCTGCAGACGGCGAGCGAATCGCGATCGCCGCCGTGACGTTGCCTTCGGGCGGGCAGGGGGCCTATGCCTTCGATCTGGACGAAAGCGTCTTCACCGAGCATTTCCTGTCCATGCGCCCCTTCAAATGCCTTGATCTCGAAGGTCGGACCGTTTGCCACCTGCCCTATCCCTACGAGCTCGCCGGCGAAGTTCAGAAGCCGGACTGGCGGGATCTGGAATATCGTCTGCTGTTCCTGTTCAAGGACGCGGGCGAATACGGCATCAATTTCGCGAACGGCTACTACTTCCGATTCGAAGAGGACGGCGACCGCCTGATCGGCACGCGCCATGAGACGAACATGGACCAGCTCGCCTCACCGCCCGCGGACGGGGTCCGCTATCCGCTGGACGAGTCCGAGCTCTACGAAAGCGAGGGCGACAGTCACCGGTTGAAGCGCCTGGTGATCGAGTAGCGCCACCGCCCGATCGCGTCAGTCACCCAGGAACAGCGGTCCGAAAATCTGAAGGAACAGAAAGCCGATCACCATCAGCGCGACCAGCCCCGCGAGCAGGCAGCTGATGAAATGGATGATCCGCCGCTGCTGAGGGACGCCGAGCGCATCGGGAATGATCTTGTAGAGCAGAACGAGCGAATAGATCGAGAGCAGGAGCGACAGCACAAAACCGATCAGGGGGAGAGGGTCGACCACGGCTCCTGCATAGGCGGGGACGCTGGTGAGCGTGAGCGCCGCGAAGGCGCTGTCGAAGTCGTTCCTGCCTTGGAAAACGCCGGCGAGATACGCGAAGATGAAGGCTGAGATGATCAGTCCCAGAATGCCGCCGACGATGACGAGGATGACGCCGCCGAGGCCGATGCCCGCGAACGCCGCCGAGGAGCCGGGAAACACGAACGACAGCAGGAGAGAAAGGATCAGTGAGCCGACGATGAGCGGCAGGCTGAGCTCCTTGAGCGTCTGCCGCCAGTCGTTGCCTTCAGCCAGATAAGCCTGCCATGTCGCCCGGGGCTGAAGCAGCGCGCCCTTGGCGATCTGGATCGTCCTGTTGACGTCGAACACGTTCGGCATCCTCCATGTTTTCTTGGTCCGGCGATCGACGGAGGACGTTAACGCCGCTCCATGGCAGGATCAACCGCCTGAATTTTCTGACGTTTCCTGACCGACGACGGCGTCAACGATGCCGCCCGGCACGTCGGTCGAGCCTGCCGCCCGGTCGTTACGGCGCTTTATGAGGCCTTGGTCCGACTTGTTCCTCGGCGATGATCGGGCGAAACTGCGGCCATGACTGTCGATGACGTCGCCTGATGATGACTCGAGGCAGCGGTCTGCTGACCGGGTTCACCGATCTGACCGAGAGCGGCGCTGCTGCGCTCGACCTGAAGCGCCAGCTCGATCAGCCGGACCTGCAGCTCGTCCTCGTCTTCTGTTCGCCGGAGTATCGCGACGAAGACTTCGCCGAAGCGATCGCCGAGGCGTTCGAAGGCGTGGCTGTCGTCGGCTGCACCACCGCGGGCGAGGTCACGCCTGCGGGCTATCGCGACAACGGCATCGCCGCCTTCAGCTTCGCTGCTCCCGACTTCTACGCCGAAGCCGTCCGGCTGCCCTCGCTGAACGACTTCGACATCGCCGCCTGCAGCGGCAAAGCGGACCGGTGTCTGGCGCTTCTCGACGCCAGAATCGACGCCGACGAGCGCGACGGCGATGGCGAGGAGATGCCGGCGATGAGCGGTTATCGGACCGTCGGCCTCGTCCTGATCGACGCGCTTTCCCGGCGCGAGGAGGCGCTGATGAGCTGCCTCAACGGCGCGCTCGGCGGCATCCCCCTGTTCGGCGCCTCGGCCGGCGACGGGCTTCGGTTCGAGGAGACGAGCGTGCTGATCGACGGCCGCTTCGACAACGACACGGCCGTTCTCGCTCTTTTGCGCACCAACCGGCCGTTCAAGGTGTTCCGCCGTCAGCATTTCGTGGCCTCCGACGTCAAGATGGTGGTGACCGACGCCGATCCGGCGAGGCGTATCGTGAAGGAGATCAACGCCGAGCCCGCCGTCGAAGAATATGCGCGCATCACCGGTCTCGACGTCGAGGAGCTGACGCCCATGCACTTCGCGACCCATCCGCTGGTGGTGCGGCTCGGCGGGTCCGAATATGTCCGCTCCATACAGAAAGCCAATCCCGACGGCTCTCTCTCCTTCTATTGCGCGATCGACGAGGGCCTGGTGCTCACGCTCGCCGAAGGCCGCGACATGATCGCCGGGCTGGAGCAGCTGTTCGACGAGATCGAGCGTGACATCGGCGAGCCCGAGGCGGTGCTCGCCTTCGACTGCGTTCTGCGCCGTCTGGAGCTGGAGCACATGCAGCAATTGCAGCGCATCCCGCCGATTTTCGGCCGGAACCGTGTGACCGGCTTTTCCACCTTCGGCGAGCAGTTCGCGTCCATGCATGTCAATCAGACCTTCACCGGCATGGCAATCGGCAGGCGGCGGCCATGAGCGGTATGCAACGCGACGGCAATGGCCTTTCCGGGAACGGCGGCGATCTCGCCCGCGAAAACGCCAAGCTGAAGAAAATCAACGAAGTGCTGATGACGCGGGTCGAGCGCAGCATGGACATGCAGGGCAGCGACTTCACCCTGTTCGAACATGCGATCCTCCTGGAATCCAGGGTGCGCGAGCGCACCGAGGAGCTCGAAAACGTGCTCGCGGATCTCAGAAAGTCCCATCAGGAGCTGGCGCGCGCCAAGGCCGAGGCCGATCGGGCGAATTCCAGCAAGACCCGCTTTCTCGCCGCCGCCAGCCACGATCTCCTGCAGCCGCTGAACGCCGCCCGGCTGTTCGTCGCAGCGCTTTCGGAGACCGATCAGAACGCCAAGAACAGGACCCTGATCGACAATATCGACAGCGCCTTCGCCTCGGTCGAGGAGCTGCTTTCCGACCTCCTGGAGATCTCCAAGCTGGATGCCGGCGTGCAGCGGGTCGACCGCTCGTCTTTCGCTCTCGAACCGCTCCTCAAAAATCTTGCCGCCGAGTTCCGCCCGCTCGCCGAGGATCAGGGGCTGGAGTTCGCATGCCGGACGCCGGACATCGCCGTCTGGACCGACCGGCAGCTGGTCGGCCGCGTGCTCAGGAACCTTATCGGCAACGCCCTTCGCTATACCGAGCGCGGCCGCGTCGCGATCGACGCCGAGGTGGTCGATGAGCGATGCCGGATCGCCGTCGTCGATACCGGTTCGGGCATACCGGAGGATCAGCAAAGCGAGATCTTCGAGGAGTTCAAACGGCTCGACAACGGCAGTTCGCAGCGGGACCGCGGCTTCGGTCTCGGCCTCGCGATCGTTCAGCGCATCCTCCGTCTGCTCGACCATCCGATCGAACTGCAGTCGGCGGTGAACGAGGGTTCGCGGTTCACGGTTACGCTTCCAATGGCCGCAGAAGCGGACGTCGGCGCCGCCCGCCGGTCGATGCCCAGCAGGCCGAAGACCAGAGAAACCGGCACGATCCTCGTCATCGAAAACGAAGAGCCGATCCGCGCGGGCATGACCGCGCTTCTGGAGGGCTGGGGTTACCGGGTCGTGACCGCATCCGACGCCGGCAGCGCGATCGCCAATCTCGCGAATCTCGATCTGGTACCCGGCTTGATCATCGCCGATTATCATCTCGATCGGAACGTCGTCGGCACCGAGGCCGTCTCCCTGGTCCGCGCCGCCTTGGGGCCGTCGATTCCGGCGATGATCATCACCGCCGACCGCTCGCCGGAAGTTCACGACTCGATCAACGGCTCTGGTCTGTCGCTGCTGACCAAGCCGATCAGGCCCGCTCGCCTTCGCGCCCTGATCGGCCATCTGATCCGGACCTGATCGTCGCCCGCGGGCTTCTCTTGGTCAGGGGCCGAACAGATGGCGGACGGCGAGCACCGCCTGGGTGCGGTTGGTGACGGCGAGCTTCTTCAGAATCACCGTGACATGCGCCTTCACCGTCTTCTCGGCGATGCCGAGCTCGTAGGCGATGATCTTGTTCGGCTGTCCCCTGGCGATCGCCTGCAGGACGCGCAGCTGCTGCGGCGTCAGGGTCTGGATCGCCTGGGTGATTTCGGTCTCGTCGTCATCGTTTTCGACCGGCATGGCCGACGCTTCGATCGAAGGCGGCTGGTGAACGCGACCCTCCAGCACGTCCCGGATGGCGTCGGCGATCGCCGCCTTTTGATAACTCTTCGGCACGAACCCCATGGCGCCGAGGTCGAGACAGTCGCGCATGACCCTGGGATCGTCGCTCGCGGAAACGATGGCGATCGGCAGGCTCGGATGCCGCTTGCGAAGGTCGACCAGCCCGCCGAGCCCGTTCATGCCGGGCATGCGCAGATCGAGAAGCATCAGGTCGAGATCGTGATGGCTTCGGGCGAGGTCCTTGGCGTCGTCCGCGCTCGAGGCTTCGAAGATTGTCAGGCCGTCCGGCGCGGCGAGGTCGTCGAGAGCGAGCCGGATCGCATCCCGGAAGAGAGGATGATCGTCTGCAATCACGATCTTGAGCATCGAAACTGTCCGCCGGCGTTCTCTGTTCCAAACGATAGACCCAAGCGCTTCGCCGCGTAAACCGACAAGATCGGCATGGGCATGCGGGTATGATCCTCCGCTCCGGCTTTCGGCGTTGACCTGCCGCCCCGGAACCGCCATCAAGCGTTGCGACATCGGTCCATCATGGGAATTTTTGGTTGCGCTGTCCGGTTCGCCGTTTCCTTTTCCTGGTCATTGGCCTCGGGGCCCTGGCCGCGCCGTTCGCGCCGGCGAAGGGCGGAGAGGCGCTTGACGACAGGGCGCTTTTCGTCATCGGCAACACGCTGTTCACGGTCTATCACGAACTCGGCCATGCGCTGATCGATCTTCTCGATCTGCCCGTAATCGGACGCGAGGAGGACGCGGTCGACGGCTTCGCCGCGGTGACCATGATTCCGAGCGAGCCCGACGCTGTCCGCGACGCCCTGATCGTCGCCGTGGCCGACGGCTGGCGGCTGCAGAGCGACGCCGGTTACGGCGGCGGCGGGCCGGTCTACTGGGGCGAGCACGCGCTCGACGAGCAACGCCATTTCGCGATCGTCTGTCTGATGGTCGGAAGCGACCAGGAGGGGTTCTACGACTTCGCGCTCGAAGCCGGTCTGCCCGACGAACGAATTGACTCCTGCCAGGACGACTTCGCCCGGATGGACAAGGGGTGGAGGCGCGTGCTCGCCCCGCATCGATCATCGCCCGAGGCGACGGGCGCGCCTGCGCCTCGGTCGATCGACGTCGCCTTCGAAGAACCGGCGGCGTCGCATCGGGATCTCGAGACCCTGATCCGCAGGCGCGGCGTTCTGGAGAACGCCATCGATCGTTTCGCCGGCGGCGTCGCCCTGCCGTCGTCGATCGGCATTCGCTTCGCGTCCTGTGACGACGCCAACGCCTACTGGTCGAAAAGCGAGGGTGAGGTCACGGTCTGCTACGAGCTCATCGAGGAGTTCGACGAGATCCTGCGCAAGACGGTGCTTCACTGAGCGTATCGCCCCGCATCGTAAAGCCTTCATAGCCGGCGGCGGCGACCCGTTCGCATCGCTCGACGTAAGGCGGAAAGCCGGGGTAGGGCATGAAGACGCGCGGCTTGCCCGGCACGTTGGCGCCGACATACCAGGAGTTGCAATGGGGATATAGGAGGCTTCCAGCGACCTCGGCGACGTGGTCCACCCAGGCGTTCTCGGCCTCCTCGGTCGCCTCGATCTCATGCAGGGCGTGGTCTCGAAGGTAACCGAGGCAGTCGCCGATCCATTCCACATGCTGCTCGATGGTCGGCAGCATGTTGGTCAGCACCGACGGGCTGCCCGGCCCGGTGACGGTGAATAGATTGGGAAAACCTGCGATCGCGAGACCAAGATAGGTCTTCGGCCCGTCGGCCCATTTCGACCGCAATGATCGGCCGCCGCGCCCGCTGATGTCGATGCGGCCGAGTGCGCCGGTCATGGCGTCGAAGCCGGTGGCGAGGACCAGCATGTCGAGCGGGTGGCGCCTGTCGCCGGCGACGATCGCGCTCCTCCTCGATGCGCTCGATCGGCGCCCGGTTGAGATCGATCAGCTCGACATTCGGCCGGTTGTAGGTCTCGTAGTAGCCGATGTCGACGCAAAGCCGCTTGCAGCCGACGATGCTGGTCGGAGAGAGAAGCTCCGCGGTTCTCGGATCCTTCACGATCGCGCGGATCTTTCGGCGGATGAAATCGGCGAGCGTGTCGTTGGCGCGCAGGTCCCGCAGCAGATCGTCGAACGCGGTCGTGAAGGCGAGACCGCCCATCGCCCAACGGCTCTCGTAGACCGCCTCGCGCGCCGCATCGTCGACATCGAGTGCCGATCGGGTCGGGATCGGGAAGTCGATGCCGTTTCGGGTTTTTTTCGCGCGGGCGCGAAGGGCGGGATAGTCGGCCTTGACCGCGGCCTGGTGGGCCGGATCGAGCGGCGCGTTCTGTGCCGGCACGGCGTAGTTCGGCGTGCGCTGAAAGACCGTCAGACGATCGGCCTGCCTGGCGATGATCGGGATGGACTGGATCGCGGACGAGCCGGTGCCGACGACCCCGACCCGAAGGCCCGAAAAATCCACCTGTTCATGGGGCCAGTCGCCGGTATGGAGGACCGCGCCGCGGAAGTTTTCGAGGCCTTCGATCCTGGGGCGGTTGACCACGGAAAGACATCCCGTCGCCATCACGCAAAAGCGACCGACGAAGCGCTCGCCGTCTTCGGTGTCGACGATCCAGCGGCTCTCGTCCTCGTCGAAGGCGGCTGCGGTCACGCGCCTCTCAAAAAGGATGTCCCGCTTCAGATCGAAGCGCTCGGCGACGTGCTCGGCGTAGCGAAGGATTTCCGGCTGGGTGGCGTAGCGCTCCCGCCAGACCCATTCCTGCTGCAGCTCGCCAGAAAACTGATAGGAATATTGCAGGCTTTCGACATCGCAGCGCGCGCCCGGATAGCGGTTCCAGTACCAGGTACCACCGACGCCGCGGCCGCGTTCCAGCACGATCGATGAAAATCCCATGCCGCGCAGCCGATGCAGCATGTAAAGCCCGGCGAACCCGGCGCCGACGATGATCACGTCGACGTCGGCGTTCGGAAGGCGTGTCGAGGCCATCCGCATCTCCCGGATCAAAGGGTCGGTCCGCGCCTGACGTCACTCTGGCACTCTTTCGCCGGTGGAGGGAAGGCGGGAGGGGGCGTTCCTGCGAATGGACATCGCCTTCGGCTCGCATACGGTTTTGTTTCGAGGATCTGCTTGTGGTATTGGCCGCGTGTTATCTGTAGGTTGCGGCCTGCCTTCGATCGGTGCCCGGATCCCGGGCGGCGCGGGCAGCGGCTAGAGAACCGGGAGCGCGGCGACGATGAGTCTGGCGGCGACGCTGAAATTGGGGCGCGTGTCGAATCTGCCGACGGTCTGGACGAACGGCCTCACCGGGCTCGTTCTCGGCGGCGGCACGCTCCTGGACGCGCGCACCCTGCCGCTCATGGCGGCGCTGTCGCTGTTCTATGTCGGCGGCATGTATCTGAACGATGCCTTCGACGCCGAGATCGACCGCAAGGAACGTCCGGATCGCCCGATTCCGAGCGGGCAGATCGATCGCCGCACCGTGTTCAACGCCGGCATCGCGATGTTCGTGGTCGGGCTCTGCACCCTTCTCTGGATCGGCTTCGTCGCCGATGGCGGCACCGGCGGCTGGCCGGGCGTGGCCGGGCTCGTGCTGGTGACCGCGATCGTGGTCTATGACTGGAACCACAAGGGCAATCCGTTCGGCCCCTATCTTATGGGTGTGTGCCGCATGATGGTCTACGTGACCGCGGCGCTCTGCTTTCTCGTGCCGCCGCCCGCCTTGCTGCTGGTCGTCGCGGTAGTGCTGTTCTGCTATCTGATCGGCCTGACCAAGATCGCGAGCCAGGAGACTCTGCGGGAAGTCGAGGGCCTCTGGCCGCTTCTGCTCTTCCTGCCGCCCGTGATCTACGGCCTGGTTCACCTTGGCGGCGGCGTCACCGCGGCGGTCGCGCTCGTCCTGCTGCTGGTGGTCATCGGCCTCGCGGTCTGGATGCTTCGACGCCGCCTGCCCGGCGACATCGGCGTGGCGGTCTCGGTCCTGATCGCCGGCATCTGCATTCTGGATGCGATCTTTCTCGCCAGCGCCGGCGAGGTCGTGCTCGCCTGGTGGGCGATCGCCGGCTTTATACTGACCCTCATCCTGCAGCGTTTCGTTCCCGGCACCTGATCCCCGCCGAAGACGACCGAGAGATTGCGGCTGCCTGACGCCAAAGGGAGAGCACAGTCGATCGAAATCCCGTGATGTCCCGGTATTTTCCATTGCCGGATTGAGATGAATCATGACCTTACGATGTTTGTCGAGTTGAATCCCGATAGTGTCTGGAAAGAATTGGAGCCCATGTCGGAAGATCGGGATATTTGCCTGGAAGAGGATCACGCCGGCGCGTGGGGACCTCAGGGCTTCGCGGCAGCGACAGCTGGTCCGTCGACGCCGTCGCCCGTGCGCTCGCGGGCGGAACGGGTGGTCGCGGAGGTGGGGGCGGCCCTCGAGGCGGCGCAGCGTGCGGATGGACATTGGTGCTACGCTCTGGAGGCCGACACCACCATACCCGCCGAATATGTGCTGCTCGAGCATTTTCTCGGCGAGGTCGATCAGGCGCTTGACGACAAGATCGCCGTCTATCTCCGACGAAAGCAGGCGGAGCACGGCGGCTGGCCGCTGTTCGAGGACGGCGACCTCGATATCAGCGCCAGCGTCAAGGCCTATTACGCACTGAAGCTGATCGGCGACGATCCCGAAGCGCCTCACATGCGGCGCGCGCGAGACGCCATCCTAGCCCATGGCGGCGCGGCGCGCGCCAACGTCTTCACCCGCATCACGCTCGCCCTTTTCGGCCAGGTTCCGTGGCGTGCGGTGCCGGCGATGCCCGTCGAAATCATGCTTCTGCCGCGCCGATTTCCGTTTCACCTCGAGAAGGTCTCCTACTGGTCCAGAACCGTGATCGCGCCGCTCCTGATCGTCATGGCGAAGAAACCGCGCGCGAAAAACCCGCGCGGAATAGGGATCGGAGAGCTGTTCACGACACCGCCGGAGCGCGAGCGTCGCTACAACGTCAATCCCACGGGAAGCGTTCTGGGCGAGATCTTTCTCGGCATCGACAGGGTCATGAAACGGGTGGAGCCGGTCCTGCCGAAGGCGCCCCGCGATCGCGCCCTGCAAACGGCGCTTGCTTTCATCCGCGAGCGTCTGAACGGGGAGGAAGGCCTGGGCGGCATCTTTCCGGCCATGACCAATGCGGTGATCGCGCTGGAACTGATGGGCTTCGGCAAGGACCATCCCGAGGTGATCACGGCCAAGCGGGCGCTGCGGCGGCTTTTGGTGATCGAGGAGGATCAAGCCTACTGCCAGCCCTGCCTTTCGCCGGTCTGGGACACGGCACTCGCTTCTCACGCCATGCTCGAGGTCGCCGACCGCGACGCCAGCGAGGCCGCGACTCGCGCGCTCGACTGGCTCGCAGAGCGCCAGATCACCTCGGTACGCGGCGACTGGGCGAGCAGGGCCGCGCCCGACACCAGGCCCGGCGGATGGGCGTTCGAATATGCCAACGACCACTATCCCGACGTCGACGATACCGCGGCCGTGGTCTGCGCCATGCATCGTGCGGATCCGGAACGCTATCGTGATGCGATCGACCGCGCGGTCGCGTGGATCGTCGGCATGCAGTCCGCGAACGGCGGCTGGGGCGCCTTCGACGTCGACAACGACCACGACTATCTGAACAGCATCCCTTTCGCCGATCACGGAGCTCTTCTCGATCCGCCGACCGCCGACGTCACCGCGCGCTGCCTCAGCATGCTGGCCGAAACCGGGCACGGTCCCGATCACCCGGCAGTGCGGCGTGCCGTCGCCTATCTCAAGGGTCAGCAGGAGCCGGACGGTTCATGGTTCGGCCGCTGGGGCACGAACTATATCTACGGCACCTGGTCGGTGCTGGTTGCGCTGAACGCGGCGGGGGAGGACATGGACGCCGGCTATGTCCGGCGCGCGGTCGACTGGCTGATCGGACGTCAGCAGGCGGACGGCGGCTGGGGCGAGAGCTGTGCCAGCTATTGGCAGGATCGCAAGGACGAGACGGTGGCGAGCCTGCCGTCCCAGACGGCCTGGGCGCTGCTCGCGCTGATGGCGGCCGGGCGAACCGAGAGTGAAGTGGTGCGGCGCGGTGTCGACTACCTTTTGAATGCCGAGCGCGAGGGTGGGATGTGGGAGGAGCGACTCTATAACGCGGTCGGATTTCCGAAAGTTTTCTATCTTCACTATCACGGTTATCGTAGTTACTTCCCGCTCTGGGCCGTCGCCCGTTACGTGAAACTGATGAACCGCAACGATCGCCGCGTCAGGCACGGGATGTAGGACCACGCATGATTGGTGTCGTGACCGGTCTGGTGGCCGAGGCGCGCTGCCTTCGCCAGGGCCACAATCGCTTTGTCTGCACGGGCGGGCGCTCAACCAGAGCGCGTGAGGGCGCCCGACGCCTCGTCGCTCAGGACGTCTGCGCGCTCTGCAGTTTCGGCATCGCCGGCGGCCTTCATCCGAACCTGCCCTCCGGCAGCCTGCTTCTTCCCGAGACGGTGGTCCTGCCCGACGGTGGAAGGATCCAGACCGATTCCATCTGGCGCGAGCGGCTCGCCTTCCTCGCGCGTGCCGCCGACCTCGATCCATTGTCGATGACCGTCGTCGGCAGCGACGATCTCGTGGCGGCGCCGGAAGCGAAAGCGGCCCTGCATCGCTCCACCGGTGCTGCGGCGGTCGACATGGAGAGCCATGCGGTCGGCGAGGTCGCGCTCGCCGCGAAACTTCCCTTCGTGGTGGTGCGCGTCATCGCCGACGCTCATGACGAGGCGATCCCGGAAGCCGCACGCCAGGGGCTCGGCGATGGCGGCGAGATCAGGCCGCTCGCCATGCTGATGGAACTGATGCGCCGCCCGAACCAGACCCGGCCGCTGATCCGGCTCGGCCGCTGCAGCGGCCGAGCGCTCGGCGCCCTTCGCCGGGTCGCCAGCCTCGCGCCGGACCTCGCCTTCGTCTAGTGGTGCGACCACACCGTTAGTGCAGCCACACCGGTGGTACGACCATATCATTTGGTTCCCGCTGCTTCCGCCGGGATCAAGGGCATGCGGCTGGTGTCGGTGAGGGCTGGCGGGCTCTAGGAACAGGCGCCCGCGGGCGGCTCCGGTGCGGTCCGTGGCGGCAAGGCCAGGAGGATCAGGACGGCGGGCGGAAACCAGGCGGTGGCGAGCACCCAGGCGGTGACCCGGCGGCCGCGGCTGACGGCCAGGCGCCGCGCCCAGAAGCTGGCCATGATCGTGATGATGAGAAGGGCTGCGAGCGCGATCGGCATGGCCATGTCCCGGCGGTTTCGAACTCCTCGGGAGTTTACACCAGCAACGTCAAAGAAAAATTAAATGGCGATGCCGCCGTCGATCACGATCGCCTGGCCGGTGGTGTAGGCGCTCTCGTCGCCGGCGAGGTGGACCGCGAGTGCTGCGATTTCCTCGGGCGTGCCGAGCCGCCCCATGGGCTGGCGGGCGATGAACTCCTTTCGCGCCTGGACAGGATCGTCGAAGGCGTCGATCCGCTGATCGAGCGACGGCGACTGCACCGTGCCCGGACAGATGGCGTTGCAGCGGATGCCGCGGCCGACGAAGTCCGCAGCGACCGACCGGGTGAGCCCGATCACCGCCGCCTTGGAGGTGCCGTAGACGAAGCGGTTCGGAATGCCCTTCACGCTCGAGCAGACCGACGACATGTTGACGATGCTGCCGCCACCGGCCTCGAGCATGGCCGGCAGGAAGGCGCGGACCGTCCGATACATCGCCTTGACGTTGAGGTTCATCGAGAACTCGAAAGCCTCCTCGTCGCAATCGAGGATCGTGCCGTGGTGGACGAAGCCTGCGATGTTGGCGAGCACGTCGACGGCACCTCGCGCCTCGGCGAGCCGTCGAATGGCGCCGGCGTCCAGCACGTCGAGCACGGCCGTCTCGATGCCGGGGCGTCCCTCGATCTCGCCGAGCAGGCCGCCGTCGATGTCGGTCGCCAGCACCGAGGCACCCTCGGCCGCCATGGCCAGCGCCGTCGCCCTGCCGATGCCCTGACCGGCTGCGGTCACGATTGCGGATTTTCCTTGAAGACGTCCGGCCATGAGGGGCGTTCCCGAAGTTGGTTCGACGGTTCGCCCTCCTGTCTACAGGCTGTCGTCGACCCTCAGCAAGCGGGATCGTCGAGACGCTCATATTCGGACAGCGTCGCCTTCAGCCGGAAATCACCGTAATCCAGCAGCAGTTCCTGCAGGACACCGGTCTCTGTCAGCATGAAATTCGCCTCGAACTCCGGAAGGTCGGCGCCGTCGGCAAGGCGGTAATAGGCCATGCTGACCGGCCAGGCGCCGGTGTCGACCTCGGCTTCGAGCTCGCCATCGCCCTCGGGTTCGTAGGAACGCAGCTGTCCGATCACCGACGTGACCTGGGTCAGGGCGTCGAATCCCCAGCCGTCGAAGACCTCGTGGCTCACGAAGGAGCTGCCGCTGTCCGCTTCGGCCAGCACCTGATTGAAATGGTCGGCGGGAAACACGGTGCCAGGCGGCAGATCGACCTCGCGCCGGTCCGGCCGCGAGAAGCTGGCGACACCGCTGCCGTCGGCGGCGTCGATGTTCGCCTCGCCCATATACTCTTCGATCAGCCGGTCGCCGTCGAAACTGCGGATGGTGTAGCGCATTTTCGAGCCGTCCGCCGCCTCCCAGCTGCTGAAGCGCACGTCATGGGAAAAGGCGACGCCGGCCTCGGTGGCGACCACGAAGCCGATGCGCTGGTGGGACAGCCAGGCGTCGCAGGCGCGCTTCCATTCGATCACCAGACCGCCGTCGACGCCGGACAGCCCGGTCATCCGATCCGACCGGTCCAGCTTCAGACGGTAGGCGGCGCGATGCGACTCCAGGGCCGCAAACGCCGGCGACGACGCCGTGAGGGCGGCCAGGCCGACCGCAAACGCCCATGCGATGTTCCTCTTCGGGCCCATGGTGATACTTCCTCCCGCCGCGAGGGTTCTTCCTTGACTTGACGCATCCCCATCGTGACATGCCGGCCGGTCACGGGGTAGGGCAAATGGCATACCGGGATGTCGGTGGCTGCGTTCCGCCCGGCGTCCTGTCCGCCGGCGTACTCAGAGAGGCTCTCAGATAACGAGAACGGCGCGAAAATCGTTGACGTTGGTCAGTGTCGGCCCGGTCTTGACCAGGTCCTCCAATTTTTCGAAGAAGCCATAGCCGTCATTGTCGGCGAGCATGGCCTTGGCGTTCAGCCCCTCCGCCTCGGCACGCCGCAGGCTGTCGGGCGTGACGATCGCGCCGGCATTGTCCTCGCTGCCGTCGATGCCGTCGGTGTCGGCGGCGAGCGCGTAGACGCCGTCCATGCCCCCGAGATGGAGGGCGAGCGCCAGAAGAAATTCCGCATTGCGCCCGCCGCGGCCCTTGCCCTTCACCGTGACCGTCGTCTCGCCGCCGGACAGGAGGACGCAGGGCGCCATGGCCGGCTGCGCGTGCCGCTGCACCTGGCGTGCGATCCCGGCCATGACCTTGGCGACCTCGCGTGCCTCGCCCTCGATCGAATCCCCGAGCACGATCGGTCTGATGCCGTTGTCGAGAGCGACCGCGACGGCGGCCTCCAGGGACGCCTGCGGGGTCGCGATCAGGCGGGTTTCGCAGTTTTGCAGGCGCGCATCGCCGGGTTTCGGCGTCTCGTCGGCGGCCGCCTTCAGATGATCGATCACCGATTTCGGCTTGGTGATGCCGAAGCGGGTGACGATCTCCATCGCATCCTCGAAGCTGGTGCTGTCGGCGACCGTCGGGCCGGAGCCGATCACCGCCGGGTCGTCACCGGGGACGTCCGAGATCAGGAGCGAGACCACTCTGGCCGGATCAGCCGCGGCCGCGAGACGGCCCCCTTTGATCCTGGAAAGATGCTTTCGCACCGTGTTCATCTGGGTGATGTCGGCGCCCGAATCCAGAAGGGCGCGGTTGATCGCCTGCTTGTCGTCGAGAGAAAGCCCTTCGGCCGGCAGCGACAGCAGCGCGGACGCGCCGCCGGAGATCAGGCAGAGCACCAGGTCATCCTTGCCGGCGCTCTCCGCCAATTCGAGAATGCGCGCGGCCGCGGCGCGGCCGGCTTCGTCCGGCACCGGATGAGCCGCTTCGACCACCTCGATGCGATCGCAGGCGACGGCGTGGCCGTAGCGCGTGATGACCAGCCCCTCGACCTCGCCCGGCATATGCTCGTCGACCTCGCGCGCCATGGCCGCCGCGGCCTTGCCGGCGCCGAGGACGATCGTGCGCCCGGCCGGCTTTTCCGGCAAATGGGGCTTGATCAGCCGGCCCGGCGAGGCGGCGTCGATCGCCGCGTCCAGCATCCTGCGGAGCAATTGCCGTTGCCGATCGTCATCCATGATGTGGGAACCCGCAGTTCATCGAGATAGAACAATAACCTGTCGACAGCCGATTCCGCCATGCCGGCGGATACGCTTCGACTTCTTTAAAGCAGGCGCTGTCATGCGTGCAATATCGTCGGCGGTATCTGTGATCGGAAGCCACAGTTCCGGAAAGAAAATGGATGCCTTTCTCCCGGACCCTTGCCCTGGTCCCGAATTCCGAGCGATCGGCGAGCGGCAGGCCGGCTTGGCAATCTCGGCGCGAGTTTACTTCGCCTTGGTCAGTCGCTAGCTTGATGCCGATTTCGGCCCTGAGCCGTCCGTGCGATGATGGACCCTGTCGACGGTCCGCAACAGCGAGGGAGTTTCCGTGAGAACGGGCTTTGCCTTGACCTTGACCGGCGTGATGCTGGTCAGTCTCGCCGCCTGCCAGAATCGGCAGGCCGCGGTGCGGACCCAGCCGCCTCTGATCCTCGACCAGACCGCTCAGAGTGACCTGCCGGAGGAAGTGCGCGCCGGCCTGCTCCTGCCGCTCTCCGGGCCGGCCGCCGATCTCGGCAAGGACATGCTCCGGGCGGCGCAGATGGCGCTGTTCGACGCCGGGCCCAACACCATGACACTGTTGCCGCGGGACACGCGCGGCTCGGCCGAAGGGGCGGCGGTCGCCGCCGAGGAGCTGCTGAACGAGGGGGCCGAGATTCTGATCGGGCCGCTGTTCAGCCAGGCGGTCAGGGCCGTCACCCCGATCGCGCAGGCCGCCGACGTGCGCGTGCTCGCCTTTTCCAACGTGACCTCGGTCGCGGACCGGGGCACTTATCTGCTCGGTTTTCGTCCCGAGGAGCAGGTGGATCGGGTCGTGCAATACGCCCTCGATCAGGGGATGACGACCTTTGCCGGCCTCGCGCCGGACGACGCCTATGGCGAGACCGCGATGCGCGCGCTGCAGCGCGCGGTGGTCGAGCGCGGCGGGACCATGGGCGAGGTGCACTATTATCCGCCGTCTTTGCAAGATCCGTCCGAGGCGGTGCGCGAGATCGCCGACTATCGGGAACGCCAGGCGGCGCTGGAGGCCGAACGCCGCATTCTCGAGAACATGGGCGAGAACGACGAGGTCGCTCAGGCGGTCCTGAAGCAGATCGAGTCCCTCGACACCTTCGGCGAACCGCCCTTCGACGCCATCATGATTGCTGACGGCAGCGATCGGCTGCGTTCGGTCGCCTCGCTCCTGACCTTCTACGACGTCGACCCGCGCCAGGTGCAGTTCCTCGGGACGATCCGCTGGCAGGACGACGCGCGCGTCCTGGCCGACGAGGCGCTGGCGGGCGGCTGGTTTTCGGCCTCGTCGCCGGATGCCTTCGCGGCCTTCGAGGCCCGTTTCGAGACGGTCTTCGACAAGCCGCCGGAGCAGCTCGCCAGTCTCGCCTACGACGCCACCGCCCTTTCGGTCATCGTCCAGCGCGATCTCGAGGACCGGCGCTTCGATCCGCTGAGCCTGACCGACCCCGAAGGCTTCGCCGGCGCCACCGGGCTGTTTCGCCTGAAGCCGGACGGGCTCGCCCAGCACGGCCTCGCGGTGCTGCAGGTGGCCGACGGCCGCGTCGAGGAGATCGACCCGCCGCCGATCCGCTTCGAGAACGACTATGTGGAGGATCCGTTTTTCTCCGGCAGCGGTTTTCCGGGCGGCGATCGCTTCGGCGATCCCTTCGGTGCCGGACCGGCCGAGCGCCCGGACCCGCCATTGACGCAATAATCCGGAAGAGAGTCGTCGGCTACGGCTCAGGCAGCACCTGCCGGTGACGGGCCGCCGAAGCAGGCCTCGATCAGCCGGTCGATCGCCCGCGCACGGTGACTGAGCCGGCGTTTTTCCGCCGCCGGCATTTCACCGAAGGTCGCGGCGTGGCCTTCGGGAACGAACATCGGATCATAGCCGAACCCGCCGGTTCCCCTGGGCGGATCCACCAGGTGTCCGAGAACCTCGCCCTCGACGAATTCCTGATGGCCGTCCGGCCAGGCCAGGCAGAGCATGGCGACGAAGCGCGCCCGCTTGTCCGCACGCTCGAAATCACCGAAGCGCTCGGCGAGTTCGTCACGCACGCGCGCCATCGCGGTCCGAAAGCAGCGATCGGATCCGGCCCATCGAGCCGAGTAGATGCCGGGCTGGCCGTCGAGGCCGAACACCTCGATGCCGGAGTCGTCGGCGAGGGCCGGCAGGCCGGTCGCCTCGACCGCGGCCTTCGCTTTCAGGGCGGCGTTGGCTTCGAAGCTGTCGCCATCCTCGATCGGCTCCGGAAGGCCGAGGCTGCCGCTGGAGACGACGTCCACGCCGAGCGGCGCGAGCAGGGCCTCGATCTCGGCGAGCTTGCCCGCATTGTGCGTCGCCAAGACCAGCCGGCTTTCGGCGAAGCGACGCGCCATCAGTGCCCGCCGGCGTCGATCGCCGCCTTTTGCTCCCGGATCAGCTCGAGGACGCCCTCCCTCGCGAGACGGTGCATGGCGGCGAACGCTTCCGGCGGCAGCGGATCCTTTTCGGCGGTCACCTGGATCTCGACGATGCCACCGGATTGGGTGAGGACGAAATTGGCGTCCGCCTCGGCGTCGCTGTCCTCGGGGTAGTCGAGGTCCAGCACCGCCACGTCCTCGACGATGCCGCAGGACACCGCGGCCACCGACTCGCGGATCGGCAGCGCCGGGATCTCGCCCTGGTCGACCAGATGGCGAAGGGCCTGATGAAGGGCGACATAGGCGCCGGTGATCGACGCGCAGCGGGTGCCGCCGTCGGCACGCAGCACGTCGCAGTCGAGGATGATCTGGCGCTCGCCGATCGATTCGAGATCGGTGACCGCGCGCAGCGAACGGCCGATCAGCCGCTGGATCTCCTGCGTGCGCCCGGACTGCTTGCCGCGCGCCGCCTCACGGTCGGTCCGCCGGTCCGTGGAACGCGGCAGCATGCCGTATTCCGCCGTGACCCAGCCGCGGCCGGTATTGCGCAGGAAAGGCGGCACGCGCTCCTGCACGCTGGCGGTGCACAGCACATGCGTGTTGCCGACACGTATCAGGCAGGACCCTTCGGCATGGGGCGAGAAGCCGGGTTCCAGGCTGATGTCGCGCATCTGATCGGCGCGGCGTCCGGATGGTCGCAAGATCTTTCCTCCGTCAGTGACGTCCATGGGCGCATGCCGATAGGCGAAGGAGCGGGCTCGGATTCGTCCGGTCGGCGCTGAGAGGGGTCATGCTCTAGCGCATGACTTTGGCGATCGCCAGCAGTTTCATCCGGTTTCCGAGGGCTTGTTCGCGAGCCCGGGTTAATCTACAAAAATGTGTACTGATTGATGATGCATTTCTTGACGCAAAATTTAAAAGCGAGAAGCTTTATTATGGCGAAAGATTATCGTTGGGTTCTTCGTTTTATCGATCGACTTTACGACGCTGCCGCCGATGACGAGATCTGGCCGCGGATATTGAAGGACAGCAGAGAATTTCTCGATTGCCGGAGTTCCACGCTTTTCTTCGCGAACCAGCGGCACGAACCGATCGGCGCCTTCTTCGGCGACAATGTTTCCCCGGAATCCATCGCCGCCTATCAGGATCACTACCATCGCGTCGACATCAGATTGCAGCGCGCTGTCACTGACAAGCCGAACAGGATCGTCACCGATCGCGATCTCGTCGACGAGGACATCGTGCAGCATCACGAGTTCTATCAGGATTTTCTGAGACCGATCGGACTTCGCTACGCCTTGGGCGCCGTCATCGACCTCGAAGACGGCGCCTTTGCGATCTGGGCCGGCCACCGGGATCTGCGGCAGTCCCATGCGGACAGCGACGCGATCGAAAGGGCGGCGCTGATCATGCCGCATGTCAGGCGGAGCCTGCAGCTGCGCCGGCGGCTGGCATCGGTCGGCATCGCCGAAGGCGGCGCGCTGGAGGTGCTCGACCGGCTTGGACAGGCGGTGTTCCTGATCGGCGGCGACGGCCGTATCGTCTGGCGAAACGCTGGCGCCGAGCACCTGCTTCGACAACGGGACGGGCTGATCGTCGGCGATGGCGAACTGCGCGCGCGAAGCTCCGTGGCGACCACGGAACTGCAGGGCCTGATTTTGTCCGCGATCCGCGCGCCGATCCGGCCGAAGGAACGCCCGGGAGGCGTGATGGCCGTGCCTCGGCCGTCATTGAAACGTTCCTATCAGCTTCTGATCACGCCGCTCTCCAGAGGCCCCCACACCAGCATGGTGGGCGATGAGCTGCCGACCAGCCCGTCGGCTGCGGTGTTCGTCATGGATCCGGAGGAGACGAGGGTGCCGAGGGCGGAGTTGCTCGCGACCCTCTACAACCTGACGCCGGCGGAGACGAGACTCGCCACGGCGTTGGTCTCCGGAACCTCACTCAAGGCCTATGCCGAGCGCTCGGCACTGTCCATCCACTATGTTCGATGGCTGCTGAAGCAGCTGGAAGCCAAGACCGACACGCGACGTATCGGCGACCTCATACGCCTCCTGGCAAGGCAGGCTGCGTTCTTCGGCGAGTGGCACGCGAACGAAAACGGGAATTGACGAGATCGGGTCCGCCTTTAAAGAGAATTTCCGTAAAAAATTTACAATAACCTCCTATTTGGTAGGTGCAACGGTCGAGAACTTCGCCATGTTGGGGCCGGGCAATCCAGCGACCGGTCAGGTCTTGCCTGGCCGGTCGTTCGGCATCGTCGCAGCGCATTTTCGATCGCTACCGATCGACGCATGCATCGCCCGTCGCCGGACGATGTCGCTTCGGCTAACATCCACCGCATGGCCTCGAATCTCCTGACTACGCTGGCGGCCGGCTTCGACCGGCATGTCGTCCGGCGGATCGTGACGACGCTCCTGATCGGCCTGGCCGGCGGCGCCGTCTTCGCATTCTTTGATCTGCCGCTCCCCTGGATGCTGGGCGCCATGGCGGCCAGCATGGCGGCCAGTCTCGGCGGCGCCGATCTCGCCATGCCGCAGAGTTTCCGAAAACCGATGATGGCGATCGTCGGCGTAACCCTGGGCAGTGCGTTCACGCCGGATCGCCTTCAAGGCATGACCGACTGGCTGCCGAGCCTTCTGACGCTGCCGTTCTACGTCGCGCTGATCGGAATCATGATCCTCTTCTACCTTCGAAGGGTGTCCGGTTTCGACGCGCAGACGGCGTTCTTCGCGGCGACGCCGGGCGGGCTCAGCGAAATGGTTCTGCTTGCCGATCAGCAGGGCGGCGACATGCGCAACGTCGCGCTGTTCCATTCCGCGCGGCTGGTGCTGATCGTGTTCAGTATCCCGCTGATCGCCAATTTCCTGGTCACCGTGCAGCCCGTGACCATCATCGATCCGGCCAAGGATTTCCTGGCGCTCGATCTTGTTCTTCTCGCCCTGCTGCTGGCGGCCGGCTGGGCGCTGGCGATACCGCTTCGCCTGCCGTCTCCCCCTTTCATGGGACCGTTGTTCTTGAGTTCCGCCGTTCACCTCCTCGGCATCACCGATGTCGGCACGCCGTTTGCGATCGTGGCGGCGGCACAGCTGGTCATCGGGTCGAGCGTCGGCAGCCGCTTCAGCGGCGTGCCGCTCCGGCTGATCCTCCAGACCCTGACCGTCGGCGCCGGCGGCGCCTTGATGATGTTCGCGGTGACCCTGGTCTTCGGCGTAGCCCTGCACTGGGCGACGGGCTACCCGCTCGCATTGCTGCTGCTCGCCCTCATTCCCGGCGGTTTTCCCGAGATGAGCCTGATCGCGCTCGGCATGGGCTTCGATCCGGCCTTCGTCGTCACCCACCACGGCGTGCGCGTGCTGCTCGTCGTGGCGTTCGCGCTGCCGATCCACATGTGGCTGCTACGGAGCGGTTGGTTTGGCCGCCATTGGCCGCAGGCCTCGACGACCACGCCCGTGATCGACGGGGAGACGCCTCAATCCGAACGTGCCGAAACCGACCCCGAGACCGGCCCCAAGACAGGCTGAAGCGCCCGTAGATAGGCCTCGACCGCCGCCGGAAAGCCGATGCGAAGGGCATCCGCGGTGATCGCATGGCCGATGCTGACCTCGGCGAGCGCCGGCACGGCGTGGCGAAAGGCGGGGAGATTGTCGAGGTTGAGATCGTGGCCGGCATTGATGCCGAGCCCGGCCTCGATCGCCGCCTCGGCGGTCTCGGCATAGCGCTTCAGCATGATCGGACCGTCCGCCGTGCCGAAGGTTCGGGCATAGGGTTCGGTATAGAGCTCGACACGATCGGCGCCGAGCGCCGCCGCCGCCGCCATGCCGGCGGGGTCCGGATCCATGAACAGGGCGATCCGGG
Source organism: Geminicoccaceae bacterium (assembly GCA_965222015.1). Lineage (GTDB taxonomy): Bacteria > Pseudomonadota > Alphaproteobacteria > Geminicoccales > Geminicoccaceae > JANQPX01. Next base: position 144,288 of record CBDCTL010000022.1, read on the forward strand.
CACCGGACGGCTTCAGGTCGTCCATCACCGCCTGCAGTCGGCCGAAATCGGTGTCCAGGTCCCAGCCGTGATCGGAAGTTCGCTGATCCGGCGCATCCGGCACCAGAGTCACCTGATGCGGCCTGGTCTGCGAGACCAGCGCGATGAATTCGGGCGTCGGATTGCCTTCGACGTTGAATTCGATGCCGTCAGGCAGTTCCGATCCGATCAGCGACGCCAGTTCCGGCACGTCGCTCCGGCGCACATGGCGCTCGTCCGGCCGCGGGTGAACCGTGATTCCGTGGGCGCCGGCCGCCACCACCATGCGCGCTGCATCGGTGACCGAAGGATAGCCGACATCTCGCTGATTGCGCAAAAGCGCCACCTTGTTGAGGTTGACGCTGAGCTTGGTCTCGATCATGCGCACTCTCCCTGGCCTCTCCGCGGCCGCCATCGTCCGAGGCTGCAGACTATCATCGATTGGCTTGATCGAAAGGGCCATTCCATCGTATTTTTCAGGGCCAATTGGACCCGGACGCGACGATGCCCCGACAAGCCCGTGATCTGCCGCTGCCGGCGCTGACCCTGGATGCCGGTGCTTCGACCCCGCTGCACCGCCAGATCTATTTCGGCGTGCGCGCCGCGATCCTGGACGGGAGGCTCAGGCCCGGCGCGCGCCTGCCGGCGAGCCGCGCGCTGGCGAAGGATCTCGCGGTCTCCCGCAATACCGTGACCGCCGCCTTCGATCAGCTCGTCGCGGAGGGTTATGTCGAAGCGCGCACCGGCGCCGGATCCTTCGTGCCGGCACATCTGCCGGACGATCAGATCGGCACTGAGGCGGGCGGGGCGGGGCCTCGTCCCGGCCAGTCGGTCGCGGGCCTTTCCCCCTCGAAGCGTGCCAGGCGCCTGATGTCCATGGCCGGCGAGACGGTTTCCAGGCGCCCGTTCTCGCCGGGCCTGCCCGAGCTCGACCGGTTTCCGTTCAAGGAGTGGGCGCGGCTGCTCGGGCGGCATTGGCGGCGTCCTGCGCGAAAAACGCTGACCGGCGGCGCACCGGGCGGCGATGCCCGGCTCTGCGCCGCGATCGCCGACCACCTGGCGACCGCGCGCGCCGTCTTCTGTGACCCGGAGCAGGTAATCGTGACGTCAGGTTCGCGTCAGGCCCTCGATCTCGCGGCGCGCGTCCTGATCGACCCCGGCGATCCCGCCTGGATCGAGGAACCCGGCTACTGGCCGACCGCCGCGGTGCTCGGCGCCGCGGGCGCCCGTCTCGCACCGGTGCCCGTCGACGCCGAAGGGTTGAGTGTCACCGAGGGACAGGCACGCTGCCCCGCTCCCCGGCTGATCTGTATCTCGCCGTCCCATCAATATCCGCTCGGCGTCACCATGAGCCTCGGCCGGCGGCTGGAGCTTCTCGACGCCGCGAGGCGTTCGTCGAGCTTCGTGCTGGAGGACGACTACGACAGCGAATATCGTTATGCCGGCCGTCCGCTGGCCGCACTCCAGGGACTGGATCAGGACGGCCGCGTCATTTATCTCGGCACCTTCTCCAAGGTCATGTTTCCGGGCGTGCGCCTCGGCTACATGGTGGTGCCGGACCATCTGCTGGACGCCTTTTTGAAAGTGCGTTCGCTGATCGACGCCCACCCCTCGTCGATCGCCCAGGCGGCGCTTGCCGATTTCATCGAGGAGGGGCATCTCGCCGGCCACATCCGCCGCATGCGTCCGCTCTATGCCGAACGCCAGGCAGCACTGATCGAAGCGCTCAAGCCGGTCGGCGATCGTCTCCGACTTGCGAAGGCAGAGGCGGGCATGCATCTGGTGGCGAAGCTCGAACACGGTCTGGGCCATGGCCTTGGAGAAGATGCCGAGATCGATGCCCGGGTCGCGGACGCGGCGGCAGCGGCCGGCGTCGAAGCGCCGGCGCTCTCCCGGCACTTTCAGGGCCCTGCCACCGAGAGAGGCCTGGTACTCGGCTATGCCGGCGTCGAGCCCGAGACGATGGCAGGTGCGGCCACCACGCTGATGCGGGTGATCGATCGGCTCGCCCGGAAGTGACGGTCGTCCATGGACTTCAGATCGGCGTGGATCGCCCATCCGCTGCGCAAGGATGCGCCGGGCCGGCTTGATCTCTTCGCGCAAGACGATCCGGTCAGTCCGTTTCGATCATGAAGCGCCTGAAAAAATCCGTGAGCTCGGCATGGGCGTCGAGCGGGAGAACATGGGCGACATGCTGGTCCGGGCGCACGAGAACCATGCAGCCGCGCTCGCGATCGATGCCGCGCATGTCGAAGATGTCGCCGCCGCCTTTGAGATCGGCCGAGAACATCTTTTCGTAGTCGCGAAGGCTATGGCGTCCTTTGCAGGGCAGAAGAAATGGCGGCATGGCCCCGATGACGAGCTCGTGATGGCTCTGCTGGAAAATGGCGCGAACGTCGATCACCGCATCGATATCGGCATCCTCCGGCGTATGGCGCCGAACCGGTGAGCCGGGGTCATCCGCGAGAAAATCGCACAGTCGCCGGATGGCCGAGCCCATGGCCGCGGGATTGCCGAGGTCGGCGAAGGCGAACAGCCGCCACCTGCCGTCGGCCTCGACCACATGGCCGAGATGGAGGGGCTTCGCATCCGCAATCCGGATGACCGGTGCCGAATGAAAGCGCATGCCGATCACCAGGCCATCCGCGAGATGCTGATGGGCGGGCTCGCCCGTGATGATCGACGGATAGTACTGGATCGCCGTGCCGGCGGTGAAGCGCGCATGCCGCTCGAAATAGTTCTGGAACGCGGCCGGATCGACGCTCCCGCCTTCTCCGCCAGCCGCGCCTTTCGGGCGCGCGGCGAACATCTTCGCGAATTCGCGGTCAAAGTCGATCAGCTCCTTCGCGACGGTCCGCCGCTCCGCGGAATAGCTGTGCAGGATTCCGGGCACGCATCGCCCCTCCAGGACCGAAGCCAGCTTCCAGCCGAGATTGAAGCTGTCGCGCATCGAGACGTTCATGCCCTGACCGGCTTTCGGGCTGTGGGTGTGACAGGCGTCGCCGGCGATGAACACGCAGGGCGTGCGCGTTTCGACTTCCGCTTCCGGCACGTCGTCGAATTTGTCGCAAAGCCGCTGGCCGATTTCGTAGACCGACCACCAGGCGATTTCCTTGACGTCCAGCGAATAAGGGCGAAGGATTCTGGCGGCTGCGGCGATCAGATGCTCGGCCGTGATGTTACGGCTGGCGACGCGCTCGTCTACCTTCAGTTCGTCCAGCTCGATATAGAGCCGGACCATGTAGCCGCCTTCGCGGGGGATGATCAGGACGCTGCCCTCGCTGGCCGAACGGATCACCGTCTTCAGCCGGATATCGGGAAAGTCGGTCACGGCGAGAACGTCCATGACCCCCCAGGCCTTGTTCGCGGAATCCCCGCGCAAGGTAAGGCCGAGGCATTTACGCACCTCGCTGCGCGCACCGTCGCAGCCGACAACATAGCGGGCACGCACCGTCTCGATCCCGCCGTCCGTTCCGTCGACCCGCTCGAACCTGGCGGTGACCGGATGAGCTGGGGCGCTTTTTCCGCCTTCCGAGGTGTCTGTAGGCTCGATGTCGAGGTCGAGCAGCCGGCGTCCGTAGTCAGGCTCGAGGCGCGTCGGCGCGTTGCGCATGACATCCAGAAGGAAGTCGTGGACGCGCGCCTGGTTCAGGATAACATGGGGGAATTCGGAGAGGCCGTCTTCGGTGTCCTGGATTCTGCTGCTCCGAACGATGGTCTCCGGCCTTTGCTCGTCGGGCTTCCAGAACGCCGTCTCGTTGACCCAATAGGCCTCCTTCACCACACGCTCGGCGAACCCGAAAGCCTGGAACATTTCCATCGTTCGGCAGGCGACGCCATCGGCCTGACCGACCAGCAGGCGCCCGGATTTCTGGTCTGTGATGCAGGTCCTGATCGCGGGAAACGCCGCGAGCTGCGCCGCCAGCGTCAGGCCCGCAGGCCCGCAGCCGATGATCATGACGTCGACTTCTTCGGGAAGGCCGTCCGAACGCTCGCAGGTCCCCTGGCCGGCGGGCTCGAAGATGTGCGGATCACCCGGTCTGAATCCGTCGAGATGGAACTGCATGGCCGACCGCTCCCTTAAGGGCACCCGCAAAACAGCGGCAGCTCGATGATGGCCCGCGATCGGACGCGCAGGCAACAGCCGAGATCTCCAGCCAGGATCTGGTGTCGGGGGATTGGCGCTGCCGCCCTTCGAACGTGGCGGCCGTTTTTCCGTGAAGGACGCCGTTTCTCCCCTGCCATCCCCGCTGAACGCGGTCACGGTCGAAGCGAACCTTCAGGGTACGTGCATGGCTCCTCGATAAGGCCGCCGATTTCGCCCGAACTCACGGACGCCGCCCGGACATGACGGCGGCGAAGCCTTGTCACCAGGTGGGCGTCTGTCCTGAAGCCCTGGTGACGGGAGCGTCGCGGTCTAGTCCGATCGATCGCGCTTACGACACGCAGCTTCGATCTCGCTTTCGGCCTGGAAGAAGCAAGGCGACGTCATGCAGGGATGAGGGTATCGTTCACGGGCACCCGTCCCGGCGCTGGCGATTTCGGATCAGGCCTAAGTCATGCGCGACGTGAACCGTCCCGCAAACCGCCAATCCAGACGAGGGCATCCGCGACGTCGGCGCTAGAAGCGGTAGGTCGCGGCGAGGCCGATGACCGGGTAGAAGGCGAAGGCCTCCAGGTCGTCCTCGACCTCATCCTCCTCGCGCGCGAGGTTTTCGTTGACCACGGCGCTGCCGGACAGCGTCCCGCCTTCCGACGACAGATCGACGTCCGCCTGGCCCTGATACATGACGCCGAGATCGAATCCGACGCTGAACGTGCCTTCGAGCAGGGTGGCGCCGTAGCCGACGCCGAGATAGGGCGCCAGCGCGTCGAAGCCGATCTCGCCGTTCAGCGTTCCGATTTCATCCGCGGTGAAGGTTTCATCGCCGATGTCGACATCGGCGGTCGCCCGGCCTTCCACATCAGCTTGGTTGAAGTTCAGCCGGAGCCCGCCGGTGAGACGAAAGCCGCCGCGGAAAGGATGGTAGTCGGCCAGGGCGCCGAGGGAGGCGAGCGTCGCGTCCGCTTCGTAGTCGATGTCGTCCTCGACGCCGTCATGTTCGAAGGCGAGCCAGTTGCCGCCGAGCCTGAAGCCGAAATGGTCGGTGACCCGCATCCCGCCCTCTATTCCGAGACCAAGCGTGCTGATCGCCGGGCTGACGAACAGGCCGTAGGGCAGCTCGGCCGGACTGCCGCCTGGCACCGCATCGGCATCGCCGATCACCTGGGCCGAGGCATGGCCGGACGAGGCGACGATGATCGAAAGGACGGCGAGAAGAAGACGCATGGACCGGCTCCCGGCAATTGGACTGGGGGAAGTTAAGCGAAATACGGTGAAGAAAACGTTAAGATACCAGACCGTCATGTCTGCTGTCTGCATCGGGCCGCGGCGCAGGCCGCCGTCAGGGAAACAGCGGCTCGTCCGAAAGGCCTTCTGTTTCAGGCAGATCGAGCATCACGTTCATGTTCTGCAGCGCCTGGCCGGAGGCTCCTTTGACCAGATTGTCGGTCACGCTCAGGAGGATCGCGCGGTCCGGGTGGCGGCCGGGGTGGACCGCGATCAGGCAGCGGTTGGTGCCGCGGACATGGCGGGTGGCGGGCAGGCTTTTGAAGGGAAGGACCCTTACGAAGGGCTCGTCGACATAGCGCCGTTCGAGCGTCGCCTGGAGATCTTCGGCGGTGGCGGAGCGGGCGAGATGCACGTAGGCGGTCGCCAGGATTCCGCGGTTCATGGGCACCAGATGGGGGGTGAAGGTGACCGCGATCGGCTCGCCGGCGGAGGTCGAGAGGCCCTGCTCGATCTCGGGCGTGTGGCGGTGCGTGCTGACCCCGTAGGCGTGCAGCCCCTCGCTGACCTCGGTGTGCAGCGACCCCTCCTTGGGCGCGCGGCCCGCCCCGGTTACGCCCGATTTCGCATCGATGACGATCGGATCCGTGCGGATCAGCCCCGCTTCGAGGAGCGGACGGAGCGGCAGCTGCGCGGTGGTCGGATAGCAGCCGGGATTGGCCACGAGATCGGTCTTCCTGACTTCGTCGCGGACGAATTCGGTAAGGCCGTAGACGGCGGTCTTCTGCTTTTCGATCGCCGCGTGGGGCTTGCCGTAGACGCGCTCATAGGCGGCGGGGTCCTCGAGGCGGAAGTCGGCGGACAGGTCGACCACCTTCGGGCCCTTCGGAAGGGCGCCGATCACCTCCTGGGTGGTGCCGTGGGGGAGGCAGCCGAAGACCACGTCGAGGGCGCCGAGATCGGCATCGCCGATCTTCGAAAGCGTCGGCAGATCGCGGCCGGCGAGATGGGGGAAGACGGCGCCGATCTCCTGACCGGCGAAGCGCTCGGAGGTCATGCAGGCGACGCGCGCGGAGCCATGGCGGGCGAGCAGGCGGAGAAGCTCGGCGCCCGTGTAGCCGGTCGCTCCGAGAATGCCCACATTCGCCCTGTTGGTCGCCATCGTACGTTGCCTCCATCGATCGCGCCGGGAAACCTCGCTTTTCGGCGCGGATAAGCGGGCTTTCTTATGTCACGGACGCTCTCTCCTGACCACCGTTTTCACCGGCGAGGGAAGCGGTTCCGTCACTGCCGAAACTGCGCTAGAACCCGGCCATCGGCGGATCCATGGGGACGGAGGGCGATGATGAAGGTTCTGGTGATCGGTGCGGGCGGCCGGGAACATGCGATCTGCCGCGCCCTCGCCGCCTCGCCGCTGGTCGATTCGCTCCTTTGCGCGCCGGGCAGTGCGGCGATCGCCGACGTGGCCGAACTCGTGCCGATCGCGGTCGACGACATCAGGGGGCTGGTCGATTTCTGCCGGCAGCAGGTGGTCGATCTGGTCATGCCCGGGCCGGAGCTGCCGCTGGTGCTGGGCGTCGCGGACCGGCTGGCCGAGGCGGGCATCAAATGCTTCGGGCCGAGCGCTGCTGCCGCAAGGCTCGAAGGCTCGAAGGCGTTCATGAAGGCGTTCGCCGGGCGCCACGGCATTCCGAGCGCCGCGCACGCCACCTTTTCCCGCGATCAGGCGGAGGAGGCCAGGGCCCATGTCCGCGAACGGGGCGCGCCGATCGTGATCAAGGCGGACGGGCTCGCCGCCGGCAAGGGCGTGACGGTGGCGAGGAGCCTCGGGGAGGCGCTTTCGGCGGTCGACGAGGCGTTCGCCGGCAGTTTCGGTGCTGCGGGCGAGCGGCTGGTGATCGAGGAATTTCTGGAGGGCAAGGAGGCGAGCTTTTTCGCGCTGGTCGACGGCCGAAACCTGCTCGCCTTCGGCACGGCCCAGGACCACAAGGCGGTGGGCGAGGGGGATGTCGGCCCGAACACCGGCGGCATGGGCGCCTATTCGCCGGCACCCTGCATGACCGATGCGATGATCGCCCGGACCCTTGACGAGATCGTCCGGCCGACGGTGCGCGGCATGGCCGAGGAGGGCACGCCTTACCGGGGCGTGCTCTACGCCGGCCTGATGCTGACGGCCGACGGGCCGAAGCTGATCGAATACAATGTCCGCTTCGGCGATCCCGAGTGCCAGGTGATCCTGCCGAGACTGAAAAGCGATCTCGCCGCGCTGATCCTGGCGGGCGCCGAGGGCGACTTCGGGGAGCCGAAGCTGGACTGGCGCCCAAACCATGTCATGACCGTGGTGATGGCTTCGGACGGCTATCCCGGCGTTTATAAAAAAGGCACGGAAATCAAAGGGCTGGAGAAAGCCGCTGAGATCGAGGGTGTGACGGTCTTTCATGCCGGCACGCGCATCCAGAACGGCCGCATGCTCGCCGCAGGCGGGCGGGTGCTCAACGTCACCGGCGAAGGCAGCACGCTTTCGGAGGCGCGGGACCGAGCCTATCGGGCGGTCGACCTGATCGACTGGCCGGACGGCTTTTGCCGGCGCGACATCGGCTGGCACGCCCTCGGTGAAGGGGCGCTCGACGACGTCAGATCGGCCTGAAGATCAGCGCTGCATCGGATGATGTACGCGCCTCAGCTCCCTGAATTCAAAGGCTGACGCCACCAGGCGAGGCCGGCGGCGATCAGGCCGGCCATGACGATCACCATGCCGAGGCCTTCCCGCACCAGCTCGTTGTCCCAGATCACCTCCTTGGTCCACCAGGCCGTGCCCGACGGCCAGTAGTAGACCGTGCCGACGGCGGCGCCGATCAGACAGAGCGCGAAGAAGGCGCGAAGGGGGCCGTGGCGGGTCATGAGGCCGGGCGAGAAGGCGGCGAGAGCGCACCAGGCGGCCGCGATCGCGTAGATCACGAACCAGTAGAGAAAGTCGGGATCGTTGTACTGCACGAGCGCGAACAGGATCAGCACGAGGGAGAAAATCCCGTTGACGGCACGCATGATCTGACCTCCCGGACCGGCTGGACTGCAGCGCTTTCGGGTGCCTATGATATCTTTGTCGACAGCCGTTGCAAGCGCGCCGGAGGAGGCTTCCGGTGTGCATCGACGGCGCGCGACGGGAGCACGCGCCGAAGGGCGGACAAGGCTGGGTCACATGGCCATGAGAGGGAAACGGATATGACGATCGGGGAAACGTCGGTCACCGGCGGTCAGCAGGAAGCCCGCCCGAAGGACGACCGTCGGAAGGATGACCGAAAGTCGGAAGTTCGCTGGCAGCGTTTCCAGGTCAGCTATGATTTTCCCGTCCATTTCACGACCGATCTGTTCGCGCCCGACAATCCCGTCCTGGTCGACACGCTGGCGCGTCTGGAGCCGGAAAAGCGCCATCGCTGCCTGGTGTTCGTGGACGATGGTGTCTTGAGCGCCCGCCCCCGTCTGAAGGCGGCGATCATGGCCTATGCGGATGCGCATGCCGGCAGGATCGACCTTGTCTGTCCACCGATCCCGGTGCCGGGCGGCGAGCGCATCAAGAACGAGCTGTTCTTCACCGAGGACATCCAGCAGCGCCTGATCGACCATCATATCGACCGGCATTCCTACGTGATCGTAGTCGGCGGCGGCGCCGTGCTGGATGCGGTCGGCCTGGTCGCGGCGACCACGCATCGGGGCGTGCGCCTGATCAGGGTGCCGACCACGGTGCTCTCCCAGAACGACAGCGGTGTGGGCGTCAAGAACGGCGTCAACATGCAGGGCGTGAAGAACTTCATCGGCAGCTTCGCGCCGCCCTTCGCCGTGCTTAACGACAGCGACCTGATCACCGATCTCCCGCCGCGCGAAAAAATCGCGGGTATGGCGGAGGCGGTGAAGGTGGCGCTGATTCGGGACGGTGACTTTTTCACCTGGCTGGAGCGCCATGCGGACGATCTCGTCACCTTCGCACCGGAGGCGATGGCGTACATGATCCGCCGCTGCGCCGAACTGCACATGCACCAGATCGGCCATGGCGGCGATCCCTTCGAGACGGGCAGCGCCCGTCCGCTCGACTTCGGACACTGGTCCGCCCACAAGCTGGAGAGCCTCACGCACCATCATCTCCGCCATGGCGAGGCTGTCGCGATCGGCATCGCGCTCGACGCCCGCTATTCGGTCATGACCGGCCTTCTGGCCGAGGGCGAGGAGGTCAGGATCTGCTCGTTGCTGGAGCATCTCGGCTTTCGCCTCTGGCATCCAGCCCTGGAGACCACGGCGCGCGACGGGACGGTCGCGGTGATGCAGGGGCTTTTGGACTTTCAGGAGCATCTGGGTGGCGAGCTGACCATCACGCTGCTGGATGACATCGGCGTGGGCGTCGAGGTCCACGAGATCGACGAGGCGACCATGCTGGAAGCGATCGCATGGCTGAAGACGCGGGCGGGTGCGTGATGCGGATCGACGACAGCGCGCATCTCACCTATTGCACCAACATCCACGCCGGCGAGAGCTGGGACGAGATTTTTTCGAGACTCCAGGCCAATCTTCCCGCGATCAAGGCGGAAGTTTCGCCGGATGCGCCGATGGGCGTCGGGCTTCGCCTTTCCGCCATCGCTACGGACGTGCTTTCAGGCAGGGAACGCCTGGCTGCGTTCCGAGATTTTCTCACCGAGGGCAACTATTACGTCTTCACCATCAACGGCTTTCCCTACGGGCCTTTCCACGGGCAGCGCGTGAAGGAGCAGGTCTACCAGCCGGACTGGTCCCACGTGGAGCGTCTGACCTACAGCGACCGCATGGCCGACGTCCTCGCCGCACTTTTGCCCGAGGGCATGGAGGGCAGCATCAGCACGGTGCCCGGCACGTTCAAGCCGCTCGCCTCGCAGGCGGGCATGGTGGATCGGATCACCGACAATCTGATCAGCCACGCCGCCAAGCTGATCGAGATCGAGCGCACGACCGGCAAGTCGATCGCGCTCGCCCTGGAGCCGGAACCATACTGCTTTCTGGAAACGATCGCGGAGACGGTCGGTTTTTTCGAGGACCGCCTGTTCGCCGGACCCGCGATCGCGAAGCTGGCGACGCTCACCGGCCTTTCGGAGACGACGGCCGAGGATGCGATCCGGCGTCATGTCGGCGTCTGCTACGACGTCTGCCATGCCGCGGTCGAGTATGAGGACCCGGCGGGCAGCGTCGAGGCGCTGAAGGCGGCCGGCATCGCCATTCCGAAGCTGCAGCTCTCATCGGCGCTTCGCATAGCCGAGGTGACCGCCGAAACGCCGGAGACCCTCGCCGGGTTCGACGAGCCGGTCTACCTGCATCAGGCGATCGAGCGCCGGGACGGCGGCGAGCTGGTGCGCTATCTCGATCTGCCCGACGCCCTCGCAGCGCTGGACCGGGCGATCGGCAGGGAATGGCGTGTCCATTTCCATGTTCCGATTTTTTTGGACGAACTGGAGCACTTTTCGACCACCCAGGATTTCTTGAGGGCGATCCTGGCGATCCACAAGAAGTCGCCGATCTCTAACCACCTCGAAGTCGAAACCTATACGTGGGACGTATTGCCTGAACGCTATCGCGGCGTCGAGGTGTCCGCCGCCATCGCCCGCGAGCTGAACTGGGTGGGCGCACAGCTCGGTTAGCGGTCGGCCTTCGACAAGGCCGTCCACGCCTCCGTCATGCCCGGGCTTGACCGGAAGACGAGATCGGGACTGTGCGTCGATCACCCTCGCCCGAAGACGTGATCCAGAACCAGCTGCTTGAAGGCGGTCGCCTTCACCGGCCCTTTCTCGTCGAGCAGATCCGGCTCGGATGTGATCACCAGGGGGCCGTGGTCGGGATCGTCGGTGAGGCGGCCGTGGGAGCCTTTGACCAGCTGCGTATCCTTCAGCGAGATCACGTCCATCAGACTGCGCATGCCGAGTTTTCTTTTGGCGAGGCGCCAGCCGGCCGCGAGCTTCGGGTTGGCGATCGCCGGGTCGAAGAAGAGTTCGACCGGGTCGTAGCCGGGCTTTCTGTGGATGTCGACGGTGCGTGAAAAATCCGGGGCGAGGGCGTCGTCCAGCCAGTAATAGTAGCTGAACCAGCGGTCCGGATTCGAGATCGCGACAAGCTCGCCTGAGCGCGGATGGTCGAGGCCGAACGCCCGCTTGCCGTCCTCGTCCAGCACCTGCTCGACGCCGTCCAGACACTCGATCAGCGCCTTGACCTCTGAGATGCGCGCCGCATCCCTGACATAGACATGGGCGATCTGGTGATCGGCGACGGCGAAGGCGTCGGAGGCGCCTGCATCGAGGATTTCGCGGCCGAACTCCTCGGGGCGGACGCGGATCAGGCCCGCCTGGCGAAGCGCGCGGTTGAGGTGCACGGCGTCGGTAACCTTGGTGATGCCGTATTCGGAGACCACGATGACGCGCCGCGCCTCCTTCTCGGCCGCCTCGATCAGCTCGCCGCAGCAGGCGTCGATTTCCCGGAGATCCTCCTGCAGGCGCGGGTGGTCGAGGTCGGGGCCGAGGCGCTGCAGGTTGTAGTCGAGATGGGGAAGGTAGGTGAGTGCGAGGGTCGGCTTTCGGGTCGCCATGACGTGCAGGGTCGCCTTGGCGATCCAGTCCGACGACGAGATGTCGGCCACCGGACCCCAGAAGGTGAAAAGGGGAAACTGACCGAGCTTCCCGTCGAGTTCGTCGTGCAGCTCCGGCGGTTCGGCATAGTGGTCCGGGATTTTTCGGCCGTCCGCGGGGTACATCGGGCGCGGCGTGGCGCTCCAGTCCGCCGACGAATACATGTTGTACCACCAGAACATCTTGGCAGAGGTGAAGTCCGGGTTCCGCTTCTTTGCTGCCTCCCAGATTTTTTCGCCCGCGACCAGGCGATTGGACTGCCGCCAGAACCAGACTTCGGAGAGATCGCGGAAATACCAGCCATTGGCGACGGCGCCGTGACCCGCAGGCGTCAGGCCGGTGACCAGTGTCGACTGCGCGGTGCAGGTGACGGCCGGCGTCACCGTCTCGAGCGGGCGCATGGCACCCCGGTCGGCGAGCTTTTTCAGATGCGGCGTGTGCTCGCCGACCAGCGCGGGAGCAAGGCCGACGGCGAGGATGACGAGGGTTGGCTGCATGGATGAAGCAAACACCAACCGCCCTGCTCTGCCAAGCCATCGAACGGGCGATGAATCGTCGAATTTTCACTCGACGGCCATTGACCTTCGCTCAAATGCCCATAGTCTGAAAGAAAATTTCGGGCCGCCGGGATTGGCGGTCGGAACCGGCCCCTGACTCCGAAAAAGGAGGTTTGGCAGGGGCCTTCACCAGGGGAGGTAGACGTGAAAGGTAAGTTCACTCTTGCAACGGCTGCGGTCGCGCTGATGAGCGGCGCCATGCTGGCGGCGCCCGCGAGCGCGATGGACGTGACGCTGGAGGAAGTGGCGTCGGGTCTGACGGCGCCGCTCGCCATGGTCCAGCCGGACGGCGACGACCGCAAGTTCATCATGCAGCAGGACGGCTTCATCAAGATCATGACCGCCGACGGCACGGTTCTCGACGAGCCGTTCCTCGACATCAGCACGCGCCTGGTCGATCTCCTGTCGAGCTTCGACGAGGAGGGCCTGCTCGGCATGACCTTCCACCCGGATTTCGCCAATAACGGCTTGTTCTACGTCGCCTACACCGTGCCGATCGACCCGCAGGGCGACCTCGGCAAGACGCTCTGGTGGGCGCACACCACGCGCGTTTCCGAGATGCGCGTTTCAGCCGACGATCCGAACGTCGCCGATCCCGGCTATGAGCGCATCGTGCTGAAGACCGACTGGCCGCAGTTCAACCACAACGGCCACTGGATCGACTTCGGACCTGACGGCATGCTCTACGTGTCAACGGGCGACGGCGGCTACGCCAATGACTGGGGCATCGGCCACAACCCCGAGATCGGCAACGGCCAGGACCTCCTGACCCGCATGGGCAAGATCCTGCGCGTCGACGTGAACGCCTCGGAGAACGGCGCCTATTCGATCCCCGAGGACAACCCGTTCGTCGGCCAGGAAGACAGTGCGCTGCCCGAGATCTACGCCTATGGTCTCCGCAACCCGTGGCGCTGCTCCTTCGACATGGGCGGCGACAACCGGCTTTTCTGCGGCGACGTGCAGCAGAACAGCTACGAAGAGGTCAGCATCGTCGGCGCCGGTGAAAATCTCGGCTGGCGCGTCAAGGAGGCGACCCACTGCTTCGACTTCCTGGCGCCCAACGAGCATCCCGAGGAATGCGCCAGCGAAGGCCTGGTCGAGCCGATCCTGGAGTACAAGAACTGCACCGCCATCCCCGATGGCTGCGAGGGCATCTCGGTGACCGGCGGCTACGTCTATCGCGGCAGCCACGCGGACTGGGACGGCAAGTATTTCTTCGGCGACTGGAGCAAGTCGTTCAGCTCCATGGACGGCCAGCTCTTCGTCGGCACCGAAGGCGACGATGGCGCCTGGACCATGGAGACGCTGAACGTCACCAACATGGACGGCCCGATCCCCTACGTGCTGGCGTTCGCCCAGGACAACGACGGCGAGGTCTACCTGCTGAGCTCGGTCACCACCGGTCCGGTCGGCGGTCTCGACAAGATCTACCGGATCGCGCCGGCCAACTGACACCTTTAAGCGGCGACTTGGCGATCGTGCTCTGTCGGCGTGAAAACTGAACCGGGGGCCTCTTTCCGAACAGGGAAGGGGCCCTCATGTCATAGAGAGACGGTCAATGAGGAAACGTGACGTGCCTGTCAGTTCGAAGATCCCGGCCCTGGCCCTGCTGATCGGCCTCGGCCTCGCCCTCGGCGGCGCCCCGTCCCATGCCGACGAGCCCGAGTTCACCGAGGACTATCTGAACGATCCCGCCAATATCGAGCACGGCAAGGAGCTGTTCCAGGCGCAGTGCAACAAGTGCCACGGCAAGGGCGCCTATCCCGGCAAGGCGCCGAAGCTGAAGCCGCGCAAGATCTCGGCGGAGGACATCTATCTCCGCATCACCTATGGCTGGCGCAAGATGCCGCCCTGGGAGGACATCTATTCCGATGAGGAAAGGATGGCGCTGACCGCTTATCTGAAAAGCCCGATCTTCTCGAACTGAGAGGCGGGCGACGGCGTCGTTTCGGTTCTTTTGGGAGGGGAGGCCCGATGATCCGCTCGCACGGTCTGACGTTTTCTTGTCTGCTTCTGGCCTGGGGCCTGGCGGGTGCCGCCCTTGCCGACGACAAGCCTGCCGACTCCTCGGTCTATGGCGATGTCGAGCGCTTCGAGGAGGGGGACGCCTCGAGCGGCGCCAAGCTCTACAAGCGCTACTGCCGCGGATGCCATGGCGAGGACGGCCGCGGTGGTGCCCACACCTTCATGCCCCATATCGAGAACCTGACCAAAAAGGGCTATATCGAGCTTCTGCCCGACAGCTATCTCTACATCGCGATCGCCGATGGCGGCGAGGCGATCGGCAAGAGTACCTACATGCCCGCCTGGAAATCCAAGCTCAGCGACCGCGAGGTCAAGGACATCATCGCCCATATCAGAGCGATGCCGACCTATTGAACCGGGCGCGCCGGGGTCGATAGGAAAAACCAATAGTGAATATTGCCTTCGGGTAACTTGTGCCCGTGCGTTGCCTCCCCGACCATGAAAGACGACGTCTGTCGTCCGATGGAATGTCAACAATCAACGGGCCGGCAGCGCCCGCTGTCGGCCGCATGGGGAGGCGACATGAGACCCGTATCGCGTATGGTCCTGTCGGCGAGCGTGCTGCTCGTTTCGACGTCATTGGCATGGGCGGACATGCAGGGCACCGGCGAGTCCGGCGGCTGGGAAAAGCGTGTCGCCGTCAAGCCCGACCCCACGAAGGTCGTGGTCCCTGACGGTTATGAGGTCGGTATTCTCGTCGAGGGGCTGAGCGCGCCGTCCGCGGCGACCGTGGACGGCGACGGCAAT
Organism: Geminicoccaceae bacterium; assembly: GCA_965222015.1. Lineage (GTDB taxonomy): Bacteria > Pseudomonadota > Alphaproteobacteria > Geminicoccales > Geminicoccaceae > JANQPX01. The sequence continues at coordinate 159,599 of CBDCTL010000022.1, forward strand.
CTCTGGGTGGTGGTCTCGCCGCCGCTGCTCGGATCGCCCGAGGCCGAAGAGTTCGAGGAAGCCCATATCAAGGTCTTCAGCCCCGAAGGCGAACCGATCAAGGAGATCGGCAAGGGCGTGTTCACGACCGTCATGAACGAACTCTCCTACTGCCCGGACAACGGCAAGATCTACGTGCCGGAATATGCCGAGAAGATCTGGGAGGTGGACGGCATCGACGGCGAGCCGAAGCTGATCATCAAGGATCTGTTCATCGGCGATCACCGCAACGGCGGCGTCACCTGCAAGGACGGTTTTTTGTACTTTGCGCTCGGATTTCCGAGCAATACCGGCTTCGCCGATCCCGATAATCACGGCTGGACGGACATCCCCGAGGATCCGTTCTGGGTGCTGCATGACAGCGAGGGCCACGGCACCACGCCCCACGACCCGCCCTGCCGCGACATCGAGCATACCGGCCTGAACGTGCGCTCCTCCGACGGCCGCCTGACCGGCGCCTATCTCCCGGTCGGCGTGCCCGCGGAACCCGGCATGATCATCCCCGCCAAGACGCCCTGCGGCGGCTCGGTCATGCGGGTCGCGATCGACAGCGCCGGCGACGACGGGATCTACGCCCATGACAGCATGGAAGTCTACGCCATGGGCTTTAGGAACCAGTCCGGCGTCGAGTTCGGACCGAAGGGCTCGAAATTCGAAAACGCGCTCGCGGTCAGCGACAACGGCGCCAATGACCTCGGCAACCGGCGCGTCGCCAACGGTGCCGAAAAGCTCTGGCTGATCACCGAGATGGGCCAGGACGCCGGCTTCCCCGACAAGGAGGGCTTCCTCTTCGTCACCGGCAAGCGCTACGGCCACAAGGCCTATACCGGCAACCCCGTCGATCGCCCCTACCCGAACCTCTATATCGGTGAGGAGCCCTTCGTGCCGGAGACGTGGCCCTACCGCTTCCAGCATCACGTCGAGGGCAATCGCGGCGTGCCCCTGATCGTCGCCAACCCGAACCCGGACGGCTACATCAACCCGATCCTGGAATGGGACACCAACAACCCGATCGACGGCATCGCCTGGAGTGCCACCGGCTTCGGCGCCGACAACGATCTCTTCGGCGCGGTCTATGGCATCCTCGACACCGGTCCCGAAAGCCTGGTCCCGACCTGGCCCGCCATCCTGCAGGTCGAGTTCTTGGAACCCAGCGGCGTCAAATGGTCCTACTTCATGAGAAACATCGAAATGGGTCCGAACGCCTATCAGTCCGAGGAGAACCGAGGCGGCATCGAGCGGCCGAACGACGTGGTCTTCTCCAATGACGGCAAGACCATGTATGTCGTCGACTATGGCGAGGTCTACACCGACTTCGAAATGCCGTCCCCCTTCTACACCGTGCCCCACTCCGGCGTGATCTGGACCGTCACCCGCACCGGCGGGTAGGCGGGGCAGGCACGGCCTGCAGCGTTGACTTGGCGCCGGAGCCAGGACCGGGCTCCGGCGCCTTCTTTTCATGGGGTGAGAGTGGGTGTTTGAATGTGGGGGCGGGCGCCTCTTGATAATGGGACATGAATGCCCTGCTGATACCGTCGTCATGTCAGCCCAGGAGCTGATCCGCCGCCTTGCCCGCAAGCAGGGCAGGAGCCTTCGTCTCGATCAAGGCCGATTTGGCGCTGAAGCTCGGTATCGACCACAAGGCCGTGCGTCGATTGCTGAAATTCGATCATAACTCCCGGATCGAAGCGATCGAGGCCGCCCTCGCCGCCCTCGGCAAACGGCTGAGCGTTCGTGTCGAATGAAGGCTCCTCGCCAACGTCCCGCCATCATTACATGCATCAGCGACGCTCGCGTCCGTTCTGGCCAGCAGCTTCGGCCATCCGCCGAAGGCGGTCGCTGGAGCAGCTTGGTGCACAAAACCGGACCAAGAGAAAAAAAATTCTCATCCGCAAGAAAACCAAGTCGGACGACAATCCGATGCGATTCCCGCGATGCCATCACGGCCGAGCGACTTATCGATCAAGATCGCTTGGAGAATCCGATCACACCTTCGACAAGGAAGTCCATGGTCTGAAGGCTCTCGTCGGTCATGATTCGACCATCGACTACGCGCACATCGCCATCGATGTCACGGATCGGCCCGGAAAAGACGTGGAATCGACCTTCGATCATCTCACGCTGACGCTGTTCGACCAGCCGCGTCAGTTCGTCAGACGCCCGGCTCGATATCGGCGCCAGGCCTACGGCTCCTTCGCGCAAACCGAGCCAGGTGGAACGGAGCGACAGGCTGTCGTCACGTAGTCGATCGACGACCTGATTGTAGATTTTGTCCCAATCCCAGACGACCGATGTCAGGATGCTCGTAGGCGCGAAGGCGCGCATGTCGCTTTGGTAGCCGATGGCACCGATGCCGTGTTGCTCCGCAACCTGAAGCGCAGCCGGGGAATCCTGATGAATCGTCAAGAGATCGACCCCTTGCTTCACTAGATCCTCGGCTCCCTGTCGGGCAACGCTTGGCGCATACCAGGAATTCGTCCAGCGAACCAAGACCTTGGCATCAGGATTGACGCTCTGTACGCCCAAAGCAAAGGCATTGATGCCGACGATGACGTCCGGCGTCGGCTTGGCCGCGACATAGCCGATCAGATCCGTCTCTGTCATCCCACCTGCGATGATGCCGGAGAGGTAGCGCGCCTCATAAATTCGGCCGCATACCACGTCGATATTGGCAACAGGGTTCGTGAAGCCGCAATGGATGAAGCGCACGGCCCGATGGCGTTTCGCTGATTCGGCGACGACAGCCGCCGATTGGTTTCCGTTCAAGAAGATGAGATTGGCACCGCCGTCGACGAGCTGATCGACGGCGGCAATCGCCTGATCGGCGTCTTCGGATTCGATCTCGACAGAGGTCACTGCTTCGACTTCGGGATTCCGGGCAAGGGCCTCGCGTCCCTTTGCCTGCATGAACGTGCGTCCGCCATCTTCAGGCGTACCGACGACGACAAAGCCGGCGCTGATCACCTGCCGATCCCGGGCTGGTGGCGGAGAAGGAGAAGCGGTAGCCACGTCGCTCCGGCCATCCGGGTCTTCTTCACGCTGATCGACAATCGACACGGCCACGCCATCCTCGACGCGAACATTCACCAAACCCTGATCAGTCGACAGACGGTAGACGCCGTCCGACCAGGCCGCGAGTCGACCACTGACAACACCGCCACCGTCAGCCGCTATCTCGACCTGCCGGACATCGCCGATCGGCACCTGCAGCATCCCGGCGCCCTCGAATTTGATCGAAATCGTGTTGCCGAGCGCGCGCATGACGGTGCCTTCGATCACCTGGCCGTTCGTCAGCGTGAACGTTTCCGCCGCTGCCTGCGGAGCCGCGGCGACCAGACAGGCCGCCGCCACGCCACGAGCAAAGAGCGATATGGTCATCTCGCCGGGACTTTACTGGGTCGGGCCGTTCAGGGCCTCCTCCGCCGACCAATGGCGCGGGACACCCGGAACGTCCAGTGAAAGGTCGATCTCGTTCCAGCTTTCATGGTAGCCCCCTCCGAGAAAATTCTCGTACTTGCCGAACAGCGCATTGGCGAAGAGCCTCAGCGATTCGCCGCGCGGATGACCCTTCGGCCAATTGTAGCTGATCAGCGCGTTGGCGACGGCGACCGTGTCGACCCTGTCCCCGGTTTCGATCAGTGCTGGGTAATCGTCGGAGGTGAGCGTGGTCGGCGAATAGATGCCGGCGAGAGGCTGGGCGGGAACCGGAAGGAGGTGCAGCGGTTCGCCCGGCTTGGCCTCCTCGATCACTGAGACCGGCTTGCCGGAAGCGCGCATCATCGCGGCGATTTCACCGTTCCTCAGCTTGTCCAGCGCGACCTGGTGCGGATAGGTGGTGATCTCGACATCGATGCCGAGCGTGTCGAACACCACGCTTGATGTCATGAACGTGCCGCCGTCGGTCGGTCCGTAGTTCACCTGCTGACCGGCGAGATCGTAGATCGACTGGAAATTTTTCGAGGCCAGAACGTGAAACTGATCGACGTTCAATGGCGCCATCAGCCTGACCGCCGATTTGATGTTCGGGTAGATCTCGTTGGTGGCCATGAAATCGATGACGTCCTGCTGGACGATCGCCATGTCGATGCCGCGAAGGAACAGAAGATCCTCCACATCCTTGACGGAGCCGAGCCCTACCATCGGCACGACGCGCAGGTCGTATCCGTCCGATAATGCGAGCCCCATATCGGCCGCGAGGCTGAGATCCGATCCACCCAACGAGCCGGCCATGATGCCGACCACGTTCTGATTCACCTTCTCGCGCGTTTCGTCCAGCGTCTCCGCATGAGCACAGGTCGCCCCGGCCACGGCTAGGGCCATGCAGGCGCCCATCGCTGACGTCGATATCCTCATGAGATCAATCCCTCCGAAATCTGGTTGATGGCGCTCGACTGCGGGACATTTTCTTGCGCGATCGACCTGGCCCATTCAGCTTGCGACGATCCCGATGTGTCGACGGTGATGGAATCCGTTCCTTTCGACCGGTTTCGACGAAAGACCGTTGACGCGGACGTCCGTCCGCGTGGGAGGCCATACTGCCGGTCCGCCGGACATGCAGCCGATCAGTCGCTGGTTTGCTTGAATTGCGCCATAACCTACTATCGACCGATCCATTGCGGAAGGCTTTATCGTGGTGTGCAGAGGGGTAGTTTGATCGCACATGTTCCGCATGGTTGAAATGTATTGTGCGATTTTCGTGCCGGGGTTTCGAGCGATGGGTTCATGCAAAAAAATCGAGCGTACTCAAAGCTTTTCGGCTATTGATGCGCAAAATCATCATGAAGGAGGCCCCATGTCGACCTGGAAACCGTGTTCCCTCAAAATCCTCTGCTCGTCGGCCGCGGTGATTCTGCTGACGACCGGTTGCTCATATGAAGATCTGTCGGCCAACAAGCTTTTCGAAAGCACGGCTGCGCCCAAGACCTTCGCGAAGGTCGGAGAACTCGCCGTCGCGGCCAATGGTGAATCCGAAGCGGCGGAGATCCTTGCCGCCAGCGCCGATGAACAGACACTGATCTATACCGACTCGCCCGCAGGCGCGCTCGGGTTCGTGGATGTAAGCGACCCCTCTGCACCCACGTCGGCAGGAACCGTCGCCCTCGATGGCGAGCCGACCTCGGTCGCGGTAAAGGGCGGCTATGCCCTGGTGGGGGTCAATACGTCGGAAAGCTTCGTCGAGCCCAGCGGCCACCTTGCCGTCGTCGACATGAGCCGGCGCGGCATCGACGCGCGCTGCGACGTCGGCGGCCAGCCGGATTCCGTGGCGATCAGCCCGGATGGCGCCTATCTCGCGGTCGCCATCGAGAACGAACGTGATGAGGATCTGAACGACGGCGCTCTGCCGCAGCTCCCTGCCGGTCACCTTGCCATTTTTGATCTTGAAGATGATGGCCTTCCAGGTAATTGCGACGCGGCCCGCATCGTCGATCTGACGGGCCTGGCCGAGGTCGCCGGCGATGATCCCGAGCCGGAATATGTATCGATCAATGACGACAACATGGTCGCGGTCACGCTGCAGGAGAATAATCACATCGTGATCGTCGACCTTGCCTCCGGCGCGGTTGTCAGCCATTTCTCGGCGGGCACCGTCGACCTGGAAAACGTCGATCTGACCGACGACGGCCAGGTGTCCCTGACCGAGTCCGTCGCCGCCGTACCGCGCGAGCCCGATGCCGTCACCTGGTTGGACAATGATAATCTGGCCATCGCCAACGAAGGTGACCTGGACGGCGGCGCCCGCAGCGTCACGGTGTTCGACCGTTTCGGGAACATCGTCTGGGACAGCGGCTCCGAGACCGAAGAGCGCGCTGCCGAAGCCGGTACCTATCCTGACGACCGCTCGCCGGCAAAAGGCACCGAGCCGGAGACCGTCGCCTTCGCCGACTATGATGGCAGCGGCGTGATGTTCGTCGCTCTGGAGCGCGCGAACTGCGTGCTGGTCTACGACGTCAGCGGCAGCGAGCCGACCTTCGTCCAGCTCCTTCCCACCGGCGTCGGGCCGGAGGGCATCCTGCCTCTTCCAGACCGCTCCATGGTGGCGATCGCCAACGAGGCCGACCCTGGCGAAGGGCTGCCCTCGACGATCGATCTGTTTGCGGTCAGCAACTGAGTGGCTATCTCCTGGTGGGGCGGGAGGGTGCAGTTCTTCGCTCTTCCGGCTCACCGCTTGCCTCGTAATGGCGTAATCGGTTCGCTTGAAAGGAAAGAGACAGACATAATGAGGCAGACATAAGGAGCAACAGCGGGGCAACGCCATGAAACGCAGCCATTGTCTGATCCTTTTCAGCTTGGCAACAATTTCAGCGACCGTTCGGGCAGAGACATTCTCGTTGACTGACGGCAGCGTCATCGAGGGAACGATCGTACGCGCGCTTGGCAACACCTTCAGCATCAAGCTGGATGGCCGGGGTATGATGCAGGTGCCGGAGAGTGTGATCGACAGGGTGGAGATTGCTACGACCGATGGTAAGCGTGTCGTGGGCAATCTGGTCAGCTGGACCAATGGAATCCATCTGCTGATCACCGATCAGGGACTTGTCGAGGTCGCGAATGGCGAAATCGTCAGGATTGTCAACGAGGGGACAGCGGATATCGAAAAGCAGCCGCTAACCGGCGACGCAAGCGAAGCGACGGCTCCGGCCCCGTCGCCGGCAGAAGAGTACCAGCCGCGTGGAGTTGAGCCTACCATGTAGCGCGACACATGATTCATGGATTTTCCACATTACATTCTAGGAATATTTTACTGGACATCGACATGTTGACGCAGGGTCAGCGTCGCCTTCGGGGCTTGGTCGTGTGAAAATGTTCGGCGGGCTCAGCTTTTTCGGGCCGCCGCTGTCGTCAGCGGTTTGGTCACCTGCTGCGTCCGTTTTTCTCCGTTGATGGCGGCGGGGCGGCCTGTGAGGCCGTCGGATCGGGGATTGGGGGCGAATGAGCGATATTTGAGGCCGAGAGGGGCTGATCTACCGCCCGGATTGCCTGAATGAGCGGGGTGACGCCGAGAATATTGATCACCCGCATGAGATTTTAGGCGAGTACCGACAGCGCCATTTCGGTGCGGATGTTCTTCAGTCTGCTGCATCTCCTCCTCGAGCTCGGAGATCTTCTCGCTGAGCCGAACCTTCCTCGCCTCCATGGCCGGCGAGGGTTCCTGTCGGTCCGTACGGTCCAACTGCTCGAGATAGTGCGCCACGCTCGTCGCGATCTGATCCTTGCGTCGCTGCATCTTGGCCTTGGTGAAATTCCGATCCCGATTGTTGACCGCTTCGAACTTCAAGCCTTCGATCGCCACGCTGGCGACGGTCAGCAAGCGAATCTGACGGCAGACATCGACGAACCGGACGCAGACCTCGCGAATCGCTTCGCCATTGTCCTTCCTGAAATCGGCGATCGTCTTGTGGTCCGGCGACAGCCGCCCCGGCAGCCACGTCACCTCGACATTGCGCAGCGTCTCATGCTCCAGCCGCCGGCTCGACTTCACCCGATTTCGCAGGGTAACGGTCGTTTTCTCGATGGTCCGGATTTGTGGCTTTTATCGAGAAATCTTGTGCCTGGACCGCATTGTTCCTGGCGAGCCGCGCAACCTTTCACTATGTCCTCACCAGCGCGACGTGGGGAAGAGGGCGATGCCGAGTCGGCGACAGGTATTGAAATTGGGATGCGGATCGGCGGCGGCCGCCACATCGCTCGGGCTCAGTCTGGCTGAGGGCGGACGGGCTGAGGCGTGTGGGGGGGCGATGCAGCCGGCGAGCGGCCGTCCGCTGAAGGCGCGGGCCGAGGAAAACGGCCTGCTGTTCGGCACGGCGGCGGATCGAGGGGCACTTTCGGGGGATCCTGATTATGCGGATCGGGTCGTCGCGGAATGCGCGATGGTGACGCCCGAGAACAGCATGAAGTGGGAGCGGATCCGGCCGGAGCCGGATCGTTTCGACTTCGGGAATGCCGACTGGCTCGTGGACTTCGCGGAGGCGCGCGGGCTTCTGGTGCACGGGCACACGCTGGTCTGGGACAAGCAGATGCCGGCATGGTTCGATCAGGTCGACGACGGGAAGACGGCCGAGAGGGTGATGATCGGGCATATCGAGACGGTAGCCGGGCGCTATGCCGGGCGGCTTCGGTCCTGGGACGTGGTCAACGAGGCGATCAATCCCGACGACGGACGCGGCGACGGGCTGCGTGCCACGCACTGGCTGCGGCTCCTCGGCCCGGACTATGTCGATCTCGCGTTTCGCGTCGCGTCCGAGGTCGATCCGGGGGCGATCCGGGTCTGGAACGATTTCGGCATCGAGTTCGACGACGACTGGTCGGCGCCGAGGCGCGAAGCCCTGCTCGACCAGCTGACCGCACTGGTCGCGCGCGGCACGCCGATCGACGCGCTCGGCATTCAGTCCCATCTGAGCGCGGATCCGGGCCACGACTTCGGGCCCTTCGACCGCTTTCTAAGCGAGGTCGCCGATCTCGGTCTCGACGTCATGATCACCGAGCTCGATATGCGGGACGCGCATCTGCCGGCGGACGAGGCGGTGCGCGACGGCATGGTCGCGGAGACCTACAAGAACTATCTGGACGTGGTGCTCGCCTGGCCGAACGTGCGGTCGGTCGCGGTCTGGGGATTGAGCGACCGCCATAGCTGGCTTTCCGAGTTCGAGCCCAGGGACGACGGCCTGCCGGTCCGCCCCCTGCCGCTGGACAGGCAGCTCGCGCGAAAGCCCGCCTGGAGCGCGATTTCCTGCGCGCTCTCGAATCGGAAACTCAGGGGCGATCAGTAGCCACGCGGGTAGGGAAAGCCTTTGGGCGGTGCGATACGCACGCCGTGGCGGCGCTGCAGATCCGCGTCGAAATGACGCCTGAGCGCCGCGTCCGTGATGGCGTAGCCCCAGTTGATCAGCTTTTCCTGCAGGCCGCCGTCCATCGCCTTCAGCCTCGTGGGCGTTCGCGCGAGGGGCTGCGGATCGCGCGCGGCGCAGCCGAGCGGGTCTTCGCTCAGACCGTAGCCGGCGAAATCGGTGCCGATCCCCCAATAGGCGCCGTCATGCTCATCGCCGCGCTGGAACCTCTCGATCAGATCCCGCTTGCGCAGGCTGCGCACCTGATTGTCGATGACGCCGATGATGCGCATCGAATGGCGCACCCAGTCGTGTTTCGGATTCTTTTTGGCCCTCATCTTCTGACCGGCATTGCTGACCAGGAGCGTGCGGTAGCGGCCGAGCGCGGTTTCGAGGCCGAGATTGTCGTAGACGCCGCCGTCGCTCAGGACGGCTTTGGAGATGTAGGGCTCGCGATGAAGGTCGGTGCCTTCCTGATCGATCATCTCCTGGTCGATCCTGAGCGTCATCGGGGAGAGGACAGGCGGGAAGGCGGAGGACGCCGCGACCGCTTCCGCCAGCCGCACCCGCGGCAGGTCCACCCGCCCGACCCGGTAGTCGGCCATGTATTCACGGGAAAAGCGCCAGAGAACGCCGGACTGGACGTTGGTCGCGTTGATCACGAAGCGCGGGCTTTTGCCGGGCATCTCCTTTGGAATGTCCTGCAGGGTGGCGCCGTGGAAGAGATGCGCGTCATAGGCATCCGCGATGCGATCGCTGATCGTCCCCGGCAGCAGAATGCCGCCCACGATCGAGCCTCTGTCGATGGTCACGCCGGCGAGGCCGCGCACCGCGTCGACCGCCCGCGAGAAGGCGCGCGCCTCGCCCCGCTCGTCGAAGTCGAGGCGCTCCCAATGGAACGCCAGCGCGGCCGACGTGATCGACCCGCCCGAGACGCTGGAAATGCGGTTGAGCTTCTTCAGCATTCCCGCCTCGTTAAGCCGCCAGAGCGCGCCCAGATGGAACAGCATGGCGCGATAGCCGCCGCCGGACAGGCAAAGGGCGATGCCGTCCTCGATGGTTCGTCCGGCCTCCGAGTCGATGGCGTTTTCCGGCATGTCGCGTCTCCACGTCGTCGTTTCGGTTTCAGTTCGCCTCGACCAGCGGAATGCTCATCGAGTCGCTGCCGGCCGCCGGCGTCTCCAGCGTGAATTCCACGCCGTCCGCCTTCGCCTGCGCGAAGAGGGCGGTGAGGTCGGCCGAGGGATAGTCGGCCTCCATCTCGCCCGGGGCGTAGGTCAGATGGAGGGAGAAGGGGGTTTCGCGTTCCCGCGCCCGGAACAGCATGCGGAAGGTTTCGAGCTCGGGATTGTGATGGGAGCCGTCGCCGGAGACGACGTAGCGGTCCGCGGTGATGCGCCGGAAGAAGTCGTCCTCGACATTCCGATCGCTGCCGTGATGGGGCAGCTTCAGAAGATCGAAATGGGCCTTGCCGTCGCCGTCCAGGAGGCCGTGGGCTTCGAGGCCTTCGAGGATCGTGTCGCCGCGCGCGTCGCCGGTCAGCAGCATGCGCCTGCCGTCCATCTCCGCGACCACCACGATCGAGGCGATGTTGAAAACGGACTTGTCGACATAAGCGGCCGCCTTGGCGCGCTTTTCCTTCTCCGCCTCCTTCTTCAGCAGCACCTTGACCTGCTTGTCCCATTCCTTCTTGAGCGCGTCGGCCTCCGCCTGGGCGGGGCCGATGACCTGCAGGGCGAGATTGCCCAGTTTCTTTTCGTGGCCGGCGAGGATCAAACCGCCCGATCCGCCGGGATTGACCTCGATCGCGAGTTTTCGCGCGGCGTCGCGGAGTTTTCGCCCTTCGTTGACGCTGGAGAGGACGAGCCTGGTGTGGCCTTCAAGGCCGAGATCGGCCTCGGCCTCGGCGGCACCGGCGACCTGAAGCGCTGCGCTCTCGGCAGCCGCCGCTTCGGCCGGCGGCTTGCCGACGAGATCGGGAAAGGCGTTGTGCCAGAGCGCACCGATGTCGACCAGCGGTGTGGCTTCGTCCTCGACGGCGTCACTCAAGGCATTGAACAGCTCGAGAATGCCATAGATGTGGTCCTGGTCCAGGTGGCTGACCATGACCAGTTCCAGCGGCAGAGGCTCCTCCGGATCCGCGTCGTCACGCATCGCTTCGAGCCGTGGCTTCAGGAAGCTCTTGAAGACATGGTGCGGCCCGCCGTCGATCAGAACGCGCCTGGGCCGCCGGCGACTGCCATGGTGGATGATCAGGCAATCGCCATGCCTGGCTCTCAGCACTTCCAGCGTCAGCATCTCAGTGCTCCTCGATGATGAGCCTCCGACGACCGGTCACGCGCCGATCGAGCGAAAGAACCGCATACCCGCAAACGGAAGGCGCGTTCGGCGACGCCGCCCCCAACGTCGATGATGTGGCCACGCCACCATGCCACCATCAAACCGACTGGAGGGCGCGGAGCACGTCGAGCATGCCCGCACCCTGAAAATAGCGTTCGCGGCCGAGGTCGGTCGCGGTGTCGCAGAGGATCTGCTTGATGCGCTGGGGCTTGCCGATCAGCTCGATATGGCGCGCCATGAGAATCGCGGCAGCGCCGCTGACATGGGGCGCTGCCATGGAGGTGCCGTCCTTGTAGGCGTCGTCGTCGAGGCCGACCGGCGCCTTGATCTTCTCGCCGGGCGCCACGATGTCCGGCTTCAGCCGGCCGTCGCCGGTCGGCCCGCGCGAGGAAAAATAGCTCGGGCCGTAGACATGGGGCTTGTAGCGGTGGGTGGCGCCGACGGTGATGGCGCCGTCCGCATTGCCGGGATCGGTGATCGACATGGCGTTGTAGCAGGCGGCCCGGTTCTCGGCGGCGGCGCTCCGGCTGGTGTAGCCGCGATTGCCGGCGGCGACGACCACGACGGTGCCGCTGGCGGCGAGCTGGTCGCACTCCTCGCAGATCGGCGTGGCACCGCAGGCGTAATTGGCGACGTCGTGGTCGATCGACAAGCTGAGATTGACGCCGTGAACCTTGATGTTGCCGGCGCGCGCGTTCAGGAATCGGATGAACTGCAGGGCGGCGATCACCTCGAACTCGTCGGACTGGCCGTCGTCGCGCAGCACGCGGAAGTCGTAGAGCCGGATGTCCGGGCACATGCCAGTCAGGTGACGGAGGTTCTGGTCTTCGATCGCCTCGACGTTGCCGAGCTTCTTCGGCTTGGGCGGCGGCACGCCTGCCGGCCGCACGGCGCGGCCGTCCTTCATGGCCCGGACCATGGCTCTCGCGATGTCGGCACAGGCGTCCTCGCGATCGCTCGCGGCGACCTCGACCTTCTCCGGGCGGTAGACCTCCTCCGGGCGGACCGGCTCGCCGGTCTCCGGGTTCATCGGCCAGTCGGCGCCGAGGATGCCCGCGACATGGGCGCCGTGGTCGACCATCGGCGGCTTCACGAACTTTTCGTCGATGGCGACCAGCGGCTCGAGCACCGCCCAGTCGATGTCGGCGCCGAGATAGAGCCGTTTGCGAAGTGCCTTCAGCCGCTGCTCCGCCTCGAACTGCAGATCGTCGTCGGAAAGATTCTCCTCCTCGTCCTCGGCCAATTCGGCGAGCAGGCCCTCCTTGATGCGCGCCATCAGCTCGTCATTGGCGTCGGTCTCGTCCAGGCTGAGCGATTCACGAAGCTCGCGAAAGTCGTAGGTCTTTTCCACGCGCGTGGCGCCGCTGGTTCCGCGCCAGTCGAAGAAGGCGGGATGATGGGCATTGATGCCGCTGTCGGCGACCGCCCAGACGATCTTGTCGCAGCGGATGTTGAAGAGCAGGCGGGCGGCGTCGGCCTTGCAGGCCAGCGCGGAGCGGTTGGTGGCGTTGGTGACGTCGCGGTTCAGCGAGACGCGCCAGATCTGGCTCGGCGGCGGCGGCGACAGCTTTTCGACCTTCTCCGCCCCGTCCTCCGTCATCCTGAGCGACTGCGGCGCCGGCCAGCGATCGAACATGGCGAGGAAGCTTTCGGCGATGAGGAGATGGTCGTAGGGTGGTGTGTCCGTGCCATCGTCGTCGTCGCCGCTGCCTTCGTCCGTGCGAAAGCGGCCGTCGACGACGGACGGCGGGGTCTCGCCGAGAAAGAGCGTCGCGACGGTACCGGCGATGCGTGCGATCTGCAGAAAGGGTGCCCGCGGCCGGCTGTAGTTCCGGGTGGCGGCGATCGAGGCCTGGGAAAGCGTTTCGATCATCCTCATGTCGGCGGCCAGCTTCTCGACCAGCGAGGGCTGGGCACCGCGCCCGCGCCCGGCCTTCCCGGCTTTGGCGAGATCGAAGGGTGCGTCGGGGGCGCCGAACTGGCGATAGGGCGATGTTTTCAGATCGGCATGGGCCTTGTCCCTGCCGAGCGCTTCCAGCTTGGCCCGGTAGTCGACGACCAGCGATTTCCACCAGGGAGTCGCGGGCAGCACCAGCCTCAGAAATTCGTCGAAATAGAGCCTGGCCGCGACCACGCCAGGCAGGTGGGCTATGCGCGCGCGTTTGTTCCGCCCGTTCGGGAGCTCGACCCCGGCGAGCGTCTTCGGCACGTCCCTGCGATAGGCGCGCAGGCGGTTGTTGAGCTCGTTGGCGAATTCGCCGGCATTGCTGCTGCGGGCGGGGATCAGGATGAGGTCACGCGCCTTGTGCGGATGCAGCGCATATTTGATCCAGACCTCGGGCAGCACCGGCGAATCCTGCGTGAAGCGGTGATTGTCAGGACCGCCGAAGATCAGCTGTTCCATCTGAAGGCGCGAGAGGGTCGTCAACGTGATGCGCTCCCTAAGCCATCGAATCCGCGAAGAGACCCGCCCTTCGGGCCGACGGTTCTGGCATGCCGAGTGGAAGCAGGTTATCGCGCAGCCCAGGAATCAGGTGTGAATTGGTTCACAGCCGAAGAGAAAAACAACCATGTGTTGAAGCATGTGCTGAAGGATGCCAACGCATCCGGGCCCTTCATGGGAAATTGGCCCGGCCTGATCGAGCCCGGCTGTCGGGGGGCTTGGGTGGAACGTCGTCGAATGGCAGGCGAACGGACCGTCCTTTCCTGTCCGGATCCCGCTTTGAAGCATGGTGAGAGAAACGGCGACAGGCACGGCCAGGTCCTCGCCGGCTTGTCCGCAGCATCTCCTTGCGCATCTGTTAATGCTCTGAAATGATGTGGAATATTGTCAGTCAATCCGATCGAAGCGGAACGCTCGGTTCAGGGGACATGGCATGAGGAGGGATCGTCTGATGAATAAAGTCATTGCAATCGTTCTTTTGGGCACGGCCTGCGCACAGACGACGGCTCGGGCCGATGAAACATCGCTGGACGAGGCGGCGCCGGTGTACCGGAATGAGCAGGCACCGGCACGGCATGCGACTTCGTCCACGTTCCTCGACGGCGCCTATGCCGGTGCCGCCGTCGGCCCGGTCTTTTTCCGCGACAACGAGATCGACGATATCGATCTGGACTATGACGTCGGCGGCCAATTGACCGCGTATTTCGGGAAACGGATCAGCCGGCTACGGCTCGAAGCCGAACTCGCCAGTCAGGGCGTCGAGTTCGATCCCTCGATATCGCGTTTCGATGGCGACCTGAACGTGTTCCGCGTGGTGGCCAACGTCTATCTCGACGTCGCCACCTTCGATCTCGACTGGGTCGATGGCCTCACGCCTTATCTCGGCGGCGGCCTCGGGATCGCCTTCGCCGATATCGAGGGCTTCGACGACGAGACCGGCTTCACCTACCACGGCGAGATCGGCCTGAGCTTTCCCGTGCATCCGAGAATCGACGTGGTTCCCGCCTACCGGTACGAGCGCACGGACTTCAGCGATTTCGAGGATGATCAGGAGGCGCACACGATCCGCGCCGGCGCCCGCTACAACTTCTGAGTTCGACGAGCGGTTCGAAGCCCCTGTCGGCGCCGGCGCTTCAGTCCAGTTCCTGGAAAAGCCGGCCCCAGCCTTCGACGCGCGATGGTGCGACACCGGCGCATTTCAGCGATTTCCAGAGTGCGGTCGCGACCGTGTCGTAGATCGGAAGGCCGAGTTCGGTCTCCATGTCAGGGACCACCGAAGCACCTCGCAGGTTGGTGCAGAAGATGGTGATCGCGTCGATCTCGGCCTCCTCGGCGACCTCCCGGCACAGGCGGCGGATGGTGTCCTCGCTCACCTCGGAAAAGCTGAAATTGCCGGGATCGCCAAGATGGCGCTCGGCAGGGCAGGCGAAACCCGCATGCTCGAAGATGTCGACGATCGCCGCCTGGATTTCGTCAAGATAGGGCGTGACCAGGCCGAACCGACGGACGCCGGAAAGGCGAAAGATCTCTTCCAGCGCCAGCACGGCGGAGCAGGCCGGGATGCCGGTTCGCGCCTCGATCTCGGCGCAGAGCCGCCGGTCCCGGTCGAGACCGAGCCAGCCGGCCGAGGTGCCGTTCCAGCAGATCGCGTGAACCCGGGCGTCTTTGAGCAGGTTCGCCGCATCCAGCATCGGGGCCGTCTCGAACTGACCGAGTGCCTGGTCGGCGAGCGAGATCTCGGTGACGGAAAAGCGTCCGAAATGCGCGCTGACATCGGGCAGGCCGGCGAGCATGGCGCTGGTCAGAGGTTCGAGCACCGTGTTCGAGGACGGCGTGAGCATGCCCAGAAATCGACGTTCGGCCAGGGTCTGGTCCACCGGCGTTCTCCCGCATTGCCGCGCTCACGATTTTGCCGGACGGATGTTTGTGGATCAATAAAACTTTTCAAAAAAACGAGCGGTATAATAATTAATAAATGATTAAAACTGATGATGAAGGCCATTTGTCTCGTAGTTACTATTTCATACTTGTCATTGCGCAAGTTGATGCTAAGCATTTCCATCAACTCGTTTGAACCTTGCCTGGAGATGTCATGACAATGCGCCAAGGGAACGCCTCGATCGTCGTTGCGTGCTGCGCGCTTGGCCTGGTCGCCTGTTCCGGCGATCGGCCGGCCGAGACGGCGTCCGCCCCATCGCTCATCGAGCCGGCGGCGGCGCCGCTGGATTTCGAGCTGGAGGAACCCCGAACCGCGCTCTTCCCGCCCGATCCGAAACCCGGTCATTGCTACGCCCGCGTGCTGGTTCCGGCGACCTACGACGTCAGCGAGGAAAAGGTGCTGGTGCGCCCGGCGGAGAAGAGGATCGAGATCGACGATCCCCGCTATGAATGGGTCGAGGAGGCGGTGCTGGTGAAGGAGGCGGCGACCCGCCTCGAAACCGTGCCGGCCGAATACGAGACCGTGACCGAGCGGGTGATGGTCAAGCCGGCGGGGCGAAAGCTGGTCACCGTGCCCGCGAAGTACAGGACGACCACCGAGCGCATCCTCGACAAGCCCGCGCACACCGTCTGGAAGCGGGGCAGCGGGCCGATCGACAACGCGCTCAAGACCACCTACGACGAGAGCACCGGCGAAGTCATGTGCCTGGTGGAGGTGCCCGCCTCCTATCGGACGGTGGAGAAGCGGACGCTGATCACGCCCGAGACCACGAAGGAAATCGAGACGCCGGCCGAATACAAGACGGTGAGCAAGAAGGTCCTGAAGACGCCGGCGCGCACCCGCGAGGTGACGGTGCCCGCGGAATATGAGACGGTGCGCGTGCAGAAGCTGATCGAGCCCGCGCGTGAGCGCGAGGTGGATGCGCCGGCGGTCTACGAAACGGTCACCAAGCGCGCCAAACTGACCGACGAGAAGCTCGCCTGGCGGGAAGTGCTGTGTGACGTCAACATGACCACCGACGTGGTGCGCTCGATCCAGACCAAGCTCAGCCGCTCCGGCCATTATGGCGGGCGCATCGACGGCCTGTTCGGGCCGAAGACCATCCGCGCCGTGAACAGCTATGCCAAGGCCAAGAATCTGCCGGTCGGCACCAGCTACATCGCGATCGAGACGGCGAAGGCGCTGGACGTCGAGACCTGAGCCCGGGGCGGCGCCCGCACCGCCGATCCCCGAAGCGGCTTTCGCCGCCGCCTCCCTTGTGATCGAATGGGTTCAAGCGAGACAGAAGCCGATCGATCACGGGAGGTGAGGGGCGATGGAGACGGGTGTCGCCGGCGTTGCCGGTCTGCCCTTGCCGGACGGGATGCGCTCCCGTTTCGTCGAGGGCGTGAACGGCCTTCGCATGCATGTGCTCGAGGCTGGTTTCGAGGAACCGGGCCGGCCGGCCGTGCTGCTGCTGCACGGCTTTCCCGAGCTCGCCTATAGCTGGCGGAAGGTCATGCCGGCGATCGCAAATGCCGGCTACCATGTGATCGCGCCGGACCAGCGCGGCTATGGCTGGACCGAGGGGTGGGACGGCCGCTTTGACGGCGATGTCGGCGCCTTTCACCTGCTCGCCATCACGCGCGACGCTCTGGCGCTGACCTCGGCACTCGGCCACCGTTCCGTCGCCGCCGTGATCGGCCACGATTTCGGTTCGCCGGTCGCCGCCTGCTGCGCGCTGATCCGGCCGGACGTGTTTCCCGCTCTGGTGATGATGAGCGCGCCCTTTGCAGGCCCGCCGCCCTTGCCGTTCGGCGAAACGGCGGCACCGGCTGAAGCTCCGGATATCCACGAGGCGCTCGCCGGTCTGGCGCGGCCGCGAAAACATTATCAGTGGTATTATTCGACGCGCGCGGCGGATGCCGACATGCGTGGCTGCAGCCAGGGAGTGCACGCTTTTCTGCGCGCCTACTTCCACCACAAGAGCGCGGACTGGAGCGGCAACCGGCCGTTCAGGCTGAAGGGCTGGACGGCGGAAGAACTCGCGAAGATGCCGACCTACTACATCATGGACCTGGACGCGACCATGGCCGAGACGGTGGCGCCTCACATGCCGTCGACAACCGAGATCGAGCGCTGCGTCTGGCTTTCCGAAGACGAACTCGCGGTCTATGCGAACGCCTATGAGAGGACGGGCTTTCAGGGCGGGCTTCAATGGTATCGCTGCATGACCGACCCTCTGCGCGCAAGGGAACTCACGCTGTTTTCCGGGCGGACGATCGAGGTTCCCGCCTGCTTCATCGCCGGCGGCAGTGATTGGGGCGTGTTTCAAAAGCCGGGCGACTTCGAGCGTATGCAGCGGACGTTCTGCACCGACATGGTCGGCTGTCACCTGGTCGACGGCGCCGGTCACTGGGTGCAGCAGGAGCAGCCGGACGCTGTCCTGCGCGTCCTCCTGCCGTTTCTCGAGCGGGTCTCCGCCTGATAGGGCCGGATCGCCGCCCGCCGCACCTCTGGCGTTCGAAGCTCGACGTCAGGATGCGCTCGGGTGCGACGTGTCGTGCTCGGGTTCCGGCGCTGTGCCATTTGCCGGCAGGATCGAGATCTCCACGAGGCGGTCGTGGCGGAGCGCCGGGATTTTCTGCCGGGCGGCCGCGACCTGTTCGAGGTCGAGCTCGGCGCTGACGATGCCCGGCTTTTCGCCGCCGTCGGCCAGGACCTCGCCCCAGGGGCCGACAATCAGCGAGTGTCCGTAGCGGGCGAGCTTGCCGCGCGTGTCGCCGCACTGGCAGGGGGCTACGAGAAAGGCGCCCGTCTCGATCGCCCGCGCCCGCACGAGGGTGTGCCAGTGATCGCGGCCGGTCTTGCGGGTGAAGGCGGCGGGTGCGAACACGACGTCGGCGCCGGCCTTGGCGAGCGTGCGGTAGAGTTGCGGAAAGCGGATGTCGTAGCAGATGGTGAGGCCGAGCCGCCCGAACGGCGTCTCCACCAGCACCGCCTTGTCGCCGGCCTTGATGGTGTCGCTTTCGCGGTAGGATTCACCGCCGTCGAGGTCGACGTCGAACAGGTGCACCTTGTCGTAGCGCGCGACGATCTCGCCGGCGTCGTCGATCAGGTAGGAACGGTTGGCGATCAGATCGTCGTCTCGCTTGACGGCGATCGATCCGATCAGCAGCCAGCACGATCGCAGGCGTGCCTGCTCCTGAAGGGTCTGCAGTCCGAGATGGGCGTCCTCCTCCGCCTCGCCGACCACGAGCCGGCCCCGGCGGCTGCCATAGCATGTGGAATATTCCGGAAGGCAGATGAGATCGGCGCCCTGATCCGCGGCCTCGGCGATCATCGGTTCGAGCGATGTGAGGTTCTGGTCGGTGTCGGCGCCGGCGCAGAACTGGATGCAGCCGACCTTGAGCGCCCGTTTCATGACCTTCCCCCTCGGCTCACGACGTCTGACGACATTCCTGATCACCCTATCGCCATTGCGGAGCGCGTATCAAGTCGACGAAGCGGACGTCGGCGCAGGATCGTCGGGGGCCGGCCGCGACGCGGCCGAAGGCGGGTGTCTCGGGCCATGAAGAAACAACCGATGGTAGTAATATTCGGTGGCTCTAATGTTCAAATCATCGGCGTCCGCCAGCGCCATTCGCCGCGAACGATGCAAGGCGGCGCAGCGACTCGCGCGACCACGGCCTCCTGGGCATGATCCGGAACATCTAAGTCGAAAATATCATTTTTATATCATGCTATTAAGAGGATTTGCCGAGATGACGCCGGAGCGACGCGGGGCGGCCCCGAACCATTCTTTCAGGCGTGTTATTCGATAATCAACGATAGTTTTTTCGAGAAGAGGTCAAAAACTTTTGGTAGATCCAATTTGCCATAAAATCATCTTGACGTATATTTTATTCACAGTTACGACCTATCATAGGTTGTGTGCTCAAGGGCTCCGTGTTACGAGCCGTCGAAGACACCGGCAGGCTGTCATTTTGCAATCTGCGGAGGGGGATCGTTCCGTCGTGCCTTGTCGTTTCATCAACGCCGCTCTTCTGCGCCCGATCCGGAACAGCCTTCCCTTCCGGACCGTCCGGAACATTCTGTCGACCTGTGCGCCGCGACACGACCTGTCGGCGAGCCGCGCTTTCATACCGCGATCGTTCATCTTGTGCTGCCTTTTCGGCGTCGTCGCCTGCCAGGAACTGCCGCCGCCGCCGAAGCTCTCCGACGAGGAGATCGCGGTCTCGCCCGAATATGTGATCGCACCTCTGGACACGGTGCAGATCTTCGTCTGGCGAGCGCCCGATCTTTCGGTGACGGTGCCGGTGCGGCCCGACGGTCGGATCACGATTCCCCTGGTCGAGGATCTGCCGGCCGCGGGCAAGACGCCGACCGTCCTTGCGCGGGACATCGAAACCGCCCTTCGACCCTTCGTGCAGGACCCCAAGGCGTCGGTGGTGGTCGAGGGCTTCGCCAACCAGACCGCGCAGATGGTCAAGGTGATCGGCGAGGTCGCGCAGCCGGTGACGGTTCATTACCAGATGCATATGAGCGTGCTCGACGTCATGGCCGAAGCGCAGGGGCTGACCGAGTTCGCCGACGGCAACGACGCCAAGCTGATCCGCAAGATCGATGGCCGTGAGCGCACCTATCAGCTCCGTCTGAAAGACCTTCTGGACGACGGCCGGATGTCCGCGAACGCCAAGCTGCGCCCGGGCGATCTGATCGTCGTGCCGAAAAGCCTGCTTTGACGCGCCGGGAGACGATCCATGACGGTTGACTATCGCGCGCTTCTCTTGCCGCATCTCGCCGCCCTCAAACGCTATCGCTGGCAGGCGCTCGCGGTCGCCTGGCTGGTCTGCCTGCTCGGCTGGCTGCTGCTGGCCGCGATGCCGGATCGTTACGTTTCCAAGGCCAGGCTCTATGTCGACACGGAGACCATTCTCGGTCCGCTGATGAAGGGCCTCGCGGTCGCGCCGGACTTCGATCGTCAGGTGGAGATGATGCGGCGGACGCTCCTTTCGGTGCCGAACCTGGAGGAGCTGATCCGCATGACCGATCTCGACCATACCGTGCACAGCGACGTCGAGCGGCTTTCGCTGGTCGAGGAGCTGGCGCGGGAGATCGCTATCGAGACGGAAGGTGCGAGCCTCTTCGCGATCAGCTACACGCATCAGAATCCCAGGGTCGCTCAGCGGGTCGTGGATTCGATCCTGCAGATCTTCGTCGAGCAGAATCTCGGCCATTCGCAAAAGGACGTCGAGGAGGCACGCGCCTTCATCGATCGCCAGATCGAGGACTACGAGGCCAAGCTCCGCCATGCCGAGGTCGAGGTCGCGAAGTTCAGAAAGGATCATGCCGACGAGCTGGGCGGTGTCGATCGCAATCAGCGAGCACTCGAACAGCGCGAGGCCGAGCTCCGCCGCATCAACACCGAGATCGAATCGGCGATCTGGCGGCGTGACCAGCTGCGCGCGCAGCTCGACCAGCTGCCGACCACGGTGACCGCATCATCGCCGGCGGTTGCGGGCGCCTCGGGCGCCACGGCGTTCCGTATACAGACTCTGGCCCAGGAACTGCAGAGCAAGCTTCTGGTCTACACCGAGAAACACCCCGAAGTGATCGCGCTGCGGGCGATGATCGATCAGGCCCAGCAGCAGCTGGCCATCGAAAGCTCGCAAGCCGTGCCCGGAAGCGCGCGGGTGGCGAACCCGCAATATGCAGCCCTCGCCGAGCAGCTGCAATTGGTGGAAGGTGCTATTCAGGACCTCCGGCGGCGGCTCGCCCTCACCGAAAACGAGATCGGCTCGCTTTCCAGCACCGTCGCTTCGGCGCCGGAGGTGGAAGCCGATCTCACGCGGCTGACCCGCGACTACAACGTGCTGCTGGCGCAGTATGAGCAGCTGATCCAGCGCCGGGAATCGGCGCAGATCGCCCGCGAGCTCGACGGCGGCCTCAGCCGGATCGAATATCGGATCATCGATCCGCCCGTGGTGCCGCTGCAGCCGATAGGACCGCCCCGCGGACTGTTTCTCGCCGTCATCCTTGTGGTCGGTTTCGGTTCGGGCCTTGCGTTCGCCGTCGGCCGGCAGCTGACCAGCGGCAGCTTCCTGACCGTGGATCAGCTCAAGGCGGCGTTCGATCTGCCGGTGCTCGGCGGCGTTTCCGAGGCGATCCGGCCCTCCCAGCCGAGCGGCGCCATGGCCGGCTGGGCCGGCGTGGCGAGCGGCTCGCTGGCGCTGGTGGGCGTGTTCGCGGTGCTGCTCTATCTGTCCGAGCTGACGCCGAGCTCGCCCTCCTTCGGCAATGTCGCAGCGGGTTCGCATACATCGCCGCTGCAGTGGATCTGGGCGAAACTCTGATGCGGCTCTCCCTCGGCAGGACCAGACGGCGGACGTCCGCCTATGTCCAGACCCCCTGGACCACCGATCTCGGCGCCAGGGTGCGCGGCGAGCGCTCGGACGATGCGATCCGGCTGCCGTTGAACTTCGATCGCCTGGCGAAGCTCGGCTTCATCACGCCATCCACGATCGAGCTGGATCTCGCGCGCGACTTCAGCATGGTGAAACGCCGGCTGTTTCGGCGGCTCAGCTTTTTCGGGTCGGAGGGCGAGGAGGGCGGTCCGGCCAGGCGGCGGCGCTGTCCGATCGTTCTGGTCACCTCGGGCAATCCGGGCGAGGGCAAGACCTTCAGCTCGATCAACTTCGCGCTCAGCCTGGCGATCGAGGAACAGCTGAACGTGCTCCTGGTCGACAGTGATCTCGCCAATCCGAGCGTGCCGCGTGTCATCGGCTTTCCCCACCGCAAGCAGGGTCTGTTCGAGTGTCTGGACGATCCGTCGACCGAGTTCGACGACGTCCTTCTCACCTTCGAGGACATTCCGCTTTCGGTGATGCCTGCGGGCCAGGCGACGAGATCGCCGTCCAGTCTGATCGGCGGCAAGGCGATGATCGATCTGCTGCAGCGCATTCGCTCGCTGGATCGCTACGATCTGCTGGTGATGGACGGCCCGCCGCTGCTCGCGACCACCGAAGCCGCCGTGCTCGCCCCGCATGCCGACGAAATCGTCCTGGTGATCGGCGCCGGCGAGGCGACCGGCACGCAGCTCGAAGCGTCGCTCGACCTCCTCGACGTTGACGAGGACAAGGTGAGCCTGCTGCTGAACCGCGCCGTCATCTCCGAACGCCGTGCCGCCCTCTACGGCTACGACCAGGCAGGCGAAAGTCTCCCAGCTTGATTTTTTGAACTCGCCTGAGCGTCTCCGGGGCCTGAGCGTCTCCGGGGAATGCCGGCGGCATTCGCCTGCGCATCAGCGTGTGATGATCTCCGGCCCCATCATCGCCGTCGGCAGGAATGTGGAGAGCCAGGGGATGTAGGTCACCATGATCAGGAAGATGAACAGGATGCCGAGCCAGGGCAGGGCGGCGCGCACCACGTCCAGCATGGGCATGCCGGCGACGCCCGAGGTCACGAACAGGTTGAGGCCGACCGGCGGCGTGATCATGCCGATCTCCATGTTCACCACCATGATGATGCCGAGATGGATCGGGTCGATGCCGAGCTCGATCGCGATCGGGAAGACCAGCGGGGCGACGATCACGATCAGGCCGGAGGGCTCCATGAACTGACCGCCGATCAGCAGGATCAGGTTCACGATCACCAGGAACATGATCGGCCCGAAACCCGCGTCCAGCATGGCGCCGGCGATCGCCTGGGGGATCTGCTCCTCGGTCAGAACATGCTTCAGGATCAGCGCGTTCGCGATGATGAAGAGCAGCATGATGGTGAGCTTGCCGGCCTCGAACAGCGAATGTTTCGTGTCGGGATGGAAGAGGACGGTGACCAGGCTTTGCGGATTCTTGAAGAACGAGACCTTGTCGTCGCCGTCGCCCTTGAGCGGCCCCATGTCCTTGTAGACGAAGTTTGCGATCACGAAGGCGTAGACCGCGGCGACGGCGGCCGCTTCGGTCGGTGTGAAGATGCCGCCATAGATGCCGCCGAGGATGATCACGATCAGGAAGAGGCCCCAGCCGGCGTCGGTGGCGGAGGCGACGATCTCGCCGAAGCCTGCAAACGGCTGCGCGGGCAGGCCCTTGACCCGGGCGGCGATGTAGATGCCGATCATCAGCATCAGGCCGGCGAGCAGGCCTGGGATCACGCCCGCCAGGAACATGCGTCCGACCGAGACGTCGACGGCGGAGGCGTAGACCACCATCACGATCGAAGGCGGGATCAGGATGCCGAGCGTGCCGGCGTTGCAGATCACGCCCGCCGCGAATTCCTTGGTGTAGCCGACCTGACGCATGCCGGCGATGACGATCGTGCCGATGGCGACCACGGTCGCGGGCGACGATCCCGAAAGGGCGGCGAACAGCATGCAGGCGAACACGCCGGCGATCGCGAGCCCGCCCTGGAAATGGCCGACGCAGGCGATCGCGAAGCGGATGATTCTCTTCGCCACGCCGCCGGTGGACATGAAGGTGGACGCCAGAATGAAAAACGGGATCGCGAGCAGCGTGTAGTGGCCGGCAAACGCATTGAACAGGGTCTGAGCGATCGAGCCGAGCGAGGCGTCGGAATAGATGATCAGAAAAATAATCGAGGAGAGGCCAAGGGAAACGGCGATCGGCACGCCGATCAGCAAAAAGCCGATGACCATGGCGAAGAGAAGGGCGACATCCATCGGTTCAGCCCTCCCGCTTCGAGGCGTTCTGGGCTTGCGCTGCCGCTTCTTCGACGAGCTCTTCGGCCTCGTGGCTGGCGATCAGGCGATCGGTCTCGCCTTTGAAGATCCGCCAGGCGGCCTGGAGGAAGCGAAGGGTGATCAGTGTCATGCCGAGGGGAAGGGCGAAATAGGGAATGAAGCGCGGCAGTTTTTCATAAGGCTCGTCTTCGTTCATCAGGGGCTCGATGAATCGCAGAATGTCCGGCATGGGGATGTCGTTGACCTCGTACCATACCTGCCTGCCGACGAAGGGCGCCCAATATTGCCAGGCGCCGATCAGCAGAAGGACGCTGAAGGCGAGGCAGCAGATGACCGAGACGATCGCCAGGGCGCGGCGCGCGCCCGGTGAGACCATGTTCAAAATCACGTCGACGCCGAGATGGGCGCGGGTCTTCACGCAGTAGGAGGCGCCGAGCAGCACCAGCCAGGCGAAGAGAAAGACCGTGGTTTCCAGCGCCCAGAGGATGTTGCTGTTGAAGACATAACGGGCGATGACGTTCGCGAAGGTGACGATGGTCATCAGGCCGAGGATGAGGGCGATCAGCGATTCTTCGATCCTGTCGATCAAGCCGCCGTTTCGGCCGGCTTCGTCACTTGTCATGCCCCTTGCCCCCAGTCAGCCGTCATGGCGGAGCCGGGCGACGTCGAGGTCGCCCGGCTCCCGGTCTTTTAGCAGTCGTTCAGCCGTCAGTTGGAGGCGTTGTAGGAGACCGCCTTGTCGATGACGTCGGGGCCGATGTCATCGGCGAACTGATCCCAGACCGGCTTCATGGCGTCGACCCAGGCCTGACGCTGATCCGCATCGAGCGTGCGCACCTCGCCGCCGGCCTCGATGATCAACTGCTTGTTCTCCTCGTTGACCGCTGTCGACTCGGCGTTGCGCGTTTCGGTGACCTCGGCGAGGATCGTCCCGAACTGCTCGCGCACCTCCTCGTCAAGCCCCTCCCAGAAGTCGGTCGAGGTCACGACCAGATAGTCGATGATGCCGTGATTGGTCTCGGTGATGCCGTCCTGCACCTCGAAAAATTTCTGGCCGTAGATGTTCGACCAGGTGTTCTCCTGGCCGTCGACGACGCCGGTCTGAAGGGCGCCGTAGACCTCGGAGAAGGCCATCTTCTGCGGGTTGGCGCCGAGGGCCTCGAACTGCGCCTGGAGCACGTCCGAGGGCTGGATGCGGAACTTCAGGCCCTCGGCGTCGGCGGGAGTCAGGAGCGGCTTGCTGGCCGAGAGCTGCTTCATGCCGTTATGCCAAAACGCGAGCCCGAGCAGCCCGCGCCGGGTCATCGATTCCAGGAGTGCCTGGCCATCTTCCGAGGTCTGGAAGCGGTCGACGGCGTCGACGTCCTCGAACACGAAGGGCAGATCGAACAGGCGGAATTTTTTCGTGAAGGTCTCGAACTTGGAGAGCGACGGGGCGGCGAGCTGCACGTCGCCGGCGAGCATCGCCTCCAGCACCTTGTCGTCGTCATAGAGGCTGGAGTTCGGGAAGACCTCGAGGCAGGCCTTGCCGTTCATCTCCTCATTGACACGCTCTTCCAGGAGCGAGGCGGCGATGCCCTTCGGGTGCTTGTCGGTGTTGGTGACATGGGAGAACTTGATCACGACCTCGCCGTCGTCGCAGGCCGCCATCGCCGGCGCCGCATAGGTGGTCAGGGCCGCCGCGGCGATGCCGATCGCCGCTGACTTGAGAAGGTTCGGGGTGCTCATTCGTGCCTCCTGGTTGGGTTGGGCGCGCTTTCGAAGGCCGGAACCTTCGCTGCGAGCCGCTCATCCGTTCGTGGCTAGGATTATTGATAGGTTTCACGACGTTGATCAAACGAATTCAATCGGCCGCGACGAGATTGGCCAGCATGGAACCCGCAGACGCCGTCCTGCGTCGACAATCCGTTTCGGCCGTGCTCCGTTCAGCCGAGGGCCCGGATCACGTCGTCGGTCGTGGTGACGATCGCGACATTCTGCTGAGCATAATTGACCGAGGCGTCGTGCCAATCCGCATTCATGGTCGAACAGGCGTCCTCGGGTGTGATCATGTGGTAGCCCTTGTCGGCGCCGGTGCGCGCGGTGTGCTCGACCGACATGTTGGTCCAGGCGCCGGTGTTGATCAGCGTGTCGCGCCCGCCGGCCTTCAGGATGGTTTCCAGCGTGGTGCCTTCCCAGGCGCTCATCCGTATTTTTGTTACGATGAAATCGCCTGTTTTCGGCTCGAGGCCGGCGACCGGAGCACTTCCCCAGGTGTCGCGCACCAGCGCGTTCGCCTCCCAAAGCCCTTTGAACAGAGGTGCGTTCATGGTGACGCCCGGCGCGCCCGGCTCGACCACGAACCACACATGGATGACCATCACTCCCTTGGCGCGGCACACCTCCGCGAGCCGCGCAATATTGGCGATGTTGTTCTGCTGGCGGCAATGCTCCGGCGAGCCCGACGAGGCAAACGCCCCGCCCTCCATCACCACATCGTTCTGCATATCCTGAATGATCAATGCGGTCCGCATTGGATTCACTTGGAGCGTTGCGCGGCCGGGCGCCGTCCCGCCGTCGGGGCGGCTTGGGTTCGACGCTGGCTCTGCGGTCGTCGCTGCAGACGAGACCTGTGACGCACGCTCCGGCGCAGCCGTAACCGCCGTCGGCCGCGCCGACCGTGCTGCCATGAAGGGTTCGTTGCGGGGGGCGATTTTGGTCTGGACGGCGTAGAGGGAGTGGGTGGCGCAGACGAAGAGGGTGCGCCAGTCCTCGCCGCCCCAGTGGAGATTGGCGGCGAGCTCGGGGATGGCGACCTTGCCGATATGGCGGCCGTCCGGGGCGTAGACCCAAAGGCCGCCGGGTGCGGTGACCCAGACATTGCCCGAGGCGTCGCATTTCATGCCGTCGGGCACGCCGGGCCTGCGGTCGTTCCTGATGCCTTCGGCGAACAGGCGGCCGCCGGTGAGCGTGCCGTCGGGCCGAACGCGGAAGACGCGGATCAGCGCTTTTTCGGTGTCGTTGATGTAGAGAAGCTGCTCGTCCGGCGAGAAGCAGAGGCCGTTCGGCTGGCCGAAGAGGAAACGGTCGACCACGAGCTCCGGCTCGCCGCCGGCCTGACCGGGCGGCACGCGATAGACGCCCTGAAAGCCGAGGTCGCGCGGCCGCTCGACGCCGAAGCCGGGCATCCGTCCGTACCAGGGATCGGTGAAGTAGATGCTGCCGTCGGAGCGCGTCACCACGTCGTTCGGGCTGTTGAGCTCGCGGCCGTCGAAATGGGAGGCGAGGACGGTGCGGCCGTCATCCTGCGAGAAGCGCACCAGGCTGGAGGTGGCGTGCTCGCAGACGATCAGGTTGAGATCGGCGTCATAGGTGAGGCCGTTCGCCTTGTTCGAGGGCCGCAGAGTCTCGCGCACGCCGCTTCGCATATCCCAGCGCCGGCGCACGTCGCCGGGCATGTCCGAGAACAGGAGGTAGTGTTCGGTCGGATGCCAGATCGGCCCCTCGGTGAACTCGAAGCCGGAGCCGAGCTGAACCACCGGCGCGTATTCGTCGATCAGATTCCGAAAGGCCGGATCGAGCGCCTGGTGCGCCATCAGACCGGGAACCAGTCGCGCTTCGGCACCGACTGGCTGACCGGCCCCGGGATCTGGCTTTCCAGGCGCCCGACCACCTGCTGGTTTTCGACGAGCGCCGGCTTGTCGTGGATCGGGCAGAGATAGCGGTGGTTGCTCAAGAGCTTCTTGATCGCCGCCTTCTCCTCGCGCTTCGAGCCCGCATGATTGCCGGTGACGCGCGGCTCCATCCAG
The DNA here is from genome assembly GCA_965222015.1 of Geminicoccaceae bacterium. GTDB lineage: Bacteria > Pseudomonadota > Alphaproteobacteria > Geminicoccales > Geminicoccaceae > JANQPX01. Next base: position 187,650 of record CBDCTL010000022.1, read on the forward strand.
CCGACCTCGTAGACCGGCTCGATGATCTGGTCCTGGAAATCGTAGATCACGTCGCCGCAGATATTGGCGAGGCCGTCCGCGGTTTCGACCACGACGTTCATCGAGCCCTCGGTGTGCGCGTTCGCGGGCTCGCACCACACGCCGGGGCAGATTTCCTCGCCGTCGGTCAGCTCCAGGTCGAGAAAGCGAAGGGCGTGCTTCGTGTGCAGGCGTTCGATCAGATGCTGGATGTCCGGCTTCGGATATTGCGGGTGCATCAGACCGGAGACCGAGCATTCCAGCTCGCGCCGGTTGATCACCGAGGTGGTGTTCATCGGGAAGTGATCGTCCTTGCCTGCGTGATCGATATGCAGGTGCGTATGCAGGATGTAGCGGATGTCGCCGGGCTTGAGATCGAAGCGCGCGAGCTGGTTCTCGATCATGTTTTCATGGAACTGCAGCCCGCGCATGCCGAGGCTTTCCATGATCGCGTTGTCGCGATAGCCGGTGTCCACCAGGATCGGCCAGGGCCCGCCCAGGATCAGATAGCCATAGGTCGGAACCCGCCGCGTCCGTCCGCAATTGTGGCCGAGCACGAGAAAACTGTTCTCGAGCTCGATGTCCCCGTAGTCGAGGATCTTGATCTCCAGCGCCATTTTTTCGATTCCTCCCTCTTTATTTCCGGTCCTTCAGGCCTGCATAGCATTTTCTGGCGAGCGATCTGTCCGAGAACCTTCGCCGCACCGGAGACGCCGATGACGATCTTTTCGCCCCCGCGTTAAGCTTTCCTCAACCTTCATGCGGCATGGTCCTTCATGGTCCATGGGATCCTGGGAGTCCGTGCCGTGCCTTGTTCTCTGCCGGGCGAGCGGATTCGCAGGATCCCATGGACCAGCAAAGTCGTTGCATGATGGCATCAAGAGCTTGCTCTTTCGTTACCAATGCGGTGCCAAACACAGTGATGGTCAAGACCGCTCGATGCATCGTCAGCGCGCCGTCCGGCAGAACGCGATCACCACATTTGCCCACCGAAGTCGCAACGTTCGCATTTTCACTCGCCCGTTAAGCCCTTGTTTACGTCCGCGCGCCAAGCTCATGTTCTGGTCCATGGGATCCTGGGAATCCGTGCCGGGCCGTGTTCTCCTTCGAGCACGCGGATTCCCAGGGTCGCATGGACCATGAAGGATCGTGCCGCATGAAGGTTAAGTTTTCGTTTCCCCGCCTTGATCGAAAGCGCGCGGCCGTTGGCTGGTCGTGCCGGGCGCGGTCTTGTCGGGTGATCGCCCATTCCTTTGTCAAAGCCGATAGATCCGCGTCGCCGTGCCGCTGAAGATCGCCGCCTGTTCGGCTTCGTTCATCGCCACCGTCGCCCGGCGATAGGCGCCGATCAGATCGGGGTAGCGGCACCACAGCTTTTCGATCGGAAAGTTCGAGCCGAACAGGCAGCGCCTGACGCCGAAGCAGGCGACCGCCTGCAAGGTGATGTCTTGAATGTGCTCGTGGTCGTTCCTGTGGATGAAGGTGCCGAGACCGGAGAGCTTGCAGACGACGTTCGGCTGGTCGGCGAGGCGCTGCATACCGTCCTGCCAGCGGGCGCGGCCCGCCTCGGTGACATCCTCCAGCATGCCGGCGTGCTGCAGGACGAAGGTGACGTCGGGACAGGCGCTCGCGAGGTCGGCGGCCGACTGCATCTGCGGCGCGAAGACCTGCAGCTCGAAGCACCAGTCATAGTCTGCGAGCTTGGCGATGTTCTTTCGCAGAGTCGGATTGGCGGGCAGGTCAGGCGACGACGCGAAGCGATACTGCTCGTTTTCGTGCCAGTGCAACTGCTGACGAATACCGCGCATCAGGGGGTATTTTTGCAGCTTGGCGAGATCCGGTCCGATGTCCTCCTGCAGAAAATCCGCATAGCCGACGATCGCGTGCGGCCAGCCTGATCGATCGGCCGTCGCCTGCACCCAGGCGACTTCATTCTCGAACCAGCCGGGACGCCAGTTGGCCTGCACATAGACGGACTTTTCGACGCCGGTTTCTGCAATGTCCCCGAGAAACTCCTCGATCGGATAGTCCCTTCTGATCGCCTCATAGGCGCCGAAGATGCGCGGCTGCATCGGCCCCGTCAGCCAGGGCAGATCCGCCTGCCGCCAGATGTGATGATGGGCGTCGACCACGGACACGGAGGCCGTGCTCATGACAATTCCCTATTGGATATGGTCAAGAGTCGCCGGGTCACCGCCTCGACCGAACTTCCGTCCCCCAAGTGATCGACACGAGGAAGGATGGACTGCAGCGCCGCCGTTCGCGGCTCGAAGTCGACGCTGCCGGCGTCCGGTGTTAGCCATTCGAGGCGCCAGGCGAGGCGGGCTATTTTTTGCACCGCGTCGGTCATGGCGTGATGATCGCCACGCTCCAGGCCATCGGACAGAACCACCACCAGCGCACCACGGGCAAAACCGGCAAAGCGCGGCACGGCGAGAAAAGCCTGCAGCGCGTCGCCAATGCGCGTGCCGCCGTCCCAGTCCGACACCATGGTGGATGCGAGGGCCAGCGCCTGGTCCCGCTGGCGCCTTCGGATCGCCGACGTGACGCGGGTGAGCCGCGTGCCGAGGGTGAACACCTCCAGCCGCTCGGCGGCGCGCCCGAGGCTGTGGGCCAGTCGCAAAAATCCGTCGGTCGCCGTCTTCATCGAACCGGAAACATCGATCAGGAGAAGGATGCGGCGCTGGGCGAGCTTTCGACGCATCTTCGGCAGATGCAGCACCTCGCCATCGAAGCGGGTCGCCTCGCGCAGCGCCTGGCGGAGGTTCCAGTGATCACCGCGGCGCGATGCCCTGCGCCGGTAGGTGCTGCGCTTCGGCAAGGCAGCCGGCGCCGCACGCCTGAACCGGCGAAGTGCATCGGCCTCGCTCGCGGCAGCGAACTGCCGAACGTTCAGATGCTCGCCTGCAGCCGCCTGTTGCCCGCTTTCGTGGAGCTCGTCGGCTTCAGGCTCGATCGGGCTGTCGCCGTCGTCTTGAACGCGAAGCTCCTCGTCCTCGTCATCGCCGAAGGCAGGCGCCACCAGGGTCTGGCCGTAGAAGAAGGCGCGAAACAGCGCGTCGAACTCGGGCAGGCGCTCCGGCTGTGGACCGAGCATCGCGCGAGAAGCCCGGTAGATGTCGTCCATGTCATCAGGGCCGAGCAGGCCGACAGCCTCGATGAAGCCCATGGTCTGCTCAGGCGCGATCGCGAAGCCATGGGCGCGCAGCAGCACGGAAAACTCGATAAACGGTCGCACAGCCTGGGGCAGGGGAGCGATCATGCGGCAACACCTCCGATGATCGCCTCGATGCGATCGCCCAGGAAAGCGAGGTCATCCTGGTCCTTGAGAGCGACGCCGATGGAACGTCGGAACGCCGCCGGCCAGGGAACGCCCTGGCTGTTCAGCAGCGTCGCCGCCTCCGCCCACTCCACCGTCTCGGCGACCCCCGGAGGCTTGGCGAGGGCCTCGGCGCGAAGCTCGCCCACGGCAGCGACGACGGCATGCGCGGTCGCCTCGGCGACCGAGCTCGCGCGCATCATCACGATCTGCGCTTCCCGCGCGGCGTCGGGATAGTCGATCCAGTGGTAGACGCAGCGACGTCGAAGCGCCTCGTGCAGTTCTCGCGTGCGATTGGATGTCAGAACCACGACCGGATGTTCGTGCGCCCGGATCGTGCCGCGCTCCGGGATCGAGATCTGAAAGTCCGACAGAAACTCCAGCAGCAGCGCTTCGAACTCGTGATCGGAACGGTCGATCTCGTCGATCAGGAGCAGCGTGCTCTCCGGTTTCTGCAGCGTTTCGAGCATGGGCCGGGCGATCAGAAAATCGTCGCGGTAGATGTTGACGTACTCGTCGCCGGCCTGGCGGATCGCGAGCATCTGGCGCGGATAATTCCACTCGTAAAGCGCCGCTGCCGCATCGATGCCCTCATAGCACTGCAGCCGCACCAGCTTTCTCGCGAGCACCGCCGAGATCGCCTTCGCCGCCTCGGTCTTGCCGACGCCAGGCGCCCCTTCGAGCAGCAGCGGCTTGCCGAGCGCGAGTGCCAGATAAGCCGCCGTCGCCAGGCCTTCATCGGGCAGATAGAGTGCTGAGCCCAAAGCCTGGGCCAGCGTCTCCGGGCTGTCGATGCCGGCGATGGTGGAGCGGACGGGCATACGCTACCGTCGCGCCTGGGGCTGTGCCCCACCTTGAGCCTTGATCGCCCGCAGCACCTTCTCCGGCGTGATCGGCAATTCGTCGATGCGCACGCCGACCGCGTTGAAGACCGCATTCGCGACCGCGGGCAGCACCGGATTGGCGCACATCTCGCCCGGCCCCTTGCCGCCGAACGGCCCATCCGGCGCCGGCCGTTCCAGCACCGCGATGTCATGCGGGCAGATGTCACCCGGCCCGGGCATCAGATAGTCGTTGAAATCGATCGGCCCGTGCGACCGGTCGGGATAATAGGGCTCCGTGGTCTCGTAGAGGGCGTGGCTCATGCCCATCCAGGCGCCGCCGGTGAGCTGCTGCTCCACCAGCTTGGGATTGAGCGCGCGGCCGACCTCGTAGGCGCTGTCCATCTTGATCATCGTGACCTCGCCGGTCTCGTCGTCGACCTCGACCTCGGCGATCAGGCAGGCATGGGCGTAGCAGGAGACCGGCGTCATCTCCCCGGTCTCGGGATCGACGTCGGAGAGCGGGATCAGAAAAATGCCGCGCCCGGCGATAGTCTTGCCCTGCTTGAACTGCGCCGCGATCGCCACGTCCCGCGTCGAGATCGAACGATGCGGAGCCCCCTTCACATGGATATTACCCTTGCCGTCGGTCTCCAAATCGTCGGCATTGACCTCCAGCTCCTCGGCCGCCGCCTCCATCATCACGCCGCGCGCTTCCTCGGCTGCCGCGATCACCGCATTGCCGACGCGATGCGTGCCGCGCGAGGCGAAGCTGCCCATGCAATGCGGCCCGGTATCGCTGTCCGCCGTGTCGACATAGACATCCTCGACCGGCACCCCCAGCGTCTCCGCCGCGATCTGCCGCGTCACCGACTTCATGCCCTGACCGAGGTCGATCGAGGATAGCGCGACGGTGAACTTGCCGGTCGGATTCGAATGCACCAGCGCCTGGCTCGGATCGCCCCCGAGGTTCATGCCGATCGGATAGTTGATCGTCGCCACCCCGCGCCCGCGATGTTTCGCCATCAGCGCCTCCGCGTCCCTGAAAGTGAAGAAAAACGGCTGACGCCAGGTCGGCGCGACGTGCGCCCCCGTAGGCTTGGCGTCTCAGGCGGCTGATCGGTTTGCGGACTCGTTGTCGGCGGTGGTGATTGTCGTGATGATGGTGGGGCGCTTGGCCTTGGAGCCGGCGGCGTTGGCGGGAGCTGTCGCGGTTGCGGTGTTGCTGCCAGCGGCGAACGTGCGGGTACGGGCGCCGTCGGCCTCGGCGTCGACGGCGTGGCGAGGACCTCGGCGCCAAGTCGACCATCATCACGGTGCGATGTCATGCGCTTGAACTCGTCGCGGATCGGCCAGCCTGCCTTTTCTGCCGCGACCTGCGCGCACTCGATCAGCGCGCAGTTGTGAGCCTCGCGCCTGTGCGCCTTCATGTCGCCGTCGCGATAGGCGTTGAGGATCCTGAATTCGATGGGATCCATGCCGATCAAGCTGGCCAGTTTATCCATCTGGCATTCGAGCGCGAAGTCGACGCCGGTGACACCGAAGCCGCGCATCGCGGTCGCGGGCGTACGGTTGGTGAACACGCAATAGACGTCCGAGGAGACGTTCGGGATCGTATAGGGGCCGGGGATGTGCGCGGTGCATTTGACCACGGCGTAGCTGGAAAGCCGGGTGTAGGCGCCAGCGTCGAAATAGCCGGTGAGCTGACGGGCGACGATGCGGCCGTCCTTCATCACCCCGTCCTTGATGAACCAGCGTTCCGCGCCGCGCGGCGGGCCGTACTGCATCTCTTCTTTTCGATCGAAGGCGTAGCGCACCGGTTTGCCGGTGAGCATCGCGCCGAGAATGGCGAGCGGTTCGCACAAGCTGTCGACCTTGCCGCCGAACCCGCCGCCGACCGTGCCGCCGATGAAATGCAGACGGTTGGACGGGACGTCCAGAATTTTCGCGGCGGTATCGAGCGAGAAGAAAAGCGCCTGGGTCGAGGTGTGGACGACGAAGCGATCGTTGGTCTCGGGTGCGGCGATCGCACCGTTGGTCTCGGTCGGCGCGTGCTCGATCGGCGACATCTGGTAGCGTTCCTCGAGCACGTGATCCGCCTCGCGAAAACCCTGCTCGACATCGCCGAAACGAAGCTGCTGGCGGTTATAGCTTTCGTGATAGGTGAAGGTGTTCTCTGGATAGGTCGGGTTGACCGGCATCGCGCCCGGTTTGATCGCGTCCTCGACGTCGAGAATGTGCGGCAGGACCTCGTAGTCCACGCGGATCGACGCCAACGCCGCGCGCGCCTCGCGTTCGCTGTCGGCGATCACCGCGACGATCGGCTCGCCGACATAGCGCACCTCGCTCTCCGCAAGGGACGGCTCGTCGTCCTTGCCGAACTGCAGCAGGCTCAAGAGCGTGTTCAGGTTGACCGGCACGTCCGCCGCACGGATGATCCGCCTGACACCGGGCGCGCGTTCGGCGGCCGATATATCGATCGAACGGATGCGCGCATGGTGATGAGGACTGCGCAGGCATTTCAGATGCAGCATGCCTTCGAAGGCGTGGTCGTCGAAATAGCGCGTGCGCCCGGTTACGTGGCCGAGCATGTCCTGACGTTGGGTCGGCTGGCCGATCTCGTTCAGATCGTCGTCGCGCTCGTCGGCAAACAGATCTTTTCGGAACTCCAGCATTTTCTAGCCGCTCCTTCGCCCGGTCCCGCCCGGCGACGCTGCCGCCTCCAGGATCGCATTGATGATCGGCTCATAGCCCGTGCAGCGGCAGATATTGCCGGAGATCGCTTCGACCACCTCGTCGCGGGTCGGCTGCGGGTTTTTGTCGAGCAGCGCCTTCGCCGCCATCAGCATGCCCGGCGTGCAGAACCCGCATTGCGCGGCGAAGTGATCCATGAACGCCTGCTGCAGCGGATGGAGGTCAGGTCCGTTCGCGAGTCCGCTGGTCGTCTCGACGCTGCGGCCCGCGGCCGCTTCGGCGAGCGTGAGGCAGGCGAGATGCGGCTCGCCGTCGATCAGCACGGTGCACACGCCGCAGGTGCCCTGGCCGCAGCCATATTTCGGCGCGAAGTCGCCGACGTCGCGTCGGAGCGTGTCCAGAAGGTTCTGGCCGCCTTCGACGAAAACAGCTTTCTCGCTGCCGTTCAAGCGGAACTGCAGAGGCGTTTTGCTCATGGAGTCTCTCCGAGCAGCAGACGCCGCAGATGCACCGGCAGCACTTCCTTTCGATACCAGGCCGACGCGATCGCATCGTCGGCAGGTGACGTGCCTTCCGTGGCGACCGCCAGCGCAGCCGCGATGCCTGCTGCATCGAGCGTCCTGCCTTCGAGGGCGCGATCCACGGCGAGCGCGCGCATCGGCGTCGGGCTCATGCCGTTGTAAGCCACGCGCGTCGATCGTCCATGGGTCGCCGCTGCAATCGTGAGGAGCGAAATGCCCTTGGGCTTGACGCGCGTGACCTTCAGAAAGCGAAGACCGGCCGGCTCGCGCGGGCGCTGCACCGTGACGGAGGCTACCAGCGGACGCGGCTCGCGCTCGCGGTCTCGCAAGAGGTCGGCGAGCGGCGTTTCGCGCGAGGAATAGCCGCCGGCGATAGCGGCGGTGGCATCGAGAGCGAGCAGCGCCGTCGCCAGCTCGCCATAGGGCGAAGGCGCGAACAGATTGCCGCCGACCGTCGCCATGCTGCGTACCGCAGGCCCGCCGACGACGCGCGCGACCGGGTGCAGAAAATCGAGATCGCGGCTCGCCAGAATGCCATTCATGGTGACGCCTGCGCCGATCTTGATGCGATCACCCCGGATGTCTATCCGGCGGAATTCCGGGTCGGTGGTGCGCACGATCGACGTGATCGACTGATCGCCTTCGTTCAGCGCGCGCATCACCAGCGTGCCGCCGCCGAAAAAGCGCGCGCCGCGATTCGCGGAAAGCGCATGGGCCGCTTGGCCGAGATCGTCGCAGGTCAGAACGTCGACCATCAGCCGAGCCCCATATGGTCGCGGATCGCGGCGAAGCCCGCCTCGTAGATCTGCTCGCCGACCAGCGTGCTCATCGCATGCGCCTCGCCCGCGCGCGTGTCGAAGCGGCTTTCCCATTGCCAAAATGTGCGATCGCTGTCGGTCACCGGGATCAGGCGCACATGAGCGATGTAGTTGAAGAGCGGCACGGGTGTTTCCAGAAGGCAGTAGGAAAAGCAGGTTTCGAGATCGGAGAGGGTCAAAAGCTGCTCGCGCAACTCGGAGCCATCAGCCAGATGAAAGCGCCTGACACAACCGACTACATCCGCAGGATAACCACGCTCGATCTGGCTGTCGGCAACCGCGGGATGCCAGTTTTCGTGGCCGTTGAAATCACGCAGCACGTCCCACGCCGCTTCGACCGGCGCATCGAGGATGGTGCTCTTGACGACCTTGGGCATCAGCTGCCGAAATGCCGCTTCAGCGAGTCGAACCCGCCTTGGAACACACCGTTGCCGATGGTCTCGACCAGTTCCGCCTCACGCGCAGGCTCGCAATCGAATTCCGCGGACCATTCGGCGAAGGTGCGGTCACCGTCGGTGATCGGGGTCAGCCTGAGCGTGGCGATGTAGTTTTCGACGCCCATAGGGCTTTCCAGGATCGAGTAGGTGCAGAATAGATCGTGATCGGAAAGGCCCAGCAGCCGCTCGCGGATGCGGTCGCCGTTCTGCAGGTAGAAGTCGCGCACGCACCCGACCTTATCCGCGGGCTCGCCGTCCTCGATTCTGCTTTCGCGGATTGCTGGATGCCAGCTCGGCAGGCCATTGAAGTCGCGAATGCGTCCCCAGACCTTGTCCGCCGGTGCGCCGATCACGCTCGATGTAAACACTCTCGCCATGTCGTTCTCCCTCACTTCTTCGTTCTCGACGACGAGCGTCGCCGCCCGCCGCCACCGCCAGACGAACCATCATCGTCCGTGGGGGGCTCACCGCCGCCGTCGCCGCTGCCGGCACTCCGAGAGTCACCGCTCTCGCGCGCACGCGATTGGGCGATGGATTGGATGTCGCGGGCGTCGCGGACGAGGCCGCCCATATTGGCGAGCCTGCCGCCTTCGATCCCGAGATCGGCCATGAGGCTGTCGACCATCGGCGCCTGGACGCGGTAGCGAAGGGCGCTGTCGATCACCTCGTCGGTGGCGTTCTTGGCACTCTTGCCGTCGCCGTGGCCGTTCAGGCCATCGAGCTGCATGATGCGAATGTCCTGGATCTTCTCCATGGGCTTGACCGACGCCGACACGATGCCCTCGATGCGCTCCAGAAGATTGCGGCGGAAGAGGGAGTAGCGCGCCTCGTCGGTGAGCACGTTCTCGGCTTCGTTGAGCAGTCTTCTCGCTTCCGCTTCGACCGCGGCGCGCACCTTTTCGGCCTCGGCAGCGATGCGTTTTTCCTCGGCCTGTTTTTCCGCAAGCTCGACGTCGACGGCCCGCTGCCGCCTCGCGACCTCGCTCTCGCGAATGGTCTGCACGCGCTCCTCCGCCTCGGCTGCTTTCGCGCGGGCGATCTCGGCTTCGGCATGGGCGGCACTTTCTTCGAGCGACTTCTGATAAAGCGCGATCGCCTTTTCCATCATCGCTGCTTCGATCGCCTGCTCGCGATCGACTTCAAGCTTTCTGCGATCTTTCTCGCGGCCGATGCGCGCCTCATCCAGCCCACGCTCCGAGGCGATCGACGTGCGTTCGACCTCCTCTCGGGATGCGATCTCGGCCTCGCGAAGTGCCTGGACGCGCGCGACTTCGAGCTGCTCGATCGAGCGCCGCCGCTCCAGCCTTGCGGCCTCCAATGCCTGCTCGCGCGCGACATCGGCGGTCTCGACCATCTTCCGCGCAGCGATCTCAGCCTCGCGCACCTTGGCGTCGGCATCGGCGCGCTCGGACTTTTTCGAGGCAAGCTCGATGATCCGCTGCTCTTCCGCGGTCTCGACCAGACGCTTCCTGTCGATGTCGCGCACCTCGCGGGTCTCGGCCGAGGCGATGCGCTCCTTCTCAAGTTCCAGCTCGGTCGCGATGCGCTGCTTCTCGATGGTGTCCCGACGCTTGATATCGGCGGCTTCGACTGCGCCCTCCTTGGCGATTTCGCGATCGCGTGTCTCCAGCTCGGCGGCGATGCGTTCGGCGGCGAGTTGTTTCTCGCGAGCGATGCGCGCGGCTTCCGTCGCCTGCTGGGCTGCGATGTCGGCTTCGTCCAGCATCCTGGTGCGCTCGATTTCCAGCTCGCGGATCGTGCGATCGGATTCGATGCGCTCGGCGCTTACCGTTTTTTCCTGGCTGATCCGAAGCTTCTCGACAGCCTCGCGCGAAACGATCTCGGCCTCGTCGATCGTCCGGTTTCTTTCGATCTCGCGTTGGCGAGTCATCTCTTCATTGGCGATGCGCGCATCGGTGATCGCACGCTCCTGGGCGATCCGTGCTTTTTCCGTTTCTTCGCGCGCGGCGATGTCGGCCTGCTCGACGGCACGGGTGCGTTCGATCTCCTGGCGCTGGGTGTCCTGGTCCCTGCTGATCCGCGCTTCGGTGATGGCGCGTTCCTGTTCGATGCGCGCCTTTTCCGTCGCTTCGCGCGACGCGATCTCGGCTTCCTGGATTGCACGCTGGCGCGCGATCTCCTTCGCCTGAGTTGTCTGCTCGTTAGAAATACGCGCTTCCTGGATGGCGCGCTCCTGCGCGATGCGTGCCTTTTCGACCGCCTCGCGCGAAGTGATCTCGGCCGCCTCGACTGTCTGTTGACGCTCGATCTCTCTCTGCCTGATCTCGCGCTCGGAGGCGATGCGCGCCTCGCTGATCGCATGCTCGTTGGCAATGCGCGCTTTTTCTATTTCCTCGCGCGCGACGATCTGCGCGTTCTCGGCGTCGGTCTCGCGTTCCGCCCTTTCCCGTGCGAGCTCCGCGCGCTGCGCTGCCCGCCGGAACTCGACCTCGCGTTCCTGATCCAGGCGCGCGGTCTCGCTGTCACGCTCGATCGCCAGCGCTTCCTTCTCGGCTTCGAGGTTGCGCGTGCGGATCTTGATCATCGAGTCCTGCTCGATGTCGTTCCTGAGCTTGCGGCGACCCTCGATGTCCTCGATCAGCCTGGTGAGACCTTCGGCGTCGAAGCGGTTGGACGGGTTGAAATATTCCAGATCGGTCTGGTCGATGTCGGTGATCGCGACCGACTCCAGCTCCAGACCATTTTGAGACAGGCCGGCCTGCGCCGCGGCTTTGACCCGCTCGACATAATCGCTGCGTTGCTCGTGAATTTCCTCAATCGTCATTTGTGCCGCGGTCGAGCGCAGTGCCGAAACGAATTTGCCTGACAAGAGCGCGTGCAGCCGCTCCTGCTCGAGCGTGCGGCGACCGAGCGTCGCCGCAGCGATCGACACAGCTTCCCGATTCGGTGCGACGCGCACATAGAACTCGGCCTCGACGTCGACGCGCATGCGATCCTTGGTGATCAGCGCGTCGTCCTTCTCGCGCACCACCTCGAGCTGCAGCGTGTTCATATTGACTGGCGTGATGTCGTGGATGATCGGCCAGACGAAGGCGCCGCCGTCGATCACCACCTTCTCGCCGAGAAAGCCGGTGCGCACGAACGCTACTTCCTTGGTCGAGCGGCGGTAAAGCCAGTTCATGACCCAGTAGACGATCGCGATGACGATGACCGCGACGATCAGCCAGAGAATGAGATTGCCGATCAACTGACCCGACATTTTTGTTACCTCCTAACCCGAGGCGGGTTGTCCTTTGCGTTGGGCCCGAGGCGGGCCTACCTTGACGTCGTCACCGGCCTTCGCCGATGTGTTTGAACGCTTTGGTCTGTTCCGTGAGCGCGACTTCGGTCGGCAGGCGCTCCATCGAGGAGGCACCGTAGAAGCCGTTGCAGTGCTCGGTGTTGTCGAGGATGTAGCGTGCGTCCTCCGGCATGCTGATCGGGCCGCCGTGACAGAGCACGATGATGTCAGGGCGCACCGCCTTTGCCGCCGTGGCCCAGGCATCGATCAGGGCCGTGCAGTCTTCGAGCTTGAGCGCGGTATCAGCACCGATCGAGCCGCCGGTCGTGAGGCCCATGTGGGGCACGATGATGTCGGCGCCGGCAACGGCCATCGCCCGCGCGTCGTCTTCGGAGAAGACATAGGGCGTGGTCAGCATGTCGAGATCGTGCGCCGCGCGGATCATATCGACCTCCAGGCCGTAGCCCATGCCGGTCTCTTCGAGATTCGCGCGGAACGTGCCGTCGATCAGACCGACCGTCGGAAAGTTCTGTACGCCGGCGAATCCGAGGTCCTTCAACTGCTGCAGAAACAGGTCCCGGATCATGAACGGATCGGTGCCATTCACCCCCGCCAGCACCGGCGTCCTGTTCACGACCGGAAGCACTTCCTTCGCCATGTCGACGACGATCTCGTTGGCGTTGCCATAGGCGAGCAGGCCGGCGAGCGAGCCGCGCCCGGCCATGCGGTAGCGGCCGGAATTGTAGATGACGATCAGATCGATGCCGCCGGCCTCCTCGCATTTTGCCGACAGCCCGGTGCCGGCGCCACCGCCGACGATCGGCTTGCCGCGATCGATCATGTCGCGGAATTTTTCCAGGAGCTGGCTGCGTTCGAAAAACATCGGTCAGTGTCTCGTCATGCGTTGATGGGTGGGCTGGCTGTGCAGGGTGCGAAACGACTCGACCACGGCAGCCGCGAATGCGGGATCATTGATGTGGTGGGGCAGGCGGACGAGCTTTCGCGCGGAGGTCTGCCGCACGGTCTGTTCGAGTGTGGTGAAAAGGGCGGCATCCGCATCCGGATCGTGGAAGGGCTGGCCGGGCGCGTCGAGGGCGGAGACGCCGCCTTCCGGAAGGAAGAAACGCACGGCCGCGTCCATGCTATTGAGGCGCTCGCCGATCCATCGGCCCATCTCGGCATTCTCGTCCGCGGTCGTGCGCATCAGCGTGACCTGCGGGTTGTGCTCGTAGAAGAGGCGTCCGCGGTAACGCTCCGGCACCGTGTCGGGAGCGCCAAAGTTCACCATGTCGAGCGCGCCGCATGAGCCGACATAGGGCATGCGCGCGCGGATCATCGCGCCGAAGCGATCCTCGCTCGCCGGGAAGATGCCGCCCATCAGCATGTCGCAGATTTCGGTGGTGGTGATGTCGAGCACGCCCGCAAGCAGCCCGCTGTCCACCAGCTTCTCCATCGACTGTCCGCCGATGCCGGTGGCGTGAAAAACGAGACAGTCGTAATCGGCCTCCAACGCTTTGGTCACCTGCTGCACACAGGTCGTGGTCACCCCGAACATCGTCAGCCCGACCGGTGGCGAGCCGCCGCTGGCCGAACGTTGATCAGCGTGTCGCCGGGACTGGCGCCGCCGTACCATTCCCGTCATGGCGTTGGCGCCGTTGGTGAGGACTTCACGGGTGATCGAGTTCAGGCCCTGCACGTCGGCGACCGAGTGCAGCATCATGATGTCGGCGGGGCCGACATATTGGCGGACGTCGCCGGATGCCACGGTCGAGATCATCACTTTTGGAACGCCGACCGGAAGAGCGCGCATCGCCGGCGTGATCATCGCCGTGCCGCCGGAACCACCCGCACCGATGATGCCGGCGACGCCGCCCTGATGGCGCATCCAGATCTCGAACGCCTCGGTCATGGCCGCTACCGAGCGGCCGCGATCCTCGGTGAAGACGCCGGCGCCGCCGCGCGGATGGGAGGCCGCGACCTGGTGCGGCGGGATCTCGGCGCTCGACGGTTTGCCGGACGTGGAGAGGTCGACGAGCCGCGTACGCAAGCCCGCGTCCTTCAAAAGATCGCGAATGAAACGAAGTTCCACACCTTTGGTGTCCAGCGTCCCCGCAACAAGCACGACGCCTTCCCAATTGCGCGCGCGCGAAGGCGTCGACGCTGTCGCGGTTCTCGCTCCAGCGGTCGTCGCGCGTCCGGCTGACGATGACGTTCTGGCGGACGCCTCTATGCGGGCGACGGGGACGGGCGGGGTCCAGCGGGTGGGCGTTTCGGGGTTGGAGATGTAGATCTTCGTCGGGCCGCGACGCTGCTCCCGCTGCTCCGAACCTACTTGTTCAGGCTGGCCGGCCTCCGGCCCGGGCGTGTCGTCGTGGCCGTGTCTGCCTACACCCAAGAGTCGCTGCTGCAAATCGCGGTCGGACGCGAGGGCGCGAGAATCCATGACGCGGCTGATGCGGCCGTTGACCATGATCGCGGTCTGCTCGGCGATCTCGGTGGCGACGCCGATATTCTGCTCGATCACCAGCACCTCGATGTCGCCCTCGTCGGCGAGGCGGACAAGCATGTCCTCGACCTGGGCGACGATCACAGGGGCCAGGCCCTCGGTCGGTTCGTCCATGATCAGGAGGGCGGGGTTCAGCAGGAGCGCGCGTGCGATCGCGAGCATCTGCTGCTCGCCGCCCGAGAGCTGGCCGCCGCCGTTCGATCGGCGTTCGGCGAGGCGCGGGAAGGTGGTGTAGATACGATCCACCGACCACGCACCCTCGGTCGCGACCATGCGCAGGTGTTCGTCGACCGTGAGCGACGGCCAGAGGCGGCGGCCTTGGGGGACGTAGCCGATGCCGAGCCTGGCGATCTCGGCAGGCGTCTTGCCGAGCAGGCTTTGACTGCCGAAGGTGATCGAGCCGCTCGCAGCGGGCACGAGGCCCATGATGGTCTTGCAGAGCGTGGTCTTGCCCATGCCGTTTCGCCCGACCACCGACAACACGCCATGGTCCAAGGTGAGGTCGACACCCTGCAGCGCATGCGAGGCGCCGTAATAGACATTGAGCCCTCGAATCTGAAGCGTGGCAGTCCGGGCTGGTGCGCCTCGCACCCTAGGCATGGGCGCCTCCGAGGTAGAGTTCCTGGACCTCGGGGTCGTTCTCGATTTCCTCCGGGCTGCCTTCTTTGAAGATGGCGCCGTTGTGCATCATGGTGACGTGCTCGACCACGCGCAGCGCCACGTCCATGTCGTGCTCGATGATGATGTAGCCCATATGGGCGGGCAGGGACGTCAGGATCTCGATCAACTCGGTGCGCTCGGTCGGAGACAGGCCGGCGGCGGGCTCGTCGAACAGGATGAAGCGCGGGGCGCCGGCAAGAGCGAGGGCGATTTCGAGCTGGCGCTGCTGGCCGTGGGCGAGGGTGGCGACCTTGTCGTCTTTCACGTCAGTGAGATGGACGGCGGCGACGAGATCTTCGGCCGCCTGCATCAGCGCGTCGTTGCGGCGGGGGCGCAGCAACGAAAAGCGTCCGCGGGAGACGCCGCGGCAGGCGAGGTAGACATTGTCGAGCACCGAGAGCCCGGCGAACAGCAGCGAGATCTGGTAGGTGCGGCGGAGCCCTCGGCGGATGCGCTCATGGGCGGGGAAGTGGGTGATGTCCTCGCCGAAGAAGCGGATGGTGCCCGAGGTCACCGGGAAATCGCCGGTGATGCAGTTGAAGAGCGTGGTCTTGCCGGCGCCGTTCGAGCCGAGCACGCCGCGGCGCTCGCCCGGGCGAATGCTGAGCGTGATATCGGTCAGCGCCGCGAGCGCGCCGAACATGCGGGTGATGCCGCGCAGCTCCAGCGCATTCGCGGTGCCGGCGGCCGACAGACGCTGAGCGACCGACGCGGTCGGCGTGGACACGGCGTTCATCGATCGTCTCCGGCGATGTCTCGCCCCGCTGAGTGCCTGAACTCCACGCTGTCGCGCGCCCGCGCCCGCGACCGCCAGTGTTGCCAGAGGCCCAGGACACCGTCTGGCGACCAGAAGACGATCAGGAGAAAACCGAGTCCGATCAGGAGCTGGAAGCGTTCGGGCGGCAGGCCGACGCTGGTCAGGACGTCAAGGGCGAAGGTGCGGAGTAGGACGTAGATCAGCGCGCCGATAAACGGGCCGATGGGCCGGCCGATGCCGCCGACCACGGCGATGACCAGGATATCGATCACCGGGCCGATGCCGGCGGTGCCGGGGGAGATCTGGGCGTTGCTCCAGACCAGGAGGATGCCACCAACAGCGGCGATCAGGGAGGCGAAGCTGTAGGCGGCAATGCGGTGCGCGGTGACGTTGAAGCCGAGCGCCTCCATGCGTCTCGGGTTGTCGCGCACACCTTGCAGCGCCAGGCCGAAGGGCGAACGCTGGACATAGAGCACGGCGAAATAGGCGAGCACGGCCCAGAACAAAGTGAGGTAGTAGAAGGCGACCGGACCCCGCCAGTCGACGCCGAACAGCTCCGGCGGGAGCACGCCGTTGAAGCCGGCGAAGCCGTTGAAGACGACATAGTTCTGGCGGGTGAAGTAGAAGAAGGCTGCCGCGATCGCGAGCGTGATCATGATGGTGTAGATGCCCTCGGTGCGCACGGCGAGGGCGCCACAGAGCGTGCCGAACAGCACGGCGATGATCAGCGCGAGCGGAATCACGATCCACCAGGGCCAGTTCATGCTGATCGCATCGATCCCGCTGTCGCCGAAAATCGCGACCATGTAGCCGGCGCAGCCTGCGACGGTCATCTGCGCGAGGCTGACCATGCCGCCATAGCCCGCGAGGAACATCAGGCTGAGCGCGATCATGCCGAGGATGAAAGCCCAGCCGAAGATCTGGTAGAGGACGAAGTCGCCGGCGATCAGCGGCATGATCAGGAGAAGCGAACCGATCCACCAATAAGCCGTCGGCACCCGCCTGAGAAGGAGCGTGGCCGCTCCGGGGCCGATCTGGGCTCGTGCGTGCTCGCGGGCGATGGCCATGGTCACGTCCGTCCGAGCAGGCCCTGCGGCCGGAAGGCCAGGACGAGGACCATGATCAGGAAGGTCAAAACGACGGCATAGGTCGGCGCGTAGACCGAGCCGAACTGCTCGGCGAGCCCGATCAGAAGGGCGCCGAGCGCCGCGCCCGGGATCGAGCCCATGCCACCGACGATGACCACGACCAGCGAGGCCAGCAGGAAGCGGATGTCCTCGCCGGGCGCGAGAGACTGGAAGGTGCCGCCGACGACCCCGGCCAGACCGGCGAGACCGGCGCCGAAGGCGAACACGCCGACGAAGACGAGCTGGATCGGCACGCCGGTCGCGGACAGCATCTCGCGGTCGTCGACGCCGGCGCGGATCAGCATGCCGATGCGGGTGCGATTCAGGATCAGCCACATGCCGACGCCGATGACGATGGCCGCGGCGAGGATGGCGAGGCGGACGATCGGATATTTCAGATAGACCGGCTCGCCGCTGGACTTGACCGCGGTGATGAACGGCAGCGTCATCGGACCGTTCAGCCAGTCCGGCGGCAGGATCTGGTAAAAATCGCCGCCCCAGAACCAGAGCATCAGATCGGCGATGACGATCGAGATGCCGATGGTCACCAGCGTCTGGCGAAGGTCCTGGCCTTCCATCCTGCGAAAGACGACGATCTGCAAAACGATACCGATCGCGCCGATGACGACGAAGGCGACGACGAAACTGAGCAGCCACCAGCCGGTGGCGTCCGCGACCTCGTAGCCGATATAGCCGCCCAGGAGGTAGAGCGAGCCGTGGGCGAGATTGACGTTCCGCATCAGGCCGAAGATCAGCGTGAAGCCACTCGCCACCAGAAAATAGAGGCCGCCTAGCGTGACGCCGTTGAAAAGCGCGTTCAGAAAAATCTTCTTGCGGCCGATCGCGTCTTCGAGCCCGTCGGGCCAGACCGCGAAGATCAGCCAGAGGAGAAGAATGGCCGCGAGAGAAATGATCATCGACCAGGCAGGACGACGCTCGACGAACCGCCTGATGCGGCTGCCACCGGATTCATCGCCATGTCGCACCTGCTCGATCATGCGATCGTCTGACACTCCCTGCATGTGGCCGGGCGAACGCGCCCAGCATTGCAGAGAAGGTTACCCGGCCGATGGCGTCGACCTCATATCCCTCAGTCTCATCGCTTGCCGATCCATCGCCAAATGGCCGGGCGCCGGTCAGCGTCGACTCGGCTCAGAGCGAGGTGGGCAAATGCGGTGATCGAGTTCTTCCAAACGGCGGTATGACGACTCAGCAAGCGGTGTCACCTATCACCGTGTTTGGCCACCGCCTGATTAGCTGAGAGCCAGATGTGCGACGCGGCGATAGTCCGAGGGTGCGATGCCGACATTGGAGGTGAAGAACCGGGTGAAGCTCGCCTGCGAGGAAAAGCCCAGATCGAAACCGATATTGGTCACGGATTTTTCGGAGCCGGTCAGGCTGTCGATCGCGCGCTCCATGCGCAATGTGTTCAAAAACAGGTTCGGCGTGATGCCGGTCTGCTTTCGAAACAGCTTGTAGAAATGCGGCCGCGAGAGGCCGGCCTCGCGCGCGATGTCATCGAGCTCGAACTCTTCGCCGAGTTTCTCCGACATCAGCCTCATGGATTTTCTGACGCGAAAGTCGGTGAACGGCGAGGCGCAGTCGACCCTGGGTGCGCCGTCGGGCGTCCACTGCCAGGACTGATCGAAGCATTCCTGGGTCAACTCATAGAGATAGCCGTCGAACAGATTGCTCTCCTCACCTTCCAGAAGCAGCGAAGAGACCATGTGAATCGAGCGTCTTATCTGACTGGTGACCTCGATCCGGCTGCGGCCGAAGCGCAGCCAGGACTGCGCGTTGCGCGCGGTCTCCAGAAACCATATCGGCTTGATGTAGAGCACAAGGAACAGCGAGCCATGTTCCAGGTCGCCGGCGTGGAAGGCATGGGGCTCCCAGGGATTGACCGCCACGGCGGCGGCTTCATCGAGCGGAAACGGATCGTCCTGTATGCTGACGACCGACGGCTGGCCCTGAACGAAAAAGGTCAGATGGCCTTCCCGGTGGGCATGGGTGGTCATGTCGTGGTTGAGATTGTAGAGCGTCGCCCGGCCGAAGGGGCCATGGTAGACAGCGACTGCCTGACTCATTCGCCGCTCCCCAATTGTTGCGCACGGTTCATTCTCGTGCGTCCGTTGCGACCATGATTGGTGCCAGCCCCGGTTCTTGGCAAGAGAACGGGCTGGAAAATCAGACTGTCGGCTATGCAGGCAGGATTGACACCGTGCGATCAGAGCGCCGCCAGCATCAGCGCTCTATAGTCTCCCGCCATGGCGCGCCTCGGATTGGTGCGGTTTGTGTGGTCTTTTTCCGCAAGCGGTGCTGCGCGCTCGATCGCCTGTTGGTCCACGCCCATTTCAGCGAGGCGGGACGGCAGGCCGATCTCCTCGTTGAGCGCGAAGATCGCATCGGCGAGGTCTCTCGCCGGCCCGATGCCCATGGCCTGTTTGAGGTCGCCATAGCGATGGCTGACGGCAGGGCCGTTGAAGGCGAGCATGTGCGGCAGCAGCACGGCGTTGAGCGTGCCGTGATGCAGCCCGTATTCGGTCTGCGCGCCGAGGCCATGGCTCATCGCATGGACGCCGCCCAGCCCCTTTTGGAAGGCGAGCGCGCCGTTCATCGCCGCCGCCATCATTTCGCGCCTGGCGGAGAGATCGGATCCGCGCTCGACGGCGCGCCGGATGTTGCTCGCTGCGCGCTTCAGGCCATCCAGCGCGATGCCGTCGGCCGGGGGATTGTAGGCGATCGCGATATAGGTCTCGATGCAGTGGGTGAGCGCGTCCATGCCGGTGCCTGCGGTGAGCGCGGGCGGCAGGTCGAGCGTCAGCGTCGGATCGCAGATGGCGACCTTGGGGATGAGATGAGGGCTGAGCAGTCCGAGCTTTCGGCCGTCGTCCAGCGTGATGACCGCACCCCGGCCGACTTCCGAGCCGGTGCCGGCCGTGGTCGGCACGGCGATCATCGGCGGCAAACCGTTCCTGATCCTGGCAACACCGCCTTCGATCGCCGCATAGTCGGCAAGCGAGCCGCCATGGGAAACGAGAAGGCCGACCGCTTTGGCGAGATCGAGCGGGGAACCGCCGCCGAAGCCGATCAGCCCGTCACAGCTTTCGTTCTCATAGAGATCCGCCGCCTCACGCACCGCCGTTTCGGTCGGGTTGGGCGGCGTGCCGGCGAAGACGACCGGCTCCACCTGGTCCGGCAGCGCCGCGATCGCCCGTTCGACGAGGCCCGAGGCCAGGAGACCGGCGTCGGTCGCGATCAGGGGCCGCGAGACGCCGAGCGCCTCGACCTCCGCCTTGAGCGCATCGTCAAGCACGCCGTCAGCGAAATGGATCCTGGTCAGATAGTTGATGAGAGCCATGCCGGTCCTTCGCTCAAGACGGCGGTTCACCCATATCAGGGAAGGGTGACCGGGCGGTGGCGAAGCCTGTCCGCCCGGTCCATGGCATGGGCCTACTCGTAGACCTTGCACTCAGGCACGTCGCGCGCCGGCAGGCCGATGCTGGCGAAAAGCTCCGGGTCCATGCCGAGGGTCTGATTGACGTTCTCGACCACCTTCACGACCTTGGAGACGAGATTGCCGCTCTCGTCCTCGACCACCTCTGTGACGAAGTTGGTGCCGATCGCCTGGCGGTTCTCATCGAGGGTGATCTTGCCGTTGGGCGCGTCCAGCTCCATGGACGCCAGCACCTCGCGGAACTGATCGTGGCCGCCGGAGAGATCACCGCCGACCTCGTCCAGCGCCCGGAACACGGCGACCGCCGAGTTGTAGTAGTTGGTCGCGAGCAGCGACGGGCCGGGGAAGCGATCCTCCGGCGCGAACGCATCCTGATAGGCCTTGACGAAGGCCTGCCATTTCTCGTTCTCCCAGGTGTCCGCCTGGCCGCTCGCGGCGACCGTGCCGATCAGGGCTTCCTTGGCGCTGCCCTTCGACGACATCACGGTCTGGTCGACCATGATGCTGCCGCCGATGAGCGCCGCCTCGCCGCCGGCCTGCTGATACTGGTTGAGGAAGTTGACCGCGTCGCCGCCGCCGAGGCCGAGATAGATGGCGTCGACATCGTCGGGAAGGGCGGCGATCACCGAGGCGAAGTCCTTGGTGCCGAGCGGCACCCAGAAACGTTCCGTGACCTCGCCGCCGAGACCGCAGAACTCGGTCACGAGACCGAACACCTGGGTGTAGACGAAGGAGTAGTCCTCGCCGATCGTGGCGATCGAGCGGTAGCCCTTCTCGTTGTAGATGTAGTCGCCGAGACCCGCCTGCCACTGGGCGCCGTCCATGTTGAACCGGAAGAAATTCTCGGACGGGTTGACGTAGGTGGTCTCCTGCGCGCCGGAAGCGGCGTTGACGAAGGTCATGTCCGGCTGGGTCTTGGCATAGTCGCGGATCGCGATGCCTTCGGAGCCGGAGAGCGGGCTGATCACCACGTCCACCCCGTCCTGCTCGACCAGCTTTCGGTTGGCGCGCACCGCGCTGTCAGGGCTGGCGTCGGTGGAGGCGACGATCACCTCGAGCTCCTTGCCGCCGGCCTTGCCGCCCCATTCCTGAAGCGCCACCTCGAAGCCGCGCATGCCGTCTTCGCCGAGGACGGTGTAGGTGCCCTCCAGCGTCGCGGTGACGCCGATCTTGATCTTCTCCTGGGCCTGGGCGCCGAGCGACAGCGCGATCAGCGCGGCACCTGCATAGAGCATCGTTTTCATGGTTCCGGTCCTCCCTCTGGTTCGATTGCTCTTGAGTCGATCGGCGCTGCGGTGCATCTGTCCGCCCGGACGCGCCGGTTTGACGTCAGGCTAGGCGGTTCGTCGGCGCTGGAGGTTCCCGTGCGTCCACGGGCATGACGCTCAGTCTTTTTTCTTTTCATGCGTGGTCCTGCGTGGCACCAACCCCGCAGGAATGACGAAACGCGGCGCGCGATCAAACGTGCCCCTTTTTTCCTGGCGATCAGCATGACCCTTCGCTACGGGATCGTCGGCTCCGGCATGATGGGCCAGGAGCACATCCGATTCCTCAATCACCTGAACGGCGCGGTCGTCACCGCGGTCGCCGATCCCGATCCGGGGATGCGCGCGCAGGCGGCGTCGCTCGCCGGCGCCCTGGCGTTCGCCGACCACCAGGCACTGCTCGCCGCCGGTCTCGCCGACGCGCTGCTGATCGCCAGCCCGAACCACACCCATCACGACATCCTGATGGATGCGCTCGCCACCGACCTTCCGATCATGGTGGAAAAGCCGCTCGGCATCACGGTCGAGCAGGCCGAAGCGGTCGCGCGGATCGCGGCGGATCGCCGCGCACCCGTCTGGGTGGCGATGGAGTACCGCTACATGCCGGCGATCGCGCGGCTGATCGAGGAGGTGCGGGACGGCAGGGTCGGACGGCTCCGGATGCTGACGATCCGCGAGCATCGCTTCCCCTTTCTCGAGAAAGTCGGCCACTGGAACCGCTTTGCCCGGACCTCCGGCGGCACGCTGGTCGAGAAATGCTGTCATTTTTTCGACCTGATGCGGCTGATCACCGGCAGCGAGCCGGTGCGCGTCTATGCTTCGGGCGGTCAGGACGTGAACCATCTGGACGAGCGCTATGACGGCGAGACGCCTGATATCATCGACAACGCCTATGTGGTCGTGGACTTCGAGAACGGCGTGCGGGCGATGCTCGATCTCTGCATGTTTGCCGAGGCGAGCCGGGATCAGGAGGAGATCACCGCGGTTGGTGATCGGGGCAAGGTCGAATGCGGCATTCCGTCCTCGACCCTGGTCATCGGCGCGCGCCGGCCGGTCGAGCGCATGGGGGTGGCCCTGCCGCTCATTCACGAGACCGTGCCGGTCGATCCCGATCTTCTGGAGCTCGGCCACCACAACGGCGCCACCTTCTTTCAGCATGAACGGTTTCTGCGCATGGTGCGGGAGGGTAAGCGGCCCGAGGTGACGATCGAGGACGGGCTGAAGGCGGTGATCATGGGGGTGGCGGCCGAACGCTCGATCAAAGAGGGCGTGCCCGTTCAACTCCGATCCCCTCTTGCCAAGAGCGCGGAGGCTGATCGACCATGGGCGCAAGTGAGGCAAGGGCAGGGGAGAGAGCGATGACGGCCAGCGGCGAGGCGCACGGATTTTCGGGTAAGGTGGCGGTGATCACCGGCGGCACCCAGGGACTGGGCGAAGGTGTGGCCCGCCTGTTCGCGGCGCGCGGCGCCGAAGGGCTGGTGATCTGCGGGCGCAGCGCCGAGCGCGGCGAGGCGATCGCGAAGGAACTTACGGATGCGGGCTCGAAGACGAACTTCGTCCAGGCCGATCTGCAGAAGGTTGCGGACGGCCGAAAGGTCATTGACGAGGCCGAGCGGATCTTTGGCCGAGTCGATTGCCTCGTGAACTGCGCCGCGTCGACGACCAGAGGCAGCATCGAGACCACGACGGAAGAGATCTGGGACGAGCTTTTCGACCTGAACGTCAAGTCGCAGTTCTTCATGATCCAGCGTGCGATCGAGGTGATGCGCCGGCACAGGATCGCGGGCACGATCGTCAATATCGGCACCATGGTCGCCCATGGCGGCCCGCCCTTCCTGATCCCCTATTCGAGTTCCAAGGGTGCTCTGATGACCATGACCCGTGCGGTCGCCAATGCGGTGAAGAACGACCGCATCCGGGTCAACACCCTGAACATCGGATGGACCAACACGCCGAGGGAGCACATCGTCCAGACCGAGGTGCATTCGCGGCCGGAAAACTGGCTCGAGATCGCGAGTGCCGCCCAGCCCTTCGGCCGTTTGATCGAGGTCGACGACGTCGCCCGCGCCGTCGCGTTCATGGCGTCGGACGAAAGCGGGCTCCTGACCGGCGTCAACATCGATTTCGACCAGACCATCGTCGGCACCATGGACGAAAATCCAGGCATGTGACCGGCGGCTTCGGGGCGCGCCGGCAATGCCGTCCATCGGCTCTTTGCCATCCGCCGGCAAGCGAGTAAGTTGTGGTCTCGGTGCGGATGCCCAAGAACATCGGGAGGGGTGGCATGATGGAGAGACGGTTGCTGCTGGCCATGGCGACGGTGGCGGCGCTGGCGGCGGCCTTGCCCGGGCAGGTGCGGGCGGCGGCCGAAAACATCGGTGCGCTCAGGATCGGCGTTCTCGGCTTCGGCACGGTCAACTGGGAACTGGACGTCATCAAGACGCACGGCCTCGACGAGGAGCGCAGCTTCACGCTGCTGGTCGAAGGCTATGCCGGCAATCAGGCCACCAAGGTCGCGCTCCAGGGCGGCGCGGTCGACGGCATCGTCAGCGACTGGTTCTGGGTGTCGCGGCAGCGCGCGGAGGACGAGAACTACGTCTTCGTTCCCTATTCGAGCACGGTCGGCGCGCTGATGGTCCCGCCCGGCTCGGCCATCGGCAGTCTCGAGGACCTGGCCGGCAAGAAGATCGGCGTCGCCGGCGGCGAGCTGGACAAGAGCTGGCTCCTGATCCAGGCGGTCGCCAAGGAACGTCACGGCATCGATCTCGCGAACGAGGTCGAAGCGATTTTCGGCGCGCCACCGCTTCTGAACGAGAAGGTCGAGACCGGCGAGCTGGATGCCGTGCTCAACTACTGGCATTTCTGCGCCCGGCTCGAAGCCAAGGGTTATGAGCGCCTGCTCGGGGTCAACGAGGCGATGCGGGAACTCGGCGTCGGCAGCGACGTGCCGCAGCTCGGTTACGTCTTTTCCGAGGACTTCGCCAACGAGAACGCCGATCTGATCGAGGCCTTCGCCGACGCCTCGCGCGCGGCCAAGGCCCTCTTGCAGACCGACGAGGAGTGGGAGCGAATCCGCGAGCTCACCAAGGCGCCGGACGACGCCACGCTCGAAGCCCTGAAAACCCGTTTTCAGGAGGGCATTCCGCTGAGCTGGGGCGAGGTCGAGCGCGCGGACGCTGCGCAGCTCTACGACCTTATGGCCAAGCTCGGCGGCGAGGAGTTGGTGGGCCCGTCGCCCGAGCTGGTGGACGGCACCTTCTGGCCGAACGTCACCTACTAGCAGGCCGCGGACGCATGGCGGTCGGTATCGACGCCGATGTGAGCGAGCCCGAAGATCGCGCAGCGGCCGGCGAGCGGTCCGCGCTCTGGCAGGGTGTCCTATGGGCGGCTGCCTCGATCATTCTGCTGCTGCTGGTCTGGCAGATCGCAGCATGGATCGCCGACGATCCGAGACGGCTGCCGGCTCCCTTCCAGGTGTTCCAGCGCATCGTCGAGGAGACGGCCAGGGGCGATCTCCCTTATCATCTCGGCATCACGCTTCTTCGTGTGATCGCTAGCTTCGTCGTCGCCATGGTAATCGGCACGGCGCTCGGCTTCGCCATGGGCCGACTGCCGCTCCTCGATCGGATCGGCCATGCCTGGCTGGTGTTCTTCCTGAACATGCCGGCCCTGGTGACCATCGTGCTCTGCTATATCTGGATCGGCCTGGTCGAGACCGCGGTGGTGGTGGCGGTGGCGCTCAACAAGATCCCGAACGTCGTGGTCACGGTGCGCGAGGGCGCCCGCGCCCTCGATCCGAGCCTGCTGGAGATGGCGAAGAGTTTTCGGATCGGCCGGCGAAAGACGTTCATGCAGGTGATTCTGCCGCAGCTCTACCCCTATATCGCCGCCGCCGCCCGCTCCGGCCTCGCACTGATCTGGAAGATCGTCCTGGTGACCGAACTGCTCGGGCGATCGAGCGGCGTCGGCTTCAAGATCTTCGAATATTTCGCCAATTTCGACGTCGACAAGATCCTCGCCTACGCCTTTTCCTTCACCATCGTCATCCTCGTGATCGAATGGACCCTGATGATGCCGCTCGAACGCCATGTCACCCGCTGGCGGCGGCGCTAGCAGCGCAGGCATGACTCACGCGCTGAGAGCTCGCATTACCGAAAAACGTTTTCCCGCGATCGGAAACGCGCCGCCCAAGCTCGTCCTGAAGGACGTCGCCATCGACGTGCCCGAAAACGGTTTCGTCGCTCTCTTCGGGCCGAGCGGCTGCGGCAAGACCACGCTTTTGAACCTGCTGGCGGGGCTTGATCAGGACTTCGAAGGCGAGATCGATCGGCGCGAGACGGACCGCATTGCCTATGTCTTTCAGGAGCCGAGGCTGTTGCCCTGGCTCACGGTCGAGGACAATCTGAAGCTTGTGCTGGACGATAATGCGGACGCCGGCGCACTGATCGACCTCTGGCTCGGCGAGATGGGCTTGTCGGACGTGCGCGACGTGTTCGCCAATCGCCTCTCGCTCGGCATGGCGAGGCGTGTGGCGCTCGCCCGCGCCTTCGTGGTCAGGCCGCGCGTGCTGCTGATGGATGAACCCTTCGTCTCGCTGGACGAGCCGACCGCGCAGCGGCTGCAGCATCTCCTGCTGGATACGCTCCAGATGCATCCGGCGGCGGTGGTGTTCGTCACCCACAGCCTGCGCGAGGCGATCACGCTCGCCGATCGCATTCTGTTTCTGTCGAAGAGCCCGGCGGGCGTCGACCGCAGCGTCGACGTGCCGCTCAGGCTCGAGGAGAGGCGGGACGAGCAGGCGATAGAGACGTTTCGGCGGGCATTGATCGGCGACGGCTGAGGCCGTCCCCTTAGCGCGTCGGCGCCTCGGAATTGATTTCGACCAGGTCGAGATCCCGAAGGGCGAGGGCCAGAACGCGGCGGCCGCTCGGGCAGCAGGCGTCGTCGCCGGGCTCGAAAGCCTGAAGGCTCAGATGGATGACACCGCGATCGACCGCTTCGACCCTGGCGCCGGTCGTGCCGTTGACATTGCCGCCGACCGAGCGGGTGGCGCTCAGCCGGTAGGTCTCGCCGTCGAACAGATAGACGGCCAGAAACTGACGATGGGCGGGCTGCGGCGAAATGTAAGTGTAGATCACGAGCGCGTCGTCAAGGTCGTCGTCGTTGACATCGCCGTGGCCCGCAAGCTGCGCTTCGAGGGCGCCGTCCAGGGTGGTGTCGAGCCGTGCGAGATCCTGTTCGATCATCGCTGCAAGATCAGTTGGCGGATCGGGCAGATCGGGATTGTCGACGAGCCGTGCCGGCGGGTCCAGATCCTCGGACGGCGGGGGTCCTTCGATGGTCGCGAGCGGCTCCGGCTCCGTCGTCCCGCTCGGCTCATCGCCCGTACCATCAGGTTCGCGAAGCGCCGCCTCCGACAGGTTCTCCGGCGAGGTGGCGTCCTCTGGATCTTCGGAGGTGCAGGTCCAGCCTTCGTCGGTCAGCCGATCGACGATCTCCCTGGCCTGAGCCTCGCAGGTCCCAAGATCGCGAATACCGCGCCAGGACACGATGCCGACCGTGTCGCTTTCGGCTTCGGGGCGGTAGATCACGCGGCAGGGCAGGCTGTCCTGATCGTCGGCAAAACGGATCTCGATGCGTCTGACGTCGTCGCCGCTGGTGCAGCGTCGGTCAAGAGGAGACTGCGCCTGTGATGGTGATGCCGCCGCCAGCAGGAGGAGGCCAGCGACTGCGGAGCCGGTGGACCGGTTCATCCCGCCGCTCCCGTCAGGTCGCCTCTCGGGCATGGAACGGGCATCACGCTTTCGAAAAGGCGGGGAAGGCTGGCAACTATTCGATCTCGACCAGCTGGCCATCCCTCAGAACCATGGCAGCCCGCCGGTCTTCGGCTTGTGACGTGTCGTTGAGCACGAGCCTGAGCTGGATCGAGCCGTCGACGATGTCCTCCACCTCGACCTGGCGCACTGCAAGATCCGTGCCCCCCACAGGCTTGGTCGCCGCCAGGTGATAGCTTTCGCCGTTGAACAGATAGGCGGCCACGAACTGGGTGAAATCGGCCGTGCTCGATTCGTAATTGAAGAACACCACCGCGTCGTCGATGCCGTCGGCGTTGAGATCGCCGAAATCCCCGATCTTCGCCTCGAAATCGCCGTCGACGGTTTGATTGAGACTGGTCAGATTGGCCTGGATGACACTCTCGAGCTGATCGGTCGGCACCGCGGCCGACGACGTCGCCGGTGCCAGCGCCGCCGATTGCAGGTTGTCGCCGGTGGTCGTGGCGGCGGGGGCGGGCAGGTTCGCGGCCGGCGCTGCAGGCTGCGGGCTGGTCGACGCATCAAGGTCGTTTGCGGGCGTCGGCGCTGCGGCCGGTTCGATGGCGGAGAGCGCATTCGAGCTGTCGGCAGCAGGCGATGCCGGTACCTGTGCCCTGGGCTCGATGGTCGCCGGAGCAGCCGCTGGTGCCGCAGCCTGGCCGCCCGTGTCGCAGCGCCAGCCCGCACCCGCAAGCTTGTCGACCAGGCCCGCCGCTTTCTGGTCGCAGAACGCCGCATCGCTCCTGGCGTTCCAAAGCACGCGCCGGACGCCGGGCGCTTCCGTGTCCTTCCAGTAGACCACCTCGCAGGGCAGCCCGGTGGCGAGATCGCCGACGTCGATGATCACGCGTCGGACGAGCTGGCCGCTCGTGCAGGTGAACTGACTTTTCTCGGCAGCGTGGGCCGCCGTCGCCGAGAGGATGAGGATCGAGATCGCAGCCGAATAACGGTTCCGTCCGGGCATCTGCCATGTCGCTCCGCTCAAGACCAGGGATATCGCCGTCGTGAATGACGCTCGATAAGCAGGTCGGACACCGATTTGAGCCGGAAAATGGCACATCAGATCGCGTTGGGCAACTCCCGAAGGCGCCCGAACCCGAGGTCGGAACGGATGACGGGCGCTCTTCCGGGGGAACGCCGGACACGGGCTTGGAACAGGCGTCGCCCTTGCCTGGGCTGTGCGCGCCCGCCTTCACCTTTTGCGAAAGCGGGCGTCCGAAGGTCCGACGGGGATCGTCCGGCCGACGTCAGCTGGCATCCTGATGCGAGGGCCTGAGCAGATCGTTCAGATCCTCGTGCACGCGCTCGATCAGGAAGAGCAGACGCGCTTCGCCGTGATCGTAGAAGACGTCGTCGGGGTCGGTGACGAAGATCTCGCGAAAGCGCGTCATGACCAGATCCATGACGGTCGCGACTTCCTCCAGCGAGCCCGATCGGGTCTTGATCAGCATGTTCTCCAGCTCTTCGATCTGCTGATCGATGCCGTTCAGTTCCTGCTCGATGTCGTCGAGACCGGACTCCGCTTCGACCGATGTCATGTCGTCGACCAGGCCCCGGACCTCGGTGTTGGTCATGCCGATCAGCCGCAGCGGCTCCACGGCCCAGTCCGGCAGTTGCGTGCGCAGATGCTCCTGGCGCGACACGAGGCCCTGACGACGCGCCTGCAGGTCGCGAATGCGTTTGGTCAGGAGGAGGGCATTGGTGAGTACGCGGATGTTGTCTTGAGCGACGACTTGCTGTGTCTGACGTTCGGCAATGTTCATTCTAAGTCCTCCCAAATCAAGTCTAAAGCGCGGTGAAAACAAAAAGGGGTGGTCTTTCTCCTGGGCCACGGATCACCTTCGGTCGTCATTTCTATTTTCCGCCGCATCTGCTCTTGAGCCAATGTTTCGATCAACCGTGACGACAACATGATCGGTGGTGGTGTCTCTTAATCATTCCTATCAGTATGACTTGTCAAGCGCCTTTTTTTCTGCATTTTTATTTACCATTCATTTACTAAAAGTTCCAAAAAATTTGATCGAATTCGGGTTTTACGCAGCCGGATCGTTTTTTTAACAGTGAGAATGGGTTAGTTCCGCTTCTGCGACGCTCGGTGGAAAAGCTCCGTCGCCGGGTAGGCGATCTCTGACGAAACGAAAATCGTTTTTGGTGATATCGGATGGGCGGTGCGACTTGGCCGATGATCGCGTCGTGCGCGAGGCTCGCCGCCAGCACTCCTTCTGGACCGGCCCAGCACCTCCTTCTGGACCGGCGAAGCACCGCGGCTTATGGTGCTGCAAGCATGTTGAGAAGCCGATCCCTCGGTCGGGCGACCGCCGTCAGGGCTTTGATGTGAGGTGAGGCGTGGCGCCTAGATACGATCGCAATGACGGACCCGGAGGATTTGCCGAACCTGAAAGGACCTTCACCGTCACCGAGCCCCCTGGACCGCCCAGTCTCCTGTCCAGGCTCAGAAACTACTTTCTGACCGGCGTCATCGTCACGGCTCCGATCGCCATCACCATCTTTCTGGTCTGGCAGTTCATCACCTTTCTGGACTCCTACGTGGGCCGCCTGGTACCGGCCCCTTACAATCCGGAGAACTATCTGCCGTTCGGTCTGCCCGGCATCGGCCTCCTGATCATGCTCGCCTTTCTGACGCTGATCGGCTTCGTCACTGCCGGCTTCGCAGGCCGGACCCTGGTCAGAACCGGCGAACGCCTGCTGTCTCGGATGCCGATCGTGCGCAGTGTCTACGGCACGCTGAAGCAGATCTTCGAGACGGTCTTGAACCAGTCCTCGCGTTCCTTTCGCGAGGTGGTGCTGGTGGAGTATCCGAGGCGCGGCATCGGCGCGATCGGCTTCGTCACCGGCCCCACCCGGGGCGAGGTCCAGGAGCGGACCGACGAGGATCTGGTCAACATCTTCCTGCCGACCACCCCCAATCCCACATCCGGTTTCTTGCTGTTCGTCCCGAGAAAGGATCTCATTCACCTGGACATGACCGTGGAGGAGGGTATCAAGCTGGTGATCTCGGGCGGCATCGTGACGCCGAAGAAGGAAGACGAGGACGCGCCGCCGCGGGTGCGCTCATCGACGCCGGCCCAGGCCCGCCTGCGCCCGGAGCCGGAAAGCCAGCCCGCCGCGCGAAAATCCGTCACGCCCGGCTGATCTGCCGGGCAGCGCCTTCGATCTGCGGTCAGCCGGAGCGGAGATAGGCTTTCGCCGCAGCCTCGTCGAACCAGCGAAGGAGCAGGCGAAGCGCTCGGCCGCGCGGGCTCTCGAGTTTCGGATCACGCGACAGCACGAGCCTGGCGTCGTCGCGCGCGGCGGCGAGCAGGTCGGCATGGTCCGCGAGATCGGCGAGGCGGAAGGAGGGTGCTCCGCTCTGCCGGGTGCCCAGTACCTCGCCAGGTCCGCGCAGCCTGAGATCCTCCTCGGCGATGAAGAAACCATCCTCGCTCCTGCGCATGACCTCGAGCCTCTGTCGCGCGAGCGAGCCAAGCGGTTCGGCGAAGAGGAGGAGGCAGCTCGACGGCCGCTCACCGCGCCCGACCCGCCCCCTCAGCTGATGCAGCTGAGCGAGGCCGAAGCGTTCGGCATGTTCGATGACGATCACGGTCGCTTCGGGCACGTCGACGCCGACCTCGATCACGGTCGTCGCCACCAGGAGGCGGGTCCGGCCCGAAGCGAATGCCTGCATGGCCGCGTCCTTTTCGGCAGGCGCCAGCTGGCCGTGGACGAGGCCGACCCTGTCGCCGAAACGGGCCCTGAGTTCTGAAAATCGATCCTCCGCAGCGGTGAGGTCGAGTTCCTCGGAGGCGCTGACCAGCGGGCAGATCCAATAGATCCGCTCATCCTGCGCCAGTGCGCGCTCGAGGGCCGCGACCACGCGATCCAGCTCGCTTTTCGGCAAAGCTCGGCTTCGGATCGGCTTGCGGCCGACCGGCTTTTGCCGGAGTTCGGAAAGGCCGATGTCGCCGTAGAAGGCGAGAACCAGGGATCGCGGGATCGGCGTCGCGGTCATCACCAGCATATCGGCGTCCGGGCCTTTCTCGGCGAGAGCGATGCGCTGATCTACGCCGAAGCGATGCTGTTCGTCGACCACCGCAAGCCCGAGGTCGCGAAAGACGACGTCGTCCTGAAAGAGCGCATGGGTGCCGACCACCGCCTGCAGCTCGCCACTTCGAAGGCGCTCCAGCAGCTGCCGACGAGCCCTTCCGGTCTCCCGGCCGGTCAGGAGGGCAAGCGAGACGCCGGCCGGGCGGAGCAGCGCATCGAGCGCGTCGGCATGCTGGCGCACCAGCACGTCGGTCGGCGCCATCAGAGCCGCCTGCGCGCCGGACTCGATCACCTGCAGCATGGCCAGCGCCGCCACCACGGTCTTGCCACTGCCGACATCGCCCTGCAGCAACCGCAGCATTTTATTTGGGGAGGTGAGGTCCTCGCCGATCTCGATGGCCGCCTGCTCCTGCCCTGCCGTGAGCTGGAAGGGCAGCGCTTCGAGCATCGGGCGGCGAAGCGTGCGATCGCCCGGTCGCGCGACGCCCTCCCGATCATTGCGCCGGTTTCGCGACAGAAAAAGGGCGAGCTGGGTTGCGAGCAGTTCGTCAAAAGCGAGACGTGCCCGCGCCCTGGCGCCGGCATCGGCGTCTGCCGAAGGTTCCGGGCGATGGATTTGCCGGAGCGCCTCCGGCAGCGTGGGCCAGGCTTTGCGTTCGATCCAGCTCGGATCCTGCCACTCGGGAAGACCCGCGGCCGCATCGAGGAGATCGTCGAGCGCGGCCTGGATGCGGGCCCCGAGAACGCGCTGGGAGAGGCCCTGGGTGAGCGGATAGACGGGGCGGAGCCAGCGGCTGCCCGCGACCGCGTCCGACGCCGTGACCACGTCCGGGTGGACGATCTGCCAGATCGGCTTCTTGCCCTTGCCGTAGCGACCGACCCTGCCGCTCACCACCTTTCGCGCGCCGATCGGGAACTGATCCTGGAGATAGCCCTTTCGCCCCTGAAAGAAGACCAGCTGCAGCGGCGCGTCGCCGAGAAGGCACGCGATCCGATAGGGCTGGCGGCGCTGGTAGGGCGGGTGGTGGGCGAGGATGGCGACGTCGAGCGTGGCGCGCTCACCCTCGACCAGCGCTGAGGCATCGTCCTGAAGATCGTGATCGATCAGGCCGTGGGGAAGATGCAGCAGCAGATCGAGGCGGCGCGCCGGCTTCCCGGGGCGCGCGCCGAGTAGCGTGGCGAGGGCGTCCGCGATCCTGGGGCCGACGCCCTTGACCGTGGTGACCGGTCCGAAGAGCGCGTTCCAGGCCCGGCGTCGATCGTTGTCGGTCCTGCTTTCCGCCCTTTCGCCCTTTGAAATCCCGGCTTCCTTCGCTACATCCATCTTATCGACTTAACCCGGCATCATGTCCGACTTCATCATGCCCCGGCGCATCGCCGGTCGATCGCACAGCCTTCGGGACGTCGTCGTGAGCGAACCGATCACCACGAGGCGAAAGCGTCTCATCCACCGAAGCCGCTATCGCGGCTGCCGCGAGGCGGACCTGATTTTCGGTCGCTTCGCCGATGCCCATGTCGGGACCATGGATCAGACTTCCCTCGATCGCTACGAGGCACTGATCGAGGAAAGCGACCAGGATCTGCTGGCCTGGCTCACCGGCCGTGAAGCGGTGCCCGCACGGCACGACAACGACATATTCGATCTCCTGAAGCGGTTCAACGTCGCCGAGCGGCCGGCCCGTTAGATCGTCCGTCATCGCCGCGGATCACCAAAAAGTCGCCGGGACCCCGGATCCGACATTGACGATCCGCCGAAGGAACGCCTTATACGCCTGAAGCGCCCTCATCTTCGCCGATCATCAGACACGTTGAAAGAGACCCGTGGCCGAACCCGCCTTCGACATGCCCCCGCTCCCCGACGCCGACGACAGCGCGATCGAGGCCCTGACCCGAACGCTGATCTATGGCGCTGTCGACGGCCTGGATGCGCTGCATCTCGCAGAGCGCGCACGGGTGAAAGGGACCGAGATCGGCCTGCATGTGGCGAGGGACGCGCCGCGTGCCGAGCAGATCAGGGAACGGATCCGTTTCTACGCGCCCGAGCTCGAGGTCGCGGTTCTGCCGGGCTGGGACTGCCTGCCCTATGACCGTGTGTCGCCCAATGGCGACGTCATGGCCAGGCGCCTCGAGGTGCTTTCGCGGCTTCTGGGTCAGGGCGGGCGGCGGCCGGATCTCCTGATCGTCACGGTCAATGCCTGGTTGCAGAAGCTGCCGACCGCAGAAACCATCCGCTCCGGGCTGTTCGCGGCCGAAACGGGCGAAAACATCGACCGCGAGCAGCTTTTGACCTGCCTCGCCCGAAACGGCTATCGCCGCGCCGGCACGGTGGTCGAGCCCGGCGACTATGCGGTCAGGGGCGGCATCGTCGACATCTTCCCGACCGGCGCCGAGCAGCCGCTTCGCCTCGATCTGTTCGGCGACGAGCTGGAGGCGATCAGGGGCTTCGATCCGCTGACCCAGCGTTCATTGGCCAAGGTCGAGCGGATCGATCTTCTTCCGATGAGCGAGGTGCTGCTGGACGAGGCCTCGATCGAGCGCTTTCGCGTCGGCTACATGCAGCATTTCGGCGCCGCCACCGGCGATCCGCTGTTCGAATCCATCGTCGAAGGGCGCCCCTTCCCGGGCATGGAGCACTGGCTGCCGCTGTTCCATGAAACCCTGGTGCCGATAACGGACTACGTTCCGGCGGACACGCCGATCAGCTTCGACCCCTTGGCGACGGAGGCGATCGAGGCGCGGCACGAGACCATCGGCGAGCATTTCGAGAGCCGCCTGGAGCCGCCCGAGGCCGCGCGCGCCATGGGTGCTGCACCCTACCGGCCGCTGCCGCCCGACGCGCTCTATCTCTCCGAGCAGGGCCAGCGGATCATGCTCGAAGGCCGCGAGGTGATCGAGCTTTCGGCCTTCGACGCGCCGCCGGGAACCCCTGCTGGCACGGAGGTGGTCGAGCTCGGCGGGCGTGTCGCCTACGACTTTGCGACCGAGCGCACGCGCCCCGATCAGAATCTGTTCGACGCGGTCGTCGCCCATATCCGGGAAGCGGACGAGAAGGAGATTCAGGTGCTGGTCGCCGCGGCGAGCGAGGGCTCTCTGGAGCGGCTTCGCCTGGTGCTCGCCGATCACGGTCTCGACAATGTCGCGAAGGTCAAGTGCTGGGACGAGCTGGCGCGCCTCGAACGGCCGGCTCTAGCCGTTCTGCCGCTGGATCACGGCTTCACCACGGCGGACTACGTGGTGCTGTCCGAAGCCGACATCTTGGGCGATCGTCTCTCGCGGCCGGTCAAGAAAAAGCGGCGCTCGGACCAGTTCATCCCCGAGGTTGCGTCGCTTTCCGAAGGCGATGTCGTCGTTCACAACGACCACGGCATCGGCCGTTTCGACGGGCTGGTGACCCTGGAGCTGGGCGGCGCGCCCCATGACTGCCTGAAGCTCACCTATCACGGCAATGACCGGCTGTTCGTGCCGGTCGAGAACCTGGACGTTCTGTCCCGCTACGGCTCCAGCGACGGCGTCGTGCAGCTCGACAAGCTCGGCGGCCTCGGCTGGCAGCAGCGAAAGGCGCGGGTCAAGAAGCGCATTCAGGAGATCGCGGGCGAGCTGATCGAGCTCGCCGCCAGACGCGCCACGCGCAAGGGCGAGGCGATCGAAAAGCCGGTCGGCCTGTACGAGGAATTCGCCGCCCGTTTCGTCTTTCAGGAAACCGAGGACCAGGAACGCGCCATCGAGCAGGTGCTGGAGGATCTGGCGTCCGGCCAGCCGATGGATCGCCTGGTCTGCGGCGATGTCGGCTTCGGCAAGACCGAAGTGGCGCTCCGGGCGGCCTTCGTGGTGGCGATGGGCGGCCGGCAGGTCGCCATCCTCGCCCCCACCACGCTGCTCGCGCGCCAGCACTACCAGGTGCTCTGCGAGCGTTTTTCCGGGCTGCCCGTCAGGATCGCGCAGCTCTCCCGCTTCGTCACGCCGAAGGAGGCGAGCCAGATCAAGGCGGACCTCAGGGACGGCAAGGTCGACATCGTGGTCGGCACCCACGCCCTCCTGGGACCGAAGGTCGAGTTCGGGAATCTCGGCCTCGTGGTGATCGACGAGGAGCAGCATTTCGGCGTGGTGCACAAGGAGCGGCTGAAGAAGCTGCGCGCCGAGGTGCATGTGCTCACCATGACCGCGACGCCGATCCCGCGGACCCTGCAGATGGCGCTCGGCGGGCTGAAGGAGCTGAGCCTGATCGCGACGCCGCCGGTGGATCGCCTGGCGGTGCGCGCCTTCGTCCTGCCCGCCGATCCCGTCGTGATCAGAGAGGCGATCCTGCGTGAGCATTACCGCGGCGGCCAGAGCTTCTATGTCTGTCCGAGGATCGAGGACCAGGGACGCCTCGCGGACCAGCTCAAAAATCTGGTGCCGGAGATCAAGGTCGGTGTCGCCAACGGGCGCATGCCGGCCAAGCAGCTCGAAGAGGTCATGGCGGCCTTCTACGACCACAAGATCGATCTTCTGCTGTCCACCAACATCATCGAATCGGGCCTCGACATTCCGACCGCGAACACGCTGATCGTACACCGCGCCGATCTGTTCGGCCTCTCGCAGCTCTACCAGCTTCGCGGCCGCGTCGGACGCAGCAAGGTCCGGGGCTACGCCTATTTCACGCTGCCGCCGAAGCGCCGGCTGCGCGAGGTCGCGGAACGCCGCCTCGGCGTCATCCAGAGCCTCGATCAGCTCGGCGCCGGCTTCCAGCTCGCCTCCCACGACCTCGACATCCGCGGCGCCGGCAATCTTCTCGGCGACGAGCAGTCCGGCCACATCAAGGAGGTCGGTTTCGAGCTCTACAACCACCTGCTCGAAGAAGCGGTCCAGCTCGCGAAACAGGAAGGTCTGGATGGAGAAACGACGTCGGCGACCGACTGGGTGCCGCAGATCACCATCGACGCCGCGGCGCTGATTCCGTCGACCTATATCGAGGATCTGGATCTGCGCATGAGCCTCTACCGCCGGCTCGCCTCTCTCGAGGAGGCCACCGACGTCGAGGCGTTCGCGGCCGAACTGATCGACCGTTTCGGCCCGCTGCCCGACGAGACCGAGCAGCTGTTGAAGCTGATCGGCATCAAGCAGCTCTGCCGGCAGGCCGGCGTGGCCAAGGTCGACGCCGGCCCCAAGGGCACGGTCCTCGCGTTCCACGACAACCAGTTCGCCAGGCCCGAACGCCTGGTCGGCTGGATCGCGCAGAACACCGCCCGCGTCCGGCTTCGTCCGGACCACCACATCGTCGTCTCCGGCGCGACGACCTCGCCGGACGAGCGCCTGAAGCAGGTGCGCGGTCTGATCGACGAACTGGCGCGGCTCGCGGCTTGAACGCGGCCCCCGAACGCGGACAGAGCGGCGTTCACAAATTAGGGCGTAGCGGGCGACGGAACGGCGAGCTTGTGCTAGAGCAGGGGCAGCAGGGAGAGACAAGCGTTGACCACACTTCTCTACACCCATCCCTCGTCGCTCGCCCATGACACCGGGCCCGGCCATCCGGAGCAGCAGGCGCGCGCCAAGGTGATCTACGGCGCCATCGAGCGCGAGGAGCAGAAAGGCGGGCTGACCGGCGTCGTCAGGCGAGAAGCGCCCGAGGCGACGCGCGAACAGCTGGAGCGCGTGCATGACGCCCGTTTCGTCCAGGCGATCCTGGATGCCGTGCCCGATCAGGGTTATGTCCGCATTGATGCCGACACGGTGATGTCGCCGGCCTCGGGCGAGGCGGCGCTCTGCCAGGCGGGTGCCGTCTGTGCGGCGGTCGACGCGGTGATCGGCGGCGAGGCCGACAACGCCATGTGCGCCCTTCGCCCGCCCGGCCACCACGCCGAGCCGGATCGCGCCATGGGTTTTTGTCTGTTCAATGGCATCGCCGTCGGGGCAATGCAGGCGATCGCGGCGCATGGACTCGAAAAGGTCGCGATCTACGACTTCGATGTGCATCACGGCAACGGCACCCAGGCGGCGTTCGAGCACGAGCCGCGCGTGCAGTATCTCTCGACCCACCAATGGCCGCTCTTTCCCGGGACCGGCGCGAAGGAGGAGACCGGCGTCGGCAACATCGTCAACCGCCCGCTGCCGTCGGGCACCGGTTCGCGCGCCTGGCGGGACGTGGTCGAGGGCGACGTTCTCACCGCCATGGACGACTTTTCGCCCGATCTCGTCATGATTTCCGCAGGTTTCGACGCCCACCGCGCCGATCCGCTCGCCTCGATGGAGCTGGTGGAGGATGATTTCGCCTGGGTCACCGAGGAGCTGGTGGCGCTGGCCAAGCGCCATGCCGAGGGCCGTGTGGTCTCGGTTCTCGAAGGCGGCTATGATCTCGCGGCTCTGACCAACAGCTTCCTGGCTCACCTCGACGCCCTTAAGGCGGGGTGAGGGGAGGGAGAACGACGTGACCGACAAGACGACCACCGACAAGACGGCAACCGACGGGGCGCTGTCCGCCATGAGCTTCGAGCAGGCGCTCGGCGAGCTCGAGCAGATCGTGCAGGACCTGGAGCGCGGCCAGCTCGATCTGGATGCCGCGATCAAGGCCTATGAACGCGGCACGCTGCTCAAGACCCACTGCGACTCCAAGCTGAAGGAAGCGCAGCTACGGGTCGACAAGATCACGGTCGGCCAGGACGGCAAGACGACGAGCGAGCCCGCGGAGCTGGATTGATCCGATGGGCGACTTCAGGCGCGACCTCCAGGCCCATGCCGACGCCGTCGAGGCGCTGCTGCTCGACGTCCTGCCGTCGGCGAGCGGGCCGCAGGCGCGGCTGCATGAGGCGATGCGCTATGCCACCCTCGAAGGCGGCAAGCGGCTTCGACCGTTCCTGGTGGCGAGCGGTGCGGCGTTGTTCGGCGTGCCCGCCCATCGCGCCCTTCGGGTCGGCGTCGCGGTCGAACTCATTCACGGTTACTCCCTCGCGCATGACGATCTGCCGGCGATGGACGACGCGCCGACCAGGCGGGGGCGGCCCTCCTGCCATGCGCGCTTCGACGAGGCGACCGCGGTGCTTGCGGGCGATGCGCTGCAGAGCCTGGCCTTCGAGATTCTGGCCGGCGATGCGACCCATCCCGATCCGGCGGTTCGTGTCGAGCTGATCCGGCTTCTCGCATCCGCCGCCGGCGCCGCCGGCATGTGCGGCGGCCAGATGATCGATCTGGAGGCGGAGACGAAAAGCCTCGGCTTCGAGGAGACCGTGGTCCTGCAGCGGCTGAAGACCGGGGCGCTGTTCCGCTTCGCCAGCGAGAGTGGTGCGGTACTCGGAGGTGCTTCTTCACCGGAGCAGGCTGCTCTTCGCGCCTATGCCGATGATTTGGGGCTTGCTTTTCAGATCAGGGATGATCTGCTTGACATCCAGGGCGATCCGGCGCTTGCCGGCAAGGCGCTCGGACAGGACGCAGCCGCGGGCAAGGCGACGCTGGTGGCGTTGCTCGGCGTCGACGAGGCGGAAATGCGGCTTCGGGAGCTTCAGGCGAGTGCGTTGCGTCACCTCGAGCGTTTCGGTCCGGCCGCGGGGCCGCTTCGCCAGCTTTTCACCTTCGCGATCGGACGATCCCATTGAGAGGGCGTTCGAGGCGACGGCAATTGGGGTGGCAGGCTGATCAGGACAGCGTCTATCGGATGGCCGGCAGCTGGAACACACCCGAGAGGAAACGGACGAAAGCCGATGGTTGATACCTCGCTGCTCGACACGATCGGTGATCCGGCCGATCTCAGGCGTCTCCAGGCGGAGAGCCTTCGGCAGGTGGCGGACGAACTGCGCGCCGAAACGATCGATGCGGTGTCCGTCACCGGCGGGCATCTCGGCGCCGGGCTCGGCGTGGTCGAGCTGACAGTGGCGCTGCACTATGTCTTCGACACGCCCGATGACAAGCTGCTTTGGGACGTCGGCCATCAGTGCTATCCGCACAAGATCCTGACCGGCCGCCGCGACCGCATACGCACGCTCCGCCAGCCGGGCGGTCTCTCGGGCTTCACCAAGCGTGCGGAGAGCGACTACGACCCGTTCGGCGCGGCCCACAGCTCGACCTCGATCTCGGCAGGCCTCGGCATGGCGACCGCGCGCGACCTCAAGGGCGACGACTTCGACGTGATCGCGGTGATCGGCGACGGCGCCATGAGCGCCGGCATGGCCTACGAAGCCATGAACAACGCCGGCGACATGGGCAAACGCCTGATCGTCATCCTGAACGACAACGACATGTCGATCGCACCCCCGGTCGGTGCCATGTCCAACTACCTCTCCCGCGCGGTATCGTCGGAGAGCTATCGAAGCCTGCGCGATCTCGCCAAGCAGCTCGCCAATCTCATGCCGCGTCCGCTGCGCACGGCGGCGGAGCGGGCCGAGGAATATGCGCGCGGCATGGTCACCGGCGGCACGTTGTTCGAGGAGCTCGGTTTTTATTACATCGGCCCGGTCGACGGCCACAATCTCGATCATCTGGTCCCCGTTCTGAAGAACGTGCGCGACCACAAGGACTCAGGCCCCGTGCTGATCCACTGCCGTACGCGAAAGGGGGCGGGCTATCCGCCGGCGGAGAACTCGGCGGACAAGTATCACGGCGTCGTCAAGTTCGACACGGCGACCGGCACGCAGTTCAAGAAGAAGGGGAACGCGCCGTCCTACACCTCGGTCTTCGCCAAGGGCCTGTTGGCCGAGGCCGAGCATGACGACAGGATCTGCGCCATCACCGCGGCCATGCCGTCCGGCACCGGCGTGGACGCCTTCATCAAGGCCTATCCGGACCGCTCCTTCGACGTCGGCATCGCCGAGCAGCATGGCGTCACCTTTGCCGCCGGCCTCGCCTGCGAAGGAATGAAGCCGTTTTGCGCGATCTACTCGACCTTCCTGCAGCGCGCCTATGACCAGGTGGTGCACGACGTCGCGATCCAGGGGCTGCCGGTGCGCTTCGTGCTCGACCGGGCGGGCCTCGTGGGCGCCGATGGACCGACCCATGCGGGCGCCTTCGACGTCGCCTATCTCGGCTGTCTGCCCGGTTTCGTGATCATGGCCGCGGCTGACGAAGCGGAGTTGATGCACATGGTCGCGACCCAGGCTTTGATCGACGACGGTCCGTCCGCCCTTCGCTATCCGCGCGGCGAGGGCGTCGGCGTCGACCTGCCGGAGCGCGGCACGCCGCTTGCGATCGGCAAAGGACGGATCGTGAAGGAGAGCAATGGTCCGATCGCGCTGCTCTCCTTCGGCGCGCGCCTCCAGGAATGCCTGAAGGCGGCGGACGAGCTCACCGCCTGCGGCCTCCCGACCACGGTCGCGGACGCGCGTTTCGCAAAGCCCCTGGACGAGGCGCTGATCCGGAAGCTGGCCACCGAGCACGATCTCCTGATCACCGTCGAGGAGGGTTCGATCGGCGGTTTCGGCTCGCAGGTGCAGCAATTCATGCTGGAGGCCGGCCTGCTCGACGGCGGCCGGCCGCGGCTTCGTTCGATGATCCTTCCCGACCGCTTCATCGATCACGGCACGCCCGCCGGCATGTATGACGAGGCCGGCCTGAACGCGCCGCACATCGCCGCACTCGCCCGCGTGATCCTGAAGCCGAACGCCGAGGTCGACAGCGCCAGGGCGCGAGCCTGAGCGCCTGAAGGCGCTGGCCGGAAGGAAGGCGTCGAAAGCCATGGCCAAGGTTAGAGCGGATCAGCTCCTGGTCGAGCGCGGGCTTGCCGAGAGCCGAACCAGGGCGCAGGCGCTGATCATGGCGGGCTCGGTGTTTTCGAGCGAGCGCCGCATCGACAAGCCGGGTCAGATGATGAGCGGGGATGCCGCGATCGACCTTCGCGGCCATCCCATCCCCTACGTCTCGCGCGGCGGTTTGAAGCTCGCCCACGGTCTGGATCACTTCCGCCTGGACCCGGCAGGCATGACCGCGATCGACGTCGGTGCCTCCACCGGCGGCTTCACCGACGTCCTGCTGCAGCGTGGCGCTGCCCACGTCCACGCCGTCGATGTCGGCCACGGCCAGCTCGACTGGAAACTACGAAACGATCCGCGCGTCTCGGTGCTCGAAAAAACCAATGCGCGCCATCTGACCGACGCGCGGATCGGCGAGCAGGTCGACCTCGTGGTGTGCGATGCGAGCTTCATCTCGCTTCGACTGGTCCTGCCGCCGTCGCTCGCGATGGTGCGGCCCGACGGCTGGCTGATCGCGCTGATCAAGCCGCAGTTCGAGGTCGGCAAAGGCGAGGTCGGCAAGGGCGGCGTGGTGCGGGACGAAGCCCAGCATCGGCGGGTTTGCGACGAGACGGCGGGCTGGCTGCGCGACGAACTGGGCTGGTCGGTGCTCGACGTCACGCCGAGCCCGATCCTCGGACCCAAGGGCAATCGCGAATTCCTGATCGGTGCTCGCCGTTTGCATGACAAATCATTCACTTGACAGTCGGTCCTCAATCCCTAAATGCAGGCCCGAGCCGGTCCGATCGTCGATGACCGCTCTTTTGGCCGGTCGATCATTCAAGTCGCCGCCGAGGAGTGGCCCTGACGTGTCAGCGGCCGGGCATCAGGGCAGCAGACGTTGCAGGACGAGAAGGGGGATGCGTTCCGCATGGATACGTTGCTGGACATACGTGGTCTTTCCAAGACCTTCGGAACGATCAGGGCGGTCGACGGCGTCGATTTTGCCGTCGGGCGAGGCGAGGTGCTCGGTTTTCTCGGGCCGAACGGCGCTGGAAAATCCACCACCATGCGCATGGTCGCGGGTTATCTGACGCCGAGCGAAGGCCGCATCGAAGTCTGCGGCTACGACGTCGCGACCGCGCCGATCGAGGTTCGAAAACGCCTCGGCTATCTGCCTGAAGGTGCGCCCGCCTATGGCGACATGACGCCGGCGAGCCTGCTCGAATTCGTCGCCGGCATAAGGAAGATCAAAGGCGACGAGAAGACGCGGCGCATCGACGAGGTCGCGTCCAGGCTGGAGCTCGGCGGGGTCATGGGCCAGCCGATCGAGACGCTCTCGAAGGGCTTCAGGCGCCGGGTCGGCCTCGCCGCCACCTTGCTGCACGATCCCGACGTCCTGATCCTCGACGAGCCGACCGACGGTCTCGATCCCAACCAGAAACACCAGGTGCGCACGCTCTTGAGCGAGCTCGCTGCCGACAAGGCGATCATCATCTCGACCCATATTCTCGAAGAGGTGGACGCGATCTGCTCGCGCGCGATCATCATCGCCCGCGGCAAGATCGTCGCGGATGCCAGGCCCGCCGAGCTGCTGGCGCAGTCGCGCCTGCACAATGCCGTGGCGCTCCGGCTGTCGCGCGATCGTGCGGACGACGCCAAGGCGATCCTCGAAAAGCTGGACGACGTCGTCGAGGTCATCGCCGCCGCGTCCGGCGAGACCCGCGTGCATCTGATCGCGCTGCCGAAAAAGGGCGCCGACATCATCGATCTGGTCCGGCACAAGGTCGTGGAGGGCGGAATCGCCATCGACGAGCTCTTCCTGGAGCGCGGCAAGCTCGACGACGTCTTCCGCGATCTGACCAGGGCGGCTTGAGGGGGCATCGACCGTGCAGACCATCCTGACCATCACCAGGCGCGAGCTCGGCGGCTATTTCAGCTCGCCGCTGGCTTATGTCTTCATCGTGATCTTTCTCGCCCTTTCCGGCGGCATGACCTTCTACCTCGGCGGCTGGCTGGATCGCGGCCGCGC
Source organism: Geminicoccaceae bacterium (assembly GCA_965222015.1). Taxonomy (GTDB): domain Bacteria; phylum Pseudomonadota; class Alphaproteobacteria; order Geminicoccales; family Geminicoccaceae; genus JANQPX01. The sequence goes on from CBDCTL010000022.1 coordinate 230,809, forward strand.
CGATCTCGACACCTTCTTCAACTGGCATCCCTGGCTTTATCTTTTCCTCGTGCCGGCGATCGGCATGCGGCTTTGGGCGGAGGAGCGGCGCACCGGGACGATCGAATTCCTGACCACGCTGCCGGTGACCACCACCGAGGCCGTGATCGGAAAATTCCTCGCTGCCTGGCTGTTCGTCGGCATCGCTCTTTCCCTGACGTTCCCGATGTGGCTGACCGTCAACTATCTCGGCAACCCCGACAATGGCGTGATTCTCGCGGGCTATATCGGAAGCTGGCTGCTCGCCGGCGGCATGCTCGCGATCTCGACGGCGATCTCGGCCTTGACCAAGAACCAGGTGATCGCCTTCGTGCTCGCCGCCGCAGTCTGCTTCCTCTTTCTGATGAGCGGCGTCGAGATCGTGCAGGCGCTGTTCTCGAGCTGGGCGTCGGACGCCGTCGTCGACACCATCTCCAATCTCAGCCTTCTGACCTCGTTCGACGCGATCGTCTCCGGCGTGATCGATCTTCGGCATCTGATTCTGTTCGCCTCGCTGATCGCGATCAGTCTCTTTATCAACGTCGCCGTGGTCGACCTGAAGAAGGGAGCTTGAGCGGTGGGTTTCTTCACGTCCATGGATCGCGGCCGGCTCACCTGGATCGGCATCGGTCTCGCGATCGTCCTGTTCTTTTCCCTGAACCTGCTCGCCCGCAGCGTCTTCACCTCGACCAGGCTCGATCTGACCGCGGAGAAGGTCTACACGCTCTCGGACGGCACCAAGGAGATGCTGGCCGGCATCGAGGAGCCGATCGACCTTCGCTTCTACTACAGCGACCAGCTCGACGGTGTCGGCGCCTATTTCTCCACCCATGCCGGCCGCGTGGAGGAACTGCTGGACGAATACCGGCGCCTTTCCGGCGGCAAGATCCGGATCGAGCGCCTGGATCCCGAAGCGTTCTCTCCGGAGGAGGACCTCGCGGTCGCGGAGGGCGTGCGCGGCCTGCCGGTGAGCCAGAACGGCGATCTCGCCTATTTCGGCATCTCCGGGCGCAACAGCACCGACGACAGCGAGGTCCTCGCCTATCTCGCCCCCGAGCGCGCGGACTTTCTCGAATATGATCTGACCCGCATGGTCTACGACCTCGGCCATCCGGAAAAACCGGTCGTGGGCGTGCTCGGCGATCTGCCGCTGATGGGCTCGCAGTTCAACCAGGGCCAGCCCTGGCTGGTGCTGGAGTCCATGTTCCAGTTCTTCGACGTCCGCTTCCTCGGCGGCAATCACGAGGCGATCGACGGCGAGATCGACGTCCTGATGCTGGCGCAGGCGCAGAACCTCGATCAGGTCAGCCTCTATGCGATCGATCAGTTCGTGATGCGGGGCGGCCGGGTGTTCGCGCTGGTCGATCCGCTCGCCGAGAGCATGATCAACGGCGGCCCGCAATTCGCTCAGAGCGGCGCTGGCGACGCGATCGTCGCCCTGGCGCCGCTGCTCGACGCCTGGGGCATCGAAATGAAGGGCGGCGTGGTGATCGGCGATGCCGTCACCGCCCAGCAGGTCGGCGCCCGGGTGAACGGCCGTCAGGCGGTGGTCCAGTATCTGCCCTGGCTCGGACTCGGCGAACAGAACTTCACCGAAGACGACGTGGTGACCGCATCGCTGGAGCGTCTGGCCCTGAACAGCGCAGGTGCCATTCGGGCGAAGGAGGGGGCGACGACCACGATCGAGCCACTCGTAACCTCCAGCAACCAGGCGATGGAGATCGACGCCGAGCCGCTCAAGACGGCGCCCGATCCGGCGAAGCTGATCGCCGAGTTCGCGCCTTCCGGCGAAGTCTACACCCTCGCCGCCAAGGTCACCGGGCCGGTGAAGTCGGCCTTCCCGGGCGGGCCGCCGGAAGGGGCGGACGAGGAGCTCGCGAAGAACCATCTGGCCGAGGCGGAGCAGCCGCTCAGCCTGGTGATCGTCGCGGATGCCGACATGCTGCACGACCAGAACTGGGTGCGGCAGCAGGATCTGCTCGGCCAGCGGGTGGCCGTGCCGATCGCCAACAATGCCGACTTCGCGGTCAACGCCTTGGAGCTGCTGTCCGGCAGTCAGAGCCTGATCGGCCTGCGCGGCCGCGGCCTCAGCGTCCGTCCGTTCACCGTGGTCGAGCAGATGGCGCAGGAGGCGGAGTTCAAATATCGCTCCAAGGAGCAGGAGCTTCTCGCCCGCATCGAGGAGACCGAGCAGAACATCCAGAAGCTGCAGGAGGAGGAACAGCAGTCCGGCGTGATCCTGACCGCCGAGCAGCAGACGGAGATCGAGGATTTCCGCGCCGAAATGATCGGCCTTCGCCAGGAGCTTCGCGGCGTGCAGCGCTCGCTCAGGCAGGACGTCGAGGCGCTGGAGACCAGGCTCAAATTCTTCAACATCTGGGCGGTGCCTGTCGTCATCGCGCTGATCGCGATCGGGCTCGCGTTCTTCCGTCAGGCACGCGCCTGGCGCTTTGCGGCGCGGCCGAGCGAATAGGGCGGGGGGAAACGGAACCATGACGCCAAGAACTTTCCTGATCCTCGCCGGGCTGACGATCGCGATCACGGCAGGCGCCATCGTCGCCGTCCTGAACCAGCCGACCACGGGGCCGGTCGCTCTCGTCGACGAGCCCGCCTTTCCGGAGCTGCGCGCCCGGCCGGACGCGGTCGCCAGGGTCGTGATCGAGACCGGGGCCGGCAGCATCACGCTCACGCGGACGTCGCCGGAAACCTGGACGGCGCCGGATCGCTTCGACTACCCGGCGGCGAGCGAGAAAATCGGCAGGCTGGTCCGGCAGCTGAACGACATGCGGCTGATCGAAGCCAAGACCGCCGATCCCGATCGCCATGCGCGGCTCGAGGTCGAGGACCTGTCGGAGGACGCAAGCTCCCGGCTGATCCGCCTCGAAGACGAGGCTGGCCAAGTGCTGGCCGAGGCGCTGGTCGGCAAGCGCCTGTTCCGCCTCACCGGCAGCGCCAATTCCGGCACCTATATCCGCCGGCCCGGCGAAGACCAGAGCTGGCTCGCCTCTGGCGGCTTCGAACTGGAGCCGGAGGTCGAGAACTGGCTCGATCAGGAGATCGTCGAGATCGATCGGGGCGAGGTCGAAGGCGTCGAAATCGCGCTCGCCGAGGGCGAGAGCTATACCGTTTCGCGAGACAAGGCGGAGGACGAGCTTGCGTTCGAGGCCCTTGCGGAAGGCGAGACGCTCAAGGCGGACGCCAATCTGGCCGAGCTCGCGAGCGCGCTTTCCTCGGTTCGCCTGACCGCCGTCAAGCCGGTCGACCAGGTGACCTGGCCGGCGGAGAAGCAGGTCGCGAAGGTCCGGACGTTCGACGGGCTGGAACTCACGGTCGAGATGGCGCTGATCGACGACGAGCCCTGGGCGGCCTTCGCCGCTGCCGCCGGGGAGCTTCCGGAGGAGGCCGAGGCCGCCGATCAGGTGCGACAGCGCGCCGAGGCGATCACAGGCAAGACGTCAGGCTGGGCCTATCAGATCAACCAGTCCCTCTATCAGCGCCTGACCAAGCCGCGCTCCTCCTGGCTGGAGGAGCAGGACAGCACGTCCTAGCGGTGCCGAAGCGCCGGCATCGCCGCTTCGAAGTCGATGGCTCCTTTGGCGGGGTTCGGCTAGACTCGGGCCTAATCGACTAGCCGGAGGGAGAACGGTCGTGACGGGCGGGGAGGGAGACGCACTCGATGGCATCGAACTTCTGGAGCCATTGAGTGCGCTGGAGCGCGCGCAGCTGGTCGAGAGCTGCAGCTGGCGACGCTTCGCCGCCGGCGAACAGATCTTCGATCGCGACAGCCCGGCCAGCAACGTGCTGTTCATCACCGAGGGCGAGGTGCGGGTGGTGAACTACTCCGCCAGCGGCCGCGAGACGGCTTATGCCGTTTTTTCGGCCGGCAGCCATGTCGGCGAGATCGCGGCGATCGACGGGCAGGCCCGCTCGGCCTCGGTGGTCGCCCTTAAGCCCTGCACGGTGGCGGCCCTGCCGGCGGATCAGTTTCGACGGCTTTACGAGACGCATGCGGCGATCGCCTCGAGGCTGCTTCGCCACCTCACCGGCATCATCCGGATCACCAACGAACGCATCGCCGAGCTCAGCACGGTCAGTGCGGTGCAGCGCATCTACCGCGAGCTGCTTCGGCTTTGCGAGCCGGGGGCAGGCGAAAAGGATGCGGTGATTGCGGCGATGCCGACACAGCACGATCTCGCGAGCCAGATCGGGGCGACGCGCGAGACGGTGGCGCGTGCGCTTGGCCAGCTGGTCAATACCGGCGTGATCGAACGCCGTGGGCGCACGCTCCTGATCCGTGACTACGAAATGCTGAGCGTGATGGCCGATCCGGACGGCGAGGCGGGGCGGACGAACCACTGACGACAGGGAAGGCAGCGGTGATGAAGATCTGGGGACGACCGAACTCGATCAATGTGCAGAAGGTGATGTGGGCGGTGGGTGAGCTCGGTCTCGACCATGAGCGCATCGACGTCGGCGGCGCTTTCGGCGGCCTGGACACCGACGAATACGGTCGCATGAACCCGAACCGCAAGATCCCGGTGCTGGACGACGACGGCTTCGTCGTCTGGGAGTCCCATGCCTGCGTCCGCTATCTGGCCGCGACCCGTGGGGAAGGCGGCCTCTGGCCGACCGACCCCGCCATGCGCTCGGTCGCCGATCGCTGGATGGACTGGAAGTTCACGACGCTGCAGCCCTTCATGCATGTCTGCTTCTGGGGGCTGATCCGTACGCCGGAAGCGGACCGCGACATGCCCGCGATCGAACGGGCGGCCGCGGACATGGGGGAGGCCTGGCGTCTGTTCGACGCCCATCTTCAGAATCGCGGCTTCGTGATCGGCGATCACCTCACCATCGGTGACATCCCGCTCGGCTGCGCCTTCTATCGCTACGTCAACCTTCCCATCGAGCGGCCTTCTTTGCCTGCGATCGAAGGCTGGTATGCGCGCCTTCAGGAAAGGGCGGCTTTTCGCGAGCACGTCATGATTCCGGTGACGTGATCGTCGCCTCGGTCTGATCCGGCTTTTCGGTGTCAGGCCGCTCAGTGGGCGCTGCCGTCGACGCTGGTGAGATCTTTCGACGCCGTTGTTTGTGGCCGACGATGATCGAGACCGCAGCCGCCTTCGTCGAGCAGCATCACGCGCCCCGACACGGACCCGCCGAGTCCCGCCACGACCTGCGACGGGCAGATCACGGCACCGTCCGCGAACGTCACCCGGCTTCGATGGCACCTGTAGTCGGGTCCCGTTCCGATCGCGATATAGGCGTCCGTGGCGTCTTCGTCCTCGACGATGCCGGGTGTGATCACGGTCTCGCGCGCATTGCGGATCGTTTTGACCGAACGGCTGGCGCTGACGACCACCGGGCCGCCATCGAGCAGATCGACCACGCCATCGAAGCGAAAACCTTCGGCTTCGAGATAGTCGAGCGCACGCCGACCGGCGCGATGGGGTCTGCCCATGGCGTCGAGTGCTGGGGTTCCCAGGCTGTGGAGGGGAATCGGCTCGGCGGGCAGCTTTTCGTTGAGCTCGGCCTGGCGGCCGTGGGCGCAGAGATCGTCGGCCTCGGCGAAGGAGCAGCCGAAATGGGGCGCGCAGACGGCGTCGTAGAAGGGGGACCGGTCGTCCTCGTCGACCATGCCGCGCAGTTCGGAAAAGATCGCCGCGCCGAAGCGATCGAGATCCGCGGCAATCAGCAGATAGCGGCTGCGTGCGAGCCAGGGACCAATGCCGGCACAGCGATAATCCGGATGCAGGAGAAGCGAGCCGACCTCGGTCATGTCGGCGTAGCGTGCGGTCGGCGACAGTGCGAGGCCGTCGTCTTCGATGCCGAAATTCAGAAAATCGGGACGCGGCTTGTCCCCGGGCTTGATCGCAGCACAGCCGACCACGCGGGCGCTGCGCAGATCCTCCAGAGCGAGCGTGAGCACGCCCGGCTCGCCTGCGAATGCGCGTTCCGATTCCGAAAGCCGCTCGCCGAGCAGACCTTCGTTCACCGGCAGGCTCGTGAAGCCGGCGCCGGCGAGCCGGGCAAGTTCGTAGAAATCTTCGACGTCCGAAGAAGTCGAAGGCCTGATCAGCAGGTCTTCGGGACCTGGCGTGTCGTCGGGGTTCAAGCGTCGATCCGGCGGCGTCGAAGTCATGGACATGGACCTCTCATGGCCAGGGCGTCGTCGGGTTCTTCCGGGATCGCGGCGAGCGATCCATCCTTTTGATGTAGAGCGACGGCGCGCGTCGGCCACAATCCTTTACCGCCGTCCTCGCGCTCGGCGTCCGGCTGCGACAGATGCGGCATTACGGCGCTGGTCTCGTTCGAAGGTCTATGGGATTGTTCGGAAAATTGCCCTCGATAACCGTCGGTCGAGCGACAGGCGTGATCTACAGAAGGGAGCTGATAATGAGCGAGAAAAGCGACTCTGGGCAGAAATACTGGCAGGCCAATCTGCGTCTGATGAAGATATGTCTCGTCATCTGGTTTGTCGCGTCGTTCGGCTTCGGGATCGTTCTTCGGCCACTGCTTTCGGGCATCGCGGTCGGCGGGTCGGATCTCGGCTTCTGGTTCGCGCAGCAGGGATCGATCTGGGTGTTCCTGTTCCTGATCTTCTTCTACGCGATCCGAATGAACGCTATCGACCGCCAGTTCGGCGTCGAAGAATAGAACCGAGCGGATCAGGGAACGGTTACGATGGATCTCCAGACACTCACCTACCTCGTGGTGGGCGCGAGCTTCGCCCTCTATATCGGCATCGCCATCTGGGCGCGCGCCGGCTCGACCGGCGAGTTCTACGCCGCCGGCCGCGGCGTGCATCCCGTCGCCAACGGCATGGCCACGGCGGCGGACTGGATGTCGGCCGCCTCCTTCATCTCCATGGCCGGCATCATCGCATTTGCCGGCTATGGCGCGTCCCAATTCCTCATGGGCTGGACCGGCGGCTACGTCCTGCTCGCCATGCTGCTCGCCCCCTATCTCCGAAAATTCGGCAAGTTCACCGTGCCGGAATTCATCGGCGACCGCTTCTACTCGCAGGGTGCCCGTATCGTCGCGGTGGTCTGCCTGATCGTCGCCTCGCTCACCTACGTGATCGGGCAGATGCGCGGCGCCGGCGTGGCGTTTTCGAGGTTTCTCGAGGTGGAGGTCGAGACCGGCCTGTTCGCCGGCATGGCGGTCGTCTTCATCTACGCCGTCCTCGGCGGCATGAAGGGGATCACCTACACCCAGATCGCCCAGTATTGCGTGCTGATCCTCGCCTACACCATCCCGGCGCTGTTCATCTCGCTGCAGCTGACCGGCAACATCCTGCCGCAGTTCGGCCTGTTCGGCACCCATGTGGAAAGCGGCGTGCCGCTGCTGACCAAGCTCGATCAGGTTGTGACCGATCTCGGCTTCAGCCAGTACACGGCGCAGTCGGGCTCGATGCTCAACATGTTCCTCTACACCATGTCGCTGATGATCGGCACCGCCGGGCTGCCCCATGTCATCATCCGCTTCTTCACCGTGCCCAAGGTGGCGGATGCGCGCTGGTCGGCCGGCTGGGCGCTGGTGTTCATCGCCATCCTCTACACCGTGGCCCCGGGCGTGGGCGCCATGGCGCGGCTCAACCTGATCGATACGGTCCATACCGGCGACACCATCGGCGCGCCCGACGGCACGCTGGTCTACGAGGATCGCCCGGACTGGTTCAAGAATTGGGAGACCACCGGTCTCCTGACCTTCGAGGACAAGAACGGCGACGGCCGCATCCAGTACTACAATGACGAGAACGAGGACTTCGCCGCCACCGCTGAAGGCTATGGCTGGCAGGGCAACGAGCTCACCGTCGACCGCGACATCATGGTGCTGGCCAACCCGGAGATCGCCAGCCTGCCCAACTGGGTGATCGCGATCGTCGCGGCGGGCGGTCTCGCGGCCGCGCTGTCCACCGCGGCAGGGCTGTTGCTCGCCATATCGTCCGCGGTGTCCCACGATCTCCTGAAAGGCACGTTTGCGCCGAACATCTCGGAGAAACAGGAACTGCTCTGGGCACGCATCTCCATGGCGGTCGCGATCGCGGTTGCGGGCTATCTCGGCCTCAACCCGCCCGGCTTCGCCGCCCAGACGGTGGCGCTCGCCTTCGGCATCGCCGCGGCCACGATCTTCCCGGCGCTGATGATGGGGATCTTCTCCAAGCGGGTGAACAATGTCGGCGCGATCGCCGGCATGCTCGCCGGCCTCGTCGTCACCGTCGGCTACATCTTCTGGTTCAAGGGCATGTTCTTCGTGCCCGGCACCGAGATGATGGCCAACGAGCCCGAGAACTGGCTCTTCGGCATCGCGCCGGAGGCCTTCGGTGCGATCGGCGCGGTGATCAACTTCGCGGTCGGCTACGTCGTTGCCGGCATGACCAAGGAGCCGCCGGAGGAGATCCAGGATCTGGTCGAGAGCATCCGCATTCCGCGCGGCGCCTCGGCAGCGATCGACCACTGATCCCACGGCTTCGATGTTAGCCGCTTGATAGGAAAGCGATGGGCTCCGTATGATGCGGGGCCCATCTCTTTTCGGGGGTGTTCATGGACGCCGATGTCGACGATTTTCGGAGCTTCGCGTCGCGACATCTGCCGCTCGGCCTCCTCGCCGCCGAAGAGCTCGAGGGGGTGGCGAAAACGGTCGTCGCGATTCGCGCCGCCGGCGGCGAGACGATCTACGACGTCGCCGAAGAACTCGGCGGTTTCTACGTCATTCGCTCGGGCGTGGTCGAAATCGTCTCCCCCGAAGGCGAGAAGCTCTCGAGGCTCGCGGTCGGCGATCCCTTCGGCGAACGCGGACTTCTGAGAGACGGCCTGGCGCCCAACCGCGCGACTGCGGCGGAGGATTGCCTTCTCTATCTCGTTCCGGCGGCCACCTTCCGGCAACTTCTGGACAGATCGCCGCCGTTCAAGTCGTTCTTCGAACCGAAGCCGGCCGCCTGGACTCACGAGTCGGCAGGCGGGCTGGCCTCGACGCCGCTCAAGGATCTGATGACCGTGGCGCCGATTACGATCGGACCGGATCACACGGTCGGCGAGGCCGCGGAGATCATGCGTGATGCGGACATCTCTTGCCTGCCCGTGGTCGCGGGCGACCGGCTGCGGGGCATCCTGACCAGCGGTGATCTCGTCGACCGCGTGCTCGCGCCGGGCCTCGGCAACGACGTGCTCGTCGAAAAGGCCATGACCGCCGATCCGTTCACCCTCGGCCCGGACGCGCTCGGCTTCGACGCGCTGCTGGCGATGACCGAACGCGGGATCGGCCATCTGCCGATCGTCGATCGTGAAAAGCTCGTCGGCATTCTCACGGCCAGCAATCTGGTCCGCCGGCAGACGCTGTCGCCGGTGTTTCTGGTGAGTGACATCAAGCGGGGTGAGACGATCGCGACGCTCGCCGAAACCGTCGCGGAGATCCCGCGCCTCCTGGTCCAGCTGGTCGGCTCGGGCATATCGAACCACGATGTCGGCCGCCTGATCACCAGCGTCGCCGACGCCCTGACCGTTCGTCTTCTGGAGCTTGCCGAGCGACAGCTCGGAGCGCCGCCGGTTCCCTATCTCTGGCTCGCCTGCGGCTCCCAGGGACGGCGCGAGCAAACCGGCGTCTCGGATCAGGACAACTGCCTCTTTCTCGACGACGGCTATGCGCCGGGCGATCATGGCGGTTATTTCGAGAAGCTCTCGGCGTTCGTCTCCGACGGGCTGAACGCCTGCGGCTATTACTACTGTCCGGGCGACATGATGGCGACCAACCCGAGGTGGCGTCAGCCGGTCTCGACCTGGCGGCGCTATTTCCGGGGCTGGATCAAGGAGCCCGACCCCATGGCGCAGATGCTGGCGAGCGTGATGTTCGACCTCCGCCCGATCGCCGGCGAGACGGGCCTGTTCGAAGGCGTCCAGTCCGAAACCCTGGCGCGCGCGCAGAAGAACAGCATCTTTCGCGCCCACATGATCGCGAACTCCCTGAAGCACACGCCGCCGCTGAGCATCTTTCGCGGCTTCGCGCTGATCAGGCATGGCGAGCACAAGGACACTATCGATCTCAAGCTGAACGGCGTGGTGCCGATCGTCGATCTCGCCCGCGTCTATGCGCTTGAAGCCGGCTCGGAGCAGGTCAATACGCGCGAGCGGCTGATCGGCGCCCGCGAGGCCGGGAAGCTCAGCGAGGCCGGCTTTCGCGACCTGCTCGACGCCTTCGACCTGATCGCGACGACCCGCCTTCGCCATCAGGCCGAGCAGATCAGAAACGGTGGCAAGCCGGACAATTTCCTGCCGCCGAGCGTGCTGTCCGATCTGGAGCGCAACCACCTCCGTGACGCCTTCGCCGTGGTCAAAACCCTGCAGTCCGCCCTGGCGCATCGCCGGGGCATCGGCGTCTGAGCGGAGGCTGAGACCATGCTTTTCAATCTCCTCGGCGTGGTGTTCGCAGGCGTGGCCGCCGCCGGCGTGGTCCATCTCGTCTTTCGGATGCTGCGCCGGCGGCCGCCTTCCTGGCTGATGCCGGCCGCCGCCGGGTTCGCCATGTTCGGCTTCCATCTATGGAACGAATACACCTGGTTCGACCGCGTCGCCCGAGGCCTTCCCGACGAGATCGCGGTCGTCGAATCCTACGACTACGCAAACGCCATCCAGCCTTGGACCTTGCTCCGACCGCGCATCGATCGCTTCACGGCGGTCGATCGGGCGTCGATCCGTCGGAACGATCGGGCGCCCGGCTATGTCATGGCCGATCTTTTGCTGGTCCGCCGGCTGGACCCGACGGCCAGAGTGACCCAGCTGGTCGACTGCCGGGATGGACGCCGAACCGATATCGGTCGTTCGACCGCGGTCGACGAACGCGGCCTGCCGATCGACGCCACCTGGACCGAGGCCGCGCGCGACGGCGGGGTGTTTCGCCTGCTCTGCGACGGCATGTCGACGTCGCCGTCCGGCGCGGAGTAGGAGAAAAGCCGGGGAAGGGCCGGCGCAGGAGCGACGGCGCGCCGTGAACCCGGTCTTGACGGGAGGGAGCCTGGCCATGACGAAGTCGATACTCATCGTCGAGGATGAAGAAAACATCAGCATCGCCCTTCGCTACCTGATGAAGGGCAAGGGCTATGACGTGCGCGTGGCCCGGGACGGTGAGGAGGCGCTGACCCTGGTCGAGACGTCGCCGCCCGACCTGATGCTGCTCGACGTCATGCTGCCCAAGCGCGACGGCTACGACGTCTGCCAGACCATCCGCGCCAATCCAGACCATCAGGCGATCAAGATCATCATGCTCAGTGCCAAGGGCCGTGACATCGAGGTCGAGAAAGGCCTCGCACTCGGCGCGGACGCCTATCTGACCAAGCCCTTCTCGACCCGCGAGCTGGTCGCGAGGGTGCAGGCCATGCTCGGCGACGGCGACGATGGCTGAAGGCTGGAGCCTCAGGCTTCGGATTTTTTTGTTCTTTGCCCTGATCGGCCTCGGCGGGACCCTGGCCATCGCGGTCGCGCTCGTGCTCGCCGCTCAGCGCATCGGCGAGGGCGCGGGGCCGCCGCTGGTGCTGTTTGGCGGTGCCGCCGCCTTTGCCGTCGCAGGGCTCGCGCTCTGGGTCTGGCAGAAGTTCGACGAGCATGTCGCGAGGCCGATCGAGCGCCTGGCCGGCGACATGCGTTCGGTCGCCCATGGCCGCGCGGTCGGCGACCTCGACGCTCGATCCGCCCGCTATCTCGACTCTCTCGCAACCGCCGCGTGCGACGTCGCCGACGCCCTCGCCAGTGCGCGCTCAGAGGTCGACGACGCGGTCGAGGCCGCGACCCGGGAGGTCGAGCAGCAGAAAGGCCGCCTCGAAGCGGTGCTGCGCGATCTCGAGGAGGCCGTCCTGATCTGCACCCTCGATCACAAGATCCTCCTCTACAACCGGCGCGCTCTCGAAATCCTGCACATCTCCGGCGACATCGGTCTCGGCCGTTCGCTGTTCGACGTGGTGACCGCTCAGCCCTTTCGCCATGCGCTCGAACGCCTGCGCCTGCGTTTCGACGAAGCGAGACACCGGGAACACGAGGAAGGCCTGGGCACGCTCGTCGTCTGCAGGACCGCCGACGGCCGGCACACCCTTCGCGGCCGTGTCTCGCTGTTCCTCGACGCCGAGCGAGCGAGGCCCAACGGCTACGTCGCCACCTTCAGCGACGCCACCCGCGAACTGGCCGAACATGCTAGGCGGGATCGGCTCCTGCACGAAGCGACCGACCAGATGCGAAGACCCGCCGCCAGCCTCCTGGCCGCGGCCGAAATGCTGGGTGATGACCAGGTCGACGCTGACGGGCGCGCCGCCTTCGAGCGCATCCTGGTCGACGAAGCCCGGGCGCTCTCCGAGCGTCTGGAGAGGCTGGAGATCGAATCGCGGGACCTGCTCGCCGGCGCCTGGCCGATGAGCGACGTCCATTCGCCGACGCTGCTTGCCTGCATTCTCGGCAGGCGAGAGGAGGATTCGATCGAGATCCGGATCGCGGGTGACCCGGCCTGGTTCCATTGCGACAGCCTGACGGTCGTCGAGCTGGTCGATCACCTCGTCGGCAGGCTTCGGGAACGCGGCGGCATCCGGGACCTCGCGCTTCGGGCGGCACCGGAGCAGCATCGAACCTATCTGGAACTGCTCTGGCAGGGTGAAGTGGTGCCGAGCGCCATGCTGGACGGCTGGCTCGCCATGCCGCTCGATCACGATCTCGGCGGCGTGACCGGACGGGATATCCTCGACAGACATCGCGCCGAGATCTGGTGCGAGCGCCACGGAGGCGACGGCGCAAGGCTGCGCATGCCCCTGCCGGCCGGCAAGGAGACCCACCAGCCACAGGAGGCGGCGCGATCGCTGTCCGAGCGGCCCGAATTCTACGACTTCGACCTTCTCGGCCGTATGAACCCTTCGGCGATCGACGACACGCCGCTCAAGGACCTCACCTTCGTGGTGTTCGATACCGAGACCACGGGGCTGGAACCCTCCGGCGGCGACGAGATCGTCTCGATCGCCGGCATTCGAATCGTCAACGGGCGTGTCCTCCGGGGCGAAGTCTTCGATCAGCTGGTCAATCCGGGCCGTTCCGTCCCGCCCGCCTCGACGAATATCCACGGTATCAGTGACGACATGGTCCGGACCGCACCGCCTCTCGACGATGTCCTGCCGCGTTTCAAACGCTTCGTCGGCGACGCGGTCATGGTCGCCCACAACGCTGCCTTCGACATGAAATTCCTGACGCTGAAGCAGGACACCTTCGGCCTTCGCTTCGACAATCCCGTCCTCGACACGGTCCTGCTCGCCGCCCATGTCCACGGCACGAACGACAACCTGACCCTCGACAGCCTGGCGACACGCTACGGCGTCGTTCTGCCCGGGGAGGACCGGCACACCGCGCTCGGCGATTCGATCGCGACCGCCGAGGTCTTCCTGCGGCTGGTTGATCTGCTCGAAGCGGCGGGGATCCGCACCCTGCGCGATGCCGTCATGACGTCGAGCAAGGTGGTCGCGATCCGAAGGCAACAGGCGAGATATTGATCTTTACCGGACGTCGGTCCCAACTTTGCAGAAAAGTCGCCAATGGAAATGCGACTTTCGATTGAAATCAGCCAGGCACAACCGCAGGATTATTGACGTCTCGATACGGTTTGTGGCTGCATTTTCCCGCCCGGCTGAGTATAAAGCCGCCGACGATCGTTCGAATTCATCGTCGTTTCGATTTCATCCCGAATGAAAGCAGGCCTGAACCGGCTGGAGGACCCATGCCTCGCCCATTGCAAACGTTCCGATCGCTCGCCACGACGCTGGCGCTTTCGGCCCTGCTCGCCGTGACCGTCTCCTGCGCGCCCAACCAGGCGACGGCAGCGGATTGCCGCCTGACCGACAAGGAGACCGGCGAGACTTTTCGCGTGTTCGAGATCTTCGGCTATCGCAACCGGCCGGACCTGACCAGCCACTGCGTCGAGCGCATGAAGATCTGGTATGCCCACGAGTTCTGGCCGGACGGCGCGCCGCACAAGCGCGACCTCGATCTGGATCTGCCCGAACGCGACTATGTCGAGCGCACCGCCATGCGCTCGCCCGAGTTCGGCGACATCACCGTGCTCGACATCGAGCACTGGCCGGTCGAGGACGCGACGCTCGCGCAGGCCGCCGTCGACAACCACATCACCGTGCTCGACTGGTTCCGGAAGGCAGCACCGCCCAATCAGCAGGTCGGCTATTACAGCATGCTGCCGATTCGCGACTACTGGCGGGCGGTCGACGGCAAGGACAGCGCCGACTATAAGGAGTGGCAGGTCGAGAACGACCGGCTGGAGCCGCTGGCCGAGGCGGTCGACATCGTCTTCCCGTCGATCTACACCTTCTATGACGATCGCGAGGGCTGGCTCGACTACGCCAAGGCGCAGATCGAGGAGAGCCGTCGCCTGGCACCGGACAAGCTGGTCTACGCCTTCCTCTGGCCGGAATATCATCCGTCCAACAAATGGCAGGGCGGCGATCCGATCGAGCCGGACTACTGGCGCGTACAGCTCGACTTCCTGCGCGAGCACGCCGACGGCGTGGTCATCTGGACCATTGACCGGACCAAGGCGATCGATTTCGCGGACATCCCGCCCTGGTGGGACGAGACGGTCCGTTTCATCGAGGAGAGCTTCGACTGCGAGGGCTGCTCCTGAGATCGGAGCAGGCCCCGCCGCATGAAGGGCGGCATTGGTATCAACGAGGTGTCGAATGTGCGGCATTGCCGGCTTTCAGGGCGGATATGGCGAGGACCTGCTGCAGCGCTTCAATGCGCGCCAGCGGCATCGCGGCCCTGACGACCAGGACGTCTGGTTCGACGCCGATGACCGCGTCGGCCTCGCCCATCGCCGCCTCAGCATCATCGACCTCAGCCCCGAGGCGGCGCAGCCCATGTCCGACGAGCGGGGCGACATCCAGCTCGTCTGCAATGGCGAGATCTACAACTTCCGCGAACTCCGTGCGTTTCTCGAAGGCAAGGGCTATCGCTTCAAGACCCATTGCGACGTCGAAGTCCTGATTCATCTCTACGACCTCGAAGGCCCGGACATGCTGGACCGGCTGAACGGCATGTACGCCTTCGCGATCTGGGACCGCCGGAAAAAATCGCTGTTCCTCGCCGCCGACCATGCGCGGATCAAGCCGCTCTACTATGCCGAGACGGCATCGGGCTTCGTCTTCGCCTCGGAGATCAAGGCGCTCCTGGACGTGCCGGATCTGGACCGCGCGATCAATCCGCACGCCGTGCACTACCACCTCGCCTTTCTCTGGTGCCCGGCCGCCGACACCATGCTGAAGGCCGTGAAGAAATGCGAGCCGGGACAGGCCATCCTGGTGCGGGACGGCAGGATCGAGCGCTCCTGGACCCACGAGCCGCCCCACTATCGGGCCCCGATCGCCAGGATGTCCGAGGCCGAGGCGACCGAAGCGCTGACCAAAGAGCTCGAAGCCGCGGTCGAGCGCCAGATGGTCAGCGACGTGCCGGTCGGCGCCTTTCTCTCGGGCGGGCTGGATTCAAGCCTGATCGTGGCCTTGATGGCGCGGCACACCGAGGCGGCGAGTCTGCCCTGCTACACCATCAAATCGGCGATCGGCGCCCATCGCGGCTTCGTCGACGATCTGCCCTATGCGCGCAGGGCCGCCCAGCATCTCGGCGTCAGGCTCAAGGAGATCGAGATCACGCCGCCGTCCGCCGCCGACGTCGCCTCGATGATCTACATGCTTGACGAGCCGCAGGCGGACATTGCACCCATCAACGTCATGCTGATCTCGGCGCAAGCGCGCAAGGACGGCGTCAAGGTGCTGCTCTCCGGCGCCGGCGGCGACGACGTGTTTTCCGGCTATCGCCGCCACATCGCCCTTCGCCTGGAGCGCTGGTGGTCCTGGCTGCCGCAGCCGCTGCGGGCCGCCCTTCGCGCCGGCTCCCGTCTGGCACCCGGCGACAAGGGCTGGGGGCGCCGCCTGCAGACCGCGTTCCGATCGGCGGACCGGACCGGCGACGAGCGTCTGATGTCCGCCTTTTTCTGGTCCGACCGTGAGATTCGCCGCTCCCTCTATGCGGACGATTTCGCGAGTGCGATCGGTGAGCATCCCGCGATCACGCCCTTGAGCGAACGTTTTTCACGGCTCGACCCCGCCGTACCCGAACTCAACCGTCTGCTCTATCTCGAACAGCAGTTCTTCCTCGCCGATCACAATCTGAACTACACGGACAAGGCGAGCATGGCGGAGAGCATCGAGGTGCGCGTGCCTTTTCTCGATCGCGAGCTGATGCGGTTTGCCGCGACCCTGCCGGTTGACCTGAAGCTGAACGGTACGACCACCAAATATCTCCTCAGAAAGATCGCGGAACCGCTCTTGCCACGAGACGTCATCTACCGGCCCAAGGTCGGTTTCGGCGCCCCTCTGCAGGAATGGTTGGACGGCGATCTAAAGGACATGGTCGAGGATATTCTTTCCCATGACAGCCTGAAGCGCCGCGGCTGGTTCGATCCCAGCGCCGTGGACAGGCTGCGCACCGACAACAGGTCTGGCAAGATCGACGCGACCAACACCATCTTCGAGCTGGTCTGCATGGAGCTCTGGACGCGGCGTTTCGTCGACGACCAGGGGCTCGCGGCGGCCGCCTGAACATGACCGCGATGCCTGGCCGACGCCCGCTCGTTCAGATTCTGCTCGAAGGCCTGCCGAAATATCGAAGTGTTTTTCTCACGCGGCTCAAGCGGTCTGGGCGGATCGATTTCAAGCTCTATCCCGCGCATCAGGCGGATCCCGGCCTGTTCGACCGGAGCGAGACGAGCGCGTTTGCTGCCGACATCGTCGGCCCGACACGTCCGGCCTGCGAATTGCTCGGCGGTCGCCTGAGCTGGCACAGCCATTTCAAGGTCGATTCCGATCTCGGCGAGGGCGACGTCGTGGTCTGCGCCGGCAATCCGCGTTTCCTGAACATCTACCCGCTAACCCTCGACGCACGCCGCCGGGGCCTGCCGGTGATCTGGTGGTGCCAGGGCTGGACGCCGGAAGCCTCGCCCAGGACCACGAAGATCCGCCACTGGCTGACCCGCCGCTTTCCGGACGCTGTCATGGTCTACACCGAAAAGGAGGCCAACGCCTTCGTCGAACTCGGCTTTCCGAAGGACCGCACCTTCTACCTCAACAACACCATCGACGAGACCCTGGTGCAGGCTGCGGTCGATGCGATCGACGGCGCGGACCTGACAGCGTTTCAGAGGAGAGAAGGCGTTGCCGATCGAAAGCTCATCGTCTTCTCCAGCCGCCTGACCCCGAAGACCCGGCTGCTGCAGGCGATCGAGGCGGTCGAACGCCTGCGGCGGGAGCACCCGGACGTACTGCTCGCCGTGATCGGGGACGGCGTGCTCAAAGCCGAAGCGGAGGAGAAGGTCGAAGCCCTCGGCCTTGCCGAGCATGTGCGCTTCCTCGGTGCCATGTTCGACGAGGATCAGCTCGCCCCCTGGTTTCTCTCGGCCCGCTGTCTACTCTATCCGGGTCCGATCGGGCTCAGTCTCCTGCACGCTTTCGCCTACGGCCTGCCGGTGGTCACCCACGACAATCTCCGCAATCAGAACCCGGAGATCGCGGCCCTGGAGCCGGGGATGAACGGCCTGATCTTCAAGGAGAACGACGTCGCCGATTTTTCGCGCGCGCTCGGTCGCATCCTCGGCGATCCCGACTTGCAGTCGGCGATGAGCGAACGAGCCAGGATCACGGTGCATCGCGACTACACCATGGCCGCCATGGTCCGAAACTTCGAGAACGCCGTTTTTGCCATGAGCGGGCGCGCGACGCCGGCGGATCTCGCGGCGTGATCGTCCGGGCGGTCGGAGGACGCTGAGATGCTGGCGGGTGCGCTTTCCAGCCAGAAGTTGCTGAGCCTGCTTCCGAAAAAACTGACCCAGGGCGCCGCCTGGAACGGCCTCGCCCAGATCATGTATCGGGGCCTCGTGATCCTCGCCATGCTGATCGCGGCGCGCCTTCTCGGTCTCGAGCGCTTCGGCCAGCTCAGCCTTCTCTACAGCACCACCATGACCTTCAACGTGGTCGCTTCGCTCGGCCTGATCATGACCGGCACCAAGCTGGTCGCCGAGCACTACCGGAAGGACAAGGTGAAGACCGGACGGATCATGGCGCTCTGCCATTATATGGCCATCGTCAGCGGCGGGCTGGTCGGCCTCGGCATGCTGGTGACGGCACCCTGGATCGCGTCCGAGATCCTGAACGATGCGGCGCTCGCCCCGGGTGTGCGGCTGACCGCCCTCCTTCTCCTTTTCCAGGTGCTCGCCGACAGCATGCTCGGCATCAATCTCGGTTTTCTCGCCTTTCGCAGCATCTTCGTCACCAACGTGGTCACCGGCCTCGTCGCCTTTACCCTCCTGATCGCCGGCGCGCATTACCAAGGTGTCACGGGCGCGCTGATCGGCCTCGCGATCGCCGAGGCCGTCCGCTTCGGCCTGCTCTGGCGATCAGGACGCCGCTCGGCGGCGGAGCATGACGTTCCGCTCTCCTGGCGTTTTCCGAAAGAGGAAATGCCGATCATCTGGCATGTCAGCCTGCCGTCCATGGCGACCGCCATTCTCTGGCTGCCGGTCACCTGGATCGGCACGCTGATGCTCGTCCGCCAGCCCGGCGGTTTTTCGGAGATGGGCCTGTTCGGCGCCGCCAATCAGTGGTTCTCGCTGCTCCTGTTCGTGCCCGGCGTGGTCACCCAGACCATCCTCCCGATCCTGAGCGGGCAGGTGGGCGATGGCGGCAGGCTCGAGGCCCGCGGCCTGGCATTGAAGTCCGCGGGCCTCATGCTGATCATGGTCGCGCTGATCGCCGCCCCGCTGATGCTGGCTAGCCCCTGGATCACCGCCGCCTACGGGCCGGAATTCGAAAGCGGCGTCTCCGTCTTCGTGCTCATGCTGGCCGCCGCCGTCGCCGCAGCGCCGCAAGGTATCCTCGGCAATTTCCTCGCCGCCGAAAACCGTTTCTGGCTGCGTTTCCGGCTGAACCTGCTATGGGCGATCTGCTATCTCGCCGCTGCCTGGTTTTTCGTGACCAAGGGCGCCATCGGCCTCGCGATCGCGCTGATGATCGCCTACGCCCTGCGCACGCTGGCGACGCTTGCCTATGTCCTCGGCGGTAAAGGTCCGGCGCCCGCTATGCCGTCCGCGCACGGATGATCAGTGCCTCGTCGCCACGAAGCTCGATTACCTCGCAGACCTCGCGCTCGCCCGTCCCGTCGATCGTCGATAACACCGAGACGCCGCCCTCGGCGTCGGCGACACGCACGGTCTTCGACGCGCCGTCGAGATTGGCGACGATCAGAAAGCACCGCCCCTCGGCCTCGCGTGCATAAGCGAGCGCGGCGCCTTCGATCGCGATCGGCCGCCAGGCGCCGAGCGACAGCGCCGGCTCGCTGCGCCTGAGCGCCAGCAGATCGCGGGTCAGGTTTAGCATGGAGGCGGGCTCGGCCCGCTGCGCTTCGACGTTCCTCGCTGCGTTGGCATCGCCGAGTGGCAGCCAGGGCTCGCCCGACGTAAAGCCTCCGTGCATCGCCCCGGACCAGGGCACCGGCGTGCGCACGGGATCGCGCCCCTGATCGGGATGGGCAAGGCCGAACGGATCCTGACCCCGGCCAGGCGGGATCGGGACGTTTTCGAGACCGAGCTCGTCGCCGTAATAGAGCGTCGGCGTGCCGCGAAGGGTCAGCAGGATCAGCATCGCGACGCGCGCCTGCGCCCTGCCGACCCGGCTCGCGATCCGCTTCTGGTCATGATTGCCCAGCACCCAGCTCGGCCAGCCGGACGCCGGCAGCGTGCACTCGTATCTTTCAATATAAGCGAGTATCGGCTCGGGCGCCCACGCCCGCCACATCAGGTTGAAGTTGAAGGGCAGATGCAACCCGCGCCCGTTCTCGCCGTAATAGGCGGCGAGCTTTTCCGGCGGCAGGTAGATCTCGCCGATCAGAAGCCGCTCCTCGCCGAATTCTTCGGCGACGCCGCGCATCTCGGCCATGATCTCGTGGATCTCGGGGCGATCGGCGCTGAAGATCGGGAGCACCTTTCGAAAATCCGGCTGGCCTTCCTGATAGTCGGGATTGCGGGGGTCGCTTCGAAAGCGCTTGTCCTTGATCAGAAGCCAGCAGACGTCGAGGCGAAAGCCGTCGACGCCGCGCGCGAGCCAAAAGCGCATGGCGTCATACATCGCTGCCCGCACGTCGGGATTTCGCCAGTTGAGATCCGGCTGCTCCTTCAAAAAGAAGTGACAAAAATACTGGCCGGTCGTCTCGTCCAGCGTCCAGGCGTCGCCGCCCGCGATGCTGACCCAGTTGTTGGGCGGCCCGCCGTCCGGGGCGGGATCGCGCCAGAGATACCAGTCCCGCTTCGCGGAGCTTCGGCTCTTTCGGGCGTCCTGAAACCAGGGATGCTCGCTCGATGTATGGTTCGGCACGAAATCCAGGATCAGCCTGATCTTTCTCGCATGCAGTTCGGCGATAAGGCGGTCAAATACGAAAAGATCGCCGAACAGCGGATGAATGCCGGTGTAGCCGGCGACGTCATAGCCGAAATCCGCCATCGGCGAGGGGTAGATCGGCGTGATCCAGACAGCGTCCACGCCGAGCCAGGCGAGATGATCGATGCGGGCGATGATCCCCTCGAGATCGCCGATGCCGTCACCATCGCTGTCCTGGAAGGAGCGGGGGTAGATTTCGTAGATGACGGCCTTTCGCCACCAGTCGGATTCCGTCGACAATTGCGAGCCCTCCTGGTCTCTATTCTTTGCCGTCATCGATGGATTTCCCGCATTTGTCCCGATCTTTGCTGTTTTTTCTGCTGCGCTGCACAAGAACGCCCGTGCCGGCAGCGCAGGATTTTTGCTGGAAACAGGGCGTTTTCTGGCGTTTCAGGAAAATGTTGCAACGCACAAAAAATGTAAATAGAGTAGCCTAGATGACCCAGCCGTGCCATGTTCCGCTCGCAACGAAACCCTTGGCGTAACCCAGCTGGACTAGAAGAGCTTGGCAACCGAAAACCCACCGAAAGAGCAGAACATAATTCCGATCGAGGAGGAGATGCAGCGCTCCTACCTCGACTATGCGATGAGCGTGATTGTCTCGCGCGCATTGCCGGACGTGCGTGACGGCCTGAAGCCGGTCCACCGCCGCATACTCTACGCCATGCGCGAAGGCGGCTATGATCACGGCAAGCCGCCCCGCAAGAGTGCCCGCATCGTCGGCGACGTCATGGGTAAGTATCATCCCCATGGCGACAGCGCCATCTATGACGCGCTGGTGCGCATGGCCCAGGATTTCTCCATGCGCCTGCCGCTGATCGACGGCCAGGGCAATTTCGGCTCCATGGACGGCGATCCGCCCGCGGCCATGCGCTATACCGAGGCGAGGCTCGCCCTTGCAGCCGACGCGCTGCTCACCGACATCGACAAGGACACGGTCGATTTTCGCCCGACCTACGACGAGTCGTCGGAAGAGCCGGTCGTCATCCCGGCGCAATATCCGAACCTTCTGGTCAACGGCCAGGCCGGCATCGCCGTCGGCATGGCGACCAACGTGCCGCCGCACAATCTCGGCGAGGTGATCGACGTCTGCGTGGCCCTGGTCGACGATCCCGATCTCGGCTTCGAGGAGATGCTCGAGCTCATGCCCGGGCCGGATTTTCCGACCGGCGCCATGATCCTCGGTCAGTCCGGCATCCGCCAGGCCTACGCCACCGGGCGCGGCTCGATCGTCATTCGCTCGCGCACCCATGTCGAGGAGGTCAGGAAGGATCGCTTCGCGATCGTCATCACCGAGGTGCCGTTCCAGGTCAACAAGGCGCGCATGCAGGAGCGCATGGGCGAGCTGGTGCGGGAAAAGCGGGTCGAGGGCATCTCGGAGATCCGCGACGAAAGCGACCGCGACGGCACCCGCGTGGTCATCGAGCTGAAGCGTGACGCCGACAGCGACATTGTATTGAACCAGCTCTTCCGCCACACGCCGCTGCAGATCAGCTTCGGCGTCAATCTGGTGGCGCTGAGAGGCGGCAGGCCGGAACAGCTGAACGTCCGCGACGTGTTCGAGGCTTTCCTGGAGTTCCGCGAGGAAGTCATTCTCCGGCGCACCGCCTTCGATCTCACCAAGGCGCGCGAACGCGCCCATATCGTCGTCGGCCTCGCCGTTGCCGTCGCCAATATCGATGAGGTGATCGCGCTGATCCGCGCAGCACCCGATCCGGCCGCCGCCAAGGCCGGGCTCTGCGCCCGCGACTGGCCGAAGGGCGACATCGCACCGCTCCTGGCGCTGGCCGAGGAGACGGACGAGACGACGGAAGGCGGCGAGGGCGGCTATCGGCTGTCCGGGCGTCAGGCGCAGGCGATCCTCGATCTCCGCCTGCATCGGCTCACCCAGCTCGAACGCTCCAAGCTGACCGACGAGCTCAACGAGCTGGTCGAGAAGATCAAGGCGCTTCTCCTGATCCTGCGCTCCCGCGAACGCCTGCTGGAGGTTCTCAAGGAAGAGCTGATCGCGGTCAAAGAAAAATTCGCCACCCCAAGACGAACGACCATCGAGGACCTCGATTTCGACATCGACATCGAGGACCTGATCCAGAAGGAGGATATGGTCGTCACCGTCACCAAGCTTGGCTACATCAAGCGCACGCCGCTCTCGACCTATCGCGAGCAGCGCCGCGGCGGCAAAGGCCGGATGGGCATGGCGACCCATGACGATGATCATCTGGAGCAGCTGTTCGTCACCACCACCCACACGCCAGTGCTGTTCTTCTCCTCCGAGGGCCGGGTTTACAAGCTCAAGGTCTACAAGCTGCCGCTCGGCAACCCGCAGGCGCGCGGCAAGGCCATGGTCAATCTGTTCCCGCAGCTCACCGATGGCGAATACATCACCGCCGTCCTGCCGCTGCCGGAGGACGAGAGCACCTATGACGAGCTCTCGGTGGTGTTCGCGACGTCGTCGGGCAAGGTGCGCAGAAACGCGCTCGCCGACTTCATCTTCGTGCCGGCCAACGGCAAGATCGCGATGAAGTTGGACGGCGGTGATCATCTCGTGGGTGTCGCCGTCGGCACCGAGAACAGCGACGTGCTGCTGGCCGCACGCGGCGGCAAATGCGTGCGCTTCCCGCTTGCCGGCGTGCGCGTCTTCCGTTCGCGCAGCTCGGAGGGCGTGCGCGGCATGGCGCTTGCCGGCGACGATCGTGTCATCTCCATGTCGATCCTCGATCACATCGACGTCGAGATCGACGAGCGCGATGCCTTCCTCCGCTATGACGGCGGTCTGCGCCGCCAGAACGGCGATGGTCCGCCGGAAAAGCCGAATGACATCACGGGCGAACGCCTGGACGAGCTTTCATCCCGGCAGCAGATGATCCTCTCGGTCACCATCAACGGCTATGGCAAGCGCAGCTCGGCCTACGAATATCGGGTCACCAACCGCGGCGGGCAGGGCATCATCAATATCGAGACCTCGGCGCGCAACGGCGAGGTGGTCGCCGCCTTCCCGGTGACCGAACAGGACCAGATCATGCTGGTGACCGACAAGGGCAAGGTGATCCGCATCCCGGTGGACGGCATCCGCATCGCCGGACGCAACACCCAGGGTGTCACCCTGTTCCACACCGATCGGGACGAGCATGTGGTGTCGGTGGCGCGGCTTGAAGGCGCTGCGGACATCGAAGACGACGAGACGCAGGAGGACGAGAACGGGAACGAGGGCGAAGGACCTCCCGACTCGTCCTAAAACGTTCGACGGCCGAAGCGAGAAGGAGGGCCCGCCGACCATGACCACGCCGAGAATCGGGGTATACCCCGGAACGTTCGATCCGATTCACAATGGTCATATCGATATCGTCAGGCGGGCCACCAGGGTGCTGGACCGGCTGGTTCTCGCGGTCGCCGCGAATATCGGCAAGGATCCGCTCCTCTCGCTGGAGCAGCGCATCGAGCTCGCCGCGTTCGAGGCCGATGCCCTCATGAAGCAGGGGCGCGCCAATGGCTGCGAGATTCGCGTGGCGCCTTTCGAAACCCTCCTCGTGGACTTCGCCCGTGAAGTCGACGCCACGTTGATCATCCGCGGGCTGCGCGCGGTCTCCGACTTCGAATACGAGTTCCAGATGGCGTCCAACAACGCCCGCCTGGCACCCAACATCGAGACCGTATTCCTGACTGCATCCGAGACCAACCAGTTCATCTCGTCGCGCTTCGTCAAGGAAATCC
The DNA here is from genome assembly GCA_965222015.1 of Geminicoccaceae bacterium. Lineage (GTDB taxonomy): Bacteria > Pseudomonadota > Alphaproteobacteria > Geminicoccales > Geminicoccaceae > JANQPX01. The sequence continues at coordinate 255,047 of CBDCTL010000022.1, forward strand.
ACCGCTTTGGCGGCGATGTCTCCAGCTTCATCTCGGCGAACGCCATGGCGCTGCTGGATCGCGAAGGCGACGATCGCTGACGCCCTCCGATTGACACCCGCCTGCGGCCTCCGGCAATCATGAGAAGACGAACGAGCAGGAGGCGACAAACATGGACATGTGCTTGGACGGCAAACGGGTCGTTCTGACGGCCGGAGCGGCCGGCATCGGCCGGGTCGCTCTGGAGACCTTCCTGGAAGCGGGCGCCGAGGTCTTCGTCTGCGACGTCGACGACGACGCGCTGAACGACGTGCGCGGCAGCTTCCAGAACGTCGGCGTGATCCATGCGGACGTTTCCGATCCCGACGACGTCGATCGCCTGTTCGACACGGCCATCGACCGCCTGGGCGGTCTCGACATCCTCCTGAACAATGCCGGCATCGCCGGGCCGACCGCGGCGGTCGAGGAGGTCGAGCTCGAGGACTGGCGAAAGACGCTCGACATCAACATCACCGGCCAGTTCCTCTGTGCCAAGCGCGCCGTGCCGCACATCAGGGCCGCAGGCGGCGGCTCGATCGTCAATCTTTCCTCGGCTGCCGGCCGCTTCGGCTTTCCGCTGCGGTCCCCCTACGCCGCCTCCAAATGGGCCGTTGTCGGTTTCACCAAGAGCCTCGCGATCGAGCTCGGTCCCGATCAGATCCGGGTCAACGCCATCTGCCCCGGCGCCGTCGCCGGCGATCGCATCAACCGCGTGATCGAGGCCAAGGCGGACGCCCGCGGCGTGCCCTTCGAGGAGATGTACCGGCACTACGCCAACCAGGCCTCGATGCAGACCATGGTCAATCCTCAGGACATCGCCAACATGATGCTCTTCATCTGCTCCGACGCCGGCCGCCTGGTCTCCGGACAGATCCTCGGCGTCGACGGCAATATCGAATATCTCCGTTAGGGGCGAGCCGCCCCAGGCTCGACTTGGAGTCTCGCTCGATCGTCATCGTCTCATTTCAGATACCCTCGTCATGCCCGGGCTTGACCCGGGCATCCACTTGCCAGCCACACGATGACGCTGGAGCATAGGCTTTTAACCCTAAGAAATCGTTAACGGGAGCCAGGAAATGAAGCCAGCGCCGGACAAGGTGGAACGGGTCGCCGTGCTCGGCGCCGGCACGATCGGGGCGAGCTGGGCGACGCTCTTTCTCGCCAAGGGGCTGGAGGTCACGGCCTTCGATCCGAGGCCGGACGGCGAAGCGTTCCTGCGAAATTTCGTCGACAGGGCCTGGCCGGCGCTCGAACGCCTGGGCATGGACGAGCGCGCCGACCCCTCGAAGCTCCGCTTCGTCGACGATCCGGCCGCGGCGGTCGCCGATGCGGCCTTCGTGCAGGAGAGCGGCCCCGAAAATCTGGCCGCCAAGCGCGACCTCTATGCCAGGCTCGAGCCCGAGTTGGCGCCGGCGACCGTCGTCGCCTCCAGCACGTCGGGGCTGATGCCGTCGGAACTGCGGGAGGGCAGGGTTGGGCCGGAACGCTACGTCGTCGGCCATCCCTTCAACCCGCCCCATCTGATCCCGCTGGTGGAGGTGGTCGGCGGTCCGGCTGCGGACCCGGCCGCCGTCGACTGGGCGGTCGGCTTCTATACCCGGCTCGGCAAGAAGGCGATCCGCATCGACGTGGAGATGCCGGGCCATGTCGCCAATCGCATGCAGGCCGCACTCTATCGGGAAGCGATCCACCTGGTGCTCGAAGGCGTGGCCACGCCCGCCGACGTCGACGCCGCGATCGCCTACGGCCCGGGCCTTCGCTGGGCGCTGATGGGACCGCACGCCTCCCACGAACTCGCGGGCGGCGAGGGCGGCATGCGGCATCTTCTCGAGCATATCGGCCCCGGCATCGATGCCTGGTGGCAGACCCTCGGCCAGCCGCGCCTCACGCCCGAGACCATTTCGAAGCTGGTCGAGGCCTATCGGGCGGATGCGCCGCCCTCGGTCGAGACGCTCGCGAAGGAGCGGGACGTGCTGCTGCTGGCACTGCTGGAGACGCTCAAGCGGGAGAGGCAGCGGCTTTCGAACGCCTGATGCCGAAGATCACGCGGGACGCCGGTCGAGCAGACGCGAAAAGGCCCGGCCGAGCACGAGGAGGCCGGCTGCGGCGATCAGATAGGCGGGTGTGAATCCGTAGCGATCGACCAGGACGCCGCCCGCGGCGATGCCGGCGGCCTGGCCGAGGAAAAGCGCGTTCGCGAAGGTCGAGACCGCAAGGCCGCGCGCGTCCGGAGCCATCTGGGTGGCGTTGGTCTGCAGCGTGTTGTGCAGCATGTAGAGGCCGAGGCCGAGGAGGAACTGGGCGATCGGCACGAAGGCGAGCGGCAGGGTCGGCAGGCCGACGAGACCGAGCGCCATGGTCACGCCGCCGGCGGCGGCGAGGCCGCGCTCGCCGAGCCCCCGGATCAGGCGGCGGACGGTGAGGGTGTAGACGATGCCGCCGAGGCCGAAGACGGCCAGGATCAGCCCGACCATCCCGTAGTCGAGGCCGAAGCGCTCATGCAGATCCGCGCCGACGAAGGTGAAGGCGCCGTAGAAGAAGAAGCCTTCGATGAAGACGGTCGCCAGCACGATCCGAGCCCAGGGCAGGCGAAGCAGGCCGGCATAGCCCTGGATGAGCGAGCGGACGCTGATCGCCGGGCTCAGCTTCGGCGGCGGCAGGCCCTTTCGCCCGAGTTCCCTGAACAGCAGGGCGCCGATGACGAGAAAGACGACGCCGAGCATAGGGAAGGACGCGCGCCAGCCGAAATGCTCGCCGACCAGCCCGCCGAAGATCTGCCCGAGGATGACGCCGACGATGGTGCCGGAGATCATGCGGGCGAGCATGGGCTGACGGTCCTCATAGGCGACGTGGTCGCCGATGAACGCCATGCCGAGCGGCACGATCGCAGCCGCCGTGGCGCCGCCCGCAAGACGCAGCAGGCCGAGACTTTCGAGCGAGGTCGCGAAGCCAGCCGCGGCGACGGTGAAGGCGGAGATCACCGCCATCCAGGCGATCAGCCGGAGCTTGCCGAAGCGGTCGCCGAGGGGGCCGTAGACGAACTGGCCGATCGCGTAGGCGATGGTGAAGGCGGAACTGATCACCGCGGCATCGCCGGCGGTAACGCCGAAATCGTTCGCCACCTGCGGGATCAGCGGATCGGCGACACGCATGGTCGCGACCGATGCGAAGGCGGCTGCCCCGAGCAGTAGCACGGTGCCGCCGATGGTGGCCGGCTTCGCAGGTGCCGGGCGATCGATCGACGTCATCGTCCGGCGCTGCCACGACAAAAGACTACTCGTTCGATCCGCCGCCTCCCAGATTGGACGGATCGAACACATCGCCGAAGGAGCCCCGCCCAGGATTTTGGGCCGGTGCCTGGCTCTCCGGTCCGGAGCCATCTTCAGACGGCGCATCGCCGGACCCGGGCAAGTCAACGGGGTCGTCCGTCGACGACCCGTCGAGGTTGCCGGGGTTGAAGACGTCGCCGAAGGAGCCGCGTCCTGGGTTGGTCGGAGCGGGATTGGCGGGTGCGGGAGCCGGTGTCGCGGGCTGGACAGGGGTTCGCGGCGCGAAGATGTCCGGGCCCTTCATCTGCTCCTGCATCCGCTGCTGCCGACGGCGTTCGAGCATTTCCTGGCGGCGCTGTTCCGCCTCCTGGCGTTTGATTTCCTGGACTTCGGCCTTGCAGGCGGCGGGATCGTGGACTTGCGAGAACCAGAGGCTGCCGAGAAAGCTCAAGCCAACCAGTACGAGGACGATCGCGGCGGGATTGTTCTGCAGGAGGCTGGGCAGCTTCAGGCTCGACTTGCCGGAGCCGATGGGGGCGCCGTGGGCCAGGGCGAGCGCCTCCCGTCGCTTATAGGCTTCGTGGGCGAGTGCAGCGACGATGGTGATGCCGACGATGATCACGGCGAGCGCGGAGATCGACGGGTTGATGCCGTAGCGAACCTTCTGGGCGAGCTCGATGGTCAGCGTCGGGTAGGTCCCGAAGGTGAAGGTGGTGGTGTTGTAGTTCTCGAACGAGGCGAGGAAGGCAATCACCGCGGCGGAGCCGAAGGCGGGTTTCAGGAAGGGCAGGAGGATTTTTCGGAACGCCTGGGCGTGGGTCGCGCCGAGATCGAGAGCCGCCTCCATCTGACCCTGATCGAAGCGCTGCAGGCGCGCGATGAACACCAGCATGCAGTAGGACGCGATGAAGGTGGTCTGGCCGAGAACGGTCAAAAAAATTCCGTTTCGAAGAAACCCGTCGTCGGGCAGGCCGAGCATGGTGTTGAGCCGGCCCCAGAACACCAGGGTGGAGATGCCGAGCACCACGCCCGGGATCAGGATCGGCGCGATCACCACGGTGTAGTAGGTCGCGCGCAGCCGCGGCCAGATCTGGGTCAGCACCAAAGCACCCGCGAGGCCGAGGGCAAGCGATAAAAGAACCGTGCCGGCGCCGACGATCACGCTGTTGCCGATGCTGGCGACGATCCGCCGATCGTTATAAAGCGTGTCGAACCACTCGAAGGTGAAGCACTCGAAGGGGGCGGCGCGGGGAAAGCCCGGCGAGTTGAAGGCGGTCACGCCCATGATCACCAGGGGGCCGAGCAGGTAGCCGAAGAAGATCACAAGGTAGATCGCAAGCGCGATCTTCAAGAACCACGCCGGGGCGCGCTCGCCCCTCGACGCTCCGTCGCGTCCGGCGGTCATTTGCCGATCTCGCCCATCTTGACCTTGAAGGCGCGCATCAGGGCGAGCACCAGGACGATGCAGGTCACCAGAAGGACGACGGCGTAGGCGGAGCCGCGCGCCCAGTTCTGGCCGGTGTTGAACCACTGATAGACGATCTGCGTGAACCAGAGGCTGCTCGGCCCGCCCAGGATCTGCGGGGCGGCGAGGGCGCCCGCCGTGAGCATGAACACCATGGTGCAACCGGACACGATGCCGGGTTTGGCGAACGGCATGACCACCCGCCAGTGGATGCGCCACCAGGGCGAGCCGAGGTCGCGCGCGGCTTCGATCTGGTTGCGGTCCAGGCTCTCGATCGCGTTGTAGATCGGGAAGATCATCAGAAGGATGTAAGCGTAGCCGAGGCCGGCATAGAGAGCGACGTTCTCGCGGATGAAGTCATAAGGCTGGTCGGTCAGGCCGCCTGCGAGCAGGACCGTGTTGATGACCCCCGACGTGCCGAAGATGATTCGAAACGCGAAGGCGCGAAGGATCTCGTTGACCCAGTATGGGATGATCAGGAGGAGGACGAAGATTCGGGCCGAACCGCCGGACGGCGACTGTCCCAAATAATAGGCGAGCGGGTAACAGAGGATCAGGTCGAAGACGGTGATCAGGATGGCGACGAACAGCGTCTTCACGAAGACGGCCAGATCCACCCTGTTCAGCGGCATGTCGGTCTCGTAGCCGAAGATCGAGAGCCGGTCCGGATTGCCGGGATTGCCCATCAAGAGATGGCGGTAGTTGTCGAGGGTGTAGACGTCCCGCTCCGAGCCGACCAGCGCGGGCGGCAGGTTGTGGCGAAAGGAGATGTCGAGCATCGAGAGCTGCGGCAGCACAATCAGCACCAGGATCCAGAAGCCGACGGCTAGGATCAGATAGGCGCCGAGCAGCGGCCCGTTTTTCTCGAAGAAGGCGCTCATCGTTCGCATTTCAGGGCCCGCATCTCAACGCTCGCTCGTCATCGTGCGGCAAGCCTCATTCCTCGGCCGCCATCTGGCCCTCCGGCAGGACCAGCGCCTGGCCGGGATCGTAGGCGAGCGTGACGGCGCTGCCCGGCGCCGAGCGGCGGGTCTGGCCCTGATTGACCAGCGACATCTTGATCTCCTTGCCGCCCTGGCTTTCGAGAAAGAGGTTGTAGGCCTGGCCTTCGAACTCCTCATGCCTGATCCGGGCGGGGATGGCGTGATCGCCTGCCTCGCCGTCACCGCCGATGCCGAAGGCTTCGGGTCGGATGAACAGCATGGCGTCTTCGCCGACGGCGAGTTTTCCCCGCGCGCCGGATCCGATGCGTGCACGAAGATCGCCGCTGCGCTCGGTGGCGACGACGGCTTGACCATCGGCCACCGATTTCACCTTCCCGCGAAAGACGTTGTTCTCGCCGACGAAGGAGGCGACGAAAGGGGTGGCCGGATCGTCGTAGATGGTCTTGCCGTCCGCGACCTGATCGATCACGCCTTCACGCATCACCGCGACGTGATCCGACATGGTGAGCGCCTCGCCCTGGTCGTGGGTGATGTAGATGAAGGTGATGCCGACCTGCTGCTGGATGGCGCGAAGCTCGGTGCGCATGTGCTGGCGCAGCTTGAGGTCGAGGGCGGAGAGCGGCTCGTCGAGAAGGAGCACGTCGGGCTCGGCGCAGAGGGCGCGGGCGATCGCGACCCGCTGGCGCTGGCCGCCGGAAAGCTCCGAGACGAGCTTGTCGCCCTGGCCCTCGAGCGCGATCAGTTCGAGAAGTTCGTCCGCCCGCCGGCGGCGCTCGGCGGTGCCGACGCCTTTCACTTCCAGGGCAAACGCGATGTTCTCCCAGACCTTCATCAGCGGGAAAAGGGCGAGGTTCTGGAAGATCAGGGCCGTCGGTCGTCTGTTCGGACCGATGCCGGCCATGTCACTGCCGCCGATCAGGACTCGGCCCTGGCTGGGATCGAGAAAGCCGGAGACGGCACGGAGGATGGTGGTCTTGCCGCAGCCCGAAGGGCCGAGAAAGCTGAAGAACTCACCGCCGTCGATGCCGACATTGGCATCCCGGACAGCGACGAAGTCACCGAATCTTATCCAGAGATCATCGAGCTCTACGCCGACGCCCTTGGTCATGCTCACCTCTGCCCGGACACCTTGAGGGTCTCGTTGAAACGAGGCCGATCAATATCTTAGCCTTATAGAGGCAACAAGTAATCTTCATCCCGGCCCACAAAAACGCGGGCCCGGTCCCCGGACTCAGGCAAGTCCGGGGACCGCGACCTTCGCGGCTAGGCGTTTTCGAACTTGTTGGCGTACTCGGTGCGAACCTCGGCATACCAGGGCGCTTCCGCCGGCCAGGGGTTCAGGTTTTTCAGCGAGTCTCCGGGATAAGCGTCCGAAAAATTCTGCTTGTAGGTGTCGCCGGCATGCTGGTCGGCGCCGAGCACGGGCGAGTTGTAGCCGTGCTCGTCGATCGCCTTGCCGGCAGGCTCGGGCTTGTAGGCGAACTCGACGAAGGCATAGATCTGGTCGATGTTCGCAGCGCCCACGGGAATCGACATGCCGTCGACCCAGGCCATGGAGCCTTCGGCGGGTGCCTGGTACATGACCGGCTCGCCGGCGCTCTTCAGGGCGAGCGGCGGGCCGTCCCAGGTCTGGCCGACGATCACGCCCTCGTTCAAAAGGGCGTTCTTCTGGGTGTCGGCATCGTTCCAGATGACCTTGATGTTGCCCTTGCGCTCGATGCACCAGGCGACGACCTTCTCCCAGATCGGGCGCATGGCGTCCTCGGACTCATACGCCTTCCACATGGAGCCCGGCTCAAGCTCGCCGATGGTCTCCATGTAGAGGCCGGCGCCGAGCAGCATGGAGTGGGCACGACCCATGGTCTTGCCGGCGTTCTCTTCCTTCCAGACGTCGCCATAGCTCGGAGCGTCGCCTTCCGGCGTCCAGAGGTCGGTGCGCCAGCCGATGCCCTCGGTGCCCCAGATGTGGGGCAGCCAGTGCGAGCCCTTGCCCTCGAAGTCCCAGCCCGTGGGCCCGATCTCGGCCATGGCCGGATTGACCGCCTCGACCGGCACGCGGTTCATGTCGATCGGCTGCAGGAGGCCGAGCGGCTCCCATTGCAGATTGCGGTTGTTGGTCGGCGAGACGATGTCGAAGCCCTGGCCGCTGGTGGCCTTCATCTTGTTGATGATCTCTTCGTTCGAGCCGATGCCGGTGTAGTTGACGGTGATTCCGGTCTCGGCGGTGAACGCCTCGATGAAGGAGGGCGGCAGGTAGTCCGACCACATCAGAATGTTGATCTCGCCCGAAGAGGAAAGGGCGTTCTTGACGTAGGCGGGTGCTGCCAGCACCGAGGCACCGGCGATCGCGGCCCCCTTCGTGAAGGAACGCCGGCTGACGCCGCGCTTGATCGTCTTGCTCATCGATAGGCTCCCAGTCTTCTCCCCGAGCCGCCTTCCGGCCCGAGCGACCTCTGCTTGATGCAGCATGTTGGCGACAGGCTGATGATGCGTTCGGCGCGGATCCGCGGCGCTTCGCTCCTGTCCGATGGCCAACACCTTGGCAGAGGGAAAGCCGTGCGGTCAACAATCGCGGGCGGTGGGGCTGACGGCGGTGCGGGCAACGGCGGGGAACGGGGACAACGGCCTTTTGAACCCGCGCCGAAGCTGCTACACCGGCGCTGGCGAAGGATGGAGACGGATCGATGAGTTTCGTCATCTGGCATGATGGCCGCTGGCATCGGGACGAGCAGCCGAAACTTCTCGGGCCGCTCGATCACGGCATGGGCATGGCGAGCGTGGTGTTCGACGGCGCGCGCGGCTTCGACGGGCTCGCTCCCGATCTCGACCGTCACTGCCGCAGGGTCGTGGACTCGGCAGAGCGCATGCTGCTCCGCCCGAACAAGACGGCTGACCAGATCGAGGCGCTCTGCCGCGAGGCTCTGGAGCAATTGCCGCGGGACATGGTCACCTATATACGCCCGATGTTCTACGCGACGGAGGGTTTCGTCCTGCCGGTCGCGGAATCCACCGAGTTCGCCCTCGTTGTCTTCAAGCTCGACTGGCCCGGCCGGGACGGCATGCGCTGCTGCTTTTCCAGCTATCGCCGGCCGGCGCGCGACATGGCGCCGACCGACGCCAAGGCCGCCTGCGTCTACCCGAACATGCAGCGGGCGCTTCGCGAGGCGAACCAGCGGGGCTTCGACAACGGCATCACCATGGACCCGTCAGGCAACGTCGCCGAGCTCTGCACCGCCAATCTCTGGATCGCGAAGGACGGAGCGGCGCTCACGCCTGCGGCCAACGGCACGTTCCTCTCCGGGATCACCCGTGCCCGCATCGCCGAGCTCCTGCGTGAGGACGGCATCGAGGTGATCGAAACCGTGCTGACGCGAAAGGATATGCTGGAGGCGGACGAGGTTTTCAGCACCGGCAATTACGGCAAGGTGGTGCCGATCACGGCGGTCGAGGACCGGGAATTCGACGTCGGTCCGATCTGCAGGCGTGCGAAAGACCTTTATTTCGACTTTGCGCGCGGCCAGCCGGCCTTCTGAACTGCGGGACGCCGGGTACGGCAGTTCTCCACCCGTCAGCGGCCGATCGCAGCGATCAGGCGCTCGTAGAGGCGGTCCGCCGCCCGGTTCATGGCCGGCATATGCGTTTGCAGCTCAGCGCGGAAAGAGGGCAGAGCGTCGGGGCCGAGATTGGATTCGAGTTGGGCTCTGGCGTCCGGCGAGATCAGCCATTCCTCGACCGTGTCCAGGCCGATCTCGATATGGCTCTGCAGCCCCAGCACCCGGTCGCCCAGGGCCAGGGCATGAACGGCGCAGTTCGCCGAGCTCGCGAGGATCGCTGCTTCGTCGGGAGGGCGCTGCACCTCGGCGAGATGCCATTGCAGCAGCGCTGCGTTCTCCGGCAGGGTCTCGAGCAGCGGATGACGACGCCCTTCGGCGTTCAGCCGGACGTCGACGACGCCGATCTCCGGCGTCTCGGCCGGACCGACATGCCCGCCGAGCGCATCCGCCAGCAGCTGATGGCCGAGGCAGACGCCGAAATAGGGCATGCCGAGATCGAGGACCGCGCGCCGAATCGCCGTCTTCTCCGGGACCAGCCAGGGAAGACGCTCCTCCTCCCAGACGTCCATCGGGCCGCCGAGGACCCAGAGTGCCGCGAAGTCGCGAAGATCGGGGATCGGTTCGCCGAGATCGAGGCGCAGGATGCGCCAGGCGATGCCGTCGGCGTGCAGGCGATCGAACAGATGGCCCGGCCGGTCCGCCGGCATGTGCTGAAAGACGAGGATCGGTCTGGGTTTCTGCAAATCCGGCGCTCCCGGTCGGGATCTGTCCTGCCAGTCTGGCAGCCGCCCCCACTCTAGCAGCCGTCCGATGCGTCTGTTAGCCTTCGTCGCAGCCGGCATGGCCCCGATCCGCTCGGAGCGGGACACAGGTGCGGCGTTCGGCATGCGGTGCAGGAGGGGCGAGATCGATGCGTCTGGTGATGACCGGTGCGGCCGGCGGGGTCGCGACCATGATACGGCCTTATCTCCGGGAGCTCGCCAGCGAGCTGGTCCTGAGTGATCGTGGCGAGATCGCCGATCTCGAAGGCAACGAAACCTCCCGTCCGGCCGATCTCACCGATCTCGCCGCCATGGAAGCGCTGCTCGAAGGCGCCGACGGCCTCGTCCATCTCGGCGGACAGTCGGTCGAAGGCTCGTGGGACGCGGTGCTGAACGCCAATATCGTCGGTCTCTACAACACCTATGAAGCGGCGCGCAGGAAGGGCTGCGATCGCGTCGTCTTCGCCACCACCAACCATGTGGTCGGCTATCATCGCCGGCAGCGCACCATTGATCACACCGCCATGCCGAGGCCCGATTCGCGCTATGGCGTCAGCAAGGCGTTCGGCGAAGCGCTCGGCCGCATGTATGCGGACAAGCACGGCATGCGCCTTTTCAACATTCGCATCGGCAATGTCGGCGAGAAGCCGCTTGACGTGCGCAGGCTCGCGATCTGGGTCAGTCCGCGTGATCTTTCGCAGCTGATCGGCATCGGCCTCACTTTTCCGGACCTCCATTACGAAGTCGTCTACGGCGCCTCGAAGAACGCCCGATGCTGGTGGGACAACACCAACGCCTACCGGCTCGGCTACCGGCCGCAGGACGAGGCGGAAGACTTCGCCGAGATCGCCCATGAGGCCGCCAACGCCAATCCGGAAGACCCGATCACGGCGCAGTTCCAGGGAGGCACATTCTGCGCCGAGGAGTTCGACGGCGACGTCTCCCGGATCGACTGAGCGGTATGACCACCTCATCATGGTATGACCGCATCATCGTGATATGACCGACCACGGGGGACGCCGATGACCGAGGTCCGAACACTCTTCGAAGAGGCCGAGATCGCAGCACGGGTCGAGGCGCTCGCCGGCGATGTCGTGCGCGAGGTCGGCCCGGATCTCACGGTGATCGGCGTCCTGAAGGGTGCCTTCGTCTTTATGGCCGATCTGGTGCGTGCACTTGATCGCGCCGGAGCGACGCCCCGGGTCGAGCTGATGCGGCTTTCCAGCTATGGCCGCGGCATGACCACCTCGGGCGAGGTGAGGCTGATCGGCAACACGCCGGACGATTTCGAAGGCAAGCCCGTTCTCCTCGTGGACGACATCGTCGATACCGGCCTGTCCATGACCTATGGCCGTGAACTCCTGACCGGGCGCAACGCGAAGAAAGTCTGGACCTGCGCCCTGCTCGACAAGCCGTCGAGGCGGAAGGTCGACATCGCCGCCGATTTCGTCGGTTTCGAGATCGAGGACGTGTTCGTGGTCGGCTACGGCATCGACTATGCCGAGCGTTTTCGGCATCTCCCCTATATCGGTCAGGTCGAGACCGCCGAATAATTCGAAAAAAACCTTTTCAGTTGAAAAAAATCTATTATTAGTAACCAGGAGTTACGCAATTCTCCTGGAGTATTCGATGATGGTGAGAATCCCAACGTCGCTGGCGGCCGTCCTGTTGACCGTCGCCACCGTCGGTCAGGCCGGTGCCCATGAGGCCGCCTCCGATGATGGGCGTCTTTGCAACCCCCTTCATGACCGCACCGATTCGGCCATAATGACCAAGAACGGCCGTTTCGTCACCCATGGCGACACCTTCGACTGCCCACAGCCCGAGCCCGTGGTGGAAGCGGTCGCACCGGCACCCGCACCGCCGCCGGAGCCGGTGGTCATCGCCTCGATCTCGGGCGACGTGGCCTTCGACCTCAACAAGGCGACCCTGAAACCCGAGTTCTATCCGGAACTGGATCGGATCATCGCCACGCTGAACGAAAGCCCCGAGACCCAGTTCGAGATCGTCGGCCATGCCGACAGCACCGGCGCTGCCGACTACAATCAGGGCCTTTCGGAGCGTCGCGCGGAAGCCGTCGCCGACTATTTCGCCCGCCATGGCATCGAGTCCGACCGGTTCACCACCTCCGGCCGCGGCGAGATGGACCCGGTCGCCTCGAACGAGACGCGTGAAGGCCGTGCGAAGAACAGACGGGTCGACATTCAGAGCTGACGCGGCGGAGCTGATGTTCGGGAACCGGCCGACAGCGTCGGTCGAGGCTCCTCGACCAGTTTTCGAAGATGAAGGGCTGCTCCCGGTGGGAGCGGCCCTTTGGCTTCAGCGGCGACGCTTTTCCAGAACGATGCCGCGCTCGATCAGCCCATCGATCGCGTCGTCGCCGAGCCCGGCCTCCTTCAGCAGTTCCCGGGCGTGTTCGCCGAATGCCGGCGGACGGCGCTCGATGCGACCGGGCGTGCGCGAAAATTTGATCGGCAGACCCCAGCCGCGATAGCCGTCGCACGCTGCGGTCATGCCGCGGTGGCGGGCATGCTCGCTCTGCCAGACCTCGGCGACGTCGCGTACCGGACCGGCCGGCACGCCTTTGGCGAGAAGCCTCGTGCAAAGCTCTTCCCCGTCCTGATCGGCGAGCAGCGGTAGCAGGACTTCGGTGAGGTCGTCGCGGTTGACCACCCGATCGCCATTGGTCCGGAATCGCGGATCATCCGCCGGTCCCGGCGCGCCTAACTCGTCGCAAAGCCTCGAAAAAGCCCGGTCGTTGCCGATCGCCAGGAACACGTCGACGGTCGCCGTCGGGTATTTGTCGTAGGGCGAGATGTTGGGATGGGCGTTGCCGGTGAGCCCGGGTGTCCTGCCGGACAGCAGATAGTTCGGGATGTGCGGGTGCATCAGCGCGATCCCGGCGTCATGGAGGGTCATGTCGATGAACTGCCCTTCGCCCGAACGCTGCCGTTCGATCACCGCCATCAGGATGGCGATCGCCGAGAACAGGCCGGTGCCGATGTCCACCAGCGGAATGCCGATGCGGGTCCGGCCGCCATGACCGTCGCCGTCCTCGGGCATGCCGTTGACCGAAAACATGCCGCACATCGCCTGGATGACGGCGTCATAGCCGGGAAGGCCGCCCATCGGGCCGTCGCCTCCGAAGCCGCTGATCCGGCAGTGGATCAGTCCCGGATTCGTCTTCGACAGAACGTCGTAGCCGAGGCCCCAGCGCTCCATGGCGCCGGGTTTGTAGTTCTCGATCAGGACGTCGGCGTCCTCCAGCAGGCGGAGCAGCAGGGCGCGGCCGTCCTCATCCGAAAGATCGAGCCCGAGCGAGCGCTTGTTGCGGTTGACGCCGATGAAATAGGAGGCGTCGCCCCGCTCGTCGAAAGGCGGGCCCCAGTCGCGGACCTCGTCACCCTGCGGCGGCTCGATCTTGACGATCTCCGCGCCGTAGTCGCCCAGGATCTGGGTGCAGTAGGGACCGCCGAGAACCCGCGTCAGATCGATGACCTTCAGCCCGCCCAATGCCGATGCCGCCTCGTCCATCACGCCGCCTTTCTCCAGCCGATCGTCGGGGAGGCGTCACCACCAGGGCTTCTCGACCCGCTCCAGCACCTCCATGGCGTGACGGTAGCCGCATTCGATGCAGTAATCCAAGGTCTTCCAGGCACGAAGCTCGATCTGCTCGACCGGCGGCGTGAACAGCAGGTCGGCCTGATCGCGGCAGGCGCGCGCATAGACCTCGCTGCTGACCGTCGCCGAACGCAGCAAAAGGCTGCCGATGCCTGGAGCACCCGTCTGCAGGCGAAGAAGGGCACGCCACCGCGGATAGTGGCTGTAGTCGGGGATGTCGCAGACCAGCGCCTCCACCTGGCCGACGTCGACGCCGATCACCGGCCCGCGTCCGAAGTCGCGCATGACGTCGGTCGGCAGGTTGTTCATGACCGCGCCGTCGACGAGCACCTGACCCTGTTCGATCATCGGCGGCAGGATCCCGGGAATCGCGACACTGGCCCGAAGCGAGCGCCAGAGCTCGCCATGCTGGTGCAGTTCGACGTCGCCCTTGGTGAGGTTCGAGGAGACGCAGAAGAACGGCCGCCAGGTCTGCTCGAAAGTGAGATCGCCGAAGAAGCGCTTCAGGCGCCTCGTCACCTTGTCGCCGCGGGTGAGCGCCACGAAAGGAAGCGTATAGTCGTTCACCGGATTGCTATCGACGAAGGCTGCCTTGATGTTGCCGTAGAGCTGATCGATCGACCAGCCCGCGGCCACGCCGCCTGCGATGATCGAGCCGATGCTGGAGCCGCCCACCATGTCGATCGGCAGGCCAGCCTCGTGGAGGGCCTTGATCACGCCGATATGACTGTAGCCGCGCGCACCGCCGCCCGCCAGAACCAGGCCGTTGGCCCTGCCGGTGACCAGTCGCGCCAGGCGATCGATCTGCGCATCGCCGTCGCCCCGGAGATTGATCCGGAGATCGGCCGGCAGCTGCAGCACGCTGGGCTTCGGGATCTCCGCCACCTCGGCGTGGGGCGGGTGGATCACCACCAGATCGTGGGGCCGCGGTTCCTCCCGTCTTTTGATCAGTTCCCTGACCACACGCGCCGGCAGATAGGTGGTCGCCCGGGCCAGCGCGAAAACGTGATCCGCCTGGCGATGGCACCGCCTCGCCCAGGCTGGATCAAGCATGCGGCCGCGATCGTAGAGCTGGGCGCAGTAGATCAACCGTGTGTGAATGGTCTCGAGCTCGTGCAGGCGATCCTCGGTGATCTCGATCGCATCCGCGGCCAGCACCTTGGTCGACAAGAGATCGTCGCGCGGTGGATCGATCGCGTCCAGCCGTGCGGCCAGGCGATGGCCGAGCCGCTCGCTGGAGAGTTCGGGGTCGAGCGAGATCAGCGCGATCGTCCCCGCCTCCCGGCTGAGATGCGCCGCCGCGCCGTGCATGCGCACCTGGCGCGCCGCCAGCATGCGCAGGAGCTCGCTGGAAGTGTGCGGATGGCGGTCGATCAGCCGCTGGAACGCGGTCTGGTCGAGACCGAACAGGGTGGAATCGCGAAGTGCGGTCACCGTCGCGGATCGGGGTTCGCCGGACATCAGTGCGAGCTCGCCGACGGTCTCGCCGGCATGGATGTAGCCGACCCGAAGCGGCTGGCCGCGATGATCGTTCACGGTCACCGAGAGCATGCCGCTCACCAGCACGAACAGTGCATCGCCCATGGCGCCCTGATGAAACAGCGGCTCGCCGGCCGGCAGGCTGAACCAGGTCAGCTCCTCGGTGAGCTCGTTCAGGGTCTTGCGATTGAGGTCGCGAAACAGCGGCAGGCGCTTGAAAACCGCCTGAAGCCCCTCGTCCTGCCAGCCGCCGCTCGAAAACAGACGCCAGCCGAACATCAGGCAGACGCTCCCTGTGCGAGGCGCGCCGCGAAGGTCGGGTAGGTCTCGGCCACCGCCTCGCCGATCGACCCGCGGATCAGTCGGAGGACTGCGTCGTCCGGCGCCGGCGTGACCGGTGGGTGACCGTCATGGTCGAAGCGAAAGCCGGTCTCGGCGAACAGGTCCTCGAGCGAGACGCCGGGATGAAGGCTTCGGAGGCGAAAGCGCCTGCGTTCGCGATCGAAGGCCATGACCGCCTTCGATGTCACCAGGGCGAAGGGGCCGCCCGGTCGATACACGTTTTCGGGGCTGGTGCCCGGCGCGCTCACGAAGTCGACTCTTGGTACGAGGATGCGCGGCGAATGGACGTCCCGAAACAGAATGACCTTCGGCACCATGAAATAGAGAAAGGCGGAGCCGAAGGAGCCCGGCCAGCGCACGCGGCACTCCGGATAGTCGCCGACGCCGACCAGATTGATATTGGCCTCGCCGTCGATCTGCCCGCCGCCGAGGAAGAACGCGTCGATCCGGCCCTGGGCTGCGCAGTCGAACAGCTCCTTGCCGCCGTCGGTGAAGGGGTTGTGGCGCTCGCTGCCGAGGATCGAGACGCGAAGCCGCCCTCCGGAGCGTTCCCGCGCGAGCAGCGAGGCGGCCGCCGGGATCGGCGAGCTTGCGCCCACGGCGACGTGACCCAGCCCCGCCAGCATGTCTGCCAGCGTCGCGATCAGAAGCTCGTCGAGACTGAAGTCGCTCATGGATGACCGGACCCGTTCAGCACATGCCGATCGAGATAATCCCTGAAGCCGCCTTCCGTAGCCGCCGCTTTGGCATAGTGCTCGATATGCGCGGCATTCCGGACGTACCGGCCGCGAAGGCCGAGCGGCTTCGCACCACCCGGCGCGGCGGCGAGGGTGCTGACATAGAGTGCGGGAATGGTGCCCGCCGCGGTTTCGTCCTCGTCCAGCAAGTTCTCCTCGACCACCTCCTCCACCGTCACGAGGGTCGTCTTCGCGGCGTGCGCCATGAGCATCAGCTCCCGCCTGACGCCGATCCAGACATTGCCGTCGCGGTCGGCCATGGCTGCGTGAAACAAGGCGACGTCCGGCCGGATCGCCGGCGCCAGCAGGATCGGATCCTCCTCCCGATCCCCGGCCCGAAACGGATTGTCGATCACGCGCCAGTCCGGCCGATGTTTGATGAGATCCGAGCCGAGCACGCCGCGGATCGGCATGAAGGGAATGCCCTTCTCCGCCGCCTGCAGGCCAGCGTGGATGACCGGGCAGGTGCTGTCCCTGATCGCAAGGTTGCCGTCCTTGATCGCGCGCGTGAAACAGGGGGCCGGGCCCGCTTCGCCGAGCGTGACCGCCGCGGTCTCGACGCCGCGGACGGCGCCCGCTCCGATCAGCAGATCCGCCTGAAAACCGAGCTGCGGCACGCCGATCAGATGCAGATCGCGGACGCCGCGGCGGATCAGGCGGCGGACGACCGCGAGCGCGCAGCCGGAATAGTCCGGCGCCAGCGCCAGGCTGGCGCCGTCCGGGATCATGGACGAAAGACTGTCCAGATCGTTCATGATCGTCGCGCGTCCTCCTCCCTTCTCCTCTACCTTCTCGACCGACGAGACGCAACGGAACCCGCTCGCCGGCTGCCGTCACCGCCCTCATCACTGCATGCACCGAGATCGCCATGTCGCCAGCCTATCGGCACATGGTGAATATCCGGTTAACGCGCTGAGCTCACGTAAGGCGACGTGGACGCAGCTTTGGAATCGGCGAACGACGCCGTCCGGGAAAAAACTTTCCGACGTTAGGCCCTGGTTAACCATGCGGCGCTAAGATGCCGCCTTGCGGACGATGGTTAATCACCTTGGCCAATGGATGGAGAGGAGGCTATTTTCGACCAGACATGACCCTTGGAGATCCTGCATGTTCGGAACCGGCATGAATTTCGCGCTTGGCGAGGAGATCGAGTCGATCCGGGATCTTGTTCGGCGCTGGGCCGGCGAAAAGCTCGCGCCGCGCGCCGCCGAGATCGATGCGACCAACATCTTCGCCGCCGATCTCTGGCCGGAACTCGGCAAGCTCGGCCTGCTCGGCATCACTGCGGATCCCGAGCATGGCGGTTCGGGTATGGGCTATCTCGCCCATGTCGTCGTGATGGAGGAGATTTCCCGGGCGAGTGCCTCGATCGGACTGTCCTACGGTGCCCACTCCAATCTCTGCGTCAACCAGATCAACCGCAACGGCACGGCCGAGCAGAAGGCGCATTTTCTGCCGAAGCTCTGCTCCGGCGAGCATGTCGGCGGGCTTGCCATGTCCGAGCCGGGTGCCGGGTCGGACGTCGTGTCGATGAAGCTGCGCGCGGAGAAGCGGAACGATCGCTATGTCCTGAACGGCAGCAAGATGTGGATCACCAACGGCCCCGACGCCGAGACCCTGGTGGTCTACGCCAAGACCGCGGCCGACGCGGGCGCGCGTGGCATTACGGCCTTCATCATCGAAAGATCGATGGCCGGGTTCTCGACCGCGCAGAAGCTGGAAAAGCTCGGGATGCGCGGCTCGAACACCTGCGAGCTGGTCTTTGAGGACTGCGAGGTGCCCTACGAGAACGTGCTCGGCGAGGAGGGCGGCGGCGTTGAAATCCTGATGTCCGGGCTCGACTACGAGCGCGTCGTGCTCGCCGGCGGGCCGCTCGGCATCATGGCGGCCTGCATGGACGTGGTGGTGCCTTATGTCCATGAGCGAAAGCAGTTCGGCCGGCCGATCGGCGAATTTCAGCTCATGCAGGGCAAGCTCGCCGACATGTACACGACCATGAACGCGTGCCGCGCCTATGTCTACGCGGTCGCCGCCGCCTGCGACCGCGGCGAGACCACGCGGAAGGACGCCGCCGGCTGCATTCTCTACGCCGCGGAAAAGGCGACCTGGTGCGCGCTCGAGGCGATCCAGGCGCTCGGCGGCAACGGCTATATCGATGACTATCCGACCGGCAGGCTGCTCCGGGACGCCAAGCTGTACGAGATCGGCGCGGGCACGTCCGAGATCCGGCGCATGCTGATCGGGCGCGAGATGATGCGGGAAACGGCCTGACATGGCCGTGCTGACGTCGTCGATTTCGACCCGGAGCGAAACGTTCAAGGCCAACCGCGAGGCCATGCTCGCCGCCATCGCCGAGGCAGAGGAGGCGGGATCAATCGCCCTTCGCGGCGGCGGTGAGGCGGCCCGCGAGCGCCATGTCGCCCGCGGCAAGCTGCTGCCGCGGGATCGCGTCGCCACGCTCCTCGATCCGGGCTCGCCACTTCTCGAAATCGGCCTCACCGCCGCCCACGGCCTCTATGACGGCGCCAGCCCGTCGGCGGGTCTGATCGCCGGTATCGGCCGGGTCGAGGGCAGGGAGATGATGATCGTCTGCAACGACGCCACGGTCAAAGGCGGCACCTACTATCCCATGACCGTGAAGAAGCATCTGCGCGCCCAGGAGATCGCTGCTGCGAACCGGCTGCCCTGCGTCTATCTGGTCGACTCCGGCGGTGCCAATCTGCCGAACCAGGACGAGGTCTTTCCCGACCGCGAGCATTTCGGCCGGATTTTTTTCAACCAGGCCAACATGTCCGCATCCGGCATACCGCAGATCGCGGTCGTCATGGGCTCCTGCACCGCAGGCGGCGCCTATGTGCCGGCCATGTCCGACGAGACCATCATCGTGAGGGAGCAGGGCACGATCTTTCTGGCCGGGCCGCCGCTGGTCAAGGCCGCGACCGGCGAGGAGGTCAGCGCCGAGGATCTGGGCGGCGGCGACGTGCACACCCGTCTTTCCGGCGTCGCCGATCATCTTGCCGTCGACGACGCCCACGCGCTCGCCCTGGCGCGTCGGGCGGTCGCCGCCCTCAATCGGCCGAAGGCGCCGTCGATCGAGCGTCGTCCGGTCGAGGCGCCGCGCTTCGACCCGGAGGAGCTCCTCGGCATCGTGCCGGCTGACGTCAGAACGCCCTACGACATCCGCGAGGTCATCGCGCGCCTGGTCGACGGCTCGCGCTTCGACGAGTTCAAGGCGCGCTACGGTCAGACCCTGGTGACCGGTTTCGCCCATATCCACGGCATCCCCGTCGGCATCGTCGCGAACAACGGCGTGCTGTTCTCGGAGAGCGCGCTCAAGGGCGCCCATTTCGTCGAGCTCTGCAGCCAGCGAAAGATCCCGCTGGCTTTTCTGCAGAACGTCACCGGCTTCATGGTCGGCCGAAAATACGAGGCCGAGGGCATCGCCAGGCACGGTGCCAAGCTGGTGACCGCGGTCGCGACCTCGGCGGTGCCCAAGGTGACGGTCCTGGTCGGTGGCTCCTTCGGCGCCGGCAATTACGGCATGTGCGGCCGCGCCTACGATCCGCGCTTTCTCTGGACCTGGCCGAACAGCCGCATCTCGGTGATGGGCGGCGAGCAGGCGGCGGGCGTGCTCGCCACGGTCAAACGGGACGGGATCGAGCGCAAGGGCGGGTGCTGGTCCGCAGAAGACGAGCAGCGTTTCAAGAAACCGATCGTCGAGCAGTTCGAGCGTCAGGGACACCCACTCTACGCCTCGGCCAGGCTCTGGGACGACGGCATCGTCGACCCGCGAAAAACCCGCGACGTGCTCGGTCTCAGCCTTTCCGCAGCCCTCAACGCCCCCATCGCCGAAACACGCTTCGGCGTGTTTCGCATGTAGGCGGCACCCATGTTCGAAAAAATCCTGATCGCCAATCGCGGCGAGATCGCCTGCCGGGTGATGCGGACGGCGAAGCGCATGGGCATCGCCACCGTCGCCGTCTATTCCGATGCGGATGCAGGTGCTCTCCATGTCGCCATGGCCGACGAGGCCTTTCGGATCGGCGGGCCGGCGGCCGCAGACAGCTATCTCTCGATCGAGCGGATCGTGGAGGCCTGCCTCGCCTCCGGCGCCGAGGCGGTGCATCCCGGCTACGGCTTTCTTTCCGAGAATCCCGCCTTCGTCGAGGCGCTGGAGGTAGCGGGCGTCGCCTTCATCGGCCCCTCGGCCGAGGCGATCCGGGCCATGGGCCTGAAAGACGCGGCCAAGGCGCTGATGGAGCGAGCCGGCGTGCCGGTCGTGCCCGGTTATCACGGCGAGGACCAGGACCCGGAAAGCCTCGCGAACCAAGCGGAGACGATCGGCTATCCCGTCCTGATCAAGGCGCGCGCTGGCGGCGGCGGCAAGGGCATGCGCCGGGTGAATTACCCCGACGACTTCCGGGGCGCGCTCGAAAGTGCCAGGCGCGAGGCGGCGGCGAGCTTCGGCGACGGCCGCTGTCTCATCGAAAAATACCTGACCCGGCCACGGCATATCGAGGTCCAGGTGTTCGGCGACTGCCGCGGGCAGGTCGTTTACTTGTTCGAGCGCGACTGCTCGCTGCAGCGGCGCCATCAAAAGGTGATCGAGGAGGCACCCGCGCCCGGGGTGAACGACGAGATGCGCGCGGCCATGGGCGAGGCCGCGGTGCGCGCGGCGAAGGCGATCGGCTATGCCGGCGCCGGCACGGTCGAATTCATCGCCGATGTCGCGGACGGCCTCTCCGCCGACCGCTTCCATTTCATGGAGATGAACACCCGGCTCCAGGTGGAGCATCCCGTGACCGAGGCGATCACCGGCCTCGACCTCGTCGAATGGCAACTCCGCGTCGCGGCCGGCGAGCCCCTGCCGCTTTCCCAGGCCGAACTCGCGATTGACGGCTGGGCGTTCGAGGCCAGGGTCTACGCCGAAGATGCGGCCAGCGGCTTTCTTCCTGCGACCGGCAGGCTCGACCATCTCGCCTTGCCGGAGAACATGGCGCGAATCGACTCAGGCGTGCGCGAGGGCGACGAGATCACGCCTTACTACGATCCGATGATCGCCAAGCTGATCGCGCACGGCCCGGACCGCAGGGCGGCACTGGCCCGGCTGCAGGCCGCACTTCGCCGGAGCCGGGCGGTCGGCGTGACCACCAACCTGCCATTCCTCGAAGCCCTCGCCAAGCATCCGGGTTTTTCACGGGGCGATGTCGACACCGGGCTGATCGATCGCGATCTCGAAACCCTCACGGCGAGGCCGGACGCGCCAGCGGAAGCGCTTGCGCTCGCCGCAATCGAGGCGCTCGGTCTGATCCGGACGCAAGACCACGCCGACGGCGATCCCTGGTCGACGCTCGAAGGCTGGCGCCTCTGGTCCGAGGCGGAGCATGTCGTCCCGCTCCTCGCCGACGAGGAGCGCATCGAGGTCCGCGTGACCGTCGCTGCCGGCGGACGCTATCGCGTCAAAACCCCCGGAGGGGATGTCGTGATCGAGTGCTTGACGATCGACGGACGGGAGGTTCGCGCCGCCCTCGCGGATCGCACGGTTTCGGCGACGGTCGTGCGGCACGGCGATGCCGTCTCGGTGTTCGTGGACGGTGCTGTCCATGACTGGGCCTTGCCCGATCCTCTCGCGCGGGACGGCGTCGGCGAGGCCGCAGGCGACCAGCTGATCGCGCCGATGCCTGGGGTGATCAAGGCGGTGGGCGCCGGGCCCGGCGACGCCGTCGCCGAAGGCGACGCGGTCCTGATGATGGAAGCCATGAAGATGGAGCACGCCCTGAAGGCGCCGCGTGACGGCACCGTCGGCGAGGTCTTCGTCGCGATCGGTGATCAGGTCGAGGAAGGGACCGTGCTCCTGGCGCTGGCGCCGGTCTCGGAAGAGCAATCGTCCGACGAGTGAGGCGGCCTCTGCCCCCCGCCGAAGCCTTCAGCCGGCGGCGTCCCAGGCCTCCGTCATGGTCCGAAGACCGACCTCGTAGACCTCCTCCTCCGAGGGAAAGAAGCTCCGCCAGACCTTGGTCGCGGCCGCCAGCGCCGGCAGCGAGCTGCCGAACGCCTCGATGGTGAGCCAGCCGTCATAGCCGGCGGCGCGAAGCGCCTTCATGGTTCTGGCGAAGTCGATGTGGCCCCTGCCCGGCGTGCCGCGGTCGTTCTCGGAGATGTGGACATGCTTGATCACGTCGCTCGCCTCCGCGATGCAGCCGATCGGGTCCTTCTCTTCGATATTGGCGTGGAAGGTATCGTAGAGCGCGCCGAAATTCGGTCGATCGACGCGCCGCACATGGTCCCGGGCCGCAGCCATGGTGTTCAGGATGTAGCACTCGAATCGATTGAGCGGTTCGAGGGCGAGAATGAGGCCGCTCCGGGCGGCGAGATCCGCGGCCTTGCGATGGACCTCGGCGCCATAGACCAGCTCGTCCCTGGTCGGTCCGGCGCCTGAAAACACCGCGAGCGGCTGATGGAAGGGGCCGCAGAGGATTTCGCTGCCGAGCGCTTCCGAGCATTCGATCGCCCAGGCGAGGTGGTCGAGCGCACCCTGCCTGCTCGCCGGGTCGGCCGAGATGGCGCTGTGCGCTTCGTCCGGTAGCACGGTGACGCTGGTGCAGGCGAGGCCGGCGTCACGCACCGCGTCGCCGATGGACCGGAAATGCTCGGGATCCCCCTCGAAGACCGGGATTTCGACACCGTCATAGCCGGTGGCCTTCAGCGTCTCCAGCAGGAAAAAATGGTCGGCCGTGGCGTGGGTGGTCCAGAGCAGCAGGTTGAAGCCGGTCTTCATGTCGTTTCGACCGCCGGTTCGACGCCGCCTTCGGCGTCGGGCGATCGCTCCCTGATCGTTTTCGCGGTTCACCGCCGAATGTCGGCGGTCCCGCATGTCCCGGCAAGGGGCCACGCTCTTAAGGGGCAGGGGCCGCGGCGATCGCGTGGGCCGGCGTTTCAGTGCGGCTTCAGGGCATCCGTATTGGCGTAGACGCCGTCCTTCAGCTCGCCGAACAGCTCCATCACCTGCGGGTGCTCGACCGGATCGCCCGTCGCGTCGACTTCCAGATTCTGCTCGGAAACATAGGCGACATAGTAGGCGTCCGAATTCTCCGCGAGAAGATGGTAGAACGGCTGGTCCTTTTGCGGCCGCACATCCTCCGGGATCGCCTCGTACCACTCCTCGGTATTGGCGAACTCCGGATCGACATCGAAGATCACGCCGCGGAAAGGAAAGAAACGGTGCTTGACGACCTGGCCGATATGAAATTTCGCTGATCGGTGTGTCATGGCTCGGCACTCTGCGCTTACTCTTATAAATGTAGGTCGCGCCGCGAGTCCGTTCCAGCCCCAAAAGAACACGCCGATCGCGGCGGATTGTCCGGCCATGCGATTCCTGGCGCAAGACCGCGAATTTGCTTAAGAATGGCGTCGAGCGTGGAAGGAGATGACATGAACTTGCCCCTCGACGAGGTTCGCGCGCATCTAGGGGACGGCTTCGACGAAGCGGTCGAGCGCCTCTGCGCCCTGTTGCGCATTCCGAGCATCGGCACGGACCCGGCCTATCGAGCCGAGACCCTGAAGGCGGCCGAATGGCTGGTCGAGGATCTCCGCTCGATCGGCTTCGAGGCCGGGCTCCGCGAGACGCCGGGCCAGCCGGCTGTGATCGCCCATCATCCCGGCCCGGGCGGCGACGGTCCGCGGCTCCTCTACTACGGCCACTACGACGTCCAGCCGGCGGAGCCGCTCGAGCTCTGGTCCACGCCACCCTTCGAGCCGGCGATCGTCGACGGCGCCCATGGCAGGCGGGTCGTGGCGCGCGGCGCGGTCGACGACAAGGGCCAGACCATGACCTTCATCGAGGCGTTTCGGGCCTGGCAGGCGGTCCACGGCATGCTGCCGGTCGCGGTCACCGTTTTCCTCGAAGGCGAGGAGGAATCCGGCAGTCCTTCGCTCGAAGGCTTCTTGAGGGACCACCGTGGCGAGCTGCAGGCCGACGCCTGCATCGTCTCCGACACCAATATGTGGGACATCGAGACACCGGCCCTCGGCGTCATGCTGCGCGGCCTTCTCTATATCGAACTCACCCTTCAAGGGCCGGGCCAGGACCTGCATTCCGGACTCTATGGCGGCGCCGTGCCCAACCCGCTGAACGTCCTGACCGGCATTCTCGGCGACCTCCACGACGGGAACGGAATGGTACAGATTCCGGGCTTCTACGACGACGTCGACGACCTCGGCGGCCTGGTCGAGGAGTGGCGGGCGCTGGATTTCGACGACGCCGGCTTTCTCGGCAATGCCGGTCTCGCGCATGGCCACGGCGAGGCCGGACGTTCGACGCTGGAACGGATCTGGTCCCGGCCGACGCTGGATCTGAACGGCCTCCAAGGCGGCTATACGGGTGCTGGCGCCAAGACCGTGATCCCTGCGAAAGCCATGGCCAAATTGAGCTGCCGGCTGGTTCCGGGGCAGGATCCGGGAAAGGTCGGGGCGGCGCTGGAGCGGTTCGTGAAGGATCGCCTGCCAAAGGATTGTCGCGTCACTTGTCAGGAGCTCGGGGCCGCGCCGGCGATCGTGGTGCCCACGGAATCGCCGTTCCTCAGGGCGGCCGAGGCGGCACTCCTGGACGTCTTCGGCCGCCCGCCCATCCTGGTCGGCATGGGCGGCTCGATCCCCGCGGTCGGCGCGATCCGCGAGCATCTGGGAATCGATTCGATCCTCATGGGCTTCGGTCTCGACGACGACCGGGTTCACGCCCCCGATGAGAAATTCGAGCTCCGATGCTTTCTGAACGGCATGCAGTCGCACGCCGCGCTACTCGCCAGGCTGGCGGACATGCCGCGTCCCTGATTCATGCCTGATGATGTCGAATTCTGGAGCAAAGCTAACGAAAAATTAAGTTTGACCTGCCATGGTCCAGTGGTTCTGTCCCGGCCGCGAGCGCTCCGCACACCTTCGGGGAGGTGAGGGGAGACCGCGGCGCAGAGTGGAAAGGTCGCCCCTGGCAGGCATGAGAGACGCGGACGCCTTATCCAAAGAAAAGCCCCTGATTCTCGTTGTCGACGACGACGAGATGCAACGATTCCTGCTGCAGGAAGCGCTCGAAGCTGAAGAGTTTCGGGTGGCGCTGGCAGCCGACGGCGAGACAGCGTTGCAGCTTTGCGAATCGCTGCGGCCGGACGTCGTGCTTCTGGACGTGATCATGCCGGGCATGGATGGATATGCGGTCTGCAGATCGTTGCGCGAAGGCGCATTCGGACAGCAGCTTTCGATCGTCATGGTCACTGGTCAGGATGATCTCGAATCGATCGCCTGCGCCTACCATGCGGGAGCCACGGACTTTATCGCCAAACCGCTGAACTGGACGCTGCTCAGGCATCGTATCCGCTACGTCTATCGGGCCGGCAACACCTTGAAGCAGCTGAGAGCGAGCGAGGCCAGGCTGGCCGAGGCCCAGCGCATCGCTCAGCTCGGCAGCTGGGAGTGGACGGCGGGAAGAGATCACGTCGACTGCTCGCCGGAGGTCTTTCGAATCTTTCAGCTGCCGCAGGAAGCTGGTCCCGTTGAGCTCGCAGACCTCCTCGGACGCATGTACGATGCCGACGCCCAGGAGTTCACGGCAGCGCTCGACCGCCTCGGTCTGGCGAAACCGGGATGGGCGGCAGAGTATCGTCTCAGGATTTCGGACGAGACCGATCGGGTGGTCGCCATTCACGCCCGCGTGAGCGGTGAAGTGTCCGACGGTGTGCGAGTCGTCAAGGGAACCTTTCAGGACGTGACCGAACGTCGCCTCGCTGAGGCGAAGCTCTATCGTCTGGCGCACCACGATTCGCTCACGGGCCTGCCGAATCGTCTGCTTTTCAAGGATCGGCTGGGTCAGGCCCTGCAGCGGGCCAGGCGCGAGGGAGTCGATGCAGCGGTTTTCTGTATCGATATCCTCAGATTCAAGGATATCAACGACAACTTCGGCCACGAAGTCGGCGACAAGCTCCTGCAGAAGATCGCTGCGCGGCTTCAGGGTGAGGTGCGGGGAACCGATACTGTCGCCCGTCTGGGAGCCGACGAATTTGGGATTGCGCAGATCGGACTCATGCAGCCTGCCAGCGCCGAGCGGCTTTCAAGGCGACTCCTGGCGGTGCTCGCCGAGCCCTTCGAGATCGAAGGCGACGAGGTGTTCGTCGCCGGCTGCATCGGTGTGGCCATCGGCCCGCACGATGCCGTGCGCCCTGACGACCTCCTGAGCAAGGCGGACATGGCTCTCCATCGCGCCAAGGCCGAGGGGCCCGGAACCTGCCGTTTCTTCGAAGGCGGTATGGATGTCGCGATCCGGACTCGCAAGGCCGTCGAGCTGAACCTGCGTCAGGCGATCGCCGAGGATTGGCTGGAGCTCCACTATCAGCCGCAGGTCGACGTCGAGACGGGAGCCATGATCGGTGTCGAGGCGCTGATCCGACTTCGTCATCCCGAGCAGGGTCTGATCATGCCGGACAAGTTCATCACCATTGCCGAGGAGACGGGGCTGATCATCCCTATCGGCAGTTGGGTGCTGAGGACGGCCAGTCATCAGGCAATTCGATGGCGACGGCAGGGAGTCCCTCCACTTCGGGTCGCCGTCAATCTGTCGCCCCTTCAATTTCGCGAGGCAAATTTCACGGAAAGCGTGGTCGACGCGCTGACTGAAAGCGGCCTCGAAGCGAGTCTTCTCGAAGTCGAGATTACGGAAAATATTCTTATTCGCGACACGGCGACGGTGACCGACGTTCTGCATAAGCTCAAATCGCTCGGCGTCCAGATCGCCATGGACGACTTCGGCACAGGATATTCCTCGCTTCGCTATCTCCAGCGTTTTCCCTTCGATCGCATCAAGATCGACCGTTCCTTCGTCAACGAGATCGGCGAGAATTTCGACGCCGCGGCGATCGTCGGCGCGGTCATCGCGCTGAGCAAGAGATTGAACATGTCGACGACGGCGGAGGGAGTGGAGACGCCTGAACAGTTGGAGTTCCTGCGCAACGAAGGGTGTGACGAAGCGCAGGGATACTTCTTCGGACGTCCGATGACGGCGGACGAACTGACGGCCCGGCTGATGGACAATCTCTGCGAGGGGCTCGCTAAGGCGAGCGTCGCTGGCTGACGTCCGACGGCTGCGGTCAGGTGGTCGAGAAAACGGCGTAGCGATCCGCCGAAGCGTCGATGACGCATCCAAGCCCGGGTGCATCCGAGAGAATCAGCACGCCGTCGTCGAGCACGGGGAAGGGGCTGAGGAGGCCCTCCCGAAGCGGATTGGGATTGCTGTCGATCTCCAGCAGACCATCGCCGCCTGCCGCCGCCAGCAGATGCGCCGACGCCAGAAGCCCGACGCCGCCGCCCAGAAAATGCGGGCAATAGCGGCGGCCGGCAGCCTGAATTCGCCGTGTCAGCGGCAGGCCAGCCGACAGGCCGCCCCATTTGGCGACGTCGGGCTGGATCACCGAAAAGGCCCCCGACGCGATCGCCGCATCGAACGCGGCGTCGCCTCTCAGATTTTCACCGGCCGCCAGAGCGATCGGCGAGGCCGCGGCGAGGGTCGTCCAGTCCTCGATCGGACTGTCGGCCGCGATCGGCTCTTCGAGCCATGCCGGGCGATAGGGTGCCATGAGTTCGCTCATGGCGATCGCTTCCTCCAGCTCCCATGCCTGATTGGCGTCGACCATGATTTCGGCGTCGTCGTCGAGCCGGCGGCGCAGGGCCTCGAGATTTGCGAGATCCCGTTCGCGGCCGAATCCGATCTTGAGCTTGAAGGCGCGATGGCCCTCCGCCCGTGCCGAGAGGGCCTGGTCGACGCAGCCATCGGGGTTGATCCCGCTCGCATAGACCGGAAGGCGGCCGTCCCCGCCGCCGCCGAGCAGCCGCCAGAGAGGCTGACCGGCGCGCCTCGCCACCAGATCCCAGACGGCGATGTCGAGACCCGCGACGGCCTGGGCGATCGGGCCGGGCTCGCCAGCCTGCAGCGCCAGCTTGTGCAGACGGTCGGAAAGTGATCCGAACAACTCTTCCGGCGACGCCCAGGAATGACCCACGGCCTGCGGTGCCAGGACGCTCGCCATGAGACGGGCCCGATGCTCGGCGCCGCAGGACGGAAAATTGCACCAGACCTCGCCGATTCCGGCGGTTCCATCCCGCTCGATAGCTCTCACGATCACCGCCGGCCGGTCGCTCATCGATCCGAATGCGGTCTGCACCGGACGTTCGATCGGCGCCCGATAGACGGTGACCTCGATGGTGTCGAGCGTGAATGCGCGCAAGGCGGCCCCTCCCCGTGAGACGCAGATCCGGCCGCCGCCCGGCCGACATGCGCGCCATCGGCCCCGAACGATCTCGAAAAGTTCCGGGCGGAAGGGGCGCCGGCACTGGCGGAACGGCGCGGCGGGATGCTATCGAACCCCCCCAGCATCCTCGCCAGAGGGTTTCCGTGTCACGCGATTTTTCGTCGGTCAGTCGAAACGCCTATCCTCTTCTTCTGATCACCATGGTGTTCTGGGCGGGCAACGCCGTGGCCGGCCGTCTCGCGGTCGGCGAGGTGTCGCCGCTCACGCTCACCTGCCTTCGCTGGATGCTCGGCGCCTCGGTTCTCCTCGTCGTCGGACGGCGGCATCTCATGAGGGACTGGCCGATCATTCGCCGTCATCTGCCCTATGTCGCGTTCATGGGGGCGGCCGGTTTCGCGCTCTTCAACGCACTGCTCTACACCGCGCTGGTGCACACCACCGCGATCAATTCGACGATCGTCCAGGCTGGAATGCCGATGGTCATCTTCGCACTCAATTTTCTGGTCTACCGGACCGGTGTCCGCTGGCTTCAAATCGTCGGCTATTCGCTGACGCTGATGGGCGTGCTCGCGGTCGCGGGCCAGGGGCGTCCCGAACTGCTATTGGCGCTCGACGTCAATCGCGGCGATCTGATCATGGTGCTGGCGGTGCTGACCTATGCCAGCTATTCGGTGGCGCTGCGCGGCAAGCCGCCGGTGCACTGGCTGAGCTTTCTTTCCGCACTGTTCATCGTCGCGGCGCTGATCTCGCTGCCGCTCGCCCTCTACGAGGCGACCACGCCCGCCTTCATCTTTCCGACCTCCCCGATGGGCCTCGGCGTCGTCGTCTACACCGCGATCTTTCCGTCGCTCATCGGGCAGGCCCTGTTCATCCGCGCGGTCGAACTCATCGGCGGCAATGCGGCCGGCATGTTCGTCAATCTGGTTCCGATCTTCGGAGCACTCCTGGCCGTCCTGCTCCTGAACGAGACGTTCCATCCCTATCACGCCGTCGCCTTGACGCTGGTCCTCGGCGGCATCATGGTCGCGCGTCGGGCCGAAGCGTAGCGCCGACCCCGCCTCTCCGGCCGTAGCCCTGCTGCAACAGTGGGCGAGGGGAACGTGAAGATCGGCGTTCGTCCGGGAACGCTCGCGGCCCTGGTCCGTTTATATGAGGGGGTACGCCCGAAAACGATCAGCTTCACCGAAAGGATCGAACCCATGAACCGCTTCCACGCCGCATCCGCCGTCCTCGCCGCCTCGCTGACGCTGTCGGCATGGCATTCGCCCGCGGAAGCCGAGGTCAGGGTCGGCGGCGGCGTTCACTACTGGACGGCGCTCGGCGATATCGAGGTGGACGACGTCGACATCGACGAAAACGGCTCGTCCTTTCTGGCGTCGGTGCAGTTCGTTCCCGACGGCCTGTTCAAGTTCGAAGGCAATCTCGAATATTTCACGGACGGCTTCGGCGGCGGTGATGCCGGCGCGATCGCACCCCAGGCTTTCGTGCTTCTGGGCGGCGGCCTCTATGGCGGCCTCGGCATCGGGATCACCTATAACGACGAGCTGGAAGGCGACAACTGGTCCGATCCCTTCTATGCAGCGCGCGTCGGGCTCGATATCGAGATCCTGCCGTCGATCCACCTCGACATCAACGCCAACTACATTTTCAACGCCTTCAGCGACATCGACGGCGCCGACGAGGATTCGATCACGCTCGGCGCGATCGGCCGGATCGCCCTCTGGTAGCCACGACGTCCGGGCGTCCGAAGATCAGGCCGGCTTTCGCGCCGAAAACAGAAAATTCTGCGCGATCGGGCTGAGGCCGCGCGCCAGGATCCGATCAAGGGCGTTGAAGCCGTAAGTCGGCAGCCGCCGATGGCTCAGCGGCCGCAGCCGGCGATGGTTCCAGCTATTGCGCGGCAAGAAGCCGTGGGTCTGCACCTTGATCGGCGCGAGGCAGACGTCCCGCATCATGGCGTCGATGTCGCGCCCGGTGTAGCGAAAGGCATGGTGATGCTTCTTGCCTTTGAACGCCTGGCGCACCAGAAACTCGATCCAGCTGTAGCGCTTGGGCAGCATGCCGCAAATGAAGAGACCGCCGGGACGCAGCACGCGAACGATCTCCGCGAGGCTCGCCCGCTCGCTGCCGCCGGTTTCGCGCACATGCTCCAGAACGCCGATCGAGAAGACCAGATCGAAAGCCCGATCGGCGAAGGGCAGCGTGACCGGATCCACCTGATCGCCCTCGGTCATGGCGTAGGCGTCGCCGAAGCGGTCTTCCAGGTAGGAGGCCAGCCGGTTGCTGCCGGGATCCAGGCTGAACCCCTGGACCTCAAGGCCCTGGCGCAGCAGAAAATAGGAAAAATGCCCGTTGCCGCATCCCCAGTCCAGCACGCGCTGGCCGGGCTGGACGTGGCGGCGGGTGAGCCGGTAGATCGGCAGATACTGAGCGCCGGTGATCAGGTTCTCGAACTGCAGAGGCCTGATCGGTTCCGGCAGTTCGTGCAGTTCGCGGACGATGTCGAACGGTTCCGCCGAAGGCCACTCGCCGCCTGGAATCACCACTGCAGGATTACCGGTCATGGCGTCCGCTCCGCCTCCATGTCGAGATGCCTGCGCGCGGCCGGTCTGCGGAAATGCGGGTTGATCCAGCCCCGTAGCAGGCCGTGCAGACGCGCCGGCGCATGGCGCTGCAGCAGGCGCTGTGCGACGCCCTTGATCACCCTAAAGCCGAAGACCGGCCAGGCGACCAGCGCGGGCCGGCCGCCCTCGCGCATGGCGATGCGCCGCACTTCGGCGAGGCCGTCGACGAAGCGGCGGTCCGAGGCGCCGGCGAGCGTCATATGTCCGAGCAGGCCGGGCACGTAGCAGCCGCGAAAGCCGGCCAGGTGCGCGCGTAGGGCCCAGTCATAGTCCATCGCCAGCTGATAGCGCTCGTCGAAGCCGCCGATGGCATCGAACACGTGACGTCCGACCAGCATGGTCGGATGATTGAGTGCCGGCATTCGGCTCCTGATCATCGAAGCGTAGCCGGGATCGCCCTCGATGACGTGCAGCAGCGCGCCGTCCGTTGCGTGATAGGCGAGATCGCCGAACACGAAGTCGGCGCTTTCGCTCTCGAGTGCCCGCACCGCCTTTTCGACGTGTTCGGGTTCCAGCCAGTCGTCGGCGTTGACATAGCCGACATAGCGACCGGTCGCGGCCGCGAAGCCCTTGTTGAAGGCGTCGCTGATGCCGCGATCAGGCTCGCTGACCCAATAAGCGATGCGCGCATCCCGCTTTCTGATGAGGTCGACGGTGCCGTCGCTGGATCCGCCGTCGATCACGATGTAGTCGATCGGCGCGTAGGACTGCGCGAGCACGCTGGCCATGGCGCGCTCGAACGCGGCGCCGCCGTTCAGGACGACGGTGATCAGGCTGACGGTCGATCGATCCGTCTCCGACTTCGATGGCTGGCCCAACGGCCTCTCCGCGCATGATGACGAACGGCCGATGTATCATGCCAGGGAGCCAGCGCCAACCGGCGGTAGCTCGATGCCACCGCCGGTCGTCCTGTCGAGCGCAGCCGGCCGTCAGCTCGCGTCGTCGTCATCGTCGTCACGGTAACCGCGATCATGACCGTGCTTGCCGGCGCGGTGGTGTCGCTGCATCTCGTCCGCCGTCAGCTCGCCATCGCCGTTCCGGTCGAGACGGCTGACGATCCTGTTCAGCGGCCGGTCGATTTCCTCGCGCGTGATCACGGCGTCGCCGTCGTCGTCGAGAAACTGGAAGCCGTCGACGATCTTCGGGCGCATGATCTCGACCAGGAGAGGCTGAAACTCGTCGAGGTTCAGATTGCCGTCGCCATCACTATCGGCGTTCGCGAGACGCACGCCGATCGCCTCGTCGATCTCGGCCCGGGTGAGTCTGCCGTCCTGATCGGCGTCGAACTGCTCCATCAGCATCATGGCGCGGCCGCCGCCGAAGGGCCCGCCGCCCCAATGGCCTCCATGGTGGCCTCCGCCATGCCCAAAGCCGCCGCGCGCCATGCCGACGCCGGCGAGGGACGCGCCGCCGATAGCAACGATGGCGGTGCCGATGGCGATCTTCGTACGAGTCTTCATGGTCATCCTCTTCGATGTCCGGTTGTCGATGGCTGCCATATGAGCAGCCGGATGTCGCCAGAGTTTGTCGAGAATACGGGGTGTTGGTCGCCAGATGTCGCAGAACCCGCCGCCGACACGACTTGTTACAATTTTTCGTCCCATCGGTTTCGCCGTCGTTGCATAGTGCGCTCCGGAGGTGGAACGGTGACGACCATGGAAACGACGCCGCACATTCTGGTGGTCGACGATCACAAGGACATTCGTGATCTTCTGGCCAAATATCTGAGCAGGAACGGCTATCGGGTCAGTGTCGCGGATGGCGGGGCCGCGATGAAGAGGGTGCTCGCGAGCAGCATGATCGATCTGGTGGTCCTCGATCTCATGATGCCGGGCGAGGACGGTCTGACGCTCTGCCGCGACCTTCGCGCTTCGGGCGAGCTGCCCGTCATCATGCTGACGGCCATGGCCGAAGAGACCGATCGCGTGGTCGGGCTGGAGATGGGCGCCGACGACTATCTCACCAAGCCATTCAACCCGCGCGAGCTCCTCGCCCGCATCAAGGCGGTGCTGCGGCGGACCAACAGCCTGCCGCAGCAGCGCGGACGGCTCGAAAGCGAGCGCCTCGCCTTCGATCGCTGGATCCTGGACAGCGGCCAGCGCGAGCTGATCGGTGAGGACGGGGTGGCGGTCGCGCTCAGCACGGCGGAGTTTCTCCTGCTCACCGCCTTTCTCCAGCACCCGAAGATGGTGCTCAGCCGGGACCAGCTTCTCGATCTGACCCGAGGCCGGTCCGCCTCGTCCTTCGATCGCAGCATCGACAATCAGGTGAGCCGGCTCCGGCGCAAGATCGAAGCCGATCCGAAAAAACCGGAGCTGATCAAGACGGTCTGGGGCGGCGGCTACAGCTTCGCGGCCGAGGTCGAGCCGGCCTGATGCGCTGGCTGAAGCGTCTTTGGCCGAAGCGGCTGGCGGGCCAGATGATCGCCCTCCTGCTGCTAGCCCTGGTGCTCGCGCAGATCGTCACGCTCGCGATCTTCGCGGATGAGCGGCGGTTCGCGATACGGGCGGTCGACCGCTCGCAGCTGCTCGCGCGCGCCGCTTCGGTCGCCCGTCTGCTCGAAAACGCGCCGCCGTCGCTGCACGAGCGGATCCTGGCCACCGCCGGAGAACGGCGGATGCGCTACTGGCTCGCCGATGAAAGCGCGGTCGACGACGAGGACGAGGATCACGACGACGCCATACCGTCCTGGCTGGCCGAACGCTGGAGCGGCCGCTTCGATCGCGAGGTGCGGCTCGTGATCGAGGATGACGACGAGCCGTGGGAGCGCTGGTGGGACGGCGGCGAGCGCCATCGGGACCGGCGCGAGGGACATCCGCGGCGGCATGGCGGGCATGTGCCCACGGTCCTCGTCTCGATGCGGCTGGCGACCGACGGCTGGCTGAACATGGAGAGCCGTCTGCCGCCGCCAGTCTTACGCTGGACGGCGCCGGCGCTGACCTGGCTCGTCATGATGGGCATCGCGATCTCGGCCGTGGTCATCGTCATGGTGCGTCGGATCACCCGGCCGATGGCGGCGCTCGCGGCGGCGGCCGAGCGGGCAGGGCGGGGCGAGGCGATCGAGCCCCTGCCGGAGGCCGGGCCGATCGACGTGCGGCAGACCACGGCGGCCTTCAACCGCATGCACGATCGGCTGCAGCGATTCGTCCGGGACCGGACGCAGATGCTCGCCGCCATGTCCCACGACCTGCGCACGCCGATCACCACGCTTCGCCTTCGCGCCGAGTTCATCGAGGACGAGGAGACCAGGGTCAAAATTCTGGAGACTCTCGAAGAGATGCAGCGCATGACCGAAGCCACGCTCGCCTTCGTCCGCGAGGAGGCTGCGGCCGAACCGACCCGGCTGGTCGATCTCGCCGCCCTGATCGAGAGCGTCGTCGCCGATCTCGCCGATCTCGGCCATGACGTCGCGTTCACGCCCGCCGAGCGCACGGTCTGCCGATGCCGACCGAGCGGCGTGAAGCGGGCGCTTCGAAATCTTTTGGAAAACGCGGTCCGCTATGGCCAGCGGGCCAGGGTCGCGCTCGCCGAGGGGGACGGGGCGATCACCATCATCGTCGATGACGACGGTCCCGGCATTCCTGCGGACGCGATCGAGCGCATGTTTCAGCCCTTCGTTCGACTTGAGGAATCGCGCAGCGACGAGACCGGCGGCATCGGGCTCGGCCTCGCCATCGCGCGTTCGATCGCCCGCAGCCATGGCGGCGACGTCGCGCTCGCCAATCGCAGCGAGGGCGGCCTTCGCGCCAGCCTGCGCTTGCCGAAGGCCGAAGCGTCGTCCGAGCGGTGACGAGAGCGTCTCGTCGCCCCGTCAGCCGGTCTTCTGGAGATCGGCGATCGCAGCCTGGACGTCGGCCGTGGTGACGGCGCGTTCCTGCTTCACGATCATGAAGATCCGGTCGGTGTCGACGATCTGATCCGGCGACGGGTTGCAATGGACGCTGTGTTCGGGATCCTTGGCTTCGTCGGCATAGGCGATCGCCGTGCCGAGGCCGCGGCTCATCAGCCGCGCCGCCAGGTCCGCCCAGCGCACGCCCTGCACGGGAGCTTCGTAGGAGCGGCACTCGTCGCCTTCGGACATGAACAGCCCTTCCAGGATCTGCTCGGCGCCGGGCGAATCGATCGCGCGCACCACGATCTCGGGATAGAAGCGGATCGGCCGCATGACGCAGTCGGCGCCGGCCGCCTTCAGGCGCGCGCGATTGGCGCGGCGCACACATTCAGCGATGATCCGGCCCCTGACGTCGAACTCCCTGAGCCGGTGCAGGATGTTGAACGCGATTTCGTCGGATCGCTTGTCGGCGGCGTTCTCGGCCAGCACCAGAATGACCGAGGCGTCGGCGACGTCGGCGGCTTCGAGATCGTCGGGATTACTGGCGTCGCCATGATAGTGGACGACGCCGGCGCTCTGAAACTCTTCGGGCAGGCCGTTCTCGTAGTCCCTCGTCAGCATGAGCACCGGACTGTCGGACCAGCGCTCGGTGCGGTGCAGTTCCTCGACCAGGCCGAGGACGTAGCGGTCGCGATTGATGCTTGGCGAGTTCAGGAGCAGGACGTGGTTCTTCATCTTCCATTTCCAACGGCCGCGCAGCATGGCCATCTTGCGTTCGGAACGATATTGGAAGTAGTCGGCGGCGACGTGAAACAGCATGAAAATGCTGCCGACATAGATGAGGATGACGGTCGCCAGCCGGCCGAACAGGGTTTGCGCCGAATAGTCGCCATAGCCGACCGTGACCACGGTGGTGAGCGTCAGCCAGACCGCCTCGTCCGCCGACAGCCCCTCGACGGCCACCATGATCCAGCTGTGCAGGGCGAAGACCGTAAGCAGATAGAGCCCGGCTCTGATCAGGGTCCGGCGGATGTCGACCTGCTGCAGCAGGAAACTGTAATGACGCCAATGCTGCCGGTTGAACAAAAACATCAGATAGGGCATGGGCCGATCGTCATCCCCGAAAACACCACCACCTCATCAGGAGAATGGGATGTATTCGGCGGTTAAACCAGCACCCGCCCCGCAAGGCCAGGCAAGTCGACGAGTGTGACGTTCGCCCGTCCGTCTAGATGAGGCCGTCTTCCACCAGGCACTCGGCGATCTGGACGGCGTTCAGGGCGGCACCCTTCCTGAGGTTGTCGGCGACCACCCACATGGTGAGGCCGAAGGGGACGGTGTCGTCCTTCCTGACGCGCGAGACCAGCACGTCGAACTCGCCGACGCAGTCGATCGGGGTGGCGTAGTAGAGCTCGTCCGGCTTGTCGATGAGCTGCACGCCCGGCGCTTCGTAGAGCGCGTCGCGCGCTTCCTCGACGCTGAGCTCGTGCTCGAACTCGACATTGACCGCCTCGGAATGGCCGACGAACACCGGTACCCGCACGCAGGTGGCGCTGACCTCGATGGCCGGGTCGAGGATCTTCTTGGTCTCGACCACCATCTTCCACTCTTCCTTGGTCGAGCCATCCTCGAGGAAAGTGTCGATCTGCGGGATGACGTTGAAGGCGAGGCGTTTTTGGAATTTTTTCGGTTCGACCTGGCGGGTTTCGTAGATGCCCTTGGTCTGATCGAACAGCTCGTCCATGCCCGCCTTGCCGGCGCCGCCCGCGGCCTGATAGGTCGAGACCACGACGCGCTTGATGCGCGCGGTGTCGTGGAGCGGCTTCAGCGCCACCACCATCTGGATGGTCGAGCAGTTGGGATTGGCGATGATGTTGCGCTCGCGAAAACCCTCCAGCGCGTCCCGATTGACCTCCGGCACGATCAGCGGCACGTCCGGGTCCATGCGGAAATGGGACGTGTTGTCGATCACCGTGCAGCCGGCTTCGGCGGCGCGCGGCGCGTGGACTTTCGAGACGGAAGCGCCGGGCGAGAAAAGCGCGACGTCGAAGCCCTCGAAGTCGAATTTTTCGAGATCCCGGACCTTCAGCTCATCCTTCTCGCCATAGCTCACCTCCTTGCCGAGCGAGCGGCTGGAAGCAAGTGCCACGACCTCGTCCGCGGGAAAATCCCGCTCGGCGAGAATGTTCAACATCTCGCCGCCGACCGCTCCGGTCGCGCCGACGACAGCTACGCGATAACCCATGTCGATGTCCTAATTGCTGGCTGGTATGAATGTCCTGACGGCTTCATACGGGATAGAGATGACGAGCCTGCTCAGGCGTTGGCGTTGTCGAGCTCGCGGACAATGGTCTCGCCCATGACCGAGGTCGAAACCTTGGCCATGCCCTCCTGCATGATGTCGCCGGTTCGAAGCCCGCCGTCCAGCACCTTGCTGATGGCGCCATCCAGCAGGTCGGCGTCGTCGTCGCGGTCGAAGGAATAGCGGAGCATCATCGAAAAGCTCTGCAGCATGGCGATCGGATTGGCCATGCCCTGGCCTGCGATGTCGGGCGCGCTGCCGTGGACCGGCTCGTACATGGCCTTGCGCTTGCCGTTCTCGTCGGGCGCGCCTAGGGAGGCCGACGGCAGCATGCCGAGGGAGCCGGTGAGCATGGCGGCGCAGTCGGAGAGAAGGTCGCCGAACAGATTGTCGGTGACGATCACGTCGAATTGTTTTGGTGCGCGCACGAGCTGCATGGCGCAGTTGTCGGCATACATATGGCTGAGCTCGACATCGGCGTAGTCGGCGTCGTGCAGCTTTTGCACCTCTTCGCGCCAGAGCACGCCCGCCTCCATGACGTTCGCTTTTTCGACCGAGCACACCCGGCCCTGACGTTTTCGCGCCAGCTCGAAGCCGACCGCGGCGACGCGGTGGATTTCGGAGGTGGTGTAGACCTGGGTGTTGATACCGCGGCGCTCGCCGCTGGGCAGCGTCTCGATGCCGCGCGGCTCGCCGAAATAGATGCCGCCGGTGAGCTCGCGAAGAATCATGATGTCCAGGCCCTTGACGAGCTCGGGCTTGAGGGACGAGCTGGACACGAGTGCGTCGAACACCTTGGCCGGGCGCAGATTGGCGAACAGGCCGAGCTCCTTTCGGAGCTTGAGGAGGCCGCGCTCCGGCTTCTTGTCGAACGGCAGGTCGTCATATTTCGGTCCGCCGACCGCGCCGAACAGGACGGCGTCCGAAGCGAGCGCCTTGTCCAGGGTCTCGTCGGCGAGCGGCGTGCCGTGCTTGTCGTAGGCGGCACCGCCGACCAGATCTTCCTCCAGCTCGAACGACACGCCGCGCGTGCGAGCAAACCAGTCCATGACCCGGCGGACTTCGCGAAAGACTTCAGGCCCGATGCCGTCGCCAGGCAGAAGGAGAACGCTGCCGAGCGCACCGTCATTCCTCGGATAGGCCATCAGGCGGCCTCCCCGTCCTGATAAAGCCAGGGCTCCGTCGATTTCTGGCGACCCTCGAACTCGTCGATCTTGCCCTTGCGCTCCATCGTCTGCCCGATGTCGTCGAGGCCGTTCAGGAGGCAGTGCTTCTTGTGCGGGTCGACCTCGAAGGTGAAGACCTCATTGCCGGTGGGACGAACGATCTCCTGCTTTTCCAGATCGACGGTGAAGGTCGGATCCTCGGCGTCCGCGGCCTCGCGGGCGAGGATGTCCACCTGCTCCTTGGGCAGGACGATCGGCAGGATGCCGTTCTTGTAGCAATTGTTGTTGAAGATGTCGGCGAAGGAAGGCGCGATCACGCAGCGGATGCCGAAGTCCAGGAGCGCCCACGGAGCATGTTCCCGAGAGCTGC
This sequence comes from Geminicoccaceae bacterium, assembly GCA_965222015.1. Lineage (GTDB taxonomy): Bacteria > Pseudomonadota > Alphaproteobacteria > Geminicoccales > Geminicoccaceae > JANQPX01. Next base: position 293,818 of record CBDCTL010000022.1, read on the forward strand.
CGCAACCGAAATTGTCGTCGGCGATCAGGATTTCGGCGTTCCGGTAGGGCTCCTTGTTCAGCACGAAGTCCGGCTTCTCCGTCTCGCCGTCGTCCTCGTAGCGAAGCGTCTCGAACAGCGCCACGCCAAGCCCGGTCCGCTTGATCGTCTTCAGCCACTTCGCCGGGATGATCTTGTCGGTGTCGACATTGACCAGCGGCAAGGGTGCAGCGATGCCGGTGAGCTTGGTAAACGCATCCATGTGTCGAACCTCGACTTGGTTGACCTGGACCTCGACACCCTGGGGAGGGGCTCGGACCAAGGAATTGATCTCAGGAGAGCTTTCTCACGTCAGTCAGATGTCCTGCCAAGGCAGCGGCGGCGGCCATCGCAGGCGAAACCAGATGCGTACGTCCGCCCTTGCCCTGGCGGCCCTCGAAATTGCGGTTCGAGGTGGAGGCGCAGCGCTCGCCAGGCTTGAGCTGATCCGGGTTCATGCCGAGACACATGGAGCAGCCGGGCTCGCGCCACTCGAAGCCGGCGTCAGTGAAGATCCGGTCCAGACCCTCCTCCTCCGCCTGGTGCTTCACCAGGCCGGAGCCGGGCACGATCATCGCCTCGACGTGATCGGCGATGCGCTTACCTTCGATGATCTTGGCGGCGGCGCGCAGATCCTCGATCCGGCCATTGGTGCAGGAGCCGACGAACACCTTGTCGATTTTGATCTCGGAAATCGGCGTGCCGGGCTCGAGGCCCATATAGATCAGCGAACGCTCCATCGCCGAACGACGGTTCGGATCCTCCACCGATTTCGGGTTCGGCACCGCGCCGGTGACCGGGGCCACGTCCTGCGGGCTGGTGCCCCAGGTGACCTGCGGCTCGATCTCCTCGGCCCTGAGCACGACCTCCTTGTCGTAGGCCGCACCTTCGTCCGAGGGGAGGGTGCGCCAAAACTGCACGGCCTGCTCGAACGCGCCGGCCTTGGGCGCCATCGGGCGGCCCTTGATGTAGTCGAAGGTGGTCTCGTCAGGGGCGATCAGCCCGGCGCGTGCACCCGCTTCGATCGACATGTTGCAGATGGTCATGCGCCCGGCCATCGAGAGGTTGCGGACGACGTCGCCGGCATATTCGATCACGTGGCCCGTGCCGCCGGCCGTACCGATCCTGCCGATGATCGCGAGCACCACGTCCTTCGCGGTGACGCCCACCGGCAGCTCGCCGTCGACGGTGATGCGCATATTGGCGGGACGCTTCTGGTAGAGCGTCTGGGTCGCCAGAACATGCTCGACCTCGGAGGTGCCGATGCCGAAGGCGAGCGCGCCGAACGCGCCATGGGTCGAGGTGTGGCTGTCGCCGCAGACGATGGTCATGCCGGGAAGCGTGAAGCCCTGCTCCGGGCCGATGATGTGCACGATGCCCTGGCGGATATCGTCGACGTCGAACAGCTGCACGCCGAAGTCCTTGCAGTTCTGCTGCAGGGTCTCGACCTGAATCCGCGACTGTTCCTCCTCGATCCCTTTGGAACGGTCGGTGGTCGGCACATTGTGGTCGGGAACGGCGAGGGTCGCCTCGGGACGCCGCACCTTGCGCCCCGCGTTGCGAAGGCCCTCGAAGGCCTGCGGGCTGGTGACCTCGTGGACGAGATGCCGGTCGATATAGATCAGGCAGGTGCCGTCCTCCTGCTGATCGACCAGATGTTGCTCCCAGATCTTATCGAATAACGTCTTCGACGCAGCCATGATTTTTTTTCACTTGGGCTTGGTGAATTCTATCGGCGGTATGCCGCTGCGCTCGACAACACCCGAGAACCGGGCGCAGGCCGTCTCCACGCACGCAGGCAAGTCAAGACTGAACCGCCCCGGTTCAGTCGGCGGCGGTCTTGTCGACGTCGGCGGGGTTTTCAGCCTTCGGGCGATCGGTGCGGCGCTCGGTGATGCGCGCCGCCTTGCCGGTCCGGCCACGCAGATAGTAGAGCTTGGCGCGCCGCACCTTGCCGCGCCGGACCACCTGGATGTCGGCGATCTGCGGGCTGTAGAGCGGGAAGACGCGCTCGACGCCCTCGCCGTAGCTGATCTTGCGCACGGTGAAGGCGGAGTTCAGCCCCCGGTTCTTGCGCGCGATGCAGACACCTTCGAACGCCTGAATGCGCTCGCGGGTGCCTTCCACCACCTTGACGCTGACCCGAAGCGTATCGCCGGGCCCGAAATCAGGAATCTTGCGCTCCTCGGTGAGCTGGGTGATCTGCTCCTGCTCGAGCTCTTGGATAACGTTCATGGCAACCTCGCTTCGTCTTCGGCCCCTGTCGGCCGATCGGCCATATCGGGCTGTGCATGTCTCGACAAGTAACGCGACCAGAGATCCGGTCGCCTCTCTTTGGTGACGGCTTCGGATTGACGCTTGCGCCAGTCTTCGATCCGCGCATGGTGGCCCGACAGCAAAATGTCCGGCACGGCACGGCCCTCCCAAAGCTGGGGCCGCGTGTAATGGGGATACTCCAGCAGATCCCCGGTGAAACTTTCTTCTGACAGCGAAGCCGGCGCTCCTAAAACCCCCGGGAGCAGCCGCACGCAGGCATCGACGAGGGCGATCGCCGCCGGTTCACCACCGGACATGACAAAATCGCCGAGACTGACCTCCTCCAGGTCCCTTGCCTCGACGACCCGCTGATCGACACCCTCGAACCTCCCGCATAAGACCACAAGTCCGGGGCCTTTCGCAAGATGTTCTATGCGTTCCTGGGTCAGCGGACGGCCACGCGGCGTCAGACAGAGCCGGGCGAGCCCGGATCCGGCGGCAAGGGCATGATCGAGGGCCGATGCGACGACGTTCGGGCGCATGACCATGCCTGCACCGCCGCCGAACGGGACGTCGTCGACGGATTTGTGACGATCTGTCGCAAAATCCCGGATGTTCACCGCGTCCAGCGACCAGCGGCCGTCCTCGAGCGCCTGACCGACCAGCGAATGGCCGAGCGGGCCGGGAAACATGTCGGGGAAGATGGTGAGCACCTTCGCCTGCCAGGGAGCGGCGTTCATGAACGGTCTCCCGCCTCGACTTCCGGTCGGTCGGCGACCTCCACACGCCCGGCGGCGAGATCGATCACGGGCACGGTTTCGCGGTCGAAGGGGAGGATCCGGATCTCGCCGTCGTCGCCGGCGATTTCGAGCAGGTCGCCGGCGCCGTGATTGGTCACGGCCCTGATCGTCCCGAGACGGCTGCCATCGGCCGCGCGAACGGCGGCGAGGCCTTCGAGATCCTCGTAATAGAACTCGTCGTCTTCCGTCTCGGGAAGGGCGGCGCGCGGCACGAACAGCTCCACGCCGCGCAGGGCCTCGGCGGCGTCGCGGTCCTCGACCCCATCCGCCCTGGCGATCACGCCGCCCTTGGCGGGGCCGACGATCGTCAGCTGGAAGAGGCGCTTGCCATTCCGGTCATGGACCGGGCCGTAGGCGGCGACGTCCTCAGGGCGCTCGGTGAAGCAGCGGAGCTTGAGCGCGCCGCGAATGCCATGGGCGGTCGCAATGGCGGCCACGCAAACCCAACGCTCCTGCTGCTGCGCGTTCATCGCTCAAAACCGGCATGCCGACCGCGAGCCCGATCATTCGATCAGGAGGCGGTCTCTTCGGCGGGGGCTTCCTCTGCCGAAGCTTCCTCGGCAGGTGCTTCCTCGGCGGGGGCGGCCTCTTCAGCTGCCGGCGCCGCCTTGGCAGCCTCTTCCGCGGCGGCGGCCTCGGCTTCCGCCTTCTTGGCGGCGATCTCCTGGGCGCGCTTGCCGGTGCCCCGCTGCTTCACCGTGTTGTCGGTGATGCCGGCGGCATCCAGAAAACGGCACACGCGATCGGAAGGCAGAGCGCCCTTGGCCAGCCATTCCCGAATACGCTCCTCGCGCAGGACCACCCGTTCCGGGTGATCGGACGGCAGGAGCGGATTGTAGGAGCCGAGCTTTTCGAGGAAACGGCCGTCCCGCGGGCTGCGCTTGTCGGTGGCGACGATACGGTAGAACGGACGTTTCTTGGTCCCGCCGCGGGCGAGGCGAATGCGAACACTCATGAGCATCAAGTTCCTTCGAAGGGTCGACGACGGTGCCGCCTGTGGAGCGGCCGAAGACGTCGATCGCCGAAATTCGGGATCTCACGACCGGTCGTCACACATGCGGCTTGTATCCGGATCACGCGAGAACTAGTGACGAACGACGCTAACGTCAAGCGATAAGCGCCTTTTCGATGGAGGATTGGGGCATCGCGGGTGTTTGCGGAATATCGCCCGATGCCGAAACGGCGGTCTGTTCAGGGGCAGTGATCCAGCCAGCCGTTTCGCAAGGACCCTGCCGCCGGAACGGATCATTGAATTGAAGGATTTGAAGGATGCCGAACGCGCTTTGCAGAGGGCCCGCCTGGTTCGCCACCATCGGTCTTTCGCTGGTTGGCGGCCTCTGGCTGGTCGGCGGCGCGCCGGCGCCGGCCGGGGACGGGCTGGCTCTGGACGACGGGGCGATGGGTGGCGCGATCGGCTTTTTCGAGAGTGTCGCCGGCGCGCCGATCGGCGATGACGATGCGGCCTGGTTGCGTGAGCGATGGGCGAAAGCGTTCGAAAAGACGCCCCGCGAGGTGGTGGCGGAGATCGACAGATACGCGCTTCGACAGGAGGTCCATCGCCGGGACGGCGAGCCGATCGCGCTTGCTGCAGGTCGAAGCGAGCTGATCGACGGCGCCTATTGCGCCGCCGCGCAGACCGGGGATCCGGACATCCATCGACTTCGCGACATTTTCGCGCCCAAGGAGGCGGTTCTCGCCGCCGACTGCGCTTTCGGCTTGGTGGTGACCCGCTTCGATCTCGAGGGCATGGTGGCGTCCCACGGTCTGATGGCGTCGATCGCGGGCCTGGCGTTCGATGCCGAGCGCAACCGCACCGACGTCCTGCGTTTCATCGAGAGCGAATTCGACGGCAGCCCGCCCGAGACCAAGGCGCTGATGGCGAACGGCGAGCTTCGTCACGCCGTGACCCGGCGCTTCTGGTCGAAACTGGAAGGCGATCCGCGCAAGGGCGAGCTGACCGTGGCGCTCGAAGGGCAGGCGGTGGACGACCTGCCGGCGGCCGCGCGCAATCTCGAAACGCTCGCGGTTCAGGAACTGTCCGGTATCGACGCCATCGCCGAAGCCGGCGGCCATCGGCTGACCAGCGCCGGCATGAGCGAATATTTCGAGTTTCTTGAGCCGATCGCAGGCGGCGGTTTCTCCTATCGTGACCGGCTTCGAATTCAGGACCTGATCGTCGCCTGGTTTCTCGAAGATCCCGCGAGGTCGAGCGAGGCGATCGCATCGCTGGAAAGGACGACCAGGGATCACCTGATCGAATCGGACCCGGCACGCCAGGACGCCATGGCCGATGCCTGGGCAGCAGGGCTCCATTGCGACCTGGTCGGGTCGGACGATCCGAGGGATCGGGAGCTGATGGAGATCGTCTTTCGGGACGATCCCGTGGTCGCGAGCGACTGCGATGCCGGGCGGATCCAGCGTCACCACGACACCGTGCTTGCCGAGGCCGCCGGTCTGACGCTGACGGAAGGCGATCTCCGGACCAGCCTGGACTGGATGGCGTTCATCCTGGGCCGGCAGGTCACCGCCGACGAAGCGGCTTTCGATCGGGACTACATGCTGAAGGCGTTCGACGAAGATCCGGCCCACATCAAGGAGACCCTCGGGCAGGTCCAGCCGATCTTCGCCGAATATGAGCGCAAGGATCTGGACTTTCTCCAGGAGGAATATCGCCGGACGTTCGTCATCGCCAGCTATTGCCGCTATCTGGGCTCGGACGACGAGGACGACCGCGCCCTGATCGAGATGTTCCATCGGAACAACGAATTTCTGCACGTGGACTGCGAGAACGAGGCGATGACCATGCGCGTCGACATCGACGGTGCCATCGGCTCCCTGGATTTTCTGGCTACGCTCGCCGGCGTGCCCCCCTTCACCGCCGAGGAGCGCGCCGAACTCCACGAGGCCTGGGCCGACGAGGACATGACCTATGGCTGGAGCAACCGCCTCGCCCTCGCGGAATGGTGGTCCATGCTGGATTTCGCCGCAAGGCAGGACGTGATCTCCCGCCTGCAGGCGGCCGGTTTCAGCCATGCCGCCGATGCGACCGGCAAGGTCCGCGAATGGCTCGACCACGCCAAGCTGACGGCGGTGGTGCTGGATGCGAAGCGCGATCAATGCGAGATGATGGCGGTGATCAGCGCCGGACAGACCGCCATCTACGCCGCGAAAGCCGGCGGGCACGTCCACACCGACCCGTCACGACCGGGCGGCATGATGGGCGCGGAACTGAGCCATCTCATCCCGATGAACAACATGTTCGCCGCCTTTTGCAGTTGACCGCGGCGTCGCAAAAACCGCGGGAAGCTCTCAACCAATCAGGGATCGATATTTGTCAACATAACTTTATAGTTGAAAAACACCCGCGTTTTGCTCACCCTCCGCCTGCAGTCTCGGCTGGACGGGGCCGGCGTGAGACCCAGGCGGAGAATGGGTGAAACGACAAGGGTGTTTGAGAATGACAACTCGCGTGACCGAGAACCATGATCAGGCATCGAGCGACCACCGGCAGGACGCCCTTCATGAGGGCGCCGGCGAGGGTGACAGGCCTGAAGATCCGGCCCGGACGGCCGCGCTCGCGGACGGCGAGCATCCGAAGCGTCGAAAGCCTTTCGATGGATTTTCCCTCGGCACGCCGCTCACGGCGGCCTTCGTCGGCGGCTTTCTGGTCATCGAAAATCTGACCGACGCCAGCGGCGCGGAAGGCGGGAGTGCTGCGGTCACGCTGCTGGACTTACTCGACCTCGAGGGTGAGGGCGGCGAAGGCGGCGAGAGGCTCCTGGCGGCCGGCGGTTCGGCCGTCAATGTCGCCGGCGCCGAAGGCGGCGCCCGGAGCGCCGATGGCATCGCGGCGGCGGAGAACGGTGCTGCAGCCGAGGCGGGCCTTACGGTCGGCGGCGAGGCAGGCGGCGCCATGCCGGAGATCGCCGCGGCCGGCGCCGGCACGGTCGCGCTCGAGGATGCCGAAGGCGTTCTGGAGGGTGCTACGCTCAACCTCGTCAATATCGACCTGAACGGCGCCGAACTGGACGGTGAGATCCAGCCGATCGTCGAGGACGACATCATCAGCCGCAATCGCGAGGTCGGCACGCCGGGCGACGACATCCTGGTCGGCACGCCCGGCGACGATGCGATCAGCGGCGGCTCCGGCGACGACCAGCTGTTCGGTGGCGCCGGCAGCGACATCCTGAACGGCAATGACGGCGACGATCAGCTGTTCGGCGGCGCCGGCCGCGACAATCTGAACGGCGGGTCCGGCAACGACACGCTGGACGGTGGCGATGACGGGGACCTCGACCTGCTGCAGGGCGGGCTGGGCGATGACGTGATCTTCGTGAACGGCCTGCATGACGTCCCGCTGGAACGGGATTTCGGCGCTTACGCCACCGACGACGATCTGGTGGTGATCCGCCAGGGCTATGCCGACGAGCTGCCGAACGGTCTGACCAGCTCGACCTTCGTCTTCGCCGACAATCTGGGCGCACCCTTGCCGACCGGCGCCTCCGGCTACCGGCAGCTGCTCAGCAACGGCATCGAGAACGTCCGCCTCGAAGGCACGGCCGATCACGACATCTTCGCCGACGCCCTCGACAACCAGCTCACCGGCAATGACGGCGACAACGTCATCGACGGCGGTGACGGCGACGACCAGCTGTTCGGCGGCGCCGGCCGCGACAGTCTGAGCGGCGGCGGTGGCGACGACGAACTGCGCGGCGGCAGCGGCGACGACGTCATCGCCGGCGGCCTCGGCCGGGACGAGCTCTATGGCGACGCCGGCGACGACGTCTTCGTCATCGGCCTGAACGACAGCGCCATCGACAGCGTGTTCGACCATGAGGGCAGCAACAGCCTGCTGCTGGAAGGCGTCGGCGATGGCGTTGTCGGGGCCTCGGTCCTCGACGACGACCTTTTCGTCACCGTGGACGACGCGCCGGTCGCCCGCATCGACGGCTATGTCGGTCACGAGAGCGCCTTTTCCGGCATCGACTTCGGCGCGGGGCTGGTGTCGGTCGAAGCACTGCTCCGGGACGATCCGGACATCGGGACGGCGGTCGAAGAGGCCGAGGCAGAGGCGGTGGCCGGCGACGATCTCCTCGCCGCCCATCTGCATCTGACCGAGCCGACCGTGCTCGGCGAGCGCCGCGCCAATGAGCGCCTCGACGGCACCGAGGGCGACGACTGGCTCTCGGGCTTCGACGGCCGGGACACGCTGTTCGGCCATGACGGCGACGACATTCTGGAGGGCGGGGACGGCAGCGACATGCTGCGCGGTGGCGCCGGCGACGACCGCTATCTGTTCTCGTCCGGCGAGCAGGGGATCGACACCATCCGCGATTCCGAAGGCCGGAATCTCGCCGAGCTCAGGGGCTACGATCGCGCCGAGATCCAGGGCTCGATGTTCGGCGACGATCTGCGGGTCCTGGCCGACGGCGACCTCCTGTTCACGGTCGAGGACTTCGCCCAGAACCAGGGTGCCTTCCAGGGCGTGCAGGCGGGCAACCGCTTCATCCCCACCGAGGACCTGTTCGCCTGAACCGGCGTCAGGCGCGGTCGCCCGCTCAAGCGATCGCGCCGGCCGGCTGCTCCAGCTCAAGCTTCAGGCGCTCGGCGCTCGCCATGTGACGCAGTTTGATCGTCCGGTGATAGAAGTCGTCGGTCGGTCGCGTGCGCGTGATGTTGACCACGGTCGAGTTGCCGAGCTCCTTCTTGAACAGCTCGTACATCAGCTGGCGGTGCTCCTCGGCGAGTGCTGCGCCTACGTCGTCCAGCACCACATAGCCGGGCTTGTGCAGCAGGAGCCGTGCGAACACCAGCCGCTGCTGCTGATCCAGCGACAGCGACTTGTCCCAGCGCTCCTCCTGGTCGAGCAGCGGCACCAGATGGTCGAGCTGCACCCGCTCCAGCACCGACCTGACGTCCTGGTCGGCGAAGCTGTCCGGCGGGCTCGGATAGGCGACGGCGGCGCGGATGCTGCCGAGCGGCAGATAGGGCCGCTGCGGCAGGAACATCATGCCCTTGCGGCCGGGCAGGCGAAGCTTGCCGCTGCCCCAGGGCCAGAGACCGGCGAGCGCCCTGAACAGGCTGCTCTTGCCGGCGCCCGGATCGCCGACGATCGCCAGATGCTCGCCCGGCTTCACCGTGACGTGATCCTCGTCCAGGGTGGCGCGGCCGTTGGTCAGGAGCACCTGGAGATTCTCCATCTCGAACGCGCCGGCCTGGTGCTCGCCGCGCTCGATCCGGGGCGCGTCCTCGCCCATGGTCTCCAGGCGCTGCAGGCTGTCCCGATAGGCGGTGACCCGAAGCAGCGTCGCCCGCCAGTCGGCGATGCGCGGGAAATTGTCGACGAACCAGCGAAGCGCGTTCTGCACGTGATTGAAAGCGCCGACCACCATCATCAGCCCGCCGAAGGAAAGCGTGCCCTGGAAATAGCCGGGGGCGGCCACCAGGATCGGCACGATCAGTGCCAGCCAGCCATAGCCCGACGTGATCCAGGTCAGCCTGGCGAGGCCGTTGGCGAGCAGACGGGTGATGTCGATCACCCGGGTCACCGGCGCGTTGAGGGCGCGCCGCTCGTCGTTCTCGCCTCCATAGAGCGAGATGCCTTCCGCACTTTCGCTGATGCGCACCAGACCGAAGCGCAGCTCCGCCTCGCGGGCGTAGCGCTCGGCGTTGATGTTGATCAGCGGCCGGCCCACCAGCCAGGTCAGCCAGGATCCGGACAGCGCATAGGCGAGCGCGCACCAGACGAGATAGCCCGGAATGGTGAAGCCGGGCGCGCCGTCGAAGGCGAACACAACCTGGTTGGAGAGCCCCCAGAGCACGCCGATGAAGCTCAAGAGCAGCAGCGTCGAACGCAGGAGGCCGATCGCGAGATCCGCGCCGAACTCGGTCAGCCGCTGACAGTCCGCCTGCATCCGCTGATCGGGATTTTCGCCGATCTCGCCTGCAAAGCCGAGGAGATAGGCGCGCTTCGGCGCCAGCCACTGGTCCAGCAGGTCATGGGTCAGCCACTCCCGAAGGCGCACCTCCAGCATTTCGCGGATCCAGGTTTCCGCGACCACGAGGGTGAGCAGCACCGCGACGATCAGCATGAAGACGCCGATCTGGGCGATGAAGGCGTTGGCGTCGGCGCGCTCGAGGGCGTTGTAGAAATCGCCCTTCCAGTCGTTCAGGCGAACCTGGCCGACCATGTTCAGGCTGATCGCGAAGACGATGCCGCCGGACAGCAGCCAGATGCGGTAACGATGCGGTGAGGAGGCGAGCGAGCGCCAGAGTGTCTTCAACTGGCGAAAAATCGTGTAGTTGTCCTGCCGGCCCGCGTCGGACGCGGTCGCATCCGGCTTGATCGCGGACTTTGCGGCTTCCATCACGGCCATGATGCGACACCCCCAAGCCGGCCGACGATAATTTCGGCCCAACACACTGAAACTGCGACATTTCGGACCGAGACGCCCAACCTGTCAGCGATTGCCATAATTCCCCCGGTCACGCCATATAGCGGCCTCATCATACGTCCGTTATCCTTAACAAATTAGGTAGGGATGGCATCGCTGGCACGGATTGGACCAAAATCGGCATGACAGACACCCCGTCGACTGCGCGTGTTCGGGAGCTCATGGAGGCCATGACGCTCCAGGAGAAGATCGGCCAGATGACCCTGATCACCGCCCGCGTGGCGATCACCGGGCCGAGGGTGCCGGGGGACTATATGGCCGCCCTTCGCGAGGGTCGGATCGGTGCCATCAACGCCTTGTTCGGGGCGGAACTGACCCGCGAGGCCCAGCGGATCGCGATCGAGGAGACCAGGCTCGGCATACCGCTCCTGTTCACCCTCGACGTGATTCACGGCCACCGCACGGTGTTTCCCATCCCGCTGGCCGAAGCTGCGACCTTCGATCCCGATCTCTGGGAGCGGACCGCCAGGGCCTCTGCTCTAGAAGCGACGGCAGACGGTGTCAACTTCAACTACGCGCCGATGCTCGACGTTTCGCGCGATCCGCGCTGGGGCCGGATCGCCGAGGGGCCGGGCGAGGACACCTGGCTCGCATCGGTGCTCGCCGTCGCCAAGGTGCGCGGCATTCAGGGCGACGACATCGGCAGGCCGGAGAACATGGCGGCGACCGCGAAGCACCTGGCCGGCTACGGCGCACCGCAGGCGGGCAGGGACTACCATTCCGTCGACATCTCCGAGCGCACCTTTCTCGAGGTCTACATGCCGCCCTTCGAGGCAGCGCTGCAGGCGGGTGCGGTCGCGCTCATGCCGGGCTTCCACGATCTCGCCGGCGTGCCCATGACCGCGAATAGCGCCGTGCTCAACGATCTGGTCCGTGAGCGGTGGGGCTTCGACGGCGTGATGATCAGCGACTACAACGCGATCACCGAGCTGCTCGCCCACGGCACCGCGGGCGACATCGCCGAAGCCGCGGCCGCGGCGCTCAAGGCCGGCGTCGACATCGACCTCATGGGCGACGCCTACGCCCGGGGCCTGCCGGACGCGCTGGAGCGCGGGCTGGTGGAGGAGGCGGACATCGACCGCGCGGTCCGCCGCATCCTGAAGCTCAAGGAGGCGCTCGGCCTGTTCGACCGGCCCTTCGAGCGCGGCGATCCCGACTTCCTGCCGCCGCTGCAGGTGAACGCGCATCGCAATCTGGCGCGTGAGGCCGGCAAGCGTTCGATCGTCCTTCTGACCAACCGTGACGGCGTCCTGCCGCTCACGGGCGTGCCGTCCCGCATCGCCGTGATCGGCCCGCTCGCCGACAACGCCGACGAGATGCTCGGTCCCTGGTCGATCGTCGGCAAGGGCGAGGACATGGTCTCGATGCTCGAAGGCGTGCGCGCGGCCTTCCCGGACAGCGAGATCATGCATGCCGCAGGCGGCGGTGTTCATGACGCCGCTGCCGGCGACATCGCCGAGGCCGTGGACGCGGCCAGCCGCGCCGACGTCGTCATCCTCTGCGTCGGCGAGGAAGCGATCATGAGCGGCGAGGCCGCGAGCCGGGCCACGCTCGACCTGCCCGGCCGCCAGGCGGAGCTGGCGCGCACCATTCTCGATCTCGGCCGGCCGACCGTCGCGGTCCTGTGCTCCGGCCGCCCGCTCTGCTGCCCCTGGCTGATCGAACGCGCGGACGCCGTGCTCGCCACCTGGTTCCTCGGCAGCGAGGCCGGCCACGCGCTCGGCGACGTGCTGAGCGGCCGCCACAACCCGTCAGGGCGCCTGCCGGTCTCCTGGCCGGTCGGCGTCGGCCAGATCCCGATCCACTACCAGCCGCGTCCGACCGGCCGTCATCCCGACGAAAAGGAGCGCTATTCCAGCAAATATCTGGACCTGCCGGTGGCGCCGCTCTTTCCCTTCGGCCATGGGCTTTCCTACACGCGCTTCGAGATCGAGGGGCTTCGCGCGACGCCGGAGGAGGTCGGGTCGGGCGACGAGATCGTGGTCGAGGCCGAGGTGACCAATGCCGGCCCTGTCGCCGGCGAGGAGACGGTGCTGCTGTTCGTGCACGACCCGGTGGCGTCGCTCGCACGGCCCGCTCTGGAGCTGAAGGGCATGGCCAAAGCCCATCTCGAAGCCGGCGGCAGGACGAAGCTGCGCATCACCCTGAAGGCGGACGATCTCGCTTTTCTCGGCTTCGATCTGCAGCCCAGGCTGGAGTCTGGCGAGATTCAGCTTCTGGTCGGACCAAATGCGGACAGATCCTCGCTGCAGTCGGTGTCGATCAGAGTGAAAGCCGGCTGATAACGCATTTCTCACCTCGCCTGTTGCACGGCAACTCCCTCCAGCGCCGTCAAAATTCTCGCTGTCAAATATTTTTTCGCGAAGATGGATGAATCTGAGACGTCCGGTGTTATCTAGGTTAGGAGAGGTTCAATCTGAAACCTGGAAGTCGCAAACATGGCGGTCAAGGCAGCGAGCCGGCTCGTGTCGCGCGCAATGCGGGGTACGATCAGGGAGACGATTTCACCGGACACCGGGCGGCGCGATGGGCATTCCCTCGAGGAAGCCGGAAAGGTCAGCCGGCAGTTCGGGCAGAAGCTTCATCATAGCGTCAATGCCTATATCGGTGCGGTGGACGAGTTCGGCGCGCCGGACAATACGGTGGACCGCTGGCGGCTGCAGCTCGGCCGTCATGATCGCGACCTGAAGCCGGCGAACGACCGTCGCAAGGTCTAACGGGCCGCGACACGGGTCTCGCCTGCGCCACCCTGCCGTCGGCCGTCTCGATCAGGTTTGTCGCGGATAGAGGCCGTTGCCCGGATAGCGTTTCGAAGTCGCAGCACCTCATCGCGACAAGATGCTGACGCCAGATCGTCCCTCGGTCGAGCCGCCGCGACCCCTCGCCGTGTTCGCGACGACAGTCCCTCGCAACCGTTACGTCCCGGTGATCGTTGATCGTTTCGAGAAATCCGCGCGCAGACCCTCGTGATCAGTAGGCGGCGCGGTCGAAGGGGAGCTTGATCACCGTCCTGATGATGATCGAGAGATCGAGCCAGATCGACCAATTGTCGATGTAGAACAGATCATAGAAAACGCGGCGTTCCGCCTTCTCCTGAGTGTCCACCTCGCCTCGATTGCCCTTGATCTGCGCGAGACCGGTGATCCCGGGCTTGACCCGGTGGCGCGCCGCGTAGTGGCGGACGATTTCATGATAGGGCTGGTTCGCCACCATCATGCCGACGGGATGCGCGCGCGGGCCGACGATCGACATGTCGCCGATCCAGACATTGATGAGTTGAGGCAGTTCATCGATGCTGGTGCAGCGCAGAAAACGGCCGATCCTGGTGACGCGACGGTCATTCTTCGTGGTCTGACGGGCACCGGTCGCGTCGCATTGGTCGACCACCATGGTGCGGAACTTGTAGACATCGAACGCGACGTTGTTGAAGCCGAACCGGCGCTGCTTGAACAGCACGGGGCCCGGGCTGTCGAGCTTGATCAGGATGGCCACGAGAGCGAGCAGCGGCGCCAGGAAGAGGGCGGCGGCAAGCACGATCACCTTGTCCTCGATCCATTTGGCGATGCCCGCCCAATCCCGCATCGGCAGGCGGGTCAGGCTGGTCACCGGTACCTGACCCAGATGGGTGCTCGGGCTGAGAGCCAGATCGAAATGGGCGAGATCCGGGCCGAGATAGACGTCCGCCGGCACTTCCATCAGCCGTTCGACCACGCCGGAAATACGCGCCGAGTCCGAACTCGGCAGCGCGATGACGATGGCGTCGACCGGCTCGAAGCGGCAGAGACGCTTGAGCTCGAAGATCGATCCGCGCAAAGGCGGATGATCGCCCTCGGTCGGCTGATCGCTGACCCGGTCGTCGAACACGCCGACGACGTCGATCGATCCCGTGTCGTCGGTGCCGGTCATGTGATCGAGAATGCGTCCGGCCTGCTCGGTCGCGCCGACGATGGCGACGCGCCTCGGTGCGAAGCCGACTTCGCGCAGTGCGGCGACCGTGCGGCGCTCGAGGGTCTGGCTGCCGGCGAGGAAGAACGGCGTGATGATCGCCCAGACGATCATCCAGCCGCGAGAGAAATCGCTGCCGGTCTTGAACAGGAAGAGAATGGCGACGACGATCAGCAGGGTGACGAACCAGGTCGAGATCAGCCGCCGCAGCCGCCTGTCGAAGGATTCGACCATCGTGCGGCCGTATTTCGCGAAGCTAACGCCGCAGAAGATCATGCCGCCCATCAGCGACAGCTTGGCGTATTGGCTGGATGGGGCCGCGAAATAGAAGAGGAGATGCTCCGGCGGCATGAAGCTCGCGGGAGCGTAATACAGGATGAAGGCCAGCCAGCCGGCGAGACAGGCGGCAGCCGAATCCATAACGCCCCTGAGCGCATCGAAGAAAGCGAGTGCATAGCGCCGTGTCGAATGCGCTGCGAACTCGGCCAGAGGGCGGCTTTGGCGTTCACGAGACGATCCCGCATGCGCCGGCGTCAGATGTGTGGCCAAGGGATTGGTTTCCGACATGGAAGGGCTTGGTTGATAAAAAGCGCGGTAAGTTCAGTTAAAAAGAGCCTAAAAATCAAGCGGACGCAACTTGAATTCTCAGGGAATTGCGATACTCGCGTGAGGTCCAGCGCACTGGTTTCGAACTCGCGTATCTATTGACGCATGGCGTGGGATTGATCATCGATCGCGCCGGGTGCCGGCACGTTTGCGTCGGCGCCAGGGGATTGGAAAATCCTGCCTGCGGCATTATGCCGGAGCGAGGAAACCATGATCGCGACAGAGTCGCGAGGGATCGAAGGACGGGAACGATGACCGCCTGGATCGAGATGGTCGCCGACGAGGCGGCCTCCGGTGAGCTCGCCGAGGCGCTGGACGAAGCGCGCACGCCGCATGGCACGGTCGATAATGTGATGCGGGTCCACTCGCTTCGCCCAAGCACCATGCGCGGTCACGTCAGGCTCTATCGCGCCATTCTTCATGACGATGCCAACACCTTGCCCGCCTGGCTGCAGGAGACGATCGGCGCCTACGTCTCCTCGCTCAATGGCTGCGCCTACAGCTACGCCAACCATTGGGCCAACGCCCGTCATCTCATCCTTGAGCGACAGGGTGCAGACAGGGCACTGGTCGAGCGGATCGCGGCCGCGATCGAGGCCGATGCGCCCGAGCGGGCGTTCGACGGCGCCGAGCTCGCGATGCTCCGCTATGCCGGAAAGCTCACCCGCACGCCCGAGGCGATGGTCGAGACCGACCTCGACGACATGCGCGCGGCAGGCGTCGACGACGGCCGCATTCTGGAGGTCAATCAGATCGTCGGCTATTTCAGCTACGCCAACCGGCTGCTCAACGGCCTCGGCGTGACCCTCGACGGTGACGTGGTCGGCTATTACGCGGCTGAAGGGGGCAGTGCGGCATGACCCTGGAACCGACCAAAAGGGTGAATCCCGTCTTCATGCCGGAGCTTCGAGAGAGGACGCCCGCCTGCCAAAGGGAGGGTGCCCGATGACCGACGTAGCGAAGGCCGAGCGGACCTTCCGGCCAAGGACGATCAAGGTGGTCGGTGTCGTCGGCCTGGGTGGGGTCGGCAAGACGCTCGCGGTGCGGCTCGCCGGCGAGGCGACGGCGATCGGCGTCGAGAAACTGCTCGCCTTCGACGCCGACAAGGCCGTGTTCGCGGATTTCGAGCAGGATGGCGTCGCCAAGGCGAAGTCGCTCGCCCACCTGGTCGACGCCGTCGATCTCGTCCATCTCTGCCTGACCGGCGATACCGAGGTCGGCAGGGCCGCGCGCAGCCATGAGGGGCTCCTGGACTGCATTCACCAGGGCCAGATGGTGATCGATCATGGCTGGACCTCGCTCGCGCTGACGCGCCAGCTCGCGACTGCGTTTGCGAGGCGCGGCGCCGCCTTTCTCGACGCGCCGATCGGCAGATCCGCCGAGGCCCGCGAGAAGCTCGCCGGGGGTCGCGCCGGCCTCGCGGTCGCCGGCGAGGCGCTGGCGATCGAGCCGGCCCTGCCGGTGCTCCGCCTGCTCGCAGGCGAGGTCACGCCGGTCGGCTCGGCGGGTTCGGCGCAGTTGGTTCGTCAGATGAGCGATCTGGTGGCGCTCCAGACCTTCTCGGCATTCGCCGAGGCGCTGACAGCCGCACGCTCGGTCGGCGTCGACGGCGGCCGTCTGCTCGATGCCCTCGGCAAGGCCGATCGAAGCGGGGACGATCTGCTGCGCGGCGGCATGGCGGGCCTGGCCGGACACCGCCAGGGCGGTTCCGCGAAGGGCCCTTCGATCGCCGAGGCGGGCCAGCGCCTGGAGGAAGCGATCAGGGTCGCGGGCGACAAGGGAGTCACGCTGGGTGTCGCCGGCAGCACGCTCGGTCTGATCAGGGCGGCGGTCGAGGGCGGCCGGGGCGGCGAGACGCTGGGGACGCTGTTCGAGGCGAGAGCGCCCGATGACTCCGCGCGCGGGCGACGGGAACAGCGAGATCGGGACCAGCAGGCGGTGCGAGCGGCCGGTTCGGCGAGCTGAGCGAGGACACCTTTCGACCTTGCGGAACCAGCACGGACCTGCACCGGTCGTCAGGCGCGCGGATGGGCACTTTGATAGAGCCGCATCAGCCTTTCGCGATCGAGGCCGGTATAGCCTTGGGTGGTCGACAGGCTGGCATGGCCCAGAAGTTCCTGGATCGTGCGGAGATCCGCGCCGTCGCTCAGAAGATGGGTCGCGAAGCTGTGGCGAAGGGCGTGCGGCGTGGCGCTCTCGGGAAGCCCGAGCATCCGTCGAAGCGCCTGCACCTGGCGGCGAAGCAGCGCCGGCTGCAGGCGCTTGCCGCGAAGCCCGACGAACAGCGGCGCGTCGGGTCCGGGGCGATGGGGGCAGGCCGTGAGGTAGTCGTCGATCGCCGCCGCGATGATCGGGAGGATCGGCACCAGCCGCTGTTTTTTGCCCTTGCCGGTGACCGTCAGCTGACGGAGGTTCGCGGGCGCGTTGCCGATCATGCCGCGATCCAGAGCGAGCGCCTCGCCGATGCGAAGACCGGCCCCGTAGAGGAGAAGCAGAAGGGCTGCGTCCCGCTTGCCGATCCAGCCCTGCCGGGCAAACGCGGGCGCGCTCTCGACGAGATCGTTGGCCTGATCCGAGGATAAGGGTCTGGGCAGACGCTGATCGAGCTTCGGCGTCCGCAGCGCCCTGATTGCCGGATTGTGCCGGCCATGCTGGCGATCGAGATAGCCATAGAAGCTGCGAAGGGCGGCGAGCCCGCGCGCCACCGATGTCCGGGCCACGCCGTCCCGATGTCTGGATGCGAGCCAGGCGCGAAAGTCGATGGTCTTGAGATCGACCAGCTGATCGAGCCCGGGCGCGCCGCCCAGATGCTCGGCGGAGAAGCCGAGAAAGCCCATGAGGTCGGTTCGATAGCCCTTGACCGTGAGATCGGCTTGGCGCTTTTCATGGGCGAGCCAGTCACACCACGCTTCTGCCATCGCCGCCACTTCGGGATCGATGCTCAGTGCGTCCGCCTGCAAAATCACCTCCCGCCGCCATCCAGACCAGCTTCGACCTGGAGCCGCGACCATGCCCCGAGCGGCCGTGCCCTGACAAGGCCGAGGCGGCGACACATCTTGCGGCTGTCGCGATCGCGACGGTTCCGGTGCTCCTGCCGCTGCCGCTGGACGGTCCTTTCGACTACGCCTTGCCGGCGGATGCCGATCCGGCCGGCCGGCCGCTGGCGCCGGGAGACGCGGTCGAGGTGCCGTTCGGGCCACGCTTCGTGATCGGCGTCGTCTGGGACGAGCCGCCGGTGAAACGCGCCGATCCCAGGCGTCTGAAGGCGATCCGGCGGCGCATGGACGCGCCGCCGCTCGGCCCCGCCCTCTTGCAGCTGATCAGGCATGTCGCCCGGACCACGCTGCACCCGCTCGGCAACGCACTCCGGTTGGCGCTCGCCTCGCCCTCGGCGCTGGAGCCGCCGACGCCGAAGATGGGACTCATGGCGGCGCCTTTCGACGCAGATGCGGTGCGCATGACCGCGGCGCGAAAGCGCGTGCTCGAGGCGCTCGCCGACGGCCGGCCACGTCCGCCCGCCGATCTCGCGCGCGCTGCCGGCGTCAGCGCGGGCGTGGTTCACGCCATGGCGAAAGCCGCACTCCTCACGCCGACGACGATCCCGGAGCCGACGGACCCGCCACTCGACATCCGGCGGGACGCGGTCGACCTTTCGCCGGCGCAGACCGAAGCTGCGACCGATCTGGTCTCGACCATCGGCAGGGGGCACGCCGTCACCCTGCTGGAGGGCGTACCGGGCTCGGGCAAGACGGAAGTCTATCTGGAGGCGGTGGTCGCCGCCCTCGATCGCGGCGAGCAGGTGCTGGTGCTGCTGCCCGAGATCGCGCTCACCGGCCAGCTCCTCCACCGTTTCGCCCGCCGTTTCGGCCGCGAGATCGCGGTCTGGCATTCCGAGCTCGGCGGCGCCCGGCGGCGGCGTCTCTGGCGGCGCATCGCCGAGGGCAGGGAGCCGGTCGTGATCGGCGCGCGTTCCGCCCTCTTTCTGCCCTTTCGAAAGCTTGGCCTGATCGTGGTCGACGAGGAGCATGACGGCAGTTTCAAGCAGGAGGACGGCGTGCCCTATCAGGGACGCGATATGGCGATTTCCCGAGCGCGCTTCGAAGACTGCCCGATCATTCTCGCTTCGGCGACGCCGGCGCTCGACACCGCCTATGCGGCAGGCCGCATCGAGGGCGCGCCGCCGCCGGAAAAACCGGTTCGCCTGCCGATCCGCCTGCCGTCCCGTTTCGGCGGGGCCAGCATGCCGGCGATCGACCTGATCGATCTTCGCCGCGACCGGCCGCCCAAGGGCGGCTGGCTGTCTCCCAGCCTGCGCGAGGCGCTCGAGCAGACCCTGGAAGCCGGCGAGCAGGCGCTTTTGTTTCTCAATCGCCGCGGCTACGCGCCGCTCACCCTCTGCCGCGCCTGCGGTCAGCGCCTGTCCTGCCCCAACTGCCACGCCTGGCTGGTGCATCATCGACTGAAGCGGCGGCTGCTCTGCCATCACTGCGGCTATGCGCGGCCGGAACCCGACCATTGCCCGTCCTGCGGCACGCTGGATGCGCTGACCGTCTGCGGTCCCGGCGTGGAGCGGCTGGTCGACGAGGTCAGGGACGTGCTGCCGGCGGCACGCACCGCCGTCATGACCAGCGACAATCCGGGCAGCCCGAGCGCCGCCGCCGAGCTGCTCCGGGCGATGCGCAGTCACGAGCTCGACCTTCTGATCGGCACCCAGATCATCGCCAAGGGCCATCATTTTCCCGATCTCACGCTGGTCGGCGTGGTCGACGGCGATCTCGGCCTGTCCGGCGGCGATCTGCGCGCCGCCGAGCGGCAGTTCCAGCTCCTTTACCAGGTGGCGGGCCGGGCGGGACGCGAGACGCGGCCGGGCCGGGTCATGATCCAGACCCATCTGCCCGACCATCCCGTGATGCAGGGGCTGAAATCGGGCGACATGGATCGTTTCTACGCCGAGGAGCTGGCCGAACGCCAGGATGCCGGTCTGCCGCCTTTCGGCCGATTGGCCTCGGTGATCGTCTCCGGCCGCGATGCAGGCGAGGTGCGAACGCTCGCGACCGAGCTCGCGCGAAAAGCGCCCGATGAGCCCGGCCTTCGGATCCTCGGCCCGGCGCCGGCTCCGATCGCCATGCTGCGCGGCCGCTATCGCCAGCGGCTGCTCGCAGTCGCACGCGCCGGCATCGACCTGACCGGCAGTCTCGGACCCTGGCTCCGAAGCGTCAGGACGCGCGGCAATCTTCGCGTGCAGATCGACGTCGATCCCTACAGTTTTCTCTGATCGTGATCGCAGCCGGGCGGGTTCTCGCAAGATATCGACACCGATGAGCGAGAAACTTCCGACCGAACAGGATTTCATCGCGAATATTAGGTCTGCCGAAAGCAATTTCAGATTGAACAAATAGTTCGAAAAGAAAGTCGAAAATCTTTGATTCATCGACGGGCTGTATGATAGCAATCTGAAACTGCAGAGCTATATTCGTATTATTGCTCCGGCTGGTTTTTGTGAAGAGAAACGCATCAGGCAAGCTTCTGCATCTTCGGCAGTCACCACGTCGAGACGAGTTGGAGCACGATGGCGCCCTGTCGGACGCGCGGAGCTTCTTTGCGGACAAGGGTTTTTTCAAGGAGATGATCGACGAGGCCCTTCAGGGCATCATGATTCATCGAACCCACAAACCGCTTTACATCAATCACGCCTGGGCGGCGCTTCACGGCCTGACGGTCGCCGAGGTCATGACCCTTCCGTCGCTCATCGACCTCATCGCCGAAGCCGATCGTCCGCGTCTTCAAGGCTATGCATCCGCCCGCCTCAAGGGCCGAAAGCCGCCGCAGCGCTATCGCTACCGCGCCCTCCATGCGAGCGGCCGCGTCTTCTGGGTCGAGCAGTTCGTCCGCGTGATCGAATGGCGTGACAAGCGGTTCATCGTGAGCACCATCATCGACGTCGACGATCAGGAGCGCGAGGCGAGCGCGCTCCTTCATCGGCAGCAGCGTATGGAGGAGGAGGTTCGGCAGGGAACCGAAGCGCTGATTCGGTCGAACCGCGAGCTGCACGTCTACAAGAGCATCATCGATCAGATGAGCGAGCGGATCTCGGTGATCGGCAAGGATTATCGCTTCCGGATGACCAATCAGGCGAATGTCGACTTTCGCCAACGCAGCCGGGAGGAACTGATCGGTCTTCACCTTCGGGAGACGATCGGCGATTCCTGGTTCGAGGAAAGCGCCAAAGCCATGCTCGACGAGGCCTTCGCCGGCGGCACCGGGCTTCACGAACGAAAGACCGTTTCGCCTGCCGGCGAGCGGGTCCACGTCCAGGTCACCACCGAACCTTTCCGCGACCCCGACGGCACGATCAGCGGCGCCATCGTGTCGATCCGCGACATCACCGCCGCCAAGCTGGCCGAGGAAAAGCTGCGTCTGTTCGCTTCCGTGGTCGAGCAGGTCAGCGATCGCATCTCGGTGATCGGCACCGACTATCGCTACCACCTGACCAACAAAGCCAATCTCGACTTCCACCGATTGCCGATCGAGGCGATGCTGCACCGGCCCGTCGCCGAGATCGTCGGCGAGGAGGAGTTCCGTGACCACAGCAAACCCGAACTGGATCGCTGCTTCGCCGGCGAAACCGTTCGTGTCCGGCGCGCCGGCAGGGATGGCGACGGGTGCAAACGGATCATCGACATGCTGCTCGAGCCCTATCGCGAACCGGATGGCAGGATCTCCGGCGCCGCGCTGACCATCAGAGACGTGACCGAGGCACAGCGCCTCGCCGAGCGTCTCGCCCATCAGGCGCGGCACGATCAGCTGACCGGCCTGCCGAATCGCCAGGCTTTCGAGCAATGCCTGGAGGCGGCGATCGCGTCCACCGCCGAGAACCGCCGCGGCTGCGTGCTCTGCTTCATCGATCTCGATCAGTTCAAAGTGGTCAACGACACGGTCGGGCACATCGTCGGTGACAAGCTGCTCCAGGAAGTCGCCCAACTCCTGGTCAAGAAGCTCGGCAAGGGTGACGTTCTGGCACGGCTGGGCGGTGACGAGTTCGGCCTGCTCCTCCATGGTTGCTCGCTGCGGCGCGCCAAGCGTGCGGCCGAGCATCTGATCACGGCCCTCGGCGCCTTCCAGTTCTTCCACGACGATATGGTATTCGAGGTCGGTGCCAGCATCGGCATCACTGCCATCACCCGTCACGCGCAGAGTGCCAGCGATCTCATGGCTCAGGCCGACCTGGCCTGCTACGCCGCCAAGGACAAGGGGCGAAGGCAGGTCCAGATCTACCAGAAACGCGATGAGTTCATCCGTCAGCGCCGGGAGGAGATGTACCGCACCGGCGGGATCAGGGCCGCGCTGGCCGAAGGACGGTTCGTGCTGTTCGCGCAGCCGATCGTCGCGCTCGACCGGCAGGGCGAGCGGCTTGAGCGGGTCGAGGTCCTGCTGCGGATGATCGGCGAGCAGGGTCGACTGATCATGCCGTCGTCCTTCATCCCCGCCGCGGAACGCTATGGCTTCATGGCCGAGGTCGACCGCTGGGTCATCCGCGAGACTCTCGGTCACCTGACCAAATTGTCGAGCCGCGGTCGCAGTCCGTCCGTCAGCATCAACCTGTCCGGCGTCACTCTCAGCGACGAGACTTCGCTCGATTACATCCGCGAGACGATCGCGATGTCCAGCGTGGCGCCGGAGCGCATCGCGTTCGAGATCACGGAGACGGCGGCGGTGCGCAACGTCATGAAGACGCAGGCCTTCATGCGTGAATTACGCGACTGGGGCTGCCATTTCGCCCTCGACGACTTCGGCAGCGGCGTGTCGTCGCTGAGCTATCTGAAGCGGCTGCCGGTCGATCATCTGAAGATCGATGGCTCGTTCATCCGCGATATTATCAGGGACCGCGGCAGCCGGGTCATGGTCGAGGCGATCCACCACATGGCGAAGGGGCTCGGCATTCAGACGGTCGCCGAAGGGGTGGAGGATCGCACCACGCTGCACGCACTGCGCGATCTCGGAGTTGACCATGTGCAGGGCTTCGTGACCGGCATGCCGTCCCCCCTGGCCGGCAGCCGATCCGGGACGGCGGCGGATGGCAGCGACGTCGAAGAGGCAGGCGCCGGCGCGATCGAAGCCTGACAGGCAGTGATCCTGATGCTGTATGCGATCAAACCTGGCCGCGATACCAGTCCCCGATCTCCGACGCTGTCATCCAGGCGACGCCGTCATGACTGCCCATATAGTCGAACAGTTCCTCGAGATAGCGGATGCGATGGGGGACGCCGGTGATGTAAGGGTGGATGGAGATCGCCATGACGCGCGCGTTATCGGAACTCTCCTGGTAGAGGCGGTCGAACTGGTCGATGCCGCGTCTCAGAAGCTCGTCGGAGCGGTGCTGCTGGAGGACGTAGATGGCGATGTCGTTGGTCTCGACGGTGTAGGGGATGGTGGTGATCGGGCCTGTGGGAGTGTCGATGGTTTCGGGGAGATCGTCGATGACCCAGTCGGCGACATAGTCGATGCCGTGCTCGGCGAGGAGGTCGAGCGTCTCTTTCGTTTCGGTCAGCCCAGGACTCTCCCAGCTTCGCGGCGGCTTTCCCCAGAAATTCGCGATAGCGTCGACCGTGTGCCGGATGGCACCCCGCTGGTCGTCGAGCTTGTGCATGGGGCCTTGCTGAAAGCCGTGGCCCATGAACTCCCAGCCCGCGTCCCTGGCGGCCTCGGCGACACGTGGATAGGCGGTGCAGACGCTGCCGTTGACGGCGAAGGTGGCGGGGATGTTTCTCGCAGTGAGGGCCTGCCATTGGCGCCAGAAGCCTGAGCGCATGCCGTATTCGTGCCAGGACCAGTTGGGCACGTCGGGGAGAAGCGGCTGACCCATGGGCGGGGGGAGAACGGTGCGCGGCATGGCCCGCTCGATCCGCCATTCCTCGGCGTTCAGGATCACCCATACCGCCAGGCGCTTGCCGTCGGGCAAAGTGAGCTTCGGCCGATCGACGATAGCCTGATAGGGAATGCGATCGCTCAGGGGGCGCGGCCCCATCGTCGACTTATTCAATCGTGTAAGTGACGGGCCAGGTGTACCCGACGCCCTCGACCGCCTTCAGATAGGCGTTCATGACCTCGCTGCCGGGCATGCCGCGGCCGTCGGCGTCCTTGGCCTGCTGGGACGGGAAGCTCGTGAGGGACTCCGCCCAGCCGGCGCGCACGTCCTCGCCGAGGGTCTTGATCTCGGCGCCGACGTCCTTCAGGCCTTCGAGGCCGGCTTCCTGGCGGGCGTTGAGGGTGGCGCCGGCCTGGTCTTCGTAGCCGCGTCCGACCTCGGCGAGGATGGTCTGGATCTCGGGCGGCAGGCGGTTCCACGTGTTGCTGTTGATGGTCAGGCCGTTGACCGCCATGGCGCCGAAGCCGATCAGCGTGTAGTGCGGCGAGGGCTCGTAGAACTTGAAGCCGAGATAGGCCGACGGGAACATCAGCCAGCCATGGTAGACGCCCGTCTGCAGGGACAAATAACCGTCCGGCAGGGTGGACTGCACGGGGATGGCGCCGGCGAATTCCAGCCAGGGGAGATTGGGGCCGGCACCGCCGATCTTGACGCCGGCGAGGTCCTCGACCGTCTCCCAGGGATCCGTCGTGCCGAGATGGTAGTTGTCCCAGCCATGGAGCCCGAGCAGCTTCTGGCCGTAGTCCGTCTCGAATACCTCGGTCAGCCAGGCGACCTGGTCGTACACAGCGCGAACAGCTTTCATTTCCTGGTCCGAATCCTGCGGACCGAAGGGGGCGTAATAGGGGAAGTTGTGCAGGAAGAGCTTGGCAGGCTCGAAGCAGAAGCAGTAGGCGCCGATGTCCAGAATGCCGTTCTGCACGGCTTCCAAGGTCTCGGCGACGCCGGCGATCGCCCCGCCATAGCCCTCGACGAACTCGATCGTGTGGTCGGTCTCGGCGGCGACGCGCTCTTTCACGGTCGGCACGAAATAGTCGGCGACGTCGGCGACGTAGACGGCGGGTCCGTTCGGGTGGCCGGCGCCGATGCGAAGGGTGAAGTCGTCGGCCGTGGCCGTGCCTGCAAAGGCTGTGCTGCCGAGAAGCGCCGCCGCGAAACCATAGCGTGACGGTGATGCGGTCATCTCGTCCTCCCCGTTGGTGCCCGCGGCTTTTTTCGCACGGGTGTCTTGGCTTTCGAACATTTCCCCATATCCCGCCGGGGCGGTCAAGTGCGGGCGGCGAGGGCATGGATTGACCGGCAGGCTTGAGTGGTACCGGATCATTCGTTAGCGTCGGGTGTAAGAAGAACGCGGTGACGGCCGCGTCGTCGGGGAGGAGGGCTTTTGGGAGCTGCCATCGGCCTGGCGCGATCGATCCATCTGGTGTCGGCCTTCTGGACCCTCGGCCTCGCCGTTCTGATCTTTCTGGACGTCGCCGGCCGCTCCTTTCTCGCCAGTCCGATCCCGGGCACCAAGGAAATCATCCAGAACTCGGTGGTGGCGATCACCTTTCTGCAGCTGCCGCTCGCCATCTATACGGGCTCGATGCTGCGCACCTCGATTTTTTCGGACTCCGTGCCGCCTTCGATCCGGCGTCTGCTGCGCACGCTGACGGCGCTCCTGGGCGTCGCGTTCTTCATCGGAGTCGTCCTGAGCACCTGGCCTTCCTTCCTCGATGCCTGGCGCATCGGCGAATATGAGGGCGAGGGCGCCCTTCGCGTGCCCACCTGGCCGGTGCGCGGCCTCGTTCTGGCGATGTCGATGTTCGGCGCGGTCGCCTATCTCATGATGATTCTCTTTGATTGGCAGGGCCGGCTGATCGACGAGCAGGCGGCGCCTGACGCTCAGGCCGCGCCTGACGCCCAGGGCGGCGAGCGCTGATGGGCGGCGATATCGCGCTCTACATGCTGGCGCTGCTGATCGTCCTGATTCTCCTGGGCGTGCATATCGGCGTGTCGCTCGCGATCTGCAGTGCGCTCGGCGTCTGGCTGATGCTCGGCAGCATGGAGGCCGCGCTCGCCATTCTCGGCAACACGGCCTACGAGGCGGTGCGCAAGGATGTGTTCGCGGTGATCCCGCTGTTCGTGCTGATGGGCGACGTCATTTCGCGTTCGGGAGCGGCGGGCGATCTCTATCGGATCTGCGATCGTGCGCTGAAGCGCCTGCCCGGGCGCCTGGCGATCGCGACCATCGCCGGCAATACGGTGTTCGCCGCGGTCACCGGCGTCTCGATCGCGGCCGCCGCCGCGTTCTCGCGCATCGCCTATCCCGAGATGAAGCGCCTCGGCTACCGGCAGACCTTCGCGCTCGGCGCTGTCGCCGGCTCCGCCTGCCTCGGCATGCTGATCCCGCCCTCCATCCTTCTGATCGTCTGGGCGATTCTGACCGAGATGAGCGTCGGCGCTCTCTTCATCGCAGGCTTGCTGCCGGGCCTTCTGCTCGCCCTCCTGTTCGCGACCTATGTCGTCATCTCGGCCAGCGAGCAATCCCGAGATCGCGCCCGCCTCGGATCAGGCGCTGGTGGACATGACACAAGAGGAATTACGCTCGGAACTCACCGGCGGGCTCGGCATCCTGTTTCTCATTCTCTTGGTGATCGGCGGCATCTGGGGCGGCCTTTTCACGCCGACCGAGGCGGCGGGCTTCGGCGCGCTGGGGGCGCTCCTGATCGGCGTGATCAAGGGCATGCGCGGCAGGGAGATCGTCGAGGCGATCTTTCAGGCCGGGAAAACGACGGCCCCGATCATGTTCCTCCTGATCACCGCGCAGATGTATTCACGTCTCCTGGCGTTGGGCGGTGCGGTCAACTACATCAAGGCTCTTTTTCTGGGGCTCGGCGTCGATCCGTTCGTCATCGTCGCGCTGATGGTGGTGATCTGGATCATCCTCGGCATGCTGATCGATTCGGTGTCGATCATCCTTCTGACCGTGCCGATCTTCGCGCCGATCGCACTCGCCCTCGGCCTCGATCCGCTTGCCTTTGCGATCTTCGGCATTCTCGTGATCGAGGCCGGGCTTCTGACGCCCCCCTTCGGACTTCTGGTCTACACGGTCAAAGGCTCGGTCACGGACCCGACGGCGACGCTTGCCCAGATCTTCAGGGGCTCGGTGCCCTATTTCCTGCTGATCCTGCTCGCCGCCTTCATCGTGCTTCTGATGCCCTGGCTTGCCAGCTGGCTGCCGGGCTTCATGTTCAGGTAGTGGCAGGACCACCGCCTTGATGAAGGCCCCGTGCCTGATGGGAGGTTCATGATGCAGCTCGGATTTTTCACCATGCCGATCCATCCGGTCGGGCGCGACTGGCGGGAGACGCTGGCCGAGGATCGGGAAGCCTTTCTGCTGGCCGAGGAACTCGGCTTCGTCGAGGCCTATGTCGGCGAGCATTTCACCGATCTCGCCGAGACCATCACCTCGGCCGCGATGTTTCTCGCCTGGATCGGCAAGGAGACCAGCCGGATGCGTCTCGGCACCGGCACGGTCAACATGCCGAACAATCACCCGGCCATGGTCGCCTCCCATATCGCGATGCTGGATCACATGCTGGACGGAAGGCTGAATTTCGGCATCAGCCCAGGCGGCCTGATGTCGGACGCCGAGTGCTTCGGCAACTACGAAAAGAACCGAAACGAGATGCTGGTCGAGGCGATCGACACGGTCCTCCAGATCTGGGAAAGCGAGGCGCCCTACAATATCGAGGGCAAATATTGGAGCGTCACGACCGAGAAGACGATGATCCCCGAGGTCGGCCAGGGCACGATTCTGAAGCCGCTGCAGCGACCGCATCCGCCGATCATCGTGACCGCGGTCGCCCCCTTCTCGAAGGGTGTCACCGAAGCGGCGGCGCGCGGCTGGGACCCGATCTCCGCGAACTTTCTGCAGCCGCAATGGGTCAAGACCCACTGGCCGAAATATGTGGAGGGCTGCGAGCGCGCAGGCCGACCCGTCGACCCGGCCAACTGGCGGGTGGCGAAATCGATCTTCGTCGCCGACGACCTCGAGACCGCGAAGCGCTACGTCATGGACCCCGACGGCCCCTATTTTCTCTACTACTTCCAGCTCGTCACCAAGCTGAAGCGATTCGGCCGCGCGGTCGCCTTCAAGAAGGATCCGGACATGCCGGACGAGGATCTGACCATCGAGCAGGTGCTGGACGATCTCGTCATCTGGGGCACGCCGGACAAGGTCGCGGACGACCTGCTCGCCTTTCGGGACGAGGTCGGCGATTTCGGCACGCTTCTCTATGCCGGCAAGGACTGGCGCGACCGCGATCTCGGCCGCCGCTCCATGATCCTGCTCGCCGAACAGGTGCTGCCCAGGGTCAACGACACCCTTTCATCGTAACCCCCATCGGTCCCCAAACCTGGCCGCATACCGCCGAGCCAGCCACCGACGGTCCGAGTCGATGAGGTGGCCACGCCACTAATGCTGGCTCTCGGCGTAGTGGCGGGCGAGGACGTCGCCGCCGAAGTCGTTGGCGAGGTCGCGCCAGACGGCGTGGATGTGGTTGGCGTCGCGCTGGGTGTTGTCATATTCGATGAACAGGCGCTCGCCCTGGATGCGGTAATAATGGGGCTGGTGGCGCTCGTTGCCGCCGGCCCAGGCGAAGGTGATTTTCTCGAACTCGTTTTCGACCATCGCTTTTTGCCGATCGGCGAGCGTGTCGGGCAGGCGGTCGAGATAGCAGGCGATCAGCGTGCGCAGAATGTCGAGCTGGCCCGTATTCATGTCCGACGTCCCGATGCCCTTCGGCTTTCGGGTGAAGCTCAGGCGCTCCAGATGATCGCCCTCCAGGCCAAGTTTTTGTTCCGCACCGCTCTGCATGCCCGCGACCAGCTTTCCGAGGTCGCCTTCGAAGCGGCCGCGCCAGAGATCGCCGATCGGCAAGGGATGATCGCCCTCGGTCATCGAAGACCGATTGGCGCTCACCAGATCGACAGGTGCGATTGCCGAGATCAGCGCTTTTGTTCGCTGCTCCTCGCCCAGGTCGCGGAAAAGCTCGCGACCGAGGTCCTCGGCTGCGGCGAGCGGGCGGTGCAGATGGGGGCCGAGAAGCGGGCTGTCGGCGGGATCGGCGCCGAAGAAGTTGGGGGTCATCGCCACGATCTCGCCGTCGACGATCAGGTAATGCAGCGAGACGTGATGGCCGCCGAAACGCCAGGCCCAGACGCCGCCGGAACCGGGTGTTCCAAAGAGCGTCATGAAATAGAGGAGGGGATCCCGTCCCCGCTCGCGCCCGAAATCGACGCGCCAGCCTTCGAGCTCGTCCAGGATGTTTTCGAGCCCCATGATCGCCGCGGCGGTCACATAGCCCGCGCGGGAAAGGCCCGATGCAACCAGTCTATGCACCAGGCGATGCTGGGTCGCGGTCATCGCGGCGAGCGGCAGGCCGCCATGGTCGGTCGGCGTGTAGAACCAGAGTTTTCGTTCCTCGTCGTCCGGGAAGGGGCGGCAGGCGATGTCCGTCTGGGACGGGTCGAGCGCATCGATCAGCCGCGAGGCGGCCTCGATCATCCTGGTCGCGACGATGTCCTTCGCCATGGCCGATCAGTCTCCTGTCGGATCAGTCACTTATCAGCTCACTCTCCGGGGCCGCGCAGTCCGAGCATCAGATCGGGATCGCCGGGCGTCCAGCTGTTCTCGAACTGGGAGCGCCGGCCCATCGCCCGCGTTCGCTCGACAAGATTTTTTCCAAGCTCGATCTGGCCCGCTTCCCACCGCTCGAGGGCTTGTTCGACATCGTCGGCTTTCGACAGGGCTTCCACCAGCGCCCAGCCATCCTCGGCCGCCTTGGCGGTGCCGGCGCCAGCATGGGGCCTGGCGACGAAGGCGGCGTCGCCCAGAAGGCAGACGCGCCCGAACGCCATGCGCTCGATCGTCGATGTCGTAGATCACCTGCAGAAACAGCTCGGGCGTGGCGCGAGAATGACCTCGGCGAAGTCGTCGGGCAGACGGGCGCGCGCCGCGGCGCGGATGTCCTCCTGATGCACGTCCGCGACTTTGCCTGGCGGCAGCGACACGGCGCGGCGCTGGCCGTCGCGATCGGTCATGAGGTGATCGAGATCGCCGTCTTCGAGATAGTTGCGATACCAGACGACATTGATCAGCCGCTCGCCCTTCGCGACCGAGCCGTCCATGCCGGGAATCGGGTAGGCGAGGACCTGGCCGTTCGCGGGGAGATGAAAAGTCATGGCTTCCCCAAGCCTCGCCGCCAGGTCGGATTCGAGGTCACTTTCCGGCAGGATGCCGCGCCAGGCGACGTAGCCGGCATATCGGGCGTTCGCCCCGGGCTGCAGCTTTTTTCGAGCGAGCGAACCGACGCCGTCCGCGCAGATCAGGAGATCGGCCTCGAACAGACCGTCGTCCGCAAAGCGCACCTCCACCCCGTCACCCCTCTCCGCCCAGCCGGTCATCTCGCGGCCGAGCTGGTAGCGGCGACGGTCGAACGACGCCAGAAGCAGGCGATAGATCGTGGTCCAGGAGCTGAAGCGGTACTCATGTCGCTGCTCGTGAATGACCTCATTGCCGCGGCCGAGAAAGCGGATGGCACCGGTCCTGATGGTGAATTCGTCGATCGGAATGCCCAGACGTTCGGTCAGATAGCGCGAGGTCGCTTCGAGGCAGACGATGCCGGCGCCGCGATCCTTGAGCTCGATCGGCGAGCGCTCGAACAGGGTGACGTCATGGCCGGCATCACGCAGCAGGCAGGCCGCGGTCAGTCCGCCGATGGAGCCTCCCGCTATGGCAATTCTCGCCATCTGAACGTCGACGCCGATCGCGCCCGGGTCAGGGCTGGCCGAAGGTGGCGATGCGGTCGACCCGGCATTCGAACAGCACACGGCGCTCAATGATCGACGGATCGCGCAGGGCATATTCGTCGCCCTCGCCGATATATTTCTTCCAGATGCGGTTGAGCTGCTCGGTGACGCGCTGGCCTTCGACCGGATCGTCCTCGCTGATCTCCCGCTCGACGGTCAC
The DNA here is from genome assembly GCA_965222015.1 of Geminicoccaceae bacterium. Taxonomy (GTDB): domain Bacteria; phylum Pseudomonadota; class Alphaproteobacteria; order Geminicoccales; family Geminicoccaceae; genus JANQPX01. The sequence continues at coordinate 324,838 of CBDCTL010000022.1, forward strand.
CTTGATGCTCATCCAGTGATACATGTTCTCGGGATTGATCAGCAGGAGCGTCATCTCGGGCGTCTTCCGGATCCAAGCGGTCTTCTTCCGGTGCTCGGCGACGTTCACCAGCACCTTGTCGCCCTCGTAGTCGAACCACATCGGCGTGAGGTTCGGCCGGCCGTCGCCGCCCATGACCGCCATGATCACCGGAATCGGCTTGTCCATAAGCTGCTTGTAGGTCTCGTCGAGGTCGCCGATGCCGTCGACCTTGTAGCGTTCGCCGACGCTGAACTGATTGGCCTGCAGGCCGCCCGCGACATCCAGAAATTTCGCGACGGTGACGGACATGAGCGAAAGCCCTCCCCGAAGTTTCATTGATCCTTTCGAACGACAATCGTCGATCGATCGGTCGCCCGCGTCAAGCGACCCTTGGCGCTTGATCGTCGATGGGGTCAGCCCGGCCTGCCGCGGTATTTCGCCGTGAGATCGGGCGGCACTTCGCTGCCGTCATAGACGCCGAGGAGAATGCCGCGTCGGCGTGAGCGGCCGCGCATCGCCTCGATTTCCTGTTCGGATCGGGTGGTGCGCTGGGCGTGGCGGCGCGACCATCGGAAAAGCTTTTCGTACATCACGGCGCGCACGTCCTCGCGGGCCGGATCCGCGCCCAGATCCTCCAGCTCGTTCGGATCGTTCTCGAGATCGAACAGCATCGGGCGGCGGAAACCTTCCGCATGGATGAGTTTCCATCTGGTGTCGGCGACCATGAAGAGGACGGCGTCCCTGGGCTCGACGCCCAGCTTCGCGGCCATGGGCGTGACCGAATAATTATACTCGGAGATGACGAAATCCCGCCAGTCGGCAGGTAATCGGCCGCGCAGGAAAGGCAGAAGCGAGCGGCCTTCGATGATGTGGCCCGGCACCTCGCCGCCGGCGGCTTCGATGAAGGTGGCGGCGAGGTCGATGCTCTCGACCAGGGCGTCGGAGATCGTGCCGCGGGTCGCATCGGCCGCCTCGGAGGGATCGTAGACGATCAGCGGCACCTTGACGGACGGCGCGTGAAAAAGGTCCTTCTCGCCGAGCCAGTGGTCGCCGAGATAGTCGCCATGGTCGGAGGTCAGAACGATCATGGTGTCCTCCATCCGCCCGGTCTCCTCGAGCCAGCGGAACAGCACGCCCATCTGATCGTCGCACTGCTTCACGAGCCCCATATAGGCGGGCACCACCTTGTCCCTGACCTCGTCCCGGGAAAACGCCTGGCCGATCGCGTTGCTCATGAAGGCTTGGTAGACGGGATGCGGGTTTTTCCGCTCCTTCTCGTCGCGCACCGCCGGCAGGACTTCGTTGTGGCCGTACATCGCGTGATAGGGCGCGGGCACGATATAGGGCCAGTGCGGCTTGATGTAGGAGAGGTGGCAAAGCCAGGGCTTTTCGCCTGATTGCTTCATGAAGGCGATGCCGCGCCGCGTCATATAGGGGGTCTCGCTGTCCTCGTCTTTGATGTTGGCGGGCCTGTCCGCGTTCTTCATGAACCAGCCGGACGCCATCTCGCCGTCCTCGTCGACACCGGCATTGGCGAAGTCGTGCCAGGGATTTTCGGACGCATAGCCCTTCTGACGCAGATAGTCGTTGTAGGTTTCGGCGCCGCGCGGATCGTAGAGCCCGTCCGGCCCTTCGGCGCGAAGGCCGTCATCCCGCTCGAACACATCGAAGCCGCATTCGGCGACGCGCGCGCCGATCACGCTGTCCGGGCTAGAGCCCCAGCCTCGCCATGCCGGCCGCATCGGCCCGCATGTGGGTCTTGCCGACAAGGAAGCAGTCCATGCCGAGCGGCCGCAGATGATCGCCGAGCGTCATCTCGCCGACCTTGAGCGGAAAGCCGTTCCAGGCGGCGCCGTGGGAGTGGACATAGCGCCCGGTGTAGAAGGACATGCGGGACGCGCCGCAGACGGGAGACTGCACATAGGCATTGGTGAACCGCACGCCCTTCGCCGCCAGTCGATCGATGTTCGGGGTCTCCAGGCTCGGATGGCCGCTGCAGCTCAGATAGTCGAAGCGGAGCTGGTCGAACATGATGAACAGGATGTTCTTTGGGACTTTGGTCATGGTCTTCGGATAACGATCCCGGTCCCCCGTTGCTGCCGACCGCACGCGGCGCCGATCGCCTTGGCAAGAGTCTTACACAGCGAAACGTCGAGCGGCCAGCGGGTCCGGGCATGCCGAAGGGCAGGATCGCGGCAACGAACCTCGTGCGGATCGCCCTCTTCATGACGTGCCGCCACCGAACCGATCGGCATCATCAGTTGCCGGAACCGGCAGGTTCCCGGCCCATTCGTTACAAAAGAGTCGTATCCGCTCTCTCAGGCCGAGCGGACTCCAATTCGGCAGTGCTCATGCCCTTTGGTGACCCGGTTCGGCCCGCAAGCGTTGCAGCGGTGCCGGCAGGTATGAGCCTGAAGGCGACATATTGGCTTGAAAGGGCCCTTTTGTCATTCAGGCGGTTGTCGTGCTTAAAGCCTGCGCTCGCCGACGATCCTGCCGTAGGGCGAGATCATCTCGACAGCAGGTGCGGTCCCGGGCGACCAGCGGACACTTGAGCCGGACCTGGTCGTTTTTGGGAGGTGCTTCGGCGAGCAGCCGGCGGGCGCACCAGGCGCCCATCTCGCGATGCGGGAGGAGGACGGTGGAGAGTGCCGGCGAGAGATGCTGGGCGACTTCCTGGTCGTCATAGCCGATCGGCGATGGTCTCGCCGATCACGGCGATGGTCTCGCCGATGGTTTTGCCAAGCTCCTTCAGTGCCTCGTAGCAGCCGATCGCCATGAGATCGTTGGCGCAGAAGATGGCGTCGGGGCGGGTTTTGCCCGACATCATCCGAAGGGTCGCCTCGCGCCCGCCCGACGGCATGAAGTTGCCGGTCGCGACCAGCGCGGGGTCGAGCGGCAGGCCGGCTTTCTTGAGCGCGCGTTCATAGCCCTCCTGGCGCTGCGCGGACGCCTCCATCCAGCTTTCGCCGGCGATGAACGCGATTCTTTCGTGGCCGGCGTCGATCAAGGCACGGGTCGCGGTCTCGCCGCCGCGGCGCTCAGCGGGGACGATCGAGGGCAGTTTTCTCGCACCATCACAACAGTTGAGAAGAACGGCTCGGTGTCTCGCGAGTGCTTCCGGCAACTCGACCTTGCGCGTCAGGATCGAGCCGTAGATCACGCCCTGCACCCGATCGGCCGCCCATTTTCGCAGGATCGCGTTCTCATGGGCGCGGTTGCCGCCGGTCATCATCACCTCGACCATGGGCGCGGTTGCCGCCGGTCATCATCACCTCGACCAGCACGTGCTTCTTCCAGGCCTCCTCCTGCGCTCCCTCGATCGAGATCGCGGCGAACGGGCTGGTCGCCACTTCGTCGAGCAGGAGGCCGATGGTGCCGTAGCCGACCGACTTCGGCGGCCGGCCTGCACTGCGCGGACGATAGCCGAGCGCCTCCACGGCATCGAGCACGCGTGCCCGCGTCTCGCCGCTGATGCGCATGTCCTCCATGCCGTTCAGCACGAAGGACACGGTCGATTGCGACACCCCGGCGCGCGAGGCGACGTCCTTCATGGTGACGCGCAAGGAACTGGATCGGCGGCGTTCGGTCATGGCTTCCAAAAAAAGCCCTCCAGCCTGCTAATAATTTTAGCGCAAGCCCTGACGGGGCTTCAGGGAGGTATCGGAGGATGGCGCAATCCATCTCATCGGGCGGTCAGCTCGCAAAAACACGGACAACAGTGACAAAAAAACGGCTCAGCCAGACCCAGGCGGCTTTTCTGTTACTTCTGCCATTTCTCGCGGTCTACGCGCTGTTTCTGGTGTACCCGTTCTTCCGCGGGGTCTGGATCAGCCTGCATGACTGGAACCTCCTGGAAGTCGCGTTCAACCCCGCGGCCAAGGAATTCGTCGGCGTACGCAATTACGAGCGCGTGATGTGGGGCCGCGGCATCGCCTGGGGCCCGCTGGTCAATCCGCTTCTGCAGATCCTCGGCCTGATCGCCGTCGGTCTCGCCATCTGGCTGGAACGCACCAAACGTATAAGCCTCCCAACCGCGATCGGCATCGGCTCGCCGCCCTCTTGCTTCTGATCCTCCCGGGCTTTCATCCCGAGGGTGAAGGTGCCCGCTGGTATGACCGACGCTTCTGGCCGACCGTCGGCAACACCCTGGTGTTCGTCGCCTTCGCCGTGCCCGCCGTCACCATCACCGCCCTCGTCCTCGCCGCAGCCCTGGTGCGCGAGACAAAGGCGATGTCCGTGCTGCGCACGCTCTCCTTCCAGCCGAACGAGGTGCTGGCACGGACGACGTCGAGCACGGCGCTCGGTCTCCTGCCGATCCCGTTCACAGCCCAGAACTATCTGGACCTGTTCACCTTCAGGCGGTGCATCCCGGACAAGTCGGTAAAGCTAATCAAGAAAAAGGGCTCAGACCGGCCACATGTCCTCGATATCACTTGCCCGAATGCAGCAAACACCCAAAGATGTGAGGGACTCCGCAGCCTTCGGGTTCGTTTGGTTTTTTGGGCCTGTCGCACAAAGACATCAATGATGCGCGTCACATAACCAAGCATTGTTAATATTCGAATAAAGGATTTTTTTCCAGACCCGCTACGCTCGCGGCTGTCAGTATTCGGCTGCTGAACAGACGCTGGCAATGAGTTTGCTATTCTCACTTGTGACCCAACATTGCCATAACGGCCGATCGATTCGGCGGCCGAAAAGAGTCCAACCCGGTCACAGGCCCTCCAAGGCCTTGCAGGGCTCGAACGAGGTTCTGCACCTCATGCGTTAGACTAGATTTGAGCTAGGCAATCGAGTATTAGCTGATCTCTGAGGTTCGTTTCTTTTGTCTTTGAACTCTGTTCATTGTCAGCCAACAAGCAATCAGAACAGAGGCGGCGTTGCAGCTTATGCGACGCCTAGAGGTGACAAAACAGGCCACACAGATGGGACGAATGAGAACGCAAGCGAGAAGAATTTTTGTAGGGCTGCTCTGCTTCTCGCTCGTGGTCTGGTCCGTCGCACCTTCGGCGACGCACGCTCCGAAAGTGCTTCAAACGATCAATGATCATCTGGAGATGATTGCCGATCACGGCCATTCCCACGGCTTTGAGGAGGATCTTTTCTGGGCATGGCATGGCCATAGCCACGATGTCGTCGACCACGACCACAGCCAAGCCGTGCTCTCGGCAAGCATCGGCGTGAGCGCATTTTACGTGGCCAAAGATAAATGGCGTCTCCGCGCCTCGCGCGGTGACCCGTTCCGCGACTTCAGGATCGACCGACCTCCAAGGGTTTGATCGGCGCCGCACCTCGCGGCCTTCCCGATCAAACATCTGCTCAATGGAGATCCTTCATGACCTCATGTTCATGGGGCATCGGCGCGCTGGCGTCTCGCCGGGCCGTTGCCCTCGGCCTTATGGTGCTCGCGACCTATCTGACTGCCGCCACCCAGGCGCTCGCCCACAACGTCACCCCGGGTGACGCGGGCTACATCCAGGAAATCTGGGGGGTGCACATCATCCCTTTCATGTATCTCGGCGCCAAACACATGGTGACCGGATACGACCACATCCTGTTCCTCTTCGGCGTCGTTTTCTTCCTCTACCGGATGAAGGACGTCGCCATCTATGTCAGCATCTTCGCCTTTGGCCATTCGGTGACGATGCTCGCTGGCGTCTGGTTCGGCTGGGGCGTCAACGCCTATATTGTCGATGCCATCATCGGCCTTTCGGTCGTCTACAAGGCGCTTGACAATCTCGGTGCGTATCAGCGCTGGTTCGGGTTTCAGCCCAACACCAAGGCGGCGACGCTCATCTTCGGGCTGTTCCACGGCACGGGCCTCGCCACCAAGATCCTCGACTACCAGATGGCCGAGGAGGGGCTGCTCGCCAACCTCCTTGCCTTCAATGTCGGTGTCGAGATCGGCCAGATCCTGGCGCTTGCGGTCATCCTGATCGTCATGGGGTACTGGCGGAAATCCTCGTTGCCTTCTTTCGCCAGGCCTACACCGCCAACGTCGTCATGATGTCCCTGGGCTTCATGCTCATGGGCTACCAGATCACCGGCTATTTCGTGGCCGCGTAACCTTTTGGAGAAAAACCATGTTCAACGCAGAAAAGCCGAGCCTCGAGGAGCTGCCAAGCTCCGCCCAGCTCCTTCGCTCCACCATCATCGCGGTCGCCGGCGCCGCCGTCATCCTCGTCACCATCATTCTGCCCGCGGAATACGGCATCGACCCCACCGGTGCTGGCCGCGTGCTCGGCCTGGCCGAAATGGGCGAGATCAAGCAGGAACTGGCCGACGAGGCCGAGCAGGACCGTGCCATCCACGGCGATCAGAAGCTCAAACCTGATCGACGACGTCCTCGGGCTGTTCGTCGGCACCGCTCACGCCCAGGACGCGTGGAAAGACACCGTGACCTTCACGCTTCCGCCCGGCGAATACACCGAGGTGAAACTCGAGATGGAGGCGGGTGACACCGCTGAATACGCATGGACTGCAGAGGGCGGACGAATCAACTTCGACCTCCATGCCCATGGCGACGGCCAGTCGGTCGACTACGAGAAGGGTCGTGGGAAAACATCCGGCGACGGCAGCTTCGAGGCGCCTTTTGCCGGCGAACACGGATGGTTCTGGCGCAACCGCGACAAGGCCGACGTGACGATAACGCTTCAGCTCAAAGGCACTTATAGCGCGCTAAATCAAAGCCAGTAACGATCTTGCCCTGCACGCGTGCTAAGCGCGTGTGCAGGGTACAGATGGCAGGTTGCTCTGCGTTCACGCTCGGTCGAAGGTAAAGGGTTTTCCAAGTGGAGGGTGTGATCGCATTGGCCGCCTCGGCCTTTCTCGCAGCGACCCTGCTGCCTGCTTCCTCGGAAGCCATGCTTGCTGGGCTGGTCGTTGCCGAGGCGGCGCCTACAACACTTTTGTTGGCTGTCGCCAGTGCCTTCAACACCGCAGGCTCCTGCGTCAACTGGCTGCTGGGACGCGCTGCTGAAAGCCTGAAGGACCGGTCATGGTTTCCTGTCAGCGCTGACAGCCTGGAACGTGCACAGGGCTGGTACCTTCGCTACGGGGTCTGGTCGCTGCTCGCATCCTGGGTGCCCATCGTCGGCGATCCGCTTACCGTCGCCGCTGGCGTCATGCGCACGCCGATCAAGATCTTCTTGCCGCTGGTCGCCTTTGCCAAGACCGCGCGCTACGCCATCATCGTTTGGTTTCTGTCCTGAGAGCCTGCTCAGCGCGCCGCTCGGTTTCGGGAGAGTATTGAAGATGCAAACTCATGACATGGCAAAAGCCGCCTGGGTTCCACAGGTGGCCCCGAGCCGGGGCTAACGTAAGGTCCGTTCGGTCCACATTTCGTGTCATAACAGCAAATAGTGCTTAGATCGCCTTCTGGCAGATTTTGATGAAAAAGGCGGTCGTTGACTGTGAATTGACGTCGTGATTCGATTGACTCGATACATTCGAGGAGAACGGATCGATGATGGGCAGGCAAGCAGCGCCTGCTGCGGTTCGTTCAGATGATAGTTCCCTTCCGCGAGATCGAGACGCCGCAGCGTCACCCGAAACGGGAACTTGACCCCTGACATCACCGCATTGCGGGTGCCAATACCCACCGCCTCCTCGGCGAGATGAATCTGAAACCGCCGAATGTCGTCGCATGTGGCCGTCTCCGGTGAATGCCCCAGAAAAGCGGCAAATCGTTTGCAGCTCCGGTTATGCGCACGCTGTCCATCCGCCGAAAGCCCGCGAGCCTTCATGTCCTCGATCATCCGACGGTGAAGAGCGCTGATCTTCTCGGTCATCATGGCTACTCCCTGATTGAGGTGCACACCCCAATCGTCGGGAAGTCGCCAAAGGGCTTCAGTAGAAGAATGCGGTGAAAAAGTGCGATCAGCCCGAGTTGCACATCCAGCTATCGCGAAGCGATTTAGTGTTTTGGCACTCACTCGCCGTGAGGTTTCCAGCAGGTATCTGGCCGAAAGCAGACCCCAGGCTTCATGTCGTTCGTCTGAACGGATACCGCGGCAAGCGGACATTCTTGGTTCATGCCGCGTTTCGTGCTGTGCTGCTATCTCTGTTCCATGAGGGGGTGACGGCATGACGGAGACGAAGACCGCCCTGGTGATCAGCGCGCATGCCGCGGACTTCGTCTGGCGCTGCGGCGGCGCGATCGCGCTGCACCAGGAGCGCGGCTATCAGGTGACGGTCGCCTGCCTTTCCTTCGGCGAGCGCGGCGAGAGTGCCAGGCTCTGGAAGGAGCCGGGCATGACGCTGGAGAAGGTGAAGGCCGCGCGGCGCGAGGAAGCCGAGAACGCGGCGAAGGCGCTCGACGTCCATGACATCCGGTTCCTGGATCTCGGCGACTACCCGCTCGATCTCGACCGCGAGGCGAAGTTCAGGCTGGTCGACATCGTCCGCGAGGTGCAGCCGAACTTCATGATGTCCCATTCCAAATACGATCCCTACAACACCGACCACATGTACGCGACCGAAGTGGCGATGGAGGTCCGGATGATCGCCCAGGCCTGGGGGCACAATCCGGGCGAGAAGGTGCTTGGTGCTCCGCAGCTCTATCTGTTCGAGCCGCACCAGACCGAGCAGATGGGCTGGGTGCCGAACGTTTTTCTGGACATCACCGATGTGTGGGAGAGGAAACGCGCGGCCATCGAATGCATGGAGGGCCAGCACCATCTCTGGGCCTATTACACCAACGTCGCCGAGAACCGCGGCAACCACTTCCGGCGCAATTCCGGCGGCCAGGCGGGCGGCCGCCCGGCGAAGTATGCCGAAGCCTTCCAGGCTGTCTTTCCCCGCTGCGTGGACGAGCTGTAACAATGTCGGACACGGCCCATCTCGGACATGTCGAGCTCTACACCGACAAGTTCGAACAAAGCCTGGATTTTTTCACTGATGTCTACGGCCTCACGGAGAGCGGTCGCGATCGCAACGGCGATAGCGTCTACTTGCGCGCCTTCGACGACTACGAATTTCATACGCTGAAGCTGACGCGCCACGAGACCACCGGCGTCGGCCATATCGGCTATCGCGCGTCCTCGCCCGAAGCCCTGGCGCGCCGGGTCGAGGCGATCGAGAAGGCGGGCTTCGGCCTCGGCTGGCATGACGGCGATCTCGGCCACGGCCCCGCCTTTCGGTTTCAGGACCCGTTCGGCCATCTGTTCGAGATCTACTGGGAAACGAAGCGCTACGTCGCGCCCGAGGGTGAAAAACCGGTGCTCAAAAACATCGCGCAGCGTTTTCACGGCCGCGGCTGCTGCCCGCGCCGCCTGGATCACGTCAACCTGCTCGCCGAGGACGTCACCGCCTTTCGCGACTTCATGTTCGCCTGTCTCGGCGCGCGCGTGACCGAGCAGATCCTGCTCGACAACGGCCGGCTCGGCGGCTGCTGGTTCACGGTCAACAACAAGGGCTACGATCTCGCCTGCACCGAGGAGCATGGCGGCGGCGAGGGGCGCCTGCATCACGTCACCTATGTCACCGACCAGCGCGAGGACATCCTGCGCGCCGCCGACATTTTTCTGGAGAACGGCATCCACATCGAGACCGGCCCGCACAAGCACGCGATCCAGGGCACCTTTTTCCTTTATGTCTGGGAGCCCGCGGGCAACCGTGTCGAGCTCGCCAACGCCGGCGCGCGGCTCATTCTGGCGCCCGACTGGGAACCGGTCACCTGGACCGAGAGCGAGAGAAAAAAAGGCCAGGCATGGGGCCTCAGGACCATCGAGAGTTTCCACACCCACGGCACGCCGCCGGTTCCGCCAAAGAGGAAATGATCATGAATGTCGTCGTGCAGAACTTCGAGCGCGCGGATCAGGCGGTCATCGAGGCGCTTGGCGAGGCGGGGGTTTCGACCGTGCACGAAGCGCAAGGCCGGACCGGGCTGTTGGACTGTTCCATGCGCCCGATCTATGCGGGTGCGCGGGCCGCGGGCTCGGCGGTGACCATCTCGGTGCCGCCCGGCGACAACTGGATGGTGCACGTGGCGATCGAGCAGGTGAAGGCGGGCGACATGCTGGTGCTCGCCCCGACGTCGCCCTGCCAGATGGGTTATTTCGGCGATCTGCTCGCGACCTCGGCGATCGCGCGAGGCTGCAGGGGATTGGTCAGCGACGGCGGCGTGCGCGATGTGCGCGACCTCACCGCGATGCGCTTTCCCGTCTGGTCCTCCTCGATCTCGGCCGCGGGCACGGTCAAGGAAACGCTGGGCTCGGTGAACCTGCCGGTGGTCTGTGCAGGGACGGCCGTGCATCCGGGCGACGTCATCGTCGCCGACGACGATGGCGTCTGTGTGGTGCCGCGCGGCGACGCGCCGAGCGTTCTCGAAGCGGCCGAGAAGCGGCTGGCCGCCGAGGATGAAAAACGTGAGCGCCTCGCCGCCGGCGAGCTCGGCCTCGATCTCTACGACATGCGCGGCCGGCTGGAGGCCAAAGGCCTGAAATATGTCTGACGGCATCCGCTGCATGTGGATGCGCGGCGGCACCTCCAAGGGCGGATATTTTTTGGACTTCGACCTTCCGAATGATCCCGAGCGGCGTGATGCCCTCCTCCTTCGCATCATGGGCTCGCCCGACCCGCGCCAGATCGACGGCATGGGTGGCGGCGATCCGCTGACCTCGAAGGTCGCGGTGGTCCGTCCGTCGAGCCGGCCGGACGTCGACGTCGATTATCTGTTCCTCCAGGTGTTCGTCGACCAGCCGATCGTCACCGACGCCCAGAACTGCGGCAATATCCTCGCAGGCGTCGGCCCGTTCGCGATCGAGCGCGGCATCCTGCCCGCAGATAGTGGCGAAACCGAGGTTCGAATCTACATGGAGAACACCGGCCAGATCGCGATCACCCGCGTGGCCACGCAGGATGGCCGTGTCCGCTATGACGGCGATGCTCGCATCGACGGCGTTCCCGGCAGCGCGGCCGCCGTGCCGATCGAGTTTCGCGACACGGCAGGCTCCACCTGCGGCGCGCTCTTGCCGACGGGCCATCCGGTCGATGTGATCGACGGCCTCGAGGCGACGCTGATCGACAACGGCATGCCCTGCGTGGTTCTTCGCGCATCGGATATGGGCATCACCGGCGATGAAAGCCCGGTCGAGCTTGAGGCGAACGATGGCCTGCGGGCAACGTTGGAAAAAATCCGCCTGCAGGCGGGCCCGATGATGAACCTCGGCGACGTCGAAGAAAAAACTGTGCCGAAAATGACCATGGTCAGCCCCCCGCGGCTTGCGGGCGGTGCCCTCTCGACGCGGACGTTCATCCCGCATCGCTGCCACAAGTCGATCGGCGTTCTGGGCGCCGTCAGTGTCGCCACCGCCTGCCTGACGCCGGGCGCCGTCGGCAGCGACGTGGCACGGCTCCCGGCGGGCGAAGCCAAGAACCTTTCCATCGAGCATCCGAGCGGCGAGATGACCGTGATCGTCCATGTCGGCGCCGACGGCGGCGTCGTCCGGACCGAGGTGCTGCGCAGCGCGCGAAAACTGTTCGACGGGATGGCGTTCCCGCGATGACTTCAGGCCTTCCGCCGCTGTCACCTTAACGGACGAATGTCGGCATCGCGGCGGCGTGCAGCCCTGCCTGCAACGCCCGATCAGTCCCCGGCGCGCGCACGCCAGAAGGCGGATTGCCGGGCGCCGTCCTGGCCGCCGAAACCTGCGGCGGCGCTTTCGTCATAGCAGGCGAGCGCCGCCTTCGTGACCGGCAGATCGGCACCGAGTCCTTCGGCTTCGGCGAGCATGGTCCTCAGGTCCTTGCGCATGCCGTCGATGTCGAAAGTGCCGGGGATCGGTTCGCCGGAGAGCGCCTTCGCGACCACTTCGGGGCGGTTCTTCAGGACGTTGGGGCCGGCCGAGCTGTCGCCGATCATGTCCACCAGGCGCGCCTCGCCGAGGCCGAGCGAGCGGCAAAGGGCGAGCGCTTCGCCGAGGGTCTGCCAGTAGACGGCGAGCGGCAGGTTGATCGCGAGCTTGACGCTGGACCCAGCACCGACCGGGCCGACATGCTCCAGCCTTCGGCAAAGCGCGTCGAGCACCGGTCGCGCGCGCTCGACATCCGCCGCCTCGCCGCCGGCGAAGCCCAGCAGCTTGCCACCCTTCGCCGGCGCCACCGTGCCGCCGACCGGGCATTCGACGAAGGCGCCGCCGGCAGCGCGCACCCGCTCCGCGAGCGCGCGCTCGGTCTCGGGGCGGACCGTGCTCATCTCGATCACCAGCCTGCCGTCGAGCTTTTTCGCGAGCAGCCCGTCGGCACCGTCATAGACCGCCTCGATCGCGGCCGCATCGGTCAGGATGGTGATGATCACGTCCGCTGCCTCGGCGAGCGCCGACGGGCTCGTGCACGCGACAGCGCCCTTCGCGGTCAGATCGGCGAGCTTGTCCTCGCTCCGATTCCAGACCAGCACGTCCCTACCGGTCTCCATCAGACGCTCGGCGATCGCCGCCCCCATGCGCCCGACTCCTGCAATGCCGATCTTCATCGGTGTCGTCCTCCCTGTTTCCTCCAGCCCATCATCTGCCGCCGATGGACATCATACTGCCGAATGATACACTGGATGCATAAGAAGCGCCGACGGCGCAAGAAATGAGCAGGGAGAAGACGATGGCCGGATGGAACAGACGTGGTCTCATGGGGCTGGCGCTGGGCGTGACCGCCCTCGCAGCCGTGCATGGTGCCGAGGACGCTTCGGCGCAGACCACGATCACGGTGGCCGTGCCGAACCCATCGGCGATCACCTGGACGCCGCTCTGGGTGGCGATCGGCGAGGGCTATTTTGCCGATGCCGGCCTCGATATCACGGTGGAGGCGGTCGACGGCTCCTCCTCGGTCCTGCAGGCGATGTCGGCGGGGCAGGCGGATATCGGCGCACCCGGGCCCGGGCCGGTGCTGGCGGCAAGATCACGCGACGTCGACGTCGTCTTTCTCTACAATCTCTATCCCAAAAGCGTTTTCGGCCTGATGGTCCAGGAGGACTCCGACTATCAGGCGCCTGAGGAGCTCAAGGGCCAGGTGATCGGCGTCGGCACCGCCGATGGCGCCGAGGTCGCGTTCACCCGCGCGATCCTCTCAGATCTCGGTATGGCCGAGGGTGACGACTTCACCTTCCTCCCGGTCGGCGACGGCGGCACTGCGACGGTCGCCTTCATGCGCGAGGAGGTCGAGGCTTATGCCGCCGCGGTCAGCGATGCCGCGATCCTGGCATCGCGCGGGGTGAATTTGCGCGAGATCACGCCGGAGCAATATCTCGCCTTCTTCGGCAACGGTTTCGCCGCCCTCCAGAGCTATATCGACGAGAATCCCGAGATCATCGAGGGCTTCGGCAAGGCCTTGGTGCGCGGCATGAATTTCGCGCTGGATCCGGCCAACGAGGACGCGGTGCTCGCCCATTGCGCCGCCGGCAATCCGCAGGAAGGCGAGGATAAGGCGTTCGCCGCGTCGCTGCTCGCCGCCGTGCTCGAGCGCATGACACCGACCGACGCCTATCGTGATCAGGGCTTCGGCTACCAGCCGCCTGAGCATTGGGAACTCTGGCATCAGAGCGCCGTCGACAGCGGTACGCTGAGCGAGCCGCTGGCCGATCTGGAAGCCGCCTATTCGAACGCTTCGATCGAGGGCTGGAACGCGGACTGACGGAGACGTCGCCAGGGCGGCGGCCGGACCGCCTGACAGGCGATGCCGTTCGATGGGTGCGGCCGATTGGCGTCAGCCTGATCGACGCATCCATCCGCCCGGGGCGGCGAGCGTGCGCCTGCGCGAACCTTGCAGGCGGTACACAATCATCAGGTGAAGGTTGGCATCGGGCGAAGGTCGGTTCAAGGTCTCTGAAACGCCAACGATTTGCATTGTCTTGTGTGTGGTAGTTTGCAGATGTCGTCGAGGATCTGGTCCGGCACCTTTTGGTCGACTTCGACCAGGGCGACGGCCTCTTCGCCGGGTGCGGTGCGGCCGACGTGGAAGGTGGCGATGTTGATGCCGGCGTCGCCGAGCGTGTTGCCGAGCGCGCCGATGAAGCCCGGCTTGTCCTCGTTCCGGATGAACAGCATGTGCGGGCCGAGCTCGGCCTCGACCGCGATGCCGCGCACCTCGACGAGACGCGGGCGGCGTTCCTGGAACAGCGTGCCGGCGACCGAGCGTTCGCCGCGCTCGGTCTCGACCGCGAGCTTGACCAGGGTCTGGTAGCCCTCGATCTGGTCCTGATGCACGGTGGTCACGCCGATGTCGCGCTCGCGCGCCACCAGCGGCGCGTTGACCATGTTGACGCTGGCCAGGAGCGGGGTCAAAAGGCCCTGCAGGATGGTCGCGGTGAGCGGCTTGGTGTTGAGCTTCGAGGCCTGGCCGGCATAGGTGATGGTGACCCCCCTGAGGCCGGTCTCGGTGAGCTGGCCGGCGAACGAGCCGAGCTGCCTGGCGAGCGTCATGTAGGGTCTCAGCTTCGGCGCCTCCTCGGCCGTGACCGAGGCCATGTTGAGGGCGTTGACCACCGCGCCCGAGACCAGATAGCCGGCCATCTGCCCGGCGATCTGCAGCGCCACCTTCTCCTGCGCCTCGGTGGTCGCCGCCCCCAGATGCGGCGTCACCACGACCTCGTCGAGCTCGAACAGCGGGTTGTTCTTCGCGGGCTCCTCGCCGAACACGTCGAGGGCGGCACCGGCGACATGGCCGTCCCTGATCGCATCGAAAAGCGCTGTCTCGTCGATCAGGCCGCCGCGCGCGCAATTGACGATGCGCACCCCCTTTTGGGCCCTGCCGATCGCGTCCGCGGACAGGATGTTCCTGGTCTGGTCGGTGAGCGGCGTGTGCAGGCTGATCACGTCGGCGCGGGCGAGCAGCTCGTCCAGCTCCACCTTCTCGACGCCGAGATGCTCGGCGCGCTCGGTGCCGAGGAACGGATCGAAGGCGATCACCCGCATCTTGAGGCCCTGGGCGCGCTCGGCGACGATCGCGCCGATATTGCCGCAGCCGATCAGCCCCAGCACCTTGCCGGTCAGCTCCATGCCCATGAAGCGGGATTTTTCCCATTTCGAAGCGCGGGTCGAGCGGTCGGCGGCCGGCAGCTGGCGGGCGAGCGCCATCATCATCGCGATCGCGTGCTCGGCGGTGGTCACCGAATTGCCGAACGGCGTGTTCATCACCACCACGCCCTTCGCGGTCGCGGCGGCGACGTCGATATTGTCGACCCCGATGCCGGCGCGGCCGACCACCTTCAGATTCCGCGCGGCCGCCAGCACCTTCGCGGTCACCTTGGTCGCCGAGCGCAGAGCGAGGCCGTCATAATCGCCGACGATCTCGCAGAGCTGGCCCTCGCTCAGGCCGGTGCGCACGTCCACCTCGACGCCGCGTTCCCGGAACACGTCGACCGCGGCGGGGCTGAGATTGTCCGAAATCAGGACCTTGGCCATGTTTTTTCCACTTCAGTTCGGTCAACCCTTGGGGGTTCGGTCAACTCTCGCGGGCTCGATCAACTCTTGCGGGCTCAGGCAACCCGTGGAGGGCGGCGTCAGACGGCAAAGCGGCAGGCTTCGTCGAACGCCCAGTCGAGCCAGGGCAGAAGGGCTTCGACATCCTCCGTCTCGACCGTAGCGCCCCCCCAGATGCGCAGGCCCGGCGGCGCGTCGCGATAGGCCGCTATATCGTAGGCCGCACCCTCCTCGGCAAGCCGTGCGGTCATGTCCCTGATCAGCGCGGCCTGACGGTCGCGGGCGAGTGCGGCGATCACCGGATCGACGATCTGCAGGCAGATCGAGGTGGTCGAGCGGGTCGCGGGGTCGGCCGCCAGGAAACCGGCCCAGGGGCTCGCCTCGACCCAGCGCTCGATCGCGGCGAAATTGGCCTCGCTGCGCCGGATCAGCGCATCCAGACCGCCGATCTCCTCGGCCCAGCGCAGGCCGTCCAGCGCATCCTCGACCGCGAGCATCGAGGGCGTGTTGATGGTCTCGCCCCGAAACACGCCCTCGATCAGGGCGCCCGATCTGGTCAGTCGAAAAATTTTCGGCAGCGGCCAGGGCGGGCTGCAGCTTTCGAGGCGCTCGACCGCGCGCGGGCCGAGCGCCAGCATGCCGTGCTGCGCCTCGCCGCCCAGCACCTTCTGCCAGGACCAGGTGACGACGTCGAGCTTGTCAAAGGGAAGGTCCATGGCGAAGGCGGCCGAGGTCGCGTCGCAGAGGGTCAGGCCTTCGCGATCGGCGTCGATCCAGTCGCCGTCGGGCACGCGCACGCCCGAGGTCGTGCCGTTCCAGGTGAAGACCGCGTCGTGATCGGGATTCACCTGATCGAGATCGGGGAGCTTTCCGTAGTCGGCCTCGAGGGCGCGGACGTCGTCCAGCTTCAGCTGCCTTTGGACGTCGGTCAGCCAGCCCTTGCCAAAGCTCTCCCAGGCCAGCACGTCGACGCCGCGAGCACCCAGAAGGTTCCACATCGCCATCTCGAAGGCGCCGGTGTCGGAGGCCGGCACGATCGCGATGCGATGATCTTCGGGCACGCCCAGCAGCGCCCGCGAGCGTTCGATCACCTCCAGGAGCCGCCCCTTGCCGACCGCCGACCGATGCGACCGCCCGAGCGCCTCGCCGTGCAAAGCCGATACAGACCAACCAGGACGCTTCGTCGTCGGACCGGAACCAAAACGGGGATTCCGCGGGCGCGGCGGTCGAATCCGGTGGCTTCGCGTCATCGTGAAAATCCTCGCCTCAGGCTTGCCGGACAGGCCGGAGAATGACCTGACGTCACTTTGCGCCTGCGCAGTCCGCGGACCGTCTCCGGTTTCTCGCCGAGAGCGCCGGTACCGATCACGCCGGCTTGAGCAAGAAACATGGAGACGGCCACCAACATTGTCGCTTTCACGGGCTTCCCCCCTCCGGTCCCCCCGATCCCCCAGGCTCTGCCGATCAAGGACGCAGGGACAGCAGATTCTCGATCTCGGACGAGCCCGCCGTCCGCTCGGCGAAGGTGAAGGTTCCATCTCGGCGCATTTCCCCCGCGGCGCGTATCAGTTCGCCGAAGGCGAGGCGGGCCAGGTTGGAACCGACGCTCACGCGCTTGACGCCGACCGAGGAGAGAGACCGCAGGCGGAACGCCGATCCAGGCACGCCGATCAGCACGTTGACCGGTTTCGACACGGCATCGCACACAGCCCGGATCTGATCCAGCTGATTTAGCCCTGGCGCATAAAGGACGTCGGCGCCGGCGGTGTCGAAGGCTCTCAGCCTGCGGACCGTGTCGTCGAGATCGGGACGGCCGTAGAGGAAATTCTCGCATCTCGCCGTGAGGACGAAATCCCGCTCGCGGCCCTTGGCGGCGTCGCTCGCGGCGGCAATGCGTTCGACCGCGATATCGAAGTCGAAGATCGGCCGGGTGGGATCGCCGGTGAAGTCCTCGATGGAGCAGCCGGCGACGCCGGTCTCGGCGACCTGATCGATCGTATCGGCAACGTCTTCTGGACGGTTGCCGAAGCCCTTGCCGAGGTCGGCCGATACCGGCAGGGGCGTGGCCGCCGACATGTCGCGGCAGTGATCGAGCATGTCCGAAGGCGACACCTCGCCGTCCTTCAGGCCCCGGGAGTAGGCGAGGCCGGCGCTGGTCGTCGCGAGGGCCTCGAAACCCATCGATGCCAGGATGCGCGCCGAGCCGATGTCCCAGGGGTTGGGGATGATGAAGGCCTCGTCCCGATGATGCAGGTCGCGAAAGGAGGCTATCGATGGCGCGTCGGACATGGCGGCTTTCCGCTCGGCGATGGGGAGAGGGCAGGGGCGGGCGAGGGCGGCGTCACGGACTGACCCGATCCGAAAGACCGGTCTCCGAAACCAGCCGCTTTCGCCCGGCGAGAAAACAGCCGATGGCCAGTAGCTGGACGGCAGCGGCGACGACGAAGAACAGGGCGGAGTGGTTCTGCCCGAAGCCGACGAACGACGGGTCGACCGTGCGAACGAGACCGAAGGCGGCGGGCGCGAAGGCGTAGGTCGCCTGACCGATGGCGACGATCAGAGGCACCACGCGCTTGACGTCGTCCTTCCTGAACTCGACCTGCGCGATCAACGGCGGCAGGGAGGTGGCGTTGCCGATGCCGGATCCGAACAGCGCGACGCCGATCAGCATCAAGACCGGATCACCGTTCGCCATCAAAAAGACCACCGAGCCGATCACCTGCACGCCGTAGCTCAGGCTGGCGACCAGGCGCCGATCGGCATGCTCGGGCATGGCGAAGCCGACGATCATCCGTCCGCCGATGGCGCAGGCGGTCGCGAGACCCATGGCGAAACCCGCCGCCTGCTCGCCGAGCACGGGAACGAGAATGGAAAAGAGGTGCGCGATCAGGCCGATCTGGGCGAACAGCCCGAGCGCCATGCCGGCGGCCAGGGTCAGAAAGGACGGATCCCGCCATAGAGCGCCGCCATCGACGGAGCGGAGCGGATCGGAGACGTGGACCTGCGTCGCGGTGGCGGCCGCAGCACCATCCGGCTGCTGGCCCATGGATTCCGGGGTTCTGGCGAAATACAGGAGCGAGAGCACGCAGACCACAGCGACCATGGCGACACCGACGAGAACCGACGCCATGGCGAAACCGAGCGCTGCGATCAGCGCGACCCACAAGGGCGACATGACGATGCCGCCGACGCTGGCGCCGTTATAGGCGGTCGACAAAGCTGCGGGGCGCTGGCGCACGAACCAGGGCGAGATGATCGCGTTGATGGCGGCGGCACCCATGGCCACCCAGCCCGCGCCGCTGAGCAGAGCCGCGGCGAAAAGCTGCCACGGCGATGCCGCGATCGACCAGCCGAAGATGCCGATCGCCAGCAGCACCGCGCCCGCGATGGTGATGTTCGCGACGCCGAAGCGGCGGTAGAGGGCCGGCAGATTGGCGACGACGAACGCACCGAACAGAAAGTGCAGCGTGACCGCGCTCGAAACCAGCGACAACGACCAGCCGGTCCGCTCGATCACGGAATGAAGATAGATGGGCGGTCCGTAGAAGCCGATGCCCCAGCCGAACATCGCCAGAACGAAGGCCGCCGAGACCACGGCCCATCCGAAGAAGGCGTCCGACTTTCGTGCGATGTTTGTCATGTTCGTTCCAGTTCCTTGCGCTCGAAGATTTGAATCCGGCGAGTTCGACGTCGCCGGTCAGCTTAATGCAACGATGCAATTCGGCGTGGCATGCCCGTCGCTTCGGGTCGGGAGGCATGGGCGCGAACAAAGTCTCGCTCTTGGCGCGCCATGCGACTGCACCAAAGCTTCCCGGATCAAGGCGTCCATGCGATCGTCGATCCTGTCGAAATGGACCTCGATGAGTTTCGCCACCTCGTGAGGTCGCTGACCTTCGAGCGCGCGCAAGAGCCGTTTTACGTATTCCGCGAGTTCCTGGCGGTGACGTTTGGTTCGGAGATCGATCAATCGAACAAAGTGGCTCTTGTCATTGAAGTTCTGCACGATCCGGCTGAGTTCGACATTGCCCGTAAGTGCCGCGAGAGACGCGAAAATTCCCTCCAAGGTGCGGGATGCGAAGCGGAGCTCGGCGGGCGTCGGCACATTCGACGTCGCACTGATCCGCCAAAGATCCGGCAGGATCTCACCCATGCCCTCGATCAGGGCCGTCCACGCTGCATCGGGCAGGCGGGCGCGGTGGACGACATGCACCAGCACGACCCTGGCAATTTCATGCAGTTCCCTCATTTCATCCAGGTTGATCGGCTTCGAGGCGAAGCCTCGCTTGCCATCGGAACAGATGAAGTTCTCTGCCTTGAGTTTGAACAGTGCTTCTCGAATTGGCGTGACGCCAACGTTCAGCCGGTGCGAGAGATCACCGATCTGTATGTGTTCGCCGGGGCGCAGTCGACAGTCCCGGACCAGCTCCTTGATCGCGTCATAGGCGATGTCGACTTTCTTTGACCCACCCTGATCCATCGACAACTCCTCTCAACTGTCACTTCTGCCAAAACCATTTGGCGCATTCGCGCTGGCGCTGCCGCTGCGTCAGGCCGATGTCGGGGAGTTCGTGTCGCTCCAGCCGTGCGAGCTGCCGACGAGTTCTCGTCAAGCTGCTCCATCTGGTCAGGGCCCGCAGCAGGGCAGACACCCTTCGCTCCAGTGAAGCGAACGGCTTGTCGGCATGGCTCTGCACGGACCTTGGGGATTTTGTCGTAAGCTCTGTCATCGTCACGCCTCCAGATCCCGGATCCGGCAGCGGCGCAAAGGAGCATGACCGACAGAAACCGCGCGTCATCCACCCCTTCGCCGGGTGACGGGCCTGTATTTGCCCGATCCAACGAAGCCATCATGGCATTGTCGCGTTCGAGGGAGGCCTCTGACGGCGTTCGTTTTCGATTCAAGATCGTGAATTTTTTGTCATCGAGCGTAAATTCGCGATGCGCAGCGACCGACGATCGCAGCCCGGCCTATAGGGAGACGGTGGACGTCTCGAGAGGGATCGATGCATCACAGTGACGGCTGCAGGCGCGCCTCGACCAAGCGTTGACATCGTTCAACATCGCCGGCGAGACCGCGTGGCCCGAGCGGTATTCACGATAGTCCACGCTTGCGCCGATCGCTTGAAGAATGCGCAACGTTCTCCGGCCGCCGCGCTCGATCGGGATGACGTCATCGTCGATACCATGGCGGACCAGGAACGGCAGGGAACGGATGCGCGCGTCATCGACCGCGACGGCAAGGGCGCTTGGCAGGACCCTGCTGTTGGCGACCGCGCAACCGTCGATGAGTTCCGGTCGTGTGAGCGCGATGCTCATCGCCATCATGCCGCCTTGGCTGTGACCGAAGAGATAGAGGGGCGCACATCTCGATCGATGGCGCAGTTCTTCGATGAATTCGGTCAGAAAGCGACGGCTTCGCGCCTCCTCCAGCCGGTCGATCGAGGGAAGGCCCTCCGGCGTCATCTCGAAGTCGAACCAGCGATAGGCACCGGGCCCGATGCGAAACGGCGCCTGCAGGCTGTAGATGGTCAGCCGCTCGTCGAAGCCGTCTATTTTTGTAAAGAACTGCTCCTGGAACATGCCGTAGCCATGCAGCAGCAGGAGAAACGGCGGTTCCCGATCGACGGCTCTGGCACCCTCGCGGACCAGGAAATTGAAGCGCTGCCGCATGGTCGGGCTTCCTTTCGGCGATTCATCAGGATGCCGAGGCGATCGTCCTTCTGACGAAGTCGACGAGATCGCCGACCGTGCACAGATCGGCACCGGCGACTGCACGGTCGTCGAAGACGATGCCGTATTCCTGCTCGATCCCGACGAAGGTCTGCAGCATGGCCATCGAGTTCACGCCGAGGCCGGCGCCACCAAGGGGCGTCTCGTCGGTGATCTCGACGCTGCCCATGGTCTTCGGCCGCGTCGTCGCCGTCAGCATGTCGATGACCATCTGGCGTGGATCTGAACTGGTCATTGTTCGCTCCCTTGGGAAAAAGGCTGCTTTCGATCAGACCACTGGCAGATGAGCCAGGGAGGCTTCGATGTCGTCGTCGCTCACCACCACGTCTTCGAGCTCCCCGTTCAGGTGATCGGCATAGGCGGCGAGGTCGAACATTCCGTGACCGCTGAGGCAAAAGAGAATGGCCGGCTGCCCGCCTTCCGCATCGCCACGCTTCGCTTCCCGGATCGCCTCGTGAATGGCATGTGCCGATTCGGGCGCGGGCAGGATGCCTTCGAGACGGCTGAACAGGATGGCGCTGTCGAACACCTCCGACTGACGATGGGCGACGGCCTCGATCAGATCGTTGTCGTAAAGAGCGCTGATCAGCTTCGAACATGCATGGTAGCGCAGTCCGCCCGCGTGGGTGCCGGCGGTGCGGAATTGTGAGCCCAGCGTGTACATCTTCTGCAGCGGCGTCACGCCGGAGCCATCGGTGTAGTCATAGCAGTAGCGCCCGCGGGTCAGCTTCGGGCAGGCAGCCGGCTCGACCGCGATGCAGCGAACCGGCGTTCGACTGCGCAGCCGTTCGCCGATGAACGGCATGGCAATGCCGCCGAAATTGCTGCCGGCGCCGAGCGAACCGATGACGACATCGGGATAGTCGTGGAAATCGTCGGCGATCTGGCTTTGCGCCTCCAGGCCGATGACGGTGGAATGCAGGATCGAATAAGCCTCGCCGCTGCCGACGCTGAGTTGCGTCCCTTCATGCGACAAGGCATCCTCGAGCGCCTCGGTCACGGCAAAGGCGATATTGCCTGCATCCATCTTGCCTTCGCGCAGGAGCCTCGCACCGGCGCCGGTATCCGAACTCGGACTCGCCACGATCTCGGCACCGTTGAGGCGCATGATGGTCTGCCGATAGGGCTTTTGCCGAAAGCTCGAGCCGACCATGTAGACCTTGCAGGCAAGGCCGAAAGCCTGGCAGGCGATCGCCAGAGCTGTTCCCCATTGGCCGGCTCCGGTTCCGGTCGTGAGCCGCGTCGCGCCCGCCTCGCGGTAGAAGTAGGCCTGGCCGATGGCGGTGCTGAGCTTGTGACTGCCGCTGGCATTCGCGCCTTCGTACTTGTAGTAGATCCGCGCCTTCGTGCCGAGATGAGCCTCGAGGCGCCGCGCGCGCACGAGCGGTGTCGGCCGCCACGACCTGTATTGTTCACGTACGGGATCTGGAATTTCGATGGCACGCTGTCGGCTGAGTCCCTGACGCACCAGGGCGAGCGGCAGCTGCAGTTTCGGTCGGCCCGAGCCGTTGCCTGTCTGCCGCTGGGGAATGTCGGGCGGCAGATCGAACGGCAGGTCCGCGACGACATTATACCAGTGGATCGGGATCGCCATGCCGTGGGATCGGTCCATGGCAACGCCGACGGGTTCGGTGCAGAGCTGGTCGCCGGCCTTGTCCATGAATGCGGAAGGCATGGCTGGCGCTGATTTGTCGAACATCGAAAGGCACCTCGTCTGCGGTGACCATCCCGCGAGATTACGGGATCCTGCCGATGATACTTCAGTGATATCGAATATATTTCAAATAATAAATAGATATATTTTCATTGTGATTCGCATATGGAAATAACAAGTCATGTAATAGAATATATTGATAAATATACCTTTGAGTATTTTGGCTGTTGCCATAATATTCGATGTATCGGAACGATCTGAACGGCCATCGCCTTTGGTTTGGCACATCTTCAATCTGCAGCCCGAGGGGGAATCTACCAATGACGACTGAGCAGGTCTTGGATCTGGTTGGCATTGGCTTCGGTCCTGCCGGAGTCGCGCTCGCGGCCGCCCTCGACGATCTCGACGAAGGTCGCAGCCTGGCCCTTCGCCAGCGTGTCGCCTTTCTCGAACGCGGTGCCGGGCCGGGCTGGCAGACGGGGCTCCTGTTTCGCAATGCGGATATCCAGCACCATTTTCTCCGCGACCTCGCGACCCCGCGCGACCCTCGAAGCCGTTACAGCTTCGCCAACTATTTGAAGGAGCATGACCGTCTTTTCGAGTTCGGCTCCCTGGTCTACGGCGCCGGTGGCGGTGCCGTCAGCCGGATCGAATGGTCGGACTACGTCGCCTGGGCCGCCCGTCTTCTGGACGACTATGTCCGCTACGAAACTCCGGTCAGCAGCGTCTCTCTGGAGAGGCCTCGCGACGGCGAAACGCTCCTTCGGGTCGAAACCGACGGCGGTGCGTTCATGACGCGCTCGGTGGCCTATTGCGCCGGTCAGCCGCTCAATATCCCTCGACCGTTCCGGGCTCATCTCGGCGACAAGGTCTTTCACGGCACCCAGTTTCTGAAGAAGATCGGCGCGATCGACGCATGCGCGCCCTTGCGTGTCTGCGTGGTCGGTGCCGGCCAGACGGCCTGCGAGGTGACGCTTCACCTGCACACGCAGTTTCCGAACAGCAAGATCACCTGCCTGCAACGCTCGCTGGGGTTCCATCACGGCAATCACAGCCCGTTCATTCAGCGGATGTTCCACCCGAGAGAATCCGATGCATTCTTCCAGCTCCCGTCGGAGGGACGGCAATCCGTGCTTGCCGAAGTTTCACGGGCCAACTACGCGGCGGCCGATCGCGAAGCGTTGTCCGCGCTCAATCGCTCGCTCTACGAAGACGCCCTTCTGGGTCAGGAGCGGATGCGGATGGTTCCGGGGCACGAGATCACGACGGTCGAACGGCGGGACGATGGCGTTTACGTCCTGCGGGCAGCAAGCCGCCACGATCATGGCACGGTGGAGATCGAGGCGGACGTCGTCGTGCTTTGCACCGGTTTCGCCGATCGTCCCCTGCCGGAAGTTCTCGAGCCGCTTCGCGAGCATCTGTCGCTCATGGACAGCGGCGAACCGCTGGTCGGCTACGACTATGACCTGACGCTGGCCGTCGACGAGGGGGTCTCGGTTTTCATCCCCGGCGCAGGCGAGCCTTCCCACGGTCTCGGATCGTCGAGCTCGTTCAGCATGATCGCGGTCAAGGCCGGGCGGGTCACCCGTGCTCTCGAAGCGAGCGGACTCCTTTCGGCGCGCCCGGACGCATCGCGCTTGCGCGATTGCGACTATATCGAAGACCTCGCAGCCGCGGTCTGACCGCGATCGCCGTTCAACCTTCGGTCGAGACGATCGCAGCAGGGTCCGTATCGGACTGTCGTGAAGGCCTGCCCGTAATGTCTATCCGTCCGGGAATCCCGCCTGCCGCAATCCTTCGAAATAGGCGGCATTGTTCTCGACCAGAGAAGGCGGCAGGCTTTCGCGCAGCCTTCGGATGGTGATGTCGGGATAGTATTTGAGGAACTTCTCGAGCGTCACGGCCGCCTTTTCCTGATCGCCGGCGCTGGCGTAGAAGGAGGCGAGCATGCGATAGGCCCAGGTCACGCCGGGCGCCTGGGCCAGGCCCTTGTGCATCAGCTCGATCGCCCGCTCCAGATCGTGGAGCGAGGCCCATGCCAGCGCCTGGCCGAAATAGATGTTGAACAGGAACGGATCATAGGGGCTCAGCTTCTCCGCCTGACTGAGGCTTTCCAGGCTTTCCCGCGGCTGATGATACATGGCCTGCAGCCAGCCGGCGCGCATCCAGCCCCATGCGTTGTTCGGGTCGTTGGCGAGCGCTCGTTCGATGAAGCTCCAGGCAAGGCCGCGATCGGCCGAGGTCATGCTGTAGGTGGCGCCGATCGCCACCAGCGTCGATCCATGCTCGTTGATCCGCGAAAGACGTGCCGCCTGGTCGGCGCATGCCATCGCCAGGCTGCGATCTTCGGTCGGCGTCGTGCTCCAAAGATAGACGGCATTCTGGGCATGGCACCAGCCCTTGAGCGCGATCGCCAGCGCGTAGTCGGGATCATGCTCGGTCGCCTGTTTCAGAAGTGCCAGGGCCTTTTCGTTCTCGGCCTTTTCATGCGCCCAGAAATGCGGATAGGCGCGCAGCACCAGATGATAGGCGCCGGGGATGTCCGTCGTGCGCTGGCAGGCGCGTTCGATCTCCGAGGCGCGAATTGACGGCGACAGCGCGCCGACGACCTGCGATACGATCTGGTCTTGAACCTGAAAGGAGCCGGCCTCGTCGATGTCGTAGCGCTCGGACCAGAGATGCTTGCCGCGTTCGGCGTCGAGCAGTTCGACATTGATCCGCGTCCTGTCGCCGCTTCGGCGTATCGAACCCTGCACGACGTAGTGGACGTCGAGATCCTGTCGGATCTGACGCGGATCGACGGCGCGATTTGCATAAGCCACCGCCGACTGCCTTGCGATGACGAAGAAGTCGCGAACGCGCGACAGCGCCGAGGTGATGTCCTCGGTGATGCATTCGGCGAGAAACCCGTCATCCTCCTTGCCGAGCTGGCGAAACGGCATCACGACCACCCAGGGGTGAGCGTTTCTCGGCCGGACCTCCGGGGCGGACAGGGGCGGCCAGGGGGCGGTCGATCGGGGATCGTCGCCAGGCCTCCGCGTCGCTGCGTCGTCGGGCTTGACGTCCGCTTTCGCGGGCGGTGCCTCCTCGGTCCCGAGCAGCGCCGCCGTCGCCGGCTCGGGCGCGACCTCGAGTTCTCGCGCGAGAATGGTCTTGCAGGCCTCGAACTGTCGTCGCGCCGCATTCTGCTTGCGCGCGGCCATGTAGACGCGAATCAGCGCCCTGTGCACCTCCTCCAGGCTCGGGTCGGTCTCGAGAAGGCAGCGCGCCAGCTTTTCGCAACGTGCCAGGCTGGCGCTCTCGTGGCTCATCTCCTCGAGCAGGGTGACGGCCAGTCTTTTGTAGTGCTCGCGAATCGCGCCGAAATGGCTGTCCAAGCCGTGGTCGAAGACGAAATCCGCCAGGATCTCGCCTCGATAGAGCCGAGCGGCGTCCTGGAAGGCTTCTTGATCGGCCCGAGCGACGAGCTGCTCGAAATGCCGGCAGTCGATGCATTCCGCCGGCCCCTGAAGCCGAACATAGGTGCTGTCTGTTTCGAGTGACAGCGCATTCTGGGTCGAGAGGAGTTTGCGGATGGCGCTGAGGGCCTGGCGAAGGCTCGCACGCGCCTGTTCCTCCTGCCGTTTCTGCCACACCAGTTCGGCGATGAACTCACGCCTTAGACCTCGCGGCCCGGCGACTGCCAGGGCGGCGAGGACCAGGGTCACCTTGCGGGTGATGCCCGTGATCCGAGCTCCCTGGCCGTCCAGGACCTCGAAACCTCCAAGCAAGCAGATGTTCATTCCAAAACGCTCCGGGATTGTGCTGCAACTGCACATTTAATGCGATTCTCACAAAAAAAAAATCAATAAGACGAAAATTTTACAAACAAACCACAGCGGAGAGAACGCGCCAGCTCTACCGTTCAACTTAACAAAAACGGCAAGCCCCTTTTCTCTATCGAAAACGGATCTCGTATAGGAGAGAAAAATGCAAGACAATCAATAGGAGGTTTTATCGAACTTGTGTTGGTTAATTTGAATTTATTGGTCGAATACTATCAGGCTCGATGTTGCGCGATTGGATTTTCTAAAGAAATGGCCTGGCGGAAAAGCGTGCGAGGTTGGTCAAAAAATGTGTTGCCCAAGTTGGAGGAAGTGATGATCTACAAGATTGTGGGAATCGGTGTGGGACCGGCAAATCTGAGCCTCGCCTCGCTTCTGTATCCGCGAAATACCGAGAACATCTTCTTCGACAGCAAGCCGAGATTCGACTGGCACGAGGGCATGCAGATCCCCTCGTCGACGCTGCAGGTGTCGCTGTTCAAGGATCTCGTGACGTTGTCGGACCCGACCAGCCGCTTTTCCTTCATATCCTACCTGCACAGCCGCGGACGTATCTACCACTTCCTCAATGCTCAGTTCGACGCCGTCTCGCGCAAGGAATTCGCCCAATACATGCATTGGGCGAGCGAGGAAAACGAGAACGTCAACTTCGACGAGGAAGTGATCTCCGTCGATTTCGACCGGGATTTCGTCGTCAAGACCAAGCGCCGAATCGTGCGCACCGAAAACATCTCCATCGGCGTCGGCAAATCCCCCAAGGTTCCGGCATTCGCCCACGGCAAGCTCGGGCCCACGATGTTCCACACCGCCGACTTCATGCGCAAGGCCGGTGATCTCAAGGGCAAGCGGATCGTCGTGATCGGCGGCGGTCAGTCGGGAGCGGAAGCCGTGCTCGACCTGATCTCGCGGCCGGAATCCGAAGCACCCGATCACGTCACCTGGGTGTCGCGCCGGACCTGCTTCTGGCCGATCGACGACACGCCCTTCACCAATGACCTCTTCATGCCGAGCTTCCTCGACTATTTCTCCGGGCTCGGCAAGGATCAGCGGGCGGATTTCATCAGAAAGAACATCCTGACCAGCGACGGCGTCTCGGAGTCGACGCTGCGCGACATCTATCAGCGGCTCTATCTGCAGCAGTTCGTCGAGGAGAGACCCGGCAGCGCAGCACTTCTACCCAACCGCGAGGTCACGCAGATCGCGGAGCACCAGGGTCGCTGGATGGTGATCGTCCGCCATGGCGATCACGACTGCGAGGAATTCCTGCAGGCCGACATGGTGATCCTCGCCACCGGCTATCAGAACGCCTCCACGGCCTTTCTGGAAAGAGTAGGCTCGCGCATCGAGCGCGAAGGCACCGAGTACAAGGTCGATGGCGACTACGCCGCGGTCTGGAATGGACCCGACGATCGGCGGATCTTTCTCCAGAACGCGGTGGTCGGTCAGAAGGGACTGGCGGACCCGAATCTCAGTCTGCTCGCCTGGCGCAGCCAGCGCATCATCGATCGGCTGGAGGGCGGCGTGCGAACCCCGGAACAGATGACCTCGATGATCGACTGGGCGCCGACGGCGCCCGATCTCGGCCAGAAATTTGCCTAGGAGGGCGAGCATGAACCGAAGGATCGCCATCGCTGGGGCGGGCATCATCGGCATGATGGTGGCACGTCAGATCCACGCCCAACAGCCGGACGCCGACCTCTTCGTGATCGACCGCGACCTGGCCGGGCTGGGTGCTTCGGCCCGATCGGTCGGCCTGCATTTTCCGCTCGGCCGGGCGGCCCGGAGCCGGCAGATGACCCGGGCCAGCCAGACCTTCTACGAACGCTGGCGGCGGGAGCGGCCGGATCTGCCGATCAGGGACGTCGCGCTCAACGTCCATGCGCCGCTCGGCGCCGAGAGGCGCGTGCACGAGATATTCGTCGACGAGGCGGCGCTGCAGCGCGCGCCGTCGCTCGAACGAGGCGGGGTACCTCTCGAAGGCTACGGCCGGTGGTGCGCCAGGGGGGCTCAATATGCCGACGTGCTGGCGCTCGTCCGGACGATCGCCGGTGATCTTCGCCATGTGCTGCACATGCGCGAGGGCGTGGCGCTCGATGCGATTTCCGAGATCGCGGGTGGCGTGGAACTGCAATTGAGCTCCGGCGAAAGGATCGTCGCGGACGCGCTGATCCTCGCCCCCGGACCCTGGGCGCTTTCCCCCGTTTTCCAGCCGTTTACCGTCGATCTCGGCATACGGACCAAGAGGATCGTCGCCTTTCACATCGACACGCCGCCCGAGCGGGGAGCCGCGGCCGAACTGTTCGCCGAGGAGGATGCCTTCCTCCTGCCGGTGCCCGAGGCCGGACGCTGGCTCTACAGCTACACCTGCCTCGAATGGGACGTGGATCCCCAGGACCCGCCCTTCGGCATCACGGCGACGCATCGAAGCGCTGCCGAGGCGATCCTCGCCCGCTACATGCCGCATCTCGCCGACGGCTTGGTCAACGGCCGGGTGTTCTGCGACGCCTACAGCCCGTCGGGCAGCCCGATCGTGCAGCCGGTCGGCGAATCGGGCCGCATCGTCTTCGCAGGGGCCGCCAACGGTTCCGGCTATCGCCTGGCGCCGGCCATTTCCGCCGAGGCCGCCGATCTGGTCCGCGACCGTTTTGCCATGGAGGCCGTTCGATGAAAAAGGCAACCCTTACCGATGCGGCCTTCAGCCGGATGTTCGGAATCGACATGGCCGACAGCGGCATCTTCGATGACGTGCCGAGCCACGGCTTCGGCCTTTCCTTCGGGCGTGTCCAGCCGGGCGAAAGCTCCGCCGAGCACCGGCATGACGAGAGCGAGAGTTTCGTCATCATCGAAGGGAAGGGCGAAGTCCTTGTGGATGGCGCCGCGGTGCCCATCGCCGCCGGCGACGTGATCGGCTTCGATCCCTTCGAGCGCCACGTCATCCGCAACACCGGCGGCGAGGCGCTGATCTTCGCCGACCTCTACTGGCGGGACCCGGCGCGTGCGGCGACGTCCGCCGTCGCCATGGCCGCCGACGGCAAGGCCGACGATCCCGGCCGGCCGATCTTCGTCTTCTCGACCCCGCCGACGCCCAATGGCGACCTGCATCTGGGTCATCTCTCCGGCCCCTATCTCGGCGCCGACGTCTACGTCCGCTTTCAGCGGATGCTCGGCAGCGATGCCTATCACCTGACCGGCAGCGACGATTATCAGAGCTATGTCTGCGGACGCGCCCGGCAGGAAGGCAAGACCGAAAGCGCCGTCGCCGCCTACTACGCCGCCGAGATTCGATCGACGCTCGAGCTCATGGACATCGGCGTCGATCAGTACACCGTGACGTCCACCGACCCCGGCTACGCCGACGGCGTCAGGGACTATTTTTCGCGCATTGTGGCGTCGGGACGGGTCGTCTTCGCCGACGAGCCGGCGCTGATCGACGGCGCGACCGGCGACTATCTTTACGAGGTGGACGTGGGCGGCGCCTGCCCCGGCTGCGGCAGCGCCTGCGGCGGCAATATCTGCGAGGAATGCGGCGAGCCCAACCGCTGCGTCGATCTGGTCGACCCCGGCTCGAAGCTCTCCGATGCCAGCCCGGAGATCCGGCCGCTCGGACGCCATGTCCTGCCTCTGCACGAGTTCAGGGACGAGGTCGAGCGACATCTCCGGATGTCCAAGGCCGCGCCGCGCCTCGAGGCGCTGGCCGCGCGCGTCCTCGAGGACGAGCCCTTCCATCTGCCGATCACCCATCCGCAGGCCTGGGGCATCCAGCCGCGGGAGGCGGAGGGCAGCGGCCAGGTGGTCTGGGTCTGGCCGGAGATGGCCTACGGCTTTCTCCACGGCATCGAAGCGCTCGGACGGCGCATCGGCCGGCCATGGCAGGCAGAGAGGCCGGAGGATCGATGGAAAATCATCCACTTCTTCGGCTACGACAACAGCTTCTATCACAGCATCCTCTATCCCGTGCTCTACCGGCTTGCCTATCCCGAGTGGACGCCGGACATCGACTACAACCTCAACGAATTCTACCTGCTCGACGGCCAGAAGTTCTCGACCAGCCGGCGCCATGCGATCTGGGGCAAGGAGATCCTGAACCCCGAAAGCGTGGATGCGGTCCGCTTCTATCTATCGCTGACCCGCGGCGAGATCGAGCGCGCCAATTTCGAGCTCGCCGCCTTCTCCGATTGCGTGAACGAGGTGCTGATCGGGCGCTGGCAGGCGTGGCTGCAGGATCTCGGCCGGCGGGTCGAGCAGGTGTTCCACGGCCGCGCACCCGATGCCGGTGACTGGACCGCCGGGCATCGGAGCCATCTCGCCCGGCTCGAGTGGCGCCGCCAGGCCATCGCCATGGCGCTGGGCGCCGAGGGGTTCTCCTTGAACCAGGCAGCGCGAGAGCTCGACGGTCTGGTCGTCGACGCCCTGCGCTTCGAGCGAAGCCAGCGGCTGCTCGCGACGACCGATCCCGATCGCTATCGGACGGCGATCGCGCTTGAGCTGGCGAGCGCCTCCCTGCTCGCGGCGGGTGCGGCTGCGGTCATGCCGCGCTTCGCCGCCAGGCTTTCGGCATCGCTCGGGCGCGATCTTCCGACCGACTGGCCGGACACGATCACCCTGATCGCGCCGGGCTCGCCGATCGGCCTCGCCGACCGGACGTTCTTCACCCCCATCGGTCCCGCGCTCGGCGCCACCGCCATCGACACGGCAGCGGAGTGACATCCATGACCAGCATCCATGCGACGACCACCGAGCCCCGTCTCGCCACCTGGATCGAGGAGACCGCGAGGGTCATGATCCGGCTTCCATCGGATGTCGACGCGGCCGGGCGAAGCCTCGCCAGCCTCGGCCTGAACTCCCTGAACGCGATCGCCCTGCAATATCGCCTGCAGAACGAGCATGCGATCGAGGTCACCGTCGCCGAGCTCATGGGGGACCTCACGATTTTCGAGCTGGCCCGTGATCTCGAGTCCCGGACGTCGAGCCCGGTCACGACGTCGGGAGCGGTGCGATGAACCGCCCGGCCGTTCTCGACGCGCTCGAGGCGAGCGGCGTGCAGATCGCGCTCGCCGGTGACGATCTTCGCCTGGAGGGTCCGACCGCCCGGCTGGATGCCGAGCTGATCGCCAGGCTCCGTGACGAAAAGCCCGCCATCGTCGCCTATCTCGCGACCGACGAGGCCGCCTCCGTCTTTCCGCTCGGCGATATGCAGCAGGCCTATTGGATCGGCCGCGGCGACGAGCTCGGGCTGGGCGGCGTCTCGTCCCACGTCTATCACGAGCTCGAAGGCGGCTGGGACATCGACCGCCTGCAGGCAGCGCTCGCCAGGGTCATCGAACGTCATGGCGCCCTTCGCACCGCCTTCATCGATGGCTCCCGTCAGCAGGAGCTGCCGGCGGACGCCGTAACGCTCGCCATCCGCCGCTACGATCATCGCGCTCTGGACCGGGACGCGCAGGGCAGGGCGCGCCTCGCCATCCGATCGGAGATGTCGCACCAGGTCCTGCCCGCGGACCGGGCGCCGCTCCTGGACGTTCGGGTCTCGATCTTCGCGGACGACGACATGGTCCTGCATGTCAGCCATGACGGCCTCGTCATGGACGGCATCAGCATGTTCATCTTTTTCCGCGACTGGGCCGAAGCCTACCAGCAGCCGGCGCTGATGCCTGCGGCGCTCGGCGTCGGCTGCAGGGATCAGATCGCGTTCGACCAGGAGCAGCGAGGGACGCCTGCCTATGCACGAGCGCGGGACTACTGGCTGGAACGCCTGGACAGCCTCCCCCCGGCGCCGCAGCTGCCGATACGCCGGGACCCCGGCTCGCTCTCCGCATCGCCGTCGGTGAGAAGCGAGGTGACGATCGAGGCTGCCGCGTGGGCGTCGATCCGCGACCATGGCCGGGAATTGGGCCTGACGCCGACCGTCGTGCTGGGAAGTGTCTATGCCGAAACCCTGTCCATGTTTTCGGGCGGCGACGACTTCACGCTCAATGTGACGCTGGCCAACCGCATGCCGACCGATCCCGACATCTTCCAGGTGATCGGCAACTTCACCAGCCCCCAGCTCATTCCCTGCCGTTTCGGAAAGTGGACGACGTTCGCCGAACGGACCACCGCCCTGAAGGCGGCGATGGCCGAAGGGCTCGAGCATCGTCAGTTCTCCGGGCTCGAGGTGATGCGGGCGCTGGCCGAACGGCAGGGTGCTGCATCGGCCTCGATGCCGGTCACCTTCAATTGCGCCATCGGTGCCCCCGGCGATGGTCTCGACGGCTCCGCCCTCGATCGTCTTGGCAAGGAGGTGTTTTCGATCAGCCAGACGCCGCAGGTCTGGCTCAACCTGTTCGCCATGGAAAAGGCGGATGCTCTCGTCATCCAGTTCGATGCGGTCGAGGCCCTGTTCCCGGCCGGTTTCATCGACGAGTTCGCAGCGGTCTTCCGCCGGGCGCTGCGAGCGTTGACCGCACCGACGGCATGGGAGGCACAGGCGCTGACCTCTCTCCCCGCAAGCCAGTGTGCCCGCCGTCGGGCGGTCAACGTAACCGAGACGCCCCTTCCGGACGAGATGCTGCAGGCCGCCTTTCTGCGCCAGGCCGCATCGACGCCTGAGGCTGATGCGATCGTTCTATCCGATCGGACCATCACCTACCGGGAGCTCGCCGAACGGGCCGCGGCGATCGCGCACTGGCTGCGCGCGCATGACGTCGGGCGCGACGAACTGGTCGCCGTCCTCATGCGCAAGGGCTGGGAGCAGATCGCGGCCGCCTTCGGCACCCTGATGGCGGGCGGCGCCTATCTGCCGATCGATGCCGATCTGCCGGAGGCGCGGATCCGGCATCTCGTCGAGAATGGCGAGGCCCGCGTGATCCTCGCGCAGTCCACGGCGCTGGATCGGTTGCCGCCGGCCTGCGGGCATCTGCCGGTGCTGCCGATCGACGAGATGACGGTGGAAGCCGGGCTGCAGCCACCGCCGCCGCTCGCCGGCCACGACCCCGACGATCTCGCCTACGTCCTGTTCACATCCGGCTCGACCGGCCAGCCCAAGGGCGTGATGATCAGCCACCGAAGCGTGGTCAATCTGGTCGCCGACATCAATCGACGCTTCGAGGTCGGCCCGGGCGATCGGCTGTTCGGCGTCTCCGCCTTCAACTTCGATCTCTCGGTCTACGACATCTTCGGCGCGCTCTCGTCGGGCGCTGCGGTGATCCTGCCGGACCAGGAGCTGGCGCTGGATCCGTCCCATTGGGCGGAACTGGGTCGCTCTGCCGGCGTGAGCGTCTGGAATTCCGTCCCGGCGATCGTGCAGATGCTCTGGGACGCGGGCCTGCCCGAAAGCCTTCGCCTGGTGATGATGAGCGGCGACCGCATCCCGGTGCCGCTCGCCGCGACGCTGCGGAGGGAGCGGCCGGCCATGCAGACCGTCAGCCTCGGCGGACCGACCGAAACGACGGTCTGGAACATTCTCTACCCGATCGACGACGTCGACCCCTCCTGGCACACCGTCCCCTATGGCAGGCCGAACGGCAACAACCGCTACTACGTTCTCGATCGCCACGGCCGCGAATGCCCGGACTGGGTCGCGGGCGGCCTGCATGCGGCCGGCATCGGGCTTGCGCGCGGCTACTGGCGCGATCCCGAACGCACGGATCAGGCGTTCTTCCACCATGAAGCGCTGAACGAGCGTCTCTACGACACGGGCGACGTCGGCCGCTATCTGCCCGACGGCACCATCGAGATCCTCGGTCGCAGCGACTTTCAGGTGAAGGTCAACGGTTACAGGATCGAGCTCAACGAGATCGAGACCAGGCTGGTGGCGCATGACGGCGTGGAGCAGGCCGCGGCGGTCGTCATCGACGGAGGCGATGGGCCTCGACTGGTCGCCTTCTATGTCGCCGGAGGAGATCCGGCGACACCGGACGACCTTGCCGATCATCTCGCCCTGCACCTGCCCGACTACATGGTGCCGGATCGCTTCGTCGCCATCGAGCGGCTGCCGCTCACCGGCAATCGCAAGGTCGATCGAAAGGCGCTGTCCTCGCTGACCCTCGTCGACCCGGCGAAGCCGCAGACGTCCGACGAGGACGCGGCCGAGCTCCGGCCGGGGATCGAGTCCGAGCTGGCTTCGATCTGGCGGGACATCCTGAAGCGGGAAACCGTCGATCCGACCGCGAGCCTGCAGGACCTTGGGGCGACTTCGCTCGCGACCATCCGGATCGTCGCGGCCCTGCGCAAGCGTTACGGCATGGCGGTCTCGCTCAAGGACGTGGCGCGGCTGCGTACGATCAGGGCGATCGGCGTCCACCTCGAGGCTGCGAGCGAAAAGGGAGTGGTGTCGCGATGAGCATGATCACGTCGAAACAGGTCCAGGCGGACGCCGGCCACTCGGTCGTCAACGCCCTGCAGGAAGGGCCGCGCGTGCCGGAGCGGACCATCGCTTTCCACCGGCCGGGTGCCAGGACGACGCTCACCCATGGCGAGCTGGACCAGCTGATCGAGCGGACGGCACTCTATCTTCAGCGGCTTGGCCTTTCACGCGGCGATCGCGTCGGCATTCTGTCACGCAACCGGCTGGAATGGGTGCTGCTCGATCTCGCGGCACTCCGGCTCGGCCTGGTGACCGCCGGCTTCGAGGCTGGCAAGTTCGTCTCCGGGCGCACGCTCATCGACACCTACGGCCTCGCCGTTCTGTTCACGGATCAGGCCGACGACGCCCCGGGCGTGATCGCGATCGATCGCGTCATGGTCGAGGCGATGGCGCCGGTCGACGTGCTCCGGCTCGAGCGCATGCGCTGGGCGCCGGAGGATGTCAGCACCATCAAGTTCACGTCCGGAAGCACGGGCGATGCCAAGGGACTTGCGGCCACCGTCGCGAGCATCGACCTATCGATCGCCGCGGTGCAGACCATCTTCCACCATGGCGCCGGCGACAAGCTGTTCGTGTTCCTGCCGCTCTCGCTTCTGCAGCAGCGCTACTGGATTTATTCGGCGCTGGTCCACGGCCATGACGTGGTGATCACCACTGCCGAGCTCGCTTTCCATGCGCTGAAGCGCGAGGCGCCGACGGTGGTGATGGGTGTCCCGGCGTTCTTCGAGGCGCTGAAGAGCGAGATCGAGAGTGCTGCGAGCGAACCCGGCACCGAGCCGCGTGACAAGCAGGCATTGAAGCGTGCGGCGACACACGCGCTCGGCCCGAACATTCGCTATCTCTGGACCGGCTCGGCGCCGGCCAGGCCCGATGTTCTCAGCTTCTTCGAGGAACGATGCGGCGTGGCCATCTTCGAGGGCTACGGCATGAACGAGACCTGCATCGTCACCAAGAACCATCCCGGCGCCCGTCGGCGAGGGAGCGTCGGCCGGCCCCTGCCCGGCAAGCATGTCTGGATCGGCGAGGACGGAATCATCCGCGTGCGCAGCGATGCGCCGGTCAACACGCGCTATCTGTTCGCCAGGGAAGGCGCCTCCGAGGCCATGTTCGCGCCCGACGGCACGGTGATCACCGGCGATCTCGGCCACATCGACGACGATGGCTACCTCTATGTGAGGGGGCGTGCCGACGACGTCGTGGTTCTCGAAAACGGCCGCAATATTCTGGTCCGCTATGTCGAGGAGCGCATCCTTGCGGACCCGCTGATCGAGAACGCCATCGTGATCGGCTCGGGCCGGACGCATCTTGGCGCCATCGTCTGCCCGGCGGCCGGTGCCGACCCGGAGCAGGCCAAGGACGCGGCGAGAGAGGCGGCGTCGGCGGCCGGCAAGATCGAGGAGCGGCTCGCGTGCGTCGTCCTGGCGGACGAGCCGTTCAGCATCGAGAACGGCCTCCTGACCTCGCAGTCCAAGCCCAGGCGCGGCGTCATTCAGGAGGTCTACGGCGACGCGATCGAGCGCGCTTATCGGGAGGAATGTCAGCCATGATCGAAGCAAGCCTGCACCGCCAGCTCAGCCGGCTTCTCGGCCCGAAGCTCGGCGCCGACCAGAAGATCGAGCTAGATCGAAGCCTTGCCGAACATTACGGCCTCACGTCGATGAAGATGGTTCTCCTGGTCACCGCCCTTTGCGAAGACACCGGCGTCGGCCTGGAACGCTTCACCGAACAGGATCTGGCGGCGATGCGAACGCCGCGCCAGGTCATCGACATTTTCGAACAGCATCGCCTCGAAGGGAGCAACTGAGATGAACTGGAAGACCGCCATCGACGCCCGCCTCGAAAATGAAGGCGTGATCATGCGCCCGCTGGAGGAAGGCGATCGCGAAGCGCTACGGGCACTCGTCTTCGATGCCGATATCTGGCGCTATTTCGTGGCGAGGATCGACGACGAGGCCGATCTCGACAACTTCATCGAGTCCGGCCTTCAGGACATGGCCGAGGGCAAGCGTGCGGTCTTCATGGTGATCGACAAGGTCTCCGGCGAGCTCGCCGGCAGCATGTGCTACGGCAACATGGCCGAGGCCGATCGCCGCCTCGAAATCGGCTGGTCCTGGCTCGGCCGCGCGTTTCGCGGTCGGGGCGTCAACCGTTGGGCCAAGCTGGCGCTCTTGGAGTACGCCTTCGAGCCCCTCGGCTGCGAGCGTGTCGAGTTCAAGACCGACGTTCTGAACATGCAGGCGCGAAAGGGCCTCCTCAACATCGGCGCCGTCGAAGAGGGCGTGCTGCGCAGCTTCAACTACATGCCGGACGGCAGGCGGCGCGACGCCATCTACTTCTCGATCCTGCGTCCGGAATGGCCGGCGGTCAGGGAACGCCTGCTTGCGGGCGGCAAGCCGCCATCCGCCGATCGAAAGGTCGCCTGAACCATGGCCGGGATTCGCCACATCGTCCTGCGAGGTGCGCCGTTCGAGCGTGGCGTGGCCCATGGTGAGCAGGCGAGGGCTGCGATTCACGCCTTTCTCGACGATGGGCTTGCGCGGCTGAACCATCTCTCTCCCTCGGCCAGGTCGCTTGCCGATCTGACCCCCGAGCTGCACGCCTATGGTCATGCGATCGAGCGTCAGCTGCCCGACCTGTTCCGGGAAATCGAGGGCCTGGCCGAGGGCGCTTCGATCCCGCTCGAAGCGGCGATCCTGCTGCAGACCCGTCGCGAGCTGATGGGCTACAGCAGGATCCCTGCCGCCGGCGACTGCACCACCTTCGCGACCTGCCGGACGTCGTCGCCGACGCTTGCACAGACCGTCGACGTGAACGGCGATCTCGATCGCGAGCTCTGCCTGCTCGACGTCGAGAGCGACCGGCCGGACGGCCGAGCGCTGGTGTTCTCGTTCACCGGCCTTCTCGGCTATCTCGGCGTCAATGCCGCCGGTCTGGCGGTCGGCCTCAATCTCGTGCTCGGCGGCGACTGGCAGGCAGGCGTGCCGCCCTATCTCGCGATCCGCCATCTGCTCGACCGGGCGACCGACGTCGAGGACGCCATCGACAGGCTGCAGCATCTCGAGCTTGCAAGCTCGCGCTCGTTCATGCTGTGCGACCAATGGCAGGTCGCGTGGGTGGAGGCGCTGGGCGGACGTTATGCCGTCACCCGCGGCCAAAAACTCGCCCACGCCAATCATTTTCTCGATCCGGATTTCGCGACGGAGGACGAGATCAACGTCTTCGCCCGCAACAGCTCGCTCGCTCGATTGCGGGCCTGCGAAGACTGGCTCGCAAAGGCACCTCGAACGCTCGACGAGCGAGCGGTGTTCGATCTTCTCTCGCGCCCGCCGATCTGCGTGCCGGGCTCCGACGACATCCGCCGCGAGAAGACCGTCGCCGCCGTCGTCATGCGGCCGACGGAGGGGGTGCTGAGCCTTCGTCCCGGCGACCCTTCGACGAGCCGGGAGAGGACGTTTTCGCTGCGGACGCCGAGCGGAAGGCCGGAATCGGAACCATCGATCGCCGCGGCCAGCGTGGGCGAGCCTGCTCATGCCGGGGCCGGAGGCAAAGGGAGAATGTGCCATGTCGTTTGAAGCGGTTGCGACAGCCGTCTGTCCCGGCGGCGCGCTGCTCGAGCGTGAAGGGCCGGCCGCACGGACGGATGCCGGGATGATCGAGAGCGACATCCTGGCGCCGGTCTTCGATGAGACCGTCCTTTCCCTGCCGCTGTTCGACGATCGCCACAGGCGGCTCGCCCGGTCTCTCGAGGACTGGATCACGGAGCGCCGAGGAGAGGTCGGACGGATCGTGAAGGGGGATCCGCGCGAAGCCGGCCGCAGGCTGACCCGCATGCTCGGCCAGGATGGCTGGCTTGCCTACGGGATCGCGGACCGCGAGCCGCTGGATTTCCGCGCGATCTGCCTGATCCGAACCGCATTCGCCTGTCTCGACGATCTCTGCGACTTCGCCTTCGCCATTCAAGCCCTGGCCGCCGCGCCGATCGGGCTTTACGGCTCCGAAGAACAAGAGATGCGCTATCTGCCGGCGATGGCGTCCGGCGACCTCATCGGCTCGTTCGCCGTGAGCGAACCCGAAGCGGGATCGGATCTCGCCGCCGTCCGCCTTGCCGCCGAGCGCTCGGGTGACCACTACGTGCTGAACGGCGAGAAGAGCTGGATCTCCAACGCCGATATCGCCGACCTCCATTGCGTGCTGGTCAGGACCGGCAAAGCCGCGGGTGCGTTCGGCATGAGCATGCTGGCCGTTCCGAGCGGCACCAAAGGCTGCACTGCGGACGGCGCGATCGACGTCATCGCGTCGCGCTCGTTCGGCAGCATCGCTTTTCGGGACTGCGCCTTGCCTGCCGATGCGCTGATCGGCAGCGAGGGGACCGGCTTCGCCATCGCCGCCGACGTGCTGGAGCGTTTTCGCATGACGGTCGCGGCCGCAGCGATCGGGTTTGCCAGGCGCGGCCTCAACGCAACCCGCCGCTTCGTCGCCGAGCGGCGGATCGGAGGGGAAGCGCTGGGGGCGAAACAATTGACGAAGGGTCGGCTCGCCGACATGGCGCTGGCACTGAACGCAGCCGAGCTTCTGACGGCACAGGCCGCCTATGCGCTCGACAGCGGCCGAGCCGATTGGGCCGTGCGTTCCAGCATGGCGAAGCTGCATGCGACCGAGATGGCGCAGGCGGTTATCGATGCCGCCGTGCAGCTGCACGGTGCGCGCGGTCTCGTCCGCGGCTCCCTGATGGAGCGCCTGTACCGGCAAATCCGGTCACTTCGCATCTACGAGGGAACGTCCGAAATTCAAAAGCTCATCATCGGCGAAAATGTGCTGTCCGGTCACATCTAATCGAGGCTTATCCATGAACAACAACAGCCCGTCGAACTGGCTCCTGGGAGCGCCGTCGTCACATCCTTCAGGCCGCGTGTTCTGCTTTGCACATGCAGGCGGCAGCGCCGACTCGTTCATGACCTGGCGGGAGCAGCTTCCACCGTCGATCGACCTCGCCGCCGTTCAGTATCCCGGTCGAGGTCGGCGCATCGACGACGAGCCCATTCAGGAGATCGACGAGATCGTCGAAAAGGTCACCGAGGCTCTGATGCCGCTGACCGACGTGCCCTATGTCCTGTTCGGTCACAGCCTCGGCGCCCTGCTTGCCTTCGAGACCGCTCGCCGTCTCGTCACGGCTGGCAGATCTCCGAGACTGCTGGTGGCCTCGGCCTGCCGCTCGCCTTCCCTGCTGCCATCCCCGGCGGTTGTGAAGGCGGCATCGCTGGACGGCCTGCATTTCATCAACGCGATTCGGGCCTTCGGCGGCATCCCGGCGGAGATCGCCAATGATCACGACGTCCTCGACATCGTCACCCCCATCATCAGATCGGACTTCAAGCTGGTCGCGAACTACCGCTATCGACCGGGCCGGCGCCTGCCCGTGCCCATTCTGGTCGCCAACGGCAGCAGCGATCAGCACACGTCGCCCGCCAATCTGGAAGGCTGGGCCCTCGAGTCCACCGAAGAGGTCGAGTTCCGGACATTCGAAGGCGGGCATTTCTATCTTGAGGACGATGAGAATCGCGACCTCCTGATCGACGCGATCGCCTCGGAACTGGACGGGCTGCCGTCACTCCTGCGCATGTCGACGGCAGGTCATTCATGAACGGCAACGATGAAGAGAATCGAACGGACAAGATGGACAAGGTGAACAATATGCTGATCTCGGATCCGATCGATGCGGTGACCGCGCCGGATCCCTATCCGTACTATGCGAAGTTCCTCGGGCAGGCGTCGATGCCTTTCGAGCCAAGCTGCAAGGCCTGGATCGCCGCCAGCGCCGCGTCGGTCGAAGCGGTGCTCGCGGATCCCGGCTGCCGCGTCCGGCCTACGGATCAGCCGGTGCCGCCAGCGATCGACGGCTCGCCGGCCGGCGCCGTGTTCGGCCGGCTGGTGCGCATGAACGACGGGTTCGATCGGGCCGCCATGAAACGGACGATCGCCGCGCGTCTTGCCGGCGTCGACGCACAGACCGCCACGTCGCTGGCCCAGGCATGGACCCGGCATCTCATGGCGGCGGCCGGAGGGCTGGAGGCGGTGGCGCTCGGCGATCTCGGCTTCCAGGCGCCGATCTACACGGTCGCGAGCCTGCTCGGCGCGCCCGCCGACGCGCTCGAGGATGTCGAGGCCTGGACCGGCCGGTTCGTCAAATGCATATCGCCGCTGAGCTCGGCCGACGAGATCGAGATGGCCGACCAGGCCGCTGCAGCACTCATGTCGTTTTTCGACGAGCTGACGATGGAGGGGACGGGGCTCGCGAAGACGCTGGTGGTCGACGCCGACGACGCCGGCCTGGACCGACAGCTTGCGCTCGCCAATCTGGTGGGCCTGCTGTCGCAGACCTACGACGCCACCGCCGGCCTGGTCGGCAACATGCTGATCGCGCTCGGACGACACCCGCAGACCCTGGAAGCCGCGATCGCCGATTCGTCGAGATTGGAAGCGATCGCCGTCGAAACTCTTCGCCATGACGCGCCGATCCAGAACACGCGCCGTTTCGCGGCTGCGGACGGCGAGATCGCCGGTACCGAAGTCAAGGAAGGCGACGCCATTCTCTTGCTTCTGGCAGGCGCCAACCGCGACCCCGCCGTCAATCCAAACCCGCATGATTTCAAGCCGGACCGGCAGGATTCTCGGATCTACACCTTCGGCCACGGCGACCATCGATGCCCGGGCCGGACGCTGGCTGTTCAGATATCTCAAGGCGTGATCGGCGCGCTGCTCGCCGGCGGTCTCGATGTCGCAGCGCTCGCCGAGCGCGCACCGAACTATCGGCGCTCGGTCAACGCGCGGATTCCCGATCTCGGTGTCGTCGGACCGGCCATCCGATGAAGGCCGGAGGCACAGACAGCAAGATGCAGGACTAAAAGCCGATTGAATGGAGGATCGACGTGGAACCCATCAAAGCCATGCTGAGCGGCGTCGACCGCAGGCG
The DNA here is from genome assembly GCA_965222015.1 of Geminicoccaceae bacterium. GTDB lineage: Bacteria > Pseudomonadota > Alphaproteobacteria > Geminicoccales > Geminicoccaceae > JANQPX01. The sequence continues at coordinate 366,794 of CBDCTL010000022.1, forward strand.
CTTCGAGTTTTCTCCGGACGCCCGCGAGCAGGCGGCCGCATTGCTGGCGGACGAGCCCGCCGCCATGTTCCGTCGCCTCCTCGCCGATCAGGAGAGCGAGGCGGCGATCTATGCTGCAAAGCAGATCCTCGATGCTACTTTGGCCGGACCCGTGACCGTCGACCCCGCTTTGCGCGACGCTCTGGCGCCGGATCTGGATGCGCTCGATCTCGATGGGCTTCGACGTCATGTCGAGGCGATGGCGGACGATCTTCGAGCGCGCGTCGCCGTCGCGACGAGGGAGCATGAGCGCGCCCGCTTCGCGGCTCTTCGAGAACGCGCACCCCTTTCGCTCATCGCCGGCTGCTGGCTCGACACCATCTCTCAGCCGGCGACCCAGCCGGGCATGGTCACCAATCTCCTCTACGGCCAGCATTTCGCCTGGCTCGGCGCCGGAACCCCGGAAAACGCCGTCGTCCATGGGCGCCGCCATGCCTTCGAGCGCGCCGGCCTGGCGCTGCCGCCGATCCTGGATCGCCACTTCGCGGCGAAGGCCGGATCCAGCGACGAAAGCCTTCTCACGGCGAACTTCTATCTTTCGCTCGCCCAGTTTCCGGCCAACTATCTGCCGGAGGTGGTCGGCGTGCACTATGCCGTCCACGCGCTTGCGATCGACGACGTCCTGCTCGCGACCGAGACGCCGTTCACCCATGCCGATCTTCTGGAGGTGGTCGCCGCCTTCCTCGAGGAGATCGAAGGCCATCCGTCGGCGCCGGATCTGCGCGAGCGCCTGATCCGCGCGATCGCGCTCGGCATCGAGCTGGAACGCCGACAGGTCTCGCTGCTCTGCGAGGTCGCCGCTCTGGCCGCCGGTCAGAGTCTGGACTCGCAGGTTGCGGACATCATCAAACGCCATGCACCCTTCGCCGGCCGGCAGCATGGCGAGGTGCGGGTCGGCGGGCAGAAGCTCTCGGACATTTTCGACGATCCGGACTTCGATCTTCTCGCCTTCATGAAAGCGTTCAAGGCGAGCTTCTATCTTCGGCCGAACCGGCAGGGGAGCTGCCCCTTCGTCAAGGCCCTCAAATTCGGCGGGCCGATGTTCGGCGTCTTCACGGAGGCGGAGAGCGCGACCTTCAAGGCCTGGGCGGCAAGCGTGCCGTCGACGCGGGACGACGAGATCGTTCTGACCACGCTCGCTCCCGACCGGGTGCGGGCCGAGGACTGGCTCCTGTCCATCCGATCGATGGAGCCGCGGGACGTCGTTCTCGCCGATCCGCCCGAACCCGACGATCGCGAGCTGTTCTTCCGCCTGGTCAACATCGAAAACTTCCCGAACACGCGCGGGATCGCCAAAGCGCGCGCGCGGATCGGCCTGGAGGAGGCGCGGGCGCTGTTCGAGGTCGGGGGCGGCGGCCGATACACCAACGCCTCGATGTTCGCCTACACGCCGGAAGCGCTGCTCGATCGCGTCGACGACATCTACTGGAACAAGCTGGTCAATCCCTACAAGCCGCTCGACACGGTTCCGCCCGCGGACGAGGTGGTGTTCGGACAGCTGACCTTCGCGCTCGGCAATCTGATCGACGGCACGTGGGCGCACCGGATCGGCAATGTCGGCCGCTTCGACCGGTCCAGCGACAACAAGCTCCTGATGATCTATGCCGACGAGATGGGGCTGGGCGATATCCGCAAGAACCACATCACGCTGGTCTACCGGGTCCTCGAGAGCATGGGCGTCGACCTTCCCCACATTCGCGACGACGCCTTTCTCGAACAGACCGACATCGCCGACGAGCTCTACGGTTTCGCCGTCCATCAGCTTTGCCTCGCCTTGTTCCCGGACAGCCACTACCCCGAGATCGTCGGCTACAACCTCGGCATCGAAATGTTCGGACTGGGCGAGCTCAGGCTGCATGAGATCCAGAAGCTCAGGCATCACGGCTTCGATCCGATCTACGAAGAGGCGCATCTGTCGATCGACAACGTCTCCTCCGGCCACGCCCAGCAGTCGGCCGAGATCGTCAACATCTATCTGGACGAGGTCAAACATCGCTTCGGACAAAAGCGCGTCCAGGAGGAGTGGGAGCGCATCTGGGCAGGCTATGCCTCGTTCGCCCAGTTCGTGGAGCGTGGGCATGGGCTGGATGATGAAGCTCTGCCGATCGCCGATCCGATCCGCGAGCCTGCCGAGGAGATGACGACCGTCATGTTGTGACGTCGGGGCCATTTCAACCTTTCGGGGAGCCGATCGAGATGAACGTTACCTGTGAGATCGCGTGGAGGCACCGGCCGATCGATGGCAGGCCGGATTCGGACTACAGCCGGGAGCACCGCTGGTCGTTCGACGGCGGTGCGGTCATCGATGCATCGTCGTCGCCCGACATCGTGCCGGTGCCGATGTCCAATCCCGCTCATGTCGATCCCGAAGAGGCGATCCTCGCCGCTGCCGCCAGCTGCCACATGCTGTTCTTTCTGCATCTGGCTGCCGCGTCCGGCCTTCGGGTGCGCGCGTATGACGATGCGCCGTCGGCCGTCCTCGGCCATGACGAGGACGGCGCGCTCGCACTGACCTCGATCAGCCTCCGGCCGGACGCGGTCTTCGAAGGCGCTCCGCCGAGCGCTGAAGAGATACGGGCGCTGCATGAGATGGCACATGAGCGATGCATCATCGCGAAGTCGATGCGGACGCCGATCACGATCGACATGCCGCTCGATCGGTCGCGGTCGGTGGCCTAGGATGAACAGCTCACCCATGACATCGAACGCCGGCCGGCGCGTGCACCTCTGGCTTCGCGCCGAAACACGCGCCGACGAGCACCGGACGCCGCTGACGCCGTCCGATGCCGCCATGCTGATCGCGGCCGGCATCGAGATCACCTATGAGCGTTCGGATCGCCGGATTTTCGATGACGGCGACTACGAGGACGTCGGCTGCACGCCGGCGCCGACATCGAGCTGGGTGGAAGCGCCGGCCGATGCCTTCATTCTCGGCCTGAAGGAACTGCCCGAGACGCCGGAACGCCTTCGTCACCGTCACATCTATTTCGGTCATGCCTACAAGGGACAGTCCGGTGCCGGTCAGCTGCTCGACCGGTTTCGACAGGGCGGAGGCGAGCTGCTCGACCTCGAATATCTGGTGGACGATCGAGGCGTGCGCCTGGCGGCCTTTGGCCATTGGGCAGGCTATATGGGCGCCGCGCTCGGCGTGCTCCAGGCGCGTGCGCGACAATCCGGCAGCGAAGCGATCGGTCCCCTGTCCGCGACCGGCAAGGACCGGCTGGACCGCGACCTCCGCGAAGCCGCCGCTGTCCTTCCGCCGCTTCGGGCTCTGGTGATCGGCGCCAAAGGACGCTGCGGACGTGGTGCCGCCTCGGCTCTCGCTGCCGCCAAGGTCGATGCCACCCTCTGGGACATCGCCGAAACGGCCGATCTCGATATCGAGGCGCTGCTCGCCCATGACCTTCTGATCAACACTGTCGGCATTCACGGCGAGGCGCGGCCCTTTCTCACCCCGGATGATCTCGCCAGGCCGTCGCGACGCCTCGGCACGGTGGTCGACGTGACCTGCGATCTCGGCTCGCCGGCCAATGCCCTGCCGATCTATCACCGCCTCTCGAATTGGGAACGGCCGGTGCTGGGCATCGATGGCGCCGGTGACGGGCCAGACCTCGATGTGATCGCCATCGACAATCTGCCCTCTCTTTTGCCGCGTGAAAGCAGCGAAGATTTCTCCTCCTCGCTCGCGCCGCATCTGCGCGGGCTCGCCGAACCGACGCGCGTCTGGCAGACCACCTCGTCCCAATTCCACCGGGCCCTCGGCCAGACCGCCGATCGTCCATCAAGACAGGAGCTTGACCATGTCTGATCGATCCCGCCGAAGCGTTACCGTTCACTGGATCGGTGCCGGCCTCTCGACCGGGCAAGGGCTGGCGCGCATCTGCGATGCTGCAGATCGCGTCTGCCTCTGGAATCGCACGGTCGGCCGCGCCGAACATCTGGTGCGACGGCTCGGGCTCGAGAACACGGTGCACACGCGCACCCTGACGAGCGAGGCGCTCGCCGCTGCCTTGCAGCCGGGCGACGTCCTCGTGTCGATGCTGCCGGCGACCATGCATGGCGACCTTCTGGCGATGGCCATCGACGCCGGCGCCCATTTCGTGTCGACCAGCTATGTCGACGATACCGTGCGTGAACGTGCGAAAGAGGCCAGGGCAAGAGGGCTCGCCGTCGTCATGGAAGCCGGCCTGGATCCGGGCATCGACCATCTGGCGGCGCATCTACTCGTCGACAGCGCGCTCGATGCGGTCGGCAGGCAGCCGGTTATCGCGACCTTCCACTCCCACTGTGGCGGTCTTCCCGAAAAGCCGAACGACTTTCGCTACCGCTTCAGCTGGGCGCCGGTCGGCGTGCTGCGCGCCCTTCGCACGGAAGCGCGCTACGTCCGCGACTCGGTGGTGCAGGTGGCGCCGAGCCCCTGGGAGGCGACCAGGCCGATCGCCGTTCGCTGCGAACTCTTCGAAGCCTATCCGAATCGCGACAGCCTGCCGTTTCTCGCCCAGTACAGGTTTCCGGACAGCTGGGACGTCAGCGCCTTCGAGCGGGGCACGCTTCGGCTGCGCGGCTGGCAGTCGGCCTGGCAGGACGTGTTTCAGACGGTGAAGCACGGCACCGACGACGACATCGCGGCTCTGGCCGGCGAGCTTGCCGAGCATCATCGCTACGGGCCCAAGGACCGCGACCGGGTCGTCCTCAACGTTTCGCTCTCGCTCCGGCAGAACGGCCGACGGATCTGGCAGGGCGAATACGGCATGGACGTCGTCGGCGACGACGGGGACAGCGCCATGGCGCGCTGCGTGTCGTCCACGGCAGCGTGCGCCGTCCTCGACCTGATCGACGGACGAACCACGCCCGGGCTGCACCTTCCGATCGGGAATGCCCGCGACGCCAAGCGCTGGCTGGCGCGGCTCGAGGGCTGGGGGATCAGGCTCAGTCAGGCCGTCGCCGAAGATTTCATCATTTGAAAGCGGGAGGCCAGCGATGCTCAACGCCGACGCGATCGAACAGCAGCCCGCAACATCGGATCCCCTGCTGCTCGCCCCCCACTACGTTCTGGGCGAACGTCGTCGAAAGGCCGCGGACATCGAGGGACTGTCCGCATTCTTCGAAGCGAGCCAGATGATCGACGACCTCGCGCTCTGGGGCCTCGACAGCTTTTACAGCAGTGACCGGGCCGCGGCGTCTCTCGGCATCGAATCGGCTCGGGAGACGCTGCGGCTGGCGGGTCTGAGCGCAGGGAACATCAGCGCGCTCCTGGTCTGTGCGACCCAGCTCGAGGGTGACACCGAAGCGCACGCAGTCCTTGTACGGCAGTATCTCGAAGGGCTCGGGCTCGACCACGATGTTTTCGTCAGCGGCATCACGCTCGGTCGCTGCACCTGCCTTCTGTCCGGGCTGAGGCTGGCCGAAGCGCTGGTTCGAAGCGCCATGCACGACAACGTGCTGGTCATCGCTGCCGACCGTTTCGAGCACGATCACGAACGCCTGAAGACCTTCGCCCTGTTCAGCGATGGCGCTGCCAGCTGCATCGTCGCCCGTTCTGACACCGGTCGTGGCGGGTATCGCATCGTCGACAGCGCCTTTGCCTCCGAGACCGGCGCCATGGCCGAGACGGGGCAGATCAGCGCCGATCTGGCGCGCCGCGTGACCGGGCGGCTGACGGAGGGATCGAAGCTTGCGCCCCAGCAAATTGACGCGGTGATGCCCAACAACATCTACAGGCCGGTGGTCGCCATGAAGGAACAGCAGGGCGGCACGGCGCATGATCGGCTTTTTCTGGACAACATCGCCGACAAAGCTCACTGCTTCGGCGCCGATCCGATCATCAATCTCGTCGACCGGGAGCGTCGTGAAGGTTTCGAGACAGGCGCTTTGATCATGCTCGCATCGAGCGTGCCGGGCGCACGCATCGGCATGTTGCTGTCCAGGCGGCCGTCGGCGGACGCCGAGACACCGCCACTTCATGACGTGGATACGCACCAGCCGGACAAAAACCATCGGACCAGCCTGGTGTGAGCTGGGAGCGGCGAAGGTTCCCGGAGCGTGATCACCGATATCGCACCGCTGCCACGACCCGGTCTCGGATCGGGACAGGCGTCGATCTATCGGCTGACGCACGAAACCGCCCACGCCATCGGTGAGCTCGACACCGCGGATCTGGCGCCGGAAGAGCGGCGGCGCGCCGCCGGCTACCGGTTCGCGGAAGACCGCTTCGTCTTCGTCGCCGGTCGACTGATCGTGCGGCGATGGTTGAGTGCGGAGACCGGTACCGAGCCCGCCGATATCCCTCTCCAGCTCGATCGGGGCCGCCCGCATGTGCCGGCCTCCCTGGCCTGTGGTCTGAACTTCAGCATCAGTCACAGCGAGGGGGTGGTGATGGTCGCGATCGCCCGCCACGCGCAGGTCGGCATCGACGTCGAGCCGATCGCCTTGCGAACCGACATGGGCGCACTTGCCGACATGGTCTTCACGTCGGAGGAGCGAAACCTCCTGAAAGCCTGTGCGCCCGAGCGGCAATCCGCACTGTTCTTCCGTCTATGGGTGCGCAAGGAGGCCTTGCTGAAATACCGGGGAACGGGGTTCCTCATCGACCCGAAATCGGTGGCAGTCCTCGATGGCGAAATCTCGGAAGGGCTCCATCTCGTCGATGGCGATGACAGTCCCCGGCACGTCTGGTGCGCCGTCACCGATGGCGGCTTCGTCTCCACCGTACCGATCGAGCTCGGCCTGTCGATGCGCGCAGGCGCGGCGCCGTCGTCCCGAAAAGCGTTCACCGCGCCAAAGTCGGTTCCGTGAGCGGTGAAAATTCCAGACCGTCGCTCGCATCACCGAAGGCCCTTCGTCCGAGCCCGATCCCCGGCTATCTCGCGGTCGGCATCGCGGCCGGACCATCGGGCCTCGGCCTGGTCGAGAAGGTCGAGGAGGCCCGCGCATTCGCCGAGCTCGGCGTCGTGTTCCTGCTGTTCGCGATCGGGCTGGAGCTCTCTTTCGGACGCCTGAAGACCTTCGCCCCGATGATCTTCGTCCTCGGAAAAAATCGGCGTGTCTCGGACCCGTTGATCCGCATCAAGGCCTATGCCGGGAGGCGGAATATCCTGATGACGGCAGAGCGGATGGATCTGCAGATCGTCTGCGTCATCCGGCTTTGGATCGGAGAGGTTCGATGCCGCTTACTATCAATCCCGACACGGTCTGCTTCGTCATCGCCAAAGCGCGGGAGATCAACGTCAAGGTGGCGCCCGAAGAGCTCGCCGATGACGGTGACGACATGGAGCGCATCCTCGAGGACTACGCCGACGATGCCACCCATCAGGAGCTCAAAGCGTTTCTCGACGTCCAAAGCGACGACGTTCTCCGTGAACTCCTGGCGCTGACCTGGATCGGACGTGGGGACTACGCCGCTGACGACTGGAGAAGTGTCATGGGCGACATCAAGGACGTCCGCGACCAGCACACGTCGGACTATCTTCTGGGCACGCCGCTCCTCGCCGACTATCTGGAGGAGGGTCTGTCGCTATTCGGGCTTTCCTGCGAAGGTTTCGGCGGAAAGAGCTGAAGGCACCGACGCCTTATCCTGACTTTCTTGATACCGGTCGGCGTGTTCCAGGCTCGACAAGTGCCGGCTGACGGCCCGTCGATCGCATCGTATCCTTGCTAAAGGTGCCTGCGTTTCATCGGGCGGCGGCTGTCTCTTTCCCACGACGGTCGGAACGTCGCTCAGAACGTCACCGTGCCTCTCCGGCTGAGGGATGAGAGCTTGAAACCGGTTCTGACTCTGACGCTGAACCCCTCTCTCGACGTCGCGACGACGGTCGATGAGGTGAGAAGCACGGACAAGCTGAGATGCGTCGCGCCCAAGACGGATCCGGGCGGCGGCGGGATCAATGTCGCGCGGGTGATGACGCGGCTCGGCGGTTCGGCGACCGCCGTTTTCACCGCAGGAGGCCCGAATGGTCAGGCACTCGAAGAGTTGCTCGCCGCGGAAGGGATTGGTGGTCAGGCGGTTCGCATCAGCGGGCCGACGCGGCAGAGCTTCACCGTGCTGGAACGATCGACCCGGCAGCAATACCGCTTCGTCATGCCGGGCCCGGAGCTCGATGCTTCGGCGTGTCGGCGCTGCCTCGATCATGTCCGAACGTCGCTCGACGATGTCGATTACCTCGTCGCCAGCGGTAGCCTTTCTCCAGGGGTGCCGACCGACTTCTACGCGCGCATCGCACATCTCTCGCGGGAGCGGGGAGTGCGATTGATTCTGGATACATCCGGCGAAGCGCTCGCTGCCGCTTTGGAGGAACGGATCTTTCTGATCAAGCCGAACGCGCGCGAGCTGCGTGCGTTGGCGGGCGACCCTTCCCTCGACGACGATGGTCTCGTCTCGTTCGCCAAGGAGCTCGTGTCCATGGGGAAATGTGAAATCGTCGCTTTGTCGCTTGGGAGGAGGGGTGCCGTTCTGATCGCCCGCGATCAGGTGCTGGCGGTTTCGTCTCCCCCGGTCGAGATCGAAAGCGCCGTCGGCGCCGGCGACAGCTTCGTCGGCGCGCTGACGCTCAGTCTGGCCAGGGGGCAGGCATTGGGCACGGCGCTTCGCTTCGGCGTAGCGGCGGGCAGCGCAGCGCTTCTGACCCCCGGCACGGAGCTTTGCAGACGCGAAGACGTCGAGCGTCTCCATGAGGCGCTGGTCGCCCGGTGAGGTGAGTGCGGGCGCCCGATCTGCACGGCAGATGCCCGGAGTCCGCAAGCGCTGCGTTCTCGACTTCTATTCGTATTCGCCGGTGTCAAGATCGGAAGGCATCGCTAGACGGGATAGGGGCCGTCCTCGAAGGTTCGATCGTGATAACCCTTGGCGCCGATCTCGCGGGCAAGCGGGCTCAGGAGATCGCCGCCCCGGCGAAGGCGGTCGAGCACCGATTCGAAATCGTGACGCGGGCGCCAGCCGAGCCTTTTCCGCGCATGGGCGTTGTCGTAGACACGAGTGAGCGACGGGAACATGCGCCAGCCGCGCCTGCGGTATTCGTCCTCGAAGGCGGGATAGCGCCGCCGGACCACGCTTTCGGCATCCTTCGCGAGATCGGCCGCGTCTTCGCGCTCGAAGGGCGTGGTGGCGCTGATCACGAAACGGTCGAAACCGACCGTCGCGGCACCCTCCAGTGCCAGCTGGTGGGCGCTGACCACGTCCTCGATGTCGACCCGGCGGTGGAGAAACTCGTTGGTCTTGACGTTGTCGTCCGCGAATTGCTCGCGTATTGCCCGATCGTCGTCCGATTCCGGAAAGAAGCGCGAGGTGCGGAGAACGACGACGTTCATGCCATGCAGCCGGTGAAACAGGGCGCAGAGCTCCTCGGCGGCGATCTTGGTGATGCCGTAGATGTTCTTCGGCACCGGCTGCACCTCTTCGGTGATCCAGGCGGCAGGCTCCCCCGGCGGCGGGCGAAGGGCGTCGCCGAAGACGCTGGTGGTGCTGGTGAACACGAAGGTGCGGACGCCGGCGTCCGCCGCCTCTTCCAGGAGATTGAGCGTGCCGCTGAGGTTGACGTCGAGAAAATCCTGACGCGCATGGGTCGCGACATGCGGCTTGTGCAGGGTGGCGGTATGCACGACCGCATCCATGCCGGTCACGGCTTCGCGAACCAGCGTGCGATCGGTGATCGAGCCGACATGGCGGGTGAAAGGCGAGGTCTCGATGTCCAGCCCTTCGGCCTCGTGCCCGCCCATGCGGCGCATCAGCGCTTCGCCGAGATGGCCGGCGCTGCCGGTGACCAGAACCTTCATGCCGCCGATCCCTTCGTCTCGGACAGGGCTCTCAATAGCCGCGCTCGCGATCGATCCGTCCCTCGGCCGGCTCGCCCGCCAGGATTTTTCGGACGTTCGCGGCGATCGCCCGGCCGCCGGTCACGGGATCGATCAGGGACGCGACATGCGGCGTCACCAGCACCTTCGGGTGATCCCAGAATGGCGAGCTTTCGGGAAGCGGCTCGGTCGGAAAGGCGTCGAGCACGGCGCGCTCGATCCGGCCGCAGTCGAGGGCGTCCAGCAGATCCTTTTCGACCAGATGGCCGCCCCGCGCGGCGTTGATCAGGGAAGCACCCCGCGGCAGGCGATCGAACAGATCGGCGTTCAAAATGCCTTCGGTCGACGGTGTCAGCGGCAGGAGGCAGACCAGGATCTCGGTGCGGGCGAGGAAAGCGTCCCGCTCGCCGTCGCCTGCGAAACAGCGGATGCCGGCGATCGATTTTCGCGATCTGGACCAGCCGACGACGTCGAAGCCGATCGTTCCGAGCGTGGTCGCGCAGTCCCGGCCGAGATCGCCGAGACCCATGACGCCGACCGTCCGCTCTCCTGCGGTCGGATTGACCAGCTGCAGCCATTCGCGCCGCGCCTCTGCCGCCTCGATCTCCGGCAGGCGGCGGTGCAGGCGGAGCACCTGAAGGGTCACATATTCGCGCATGCGCAGCTTCAGATCATCGCCGGTGGTGCGGTAGATCGGGACATCCCGCGGCAGTTCAGGATCGGCGAGCACATGATCGACGCCGGCGCCGATCGAGATGATCGCCTTCAGCTTCGAAAACCGCTTCAGCCCGCCCGGCGGCGGCTTCCAGACCACGGCGATCTCGATGTCGTCGGGATCACCGGGATCGCTCCAGGGCCGGCAGTCGACTTCCGGCATCAGCACGCGCATATGCTCCAGCCACCAGGTTTCGCGCGTCGGGCCGACGCGGAGAATCAGCGCCATGGCGCTGGCCAGGCGGACGATTTGCCGATCATGATCGTGACATCCTTCGGCTGAAAGGCACGGCCGGACAGTGCCAAGAACCCGAGGAAGGTTCAATGCTCGTGGTATGACCACATTATTGGGTTCCCTTCCGCAGTCGCCAAGATCGGCGGTTTGCGGCCAAGTTTTGTCGATGCCGAGGGGATCGCTTGTCTCGAACGCAACACGAGCACGCCGGAAGGGCGCTTCAGGACGTCAGGCTTTTGTTGGTGCGCGCGGCCACCTGCCGGCGTACACCGTCCGGCAGGCTGTGATAGAGCCGCCTGGCGATCGAGCGGCCGTGGCGCCGCCAGAGATCGAGATAGAGAAAACCGCGGGCCGAGAAGGCGAGGGCGAAATCGTCGATTCGCCGGAGCTGGTCGGTCCAGTTCAGCTTGTAGTCGCTGGCCGGCGCCATCATTTCGACGACCTCGATGCCGCGCTCGAAGCAGGTCTCGACAACCATCCCCAGATGCACGCGGCCGGGGCTGTAGGCGTCATAGGCGGCGTTGCGTGCGGAGATGAAGGCGTAATAGCGGCCGTCATGGACGAAGCCCCATTGCACCGAAACCGGCTCATCGGGCGTCGCCAGTCGGAACCCGATCAGATCGGCGGCCGCCCCGGATTCCCTCAGTCCGTCGATCAGCGCCCGAAAGTCGCGATCGCGAAAGGCAGGCGAGGTCATCGCGCGGTCCTGCATCCAGACGAGACGGCCCTCCAGCGCTTCGGCGATCACCTGTTCGAGACCTTCCCGGTCGGTGACGACATGGTGCTCGACGCCGTGATCGCGCTGCAGCCGGTTCAGGGCGTTTCGAAGGTTTTTCCTCGTCTTCGCCTTTCGTGTCTTCTGGTAGTCCTGGAAGGTCTCGAACGGACGAAAGTCGAGGACCACCGCCTGGTCGCTGAAGGTGACCCTGGCGCCCGCGGCGGCCAGACGCCGGTGCAGGGCCGAGCCTTCCGGCACCCGCTCGATCATCAGTCCGGCCGCCACACCTTCGGATTTCAGAGCCTCGAGCATCGAGTCGATCGCCCGGTCCTCGTCCTCCTCCGCGTGAACCAGGAAGCCCGCGAACTGGCCGAACGGATCGTCGAGCGCGCGCGCGATCCAGCAGAAACCCTCCCGCTGCAGCGAAAGCGGCCAGAGCGCTCTCAGCCGATCGCCGCGCCAGAGCCCGGCGACGCAGATCCGCCAGTCAGAGGATGCACGCCCGGCCCGGATCGCCGCGACATGGGCGAGCCAGCCATGGGACTGGAAAAAAAGCGGCTGGTCCCGCGAGGTCGCCAGCTCGCTCCAGGCCGGCTCCAATGCGGCGATCTCGTCGACGCCCTGATGGAAAACGACCCGCAGAGGCTCCGAAGTCACGTTCCCGACGTCGATGTCCGGCACCTCATTTCTGGAATTCGTAGCCCGCAATCGAGCGCACGCCGCGCGGGGCTTCCGGATCCACGGCGAAGTCGACCTTGTAGGACTGTCGGCGCTGCCTTTGCAGGCCCGAGACCTTGTAGGCGCCGGCGACTCCGTATTTCGCCCAGTAGCCGAGACCGTCGGTCTTCTGTGAGCGCGGGTTGAGGCCCAGGCGGTGGCGGAGAATGCCGTTCGCCTTGTTGACGATGAACGTCCGTCGGATCGAATCCGTCATGTGCTCGGTGGTGAAGGACACGTTCACGCAGTCGTTGTTGACGATGCGATGCGGCGCGTTCAGCGGCCAGTGCAGCATGTAGCCCGGCTGGAGATCGTAGACCGTGGCGTCGTCGTCGAATTCGGGCCGATAGGGCATCGAGATCTCGTGCGCCTCGTTCATGACGATCTTTTCCAGGCTCGGCTGGTCGAGCCAGGGTTCGCGGTTCGGGTAGACGTAGACCTTCTTGCTGCCGCGGACCTGCCAGAGGCTCTGGCCCGGGATGTCGCAGTGATAGTAGACCTGGACCCGGGGCGAGGAAACCAGGATCGACATCTTCTTCATGCTGACCTGAAAGCCGGGCACATGCGCCGCGATCTCGTCATAGATCTGCTCGACCAGCTCGCCATAGCGCGGATCGACCTTCTCGGGCTGCATCAAAAGATACCAGATATGGCCGTTGGCGACGGCCCGAAGGGCGTCCGCGCCGCTGATGTCGCCGGTCTCGCCCTCGCGCCGGGTCCTGACGTCGTGATGGTCGATGTCCATGGTGTTGACGTAGTAGTTTTCGCGCGAGGAGTTCTCGATCAGACGTGCGAGGGCGTCGTCGCCGAAGAGATCGGATTCGTGCAGACGATGGCCGATCTGCAGCGGACGCTTGCTGAAGTCGGCGATGTCGAGATCGCTCCAGTCCATGATGGATTGGGTCATCGAAGTGAGCACCTCTTGTCGTCTTGGCCGCCAGAATGCGCGATCGCGGGTACGTCATCGCCCTCCGGCAAGCGGACGGGAGCCCGAATCGACGCGGCTGGAGAATTGCAACAAATTCGCTCAAGTACAAGGAGGATTTAAAGTAAATGCGTCGCATCTCGAGGTTATGCCTACTCAAGGACTTCGCGCGCCCTTCTAGTAAGGGTCGGGCGGTGCTTGCGGCATGATGTGCCAGCCGTTCCGGAACCGCTGGCGGAACGGCTTTCCGTCTGATAGTCGCAGGTGGTGAGCGACCTGCGGCAGCGGCGAAGGGTCACGTGAATCGGATCGGTCTCAATCTCACGGTGCTGGCGGCGACGCTGGTCCTGCTCGGGCTCGGCACCTGGCAGATGCAGCGCCTCGCCTGGAAGGAGGCGCTGATCCGGGAGCGTGAGGCCGGACTCGCCATGGCGGCGGCTCCGTTGCCCGCCGACTTTCCCGATGCCGACGCGGCCCGGGCGTTCGATTTTCGACACGTCTCCGTCGCCGGCCGGTTTCGTCACGACCTGGAGCAGCTCTACGGCGCGGAGGCGAGGGCGAACGTGCTCGGCCACCATGTCCTGACGCCTCTCGTCTCGGGCGAAGGCGGTCCCGCCGTCCTGGTCGACCGCGGCTGGGTGCCGGCGGACAAGGCGCATCCGGCCTCACGGCCGAATGGCCAGATCGAGGGCGAGGTGACCATCGAAGGCATCGCGCGCTACCGCGCAGACGATCGCCCGGGCCCGTTCACACCGGACAACGATCCCGCAGGCGGGCGCTGGTATCACTACGATCTGGACGCGATGTCGACAGCGCTCGGCATCGAGGTGGCACCCGTCGTGGTCGAGGCCGGCGATCTGCCGAACCCGGGCGGCCTGCCGATCGGCGGGCGGACCCGGATCCACCTCGCCAACAACCATCTCCAATATGCGATCACCTGGTATGGTCTGGCGGCAGCACTGGTCGGAGTCTATATCGTCTATCGCCGGCAGCACCGGGCGCGGCCCGGCGCGGATTCCTGACGGCTGAAAACGAGAGGGGCATGAGCGAGCTTCGCAAGACCACGGGCGTCACCATCATCCTGACCTTCTGCCTGATCCTGCTCGGCGCCTGGGTGCGCGCGACCAATTCCGGCCTTTCCTGCCCGGACTGGCCGACCTGCTATGGCCACTGGCTGCCACTACCCTCGGCGATCCCGGCCGATGCCGGCTATGCCTATTACCAGGTCATGCTGGAATGGGTGCATCGGGTCATCGCCGGCATGCTGGTCGGACCGCTGGCCGCACTGGTCGCGTTCTTCTGCTGGCGGGCGCGACGGGAGGCGGGCGAGCTCCCGGCCTTCGGTGTCGTACTCCTGATATTGCTGCTGGTGCAGGTCACGCTGGGCGCGGTCACCGTGTTCGACCGGAACAGCCCCTGGTCGGTGGCGGTGCACAAGACCACGGCGCTCCTGTTCTTCGCGACCCTTTGGATGATCTTCGAGCGCGCCGGCGACCGGCGGGCGAGCCTCGCCATCTCCGGCCTGAAGCTCCATGCCGTGGCCGGCTGGCTGCTCCTGCTCGCGACCATCGCCGCGGCCGCCGTGATGAGCAAGAGCGGTGCTTCCCTCGCCTGCGCGTCGCCCTTTCTCTGCAATGACAGCTTCTTGCCCGCCGCTGGCGATCCGCTGGAACGCCTGCACATGACCCACCGCCTGCTCGCCTATACGACCTTCGCCGTGCTCGCCTTTCTCGGCTGGCGGGTCAGGCGAGACGAACGCCTGCGTGGCCTGGACCGCGTGATCGGCCTTCTCCTGATCCTGCAGATCCTGCTCGGCATGGCGACCGTCTTTTTCGAGGTCCCGCTGACGCTCGCCCTGCTTCACCAGGCGAACGGCATTCTCCTGTTCGCCAAGGTTTCCTGGCTGCTCGCGCGGATCCTCCAGGCCCGCAACGCCGCGCCCGGCGGTGTCCATGGCGCCGCCGCAACCTCCCCGTCCTGACGAGACGTTCATGACCGACGCCTACCGGACCCTCGAAGCCCGCTCCAGAAAGGTCGCCGACATCCATGGCGCGCTCGCCATCCTCGGCTGGGACGCGCAGACCATGATGCCCAGGGGCGGCAGCGAGGCGCGCGGCGAGCAGATCGCCACGCTCTCGGCGATCGCCCACGAGATCGAGACCGCCCCCGATCTGCCGGATCTGCTGGACCAGGCCGAAGCCGAGGCGGCGTCGCTGGATGCCTGGCAGGTCGCCAATCTCGGGAAGATGCGGCTGGTTCAACGCCGCGCCTCGGCCCTCGATCCCGCGCTCGTGAGCGCCATGGCGAAGGCGACCAACCGCGCCGAGATGACCTGGCGGGACGCCCGCGCCGCCGCCGATTTTGCCGCACTGCTCCCCGATCTCGAGGAGGTGTTCCGGCTCACCCGGGAAAAGGCGTCGAGCCTAGCGCAGGCCTTCGACCTCGAGCCCTATGACGCGCTGCTGGACAGCTTCGAGCACGGTCTTCGACGCGCCGCGATCGACCCGATCTTCGATCACCTCGCCGGTTTCCTCCCGGACTTTCTGGACGATGTCCTGGCAGGCCAGAAAAAGCCGCTTCCGATCGAAGGGCCGTTTCCTTCAGGGCTGCAAAAGGCGCTGGGCCGGCGCCTGATGTCGACGCTCGGCTTCGATTTCGATCACGGCCGCCTCGACGAGAGCCAGCATCCGTTCTGCGGCGGGCTTCCCGATGACGTGCGCATCACCACCCGCTATGACGAGGCCGAGGTCACCTCGGCGCTGATGGGCGTGCTGCACGAGACCGGCCACGCGCTCTACGAGGCCGGCCTGCCCAAGGCCTGGCGCGGCCAGCCGGTCGGTGGCTCCCTCGGCATGGCGGTGCATGAGAGCCAGTCGCTCCTGATCGAGATGCAGGTCTGCCGCTCGGAGGCGTTTCTCGGCTTTCTTGCACCCCTGCTCGCCGAACAGTTCGGGGACCGCGCGGCGTTCAGCGCCGGGAACCTCCATCGTGACGCCATCTGGGTCGAGCGCGGCTTCATCCGTGTCGATGCGGACGAGGTCACCTATCCCCTGCACATCATCCTTCGCTACCGTCTGGAGCAGGCGCTGCTCGCCGGCGATCTCGCGGTCAAGGAACTGCCGCTTGCCTGGAACGACGGCATGAAGGATCTGCTCGGCATCACGCCGCCGGATCACGCCAAGGGCTGCCTCCAGGACATCCACTGGCCGGGCGGCGCGATCGGCTATTTTCCCTGCTACACCCTGGGCGCGATCGCAGCGGGCCAGCTGTTCGAGGCGCTCGCCGCCGCCGAGCCCGGGATCGACGACGATTTTTCGCGCGGCGATTTCTCCAGACTTCTTGGCTGGCTGCGCAGGAACATCCATGGGCGCGGCTCGCTGGTCGACATGCAGACGCTGCTTCGCGACGCCACCGGCAGCCCGCTCACCCTCGATCCCTATCTCGCCCATCTGAAGCGGCGCTACGCCGCCGGCTGAGATCGCTCGAGCGCGTCCTCGACCCACTCCAGCCGGTCCTGGCCGAAATGGAGTTCGCCGTCGACGATCATGGAGGGCACGCCAAAGATCCCCTGATCGACCGCATCCTGCGTGACCTGGATCAAACGCTGCTTGATCGCGTCGGTGCGGATGGCCTCGGCCACGGTCCCGGCGTCCAGCCCGCCCTCGGCGAGGGTTGCCATGATCACCGCAGGGTCGTTCAGGTCGCGGCCTTCGACCCAGCAGGCTTCGAACATGATGCGGTTGTAATCGCCGAGGCGGCCCTCGGCCTCCGCCCAGAGCGCGCCGCGCATCAGAGGGAGCGAGTTGATGATGAAATGGGGATTTTTTCGGAACGGAACGTCATAACGCTCGGCGAAACGCGCCATGTCCTTGAAAAACCACGCGCCCTTGGCGTCGACCGTGACCGGTGAGCGGTTGCCGGTGAGCTTGAACAGGCCGCCGATCAGGATCGGCCGATAGTCGATCGTCGCAGCATGGCGCGCGCAGAGGGCCGGAAGCTGGGTCCAGGCGAGATAGGACGCGGGACTGCCGTAGTCGTAGAAGAACGTCACCTCCATGGCCGCTGTCCTTTCCCCTCGACGCTCAATCCGTGGCCGCGACGCGGACCAGCATCTTGCCGAAATTGCCGCCCTGCAGCAGCTCGATCAGCGCCGCCGGGGCGTTCTCGAAGCCGTCTCGAATATCCTCGCGGAAGCGGATCCTGCCGTCCCGCAGCCATCCGCCGACGTCGTTCAGAAAATCGTCCCGCAGGCTGTCATAGTCGAAGACGATGAAGCCCTGGATCCTGAGGCGCTTCACCAGGATCGCGCGCATCAGCTTCGGCGTCGGATCGGGGACCGTCGGAATGTCGGTCACGTTGTACCAGTGAATCAGGCCGCAGACCGGGATTCTGGCGAAGGTGTTGAGCAGCGGCAGGACAGCCTCGAAGACGGGCCCGCCGACATTCTCCCAGTAGATATCGATGCCGTCAGGGCAGGCTTCGGCGAGGCGCCCGGCGAGGTCGGCGTCCCGGTGGTTCACGGCGGCATCGAAGCCGAGGTCTTCCGTCACATAGGCGCATTTGTCGTCGGAGCCGGCGATGCCGACCACGCGGCAGCCCTTGATCTTCGCGATCTGGCCGACGATCGCGCCGACGGCACCCGAAGCCGCGGCCACCACCAGGGTCTCGCCGGCCTTCGGCTGGCCGATCCGGGTCAGGCCGCCATAGGCGGTATGGCCGGGCATGCCGAGCACGCCGAGCGCCGTCGAAACAGGCGCGATCGCCGGATCCACCTTCCTTGCCTGGGCGCCGTCGAGTTTGAAAAACTCCTGCCAGCCGCCATAGCCGACCACGATGTCGCCTTCGGCGAAGCCATCGGTGCGGGACGCGATCACCTCGCCCACGGTGCCGCCGTCCATGACGCCGCCGATGGGCACCGGCGGGGTGTAGGAGGGCGCGTCGTTCATGCGCCCGCGCATATAGGGATCGAGCGAAAGATAGAGCGTCTTCGCGACGATCTCGCCGTCGGCCGGCGCCGGCACCTCCGTCTCTTCGAGACGAAGCGTGTCCAGTGTCGGCATCCCCGTCGGCCGTTTTGCGAGGACGAAACGGCGATTCTTCCGAGTGGTCATTGGAGTCTCCGGAAAGCCGACGTCAGGCCTGTGCGCTCGGTCTGGCGGCGATCTCGTCGTACCATCGTTTGACGTTGACGCAGTCCTCGGGCACGGCATAGTCGGCGCGCTTGCCGAAGTCGATGGTGACGAAGACGGTGATGTCGGCGATCGAGAAATTGTCGCCGGCGACGAAGGGGCTGTCGGCGAGGTGTGCATCGAGATAGTGCATGAAACGGTCCAGCGTGCTCCGCCCGCGCTCGGCAAGCGCCGGAATCTGCGGCACGCCGCTCGGCATGCCGGCCAGGCCGCGATCCGCGAACATCGGCAGGCTGTTCCTGACCAGAGCGGCGGCGGCACCGTAGCAGTCGCTCTCTGCGTGGCGGTTCCACATCTCGACCAGCGCCTTTTCGCGCGCGTCATGCCCGAACAGCGGCGGGTCGGCCTGGATCTCCTCGATGTAGCGGCAGATCGCG
Source organism: Geminicoccaceae bacterium (assembly GCA_965222015.1). Lineage (GTDB taxonomy): Bacteria > Pseudomonadota > Alphaproteobacteria > Geminicoccales > Geminicoccaceae > JANQPX01. Next base: position 385,494 of record CBDCTL010000022.1, read on the forward strand.
ACCGATTCGGCGATGCAGGTGCCGTCGTCCAGCTCCAGCACCGGCACGATACAGCGCGGGCTGACCTTCTTGAAGTCCTCGCTGAACTGCTCGCGTTCGCGGGTGTTGATCTGCACCGAGGGGATCTCGATGCCCTTTTCGGCGAGAAACATGTTCACCCGCCTGGGGTTGGGTGCGAGCTTGAAGTCGTAGAGTTTCACGGGTCGGTTGCTCCCTGGTTCGTCGCCGGTCTGATGCAGGTTGCCCAGGGCCGATGACAGCTGTCAAGCGGACCGGCCGGGTCGCTGCTACGCCCTGCCATGGGCCTTCAGAAGCTGCTGCATGTGAAAGGCGGCGTGGGGATCGTGATAACGGTATTCCCGGCCGACCGGACAGGCGACGCGGGCGAGGCAGCCGCTCTGCCGGCAGGCATTGACCGGCGTCGAAAGATGGTCGAGGCAGGCGCCGAAGTCGTAGCCCTCGCCGCCGAACGCATCGACCGGGCAGGCGGTGAGGCAGGGCTTTTCCGGGCAGTCGTCGCAGGGACGCCGGCTCTGCGCGGGCCCGACGGGAATGACGTCGTTTCGGTCGAACAGAAGGGCCGCGCGAAAAGCGTGCCAGAGTCCGAAGACCGGGTGGATGGTGAGGCCGAGCGGGGAGGGGAACAGGCTCTGCGTGCGGCGCGCCCAGGTGACGAAGGGGTGAAAGGGCGGTCCCTCGAACGGATAGACCGCCTCGATCCCGAAGTCGGAAGCGATCTTGTCCACGGTTTCTTCCGTCCAGCGGTCCAGCGTCAGCGCCGGCCGATCTTTTCGCGCGGTTTCGAAGACCGGCCAGATGGCCGAGCCGGCATTGCCGACGATGGCGAGGGCTCGGGGCTGGCGCTCCCGATCGGGGATCGGCCGCTCCGAGACGCCGATCTCGAAGGAACCCAGGATTTCCAGGGCGTTGGCGCGCAGTCTCGTCCTCAGTTCCGAAAGGGCGAAGCGGCGATCGTGGGCGGCGTCGGGCATGTCGGACGGACCGGTGGCTGTATCGGCGAGCGGGCGCATCATGTCCCGGCGCGATCGCCGGTGTCGAGAGGATGGTCAAGTCTCTCATGATTATGAATAAGAAGTAATCTTTAAACAGTTGGCCGCGTTCGATGTTCATGCGATGTCTTGAGGCCCAGCCAATGCAGCATCATGGGACAGGCAGGCCCGACAGCCCCCCGAAAACCGGGTGCGGGCGCATCGTCGAGCGGCGGAAGGAAAAGACCATGGATTACGATCGGTTTTTCAGGGACGCGGTCGCGGAAATCAGGAAAGAAGGCCGCTATCGCGTGTTCGCCGATCTCGCCCGCGAATGCGGCCGTTTTCCCCATGCCCGCTATTTCGATGCCGAGGGAAAGCCGAAAGCGGTGACCATCTGGTGCTCCAACGACTATCTCGGCATGGGCCAGCATCCGGTCGTGGTCGGGGCGGCGACCGAGGCGCTCGAAGGCTACGGTACGGGCGCCGGCGGCACGCGAAACATCTCCGGCACCACCCATCTGCACGTTCTGCTGGAGCGCGAGCTCGCGGCGCTGCATGAGCGCGAGGCGGCGCTGGTGATGACGTCCGGCTACGTCGCCAACGAGGCCGCGATCTCGACCATCGCCAAGCTGCTGCCGGGCTGCCTGATCCTCTCGGACGAGAAGAACCACGCCTCGATGATCCACGGCATCCGCGACAGCCGCTGCGAGAAGGTGATCTTTCGCCACAATGATCTCGAGCATCTCGAACAGCTGCTGAAGGCCGCCGATCCCGCCCGCCCGAAGCTGATCGCCTTCGAATCGGTCTATTCCATGGACGGCGATTTCGGGCTGATCGAGGACATCTGTGATCTCGCGGACAAGTACAAGGCGCTGACCTATCTGGACGAGGTTCACGCAGTCGGCATGTACGGGCCGCGCGGCGGCGGCGTCGCCGAGGCGCGGGGCGTGATGCACCGGCCGACCGTGATCCAGGGCACGCTTGCCAAGGCCTATGGCTGCATGGGCGGCTATATCGCGGCCAGGGCCGACATCGTCGACGCCGTGCGCTCGATCGCATCGGGCTTCATCTTCACGACTTCGCTCGCACCGGCGGTGGTCGGCGGCGCGCTCGCCAGCGTCCGCCATCTGAAGGAGGAGGGCGCGCCGATCCGCGCCCGGCATCAGGAGCGCGCGGCGACCCTGAAGCGCCGGCTGGAGGCCGCCGGCCTGCCGGTGATGGACAATCCCTCCCACATCGTGCCGCTCCGGGTCGGCGATCCCGTCCTCTGCAAGCAGGCCTCCGACATGCTGCTCGACGAGCACGGCATCTACATCCAGCCGATCAACTACCCGACCGTGCCCAAGGGCACCGAGCGCCTGCGCATCACGCCGACGCCGCTGCATGACGACGGGCTGATGGATCGGCTGATCCAGTCGCTGAGCACGGTCTGGCGCGCGCTCGGCATGGAGAACCGCCGCGCGGCCTGAGCCCGGCTTGGCAGTTGCGTGACAATCGCGGAACGATCAGCCCCGCGGTCCGGAAGTCGAAGGGCTGCGGCGAAATGTGAATATTCGGCATCATTTGTCGAAAAACCAGTTCATTTTCCGCAGATTCGCCCGATGTCTTCGCATCGTCTCCGTCTTCCATGCAAAAAGACGGGGTCAGCCCTGCGAGAAGCGCCGTTCCTCTCCTGTCGTTCCTCCCTTACCTGTCCGGGTGATCAGGGGGTGTCGTCGGTGCTGCAGCACATGTCGAACCCTGCCCGACATGGCAGAGAGCCCGGCGCGCACCTCCGTCAGAGCCCCAAGGAGGGACCGAGATGGATCGCGAACGCCATGCATGTGGGAACGAACCGTCCGTCGCCGAGATGGCCGGTTCGACCATCAGGCTTCGGAAACCGGGCGGCGTCTTTCGCCGCGTCTACTGGTTCGAGCAGGATCAGGTCCGCCGCCATCTGCTGCGGCTGAGTCCGGACGACCGCTATCTGCGCTTCGGCGGCATCGTCGGCGACCGGCTCGTCGAAGCGTACTGCGCCCGGCGGGACTGGCGCCGGGAGAGCGTCGTCGGTTTCTGGGTCGGCGGCGAGCTTCGCGCCGTCGGCGAGCTGAAGCCGATCGGCAACGGCTGGCTCGGCGAGGCCGAGGTGGCGCTTTCCGTCGAGACGCCCTGGCAGAATCACGATGTCGGCACGGAACTCCTGAAGCGCATGGCGGTCATCGCGCGCAACCGACTGATCACGTCGCTGCGGCTGGTCTGTCTGCCGAGCAACGCGAAGCTCCTGAGCCTGGTGCGCAAGCTCGACGCCGAACTGTCGCTGGAGCCCTCGGAGGCCAAAGCGCGGCTCATGCTCGGCTCGCCGAGCCAGCTCACCGTCATGCTCGAACTTCTGGACGAGGCGAGCGGTTTTTTCGGCGGGCTCCAGAGCCAACACGCGGCCGAGCGGCTGGCGTCCTGACTCAGTCCGCTTGCGCCTCACCTTTCGCGAGCAGCCGCTCGTCATATGCGACCAGCTCGACCGTGTTGCCCTCGGGATCGGTGGCGAACACGCCGCGCCAGCCGATCCAGTCGAAGATCTGCACCCGGTAGTCGAGGCCGTGCTTTTCGTACCAGCGCATCACCGCCTCCTGCTCGGCGAACGGCAGGCTGAGGGCGAGATGGTGCAGTGAAGAGCCGGCGCCGGTCGCCGGCGGCTCGGCGCCTCGCGGATGCAGCTCGCGACGCCCGGCGACGTGGTGAAACAGCGCCAGCACCGCCGTGTGCCCGCCGAAGCTCTCGCCGAGCTTGAAGAACACGATGCCGTCCCGATGGTCGCCGGAGAGATGATCGAGGCCGATCACGTCCCGATAGAACGTGACCATCCTTTCAAGGTCCGCGCAGCGAATCGCGATCTCGCCGAGTGCGCGTACCTTGAAGCCGCGCTCGCCTTCGTCAGCCATCGTTCGGCCACCACTGCCCGTCGATGACCACGCCGTCGCAGAACAGACGCCGGTCGCCGCTCGCAGGCGAGCCGGTCGAGTCGACATAGTCGAATGCGCCTTCCCTCAGCTCCAGAACGCTGGCGTCGCCGACCGTGCCCGGCGTCAGCGTGCCGAGCTCGGGGCGGTTGATGGCCTCGGCCGGTGCGATGGTCGCGGCCCGGATCACGTCGATGAGCGGCATGTCCAGGCAGACGAATTTCGAGAGCGTCACCAGCAGGTCGAAGGCCGGGCCGTCGACGCAGAGGCTGTGGACGTCGCTGGAGATGACATCCGGCATGAAGCCTTCCCGCATCATCGCCCGCGCGGTGTCGTAGCTGAACGAGCCCATGCCGTGGCCGATGTCGAACACCACGCCGCGCTCGCGCGCCGCCAGCACTTCCGCCTTGATCTGACGCTCGGAGATGATCGGCGCGTTGGGGAAGGGGCGAAAGCAGTGGGTCAGTATATCGCCCGGCTTCATGGTCGGCACCACGTCCGCATGGGTCGGCGGCGGCAGATCGAGATGGGTCATCAGCGGCAAAGACAGCTCGTCCGCGGCGATGCGGGCGAGGCTGTAGGGGGCGGCGTCGGCGCCGCTCGCGACCTTGCCGACCCGCACCTTGACGCCGATCGCGAGATCGAGGTGATCGCGCGCGACCCTGACCGTCTCGGCGGGATCGCAAAGCCGGATGTCGTCGCACTCGCCCACCATCACCTTGGCGCTAAACGCGTAGATGCCGGCAAAGGAAATGTTGAGAAAGGCCAGGATCTTCGCCCGGCTGTGCTCGATCACATGCCGGCGAAAACCCAAGAAATTCGCGGGCCCGGCCGTGCCGGCGTCGACGAAGGTGGTGGTGCCCGATCGCCTGGCGATGGCGTCCGCCTCGATGCCGATCGAGGTGCCGCCCCAATAGACATGGGTGTGCAGGTCGATCAGGCCGGGCGTCACGATCCTGCCCGTCGCGTCGATCAGTGTCCTGGCGTTGTCGGCGCCGATGTCGTCGCCGATGCGCTCGACCACGCCGTCTGAAAACGCCACGTCGCAGACCCGGTCGATAGCCTGGCCCGGATCGATCACCCGCCCGCCTTTGATCAGAACGTCCAACACGCCGCTCCCCTGATGGTTGCTCTTTCGTGATCCTGCAGGAGCGATCGCCGGACAACAAGCCCGGGGTGTGCTTGCCGCGTAGCGGGCTCAGCAGCTGGCGCGCCGCTCGACGCCGCGCGAGATCAGGAGATGATGGTCGATGAAGTGGGCGAGCCAGCGGTCGGAGGTTTCGGCATGGCGCCCATAGCCTGCCAGATGCGCGTGGCGCGGCTGGGCGCCTTTGTCCGCGAATTCGACCAGCCTCTTCGATCCCCGTTCCGAAGTCGACCAGCGCTCGATCATCGCTTCCGTCATTTCGGGGTGAAACTCGAGGCCGTAGACCCGGTCCCCGTAGCGGAAGGCCTGGCCGGGAAAGAGTGGGTTCTCGGCGAGATGAACCGTGCCATCCGGGATCTCGAAGGTCTCGGAATGCCACTGATAAAAGATCGTCGGCGCCTTCAAGAAGCTCTCGCAGGCGCCGGTCGGCGTAACCTCGAAATAGCCGATCTCGACCAGCCCGTCCCGATGCTGGCCGACCTTGGCGCCGAGCACGCGCGCGATCTCCTGGGCACCCAGGCAGATGCCGGTGAGCGGGCAGTCGCTCGGCAGCGCCGTCCGCTCCAGCCAGTCGAGCTCCGCCCGGATACCGTCGAGATGATCGTCATTGGCGCTCTGCGGCCCACCGAACACCACGGCAGCGGCGTAGTCCGAGAGGTCGTCGGGCAGGGGGTCGCCGAGATTGGGACAGCGACGGTCGAGCGCGTAGCCGCGTTCGGTCAAGAATTCGCCGACCTTGCCGGGGGTGGAATGTTCCTGGTGGACGACGATGAGAACCTTTTGGCGCATGCAACCGATCTTTTCTTGGGAAGGGCGAGACAAAGGATATCTGTAACGCGAACCGCGGTATCGGGACCAGCCTGCATCACCCTGAAACGGCTTTCGGATGCTCTTGAGTTTCAATGTATTATCGATGTGGTAAGAGGATCCGGCTCACCCGGCGGTTTGACCGGGCGCTTCGGCTGCGTCAGGCTGAGTCATCATCGCCGGGGGACGACCATCCATGAGCCTTAGCCAGAGCAAGACGGTCTTCGTCGTCGAGACGGACGGTCAGGGCTTCTACGACGTCACCGGGACGATCCGGTCCTTCGTGGCTGATCAGGACATCCGGACCGGGCTGCTCACGGTTTTTCTCCATCACACCTCCGCCTCCCTGATGATCCAGGAGAATGCCGATCCGACGGTGCAGGAGGATTTTTTGCGTTTTTTCAAGCGCCTGGTGCCCGAGGACGGGCGCTCCTATCGCCACGGCTACGAAGGTCCGGACGACATGCCCGCCCACATCAAAACTGCGCTGACCACGGTCCAGCTTTCGATCCCGGTCGGCGACGGCCGGCCGGAGCTCGGCACCTGGCAGGGTGTCTATCTCGTCGAGCATCGCTACCGCCCCCACAGCCGGCGCATCACCCTGCATCTGCTCGGCGAGTGAGCGACGCGGCGCACGGAGACGCGATCGTCGAACCATCAGACCCTTCTGCCGATCGAAACCCGCAGTGTGAATCGAACCTGGCAACCGTGACCGGGGCCTGTATCCTGAGCTTCGGTCCGGTAGCGAGAAGCGTTTCGACGACATCGAGATGCGCTTCGTCCGCAACGAAAGAGGGAGGTGAAGAATGAGGACGATCAAGGGGCCTGCGCTGTTCCTGGCGCAGTTCGCGGCGGACGACGCCCCGTTCGACAGCTGGGACGGGATCACGAAATGGGCCGCGGACTGCGGCTACAAGGGCGTGCAGGTGCCGAGCTGGGACGCACGGCTGATCGACCTCGATCGCGCCGCGGAAAGCAGGGACTATTGCGACGAGTTCAAGGGCAGAGCAGCGGAAAACGGTGTAGAGGTGACGGAGCTTTCGACCCATCTGCAGGGCCAGCTGGTCGCGGTGCATCCGGCCTATGATGCGGCTTTCGACGGCTTTGCCGCCTCCTCCGTGCGCGGCGATCCCAAGGCACGCCAGGCATGGGCCGTGGATCAGGTCAGGAAAGCGCTTACCGCCTCGCGGCATATGGGGATCGGGGTCCATGCGACCTTTTCCGGCGCGCTCGCCTGGCCTTATGTCTATCCCTGGCCGCAGCGCCCGGCGGGGCTGATCGAGACCGCCTTCGACGAACTGGCCAGGCGCTGGCTGCCGATCCTGGATCATGCGGACGAATGCGGCGTCGATATCTGCTACGAGATCCATCCGGGCGAGGACCTGCATGACGGCGCGACCTACGAGATGTTTCTGGAGCGCACTGGCGATCATGCGCGCGCCTGCATGCTCTACGATCCGTCGCACTACGTCCTGCAATGCCTCGACTATCTCGACAATCTCGATATCTACAAGGACCGGATCCGCATGTTCCACGTCAAGGATGCGGAATTCAATCCGACCGGCCGGCAGGGCGTGTATTCCGGCTATCAGAGCTGGGTCGATCGGGCCGGCCGCTTCCGCTCCCTCGGCGACGGCCAGGTGGATTTCGGCGCCGTCTTCTCGAGGATGGCCGCCAACGACTTCGACGGCTGGGCGGTGGTCGAGTGGGAATGCTGCCTGAAGCATCCCGAGGACGGTGCGCGCGAAGGGGCAGCGTTCGTCTCGGACCACATCATCCGCGTGACCGAGAAGGCCTTCGACGACTTCGCCGATGGCGGCGCGGATCAGGCGGCCAACCAGAAGATGCTGGGGATTTCCTGAGATGGCACGGATAAGACTGGGCATGGTCGGCGGCGGCAAGGACGCCTTCATCGGTGGCGTGCATCGCATCGCCGCACGCATCGACGACCGCTACGAACTGGTCGCAGGCGCCCTGTCCTCGACGCCGGAAAAATCGGCCGCCAGTGCGGAGGCGCTGGACATCGCCAGGTCCTACGGCTCCTTCGACGAGATGGCGACGGCCGAGGCGGCACGCGGCGACGGCATCGAAGCGGTCGCCGTGGTCACGCCCAACCACATGCACTATCCCGCATCCAGGGCCTTCCTCGAAAAAAACATCCACGTCATCTGCGACAAGCCGCTCACCGCGACCATGGAGGATGCCGCGGCGCTGGAGGCGGCGGTGGCCTCCTCGAAGGCGCTGTTCGTCCTGACCCACAACTACACCGGCTATCCGATGATCCGGCAGGCGCGCGCCATGGTCGAAGCCGGGGAGCTCGGCGAGATCCGGATCGTACAGGCCGAATATCCGCAGGACTGGCTGACCTCGCCTGTGGAGAAGGAAGGCGTGAAACAGGCGGAATGGCGCACCGATCCGGCGCGCTCTGGTGCCGGCGGGTCGGTCGGCGACATCGGCACCCATGCCCACAATCTCGCCTGCTTCGTCACCGGGCTCTCCGTCGAAAGCCTGGCCGCCGACCTGCAGTCCTTCGGAAGCGGCCGCAGGCTCGACGACAATGCCCATGTCATGCTGCGTTTCGCCGGCGGTGCGCGCGGGATGCTCTGGTCCTCGCAGGTGGCGCCCGGCAACGAGAACGCCCTGAAACTCCGCGTCTACGGCGAGAAGGGCGGCCTGGAATGGTGCCAGGAGGACCCGAACTATCTTTGGTTCACCCCCCATGGCGAGCCCAAGCGCCTGCTGACGCGCGCCGGCGCCGGCGCCGGCGAGGCGGCCGCTGCCGTCTCGCGCATTCCCGGCGGCCATCCAGAGGGTTATCTGGAAGGCTTCGCCAATATCTACAGCGAAGCCGCCGATGCCATCCGCGCCGTGCAGGGCGGTGCTGGCCGGGAGGAAGCGATGGGCGTGCTGCCCGGCATCGGGCAGGGCATGGACGGCATGGCGTTCATCAACGCCTGCGTCCTCTCGTCGAACGCGGATGCGGCCTGGACCAGACTATGACCGAGGTCATGCGATCGATTGCCAGATGAGATCTACAAGCCCTCCAGGCCGACAGCCTCGTCCTCGGGGAAGTCGATATGGATGTGGTTGCCGTCGGGGTCCCAGATATTGACCTGGACGATGGGGAAGTCCGGCACTTTGACCAGCTTGCAGTCCACGCTTTCCGATTTCAGATGGTCGAGGAAGCCGTGGAGGCCGCTGGCCGAGAGTGCGAAATGCTCGAGCCGGAGGTCGTCCTGATGGGCCGGTAGCGGACGGTCGACGCCGACCAGGTGGACATAGGGCTTGTCGCCGGTGTAAAGCCAGGCGCCGGGAAAGTCGAAACCGGGCCGTTTGCCTTCCCGCATGCCGAGAACGCGCCCGTACCAGTCGACCATCCGCTCCAGATTGCGGGTCCTGACATTGACGTGATCGAGCGTGCCGAGCTTCATCCCCGCCTCCTTTCTTGTCACTTGCGGGAGTCTCGACGGGGTGCCGGCGGAAAGCAAGGGCCGAGCACGGCTCAGCCGGCTCGGGCCGGCTCGGGCGCATAGCCCTGGCTCGCCCGAAACAGGTTTTTCGCGTAGTCGGTCTCGAAGCGCCCTTCGGCGAGCGCATCGGCGTCCGCGAATTCGAGGATCTCGCCCTGGCGCATCACCGCCAGCCGGTCGCACATATGGGCGATCACGCCGAGATCGTGGCTGACCAGAATGAAGGTGAGCGCGAGAGCCTCGCGAAGCTCGACGAGAAGGTTCAGAATCTCGGCCTGAATCGACACGTCCAGCGCCGAGGTCGGCTCGTCGAGCAGCAGCGTTTCCGGCTCCAGGATGAGCGCGCGCGCGATCGCCACGCGCTGGCGCTGTCCGCCGGAGAGCTGGTGGGGAAAGCGAAAGCGGAATTCGGGACCGAGTCGGACCTGGTCGAGCACCGTCAGGATGCGCCGCTCGCGGTCGTCCATGCGGTGGATGGCGAGCGGCTCGCGCAGGGCCTGATCGACGGTCTGGCGCGGATGCAGCGAGCCGAACGGGTCCTGAAACACCATCTGTATTTTCTTGTACAAGGCGCGTTTTCTTCGACTTGTCAGAGCTTCGCCCTTGTAGGTGATCGTTCCCCGCCAAGCGGCGTTCAGTCCGGCGAGTGCTCGAAGGACAGTCGATTTACCCGATCCGCTCTCGCCGACCAGCCCGAAGGACTCGCCGGCCGCGACCTCGAAGCCGACATCGCGGACGGCATCGACCCGGTCCGCGCCCTTGCCGAAGCTGATGTCGAGCTTCTCCACGCGAATCAGGGTCAAGGCTACAGGGCCTCCCTGCCCATCACCTTGAGCGGCTGGCCTCGGGTCGCCGCACTCGGCAGGCAGGCCATCAGCCCGCGCGTATAGGGATGCGCCGCGTCATGCAGGCGGTCGGCCTCCAGCGTCTCGACGATGCGCCCGTCCTTCATCACCAGAATGCGATCGCAGAAGGTGGCGACCAGCTCCAGGTCGTGGCTGATCAAAATCAACCCCATGCCGCGCTCCTGCACCAGCCGGTCCATGATCCGAAGGACAGTCTGCTGCACGGTGACGTCGAGGGCCGAGGTCGGCTCGTCCGCAATCAGCAGATCCGGCCCGGGCAACAGCATCATCGCGATCATCGCACGCTGCCCCATGCCGCCCGAAAGCTCATGCGGATAGGCCCGATAGACCCGCTCCGGATCATCGATCTGCACCGCCTCCAGCATCTCAAGCGCGCGGTGCCGAGCGTCGCACGTCGCTGATGACTTTCTCATGCGCCCGCAGCGCCTCGACGAGCTGCCTGCCGATGCGCATCACCGGATTGAGCGAGTATTTCGGGTCCTGCATCACCATGCCGATCCCGCCGCCTCTAAGGTCGCGACGGGCTCGCCGGCCCAGGGTCAACAGGTCGAGATCCCGGAAGCGCATCGCCTCGGCTTCCACCTTCCCTTCACTCAAACCAAGAATCGCCCGCCCGGACTGCGACTTCCCCGACCCGCTCTCCCCGACGATCCCGAGCTTCTCCCGCCCCATCTCAAACGACACCCCCCGCACCGCCTCGATCAGACGGCCGCGCTGCTCGAAGCTCACTGAAAGGTTCCGAACCTCAAGCAGAGTCTCAGGCAAGTTCACGCTCCCGCGCGCCGCGGGTCGAGGGTGTCGCGGAGGCCGTCGCCGAGGAGGTTGAAGCCGAGGGAGGTGATGAAGATGGCGAGGCCGGGCATGGTGGCGACCCACCATTGGTCGAGGAGGTATTGGCGGCCGGAGGAGATCATGGCGCCCCATTCGGGAAGGGGGGGCTGGGCGCCAAGTCCCAAAAAGCCGAGGCCGGCGGCGGTGAGGATGATGCCGGCCATGTCGAGGGTGAGGCGGACGATCAGGGACGACATGCACATGGGCACGACGTGGCGGCCGACGATTCTCGCACTTGAGGCGCCCTGGATGCGCACGGCGGCGATGTAGTCGGCCTGGCGGATGGTGAGCGTCTCGGCGCGCGCCATGCGGGCGTAGGGCGGCCAGACGGTGATGGCGATCGCGATGACGGCGTTCTCGATGCCGGGGCCGAGCGCGGCCACGAAGGCGAGCGCCAGGATCAGGCGCGGGAACGCCAGGAAAATATCGGTGATGCGCATCAGCACCTTGTCGACCCAGCCGCCCATATAGCCGGCGATGGTGCCCACGGCGAGCCCGACCGGCCCGACGATCACGGCGACGATGCCGATGATGTAGAGCGTGAGGCGCGAGCCGTGGACGATGCGCGACCAGATGTCCCGCCCCAGCTCGTCCGTGCCCAGCCAGTGCTCCGCGGACGGCGGCTGCAGCCGGTCGGCCAGCACCTGCGCGGTGGGCGAGTGCGTGGCGAGGAGGGGAGCGAAGAGGGCGGTCAGGAGGAGAAGGACGATGATGCCAAGGCCGATCATCGCCGTGATATTGCCGCGAAAATTCAGCCAGCCAACATAGAAGCGCCCGAGTTGCGCCTGACGCGGCGACGCCGGCGTTTCCGAGAGTAACCACTCCCTCCACGAGGTCGTCGTCACGACTTCGCCCTCGGATCGAGCGTCCGATACAGCAGGTCCGACAGCAGGTTCAGCCCGATGAACACCACGCCCACCACGATCGTCCCGCCGAGCACCGCGTTCATGTCGGCGTTCAGCAGCGAGTTGGTGATGTAGAGCCCGAGGCCCGGCCAGGCGAAGACCGTCTCGGTCAGCACCGACCCCTCCAGCAGGTTCGCGTAGGACAGCGCCACCACGGTCACCAGCGGCACGGCGGTATTCCTGAGCGCATGCAGCCAGATCACCCGCCACTCGGCGAGCCCCTTGGCGCGCGCCGTAGTGATGTATTCCTGGCTGAGCTGCTCCAGCATCAGGCTCCGGGTCATGCGGCTGATATAGGCGAGGCTGTAATAGCCGAGGATCGACGCCGGCAGGATCAGATGGCTGAGCGCGTTCCCCCACACCTCCCAATCCCCCGCGATCGCCGCATCGATCAGGATCACGCCGGTCACCGCCGGCACCAGATCCTCGTAAAAAATGTCGAGCCGCCCCGGCCCCGGCACCCAGTCCAGCTTCGCGTAGAACAGCAGCAGCCCGAGCAGACCCAGCCAGAACACCGGCATCGAATAGCCCACCAGCCCGAAAATCCTGATCAGATGATCCGGCCATCGCCCATGCCAGACCGCAGCCGCCACCCCCGCCGGAATGCCCACCACCAGCCCGATCAGCACCGCCACCGTCGACAGCTCCAGCGTCGCCGGAAACACGCGAACAATGTCCGACAGCACCGGCTGCGCGGTCAGCACGCTCTTGCCGAGATCACCGCTCAGCACGTCGCCGACATAGCGAAAGAACTGCTGCCAAAGCGGCAGATGCAGCCCCATCTCGATCCGCATCTGCTCATACACATCAGGCGGCGCCCGATCGCCGACCGCAGCCAGCACCGGATCGATCGGCACCACGCGCCCGATCATGAACGTCACGAAAATCAGGCCGAGAAAGGTCAGGCCTAACGTGCCAAGTAACAGAAAAAAGTTTTTGAGGGGCACGGCCCCTCACCCGTTGACGTTGCCGGAGCCCGGCATGTTGCCGATCGCGGAGTGACGCACGATGTCGCCCGGCCCGATGCCCAAAAGCCGCGACGTGCCCGCCGGGACCTCCAGGACGAAGCGCACCGGCCCCGCCGACTGCAGCACCGCCTCGGAATGCGGGACGGTGTCATGCGCGATATTCACGATCTCCCCGCCCTCGTCGATGAACAGCATGTCCAGCGGAATATACGTGTTCCGCATCCACATCGCGACCGGCTGGCTCCTGCCGAAATCAAACAGCATCCCCGCATCCGGCGCCATCTCCCGCCGATACATCAACCCAACCCGCCGCTCCTCAGCCCCCGCCGCCACCTCCACCTCAAACAGGAAGGTCCTGTCCCTTGCCTCAAGGACGAACTCGCTCTGGTCGAGCACCTGCGGCTCTGCCGCTGCCGCCGGCAGTTGGTTGACGGATGGGAGAAGAAGCAGCACCGACAGGACGATCCATCGTCCTATGCCTCGCCTAAGGAAAGTTGCTGCGCCATCCATCGCTGGTTCCACGTTCCGCCGATCCCGATCGAGAAGGCATCATGTTATGCAGAGACTTAGCCAGGGCAGCAAGACACTGAGTTCGACGACGACCCAGATCTGCGAGGACAAGAAGTGCTGCCATGCCTAAACAGACCCGCAACAGAAGAGCCCGAACCTCCCCACCCGCGTCATTGCCGGGCTTGACCCGGCAATCCATGCGTCCGCCAGCTACCTGCTGACAAGTGGATGCCCGGGTCAAGCCCGGGCATGACATCGAAGTGGGCAGACGTTATTGTGACGAAGTCGAGCATCCCCCGATTGGATGGTTCTGATGAATAAAGGCCATCGACATCAAGCTGGACGAACAGACCCGAGACCGCTGAAGGCGCTCGGCGAAAAGCGCGTTAGCTCGCCCCATTACGTTGATGAAGCCAAATCGATTAATCGCTATCTCGACGCGGAAGAGCGCTACGAGCGCGAAGAGGCCGAGACGAGGCGCGCTAACCAGCATTATCTGGACTACCGGCCAGCATATCTCCAACGAGGAGATGACTGGCGTGGTTCGACGAATTGGAGAAGAAAGCTGACGCCAAGGCCAAAGCCTCGGCTAGAATGAGGCTCATCTGGCTCGATCAAAGCCGCGATCGACCTTGATCTGGTCTCTATGACTTTCTTTTCGACAAAGATCCTCTGGCGGCAAAGCGCTCCGTCACAGGTAATCCGACGAAGGCGCCAAGCAACTGATGCGCTTCCCGGACATTGGACGCCGCATGGACGATGATACCGAGCGGCGAGAGTTGATCACTCCCTTTGGTTGCAGGAGCCTTGACGTGCTTCGATATCGACGGCAGAACAGCGAGGCGATTGTCGTGCTATCGCAATGTTTGGCATAGCCGGGAGATGAGAGAATGATTACTTGTAAGGCCAACGACTCTTTCTTTGGTTCGAATCATAGCCATCATTGTTTCTCCTTCATTATCTTGGAACAGTCACGTCGCAAGATAAAACCTGTGAATTCTAACAAATTATGTGGATACCCTAGCTCGCAATCGTTTGATGTATTCGGTTTTTTTCTCTAAAATCAATAAATGGTTGGCACGTGTAACCATTCAGACTGCAACAAGTCCTGTATGTAAATATTTTGACCGACGATCGTAATATGATTTGAAAAAGATATCGACATTTGGGCCGAGATTTTCGCGTGCTAGTTCCCTTATTCTTTTAGATATGCCAAATTTACCCTGGCCACATTCTTTACATTTTGAAGCGCACTTTTTCCTTTTTCAGAGAGACAGTTTCTAATGCGGATATGCAACAGATGCTGTAGCTAGATCATGATCTTCACTTGTGCCATCTTCGCTTGGTTAGTTGCACTCCTTTGTGGAAGTGGTGTGATGCTTTTATTAAGTTGTGGTCGGAAGGAATCTTTTCGCCAACAAAACTATCTATGAAACGAGCCTGATCTTCTGTGAAACATAGATGATCATTAGAGATAGGTAAATCTTCGAGCCAATCATCTTTGCCCCAAATGGAATTTGGCGTCCCTGTATTTTCATCCTTCGGAAAGATGACAGGATTCTCGATTTCCCATGGCAGGTTGGTCCAGGAAGAGATTATATCTAAAACTATCCTGATTCTTTGTTTTGCTATATATTCAGTATCTTTTTCATCGTATCCAAAATGTTAATGGTCATAGTCGATGTTTCATCATCAATGGGCATTGTTCTAACGTTTTCATCTTCATAGGCCGCAATTTTACGTTGTATGCGCCCAGCTTTTAGCGAAAAATCGTAATTGTAGAAACTTCTTTCCTACAGATTTGGTGGCTCCCGATATGCAGGCGTCAATTTCTTTTTTATGTTCGCAAATGAAGTTATCGGAAAATGACAAATCATCTGACCATTATCTGATCAATTACACCATTTTTTTGCAATGTACTAGAAGTTGGAATCCTCCAGAATTTGGAATTGACGAATGGCCGACTAGAAAAGTATTGTTATTGGGTGGAGCTGAGATCCCAGAAATATTCGCCAAGCTATGCCAGCAAAAGAATCGCGCATCTTGTGCCAAAATACAACGAAGCAATTCGTTTGATTCTTCAGGAGATGATACAGCAACTTGGAATTTGAGCATTATTCCTATCCGCAATCAACGATGAAGGTGCCTATTGGAGATCAGATATGCCTTCAATATCGTTTTCTCAATCTGATGCATTTTTGTTAAATTTGCAGAAGGTTTCAGCAATAGGTTTTCTCAGTCCATGTTGGAATTGAGACATAGCATCCTCGGTAAAGAATTCGCTAAATTCCAGCTGTTCAAGGATGTCACCCCCGCAACGCCGCATTCTCCGGATCATACGGGCTCTCCGCGATGATCCGCGCCGGCCTGAGCTGATCCAGCACGCGCACCTCGCATTCCCGGCCGACCTCGCCGCATCCGTCCGCACATAGCCGAGCATCAGCGATTTCTTGACGTAATGCCCGTAGCCGCCAGCCGTGCCGCGGCCGACGACCTCGCCGTTCATGAAGATCGGCTCGTTGCCGAAGGGGTCGGCGTCGTCGGCGTCGATCTCGATGGTGCAGAACGTGTTGGGAATGCCGGCCTGCTGCTGGCGGATCAGCGCCTCCCGGCCGGTGAACGCCGCCTTGTTCAGGCGGACGAAGCGGTCGAGGCCGGCTTCGAGGGCCGTGTTCTCGGCGTTCAGGTCCGTCCCCCACATGCGGTAGCTCTTTTCCAGGCGCATGCTGTCCATGGCGCGCAGGCCGACATGGCCGAGACCGTGGGCCGCACCCGCCTGGATCAGCGCGTCGTAGAGGTGGTTCTGATACTCGATCGGATGATGCAGCTCCCAGCCGAGCGACCCCACGAAGTTGACGCGCAACGCCCGCACCTTCGGGCAATAGCCGATCGGGATTTCCTTGCGGTCAGCCAGGGGAACGCCTCGTTTGAGACATCCGCATCCGCAAGCTGCTCGAGAATCGTTCCTGGCATTGGTCCTGCCAGCACGAAGACGCCATATTGCGTGGTGACGTCGCGCAGATGCACCGAGCCGTCCCGCGGCATGAGCTTCTGCAGGAAGTCGAGGTCGTAGTCGTGCGCCGCCCCGCCCGAGATCAGGAAAAACCGCTCGCCGAGGAGCCCGTCCTTCGAGCTTCGTGATCGTGAACTCCGAGCGCACCGACCCGGACGGATTGAGCGCATGGGCCAGGCTGATGCCGCCCACCTTCTTCGGAATGTTGTTCGCCACGATCCCGTCCAGGAAGGTCCTGGCCCCCGGACCTTCGACCTCCAGCTTGGTGAAGGCCGACAGTTCGAGAAGTCCGGCCTGCTCGCGCATGGTCCGCACCTCGTTGCCGACATGCTCGAACCAGTTGGAGCGGCGGAACGAGTACACATCCCGGCCTTCCACCCCCTCCGGCGCAAACCAGTTGGGCCGCTCCCAACCAAACCGCTGGCCAAACACCGCCCCCGCGTTGCAGGCGCTCATAGCAGGGAGGAGTCTTGGCTGGACGCCCCGCGTCCCTTTCCTCCATGGGGAAATGGTTGATGAAGACGTGCTCGTAGGCTTCTTCGTTCTTGATCTTGGCGAAGTTTTTCGAGACGACGCCGAAGCGGCGGGGGTCGACGCCGATCATGTCGACGGTGGGCTCGCCTTCGACCATCCATTCCGCGAGCTGCCAGCCGGCGCCGCCCGCGGCGGTCACGCCGAAGCTGTGGCCTTCGGACAGCCAGAAATTCTGCAGGCCGAACGCCGGGCCGACCATGGGGTTGCCGTCCGGCGTATAGGAAATCGGGCCGTTGACGATGTCCTTGATCCCGGCGTTCTCGAAGCTCGGCACGCGCGCCATGGCGGCCTCGACATGGGGCATCAGACGCTCGAGATCGCCTTCGAACAGGTCCTTCTCGAAGCTCTCCGGCACGCCGTCGACGAAGCAGGCGGGGGCGTGCTTTTCATACGGGCCGAGGATCCAGCCCATGCGCTCCTCGCGGAAGTAATATTGCGAGTCGCTCTCGCTGAGGATCGGCAGCTCCTTCGCCCGGTCGCCGGTACTCCTTCAGCACCGGGATCGACGTCGGTCACGATATACTGATGCTCGACCGGGATCGCCGGGATCTGCAGGCCGACCATCAGCGCGGTCTGGCGCGCATAATTGCCGGTGGCGCAGACCACATGCTCGCAGCGGATATCGCCCTTGTCGTCTTGACGATCCACTCGCCGCCGTCGCGCTCGATGCCCGTCACCTCGGTCTGCTGGTAGATCTGGGCACCGTTGTTCCGCGCACCCTTGGCAAGGGCCATGGTGACGTCGACCGGGGCGATATGGCCGTCGGTCGGATGCCAGAGCGCGCCCACCAGCCCGTCCATCGACGCGAGCGGCCAGAGCTCCTTGATCTCGTCGACACCGATCAGATGGCTCTCGACCCCGATGGTCTCCGCCGTGCACTGATAGTTGCGATATTCGTCCATCCGGTCGCGATTGCGCGCGAGCCGCAGATTGCCGGTGTTGTGGAAGCCGACCGCCTGGCCGGTCTCCTCTTCCAGCGTCTTGTAGAGCTCGACCGAATATTGATGCAGCTGCCCGACGCTGTAGGACATGTTGAACAGCGGCAAGCAGCCCGGCGGCATGCCAGGTGGAGCCGGCGGTCAGCTCGGTGCGCTCGACCAGGACCACGTCCGTCCAGCCCTTCCTGGCGAGATGATAGAGCACCGAGACGCCGCAGACCCCGCCCCCGATCACCACCACGCGCGCACTCGTCTTCATCACCGCCTCCCAGGCCATGCCGAACGTCGGCCTCGTTCACTTGGACCTCGACTCCATGGGGAGGTTTAGCAAGTGCTGCCAGCCACTGCAAAACGGAATACGACATCCGGCATTCAGAAGCCGACATCGGCGCAACCGATCGCGTCCGGCGAGCGTTCCCGGCGGTTCGGCGCGCGGCCTCATCCTGACACGTCGCCGGAGATCCACGGCTTCATCGGCAACGTCCGTCTTTCAGGGGTCAGTATCGACCAGCGGAGTGACCTGACTCCGCGAAGCGTTGGCCGATGGCCCGTCGCGTCGATTCTTCCCCAACCAATCGCGTCGATTCCTGCCTCATCAATTGCGGCGATCTCTCCTTGACCAGTCGCGTTGACCCTTCCTTAACCAGCCGGTGCTACGCTCCGCCGGTCTCGCTGGTCCATGCGATCCTGGGAGTCCGCCCGCCCGCGATGAAAGGGGGGCGAGGCTCGGATTCCCAGGATCGCATGGACCTGATAAGGCTGAGCATGGCATGAAGTCGTTAAGGAAACGTGAAGACAGCCGCCAGAACACCCAGCCCGGAGCCCTGCCATGATCGATCTCTACACCTGGCCCACGCCGAACGGTCACAAGGTCCACATCATGCTCGAGGAGTGCGGCCTGCCCTACACTGTCCATGCGATCGACATCGGGGCGGGGGACCAGTTCGAGCCGGATTTTCTGAAAATTTCGCCCAACAACAAGATGCCGGCCATGGTCGATCAGGACGGGCCGGACGGCGAGCCGATCGCGATCTTCGAATCCGGCGCGATCCTGATGTATCTGGCGGAAAAAACCGGACAATTCCTGCCGACGGCGCCGCGCGAAAAATATCAGGTGATCCAGTGGCTGATGTTCCAGATGGGCGGCCTAGGCCCGATGCTCGGGCAGGCACACCATTTCCTGCAATATGCGCCGGAAGCGATCGAATACGCGCAGGCGCGCTACCGGAACGAAGCCAATCGCCTCTATTCCGTGCTCGATCGCCGGCTCGGCGAGAGCGACTACCTCGCTGGTACCGACTACACCATCGCCGACATGGCCGCCTGGCCCTGGACCCGATTCCCCGAGCGCCAGGACGTGGAGCGCACCGATTACCCCAACTTCGTCCGCTGGTTCGACCGCATCGCCGAACGCCCCGCCGTGCAAAAGGGCGTCACCGTGCTCGCCGATCGCAGGCGGGACCTCAAGACGGACAAAGCCGCCTGGGAAACGATGTTCGGCAAGACCCAGTACGAAAAACGCTGAGCGTTAAGCTTCTGTTAAGGTTACTGCGCTATTACAAAGCGTTAGCATCGACAGTTTCGAGACCGCGATGACACCGGACGAGATCGATCAGGCCGTCGCCAAGGGCATCATCACGCCCGGTCAGGCGCTGGAGCTGAAGGCCGAGGCGTCGAAAAAGGACCCGGGCGCCGAGGAGGAGCCGTTCGCCTTCGTCGACAATTTCGGCGCGTTGTTCGTGGTGGTCGGCCTGCTCATTCTGCAAGGCGCGCCCTCGCTGTTTTCCGCCGTGCTCGTCTTCCAGGGCAACACCTATGCCTTCCCGCTCATCTACGGCGCATTCGCCACGATCTATTGGGTCCTGGCCGAAAGTTTCACGCGTGCGAGGAGACGGCTGCCGGCGACCGTCGCAGCGCTCTTGTTCGTGTATGACGGGGCGGTCTCCGCACAATGGCTCGTCGCAGGCGGCATCGATAGACTGGGGAATGGAACGACGGAATTCTTCGCCTTTGCCGCCATCCTCTTGGCCATCGCTCTCGCACGCTTTCGCCTGCCGCTCCTGGTTCTCGCCCTCGCCCTTTCCATCGTCGCTCTGGCGATGGCTCTTCTCGAAGCGCCGACACTCTGGATCATGGGCGGCTGCGGTCTGACCTCGATCCTGATCGGCATCGTGCTCGACCTGAAGGATCCGACCCGCACCGGTCCCTGGCATCAGTGGGCGATGTGGTTGTTCGTGGTCGGTTCGCCGCTCGCCGTGCATCCGCTGTTCGTCACGGTCATCCGTGACCGGATCGAGGGAAGAGGGGTGAGCGAAGTGTTCGAGGGCGGCGGCACCATCGCCCTGGTGATAGGCCTCGCCTTCGCCATTTCCTTCGTCGGCCTTCTGCTCGATCGCCGATCGCTGGTGACCTCGTCGCTGATCTACCTGGCGGGGGCGTTTGCGTATCTGCTGTTCCGCACCGTCGGCGATCCCATCAGTCTGCTCGGCATCATTCCGCTTACCATCGGCGCCTATGTCATCCTGCTCGGCGTCGCCTGGAGGTCGATCCGAGGTGCTGTCCTGAGTGCGCTGCCGGGCCAGGACATTCTGCGGCATCTGCCGCGCTATTGATCCTTCTCGACGATGAAGCGGGCCGTCATCAGATCGAGATGGCCGCCGCCGCCGTTCTTGAAGAGAGTGATCTCATCGGCGCTGCTGCGGCCGGGATGCCTGCCGCGGGCGAAGTCGAAATGGTCGCCGAGGATGCCCTCGGCTTTCAGGACGCCTGAAGCGAGCGGAATGGCGATTTCGCCGACATGCTCGATGGTGGAGCTGCGTGCATTGACGAAGACGGAGCTTCGCCGGATCGCCTCGTCATCCGCCTCGCGCATATCGGGCTTGAATGCGCCGACCAGATCGAGATGGGCGCCCGGTCGAAGCCATGCGCCTTTGATGACGGGTTCTTCGACACCTGTGGCGGCGCTGATCAGGTCGGCCCGACCGACGGCCTCGGCAAGATCGGCCGCGACCGTCAAGGTTACGGCGTCCATCGTCGGCGTGCCCTCGATTTTGGTCTTGACGGCCTCGGCTTTCTCGGAGGTGCGGTTCCAGATCGCGACCTCGCGGATCGAGGGGCGGATCGCCTTGTGCGCCATGATCAGATGGGGCGCCATGGCGCCGGCGCCGACCATGAGCATGCGCTCGACGTCCGGGCGTGCCAGATGACGGGCGCCGAGCGCCGAGTCGGCGGCGGTTTTTCGGAGGGTCAGCGCCGTGCCGTCGAGCACGGCGAGCGGCCGGCCGTCGACACCGTCGAACAGGCAGAAGATCGCGTGCACGGCCGGCTTTCCATTGGTGGAAGGGTTGTTCCAAAAGCCGGTGATCACCTTGGTGCCGAGGACGCGGCCGCGTTGCCAGGCGCTGCGCAGGAACAGGATGTCCTCGCCGCCGCCGACCCGCCGGCCGCCGGCTGCGCGAGCAGCTGCTCGTCCACGAGGTCGGTATCCTCGAGGTGAAAGCGGGCAAGCGCATCGACCAAGGCCGGATAGTCGCAGGCCGCGTGCACCTGGTCGGCGGAAAAAATGCGCATGGCCGGAACCTTTCGCGGAGACATGTCGAACGGCACCTCGTACCATCGATGACCTCGATCGCCAGATCAAGCGGCCGATCACGTTTCCGAGAAAGACCGGCCGATCCCGCCCTTGCCGCAAGGCTTCTACGATGCCAGGTCAGAAAGAGGTCGGGTGTCTGAGGAACGAAGGAACGGGAGGACGCGATGAAGACGATGGCATCGATCGTGATCATGCTCGCCGGCCTGGGGCTGGCGGGATGCGAAAGCAGTGGCGGCTCCGCCATTCTCGGCGGCGTGGCAGGAGCGGCGGCCGGCGGCGGCGGCTACGAGTATCACCTCAAGAGACAACGCGACCGCGTCGAGCAGGACTATGCCGACGGCAAGATCGAAAGGGCGGAATACGACATCCGCATCGATCAGATCGAACGGGATTCCCTGCTGAACTAGGCGCCTTCTTCAGCCCGCATCCCTGCGCTTCAAGCACTGTCGTCGCCCGATGTCAAAAGGGTGACCTGCATCGGCCGGTCGGCAGGAGCCGCATGATCGGAGAGAAGAGGGGTAAGCGTGCCGCCGATCAGGCCGCGTTCGGCATGCGCAAGCGACGCCTTTCTCCCCCTATCGACACCAGGGTATGATTGCGTGGATTGTGAAAAACCGCGATTCTTGATAGTTAAAATGTCGTCGTAAGCATCATTGAACCAAAGGGTGTTTCTGACAGATCGGTACCGGTCCAGTAGCGCTTGGTGTATCGAGACGCGATCAGGACGTGCAGGACGAAAACGGCCTTGAGATTCTCGCGGTCGATTTTCGACGGAGGACGCCGGGGACCATCGACGGAAGTGTTCGCCATAGGCTCTGGGTTCCGGCCATGGCGTCGGGACAGGCGTTTCCGAGCACTGCACGAGTCACTCAGGAGGAATAGAGCGCCATGGGTCGAAATCCTGACAACAACGTTTCGTCCGGCATGCGCCGCCATCGACGCGCAGCCATCGCCGCCGTCCTGGCGGCTGCATTGGTCTGGCCGATGTCCGCCGTGCTCGGCAATGACAATCCCGGCAAGAGCAGGCTCTTGACCGAAGTGCACTTCAATCCGGGCAGCGCCGAGGTCACGCCCGGCGGGCTGCAGAAGATCAACCAGGCGATCGCCAAGATCCAGTCCGAAAACCCGCTCGAAATTCACGTCATTGGCTTTGCCGACAGTACGGGTGACAAGTCGATCAACCGGGAAATTTCCCGAAAGCGTGCCGACAATGTCGCCAGAATGCTGGTGCAGCAGGGAATCTCCCTTCCGCTGGTGATCGAAGGCAAGGGCGAGGAAGGTGCACCCTACAAGATCCCGGACGACGTATCCGAGCCCCTGAACCGCTGCGTCGGCATCATCGCCGTCGGCACACAGGGCGCCAAGCCTCTGCTCTGACCGTTCCGCCTACGGGTTCGCAGACATCGGCCGCCTTCAGCCGGGCGCGTGCCAGCGATGGCAGTCCCGTATCGGCCGTGCGGCGGGTCCTCGGCGTTCCTGTGATCCGAGACGGCAGCGCCAAGGCTGGTTGAAGGCCGAAGGTGTTGGATTGCGCGCGGTAGCATGCCGTCTCGAGATATCTCGCCACGGAACGCCTGCTACGGCACGGGGCCGCTCGAAGCATCGTAAGCGCGCAGTCTTGTGAAGCTCGATCTCCAGATTCGGCCGCCGCAGCGGCAACCTCGCCTCGAGCCCGGCATGGCATCCTCCTGCGTGGTCCATGCAATCCTGGGAATGCGGCCGTCCGCAGGAGATCGTCAAGGTTTGGATGGCCAGGATCGCATGGACCGGAACGTCATTTTTATGGAAGATCGTCAAAAGAGGTTGCGATCCGATAGACAAATGTGGTGGTGCGGGCGCTGCCAATCGCCCGCTGAAGATGCATCAGGCGGCCTTGCGAGAGGATGCTTCGGGTGCGGCCGGCGAGGAGTGGTGACGCCATGAAAGACTATGATCTCGTCATCCGCGGCGGCGACGTGGTCACGGCCGGCGATCGCATGATCGCCGACATCGGCATTCGTGGCGGACGGATCACGGCGCTCGGCGAGACGCTGGGCCGGGGCGAGCGCGAGATCGACGCCGGCGGCCGGCTGGTGCTGCCGGGAGGGGTCGACAGCCACTGCCACATCGAGCAGCTCTCGGCCTTCGGCATCATGACCGCGGACGACTTCGAGAGCGCCACCGTGTCCGCGGCCCATGGCGGCACCACCACGGTCATCCCGTTCGCAGCACAGCATCGCGGCCAGTCGCTCTGCAAGGTCGTCGAAGATTATCGCGTGGCGGCGAAGAAGGCTGTGATCGACCACGCCTTCCACATGATCGTCTCCGATCCGACAGAAACCGTGCTTCGCGACGAGCTGCCCGGACTCGTCAAAGAGGGGCTGAGCTCGATCAAGCTGTTCATGACCTATGACAAGATCAGGGTTTCCGACGAGCAGATGCTGGACGTGCTGGCGCTTGCACGGCGCGAGGGTGCCATGGTGGTGGTCCATGCCGAAAACCACGGTATGATCCACTGGCTGGTGAACCGGTTGCTGGAGAGGGGCTTCACCGAGCCGAAATATCACGCCGTCAGCCATGTTCGTCTCGCCGAGACCGAGGCGGTTTCGCGGGCGATCCAGATGGCCGCGATGATCGATCAGCCGCTGGTCGTCTTCCACGTTTCGACCGAAGGTTCCATGAACGTCATCCGGGCGGCGCAGGACCGGGGGCAGAAGATCTATGGCGAGACCTGCCCGCAATATCTTTTCCTGACCGCCGCCGATCTCGACAAGCCGGGCCTTGACGGCGCCATGTGGTGCTGCAGCCCACCGCCGCGGAATGAGGCCGACCAGGAGGCGATGTGGCGGGGCCTCGCCAACGGCACCTTCCAGGTCTTTTCCTCGGATCATGCGCCCTACAGCTTCGACGAGCGCGGCAAGCTCGCGCGTGGCTCGAATCCGACCTTCAAGGCGATCGCCAACGGCCTGCCCGGCCTTGAGTTGCGCATGCCGCTTTTGTTCTCCGAAGGCGTTCTGAAAGAGCGGATCGATCTGCACCGTTTCGTCGATCTCTGCTGCACAGGCGGTGCCAGACTCTACGGGCTGTATCCCCAAAAAGGTACGATCGCCATCGCATCGGACGCCGACATCGCCATCTGGGATCCGGAAAAACGCACCGAGATCCGCCAGGACACCACCCACGACGCCACCGGCTACTGCCCCTATGCGGGCATGAGCCTGACCGGCTGGCCGGTGACCGTCCTGTCCCGTGGCGAGGTGATCATCGATAACGGCGAATTCGTCGGCGGCAGCGGTCGCGGGCGGTTTTTGCCGCGACCGGCCGGCGACGCGGCCAGGCCGTCCGGCCGGCTGGAACCTGAACTCGATCCGGCTCGTAATTTCGGCGCCGAGCTTCTCTGACAGCCCTTTTTGATCGGGCATATCGATGTTAGACTGTTCCGCCGGTCTCTATCGTCCATACCGTTTCTGCGGGGCACGGGCTTCTCTTCGTGGTCGACGCTTTGCTGTCGCGTGATGGAGTGAGGCATCTAGAGTGCCTCTGAGACCTTTCGGGCTTTTGCCTGAAGCTCATCCCGTCTTCACCGCCATCGCCAGCTTAAAAACAGGCGTTTCGGCAAGGTCGAGCTGTTCCGTCAAGGTCGCGAGCAGGGTTCTGATCCAGTCCTCGGACATTCTGGTGGTGGTGAAGACCAGCCGCCCGCGATGGTCGGCGGTGGGCCAGGCATCGAGCCAAAGGAGAGGCTGGATGAGATGCTCGCGACCGTCGATGAGAGCCGGACGGTCCGGATAATCGGTGGTCGCGACGATACCTTTCAGCCGCAGGAGATCAGCGCCGCGGTCGGCCATCAGGAGCTTCAAAAAGACCGAGAGCACGGTGCTGTCCAGCGGCTGATCGATCGTCACGGCGAAGAATCGAATGCCGATATCGTTATTCAAACAGCTGAACGCCGTCTCAGGCAGGTTCAGCACTGCGGCGCTACCGCCCCGTCGCGTGGCTTCGAAGTTGAAGGCGGCTTCGCAGAGCCAGCGGTCGATGTCGACGCTGCCGGTGATCGGATCGAACAGACCGCCATCGACCAGGCGGGCAGGGCCGATATCGCCGTTCTTGGCGCGCAGGATCGGGGCGGGCGGATTCAGGGCCTTGAGGGCCTTGGCGAGCCGTGTGACCACCTCGGGTCGCACCCGATCGGTGTGGGTGAGGACGATGCGGTCCACGCACGCGAACAATCGGCGTAGCTGCGGATCGGCAAGGCTCTCGGAACCACGTGCTTCCTCTCGTTCCGTCGTTCCGTCTGATCCGGCGCAAACCCGTTCCGCCGCCTCCGACAAAGTCAACGAACTGGCCGTGCCAGTGACGGCGTTCAGGCGGTATGCGCTGGCGAGATCGGGGTGGTCGGCAAGGGTCTGGAGGAGATGGCGGGGGGTGGCGAGGTCGGCGCTAGCCAGAACGATGTGAGCGGCGCCGGGGCGCAGCCGCTGAAGCCAGTTGGCGATTGCCTCGTCGTCCCAGCTTTCGGCGAGGCCGTTGACGACCAGGCTGTCCCGCATGTCCGCGCGCCTGGCGAAGCTGTCCAGAAGTGCCGGGACACCGTCCTCTCTCCTGCCGATGACCAGGGAGACGTTCTTGGGCTGCATGACCTCGCCGGATGGTTTCTCGCCATGCCTAATACGGCGAAGCGTCATGATAGGATCATGCTTTCCCGGTTGGTATTCGGAGGATTGCGTATCTCGGCGAGCGCTATTCATCGGTTTTTTCGGATGGTTAACGGAAATTTAGCGTTTGAGGCCGTAGTGCTTCATCTTCCGATACAGCGTGCTTCGGGAGATCTTCAGTGTCTTGGCCACCAGCGAAAGGTTGCCGTCGCCCCCCTCGATCGCCTGCTCGATCGCGAGCCGTTCCGCATCCTCCAGACTACATGATGCAGCGCTTCGAGGCTCGATTTCATCCGGTGAGGCCTCCCTGGCGAAATCCTCCGGTAAGTCCACGAGGCGGATGCTCCGCTCTGTGGCCATCAGGATAAGGCTTTCGATCAGGTTTCGGAGCTCGCGGACATTGCCGGGCCAGTCGTGGTCGCGCAGCGCCTGACGGGCATCGGTCTCGATGTCCAGCGCCTCGACGCCGTATTTGTCGGCAAACAGTCCGTTGAAGTGATCGATCAGGCGGTCGATGTCGCCGGCGCGATCGCGCAGCGGCGGGATGTCGAGAGTGACGGTGCTGATCCGGAAAAAAAGGTCGCGGCGAAAACGGCCGGCGGCGACTTCCTGCTTGAGGTTGCGGTTGGTGAGCGCGACGAGGCGCACATCGACCGGTCTCGGTTTGCCGTCGCCGAGGCGGTAGACCGCGCCTTCCTCGAGGACGCGCAGAAGGTAGGGCTGGAGGTCGAGGGGCAACTCGCCGATCTCGTCCAGGCAGAGCGTGCCGCCATGGGCGAGCTCGAAGCGTCCGGCGCGGCCCTCTCTGGCAGCACCCGTGAAGGCACCGGAAACATGGCCGAACAGCTCGGCGCCGAGCAAATCCTTGGAGACGGCGCCGCAGTTGAAGGCGATGAAGGGAGCGTCGGATTCGCGCTGGCCGACGGTGTGGATGAGCTTCGCGAACAGCTCCTTGCCGACCCCGGTCTCGCCTTCGACCAGCACGGGGACGCGGCTGGAGGCGGCGCGTCTGGCCTTGGCGACGGCGTGTTGCAGGCGCTCGCTCTGGCCGTGGATTTCCGGCCGCGCCGACGCCGGCGGCACCGTGATGGTCGGGCGGGACGGGCGGCCGGTTCGTCGCGAGCGTGCGCCATCGGTGTAGATGAGGACGGCGCCGGAGAGGTCGCCGCCGATCGCGAGCGGTTTCAGCCAGGCCGGGCGCAGCGCTTCGGGAAGGCGCTCGAAGATGTCCTGATCGGTGAGCGCGCCGTTAAGATCCACAAGCCGGCTGCCGAGGGCAAGGCGACGGCCTTCGGCCTGGCGCAGTTCGCGCGGCACGGATTCACTGTTGACGTGAATGATGCGGCCGTGACGGTCGAGCACGACCAAACCGTCGGTGCCGCTGCCGACAGGCATGGAGGCGAGGCAGGCTTCCAGCAGTCTGAGCCGTTCGGCGCGGGCGTGGTCGCCGAGAGCGAGCTCGATCTTTTCGGCGGCGAGCACGGCGAGCGCGACGTTGTGACGGCGGAAGATCTCGGGCGGTCCCGAGATGTCGATCAGGCCGAGAATGCTGCGGTCGACCGGATCGCGGATCGGCGCGCCGGCGCAGGTCCAGTGCTTGATGCCCTGGCAGAAATGCTCGGCGGCGTGGACGAATACGGGCTTGCCGGTGGACAGCGCCGTGCCGATGCCGTTGGTACCGACCACGTCCTCGTTCCAATGGCCGCCCGGCAGCAGCCGGATGTCCTGGCCGGCATCCAGGGTGCGGACATCGCCGCGCGTGTCGAGGATGACGCCGTCCCGATCGGTCAGCACCACCATCGCCGAAGTGTCCTCGAGCAGGTTGGCGGCGTGCTGGAGGGCATGATCGGCAGCAGTCAGCAGGTGGTGGTTCTTTTGTCTGTTGCGATCGAGCTGCTCGTCGTCGACCACCAGCGGGGTCGCGGAGGCCTGGGCGTCGACGCCGCAAGTAGCGCTTCGCGCCCAGGACCGGTGGATCTCGTGGCGCACCGGCAGTTCGGTCTCGCCCTCACCGGCGAGGAACGACTCCCAGGCGTGCATGGTACGTGATTCGTCGTAGACGTGATCGTCGGCGGCTCCCGGGCCGGCGGGCGCGGCGGCCTTGCAGGGCGTCTTGGCGATCATGGCGGCCCCGCCCGAGATCGGCCGGCGATCGAGACCGTCATCATCCGGCGCCGGCTGGTTCGTCCGCACCGTCCTCGACGATACCCAGCCGCGCGCCGATCGCCGCGATCAGATCCTCTTCGGAAAACTCACCGTCGACGGCACGACCGTCGAGATCGGCGAGATGGTCCTTCAGTTCGTCCTCGATGCGGGCGAAGAAGCCGTTCGCCTCGGTCGCCAGGACGAAGGTCTGGCGGCGGCGCGGTCCTCTGATCTCGCCGAGAAAATGCAGCTGCCGGCTGGTCTCCTGATCGGCCACGACCACGCGGCCGTTGACGCTGACGCGCACATAGGGGCGGGCGGCGTCACGCCTGTCGATCACGCGGCCGGTATGGATGATCAGGCCTTCGGGTTCGGGCGTGGCCGGCTTGTTCGCGCGGCTGTTCAGCTGTCCGCCGCTCAGGTGGTCCATCATCTTGTGAATGGTGCCGCGGTTTTCCCGAAGCAGCCGGCGCGCAGCAACGTCCTCGCGACGCGGACCGTCGCGCTTCGAAATGATGTCGACCATAGCCTCTCTCCCCGATTCAAGGAGGCGCGCGCCGTAGGCCGGGCTTGATTTTTCTTGTGTACTTTACACGAAGGAATCTTAGCCGATCCGTCCGATAGGGGCCAGTTCTAATTCGGGACCGTCCCCATGTCCTGGCCGCGCGAACGACCCGCGAGACGCGTGGAAGAAATCGGAGCGCAGCCTGGAAGGCCTCCTTTCGAGCGCTATCATTAATTTATCACACAAAGCCCATTCCTGAAGGGGGTAGTCGGTATGGCCTCGACCGTTTCGACAGGCGAAAGCCGAAAGATGTCCCTGACAATGAAAGTCCTGATCGGCATGATCGTCGGTCTGGTGGTCGGGGTCATCTTCAACATGATCGACTCCGCGTTCATCAACGATCACATCGTCAGCGGCCTGTTCGCGATGGTCGGCACGATGTTCGTGAACGCGCTCAAGATGCTGGTGGTGCCGCTGGTGGTGTTCTCGCTGATCACCGGCGTCACCGGGATCGGCGACATCCGGATGCTCGGCCGCGTCGGCGGCAAGGCGTTCGGGCTCTACATGTTCACCACCGCGATCGCGATTGCCGCAGCGATCATGCTGGCCACGATCATCGGTCCGGGCGCCGGCTTCGACATGACCGGCGTCGACACTTCCGGCATCGAAGGGGCGGCGGCGCCCACCTTCTGGGAGGTGATCGCCAACATCGTGCCGACCAACCCGATCAGCGCGTTCGCCAATGGCGAGATGCTGCAGATCATCTTCTACGTCATCCTGCTCGGCATCGCCGTTCTGATGCTCGGCGACCAGTCCAGGCCGTTCGTCGAGGCCTGTGAATACATGAACGAGCTGATGATGAAGGTGGTCGGCATCGTCATGTCGTTCGCCCCCTACGGCGTCTTCTGCCTGATCGCCAAGACCTTCGCCGAGCAGGGCATCGATCTGTTCATCCCGGTGATCGCCTATGTGGTGACCCTGGTGGGTGCGCTGTTCTTCCACCTGTTCATCACCCTGATGATCCTCCTGAAGCTCTTGTCCGGTCTCAATCCCTTCACCTTCATGTCGAAGATCAGGCCGGCGCAGATCTTCGCCTTCTCGACGGCGAGCTCGAACGCCACCATCCCGGTCACGCTCCGCTGCGTCACCCAGCGCATCGGCGCGGACAATTCGGTGGCGTCCTTCGGCGTGCCGTTCGGCGCCACCATCAACATGGACGGCACCGCGATCATGCAGGGTGTGGCGACCGTGTTCCTGGCCAACGTCTATGGTGTCGATCTCGGTCTCGGCGGCTATCTGACCGTGATCGCGATGGCGGTGCTCGCCTCCATCGGCACGGCGGGCGTGCCGGGCGTCGGCCTGGTCATGCTGACCATGGTGCTCGGCCAGGTCGGCCTGCCGATCGAGGGTATCGCGATCATCCTCGGCGTCGACCGTCTGATGGACATGATCAGAACGGCCGTGAACATCACCGGCGATGCGGTGGTCACCTCGATCGTCGCCAAGAGCGAAGGCAAGCTCGACCTGGCGGTGTTCAACGACCCCGAAGCCGGCGTGATCACCGAGGACGACCTCGACATCGACGAGGAGGCCGAAAAGCGGCTGGCGGAAGCGGCGAGACCGCACGCCCATCCCGCCGAGTAGTCCGCACGGTCCATCCTGAGGCGCGTCCCCCGGCCAATCCGAAGGCCGGGGGACGTACGCTTGTGACGGGCGCGTGTCGACCCTTCGGGCTTGGCACCCCGGCCGTCTTCGCCTAGCTTCCGGCAGATTGACGTTTTGAGACGTCGGCGCCCGCCGGGAGTGCCAGTTCATGAGCGATTTACATTCGATTTCAAAACCAAAAGGCGCCAAAGCGGACGTCGTCTTCATCCACGGGCTCGGCGGCGATTCTTTTTCGACCTGGCAAAGCGAGGCGAACGAAGCCGGCGACAGCTGGCCCCACTGGCTGGCGGCGGCGATGCCCGATGTCGCCGTGCACACACTCGCCTATGCAGCTTCGCCCCACGCTTGGCTCGGGCCGTCCATGCCGATCGGGGAGACCGCCGAAAACCTGCTCGGCGTCCTGGTCGCGAGCGGGTGCATCGGGACGCGCCCGGCGGTGCTGGTCGGCCACAGCCTGGGCGGTCTGGTCATCAAGCAGATTCTTCGGACGGTCAGCGACAGGAAGGACGTCCGGCCCTGGCAGCCGGTGGGCGACGCCGTCGAGGCCGTCGTCTTTCTCGGCACGCCGCATCGGGGTGCGAAGCTCGCGACCTATCTCGAACGCATCGGCCGCTATTTCGAGACGTCGGCGGCGATCGCGGATCTCAGGCGGCATGGGGAAGTCCTGAACGGTCTCAACGACTGGTATGCCGCCAACGCTCGCGACAAAGGCATCGCCACCCACTGCTTCTACGAGACCGAACCCACGCCCATTCCGCTCATGCGGAAAGGTTTGATGATCGTCGAGAAGGATTCCGGCGACATCGACGTCGCCGAGATCCCGAGCTACCCGGTGACGGTCGACCACATCCAGATCTGCAAGCCGCCCGGCCGCGAGGATTTTCGCGTCGGCTATCTGATGCGGGTGCTCGAGGACGTGCTCGAAGGGTCGTCGCAAAAAACCGATCCTGACGTCGTCAAAGCAGGACCGGACGGACAGCGGGTCGCGCAGACGGCGAAGGTTCGAGGCGACGACAACATCACGCCGCAGATTCGCGGTGATCACAACACGATCAACGTATCGGTGAACGCACCGGCCCAGGGGATGAGCGAAGCCCCGGCCTCGTTCGACAATACGGGCGCGTCAGGTTCGCCGGTGATCGACACCCTTCCCACAACGCACGGCGAGTTTGTCGGCCGAGAAGCGGACATCGAGAAAATCCGCGATGCGCTGCTGGCGGGCGGTGCAGCGGTGACCGCGGTCGAGGGCATGGGCGGGATCGGCAAGACGGTGACCGGGCTCCAGGTCGCGCGAGCGCTCAGGGACGAGGGCGCCTT
Organism: Geminicoccaceae bacterium; assembly: GCA_965222015.1. Lineage (GTDB taxonomy): Bacteria > Pseudomonadota > Alphaproteobacteria > Geminicoccales > Geminicoccaceae > JANQPX01. The sequence continues at coordinate 417,269 of CBDCTL010000022.1, forward strand.
TCCCGACGGCGTGCTGTTCGTCGATCTGTTCGGCTTCTCCGAGAGCCGCGATCCGCTTTCGGAGGAGGAGGCGCTGACGTCGCTGTTGCGCGACCTGCTCGGCAGCGAGGCGACGCTGCCGGATCAGGCGGCGGCGCTTCGGCAGGCCTGGCGGCGGGCGATGGCGGGCAGGCGGATGCTGCTGCTGCTGGACAATGCGCGGGACGAGGCGCAGATCACGCCGCTGCTGCCGGGGCATGCGGATTGCCGCGTACTCACCACCTCGCGCAACCGCTTTACGCTGCCGGGGCTGAAGCCGATCGAACTCGGTCTTCTGAGCGAGGAGGAGGCGATCACGCTCGCACTGGCGCGCGCCAACCAGCGCTGGCCGGATCGGCTGAGCCGCGAGCAGGCCGAGCTGCTGGCGGCGCGCTGCGGACTCCATCCGCTTGCGATCGAGGTCACGGCCTCGGCACTCGGCGCCGCGCGCTCGCTGACCGTCGACGAGCAACTTGGGAAGCTCGGCAACCCCGAAAAAACCGCGCTGAACATGGCTGACGTGAAGGCCGTGCTTCGCCTCAGCCTCGACCTCCTGGCGCCGGAGGAACGCGTCGCCTGGAAGCGCCTCGGCGTATTCGAGGGCGATTTCGACGCCGAGGCGGCGAAGGTGGTGATGGACGTCGAGAACGCGGACGACATCCTGGCGAGCCTGGAGACCCGCCATCTCGTCACCTGGCAGGATGATGATCGCCTCCAGCTCCACGACATCCTCCGCGCCATTGCTCTCGAAGATCTGGACGCTGATGAGCGCGAGGCGGCGGGCGAGAGGCAAAGCCGGCACTATCTCAGTGTGATGTGGAGATGTGATCAACTCTACAAAGAAAAAGGGAAAATGCTCGACGGCCTTCGTCTGTATGACCGCGAGCAGCATCAGATCCAAGCTGGTCAGGCTTTTGCAGCTAACGGGGTCAAAGAATCAGATGAAATCGCTCGCCTAGCCGCCGACTACGCAAATGCCGGCGCCTACGTGCTGTCTCTGCGCCTTTCTCCACGCGAACAGATCGGCTGGCTGAAGACCCAGGTAGAGACCTACCGCAAGCTCGGCAATCATCGTGGTGAGGGAGCAGCGCTAGGCAATCTTGGCATTGTTTTCTTAAACCTCGGTGAGCCGCGCCGCGCCATCGAACATCATGAGCAACACTTGGCGATTGCGCGTGAGATCGGCGATCGTCTTGGCGAGGGGAACGCGCTCGGCAATCTTGGCATTGCCTATGCCCTCCTCGGCGAGTCGCACCGCACCATCGAGTACTTCGAGCAACATCTGGTGATAGCGCGTGAGATCGGCGATCGTCGTGGCGAGGGGGGCGCGCTCGGCAATCTCGGCATTGCCTACAAAAACCTCGGCGAGCCACGCCGTGCCATCGAGCATTACGAGCAGCAACTGGTGATAGCGCGTGAGATCGGCGATCGTCGTGGTGAAAACCGTGCGCGTTATAACGGCGCGGTGGCTTGGGAAGAACTCGGCGAGCGGGCGAAGGCGATCGAATGGGTGCGCGAGTCGCTGGCGATCAAGGAAGCCATGGAGGACCCGCTGGTCGATGAGGATCGCGCCCTCCTCGCTAGGTGGACGGCAGAGGATGACGCCGATCCGGGCGCTTAGGCAGCACGGCCGCTAAACACAGGCGCAGCCCGCCGGTCTCCGCGCAGCGTCCGAAAAATCACTTGCAGGTGAGGGTGGCGTCGAGGGGGGCGAAGCCGGCGGGGTCGTCGTCGCCGGTGAGGTCCTGGTAGTAGCCGGGCTCATTCAGCATCAGGGCGCGGGCCTGTTCGATCGGGGTCTGATGAAAGACCAGCTCGCGCCGGATGGCGAGGGTGGCGGGCGCCGTACCGGCGAGGGTTTCCGGAAATTGTTCGTATAGAAATGTGGTGTTGCCGGCCTCTTCCGAGACGGTCACGAAGGCGCGCATGCCGAGCGGGTTGGGCAGGCCGGAGTCCGGATCGTAGGCGCAGTTTCTGCCGGCGGAGACGGGTGCGGCCGCGAGGCGAAGGCGGGTCGTGCCGAAGAGGTCGTGGGCGGGATCCCACTGGAAGAGGAGCGCGCTCGCCTCGGCGGGCGGCAGGCGGAGAACGAGGCTCGCGGCGTTCACCGCCGCGTCCTCCACGATCGCGCCGTCGATTTCGAGGGCTGCACCCTTGGGCACGGCGTCGAGGGCGAGTTGGTCGATCGGCAGCCGTTCCTTGAAGTCGCCGTCGTCGCCGGGGAAGCGGTCGATCACGACCGCCTGGTAGAGGTCCGGTTCGCGCTGCCGGAAGATCGCGAGCTGCCAGTCCGCCGCACCGGCGAGAAGGGCGGCGACGTCGTCCCGGCCGTCGGCATCGAAGTCGGCGCGGGCGACGTGGCGGCCGTCGGTGTCCTCGGACGGCAGGTGGTAACCGGGCAGGGTGTCGTCGACGAGCGCGACCACGCCCGCCGGCAGCTCCCCGGCGGCAGCCGGCACGCCTCCGGCCAGCGCGCCCAGTAGCGCGAGCACGCCGGCGAGCCGCATCGCCCGATCAGTTCGGGTCATATTCGAGATGGATATGGTCATTGGCGGGGTTGCTCGGGAAGCGTTCGAATATCACGTCGAAGTCGGGGCCGAGGCGGACGGAGAGGTCGTTGGCGATCGACTGCGCGAGGCTATCGGAGATGTTGTTGGCCCGCAAGTCGACGGCGAGGTCGCGGTAGTGGAGCGAGTTGGTGCTGTGGCGGCCGTCATTGCCTGACGTGATCACGGGCGTCGGACCGCCGGCGGCGTCCCAGGCGGCGACGATCTCGTCGAAGGTGTCGAGGATGCGCCTATCGAGATTGTCGATGTCGGCGGTGCGCTTCAGCCAGATGTCGGCGCTGCTGCCCTCGGCGCCGACCGACACGCTGGTGCCGCCGCCGCTGCCGCCCGAGCCGGTGGACGAGCTCGCCAGTGCCTGGTTGTAGTCGACGGCGTAGCCCTGGATCAGGCCCGCCCGGTCGGTGCCGTTGACGGTGCGCCTGGCGTTGAAGAAAGTCCGTGCTGGTCTCGTTGATATAGGCGTCCAGGCGGCGGCCGGTGAAGGTGCCGTCGCGCATGCCGCGCACGAGGATCTGGGCGGCGATGTCCGGGTTCTCGGCGAGCTCGGGATTGCCGACCAGATCGACGCCGAGACGGTTCGACCAGTCGGTGTAGTTCCGGCGTCCGGTGATCTGCACGTAGCCGCGGCCCTTGAAGCGCACGCCGTCGCCGGGCTGGGTGTTGCCGAGGTCGCGCCGGCCTTCATATTGGGCACCCGACGACAGCTCCTCCATGAAGCGCCCGAGGTGGGATTCGTGGGTCGCGGTGGCGAGCACGTAGGCGGTCTGCTCCTGGGTCAGGCCTTCCTGCTGCGCGACGCTGACGATGCGCTCGATATGGCGCGCGACGTCGGGATTGGCGTTGCGGATCGCGGCCGGCACCGCCTGCACCAGGGCGTCGACGTCGACGTTGCCGCCGCCGGATCCGGTGCCCTCTATGCGCGTCATCAGGACTGTCCATCTCGTCCGCGTCGCGCAGGAGGGCCTGGCCGACAGGCGTGCCGATCCCGACGGCATCGGCGTCGCGAAGGGTCTGCTCCCGGCGGTCGTAGAGGGCGCTTTTCAGGCCGGGCCAGGTCTCGCCGCGGCCGACCACGCCGTCGTCGACGAGCCCCTCCGATCGCTGAAAGTTCCGGACCGCGTCCTCGGTGCGGTCGCCGAAGATGCCGTCGGCGGCGCCGCTGTCGAATCCGAGCGCGTTCAGGCTCTCCTGCAGCAGCTCGACGCTCGCCCCCCGATCGCCGTTTGCCAGCACCGGCAGGCTCGGGCTGATTGCGGTCCGATCGGCCACCGCGACCGCGTCGAGCAGGGCGGGCCAGGTTTCGCCGCGGCCGACCACGCCGTCGACCGTGAGGCCCTGATCCCGCTGGAAGGCGCGCACGGCGGCCTCGGTCCGATCGCCGAAAATGCCGTCCGCCTGTCCCGGGCTGTAGCCGACGCGCGACAGGGATTCCTGCAGCAGCCGCACGTCGTCGCCGCGATCGCCGTTGGCCAGCGTCGGCAGGTTCGAAGCGCTCGCGGCCGGGCTCGCCGCCGCCGCGGACACGCCGACGTCGCTCGCCGAAAGGTCGAATGGCGGCGGGGGAACCGTGCCCGCCGCACTCTGGCTGCCGCCGCCGACTCCCGGTACGGAACTCATCCTGCTTTCCTCTCGTTTCAATTAGTTGAACAGTTAATTGAAGGCATCGATAAGCAAAAAATAGCTGCTGCGCAATATCACAAAGTCAAAAGTCGGCTTTTGCAATTTAGAGGTTCACCAATTCGGATTGGTTCTCCTAAAATAAGTTGTTGGTTGTTGTCGCCTGTTCGATAACTTTTCGGAGGGGCTTTCAGAGTCCCATGGACCGTCTGGAACATCGGCGCTCCCATGGCATGTCGGAGCCCTTTCGAGAGCGCCCGCGACGGCAAAGCGTCGCTCTCGTCGAAAGGGGTGCTTGCCTTCGGAGGGGGCAAGTCTGATCCTGTCGTCGGCAGGCGGCCGTTCGTGAAAGGAAATCTTAACCCATCGGGTCTATCCTCCTCGATCAGGTCCATGCGATCCTGGGAATCCGCTCGCCCGCCGCAATAAATGGTTCGGTGCGGACTCACAGGGTCGCATGGACCATCGAGCAGGCGGGGTGTACCGCAGAAAGCTGAAGAAATGGTGAAGGACCGAGCCCGTTGAACCGATCGTCGGCGAGCCAGCGGCGAAAAGCTGAAGAGGCCCCGATTTCGGTGTTCGAGACCGCCGATCTCGGTGAACTCATGGCGAAGGCCGCGGCGCGCCGGGACCGGGCGTTCGGGAGGACCGTCACCTACTCACGAAAAGTGTTCGTGCCACTCACCAATATGTGCCGGGACACATGCGGCTATTGCGTGTTCGTCAAGCATCCGGCCTCGCCCGAAGCACGCATCATGACGCCTGACGAAGTGATGGCCGTGGTCCGCGCCGGGCGGCGTCTGGCCTGCAAGGAGGTGCTGTTCTCGCTCGGGGAGAAGCCTGAGCGGCGCTACGCCGAAGCCCGCGATCGCCTGGTCGCCCTCGGCTATCGGCGCATGACCGACTATCTCAGAGACATGTGCGCGCGCGTGATCGGCGAGACCGGCCTCATCCCCCATGTGAACGCCGGTACCCTCGACGACGACGAAATCGCCATGCTGAAGCCGGTCTCGGGCTCCATGGGCATGATGCTGGAGACGGTTTCGAGACGGCTGATGGCCAGGGGCGAGGCGCATCACGCCTGTCCGGACAAGGTTCCTCTCCAGCGCCTTCGCACTCTGGAGCGCGCCGGCCGCGCGCGCGTGCCGTTCACCACCGGCATTCTGATCGGCATCGGCGAGACGTTCGAGGAGCGCATCGACAGCCTCCTCGCCATCCGCGACCTGCACCTGCGTTACGGTCATATTCAGGAGGTGATCGTCCAGAATTTTCAGGCCAAACGCGGGATCGCCATGGCGGATCATCCCGAGCCCGCGCTCGATGACATGCTGCGCACGCTTGCCGCGGCACGCCTGATCCTGCCGGACGACGTCGCCCTGCAGGCGCCGCCCAATCTGGAGACGCGTCACGCCACCTATCTCGACGCCGGCATCAACGACTGGGGCGGCGTGTCACCGCTCACCATCGACCATATCAACCCGGAACACGCCTGGCCTACGATCGAGCGGCTGCGGGCGACGACGGAGGCGAAGGGCTTCGCCCTTCAGGAACGCCTGACCGTCTATCCGCGCTTTCTCCAGCCGGAGCCGGACGCCGGCTTCGTCGACAAAGGCGTCTCGGAACGGCTGAAACGTTTTTCGCGCGCGGACGGGCTGGCTCGGGACCAGCGGGAGACGGCGGCTTGTCCATGATTGTCGATCCTTATGTCGGCCAGGCGTCCCTCAAGGTCGCGCGCATTCTCGAACGTCCGTTTCTCGGCCGGGAGATCTCGACCGCAGACGCCGTCCGCCTGTTTGCGACGGCGGGTGCGGATCGGGACGCGCTCTTTCGTGCGGCCGACGCGCTTTGCCGCGACGTCCATGGCGATCGGGCGAGCTTCGTCATCTGCCGCAACATCAACTTCACCAATGTCTGCTATATGGGCTGCCAGTTCTGCGGCTTCGCCAGGCGGCGGGACGAGAAGGGCGCCGAGGTGCTCGATCTCGACGAGATCGCAAGGCGTGCGCGAGAAGCCTTCGAGCGCGGCGCCACCGAAGTCTGCATCCAGGGCGGACTGAACCCGGATCTCGGCTGGCGCCACTACCGCCGCATCCTCGAGGCGATCAAGGCCGAGGTCCCTGACGTCCATATCCACGCGTTTTCGCCCTTCGAGATCTGGTATGGCGCCCGGCAGGCGCGCATGTCCTATCGGGACTACATCCTCGATCTCAAGGCTGCAGGCCTTGGCTCAATCCCCGGCACGGCCGCGGAAATTCTCGACACCACGATCCGAAAACAGCTCACCCGCGACAAGCTCTGCACCGAGGATTGGGTGACCATCGTCCGGACGGCCCACGAGGCCGGCGTGCGCTCGACCGCGACCATCATGTACGGCCATATCGACACCCCCGAGCACTGGGCGGCGCATCTCGATCTGCTCAGGCAAGTGCAAAAAGACACAGGCGGCTTCACCGAGCTGGTGCCGCTCGGCTTCGTCCATTGGGACAGTCCGCTCTACCACCGGAGAAGCGACGTGCGCGCGGGGCCGAGCGAGGACGAGAGCCTGAAGATGCACGCGGTCGCACGCCTCATGCTGCATGGCTGGATCGACAACATCCAGGTCTCCTGGGTGAAGCTGGGTCCGGCCATGGCCGTCAGAATGCTGCAATGCGGCGCGAACGATCTCGGCGGCACGCTGATGAACGAGAGCATCAGCCGGGCGGCGGGGGCGAAGCACGGCCAGGAGGTGACGCCGGCCGAAATGGCCGGGCTGATCCGCGCCGCAGGCCGTGTGCCGTTCCAGCGCAGCACGCTCTACGACGTGCTCGACGTGTTCGACGGCCACGACCCGGCGCCGGTCGATCCGCTGGTCGCGCGGACGGGTGCATCGCCGCTCGACGCGCTGCCGGGCTGAACATGCGTCCCTGCTGTCGGGCCTGGTCGGTCGTTCTCGGCATGCTGATCGCCCTCCTGGCCTCGCCGGCGATCGCAGCCCTCGATGACGACGAAGCCGCAGACCTGATCGTGCCGCCTTATCAGCTCGGTGCACGCATCGACGAGCGGCCGCTCTGGCATGTGTTGAACGCCGGTGGCGAGCCGATCGGCTACGTGTTCGAAACCGAACCGCTCGCACCCATCCCCGGCTTTTCCGGCCAGCCCGTCAATCTCCTGGTTAGCCTCGATCGGGACGGTCAGTTCCTGGACGTTCTGGTGCTTTCGCAGAACGAGCCGGTCTTCGTCTCCGGCCTCGGTCCCGCCCCGCTGAACGGCTTCGTCCGCCAGTATCGCGGCCGCTCGATCGCCGACAACATCACCGTCGGCGTGCCCTACGGCCAGGCCGAAACCGACATCTCGACCCATGTCTATCTCGACGGGGTGAGCAAGGCGACGGCGTCCGTGCGCATCGTCAACGAGACCGTGCTCGCCGCCGCGCTGAAGGTGGCACGCGAGCGTCTCGAGGGCGTGGCGCCGAGACCGGCGAGCCGGCCGCGGGCAGACCTTCTGGAGCCGATGAGCTTTGGCGAACTGATTGAGCAGGGCCTGGTCGCGAGGCTCACCGTGAGCAACCGAGCGATCGACGAAGCCTTCGAAGGCTCCCTCTGGGTCGCCGACGATCCGGTCGCGAAAAACGACCCGGACGGGGTCTATCTCGATCTCTACGTCGCCGATCTCGGCGTGCCGAGCGTCGCCGCATCGCTGATCGACGAGGAGACCATGCGGCTCATGGCCGATGCGGTGCGCGATCACGAGGAGCCGATCCTGGTGATGACTGATGGCCGCCACGAACTGCTCGATCCCGATTTCGTGCGCAACACCGCGCCCGACCGGATCGGCGTCCGCCAGGACGGATACCCGATCGCCGTGCGCGACGCCGACGTCGAGGTCACGCTGGCGGACGGCGCGCCCGATTTCGAGCACATGATCATGCTCCGGCTGGACACCCGCCTCGGCTTCGATCCCGGCAGCGCCTATGAGCTCCATCTGCGTGCGGTGCGCGATCACGGCATGTTCATGCCGGAGCGCGGCACCCGCGACCTCACCCTCGCGATCACCCCGCCCGGACGTTTCTTCTCGACGCCTGAGACGATCGAAGCGGTTCCGGTCTGGCAAAGCGCGATCGTCGAGCGCGGGGCGGATCTTTTCGCACTCGCTCTGTTCGCGGGCGGACTGTTCTGGCTGCTGCTGCGCCGCCAGCAAGCCCTCGCGGCCCATCCCGCCTATCCATGGTTCCGGCTCGGCACGCTCGCCGTCATGACGGTGTTCGTCGGCTGGTACGGCCAGGGCCAGCTCAGCATCGTGACACCGCTCGCCACACTCGGCGCCCTGCTCGACGGCGGCAGTTTTCTGTTCCTGCTCTACGACCCCTTTTCGCTGCTTCTCTGGACGTTGGTGCTGGTCTCGCTATTTGTGTTCGGGCGCGGTTTTTTCTGCGGTTGGCTCTGTCCCTACGGCGCGCTTCAGGAGTTTTCGCACCGCATCGGTCGTGCGCTGAACCTGCCCGTCCTTCGCCTCACCGACGCCTGGGACCGTCGCCTCAAAAAGGTGAAATACCTCGTGCTCGCGCTCCTGATCGCCGCCCCGCTCGCCAGCACGCTGGTCGCCGACGCGCTGGTCGAGATCGAGCCCTTCAAGACCGCCATTACCCTCGGCTTCGTCCGGGACCGGCCGTTCGTGGTCTACGCCGTCCTCTGGCTGGTGCTCGGCCTCGTCCTGTTCAAGAGCTTTTGCCGCTATGTCTGCCCGCTCGGCGCACTGCTCGCCGTCTCCGACCGGCTGCGCCGGCTCGCCTGGATCGAACGGCGGGAGGAATGCGGCAGCCCCTGCCAGCTCTGCCGGGTGCGCTGCCCCTACCAGGCGATCGAGACCTCGGGCCGGATCGACTACGCCGAGTGCTTCCAGTGCCTGGACTGCGTCACCATCCATCAGGACGAAAAGACCTGCGTGCCGTTGGTTCTCGCCGCACGAAACCGGGCGCGGGCGGGGGCGTGACGGGCCTTGTCCCGGATGACGGCCGCTCCCGTATGACATCTTCGGCCGGTCGCAAGGAGTTTCCCGTCAACGTTCCGTCAACCCCTCTTTGCCAGGCTCCTTGTCGGTCCATGCGATCCTGGGAGTCCGCCCGCAAGGAAAGTTGGACGCGGCACGGATTGCCGGGATCGCATGGACCGACAGCGAGTGTCGTGGGCAGTGGTTAACGCCGCGTGAAGACAGCGGGAAAAACCTGCTCCGACGGACGCGACTCGCGTTCTGCGAATGCGGTCCACGGGAGCCGGTATGAAGGGTGTCCTCAGCGCCCCGTCTTCTTCCGCCAGGCCTCGAATTTTTGGAGGTTTTCCTCCTTGGTCGGCGGGTAGAGGCCGATGATGCCGGCGCCGTCCAGCACCTGTTCGAGCACGAAGTCCTCGTAGACCTCCATGCCCAGACATTCGTCCGCGAGCTCGCCTGCGAGATGTCTCGGCACGACGATCACCCCGTCCTTGTCGCCGACCATGATGTCGCCCGGAAAGACGGGCGCGTCGCCGCAGGCGATCGGCGCGTCGAGGTCGAGCGCCTCGTGGCGGGTCAAATTGGTCGGCGCCGACGGTTTCTGGAAATAAGCCGGCATGTCGAGCTTTCCGATGCCGTCGGCGTCGCGAAAACCGCCGTCCGAGACCACGCCGGCGCAGCCGCGTTTGGCGAGCCGCGTGATCAGGATCGAGCCCGCGGACGCCGCGCGAGCATCCTTCCGGGCGTCCATCACCAGCACATGGCCGGGCGGGCAGCGTTCGATCGCGGCGCGCTGCGGATGTTCGGGATTGCGGAACACCGTGATGCCGTTCCGGTCCTCGCGTGCCGGGATGTAGCGAAGGGTGAAGGCCGGGCCGACCATCACCTCCTCCTTCGGCGTCACCGGCACCACGTTCTGCACGAACTGGTTGCGAAGCCCGCGTTTGTAGAGGGCGGTGGCCAGCGACGCGGTCGAGACCTCTTTCAGTTTGGCTCGAGTTTCCTCTGAGAAGCCGGTGTCGTTCAAGATTGTTTCCCCTCGCTTTAGTGAATTTCCGGCTCGGGCACCGGTCCGCCGAATTCGGTTCGGAGAAAGTCGAAGTCGCAGCCCTTGTCCGCCTGCTCGATATGGCGCGTGAACATCCAGCCATAGCCGCGCTCGTAGCGGGGCGGCGGCGACGTCCAGGCGGCGCGGCGGCGCGCCATCTCCTCGTCCGAGATCTGCAGTTCCAGCGTCCGGTTCGGCACGTCCAGCGCGATCACGTCGCCGTTCTCGACCAGGGCCAGCGGTCCGCCGACATAGGCTTCGGGGGCGGTGTGCAGGATGCAGGCGCCGAAGCTGGTCCCGCTCATGCGTGCGTCGGAGAGGCGCACCATGTCGCGGTGGCCGTGTTTCAGGAGCGCCTTCGGCATCGGGATCATGCCCCATTCCGGCATGCCCGGACCACCCTGCGGCCCGGCGTTGCGCAGCACCAGCACGTGATCGGGAGTCATGGGGTAGTCCGGATCCTCGATGATCGCCTTCAGCGCGTCATAGCTGTCGGCGACGATCGCGGGCCCGGCATGGACGTGGAACTTGGGATCGCAGGCCGCGGGCTTGATCACCGCTCCATCGGGCGCGAGATTGCCGCGCAGCACCGCGAGCGATCCCTCGTGATAGACGGGGTTCGAAAGTGGGCGGATGACGTCCACATTGTAGTTCACGGCATCGGCGATTCCCTCGCCGAGCGGCTTTCCGGAGACCGTCATTGCTGTGAGATCGAGCTTGTCGCCGAGTTCCCGCATAAGCGCTCGAAGCCCGCCGGCGTAGAAAAAATCCTCCATGAGGTAATCTTTGCCGGACGGACGAATATTGGCGATCACCGGCGTCGTCCGCCCGATCCGGTCCAGGTCATCGAGGCCCCAGTCGATGCCGGCGCGGCGCGCCATGGCGATCAGATGGATGATGGCGTTGGTCGAGCAGCCGGTCGCCATGGCAACGATGGTGGCGTTCCTGGTCGAGGCTTCGGTGATGATCCGGTCCGGCGTCAGGTCCTCCCAGACCATGTCGACGATGCGCCGGCCGCAGGCGGTGCTCATGCGCTGGTGGTTGACATCGGGTGCCGGGATCGAGGAGGCGCCCGGCAGGCAGAGGCCGAGACCCTCGGCGATCGCGGTCATGGTGGACGCCGTGCCCATGGTCATGCAATGGCCGTAGGAGCGCGCGATGCCGCCCTCGATGCCGCGCCATTCCTCCGCGCTGATGGTGCCGGCGCGGCGCTCGTCCCAATATTTGAAACCGTCCGTGCCGGAGCCCAGCACCTTGCCGGCGTAGTTGCCGCGCAGCATCGGCCCGGCCGGCAGGAAGATGAAGGGCACGCCCATCGACACCGCCCCCATGATCAGCGCGGGCGTGGACTTGTCGCAGCCGCCCATGAGCACGGCGCCGTCCACGGGATGGGCGCGCAAGAGTTCCTCGACCTCCATCGCCGCCATGTTGCGATAGAGCATCGAGGTCGGCTTCAGGAACTGCTCGGAAAGGGAGGGTGCCGGCAGCTCCATCGGCATGCCGCCGGCCTGCAGGATGCCGCGCTTCACCCACTCCGCGCGGTCCCGAAAATGCATGTGACAGGGCTGCGCCTCGGACCAGGTGTTGATGACGGCGATGACCGGCTTGCCCTCCCAGTCCTCGTGGCCGAGCCCCATCTGCATGGCGCGCGAGCGATGGCCGAAGGAGCGAAGATCGTCCGGCGCGAAGTAGCGCGCCGAGCGGAGGTCCTGATATTTCTTTTTTCGGTTCGCCGTCATGCTTTCCCTTTCCGGCCGTTCCCTTCGCCATCAAATCAGACGACGCACGGCCTGGCAATTTCCCGAAGCCGGTCGACAGCGCGATCACGCGAAGGAGCAGCCGACCCGGCCGAAGTCGCCGAAATCCGCGTCGATCACCGTGCCCGGCGGGCATTCGATCGGGCGGATGAAGGAGCCGGAGAGGATTACCTGGCCGGGCAGGATGGTCTGACCGTAGCCCGCCATGCGCCTTGCGAGCCAGACGATGCCCTGGAGCGGATCGCCGAGCACGCCCGCACCGAGGCCGGTCTCCTCGACCTCGCCGTCGCGCGTCACGATCGCGCCGATGCGGCGGAGGTCGAAGGCGTCGATCCCGTGACGTTCACCTGCCAAGACGATTCCGGCATTGGCAGCGTTGTCGGCGATGGTGTCGACGATGTTTCGCGCAGCGGCGCTCGCCGGATCGCGTCTCTGAATGCGCGTGTCGAGGATCTCGATCGCGGCGGTGACGAAGTCGGTCGCGTCCTCGACGTCCGCGCGCGTCGTGCGTTCGCCCGCCAGAGGTGATTTCATGACGAAGGCGATCTCGGCCTCGATTCGCGGCTGGATGAAGCGGTCCTTCGGGATGACCGCACCGTTTTCGAACGCCATGTCGTCGAGCAGCACGCCGCTGTCCGGGATGTCGATGTTGAGTGCTTGCTGCATCGCTTTCGAGGTGAGCCCGATCTTCCAGCCGATGACCTTGCGGCCCGCGTCGAGCTTTCGCCGGATCAGCGCCTCCTGAATGGCGTAGGCACCGTCCATGTCCAGATCCGGATACGCCTTCGAGAGAAGCCCGATCTGCCGGCCGCTCCGCTCCGCCTCGAAGAGGGCGAGCGCCGCCGCCTCGATCACAGCATCGTCGAGGCTCATCGCTCGTCGACCACGCCGTTTCGGAGAAGACCGATGCCGTCGGCCTCGATCTCGACCACGTCACCCGGCTTCAGGAAGACCGGCGGATCGAGCCGCGCGCCTGCGCCGGTCGGCGTGCCGGTGACGATGACGTCGCCGGGCACGAGCGTCGTGAACGTCGAAATATATTCGATCTGGCGCGCGACCGGAAAGATCATGCGTCCGGTCCGGTCCTCCTGGCGAAGCTCGCCGTTCACCCGCGTGCGAAGGGCCACGTCCAGGATCTGCGCCGGATCGCGGAATGGCACAAGCCATGGCCCCATCGCACCCGACGCATCGAAGTTCTTTCCTTGCGTGACGTTGAACTTCGCGTGGCGCACCCAGTCCCGAAGCGTGCCCTCGTTGCAAAGGGTGAGTGCTGCGACATGGTCGAGCGCCTCCGCCTTCGGAATGTGACGCCCGCCCTTGCCGATGATGACCGCGATCTCGCCCTCGTAGTCCAGCTTGTCGGACGCTTTCGGGCGGACCAGCGGCGCGCCATGGCCGACGAAGGAGCGCGGGAAGCGGACGAACATCGACATGTTCGCCGGCGCATCCGTGCCGTCCTTGTATTCCTCGTTGCGCGACGGGTAGTTGACGCCGACGCAGATGATTTTTTCCGGGTCGGGGATCGGGATCTCGTAGTTGAAATCGCCGTTGCGGTGGGTGAGGGATTTTTGGCCGGCCGCCGCTTCGAGTGCGACAAGACCGTCTTCGGCGATCGCGTTTCGAAGGGACGGCCAGTCCGGAAAATCGGGGGAGAGGGCGATGAAGCCGGCTTCGACGACCGCGCCATAAAAACGTTCGCCGTCAGCCTTTACCGTCGCCAGCCGCATGTCGCCGCTCCTCAAGGTGCGATGATGGGTGTGGCGTCGAGGGCGCTCGCCCGCGGCTCCACGCCATCGAAGACCGTGCCGTTCTCGAACCAGCTTCGCGGGGCGGGCGCACCCCAGAGGGTCTGGCGCTGCGGGTCCTTCAGGTCCCATCTGATCGGTTCGTGATCGGGATCGACGGTCTGATAGTCGGAACAATAGATCTCGATGCGGTGGCCGTCCGGGTCGAGCACATAGAGGAAGAAGGCGTTGGAGATACCGTGCCGTCCGGGGCCGCGTTCGATCTGGCCGACATGGCCGGTGGTCGCCATGAGATCGAGGAGGTCGATGATATTGAGGGGGTTCGCGACCCAGAACGCGGTGTGGTGGAGGCGCGGGCCGAGGCCGTTGGTAAACGCGATGTCGTGCACGCCGCCTTTCCTGTGCAGCCAGGCCGCCCAGAGCCGTCCGCTCGCCTCGTCCTCGGTATATTCGGTGACGCGAAAACCCATCTCGCCGTAGAACGCGACCGAGGCGTCGACATCGGGCGAGAACATGTTGGCGTGGTCGATGCGGAGCGGCCGCACGCCGTGATAGAGCCTGTAGTGCTGGTGGATCGGCGCGAGGCGCTCCATGCGCGCGTAGAATTCGAGCGGCATGCCGAAGGGATCGGCGGTGTGGAGCGTCCGGCCCATATGGGGGCGCTCGACCCAGTCGACCGGAAGACCACGCTCGGAAAAGAAGGCTTCTGCGCGGTCGAGATCGGCGTCGTCGAACACCTTGAAGCCCAGAACCTGCGCCGTCGGTTCGTCCGCCTGTCGAAGCGTGATGCAGTGATGGCCCCGCTCCTCCATGGCGCGAAGGCAGAGGCAAGTATCGTCCTCGTGCGTGACCGCGAGACCGAGCGTGTCGACGTAAAAAGCCTTCGAGGCGGCGAGGTCGGTCACGGCGTAGTCGACATGGCTCAGCCGGACGATATTGAAGGGCGGGTAGAGAACGGGATCGGGCAGGGGCATGGCGTTCTCACTCCTGGTCGCGAATTCGGTCGGGACGACGCAGCCGGCATCCACGAGACATGACCGCATGGCGCCGATCCCGGCGACGGCGTGGAAGACCGAATGAGGTGGTCACACCACCCTGCCGAGCCTCGGGATCTTGTGGAGGCCTGTCGCGAAGCCGATGTGTTTTTGCTCCATGTAGAACTCAAAGGACCAGTCGCCGCCGTCGCGCCCGATGCCGCTCGCCTTGACCCCGCCGAACGGCGTCGGCAGATGGCGGACGTTCTCCGAGTTCACCCAGATCATCCCGGCTTCGAGCTGTTCCGTAACGCGAAGCGCGCGAGTCAGGTCGCTGGTCCAGACATAGGCGGTGAGGCCATACTCCGTGTCGTTGGCGATCGCGATCGCCTCCTCCTCCGTGTCGAACGGGATCACGGTCAGGACAGGCCCGAAGATTTCCTCGCGCGCGATGCGCATATCGTTTCGGGCATCGGTGAACAGCGTCGGCCGCACGAAGCAACCCTCGCCGTCGGTCGCCCCGCCGCCCGCGGCGACGGTCGCTCCCTCCTCGCGGGCAATCTCGAAATAGCCCGTCACCTTCTCGACATGATCCCGATGAATGAGCGGGCCGATCTCGGTCGCCGGATCGAGCGGATGGCCGACGCGGAGGCCGTTCACGCGCTCGATCAGCTTCGCCTCGAACGTCTCTTTCAGGGAATGATGGACGAGCAGGCGCGAGGACGAGGTGCAGCGCTCGCCGTTCAGCGAGTAGATCATGAAGATGGCGGCGTCGAGGGCGCGCTCGACATCGGCGTCCTCGAACACGATCACCGGGTTCTTGCCGCCGAGCTCGAAATGCACCCGCTTCAGGGTGGCGGCACCCTGGCGCATGATCATCGACCCGGTCGCGCTCTCGCCGACGAAGGCGATCGCCTTGATGGCCGGATGCTCGGTCAGCGCCTTGCCGGCCTCCTCGCCGAGGCCGTTCACGAGGTTCCAGACCCCGGGCGGAAGCCCCGCCTCCTCGGCGATCTCGATCAGGAGGCGCGCGGTGATCGGCGAGAGCTCGGCCGGCTTGTGGACCACCGTGCAGCCCGCCGCCAGCGCCGGCGCGATCTTCCAGGTGGACAGCATGAAGGGCGTGTTCCAGGGCGTGATCACGCCGACCGGGCCGATCGGCACGCGCGTGGTGACGTTCATCAGGGTCGGCGAGGGCAGCGCCTGCCCGTCACGCGCGGCAGGGTGCGATCGGCGAAGAAACGAAATTCTCGGCACCGCGAAGGGCGGCCTTGGACATGAAGCGAAGCGCCTGACCGGTGTCGACGCACTCGCAAAAGGCGATCTCCTCGGCGCGCGCGACGATGGCATCCGCGATCTTGTGCAGCAGCTTCTTTCGCTCGTTCGCCGGAAAATCCCGCCAGGCCGGAAAGGCGTCTCTGGCGGTGCTTGCGGCGGCGTCCACATCCTCGGCATCGCTTCGTGCGACCTCGGCGAGAAAAGCATCGTCGATCGGCGAGTGGTCGGCGAAGGTGCGGCCGGAGGACGCCGGCACCGCCTCGCCGCCGATCTGGTTCAGGACGGGCTCGTTCTCGAAGCGACGCAGATGCCGTCTCGCCGTCTCGATGTTGCGCTCCAGCTCCGACATGGTCTCAGACGTCTCCCAAATGATCGCGGATCGTGCCGGTCTTCGGGCCGAGATCCGCGTCGATGTCGCGCATCTCCATCGAAAGCGCGATGGATCGGCTGGCGAGCGCCGGTGCCAGAAAAACCTTTGCGGCATCGAACAGAAGTGCTGTCGCCGCCGCCTTCTTCTCCTTCGGCCGCCCTTCGCGCAGGCGGACGGAGATGTCGATATAGCCGTGCATCGGATCGCCGTCCGCGACCGCGTAGTGATCGGCCCGAAAGGCGCGCACGCGAATGCCGGGCATCGGAAACAGCCCCGTCTCGATCGCGGCGACGCGAAGCGCCTCGCAAAGACCGCTCATGTCGACGGCGTCGTCGAGATTACCGGAGTAGTCGATCGCGATATGCGGCATCGATCATGGTCTCCCGGGGACGGATCGCTCCGGTCGATTAGAGAATGTTTCGCCGCACTTGTCGAACCCCCCACGCGCTCAATCGGCGCCCTGGGGCACGATCCCGTCGTCGACCCATCGATCGAAGATCGAAATGGCGGCCTCGGCGAACGCCTCGTCGTTGATGTGGGCGTCGACTTCGGTGAGCTGCACCGGCGGGCGGATCGCACGCCGCATTTCATCGACGAATGCGGCGAGACCGGCCGGATCGTGCGCGGGCTCGCCCGGCCGGTCCCATTCCTCGACGCCCTGAAGGGGAAGCAGTATGTGGATAGGCGCCCTGGAGGCGGCGAGACGCTTTCCAATCTCCCGTGCGGTCTCGCGCCGCTCCTCCTCGTTCAGCGCGGAGGATTTGATCAGCCGGTTGTGGGCGTGGAAGGGGCGATCGGCGTAGCGTTCGGGGATGCCCTGCCAGCCCGCGAAGTCGATCAGGTCGAGACAGCCGGGCGCTACGAGCTGCGGGATGTTGGCTCGGCCCGCGTTCAGCATGCGCTCCGGTCCGGCATGGACCACGGAGCCTGCGAGCAGATTGCCGAGTTCGGGAAGGGCGAAGTCCATGACGCAGGCGAAGCCGCCCGTCGCGGCGATGCTCTCATAGGCCATGCCGCCCATGCCGGTCGCGTGAAAGATCGCGACCTCGAAACCGCGCTGTTCGAGGGCGGGCTTCAAGCACTTCATGTAGGAAAGGCAGGACGAGCCGAGCGAGGTCATGCCGATCAGCGGGCGATTGCTGGACATCGGCTCGGCCGCGCGAGCAGCGCCCAGGACGGCGCCCGCCGCCTGGCTGAGCGAGGACCTGCAGATCCCGTTCAGGCCGTAGAGCCCGCCCGCCCAGAGGATCATCTGGATGTCCGGGGAGAGCCGTTCGGCCGGGATCAGCGGCGAGAAGGCGACGGTCGAGACGATGTATTTCGGCACGCCGAGCGGCAGCGCCTGGCAGACGTCGAGGGCGAGATCCGTGCCCATGGTGCCGCCGAGCAGGATGACGCCGTCGATGCGGCCTTCGCGATGAAGCCGCGCCGCCTCGATCGCCGCACCCTTCGCCATGATCTGCATGGCCTCGTTTTCGTCGCCGCTCGCGATCGCCGCCTCGATCGAGCTTCCGCCGGCGGCGGCGACGTCCTGCTTGGAGACGTCCACGGGCTCCGGAGGCTCGCCGAGCACGCTCACGTCCATGGTGATCACGCCGCCGCCCTGAGCGCGGATGACCTCGGAGAGGTAGCGAAGCTCGTCGGCCTTGGTATCGAAGGTGCCGACCACCAGAATGGTCCTGTCCGTCATGTCCGCGGCTCCCTTTTCTTTCGGTCCCGCCAGAGGGTTTTCGCGTGAAAAGCGAGGATGGCGAGTATGATCAGGAACAGCATGAGGGCGATCGGCCGGTCGATGAAGTCGAAGGGCGACTTCACGCGCATCATCGAGGTGCGCAGCTTCGCCTCCATGATGCCGCCCAGCACCATGCCGAGGATGATCGGCACGACCGGCAGGTTCAGCCGCTTCAGGACGAAGCCGAACACGCCGAACGCACCGGCGATCATGCAGTCGACCGCGCTGTTGCGGAGCGAATAGACCCCGACGAAGCTCAGCGTGAGGATCGTCATACCGAGAAAACGGGTCGGGATGCGGATGATCTGCAGGAGCTGGCGGGTCGCAAGGAGGAGAAAGCCGAGGACCAGAATGTTGAGCAGAAGAAGGGCAAGATAGAGGGCGAGGACGAAGTCCATCTGGTTCTGAAACAGTCCCGGCCCCGGCACGACGTTGTGCACGTAGAAGACGCTCAGCATCATCGCGGTCAGCGCCTCGCCCGGAATGCCAAGCGCCAGGAGCGGGATCATCGCCGCGCCGGGCACGGCGTTGTTCGCGGCCTCGCAGGCGATCAGTCCTTCGGGCGCACCCCTGCCGAACCGCTCCGGCGTCTTCGAGCCGCGACGCGCCGCGGTGTAGGCGAGGAACTGTGCTGTGAACTCGCCGACGCCCGGGATCATCCCCATGGCGACGCCGAAGGAGGAGGAGACGAGGGCGACGCGCGGATGACGCAGAAGCTCGCGAAAACCCTGGAACAGCCCGCCCGCCTCCGCCTCGGCCCGTGGTGACCGATCCGTCTCGATCAGGAGCAAAAAGGCCTGGCTGAGCGCGAACAGACCGAGCACGACCACGATCAGATCGATGCCGCCGGAAAGCCAGCTCTGGCCGAAGGTGTAGCGTTGGGAATACTGGATCGGCTCGAGCCCGATGGTGTTCAGCCAGATCCCGAAACAGGCCATCATGCCGGCGGCGAGCACTTTTCCTCGATGGGCGATCACCACGAGGACGATGCCGAGCAGGGCAGCCAGAAAGATCTCACGGCTGCCGAACAGCGGCGCGATCCTGGCCAGCACCGGCGCGAACAGGATCAGACAGATCACGGAAAAGATGCCGCCGAAGAAGGAGGCGGAATAGGCGAGGCTGAGCGCCCGCCTGCTTTCGCCGCGCGCGGTCATCGGATAGCCATCATAGGTGGTGAGCGCGTTTACGGCGGTGCCCGGCGTGTTGATCAGAACCGCGGGAATCGCGCCGCCATACATGGACGAGCCGTAGATGCCGAGCAGCACCGTAAGGCCGACGATCGGGTCGAGGGAAAAGGTCGCCGGAAGGAGGATCGCGATCGCGACCGCGGGCCCGACACCGGGGATGGCGCCGATGATGACGCCGCCGACCGAACCCACCAGAAGGGCGAGGACCACGTCCCATCGCGCGAGGATGCCGAGACTGGAAAGGAGGAGCTCCATCGGATCAGAAATAGAGCATCGCTGGTGTGCGGAGCGTCGCCGGCAGGTGGTCGTAGAGGGCGCCGCCCGGGATCTTGACCGAGAGCATGGTCTTGAAGACGAGGACGATCACGAAGCCGCTCAGCAGCGCAGCACCGAGCATCCAGGGGTCGCGGTAGCCGGCTCTGAACGCGAGCAGAGCGGTGAACGCCAGCGTCGCCGGCAGATAGCCGATCACCGGCACGGCGGCGACGTAGGCCATGAACCAGAAAAGATATTCGAGCGAGCGGAGCCAGATGCCGATCTCGGAAAGATCGGTGGAACCCGACTTTTCCGGCCGTCGTGATCGAAGCTCGCCAAGAAGCTGCAGCCCGCCGAAGACCGACATGCCGGCGAGGCCGATCGCGGGCCAGAAGGCCGGCTGGGCGACGAGCGGTCCGCCTGCCGAGAATTTCGCCTCGCTGCCGATCTGCGAGAGAAGGAAGAGGGAGAGGGCTGCGAACAGAAGAGCGAAGGGCAGGGCGCCCGGCGATCCCTTGGTTGCTTCCTCGTCCTCCATCACGCCACCGCCATTCTAAGATGCGGCGCCCGCGGCAGGCGCGGCCGGGCTACTCCGCGAGCAGCGCGCCGATCTCGGCCAGACGCTCGCCGTCCGCCTCGATGCGTGCGGCCGAAGCTTCCGCATCCTGCCAGTAGACCTGGGCGCCCGTATCCTTCGCGACCTGTTGCGCGCGCTCGGAGGCCGCTGTCTTTTCGGCGACCGCGACGATCTTCTTCCGCACCTCGGCCGGCGTGTCGACATGGACGAAGAGGCCGTTCCAGAGCGAAATGTTCAGGGTCGGATCGATCTCCGCCATGGTCGGGGTGTCGGGGATGATCGGAATGCGCTCGTCGGTGATCGAGGCGAGCACCTTGATGTCGTCGAGGCAGGGCAGAACGAGCTGAAGCGTGGTGTTGATGACGTCGGCGTCGCCGGAGGCGAGCGTGTTGCAGTCGAGCGCGTCGAACGCCGCATCGGAGCCCCAGTCGAAGCCGGCGTTCCTGGCGTAGGCGAGGGTCACGCGGGTCGGCACCAGCGGCGCGCCGAAATGGCCGAGCGCCACGTCGTTCTCCTTCGCGTGGGCCGCGAGCTCCTCCATGGTCGAATAAGGGGCGTCGCCGGCGGTCGCGATCACGAAGGGATAGGTCAGAAAGATGCCGAGCGGGTCGAATTTCGCCGGCGTCAGCTCGGGAATGCCGATCTCGTGGCCGAGCACGGGAACGGCAATGACGAACGAGCCGATGGTGTAGCCGTCCGCCGGCGCCATCGCCACCTCGATCGCGCCCGGAAACGGCCCGCCGCCGCCGCCCGGCTTGTTCACCACGGCGGCCGGCACGTCGTAGGCGACCTGAAAATCCTCGGCGATCATCCGGGTCAGCACGTCCTCGAGGTCGCCGGGCGGCCAGGGCACGACGAAATTGACGGGCTGTTCCGGATAGTCGGCGACCGCAGCCGACATCGGCAGCAGCATGGCGAGCGCAATAGCGGTCGCGCGCAGGGCTTTCGGCATCGTCGTCTCCCCAACCACATCGGATCGAATCGTGTTCGTCCGTTCATTGCGGAAAAGCATGACAGTCCGCCTTTTCCGCTGTCAAATTCTTTTCTTTTGACACGCGCTCGCCGGCGGATGTTGTCGGTGAACAGGGTCATCGGCATGCCAAAAGGAGCCGACGACCAGCCTTGTCTCATCGGACGCGAGGGTCGATCCGATGGAAACAAGATCGCGCGGCTGGCGCGACGGAGCCGCCCGAAAGAGTTTCTTAACACCTCGCGTCCAGAATGGGCGATCTGGTCGATGGGATCCTGGGAATCCGTCCGCCTGCAGGAAGGATAGGCGAGGCTCGGACTCCCAAGGTCGCATGGATCAGATGGGGGAGCGTAGTGCCGACGGGTTAAGATTTCGTGAGTCGTGGGAGAGACGTGGCAGGCAATCGTCGATGCCGGCGGCGGCATCGGTGGGCGGGAGCGGCGGCGTTACGGCTGTGAAAATGCGCCAGCGATTTCGAGGCGGCGTTGACTGCCACGGCATTTGGCCGCCGGCGTGATAGGATGGCGTCTCTGCGATGGGGGAAGGCGGACGAAGCGGGGAGGAGGGGCCATGAAGGCCGACAATTTTCTGAAAGTGAACAACGCACGCCACATCTGGCATCCCATGGGCCATCCGGGCAAGCTGCAGGCGGACCTGCCGACCATCGTCACCGGCGCCGACGGCGTGCATATCACGGACATCGACGGCCATCGCGTGGTGGACGGCGTCGGCGGGCTCTGGAACGTCAATCTCGGCTATAGCTGCGCGCCCGTGAAGCGGGCGATCGCCGCCCAGCTCGACAGGCTGCCCTACTATTCCGCCTTCGCCGGTACCACCAACGACGCGGCGATCGAGCTCTCCTCCGAGCTTCGCGACTGGTTCGCGGAGGAGGGCATGGCGAGGGCGCTCTTCACCAGCGGCGGCTCGGACTCGGTGGAGACCGCCCTTCGCCTCGCCCGCCAGTACCACAAACTCAGGGGCGAGCCCGGGCGCACCAAGTTCATGAGCCTGAAGAAAGGCTATCACGGCACCCATTTCGGCGCGGCTTCGGTCAACGGCAATCCCCGTTTTCGCCATGCCTACGAACCGCTGCTCGCGGGCTGCATCCATCTGCCCGCCCCCTATCCCTATCGCGATCCGCATGGCATCGACGACCCGGCGAAGCTGGCGGAAGCGATCCTGAGGGCGGCGGAGGACGAGATCGCCTTTCACGGCGCCGACACCATCGCCGCCTTCATCATGGAGCCGGTCCTGGGCGCCGGCGGCGTGCATGTCCCGCATGCGACGCTGATGCCCGGCATGCGCGCGATCTGCGATCGCCATGGCATCCTCCTGATCGCGGATGAGGTGATCACCGCCTTCGGGCGGACAGGCGACTGGTCCGGCTCGCGGCACTGGGGCGTGGCACCCGACATGATGTGCATCGCCAAGGCGATCACCAACGGCTATTTCCCCTTCGGCGCCGCGCTGGTCTCGGAACTGGTCGCCGGGGTATTCGAGACGGCGGGTGCAGAAGGCTTCATCGGACATGGCTACACCTATTCCGCCCATCCGGTGGGCGCGGCCGCGGCGCTCGCCTGCCTCGCCGAAACCAGGCGGCTGCAGGTGAAGGAGAATGCCGCCGCGCGCGGAGCGCAGATCTATGAGGGACTCTGCGCGCTCGCGAAAAAACACGATCTGATCGGCGACGTTCGCGGCGGGCACGGCCTGATGACGGCGATCGAACTTGTCTCCGATCGCGAGACCAAAGCACCGGTGACGCCGGACGTCGCGGCGAAGGTGCAGAAGGTGGCCTATGAGCACGGCGCGATGCTGCGTACCTCCGGCGCCAACCTCATCATCTCGCCGCCCCTGATTCTAAGCGAAGAGGATGCGGCGGCGATTTTGGCCGCGATCGACGCAGGCCTCTCGGGCGTCTAGTTCAGGCGGACGCACCCGGTGGGGCGTCAGGTCTTCGGCGCCGGCGCGTCGGCCGCAGCCTCCTGCTGGGCGGCTTCGGCGGCCGCGGCGGCGATGGCGCTTCGGTCCTCGTGGGTGAGGTCGCCATTGTCGAGGCCCGGCACGGAAACCCGGACTTCCTTCCGCGCGAACTGAATGCCGTTTTCGTCGAACGCCGCCTTGACCCGCTGATAGATCTCCTTTCGCAGCGTGAACTGCTTGCCGGGCTTGGCCATGAATTTTCCGCGCACCACGATGCCGACGTCATCCACTTCCAGCACGCCCTGGCTCTTGAAGGGCTGCAGCATGTCGGCGGCGAATTCCGGCACCTCCATCATCTCGGCGCCGATCTTCTTGAAGATCTTCTTGATCTTGTTGACGTCGGTGTCGAAGGGGACGGTGAAGCGGAGCTTCATGATCACCCAGTCGCGCGAATAGTTGGTGATCTTCGGGATTTCGCCATAAGGAATGGTGTGGACGGCGCCGCGATGGTGGCGAAGCTGGAGGGAGCGGATCGAGATCTGCTCGACCGTGCCGACCGTGCCCTCGACGTCGACATACTCGCCCTGCCGGAAGGCGTCGTCGATCAGGAAGAAGGCGCCGGAGACGACGTCGGTCACCAGCTTCTGCGCGCCGAAGCCGATGGCGAGCCCGGCGATGCCGGCGCCGGCGAGGAGCGGGGTGATGTCGATGTCGAGGCTGCCGAGCGCCACCAGCACGGTGATCACCGCGATCGCGGCCTGCAGGATCCGGCGGGTCAGCGGCAGCACCGTCGCGAGCCGAGAGCCGCCCTGGCCGCCGCCTTCACCGCCGCCCGGCTCCTCCTCGCTGGGATCGATCCCGAGCGCAGTCTGCTCGGCCGCAAGCTTCCGGTTGATCCAAAGCGTCGCGAGTTCGCCGATGAAATAGCCGATCGCCAGAACCAGGAGAAATTCGATCAAGGCGGAAACGGCGCGCGCGCCGAAGCCCTGGCTGGCCATGCCGGCGGCGTCGATCCCCCAGATCCAGGCGATGATCAGCACCACCAGGCCGAACATGAGGGCCCGGCCCATGCGGATGCAGCAGCGTTTGCTCGCGACATAGGCACGCTCCGCCACCTCGCCCTCGCCGGTCATCGGTGGAAAGAGATGGGCGACGAGGCCGCGGATCATGGTGTCCATCGCCGGCGCCATGATCAGCAGCACCATGGTCACGTAATGGCGGCCGCCGACGAGCAGGTCGAGGCGCTCGATCGACACCAGATACTCGACGATCAGCCAGGTCACGATCGACACCGCGACCACGAACCACGGATAGGCCTGCGCCACCCGCCGTTCGATCGGCGTCGCTTCGGATTCCGGCCCCATCAGCATCATCGTGAAGCCATGCCGCGCCGTGATCGCGATCCAGATGATGTAGAGGTGGACGGCGAGGTTGAGCCAGAAGCCGAGGCGGGTCTCGCCGGCCGGGACGCCGTTCATCTCGTTAAAGGCGACGATGAAGATCATGAAGCCCATGAGCGCGCCCAGGCCGATCCAGTGCCGGTGGACGAAGCGGGCGGAGTCGTCGTCGGTATGCACGATCCTGAGGTCAGGGCGCTCCGGTGCCAGAAGGAAGCGCGACATGGCCGCGAACAGCCGCGGCACCATGATCAGGTTGATCATCACGATCTTGCCGATCGGTATTTCCTCGGGCGGCAGGAAGCTCACGACCACGGAACGGGCCACGATCGCGAAGGTCACGAGCCCGACCACATCGAAAAGCAGCCGCAGGCCGAGAACGCGCAGCGCCTCGCCGAGGCCGCCGGCGGTGGTTCGGGCCTGGTTCTCGGCGCGCCAGCGTCGGGCGAGACGATCGGCCAGAAACTCCGCTGCCAGGCCCGCGACGATCGCCAAGGCCAGGGTCCCGACGAGGCGCACAAGCTCCGTCGGCGTCCGTTCGGCCATGAAGGTTCGAAAGCTCCCGATCTGTCCGCTTGCCAATGTCGGCAGTCGCCTGACCGATTCGAGCACCGCGCCGCCGATACCCGCCGCGGCGTTCGGAAAGAAGGTCAGCAGGCTGCCGTCGCCGCTGTCCGCGGCCTGCTCATCAGCGACCGCGTTCAGACGCTGCAGCAGCAGGGCGCGGACGTCCTGATCCGAAAGGCGCGAAACCATGTCGCGCACGGTCTCCGGCGTGAGCTCGTCGTCCGCCGGCAGGGACGGTGCGCCGGCTTCGTCCTCCGCCGCGCCCGGCATTTGGCCCGCCGCCGGCGACCACAGGGTCAAGATCAGCAGCAGCGAGACGATGAGCGGACGCAGGATCATGGTCGGATTGGCCCCGTTCTCCGGCGGGTGACAGTCGTTCGGGATCTTATGGATCGGGCGGCCGGCTTCGTCCAGCGCTGCCAGCCTTTGCGCCGACCTTGCCGGACGCCCTCTCGAACTACACTATCATAGGTGATAGACTCGATAATCGTACAAGTGCCGGCAACGAAAAAATGGGAGGCTCGCATGCACAACATTTTCTATATCATCGGCGTCGTGGTGGTCATTCTGATCGTGCTGTCCTTTCTGGGCGCGATCTGAGGACGGCTTTCTCCTGAGCCGGGCGGGGCGGCGATCTCGGTCCTCATGGGGCTGCCTCCGATCACCTCGCCGTTCGGGGTGCCCGTCGGAACCTCTGCCCGGATTTGGGAATTCGTCCATGGACATCGTCCGTCTCCTCTCTCCATCTCCCTGCCGCATGTCGGCACCGGGCTGCATTTTCGGCTGGACATCATGCTGATCTGCCCGACCATGTGCCGGGCATCGTGCATGCGGTCCGGGTCATCCTGAGGCGCTGAAGGCGGCTCCGGCGTCGTCGCCAGCGTTTGGCAGCGCCGGGGCGCCCTCTGGCCATGGCGGACAAACGGACCTAAGCTTCGGCGCAGGAGAGGCCGACAAGAACAAACAAGAGAACCGATTGCGAGCCGACGTCATGATCGCTCCGCAAAGAATCGTCGCGTGTGACAGGCCGCGCCGGATCGCCGGCGTCCATCCCGGCGACGGCGGGCGCACAGCCGCCAGACGCGGGCCAGAACGCGCATGAACCCGGTCGTGATGCTGGAGCTGCGGCCCGACTATCGGATGTCGACGCTGATCGCCGACGCCCGTTTGCTCCGCGGCCCGGGCGGAATCGCCGGGCTGAACGAGGCGTTCGAGGCGGGCGTGAGAACCTTCGACATCGGTGATTTGAAAACCGGCGGCCATGCCGTCACGGGCGCCTTTCTCGAGGATCTGCGGCTGCAGCGCGGCCTCGGCGTCGCCGGCGAACTCGGCATCCACGCTCAGATGATTCCTGATCCGCAAAGCGGTGCCGACGTCGATCTCGGGCGGATGGAGACGCTGGTCGACCGCACCCTGATGCGGCTCGGCGTCGAGCAGCTGGATCTCGTGCAGCTTCACTGGCCCGACTACGAGCATCCCGGCTGCCTGGATGCGCTCGCCCATCTCAATCTGCTCCAGGCGAGGGGCAAGATACGCCTCATCGGACTCGTCGACTTCGACCTGGAGCACGTCCGCATGTTCGTGCGCGCCGGCATCGACATCGCGGCCGTGACTGTCCGCTATTCCTTGATCGACCGGCGGCCGGCCGGTGCGTTCTCCGATTTCTGTCATCGAAACGACGTCGCCATGATCGCCGCCGACGTGCTTGCCGGAGGATTTCTTTCCGATCGCTGGCTGGGCGCCACCGATCCCGGGCCGGCCTCGGATGGCGGCGCGCTCGGCGGCCAGCGTCGGATCATCGAGGCCTTCGGCGGCTGGGCGCTTCTTCAGGACCTGCTGCTCGCCTTGCGCTCGATCGCGACACGCCACGGCACGACGATCGCCGACATCGCCTTTCGCGCCATCCACGATCACGCGGATCCTGCGGCTGTGATGCTGGACGCCGATCAGGCCGGACCCGCCGTAGCACGCATCGAGGCGAGGGACTTCGTGCCGACCGAGCGCGATCGAGAAGTGCTGGCGGCGGTTCTGGAGCGGCGAACCGGGCCGGACGGTCCGGTTTTCGGCATCGAGCGCGAGCGAACCGGCAAGCGCGTCACCTTCGCCAGGACTGACCTCAAAGCCGGTCACGGCTGACGCCGCGGCTTGCAGGGGGCGGCGCTCTGCGTATTCTGGGCGGGTTCCGGCAATTGCGGTCGCTATCTCGGGCCGCGGCCTTTCGTTCGCGCAGGTCATGAGATGCACCCGCTTTTCGGCGCCAACCTTCGGACGGTGATCGGCCTCGCCCTTCGCGACGGGCCCGTCGCCCCTGGGCATGCGCCGATGCTCGCGGGCGCGCTGCTGTCGGCCGCGGCGCGTCTGCCGTTCCGGCTGAGCGAGGAGGCGACGGTGGCCTGGCACCGCAGGCGGATGCCGCCGATGCCGCCGCCGATCTTCATCGTCGGCCACTGGCGAAGCGGCACGACCCATCTCTACAACATCCTGTCCCAGGCGGAGTTCGCTTTTGTCTGCCCTTTCGCGGCCGGCCTGCCGGGCGAATACCGAACACTCGGCCGCTGGCTCCGCCCGCTCCTGACCCGCCTTCTGCCGCAGACCCGTTATGTCGACGAGATGGCGGTCACCCCGTTCTCGCCCCAGGAAGACGAAATTCCGCTCGGCTCGATGGCGCCGATCTCGTTCTATCACGGCATCTACTTTCCCCGGCATTTCGAACGGCATCTGAACCGAAGCCTTTTCCTGGACGGTTGTACCGACGCGGAGATCGAGGCGTGGGAGGACTGCTTTCGCCTTTTCATGGACAAGCTCTGGATCGATCAGGGCCGGCGTCTGCTGATCAAGAATCCGACCTACAGCGCGCGCATGCCGCAGCTGAAGCGCCTCTATCCCGACGCCCGCTTCATTCACGTCTACAGAAACCCGCACGCCGTCTTTCGCTCGACGCGGCGCTTCTATCGAGCGCTCCTCGATCGCTTCGCCTGGCAGGACGGCGAATATCTGAACGCGGATCTGGATCGCCTGGTGCTCGAAAGCTATCGGCGCATGATGAACCGGATCGAGATCGACAAGGCCTGTCTTTCGAAAGGCGACGTCGCGGAGCTCCGCTTCGAGGATCTGGAAGCGCAGCCGCTGGTGGAGATCGAGCGTTTGTATCGCGAGCTCGATCTCGGCGATGCACAGGCCTGGCTGCCGAGGTTCGAGGTCTACCTCAACTCGGTTCGAGGCTTTCAAAAGACCTTCATTCCGGAAGGTCCGAACGATCGTTCCCTGGTCGAAAACCACTGCGCGGACCTGCTTGTCCGGTTCGGCTACGCCGCGCCTTGAACGTGTGCAGGCGGTCCCTCAGCAAATCGACGGAGGACAGAGCGCCGTGACCGTCAGCCTGGTCACCGGCGGCAGCGGCTTTATCGGCGGTCATCTCGTCGATCAGCTGGCTGCTTGCGGCGAGGAGGTGCGCATCCTCGATCTGGAGCCGCCGACGAAGCTACCGTCGGGCGCCCGGTTCGTTCAGGGCTCGGTGACCGATCGGGCGGCGGTCGGCGAGGCGATGGCGGGCGTTCGCCATGTCTATCATACCGCCGCCGTTCCCCATCTCTGGATGCCGAATCCTTCGGCCTATGAGGAGGTGAACGTTGGCGGCACGCGCGTCGTCTTCGAGGCGGCAATCGCGGCTGGGGTCGAGCGGGTGGTTCACACCTCCAGCGCGGCGGTGCTGGCCGGCGGCCTTGGCGGCCGCGGGCCGGTGACGCTCGATGAACGCCATCGGACCGTCGAGCGCGATCTGTTCGGCCGCTATGCGCGCTCGAAATATCGGGCCGAGCGGCTGGCGCTCGACCACGCCGGCAGTCTGTCGGTGGTGGTGGTCAATCCGACATTGCCGCTCGGCCCGAATGATCGGCATCTTACGCCGCCGACGCGCATGGTTCTCGATTTCGTCACTGGCAGGGCCCGCGCCTTCGTCGATACCGTCCTGAATATCGTCGACGTCAGGGACGCCGCCGCCGGCCATCGCCTCGCCGCCCGGCGCGGCCGCCCGGGCGAGCGCTATCTCCTGAACGGCCACAGTCTCGGCATGGCGGCCTTTCTCCGGCATTTGGAACGGGTCAGCGGCCGGCCGATGCCCAAACGCCGGGCGCCGAGCTTCGCCGCCCTGGCTATGGGCGCGCTTTGCGAAAGCTGGTCGAGCCTCGTCAGCGGCCGGCCGCCGCTCGCGCCGCTCGCCGGTGTGCGCATGAGCAGGCTGCCGATCACCTTCGATGGCGGACGCGCCGAGCGCGAGCTCGGTGTGCAGACGAGACCGCTCGACGAAACGCTCCGGGACAGCGTCGCCTGGCTTCTCGAAAACGCTTTGGTCGATGCCGCTGGAAGTTCGGGCGCCGCAGCCGACAAGCGGTGACCAGGGACCGCTCGCACCGGCTTCACGCCATCGTGTGGAGCTGCGAATTGCATTCGGTGCGCAGGGATGAGATGCATGGGCCCGCAACGTTTCATCGAGGAGGAAGACATCTTGCGCACCCTCATTTTGACGTCCGCGGCCGCGATGATGATCGCGGGCGCCGCCCACGCAGGGCCCCAATATGTCGACGAGAGCAACTTCGCGGCGAGCGGCTACGACGTCGTCGCCTATCATGACCTGGAGCAGGCTCCGGTCGGTCAGCCGCAGCCTGAAGCCGTGCCCGGCAAGGCCGACATCACCGCCGATTACAATGGCGCCACCTGGGCGTTCTCGACCGAGGAAAACCGCGACAAGTTTCTCGCCGATCCCGCCGCCTACGCACCCCAATATGACGGGCACTGTGCCTACGGCGTTGCCCAGGGCGGCAAGGTCCCCGGCAATCCCAACCTCTGGCGGATCGTCGACGACAAACTCTATCTGAACATCACGCCGACGGTGGTCGGGTTCTGGGAAGAGGATATTGCCGGACAGATCGGCGTCGCCGAGGACAAGTGGGGCGGTGGTCTGGAGAGCAACGCCGCTTCGAGCAAGAGCTGGAAGGCCATCAACGACAATGACGGCACCTACAGCACCGAGGCCCCCGTCGGCGGCTGAGGCTTCCGGCACGGGTCAATCGATCATCGAAATATCACGCGCGTGGTGTTAGACCACGAAGACCCAAAAATGCGTTTCACGTGAGGAGAGAGGAAACATGAGCTCGAAGACCACCGTTTTGACGTCGGCCATGGTCGCCGGCGCGGTTGCCGCGGCGCTGGCCGCCGGCGACTCCAAGCCGGCCAACGCCCAGGCCAAGGAAAAGTGCTACGGCATTTCGCTCGCCGGCCAGAACGACTGCGCCGCGGGCCCCGGCACCACCTGCGCCGGCACCTCGACCATCGACTACCAGGGCAACGCCTGGACGCTGGTTCCCGAAGGCGACTGCGCGAAATACGGTGTCGAGGAAGAGACGGCGGATTATGAGCTGCCTGACGAGCGCCAGGGCTCGCTGGAGCCGCTGGACCGCGATCTGCCGACGGGCTGATTTTTTTTGTCAGTCGGGACCGGAGATCGATTGGGAATGCGCTGCGAAGCCCGGATTCCGCCGCGTGCGGGCGTCGGGCTGAAGGCGGAGCATTACGAAGACATTCTCCGGTCCCGGCCTGACATCGGCTGGTTCGAGATCCATGCCGAGAACTATATGGGCGAGGGCGGTCCGCCTCATCACTTCCTCGAAGCGATCCGCGCGCATTACCCCCTTTCGCTGCACGGCGTCGGCCTCTCCATCGGCGGCGTCGAGCCGCTCGACCGGGAACATCTCGACAGGCTGAAGGCGCTGAACGAGCGTTACCGGCCAGGGCTGTTCAGCGAGCATCTCGCCTGGTCGACCCATGAGGGCGTCTACTACAACGACCTGCTCCCGGTTCCCTACACCGAGGCGACCGCGAGCCGGGTCGGCGATCATGTCAAGGAAGTTCAGGACGTGGTCGGGCGGCGGATGCTGCTGGAAAATCCATCCACCTATCTTCGTTTCGACGACAGCACCATGAGCGAGATCGCCTTTCTCGAGCGCGTCGTCGAGCTCTCCGGCTGCGGCCTGCTGCTGGACGTCAACAACGTCTTCGTCTCCGCGGTCAATCAGGGCTATTCGCCGGAGGCCTATATCGAATCCTTTCCGCTCGAGCTGGTCGGCGAGATCCATCTGGGCGGCCATGCCGAGGACCGGGACGACCAGGGCGACAAGCTGCTGATCGACGCCCATGATCGGCCGGTGGTCGATCCCGTCTGGGCACTCTACGAGCGCACCATCGATCGCGGTGGCAGACGGCCGACCCTCATCGAATGGGACACCGACGTGCCTGCCTTCGACGAGCTTTTCGACGAAGCGGCGCGCGCCGAACGCGTGCTCGATCGCGTTCCCGGGACGATCGATGAAGCGCGCGCCGGCTGACATGCAGGCGGCGTTCGTCCACGCGCTGAAGCGGCCCGAAGCGCCGGTGCCGGCGGCGATCGGCGAGAAGGCGGGAGCACCTGTCAAACGCCGGTTCGACGTCTATCGCAACAATGTCGCCGCCGGCATGATCGGGGCGCTCCGGGCGACCTATCCCGCGGTCGAAAAACTGGTGGGCTCGGACTTCTTCGCGGCCGCCGCGCGCGTCTATCTCGACCGCGACCCGCCGCGCTCGCCACTGCTGTTTCGCTATGGCGAAAGCTTCGGCGGCTTTCTGGACGACTTCCCGCCGGCCGCCGGCACGCCCTATCTTGGCGACGTCGCGAGGCTGGAATGGGCGCGGCTTCAGGCCTTTCACGCGCCTGACGCGGCGCCGCTCCCGATCGAGGCGCTGGCTGCGTTCCTGGAGGGGGATGTCGGCGAACTCCGGCTGTCGCTGCATCCCTCGCTTCGGCTGATCGCGTCCCGCTGGCCGGTGATCTCGCTCTGGGCGGCCTCGACCGGGCAGGCTGCTGCCGAGGACGTCGACATGAAGCGCCAGGAACGGGCACTGGTCATCCGGCCCGATCTCTCGGTAGAAACCCGAGTGCTGTCCGAAGGGGCATTCGCCTTCGTCTCGGCGCTCGCGGGCGGTGGCACGCTGCATCAGGCTGCGGCCGAAGGTGCCGGGGCGGAAGGCGGGTTCGATCTGAGCGATCATCTTCAGGGGGTTTTCGCCGTCGGGGCGGTCGCCGCCGTCGACGGGCTTTAGACGGAGAAAGGATTCGATGTTCCACACGATCGCCAATCTGCACGAACAGATTTTCGCCGGCCTGCAGGACGCCCTCGAGGACTGGCTGCTCGGGTTTCTCGCAAGGCTGGTCTTCGCCGCCGTGCTGTTCTTCTATTTCTTCAATTCCGCCATGACCAAGATCGGGGATGGTCCCCTCGGATTCCTCCAGGTCACGGACAACGCCTATTTCCAGATCCTGCCGAGCGTGGTCGAGAGCTACGGCTTCGATGCCTCGCAGATCCCGTTTTTCCCCTATCAGCTGATCGTGATGGCCGGCACCTATGCGGAGATCGTCCTGCCGGTCTTGATCGTGCTCGGCCTGTTCACCCGGATCGCCGCACTCGGCATGATCGGCTTCGTCGCGGTGCAAAGCTATGTCGACATCGCTTTCCACGGCGCGGACGAAAAGACCATCGGCGCCTGGTTCGACCGTTTGTCCGACTCGGTCATTCTCGACCAGCGGGCGCTCTGGGTGTTCCTGCTGGTCTATCTGGTGATCCGCGGCGCCGGCGCGATCTCCCTCGACCACCTCTTCGCCGGCCGTCGCGAATCGGGCGCTTACGCCTATTGATCCCTTGCGGCCGAGGCGTCCGGCCCGGGCAGATCGTCTTCGAAGCTGACCACGTCCTCGAAAGCCGGCCGCGGCCGCTCGTTCGGCGCCTCGATCGGCGTGCCGATGGAGACGAAGCCGACGATGTGGTCACCATCCGGCACGCCGAGCGCCGACCTTACACGCGCATCGTAAGCCGGCCATTCCGTGAGCCATTGGGCGGCGAAGCCGAGGAGCGTCGCGGCGTTGAGCAGGTTCTGACAGACGGCACCGCAGGAGAGGAGCTGCTCGATTTCCGGAATCTTGTGCTCGCGCCTGAGCCGCGTGCTGACCGCGATCAGGACCGGCGCACGCATCGGGCGCAGGCGTTCGAAGGCGATTTGTTCGTCCCGCGCGTCGGGATGATCCTCGGCATGCAGCCGCGCGAGCAGGTCGCCGAGCGCTGCCTGCGCCGATCGCGAGAGCACCTGCAGCCGCCAGGGTCCGAGCTTGCCGTGATCGGGCACGCGGATCCCGGCTTCGAGAATCGCCTTCAACGCTCGGGCATCGGGTCCGGGCTCGCCCAGATTCTTCGCCACCACGGAGCGGCGGCTGGTCAGCAGGTCGAGGGGCATCGTGGTCAAGATATCGTCTCCGGGGTGATGACCGTGCCGGCCTTCACGAGCACGTCGATCTGCGGGCGGGCATAGCCCAAATCCTCCAGGATCGCGATCGAATGCTCGCCGAGCTCGGGCGGGATGAAGTCGGGTGTTGGCGGTTCGTCCTCGAATTTGAGCGGGTTGCCGATATGCTCCCACCCGCGCGCGTCCTCCATCACCATCGCCCGCGCCCGCGCCTGCGGATCGTCCATCGCCTCTCTGAGGTTCTGGACGGGCGCGAATGCGATGTCCCGCTCCGCCATCCATTCGACCCATTCCGCCCGGCTCCTGGTCAGGAACAGATCGCGCAGGAAAGCGCGGACCGGCGCCTGCGGCTCGCCGGGCGGGAGCTTGCAGAGCTCGACCAGATCCGGCCTCTCGAAGGCGTTCAGGAGATTGGCGGCGAATTTGAGCTCGGCGCCGCCGAGGACGATCTGGCGGCCGTCCTTGGTCTCGTAGATGTTGAGCATCGCCTGGCCGCCCCAGACACGCCCGTCCTTGACGACAGGCGGCCGCTTTTCCGCCATGGGCGATCCGAGATTGTTGGGAATCGAGGCGAGGAGCGCGTCCATCATGGCGAGATCGAGCGCGTCGCCCCGGCCGGTCCGCTCGCGCCGAAACAGCGCCATCGCGATGCCGGCGAGGCCCATCTGGGCGATCAGCATGTCGGCCACGGCGACGCCGGACATGGTCGGTTTGCCGTCCATGCCCTCGTTCACCGAGAGCGTTCCGGCCATCGCCTGCACGGCGGGGTCGTGGGCGGCGCGGCCGGCATAGGGACCGGTCTGGCCGTAGGCGGAGAGGGAGGCGTAGACGATGCGCGGCGAGCGGGTGCGAACTGCGGACGCACCGATGCCGAGCCGATCGGCGACGCCTGGCCGAAAGGCCTCGACGAAGACGTCGGCGGTCTCCGCGAGCCGGAGCAGCGCTTCGACGCCGGCCTCGTGCTTCAGGTTCAGGCAGACGCTCTTCTTGCCGCGATGGGTGTTGGCGAAATAGACGGACACGCCGTCCCGCTCGAGGCCGATCCCGCGGTTCGGCTCGCCGCCCGGCGGCTCGACCTTGATCACCTCGGCGCCGTGATCCGCCATCATCTGGGTCATGACCGGACCCGGCAGATAGAGGGAGAGATCGACGACGCGGATGCCGTCCAGTTTCATGGGCGAGGTTCCTTCGGCGTCATGGGATCGACCAGTGCGGACACGTCCGTCACCGTCTCCAGCGCATCGACCATGGCGATCAGGCGCTCGTCGGACCCGGGCTCCAGGGCACGCGCCGCAAGGCTCCAGTTGCGCCGGAATTTCTCGAGATGGGCCTCTCGCGTCATCGGCTTTTTCGGATTGCCATAGACGACATCGAAGGTCGTCTCGTGGAGGGCACCATCCTTCAGAAGGACCGAGACGGTGACCGGCGTGAGCGCGTTCGGAGCCAGACGCTCGTCGATCTCGACGGTGATGCGCCGGGCGAGATCGAGCCTTTGCCGATCGGCGAGGGCTTCGGCGCGGAACGCCTCGATGCCGAGCCCACCGTCGATCAGGGCGGCGGCGAGAACGTAGGGGGCGGACAGTCGCGCGTAGTTCGGTTCCATGCCATCCAACACCGGCCGGCCGACAAGCTGGTGGGTGAGGGCGGGGACCCTGCAGGCGATTTTTTCGATCTGGCCCGCTTCGAAGCCATGGTCCTTGCGCAAAGTGAGCAGCGCATCGAGCACGCCGTGGGTCGCGCGGCCGGAAGGGAAGGGCTTGTGCGCGAGCTCCTCGATCCGCCAGGTGCGGCCCAGCGCCTGCAGGGACGGGGCAAGGTCGTAGTCGCCTTCGAACAGTCTGAAAAAACCGAACTCGCCTTCGAGCACGGCGCCGGGCGCTTCGAGACCGCGCTCGGCCATGTCGGCGGCGACCACGGCGTTGCGCGCGTTCAGCCCCATCTGCATGGCGAGCATGACGCCGCCGTCGACATGGGCCTGCATGGTGCCGGAAAGCTGGGCGAGCGCGATGCCGAAGGCGTCGATCAGCGTCGGCTGGTCGAAACCGCGCAGCTTGCCGAGGGCGGCGACCGCACCGAACGCGCCGGCGGTCGCCGGGCGAAAGAAGCGGAGTTTCGATCTCGCCGCGACGCCCAGATGCGCGGCGACATCGACACCGAGAACGACCGCCGCGAGCAGGTCTTTTCCGCCGATGCCGCCGGCACGCTCGGCGTCCGCCGCGGCTGCGGCGAGCGGCACGGTCATCGCATGGACGACGGCCGCCTCGTGCACGCAGTCGAACTCCGAATTGTGCATCTGATAGGCGTTCACCATCGCCGCCGAGGCGGCCGGCAGCCGGTCGCCGAACACCCAGACCCGCGCTGCGTCGCCATGTCCCTGCGCCTCTGCGCTTTCGATCAGTCCGTCCAGCCAGGGACCGCCGCTGCCGGCGACGCCTACTCCGAAGCCGTCGAGCATGAAGGTCTTGGCCGAACATACAGCGGTATGCGGAAGGTCGGAAAAACCGACCTCCACGACATGGCGGGCGAAGACGTCGATGGCATCGACGGGGGTCATCGTTAATCTTCCGCTAGGGGACAGGCGCCCGATCGTTCTAGCGCGGCGACGGCCCATCCGTCGAGCCGACGACGGGCCGAGGGACTGCGGCGAGACTGGCCGGCCGGGTGCTGCGACCTATGTCGAGAGGGGGAGGGCGTTCGGTCCACGAAGGCGTCGAAGAGATGAAGGCGAAACGACGAGAAGGCTGCAGGTCGAGATGGGCGATGATGGGCGTCGCCTTTCTCATGGGTCTCCATGGCGCCGGCGCCTGCGCACAGCAGCCGGAGACCGACGAGGTGCTTCTCGAACGCCGGCTGAACGATCTCGAAAGCGAGGCCATTCAGCGCCGGGGACAGAAACAGAGGGTCCGCGATCTCCTGACCCGACAGGATCGCCGCATCGCCGATCAGCAGCTCAGAACGCTGAAGACGCGGCAACTGCGCAATCCCGCCATCCCGCGGCTGGAACGAAAGTTCGATCGGAGCGCTCGACCGGCTCACCCGTTCGATCGCCGCTGACGACCCCGTTTTCCGATGACGCGAGCTAGGCTTTAATCAAAGCGGCGAAGCGGATCATAATGTCGAAAAGGGGGAGGAAAGCCTTGACCATCAGCGCGATCGATACCCATCAGCATCTCATTCTTCTCGATCGTCTGCCTTATCGCTGGCCCGGCGGGATCGAGGCGCTTGCCGGGCGTTCCTTCACTTATCAGGACTATCTCGAAGCGAGCGCCGATGCCGGCATCGAGCGCACGATCTTCATGGAGGCCGATTGCGAGGACTGGAAGGCGGAGACCGAGATCGTGCTCGACATGGCCGCCGATCCGTCGACGAAGATCTCGGGCGTCATCGCCAATGCACGGCCCGAGCATGACGAGGGCTTCGACGCCTGGCTGGATCGGGTGGCGGGAACCGACGTGGTCGGCCTTCGCCGCATTCTCCATCAGACCACCGACGACGTGTCCAAGAGCGAAACCTTTCGCCGTAACCTTCGAAAGCTGGCCGCGCATGATCTGACCTTCGACATCAATTTCCTGGCGCGGCAGCTGCCGATCGCCGCCGACCTGCTGCGCGCGGTCGACAATGTCCAGTTCATCCTCGACCATTGCGGCGTGCCGGACATCGCTGGCGGCGAGATCGGAGGCTGGCGAAAAGACATGAAAACGCTCGCCGGCTTTCCGCATGTGGTCTGCAAAATTTCAGGCATCACCGCCTATTGTGCGGCCGGCGGTGTGAGCGTGGACAGCCTCAGGCCGATCGTCGAGCACTGCATCGATTGTTTCGGCTGGGACCGGGTCGTCTGGGGTAGTGACTGGCCGGTCTGCAACATCCATTCCAGCCTCGGCGAATGGATGGCGATCACGCGGGAAATCGTCAGCGGCGAAGACCGGTCCAATCAGGAAAAGCTGTTTCGCCTGAACGCCATGCGTGTCTACGGCATCAGCAGCTCGACGTGACGCCGACCGCCTGCAGCGAAGCGGACATCGAAGACTCGCTAAATGCCCAGCAGCGGCGCGCCATGGGCTGCGTTCAGCAGCAGGAAAAGCACGAGCGCCGCAAAGATGAGAACGAGCACGAACGTGCCTGTGAAAACCTGAAACGGGGTCATGGCCGACAAACCTCAACGCTCATGCCGACGCCGCCTTTCGGCATCGGTCGATGGATTTCCGCATGGTGCCGGACCGGAAGCTTCAGGTCTCGGCGACCATCCTGATTTATCTATCCAATCATCGGCCGCCGAGGCAAGCCCGATGGCAAAGGCGTTCGCGTTTCGCGGGTGCGCTCATCCGAGGCGGTCCTGACGGGCGGTTCAGTATGGCATTGCGAGTTGTCGGACGGCGGTGAAAGCGTCTATATGGTGCGCCAGATCGCGTGTGGCTTAGGCCGCTGCGCTGCCCTCAACTCCAATTCGATGTGACATACCGTGCTCGATCTCAAGTGGTTGCGTGATCATCCAGAAGCGCTCGATCGTGCGCTCGCGCGCCGCGGCGCTGCCCCAGCCGCCGCCAGCATCATGGATCTGGACCAGTCCGTGCGCCAGCTGCAGACGGACATCCAGGAAAAGCAGGCGCGCCGCAACGCACTTTCCAAGGAGATCGGCAAGCTCAAGGCTGCGGGCGGCGACGCCGACGCTGTGATGGCGGAGGTCGGCGATCTGAAGTCGGCGATCCAGGCGGGCGAGGACGAACTGCGCGAACGCACGGCGTCCCTTGACGATCTGCTTGCCGGCCTTCCCAACGTCCTTTCGGACGAGGTGCCGGACGGTTCCGACGAAAGCGCCAATGTCGAGGTCAGGCGGGCAGGATCCCAGCGTAACTTCGCTTTCGAGCCGAAGGAGCATGACGATATCGGCGAGGCGCTGGGCATGGATTTTTCGCGCGCGGCGAAGATGTCTGGGTCGAGGTTCGTCACCATGTTCGGCGAGCTCGCGAGGCTGGAGCGGGCGATCGCGACCTTCATGCTCGATCTGCAGACCGGAGAGAACGGTTATCAGGAGGTCTCCGTGCCGCTCTTGGTGCGTGACGAGGCCGTCTACGGCACCGGTCAGCTTCCGAAATTCGCCGAGGATCTTTTCCGGACGACCACCGGGCATTGGCTGATCCCGACCGCCGAGGTGGCGCTCACCAATCTGGTGGCCGGCGACATCCTGGACGCCGAGGAACTGCCGCTTCGCTTCACCGCCTGGACACCCTGCTTTCGCTCCGAGGCGGGCGCCGCCGGCAAGGACACAAAGGGGATGATCCGCCAGCATCAGTTTACCAAGGTCGAGCTGGTGAGCATCACCCATCCCGATCGGTCCGTCGAAGAGCATGAGCGCATGACCGCCTGCGCCGAGATGGTGCTGCAGCGCCTGGAGCTGCCCTATCGGGTGATGGTCCTGTCCTCGGGCGACACCGGCTTCGGGGCGCGAAAAACCTACGATCTGGAGGTGTGGCTGCCGGGGCAGGGACGCTATCGGGAGATCTCGAGCTGCTCCAATTGCGGCGATTTTCAGGCGCGGCGCATGAAGGCGCGCTTTCGGGAGAAGGGCGAGAAGGGCACCCGCTTCGTGCACACGCTGAACGGTTCCGGCCTCGCGGTCGGCAGAACGCTGGTCGCGGTTCTCGAGAACTATCAGGAGGAGGACGGCAGCGTTTCGGTGCCTGTCGTGCTGCAGCCTTACATGAATGGCGTGACGCGGCTTTCGCCCCGTGACTGAGGCGGCGCGCGGAAGGGCGGTGCCGCTCGATCGTTCGATGCGGATCCTGGTCACCAATGACGACGGCGTCAACGCGCCCGGCCTCAGGGTGCTCGAGCGGATCGCGAGATCGCTCAGCGACGACGTCTGGGTGGTGGCGCCCGAGACCAATCAGAGCGGTGCTTCCCACTCTTTGACCCTGCAGCGGCCGCTGCGCATCCGCGACTACGGTCTCGACGACAACTGGCATGCCGTCGACGGCACGCCAACCGACTGCGTGCTGCTGGCGGTGCGCTCCATCGTCAAGGACAAGCCGATCGATCTGGTGCTTTCGGGCGTGAACTGGGGCGGCAATCTCGCCGAGGACGTGACCTATTCCGGCACGGTCGCCGCGGCGATGGAGGCGACGCTGTTCGGGATCAGGGCGATCGCACTAAGCCAGGTCTATCGCGGCCGGCACGACATCCGCTGGCAGACGGCGGAGCACCATGCGCCTGGCCTGATCGAGAAGCTCTTTGCGCTGGAATGGGCGGACGATCTTTTGGTCAACGTCAACTTTCCGGACTGCGAGCCCGGGGACGTCCGGGGCCATGAAGTGACGTTTCAGGGCCGGCGCGAAGGCCAGGGCGAGCCTCTCGAGGAACGCTTCGACCCGCGCGGACATCCCTATGTCTGGATCGGCCTTCAGAGCTTCGGCAAATCCTTCGAGTCCGGCAGCGATCTGCAGGCGATCGTCGATCGAAAAATCTCTGTCACGCCGATCCACATGAACCTGACCCACAAGGAGAGCTTCGGGCGCATCGAGCGCGCGCTGCGCTGACGGCAGGACGAGAAAAACGCTGTCTGCTGTGGACAAATGGTCTAGCCTTTCGTTTACAATATGATATGACCGAACATCCACGTACTGCATGAACGGGTGGCGTCGGCGTTCATTCTCGGTTCATCTGGTTTGCCTGAGTGAAGACAGCAGCTATCGGTCGGATTGAACAATGAAGAAACAGCCGGAAACACGCAGCATGGATCGTCTCAGAACAGGAGCAGCGCGACAGTTCGGTATGATCGGCATCGCGTCGATGCTCGTTCCGGCCCTGCTGATCGCCTCGTGCACGAACTACCGCCCGATCGATCAAGGTGCCCGGGTGCCCTGGGCGAAGGCGCTCGCTTCCAATCGCGGCGGTCCGATCGACGACAATCGCTACCGCGTCGGCGAAGGCGACGCGCTCAGCCGGATCGCCGACCGCTATGGCGTGCGCATGCAGACCCTGGCCGCCGCCAACAACATCGAGGCGCCCTACGTTCTCTATCCCGGCGAGGTGCTGCGCATTCCGCCCGACGTGCCGCTGCCGACACGCAAGCCGGACACGGCCCCGGCACAGACGATCGTCCAGACCGACCTGCCGGCCGTCGGACCTGCGAAAGACGAGGCAGCGATCGCCGCCGCGCGGGCACCCGGGCCGGAAGCCCCTGAGCCGACGATTGAGGCTGAGGAGCCCGGCAGACGCCACGTCGTCGCGCAAGGGGAAAGCCTTTCACATGTCGCGGCGCGCTACGGCCTTCGGCTTGGCGATCTGGTCGCCGCCAACGACATCGATCCGCCTTACGACATCGCGCCTGGGCAAACGTTGGTCGTGCCGCCGAGCGAAGCCGATTACCGACAGCTCGCCAATGCCGGGGACGCCGCGGCCGCGATCTCGCCGGGCGCCGTCGAACCGCCGCCGCCGCTCAGCCGCGAAGGGTTCATCTGGCCGGTGGACGGCGAGCTGATCGGCAGCTTCGAGGACAACAGCGCGGTGGGGCGGAGCGGCGGCGTCAATATCGCCGCGCGCAAGGGTACGCCGGTGCGCGCGGCCGACAATGGCGTGGTCGCCTATGCAGGCGAGGCCTTGAGCGGCTATGGCCGCATGGTCATGATCCGTCATGATCAAGGCTATGTCACCCTCTACGCCCATAACGACGTCATGCATGTCCGCGAAGGCGACATCGTCTGGCGCGGCCAGACCATCGCCGAAGTCGGCGACAGCGGCGACGTCGAGGAAAGCCAGCTGCATTTCGAGCTTCGAAAGGGGGCGGCGCCGGTCGATCCGGTCGGCGTGCTCGCCGGCCTGCCCGGCCGCCAGGTCGGCACGCTCTGATCCGCCTCCCGCGGTAGAGTTCGGGCGGAATAGGTGTCCGGTGTCGTCAGGCGGTTCGGCCTGCGAGATCCTGTACATATTGCCAGGCCACCCGGCCGGAGCGGGCGCCGCGCGTGGTCGCCCATTCCAGCGCGTCGCGCCTGAGCTCGTCCTCGTCGATATTGATGTCCAGATCCCGGCAATAGCCGCGCACCATGGCGAGATAGTCGTCCTGGGAGCAGGGGTGGAAGCCGAGCCACAGGCCGAAGCGGTCGGACAGCGACACCTTCTCCTCCACCGCCTCGCCGGGGTGGATCGCGGAGCTGCGCTCGTTCTCGATCATGTCGCGCGGCATCAGATGTCGACGGTTGGAGGTGGCGTAAAAGAGGACGTTGTCCGGCCGGCCTTCGAGACCGCCTTCCAGCACCGCCTTCAGCGATTTGTAACTGCTCTCGCCGACGTCGAAGCTGAGGTCGTCGCAGAACAGAAGGCAGCGGCGGCCGTCGGTTGCGAGGATCTTGAGGAGCACCGGCAGGCTGTCGACGTCCTCGCGATGGATTTCGATCAGTGCGAGTGAACCTGGCCGATCCCGATTGATGTTCTGATGGATCGCCTTGACCAGCGAGCTCTTGCCCATGCCCCTGGAACCCCAGAGCAGCGCGTTGTTCGCGGGCTTGCCTTCGGCGAAGCGCTCGGTGTTGCCTTTCAGAATGTCGCGCACGCGGTCGATCCCGACCAGGAGATCGAGCGAGACCGCGGCGACCTTTTCGACCGGGCGAAGCTCGGATCGATCGGCCTCCCAGACGAAAGCGTCGGCCGCGGACAGATCGACGCTCGACGCCGCGGGCGGCGCCAGGCGTTCGACCGCGCCGACCAGGCGCGTGAACAGGTTCATCATCGTGTCGGTGTTCATGGCGGGCGAAAGCTCGTGGTGCGTTCGAAACAGTTGGATTCTGCCGACGCGCTCGCTGCCTGGCTGCATATCGGTGAACCTGACAATGATCGCGGAAACTCAATGACGTGGTCACACCACTAGGGTTTCTCGATCGTTCGATCAACTGTCTTGTCCCGGGACCTCGCCGGCTTTTCGGCTCGACAATGCGAAGAAACGCCTTATCTATGGCGTGACCGAACCGCAGCAAGACGGCGCGCCGCTCTTCGATTTCGGAGGCGGCTTCGGAGATCGC
This sequence comes from Geminicoccaceae bacterium, assembly GCA_965222015.1. Lineage (GTDB taxonomy): Bacteria > Pseudomonadota > Alphaproteobacteria > Geminicoccales > Geminicoccaceae > JANQPX01. The sequence continues at coordinate 459,549 of CBDCTL010000022.1, forward strand.
TGCGGCTGTTGGCTTTTCACATGTCGATCGCTATAGTCCGCGGCCGGCTAAATCGTTCGATTCCCAAGAGGAACGCTATGTTCATCAAAGAGGCTTATGCCCAGGCGGGGGGCGCTGGCGGCGGCGACTTTCTGGTGTCGATGCTGCCGCTGATCCTGATCTTCGTGGTTTTCTATTTTCTGCTCATTCGACCGCAGCAGCAGAAGATGAAGGCCCATCGCGCCATGATCTCCGCGGTCAAGCGCGGTGACAAGGTGCTGACCTCGGGCGGGATCTTCGGCACGATCACCAAGGTCGAAGAGGCCGAAGACGTCGTCATGGTCGAGATCGCGAAGGACGTTCGGGTGCGCGTAGCGCGCTCCACCATTTCCGATGTCGTCAACAAGCCCGGTCAGACGGCCGCCGCCAATGACGGCGCCGCGTCCGCGGGCGGTGGCGGCGAGAAGGGCGGGCTGATGTCGCAGCTCTTCGGCAAGAAGCAGGGCTGACCGGGTCATGCTCCGCTTCTCCTCCTGGACCATCGGATCGATCATTGCGGTCTGCCTCGCCGGGCTGGTCTTCAGCCTGCCAAATCTGTTTCCCCGCGAGCAGATGGAGCGGATGCCGAGCTGGGTGCCGCATCAGCAGATCAATCTCGGCCTCGACCTTCAAGGCGGGTCCCACCTGCTGCTTGAGGTTGGCATTGGCACGGTGGTCGAGGAGCGCATGGAAGCTGTGGCCGACGACGTCAGGCGCCTCCTGCGCCCCGAAGGCGTGAAATATCGCGGGCTGGCCGCGCGCGGCGACAGGGTGACGTTCACCCTGGTCGAGCCGGGTCAGGCCGGTCAGGCGCTGGAGATCCTGAGGCAGCTCAACGATGATGTCGTCACCCCCGATTTCGAGATCGCCGAGGGATCCGGGGGACGGATCGAGATCGCGCTTACGGAAAGTGCCGCGACCGAACTGCAGAACGCCGCCGTGCAGCAGTCGCTGGAGATCGTGCGACGGCGGATCGACGAGGTCGGCACACGCGAGCCAACCATCCAGCGCCAGGGTGCCGACCGCATCCTGGTCCAGGTCCCTGGCGAGAAGAACCCGGACGCGATCAAGCGGCTGCTCGGCCAGACCGCGAAGCTGACCTTCCACATGGTGGATCTCGACACCAGCCTGCCGCAGGCGCTGTCCGGCAATCTGCCGGCCGGTTCGATGCTACTGGAGGGGGCTGAAGACGAGGGCGGTGGCCAGGTCGTGGTCAGGAAGCGAGTGGAGGTCAGCGGTGAAAACCTGGTCAATGCCCAGCCGACCTATCAGCAGAACCAGCCGGTGGTCAGCTTCACCTTCGACAATGTCGGCGCCCGCAAGTTCGGCAACGTTACCAAGGATCATGTGGGCGAATTGCTGGCGATCGTGCTCGATGACAAGGTCATCAGCTCGCCTCGTATCAACGAGCCGATTCTCGGCGGCAGCGGCGTCATTTCCGGCAGCTTCACCACCGAGAGCGCCAATGAGCTCGCTATCCTGCTGCGGGCGGGCGCGTTGCCGGCACCCCTCACCGTGGTCGAGGAGCGCACCGTCGGTCCCGATCTCGGCGCCGACTCGATCAACGCCGGTAAATGGGCCGGCGTGATCGGCCTGATCGCGGTCATGGTCTTCATGTTTCTCTATTACGGTCCGATCTTCGGCCTTGCCGCCGACATCGCGCTGCTGGTCAATCTGATCCTGATCTCAGCCCTGCTGTCGATGCTGCAGGCGACGCTGACCCTTCCGGGCATCGCCGGCATTGTGCTCACCATCGGCATGGCGGTGGATGCCAACGTGCTGGTGTTCGAACGGATACGCGAGGAGGCGAGGGTCGGCAAATCGCCGATCGCCGCCGTCGACACCGGCTACCGTGAGGCCATGCGCACGATCATCGACGCCAATGTCACCACGCTGATCGCCGCGGTGCTGCTCTACGCCTTCGGCTCCGGCCCGGTGCGCGGCTTCGCGGTCACGCTCGGCTGCGGCATCGTCACCTCGATGTTCACCGCGATCATGCTCACCCGACTTCTGATCAGCACCTGGCTCCGGCGCTCACGCCCGGCCATGCTTCCGGTCTGAGGAACAGATCCATGATGAGTTTTCGTCTGGTCCCGGATCAGACCCACGTTCCCTTCATGAGCTTTCGCAGGATCGCGATGGTGATCTCGGGTGCACTCGCACTCCTCAGCATCGCGCTTTTGCCGACCAAGGGGCTCAATCTCGGCATCGATTTCCAGGGCGGCACCATGGTCGAGGTGCGCATGCCGGGCGATGGCGCCGACATTGGCGCCATGCGCGGCACGCTGAACGGCCTCGGGCTCGGCGAGGTGGCATTGCAGGAGTTCGGGGCACCCACCGACGTCCTGATCCGGGTCGAGCGGCAGGACGGCGAGCAGGCGGAACAGCTCGCCGCCGTCGACCAGGTGAAGCAGGCGCTGGCCGCCGAGTTCGGCGACGATATCTCTTACCGTCGCGTCGAGTTCGTCGGACCGAAGGTCAGCGACGAACTGTTCAAGGCCGGTGCCGAAGCCGTGCTCTTCGCGCTGATCGCGATCCTCGCCTATATCTGGTTCCGCTTCGAATGGCAGTTCGCCGTCGCCTCGATCGTCGCCCTGGTGCATGACGTGCTTTTGACCCTCGGCGTGTTCTCGCTGCTCGGCCTCGAGTTCAACCTGGCCACGGTCGCGGCACTCCTGACCATTGTCGGCTACTCCTTGAACGACACGGTCGTGGTGTTCGACCGCGTGCGCGAAAATCTTCGCAAATACAAGAAGATGCAGCTTCTTGAGCTGCTCGACCGCTCGCTCAACGACACCCTCGCCCGCACCTTGATGACCTCGCTGACCACGCTCCTGGCGCTGGTCGCACTTTTCGTCTTCGGCGGCCCGGTGATCCGCGACTTCACCTTCGCGCTGATCTGGGGCGTGCTGATCGGCACCTATTCCTCGATCTTCATCGCCGCCCCGATCCTGCTCCGCCTCAATCTCCGCGCCGAAAACGTCGCCCTGCCCACGGCCGACGCCCGACCCTAGTGTGTGGCGCGGCCACCTCGTTGACTTGGACCGCAGCAGGCTGGATTGAGGGTATGCGGCCCGGTTTGGCGGCGAGGGGGCTGACATGGAGCTGATCAGACAGGCGCCGGAGGGGCGTCTTCTCCTGGTGCAGAGCTATGGCGAGAGCGGCTTCAAGGTCTCGGGAACCCACTATGCCGGCCCGATCCTGATCCTGAAAGACGAGGTGCGCCCCTGGCCTGTCGCGGCCGGCGAGGAGCTTTCTCTCAAGAGCCTGGAGCCCGTCATCGAGGCCGCCGGCGAGATCGAACTCCTGATCATCGGCTGCGGCGCGACCGCCAGACCTGCGCCGGTGACGCTCCGGGAGGCTCTGAGAGCGAAGGGCATCGGAGTCGAGACCATGGACAGCGGAGCGGCCTGCCGGACCTACAATGTGCTAGCGGGCGAGGGGAGGCGGGTGGGGGCGGCGTTGGTAGTGGTGTGAGTTTTAGAGTATTTTAGATCTTCATCCACTACGTTTTTCATCGCGAACAATCTTCCCAATATTTTTCCTTCGTAGAATATCAATTTGTCTAACAAACGACGTGTAATAAAATCTCGGAGGCATGCCTCGTCCAGATTAATCTCATGTTCATCAAGCATGCTTTGATATGTTCTAATACATTGACAAATGTAATTCTGAAAATCAGGCTGCCCAATCTCGTATCTAAGGATGCAATTCATATCTTCGTAGAACGGTCCTATATCTTTGACGTTGTACTGTTTCTTGTGAAAGTTATGACAGCATCGATTGAATGCGCCCCTCCGAGCGTGCCTATCTGAGATAAAAAATCTTGAGCAAGGATTCATGAAAAAGCTAAGTTTTGTGGCTGCGACAACAGCATGTTTGTTGTTTCCCATCGCCTTTCTTCGTTTTGAGTGCTGAGCGATGTCGTCACTTCTCTCAGAAACGACCGCAGGTAGACATGATCCGGCCGAAGGAGCCTTCCATTTGCCGACCGAACTACCAAGGCTGTCAGTATCCCATTCTGTTGGGCCAGCCAGACCATATTCCGCGAGGAATTGGTCGAGATTGTGAGAGCAGTTCCACCAACCACTTCTTAGCCAATTGAGTTCTGATGGCCTTTGCTTCTGTCGACATAGGAGGATACCTTCGGAATTCTTTTCATCAATTTGAGCATATCGCTGCACATCGTTTGAAGACACTTCCAACAAGAGGTTGCGTAGGCCTCCGAGGAAATGCGGGCTTCCACACACCTCAAAAAACCCCCGCGATCGAACGGGTCAGGCCGGCGACCAGCTGTGGGGCGGCGTCTTCGAATTCGAGATTGACCTTGTTGGCGATGCTCATGACGCGGGTGCGGTAGCGTTTCCAGTTGCTGGTGCTGCTGGCGCTGACGATGCGCTGGCCGCCGGAGCCCTGGCCGAGATCCTGCTCGAAGGTTTCGGTGACCACTTCGCCGTTCGCCGCGCGCTCCGAGACCTGGATGTCGGTGATCGCGGAATAGGTGACGTCCTGGACGAAGGCGCCGGCCGCGGATTCGACGGCCGCACCGATCAGTCCGCCGCCGATGATGCTGCCGGTGTTGCTGGTCGCGGCGCGGGTGCCGACAGCGCCCACGGCCGCGCCGAAGAGAGCACCGCCGAAGCCGCCGGAGAACGCTTCTTCGGCCGCCGTCGCGGAGTTCTTGCCGGCCTGCAGCACGTTCGCCTGGAGCATGTATTGCGCGCGTTCGGGATCGTCGACCAGTCGGTAGCCGCGTTCCTGGATCGCGGCCTTGATGCCGTCCTCGATGGCGAAATCCTCGCGATCCGAGGTGTTCTTGACCTCGACGAAAATGGTGCGCCCGGCAGGTCTCGCCGGCTCGAGAAAGATCGAATCGGACATGCGCGTCTGTACGTCGAGCTCGCGCTTGCTGATCGCGGTCGTGGTCGCCGCGCAGGCGGCAAGAGCGAGGCAGACGGCGAGCGCCGGCACAAGGCGAAGCGCCCGCGAGGAGCGATGCAAATGTGAGGGCATGCGGCAATCTCCTGCGCCGCCGGGATTGACCCAGGCGGGCGTTGGTGGAACTCCGCCAACCCGAAACGTTTCCGCGAAACAAAAAAGAAAGAGGAGCGGCCCGGCCTGGGCGCTCCTCCTCCCGAAGATGTTCTTTCTTGGCGAGATCGGCCTTTCGGATCGGCGCCCTCGACCGGATGCCGCCGCGGCCCTCCCGAAGCGGATCAGGCGATCGCCTTTTCCAGCTCCGCCTCGACCTCTTCCCAGTTCACCAGGTGATTCAGGAAGGCGGCGAGATATTCGGGGCGCCGATTCTCGTAATCCACATAGTAAGCGTGTTCCCAGACATCAATGCCGAGAATCGGAATCATGCCGGAGGTCAGTGGATTGTCGGCGTTCGAGGTCTTGGTGACCTTGAGGGTGTCGCCGTCGAGCGCGAGCCAGGCCCAGCCGGAGCCGAACTGGGTGACGCCGGCGGTCTTGAACTTCTCCTTGAAGCTCTCGAAATTGCCGAAGGCGTCGTCGATGCGCTTGGCGAGCTCGCCGCCCGGCTGGCCACCGCCGCCCTTCTTCATGATCCGCCAGAACAGCTGGTGGTTCCAGTGCTGGCCGGCATTGTTGAAAATGCCCTGCTTGGCCGGATCCTTGGCCGAGGCTTCGACGATCTCTTCCAGGGACTTGTCCTTGAGATCGGTATCCTCGATCAGGTTGTTGAGGTTGGTGACATAGGTCTGGTGGTGCTTGTCGTGGTGGAGGTGGAGGGTGGTCGACGACATATACGGCTCGAGCGCGTCGTAGCCGTAGGGAAGGTCGGGCAATTCGAAGGCCATGATTGGTTTGCCTTTCAGAAATGTGATCCCAGAGGCGCGGTACTACGGTAGATAATCGATCATTCGGAGAATGCAAAGGCTTCCTCCGGCCGGAGCGTCAATCTGCCGTGGGTGGGCTGGCGGTGCGTGCTTCAGGATAGAACGTTCCGGGCGATGATTCGTTTTTCCATTGAGTGTCGGTCCAGTGGCGCTATCCATTGCCCACCAGTCGCCATCGGCCCACAAGACGCCATCGGCATTGTGAGCCTGTGTGACGAAGCCCGGGGTCGTCGCCATGCGAGAATGGCAATCGGCGAGACGATATCCCGAGTGCTTGGAAACGCACGATCGAGGATGCCATCATGAGGCCCAGAGGATGACGAGTGATGTCGTGGCGCGCGAGCGTCCGCGCCGGTCCCTGTTCGCCCGCGGGCGAGAACTGCTTTTCGGTCTGCCGCTGCCGGATCGGATCCCCGATCGCGTGCAGCGGACGATCCAGAACGAGCAGGAACAGAGCGAGGTGCTGGTCAGCGTGATCCAGCTTCTGGCGATCTCGACCTTCGCCCTGCTGTACACGCTCACGCCCAAAGGCTTCGGCCCCGAGGTGATGTTCGAGCCCGTGCCGCTCACGCTTGCGGTCTACGGCGCGTTCACGCTGGTGCGGCTATGGCTGGCGATCGAGAGAAAGCTGCCGAGATGGTTCGTCAGCATCTCGATCGTCGTCGACGTCTTCGTGCTGATGATCACGATCTGGAGCTTTCACCTGCAATATGACGCCTCGCCTTCGCTTTATCTGAAGGCGCCGACATTGATGTACGTCTTCATCCTGATCGCGCTCAGAACCCTTCGCTTCGAGCCGATCATGGTCGTCCTCACCGGGCTCGCCGCATCGGTCGGCTGGCTGGTCGCGGTCGCCTATGCGGTCAATCACGAGCAAGTATGCGACGGCATGCAGATCCTCGAGGCGATCGTGGGCGAGGACGGCTGCAACATCACCCATATGTTTCCGACCTACACCACCTCCGATCAAATTCTCCTGGGTGCCGAGTTCGACAAGATCGTCTCCATGCTGATGGTGACGCTGATCCTCGCGATCGCGCTGGTCAGGGCGCGCAACCTTCTGATCAGGGCATCGACCGAGCATCAGGCGGCCGAGGATCTATCGCGCTTCTTCGCGCCGGAGATCGCGGGCCGCATCCGGGACACGGGATCGGAGATCAAGCCGGGCGACGCCGAACTTCGCGACGCCGCGATTATCATGACCGACCTTCGCGGCTTCACCCCGCTCGCCGAAAAGCTGCCGCCGCGCGAGGTCATGGTGCTGCTTTCCGACTATCAGAGCCGCGTCGTGGCCGCGATCTCGGCGGAAGGCGGCAGCGTCGACAAGTTCATGGGCGACGGCATTCTCGCGAGCTTCGGGGCGGCGGTCGCCAGCGCCGAACCGGCAGCGCAGGCGATGCGTGCGGCCGACGCGATCCTCGCGACTTCCCGCATCTGGCAGGCGGAGCGGGCGGCAAACGGCCTGCCGGCACCGCCGATCGGGCTTGCGGTGACCACCGGCCGCGTCATGTTCGGCGCGATCGGCGACGCCACGCGCCTCGAATACACCGTGATCGGCGATCCCGTGAACCTCGCGGCCAAGCTCGAAAAGCACACCAAAGCCGAAGGCGTGGTCGGGCTTTGCACCCGGGCGGCCCACGCACAGGCGATCGAGGAAGGCTACCTGCCGCCGGAGGAACGAGAGATCCTTGGCACGCGAAAAGTCGAGGGCGTGGCTGAAGCGGTCGATCTCGTCGTGCTCGGTCGGGATTGAGCGCCCGTGGCCGAGGCGGCGCTTGACGCTCTTTCGCCGCTCGCGGCCGAGCTGCGGGTCAGGCGGCCCGATCACTATCTCGCCACACTGTTCGCGCCTGCCGGGCGCCGCACGTCGCTGATCGCGCTCTACACCTTCGAGGACGAGATCGCGCGTGTACCTCATTTGGTGAGCGAGCCGATGGCGGGGCTGATCCGGCTGCAGTGGTGGGAGGACGCGATCGACGGGCTCGAAGGCGAGCGCGTCGTCCGTCACCCCGTCCTCGAAGGCCTTGCGCACGCGATCTACGAGGATGGCCTGGAGCGGCGTTTTCTGACCCGGGCGATCGAGGCCTGCCGGCAGCCGCTCCTGCAGGAGGAACCGCCGGACGAAGTGCGTTTCGAAGCCTGTCTCGACGGCGCCGGCGGCAATGTCGCCCGTGCCGCTGCATCGCTTCTGGGTGTCGGTGACGAAGCACGTCTGCGCCTCGCCGACGCGGCGGGAGCAGTCGCAAGCGCCTGGACCTGGTTCAGCGCCCTGACCGGGTCGCGGCCGCCTCGGCGTCCATGGCTGCCGGCGGCATGGCTTCGGCCAGGCGATCGGGAGGGCGATAACGACCCGGCGCGGGCGATCGGCCGCAGGATCGCCGAGCGCCCGCTCGCTCGGCTTGCCGAGGCCCGCGAAGGAGCGCCCTCTCTCGAGCGTTCGACGATGGCGGCTTTCTTTCCGGGAACACTTGCCCGCTTACGCCTTCAGCGCATGCTCGGGGGGAGAGCGCCCGAGGTGGTTCCGGCGGCGCCTGCGCGCCTTCTCTGGCATTGGCTTCGCGGCAGGGTATGAGGCGTCGCCGCCTCATCGCGGCAAGACTGATCAGAACGACGGATCGAGCCGCAGATAGCGATAGCGGTCGCCGCTCTTCACCGTGGTGGCCGTGACGTCGCCTCCGCGCACGACGTCCAGCGAGATGTCGGTGCCGGGCTCGCCCTGGCGCCAGAGATCCCGATAGAAGTCGGCGAGGCCGTCGGCGACGTCGCCCTCGATCCCGAGGATCATGTCGCCGACCGCCATGCCGGCGGCCTGCGCCGGTCCTTCCGGGGCGACGCGGGTGACGAACACGCGGCCGCGATATTCCTCGAGGAAAAGCCCGAGCCAGGGGTTCGGGCTGTCTTTCCGCCTGCCTTCCGCGAGCAGCTCGGCGAGGATCGGCTTCAGATCGTCAACGGGGATGAACATGTTGGCCGGGCCATGGCCGCTCGGTGCCGCCTCGCCGCGCAGGATCAGGGATCCGATGCCGACCAGCCGGCCCGCGCGGTCGAGCAGCGCGGCACCGCCGAACTGCCCGTGCGGTGGCGCCGTGAACAGTGCGTTTTCGAGCAGATACTCCCAATAGCCGGCGAACGGGCGGCGGTCGACCAGATAGACGCCCTTGGCCTCCAGCTTGCCGATCCGGCTCGCGACCAGGAGCGGGTCTCGGACCGAAAGATCGTCTGCGCTGCCGAAGGAGAGCGGGCGGACGTCGATCGGCGTGTTGGTCCGGATCAACCCGAAGCCGGATTCGTGGTCATAGGCGACGACATTGGCCGGCAGGGTAGATCCGCCCGGTCCCCGGACGGAAACCTCGATGGCTTCGAGAATGACGTAGCCGACCGTCAGGATCAGCCCGTCCTCGTCGATCACCACGCCCGTGCCGGTGCGGCGCGTGCCCAGGCCCGAGGCCGTGCGGGCGCTGTGCGGGACGATCGAATCGATCTGAACGACCGCCGCAAGCGGGTCGGGACGCTGATCCTGGGCCGCGAGCGGTGCGGTGAAGGCCAGCACCAGCGGCGCCAGCATCGCGGCACCGAGCCGCCGAGGAACGGTTCCCCAAAATGCGGTTCGAAGGCCCGGCGCCAGGCGCAGGATCGATGTCAGTCGGAATCGGGCGATCATCGGACAACACCACGTGACGTTGGATCCAGAAACATTGATATAGATTGAAAGATGACGACGTCTATCTCACCGCTTTGGTGTTGAATGGCCAAGTCACCGCCAAGTATTTGTCATTGTTCATTTGTCGGGCTTCTGGCTCGTCGATTTGCGTATCGACGACGGGTTTTCACCCGGAAGGTGGCAGGGCGCGCGGATGACAGCGCAGTCGGCACTGCCTATAGTGCCGGCCATCCGACAATTCACGGTGATCACGCCGATGCCCGCATCCCTGGACAACCGAGAGCTCCTGGCGCGCCTGGTCGCGTTCGACACCACCAGCAGGCTCTCCAATCTCGGTCTGATCGACTTCGTTCGCGACTATCTGGACGGCTTCGGCGTGACTTCGGATCTGGTCGCCAATGACGAGGGCACCAAGGCCAATCTGTTCGCCTCGATCGGTCCGACCGATCGTCCCGGCATCGTCTGGTCCGGCCATACCGACGTGGTGCCGGTGGACGGCGAGGACTGGTCGTCCGATCCCTTCACCCTGACCGCGAAAGGCGATCGCCTGTTCGGCCGCGGCGCGACCGACATGAAAGGGTTCATCGCCGCCGCCCTGGCGCTGGTCCCGGACCTGGTCGAGCGCCGGCTCGCACGCCCGATCCATCTCGCGTTCAGCTATGACGAGGAGGTCGGCTGCAAGGGCGTGCCGCGGCTGCTCGACCACATGGTCGAGCGCCTGCCGGCGCTGCCGATCGGCTGCATCGTCGGCGAGCCCACCGGCATGCGCGTCGCCAATGGGCATAAGGGCAAGGCGGGCTATCGCTGCACGATCACGGGGCGTTCCAGCCATTCCGCGCTCAATCATCTCGGCGTGAACGCGGTCGAGATGGCGGCGGAGATCGTCTCGAAGCTCCGCCGGATGAATCTCGATTTTTCCGTGCACGGGCCGTTCGCCGAAGGGTTCGAGCCCGCGCATTGCACCGTGACGACGGGAACCATCGAGGGCGGCACGGCGCTCAATATCGTGCCGGCGGCTTGCGCGTTCGCGTTCGAGTTCCGGCTGCTTCCCGGTCAGGAGGCCGAGCGCCTGTTCGACGAGGTCCGGAACTCTACTGAAACCACGCTGTTACCGGCGATGAAGGCGATCGCCGAGGAGGCCGCCATTGATTGGCACGAGCTGATGAGCTATCCAGCGCTGGCGACCGAATCGGACGCCGAGATCGAGCGCCTCGCCTGCAGACTGACCGACACCGTGCTCCCGGTGAAACTGTCCTTCGGCACGGAGGCCGGGCACTTCGCGAAACGAGGCGTGCCCGCGATCGTCTGCGGTCCCGGCCACATGAACGTCGCGCATAAACCGGATGAACATCTTCACCTTGATCAGCTCGATGCCTGTTCCACCTTTCTCGCCCAAGTCGTCGACGACGTCAGCGCCGCCTGAAGCTGGCGCCGAAGCCGTGGCGACCGACCTTCGCCTCCATGACCGATAGGACCCCGGTCGAGATCCAGCCGCCCGATCTGGAGCGTCATCGCGGCGAGGATGAGGACATCCCCTATGTCAGGACCCTGGACAGCGGCGAGCCGGGGCCCCATGCGGTGATCACGGCGCTGGTCCACGGCAACGAGCTGTCCGGCGCCTGGGCGCTGCAGAAGCTCCTTCAGCACGGCGTCCAGCCGAGGCGCGGGCGGCTTTCGCTGGCCTTCGTCAACGTGCAGGCGTTCAAGCGCTTCGACCCCGCGCAGCCCAAGGCCTCGCGCTATCTGGATCAGGACTTCAACCGGCTCTGGGACCGGCGGAGGCTGGACAGCATGGAGCGCTCGCGCGAGCTCGATCGCGCGCGCGAACTCAGGCCGCTGATCGAGAGCGCCGACTGGCTCCTGGACCTGCACTCGATGCAGCATGCCGCCGAGCCGCTGATGCTCGCCGGCATGACCCGAAAGGGCCTCGACCTGGCGCGGGCGATGGGCTATCCGCGGCTGATCGTCAAGGATAGCGGCCATCGCAACGGGGCGAGGATGCGGGATTTCGGCGGGTTCTCAGATCCGTCGAGCCCGAAAACCGCGATGCTGGTCGAGTGCGGTCAGCATTGGGCGCGGTCCAGCATCGACATCGCCCTGACCAGCTGCCGCCAGTTTCTCGCAGCGCTCGACATCGTCGACGGCATGCTTCTCGATCGTCTGGGGCGGCCGCCGAAAGCGGTGCCGCAGCAGATCATCGAAGTGACAGACGCCATGACCGTGAAGTCCGGCCCGTTCCGGTTTTCCCGCGCCTTGCGCGGCCTCGACATCGTTCCCAAGGCCGGCACGGTGATCGCCTTCGACGGCGACGAACCGGTGACCACGCCCTATGACGATTGCGTGCTGATCATGCCGTCCAGGCGGCTGACACGCGGCCTGACCGCGGTCCGGCTCGGCCGGTTCGTCGACGGCTGAGCGACGGCGTCGACAGAAGGGAGACGATCCTTGGTCAGCATACGCGACGGACGCGCCGACGACGCCGCCGATCTGGCGCGCATGATCAGCGACTTCAACGTCGAAGAGGGTTCGCCCGGACGGATCGACGAGGCCGGCGTGCAGGCGCTCTGCTTCCGGTGCGACGCCCGCTACCACGCGATCGTCGCCGAGGAGGGCGGCGACCTCGTCGGCTATGCGCTGGTCATGGCCTATTTCGACACCGAGCCCTGCGCCTGGTGCTCCTACATGCAGGATCTTTTCGTGTGCGCGGATCGTCGAAGCTGCGGCGTCGGGCGTCGCCTGGTCGCCGCCGCCGCGCGGCTGACCGTTGATCAGGGCCGGCACGAACTCGCCTGGCATGTCCGCGACCACAACCGCCGCGGCCGTGCCTTCTACGCCTCGATCGGCGGTGCGGAATGCACCCCGGTCCCGGTGACGCTTTCCGGCCGGTCACTGAAGGCGCTTGCCGCGGAAGCACGTTAGGGTGCATCTCGGCGTCGGCTGATCGGTTGACGGCGCGCGTCCCTCGTCCGTTAATGATTCCTGCCGGTACGATCCATCGTCGAAGAGTATGGAGAAACGTGATTCGGTGGCCCGCTCGGGGATCCGGCGGGCTTTCAGGGAATCGTCGAAACGACGGGGTAGACGAGAGATGAGCGCTGCGAAGGCGTCGAACACTTCACTCACCGAATATTACAGCGCCCAGCAATTGCGCACCGACCGCTGGACGGCGCTGCGCAGCACTGCGGAACGATTGCGCCGTGCGAGCCAGGCGAGGGTCAGGGAGAAACTGCACCAGCGCGCGCTCGAGCTGATCGAGGCCCTGCAGCCGATCGAGCTCTACTGGGCGTTTCCCGGCCGCCGCGCTTTCGATCGCCTGCACCATCTGCTGAGCGACCAACGCTATGCCGAGCTCGCCAAGGTGGTCTCGGGCGTCGTGCGTCTGATGCTGAGCGACGGCTTTCGACGGCGCGCCCAGCGCCAGGAAAGCGACGGGCACGAGCAGGAGGAGGAGAGCGGCGGAGACGAGCCCGAAACGGCGCCCGCCGGACAGAAACCTTATTTCGAGGTGCTGATCGTCGATCAGCTCAGCGGCCATCAGGAGGAAAACCAGCGCCAGGCGCTCAGGCGCATGCGCCGGACGGAAGACCGTTTCGTCTACGAGCCGGTGTTCGTGCCGAGCGTCGAGGACGCGCTGATCGCGGTGCTGTTCAATTACAACATTCAGAGCGTGGTGATCCGAAGCGGCCTCGCGCTGGAGTCCGAGCAGCGCTTCCCGATTCCGCCGCGCTATCGCGTGACCATCGACGAGCAGGACATCGAGGACCTCGAGCCCGAGTCCTACGGCCCGGAGCTCTGCCGGCTGATCCACAAGCTTCGGCCCGAGCTCGACGTCTTTCTGGTGACGGATCAGTCGGTCGAGGACATCGCCGCGCGCGATCTCGGCAGCTGCAGGCGGGTCTTCTACAATCGCGAAGACTATTTCGAGCTGCATCTCAACATTCTGCGCGGCGTCGACAGCCGCTATCAGACGCCGTTCTTCAACGCGCTTCGCACCTATGCCAACCAGCCGACCGGCGTGTTTCACGCCATGCCGATCAGCCGCGGCAAGTCCATTTCGAGATCCCACTGGATCAACGACATGGGCGAATTCTACGGCATGAACATCTTTCTCGCCGAAACCTCGGCGACCTCAGGCGGTCTCGACAGCCTCCTGGAGCCCCATGGTCCCATCAAGAAGGCGCAGGAGCTGGCGTCCCGGGCGTTCGGCTCCAAGCAGACCTTCTTCGCGACCAACGGCACCTCGACCTGCAACAAGATCGTGGTGCAGGCGATCGTTCGGCCGGGCGACATCGTGCTGGTCGACCGCGACTGCCACAAATCGCACCATTACGGCATGGTGCTGGGCGGCGGGCATGTGGTCTATCTCGACAGCTACCCGCTGTCCGAATATTCGATGTACGGCGCCGTGCCGCTGAGGGAGATCAAGCACCGCCTCCTGGAGCTGAAGCGGGCCGGCAAGCTCGATCGCGTGCGCATGCTGCTGCTCACCAACTGCACCTTCGACGGCGTCATCTACAATGTCGAACGGGTGATGGAGGAGTGTCTGGCGATCAAGCCGGATCTCGTTTTTCTGTGGGACGAGGCCTGGTTCGGCTTCGCCCGCTTCGGCCCGACCTATCGCCAGCGCACCGCCATGAGCAACGCCGACGAGCTGCGTCGGCGCTATCGGAGCGACGACTATCGCGCGGCCTATGCCGAGCATCGAAAAGCGATCGAAGGTGCGGACGACGAGACGCTTTTGAACACGCGGCTGATGCCCGATCCCGACCTGGTCCGCGTCCGGGTCTACGCCACCCAGTCGACCCACAAGACGCTCACCTCGCTGCGCCAGGGTTCGATGATCCATGTGCATGATCAGGACTTCAAGGGCCTGGTGGAGCAGGCCTTCCACGAAGCCTACATGACCCACACGTCGACCTCGCCCAACTACCAGATCATCGCATCATTGGACGTCGGCCGCCGCCAGGTGGAGCTCGAGGGCTTCGAGCTGATCCAGCGGCAGGTGGAAGCGGCGCTGTCGATGCGAAAGGCGATCGACAGCCACCCGCTCCTGAGGAAGTATTTCAGGGTTCTGAAGGTCGGCGACATGATCCCGCCCGAATACCGCCAGTCCGGCATCTCCTCCTACTGGGATCCGGAACATGGCTGGGCCGACATCTGGCGAGCCTGGGCCGAGGATGAATTCGCCCTCGATGCCACCCGCGTCACGCTCGCCGTGGGCGCCGCCGGCTATGACGGCGACAGCTTCAAGAACGTCGAGCTCATGGACAAGTACGGCATCCAGATCAACAAGACCTCACGCAACACCGTGCTGTTCATGACCAATATCGGCACCACCCGGTCGTCGGTCGCCTATCTGATCGAGGTCCTGATCAAGATCGCCGAGGAGCTGGACGGCACGCTCGCGGATGCGAGCCCGATGGAGCGCAAAGCCTTCGCGAAGAAGGTCAAGTCCCTCACCGAGGAGCTGCCACCGCTGCCGGATTTCAGCCGCTTCCACGACGCCTTTCGCTGCGCCGGGCGCATCGGCGAGACGACGCCCGAAGGCGACATCAGGAGTGCCTTCTTCCTCGCCTATGACGAGGACAAATGCGAGTATTTCCCGCTACATGGCAAAGGGCTGGAAAACCAGATGCAGAAGGGCAGGGAGATCGTCTCCAGCTCGTTCATCATACCCTATCCGCCGGGCTTTCCGATCCTGGTGCCGGGTCAGGTGATCTCGCAGGAGATCCTGGACTTCATGCGCGCGCTGGACGTTACCGAGATCCATGGTTTCAGGCCCGATCTCGGTCTTCGCGTGTTCACCGAGGATGCGCTCGCGTCTCTCGTCCAGCATGAAGCTCAGGCCGCCGAGTAAACAGCAGCAGTCAATCGACACCACAACGAGTGAACGGGGCAAGTTTGATGGCAAAGAACAAGAAAAAACTGAAGAACATTTCCGAGATCCGCCGCTTCTTTCATCGGAACGAGCAGCCGATCTACTTCGTCAGCGCCACCAATTTCAACCTGCTCGGCATCGACGAATGGGTGCGCAACTTCAAGTACGTCAACTATATCGACTGCTATGACGGCCGCCATCCGAACGTCTTTTGTCCCGACGAGCTGCCCCATGACGAGTTCCAGTCGATCGAGGACATCAACAACTATCTCCTGCAGCACAAGCAGGTGGTCGACTATGTCGAGCGCCGCGGCGACAAGCCGAAATTCGTGTTTCTGATGTTCGACGAGAAGACGGAGAAGCTGGCCAAGGAGCTCGGCGCCAAGGTCTGGTTCCCGAAGGCCAAGCTCAGAAATTCGGTCGACAACAAGATCGAGACCGTGCGCATCGGCAACAAGGCGGGCGTGCCCAGCGTCCCCAACACCCTGGCCGAGGTGGAGGGATACGCGCATCTCTGCGAACTGGCCAGGGAGGCGAAGCTCGGCAGCGACCTCGTCCTGCAGTCCGCCTTCGGCGACAGCGGCCACACCACCTTCTTCATCAAATCGGAGATCGACTTCAAGCGTCACGAGCATGAGATCGTGGGGCAGGGCGAGATCAAGATCATGAAGCGGATCACCTGCCGCGGCTCCGCGATCGAGGCCTGCGCCACCAGAGAGGGCACGATCGTCGGCCCGCTGATGACCGAGCTGGTCGGCTTCCGGGAGCTCACGCCCTATCGCGGCGGCTGGTGCGGCAACGAGATCTTTTCGACGGCCTTTTCCGAGAAGGTCCGGAACCAGGCGCGGGACTACACCTTCAAATTCGGCGAGCAGCTGAAGGAGGAGGGCTATCGCGGCTATTTCGAGCTGGATTTCCTGATCGACACCAAGTCGAAGGACATTTATCTCGGCGAGCTGAACCCGCGCATCACCGGCGCCTCCTCGATGACCAACCACGCGGCCTTCGCCCATGCGGACGCGCCGCTGTTCCTGTTCCATCTGCTGGAGTTCTCGGACGTTCCCTTCGAACTCGACATCGAGGAGCTGAACGCGCGCTGGGCGGACGCCGACAACATCGACAGCTGGTCGCAGATGGTGATCAAGCATGTCGAGGACAGCGTCGACATCGTCACAGAAGCGCCGGAAAGCGGGATCTGGCGCCTGCTGCCGGACGGCCGGGTCGAATATGACCGCTTCGACTATCACCGCCGCGCCGTCGAGAGCGAGGCCGAGGCCTTCTTCCTGCGCATCCTGAAGCCCGGCGATTTCCGCTATGAGGGCGCGGATCTCGGCATCCTCGTCACCCGCGGCCGCTCGATGACCGACAAGTTCGAGCTGACGGCGCGCGCCAAGGCCTGGATCGAGGGCATCCGTGCCCATTTCAAGGCGCGGCCGCTCGCCGCCGTCGCCGAGCGCAGCGAGCCTGCGTTCAAGATCCTCTGACCGGACGACGCCCTGCCCATGCTGCCATTCTGGGCGATCGAGGAAGCCGAGCCCGGCCCGAAATGGCAGGGCCTGTTCCGGCGCCTCTGGCCTGCCTACCGGCGCTGGTATCTGAGGGACAGCCTGCTCGATCGCCCGACCTACGTCGAATGCCGCCGAGCCCTGCGCGCGCATATGCCGGAGCTGGTGCCGGTCTACGAACGGCTCTGCGAGCTCGCCGGCGGCGGCGACGTCGAGGCGCGTTTTCTGAGCCTCTATCGTCCGCCCGCCTATCTCACCGGCTGCTCCCAGGCGATCTGGCCCGGGGCCGAGCCGATGATGGTCAGGAACTACGACTACGACGCCAGGCTGTTCGACGCCGTGCTGCTGAAGACGAGGTGGCTCGGCCGCGAGGTCATGGGCATGAGTGACGGCATGGTCGGCCTGGTGGACGGGCTGAACGACGCCGGGCTCGCCACCTCGCTCACCTTCGGCGGCAGCAGGGCGACCGGCGACGGATTCGGCGTGCCGATCATCATGCGCTATGTGCTCGAAACCTGCGAAACTGCGGGGGAGGCCGCCTCGGCACTCGCCCGCATCCCCTCGCACATGGCCTACAACGTGACCGTGCTCGACAAGGCCGGCGGCCATGCCACGGTCTATCTCGGCCCCGGGCGCGATGCCGTGATCACCAACGCCGCGGTCGCCACCAATCACCAGGAGCACGTCTCCTGGCGGCGGCATGCGCGCGTCACCGCGACGGTGGAACGCGAACGCTTCCTGCTGCAGCGGCTGACGCTGCACGAGGAGCCGGCCGAGGATTTCATCGGCGCGTTCCTCAAGCCGCCGCTCTACTCGCTCGCCTTCGCGCGCGGCTTCGGCACGCTCTACACAGGCGTCTACTGGCCCGCCCAGGGAGCGGCGCGCTATTGCTGGCCCGGCGCCGCCTGGCCGCAGTCGCTCGGCGATTTTCGCGAAGGCATGATCGAGGTCGGCTACCCGGCGCCCGCCTGATCCTGGGTCGAGGGAAAGGACACCGGCACCCATTCTCGCGCGCGATCGCCGCTGTCGGCCGAGCGCATGACCTCCTCCAGTTCGGGATGCCAGTCGAGAATGCGGCGAACGTCCTCTCTGTGCAGCACCAGAAGATGGCAGAAGCCGAGGGCGACCACCTGACTTTGCCGCCGTCGGGTCGGGCGGAGGATCGCCAGCTCGCCGAAGAATTCGCCGGTGCCGAGCAGGGTCCGTTCGTCGCCGTGGCGCATCTCGACGGCGCCCGATGCGATGAAATACATGGCGTGGCCGCGCTCGCCCTGATCGGCGACGACCTCGCCCGGCGTGACCAGGGTCGTCCGGATCTTCTTCGTGATCTGCCGACGTTCCTTTTCGGTCAGATTCTTGAAGATCGGCACCCTTTCGATCAGTGCCTGACGATCGAAGCCGGGATCGAGCTCGGGCGGTCGATAGGTGAGCTCGATCCGACGCTGCACCTCCTCGAGCAGGGAACGGTGGACTTCCGGCCCGATGATCGCCTCCTTCAGCAGCCGGTCATAGCGGCCGATCTCCCATCGAAGGGCCGCGCGCTCGACGAAGGCCTTGCGAAGCTGGAGCGCGTAGGTCGGATATTGCAGCTCCATGGCGCGGTGCGCGTCTTCGACCTGGGCGAGCCGTTCCTCGGTCAGCGCCTTCAGGTTGCCGGCCGCCTCGGCCCCGATCAGGCCTTCCAGCCTGGATGCGGCGAAGGTCCGAAGATCGCGCAGCACGATCTCCCATTCGAAGAGGAGGTGAAACCGTCTCGCGAGCATTCTGGACAGGAGAAAATCGATGCCGAGAAAGCGCTGCAGAATCAGGGCCAGGCGAAACGGTCTCGGAAAGCCCAGGCTTTCGGCGGCGCGGGCCTGATAGCCGCCTCTGCCGCCGACGATCGCGGCATCGGCCAGGGATTCCGCGACCTGCTGCAGCGCGCGCATGGTCGGCCTGCCGATGAGGGCGTCGTCGTAGTGATGCCTCGCGATGCGCCGCTCCTGGTTGGCGAGGACCACGAGGCCGGTTCGGAGGCGGTCGCCGAAGGTCACGCCGCCGTCGTCGATGTCACCTTCGAGCGCGGCCAGGCGCCGCTCGTAGTCGTCGCGAATGCTGGAGAGCGCCTCGCGCGGGATGCCGTGCATGCCGGCAAGCGAGTCGACATGGTCGACGGTCGCGCGCATCGTGCCGGCGACGATCTCGCTGCGCAGGGTCTGGTCGCTCGGCGAGAGCCTGTCCAGGCCGAGCCGGCGGGTGACGAAGGCGAGCGAACCGGCGTTGACCAGGAGCGTGAAGAACACGAAGGCGCAGCCGATCGCGCCGAGCCTGAATCCGAGCTCGTCGGGAAGCGCGCTGGTGGTCAGGCTGAGCGCCAGCAGCAGCGTCACCGCACCCCTGATCCCGCCCCACCAGACCAGGAGCTTGCGCCGCCTGCCGATCGGGTCGGCGAGGCCGAGTTTGTCGAGCAAGGGGAGAAAGAGGAAGAGAACGAACGCGCGCGCGCCAAAGGCGCCGACGATCACCAGCGCAACCAGCGGCAGATCCGCGAGGCGCAGCGAGGCGATCAGGCTCGGCACCAGACCCGCCGCAATCAGCACGATCAGGCCGTTGGACCAGTAGCCGAGCTGCGCCCAGACCGTTCGGGCCGCACCCCATTCGTTGTCCGACACCCGGCTGGTCGCGGCGACCGACCAGGCGAGGCCCGCGGTCACCACCGCGACCACGCCCGAGGCCTGAAACGCGATTTCCGCGAGCAGAAAGCTGGCATAGGCGGCAGCCAGGCTCAGCGACATCTGGGCCATATGGTTCTGCCGCATGAGCGGCAGCAAACGGGCCGCGATCAGCACGACCGCGATGCCGATCACGCCGCCGACGGCGAAGAGATAGACGAAGTTCTCGATAGCGCCCATGGCATCGAGCTCGCCGCCATGGCGGATGATCCCGACGAGGAGCGTGAACAGCGCGATCGCCGCGGCGTCGTTCAAGAGGCTCTCGCCTTCGATCACCACGAGAAGCCGCCTGGGCGCGCCGATGCGGCGAAAGGTCGAGACCACGGCGCCAGGGTCGGTGGTCGACACCGCAGCACCGAGCAGCAGGCAGGCGATCAGCGGGATGTCGGAGAAATAGGCGAGCCAGCCGCCGACCGAGAGGGTCGCCGCGACCACCGCCACGACCGCCATCACCGCGACGATCATGAGATCGCGCCTCAGCTTTCTGACGTCGACGGCGAGCGTCATCTCGAACAAAAGCGGCGGCAGGAAGATGTAGATGACGCTCTGCGGCGTCAGGGCAAGTGATTTGAAGAACCAGGCGTCGTAGTCGTCGAGGGCGGCGTCCAGCGGCGACCAGCCGATCAAAAGGGCCGCGAGACCCCCGAGCAGGCCCATCGCCGCGGCCATCACCGGAAACGGCGTGCTGGTGCGCGCGGCCAGGGTGTCGAGAAGGCTGATCAGCAGCAGCGCGCCCGCGAGGGAAGCCAGGCCGAAACTCAGCACGTTCATGGGTTCTGGAGGATCCTCAGCTCGCGCATGAAGTCAGATCGGAACGCCGGTTCGATGCATCTTCTGCGCGATTTCATCCGCGTTGAACAGGGCCAATCTGCGAACAGACCCGATCTGCATGCGGCGGCATCCCGTCGTCGCCCGGCATCAGGTGGTCAGACCGTCCCGGAGAAGCTTGACATGGGCGCGAAGGTTGATCACGAGGTCGGAGCGGTGCCTCGGCACCGAGAGCCGGATCAGCTCGCGCTCGATCTCGTTCAGGCGCAGGAGGAGCGCCCGGCGTTTTTCCGTGTCCTTGGCGTCGGCGGCCGCGGTTTCGATGGCGTTGAGCTCGTCATACCAATGATAGACCCGGCGTCGTGTCCGCCAATCCAGGACCGGCGGCAGGATCCGCACCAGCGGGAACAGAAGCGTGACCAGCGGAATCGCGAGCACGGCCGTCCGCTCGATGAAGGTGGCCATCCAGAAGGGCAGGTGCCGCTGCAGCAGCGGCGGCCCCGAGGTCAGGTAGCGCTCCGCGTCGTCGTCGAGCGGAAAGTCGAGATGGCGATCGGACGGAAACTCGCCGCGCGCCGAAAAGAGGTCGCCGGCACGATGCACTTCGGTGGCGGCCTGCATCAAAAGGTGGACCAGGGCCGGATGCAGATCTTCCTTCGCGACCAGCGACGCCACGGGGGCGAGCAGCGTGACGTCCTCCGACGGGCGGTTCCGGGCGAGATCGGCGGCGCCCTGGGCGAGGGTCACGGTCTTCAGGAACCGGTAGTTCTGAACATAGGCGTCGGCGCGCCGGATGCTCATCAGCCGGACGTCGGGCTCCTCGAGCAGCCTCCGCACCAGATCGGCCCGCGGCGACGCGACCATGAACATGGCGTCGACCTCGTTTCGTTTGAGCGCTTCCGAGGCGTCCGTACCGCCGAGATCGACGAGCTCCGTGGTCTCCGCGTCGATCATATTGGCGTCCAGGAAACGGCGCACGATCGCCCTGGTGCCGCTGCCTTCGCTGCCGATCGCCAGCCTCAGGCCTCCGAGATCGGCGAGCCAGCGCGACGAGATATCGTCGTCGACGAAGATCCAGAGCGGCTCGATATACAAGCTGGCGAGCGCCTCCAGCCCCTCCGGCGTCGGCTGCGACGCCACGCCGCCCTGCACGAAGGCGACGTCGACGCCGTCGTCTTCGGCACGCAGGTTCGCAAGATTCTCGACCGTTCCCGAGCTCGGTTTCAGAACGAGCTCGACGCCCTCGCGCGCCAGGATCGCGCGGTAGCGTTCACCGAAGGCGTGATAGGCGCCGCCCTCATCGCCCGTGCCGAGGATCAGCGACCGGGGCGGCGCCGGCTCGACGAACTGATAGGCGATCAGAAAGCCGAGCAGGACGATCAGCGCGCTCGGTCCCCAGATTTTCCATTGCCGTCGAACAGCCCGCATTCTTCTCGCCCGTCAGGTGTCGTTGTGACCTGATCGCCGATTTTTCTTGGACGACCAGGAAAACACAGATTTGACGATTTCGGAATGTGCTTCGCGGCGTGGGGCGAAAAAGGCGGCGGGTCAGTGCTTTTCGGGCTTCATGATCGCGAAATCGCAGCCTTCGTCGGCCTGCAGCACCTGTTCGGCGTAGAGGCGGTCATAGCCGCGAAGGGTTTCGGGATCGCGGGCGGCGGATGCGGCGGTCTTTCGCCGTTCGGCAAGCTCGGTGTCGTCCACGAGGAGATCGATCCGCCGTTCCCGGACCGAAAGGCGGATGCGATCGCCGGTTCTGACCAGAGCGAGCGGACCGCCTGCGGCCGCTTCCGGCGCGACGTGCAGGACGATGGTGCCGAAGGCGGTGCCGGACATGCGGGCGTCCGAGATGCGCACCATGTCCTTGAGACCTTTCGCCGACAGTTTCTTGGGGATCGGCAGATAGCCGGCTTCCGGCATGCCGGAGGGGCTGGTGGGGCCAGCGTTCTGGAGCACCATGAAATCGCCGGCCTCGACGTCGAGATCCGGATCGTCGACGCGCGCCGCCAGATCCTCGAGCGAGGTGAAGACCACGGCCCGGCCTTCCTGTTCGAACAGATCGCGGTCCGCGGCGGACCGTTTCAGAATCGCGCCACGCGGCGCCAGCGAGCCGAACAGGGCGACGAGACCGCCTTCTTGCTCGATCGGTTTTTCCGAACTGGCGATGACCGCGCGGTCGACGGGCTCGGCGGGCGCCTCCAGGCGCTCGCCGAGGGTTTCGCCGGTCACGGTCAGGCAATTCAGGTCGAGCAGCGGCTTCAGCTCGCGGAGGACGGCGCCGAGCCCGCCTGCGAAGAAGAAATCCTCCATATAGTGGCTGCCCACCGGCTTCAGATTGACCAGAACGGGCGTCGTATCGGAAAGCGCGTTCAGCCGCTCCAGGGAGACCTCGATGCCGAGCCGGCCGGCGACCGCGGTGAGGTGGATGACGGCGTTGGTCGAGCCGCCGAGCGCCAGCAGCACGCGAAGGGCGTTTTCGACCGAGGCTTTCGTGATGATCTCGCTCGGCCGGATCGGTCTCTCGATCAGACGGACCGCGGCGGCACCGGTAGCCTCGGCGGCGCGCAGGCGATCGGCGTGGACCGCCGGGATCGCCGCCGTGCCGGGGAGCGACATGCCGAGCGCCTCGGCGATGCAGGCCATGGTCGAGGCGGTGCCCATCACCGCGCAGGTGCCGGCTGTGGTGGCGAGCCGCATCTCGATCCTGCCGATCGCCTCGGCATCGATCTCGCCCGCCCGGTATTTCGCCCAGAAGCGCCGGCAGTCGGTGCAGGCCCCGAGCCTCTCCTCGCCGTAGCGCGACGTCATCATCGGCCCCGCGACAAGCTGGATCGCCGGCAGGTCGGCCGAGGCCGCGCCCATGAGCTGCGCCGGCACGGTCTTGTCGCAGCCGCCCATCAGCACGACCGCGTCCATCGGTTGGGCGCGGATCATCTCCTCGGTATCCATCGCCATCAGGTTTCGAAATTTGAGACTCGTCGGGTTCAGAAAAACCTCGCCCAGGGAGATGGTCGGAAACTCGACCGGCAGCGCCCCCGCCGCCAGCACGCCCCGCTTCACCGCCTCCAGCATCTCCGGAAAATGGCGGTGGCAGTTGTTGAAGCCGGACGGCGTATAGGCGATGCCGACGATCGTCTTCGACAGCATCGCGCGAGAGAATCCCATCGAGCTCGCGAAGGAGCGGCGAAGATAGATCGAAAAATCGGGGTCGCCGTAATTGGTGAGGCCTTTTGCGATCCCGGTCGGTTCGTCGGTCATGGCGCTCTGTGATCCTCGATGTTCGGGCGATCCGCAAAGGATAGGACGCCTGCACCCGCGGGATCCAGCCTTGCCCGCACCGAAGTCGGGTCGCGGCGATCCCCGCGCGCCCATCGTCATGGTTGAGCATTTTGCTGTTTTGCCTGCGGCAACGGTACCAGTGGTTTGGCCTTTCGAGCCTCTTTCCGTTGGCCTATGGTAGAACTCGATCTCGGGGCGGATGCCGATCGCAGGATGATAAGGCCGCGGGTCCGGGAAAAAGGGCAGGGGGATCATGAGACATATTCTCGAACAGCTCGATCACCGACGCGGCGAGGCGCGGCTCGGCGGCGGTGAAGTGCGCATCGAGCGGCAGCATGCGCGCGGCAGGCTGACCGCGCGCGAACGGCTTGAGCTGCTGCTGGACCAAGAGTCGTTCGAGGAATATGACATGTTCGTCACCCACCGCTGCGCCGATTTCGGCATGGGCGCCCAGACCGTCGCCGGCGACGGCGTGGTGACCGGGCAGGGCACGATCAACGGCCGCCTCGTCTACGTGTTCAGCCAGGACTTCACCGTGTTCGGCGGCTCGCTGTCCGAGACCCATGCTCAAAAAATCTGCAAGATCATGGATATGGCGGTTCGGAACGGCGCCCCGGTAATCGGCCTGAACGATTCGGGCGGTGCGCGCATTCAGGAAGGTGTGGCTTCGCTCGCCGGCTATGCGGACGTTTTTCTTCGAAACGTCATGGCCTCGGGCGTGGTGCCGCAGATCTCGGTGATCATGGGGCCCTGTGCCGGCGGCGCGGTCTATTCGCCGGCCATGACCGACTTCATCTTCATGGTCAGGGACAGCTCCTACATGTTCGTCACCGGGCCCGAGGTTGTGAAGACGGTGACCAATGAGATCGTGACCCAGGAGGAACTGGGCGGGGCCTCGACCCACACCACGAAGTCCTCGGTCGCGGACGGCGCTTTCGAGAACGACGTCGAGACCCTGGTGCAGATCCGGCGCCTCTTCGACTTTCTGCCGCTCAGCAGCCGGGAAAAACCACCGGTGCGGCCGTTCTTCGACGATCCCCACCGCGTCGACCGATCGCTCGACAGCCTGATTCCGGATCACCCGAACAAGCCCTACGACATGCACGAGCTGATCCGCAAAGTGGCTGATGAGGGCGACTTTTTCGAGCTGCAGCCGGACTTCGCGAAGAACATCGTCACCGGCCTGATGCGCATCGAAGGCTCGACCGTCGGTGTGGTCGCCAACCAGCCGATGGTGCTCGCGGGCTGCCTCGACATCGACAGTTCGAGAAAGGCCGCGCGCTTCGTCCGCTTCTGCGATGCCTTCAACATCCCGATCCTGACCTTCGTCGACGTACCCGGCTTCATGCCCGGCACCGCGCAGGAATATGGCGGCATCATCAAGCATGGCGCGAAGCTCCTGTTCGCCTTCGCCGAGGCGACCGTGCCCAAGGTCACGGTGATCACGCGAAAAGCCTATGGCGGCGCCTACGACGTCATGAGCTCGAAACATCTCCGAGGCGACATCAACTACGCCTGGCCGACCGCCGAGGTCGCGGTGATGGGCGCGAAGGGCGCCGTTGAAATCCTCTATCGCTCGGAGCTCGGCGACCCCGAAAAAATCGCGGCGCGCACCAGGGAATATGAGGACCGCTTCGCCAACCCTTTCGTCGCTGCCGAGAAGGGCTTCATCGACGACGTGATCATGCCGCACAGCACGCGAAAGCGTGTGGCCGCGGCGCTCGCGACCCTTCGCACCAAGAAGGTCGAAAACCCGAAGAAGAAACACGATAACATCCCGCTTTGAGCGCGCGCTGTCGCCAAAGGTCAGAGACAGACAGAAAAGCCATGTTCAAAAAAATCCTGATTGCGAATCGTGGCGAAATCGCCTGCCGGGTCATCAGATCGGCGAAGAAGATGGGGATCCGGACGGTCGCCGTTTATTCCGATGCCGACGTCGACGCCGTGCATGTGCGCATGGCCGACGAGGCGGTGCGCATCGGCCCGCCGCCCGCCGCCGAGAGCTATATCGTCATCGACAACGTGCTGAACGCGATCCGCGAGAGCGGCGCCGAGGCCGTCCATCCCGGCTACGGCTTTCTTTCCGAGAATCCGGCCTTCGCCAAAGCGCTCGATGCCGAAGGCGTCGCCTTCATCGGGCCGCCCGTGGCGGCGATCGAGGCGATGGGCGACAAGATCACGTCGAAAAAGATCGCGGCTGAAGCGGGCGTGTCCACCGTGCCCGGCTATATGGGCCTGGTCGCGAATGCGGACGAGGCCGCGAAGATCGCCGGCGACATCGGTTATCCCGTGATGATCAAGGCGTCCGCCGGCGGCGGCGGCAAGGGCATGCGCATCGCCTGGAACGACGAGGAGGCGAAGGAGGGCTTCGAGCGCTCGAAATCCGAAGCCGCCTCCAGCTTCGGTGACGATCGCATCTTCATCGAAAAGTTCGTCACCACGCCTCGCCATATCGAAATCCAGGTGCTCGCCGATCGGTTTGGTCGATGCGTCTACCTGAATGAGCGCGAATGTTCGATTCAGCGGCGTAACCAGAAGGTCGTCGAAGAAGCGCCGTCGCCGTTTCTCGACGATGCCACGCGGCGCAGCATGGGCGAGCAGGCGGTGGCCCTGGCCAAGGCTGTCGGCTACCAGTCCGCGGGCACCGTCGAGTTCATCGTCGACGCCGATCGCAATTTTTATTTTCTGGAAATGAACACACGGCTGCAGGTCGAGCATCCGGTCACCGAGCTGATTACATCAGTCGATCTCGTCGAGGAGATGATCAAGGTCGCGGCCGGCGAGCCGCTCGCCTTTGATCAGGGCGACATCGGCATCGACGGCTGGGCGATCGAGAGCCGGATCTACGCCGAAGATCCCTACCGCAATTTCCTTCCTTCGATCGGCCGGCTCACCCGCTACCGGCCGCCGGCCGAAGGCGTCGACGCCGAGGGCCGCGTCATCCGCAACGACACCGGCGTCGAGGAAGGCGGCGAGATCTCGATGTTCTACGATCCGATGATCGCCAAGCTCTGCACCTGGGGGCAGGATCGCCCTGCAGCGATCGAGAAGATGAGAAGGGCGCTCGACAGCTTCGAGATCGACGGCATCGGCCACAACATCCCGTTCCTGCAGGCGGTGATGGACCACCCGCGCTGGCGCTCCGGCGACATCAGCACGGCGTTCATCGAGGAGGAATATCCGGAAGGCTTCAAGGGCGTCGCCCTGGAAGTCGAGGTGGCGTCCCGCCTCGCCGCGATCGCCGCCGCCATGCATCATATGGCGCAGCTTCGCGAGGCCCGCATCTCGGGCTCGCTCTCCAACCATCGCCGCGCGATCCACAAGGAATGGGTCGTGAAGGTCGACCGTGAGGAGTTCCTGCTCAAGGTCGACCATGGCGACGACGGCTGGACCGCCTCGGTCGATGGTGGGCCGATCCTGCACATGCAGGTCGGCTGGCAGCCGGGGCAGACGCTTTGCGTCGCGGAGGTCGACGGCGCCGAAGCCGTGCTCAAGGTGGCACCGCTTGCCGAGGGCTGGCGCTTTCGCCATCGCGGCGCCGAGGTCGACGTGGTCGTGCGCACGCCGCGCGCAGCCGAACTCGCGCGCTACATGATCGAAAAACCAAAACCCGACCTATCTAAATATCTGATCTGCCCGATGCCGGGCATGGTGCGCAGCATCGCCGTCGCGGTCGGCGACGTGGTCGAGGAGGGGCAGCCGCTTGCCACGATCGAGGCGATGAAGATGGAGAACGTGCTGCGCGCCGAGCGGAAGGCCACGGTAACGGCCATACCGGTCGAGGAGGGGCAGAGCCTGGCAGTCGATGCCGTCATCATGCAATTCGAGTGAGGCGAGCCATGTCGGATCAGAAGAAGGCGCTGGATGACTGGAAGGCGAGGGCGACCAAGGAACTGAAGGGGCGGTCGTGCGACGACCTCGTCTGGCACACGCCTGAAGGCATCGCGGTCAAGCCGCTCTATACGGCAGACGATCTGGGTGGCATCGGCCACCTCGACAATTTACCCGGTGAGGCGCCGTATCTGCGCGGTCCGCGCTCCACCATGTATGCCGGCCGACCCTGGACGATCCGCCAGTATGCTGGTTTTTCGACCGCGGAGGAGAGCAACGCGTTTTATCGAAAGGCGCTGGCCGGCGGACAGAAGGGCCTGTCGGTCGCCTTCGATCTCGCCACCCACCGCGGCTATGACAGCGACCATGAGCGCGTGGTCGGCGACGTCGGCAAGGCCGGCGTGGCGATCGACAGCGTCGAGGACATGAAGACCCTGT
Source organism: Geminicoccaceae bacterium (assembly GCA_965222015.1). Lineage (GTDB taxonomy): Bacteria > Pseudomonadota > Alphaproteobacteria > Geminicoccales > Geminicoccaceae > JANQPX01. The sequence continues at coordinate 487,499 of CBDCTL010000022.1, forward strand.
TCGACCGGATCCCGCTGGACGAGATGTCCGTCTCCATGACCATGAACGGCGCGGTCATCCCGGTGCTCGCGAATTTCATCGTCGCCGGCGAGGAACAAGGTGTTTCCTCCGAAAAATTGTCCGGGACCATCCAGAACGATATCCTCAAGGAATTCATGGTCCGGAACACCTATATCTACCCGCCCGAACCCTCGATGCGCATCGTCGCCGACATCATCGGCTACACCGCCGAGCACATGCCGCGCTTCAACTCGATCTCGATCTCCGGCTATCACATGCAGGAGGCGGGTGCGACCTTGGTACAGGAACTCGCCTTCACGCTCGCGGACGGCAAGGAATATGTGAAGGCGGCCCTTTCCAAGGGCCTGGACGTCGACAAATTCGCGCCGCGTCTCTCCTTCTTCTTCTGTATCGGCATGAATTTTTTCATGGAGGCGGCGAAGCTGCGCGCCGCCCGCCTGCTGTGGTCGCGCATCATGGCCGAGTTCGGTCCGAAAAAACCGGAAAGCTCGATGCTCCGGACCCACTGCCAGACCTCCGGCGTGTCGCTGCAGGAGCAGGATCCCTACAACAATGTCGTGCGCACGGCCTATGAGGCGATGTCGGCGGCGCTCGGCGGCACCCAGTCCCTGCACACCAACAGCTTCGACGAGGCGATCGCGCTGCCGACGGAATTTTCGGCACGCATCGCCAGGAACACGCAGCTCATCCTGCAGCAGGAGACCGGCATCACCAATGTCGTCGATCCGCTCGCCGGCTCCTACTATGTCGAGGCGCTGACCGATCAGCTCGCGAAGGAGGCCTGGGCGCTGATCGAGGAGGTCGATGCGCTCGGCGGCATGACCAAAGCGGTCGAGTCGGGCATGCCCAAGCTCAGGATCGAGGAGGCGGCGACCCGAAAGCAGGCGCGCATCGATCGCGGCGAGGAGATCATCGTCGGTGTCAACAAATACCGTCTCGACAAGGAAGACGATCTCCAGACCCTCGAAGTCGACAACGCCGCTGTGCGCGAAGCGCAGGTTGCCCGTCTGAACCGCATTCGCTCGGAGCGGGACGAAAACGCCTGCCGACAGGCGCTGGAGGCATTGACCGGCATGGCCGAGAGCGGCGAGGGCAATCTCCTTGCAGGCGCCGTCGACGCCGCGCGAAAACGGGCCACGGTCGGCGAGATCTCCATGGCGATGGAGAAAGCCTTCGGCCGCCATCGTGCCGAGGTGCAGGCGGTCTCCGGCGTGTTCGGCGCGATGTTCGAGGAGGATGAGGCGTTCGAAACCATCCGCAGCCGGGTCGAAGCGTTCGCCGAGAAGGAAGGTCGTCGGCCCCGCCTTCTGGTCGCCAAGATGGGCCAGGACGGCCATGACCGCGGCTCGAAAGTGATCGCCACCGCGTTCGCGGACCTGGGCTTCGACGTCGATATCGGCCCGCTCTTTCAAACGCCCGAGGAGGTCGCCCGCCAGGCGATCGAGAACGACGTGCATGTGATCGGCATCTCGTCTCAGGCCGCCGGCCACAAGACGCTCGCCCCGCTTCTTGTCGAGGCGCTGAAGAAGGAGGACGGCGAGGACATTCTCGTGGTCTGCGGCGGCGTCATCCCGCGCCGGGACTATGACTATCTCGAAGCCGCCGGCGTAAGCGCGATCTTCGGGCCGGGCACCAACATTCTGAGCGCGGTCGAGACCGTGCTCGACCTCGTCGACGGGCGCGGCGCAGGCTCATAAGAAGCTAGGGGAGCGGACATCATGACGACCTACAGGGCTGTCTACGACGCCTGGAAGAAGGATCCGGAATCGTTCTGGATGGAGCAGGCGAAGGCGATCGACTGGATCCAGCCGCCTTCCAAGGCGCTCGACGACAGCGACGCGCCCTTCTATCGCTGGTTCACGGATGCGGTCTGCAACACCTGCTGGAACGCAGTCGACCGCCACGTCGAAGGCGGTCGCGGCGATCAGGCGGCGGTCATCTACGACAGTCCGGTCACCGAGACCAAGGAAACCATCAGCTATCGCGAGCTGAGGGACCGCGTGGCGACGCTCGCCGGCGCGCTCTCTTCGCGCGGCATCACCAAGGGCGATCGCGTGATCGTCTACATGCCGATGATTCCGGAAGCGCTGATTTCCATGCTCGCCTGCGCGCGCATCGGCGCCATCCACTCCGTGGTGTTCGGCGGGTTCGCCGCCCATGAGCTTGCGGTGCGCATCGACGACGCCAGGCCGAAGGCCATCATCGCCGCGTCCTGCGGCATCGAACCCGGCCGCGTGGTTGCCTACAAGCCGATGCTGGATGGCGCCATCGAGCAGGCCGCCCACAAGCCCGACTTCACCATCATGTTCCAACGCGAACAGGCCGAGGCAGAGCTGGTCGCGGGTCGTGACATCGAGTGGCACGATGCGCAGGACGGTGTGGAGCCAGCGGACTGCGTCCCGGTCGGCGGCGCCGACCCGCTCTACATCCTCTACACGTCGGGCACCACCGGCCAGCCCAAGGGCGTGGTGCGCCCGAATGCCGGGCACATGGTGGCGCTCGCCTGGACCATGAAGAACCTTTACGGCATGGCGCCGGGCGAGGTCTATTGGGCGGCCTCGGACGTCGGCTGGGTGGTCGGTCACAGCTACATCGTCTACGCGCCGCTGATCTATGGCTGCACCACCGTCGTGTTCGAAGGCAAGCCCGTGGGCACGCCCGATGCCGGTACCTTCTGGCGGGTGATCTCGGAGCACGACGTCAGGGTCCTGTTCACCGCTCCCACCGCCTTCCGCGCCATCAAGCGCGATGACCAGCACGGCGAGTTCGTGGACAAGTATGACCTGAGCTGTCTTCGCACCCTGTTCCTCGCAGGCGAGCGCGCCGATCCGCCGACCATCGAGTGGGCCGAGGATAAACTCGGCGTACCGGTGATCGATCACTGGTGGCAGACCGAGACCGGCTGGGCGATCGCCGCCAACCCGATCGGGATCGAGCTCCTCCCGGTCAAACTCGGCTCGCCGACCGTGCCGATGCCCGGCTATGACGTGCGCATCCTCGACGATGGTGGCCATGAGGTCGCCGCCGGCGAGCTGGGCGCGATCGCGATCAAGCTGCCGCTGCCGCCCGGCAATCTGCCCACGCTCTGGAACGCCGATGAGCGGTTCAAGGCGTCCTATCTCACGACCTATCCCGGCTTTTACGACACCGGGGACGCCGGCATCCTGGACGAGGACGGCTACGTCTCGATCATGGCGCGCACCGACGACGTCATCAACGTCGCCGGCCATCGCCTCTCGACCGGCGGCATGGAGGAGGTGCTGGCCGGCCATCCCGACGTCGCCGAATGCGCCGTGATCGGCGTCACCGACGAGCTGAAGGGCCAGCTTCCCCTCGGCTTCGTCTGCCTGAATGCCGGCTGCGAGCGTGATCACGAGACGATCAGGTCGGAACTGGTCAAGCTCGTGCGCGAAAAGATCGGGCCGGTGGCGGCGTTCAAGCTCGTGACCGTGGTCGACCGTCTTCCCAAAACCCGCTCCGGCAAGATCCTCCGTGGCGTCATGGTCAAGATCGCCGACAGCGAGAGCTACAAGATGCCGGCGACCATCGACGATCCCGCCATCCTCGGCGAGATCGAAGGCAGTCTGAAGGAACTCGGCTACGCCAAAGGCTGAGCCTCGCACACACAGTTCTCAGGAAATGCGACAGGGCCGGGTCGCCTCTCAGGGCGGGCCGGCCTTCGCTTTGAACGGCCTGAAGCAGGGCCAGTTTTTTTGCTGCAGTGCACAATTTTTTCTTGAACCGCCCGGAAACGTTGCTATCTATAAATTGTGCAGTGCAGCATAAACACGGATCGAGCCTCCTTTCGAAGATGGCTGCGATCGGAAAGGAGAGTGTGTGATGACCAAGATCGTTGATTGGAAACTGGCCGAAAAGTCGATGAACACCGCGCTGGATGCGGCGCGCGCGACCCTCGACAAGGCGGTCGAGTCGCTGGAAGGCTCCAACTATGTCCCGGCGGACGCCAAGAGCAATCTGGATGCGGTGGTCGCCGCCAGCATGGCCGGTATCGAGCGCACTCGCGCCTGGAACCATGAGATTCTCGCTTTCGCCGAAGCCAGCCTGAACGCGCAGATGGCCGCGGGCAAGGCCATGGTCGAAGCGAAGTCGGTGACCGACGCGCTGGCCGTACAGCGGGCGTATCTGAAGACTGCCAGCAAGGACGCCATGGCGCAGAGCGAAAAGCTCCGCGGCTTCATGGTCGACGCCGCGAACGACGTCGCCGGTCCGATCGGCAAGCAGGCGGAGGAAGCCTTCAAGACCTGGCGCAAGAACGCCGCCTGATCGTCTTTTCGAATTAGCCAGCCGAGGGCCGGGCATCCGGTCCGGCTCTCGGCAAGCAAGAGAGAGACCGATGGAGGCAGGGCAGGGTGTCGGCCGCTCGTCCATGCGGGACGAGCATTCGGCCGCGAGAATGATCAAACCCGCGCTACAGGCGGGATCCGAGACGGCACATGAGCGGAACGTCATCGTTCTCGACGACGACACGCCGTTCGCGCAGCACCTTTCGGCTCGACTCGAACGCCGTGGCTACGGCGTCTTCAAGACCGCCAGCCGTCGCAACGCCTATGGGCTTCTCCATGACGTCAGGCCGGACTACGCGGTCATGGAGCTTCGCCTGCTTCACGACGGCGCCGCCGATCATGACGGCATCCAGCTGATCCGAGAATTCCGTCGCGTCCGTCCGAATGTCAGGATTCTGATCGCGACCTATTACAGCAGCATCGCGAGCGCCGTCGCCGCCATCAAGGCGGGCGCCGTCGACTATCTGTCGAAGCCGGTCAATGCCGACGATGCGGTTCGTGCGCTCCTGGAACCCTACAGCGAGCCCGAGATCCGGAAGCAGCCGATCTCCGCCAACAGGCTCCGCTGGGAGCATATCCTTCGCGTCTTCCACCAGTGCGATCAGAACGTTTCCGAGACCGCGAGGCGGCTCAACATGCACCGGCGCACGCTCCAGCGCATGCTCAACAAGCGCCCACCGAGCGAGTGACGTCAGTCTGATCCATATGATCAGCCAGCCCGCATACCAGCCCAATCCGAAGCGCGTTCGGCGACAACACCTCCAAAGTCCAGCCTGAACGCGCTGCGTTCACCCGCCGGCGATCTGAGGGATGACGTGAACTTCGGCATCCGGCGGGATTTTTTCGAACAGGGCGTCCTGATAGATCTGGCCGTCGATCGCGACGGCGACGCCCTGGTCGAGATGGGGCTGTATCGCGGGATAGCGCTGGGCGAGCTCACGAAAGAGAGCCTGGACCGTGCCGACCTCGAGCTCGAATTCCGCCTCGCCGTCGGCGAAACGGCGGAGTGCTCTGGTCAGCACGATCCTGGCCATTTTTTCGTTACCTGCCCGCCGCTTCGTCCAATGCCTTCAACACCTTGGGCGGGGACATGGGCAACTCGGTGAAGCGGATGCCGGTCGCCTGCTCGATCGCGTTCGCGATCGCCGCCATGGGCGGCACGATCGGGGTTTCGCCGACCCCGCGCACGCCGAAGGGGTGGTTGGGGTTGGTCTTTTCCACGATCACCGTGTCGATCATTGGAACATCCGAGGCCACCGGAATGCGGTAGTCGAGGAAGCCGGGGTTCTGGAGCTTGCCGTCCTTCCCGTAGATATATTCCTCGTTCAGCGCCCAGCCGATGCCCTGGACGGCGCCGCCCTGATACTGGCCCTCGACATAGGACGGATGCACCGCCTTGCCGGCGTCCTGGATCACGGTGTAGCGGAGGATCTCGACGCGGCCGGTTTCCTTGTCGACCCCGACGTCGACGATGTGGGTGCCGAAGCTCGGACCTGCGCCCTGCACGTTGATGTGGGCGTGACCGGCGATCGGTCCGCCGGTCTTGCCGGCCATCCTGGCGATCTCGGCCATGGACATGGGTTCGAACTTGCCGGCATTGTCGCCGGCCGGCACCGCATGGCCGTTCTCCCACTTCACCGCGTCCTCAGGGATCTCCCAGATCTTGGCGGCGCGCCTGCACATCTCGGCGATCGCCGAATTCGCCGCTTCGCGCGTGGTGACGCCATTTGCCAGCGTCGCGCGAGAACCGCCCGTCAAAAACGTATAGCCGAGCGAGCTGGTGTCGCCGACCATCGGCCTGATCTTCTCGTAGTCGATGCCGAAGGCTTCGGCCGCCATCAGCGCGTTGGACGCGCGCGAACCGCCGATGTCGGGCGTGCCCTGGATGAGCGTGACCGTGCCGTCTTCGTTGACGTTGATCGTGGTCGAGGTCTCGCCGCCGATATTGAACCAGAAGCCCGAGGCCGTGCCGCGTCCTTGGTTCGGGCCGAGCGGCGCCTGGTAGTGATCGTGCGCCTTCGCGGCCTCCAGGGTTTCGATCAGACCGACCGCGCCCAGCTTCGGACCATAGGCGGTCTGCGTGCCTTCCTTCGCCGCGTTCTTCAGCCGGAATTCGATGGGATCGATGCCGAGCTTTTTTGCCACTTCGTCGACCACGCTCTCGACCGCATATTCCGAGATCGGCGCACCCGGGGCGCGATAGGCCGCGACCTTCGGGCGGTTGGTGACGATGTCGAAGCCGACCACCTTGACGTTTTCGAGGTCATAGGGGGCATAGGCGCACATGGCGCCCGGCCCGATCGGCCCGCCCTGGAAGGCGCCGGCCTGATAGTAGAGCTCGGCCTCGCCCGCGGTAATTTTTCCGTCTTTGGTCGCGCCGATCTTGATGCGCATATGGGCGCCGGATGTCGGCCCTGACGCCTTGAACACCTCTTCGCGCGTCATGGTCATCTTCACGGGCCGTCGCGCCTTCTTCGACAGCGCCAGCGCCACCGGCTCGAGATAGACCACGGTCTTGCCGCCGAAGCCGCCGCCGATCTCGGAAGCCGTGACCTTGAGCCTGGCGACGTCCATGCCGAGGAGCCGCGCGCAGTGGGTGCGCACGATGAAATGGCCCTGCGTGCAGACGAAAAGCTCCGCCTGGCCGTCCTCGGAGACGCTGGCGAGGCAGGCGTGGGGCTCGATATAGCCCTGATGCACGGGCTTGGTGTCGAAGGTCCGCTCGATGACGACGTCCGCCTCCGAAAAACCTTTCTCGATGTCGCCGATGGCGAACTCGACCCGCTTCGACACGTTGGAGGCTCTGGTCGGCGCCGGCTCGACGCCTTCGGTGATCATGTCGTCATGCAGGATGGGCGCTCCGTCCTCGATCGCATCCATGACGTCGATGACGTGGGGCAGGACCTCGTAGTCGACCTCGATCAGCGCGAGGGCTTTCCTGGCGACGCTCGCCGAGGTGGCGGCCACCGCTGCCACCGCATGTCCCTCATAAAGCGCCTTGCCGCGCGCCATGACGTTTCGGACCACGTCCCGATAGTTGATCAGCATCTCGCCGGCGGGCGTGATCTCGGAAGGCATGTCCGGGAAGTCGTCCGCCGTGACGATCGCCTTGACGCCGGGCAAGGCGGCGGCCCTGGACGTGTCGATGGACCGAATCCTGGCATGGGGGTGGGGCGAGCGCAGCACCTTGCCGACCAGCATGCCCGGCAGGCTCATATCGGCGCCGAACTTGGCGCGACCCGTCACCTTGTCGACGCCGTCCGGGCGCACCGGGCGCGTGCCGATCCACTTCATCTCACCGTCGGGCTGATCGAACTTCAAAGCGGTGGCCATGCTCAGCTTCCCCTCATGTCGGCCGCGGTATCCATGACCGCGCGAACGATCTTGTCGTAGCCGGTGCAGCGGCAGAGATTGCCGGCAAGCCAGTAGCGCACTTCCGTCTCGCTCGGATCCGGGTTCTTTTCCAGAAGCGCTTTGGCCGCTACCAGGAATCCTGGCGTGCAGACGCCGCATTGCAAGGCCGCGTGCTCCAAAAACTTCTGCTGCAGCGGATGCAGGTCTTCGCCGTCGGCCATGCCCTCGATGGTTTCGACCGATTTTTCTTCGACCTCGGCCGCCAGCACCAGGCAGGCGCAGACCAGCCGGTCGCCGACCATCACCGAGCAGGCGCCGCAGTCGCCCGACGCGCAGCCCTCCTTGGAGCCGGTGAGGTTGAGCTCGTCCCGGAGGACGTCGAGCAGGGTCTGCTCGGGCTCACAGAGAAATTCGACCTCGTCGCCGTTGATCTCGGTGGTGACGTGGATCTTGGCCATCAGTGGGCTCCTCCGTTAACGGCCACGCCTTTGGCGCGATCGCGCGCGATCACGGCGGCCCGCCTCGCCAGCACGCCCGCCACCTTGGTTCGGTATTCGACCGTCCCGCGCTTGTCATCGATCGGCCTGCAAGCGGCCGAGGCGGCCGCGCCCAGACTTGCCTGAGCCTGGTCGTCGATTTTGGTGCCGATCAAGGCATCGGCGGCGTCAGGGACCAGCAGAGGCGTGGCGGCGACGGCGCCGAGGGCGACGCGGGCGTCCGTGCAGGTTCCCTGGTCATCGAGAGTGACGCTGACGCCTGCACCGACCACGGCGATGTCCATTTCGGTTCTCGGAATGAAGCGAAGATAGGCGTCGCCCGAACGCGGCGGCCGCGCCGGCAGGAAAACCGACGTGACGAACTCGCCATCGGCAAGCGCCGTCTTGCCCGGCCCGGTCACTACGTCTTCCACCGGCAGATCCCGTGAGCCGTCAGAGCCGACGATGCGAACCGTCGCAGCTGCGGAAATCATGGCGGGGACGCTATCCGCCGCGGGCGAAGCGTTGCAAAGATTCCCGACCATGGTGCAGCGGCCCTGGATCTGGGTGGAGCCGATCAGATCCACCGCCTCGACCACGCCCGGCCAGAGCCTTTTGACCTCCGGATGCTCGGAAAGCTCGGCGCCCGCGACGGCAGCCCCGATGCGAAAGCCGCCGTCTTCGGCGGTGATGGCGCCCATCTCGGGGATCCGCTTGATATCGACCACCAGATCCGGTTCGATCATGCCCGAGCGCAGCTGCACCAGAAGATCCGTGCCGCCGGCGAGCACTCGGGTGCGGCTCGGGCCGCCGGCGAGCAGCGCCACGGCGGCATCGATGGTTTCGGGACATTCATAACGCATGGAGCGGCCGCCCTTTCTTCAGGTCGCGTTTCGACGTCGTTTCTCCGGCAGAAGCGTACTCCGCCCGCCGGCTTCTGCTCAAGGGGCGGCAGGCAGCAGGCCCTGCGAAAGGCGCTCTCCGGCCCTTCTTTCGGTCTTCTGGCCGTCAGCCTTCCGGTTCGATGAAGACGCCGACGCAGCGGTTCAAGGGCTCGGCGGTCTGGTCGCCGATGACCTCGCCGCCTCCGGCTTCGCCCAGGGAGACCAGCTCGATCCGGTCCGGATCGATACCCTCGGCCGCGAAGGCTTCGAGGAGGGTTCGGGCGCGGCTGGTCGCCAGCACGAGATTGTCTTCCTCGGTGCCGATCGTGTCGGTGGCGCCCACCAGCTTGATCTTGCCGACGCCGCGCTCCTTGATCCAGGCTGCCGCCTCCTTGGCGCGTCGAAGGCCGCCGGGCGTTAGCTCGGCGCTGCCGAGGTCGAAATGCACCAGAGCTAGGCGAACGCCGCCCGGCGTCTGCACCGGAAACGGCGTCTGCAGGGGATCGATCGGCAAGGCGTCGATGCCGCCTTCGTCCAGCGAAGCGATCGTGACCTTCGGAAGGGGCCGAGCGGCATCCGCCTCCGCCCCTTGCGCCTCCTTGATGTCGGCCAAGTCCTTCAGCGCCGCCGACTGCCGCTCGATCGCATTCTGAAGCTCCGTCGTTTCAGTCTCGGCGAGCTCCTTTTCCGCCTTCAGTCCGGCGAGGGCGGCCTCAACGTCCTGCGCCTCCACCCGGCTTCGCTCGATCGCCGCGAGGTTCCTTTGGATTTTTCCGTCCTGGGTTTCGAGTCGGGCCTCGGCGCTCGAAATCTCGCCCTTCAGGCGCGCGAGTTCGGTTTCGGCCTCGGCGATCGCATCCTCCTTCTCGACGAGGTCTGAGCGATGTGCATCGATTTCCGCCGCCAGGCTGCTGCTCAGCGCGTCGCCGTCGGCCCTGGCGGTTTTAACATCGGCGAGCTCGGCAGTCGCCGTCTCGATCGCCATGCGCGTTTCGTCCAGCCTCGCTTCCGCCTCGCCCCGCTCACCTCGAAGTTCGTCGAGCGATCGTTCCAGCTCGGCGAGTTCGCTCTTCCGGGTCTCGATAGCCTCCTGAAGCGCCGTCCGCTCCTGTTCGAGCGCCGAAAGACGCGCGTCCTGATCGGCGATGGCCTGGCGGTTGCTTTCGAGCCTGCCGGCGCCGTCACTCAGGGCTTGGTTCATGTGGTCCAGCTTGACGGCGATCGCATCGAGGGAACGACCGGCCTCCTCTTGATCGGCGCTCACGGCCTCCATCGTCTCGATCTCGGCGAGCGCCTTCTCATGCTCCGCCTGCACGCGCGCGAGTTCGCGCTCCCGCTGCTCGACGGTCGCGCCGCGCGCGCTGAGCGTGGTCATGGCGCCGGTCAGCCGCTCGCGCAGCGTATCCCGCTCGGTCGCGGCCCGTTCGAGCGTCTCGATCTCGGCGGTCGCGGCCTCGACGTCGGCCAGGGCGCGAGAAAGCTCCCGCTCCCGCTGCTGCAAGGTGGCACTTCTGGCGCTGAGGGCTGTCATGGCCTCGGTGAGACGCGCGCGAAGACCGGCCGCAGCCTCGCTTTCGACGCCTTCGCGCTTGGCACCGCTGTCGAACAGCGCCTGCGCATCGCCCGGCGCGGTCCGATCGGCGGCATCGTCGACGACATCGGACAGATCGGCTTCGAGCTCGGCGAGCTTCGCCTCGAGCGCACTTTTCTCTTCGCGGCTGGCGGCCAGCGCCTGACGTGAGGAGGCGAGCTCGGCGTCGGCAGCGGCTATTCGCTGTTCGAGACCAGCCACCTCGGCCAGCGTCTGATCCTCCCGCTCGCCCTGGCTTTTCAGGGTGGCGAGGGCGTTTTCGAGGCTTTTGGCATCCTCATGCTGACGCTTTGCGGAATAGGCGACGATCGCCCAGCCCAGCAAGGCGACCGCGAGCAGAACCGCGAGTCCGCCCTTGGCGAATCTCGGCAGCGACAGGAAACCGTCCATCGCTTGATCTCCCAACCCGGTCTTCGTTCGGCGCTTCGTTATCGGCCTTCAAGAGCCGAGCGGAGATTACCCGGAAACGACCGCACGCCACAAGAGCAACGCCTTGGAAATCCTGACAAAACATCGTGATCGTGGTGGTTTTTTCGTGGTCAATATTGATGAACGGCAATCGCGATCATGATCAATAAGCGAGGTCGAGATCAGTCTACAGTCGTTGCCGCCGCCGACCCATCCGCGTTATTTTTCATCGCCGCCGCTCGACTGCGGCTGATCCGGTGAGCTGCTTTTCCCGCCCTCGGCGAGCGCTCTGATCACCTCGTCATAGGTTCTGCCGGCCTCGGCCCAGCGTTCCGGGGAGACGTCGGCGATCGGCGCCGCCGCTACAAGCCTGTAGATGTCGGCGATGCCTTCGAAGATGGCGGGCGTCAGATCGGAGGCATCGAAACTGCGCGCGATCTCCTCCATCTCGCCGATCCATCGATGCGCCTTCGGCACCATGGACGGCACCTGGCGGTGCATCTTCGCCAGTACCGCTTCCTGGCTGAGCCTCATCTCGTCATGCAGGGCGGCGGCGACTCCCATGCGCTCGGCCATGATCGAAACGCCCGTCATCAGCGCGATCGTGCCCTTGTTCAGCGCCGCGTAGCACATCTTGAGCGCGGAGGCCTCGCCGATCTCGTCGCCGATCGCCCGCATGTCCAGCCCGTGATCGTTGAGGAAGGCAAGGCGATCCGTCGACGGCCCGGAGGTATAGATCCGCGTCGCCCGGCTGTCCGCATAGGGCGGCGGGCCGACGATCCCGGCATCGATGAAGCGAGCACCGGCACCCTCGACGATCTCGCCGATCCGCCGGCTGGTGGCCGGCGCCACGGCATTGCAGTCGACATAGACAAGATCGCCGCCGGTTCGCTCGATAACCGGCGCGAGGTGCGCGGCCAGTGCTTCGGCCTTCGAGGGCACGATGATCGAAAGGAGGACGTCCGCGGTCTCGATCATCGCCCGGTCGCTCGCCGCAGCCTCGATCCCGGCCTCGGCGGCGAGCTCGGCGGTGCGCGCACTCCGTCCGTCGAGCGAGGTGATCACGCGCACGCCATGGCGCCGGAGCTGGCCGCCGACGGCATGGCCCATGTCGCCCGGCGACATCAGGGCGACGACGGGTGGTGACGAGGTCATGGATGAACCCTCCCTTGTGATCGCGGCCGGCCGACCGATCTCCCTTGTCGTACGAGCGTACCCTCATGTCAAAGTCGTGGCTGGGCGAAAGGAAGGTGCCGGCGACGACGCTTGACAACAGCCCGCATGGTCATGTTTGAAGGCGAAGCCAGTGAAGGGTCCGCTTTTCGCCGGCATCGGGAGGAGGGGAGAGATGAGCCAGAGGGGGGAGGCCGCGGCGATCGGACCACTCGATCCGTCGCCGAGACTGCTGATGGGCCCTGGGCCGGTCGACGTCTATCCGCGCGTGCTGCACGCCATGTCGACGCCTATGCTCGGCCAGTTCGATCCCGAGTTCACCGCCTATATGAACGAGGTGATGGCGCTCTATCGCCGGATTTTTCGCACGGACAATCACTGGGCATTTCTGGTGAACGGCACCGCACGCGCCGGCATCGAAGCCTGCATGACCTCGATTCTTTCGCCCGGCGACAAGGTGCTGGTGCCGATCTTCGGACGCTTCGGCCACCTCCTGAAGGAGATCGGCGAGCGGGTCGGCGCCGAGGTCGTGACCATCGAGACCGAATGGGGACGGGTCTTCGAACCCGAAGCGATCGAAGCCGCGATCCGCGAGCATCGCCCGAAGCTCCTCGCCTGCGTCCAGGGCGACACCTCGACGACCATGGCACAGCCGCTGGACGAGATCGGCAGGATCTGCCGCGACCATGACGTGCTCCTCTATGTCGACGCCACTGCCACGGTCTGCGGCATGCCGCTCGAGGTCGACGCCTGGTGCATCGATGCGGTCTCGGCCGGCCTCCAGAAATGCATGTCCGGCCCGCCCGGGTCGTCGCCGGTCACCTTCAACCAGCGTGTGGTCGACGTGGTGAGCCGGCGAAAGAAGATCGAGGGCGGCATCAGGCCGAAGGATGCGGTCGACGGCGATGGTCCGGTGATCCGATCGAACTATTTCGATCTAGCGATGCTGATGGATTACTGGAGCGAAAAACGCCTGAACCACCACACCGAGTCCACCACCATGCTCTACGCCGCGCGGGAATGCGCACGGGTGATCCTGGAGGAGGGGCTGAAGGCAGGTTTTGCCAGACACGCCCTCTCCGGACGCGCGCTTCGGGCGGGGCTGGAGGCGATGGAGCTCGAGCTGTTCGGGGATGCCGAGCACCGGATGCCCAACGTCACGGGCGTGGTCATTCCGGGCGCGATTTCGGACGGCGAGGCGGTGCGGAGCGCCATGCTGAACGATTTCGGCATCGAAATCGGCACGTCCTTCGGTCCGCTGCACGGCAGGATCTGGCGGATCGGCACCATGGGGCATGTCTGCCGGAAGGCGAACATTCTCCGCTGCCTCGCCTCCCTCGAAACCGTTCTCAGGCGGCACGGTTTCGAAAGCCCGAGGGGGGCAGGCGTCGATGCCGCCTACGCCGTCTACGACGCCGCCTGAGATGCGATGACCGCGCTTGCGGCCAGGCTGATAATTGCGGGGAAGACCATGTCGGAAGAAACGCCAAACAGCCTTCTCGATCGGCCGATCAAAGTGATCAATGTCGGCCTCGAAGGTTTTTCGCGGGAGCTTGCCCAGCAAGGCGTGCCCGTGGTGCAGGTGCAGTGGAGCCCGCCCGCAGGCGGCGACCCGAAGCTCGCCGAGCTGCTTTCCAAACTCGGACTTTGAGGGACCCGATGGCGACCATTCGCGAGACCATCGACGAGGCCAACGCCGAAGCGCTCAGGCGCATGCTCGCGGCCGATCCGGTGCTGGTGGACGTGATCCCGGCAGGCGAGGCGATGGCGACGCTCGGCGGGCGCACCATCCTCCATGCCGGCCCGCCGATCGACTGGGAGCGCATGTGCGGGCCGATGCGGGGTGCGGTCGCCGGCATCGCCGTCTTCGAGGGCTGGGCGCCCGATCTCAAGATCGCCCAGACCATGGCGGCGGAGGGCATGTTCGACTTCCAGCCCAACCACCATTACGACGCCGTCGGCCCCATGACCGGCATGACCACGGTCACCCAGCCGGTGATGGTCGTCGAGAACCGCGCCTTCGGTAATCGCGCCTATTGCGCGATCAACGAGGGCCTCGGCAAGGTCATGCGCTTCGGCGGCAATGACGAGGAGGTGAGAGCGCGCCTTCGCTGGCTGCGCGACGTGCTCGGCCCGGCGCTCGGCCAGGCGCTGCGCGAATCGGGCGGCATCGAGCTCAAGAACATCATCGCCCGCGGCCTGACCATGGGCGACGAGATGCACCAGCGCAATGTCGGCTGCTCCGGCCTTTTCCTGCGCGCGATCGCGGCACCGCTGGCGAAGACCGGCATCGCCCATGACGACCTCGCCGAGATCCTCGCCTTCATCGCCGGCAACGACCAGTTCTTCCTGAACGTCGCCATGGTGATGGGCAAGGCGATCATGGACCCGGTGCGCGACATCGACGGTTCGACCGTGGTCACCGCCATGTCCAGGAACGGCACCGATTTCGGCATCAGGGTGAGCGGCACCGGCGACCGCTGGTTCACGGCCCCCGTCGAGATGCCGGCCGGCCTCTATTTTCCCGGTTTTTCCGAAGCGGACGCCAATCCGGACATGGGTGACAGCACCATCGTCGAAACCATCGGGCTCGGCGGCTTTGCCATGGCGGCCGCCCCTGCCGTCGCCGGTTTCGTCGGCGCCGGCGCGGCCTCCGAGGCTGCCAACTTCACCCGCGAGATGGGCGAGATCACGCTCGCCGAGAACCCGGAATGGACCATTCCGGCGCTCGACTATGCGGGCGTGCCGACCGGCATCGACATCCGTCTCGTGGTCGAGACCGGCATCGTGCCGACCATCAACACCGGCATCGCGCACAAGGAGCCGGGCGTCGGCCAGGTCGGCGCGGGCGTGGTCAAGGCGCCCGCGGCCTGCTTCGAGCAGGCGCTTTTGGCCTTCGCCGAGGACATGGGAGTGGCGGCATGAGCGTGGTGATCCCCTGGGCCAGCTTCGAACAGGCGCTTTTGGCCTTCGCCGAGGAAAAGGGAACGGCGGCATGAGCGTGGTGATCAATGCGGTCAAGCCATCCTTCTACATGGACAGCGTGGCGCTGATGCGCTGCTCCAAGGGCCTCGCGGCCATGGATGGCGTCGAAGAGGCGGCGCTGATGATGGGCACGCCCGCAAACCGGCGGATCCTCGCCGATGCCGGCGTGCTCGGGCCCGAAGGCGAGCAGGCGGCGGCCGGCGATCTGGTGATCGGCATCCGCGCCGGCGACACCGAAAGCGCCGATCGCGCGTTGGCCGCTGCGGAAACCTTCCTCGAACAACCGGCCCGCCAGGCGGGCGTCACTGAAGGCTGGCAGCCGAAAACCCTTCGCGCCGGCCTGAAATCCATGCCGGACGCCACCCTTGCCCTGATCTCCGTGCCCGGCGACTACGCGGCGGCCGAGGCGCGCAAGGCGCTGAACCGCGGCCTGGATGTCATGATCTTCAGCGACAACGTGCCGATCGAGGCGGAGATCGCGCTCAAGCAGCAGGGCCGTGAGCAGGGTCGCCTGGTGATGGGGCCGGACTGCGGCACCGCGATCCTATCCGGCGTGCCGCTCGCCTTCGCCAACCGCGTGCCGAAGGGACGGATCGGCATCGTCGGCGCGTCCGGCACCGGCATTCAGGAGGTCTCCTGCCTGATCGCCCAGGGCGGCGGCGGCATCTCCCATGCAATCGGTGTCGGCGGCCGCGATCTGCGCGCCGAAGTCGGCGGCATCACCACGCTGATGGCCCTCGACCTGCTCGACGCCGATCCTTCGACCGGCCACGTCGTCGTGGTCTCGAAGCCGGCGGCCTCGACCGTCGTCGCCCGGGTGGCCGCACGCATTCAGGCGAGCGAGAAAACCTTCACCGTCTGCTTTCTCGGCGGCGATCCCGTCGATCTGCCGCCGAACGCCAGGCAGGCGCGCACCCTTCGCGACGCAGCACTGCTGGCCCTCGGCAAGGATCCCGTCGACGAGCGCGCCGGTCGCCCGCGCGGCGCCGACATCGAGTCGCCGATCCGCGGCCGCACGCAGATCCGCGGCCTGTTCGCGGGCGGCACGCTCTGCGCGGAGGCCCAGGTGATCATGCGGGACGCCGGCCTGGAGGTCGCCTCCAACGTGCCGGTCGGCGGTGCTGCGCCGCTCGGCGATGACCGGCCGAACACCCACAGCCTGCTCGACCTCGGCGACGATCGTTACACGCTCGGCCGGCCGCATCCGATGATCGACCCGGCCGTTCGCGATCAGCCGCTCGCCGACGCCCTCGCCGATCCCAAGGTCGGGGTCATCCTCCTGGACCTCGTCCTCGGCCATGGCGGCCACCACGACCCCGCCGGCCATCTCGCCGAGGCCCTTACGGCGCTGTCGGCGGAGGGGCGCCTGATCGTCGCCTCGGTCACCGGCACCGACGACGATCCCCAGATGCGTGCGCGACAGGTGGAGAAGCTGGAGCGCATCGGCGTGAAGGTAGCGCGCTCCAATGCGGATGCGGCGAGGCTCGCGATCGACGGACTCGGCCGGCGGCCATGACGGGCCGAGGCGTCGCTCGTCACGTGTCGAAAGGCTGACCATGGCCGCGCCGCCGACCGGACCTGAGCGACTTCTGGTGGCGATCGGCGGCAACGCGACCCATCCGGAGACCATCGAAGGCACCTCGATCGAGCAGAAGGCGATCGCAGCCAGGACCGCCGAAGCGCTCCTGCCGCTGGCCCTTCGCGACAACGAGCTGATCATCACCCACGGCAACGGCCCGGTCGTGGGCAAGATCCTGATGCGTCAGGCGCTCACCCGCGACCGCATCGCGCCGATGCCGCTCGACATCTGCGTCGCTCACAGCCAGGGCGGCATCGCCTATCTTTTGATGCAGGCGATCGAAAACGCCCTTCGCCGCGCCGACAATGATCGGCACGTCGCCTGCCTCCTGACCCAGGTCGAGGTCGACGCCAGCGATCCCGCCTTCGCCGATCCTGCAAAGCCGGTCGGCCCGTTCTTCACCGAAGAGGAGGCCAAGGCGCTCGGTGAGGAATTCGGCTGGCTGATGAAGGAGGATTCCGGCCGCGGTTGGCGCCATGTCGTGCCCTCGCCGATGCCGCGCCACATCGTCGACATTTCGCTCATACGGATCCTGTCGCAGCGCGGCACCATCGTGATCGCCGCAGGCGGCGGCGGCATTCCGGTGGTGCGGGGCGAGAAGGGCGAGCGCCAGGGCGTCGCCGCCGTGATCGACAAGGACATGACCTCGGCCCATATGGCCAACGTGCTCGGCATCGAGAGGCTGATGATCCTGACCGCGGTCGAGAAGGTCGCGATCCACTTCGGCACGCCCAAAGAGCGAAGGCTGGACCGGGTCGGCCTGGACGAGATCAAGGCCTATCGAAAGGAGGGGCATTTCGCCGCCGGCTCCATGGGCCCGAAGATCGACGCCGCCATCCGCTTTCTCGACGGCGGCGGCAAGGAGGTGATCATCGGCCATATCGACCAGGCCATGGACGCCCTCGAAGGCCGCGCCGGCACCCGAGTTGCCACCGGCAACGGGGTTGACGCTGCCGCGGTCTCCGGTTCCGCTGCCGGTGCGGACGATGACGAACAGGGCGCTTGACGCTGCCTCGGTTGGGCTGCTCGCCGGGCGTGCTTTGGCCCGATCAAGCGAAGCCTCGGTCATCGCCCGGTTCGAGCGCAGTGCCTGTCTCGACATCGGCGGCAGCCTGGTCACGATCGCGGATCGGGATCTTTATGACGGCCCGCTAACCATTCGGCTGAACCGGCCCTTCGCCGCCCTCGACATCGAGAAAGGCCAGCGCTGGACGGCCTCGCCCGCTCGCCTCCGGCGGCAAGACGGGCTGAACATCGATCTGACCTCCGCCCCGATCTGGAGGCCGGATCTTCCGAAATCCCCGCCGCATCCCGGACGCCTGAGACGAGGTCTGGACCACCTGCTCGACCTCCTCCGGGAGCAGGGCCTGCCGAAGGATGGCCTGCTCGGCCTGGTCATCACCGACCGGCAGGTGCAAAACGCCATCGAACGCGCTGCCGTCGTTCCGATCGACGCGCTGCGGAAAGATCTCTCCCGCCGGCTCGCGAACGGCGCCATCGATCCGCCCCCGGTCGCCGGCCTCATCGGCCTCGGCCCCGGCCTCACCCCCTCCGGCGACGATCTGCTCTGCGGCGTCCTCATCACCTGCCGCCATCTCGGCGAGATCGAGGTCGCGGCGTCGCTCGCAGCGACCGTCAACGCCGCCGCCACCACCGCCACCACGCCGATCAGCCGGGCGCATCTCGCCGCCGCCGCCGAGGGCTACGCAGCCGCCCCGCTGCATGACCTGCTCGCCGCTTTGGTCGACGATGATCGCCGTGCGATCGGTGGGACCCTGGACGTGGTGGCCGGGATCGGTCATTCCTCCGGTCTGGATGCGGTCGCCGGCATGGTGCTGGCGGCGACGGCCTGGCTATCGAGGACCTGAAACATGCTTCAGACGGCCCGTTCCTATGGCGGTATGGTCACCGCCCCCCACCACCTCGCGGCCCAGGCCGGTCTGCGCGTGCTTCAGGACGGCGGCAACGCGATCGAGGCGATGATCGCCGCGGCCGCCACGATCGCCGTGGTCTACCCGCACATGAACGCGCTCGGCGGCGATAATTTCTGGCTGTTCGCCGAACCCGGGACCGATCCGGTCGGGATCGACGCCTGCGGCGCTGCTGCCGGCCTCGCGGACATCGGCTTCTACAAGGCGCAGGATCTCGAAAGGATCCCCGACCGCGGCCCGCTCGCGGCGCTGACGGTCGCCGGCGCCGTGTCCGGCTGGCAGGCGGCCTTTCGCCACAGCAGGGACGCCTGGGACGGCCGCCTGCCGCTCTCCCGCCTGCTCGAAGACGCCATCTACCACGCCGAGGACGGCACGGCCGTCACCGAAACGCTGGCGCGGAATACGGCCGCCAAGCTGGATCAGCTGAAGGACGTTCCGGGCTTCGCCGAGACGTTTCTCAAGAACGACAAGCCCTATGGCGAGGGGGAGCGTCTGATCCTTGACCGGCTCGCCTTCACCCTCGATCAGCTCGCGCGCGACGGCCTGCATGATTTCTACCGCGGCGACCTTGCCCGCTCCATCGCGAAAGACCTCGAACGCCTCGGCAGCCCGCTCAGGCTGGAGGACCTGGAGCGCCACGAAGCCCTCACGGTCACGCCGCTCAGCACCGAGATCCAGGGTCACCACCTCTACAACATGCCGCCCCCCACCCAGGGCCTCGCCTCGCTCCTGCTCCTGGCCGTCTTCTCCCGCTTGAACGTCAAGACCGTCGACTCGCCTGAATATGTGCATGCGCTGGTGGAGTCCACCAAGGCCGCCTTCAGCATCCGCGACCGCTACGTCACCGACCCCGCCTACATGGAAGTCCCTGCCGAACGCTTTCTCGACAAGCTGGTGATCGACGAGCTGGTCGGCGCCATCTCCATGGACAAGGCCGCCCCCTGGCCCCAGGCGGCGCCTGGAGGCGATACGGTTTGGCTGGGTGCGGTCGACGCGGAGGGGAGGGCCGTCAGCTTCATCCAGAGCCTCTATTGGGAATTCGGCTCCGGCGTCGTGCTGCCCGAATCCGGCGTCGTCTGGCAGAACCGCGGTATCAGTTTTTCGCTGGACGAGAGCCATCACAATCACCTCCGCCCGCACCGCCGCCCCTTCCACACCATCCAGCCCGCTTTGGCCAGGCTCGAAGACGGTCGCGTCATGGCCTACGGCACCATGGGCGGCGAGGGCCAGCCCCAGACCCAGGCCGTGATTTTTTCCAGATACGCCCTCTTCGGACAAAAGCTGCAGGAGGCGGTCACCGCCCCGCGCTGGCTGCTGGGCAAGACGTGGGGGGAGGAAACCACCAGCCTCAAGATCGAGGACCGGTTCGATGCGAACCTCATCGACGAGCTCGGCACTGCCGGTCACGACGTGCAGATCGTAGGCGCGTTCGAGGAGATCATGGGCCACGCCGGCGCGCTCGTGTATCATCAGGACGGCCTGATCGAAGGCGCGAGCGATCCGCGGAGCGACGGCGCTGCAGCGGCATGTTGAAACGTGCCTCCACTCACCCCCAACCGTCATGCCCGGGCTTGACCCGGGCATCCATTTGTCAGCCGAATGACGACGTCGGGCGCCTCGCTCCAACATGGATTACCGGGTCAAGCCCGGCAATGACGAGCGTCGGGAAACCGGGCCGCAAACCGTCGAGCCAGGCGAGGGCAGGGTAGGAGTCCAAAAAAATGCGTTGCGAGGTCTTAGCCATCGGCACGGAGCTGCTGCTCGGCCAGATCGTCGATACCAATTCCTCCTGGATCGGCGAGCAGCTGGCCCTGGCCGGCATCGACTCGCATTACCAGACCAAGGTCGGCGACAACCAGGCGCGCATGGTCGAATGCCTGAGGCTGGCGCTCTCCCGCTCCGATGCCGTCATCTGCTGCGGCGGTCTCGGCCCGACCCAGGACGACATCACCCGCGAAGCCATCGCGGAGGTCATGGAGACCAGGCTGGTCAGACATGACGCGATCGCGGAGCACATCCGGGCGATGTTCGAAAAACGCGGGCGCGAGATGGCGCCGAGCAATCTTCGCCAGGCCGACGTCCCCGAAGGCGCCAGCACCATCCCGGAGATGCCCGGCACCGCCCCCGGCCTGGTCTGCCCCATCGGCGGGCAGGTGATCTACGCCGTCCCCGGCGTGCCCCACGAAATGCGCACCATGCTCGAAGGCACCGTGCTCCCCGACCTCAAGCGTCGCGCCGGCGTTACCTCGGTCATCAAAAGCCGTATTTTTCGGACGTGGGGCTACACCGAAAGCGGCCTCGCCGACCTGCTGTCCGGCGAGATCACCGACCTCGACAAGTCGAGGAAGGCGACCATCGCCTTCCAGGCGAGCGGCATCGAAGGCATCAAGGTCCGCATCACGACGAAAGCCGACAGCGCCGCCGCCGCCAAATCTGCCCTCGACGAGGTCGAGCAGCGCATCCGCCCCATGCTCGACGACTACATCTTCGGCATCGACGACCAGACCATGGAATCCGTGGTCCTCGACCACCTCCGCGCCCAAAACAAGACCCTCGCCATCGCCGAGGGCCTGACCGCAGGCCTTGCGGCGACTCGCCTGAGTCTCGTCCGCGGGGCCGCGTCGACCTTTCTCGGCGGCCAGACCCTGACCCGTGTCGACTCGCCTTTACTGGGCCTGCCGCCAGGCGCCTCCCCGACCAGCGCCGAGGCGGCCATGGCCTTGGCGTCGAACGTCCGAAAAACCTTCGAGGCCGATATCGGCCTCGCCGCAACCGGCAATCCCGGGCCCGAGGAGCGGGACGGTCAGGCGCCTGGTATCGTTCATCTCGCGATCGCCGCGGATGACGGCGTCGATTCCGCCGAGGTGAAGCTGCCGGGCGATGCCAACAGGGTACGTCAGTATGCGGTGATCAGCTTGCTGAACAGGCTGCGGCTCCGGCTCCTCGACTGACGTCAGGGCGCTCTGCCAACATCTTGATCGAGCGGCATTTTAAGCAAGCCGCCAGGACGCCCCATCGATCTTCGCGGATCGCCGTCGACCGGATTCGGCGTCCGGCCATGGCTCCGGGAATGGTATGTACGCGACATCGCCGGTTCCGGAGGGTTGTACGGTTTTCGCCCGGCTTATAAAATTTGCCGCGAATTCGCTGATTGTCGACGCGATGCCGTCTGTCGCGCCTCTCGAAACGCTTTCGAATCCGGAACGATCCAGAAAATCAGTTGGGAACGCCCATGACTGCCTCACCGCTCATGAAACATTGCCGTTTGGCGCTCAGCCTGCTCGGCGCCGTCACTCTGATGACCACGACCACCGCCGATCTCGGTGCGCAGGACGCGGCCGAGCCCGACCGTCAGTGGCGTTTGAACGGCCTGACCGAGGATGCCAGGATCCACGCCGAAAACGCGCCGTTTTGGCAAAAGACCGGAGGCAACGCGTCGATCCCGCCCGGCAGCGACCTGGAAGTGCCGGAGGAGGGCGGGATCATTCGCGCGGATATCGGGGCGGCGACGACCCGCAGCCTGTCTCGCTTTCGCTTTCCGCCTTCGAACCAGGAAAAGCGTCTCGATCACATTCAGGGTGACGTGAGGTACTACGTCAAGCACCCGATCGATGGCCGCTTCGACGTTCTCACCCCCCAGCTCTACCTGTCGACGACGGGTGCCGTTTTCGACGTCGAGGTCGGCGTGCAGGGGACGCAGGTGGATGCGATCGAAGGAGCGGTCCTGATCACGACCGGCGACCGCGTCTCCGAGATCCGGCTCCAGCCCGGCCAGTCGGCGCGGGTCAGCTCGACCAATCTCGGCCGGCTGGAGGTCCGCGACCAGCCCGGCGGCGGGTTCGCCACGATCGGTTTCAAGCCTGATCGCGGCGGCGATTCGTCGAACGGCAACGGCGGCGACGTTGCCGACAATGGCGGCGATTCGGGCTCATCGAATGGCGGCGGCAGTGGCGGCGGTGACGACGACAGTGGTAGCTCCGGTGGCGGCAACAGCGGCGGAAGCAATGGCAGCAGCAGCGCTTCCGGTGGCAGCGGCGGCGGCGTCAGCGGTGGTGGTAGCGGCAGCAGCGGCGCCGCCAGCGGCAACAGCGGCCGTGACAATGGCAGCAGCAGCGCTGCCAGTGGCAACAGCGGCGGTGGCAAGAGCAGCGGTAAAGGCGGCAGCGGCAAGGGGGGCGGCAACAGTAAAGGCGGTGGCAAGGGTAAGGGCGGTGGTAACGGCAAAGGCGGTGGCAAGGGTAAAAACAAATAACAGCCGCCCGATGCCGCCTCGATCGATCGTCTCGCCGCGGCGGTTCCTGCCGGACGCTATTTGTCCTTCATGACGATGGTCGTGCCGAGAACACCTTCGCGAACACGCGCGGCATGCAAGCGTACGAGCGGGTCGCTCGGAAAAAGCGTCTCCAGACGCAGGAATTCGTCGCCGGCGCCGTTCTCCATGTCGTCAAATGCCTTTCGATAGGCCGAGAGTTCGGCATAGCCCGCTTCGGCGCCGCTGGTCGGTTCGAAGGCCGGGATCGCCGTTTCCTTGCCCTTGAGCACCAGATCGCCGATCGGCCTGAAGTCGATGTCCGGGCAATCGGCCGCCGTGCTGCCGGCGACGCAGATATGGGTGTCGAAATATTTGTTGACGCCCTCCAGGCGCGCGGCGGTGTTGATCGCATCGCCATGGGCCGTGTAGTCGAAGCGGCGGCTGCCGCCGAAATTGCCGATGACCGCCATGCCCGTGTTGACGCCGATCCGCGTGCGGCCGAATTCGAGGCCCGAGGCGGCCTGCTCGGCGACAAAGGCCCGGCCGAAGGCGTCCATCTCCAGGGCGCAGCGAACCGCGCGCAGCGCATGGTCGGACTGGTCGAGCGGCGCGTTGAAAATGGCATGCACCGCATCGCCCACGATCTTGTCGACCGTGCCGCCGTGATCCATGACGATCCCGCACTGACCATCCAGATAGCGGTTCAGCAGGCGCACGAGCGTCTCGGGGGCGGTGCGCTCGGTGAAGGTGGTGAACCCGGCTATATCGGAAAACAGAAACGTCATCTCGCGGGTCTCGCCGCCGAGCTTCAGCCGTGCCGGATCCTCGGCCAGCCGGCTGACGATGGCGGGCGCCAGATAGTGCGTGAACGCGGTTCGGATCGCGTGCTTGTCCCGTTCGGCGAAGATGTGGGTGATCAGGCTCACGGTGAGATGCACCGAGGCGAGGGTGAGCAGCGGAAAGGTCGGATCGGCGAGGATGTGCGCCTTCTCGAACGCCATCCAGGAGGCTGCGCCGACCGCCACCGCCGAGCCCGCGCCGAGCAGCGCGCTCATGCCGGGCCCGACCAGGAGCAGCGCCACGGCCAGAACGAACCCGAGCAGGGCGCTGCCGCCCACTTCCAGGCCGACGATCCAGTCGGGCCGGGTCAGAAACCAGCCTGTCAGCATCTGTTCCAGAAGACCGGCATGGATCGCGACCCCGGCCTCGAAAGGGTTCAGCGGTGTCGATCGCAGGTCCTTCAGGCCGACGGCGCTGGTGCCGATCAGCAGGATATGACCCTCGACCGCCTCTCGAAGCGCGTCCGCGGGTGTGTTCGGATCGAGCACCGACGAAGCCGACAATGTCCGCTCGGGCTCGATCGTCCGATAGTGCATCCAGACATGGCCGTCGGGATCGACCGGGACGTCGACCTGGCCGACGCGCAGGGTCTCGAGCCCGGCCCTGCGGCCGGCGGCTGCCGCCTCGGTCACCGCTCGGCTGCGGATGCCGAGGGTTGAGGCGCCCTGGGCGACCCTGAGCGCCTCGACCGCGAGCGACGGCACGATGCGCCCTTCGATCGTCTGAACCAGCGGCACGCGCCGGATGACGTCGTCGGCATCCGCGGTAACGCTGAAGCTGCCCTGTCCGCGCGCGACACCTTCGAGCATCGGCAGGTTGGCGACGGCGCCGGAGAACGGCCGGAGGAAAGCCAAGGGGTCGGGCCCGATCGCGGCCATGCCGGCCATGAGTTCTGGCGCCCGATCGGTCGGCCTGTCCACCAGCCCCATGCCGAGCACGACGGGCGAACGCGCGATGGCGTCCCGAAAGCGCCGATCGGGGTTCGGGAGCCGCTCCAGGAGGCCTGCGAGGCCGGCCGCGCCGGCGGCGCCCGGCAGCATGCGGGCGATCTCCGATGGCGCCATCCGATCCGGCTCCGCGAAAACCATGTCGAAGGCGATCGCGGCAGCGCCGGCCGACGTCAGGCGGTCGACGAGATCCGCCAGCCGATGCCGCGGCCACGGCCATTGACCGATCTCGGCGAGCGAGCGGTCGTCGATATCGATGATCTTGACCGGTGTCGCCGGTGCCGGCCGCGGTGACAGCCGCTGGTAGCTGTCGAACACCGCGAGCCTCGCCTGCGCCAGCAGCGGCAGATCCAGGCCCCGGACTGCCGTGAGCCCGGCGACGATCGTCAGACCTGCGAGCAGCGCCAGACCCGTTCGCCGCTCGACCACCGCCGCCCAGTTCGAGAGCGCCGGCCAACGCGCCGGAAACGGCCTGGCGATCGGCGCGGCCGGGCTGGATGACATCGACATGCGCGCACTCCATCGTCTGTCCCATGCGAAACCATGTGACCGGCCGCGATCCTATTATCTCTTCCTTAACAAATACTAAGGCATGATCAGGGAACGGATCGACGACTGGGCCATGACGACGATGGGGCGAGACGGAAGCCTGCTTTCGGTTCCGAAGGGGACCGTTATCTTCCGACAGGGGGATGTCGGGGACTGCGCCTATATCATCGAACGGGGCGAGGTCGAGATCGTGATCCGCGAGGGCGACCGCTCGATCGTCCTCAACCGGCTCCGAGAGGGCGCGATCTTTGGCGAGATGGCCATCATGGATCAGGCCGTCAGGTCGGCCTCTGCGGTCGCCTCGGAAGCCTGCGAGTTCCTCATCGTGTCCCGCGAACAGCTCGCCAGCCGGATCGAACGCGCCGATCCGGTGCTCCGGCTCTGCCTGAACGTCATCTTGAAGCGCTTCCGGGACACGATCAGGAACTGGGCCAAGACCGACGAGGCGCCGGGCAGCAGCGGACCCGGCGCGACGGGGGAGGAATGCAGCCTGGCCGAGGAGGCCTTCGCAATTCGCGAGATCCGTCTGGAGCAGGAGCTCAGACGTGCGATCGATCACGGCGAGTTTCAGGTTCACTATCAACCGATCGTGACACTCGCAGACGGTCGCGTGGCCGGCTTCGAAGCGCTCATTCGCTGGTCCCATCCCGAGCGCGGTCTGGTGTCGCCCGGGCTGTTCCTGCCGACCGCCGAGGCCAACGGCCTGATCGTCGAGATCGGACGGCTCGTGCTGACCGAAGCCTGCGCCGCGCTCGCACGCCTCGACCGCGTGGCGGCCGACGACGACCGCCGCCTCTTCATGAGCGTCAACATCAGCAGCCGGGATATCGAGGACGGCGGCTTTCTCGATCATCTCGACGACGCACTGGATCGCGGTCGCATCGATCCCGGTCAGCTCAAGCTGGAGATCACCGAAAGCCTCCTCATGGATCAGCCTGATATTGCCAATCGCGTCCTCGGCGCCTGCAGATCCAAAGGCCTGCGCATCGCGATCGACGATTTCGGCACGGGCTATTCCAGTCTCGGCTATCTGCACCGCTTCCCGATCGACACGCTGAAGATCGATCGCAGTTTCGTTCAGGGCATCGAGGACGGCCGGGCGGCGCGCAAGATCATCGCAGCGATCGTCGGACTCGCCCGCCAGCTCGACATGCCGATCGTCGCCGAGGGCATCGAGCAGGCCGGGCAGGCTGACTGGCTGGATGCTCGAGGCTGTCAGTACGGACAGGGATTTCTTTACGCCAAGCCGCTTACCGAGGCGCAGGCTTCATCTTTTCTTAAGGCAAACCTCCTATCGTCCTCTGACAGGAATGAGCGGGTGCGGGGTCGTGCCCGGCGACTGGCATGACGAAAGGAACGACATGGACATGCGAGCGGTCAGTCAGCTTCTAGCTTTCGCGGGTTTTCTCGGTCTTGCGATCCAGCCCGAGGCAGAGGCGGCGACCGCCACTGCCGCGATCGGCAAGGTCATGCAGGTGGAGCGCAAGGTCGAAGCCACCTATATCGACGTGCCGCGTCCGCTCCGCACCAGCTCGCCGATGTTCTTCAACGACACCGTCAAGACCCACGCCAATGCCCGCTTCAAGGCGACGCTCGACGACGGCACCGAACTCACGCTCGGCGAGAATGCCCGGCTCAAGATCGATGATTTCGTCTACGATCCGAGCGGCGCCGAGGGCGAACTCTCCGTGCGCGTGCTCGCCGGTGCGTTCCTGTTCGTTGGCGGGCAGGTCGAATCGATCCCCGGCAATCGCGTGAAGATCCAGACACCGGTCGGCACGCTCGGCATCCGCGGCACCACGGTCTGGGGCGGCCGCATCGACGACGGCTACGGCGTGCTCGTTCTGGATGGCGAGGTCGATGTGACGACCGCGGGCGGCACCGTCAAGCTCCGCGCCGGCGAGGCGACGATGATCAAGAACAGGAACGCGAAGCCGATGGCGCCTCATCAGTGGAGCGAGGAGAAGATCGGCCGTGCCGTCGAGACCATCAGCTTCCAGGAAAACTGACGCCGCCAAGGGCCGGGATGACGTTTCATGCCGGCCCGAAGCGACGACGCCGCCATCATCGGGCGACCTCGCCGGCGAAGGCCCTCCCCACTCGATTTCGGCATGAACTCTTCGTCGCAGCCAGGCATACGCCGTCTCCCATCACCTTCCATACTGTTCGAATCTTCCGCAGGCTCGAATGGCTGCCACGTCACCGGCGATTCAGTCTTCCGGGCAGAGATGTGGTCAGCACCATCAGACTGAAGGCGCCGCCGGCGTCGAAGCGGGCCGGGTGAGTGTCCGCAAGGCTTGACCGATTGGTTCCGGAGCATAGATGCGTTATGACCGCCGCAGGACGGCACCGATGCCGCCGTCCGGGCACCCACGATCATGCCACGCCCCGGCGCATCGCGCCGCATCTGCCGGATAAGCCATGAAATCCTATGTTCTCGCCTGGATCGCGATCACCGTCGTCTTTCTCGTCATCGACGCCATCTGGCTGGGCCTGGTCGCGACATCGTTCTACCGCCGCCAGCTCGGCCCGCTGATGCTGGATCAGCCGAAGCTGGCGATCGCCGCCGTCTTCTATCTCATCTACGCCCTGGCGATCCTCGTGCTGGCTTCGATGCCTGCCGCGCGCGCCGCGTCACCGGTGCAGGCGCTTCTCCTCGGTGCGATTCTCGGCTTCGCGGCCTACGGCACCTACGACATCACCAACATGGCGACGCTGAAATCATGGCCCGTCACCATGTCGCTGGTCGACATGGCCTGGGGCACCTTTCTGACCGCGGTCGCCGCCGGCGCCGGCTATCTGGCGCTCAGGCAGTTTTCCTGATTGTTTGCTGACCACGGCTTTCAGACCGCAGGCGATGGTGCGAACACCTCAAGGGCGGACGGCACGAGCTCGAAAGTCGCCGGCGTCTCGCTGGTTATCTCGCCGTCGGTGTTGATCGGCAGGGGCGTTCTGGTTTCGAGCTCGATCCTGCGCGCCCGCATGTGACGCACGTTCTCGTTCAGATCATGGCGCCCGAAACGAAAGGCGGGCAGCGCCAGAAACAGCTGCCAGACCGAGCGCTGCTCCATCATCACCAGATCGAGCGTGCCGTCGTCGATCGCGGCATCCGCGTGGATCGCCATGCCGCCGCCGTAGAAACGTCCGTTGCCGATGGAGATCTGGATGGCGCGCAGTCTGAAGGGGCGTCCGTCGCAGGCAATCTTACCCTTGATCACCCGCCGTCTGGTGACCGCGCGCCAGAGACCGATGGCGTAGCCGAAAATGCCGAAGCGCGCCTTCAGGTCCCTATTCAGCTCCTTGGTGACCTGTTCGCTGACGCCCAGGCTCGCGACGTTGAAGAAATGCTTGCCGTTGACCCGTCCCAGATCGATCGGCCGTTTCCGCCGGGCCGCGATCACCTCGGCGCAGGCTTCCAGCGATTCCGGCAGACCGAGCGTTCGCGCGAGATCATTGGCCGTGCCGAGCGGCAGGATGCCGAGCGGCCGTCCGAGCGCCAGCACGTCTTCGACGAACCTGTTCAGCGTGCCGTCGCCGCCGCCGACGATCACCATGTCGATCAGGTTCTCGCGCACGGACGCGAACACCGTGTCGAGATCGGCAGAATCGTCGGGCAGCACGAGCTCGATGTCGCTTCGCCGAAGGATCTGCAGGG
Organism: Geminicoccaceae bacterium; assembly: GCA_965222015.1. Taxonomy (GTDB): domain Bacteria; phylum Pseudomonadota; class Alphaproteobacteria; order Geminicoccales; family Geminicoccaceae; genus JANQPX01. Next base: position 516,448 of record CBDCTL010000022.1, read on the forward strand.
CGGCCTCGATGTCCGCCCGTCCGTTCCGGCTGTTGGGATTGATCAAAAGCAATGCGCGCGCCATGAACCTCGTATCCACTCACCGATGAAAGCACGCCCTTCCCGGTCGCGAACAGGCTGCGACGCCCACCTCTACCACCGATGGATGACGTCAGAAAGACCGCGGGCAGGCTCCCGGATGCTGGGATGCTGTTCGAAAAAAAAACGGATTGTGATATCCGTCACGTCCCGTTCAGAAAGTCCGCTCTAACTTTCACCGATGAAGCCTGGTGAAAACCGATGGAAAGGGCATCATCATGGTCATGAGCGGTGAAGCATCCGAGAAAACCTGCATCCGCGGCGAGCGCGTCGACAATCTCTACGATCGGGACCTCGCCGAGAAGGCCGAGATCGATCTTCTGACCCGGATCGCGAAGGCGGGCTTCAAGAGCTTCTCGCTCGCCTGGCTCATGGTCGACCGTCAGTGGCAGATCGTCGCCTTCGCCGAATAACCGGCCACCCGCGGGATGGCCGGAACGACCTCGCCTGATCGTGTCCCGTTTTTTCTGGCTCGGCCTCGCACTGCCCTTCGATTCTGCTAGGCTGGAAGCCCTTCTCGATCAGCGGGGCAGGTCCGATGCTCAGTCGCAGAACCTTCGTCGGAACCGGGACGGCCGCCGGCCTCGGCGCCGTCGTCCGGCCAACCGAGGCGGCCGCCCAGGCCATCATCCGCCGTCACGTCACCCTCGGCGGGACGGGTCTCGAAGTTTCGGAAATCGGCTTCGGTTCCGCGAGCTCGCAGGATGCCTCGCTGATCCGTCACGCCCTCGATCGCGGCGTCAACTTCTTCGACACTGCCGAAAGCTACCGCTTCGGCTGGTCAGAAGAGGCGATGGGCGAAGGCCTGAAGGGCGTTCCGCGCGACCGTTTCGTGCTGACCTCCAAGACCAAGGCCGGCGCCTCCGACAGCGAAGCCGAGATGATGACAGCGCTCGAGGGCAGCCTCCGGCGGCTGCAGACCGACTATCTCGACATCTACTTCAATCACGCCGTCAACAACGTCGACCGTATGAAGAACGAGGCCTGGGCGCGCTTCACCGAACGCGCGGTGGCCGAGGGCAAGATCCGATTTCGCGGCATGTCCGGCCATGGCAGCCGGCTCGCCCGATGCCTCGATTATGCGATCGACAACGACCTCGTCGACGTCATCCTCTGCGCCTACAGCTTCGGCGAGGATCCGGATCTCTACGCGAAACTTCGCCACACCTTCCACTTCGTCGCCATCCAGTCCGACCTGCCGCCGGTGCTGGACAAGGCGCGCGAAAAGAACATCGGCGTGATCGCCATGAAAACGCTGATGGGTGCCAGGCTGAACGACATGCGGCCGTTCGAAGCCGAAGGCAGGACCTACGCGCAGGCGGCCCTTCGCTGGGTGCTCTCCAGCCCGCGCGTCGACGCCGCCCTCATCTCCATGACCAGCTTCGACAACATCGACGAATATGTTGGCGCGTCCGGCCAGGACGACGAACGGGCAGGGGACGCAGCCCTGCTCGGCCGCTACGCCGCCCTCCAGTCGAGCCGCTATTGCCGCCATGGCTGCGATCGCTGCGAAGGTGCCTGCCCCGAAGGCGTCGCGATCGCCGAGATCCTTCGAACCCGGATGTACGACGTCGACTACGGCAATCCCGCACTTGCGGTCGAGGACTACGCCAAGCTCGATGGCGGCGCCGAGGCCTGCCTGACCTGCGCGCATCAGGCCTGCACCGGCGCCTGCCCGTTCGGCATTCCGATCCCGGACTTCACGATCGACGCCGCGCGTCGCCTGGGCTGAGGCCCAAGCCTTCGATGATCCGCTTTCTCGCCCACTGGCTGATCCTGCTCGCCGCCTGGACCCTGACGATCAAATTCGCCTTTCCGATCGCCTATGATGCCGCCTACGGCCACCCGGTCGGCACCCACATCTACTGGGATTTCTGGTGGGTCGTTCACCTCTGGCTGGCCTTTGCGCTCCTGAACTGGCAGCCCTACAGCTACTGGCTCGCGATCGCCGTCTCGATCGTCGAGATCGTCATCATCGTCACCAAGTTCGCCCTGTTCTTCCAGGCGCCGGACTGGACGCTCTGGCAGACCAACTGGTTCGTCAACAAGCTGTTCGTGCTGGCCTGCTTCCTCGTTCTGCTCGGCTATCTCGGCACGAGAAGACGATCCTTCGCCGAGGCGTCCTGACCCATGCCCCAGCTCCCGAGCCCGATCTATCCGAGCGACCGCGTCCGCCGGTCGCCTGACTTTACCGGAGTCGTCTCATGAAGGGTGCCGAACTGTTCGTCCGCTGTCTCGAAAACGAGGGTGTCGACTACATCTTCGGCGTGCCGGGCGAGGAGAACATCGACGTGATGGACGCGCTGATCGGTAGTTCCATCACCTTCGTCACCACCCGTCACGAGCAGGGTGCCGCCTTCATCGCCGATGTCTACGGCCGCCTGACCGGCCGTGCCGGCGTCTGCCTCTCGACCCTGGGCCCGGGCGCCACCAATCTGGTGACCGGCGTCGCCGACGCCAATATGGATCGCGCGCCCGTGGTCGCCATCGCCGGGCAGGGGGCCACCACGCGCATGCACAAGGAGAGCCATCAGATCCTGGATCTGGTGAATCTGTTCGAGCCGATCTCCAAATATTCGACCCAGATCCGCGAGCCGGAGATCATTCCGGAAATCGTCAGAAAGGCGTTCAAGACGGCCGAGGCCGAAAAACCCGGCTGCAGCTTTCTGGACTTTCCGGAAAACATCGCGGGCGCCGATCCCGCAGCCCACGCCATGCCGCTCAAGGTCCAGTCGCCGACCCCGCCCACGGCACCCGACGGAAAATGCGCGCAGGTCGCGGAGATGATCTCCAGGGCCGATGCACCGGTGATCATGGCGGGCAACGGCGTCATTCGAGGAAGGGCCTCGAACGCTCTGGTCGACGCCGCGGAAAAGCTGAACGTCCCGGTCGCGACCACCTTCATGGCCAAAGGCGTCATTCCCTTCAGCCACCCCCTGTCCCTGGGTGCGATCGGCCTGCAGGCACATGACTACGTCACCTTCGGCTTCGACAAGGCGGACCTCGTGATCTGCGTCGGCGTCGACATGGTCGAGTATCACCCGCGACTCTGGAACCCGGATCGCGACAAGGCGATCGTCCACATCGACGAGAGCCCGGCTGAGGTTGATGCGCACTATATCTTGGAGGCCGGGGTCATCGGCCGAATCGAGGACAGCCTCACCCGCATCGCCGCCAAGGCCGAGCGCCGGCCGGATGCGCCGCTGCACAAGCTTCACGACGTGATCACCAGGGAGATCGGCGAGTATCGGGACGACACCGCCTTTCCCGTGAAGCCGCAGAAGATCATCTGGGATCTTCGCCAGGCGCTCGACGCCGAGGACATCGTCATCTCCGACGTCGGCGCACACAAGATGTGGATGGCGCGCATGTATCAGGCCGAGGCGCCCAACACCTGCATCATCTCCAATGGCTTCGCCTCGATGGGCATAGCCCTTCCGGGCGCGATCGCTGCGAAGCTGGCGAAGCCCGACAGGAACGCCGTCGCCGTCTGCGGCGATGCCGGTTTCCTGATGAACAATCAGGAGATCGAAACCGCCATGCGGCTCGGTCTCGACTTCGTGGTCCTGATCTTCGACGACAGCAAATACGGCCTGATCGAGTGGCACCAGAACCGCCATTTCGGCCGCGCCACGGGCATCGAATTCACCAATCCCGACTTCGTCAAATTCGCCGAGAGCTTCGGTGCCAAGGGCTATCGGGTCGAGCGCACCGAGGATCTCCTGCCGACCCTGAAAACGGCGCTCGGCGACGGCACGGTCTCGATCGTCGACTGTCCCATCGACTATGGCGAGAACATGAAGCTCACGGAAAAGCTCGGCAATCTGGTCTCGCCGATCTAGTGGTGCGACCGTATCAGTGGTGTGACCACATCATCGGGTTCCTGCCGTCACCGTCAGCTTCGCCGTATGCGGCCAAGTCTTGAGCGCGTCGGCAGGAGTCTTTCGGATCGAACGCGCCATTGACGACGGTCATGCCACCCGGTCGTTCGGCTCCTCGCCCGCGAAGAAGGCGAGCGCGTTGTTCAGCACGCGCATGCCCATGGCTTCCCGGGTTTCGGTGGTGGCGCTGCCGAGATGGGGCAGGAGCACGACATTCTCCATCGAGAGAAGGGCTTCGGTCACCTGGGGCTCGCGCTCGAATACGTCGAGGCCGGCACCCGCGATAGTTTCCGCGTGAAGCGCCTCCACCAGCGCCGCCTCGTCGACGATGTCGCCGCGCGCGGTGTTGATCAGAAAAGCGCTCGCCTTCATCGAGGCCAGGCGTCCGGCATCGACGAGATGGCGGTTTTCGGGCGTAGCCGGGCAGTGGATCGAGACGAAATCGGCGCTCTCGAAGACCTTTTCCGGACTGTCCGCGAGGGTGACGCCGAGTTCGGCGAGCCGCTCGGCCGGCGGCGGGAAGGGATCGTAGGCGAGGACTTCCATGTCGAAGCCGCGGCTCGCCTTTCTCGCCATGGCGCCGCCGATGCGGCCGAGGCCGATCAGCCCCAGCGTCTTGCCGGTGACCTGGGTGCCCATCATGTGGGTCGGCCGCCAGCCGGTCCAGGCGCCGGCGCGCACATGGCGATCACCCTCGCCGAGACGCCGCGCGACCGCGAGCAGGAGCGACATGGCGAGATCGGCGGTGGCGTCGGTCAGAACGTCCGGCGTGTTGGTCACAACGATCCCGCACGCCTTCGCCGCCTCGATGTCGATATTGTTGAAGCCGACGCCGAAATTGCCGATCAGCCGGCAGCGCAGCGGTTCGGCGGCCAGCACGTCGGCGTCGATTTTGTCCGTCACGGTCGGAAAGAGCGCATCCGCGCGGGTCAGCGCGTCCATGAGTCCCGCCTTGTCGAGTGCTTTGTCTTCGGCGTTGAGCTCGACGTCGAAATGTTTCCGCAATTCTTTCTCGACCGCTTCCGGCCAGCGGCGGGTGACGACGACCTTGGGCTTGCTCATGAACATGGTCTCCTGGGTGAAGGGCCTTTGTCAGGCGCGCGCGATCACGCCGTCTCCTCGGGAAAGGTCGGATAGAGATCGTGGACGCGGCCGAGCTGGCGAACCAGGCCGAGCACGACGTCGATGGTCGGCGTGGCGATGCCGGTGATGCGGCCGAGCTCCTGAACCGCGCTGACCAGCGCGTCGATCTCCATCGGCTTGCCGCTTTCCAGATCCTGCAGCATGGAGGTGCGGTGCGCGCCGACCTTGGCCGCACCGTCGATCCGCCGCTCGATATCGACACGGAAGTCGGCGCCGAGTGCGCGAGCGATCCGCTCCGCCTCTTCCATCATCGCCTTGGCCGTCGCCCGTGTGTCGGGATGGGAGGCGACGATGTCGAGGGTCGCGCGGGTCAGCGCCGAGATCGGGTTGAAGCAGAGATTGCCCCAGAGCTTGAGCCAGATCTCGTTTCGAATGTCCTCCAGAACCGGCGCCTTCAGCCCGCCCTTTTCGAGTGCTGCCGACAGGGCCCGGCAACGTTCGGACGCGCTGCCATCCGGCTCGCCGAGCGCGAATTTGTCGCCATAGACATGCTTGATCACGCCCGGCTTAGCGATCTCGGTCGCGGGAAAGACGACGCAGCCGATCGCCCGCTCCGGGCCGATGGTCCGCCATTGCCTGGCGCCGGCATCGACGGATTCCAGGGTCTTGCCGTCATGCTCGCCGCCAAGCCCGTGAAAATACCACCAGGGCACGCCGTTCTGGCAGGTGACCACGGCCGTCTCCGCGCCGAGAAGCGGGGCGAGCTGTTCGGCCGTTTCCCAGGCCTGATGGGCCTTGAGACCGATGATCACGGCATCCTGCGGGCCGAGATCAGCGGGATCGTCGGAGGCCTCGAGGCGCACGTTTCTTTCGGCCTCCTTCGTGACGAGCGTGAGACCGCGTTCGCGGATCGCCTGGAGGTGCGCGCCGCGGGCGATCGCCGAGACCTCGATGCCGTCTACATCGGCGAGGCTCGCCGCCAGATAACCGCCGATCGCGCCGGCGCCGAAGATGCAGATTTTCATGTCCTTTGCTCCCGGATCCGATCAGACAAGCGAAAGGTCATCTTCGATTTAATCGGCACGATTTCGCCGCGGCAACCACCGGCGGACCGCGAAAGAAGGCGAGAAGCAGCGACATTTTGGCCGAAGGCCATGTCGATCGCAGCGGCGAAAGCGACGATCAACGTGCCGCCCAGAGCATGCCGCGGCGCATGATCAAGGCCATTTCCGGAACGGCGAACTCGGCGGCGACATGGCCGAGGGAGGAATAGAAGACCCGGCCCCGGCCGTGGTGGCGCTTCCAGACCACCGGCATCACCACGCCCTCGATCCAGGGCGCGTGGTCCCCGGAAAAGGTGGTGGTCGCGAGCACCTCGTTCGACGGGTCGACATGCAGGTAATATTGCTCGGATCGGTACGGAAAGCTCTCGATCCCGGTCACGATCGGATCGTCCGGTCGGATGATGTCGACCCGATAATCGATGATGTCGCCGGGATGGGCGACCCACTGACCGCCGCACATGAACTGATAGAGAGGCTCGTTTCTGAAGGCATCAGCCATGCCGCCGTGATGGCCGGCAAGACCGACCCCGCTGCGCACCGCGGTTTCGAGACTTGCCAGTTCCTCCTTCTCGATCGAGGACATGGTGTGGATCGGGACGATCAGCGACAGCTCGGACAGCGCCGGGTCGAGAAAGGCCGACGTCTCGGTCTCGGTCCTGACCTCGAAGCCCTCCTCCCGCAGCATGTCCGCGAGAATTCCGGCACAGGCTTCGGGCTCGTGCCCCTCCCAGCCGCCGAAGACGATCAGCGTGCGTTTGCTCATGGCGGATTCCAGAAGCTCAGCAAAAGACCTGCTCGTCGGCGCCTTCGGGCACCGGCATCGGGCGTTCCGGCCGGCTTTCGATGGCGACGTGGCGACCTTCGTCCGACGACCGACCTAGCGCTTCCATGACCTCCAGCACGTGCAGGGCCATGATCCCGCTCGCTCGATGCGGGCGGCCGGCGCGGATGGCGGCGGCCATATCGAGAAGGCCGATGATCCTGTAATCGGCGACGGCAGCACCCTTGGCATTGTCACGGTTCGGCAGGCCGAAGGCGAAGCCGTCGATTGCGACCTTTTCCCAGTCGCCGCGTTCGATCGCGACCAGGGGCTCGCCACCGAAGAAGTTGGGATCGGGTGCCAGCATCGAGCCCGCCCCGCCATAGATCTCGATCGGTCTTCGATCGTGGGCCCAGACGTCCCAGGTGGTGGTGAGCGTGATCACCGCCCCGTTTGCGAAGGCCAGCACGCCGTGCACCGAGGTCGGCACCTCGACCTCGATCGCCTTGCCGGTCATCGGGCCTTCACTGCTGACGGTACGGCTCGGAAAGGCGGTGGCGCTCATCGCGGTGACCCGTTCGACCGGACCGATCAGGTTGATCAGCGCGGTGAGATAATAGGGCGCCATGTCCAGCACCGGTCCGCCGCCCGGTCTGAAGAAAAAGGTCGGATCGGGATGCCAGTGCTCCATGCCGTGGGTCAGAAAGCTCGCCGCCCCGCCGATCACCCTGCCGATCCGGCCATCGTCGACCGCCCGCCTGCAGGCCTGGTGACCGGCGCCGAGAAAGGTGTCCGGCGCGCAGCCGATCCGGACGCCGGCGGCGTCGGCCCGCTCCATGACGGCGCGGCCGCTTTCGAGCGTCGCGGCCAGCGGCTTTTCCGAATAGACGTGCTTGCCGGCGGCGATGATCGACGAACTGACCTCGGCATGGACGAGCGGCACGGTGAGATTGATGACGATCTCGACATCGTCGTCGGCCAGGAGCCGGTCGACAGGCATGGCCTGGACATCGAAGGCCGCGGCCCTCCTGGTCGCCGCGTCGGCGTTCAGATCCGCCACCCCCTTGATCTCGATCAGATCGGAACGGGCAGCACCCTTCAGATAAGCCTCGCTGATATTGCCGCAGCCGATGATGCCGACCCTGGTCTTGTCCATGCAGCCCTCACACCGTCATGTTGGCGAGATAGTCGTAGCAGCGTCGGGCGCAGCCGGCCGGATCCGCAGGCTTGTCATGCTCGACCACCATCCAGCCGGCGCCGCGGGCGCGACACGCCTCCCAGAGCGACGGCCAGTCCAGCCTGCCGGCGCCGACATCGGCCCAGCCGTCCTGATCGAGGTTCTCGCCGTCGGGCGCGATGTCCTTGACATGGGCGGATCGAAGCCGATCGCGGTAGCGATCGAGCCACGCGACCGGATCGACGCCGCCGCGCACCAGCCAGGCGACGTCGGCCTGCCAGGCGAGCGGCGTCTCGCCCGCGGCTTCGAACAAAAGCTCGAACGCGGTTTTCGCTCCATCCTTCGGCGTCAGTTCCCAGTGATGATTGTGATAGCCGAGATGGAGCCCTCGGGCCTGAAAATCCTCCGCGAGATCACCGAGCTCGACACCGAGCGCCAGCCAGCCGGCGGCGTCCATGTCTCGGTCTTCTGGCGGCACGGCGGGCATGTAGAGTTCGTCGAAGCCGAGAATGTCGCAGGCTTCGGCGATCTCGTCCGGCTTGCCCCGAAGCTGGTCGAGGCCGACATGGCTGGAGGACGCCTGGAGCCCGTGGGTCTCCAGCTTCCGCTGTGTCCTCGTCGGATCGTCGAGATGGGTGCCGATCAGCTCGACATGGCGAAAGCCGGCATGGGCAGCCGCTTCCAGAATCCGATCGAGATCGCCAAGCTCCCGAAGAGAGTAGAGCTGAAGCGACAAGACATCCGCAGTTCGCATTGTATTTCCCTCTGTCTCCTAAAGTCTGAGGCCGTTCTCCATGGAGAAAAGCGAAAGCTGGTCGATCGGCAATGTCAGCGCCGCCGTCTCGCTTTCCTCGAGCAGGACATCACCCGAAAGCCGAACGCCAAGCGACAGGCCGTCATCCCGAAACCAGACCAGGCTGTCCGCCCCCATCGGCTCGACCATGTCGACCGCTAGTCCGTCGAGGCGGCAGCGGCCGCCATCGCCGACCTGCAGGTGCTCGGGCCGGATGCCGAGTGTCACCGGCCTGCCGTTTTCGGGCGGCCGCTCGAAGCCGTAGCCGTCGACCGCGAGGCGGCGTTCGCCGGTCACGAACAGCACCTTGCCGCCCGCCTTCTCCAGCCGCCCTTCCAGAAAATTCATGCGCGGCGAGCCGACGAAGCCGGCGACGAACAGATTGGCGGGGCGCCGGTAGATCTCGGACGGCGAGCCCAGCTGCTGGATTTTCTGATCCTGCATCACGGCGATCCGGTCGGCGAGGGTCAGCGCCTCGATCTGGTCGTGGGTGACGTAGATCATGGTGGCGTCGAGGCGCTGGTGGAGCCGCTTGATCTCGACACGAAGCTCGTTCCTGAGCTGGGCATCGAGATTGGAGAGCGGCTCGTCGAACAGGAAGACGCGCGCGTCCCGCACCAGAGCGCGACCGATCGCGACCCGCTGGCGCTGGCCGCCGGAGAGCTGGTCGGGACGACGATCGAGCAGATGGTCGATCTGCAGGACACCGGCCGCGGCGGCGACCCGGCGCTCGATCTCGTCCTTGGCCGTCTTCGCCATCTCCAGGCCGAAGGAGAGGTTGCGGCGCACGGTCATGCGCGGATAAAGGGCGTAGGACTGAAAGACCATGGCGATGCCACGATCCTTCGGCTCTTCCCAGGTGACGTTCTTTTCGCCGATCCAGATCTGCCCCTGCTCGACCTCGAGCAGCCCCGCGATCGCGTTCAGGAGCGTGGACTTGCCGCAGCCGGAAGGCCCGAGCAGCACGATGAACTCGCCGCTCGACACCTCCAGGTCCAGCCCGTCGAACACCCGCACCGCCCCAAACGCGACACGCACATCCCGAACCGAAACCTCAGCCATTGTGGTGCGACCACATCGTTGACTTCACCCCGCTCGAGCCAGGCTCGACGGTATGCCGCCCGGTTTTCGAAGGCAGGAGGATGGCCGTTGTTTCAACGTGACGACAGCTCACTCTATCTCCCCTTCATCCATCGTTCTCAAACCGGGCCGCATACCGTCTCCCCAGACTCCCCCGGTCCAAGTCCATGAGGTGGCCACGCCACTCATTTGACGGCGCCGGCGGCGATGCCGCGGACGAACCAGCGGCCGGAGACGAAATAGACCAGGAGCGGCACGAGGCCGGTGAGGATGGTGGCGGCCATGTCGACATTGTAGAGGCGTTCGCCCTGCTGGGAATTGACGATGTTGTTGAGCTGCACGGTCATCGGCAGGTTGTCGCGTCCGGCGAAGACGAGGCCGAGGATGAAGTCGTTCCAGATGCCGGTGACCTGCAGGATGACGGCGACGATGATCATGGGCGTCGACATCGGCAGCAGGACGCGGGTGAAGATCGCCCAGAAGCCGCCGCCGTCGATGCGCGCCGCCTTGAACAGCTCTTCGGGGAGCGAGGCGTAGAAGTTGCGGAAGAGCAGCGTCATGATCGGCATGCCGAAGATTGTGTGGATCAGGATGATGCCGAAGAGGGAATTGTAGATGCCGAAGGTCGAGAACAGGCGCACCAAGGGGTACAAAAAAACCTGATAGGGGATGAAGGCGCCGATCAGGAGGATGGCGAACAGGAGATTGGCACCCTTCACCCGCCAGAAGGTGAGCGCATAGCCGTTGATCGCGCCGATCAGTATCGAGAGGATCACGGAGGGGATCAGGATGCGGATCGAGTTCCAGAAGCCGACCCGGATGCCTTCGCACTCCAGACCGGTGCAGGCTTCGGACCAGGCTTTGATCCAGGGCTGGACGGTCAGGAGCGACGGCCAGGCGAGGATGTTGCCGAGGCGGATCTCGTCCATGGTCTTCAAGGAGGTGACGATCATGATCCAGAGCGGCAGGAGGAAGAACGCCGCCGCACCGATCATGAAGGCGTAGAGCCCGATCCGCCCCCAGGTCAGGCGTCGGGGCCGCCGGCCGCTCGGACTCAAAGTCGACGCCGTGCGCGCAGCACCACTCATCGTCGGGCTGCCCGACCGTTGGGGCCGTACTGGGTGTAGAGCCAGGGCGTGAGGACCACGATCACGGTGATCAGCATGAAGGTGGCGCAGGCCATGGCGAGGCCGACATTCTGGCGCTCGAACAGGTGGTCCATGACGAATTTGGCGGGCACTTCGGTGGCGATGCCCGGGCCGCCGCGTGTCATGGCGACCACGAGGTCGTAGACCTTCACGACGCTGATCGCGAGCAGCACGGTGGCGGTGATCACCATCGGGCGAATGATCGGCAGCACGATCGAAAGATAGAAGCGCCAGGGCGGGATGCCGTCGACGCGCGCGGCCTTGTGGATCTGGTCGTCGACGCCGCGGAGCCCCGCCAGCAGGATCGCCATCACCAGTCCGGCAGACTGCCAGATGCCGGCGACCACCACGGTGTAGATCGCGGTCTCGCGGTCGACCAGCCAGTCGAAGGTGAAACTCTCGAAGCCAAGATCGCGGCCGAGCTTCTGCAGGCCGAAGGTCGGATTCAGGAACCACTGCCAGACCAGGCCTGTGACGATGAAGGAAAGCGCATAGGGATAAAGATAGATGGTGCGAAACACGCCCTCCGCCCGGACGCGCTGATCGATGAAGACGGCCAGCAGAAAGCCGAGCACCAGGCAGCCGATCAGAAAGAGCGTGCCGAAGATCAGCAGGTTCTCGATCGAGACCAGGAAACGGCTGTTGGAAAACAGGCGTGCATATTGGTCGAAGCCGACGAAATCGAGCTTCGGCAGCATGCGCGAGCTGGTGAAGGAAAGCCCGACCGTCCAGACCATACAGCCGAGATAGACGACGATTACGGTGAGAGCGGCGGGGACGAGGGCGACCGCCGCCGGAAGCTGGCGCCAGCTCCGGCGGTTTTTCTTCGTACTTTCGGCTTCGGGGATGGCAAGCGCCATCGCGGAATTCCGATCGATCGTCAGAACACGTTCACATCGCCGATTCGGTCGCCGAGAGATAGTTGTCGACGAAGGTCTCGACAGCCATCTCCGGGCTGTTCCAGAACTGGGTGATCGCGTCCCGGCGGGCCCCCACCATGTCCGGCGAGGAGATGTAATTGTCGGACGGGATCTGCTTCGCCTCGTCCTGCATCAGCGCCATGCCGTCCTGGGCGCATGCGTCCATGGCGGAGACGTCGACATTCAGGAGCACCGGCACCGAGCCCTTCTTTTCGTTGAAGGCGACCTGCACCTCCGGCGACATCATCAGGCCGGCGAGCGCTTCCTGGCCCGCCTGATGCACGGGATCCTCGACCAGCGGGAAGACGAAGACGTCGCCGCCGAGCACGTAGCCATTTTCCGCGTTCGGAACGACGCAGCCATATTCCTCGCCGGGCGTCAGGCCTGCCGCGATGAACTCGCCCTTGGCCCAGTCGCCCATGATCTGCATGGCGGCCTGGCCGGTGATCACCATGGAGGTGGCGTCGTTCCAGTTGCGCCCGGGACTGCCCTCGTCCACGAGATCGCGAAGCGCCGCGAAGGTCTCGGCGGCCGCCTTGAAGCCGTCCGACTGGATGGCGTCGAGATCGTTCTCGCCGATCGCGTTCACGTAGGTCTCCGGCCCGGCCTCGGCGAGGAGCACGGCGTTGAAGGTCAGCGCCTCCTGCCAGGACTGGCCGCCAAGCGCCAGCGGAATGACGCCCGCCCCCCTGAGCGCCGGCCCGGCGGCGATGATCTCCTCGTAGCTGGTCGGCGGCTCGATGCCGGCGTTCGCCAGGACCTCGGTGTTGTACCAGAGCCAGTTCTGGCCGTGGATGTTGACCGGCACGGCGAAGAACTTGCCGTCCCGAACGGTGGCGTCGACCACCACCGGCGGCAGGCTGTCCCGCCAGGAACCTTCGGTCGCGATGTCCTCGAGATCGCGCAGCAGCTCGTTGGCGACCAGTTCGTCGAACTGCTGGCCGGTGTTGAACTGCATCATGGTGGGCGGCTCGCCGCCGACGATGCGGTTGATGCCCGCCGCGCGCGCATTCTCGCCGCCGGCGATCGCCGTGTCGATCCACTCGCCGCCGGCTTCGGTGAAGGCATCCGCGAACACCTTGACCGCCGCACTCTCGCCGCCCGAGGTCCACCAGTGCAGCACCTCGGCCTTCATGTCCTGAGCATCGGCGATGTTGGAAAATCCGACGGCCAGCATCGTGGTGGCTATCAACGTCCTGAAAATACTCATGATCGATCGGCCTCCCTGAGACTTGCCTGAAAGCGTAACCGGATGCGGTAACGGCTTGCAAGGGCGAGATCGCCTGCCGAGGCCGGCTGAACATGTTCCGACCGGATCGTCGGCGATGTCATCGGGACCAGCTCGTCGGGCCATCGGGCTCTTGGGGAAGACAAGACATCGACAGGAATCGTTCATGAATTGTTAGGGATTTTGCGATAGGTGTTAGGCGTTATTGTGTTAGGAGAAACGCCATGAACACGGAATGCAGAAAAAAAGTGTTCGAAGAGATCAAGATTTCGATTCGATCCGGGGCATGCACTTGTCGGCATGATGGCGATCAAGCCGACAATGACGAAGAAACAAGGGGAGATGGGAAGCCGGACTCCGATCTATGGTCGGGTCTCAAAATCAACATCACCTACGATATCATGAAATATGCTGTTTTCTTTCTCGCTCCAGCCATCATATCGGCGGCCTATCTCGTTTTCGCTGCGATACAGACCGATGGCAGGCCGATGCAGAAGCCCGCTCAAAGACCAGATATGCCGGCTATAGAAGGAGGTGGTGCCGAGCGTCCGATGCCGATCGCGTTCAACCCGCATCAGGCATCGGGGCTCGCTTCTGGAGCGCGGAGTGACATGCTGAAACGCCAGGTCCCGCCGCTGTCACATCCGGCGTTCAGGTGATCGGAGCGGATGCCGAGGCCAAAGCGACGATCGTCAGGAGGCAGGCGATCTCGACGATCTGCTGCAGACCGCCAAGCACATCGCCGGTGATCCCGCCGAGCTGACGCCAGGCGAGGGTGAGGAAGGCCAAGGCGGCGACGGCGCCGGCGATCAGAACGGCCAATCCTTCGAACGGGGAGAGGCAGAGGAAAACCATCAGGACGCCGATGCCCAGACCCAGCAGCGCGCGAGAAAACGACGGACGGCCGGCGGCGGCGGCCAGGCCTTCCGCCCGGGCCTGCGGCAGGAGCGTCATGGCCATCGGCATCGCCGCGCGGGACAGAACCGCGGCAGCGACAAGGCCCGCCGCCACCATTCCCGGGCCAGCGAGATGGGCGATCGCCGCCACACGCAAAGCGAGACCGAACATCAGCCCGATGGCGCCATAGCTGCCGAGTCTGGAATCGCGCATGATCTCCAGTTTTCGCTCGCGCGTAGGGGCGCCCCCGAAACCGTCGCAGACGTCGGCAAGACCGTCCTCGTGCAGCGCGCCGGTGATCAGCATCTGAACGGCGACGGCGAGGAGCGCGGCGATCACGGGCGGCAGACCGACGAAGATCGCGGCGGCGTAGGCGAGACCGGCGGTCAGTCCGACGAGCAGGCCGACCAGCGGGAACACAGGCACGCTGTCCCGCAGATCCGCCATGGTCCAATCTTTTCGCAGCCCGGGCGGAATTGGCAGGCGGGTCAGAAACTGGGCGGCGATCAGAAAGCTGTCGAGGAACGCCATCGACCGGCGCCGTCAGTCCCGAATCACGCGAAGCGGACCCGACGTCCGAAAATCCCCGTCCGACGGCTCGGTCACCCGGTCGATCAGATGCATGAACGACCCCGCGACGCTGCCCGAAACCAACCCCTGCTCCCCCTTGTCCCTGCCCCGTGCATCCCTGGCGCCGAACAGCGGCCGGGCTCTTTCCAGGTCGACGTTCTCGACGTTCGAGACGCTCTCGACGTTCGAGTAGTGGAACTCGTGGCCGCGGAAGGTGGTGCCGGCGGGGCCGAGCGGACAGGGCTGGTGAAGCGTCAGGCTTCGATAGCCGAGATGGCGTTTCGGCTTTTCGAAGCTGGTCGCGATCGGCAGCAGTCCCGCCATGGCGTGGCTCTCGCCGTTTCCGTCGACCAGTCTTTCACCCAGCACCATGTAGCCGCCGCATTCGCCATAGATGAAAGCGCTTCGGCTTGCGGCCCGCCGGAGGCCGTCCAGGAATCCAGTGCTGGCGGCAAGCGTTCCCGCATGCAGCTCGGGGTAGCCGCCCGGCAAATAGACCGCATCCGCATCCTCGGGCGGCGCCTCGTCCGCGAGGGGTGAGAAGGTGGTGACCTCGGCGCCCGCCTGCCGCCAGCCTTCCAGCACGGCCGGATAGGCGAAGGCGAAGGCGAGATCTCCCGCCACCGCGATGCGCTGGCCGAGCGGGCGAAGCGGGCAGGGCGGCGGGCCGTAGAGGCCGAGACCGAAGGGACGGGCGAGATGCTGGAACTGCTCGAGGTCCAGATGGGCGGCGACGATGGCCGCCGCCTCGTCCAGAAATGTCTCGAGCGACGGTTTCTCGTCGGCCTGAACCAGCCCCAGATGGCGGGACGGCATATCGAGACGCGCGTCGGTCGGCAGGCAGCCGATGACGGGCTGCGCGAAGTGGTCGTTGCAGGCGCGCTTCAGAAGGTCGGCGTGGATCTCGCTGGCGACGCGGTTGAAGACGATCCCGGCGACGTCCACGTCCTCCCGGTGCCGGATGAAGCCTTCGACCAGGGCGGCGGCCGAGGCGCCCATGCGGCCGGCATCCACCACCAGGATGACGGGCAGATCGAACAGGCTCGCGAGATCCGCGGTCGAGCCCTGGCCGATCAGGGCGCCGTCGAAAAGACCCATGACGCCTTCGCCGATCACCAGGTCGACGTCCTTCGCGACCGCGTCGCCGAGGCCGGACAGCGTCTCGATGCGCATCGCCCAGCTGTCGAGATTGGGACAGGCGAGGCCGGAGGCGCGGGCGTGGAACACCGGATCGATATAGTCGGGACCGACCTTGAAGGATCCGACCTCGAGCCCACGGCCGCGAAGGGCGCGCAGCAGGGCGAGCGTGACCGTGGTCTTGCCGCTTCCCGAGCCCGGTGCAGCAATGATGACGCCTGGTGCGCTCATCGAGCCTTGCCGTATTCGCGGATTTCTCTAAAAATCGCTGCTTCCATCACGCTTCGTCGTCTCGCGCTCGGATCGGGTCGGGTTCGAATATGGATCGACGGGGCAGGACCGGCTTTTCCTTCGTGACGATCGGCCGGTTCGGGGTCAAACTAGCGGTATGGGCATGACGCGCAATCCCCAAGATGATCTTCTTCCGGACGGACGGCCGAAGCAGGCGCTGAGACGGGGCTGGACCACCGGCGCCTGCGCCGCGGCCGCCGCCAAGGCCGCCTATATCGGGCTCTTGACCCATCGTTTTCCGGATCCCGTGCAGATCACGCTGCCCAAGGGCGAGCGGCCGAGCTTCGATCTCGTGGAAACGAGACGCTGCGATCGCGGCGCTCTGGCCGCGATCGAAAAGGACGCAGGCGACGATCCGGACGTCACCCACGGCGCGATCGTGCGGACCAGGGTGTGCCGGGCGGAGCCTGGCAGCGGCGTGATCTTCATCGCGGGCGAAGGCGTCGGCGTGGTGACGCAGCCGGGCCTGCCGGTTGCGGTCGGCGAGCCGGCGATCAATCCCGGTCCGCGTCAGCTGATCCGGGAGCTGATCCGGGAGGTGGCGCGCGACCATGGCGACGGCGGCGACGTCGAGATCACCATCTCCATCCCGGGCGGCGAGATTCTCGCCAAGCGCACGGCGAACGAGCGGCTCGGCATCGTCGGCGGCCTTTCGATCCTCGGCACCACCGGCATCGTCATTCCCTATTCCTGCTCCGCCTGGATCGCCTCGATCCACCGTGGCATCGACGTCGCCCGCGCCGCCGGCCGCGAGCATGTCGCCGCGGCCACCGGCTCGACCTCGGAACGCGCGGTCAAGGCGTTTTACGATCTGCCGGACCAGGCGCTGATCGAAATGGGCGACTTCGTCGGCGGCACGCTCAAATATCTTCGAACCCATCCCATCCCGCAGGTGACCATCGCCGGCGGCTTCGCGAAGATCAGCAAGCTCGCAAGCGGCCATCTCAACCTGCATTCCAAGCGCTCCGAGGTGGACCTCGACGCTCTCGCCCGTCTCCTGGCCGGACGCGGTGCCTCCGGCGAACTCCTTGACGAGGTCAGGTCCGCAAGGGTTGCGAGCCGCGTGCTCGAACTCGCCGACGCCGCCTCCCTGCCGCTCGCCGACGACGTCGCCGAAAACGCCCGCGCCTTCGCGATGGAGCGGGTGGACGGCAAGGTCGACATCGAGGTCATGATCTTCGACCGGCAGGGCCAGCTCGCCGGGCGGGCGGGCGGCTGAAGCGACGCCCTTGGCCCGGTCCCAGGCGGTCGTCCTGATTCTCGGCGGCACCGCCGAGGCGGCGGCGCTGGCGGGTGCCCTCGATCGACGATCCGATCTTTTTCGTGTGATCACCTCGCTCGCCGGCCGCACGCGCCACCCGGAACGATTGCAGGGAGAGATGCGGATCGGCGGCTTCGGCGGCGCAGACGGGCTCGAACGCTACCTTCGCGATGAGGCGATCGACGCCCTGATCGACGCAACGCACCCCTTCGCCGCCGGAATGAGCGACAACGCCGCGCGCGCCGCGACCCGGGCCGGCGTTCCGAGGCTACGCCTGATCCGTCCGGCCTGGGAGAAGCGTGCGGGCGACTGCTGGGCCGAGGTGGACGACGCCGGGGCGGCGGCGGCGGCGCTGCCCGGTCTTGCAAAGCGCGTGTTTCTGACGACCGGCCACAAGGATCTCGGCGCTTTCGCCGGCCTCGACGATCTCCAGTTCCTGATCCGTACCATCGAGCCGGTGACGGGCCCGCGGCCGGGTCAGGCGGTGTTCCTGACCGAACGCGGCCCCTTCGACGAGGAAAGCGAGACCGCTCTCTTGCGAAAACACCGGATCGACACCCTGGTCACCAAGGCGAGCGGCGGCGAGGCCACCTACGCCAAGATCGCCGCCGCCCGTAGGCTCAACGTCCCGGTCGTCATGATCCGCCGCCCCCCGCCGCCGCCCGGCCCCATCGTCCAGACCACGGACGACGCCCAAGCCTGGCTCAGGCAAGTCACCGCCTAGGCCCGCGGCCTAAGGATGTGGTGGTGGTCGGGGGCGTAGAGGCGGCTGTCGGTGAAGTCGTCCTCGGCGAGGGCTCGGCCGACCAGGATGAGGGCGGTGCGGGTGAAGCGCTTCGGCTTGACCAGCGAGACGATGGTGTCGAGGGTGCCGCGCAGGATTTCCTGATCCGGCCAGGTGACGCGATAGCCGACCGCGACCGGACAGTCCGGCCCGTAGACCGGCGTGAGCTTTCGCACGACGGGCACCAGATTGTTGATCGAGAGATGGATCGCGAGGGTGGCGCCGGTACGGGCGAAATTTTCCAGCGTCTCGCCTTCGGGCATGGCGGAGGCGCGCACGGCGGTTCGGGTGAGCACGACGGACTGGGCGACGTCCGGCAGCGTCAGCTCCTGGCCGAGCTCGGCCGCGGCCGCAGCGAAGGCGGGCACGCCAGGCGTGACGTCATAGGCGATGCCGAGCGCCTTGAGGCGGCGGATCTGCTCGCCGATCGCGCCATAGATCGAGGGATCGCCCGAATGCACGCGGGCAACGTCCAGTCCCTTCGCATGGGCGTCCTCGATCAGTGCCAGGATCGCCTCCAGATCGAGTGGTGCGGTGTCGGTGATCTCCGGCGCGCGTCCCGAATCCAGCCCCGCCTCGGCGATCACCGCTTCCGGCACCAGGGATCCGGCATAGAGCACGACGGGACAGTGGCGGATCAGGCGAAGGCCCCGGACGGTGATGAGGTCCGGCGCACCGGGTCCGGCGCCGATGAAATGGACGGTCATGCCGAGCACCTCTCGGCGTCGTCATCCTCGTCGAGATAGCCGCGTGGCGTGTAGACGAAGGGGCGCCCATGCAGGCGCGGTGCGATGCTCGTGCGCGAAGAACCGACGATCAGTATGGTCATCATGTCGACGCTGTCCTGATCCAGCGCGTCCAGCGTCACCACCTCGACCTGCTCGCCATCGCGCCCGAGATTTTTTGCGATGATCACCGGGGTCGAGGTCGGCCTCGCCGCTTCGAGAATCGCGATCGCGCGGGCGAGGCCCTGGCGGCGGCGGAGCGAGGCCGGGTTGTAGAGCGCGATCACGAAATCGCCTGCGGCCGCGGCCTCCAGCCGGCGTTCGATGACAGGCCAGGGGGTCAGGAGGTCGGAGAGCGAGATCGCGCAGAAATCGTGGCCGAGCGGTGCGCCCGCACGCGCCGCCGCCGCCTGCAGCGCCGAAATGCCGGGCGTCACGCTCACCTCGATCCGCTGCCAGGCGGGATCCTCGCCGCGATCGAGAAGCTCGAACAGAAGGGCGGCCATGGCGTAGATGCCGGCGTCGCCGGAGCTGATCAGCGCCACGTTCTCGCCGTCCGCCGCGAAGTCCAGGGCAGCCCGCGCGCGCGTCTCCTCCTCGCCGAGCGCGTAGCCGTCGAGGGTGACGTGGTCGGGCGCATCCAGAAGGTCGAGATAGCCCTGATAGCCGACCCAGCGATCGGCCGCCGCGAGCAACCGGTCCGCCTCCGGGCTCCGCCAGCCATCGGTGCCGGGGCCGATGCCGACGATCGAAAGCCGTCCCTGCGGCCGGCCGATGCGCTTGGCGTCGATCACGTCGGGTGCTCGCGCGATTGCGAGCGTCGCACGCGCCGACTTGGTCTTTTCGACGATCAGTGCGCCCGCCTCGCCGACCGCCGCCAGCGCCGCCCCTTCGGCGACGCCGTGACAGCCGGTCTCGGCGAACACCAGGTCGGAGGGGTTGGCGAGCCGCGAGCGCTCCCGCTTGAGCGTTTCGGCGTCGAAGAACCGCGCGGACACGTCCAGGTGATCGGCGAGCGCATGCACTGCCGGCTCCGCCGCCTTCAGCGCGATCGAGACGACCGCGGCGATCGAGGCTTTGGCGAGGCCCTGGCTTTCGATCGTGCGTTCGGCAAGCTCGATCAGCTCGGCGGCGTCGGCTCCTCGCTCGCAGCCGACGCCGAGGGCCAGCGTCGCAGGATGGTAGACGAGGGCGTCGTCCGCGAGCGTGACCTGCCGGTCGGTGACCCGTATCCGATGCGCGCCATCCGGACCGCAACGCTCCTTCAGTCCGCCCAGCCAGCGCGCATCGCCCGCTTCGACGTCGATACGCACCTGGTCGCCGGCGAGCAGGGCTGCGGTGACCGGCTTCACCGCGGCGGTGTCGGCAAGCGTCCAGCCGGGCGGCGGCTGATCGAGGGCGAGGCCGAGGCGAATGTCGCCGGCTGTGGTGATCGAAGGGCGCGTGCCGAGAACCTCGCCGATCCGTCCGGCGAGGTCGTTGGCGCCGTGGTGGCCGCCGAGCAGCGGCACGACGGCGCTGCCGTCCTCGGCGATCGCGAGCACCGGCGGCTCGTCCCGCTTGTCGGCGAGAACAGGCGCCAGCAGGCGAATCGGGATGGCCGCGGCGGCGAGCACGAGGAGAGGATGTTTCGCGCGATGGAGAGCTCGGAGATGCGCGCCCAGGTCGTCGAACTGCCGATCGGCCTCGTCCAGGCGACCGCTCGGGCCGTGGATCTCGGCATCCGCCAGGACAGCCTGGATCCGGCGCGCGAGCGCAAAACCGCCCGGGCCCAGGACGACGATCGCCGGTGTGCGAAATGTCCCCTCGCTCAAGGCCGTCTCGCCACGAGGATCAGGGAGAAATAGGGCGCGTCCGCCTGATCGAGCTCGGCCAGCGGGACGACCTTCTGATCGGCGGCGCTGGCACGCTCGACATAGATCGCCCGATCCACGAGGTCGAGCTGATCGAGCACCGCGCGCACCTTTTCAAGATGGCGCCCGAGCTTCAGGATCACCGTTGCATCTGCCGCGCGCAGCCTTGTGGCGAGTTCGTCCTCGGCCATGGTCGCCGGCAGAACGGCGAAGTTCTCGGCGCCGAAGACGAGCGGCTGCAGCGAGGCCGCGGCCGCCGCCATCACCGAGGACACGCCCGGCACCACCTCCAGCGGATACTGCGGATGCAGGCGCAGGAGAAGGTGGCCGAACGAGCCGTAGAACAGCGGGTCGCCCTCGCACAGCATGGCCACGTCCCGGCCCATTTCCAGCTCGGCGCTGATCCGCGACGCGCCCTCGTCATAGGCGGACTGCGCAATTTCCGGCGAAGGGTGCATGGGCAGGATGAGCTTGATCTCCCGCGCGGCCGCCGCGATGTGCTCGGCGACGATCTGGCGCGCGAGGCTCGGGCGGCCATTCGCGGAAATATAGGCGACCACCGGCGACGAGCGGATCGCCTTCACCGCCTTGACCGTGATCAGTTCGGGATCCCCCGGACCGACGCCGACGCCGATCAGCCGACCGGTGATCATGGTTTGACTCCCGCATATTGGGTGACCGGCATCGCCGGCCGCCATCCCTGAAAGGGACCGACGCTTTCGGCTCGGCTGATCGCGAGCCGAACGAGATCGCCGCCTTCGGCCGCCTGCCAGTCCAGCAGCCGGCGCTCGCCTTCGAGGGTGACGACATTGGCGACCAGGCGGCCGCCGGAGGGCAGGCGGGCCCAGGCCTTTTCGATCATGCCGGGCGAGGTGATCCCGCCGCCGATGAAGATGGCGTCCGGCGTCTCCAGGCGATCGAAGCAGGCCGGGGCGTCGGCCTCGATGATCTCGAGTTCGGGGGTTCCAAGGCGCTCGGCGTTGGAAGCGGCGCGAAGCGCTCTCGCCTCATCCCGCTCGATCGCGACGGCGCGACCCTGCCGCACTGCGCGCAGCCATTCGATCGCGATCGCACCACTGCCGGCGCCGACGTCCCAGAGCCGCTGGCCGGAAAACGGCATCAGCCGCGCGAGCGTGATCGCCCTGATCTCCCGCCTGGTCAGCATGCCGTCGCTTTCGAAGGCGTCGTCTGCAAGCCCTGGCGTTCGCGGGTGGACGACAGCTTCAGGCCCGGGCCGGCACTCGATCGCCACGGTGTTCAGCGACGCGATGTCGCCGGCCGTCCAGCGATCAGCGCTCGCCTCGATCCTGCGTTCCATGTCACCGCCCAGATGCTCGAACACGGTGATCCGGCTCGGGCCGAAGCCCATCTCCACCAGCATGGTCGCAATCATGTGCGGTGTCTCGCCGTCCCGCGTCAGCACGATCAGCCGGGCGCCGGGCTGGATATATCGTCGAAGCGTCGACGGCTTCGCCCCGTGCAGGCTCGGCGTCTCCACGTCCTGAAGGGCCCAGCCGAGGCGCGCGGCCGCCAGGCTGAAGGCGGAGGGCGACGGATGGATCTCCATCTCACCGGCCGCGAACCGCCTCGCGAGCGTCGCCCCGATGCCGAAAAACATCGGATCGCCGCTCGCCAGCACCACCACCCGCCGGCCGCGCCAGCCTTCGATGTCGTCCAGACTTCGCTCCAGCGGCTGGCTCCAGACATGCCGCTCGCCCCCCCGGTCCGGAAGCCTGGCGAGATGACGCTCGCCGCCGATCACGACGTCGGCGCCATCGACGACCTCCCGCGCCCGCGCACCCAGCGACTCCAGCCCGTCATCCCCAATCCCCACCACCGACAACCAAACCGGCGCGGCCGGTTCGTCGACTTGCCTCTGGCTCATTTCGGGGCTCCCGTCTTAGCCTGATCGACGGTGCCGAGGGCGTTGACGGCGGCCGCGGCCATGGCGCTGCCGCCGCGTCGGCCGCGAAGGGCGATATACGGGACCGAATTGGAGCCGATAAGGGCTTCCTTGCTTTCGATGGCGCCGACGAAACCGACGGGGAAGCCGAGCACCAGGGCCGGCGGCGAAGCACCATCCTCCAGCAGTTCGAGCAGGCGAAAAAGGGCGGTCGGCGCGTTGCCGATCGCGACCACGGCGCCCGCCAGATGCGGCCGCCAGAGATCCACGGCCGCGGCGGAGCGCGTGGTTCCCTGCTCAGCCGCGAGGTCAGGCGTGGCTTTGTCGTTCAGCGTGCAGATTACAGCGTTGTCGGCCGGCAGGCGCTTTTTGATGATCCCGGCGGCGACCATGGTCGCGTCCGCCAGGATCGGCGCGCCAGCGGCGAGCGCAGCCCTTCCGGCCTCGGCAGCACCTTGGCTGCAGGCGAGATCGTCCAGAATGTCCGCCATGCCCGAAGCGTGGATCAGGCGAAGGGCGACCGGCTGCAGCGCCGCCGGCAGCTCATCGATCGCCGTCTCCTTTCGGATCGCCGCGAAGGACGCCTCGTAGATCGCCGCCGGATCTTTCAGATAGTCGATCCTCGAAGACAGCCCATCCATGGCGTCTAGTCGGCCGCTTCGGTCTCGTCGTCGCCTTGGGCCGGGCGCGATCCGTGATGGTGGTGGCCATGGTCGTGGTGATGATGGCCGTCCGTGCCGATACCCTCGACATGGTGATGATGGCCTTCCTGCGGCGCACCCACCGACGCCTCATGGCCGATGATCTGCTCGCGATATTTGCAGAGCATGCAGTTCATGTCGACGTCACCCCGCTGAATGCCCTCGATCCGCTCGACGAAGGCGTCGACCACCAGCGGCTGGCTGTCGAGATAGCCGGCCTTGACGAACTCGATCCCGGGATGACGTGCGGCGACCTCGTCGGTCTGATCGAAGATGCGGCGCACCAGCACGCCGGTGAAGAGAAAATACGGAAAAACCACGATCCGTCGGAAGCCGAGCTTTGCCGCCCGCTCCAGAACCGCGTCCACCCGCGGATGGGCCACGCCGCTGTAGCCGACCTCCGCCCAACCGACGCCCGTGCCCTCCCACAGCATGCGAGCGAGCTTGCAGACATTGCCGTTGGCGTCCGAATCCGAGGTGCCCCGGCCGATCACCGCAAGCAGCGTCTCCTCAGGCGGCACGTCGCCGCCGGCCTGGGCCAGCGCCTCGTCGACACGGATCTTGGACGCCTTCAGCAGCTTCGGATCGATGCCGAGATCGCGGCCGAATTCAATCCTGACGCCGTGCTCATGGGCATATTCGTTGAGTACTGACGGCACATCGTTCTTGACGTGGCCGGCCGCAAACAGCATGCCAGGGACCGCCAATATATGATCCATACCTTGCTCGCGAAGACTGTCCAGACCATCGCGGATGACGGGATGTGCAAATTCGAGAAAGCCGCTGGCCACCGGCAGATGCGGCAGACGTTCGCGGATGCGGGCGACCAGGCGGTTGAATTCGTCGACCGCGCCCACGTCCCGGGAACCGTGACCGCAGACCATCACACCGAGCTTGCCCATCGATTCTCACCCCCTCGATCCGGCCGGCGCCGCTGCTTGGGCCCGGGCACGGCCTGGATACCAGTCCCGATGGCCGTGAACAAGCGATGGTTTGTCGCAAATATGATCAATCACAGATGTAACGCCGCTACATCTGGCACGCGGGCTGGGTGACGGGCGTTGTTTCTTCTGGACGGACTCCTCTACGCGCTGCTGCTCGCCATCGTCATCGATCGGCTGATCGGCGATCCGCCTCCGCTCTATCGCCATCTGCCGCATCCCGTGCAGATCATCGGCTCCCTGATCACCGATCTCGAACGCAGGACCTTCGGCAAGGTGGCGACGGCGAGCGCGCTGTTCCGTCAGGGCAGGATGCTGACGCTGATCCTGGTCGCGTCGACCTTCGTCATCGGTCTTTTGATCCAATGGCTCTGCCTGCTGCTCCCCTTCGGCTGGGTGCTGCTCGGGATCCTGATGAGTGCACTGATCGCGCAGATGAGTCTCGCCGAGCATGTGCGCGCGGTCGCCGACGGGCTGGAAACGAGCCTCGGGGAAGGCCGGGATGCGGTCGCGCAGATCGTCGGGCGCGATCCGGACGAACTCGACGAGCACGGCGTCGCCAGATCCGCGATCGAATCGCTCGCCGAGAATTTTTCGGACGGCGTGACGGCGCCGGTCTTCTACGGCTTTCTCCTCGGTCTCCCGGGCATGCTCGCCTACAAGGCCATCAACACCGCCGACAGCATGATCGGCCACAAATCGGAACGCTATCTCCACTTCGGCCGGTTCGCCGCAAAGCTCGACGACGTCGTCAACTGGTGGCCGGCGCGGGCCTCGGCGATTCTGCTCACGCTCGGCGCCCGCATCATGCCCGACGCCTCCTTCTCCCGCGCCTGGCAGACCGTCAGCCGGGATGCCGAGCGGCACCGTTCGCCCAATGCCGGCTGGCCCGAAGCCGCCATGGCCGGCGCCCTCGACATCAAGCTCTCCGGCCCTCGCTCCTATCACGGCAAGACCAGGGACGAGCCCTGGATCGGCTACGGTAATCCCGACCTGACCTCCGAGGACATCGACCGGGCGCTACGCCTCTTCTGGTATGCCTGCACGATCATGACGGCGTTCGTGCTGGTGACGGCGCTGATCTTCTGATCAGGAAACCGGTAGCCCGGCGATGCGCGCGATCGCCGCGACGTCGAGATGCCGCTCGATGTGATCGGCGAGACGATCGAGCGTGTCGTCCACCTGCCGCTCATAGCCTACGTCCGACGCCGCGCGTGTCCTGATCCGGTTCAGAAAGGCTGCGCGAAAGCGATCATTCGCGAACAGGCCGTGCAGGTAGCAGCCCATGATCCGACCATCCCCGGAGACCGCACCTTCCGGCCGACCGTCGAGATCGAGAAACGGGCGGGAAAGCGCTGCCCCCCGGCTTTCGCCGACATGCATCTCGTAGCCCTGGACCGCAAGCCCGCTCGCCCGTTCGATGCCCGACGCTTCCTTCAGTGTCTTCCCGCCGGTGAGCACCGTTTCCATGTCGAGCCAGCCAAGGCCGTCGGCGACGGCGGGCTCACCTTCGATGCCGTCGGGATCGGCGATTTTTTGTCCGAGCATCTGAAAGCCGCCGCAAAGGCCCAGCACGAGGCCGCGGCGCCGGATATGGGCATGCAGATCGACATCCCAGCCGTTCTGCCGCAACGCCGCGAGATCGGCCAGGGTCGCCTTGGAGCCAGGCAGGATGACCAGATCGGAGTCGCCCGGCAGCGGCTCGCCGGGCCGCACGAAGACCACCTGGACGTCGGGCTCCGCGGCGAGCGGGTCGAGATCGTCGAAATTGGAAAGCCTAGGCCATCTCGGCACGGCCACCTTGACGGCGCCGCGCAGGGCGGTCACTCGATCTTCGAGATCGAGCACGTCCTCGGCCGGCAGTTTTTTGGCGTCGTCGAACCAGGGGAGAACGCCGAGACCGGCCATGCCGGTCCGGCCTTCGATGACGGGATGGGCGTCGTCGAACAGCGAAGGATCGCCCCGGAACTTGTTGACCACATAGCCCTTCAGCCGCGCCCGCTCGGCCGGCTCCAGCAGCGCGTGCGTGCCGACCAGCGACGCGATCACCCCGCCGCGGTCGATGTCGCCGACCAGCACCACCGGCAGATCCGCCGCCTCGGCGAAGCCCATATTGGCGATGTCGCCCGCACGCAGGTTCACCTCGGCCGGACTGCCCGCACCCTCGACGATGATGAGGTCCGCCTCGCCCGCGAGCTTTTCATAGCTCTCCAGCACATGCGGCATGAGCTTCGGTTTCAGTGCGTGATAGTCCCGTGCCTGACAAGTCCCGAACATCCTGCCCTGAACCACCACCTGCGCGCCGATTTCGGTCTGCGGCTTCAGCAGCACCGGATTCATGTGCACGGACAACGGCACGCCCGCCGCCCGAGCCTGCAGCGCCTGGGCCCGCCCGATCTCGCCGCCATCCGCGGTCACCGCCGCATTGTTGCTCATGTTCTGCGGCTTGAACGGCATCACCGTGATGCCGCGGTTACGAAAAAGCCGGCAAAGCCCCGCCACCAGCAGTGACTTCCCCACATTGGACCCCGTCCCCTGCAGCATGAGCGAGGCGATGCGTTTCACGGCATGCCCCAAACGCCGGGAGCCAGTGTCAGGCAAGTCAATGAGGTGGTCATACCACCTAGAATTCGATGCCGAGCTGGGCTTTGACGCCGTCGCGGAAGGGGTGCTTGACGAGAGTCATCTCGGTCACCAGGTCCGCCGCCTCGATCAGCTCGGGCTTGGCGTTGCGGCCGGTAACCACGACGTGGAGATCGGGGCGCTTGGCGAGCAGGCCTTCGACCACGTCGTCGATGTCGAGATAGTCTTTTCGGAGCACAATGTTGAGCTCGTCCAGCAGCACAAGGTGTAGGTTCGGGTCCGCCATCATCTTCAGCGCCTCGTCCCAGGCGGCCTTCGCCGCCTCGATGTCGCGCTCGCGGTCCTGGGTCTCCCAGGTGAAGCCTTCGCCCATGACCTTGACCGTCACCTGATCGGCGAATTTTTCGAGCATCTGCCGCTCGCCGGTCTCGCGCCGCCCCTTGACGAACTGCACCACGCCCACCTGCCTGCCATGGCCGAGCGTGCGCATCACCAGGCCGAACGCCGCCGTGCTCTTGCCCTTGCCGGTGCCGGTATGGACGATCAGGAGCCCCTTCTCCTTGGTCTTGGAGGCGTAGATCCGGTCCTTTACCGCCTTGATCTTCGCCATCTTCTCGCGATGCGCCTGGTTGATGTCGGTCTCGGCTGCGGTCATGTCATGCTCTCCCCTGGGGCAGGCCGGAAGCTAACGCTCATTCGCCCCCCGGTTCAAGAGCGCCGAAGCCGTCCTGCAAATCGGTCGATGTGACCCTATTCACAGTCAAACATGCGGTAATCAGGCAACAGTGCAGGTTGTAATCGCGCGAACACGCCCATGTGAGTGGCACGTGAACGGATCCTGTCGTGATTTCGACGTGTGGGGGTGCGAAAAACCGGTCGACCAATCAAATAGGGCAGGGGACCTTCAATGACTTCGACCAGGCACCATCTTCATGGCCGCCAGCTTGTCGCTTCGGCCGTTTCCGCCATCGCACTGCTTTCCCTGACGTCCGGGGGTGCGAGTGCCGACCAGCACGAGAAGATCGACACGCTGCAGCTTCAGATCAACCAGCTTCAAAGAGAGCTGCAGAATCTGAAGAATCAGGTCGAGGAGACGGAAGCGGAAACCGAAGCGCCCGCGGACGAGCGGGTTCTGGGTCCGCGGGAAATGCAGTCCGGCATGGACCAGGTGCGGCTGACCCTTTCCGGCCAGGTCAATCGCGGCGTCCTCGTGGCCGACGACGGCGACGAGACGGATGTCTTCTTCGTCGACAACGACAATTCCTCGACGCGGATCAGGCTGCTCGGTGATGCGCGCTTCAACGACGACATCAGCGTCGGCAGCGTGATCGAAGTGCAGTTCGAGAGCAACTCGACAGCCGACGTCAGCCAGAACAATCAGCGCAATGCCGGCGACAACAACTTCACGGAGCGCAAGCTGGAGATTTTCGCCGACAGCGCGACCTATGGCCGGCTATGGCTCGGCCAGGGCGACACGGCGTCGAACGGCAGCTCCGAGGTCGACCTCTCCGGCACCGGCGTGATCGGTTATTCCGGCATCGCCGATTTCGCAGGTGGCATCCAGTTCCAGGAGGACGGCGTTCTCTCCGGCGTCACCATCGGCAGCACGTTCAGCAATCTCGACGGACTCTCGCGCGACGATCGTATCCGCTACGACACGCCGGTGCTGAGCGGCGCCAAGCTCTCGGCCTCGGCGATCGCCGACGATCGCTGGGACGTCGCCCTTCGCTACGCCCGCGAACTGTTCGGCGCCCACGAGTTCGAGACCGCGGTCGCCTATGCCGAGGTCGATGATGATTTCGACCAGATCAGCGCCTCGGCCTCGCTTCTCCTTGGCGACATGTTGCCCGGCGCCAGCGTCACCGTCGCGACGGGCAATCGCGATTTCGACGAAGGTGGCCGCGATGATGCCCAATTCCTCTACGGCAAGCTCGGCTATCTGTTTTCACCTTTCGGCATCGGCGACACTGCCGTGGCGGTCGACTATTACTACGGCGAGGACATTGCGGCCGACGGTGACGAGTCCACCTCGATCGGCCTCCTGGCCGTGCAGAACGTCGATCGCATCGGCACCGAAGTCTATGCCGGCCTTCGCAATTACGAACTCGATCGCGGCGGCGCCGATTTCGACGACGTCAACGGCCTGCTGGTGGGTGCGCGGGTGAAATTCTGATGACGCCGCAGCATCTGGCCGTCGCCGTGCTGGTGTCGCTGCTCGGCGCCTGCGCCGCCGGCGAGCCGCGCGAGCCGACCAAGGTCGTGGACGAGATCCGGGAAGGCCCGGGCGTGTTCTCCGGCGAGGACGGCGAGTTCGTGATCTACCGGCGCTGATCGGCGCTTTCGATCGTCCCGTCACCGGCTTTCGGCGTCAGGGTCGAAAGCCGGTGATGCACGTCATTCGCCCGCGGCCGCCAGAGCCCGCGCTCGATCGCTTCCTGAAAGCGCCGCGCGATCTCTTCCAGCGCGTCCGGGTTCTCGCGCTCGATGAAATCCCGCACCTCGTCGTCCGCGAGATAGGCGTCGTACAGCGCATCGAAATGGTGGTCCTCGACCACCCGTGACGTGGCCGCGAAGGCAAAGAGATAGTCGACGGTCGCCGCGATCTCGAACGCGCCCTTATAGCCGTGGCGCATCACGCCAGCGAGCCATTTCGGGTTGGCCGCACGCCCTCTCACGACCCGGCCGATCTCCTCCTTCAAGGTCCGAATGCGCGGGCTTTCCGGCCGGGAATGGTCGTTGTGATAAATCGCGGGCTGCTCGCCGGACAGATGCCGCACGGTCGCCGCGACGCCGCCCTCGAACTGATAGTAATCGTCGCTGTCGAGTAGGTCGTGCTCGCGATTATCCTGATTGTGCAGGACCAGCTCCACCGCCTCCAGACGCCGCTCGAAAAGCCCGTGCTCGGCAGCGCCCTCCACCTTCGCGCCATAGGCATAGCCGCCCCAGGCGACATAGGCTTTCGCCAGATCCTCGTCCGTCTTCCAGCCGCGCTCGTCGATCAGCGCCTGCAGCCCCGCCCCATACGCCCCCGGCTTCGACCCGAACACCCGATAGGACGCGCGGCGTGTGGCAGCGGCCATATCGTAGCCTTGGGCCTGGAGCTCTGCCTGATCGGCCTCGACCCTTGCCCGGATCGGATTGAGGTGAAGGGGCTCGTCCATGTCGGCGACCTCGCGCACGGCGCGGTCGAAAAGCTCGATCTGCGCGGGGAAGGCGTCCCGAAAGAAGCCGGAGACGCGAAGCGTTACGTCGACCCGCGGACGATCCAGCAGATCCACCGGCAACACCTCGATGCCGGTCACCCGGTGGGAAGCGTCGTCCCAGACCGGGCGCGCGCCGATCAGCGCCAGCGCCTGCGCGATGTCGTCGCCGCCGGTTCGCATATTAGCCGTGCCCCAGGCGGACAGCACGACTGTCCGCGGCCAGTCGCCCTCGTCCTGCAGATAGCGCTCGATCAGCAATTCCGCCGACCTCCGTCCGAGATGCCAGGCGGCCGGCGTCGGCACGGCACGGCTGTCGACGGAAAAAAAATTGCGCCCGGTCGGCAGCACGTCCAGCCGCCCCCGCGTCGGGGCCCCGGCGGGGCCGGGCTTGACGAAGCGGCCGTCGAGGCCCGCGAGAAGGTTCTCGACCTCCGCCCGGCCGCTCGCTTCGATCGCCGGCCGGATGCGTTCGCGGATCTCGCGCAACACCAGCAGCGTCTCGGTCCAGCGACGATCGACTTGCATCTCCTCCGACACCAGCGCGCGCGCCAAAAGCTCCAGCCGCTCGACCGTATCCCCGACACTACGCCAGGTGCCGCCGGCACCTGGTAGACTTGCCAGAGCTCGAGGCTTCGGTCCGTGCCAAGTGTTGGAAAAATCGCAGTCGAGGGGGTCGAAGGTGGTGGTGAGACGGAGATCTCCGGCGAGGGCGCGCAGGATGGAGGCGTCACCGCCGAGGCCGTCGCCGCGCGGCACGCGCACCAGGGCGACCAGCAGATCGGTCAGCTGATCGCCGTCGGGCGCACGGCCCAGAATGTGCAGCCCGTCCCGGATCTGCAGCTCCTTGATCTCGCAGAGATGATTGTCGAGTGCCGCGAGCGCATCGTCGGGATCGGCGTCGCGCGAAAAACCGAGATCGACGTCGAGGCCGAGCCGACGGCTCTCCGCCAGGATTTCGCCGCGTAGATAGGTGACCCGACGCGGGTCGACGCCCACCGCCTGGTAATACTCGTCGACCAGCCCCTCCAGCGCCGCGAACGGTCCATGGCTCTCCGCGCGGGTCATCGGCGGCGTCAGATGATCGACGATGACCGCCGCCGTTCGCCGCTTCGCCTGGGAGCCCTCGCCGGGGTCATTGACGATGAAGGGATAGAGATGGGGAAGCGGACCGAGAACCGCTTCGGGAAAACAGTTTTCGGACAGCGCCAGCGCCTTGCCCGGCAGCCATTCCAGATTGCCGTGCTTGCCCAGATGGACGATCGCCTGGGCGCCGAACATCCGGCGCAGCCACACGTAAAAGGCGAAATAGGCGTGGGGCGGAACCAGATCCGGATCGTGATAGCTGGCGACCGGATCGATGTTGTAGCCGCGCGCGGGCTGAATGCCGACGATGATGTTGCCAAACCGCAACAAAGCAAGTTCGAAGGCATTGTGGACGACCTGTGGATCCTTTTCCGGCGATCCCCAGCGTTCCTCGACCTTCCGCTGCACGTCCTCTGGCAAGGAATTGAAAAATCGTCGATATTCGTCGATCGGAAGCTTGATCTCGGATGATTTTCGCCGGTTTTTATCGAGATTGTTCGTAACGCCCGTCAGAAGTTTGTCCACAAGCATGCGGCCATCGCCGCACCATGCGCCGAGGTCGTAGCCCGCCGAGCGCAGCGCGTTCAGCAGATCCGCAGCACTTTCCGGCGTGTCGAGACCGACGCCGTTGGCGATCCGGCCGTCCTGGTTCGGGTAATTCGCCAGCAGGACGACGATCCGGCGCTCTTCAACTTTTACGTTACGAAGGGCCGTCCAGCCGGCGGCGAGCCTGGCGACGAACGCGACCCTGTCCGGCACCGGCCGGAGCCCGACGACATCGACTTCCGTCCGCTCGTCGAAGCGCAGCTTCTCCTTGAACGCTACGGCGCGTGAAAAGACACGGCCGTCGATCTCCGGCAAGACCACGCTCATGGCGAGATCGCGTGCGGACAGGCCGCGCGTGCCGTCGGCCCAGGCCTTCTCGCTGCCGCCGGCGAACGCGATCTGCAAGACGATGCGGTCCTCGCCCTCCAGCGGTGTGGCCGCGGGCGCGCCCGGCCGGGAGAGGGCGAAGCCGGTGGCGGTCAGGACCACCAATGCGCCGGCCTCGTCGAGAAGCTCGCCGATCAGCGAGGCGACCGCCTTGTCCTTCAGGCTGGTGACGTAGAGCGGAAGTGCATCGACGCCTTCGCGCGCCAGCGCTTCGATCAGCGCGTCGACGACGTCGAGATCCGCCGCCTGCAGCAGCGCCCGATAGAACACCACCGCGGCCACGGGCCGGCCGTCACGCCAATAGGCGCGTCGCAGCGTCTGCAGATCCGGCGCCGTCTCGCCCGGCCAGTAGATCCCGGCACGAAGCAGCGGCGCCGGTTCCACCCAGGCGTCCTCGTACCCGAGCAGGCTCGCCGCGTAGCGAAGCAGCGCTTCGGCGTTCCCGATGCCGCCATGCACGCCATATTGCCAAAGGCGATGACAGTTTTCCGGCGGCAGGGTGCACCAGGCGGCGAGCTCCTGATCCGGCTGATCGTCCCCCGGCAGCACCGCGAGCGGGATGTTCTTCGACCTGCAGACAGCCGCGATCTGCTCCAGCCCGTAAGCCCAGTAGCTCCGCCCGCCGAGCAGCCGCAGCACCACCAGCTTCGCCTCCGCGACGATCGTCTCGACATAGAGATCGACGGACATCGGATGGGCCAGTCTGAGCATGTTGGCGAGCCGGAGACTCGGCGCATCGTCCGGCCGTTTCGCCTGCGCCGCCGCCAGGCAGCGAAGCTCCGTGTCGGCCGCGGATACGTAAACGATGTCGCCGCGCGACTGGCCGAGGTCGATCGCCTCGCCGTCGTCATCCGTGGTCGCCTGCCTGGCGTTCAGCAAATGCACCGGAGCGTCCGGTTCGTCGATTTAGGCGGCGAGGGGTGCAGGATGGGTCAGCGCCTCGACGATTGCCGCCCGATCGAGGTCATGCTCGCCGATCACCACCAACTTGCCGGCGCGGCTCTCACCCGTCTTCCAGGGACGATCGAAATAGTGCTGGATGCGGTCACCGACACCCTGCACCGCGAGCCGCATCGGCTTGCCGGCGATGTCGAGAAAACCCTTCACCCGGAGCACGCGGTGCTCGGCGGCGACTTGCCTGAGACGGGTGACGAACGCCTCGGGATCGTTCTGCGCGCCGATCTCGACATGGAAGCTGGTGAAGTCGTCATGCTCGTGGTCTTCGCCGTCATCGTGATGGGATTTCCGGCTGTCCAGATCGTCCTCCGCCGCGGCTTCCTGGCCGATCAGCACCTCAAGCGAAACCTTGGCCTCGGATGCGCGGACGATCTGCACGCCAGGGCGAAGCTCCTTCCTGATCCTTTTCTCGATGAGGTCCCATTCCACGTCCGCGATCAGATCAGCCTTGTTGGCGATCACCAGATCGGCGGCACCCAGTTGCTCCTCGAACAGCTCCTCCAGCGGGCTCTCGTGATCGAGCTGCTCGTCCGCCTGGCGCTGCTGGTCGACCCTCGCCGGGTCCGGCGCAAAAAGACCGTCGCGCACGGCGGCGGCATCGACCACCGCGACCACACCATCCACCGTCACCCGGCTCTTGATCTCCGGCCAGTTGAACGCCTTGATCAGCGGCTTCGGCAAGGCGAGGCCCGAGGTCTCGATCACGATGTGATCGGGCAGGGGATCCCTGCCGAGCAGCGCCTGCATGGTCGGCACGAAATCGTCGGCGACCGTGCAGCAGATGCAGCCGTTGGCGAGCTCGACGATGTCCTCGTCCGAGCAGTCGGCATTCCCGCAGCCGAGCAGCAGCTCCCGGTCCACGCCGATATCCCCGAATTCGTTCACGATCAGCGCGATCCGGCGCCCTCGGGTCTGACCGAGCAGGTTCCGGATCAGGCTGGTCTTGCCCGCCCCCAGAAAACCGGTGAACACGGTGGTCGGGATTTTTCGGACGTGGCGAAAGGACAAGGAACGTCTCCGAATTCAGGGCTTCAATTGCTGTGCGAGGCCCGCGGTCATGAACAGCACCCGGTCCGCCTTCTCGGCGATCCGCTGATGCAACAGGCCGGCATGGTCGATGAACGCGCGCGCCATGGCGTTGGTCGGCGTCACGCCGAGCCCGACCTCGTTGGAAACGAAGATGGTGGCGCCGTCAAGCCGATCGAGCACCTCGATCAGACCGTCGATCTCCACCTCCACGCGCCGCTCCTGCACCATCAGATTGGTCAGCCAGAGCGTCAGGCAATCCGCCATGACGGCACGGGTGGCGCGGCCACCTGCGTGGACGCTGTGCAGAGTCTCGGTCAGGGCGAGCGGTTCTTCGATGGTGCGCCAGCGTTCGCCGCGGCGCGCCTGGTGCTCGGCGATGCGGGTCCGCATCTCGGCGTCGAGCGCCTGGGCGGTGGCGATGTAGACCGGATCGAGGCCGCTCGCCTCGATCAGCCGCTCGGCGTGGCGGCTCTTGCCCGAACGGGCGCCGCCCAGAATCAGGGTCAGGCGGGGCAGGGGCGTCGGATCGTCGTCGGCGACAGGCATGACGCGGTTTTAGCCGCACCGCGCGCCGGCGCAAGCGTGGAATGCGGCGAAAATCCCCGAGATCGCGACGAGGTCGAACAGATGTGACTTGGCCGTGACCGCCGTTCGGTGCTGAATGGCCCTCATGAAATCCATAAGCACGATGTTGATCGCATTATTTCTGCTGGTCGCGTTCCCCGCGCGAGCAGGCGCCGATGCGACCCTCAGCAGCGCCCTCGAACGCCTGCCGGTCCTGCGCGGCGAGCGCCTCAACGCCAAAGCGCTCGACGACCGCGTCGTCCTGGTCGCCTTCTTCGCGAGCTGGTGCCCGCCCTGCAAGCACGAGTTCCCGCATCTCGGCACCGTGCAGCGTGCCTATCGCGAGGACGGGCTCACGATCGTCGCGGTCAACGTCTTCGAGACCTTCGACGGCCTATCGACGCCGGCGAAGCTCGAAAGCTTTCTCGACGACGTCGATCCGAACTTCCCGATCCTGAAAGGTGACGCCGAGACCAGAAGAGCCTTCGGCGACCTGGATCGCATACCGACGATGTTCCTGTTCCGCCGGGACGGTTCGCTCGGCTTCGTCTTCAGGCACGAACGGGGTGCCGAAAAGACCCACCTGACCGAGGCCGAACTCCGGGACGCTATCGAACCCCTGCTCTGACACATCCGCCAACTTAAAAATAAAGCGAGAAACGCCTTGACCCGACATCTGCTTCCCGTCCTCGCCCTCCTTCTGCTGACCGGTGCGGCGGCGCCGTCGGCCGCAGATGCAGACGAGACTATCGGTGCCCTGGCGGCGCAGGCCCTCGCGAGCGATCCCGCCATCCGCGCCGAGGCCCTGGACGCCTTGGTCGACCGCGGTAAGCCCGACGTCGTGCCCGCTTTGATCCAGGCCCGGCGCTTCGTTCGGGATGGCAGCGACATCGACGCAGCCCTCGCCAAACTCACCGGCGAGGCGTCCGGCAAGGGCTGGGGCGAATGGATGCTCTGGCAGCAGGCCCACCCCGAAATCCAGCCGTTCGACGGGTTCGACGCCTTCAAGGCCGACGTCATGGCCGCGATCGACCCCAACTTCCGCGCCTTTCTGCGACCGGGTATCGCCCATGAGATCCGCCTCGAAGAGATCGCCTGGGGCGGCGTGGTCAGGGACGGCATTCCGGCGCTCACCAATCCGGAGCACATCACGCCCGAGGAGGCGACCTGGCTCACGCCGGATGAGCTGGTCTTCGGAGTCGCCATCGGTGGCGATGCGCGCGCCTATCCGCTCCGCATCATGGACTGGCACGAGATGTTCAACGACGTGGTCGGCGGCCAGCCGGTGAGCCTCGCCTACTGCACGCTTTGCGGCTCCGGCATTCTCTACAAGACCGACGTCGAGGGCCGGGACGAGCCGCTGATCTTCGGCTCCTCGGGCCTGCTCTACCGCTCCAACAAGCTGATGTACGACCAGGCGACCAACAGCCTCTGGAACCAGTTCACCGGCCGTCCCGTGGTCGGCGAGCTCACCGGCGCCGGCATCGAGCTCGAGGTCCTGCCGGTGGCGATCACCAGCTGGGCCGACTGGCTGGAAAAGCATCCAGACACCAAGGTCCTGTCCCTCGAGACCGGCCATGATCGGGACTACACGCCCGGCCGGCCCTACGGCGACTATTTCGCCTCCGCCGGTCTGATGTTCCCGGCCCTGGTCGAGGACGAGCGCCTCGAGGCGAAAGACTATGTCTACGCCGTCCGCGTCGATGGCCTCGCCAAGGCCTGGCCGCTCGCCGATTTCGAAGGCGGCGCCGTGGTCAACGACCGCATCGGCGACCTGCCGGTGGTGCTGGTCGGCGATGCCGGCACCCGGACCGTGCGCGCTTTCCTGCGACAGGACGTGGTGGTCAGAGCCACCGACGATCCCGAGGTCGTGCTGGCGAACGGCATGCCCATGAAGGTCGAGGAGGGCGGGCTGGTCGCCGCGGACGGCAAGACCTTCGAGCGCCTGCCCGGTCATATCGCCTACTGGTTCGCCTGGCAGGGCTTCGTCGCCGGCGGGCCGCTCGCCGGTTCTGACTGATTCCTGATCAGCACTGCCCAAAAAGACGGCGGCCGGCCCGCTCCGGGATCTCCCTATTCAGGCCAAAAAAAATCCCGCTGGCGGCGCCAGCGGGATTGAATTGCCAAGTTCCTTGATGGGGAAGCATCAGCCGGTCGGCCCGCCGTCGGGGGATGCGTTGGATCAGGCAGACCGCGCGACCGACACCCCTTATCCCTGCAATGGCTGTGCCAGTTGCATCTGCGGCGTTCAGATCCGCGGCTGGATCGATGCGGACTTCACCTCGTCGCTGACATAGGCCTCGAACTGGGTGAAGTTGTCGGCGAACCGGCCGGCGACGTCCCGCGCCATCTGGTCGTAGGCGCTGACATCCGACCAGGCGCCGCGCGGGCTCAGCACGCTGCAGGGCACGTCCGGGCAGGCTTCCGGAATCAGGAGGCCGAAATCCGGATGGGGCTGGACGCCGACCTCGGAGAGCCTGCCGTCCAGCGCCGCCTGCACCATGGCGCGGGTGTAGCCGAGCTTCATGCGCTCGCCCACGCCATAGGCGCCGCCGGTCCAGCCGGTGTTCACCAGCCAGCAATTGACCCTGTGCTTTTGCATCAAGCCGCCCAGCATCTCGGCGTAGACCGAGGGATGGCGCGGCATGAACGGCGCGCCGAAGCAGGTGGAAAACGTCGCCTGCGGCTCGGCGAGGCCCTTTTCCGTGCCTGCGACCTTGGCGGTGTAGCCGGAAAGGAAGTGGTACATCGCCTGCTCGGGCGTCAGCCGGCTGATCGGCGGCAGCACACCGAAGGCATCGGCGGTCAGCATCACGATGTTCTTCGGATGCCCGGCCATGCCGGTCTCGCTGGCGTTTGGGATGAAGTCCAGCGGGTAGGAGGCGCGGGTGTTCTCGGTCAGGCTCCCATCGTCGAAATCGACGGCGCCGGCCACGGGATCGACGACGACGTTTTCGAGAATGGTGCCGAACCGGTGAACGGCATCGAAGATCTCGGGCTCGGTCTCGCGCCGGAGCTTGATCACCTTGGCATAGCAGCCGCCTTCGAAGTTGAAGACACCGTTCGGCCCCCAGCCATGCTCGTCATCGCCGAGCAGCGTGCGCCGGCTGTCGGCGGACAGCGTGGTCTTGCCGGTCCCGGACAGGCCGAAGAAGATCGCACTGTCACCGCGCGGGCCGACATTCGCCGAGCAGTGCATCGGCATGACGCCCATTTCCGGAAGCAGATAGTTCAGGACGCCGAAGATCGATTTCTTGATTTCGCCCGCATAGCTGGAGCCGCAGACCAGAACGGTCTTCTTCTCCAGATCGACCAGGATGGCGGTTTCGGAATTGGTGCCGTCGCTGGCCGGATCGGTCTCGAGCGAGGGCACCTGGAGCACGGTGTAGTCCGGTTCGAATCCGGCCCGCTCCTCGTCGCCCGGCACGCGGAACATGTTGCGGGCGAACAGATTGTGCCAGGCCTGCTCGGTGATCACGCGCACCTTCAGCTGATAGGCAGGATCGGCGCCTGCCACCAGATCCTGGACGAACAGATCGCGTCCGGCGACATGCTGGCGTGCCTTGGCCCAGATCCTCTCGGCAGCGTCCACGGCGATCGGCCGGTTGACCTTGCCCCAGTCGATGCTGTTCGCGAGGCTCGCGTGATCGACGAAGAACTTGTCGTTCGGCGACCGGCCGGTGTGCTTGCCGGTGGTGGCGTTGAAGGCACCGCCGGTCACCAGGGTCCCTTCGCGGCGCTGAACCGCCTGCTGGATCAACGCCGCCGGCGGAAGGTTCCACCGAACCAGGCCGGGCTCGCTTAGGCCCAGGCCGTCCAGAGCGTGTCGACTGATGACGGGTCCGATCTGCCGCATGGTCTTCTCCACAGTCTTGACATCCTTATCGTTATTGGATTGGTGCCGTTGGTCTATGATTAATGAGTAGCGCGCGATTTAGTTCCGGGAATTTCACTATGCTTCTTGAGGCAAGAACTTAGATCATGCCGCCTTTCTACTTCAAGCCTGTCGCGCTTTATTAACCAACCTTATCAATTCCTTACGTACGTCGGTGCTATTCTCCATCAGCCGCGCGAAGGGCAGCCTCGCCGTCCGATTGTCCGCGCGCAGATCGACGCCCTCACGGTCGACGCCGATCATGCGCCAGTCGCCGTCTTCCTGGCCAAGCAGTCGGGTCGCATAAAGCTGCAGCGCATCGGCGTGGTCCTCGTTCATGTGGCTGACGATGTCGTCTTCGGCGGCGACCAGCGCATCGGATGGCTTCGTCATGAGCGCATCGGGCTCGATCCAGTGGATCCTGCCGAACCCGGCGACGAGGTGAGCGCGGTCGATCGTCAGGCGATAGAAGCCGAAATCCGCGAAATCGGCATAAAGGGCGGCGGCCGGATGGCGGGCGAGATAGCGCCTGCGGAGGGCGGGTGTGTCCGATCGGGCGAGCCTGCCCTGCAGCGTGAGCCGCTCGCCGGCGAGAGGATCCTCATGGGACGAGGCGGCCGTCAGCAGGAGCGACACGCGATCGTCCAGCACGAGGTTCTTGCTGTGCTCGGCCAGGTCGGAGAGCAGGAGGATCGGCGAGCCGTCGTGATCGGTCGCCGTCGCGACCATCGATGCGAACGGCGCCCCCTCCGCCTCGCGCATGACCGTGGCCAGACCGCCGACCGCCGCCGCGCGGACGAGGTGCCGCGCCGCCATGCCGATCTCCATGCGCTGGTCTTCGATCATGAAATGAAGGCGTTCCTCGAGCGGCGTTTCATTGACGTGAGGCGGGTTCCGTAGCCTGTGGCGGCGGCGAGCGTCAAGTCGCGTGCGACCCGACATGTCGCAAATACGACAGACCGGCCCGTTTCGTACAAGTTGCCCGATCCTGCCTAAGAACAATGGGCAAAAACGACGCATCTATTCTTTGCCGGCCGGATGAAATATTGCCTTCATGCTGTCGGGTTTTGGAAAAGCTGGAGCGAAAGCGGACGTGCGGCGACGGAAACGAGGGGACGTGCGACGATTACCATGGGTCGCCACCGCTTTTTTCACCCGACCTCGGCCTTGTCACCCTGTCCGGGCGACGACCCGTGAACGCATCATCGGTCTGGCTCTTGCGGCGACTTGGGGAAGCCCAACTTCGCAGAGCCTCCGAGCCGATGGCGCCGCCGCCGGATCGGGCGTCGGACACCTCGGCGCGAACCGCCGGCGGCAGTGACCGTCCTGGTGCGAGCGCTGGAACCAGGCGACGAAATCGCTCCGGCACTCTCGAAATCTTTTCGGACGAGCACTAAGCTGAACGTCCCAGCAGGCCAGGAGATGCATGTTGAACGATCACGCTGCCGGCGAAGCGATCCGCACTGTTCCCGACCTCCATTTGGAGGCGGAGGGTCCGGTCGTTCCGATGGCCGAAGGGCTGATGGGCTTTCGTCTTTCGCTGCCCTTCGCCCTCGATCACGTCAATCTCTGGCTCATGCGCGACGGCGACGGCTGGACGCTGATCGATACCGGCATCGACAATGACGCGACCCGGGCCTATTGGGACGAACGTCTGGGATCACTCCTTCAGGGCCTGCCGCTGCGGCGCTTGATCGCCACCCATTTTCACCCCGACCACATGGGGCTCGCGGGCTGGCTCTGCGAGCGCACGGGTGCATCCTTCTGGGCGACCCGCACCGAGTGGCTCACCGCACGCGCCCTGGTTCACGACGGCAGCAAGGCCTTCGGCGAGGCCGGCAGCCGCTTCGACCATCGAGCCGGCCTCGAGCCTGAGCGGATCGCCGCGCGCGCAAGTCGCGGCAATGTCTATCGAACCCGGGCGAGCGCGCCGCCGTCCAGCTACACGCGGGTGCGCCATGACGACGAGCTGGTGATCGACGGCGAGCTCTGGCGCGTGCTGATCGGCCGCGGCCATGCGCCCGAGATGATCGCGCTCTACAGCGCCGAGCGCGATCTGCTGATCGCCGCCGACCAGGTGCTGCAGCGGATCTCGCCCAATATCAGCGTCTGGCCGGCGGAGCCGGAGGCGGATCCGCTCGCCGACTACATCGAAAGCCTGGACGCTTTTCGCGCGCTGCCGGAAAGCGCACTCGTCCTGCCATCACACGGCCAGCCCTTTTACGGCCTGCACGCCCGGATCGACCAGCTGATCGAGCATCATCGCGACCGCCTGGCCCGTACGCTCGAGGCCGCAGGCGATGGCCGCACGGCGGTCGAGATCATGCCCGCGCTGTTCGAGCGCGAGCTCGACGCGCATCAGCTCGGCTTCGCCCTCGGCGAGGCGGTCGCCCACCTGAACCATCTCGTCTTCAAGGGCGTTGTCACGCGAACCACCGATTCCAGGGGCATCGATCGCTATAGCGCCGCCTGACAACGACGACACGAGAGTGCGATCGGTCCGTGGGCCATCGGCCAGCCCGGGCTCGCGAAATCCCCGCTCATCGCTGTGCTGGAGCCACGCATTTCATATCACCGAGACTCGGAACTGCGTCGCTCGATCTGCGCTCACCGACCGCCCCCCTACCAAGCCCGAGCCGACGTCAGCACGCCTCCGCGCGTGCTCCTGTCCCATCAGGGCTCTCCCGCCGGTTTCATCTTGCTCTGGCCCATGCCGGCCGCGACAAACCGCGGCGCGATCCGGCCTTCACGTCCTCAGAGGGGGGACGCCGTCGAAAGGAGCAAAAAACCTCGTACAGGCTCAAGGGCCAGAGAACCTTCCTGGTGGGGCGCGTCAAGCTCCGGGGAGGAAGAGGGCGAACTGCGACGATCTCTTTTCGTTGCGCATCGCTCGAGACCGATGACGAATCCTGAGCCGGCCGCAACGTGTCACTTCAATGGACTCCTGCCATGCAAGCCCCACGTTGCTTCGAAGCATCTTCGTCGCTTGCCGCTTGCGCCGTCACGACCACATCGCATCCACCAAGAAAAGACGACATCATGAATTCGCTCGGACAGCTTTCGGGAGGCACGCTCCACCAATTTGCTATCACCGCAATTCCTTGTCGATCCGGCGATACACCTGACCGGGAACAGCTCTCGGATCCCCCAACGTCCGCCAATTGCCGATGAGCCCGGGGCCATCCTTCTCCGGCGGTTGATGCTACCACGCAGCTTCGGCCGCGGCCGCCGTCTCTCCAGGGGGTTTTCGCCATCGTCAGAACGATTGGGGAGTGGTGCCCTCCGGAAAAAACCCGGAGGGTCTGTTCCAAAAAATCGCCGCAGGAATCGGGTGGCGGTCCGTAGGCTGCGCGGGCAAGGTCTCAAGACTTTCGCGACACATCGACGACATCGTCCGGAGACCGACAGCATGACCGCCGGCACCCCGTCCATGAGCGCCATAGCCTGGCTTCTCGTCATCATCCTGTCCGTTCTCTGGGGCGGTTCCTTCTTTTTCGCGGAGCTCGCTCTTCGCGAGCTCCCGCCCTTCACCATCGTCCTCGGCCGGGTCGGCATCGCGGCGCTTGCCCTTCACCTGCTGCTGCTGGCGAGCGGCAGACGCATGCCCGCCGACATCGGTCTCTGGGCAGCCTTTCTGGCCATGGGCGCGCTCAACAACCTCATCCCCTTCAGCCTGATCGTCTGGGGTCAGACCGAGATCACCTCCGGCCTCGCTTCGATCCTGAACGCCACGACACCGCTCTTCGCCGTGGTCGTCGCCCATCTTCTGACCACGGACGAACGGCTTACCGCCAGCCGGTTCGCGGGCGTTCTGGCCGGCTTTGTCGGCGTCGTCGTGATGATCGGCCCCGCTGCGCTTGCGGGCCTCGGCGGCGAAGCGCTGGCGCAGCTCGCCGTGCTGACCGCAGCCTTTTCCTATGCCCTCGCCGGCATTTTCGGGCGCCGCTTTCGAGGCCTCGATCCGACCATCATCGCCTGCGGCCAGGTCACCTGCAGTACGGCGCTGCTGATCCCGCTGGTCCTCGCGATCGACCGCCCGTGGATGCTGCCGCCACCCGGAGCTGCCACCTGGGCAGCCATGATCGGCATCGCCGTCCTGAGCAC
This sequence comes from Geminicoccaceae bacterium, assembly GCA_965222015.1. Lineage (GTDB taxonomy): Bacteria > Pseudomonadota > Alphaproteobacteria > Geminicoccales > Geminicoccaceae > JANQPX01. Next base: position 559,053 of record CBDCTL010000022.1, read on the forward strand.
GGCACTCGCCTATATCCTCTATTTCAGGATCCTGACGCTCGCCGGCGCCACCAATCTCATGCTCGTCACCTTCCTCATTCCGATCAGCGCACTTCTTCTCGGCATCCTGTTCCTCGGCGAAACCATCACCATCGGCCAGCTCGCCGGCATGGCCCTCATCGCCGCCGGCCTCGCCTGTATCGACGGCCGGCTGCTGCCAGCAGCCGGCTGGACTGGACCTCGACACCGGCGGGCGGCGGCGCGGTCGTCATTCGGCTCCAGGGCGAGGATGACGGAAGAAGGTTAACGCCGGGTTAACCGTGATGAAGTTTCTTCGAGAAAAACGCGGGCGCGCGTCGCCCCCTAGCTTGCGGGCAGCGTCACCCTCGCGGCGCCGACGATCGCGCCGTCGCTCGCCCGCTGCAGCAGGACGGCGGCGCCGTCCCGGCTCTCGGCGGCGAGGCGGGCCAGCGGCAGTTCGGCGCTCATGGCAGAACCGTCATAGCGGCCGAGCTCGGTCAGCTCGCGCACGGCATGATGGTAGGTCAATGTCTTGCCGGCGTTCTCGCCGCGATCGATCGGGACCTCGTGGACGTCGTCATAGGCTGCCAGCCATAGGACAGCGTCAGTCGCCTCGCCCGCCGGAATGTCGACCCGGGCGCCATCCAGGCCAAGCTCGAGGCGGCTCGCCTCCGCGCCGATTTCCAGCGCCTGCATCACCCGGGCGCGCTGCGATCCGACCACGTCGATCCGGCCCTGCACCACCATCTGCGGCGTGTACATCCGGCCCGTGCCGAGCGACCTCGCATAGGCCTCCTGGCGCGCGGTCCCGGCCTCGAGGCCGAGCGTGTCCGGCCAGCCGAGCCGGTCCCAATAGGTGACGTGAAAGGCGAGCGCCAGCACGTCTTCCCGCGCGATAAGCTCGCCCAGAAGGTCGTCCGCGGGCGGGCAGGAATAGCAGCCCTGCGACGTGAACAGCTCGACCACGACCGGCGCATCCTCCGCCACCGCCGCCATCGACAATGGTGCCGACAGTGCTGCGAGCACAGCGCTGATTTTTCCGAGACGTCCGATCATCGCCGGATCATGCCCGAGCCGATCGCCTTTCGCCACCCGCCGCGGACGCACGGCCGCTCAATTCCGCGTTAGCCCTTGCCTCCGGGCCGATCCCGCGCCATCCATACGGGATCAACCAGGGATCAGTCCGAAAAAATGAGCATCAGGACCGTCGAGACCAGCCCCTTCGAAGGCCAGAAGCCCGGCACGTCGGGCCTCCGAAAGAAGGTCGCCGTCTTCCAGCAGCCCCATTATCTCGAAAATTTCGTGCAGTCGATCTTCGACAGCCTCGACGGCTTCGAGGGCAAGACCCTGGTGGTCGGCGGCGACGGCCGCTTCCACAACGACCGCGCCATCCAGACCATCATCAGAATGGCGGCTGCGAGCCGCTTCGGGGACTTGCTCGTCGGACGGGGGGGACTGCTTTCGACACCGGCGGCGTCGGCCGTGATCCGTAAGCGTGGTGCGTTTGGCGGGATCATTCTGTCCGCCAGCCACAATCCGGGCGGGCCGAAGGGCGATTTCGGCATCAAATACAATATTTCGAACGGCGGCCCGGCCCCCGAGAGCGTCACGTCGAAGATCTTCGCGAGAACGCAGCGCATTCAGGCTTACAAGGTCTCTGACACGCCCGACATCGACCTCGACCGGCTCGGCACCACCGACGTCGAAGGGTGCAGTGTGCACATCATCGACCCGGTCGAGGACTACGCGGAGCTGATGCAGTCCCTCTTCGACTTCGACAAAATCCGAAAAATGTTCGCCGGCGGCTTCCGCCTGCGCATGGACTCCATGAGCGCCGTCACCGGCCCCTACGCGAGGAACGTCCTCGAGCGTTTACTTGGTGCTCCGGCGGGGACGGTGGTGAACGGCGATCCGGAGCCGGACTTCGGCGGACACCATCCCGATCCGAATCCCGTGCACTGCAAGGACCTGGTCGACGCCCTTTCCGGCGACACCGAGTACGATATGGGCGCCGCCTCGGACGGCGACGGCGATCGCAATCTGATCGTCGGCCAAAACCTGGTGGTCAGCCCCTCCGACAGCCTCGCCATCCTGGGTGCGAACGCGCACCTCGCTCCTGGTTACAGCCAGGGCCTGGCAGGCGTCGCCCGCTCCATGCCCACCTCCCAGGCCGTCGACCGGGTCGCCGAAAAGCTCGGCATCCCCTGCTTCGAGACGCCCACCGGCTGGAAGTTCTTCGGCAATCTGCTGGACGCGGGCAAGGCCACGCTCTGCGGCGAGGAGAGCGCCGGCACCGGCTCCGACCACGTGCGCGAAAAGGACGGTCTCTGGGCCGTGCTCCTCTGGCTCAACATCCTCGCCGAGCGGCAACGGCCGCTCGCGGACCTGGTTCGAGAACACTGGAAGACCTACGGCCGCCACTTCTACTCCCGCCACGACTACGAGGCCGTCGAGTCGGCAGCGGCCGAGGGCGTCATGCAACACCTGCGGGACCGAAACTGCCGTCATTGCCCGGCCAGAAGGCCGCCAGCCTGACCATCGAAAAAGCCGACGATTTTTCCTACACCGACCCGGTCGACGGGTCGGTCTCCGCCCACCAGGGCATCCGAATTTTTTTCGAGGGCGGCGCCCGCTGCGTCCTCCGCCTCTCCGGCACCGGCACGGAGGGTGCGACCCTCCGCGTTTACCTGGAGTCCTACGAGGCCGACCCGGCCAAGCACGACCAGGACCTGCAGCAGGCCCTCGCCCCGGTGATCGAGGCGGCGGAAGCCGTGGCCGAGATCAAGGCGCGGACGGGCAGGGAAGGGCCGTCGGTGGTGAGTTGAATAATGCTGTATGAACTTAAAGATGACCGATTGGAAATTACTGCAGATTTCTTCTTGCTTGTATGAATCCTAAACGGTTCCTCAGAAAGGGGGATTTCATGATCTAATTGGAATTTGGACGATAGAGACCAGCGGCTTTTTGTCTATTACCGCTCCTCGAATCTTGGTCCTCAGCATCTCTTTGAGGTCCAATCTATTTTCAAGCAAGAAGACAATCTCTTGTAATAGGCACAAGCAGAATGGGGCTTTCTGCAGCGCTTCACGTACTATCTCTATAGCGGGATCGGTATATCCACTCGACGAAATTATAATACCTCGCGCTTGTCCTCGATGATACACTCTCACCAAATGACTCGAAACTTTATCTTTTCCCAGGGGCTTGTTTTCCCACTTCATTTCGACGAGGTAAACTTCACCATCAATTTCAACCACACCGTCAATCTGTTCTGTGATTCCTCCATCGTCCGATTTTAGTGTGAACGCTTCACGAACCGAGATTTCGTACGCTGCAAAAAGTCGATTAAGAATGCCCTCTAAGTCTTTTCCACGCCTATGTGGATCATCCAACGAAAATAGAGCATAGAGATCAGCTTTTATACAATCAATATTTTTAGACAGACGTTTCTTAGATTCAATTTCTTCAAGATGTTTCTCTCTATTTTTATTTCTTTCCTCCTTTCTTTCCTCGTTCATACGGGTAAAGGCATCTTTTACATTCACCAAACGCTGCAATTTAGCGACTAAGCCTTCGGCAATCAGCTGGTTGTCGGGATAGCATGTAGAATAGTCTTCAGTTTGAACAACCCGACGGATAATCTCGCGGCGCGCTCTCAGATCACCATCTCCGCCTTCATTGACCCGTTTAAGCACGGTACGAGTGATATCAAATTTGTTAATCGACGTTCGATCTGATTGGAGCTGCTTCGACAGATCTACTAGATATGCTTTGCGAACTCCTGCGCCAGTGAAGAAATCTAACACTGATCTTTTGGAGCGGGTCAGGTAGGGGATCGCTTCTACAAGCCTCAAAGATCTCTGGTGGATAATGATACTCTTCACTCATGATATCTCGTCGCCTGAGGTCACGGAGAACGTGGGAGGCACATACCTCATGGAGTCGATTTTGAATAGACTCTAAACTCCAATTCGACTAGGCAGGAGACAGAAAAGGCAAACAAACATATATTGTATGTACGGTAAACTGTGATCGGATACCGGTTCTGCTCAATGCAAATCTCTATTGTTACTGTTTTCCCTTGAATCTGTTCGCAGGTCTGGTTTGAGAATAGCTATCGATCTACTTTCAGATAGTCCACTCTCTACAACCACCCCGGCTCCGGATCAGCCAGCCCCGTGACAAACCGCGTCGCAAACCGATGAACCGCGGGCAGCCGTAGCGCGAGCGGCGCTAACACGCCCGCAAACCGACGCCCCCAATGGCTGCTAACCTGCAGCGTCTGCCGCCTGACCATCGCGATGGTGCGGGCGCCGATCGGGTGCCGGATGGCGCTGTACTCGGCCTCGCGTCCCTCGGAAAGCAGCCAGGCGAGGGTCGCGGCGTCGGCTATGCCCATGTTCATGCCGCGTGCACCCATGGGCGAGTGGACGTGGGCGGCGTCGCCAGCCAAGTAAACCGATCCAACCTGGTAGGTTGGGGCCTGGCGGTGGTGCACGCGGAAGCTGGAGCGCCAGATTTCTTGTTTGACGCTGGCGCCCTTGGGCAGCCGGGCCTCCGGGGCGGCGTCGGGGCTGACCAGGCGGTAGGTGTCGTGGCCCATGGTGATGGTGAAGAGAAAACCGGTGGCGTCGAAGAAGACGTGCAGCTCGTTCGGCGGGTAGGGCCAGTCGAGGACGACGTCGGCGAGGGTCCAATCGACATCCAGGGCGTCGCCGGGAAAGGCGATGCCCGCCTGCTCGCGCACCGTGCTGTGCGCGCCGTCCGCCCCGATCAGTTTTTTTGCGACCACCTCGCTCTCGCCGCCATGCCCCGCGATCCGGCAGCGGACGCTGCCAGCGTCTGGGCTTGGCTCGAAGCCGGTCAGCGCCGTCCCATGCTCCACCCCAACGCCGAGTGCTGCGAGCACCTCGTTCAATAGGCGTTCGGTGCGGGATTGGGGGAGGGCCAGCATGAACGGGTAGGGCGTGTCCAGCCCCGTAAAGTCGAGCCTGGCGGTGCGACCGCCGCCAAAGTGCATGAACGCGCGAAAAATCCGGGTGCCCTCGGCGAGCAGACGCTCGGTCGCGCCAGAGGGCTCCAGGATCGAAAGTGTCCGCGGATTGATCCCGATCGCGCGCGACTGCTCGGCGAAGTCCTCGGCCTTGTCCACGATCCGCGCCGGCAGTCCGCGTCGACGGAGTTCGATGGCGGCGACCAGCCCCGAGGGTCCGGCGCCGGCGATCAGGATCTTTTCGTTCATCGGCCTCCTCCCTCTGCCGCTCCTTCGCCGCCATGACGATGCGCCTGCCCCCCGAAAGCGCATGCCGAGACGAACGCCTCCCGCGGACCGCGGGACCGCGACAGGTCATCGCCTTCTCCCGAGGCAGGAATTGCGGCGGCCTGATCCCGTGACGAACCACGCCGCCCGATCCATCGCCAACGGTCCGGCCACCGCATGTTTCCAACGCATCCGCAACCGATCTTTAACACATTCCCGGCATGATGCCCGACAGGTCCATGCGACCCTGGGAATCCGTCCGCCCGAAAGAAAATATGGGCGAGGCTCGGACCCCCAGGATCGCATGGACCATCAAAGGCGCCCGTTGTCGCATAAATAGGTAAGGAAAGGATGAAGGCCTCCGGTCTTCCGAGGCGAGCCCGCATACCAGGCAAAACCTGGCGTTTTTTGTCGACGACGGTCGGAATCCATGAGGTGGACACGCCACCGCTTTTATCGATGAGGGTCGAAAATCCCTGAGGTGGCCACGCCGCCGACTTTTTCGGCGAGGCGCTCGCCGACGATGGCGTGGGCTTTCGCGCCCCAGTAGTGGCCTTCGGGCGAGGCGTAGTCGGTGACGCCGTCGAACCAGTCGGTGACCTCGACATAGTCGAGGCGGCCCTGGCGATCGAGCGCCATGACGTGGTCCTTGACCGCGGGGTAGTAGTCGAGCTGGTCGTTGACCGCGATGTAGATCACCTCGATGCCGTCATCGCGAAGATCGTCGACGAAGGTGGACAGAAGGTCGTTGTAGGTTTCCACGAGCTTCCGGTCTTCGTTCTCGACATCCGCATGGTCGAGGTTTTCCTCCAGCGACTGGCCGCGGAAATACCAGTAGAGATTCTGGCGGACGAAGTTGTAGAGCTGGCTGTACTGGATGGAGGAGCGGGACAGCCTGTCCTTCAGCCAGTAGAGGGGCACGTAGCTGTCGGTGAAGGTGAAGCGGCCGTCCTCGATCGCCGTGACCGCGTGGTAGAGGTTGTCGGGCACGTCGTTCGCCGAATATTGCAGGATGACGATGGACGGTTCGAACAGGCGGCCGAACTCGTAATAGCGGCGGATCTCCTGACCGAGGCCCCATCCGCCCGATCCGAGATTGACGATGTCGTGGCTCGCGCCGAGGCGCTCGGCCATGAGGGCCGGATATTCCTCGCCGTCGTTCACGCCGTAGCCGAAGCTGTAGGAGTCGCCGAGGATGACGATGTTGTCCTTGTCGTAGGCATTGGAGATCGGCACCGCCTCGCCGCGATAGCCGTCGGCGTTGACGGTGTAGGTGAATTCCCATTCCCCCGGCATGCGGTTGACCATGACCGTGTCCGGCGGCATGCGCACGCTGTATTCGGGCGAGAACTGCAGCCGCGGCCACATCATGGCCTGCGGATGGAAAAGTCGAAGAAAAATCTCGGCGAAGACGAGGGGCACCACCGCGACGACGGTCAGCATGACGGCAATATGGAGGAACCGCTTTCTTCCCTTTTTCATTTCGTTCATTTCTTCTCGTTTCGTCGAAATCTGCGCCGAGCTTCGGAAGTCAAATTCACGATCTCGGTCTGTGCAATATTGCCGAAATCTCGGCAGCGCCCGACTTATGGCCATTGGCCATGACCTTGTCAATCTTGGCAGAAAGGCCGCCGGTCACTGGCCTCGAACCGTAGCATCCTCTACTCAGGAGACAGGTCGCATTCATACCCGCAGCCGAGGGAGGCAACACGCATGTGGCAGTTCTGGATCGATCGCGGCGGCACCTTCACCGACATCGTGGCCAAAGCGCCGGACGGCGGGATCCAGACCCTGAAACTGCTCTCGGAGAACCCCGAGCAGTACAAGGACGCGGCGGTCGAAGGTGTCAGGCAGGTCCTGGATCTTGCCCCCGGCGACCCGGTTCCGGGCGGCACGTCGGTGAAGATGGGGACCACGGTCGCGACCAATGCGCTGCTGGAGCGGAAGGGGGACCGGACGCTGCTGCTGATCACCAGGGGGCTCGGCGATCTTCTGCGCATCGGCTACCAGAACCGCCCGAAGCTGTTCGATCTGGAGATCGTGCTGCCGAGCCTGCTCTATGAGCGGGTGGCCGAAATCGAGGAGCGCATCGGCGCCCATGGCGAGGTTGTCATCCCCCTCGACGAGGCGCGGGCCGCCGAGGCGCTGCAGCAGGCCTTCGACGACGGCATCCGCGCCGCCGCCATCGCCTTCATGCACGGCTATCGCTACACCAACCACGAAGCGCGTGTCGCCGCGATCGCGAAGGCGATCGGGTTCACGCAGGTCTCGGTGAGCCACGAGGTCAGCCCGCTGATGAAGCTGGTTTCGCGCGGCGACACCACGGTGGTCGATGCCTATCTCTCGCCGATCCTCCGGCGCTATGTCGACCAGGTGTCCGACGAGCTCCAAGTGAACCCCGGCGCGGGCTCGCGCCTTCTGTTCATGCAGTCGAACGGCGGGCTGACCGATGCGCGGCTGTTCCAGGGGAAGGACGCCATCCTGTCCGGGCCGGCGGGCGGCGTGGTCGGCATGGTGCAGACCGGGAAGATCGCAGGTTTCGGCAAATTGATCGGGTTCGACATGGGCGGCACGTCGACCGACGTCGCCCATTTCGATGGCGCCTATGAGCGCGCATTCGAGACCGAGGTGGCCGGCGTGCGCATGCGAGCGCCGATGATGCACATTCACACCGTGGCGGCCGGCGGCGGCTCGATTCTGCACTTCGACGGTGCGCGCTACCGCGTCGGTCCCGACTCTGCAGGCGCCAATCCGGGGCCCGCCTGCTACCGCCGCGGCGGCCCGCTCGCGGTGACCGACGCCAACGTTCTCCTCGGCAAGATCCAGCCCCACCACTTCCCCGAAGTCTTCGGCCCCGACGCCAGCGAGCCGCTGGATGCCGGGATCGTTCGTAGAAAATTCTCGGAACTTGCTGAAAACATTCAAGAATTCACCGGCGGTGAAAAGCCGAGGGTGGAAGAAGTGGCCGAAGGATTCCTGCGGATCGCGGTCGAAAACATGGCGAACGCGATCAAGAAGATCAGCGTGCAGCGCGGTCATGACGTCACCGGATACACGCTCAACTGCTTCGGAGGCGCCGGCGGGCAGCATGCCTGTCTGGTCGCGGATTCATTAGGTATTTCAACGGTTTTACTCCATCCTTTCGCCGGCGTTCTGTCCGCCTACGGTATGGGCCTCGCCGACATCCGCGCGATGCGCGAAGGTCAGGTGGAAAAGGCCCTTGCGGAAGGTCTCGAGGAAGAATTATTGCGTGATTTCAACAATCTGGAGGAAGATGCGGTCAGCGAGCTGAAAGGACAGGGGATAGAAGCCGGGCGCATCGAGACGATCCGACAGGTGCATATCCGTTACGAAGGCACCCACCAGCCGCTTCTGGTGGATTTTGCGGGTATTGATGCAATGCGCCAAGCATTTGAAGAAGCACATAAATCCCGCTTCGGTTTCGCCGTGCCCGAGCGCAAGCTGATGGTCGAGGCGCTGTCTCTCGAAGCCATCGCCAAGGCCGACGCCGCGGATGAGGTCGAGATGACCTCACTGCCTGAAGAAACGACGCTAGCCATCTGTGAAACCGTGGAAATGTGGAGTGGCGGAGCCTGGCAGGAAGTGCCTCTCTACCACCGGAACCAGCTGGCGCCGGGACATGTGATCGACGGTCCTGCGATCGTCGTCGAGGCCAACAGCACCAATACCATCGAGGCTGGATGGGCGTGTGAATTCAACAGGTTCGGGCATCTCGTTCTAAGAAGAAATCAACCGAAAGAGGAAACCGAGGCCGTCGGCACCTCGGTCGATCCGGTGATGCTGGAGGTGTTCAACAACCTCTTCATGTCGATCGCCGAGCAGATGGGCGTGACCCTCGCGAACACGGCTTATTCCGTCAACATCAAGGAAAGGCTGGATTTTTCCTGCGCGCTTTTCGACAGCGAGGGTGCCCTGGTGGCCAACGCGCCCCATGTGCCGGTTCATCTTGGCTCGATGAGCGATTCGGTGCGCACCATCGCCAGGCTGAATGCCGGCAAGATGCGCCCCGGCGACGTCTTCATGCTCAACGCTCCCTTCAACGGCGGCACCCATCTCCCTGATGTGACGGTGATAACACCGGTGTTCGACGAGGCCGGCGAGGACATCCTCTTCTACGTCGGCTCGCGTGGCCACCACGCCGACATCGGCGGGCGGACGCCGGGCTCCGCGCCGCCGGACAGCCGGCATATCGAGGAGGAGGGCGTGCTGATCGACAATTGGAAGCTGGTCGATCGTGGGACGCTGCGTGAAGAGGAGACTCGCAACCTTCTAGAGTCCGGAAAATATCCCTGTCGGAACGTCGATCAGAACATGGCCGACATCACCGCGCAGATCGCCGCGAACGAGACCGGGGCGGCCGAGATCCGGAAGATGGTCGGCCATTTCGGGCTCGACGTCGTCCAGGCCTATATGGGCCACGTCCAGGACAATGCCGAGGAGATGGTGCGTCGGGTGATCGACGTGTTGAAAGATTCTTCGTTCACCTATCCGCTTGATAATGGGGCGGAAATCCGGGTGGCGATTCGGGTGGATAAGGCCGGCCGCTCGGCGGTGATCGATTTTTCCGGTACGTCCGATCAGGACGAGAAGAACTACAACGCGCCGCTCGCCGTGACCAAGGCCGCCGTGCTCTACGTGTTCAGGACGCTGGTCGACGACGACATTCCCCTGAACGAGGGCTGCCTGAAGCCGCTGAAGGTTATTGCGCCCGAGGGATCGATGATCAACGCACAGTATCCCGCGGCCGTGATCGCCGGGAATACCGAGGTTTCTCAAAGCATTACAGACACGCTCTACGGCGCGCTCGGTGTCATCGCCGGCTCGCAGGGAACAGTGAACAACTTCGTCTACGGCAATGATCAGTATCAGAACTACGAGACCATCTGCGGCGGCACCGGGGCCGGGCCCGACTTCGAGGGGGCGAGCGCGGTTCACTGCCACATGACCAACACGCTGATGACCGACCCCGAGGTGCTGGAATGGCGCTACCCGGTGCGACTGGAGGAATTCAGGATCCGCAAAGGCTCCGGCGGCAAGGGCCGGTATTCAGGCGGAGACGGGATCATTCGCAGGCTGCGGTTTTTGGAGCCGATGACCACCACGGTCCTGACCTCACACCGGATCACACGGCCGTTCGGCGTCGATGGCGGCGAGGAAGGGGCGCCGGGGCGGAACGCGGTCGAACGCGCCGATGGCCGGGTCGACGAACTCGGTGGAAATGACGAGACCGAAATGGCCGAAGGCGATATCTTCGTCATGGAAACCCCCGGCGGAGGCGGCTTCAACGCGCCGCGTTGAGGGGGTGACGCTTCGCGGAGTCAGTATTGGGAGGCAGCAGTGGCAGATAAGGGCTGGACGTTCGTCCACAATCTCGCGAGCGAGGCGGAGTGGACGCCGGGACTTCGGGAAATCTTCGACTATCGGGATCTCGGCATCAAGGATGGGACCAAGGGCGACTACGTCGCGCATATCATCAAGGCGAACGGCAAGAAGCAGGCGGACAAGGTGCAGCAGTGGCACATCCACAAATGCGACTTCCAGTTCGTCATGGTGCTGAACGGCTGGGCGACCTTCGAATATGAAGGGCAGGGGGAGCACACCATCAGGAAGGGCGATGCCATTCTGCAGACGCCGATGATCAAGCATCGCGAAATCGCCTGCTCCGAGGATTTCGAGGTGCTCGAGATCGTCTCGCCCGCCGACTTCGAAACCGAAATCGTACCGCCACCGGCGGTCGGTTGACTTGTCGGAGCCGCCAGAGGGGCGCCATGACCCGGCACACGACAAGCGCGAGCGGGTGACTTCCGATGCTCAGGATGGTGACGATCGGCGTCTATGGCTTCGACGGCGAGGCCTTCCTGCAGCGACTGCGGGGCGCTGACGTCCGCCTTCTGCTCGACGTGCGCCAACGCCGCGGCGTCCGCGGCCGTGAGTATGCCTGGGCAAACGCGCGCCGGCTGCAGGCGGCGCTCGCCGATGCCGGGATCGCCTACGAGCACCACCCCGAGCTCGCCCCGACCACCGACCTCCGCCATCTCCAATATGCCGAGGATGACCGCCAGGGCGTCGGCAAGCGCTCGCGCCGTGAACTAGCGTCCGAATATACCCGCCGCTACATCACGGAGATCCTCGATCACGCCGACCTTGCGCCGATCGTATCGGCGCTGCCGATCTGTGGTACAGCGGCTCTTCTCTGTGTCGAGCGCGACCCCGAAGCCTGTCATCGCTCATTGATCGCCCGGCGGCTGAACGAGCGGCATGGCGTCAAGATCGAGCATCTGCACCCGTCGTGATGCGCAGATGATTTGTGCTGCCTGATCGCGAAAAGCTCTTGTTTCAACGATGATATCGCTGCTCCGATCGGCGCAGCTGCCCTTGTCCCGGTGGAGCGCAACGCTCTCACCATCGTTCCGATGGCAACGTACGAAGACGTCGCAGGCTTCGCGACATCGCCGACCGACCCATTGTAACCGTATGGTCACACTCGGCCGAATTCTTCGCCAGCCGACATCCTGATATTGAGGTCGCCGACGGCGCTTGGTAAGGCCCTGGCATTCTACATAAGAACATACGGGGGAAGCTGTGCAGCGAAGGGAATTCAGCTTGTCGGTCCTTATGTCGATGTTGAGCCTTTGTTTGACGACGGGCAGGACGCGCGCCGAACCGGACGATCAAATCGTCCTCTACAGGGGCTGGATATTAAGGTCCTCAGACCTCGATCTGCGACGATAGGATGCTGGTCGGCTTTCACGACTTCATTGCAAGTCGCAAGCCCGCGCTGCAGTTCGATGTTTGCATTGCCGGCGGTGGCGTTGCTGGTATTACGCTCGCCCTGGAGCTCGCTCGCAGCGACATGCGCGTCCTGCTTCTCGAAGGCGGCGACATCGACTTCACGGCGGAATCGCAGGAACTGTATGCCGGCAAGAATATCGGGCGAGACTATTTTGATCTGGACGTTGGGCGGCTGCGGTTTCTTGGCGGTTCGTCGAACCACTGGGCCGGATTTTGCGTGCCGTTCGACGACCTCGATTTCATGGCACGACCGGAAATAGCGGCGTCGGGGTGGCCCATCGCCAAAGCTGATCTTTCTCCTTTTCTGGCGCAGGCTGCCGACATTCTCGAGATCGACAATCTTTTCCGTTCGCATGAATTGGCCGGAGAAGCCAGCAGCAGGTTGAGACGCTTCGAGACCCAGATGAGTCCGCCGGTGCGCTTTGGTGAGAAGTACGCCGGCGAGCTTAGGGCGAGCGAGCATGTTTGCGCCGTGCTCAACGCGAGCGTGACCGACATAGGCATCGATACGGCGTCGGGAAGAGTCACCCGATTCGAGGTCACGCACACCCATGATCCCGACCAGAAAGTCATTGTGCGCGCCGACCGCTTCGTGCTGGCCATGGGCGGCATCGAGAATGCCCGTTCGCTTCTCAATGCGAACGATCAGATCGAGCACGGGATCGGCAATCATCACGATCTGGTGGGTCGATACTTCATGGACCACATCCAGTCTGATTTGGGTTTCGCGCTCCTGAGCGATCCGTTGTCGGACTTGTTCGACGATGTGAAGACAGAAACCAGGATGCGCGACGCCGTGTCCTTCGCGCCGACGCGGGAGTTTCAGCGTGCCGCCGGGATCTTGAATTGCGAACTTCGCGTAAAGGCGATCGAAGGTCGAATGGCACGCTCCAAAGGCCCGCTCAAGTCGCGACTGAAACGGATGATCTGTTCCAACGACCTGGCGCTTAGCGCCGTCCGCTCTCTCGACGCGGACTTCAAGCAGGAGAAATGCTGGCTGGCTCACCGTATCGAAGCGTTGCCTGACGACGGGTCCAACGCTGTCGTCATGACGCGGTCGGAGCAGGCTCCGAACTACAACAGCCGGGTCATGCTGTCGGACGACCGTGATCGGCTGGGCATGCGCCGCGCCACTGTCGACTGGCAGCTGCTCGATGTCGACAAAGCGACGCTCAAGAGATGCATGTTGGAACTGGGGCGCTATTTTGCCGAGACCGACATCGGCCGCATCCGGGTTGCCGACTGGCTCCTTGACGAGGGAGCGGGCGTGGCCGGTATGGCGGAGGGGGAACGTGGAGCGCATGGCGGTCACCACATCGGAACGACGCGGATGGCAGCCCGACCAGGCGAAGGCGTGGTCGATCGTCACTGCAAGGTCTTCGGCACGCAGAACTTGTATGTTGCCGGGTCGAGCGTCTTTCCGACAGGCGGGCATGCCCCGCCGACACTTACCATCGTCCAGTTGACTCTGAGGCTGGCGAAGCACCTGGCATCGGCAGCGTAAGCCCTGGCGGTGCCGTCCGAACCGCTCCGGCTTCGCAGGCTCCGAAGCTGAAAAAATTGGAGCCATGACAGAGACATCGACCCGCCATTCACCTCGGGTCCAATTCGACGAAGTGGCCGCGACACGCCATTTAGTAGGACTGGCCGAAGCGGTACCACGGGGTGAAGGTTTTCGGGCGCTCCTTCCAAAGGTGGTCCGTTTCCCGTGAGCGGTAAATGAAGACCTGGCCGGCGGGGGCGTCGTCGACCAGTGCTCCAGGGGCAGTGACGATGAGGTCGTCGTGGCCGTCGGCGTCGAGGTCGGCCAGGGCGGTGGCGTGACCGAAGCCGATTTTTTCCGGACTTGGCTCGATGTCGAATGGCGTGACGTCGGCTGCGGGTGCAGCGGCGATCTCGGTGATGGCGGGGGCGGGGGGGGCGTCGGGCCAGGGTTGCGGTGGTTTGCTGGAGTGGCCTTTGAAGATGGTGATGGTGCCGTCGGCTGATGTGACGATGAGGTCGGCGCGATTGTTGTCGTCGAGGTGGGCGGTTCGGAGCTGGGTGCCGAAGCCCGGGGCGCCGTCGCCAGTGAGGCGGGTCCAGGGGCGGAGCCCTCGGATGTCGTGGCCCTTGTAGAGGTAGACGGCACCTTCCGCCCGGTGCGGTTCCGCTATAGCATCGCCTAAGCCTGCCAGGCTTTTGCCGGGGGCGCCAATGGCCAGGTCGGGGTAGGCGTCGCCGTTGAAGTCGCCGACGGCCAGGCTGTGGCCGAAGAGGTCGCCTGGTTCGTCTTCATCAAGGATGTTGTGGGGGGCGGAGCCGTAGGTTTCGACCAGCCCGTAGATGTCGGCGGCGCTGAGTTTGGGGACACCGATGGAAAAGGCTTCGGTCGCGCCTTCGACGCAGCCGACCATGATGCTGTCGAAGTCGAAGGCCGTGATGGCCAGGTCCTCTTCGAGATAGCGCTCGCCGTTCGGCCGCGTCGCGGCGCAGGCGTCCTGATAGGGGGCGTCGGGGCGCGCGTATTCGTGACCGAAGCCAAGCGCGTGGCCGAATTCATGGACAGTGGATTTGGCGTTGATCGAGAGCGACGCGAGGCCCCAGAGCTTGGGAAGCTCCATGCCGTTTTCGAGGCCGTCGAGCTGGCGGCCGCGGGCGATCGTTTTGGGGTGATGGTCGCTGAGACGGATGCGAATGCCTTTGCTGTCCTGGCGGCAGGCGCGCCAGCCGGAGAAGGTGACGGCGGACTCCTTCGCCCAGGATTGCTCGATGGCTTTTCGGATCTGCTGGCGGTCCTGCTTGTGGTCGGCGCGCGGGTTTTCGAAGCAGACGGGGATCGGCATGTCCGGCCAGACGGAGCCTTCTGTCAAAGTGAGGGCCCAACCATGGCTCTCGGACAGCAGCAGTGCCGCTGCGAGCAGCGCGCTTCTCGAAATCATGGACGCCTCCGCAAGGGCTGGGCAAAACGCTCGTCGCCCCTGTCTTCATATGAATCGACGGGGCGAGGTTCAAAGGCCGGACCGGCGTCACCGGCCGTCATAGGTTTTGCCTATGATCACTATTGGTTCCAGGCAACTTGCTCCCGGCCACGACTTCGAACAATTCTAAGGGACATGTGCATGTGAACGTCTGAAAAGGTCGGAGAACGGTCCTTGGGAGGCTCCAGAAGCACTAAAGGTCAGACCAGACGCGATGTGGTGTCGTCGGCGCTCGGAATAGCCGGTGTCACGCTCATTTCCCATCCATCCCTCGCTGCGAAAAAGCCCGAATCGATGCCGCCTCAGGCCGGCGATCGGTTCGAGATCACCAAGGGTGCTCTGAAGGGCGAACTGCTGCGTCCGGGCCTCCTGAAGCCCGGCGAGGCGCCGGTAATCGGGTTTCCCTTTGCCACCGAGGAGGGTGTGTTGCGCCGGAAGAACCGGCTGAACCGGCTCCTGATGGTCGAGCTCGATCCCGCCGCCATGGAGGAGGAGACCCGCGAGCGTTCCGCAGAGGGCGTTCTGGTCTATTCGGCGCTCTGCACCCATCGCGGCTGCACTATCGCCTCCTGGAAAGCGGAGGAGCAGCATTTCCGTTGCCACTGCCATCTTTCGGAATTCGATCCGCTGGACAATGCGCGGCCGCAAAACGGGCCGGCGAAGTCGCCGCTCGCGGCGATACCGCTGGCGGTCGACGAGGAAGGTTTCGTCGTCGCGACCGGGGAGTTCACGCGGAAACCGGGACCGCGGAAGAAGTAGAGGCGTTCGACCCTCGACCGGATCGGGCCTGGCCTTCAGGCCATGCCGCCAACGAAGCAAAAAGGGAGAGCAAACGATGACGACGTGGGGACTGTTGCGAGGGGGCCTGCTGGCGACGACGGTCGTCGGCGGTTTCGGCATGGCCGCGATGGCCCAGGACTACAATCCGGTGACCGACGAGCGGCTCGCGAACCCGGAGCCTGAGAACTGGCTGTCCTGGCGCGGCAATTACGAAGGCTGGGGCTACAGCCCGCTCAATCAGATCACGGCGGAGAATGTCGGCAGCCTGGTGCCGGTCTGGTCCTATTCGACCGGCGTCGCCGAGGGCCATCAGGCGCCGCCGCTGGTCAATGACGGCATGATGTTCGTGACCACCCCGCAAAACCAGATCATCGCGCTCGACGCCGCGACCGGCGCCGAGAAATGGCGCTATGTGCGCGAACTGCCGGAGGATCTGTTCCAGCTCCATCCGACCAATCGCGGGCCTGCGCTCTATGGCGACAAGATCTACATGGCGACGGTGGACGCCTGCGTCGTGGCGCTGATGGCCGAGACCGGCGAGGAAGTCTGGGACGTCTGCATCGCCGATTACACCGACGGCTATTACTCGACCCTGTCGCTGCTGGCGGCCGAGGGTGTGATCGTCACCGGCACGTCCGGCGGCGAATACGGCATTCGCGGCTATGTCGTGGGTCTTGATGCCGAGACCGGCGAGGAAGTCTGGAAAACCTACACCATTCCGGGGCCTGGTGAGCCCGGTCACGACACCTGGACCGGCGAGAGCTGGAAGACCGGCGGCGGCTCGGTCTGGATGCAGCCGAACTACGATGCCGATGCCAAGATCGCCTATGTCGGCACCGGCAATGGCGGCCCCTGGATGCCGGATGCGCGTCCCGGCGACAATCTGTATACCACCTCGGTGATCGGTCTCGACATCGCCACCGGCGAGATCAAGGGGCACCACCAGTATCACTGGAACGACGCCTGGGACTGGGATGAGGTATCGGCGCCGCTGCTGATGGACATCGAGCGCGACGGCCAGACGATCAAGGGCCTCGTTCACGCCGGCCGCAACGGTTACATCTGGACCATGGAGCGGACGGACGAAGGCGAGATCAACTTCGTCGCGGCCGACAAGTATGTCCGTCAGACCGCGTTCGAATCGATCGACCCCGAGACCGGCCGTCCGAGCTACAACGAGGCGAACACGCCGGGCATCGACAAGGAGGCGTTCTTCTGTCCGTCGCTCTGGGGCGGCAAGGACTGGCCGCCTGAGGCCTACAATCCGGACACGGGCCTCTTCTACATCCCGGCGCATGAGAACCTCTGCTCCGAGTTCGGCGGCGTCGCCCTCGACGAGCGTGAGCCCGGCGAGCTCTATATCGGCGTGCCGATCGACGTGATCCTCTCCAGCCTGCGCTTCGACGAGAGCATCGACACCGCCGAGCCGGTGACCAT
Source organism: Geminicoccaceae bacterium (assembly GCA_965222015.1). Classification (GTDB taxonomy): domain Bacteria; phylum Pseudomonadota; class Alphaproteobacteria; order Geminicoccales; family Geminicoccaceae; genus JANQPX01. Next base: position 576,303 of record CBDCTL010000022.1, read on the forward strand.
CGGCCAGCTTCAGGCCTGGGACATGAACACCGGCGAGATGAAATGGGCCCATGACTTCAAGGACATGGAGTTCTGGGGACCGCTTCTGACCACCGCCGGCAATCTCGTGTTCACCGGCGGCACGCCGGACCGGAAGTTCCGCGCGTTCGACGCGACCTCGGGCGACGTGCTCTGGGAGTACCCGACCAATTCCGGGATCACGGCGGTGCCTTCGAGCTTCAGCGTCGACGGCAAGCAATATATCGCCGTTCAGTCCGGCTGGGGCGTGGATGCCGAGCGCATGCACGGTCTCCTGAAGGACATGCTGCCCGAGGGCCGCACGCAGCCGGTGCCGCAGGGCGGTGCGATCTGGGTGTTCGCCCTTCAGGAGTAGGATTGGGAGGAAACGTCTCGAGAGAAGGCGTAACCGTCAATGAGTGACGTGACGACCACGATTGAAGGCCGGGACCCGGACGGTCCCGGCCGCCTCTTCGGCGCCGTCTTCGGGCTGATCGGCCTCGGGGCGGCCGCCTGTTTTTTCACGGTCGGCGTGGCTTTCGCCGCCGCCCAGGAACTGCCGCGCACGGACGATGAACTGATCGATCGCATCCGCACCGCCATCGACGCCAAGGATTACGGTCCGCTCGAAGAACTCGTCTTCTGGGAAGGTGCGGGGAAGATCAAACGCAACATCGTCGCTTTCGAAATCCGTCGCGGTCTCGGTCGCAAGATCGAAAGCATCACCTTCGAGGACTTTCCTGACGACGGCATGGCCGGCATCGAGTCGATGGACAAGCTCCGGGTCAACATGCCGGTCACCAACCGGGTTCGCGTCACCTACGACGAACCGCCGATCAACGACGAGGGCAAGCGGCCGACCTCGGTTTTCCTGGTAGGCAAGCGTGATGGCGCCTATCGTATCGCTCTGGTGGTCCGCAATTTCGACGATGACGACGACTGAGGGTCGGGTGACCCGAGATCTGCGAGGAGGGATCTGATGATCGAGTTAAGCGTGAATGGGGAAGCGCGTCAGTTCGACGGCGATCCCGAAATGCCGCTGCTCTGGTATCTGCGTGACGAGCTGCAGCTGACGGGATCGAAATATGGCTGCGGCATCGGGCTTTGCGGCGCCTGCACGATCCATGTCGACGGCCAGGCGCAGCGCTCCTGCACCTACACCGTGGGCGACGCCGCCGGCACCGAGATCACCACGATCGAAGGGCTGGATCCCGAGGGCAATCACCCCGTACAGGCGGCCTGGCGCGAGCTGAATGTGCCGCAATGCGGTTTTTGCCAGTGCGGTCAGATCATGCAGGCGGCGGCGCTGCTCGCCGAGAATCCGAACCCTTCGGATCAGGAAATCACCGACAGCCTGGTCGGCAATGTCTGCCGCTGCGGCTGTTACCAGCGCATCGCCGCGGCCGTGCGCCAGGCGGCGACGGGAGCGTAAGCCATGTTGCATTATCTGAACCAGCATCTTGCGCCCATGCCCCAGGCCGTTGCCGGGCGTGCGCTCATCGAAAATGTCAGCCGCCGGTCCTTCCTGAAAGGCACCGCGGCCGGCGGCGGTCTCGTGGTCGCGATGCAGCTTTTGCCGTTCAATGCGGCCGAAGCCTTCGAGACCTACGACCATGGCGGTCACGCGATGCCTCATGGCGTGGTCAACGACCCCCATCTGTTCGTCTCGATCGATCCGGACGGCACGGTCAACATCGTCACCATCCGCTCCGAGATGGGCACCGGTGCGCGCACCAGTCTGCCGATGGTGATCGCCGACGAGATGGACGCCGACTGGAGCATGGTGAAGATCCACCAGGCGGAAGGCGACGAGCCGAAATACGGTAATCAGGACACCGACGGTTCGCGCAGCATGCGCCATCACATCCAGGTCTGCCGCCAGATGGGCGCTTCGGTGCGCTACATGCTGCGTCAGGCTGCGGCCGAGCAGTGGGGCGTGCCGATGGCCGAGGTACAGGCCATCAACCACGAGGTCATCCACGAAGGCTCGGGCAACCGTGCCGGCTATGGCGACGTCGGCCAGGCCGCCATGGAGCTGGACGCGCCGGATCCTGCGATCGCCGACAATCCTGCGGCCGAGCCGATCACCTACAAGGACGAGAGCGAGTTCCGCTATATCGGCAAGGGCGAGGTGCAGATCTACGACCTGCACGACATCACCACCGGTGCGGCGGTCTATGGCGCCGACGTCCACCTGGACGGCATGAAGTTCGCCGTGGTCGCCCGCCCGCCCGTGGTCGGCGGCAAGGTGAAGTCGCTGGACGACAGTGCCGCGCTTGCGGTGCCCGGCGTCGAAGCGGTGATCCAGCTCGAAGGACACACCATGCCCGCGAAATTCCTGCCGCTCGGCGGTGTCGCGGTGGTCGCCGCCAACACCCACGCCGCGCTCAAGGGCAGGGAAGCGCTGGTGATCGAGTGGGACGACGGTCCGCACGCGGTCTATAACAGTGCTGCCTACATGGAAGAGATGAAGGCGACCGCGGAGCAGCCGGGCAAGGTGATCCGCACCCAGGGCGATGTCGACGCCGCCCTTTCCGGTGCCGCCAGGACCTTCGCCCAGACCTACACCCAGGACCACATGGCCCATATCCCGATGGAGCCGCCGGCGGCGATCGCCCATCATGCCGACGGCAAGCTCGAGATCTGGGCGCCGGTGCAGAGCCCCTACGGCGCCCGTCAGGACGTCGCCGAATATACCGGCGTGCCGATCGAGGACGTGCGCGTGAACGTCACGCTCCTGGGTGGTGGTTTCGGGCGGAAGTCGAAATGCGACTTCGTGCACGAGGCGGCCAGGCTCTCGATGGAAGTCGGGGCACCGGTGCGCGTCCAGTGGACCCGCGAGGACGACGTCCAGCACAGTTTCTATCACACCACCTCGGCCGAACGCATCGAGGTGGCGCTGGACGCCGACAACAAGCCGACCGGCTGGCTGCACAGGACGGTGGCACCGTCCATCCTCTCGACCTTCGCCGAGGACTCAGGCGAGCAGTTCTTCATCGAGTATGGCATGGGCTTTGCCGACATGCCGTTCGAGATCGACAACGTGCGCTGCGAGAACGGCAAAGCCATGGCGCACACACGCATCGGCTGGTTCCGTTCGGTCTCCAACATTCCTCGCGCGTGGGCTGTCCAGTCCTTTGCCGCGGAACTGGCCAACGAGCTCGGCAAGGACCAGAAGGAGATGCTTCTGGAGCTGATCGGCACGCCCCGGATCATCGATCCGAAGGCGACCGGCATGCCCGAGGACCTCTGGAACTACGGCGATCCCTATGAGGTCTTCCCGAACGACACCGGCAGGCTCGCCAATGTGGTCGAACTCGCTTGCGAGAAGGCCGGCTGGGGCAAGGAGCTGCCGGAAGGGGAGGGGCTCGGCCTCGCCGTGCATCGGAGTTTTCTGACCTATGTCGCGGCGGTCTGCCATGTGCAGGTCGAGGAGGACGGCACGGTCAGGGTGCCCGAGGTGCATATGGCGGTCGACTGCGGCTTCCCGGCCAATCCGGAACGCATCGAAAGCCAGATGCAGGGTGCGGCGGTGCAGGGCATGACCATCGCCTTCCACAGCGGCGTCACCTTCAAGGACGGCCGTGCGGAGCAGTCGAACTTCACCGACTATGACGTGGTCAGGATCGACAACTTCCCGAAGGACGTCTTCGTGCACATCGTGCCGCACAAGTTCGAGACCCATGCGACAGGTGTCGGCGAGCCGGGCGTGCCGCCGATCGCCCCTGCGATTGTCAACGGCATCTTCAACGCCACCGGCAAGCGCCTCCGTCACCTGCCGATCCGGCCGGAAGACATCACGGACGCCTGATCAAGAGAACGGACAGAAACCTCTGAATCGGCCGGCGGGGCTCACCCCCCGCCGGTTTTTTCTTGCCCTGTCGACAGCGGCTGGCAATCGTTTAAAGTGACATTTTGATGCTGCAATTTGAAGGACGGTAGAAATGTCGAAAATCTGCCCTGGACTGTCCTCAACCGCCTCCGCCCTGGCAATCCTTCTCTCGTCGGCGCTGACCGCAGCGCCAGCTCTGGCCGGGTCGCCGCAGGGAAGCTCAGACACCGCCGGTGAACGCCGGTCTCATCATCAAGCCGGCCCGCGAGAAAAGCTGGAGGCATGGCTGGAGAAGCGCGCGGCGCGTTTTCGCACCGAAGAATATCGGAACAGCACCGGCCTGGATCAGATCGAGGCGGCTCTGGGCTATGCGCGGATCATCGGAAGGAAGGGCGGTCAGGGCGTGACCGTCGCCGTGGTCGGCGGCGGCATCGACGACGATGGCAAGGACCTCAGGGTCATACGCCGTTCGGAGTCGTCGAGCGAGGCCGGCGTGGTCGACGCCGACACCACCGGTGTGGCCGGGGTCATCGCTGCGAGGCGCGACGGCAAAGGCGTCCACGGTGTCGCCTACAAGGCCGACCTGATCGATCTGGAGGGTGCCCGGATATCCGGAATCATGGCGGCCGCCGGCTATACGTCGGTGGACGAGCGCAAGCAGCTTGTCGGCTTTCCCACGGCGGCGAGCAACCTGCTCGACTTCCATGCCGACGATCCCTCACTCGAAGCCGACATCATCCACATCATGTCCTTTTCGGAATCGCCGAGCCGCAACACGACGGTTCGCCCCGTCGATCTGGCATTGGCACGCGGCAAGATCGTCGTCGTCGGGGCTGGCGACGCCTCGGAGCCGGCGCTGACGTCGCCCGCTTTCGTGATCGGCGCGACCGAGGGCAGCCGCCTCATGGTGGCCGCCGTCGACGGCAATAACGAGCTTTCCGCATCGAGCCGGCCCTGCGGCGGCAATGATGCGGCGCGGGACGCCTGTCTGGTCGCGCCCGGCGAAGGCATCAATTCCACCACGACCGGCGGCGGCTATGACAGCTTTTCCAGCTCCGACATCGCCGCCGCCCATGTCAGCGGCGCGGCTGCGGTGGTGAAAGCGGCGTTTCCGGGCGTGTCGAGCGACGATGTCACGAACCGCCTCCTGACCACGGCCGAAGATCTCGGCGACCCCGGCGTCGACGACGTCTACGGCCATGGCCTGCTCGATCTCGGCGCCGCGCTCGATCCGGTCGGCGAGCTCGGTGTCGCGAAAACCGCGTCGGTGGATGGCGGACGAACGGCGATCGGCGGATCCGTGCTCGAGATGGGGCAGGGCTTCACCCTGAACGGTAACCTGAGCGCTTCGCTCGGCGAGGCGGTGGTGTTCGACGACCAGGGCTTTCCCTTCCGCGCCGATCTCGGCGGCCTCGCCGCGACGCGGGAGCGGCCGAGCGGGCTTTCGAGCTTCATCGGCAGCGGCGGCGAGCGGCTGACCGACGGCATGATCGCACCTGACGGCCGGACAGGTTTCATGCTCAGCCGTGAAGGGAAGGGGGAGGACATGCTTTACGCCGATCCCCACCACGGCGCCTTCGCATCGTCCGGGCTCGGCATCGACGACCGTCCGGACAAACCGAGCGCTCATTTCGCGAGCGAGGTTCGCCCGGGCCTGCGGCTGTTCATGAACCTGAACGACAGCGCGTCGACGGACACCGGCATCGAGGCGGCCGTTGCGCAGCAAGGAGCGCTTCTGTTCCAGCCGGAGGCGTTCTTCAGCCCTGAGACCCAGCTCGCCGGCGGGTCGCAGACCGGCGGCGGCGCGACGCTCACCCTTACCGACGGAACGACGCTCACGGTCTCGGCCTTCGCCTCCGAGGGGGAGGATGGTGTGGAGGCGGCCGAGAGCAGCCTGCAGCGCGTCGAGCTCGCCCACGCGCTGTCGGACGGCGTCGAGCTCCGTTTCGGCTATGGCTGGCTCCAGGAACGGGACGGGTTCGTCGGCAGCCGTTCGACCGGTGTCTTCGGCGAGACCGAGGCGCGCTCCGGCTATTTCAGCGCCGGTCTTACCGCCGCCGTTACCGACGATGTGCGCCTGTTCGGTGGCTACAGCCGCGGCAGCGCCTCGCTTTCCGGCGGCGGACTGCTCGCGGACTGGTCGAAGGTCGAGACGGAAAGTTTCGGCGGAGGCCTGGTCGTCGATGGCGTGGTCGAGGACCGGGACCGGCTCACCGTCATGATCGGCCAGCCGATGCGGGTGACTGATGCCGAGGCGGAACTCCGCCTGCCGGTTGGACGCACGGAGGAGGGGCGCGTCGTCACGGAAACCCGACGGGTCGATCTCGCGCCGGAAGGGCGGGAATTGTCGCTGGAAACGAGCTATCGTTTCGCGCTCGACGACGATAGCGCCTCGCTCGTCACCGGCGCCTTCGCCCGCCTGAACCCGGGCCATGATCCGGAGGCGGAGGTCGATCTCGGGATCGGCATGCGCTACCAGCTGCAGTTCTGAGCGCGTGCCGCGGTGGTCCGAATCCCGCCTGCAGCCCTTGCCGCAGGCGGGTGATCGGCTACATTGTTAGAGAGAAACGCAAAAGCACAAAAATTGAAAAGACGCCCATTTAAGCTGGTTGATCAACCGAGGGGAGGGGATGATCGTCGCGTTGATGGGTCGTGGGCGCGAGAACGGGGCGGCTCGATGCCCCTGACGTTGAGGCATCTCAGGATCCTGCAGGCGGTCGCGGGCAATCGTTCGCTGACACTGGCCGCCAAGCAGCTCGGCCTCAGCCAGCCTTCCCTCTCGCAGCAATTGAGCAAGCTCGAAAGCGATCTCGGCCAGCGCCTGGTGGACCGGTCCGGCAAGGGACTGCACCTGACCGACGCCGGCTGTTTTCTTCTGAGCAAGGCGGAACCGATCCTGTCCATCGTCGAGGAAGCCGAAATCGGCCTCGGCCAGTTCGAACGGGGCGTGCGCGGCCAGCTCTCGATCGGCGCGCTCACCTCGCTCGCCCGCTCTCTGGTGACACCGGCCTCGATCGAGCTGAAGCGCCGCTTTCCCGAGATCCAGTTGAACGTCGTCGAGCTCTCGCCCTGTTCGATCCTGCGCCAGCTTCAGTCCCGCCAGGTCCAGATCGCGCTCATCAGCAGCGCCATGCTCAAGGGTGAGGAACGGCATTTCGCCACGGTCGAACTCGCAAGCGATCCCTATGTTCTCGCCGTGCCGCGAAGCGCCGCCGATACGCACGGCCGGCAGCGCCGATCCTTCATCATGGTCGACCTCGGCGAGCCCTATCAGGAAATGGTCGCGGACTGGTATCGCCGCGTCCTGCCGGATGGCCGGGAAGTGGCGCGCTGCCGCACCCACGAGATGGCGCTCTCCATGGTCGAGGCCGGCCTCGGCATGGCCATCGTGCCGATGATGTCGACCCAGGTGAACGGCCGCCCGGTGTTCGACGTCGACCTCCACGACCTGCCGCTGGAGCCGCGAAAAATCTGGGCGGTGCTGCCGTCGCAATACCGCTACACACAGCCCCACGCCCGCGTCCTCGACGCCTTGCGCACGATCGGCCGTCAGCTCGCGGATCGAAAGTCGCCGACCGCGACCGTCCAGGCCGACGTGAAGAACCAGCCCCAAGCCTCCGTCCTGATCGACGCCTGATCCGGTATGATCGCCCGTCCATGACCCGGACGCCTCGCCGAGCCGGTCGCTGATGCTTTCAACATGTTGAAGCCTTGCGATTTTTGGCATCAGGGCCGATCTTGTGGTGGGCAACAACACGGCATTTATGTAAAAAGCGAGCAATCCAACGGATAGCCCACAACATTCGATCGGGGGATTGATCATGGCAGACGCAGCCGGCAAGGACGACTATCGCGGACTGGACGTCGGCACCAGCCGGATCGTGCTCGCCAGACCCAATGGCGAGCGGCCGACCTACAACGTCCAGCTCAACGCCTTCATCGCCCTGCCGTATTCCAAGATGACCGAGAAGATGCTGGTGGACGAGGGTATCTATCACCGCGTGAACGGCAAGGAGATCCTCGCCTTCGGCAACCGCGTCGACGAGTTCGCCAACATGCTCGGCGGCGACACCCGCCGGCCCATGACCACCGGGCCTGCTCAATCCGGGCGAGCCCAAGAGCAAGGAGATGATGGCGCTTGCGCTCGAGGAGATGTGCGGCAAGGCGAGGAAGAATGCCAAGATCTGCTTCAGCGTGCCGAGCGCGCCGCCCGACGGCCAGTCCGAGCTGATTTTCCACGAGCATGTCATCAAGGACGTGCTGACCGGGCTCGGCTACCAGGCCGAAGCGGTCAACGAGGGCATGGCGATCGTCTACGCCGAGCTCGCGGACGACGACCTCACCGGCATCGGCGTCAGCTTCGGCGGCGGGCTCTGCAACGTCTCGGTCGCCTATCTCGGCCTGCCGATCCTCTCCTTCAGCACCACCCGCGCCGGCGACTATATCGACAAGTCCGCCGCCAAGGTCACCGGCCAGACCCCGACCACCGTCCGCCTGCACAAGGAAAGCCCCGCCTTCAAGATCGGCCAGGACGGCGCCAACGGCATCGACCAGGCGCTCACCATCTACCACCAGGACGTCATCCGCCACGTGGTCGAGCGCATGGAGCAGGAACTGAACGCCAGCCAGCGCCTCCCGCGCAGCCTGCGCGCCCTGCCGCTGGTCTTCGGCGGCGGCACCGCCATGGTCAAAGGCTTCGAAGCGGAACTCAAAAAAGCCCTCCAGAACGCCGACCTCCCGCTCGAAATCACCGAAATCCGCCAGGCCAAGACGACGAGCAACACGACAGCAAAAGGCATGCTCCTGGCCTCCATGCTAAACATGTAGTCGAGGACGCTCGACACCGTTGACTTCAACGCGCGGGAAAGCCGTGTCCGATTGCGGGTGCGGCTTTTCTTGCGTGGGGGTTGGCGGCGGAGGGGAGGGGGGTGGTCAGCGTAGGATGGTGCGCCTATAAGGTGAGCGATTTCGTATAAAAAGATCGTTGCGGGCGTGCAATGGCGCAGACGGCTGACATTGACGGCAGCGGCAACAATACCGTCCAGATCATAGGGGACGGCAACAGCGTCACGCTGCAGCGTGCGGCGGCCCTCAGGATTTCGCGCTATCCGGAAGGCTCATCGCGCGCGCAAATCAGGCGTGAGTTCGATCTGCTGAAGCCCTATGCCCGCGCGCTCGACATGGTCGGGCGGGAGGATGAGCGACGAAGCCTTCGGGACTGGCTGACATCTGAAGAAAAGCTCAGCGTTCGCGTGCTGACGGGGCAGGGCGGCAGCGGCAAGACGCGGCTGGCGCTCGATCTCTGCGACCACCTGCCGAGCGAGGACTGGCAGGCGGGCTTCGTCGACGGCGACGACCTCAAAATCTTCTGCAATGATGCGACCTCGGTGGACTGGGCCTGGAGCCGGCCGACCCTCGTCGTGATCGACTACGCCGCGACCACGGCGAACACGCTCCACCGCTGGCTCGGCGAGCCTCGCCGACCATGGCGGACGACGCGCAGGCCTCTTCGCATCCTGCTCCTGGAGCGCCAGGCGGATCAGGCAAGCGGGCTGGTGGCGAACCGTGTTCGGCGGCGGCACGGCCAGGGACGAGGCGATCAGCGATCTGCTCGAACCCGACCGGCCGGTCGACATCCAGCCGCTGGCGAGCACGGCCGCGCTCCGCCGCGAGATCTTTCGAGGCGGCGCTGTCACGGACGGCGAAGGAGCTCGGCACGGACGCGCCGGCCGGCGACCACAGCGAATCCTTCGACAAACGCCTCGACGAGCTCACCTGGGGCGGCCGAGCCGCTGTTCCTGATGATGGCGGCGATGCTGGCGGCGCGGGACGGCGTGCCGGAGTCCTGGCGCTGAGCCGCATTTCTTGCGATGCGATCTGGCGAGACGCGAATTGCGGCGGATCGGCGCCGCGGCCAGAGAGCAGGGGCTGGACGATGCGCGTGGAAACCCTCGCCGCCTACGTCACCCTTTGCCAGGGCCTGGAGCGGGACGCGCTGATCGAGGCGGTCGGCATCGTCCAAAAGCACCTGCACCGTTCTGGCGACGCCGGCCCCATCGCCGATCTGCTGCGCGATCAGAACCCTGCGCCCCGACGGCACCGTCGCGGCGATCCTCCCCGGACATCATCGGCGAAGCTACCATGCTGCTCGCCTTCGAGCGGGACGACATCGGCCCCGACCTCGCCTTGAACGGTTTCCAGCAAACCGGCAACCGCGCCGCCGCCAGCATCATCCGCACGGCCCAGGACTTCGCAGGCCAGTCCGTCGGCGACGAGACGATCACGGCCCCGCTCGCCTGGCTGGATCGGTTGATCGAGCGGGAAGACGTGGCGTTCGATCAGCTCTCGGTGGTGATCCTTTGAGCTAATCCAGATCCTCCAGAAGTACTTCGCCTCGCTCGCTTTGACCGATCACGCCAAGCGGGTGATCGAAAAGATCCTCGACCATCTCCTCTCCCTCCCCGAGCCGGCGATAATGTCACGCTGAAATCGCGCGCAGCAAGATTAATCTTTTCTGCCATGCTCAGCGCTCTCGGGCGACGCGAGGACGCGCTTGAAGCGGCCGTGGAGGCCGTCAGCCTCAGAAGACACCTGGCGTCAGCCGGGCAAATTCAGTCTCGCCATCGACAATCTCTCGGCATGCTGAGCGCTCTCGGGCGGCGCGAGCAATCGAGGCAGAGGAGGGCACCTTTTCGACGCCTGGCGAGCGAGACCCCCAGTCTCGCCATGTCACTCAACAATCTCTCAGCCATGCTGAGCGCTCTCGGGCGGCGCGAGAGCGCGCTCGCAGTCGTAGAGGAGACGGTCGACTCCTTTATCGACGCCTGGCGTGCGAGCGGCCGGACGCATTCACCTGGCAATCTGCCATGTCGCTCAACAATCTTTCGCTATGTTGCGGGCTTTCGAGCGGCGCAAGACGCGCTCAATGCCGCCTTGAGGAAGCCGTCAATCTCACAAGACGCCTGGCCAGTGAGCTCGGCCGGACGCTTTCCTCCCTGATCTCGCCATGTCACTCAACAACCAGGCGAACGAGCTGAGCGCTCTCGGGCGGCGCGAGGACGCGACTAGAGCCGCCGAGGAGTCGGTCAGCCTCTAGGCGACGCGCTGGCGTGCGAGCGGCCGGACGCCTTCCTCCCGTATCTCGCTCAACAATCGCTGCACACGCTAGCCAATCGACTACTTGAGCGGTAGAAAAGTTGATGCTTTGTCAGCTCTCAAGGAGGCCATCAGACTGCGACAAGAACTTGCTCGGGCGCATCCGGATGCTTTTGATTCGTGGCTTTCGCTCTTTATGGGTAAAGGCAAGGAAGCCTCTGGAGCACTCAAGAATGAAGGAAAAGCACTCGTTTCCAATACGAAGCGCGATTTCAATCGGCTAAAGCGTTCCTTCTTGCAGCATCCCCCAAGCTTCATCCATTGGATGAAGCCGATGTGTCAGCAATATATCGAGCGCTGCGAAGCGCTCGGCGAGAGGCCGGACGAGGAACTCCTGTGGCCGATCATTGAAGCCATTCAGAAGATGGAGGAAAAGTGATGGAGAAGCCACGCTCGCGGCCTCGGCGGTCGCGTTGTTGTCGCCTTATCTGGTCAAGGGCTCGGAGGAGTTCGCGAAGAAGGTCGGCGGGGCGGCGTATGGTGGGGTGGAGAAATTGTTCGGGCTCGTGAAGGAAAAACTGACGGGGCCGGCCGAGGCGGCGGCGCTGGTCAGTCTGGAGGCGAGGCCGGACGATGCCAGGCGTCAGGGTGCTCTGGAGGTGCAGATCGAGCAGGCTCTGGAGGCCGACGCCGAGTTCGCAGCAAGCCTGCGCGCCCTGATCGAGAACGTCGAAAAAGAAGGCGGCGCCCCGGTGACGCAGATCCTGAACGTCACCGGAGACCGCAACAAGAGCACCCAGATCTCCGGCTCAGGCAACACCGTCGTCCAGTGAGGCCCTGACACCCGGAGAGCAAGTCAACGCTGCGGCGCGTCGCCGCTAGTTTGAGATTTCTTCCTTGGTGTCGTCGGCTGTCTCGGAGATGGCGCCGCCGGCGGCTTCGATGTCCTTGCCGGCGCCGGAGATGGTGTTGCAGGCGGTGAGACCCGCGAGCAGAGCGAGGGCGATCATCAGACGGTGGAGCATGGTGGTTCCTCACGGATGGTCTGTTGAATCCACATCTTCTTAATGTCGCTCACGGCTCGCGGCGGTCAATAGGGGGCGATGGCGTTCGGGGGAGGATCGAGAGGGGTTCTGCCTCATCAATCTCCAAAATTTGTCATAATATATCTTATCGAACTTTTAGCGGGCTGGCGAGGGGAGCCCCCCTACATGGGCTGCGACGTCGACGTCCCTAATTCGCGCCCTCTTCCGGCTCGTCGATCGGTTCCGCTTCGATCACCGGCGCGCCCCCGCCCGCGGCCGGCGTCTGCACCCTGTCGATCACGTGGATGACGCCGTTCGCGGCCAGGATGTCCGACTCGACCATGAGGCCTGAGCCGACGGCGATCTGCTCGGTGACGTCGACCTCCATCTCGTCGCCGTTCAGCGTCGTGTAGCTCGTGCTTTCGCCGGCCATGTCGGCGAAGGTCACGCGCTCGTTCGTGATGTGATGGCGGACGGTCGCCTGGTCCAGCTCGCCGTTCACGGCCGCATCCATCGGTGCGAACACGGTATAGGCGCCGCTCGCCTGAAGCTGCGCCGCGACGCCGGTGCTTTCGACGGCCTCTGCAAAGCGCGTCAGGCTCGGCCTCGACTTCAGCACGGCGAGCAGATCGGGTTCCGGCGGCGGTGCCGGCGCCTGGCCGCCGCCGCAGGCCGCGAGGGCCGTGATGAAGAGTGCTGCGATCGAGCGTGAGAAGCGTGTCGTCATGATGGACCGAGGCGCTGTTTCCGGGCCGAGGGTTTCGCCGTGCATAACACGGCATGTTCGGGGTTAACAGCCGTCCGCCGCCGTTCATCCTCCAGTCGTTCTGCAGATCCTGTGTGAAAAATCCTTGAAAAAGGTTAATATTCCTATATACTCCCTCAGTCGTTCCCGCCGCTCTCTTTCCGACATCGCTGGGAGATCTCGATGCAAGCGCGCCCGCCTGCCCGCGACCGTTTCGACGACGAGCATCTGCTCTGGCTGAAAAGCCTGATCCTCCTGACGTTCACCGCCCTCGCCCTGATCGCCGCCTGGCATTACGGCCTCTTGCAGCAGGTGCTGTTCGACGACCCCTCCGGCCTCGCGGCCGCGATCGCGGTGATCTTCTGCATCGCGGTGCTGCAGGGCGCTTTCGCGGTCTGGCGGCTGTCCCGCACGTCGAACGCGCTCCGGCTGATCGAGCGGCGCATGACGGCGGAACCGGACCTGCCGGGAGCGCTGCCGGAAGGTCCCGTGCGGCGCTATGTCGAGGCGCTGGCGAGGCGGCGCACGCCGGCCGCGGGCGAGGCGCCGGACATGCTGCTGCAGGCGTTCTCCGCCGAGGTCACGGCGGGACACGGCTTCGGCTGGTTCGTCTCGGACGTGCTGCTGTCGCTTGGCCTGCTCGGCACGGTGATCGGCTTCATCGCCATGCTCGCGCCGATCGGCCAGCTGGAGAGCGGCGACGAGGCGGCCTTGAAGGCGGCGCTGACCGCAATGAGCGGCGGCATGGCGATCGCGCTCTATACGACGCTCACCGGACTGATCGGCGCGGTCTGGCTGAAGGTGCAGGGCTTTTTGCTGGACAGTGGCGCCGAGGACGTGATCCGGCGCATGAAATGGGTGACCGAGCTGCACGGCCGGCGGGATCCCGCGCGAGGCGCGCTGTTCGCCAACCGCTCGGCGCTGTCCGCCCTGATCGACGGTGCGGAGAGCGTTCGTGGTTAGGCGGCGAACCGCGGAGCTCGGTTTCACCGACCTCCTGTTCAACGCCCTTTTGGGCTTCGTGGTCATGTTCGTCCTCGCCTTTCTCCTGATCAACCCGGTGGCCGAGACCGGTGCGGTCGACAACAAGGCGGAATTTCTGATCACGCTGACCTGGCCGGATGGCCGGCGGGAGGACGTCGACCTCTATGTCGCCGATCCCGAAGGCCGCCTGGTCTGGTTCCGGCGGCGGGAGGCCGGGCTGATGCATCTGGACCGGGACGATCTCGGGCGGAGCAACGACGTGATCGAGGTCGGCGGCCGAAAGGTGATCAACCCCGTGAACCAGGAGATCGTCTCGATCCGCGGCATCGCATCGGGTGAGTATGTCGTGAACCTGCATCTCTACAGGGACGACCGCGGCAAGCCGGTGCCGGCGAAGGTCAAGGTCGAGAAGCTCAATCCCAAGGTGCAGCTCGTCTTCTACGGCGACGTCACGCTCAGGAAACGCGGCGAGGAACGGACGGCGCTTCGCTTTTCGGTCAGGTCCGACGGCACGGTCAGGGAGGTCAACCGCCTCGCCAAGTCGATCGTTCCGCATCGTCGCCGGGCGGGGTCGTGATGGCGCCGGCGCTGGCGCTCGGTGGCCTCTACGCCCTTCTCGCCCTGCTGCTGCTGGGCCTGCATCTGAAAAGCGGCTGGCGCTGGCGGGTGAAGACGGCCGCGATCATGCTCGCCCTTCCGGCCTCGCTCGGCACCTTCCTCGCGATCGAGGCGCAGACCGGCTGGCCGAGCGACGCGCCGCTGCCCGAGCGTTTCCTGGTGCACGCCGCGCTGGTCGACGAGCCGGCGCGCGGCCGGGACGATGGCGGCGCGATTTTCCTCTGGGCGAGCCCGTTGGCCGGCGAGCCGACGGAGGGCGTCGAGACGGAGGAGACGCCGGCTCCGCCGCTTCGCCCGCGCGCCTTCGCGCTCCCCTACAGCCGCGATCTGCACCAGCAGGTCGAGACGATGCGCGAGCGCCTCGCGCGCGGCGAAGCGGTGATCGGGCGTCATCAGGCGGGCAAGGGATGGCAGCGTCGCTTCGACAGCCGGGGTGGGGGCGTCGATCTGGAAGCCCCCCCTCCCCCGCCGCTGCCGAAGAAGGACGGATGAGGCTCAATCGACCATTTCGGGCTGCTCGCCCTCGGTCTCCCCGAGCTCCTCGGCCAGACCGCGCAGATCGGCGACGAAGCGGGTCCGCCAGTTGACGATGTCGTGCTCGCGGATCTTCGCATCCAGCCGCCGCCAGCGGTCCTGACGTTCGTCCAGCGGCATGATCAGGCTTCGGTACATCGCCTCGGCGACCGCCTCGACGTCATAGGGATTGACGATCACGGCGCCGTCCATGTCGTCGGCCGCACCGGCGAAGCGGGAGAGGATGAGCACGCCCGGATCGTCCGGCGACTGGGCGGCGACATACTCCCTGGCGACCAGGTTCATGCCGTCCCTGAGCGGCGTGACCAGCCCGATCCGCGACAGGCGGAAGAAGCCGGACAGGGTCCGCCGCGTGAAGCCGCGATTGATGTAGCGAAGCGGCATCCAGTCATATTCGTTGAAGCGGCCGTTGATGCGCCCCGACGCGAGTTCGACCTGATGCCTGAGCTCCAGATATTCCGGCACGTCCTGGCGGGACGGCTGCGAGATCTGGACGAAGGTCACCTGGCCGCGCTGGTTGGGATAGTCCGAGAGCAGCGTCTCATAGGCACGCAGCCGCTCGACGATGCCCTTGGTGTAGTCGAGCCGGTCCACGCCGATGATCAGATTGCGGCCGAGCAGCGAGCGGGACAGACGTTCGCTCGAGCGCTTGGCTTCGATCGAGGTCGACATCTCGGCGAAGTCATCGACGTCGATGCCGATCGGAAATTCCCTGGCCTTCAGCCGGTGATCGCCGACCTGGACGAGATCGTCCTCGAGGGCGTGGCCGATGCCTTCGCGGTAGAGATAGTCATGGAAATTACGGACGTCGTTTCTGGTCTGGAAGCCGAGCAGGTCGTAACGGCAGAGTGCTCGCATGAGCTGCGCGTGCCAGGGCAGCGTGACATAGACCTCCCAGGCCGGGAACGGGATGTGCAGGAAGAAGCCGATCTTCGCATTGACGCCGAGCTCGCGCAGCTCCTCGGCCATCGGGATCAGATGGTAGTCGTGGATCCAGATGAGATCGTCGTCGCGCACATAGGGAAAGAGCTGCTCGGCAAAGAGGCGGTTGACCTTTCGATAGGTGGCGTACCAGTCGCTGTCGAAGGTCGAGAGGTCGAGCCGGTAGTGAAACAGCGGCCAGAGCGTGCGGTTGGCGAAGCCGCCGTAATAGTCCTCGAAATCGCGCTCGTCGAGATCGAGGGTGATGTAGGTGATGTTGCCGCTGCGGAAGACTTTCGGCAGCGTGGTCGCTTCATCAGGCGTCTCGCCGCTCCAGCCGAACCAGATGCCGCCGGTCTCGCGCAGCGTCGCCAGCAGCCCCACGGCGAGGCCGCCGGCCGCGGCCGCCTTCGCCCCGGAAAGCGGCGTCACCCGGTTGGAGACGACCACCAGCCGGCTCACGGGCAGGGTCCTGTCAGGATTGGCGGCACCGCCGCGTCAAACGACGTCCTCCCAGCTCTTGCTCAATTTCATCGCGCAGTTGATGAGCCCCACATGCGAGTAGGTCTGCGGGAAATTGCCCCAAAGCTCGTTGGTTCGAGGATTGATGTCCTCCGACAATAGCCCGAGATGGTTGCGGCTCGCCAGCATATTCTCGAAAAGTTCCCGTGCTTCCTCGGTCCTGCCGGTCACGATCAGCGCATCGATGTACCAGAAGGTACAAATGATGAACGCGTTCTCCGGTTCCCCGAAATCGTCCTTTTTGATGTAACGGAACAGGTGATCGCCACGCCTGAGCTCTCGCTCGACGGCCTCGACCGTGCCGAGATAGCGCGGGTCTTCGGGATCGATGAAGCCGACCTCGTGCATCAGCAGCAGGCTGGCGTCGATGTCCTCGCCGCCGAAGCTGGCGACGAAGCTGCCCAGCTTCTCGTTCCAGGCCTCCCGAAGCACCGTCTCGCGGATCTCGTCCGCCCGCGCTCGCCAGTGATTGGCCCGGTCCGTGAGTGCGAGATGGTTCGCGATCCGGGCGAGCCTATCGCAGGTGGCCCAGCACATGACGCTGGAATGGGTATGGACGCGCGCGAAGGTTCGAAACTCCCAGAGCCCGGCATCCGGCACATTGTGCAGCGCATAGGCCTTGTCGCCGATGGTCTCGAGGCGTCTGAAGGTGTGCTCGCCCGCGGGCTGGCGAAGCCGTCGATCGAAGAACGCCTGGGTCGCGGCCAGCAGCACCGAGCCATAGCCGTCATGCTGATCGTGCTCATAGGCCTGATTGCCCACCCGGATCGGCTGGTTGCCGCGATAGCCTTTGAGGCTGTCGACCTGGCTTTCGGTCAGCTTCGACTCCAGCCCGATACCGTAGACCGGCTGCAGATAGCCGTCCTCGGCAGCACCCACGATATTGCTGATATAGGCCAGAAAATCCTCCATGGTCTCGACATAGCCGAGGCGGTTGAGGGTGCGGACGACGAAATAGGCATCCCGAAGCCAGCAGAAGCGATAATCCCAGTTCCGCCCCTCCCCCTCGATCTCCGGCACCGAGGTGGTCATGGCGGCGACGATGCCGCCGGTTTCCTCGAAGGTGCAGAGCTTCAAGGTGATCGCAGCACGGATCACCGCGTCCTGCCATTCGAACGGCACCGAAAGACGCATGCTGACCGTGCGCCAATAGGCGGTGGTCTGCTCCAGGAACTCGCGCCCCGTTTCGATCACCGGACTGCGCAGGCTTTCGTCCGGGCCCATGATCATCACCACCTCGCCTTCGATGATGAAGGGCGTCTCGTCGAGGATGTAGGTGAGCGGGGCGTTGGTGGTCAGGCGAAGGCTGGTGTCGCTGCCGACATAGCGAATGTGATTGCTGCCGCGGGTGACCTCGGGTTTTCGCGCGCCGTAGTCGAAAGTGGGCCGCACGGCGATCTTGATCCTGGGCGTCTCGCCGAACGGCCGGATGATACGCACCAGCGTGGTCGGCCGAAAGATGCGGCCGAACTGCTGGAAGCGCGGCGCGAAGTCGGTGATCTCGACGCCGTCGCCATGCTTGTCGGTGAGGCGCGTGACCAGGACGGCGGTGTTCTCGAGATAGGTCTGCTCGACCGTCTCCAATTCGTCCAGTTCGACGCGGCAAACGCCCTGGCTGTCGTCGCCATTGTTCAGGAGCTTGTTGAAGACGGGATCGCCGTCGAAACGCGGAAAGCAGCTCCAGACGATGTCGCCCTGCCTGTCGATCAGCGCGCTGATGGTGCAGTTGCCGACGATGCCGAGATCGAGGGAGTTCATGCCTCGCCTCCATCGCTTTCGTCCGCGCCGCCGGCCATCTGGCCGAGCCAGTCGAGCATGGACTCGACATCGGGGAGGCCATAGACGGCTTCGGTCGCTCGCTCGTCGATGCCGACCTTGACGGCGACACCTTTCGCCGCGTTGATCGTGGCAAATCCTGCTTCGTCGGTCACATCATCACCTGCAAAAATGGGGCGTCGCCCTCGAAATGGTGGCTCCTGCATGAAGTCGGCGATCGCGCGGCCCTTGTCGAAGCCCGGCGGTTTCAGCTCGAACACCATCTTGCCCTCGAGCAGAACCACATTGTCGGGATCGGAAGAGACCAGGTCTCGTACCAGCGCATGCGCCTTCTCGCGATGCTCCGCTGCCATACGATAATGAAGCGCCAATGTCAGCCCTTTGTCCTCGACGAAGACGCCGGGATGGTCTTCGGCGAACCGTTCCAGCTCGGGCTTGGCGCGATCGACGCCTTGGCGAACGCCGTCCGCGCGGGTGACGTCGCCCGGGAGCAGCCGGCGCTCCAGCCCGTGCAGCCCCGAGGCGGAAAAGACCAGCGGGCGAAAGAGCTGGTCGAGCTGCTCGATCGAGCGGCCGCTCACCAGCGCGAGGGCGCCCCCGGTTGCGTCGATCAGCCGCTCCAACAGTAGACGGAGCCGCTGCCTGACCCTGACCGCGCCGGGTTCCTTTTCGATCGGCACCAGCGTGCCGTCGACGTCGAAGAAAAGCGCGGAGGCTTCGGGGGATAGCATCGGCGGAGGCGGAAGAGTGCTGGTCATGAAGCTGCGCGCGTCCACGCATCCGAGACGATTGTCGACGATCGTCGCCTGGACGCGATAGTTGGGTTGCAGTAAAGGGTGGCCATCCCAGATCGGCATCCTGTTCTTGTCGGGAGAAGACGTCTCGTCCTGATGGCTTGCGGATGGCTTTGTCTAACTCTTTCCCCCTTTTGCCGCAGTGCGCGAGTTCGTTCAACCGAGTTCGGGCGCACTGAAATGGAGAATCATGGCTGACAGGACAGCCGTTCTCGACGAGGTACCCTCGGCAGGCGCCGGATGGTCGACGGCAGGCGTGCTCGATCGTCTCGGCGTCTGGCTGATCGTCGTCCTGCCGATCCTGTTCGTGGCCGGACGAGCGCCCGCCGACATCGCGATCTCTTTGATCGGCGTCCTGTTTCTCCTGCGCAGTGCGAGCGGCCTCGGCTGGCGGTGGCTGGAAACCCCCTGGCTCGCCTTCGCGCTTTTCTTCTGGGGTTACCTTCTACTGGTGAGCGCGCTCGCGATCGACCCCGGCGGCAGCTTCGGCCGCGCTTTGCCATTCCTTCGCTTCATCCTGTTCGCGGCCGCCCTCCAGCACTGGCTGCTGACCACACGTCATCGGGTCCGGATGGTCCTCACGACGCTCGCGATCGCCGTCGCCTTCGTGCTGCTGGACTGCCTCTATCAATACGCCTTCGGCCACGATGTGTTCGGCAAGACCGCCGAGGGCGCCTTTCGCCTGAGCGGCCCCTTCAACAACGACGTCGCCGGTACCTTCATGGCCAAGGTCACTCTGCCGCTTCTCGGCTGGTGGTTCACCTGGTCGGCGGGACGCGGCCATCTGTCATGGACTGTCGGCGGCGCGCTGGCGCTGATCGTCGGCCTGGTAATCCTCCTGACCGGCGAGCGGACGGCCATGGTCAGCTATGTCATGGGCGTCGCGTTTCTGGTTCTGGCGGTGCGCGAAATCCGGCGGCCGCTTCTCCTGATCGGTCTGATTGGGATGACGGCGCTCGGCGTGCTGATCGCCAATCAAGGTGATCTGCGCGCGCGCTTCGTCGGCCACACCACCGCCGACTTCGAGGACTTCTGGAACAATCGCTACGGCATCATCTTCGTGCATGCGATCGACGCCTGGCGGGACGCGCCGGTGACCGGCGTCGGCCTGAAGAATTTCCGCCTGACCTGCGAGACCGGCAATTTCGAGCACCGCGGCGAGATCGCGACCTGGTGCTTCAATCATGCGCACAATCCCTATCTCGAACTGCTCTCGGAGACCGGCGTCGTCGGCCTTGTTCTCTTTCTCGGCCTGATCCTGCTGATCCTGAAGGAAATCGCAGCGGGCTGGCGAACCGTACGGCCAGACTATCCGCTGGTGGCCGGCGCGAGCGCCTCGCTTCTCATGTTTCTCTGGCCGGTGATGGTGTCGAAAAGCCTGTTCAGCAATTGGAACGCCATGCTGCTCTGGCTGGCGATCGGCCTCGCTCTCGCCGTCGCCCGTCCGCGCCATCGGGACGGCTCACATCCTTCGCACACCTTCGAGCCCTGAAAGCTCCGCCCGCATCCAGGCCAGGACGTCGGGGCGGGGGCGTGCGGCACCGCATTTCGTCTGCAGGTAACGCCAGAAACCTGGCTTGGTGAGGCTCGATCCCGGCCGCCGCTTCGCCTGTTTCCAGAACGCGGAGACGGCTTTGGCGTAGAGTTTCGACGCCTGCTGCGGATGGCTCCCGGAAAAATCTTCGAGAGCGTGCGCGCAGGCGAGAAAGGCGTCGTGATGGAGCTGGGCGAGGTTTCGCGAGACCTTGGCTGCCCCGTCGACCGGCGGCGGCATCGCGATGACGTCGGCCCGCCAGTCCACGAGGCGGCGGGCCTTTGCGGCAAGGCGAAGCGGCAGGCTTTCGTCCTGCACGAAGATGCGTTCGTCGGCGCCGCCCGCTTCGAGGAAGAGATCGCGCCTGCACATCAGCGCCATGCGCACGAAGCCGCCGCCGAGCACGGTGTCGAGCGGCGATGTCGAAACCCGGTGCGGGGCGCCTTCATCAGCGGTGATGTCGAACAGATCGGTTCCGGTCGGCGGCCGCTTCACCGTCCTGCCATAGACGAAATCGGCGTTTTCTTCGCGAAGCCGCCGCAACATGCCGACCATGGCGCCTTTGGTCGCGATGTCGTCGCCGTCCAGAAAATATAGAAAATCGCCGGTCGCCGCCGCCGCCCCCTGGTTCAGGCGAACGCTCGGTCCCCGGTTGTCGGCGTTCTCGATGATGCGGACGCGTGGCGCGTCGGCCATAAGACCTTCGATGATGTCAACGGAACCGTCGTGCGAAGAGTCGTCGACGAAGACATACTCCACCTCGCGCTCGTCCTCGGCCTGGCGGCGAAGCGAGCGGATGGTGTCCGGCAGGAACGGCGCCTTGTCGTAGACCGTGACCACGGCGCTGACCGTCGGGGGCTTTGCGGCGGAGCTCATCGCGCCTACATAGCGGTGGGGACGTCGACCCGCCAGCGGTGATTGGCGGAGACGCGAATGCGAGAGGACGGGGAACGTGAGCGACGGCCGCTACGCCATGCTGGATCGGGGCGTGCTCGCCATCGAAGGCGAGGATGCGAGAGGCTTTCTTCAGGGCCTGATCAGCAACGACATCGAGAAGGTGAGCCCGGAGCGGGCGATCTACGCGGCCCTGCTGACGCCTCAGGGAAAATGCCTGTTCGACTTCTTCATCGCCGGGACCGACGGCCGGCTGCTCTTCGACGTCGAGGCCGAACGCCTCCCCGCCCTCGCCCAGCGCCTCGCCATGTACAAGCTCCGAGCCAAGGCGGACATCGCGGATGTCAGCGGTGACTTTGGCGTCGTCGCAATGCTCGGGGCGTCGGTGCTGAGCGGGATGGGCTTCGGCGATCAGGCCGGTGCTGCGCGTGTGCTCGGCGACGGCGTCGTCTTCGTCGATCCGAGGCTCTCGGCGCTCGGCGCGCGCGCGATCTTGCCGAAGGCCTCGGCCGCGGCCACGCTCGAAGATCTCGGTTTCGAGGCAGGTTCCGCCGAGGACTACGAAGAGATGCGCTTCGCCGCAGGCGTGCCCGAGGGGGCGGAGGAGCTCGGCGTCGACAAGTCGCCGCTCCTAGAACTCGGCTTCGAGGAACTGAACGGCGTCGATTTCCAGAAGGGCTGCTTCGTCGGCCAGGAACTGACCGCGCGCATGAAATATCGAGGCCTCGCGCGAAAGCGCCTGATGCCCGTCGCCTTCGAAGGCGATGCACCGTCGCCGGGCGCGGTGATCGAGGCCGGCGGGCGAAGCGTCGGGGAGATGCGCAGTGCTGGCGAAGGCGGCGGCTTTGCGGTGCTTCGGCTGGACAAGCTCGCGGAAAGCCAGGAACGTGGCGAGACGCTCCAGGCGGAGAACGTCGCGATCACGCCGATCAAGCCGGGCTGGGTGAATTTTTAGGCGGAAGGTCGGCCAACCCGTACTCGTTCAAACCTTCGGCATCACGCGATCCGACAGATCCGCCGACTTGCGCACGAAATCCAGAGGCCCGTCCCAATCGAAATTGCGGTAGACCGCGGCCAGATGGGCGAATGGCGGGGACTGCGCGAACAGCTGGAAGGTCAGGCGGTGGCCGGCATAGTCGGAATTCAGTAGATCGCGCGCGAAGGCCAGGAGTTTTCGCCGGTCGTCGGCCACCCAGTCCTCGTTGACGGTATAGTATTTTTCCATCCAGGGCCGGGTTTCCGGGGCGTCGAAAGTGGCGGCGTTGGGCGTGACGCAGATCTGGCCGCCGCAAAGTTCGCGTGCGATGTGCATCATCTCCGGGAGCTTGGAGATGGCGTGCACGCGGCCGGTGTAGAGAAGCGACTGGTTCGGCATGAGAAGCCCCGCGGGCGAACGTTCGGCGAGCGCGATCGCCGCGGTCAGATGAGCGTTGATGCCCTCCCGCCAGACCGCGAGCGTCGAAAGTTTCTCCTGAACCGCGGGCTGCTTGTCGAGGCCGGTCTGCCGGACGTTGAAGAGGGCAGCGCCGATCATCATGTCGGCGGTCCTGAGCGTGCGCTGCACGAAGGCGAAGGCCGAATAGCGATGCAGCGTCGCCCGGATGAAGGTCGCCGCCTTGGTGTGCCGATGGAACAGGACGTTCTCCCAGGGGATCAGCACGTCGTCGAAAATGACGAGCGTGTCGATTTCGTCGAAGCGGCTGGCGAGCGGATAGTCCCTGCCGTGGGTGGCGCCGGCGAAGCCCGAGCGGCAGATGAATTTGAGCCCCGGCGAGTTCAAGTCGCAGATGAAACCGAGCGCGTAATCGGAAAGTTGCTCATTGCCCCAGTTCGCGATGGTCGGCTTGGTGAAGGCCTGGTTGGCGTAGGCGGCCGCGGTCTCGAACTTGGCGCCGCGCACCACGATGCCGGCGTCGGTCTCCTTGACCAGATGCAGCAGCATGTCCGGATCCTGATCCTGCGGCGCCTTGGAGCGATCGCCCTTGGGATCGGTGTTGGCGGAGACGTGGAACGGATCCTCGGCGATGACCCGGTGGATATGGTTCTCGATGTTGGCACCGAATTGCGGGTCGACCTCGTTCAGCACGTCCCGGCCGTCATGCAGCGACCACATTTCACCGACGGTCTCGTCGCCGACCCGCGTGACCACGCCGCCGATCGCTTCCATGACGTGATCGACCGCGCGCCGCTTCGCCCACCAGTCAGCCTGCTCATAGGGCAGCGCATTGCCGACGGCGTTGACCTCGCCGTCCTCGGCGGTGACGGTCATGACGTCCCGATGCGCGGCGTCGTGCTGCATGTCGTAGATCTCGGCACGGATGTCGACCAGCGGCTTGAAGCTCGGATGAACGGTGACGTCCTTCACCCGCTCGCCGTCGATATAGATCTCTCGCGCGCCCCGGATCGACTCGCGATATTGTTCGCCGGTTCTGATCACGGCCCTCTCCTCAACGCTGTCTTCGCGGTCATGGTCGTGAGTTCGATCAGCGCTGTAAAGGGATCAGGCCGACCTGGGCCGGAGTCTGCTCAGAGCAGCGGATGATCGCTCACCGCGAGCGAAGCGCTCAGGAGGGCGCAGCCGAAGCCGATGATGATCAGCCCCCCGAGAATCGCGACGGCATCGAACAGGCGTGCGATCCCCTGCCCTTCCGTCTCGAATGCGCCGGCCAGGGCGATGGCGCCCTTGCGCGCATAGACCGAAAGTGCCGCGAGCCCGGAGATGGCGAGCCCGGTGCCGAGCGACATGGCGGCGACCGCGGCGATGCCGGCGGCGAGCTGCTGCATGGCAAAGGCGAGCACCAGCACCAGGATGGCGCCGCTGCAGGGGCGGATGCCGATCGAGAGGATCATGACGGCAAGCGCTCGCACCGACATCGGCGTTTCAACCTGGTCGGCGCTCGGCCCATGTCCATGACAGCAGGCGGCATGACCGTGGTCATGCGCGCCTTGCCGAACCGCCGTCAGCAGCCGCCTGGCGCCGCGCAGCGTCAAAAAAACCCCGATCAGGATGACGAGGCCGTAGCTCAGGACCTCGAGCCAGACGCCGAGCTTCTGGCTGTCCCGCATGGTGCGCTCGGCGATCAGGGCGAAACCGCCGACCAGGAGAATGGCGGTCACGCCCTGGACCATCGACGACAGCAGGGACAGTGCAACGCCGCGGCCGAGACGGCTTTCATGGGTCGCGAGATAGGTTGAGATCACCACTTTGCCGTGGCCGGGGCCGATCGCGTGAAAGACGCCGTAGAGAAAGCCAAGGCTGACAAGGCTCCAGAACGCCCTCCCCTCCGACGCCTGCACCGCGCGCATCGCAGCCGCCAGATCCCTGTGCAGATCGCGCTGCATGTCGATGCCGTAAAGCACCATGCGGTCCCAGAGCGACGGCAGGTCGAGAGCGATCAGCGCCGCGATCGCGAGCGCCAGAGCGAGGGCCGAAAGCGCGATGACGGGGCGTCTTGCCGCTGCTGACAACATTCAGGAGCAGCTTACCACGACCGTTTCGGCGAAGAGCTCGCCGAGACCGTCGCCGGCGGTTTCGTCACGATCCAGCGCGTTCGCGAGGGTCACCTGCTCCAGGGTCGGGTTGGGCTGGATGATCTCGCTCTGGCAGCGCTCGGCCCCCTCGCCGGAGAACAGGACCGGCTCGTCCTCGACATGGACGATTTCGATCCAGTAGGTCGGATCGTAGACGCTGAAGGTCACCTCGCCGCTTTCCGGGTCCAGCGGGCGTGTCAGGGGAACCTCGAAACGCATCAGGAGCCGGCCGTCTCGAACCTCGGTCTCGTAGCGGTTGACGTCGCCGATCTCCTGGCGTTCGCCGTCATAGGTGACCGCGGCGAAATAGTCATATCTGCGGAGATTGCCGAGATTGCGCCTGGCGATGTCGTCCAGAAGTTTCTGGGTCGGCTCTGTATCCATCCCCAGCTCCTCGGCGACCAGAACGGTGTAGTAATCGTCGAACAGCCAGGAGAGCTCCAGCGCGCGGATATCGCCGTCGTCGTCCAGCAGCACCCGGCTCTGAAGATCGATCCAGGCATGAGGATGGCTCGACGCCGGCTGGACCAGGGCCATGAGGCAGGCCAGCATCAGGAAATATCGCCATCGTCGGATCATCGTTTCTTGCTCCCTGGCAGGGCGAAGGTCCGAAGGCCGATCTTATAGAACTCCTGCCTCTTTCAGCCAAGGCAGCCCAAAAGATCCTGGGCGAGCCCGCGTATCAGCGCCGGATAAAGTCCAGCCCCCGGCTGCAAGCCGGCGCCGATGGGATCGAGCGTGCCGGTCTTGACGTCGGTGCCCTCGATCACCGTCTCGATCAGGCGTGGCTCGAATTGTGGTTCGGCGAAGATGCAGACGGCACCGCTTTCGGCGATCACCTCCCTGATCGCGACGACCCTCGCCGGTCCCGGACGGTTGGCGTCGCCGAGACTGACGGCGCCCAGCGGATGCAGGCCGAAGCGACGCTCGAAATATTGATAGCCGTCGTGAAACACCACATAGGGTTTTTCTCTGACCTGTGCCAGCGAACGCTCGATCTCGGCGCTGACGATCCGCAGATGATCGCCAGCCGCGGTGGCGTTGGCGTGATAGGTCTCGGCGTTCGGCGGATCGGCTTTTGCGAGCGCATCGGCGATCGCGCCAAGCCAAATGAGGGCATTGTCCGGGTCGAGCCAGAGATGCGGGTCGGCGCCATTCAGATGATCGTGATGCGCGTGATCGTGGTCCTCCTCGGTGAAGATACCGCCCCGGCGAAAGGGCAGCCGCTCGATGCCTCCGACCTCGCCGAGCGTGATCAAGAGGGCATCGCCGGCGAGCGCTTCTACCGCCTTCGCCATCCAGGGCTCCAGCCCCTCCCCCACCCAGAAGACGACGTCGGCGTCGTTCAGGGCCCGGGCTTCCGATGGCTTCATGGCGTAGTCGTGGGGCGAAGCACCGGGACGGACGATCAGATCGGGCTCGGCCATGTCCCCGGCGACCATCGCGACCAGGGAATGGGCCGGCGCAATCGTCGCCGCGACGCGGATTTCGGCGGCCGCCGCCATGGTGAAAGCGCCGCATGACAGCAGCGCAGCGAGGCCGATCATCGATCTGGTTCTCATCCGCCCACCTCCCCCCGGACACGACCTCCGGACTGGCGTTCTCGCAATAGATGCCATATCATCACATGTTCTAAACGTTATATCATAACAGTCAATAGAGCCCATGACCGATCAAGCTCCCCTCGCCTTCGCTCAGCACGACCATGAGCGCTGCCGTCTCGACGCGCTCGCCGAGGCACGGCGGATCTGCAAGGTGCGCGCCGTTCGCCTCACGCCCGTGCGCGAGCGCGTGCTCGACCTGCTCTGGCAGGCGCATCGGCCGCTCCGGGCCTACGACATTCTGGAGACACTGGCGGCGGAGGGCTTCGGCTCACAGCCGCCGGTGGTCTACCGTGCGCTCGACTTTCTGATCGAGCAGGGTTTCGCGCACAGGATCGAGCGTCTGAACGCCTTTCTCGCCTGCGACAGCCCGGCCGACGACCATGGTGCCAAGTTTCTGATCTGCACGGGCTGCGAGCGGGTGGCGGAGTTCGACGACGACACCATCGCCAGGGCCTTGAGCGACATCGCCGCGGGCAGCGGCTTCGCCATCGGCCGGGCGACGCTCGAAGTCGAAGGGCTCTGCCCGGATTGCGCCGACATGGACGGCGGCAAGGATGGCTGAGGCCCTGATCACTGCAGATGGCATCGCCTTCGGCGGCGGCAAAAGGCGCATTCTCGACGATGTCGATATCGAGATCACGCCCGCCGAGATCGTCACCATCGTCGGTCCCAATGGTTCCGGCAAGACGACGCTGCTCCGGCTTCTGATCGGCGCGATCGAGCCGGACGCCGGGCGCATCCGCCGGCATCCGACGCTGCGTATCGGCTACACGCCGCAAAAGCTCGCTCTGGATCGCACATTGCCGCTCACCGTCGACCGTTTTCTGTCCCTCGGCGAGGCGGCGACCCCGGCGCGGCGCGCGGACGTCTTGTCGATGGTGGGCCTGCCCTGCGTCGAGCGGGACCAGGTGATCGATCTTTCCGGCGGCGAGCTGCAGCGGGTGCTGCTGGCGCGGGCACTCCTTCGAAAACCCAATCTCCTGGTGCTCGACGAGCCGACCCAGGGCCTGGATCAGCCGGGCGAGGCCGCCTTCTACCGGCTGATCGAGCGGGTCCGCGCGGAGACCGGCTCGGCGGTCCTCATGGTGAGCCACGATCTGCATGTGGTGATGAGCGCCGCCGATCGCGTGGTCTGCCTGAACGGCCATGTCTGCTGCCAGGGTGCACCGACCCTGGTGCTCGACCACCCGGAATATCGCCGGCTGTTCGGCCAGGGGGCGGAGGGCGCTCTCGCGCTCTATCGCCACGAGCACGATCACCAGCATCATCACGCCCATGCCGAGGGCGAGCCGGCGCCCGAGGAACGAGCACCTTGAGCCTGCTGGACGATTTTCTGATCCGCGCGCTGCTCGCCGGCGTCGGCGTGGCGCTGGTCGCGGGCCCGCTCGGCTGCTTCGTGGTCTGGCGGCGCATGGCCTATTTCGGCGACGCCAGCGCCCATGCCGCCCTTCTCGGCGTCGCCATCGCCCTCCTCACCGAGCTGCCGGTTCTGGTCGGCGTGCTGGTCGTGACCTCGGCCATGGCGGCCGGGACCGCAGCGCTCGCCAGCGGCCGCTATGCCCTGGACACCGTCCTCGGCGTCGCCGCCCATGCCGCCCTCGCCGCCGGTCTCGTGGCGCTCTCGCTGATCGACGGCGTGCGCGTCGACCTGATGGCCTATCTGTTCGGCGACGTTCTCGCCGTCTCCAGGACCGATCTCGCCGTCATCTGGGGCGGCGCCGTGATCGCCGGCCTTTTGCTCCGGCAGGTCTGGCACGGTCTCCTGAACGCGACGCTGAACGAGGAACTCGCCTTCGCCGAGGGCAGAAACCCGGCGCGTTTTCGCCTGCTCCTGAACCTGCTGCTGGCCTTTCTGATCGCCATCGCCATGAAGATCGTGGGCGTCCTCCTGATCACGGCGATGCTGATCATTCCGGCAGCGGCAGCCAGACCGGTCGCAAAGACGCCCGAAGGCATGGCGGCTATCGCGGCCGCGATCGGCATGGCCGCAGTCGTCGCCGGCCTTCGAGGCTCGATTGCCTTCGACACGCCTACCGGTCCGTCGATCGCCCTTGCCGCGGCCGCAATTTTCCTGGTGGTCAACGCTCTCGCGTCCCTGCTGCGACGGCGCGAGATCTGACCGAGCAACCGGTCGTCGATGATGTCGGAATCATTCTTAAATTTCTTACGACCATGACGTAAATAAAACTTACAGTTGTAAAAAATTTGATATGAAAGGGCTGAGACATTCTCCTCTTGAAAATCGTTAACTGACTGACATGAAACAGAAGTCACCGCTGGCAGCGTGTGGCATGCGAATTGCTCCAGGATGGGAATCTGAATCTATCACGGAGCCATCCCTATGCTATCAGCGCACCGACTGGTCAAAGGCGGCTTTCTCGCCGCATCGCTCGTCTTCGCCAACTCCGCTCACGCTGTCACCATCGAGTCCTTTCAGTTCAACGGCGCCCTTCAGGTGCTGGCCGGAGGGGGCGCCGTACCCGCTACCATCAATTTCCTGCCAGATTTCACGATCCGCAGCCAGAATGGCGCGATTGCAGGCGATCTGGTCAATCTGACCGGCAATATCGCAGGCGACTACACCTTCGCCGATCCGGCAGGCGCCGCTTCGGTCCTGCTTGGCAGCCCGACCGCGCCGAACGATTTCACCATCTTCGACGGCGCCGATACGTTCGTCGCCGACATCTCGCTGATCGAGCTCCAGGGCGGCGGCGGCGGTTCGATCATCGGGGCCATCGACTTTGCATCATCGAACTACGGCGGTTCGAATGCAGGGCTGATCGCTTTGAACGACTTGATCCAGAATACGCCTGATCTCACGGTCACCTTCCAGACCCTCGGCGGCGGCGGCGTCGATCTGGACGATCTCTTCCAGAACGGCTCGAACGGTGTCGCGACCTATTCTGCGGCGGTCAATGTTAGCGCACCCCCGACTGCCGTGCCCGAGCCTGCCCCGCTGGCCCTTCTCGGGATCGGGATTTTTGCAGCCGCGGCATTCGCCCGCCGCCGATAGGCTCCGCAACCCACCCCCATCAGCAGCGCTGAACTCGTCACCCGCGCCGGCACATCGATACAACGTGCCGGCGCGGATCTCTCTCGGTATCTTTTCGAAGCCCTTTCTCCCCTTGCCACCGACTGCGCTCCATTGCGCTTTCGATCGCTCCACCTAAGATATCGCTCTGATTTTTCCGCGACGATCTTCGGAGCGCCGTCATGCCGCCCGTCCGACCCTTTGCCGAACTCGCCCCCGTCCTGGTCGATGTCGCCACCGGCCGAAAGCCGGCCGATCTGGTGGTCCGGAACGGACGCTGGGTGAACGTCTGGTCCGGTGAGATTCTCTCAGGTACGGACATCGCGATCGCCGGCGGACGCTTCGCCTATTGCGGCGAGGATGCGAGCCACTGCATCGGGCCGGAAACCAAGGTCTTGGACGCTGCAGGGCGCTACCTCCTGCCCGGCCTGATCGACGGTCACATGCATGTCGAAAGTGGCATGATCACGGTCACCGAATTTTGCCGCGCGGTGGCACGGCATGGCTCAACATCGCTGTTCATCGACCCGCACGAGATCGCGAACGTGCTCGGCCTGGAAGGCGTGCGGCTGATGCATGACGAAGCGGTGGCCGCGCCCATCAACGTCTATGTGCAGATGCCGAGCTGCGTGCCCTCGGCGCCCGGCCTCGAGACGGCGGGAGCGGAGCTCGGTCCTGATGACATCGCCGAAGCCATGACCTGGCCCAACATCGTCGGCCTCGGCGAGGTCATGAACTTTCCGGGCGTCGCCGGCAACGATCCGAAGATGACCGGCGAGATCGCGGCGACCGCGCGCGCGAACAAGACGATCGGCGGTCACTATGCGCGCCCGATCCTGGATCACATGTTCCACGGCTATGTCGCGGGCGGCCCCGCCGACGATCACGAGGGAACGAGGGTCGAAGACGCGATCGCGCGCGTGCGCCAGGGCATGCGCCCGATGCTGCGCCTCGGCTCCGCCTGGTACGACGTCGCCAGCCAGATCAAGGCGGTGACCGAACACGGTCTCGATCCGCGCAACTTCATCCTCTGCACCGACGACAGCCATTCCGGCACCCTCGTGCAGGACGGTCACATGAACCGCGTGGTGCGTCACGCGATCGAGCAGGGGCTGAAGCCGATCACCGCCATCCAGATGGCCACGATCAACACCGCGCAGCATTTCGGCCTGGAGCGCGAGATCGGCGCGATCGCGCCGGGGCGGATTGCGGATTTCCTGATCGTCTCCGACCTGCCGGCGATGGCGATCGACCAGGTCTACGCCCGCGGCGAGCTCCTCGCCGAGGACGGCCGCCTGGTCGCCGACGTCCCGGCCTATGCCTATCCTTCGAGCGCCAAGAACACGGTGAAGCTGGGCAAGACGCTGTCGGCGTCAGACTTCGACATCCCCGCGCCGGACGGTGCCGCCGAGGTGCGCGCCCGCGTCATCGGCGTCATCGAGAACCAGGCACCGACCCGCGCCCTGGAAGCGGACCTTGTGGTCGAAAACGCTCTGGTGCAAGTGAATCCCGGCGATGATATCGCCAGGATTGCGCTGGTGGAGCGGCATCGGGGGACGGGGGCGGTGGTCAACGGCTTCGTCTCGGGCTTCGGCTACGACGTCCCCTGCGCCATGGCTTCGACCGTGGCCCATGACAGCCATCAGATGATCGTGGTCGGCACCAGCCAGGCCGACATGGCGAAGGCTGCCAATCGCCTGGGCGAGGTCGGCGGCGGCGTGGTGTTTTTCCGGGACGGCGAGGAGCGTGCGCTGATCGATCTGCCGATCGCCGGGCTGATGTCCGAGCGCCGCGCCGAGGTGGTGGCCGAACAGGCCGAAAAGCTCGGCCGCGCAATGCGGGACGCCGGCTGCACGCTCAACAACGCCTATATGCAGCACTCGTTGCTCGCTCTCGTGGTCATTCCCGAGATTCGCATCTCCGATCTCGGCCTCGTCGACGTCACCCGCTTCGAGACGGTCGACCTGTTCGCCTGAGCCCCGACATGGTTCGGCTTTTCGCCCTGTTCCTCGGTCTCGCCGTTCTCGTCATCGTCCCGTTTCTCATCTGGGGCGAAGGCCTGGAGCGGAGCCTCACGGCGTTCGACGCCGCCGACTGGCGCGGACGCTTCGGCAGCCTGGCCTGGGCGGCGGGCATCGGTCTCCTGATGGCCGACCTGGTTCTGCCGATCCCCGCGACCGCCGTGATGGCCGCACTCGGCGTTCTTTACGGTCCGCTTTTGGGCGGGGCGTTCGCGGCCGCCGGTTCCTTTCTTTCGGGCGCCATCGGCTATGGTGCCTGCCGCCTCTTCGGACGCGGTGCTGCAGACTGGATACTCGGTGAAGATGACCTTCGCCGCGGCGAGGCGATTTTCGCGCGATTCGGCGGCTGGCTGGTCGTGCTCTCGCGCTGGCTGCCGGTCTTTCCCGAAGTCATCGCCTGCATGGCCGGCCTGACGCGCATGCCGACGGCGGCGTTCTTCGCAGCACTCGCCTGCGGCTCGATCCCGTTCGGCTTTGCGTTCGCCGCGATCGGCCATGCCGGCAGCGACAGCCCGGTGCTCGCGATCGGCCTTTCGGCTCTCCTGCCGCCGGTGCTCTGGTTGGCGCTCCGCGGCTTTGTTCGAAGGAAATGGCCGTCGGACCAGCGCTCAGCGAACGACGAACACCGACATATCGGCATGTGACGCCACCGCGCCGGCGTTGGACGCGAAGAAATGCTCGCGAAAGCCCGGCACGTGGGAGGCCATGACGATCAGGTCGGCGCCTTTTTCACGCGCTGCGGTCAGGAGCACTTCGTCGAGATCGGCGGCGGGATCATGGCTCGGATAGACGGCGGTTTCGATCGCGAGACCATGGTCGCTCGACTGCGCCTCGCCGAACGCTTCCAGCTTCGCTGCGAATTCTTTGGGATTGTGCGCCGCCTCGGTCGGCGCGCCGATGGTGACCCCGACGAAGCAGATCGAACTTCCATACTGCTTCGCAAGATCGGTCGCGGTGGTGATCGCTTTTTCCAGCCTGTCGATATGTGCCAGATCCACAGGCACCATGATTTTGCCATACATCCTCGATCTCCCGTTTTCGCCGTTCAGTCTCGGGATGGCGGCGGTTCCCTTCCATGATCTGGATCAAGGGATATTTTGTCTGGGAGCGGTCTGCGACGATGCGGGCCAGACAGCCCTGGCCCGCAGGTCTTCACCGATCACGTCAGACCACCTCGACCGCCACCACCGCGAGGCAGTCACCGGACTTGACAAGGCCCGGGAAGTGACGGGCGGCGACGATGCCGGTGCGGCGGGCGGCGTAGTCGATCGGCGGGACACCGGTGCGATCGGATGGCCAGATGCGCGCGACGTTCTCGCCTTTCTCGACCCGGCCGCCGAGATCGATCAGGGGTTCGATCATGCCGTCATGCTCGGCGAAGACGAAGCAGTCGCCATCGGGCATGTCGAGCATCGTCGTGGGGCCGACTTCGGGCGCGCCGTCGAGAATGCCGGCGTGCTTCAGAACGTTGCGCACGCCTTTCCTGGCGATCGCGATCGAGCGTGAGGTCGCTGTGCCGCCGCCGCCGAGCTCGGTGGTGACGAAGGTCTTGCCCTGACGCTCGACCGCCGTGTCGTACATGCCGACCGCGTCGATCTCCAAAAGCGTCATGGTGTAGGGTGCGTTGAAGGCGCGCACCGCGGCCATGCAGGCGGCCTCCTGCGTCCTGTCCTCCAGCCGGTGCGAACAGGCGAAGGGCACGAAATCCAGCGTGCGCCCGCCGGAATGAAAGTCGAGCACGATGTCGGCGAGCGGCACCAGATGGCGTTGGAAGAAATCCGCGATTTTCTCGGTCACGGTGCCGTCGGGTCGGCCGGGAAAAGTACGGTTGAGATTGCGCTGGTCGATCGGCGAGACGCGCGTGGCGCTTCGAAAAGCGGGGTAGTTGAAGAACGGCACGATGATCACGCGACCGGTGATCTCGTCGGGCGACAGTGTCAGCGCCAGGTCCTGCAGCGCCACCGGGCCTTCATACTCGTCGCCGTGATTGGCGCCGGTCAAAAGCGCCGTCGGCCCTTCGCCGTTACCGATGACGGTGATCGGGATCATCACCGAGCCCCAGGCACTGTCGTCCCGGCTGTAGGGAAGGCGCAGAAAACCGTGATGGCGGCCATCCTGGTCGAAGGCGATGGTCGGCGTGATCGGGTTCGGCGTCTCGTCGGGAGTGGGCGGCGCGATCATGGCTTCACCACCAGTTTTCTCGGGACGTTCGCGAGAATTTCGGGGCCACGCTCGCCGATCGCGATGCTCTCGGTGATCTCGAAGCCGAGATCCTCGAGCCAAAGGCCGGTCATGAAGTGGAAGGTCATGTTCGCTTCCAGCACCGTCTCGTCGCTCCGCCGGATCGACATGGTGCGTTCGCCCCAGTCCGGCGGATAGGAGATGCCGATCGGGTAGCCCGCCCGATTGTCCTTCTGGATGCCGTACTTTTCCAGCACCCCGAAGAAGGCATCGGCGATATCCGAACAGCGATTGCCGGCCTTCGCCGCTTCGAGCCCGGCGTCCATGCCTTCCAGCACCGCCTTCTCGGCGTCCAGAAAAGCCTCCGTCGGCTTGCCCAGAAAAACCGTGCGCGACAGCGGGCAGTGATAGCGCCGATAGACGCCGGCGATCTCGAAAGAACGTTCCCTCCCCCGCCTTCATCGGCCGGTCGTCCCAGGTGAGATGGGGGGCGGACGCATCGGCGCCGGAGGGGAGCAGCGGCACGATCGCCGCATAGTCCCCGCCGAAGCCAAGCGCCTCGTCATAGCGAAGCGAGGCGTCATAGATCTCGGCGACCAGATCGCATTTCCTGATGCCGGGCTCGCATTTCTCGACGATGCGGGCGTGCATGCGCTCGACGATTTTGGCCGCGCGCCGCATGAAGGCGAGTTCCTCTTCCGACTTCACCGCACGCTGCCAGTTCACGAGGCCGGTGGCATCCTCGAAGCGTGCGTTCGGCAAGTGCTTTTGCAGGGACGCGAACGCCGCGGCCGAGAACCAGTAATTGTCCATCTCGACGCCGATCCGCGCGCTCGCTCCGCCTCGCGCCTCGATCTCGGTCGCAAAAAAATCCATGGGGTGGCGATCGGTGGACTGCACGTAGTGGTCGGGATAGCCGACGATGTCGTCGTCGGCCATGAAGCAGGTGCGCTTCGCCCCGTTCGCATCCTGGCCGCGGCCGAACCAGACGGGGTCGCCGTCCAGACCGAGCAGCACCGCCTGGTGCACGTAGAAGGACCAGCCGTCATAGCCCGTCAGCCAGGCCATGTTGGAGGGATCGGAGACGATGATCAGCTCCAGCCCCTTCGCCTGCATGGCGTCCCGGGTTTTTTTGATACGCCTTTCATACTCTTGGTGACTGAAAGGGAGGTTTGCGCCAGGCATGGCAGTCTGTCCGTTGGAGCGCCCTTGGCTAAGTCGAGGAGGGCTCAGTTGACGATGGTGGTGCCGGCCCCCTGCGCGAGCGCACGGGAAAGGGCGAAGGCGGCGATGGCGGTGTCCTGCACGCCGGTGCCGGTGAGATCCGCGATGGAGATCATGTCGGGCGCGCGGCGGCCCGCCGCCTTGCCGGTGATCACATCGCCGAGTTCCGGGAACTTGCGGTCGGCCGCGACGGTCCCCGCTTCGATCGCCGAGCGCAATTCGCCGAGTTTCTCGGTCTGCGAACGGCGATCGGGGACATAGAGATCCGCGCGGGAAAAACAGGCGGGATCGAGCTCGTTCTTGGTCTCCTGATCCGAGCCCATGCAGGTCACATGCTGGCCGGGCCGAAGCCAGTCCGCCTTCAGCACGGGCGACGTTGCGGGCGTGGTCGTGACCACGATGTCGGCAGCACCGACCGCAGCCGCCGGATCGCCCGCGGCGACCACGTCGATGCCGAGTTTTTCGGCCATCTCGGCGGCCGCAGCCTTCGCCTTCGCCGCATCCCGCGCCCAGATCGACGCGCGTTCGATGGGCCGCACCAGACGGAGCGCCTGAAGCTGCAGCCTGGCCTGCATGCCCGCCCCGATGATGCAGGCGCTCGAGGAATCCTCTCGGGAAAGATGCCGTGCCGCGACGCCGCCGGCTGCCGCGGTGCGCACGTCGGTCAGAAAACCGTTGTCCAGCAGCACCGCCTCGACCATGCCGGTCTTCGCCGAGAACAGCACCATCAGCCCGGAGGTGCTCGGCAATCCGAGCTTCGGATTGTCGAAAAAACCCGGCGACATCTTGATCGCGAAGCTGTCGACGCCGGGCACATAGGCGGTCTTGACGTCGACCTCGCCATGATGCGCGGGGATCGCCATCGACAGTATCGGCGGCATCACCACTTCGCCCGAAGCCAGCGCCGCGAACGCCCGTTCCACGCAGTCGATCGCTTCAAGATCGAGCGCCACCGCCTGGCGCAGCTCCTTCTCGGTCAGGATCAGGATCTCCGGCATCAGGCCGCCTCTTCGGTCACGTCGACATCCTCGCCGGAGATGATGCGAAAGTGCTGCCTCATATCCACATTCCCCCCGCTAACGACCGAGGCGGTCGAGCCTTTGCTTTTTATCTTGCCGGCCAGCAGGGCGGCGATGCCGACCGAGCCGGATCCCTCGATGACCTGCCGTTCCTGCCAGTAGGCATGTCGGATCGCTTCGGCAATATCTTTTTCGGTGACCAGCACGATGTCATCGACCAGATCGCGCACCATGGAAAAGGTGTAGCGGTTCTGGAGCCCGATGCCGCCGCCCAGCGAATCGGCGAGCGTCGCCAGCTCCTCGACCTCGATCGGTCTGCCGGCGCGCTGGCATGCATACATCGCCGCCCCCCGCTCCATGGAGACACCTACCACCGACGCGGCGGGGCGTTTGCTTTTTATCGCGGCGGCGACACCGGCGATCAGGCCGCCGCCGGAAAGCGGGACCAGGACGGTCTCGACGTCGGGGATCTGCTCCAGCAGCTCCAGGCCGAGGGTTCCCTGGCCGGCGATGATGTCGGCGTGGTCGAAGGGCGGGATCATGGTCATCCCCTGGTCGGCGACCAGACGCTCGACTTCTATTTGCGCCTCGTCCTGGGACTTGCCGACGATGCGCACCTCGGCGCCTTCGCCTTCGATGCCGTCGACCTTGGCCTTCGGCACCAGGGACGACATGCAAATGATGCAGCGCACGCCGGCCACGCGAGCCGCGTAAGCGAGGCCGCGGCCGTGATTGCCGGTGGACACACCGATGACGCCTGCCCGGCGCTGGTCCTCAGTCAGGTTGGCGATGGCGTTCGCAGCGCCACGGATCTTGAAGCTGCCGGTCACCTGATGGTGCTCGAGCTTCAAATAGACGGGAACGCCGCTGCGGTCGCTGAGAGTCTTCGACGGGTTGACCGGCGTCTGTCGTATGGTCGAGGCAATCGCCCTTCCTGCGCGCCCGATGTCGTCGATCGTGATCCTCGATCCGCTCATGGCGCCGCGACCTCGAACAACCGGCCGTATCCGGGCGCGCAGTGCGCGACCAGGCCGGCCTCGGCTGCCATGGCGAAGGCGCAGGCCTGGTTCGAGGTGACCACAGGCTTTCGGGTGCGCGCCTCGATCGCACGGATCGCGCCGATCGCCGGCAGGGCCGTGCAGGAGAGGAACAGGGCCTCAGCCTCCTGATGATCCGCAGTGCAGGCGGCCTCGACGATGCTGTCGATCTCGACCCTGGCCATGTCCCGATCATCCTCCATGCCGAAACAGTGAAGCCGCACGACCTCCAGCCCGTGGGCGGAGAAATAGGCGGCCATCGGCTCGCTGGTCTCGACCAGATAGGGCGTGAGAATGGCGATTTTTTTTGCGCCCAGCACCTCGAAGGCGAGGCGCGCGGCTGTCGTCGGGGTGATCACCGGCGTGCCGGGCAAGGCCGCCTGGATCGCCCGCTCGACATGCTCGTCACCGATCGCGACCGAGGCCGAGGTGCAGCTGTAGCAGATCGCTTTCAGCGGCGAGACCGGCGCCAGCAGCCCGGCGGCATCGGTCAGCCGCGGCCCCATCTTCTTGAGGTTCTCCGGTGTCGTCGGGTTCTCGTTCATCACCCGCGAAATATGCAGCGCCACCCCGTCGCCCGGCAGCAGACGAAAAAGATCGCCCTCGCTGGTCAGATCGGTAGCGAGCGCGATCATGCCGAAGCGCACGGTCGCTGAAGGGGCGACCAGCGTCGCTCTGACCGGAGAAAGCGAGACCTCCGAATTCGCCATGGATCGTCATCCCAACGCTGCGCGCGCCAGTTTCGCGCCTTGGCCTAAACCACCATCACCGGGCGGTCGGCGAGACCTGTCACCTTGTGGGACACGCTGCCGAGCAGATAGTCCTCGATATCCCCGAGCCCGCCCATGCCGCGGCTGCCGACCAGGATCAGGCCGACATCCCGCTCCTTGGCGAACTGCACGATGGTGCGGGACGGCGGCCCGTTGCGCACGAAGGCCCGCACCTTCGCCGCCCCGGCCTTGAGCGCGTGCTCCTTCGCCTCCTCCGCTACGTCCTTGGCGTGCTCGCGCATGAGGTCGTCCATGTTTTCCGGCTTCTCCGGCCGCACCATGGACATCGACGCTTCGAGCAGGGAGTGGTGGCGGTAGACGGTCAGGATGAACATCTCGGCGCCCGTGAGCTGCTGCAGCTTGACGCCTTGATCGAGCGCTCTCATCGAGCCCTTGGAACCGTCGACCGCGACCAGGATGCGTTCATACATGGGACCGCTCCTCATCAGCGGAAAGCGAGGTCGCGCAGGAACAGCGCGATCTGCGGAAAGAAGATCAGCGCGATCGACACGGCGAGCAGGATCACGGTGAACGGGAAGATGCCACGGATCACTTCGATATAGGGCCGCTTGAAGATCGCGATCGCCGTGAAGATGTCGCAGCCGAAGGGCGGGGTCGCCGAGCCGATGGCCACCTGCAGCGTGATGATCGTGCCGACCAGCACCGGATCGAGGCCGACCGACTGCACCACCGGCGCGAAGATCGGCACCAGCACCAGGATGACCACGATCGGATCGACGAACATGCAGCCGACGAAGAACGCGACCGAGATCACCGCCAGCACCATCTTCGGCCCCATTTCGGTGATGCCGACCGCACCCAGGAGCTGCTGCGGGATCTGCGCGAACGAGATGACGTAGGAAAAGCCCGCACCGGCGCCCACCAGAATGAACACGACGGCGGTGATCAGCCCGGTCGACTTGGCGATGGTCCAGAGGTCCGGCAGCTTGAGGGACCGGAACACCAGGAATTCCAGGATCATCGCGTAGAGCACGCAGGCGGCCGCCGCTTCGGTCGGGCTGAACACGCCGCCATAGATGCCGCCGACGATGATCACCGGAAAGCCGAGCGGCCAGACCGCCATCTTGATCGCGTCCAGGCGCTCCGCCCAGCTCGCCTTCGGCTCGGTCGGCACGCCCTTGATCGTGGCGTAGATCATCGAATAGGCCGAGAACAGCACCAGCAGCAGGAGACCGGGGCCGATGCCGGCGATGAACAGCTCGGCGATGGAGGTCGAGGATACGACGCCGTAGATGATCATGCCGATCGAGGGCGGGATCAGAAAGGCGATGTCGCTCGCGTTGATGATCAGGGCGAGGACGAAGCTGTCCTTGTAGCCGGCGTTCAGCATGCGCGGCCGAAGCGGCGAGCCGACCGCGACCACGGTCGCCTGGGTCGAGCCGGAGACGGCGCCGAACAGGGTGCAGGCGCTGGCCGTGCTGACCGCAAGCCCGCCTTTGATGTGGCCGACGAAGGCCATCACCATGTCGATCAGCCGGTTGGCGCTCTCGCCCCGGGTCATGATGTCCGCGGCGAGAATGAACATCGGCACGGCGATCAGCGAGGCCGGCCTGATGCCACCCAGGATCTGCTGCACCAAAAAGTCCATGCGATCGATGCCGCCGAACATGCCGACGAAGCCGACCACGGCGGCCGCGATCAACGGGATCATCATCGGGAAGCCCAAAAGGAGCAGCACGATCATGACTGCGGTGATGGATAGCGCCATGGATCAGCCCCCGCTCAAACTTCGATTTCGTCTTCTTCATAGCCCTCCAGCACCTTGGTCGAGAGGTAGATGTCCTTCTCGGTCAGGTTGCGGATGGCGGTGAGCGTGTATTGCAGGCCGGTGAAGAAAAAGCCGACCGGCACCCAGAGAAACGTCCAGTAGACCGGGATCTGAAGCGCCGGCAGAACCCGTCCGGAGGTCGCGACCTGCGTGATGTAGGAGATCGAGAAATAGGTCAGCCCGAACATGGCGAGCGCGGTGATCGCGCAGATCGCCACCATCAGGATTTTTCGCGTGGCCGGCGGGAGAGCGTCGTAGATCGCCGACATGCGGATATGCCGCCCGTGCCGCGCGGCGTAGCTGATGCCGGCGAAGGTGATGAGGATGATCAGGATGCTGTTGAGCTCTTCGGTGAAGAAGATGCTCTTGCCGAGTAGAAAGCGGCCGACGACGTTGGCGACCGTGTTGGCCGCCATCAGGATCACGCCGCCGGCGAGCATGAACGCCTCCACGCGGCTGACCGCGCTGTCGATCACCCCGAGAACGCCCGGCAGCTCCGATGCATGTTCGTTCGCTTGATTGGTCTCGGCCATCTGCCGTCCCCCCGACGCCCGCCTGCTTCCATGATCCCAGTCATCTGTCGTTCGCCGACGGCGACGCCCGCGCCGCCGCAGACCCTGGAGATCGAGACCGCTCCTACGTCACCACCTCACCGGCCCGAACCTCGATCGGCAGCCCGGCAGGTTCACCATATCCCTCGACATCCGCGCCCGCCCCGATCGAGCAGCCGTTCATTCTTTCTTAACCCGCCTCCGTCATGATCCCGCCCCGGTCCATGCGATCCTGGGAGTCCGCCCGCCCGCCGCAAAACAGAGGTGCGAGGCTCGGATTCCCAGGATCACATGGACCGGCAAACCAAGCATCGGTAGCAGACGGCGGTTAAGAACGGGTAAAGATGCGGGCATGATGCTGCCGTCCGCCGATCGCCCGGCCCTGACCATTTTCGTCTCGATCAGGGCGAGCGATCGGCTGGATCGCTATCGGCAGATCACTGACCCGACGCCGCCTCGATATCGACCTTCATCTGATCGAGGATCGCCTGGCCGCTGTCGCCGGTCATCTCGACGAATTTTTGTTCGACCACGGCCGCGGCCTCCATGAAGGGTGCACGCTGCTCGTCGCTGAGCACGTTCACCACCATGTCGGGCTTGGCTTCCTTGATCTTGTTGAGCGCTTCCTCCTCGAGGCCTTTCTGGTACTCGAGGATGTATTCGAAGGCCACGTCGATCGCGTTCTGGATCATCTCCTGATCCTCGGGCGCCAGGCCGTCATAGAAACCCTTGTTGGCCATCACCGCCGTGGTGAAGTTGTTGTGGCCGGCATAGGTGATGACGTCGGTGACCTCGTAGATCTTGGTGCTCTCGATGAACGAGGTCGGGTTTTCCTGGCCCTGGATGATGTTGGTCTGCAGCCCGCCATAGACCTCGCCCCAGGGAAGCGGCGTCGGCGTCGCGCCGAAGGCCGAATAGCTCTCGACCAGGAGCGGGTTGGTCATCACCCGGAACTTGACCTCGTTCAGGCTGTCGGGCCCGGTGACCTCCTCCTTGGTGGTCATCGCCACCTCGCCTTCCGGGAACATGGTCAGGAGCTCGAGGCCCTGCTGGGCATACAGCTCCTTGAAGTCCTCGTGAATCGCCTTCGAATCACGGAAGAACGCGTTCAGCGCATCGGCGTCGGACGGGAGGAGGTAAGGCACGAAGAAGACCTGGGCTTCCGGGATCAAGGCTCCGGTGAAACCGGGCGACTGGTCGACGAACTGCAGGAGACCCGCCTGCGCCTGCTCCATGATGTCGGCGCTCTCGCCGAGCGTGCCGAAGGGGAAGAGCTGGATCTCGTGATCCGAATTGGCCTCGACCTCTTCCTTGAATTTCTGCGCGAACTTGCCCTGGACTTCCTCCAGCGCCTCCTCGAAGGCGTAGCGCCAGGTTTCGGCGAGCGCCGTGCCGGCGGTGGCCGAAAGCATGGTCGCCGCGGCGACGGTGCCGAGCGCGATCGATTTCCTGATTCCCATGATGCCTCTCCTCCTGAACGTGCCTGTCTCCGCGCGGTCCGGCAGGAATTCCGATCCGCCGGTTCTGTCGAAAGCGCGTTTCTCGTTGCGATTGTTCTTCTTCGATCAGCTTTCCTCAGGCCAAAAAAAGAGTCAATTTCAAAAATCAAATCATGACAATTTAGCTTATTGTCAGCACGCTTGCCAGCTAGATCGCGAGCAGGGCCGGCTCCGGCTGGCTGCGTGCGAGACGAGCGAGGACATCCAGCCCTTTCTCCAGTGCTTCAGGGGATTCCACGCCGAGGCAGACGCGCACGCCCGGCCGATGGTTGGCGGCCGAAAGCTGGAAGGCGGAGCCCGGTGCGACGGCGACGCCCTGCAGGCGTGCATGGGCGACGAATGCCTCCTCGCTCCAGGCGTGCGGCAGGTCGAGCCAGACATGCATGCCGGATGGGCTGGCAGTGAAGGACAGGCCGGCCAGGCGTTCGGCGGCGAGCGCGTTGCGCGCGGCGAGCGTCCTCCTTTGCCATTCCAGCATCACCTGCGCCGTGCCGTCCGTGATCCATCGGCTGACGATCTCGGCGATCAGCGGCGTCGCCATCCAACTGGTCACGAGATGACGGCTCGAGGCTGCAGACTCGAAGGTCTCCGGCGTCGCAAGATAGCCGAGCCGGAGCCCCGGCATCAGGCATTTGGTGAAGCTGGTGACATAGAAGCAGCGCTCTGGCGCCAGGCTCGCCAGGGGCGGCGGCCGCTCGGGCTGAAGCGGGCCCCAGGCGTCGTTCTCGACGATCAGCACGCCATGCCGCCTGGCGATCGCGATCAGACGTTTTCGCCGCTCGAGTCCGGCCGTGACCGCGGTCGGGCTGAGCCCTGTGGGCATCATGTAGAGCACCTTGACCGGGCTGCCGGCGCAGGCGCGCTCAAAGGCCTCCGGCAGCATGCCCTCACCGTCGATCTCGATCCCCTGCAGGCGGAGCCCGAGATAGCTGGCGAGCGGTTTGAGCGTATGGTGGCCGAGCGCTTCGGTGACCACCAGATCGCCCGGGCTGGCCGCGGTCATCAGCGCGATGGTCATGGCCGAGCTTGCACCGTTGGTGATGAGTATGCGCTCCACTTCGAGATCAAGCCCGGCGAACTGCAGCCAACGGACGGCCGGTTCCCGGTAGCCGGCGAGCGCCACCGACGGACGGAAGGACGAGATCACCGTGGTCGGCAGATCACCGCCCAGGGCCTTCAGGGCTGCACTCAGCAGCTCGCGATGCCAGTCGGTGCAGACCGGCTTCAGGATCGAGAGATCGACGATCCCGCCGTCGCGTTCGTCCTGGATGAAGGGCGTGCGCGTCTCGGCGGGCACGGACCGCACGAAGGTGCCGCGCCCGACCTGGCCGGCAAGCACGCCCCGGCCGATCAGATCGTTATAAGCGCGGCTCACGGTCTGCACGCTGAGTCCGAGCTGACCGGCCAGCGTCCGGTGCGGCGGCAGCCTGTCCCCGCTCCTGAGCTCGCCGGCTTCGATAGCCTGGAGAAGACGATCGGCGAGTGATCGATAGGCAGGACGCCGGAGCTCCCGGCGGTTGGGTGGCCAGATTGTCATGATTTGATTCATGGTTCAAACCAGCGGAATTGACAAGGTCTCCGAGACGCCGCACAACCGCACCATCATGCCCGCCATCAAGC
The DNA here is from genome assembly GCA_965222015.1 of Geminicoccaceae bacterium. Lineage (GTDB taxonomy): Bacteria > Pseudomonadota > Alphaproteobacteria > Geminicoccales > Geminicoccaceae > JANQPX01. The sequence continues at coordinate 619,451 of CBDCTL010000022.1, forward strand.
TCGACGATCGCGATCTTCGCATCCTCGCCATCCTTTCGGAGGAAGGCCGGCTGTCGAAGACCGAGCTGGCGAAAAGGGTCAATCTCAGCGCCACCCCCTGCTGGGAGCGGCTGAAGCGTCTGGAGAAGGCGGGCGTCATTCAGGGCTACCGGGCCGAGGTCAGCCTCCGCGCGCTCGCCCCTCATGTCGCCGTGTTCGTCATGGCCGAGCTTGCCGGCCATCGCACCGAGGATTTTCAATCCTTCGAGCGCGCGGTCGGAGGAATCGAGGAAATCACCGGCTGCTGGGCGCTCGGCGGCGGCTTCGACTACCTGCTGCAGGTGGTGACCCGGGACATCGACAGCTATCAGCGCCTGATCGACCGCCTGCTGGCGAAGCGCGTCGGGCTCGCCCGCTACTTCACCTATGTCGTGACCAAGGCGGTCAAGGAGAACGAACAGCCGCCGCTCGACCATCTGCTGGCACGCGATCAGCAGAAAGATTGACTGCGCAGGCCGGGGAGAACAGAGGATTCCTCTGCGCGAAGCGCCGACTTCAGCGTCTTTCTCTGCCGATTGCCGGCTAGGCTTCCTTCATCAGCAGTCAGTCTTCGACATCGAAGGAGGTGCGGCCATGTCGATCGTCCCGCGCAAACCGAGTGCCGATCATCCCGCGCTCGACGATCCGAGTCTTTGGCGCTCGTTCGCCTATGTCGGCGGCCGCTGGGGCGGCAGCGCCGCCGGGCGGACCTTCACGGTGACCGACCCCGCGGATGGCGCCTGGCTGGGCGATGTCGCGAGCCTGTCCGCCGAGGAGAGCGCCGCCGCCGTCGATGTTGCCGACAGCGCCTTCGCCGGCTGGTCGGCGCTGCTGCCGCAGGACCGCTCGCGCATCTTGCGCCGCTGGTTCGAGCTGATGGTCGAGCACAAGGAGGACCTCGCCCTGATCATGACCCTCGAACAGGGAAAGCCGATCTCCGAAGCGCAGGGCGAGATCGACTACGCCGCCTCCTTCGTCGAGTTCTATGCCGAGGAGGCGAAACGCCCGAATATCGAAAGCGTCACCTCCCATCTGCCGGACGCCGAGGTCGAGATCTGGCGCGAGCCTGTCGGCGTCGCCGCCCTGATCACGCCCTGGAATTTTCCCTCCGCGATGATCACGCGCAAGGCCGCGGCCGCTCTCGCCGCCGGCTGCACGGTGCTGGTCCATCCGTCGGCGGAAACGCCGTTTTCCGCCCTGGCGCTGGCCGAGCTGGCCGAGCGCGCCGGATTTCCGGCCGGCGTCTTCAACGTGGTCACCGGCGAGGCGCCGACCGTCGTCGAGCCCTGGACCAGGGATCATCGCGTGCGCGCCCTTTCCTTCACCGGCTCGACCGAGATCGGCAAGCTGCTCTACCGCCAGAGCGCCGACACGGTGAAACGCCTGGTGCTGGAGCTCGGCGGCCACGCGCCCTTCATCCTGTTCGCCGACGCCGATCTCGACCGGGCAGTCGACGAGGCGATCAAGGCGAAATTCGCCACCTCAGGCCAGGACTGCCTCGGCGCCAACCGTTTTTACGTGGAGCGCCCCGCCTACGACGCGTTCTGCAAGGCGTTCACCGAGAGGACCGCCGCGCTCACCCTCGGCAAGGGCCTGGACGATCCGGACATCGGCCCGCTGATGAACGAGAAGGCCGTCGCCAAGCAGGAACAGCACGTCGCCGACGCCCTTGCGAAGGGCGCGGTCACGCTGACCGGCGGCGCTCGCCATGAACTTGGCCGCCTCTTTTATCAGCCGACCGTCCTGAAGGGCGTCCCCGACGATGCCCTGATCATGCAGGAAGAAACCTTCGGCCCGGTCGCCGCGATCACGCCCTTCGACAGTGAAGAAGAAGTCATCCGCCGCGCGAATGCCACCGAATACGGCCTGGTCGCCTATCTCCACAGCCAGGACCCGCGTCGCATCTACCGCATGAGCCGCGCCCTCACCTTCGGCATGGTCGCGGTCAACCGCACCAAGGTCACGGGCGCCCCCATCCCCTTCGGCGGCATGAAGCAGTCAGGCATCGAACGCGAAGGCTCCCGCCTCGGCATGGAAGCCTTCACCGAGATCAAATACATCTGCCGCGACTGGGCTATTTTGTGACCTCGACGCTTCCCGTTTTGTGATGAACACCGCCTGCCCCTCTCGGCCGGGGCCTTAGCTCTCGAACAAAGGATCAAAAAGATGTTGCGCAACGACCAGCTCGATCAGTGGGATCGCGAAAACTTCTTCCACCCCTCGACCCACCTCGCCCAGTTCGCGCGGGGCGAGGCGCCGAGCCGGATCGTCACCGGCGGCAAGGGCGTGTTCATTGAGGATCGTGATGGCAAGCAACTTCTCGACGCCTTTGCCGGCCTCTATTGCGTGAACGTCGGCTACGGCCGCACAGAGATCTCGGACGCGATCGCCAGGCAGGCGAAGGAGCTCGCCTACTACCACGCCTATGTCGGCCACGGCACCGAGACATCGATCACGCTCGCCAGGATGATCCTGGACCGGGCGCCTGCCAACATGTCCAAGGTCTATTTCGGCCTCGGCGGCTCGGACGCCAACGAGACCAACGTCAAGCTGGTCTGGTACCTCAACAACGTGCTCGGCCGGCCGGAAAAGAAAAAGATCATCTCGCGCTGGCGCGGCTATCACGGCTCCGGCCTGATGACCGGCTCGCTCACCGGGCTCAAGCTCTTTCACAACCAGTTCGACCTGCCGATGCCCCAGGTGCTGCACACCGAAGCGCCTTACTATTATCGGCGTGCCGATCTCTCGATGAGCGAGGCCGATTTCGTCGCCCACTGCACGGCCGAGCTCGAAGCCCTGATCGAGCGCGAGGGTGCGGACACCATCGCCGCCTTCATCGGCGAGCCCGCCCTCGGCACCGGCGGCCTGGTGCCGCCGCCCGTGGGCTACTGGCAGGCGATCCAGACCGTTCTGGAACAACACGACATCCTCTTGATCGCCGACGAGGTGGTCACCGGCTTCGGCCGGCTCGGCAGCATGTTCGGCTCCGATCACTACGGCATGCAGCCGGACATCATCACCATCGCCAAGGGCCTGACCTCGGCCTATGCACCGCTCTCCGGCTCGATCGTGTCCGAAAAAATCTGGAAAATCCTCGAGCAGGGCACCGACGAGTTCGGTTCCTTCGGCCATGGCTGGACCTATTCAGCCCATCCGATCGGTGCTGCCGCCGGCGTTGCCAATCTGAAGCTGGTGGATCAGCTCGGCCTGGTCGGGAACGCCGAGAAGGTCGGCGCGTATCTGAAAAAGACCATGACCGAGGCGCTCGGCGACCACGCCCATGTCGGCGACATCCGGGGCGAAGGTCTGCTGTTCGCGGTCGAACTGGTCGAGGGCAGGGATCCTCGAACGTTTTTCGATCCGTCGAAGGGTATAGGCGCCAAGGCCGTGGCCGCCATGGCCGCCCGCGGCGTCATCGCCCGTGCCATGCCCGAAGGCGACATCATCGGCATCGCGCCTCCCCTTTGCCTGAGCGAAGCCGAGGCCGACCGCGTCGTCGAGGTGACCGCCGAGGCCGTACGAGACGTGCTCGACTAGGCGTTTCGCGCCGCAACCCGGCTTTGCTTTTGTTCGGCGCTCGCCTAGTGATTCGTTTCATCGGTGAAACGAGCAGGGCGCGTCGATGCAACGATCGGACCGACTGGCACAGCGTATCCTCCAGGCCTATGATGAGATGCCGCGTGGCGAGCGGAAGCTCGCGGACCTGCTGCTCGAACAGCCCGTGATGCTGATCGAACAGTCGGCAGCCGAGCTCGCCGCGCGCGCCGGAGTTTCGAAAGCGACCGCCACCCGCTTCTTTCGCCGCCTCGGCTATCAAAGCTTCAAAACTGCGCAGAAAACGACGCGCGAGCAGGGGCTGGAGCCACGCCAGGCGGCGTTCGGAGAGAGGGTGCATCGGCTGGTCCATCATAAGATGGATTTGAGCCAGCACCTGCAAAGTGAAGTGCAGAACCTCGTGCGCACGATCGAGCAGCAGCGGTCCGACGACATGGCGCGCGCGGTCCGACTGCTGGCGCGTGCGGAAAAGCTATGGGTGGTCGGCTTCGGCGACAACTACCCGCTCGCCCATTTCGCCAGGGCGCTGCTGATCAAGATCCGCCCCGACATCCGCATGATTCCGATCGGCGGCTTCTCGGTACCCGAGGAGTTCGCCTCGATCTCGGCGAGCGACACCATGCTGGTCTTCGGCCTCGCGCGACGGACGCGGGCGCTGCACAATATCGTCCGGTCGGCGGGCGAGGCGGGTGCGAAGATCGTCTTTGTCACCGACTATGGAAGCCAGCCACCGACCGACGCCGAGATCGTCGTTCTGCGCTGTCAGACCATCGGCGCCGCCCTGTTCGACTCGCCGACCGCGACCGTCAGCCTGATGATCTATCTGTGCTCGTCGATCGCCGCGCGCCTCGGCGAAGGTTCGATTCAACGGCTGCGGCGCATCGAGTCCATCCATGACGCCTGGGATGACGACAGGAACCGCGAAGGCGGCTGATGACGATTTCAGGCTTAAGGCGGGTGTCGGGGTTTGACGCCAGAAAATCGTCAAATATGAAAATCTGATTTTCAAAAACGAAATTGATTTGACCTTGTCACGCCCCCTTTGCAGTCTCGAAGAACAGGAGAGCCGCAGAATCAAGAAAGGAGACACCTCATGTCCCGCCCGCCCGACCGCCGCTTCCCCGCCGTCAAGGCATCGATCCTGGCACTCGCCGCGTCGGTCGCAGCCGGCTCCGCCCAGGCCGCCGATCTTGTCTGGGCGCGCTACGGCGACATCGACAGCCTCGATCCGCACCGTGCGACCTCGACGCTCTCGATGCAGGTCTGGGACCAGATCTACGAGACGCTCCTCGCCTTCGACATGGACGGCAATCCGCAGCCGCACATCGCGAAATCCTGGGAGATCAGCGAGGACGGCCTTGAATACACCTTCGCCCTGCAGGACGGTGTCCTCTGCCATGACGGCACACCGTTCGACGCCAACGACGTCAAGTTCACCGTCGATCGCGCCTTCGACGAGAGCGCGCCCAGCCTGACCAGGACCAGCTGGGGACCGATTTCCTCCGTCGAAGTGGTCGACGACCTCACCGTCAAGTTCACCTTCGAAAGCAAGTTCGGCCCGTTCCTGCCCTTCCTCGCCGACAGTTTTTCGTCGATGGTCTGCGACACGAACGACCCCGAGACCTTCGGCAGCTCGACCGGCATCGGCGCCGGCCCGTTCAAGCTGGTGGAATGGGTGAAGGGCGACACGGTCACCCTCGAGAAGAACCCGGACTACACCAACTACGGCCGCCCCTTCGACAACAAGGGTCCGGTCAACATCGATCGCCTGATCGTCAAGACGGCGCCCGAGGCGCAGACACGCCTCGCCGGCCTCAAGACCGGCGAGATCCATATCGCCGAGCCGCCCTTCGACGACATCCCGGCGATCGAGGAGGAAGGCGAGCTGCAGATCATGGTCGCCGAGAACACCGGCCAGAACGTGTTCTGGGAGTTCGCCATCTCGCGCCCGCCCTTCGATGACATCCGCGCACGCCAGGCGGTCGCTTACGCCACCGATCCGCAGATGGCGATCGACATCATCTATGGCGGCCTCAGCCAGCGCGAATGGTGCCCGATCGCCCGCGGCGTGTTCGGCAACGACCAGGAATTCTGTCAGCAATACGGCTATCCCTACGATCCCGACAAGGCCATGGAACTGCTCGGCGAACTCGGCCACGGCCCGGACAACCCGCTCGAGACCACCATGTTCGTCTGGACCGGCGGCAACCGGCACAAGCTCGCGGAAATCTTCCAGAGCCAGCTCGCCCAGGTCGGCATCAACGTCTCGATCGAGATCATGGACATCGGCACCATGAACGCGCGGGTGAAGGAGCAGAACGAGATCACCGACGACACCCCCGGCACATTCGACATGATGACCTGGTCCTGGTACGACCCGGACATCCTCTACGCGCTCTGGCACAGCCCTGGCGCCTATTCCGGCTACAACACGCCGGAGCTGGACGCGATGCTTGAGGAAACCCGCACCACCCTCGAGCCGGAAGCCCGCCTGGAAAAGGTGCAGGCCGTGATCAAGCACCTCATGGAAAACGCCGTCCACATCGGCCTCTACACCCCCGGCTGGGAGTGGGTGTTCGCCGTCCGTCCGGAGGTCGACGGCTTCAAGATCGGCCCCTTCCTCCATCCCATGTTCAACGACGTGACGGTTAAGAACTAGATGGCATGACCACCTCAGAATACTTGGGCGCAAACCGCCACTCCGGGCGCCTGACGGTCCAAGTCCATGAGGTGGTCACACCACTAAGGGAGCGAGGGCGGTGATACGCTATGTCGTCCAGCGGGTGCTCGCCGCCCTCGTCACCATCTGGATCGCGACCATCGCGGTCACGCTCCTGATCCACGCCGTGCCGGGTGATCCGGTGCGCATCATGTATGCCAAGTTCCAATCGACACCCGAGCAGATCGAGGCTGTCAGGACAGCGCTCGGACTCGATCAGCCGATCTACATCCAATACGGCATGTATGTCGGCCGCCTGCTGGAGGGCGATCTCGGCCGCTCGATCGTCGGCAACCAGCCGGTGCTCGATATTCTGCTGACCCGATTTCCGCCGACACTCTTGCTGGCAACGACCAGTCTAGCCATCGCCGTGATCATCGGCCTGTCCCTCGGCTTCCTCGCCGCTTACAAGCGCGGCACGATCATCGACGTCGGCGCGATGATCATCGCCATCCTCGGCGTGTCCATGCCCCACTTCTGGCTGGGGCTGCTCCTTCTCTTCTTCTTCGCGCTGCAGCTCGGCTGGCTGCCGGTGGCGGGCTCGGATTGGAGGAGCCTGATCCTGCCTGCCCTTACCCTCGGCCTCGCCAATGCCGCCGTGCTCGCCCGCCTCACCCGCTCCGCCATGATCGACATCTTCGATCAGGACTTCGTCAGGACCGCGCGCGCCAAGGGACTGCCCAAAACCGTCGTGCTCTACCGCCATGCGCTCCGCGCCGGCCTGGTGCCGATCGTCTCGATGATGGGCCTGCAGTTCGCCTACATGATGGGCGGCGCGATCGTGGTCGAGAACGTGTTCGCCTGGAACGGCGTCGGCCGGCTCGCGATCGAGGCTGTGTTCGCCCGCGACTATCCGCTCATCCAGGGGTTCATCCTGTTCTTCGCGACCGTCGTCGTGGTGGTCTCGCTGATCATCGACCTCCTCTACGCCGCCCTCGACCCGCGGATCCGGTATAGCTGATGGCCATCGCGCTCAACGAAGTCCAGGCAGCCGGGCCGTCCGGCTTTTGGCGGTCGCTGCTGAAGAGCCCGAGCGGCGTGATCGGCCTCGCGATCGTCGCCGTCCTGATCGTCGCCGCCGTCTTCGCTCCCTGGATCGCCCCTTACGATCCGCTGCGCATGGGTGCCGGCCCGCGCTTTCAGCCGCCCTCTGCCGGCTACTGGTTCGGCACCGATGATTTCGGCCGGGACGTCTTCAGCCGCATCATCTACGGCGCACGCCTGACTCTCCAGATCGGCGTCATCGCCGTCGGGATTTCTTTGACGTCCGGCCTCCTCCTTGGCCTGGTTGCCGGATATGCGGGCGGTTGGTCCGAGAAAATCCTCATGCGCCTGGTCGATGTGCTCTTCTCCTTCACCGAGATCGTCATCGCGCTCGCCTGCCTCGCCATCCTCGGCATCGGCCTGACCAATGCGATGATCGCCATCGGCATCGCCTCGATCCCGTTCTACGCCCGCGTCACCCACTCCATCGTGCTGGTCGAGAAGGGCAAGCCCTATTTCGAAGCGGGCATCGCCGCCGGTGCCGGGCACGTCCGCATGATCTTTCTGCACCTCCTCCCCAACGTCGTGCCCACCTTGATCGTGGTCGGCACCCTCGGCATCTCCACCGCCGTGCTCGCCGCCGCCGGCCTTTCCTTCCTCGGCCTCGGCGCGCAGCCGCCCCAGCCGGAATGGGGCTTCATGCTCTCCTCATCGCGCGACCTGATCAGCCGCGCACCCTGGATGATGATCTTTCCGGGCATGGCCATCGCCATCACCGTTCTCGGCTTCAACCTGCTGGGTGACGGCATCCGCGAAGTCCTCGACCCAAGACAGGTCACGCGATGAGTGCGGGTCATGCGATGACTTCGTTGACTGAACATAGCCATATTCTGAAGGTCGAGAATCTCTCGGTCTCCTTCGGCCGCGGTGCCGGCCGCAATCGCGCCGTGCAGAATCTCTCCTACGAGCTGGATGCCGGCGAGACCCTGGCGATCGTCGGCGAGAGCGGTTCGGGCAAGAGCGTCTCCAGCCTGGCGCTGCTCGGTCTGCTGCCGCCCGGCACCGCCACGGTCGAGACGGGACAGGCCTGGTTCGATGGACGCGACCTGCTGGTGATGTCGGAGGCCGAGATCACGGCGCTCCGCGGCGATCGCATCACCATGATCTTCCAGGAGCCGATGACCTCGCTCAATCCGGTCCTCACCATCGGCCGGCAGCTCACCGAGGGGCTGATCGCGCACAAGGGCATGAGCATGCGCGACGCCGAGGCGCGATCGATCGAGATGATCGACCGGGTGCGCATCCCCAATCCTGCGAGCCGGCTGAAGCAATATCCGCACGAGCTCTCCGGCGGCATGCGCCAGCGCATCATGATCGCCATGGCCATGGCCTCCGACCCGGCCGTCTTGATCGCGGATGAGCCGACCACCGCACTCGACGTCACCGTGCAGGCGCAGATCCTCGATCTGATGCGCGACCTGAAGCGCGACTTTTCGACCAGCATCGTCCTGATCACCCACGACATGGGCGTTGTCGCCGAGATGGCGGACCGGGTGGTGGTGATGCACCGCGGCCGGAAGGTCGAGGAAGGCACGGTCGGCGCGGTGTTCGAAACACCGCGCGAGGACTACACCAAGGCGCTGCTGTCGGCCGTGCCGAAGCTCGGCTCCTTTGCCACGACATCCGAACCACCCGTGGTCGTCGACCACCCGAAGACGCCCGAGCGCGGCCAGACGCTGGTGTGTGCGAAAAACCTCACCAAGCGCTTCGGCGGTGGTGGCTGGTTTTCGAAGAGCGACGGCGTGCTCGCCATGGACGACGTCGGCTTCGACCTCGCCCCCGGCGAGACGCTGGCGATCGTCGGCGAAAGCGGCTCGGGCAAATCCACGACGGGCCGCGCCGTGCTCCGACTCATCGAGGTCGACAGGGGCGAGATTCAAGTCGACGGTCAGGATATGAGGTCGCTCGGGCAAACAAGTCTACGCGGTGCGCGCCGCACCATGCAGATGATCTTTCAGGATCCGTTCGCCTCGCTCAATCCGCGCATGTCGGCCGGACGGCTCGTCAAGGAGCCGATGGTGATCCACGGTTCAGCGTCAGGTTCGGAGCTCGACGATCGCACGGCCGAGCTGTTCCGCCGGGTCGGGCTCGAAGCCGACCACATGCGCCGCTATCCGCACGAGTTCTCGGGCGGCCAGCGCCAGCGCATCTGCATCGCGCGCGCGCTCGGTCCGGGGCCGAAGCTGATCGTCGCGGATGAGCCGACCTCGGCGCTCGACGTATCGGTGCAGGCGCAGGTGCTCGACCTGATGCTGGAGCTGCAGCAGTCCCTCGGCCTCGCCTATCTGTTCATCAGCCACGACATGGCGGTGGTCGAGCAGATGAGCCACCGGGTCGCCGTGATGCACAAGGGCAGGATCGTCGAGATGGGTCCGCGCCAAGCGGTGCTGAACGACCCGCGACATGCCTACACGCGAACCCTGCTCGCCGCCGTGCCCGTCCCTGATCCGACCAGAAAACGCGGCGTGCTGCCGACCCTCGACGTAGAAGCCATGCCCCGGGGAACGCTCGAACAGGTTTCGGACAACCATTGGGTTTCAGCGTGACCATCGGCATCGCCGTACGCGGACCGGGCGCCGGCCTTGCCGCGTTCCGGGCGCTGGCCGCTGTCGAGAAGATCGGGCGTGGTGCGATTGGCGGCTTCGTCAGCTTTGTGGCACTCACCGCGGATGGCCGGGTGCTGCGCGCCGAAACCCAGCGCGGCGGCACTGGCACATTGTTCACCGATGGCGAAAATACCGGCACCCTCCCGCCCGCCGAATTGGCCGCCGCGCCGATGGCCGGCTTGATGTCCAGCGGGCCGGATCGTCCGTCTCCGCTCGCCCAGTTCACCCCCGCAGCGTCCGGCGTCGGCCTGGTCACCGGCCATCGCCTGCCCAACATGCCGGGCGTCGACGGCATGCCCCTGAATCAGGCCGTGCTCGATCGAATGACGAAGGGCGAGACCGCAGCGCGGGCGGCCGAACTCGTTCTCGAACGGAACCCCGAGGCGGATGCCGGCATCATCGCACTCGGCCTCAAGGGCGACGTTTTCGCCGGCAACACAATCTACACGGCCCGCCGTGGCGATCTCGGCCGGGCACTGGCCACGCAACCAGAAAACGGCGCGGTCGTCGCGGTCCTTCACAATGCCATCCACCCCTGCCCCGCCCTTGCCGATCTCGCCGTTTCGGTCGCGCTGGACGTGATCGACCCGCCGGACCGGGTCGACTTTTCGATCGACGTCGCGGCGGGCACGCCGATCGAGCTTGCAGACGAAAACGCCGTCCATGTCGATGCCGCCGGCCGCGCCCGCCGGATCACCGTGGCCCAGGCGAGCTGGCTCGGCCCGTCCAGGGACGGTGCCGTGATCGACTTCGCCGCTGCGGTCTTGCAGGACGGTCGTCTGATCGGTCACACTGTCGCCGAACCCTATTGCGTGGTCGAAGAAGGTCGCCTCGTTTCGCTCAGCGGCGGCGACGACGTGGTTATCGGCGTGCGTGCCGCAGACGGCGCCAGCGCCCGCTAAACCCCGCCTTCGCGCTTGCCGCTGTCACGGCTCCGGCCTAGGATTCGAAGGACGTCGCGATGACGACGGGAAAAAAGCAACGAGCGAAACGGGGAGGCAACGATGCTGTCACGTCTTTCGGACTGCATGATCGATCGCCGTCGGGCCCTGTCGGCCCTGGTTCTGGCGGGTACCTGGTTCGCCCTGCCGTCCGCAGGGCAGACACAGGAACCGGTGCAGATGATCAGTCACCGCTATCCGGCGCTCGAATTCTACGCCGAGCGCATGCGCGAGGCCCTGCCGGACGTCGAGGTCAACACCCAGCTCATGCCGCACGATAAGGCGATGGAGCTCGCCAATATCGCCATGTCCTCCAAGGCGGATACGGTCGATCTGGTCTATCTGAACGACAGCACGTTCCTGAGCTTCGCCAAGAACGGCTGGCTGCGCCCGCTCGACGATCTGTTCGAAAAATATAAGGAAGAATTCGGCCTGGACGATTTCGCCGATTCGGCGCTCGACACCTTCCGCTACGAGGGCAAGCTCTACGTCATTCCGCACACCATCAATACCCAGCTTTTCTTCTACCGTAAGGACTTGCTGGACGAGGCCGGCAAGTCGCCGCCGACCGGCTTCGAGGAGTACAAGGCGCTCGCAACCGAGATGAACTCTCCCCTTCGCGCCGGCACGATCAGCTGCCTGAAGCCGGTCGATGCGGCGCTGAACGAGATGCACTGGTACATGAACGCGCTCGGCGGTGCCTGGTTCGACGATCAGATGAAGCCGGTGTTCAACGACGAGGCCGGCGTTCAGGCGATCACCATGCTGGACGAGATCACCGACAGCGCACAGCGCGGCTTCACCTCGGCCGCCAATGACGAATGCACCATCGCGCTGCAGCAGGACGTCGCGCTGATGGGCATGCAGTGGGCGTCGCGCGCGGCGGCGATGGACGATCCGGAGAAATCCAACGTGGTCGGCAAGATCGACTGGGTGGCGCCGCCGGACGGCCACCAGCGGGTCGCGGCCGACGGCTATGCGATTTCCGCGTTCAGCAAGCAGGACCCTGAGACGCTGTTCAAGATCATCGCGACCTCGTCGAACGAGGCGAACATGCGCGAGGCCGCCTCGATGGTTCTCCCTCCAAGGCGTTCGCTGTTGAACGACCCGGAGCTGCAGTCGGCGAACCGGCACTATCCCGCCTCGCTCGCCTCGCTCGAGGTCGGCCAAGCCTTTCCGCGGCTGCCGGAGTTCTACGAGGTCGGCGAGTTCATCACGCGGCGCGTGCTCCAGGCGGTCACCGGCGAGATGGAGGTGAAGGCGGCGCTCGATGCGGCGGCGGCGGAGACCGAGGACCTTTTGAAGAGCCGAGGCTACTATCAGTAAGACCGCGAATGACCGGGCGGCTTCGGTCGCCCGGTTCCGCCTAGAGCATGCACACCCAGCGCGGCCTCTGGCTGTTTCTCGTTCCGAGCGGACTGGTGCTGACCCTCGTCCTGCTCTATCCGCTCGGCTACGCCATCTATCTGAGCTTTTTCAACTACTATCTCGGCGCCGAGGAGCGCACCTTCGTCGGCCTCGGCAACTACGCGGCCCTGCTCGCCGACGAGCGCTTCTGGTCGTCCCTCGGCAAGACGTTCCTGATCGTCGGCTCTGCCGTGTCGCTCGAGTTCGTGGTCGGGCTCGCGATCGCCTTCGGCCTCTACAAGCTCACCTTCGGCGTGCGTACGCTCAACCTTCTCCTCTTTCTCCCGCACATCATCACACCAGTGGTCGCAGCGCTCTTCCTGCGCTGGGTGTTCATGGGGCGCTGGGGCCTGCTCGACGGCATTCTGATCAGCTTCAACATCTTCCCGCCAGACTGGCTCGGCAGCCCCGGCTGGGCACGCATGACCGTGGTGCTGGCCGATGCCTGGCAGTTCACGCCCTTCATGATCCTGGTGCTCTATGCCGGCTTGAACACCGTCGATCACAGCCAGATCGAATCCGCGCAGATGGACGGCGCCGGCAACTGGACGATCCTGACCCGCATCATGCTGCCGGCCTTGCGTCCGCTGATCGTCTTCGTGCTCGCGATCCGCACCATGGACGCCTTTCGCTTCTTCGACAGCATCTACGTGCTCACCGCAGGCGGCCCCGGCACCGCGACCGAGACGATCACCATCTATACCTACGCGCTCGCCTTTCGCCTGCTCGAGGTCGGCAAGGGCTCGGCGCTCGGCGTGCTCACGCTGTTGATCGTCGCGGCCATCGTCGCGCTTCTGATCCTGGTGATCTATCGCCGCGAGCGCGGAGCCTTTTGATGCGGCCGACGCAGCGTACCCAGATCACCCTGTTCATGGCGCTCGCCGCCTTCACCGTGCTCAACCTGACGCCGATCATCTGGGCGTTCATGACCTCGATCAAGCTGCCGGTGGACGCCTTCGCCGTGCCGCCGAAGCTGATCTTCGAGCCGACCTTCAAGTTCCATTACGAGGTCTGGGTGGAAAAGGAATTCTGGCGCTTTTTGATCAACAGCGTGATCATCTCGGTCGCCACGGTGTGCGTCTCCGTGCCGATCGGCACCATGGCCGCCTACGGCATTTCGCGCATGCAAGGGGCCGGTGCTCGCGGCCTGCTGTTCGGCCTGCTCGCGATCCGCATGTTTCCGCACATCCTGCTCGCCATCCCGTTCTTCGTGATCGCGACCTTCGTCGACCTGATCGACACCTATGCGGTCATGGTGCTGGCGCTGGTCGCGATCAACCAGCCTTTCACCATCTGGCTGATGCGCAGCTTCTTTCTCGACGTGCCGCGCGAGCTGGACGAGGCGGCCTGCATCGACGGCTGCAATCTCTGGCAGACCTTCACCAAGGTGGCGCTGCCGATCGTGCGTCCCGGCCTTTGGGTGACGTCGCTCTTCAGCCTGCTGCTCGCCTATAACGAGTTCCTGTTCGCCCTGGTGCTGACCGGGCCCGACACCAAGCCGCTGCCGGTGGCGATCGCCGAATATGGCGGCGAGGACATCAATTACTGGTCGCTTTCCGCCGCCGCCGCGATCGGCATCATGCTGCCGATCGTCGCCTTCATGATGGCGCTGCAGCGCCACCTCGTGCGCGGCATCGCGCTAGGCGCGATCAAGGGATGACCGCGTGGCGGTGCGCGGCGAAGAAGCGGCTTCGCGCCGCAGCGCCGAACCGCTATGATCGATAGCCGGGGAGACAGCGACATGAGCGACGCGCTCCAAGGCGCCATCGATTGCGACGTTCATCCAAACGTGCCGGGCATCCAGGCGCTCGCGCCCTATCTCGACGACTACTGGCGGGAAATCGTCGAGGTGCGCGGGATGGAGGGCTTCGAGAGCCGCGCCTATCCGCCGCTGGTGCCGGCGAGCGCCCGGCCCGATTGGCGGCGCGGGGCGATCCGGGCGGCGGAGACGGTGGACCTTCTGCGCGAGGACGTGCTCGATCGGTGGTCGCTCGGCGGTGCCATCCTGAATTGCCTCTACGGCGTGCAGCAGATCCATGACGAGCGCCTCGCCGCCGCGCTTTGCTCGGCGGTCAACGACTGGCTGGCCGAGCACTGGCTGGAGCAGGACGAGAGGCTGGCGGCCTCCATCGTGGTGCCGCCGCAGAACCCGGATCTGGCGGTCGAGGAGATCGAGCGGCGCGCCGGCGATCGCCGCTTCGTCCAGGTGCTGATGCCGGCGATGCATGATCTGCCCTATGGCCGGCGCTACTGGTGGCCGATCTACCGCGCGGCCGAGCGCCACGGATTGCCGATCGGGCTGCATATCGGCAGCGCCTATCGGCAGGCAGTGACCGCCGTCGGCTGGCCGGAATTTCACGTCGAGGACTATGTCGACCAGACCCAGGGCATGCAGGCACAGCTCGCGAGCCTGATCAGCCATGGCGTGTTCGTCGAGTTCCCCGGGCTGAAGGTGGTGCTGATCGAGTCGGGCGTTTCCTGGCTGCCCGCGTTCTGCTGGCGCTTCGGCAAGTTCTGGCGCGGCCTGCGCATGGAGGTCCCCTGGGTCGATCGTGCGCCGATCGAGATCGTGCGCGACCACGTCCGCCTCACCCTGCAGCCGCTCGACGCGCCCGACGATCCGGATCTCCTCGAACGCCTGTTCGAGCAGCTCGGCTCCGACGAGATGCTGCTGTTCTCCTCGGACTATCCCCACTGGCGCTTCGACGGTGACGAGGTGATCCCCAAGGGCCTGCCGACGTCGACGATCGACCGCATGCTGGCAACCAACCCACGAGAGACCTACATTCGTCTAGGAGGCACATCATGACCCTGGATGAACAGACGACCACCGTCGCGACCGAGACCCCGGCAAGTGAAGGCCAACGGACCACCCGTTTGGGGATTATCGATAGTGACATGCATCCGACGGTGCGGACGATCGGTGAGATCAAGCCGTTTCTGAGCGAGCGCTGGTGGCGCTATCTGCAGAGCTACGGGCCCAGGCCGAAGCACGGCTTCGCCCAGAACGATCCCTATCCGAAGGCGGCGCCGCGCGCGGCGAGGCGGGATGCGTGGGGACCGAATGGCGCGCAGCCCGGAAGCGATCTCGACTTCACGCGAAAACACTATCTCGACGCCTATAATATCGAGCACAGCATCATGGCGCCGCTGCAGCCGACCGGACAGGCGGACCGCAATCTCGATTTTTCCGCGGCGATCTCGGCGGCAGTGAACGACTGGCAGCGGGCAAAATGGTGCGAGCCCGAGCCGCGCTTCAAAGCCTCGCTCGTCATCCCCTACGAAGACCCGCCGGCCGCGATCAGGGAGATCGAGCGCTGCGCCGCCGACCCGGCGTTTGCCCAGATCCTGATGCTGGCGCGCACCTTCGAGCCGCTCGGCGCCAGGAAATACTGGCCGATCTACGAGAAGGCCGCAGAGGTCGGGCTTCCGATCGGCGTGCATGTCTTCGGCTATAGCGGCCATCCCGTCACCGGGGCGGGCTGGCCGTCCTACTACATCGAGGAGATGACCGGCCATGCGGGCGCCTGCCAGGCGGGCGTCGCCAGCCTCGCCATGCAGGGCGCGTTCGAGCGTATTCCGAAGCTCAAGGTGATCATCATCGAGGGCGGCTTCGCCTGGCTCGCGTCGCTCGGCTGGCGGCTCGACAAGCACTGGGCCGATCACCGGGACGAGCTCCCTCATGTCACGCGACCGCCTTCGGAGACGCTGGGATCGCATCTCTGGATCAGCACGCAGCCGATGGAGGAGCCGGAGCGCGCGCGGCAGCTGCTGGACGTGATGGGCTGGATCGGCTTCGATCGTCTCCTGATCGCAACCGACTATCCCCATTGGGATTTCGACGATCCCTCCTTCGCCCTGCCGCGCTCGCTGACGCCCGAGCAGCGCAAGGCGATCACGTCAGGCAATGCGCGCCATGTCCACCGCCTCTGACAGGCGCCGCCTGATGGTCGACCCGCACCGGGCCATACGCCGCAGATGGTAGGCCATGTCGTTGCCCGGACCGATGACATAGCGAAAGGCGAACGCAAGCTGGTGAGCGTGCGCGGCCGGGAGATCGCGGTCTTCAACGTCGACGGCGAGTTTCTGGCCATTCTCGACCGCTGTCCGCATCAGGGCGGCAGCCTCTGCCGCGGCAAGCTGGTCGGCCTGGTCGAGGCGGACGGACCGGGACGCTATCGCTACGAGCGCAAGGGCGAGATCGTGCGCTGTCCCTGGCATGGCTGGGAGTTCGACCTGCGCACCGGCAAGTCCTACTGCGACCCTTCTCGAACCTGGGTCAAGAGCTACGCGACGTCCGTCGAACCCGGCGCCCGCATCGCCGAGGGGCCCTATGTCGCCGAGACGTTCGAGGTCAGGGTCGAGGACGACTATGTCGTGATCGACCTTTAGCTAGTGGTATGACCAAATCATTTGGTTTCCTTCCGCAGTCGCCAAGATTGACAGTTTGCCGCCGAGTTTTGTCGAGCCGAGGGGATCATTGTATCGAATGCACCACTAGCTCTCGCTCGCCTGCAGCGACGCGCCGCCTTCACTCTTTTCCGGGAGCAGTGCGGGCAGAAGGGGCAGCAGCAGTTTCGTGACCAGCGGTATGGTCAGCGTGCCGAGCGCGAAACCGATCACGCCGTCGATCGCCGCGGTGACTACCCATTCGACGAAGCCAGTGGCGACGCCGACCATTCCGGCGGCGGTGACCGCAATGTGGTGGATGGTTTCGTAGGGCCAGTGCCAGCCGAGTTCGTGCAGCCCGTGGACGACGATGTTGCCGCCGACCCAGAGCATCGCCACCGTGCCGATCACGGAGATGATGGTGAGCACCTTCGGCATGGCTGCGACGATTCCCTGACCGAGCGCCCGGACGAAGGCGGCGTTGCCGGTCTGCTTCATTCTGAGACCGACATCGTCGGCTTTGACCAGGAGCGCGACGGCGCCGTAGACCAGCACGGTTATGCCGATCGCCACGGCGGCGAGTGTCACCGCCGTGATCCAGACGCTGTCGGACTCGATGGCGTTCAGGGCGATGGTCATGATCTCGGCGGACAGGATGAAGTCGGTCTTGATGGCACCCTTGACCCGCGTCTCCTCGAGATGAGCGGCGTCCAGATTCTCGGCCTTCTGGGGTCCGGGCTCCTTTTCGTGATGCAGCGTGTGCCAGACTTTCTCCGCCCCTTCGAAACAGAGATAGAGACCACCGATCATCAACAGCGGCGTCAGGAGCCAGGGCAGAAAGGCATTCAGCAGCAGGGCTGCTGGAAGCAGGATCACCAGTTTGTTGAAAAAGGAGGCGCGTGCGATCTTCCAGACGATCGGCAGCTCTCGCGCCGCCGGCAGGCCAGTCACGTATTTCGGCGTGACCGCGGCGTCGTCGATCACCACGCCGACCGCCTTGGTGCCGGCTCTGGCCGCCTGCGCACCGATGTCGTCGAGCTGGCTCGACGCCAGCTTGGCGATGGCGCTGACGTCGTCAAGTAAGGAGAGCAGGCCGCTCATCGATGCTATCCCGTCCTGTGTTCCAAGCCTGCGGACGCCTGATCGCGTCAGCCATTCCCTATAGGTGCCATGGCTGCACGGCGATGCATACCCGCTGGCGGGCGTGCCGAGGTTATCGGCCGAGATCGACCCGTCGATGGCAGGAACCACGGACGCAATTTCGCAGGACTGCTCGGCGCGCCGCGCGAAGTCCGCAATGTCGGGAAGGAGCGGTCAGATGACCAGATCAGGACAGCCCGAGGAACGAAAGAATGGCCAGGATGACGACCACGACACCGATGATGTAAAAAATACTGTGCATGAGCCCCGTTCTCCGTTGGTTGTGCGGCCTCCGTCACGAAGCCGATCGGGCGGAACCGATTGGCTTCGCCGTCGCTGAAACCCCCGAGTGCCTATCCGGTTCCCCTCCGAACATAAGAAAATCCCGGTCGGGCAGAAGGGGGCCGACCGGCCCCGTCGTGCATTTTGGAACCCAAACCGCTCTGCTATGTTTCAAATCAAACGTCCTCGAAACTAAAGAAATGCGGGGCGGCATCCCGAGATCGCGTGGAACATCGATTTGGCGAACAAGAAGGAATTGGCAAGCGAGAAAGGTCGCGGCAGGAAAGCGAGAACGCCTGCTGAGATTCCCGCGAAAGGCTGGCGTGACATTCTCTGGCGTGTCTGGGCAGCACTCGATCGGGACAATGTTGCCATCATCGCCGCCGGCGTCGCCTTCTACGGTATGCTCGCCGTGTTTCCGGCCATCACCTCCTTCGTCTCGATCTACGGCCTGCTCGCCGATCCTGCAGATGTCCAGGCACAGTTCGCCTCGTTGAAGGGCTTCATTCCCGCCGAGGCTTGGACGCTGATGAACACGCAGCTCCAGGCCGTGGCTTCGTCGGGCGAAAGGGGCCTCGGCATCGGCGCCGCGATCGGCCTCGTGATCGCGCTCTGGTCCGGCGGCGCCGGTATAAGAGCGTTGATGACCGCCCTCAACATCGCCTATCGCGAGATCGAGAAAAGGAGCTTCGTCCGTTTCTACGGCACCGCTTTTCTGTTCACGTTGGCGATCGTGATCATCGGCCTCTTCTCGCTCGGCGTGATCGTGGCGGTGCCGATAGCGCTCAACCTGATCGAGCTCGGCGCGATCAATGCGGCGCTGGTCAAGATTACGCCCTGGCTGGTGCTGGCGGCGGTGATCACGATAGCGCTCGGTGCCCTCTATCGTTACGGCCCCAGCCGCCGCTCGCCGAAGACGCGATGGGTCAGTCCAGGGGCGATACTGGCAACCCTGCTCTGGCTCTTGAGCTCGATGCTGTTCTCGTTCTACGTCGCCAACTTCGCCAGCTACAACCAGACCTACGGCTCGCTGGGTGCGGTCGTGATCCTTCTCATGTGGTTCTGGATCAGTGCCTATATCGTCCTGCTCGGTGCCGAACTCAATGCCGAGATGGAGCATCAGACCAGCGAGGACACAACCGAAGGCCGTCCCAGGCCGATGGGCAAGCGAGGCGCCTTCGTCGCCGATCATGTGGGCGAGGTGCCCTGACCTTTCCGAGCCCGGCAGCCGGCAGCACTGACGACGGCCGCTACGCAGGCTCGGTCGCGACGCTTTGACTTGCAAGTCCTCCCGGATCGTGTTGCAGAAGTCCCTGAGACATCGGGCGGAAGGAATGAACGCGGATGATCAGGCTTTTCAACGGCGCCGACGGACAGCTTTCGGAAGTCGAAGGTCTGGACGACGAGATGGCGGCGAAGGCCACATGGATCGATCTGGTGGAACCGACCAGCGAGGACCGTGAGCGGCTGGCAGCGCATCTCGACGTCGATCTGCCGAGCTATCACGACATGCTGGAGATCGAGGCGTCCAGCCGTCTTTTCGTCGCGGACAACGCGGTCTACATGACCACGCCGGTCCTGGCCCAGGCGGAGACCGAAACGCCGACGATGGGCCCGCTGACCTTCGTCCTCACCGAGAAGGTTCTGATCACGCTTCGCTACATCCACCCGCGTTCGGTCGATCTGTTCGTCGAACGCGCCCGACGGAAGCCGGCGCTGTGCGCGACATCGCTCGACGCTTTCGCAGGCCTGGTCGACACGCTCGTCGACAGGATGGCCGACGTCCTCGAGGTGGTCGGCGCGCAGATCGATGCGATGTCGCGCGAGGTCTTCGTCGATCGCGCCGGCGGGACCAGCACGCCGCCGGACCTGCAGCGCGTGGTGCAGGCCGTGGGGCGGGCCGGCGATCTGATCTCGAAGTCGCGGGACAGCCTCGCGGGCTTCGCCCGAATCATCCCCTTCCTGAACGTTTCGCACATCCACCTGAGCCATGCCCAGAAGTCGCTTTTGAAGATCGCGACGCGCGACATCCGATCGCTCACCGACCATGCCGACTTCCAGACGCAGCGCGCGACCTTTCTCCTGAACGCATCGCTCGGTCTGATCGACCGCGAGCAGAACGACATCGTCAAGACGCTGACTGTCGCCGCCACCGCCTTTTTACCGCCGACTCTGATCGCCAGTATCTATGGCATGAATTTCAGCGTGATGCCGGAGCTGTCCTGGCGTTTCGGCTATCCGCTGGCGCTACTCCTCATGATCACGTCCGCCCTTTTGCCGCTCTGGTATTTTCGCCGGCGCGGCTGGCTTTGAGGGCGCCTTCCGAATGCTTTTGCTGATCGGCTCTTTGGAGTGAAAACGATCATCGAGCCCGCCGAGATCGAGCGCACCGGCGACCCGTCTCCGGTATCGTCCCTTTCTCGTTTCGTCTGGCGAATGAGCTCGCATCACCAGATCTACATCGCCCTTCTTGCCCTGACCGTGGCCGCGTTGAGCATGGCGCCGCTGGAGCTGCAGCGACGCCTGATCAACGACGCGATCGGGGCGGCGGACCTTCGCCTGCTCGTCATCCTCGCGACGATCTATCTCGCCGTGCTCCTTCTGCAGGGCGGGCTGAAATATGCACTGCGCCTGTATCAGGGCTGGATCGGCGAAAGCACGATACGTCATTGCCGTCGCCATCTCTTCGGCGTGCATCTGGACCGGCGCTGCACCGATTCCGATGGAGAGAACAGCGGCCGGGCCGTCTCGATCATCGGCGCCGAAATCGACCAGCTCGGCGGTTTCGTCGGGGAGGCCCTGTCATCGCCGCTGGTCAATGGCGGCATGCTCATCGCACTGTTTGGCTACATGCTGGTCGTCGAACCTCTGATCGCCGGCATCTCGGTCTGTTTCTTCCTGCCACAGATCCTGACACTGCCCTGGATCCAAAAGCGGCTCAACCGTCTGATCGATCGTCGAATCACCATGCTGCGCGATCTCGGCGATCTGATCGCGAGCGATCCCGAAGAAAGCGCCGGCGAAGACGAGCCGGACGGCTTGAACAGGTCGCTCAGGCGCATCTACCGGAACCGCATCCGCCTCTATTGCTGGAAGTTCGCCGGCAAGGCGCTGGTCAACCTCATGAACGCGCTGGCGCCACTGAGCGTGCTGGTGGTCGGCGGCTATCTCGTGATCCAGGAGGCGACGACGATCGGGGTCGTCGTCGCCTTCATCACCGGCTTCGAGCGCATGGCGAACCCGATGACGGAGCTCATCGCCTATTACCGCCTCGCCCAGCAGATGCGGGTCAAGCACGAGAAGATTGCCGAATGGCTGTGAACAGACAGGAGCACCGGCCGCTCATCGGATGGCGACGATCCTTGCTCCTGGAAGTGAATTGGTTGAGAAATCTCGAAGGGAATGGAACCTTTGGCGTGCAAAGTCATTGTCCTTGCGGACAAATGTGTTTTGCCGTGACCTCACCTGAATTGCTGGGACGCATGCATGCCTGATCAGCTCACCGACCAGCTTCAACGCTATGTGGACGCTTTCTGGACCACGCTGCCTCTCTTGGTCATCGCGGTTATCGTCCTCGGCCTCACCTTCGGCCTTTCCAGGCTCGGCAGTTTCGTCATCGGCCGCGTATTTCGACGCATGCGCCTTCGACGCTCGCTGATCGAGGTCCTCCAGATGCTCCTTTCGACCGGCATCTGGCTGGTCGGCGTCATGATCGCCATGACGATCGTCTTTCCGTCTCTGACACCAGGCAAGATCGTGACCGCGATCGGCCTTGGCTCGATCGCGGTCGGCTTCGCGTTCAAGGACATCTTCGAGAACTTCATCGCCGGCATGCTGATCCTGTTTCGCGAACCGTTCAGGCTCGGTGACTACATCGAGTGCGAGCAGATCGATGGCCGGGTCGAGGAGATCACCATCCGCGACACCCATGTCCGCCAGACCGACGGCCAGCGCATCGTCATGCCCAACGCCATGCTGTTCAAGAGCCCTGTGACCGTGCGCACCGACCGGGACATCCGACGCACGACGATCATCTGCGGCGTCGCCTATGGCGAAGACGTCGACGAAGCGCGTGCGGTGATCGAACGGGCGGTCACCAAGGTCGAAAGCGTGCGCGAGGATCAGCCGATCCAGATTTTCGCTCAGGCTTTCAACGACAGCAGCATCGACTTCGAGGTGACCTGGTGGACCGGCTCGAAGCCGGTGGACATCCGCCGTTCGCGTGATCAGGTGGTGGCGGCTGTCAAGCGCGGCCTCGACGAAGCCGGCATCGAAATCCCCTTCCCCTATCGCACGCTGACCTTCAAGCAGCCACTGGAGCTCGGCCGAGCGACTCCCGAAACCCCGACAGCCGACCGGGATCAGGGCGATCGACGAGAGGGAGTGGAGGAACGCTGAGACCGAATTCGCTGTCCGGCAAAAGGACGAGTTCGAACAGAGATGTGAGTGGCCGCGCCGTCGATCGCCGGCAGTCTGGTCTCCGCGGATTTCTCAGCTGACGATCCCGACGATCAGGTCGTTGACGCCGGCGGCGCGCTCCATGTGGGGCATGTGGCCGGCATCGTCGTAGATCGTGACGATCACGTTGTCCGGCAATCCGTCGGCATGACCAGCGGGCAGGATCCTGTCCTGCCGTCCCCAGACCACCTGGACCGGCGCGGTCAGCGTCGACAAGGCAGCTCTCAAATCGGCGCCCTGCTGCCCGCCGGGCATGAGGCCGTCCCGAAGGGTCGCGAGCGCCGGGCCGACGCCGTCGACCCGTTTGAACTTGATGACGTCCTCGACCATCTCCGCCGTGATGGCGCCGGGATCGGCGACCAGAAGCTCCATCACTGCGCGCAGCTTCCTGGAGCGCTTCTGTTCGATGAAGCCGTCGATGTAATCCATGTTGATCTCGCTGCCGAGACCGGCGGGCGCGATCAGGGTAGCGGAGGCGACACGTTCCGGATGGTCCGATGCGATGGCAAGCGCCGTGGCGCCGCCCATGGAATGGCCAACCATGTGGGCTTTCTCGATCGACTGCGCATCCATGAAGGCGAGCACCGCCGAGACGAAGACGTCGAGCGAGCCGTCGCCGACGGCCTTGGTCGAGCCGCCATGGCCGGGCAGGTCGATCGCATAGGTCATGTGGCTCTCGGACAAGACTTCCTGATTGAACATCCAGTTGTTGAGATCGCCGCCGAAGCCATGGATGAACATGACGGGCGCGCCTTCGGCGTCACCCATCTTCAGGAAGCGAAGGCGGGCACCGCCTGCCTCGATCGTCTCGGGCTCCGGACCGCCGCCCGAGGCCGCTGCCTCCCAGTCGAAACTGTCGTTGAAATCCTTGACGTAGGCCTCGACCTTATCGTCGCTGACCGAGGCTGGTGCCACCACGCCGAGCAGCGCGCCGACCGGCACGGTACCGCCGGCATCGACCACGATTCGACGAAACGTGCCGCCGACGGGGCTCTCATAGACATTGGCGATCTTGGAGGTCTCGATATCCATGATCTCCTGGCCGGCCGTGATCTCCGCACCCGGCTCGATATGCCAAGCCGCGACCATCCCTTCCTGCATGGCGAGGCCCCATTTCGGCATCACGATCGGCTCTATGTTTTTTGTCACTTGCCTCTGTCCAGGTTGAGGGACCGGACCCCGACCCCGTTCGCCGGAAAGGCTCGGAGGTCGGGACAGTCTCAGTACACGTCAATGGGTCAGTGACCCTTGCCGGTGACTTCGCGGACGGCCGCTTCGATGTCGGCGACCTGGGGGATGTAGATGTCCTCCAGCGCCGGCGAGAACGGCACCGGCGCGTGGGGTGCGGTCACCTGCTTCACCGGAGCTTTGAGGTCGGAGAAGCAGTTTTCGCAGATCAGCGCCGCAACGTCGGTCGCCATGTTGCAGCGCGGATGCGCCTCGTCCACCACGACCACCCTGCCCGTCTCGGACGCGGTTTCGAGAATGGTCTCGGTGTCCAGCGGCGACGTGGTGCGCGGGTCGACCACGGTGCAGGAGATGCCGGCCTTGGCAAGACTGTCCGCCGCTTCGTTGGCCAGGTTCACCATGCGGCCGAATGCGATGATGGTGGCGTCGTCTCCTTCCCGTGTGACGTTGGCCTCGCCGAAGGGAATGGTGTAGGCCTCGTCCGGCACGTCGGCTTCATCGTCATACATCGCCTTGTGCTCGAAGAAGATGACGGGATCGTCGTCGCGGATCGCCTGGGTGAGCAGCCCCTTGGCCTCATAGGCGTTGGACGGCAGCGCAACCTTCAGCCCCGGAATATGGGTGAACAGCGGATAGAGGCACTGGCTGTGCTGCGAGGCCGCGCGAAATCCCGCGCCGTACATGGTGCGGATGGTCAAGGGCGTCACCGCCTTGCCGCCGAACATGTATTTGAATTTGGCGGCCTGGTTGAAAATCTGGTCGAAGCAGACACCCATGAAGTCGACGAACATCAGCTCCGCGACCGGGCGAAGGCCGGTTGCAGCCGCCCCCGCAGCACAGCCGATGAAGGCGCTCTCCGTGATCGGCGTGTCCAGCACGCGATCACGGCCGAATGCCGGCATGAGCCCCTTGGTGACGCCGAGCGGCCCGCCCCAGGCGTCATCTTCACCTGGGGCCCCCATGCCGCCCGCGACGTCCTCGCCCATGATGATGACCCGCTCGTCCCGCTCCATCTCCTGACGGAGCGCTTCGTTGATCGCCTGGCGATAACTTTTCATCGGCATATCGATGCTCCTCAGGAGGGATAACTGGTGTAGACGTCGGTCAGAAGGTCGGCCCTGGTCGGCAGATCGCCGGCCTTGGCCTCGGCGAGGCAGTTTTCGATGAGCGACCTGCTTTCCTTCTCGATCTCCTCCATCTCGGCCGCCTCCAGAAGCCCGGCCTCGGTGACCCGCTGCTTGAAAAGCATCAGGCAGTCCTTGGCCGCCTTGATTTTTTCGAGTTCGTCGGGGGCCTTGTAGGTGATCGCATCACCTTCGAAATGTCCGTAATAGCGATTGAGCTTGAAGTGCAGCATGTGCGGCCCCTTGCCCGAGCGTGCATGGTCGATCGCTTCACGCGCCGCTTCCCAGACCGCGAAGAAATCGTGGCCGTCCACCTCCGTGCAGGGAATGCCGAAGCCCGCAGCGCGGTCGGCCTGGCTGCCGCCGACCGACCAGCTGCTCGCCGTGCTCTCGGCGTAGCCGTTGTCCTCGACGATAAAGATAGCCGGCAGGTTCCAGACTTTGGCGAGGTTGTAGCTTTCGAAGGTGGTGCCCTGATTCGACGCGCCGTCGCCGACGAAGGCGATCGCCACACCGCCGGTTTTCAAGGTTTTGGCCGTCAGCGCCGCACCGCAGATCAGCGGCGGGCCGCCCCCGACGATGCCGTTTGCCCCCATCATGCCTTTGGACAGGTCGGCGATATGCATCGAGCCGCCCTTGCCGCCACAGACCCCGTCCTTCTTGCCGTAGATCTCCAGCATCATGCCCGCAGGGTCGACGCCCTTGGCGATGCAATGGCCGTGGCCGCGATGGGTGGATGCGATCGCGTCCCGATCGTCGAGATGCATGCACACGCCGACGCCGGACGCTTCCTCACCGGCATAGAGATGGACGAACCCTGGAATGTTGCCGGCGGAGAATTCTTCGTGAAGGGTGTCTTCAAATTCGCGGATGGTGGTCATCCGCTTGTAGGCCTCTCTCAGTTCCTCGCGACTTAGCTGCATGGGCTGCGCCTCCCTGGTTGCGATCGAAGCTCTCGACAAATGGCCGCATTGGCGAGCAAACGGTCGTTCTTTTTCGAATCATGACATTTTTGGAGATGTGACGGAAGCCTCCACGCCGCATCGAGATGGCGTTACGTCGCCGTCATCCTGCGGCGGTCAAATCGGAGAAGACATTCTTGAACCCTCGCTTCCGGCGTTGCCTCGGCTACTGGCGAATGCGCGACGTGCGACTGGCGGACGCGGCCTTGCCTTCCGGCGGCAAACCGTCTCTCTTGGGTCGGGAGACGAGACACGCCGATCGACCGGGAGAGGTTGTTTGAACAAGATCCATATCCAGTTCACGCTGTTTTCGGCGTTCTATTCACCGTTGATCGCGACCATGGCCGGCGGTTTTCTGCGGGACGAAGGTCTGGATGCCGACTGGTCCGTCTCGCCGCCCGGCACGTCCGCAATCAAGGCGCTGGAAGCGGGTGAGGCTGACGTCATCCAGACGGCGCCCAGCCAGGCGTTCACGTCGCTCGGCAAGGGCGAGACGCCGACCGCCGTGCATTTCGCGCAGATCAACGAGATGGACGGTTTTTTTCTGACGGCGCGCGAGCCCGATCCGGACTTCTCCTGGCAAAAGCTGGAGGGTGCGGAGGTCGTCCTGTTCGGCGGCGGTCAGCCGCGCGCGATGTTCGATTATGCCTGCCACAAGGCGGGGATCGACGCCGGTCGGATCAAGGCGATCGTGGTCGGCGGCGCCGCCGACATGGATGCCGCGTTTCGTGCCGGCCAGGGCGCCTATATCCAGCAGCAGGGGCCCTTTCCGCAGCAGCTCGTGGCGGATGGCGTCGGCCACATCGTCGCCCAGGTCGGCCCGCTGATCGGCGCCTGCGCCTTTTCGAGCCTGGCCGCGAGGCGCGAATGGCTGGAGAGCGACGTCGCGAAAGCCTTCACCCGTGCCTATCGGAAAACCCGCGTCTACATGAATGAGGCGAGCGCCGAGGAAATCGCCGCGTCCCAGGCGTCCTATTTTCCGAAGATCGACCGCCAGGTGCTCGCCGACTGCATCGCGACCTATCAGAAGCTCGGCTGCTGGACGCCCCATGTCGAGATCACCCGCCCGGCCTTCGAAGTGACGCTGGACGTGTTCGAACATGCGGGCACGCTGAAGGAACGCTACGACTATGATCAGGTCTGCGCGCCGCCGCCTCCCGATTGAGGGGCGCGTCGCGGACAAAGCAGACCATGTCGGCGTCGATCAAATGGCCTGGCCATCCCATCTCATAGTGAAGCGACCTCGACTGTTTGGGCAGCCCAGAGCCATGTACCGAGTCCGCCTCTTCGCCATCCGCCATGCCGGCTTTTTCGAGCGCGTCTACCAGGTGGTCGAGCGCGCCATGGTGGCGCTCGACCCGCTGTTCGAAAAGATCGGCTACGGCCGTGTCGAAAGGCCGGTGGCCATGGTCGAGAAAGCGGTCAAGACAGTCTTGTTCGACTGCCAGATGTGCGGCCAGTGCGTGCTCTCCTCGACCGGCATGTCCTGCCCGATGAACTGTCCGAAGGAACTTCGAAACGGGCCGTGCGGCGGCGTGCGGCCGGGCGGTTTCTGCGAGGTCAAGCCGGAGATGCGCTGCGTCTGGTGCGAGGCCTGGGACGGGGCGACGCGCATGAAGAACGGCCGGCAGATCAACGAGGTCCTCCCGCCGGTCGACCGCTCGCTCAAAGGCAGCTCCAGCTGGCTGCGCGTCGCGCGCGAAAAGGCAGAGGCGAAACGCGAGGCCGATGCGGCGCGAAAAGCGCTGGCGGAAGCCTTCCCCGAAGCGCGCGCCCAGGAACCGGTCGCAGCACCGCTCGCCGACGAGCCCGAGCGCCGTCAGACCTTTCGCTGATCGGAACGGACGTGGTCGATCTCGGCAGCAACGACATGCCCCCCGCCTACGAGACGCCGCCCCTCGGCCACGTCTCGGGCAGCCGCCTGGAGCGGGTCCTGCGCTCGGGCAAGTTCGCGGTGACCGCCGAGCTCAATCCGCCGGACAGCGCGGATCCCGAGGACGTGTTCGATGCGGCGCGCCCGCTCGGTGAGGTGGCTGATGCGATCAACGCCACCGATGCCTCCGGCGCCAACTGCCATATGTCCTCGATCGGCATATGCTCGCTCTTGACCCGCGCGGGCTACGGCACGGTCTATCAAATCTCCTGCCGGGACCGCAACCGGATCGCCATTCAGGGCGACGTGCTCGGCGCTGCGGCGATGGGCGTTCGAAACGTGCTCTGCCTGACCGGCGACGGCGTCGGCGTCGGCGATCAGCCTGGTGCGAAGCCGGTGTTCGATTTCGATTCGCTGTCCCTACTGCGCACCATCAAGACCATGCGCGATCAGGGCGTCTTTCTGTCCGGGCGCAAGATCAAGCGCCCGCCGCGCCTGTTTCTGGGTGCTGCCGAAAACCCCTGCATCCCGCCCTATGACTGGCGGCCCGAACGTCTCGCGAAGAAGATCGAAGCGGGTGCCGAGTTCATCCAGACCAATTACATCTACGACATCCCGCTCTTCGAAAAATTCATGGCGCGGGTGCGCGATCTCGGCCTGCATGAGCGGGCCTTCATCCTGGCCGGCGTCGGTCCGCTCGCCTCCGCCAAGGCAGCACGCTGGATGCGGAGCAACGTTCCGGGCATCCACGTTCCGGATGACGTGATTGCCCGGATGGAAGGGGCCGCAAAGCCGGGCGAGGAAGGCAAGCGTCTGTGCATCGAGCTGATGCAGCAGCTCAAGGCGATCGACGGCGTCGCCGGCGTCCACGTCATGGCCTATCGGCGCGAGCACCTGGTTTCGGAGATCGTCCAGGAATCGGGCGTGCTCGCAGGCCGGCGGCCGGTCGGCCTTCGAAAACGCCAGCGCGCCGGCGCCTGACGACCCGTTCGGGCGCTCAGCCCTCCTTGGGCATCGCCTCGTCGTCCAGCGCGTTGGCGCGCCGATAGGCATCGCGGTCTCGCGCCCGGCCCGCATAGTCCTCGAAGATCGGGCGTTTCTCGATCGTGCCGAAATCCAGCCCCCAGCCGACATGCGAACCCAGATAGAGATCGGCGGCGGAAAAACGGTCACCGGCGATGTAGCCGCTCCGGGGCAGGCTGTTTTCGAGCGTCTCGATCACGGCCTGATAGGTGCCGTAGCCGGCCATGACCTGCTTGTCGTCCGGGACGTCGACGCCAAGCGCACGATTGGTCGCGGCCGCCTCGAGCGGTCCGGCAGCGAAGAACAGCCAGCGATAATAGGCGCCGCGATTTTCTGGCTCGGGGGCGAGACCCGCCTCGGGAAAGGCGTCGGCGAGATAGGCGCAGATCGCGGCGCATTCGGTGACGATCGTCTCGCCGTGACGGATCGCCGGCACCTTGCCCATGGGGTTGATCGCGAGATAGTCCGGCGATTTCATCGGCGGTCCGTAGCCAACGATCTCGGTCCGGTAGTCGACACCGGTCTCCTCCAGCATCCAGCGCACGATGCGGCCGCGGGACATGGGGTTGGTGTAAAATGTCAGGGCGTCGGTCAATGTCTCTCTCCCGATCGAACTTACTGTGGGTGGGGTGTGCTCTTTTCAATCATGCGAGCCCGAGACAATGGCGTGATGGCAGGTGTCGTCAAGGCTCGTTGCGGCGATCTCTGCTCATGTTGACAGCCAGTGGCAGGAGTGCCGCGAGCACGATCAGGGCGCTACCGATCATCGACGCGAAGGTCGGCGTTTCGCCGAAGACGACAACGCCGATCAGCGCCGCCCAGACCAGCCGAAGATAGTCGAAAAGTCCGACCAGCGAAGCATCGGCTCGCCTGAGCGCCACGATGCCGGCATAGTGGGCGAAGATCGACAGAACCGCGACGAGCGCGAGGCCTGCGAAGGCGGCGCCGTCCGGCCAGCGCCAGACACTCGCGGCAAGCGGCGTGCAGAATGCGGTGAGTGCCAGGTAGAGATAGAACAGAATCGAAAGATCGCTCGCGACGAACGTCTGCGTCTTGCCGATGAGAAACGCCGTCGCGAACAGAGCTGCCGACAGCAGGACCAGCATGCCGCCCGAGCCGAGCCAGCCCGTGCCCGGCGGCGCGATCACCAGCACGCCCGCGAGACCGATCACGGCCGACAACCAGCGGACGGCGTTCGGCCGCTCCCGCAGAAAAATCACGCTGCCGATGAGCATGAAGGCGGGGGTCGCGAAGGTAAGCGCCGTCGCCTCGGCGAAGGGCATGCGGTCCAGGCCCATGATCAGAAGGACCATGGCGGCGGTGTTGGCGATGCCGCGAAAGGCGTGGCGCGGAAGGGCACCCGGCTCCGCCCGCCAGGCTCCCCGGCTCACCGCGAGCGGCAGGATCAGGACGAGGCAGAGCGCATTTCGCCAGAACGCGATCAGGAACGGCTCGAGCTCGATCCAGCGCATGGCGGCGTGGATGAAGGCGGTGGTGATCGAGGCGCCGACGGCGTAGCGAATTCCGGTCGCTGGATCGGGCGCGGTGTCCGGCCTCACGGTCGACGCTAGCGTTCGACCCGGCGCATGCGCCGTTCGATCCGACCGAACAGCCAGGCGAGGCCGTAACAGAGAATGAAATACAGCCCCGCCACAGCGATCCATGTCTCAAACGGTTTTCGCGTGGAGACGGCGATCTCGGTGCCGAGAAAGGTGAGCTCCTGCACCGAGATCAGCGCGACGATCGCCGAGTTCTTGACAAGCATGATGAACTGATTGGCGAGCGGCGGCGTGACCTTCTGCAGCGCCTGGGGCAGCACCACGTCGCGAAACACGTCGAAGCGGGAAAGCCCGAGGCTCTGACCCGCCTCGATCTGCCCTTTCGGAATCGCCTGGATGCCGGCGCGCACGATCTCGGTGATGTAGGCCGCCTCGAACATGGCGAGGCAGACCACGCCGGAGATCATGTTCTCCAGCAGTTTCGGTTCGCCGAGGAAAAGGCCGAACAGAAAGCCCGGCTCGCCGTCCAGGCTGCGCGCCCAGCGATCGATGCCGAGCAGTGGCATGATCTGGCTGGAGATGAAGAAGTAGAAGACGAAGATGAACACCAGCGGCGGGATGTTCCTGATCAGCCCGACATAGGCCGATGCGATCATGCGCGGCAACAGACGGGTCGCAGTCCGCATCACGCCCATGATCAGCCCGACGATCGAAGCGGCGATCATTGCGAAAACCGACAGTCGGATGGTGGTCAGCAGACCCTGCAGCAGGATGTTCGCCCGCCAGCCGCCGCTCTCCTCGTCAAACCTGAAAAAGAAACCCGGCAGGAAGGACCAGTCCCACTTGTAGACCAGAACGTCGGTCACGCGCATATACACGTAGACCACCAGAAGAAGCGCCAGCGCGATCAAGACGGCATCCAGCCACCCCCACCGCCTCGGCGCATTCGGATCAGGATACAAGGTGCGGCCTTGAGCTTGGACTTGCCTGGGTTTGATCCGGCGGTTGGGGCCATCCTCCGTTACCGCCGGATCTCATCCGCGCCTCCTCATGTCGATCGCCGCGACCGGCATTGTCAGAACATGACCGCATACCCGGGGTCCAGGCACGAACGGTCAAAGTCCATGAAGTGGCCACGCCACAAAGTCCATGGTGTGACCACGTCACTCGGCGACTTGGTCGGCCCAGGGGCGGCCGCCGAACCAGTAGTCGTGGCGTTCCTGGAGCCAGCCGCTGGACTCCTTGATCAGAATCCAGTTCGAGAAATAGTTGAGGGCGTCGGGGTCCCCTTTTCTGAGCGCGAAGGCTTCGTTGCCGGGATCGATCTTCTCGTCGGTCGGCGCGAACAGCACGTCGGGATTGTCGTAGATCATGAAGTTCGGAAGTGGCTGCGAGCCCATCAGCACATGGGCGGCGCCGTTCATCACCTCCTGGACCGTCTGCGCCTGATCGTCGAACTGGCGAAGCGTCGCCTTCGGGAATCTTTCCTGGATATAGCTGCAGGGCGTGGCGCCGCGCCGGCAGACGAAGGTGACATCGGCGCTGTCATATTCGTCCGGCCAGGCGAGCCCTTTGGCGAGTTCCTTGTTGGCCATCACGCCGAGCGAGGAATGGGCGTAGGGCGCTGTGAAGTTGACGGTCAGATTGCGCTCCGGCGTGATCGTCATGCCGCCGATGATGACATCGAACTTGCCGGCGAGCAGGGCCGGGATGATGCCGTCCCATGCGGTCGGCACGAACTCCGCCTCGACGCCCATGTCCTCTGCGAGCTGCGTCGCCACGTCGATCTCGAAGCCGATCAGCTCACCCTCCTTGTCGCGCATCGCCCAGGGCACGAAGGTGGACATGCCGACGCGCAGCACGCCGTTCTGCTTGATGGTCTCGATTACGCTTTCCGATGACAGCGCCTGCTGCGCCTCCTGGGCGAGTGCAGCGCCCGTCGACATCGCCGCCAGCGCGGCGCCGACAATGGTGCCGATGATCGTCCGTCTGCTCATGGTTCTCTCCTCTCCTGCTCTGTGATTTTCTCGGGTTGTCGTTTCATCGCGCCCCTGCCCTCGCCGCCCGCTGCTCCATGGCGCCGACCAGGGCGGACAGGCTCACGGTCAAGACGAGATAGATCGCCGCCACCGTGAACCAGATTTCGAAGCTCATGAAGGTGTCGGCGATGACGTTGCGACCTTCCGTGGTCAAGTCGAAGATCGCGATGGTGGAGACGATCGCCGAGTTCTTGATGAGATTGACGACGGCGCTGGTGAGCGGCGGCAGCATGACCGGAAGCGCCTGGGGCAGCACCACGCGGCCATAGACGTCCGTTCGGGTCAGGCCGAGCGCCGCGGCGGCCTCCCACTGCCCCTTCGCTACCGACAGGATGCCGCCGCGCAGGATTTCGCTGATGAAGGCCGCCTCGAAAAAAGCGAGGCAGATCACGCCGGTCCAGAAACGCTCGATGCCGAAGATCGGCGACAGCACGAAATAGAAGAGGAACATCTGTACCAGAAGCGGCGTGTTGCGCACGGCTTCGAGATAGACGGTGGCGATGCCGTAGCCGGCGACCGAGCGCGACAGTCTGAGCAGGGCCGTCACCAGTCCGATCGCCAAGGCCAGAATGGCGCTCCAGAACGTAATCTGAAGCGTCACCAGCAGCCCCCTGACCAGGGGGCCGAGAATAAGCTCGCCGTCAACGACGCGATAGAGATAGCGCGGCACACGATACCACTGCCAATTGTACCCCATGCCGGTGGCGCCAAGATAGACGAGCCAGATCAGCAGCCCCGCACCGAGCGCGAACAGCATGAGGTCGCCGATCTGACCGCGTCCGGGCTGTCGTCTGATCGATGGCGGAGAGCCTGTCATTGAATCCGGCGGCGCTTCGAACCTGTTCGGAGTAAAGGGTCGTGCCGTTCTTTGGACAGCACCCTTGCTGTATGATCGTAAATGGTTTCCCCGATCCGGCAAGAGGGATGCAGCCGTGTTCTTGCCGTCGAAGATATCGAGAATCGTCTCGTCAGGGTGCAGATTTCATACGGTCAAAACGGTCCAGTACGCCAAGCCGCGGCAGGCATTCCGCGGTCATGAAGGCGCGAGGACCGGCCGTCGCTTACGGCGTTCAGGTCGTGCCGGCGGCGGCCTCCAGCCGGCGACGCGCCGGCGCCTTGGTGCGCTTGGCCTCCATCGCAGCCGGCAACTCGATGTTGATGTCGAGCATCGACACGTCAGGCCCGCGTTCGACCTCGATCAGCACCTTGTCGTTGTCGATCTGCACATATTTGGCGATCACCTTGATGATGTCGTCCTGGAGCTGCGGCAGAAAGCTCGGCGCGCTGCTGGAGTTGCGCTCCAGCGCCAGCAGCACCTGCAGCCGCTCTTTAGCCTGGTCAGCGCTGCGCTGCGGCGGCGACGTTCTGAAGAAGCTGAAAATGCCCACGCTCTTTCTCACCCATTCGTCAGCCCAATGGCTCATGCGTCACGCCGCCAGAGGCGGCCGAAGCCGAACCGGCTCATCAGGCCTTTCTTCTCCGAAGCGAACCGATATTCGATCTGTTCGCCCATGAACCGCGCAACGGCGTCACGATAGGCCTCGCCCGCGACCGAACGGTCCTCGAGGATGACGGGCGTGCCGGTGTTCGACGCCTGGAGCACCGACTTCGATTCGGGGATGACGCCGAGCAGCGGCAGGGCCAGCATCTCAAGCACGTCGTCGACCTTCAGCATCTCACCGCGCTTAACCCGGTCGGTGTCGTAGCGGGTGATCAGCAGATGCTGCTTGATCGGCGATTCACCCTCTTCCGCCCGCTTCGACTTGCTGGCGAGCAGGCCGACCATGCGATCGCTGTCACGCACCGAGGACACCTCGGGGTTGGTGACGATGATCGCTTCGTCGGCATAGTAGAGTGCCGACTGGGCTCCCTGCTCGATGCCGGCCGGGCTGTCGCAGACGATGTAGTCGAAATCGGCTTTGAGTTCGCCGATCACCTTGGCGACGCCCGCACGATCCAACGCATCCTTGTCGCGTGTCTGCGAGGTCGGCAGCACGTAGAGGCCGTCGACCCGCTTGTCCTTGATCAGCGCCTGATTCAGCCGGGCATTGCCGTTGATCACGTCGATGAAGTCGAACACCACCCGACGTTCGCAGCCCATGATCAGGTCGAGATTGCGAAGGCCGACGTCGAAGTCGACGACGGCGGTCTTGAATCCCTGAAGTGCCAGTCCGGTGCCGAAGGTGGCGGCGGTGGTGGTCTTGCCGACCCCGCCTTTTCCCGATGTCACTACGATGACAGTGGCCAAGTCCTTACCTCCCAATGCTGGGAACCGATCGTCAGGGCAGACGTTCCATGACGATCGTCTCGTTCTGGCAGCCGATCTGCACCGGCTGCCCCAAAAAGCGTTCCTCGATCTCGTCGTTCACGAGATAGATGCCGGCGATCGAGATCAACTGCGCCTCCATGCTCCGGCAGAAAATGCGCGCGCCAGCATTGCCGCCGACACCTGCATGGGCGCGGCCGCGCAGGCTGCTGTAGATGTGAATATTGCCGTCCGCCATCAGTTCGGCGCCGGGCTGCACCTGGGCGAGCACAACGAGGTCGCCGTTCTTGGCGTAGACCTGCTGGCCGGCGCGCACCGGCTCGGTCACGATCTTGGCAGGCGCCGGCGGCACTGGGGCCGGCCCTGCCGGCGACGGTCGCGGCGGTGCGACGGGCTCGGGTGCAGCTTGCGGCCGCTGTTCCTGTCTCGGCCGCTCGACGGTTGTTCCACCCTTCGTTCCACCCGCCGGCCGGCCGGCGGGAAACAGACCGAGACCGGCGTTGATCGCCACCCGATTCCAGGCATCGTCACCGTTCTGGATGCCGACCGGGACGAGCTGAAGCTGCCGCAACCGTCTCGAAAATTCGGCGAGATTGGCAGGCTTGCGATCGGCGATCGGACCGACGTCGATCACCACGGGCGCGTTCTTGAAGAAATCGGGCGAGCGGCCGATCTCCTTGTGCAGCTCCATGAAGAACTGATGGTCGTCGGGTTCGATCACGCGCAGCGTCACCAAAGTGTAGAGCTGCCCCCGAATCTGAAAGAATTCGGCGTGATTTCCAAAGTCTACCGATTGGCTCTTGGCCGTTTCTGCCATCGCTTCAGCCACATCGAGTCCTGATAGCAACCTGGGGTTCGAAACTGCACGTTGCCGGCATCAGCAACATCTATCAAGAATCATAAAAGGTCAACGAGTTGTCGGCCCTAGTTGAACAAAAAAGTTATCCACAGAGCGACGACAAGACGAATTTTAGCTGTCCTTTAGCCGACTATATGTAGTATGAAGAAACGAGAAACATCGCAATTTATGGCGCAGCCCAAACGGGAGTGGAGCGTTGCACAACCAGGAGTAAAAATCAAAACCTGAAGATTACGAAGACATGAATTCATCGATCTATTATTGTTGTCACAAGGGTTATCTTTATCGATTCATTTTTTTCTTTCTTTGCACCTGCCATCAGCTTTGAGCCGTCGATGGCATCCGTTTGTGGACGATCGCGGTAACGACGCGATTCTCGCCAGCGTCAGCAGCTTGACGAAGTCCTTTCCCGAAGGCGCCGCCATGACGACGGGTCGACGATGCGACGCGCCTCGCGGTCGATCGCGGCGAGAAAATCGAGACGCGCACGGCTCACAGCCTGTTTTGTCCGCTCGTCGGCGCCGCAGGCGAGGCGATGGATCAATTGAAGATCCAGACCGTCGATCACGCCTGGCTCGCGCGCGCCAGGAGCGAGCCAGCGTTCGTGGCGGTGAAGAAGATTGTCCAGCACGGCATCGAGCAAGCGTCGCTCGAATTGCTCGGAAGGGTCGGCGGCGCGCAGAAAGAGCCTGGTGACCAGCCGGCGCTCGGCGCAATTCTCGATGAAGGGGTCTCCTTCCAGCCAGCCGAGTAGCACCGCTTCGCGGTCGTCGGGCAAGGAGAATCCGTTCTCGATCGGAACCAGGAAAAAGCCACTCAGGACTTCGAGATAGAATTCGCTCCAGCCACCGCCTCCAAGCGGCGTCGTGCGATTGGCGTGAAAAATCCTGGCCGCCTGCCGACGATCGATGCGGCCGCGCCGGTGAACCGCCTCGCGCAGCGTCGAAAGCGCGTCGTCGCCGGCCGCCATGCCCGCCAGAAGCGCTTCGATCGTGGTCTCCGTTTCGCTCCTGTCCGGTATGGATGGCATCGCCCGTCGCTCCGCTGTTTCCAGGCGGTCATTCAATCACGCTTTGGTTAATTCCCCGTTAATCAGGAGACGGTTCAATCAGGACATGTGGCGCCGATCCATCGCCGACACCCTTGTCTCCGGGGGCGGGATTGACTTAGGAGGGAAGGCCTTGGGTGATTTTTGGCGGGAGGGCGTCGGACGATGGTGGATCCGAAATTTCTGAAGTTCGACACCATGGCACTTCATGGCGGCCAGCAGCCGGATCCAGTCACGGGCGCGCGCGCCGTGCCGATCTATCAGACGACGTCCTACGTCTTCAAGGATTCGGATCAGGCGGCCTCGCTGTTCAATCTGGAGCGCGCGGGGCACATCTATTCGCGCATCTCCAACCCGACCGTGGCGGTGCTGGAGGAGCGCATCGCGGCGCTCGAAGGCGGCGTCGGCTGCGTGGCGACCGCGAGCGGTCAGGCGGCTCTGCACCTGGCGATCGCGACGCTGATGGGGGCCGGCGACCACATCGTCGCCTCGAAATCGCTCTATGGCGGCAGCGTCAATCTCCTGAAGCTCACGCTTCCCCGCTTCGGCATCGAGACCAGCTTCGTCGATCCAAGAAACCCGAAAGCCTTCGCCGAGGCGATCGGACCGCATACCAAGCTGGTCTTCGCGGAAACGCTGGGCAATCCCGGCCTCGAAGTCCTGAACATTCCGGAGATCGCCGACGTCGCCCACGACCACGGCCTGCCGCTCCTGGTGGACAACACCTTCACCTCGCCCTACCTCTCCCGACCGATCGAGCAGGGCGCCGATATCGTCATGCATTCCGCGACCAAGTGGCTGGGCGGACACGGCGTCGCGATCGGCGGGGTGCTCGTGGACGGCGGCGGCTTCGATTGGGAAGCTTCGAAAAAATTTCCGACGCTGACCGAGCCCTATGCCGGCTATGACGGCCTCGACTATGTCGACACCTACGGCCCCGGCGCTTTTCACATGCGCGCGAGAACCGAGGGGCTTCGCGACTTCGGCGCCTGCATGAGCCCGCAGCATGCCTTCTACATCCTCCAGGGCGTCGAGACCCTGCCGCTCAGAATGAAGCGCCACGTCGAAAACACCGGCGCGGTGGTCGATTCCTTGGTGGGACATGATGCCGTCGCCTATGTCATTCACCCGTCGCTCGAATCCCATCCGGACCATGCGCTGGCCATGGAACTCTTGCCCAGGGGGCAGGGTTCGATCGTGTCGTTCGGGGTCAGAGGCGGGCGGGACGCCGGCCGAAAATTCATCGAGGGCTGCCGGCTCGCCTCGCATCTGGCCAATGTCGGCGACGCCAAGACCCTGGTGATCCACCCCGCCTCGACCACCCATCTGCAGGTGGACGCCGAGCATCTGAAGGCCGCGGGCGTGGGCGAGGACATGATCCGGCTTTCGGTCGGCCTCGAAGACCCCGGCGACATCATCGATGACCTGGACAGCGCCCTCAAAGCGTCGCAGCGGGGGTGAGGCCATGGAGATCACCGTCGACGGCCGGAGCACCTTCGTCTTCACCAACGGACAAGAATTCGATCCGGACAAGCCGACCATCCTCTTTGTCCACGGCGCCGGCATGGACCACAGCGTCTGGACCCTCCAGGCCCGCTACTTCGCGCACCACGGCAGCAACGCGCTGGCCGTGGATCTGCCGGGGCATGGTCGGAGCGGGGGCGCTGCGCTCTCCAGCATCGAGGCCATGGCCGACTGGGTCGTCGCCCTCGCCGAAGCCCTTGTCGACGGGCCAGTCGCACTCGCGGGCCACTCCATGGGCGCCCTGGTCTGTCTGGAAGCGGCTGCCAGGCACCAGGGCAGCGTCCAGCAACTAGCGCTGCTGGGTGTAGCGGGGAAGATGCCGGTGCATCCGGGCTTGCTGGAGGCGGCGTCGGCGAACAAACCGCTGGCGGCGGAGCTGGTGACGTCATGGGGGCATGGACCGGCCGGGCATGTCGGCGGCAATCGGGCGCCGGGCGGCTGGCTGATGGGACATGCGCTGAAACTCCTGGCGAAGGCGCCGCCGGGCGTGCTGCACGCCGATCTTGCCGCCTGCAATGCCTACGCTCGCGGCGAGACGGCGGCGGGCGAGCTGCGCTGTCCGACCCTGGTCCTGAGCGGCAGGGAGGACCGCATGACCCCGGCCCGGGCCGGCGAGAAGCTCGCCTCGATGATCGAAGGCGCGGTCTTCACCGCGATTGAAGGCGCCGGCCATCTGATGATGGTCGAAAAGCCGGACGCCACGCTGGATCGGCTGATCGAGGCGTTCGAAGCGCCCTGAGACCGCTCACCCGAAGCCTGTGATGCCGCGCTGCGAAAGCGCCGTCAGCCCCTCCGGCGCAGGGGTCCGACCCGGTTCAGAAATATCGAGCGGCCGCGAGGATCTGACCGCCGCCGCCCGGACGTCCCGCGAATTTCACCCGCAGGATCCTGCCGCTCGCGGGGTGGACACGGCAGACCCAGTTGACCGAGGACCAGCCGCTGCCGGTGTATCGCGACTGCAGGCTGCCGCGCAGAATACCCACATCCCGTCCTTCGAGGCGATAGCTTCGGGTCTCGACGCCGCGAAGACCGTGCGGCGTCCGTCTTGCGAGTTCTCGATGGCAGGCGCGTTCAAGTTTGGCCTCGACGATGCCATCAGTGCCGCCGACCGCGTTCACGGCCGCGAACCCGCCGAGCGTCAGCAGGAGAGCGGTGACGAAACTGCCTGTTATGACGGCCTCTCGCTTGCGCATCGACGGGATCCAGTCCTTGGTGCGATCGAGCAACGCTGCACCCATGCAAGATAGGCAATGCCGGTTAACGCTTCGTTAATTTTTCCGAGCGGACCGGCAAAAAGTTCCCCTGACCGGCGAGAACGTTCGACGGCAGGCGTCGCCGATGCGCCAACCCCAAGGCGAGAGGGTGCCATGATGGCTCCCTGTGTTATGGTCGTCCGGCGAAAGGAGACTACCTTCTTCGAGAAGGCGGGATGACAACGATCAGCCAACGGGATGACATGATGAGAATCACCGACGTCCAGGTCGACATGCTTCGCCTGCCTTTGCCGAATCCGATGCTCAGCGGCTCCAGCGGCGGCGCCGGCGGCGAACCTCGGCGCACCATCGACGTGCCCATCTGCATCATCGGCACCGACCATGACCTCCAGGGTCTTGGCTTCGGCTGGACGCTCATGGGCGGCGGCACCGCGATCGCCCGGTTTCTCGAGGACGACGTCGCACCGCTTCTGATCGGACGCGAGGTTCAGGTCCACGGCATCATCGAGCACCTCGCCCTCAAGCTGCAGTCGGTGGCGCGCGCCGGCGTCGGCAGGCAGGCGATCGCGACCGTCGACATCGCGCTCTGGGACCTGCTCGGCAAGAAGGCCGGCATGCCGGTCTGGCAGCTGCTCGGCGGCACGCGCTCCGAGGTCCCGGTCTACGGTTCGGACGGTGGCTGGCTCTACATGTCGGCGGCGGAGATCGCCTCGGCGGCCACCGCCTATCTCGATCAGGGCATGTTCGGGATCAAGATGAAGGTCGGTCATGACGACGTCCGGATCGACGTCGACCGGGTCGAGACCGTGATGAAGGCGCTGCCGGACAGCGCCTGGGTCGCCGTGGACGCCAATCAGCAATGGAGCTACGAGCAGTCGCTTTACGCCAGCGAGGCCTTCGCCGATCTGGGCGTCGCCTGGCTGGAGGAGCCGCTGATCTGCGAGGACGTGGCGGGCCATGCGCGGCTCGTCGAGAAGGCGCGGCTGCCGATCGCGGCCGGCGAGAACCTGTCCTCGCGCCACGAGTTTGTCCACTATATCGAAAGCGGTGCGATCGACGTTCTGCAGCCGGACGTCTGCAGGATCGGCGGGATCTCGGAGACGGCGGCCGTGATCGGCCTCGGCCGGGCGAGCGGACGAAGCGTGGCGCCGCATCACATGATGGAACTCTCCCAGCATCTGGCATGCGGCGTGATGACGGAGGGGCCGATCGAGTACATGCCCTGGCTGAACGCGATCTTCGAAGGGACGGTGACCATCGAGAACGGCGTTCTCCTTGCCCCTGAGCAACCCGGCCTCGGCCTCGACGTCAGCGACGAGCAGCGCCGGCGTTTCAGTCTCATCGGACGCTGACCCCGCCGAAGCGGCGGAGTCTCACCAGCGCGACCAGCCCGGCAGCTGGTCGATATTCGCCGTCCGCCACAGACGACGATTCGGCCCGGCCGTCTTCCAGTCGATCAGATGGTTGCCGAAGCTCTCCACGAGGCGGCTTATCTCGAGATGTTTCGGATGCCCCTCCGGCCAGCCATAAGCCGCGAGGACGTTGGCGATCGTGATCGTGTCCGCCTCGGACTGGTAGGGCAGAAGCCCCGGATACTGTTCGCTGGTGACCCGCGTCGTGCCGTAGGGAGGCTCCAATGGCGGCAAGGGCAGCAGATGCAGGAGATCGTCGAAAGGCACGAGCTGCAGATCCCTGACCGGAACGCCGCCGACGAACACCGCGGCATCGAGCTCGCCGCTGCGCAGCGCCGTCAACGCTTCCGGAAAAGGCAGCTCGACGACGTCGACTTCGATCTCCAGCCTGTCGAACAGGATGCCTGCGGTGAACATGCCGTCGTCGCGCGGGCCGAAATTGACCTTTCTGCCTCTCAGGTCTTCGAGCGTCTCGATCGAACGGCGGGCGACGACGTGAAAGGCGACCTCGTTGATCTCGGCGATCGGCACGATCTTCCGCTCGATGTCCGGGTGCAGTTCGATCCGTCCGGCATGCTCCAGCATGTCGCGCTGAATGAGGGCGAGATCGATCTCGTCCAGGTCGAGCAGATCGATCGTCGACTGCCAGCCGCCTTTGCCGACCACCGGCATGACACGGAGATCGGGCTCGCTCAGATCGTCCGCCATCTGCAACGCGATCCTGCCGCTGACCTCGTCATATCGCGGCACGAGCATATTCAGGATCGTGGCAGCATTGTCGTCGCCGCTCTTTTCCTGAGCGAGGGTCGGTCCTGTCGAAAAAAGCGCGAGCGGAGCCATGGTTACGAGGGTCAGGACGAACGAGCGAACCCGGCCGTTCACCGTTCGCCTGGCCGGCCCTTCGGATCCGGGGAATGGCCCCGCCTCGATCAAAACTTGATCCAGCCTCCAGCAACCGGTTCCGCGAGGTCGACGGTCTGGAAGACCGGGTGGTAGGGCGAGTCCTTGAGCTCGTCGAAGCGCTCGGAGAGGAGATCGGCGAAGCGCTTGACCTTGACGTAGCGCTCATGATCCGCCGGCCAGTTGTAGACGGCGAGCAGGGTCTTGACCGACACCGTCTCGACGTCCGCGGCCGTGAGATTTCCGTACAGGTCGGCTTTCAGGATCGCCGGCACATAGGCGCTGTCGTCGATGCGCTCCGGCGGAATGGCGAGGAGATGGAAGCCATCGGCCGGCTCGATCGACTGCAGCAGCTCGGCCGGCGGCGGCGTCATCCAGAACATGGCATCGAGCTTGCCTTCACGCATCGCCTTCAGCGCCTTGCGATGGCTGAGATTATGCGCGTCGACGGTGATTCCGAGCTCGTCGAAGATGTTGCCTGCGGAAATCACCGTCCCCGACGTGCTGCGGCCGAAATTGACCCGCTTGCCTTCGAGGCCGTCGATGCTCGCGATGTCGTTGCGTGCGATCAGGTGCGCCAGCTGCGTTCCCAGCGGCGCGACGTAGCGCAGCTTGTTCTCGAGCCCCTTCTCGATACCCAGCCGGTTGTAGAAGGTCAGGACGTCGCTCTGGATCATCGCACCGTCCACGCCGCGCAGATAGAGAAGGTCGTCGATGTTCTGCAGCGATCCTCCGCCGAGTATGGGCAGCACGCGCACCCTGCCCTGTTCGGTCGCGACCCGCGAGATGTCCCAGAGCATCTGCGTCATCTGTCCGTTGATGCCGGCACCCATGATGCCGACCACGGGAG
Organism: Geminicoccaceae bacterium; assembly: GCA_965222015.1. Lineage (GTDB taxonomy): Bacteria > Pseudomonadota > Alphaproteobacteria > Geminicoccales > Geminicoccaceae > JANQPX01. Next base: position 661,791 of record CBDCTL010000022.1, read on the forward strand.
CGTTGACCTCGGACCGTCGTGCGCCGGCATCCTGCGCCGTGACCTGGCCGCTGAAAAGAACGGCAACCGACAATGCGAGCACCATGCCGACTCGCGTCAATGGAGTCATGACTTCTTGGTCCTTTCCGACTTGGGCTGATCGGGATGCGGTTAAGCACTGCACAGTCAAATGTCAAGTCACAGAACCGGAGGGACCCTTCGACCCCGATCGCCGGCCTCGGCATGGACGCATCCCTTCGCCGAGATGCATGTGCAAAGGCGGCGACGACATACCATCGAGCTAGAAACACCGGCGTCTTAGCCTAGTTCAGTATTAAGCCTCACGGCCCGTCATACCGAGAGTTGCCCAGCCATCGGCTGGCCGGACAAAGGCAAAGAGGAAAGCGAAGGTGGTCGAAGGCTGGGAGCAGGTGGCGATCATGTGTGGCGCGAGCTTCCTCGCCTCATTCGCGAGCACGGCCATCGGCGCCGGCGGCTCGCTGCTTCTGGTGTCGATGGCGACGTCGCTGCCGATTTCGATCGTCATCCCCCTTCACGCCAGCGTCTCCTTCGTCGGCAACGTGAACCGCTGGGTGGTGATCAATCGCTTCGTCGACTACCGCGTGGTGGTCCCTTTCGCGCTCGGCACGGTGATCGGCGTCGGCCTCGCCAGCCCGCTCATCGGCAAGCTGCCGGAGTCCGCCTGGAAACTGCTGCTCGGCGCCTTTCTTCTGGTCGCGACCTGGTGGAAGCCGCGCGGCCTGCAGGCGGATGGCCGCCATTTCGCCTGGATCTGCGGCGCCGTCGCCTCCTTCATGTCGGTCTTCGTCGGCGCCACCAAGCCGCTGGTGGCAACGCTTCTCGGACAACGCTTCGAAGATCACCGGATCGTGGTCGGCACGACCAGCGCCTGCGCCACCCTTCCCCATCTCGGCAAGATCGTCCTGTTCACCGCCTTCGGGAGCGCCTTCCTCGACTACTGGCGCCTTGGCCTCGGGCTGGTTCTGGCCGGTGTCGCCGGCGTCCTTCTCGGACGCCACGTGCTGGTCTCGGCGGACGTCGGGCGGCTCAGGAAGATCCTGAAGATCTTCGTCACCGCGCTTGCGGTCAATCTTCTTCTGATCGGACTGGAGATAGCGCCATGGAGCTGAACTGGCTGCCCGATCATGCCGCGGTCGCCGAGATCGCCGGCGATCTCGGCCGTCATCTGTCGGGCGAGGACGCGCAAAAGGCCGTCGGTGAGATCGAGGGGCTGATCCCCGCGGCCATCGACCCCGAGGCAAGGGCCGTCATCTGGGCCGACGTCGGACAGAACGATCTGCAGGAATGGCAGTTCCTGTTCTCCCTCGCCGCCATGGCCGAGAGCGGCAAGCTTCTGACCCTGCGCACGAATCTCGACGAGCTGCCGGATCTCGAGGCGGCGCTCGGCGATACGGTCGAGCCGGCGGGTTTCATCTTCCACATGTCCCGCTGCGGCTCGACGCTGCTCGGCAACGCCCTGAACCGCCCGCCGCAACATCTCGCGATCAACCAGCCGGGGCCTCTCCAGGACGGTTTCTGGACGGTGATCACCGACCATTGGCGGGCGACGGCCGATCGCTCGGACCCGGCCCGCGAAGCGCGCCATGAACAGCTCCTCCGCCATCTCCTGCGGGCGATCCTGCGCCGGCGATCGGCCGATCACGTCCGCGCCTTCGTCAAGTTTCGAAGCTGGAGCGTGCTATTCGTCCGGATGATCGAAAAGGCCTTCCCCGAGGTTCCATGCCTTTTCATGTATCGCGACCCGATCGAGGTCTTCGGCTCGACCCTGCAGAAGAAGAACGTCGCCGAGTTTGCGGGCCAGGCGCAAAAAGCCTTTCTGACCGGCCGTGACGAGACCGATCTGCCGGAGCTGACCACGCTGCAGTTCATGAACGACTGCTACGCGAACTATTTCCGGGCCGCCCTTTCGTCGAGGCCGGACCGAATGACCCTCTTGAACTATCGGGACCTGAAGCGCGGGAACCTCCGAACGATCCTTCGCGACGGCTTTCGCCTCGAGGGCGATCTTGCCGACCTGGATCTCATGGCCGACGAGTTTGGCTACTATTCCAAGGATCGCAACGCCGAGAAAAGCACCTTCGACGCCGAACGCGACCGGCGCGCCAAGGCGGCCAAGCTCGAAGCCATGGCCCCGGACGTCCCGAGCCCGACGCTGACGACGCTCTATCGTCGGCTCGAACGAGCGGGCAACAATCTGTTTCCCGCCGCCCGAGCGTAGCGCGCCGAGCGACCGTCTGCGGCTGGACTTTCTCTGAGATCGAAGATGGAGGAACGCTTATCATCATAAGCAATGAAACAACCATGGCGATTATTATCGATCATTTTATAATCGTTATTATCCAATAAATGTCTAAAAATTCGCGCTTACCTTGCCAAAAACTCGTTGAAATATAGTTGAAAGGTCGAATAAGCGCTCCGCTCTGCTCACGTCGACGTCGGACGGACAGCGTACGAAACGCCATGAATGCCAGGAGAACGTCGAATGGCAAGCTCGGCCGACAACGTCATTCTCGCCGGTCCGGCACGATCGGGAACCACACTCGCCTGCAGGCTTCTCAATTTGTTCCCCGAGGTGGTCGCGCTGGACGAGCCGTTCGCCAGAAGCGCGATGCAGGCGATGGAGGGCCCGGCGGATCTTCTGGCCGACGTCGCCCGGCAGTTCGACGAACAACGGCGGATGATCGAGACCGAAGGCGAAGCCCGTTCGACCATCGCAGCCGGCGGTGATCTCGGGAACCACTACGCCGACCAGTTCTCGACCGACATACCGCGGGCGCGTCAGGTGGTTCTCGACAAGATCCGCGTGGACGCCCTCCCCTCGTTCCGGCTGGTCATCAAGCACACGCTGCCCTTCACCGCCATCATCGACGATCTGTCGAACCGCTATCCGACCTTCGTTCTGGTCCGCAATCCGCTCGCCATTCTGGCATCCTGGAACACCATCGACGCCGCCTATCGAGAAGGTGCTATTCAGTCTTATGCGGAACGTCTGACCGGCGATCTCGCGAGCAGGCTCGGCGACATCACGGACAGGCTCGATCGCAAGATCGACTTGCTGCGATGGCATTTCGAGCGCTATCTCCCCGCCCTCAGGCGCGGATCGGTCATCCGCTACGAGGATATCGTCGAGACCGGCGGCAACGTTCTCGGCACCATCGCCAGCGCGTCCCCCGGGACGTCCCGGAGGCTGGATCAGGACCTGCGCAGCCACAACACCAACCCGCTCTACGACCGTGAGGTCATCCTCCGGCTGAAGGACAGGCTGCTTGCCGCGCAGGGCGCGTTCTGGGACTTCTACCGCCCGGTCGACATCGAACGCCTCGCCCACGATTTTTCGCACGGGATCCCGGCGCTCGCCGAGCGCTGAGCCGGCTCAGGCCTCGACGTGGTAGCCGGGCGTCGAGTGCGATACCTCCAGTTCCGCCTCGTTCATCTCGGCCTCGATACCGGCGAACAGCGGCGTGCTGAGATAGCGCTCGCCGGTGTCCGGCAGCATGCAGAGGATGGTCGAGCCCTTCGGCGCCTTCTTCGCGACCTCGAGCGCGCCCGCAAACGTGCCGCCGGCGCTGATGCCCACGAAAATGCCCTCCTTCTGCGCAAGGTTGCGGCTGCAGGCCATGGCGTCTTCGTTGGCGATGGTCAGGACCTCGTCGATCACCCCCATGTCGACCGCATCGCCGGTGATCTTCGGAATGAAGTCCGGGCTCCAGCCCTGCATGGGATGGGGTGTGAACGCGGGGTGGCTGGCAAGCGGCGAGCCGTCGGGTTTCCGGTCCTGCTGCTCGCCGCTGGTCAGCATCGGCGCGAGCGCCGGCTCGCAGACCACGATTTTGGTGTCCGGCCACTCCTTGGTCATCACCCGCGCGACGCCCTTGAGCGTGCCGCCGGTGCCGAAACCGGTCACCCAGTAGTCGAGCGGCCTGTCGGCGAAGTCCGCGAGGATCTCCTTCGCCGTCGTGCGCGAGTGCATGTCCGGATTGGCTTCGTTCTCGAACTGGCGGGTCAGGAACCAGCCATGGGTCTCGGCGAGTTCCTGCGCCTTCTTGACCATGCCGGTGCCCTTCTCCTTGGCGGGCGTCAGCACGACCTTGGCGCCGAGAAATCGCATGAGTTTCCTGCGCTCGACGCTGAAGCTCTCCGCCATGGTGACCACCAGCGGATAGCCCCGCTGCGCGCAGACCATGGCGAGGCCGATGCCGGTATTGCCGCTGGTCGCCTCGACCACGGTCTGGCCGGGCTTGAGCTCGCCGGACTTTTCGGCCGCCTCGATCACGCCCAGCGCCAGGCGGTCCTTGACCGAGCCGAGCGGGTTGAAGGCCTCGATCTTGACGTAGAGATCGACGCCCTCCGGCGCCAGCCGGTTGATCCTGACCACCGGCGTGTTGCCGACCGTCTCGAGAATGTTGTCGTACCGCTTCGCCATCGCATTTCCCCGTATCGAGCATCGGCGACGCGCCGGCGCCCTTCGATCCGAGCCGAATTAGAGACGGATTTCAGCGCCTTGTCGAGAACGGCCTCGTCGTTCGGCCCGAGGGATCGGACGAGGCGCCGCGTTGGCGACGCATGCCCATGCTAAGAAAGCCGCGGTCGGGCGCATGGGCTTCTAGAAATCATCGAAAATCCGAAAGGCGGTTCTCGAAATCCGGCGGCCTCCGCGACGGAAGAAATTTTTCGAAAGCCGTCCGCTAAACCTGATAGAAGTCACGGTACCAGTCGACGAAACGCCGGACTCCGATCTCGACGGTGGTTTCCGGCCTGAAACCGACATGATCGGCGAGATCGGCGATGTCGGCGCTGGTTTCCGGCACGTCGCCGGGCTGCATGGGCAAAAGCTCACGCTCGGCTTTCATGCCGAGGCAGTCCTCCAGCACCTCGATATAGCGTCCGAGCGCCACGGGCTTGCCGTTGCCGATGTTGAACAGGCGATAGGGCGCAAAGCTGGTGGCGCTGTCGGGGTCCTCCGCCGACCAGGCGGGGTCGGGCGTCGCTACCTTGTCGAGGGTGCGCACTACACCTTCGACGATGTCGTCGACATAGGTGAAGTCGCGCTTGTGCCGGCCGTGATTGAAGACCGTGATCGGTTTGCCTTCGAGAATGTTCTTGGTGAATTTGAACAGCGCCATGTCCGGCCGTCCCCAGGGGCCGTAGACCGTGAAGAAGCGAAGCCCGGTGGTCGGCAGATCGAACAGGTTGCTGTAGGTGTGCGCCATCAGCTCGTTCGCCTTTTTGGTGGCGGCGTAGAGTGAGAGCGGATGGTCGACATTGTGATGCACGGAAAAGGGCATGGTCCGGTTGGCGCCGTAGACCGAGCTGGTGGAGGCGTAGACGAGATGCTCGACCTTCCGGCTCCTGCAGCCCTCCAGAATGTTGATGAATCCGGTGACGTTGCTGTCGGTGTAGGCGCGCGGATTTTCGAGGGAGTAACGGACACCAGCCTGAGCGGCCAGATGAACGACACGGTCGGGCTCGAAGCTCCTGAAGGCCTGATCGATCCCATCCGCGTCCTCCAGATCCCGCCTGAGATCGGTGAAGCCCTCATGACCGAGCAGCCGCTCCAGACGGGCGCGCTTCAGGGCGACGTCGTAATAGTCGTTCAAATTGTCGATGCCGAGCACCTCGTCGCCGCGCTCGAGCAGGCGCATGGCGACCGCGGAGCCGATGAAGCCCGCCGTTCCCGTGACGAGAATTTTCATGAATGCGTGTCCCCGGAAGTCTGTGCTGGCGCGTGTCTGAAAATGCCGGCGCCGTCACCTGCCCTGTCTAAAGCCGGCCGTCGGAGGCATCAAGGGGGAAGACGGATTTGACGTCGAACAGGACGGCGTCGTCGCGTCCGTAGCGGCGCACGCCCTCGGCACCCGTTTCGCGAAACACGTCGTGGCCGACCGCGAGCACGATCGCGTCGTAGCGGCCCTCCTCCGGCCCCTCGATCAGCTCCAGGCCGTATTCCGCGAACGCCTCCTCCTTGGAAACCCAGGGATCGTGGACGTGCAGGCGGGCGTTGTAGCCGGAAAGCTCCCGCACGATGTCGACCACGCCGGTGTTCCGCAGATCCGGACAGTTCTCCTTGAAGGCAAGGCCGAGGATCAGGATGTTCGCGCCGACCACATGCAGGCCCTTCCGGGTCATCAGCTTGATCACCCGCTCGGCGACATAGGCGCCCATGCCGTCATTGATGCGCCGCCCCGCGAGGATCACTTCCGGGTGATAGCCGACATGCTGCGCCTTGTGGGTGAGGTAATAGGGATCCACGCTGATGCAGTGCCCGCCCACCAGACCCGGCCGAAACGGCAGAAAATTCCACTTGGTGCCGGCCGCCTCGAGCACCTCCCCGGTGTCGATGCCGAGCCGGTGGAAGATCAGCGCCAGCTCGTTGACCAGTGCGATGTTGAGATCCCGCTGGGTGTTCTCGATCACCTTGGCCGCCTCGGCCACCCGGATCGAGCTGGTCGGACAGGTGCCGGCGCGGATGATCGTTTCGTACAATCGATCGACGAAGGCGGCGGCGTCCGGCGTCGAGCCCGAGGTCACCTTCACGATGTCGGCCAGACGGTGCTCCTGGTCGCCGGGATTGATCCGCTCCGGGCTGTAGCCGACGGTGAAATCCCGGTTGAAGACGAGGCCCGAAACCGCCTCCAGGACCGGCACGCAGACCTCCTCGGTGGCGCCCGGATAGACCGTCGATTCGTAGATCACCACGTCGCCCGCCCGGAGATGGGCGCCGACCGTGCGGCTGGCGCTCTCGAGCGGACGCAGATCCGGCCGCTTGTAAGCGTCTATCGGCGTCGGCACGGTCACGATGTAGACGTTGCACCCTTCGAGCGCGCCAGGATCGGCGCTGAAACCAAGGCGATGCGCCGACGCCAGCAGATCCGCCGAAACCTCCCGGGTCGCATCGATCCCCCGCTCCAGCGCCTCGACGCGACCGGGATCGATGTCGAAACCCAACGTCTCCAATTCCCTGCCAAAAGCCACCGCCAAGGGCAGACCGACATATCCAAGACCGACAACGCATAAACGAACGTCGTCCAATGACATGACCATTCGTATTATCCCTTTGGAAGCGGCCCGCGCGCGGTCCCGATCGCCGCATTCGTTGAAAGGGCTTCTCTTAACGCCCGGTGCCCGCGGCTGTCCAGCGGAAGGATCGGAGATCCTGGGGAAGGGTTGGCCGATATCGTAACAAACCCTGAATGTGTAGGAATTTCTTAAGGTCTCTGGGTTAAGTTCGATAGGCATCGGGCCCGAACGGACGACCGGACATGACCATCGCAACCCTCAGGAACCGGCTTTTTGCAGTGCTGCTGGCGCTCGTCCCGGCGACGGCCGACGCCGCCGACTTTCCGCCTTTGTTCGACGCCATCGAATATCGAAGCGAGTCCTTCGCCGCACTTCCGCAATGGCAGCATGTGCTGGACGCGATCGATCGGGAATCCCCGTTCTACCGGGACTGCGACGTCGCGCTCGAGCCCTGCGAGCCGCGCGCGCTCCTGGCCTGGCAGGCCATGATCAAGGGCCAGCGAGGCGAACCGGCGATCGAGCAGCTGCATGCGGTCAACCGCTTCGTCAACCGCTGGCAGCCGCGCTCGGATCTCGTGAACTACCAGGAGGAGGACCGCTGGGCGTCCCCGCTCGCCTTTCTCAGCCGCTCCGGAGACTGCGAAGACTACGCCATCATGAAATATGTCAGCCTCCGGCAGCTCGGCTTCGATCCGGAGCGCCTTCGCCTGGTGGTCGTCCAGGACGTTCTGCGCGACGCCGCGCACGCGGTCCTGGCCGCCCATGTCGACGGCGAGATCTACATTCTCGACAATCTTTTTCAGGCGGTGCTGCCGCAGCACATGGTCAGCCAGTACCTGCCTTATTACTCCGTGAACGAAAACGCGCGCTTCGCCCATCTGCCGCCGAACGGCCAGCTGCTCGCCGCTTCGCCCTGGGCGATCGTCCCGAGCCTCACGGACGACGACGCCCGATGAGCTCGCCCGCGGACCGCGTCGTCAGAGCAGGTGTTGGGCGCGAAAACTCAAAAAATCATTACGGCCGACGATGACGTGGTCGTGGACGGTGATGTCCACCGATTCGAGCGCGCGAATCACCTGTTTGGTCATGTCGACATCGGCCTTGGAGGGCGTCGGATCGCCGCTCGGGTGGTTGTGCACCAGAATGATCGCCGATGCCGCCAGCTCCAGGGCGCGCTTGACGATCTCGCGCGGGTAGAGCGGCGTGTGGTCGACGGTGCCGTGCTGATGCACTTCGTTGCGGATCAGACGGTTCTTGCGATCGAGATAGAGGACGATCAGATGCTCGGTGGTCTTGTGCCGAAGCGTGACCTTCAGGAAATCGGTGAGCGACGTCCAGGAGCCGATGATCGGGTTTTCCTTGATCGGCTCGTGCAGAATGCGCTCCAGGGCAAGCTGCACCGCCTTCAGCCGCCCGACCATGCGGCGGTCGACGAGGGGGAGAGCGCCGAGACGCCCCTTGTCGGCCGCGAACACGGCGCCGAGGCTGCCGAAATGCTCGATCAGCTCACGCCCGATCTCCCGCGGCTCGAGCGGCTTCTCGCCGGACGCGACCAAGAGCTCCAGGAGATCCTCGTCGCTGACCACATGGGGACCGACGTTCAGGAAGCGGCTCAGCAGCGGGTCCCGCTCGGTAAACCCCTGAAAGCCGGCGCTCGCTTCATGCAGGCCAGGGCCGCTGGCGACGATGTCAGCGGCCTCGATCTGGGCGAGCAGGGTCTGCAGCGCCAGCTTGCCGTCGAACAGCCAGGCCTCCTCGTCCTGGTCCCAGCGGCCGCCGGCGGCTTCGAGACAATCGTTCAGCGGGAAGGTGTTACCGCGAACGACATAGGCGGGCACGCCGTTCAGATCACTGCGATAGGTCACCTCGAGACCGAGGCGGGCGAGACGATCGGCGGGATGGGACAGCTCGCTGTCGACGGCGACCGTGCCGTCGAGATCGTCCTCCGGCGTAACCGAAGAGTGGCCGTTTGCGAAACGCCTTCTCATGATGCTCTCGCCTGACGCTATACTCGATCGAATAAGTTCAGATTTCAACTTATAGTTAATGACCTTCGATGGAAAGATCCAGCGATTTTCCGATCGGCGCGAAATCGGAGGACGGTGTTCGACGGCCGGATCCGCCGACGCCGCGTCCAAACGGCACGGCCGGAACGCGCCCGAGATCTGTTGCCCCGGCCTTTGTCCCCGCCTATAGCTGATAACACTTTGGTTTTGCCGACTATTCGCATCGGAACGCGGCTTGCGGTTCTGGATCGTCACCGTCTCGCTTCTCGTCCTCGCCGTGCTGGGGCTGGCGACGATTCCGCGCGCGGTCGACTGGGACGGCTATCGATCGGACATCGAGAGCGCGGCCAGCCGGCTTTCCGGCCATGAGGTCAGGATCACCGGGCCGATCGACGTGCGCATTCTGCCGCGACCGGTCCTGACCGCGAGAGACGTCTCCGTGAGCGCCGCCGAAGGCGGCGAGATCGACTTCGAGCTCGCCTCCGGTCAAATGGAGGCGGTGCTGGAACTCGGGCCGCTGCTCGCCGGCCGGCCGGTCGTGCGCAGCCTGGATCTCAGACGCCCCGTTTTCACCCTGCGCGGCGAGCAAAGCCGCCGGCTTCTGGCCTGGCCGCCGAAATGGCGCGGCTGGGCCTCGCCGTTTCTCCGACTCGGGCCAGAGCGCATCGGCATCGACGACGGCAGGGTCGCTCTCGAAGGCATCGGACCGAAAAGCGGCGTCACCCTCGGCGGGATCTCGCTCGACATCCAGTCCGATCCTTCGGACGGCAGCCTGGATGCCGCGGGCCTGTTCGAAAGCGAGCATCACAGCTTCACGGTGGCGGCGTCCGTCGGCCACCCGAACGGCGGCGGGGCGAGCCCGGCGAGGCTGACCGTCGAAGCGCGCAACGGCATCGCCGAGACCACTTCGCTCAGCTTCAGCGGTGAGATCGGGCCCCAGGACGGCGACGGCGTGCTCGCGGGCCAGATCACGGTCGAGGGACCGGACCTGCAGCACGGGCTGGCGGCGCTCTCCTCGGCGACCGGCTACCCTTCGACGTTCCGTTTTCTCGCCGCCGCACAGCCCTTCGAGCTGCGCGGCCGCCTCGAAGCCGATCGCGAGGGCGTCCGTGCGAGCGATCTTCAGGTCGCCCTTTCGGAAAAGCTCGGCGGCGCTTCGATCGACGTTCGCTTCCACCCGCAGAGCCGCCTCGACCTCGGTCTCGACCTCCCCACCCTTCACCTCGCCGACGACGCACCGCTCGTCGATTTCCTGCCGCTGGATCTCCTCTCCAAGCTGGAGCTGCCGCCCGGGCGGATCGATCTCCGACTTCGCGAGATCGTCTATCGGGACCAGTCCGTCCGCCAGGCGGGCGTCCGCCTCGATACCGGCGCCGATCGCGTGACCGTGGTCGAGCAGGCGAAAGCACAGCTGCCGGGGCTGGTCGACGTCCGCTTCGACGGCGAGACCTTTCCCGGCACGATCGGCCCGCGGCTCGAAGGCAGGCTCGAGGCGGTCGGTGACGACCTCGGCAGCACGCTGGCCTGGCTGGGCCTGATCGGCCGGGAGGAGCGGGGCGACGGCTGGCGACGCTTCGGGCTGGAGAGCGACGTGGACGTCACCAGCGTCGAGATCGCGCTTTCCGCCGTCGACATGACTCTCGATTCCGCGCGGCTCGAGGGCGGCGTCAGCCTCCGCTTCGGCGAGCGGCTGACGCTCGGCCTGGATGTCGACGTCGATCGGTTGAACCTGGACCTCTATTCGGGCCTTTGGCGCGGCGAAGGCGGCGGCGAGCGGCTGCTGGCGCTGGCATCCGATGCGAACGCGACGATCGCCGCCCGTTTCCGCCGCCTGATCTGGCGGGATCTGCATGTCGAGGAGGCCTCGATCGCCGCGGGTGTCGAGAATATGAGGCTGGCGCTGGAGTCGATCGCCGCGACGACGGTCGGCGAAACCACCGTCGAGGTCAGCGGCGACGTCGATCTCGCGGCGAAGACCGGAACCCTGGAGGCGGCGCTAGCCAGCCGGCATCCGATGCGCGCGGCGCGGCAGTTCGGCCTGTCGCCGCCGAGTTCGGCGCGGCCGCGGCCGATCGAGATCGCACTCGGCGTCGACGGCAGGCTGGATCGCTTCGATGTCGGCCTCCAAGCCGACTATGACGGCGGGCGGGCGGTGATCGAAGGCGAGGCCGGATGGACCGACGGCGAGCCCGCCTACGACGTCACGATCGACCTGCGTCACCCGGACCACTTGGCGCTGGCAGGCCATTTCGGCCTGGCGCCGCTGGTGCCGGCGGGCGACGCGGCCGGCGGCTTCGAGCTCACCGGCAAGGCGACACGCGGATGGACACAGCCGTTCGCCGCATCCGGCAGCGCCAAGCTCGGCCCGAGCAGCTTCACCGGCAGCCTCACCTACAGGCCGGATGCGGCGGTCGGTCCCTGGGAAGCCAGGCTCAGCGTCGGCCGGCCGCAATGGGACAGCCTCGCCCCGTTCCTGGCGCTCTCCGGCCTCCGCCTCACCGATCGCTTCGCGCCCCAGCGCTGGCTCGGCCGCCTGCCGAAGCTCGGCCTGCACACGGCCTGGCTGGACCGGCTCGAAGGTTCGATCTCCCTCGCCAGCAAGGGCGGGCTTGTGGGTGACGGTCTTCGGCTGTCCGCGCGGCTGGTCGACGGCCTGCTCTACGTCAACCGCTTCGAGGCCAGCCCCTGGCAGGGCGCGCTGTCGGCGGAGCTGACCCTGGAGCGCCGTCGAGATCAGCCCTTCGCCTCGATCGCGCTGGACCTCGACCAGGTCGAGGCGGCGGCGCTCGCTTCCTGGCTCGGCGCCGAGAGCGGGCTGACCGGCCCGCTCGACCTTCACCTGGAAGCCGCCACCGTCGGCGTCACCCCCTACGATCTGATGGCGGGGCTGTCGGGCTCGCTGTCCGTGGACATAGGACCGGGCGAGCTTTCGGGGCTGGAGGTGCCGGCGCTCAGGCGCGCCCTGATCCCTCCTGCCGGTGCCGAAACACCCGTGGATCGTTCCCTGTCGCAGCCCTTCGAGCGGATCGAAGCCAAGGCCGAGCTCGGCCGCGGCATCCTCTCGCTCGACGACGCCGACCTGTCGTTCGGCAGCGAGGATGGCGAAACCGCGGGTGCCGCGATCGACGGCACGATCGATCTCCTGCTCTGGATCGTCGATCTCAGCTTGCGTCCGGCCGGCGCCGATACGGAGGGCGAAGCTGCGCCGCCCGCTTATCGCATCGTGGGCCCGCCGGATCGCCCGCAGGCCTACATCTCGGCCGGGAACCGATGACGGCCGTCGGCGCCGAGCGGCAAAGGCTCAGCGCTAAGAACAGCTTCCAGAGGCAGCGGGCCATAGAGATGCGGAAACAGATCGCCGCCGCGGGACGGCTCGAAGACCAGCGCATCGCCGAGCTTTTCGGCATCGACGGCGATCAGAAGCAGCCCACCCTGTCCTGAAAAATGCCGGGCCGCGGTCTCCGCCACCTGTGCTGCGGTGGAGAAATGAATGTACCCGTCCGCGAGATCGACCGGCGCCCCTTCGAAGACGCCCACTTTTTCGGCCGCCTCCCACTGCCCTGACGTCAGGATCTTATAGACGACGTCCGGCCTCGTCATCGCCTTCTCCAGTCGACGAGGCCCGCGTCCGGGCTCATTTGGGGCCGAGCATGTTTTCCGGGCGGACGAACTTGTCGAACTCCTCCGCCGTCAGGAGCCCGAGCGCCAGCGCCGATTCCTTGAGCGTGGTGCCTTCGGCATGGGCCTTCTTCGCGACCTTGGCCGCATTGTCGTAGCCGATCTTCGGATTGAGCGCGGTCACCAGCATCAGCGATTCGTGGAGCAGCGTGTCGATGCGCTCGCGATTGGCTTCGAGACCGGCCACGCAATTGTCGGTGAAGCTGACCGCGCCGTCGGCGATCAGGCGGATCGACTGCAGCACGTTGTGGATCATGACCGGCTTGAACACGTTCAGCTCGAAATGGCCGTTCGAGCCCGCGACCGTGACCGCGACGTTGTTGCCCATGACCTGGGCGCAGAGCATGGTCATGGCCTCGCACTGGGTCGGGTTGACCTTGCCCGGCATGATCGAAGAGCCCGGCTCGTTTTCCGGCAGAGCCAGCTCGCCGAGGCCGCAGCGCGGGCCGGAGCCGAGCAGGCGGATGTCGTTCGCGATCTTCATGCAGCTCGCGGCGAGCACGTTCAGCGCGCCGGAAAGCTCGACCAGCGCGTCATGGGCGGCGAGCGCCTCGAACTTGTTCGGCGCGGTCACGAACGGAAGGCCGGTGATCTCCGCGACTTCGGCCGCGAATTTTTCGGCGAAGCCGGGGGCGGCGTTGAGGCCAGTGCCGACCGCGGTGCCGCCCTGGGCAAGCTCGGCCAGCCGCGGCAGGCACTGGCGGACACGTTCGATGCCATACGCGATCTGCTGGGTGTAGCCGGAAAATTCGTTGCCTAGGGTGAGCGGCGTGGCGTCCTGGAGATGGGTGCGGCCGATCTTGATGACGTCCGCGAATGCCTTCGACTTCGCTTCCAGGGCGCCGTGCAGATGGCGAAGCGCCGGCAGGAGCCGGTGATGCACCTCCTCCATCGCCGCGATGTGCATGGCGGTCGGGAAGGTGTCGTTCGAGGACTGGCCGCGATTGACGTGGTCGTTCGGATGCACGGGCGATTTCGAGCCGAGCTCGCCGCCGAGCAGCTCGATCGCGCGGTTCGAGATCACCTCGTTGGCGTTCATGTTGGACTGGGTGCCGGAGCCGGTCTGCCAGACCACCAGCGGGAAATGATCGCCGAGCTTGCCGTCGACCACCTCGCCCGCCGCCTTGTCGATCGCGTCGGCGAGATCGGCGTCCAGGGCGCCGAGCTCCCTGTTCACGCGCGCGGCCGCCTGCTTCACGATACCGAGCGCGCGCACCATCGCCGGCGGCATGGTCTCGGCGCTGATCTTGAAGTTCTGAAGGCTGCGCTGGGTCTGAGCGCCCCAATAGCGATCGGCGGCGACGTCGATCGGACCGAAGGTATCGCTCTCGGTTCGGGTGGCCTCGGATGATGACATGGTGAAATCCGCTCGCGTTGCTGATGTCTGCGGGCGCATGAAGGCCGTCGGAGGAGCCGTTGTCAATCCGGCATTTGCCGGGATGGCGCAAGGGTTCGGCGCGGGTCGATGAGCTGGCGACGATCGCCGATCAGGATTTCTTTCGGAACTGATCCAGGGTCACGACCTCGGCGCCGTCGCCGTCTTCCTCGGCATCGCCCGTCGCCACCGGCCGGTCGGCCGAGGGCGCCGGCATGGCCGTGACCTCGCCATCGGGCTCCGTGATCTCATCGGCGACCTCGTCCTCGGCATCCGCCTCGCCGTCATCATCGTCGTTCCCGGCGACGTGGAACTGCAGGCCGAATTCGACGCTCGGATCGGCGAACACCGTGATCGCTTCGAACGGGATCTCGATACGCTGCGAAACGTTGGAGAAGCTGAGCGTCACGCCGAAGCCCGCGTCGCTCACCTCGAGCCCCCAGAACTCATGCTGCAGCACGATGGTCATCTCGGTCGGATAGCGCGCTCTCAGCTCGTCGGCGAGCTCCACGCCGGGATGATCGGTGCGAAAGGTGACGTAGATGTTGTGACGGCCCGGCAGGCCATGTTCCGCGATCAGCGTAAGCGTGTCGCGAACGACATATCGCAGCGCGTGCTCGACCAGCTTCGGGTAGTCAATCGTCTGATGGGGCATGGAGGCGTCGTGCTCTGGAAGTTCGGCGGAGGCGCCTTGGAAGGAAACAAATGTTAATGCGAGACGTCCAGCCGGTCCAGGGGTGACGCACCGGCCTGTATTGCACGGCTCGACATCTGCACCCTCGACGATATCTAAATCCATAGTTGAAACAACCCCTTGGCAATAATTGCATGCAGACGAGCCGCGCCCGACGTTTCGTCCGAGCATCATCGTCTTCGGAGAAGTCGACGTTGTCAGGAGTCATCGATGAAGTGGAGGGCTTCTGTTGCCCGGTGCCCTCCGAACCGCGCTTACTTAATCAGATTAAGCAGCGAGAGCCATACGGTTATCGTTGGCATCTATAGGATTGGTCCGATAACGGCGGTACCATGCCGGGCGAAAACCGATCCTTTACTACGCGCGTCGAGCCTGGTTCGCCCCCATGAAGCCTGTCTGTCTCGCAGACGGGCAGGATTGGTGGAGGCGCCGGGTACTGCCCCCGGGTCCGCTACGCCTATTCCGAAGGGCGTTTATCGCCATAGTCGGCGAACCGACATCTCTAATATAAGGTCCGGAACGTTAATTTAAAGGAAATTCGTGCGCTGACGAGCCCATCAAAGCATCGTCCTCTCCTTTGCGAGATAGCGAAGGATGTCGACCCTGCTGACGATGCCGACCAGCTTTTCGCCCTTGATGATCGGAAGCTGTTTGATCCGCCTTCTGGAGAGCATGACGACCAGCTTTCGAAGTGGGTCCGCCTCCGAAGCGACGACGACGTCCCGCGACATGACTTCCTGCACCGGCCGCGTTCCCTCGCCGAACATCTCCTTGAGCTCGGACGTTCGGGTGTCGAGCAGCGTTCTCCACCAGGACCGGCGGATATCCCGCCTGGCCTCGGCAGCGCGAACCAGGTCGTCCTCGCTCACGATCCCGAGCAGCCTGCCGTCGTCGTCGACGACAGGCAACGCCGTGATCTCGTTCTCGAGGATCATCGCCGAGACGCTTGATACCGGTGTCGCCGGGGCTACGGTGACGAGGTTCCGGGTCATCACGTCGGCCGCAGTTTTCATGATCGGTCGTCCAGGAGAATTTCTTACGCGCGCCCCCGCGCTCCATCCGTTCGGCGGTGGAAGCCCGCCTTCTCCCGCGACTTTAGCCTTGATAGGTTAGCAGAGGATTAACGTTAAACGAAAAACGAAGGGGGCGATTTGCGGCGCCCCCCTCCGACAGACGACCATTCGATGTCGATCGGCTGATCCGCCCTATGCCACGCTCGGCGCGCCGAGGACGTTGTGCAGGCTCGCCACAACCTGATCGTCGAGGCCGAGCTTCGCCGCGAGATCGCGCAGATAGGCCCTTTCCGCAGGTGTGTCGACGCTGATCGCCAGCAGCGAGGCCGCATAGACCTGCGCCGCCGCTTGACGATCCGGCACCTCGCGCACCAGGGCGTCGATGTCGAGCGGTGCGGCCGCCTCCTGGGCGACGAAGCGCCGGGTCTCTTCGTCGGCGCCGGCATCCTTCATCTTGTCGAGGATACGCTCGCGCTCGCGCTGATCGATCTGGCCGTCCGCCTTGGCAGCCGCGACCATCGCCTTCAACGCCAGGATGGCCCTGTTTTCCAGCGCCTCGGCCTCCTCGACGGTTTCCGGCGGGCGCATGCCTACGGGCAGGTCCTGTTCCCGCTGATTGGCCATCTTCTCCTGGATCGACTTGCCCTTGTTCAGGGCGTCATAGGCCGCTGTTCCCAGGATCGCCATCAGCGCGCCGCCGATGCCGCCCTTGATGCCGCCGCCGAGAAGCACACCGAGGGCGGCGCCGATGCCGCCGATCATGCGCTTGTCGCGTTTGCCGAGCAGGTCCTTGGCCTTGTCGAGCATGTCCTGGGCGCCGTCGCCGAAGACGCTCTCGTCCGAGCCCGACGGCGCCGCCCCGCCGCTCGCCTGCGAGCGCGTCTGCTTGCCGGACAGCAGGTCCTGGAGCTGACTGCCGAGCTGTCCGAGCCCGCCCTCGTTGACCGCATGCTTGATGCGATCGAGCGATCGGCCGGAAAGGCCGTCCCGCTGGATCTGACGCAGCAGGTCGCTGAAATCGACCATGATGTCTCCTCCCGATCAAAGACCATGTTGGCGGCGCATGTTTTCAATGTGGCCAATCCAGTCGTCGATGCAAGGCTGCGGCGTCGTCCTCTCTCGCGCCGGGGCTTCGTTTGTGGTTAGAAGGGTGGACGAGCAGCCAATAGGCCGAGGGAGCGATAGTGATGTCCGACGACAAGAAAAAGCTGCGCAGCACCGCCTGGTTCGGTCATCCGGACAAGGATGGGTTTCTGCATCGCAGCTGGATGAAAAACCAGGGCTTTCCGGCTGATCTGTTCGACGGCCGCCCGGTGATCGGCATCTGCAACACCTGGTCAGAGCTGACCCCCTGCAACGCCCATCTGCGCGACCTCGCCGAGCGGGTGAAGCGCGGAGTCTACGAGGCGGGCGGCTTTCCGCTGGAGTTCCCGGTGTTCTCGACAGGCGAGAGCAATCTCCGCCCGACCGCGATGCTTTTCAGAAACCTCGCCGCGATGGACGTCGAGGAGGCGATCCGCGGCAATCCCGTGGACGGCGTCGTTCTGATGACCGGCTGCGACAAGACCACCCCTGCTCTCCTGATGGGTGCCGCGAGCTGCGACGTGCCCGCCATCGTCTGCTCCGGCGGGCCGATGCTGAACGGCAAATATCGGGGCCAGGACATCGGCTCCGGCACGGACGTCTGGCGCTTCTCCGAGATGGTGCGCGCCGGCGAGATGAGCCTCCAGGAATTCATGGACGCCGAGGCCGGCATGTCCCGCTCTCCCGGCCACTGCATGGTCATGGGCACCGCCTCGACCATGAACTCCATGGCCGAGGCCCTCGGCATGAGCCTTCCCGGCTGCGCCGCGATCCCGGCGGTCGACGCAAGGCGGCGAGTGATCTCGCAGCTCACCGGCAGGCGCATCGTCGAGATGGTCAGGGAGGATCTCAGAATCTCGAAGATCCTGAATCGCGAAGCCTTTCTGAACGCGGTCCGCGCCAATGGCGCGCTCGGCGGCTCGACCAACGCCGTCATTCACCTGCTCGCCATCGCCGGCCGCGTCCCCGGCACCGAGTTCTCCCTGAACGACTGGGACGAATATGGCCGGGACGTGCCGACCATCGTCGACATCATGCCATCAGGCAAATGGCTGATGGAGGATTATTACTACGCGGGCGGCCTGCCTGCGGTGATGCGGGCGCTCGGCGAAAACGGGCTTCTGGACAAGGACGCGATCACCGTCACCGGAGAGAGCATGTGGGAGAACGTCAAGGACGCCGAAAACTTCAACACCGAGGTGATCCGCCCCTTCGACAACCCGCATACCGCCCAGGGCGGCATGGTGATCCTGCGCGGCAATCTGGTGCCGGAAGGCGCCGTCCTGAAGCCGTCCGCCGCCACGCCCGAGCTCATGCAGCACAAGGGTCGTGCCGTGGTGTTCGAGACCATCGAGGACTACAAGGCGCGCATCGACGATCCGGATCTGGACGTCGACGAGACCTGCGTGCTGGTGCTCAAGAACTGCGGTCCCAAGGGTTATCCCGGCATGGCCGAGGTCGGCAATATGGGTCTGCCCGAAAAGGTGCTGAAGAAGGGCGTGAAGGATATGGTCCGCGTCTCGGACGCGCGCATGAGCGGCACGGCCTACGGCACGGTCGTCCTCCATTCCTGCCCGGAAGCCGCCGCGGGCGGGCCGTTGGCTTTGGTGCAGGACGGCGACATGATCGAGCTCGACGTCAAGGCGAGACGCCTTCACCTCGACGTTTCGGATGAGGAGCTGGAGAAGCGTCGCGAAGCCTGGACGCCGCCCGAACCCGCCATGACCAGCGGCTACCAGAAGCTCTATGTCGACCACGTCATGCAGGCTTCGGAAGGCGCCGATCTCGACTTCCTCAGAGGATGCCGCGGCGACGCCATCCCCCGCGAATCCCACTAGCCGGCGACGCGCCGCGGCGTTGACTTTGGTCCGAGTGAACTAGCGCTTCCGCGCCTGATTGCGGGCGAGACGATGCAGCTCGAAAGTTGACACCACGCGGCCCGCGCCCGTGTCAGGCAAGTCCACGCCGCGGCGCGCCGCTGCTAGGCGTGGCCGGCCTCGGAGGAGAGGAGGGAGAGGCCTCGATGCCGAGCTTGGCGATGGCGCCGGTCCATTTGGCGTCGTTGTCGATCCAGCCGAAGACGAGCTCGTCGTCAAAGTCCACGCCGCGGCGGGGACCAGGAGCCAGCCATTGTCCTGGAGCCATTTCCTGGTCTGGAGCTGCCCGGCGCCCCAGCCGGCGTAGCCGAGGGCGAGCACGCAGCGTTCCGGGCCGCTGCCGTCGGCGATCGCCTTGAGCATTTCGGTGGTGGCGGTGAGCGCCACGTCGTCGTCGATCAGGAGCGTCGATTCCTGAACGATATCGGCGCTGTGCAGAACGAAGCCACGGCTCGATTCGACGGGGCCGCCGAAGTGGATCGGCAGGTCCGGCTGGGCAGCACCGCTTTCCAGCCCCAGATGGTCGAGCAGCGCGTCGAAGCGCATGCTGTCCAGCAGCCGGTTGACCACCAGCCCCATGGCGCCGTCGTCGGAATGGGCGCAGACATAGACGACCGTGCGCGCGAACCGAGGATCCTCCATGTGCGGCATGGCGACCAGCAGCTGGCCGCTCAGCGAGATTTCGGATCGGGTGGTTTCGATGCTGACCATATCTTTCATTTAG
Organism: Geminicoccaceae bacterium; assembly: GCA_965222015.1. Classification (GTDB taxonomy): domain Bacteria; phylum Pseudomonadota; class Alphaproteobacteria; order Geminicoccales; family Geminicoccaceae; genus JANQPX01. Next base: position 681,279 of record CBDCTL010000022.1, read on the forward strand.
ACCGTCCCAGGCCCTCCAGCAAGGTCGGGACGACATACCGGGTTGTGGCCGGCCTCACCATTCGGTGACCTGCCGCGGGAGCGCTCCCGTCGCTGGACGCCGGCCATTGCTTCGCCCCCCGCCCCATGCCAGATTGTTTCGAAACTTCAGGCTTCATGGAACCGAGGGAGAGACACCGAAATGACCATCAAGGTTGGTGACCGGCTGCCGGATGCGACGCTCAGACGGCTCGGCGAAGGGGGGATCGACGAAGTCAGCTCAGGCGAGCTTGCCATGGGCAAGAAGGTCGTGATATTCGCCGTGCCGGGCGCGTTCACGCCGACCTGCTCGGAGCAGCATCTGCCGGGCTTCATGCAGCATGCCGACGCCATCAAAGCCAAGGGCGTCGACGGCATCTTCTGCGTCGCCGTGAACGATCCGTTCGTGATCGGCGAATGGAACAAGGCTACGGGCGCCGCCGGCAAGGTCGACATCCTCTCCGACGGCAACGGCGAGTTCACCAAGGCGCTCGGTCTCGAGCTGGACGCCAGCGGCTTCGGCCTCGGCACGCGCTCCCAGCGCTACGCCATGATCGTCGAGGACGGCGTGGTCAAGACGCTCCTGGTGGAGGACGTGCCGACCCAGGCCGAGATGAGCGGCGCCAACGCGATCCTCGATCAGCTCTGACGATCAGCCGAGTTCCACCGTCCGGCCGGTGCGCATGCTTTCGAGCGCCGCATCGGCCAGGCGGAGCGCCTCCAGCCCCTCCTTGAAACCGGCAAGCGGCTTCTTGCCAGCCTCGATGCAGTCGACGAAGTGGTCGATCTCGGCCATGTAGGCGGGCGTGTAGCGTTCCAGGAAGAAGTTCATCACGGGATCTTTGATGTCGGTTCCGTGGTCTCCCCAGTAGCTGAGGCTGGTGCCGCGCTGATTGCCGGCCTGCAGCATGCCGCGCTCGCCGAACGCCTCGATGCGCTGGTCGTAGCCGTAGACGGCGCGCCGGCTGTTGCTGATGTGGATCAGGGCGCCGTTCGCCGAGCGCATGACGATCATGGCGCTGTCGATGTCGCCCTGGCTTTCGATCTCCGGGTCGACCAGATTGGCGCCCGCAGCATGGACGGAGACGACGTCGCCGGCGAAGTAACGGGCGAGGTCGAAGTCGTGGATGGTCATGTCCCGGAACAGGCCGCCCGAGACCTCGATGTAGGCGGCGGGCGGAGGACCTGGATCGCGGGACGTGATGGTCAGCTGCTCCAGCCTGCCGACCACGCCGTCCTCCAGACGCCGCCTGAGCTCCCTGAAGGTCGGATCGAAACGCCGGTTGAAGCCGATCATGACCAGCGGATCGAGCCCGCCGATCTCGTCCCAGCAGGCTTCGACCCGCCTCAGATCGAGGTCGATCGGCTTTTCGCAGAGAACCGCCTTTCCGGCCTTGGCAGCACGGGTCATGAGGTCGACATGGGTGTCCGTGGAGGATGCGATCAGCACGGCGTCGACGCGCCGATCCGCCATGACCTCGTCGACCGAAGAGGCGACGCCGGCGCCGGTCGTCTCGGCGGTCCGTTTCGCGGCTTCCTCGGCCACGTCAAAGACCGAGACGAGTTCGGTACGCGGGTGTCGTGCAAGGTTCTCGGCGTGCATCCGGCCGATCCGGCCGCATCCGAAGACGGCGATACGGGGCATGTCGTTTTCGTCCTTTCAGGCGGCATTTCCGCTACGACATTGCCGTATTCCCCCGTCCGGATCAATCGATCGAAGCGCTCCGCGTCAGCCGGCGAAGAGACGCCTTGCAAGGACGAGCCCGAGGATCAGGCCCAGGATCGAAAGCGCGAAGGATCCCGCTGCATAAGCCGCGAGCGCGCCGTAGGCGTTGCGCTCGTAAAGCGTGTAGACGTCCAGCGAGAAGGTCGAAAAGGTGGTGAACGAGCCGAGGAGACCGACCACCAGGAACAGCCTGAGCTCGTGGCCGACGTCCCAGGACAGCGCCATCGCCTCGACCAGCAGGCCCATGACGAAGGAGCCGATGACGTTGACGATCATCGTGCCCGCCGGAAATCCGTGGCCGACGAGCTTGGTCGCGGCGACCACGGTCAGATAGCGCAGCACGGCGCCGACCATGCCGCCTGCGGCCACCGCCACCCATGCCTGCATCGAGATGGCTCCCTTCGAAAGTCGTCGATGATCGTTCCGGCGTTACGGTCTAGCCGGTTGCCGCCCGAAGTCAAAGCGCGCAGGCTCCAGGAGCCGCGCCGCCGTCGACGGTTGGTTTATGAAGGCTTTCGTGATTTGATCATGTCCATCTCGAACGAAAACTGGGAGGCAAACATGCCAAGAAGGTTAGCGACTGCCGCCGCCGTGATCGGCGTCGGCGCTCTGATCGGCACTACCGTGGTCGACGACGCCGAGGCCAAGACCCGCTGGAAGATGCACTCGGCCTTTGGCCAGAACGTCGCGGTGATCGGGCCGGTCGGCTATCGCATCGCCGAATGGGTCAACAAGGCGACCGACGGCGAGTTCGACATCAAGGTGTTCGAGCCAGGCGCGATCGTCGGCGGTTTCGCCTATTACGATGCGGTCTCCGAGGGTGCGCTGGATGCCGCCTACGGCACCCCCGGCGCCAATCAGGGCAAGAACTCCGCCTACAACTTCTTCTCGACCTGGCCGTTCGGTCCCCCGGCGCCTGAATTCCTCGCCTGGCTGTTCTATGGCGGCGGTGTCGAGCTCGCCGAGGAAATGTACGGCCGGGACGGCATCAAGTTCCATGCATGCGGCATGATCCCGCCCGAGACCTCGGGCTGGTTCCGGGAGGAGATCAAGACCCTCGAAGACCTCCAGGGCCTGAAGATGCGTTTCTTCGGTCTCGGCGCCAAGGTCATGCAGAAATTCGGCGTGTCCACCCAGCTCCTCGCCGGCGGCGACATCTACCCGGCCCTCGAGCTCGGCACCATCGACGCCACCGAGTTCTCCATGCCGGCGATCGATCGCTCCTACGGTTTCTATCAGATCGCCAAGTTCAACTACTTTCCCGGCTGGCATCAGCAGTCCACCACCAACGAGATCCTGGTGAACATGGACAAGTGGAACGAGCTGACCGAGCAGGAACAGACCATCTTCGAGCTGGCCTGCAAGGCCAATATCGCCCAGGAAATCGCCGACGGCGAAGCCTCGCAGGCTGCAGCCATGGCTGCGAATGTCGAGGACGGCGTGACCAATATCGAATGGTCCGACGAAATCCTCGCCGAGTTCGAAACCGCCTGGGAAGAGGTGATCGCCGAGGAGGTGGCCACCAACGAGGACAGCAAGAAAATCTGGGAGTCGATCACGGCCTTCCGTGACGAGTTCAAGATCTGGGGCGACATGGGCTACCTGAAGTAGCCTTTTCGAACCGTGACCGGCCGCAGTGCAAGGCTGCGGCCGGTCGTCACGGGGCAGGTGTCATGGCTTCCCTCAGCCAGCGAGGCATCGTGGTCGATCGGCCGCAGCGAGCGCCGTCGAGGCGAGATTGGCGACGATGCTTTCTTGCCTGCGCCGTCGGCCTTCTTTCGAGTTCGATCGGCCCCTCGGCCGGCGCCGCCACATTCGAGGCCGGCGGCCTGTCGTTCAGCGACGAGCAGGGCGGTTTTCGCCTCATTTCGGCAAGCGGCCTCGGCACGCCCGACGATCCGATCATCCTGGTCGAGGAATTCACGAGCCTCAACCCGGCCGTCCTGACCATCCGACAGGCCGATGTCTCCACCTCCCGGTCACCTGCCCGGCGGGTCGTGCAGCGGACACTGGTCAAGCTGGTGATCAACGACAGCGCCTGGCGCTGGTCCGGCTTCGATCTCGAGCTGCGCGGCAGCGACGGGCGCGCCAGCCTCTACAGCGACGGACTTTCCTTCGATCAGCCGGGCGTGGTCAGGCAGCCGCTGTCGTCCGATCAGTTCGCGGACGCCCTCCTGCAGGACGAGCCCTATGACCGTCTCCGCTTCGACGGCGGCCGCGTCGAGCCGGATCAGACCGTGCGCCTCGGGTTCAACATCGTCGACATCAATGTCAGCACGGTGTTCTACCTGGTCCAGGAGCCGATCGTGCTTCTGACCCAACGCCGGCCCTCCCCTCCTTTCGACCACCCGGAACGTCGCCTCACATCGGGCGGTCGAAAGGGGGAAGCAGGCTGGTTCCGCAGGGTCGGAAAGGGCTCTAGCGCTTCGGAGAGCCCGATCTGACGAGCCTCTTGCACTGGGCGAGCAACCCCTTGTCGTCGAAGCGACCCAGCAATTGCTTTTCGCCCGGTGTTACCGGCCGCAGCCGTTGTCCGCCGGTCACGACCAGATGCGAGCATTCCGGCGGCAGGCCCTTCTGCGGCAGGAGCTGGTCCATGTCAGCCTCGGGAACCGCGGGATCTAGCCACCAGGCCACAGGCCGGACTTTCGGCGGACCGACATTCGGCTGTCCCGGATCCTTGAAGTCGTCCGGCCGCTCCTGACTGCCGCCAGGCCCACCGCCGCCGATGCTCGCGACCTGATCGCCGGCATTGGGGAAGTCGTCCGTCTGGCCGTTGCAGGGATAGCCGTCCCTCGCCCAAAGGGTCGAGAGAGAGGCGTATGCCGGGTGGTTCATCTCGGCGACCGCCGGCAGCGTCGGATTGCTGAGAACAGGCAGGGGATCGAAGCCCCAGGCGATCAGCGGATCCTGGGTGATGTGAAAGATGAAGTCGTGGGCGTCGTCGAGCGCCCAGTCCCTGACCGTCGCGCAGATGTCGCCGCAGGTAGCACCATCGCCGAAGAGCTGCGCGACGGGCGCCATCTCCCAGACGTTCTGTCCCGTCGTCGGATGGATCGTCTCGTCGTGACAGAACGTGCAGGCTTGATTCGGCGCCGGGTGCCCGGGAGGAAAAGCGCCGTTGTTGTGGCAATTCGCGCAGCGATCGTCCTTGTAGACCTCGCAAAGCGGCCGGTAGTCGACGCTCGCGACCGTCGCCGGTGCCCCGCCTCCGCCCGGCGCGAACAGAGGCCTCGCCGCGGTGAACTCGCCGACCGCTTCGCAGAGGCCCACCGGGCGGACCTGCCATGCCACCCAAAGATTTCCCTGAAAATCGATCGGTTCGCTCGGCGTGAACGTCGTGCCGCTGATGCCGGACTCCCTCAGGATCGAGCAGGAATCGTCCGAAGGCGCACTGATGCAGATTTCGTAGCTCGTGCCGACGGTCTCGTCGAACCCGTCGTCCCAGGTGAAGGTCGGCTGAAACGTGGTCGCGGTCGCCGCATCCGCCGGTGCCACCAGCTCGATCTCGTCCGGCACCGGAAGGCAGATCGGCGACGTTGTCACGTCGAGACGGTCGATCCACCAGCCCGAGCGGCCGGTGATGCCGGAGATCGCCGAGGTTTGGTCGATGTTCGAAGGCAGCGTATAGGGGCTGCCGCCGGCGCCGCCGTCGGCGGGAAACGTGGTCGCGGGGCTGCCGTCGATCGGCGCGCAGGTGAGCGCGATCGAATCGACATAGGCGGCGGAGGTTCCCGAAATCGCGGTCACCACGGAGCCGTCGGCGCACATTTGCTGATAGCCCTCGCCGCCCGGCGCGCCCACCGTGGCCAGAGGTGCCGGCGCCGAGGCCCGCAGGCCGTCGGGACCGAAAGGCGCGCAAAAGACGGTGATCTCGTCGACATACCAGCCCGTGGTGCCCGTGGCACCCACCATGAACTCGCCGCTCGGGCAGTTCTGTGCCGGAAAGGGAGCCCCGCCGCTTCCCCCGGTCTGCGCCTGCACGGATACGACGCCGAGACCGGACACCATCATCGCCAGAGCGAACACGAACCTTCTCGTCCCGACACCTGCGTGCTCGCGGCGCGGTGCATCATTCCCCGTCATCGTCTACCCCCCGTCTTCTGACGATCGTTTTTCCATCGCCTATTCAGTAGTTCGTTCACTGCCGGCTCGACTCATGATCGTCAGGGAAATATGCACATCTTCATGTGAATTGTCAGCCTGAAGTTGACGTTCGTTCGCGTCTTTCACTTTTCGGCAATGGGTAGCGGCTGCGCCCGATCATCGCCGGTGCGAAGGCGGCCGAGTATTGGAAACATGCCGTCGCGCCGCGAGCCTGAATACCGCTCGTCTGAGCGCTTCCGGACTCGCGTCGGGCGCCAATCCTTTTTACGCTCGAACCGGGCAGCGGCGAAAAACGGAGACGTTTTCGATGAACTTCGAGGTTTTCATCACCTGCGCGGTGACGGGCGCCGGCGACACCGTCGGCAGGCACCCGAAGATCCCGGTGACGCCGAAGCAAATCGCCGAGGCCGCGATCGAGGCAGCAAGCGCCGGTGCGGCGATCGCCCATTGCCATGTGCGCGATCCGGCGACCGGCAAAGGTTCGCGCGATCCGGCGCTCTATCGGGAAGTGGTCGACAGGATCCGCTCGGCCGCGACCGACGTCGTGATCAACCTCACCGCCGGCATGGGCGGCGATCTCACCCTCGGCCCGGGCGAAGCGCCCCTGCCCCTGGATGACGGCGGCACCGATCTGATCGGGCCGCTGGCGAAGCTCGTTCACATCGAGGAGCTTCGCCCGGAGATCTGCACGCTCGATTGCGGCTCGATGAATTTCGGCGAGGGCGATTTCCTGATGGTCAACACGCCGGACCAGCTTCGCGCCGGCGCCCAGGCGATCCGTGACCTCGGCGTGAAGCCCGAGCTCGAAGTGTTCGACACCGGCCATCTCTGGTTCGTGCGCAAGCTGGTGGAGGAAGGCCTGCTCGCCGATCCGCCGATGGTGCAGCTCTGCATGGGCATTCCCTACGGAGCACCCGTCGACCTTCTCACCATGCAGGCCATGGCCGCCCGCCTGCCCGAGGGCTGCATCTGGTCCGGCTTCGCGATCGGCAGGATGCAGATGCCCTTCGTCGCGGCGGCGGCCCTGCTCGGCGGCAATGTCCGCGTCGGCCTTGAAGACAATCTCTATCTCGACAAAGGCGTGTTCGCGTCCAACGGCGAACTCGTCGAGCGCGCGCGGGAAATTCTCGAACGTCTCGGCTGCCGCATTCTCGGGCCGGCCGACGTGCGCGAAAGGCTGGCGCTGGAAAAGCGGACATGACCACCGCATCCACAGGCATCGGAACGGTCGCCCTGGTCGGCACGGGCGTTATTGGCGCCGGCTGGGCGGCGCGTCTCCTGTTCAACGGCATCGACGTCGTCGCCACCGACCCCGCGGCCGGCGCGGCCGAGCGCCTGCAGGCGTTCGTCGAGAGGGCCTGGCCCTCGATGACGGCCGTTTGCCCTGACCCGCCCGTGAGCGGCCAGCTCCGGTTCGAGAGCGCGCTCGCCGCCGCCGTCGGCGAGGCGGATTTGGTGCAGGAGAACGCGCCCGAAAACGAGAACGTGAAACGGGCGCTTCTCGCCGAGATCAGCCGGGCGGCGCGGCCGGACGCGCCGATCGCATCCAGCTCCTCCGGCCTCCTGCCGACCCGCATCCAGGCCGACTGCATCCATCCCGAGCGGGTGCTGATCGGCCATCCCTTCAATCCCGTCTATCTCCTGCCTCTTGTCGAGACCCTCGGCGGCGAGCGCACGGATCCGGCCGTTCTCGACCGCGCGGACGCCTTTTACAGCGCGATCGGCATGCATGTCCTGCGCGTGCGCCGGGAGGTGGAGGGCTACATCTCCGATCGTCTTCAGGAGGCCCTGTGGCGCGAGATCCTGCACATGGTGAAGGACGGCATCGCCACCACCGACGAGATCGACCGCGCGATCGTCTACGGCCCGGGCCTGCGCTGGGCCGGCATGGGCACCTGCCTCACCTTTCACCTCGCTGGCGGCGCCGGCGGCATGCGCCACATGCTGGAACAGTTCGGGCCGGCGCTGAAGCTCCCCTGGACGCACCTGAAGGCGCCGGAGCTCACGCCCGACCTGATCGAGCGTATGGCCGAAGGCTGCGAGCGCCAGACGGAGGGCCGCTCGATCGAGGCACTGGAGGCGGAGCGCGACGCCTATCTGGTCGCCGTGCTGAAGGCGCTCAGGGACGTCGACGTCGGCGCCGGCCTGACGCTCGCAGCCGCCGCGGACTGACCCGCTTCCCGCCCCTCACCGGCTCAGAACGGCAAAAGCCCCTGCCCGCCCTCCAGGCCCGCCACCCGCCGCTCGTGCTCAAGAAGAAACCGCTTGGTGTCGAGGCCGCCGCCGAAGCCGGTGAGCGAACGGTCGCTGCCGATCACCCGATGACAGGGCGCCAAGATCGGCAGCGGGTTGGCGCCATTCGCGGCCCCGACCGCACGGGACGCGCTCGGACGGTCGATCTTCGCAGCCAGCGCGCCGTAGGACACCGTCTCACCGAAGGGAATGTCGATCAGCGCCCGCCAGACCGTCTCCTGAAACGGCGTCCCGGCGAAGCGGAGCGGCAGGTCGAACGTGGTCAGCTCGCCCGCGAAATAGGCGCCGAGCTGGTCAAAAGCGTCCACGAAGAAGCCATCGTCCCGCCGCCACGCCGGATGCGGCGCCACCGCGCGACTGCCGCCCGAAAAGCTGATTTTTCGCAGCCCCTCCTCGTCGCCCGCGACCAGAAGCGCCCCGACCGGGCTCTCCAGATAGCCGCAGATCAGCGTCTCCGGCAGGGTGGAATCATAGCGATCAGCCAAGGCCTCCCCCGGGCGTGACGAGATCAGGTCATCCAGGTGCCGGCGGCACCTAGCGCACGGTCTGGCGCTGCTCGCCGAGACCGTCGATGCCGAGGCGCATGACGTTGCCTGCCTTCAGGAACACCGGTTCCGGCTTGACGCCCATGCCCACGCCGGGCGGGGTGCCGGTGGAAATGACGTCGCCCGGGAGCAGGGTCAGATGCTCGCTCAGATGGCTGATCACGGTCGGCAGGTCGAAGATAAACTGCCTGGTGGAGCTGTCCTGATACATCTTGCCGTCGACCTCGAGCCAGATGCGAAGGTCGTGCGGATCGGCGATTTCGTCCTTCGTCACCAGCCACGGGCCGATCGGCGCATAGGTCTCCGGGCTCTTGCCCTTGACCCACTGCTTCGCCCCGCCGTTCATCTGGACGTGACGCTCGGAGACGTCGTTGACGATGGTGTAGCCGGCGACGTAGTTCATCGCTTCCGACTTGCCGACGCGGGCGCAGCGCTCGCCGATGACGACGGCGAGCTCGACCTCCCAGTCGCTCTTGGTCGAGCCCTCGGGGAGGTGGACGTCGTCGTTCGGGCCGATGATCGAGCCGGTGTGCTTCATGAACAGCACGGGCTGATCGGGAATCGGCGAGCCTGTCTCGGCGGCGTGGTCGGCATAGTTCAGGCCGATGCAAAGCAGGTTCGGCACGAAGGCGAGCGGCACGCCGAGGCGCGGCGAGCCCTCGACCGCCGGCAGGGATGAGGAATCGATGGCCGCCAGTTCGGCGAGGGCCGCGGATGCGAGCCGATCAGGCGTCAGATCGGCGATATGGCCGGAAAGATCTCGAATATTGCCGTCCGCATCCAGAAGTCCCGGCTTTTCGGAGCCGGGTTCGCCATACCGCACCAAACGCATCGCCTCATCTCCCACGAGCTTGCTGGAACCGGCCGAATGCCGGCCTTCGGGGTCTGCCGACTCCCGTGCCCGGCGGTTTCGATGTCCGACCGTCGAGGCCACAGTACGGAAGAACCGGCCGGACGCCAATGTCGGCCGGCAAAAAAAGACTTCCGCTCGTTAACCATATATTGAAGAATGCTGCTTTAAAAACGGAGCAGTGGAACAACCATGGCCGACGGCGCCTTGTCGAACAGCTATCGTCATATCGTGCTCAACTCGCACCCGCGGCATGGTGGCCAGAAACCGCCAGCGATCCGCTGGGGTGCGGCCGACGCCAGAGAGCGCGGCCCGGTGATCGGCACGGTCACCGATACCGCCCGGCGCAACGCTATCGGCGCCCATGCCGGCGGATACGCGCTTTATCGCGCGCTCGCCGTGGCTTCGGGCAGCCTGAACGCGCTGCACAAGCCGGACCTCACCAACACCTCGCCCGCGGTCGCGCTCGGTCCCCATCCGCAATGGGCCGATCCGGCGCGCATCGTGTCGCTCGATCCGTTCGGCCATCTGGTGGGCGAGGTCTTCACCGAGGAGCTGGAAGCCGGCTTCGACATCCGCCCGACCATCGCGGTCACCAAGGCGCGGCTGACCGTTCCGGAGCTTCACGGCCCCGGGTCTGCAAGCGGTCTTCGGCCGGACGGCCGCGTGCTTCTGGAGACGGGCGAAGCGAACTGCATCAAGGTCGCGGTCGAGCCCGTCTGGCATCTGCCGGGCATCGCCGAGCGTTTCGCCATCTCCGAGCAGGATCTGCGCCGGCATCTGTTCGAGCAGACCGGCGGCATGTATCCCGATCTCGTGACCCGACCGGACCTGAAGGTCTTCCTGCCGCCGATCGGCGGCCACACGGTCTATATTTTCGGCGACGTCGAGGCGTTCGGGGATCCCTCGGGAAAAGTCGCCTGCCGGGTCCATGACGAGTGCAACGGCTCCGATGTGTTCGGTTCCGACATCTGCACCTGCCGGCCTTATCTCGTGCACGGCATCGAGGTCTGCATCGAGACGGCGCAGGCAGGCGGTGCCGGCGTGATCGTCTACAACCGAAAGGAAGGCCGGGCGCTGGGCGAGGTCACGAAGTTCCTGGTCTACAACGCCAGAAAACGACAGGAGGGCGGCGATCGCGCGGACACCTACTTCACCCGCACCGAATGCGTCGCCGGCGTGCAGGACGTCCGCTTTCAGGAACTCATGCCCGACGTCCTGAACTGGCTCGGCATCACGCGCATCGACAAGCTGGTTTCGATGAGCGACATGAAATATGACTCGATCGTCCGCCAGGGCATCGAGGTCGGGGAGCGCGTCGCGATCCCGGACGATCGCATTCCGGACGACGCCAAGGTGGAGATGGATGCCAAGAAGGCCGCGGGCTACTTCACCGACGCCGTGCCCTCCGCCGACGAGCTATCGTCCGCCAAAGGCCGCACCCTTGGCGACTATGAAACGAACTGACCCAAAAGCCGCGATCGCCTGGCTGCGGACGACGGAGGCGATCCGCGAGCGCACCGGGCTGGTGCTGGCGGCTGCGGAGCGGGGCGACCTCGAACATTTCGAGATCGCGCCGGATCGCCTCGATCCGACCGCGGACGACGTCATCGAGGTCATGGGCGAGACCTACCCGTCCTTCGACATCCCCTATCACAGCCGCTGGCGTCATTTCGCGGTCGGCGGCCGGGACCGCTGGCGCGAGCTGGCCGCGGATCTAGGCCATGTCGCCAGACTGGAACGCGCGCGCATCCGCGTCGATCTGGCGGTGGTCAGCGTGCTGCTCGATGCCGGCGCCGGCGAGCGATGGCGCTATATCGAGCCGTCGTCAGGTCAGGTGTTCGCACGGTCCGAAGGCCTTGCGATCGCGAGCTTCGATCTCTTCACCGCAGGTCTCTGCTCCGCCGACCCCGACAACCCGCTTCGCGCCGACGCCGACGCCATGGTGGCCCTGGACGTCTCCATGCTGGAGCGGCTGTTTCAGGTGGCGGACGACAATCCATTGCCCGGCAGCGTGGGACGGACGCAGCTGCTGAACGCGCTCGGCCACGCCCTGCATGCGCATCCAACCCTTTTCGGCGACGACGTGCCGCGCATCGGACACCTGGTCGACCATTTTCTGGACGAGGCAGAGGACGGCACGTTGCCGGCGAGCGCCATCCTGTCCGCCCTTCTCGAGGGGCTCGGGTCGATCTGGCCGGGGCGGATCGAGCTCGGCGGCGTCAATCTCGGCGATGTCGGCCGCCACTCCGCCGCGGCGAGCGACGATCTTACCGACGGCCTGGTGCCCTTTCACAAGCTCTCCCAATGGCTCGCTTTTTCACTGATCGAGCCGCTGGAGGAGCTGGGGATCGACGTGATCGGGCTCGATGCGCTCACACCGCTCGCCGAATATCGAAATGGCGGGCTGCTCATCGATCACGGCGTGATCCGGCCGCGCCACGAAGGCGTGCTCGGCCAGGCGCATGCCGGATCGTCCGAACTGATCGTGGAATGGCGGGCGCTGACCGTGGCGCTGATCGAACGTCTGGCCGAGCGAATCCGGCATGAGCTCGGCATGTCGCCGATCGATCTGCCGCTGGCGAAGGTGCTGGAAGGCGGCACCTGGAGCGCTGGACGCCGGGTCGCGAAACGCTGTCGTCCCGACGGCAGTCCGCCCATCACTCTGCTGAGCGACGGCACACTCTTCTGATCCTCGCAGCCGCGGGGAAACGCAAACCCGGAAGTGAAGTGCGCGAAGGGCCTTCAAGTTTCCCGGACACCCGCCCCACGCCGCAGCGTCGCGGCATGGAGGCGAGGTCCAGTAACGCTGACCCGCGTCGGATCAGATGCCGCCGAGGTTGACGTATTTGATCTCGAGATAGTCGTCGATGCCGTATTTCGAGCCTTCGCGGCCGACGCCCGAGTGCTTGTAGCCGCCGAACGGCGCCACCTCGGTCGAGAAGATGCCCTCGTTGACGCTGACGATGCCGGCTTCGAGGTCCTCGGCGACGCGGAACACGCGACCGACGTCGCGCGCGTAGAAATAGCTGGCGAGGCCGAACTCGGTGTCGTTGGCCATTGCCACCACGTCGTCGTCCTCCTTGAAGCGGTAGAGGGGTGCGACCGGACCGAAGGTTTCCTCGTGGCTGATGACCATGTCCGAGGTGCAGTCGCCGAGCACGGTCGGCTCGAAGAACTGGCCGCCGAGCTGGTGCCGGCCGCCGCCGGTCAGGACCTTGGCGCCCTTCTTCTTGGCGTCCTCGACATGGGCTTCCGCCTTGTCGACCGCGGCCGGTTCGATCAGCGGCCCCTGGTTGACCCCTTCGTCGAGACCGTTGCCGACCTTGAGCTCCTTGACCGCCTCCGCGAATTTCTGGGCGAAGGCGTCATAGATCTTGTCCTGCACGTAGATGCGATTGGTGCAGACGCAGGTCTGGCCGGAATTGCGGTATTTGGAGGCCATTGCCCCCTTGACCGCGGCGTCGAGGTCGGCGTCGTCGAAGATGATCATCGGTGCGTGACCGCCGAGCTCCATCGACACCTTCTTCACGGTCTCCGCCGACTGCTTCATCAGGAGCTTGCCGATCTCGGTGGAGCCGGTGAAGGTGATCTTTCGAACCAGGTCGTTGGAGGTCAGTTCGCCGCCGATCTCCCTTGCACTGCCGGTCAGCACGTTGAAGACGCCCTTGGGCAGCCCCGCCCGCTCGCCAAGCTCGGCCAGCGCCAGGGCGGAATAGGGCGTGAAGGTCGCGGGCTTGACCACCATGGTGCAGCCGGCGGCGAGGCCGGGCCCGCATTTCCGGGTGATCATCGCGTTCGGGAAGTTCCAGGGCGTGATCGCGCCGCAGACACCGACCGGCTGCTTCAGCACCAGGATGCGGCGATCGGCAGCAGGCGATGGGATGGTGTCGCCGTAGATGCGCTTGGCCTCTTCCGCGAACCACTCGATGAATGAGGCGCCGTAAGCGATCTCGCCGCGGCTCTCGGTGAGCGATTTGCCCTGCTCGCGGGTCATCAGGACGGCCAGGTCCTCCTGATTCTCCATCATCAGGTCGAACCAGCGACGCAAAATCGCGGCGCGCTCCTTGGCTGTGGTCCGTTTCCAGCTCTTGAAGGCCTCGTGAGCGCCCTCGATCGCGCGTGCCGTTTCGGCCTGACCCATATTCGGGATCGTGCCGATCACCTCACCATTCGCGGGGTCGGTGACCTCGATCGTCTTGCCGCTGTCGGCGTCCACCCACTCGCCGTTGATGTAGCACTGCTCCTTGAGCAGCGAAGCGTCTCTCAGGTGAACGCGCACGTCCTTCAGGGCTGTCGCCATGATGCTCTACCTCCGTTTTTCCCGAGACGGCATCGATGGCCGCCTTCCGCGATGTTTGCGCCTTTCATATGGTATCTCAAGTTCCAAGAACCACCCATGCCCGGTGCCGGCATCGCCCCTTCGATGTAAATCTTTCGATCGAATTCAAGATCCTCATGGATCGGAAATAGAAATTCGGTGTCTTCACACCACAGGCGTACATCCAATTGATGATCGAACCAATAAGCGAACAAAGCCTATAATTCATGTGAAGCGGCATCTTTTTCACTGAACGACTTCGAAGATGCCTATTCGACCGCCAATCATGGAGATCGATCATGAAAACCCTGCTTATTTCATCAATTGCCGCTGGATTCATGGCCTCGACTGCAATGGCTGCCCCGATGCAGCTGACCGACGCCCAACTCGATCAGGTCGCCGCCGGCACCTACCATGACAATGGCAACGGCAAGGGGCATGATGACGGCCACAAACGACGCCACGGGAACAAGAGGGGTGGCGAAGGGCACCGGGACTATGGCGGGTATCATTACTACCCGTACTACTACAACGACAATTACAATGACAACTATAACGATAATGATAACGACAACTACAACGAGAACTACAACTACAACAACAACTATATCTACATCTCCATCCCGTTCTTCGGCTATGGCGGCCACGACGGTGGCTATGGCGGCGGCCATGGCCGTGGGTATGGCGGCGACGCGAACTGAGCGGAGCGCACGAGAGGAGCACGGCGGCGACATCGGTGCGCCGCCGTGCTTCCGGAATCGAGCCGAGAGTGAAACGATTGCCTTCCCCGAGCCTCGCGCAACGGATCTTCTGCGGCCTGGTCCGCGCGATGATCCCGGTCCTGATGGCTACCCCTGCCCTCGCCGTCGGCGAACGGCCGGTGCGCTCGCTGCTCGAGGCGCGAGAAGACCGGGTCGTCGTCCAGGCCTGGGATCTGAGCTGCGGCGCCGCAGCGCTGGCGACGCTCCTGAACTACCAGCTCGCCGATCCGGTCTCCGAGAAGGAGGTCGCGCGCGGGCTGATCAAGCGCGACGACTATCTGCGCGATCCCAACCTCGTTCGCGCGCGCCAGGGCTTCTCGCTTCTCGACCTGAAGCGCTTCGTCGACGACCGGGGGTATCAGGGCATCGGTCTTGGCAAGCTGGTGATCGACGATCTGAAGGAAGTCGCGCCGGTGATGGTGCCCGTGACCTTCAACGGCTACAACCACTTCGTGATTTTTCGCGGCATGGTGAACACCGTTTCGGGGCGCAGCCGGGTGCTTCTCGCCGATCCTGCATTCGGCAACCGCACCATGCCGCTCGACCTGTTCGAAGCCGCCTGGCTCGAACATCCCGAACTCGGTCGGGTCGGCTTCACGGTCGCCCGAGAGGATGGCAGCACCCCGCCGAACCGTCTTGCACCCAGTGAGTCGGATTTCGTGACCTTTCGCTAGGCGAAAGAGCTGGCCCCACGTCTCGACGACACCGACCGGTGCGGCCGGCCATGGATATTGGATCTTTCATGTCGATCAGAAAATTCACGCGGAATCGCTATCGGACGCCCGGTCTCGCCGCGCTTTTCCTCCCGTTCCTCGCCTTCGATGCCGCGCTCGCCGCCGTCGATCGCACCGATCCCGCTGAGGCGACCGCCGCGCCGCCGCTGGCGACGGCCTCCTATGACCGGCTCGATCGAGGAGAGCGGATCACGCTCGGCCTCGGTGCGCCGGTCGGCCATGTCGCACAGCGAGACGGGGATCAGCTGATCGTCTGGTTCGATCAGCCGAGACGTTTCGATCTCGATGCCCTCGTCGACCGGCCGGGCTCGCGACTGGTCGGTGCCGCTGCACCCGGCGCCGGTCCGACCCGATGGCTGGTGCTGGACGTCGCCCCCGGAAGCGAGGTGAGGAGCGAGTTGATCGACGGCGATCGGCTGGTCATCACCATCGCCGGCGACGACGCCTCGAAGGCCGTCGAGGCCTCAGCCGAGCCGGCGGCCATCGACGCCGCCGCGCGCCCGGAGGCCGTTTCCTCGCGCGAACCGCCTTCCGCCGTCGTGAGCGATGCTTCTCCCTCACCTGCCCCCGGGCCGAGATCGCTGACGCCGGTGGCGAAACCGAAGGCCGTCGCTCCGCCGGTGATCGCCGCCGCGGCGCCCCCGAAGGCGCCAGCGCCCGTCCCGGCGCCCGACGCCGCTTCGTCCCGGCCCGCCCCCATGCCCGGGCAGATCGAGGTCGACGAAACGGCGCTGGATCGTGCGCTCGAGCGTACGCTGACGCGGGAAGGTGCAGTGCTGCTACCCTTCGGGCTTCTCGAGATCGAGCCAGGGCTGAGCTACGCAAGGCAGGAATTCGACGCGCCGACGCTGATCAATCTTTTCGGCTTTCCGGCGTTCGGCGAAACCAAGGTTCGCCGCAACGAGGTCACCGCCAGCCTGGCTGCGCGCTTCGGCCTGCCCTTCGACGCGCAGCTCGAGCTCGACCTTCCCTACCGCTATGTCGACCAGTCGGTGATGACCACCATCGGCTTCGATCCGGTCGACGAGACGGAAAGCGACGCCTGGGCGTTCGGCGACCTCGGGGTCGGTCTCGCGAAGACGATCATGCGCGAGGGAAGCTGGCGGCCGGACGTGGTCGCGCGGCTGCACTGGGACAGCCAGACGGGAAAGAGCGTCGACGACGGCATCGCGCTCGGTGGCGGATCGCACGAACTCACCGGCTCGATCACGCTCGTCAAGAGCCAGGACCCGCTCGCGTTTTTCGGGACTGTCGCCTACGAAAAGACCTTCGAGGAGGACGACCTCGATCCTGGCGACCGGATCGGCCTGTCGATCGGCACGGTGCTGGCGGCGAGCCCGGAAACGTCGCTGCGCGCCTCGCTCAGGCAGGACTTCATCGGCGACGCGGAATTCGAGGGCGATCAGCTGGACGGCACCGATCAGATGGCGGCGTCGCTGAACGTCGGGGCGTCGTCTGTGCTGGGCCGCGGCTTGCTGCTGGATGCATCTGCCGAAATCGGTCTGACGGAGGATGCACCCGACTATGCGGCGCGCGTCTCGGTGCCGATCCGCTTCGATCTGCGCCGCACCTTCTCCCTCGACGGACCTTCGCCGGCCGACGACGGGTAGCGATCGACCGACGTCAGACGATCGGCTCGCACGGCGCTTCGACGCGATCCGCCTCCTGCTGTGCCAGATAGGCGACCTCGGTCCGGTTGACGGCCCCGAGCTTGTGCAGGATCCGGTGCACGAAGACCTTGACCGTGCTCTCGCTGATTTCGAGTTCGTGGGCGATCACCTTGTTGGGCTTGCCCTGCTTGAGCCGTTCGACCACATCGGCCTCTCTCGGCGTCAGGTCGCCGAAGGTCCCGTTCGGGCGGCGATCGGCCGCCGGCGTCCGGACCGGCTCCGGCGTTTCGCAGGCGCCGATCAACGCGCTCGCCGGCACATAGGTGCCGCCCGCCCGCACGAAGCGCAGGACCTCCAGCACGTCTTGGCGATCGAACGAGGTGGGAACGTAGCCGTTCACGCCGAGGCGGAGGGCAGCGCGGATGTTGGCGGGATCCTCACGGTCGGCGAGGAGTGCCAGCGGTGTCGTCGGATAGCGCTGCCTGAGGCGTTCCAGCCCGTCGGCGAACCCGCTCGAAGCGATACCGGCGTAGCCGATGCTCCAGACGATCAGCGCGACGTAGGTCTCCTCGCGTTCGACGGCGGCCGTCACCGCATCCAGAGCGCAAAGCCGGGCGGCCGGTTCATGCTGTTCCAGCCAGGCGGCCAGACATTGACGTGTCAGAGACCGGGGTTCGATCAGGACCGTGCAGCGATCCGGGTCATCGGGCGATCGAGGCGTCGTGCGGCTCATGCCGTTCTTGGTCATCGTTCCAACAATTTTCGTTCCATCAGGTGGTGCTGCGGATCGCGAAAAATGCGTGCCGGGAAGGGCGCGCAAACCACACAGAGCCAGAACGTCTATATCATTATCGTAATCAATAACTTAGAAGACTAGTCGAGCCCTCTGATGGTGACAACAGGTTTTTCAGATCAGATCTGTTAAATTCGTCGCGGCAGGCGAGAACGGCGGGACGCGCGTCGCCCTCGGCCCGTGATGATGACGGACGTCGCCATGACGCCATGACGATGAACAGCCATGACGATGATCAAAATGTATGGACGCGCTTGATCCGGCCCTCGGCGTTCAGGCGCAGATAGCGGCCGGAGCCGTTGGGAAAGCCCCTCGCCTTCTTGTAAGCGAAAATGGTGCGCAGATCGCCGAAAGGTGCGATGCAGTCCATGGACCAGCGCCGATCGCCGGCATTCCAGTCCTCGGCGCGGATCGGGCGCGTACCGTCGATCAGGCCGCGCTCCGCCTCGAGGGTCAGATGGGCCCAGCTGAAGAAGCCGACCGGTTTTCTTTCGCGCAGAAACAACCAGGCCTGCTTCAGCACCAGCGGCGGAATGACGTAGCGGTCGAGGTCGCCGATCAGCCAGTTGCGATGGGCTTCGGAGCGGCCGAGCAGCCAGACCACGGCGCTGAAGCAGGCAAGTCCGCCATGCACGGTCAGTCCCGAGCGCGCGAGCACCTCTGCAGCCGCGTCTTCAGGCGTCCCGGCATCGGGCGACGGTGTCGAGGCTCTCACCACCGGGTCAGGCCGCCGCGGCCTGCGGCCAGGGCGAGAACTGGATCCGCCAGAGCTCGCGTTCACCCTCGAAAGGCGGACGGCGATGCATCACGCGAAAATTGTCGTAGAGCAGCACGTCGTTCGGCCGCCAGTGATGATCCCAGGCAAATTGTTCGCAATGTCGAATCAGCTGCTCGACACTTACCTCGCCGCCGCGCACCCGCCTGAGCGTGCCCGGGCTGAAATAAAGGACCGTATCGCCGGTGGCAGGATGGTCGAAGACCAGCGGTCGCGCCGAACGCGCGCGCTTCATCGCGCGTTCCTGCTTTTCGCTGTAGAATTCGGACATCAAGGAGGCGGGCAGATAATAGTGGCCGGTCAGCGAACGCAGGCGTTCCCGCTCGGCTTCGGGGAGTGCTGCGCAGGCGTTCGCCATGTCGACGAAGCTGGTAGCCGCCGCTGCGCCGTTCTTCCTGTTTGCGAGCAACGTCCCGAAAAACCCGCCCTCGCCATAGCTGAAGTCGTTGTGCCAGGGGAGATCCCGGTCGCCGAACAACCCGGTCTCGCTGATCACCTGGATGGCGGGATGATCTTTTCGCGCGTGGCGCTCGCCTTCGAGGACGGGGCCGAAAGACCGGGCGAGCGCCAGGAGGTCGCCGGCGGTCGGCGGCCGCTCGCTGGAGAGATGCACGAACCCCCTGGCGAAAAACTCGGATCGTATCCGCTCAATATTGAAACTCATTGGCCTTGATGTCCTCGAAAAACGGCGCGATCCGAAAGTCCTTGGTCAGCCGGCCCCGATGGGGATTGCCGGCATCGGGCACGCCGGCGTCATCGGTCGACCAGTCGACCAGCCGCACCAGCACCTGGCCCGCCTCGGTCTCGACCGGCACCAGGGCCGAGCGTTCACCGCCGTCATCTTCCAGCTCGAGCAGCACGCGCCCGGGTGTCATGGAATAGTGCAGGATGTCGTCCAACGACCGATCGAGAGCCCTTGCCAGAAGCCGGACCAGCTCGTCATAGCTGCAGCTGCTGTCCTCCATGTGACGGCCGAGCGGGCCGACCGAGCGCATGCGCAAGATCGGCGTCACTCTGGACCAGGGCTTGTCCCGATCGAAATGCACCCCGACCTCGGTCGCGATGCGCGCCACCAGCTCGATCTGCGCCTTCAGCGAATGCTCGTTCACGCCTCTCGCGATGATCGTGCCGGTGTTCAGGCGGAAACCGACCTTGAGTGAATTCCTGAGCGCTCTGACCTTGAGCCCTGCATATTTGCCGCTGTCGAGCACGCGATAGACGGCATCGTCGTCGGCACCGTTCATCGAAAGGAGAACGTAGCGAAGGCCGGCGGCCTCGAGCATCTTGCAGTAGTCGAGATGGGCCAGCTTCAGCCCGTTGGTCGCGAGCACGGGCCGATGGCCGGTGCGCACCACCTCGCGAATGATCTCCGGCAGATCCAGCCTGAGCGTCGGCTCCCCGCCCATCAGGCGGATGTCGGTTCGCCTCGGCAATTGCGCCAGCACCTCGAACAGCCGACGGCTGTCCATGTCGGGAATATCCCGGTTCGGCACATAGCAATTGGCGCATTCCATGTTGCAGCGATGAGTCAGGTCGACATGCACCGTCTCGAAAGTGTTTTTCTCGGGCGCCAGGGTGAAGTGGCCGGTCGGCGCGGACGATGTAGACGCCAACGTGTCCCTGCTGGTCTCGAACAGGCCGTCGCTCGCAATTCCGGGGCGATTCATCAATCCTCCTTCCAATCACTCGATCGGCGGAGCCCGCCAGCCGAGTGTATCGGAAGATTACGTGCGAACCTCATTCGTTCAAGGCCGGGTTTGATTGAATCTCGGCTCAGGTTCTCGCTTCGGAATACTTGACCCTTCGCAGTTTCGTTCTTCTTTTCACTTCTGAATTGACAATCTATGGCCGTTCGTCGCCGCTGCGATCGGCGAGGACGCGGGGGCGGGTCTCGAGCGGCTTGGTGCGTTCGTCGTTCTCGGGCAGGCCGCCGCCGAAGCCGACCGGGGCCATGGCCGGCTCGGACAGAAGAAAGCCGCCGGACTGGCGCGCCCAGAGGCGGGCATAGAGGCCGTTCGCAGCGAGCAGATCGTCGTGGCTGCCCTCCTCGACAATCCTGCCGCCATCCATGATCACCAGCCGGTCCATCGCGGCGATGGTGGAAAGGCGGTGGGCGATGGCGATCACGGTCTTGCCGGCCATGAGGTCGAGAAGCTGCTCCTGGATCGCCGCCTCGACCTCGGAATCGAGGGCGGACGTCGCCTCGTCCAGGATCAGGATCGGCGCGTCCTTCAGCAGCACCCGCGCGATCGCCACACGCTGGCGCTGGCCGCCCGACAGCTTGACCCCGCGCTCGCCGACATGGGCGGCGTAGCCTTTTCGACCGCGAAGATCCACCAGGTCGGGGATGAACTGGGCGGCCTGCGCGCGTTTCGCCGCTTCGAACGCCTCGGTCTCCTCAACGTCGGGCTTGCCATAGACGATGTTCGCCATGACCGAGCGATGGAGAAGCGAGGTGTCCTGCGTCACCAGGCCGATTTTTTCACGCAGGCTTTCCTGATCGACCGCGGCGATGTCCTGGCCGTCGATCAGAATGCGGCCGCCTTCGAGGTCGTGGAAGCGCAGCAGCAGGTTGACCAGCGTCGACTTGCCGGCGCCCGAGGGACCGACAAGCCCGACCTTTTCGCCGGGTCGGATGACGAGCGAAAGATCCTCGATGACACCACTGTCCCTGCCGTAGTGAAAGCGGATTTTTTCGTACTCGATCTCGCCGCGCGTCACGTCGAGCCCGGGCGCATTCGGGATGTCCAGCACCTCGGTCGGCTGCGAAATGGTCTGGATGCCGTCCTGGACGATGCCGATATGCTCGAAAATCCCGGTCACCGTCCACATGATCCAGCCGGACATGTTGTTGATGCGGAGGATGAGGCCCGCGGCGAGCGCGAAGGCGCCGACCGTGATCTCGCCCAGGCTCCAGAGCCAGAGCGCCATCGCCCCGGTGCCGACGATCAGCGCGCCGTTGATGCAGTAGAGGACGATCTTCATGAGCGTGATCAGGCGGAGCTGATCCAGAAATTTTTCGGTGTGATCCTCGATGGCGAAGCGCGCATAGTCGTCCTCGCGCTCGGCATGGGCGAACAGCTTGACCGTCAGGATGTTGGTGTAGCTGTCGACGATGCGCCCCGTCAGCATGGAGCGCGCCTCGGACATGATGCGCGAGCGATCCTTGATGCGCGGCACGAAATGGAAGAGCGTGGCGCCGAAGACGACGAGCCAGATCATGAGCGGCCAGGCGAGGCGCATGTCCGCCTCGGAGAACAGAACGAGCGCCGACGTGATGTAGATGGTCATGAACCAGATGGCGTCGGTGACCTGAACCGCACTTTCCCGAAGCGAGCCCGCGGTCTGCACCACCTTGGTGGTGATGCGCCCGGCGAAGTCGTTCTGAAAGAAATTCATGCTCTGGCGCAGCACGTAGCGGTGGGTCTGCCAGCGAACCATGTTGACGAAGGTCGGCGTCAGGGTCTGGTGAATCAGGAGGTCGTGCAGCGTGAACACGATCGGCCGCGCGATGAGGGCGACGAAGCCCATCCAGAGCAGCGTGCCGCCATGTTCGGAAAAAAACGCCTCGGGATCGTCGGCGCCGCGCACGAGATCGACGATGTCGCCGAGAAATGCGAACAGTGAGACTTCGATCAGGGCGCCTACCAGGCCGATCGCCAGGAGGGCGACGAAGAACGGCCAGACCTGACGGATGAAGTGCCAGTAGAAGGGCAGAAGCTCGGCCGGTGGCCGCTCGATGGTCCGTTCCTGAAATGGATCGATCAGACGCTCGAACCAGGCGAATGTGGCTTTGACAGTCTTCAGCATCGCCTTCACTCCTGATCGGCGTCATCGTCGGGCTGACGTCGCCCCCCTGCCCCGCACGCATGGACGCGGCGGACTTCGGCTCCACAATCGATCGTCAGGGTTCGCCATTTGGAAGGTGCTGGCGCCGGCTCGGCTCTCAATTCGTTCGCATGAAAATGGGCGTCCCCGAACTGTTCATATAGTCCGGCAGGATCGGATTGGACAGAGACGACCTTCGTCCACCGGACGGGCCGGCTCCGCGCTCAGGAAGCCCGCGAGAAATCGCCGCTTTCGGGATTCATGACCCAGAGATCGCCTTCGGCGATGTCGAACCAGGCGCCGTGCAGGCTGAGCTCGCCCGTCCGCTCGTGGGCCTCGACATAGGGAAAGCTGCGGAGATTGGCGATCGTGTGGCGGATCGAAATGCGCTCCAGCGCGGTCTGACGCTCCGCGCCCGTCATCCAGTCGTTGTTCGCGATCGACTGGGCGGCGGCGCTCAGAAGATCCATCCACTTGCCGATGAAGTCGCCTGGCGAGAGCGGTTCGCCTGCGGGGTCGAGGGCGGCCTTGATGCCGCCGCAGCGACCGTGGCCGAGCACCACGATATGCTTCACCTTGAGGCTCTGCACCGCGAATTCGAGGGCCGCCGAGGTGGAGTGGTAGCGGCCGTCCGGCTCGTAGGGCGGCACCAGATTGGCGACGTTCCTGACGACGAAGATATCACCGGGCAGGCTGTTGAAGATGATCTCCGGCGCCGCCCTCGAATCGCAGCAGGCGATCACCAGCGTCTCGGGTGTCTGTCCGCGTTCGGCGAGCTGCCGGTAGCGCTCCTGCTCGGTAGCGTAGCGCCCGTCCTTGAAGGCGCGATAGCCCTCCATCAACACGGGCGGAAAGGCGACGGTGCGCACCTCTGTCTTTTCCGCGGTGACTCGCTCGCTCATGGCGTGGTCATCCTTCGCTTCAGCCCGCGCGCTCGATGGATTCGACGATCAGACGATGCGCGACGTCCGTATCCCGCCAATTGCCGACGCGCGTCCACTTTTCCGGCTCGAGATCCTTGTAGTGCTCGAAGAAATGCTGAATCCGCTTCAGGTCGATCTCCGGCACGTCGGTCCAGCTTTTCACGCGGTCGTAGAGCTGGGTGATCTTGCGGGTAGGCACGGCGAGGATCTTCTCGTCCCCGCCCGCCTCGTCCTCGAGCTCCAGCACGCCGATCGGGCGCACAGCCATGACCGCGCCCGGCTGCACCGGCATGCGCCCGATCACCATCACGTCGACCGGATCGCCGTCGGCGGCGAGCGTGTGCGGGATGAAGCCGTAATTGCAGGGGTAGAACATGGTCGTGTAGAGAAACCGATCGACCACGATCGCGCCCGAATCCTTTTCGAACTCGTATTTGATCGGGTCGGAACGCAGGCTGACCTCGATGATCACGTTGACTTCGTCCGGCGGATTCTTGCCGATCGCGACTTTGCTGATGTCCATCGCCTGGATCCTTCGCTCGCTGCTGGTCGTCAGACCGTCAGGATCACACTACCGGCTCGGCCGGGCCTGGCCAACGGTCAAGCGGTCGCATCGGATGACGCCATGGCGGTCGCTCGACGGGGCAGTGCCGGTCCATCGCGTTCCAGGGCAGGACGACACCTGGTTCGGCGCGTGCATCCCGCCTTGCCGCACAGGCTGACAAGTCGCGTCGAACCGCCTATCAAGAGAGGCGAGCGCGCCGCGGCGGAGCGGCGGAGACGGTTTCGCTTTCATGGGATGATGCTGTGGCAGATTTCGACCTTTTCGTGATCGGCGGGGGTTCCGGCGGCGTGGCCTGCGCCCGGCGTTCGGCAAGCCATGGTGCCCGTGTCGCACTCTGCGAGGACAGCCGGCTCGGCGGCACCTGCGTCATTCGCGGCTGCGTGCCGAAGAAGCTGATGCGCTACGGCGCCTTCTTCTCCGAACAGTTCAAGGCCGCGCGCTCCTATGGCTGGCGGTTCGGCGACCCGACGCTCGACTGGCGGCACCTGATCGAGGCGCGCAATGACGAGATCGCACGGCTGAACGGCATCTATCGGAACATGCTGGAAAAGGCCGGCGTGCAGATCGTCGAAGGCCGTGGCCGCGTGACCGGCGCGAACAGCGTCGAGGTCGGGGAAAAGAGCTACACGGCGGAGCGCATCCTGATCGCGGTCGGCGCGCGGCCGAGCCTTCTCGACGTGCCGGGCATCGAGCACGTGATCACCTCCAACGAAGCGCTCGAGGGCATGACGGAGCAGCCGAAACGGCTCGCGGTCATGGGGGCCGGCTATATCGGCGTCGAGCTCGCCAGCATTTTTCACGGGCTCGGCGTCGAGACCTCGATCTTCTTTAGAAAGCCCCTGCCGCTCTCCGGATTCGATCAGGATCTGCGCGAGATGCTGATGGATCAGTACAAGGTGCGCGGCCTCGACGTGCGCGCCGGCACCACGATCGAAGCGATCGAACCGCAAGGCGACGGTCTTCGGCTGCGAACCTCGGCCGGCGATATGTCGTTCGACACCGTGCTGTACGCCACGGGACGTCACCCCATTCCGAACACCGGAGATCTCGGCCTCGAGGAACTGGGCGTCGCCATGGACAAGTCCGGCGCCGTCCATGTGGATGGGAGCTACCGCAGCAGCGTACCCTCTATCTATTCGGTCGGCGACTGTTCCGACCATGCAGGCGTCGGCCTCGACTCGGGTGCCCACGACCTGACGCCGGTGGCGATCGCGGAGGGCCGCGCAATCGCCGAGGCGGCGTTCAACGACAACCCTCACGAGGTGCGCTACGACACCATTCCGACGGCGGTCTTCAGCCTGCCGGAGGCGGGATCGGTCGGTTTGAGCGAGGCGCAGGCGCGCGAGGCCGGCCACGCCGTTCGGATCTTCAAGACCAGCTTTCGGCCGATGCTGCATACGTTGACCGACGAACCGGCCAGGATCATGATGAAGCTGGTGGTCGATGCCGAAACCGACCGCGTGCTCGGCGCGCATATGGTCGGCGACGATGCCGGCGAGATCATGCAGGGTCTGGCGGTGGCCATGACTGCCGGCGCCACCAAAGCGGATTTCGATGCGACGGTCGGCCTCCACCCCTCGGCAGCGGAAGAATTCGTCACCATGTATCAAGCGTCGGCCTGAACACCGGCGCTGGAAGGACGTTCGAGAAGGAAGAGTTGATGGCGAGAGAGTGGACGCCCGAGAGCTGGCGAGACCGCCCCGCGGCGCAGATGCCCGCCTATACCGACGCCGAGGCGCTGCGCGCGGTCGAATCGAAACTCGCCGGCTATCCGCCGCTGGTCTTCGCAGGCGAGGCGCGCCAGCTCCGGAAAAAGCTCGCCGAAGTGTGCGAGGGGCGCGGCTTCATGCTCCAGGGCGGCGACTGCGCGGAGGCCTTCGCCGACTTCAACCCGAACACCATCCGTGACACGCTTCGCGTGCTGCTGCAGATGTCGGTGGTGCTGACCTATGGCGCTGCCCTGCCGGTGGTCAAGGTCGGCAGGCTCGCCGGGCAATACGCCAAGCCCCGCTCCTCCGACGTCGAGGTCCAGAACGGCGTCGAGCTTCCGAGCTATCGCGGCGACATCGTGAACGGCATGGCGTTCGACGAAGAGGCGCGAACGCCCGATCCCGATCGCCAGCTCCAGGCCTATTCCCAGGCGGCCGCCAGTCTCAATCTCCTGCGCGCCTTCACCCAGGGCGGTTTCGCCTCGCTCAGCCGCGTGCACAACTGGAATCTCGATTTCGTCGACAGCTCACCGCAGAGCGAGCGCTATCAGGATCTCGCCGACCGGATCACCGAGGCGGTCGCCTTCATGCAGGCCTGCGGCGTCTCCGACATTTCGACGCCGGAAATCCGTCGCACAACCCTTTACACCTCGCACGAGGCGCTGCTGCTCGGCTACGAGCAGGCGATGACCCGGATCGATTCCACCTCGGGGCGCTGGTACGACACCTCGGCCCATCTCCTCTGGATCGGCGATCGCACCCGCGATCTGGACGGCGCCCATGTCGAGTTCTGCCGGGGCATCGCCAATCCGATCGGCATCAAGGCCGGTCCGGGGATGAGCGGCGACGATCTGCTCAGGCTAGCGGACGTGCTGAATCCGAGCGACAAGCCCGGCAAGCTGACGGTGATCACGCGCATGGGCGCCGAGAAGCTGCAGGAGGGCCTGCCGCCCCTGATCCGCGCCGTCGAGCGCGAGGGCAGAAAGGTGGTCTGGACCTGCGATCCGATGCACGGCAACACGATCAAGTCGGCGAGCGGCTACAAGACCCGGCCGTTCGACCGGATCTTCGACGAGGTCGAAGCCTTTTTGCAGATTCACCGCGCCGAGGGCACCCATGCCGGCGGTCTGCACATCGAGATGACCGGGCAGGACGTCACCGAATGCACCGGCGGCGCCCAGGAGATCACGGCGGAAGATCTGCAGGATCGCTATCACACCCAGTGCGACCCCAGGCTGAACGCCTCGCAGAGCCTGGAGCTCGCCTTCCTGATCGCGAACTCGCTCAAAGGAGCGCGCGAGGCGCTTCGGGTTGCGGCCCAATGAGCGAAGGACCAGTGAGCGGGGGTGACGCCATGGGCGCCGGCCTGCCGTCGGACGGCCAGGCCGGGGGCGGCTCGCTTTCGAGCGTCGAAGACGCCATCGCGGCCATCGGCGACGGCCGCATGGTCGTGGTCATCGATGACGACGATCGCGAGAACGAAGGCGATCTGGTCATGGCCGCCGCCAAGGCGACGCCGCAGCAGATGGCGTTCATCATCCGCAACACCTGCGGCATCGTCTGCGCGCCCATGGCCTCCGAAGACGCGAGACGGCTGCATCTCGATCCGATGGTCGCCGCCAACGACGCGCCGCTCGGCACCGCGTTCACCATCTCCGTCGACTACCGCTACGACACCACCACCGGCATCTCCGCAGAGGAGCGCTGCACGACGGTGCGGGCACTCGCCAACGGCAACGCCGGTGCGGGCGATTTCGTGCGCCCCGGCCACATCTTCCCGCTGATCGCCAAGGATGGCGGCGTGCTCATGCGTTCCGGCCATACCGAGGCGGCGGTCGATCTGGCGAGGCTGGCCGGTCTGCCGCCGGTCGGCGTGATCTGCGAGCTGGTGAACGACGATGGCTCCGTCAAGCGCGGCCCCGAAGTCCAGGCCTTTGCGCGGGAGCACGGTCTGGTGGTGATCTCGGTCGCCGATCTGATCGCCTATCGCCAGCGGCGCGAGCGGCTGGTGGACTGCGTCGGCGAGTTCGAGATCGAAACCCAGATCGGCCGCGCGAAGGGCTACGCCTATTCGACGCCGTTCGACGACATCCACCATATGGCGCTGGTGTTCGGCGGCGTCGGCGACGGCGTCGCGGTGCCGACCAGGCTGCACCGGGAGAACGTGGTCGAGGACGTGTTCGGCGGCGGCCGGCTGCTCGGCAAGGTATTCGAGCGCTTCGATCGCGAGGGCCGCGGTGTGCTGGTCTATCTGCGCGAGGGGGCGGCCGGCGTGCCGGTCGGCGAGTTCGAGGATGCGGCGCCGGGCACGAACAGCGATCGCAGTCGCAAGCAGGACTGGCGCGACGTCGGCCTTGGTGCTCAAATACTGCGTGATCTCGGCGTGTCCTCGATCAAGCTTCTGGCGACGCGTTCCCGTCAATATGTCGGTCTCGGCGGGTTCGGCGTGTCGATCGACGGCACCGACCTGCTTTCCCTTTGACGAACCAGCCGCAGCGGCAAGACGCGGCGATCCCAGCCATGAGGACCGGAATGCTCGACATCGCCGTTTGCAAGTCGTTCGCCAAGGCAGGGGTGCCTGTGACTCTCGGCGTCATCCACTGTTCGGTGACCGTCACCGAGCCTGGCCAGGCCCTGAGCGAGGCACTGGACAGGGCCGCGGCAGACCGGCTGTCCGGCCTCTCCGGCGGCACGGTCGGCGATGTCGAGCAGGTCGCCGCCGCGCGCAGGGCCTACAAGATGCTCGGCAAGGATCCGAGCCGCTATCGGCCGTCCGCCGAATCGCTGATGCGGCGTCTGGTCCAGGGCAAGGGCATCTATCGCATCAACAATGTGGTCGACACCAACAATCTGATCTCGATGAAGACCGGCTTTTCGATCGGCGCCTATGATGCGAAGTCCCTGGAACCGCCGGTGGTGTTTCGCAAGGGCGAGAGCGACGAGGGCTACAAGGCGATCGGCCGCGGCCGCCTCAATCTCGAGAACCTGCCGGTGTTCGTCGACGGTGCCGGCCCCTTCGGCAGTCCGACCAGCGACAGCGAGCGTTCGCTGATCTCCATGGACACCGACGAGCTCCTGATGTTGATCATCGGTTTCGGAGAGACCCACGACATCTCCGCCGCCCTGGAGTTCGCCGCCGAACGCCTGCGCATGTTCTGCTATGCCAAGAACGTTGCGAGCGACATCGCCACCAACCGCCCGCTTTAGGACCGTGCCATGGTCGCGGTGACGTCGGCCGGCGAGCCCGGGCGCGGCTGCCGCACCGGGTTGCCTTCGCTCCTGCAAACGCCTATCGCAATAGAGGGACGCGACAAGCGGAGAGCCGGCGATGGGGCCGAGCGAACCTGATCTCAGTCAGTTCACCGACAAGTATTTCCTGAAGACCCGGGAGATCGTCAGCCGTTTCGGCGACTGCCGGGTGACCTATGCGGTGTTCATGCGCCGACCGGTCATCTTCACGCCGAAGCTGGCGGTCGACTGGATGGAGGCGATGGCAGAGGCGCGCGGCGTCAGCTTCGACATCCAGCTTCGCTACGCCGAGGGTGACTGGGTCGGCGCTGGCGAGCCGCTGATGTACATCACCGGCCCGTTCGCCCATCTGGTCGATCTCGAAACCGTCTTTCTGCAGCGCCTCGGCCCGCCCTGCGTCGCCGCATTCAACGCCTTTCTGATGTGCACCGACCTTCCCTATGTCAGCTTCATCGCCATGGACGCGCGCCACTGCGCCGGCGCCGACATGGCGGAGATGATGGCCTATGCCGCGAGCGTCGGCTCCGAAAAAGCCAGGAACGAAGTGGACGCCAGGGGCTTCATCGGCAACGCCACCGACGCCACCGCCCATTTCTTCGGCAACGAAAAGGGCCTCGGCACCATGCCGCATGCGCTGATCGGTTATGCCGGCTCGACGCTTCGCGCCGCCGAGATGTTCCACGAAACCTTCCCCGACGATCCGCTCTACGTGCTGGTCGACTATTTCGGCAGGGAGGTCACCGACAGCCTCGAGGTCTGCCGGCAATTCCCCGATCTCGCCGCGGAAGGCCGCCTCGGCGTGCGCATCGACACCCATGGCGGACGCTTCGTCGAGGGCCTGGACACGGCGGCGTCCTACGCCGTGCTCGATCGCCATGCCGCCCATGCGATCCGGACCTACCGCACCGAAACCGAGCTCCGCTGGCTGACCGGCACCGGCGTCACCGCCGCCGCCCTCTTCTACATGCGCGAGACGCTCGACGAAGCGGGCTTCGACAAGGTGAAGATCATCGCCAGCTCCGGCTTCAGCCCGAAAAAGTGCAAGCTGATGGCGAGCGTCAAGGCGCCGATCGACTTCATCGGCACCGGCTCCTACCTGCCCGAACTCTGGGGCGAGACCTACGCGACCGCCGACATCATCGCCTATGACGACGTCCAGCGGGTCAAGGTCGGTCGCGAGTTTCTCTTCCCGTCCTAGGCGTGACCGCCGCCGCTCGAGGACAGGCAGCACGACGTCGTCACCTGTCGCGGGCGCGCGACAGAGGCGATGATCCGGCGCTCCGCCAGGGCTTCCCCAACCTATGGCTTTTCCTTGAGGATTTGTGTAGAACACGCACCGAATGTTGAATAGGGAGCGATCCCTGGCTGCGAACCGAGCCTGTTCGGTGCTGAGATAACTTGGGGGTAAAGGAAG
Organism: Geminicoccaceae bacterium; assembly: GCA_965222015.1. Classification (GTDB taxonomy): domain Bacteria; phylum Pseudomonadota; class Alphaproteobacteria; order Geminicoccales; family Geminicoccaceae; genus JANQPX01. Next base: position 711,459 of record CBDCTL010000022.1, read on the forward strand.
CTAACGATGATCAAGGAATTCAAGGAATTCATCCTGCGCGGCAATGCCATGGACATGGCCGTCGGCATCATCATGGGCGCCGCCTTCGGCGCCATGGTCGGATCGCTGGTCGAAGACGTCATCATGCCGCCGATCGGCTGGCTCATGGGCGGCGTCGACTTCGCCAGCATCTTCTACAGCCTGACCGGCGAGGACTATCCGAATCTGCAGGCGGCCAAGGACGCGGGCGCGCCGGTGATCGGCGTCGGTGCTTTCCTGAACACCCTCCTGAATCTGATCGTGGTAGGCTTCGCCGTCTTCATGCTGGTGAAGGCCGTGAACAGCATGAACCGCGCCAAGGAAGAAGAGCCTGCCCCAGAGGAGCCCGGCGCCGACGTGCTCCTTCTCCAGGAAATCCGCGATCTACTGAAGAAGTGACGTCGAAGCGTCGCTCCGGTACGTTCAAACACGCTCCGAAACACGTTTTCGGGGCGTGTCCGATCCCAAGGCAATGGAGACGTGATCGATGAACTATCCGATCGAAGAAATCGAAGGCATCGGCCCCGCCTATGGCAAGAAGCTTTCGGCCGCCGGCATCACCAACACCAAGCGACTTCTGGATCGCTGCGCCAGCGCCAAAGGTCGGCGCGAAGTGGCTGGCGCGACCGGTCTCGATGACGGCCAGCTTCTGAAATGGGCCAATCTCGCGGACCTGATGCGCATCTCCGGCATCGGCAAGCAGTTTTCCGAACTGCTCGAAGCTGCCGGTGTGGACACCGTCAAGGAACTGCGCAACCGCCGGTCCGACAATCTCGCGGCCAAGATGAAGGAAGTGAACGCAGCGAAGAAGCTGACGCGCACCACGCCTTCGGAAAAGCAGGTGGCCGCGTGGGTGGATCAGGCCAAGAAGCTGCCGCCCGTCATCACGCACTGATCCATCGGCACGAGATCGTCACCGTCGCGCCGCTCGGCCGGCGCACAGAGTTGCCGTAGTCGACGAACAGAGAGCGAACCGGCTTTCGCCCGGTCTTCGCCACGCCTTCCCTTCGTCAATTTTCCCCAAGATTTTCGCAAGTTGTTTCGATTTTGACTTAATTTTACCCCAATATCGGCCTAGAACTGATTTGACCGTCCGGATACGCTTGCAGCAATGCGCATGCGAAAAGCGCCGCATTGTTCGTCGGCCGGTCGCAAGAAAACAGGGGCTGGTCTCGAGCAATGAAAACGACGACGATTTTCGGTCTGGGGCTTATCGGTTTTGTCCTGCTAGCAGTACTTACCATCGTCTTGGCGGGCGGCTGGATCGAGGACGATCTGACCCAACGTAGCCATGACGCGCTGAACACCATCGATCAGAGCTGGGCCGAGGTCGCCGTCAGCGGCCGTCACGTGACGCTGACCGGCTCGGCGCCCGACGCCGATTCCGCAAAGCTCGCTTTCGACTCGGTCCGGGACGTCTGGGGCGTTCGCGCGGTGACGGACGAAATCACCAGGCCGTGAACGTGACGGCGAGGCGCTGCTGCCACGGCCGGTGGCCCGGGAGCGCCCCGCCGTCTTGCTCGATCGGTTCTCCTCGTCCGCCGGCAGGGGACCGGTCGTACCGTCGAGAAGATCGGGACGAGAACGCGACATGACGTTTGGCTTTCTGTGGCACTGGCACCGGCCATCGACCTGAAGGAGAGGCACCTTGGACTTGTATCTGCCCTTTGAAATCCTGTTCTTTTTGCTGGTGGCAGCACTTCTGGGCTTCGTCATCGCCTGGCTGCTTCGCGGCTCGCGCTTTCAGACGGAGCTGCAGGACCTGGACGGCCGATGGCGCGCCAAGCTCTCCGACGTGGAGGCCGAACGCGACCGTTTCGCGGGCGAAGTCACCCAGGCAAAGGAGGCGAGAACCCGTGCCGATGCTTCGGCGGCCGAAGTGCAGCGCCTCGCAGAAACCCATGAAACCAGCTTGCAACAATTGCGGCGTGAGCACGAATCCAAGCTCGTCGCGCTCGACGATGTCGAGAAACGCGTCGGTGGTCTGCAGAACGATCTCGCCGACCGGGAAAAGGAACTGGCCGCGGCCAAGCAGGCGCTCGCCCAGCGCGGTGACTCAGGCGGCGACGTGAGCCGGCTCGGCCGTGAGCTTACAGCCGCCAAGGAGCACGGCCGCTCCCTGGAACGCGATCTGCAGCAGGCTCGGGAAGCGAACGACGCCTGCAGGAGCGAAGTCGAGAGCCTGGAAGCGCAGCTCGCGTCCCTTCGGCGATCGTCCGGTGCCGCCGGCGCCACCGCCGCCGGCGCGCTCGGCCTCGTTGGATCCACGGAACACAGCACCGCAACCCCGACCCGAACCGGCGGCACAACCGCGAGCGCAACGGGTGGCGGCACGGGCGGTGCTGCGGGTTCCGGTACATCTGGTTCCGGCACGGGCACCGGCGGCGCGTTCGCTTCGACGGGAGGTTCTTCGGGCGCAGGCGGTGCGGCTGCCGGCACGTCGGGGGGCGACACGACCGACGCGGGCGGTGCTGCGGATTCCGGCACGTTCGGCAGCGGTCCGACGGGCGGCAGTGGCATGACGGGAACGTCCGGAGGTGCCGCTGCTGGTTCGGGAGATGCGGCCTCCGGCGGCGCGCTCGGCCTGATCGGCGGTACTGGCGGTGCCGGCGACACTGGCGGTGCCGGCGACGACGAGGGAGTCCGGCCGGAAGCCCTTTCGACGCCGCGTGGCGGCGGGGCGGACGACCTCAAGAAGATCAGCGGCGTCGGCCCGAAACTCGAGCGGACGCTGAACGGCCTCGGCATCTACCACTTCGCGCAGATCGCGGCCTTCACCCCGGACAACGTCGCCTGGGTCGACCGCCATCTGCGTTTCAAGGGCCGGATCGAGCGCGAGAACTGGATCGAGCAGGCCAGAATCCTGGCGGCCGGCGGCGAGACCGAGTTCAGCCGGAGGAGCTGAGGACGACGGTCTTGTGAACGGCGGCGGGTGCGAACACGCACTGTCGCCGCGTTGCGCAGGCCTATCGTCGAGCGATGTCGTGCCGACCGGGGCGAGCGCGTTGACCGATCGTGGCAGGGCACCAGATTAATAACATCGATGCCTCGAGCGGACATTTGGAGCCGGAATTGGTGATCCTCTGGCTTTCGCGCCGAAACGATGCCGGCGGAGGGGTGGCCCGTGGCGGCCGGTCATGCTGCCGCCGAAGGACGCCGCCGACCGCGCTTCGGCGCCCCTCCACAGCTGCTCCCAGACCAGCTGCGAGCCGGCCTTGAAGGACCATGCCCAAGTCGTCGTGATCGGGGGCGGGATCGTCGGCTGCAGCCTGCTCTATCACCTCGCGGCGCTCGGCTGGCAGGACGTGATACTGCTGGAGCGCGGCGAGCTCGGCGGCGGATCGACCTGGCTCGCCGCTGGCCATGTCGACCGCTTCGATCTTACGCCGAGCCTCATCCGCCTCCGGGACGACAGCATCCGGCTCTACGAGCGCCTCGCCGAGAAACCGGACCGCACCCTCGCTTTTCACCGGACCGGCGCGATCATCCTCGCGGCCCGTGAAATCCGCCTGGAGGACCTGAAGCGCCGCGCCGGTCTCGGCCGGTCGCTCGGCATGCCGCATCTCCTGCTCAGCCGCCGCGAGATCCTCGACCACCATCCCCTTATCGATTCCGACGGTCTCATCGGCGGCCTGTATGACCCTCTGGCCGGCCATGCCGATCCCTATGATCTCACCCAGACCCTCGCGCGCGCTGCCAGGAGCCTGGGCGCGGAGGTCAGCGAGCAGACGGCGGTGCTCGACATGTCACGGGAGGATGACGACAGCTGGCTGGTGATCACCGACCGCGGCGAAATCACCGCCGACGTGGTGGTCAACGCCGCCGGCCGGTGGGCGCCGGAGCTCGCGGCGATGGTCGGGCTGGAGTTGCCGATCTCGATGATCGAGCATCGGTACGTCGCCACCGAAACGATCGACGCGGTGAGCGGCCTCGACAGCACGCTGCCCGCCATCTGCGAGCCTGACGGCGCGTTCTATCTGCGCGTTGCGGACGGCGGGCTGCTGGTCGGCGCCTTCGAAGCCGAGCCCAGGCGGTGGGTGAAGCAGGACGCCGAATGGACATCCGCCGAAAAGACATCCAATGCCGAGACGGCGAACGCCGAAACACCGGCCGATGCTGCCTGGCTGGAGAGGGTCGCGAAGCGCGTGCCCTGCCTTGCCGGTGCCGGCCTGAAGGCGCCGGTGAGCGGCCCGATCACCATGACGCCTGACGGCCGGCCGCTGCTCGGTCCGCTGCCCGGCTTCAGCAGTTACTTCGTCGCCTGCGGTTTCCTGAACGGCCTCTCCATGGCGGGTGGCGCCGGCAAGGCGCTGGCGGAATGGATCATCGAAGGTGAGCCGCCCCTCGATCTGTTTCCGCTCGACGTCGCCCGCTTCGGCGCCTTCGCCGGCAGAAGCTATGCCGCCGAAACCGCGCGCGCCGCCTATGCCGACCACTTCGCCATCCGCTTTCCCGAGAGCCGGACGCCGGCCGGACGACCGCTGAAGCGAACCGCCATCCATGACAAGCTGACGGCGCGCGGCGGACAGTTCGACGGACTGTTCGGCTGGGAGCGCCCGTGCTGGTTCGCGGCCACCACCGCCGAACGCCTGGCCGTGCGGTCCTTCGAACGGGGCGCTCGGCACGACGCGATCGAGCGCGAATGCGCCGCCATGCGCGGCGCCGTCGGCATCGCCGATCTGACGGCGGCGTTCGCCAAGCACGTGTTCGAAGGGCCCGACGCCGAAGCCGCCCTAGACCGTGCGCTCGCCTCGCGCCTGCCGGGCGAGATCGGCGCCGTGCGCGATGGCCTGATGCTGAACCGAAAAGGCCAGATCACCGGCTGGTTCGTGGTCGCCAGGCTGAGCGAACAGGGTTTCTATCTCCTCGGGCCCGCCGTCTGCGAACGCTTTCACCAGCGTGCCTTCGAGCAGAGCCTTCCGGGCGAAGGCGTGCTCTACGCGCCCGTCTCGGTGCGCTACGGCATTCTCGCCTTGCTCGGCCCCAAGGCCCGCATCCTGCTGACACGGGTGGCCGACGAAGACGTCTCCGAAAAGGCACTGCCGCCGGGCCATGCGATCGAGATCGAAGTCGCCGGCTCGCCCGCCCAGGTCATGCGTTTTTCGATCACCGGCGACCTCGGCTACAGCCTGCACCTGCCCATGGAATATATGGCCACGGTCTACGAGGCTCTGTTCGTCGCCGGCCATGATCTCGGCCTTCGGGACGTCGGCATGTTTGCCGTCGATTCGCTGCGGCTGGAAGCCGGCTACGAGCGCCTGAGCGGCGACGGCTTCGGCGACCTCACGCCGCTGGAAGCCGGGCTCGAACACCTGCCGGACCGAACCAAGAGCGAGTTCGTCGGCCGCACGGCCTTTCTCGCCCAGGAGGAACAGGGCGTCTCTCGAAGGCGCGTGCTCGCCGCTCTCGAGCACGGCAGGGCCGACGCCACCGGCGGCGAGCCGGTCTATCACGGCAACGAGATGATCGGCACGGTGCTTACCGGCGGCTACGGCCACCACCTCGGCCGGAGCCTCGCCCAGATCCTGGTGCCGGTCGACTACGCCCGTGCAGACACCGCGCTCGCGATCGATGTCCTCGGCCATCGCCGCCAGGCCACCGTCCTCGACGCCCCGCCCTTCGATCCCGAGAGCCGCCCCTTGTCGATCTGAAATGGAGATGCGACTTCGAAACTATCTGTACGCGCAATTTCAAGCAGAACGAAGTTGTCGAAACGTGGAATTCAACGCGAACTTTGGGCGTCGAGAGCCGCCGGTTGAGCGTCGGCTGTAATTGATGCCCCGGCGTTTTCGCGATACGATGATATCGAATAGATGATTGTCTATCATTCTTGAAATAACGACTCTGAGAAGAGAATATGACGTCAGGATTCGGAGGCTTTCGCACGATACGAATAAAGTGGACTCGGTTTGTCCAGAGCCTGCCTGATTGGATGTTCGCACCGGCTCCGGCGCCCATTGACCACCGGTCGATGGGCGAGAACCAAGACAAACCGGCGTCCGATGAGGACATAAATCAACGAAAGAAGAATCATCACGAAATTTCCAAGACGATCGGACGTCTTTTTTATACACTGGTAGGAACCTGCCTGTTCTGTGTCATTACGTTGATGAGTTCAGGACAAAACATTGATTTCGAAGCCCAAGTCAAACTTCCTATTTTGAGCTATGATGTCAATTTCTATTCATTTCTCGTCGTCGGGCCCATTATCATCACCGGGCTGACGATCTATCTCCACATTTTTGTGGAAGAGTATCGACGATATTCGGCGTCTCCAGATGTCAACTACACCATGCTACATGACTTCGACAGCTGGGCGCCGAGATTGGCGGTGCTTGCGATTTTCTACTGGATGGCGCCGATTACGCTCGCCGCCTTCGTCTGGAACAGAAGATCGGCAGAGACGGAACTTATCGATCTGTTCCTGATCATTCTCACATCGCTCGTCACTCTGGGATTGATCCTTCTCCAATTCCGACGCTGCCCGAGAAAGCTGCGCCCTCGCGCGTTTCCCTGGCTTTTTCTTGTAGGCGCCGGTTTCATGGCGGCCTTCGTTTCCATCGCGAACCCACAAAATTCGCCCTCCAGGCCTTCCCAAGACCTGGCGCGTGCGAGTGCCACCAACGATGGAGTCAAACAGGTCATTGCGCAGGCCGAACTTGAGCAAAAGAACTTCGCCGGCGACAGGTTTCCGACCGGTTTCGAGGAGTTCAGGGAAAAGAACTTCCGGGGCGCCAACTTCGATCGGGCCGTTATGCGAGAGGCTGATTTGCGGAACACATCATTTCGAGAGGCCACCCTCGTCGGTGCCGATCTGAGCGGTTCCGATCTGGGCGACGCCAATCTGCGCTATGCCAATCTGACCGGTACGATCCTTCGCGACGCCAACCTCTCGAACGCAGACTTCTTCGGAGCCACCATGCACGGCACGGACATCAGCGGCGTCGACCTGTCGGGAGTCAAGATCGACAGCTATCAGCTCGATCAGGTCTGCGGTGACGACGTCGAACCCATTGCCAACCGGTTCTCGATCAAGACCTGTGAACGATAGAGCAGGTCCGCGGGGAAGCCGTCGCGATCGATGACGAGCTCGTTGAACGAAATCCGATATTGGAGACATGGATGTTGTATCGCGTTTGGTTGTCTTTTCTTTGGTTCTCGATGCTGGCCTTTCCCTTCGAGCACGATGCTCCTCTCGCGCAGGGAAGCAACACGGCCCGTGTCAACAAGAATACGGTAAGACTGATCAGCGGCGGCGTCGAAGGCACCTATGTACAGATTGCTTCGGACCTGTCACAGGCATTGGATGAAAAGTACGAATTCAGAGTCGTGCCGATCATCGGCAAGGGCTCGAAAACCAACATCGAGGACCTTCTCTTTCTTCAAGGCGTCGACCTGGCCATCGTTCAGTCGGACGTGCTGAATTTTTTCGGCCGGAACTCGGATGACAAGATTCCAGGGATCGAAAGAAAACTTCTCTACATCACGAAACTCTACAATGAAGAAATTCACCTCATCGCCGGTCCGGGCATCGGCTCGATCGAAGACCTGGAAGGCAGGAAAGTCGCCTACGGCCCCGAAGGCGGCGGCAGCGCCATGACCGCAGAAAACATCTTCGATGGTCTCGGCATCCATGTCGACTTCGCCGACTACCCCTACACGCAAGCTCTCAAGGAACTTCTTGCAGGCAATGTCGCAGCGCTTGTCCATGTCGTCGGCAAGACACTCGACGACTATGAGGAGATACCGCCGGAGGCCGGCCTGCGCCTGCTCTCCTTGCCGCTGGACCTCATTGAGGAGCCGTACCAGCCAGCCAGCTTCAGCGATGAGGACTACCCGGGGCTCGTGCCTGAAGGCGAGACCGTGAATACGCTGAGCATTCCCTCCGTCCTGGCCGCCTACAATTGGGACGCCTCCCCCTGGTGTCCGGATCGGGACGAGAGAAAACGGAAAGTCGGTCTTTTCGCGAACAAACTCTTCGAAGGCCTCGACGAGCTGAAAAGTGTCGACGACGACGGCGATCCACGATTCCACGAGAAGTGGCAGGAAGTCGATCTGCGTGCGGACGTGCCGCCGTGGCAGCGCCTGCCTGAGATGAGCAGGCTGCTCGACATCGAGCCTGACGGCATGCCGCCTCCCGTCCCGTGTCAATAGCGTCAGCGGCGACCGCGCATAGGGTCCGAAGGATGGCGCCCGACGTTCGACAAGGGCGAAGATGGACAACGAAAGTCGGGGATTCTAGGTAACGTAAAGCCGTCAGCCCAATTCCTGCAGAACGATAGGATCTCCCATGCCCAGCCCGACCGCCCTCCCCGCCTGGCAGACCCTGGCGAACCATGCAGACGCCATGGCGTCGGTGCATCTGCGCACGCTGTTCGCGGACGATCCGGGCCGCTTCGAGCGCTTTTCCTTCGAGGAGGACGGTCTTCTTCTTGATCTCTCCAAGAACCGGATCACGGAAGAGACGCTGCGTCTTCTGGCTGACCTCGCGCGGGATGTGGATCTCGAAGGCTGGCGGGATCGGATGTTTTCGGGCGAAGCGATCAACGTCACCGAAGGCCGCGCCGTCCTGCACGTCGCCCTTCGCAATCGGAGCGGTCGGCCGATCCTGGTGGACGGGGAGGACGTCATGCCGGCCGTCGACGCCGTGCTCGATCGCATGCGCGCTTTCACCGAGCGGGTGCGCGGCGGCGAATGGCGCGGCCATGGCGGGGACACCATCACCGATATCGTCAACATCGGGATCGGCGGCTCGGATCTCGGACCGCTCATGGTGACCGAAGCGCTGAAGCCCTACGCACGAAAAGATCTGCGCGCCCATTTCGTGTCCAATGTGGACGGCGCGCATCTCCATCACTGCCTCGAAGGTCTCGATCCCGCACGCACGCTGTTCATCGTCGCCTCAAAAACCTTCACCACCCAGGAGACCATGACCAACGCGGGCTCGGCCCGAGCGTGGCTGATCGACAAGCTCGGGGACGAAAGGGCGGTCGCGAAGCATTTCGTCGCCGTCTCGACCAATGCGGAGGCCGTGTCCGCCTTCGGCATCGACACCGCCAATATGTTCGAGTTCTGGGACTGGGTCGGCGGACGCTACAGCCTCTGGTCGGCGATCGGTCTGCCGATCGCGCTCGCTATCGGCATGGACCGCTTCGATGAACTGCTCGACGGCGCCCACGCCATGGACGAGCATTTCCGGACGACGCCGCTCGAGCGCAACATGCCGGCCCTGCTCGGCCTGGTCGGCGTCTGGTACCGAAACTTCTTCGGCGCCTGCAGCCATGCGGTGCTGCCTTACGATCAGCACCTCCACCGCCTGCCCGCCTATCTCCAGCAGGGCGACATGGAGAGCAACGGCAAGACCATCCGCCGCGACGGCGAACGGGTCGATTACGCCACCGGCCCGATCATCTGGGGGGAGCCCGGCACCAACGGTCAGCACGCCTTCTACCAGCTGATCCACCAGGGCACCGAGCTGATCCCCGCCGACTTCATCGCGGCCGCGTTCGCCCAGACGCCGCTCGGCGATCACCAGGAAAAGCTGCTCGCCAACTTCCTCGCCCAGACCGAAGCGCTCGCCTTCGGCAAGACGGCTGCCGAAGCCCGCGCCGAGCTCGAAGCCGCGGGCCTGAGCGGCGACGCTCTCGAAGCCCTCGTCCCGCACAAGGTGTTCGAAGGCAACAAGCCCACCAGCAGCATCCTCTATCCCAAGCTGACGCCGCACATGATGGGAAGGCTGATCGCGCTCTACGAACACAAGATCTTCACCCAGGGCATCGTCTGGGGGATCAACAGCTTCGATCAATGGGGCGTCGAACTCGGCAAGCAGCTGGCCAGCGTCATCCTGCCCGAGCTCGAGAGCGACGGCGAGGTGACCGGCCATGACAGCTCGACCAACGGGCTGATCGATCGCATCAGGCAGCTTCGCGGCCCGGCCGGCTGAACCCGCCTCGTCCACCTGCCGCCGATTGCCCAACCCGCCGCCAGGCCCTATCGTTCGACCAAATGGCAGCGACGAGGGAGGCGACATTGGCGGACTGGACGGAACGTTTCGGCGTGGAGGGCTGCTTCGCCCTGGTCACGGGAGCATCGAAGGGCATCGGCCTCGATATCTGCAGGGTGCTGGCGGATGCAGGCGCCGACGTCGTCGCGGTCGGGCGCGACCTCGAGGGTCTCGAAGAGGCGAGGTCGGCGGTGGAGACGGCCGGCAGGCGCTGCCTGGTGGTCGAGGCGGATCTCTCGACCGTCGAGGGTTGCGACAAGGCGGCCCGCGAAGCCCTCGCCCATGCCGGGACCATCGACATTCTCATCAACAATGCCGGCATCGCCCTGATCGATCCGCTCCTGGACGCGACCGCGGCGCGCTTCGACGAGACCATGGCGGTGAACCTCCGTGCGCCCTTCCTGCTCGCTCAGGCCCTGGCGCCGAAGATGATCGAAAAGAAGGCCGGCAAGATCGTGAACGTCTCGTCCCAGGCCGGCGTGGTCGGCCTCGAGGCTCACGGCGCCTATTGCGCGTCCAAGGGCGGGCTCAACATGCTGACCAAGGTGATGTGCGCGGAATGGTCGAAGCACAACATCCAGTGCAACGCCGTCTGCCCGACCATCATCCTGACGCCCATGGGCGAAAAGGTCTGGGGCGAGGAGGCGAAAAGCCGGCCGATGCTCGACAAGACCCCGCTCGGCCGCTTCGGCAGGCCGATCGAGGTCGCCGATCTCGTCCTGTTCCTGTCGTCCGGCGCCTCCGATCTCATCACCGGCGAATGCGTGATGGTCGACGCCGGCTTCACCGCCATGTAGCGGGCCCGCGCCCGGCTCAGCCCGGCATCGCGATCTGCATCTTGACGTCGCCCTTCGGTGCCGAGGCCGCGATTTCGAAGGCGCGCACGCTGTCCTCGAAAGCGAAGCTCCGGGTGATCAGCGGCTTCACGTCGATCGCGCCCGAGGACAGCATGGCGACGCAGCGCGGGAAGACGTGGGCGTAGCGGAAGATGTTCTCGACGCGCGCCTCCCTGACCATGGCGGCGCCGGCGTCATAGGCGATCGGCTCCGACTGCCCGCCGATCAGGACGACGCGCCCGCCGGGACAAAGGGCTTCGAACATGGTCGCCGCGGCCCTGGGGTTGCCGGTCGCCTCGAACACCACCTCGACGCCCCAGCCGTCGGTGGCGGCGAGGATTTCCTTCGCCGGGTCGGTCCCCGCGACGTTGATCGGCGTGATCGGCCCGAGGGCGGCCGCGATTTCCAGCTTCGCCTCGTCGAGATCGGACACGAACACCCGCGCACAGCCGGCGGCGAGCGCCGAGAGCGCCGTCACCAGACCGATCGGCCCCGCCCCCATGACGAAGGCGAGATCGCCCGGCCGGATCTGTGCCTTGGTCGCCGCATGCACGCCGACCGCGAGCGGCTCGACCATGGCGGCCTCCGCGAAGGAAACATTGTCCGGCAGCTTGAAGGTGAAGGCTTCGGGATGGACGGCCGTCGGACGAAGGATGCCATGCACCGGCGGCGTCGCCCAGAAACGGACGGCGGGATCGATGTTGTACATGCCGAGGCGCGTCGCCCGGCTGTTGGGATCGGGTATGCCCGGCTCCATGCAGACCCGGTCGCCTTCAGCGAGGGTCGTGACCTCGGCGCCGGTCTCGACCACCACGCCCGAGGCCTCGTGGCCGAGGATCATCGGCGCCTCGACCACGAAGGGGCCGATCCGGCCGTGGGTGTAATAATGGACGTCGGAACCGCAGATGCCGACGGTGTGCATCCGAATGCGCACGTCGCGCGGGCCGAGCGTCTCCTCGCGCTCGATCGGAAAATCCCGAAGGGACAGCACGTCCTTCTCTTCGAGAACCAGCGATTTCATGGCGCTTTCCTTCCCCTGATTTCCGGCGGCGCCCTCAGCGTCCCTGATATTTCGGTGCGCGCTTTTGCAGGAAGGCGCTCGCCCCTTCCTTGAAATCGTCGGTGGCCGCTGCCTCCGCCTGCGCCGTCGCTTCACGGCGAAGCTGCTCGACCACGCCGGTCTCCAGACCCTGGCGCATCGTCTTTCGGGTCAGGGCGTAGGCGCGGGTTGGACCTTCGGCGAAGGCCGCAGCCTGCATCCGGGCCTCCGACAGCAGGGCCTCGTCGTCGCTCACTTTCCAGACCAGCCCCCATTCGGCGGCCTGCTCGCCGCTCACGGGTTCGGTGGTCATCGCCATGCCGAGGGCCCGCGGCAGGCCGATCAGCCGCGGCAGGAAATAGGTCGCGGCGACATCGGGCACGAGCCCGATGCGGGCAAACGCGATGACGAAGCTCGCCGACCGCGCGGCGTAGACGACGTCGCCGAGCAGAGCGAGGCTGGCGCCGGCGCCGGCGGCGATGCCGTTTACCGCGACCACCACCGGCAGATCGGCGCCGAGGATCTCGAGAACCATCGGCTCGTATTCCTCGCGCAGCACCCGTTCGACGTCGATCGGGGCGCCGCCCGGCGTTTCGCCGAGATCCTGACCGGAGCAGAAGGCGCGCCCCTCGCCGGTCAGCAGGATCGCGCGCGCACCGTCATCGGGTGCCCGGCGGAAAGCCTGGGTCAGCTCGAGACGCATGGCGGCGTTCATGCTGTTCAGGGATTCCGGCCGGTCGAGCACGATCTCCGCGACCTTGTTCTCGATCGAATAACGTATTGCCGTGAACTCGCTCATCTGCCTACCTCAACGCCGCACCGTTCAGAATCCAACCGCCGTCGGCCGCGACGATCGCGCCGTTCACATAGCCGGCCGCCTCCGAACCGAGAAACAGGCAGACGCGGGCGACGTCGTCCGGCGAGCCGAGCCGCCGCTGCGGCACCTTGGCGGCGATGACGTCGCGGGTGGCCTGGGTCGGCGCGAGGCGGGCCATGCCTTCGGTGCCCTCGATCGGTCCCGGGATGACGCCGTTGACCCGAAGCCCGTCCTCGCCCCATTCGATCGCGAGGCATCGGGTCACCATGTCGACCCCGGCTTTGGCCGCACAGACATGGACCTGCAGCGCCATCGGGATCTCGGCCTGGGGTGCGGAGATGTTGATCAGGCTGCCGCCCGGCTTCTTCATGTGCGGATAGGCGGCCTTCATCACGTGGAAGGTGCCGATAAGATCGATGTCGACCACGGCCTTGAAGCCGTTAGGGCTGATGTCGAGCGCGCGTGCCGGAAAATTGCCGGCAGCGCCCGAGACCAGGACATCGATCTCGCCGACCGCGCCCGCAAAGCCGTCCAGCGCGGCGTTCACCGCATCGGCGTCGCGCACGTCGAAGACCGCGCCATGGGCTTTCACGCCGAGGCTGGAGAGCTCGCCGACCGCGGCGTCCACCTTCTCGCGCTTGCGGCTGCCGACGCCGACCGTGGCGCCGGCGCGTGCGAAGGCTTTGGCGATGCCCAGATTGATACCGCTGGTGCCGCCGGCCACGAACACGTTCCGGCCCTTGAAATCATAGTCCGCTCGACCCGTCATCGCCGCCCTTCGTCCATGATGCCCGGCACACCGCCGCGAGCCGCCCAATGTCCGAACCGGCCGAACGTCGGAGACTGAGCGAACGACGCCGGATCGACAAAGGCATCCTAGGCGATGCGCCCGAACGCCGCCAGCCGTGGTCACGGCGGGATCGCATCAGGCCCGAGCGCTTCGCCATCGCGTCAACCGCGCCGGCCGCCGGCCAGGGCGGCGATGGCACTCGCATAGTCGTCATCGCCGAAAATCGCCGAGCCCGCGACCAGCACGTCGGCGCCGGCCTCGACCGCGCGCGGCGCGGTTTCGGCATTGATGCCGCCGTCGACTTCGACGCGGATCGGACGATCGCCGATCAGGTCGCGAAGCGCGCGCAGCTTTGCGAGCATGGCCTCGATGAAGCGCTGGCCGCCGAAGCCGGGATTGACGGTCATCACCAGGATCAGGTCAAGCCTGTCGAGCACATGCTCGACCGCATCGATCGGCGTCGCCGGGCAGATCGACACGCCCGCCTCCTTGCCCAGCCCCTTGATCGTCTGCAGCGAGCGGTCGAGATGCGGGCCCGCCTCCGCGTGAACGGTGATCAGATCGGCGCCGGCCTTCGCGAACGCCTCGATGAAGGGATCCGCGGGTTCGATCATCAGATGGCAGTCGAATTTCTTCGCCGAGCACGGGCGAATCGCGCGTACCACGTCCGGCCCGAAGGTGATGTTGGGGACGAAATGACCGTCCATCACGTCCAGATGGATCCAGTCGGCGCCCGCTTCGTCGACGGCCCGCACCTCGTCCCCCAGCCTCGAAAAATCGGCGGACAGGATCGATGGGGCGACGAGGGTGCTGCGACGCATAGGTCAGCCTCCGGGACGGGGTCGTCGGACGACGCGCTGTCGCCGACATGGGCTCACCCCTGCCGATAGCGAAAACTGTGCCCGGCGTACAGCCCGGATGACGCAGGCGACGTCCGTCGCGTGACGAGCGGCAGCGTACCGCACCCTCAGTGGGCGAGCAGGATCGGCAACCCGGGATGACTGACGATGTGTTGGGTGACGCCGCCGAGAATGCGTTCGCGCAAGCGGGCATGGCCGTAGCCACCCATCACGAGGAGATCGGCGCCGATGGCCTCCGCCTTCCGCATGAGGGCGGCACCGACCGGCTCGTCGCCTGGTTCGACGACGTGAGAGTCGCTGCCGATGCCGTGCGCGGCCAGATAGTCGCGGGCGCCGTCGAGGGCGTCGGCATCGCTTCGGGCGCTGGCGACCGCGATCAGGTGCACCGCCGCCGCCGACTGCAGGAACGGCATTGCGCCATCGAGTGCGCTCCTCGCTTCAGGCGTCGCATTCCAGGCGATTGCCACTGTCCGGCCGATATGCGCAGGCGGACTTTCCGCCGTCACCAGCATCGGCCGTCTGGACTTCAAGAGCACCGCCTCGAAGGTCGCGCGCAGGCCGATTGCGTTCTCCGATCGGGCGCCGGCGAAGACCACGAGATCGGCGAGCAGCGCCCTTGCCGGCACGACGATGTCACATTGCCCGACCGCCTCCACGAAGGCCGCGGTCGGCTTGTCGGATGCCTGCGCGATGCCGTCGACCTCATCGATTCCGGCGACGGCCTTCGCGTCGTCGAACATGGCCCTTGTCGCCTTGCGCTGCTGTTCGATCGCCGACGTTGCACTTTCCAGCAGCCGCCTGATGGTGTCCGCCGAAATGCCCTCGCCGACGATCGGGATGGTGTCGCCCGGATCAGGCTGTACGAGCAGCGCGTCGACATGGCATCGAAAACGTCTGGCAAGAGCGAATGCCGTATCGAGCGTCCTTCTGTCTTCGGCGCTGTGAAAGAGCGGTGCCAGCAAAACGCGGATCGCCATGGCGAGCCTCCTGTCATCGTTCGCTGCATTGGTTGAGAAAACAGTATGAGCCGTCGGACGGACAGCGGTTTGATATTGATCAATTGACGGATGGTCGGCGACGGAGGATTTGATCGACATCAAATGCAAAAGCCGTCGCTCCGTGCCACAACACGGGATACTTTCGACGATGGAGAACGCTCTTGCCTGCCGTGATTTTTCCCAGCATCTCGAAGGCCTTTGCCTTGGCGGTGCCCGCGATCGTCGCTTCATGCCTCGTTCTGCCGACGGACGAGGTGAGCGCCGAGACCGCCCGCGTCGTCGAGCCGAGCCGCGTGATCCTGCCGTTGGTCGACGCCGAGAGCGGCAGGCGGCTGTTCGTGGTCAAGGGCTGCGTGCTTTGTCATGCCGTGAATGGCGCCGGCGGCAGCGCAGCACCACCGCTCGACGCCGACGGCAGCAGTGATCTCGATCTCATGGACTTCGTCGTCCGCATGTGGAATGGCGCCCAGGCCATGATCGAGTTGCAGGCGCTGGAGCTCGGCTATCAGATCGAGCTGTCCGGCGAGGAGATCGGCGACCTCGCCGCCTTCGCCGCCAGCCCCGAAACCCAGCGCGGCTTCTCGCTGGAGAGCATCCCGGAGTCGATGCGAAGCTGGATCATCGAAAAGCCCTACTGGATGGGTGACGGCTGGCCCGAGAGCTTCGAGCAGGAATATCACGAAAACGGCCTTCCGCTCGACTACGACTGAGAGGCACATCATGAAGACGATCGCCATGGCATCCGCTATCTTCCTCGCTTCCGCCGCCGTGACGCATTTATCCGCGGCCGACGTCGACGAGGGCGAAAGGCTGGCCCGGCAATGGTGCAGCGCCTGCCACCTTGTCGGTGACGATCAGCCGGCCGCAGGCGATGCGGCGCCCCCGTTCGCCTCGATCGCCGAAAGTGCGGCGGCGCGGCCGGACGACCTCGAGGCCTGGCTCGCGGATCCGCATCCGCCCATGCCCAATCTCGATCTGACCCGAACCGAAATCGACGACATCGTCGCCTATATAGAAAGTCTCGACAGAAACTAGGGAAACCTCCGCCGGTGGACGCTGATATCGTCGACAATCCGCCGTCGTCAGCGACGACGCTTCGGCGTCGGCTTTCCTTGCCGCTTCTCTGCCTCTACGGCATCGGCGTCACCATCGGCGCCGGCATCTACGTCCTGGTCGGCAAGGTCGCCGCGGGCGCCGGGGTGCATGCGCCGCTGTCGTTCGTGATCGCCGCGATCCTGGCTTCGTTCACCGCATTTTCCTACGCCGAGCTCGGTGCGCGACTCCCGAAGAGCGCCGGCGAGGCGATGTTCGTCCAGGCCGCCTTTCGGAAACCGCCCCTCGCCGTCGCGATCGGCTTTCTGGTCATGACCACCGGCATCCTCTCCAGCGGCGCGATCGTGATCGGCTTCGTCGGCTACATGCAGACCATCGTCGATCTGCCGGCGGCCCCGCTCATCGTCGGCGTGGTCGCCCTGCTCGCCGCGATCGCGGCCTGGGGGATCGGCGAGTCGGTCATGCTGGCGGCGATCGTCACGGTGGTCGAGGTCGGCGGACTGCTCTTGATCATCGGCGCCGGCCTGACCGACTGGCCGGACGTCGTCGCAGCCCTTCCCGAGGTGGTCGCGCCGGACGGCTGGGCGCTCTGGCCGCCGATCGTTTCCGGCGCCGTTCTCGCCTTCTTCGCCTTCGTCGGCTTCGAGGACATCGTGAACGTCGCCGAGGAGGCCAAGGATCCGACGTACGCCGTACCGCGTGCGACGATCATTACGCTCGCCGTATCCAGCGCCCTCTACTTTCTGGTGGCGCTGGTCGCGGTGGCGATCGTGCCTCTGGATCGGCTCGCGAACAGCGATGCGCCGCTCGCTCTGGTCTTCGAGACCGCGACCGGGCGCTCCGCCGGCATCGTCAGCCTGATCGCCATCTTCGCGGTGCTCAACGGCGTGATGATCCAGCTGATCATGTCCTCGCGCATTCTCTACGGGATCGCACGCGAAGGCTGGATACCGACGATCTTCGCGACGATTCATCCGGCGACGCGCACGCCCATCGTCGCCACCGTCGCGATCGCCTCCGTCGTCGTTCTGCTCGCGCTGACCCTGCCAATCGTCCGACTGGCGGAGGCGACGAGCTATCTGGTGCTCACCGTCTTCGCCGTCGTCAATCTCGCGCTGGTCCGCATCAAGCTACGCGACAAGGCGCCACCCAGGGGCCGGTTCACCGTCGGGCTCTGGGTACCGATCACCGGCGCTTTTGCCAGCATCGGGATCCTGATCTTCGATCTCCTGTTCGGCTGAGCACCGCATCATCCGGCCTTGATCGTGATCAATTCCGAGCCGTGGCCATTCAGGCAGGATGGGTCCAATGGAATGGCGCGCCTGGCTTTCTGCAGCCGGCGCCTCACAGTGGAGGAGGGTGACATGGACCTTCAGACGGCGTATCTCGGCCTGGAGCTGAAGCACCCGGTCATCGCGTCGGCCGGCCCGATCGCGGCCAGCCTTGACGGCATCAAGCGGCTGGAGGACGGCAACGCCGCGGCGATCGTCCTGCCCTCGCTGTTCGAGGAGCAGTTTCAGGACGGCAAGCCCGCAGGCGATCGGCCAGACCCCGAAGCCTATATGAAGCTCATAAGCCAGGCGGTCGAAACGACCGGCGTTCCGATCATCGCCAGTCTGAACGGCGTGACCGATCGCGGCTGGCGAACCCACGCGCAGGCGATGGCGGAGGCCGGCGCTGCGGCGCTGGAGCTCAACGTCTATTACATTCCCGTCGACGTCGACACGACGGCCGAGCAGGTCGAGCAGCGCTATGTCGATTCGCTTCGGGCGGTGAAGGACGCCGTCGACATTCCGGTCGCGATGAAGCTCGGTCCCTATTTCACCGCTTTCGGTGCGATGGCGAAACGTCTCGAGACGGAAGGCGTCGACGGTCTCGCCTTGTTCAACCGCTTCTATCAGCCGGACATCGATCTCGCGACCATGAGCGTATCGCCGACCCTGGACCTCAGCAGCGCGCACGAGGCGCGCCTGCCGCTGATGTGGATCGGCGTGCTGAGCCAGAAGCTCGGCGTTTCGATCGCGGCGACCACCGGCGTTCAGCGCGCCGAGCAGGTGATCAAATATCTTCTCGCCGGTGCGGACGCCGTCATGACCACGTCGTCACTCCTGCGCGACGGTCCCCAGCACATGGCCGACCTCGTTCGTGGCCTCGCCCAGTGGATGCACGATCGCGACTACGCGAAGGTCGATCAGATCCGCGGCGCGCTGAGCCAGGACCGTGCCGACGATCCGACGGCGTTCGTCCGCGCGAACTACGTGGAAACGCTGTCAGGGCATGCCTGACCGGCGGCCGGGTCAGCCCGTATTGTTCCTGATCAGGAAGAACACGAAGAGCACGCCGAACACGCTCAGCACCAGCCCCGTCGCGTAAAAGATGGGATCGACGGCGGCGCTCGCCATCACAATGCCAAGCAGGGCCAGAAGGCCCATGACGATCCCGAGAATCCAAGCACCACCGTTGCTATCGTCAGGCATGATCGTCAGCCTCCCCACCGGTAAGATCCTGGTAAGCGTGCCAGCTCGCATGGCCGATCAACGGCAGGGTCACGATCAGCCCGAGCAGGAAGGTGGCGAGCCCGGCGCCGGCGAACAGCACGATCAGCACACCCCAGAACAGCATGGCCGCGGGATTGGTCCTGACCGCGTCGACGCTGGTGGCGATCGCGGTAATCACGTTGGACTGCGGACGATCCAGCAGAAACGGGATCGAGATGACGCTGATCGAAAACGCGATCAGCGCCAGAACCGCGCCCACCAGAGAACCGATGATCAGGAAGGGCAGCGCGTCCGCGCTCAGGACCGTCTGCTGGATTAGCTGGGGGAGCGACGGCGGCTCGAGTCCGAAGAAAAGCATGAAGATCAGAGCGGCGAGCCGGAGCCAGGCGAACATCAAAAGGAGGAGCGCGACACCCATCAGGCCGATCTGCCCGCCATTGCGTCTCCAGGCGCCGAGCGAAGCCCCGAAGCTCACCGGCTCCCCAGCCTGCAGCCGGCGGCTGACCTCGTAGAGGCCGACCGCGAACAGGGGACCGACGATCAGAAAACCGGCTGCCAGCGGCAACGTGAGATAGAGCCATCCGACAGCCCAGAGGCTGGCCACCAGCAGATAGCCGGCGGCGGCGAAGATCACTCCATACCCAAGGCTGACCACCGGTGCGCGGCGAAGGTCGGCAAAGCCCTTGGCCAGCCACGACCAGGGCCGGTCCAGCGGGACTTTTTTCAAGACGACGGGTTTCGGGGGCGCGCCGTCCGGAACCGTGGCGGATGCAGCATTGGCCATGGGGTACGCTCGTCCTTGTCCTTTTACTCTTTCTGTCTGCGCGATCTCGAAGTAGCGATCAATGCGACAATTAGCGACCTATGATTGCGCCTGCCGACGTCTATTCCCTTGATCTAGATCAAATCGTGGCCTCCGCCAGTTGCTCTACGCTGCAATGCGAAATGGCCACCGAGCGAGCGGAGTACGTCGTGACGGCAACCACCATGGCAGCGGCCGGAGACGTCCGGACAGACGTCGAAAGCGCGACGCCCTACAACGAAGACGTCGTGCGCTGGTTTGTGATCGCGACGACGTTCTGGGGCGTGGTCGCCTTTCTGATGGGCACCTTCATCGCCTTCCAGCTCGCCTTTCCCGTCCTCAATCTCGGCCTGGAATGGACCACCTTCGGGCGCCTTCGCCCGGTCCACACCTCGGCCGCGATCTTCGCCTTCGGCGGCAACGCCCTGATCGCCACGTCGCTCTACGTCGTGCAGCGCACCTGCCGGGCGACGCTGTTCGGCGGCCCCGCGCTGGCCTCCTTCCTGTTCTGGGGCTATCAGCTCTTCATCGTGCTCGCCGCATCGGGCTACGTCCTCGGCGTCACCCAGTCCCGCGAATATGCCGAGCCCGAATGGTATGTGGACCTCTGGCTGACGCTCGTCTGGGTCGTCTATCTCGTCATCTTCGCCGGCACGATCCTTCGCCGCAAAGAACCGCACATCTACGTCGCCAACTGGTTCTACCTCGCCTTCATCATCACCGTGGCGATGCTGCACATCGTCAACAATCTCGCCGTCCCGGTCTCCTTCTTCGGGGTCAAGAGCTACTCCCTCTTCTCCGGCGTCCAGGACGCGCTCACCCAGTGGTGGTACGGCCACAACGCCGTCGGCTTCTTCCTGACCGCCGGCTTTCTCGGCATGATGTACTACTTCGTGCCCAAGCAGGCCGAGCGCCCCGTCTACTCCTATCGCCTGTCGATCATCCACTTCTGGGCGCTGATTTTTTTGTACATCTGGGCCGGCCCGCATCACCTCCACTACACCGCTCTTCCGGACTGGGCGCAGATGCTCGGCATGACCTTTTCGGTGATGCTCTGGATGCCGTCCTGGGGCGGCATGATCAACGGTCTGATGACGCTTGCCGGCGCCTGGGACAAGCTCAGGACAGATCCGGTCCTGCGCATGCTGGTGGTCTCGGTCGCGTTCTACGGCATGAGCACCTTCGAAGGTCCGCTGATGTCGGTGCGCCAGGTGAACGCGCTCAGCCACTACACCGACTGGACCGTCGGCCACGTCCATTCCGGCGCGCTCGGCTGGGTCGCCTTCGTCTCCTTCGGCGCCCTCTACTTCCTGGTGCCGCGTCTCTGGGGCCGAAAGCAGCTCTATTCGCTCAAGCTGGTCGAGGTCCATTTCTGGATCGCGACGCTTGGCATCGTCCTCTACATCACCGCGATGTGGGTCTCCGGCATCATGCAGGGTCTGATGTGGCGGTCGTACGACGACCTCGGGTTCCTGCAGTATGCGTTTATCGAGACGGTCGAGGCGATGCATCCCTTCTACGTGATCCGCGCCTTTGGCGGCGTGTTGTTCCTCGCGGGCGCCCTGGTCATGGTCTACAACCTCTGGCGCACCGCCAAAGGCGACGTTCGGGTCGAGGAACGCCTTGGCGCGCCCACCCCTGCCGCCATCCCAGCGGAGTAAGCTGCCATGTGGGAAAAGCACAAAAAGATCGAGACCAATGTCGTCCTGATGGCGGTCCTGACGCTGATCACCGTGTCGATCGGCGGGCTCGTCGAGATCGTGCCGCTGTTCACCATCGAGAGCACGATCGAGGAGGTCGACGGCGTCCGCCCCTACACGCCGCTCGAGCTGGAGGGCCGGAACATCTACATTCGCGAGGGCTGCTACAACTGCCACAGTCAGATGATCCGTCCGTTCCGCGACGAGGTCGAGCGTTACGGCCATTACAGCCTCGCCGCGGAAAGCATGTACGACCATCCCTTCCAATGGGGTTCGAAGCGCACGGGACCGGACCTCGCCCGCGTCGGCGGCAAGTATTCGGACGAATGGCACGTCGCCCACCTGATCAAGCCGCAGGAGGTGGTGCCCGAATCGATCATGCCGCCCTACCCGCATCTCGCCGAGCGCGGCCTCGACACCACCCACATCGCCGACCACCTCCGCGCCAATGTCGCGGTCGGCGTCCCCTATACCGACGAGATGATCGAGGCGGCGCGCGCGGACCTGCTGGCGCAGGCAGATCCGGACGGCGACCACGAAGCGCTGCTCGCCCGCTATCCCAAGGCCGCGGTCGGCGATTTCGACGGTCGTCCGGAACGGCTGACCGAGATGGACGCGATGGTCGCCTATCTGCAGATCCTCGGGCGCATGGTCGACTTCACCGACATCCGCACCGAAGACATCCTGCAATAGGCCAGATCGGATGTTCGAGGATCTCTATCACCTCGCCAACACGCTCTGGCCGCTCTGGGGCACGATCCTGTTCCTCGGCATCGTCGCCTACGTCTTCTGGCCGAGCAACAGGAAGAAGTTCGAGCGCTACGGCCAGATCCCGCTCGAAGACGACAGGTCCAACGACGACGGAAAGACGGACTGAGCCATGCCGACCAAAGTCGAGAAAGACGAGATCTCCGGCCAGAACACCACCGGTCATGAATGGGACGGCATCAAGGAACTGAACACGCCGCTGCCGAAGTGGTGGCTCTACACCTTCTATGCGTGCATCGTCTATGCCTTCGTCTGGTGGCTTCTGTTCCCGAGCTGGCCCTATGTCACCGGCTATTTCGGCGGACTGATCGGCAGCAATCAGCGGATCGCTCTGGACGAGCGGCTGGCCTCCGCCAAGGCGGCGCAGGCGCAGTATCTGGACCGCATCGCCGCAGCCTCGCCGGAGGAGATCTCGAACGATCCGGAGCTTCTGAGCTTCGCCATGGCCGGCGGTCAGGCCGCCTTCGCCGACAATTGCGCGCCTTGTCATGCCCTCGGCGGCGCCGGCCAGGACATCTACCCGACACTGGCGGACGATGACTGGATCTGGGGCGGGTCGCTGGACGACATCCAGCACACCATCAATTACGGCGTCAGAAGCGACCACGAGGAGACCCGCTTCAACGAAATGCCCGGCTACGGCGTGCTGGAGATGCTGCCGCGCGAGGACATCAAGGCGGTCGCGAACTATGTGCTGTCGCTATCGGGCGAGGCTGCGGAACCTGAGCTGGTGGAACAGGGCGGCACCATCTTCGAGGAGCAATGCGTCGCCTGTCACGGCGAGAACGGCGGCGGCATGATGGAACTGGGCGCGCCGAATCTCAGCGACCAGATTTGGCTCTACGGCGGCACCGAGGCCGAGGTGATCCAGCAGATCGGCAATCCGCGCCACGGCGTCATGCCCGCCTGGACCGGCAGGCTCGACGATGAGACCATCAAGATCCTGACCGTCTACGTCCACTCGCTGGGCGGAGGGCAGTAGCGGCGCGGACGAGCGGGAGGGCGTATGGACGCCGGAGCCAGCAACGAAGCGGTCGCCACCGAAAACGCGCGCTCCTTCAAGGAGCTGAAGGAGAACCCGCTCTACGCCGATCGGATCAGGATTTATCCGAAGGCGGTGAGCGGCCTGTTCCGCCGGATCAAATGGGCCGTCCTGATCGCCCTCCTCGGCCTCTATTACGTCATTCCCTGGATCAGATGGGACCGCGGGCCGAACGCGCCGGATCAGGCGGTGCTGGTCGACATGCCCGGACGGCGCCTCTATTTCTTCTTCATCGAGATCTGGCCGCAGGAGATCTATTATCTCACCTTCCTCCTGATGGCCGCGGCCTTCGGCCTGTTCCTCGCGACCTCGATCGGCGGCCGTGTGTGGTGCGGCTTCACCTGCCCGCAGACGGTCTGGACCGATCTCTTCATGTGGGTCGAAAGAAAGATCCAGGGCGACCGGGCCGCGCGCATCCGCCTGGACAAGCAGCCCTGGAGCTCGGAGAAACTCTGGAAGAAGTCGGCGACCCACGCCGCCTGGCTCCTGATCGCAGCAGCCACCGGCGGTGCGTGGATCATGTATTTCAACGACGCACCGACCGTCACCTATGAAATCCTGACCGGCCAGGCCGGGCTCGCCGTCTATTTCTTCTTCGGCCTCTTCACCTTCACCACCTATCTTCTCGCCGGCTGGGCGAGAGAGCAGGTCTGCACCTATATGTGCCCCTGGCCGCGCATCCAGGCCGCCCTGCTCGACCAGGATTCCTACGTCGTCACTTACGAAAAATGGCGGGGTGAGCCCAGGGGGCCGCACAAGAAGGGCACGAGCTGGGAAGGCCGGGGCGACTGCGTCGCCTGCAATCAGTGCGTCGCCGTCTGCCCGATGGGCATCGACATCCGGGACGGGCTGCAGCTCGAATGCATCGGCTGCGGCCTTTGCGTCGATGCCTGCAACGACGTCATGGCCCGGGTCGATCGGCCGCTCAACCTGATCACCATGGACACCGAGCGCAATCAGGTCCTGCGGATGGAGGGCAAGAAGCCGGTCAGCCGCCTGGTGCGGCCGCGCACGATCATCTATGTCGTCATCCTTGCCGTGCTTGGCATCGGCGTGCTGATCGGCCTCACCGGGCGCGCCGGCCTCGACCTGAACGTGCTGCCCGACCGTAACCCGCTGTTCGTCAAGCTCGCGGACGGCAGCATCAGGAACGGCTACACCGTGAAAGTGCTGAACCAGGTGCGCGAGCCCAAGACCTATGCCCTCACGCTCGATGGGCTCGAGGGCGCGACCCTCAGCGTTCTCGGCCTCGGCGACGAGGATGGCCGCTCGGCGTCTCTCGCCGCCAAGCCCGATCAGGTCTCGACCTACCGCCTGTTCGTCACCGCACCTGCGACCTCGCTCGGGTCCGCGGTCGAGGAGCTGCATGTGACGCTCACCGATCAGGACAGCGGCGAGGCCTTCTCCTTCGAAACGGTTTTCCGGGGACCCGAGTGATGGCGACGACGATTCGATCAAACGCCGACACCAAGTCAACCGGGCGGCCGGCTGGCCGCTGGATTCCGTGGGTATTCGTCGGCGCGTTTCTCGTCGTGCTCGCCGCCAACGGCACCATGATCGCGGTCGCCATCTCCACCTTCACAGGCATGGAGACCACCAGCGCCTACAAGAAGGGCCTTTCCTACAATGAGCGCCTGGCCGCGGCCGCGGCGCAGGAGGCGCTGGGCTGGCAGGCGTCCCTCGACGCCGAAGCCGGCGACGCCGGTCGGGTGATCATCACCTTCGCTCTCGACGATCATACCGGCGCGCCGATCGCCGCCGCCGACCTTTTCGCGAAAGTCGATCGTCCACTTCAAGACGGCCTCGAACAGACGATTGTCTTTGACGAGATCGCCAGCGGCCGCTACGCGGCGACCATCGACCTGCCGCTGAAAGGCCAGTGGGAAATTCAGATCGCAGCCGATGCCCGCGGCCATCGCTACCAATTCACGGAGCGCATCCAGGTTCCGAAATGACCGCATCCACACTTACGCTCGCACCTCGTGACGAAACGGACCGACCGGGCTCATCTCAAGCCGAGCCGGTTGGCACCGCCAACTTCATGGTGGAGAATGCGCATTGCGGGGGGTGCCTGCGGAAGATCGAGCGGGAGGTCGGCGCTCTCGCCGGCGTCCATTCGGCGCGCTTCAACCTGACCACGCGTCGCCTTTCGGTCGGCCATGACGGTGCTTCGGGCCGGGCCGGGCAGGTGATCGAACGGCTGGCCGCACTCGGCTTTCCCGCCCGCAGTTACGATCCTGACGCACTCGGCTCCGCCGATGCCGAAGCGGAAAAGGCCCTACTGCGCGCGATGACGGTCGCCGGCTTCGCCGCGGCCAACGTCATGCTGCTCTCGGTCTCGGTCTGGGCCGGCGTCGACATGGGCCCGGCGACACGCTCCCTGCTGCACTGGTTCTCGGCGCTGATCGTGCTGCCGGCCGTGGTCTATGCCGGCCGCCCCTTCTTCGAGTCGGCGCTGGGCGCGCTCGCCCGCCGCCGGACCAACATGGACGTGCCGATCGCGCTCGCGATCATGCTCGCCTCCGCGATGAGCCTGTTCGAGACCATCCGCGGCGGCGAGCACGTCTATTTCGAGAGCGCGATCATGCTGCTCTTCTTCCTGCTGCTCGGCCGCTATCTGGATCGGCGCGCGCGCGGCAAGGCGCGGCATGCCGCCGAGCGGCTCCTCAGCCTCGATCAGGGCGTGGTCACCGTGCTGGGCGATGACGGCAGGCCGCGGACCATCGCGTCGAGGGAGGCCGAGATCGGCATGATAGCGCTCGTCGCCGCCGGCGAGCGCATCGGCGTGGACGGCCGGGTCATCGGCGGCCGCTCGGAAGCCGACGTCAGCCTGATCACCGGCGAGGCTGAGCCGGCCCCGCTCGACCTGGGCGACCAGGTCTTCGCCGGCACGCTCAACATGGCCGCCCCCGTCGAGATCGAGGTCACCGCGGTCGGCGAAGGCACGCTGCTCGCCGAGATCGTGCGGCTGATGGAAGTCGCGGAACAGCGCCGCGGCCGCCACGTCGTCCTCGCCGACCGCATCGCCGGCTGGTACGCGCCCGTCGTGCATGGCCTGGCGCTCGTAACCTTTCTCCTCTGGACCCTGGCGCTCGCGGCACCCTGGCAGACCGCCCTGCTCTACGCGATCTCGGTCCTGATCATCACCTGCCCCTGCGCGCTCGGCCTCGCCGTGCCCGCGGTGCAGGTGATCGCGAGCGGCCGCCTCCTTAAGCGCGGCATCCTTCTGAAATCCGCCACCGCCCTTGAGCGCCTTGCAGAGGTCGACAGCGTCGTCTTCGACAAGACCGGCACCCTCACCGAGGGGCGGCTTACGCTGCGCGGGGATTGGGATGGGATGAAAGCGGATCTCGATCTGGCCGCCTCGCTCGCCACGGCCAGCCGGCATCCGCTGGCGCGGGCGATCGCTGGGGCGGTGCCCGGGGTCAAAGCCGCATCAGGGGTCGAGGAAGTGCCGGGCTTGGGGCTGCGGCTTCGGACGACCCGGGGCGAGGTTCGCCTCGGCAGCCGGCGCTGGTGCGGGGTGGATGCTACCGATGGAGATGACGTCGTCGGGCCGGAACTCTGGCTGATGACACACGATGGGCGAATGGTCAGATTCGCGTTCGACGATTCGGTCAAATGGGACGCGGCCGATGTCCTCGGCAGACTCCGCGATCGCGGCCTTGGGGTGGCCGTCCTTTCGGGAGACCGCCCTGTTACGGTGCGCGACGTCGCCGAGCGCCTCGGCGTACGTAACTGGCAGGGCGCCTGCACGCCCTCGGAAAAAGTCGAGCGGCTCGAACATCTCGCCGCCGAAGGAAAGCGCGTCCTCATGGTCGGCGACGGCCTGAACGACGCGGCCGCCCTCGCCGCCGCCCATGTCTCCCTGTCGCCCGCGTCTGCGATCGACATCAGCCAGGCCGCCGCCGACGCCGTCTTCCAGGGAAACCGCCTCGGACCGGTGGTCGAAACGCTTGAAACGGCGAGGTGCGCGTCGCACCTGGTCAGGCAGAACCTGGCGCTGGCGCTCGCCTACAACGCCGTCACCATCCCGCTCGCCGTCGCGGGCCAGGTCACGCCGCTGATCGCGGCGATCTGTATGTCGGCCTCATCGCTGATCGTGGTCGGCAACGCCCTTCGTCTCGGTAGGGGAGAGATCGAATGGACGTCCTGATCTATCTCATTCCGATCGCGCTCTTCCTGGGTCTTCTCGGCCTCGCCGCCTTTCTCTGGTCGCTCAGAAACGGCCAGTTCGACGATCTCGACGGCGCGGCCGAGCGCGTGCTGTTCGACGACGACTGACGAGGTCAGGCAGCGGTATCACCGTCGGCAATACGAGACAGTCCGGCGACGTCCCTTAGGGTCGCGGCGCTCCGGTCCGGAAGGTCGATCAGTCCGGCCAGCCTGAACCGCGAGAAGATACGGCTCACGGTCTCGATCGTCAGGCCGAGATGGTCGGCGATATCCTGCCGCGACATGGCGAGATGGACGCAGTCGTCACCCTCCTCGCTCACGTCCTGGCGTTCGGCGAGATCCAGAAGGAACGTCGCCACGCGCTCATCGGCGTTCTTGCGCCCGAGCAGCAGCATCCGCTGCTGTGCCCGGCCGAGCTCTTCGCAGGCCAGCCGTAGAAGCTGACGGCCGAGATCCGGTCGCTCCTCGACCGCCGCCTCCAGACGCTGACGCGGATAGCGGACCATGACCACCTCCGTGATCGTCTCCACGCTGCAGGGGTGCTGTTCGAGACCGGTCAGCCCGAAGCAGTCCGTCGGACCGAGAAAATCGATGATCTGCCGGCGACCGTCCGCTACCGCCTTGTAGAGCCGCACCGTGCCGGAAAGGATTCGGTAGACATACTCGATCGGATCGCCCTCGATCACGATCGTCCTTCCCGCGATGAAATTGATCGTCACGCCGGGGCCGACTTGCTCGGCGAGCGCTGCGCATGGCAGATCGGGAGCGAAGCGGTGGCTCTTTCGAACGACTGACGACGTTGCCATTTTTCGATCTCCCCACCCTAGAGCGCGAGCACGCATGTCGGCTCGCCTAAGGAAAGGGTATGAAGCCGGGATAGAGCGGTAAATCCGGTCGACTACCTAAGGTTTTGTCCCTACGTATTGGTCCCTAAGTCGTGAGCATGCGCTGCGATCCGCAGGTCAGATCGACGGCACCTTGACGTCGCGCAGGCAGCGGAGAAGCTCGTCCTGGCCGAAGGGTTTTTGCAGCGACGCGGCGATGCCGGGCGGCAACCGAAGACGGGCGCTCATGATCACGGTTGGCAGCACGATCCGCGCCGCGGCGAGACGGCTGATCAGCTCGGTACCAGCCATGTCGAGGAGATCGAACTCGACGAGAAGACACCCTCTCGGCACGAGGGGCCTCCTGTCCAGAAACTCGCCGCCGGAACCGAAAAGCCTCACGCGGAAACCGTTGGCGCGCAGCGTGATCGAGATCGCGTCGCGCACGGCCGCGTCTGGATCGACGACGAAAATCGTCGGCGGCTTCTTGTCCCTGGTCGAATGGGCCATCGGCATCGCCGTCATCTCTGCAAAGGTCGCTGCACGCGCCAGCATAGGATCGAAGACGAGCCGCAGATATCGGCAGGAGTACCTAGGTAGAAACGCTTACGAAGCCGGATCGACGCCGGCGTCGATGGCCATGCGCACGAGCTGGGCCAGGCTGTCAGCGGTCATTTTCTGCATGAGATGGGCGCGGTGGATTTCGACGGTCCGCGGGCTGATGCCGAGTTCGAGGCCGACCTCCTTGTTGGAACGGCCGGCCACGAGATGCCGCAGAACCTCCCGTTCGCGTGGCGTCAGGCTGTCGAGTTTCGAAGCGAGGGCCGGATCGACCTTCTTGCGCACCCTGGAAGGAGACTGGAGCACGGATCTGATGGCGGTGAGCAGGATTTGCGTGTCGAACGGCTTTTCGATGAAGTCGACCGCACCGAGCTTCATCGCCTTCACCGCCATCGGGACGTCGCCGTGACCGGTCATCACGATGACGGGCGTGACCGTCAACCTCTCCTCGCCGAGACCGGCGAGCAAGGCCAGCCCGTCCGTGCCCGGCATGCGCACGTCGAGGAGGCAGCAGCCTGCGTTCGGGCCTTCGTCTCTGGCGAGAAAGGCGTCAGCCGATGGAAAGCAGACGACCTCGAATCCCTCGGCGAGAAGCAGCGCCTCCAGCGAGTCGCGTATGGCGTCGTCATCGTCGATCACCTGGATCAGCGGGCGGTCAGCCATGTCCGTCGGTTTCCAGGCTCGATGGCAAGGCGACATGAAAGACGGTTCCGCCATCGGACGGTGATGTCGCCCAGAGACGGCCGCCATGGGCGTCGACGATGGTCTTGCAGATGGAAAGCCCGATGCCGATGCCGCTCGCCTTGGTCGTGACGAAGGGCTGGAACAAACGCTCCGCCACGTCTTTCGAGAGCCCCGGACCGGTATCGGCGACGTCGATCTGCACGGCCCCGTCCTCGTGGAGGCCGGTGCGGACGGTGAGCGCACGCCGTTCGGCATCGCCGAGCGCGTCCACGGCGTTGCGCACCAGGTTCATGATCACCTGCTGCAGCTGGATCCGATCGACCATGACGTCGGGCAGATCCGGCGAGAGTTCGAACGCCGTCTCGATCCCGTCCCGGCTCGTGCCGATCGCCGCGAGTTCGGCAGCTTCCCGGACAAGGGGATTGATCTGTGCCGACGTCCGTTCGGTCTCGCCCTTGGTGATGAGCTTTCGCAGACGCTGAATGATCTCCCCGGCCCGTCGCGCCTGATCGGACGCCTTCTGCATCAGGGCGAGCTCCTGCTCCGGCCCGTCATCGCCGGCACGCTCCATCATGCGACGGCAGGCTTCGAGATAGTTGATGATGGCGGTAAGCGGCTGGTTGAGCTCGTGCGCGAGCGCCGACGCCATCTCCCCCAGCTCGGAAAGCCTGGAGACGTGCAAAAGCTCGCTCCTGAGCTCGTTCAAGCTCTGCTCGGCGGCCTGCCGCGCGGAAACATCCCGGATGAACCCGGCGAACCTTCGGCCGTCCGGGAGCCTGACCTCGCCAACGGCGAGTTCGATGGGGAAAACCTCACCGTTCTTCTTCATCGCGAGCACCTGACGGCCGATGCCGATGATCCGCTTCTCCCCCGTCTTCAGATAACGTGCGACATAGCCGTCATGCGCTTCACGATAAGGTGACGGCATCAGGCAGTCGACGTTCCGGCCGATGACCTCGACGGCGCGATAGCCGAAGATCCTCTCGGCCGCAGGGTTGAAGGAGCGCATCCGACCGCCTTCGTCGATGGTGATCAGTCCGTCCGGCGACGTCTCGATGATCGCATGTAGCAGCGCATCGCGCTCGCCAGGCGCCGTGTCATCCGGCGCCGACCCTCCACCCTTCTCGACTGCGATGTCCTCTGTCATGACGTCATGCCGAATTGAAGATAGGATACAGGCCCTCGCCGCCGGGCGGGCCGGATCGCGTCTTTCGCACTGTTGGACTGGAGCGAAGACGGCCTGTCAAGCGCTCAGCTCCTCGCCATCGTCGATCAGACGACGGTGCCCGCGGCGACGGGCAGGAAGCGACCGAGGCCGGAACGGAAGAAGGCGGCGGAGGTGGGGGGCGTCATACCTCTCGAACGCGGCCGAGTCGCATGGTTCCATATCAGTGATGATCGTGCGGGGCGTTGAAACGTGGACGACGGCGGCTTAAGCATGACACGTTCGGTGTGATCAATCGATGAATGCCGGGGAGGTCAAGGCGATGGACAGGCAGGCGGCGAAGGCTCGCGACGCATCATGAGCGACGACCTTTACGAAACGCTCGGTGTCGGCAAGGAGGCGAGCCAGGACGAGATCAAACGCCGCTACCGAAAGCTCGCCAAGGAACTTCATCCCGATCTCAATCCCGACAAGCCCGATGTCGCCGAGCGGTTCAGCGACGTCACCGCGGCCTACGACATCCTGTCCGATCCGGAAAAGCGCGGGCGATATGACCGGGGCGAGATCGACGCCAAGGGCCACGAGCGCCCGCAGCAGGGCTACTATCGGGACTTCGCGAACGGCCCGGACGGCGCGAAATACCATCGCCAGGAAGGCTTTCCCGACGACGAAGCCCTGCACGATTTCTTCGCCGATCTCTTCGAGCAGCAGGAAGGCGGCCGCCGCAGTTTTCGCATGCGCGCCCGCGGGGCGGACGTCGCCTACAGCCTCCCGATCGACTTCCTCGAAGCGGCGAAAGGGGGGAAAAAGCGCGTGACCATGGCGGACGGCCGCAGCCTCGACATCCAGATTCCGGCCGGCGCCCGCAATGGTCAGACGCTTCGGCTGAAGGGACAGGGGCGTCCGGGCTATGAAGGCGGCGAGCCCGGCGATGCCTTCGTCGAGCTGCATGTCAGGCCTCACAATCTGTTCGAGCGCAAGGACGACGACATTCACCTGCAGCTGCCGGTGACCCCGGCGGAGGCCATGCTCGGCGCCAAGGTCGCGGTGCCGACCATCGACGGCAAGGTGACCATGACCGTGCCCAGGGGCTCGAACGCCGGATCGACTCTTCGGCTGCGCGGCAAGGGCATCGCTGGCCGGCGCGCGGGCGAGCGCGGCGATCAATATGTGCATCTGAAGATCGTGTTGCCGAAGGCGGCGGACCCGGCCCTGGAGGACTTGCTCCGCCGCTGGCAGGAGGATCATCCCTATGATCCCAGAGACGGATGGGGAGGCGGCGCATGAAGACGCTCACCGAGGTGGTGGTCGCCGTCGGGCGGATCGAGCGGATCGAGCTCCAGCGCTGGGTCGAACTCGGCTGGATCACGCCCGCCCGGTCCGCCGAGCGGGAAGCCGATCTCCTGTTCTCCGACGTCGACGAGGCGCGGGTCCGCATGATCTGCGACCTTCGTCGCGACCTTTCGGTCGACGAGGAGGGTGTCGCCCTGGTGCTGTCCCTGCTGGATCAGGTCTATGCGCTTCGCCATCAGGTAAACGCACTCACCGACGCCGTCCGCCAGCAGCCCGCCGACGTTCGCGAAGCCATTCTCGAACGGCTGAGGACGCCCCCGTCTCGCAATGATCGCCGCTGATCTCGAAATCTGATCAAAGGAATGAAACCATGGCGCGCCTCGGCCTCCACTCCCTCGCCTTCACGCCGCTCTGGCGGCCGGAGGACGCGGACGCGCTGCTTCCGCCTCTGACCACCCAAGGCGTCCGCGCGATCGAACTGCCGCTGCTCGATCCCGACGCCTTCGATTCCGACGGCACCAGGCGTGCGGCCGAGCGTCACCACGTCGACGTCGTCTGCTCCCTCGGCCTGCCGGCGAACCTGGACGTGACCGGGAGAACCGAGGAGGCGGCGTCCTTCCTCGACACCGCCCTCGAAGCCGCGAGAAAGGCGGGCTCGGACAGCCTTTCCGGCGTCACCTACGGCACCATCGGCAAGGTCTCGGGCGCGCCGCCGCGACAGGAGGAACTGGACGCGATCTGCCGCATGGTCGAGCGTGTCGCCGGTACGGCCAGAAGACTGAACATGCGGCTCGGCCTCGAGCCCTGCAACCGCTACGAAACCCATCTCCTGAACACCGCCCGCCAGACCGCCGGGGTCATCGAGCGGGTCGGCGCGGACAATGTCTTCATCCACCTCGACACCTATCACATGAACATCGAGGAGATGAGCATGGCCGAAGGCTTCGCCGACGCCGGCGCGCATCTCGGCTATGTCCATCTCTCGGAATCGAACCGCGGCGTGCCGGGCCGCGGCACCATTGGCTGGACTGACGTCTTCACAGGGATGAAGGCGATCGGCTTCGAAGGCGTCTTGACCCTCGAAAGCTTCGTCCACCTGGCCCCTGAAATCGCGCGCGGCCTCGCCATCTGGCGCCCGGTCGCCCGGAACCCCGCAGACGTCGTCGACAAGGGGCTGCCTTTTCTCGTCGAGGCCGCCGCCGCTGCCGGCATCACCTTCACGTAGCTCGGAGGGCTCTCAGAGATTTTCCGGCGTGTGGATCTCGAACGGCAGCTGCACGGTCTGGGCGATCGCGCCGTCGCCCGCTGACGTCGCGCGGATCATGGCCGCGATAGTTTCATCTGCAAGTCTCCGGAGCGGATGCGAGATCACCAGCGTCAGCGTGCCGTCCATCAGGGCCGCTTTGGTGACGTCCATCAGCTCGTAGCCTATGGCGACCATCTCGCCTGCGCGACCGCTGTCCCGGAGGGCCGCAAGAGCGCCGGTGATGCCGCCGCCGGAAATGAAGAGACCCTGGAGATCCGGGTGCTCTTTGATCAGCTTTTCGGTCATCTCCCGCGCGATCGCCGCGGACTCGAAGGTGGAATGCGGCTCCAGCAGGACGAAGCCGCCGCCGAACTCGCGGAAATAGGAGCGAAAGCCGCTTTCGTTCATCTCCTGGCAGCGATAGCGGTGATTGCCGACGAGAATCCCGATCTTGCCGGGCGTCCTGCACATGTGGTCGAAGGCCCAGGCCGCGGTGCGCCCGACCTTCCAGTTGTCCAGGCCGATGAAGCCGACATTGCCGCGCGCGGACAGCGGCGAGATCAGGCTGAAGACGGGGACGCCTTCGCCGAGCAGTCCGTCGATCGCCTCGGTGACCAGCGGATGCTCGGCAGTCACGATCGCGAGGCCGTCGGCGCCGGCGCCGAGTTTCGCCATGCGCGCGGCGACATGGTCGGGCGACAGATCATCGAGGAAGGAGAGGGTCAGGCTGACCTCGGCATCGGCGACCTCGGCGGCGGCCCGTTCCAGGGCGCCCGCGAGCGCCTGATAGAAGCGGCGCTGGCTTTGAAGGAGGATGACCGCAAAACGAAAGCGCCGCTGCTTTGCGTTCATGCGCTGTTGAATCGCGCCGAGCCCGTAGAAGCCGATGTCTTCGGCGGCGTTCAGCACGCGCTGCACCGTGGCGTCGCGGACCCTGCCGTGACCGCCGATGACCCGGTTGATGGTGGAAATGGAAACACCCGCGGCCTCGGCAAGATCCTTGATCGTCGGGCGTCCCATCAACTGCAACTCGTCTCATTATGTATCATTTTGCCCTACTTCTCGTGAAACATTTTGAAACGAAATGGAGACAAATGAAAGAATGCAGCTTGATCCCGATCGGATCAAGCCTGTTATCTTCGACACAAGATCAAGGGCCGTTCGATCGATGTCGAACCGAGGGAGGCCGGCATGGACGATACCGTCTACGGAACACGCGACAAGCGCGGCGACTGGAAGCCGAACCAGCCGGCGGAGATCGCGCCCTTCTGGCGACGCCCGCTCGACCTGAAGGGAATCGGCCATTGGTTCGTCGAGTATCTCTGGCCGTGGAACGCCTTTCACATGGCGACCGCCCTGCTCTATTGGGCGTTCATCATTCCTGACGTCCAGACCCTGCAGAATCTGTCATGGGGCTGGGCGCTCTGGCTCTATCTGGTGAACGGTCTTGGCATCTTCGCGATGTACGGTTCGGTCGAGCTTTTTTACTACATCAAGCGCCGACAGGGGACGCGCTTCAAGTTCAATCACAAATTCCCGGCCGAACACCCATCGGACGTGTTCTGGTTCAAGAGCCAGAACCTGGACAATTTTCTGCGCACCTATCTCGTCTCGATCCCGCTCTGGACCCTGGTGCAGGTGATCGTGCTCTGGGCCTGGGCGAACAGCTGGGGCCAATGGGTGACCTGGGAGGAGCACTGGCTCTGGCTCTCGGTTCTGGTACTGCTGGTGCCCGCGATCCACGAGGTGCACTTCTTCTTCATTCACCGTCTGATCCACACACCCTTCCTCTACAAACATGTGCATTCGGTCCATCACAACTCCATCAACCCGAGTCCGTGGTCGTCCCTTTCCATGCATCCGGTGGAGTCCGCCCTCTATTTCGCCGAAATCTTCTGGCATCTCCTGATCCCGTCCAATCCGATCGTGGCGTTGTTCCAGCTGCACGGCACCGGCTATGGCGCGATCAACGGGCATATCGGCTTCGACAAGCTGGAGCTGACCGACGAGAAGGCACTCGATAGCCACGCTTTCGTCCACTACCTCCACCACAAATATTTCGAGGTGAACTACGGCGCCGACGGCCTGGTCCCCTTGGATAAGTGGTTCGGCACCTGGCATGACGGCACGGCCGAGGGCGACCGAATCATGAAGGAGCGCTACAAGCGAAAAAAAGAGCGCGCCGCCGCCAAAAAAGCCCAGACGGCCACGGCGGCTTAGGGGCGGGACGATGGACGACACGCTCCACGGCACCCGCGACAAGCGCGGCGACTGGCGGCCGAACGAGCCGCTCCGGGTCGGCCCGCTGCTGGACTTCCCGTGGAATCCTCTCCAGATCCTGAAATGGCTGCCGAGCTATTTTCTGCCCTGGAACGTGCTGTTCATGGCGCTGGGGGCTGTCCTCTGGTTCTGGCTTACCCCCGCACGCGAAACCGAGACCCTGGCGCCGGGCTGGGTGCTCTATATCTTGCTCCGCAACTCGGCGATCATCCTTTTGATCTACGGCGCGCTGGAGCTCTGGCTCTATGTGCGTCGCAGCGCTTCAAAAAACAGACCAGCGCTCCGGCCGCTTCTGGTTCGAAGAGCCAGAACCTCGACAAAGCCCAGACGGCTCACGGCCGGCTTATGGGGCCGGGACGATGGACGTTCGGACACGCTCGGGCCGGGATTTCCGGCGCAGATCCTGACGCGAGCCAAGATCGAGCGAGACGCGGCGATGCTGGCGGCCGAACGAGCCGCTCCGGGATCGGCCCGCTGCTGGACTTCCCGTGGAATCCTCTCCAGATCCTGAAATGGCTGCCGAGCTATTTTCTGCCCTGGAACGTGCTGTTCATGGCGCTGGGGGCTCGAGCAGCTCGTCCGCCGAGAACTGGTTCTGGCTTACCCCCGCACGCGAAACCATGGAGACCCTGGCGCCGGGCTGGGTGCTCTATATCTTGCTCCGCAACTCGGCGATCATCCTTTTGATCTACGGCGCGCTGGAGCTCTGGCTCTACTGTGCGTCGCAGGCAGGACAACCGCTTCAAATACAACAGGAAATTTCCGGCGGATCAGCCGTCCGGCGTCTTCTGGTTCAAGAGCCAGAACCTCGACAATGCGCTCCGCACCTTCGGCTCCGGCCTGCCGATCTGGTCCGCCTACGAGGTCGGCATGCTCTGGGCCTGGGCCAACGAAATCGGCCCCTGGACCACGTTCGGCGACAACCCGCTCTGGCTGATCGCTTTCATGCTGGCGATCCCGCTGCTCCACGAACTCCACTTCTTCTGCATCCACCGCCTGATCCACATCCCCGTTCTCTATAGGTGGGTGCATTCGGTCCATCACAATTCGATCAACCCGTCGCCCTGGTCGTCTCTCTCGATGCACCCGGTCGAGCATCTGCTCTACTGGTCCGACATTCTCCTGCACCTGATCCTGCCGTCCCATCCGCTGCTGGTGCTCTACCACCTGAACGTCACCGGCACGGGTGCCGTGATCGGCCATGTCGGCTTCGACAAGGTCGAGACCGGCGAGGAGGGCGGCGTCGATACCCACGCCTTTGCCCACTACCTCCACCACAAATATTTCGAGGTGAACTACGCCGACGGCATGCTGCCGCTCGATAAGTGGTTCGGCACCTGGCACGACGGCACGGCCGAGGGCGATCGGCTGATGAAAGAGCGCTACAGGCGAAAAAAGGAACGCATGAATAGAAAAACCGGCGCAGCGCCAGCAGCTTAGGCGCGCGCCGAGGAGTCCGCTTTCGTCGACGGCACGGACATGCAAGCCCGGTCGTCGCCGGAGGCGACATTCGGGGAGGCAAGAGCCGGAATTTGGCTTGGCTCGCGCATCCGCTAACGCAAACACCGGTCTTCCGATCCGTTAGGGAAGCGACACGACAAGAAGGGAGCAAGACATGAAGACGATGAAAAAGCTGATGCTGGCCACGGTGGCGAGCGTCATGACCACTACCGGCGCCATGGCCGCCGACATCGCGGTGATCGCCGGCTCGATCGAGGACGGCTTCTTCAATCTGATCAAGAAGGGCGTCGATGACGCCACGCTGGCGGTCGAAGCCAATGGCGGCTCGGTCAACTATCTGCGCACCCAGAACTACGACAATTTCGGCCCCGATCTGGTGCAGCTGATCAACACCGCCGTCAGCCAGGGCGTGGACGGCATCGCGATCCCCGTCTGGGTGGCGGAAAGCCAGGTGCCGGCCCTTCAGGCCGCCGCCGAGCAGGGCATCAAGATCATGATGTACAACTCGGGCGCCGACGTGCAGAAGGACATCAGCGGCATCAACTATTTCGGCTCGGACGAATACACGGCCGGCGTCGCCGGCGGTGAGTACCTCGCCAAGAACGGTGCCAAAAAAATCATCTGCCATATCCAGGTGCCGGGTGCGGTCAATCTGGAATCCCGCTGTGCCGGCGTGAAGGAAGGCGGCGAGGCCAATGGCGCCGAGGTGATCAACCTGCCGCTGCCGGCCAATCTCGATCAGAACGTCACCGGCACCTCCGAGGCGATCAAGGCGGAGCTTTTGAAGGATCCTTCGATCGACGCCGTGATTACGCTCGCCGCCTGGGCGTCCGATGCGGCCTCCGTCGCCATCATGCAGTCCCGCCCCACCGTCATGCTCGGCACCTTCGACATGAGCCCCGCCGTGCTGGAGCGCATCCAGGGCGGCAGCCAGACCATGGCGATCGACCAGCAGCCCTACCTCCAGGGATTTCTGGCGACCTCCATGCTCGCCGCGCATATCGACTTCGGCACCGAGCTCGCCACCGACCCGGTCCTGACCGGTCCGGCGATCGTCGATGCCTCGAACATCGAGAGCGCACTCGCCGGCGTCGAGAAGGGCGCTCGCTAAAGCCGGCTCCCGAACTCCGGTCAGCCCGGTGCGTCAAAGGCGCCGGGCTGACACCGGAGATCGTAAATGAGCGGCCGCCACCCCGGAAACCGCGAGGCCAGGTGAGAAAAATCCGATGGGCAATCTTTCATTCGACAGTTTGATCAGACGGCCGGAGGCAGGTGCGTTTCTGGGCATGGTCTTCGTCTTCATTTTCTTCGTCATCTTCGGCGGCAAGAACTTCACCTCCTTCGCCGGCGCTGCGAGCTGGCTGAACGTCGCGGCCAATCTCGGCATCATCGCGATTCCGATCGGATTCCTGATGATCGCCGGCGAGCTGGACATCTCCATCGGCGCCATGGTGCCGGCGGCCTCCATGTCGATGGGCATCATCTCCGGCTATTACGGCCTTCCGATCCTGGTCGGCGTCGGCCTCACCCTCGGCTTCGCCGCCATCGTCGGCTGGATCAACGGCATGCTGGTGGTGCGCACCGCCGTGCCCTCGCTGATCGTCACCCTCGGCACGCTGTTCGCGGTCGCCGGTCTGACGCTCTTCCTCTCGATCATCCTGACCGACACCACGGCCGTTGCCCTCAAGGCGCCGGCCTGGGCCAAGGCGGTGTTCGGCGATTTCTATTTCGGCTCCTATCAGGTGATCATCGCCTGGTGGCTCGCGCTCACCGCCATCTACGTCTACTTTCTGCACTTTTCGCCCTGGGGGAACTGGCTGTTCGCCATGGGCGGCGACAAGGAGAGCGCACGAAACGCCGGCATTCCGACCAACCGCTTCACCATCTCGCTGTTCGTCCTGTCCTCGATGAGCGCCGCCTTCGTCGGCTTGTGTCAGACCATCCTGTTCAACTCCGCCCAGGTCTCGACCGGCATGTCCTTCATTTTCAACACCATCATTTCGGTGGTGATCGGCGGTGTGCTCCTGACCGGCGGCTTCGGCTCGGTGATCGGCATCGTCTTCGGCACGCTCACCTTCGCCATGGTCAATCAGGGCATCTACTTCACCGACTTCGATCGCAACCTCTCCAGCCTGATCGTCGGCGTGATGCTGCTGATCGCGGTCTTGATGAACAACACCTTCAGGCAGATGGCGGTGAGCTACGCCGGCCCGAAGAAGAAAACAGCGTGAGGTCCGCAATGTCCGACAAAACCCCGGTTATCGAACTCCGGAATGTCGACAAGTCCTTCGGCCCGATCGACGTTCTCCACGATATTTCGCTGAAGGTGGGTGAGGGTGAGGTGCTCTGCCTCTTGGGCGACAACGGCGCCGGCAAGTCGACCCTGATCAAGACGCTGGCCGGCGTGCACCAGCCGACCCGCGGCGAGATCCTGATGGACGGCGAGGCCGTGACCTTCGACCGTCCGCGAGACGCCCAGGAGCGAGGCATCGCCACGGTGCATCAGTTCGGCGGCACCTTCCCTCTGATGTCGATCGGCCGCACCTTCTTCGTCGGCGCCGAGCCGACCAGGAAGGTCGGGCCGTTCGTGGTCTATGACCGCGAGACCGCCAATCGGATCGCGGTCAAGGCGGTGCAGGATTTCGGCATCACCCGGATCGACGACGGCGATCGCCTGGTCGGCGGCCTTTCCGGCGGCGAACGCCAGTCGCTCGCCATCGCCCGTGCCGTGCATTTCGGCGCGCGCGTCCTGATCCTGGACGAGCCGACCGCGGCACTCGGTGTCAAGCAGGCCGCCCATGTGCTCAGGATCGTGAACGAGGCCAAGCGCCGCGGCCTCGCCGTCATCTTCATCACCCACCAGGTCATGCACGCCATGGCCGTGGGCGATCACTTCGCGGTGCTGATCCGCGGCGCCATCGCCGCCGATTTCCGCAAGGGCGAAAAGACCCGCGAAGAGATCACCGACCTGATGGCCGGCGGCCAGAACATGGCCGATCTCGAAGCCGAGATCGAGAGCTACATGGACACCCATGAGGGCCACGCGCCTCCCGTCGACGAGCTGCAGAAACCGCACTGAACTAGGCGGCGCGCCCGCTCACCCGGGTGCGCCATCCGCAACGACACCAGAAGGTACGAAAAGATATGCCTTGGATCGACGCCTGTTCCACCGACGACATCGAGGCCGAAGAGGTGATCCGCTTCGACCATGAAGGCCGCAGCTTCGCCATCTACCGCGGCCCCGCCGACGATTATTTCTGCACGGACGGGCTTTGCACCCATGAGGAGGTGCATCTCGCCGACGGGCTGGTGATGGAGTACTCGATCGAGTGCCCGAAGCACGCCAGCATGTTCGACTACCGCACCGGCGAGGTCGAAACCCCACCCGCCTGCGAGGACCTGAACACCTACCCGACCAAGGTCGAGAACGGCCGCGTGATGATCGAAATCTGAGCATCGATCCAAGCCGCCATTCGAAGGCCGAGCAACGTTGAGGGGGACCTGTATGCTGGACAGAAATCGAAAGAGCGTCGCCGATATCCGCGCGATGAAGGCGCGGGGCCAGAAGATCTCGATGCTCTTCGTCAGGACGCCTGAGGAGGCCGCGGCCGCCGATCAGGCCGGCATCGACATGCTGTCGATCGAGGGCCGGTATTTTTCCGCCGAGATGCGCGCGGCCTCTGGCCGCTGCTTCGTGCAGGTCGGCCTGCCCTACGGTCCCGCGGGCGATCTCGCGACCGCCGAGGACTATCTGCGCGCCGCATTTCACTTCATGGCGCTGGGTGGCGACTGCTTCTACTGCGCCGCCTCCCTCGACATCCAGAAAACCCTTTGCGACAACGCCATCCCCATCGTCGCCCATGTCGGCCTGATCCCGTCCCAATGCACCTGGACCGGCGGGTTCAAGGCGGTCGGCAAGACAGCGTCGAGCGCGCGCATGGTGTTCGATCACGTGAAGCGCCTGGAGGCCATCGGCTGTTTCGGCGCCGAACTCGAAGTCGTGCCTGATCGCGTCGGCGAATACATCTCCAAGAACACCTCGATGATCATGCTCGGCATGGGCGCCGGTCCCGGTGCCGATGCGCAATATCTCTTCACCGAGGACGTGCTCGGCCACACCGACGGCCACCGCCCGCGCCACGCCAAAGTGTACCGCGACTTCGCCGCCGAGTTCGACCGGCTGCAGAACGAGCGCGTCACCGCCTTCAGGGAATTCATCGAAGACGTGAACAGCGGCGCCTATCCGGCGCCCGAGCACAGCGTTCCCATCGAAGACGGTGAGTTCGAGGCGTTCGTCGCCGGCCTGAAAGACTGAACACGCCCGGGGAGGAAACAGGTTGAAAATCGGACTGGTCGGCTACGGCACCGGAGGCCGCCATTTCCACGCGCCCTTCGTGGCGGCGGCCGAAGACGTCGAGCTGACGGGCGTGGTGGCGCGCGCACCGAAAACCACGGCCGCGGTCAAGGAAGACCTCCCGGGCGTCGCCATCTATCCGAGCCTGACGGCGATGATCGAAGCGGGCGGCCTGGACGCCGTCACCATCACCACGCCGCCGGAAACCAGGCGCGCACTGGTGCTCGAGGCGATCGACGCAGGCCTGCATGTCATCGCCGACAAGCCGTTCGCGCCCAGTGCCGAAGGCGGGCGCGGGCTGGATGAGGCGGCTCGGAAGAAAGGCGTGATCCTCGGCGTGTTTCATAATCGCCGTCTCGATTCCGACATGCAGACACTCAGGAAACTGATCGAGGACGGCCGCCTCGGCCGCGTCTGGCGGGTGCATTCGCGGATGGATTTCGATGATCCCGCCACCCTCGAAGCCGGGCCGACGGGCGGCCTTCTTCGCGATCTCGGCAGCCATCTGGTCGACCAGATGCTCTGGTTGCTCGGCCCGGCCGTCGCCGTCGATGCGCAGCTCGACCATGTCGATCTCCCCGAAGGCAGGACGGACGCCGGCTTCACCATTGCGATCCGGCATGCGAGCGGCCAGCACTCCCACGTCTCGGCGAGCAAGCTCAATCACCTGAATATCCGCGAACTCCGCGCCTATGGCGACAAGGGCGCCTACATCGCCTCGGGCACCGACGTGCAGGCGCAGTCGATTTTTTCGGGGAAGCGTCCGGTCGACGACATGGCCGGATGGGGCTTCGAGCCGGAGAGCCATTGGGGCGTGCTCCATACTGAAACCGGTGAAGAGCGTATCCCGGCGGAACAGGGGCGCTATCACGATTATTACGACGCCTTTGCCGAGGCCGTGCGCGAAGGCGGTCCGCCGCCGGTGACGGCGACCGAGGCTGCCGAGACGCTCGTAGTACTCGACGCCGCGCGAACAAGCGCCGAGGAGGGCCGCTCGGTCACGCTTTGACGTGACCGCTCCGACAGCGGCGCGACCGGTGCAGGCTGCAGGTCCAAAAAAAGACTGGAACCGAACGTGGGTTTGGTGCGTATCAGCGTCGATGAGTGATGTTTTTAGTCGACGCAAAGGTTCCCGATCCCATGACCGACGGTCCGATTCTAGTCTGGTTTCGCCAGGATCTCAGGCTTTCCGATCACCGAGCGCTCCACGCCGCGATCGCCGA
Organism: Geminicoccaceae bacterium; assembly: GCA_965222015.1. Classification (GTDB taxonomy): domain Bacteria; phylum Pseudomonadota; class Alphaproteobacteria; order Geminicoccales; family Geminicoccaceae; genus JANQPX01. The sequence goes on from CBDCTL010000022.1 coordinate 753,950, forward strand.
GGAGCGGGCGATCCTGCCCGTCTACATCCTGGACGACGAGACGCCGGGGCCCTGGCGCATGGGCGGGGCGAGCCGATGGTGGCTGCATGGCAGTCTGGCAGCGCTCAAAGCGGATCTGGAAGGCCTCGGCAGCCGGCTCGTGCTGCTGCGCGGGTTGAGCGTCGACGTCCTGGAAGGCCTCGCCAAGGAGACCGGCGCTAAGACAGTTCACGCCACCCGCCGCTACGAACCCTGGGCGCGGCAGGAGGAGGAGGATCTCGCCGAACGTCTGGAGTCCGCGGGTCGGACCTTTCGCCGCTACGCGGGAGGGCTCATGTTCGAACCGGAAAAACCGACCACCAAGGCAGGTGATCCGTTTCGCGTGTTCACGCCCTTCTACAAGGCCTGTCTCGAGCTCGGACCGCCGAAAGCCCCCCTGCCCCGACCCGAAAAAAAGCTGCCTGCGCCGGACAGCTGGCCGGCGAGTGACGATCTCGACGAGTGGGCGCTGCTGCCGGAGAAGCCCGATTGGGCCGGCGGGCTTCGCGAGACCTGGGAGCCCGGCGAGGCGGGCGCAGAAGCCAGGCTCGCGGACTTTCTCGACGAGGCGATGGCCGGTTATGCCGAGAAGCGCAATCGCCCGGACCGGCCCGGCACGTCCCGCCTCTCGCCGCATCTTCATTTCGGCGAGATCAGCCCCCATCGCTGCTGGCAGGCGGTGGAGAACCGGCTTTCCGAGAACAGCGGCGGCGGCGCCCGTGGTGCTCGCTCCTTTCAGCGGGAGCTGATCTGGCGGGAGTTTTCCTACCATCTGCTTTTCCATTGGCCGGATCTGCCGAAGAAGGCATTTCGCCCCGAATTCGAAAAGTTTCCCTGGGACGAAGACGAGGCGGCGCTGGATGCCTGGCAGCAGGGCCGGACGGGCTATCCGATCGTCGACGCCGGCATGCGCGAGCTCTGGGAGACCGGCTGGATGCACAACCGCGTGCGCATGATCACCGCGTCCTTTCTGATCAAAGACCTGCTGATCCCCTGGCAAGTCGGTGAAAACTGGTTCTGGGACACGCTGGTGGACGCCGATCTCGCCAGCAATTCGGCGAGCTGGCAGTGGGTCGCGGGCTCCGGCGCGGACGCCGCCCCCTATTTCCGGGTGTTCAATCCGGTCCTTCAGGGCAGGAAATTCGATCCGAAGGGCGACTATGTCAGGCGTTACGTGCCGGAGCTCGCCGATCTCGACACCGAGCATCTGCACGCGCCCTGGGAAGCGCCGAAAGAGGCGCTCGACGAGGCCGGCGTCCGGCTCGGCGAGACCTATCCGGAACCGATCGTCGACCACAAAAAGGCGCGCGCGCGCGCGCTTGCCGCTTACGAGACGGTCAAGAAAAACTGAGCCGCTTCAGGCGGTGAGCAAGTCGTCCAGATCCAGGCGCTCGGTGACCATGGCGAGATGGCCCTCGCCATCGCGCGGCCATTCGGCTTCGGGCCGGTCGCGATAGAGCTCGATGCCGTTGCCGTCGGGATCTCTGAGATAGAGCGCCTCGCTCACCCCGTGGTCGCTTGCGCCGTCGAGCGGAATGCCGGCCGCCTGCAGCCGGCGAAGGGCGTCGGCGAGCGCCGCTCGCGACGGGTAGAGGATCGCCAGATGATAGAGCCCGGTGGTGCCGGGTGCCGGCGGCTCGCCGCCCCGGCTTTCCCAGGTATTGAGGCCGATGTGATGGTGGTAGCCGCCTGCCGAGACGAAGGCGGCCTGATCGCCATGGCGCTGCATGAGCTGAAAGCCGAGAACGCCGCAATAGAAGCCGAGCGCGCGCTCCAGATCGGCGACCTTGAGATGGACATGGCCGATGACGGCGCCGCCATCGATCGGTCCGCGGCCATCGATCGGCGCATTGCTGTCGTCGGCGACGGGCGATGGGAGCGGCTTGGGACGGGCGGACGTCATGACCGGGTCTCCGAAGGATGCCGGCCGCGGGTTCGGCCGGTTTCGGAAAGGCAATCACGACGGCTGCGGTCAGCGCAAGCCCGAACACGAAAAACGTCTCAGCTGGGCTCGCTCATTTTTTCCAGCGCGGCGTTGGCGCGCTTGGTCGCCGCCTCGAAGCGCTCCTCGAAGGTCGCCATGTTCTTCCTCGGCTCCTTGAAGAACGCCGTCATCTTCAAAAGACCGACGAAGGCCCTCGAGAACAGGCGCCCCGGCAGACGCATCGGCCGGTCGAACTGGATCAGGAGGATGGTCCGCTCCTCGTCGGTGTCGTTCCAGACCTCGTGATCGTAGCCGTCGCAGAAGACCAGCGTCTCGCCGGGACGCCAGACCAGCACCTCGTCCTCAACCCTGATTCGGCATTTCTCGGCGTTCTCAGGAATGATCAGCCCGAGATGGCAGGTGAGGATGCCCTTGGTGACGCCGCGGTGCGCCGGGATGTGATAGCCGGGTGCGAGGATCGAGAACCAGGCCGTCTGGATGCCCGGAATCTGCTCGATCAGCCTCGCGGCCTCCGGCGCCTGCGCGCAGTTCTTCGCCAGCCGCTCGCCGAAGCCGAAAAGAAAGAACGTCCGCCAGTTGCCGCCCTTTGAGATGCGTTTTTGGTCCGGCGACACCTCGTCGAAGGAGGGAATGCTCTCGCGATGCCGGAGAATCGCCCTCGCCTCGTCCCGTATCGCCTCCCAGTTCGCTTCGAGCGTCCGAGTGAACGGGAACGCCGAAGGCTGGAGAACGGGGGTGTCCGGAACGATCGACTGCCGGCCCAGAAAATCGGACATGGCGCGGATGAAGCTCTTGCCCGACTGCTTGACCAGCCGGCGGCGACGGCGTTTCAGCCGGCCGACGAAGCTGTCCTCGACCCGATCCATGGTCTTTCCCAAAGACACTCACCCGCTCCCGTCGGTTCGAAACCCTGAGGAGCATCATGATGACCGCTTGGTAGACAAATCAAGCCAATACGTAAAGTGCCGGGAGGCGGACCATGCGGTCACGATCAAGCGAACAACCGCGTCCAGCCATGTGCTCCTGCCGGCGATCAGGGACGGCGAAAGCCATATTTGGACTTGATCGCGTCCCGGATGATCACTTCCTGCTGGCTCGCCATGTCGAAGCATCGGTCGGCCTGGGATTGCACGGCGTTGGATTTGGAATCAGCCTCGATCAGATAGGCCCAGCGCGCGGCGTGGGAGCTTGCGAGCTCCTCGACCATGCTGGACGCCAGCTCTTTCGAAATGCTCGCGGTCGCGATCTCGGTGGCCGCCATCTCGGCATGGTCGGCGGCGGCGTCGAAAAAGCGAGCCTTGCTCGAACTGGCGGTCGCGACGCCTGCGAAGGCGCGGTGAAAGCCGGCGCAGCGGGCATGGTCCTCGACCGACTGGAAGACCGCGTCGGTGTCAGCATCCCTGACCGCCTGGCCGATGACCGAGGCGTAGGGCGACGGCTCCTTCTTCGTGGGGCTGCAAGCAGCAAGCAGCAGGACCGTCAGCATGAGAGCTCGCTTCATCCGCTTTCTCCACTGCAGAACGTCTCGAAAGGCACTCACTTTCGCCAATTTAGCGCAAAAAGATTTAAAAATGCTTAGGATCCGGCGAAAGATTCCTCATGGTATGCCCGCGGCGGCGAGGTGCTCGTCGCCGCGCGTTTCAGAAGTTCAGCGGTCGAGGTCCGCGATCTCGAGGATCATCTTCCGGCGCACCGCATCGGCGAAGCTGAGCCTGTCGTCCACCGTGACCACGAAGCTGCCCGGGCCGCCGATGATGGTCTTGGCGAACGCATCCTCGAGGTCGTAGAGGTTCGGTCTGCCACCGCAGTCGCGCTGCCGGCAGAGGATGGCGAGCCCGTTGATGACGATGTCGGCCGACAGCGCCGAAGCGCGTGCGGCGGCGATCGGAATGCCGCCGAAGCTGTTGGCGCTGTCGCCGGAAAAGTCGATCACCCGGCGGAAGGCGTCGATGTCGTTGCCCTCGATCAGGGCCTGGGCCGCGGCGAGCGCGTTGCCGATCGCGTTCGGACCAAAGGCGCGGCGCGGCGCCTCCAACAGAGCCTGCGAAAAGGCCGCCGCCGTGCGTTCGCCGTCGACGATCGTCCAGGGCACGACGACCTCCTGCGAGGTCGCATCGCCCCATTCCACATAGGTGATCGCTATCCGCTGCCTGAAGCCCTGCTCGATCGCACCGAGCACGTCGGGATGGGTAATGGCGTCGGCATAGCCCTGACGCTGAAAGCGGATCTCGGCATCGTCGATGGATCGCGACGCGTCGGCGAGCAGAACCAGCTCCAGGTCCACCTCCTCGGCGGCGTTCAGCGAACCCGTAGCGAAGCTGGCGATCACGACCATGGTCAAGCCGATCCAGCGCATGGGACGGTCTCCCCTTCAGCCTGCTCCTCGACCAGCTTATTCGGGAAAACCGATGCGGTCGAGGAGCAGGCTGAAGGGAGGGCTGTTCGGCAATGACGGCATCACCGGAGCAAGGGCCGTGTCGATCGACTCGCGCGGCAAGGGCGCATCGGTCCAGCCTCGTCATTGTCCACGATGTCAGGCGGTTCACCCCGACCGCCAACCTCGGTACCATACGCTGGTCCTAATCGCTGATCCGTCAGGGAAAGGCTGGCGCTCATGGCCGATCACGATGCGACGACACAGGCTTTCCTGAGCTATACGCACGCCGACGACGACTATCTCGACGGCGGCATCACCTGGCTCGGCCGCGAGCTGCAGCGCGCCATGCGGGCGATCACCGGCACGCCCTTCGAGATCTTTCAGGACGTCGATGCCATCGCCTTCGGCGATCACTGGCCAAGTCGGATCGAGGATGCACTCGAAAGGGCACGTTTTCTCATCCCCATCCTGACGCCTTCCTACTTCGCCAGCCCTAACTGCCGCGCAGAAGCTGCCGCGTTCCTCGATCTGGAAAAGCGTGCCGGGCGGCGAGACCTGGTCCTGCCGATCTACCTGATCGAGGCGGAAGTTCTCGAGGATGCCGAGCGCCGCGCCGGCGACGCCGTGGTCGATGCCTTTTTCAAACGCCAATATGCCGATTGGCGCGACACCGCGTTCGATCTTCGAAACGCCGCGCACGTCAAGCAGCGCGTGTTCGATCTCGCGAGGCAGATCAAGGCCGCCCGCGCGTGTCGTGGAGGCGACGCACCGCCGATCGTGCCGGCGCAGGGGGGCGGCATTCGCTTCCGGCTGAACGCAGACGGGAGGATCGACCGGGCGCCGGACGAGCCGACCGCCGTGAAGGACGACGATCCCCGCCTCCGTTCTCTTCAGGCCGGGCTCCAGGAAGCTTGCAGCACCTTCCTGAATTCGTTCCACGGTGACTCCGGACGAAATGCGTTCGGCCTCCTGATCGACAGGGTCGAGGCCTATCGCGACGCCATATCCGTGCCGCTTTCGGAAATCCAGCTCACGGATGTCTATCGACATGGCCTGGCCCTCCGGAACTGGAGGCTTGCCGGCAGGCGGAACATCGAACGCCTCGACCCCAGGCCCGACCTGGAAGACGACCAGCAGGCCGCTCTTTGCAATCTGCTCAGCCTGCACGGCCCTTTCATCCTGTCCACCAGGGAAGGCGAAGCACTGCAGGCAAAGGCGGATCGGAGTCAGCTGACGGAGAGCGAACGTGCTGAGCTCTGGTCACCCGCTTTCGGCGCGGCCGCAGGCGAAAGCGATCATGCGACCGAACGGGCCAAAGCCGTCCTCGCGGAAGTCAATCGGCCTGACGACCAGGATGCCTATCCCGAGCGCCGGGCGCTTCTCGCCCTCAGCACCAACCGCAATTTTCTGATGGCGACGGGCGATGCCGCCACCGGCAAGAATGTCTTCGACGTGGGCGAGGAGGCCGCGGCCCGCGCCAGTCGCGATGCCGGCGGCTTCCTCCTGAAGAACGAATCCTTGATCAGGCATATCGCCCGGCCCGCCCGAAGCGGCTTCGCCTGGCTCGAACCTTTCCTGACCTGGCTTCGGGGGCGGCGCATCCCGGCGATAACGGTACGGCCGGCTCGGCAGCAAACGCCTGCGCTCGATGCAGCCGGTGCGGAGGGCTCCTGGACGCCGGGTCATGTCTTTCGCGACATCGAAGCGCCCTGGTGCCCTGAAATGGTGGTGATCCCGGCGGGCGGGTTCATGATGGGCTCGCCGGATGACGAGGACCACCGTATGGAGCGCGAAGGCCCGCGGCACCGGGTCATGATCGCAAAACCGTTCGCGCTCGCCCGCTTTCCCACGACGTTCGAGGAGTTCGACCGGTTCTGCGGTGAAACCGGTCATCCAATGCCGGAAGATGAAGGCTGGGGACGCGGTCGACGACCGGTGATCAATGTCTTTCGGAAAGATGTGCTGGTGTATTGCGAGTGGCTGAGCGGTAAAACTGGCAAAGCTTACAGACTGCCGAGCGAAGCGGAGTGGGAATATGCCTGTCGCGCCGGCTCGGACACGGCCTATTCCTTCGGTAGCGAGATCGATGAGCGACAGGCACACTTCGACCAGGACAGAAAAACTGGTACGACGAGCAAGGTCGGGGCCTATCCAGTCAACGCCTTCGGCATCTACGACATGCATGGCAATGTATGGGAGTGGTGCGAGGACTGCTTCCATCAAAGCTACGAAGGAGCGCCGACGGATGGGAGTCCTTGGACCTCCCGCAACAAGGAAATCTATATTGGTCGAGGAGGTAGCTGGGCCAACGAAGAAAAAAATCTGCGCTCGGCAATACGCGGGATCGGCGCTCCTGACGAGCGAGCTAGGACGATGGGTTTTCGATGTGCCCGTGTTCTGTAGAAAAGACGGCGTTCGACAGACATGAACCAGCCATCCCGCCGTCACGAGCACGGTCAGGCGCTTGGCGGGTCAAGCTGAGCCCGGTACAAGCTGAGCCCGATAAGCGCGGAGCAGGAGGGGCAGAGCCTATTTCTCGAAGGCTGACATAGGACCATGCAACGAGCCGACATGAAAAACGACTTCCCAAGCATCGTCGTCTGGCGCGGCGACACCGTCGAAAGCCGCCACCGGGTGAGCTTCGTCGTCGCCGATGCCGCCGGCAAGATCCTGGCGGCGCGGGGCGAGGCCGAGCGGCCGGTCTACCCGCGCTCGGCGATCAAGATGCTCCAGGCGATCCCGCTGGTGGAAAGCGGTGCCGCCGACGCATTTTCGCTGTCACCGGCCGAACTCGCGCTCGCCTGCGCGTCCCACAATGGCGAGCCCCGCCACACCGAAGCGGTCGGCGCCTGGCTCGATCGGCTCGGTCTCGGGCCGGACGATCTCGAATGCGGCGCCCATGCACCGAGCCACGCGCCGACGGCGGAACGCCTCGCCCGGGACGGTTCGTTCCCCTCGACACTGCACAACAACTGCTCCGGCAAACATGCGGGCATGCTGACGCTCGCCTTGCATCTGGGTGTTCCAATCGATGGCTACATCCAGCCGGATCACCCCGTGCAGACGATGATCGGCGAGGCGCTGTCTGCGATGACCGGCGCCTCCCCCCTGCCCGCCCCGGCCGTCGACGGCTGCGGTATCCCGACCTTCGCCATACCGCTCGCCGGCCTCGCCGCCGCCATGGCGCGGTTCGCCGATCCCGTAGGGCTGGAAGATGCACGTTCAGACGCCTGCAGGCGTCTCACCGTGGCGATGCAGGCGCATCCCGAGATGGTCGCGGGCGAAGACCGGCCCTGCACGGCGGTCATGGAGGCCTGCCCCAACGTGATCGCCAAGACCGGCGCCGAAGGCGTCTACACGGCGGCACTCCCGAAACGCGGCATCGGCGTCGTCCTCAAGGTCGAGGACGGCGCGACCCGCGCCTCCTCCGTCGCCCTGATGGCGCTGCTCGAAGGCCTCGGCGCCGTCGACGCTGCGGCGCGCGAACGGTTGAAGGATGTCGCCGGCCCCGTCCTGAAGAACCATGCCGGCACCATCGTCGGCCGCATCGAGCCCGGTCCCGACTGGCCGGATCTGCAGGGCCACTGACACGGACGCCGCCTCATCCCGGTCAGGCCGAAGAAATCCCGAACGCCTGCAGCCGGTGGGCGCGTTCGGCGTTCACCGCCCCTTTCGGGATCGTTCCGGACAGCAGGGCGCCGAGCTGTTCGACCGTCTCAAGGGATTGCGCCTCGATCGCCGGTCGTGTGAGCCCGCCGATATGGGGCGTGGCGACGACCTTCGGATGGGCGGCGAGCGAAGGCGTCGGCATCTGGTCGGCGGCACGGCCGACGTCAAGGGCGGCGCCGGCGATCCGACCCTGGTCGAGGGCGGCTTCGAGCGCCGCCTCGTCCACCAGATTACCGCGCGAGGGGTTGATGAACAGCGCCCCCTCCTTCATCGCGGCGAACGCGCCGGCATCGAACAGGTTCTCCGTCTCCTCGTTGGCGACCGCCAGGCTGACCACGATGTCGGCGCGGGCGAGAAGGTCGAAAAGCGGCAGCTGCGTGATCGCATCGTCCTCGACTTCGGCATAGGGGTCGGTCACCAGGACGGTCATGCCGAGGGCATTGGCGAGTGCCGCCAGATGGCGACCGATCTCGCCGTAGCCGACGATGCCGATGGTGCTGCCGGCCAGCTGCCTTCCCATATGCGTCTCGGGCACCGCGCCCCGGCGGTAGCTCGCCGCCGCCGACGTGATGCCGCGGGCGAGGTCGATGATCTGACCGAGCACCAGCTCGCTCACCGATGCGGCGAAGCCCGGGCTCGCGCGGGACACGAGAACGCCCTGGCGCGAAGCCGCCTCGACGTCCACGTTTCGGATGTCCACCGCACAGCGCATGAAGGCCTTGAGATCCGGCGATCGCTCGAACAGCCCGGCCTCGCCCGGCGAGGCACGATAGGAAACGATGATGTCGACGCCGACCGCCGCCTCGATCAGCGCCTCGCCCGAAAGCGGTTCATCCCCCTCATGCAGCCGAAGCACACAGCCGAGCGCGCGAAGTCCGTCGAGCGCCCGCGGTCCGTAATAAAGGTCGCGGGCGGCCGGATCGTGGGTGAGCAGAACGGTGGTCATGGCTGATCTCGTCACGCTTTCGGCCGATGGGTCGACCCAAGCCTAGCGATTCGATAGGCTTCGGGTAAGCGGGCCCTCGCGTCCGCACCCTGGAGAATCGGGAGGCGGTGGCTTGAGCGAACAAAAACCCTATCGCGGCGTCTGGCCGGTGGCGCCGACGCCCTTCGACGACGACGGCAGCCTCGACCTCGAGAGCATGCGTAGGGTGCTGGACTGCATGGTCGACCAGGGCGTGGACGGGCTCTGCATTCTCGCCAATTATTCCGAGCAGTTTCTCCTGTCCGACGAGGAGCGGGACCAGCTGACCCGGCTCTGCCTCGAACATCTCGCGGGCCGCGTGCCGGTGATCGTCACCTGCTCCCACTTTTCCACCGGCATCGTCGTCGAGCGGGTGCGCCAGGCGAAGGCCATGGGTGCTGCCATGGTGATGCTGATGCCGCCCTATCACGGCGCCCTCCTGAAGGGCACGGAGGAGCAGACCTACGAACAATTCGCCCGCGCCGCCGAGATCGGCATTCCGATCATGGTGCAGGACGCGCCGCTCGCGGGCGTGCATCTGTCCGTGCCGTTCCTCGCCAGAATGGCGCGCGAACTGGAGATGGTCGCCTGTTTCAAGATCGAGATGCCGGGCACGGCCGACAAGCTGAGGTCGCTGATCGCCGAGGGCGGCTCGACCATCGAGGGACCGTTCGACGGCGAGGAGGCGATCACGCTCATGGCCGACCTGGATGCCGGCGCCACTGGCACCATGTCCAGCGCGCTGCTGCCCGATCTGATCAAGCCGATCGTCGAGGCCCACGCCGCCGGCGACCGCACCCTGGCGGCCGCGCGCTACGCGGCCGTGCTGCCGCTGATCAACTACGAAAACCGTCAATGCGGCCTTCGCGCCTGCAAGACCGTCATGAAGGAAGGCGGCGTCATACGCTCCGACCACGTCCGCCACCCCCTGCCGCCCCTGCCGCCGGCGACGCGCGAAGGCCTGCTGGAGCTCGCCCGTGCCGCCGACCCGCTGGCCCTTCGCTGGGGGCGCTGACCGAAAGCGCCCTGCCCCTTGCCAGGCTGCGCCATTCGTCTGCCTGAGATTGGCGGATCGATCGCCGCTCAGCCGAACCTGACGAGATAGTCCTCCGCCAGCGCCGCCGAGACGCGCGTGAATTCCGGTCCCTGCTGCCTTGCCAGATCGGTGTCCCCGTGGGACCCGATCCAGGCCAGGAGCACCATGCGGCGGAGCATGACGAAGGTCGGGATCTCCGCTTCGTCTTCGGCGGGAAGCGCGCGGATGCGGCGATAGCCGCGGAGCCAGGCGTCGATCAGTTCCTGCGCTTTCGGATGATCCTCGATGAAGGAAAGCGCAGTCGCGACATCGTAGAGGAACCAGCCGAAACCGCTGTCGTCGAAATCGATCACGCGGGTGCTGTCGCCGGTGATCAGAAGGTTGGCGAGGCGGATGTCGGCGTGAATCAGCCCATAGCGCTGCCGTCCCTTGCCGAAGCCCCGGAGCCGCCGCTCGATGGTCGACGCCTGACGCTCGAGGATCGCCCTGATGCCGGCATCCATGGCCGGTGCCCGACGCCAGTCGCCCCAGTTCGGCCGAGCGCCCAGCATGTGCTCGAAATCCCAGGTCAGACGCTCGAAACCGTCCGGCGGGCGCCAGTCCATGACATGAAGATGGAGCCTCGCCGAGGTTTCGCCCAGATTCTCGAAAGGCTTGATCAGATCCTGATTCTCGTCGGGCTCGACCCCTTCGATGAATTCGAACAGCACGAGATGGCGGGGGGCGGCCAGCCCGCCGATCCCGTGGAGCTGGATAAGCTCGCCGTCTCGCCCGGCGATGGCGGTCGGCGTGATCACGCCCGCCTCCTCCCGCAGCGCCTTCATCCAGGCGAGCTCGGAGGCGATGGCGTTTCCGGAGTGGTAGCCCGCCCGATGCACGCGCAGAATGTCCGGTCGATCGAGCCCGGGCTTGTCGACCCGATAGGTGGCGTTTTCCGAGAGGTTGATCAGCGTCGTGGCCGCGCCGTCCGGCAGATCCCAGAGATGAAGCGAGTCTTTCGCCAGACGTCCAAGTCGCTTGACCAGGTCTTCATGGTTCATGCCGGCATCGTTCATGCACGCTCCTCCGCCTCGGCTCGGGGACGATCGTCCGGCCGCCACCCCACGATCCCCGGCCGGCGAATGCGATGATCTCGCCGCCCAACGCCCGCTGACCATGCGTCACGCGGTCTCGCCCATCAACATTTACGACCATTGCATCGGCAAATGCCTTCTCAGGGCGTGGAGAAGAGGCGGACCCAGCCGCTCGGCCCCGATGAGCGGTTTTTTCCGAAGCCTTGGGTTCCCGGCGTTAACGGTCTCTTAAACCTAAACTGCTATTGAGGTTCGTGATCGGTGGATCGAGAGATCGATCGATGTCTTGGCAAGGAACGGGCCCACGCAACAGGCATCTGGCAGATCTACGATTGTCTCGTCAATCAACACGACTACCGCCTGGTGGTCGTCGCCGCCCTCGTCTGTGTGCTCGGCCCGTCGCGACCTTCACCATCGCCGATCGCGCGCTCCATGCGAAGGCCAGGGCCGACGTCTGGCTGGCGCTTGGGCGCGGTCCGTCTCGAGCTCGGCCTCTGGGACGGTGAACTGTCGTCGGGGATCTCGCGCGAAGCCCTGGCCGGTCTCGTCGTCCTGATCGTCACCATGCTCCTCTCGATGGGCCTCGCCAGCGCACTCTTCGACCGCAGACATTCGTCCGAACTCCAGGCGCAGGCCGAGCGGTTCAGGATTCTTTCCGACAGCGCCCTCGAAGGACTCATCGTCCATCGCGACGGCCAGCTCATCGACACCAATGCGGCGGTGAGACGGGCGCTTTCCCTGAGCGGGGACATGACATCGCGGTCGATTTTCGGCTGGTTCGGATCGGCGGATCGCTCGGAGATCGAGCGATGGCTCCTGCAGCGCAGTGAAGACCCCGTCGAAATCGAGATGACCGCCCTCGACGGCAGTCGCTTTCCCGCAGAGGTCAGCGGGAAGTTCATCGAGCTCGCCGATGGATCCCGTGGCCAGGTTCTCGCTTTCAGGAACATTACTGCCCGGAAGATGGCGGAAGCGCAGCTCCATCACCAGGCTCTGCACGATCCGCTGATCGATCTTCCCAACCGACGCCTTTTTCACGAACTCGCGCGCGGAGAAGGTCCGCTCGAGCACGGACCGTCAGCGCGGCCAGCCTCGCCCAGCGGCTGATCGCCGCCCTCACGACGCCCTTGAAGCTCGACGGCACGGAAGCGGTGGTCTCGGCCTCGATCGGCATCACCGTCTATCCCCATGACGGCCAGACCATCGCGGAGTTCATCCGGAACGCCGACACCGCCATGTACCGTGCCAAGGCCGACGGCAAGGCGACGTTCCGCTTCTTCGAGCATCAGATGAACGAAGCGCTGCAGGCTCGGCACGCCTTGGAAAGCCGGCTGCGCAAAGCCGTCGCCGACCGACAGCTGTCGATCGCCTACCAGCCGCTGGTGGACTGCCGGACGAGACGTCCGGAAGGCTTCGAGGCGCTTTTGCGCTGGTGGGACGCGACGCTCGGCGACGTGCCGCCATCCGAGTTCATTCCCATCGCCAAGGAGACGGGTCTGATCATCTCGCTCGGCGAGTTTGCGCTGCGCCAGGCTTGTGAGGATGCATCGAGCTGGCCCGAACCGCTCAGGGTCGCGGTCAATCTATCCCCGGTTCAGTTCAGACGTCCGGGTCTGTCGGAAACGGTGGCCGGGATCCTCGAGGAGACCGGGCTGTCCGGATCGCCGCTCGAACTCGAGATCACCGAATCGATTCTGATCGAAAACCGCGATCAGATCCTCGAGACCCTGCGAGCACTGAAGGATCTCGGCGTCCATATTTCGATGGACGACTTCGGCACAGGCTATTCGTCGCTGAGCTATCTCCAGAGCTTTCCCTTCGACAAGATCAAGATCGACCGAACCTTCGTTTCGAGCCTGACGGACCGATCACAGAGCGCGCACATCATCAAGGCGATCACGGCCATGGGCCGCAGCCTCGACATGAAGGTCGTCGCGGAAGGGGTCGAAACAGAAGAACACCTGCACGAAATTTCCCAGCTGTCCTGCGACGAAGTCCAAGGCTACTATATCGCGCGGTCGATCGACCCTGCTCTGTTCAAAAACCGAGAGCTTCGCCTGACCCTCGCGAGGCGGATCCGCCCGGACCGCGGCGAAGGAGTGGCCGGGCTCATCTCGAACCCGGCACGACGACTGCCCGGCGAGCTGGGCATGGAGCTCGGCGAAGGGTTCGCCGGCGGCGGCTCTGACGGCAACACCACAAGCCTGTTCACGACGACTCTGGATGGTCTCGGGCCGCTCGGCGATGGCGCCCACGCCCCGCATGAATGCCTTTACTTGGACGAGACGCTGGAGCGGACCGCCCTTCTCTCCCTCCTGCTGCCGGCGCCGCCTTTGGAGCACCCGGTTCCGTAAACGGCGAACAGGAGAGACGACCGATGCAGCCCTTTTTGAGCTCGATCACCCGCATCACCGATCTGGAGACGAAGGCTTTTCAGTATCGCCCGCTCCCGCACCGTGCCTGGGCGACCGGCGATTGCGTGCTGTGCAAGGTGACGGGCAAGCCCGGGCCGCTCTACCACGTCGAGCTGCCGTCCGGCCGCATGTGCCAGGTGTTCGACGGCGATCTCGTGATCGGTGCCTTCGGCAAGCGGGCCGCGACGCTGGAGGGCGTCGGTGATTGGGAGAGCATCGGCGATGATCACAACTTGCACGCGCTGACCTCCGCCGGGCTCCTAGGCAAGGCGACGTCCGTGTCGCCTTTGCTGCCGCCCATGATGGAGCTGGTCTACAGGGGCCATATCGTCAGGGGCGACGACAAGGTGACGATGGATCACTTCTGTACCCATCTCGATCCGTCGGGCAAAACCACGTCGCCATTGCTCAAACCGGTTATCCTGCTGATCGGGACGTCCATGTCGTCGGGCAAAACCACGTCGGGGCGCGTCATCGTGCATGAGCTGAAACGCCGGGGTCTGACGGTGGCTGCCGCCAAGCTGACCGGCGCTGCGCGTTATCGCGATGTTTTGAGTTTGGGCGATGCCGGCCCCGACTAACTGTTCGATTTCGTCGATGTCGGACTGCCCTCCACAGTGTGCGCACCGGATGTGTTCCGGCATGACGGCACTGCGCATCGCCCGCTTCCGCGAGCTGCCGCTGGTCTTCACCCATCACACGCTTTACGCAGTATCGCACTACGTCCCCGACTCGCCATCACTCGGACGCTTCTCGTCGAGCTTGCGACGGCCGGCGATCAGGTGTTCGCACCGAGCGAGAGCATCGCCGAGTTGATCCGCAAGCGAGGCGTGACGGTGCCGATCGCGGTCGTGCCGACCGGCGTGGATCGATCGGTTCGCCAAGGGCGACGGCCGGAAGCTTCGACAGCGCCTGGGCATCGCGGTGTCCGATCTGGTCGTCGGTCATCTCGGTCGCCTGGCGCCGGAAAAGAACCTCGCCTTTCTCAGCGACGCCGTCGCACGCTTTCTCCGATCGCACGAACATGCGCGTTTCCTCGTCGTCGGCGACGGTCCTTCGGCTGCAGCGATCCGATCCCGGTTCGAAGACGCCGGTCTTTGTGATCGTCTTCACATGACGGGCAGTTTGAGCGGCCAGGCCCTGATCGATGCCTATCACGCCATGGACGTCTTCGCCTTCGCATCGAAGAGCGAGACGCAGGGCATGGTGCTCACCGAGGCGATGGCCGCGGGCCTGCCGGTGGTCGCACTCGATGCCTCCGGCGCGCGGGAGGTCGTGCGGAACGAGAAGAACGGCCGCTTGCTCATGGAGGAAGATGCCGAAGCGTTTGCTGGCGCGCTCGATTGGATGGCGACACGGACGACCGCGGAAAGAAGGACACTCGGGGAGCAGGTCCAAAAGACCGCCGAAGCCTTTTCGATGACGTCATCGGCGAAGAAAGCTACTCGACACTACGGGACCCTGATCGGCACGATGGTGACGTCGACGGGGAAACCTGACGCCGAGTGGGAAAAACTGCTCCATCTGATCGGGGCCGAATGGGACATCGTCAGGAGCATGGCCGACGCCGTCGGCGCCGGCCTCGACATCGGAAGTGCCAGGAAAGAGCCGCGATCATGATCGCCAGGCTCGAAGTGCTGGCTAGAAGGATCAGCCGCTTCTTTCGCCGCAGCGAATGGTTCGTGCGCCTTTTCCGGCTGCCGCGATCGGAGGGCACGGAGACTGCTCCCGGTCTCGTCATGATCCAGATCGACGGCCTCTCGCACACGCAGCTCGAGAAGGCGTTGAAGAGTAGCATGCCTTTTCTCGCGAAGCTGCTCCGGTGCGAGCATTACCGTCTGCATCGGCTCTATTCAGGCGTGCCGTCGACGACTCCCGCGGTGCAGGCGGAGCTGTTTTACGGCGTCAGGAACGCCGTCCCGACGTTCAGTTTCTATCATCCGCCGTCCGCGCGTGTGGTTCGCATGTACGAACCGAGCACCGTCGCGGCGATCGAACCGGTGATCGCAGGGCGGGGCGGACAGGCGCTCCTGTCCGGCGGCAGCGCCTATGCGGACATCTACGAAGGGGGTGCTGACGAGGCGCATTTCTGCCCGACGTCGCTCGGCTGGGGGCCGCCGCTGAGAGACGGCAGGCGCCCGGCGACGATGCTGCTGATCCTGAGCAATGCCTACAGCTTCCTGCGCACCCTGGCGCTGCTCGCGTTCGAACTCGTCCTGGCGATCGTCGATTGCATACGCGGCATCATCGACCGGCGCGATCTGGTCAAGGAGCTCAAATTCGTGCCGACACGGGTCGCGATCTCGATCCTCCTGCGCGAGCTCACGGTCATCGGCGCCAAGATCGACATCGCGCGCGGCCTGCCGATCGTTCACCTCAATCTGCTCGGCTATGACGAACAGGCGCATCGGCGCGGACCGGGCTCCGCCTTCGCCCACTGGACGCTGAAGGGCATCGACGACGCCATCGCCCGCCTTTGGCGCGCCGCTCATACAGCGACACGCCGCCACTACGATGTCTGGATCTACGCCGATCACGGCCAGGAGGCCGTCACCCCCTATGCCCGCCGCTTCGGACGCTCGCTGGACGAAGCGGTCAATGCAAGCTTTGCGACGGTGCTGACGGCCGAACATGAGCCCGCAAAGGATGGCGGCGAGAGCTCGCGCCATCATCGCGCCGGCTGGCTGGGCGGCGGCCGGCTGCAGCGCCTCTTTCGCTTCGACGACGCCGATGGTGATTCCGAACAGGCGAACGGCCCGACCGTCGTCGCCCTCGGACCGATCGGACTGGTCTATCCGCCGCGCACACTGAGCGAACGGGAACGGACGGCGATCGCCGAGGCGCTTGTCACCGATGCCGACATCCCGATGGTGTTGATCGCCGGGGGCGAGGGACGTGCGATCGCCCATACCAAAGACGGCCGCTTCACGCTGCCGGACGATGCCGCGCCGATCCTCGGTGCCGATCACCCCTTCCGCGACGACGCGGCGCGCGATCTCGTCACCCTTTGCCATCACGCCTATGCCGGCGCGATGGTGCTTTGCGGCTGGCGCCACGGCCTCTCGCCTCTGAGCTTCGCCATCGAGAACGGCGCCCATTGCGGCCCTGGTCCGGAAGAGACGAACGGCTTCGTTCTGCTTCCGGCGGACAGCCCCCTCACGGCTGACAACGCGAAGCCGATTCGGCCGCTCGATCTGCGACGGGCGGCACTGACGGTGCTCGGTCGGATCGAAAGCCCGGCTATCGTCTCCCGCGTCCGGAGGCCCCTAAAAAAACTTCGGGTTCTGACCTACAACGTCCATGGCTGCGTCGGCATGGACGGCAAGCTCGCCCCGGAGCGCATCGCCAGGGTGATCGCCCGGCACGCGCCGGACATCGTGGCGCTGCAGGAACTCGACGTCGGCAGGCGGCGCTCGAACGGCGTCGACCAGGCGAACCTCATCGCTCGCCACCTCGAAATGGAGCAGATTTTTTCGGCGGCGCTGCATGTCGAAGAAGGGCGCTACGGCAATGCGATCCTGACCCATCTGCCGATGCGATTGGTCAAGGCCGACGCCCTCCCCTCGCCAGCGACGCGAAGGCCACGCGAGCCGCGCGGCGCGCTCTGGGTCGCGATCGAGGCGGGCGATATCGAGATCCAGGTCTTGAACACCCATTTCGGTCTTTCGCCCAACGAACGGAAGGCCCAGGCGGATGCGCTTGCCGGTCCGGATTGGCTCGCCGATCCGGCCTGTCGCAATCCTGCAGTGCTCTGTGGCGATCTCAACGCCCTGCCCAATGCGCCAGCCTGCCGCAGAGTTGGACAATGGCTGCAGAATGTCGATGCCGCTCTGCCAACGAGCACGCAAAAGGGAACTTTTTTTGGGCGTCTTCCGATCGCGCGGATCGACCACATCTTCGTCAGCGACGGCATCGTCGTCGAAGCGGTCGAAATCCCGTTAAGCAGCCTGACGCGCGTTGCATCGGACCACCTGCCGCTGATGGCCGATCTGTGCCTTGACGCCTCATCGAATGCAATCGCTGAGGGCACGGGAAAACAATGCAAGATTGTCACTCCGGCGGCCAGCCTCGAGGCATGACCCGCGACTTCCAGCATTCGCTATACGACCGCCGTCGGCGCGTGCATTTGATCCGTGTCATGGTGCCGAGGCGAGCCTGGATCGAGGCTGGCCGCTCACCAAGGAGGCCAGATCGTGAAAGCGATGGTACTGGAAAAGCCCGGCGAGCCGCTTCGGATGATGGAGCTGCCGATGCCGCATCCGAGATCGGACCAGGTTCTGGTCAAGGTCACCGCCTGCGGCGTCTGCAGAACCGATCTGCATATCGTCGATGGCGACCTGCAGCACCTCCCGCTCGGCCAGGCCAGCGAAGCGCTGGCCAGACTGAGAGACCGGCGCCTGCAGGGAGCAGCGGTTCTGCTGCCGAACCAGCCTTGATCTGTCTCAAAGTTCGCGCGGCGAAACCTGCCACAGTGAGACGGCAGTCATTGCGGACGTGCCAAGCGGCATTCGATCATGCCCGACCGTCAAATCGACAAGCAGTCGCTCTGGGGGATCTATCTGATCGTCGGCGGTTTTCTGCTGCTGTCTCTGCTCTTCAGCACAGCCACGAACGTACCGACCGACGCCAAGATTCCCTACACGCAGTTCAAGCAACTGACCGTCGAAGGCCAGGTCGGTCACGTGACGTTCAGCGCGGACGAGATCTCGGCGGATCTGCGCGAAGCGACGGTCGTTCGCCCATCCGGTCCTCCGGTCTCGCGCGTTACCACCCGAATTCCTGCCGTCGGCGATCCCGAACTGCTGCCGCTGCTGGAGCAGCGTAACGTCGAAGTCGAGGTCCTGCCCGGAAAGTCGGACGACGCGAGCCGGATCCTGCTCTCCCTTCTGCCGTGGGCCATCCTCATCGGCATCTACTGGTTCTTCTGGCGGCGCGTGGCCAGATCCATGGGCGGCTTCGGTGGCCGCATGGATCCCAACGAATTTCTGAGCGGATCGACCAGGAAGGAGAGCGGCAGCGAGAGCACGGTCACGTTCGCCGATGTCGCCGGTCAGGACAACGCCAAGCGGGAGGTCGAGGAGCTGGTCGAGTTTTTGCGCGAGCCGGACCGCTATCGTCGCCTCGGCGCCGAGCCGCCGCGCGGCGTTCTGCTGATGGGCCCTCCCGGCACCGGCAAGACCTTGCTTGCCCGTGCCCTTGCCGGCGAGGCCGGCGTGCCCTTTTTCCATATCTCCGCCTCGGAATTCATCGAGCTCTATGTCGGCGTCGGCGCCTCCAGAGTTCGAAAAATGTTCGAAGAGGCGAAGAAGCGGGCGCCCTGCATCATCTTCATCGATGAGCTGGACGCTGTCGGCCGCGTGCGGGGTGCCGGCCTGGGCGGCGGCCATGACGAACGCGAGCAGACCCTCAATCAGATCCTCTCGGAGCTGGACGGCTTCACAGGTCACGAGACGGTCATCGTGCTCGCGGCGACCAACCGGCCCGATGTGCTCGATCCGGCACTCCTGCGGCCGGGACGCTTCGATCGTCATGTCACGCTGGAATTGCCGGACAAGACCGCACGCGAGGCGATACTCGGCGTGCATACCAGGAAAGTGCCGCTGGCCAGCGACGTCGACCTTGCCGTGATCGCTGCCGGCACGCCTGGATTTTCGGGGGCGGATCTGAAAAACCTGATCAACGAAGCCGCGATGACGGCGGCGCGTGCCGGCAGCCATGCGGTGACCAGGGCGCATCTCGACGACATGCGCGACAAGCTGATGATGGGCTCGGTGCGCACGCTCGCCATCCAGCCGGACGAGCGGCATCGGCTCGCCGTGCATGAAGCGGGCCACACGGCGGTCGCGCATTTCCTGCCGAACGCCGATCCTCTCTACAAGGTCAGCATCATCCCGCGCGGGCGTGCACTTGGGGCAACCCACATGCTGCCGGAGCAGGAGCGCCACACCTTGCCCGAAGACTATCTGCGCGCACGGCTCGCCGTCATGATGGGCGGGCGGACGGCGGAAAAGCTCCTTCTCGGCAATGTCAGCTCGGGCGCCGACGACGACATCCATCAGGCCACCAGCCTCGCTCGCGCCATGGTGGCGCGCTGGGGCATGGCCGACGAGGTCGGGCCTGTCGACCTCCGGCAAAGCGAGGAGCATCCCTTCCTGGGACGGGAGATCGCGCAGCCGCGACAATTCAGTCCGGAGACCGCCCATGAAGTCGATCAGGCCGTTCGCCGCTTCGTGACCGAGGCTGAGGATCAGGCTCTTCAGATCCTCGAATCGCATCGCACCGAGGTGCAACGTCTGGTGACCGAACTCGAAACCAACGAAACACTCGATCGGCGGCAAATCGAAGCCTGTCTCGGAGTCCCTGAGGGCCAGTCGACGACTCCCGACGTCCAATCCATGTCGGCGTGAGGCGCTCGCGGATCAGCCTCAGCCTCTTTGCAAGGGCGGCCTCGAATCCCGCGATGTGTCAGGCCTCGGCCGAAATGGCGGCGATGCCGGCGACTTGCGGGATACGCGGCGTGCAGATGATGGTCGCATCATGGACCTTGAGCGTCTCGCGCTTCAGCCAAACGGGCATGATGGCATAGGCGAGCCGCCAGCCGCTCATGGCATAGGCATTCGAGAAGATGAAGAGATAGACGAGACTGCCGGCAAGCTCGGGCACGGAGGCCAGATTGAAGAGGCGGTTCCTGTTTTCGCAGGTTATCGGCGCCGGCGTTCGAAAGGACGGCAGCCCCAAGGTCAGCGACGCTGCGTCCTCGACAGCAGCGCTGCGCATCGCCATGTCCTTGATCGCAGGCATCGACATCGCTGCGACCGATCGCGATACCCATCGACTCTGCTCGAACATGTCGGCACGCTCCATTCAGACCGTAACCGGCTCGGCTGCTCTTGCCTCCTGCCGCGAGCGGCCGTGAAGGCTGCAAAGGAATTCTGCGAGGCGCCGGTCGCACAGAGCGACTTGCAGGATGCGGGCAAAGCCTGCCTTCCCGAGGCCGTCCTGGCGATCGAACAGCTTGTCGATCGCCGCATCGAGGTCGGCGTTTCCACGTGAAGCCTTTACCGTTTGATCAGGCGCATCCGACGATGGCGACCATAAGTCGATCAGCGCATCCAAGGCCAGCGCGACACTGATAAAACGCTCGAGCTTTCGCGCACCGAGTTTCGGTGGCGCTTCGGTCGGCGCCGCACATTCGGACGCGAGCAGCCGCAGCACCGGCGAGGTTCCGGCATCCGTATGCCAGCGTCCTGGCGCAGTCTCGGACCAGAAGGGATCCGGTGTGATCTCCTCGAAGAGGGCGGCACTGGCGCAAAACAGACGCGGTGCATCACCCCGACATTCTTTGGCAGACCAGGCGCGGCAACGTTCGACATGCCGACAGAGCGCGCAGCTATGTTCCGCCTCGATGAGTTCGTCCTTATAGAGCGGCAAGCTATCCGACTTGACACCAAAAGCGCGCATCATCCTCTCCAGATCGGCACGAACCGTCTGGCGTCTCATCAAAGTAGGCGATCGAGAGTTCTCCGCTTCCGTTCGAACGTCATCGGATCGGGCGGCAGCTTCCTTGCCGCCGGCGGACGCACATGCCGATGGTTCAGGCCCCGTCTGTCGCTCGGCTGCGACGTTCAAAATATCGATGATGCGTAGCATGGCCGGATCGAAGCGCTTCCAACTCTTCGATCGGATCCTAGCAGCGTCGCGTCCCGACGGGCTTGACGTGCATCAACATTCGAATGCGCGTCGGTGTATCCCAAGGCTCGCCAATCAGCGCACGTCCCGCAGACTTTCGAGGCCGATGAGATAGCGAAACGAAGGCGCTCAGTTCGACGACTTCTGCTCCGGTACCGACGGCCAAGGCGCGAACGGAAAGGCGAGATCTTCGGTGACGAAGGTCTGGAAACGGACGATCCCCGCCATGTACTCGGCCAGATTGCGGCCGAAGCTTGTCAGATTCTCGATCGGCTCGCCGGTGAACAGCTTCGCGAGAAACTGCAGCACGACGACGGCGATGAGCACGATCTCGGCAATGGTCCAGGCTATCGCCAGAATCAGCATGTAGATCAGCCGGATCCATGTGCTTCGCCGGCGCACATGGCGCTTGACGTCAGCAGTGCCGCCGGGCTTGGCATCAGCCGTCGTATCGGTCATCTCCTCCTCCTTTGCGACGCCGAAGGCGTCACGGAAACAAGGATGAATTTCATATGTGTACGATCGGCAGGAAGAAAACCTTGACGCAGCTCAAGGGCGCCGGGCCGAACTGCGATCAAGCTGACAATGGTTGACGCGCAACGATCAGGAGGCACCCATGGACGTTGCCATGCGATCGGCGATGTGCCTTGGCGTGATATCCCTCGGCCTCTCGGGCATGGCTCTGGCTGACGGCGACCCTGTAGCCGGCAAAGAGACGGCGCGGGAATGGTGCGCCGACTGTCACGACGTCGAGCCGGGCGGACAAATGAAGCACGACCCGCCAAGCTTTACCGCAATCGCCAACTATCGCAGTCCTGATTACATTCACGCCAACATTACGTTTCCGCATGTCGCCATGCCGGATGTCGTGCACGTGCTCGGACTCGACGTCGACGATCTGGTCGCCTACATCCTGTCGCTCGAGAAGCCCTGTTTCTGACGGCCTCAGCTTGCCTTGGAGAGATCGGCCATCGCAGCAGCGAGAAAACGCGCCGCCTCGCCGCCGGTCACCACCCGATGATCGAAGGTCAGCGATAACGGCATGATCCGGCGGATCGCCGGCTTGCTTTTGTAAGCGATGACTGTGGGCGTAACGCGCCCGGTGCTGAGAATTGCGACCTGTGGCGGCACGACGACCGGCGCTGCGTAACGGCCGGCGAGCATCCCGAAGTTCGAGAGCGTGATCGTGGCGCCGCGCAGCTCCCCGGGCGGTATGCTTCGCGCGCGAATGTCTGCCTTCATCCGCTCCAGACTCGCCCGCAGATCCGCGTCGCTGCGCCGCCCCACATCGCGCAGCACCGGCACGAACAGGCCATCTGCGGTATCGACAGCGATGCCGAGATTAACGGCGTCATGCAGCCGCCGCCTGCCGCGTTCGGCATCGTACCAGGCGTTCAAGTCCGGCTGCGCAGAGGAGGCGGCAACGATGGCGCGGATAATCCTCACGGTCACGTCGCCCTTGTCGATCCAGTCTTCGACATCGACGTCGTCACTCACCGTTGCCGGCACGATCTCCCGGTGAGCCCTGGCCATGCGCGCCGCCATCGCCCGGCGCACGCCGCGAAGCGCCCGTAAGTCAGCACTCCCTGTCTGATCCGATGCCGCCTTTTCAACATCCGCGCGCGTTATCGCGCCGCCGGGGCCCGACGGTTCCACCATTTCCAAGTGCACGCCAAGCCGGCTCGCCAGTGCTCGAACTGCCGGTGCCGCCTTGGCGATTGGTGCTCTTGCGCCGGCATCGCTGATAATCTCTTCCTCAAGTCGTTTTTCCGAAACCGGCAGCTCACCAACGACGGTACCGGCATCGGACACGGGCTCTTCGTCAGCTCCAAAATCGTCAAACATGACGAGCGGCGCGCCGACGTCGACAATGTCACCGACCTCGCCAAACCGTTTGGCAACACGACCTGCATAGGGCGAAGGCACCTCGACCACCGCTTTGTCGGTCTCGACCGAGACCAGCGGCTGGTCCGCGTCCACCTGATCGCCCTCAGCCACATGCCATTCGACAATCTCCGCCTCGTGCAGGCCTTCACCGAGGTCAGGCAGTTTGAGGGTTTTCTCCGTCATGGCGTCTCTCAGGAAAAGCCCATCACCTGCCGCACTGCCGCCAGAATCCGGTCGACGCTCGGCAGGTAGGAGGCCTCGAGACGCGGCAAAGGCATGACCGTGTCGTAGCCGGTGACGCGCTGGACCGGCGCCAGCAGGGAGAGAAGCCCGTCGCTCGCCACTGAAGCGGCGATCTCGGCGCCGACGCCGCAGGTGCGCGCAGCTTCATGGACGATCACGCAGCGCCCGGTCTTTTCGACCGAAGCCAGGATCGTCGGCATATCGACAGGTTTGAGCGTGGCGACATCGATCACTTCGGCCGATACGCCCTCCTGATGCAACTTGTCGGCGGCCTCGAGCGTCTCCTGAACCATGGCGCCCCAGGTCACCATCGTCAGGTCATGACCCTCACGGAGGACAAAGCAGCGGTCCAGCTCCAGGCTCTTGCCATCATCCTTCACCGCCTGCTTGAAAGCGCGGTAGAGCCGCTTTGGTTCCAGAAAGACGACAGGATCCGGGTCGCGGATGGCCGCAAGCAGCAAACCATAGGCACGCTTCGGCGTTGACGGCACAACGACTCGCAGCCCGGGGATATGAACAAACAACGCTTCCGTGCTTTCCGAATGATGCTCGGGCGCATGGATGCCCCCGCCGAAGGGCGCTCGCAGCACCATCGGACAAGTCAGCCGGCCGCGCGTGCGGTTGCGCAAGCGGCTGGCGTGGCTGAGCATCTGGTCGATCGTCGGGTAGATGAAGCCCATGAACTGGATCTCGGCGACCGGCCGGAGACCGGCCGCCGCCATGCCGACCGCAACGCCGCCGATGGCAAGCTCCGCGAGCGGCGTGTCGATCACCCGTTCGACACCAAAGCGCTCGTGCAACCCCTCGGTTGCGCGAAAGACACCGCCATTGACGCCCACATCCTCGCCAAGAACGAGGACACGCTCATCCTCTTCCATCGCTCGCATCAGAGCGAGGTTGACGGCCCCTATGAGTGTCGTGTCAGCCATCGCTATGGCCATCACTGATATCGGAAGCCGCCGCCTCGCGCTGTCTCTTCAGGGCTGGCGGCAACTCCGCATGGAGGTGATCGAACATGGCCGTCGGCGGTTCGACCGGCGTCGCCAGATAGCGCTCGACCGCTTCATCGATCTCCCCATCGATGATCTCGATAAGGTCCTGCTCCTTCCTGTCGTTCCAATGACCTGACGCGTTCAGAAATGTTCGAAGGCGCGTGACCGGCTCCTTGGTGCGAGCCGCCTCGACTGCGTCGGCCGTGCGATAGCGACTGGCATCATCGGCCGTGGTGTGATCGGACAGACGATAGGTCAGCGCTTCAATCAGGCTCGGCCCACCGCCGTTCCGAGCGCGTTCGATCGCTTCGGACGTGGCATGGCGCACCGCGATCAGGTCGTTGCCGTCGACCTGCACCCCCGGCATGCCCGCGGCGATCGCCTTTTGCGCCAGGGTCTCGGCTGCGGTCTGCGCGCTGCGCGGCACTGAGATCGCCCATTGATTGTTGCTGACGACGAACACCGCCGGCACGTTCCAGACACCGGCGCAGTTGATGGCCTCGTAAAAGGCGCCGTTGGAGGTCGCGCCATCGCCGATCATGCAGACCGTGACCTTGGGCTCTCGTCTCAGCTTGATCGCATAGGCGACGCCGACCGCATGCAGGCAGTGGCTCGCGACCGGAATACTGAAGGGAAAGTCCTGGCGTGACTCGGCAAAGTCACTGCCGCGCTCGTCGCCGCCCCAATAGAGCAACAGCTCATGCAGGCCGACCCCGCGCCAGGCAAGCGCACCGCCATCGCGATACGAGGGAATAAGGACGTCCTCGGCGTGCATGACGCTGGCGACACCGATCGGAATGGCTTCCTGACCGAGGCTGACCGCATAGGTGCCGAGGCGGCCGGTTCGCTGCAGCGCTACGGCCTTGGCGTCGAACCGCCGAAGCCGGACCATGGCGCCGTAGCAGTCGGCCAGGACATCCAGATCAAGGTCGGCCGGCATATCCTGAAGCGGCTTTCCTAGAGGATCGAGAAAGCCGACATGCTCGATCACGAACCTTGCCGCTTCAGTCATCACGAACCGCCCAATCGGCTATCGTCGACAGATCACAGTTTCGATATCAATCGCCTTTCAGCATTGAGCTGGATCAAGCTTGCCGCGGGATGCTGCTCAATCGGCGGGCACGACCTCGGTCACCAGAAAGGTGCGCTGCACCTCGTCATGCTCGGTAATCGAGACATATTCGCCGGGCACGAAGCGGTGTCGGTCGAACTTGAAGATCGGCTCTTCGTCCTCTTCCTCCATACCGTCATAGTGAAAGGCCCAGTGGCGACCACGGTGATGCACGAGGTTGCCGTACTCATCGTCCTCGCCCTGCCAGAAGCGATGCACTCGGCATGAGCCACGCGCTTTCTTCCACGCGTCGGAATCCAGATAGCCGTCCGTGGTGAGTGGCGCCGTGAATTCGTAACCGCGCGCATTGCTGCCTTGGGGGAATTCGGCGTTGCGCGCGAGTTCAAGCCGGATCTTGTGCAGTGACATGGTTTTTCTTTCTCCACTCCATCGAGTACCTCCTTTGTCTATGCCTGCATTCGTCGGCTCGATGCTTGATCTGGCTCAAGGTTTTCAGGCGCCTATAGCTGCAGGATCAAAAGCAATGAAGTACCGATTGGGAGGATTGGTCATGACCAGCGCCCGTCGCATCGCTGCCTATCTGCGCAATGCTCAGATTGACTATGAGACCGTCGGCCATCCGGCGGCGCCGACGTCGAGCGAAATTGCCCAAAGCGCCCATATACCAGGCAACCAATTGGTCAAAGCGGTGCTTCTGAAGGACGACAAGGGGTACCTGCTCGGCGTGCTGCCAAGTACGCATCACATCGACTTCGGCGCGCTCAAATCGCTGTTCCACCGGAGCCTCGATCTTGCCGGCGAGAACGAGCTGAAGTCGTATTTCCCCGACTGCGATCTCGGTGCCGTGCCGCCGATCGGCGCCGAGTACACACTGGATACGATCGCCGACAAGAGTCTGCAGGATGAAAAGGTGCTGTACTTCGAAGCAGGTGATCAGAGTCAGTTGATCAAGGTCGACAAGGCAACCTTTGTCACGCTGATGGCTGCTGCCGAGTGGGCCTATTTCAGTCAGCATGACGGCCCCCATCGGCCGAGCTCCCGTAATGACCGGCAATAACCTCAGCTACGTCCACGGCACGAGCCTCGAGCCGCTCCTTGGAGAAACGGTCGGCCGTAATTTCGACCGTTTGGCCGAGGCTCACGCCGAACGCGAGGCGCTGATCATCCCGCATCAGAATGTCCGCTGGAGCTATGCCGAGCTGAAGCGACGGGTCGATTGTCTCGCCGATGGCCTGCTCAACCTCGGGCTCGAGCCGGGTGATCGGGTCGGTATCTGGTCGCCCAACAACTGGCAGTGGGTGGTCACCCAGTTCGCGACCGCAAAGGCCGGGCTGATCCTGGTCAATATCAACCCGGCCTATCGTCTCGGCGAACTGGACTATGCCTTGAAAAAAGTCGGCTGCAGCGCGCTGATCACCGCACAGGCTTTCAAGTCCAGCAATTATATAGAGATGTTGGCCGAGCTGATCCCGGAGCTTGCAACAGCCGGCGATGGACCGCTCGACATCGAGGCTTATCCCGAACTTCGCTGGTTGATCAGGCTCGATGACGGGAGTTCGTCCGGCATGCTTCGTTTTTCCGATCTCGAAGCGAGAGGAAACGACGATCACCCTCGTCGGCTCAACGAACTCGCGACAGAGTTGCAGTTCGACGATCCCATCAATATCCAGTTCACGTCGGGCACGACCGGCGCGCCCAAGGCGTCAACCCTCACCCATCACAACATCGTCAACAACGCCCACTTAGTCGCCGAAGACATGCGTCTGACCGAGGCTGATCGGATCTGCATTCCGGTGCCGATGTATCACTGCTTCGGCATGGTGCTGGGCACGCTTTGCGCCGTCACTCACGGCGCCGCCATGGTGCTGCCTTCCGAAGGCTTCGACGCCCGCGCGACGCTTGAGGCGATCGCCACAGAACGCTGTACCGTGCTCCACGGCGTGCCCACCATGTTCATCGCCGAACTGGAGGACGAAAAGTTCGAAAAATACGACCTCGCCAGCCTGCGCACCGGCGTCATGGCTGGCGCCCCCTGCCCGGTCGAACTGATGAAGCGGGTGATGCGCGACATGCATCTGGAGCAAATCACCATCGCCTACGGCATGACCGAGACCGGGCCGGTGAGCTTCGAGACGGCGGTCGACGATCCGATCGAACGGCGCGTCGGCACCGTCGGCCGGGTGCTGCCGCACACCGAGGTCAAGATCGTCGACGAACAGGGCCGGATCGTGCCGCGCGGTGAGACGGGTGAACTCTTGACTCGCGGTTACTGCGTCATGCCCGGCTATTGGAACGATCCCGAGAAGACGGCTGACGCGATCGACGCCGCCCGCTGGATCAAGAGCGGCGATCTCGCGATGATCGACGACGAGGGCTATTGCCAGATCGTCGGTCGGCTGAAGGACATGATCATCCGCGGCGGCGAGAACATCTTTCCGCGCGAGATCGAAGAGTTTCTGTTTCAGCATCCGAAAGTAGCCGATGTGCAGGTCATCGGCGTGCCCGATCCGAAATATGGCGAGGAGCTCTGCGCCTGGATCAAGCTACATGAAGGCGAGACGGCGAGCGAAGACGAAATTCGTGACTTCTGCCGGGGCCAGATCGCTCACTTCAAGATCCCGCGCTACCTCAAATTCGTCGACGAGTTCCCGCTGACCGTCACCGGCAAGGTCCAGAAATACAAGATGCGCGAGATCGCTACAGCCGAACTCGGCCTGTCTTCGGAATGACCTCGAGGAGCGAAGGCATGAGCGAAATCGAGACTTTCATGGATGATCTCGGACCGGCGAAAATCGTTCAGATCTATGAGCCGGGTTTGAAGCTTCGCGCGGTTCTCGTGGTCGACAATGTTGCGGCTGGGCCGGCGATCGGCGGGGTGCGCATGGCCGCTGATGTGACGACAGAGGAGTGCTTTCGCCTTGCGCGCGCCATGACCTTGAAGAACGCCGCCGCCGGCCTGCCCCATGGCGGCGGCAAGTCGGTCATCGTCGCCGATGCCAAACAGGATCTCGAACGGAAAGAAAACTTGGTCCGCGCCTTCGCGAAGGCGATAGAGCCGATCGGCGACTACATTCCCGGTCCCGACATGGGCACGAACGAGACCGCCATGGGCTGGGTTCGGGATGAGATCGGCCGTGCAGTCGGCCTGCCGCCGGAGCTTGGTGGCATTCCGCTCGATGAGATCGGTGCCACCGGCTTTGGTGTGACCGTTGCGGCTGAAGCGGCTGAGCACGCTGGCCTGATCAGGCTTCGAGAGGCAAGGATCGCCGTTCAGGGGTTCGGCTCGGTTGGCGCGCACGCGGCGCGCTTTCTTGGCGAGCGTGGTGCAGTACTGATTGCCGCCTCGGACTCGAAAGGAACGCTGATCAGTACTGACGGCATCGACGTTGCCAAGCTGATCAGCTTGAAGAAACAAGGCGGCAACGTCTGCGACTATGAAATCGGTGAGAAGGCTGCGGTCGACGCGATCATCGACGTCGCCTGCGACATCTGGATTCCGGCAGCGCGCCCGGATGTCATTCGTGCCGACAACGTTGCCCGCCTCAATACCAAGCTCCTCATCGAGGGCGCGAACATTCCCGTCACCTCCGAGGCCGAAGCGATCCTCCACAAACGTGGCGTTCCGGTCATTCCCGACTTCATTGCCAATGCCGGCGGCGTGATTGCCGGAGCGGTCGAGTATCGAGGCGGGACTGAACGTCAGGCGTTCGATATGATCGCCGAGAAGATTGAAGCCAACACGAAAAAAGTGATCGAGGACTCTCGCGACCGCGGGATCACGCCGCGCCAGGCTGCCGAAGACATGGCGCGCCGCCGCGTGCAGCGCGCCATGGGCTATCGGCGCTGGGACTAAGGCAGCTTCAGGCGGCCATCGCGCCAGCTTCGCTGTCCTTCTCCTCTTCCGCGACCATCGCTTCGGTCGAGATCAAGAGGCCAGCGATCGATGCCGCATCCTGAAGGGCGGTGCGCACCACCTTGGTCGGATCGATGATCCCGGCCTCGACCAGATCGCAGTAGGTCTCGGTCTGGGCATCGAAGCCCCAGGTGAAATCGTCCTTGTCCAGAAGCTTGCCGACGATGACCGAGCTGTCGAGCCCGGCATTGTCGACGATCCGGCGAAGTGGTGTCTGCAAAGCGCGGCGGACGATGTCGATGCCGACCCGGCGATCCTCGTTCTCCGGCTTGAGCGCATCGAGGGCTTTGGCGGCGTAGAGCAGCGCCACGCCACCGCCCGGCAAAATGCCCTCCTCGACCGCGGCGCGGGTGGCATGCATCGCATCCTCCACCCGGTCCTTGCGTTCCTTGACTTCGACCTCGGTCATGCCGCCGACCCGGATCACGGCAACACCGCCGGCGAGCTTGGCAAGCCGTTCCTCCAGCTTCTCGCGGTCATAGTCCGACGTGGTCTCGGCGATCTGCGCACGGATCTGCTGGCAGCGGCCTTCGATCGCCGCATGCTCGCCCGCCCCCTCGACGATGGTGGTCTCGTCCTTGGTGATGATCGCCTTCTTCGCTTGGCCGAGCATGTCCAACGTCACCGACTCGAGCTTGACACCCGCATCCTCCGTGATCACCTGACCGCCGGTCAAAATCGCCATGTCTTCGAGCATGGCTTTTCGCCTGTCGCCGAAACCCGGCGCTTTAACCGCGACGACCTTCAAGCCACCGCGCAGCTTGTTCACCACCAAAGTCGCCAATGCCTCACCCTCGACGTCCTCAGCGACGATCAAGAGCGGCTTCGCTGACTGCACGACCTTTTCCAGCACCGGCAGGAATGCCTGCAACGCCGTCAGCTTCTTCTCGTGCAGCAGCACGTAGGCGTCTTCGAGTTCCGCTTTCATGCTCTCGGGATCAGTCACGAAGTAGGGCGAGAGATAGCCACGGTCGAACTGCATCCCCTCAACGATATCCAGCTCGGTGGCCATGCCTTTGGCTTCTTCGATCGTGATCACACCCTCCCGGCCAACCTTATCCATGGCCTTGGCCAGCATGTCGCCGATCTCGCGATCGCCATTGGCAGAAATCGTGCCGACCTGAGCGATCTCCTCGCTCGTGCTCACCTCTTCCGAACGCCGATGAAGCTCGGCGACGACCGCCTCGACCGCCTGGTCGATGCCGCGTTTCAGATCGAGTGGATTCATGCCTGCTGCATCGGCCTTGCAGCCTTCACGCACGATCGCCTGGGCAAGCACGGTCGCCGTGGTTGTGCCGTCGCCCACGAGATCACTGGTCTTGCTCGCGACTTCGCGCAGCATCTGCGCGCCCATGTTCTCGAAGTGATCGGAAAGCTCAACCGCCTTCGCTACGGTCACACCGTCCTTAGACGTGCGCGGCGCGCCGTAGGACTGCTCGATCAGGACGTTTCGTCCCTTGGGCCCGAGCGTCGCCTTGACTGCATCGGCAATAAGATTGACACCGCGCAGCATCCGCGTCCGCGCATCATTCGCAAATTTGATTTCCTTGGCTGCCACGACCTGACCTCCTGAAGCTAAGCCGCTTTCTTTGAGTGTAGCGATCGTGCAACGCGATGCTCCTTCCGTCCTTGCGCTGGATCAACGTTTCGCAGCGCTTTCGAGGTCAGTGTCGATACACGGCAATGGATCGCGTCGAGGACGAAGCATGGGCCGCATTCTGGTGACGGGCGCCTCCGGACAGATCGGATCGGAACTGGTGCCTGCTTTGAGAGAAACGCTTCGGAACAGGTCAGGTCATCGCATCCGATGTTCGCGAGGTCGCCGGGCGAAGTGCGCGTTATCGGACGGGCCGTTTGAGCATATCGACTGCACGGATGCCCGCGAGCTGCAGGATGCCGTACGGCGTCATGACGTCGAGGTGATTTACCATCTGGCGGCGCTGCTCTCCGCGGTTGCCGAGGAAAAACCGCAGGCCGCCTG
>CBDCTL010000023.1:0-1275600 GCA_965222015.1 Geminicoccaceae bacterium
GAGCAGCGCACTGGTATGGTCGGGATTCTGCGCGAGCGCCCTGCGATAGGCGCCGGCGGCCTGATCGTAGGCGCCGAAATCGCCGAGCGACCGGCCGAGCCGGACCAGAACCTCCGGGTTCTCGGACTGGGCGGCGGCGCGCTGATACATGGCGATCGCGGTCTTGAGCTCGCCGCGCTCGCGCAGGCCGTCGCCGAGCCGGATCAGGGAGTCGATATCCTGCGTCGAGGCCGACGCCGGCTCGGCCTGCTGCGGCTCCTCATACGCCGCCATCTGCGGGCTTTTGAGACCGCAGGCACCGAGGCCCACCGTCATCAGGGCACAGACGGCGAGCGCCTGGATCGGCCGCGCCGTCGTCCTGCACAGTCCTGCTTCGAATATCGCAGCGTTCGTCATCGACTTAGTATCCCCGCCATCTTTGCCTTCGTTTTCATCGTTCGGTCTTTTGCTTCAATCGGCTGCATCCGCGTCCGCAGCGTTCCGGCCACCGGCCTCGAGCCTTTTCACCGGCGCACCGACCTTGCCTCGCCGCATGGTCTCCATGCGAATGGTCACCACGGGCTGCACGGTGAATTCCGGCGCCAGGTCCTGAAAGGACAGGACCGGCACGTGGATGTTGTTCTTGACCAGGAGCGAGCGCAGGAAGCGGCGTACGTCGAGGGAGGTCAGGACCACCGGCCGGACCTTGTCGGCGGCGAGGCGCTCGGCATGCTGGTGGAAGGTGCTCAGCAGCCGGGCGCCGTCGTCCTCGGACAGCGCCAGATAGCCGCCGACGGAGGTCTGGCGAATGGCCTGGCGCAGCACCTGCTCGACCTCACGCTCGAGCAGAAAGGCGTGCAGCACCTTTTGCGGATCGGCGTAGCTGTGGCAGATCTGGCGCTTGAGCGCGGATCGGACATATTCGGCGAGCAGGACCACGTCCTGCTCCTTGCTGCCCCATTCGATCAGCGCCTCCAACACGATCCGCAGATTGCGGATCGGCACGCCCTCGTCGAGGAGGCGGCGGAAGATGTCCGCCATCTTCTGCACCGGCACGACCTTCTGCGCCTCACGCACCAGATCGCCGTAGGCGGCGTCGGCGTTGGCCAGGATCGCGTGGGTCTCCTGAACGCCGATGAACTCGGAGGCGTAGCGGGTCAGCGCGTGGCGGACGCAGGCGATCAGACATTCGACCGTGTCCATGTAGCCGATGCCGGCCTCGTCCAGGGTCGGCCTGTGCCGATCCTCGATCCAGATCGTCTCGGTTCGGTCGAGGAACGGCCCGCCGGCCTCGCCCGGCACGTCGGCCAGTTCGAGGTGATCGGGCTCGTCGCGGAGCAGGAGCCTGTTCATGCGCAGCCCGCCCTCCTCCATCGGCAAGTCGTCGAGCTTGAACTGGTAGCGGCCCGACGCCAGCCTTTCGTCCGGGCGAAACGCGATCTGCGGAAAGGGCAGGCCGAGCTGGTCGTAGAGGGATTTTCTGAGCTTCTGCAGACGCGCGTCGAAGCCGGCGCTCGCTGCGAGCTCGAAGAGGTCCGGCGACAGGCCGAGCCCGACCACGTCCTGGCCGGGCAGCGCCGCCGGGCTGTCGTCGGCGAGCCTGGCCTCCTCGGCGAGCCGGGCATTCTCGGCCTCCTCCTCGCTTCGCCTCTTGTCGCGGATGTAGAAGAAGACGCCGGTGCCGCCGAGGATCGCGGCGATCGTCCAGAAGATCGCCGTCGGGAAGCCGGGCACGAGGCCGAGGCCGAACAGCACGATCGCCGCGAGGCGAAGAGTGCGCGCATTGTGCACCAGCTGGCTCGCGATGTCGCTGCCGAGGTTGGTGGTCTGCTCGGTGGTCACGCGGGTGACGATGATGCCGGCGGTGATCGACATGAACAGTGCGGGGATCTGGGCGACCAGGCCGTCGCCGACGGTCAGGAGCGAATAGACCTGGAGCGCCTGGCTCATCGACATGTCGTGCTGCAGCGTGCCGACCATGACGCCGCCGAGCAGGTTGACCGCGATAATCACCAGGCCGGCGATGGCGTCGCCCTTGACGAACTTCATGGCGCCGTCCATGGCGCCGTAGAGCTGGCTTTCCTTCTGCAGCAGCTGCCGGCGGCGCTTGGCCTCGGCCTGATCGATGTCGCCGTTTCTGAGATCGGCGTCGATGCTCATCTGGCGTCCGGGCAGCGCGTCCAGGGTGAAGCGCGCGCTCACCTCGGCGACGCGCTCCGAGCCCTTGGTGATCACCACGAACTGCACCACCGTGATGATCAGGAACACCACGAGGCCGACGATCAGATTGCCGGAAATCACGAATTCGCCGAAGGTCTCGACGATCCTGCCGGCGTCCGCCTGCACCAGGATCAGGCGGGTGGTGCTGATCGAAAGCGACAGGCGAAAGACGGTCGAGATCAGGATCACCGACGGCAGGGTCGAGAACTCGACCGGATCCCGAAGATAGATGCCGACCATCATCAGCAGCACGGTCAGCGCCATGTTGGTGGCCAGCAGGGTGTCGATCAGCACCGTCGGCAAGGGCAGGATCATCATGATGATGGTCATCACCATGAGGAACACCAGGATCAGATCCTGACGCGCGCTCAGTCTGGTCAGCCAGTCCTTCAGCGCCGGCGGCATCATTTCACCCTCACCTCCCCGGCGGCCGGCTCACTCGGCAGGGGCGAAGTTCGGCGCGCTGCGATCAGGGTGTCGGCACCGGACGCGGTCTCGGGCTCGTCGCCGTCCACGCCGACGTCGAAGGCGACGTCGGCGATCGGGCCGGGCGCGCTTCGTCTCGCCTCGACGAACTGACGGAACACCGCCCTCGCCTCGACGCGGCGGCCGGCATGGAGAAGGGCGCGTGCCTTCAGGAGCGCACGCATGCGATCGGCCCCGGGCGCGAAGTCCGACCGTTCCAGCCGTTCGATGATCTCCAGCGCCTCGTTGGGCGCGTCATTGGCGACGAAGGCGTAGGCGAGGAGGCGCAGGAGGCCGATGTCGTCGGGGGCCGAGCGCGCCGCCAGCAGCGCCAGGGTCAGCGCCCGCCGGTTCTGGCCGTGGCGCAGATACAGATAGGCCAGCGCCTGCAGAAGGTCCTGCTGCTCGCCCGTCATGCCGACCGCGCTCAACTGTCGACCAGACTGTTGAGATAGTGCCAGAGAAGCCGGTGCTTCCTGACTTCGTGGCGGAGCACCAGCGCGCCCCAGCGGTCGATCTGATCGCCGGCGTCCTCGGGCTCGCCCAGCTGCTCGGAGAGATCTTCGAGCAGGTCGAGATAACGGCTGCCTTCGAACAGCGTCGGGTTGCGCATCTCGGGCATGATGAACTCGAAGATCTCGTCCGCCAGCCCCTCGCTGCTCGCCTTCCCTTCCTCGACCGGCGACGGGTCACGCCAGACGGCGCTGAAACGTTCAAGCTGCGGCCGGCTGACCTCCGCCTGCGTGCTGCGTCCCACACGCTCCAGCGCCTGGTCCAGTCGGACGGAGCCGGTTGCTAATGTCGACATGAGCTTCCTCTCTGCCGCGTTGAAGCCCAGCCGACCCGGAAGGCATCGCGCGCCGGATCACAATGTGAGCGAAAAAAATGTATCACCGCGTTTGAAGACGATTTCATCGGATTGGATCATTTCGATCATCCAGCCGTCGCCGATCGCAGCGCCTTCGTGGAAGCGACGCCCGCCAGCCATCACATAGGGGCGCTCGCCGGACCAGATCGCCTCGATGGCGAGCTTCGGCGGCTCCTCCTTCTCGGCCTCCCGCACGTCGGCGACCATGATGAAGCGATGGCCGAACGCGCCGTCGAACCACATGCGCACCTCCCGCCAGTCGGCCATGCGCTCGGGCTCCGCGGCGCCCTGAACCTGAAGGCGATCGCCGGCAGCGATCACCTCGACGCCGGTGAGCGACGCGGATGCAAGCCGCGCGCGCAACTCGGCCGCCGCCTGGTCCAGCGTGACCGCCGGCGGCGGCGCGGATGCCCCGGTTTTGGATGCGGCAAGCGGGCCGTTCGCCTGGTTCCGCGCGGCGTCGGCGGACATCGCCGCCGCCATCACCGGTTCCTGCCGGTCCAGTGAAACCGCCGGCCCACCGGAATCGCCGCCGAAAAACGAGCCGGCCATCTGCACGCCGATCACGGCGAGCGCTACCGCACCGGCTGCGAGCGCCATCATGCGCACGCGCTTTTTCATGCGGACCGAGTCCTGCGGCGCGGACATTCTCAATCGGATGTCGCCGATGGTGAAGGATACGGGAAGCGCCAGATGGCGTTCGCCGCCGGGTTCGAGCGCCACGCTCTCGCCGTCGACCGCGATCGAGCCCTGAACCGGCTCCAGGCGCAGCGCCTGGCGGTCGAGTTCAAGGATCACGTGGATCGATGCGACCCCGGGATCGGCGAGGACGATGTCGGCTTCGAATTCGCTGCCAAGCGTGTAGATACCGGACGCGAGCCGCTGCACCGAGCCCGCATGGAGACCGGTCTCGACGACGAGCGTGAAGGCTTTATCCGATGCGGCACTCACGTGGCAAAACCTCGCACCATGACGTCAAGGTGATGGAGGCCAAGGCTGAAACACGCCGGGCGGAAGAAAGTCCGGCGCCCGAAGGCGCCGGACCGCACGTCCTGAACGAACGTCAGATCTTCGGCTTTTCCTTGCTGGCCGCGATCCGGGTGTTGCCCTCGACGCTGGCCTTGGTGATCGCCTTCTGATCCTCGGCCGCCTGGTCGAAGATGCCCTGCAGAAACTGAAAGTCGGCGCCACCGACGCCACCCCCGCCGCCGCCGGCTCCACCTGCTGGTTCTGGCATAACTAACTCCTTTCCTGCTGTGCATGCCAAAGTGCTGGCAATAAACCCAAGCTTGCGGCGAAGGCCTCCAACAAGACATTCAGGCGTCTGGCCTCATCCGGGGAAACGCCCTGGTCCAATCGCGCCCGGCACCGCTCTGCCTCGTCGACCAAAGTCTTCTGCAGCGTTCGAACACGGTCTCCCCCCATGTCCTCCGCCAAGACCCGGTCGAGCTCGACGATGGTAAAAGGCTCGTTCGGCAAGGCACCACCTCGTCAATCGTTTGAGAACAGGCCATCAGTCTGGAGGCCGCCTTCAATCGCACCCTTGGAAACGCGCCGATCGAATACATAGAAGCCCGGGGCCGTCAAGCAATTCGTCGAGATTTTCTTCAACAATAAACCACCAGTTTACAAACGTCACAATTATGCACTTTGAAACTGCAAAGCGTTCAATATTCAATTGCGTTTCACTTACCTCGTTCAATTAAAGAACTAGTCGTTTTCTATTGCACCCACTTTGCGCTTCGGGTAGCTTCCGGACCAGCGGTTTGATTGACTTTCGGCTCGATCCGAACGGATATTCAATCATCGAGGACGTCTTGACGTGAACCTGCAGCGGAGAATTTCTCCACCCATCGCGGCACTCTGTCTGACCATCGCGGTCGGCACGCCTGATGCTGTGCACGCCGAGGGCCGCACCGCATGGATGACGGAAGTCTATCCCTATTCCGTCATCGATCAGGCTCTGCCGGACGTGTTGCGAGAGTTCGGGCTCAATCTCGGCATGACTGTCGATGTCGGCGACGGCGTGCGCGGTCGGGTTCGGCACTACGATCACGAGGGCGAAGCGGTCGAGTTTCTCCAATATCTGGCGGACGAGCATGGGCTCGACTGGGTGCAGGACGCGGGCAGAATCTACGTTTCGGCGAGAGACAGGCGTGTGGATCGGTCCTGGTCGGGCGATCATGGCGTGCATGAGGCGGTGCGCACGGCACTTCGCGACTCGGGCGTCGGAGATCCGCGTTTTCCCGTCGGCTTCGACGCCGATCGCGGCGAGCTTCGGCTGTCCGCGCCGTCTCGGTACATGACCCTCGCCGCGCCGGTGATCGACCGCCTGCTGGCGCCCAAGGCGGCTCGCGCGGTGAACGTGATCTATGGCCGGTCCGGCGGCGGCGACGGGTCGTGAAGGTGGAGTGACCGATTTGACGAGCATGGCCGAGGCCGAGCCGCTTTCCGAAGTCCCTGTCGACGTTCCCCTCGAGGTGAACGAACAGGTGCTGACCCTGATGGCCGAGATCGGTCTTTCCGCCGCCCTTCGCGGCTGCGGCGAGGCGGCGAGGCCGATCTTCGACGCGCTGTCGCTGCTCAAGCCGGAAAACCCGCTCGCCGCCGTCGGACGGGCGCTCGGTCAGATTTCGGAAGGTCGGCATGAGGACGCGATCGCCGGCTTGCGTGCATCCGGCGCCAATGATGCCGGCAGCGCCGACGAGCTGCGCGCGATCATGCTGCTCGCTTTGTGCCTGGCCGGGCATCAGACGGATGCGGCGCTTTTGTGCCGTCAACTCCTGAACGGCGGCGGCGGCCCCAGCCGACAGATCGCGCTTCGCCTGAAGCCTCTGATCGACGCGGGTCTGCCGACCCCGGCGGGCGGCGGCGGATGAAATCTACGAGACCAAGCGTTCATGCCCCTGGTGACCGCCAGCGAGCATGAACCGTAACCGGAGGAGAGACAGATGGTGGAGTCAGTGAACGGAACGCAGGCGCCTGCGACGCAGCAGACCAGCGGCCTGAGCGCCGAGCAGAACCAGATCGTCAATCAGGCGGTTGGTCAGCTCGCCGCCGGTTTCCTCATGCTGATGCACGGCGAGCAGAAGAAAATGCTGAACGAGACGGCGGCCGAGATCAACAAGTAGAGAACGGTCGCAAGTCGCGGGCGGTTCGGCCGGTGCGAGATTTTCTCCCGATCGGGACCGGCCGCACCGCCCCGAGGGCTGCTTCCTTCGAGCCCGAACGAGAGTGTAGATCGAAGAGGTGAACTGAAGAAGCGACATGGCGGGAGGAACCACCATCGAGACCAGACGCGGGATGCGGATGCCGGGTGACGGCGTCGCGCTGCTGCGTGCCGGCAGATGGGCCGCGTTCCTCCGGAGCGCACTGGCCGGCACCCGGCTTCTGAGCCGGGCGGTGCGTTCGTTGTCCAGACGAGTCCTGTCCAGATTCGTTTCCCGCGCGAAGATTTTTTCTAGTTTCCTCCTGCTGAAACCCACGCAGGCGTTGATGCTCGCGGGCATCCGCTCTGCAGGCGCAGGCGGCGGCGGACCGGGGCACTGACCCCGAGACGGCATGTCGGGCCGCCAATGGCGGCCTTGCACGGCCCTTCGAATTCGCCCGTTCATCCCCATCAAGCGAAAAGGACCTTCGCGCAGACGTTCGGACGTCGTCTCCCAAGATCGTTCATGCCGCCAGAGCGGTTCCCTCCAATCGCGGCGGGCTCTCCACGAACGATCGACGCCCGACATGGATGCCAAGACGACCCGAAGCGTATCCGTTGCCACGACAATCCCTCCATCCCTCCAGTCGTGGTCATCGAAACGCCGAACGGCAGAGCTAGGCGAACCCAGCGCGAAGACCGGCTTGAGAACGTCAGCGGACATGGTGGCCGACACGCCGGACATGCCGTCTCGCTCCCAGTTTTTTGCCGTTACATCGATCCAAACGCCCGCCACACCGATACAGACGATCCGACCCCGCAGAACAACGCCTCAGTCGACTGAAAATCAGAGCTCGGGAGGAGCCGCTCACGATGACGATCGATCCCATGGCCGCCGTGTCCTCCGCGACCGGCAGCGCCGCCAGCCCGACCGTCGGCGCCGATCCGGCGCTCTCGCCGACTGCAGCCGGTGCCGACCAGAGCGCACCGGCGGTGCGCGTCGCCGACCAGGGCGGCCGGGTCGACCTCCTCGACTACGTCGCCCAGGACCGCAATCAGCCGCCGGCGATCGAGACCCTTCAGCCGGAGAGCAAGGCGAAATATCTCTCCAACCCGCAGGCCCTCGGCGAGCAGGTGCTGCAGCGCCTGGAAAGCCTGCATCAGCGCTCGCTCGACTACCGGGACGAGATGAGCCGCGCCACGTCGTCCGCGCCAGCACCCGCAGGCGGTGGTGCCGAGACCATGGCGGGGCCGGCGTCCGGTCATGTCGCCGGCACGGCGGCGCCGGCCCGGGGCGACAATTTCGGCTATCTCAACCTGATGTTCGACTACGCCCTCGAAACCACCATGATCTCCAGCAGTTCCTCGCAGTTCGTCTCGGGCGTCAACACGCTGATGCGGGGCCAGTAGGCGGCTCGCCTGCCCGCTCCTCGGCATGGCCTGCATGGGTGCACATCCTCGATATCGCGCGGGCGGACGGCGTTTCGCCCGCGCCGTCGCCTTCGGGCTCTGCCTGCTGCTCGCCGCCTGCAAGGTGGAGCTGCACAGCGGCCTCGACGAGCGCGACGCCAACGAGATCCTCGCCATTCTCCTGAAGAACGGCATTTCCGCCAGCCGCGAGATGGCCAAGGACGACACCCTCACCGTCCTGGTGGAAGAGAAAAGCTTCGCCGAAGCGGTCGATATCCTCCAGGCCCACAGCCTGCCGCGCGAAAAATTCAACGATCTCTGCTCGGTGTTCACCGGCGAAGGCATGATCTCGTCCCCGATGGAGGACCGCGCGCGGCTGATCTGCGCGCTCAGCCAGGAGCTCTCGCGAACCCTTTCCGAGATCGACGGTGTGATGTCGGCGCGCGTGCATGTGGTGCTGCCGGAGAACGATCTCGGCCGCGCGAACGCCAAGCCGTCATCGGCCTCGGTCTTCATCCGCCATCACGAGGACGCACCGATCGACCAGCTCTCGCCACAGATCAAGATGCTGGTGGCGAACGGCATCGAGGGGCTGGTCTACGACAAGGTTTCGGTCGCCATGGTGCCGGTGGTCTCGCCGGTGCAGATCGCGGCCAGCGGCGAGGATTACGTCTCGGTGGCCGGGCTCTGGGTGCATCAGGCCAGCGCCGCGCGCGCGAAAATCACGGTCTACGCGCTCGCCGCCCTTTTGCTCCTGGCGCTGGCCGGCAATGGCTATCTCTACTGGCAGTCGCGCCAGCGTCCGTCCCGACCCTCGCCGAGCGCCGCCAGGCATCTGCCGGCGGAGTGACCATGACCGCGGACCGGCGCCCTCTCGCGACCGACGATATGGGCCCGCATCGCGCCCATTTCCGCTTTCAGCGGCTCGCGTCTGCTTTTTGTCATCCCGATCGCATCTCGGCGCTGCTGCCGGAGGGCCTGCCCGCCGGATTTCGCGAACGCCTGCAGGGCTCCGGACGCCTTCGCCCGCGTCTCTCGGCCCTGATCGAGCGGCGTTTCGCGCTGGCAGCCTGCCAGGCGGACGACCTCCTGACGCCGGAGGGCCGGTTCGCCAGTCTCGAGGGCGAGGCGCTGACCTCGGCGATCCTCGGCGTCGGCGCGATCTGGCATGCAGAGCGGATTCGCCGGATCATTCTCGCCGAACATCTGCGCCGGCTGGTCGAAAGGCTGGGCCGCGACAACCATCGGCGCGCCCTTCGTCTGATCGATCTGGCCGCCCCCGATGGCGGCGAAGCGGGCGAGGACGAACCGGACCTTGACGTGCTTTTCGCCCTGATCGAACGCGACGGCATCCGTGCGATCAACGCCTGGTGCTGCCTGCAGGCCGGCGCGATCGCCGGACGCCTGCGCCTGAAGCTGCCGCCCGGCGAGGACGCCGACGGCGAGCCGCCCGCCGCCTTTCGCGAGCGGGGCGCAATGATCGTGGATCGGGTCGCGATCTCTCTGACGGCGACGAGCGATGACGGACCGGGCTGAGAACCAGAAGCTGGAGCCGGAGGGCGGTTCGGCCGTCCGCTTCCGGCCGCGCGGCCGGATCCTGCCCGCGAGCGAGGTCCGGGCCTGGGAGACCGGGCGGGATTTCGTCGCGGCGGCGAAGCGCGAGGCCGAGCGTCTGCAGGCTGACGCTATCGCGGCGCGCGAGGAGGCGAGGCGCCAGGGCTTCGAGGAAGGAAGGCAGGCCGGTGCCGAGGAGGCGGCGAGGCTGCTCGCCGAAACCACGGCGCGCGCCGATCGCCTGCTCGCCGAGGCCGATGCGGAGATCGTCGATCTGGCGCTCGCGGTGGTCCGCCAGGTGCTCGGCGAGTTCGAGGTCGGGCAGCTCACCCGCAACGCCGTGCGCCATGCGCTGTCGAGGCAGCGCCAGGACCAGCATCTGACGCTGCATGTGGCGCCTGACATGGTCGAGGAGATGCGCGCCGAGCTGGATCAGCGGACGCCTTCCGGCATGCGCCATCTGCTTACCGTCGAGCCCGACCCGCGCCTGAACCGGAGCGAATGCCGCCTCGCCAGCGAGATCGGCTTCGTCGATCTCGGCGTCGAATCCCAGCTGCAGGCGATCAGGCGCGGCCTGCGCGACGGCCTCGAACGCCGGGCGCGGGACTGATGAGCCAGGCGGCGCCGCGCAATCTGCAGCATCTGCTCCAGGCGGTCGAACCGCGACCGCTCAAGGGCCGGGTGATCCGCGCGACCGGCACGGTGATCCATGCGGCCGCGCCCGACGTCGCGGTCGGCGAGCTCTGCCGTCTGAAGGATCCGAACAGCGGCCGCCAGCTGCTCGCCGAAGCGGTCGGCCTCGCCGGCGAGACCGTGATCCTGACGCCGATCGGCGACATGACCGGGCTTTCCACCCAGACCGAGGTGGTGCGCACGAGAGCACCGCTCAGCGTCCGGGTCGGCCCTGCCCTTC
This sequence comes from Geminicoccaceae bacterium, assembly GCA_965222015.1. GTDB lineage: Bacteria > Pseudomonadota > Alphaproteobacteria > Geminicoccales > Geminicoccaceae > JANQPX01. The sequence continues at coordinate 10,558 of CBDCTL010000023.1, forward strand.
TCGGCCAGGTGCTCGACAGCCTTGGACGGGAGCGCGGCGCGCCGGGACATGAGCAGGCCGAGCCGGCCGGCGCGGAAGAGGGCTGGCGCACCTATCCGATCCGCGCCGAGCCGCCCGACGCCATGGAGCGCACGCTGATCAGCCGGCCGATGCCGCTCGGCCTTCGCGTGATCGACGGCCTGCTCACCTGCGGCGAGGGCCAGCGCATCGGCATCTACGGCGCCCCCGGCACCGGCAAGTCCTCGCTGCTCGCCAGCATCGTCAAGGGGGCGGAGGCTGATGTCGCCGTGGTCGCCCTGATCGGCGAGCGCGGCCGTGAGGTCCGGGAGTTCGTCGAACGCCATCTGGGCGAGGAGGGCCGAAAAAAATCGGTGCTGGTGGTCGCGACCTCCGATCGCTCGGCCATGGAACGGGTCAAGGCCGCCTATGTCGCGACCGCGATCGCCGAATATTTCCGGGATCGGGACAAGCGCGTGCTGCTTCTGATCGACAGCATCACCCGCTTCGCGCGGGCCCAGCGCGAGATCGGTCTCGCCGCCGGCGAGCCGCCGACCCGGCGCGGCTTTCCGCCCTCGGTGTTCGCCGAGCTTCCCCGGCTGATGGAGCGCGCCGGCGCAGGCGCTCGCGGATCGATCACCGCCTTTTATTCGATCCTCGTGGAGGGCGACGGCACAGCCGATCCGATCGCCGAGGAGAGCCGCGGCATTCTGGACGGCCATATCACGCTTTCGCCCAAGCTCGGCGGTGCCGGCCACTATCCCGCGATCGACGTGCTGGATAGCAGAAGCCGGGTCATGGAGAGCGTCGCCAGCCGCGCCCACATCCAGGCCGCCACCCATCTCAGGGCGCTGATGGCGCGCCACGCCGAGATCGAGCTTCTGCTCAGGGTCGGCGAATACCAGGCCGGCAACGATCCGCTCGCCGACGAGGCGGTCGCGAAGATCGAGACGATCCGCGCCTTCCTGAAACAGGGCGAGCAGGAGCGCACCGACTTCGCCGAGATGCTCGAACGCCTGCAGAGGATCGCGTCCTGATGCGCGCCGAGCTCGACCAGCTCATGACCTGCCGCCTGGAGCGCGAGAACCGGGCGGCGGCGGCCCTTCGCCGGGCGCGCGGCCGGCTTGCCCATCTGCAGGCAGCGGTCGAGGCGGCGAGAACCCGTCTCGCGGATCACGAGCGCGCGCGCCGGGAACGCCAGGACCGGCTGTATCGCCGCTCCCTCAGGAACCGCATGAGCGTCCATCAGATCGACGATCTCAACATCGAACTCGACCTGATGGCCGAGCAGACGGATGCGCTGAAAAAGCGCCTCGACGACGCGGGCAAATCGGTGGAGCAGGCGAAGGCGGCGGTCGCCGAGGCGGCGGCGCACTATCGCAGGCGGCGGCATGACAGCGAGCGCTGGGGCCATCTGGTCGACGACATCGCCGAGAACGAGCGCCGGCGCGCCGAACAGATGGAGGAGTTCGCAATCGAGGACGATCTCGGCGACCGGCGCGCGGCAGACAAGGACGGGTTCGGATGACGAGCAGCACCGACGCCCTGCTGGCGAATGCCGACTTTGACGCGATGGGTGGCGCGGGGGGTGCCCCGTCCACCGCTGCCTACGAGCCGCCGGCGATCGCGCCCTCGCTGATCGAACTCGGCAACCGCTTGAGCCGGCGGCGAACGCCGATCGCCTTCGCCCTCGGCGACGCGGCCATCGCCTTCACGCCTGTCGGCCTGGGCTCGATCAGAGGTGCGGTACCGCTTCAGGAGCGGGTGACCCTTTCGCTGCGGCTAGACGACCATCCGCTAGCTTTGCAGATGTCGAAAAGCCTGTTCGAGCGCCTGCTGGCGCGGGTCGATCCGGAGCTGCTGGCCGCCGAAACGAATGGCGAGCTGTTGCCGCTTCTCCTCGAATCCTGCATGGAGGACGGACTGAAGGCGGCCGAAACGGCGCTCCAGGCTCGTCTCGAGCTGCACGGAATCGGGATCGGGCGATCGCTCGATCTGCACGGCCTCGACCTGGCGCTGGAGATCGGCATCGACGGCGAGCCTGCGGGTCGCGCCTCGCTGCGCGCGGCCTGGAACGACGTCGAGCGCCTGGCCGCGGCGTTCGAGGCGGGGCCGAAGCCGCCCCGGACGTTCGGCGATCTCGCCGTCGAGCTCAGCTTTCGCGCCGGCAGCCTCTGGCTGGATCTGGGTGAGCTCCGAACCTTGAAGGTCGGCGACATGCTGCTCGCGGATCGCGACGCCGCCCGCTGGGATCGCATGGCGGCGACCATCGGCGAGCGCTGGATCCTGCCGATCGAACTTAACCGAGCGGGTCCCGTCCTTCGCGCACCGCTGCGCAGGGCCGACCCGCGGGACCGGGATGAATGGATGATGGCCGAACCAGGACGTGCGGATGGCGAGGAGGACGGGCTGGGCGGTCTGCTCGGTGACGTGACCGGGGACCGCCAGGCCAGGAGGACGCCGCGCCGGGCGGGGGACGCCCGCGGACGCGACGGCGCCGGTGGCGAGCGAGGACGGGCCGGCGAGGCGCCGGCGCCGGAAGAGGCCGGGCTCGACGAATCGGGACTGGACGAGGCGGATCTCGGCCCGGCGCCATCGCCCGCGGACGCCGCTTTCGATGAGTTGCCGATCAAGCTGGTGTTCGAACTCGGGCGAACCGAGATGCCGCTCGGCCGGCTTCAGGAGATCGGCCCCGGTCACGTCTTCGAGCTCGACCGGCCCCTCGGCGAGGCTGTCGAGATCCATGCCGGCAACCGGCGTATTGGCCAGGGCGAGGTGGTGCGCATCGACGATCAGGTCGGCGTGCGCGTGCTTCGCCTGTTCGGCCGCGAGCGGGGCTGAGGCAGCCCATGTTCGGGGGAGACGGCGTCAACGCCGTCGGCGTCATCGCTCTGGTGGCCGGCCTCGGGCTGGTGCCGTTCATGGTGGTCACCACGACCGCGTTCATGAAGATCGCGGTGGTGCTGTTCCTGATCCGAAACGCGCTCGGCATCCAGCAGACGCCGCCCAATCTCGTGCTCTACGGCATCGCCATCGTGCTCGCGGTGTTTCTCACCTCGCCGGTGATCGGCTCGGTGTTCGCCGAGATCAGCGACCGGACCCTCGACTACGAGAATTTCGAGGCCTGGGAGGAGGCAGCGGACCGGGCAAGGGTACCGATCCAGCAGCATCTTTTGAAATTCACCGACGAGCCGGCGAAAAATTTCTTCTACCAGGCGACGGCCCGGGTCTGGCCCGAAGAAGCGCATGAGGCCGCGAGCACCGACGATCTCATGATCCTGATCCCGGCCTTCGTGATCTCCGAGCTGACCCGCGCCTTCGAGATCGGCTTTCTGCTTTATCTGCCCTTCATCGTGATCGACCTGATCATTTCCAACATCCTGCTCGCCATGGGCATGATGATGGTCTCGCCGCTGGTGATCTCGGTGCCCTTCAAGCTCTTTCTGTTCGTCCTGGTGGACGGCTGGTCCAGGCTGCTCGAAGGCCTGGTGCTGAGCTATCAGTGACGGGGACGGCTATATGACCGAGGCAACCATCGTCCATCACATGAACGTGGCGCTCAGCCTCATTCTCCTCCTGTCCATGCCGACGCTGCTGATCGCCTCGGTGGTCGGCCTGGTGGTCGGCCTGCTGCAGGCGGTGACCCAGATCCAGGACCAGACCCTGCCGCTCGCGGTCAAGCTGATTGCCGTGATCCTCTCCATCGTGCTGATGGGGCCTTTACTGGTCGGCCCGCTGCTCGAACACACCGAGCAGGTTTTTCGCGACTTCCCGTCGCTGACCCACTGATGGCGCCGCCTGCCCCGCGTTCGACATGCCGGATAGGACGACGGGTGCGCGCCGCACCCGCCGACGCCGCATCGACGGCGCCACGACGAGCAGGATCGCCGATGATGCGACGGCTTCCCCATGCGGTGGCCGAACATCGTGAAAAGCGAGACCGCCTGATGCATCGTCAATACGCGATCGGCAGCGGCGGGAGCACCGCATTTGCCCACCGGAGTAGCGCACCTTCATCACTCCGACGAGCGACGCATCCGGGCCGGCCTTCTCATGCACGCTGCGAGCGGTGGCCAACCCGTCCGAAGACATTCCAGTGGCCCATGTTGGCGGGCGGCTGCCTGATGCGTCGTCAGCGCGCCGCTTGGCGCCGCCCGATGACCACATTCGTCCACCGGAGTCTTCGCGCCACCGCGCCGCCGACGCCCCGCCGCCCACGCCTCGACCGATCGGTGGACGTCGACGCACGCCGTTTACCTCACCTTAACCTCCCCAGCCTACCCTGCCCTCTTGCCGGTCCATGCGATCCTGGGAATCCGTGCCTCGCACGAAAGCGGTTGGCGGGCGGGCGGATTCCCAGGATCGCATGGACCGGGAAACACAGCCTTTATGGCAGGCAGGGAGTTAAGAAAGGGTTATTCGATCTGGTTGGTCCGGCGCTTGGGCGAAGCCTCGAAAGACCAGGGAGCGCCCGGGCTGTTCGTGCCATACGGCACCGTCGCCTGTACGAGAAGTCCGGCGTTTCGCAATCAGCGTCATCGCGGCTTGCGCATCCGAAGCTGTTCCCGGTCCGGCGGGAAGCCGATCAAGAGGCAGGTGCTGCGGCGAGAGGACGAGGAGGTTTTCGGCATGCCGCTTTGATCTCGTCAGAGCCGGTCCGGTCGCGCCGGCATCGGCGGCGTGGCCGCGGTCATCTCGAAAGCCTTTCCCGACCCTGCGGAGTCGGTCCGCCCCCCGACAGGATGGCGTCCGGCAGGGGAGTGTGCCGGGCGTCGACGTCATGGGCGAAGACATGGCTCCGGCCATGTGATGCCCATGTCCGAAGACAGGACGCTGAACGTTGGAATTCGGGGAAACCTTCGGCGAGATCCTGGATTTCGGCTATGGCTGGATGATCGCCATGGCCATCGCCATGGCGCGCGGCACCGGGCTCGTGATCATCTTTCCGGTGTTCGTGCGCACCGGCATCACCGGCATTCTCCGCACCGGCGTGGTGATCGCCATGGCCATGCCGCTCCTGCCCTTCGTGCGCGCCGAAATCGCCGCGGCCGGCGAGATCAACACGCTTTTCCTGATCGGCGTCATCCTGAAGGAGGGCTTCATCGGCTTTCTCCTGGGCATGGCGCTCGGCATCCCGTTCTGGGGCATCCAGTCCGCGGGCGACGTGGTCGATTTCCAGCGCGGCTCGATCGGCGCCAACATGGTCGACCCCTCCCAGACCTCCGAGGCCTCGGTCACCGGCACCTTTCTGGTGCTGACCATGATCACGCTGTTCTTCGTGGTCGGCGGCATGATGATCGTGATCGAAACGCTTTATCAGACCTACGCGATCTGGCCGCTCTTCGACTTCACGCCGAGGCTCTCGCTCGAAAGCGCGGCCGCCCTCTTCCAGCTGCTCGATCAGATCATGCGGCTCGCCTTCGTGGTCGCGGGCCCCGTGGTGATCGCCATGTTCCTCGGTGACGCGGTGCTCGCCGCGATCACCCGGTTCGCGCCGCAGCTCAACGTCTTCGTGCTGTCCATGGGCGTGAAGAGCGCCATCTTCGTCGCCCTCATGCCCCTCTATGCGGTCTTCATCTTCGACTATATCGGCGACGCCTTCAGGCCGCTGTACGACGTCGCCGAGCAGTTCAGGCGGATGATCCGATGAGCAGCAGCAAGGACCAGTCCGAGGAAAAATCCCTCCCGGCCTCCGAAAAGAAGCTGAAGGACGCCAGGAAGAAGGGCCAGGTCGCGCACAGCAAGGACATGGTCATCGGCACCGGCACGGTGGCCATCCTCGCCTATATCTGGCTCGCCTGGGACAAGGTCCGAACCAATCTCGCGACGCTCCTGATCCTGCCCGCCGACACCTATGACATGCCGTTCCTGCAGGCCGCCGAGCGCGTCGCCGACCGCGCGATGGAACTCGCGGTGATGACCGTCCTGCCGCTGATCGCGATCATCGTCCTGGTCAGCGTTCTCACCAATGTCGCCCTCACCAAGGGCTTCATCTTCTCGACCGAGCCGATCAAGCCCAAGGGCGAGAAGATCAACCCGGTGAGCGGCTTCAAGCGCATCTTCAGCCTGAAGAACTTCGTCGAGCTGATCAAATCGATCCTGAAGACGGCGCTCCTGACCGCCGCCGCCATCCTGCTCGTCGTCCTCGGCATCGAGACCCTGATCAAGGGGCCGGTCTGCGGCGTCGAATGCGTGGCCTATGCCTTCGGCAGCATGGTGAAGCCTTTGTTCATCGCGTTCGCCCTGATCTTCCTCCTGTTCGCGCTTCTCGACGTCGGCGTCCAGCGCTGGCTGTTCCTGCGCGATCAGCGCATGACCAAGACCGAGTTCAAGCGCGAGAGAAAGGACATGGAGGGTGATCCGACCTTCCGCCAGGAGCGCATGCGTCAGCGCCGGGAGATGGCCGAGGGCGTGTCCGTGCCGCTCGGCGTGAAGCACGCGACGGTGATGATCTCGGACGGCCAGGACGCGGTGGTCGGCCTTCGCTACATCAAGGGCGAAACGCCCGTGCCCGCCGTGGTCTGCAAGGGCCGCAAGGACCGCGCGATCATGCTGATCGCCGAGGCGCGTCAGCGCTACGTCCCCGTGGCCGAGGATTCAGAGCTCACCCATGCGCTCCTTCGAACCTCGGCCATGGGCGATTTCGTCGACCAGGCCTATTTCCACCAGGTCGCCGCCATCCTCATCCGCCACGGCCAATCCTAAGGTCATGCCATGACCTGGTCGACTTGCCTGAGACGGGCTGAGGCGTGGGTGTTTGCAGCGTGCGGCGGCTTCGTATGGCGCGCGGCGGTCAGCGGGTTCTTTCAGGACTTGCCCCGATGGCGCTGCAGGATCCACCAGATGACGTCGTTCTCGTTCAGGCTTGAATACAGAAAATTCGCCTGCCCTGGCGCGTCTCGCCAGTGGACGTGATACCAGTCGTCGCCCTGAAAACTGCCGGGCTGCAGATAGGTATAGGGGGCGACGTCGAGAATGCGCCGCAGCTCGCCGCTTTGGCGGAGTTTTCCGAGCGCGTGGGCGATCCGAAGGTCTCGCAGCCGATGTCCGAAGCGTTTCAAGATCGTCACGCAAACCTTCCAACGAAAGGCTCATCTTCGGTTATGGCCCGGCCGAAGAGCACCACATCATTGAAGAGCTTACTGTCATGAGGGACTTCACGTTCTTCAGCTTCGTTCCTGAACTTTCTGTAGCTTTTCTTTCGCCTGCAATCCCAGCGGCACATGACCTCCTCGAGGTCATACGCGACGAAAACATCATGGTCGGCAATGAAGTCCGCTTTGCTCATGTCCATGAAACCAATCCCACGAAATGCTTATCGGCAGACCGCCAAGCTCGTGGCGCCCATCCATGTGAAGCCGTTCGTGAAGCGACAGAAGAACGATGCTGCGGATGCAGAGGCGACTGCCGAAGCCGTGTCACGTCCGACCATGCGCTTCGTCGAGGTGAAGACGGCGGAACAGCAGGGTCAGGGCATGCTTTTCCGCACGCGCGATCTTCTGGTCCGCCAGCGAACCCGGTCGATCAACGCACTCGGAGGACATCTCGCCGAGTTCGGCATCGTCGCGCCCCAAGGCCCCGCCCGGGTCGCCCGGCTGGAGAGGTTGTCAATGACGAGACGGTTCCGCTGCCTGGCCTCGTGCGCGAGTTCGCCCGCCTTGTCCCCGCCTGCAGGCCGAAAGGCCGAAGGTCGGGCACGCCACGCCGGCTCTTCGGAGCTTCGCTCCGGGTGCCGCCTCGGCGACGGCATCGAAGGTCAGGGAACAAGAGGTCATATCGGTGCTCCTCGTCTGGCCTCGTTCAGGAAAAAGCGGATCATCTCCGCCGAGGCATCGGGTCCGGCAGGGTCGGTATAGGAGCCCTCCGGCCTGCCGCCGGCCCAGGCGTGGCCTGCGCCCTCGATCAGCCAGAGCTCGGCCTCGGACATGCCGTCGGCCGTCCGCCAGATCCGCCGCTCGACCGTTCTTTCGGACAGGACGCCAGTCGGCATCGCCTCGGCGCGCGCAAGGTCTTGACCGTTCGCCCGCATGACCCGCTCGCCGTTGACGACATGCACGGTGCGATCAGCGCGCCCGTGAAACACGATGCTGCGCACCGCTGTCCGATCGCCTGATCGTCCCGCCGTAGAATGGACCGGACGGGCCTCGCCACGCATGGCGGCAAAGGCGGACACCACGTCGCTCGCCGCGCCGTGCGCGAGGCCGGAATGCACGCCGACGGCGGCGAAAAGGTCGGGATAGGTCGCTGCCATCACTGCCGCCATGGCGCCGCCCGCGGAAAAGCCGGCGACGAACACCATCTCGGGATCGACCGCGAACTCCGAAATCAGGACTTGGGTCAGGCTAGCGAGGATCGCGGGCTCGCCCTGGCCCCGTAGCTGGTCGCCCGGACGAAACCAGTTCCAGCAGGCGGACGAATTGTCGGCCTTGGTCTGAGCGGGATAGGCGATCAGCAGCCCCACACGCTCCGCCACCTCGTTCATGCCGGTGCCGGCGGCGAAATCCTCAGGAGTCTGGGTGCAGCCGTGCAGCATGACCACCAGCCCGCGCACGCCGTCTGCACGGCTGCCCGGCACGTAGAGCTTGTAGGCGCGTGTGCCCTGGGCCGAGGCGAAGGTTCGGGACTGAAACTCGGCCCGCTCCGGAATCTCCGGCGGCGCCGATGGCGCACGCCTCCCGGTGCCGGAGAGAAGCGACGCCAGACCTGACGGCCTTTTTTTCATCAGCGCCTCGACCACCTGTTTCAGCGATCGTCGCGGTGCTTTCGGCGGGATCGGCGGCTCGTGATCGCCATCATGCTTCGAGTGCGGCAGCGCACCGTCGGATCGCGGTGCCGGGGTTTGCGCGACACCCCCTTCTTCCTCCTCCAGCCATGGCTGGCCGGAAAGGGCGGCTTGAATGCCGGCGGTCGCCTCGTTCAGACTGCCGGCGCGCGTGCGGTCGAGCGCCCGGCGCATCGCCTGGGCGAAATCGCTGTTCATCATTTTTCGTCCTGCTGCGAGGAGCCTCAGCCCCGATGGGTTCGTTCGGCCAGCGCCGCCTTGACCTCGGCGCTCGCTTGAAGCGCGCCGAGCACGGTGATCGAGCCGATGGTCGAACGTGCCAGGTCGGGCGTGACGTCGGCGGCGACCCACCCAGCCTCCGCCTCGATAGGTTTCGGCTTCCTCTGCTCGATAAGAGTCGATACGGCGTCATGCATCAGCCTGGCCTGGAAACCGTTCACGCCCCCCGCAAGCATCGCTTCGCAGAAGCCCGCATCGTCCTTCATCTCAGCAGCCTCCAGGTCGACGGCCACCGCCATCGCATCTCTGAGCGCAGGGTGGTGGTCACGTCTCGCGATCGCCACGCTCTGGCAACGCCCGCCGCGATGGCAAAGGCGAACTTCGGATCATCGACCGATCGCGCACCTATGAAGAGACCGCGGCGGCGATTTTCGATCAGCTCCGCCCCTATGTCGCCGCCGACCGCAATGCGGCGGTCCATCTCATGCGCGCCCTCGCCGACGTCACCGGCGAGACGTCGGACATCGAGCGACGGGCCTTGCTGCTGCCCCCTGCGAAGGCCCTGCATCACGCTGCAAAGCAGGCACTCGACCATCCGCGCGACATCGAACTGATCGAAGCCGCGTACAGCGATGCCGTCGCCAAGCTGAGCGCACCTCGAGCCGGGACGCTCGCTGCCGTCGAGCCGGACCTGCCTGCCGAAAGCCGTTCAGGAGGGCGGCGATGACTCTCGACGGCCCCTAGCCTGCCGGCGTCAGCTTCAGCAGCCGCGCGCCGCCCTCCTCTTCGAGCCCCCGGAGAGCGCCGTCGGAACCCTGCTCCACCTCGCGGACACGCTCGGCCTCGGCAGCCCCGTCCGCGCCCGTCGCGACCCGCACGAGGGCCTGGCACGGCAGTCCGCCGGTAACCCGTTGCCTTCCCAGGCCGGAAGCATCCCGCCGTCGGAGATCGCGAACCCCGCCGGCGGGATCGCGGCACCCAGAGGCTTCCGACGCATCGAGCGCCGGCTGCGTCTCATGATCGGGAATCGGAAGGCCGGAATAGCCGTCGCCGCTCGCAACGACCGGCCGGCGCGCTTCCCGGCCTTCCTGCATTTGAGCCCAAGTTCGCTCGGCCTAACCTTCAGCGATTTGAGAATTGTCCCTCTGCAGGCTAATCGTCACCTCGCGACGTGGTTCAACGCTCGCATATCGCTTTGGGACCCGGCGTCTCAATTGATATCTGCCCTTGCGGGTGATATCTGCCCTTGCGGGCGAAAATGCCACTTGTCATCGATGACCACCTCCAGGGCATGGTAGGATGGTTTCGTGTATCGGAAGATGACAAGCAGTTTGCGTTGCGAATCGTGTGGCAAATTGCCGAACCATCAAGCGATCGAACCTGTCGCGCGCCCATTCAGGGCGCGTTCACAACAAGTTGGATGCTTGATCAATAAGCAGAAGTGGTACCCCCAAGGGGACTCGAACCCCTGTTTCCGCCGTGAGAGGGCGGCGTCCTAACCGCTAGACGATGGGGGCAACGGCGAAGACCGCTTTTATCTAGAAGGCTGGCTTTCAGGAATCAAGGGGTGATCGTACGCTCGAACGCTCCGACGAGCTCGATTTCGGCGGAATAGAGAAAAGCGTCGATCGGCCGGACCCAGGCGAGGCGCCAGCCGGCGTCGATCAGGATGCGGGCGTCGCGGGCGAAGGTGGCGGGATTGCAGGACACCATGGCGATCTTTTTCGGACCCGGCGATTGCGCGATCGCCTCCGCCTGCGCGCGGGCGCCGGCGCGGGGCGGATCGAGGATGAGGGCGTCGATCGGCCGGAGTTCGGCGCCGGCGAGCGGTTCGGCGTCGAGATCGCGGCGCTCGGCGCGGATCAGACCTTCGATCCCCGCTCGCCGCGCGGCCGCGTTCAGGGCCGAGACCATGTCGGCATGGTGCTCGATCGCGAGCAGCCGGCGGCCGGTGCCTGCGAGCGCCAGCGAAATCGCGCCGCAGCCCGCGAACAGATCGGCGATCCGCCCCGCCCCTTCGATCGCTTCTCCGACGGCGGCGACGATCGCGCGCTCGGCGGCTTCGGTCGCCTGCAGAAAAGCACCCGCCGGCAGGATGACCGGAACATCGCCGAAGCGGACCCGAACGTCCCGGCGCGCGGCGATCGGCTCGGGATCGCTCCTCGCGTCCGCACGCCAGGCAAGCCTCGCCGCATCCTCGGCTTTGGCGAACGCGGCCAGCGCCTCGCGATCGCCGAGCGTCGGCGGGATCGGCGTCTCGAGGAGGAGGTCGAGCCCGGTCTCGCCCGCCGTGATCGCGACCTCGCCCCCCTTCCCGGCCATGGCGAGCCCGGCCAGAAGCCGGCGAAGCGGCGGGAACAGAGCGGTGATCGCGGGCATGGCGATCGGGCATTCCCCGATCTCGACGATCTCCCGCCCGGCGCGCCGCCGAAAGCCGAGAATAACGCCGTCCTTCCTGGTCTCGAAGGCGAGCCTGAGCCGCCGCCTCGCCGCCGGCTCCCCTTCGATCACCGGATGGACGGCGACGCCTTCGATGCCCCGCGCCGAAAGCGCGCGAACAATCTGGTCCCGCTTCCAGTCCCGATAATCCGCCGCCGGCATGTGCTGCAGCCGGCAGCCGCCGCAGGAGCCGAAATGGCGGCAGGCGGGCTCGGCGCGTTCGGCGAGGTCGAGCGCTTCGATCTGCTCGGCGGCGTAGCCGTCGCCGCGCCTCGCGGTGATGTGGGCGTTGATCCGATCGCCGGGAAGGGTGAACGGCACGTAGACCGGCTTTCGATCGAGGTGGCCGATTCCGTCGCCGCCAGAACCCAGGCGTTCGATCACGAGGTCGATCCTGCGGCCGATCGCCGGGTCGGCGGGAGCGGCGCGCCCGCGCCTCCGGCCTCGCCTCATTCCTCCGGAACCAGGCGGATCAGGGACTGGCGCGCACCGGTTTCCGGGTCCACGACCGCGATATATTGCCGTCCGTCAGGGCCTTCGCCGAGCAGCACCAGACGCCGGCCATCGACCACCATCTGGCCGATGCGCACGCCTTCGGGCAAAGCGAGGTCCACGGCAGCATCCGGGCTCTCCGGCGGGTCGCCGGTGCCCGAAGAGAAGCCCTGAAGCGCGATCATCACGGCGAGCAGGATCGCGCCGATCAGCAGCACCACCCCGCCGGTGATCACAAAAACCTTGAGAAGCGCCGGCACGGCGTTCACTTTAGGTGCGGTTTCGTCCTGCACGGATGCCGCCTCCCGGCCGGCGTCCCGACTGTCGATCGGTCATGCCCGAAGATTTCACCATCAAGGCCGAACCCGGCGACGCCGGGCTCAGGCTCGACAAGTTCCTGGCGGCCAGGCTGCCCGCCTTCTCTCGCGCGCGCCTGCAGGCCCTGGTGACCGCGGGCGAGGTGCGACGGAACGGGGTTCAGATAGCGGACGGGTCGGCCAGGGTCAAACCGGGCGAGCGGTTTTCCGTGACCGTGCCGGACCCGAAGCCGGCGATCCCCGAGCCCGAGGCGATCCCGCTGGACGTCCTTTACGAGGACGAGCACCTCCTGGTGCTGGAGAAGCCTGCGGGTCTCGTGGTGCATCCTGCTCCCGGCCATGCCAGCGGCACGCTGGTGCATGCCCTCCTCCACCACTGCCGGGGCTCGCTGTCCGGCATCGGCGGCGTGCTCAGGCCGGGCATCGTGCACCGCCTCGACAAGGACGTGAGCGGGCTGATGGTGGTGGCGAAGGACGACAGGACCCATATTGGCCTTTCGGCGCAGTTCACGGTGCACAGGATCGAGCGCGCCTACGAGGCGATCGTGTGGGGCGTGCCGGAGGCCGCATCGGGCACGGTCGACGCGCCGATCGGCCGCCATCCCAAGGATCGGAAGCGCATGGCGGTGGTGCCCGGCGGCAAGCGCGCCGTCACCCACTATCGCCTGCTCGCGGCTGCCGGCCTGGCCGCTTCGCGCGTGGCCGTGACGCTGGAGACCGGACGCACCCACCAGATCCGGGTGCATCTGGGCAAGCTCGGCCTCGGCATCGTCGGTGATCCGATCTACCGCCCGCGCCGTATATCCCGTGTGAGCGAATCCCTCGGAAACGACATCAAAGCGCTGGGACGCATCACCCTTCACGCGCGAAAACTGGGCTTCGAACATCCGGTTTCGGGCGAGAAACTGTCTTTCGACAGGCCGCCTCCGACAGTTTTCGACAGAATTTTCGAACAATTCCAAATGGAATTTTAATCGTTGCGCGCTCGTTAACATTTTGTAATGAACTATTTCTGCATGGCTGCTATTCGGTTTTACACTGGATTTTTGCGCCATCATGCCAATATAATGGCAAACACTTCGCGACGTCAGGAGAGACATCACTTTGGGTAACTTTCTTTCGGTCCCTGCGGAAGGCACCGGGCTTTCCCGTTATCTCGACGAAATCCGCCGCTTCCCCATGCTGGAGGCGGAGGAGGAGTTCATGCTGGCCAAGAAATGGCAGGAGCAGGGACATACCGAATCCGCCCACAAGCTGGTCACCAGCCATCTTCGGCTCGTGGCCAAGATCGCCATGGGCTATCGGGGCTACGGCCTGCCGATCAACGAGATCATTTCGGAGGGCAATGTCGGCCTCATGCAGGCGGTCAAGCGCTTCGACCCGGATCGCGGCTTTCGCCTCGCCACCTACGCCATGTGGTGGATCCGCGCCGCCATCCAGGAGTACATCCTGCACAGCTGGTCCCTGGTGAAGATGGGCACCACGGCGGCGCAGAAAAAGCTGTTCTTCAATCTCAGGAAGCTCAAGGGCCAGATGCAGGCGATCGACGACGGCGATCTGCCGCCGGAGACCGTGAAGGCGATCGCGGACCGCCTCGACGTCAGCGAGGAGGACGTGATCAGCATGAACCGCCGGCTAAGCGGCGGCGATCATTCGCTGAACGTGCCGCTCAGAGCCGATGGCGACAGCGACTGGCAGGACTGGCTGGTGGACGAGAGCCAGAGCCAGGAAAAGACCGTCGCGGACGCCGAGGAGCACGACCACCGCATGTCGCTCCTGCATCGCGCGATGGACGTGTTGAACGAGCGCGAACGCCACATTCTGACCGAGCGGCGTCTCAAGGACGAGCCGAGCACGCTGGAAGAGCTCAGCCACGTCTACGACATCTCGCGCGAGCGCGTCCGCCAGATCGAGGTGCGGGCCTTCGAGAAGCTGCAAAAGCAGATGAAGTCGCTCGAGGCCGAACAGGCCATCGCGATGGCACAGGCGTTGCCGCCGCCGGAGCAGCGCGTCTGATCGCAGGCGCGATCCGGTATCGCCTCAAGTCATGAAGGCGACGTCGCCTGAGAGGGCTTCGCAGCGATGCCGGCCCTTCCAAAACGACGCCGCAAAGCCTCGTGCGGCGTCGCTTCGTTCTCCGTCATGCGGATCCGGCGGTGCCATGGTGCCGCGTCCGGGATTGCCACCTGAACTCGATCGTGTCTCGACCGGCCAGTTCCGGCGGTTTGCTGCAGTGATCGGGCTTCACACGCCATCGGCGATATTTTAGATAGAAGGCAATCGAGCGTGAAAATAGGAGGAACGACATGCATCGCGTGATCGGCGCCAGCGTCTTCGCCGGCCTGATGATCGGCTTTGCGGCGTGGAGCCATGCCGGCCCGGAGCAGGTCGCACTGCCGCAGGACTACGCGAACGCCTATGTCCACTACAAGACACTCGACAAGCGAGATCAGGACCCGGACGTCGTCCGCTCCATTTATATCAATCCCGAGGCAGCGGCGGTCGCACGGCCCGGAGCCCCTCTTCCCGAGGGAACACGGCTCGTGATGGTCGACCATTTCGCCGCTCTCGACGCCGATGGCCGAACCCTGGTCGGCCGCGACGGCGCCATGATCCCGACGGACAGCGTGAAGCAGATCCTGATGGCGGAAAAACAGCCGGGGTTCGGAGCCGAGTACGACGAGACGCTGCGCAACGGAGACTGGGAATTCGCCGCATTTCTGGGCGACGGCTCACGCAAGCCGAACGTCAATTTCGACCGTTGCCGGGAATGCCACCTTCAGGCGCAGCGCACCGATTTCACCTTCAGCGTCTTCCCCAATCTGGATGCCATAAGGCGCTAAGCCCGATCTGCGCCATCGACGAACCGATCCGGCAGGGTCACTTCGGCAAGGGCGGGATCAGCGTGATCTCGACCCGCCTGTTGCGTTCTTCGGGAACGTTGTCGGCGGTCGGGACGGCGAGTCCTTGTTCGCTGTAATCGGCGATGTGGATCCAGGATTTGGGCACGCCCTCGGCGATGAGCTGGTCGCGAACCGACAACGTCCGACGATGGGCGATCTCGTAATTCGTGTCCCAGCTTCCAACGCTGTCGGTATGGCCTTCAACATAGACCTCGAGTTCGGCGCCATGGACCTCGTAGGCGGCCAGGATCTGCTCGGCGACGTCACGGACCTCGGCTTTGCCCTCCTCGTCAGGAACGGTTTTGCCCAGGCCGAAATAAACCGCGAAGATTTCGGTCCCGGGACGGCTGAGCACCTGAGGCCGGCCGATCTTGAGCACCACTTCACCATTGTGGACCTCGGCGCGAGCCCGGGAAAGCATAGCCTCGTCGTGGATGTGTTCCGGTATGTCGGATCCGCCCACACCCTGGGCGTGCCCCGAATGCGCCGCGTTCTCCGAGTGTCCCGCGTGTTCGGCATGCCCCGCCGCCGCGTCGAGCCGTGCGACGTCAGAACCGTCCGGTCCGCCCTCTGAGACGCCCTTCTCCCGGAAATAGCGCGCCGCGCCCGGGTGAAGGGGCAGATGGATCTCGTCCAGCGCGTGGTCGAGGGAAATCTGCGCCGCCGTCTCTTCCAGGTTGGTGAGATAGGGCACGTTGTCGAACATCATGCCGACGATCTGGTACACGGCCTGGTCCGGCACCTCGTCATGCGCGACCAGCATCAGCGTTCGCGCCACCGTGTCGACCTGCGTCATGAGTTCCGGATAGTCGCTCGGCGTGAGCGGATGCACATGCCAACCTTCCCCGACCCGCGTCAGCTGCCAATGGCTGAACTCCAGCAGCTGGGCTCGGCCGCCCAACTGTCTCAGCATATCCTGGACAGCCGGCGAAGGGACCGATGACGTGATCGCGAGACCGGCGATGTCACCCCGGTCGAACATGTCGCGATGCACATCCCAATCGGACGACCGGGCCGGTCGAACGCCTTCCTCGATGCGCACGCCGAACCCTTTCAGCAGATCGCGGACGGCATCCGGATTGCCGAGATCGAGCGCCAGATCCTTGCTGGGGAGTATGGCCAGATCACTGATGGTCCCGCTCTGGACATATTGATCAGCGATGATGAAGTGATCCACCTCATGCCACAACGTTGCGACGGCCTGGAGCCGGTCACCGGCTTCCGCGGCGGCCCGGTACGCGGCGACACTGTCGACGACGGCGAACTGGCTCGTGCCGTCGATGACCTGCTGCAGGCTCTGATCGTAGCTGTCGGTCGCCACCGGCGTCATGCTGACATTCTCTTCCGGCAGCAGCACGATCTGGGCCAGAGAACTCAGCCCGACCCCGACATTGTAGGCGGCGGAACCGGGCACGCCGCTCCCGATCAGATAGCGCTCACCCTGATCAGCGCTCTGGGCTCCGACGAAACCGGCTTGCGAACTCGACAGCAGACTGACCAGCAGTCCGATCGCGAGAGCGCGTTTCCTGTTCATTATCGTTTCCAGCAGTAGCTTTTCTAACTTCGACCAGATGGCGTCCCGCGGACGCTTCTGCATCGTCCTTGGCGAACATGGCGGATCGGCCGCGTCATGCCGGCCACCCGCCCCGTCCAGGCGCTGGCCCGAACCAAGGGGTGACGTCGGATGAATAAACCCGGCGGCAGCGTCTATCAACCGATTCGTCAGGTTTCCCAGCCAGGTCGTTGGTCAATACCGGCTCATTCCCGCGCCAGGCGTCTGGCTTCAGGTCGAGCATGAGGACACATCGGGATAGGGGCTATAGATCAGATAATGCATGTCGCTGTAGAGCCATATGAACAGGAACAAGATGCCGAAGAACAACGTGGTGTGAACCGCCGCGATCTTGGCTGGCCCGTGACGCTGGAAGTGCGACGCGAACGGATTTTCGCTCAGAATGAGGATCACGAGCACGGCGATGATGCCGGAATGGCCGATCGCGTCGATCAGGCCGAAGTAGTAGATGGCCGACACGAAAAAGAACAGAAGCACCGCAGCCGAAGCTCGCGCATACAGCGCGCCGACGATCAGAAGGTAGGCGCAGCAGAATTCGACGAAGCCGGCAGCCACCATATAGAATTCGGCGCCGAAGCCGAAGGTCAGGCTGGGCTGATCGTGCAGCAGGCCGAAGCTCCACTCGGGATAGGCGAACTTCTCGATGCCGGCCCATAGCAGCGTGACGCCGGTGCACCAGCGCATGATGTTGTGCGCAGTCGTGGCGCGTTTTTCGCCGGCGAGCGAGTCGATGATGATGTAGGTGGCGATACCGAGGAAGATCGGGTAGTCGAGGAGATGGTAGAGGCCGTACTCGATGACAGCATGCGCATAGAGCACGAAAACGCCGATGCCCGCCAGAAAGGCGGTGCGTCTGTGGAGCGCCAGACCGGCGATCGCCAGATGCAGGACAGTGATCCAGCGCGCTTCCGTCCTGAGCTCCGGGGTCAGAATGAAACCGCCGTAGGAGGCGGCCGCGATGAAGAACGCGCTCACCGCGAACCGAAGAGCGATCGGGAAATAGGGCTGCGCATTGTCCGTCAGGGCGGCCGCTGTTCGAGCGAGCCAAGCCCGTGTGCCGATCAGATAGTAATCCATATAGACGACGGCGAACATGATAGGCGCGACGGCCAGGCAGAAGGCCGGAAAATACTCACCGAATACAATCAGGGAGGGAGATCTCGGCGGACAGAGGAGATTATATTCCACAAACCATTTGACATGAGCCTCAGCGTAGTTTGGGGAGAAGCAAAGCAGCGAAACGAGACATAATAACCACCGCACAGTCATTCACATGACTCCACCGGCGAATACCAACCATGCGCTTATCTCGTTGAAGTAGCATTCATTCGATATATGACCACCGATAGTGGGTGGAGATCCAAGGTTTTTTACAAAAATTACGTTATTTGCGCTCCGATCCACGGACGCTCGGCGTGATCGCTCGGGATCGAGGGCGGACACGAAAGGCTTGATATAACCTTAAAGTTGAAAAAAAATAACACCCGGCCAACATTTCTTTGTTCTACTCATCAATCGCCTGATGCGCGTTGCCAAGAGTCCGACGGGCCCGCTTTCGATGGTCCGAATTCGAATGACAGGCGCGCCGCCATCTTCATCGATCGCCAAGATGTTCCTATCATGAAGAATCAGCAGCCCGGTCCGCTCCGGGTCGACGAGGGAGGCGATCATGTGGATTCCGACCAGTACCCATTGGGGCAATTTTCGGGTCGAGACCGAGAACGGCAGGCTGAAAACCGTCCGGCCCGCCGAGCATGACACGCGGCCTTCGAAGATCGGCCAGTCGCTTCTGGATGCGCAGGACGGCGGCTCGCGAATCGCCCGGCCGGCGGTTCGCGAGGGCTATCTGAAACGCCCGGGCAGGAGCGACGGAAGCGGGCGCGGCGCCGAACCCTTCGTCGCCGTGCCCTGGGACGAGGCGCTGGATCTGGCGGCGGACGCGCTCGGACGCACGGTCGCCGAGCATGGCAACGAGGCGATCTTCGGCGGATCCTACGGCTGGGCGAGCGCCGGGCGCTTTCACCATTCGCAAAGCCAGCTCCACCGCTTCCTCAATCAGCTCGGCGGCTACGTCTATTCGATCCAGTCCTATTCGACCGGCACCGCCCAGGTGATCATACCGCATGTGCTGGGCGTGGGCTCGCTGAAGCTGATGACGGAAGCCCCGACCATCGAGGACGTGATCGAAAACGCCCGGCTGGTGGTGAGCTTCGGCGGCATGTCGATGAAGAATACCCAGATCAATCAGGGCGGCATCGGCGATCATTCCGCCCACGGCCAGCTCGAACGGCTGAAGGCGGCCGGCGTCGACGTGGTCTGCATCAGCCCGGCCAGGGACGACGTCGCCGACTTTCTCGACGCCGACTGGTGGCCGGTTCGCCCGAACGCCGACGTCGCGCTGATGCTCGGGCTCGCCCACACGCTTCACACCGAAGACCTGCACGACGAGGCCTTCCTCGCCTCCCACTGCACCGGCTACGAGCGCTTTTTGCCCTATCTGCTCGGCGAAAGCGACGGGGTGCCGAAGGATGCGGACTGGGCGTCCGGGCTTTGCGACATCGAGCCGGAGCGCATCCGCGCGCTCGCGAGGCGCATGGCGGCGGAACCTTGTCTTCTCTCGATCAGCTGGTCGCTGCAGCGCACCGAGAACGGCGATCAGCCCTACTGGATGATTGCGGTGCTCGCCGCCATGCTCGGCAATCTGGGCCTGCCCGGCCGGGGCGTGGGTTACGGCTATGGCTGCATCCACAATTTCGGTTTCGGCGGACGGCGGAGCCTGCCTTTCAAGGTAGGCGCGTTCGAACAGGGCGAAAATCCGGTAAAAACCTTCATCCCGGTCGCGCGCATCGCCGACATGCTGCTGAACCCCGGCGCGGAGTTTCCGTTCAACGGCGAGACGCTGACCTATCCGGACATCCGGCTGGTCTACTGGGCCGGCGGCAATCCCTTCCACCACCACCAGGATCTGAACCGGCTGCGAAAGGCGTTCGCGAAACCGGAGACGGTCATCGTCAACGATCCTTTCTGGACCGCGACCGCCCGTCACGCGGACATCGTGTTTCCGGCGACCACGGCGCTGGAACGCGAGGATTTTTCCTGGGGCACCTCCGAGCTCTACGCCTCGCCGATGCACCGGGCCCTGGCGCCGTTCGAGGAGGCGCGGGACGACTACGCGATCTTCGCCGGTCTCGCCGAGCGTCTCGGCTTCGTCGAGCGCTTCACTGAGGACCGCACGCCGCGCGCCTGGATCGAGCATCTCTGGAAGGTGACGGTGCAGCGCGCCGCCGAGATGGATGTAGGGCTCCCCGATTTCGAGACCTTCTGGGAGGGCGGCGTGCTCAGGATCGATCCCGACGACGTGCCGGCCCGGACCTTCGCGCTCGAGCGCTTCCGGGCGGATCCGAAAGGTGCGCCGCTGCCAACGCCGTCCGGCAAGGTCGAGATCTTCTCCGAGCGTCTCGCCTCCTTCGATCTGGCCGACTGCAAGGGCCATCCGATGTGGTTCGAGAAGGAGGAATTTCTCGGAAGCGCGCGCTCGAAACGCTACCCGCTGGCGCTCAACTCCAACCAGCCGGTGACACGCCTGCACAGCCAGTACGACTTCGGCAGAACCAGCCGGAACGCCAAGGTCGCCGGACGCGAGGCGATCCGCATCCACCCCGACGACGCCGGCACGCGGGGGATTGTCGAGGGCGACGTCGTGCGCGTCTTCAACGACCGTGGCGCCACGCTCGCCGGTGCGGTGATCACGGAAAGCGTGCGGCCGGGCGTGGTCGTGCTGCCGACCGGCGCCTGGTTCGATCCCGAAGATCCGGCAAAGCCGGACAGCCTCGAGGTCCACGGCAATCCCAATACGCTGACGCGCGACGTCGGCACCTCGAGCCTCGCCCAGGGCACCAGCGCGCACAGCACGCTGGTCGAGGTCGAGCGCTTCGACGGAACGCCGCCGCCGGTCAGGGCGTTCGATCAGCCGCCGATCGTCAGCCCTCGACGATCTCGTGAATGACGCCGGCGCGCAGCAACTCCGCGGGCTCCGGATGCCACATGGCGTCATGGGGTGATTCGAAGATCCTTGCGACGAAGGCAGGATCGATCTTCCGACTGACGAGGAACGCCTCGTCCTTCTCCTGCTCGGCGAGCGGATCGACGAACGCCATGAACCCGTCGAGACGATAGCTGTGAAAACCGAGCCTCGCCGCCTTGCCGATCGTTCGGTGCCTGCCGGCCGCGAAGGCGATGGTACAAGCGGAACGGCAGGCACCGAGGACGGTGGTGTCGAGCCGCCTCTCCAGGATCTGTCTGGCGACACCCCTGGCCTCGAAGATCCTTCCGCCGTCGCTGTTCAGGACGATCCGGCGGATCGCCGGCCGTTCGACCAGGAGGGCCTTCAGGTCGCGGGACAGGCCGACGTCGAATGGCCCCTCGATCGAAAGGGTGCGGCCATCTGGGGATGTCCGGAGGCTATAGCGCGTTGCTGCCGTCGCCTCGTCCGCGAGCGGCCCCGTTCCGAAAACAGCCTCGAGCGTCGACAACGTGGCGCCGCCCGCCGCGATCGGGAGGACCAGGACTGCGGCCTGGGCGAATGTGGCGACGGCAAGATCACCACCGCTCTCAAGATACCGACGACAGCTCCGCCAGAGCCCGACCATCTGCCAAGTCAGCACAAGGCCGTGGCCGACGAGAACGTAGAGGCAGGCGAATACCGCCGCCGTCAACGAGCCGCCCGCCGGCATCGGACGCAGCGAGGGTTCGATCAAGGCTAAAAGGACGAACGGCAGGAGCGTGTTGATCCAGAACGCCCGCGGCAAAGCGTGCCGGCCCTGCCAGTGATCGCGGATGTAGTCCATGCACCGACTATCGAACGGCCTGCGGCCGAGCGCCAGTCGAAACGACGGAGAACGGCGACGGCGCTCAGCGCGTTTCCGTCAGGCCGCGCTCGGCGAGCCGGTCGAGCAGCGCCTTCGGCAGCGGTGCCGAACGCACCGTCTTCTGATCGGCATGGACCCAGACCAGCTCGCCTGTGGCCCTCGGTTCCGCCTCGTCGCCGACCCGGAGCGCAAGCGCGAATGTAAGGCTGCTTCGCCCGACCCGCCGCACCCCCACCTCGACAGTGAAGGTCTCGTCCAGACGAAGCGGCCGGCGGTATTCGACGACCGCCTTGACCAGATTGAAATCCAAACCTGTCCGCCTGCCGATCGCCGCGTAGTCGTAGGAAAGCGCATGGAACAGCTCGTGGACGCCGATGTCGAAATAGGTGAGGTAGTGGGAATTGTAGACGATCCCCTGCTGATCGATTTCGGCATAGCGGACCTTGAGGGGATGGCGAAACGTGGTGGCGGCGTCGGTCATCGGCATGGCCTCCGGTTCGATCAAGCAGGATGATCGGGCGGGCGGGATGATCGGGATTGTCTGGCGATCCGGCTTATGCGACATCATGGACGTCGCCAAAAGTCCAGTGGGAACCATGAACGAACATGCGGATATCGGCCTGATCGGCCTTGCGGTCATGGGCCAGAACCTCGCCCTCAACATCGCCGACCACGGCTATCGGGTGGCCGTATTCAATCGCACGGCGGAGCGGACCCGTGCGTTCGTCGACAGCCCGGAGGCGGAGGGACGCCCGCTGGTTCCGACCTTCGAACTGGCCGAGCTCCTGCAAGT
Organism: Geminicoccaceae bacterium; assembly: GCA_965222015.1. Taxonomy (GTDB): domain Bacteria; phylum Pseudomonadota; class Alphaproteobacteria; order Geminicoccales; family Geminicoccaceae; genus JANQPX01. The sequence continues at coordinate 32,941 of CBDCTL010000023.1, forward strand.
CACAAGAAAGCCGCGGGCGATCGTCATGATGGTCAAGGCGGGCGATCCCGTGGATCAGCAGATCGAGCAGCTCGTTCCGCTCCTGGAAGCCGGCGACGTGCTGGTGGACGGAGGCAATGCCCGGTACCAGGACACCATCCGGCGGGAAAAGGCGCTCCGCGAAAAGGGCATCCTTTTCGTCGGCACCGGCATCTCCGGCGGCGAGGACGGCGCGCGTCACGGCCCCTCGATCATGGCCGGCGGCGAGAGCGAGGCGATCGAACGCATCGCGCCGGTGCTGGAGGCGATTTCGGCCAAGGTCGACGGCGAGCCCTGCTACGCCCACATCGGCAGCGACGGTGCCGGCCATTTCGTGAAGATGATGCACAACGGCATCGAATATGCCGACATGCAGCTGATCGCCGAAGCCTACGCCCTGATGAAGGGCCCGGCGGCCATGACCTATCCGGAGATGCGCACCACCTTCGCCGCCTGGAACAAGGGCGAGCTCGACAGCTATCTGATCGAGATCACCGCCGACATTCTCGGCAAGTCCGACGACGAGACCGGAAAACCGATGGCCGAGGTCATTCTCGATCGCGCCGGCCAGAAGGGCACCGGCGGATGGGCGGTGCGCGCAGCCCTCGACTATGGCAGTACCGCGCCGACCATCACGGCCGCGGTCGAGGCACGCACGATCTCCTCGATGAAGGACGAGCGGGTGCGCGCGGCGACCAGGTTGAAAGGCCCTGCAGCCGCGCTCGATCTCGACGTCGACCGCTTCGTCGACCAGCTCGAGCTGGCGCTGCTGGCGAGCAAGGTCTGCGCCTATGCCCAGGGCTTCGCGGTGATCGACGCCGCGGCCGCCGGTCACGGCTGGACGCTGGACAAGGCCGGTATCGCCAGCATCTGGCGCGGCGGCTGCATCATCCGCGCCCGCCTGCTTCGCCACATCCGAGCCGCCTACGAACGCGATCCGGCGCTCGCCAACCTGATGCTCGATCCGCATTTCGCGAGCCTTTTGGAGCAGGCGCAGCCGGCTTGGCGCGCGATCGCGGCGCTCGGCATCGAGCAGGGCATCGCCCTGCCCGCCTTCAGCTCGGCGCTCGCCTATTACGACGGTTATCGCACGGCGGAGCTGCCCGCCAATCTGATCCAGGCTCAGCGGGACTATTTCGGCGCCCATACCTTCGAGCGCACCGATCGGGAGGGCAGCTTCCACCGCGACTGGTCGGGCTGAGCCGGTGGCCGGGCTGATCGTCGTCGTCATGGGGGTGAGCGGTGTGGGCAAGACCACGCTGGGCGTGGCGCTCGCCGATCGTCTGAACGCCGAGTTCGCGGAGGGCGACGACTATCACCCCGAAGCGAACGTCGAAAAAATGCGAAGCGGACGGCCGCTCGACGACGATGACCGCGGGCCCTGGCTCGATCGCCTGCGCGCCGCGATCGATGGCTGGATCAGGGAGAAGCGGCGCGTGATCCTCGCCTGCTCGGCCCTGAAGGCGCGTTATCGCGAAAGGCTGAGACCATCAGGCGGCGGCGTTCGTTTCGTCCATCTCGAAGCGCCGAAAGGCTGCATCGAGCAGCGCCTCGCCGCGCGAAAAGGGCATTACATGCCGGCTTCGCTTCTCGAAAGCCAGCTCAGGACCCTGGAGCCGCCCGCCGACGCGATCGTCGTCGATGCCTCCCGGCCGCTCGCCGAAATCCTGAACGAGCTGGAGCCGAAGCTCACGGACGCCGTCTCGAGAAAATGATTTGAACGCCATGCATTCGATCGAAAGGATCATCCATGAAACGCCTCGCTTTGTTCCTGATCATGCTGACCTCGTCGCTCGCCGCCGAGGAGCATGAATGTGCGATCGCACCCGATCACCCGCTGATCGGACCGGCCGACTGGTACGGTCTGTACCTGAATGACAAGAAGGTCGGCCATGCCGAGGAAAGGTTCACGCATGAGGTCGTCGACGACGAGCCGGTCATCGACATGTTCCTCTACATGGAAATGCAGACGGGAGACGCGGTCGTGACCTTCGAGATGCTGCGGCGCTTCGAATCAGCACCGCCCCACCGTCTGATCGGCGGCTATCACCAGCAGGAAGACCTGGGCGTGACTTTCCTTCAGCGAGCGGACGGCCTGCTGATCCTGGATCAAGAGGACAACAGCCATACGCTGTCCGATGTGGATCATACGCTCTGCGACGAGGGCGGCCTCTCGGTCTTTCGCTTTCTCGAATCCGATCCGGAGGTGGGCAGCGGTTTCGAGGTGATGGATTTCGACGTCATTCAGCAGATCGAGATGCCGATCACCTATCGGCTGGAGGAGGCGAGCGAGCGGATCATCAGGGGCGTGCGACACAGATTTCATGTCGTGGCGGCAACCTATGAGATGGGCGGTCAGTCGATGACCGAGAACACGACCTTTCAGCGGGGCGAAGTCATCAACACCTTCATCGGTGGTTTCGAGCTGCGCAGGGAAAGCGAGGAGACGGCACGCGCCCCCAATCAGGCGATCGATCTGCTCGCCGAGTTCGAAAAACCGCTGGATCGCCCTCTCACCGATCTCGCGAAGATCGACGCGCTGACCCTGAAGGTGACCGTCGGCGAGGCGCAGGGCACCATCGACGACGTTCTGCGCGAGGCGTTTCTGCAGCGGGTCGAGCCGATCGACGACAGGAGCGCGATCGTCACGATCGCCGACCATCCGGCACCGAAGGACGACAAGCCGCCGGCCTTCTATCTCCGGTCGACCCCAAGCCATCCCGCCGATCACCCGCGTGTGCGGGCGCTGCTGGAGGAAGCACTGGCACCGGTCGCGAAGCGCGAGGACGAACACGCCGTGGCCACGACCCTGGTCCGCTTCGTCTCGGAACTGATCGAGGATGCGCCGAACGAGCTCTACGGCCACAATTCCTTGTCGGTCCTGAACATCCTCGATCAGCGCATCGGCGACTGTACCGAGCACAGCCAGCTGTTCGTCACCCTGGCCCGCGCCGCCGGCCTCCCGGCCCGGGAGGTCAATGGCTATGTCTACAACAGCGACCACGGGCGGCCTGCGCTCGCGGGACATATGTGGGCTGAAGTGATGATCGACGGCGGCTGGATCGGCGTCGATCCCACCTGGGACGAGGTCGTGCTCAACCGCTCTCACGTCCAGACGCGCACCGCCGTCGACCCGAGCCTGGCCTTCGAGGTGGTCGATATCGTCTATCGCTGATGCCTGGATCTATCGCTGACACCCGGCCGCCTCGCGGCCGGAGCCTTGCCGCCCGGACGCTCGCCCTCTAGATTGCCGCGCCGACGGTCCTGCCGACGATGGCCGTCCGATCCGAGGTCTGTCCGATCCATGCACGCAGCATCATGACCCAAGGCCCGCCGAGCGGCGCCCTCGACGTCCGGCCGGTGTCCGGGCGCGCCGACCTTGCGGCGTTCATCGATCTGCCGAACCGGCTCTATCGCGGGCGACCCGGCTACGTGCCGCCGCTCGCCGTCGAGCGCGACGAGACCCTGAACCCGAAGAAGAACGCCTATTACAGGCATGCGGACGGCAGGTACTGGCTGGCCTTTCGGGACGGACGGCCGGTCGGGCGGATCAGCGCGCAGATCGATCGGCTGCACCTCGAGCGCCACGGCGACGACGCCGGCCATTTCGGCCTGCTCGACGCCGAGGACGATCAGGCGGTCTTCGACGCCCTGCTCGCGGCCGCCGAAGCCTGGCTCGTAGAGCGCGGCATGAAGCGGGTGCGCGGCCCCTTCAATCTCTCGATCAACGAGGAATGTGGTCTTCTGGTCGACGGTTTCGATCACCCGGCCATGCTGCTCATGCCGTTCGCCCCGGACTATGCCGGGCGCCGGCTGGAGGGACGAGGTTACGAGAAGGCGAAGGATCTCCTGGCCTACAGCCTCGACATCGTGGAGGGGATCAGGGTTCCGGGCGAGCGCCTGCTGGACCGGGTGAGCCGGGAGGCGCGGATCGCCGTGCGGCCGGTGGAGATGCGCCGCTACAAGGCGGAGCTCGGCGTCGTGCTCGACATTTTCAACGACGCCTGGTCCGACAATTGGGGGTTCGTCCCGTTCACCGACGACGAGATGCGCCAGATCGCCAAGGGCATGCGTCCGCTCGTGCGCCCGAATCTCAACTACATCGCGGAGGTCGACGGCGAGCCCGCCGCGATGATCATCTGCCTTCCGAACCTGATGGAGATCATCGGCGATCTGGAGGGACGCCTTTTGCCGTTCGGCTGGGCGAAGCTGCTCTGGCGCCTGAAGACCCATCGTTTTCAAAGCTGCCGCGTGCCGCTGATGGGCATCCGCCAGCGCTTTCAAGGGGGGATGATCGGCGCGGCGCTGCTGCCGCTGCTCTTGAAATCGCTCCATCGCGGGTTGCTTGACGAGGGTATCGCCAGGGTCGAGATGTCCTGGATTCTCGATGACAACATGCCGATGCGCCGGATTCTGGAGGGGCTTGGCGCCGATGCCTATCGCACCTATCGGCTGTTCGAAAAGCCGCTTTCTTGAGCCTCGTGCCTAGCCATGCCCTGGTGCTTGCCGGCTCGCGCGGGCCGACCGATCCGGTGGCCGCGTCCAGAGGGCTCGCGCACAAGGCGCTGGTGCCGGTCGACGGCGTGCCGATGCTGGAGCGCGTGGTCGCCACCCTGTTCGAAAGCGAGGGCATCGAGCATGTCATCCTCCTGGCCGATGAGGCGCTGATCGACCACGGCTTCGGTCCGCGCGTCACGGCCGGGATCGAGCGCGGCCGGATCACGCTCGCCGAGCCCGCCTCGTCGCCGAGCGAGAGCGTCGAGCGGGTGCTGGAGGGGCTCGACGACGATGGGTTTCCGCTTCTCGTGACCACCGCGGATCACCCGCTGCTCACCGTCGAGATGGTCGAGCATTTCTGCAGCTTCGCGCCGGGTGGCGCCGATTTCGCAGTCGGCCTCGCCGAGGCGGCGACGGTTCAACGGGACCATCCGGACGCGATCCGAACCTTCTATCGCTTCCGGGACGGACGTTACAGCGGCTGCAACCTCTTTCTCCTGGCGACGTCGAAGGCGCGGCGCGTGGTGGCATTCTGGCGGCAGATGGAACGCCATCGAAAGCGGCCCTGGTGCCTGATCGCCGCAGTCGGGCTCCCGCCGCTACTGCGCTTCGCGGTCGGCAGGCTCGACCTCGAAGGCGCGCTTCGCCATCTTTCCTCGAAAGTCGGCGCCGAGATCGGCATGGTCGCCATGCCGTTCGCCGAAGCGGCGATCGACGTCGACAAGCCCGCCGATCTCGATCTTGCCGAGGCGGTGCTAAGAGCCCGAAGCGAGGGCGGCGCTATCGGATGAAGGCAGATCATCCGCCCAGGAGGTCACCATGTGGCGGGCGCGCTCCAGATCCTCGAGAAAATCCACCTCGCCCCATTCCCTGCCCTCGATCGAGGCGACGCTGACCACGCCGGTCTTGGCCAGGCGGTCGATCACCTTGAGATACCAGGTCTTGGTGCCTTCGGGCGTATGCATGAACTGGTCGAGCATGTCGGCGAACAGCGCCGGCCCCTTGCCTCGGAACAGCAGCATGCCGATGGATTCGCCGTTCGTGGTCTCCGCCGGCAGGGACTTGCCGACCGCCACCAGCCGATCACCCTCGATTTCGACCTTCATGTCGTCGCTGTCGTAGCAGGGCTTGCGATCGATGGTGATGGTGATCGGCGCCTGCGGGCTCGAAAGCACGCTGCGCAGCACGTCGGGCTCGAACAGCGTGTCGCCGTTCAGGACGAGAAAGTCCCGATCCATCTCGTAACGGGCCAGCCAGCAGCTCGCGAGGTTGTCGGCCACCTTGAAGAACGGGTTGAACACCGTCCTGATCGCGAGGCCGGGCCGGCGCCAGCGATCGAGCACGGCGTCGACCTTGTCGCTGCGATAGCCGGTGACCACCACCACCTCGTCGACGCCGCAGGCGGCCAGTGCGTGAAGCTGCCATTCGATGAGGCTCAGCGGCCCGAGCGGCAGCAGGCATTTCGGGGTTTCCGCGGTCAGCGGCAGCAGACGCGATCCCTGACCGGCACTTAAGATGAGCGCTTTCATGTCCGCTCTCTTAGCGCGGCCGCTTCGCCATTGTCGAGAGTGACAGCTGGATCGACGGCCGTCCAATTGCGACATCGATGTATCGGCGGCACCACAGCCTCCGCGCCACGCTGTTCAGGCGCCGAGACGGGTCAGGCGCTCGAGACGTGACGGCCAGGTCGACGAAATCGGACGCGACCAGGTCGAAGGCGTGGTCCGGCCCGAGGTCCTTGGTCTGCGACCGGCCCGTACTCGGTCGGGCGCGGGATGAAGGCGGTCTTCATGCCGGTCGCGGCGGCGGCTACCAGATCGTCGTTGTGGGCGGCGACCATCATGCACGCGCCGGGATCGAGATCGAGGAGTGCGGCCGCGCGCCGATAGGCCTCGGGATCGGGCTTGTAGGCGTTCGCGACCTCGGCGCCGAGGATGGCGTCCCACGGCAGGCGCCCATGCTTGGCGAGATTGACCATGAGCGCAACATTGCCGTTGGAAAGCGTCGCCAGAATATAGCGCCGCTTCAGGCGTTCGAGCCCCTCGACGACGTCCGGCCAGGGCGTCAGCCGGTGCCAGACGCTGTTCAGCCGATCGACGGTCGCATCGGCAACGCCCCGGATCGCGAAGGCGTCCAGAACCTCGAGGAGGTTTTCCCGATGCAGCACGTCCAGCTTGACGAAGGGACGCCTGCCGGCGCGCACCGCCTCCATGGACGGCTGATAGCGGGCGCGCCAGGCAAGCGCGAACGCCTGTCCGTCCACTTTCGAAGCCCTCGTCCGCGAGCAGGGTTTCCGCCTCCCGCGCGATGCTGTTTCGCCAGTCGACCACCGTGCCGAAGACATCGAAGGTCAGCGCCTTGACATGCTCGTCCATCGCATCAGCCCTCGCCATTCCATCCCGACCAGTCTGGCGGAAAAACCGTCGGAGGTAAAGCCGGACCGCCCTTCGCCCACTTCGATCTTCGGCTCCGGAGTTCGCGTCTTTGGCGCATTGCGCGCGGGGTTACATCATGTACCATCCTTCGGGACCGGGCCGATGGAGAGTGCTGATCGAGCGCCGAACGAGAGTGTGATCGAACGATGACCAAGCTTCACTTCGACGATCTCGAAGCCGGGCAGACCTATCGGCTGGGCAGCCGGACGCTCGACGAGGACGAGATCGTCGCCTCCGCCGAGCTCTACGACCCGCAGCCGTTTCACATCGACCGCGAAGCGGCCGCAGCTTCCATCTATGGCGGGGTGATCGCGAGCGGCTGGCAGACGGTCTGCGTGTTCATGCGCCTTTTCGTCGATGGCATGCTGGCGCGCGCCGAGGGCATGGGGTCACCTGGCGTGGACGAGCTCCGCTGGCTGAAGCTGGTCCGTCCGGGCGATCGTCTGGAAGGGCGCGTGGACGTGCTCGAAGTGCGGCCCAGCCGCTCCAAACCGGATCGCGGACTGGCCAGGCTTGCGCTGCAGCATGACCGGCACCGTCCGGCGACGAGGTGCTGACTTTCATCGCCAATGTCTTGTTTCGAAAGCGCAAAACAGGCTAAAAGCGCAGAATCCAAGCCCGAATCGATGGATCGATGTTCTCGATGTCTGCCATCGACGATGGCCGTATCGGGAGGTCTCTGTTGAGCCGGATCGATCATAAGCCTTCGATGTCGAACGCGGACCGGGCAAGCGGCGCCTGGCGTGCAGGTTTCATCGTCACGACCTTCCTGGGATCGCTGCACATCCAGCAGATGACGCAGGCGCAAACCCCGAACGGCGCGGCCACCTCGGCAGAGGAGGGCGGCGAGCTTTCCGCCATGGATCGCGGCAAAATGCGCCTCAACCTTCTGATGACCCTGACCGACAACGAGCTCGAGGAGGCGAACCTTGCGCCAGTCGCAGCTCGCCAGTTGGAAGCCGCCGGCCTGGATCAGGAACGTCGAAAGATGCAGCAAGGAGCCGAAAGCCGGCACCAGGGCGGAAGAGCGACGGACTCGCCGTGATCGACGAGCGGCTTGAGCAGATCGATCGGGAAATGGCCGACGTCAATGCACGGCTGTCCGAGATCGACGCCGAGCGCGCCGACCTGCAGCGCCGGATCGACGAGGCGAACGGCGTGGTTCGCGAGGCCGGAACCGTGCGCGGCAGCAGCGTCGACGAGGCCAGCCTGTGGCTGGACGGCAAGCGCCGGGTTCAGGAGGCGCTGGTCTATCTCGGCGGCTACAACGCGCTGATCGATGGTGATTTCGGCCCGCGCACGCGCGAGGCGGTCTCCGTCTACCAGGCGAGCCGGAACGCCGACACGACCGGTGTCCTCACCGAAGACGAGGAGGCGGCCCTTCTGGAGGAGGCGGACAGGCTACGGGCCCGCTACGGCATGCGGACGATCGAGGACCCGGAGCTCGGTCTTCGCGTGAGCTATCCGAGCGGTCTCCTGTCCGAACAGGCCGACGCGACGTCCGACGGTCGCCGCTACCTCACGACCGACGGCGAGGGCGAGCTCCAGCTCACCTCGGTCGCCGACGCCGGTTCGACGGCAGGCGACCTGTCCGCCGTTTACGACCAGCTGATCGGCCGCTACGAAGTCCAGTATCGGCGAAAGCGGGACGACTGGTTCGTGGTCGCCGGTCTCGCCGAGGATGGCCGCGTGGTCTACGATACGGCACGTCTGAACGGCGAAAGGATGATCCGCGCGCGCCTCACCTATCCGGCCGAATGGCGGGATCTCTGGTCGCCCTTCGCCGTGATCATGTTCAACAGCTTCGAGCCGGTCTCCACGGGCGAAAGCTGATTTTGCCGTCCTGGCCGCGACGACGGGCCGGCGGTGTCAGCTTTCCGGCGGCTCCTCCTCCATCCTGCGCGGCACGGTGCCGCGCGGCGGCACGAGTTCCACCGACGAGGGCACGGCGATGATTTCGGCGAGCAGGCTGCCGACGAGCTCGGTATGGACCTTGCCGCCGCCGCGCTCGGCGACGAAGGCGATCGCATCTTCCAGGCTGTCGAACAGCTCCGCGTCAACGGAGCAGCGGGTGTTGTCTTGCGGCGTGTTCATGGCGCGCATCATCGGCCGAAATGTTTAAATCAAGGTTAACCGAACTTCATGAAAAACGCGCGATCGACAACGAGCCCGCCGAGCCGAATTTTTTCAGCACAGGCTGCTTGGGGATGCACGGCCGACCGCCGGGCGCCAGGTTGAGGCCATGATCAAGAGCGAACCCCACCCCTGGCTGCAGCCGATCGGGCGGCGCATCGGCGTCACGGTCTTCTGCGCGCTCTGGTTCGGCTTCGAACTCTGGACCGAGCCCGGCAGCATTTGGACTTGGCTCGCGCTTGCAGCACTCGGCTGGGCGATCTGGGATTTTTTCTTGTCGGGGAATTATCAGCCGACCGAATGAGCGCCATCTCCGCGCCAAAAAAGCTCCGGGCGCGGAGACAACATCTCATCCAGTCAGACAAAATTCAGGGTCAGAGCGACCGGATCTCAGAAGTGATAAGCATAGCCAAGTGTAAATCCGTGACTGGCATAGTCGAACTCGAGATCGACGCCGATCTCAGTTTCGACTTCAAGCTCGCTGGTTGCGAAATATGTATATGCCAACGAGACCGTCGAGTTTCCGGAGAAGCTATAGCGAGCGCCCAGACGGCCCTGATAGGCAAGCCCGGTATCGTCATCGTCGAGCACGGCCAGGTCGAAAGCCACATTGGCGGCGCCAACGCCGGCTCCGGCGCTCAATGCCAGGTTCGGAGTGATATAGTAGTCGAGAAGGCCGTTCAACATGAATGCAAGCGAAGTAACGTCGGCATTCTCCAGCTCGATGTTGGCGAGCCCATCCTGCTCGATTTCATCGACTTCGTTCGCACGCGCGGCGAGCTCGCCCTCGACCCTGATATTGAGCGCACCTTGTGGAAGATTGTAACCAAGGTGCAAGCTTCCAAGAAAACCTGTATTTGGGTCGATAGAACTATCAACAATTCCATCACCGCCGTCGAATTCGATTTCGTCGGCGGCATTAACTCCGAGCGCACCTTCGATGTAGATCCCCGAATTCAGCGGATTGTTGCCGGCTGGTGCCGATGATTGAGCCGCCACCACCTGCGGCAAGGCAAGAAGTGACGCGGCGGCGGAAGTGAAAAGAAGGCGTTTCATCTTTGTTCCCATAGATTGTCGGTCCGTCACCCTCCCGAAGACTGACAATCCGAGAGGAACAGTCCTTATTCTATACTTCTTCTTTTTCCACCACATCTTTCATGCTCGATGGGGATATTAATCTGCCATTTTCATTTTCAAAGATACTTCAATTTAATCGATCAAAACTTGGGGTTTTAAGTTTGACGTTACTCCGGCTCTCCATCATGCGGATCACCGAATGCACCCTCTGGTCCAAAGTCGCCCACCGACAGCTGATGGGTGACGAGTCCGTGGTCCGCAGTCCAGCGATGGAGGAGAAAACCGGGCGGCTCCATGTTCCAAGGCCCCCTGCCCTCATCCAGGGTCAGCTTGACCTGATGGGCGGTGCCGGGGCCGATCTGGGCGATGGTGCCGGCAAAACGGGTCTGGACAGCACGGTGGACGTGGCCGCAAAGAACGCGCTCGACCTGCGGATGCTCTTTGACGACAGCGGCCAGCGCGTCGGCATCCCGCAGCCTCGACCAGTCCATATGGCCGATGCCGGTCTTGAAGGGCGGGTGGTGCAGCATGATCAGCGTCGGACGATCCCGGCTCTCGTCCAGCGCCGCGGCCAGCCAGTCGAGCTGTTCTTCGCCGAGCCGGCCATAGGGTTTGCCGTCGACCGAGCTGTCGAGGGCGAGGATGCGGAGCGGCCAGTTCTCGACCGTATAGTGAAGCGGCCCGTTCGCGGACAGCGCGGCAATCTCGGGAAAGGCGGCGCGGATCAGCTCGCGATCGTCGTGATTGCCGGGAACGGGAAAACAGGGCTGTTCAAGTTCGCCGAGCATGGCGGCCAGCGCCTGATAGGCCAGGAGATCGCCGTCATTGGTGAGATCGCCCGAGATCAGAACGACGTCGGGCTTCGGCCGAAACGCCCGAATCGCGGTGATGCAGCGCTCCAGATGGCCGTGGGTGTCGACCACACCGAAGGAAAGGACGCCTTTGCGCAGAAAATGCAGGTCGGAAATCTGGATGATGAGCATCGCTTCGAAACTCCAGGCTTCGGGTGCGCGTCGGGCTGACGATCGCCTGAAATCCTGCTTCTATGCCCGTCCGGCGACAAGACCTCGACGGAGGCCGCATGGCCCGTTCCGGGAGAACGCTCTCATGACAAGTCCAAAAAACCTGCTCGTTCTTGCGCTTTCGCTGCTGTGGCTGCCCGGTGCGGCGTTCGCCCTGGACGAGGTCACCTTCGGCACCAACTGGAAGGCGCAGGCCGAGCATGGCGGCTTCTATCAGGCGGTCGCCGCCGGCATCTACGAGACGCACGGTCTGGACGTGACGATCCGTCCTGGCGGCCCCAAGGCCAATCACCGGCAGCTGATGCTCGCCGGCAAGATCGACTTCTACATGGCCGGCAACATGTTCTCCGCCTTCAACAACGCCGAGAACGACATCCCCACGGTCATGGTCGCCGCCCTCTTCCAGAAGGAGCCGCAGATCCTGATGGCCCATCCCGGCGTCGGCCATGACCGCCTGGAGGATCTGGTCGGCAAGCCGATCATGATCACCGATCTGGTGCGCCAGACCGCCTGGCAGTGGCTGAAGGCGGCTTATGGCTACGACGACGGCCAGATCCGCCCCTACACCTTCAATTCAGCACCCTTTCTCGCCGACGAGCAGGCGATTCAGCAGGGCTACGTCACTTCCGAGCCGTTCGTGGTCGAGCGCGAAGGCGGCATCGAACCCGTCGTGTTCCTGCTCGCCGACCACGGCTACGACAGCTACTCCACCCTGGTCGAGACCATGCGCTCGACCGTCGAGGAGAACCCGGATCTGGTTCAGCGCTTCGTCGACGCCTCGATCATCGGCTGGTACGATTATCTTTACGGCGATCCGGCGCCGGCGAACGCGCTGATCAAGGCCGACAATCCTGACATGACCGACGAACAGATCGCCTTTTCCATGGAGACGCTCCGGTCCTACGGCATCGTCGATTCCGGCGACAGCGAGACGCTCGGCATAGGCGCGATGACCGAGGAGCGCTGGACCGACTTTTTCGACTTCGCGAAAGAGGCAGGCCTCTATCCCGCCGATCTCGACATTTCGGACGTCTACACGCTGGATTTCGTGAACCGCAAGGTCGGTATCGACGTGAAAGACGAGTAGCCCGGTCCCGCTCGCGGCACGATCACCCCTTGGCGTCGATCGCGCTTGCAAGTAAGTAGCACCCGCGGGAAAGCCTCGATGGTTTGATCGTCGGTGCCGCGGCAGCTGGCGCGGCGATCGAAACCAGAACCGCTTGCCAAGATGGACGGTGACGATGAACTCGACCTACGACGACGCCAAGAGGGCGCTGCAGCAGAGCCCGAAAAGCTGGCTGGTGACCGGCGCTGCGGGCTTCATCGGCTCGAACCTGGTGGAGACGCTGCTCAATCTCGGCCAGATCGTGGTCGGGCTCGACGACTTCTCGACCGGCCATCGACGCAATCTGGCCGACGTCGAGGCCGAAGTCGGACCGGCGTTCAGGCAGCGTTTCCGAATGTTCGAGGGTGATATTCGAAATCTCGAGACCTGCCGGCGCGCGGTCGCGGATGCCGATTACGTGCTGCATCAGGCGGCGCTCGGCTCGGTGCCGCGCTCGCTCGAAGATCCGCTGACCACGGACGCGGTGAACATCGGCGGGTTTCTGAACATGCTGGTGGCAGCGCGCGACGAGGGAGTCTCGCATTTCGTCTACGCCGCGTCATCCTCGACCTATGGCGATCACGAGGCACTGCCCAAGGTCGAAGATCGGATCGGCAGGCCGCTTTCCCCCTATGCCGTCACCAAATATGTCGACGAGCTCTATGCCGACGTGTTTTCGCGCGCCTATGGGTTTTCGTCGATCGGTCTTCGCTATTTCAACGTCTTCGGCCGCCGCCAGGACCCGGACGGCGCCTATGCCGCAGTCATCCCGAAATGGATCGCCGCGATGCTGAAGGGCGAGACCGTCAATATCAATGGCGACGGCGAGACCAGCCGCGATTTCTGCTTCATCGACAATGTCGTGCAGGCGAACATCCTGGCCGCGCGCGCGGACGGCGACGCCCGCAACCAGGTTTACAATGTCGGCGTCGGTGACCGCACCACGCTGAACCAGCTCTACCGCATGATCGAGGCCTCCCTCGGGGCTTTGGGGGTCGAGGTCGCGGGCGAGCCGACGCATCGGGAGTTCCGGGCGGGCGACGTTCGCCATTCCCAGGCCGACATCGGTAAGGCGGAGCGGCTTTTGGGCTACGCGCCGGGCCACGACGTCGCGGCCGGGATCCAGACGGCCATGCCGTGGTACAAGAATTTTCTCGAACAGATGTGACGTCTATCGGACGCTGAGGCCCCGCGTTCGACCGAGCCGACAGTAGCGGGCCGACTTCAGAACGCGCTGATGTCTTTTTGCGCGATCACGCGGTCTCCACCGCCACAGGGCTTGCGTTTTTCTCCGTCCCGCGCCTGTCTATTATTGTCCACTGCCACAAATCATCATCGAAGGTCCGCCCGCATCGGGCGTGACTCCAGGTTGCCACGGGAACCGGAATGAAGACGTTCGAGAAACTCCTGGTTGCCAATCGCGGCGAGATCGCAATTCGCGTGCTGCGTGCCGCCAATGAACTCGGCAAGCGCACGGTCGCGATCTACGCCGAAGAGGACAAGCTCTCGCTGCACCGCTTCAAGTCGGACGAGGCCTATCGCGTCGGCGAGGGACAGGGGCCGGTCAAGGCCTATCTCGACATCGAGGACATCGTCCGCATCGCGTGCGTCGCCGGTGCGGATGCCCTGCATCCGGGCTACGGTCTGCTCTCCGAAAATCCGGACCTCGCCGAAGCCTGCGCCGAGGCGGGCATCACCTTCATCGGCCCCAGACCGGCAACCATGCGCCTGCTCGGCGACAAGGTCAGTGCCCGCAACGTGGCCGTCGAGGCGGGCGTGCCCGTCGTGCCGGCGACCGGTATTCTGCCGTCGGATCCCAAGGCCGTGCAGAAGCTCGCCGACGAGATCGGCTATCCGCTGATGCTCAAGGCGAGCTGGGGCGGCGGCGGGCGCGGCATGCGCCCGATCCATGACAAGAAGGACCTGATCGAAAGCGTGCGCGCCGGTTCGCGCGAGGCCGAAGCGGCGTTCGGCCGCGGCGACGTCTATCTGGAAAAGCTGATCCGGCGTGCGCGTCATCTGGAGGTGCAGATCCTCGGCGACAAGCACGGCCACATCGTCCACCTGTTCGAGCGCGACTGCACGGTGCAGCGGCGCAATCAGAAGGTGGTCGAACGCGCGCCCGCCCCGCAGCTAGACGAAGGCCGGCGCGGCGAACTTTGCGAGCTCGCCCTCAAGATCATGCGGGAAGCCGGCTACGAATGCGCCGGCACCGTCGAGTTTCTCGAAGACATCGACACCGGCAATTTCTACTTCATCGAGGTCAATCCGCGCATCCAGGTCGAGCACACCGTGACCGAGGAGGTGACGGGCATCGACATCGTCAAGGCGCAGATCCGCATCGCCGAGGGCGGACGCATCGGCCAGCTCGACGAAACCGGCGTGCCGCCGCAGCACGCGATCGGGCTGAACGGTCACGCCCTTCAATGCAGGATCACCACCGAGGACCCGCTCAACAATTTCATCCCCGATTACGGCCGCATCACCGCCTATCGCGGCGCTACCGGTTTCGGCATCCGGCTGGATGGCGGCACCGCCTATTCAGGTGCGGTGATCACCCGCTACTACGACAGCCTGCTCGAAAAGGTGACCGCCTGGGCGCCCTCTCCGGAAGAGGCGATCGCACGCATGGACCGGGCGCTTCGCGAATTCCGCATCCGCGGCGTGGCCACCAATCTCGCCTTCGTCGAGAACCTGATCGATCATCCCATCTTCAAGGCCTCCGAATACACCACCCGCTTCATCGACGAGCATGAGGAACTGTTCGACTTCGCACCGAGACGGGACCGGGCGACCAGGCTTCTCACCTATCTCGCCGACGTCACGGTGAACGGCCATCCCGAAGTCAAAGACCGCCAGCGGCCGCCGGCGCACGCACTCACGCCAGTGCCGCCGAAGCCGAAGACCGACCAGTTTCAAGCCGGCACCAAGCAGCTTCTGGACGAGCTCGGCCCCGAGGCGTTTGCCCAGTGGATGAAGAAGGAAAAGCGCCTTCTGATCACCGACACCACCATGCGCGACGCCCACCAGTCGCTGCTCGCGACCCGCATGCGCAGCTACGACATGGCCGCCGTCGCCAGGAGCTATGCCGCCAATCTGCCGACCATGTTCAGCATGGAGTGCTGGGGCGGCGCCACCTTCGACGTGTCGATGCGCTTTCTCGGCGAATGCCCCTGGGAGCGGCTGCGCGATCTCAGAAAGGCGATGCCGAACATCCTCCTTCAGATGCTGTTCAGAGGCTCGAACGGCGTCGGCTACACCAGCTACCCGGACAATGTGGTGGCAGCCTTCACCCGCCGGGCGGCGGCAAGCGGCATCGATCTGTTTCGGATCTTCGATGCGCTGAACTGGGTCGAGAACATGAAGGTCTCGATCGAGACCGTGCTCGAGACCGGCAAGCTCTGCGAGGCCGCGATCTGCTACACCGGCGACATGCTCGATCCTGCGCGCAAGAAATACGATCTCGACTACTATCTGAAGATGGCGCGGGATCTGAAGGCGACGGGTGCTCATATCATCGGCATCAAGGACATGGCCGGTGTCTGCAAGCCGGACGCCGCCGCCATCCTGGTCAAGGCGATCAGGCGGGAGACCGGCCTTCCGATCCACTTCCACACCCATGACGCGAGCGGCATCGCCGCCGCCTCGGTGCTGGCGGCCGCGGAAGCCGGGGCGGACGCCGTCGATCTCGCCATGGACAGCCTGTCCGGCCTGACCTCCCAGCCCAATCTCGGCGCCGTGGTCTCGGCGCTCGACCGTCACAAGCGCGCGACCGGTCTCGATCCCGCCGAGATCCGCGCGTTCTCCGACTATTGGGAAGCGGTGCGTCTGCAATATGCCGCCTTCGAGAGCGACATGCGCGCCGGCTCGTCCGAGATCTACCTCCACGAAATGCCGGGCGGCCAGTTCACCAATCTCAAGGAACAGGCGCGCGCCATGGGCCTTGAAGGCCGCTGGCACGAGGTCGCCAAAGCCTATGCCGACGTCAACATGATGTTCGGCGACGTGATCAAGGTGACGCCATCCTCCAAGATCGTCGGCGACATGGCGCTGTCCATGGTGGCCGCGGGCCTCACCTGCGCCGACGTCGAGGACCCGAAGAAGGACGTCTCCTTTCCCGAATCCGTGGTCGGTTTCTTCCGCGGCGACATCGGCCAGCCGCCGGGCGGCTTTCCGAAGGCGCTTCAGAAGAAGGTGCTGAAGGGCGAGAAGGCGCTGAAGAAGCGGGCCGGCGAGACCATGAAGCCCGCCGACCTGGACAACACGAAGCAACAGGCGGAAAGCGAGGTCGAGCGCGAGATCAGTGAGGAGGAACTCTGCTCCTACCTCATGTACCCGAAGGTGTTCGTCGACTACGCCCGAAACCGCGCGACCTATGGTCCGGTCGCCGTCCTGCCGACGCCGGTCTATTTCTACGGCATGGCGCCCGGCGACGAGATCGCGGTGGAGCTGGAGCCCGGCAAGACCATGATGATCCGCGCGGTCGCGATCGGCGAGGTCGACGACGAGGGCCAGGTGCGCGTGTTCTTCGAGGTCAACGGCCAGCCGCGCGTGGCGCGCGTGAGCGACAGGCAGAAGACCGCGACGGCGAGCCGCCACCCCAAGGCCGAGGAGGGCAATGCCGCGCATCTGGCAGCCCCCATGCCCGGCATGGTCGCGACGCTCGCCGTGAAGGAGGGGCAAAAGGTGAAGGCCGGCGATCTTTTGATGACCATCGAGGCGATGAAGATGGAGACCGCGATCAACGCCGATCGCGCCGGCACCATCGCCCGCCTACATGTCGGCGCCGGCGCCCAGATCGACGCCAAGGACCTCCTCCTTGAATTCGCGTAAGGTACGCGACCCATGACTCGACGGAGCCAGCCGGGCTGGAGCCCTGACCTGACGGAGACTCTGCATGAATGGCGGCGCTGAACTTTCGACGTCGGAGCTGACGGTGGCGATCGGCGGATTCGGGGCGATCGGACGGGAAATCGCGGCTCACCTGGATCGAGGCGTTCCGGGGCTCCGCCTGTCGGCGGTCAGCGCGCGCGATCGCGCCAAGGCCGACGTCAACATGACCGCTTTCGAAAAGGCGGTGCCGGTGCTGCCACTCGCCGAACTCGCCGGTCACGCCGACCTGGTCGTGGAATGCGCGCCGGCGGCGGTTTTTCGTGAAATCGCGGAACCCGCGCTGCGGGCGGGAAAAATCTTCGTTCCGCTGAGCGTCGGCGCCCTCCTGATCCACGACGACCTCGTCGACCTCGCCGAACGGTCAGGGGCGAGGATCGTGGTGCCGACCGGGGCGTTGCTCGGCCTCGACGCCGTGCGCGCCGCGGCCGAGGGCGAGATCGAAAGCGTCACCATGGTCACCCGAAAACCGCCGGTCGGGCTGCTCGGCGCGCCTTTTCTCGAAGAACAGGGGATCGACGTCACCGCGCTCTCGGCGCCTACGAAGGTGTTCGAAGGCAGCGCCCGCGAGGGTGCGCGCGGCTTTCCCGCGAACGTCAACGTCGCGGCCGCCCTCTCCCTCGCCGGCATCGGGCCGGACCGCACGCGGCTCGAGATCTGGGCCGATCCGGGCGTGAGCCGCAATGTCCACAACATCACGGTCGACGCCGACTGCGCCCGTTTCGAGATGACCATCGAAAACGTGCCGAGCGAAATCAACGCCCGCACCGGCAAGATCACCGCGCTGAGCGCGCTCGCCGCCCTCAAAGGCCTGACCTCGACCCTCAAAGTCGGCAGCTAGGGGTGTGACCCCATCATGGGCTCCGGCCGTCATGGCCGAGATCGCAGGTATGCCGTCCGGCCTATCGTGCGTCAGGTGAAGATCGAGAGCGGCTGGAGCGGCCTCATTGCGTCTGCGCGTCGGCGGCGGACGTTTGCTGGGCGTTCTGCAGGTCGGTCGGCCAGGTGCTCTTGATGAAGGCGATCACCGCCCAGATTTCCGCGTCCGTGAGCTTCTTTCCGAAACCGGGCATGCGGCTGACGCCACCGTCCGGCTTCAGCGTCTCGCCGCCATCCTTGACCACTTCGAACAGCTTCTCGTCGGTCCGGCGCCAGGTTTCACCCTCGGCACTGTGCGCCGGTGCGAGCCGGGTGCCGTCCTTCAGCGGCTCTTCCCAGCCGAGCTGTCCGTCGAGATTGGCACCATGGCAATTGGCGCAGATGCGTCCGTAAATCCTGGATCCGAACGCCACCTGATCGAGGTCCGCGGCATCGCCCGGGACGATTGTCTGCTCTTGAAAATACCAGATCCCGCCCATCACGCTCGCGGCGACCGCCGTCACCAGCAAAGCGGGCATCAGAAAACGCGGCCCCGACCGCCTGTTCCCCATCGTCAATCCTTCCCCAATCGCTGAATTTCCGCTTTCCCCTTCGCATGACGCTCTACGGGCTGAAATGTTCCGTGGGCAAACCCCGCTCCGCCCCCGGACAATGATGGAAGGTCTCTTAGCAGATCGGCCGTTCCCTGTCTCGGCGAAACCTTAAGGCGTTATCTGTCAATCGTCCGGTCGATTGGCACGATCGTCGTAGCCGCGACGATGGCTGATGAAGACCAGCGCCATCAGACCGACGCCGACCAGAATCGTGAATGCCACCCCGAGACCCAGCGCGATCCAGCCGTGGTGGCTCATCTCGACCTCGCCGAGTTCCGACCACACCCAGTAGCCGAACAGCGACGAGAGCGCGAGCAGACCGAGGAGAACGACGAACGTCAGCGCTGTTTTCATGGCGAAGTCCGGAAAGATGCCTGGGCCGTCGCTCCTGTCTTGCCAAAGCCGCGCCGCTCATGTCTATCCTCGAAATCGGCATTGCGGAGCGGATCGGGATGGGCGACAGGGTCGGGATCAGCGTTTCTCCGGCGGACGATCCGGCCGCGCTCGAGCAGGCCTTCGCGGTTCGCCGGACGGTCTTCGTGGTCGAACAGGGTGTCGGCCTGCCGCTGGAATTCGACGGAAAAGACCAGGCCGCGGAGCATCTCCTGGCCAGAACGGCCGACGGCCGTACGGTCGGCACGCTTCGTCTGCGGCGGATCGGCGATCGCACCGGCAAGATCGAGCGGGTGGCGGTCCTGAAAGAGGCACGCGGGCTCGGAGCCGGCGCCGCCCTGATCGAAGCGGCCCTCTGCCGTCTGCGGGACCGCGCATTCGCGAAGGCCGTGCTGCACGCCCAGACCTATGCGATTCCGTTCTACGAGAAGCTCGGCTTCACCGCCCATGGCGAGGTGTTCGACGAGGACGGGATCCCGCATATCGCGATGCGCCAGCGGCTCGACGACCCGACGGCCGTTTCCTCCGATCGCATGCCGATCGCTTCCTTGTGATGGCCGTCGCCCTGTCTTGCGATCCGATACTGCCGTTAGATATGGATGGAAGAGAAAACTTTGGACATCGACCATGTTCGAGATGCTGCCCCACTTCGTTCTGACATCGCTCAATTTCCTCGCGACCCTCCTGGTCTTCGCGATCGGCTGCGTCATTCTGGCGATCGGCGCCCTCTACGTCATCGATCGCAGCCAGACCTCCAACACTGTCCGCCGCAACTACCCCGTGATCGGCCGGCTGCGCAGTTTCTTCGAGCATCTGGGCGAGTTCTTCCGGCAGTATTTCTTCGCCATGGATCGGGAAGAGCTGCCGTTCAACCGTGCTCAGCGCAACTGGGCCTATCGCGCGTCGAAGAACGAGGACAACACGTCGGCCTTCGGCTCGACCCGCGATCTCAGGCCGGTCGGCACGCCGATGTTCGTCGCCTGCCCTTTCCCGACACTGAGCGAGGACGCGGTCGATACCTCGGCGATCACCATCGGTCCGTACTGCGAATACCCCTACAGCCAGGATCGTATCTTCAATATTTCAGGCATGTCCTACGGCGCGCTCTCCAGGGTCGCCGTGAAGTCCCTGTCGCGCGGCGCCGCCCATGCCGGCTGCTGGTACAACACCGGCGAAGGCGCCCTGTCGGAGTTTCACCTGGAGGGCGGCTGCGACGTCGTCTTTCAGATCGGCACCGCCAAATATGGCTGTCGCAAGAAGGACGGCAGCTTCTGCGAGGACAGCCTCGCCAAGGTCGCGACGAATCCGGAAGTCAAGATGTTCGAGGTGAAGCTGAGCCAGGGGGCCAAGCCCGGCAAGGGCGGTATTCTTCCCGGTGAGAAGGTGACCCCCGAGATCGCTACGACGCGCGGCATTCCGGTCGGCCAGGACAGCATCAGCCCGAACCGCCATCCCGAGATCGACAATCCCGCCGAGCTGCTGGATTTCATCGACCGGGTCAGACGCGTCACCGGCAAGCCGACCGGCTTCAAGACGGTGATTTCGGGCGTGGTCTGGCTTGGCAAGCTGTTCGAGGAAGTACATCGGCGCGGCGTCGAGAGCGCGCCTGATTTCATCACCGTCGACAGTGCCGATGGCGGCACCGGCGCGGCACCGCAGAGCCTGATCGACAATATGGGTCTGCCGATCTGGGAGGCCCTGCCGATGGTCGCGGATCAGCTCATCCGCTACGACCTGAAGGATCGGGTCAGGCTGATCGCCTCGGGCAAGCTGGTCACCCCGACCGAGGTCGCCTGGGCCCTTTGCGCCGGCGCCGATTTCGTGGTGTCGGCGCGCGGCTTCATGTTCGCGATCGGCTGCATTCAGGCGATGAAATGCAACAAGAACACCTGTCCGACCGGGATCACCACCCACGACAAGGATCTGCAGCGCGGTCTCGTGCCGAAGGAAAAGCAGTATCGGGTCGCGAACTATGCGAAGAACATGGAAAAGGAGGTCGGCGTGATCGCCCACAGCTGCGGCGTCCATGAGCCGCGGCGGCTGAAGCGCTATCACGTGCGCATCCAGACCGACACCGGCAAGTCCATCCCCATGGACCGGCTCTGGCCCTATCCCGAACCCGGCGAAGCGCTGAAGGCAGAAGCGACCGCGGCGGAGTAGAGGCCCGGTCGGCGTGAAGGACGGCTATGGCGAAGGGTCCGTGAGCCCGCGACGATCGGATGCCCTGTCCGCCCATTCACAAAGGCGAACGGCTTTCTCGGGACAAGCCTCGGGAAAGCCGTTCGATATCATGTCTTCTACTGGAGCGTCTGGGTGACCTGCCCCGAGAACTCGCGGACGGCCGAATCGAAGCCGCTGTCGCTGGAGATCGGATGCGATGCGGATTCGCCGGTGGCCGAGAATTTCGCGACCTCCAGCCCATTGGAGGCGTCGGTCAGGGTCACGTCACCGCTCACGACATTGGCGCCTGCGAAGGCACCTCCCCAGAATCTCGCCGAGCCGGAGACGAAGCGAACGTTGGTGACGTCGATATCCATCTCATAGTCGGCGGGCTGCCCCGCCGGCACGACCTCGGTGAAAAGGCCGGAGGCTGGCAGATTGGCGTAGAGATTGCCACGAACGTCCTGCAGGCCCCGCTGCACATGATCCTCATTGCCGCTGCCTTCGACGGCGTCGACGGCCAGGGCGACTGTCGATCCCGGTCTGATCGTTTCGGATTTGACCTTCGTTACCTGCACTTGGCCGCTCGAGCTGCAAGCACCGAGCGCGAAGACCAAAAGCATTGAAGTGATAATTTTCTTGTTCAACGTCATACCCTCGCGATTGGAAAAACGCGCGCAAATTAAGTTTAATTTCCATTAAATGCAAGACAGTCGACCGACAATAACGCTCTAAGAGAACAGCACATTATGGCGTTCATTTACAGTGCTTGTGCCGCACGAGTCTGGCTGTCACCCGCGGACCGCAGCTCGTGCCGCGGCGACAATTTGCGGGAGAGCGTTCCAGGCCCGTCGTCAGCGAGTTGCAGCATGAGGATGTACCACGCAGCGCCCGGGACCATGCGATCCCGGAAACGCGCGTGCAGGGGCAGGCTTCGGCGGCTCAGAGCACGCCGCGCATCTGCTCCGAGACGCTGATCCGGCCGGCCTTGAAAGCGTGTTTCAGGATCGGCACGGCCTTGTGCGGCTCGGCCGCCCCGCACATGAAGATGTCGACCGCCGCATAGCCGCGCTCGGGCCAGGTGTGGATCGAGATGTGCGACTCCGCGAGCACGGCGACGCCGGACACGCCGCCATTCTCCGAAAACTCGTGAAAATGCATGTGCAGCAGGGTGGCGCCCGACTCCCGGATCGCACGCCGAAAGGCCATCTCGATCACGCCGGCGTCATCCAGATGCTCGGCGTCCCAGAGGTCCAGGATCAGATGGCTGCCGGCGTAGCGGAGGCCGTTTCGCTCGATGAAGTAGTCTTTCGGCCCATTTTCCGGCGGCCCGTTTTCCGCATGGGCATCGTCTGCGGCGTACTCACCCGTTTGGATCTGCGCGTCTGCTCGGGCGTCGTCCGCCTCCGCCTCAGCGTCCACACCAATTTGGGCAAGAGAGTGCTGGCTCATGTCGCTCTCCTGCAAAACCAGAATGAACTCGAAGGGTTGAACGCGCTCATATGTCTGCGAACGGCTGGAAATACAAGGACCTCCGACGAGAATTTTCCAGGGCGCGACCGTTTGTTGCAGACGCTCCGTGCACGAGACGGTCGTCCAGCGGCGAGCGGGCGCGGCGACGCCGGCGCGAATCCCTCCGGGCCGCTCCTCTGTTGCGTTCTCCTCCGTCAGTCGGCATCCTCCGGCGAGGCTGCGCCGGCGGGATCGATCGGCCGGGCATTTCGACGTCATTTGGAGACATTTCGCGTGACCAGACCCAGCAGCGAAAAGGACATCGGCTTTCCCCACGCCGGCGAGGACATGGCGCGTGCGGACGACGTGATGGAGACCGCGCAGACCCTGTCGCCCGCCTATCGCCTGGCGTTCGCGGACATGGATTTCATGGTGCGCCGCGAACTCCGGCCGGTGCGCTTTCAGCTCGAGCTGATGAAGCCGGAAATGCTGCTTGCCGAACACGATATCCGCTCCACCGTCGTGGTGTTCGGGAGCGCGCGCGTGCCCACCCCGGACAGCTGCGAACCGGCCGAGCTGGAAAAGAAGCCCGGCTGCGTCCTCGACAAGAAACGGGTCTACGAGGAGGCGCGAAGGCTGGCGCGCATCGCCTCGGTCGAGGGCCAGAAGGAGCGCTCGGAGGGCCGCGAATTCGTGGTGGTCACCGGCGGCGGTCCGGGCATCATGGAGGCCGCCAATCGCGGCGCCGCCGACGTCGAGGCGGAGAGCATCGGCCTCAACATCGTGCTGCCCCATGAGCAGGCGCCGAACGGTTACATCACGCCGGAGCTCTGCTTCCAGTTCCACTATTTCGCGATCCGCAAGATGCATTTCATGATGCGCGCCAAAGCGCTGGTCTGCTTTCCCGGCGGCTTCGGCACCATGGACGAACTGTTCGAAGCGCTCACCCTCATCCAGACCGGCAAGGCGAGGCGCATCCCCTTTCTTCTGTTCGACGAGGCCTATTGGCGGCGCATCGTGAATTTCGAGGCCATGGTCGAGGAAGGCGTGATCTCGCCGGAGGATCTCGATCTCTTCCAATATGTCGAGGATGCCGATCAGGCCTGGTCGATCATCGCCGGGCATCACGGCCTGGAGCCCCATGAACGCGGCAACGGAGCCGCGTCATGACGCCGGAGCTGATCTTCCACGGCGGCGCCGGCACGGTCACCGGCTCCTGCTACGAGATCGTCCATGACGGCGGACGGCTGATGATCGACTGCGGCATGTTCCAGGGCAACAAGACCGTCCGCGAGCTCAACTACCGGGAATTTCCCTTCGAGCCCGCGAAGGTCGACGCCCTACTCCTGACCCACGCCCATATCGACCACACCGGCCTCGTGCCGAAGCTGGTGAAGCACGGTTTCAAGGGCCGCATTCACGCCACGGCGCCGACCAGGGATCTCGCCTCCTTCATGCTGCCGGACAGCGGCTACATTCAGGAAAGCGAGGTCGAGCGGCTGAACAAACGGAACCGCCGAAAGGGCAAGGCGGAGGTCGAGCCGATCTACACGCGAAAGGACGCCGAGGCCTGTCTCGGACAGTTCGAGGGCGTCGAGATGGAGCGCTGGTTCGAACCGATGGAGGGCGTTCGGGCCCGCTACTGGAACGCCGGCCACATCCTCGGCTCCGCCTCGATCGAGCTCAAACTGGGATCGGATGCCGAGCGGCCTCTGCACATGCTGTTTTCGGGGGATCTGGGTCCGGACGAGAAGGTGTTTCACCTGGAGCCGGAGGCGCCGGCCGGTTTCGACTACATCCTCTGCGAGAGCACCTATGGCGACCGCGAGCGCGAGGACGCCACGGTCGAACAGCGCCGGGCCGCCCTCAAACGCGAAATCATGGACGCCCACGAGGCCGGCGGCAATCTCCTGATTCCGGCCTTTGCGGTCGAGCGCAGCCAGGAACTGCTGCACGACATCGGCGTGCTCATGGCGACCGGCGAGGTGCCGGCCAAGCCGGTCTTCCTCGACAGCCCGCTCGCCAACAACGCCACCAAGGTCTTCATCGAGCATGCCGGCGCCCTCGACGACATCGCCATGGACGAGGCGGAGCTTTTCAGAAACCCCAATTTCTCCTTCACCACCTCGGTCGAGGAGAGCAAGGCGATCAACAAGGTCAAAGGCGGCGCCATCATCATGGCGGCATCGGGCATGTGCGACGCGGGACGCATCCGCCATCATCTCCGGAACAATCTCTACAAAAAGGAAACCACCGTCCTGTTCGTCGGCTACCAGGCGCCCGGCACCCTCGGCAGCATCATCCTGTCCGGCGAGGAGGCCGTGCGCATCCACGGCCGCGAGGTCAAGGTGAACGCGCGCATCCGCAGGATCGGCAACTACTCCGCCCATGCCGATCAGGGTGAGCTGGTCGCCTGGGTGAAGGAGCGTCTGCCGGTGCATGCAGGCCTCTTTCTGACCCATGGCGACGACGGTGCGCGCGAGGTCCTGAAGGAGCACCTGATCGCCGAAGGCCTCGATGCCGAGCGCATTCTTCTGCCCGGCCTGGACGAGCGCGTCACCCTTGCGGTCGAGTCTGGCGGAAAGCCGGCCGCCGTCCGAAAGAAATCGCGCGTGGCGCCCGCCGACATGGCGACCGACTGGTATAACGACTACGCCTCGCTGCTCCTGAAGCTCGGCCGCCGGCTGGAGACGATGGACGACAACGATGCGCGCCGCGCCCTGCTCGCGAGGATGGCCGCCGCCCTCAAGAGCTGACGCCCGCCGCTCAGCCGGTCGCGGCCTCCGCCAGCAGCCAGCGCCGGAGCGTCTCGATCTTCGGCTGATCGGCCGTCGCCTCCGGTGCGATGAAGTAATAGGCGCACTGGCTGTCGAGAACGAGATCGAACGGCTCGACAAGATGGCCGCCGGCGACCTCGTCACGGATCAGCTCGACCCTCGCAATCGCGACTCCCAATCCGCTGGCCGCGGCCTTGAGCGCGAGTTCGGCGTCGTCGAAGCGCAGTCCACGGCCGACGTCGATCCCGTCGACGCCGGCGGCACGCAGCCAGAGGCGCCACTCGTCCGGACTGTCCATCGCATGCAGCAGGTTGTGACAGGCGAGGTCGCCGGGCACCTTCAGCGGCGGGCCGCCCCTCAGCAGCGACGGGCTGCAGACCGCGGTCAGCGTCGCCGGGAACAGCCGGTCGGCTCGCAGACCCGGCCAGTCACCGTCGCCATGGCGCACCCCGCAGTCGATGCCCTCGCGCATCAGATCGACCAGCCGCTCGGTGGCGTTCAGCCTGAGGTCGATCTCGGGATGGGCGAGCTGCAGGCGCCCGAGACGGCCGACCAGCCAGTGGCCGGCGAAGGACGGCGTGGTGCTGATGGTGAGCGAGCCGCCGCAGCAGAGCTGTTGCAGCGCGTGCACACCCGCATTGAGCTGCTCGAAGGCGCCGCGGACGAAGGGAAGGAGCGCCTGGCCCTCGTCGGTCAGCGCCAGCGCCCTGTTGAGCCGCTTGAACAGGGGAACGCCGAGATCCTGCTCCAGCGCCTTGATCTGATGGCTGACCGCGGCCTGGGTGACGAACAGCTCGTCCGCCGCCCGCGTGAAGCTCAAATGACGCGCGGCCGCTTCGAAGGCGCGCATGGCGTTCAGGGGCGGGAGTCGGTTCACGGCAATCGTCTCGTATAAGTTTTTCTCATGCCATTCATGAAAGATCGTCGTTTGTGGACCTCACACCTCTGAGTGTAATCGTAGATCGTGCCTGAGGATAGCGCAAGGTTCCTTTCGATCACGAAGGAGTTTGTAATGAATAAAACTAACACTTCTCCACCTTTCGGCGGCCTGTTCACGACGATGACCGCCATGGTCTCGCCGACCCATGAGCTGATCACGCATCGGCCGCTTTATGGTGCTCTGCCGCCGGTCGAACGGCGGCCGGCGGCCCGCTCCCCGGCGGCGAGGTTCGTCGCCTGGCTCGATCGCTGGAGCACTCGTCATGCGCAGCGCCAGCGCCTGGAGCTGAAGGATGACCGGACGCGGCGGGACGACGTCGACGAAGGGTGAAAATCGCCGCAGCACGTTGGCCTCCACCTTCACGCCCCGCCTGTGGGAGACGACCATGACGAACCGCTTCGAACAGAGCCAGCCACCTTCGGTCCACGACGTCTATCGCGGTCTGCCGCTCGGCCCGCTGGGCGTCAGTCCCTTCATCTATCGGGACCGCGGTCCGCAGCCACGCCCGCCGGTGCGGCTTCCCTGGCGTGTCGTCATCGGCGGGATGCGGAGCCTCGCCCGCCGTCTCGTCACCCTCTTGCGGAAGCCGCGCGCCCGACATCAGGTGACGGCAATCCGCCGGACCCCCGCGGCCTGCTGCCAGCATGTCTGAGGTGCTGCGGCACGGCGGGCTTGACCCGGCTGCCGTGCCGCGCTTCAGTCCTCTTCGAACCGCGATCGGAGGACGGGCGACCGACATGATGCGCGACCATCTTCGGCGCATGGCGCGCTACAATCGCTGGGCGAACGACCGGCTGTACGATGCCTGCGCGAGCCTGGACGATACGGCCTACCATCAGGAACGGTCGGCATTTTTCGGCTCGATCCACGGCACGCTCAACCACATTCTGGTGGCCGATCGCATCTGGCTCGCGCGCATTCTCGGCGAACCCGCACCCGGCCTGAAGCTCGACGATCGGCCCTTCTCCGACCTGTCGTCTTTGCGGTGTGCTCGGACCGACGAAGACCGCCGCATGATCGATCTCACCGAGAGCTACGACGAGGAAGCCCTTGAGGCGATCGTCCGCTATCGCATGATCGTGCTGCCGGACGAGGTGGAAACGCCGCTCCACCTCTGCTGGCTGCACCTCTTCAACCACCAGACCCACCATCGCGGCCAGATCCACGGTCTGCTCTCTCAGGCCGACGTTCCGCCGCCGCCGCTCGATCTTGTGTTCTATCTGCGAGAGCAGGAGTAAACGAATGTGAACACCTGCCTTTTGAGCGGCATCGAACTCGTCGAGGCGACCACCGACGAGGACGTCGATCACGGCCGCCGCCTGTTTCGCGCCTATGCCGACTGGCTGAACGTCGACCTCTGTTTTCAGGATTTCGAGGCCGAACTTGCCACCCTGCCAGGCGCCTATGCACCGCCGCACGGCCGCCTGCTGCTCGCCAAAACCGGCGGTGAGGTCGCGGGCTGCGTGGCGCTCCGGCCGCTGGAAGACGGCGTCTGCGAGATGAAACGCCTCTGGGTCGAGCCCGGCTTCGGCGGCCGCGGCATCGGCCGCATCCTCGCGGAGGCCATCGTCGAGGCCGGACGCGGGATCGGCTACGAAACGATGCGCCTCGACACCTTTCCCGGGCGGCTGAGAGCCGCCGGCCACATCTACGACACGCTCGGCTTCAGGAAAATTCCGGCCTATTACCACAACCCGCTGGAGGGCGTGGTCATGTATGAGCTCAGCCTGTCGTCAATGAGTCGTCGAGGATGACAGCATGTTGATCACGATGACGCCGGCGAGGATCAGGCCGATGCCGATCATGGCGGGCAGGTCCAGACGCTGACCGAAGTAGAAAATACCGATCAGCGAAATCATGACGATGCCGACGCCGGACCAGATCGCATAGGCGACGCCGATCGGGATCACCTTCAGGGTCAGGGACAGGCAATAGAACGCCGTGGCGAAGCCGATCACGGTGATCGCCGAAGGCACCGGCCTGGTGAAGCCCGCCGACGCCTTCAGCGCAGACGTTCCCACCACCTCGCCGGTGATGGCGATCAAGAGATAGATCCAGTGCATGACGAGGCGCCCTCTTCCGCATGGCGAGACGCGCCGAGGCTCGCCGCTTGCCCCATGGCTCGAAGCCGTCAGGCGACCTTGAGCGGCTTGTACTTGATCCGGTGCGGCTGGTCGGCATCCGCGCCGAGGCGACGCTTCTTGTCGGCTTCGTAGTCCTGAAAATTACCCTCGAACCAGACCACCTGGCTGTCGCCCTCGAAGGCCAGCATGTGGGTGGCGATGCGATCCAGAAACCAGCGGTCATGGCTGATGACCACGGCGCAGCCGGCGAAGTCGAGAAGCGCGTCTTCGAGGGCGCGGAGCGTATCGACGTCGAGGTCGTTGGTGGGTTCGTCGAGGAGGAGGACGTTCGAGCCCTCCTTGAGGAGCTTCGCGAGATGCACGCGATTGCGCTCGCCGCCGGAGAGCTGGCCAACCTTCTTCTGCTGGTCCGGGCCCTTGAAGTTGAAGGACGAAACGTAAGCGCGGGAATGGACGTCGCGCTTGCCGATCTCCAGCACGTCATGCCCACCGGAAATCTCTTCCCAGACGGTCTTGGACGCCTCCAGGCTGTCCCGGCTCTGGTCGACATAGCCGAGCTCGACCGTGTCGCCGATCCTTAGCGTGCCGGCGTCCGGTTGTTCCTGGCCGGTGATCATGCGGAAAAGGGTGGTCTTGCCGGCACCGTTCGCGCCGATCACGCCGACGATGCCGCCGGGCGGCAGGTGGAAATCGAGACCATCGATCAGGAGCCTGTCGCCATAGCCCTTGGTCAGCCCCGAGGCCTCGATCACCGTGTCGCCGAGGCGCTGGCCGGCGGGGATGACGATCTGCGCGGAGCCGGGTGCGCGGTCATGGGCCTGGTTGAGCAGATCCTCATAGGCGGTGATACGCGCCTTGCTCTTGGCCTGGCGGGCGCGCGGGCTGGCGGCGATCCATTCCAGCTCGCGATCGAGGGTGCGTTGTCGCGCCTGTTCCTCTTTTTCCTCCTGGGCGAGGCGCTTCTTCTTCTGCTCCAGCCAGGAGGAATAGTTGCCCTCATAGGGAATGCCGTGGCCGCGATCGACCTCCAGGATCCAGCCCGCGACATTGTCCAGAAAATAGCGGTCATGGGTGATCGCCACGACCGTGCCCTTGTAGTCGTGCAAAAAGCGCTCCAGCCAGGCGACGGACTCGGCGTCCAGATGGTTGGTCGGCTCGTCCAGGAGCAGCATGTCCGGCTGCGACAGCAGAAGACGGCAAAGGGCGACCCGCCTGCGTTCGCCGCCGGAAAGAACGGAGACGTCGGCATCGCCGGGCGGGCAGCGAAGGGCGTCCATGGCGATGTCGAGGGCGCGCTGCAGCTCCCAGCCGTCGACCGCGTCGATCTTTTCCTGAAGTTCCGCCTGCTCGGCCAGGACGGCGTTCATCTCGTCATCGTCCATGGGCTCGGCGAATTTCGCGGAGATCTCGTCGAAGCGATCGAGCAGCGCCTT
The DNA here is from genome assembly GCA_965222015.1 of Geminicoccaceae bacterium. Classification (GTDB taxonomy): domain Bacteria; phylum Pseudomonadota; class Alphaproteobacteria; order Geminicoccales; family Geminicoccaceae; genus JANQPX01. The sequence goes on from CBDCTL010000023.1 coordinate 62,829, forward strand.
GGTCTCGGCGACACCTTCCATGACGTTGCCGAGCACGTCCTTCGATGGATCCAGCGCCGGTTCCTGCGGCAGGTAGCCGACCTTGACGCCGTCCGCCGCCCAGGCCTCGCCGCCGAAATCCTGATCCAGCCCGGCCATGATCTTGAGGAGTGTCGATTTACCGGCGCCGTTCACACCGAGCACGCCGATCTTGGCGCCCGGCAGAAAGGCGAGCGTGATCCCCTCCAGCACCTTCTTCCCGCCCGGGAAGATCTTGGAGAGTTTTTTCATCACGTAGATATATTGGTAGGCGGCCATGACGCGATCCTTCAGGCTGAATGCCGCCGCGTTCTAGCAGGCTCCGCCCCGGAGCAAAAGGCCCGGCCCAGGCAAAACCCACGAGCGAGATCCCGCTGTTGGAAAAAGAAACTCGAACCGCACCGCCCGGCTCAGGCAAGTCGCCCCAGCCGCCGGTGGCGGCTAGGCGCTGTCGATGCGGCGGCGGAGTTCGTCGAGCAGGCCGTCGATGCCGCGGCGCTCGACCACGGAACCGAACTCGGAGCGCTGGGTGACGATCAGGCTGACGCTCTCGACGATGACGTCGATCGCGACCAGACCGCCGTCTTCATGCTCGCGAATACGCCAGTCGACATGCAGTGGCGGCCGGTCGGGGCTGTGGATCAGCGTCCGCACCACGGCGTCCTTCTTGCCCGCGGCCCTCGAGTCGGTGATCTCGAACTCCTGGCCGTTGTAGATGTGCAGCTTGGAAGCCAGGCTATCGAGCGCATAGGCGCGGAACAGCTTCAGATATTCCGCCTTCTGGGCCTCGTCGGCCGTGCGCCAGTGGCGGGCGAGGATCAGCCGGGCCACGAGATCCAGATCGATCGAACCGTCGAGCAGATCGACCAGCTGCTTGAACTTTTCGTCCTGGGAGACGTTCTGCTGCAGAATTTCCAGGACCTGGCTGCCCACGGTCTGGATGAGATCGCGGGCGGCGTCGGGCGAGGGAGCCGCCGAAGCGGGCGACGACGTGACGATCGCCGGCACGAGCGCCAGGACCGGCAGGGTCATCAGCAGACGGCGGCGCCTCGCGAACATGTCAGTTCCCCTCTCCTGGCTCGGCCGGATCTTCGAAATCCTCGAAGTCCTCATCGAAAATGCTTTCGTCATAGATATCCTCGCCATAAACGTCATCAAGGGGAGCTGGCGCACCATTTCGGATTTCGTTCTCGCGAAATTGACGCGAAAGGGTGCGGGTGGCGGCGTAGAAGTCGATGCTGGTGCGCCTGAGTTCGTCGATGGCTTCGAGATTCCGCTCGCGTACCGAAACGATGTCCACGCCTCTCCTGATCAGCGATTCGTCGCTCGATACCAGGAAGGTCAGAGGGTCGAACAGGAAGTCGACGGCGAAGCCGGCGAGATCCCGAGGGTTCGACGGGCCGAACAGAGGCACCATCAGATAAGGGCCGGGCTTGACCCCGTAGACCGCGAGCGTCTGCCCGAAATCCTCCTTGTGGCGCTCGGGCATGCCGAGCATGCCGCCGATGTCGACCAGGCCGCCGAAGCCGAGAATGGTGTTGAACATGAACCGGCCCACACTCTCGGTCGCGCGACGCGGCTCGCCCTGCAGGAGGTCATTGGCGACGGTGACCGGCGTGCCGAGATTGAAGAGGAAGTTGTTGACTCCCTTGCGGACGAAGCTCGGGGTGACAAATCGATAGGTCCTGGCGACCGGCCTGAGCAGGAAGCGGTCCAGCGCCAGGTTGAACTCGAAACTCGCGCGGTTGAAGCTTTCCAGCGGATCGCCCGCGCTCGGCTGTGCGGACGCGGTGCCGGCGCTGGCGAACGCGAACATGAGGAGGAGCGACCAGGCCGCAAACCTGGAAGGCCATTGCCCGGACGTATGGATCCAGGCGCGGCGCGGCGCGGCAAGCCCTCGGCTTCTGCCGTTCCCGTCCGCCGTCAGATCATCGCCCGTCATATCGCTCATGCTTGCAGGCAGCCCTCCGCAATTCGATCGATATGCTTAGGATAGGGAAAGTGAACGCGCAAGATTTACCCGTCCTCCGTCGATCGTCGACTCGTGCTTCCCCGATCTTCGAGCGGACCGAAGCGTGAGGTTTCGCGACGCGACGCATGGCGGCGACATCCGGTCCCGCCGACCGAACGAGCGCGAAACATCGGTTCGAACGATATCAGCATATCGAGGTATGGTTATTAACCCTTCATCATGATTGCCTGAGTAGGGTGTAAACGACGATCCTGAAGAAATCGTAAACGGCACATCGATTTTCACCCGCCTCAGGAGTCGTCCGATGCCCGATGCTCGTATCGTCTCGCTGGACAGCCTTCTCAAACGTCTCGAGGACGTGCTGGGTCGCGACAGCCTGTTGTTTCGCCGCTTCGAGGAAGGATTGCGCCATGAGGATGAACGCCGCCTGACCGACGCCATGAGCAGCCTTCGCCTCTATCCGGATTCGGTGCGGCGGCTGGTCGAAGACACGGTGATGAGCTGGCTTTTCGGGGCCCGCGAGGACGAACTCGCCGAGGCCGGCCGCATGAAGCCGAGCGCCTGATTCGCCACGTCGTCGCCGTAAGGAGGCGGCGTGTCGTCTGCCTGGCGAATCGACGGGCCGGCCGGCCCGAATCGATTTGCCGGTGCCCTCCCCCTTGAATTCGAGCGGCCGGACTGGCCGCTCTTTTTTTGCCGTTGACATCATGATATAAGGAATTCTTAATATCTTTAATTCATCAAGTGAAGCTCGACCTCGGAAAGCACGGTGCGGGATGACGTGAAGCACGACATGGCCATCGACAGCCTGGATGACGTTCTGAACGCGCTTCGCGCCGCCGCCGACATGACGCGGCTTCGGCTGCTGCTGCTCTGTGCGCAGGGAGAATGGACCGTCAGCGAGCTCACTCAGATCCTCGGTCAGAGCCAGCCCAGGGTGTCGCGTCATCTGAAACTGCTCGCCGATGCCGGCCTGCTGGAGCGCATTCCGGAAGGAAGCTGGGTGTTCTATCGTCGTACGGCCTCGGGGGCGGGCGCACGGATGGTGCGCAATCTCTGCCGGATGCTGCCGCAGAACGATGCCGTCATCGGTCAGGACCGTCAGCGCCTGGCGGCGGTGCGCGAGGCGAGACGGGCCCATGCCACGAGCTATTTCGCCGCGCAGGCGGACAGCTGGGACCGGCTGCGCTCACTCTATGTCGACGAGGCCAAGGTCGAGGGCGCGCTGCTCGCGCTGTTCGAGACCGAGCCGCCGTCCCGCCTGCTCGACATCGGCACCGGCACCGGCCGCATGCTGCAGCTTCTCGCCCCGCATATCGACCACGGCCTCGGCATCGATCAATCGGCGGAGATGCTGACCGTCGCCCGTGCCAATCTCGACCGAACCAGCCTCAGAAACTGCCAGGTTCGCCAGGGCGACATGTACCGCCTGGCGCTGCCGGACGGCGCCTTCGATGCCGCGATCCTTCACCATGTCCTCCATTTCGCCGACGATCCGGCGGCGGCGCTGGCCGAGGCCGCCCGCACGCTCGCACCGGGCGGCCGGCTGGTGGTGATCGACTTCGCGCGCCACGGCCAGGAGTTTCTGCGGCGTGACCACGCCCATCGACGGCTCGGCTTCGACGATGACGAGATGCGCGCCTGGCTCGAAGGCGCCGGGCTCGTCGCCTCGGCCCCGATCAGACTGGAGGGCGCTCCCCTGACCGTCGTGCTCTGGCCGGCGTCGCGCCGGGGTGGGAAGGGTGAAAAACGAACGGCGGGCACGGCTTCCGACGGCAGCGATGGCGCTTCCCCTGCCCTTTCCCAGACACGATCATTCGATGAAAGCAAGGTCGCATGAGTGAAGAACCGATCGACGACTATGCCGAACGCCGCGTCGCCTGGCTGGGCGAGAGCCTGCCGGCGCCCAGGATCTCCTTCGAGTTCTTTCCGCCCAAGACCGAGGAGACCGAGAGCAGGTTCTGGCAGGCGGTCGAGCGGCTTTCGACGCTCCAGCCGACCTATGTCTCGGTCACCTGTGGTGCTGGCGGCAACCCGGCGGAAGGCACGGCACCGCTGGTGCATCGGCTGAGGGAAGAGGTCGGCTTCGAGGCCGCCGCCCATCTCACCTGCGCGACGGCGCCGATCGCGACCATCGAGACCATTGCGCGAAAATACTGGGATGACGGCGTCAGAAAGATCGTGGCGCTGCGCGGCGACCGGCCGAAGGAGGGCGATCTGCCGGGAGCGGACCATCATCTGTACGCTTCGGAACTGGTCGCCGCCCTGAAGCGCATCGCCGATTTCGAAATCGCGGTCGCCGGCTATCCCGAGGCCCATCCGGAGGCGGAAGGTCCGGAGTCGGATCTCGACAATCTGAAGCGCAAGGTGGACGCGGGGGCGAGCCGGGTGATCACCCAATATTGCTTCGACACCGACGCCGTGCTGCGCTTTCGCGATGCCATGGCGGCGCGCGCCATCGACGTGCCGATCGCGGTCGGCCTGCTGCCGGTGCAGAATTTCGTCATGACCAGGCGGTTCAGCGAATCCTGCGGCGCGACGGTGCCGGACTGGCTCGGCGCGCTCTACGAAGGTCTGGACGACGATCCCGAGCAGCGCGGGCTGATCGGCGCCTCGGTCGCGGCCGAGCAGGCGCGCCGGCTGGTGCTGGAAGGGATCGACGAACTCCACTTCTACACGCTCAACCGCGCCAGCCTGACCATCGCCACCTGCCGCCTCCTGGGCTTGAAGCCCGAACTCGCCACCGCCGCCTAGTGGAATGTCCACCTCATTGACTCGGACCGTTGTCGCTTGGGACGGCAGTATGCGGCCAGGTTTTCCAAGTCGGTCGCAGGTGTCACGTGTTGAGGGTATCGCTTCTCGTTAAGGTTTCACGCACGAATCGGACGGTTTATGACAGATTTCTTGACGGCGCTGAAACATAGCGTTCTCCTGTTCGACGGCGCCATGGGCACCCAGATCCAGGGACGCGAACTCTCGATCGAGGAGGATTTTCTCGGACAGGAGAACTGCTCCGAGATCCTGAACCTCTCCAGGCCCGACCTGGTTCGGGAAATCCACCTCGGCTATCTCGAAGCCGGCGCGGATGGCATCGAGACCAACAGCTTCGGCGGCTCGCCGATCACGCTCGGCGAGTTCGATCTTTCCGACAGGGCGTTCGAGATCAACCGGCTCTCCGCGTCCCTGGCGCGCGAGGCCGTCGAATCCCTGTCAGGCGACGGCCGCGAACGTTTCGTCATCGGCGCCATCGGACCCGGCACCCGTCTGCCCTCGCTTGGCCACGTGTCTTACCAGGACCTCGAAGACGCCTTCGCCATCCAAGCGGCCGGCCTCCTGGACGGCGGCGCCGACGTCCTACTGTGCGAGACCTGCCAGGACCCGCTCCAGGTCAAGGCCGCCGTCAACGGCGCGAAACGCGCCATAGGTGAAGCCAACGGTCACTGCCCGTTGATGGCGCAGGTGACGGTGGAGACCACCGGGACGATGCTTGTGGGCACGGATATCGTCGCGGCGACCGCGATCATCGGGGCGCTCGAGGTCGACGTACTGGGCCTCAACTGCGCGACCGGGCCGCAGGAGATGGCGGAGCATCTGCGTTTTCTTTCGGAAAACTGGCCGGGCCTGATCTCGGTTCTCCCCAATGCCGGCCTGCCGGAGCTGGTGGACGGCCGGACCCACTACCCGCTCGGCCCGGACGAGCTCGCCGGCTGGCTGGAGCGGTTCATTCTCGAAGATGGCGTCAACGTGATCGGCGGCTGCTGCGGCACCGGCATCGAGCATATCCGAGCACTCGACGCGATGCTGAAAAAGCTCGCCCAGGACGGCGATCGGCCCGCTGCGGCTCGCGGCCGTCCTGCTTCCAAAGTCAGGGAGGTGCGCCCCGCACCCGGCCTCGCATCGTTGTTCAGCGTGGTCGATTATCGCCAGGAAAACGCCTACCTTTCCATCGGCGAACGCTGCAATGCCAACGGCTCGAAAAAGTTTCGCGAGCGGCAGGCGGAGGAGGATTGGGACGCCTGCGTGGCCATCGGCCGCGAGCAGGTGAAGGAAGGCTCGCACGCTCTCGACGTCTGCACCGCCTATGTCGGCCGGGACGAGATCGCCGACATGACCGAGGTGGTGTCTCGCCTGCGCGGCTCCGCGGACGCGCCGCTGGTGTTCGACAGCACCGAGCTGCCGGTGCTGGAGGCGGCGCTCGAACTCTACGGCGGCAAGGGCGTCATCAACTCCATCAACTTCGAAGACGGGTTGGAGCCGCCGGCCGCGCGGATGGTGCTCGCAAGAAAATTCGGGGCGGGGGTCATCGCTCTCACCATCGACGAGGATGGGATGGCCAAGGCCGCCGAGGACAAGATCAGGATCGCCAGGCGTCTCGTGGATTTCGCCTGCAAAGACTACGGGCTGCCCGCGGCAGACCTGATGATCGATCCGCTGACTTTCACCATCTGCACCGGCAACGAAGACGACAGAAAACTCGGGCTCTGGACGCTGGAGGCGATCGAGGCGCTGGCCAGGGAATTCCCCGACATCCAGATTATTCTGGGACTTTCGAACATTTCCTTCGGTCTCAATCCGGCGGCACGCCATGTTCTGAATTCGGTCTATCTCGACCATGCGCAAAAACGCGGCCTGACCGGTGCTATCGTACATGCCTCCAAGATCATGCCGCTTCACAAGATTCCAGCCGAAGAGGTTGAAATCGCGGAGGATCTGATCTTCGACCGCCGGCGGGACGGCTACGATCCGCTGCAGGCTTTCATGGCGCTGTTCGCCGATCGCAAGGTGAGCGAAGTCAAAAAGGAGCGGCCGGCGGAGGTGGAAAAACGGCTCGCGCAAAGGATCGTCGACGGCGACCGGCAGGGCCTCGAGGCCGATCTGGACGAGGCGCTGGAAAAACACCCGCCGCTGGACATCATCAACACCCATCTGCTGGATGGCATGAAGGTGGTCGGCGAACTGTTCGGAGCCGGCAAGATGCAGCTTCCCTTCGTGCTGCAGAGTGCCGAGACCATGAAGGCCGCAGTCGCCCATCTCGAGCCGCATATGGAGAAGGTGGAAGGTCAGGAGAAAGGCGTGATCGTGCTCGCCACGGTCAAGGGCGACGTGCACGACATCGGCAAGAACCTGGTGGACATCATCCTCACCAACAATGGCTACAAAGTGGTCAATCTCGGCATCAAGCAGCCGATCACGTCGATCCTGCAGGCGGCCAACGAGAACCGCGCCAACGCCATCGGCATGTCTGGGCTCCTGGTGAAGTCCACGGTGATCATGCGCGAAAACATGGAGGAGATGACGCGGCAGGGCCTCACCGTTCCCGTGATGCTCGGCGGTGCCGCACTGACCCGGCAGTATGTCGAGGACGATTGCACCAATGCTTACGAGACCGGCGGCGTCGCTTATGCGCGCGACGCCTTCGACGGCCTGCATCTGATGGACAAGATCGTCACCGGCAAGTTCGAGGAGCACCTGGCCGAACGCAAGGAGAAGTCGGCGGGCCGCACCAACCGCCGGAAGAAATCCCGAAACCTGGAGGCCATGGACAAGCCGGGCGCAACGCTCCGGCCGGTGGATGCCGAGGAGACCAGGCTGCGCCGGAACGAGCTTTCCAGGGGTGTCGAGGTGCCGGTGCCGCCTTTTTTCGGACCGCGCATTTTGGAGGACGTGCCGGTCAAGGCGCTCCTGCCCTATCTCAACGACAACATGCTCTACCAGTTTCACTGGGGCTACAGGAAGGACGGCCGGTCGCTCGATGACTTCCTCGATTGGGCGCAGAAGGAGTTGCGGCCGATTCTTTCCGAACTTGTCGAGGAGGCGGAGGCCGACAAGGTCTTCGCGCCCAAGGCTGCCTACGGCTTCTGGCCGGCCGCCGGCGAGGGCAATGACGTGATCCTGTTCGCACCCGACGATCCATCGAAGGAAATCGCCCGCTTCCGGCTTCCCCGCCAGAAGAAGGAAAACGGACTTTGCATCGCCGATTTCCTGCGCGACGTCGGCGATCTTGACCGCGAGGCCGGCGTAGCTGTCCGCGACGTGCTCGGGCTGCAGGTGGTGACGGTCGGCCAGCGGGCGTCGGACGTGGCGCGGGAATGGTTCGCGGCCGATCGCTACAACGACTATGTCCGCCTGCACGGCCTCGGGGTCGAGCTGGCCGAGGCACTGGCCGAATATGTGCACAAGCGCATCCGCGCCGATCTCGGCTTCGGCCATCTGGACGAGCGCGATCGTGCGAAGCTGATCAAGCAGGGCTATCGTGGCTCACGCTATTCATTCGGTTACCCCGCCTGTCCCAATCTTTCGGACCAGAACGCCCTGCTCGCTTTGCTTGGGGCCGAAAAGATCGGCGTCGAACTCGGCGAGGAAGACCAGCTCTGGCCGGAGCAGTCGACCAGCGCGATCGTGCTGCACCATCCGCAGGCGCGTTATTTCAACGTCTGATCCGCAGGCCGCCGTCTCTCGGAGCGGCGCTCAGAACGTCGGGCGGTTGGAGCCGACGGTCGGGACCGCAGGCGTGCCGGGAGAGGATGTCGGACCGCCTCTCCCGGGCAGGTCGTTATAGAAGGACACCGAAGGAGGGCGGGCGGCACCGGCGTCGTTCGCGGCAGCGGATGGCTCCCCGTCGTCGGCGTCCAGACCCAGTTCCACAGGCGGGGTCTCCGCCGTGGGCCGTGCCGGCACCACCGGCAAAGCGCTCCCGTTGGGCGGCCGGACCGGCTCGAGGGCGGCCTCGCTCGGCTCCGGACCCGGATCCTCCGCGGGCTCGGGCCCGGTGTCCGCGGCCTCGGTCTGCCGCTGCAGGCGTTGACGGCCTTCGCTCACGATGCGCCTCGCGGTACCCTGATTGTCGTCGAGCCAGACGATCGACGGCTGAAACCGCCGCCATCCTTCGAACGTCGCCGCCGGATCGACCTCGCGCCATTTCGGATGATAGCCGTCGCTCTGCAGCTGCAGGAGGTGTTCGAACACCGACCCGGTCAGCGTTTCCAGCGCCGCGTAGCGGTTCGAATCCGGCCGCCACGCATAGGTCAGAAGGATGGTCCGAACCGCCATCGTCGAGACCGGCTCTCCGGACGAGGCCAGGCCGGGATAGTCGCCCGGATCGATCTCGGCGGGCCGATAGCTGTTGAAATACTGCACGTCGGGCAGCGAGAGCAGCTTGAGCCCGCTGCCGGCGGGGATCTGCTGGAGCAGCGGCATGGGCTTGCCACCCACGAAGAACGCGCCGTCGATCTCGCCGCGCTGCAGTTTCTCGATGGCCATGTGGGCGTCGAACCGCGCGAGCCCGGCGGCGATGCCGAGCTGCGAAAGGATGATCGAGGCGGTGATCTCGGAACCGCTGCCCTCGACGCCGACATTGATGGTCTTGCCGGCCAGATCGGCGATGCCGCCGATCTCTTCCCGAACCAGCAGGTGAACCTCTTCGGGAAACATCTCGCTGATGTAGTTCACCTGATTTTCGACTGTCGGATAGACGTCGTGGTTGCGCGCATAGTTGAGCACGTCGGCGCGCACCAGAGCGGCGTCCACGCCCCGGAGATAGAGGAGATCGGTCAGGTTGCGGCCGATGCCGCCGCCATTGTTCGCGATCAGCCGAACGCCGTCCGCCTCGGGATCGAGCACCGAGGCCAGTTCGGCGGCGACACGGGTTACGGTGTCGCCTTCGGTGCCGGCGAACAGCGTGACCAGGCCCCGGTTCGCCGCGGCGCGCGCCTGCTCGACGCTGTCATAGCGCGCCAGAAGGTCGGTATCCAGCCGGACCGGCGGTGGCGGCAGCTCGACCCCCTTTTCCTCGAAATAGCGCACCGCACCCTCGTGGATCGGCAGCGGCAGGTCGTTGACCGCATTGTCCAGGCTGATCTGACTGGTGGCGCCATGCAGCCCGTGCAGATATTCGAGCTCCTCGAAGATGGTCTTGGTGATCAGATAGACCACCTCCTCGTCGACATCGGCGCGCACCGCCAGGATGTTGGGTGTGCCGATGGTAAAGATTTCGCGATCCTGCTGCGGATAGGTGCCGCTCGGGATCACCACGCGCTGCCAGAGACCGCGCCCCTGATCGATCCGCGCCAGCTGCTCGTCGTTGATCTCCAGCACCGCGGCATCGTCGCCCAGCGCGTCGAATACGTCCTGGACCGCAGCGATCGGCACGCCGCCGGAGACGCTCATGCCGTCGATGCTGCCCTCGGCCAGCGCCTCGGCGCTTTCGCCGTAGCCGAGCTCGACCAGCTCGAAGTCACGATCCGCATTCACGCCGAGCGCCGCCAGCATTCGGCGGTTCTCCAGAAGCGTTCCGGACTCCTCGCGTCCGAGCGACACCGGACGGCCGCGGAGCCCGATGAAGTCGTCGACGGTGCCGCTTTCGACGCTGTCGCCGCGCACGACCAGATGGTCGGTGCTGAGCCAGAGCGTCGTGATCGCCCGCAGCTCGTCATCCGGCGCGGCGCCTACGAAATCGCCGGTCCCGGTCCGCGCATCGTAGCCGGCCAGCGCGGAGATGATCGCGAACTGGATCTCGTCGCGCCCCAACAGCTCGATGTTCTGCGCCGAGCCGTCGGTGTTGATCGCGGTGAGGTCGACGTCGTGATCGGGCAACAGCTTGAGCTTGACCAGCGTGGACAGGGCCACGCCCACGGGATGATACGTGCCGCCCGTCGTCGCCGTGCCCAGGAAATAGGACCCCTGGCGTCCGGCCGCTTCCTGACCGCGAACGTCCGAAGTCGATACCGCCTGCAGACAAAAGAGGCATGAAAAAGCGACCATAAGGCGCCAGGAGGCCTTTTGCGCAATCATCGCGTCGTTTCCTCCACCCTTGGTGCCCAGTCAGAAGCGACATTCCCAGCCAGGCCGAATGCGATGTAAATACTTGCTTTTCTGACCGGGTGCAACGTATCGACGGACGGCCGCCTCGCCGGTGCGAGCGCAAGCGGGCCAATGCCGCCGCCCATGCGTACCCGCATACCCGGCAGGTCCTTTGGCCCTCGACTTGCGGGATCGCGGTCGTACATAGCGAAATGAAAGGCGGATGTGAAACGTTAGCGATCCGATTGGGTGATATGCGATGCCGAAGCTGGCAACCGACGAGCACGGAATGGCCGCCGCCCCGACGCGATCCGTGGCGCGACGTCGCCTATCGCCCGAAATCGGCTTCGCTGCTAAGATGTTAACCGGTAGGCTTCGAGTAATTTTGTAGATGATGCTGCTGACCATACTCTCCCGTCTTCGCCTGTTCGCCGCGCGGCCTCCGAGAGGAGACCATGTCCGGCGCGGGCTGCGGGCCGCGCCCGGACGGCTGACGATCGCGGCCGCCTCGATGCTCGTGCTGCTAGCGTCCGCAGTCTCCCCTGCCTTCGCGCAGGATGGCGAGGAAGCGCCGCGGCGCTACGTCCTGTCGACCGCGACCACCGGCGGCGCCTTCCACCAGGGTGGCGTCAGCCTGTCTGCCCTGGTCAAGCTGAAGCTGCTGCCCGAGCAGCGTATCGATCTGGCCACCAGCAACTCCACGGGCTCGCTCGAAAACATCGCGCGGCTTCGGGACGGGACGTCGGACTTCGCGATCATGCAGGCGCTGCTTGGCCGCTACGCACGATCGGGCACCGGCATCGCCGCCCCCCTCGGGGCACAGCGGGACATGCGCGCCGTGATGATGCTCTGGCCCAATGTCGAGCATTTCATCGTCAGGAAAGAGACGGTTTCGAGCGGCACCATCGCCGACTTCCTGCAGCTCCGGGGCAAACGGGTCTCCCTCGGTCGCGAGCGCTCGGCGATCGAATCGAATCGCGTTCTCCTCGGCAATCTCGGCCTCGACGTCGACCGCGATCTGGATCAGGCGCTCTTGGCCTTCCGGGCGAGCGTCGCCGCCTTTCAGCGGGGCGAGATCGACGGGCTGAGCCTGCCGGCCAGCACGCCGGTGCCGGCCTTCGTCGACCTCATGGCCGAGCTCGGACCGGACGCCGCGATCCTCGGCTGGACCGAGGAACAGCTGCGCCGAGCGGATGACGGGTTGGGTCTCTGGTCGCCGCTGACGCTTCCCGCGAACACCTATGCCGGCCAGACCGAGCCGATCGACACCATCGCCCAGCCTAACTTTCTGGCGGTGCGGTCGGATGTCGACGACGACGTGGTCTACGCGATCACCAAGGCGGTCTTCGAAAATCTCGGCTTTCTCCGGCGGCTGCATGGCCCCTATCAGTTCCTGACCCCGGAAACCGCCGTCACCGGCCTGCCCGTGCCGCTGCACCCGGGCGCGCTACGCTACTACGAGGAAGTCGGGCTGCCGCTCGAAAGGACGGTGATCGCGGAGAACGACTACGATCTGTTCGGCGACGATTTGACCACGCCGGCCTCGATCAGGCAGCGGGTCGGCGGCGACGTGGTCAGCATGATCGTGGCCGAAGACGGCACCTCGGATCGCCTGGCGGATGACCTGCTCGACGTGATGACCGCCGCCGGCAGGGTCCGGGTCCTGCCGATCAAGGGCAGAGGGACCGCCCACAATCTCGCCGACCTCCTCTATCTGAACGGCATCGACGTCGGCGTGCTGCAGGCGGACGCCCTCGCCTACGAGCGCGGCCGGGACCTCTATCCCGCGCTGGAGACCAAGCTCCGCTACATCGCGAAATGGGCCGATGCCGAGATCCACCTCCTGGTCCGGGACGACATCCTCGACATCAAGGACCTGCGCGGCCAGCCCGTCAATTTCGGGCCGAGGGGCAGCGGCAGCGAGGTGACGGCCTCTCTCCTGTTCAACCGTCTGAGATTGCCCGTCGACCAGACGTCGTTCAGCCACATACAGGCGCTCGCGAAGCTGAAGGCGGGCGATATCGCCGGCATGGTGCATGTCGCGCCCAAGCCTGCGCCCTTGTTCGGCGACGTCGAGGTGCGGGACGGGCTTCGCTTCCTGCCTCTCCCCGAGCTCGACGACACCGGCCATTACATGCCGGCCGACCTCACCGTCGACGACTATCCGACGCTGGTGTTCGGCAAGCAGATCGTCAAGACATGGTCCGTGCCCGCCATTCTCGCAGCCTATGACTGGCCGGCCGACAACGATCGCTACGGGCCGATCACGGCCTTCGTCGAGAGTTTTCTGGAGAATCTGAGCGAACTGCAAAAGCCGCCCCATCATCCCAAATGGCAGGACATCGACCCCGCCTTCGCGCTCGACGGCTGGCGGCGCCACCCCGCGGTCGACGACTATCTTCGCCAGCTGCGCACCGCCGAGACCGCCACCGGCCGCGGCGGGCCGTTGGATGATGTCGAAAGACGAAACCCGATCCGCCCCGCAAGAAAGGTGGATCCGGATAAATCGCCACCCGAAAGCCGGTCGGTCCCGCAGCCGAGATCGACGTCGCACAGACCGGTCTTCTGAGCATTCGAACGGCGCCGCCGTTTAACCCCTCTCGACCGCCGTTCAGCCCTTCTCGACCAGAGACCAGGCGAGCCTGGCGTAGGATTCGCCGAGGCGGCCGACCTCCTTCGCGTCATCGGCGGCGGCGTTGCCCTGTGCAGCGCGCTTCGCGATGCCCTCGAAGATCACGGCAAAGCGGAACATGGAAAAGGCGAGGTGGAAGGTCTCGATGCCGTCCTTGCGGCCGACGGTCTGGCAGTAGCGCTCGACATAGGCGTCCACACTCGGAATGCCCAGCGCTTCGCGATCAAGGCCGGCGATACCGCGAAACATGGACGGCGAGGCGTACCAGAACATGCAGTTGAAGGCGAGATCGGCGAGCGGATGGCCGAGCGTCGAGAGCTCCCAGTCCAGCAGCGCGATCACCCGCGGCTCCCTCGAATGGAACATCAGATTGCCGAGCCGGTAGTCACCATGCACCACGGTGGTCTCGTCGTCCTCGCCGACATTGTCCGGCAGCCAGGCGATCAGCCGGTCGATCTCGGGAATCTCCCGCGTTTTGGCGGCCTCCCACTGGCGCGTCCAGCGGTTGATCTGACGGACGAAATAGTTTCCGGGCCGGCCGAACCCGTCGAGACCGACCGCCTGCCAGTCGACCTTATGCAGGCTGGCGAGCGCCTGGTTCATCGAGGCGTACATCCTGGCCCGCTCGTCCGGTGTCACGCCCTCGATGACCGAATCGTGGAAGACGCGCCCGTCGAGCGCCTCCATGACGTAGAACAGCGTGCCGATGACGGCCTTGTCCTCGCAGAGATGGAGCATGGCTGGCACCGGAACGTCGCTGTCCGCGAGTGCTTTCTGTACGCGATATTCACGATCGACCGCATGGGCAGACGGCAGGAGCTCGCCCGCGGGCTGCTTTCTCAGGACCACGTCCCGATCACCGAAGGTGAGGCGGTAGGTCGGATTCGACTGACCGCCGCCGATCCTGACGATCCCCGAAAGCCCGTGGTCCAGGTCGGGAAGCGTGGCCCTGAGATAGTCCCCCAGACGCCGTTCGTCGAAATCGACACTGCCGCCTTTCGTCATCGCCGCTTCCCTTCGTACCCGGTCTGCCGGCATGATGGGATGGAAGCCGTCGAAGGTCCAGCATCGCCGGACTGCCCCCTTCAATCTGCGCCGCCCCGGCACCATCTGCAGACCTGCGGGCTGGTCCGCACCGAGGAGACGGAAGGCCATGACCGACAAAATCGAGAAGAACGACGCGGCGTGGAAGGCCGAGCTGACGCCTGAGCAATATCGCGTCGCCAGGCTGAAGGGCACGGAGCGCCCCTTCACCGGCATCTACAACGACTGCAAGACCGAAGGAACCTATGCCTGCGTCTGCTGCGGCCAGGCGCTGTTCTCGTCGGATACCAAGTTCGACAGCGGCACCGGCTGGCCGAGCTTCTACCAGCCGGTCAGCGACGAGGCGGTCGCCACCGAGGAGGATCACAGCCTCCTGATGCGCAGGACCGAGGTGCTCTGCAGCCGCTGCGACGCCCATCTCGGCCATGTCTTCCCGGACGGCCCCGAACCCACCGGCCAGCGCTACTGCATGAACTCCGCATCGCTGAACCTGGTGCCGAAAGATCGGAACGAAGACGAAAGCGGGGATTGATCGGACATGGGGACCGCGAGACTGATCATCGGCAACAGGAACTACTCCTCCTGGTCGCTGCGCGGGTGGCTCGCCGCGAAGCAGGCGGGGCTGGCCTTCGAGGAGGTTCTGGTCAATCTCGGCGATCCCGGCTTCAAACAGGAACTCCGCCGGCACTCCAGGGCGGCCAAGGTGCCGGTGCTGATCCATGACGGTCTGGAGATCTGGGATACGCTCGCGATCGTCGAATATCTGGCCGAGCGTTTTCCCGATGCCGGGCTCTGGCCCGCCGATCCGGCCGAACGCGCCCGCGCCCGCTCGGTCTCGGCCGAGATGCATTCGAGCTTCGGAGCCCTTCGCGCCTCCATGCCGATGAACATCAAAAGCGCCCATCCCGGAAGAGGACGTGGTCCCGGCGTCGAGGACGATATCCGGCGCATCGCCGAGATCTGGGGCGAGTGCCGCGCCGCTGCCGCGGACAAGGGCGATTTTCTGTTCGGTCCCTGGACGGCGGCGGACGCCATGTACGCGCCGGTCGCGAGCCGTTTTCGGACCTATGGCGTCGAACTCGACGAGCGCTGCCGGCGTTATGCCGATGCGGTGCTCGGCTCCGAGTGGTTCCGCGCCTGGGAGACCGCGGCGCTGGACGAACCCTGGATCGTGCCGGAGGACGAGATCGACATGAACTGACACGGCCCGGGACTGACACGGCGCGGCGGGCGAAACGCCGCTCTTGCAGCCTCGCACGCCGCACCGTTTACTGTCGGAACGAACCCAGTCGCCTCCTCTCAGTCGGACATGGCCATGACTGCGACACCCTCCCATCGCTACAATCAGCCGCTCGGCGGCAACGACATGCCGCGCTTCGGTGGCCCTGCGACCATGATGCGCCTGCCGACGCAGACCACGGCCGAGGGGCTGGACGCCTGCTTCGTCGGCGTGCCCATGGACATCGGCGCCTCCAATCGCGCCGGCACCCGCCACGGCCCGCGGGCGATTCGCGCCGAGAGCTGCATGCTCAGGCCCTACAACATGGGCACCGGGGCGGCACCCTTCGAGCGCATGCAGGTCGCCGACATCGGCGACGTCGCGATCAACACCTTCAACCTTCCAGCCACGGCCGACATCATCACGGCGGCCTTCGACGACATCCTGTCCCACGACGCCGTGCCGCTCACCCTCGGCGGCGACCACACGCTGACCTATCCCGTGCTGCGCGCGATCGCGAAGAAACACGGGCCGGTCGCCCTCGTTCATGTGGACGCCCACGCGGACACCAACGACATCATGTTCGGCGAGAAAATCGCCCACGGCACGCCCTTTCGCCGGGCCCATGAGGAGGAGCTTCTGATCGGCGAGAAGACCTTCCAGATCGGCCTGCGCGGCAGCGGCTATGCCGATGATGACTGGGACTGGGGGCGTGAACGCGGCTTCACCGTGATCCCGGCGGAGCAGTGCTGGCACAAGTCGCTCGCCCATCTGATGAGCGAAATCCGGGAGAAGATCGGCGATGCACCGGTCTATCTCACCTACGACATCGACAGCCTCGATCCCGCCTACGCACCCGGCACCGGCACGGTCGAGATCGGCGGGCTGACCACCATTCAGGCGCTCGAGATCATCCGCGGCTGCGCCGGGCTGAACCTGGTCGGCGGCGATCTGGTCGAGGTCTCGCCGCCCTACGATACCACCGGCAACACGGCGCTGATCGGCGCCAACCTGCTGTTCGAGATGCTCTGCGTGCTGCCCAAGGCGCAGGCCTGACGTCGCCATCGCTCATGACGTTGGCACGCTCCGAAAAGATCCTGGCGGTCGCGCCGATGATGGACTGGACCGACCGTCATGCGCGTTACTTTCTTCGGCTGATCTCGAAGAACGCCTGGCTCTACACCGAGATGGTGACGACCGGCGCCATCCTGTTCGGCGACCGTGATCGCTTTCTCGCCTTCGACGGGTCCGAGCATCCGGTCGCGCTTCAGCTCGGCGGCTCGGACCCCGAAGCCCTGGCCCGGGCCGCGGCCGAGGGCGGGCGTTTCGGCTATGACGAGATCAACCTCAATATCGGCTGTCCGTCCGATCGCGTGCAGAGCGGCCGCTTCGGCGCCTGTCTGATGGCCGAGCCCGATCTGGTCGCCGAAGCGGTCCGGACCATTCGCAGCCGGGTCGCGCTCCCGGTCACGGTCAAGACGCGGATCGGCATCGACGACCGGGACGACTACGCATTCCTTCATGATTTCGTCGCCAGCATCCGAGACGCAGGCTGCCGCCACGTCATCGTGCATGCGCGAAAAGCGATCCTCCAGGGCCTGAGTCCCAAGAAAAACCGGGAAGTCCCGCCGCTCGACCACGGTCGCGTGCACCGCCTGAAACGGGATTTTTCCGACCTTCGCGTAGTCCTCAACGGCGGCCTCAAGACCCCGGCGCAGGTCCTGGAGCATATCGATCATGTCGACGGCGTGATGATCGGCCGCGAAGCCTATCAGAACCCGTTTTCCCTGTTCGCCATGGATCAGGCCCTGTTCGGCTCGAGCGGCGCGCACGTCACGCGGCATGGCATCGTCCGGCGCTATCTCGACCATGTCGATCGGGAGCTCGCCGCAGGCGTGCCGCTCAAGGCGATGGCCCGGCATCTTCTCGGCCTGTTCAACGGCCTTCCCGGCGCTCGCGCCTGGCGGCGGCATCTGTCCGAGAACGCGGTCCGCCCCGCCGCCGGAACGGACGTCATCGAAGCCGCGCTGGCGCTGGTGCCGGAAGAGAGCGGCCTGGAGAGCACGCCCCGCCAGTCCGGCCCGATGGCACGGCACGTGGCCTGAAACCCTGTTCGAGGGCTGCGTTGCGCGCCGGCGCACGAGCATGACTCTTATTTCAACTATTAATTGATTGTTAATAGAGGCATACTAGGATTAGGTGATCGAAACACGATTTTCACCGTTCAGAGGTCTCTGATGCGACGTTTGGTGATGGTGGCCAAGGCCGGCGATTGGCCGGATGAAGAGGATGTCGACAGCGTGACGCTCGGCTTCGACGACCGGCATCGCCGGCGTCTTCGCCTGACTACCGATGCGGGCGAGAGCGTCCTTCTGGATCTGACCAAGCCCCAGCCCCTGGACGACGGGGACGGTCTCGCCTTCGAGAACGGCGAAGGCTGGATCCGGATCAAGGCGGCGCCCGAGGAGGTGCTGGAGGTGAAGGGCCAGGACGTCCCGCACATGATCAGGCTCGCCTGGAACCTCGGCAATCGCCATCTGCCGATTCAGATCCTGGACGAAGGCCATCTCCGCATCCGATACGATCACGTGATCGAGGAGATGCTGACCCGTCTGGGCGCCACGCTCGACCGCGTCCAGGCGCCTTTCGTCCCCGAAAGCGGCGCGATGGCCAGGCAGTCCCGACGCACCCCTTGACCGATCGGGCACGTTTCGCCATGCCCTCCTGCCAGGCGGCTTCAGGTCGAACGGCAAAGAGGTGCGAAGAATGGCGAAGGACGAGACGATCCGCTGCGCCTGGTGCGGGGACGATCCCCTTTACGTCGCCTATCACGATCAGGAATGGGGCGTGCCGGAGCGGGACGACCGAAAGCTGTTCGAGATGCTGCTCCTCGAAGGTTTCCAGGCGGGCCTCGCCTGGATCACCATCCTGCGCAAGCGAGACGGCTTCAGGGCCGCGTTCGACGGCTTCGATCCCCAGAAGATCGCCACCTTCGATCAGGCCAGGATCGAGCGTCTGCTCCAGGACCCCGGCATCGTCCGCCACCGCGGCAAGGTCGAGGGCGCGGTGCGCTCGGCGCGGGCGACGCTCGAGCTGATGGATCGGCCCGAAGGTTTTTCGGGCTTTCTCTGGCAATTCGTCGACGGTGCACCGATCGTCAACCGGTTCCGAAGCCTCTCGGACGTGCCGGCGAAAACCGATCAGTCGGAAGCGATGTCCAAGGCCCTCAGGAAACACGGCTTCAAATTCTGCGGGCCGACCATCTGCTACGCCTTCATGCAAGCGACCGGCATGGTCGACGACCATGTCGTCGACTGCTTTCGGCATGGCGCCTCTGGCGAACAAAGCCGCAGGATCGACGAAGCCTCGGGCAAAGCCTTGCCCCCTTCATGACCGCGCATGCTATGCTCGAACGCCCCGAGCGCATGCGAGGAGCGAGCCATGCATGATCGCGATCGACGGAGGATCCTGGCGGCGGGCGCCGGTCTCGCCGCGCTGAACGCACTGCCGGCCTGTGCCGGCGCCATGGCGGTCACGCCCGCGCAGACCGAAGGCCCCTTCTATCCGCTGGAATTGCCGCTCGATCACGACAACGACCTGGTACGGGTCGAGGGCCGAAGCGAACCGGCGGCCGGGCGGGTTCTCGATCTCGGCGGCCGCGTGCTCGGGCCGGACGGGCGTCCGGTGCCGGGCGTGCGCATCGAGATCTGGCAATGCGACGCGTTTGGCGTCTATCACCACCCGCGCGACCGGCGCGGACCGGCCGATCCGAATTTCCAGGGCTTCGGCCACACCGTCGCGGCCGATGAGGGTGCTTATCGCTTCCGCACCATCGTGCCGGTCGCCTATCCCGGCCGCACGCCCCACATCCACGTCAAGATTCGGGGCGACGGATTCGAGGCGCTGACCACCCAGATGTATGTCGCCGGCAATCCCGAGAACGAGCGCGACGGCCTCTACCGGCGGCTCGGGCGGGCGAGCGAGCTGGTCACCGTGGCCTTGCAGCCGGGCGACGACGGCGAGACCATGCGGGCCGTCTTCGACATCGTGCTCGGCCCCGACGGCGTTCCCGACATGGGTTGAGCGAAGGGAGAGCTGGATGTCCCGTCTGAAGGACAAGGTCGCGATCATTACCGGCGGCGGCGCCGGCATCGGCCGGGCGGCCGCTCTGCTGTTCGCCGCCGAAGGTGCCAAGGTGACGGTCGCCGAGCATCTGCCGGAACGCGGCGCCGAAACCGTCGAGGCGATCACGCGGGCGGGCGGCGAAGCGCTGCTCATGGAGGTCGACGTTTCGAAGCCCGAGGACGTCGAGAGCATGACCGCCGAGACACTCAACGCCTTCGAGCGCATCGACGTGCTCTACAACAATGCCGGCGGCGCCACCGGCCGCGACGGCAAGGTGACGGAACTCCCGCTCGACGAGTTCTGGCGCACCATCGGCGTCGATCTGTTCGGCACCTTTCTCGGCTGCCGCTCTGTCCTTCCGCATATGGCCGCGCAGGGCGGCGGCTCGATCGTCAACACAACCTCGATCCGGGCGATGGTAGGCACGGCCGGCGCCGACGCCTACACCGCGGCCAAGGGCGGCGTGCTGACGCTCACCAAGGCGCTCGCTCTGCAATGGGCGGAACACGGCATCCGCGTGAACGCCATCGCGCCCGGCGTGGTGCTCTCGGAGCGCGTCCGCGCGATGCTGCCGGAGGACGACCCGATTCTCAAAAAATCCCTTTTGGGTCCGAGCGAGCCTCAGGACGTCGCCGAGATGGCGCTCTACCTCGCCTCCGACGCCTCACGCCGCGTCACCGGCGCGATCCTGCCCATGGACAGCGGCGCAAGCGCGATCTGACAAGATCGGCGCCGGAAACGATGCCGTCGCCGGCCGAATTTTTTTCGCTGCGGTTCTTTTGGGGCTGGATGAACGAAGTCGGCGATCGCACGACCCGTCAGCCGAATGTCCGTCGTCCTGTCGAAACTGGCTGGACGTCGATCGGCTCGTGTGTGTGCTTCTGACCGATTTTGATGAAAAAGGCGGCGCTTGACTGTTGTTAGCGGGGGTGATTCGTTTTCCCTGAGGATTTGAGTAGGGGAACGGATCGATGTTGGGCAGGCAGGCCACAGCTGAGCAGCTGTTTTACGATTTCCGCCTCGACGATCACGTACCCGCCGATCACCTGCTGCGCCAGATCGATCGTTTTGTCGATCTCGAGGGCATCCGGCAGGAGCTCAAGCCCTGCACTGATCGTCGTCCTGATCGGTTTGCCTCTGACGGCGCCTGCCAGCCCCATGGCCGTCATCAGCCGCGCGCCAAAGACAGGCTCCTGGGCATCGGGCGACGGCGACGCCTTCGCGGTTCAGCTGCCGCCAGACCCTGCGCCAGGGATTTTGGGCGCACGCCGTGGACCTCGACGTTCTCCCGCCACACGCGCCGCATTGCCGGGCGCGCTCGGACAGCAGCGGGGGATCGGCCCGGCGCGCGGCGTGAGCGCGATAGGTCGACGGAGCGATCGGAAGAACCCTGCAGATCGGCAGGGCCCCGTACTCATGGCCCCCAGAAGAGTTTCGGGCTCGTCGACGAACATCTTCATTTCCTCCCCGCCTGCAGGAGCGAAGCTCCGAAGGTCGGGCATGCCATGCCGGATCTTCGCCGCGAGGCGCGTGCAGGCGGGGAAGCGCGCAAGATCATCGCTGGTCGGCCCAGCCCGTTGCCCGGCATCGCGTTCCGAGCGCCGACCCCATTTGCGCAAAGTCTCCGACGAGCAGCCGATCTTCGGCGCGATCGCAAGATCGCCGCCCATTGCGACGGGTGATCCTTCCGATGATCCAGAACCAGGCAAACCGCGCGCGCGAACCTCAGGTGAACAGCCTGTCGATGTCCTTGTCATGGCTCAAGCTTCTCAGAATTTGGAGCCGCAGGCAAAACCGGCGCGGTTCAAAATCGACACACCCCTTCCGTTGGCTTTGTGGCGACTGACCGGCGGTCAGCGGAAATGCTCGTCTCATCGCGTCGACTTCAGCCTCAGCAATGCGAGCCCGTCGCAGATAATCCGATCTCAGTCGCATCTATTTCGAGCCGACGCCAAACTATAGTGCACTGCCCCCTTCCCGGCGGGCGGGCGGGC
Source organism: Geminicoccaceae bacterium (assembly GCA_965222015.1). Lineage (GTDB taxonomy): Bacteria > Pseudomonadota > Alphaproteobacteria > Geminicoccales > Geminicoccaceae > JANQPX01. The sequence continues at coordinate 84,632 of CBDCTL010000023.1, forward strand.
GGACTCCCAGGATCGCATGGACCTGAAGCGAGTGTCGCCGACGAAGGTTAACGCCGGGTGAAGGCGGCGAAAAGCGGGGCGCCGGGGCCGGCGCCTGACCCCGCCGGACAGGGAGATGCGCTATGGCTCGTCCAGCCGGTCGGACAGCAGCCAGCGGCCGATCGGCTCGATCTGGGCAGCGACCATCTCCCGGCCGGTGATCAGATGGCCGCCCGCCTTCGCGACCATCGCGGCGAGCCGGGTGCGGTTGGGATCGGCGACGATGTCGGCGACGGCGCCTGCGGACGCCACCAGCGCCTCGTCGAAGGGGGAAGGATCGTCGGCCTTCATGCCGAGCGGCGTCGCGTTGATCAGGAGATCGTAGTCGCCGGGGCCGCCTGCCCGGTCCGAGACCGGGGCTGCGGGACTCCCGGCGAGGGCGTCGAGCGCATGATCCAGCAGGCTCTGGTCAAGATCGACGAGGTCGAGGGCGGCGCAGCCATGGCCGGCGACGGCGTGCGCGATGGCGAGGCCGGCGCCGCCGACGCCGGCGAGCAGCACCCGCGCCCGCTCGAGTGCGACGCCCCGGGCGAGCACCGCCCGCACGAGACCGACGCCGTCGAACTGGGCGCCGGCGAGCGCGCCGGAGGGCAGGCGCTTCACCGTGTTGGCGCTGCCCGCGCGCCCGGCGCCGGTCGCGAGCGCCTGCAGATGCGGCAGGATCGTCTTCTTGTGGGGCATGGTCACCACCAGCCCGTCGATCGTCTGGTCGGCCTTGGCGTTCTCCATGAAGTCCGGCAGATCGCCCGGCTCCAGATGGAGGACGTCGATCACCGCCTTCACCCCCTCGCCGGCGAGGAAGGCATCGAGCAGCGGCGGCGTGCGCACCGAGGTCACGGGCGCGCCGATCATCACGTAGTGCCGGGTCGGCGAGGCGGCGGACGGGGGCGTCATTTGAACTGGTAGATCCCGAGTTTTTCGAAGGTGTCGTAAATACGCCGGGCGTAGCGTGCGAATTCCGGATAGTCGCCGAGATGGGCCGGCCGCGGGCGCGGCAGATCGATCGCGATCTCGTCGACCAGCCGGCCCGGCCCGTTCGACATCACCAGGACCCGGTCCGAAAGGCCGACCGCCTCTTCGATCGAGTGGGTGATGAACAGCACCGTCTTTCGGGTCTCGAGCCAGAGCATCTCCAGATCGTGGCGGATCTGGGTGCGGGTGATCGCATCGAGCGCGCCGAAGGGCTCGTCCATCAGCAGCATGGAGGGGTCGTGGACCAGTGCTCGGGCGATCGAGACGCGCTGGCGCATGCCGCCGGAGAGCTGCCAGGGATAGCGCTGCTCCGCCCCTTCGAGGCCGAGCTGCTCGAACAGCCGCGCCGCCCGATCCAGCAGCACACTCCTGTCCAGCCCCCGGATCTCCTGCTGCAGCATCACGTTTTTGAGCGCGGTCCGGAACTCCAGGAGGAGGTGATCCTGAAAGACGATGCCGACATCCGAGATCGGCGCACTCAGCGGCTCGCCGTCCACCTCGATCCGTCCCTCGGTCACGGGCTCGAGGCCGGAGACCAGCAAAAGCGTCGTGCTCTTGCCGCAGCCCGACGGGCCGATCAGCGAGACGAACTCGCCGGACGCGATGTCCAGATCGATCGGGCCGAGGGCGTGATGGCCGTCGCCGCCGCCATACACCTTGGTCACGCCGCGAACACTGATCGAGGCGCCGCCGGCGGCATGTTCCGTCTCCGGCCGGTGGCTTGCTTCCGTTCGCATGGCGTCGTTCATGTGTGCAGATGCCGCGCCCAGGGCATCAGGGTCCGCTCGGTCGCGAGCAAAAGGCCGTTGAAGGCGAGGGCGACGAGGGCCGCCGCGATCAGCCCGCTGAACAAAAGCGTCATGTCCATGAAGCTGGAGGCGCGCATGATCATGAAGCCGAGGCCTTCGTCGGAGGCGATGAACTCGGCGATGATCACGCCCTCGACCGCCTTCACGATGCCGATCTTCATGCCGGCGAAGATGCTCGGCATCGCGGCGGGCAGGCGCAGATGGCGAAAGGTCTGCCAGGGTTTCGCACCCATCGAGCGGGTGATGTAGCCGAGCCTGGGATCGAGCGCGCGAAAGCCGGACATGGCGTCCACCAGAATCGGGAAGAACGACATCAGGAAGACCACCATGACCGCCATGGTCGGGCCGAGGCCGAACCAGACCAGGAGGATCGGGCCGATGATGGTCTTGGGCATGATGTTCAGGAACACGATCACCGGGTAGAGCCCGCGCTCGAGGGCGCCGACCGAGACGATCGCCAGTGCGAGCGGCACCGAGACCAGCACGCCCAGGAGAAAGCCCGCGGCGATGGTCGTCGAGGTCGCGAAGGCATGGCCGAGGATCATCGGAAAGTCGGCGATCAGCCGGGCGAGAAAGTCGCTCGGCTTCGGCAGCAGCCAGAGCGGCACCTCGAAGGCCCGGTTCAGGACCTCCCAGAGCGCCAGGAAGACGACCACCGCCGCGGCCGGCGAGAGCCAGGCGAGAAGCCGGTCCGCGGGCGCACGCGCATGGCTGGTGCTGGCCGCGGGGCTAACCGCGGCGGTCGCACCGCTTACGGACAGAGGATCGGCTCCGCCGGCAGATAGTCGTTCGAATAGTAGTCGGTGATCGGCTTGTCGCTCGAGAACTCCATGGCCGTGGTCATGACGTCGTAGACCGTGGCCCAGGTGTCGTCGCCGGTGACGCCGATCGCGTCGCCGGCACCGCCGGGGCAGGCCGAGGAGAAGCTGTAGACCGCCCCCTGCATCAGCGCGTCCGCGGTGTTCTCGGTCTCGGGGAAGGTGGCGAGTAGCGCGTCGACCGCGCTCGCGGGATCCGCCATCGCTTCCGCCCAGCCCTTCAGGCTCGCCTTGATGAAGCGCTGGTAGAGCTCCGGGTTCTCCTGCAGCTTGTCCTCGCGCGCGATCAGGCTCAGGCTCACCAGCGGCACGCCGTTGTTGTAGAAATACATGTTGCCGGCCTCGATGCCCTGGGCGGCAAGGGGCACCACGGTGTTCTCCGGCGTTTCCGCGACCGCATCGATCGCGCCCGAGGTCAGGAGGCCGAGCACCGCGTTCTGGGCGGCCGAAACGATCTCGACGTCGTCCTCGCCGAGGCCGTTCGCCTTCAGGAACACCGGCACCAGCGGCACCATCGCCGAGCCCGGCGCGACCGCGAGCTTCCTGCCGGCAAGATCCTCGGGTGCGGTGATGCCGGAGGAGGCCAGATACTGGATGCCGAACTGGCCGGACTTCCAGATGGTCGCGATGATTTTGACCGGCGCGCCCTGGGCGGCGACGTTCAGGGTCGCGCCGGCGTCGGCATAGCCGAGATCGGCCTGGCCGGTCGCCACCAGCTGCGCTGCGACCGAGGACCCCCTGCCCTCCTGCAGCTCCACCTCCAGCCCCTCATCGGCGTAATAGCCGTTCTGCTGCGCGACCGCGAAGCCGAGATGGGCCGAGTCCGCGGTCCAGTTCATGATCACCGAGACCTTGTCCGCGGCCGATGCGCTCATGATCGGCACGCACGCCAGAGCGAGCGCCGTGCCCAGGATTTTTCGGACTTGCATGATGTCCTCCCTTCAGTGGTTTATTGGTCTCACGGTCATCGTTCAGCCTTTGCCTTCGCGCAGCCGCCGCCAGGGCAGCAGCAGCGATTCCAGCAGTCCGACGCCATAATTCAGAAGCACGCCGATGGTCGAGGCCACGGTCAGCACGGCAAAGATGAGCGCGGTGTCGTGGCTGTCCATGGCGCGCAGCACGATATAGCCGAGGCCGTTGGTGGAGTTCAGCCACTCGACCACGATCACCACGGTCACGGCGATCACGATGGTGATCTTGAAGCCGGAAAAGATGGCGGGTGCGGCCGAAGGCAGCTCGAACAGGCGAAAGGTCCGCCACCAGGAGGCGCCGGCCGAGCGGCAGAGATAATATTGCCGGGGATCGATCGCCTTGAAGCCGGCGACGCTGTCCACCAGGATCGGAAAGAAGGTGATCAGCGAGGTCAGGAGCACCTTCGGAAAGTCGCCGAAGCCGAACCAGACCAGCATCAGCGGGGCCAGCGTGATCTTGGGCAGACCCTGGATGAACACCACCAGCGGGTAGAGCAGCCGCTCCGCCCAGCGAAAGCGCGCGATCAGATAGCCGAGCATGATGCCGGGCACGGCGCCGGCGACGAAGCCCATCAGGATCAGCTTCGTTGTGATCATGCCGTGATGCAGCAGGCGCGGAAAATCCTCGACCACGCGGGCCAGGAAATTCGACGGCGCGGGCAGAAGAAAGGCCGGCACTTCGAAGGCGCGCACCCCGATCTCCCAGAGCGCCAGCAGGCCCGCGAACCAGAGCAGCGGCTCGAGGATACGTCCGATCATGCCGGTGCTGCCTCGGCGGCGAGCCGCCTTCGAAAGGTCTCGCCGCCGCGCTGGCGGATCATCAAGGGCCAGCAGGACGCGATCTCGGAGGCCGCGTCCTCGAGGGCGGCGGCAAGCTCCTCGTAGCGTTCCGGACGGATCCGGACCATCGGCCCGGCGACGCTGATCGTGCCGGCGACCGGTGCGCCGCGTTCGACACCGGCGCGAAACGGTATGGCGAGTGCTGCCGTGCCCGCCTCGGCCTCGTCGACCGCGAGCGCGTAGCCGCGCCGCCTGGTCTCGGCGAGGTGGTCTCTCAAGTCGTCGACCGTTCGAATGCAGTTCGGCCCCACCGTCTCCGGCGCCGCGAAGCCGCGCGCGCAGGCGATGCGAAGGGCATCGTTCTCGGGCAGGGTGGCGAGCCAGGCCTTGCCGTTGGCGGTCGCGTGCAGGACGATCTCCTGGCCCATGTCGGGGTCGTAGCGAAGCCCGCCGGTGGTGCCCTGCGCCCGCGCCACCCAGACGAGATCCTCGCCTTCCGCGAGCGCGAGCCGGCAGTAGTCGCCGGTGCGTCTGGCCAGCCTGTCGAGCACGGTCTGCGCGATGTCCGGGACGGCGGCGGCATCGAGATGGCGAAAGCCGAGCATCGCGAGGCGCAGCGAAAGCGCGTAGTTCTGGCTCGTCGCGTCCTGGACCACCCAGCCGCGCGCCATCAACGTGGAGAGGATGCGATGGGCGGCGCTGTTGGGAAGGCCGACCCGCTCGGCGAGCGCCGAAAGCTCCAGCGGCCGCGGCTCCGCGGCGAGGGCTTCGATCAGGCTGAGACATCGGTCGACGGCGGCGACGGTCATGATCCCTCCACGATCACGAGATATATAGAAACTTTTTCAAAAATGGAATAGATTTCTAAAATTGAAGACGACCACGGGAGGCAACATGACGGGATTGCTGGGCGCCGGCGCGGTCGCCATCTGGCACGACATCGCGCCCGAAGGCCGGGAGAATTTCTATGCATGGCACGGTCGGGAACACATGCCGGAGCGGGTCGGAATACCCGGTTTTCTGCGTGGACGACGCTATGTCGCGATCGATGCCGGGCTGGAATTCTTCAATCTCTACGAAGCGGAAACGCGTGCCGTGGTCAGCGGCCCGGACTATCTCGCAAGACTGAACGACCCGACGCCCTGGACCCTGGCGTCGGTGAAGCATTTCCGGAACGTCGCGCGCTCGATCTGCGAGGTCGGGGCGACGTTCGGAAAAGGCCAGGGCGGGTTGATCACCACCTGCTGCTACGACGTCGCCGACGGCGAGGCTGCGCGCCACGCCGAAACGATGAGGACCGGCCTTCTCTCAAAACTGGCCGAGGACGAGGCGATCGCCGGTGCCCATCTCCTGACGGCCGACGCCGAGGCCAGCGCGGTCGACAGCGCCGAGCGCAAGGCACGCGGCATCGCGAACCGCATACCCCGCTGGATCCTGCTGATCGAAGGCTGGGGCGACGAGGCGCCCTTCGCCGATCTCTGCAGGGCGGCGCTCGACGACGAAAAACTGGCGGCGACCGGCGTCGCCGGTCCGATCGAGCGCGGCCTCTATCGGCTGCAGGCGACCTGCATCTAGTGGTGTGACCACCTCATTGTGATGTGACCACTTCATCGACCTTCGTCGTCATCGCCGGGGTCGGCGGTATAGGGCCAGGTTTGCCGGCTTATGAGCGGGACGTCGGGCCTGGGATGACCACATCATTCGGTTTCGTCGCGCTGCCGCGTCGAGAACCAGTCGAAAAAAATCAGGACCGGCCGCTGCCGTCCTCGATGTAATCCTGCAGGACCTCGTACAGCATGTCCCGATAAGTCGCCTGATACTGGCCGACGGTCTCGTCGATCAGGCCGATCGACTGCTGCCGATCGCGATAGCTGTCGATCAGATGCATGTATTTCGCGCGGTTGAAGGTCTGGAAGGTTTCGCTCTCGAAGCCGGCGCGGAAGACGTCCTCGAGATAGCTCACGATCTCCGGGTCGGTGCCGCCCTTGACGTAGAAGCCGCGAAAGCGGAGAAGCGATTCGAAGTCGGCGCCGACATCTATGTGTGTCGGCACGTCGGCGAACGCCTCAGGGCGCTCGGAAAAGAAGGTGAGGATCGGCTTCATTTCACCCGAATCCAGATATTTGCTGACGTCGCCCGGCTGCTCGAACAGGAGGTCGACGCGACCGTAGAGCAGGGCCTCGTAGCGCTCCTTCGGCTTGTCGAAGCTGACCTGGCGGACCTCGAAGCCGAGCGCCTGCTCCAGGCGCTGCATGTTCACCCGCTCCATCGAGCCGTCATAGGAGACGTTGGCGATCACCAGCTCCCTCGGGTGGGTGCGCGCATAGTCGAGAAAGCTCTCCCAGTCGGTGAAACGCGGATCGTCGCCGCGCACATAGAGCTGCGAAAAGGTGATCTGGACCATGGCGAGCGGTATCCAGTCCTTCGCCGGATTCTCCGGGATGCTGCCGGCGGCATAGGCGGAAACCGCGTCGTCGATATGCTGGATGACCGTGTAGCCGTCCGCGGGCGTTTCCATGAAGCCCGGGATCACCTTCTGTCCGGCCTGGCCGGGATGGTTCTGGATGTCGAAGTCGATCGGCTCGAGGGTCCGGATGCTTTCGGCCATGGTGCGGCTCAGCTGGTCCGAACCGCCGCCTTCGCCATAGGGCACCAGAAGGGTGATCGGGCGGTCTGGAAATCCGTTCGGTCCGGCAGCCTCGGCGAAACCGCCGGTGAACGCCGCGGTCATGGCGAGACAGCCCGCGACCCCCCAGGAGAGCATCGTCTTCAACGTCATCGTCCTCGACCCGTTCTGTCCCATCGCTTCGACCCAATTCATCATCACAACGTCCTGAATCTTCATGCCGCCGGCCGCATAAGGTCCGCCTTCGGCAACGGGAGGTGTGAGCGGGGCCTCTCCTGACGTTCCAGGCGCCTCTGCCGACGATCGGTGCAGGCAGTGCTTCGAGGCCCTGAGCAAGCCTAGTGGCGCGACCCCATCGGAAGATCCACCGGGCGAGGCGTACAACATATTGAATCTGGCCCCAATGGCAGCATGATCTGCGAGTCCGATGATCTGGTCATGCCACTAGAACGTCGGGCTTCTGGTCTGCCCCCGACTTTCGAGCGCGCGCTGCCGTTGCCAGACGAGGAACCGCTCGAACAGTTCATCTCGATCCAGACGGTTCAGCGCGGCCGCATCGATGCGTGTTGCCTGTTCGTCCAGAAACTCACGAAAATCCCGTCTGAGGCTGGGATTCTGCTCCAGCGCCGCCTCCTGCCGTGTCGCGGACGCCGATTCCGGCGCCTTGGCGACCGGGACCGATGGCGCCACCGTGTTGTCCTTCAGCCAGTTGTCGACCGGCTGAAACCGATTCCAGCCCTCGATCGTCGCGCCAAGGTCGACCTCGGCCCATTTGGCGTCGCGCGGCGACTGCAGGAACTCGTCGAAACGGCCGAGAAAGGCGTCGACGAAACGCGCGACTTTGGCGTAGCGCCAGTGATCGCTCTGCCAGTTGTAGACCATCAGCACGGCATCGACGGCGATCGTCTCGATCGCCTGTCCGGGGGCTATGAGGTTCGGATAGTCGTCCTCGGAGAGCTCCGCCTTCCGGTAGGGATCGTAGATTTCGGCGGTCGGAATCGGCAGCAGATGAAGCTCGTCCTCGGCGCGCACGGCGCTGATCGGCGCGGCCGGCTTGCCGGTCACCAGCACGGTCGCCTCGATCTCGCCTTTTCTCATCAGATCGATCGCCGCGGCGGTATCGATGTAGACCGGATCGACCGTGACCCCGAAGGCCTCGAACAGAAGCTGGCCGGTGACGTAGTTGCCGCTCTCCGCGCTGACGAAATTGACCTTCCGGCCCTGAAGGTCGGCGACCGAGGTGATGTCGCGCCGCGCCAGGACATGCAGCTCCTCGCCGTAGAGCTTGGTGACGTAGTTGAGCTGCCGCTCCAGGCGGGGATAGAGATTCTCCCGCTTGATGAAGGAGAGCACGTCCGTCTGCACGATGGCCATGTCGATGCCGCGCAGATAGAGAAGGTCGTTGATGCTCTTCAGGGATCCCTGGCCGAGGATCGGCAGAACGCGGAGCAGGTCGCCTTCGTCGAGCACGGCCGTCAGGTCGGCGGCGATGCGGACGTCGGAGCCGCCGAGTTCACCGGTCATGATCCCGACGGTCCCCTTGTTGGCCTGCTCCGTGGGGGTCTCCTCCGCCGCCTGCAGCGAAGGCCCGCAGACCGTCACGACGACGAGGCCAAGCAGCAGAAATGACCAGAGGCTGCGCATAGGATCCCCCTTTTTTCTTGCCTGAAGACGTTTTCCGACTGACGCCGTCTTCAAGTATCGCAGCAATGTGCATATCGGTGAAATCGACCACACCATAGCGTCATGTGCGGATCATGCAAAAGTTTGATTCGACGTCAGTGGCGCAGCGCGGATTCGATGTCGGAGCGCTCGGCGCGAGCGACACGCTTCGCCGCAGGCGACGCCTGCCGACGACGTGGTAAAGCTCCGAAGGAGCTTTTTGACACAACCCGGTTTCGTGTGTGCTTCGAAAACACGCAAGATTGGTCCATCCCAGTTCATTCCGTTCTCCATTGGCTGGATGATCGATATAAAGACGGTCCGGGAGCCCTCCAGGTTGCCGCCTGCATCTCCGGTACTTCGCGCTCATCGATCGGCCAATGAAGGGCGGCGGAGAGCAGTCCGAGAAGAACGCTCAACCACCACATCGCGTCGTAGGACCCGAACCTGTCGAAGGCCATGCCCGCGAGCCAGGCGCCCAGAAACCCGCCGAACTGATGGCCGAGAAAGACGACGCCGAACAACATGGACATGTAGCGGGTGCCGAAGATGTGACCGACCAGACCGCTGGTGAGTGGCACCGTCCCGAGCCAGAGGAACCCCATGGTCGCACCGAAGAGCAGAACCGATGCCTCGTTGATCGGGGTGACGATGAACAGGAAGAAAACGGCCGCGCGTGCGAGGTAGAGACCGCTCAGCAGCATCTTTTTTGAATAGAGACCGCCGAGGACGCCCCAAGCATAGACGCCAACGATGTTGGTGATGCCGACCGCGGTCAGTGCGGCTGTCGCAAGCCGGGGATCGAACCCTTCGTCGGCAAGAAAGGCGGGCAGATGGACGCCGACAAAGGCCAGGTGGAATCCGCAGACGAAGAACCCGGCATTCAAGAGCCAGAAACTCGGGATGTTGGATGCTGTTCTGAGAGCTTGGCGAATGTCTTGTGGCTCTGCACTCGCATCTTCCTCGGGTCTTCCCGCGATCCCATAGGCGATTGGAACGATGAGAAAGGCGGTTGCGGCGAGAATGCCCAGCGCGACGACCCAGCCAAAACTTCCGACCATCGCATGGGTATAGGGTAGTGCTGCAAACTGGCCGATCGAACCGCCGACCGACGCCAGCCCGAGTGCTCGGCTGCGAAGGTGCTTTGGCGCGCTGCGGCCGACAACGCCCAGCACGACGGTGAACGCCGTGCCGCTGAGGCCGAGGCCGATCAGCGTGCCGCCGACCAGCAGATGCCCGCCGCCTGGAGAGGTCATCATGACCAGGAGCCCGGCCGCATAAGCCGTGCCACCGAGAACCGCGACGCGACCGGCGCCATATCGATCGGCAACAGCGCCGGCAAAGGGCGCACCGAGCCCCCAGAACAGGTTCATCAAGCCCATCGCAAGCGCAAAGGTCTCGCGCCCGAGACCTAGCTGAAGGGAAATGGGGTCCAGGAACAGCCCCAAGGCCTGACGCAATCCGACCGACAAACCGATGATCGAGCCTGCACAAATAATGATGATCCAGAGGCGCCCGGACATGAGACCTGCCTGACGTGAAAGATTCCGTCCTTGCAATCTGGTGGCTCTGCATCCATCATTCCAATGAATTGATTCGATCGATCAATCAGAAAATATGATGACAAAAACCACCCTGCCCATCGATAGCACTCTCCTCCGAACCTTTGCCGTGGTCGCGGAGCTGCAGCATTTCACCCGTGCTGCCGAACGCCTGAACTGCGTGCAGTCCGCCGTCAGTATGCAGATCAGACGGCTCGAAGAGATGCTGCAGGTTCGCCTGTTCGAGCGCCGAGGGCGCGGCATCAAGCTCACGCCGGAGGGACAAATTCTCCTCCGCTTCGCGCACCGCATGAACCGGATGACCGACGAGGTTCTGGTCGAACTGGGACGGCACATGTCGCCGGGCCAGGTGCGACTAGGCACCACGGACATCACCATGTGCTACATGCCGAAGGTCCTGGAAAAACTGCACGCGCGGCATCCGATGATCGATGTCGAGCTGCGCTGCAATCGGAGCTGGGAAGCCTTGGATGCGCTGGATGCGGGAGAGATCGACATCGCCTTCGTCACCCAGCATGACAACCGCGACGGTGCGAAGCGGGTCAGCCGATCGCCGCTCGTCTGGGCCTGCGCTTCGGGCTCGGACGTCGACGCGCAAAGGCCCGTGCCGCTCGCGATCTTCGGCCCCGGATGCATCTATCGCAAGGCTGCGCTGTCCACCCTGGACGAATGCGGGATTCCCTACCGCCTCGCCTATGAGAGCCCGAGCCGCGCAGGCCTCGAATGCGCCGTCAGCGCTGGATTGGCGGTGACCGTCGTCCCGAACGATCTCGTGACGGATGATCTGCGCATCCTGCAACATACCAAGGACGGATTTCCAGCACTCCCTGTTCTCGACACCTTCGTGTTCGCAACGCCCGCCAACAGGCCGCCATCGGTGAATGCGGTGTTGAGCCTGCTGAACGAGACCGTCGGCAAGGAGCGATTATGCTGCTCTGAAGCCTTGCCGATAGTCGGACGGTGAAACGCTCAGCAGTCGCATGAAGGCGCGGCGCATGCGTTCTTCATCATTGAACCCGCATTCCGCCGCAACCTGCTTCACGCCCAGATCCGTCGTCTCCAACAAATTCCGGGCCGCTTCCGTGCGTATCGCCTCGACCGCCTTTGCGGGCGTCAATCCCATCTGCCTGGAATAGAGTCTGGAAAAATTGCGGGCGCTCATGTTCATCCGCTCGGCCAGCGCCTCGACTCGAAGGTCTTGCTTGAGATGATCTGCAATCCACTGATGAAGATCCTCGAACCGTCCGGTCGCATCCAGCGACTGGCGGCTCAGGATGGGACTGAACTGGGATTGCCCGCCGGAACGGACCATATGCGTCACCATCGATCTTGCGACCTGGAGCGCGGCGGGCCGCCCCAGGTCTTCCATAACGATCGCCAGCGCCATATCCATTCCGGCGGTTATTCCCGCCGACGTCCAGACATCGCCGTCCTTGATGTAGATGGGATCGATCTCGACCCGGACAGCTGGAAACGCCTGTTCGAGTGTCTTGCAATCATCCCAGTGCGTGACCGCCCTTCTACCGTCCAGAATACCGGTCGCCGCAAGAACCAGGGCGCCGGAGCACACTGCGCAGACCCGCTGTGCGCTTGAAGCAAGCTTCGTAATTCTCTCCAACAACGCCCCGTCCCGCATGGCGTCGTCGGCACCGTCGCCTCCGACGACCAAAAGCGTGTGGATTTGACGGTCGAGATAGCGGGATGTCGGTTCGCTCGGGATGGAGACCACGGTGTTGGTTTCCACCACGTCACCGTCGATCGATGTTACCGCGCAGCTATATCCGTTGGTCCCGGTTTCCTGATCGAGCGCTTGGGAGAAAACCTGCAGCGGGCCGACAAGATCGAGAAGAACGATGTTGGGATACACCACGAAAACCACCAGCCTGGGGGCTTCGTCGACTCTTCGGGGTTTGGCGGAAAATGAGGTCATATTGTCATTCATGCCATCAATAAGACTGTTAGTCTATTGAAGACAGGAAGGAGATTCTTCTCATGCTGGCACTCAAACCGAACTGCGAATGTTGCGACAACAACCTGCCGCCGTCGGCTGCCGACGCCCGAATATGCACCTTCGAATGCACGTTTTGCGCCCGTTGCGCAGAAAGCCTGTTTGACGACACCTGCCCGAATTGCGGCGGCAATCTTGTGCAGCGGCCTATCCGTCCTGAAAAGCACTTGCCGACCAGCCCAGCATCTACCAGGCGTTTTACGAAAGCACATCCTGAATGCGCGCATCTGCACGGCTGACGACTGGAGAATGCGATGCGCGATTTACCGGACATTCTGAATTGGCGAAGGCTCAATGAGAGGATCTCCCTGTCCGGCCAGCCGACGGAAGCACAGCTTGCCGACATCAGAGACCTCGGCGTGACCCATGTCATCAATCTCGGGCCTCATCACAACGAGGGCGCACTCGAGGATGAAGCAGGCGCCGTCGCGGCGCTTGGCATGGCGTACATCTACATTCCGGTGGCGTTCGACGATCCGACGGACCAGGACTTTGCGACGTTTTGTGAAGCCATCGAAAGCTTCCCCGACACGCAGATCCACGTGCATTGCATCTACAATGCGCGCGTCAGCGCCTTCTTCTACCGCTACGCCAAGACCGGACGAGGCGTTCCCGAAGCAAAAGCCTATGCACTCATGGACAGCATTTGGAGGCCAGGAAACGACTGGGCCGACTTCATCGGAAGCCGGAACGCGGTCGGTCAGCCAAACCGCTATGCCGGCGAGGACTACTGACAGCGGCGCGCAATCCGCCTTCTCCCAGTGTCGACGGTGCGAACACGTGGATCTTTCCTGATGGACACGTCGAGTAGCCGGTCACCATCCCCCGCTAAGCGATTGCCACCAACTCTGAATGCTGGAGTTCTTCGATGATGGCAAGTGATTGGCGGCAGCCGGCGACGCCGGGTCTTGAGACCAGGAAGAGGGCTTGAACGTCATCTCCAACGGAAAACTCGACGGCTTCCTCGGCTCGCCTTCGATGAACTTCATCCCGGCGACGCTGGAGCAGGCGGAGGGCGGCCTCGCCGTCAGCATCGACGGGCACAGCCTCGACCTCCCTCCAGACCGCGCGCGCAGCCTCGCGGACGAGCGCGGCCTCGACGTGATCTTCGGCGTCCGCCCCGAGCTTCTCACCCGCGCCCGAGACGGCGACGTCCGCCCGCGCCCGGAACGCCTCCCCGTCACCTTCGACCTGATCCAGCCGATCGGTTCGCGCGCCTACGGCACCTTCCGGCCCGCCGGCGAAGAGGTCACCGCCGAACTCCGGGCCCGCGGCGCCGAACGTCCGGGCGAACGTCTGGACCTGCATGTCGACATGAACCGCGCCGTGCTGATCGATCCGGCGAGCGAGCGGGTTCTGCAATAGACGCGCCTGTACAAAAAAACGGGCAACGCGCTCGAAGACGCGGCCCGTTCCTCGTCTGCCGGTGTGATCACGCCGCCCGACGGCACCGGGCTGATCGCCGCGAGGCCGGTCAGCCCGGTGCCCAACAGTGCGAGCATCCCCGGTTCCGGCACTGGCGAGGGGCCGCCGTAGCAGCCATCGTCGGCAGAGCAGACGATCTCGAGGCTGCCCGCGCCCTTCGGTCCGACGTTCTGAAATCTGACGAAGGCAATTCCATCAAGATTGCTCTTGATTGCCTGATCATCTGGCGAAGGTGAAGACGAAAAGGGCGGGACCGAAAATCGGATCACTGCCGGACGTCAGCCTGATCCGACCCTCGCCATCCGGGTTGTAGATTCCGCCTTTGACCCTTTTTTCCGTGGCACCGACGAAATTGGCGCGCAGACCGTCATCCCGATCCGTTACGTCCCGGAACTTGGACAACGAAGCGTCGGCAAAGTTGCCGTCGCCGTCCCGGACGAAGACGGTGAGATCAGGCAAGCCGACATCGTCAGGATCGACGAAGAGGCCGAATGACGTCAGCGCTGGCGCAAAGTCGATCGGTGACGTGTTGTCGACGAGCACCTGGAGGATATTTCCTGCAGCACCTTCGTTGACCTCGAGGGTTGCGGAAACGGTGCTGTCTCCAAAAACCGTCTCGCCGCAAAGATCAGTCGGCGAGTCGCCCGTGCAGGAAATTTCGAAGGTGATAGCTTTTGCGCCCGATGTGCTGAAGGCCAGCAGCAGGCCGGCTGCCAGTGCCGTGTTCACGAGTCTCACGAGTGCCTCCTGTCAGTCCGATAAAATCCGTCAGGCAGTCGACCTCATGCCCAGAAATTTAGATGCCAGTTCGTTTTTCGTCTTGGTTTTCAGGTATGTGAGAACAAGCCCGCTGCAGTACACATGTAAAGAAGCCCGAACGCTCGCTGTTCTCGCGAATCGATTTGGCCGTTTCTAGTGACAGACCACCTCTTTCTTTTCAGTCGCTTGCCGACATTGTTCATGCAAGCGGGTGAATTATCGAAAATTTTACAATTTTGCCGGTCGTAGAGCATAGGCTTGCAACTAAAATCAGCTCAATTGAACGACACATCATCCTCCGCCTGACACCCGACGGCCGGACAGAGCCGGATGACGCTTGCCGACGTGAACAGTGCTCCACGGCGATCGAATGCCGACCGGGCGCGCGCTTCGAAAAAAGCCGCGCCGAGGGCCGGGGATCCGAAGCCGCGATCGGGTCCGGCTCGTTCGCCGATCCTCTTTTCGCCGGCTTTACGAATTCTTGACCGATCAGCGTCACCCTGACGATCTGGTCCATGTGACCCTGGGAGTCCGTCCGCCCGCCAGATAAGTGAGGCAAGGCCGGGATTCCCAGGGTCGCATGGACCGCTCTGCGATGATCGCCGGAAAAGGTGAACGATCGGTAAAAGGCAGGCCGCCTGTCGCCGTTCGTCCGATATTCGGCGCATCGACGCCGGCGGGGTCGGCCCTAGCTGCCGACGAGCAGGAGGCGGCGCTCGTGGGACTGGATCGGCCGGTTATTGCCGCTGAACAGCGATGTAAAGCGCTCGATCTGCTCCGCGCCGATCTCGATCGGTTCGGAAAAGACCACCCAGTTCACCACCTCGGTGCAGGGCGGCGTGGTCAGCGAGCCGGCATAGCGATAGGCCGAGCGGGCATCGGGCAGCAGCCGGTTCCAGTCGAGCTCGGCGTCGACCTTGGCCTCTCCCTCCTCGGCCGGTGCCACATCCCACATCGCCTTCAGCGTGTCGCTGGTCTCTCCCGAGACCATCATCACGCCGAGAACCAGCAACTCGCCGGTTTCAGGATGCTGGTGCACGAAATGCGCCTCGACCGGCGCATGCTGACCGTCGATCGTGTGCTCGGACTCGTTGTGCCAGTGGACCTGAAGCAGCTCGTACTCGGCCTCCCCGAACAGGGTCGTCTGACCGGGCGCGGCGTTGGCCTGGATGGTGTGCGCGTTGTTCACGACCTCGGGCGCGAAGCTCGACCACCGGACCTCGATGTCCTCGATATCGGCCTCGTAGGGTGTGGTCAGGTCGATCGGCGACTGCTGGTTGCCGGCGCAGGCCGCGTTCGCCGGATCCAGCTCGACCCAGTGCTCCGGACCGCTGTCTCCTTCGTAGCTCCAATGCGCCTTGTCGGATGCCATGCCGGCCGTCGAGACGACGATCGCCGCCAGGCAGGAAGCGGATACATTGACGACACGCATGTCATCTCCTCAAAAGGATCAGGCGTGGCAATGAAACCAAGACGCCAGCCTGCGATGGATTGTTAACACCTGGATCTTGTGAATTTTCCATCGGCGGTTTCTGTTCAATTTTTAGTCCAGGCTGCCTTTTCTATTTTTCAGTTTGGAATGCCTGGACTGCAGGCCATAGGCGCAGCGATGCCTTTTCGGCGATGAGTATTTTTGATTTATCACAATGGCTAAAATTTTGACTTCGGGTTTTGCATGCCGTCTTCCGCAACCCGATCATGGACCATCGCTCGGCTACATGTGCGATGGTCGACGTTTTCGGACCCAAAGCGATAGGATTGCAGCGCATCCTCACCCTTTGACAGCGTGAAGGCCGCTGCGGGCACGAGCGTCTTCCGGAACCTCGTCTTCGTGCGGATCGAACAGTTGCATTTGCTCGTCTCGATAGCGCCGTCGAACGTGGCTTCGAACGTTACGGCACCGCAGTGACAGCTTCCCTTGAGCGTCTTCATCGGCTTACCCCTCCAGATGACTTGCCAACCGTTCCAGGCACTCGCGCCAGCCCTCTTCGTGGCTGCGACGATCGTCATCCGATCTGAACGGTGCCTGACGAAACGTGACAAGCGTGCTCTCGCCGTCAGCGGCGAACTCGACCGTCACGTCCGTCTCCGGCGAGTCGCCATCGTCCCACTTGAACGTGAATGCGATCATCCTGTTGGGCTCGATGCGCGTGTAGCGGCCGCCTTGGCCGAGGGGCTTGTCATCCGGGCCGACGATGACGGCATGCCATGCACCGCCCTCCCGGAAATCGCCGTCGAATTCGGTAGCGGTGAATTCGTTCGGTCCCCACCAGGGTTTGACCTCGGACGGCTTGGACCAAGCCTTGAAAACCGTCTTCACGGGATGCGGATATCGCTTTTGAATCGTCAATTCACCTACATTCTCATCATCACTCACGATCCTTCCTTTCATCGAGATGGGTCCCCAGCTTCGCCAGGCTGCCTTCCCAGAAGGCGCGGTAGAGCTCGGCCCATTGATGGACCTGGCGAAACGGCAAGGCTTCCAATCGGCACCAACGCTGCTGGCGTCTCCGGCTCTTCGTAACGAGGCCTGCACGTTCCAGCACGGACAAGTGCTTGGAAATCGACGGCAAGCTCATGTCGAACGGTTCTGCCAGATCGCTGACGGTCGCCTCACCCATTGCCAGCCTCGCAAGAATGGCCCGGCGTGTCGGGTCAGCCAGCGCAGCGAAGGTCTTGCTAAGTTGATCGGTTGCCATGCTTATTTAACCGCTTGTGCAAATAATAGTTCCTATCATTCCCTGAATTTTCAACAAGCGGTCTTTCGGTCCGATGAAGAACCGAAACGGTCACCTGTGCAGGGGAAGCTTTGGGTCACGGCAGCCATCAAGCGGCGTTGAGTCGGCTGGTCGGCTTCACTTTGGATAGCTGTCACTTGATCGAGGCCGGGAGCTCTGGATCGGCTTTACCCGCATTTTCAGACACCGGATGCCGGAGGGCGCGGCGGCGGACTGCCAGAAACCTTCCAGGGTGATCCCACGATGGCTATCGACGACACTCCATCGCCATGTCGGAGCGAACAAGGACGTGATCTTCAACTGAGGATCGTTCGAAAGCGGCGCGGAGGATTGGCGGATCGCCCGTTCTTCGGCCGGCTTTCGATTGCCGGGGCGAGTGCCCGGTTCTATGATCTAACCTTACGCACAGCGAAGGAGGGGGTCGTGGATACGTTCATCTATCACGTGCAGACGCGCGGCCCTGTTCATGCCCTGCAGATCCGTTTGCAGGGCTGACCCGAAGCGATAGCGCGACGCTGTAACTCCCGGTCCTGCCCGATCCTGGCTTGCCGTCAACGCGATGGCGAGCGCCTTCTTCGATCGAGTCGAGACCATGTCCTTGCTGGCTACCAACTCCCTTGGCGTGACCCTTGGCGCGCCGTTGTTTTCCGACCTGACCCTTGCCATCGGCGAGCGTGACCGCATCGGACTTGTCGCCGCCAACGGCCGGGGCAAGTCGACCCTTCTGCGCTGCCTCGCCGGCGAGATCGCGCCAACCAGTGGCGAGGTCACCCGCGCCCGCTCCGTCCGCATCGGCCTGGTCGAGCAGGACATGCCGACGGCGTGGCAGGGGCTCGCCTTGCGCGACGTCGTCTCGCACGCACTGCCGGACGAAGTGGTCGAGACCGAAAGCTGGCGGGTCGACATCGTCCTGGAGGACCTCGCCGTGCCCGAAGCGCTGCGCGAGCGGCCGCTCGGCCAGCAGAGCGGCGGCTGGCAGCAGGTCGCCCGCCTGGCGCGCACCTGGGTGACCGAGCCGGATATCCTGCTGCTCGACGAGCCGACCAACCATCTCGATCTCGAGCGCATCGGCGTGCTGCAGCGCTGGCTCGCCAGCACCGCACGCTCGGCGCCGATCATCGTCGCAAGCCATGACCGGGCCTTTCTCGATGAGGTCACCAATCGCACCCTTTTTTTACGCAAGACCCGATCCAAGCTCTACGCGCTCTCCTATACGCCGGCACGCGCGGCCCTGGCCGAAGCCGACGCCGCCGATGAGCGCCGCTTCGATCACGCCATGAAGCAGGCCAAGCAGATGCGGCGTCAGGCGGCGAAGCTGAAGAACATCGGCGTGAATTCCGGCTCGGACCTGCTTCTGACCAAGACCAGGCAGCTCAAGGCGCGGGCGGAGAAGCTCGAGGACGGGGTGCTGGCGGGCTACAAGGCGCGCTCCGCCGGGGCGATCCGCCTGGGCAACAGCGGCACCCACGCCAAGGCGCTGGTGACCTTCGACGGGGCGCGGATCGAGACGCCCGACGGCCGCCTGCTGTTCGAGACCGGCAGGCTCTGGATCCATCGGGGCGATCGGGTGGTGCTGCTCGGCGCAAACGGCAGCGGCAAGTCGCAGCTGGTGGCGGCGCTGCGCCGGGCGATCGCCGGCGAGGCGGACGCGATCAAGTTGGCGGCAGCGGTGGTGCCTGGCATTTCGGACCAGGATTTCAACCAGCTCGACGGCGACCCGACGCCCTTTGCCGCGATCGCGGGACGCTTCGACGTCGGCGACCAGCGGGCGCGAGCACTGCTGGCCGGCGCCGGCATCGGCATCCATCTGCAGTCGGCCCCGCTCAGGGCATTGTCCGGCGGCCAGAAGGCGCGCCTGGCGATGCTGGTCCTGCGCCTGACCCGGCCCAACTTCTATCTTCTCGACGAACCGACCAATCATCTCGACATCGAGGGCCAGGAGGCGCTGGAGAAGGAGCTGCTCGCCCATGACGCGACCAGCCTCCTGGTCTCGCACGACCGGACCTTCGTGCGCGAGGTCGGTACGCGCTTCTGGCTGATCGAGGGGCGCCGTCTGGTCGAGGTGGAGGACCCGGAAGGCTTCTTCGCCGCGGCGCTGGGGAGCCAGGCGTGATCGAACAGCCCGGCCGTGAAGCCGACACGTACCCAGATCCAGGGGCCTGTCAAGTCCTCAGCTCAGGATCGCCGGCCCTCGAAGGCACTCTGCATGGGCCGAAGGGCTCCGTGCAGGAAATCGAGGAAGGTCCGGATCCTGGCCACATGCTGCAGATCCCGGTGGGTCAGAAGCCAAAGCTCGCTTGCAAGCTCGTCGATGGGCGGATGGGTTCGGCGAAGCTCGGGGGCGGCGTCGCCGAGGAAGCACGGTAGCGGCGCGAGGCCGAGGCCGGCTTTGGCGGCGGCGAGCATGCCGTTCAGGCTGTTGGTGCGAAAGGCGGGTTCCGGCTGTTTGAGTGTCGCCCGAAGCCAGCGCGCCGAGGGCAGTTCCGCAAGGCTGTCATCAGGCGCGATCCAGGCATGGTCGGCCAGCCGATCGAGTGGCGGGGCAGCGTCGAGGTAGGCAGCCGCACCGTAGATCGCCGTCGCGATGGCCGCGATCCGACGGCCGACCAGCGTCTCCGGCGGCTCGGCGCTGGGCCGGATGGCGACATCGGCATCGCGCTTGCTAAGGCTGAAGAACCGATTGTCGGCAACCACCTCCAGCCGGATCTCGGGATGCGCTGTCCGGAACGCAGCGAATACCGGCGAAAGGACGTTCATCAGCAGCGTGTCCGTCGTGGTGACGCGCACCAGGCCCGACGGTCTGGTGTCCCGGCCGGCAAGTCGTCGCTCCAGATCGTCGACGTCACCCTCCATGCGCTCGGCAAGGGCGATCATCTCCTCGCCCGCGAGGGTAGGCGTGCAGCCATCGCGCCGACGTTCGAACAGGCGCACGCCGAGCCTGTCCTCGATCAGCCCGATCCGCCGAAACACGGTCGAGTGATTGACCCCGAGCATCCGCGCCGCTGCCGAAAGCGTTCCCTCCTGGCCGATCGCGAGCACGTAACGAAGATCGTCCCAATCCATCCGTTCTATGCATTCATGCAAAATGATTTTCGAGAAACGCCATCTTCACTTGCATAATATCACAGCTTAAATTGATGGCTTCGTCAACAAAGGAGTTCGCCATGCCTGCCGAACTGGAGCTGGTCAGCCATCATCTCTGCCCCTATGTGCAGCGCGCCGTGATCGCGCTCGGCGAGAAGGGCGTCGCCCACGAGCGCCGCTATATCGACCTTGCCGACAAGCCCGCCTGGTTCACCGCAATCTCGCCCCTTGGCAAGGTGCCGCTCCTTCGGATCAAGTCCGAAGACGGCGGCGAAGCGGTGCTGTTCGAGAGTGCCGTGATCTGCGAATTTCTCGAGGACACCCAGCCCAACCCGCTGCATCCGAGCGATCCGCTCGAGCGCGCCCGTCACCGCGCCTGGATCGAGTTCGCATCCGCGACGCTAAACGACATCGCCGGTTTCTACAGCGCCAGGGATGCGGCGGCGTTCGAGCAAAAGCGCCGGCGCCTGGTGGAAAAATTCACCTGGCTGGAGCGGCATCTGGGCGACGGGCCGTTCTTTGCCGGCCGCACGTTCTCGCTCGTCGACGCCGCCTTCGGGCCGCTCTTTCGCTATTTCGCCAGCTTCGAGCGGATCGGCGCGTTCGGCTTCTTCGACGGCACCGGCAAGGTCCGCGCTTACCGCAAGGCGCTTTCCGAGCGGCCGTCCGTACAGAAGGCGGTGGCCGAGGACTATCCGGCCAGGCTCATGGACTTTCTCGAACGGCGCGGCTCCTATCTTTCGGGTCTGGTTCCGGCAAGCGCCGCCTGAGGAGCCGTCTCGCGGTGAGAGCCAAAGCCTTGGCAATCTCTTCACAACCCGACCAGCCGGTTCCAGATAGCCGCCGCCACGGTGCCGACATCGCGGTCGCGGCGGCGGATTTTGCAGAGCCGGGAGTGCCGCGGTGGGAAGCCTTCGACGTCGAGCGGGACCAGCTCGCCGCGTTCGAGCTCGCGCTCGATCATGTGCTCCGGCAACCCGCCCCAGCCGAGGCCTGCGAGCAGGATTTCCTTCTTCGAGGCGAAGTCGGAGACCGTCCACCTTAGGGCCCCTGGCAGAACGTCACGGCTTTGCGTGAAGCTGCCGCCGCTGCTGTCGGCGACGACGATCTGAACGTGGCTCTGCATGTCGACGATCGTGTTGATCCTGCCTCGGCCGGCAGGCGCGTAGTCGGGGCGGGCGACCGGCCGGATCGTGATGTCCATGAACGGCACGGCCTCGACGCTGTCGATGGGAACGTCGTCGAGGGTGGCGATGATGATGTCGGCGTCGTCGTTCAGGAGCCTCGCCAGCGGGCCGCCCATCGCCTCCGTCGACAATCGGATATGGGTGGCGGGGAAATCCGTGCCGACCTGGCCGATGGTTCGCAGGACCGGCTTCAGCGGCGAGGTCGCGGTGACGGCGAGGTAGACTTCGGCCTCCTGCCGGGAATGGAGCTGCTTTGCCGTCGACCCGAGATCCTGCATCTGCCGCAGCACCCGCGTCGCCTGTCGATAAAAAACCTCGCCCGCCGGCGTCAGGCTGGGCCGGTAGTCGTCGCGCGAGAGAAGCTGGATGTCGATCTCCAGCTCCAGCTTCTTCAGCATGTGGCTGACCGCGGACTGGGATTTGTTGAGCTTCTCCGCCGCGGCGCGGAAGGTGCCCGTGGTCACGATGGCGTCCAGGACCACCAGCTGTTCGTAAGTCATGCCGCCCCTCGCCTCAAATGATCGATCTATTCGATCATCTGGATGAATAATCGATATTATCAATCGATCGAAGGCCTCGCTAACGTCCGATTGTCGAAACCCGAGAGGAAAGGACGTTCCGATGCGACTGTTCTACAAGCCAGGCGCCTGCTCGCTTGCCAGCCACATCGTGCTGCACGAGCTTGGCGTTCCGTTCGAGATCGAACGGGTCGACACCAAACAGGGCAGGACCGAAACCGGCCGAAATTTCCGGGAGATCAGCCCGAACGGCTACGTTCCGGCGCTGGAGCTGGATGCCGGCGACATCCTGACCGAGGGCGCTGCGATCCTGCAGCATCTCGCCGACCAGCACCCGGAAAAGCGCCTCGCCCCACCCGCGGGAACCCTTCCGAGAACCAGGGTCCAGGAATATCTGAACTACACGGCGAGCGAGCTGCACAAGGCGTTCGGCCCGCTCTTTTCCGATGCGGCGACGGACGAGGACAAGGCCGACGCCAGGGCGAACGTCTCCCGAAAGCTCGACCATGTCGAGACGCTGCTCGGCGACGGCCGGGACTATCTGG
Source organism: Geminicoccaceae bacterium (assembly GCA_965222015.1). Taxonomy (GTDB): domain Bacteria; phylum Pseudomonadota; class Alphaproteobacteria; order Geminicoccales; family Geminicoccaceae; genus JANQPX01. The sequence goes on from CBDCTL010000023.1 coordinate 107,135, forward strand.
TGGACGAGCGCTTCTCGGTCGCGGACGCCTATCTGTTCGTGGTCTGCAATTGGGCGAACGTCGTCGGGATCGATCTGGCGACATGGCCGAATGTGCAGGCTTACGTCCAGCGAGTCGCCGCCCGGCCGGCAGCGCAGGCCGCGATGAAGGCGGAAGGCCTGCTGCGATGACCGAACGATCGGGGGCCCTCGACGATGTGGCAGCACTCATGCAGACCTATTTCGAGGGCCTCCATCAGGCGGACAGCGCAACCCTCGCCACGGTCTTCCACGCCGAGGCGCGCTACGTCAACGCGACCCCGGGCGACGAGATGAACCACGACATGCCGACCTATTTCGGCATCGTCGATGGCCGAACGCCGCCTCAGGATCGCGGCGACCCACGCGACGACCGCATCGTCTCGATCACGTTCGGCGGCGACGCCATGGCGTTCGTCACAGCCCGCATGACCATGATGGGACGCGACTATCTGGACTATCTCACCCTCGTCCGGTCGGACGGGCGGTGGCGGATCGTCGCGAAAGTGTTTTGCTATACCGAGAGAGAGGAGGTGCCCTGATGCCCTATGTCAACGTCAAGATCACCCGCGAAGGCGGTCCCGACGGCACCGGCCCGAGCGCCGAGGAGAAGGCGGCCGTGATCGACGGCGTCACCCGGGTTCTCGCCGACGTCCTCGGCAAGCAGCCGGCGACCACCGTGGTCGTGATCGACGAGGTGCCGCTCGACAATTGGGGCATCGGTGGTCTGCCGGTGCCGGATTATCGCAAGGCGAGGTGAATGGCGGCGCGTCCTCTCATCCGCCCCTTCCTTGATGCCGATGCGCCGGCCGTCCGAGATCTTTTCGTGCGCGTGAACCGTGACCTGGCGCCGGCTCACATGAAAGCCGCGTTCGATGCCTATGTGGCGCGGTCGCTGCGCGAGGAGATCGATCGGATCGGCGACTATTATGGTGAGCGGGACGGCGGCTTCTTCGTCGCCGATCTGACGGCAGGCATCGTCGGGTTCTACGGGCTCGAACGCGCCGCACCCGATGCCATGGAGCTTCGACGCATGTATGTCGATCCTCTCATGCGCGGTTGCGGCCTCGGCCGCGCGCTTTTGGCCCATGCCGAGGAGCAGGCGCGCGAGCGAGGGTGTGCGCGCCTGATTCTCAGCACGTCCGAACTTCAGGTCGCGGCCCTCACGCTCTATCGGGCGTCGGGCTACAGCCTGCTGGAAGAAGAGTTCGCGGAAAGCCAGAGCAACAAGGCGCTCGGCGGCGGGCTGCGCAGGTTCCATTTCGAGAAGGTGCTGTGAAGGCGATATCGGCACCGGCGTCGATCCGGGCCTGAGCGCCGCTCATCGGTGATCGTCGATGAGCCTGGCGGCGGCGTCCCTGGCCTTGCGCGCGGCGTCCGGATCGCCGGTGATGTGCGCGACGGCGATCGCACCTTCCTGCAGGAGGTTGATCTCCTCCGCGAGGTCCTTCGGCCGGTCGAGACCGGCGGCTCGGGCCAGTTCCTCGAAATAGGCGATCAGGAGGCGCTTGTGCTTGGCGGCCTGGCGAAAGATCGGGCTGGCGCGATCGCCATGTTCGCTCGCCGCACTGATGAAGGGACAGCCGTAGAACGAGTCGCACTTGAACCAGTCTTCGAGAAAGTCGAAGGTCGCCAGCAGCTTGTCCTCAGGCGTGCCTGTCGAGCGTTCGACCGCCGCCCGCATGTCGTCGCGAAACCGCTCGTCGACGCGCTGCAGCACCGCGACGATCAGGTCGTCCTTCGACGGGAAATGCCGATAGAGCGTGGTCTTGGCAATGCCGGCTTCGGCGATGACCTGATCGATCCCGGCGGCGTGATAGCCGAGCCGGTTGAAGAGCGCCGTGGCCACGTCGATCAGATGGTCGCGCTTTTCGGCTCGCTTCATCCTCACCCCTTTCAGGAAAACGGACCCGTCCGTTTCGTTCTAGCGGAAAATTCGCCGCCGAAAACCACCCGGCACCTCGCCGGCGATCACACGGAATTGAAGTTCCGTCAGAACGAAGGCTGAAAAGCCCGTTGACAAAAGAAACAGATCTGTATCTATTGACTTTATAAAGATACAGATCTGTTTCTTTTTAGGCAAGGCGCCGAAAGCAGGTCGGTATCCCGGACGACATCGAGCTTTGGAGACGCTTCATGACCGATCATCAATTCTCGCGGCCATTGATCACGGCCTCGCTTACGGCAGCGGCCGGCATCGTCGCCGCCTTTCTTCTGGCCAGCCAGACCCAGCTCGCCTCGGCAGAGATGGCCGGTTCGGGGCCTGCCAGGATCACCGGCGACAACGAGACCTCGATACCCGACGGCTTCAGGGAGTGGGTCTTCCTCGGCGCACCGCTCACGCCGAACGGCCTGAATGGCGGCGAAGCGGGCTTTCCCGAGTTCCATCACGTCTATATCGAGCCCGGCGCCTATGCCGACTACGAGCGCACGGGCGAATTTCCCGAAGGCACGACCATCGTCAAGGAACTCGTCCTTCTGAAGGAGGGCGACTACGAGGACGGCTCGCGCGACGAGGCCTCGGGCCGGGGCTATTTCGCCGAGAGCTTCGCCGGCATCGACATGATGGTGAAGGACAGCGGGCGTTTCGCCGAAACCGACGGCTGGGGCTTCTTCAACTTCGGCCACCACGCACCGCCCTATGCCGAAAAGGCCCAGGCGGCACCCAACGATGCTTGCGCCTTCTGCCACACCGCCAACGCCACCCACGACATGGTGTTCACCACCTTCTACCCGATCCTGGAAAAGCCCTGACCCCACGCCGGGGCCGGCTCTTTTGGAACCCCATCGCGACACGTTCAACCCAGTGCAGGAGATCCATCATGGACCCGCGTTTCGTCACCAAGACCATGCACGCCTATCTCGACTATCCGGTAGCGCTCAGCCTCATGATCCTGCCGTTCGCGCTGCAGCTCGGCGGCTCGAATCCGCTGGCGCTCTGGCTTGCCGTCATCGCCGGCGCCGCCGCCTTCGTCCTGACCGTGTTCACCGACCACAAGCTCGGTCTGATCCGGATCATTCCCTACAAGGCGCATGTGGCGGTCGATCTTCTGGTCGGCGTCACCTTCCTGCTGGCCCCGTTCGTGCTCGGCTTCAGCGGCCTCGATGCCTGGTATTACTGGATCAACGCGATCGCCGTGATCACAGTGGTCAGCCTGAGCGAGCCGGGCCAGGATGTGAGGACGGATGCGGCGGCGGCGTGACCTCTCTGCCTATGATTGCATCTGACCGAGTGTAAGTTGAACGGCGGCCGGACCTGACAATAGGTGCGGCCGCCGTTGATTCGGTGGGCATAGCCGCCGCCAGCAGCGGCGTTCCAGACAGGGAGACCGGGGTGCGATCGGAGGGGAGGTCAGTCTTCATACCGATCGTGGCGCCGCAGCCAGGCCATGGTGAAATCCAGATCGTGTTCGTCACGCCCCTTGGGAAGGAGATCGATGTAGTGATAGGCGCCGTTCAGCATGTCGAGGCCGCGGGCGTAGCAGGAATAGGTGTGGAAAACGTCGCCGTTCGCGTCTTTGAAGAAAATGCTGACGCCCGGTGCTTCGTTCATCGGAAACGGGCCTTTCCGGTAATTGTAGTAGACAGGCCCGGCCTCGCGCTCCTCATCGGTGAAGGTCACATGATAGTCGTGATTGAAGTCGGTGCCGTAAGAGGAGACCCATTTGAACCGCCAGCCCATGCGCTTTCTGTACGCTTCGATCTCGTCGAGCGGTGCGTTGGAGATGGCGACGAACGACGCGTCCCGGTGCTTCATGTGGACGGTCGTGCCGTCGAAGCCGTCCGCCCAGAACGAGCAGGATGGACAGCCTTCGCCCCACCCCTTGCCGTACATGAAATGCTGGACGATCAGCTGGCTGCACGCTCCGAACAGCTCGGCCAGCGTCTCCCTGCCGTCCGGCCCCTCGAACGCATAGACCTTCTCGACCTTGACCATCGGCAGCGCGCGGCGCTTCCGGCTGAGCTCGTCGCGCTGCTTGGTGAACGCCTTCTCCTGTTCCAGCAGGTCCAGGCGGGCCTTGAGCCAATCCTCTCGCGATACGACTTGTTGCATACTCATGATGTGTCTCCTGTTGCTGCGCTCCGGTTCGAAGCCGATGCCGCGTCCCAGGGCTGGCGGCCCTGCTCGTAGACCGACTTGTCCGGTTTGAAGAGCGTCGGATCATCGAGGGTCGCCGCGTGGAAAAAGACCCACTCCGGGTGACCGTCCGTGCGCTTCATCACCGGGCTGCCGCACACCGGACAAAACCGGCTTTCGACGCGATTGCCGCTGTCCGACCTAAGCTCGTAGGTCGAAAGGGCTCCCGTCAGCACCACCTTCTCCGCCGGCATGGCGAAGGAAACGGCATGGCCCGTGCCTGTAATCATCTGGCATTGGCGGCAGTAGCAGCGAATGGAGAGGGCCGGCTCTGCATCCGCCTCGTAGCGAACGGCGCCGCACTGACAGCCGCCTTGGTAGCTTCCACTCATGCTGGCCTCCGTCTTGTCGTCGAGAGCCGCTGGCCTGTGACGAGGCCTAGGCCACCTTCGCCCTTTCCGGGCTCCAGTTCTCGGCGCCCTCCGGCAGCAGATCGAACAGATGCCAGAGCGCGCAGAAGTCATCGCCGGGATTGGACCCGGAATCCGAGACGCGAACCAGGCAGCCCTCCCGCCACCGAAACACGGAAAGGCCGGGCAGCAGACGGTCGCCGGACTGATAGCCCATATCGGCCGCGAAGCTGGTGCCCTGGTGACTGACCATCAAAAAGCGCCAGCCCCGACTTTCGGCCAGCCGTTGCTGCACCTCCGGCGCATCCGGGCTGGAGATGACGAAGGACGCGCGGCTGATGAGATGATGATAGATCCCGTTATAGCCATCGGCCCAAAGCGTGCAGTAGGGACAGGACGCGCCCATATTGTGGATGACGAAGAGATCGTTCTTGTCGCCGAACAGGGACGAGAGTTTGACCGGTCCATCGCCTGTGGCGAAGGTGTAGTCGTCGACCGGTTCCGGCTCGATCGCCGCCTGAACCTTGCGCATCTTCGATCGCAGCGCCGCGATCTGTTCCCGGTGGCCGCGCAGCCGCTGCATGCCTTCGGCGTACTTCATCGCTCAAGCTCCGTTTTCGCATTCGACGTCGGCGGTTTCGATCCCCCGTCAGCCGCTCTGCCGGAATCGAGCTCCTCCAGCCAGCCGGCGAGGCTGTCGAATTGGGCCTGCCAGTACTTGCTGTATTGGTTGATCCAGACGGCAGCGGCGAAGACGGGGCCGACGTCCAGGCTGCAACGATTGATCCGGCCTGTGCGCTCCTGCTGCACGAGGCCGGCCCGCACCAGCACCTGGATGTGACGCGAGACCGCCTGCAGCGAGATGTCGAAAGGTGCTGCCAGTTCCGAAACCAGGAGCGGGCCATCGCCCAAACGCTCCAGGATCTCGCGACGGGTGGAATCGGAAAGGGCGAAGAACACCCGATCCAGCAAGGCCTTCTGGTGATCTCCATCGGTCTTGTCGGCGACAAGCGATGCGGCGTCCGTCGGCAAGATGAAGTCTCTCCGATGCCTTTTCTCAGGCGGCTGTCTGCATATCGCCGCCCTGCGTCTTTGATACTCAAAGGATATGTTGATTGTCAACTTATTTATTGACTATCAACAAATCTGTTAATGTTCCATCGTGACCCGCTGGTCGGGACGACGTCATCGGCGAGACGCTGGAAGCCGAGGTCGCGGATTCAAGCGACCAAATCAGCAATCAAATTGCTTCTGCGCGGTCGCCTCGGCGTAAAACATGCTAACGTCGGACTGGCGGAGGCCGCGATGACGGTCGATTCTGAAGGTTGGTGCCATGCGGGTAGCCATCTGCGGCGGCGGCGTGATCGGCGCCTGTCTTGCCTATTTTCTCAGCCGCGAGGGCGCCGAGGTCCTGATGATCGAGCGGCATGAGATCGGCGGCGCCGCGTCGGGAAAATCCGGCGGGTTTCTGGCGCTGGACTGGTGCGACGGATCGGCGCTCGCACCGCTCGCCCGACGGAGCTTTCAGCTTCATGCGGAGCTCGCCGACGCCCACGACAATCCCTGGGGCTATCGGCGCCTCGACACCTTCGCCGCCGGCGCAGACATGCGGGGCGGCTCGGCGACAGGTCGCCGAAGCGCGTCGCTGCCTTGGCTCTCGGCCGATGTCATGGTCCAGGGCCAGCTCGGGACGACCGAAACCACGGCCCAGGTCACGCCTGTCACGTTCACCCGCGGCATGGCCGAGGAAGCGGCAGCGCGTGGCGCGGAGTGCCTGATCGGCGAGGTCACCGGCATCGCGCTGGATCGGAATGGCACCGGCGTGCAGGGCGTCGAGGTCGACGGCCACCTTCGAGAGGCTGACGCCGTCGTCCTCGCGATGGGTCCATGGTCGGCGGTGTCCGCCCGCTGGCTGCCGCTTCCGGACGTTTACGGGCTGAAGGGCCACAGCGTGGTCTTCCGTCCGGCCAGACCCTTTCCAGCCGAGGCGCTGTTCGCCGACGTCGGAAGTGACGACGGCACCAGCGACACGCCGGAGCTCTTTCCTCGCCCGGACGGCACCGTCTATGTCTGCGGCCTTTCCGGCCAGGAGCCGCTGCCAGCGGATCCAAGTGTTATCGACACCGACTCGGCGGCGACGGCGCGCTTGCAGGCTATGGCGGCAGCCCTTTCGCCGGACCTCGCCGATGCCGAGATCCTGGCGGCACAGGCCTGCTACCGCCCGGTGACCCGGGACGGCCTGCCGCTGATGGGCGCCGTTCCCGGCATCGAAGGGGCCTATGTCGCGACCGGCCACAGCGTCTGGGGTATGCTGAACGCGCCGGCAAGCGGCGAGGCCATGGCCGGTCTGATTCTCGATGGCCGTTCCGAGACTGTGGACCTTACCGCCTTCGATCCCGGCCGTTTTTCCGGATTGAGATCCTGGCTGTTGGAGTCGATCTGATGAGCAGCAGAGGCCAGTCACCGGAAGAATCGGACATCATCACTCACCGCTTCGAAGACGATGGCAGGATACCGAACAACCCGACCCTGCCGCTCCTGATCTATCCGAGCGTGCTCGACCTCGCCGGTTCCGATCCCGCCGGCGCCTGCATCGAACGCTTCGCCGCGCATGGCTGGTCCGGCGCCTGGCGAAACGGCATCTATCCCTTTCCCCACTATCACAGCACGGCGCATGAGGTTCTGGGCGTATGCCGCGGCAAGGCGACGGTGCGGCTTGGCGGCGACGAAGGGCTGACGATCGCGATCGAAGCGGGCGACGCACTGGTCCTGCCAGCCGGCACCGGCCATCAGAATCTCGGCTCCAGCCCCGACCTGCTGGTGGTCGGCGCCTATCCCTCAGGTGCTGATTGGGATCTCTGCCGCTGCGCCCCTGGCGAGCGGCCGGACGTGCTCGACAACATCGGGCGCGTCCCGCTCCCGGCGAGCGATCCGATCCACGGAGAAAGCGGACCGCTGCTGCGTATGTGGCAGGCAGGATGATGCGTCGGCGTCAGAACGTCTCGACCCAGGGCCTGAGCTCGAGCTCGCTGGACCAGGCCGAACGATCCTGCCGCACCAGCATGAGATAGCTTCTCGCGATCGCATCGGGATCGAGCATCGAGTCGGGCTGATCCGCAGGCTCCGTTCGCCCGGAATTGCGGATGCCGCCGTCGATATTGACCCAGGCGACGTGAATGCCCTTGGGATGCAGTTCACGCGCCATGGACTGCGCCAGGCCGCGCTGGGCGAACTTGCCCATGGCAAAGGGTGCCGACTGCGGAAAGCCTTTCACGCCGGCGGAAGCACCGGTGAACAGGACCGTGCCGCGGGCGCCGTTTTCGACATTCTGCTCGAGCATCCGGCGCGCCGCCTCCTGGCCGACCAGAAAGGCACCATAGGCCGTGACGTGCATCGCGGTGCGCACGGCTTCCGGATCGAGGTCGATCAGCGGCGCGCGCTGGCGGGCGGACGGATTGTAAACGGCCACTCTGAGCGGGCCGTCGAGCTGCGAGAACAGGTCCCGGACTTCGGTGGGATCAGAAGCATCGCAGCGATGCCGCGTCGCCTCGGTCTCCTCCGCAAGGTTTTCGATCTTGTCGATATCGCGGGCGGCGAGCGCGATGCGATAGCCCTGTTCGAAAAACAGTCTTGCCAGCGACGCCGACAGGCCGTCGCCGACGCCGACGATCAGTGCCAGGGGTGTGCTCATTGTCGTCGATCCCTCCTCACTGCGAGCGGCCTGCCGCGCAGGCCGCGGCGTCAATCTTGTCCTCCGTCTTCGTATCGACGTCTGGGGCTATTCCACCATGTCCGAAACGCCGACAGTCGCTGCGGCCTGGGTAGGCTGATCCGGGCGATCGGGTTTGGTCCGAAACTCGAGGCTCGCGGTTTACGCCTCGTCGTCGATCACCGGAAAGGCGGCGCAGCCCTCATGGACCCATTTGACGGCTTTCGCCGGGTCAGGGTCGCCGCCCTGCCAGGCGATCCTCGACGGAGCGGTCTCCTCGCCGACGGCCGAAAACGGCGCCGCAGACATCGACGGCATGGCAATGGCAACGATCCGCATCGGGCTGTTCACGGCGTCTACCCGGGTCTTCCGACGTGCGAGAGATTTCCCCACAAACGTCTGGCGCCTTTTCGACAATGTGTAGTGCTTTTGCCGCACGGGCAATGGCTCGATTCCGTTTTGCGGACGAAGCTCGCGTTCCCGCCAGCCAATGAGCCGGAGCAAGCCGAAAGCATCGCATCGAGAACGGCCTGTCTCACGCGGTGCCAGTGGACCAAGAAGATCGCCGGATAGAACGGCCGGATCGTCCGCACCGACACTTCCATCGATAGTTTGCCGACCGCACAGCCGACTAACGGGCAGGGTCCGACCGGGGGCATGCAAAGACCCAGCCCCGAAATTCACCAATCGTCGTGGAACTCTGCATCTGTCCTCACTGGCACCCGCCGATAGCCTATCAACACATTGGCAGACAGAAATGTTCCTCGCGTCAGCCATCACGATCCTTTTGCCGCAACCTGTTACGTCCGCGAATGTCGATCACCCGGACCTCTCCTTGGACGACCGGACTGCCGGTTTCACGATCGGCAATCCTGATGTTGATGCCGTCGAGCAGGAACCCAACCGTTCCAGGCCGGCGCGCACCGTCATAGGAATCGGGCGCGCTCATGTTGACTTCGGTCATGACGTACCGTTCGGGAATGGCGTGGCCAGTGCGCTTTTCGAAGTCCTTGTGGACTTCCCGTGAAACTGGTGCCGAGCCCGATACGAAAAGCCGGATGTAAGCGGCCGGTTCACGAAGATTGACACCCTGCTGCTGAGTGCAGCATCAACCTGAGCTGTGTTTGCCGCAGCAAACTCGACCAGCAATTCCGGACCCAAGAGAGACGACAAATGCATATAGGCATTCTGACCGGCGGCGGTGACGTTCCCGGCCTCAATCCGGCGATCAAGGCGATCGTGCTCGAAGCCCACAGGAGGGATTGGCGGGTGACGGGCTTTCGACGCGGATGGCACGGGCCGGTTGCAACTGACGCGCGCGATCCAGCAACCAGTCAGTCCGCATACACCGGGCTGACTCCGGAAGTTGTGCGCGGCATTGATCGAAGCGGCGGCACGATGCTCCACACGTCCCGCACCAATCCATCCCGGATGAAGGCGTCGGATCTACCGGCATTCGTGCAACGGAGTTCGGCCGCTGCCGAAGGCGATGTCGTTGACGTCACGTCACATGTGCTCTCGGTTTTCGAAGCCCTGGAAATCGACGTGCTGATCGCCATCGGTGGTGACGATACGTTGTCCTATGCGGCAAGGATCCATTCGGAAGGCATGAAGGTCATGTGTATTCCGAAGACGATGGATAACGACGTCTTCGGGACTGACTACTGCATCGGCTTTTCGACTTGCGTCACCCGATCGGTTGACATGATCAATCGACTGAGGACGGCTGCTGGAAGTCACGAAAGGTTTCTTATCGTCGAGCTTTTCGGCCGCAATTGCGGGCTGACGGCACTTGCCGCCGGGTTCCTGGCCGACGCTGATCGAACGCTCATTGCGGAAGTGCCCTTCAGCCTGGACCGACTAGCCCGCTTCATGAGCGAGGACCGCGCGCGTAGTTCTTCCAACTATGCGGTTGCGGTCGTCTCGGAGGGGGCCCGCGTGGCGGGCGAAAGCATCATCGAACGCGGTGAGGCCGATCCGTATGGGCATCGAAAGCTGGGAGGTATCGGCGAGCGCGTCGGGGTCGGTCTCAAGGAGATCACCGGCACCAACATCATGATCCAAAACCTCGGTTACCTCCTTCGGTCGGGCGCACCGGATGCCGTCGACCTCATCGTGCCAAAGAATTTCGGAACGATGGCGGTACAAATGATCGACGAAGGCAAAAGCGGTTTGATGATGGCTGTCAAGGATGGCCGTTATGTCACCCAGCCGGCCGATATTCACACCAGGGGTGCTCACCGCGTCGATGTCGACGGAATGTACGACGCCGAGAACTATCGACCAGCGATAGCCAACGTCGAAGGGACGCCGATGTATCTGCGCTAGGGAAGCCTGGCTGCTCGAACGTTCAGGCTGATACGCAGTGCTCGTTCTGCAAACAATCATAGTGAGTGTCCGAACACAGGCCAGAGCAATAGATGGACAGGCGCCAAAAGCTCATATCGCATCAGCAGATCACAGTCGAAGAACCTCCACTGGAGCATTCAAATTGCGGACACTGGTCATGGGATCGCGCTGGTCTTTTAGTTGACCAGAAGTTCACCTGCCGTCGCTTCGTCGGTAATGAGAGCTGAGGCAAGACCACCGGTCAGAGCGGCCTTCAGAGGTGAAACCTTGTGCGTTCCGCAGCCGGTGACAACGGTCAGGCGTTGCGGGGGGACCTCGAGCTCGAGGCTGGCCACACGATCACAGATTTCCGTCTTTAGGCGCTCGCCGGACGCATTGAAGGGCCAGCCGATGATCTCGCCGATGGCACCCTCGTCGATAAGGGTGGAGATTTCGGCATCGCTGACGAAACCGTCTTCATGAAGCGGTGCCTGCCAGGCAATTTCGCCTATGCCGAAAAAGCAGGCGCGGGCCTGGGCACGTAGCTCGCGCAAGATGGTGAAAGATTGCTGGCTCTGTATGGCCTCACGCTCTTCCACAGTCTTGGTCAGCACCGGCGCCGGCATCGGGTATCGCTGTGCACCGATCTTGTCAGCCAGCCGCATCGCCACTTCATAGGGACTGGCGCGACCGTCGGCGGCCATGTTGCCGACCAGGGAGATGACCTTGTGCTGAGGACGCTCCAACTCGTCCAGCTCATCCACCGCCGCGCGTAGCATTCGCCCAGTGCCGACGCCGATGATCAGGGGCGCCTTGGATGCCAGGAGCCTGTTTATTCGAACGGCAGTTGCTACGGACACGCCGGCAATCGCGCCCGGCAGAGACATGGCGGTCGGCGTCACATCGCAAAATTCGAGATCGAATCGTTCCCTGACCCGATCGGCGACGGCCATGCAGGAGGCGATCGGATGATCCATGCGAAACTTGATCAGCTTCTCGCTGACGGCGAAGGAAACCAAGCGCTGCACGGCCTGTCTGGACAGATCGAGCTGCCTGGCGATGTCATCTTGCGTCCGTCCGCCAATGAAATAGAGCCAGGCAGCCTTCGCCGCATCGTCCCGGCGCTTGTCGCCTTGGTCGGCAACGTCACCCATAAGCCATCCTCCGCATCGGATGTCCCTTTGCGCCCCATCTCGGACTGGGTATTTGACCAAATTTTGAGCATTAGCGCAATGACAGAAGAATTTATCCAATCGGCAGAATCATGCCATCATATCCAATCGTGCCAGTTACCTATTGATTTTTAGACAAAAAAAGCAGTTGCAATTCCACACAAGCTCTACGAGCATAAGATGCAAGGGCGCCATAGGCGTGAAAACCAAGTTGACACCCATCGAGTCATATGTGAGCAATTGCTTAGTTTCACCTCTTATGCTCAACAATCAAGGAGGCATTCCGCCGTGTCACTGAAAACCGTATCACTGGCTGCCGGCGCGTTGCTGGCGTCGACGGCGCTGGTTGGCGCCGAGACCATTACGATCGCCACGGTCAACAATGGCGACATGATCCGCATGCAGGGTCTGACCGCGGACTTCACCGAGAAGACGGGCCATGAGGTCGAGTGGGTGACGCTCGAGGAGAACGTTCTTCGCCAGCGCGTGACCCAGGACATCGCCACCAATGGCGGCCAGTTCGACATCATGACCATCGGCATGTACGAGACGCCGATCTGGGCCGCGCAGGACTGGCTGGTCGCCCTCGACGATCTGCCCGCCGAGTATGACGTCGACGACATCCTGCCGGCGATGCGCGCCGGCCTTTCGCATGAGGACACGCTCTATGCGGCGCCGTTCTACGGCGAAAGCTCGATGGTGATGTACCGCACGGACCTGATGGAAGCGGCCGGGCTCGAGATGCCCGAGGCGCCGACCTGGGAGTTCGTCGCCGAAGCCGCCCGTGCCATGACCGACAAGGACAACGAGATCTACGGCGTCTGCCTGCGCGGCAAGGCCGGCTGGGGCGAGAATGCGGCGTTCATCACCACCATGGCCAATTCCTTCGGCGCGCGCTGGTTCGATGAGGACTGGCAGGCGCAGTTCGACAGCGAGCCCTGGTCGCAGACCCTCGACTTCTATCTCGACCTGATGAACGACGCCGGGCCTCCGGGTGCGGCCACCAACGGCTTCAACGAGAACCTGGCGCTCTTCCAGCAGGGCAAGTGCGGCATGTGGATCGACGCGACCGTCGCCGCGTCCTTCGTGACCAACCCCGACGACAGCACCGTCGCCGACAGCGTCGGCTTCGCGCTCGCCCCGGATGCCGGCCTCGGCAAGCGCGCCAACTGGCTCTGGGCCTGGGCGCTGGCGATCCCGGCCGGCACCCAGAAGGAAGAGGCCGCCAAGGCGTTCATCAACTGGGCGACCTCGAAGGAGTATCTGGCGCTGGTGGCCGAGAACGAGGGCTGGGCGAACGTTCCTCCCGGCACCCGCACCTCGCTCTACGAGAACCCCGAATACCAGAAGGTGCCGTTCGCGAAGATGACGCTGGACAGCATCAATGCCGCCGACCCGACCAACCCGACGGTCGACCCGGTGCCCTATGTCGGCATCCAGTTCGTGGCGATCCCGGAGTTTTCGGGCATCGGCACCCAGGTGGGCCAGGAGTTCTCGGCAGCCCTCGCGGGGCAGCAGAGCGCCGAGGAAGCGCTGGAGAATGCGCAGGCTCTGACCACCGACGAAATGGAAGCTGCGGGCTACTAGACGACCGCGCCGATCCGGAGGACCGCTCGTTGCGGCGGCCCTCCGGTGGCGGCCGGCATCGCCGGCCCTCGACGACAAGGCCGACGTTCGTTTCCGACGGGTGGGGGAGGCCCGGGTCATGGCGACAGAACATTCGAAATCCGCCGCGCGCTGGATGCTGACGCCGGCCGTCGTTCTGCTCCTGGGCTGGATGCTCGTCCCGCTCATCATGACCCTCTATTTCTCGTTCAAGAAATATCTGCCGCTGCGCGGCGGCGATCAGGGCTGGGTCGGTTTCGACAATTACGCGCGCTTCGTCACCAGCTCGTCCTTTCTCGACGCGGTCGGTGCGACGCTCCTCCTGGTCGGCGGCGTCCTGGTGATCACCGTGGTGCTCGGCGTCCTGCTGGCGCTGCTGCTCGATCAGCCGATGTGGGGCCAGGGCATCGTCCGCATCCTGGTGATCGCCCCCTTCTTCGTGATGCCCACGGTCTCGGCCCTGGTCTGGAAGAACATGTTCATGGACCCGGTGAACGGGGTCCTCTCGCATTTATGGGAATTCTTCGGGGCGCAGCCGGTCGACTGGCTCTCGCAGGCGCCGATGACCTCGCTGATCATGATCGTCTCCTGGCAGTGGCTGCCGTTCGCGACCCTCATCCTGCTGACCGCGGTGCAGTCGCTGGACGGCGAGCAGCTCGAAGCCTCGGAGATGGACGGCGCCCCTCTTTTGAAGCGCTTCTGGTACATCATCCTCCCCCATCTCGGCCGGGCGATCACCGTGGTGATCCTGATCCAGACGATTTTTCTGTTGTCGATCTTCGCCGAGATCTTCGTCACCACCCAGGGCTCCTTCGGCACCCGCACGCTCACCTATCTGATCTATCAGCGCGTGCTGGAGAGCCAGAATGTCGGGCTCGGTTCGGCGGGCGGCATCTACGCCGTCATCCTCGCCAACATCGTCGCCATCTTCCTGATGCGCATCGTCGGCAAGAACCTGGACGCCTGAGGAAGGGGAAGAACCATGGCACGCGAAGTTTCGACACAGCGCAGGACCATCAACACCGTGGTCGCCTGGGCGATCGGTCTCCTGATCTTCTTCCCGATCCTCTGGACCGTGCTCACCAGCTTCAAGACCGAGGCGACCGCGATCGCCGATCCGCCGGTGTTCCTGTTCTTCGACTGGACGCTGGAAAACTACGGCGTGGTGCAGGACCGCTCCAACTACATGCGCTATCTCTGGAACTCGGTGATCATCGCCGGCGGCTCGACGCTGCTCGGCATCCTGATCGCGATACCGGCCGCCTGGTCGATGGCGTTCGTGCCGGGCAAGCGCACCAAGGACATCCTGCTCTGGATGCTGTCCACCAAGATGCTGCCGGCGGTCGGCGTGCTCTACCCGATCTACCTGATCTTCATCAAGCTCGGCATTCTGGACAGCCGCATCGGCCTGGTGGTGGTGCTGATGCTGATCAACCTGCCGATCATCGTCTGGATGCTCTACACCTACTTCAAGGAGATCCCGAAGGACATCCTCGAAGCCGCGCGCATGGACGGGGCCTCGCTCAAGTCGGAGATCATCCACGTCCTGACGCCGATGGCGCTGCCGGGCATCGCCTCGACCATTCTCCTGAACATCATCCTCGCCTGGAACGAGGCGTTCTGGACGCTCAACCTGACCGCCGTCGACGCCGCCCCTTTGACCGCCTTCATCGCCAGCTATTCGAGCCCGGAGGGTCTCTTCTTCGCCAAGCTGTCCGCCGCCTCGACCATGGCGATCGCCCCGATTTTGATCATGGGCTGGTTCAGCCAGAAGCAGCTGGTGCGCGGCATGACGCGGCGCGGTGAAGTGATGGGCGGCGCGGTGAAGTGATGGGCGGCGCGGTGAAGTGATGGGCGGCGCGGTGAAGTGATGGGCGGCGCGGTGACATGATCGAGCATCCGCAGCAACAACAAATGATGTGGTCATACCACTGATGTGGTCATACCACTGCGACATGGAGAAACGGCATGGGTAGCATCAGGCTGGAGAAGGTGAACAAGACCTTCGGCGACGTCGAAGTCATTCCATCCGTCGATCTCGACATCAAGGACGGCGAGTTCGTGGTGTTCGTCGGCCCCTCGGGCTGCGGCAAGTCCACCCTCCTGCGGCTGATCGCCGGCCTCGAGGACGCCACCTCCGGCCAGATCCTCATCGACGGCCGGGACGCCACCGACATCCCGCCGGCCAGGCGCGGGCTCGCCATGGTGTTCCAGTCCTACGCGCTCTACCCGCATATGAGCGTGTATAAAAACATCGCCTTTCCGCTGAAGATGGCGCGGCAGAGCCAGGACGTGATCGACAGGAAGGTGCGCGACGCGGCTCGCGTCCTCAATCTCACCGACTATCTCGACCGGCGTCCGGGCCAGCTCTCCGGCGGCCAGCGCCAGCGCGTCGCGATCGGCCGCGCGATCGTGCGCGAGCCCGCGGCCTTCCTGTTCGACGAGCCGCTGTCGAATCTGGACGCGGCGCTCCGCGTGAACATGCGGATCGAGATCAGCGAGCTGCACAACAGTCTCGAGACCACCATGATCTACGTGACCCACGATCAGGTCGAGGCGATGACCATGGCCGACAAGATCGTGGTGCTGAACGCCGGCAACGTCGCCCAGGTCGGCTCGCCGCTGGAGCTCTACAACAACCCGGACAACGTGTTCGTCGCCGGCTTCATCGGCTCGCCCAGGATGAACCTGCTGGACGGCGAGCTGGCGCAGAAGCGGAACGCCGCGACCATCGGCATCCGGCCGGAGCATCTGCGGCTGTCGAAGGATCAGGGCGACTGGCGAGGCACGGTCAACGTCGCCGAGCATCTGGGCTCGGACACCTTCCTGCACGTCAACATGGACAACGGCACCGTCATCACGGCGCGGGCCGACGGCGAGTTCGGGGTCCATCACGGCGATACCGTCTTCATGACCCCCGATCCGGCGAGAATTCACCGCTTCGGTGCGGACGGACTGGCCTTGAGGTAGGGAGCTGCGATGTGGCTCTTGACCGTGCCGTTGTTCTCTGGGACATGGACGGCACGCTGGTCGACAGCGAGCCTCTCCACGAGGCTGCCCTGGTTCGAGCGTTGCATGACCAGGGCATTAGCCCGCCTGATGATTTTCACCGGTACATCGTCGGACGCGATGCGCGGGAGGTTCATGTCTGGTGCCGCGAACATCTCGGGCTGACGCTCGACCTTCGCGCGTGGCTGCACCTCAAATACCGTAGCTATTTCACCGCTGTCGCCGATCTTCAGTCCAGAGACGGTGCCGTCGAGTTTTTCGAACAATTGCGTGACCAAGGCTTTGCCCAAGCGATCGTCTCCAACTCCGATCGCATGGTGGTCAGCGCCAATTTGGACGCTGTCGATCTGACCGATCCAGGGCTCATCACCGTCAGTCGGAACGATGTGCGTGATGGCAAGCCCGGGCCCGAGCCCTATCGACGTGCCGCCTGGCTGCTACGGGTGAAGCCAGAAGACTGTATAGTCGTCGAGGACTCGGTCACGGGCGCAGCGGCAGGGCTCGCCGCTGGCATGCATACGATGTTCTGGCCACAGACCGATATGGCGGCGCCCGAAGGGGCGGAGCGCGTGTCCGATCTCGCCCATCTCGCCGCCGTCATAAGGGAGAAGCGACAGACATGACCGAAAATCTTTCCCTGGCTTCACTGGCAACACTTCCGCCCAGCATCGCCCGTCCGAGCTATCGGCGCGAGCAGCAGAGCCCCGGGATCGTTCATATCGGCACGGGCAATTTTCATCGCGCCCATCAGGCCGTCTATCTCGACGATCTCTTCAACAGGGGACGCGATCTTGACTGGGGCATCGTGGGCGCCGGCTTTCGTCCTCCCGACGCCGCGATGCGCGATGCCCTCGGGTCGCAGGACTGGTTGACCACCGTGGTCGAGAGGGACGCTGGTGCGAGCGCCGCGCGCGTCACGGGGGCCATGATCGATTTCCTGCCGGTCCGACAGGACGGACGTTCGACGGTTGCGGCCCTGGCCGATCCCGGGATCAGGATCGTATCACTGACCGTCACGGAAGGCGGCTACTGCATCGATCCGGCGACAGGCGCCTTCGATCCGGATCATCCCGACATCAAAGCCGACCTCGCCAATCCGGATACGCCGTCCCAAGTCTTCGGCACCCTGGTCGCCGCCCTCAAAGCAAGACGTGTCGCCGGCACCCCGCCCTTCACCGTCATGTCCTGCGACAACATCCCGGGAAATGGTCATGTCGCGAGCAACGCGGTAACCGGCTTCGCCGCCTTGACCGATCCCGACCTTGCCGCCTGGATCGAGAACGAGGTCGCGTTCCCCAACAGCATGGTCGATCGCATCACGCCGGCGACCACCGACCGCGAACGCGAAGCGCTCAGGCAGCGCTTCGGCATCGAGGATGCCTGGCCGGTCTTCTGCGAACCCTTCAGGCAATGGGTGATGGAAGACCGCTTCTGCAACGGCCGCCCGGCGCTCGATGAGGTCGGCGTGACGCTGACCGACGACGTGGCGCCCTACGAATTGATGAAGCTTCGCATGCTGAATGGCGGCCACGCCGCGATCGCCTATCCGGCTGCTCTGCTCGGTCTGCACACCGTCGACGAGGCGATGGCCCACCGTCTGGTCGGCGGTTTCCTGGAGAGGTTGGTGCGCGAGGAAGTCATTCCCGTGGTGCCGCCGATCGAGGGTGCCGATCGCAGCAGCTACCTCGATCTGATCAAACGCCGCTTCGCCAATCCCGATATCAGGGACACCATCCCGCGGCTTTGCCAGGACGGCTCCAACCGTCAGCCGAAATTCATCCTTCCTTCGACCCGTGATCGCCTGGCCGCCGGCCAGCCCGTCACCGGTCTTGCACTCGTAAGCGCGCTTTGGTGCCGCTATTGCTACGGCGAAACGGAGGATGGCGCGCCGATCGACGTCGACGACATGCAAGCCGGCCGGCTCAAGGAAGCAGCTCACCGGGCGCGAACCTCGCCGTCCGAATTTCTGACGCTTCGCGACATCTTCGGCGATCTCGCGGACAGCCCTGAATTCAGAAACGCCTTCGAGACAATGCTCACAGGGCTTTGGCGTGATGGCGTTGCCAAGACGATGGCGAGCTATGTCGACTCCACGCCCGACCTTTCGACCTAACACCATCACGCCTGGACCAAGGAGACGACTCAGGCGTTGCTTGCGGGACGGCAAGACGTGCTGAGGCGGCTGAGATGAGTGATCTGGTCATGGCCGTCGATGTCGGGACGGCGAGCGCCCGCGCTGGCGTACTCGACAGCCAAGGCCGCTTGCTTGGCCGTGCGGCATGTCCGATAAGGATGAACAGGCCCGAAGCGAACTACGCCGAACACGACTCCGAGGATATCTGGCAGTCGGTCTGCTCTGCATCCAAAGACGCCAGAGAACTTGCCGAAGCCCGTCCTGAAGCCATCAGAGGCATCAGCTTCGACGCCACCTGTTCGCTGGTCGTCCGGGATGTTCTTGGCCAGCAGCTCAGCGTGACCAAGACGGAACAATCGTCGTGGGACACGATCAGCTGGCTCGACCATCGAGCGATCGCCGAAGCCGAGGCGTGCACGGCGACCGGCCATCCTGTCCTTCGCTATGTCGGTGGCATCATGTCGCCGGAGATGCAGATCCCGAAACTGATGTGGTTGAAGCAGCATTTTCCCGAGCGCTGGGCCAGCGCCGGATTTTTTCTTGATCTCGCCGACTTTTTGACTTGGAAAGCCTCCGGATCCGAGTGTCGCTCCCGTTGCACGTTGACCTCCAAATGGACCTATCTCGGCCATGAGACGCGGGGCTGGCAGACAGACTTTCTGGCGGAAGTTGGCCTCGACGATCTGCTGGAACGCGGCCGGCTGCCGGCGGTTGCAAGTCCTGTCGGTCATGATCTCGGGCCGCTGACGGACGTGGCTGCTTGCGACATCGGCCTTACGACCGAATGCCGGGTCGGCACCGGGCTGATCGACGCCCATGCCGGTGTCCTCGGATTGCTCGGCAGCTGCCTCGATGACGGCGATCCGGCGATCGAACGTCATGTGGCGCTGATCGCGGGCACGTCGAGCGGTATCATGGCACTAACGGCAGGGGCACGGCCTGCAGCAGGCGTATGGGGGCCCTATTGGGGAGCAGCGCTGCCGGCTTTCTGGCTGATTGACGCAGGCCAGTCGGCAACCGGCGCGCTGCTCGATCATCTCATCCGCTGGCATGGCGCCGGCGGCGAACCGACCGCAGACATGCATGACCGGATCACGGCACGCATCGTGACGCTCAGGGCTCGGGAAGGTGCCGATTTCGCCGCTGGTCTTCACGTGCTGCCGGATTTTCATGGCAATCGCTCACCGCTTGCCGACCCTCGCGCGGTCGGCGTGATCAGCGGGCTCGACCTCGACTCCTCCTTCGACAGTCTTTGCCGGCTCTACTGGCGCGCCGCCGTCGGCATCGCCCTGGGCGTTCGCCATATTCTCGATTCCCTCAAGGCCGCCGGTTATGCGATCGACACGCTTCACGTGACCGGCGGTCACACCAAGAACCCTGTTTTGATGGAACTCTATCGCGACGCCGTCGGCTGCACGCTGATTGAACGGGATCAGGATTATGGAGTCCTGCTGGGCACCGCCGCTGCTGCAGCAACCGCAGCAGGCCTTCACGCTGATCTAAGACACGCTGCCTCCTCGATGGCGTCGCCTGGCGTCGAGCGACCGACCAACCGCCGGAACGCCGATCGATATGCGCGAGACTACAGGGTCTTTCTCGCCATGCATGAGCAGCGGAGAGAGCTGGATATTCTCTCCTAGTGATAGGATCACATCATTTGGTTCCCTCCCGTCATCGACAGGATCGATGGTATGCCGCCATTTCCTGGCGAGCCGAGGGATTCGTTTGCATCGAACTTGCCACCGGATGCGTGGATCCGACGGTCGAAGAGGCGTCCGATAAGGGGATCCAGTACGTCGCGATCCCTGAGTTTCCGGGCATGGCGACAGAAAGCGTCCGGTCCTGAACCAAGATCGCTAGCGGCAGCGATTTTGGCCTACCGCGAAAGCGATCGCTTTCAGGTCCTCGCGCAGTCGACGAAGACCCGATACGATCACGCCCAGAACAACCTCAGCGACAAGCTTGGCCACTTTCGAGCATTATCCGGAGGAGCGTGGTTCGTCCGCAGGCAAAGATTGCCGAGACCAAGTCGCGTAATGCCATCGAGGCCGTCAAGGTCTTGCGCCTTGTCTGCGAGTGCGCCTGTGATCTGGGCGAGGTCAACTTCGATCCAGCGAAGGGGGTGCGGAAGCCGCCTGGTCTACCGTGCTCAACAGTTCGATAGCTGGAGCGACGATCAGCTTGATCTGTTTCTCGATCACGCCGCAGCCCGAGCAGATGCCGTCACCAACATTTCCGCACAGCTCGAAAATGAACAAGGACGGCCTGTCTCACGGCGTTCAAAAAGAGTGCCAGCGGCTGGGCATTACGCCGAATCCTCCGCTTCACGGATTGCGCAGAAACGCCATCATCCGTCTTCTCGAAGCCAGTTGCAGCGGAGAAGAAGTCATGGCGGTCACGGACCAGAGGGAACGCATGGTCAAGCACTATGCGGGAAGGCGGCACAAACGGGTATTGGCCAGAAATGCAATCTCGAAACTCAAGGAAGCGACGCGCAGTCGCCAACGAAATCGGAACGTTTCCGCGAGAAAGTGTCTAACGCGGACAGCCGATGCCGACGAACTTACTGAAAATATGGCGCGAGTGACGGGACTTGAACCCGCGGCCTCTGGCGTGACAGGCCAGCGCTCTAACCAACTGAGCTACACCCGCTTGGATCGATGAATTGGAGGTAATTGAGCGGACGGGAGGTGTCAAGGTCCTGTCCGGGCCTCGATCGATTTTGTAGCGGTGATCGCCGGCTCAGGGCGTCTTCTGGCCGCCGTCGAGGGCGCGCAGCATGAGATCGACCCGGTCGGTGAAAATCGAGGTGACGCCGGCCTCCAGAAGAAAGCGCGCGCGCGCGGGGTCGTTTACCGTATAGACCAGGACCGGCACGCCCGCACGACTGGCGACGTCGACATGGCCTTTCCTGATCCAGCGGTCGGCGACGTTGAGCGTGCTGCAGCCGAAACGATCGAGCGCCGCCTGCCAGGCTGCCGGCACGCGCGTCACCAGGCATCCGCGCGGCCGGTCCGGGGCGAATTTTCGGGCGGCGGCCAGCGCCCGGCGCTCGAAGCTGGAAATCAGCGGCGGCGGCAGGTTCAGGTGGTCCGGCCAGGCCTCTTCGAGGGTCTCGAGCGCGATGCGGGCGGTCTCCTCCTCCCGGCCCGGACAGGGTTTGAGCTCGAGATTGATGCCGAGGCCGAGCTCGATGCAAAGCTCCAGCGTCACCCGCAATGAAGGCACGCGCTCGCCGGCGAAATCCCGGGAAAACCAGGATCCCGCGTCCAGCATCCTGATCTCGTCATAGGAGGCGAGCGCGACCTTGCCCTTGCCGTCGGTGGTGCGGCCGAGCCTTTCGTCGTGCATCAGGATGGGCACGCCGTCCGCGGTCAGCTTGACGTCGAACTCGACGAAGGTCGCCCCTTCCTCATGGGCGCGGCGGATGCCGGCGAGGGTGTTCTCCGGGGCCAGGCCGGCGGAACCGCGATGGCCGATGATCGGGGGAAGCTGCAGGCTCGGCGTCAAAGGGTGCGCTCCATCAGCATGGACGGCATGACCAGACCGTCCGGCATCGGTATGTCGACCGGTCGGACCACCAGAAAGCCGCATCTTCGGTAAAAGTCCACGGCGTTCAGGCTGGAATAGCATTCGAAGCGCTCGACGCCGGCAGCGCGCGCCCGATCGAACGAGTGTTCGACCAGGGCCCTGCCGACGCGGCGTCCCGCCCAGTCAGGGTGGACGGCGAAATGGCGGATATGGGCGAGGCCCGGCTCGACGTTGCCGGTTCCCGGCCTCTCTCGCGTCCAGCCGCCGACGCCGATCGTGCCGCCCGAGACGCTGACGGCGAGGTAGTAGGTGCCGCTCGCCAGAAGGTGCGGGTGAGCCCTGGCGATGAGCGGCAGCAGCTTCTCCAGCAGGTCGGGCTCATAGGCCGTGGGCAGCAGACGCCCATAGGAACTCTGGAGCAGCCGCGTGATCTCGTCTTCGTCCTCTGCCACCGCCGTTCTGAGCTTGAACACCATCACATCAGCCGTCGACCGGCAGACGGATCGGGAACCGGTCGCGGATCCGGCGGTCGAGATCGGGCGCGATGTGGTCGGGATGGTGGGCCGAAAGGATGTTCTCGGTTTCGGTGATCGCCTTTTTCAGAACGTCGGTGGAGCCGAGCTCCAGCCATTCCTTCGGGCTCGTGCGGTCGCCGATCGTCGGGTAGACATAGGCGCTCTGCATCAGGCCGAGGGTCTGTTCGCTGCCGAGAAAATGGCCGGGTCCGCCGATGCAGGCCTCCCTGATCACCTCGACCGAAAGCGCCTCGTCGGTCACCTCGAGGCCGCGCAGCGTGCGCAGCGTTGCCCCGATCGCGTCATTGTCGATCACGAGGCTCTCCAGGCAGAAGCCGAGCAGGCTGGCATGCATGCCGGCGGCCTCGTAGATCAGATTGGCGCCGGCATTGCCCACCAGAGCGTAGTTGTAGCCCTTCTCGTAGCCGGCCTGGGCGTCCGCGACCTTGCTGTCGGTCATGCCTGCGCATACACCGCCGGTGAGGTCGTAGTAGTGCGCCATCTGCGCGCAGGCGGCCATCAGCAGCGCCTGCTCGCCCGAGCCGCCGGACATGGCGCCGGTCCTAAGATCGGAGACGAAGGGCCAGGGCCCGAAGATCGCGGGTGCTCCAGGTTTGATGCAGTTGACGTAGACGAGGCCGCCCAACACCTCGGCGATTTCCTGAACGACTGCACCGACAAGGGACGCCGGGCTCGTAGCCCCCGCCTGCCCTGCCGCCAGCAGGAGGACGGGCATGCCGCCCCGGACGCCGGCCTCCAGGCAGCGGCAGGCGTCCGTGGCAAACTTCATCGGCGGCACCACGAAGCAGTTGGACATGGAGACAAAGGGCCGCTCGCGCCATTTCTCCTCCGAGCCGGCAATCATGTGCAGCATGGCGAGCGCTTCCTCGACATGCGCGGGCTCGGTGAAGGATGTGCCGACATGTTTCGAGGTGCCCTTGACCGAGGCATGGCAGGTATTGATGTCCAGCTCGCGCGGATCGGTCAGGTCGCGCGCGATGACCGAACGCTGGAAGAAATGGATGTGATCGAGGCTGTCGACCACCCGCGCGATGTCGTGGAGATCGGCCAGCGTCGATTCCCGATAGATCCCGGTCTTCGCATCCACCATATGCACCGCGGCCCCCGCCGTGCCGAAATAGACCCGCTTGCCGTAGGGCTCCATGTCGTGCTTCGGGTCCTGGCCGAAGAGCGGAAAATGCCGTGCCGCCTTGGCGATGGTGTCCTCGACCAGGGCGCGGGGAAAGCAGAGCCGGCCCTGCTCGTTGAGAAAGGCACCGCTGGCCGTGGTCATCTCGACGCAGGACGGGATCGCGTCCGCGAAGCCGACGGTCTCCAGCACGTCGAGCGCCGCCTGATGCACCTTCATCACCTCGGCCTCGCTCAAGGGCCGGTAGCGGCCACCCTCCAGCCCTGGCCAGACCGGACGGATCGCGTCTGCGAGCGGCTGCGCGCGCTCCGTGCGCCTGGCCTCGCGGCCGCCCCGTCTGCGTGCTTCGCGCTTCGCCATCGCCCGCTCCTTCGTCCTCTGTCCGTTCGGACACCCGCCTCCAGCGATTGTGTCGAGCCACCCGCCGATTGAACAGCCGAGAATGCGTCACTTCTTGCCTGCAGCGGACGTCCCCCGCGGATCTCGAGGACAAACCTTGCTAGCAGAGCTTGGTTAAGAATAAGTAAACGAACGCCATCGTCGTCACGACCCCAGCGGAGATTTTGAAAAGCGTCCGCCCTATGCCCGATCACGCCAGCCATCGATCCCGAACGGGCCCGGTCGCCCTGGTCACCGGCAGCGCCCGCCGTCTCGGCCGCGCGATCGCGCTGGCGCTCGCCGAGGACGGCTTCGACCTCGCTTTGCACCACAATCGTTCCCGGGACGAGGTCGGGGATCTCCGTCGCGCGATTCTGGCGATGGGCAGGCGGGCGGCGGTGATCGCCGGTGACCTCAGGGAGCCCGAAACAGCGCCGGACATCATCGAAACCGCGCGAAAAACCCTCGGTCCGCTGGCCCTCCTGGTCAACAATGCCAGCCTGTTCGAGCAGGACGGCCTCGCCGGCCTGTCGATGGCGAGCTGGCGCCGTCTGATCGACACCAATCTCACCGCCCAGATCTTCCTGATGCAGGCCTTCGCCGCCCAGCCGGACCTGCCGGAGGGTGCGTCGATCGTCAACATGCTGGACCGCCAGATGTCGGCGCCCTCACCCCGCTTCTTCAGCTATTCGATCGCCAAGATCGGCCTCGAGGGCGCCACCCGCCTCGCCGCCTTCGATCTCGCGCCGAGGATCCGGGTCAACGGCATCGCCCCCGGCCTGGTGCTGCCGAGCTGGATGCAGACCGAGGAAAAACACCGCCGCAACCAGGCGCGCACACCGCTCGGCGAAGGGCTGAGTGCTCAGGACATCGTGCGCGCCGTGCGCTATCTCGTCGGCGCCGACCACGTCACCGGTGAGGTGCTGGCGGTGGATTCCGGCCTCGGTCTGATCGGTCCCGGCAACACCGCCTTCGGATCGAACGGCAGCGCCTGAGTCGACGCCGCCGACCGCCGTCGGGCCTATTCCTCCTTGGGCAGGCGATCCGGCCGGCCGCGGCCGATCGCGCCGTCGGCACGCGCCATCAGATAGGCGTAGATGTCGTCGACATAGAGCATGACGTTGGGGTTTTCGCCGAAGGACGGCATCACCGACTGCTCGGACTGGCTGACGTTCTCGATGCCGTTGACCACGGCTTCGAGATAGCCGTCATAGCCGATTCGCGGGATCGATTCGATCAGCGGCGGCGCATAGGTGCTGCCAAGCCCGTCCGGCCCATGGCAGACATGGCAGTCGCTATGGTAGCGCCGGTAGCCGTTATAGGTGCCGAAATCGACCTTGCCGTCGACGAGCTGATAGGGCTTTTCCTCCCAGTCGACCTCTTCATCCCCGGCCTCGGCCTCTGTGGCGGCGCCCTCAGCACCCTCCTCGGCTGCGGCAGTCTCCTCGCCTCCGGCCGGCTTCTCCTCGGCGTCGACCGAGGGCACGGCGCCGAGACCGAGCAGCAGCGCCAGAAGCGCGGCGCCGATCGGTCTGAGGACCACGTCCTGCGACCATTTTTCCGTCATGGGTGAAACTCCTCCTGCGACCGCTTCTTTCACATCCTGTCCAGATCGATCGGCAAACGGCCCGGCACCGCTCACACGATACCGGGCCGCCGCCTGCTAAAGTCTGTGCCGCCGACGTTCGCCTTAGGGCAGGGCGAAGACGGTCAGCTGACCACCGAGATTGGTGTAGGAGGACAGCGCCTTGTAGGCGCCGACCGCACCCAGGCCTGCGGTGTCTTCGGTGAGCCCGGCCGCGAGACCGATGCCGGCCCAGCCGCCGATGCCCGAGAGCACGGCGATATACTGCTTGCCGCCATGCTCGTAGGTGTTGACGTTGCCGATGATGCCGGACGGCGTCTTGAAGCTGTAGAGCTCCTCGCCCGAGGCCGCATCGACCGCCTTCAGATAGCCTTCGAGCGTGCCGTAGAAGACGACATCGCCGGCTGTGGCGAGCGCGCCGGACCAGACCGAGAAGGGCTCCGGATTGGACCAGACGATCTCGCCCGCAGCGGCGTCCCAGGCGATGAAGTTGCCGAGATGGTCGCCGCCGGGTGCCGGGTACATGCTGAGCGTCGCGCCGACATAGGGCTGGCCTGCGGTATAGGCCACCTCGAACGGCTCGTAGTCCATGCAGACATGGTTGGTCGGCACGTAGAACAGACCCGACTTCGGCGAGTAGGCCGCGGGCTGCTGGTCCTTGGTGCCGAGCGCCGCCGGGCAGATGCCCTGGGTGTTGACGTCGGCGCCCTGCTGGTCGGTGGAGTACTCGGCGACCACCTGCGGCCGGCCGGTCTCCATATCGACCTCGGTCGCCCAGTTCACCGCCGGATCGTACTTCTCGGCCACCAGCAGCTCGCCGGTCTCGCGATCCATGGTGTAGGCGAAGCCGTTGCGGTCGAAGTGAACCAGCGTCTTCCGGGTCTCGCCGTCGATCTCGATATCGGCGAGAATATTCTCGTTGACGCCGTCATAGTCCCATTCGTCATGGGGCGTCATCTGATAGACCCATTTCGCCATGCCGGTGTCGACGTCGCGGGCGAACAGGGTCATGGACCAGCGATTGTCGCCGGGCCGCTGCACCGGGTTCCAGGTGGAGGGGTTGCCGGTGCCGTAGTAGACCAGGTTCAGCTCGGGATCGTAGGAGAACCACCCCCAGGTGGTGCCGCCGCCGATCTTCCACTGATCGCCTTCCCAGGTCGCCGTGCCGCTGTCGACGCCGACCGGCTCGCCGAGATGGGTGGTATTCTCCGGGTCCATCAGGGTCTGATCGTCGGGGCCGGTGGAGTAGCCGCGCCAGGCGACGCTGCCGTCGGCGACATTGTAGGCGGTGACGTGGCCCTGCACGCCGAACTCGCCGCCGGAGATGCCGACCAGCACCTTGTCGCCGATCACCATCGGGGCGGACGTGCCAGTCTCGCCCTTGCTCGGATCGCCATTCGCCACCGACCACTTGACCTCGCCGGTCGCGGCGTCGAGGGCCACCAGGGTGGTGTCCGCCTGATGGAGATAGATGGTGTCGTCGGCATAGGCGACGCCGCGATTGACCGTGTCGCAGCACATCACCGGGATCACGTCCGGATCCTGCTTCGGCTCGTATTTCCAGACCACGCGGGCGTTATCGGTCAGATCGAGCGCGTAGACGATGTTCGGGAACGGCGTGTGGACATACATCATGTCGCCGATCACCAGCGGGCCGCCCTCGTGACCGCGCAGCACGCCGGTCGAAAACGTCCAGGCCACCTGCAGGTCGCCGACATTGTCCTTGGTGATCTCACTGAGCTCGCTGTAGCGCGTGCTGGCGTAGTCGCCGAGCGGCATCACCCACTGGGTGTCGTCGTCCTGCAGCGACAAGAGACCGTCATTGGCCTGGGCGGATACGCCGATCGCCAGGACACCGAGCGCCGCCGCGCCGGATAGAAGCCATCCTTTTTTCATGCTGTGCTCTCCCGTCATTCTTTGGTTTCGTTGTGAGGATATCTAGACGTACTTGGTTTGACCGGCGCCGTCCTGCTGCGACGGCAGCCTTGCCGACGCAGCCGAATCGGGCGCAGGCGGACATTGATCGTCGACCCGGCGCCGTACCCCGAAGACGTGGTTTCGTTCCTGTCGCTCCCTCCCAATCGACAACCCCGCATATCCCAAGACGAAGCGGGGCATTTGAATCAATTTCTCCGTAACTTAAAGGCGTACTCGATCTTCGGCAAGGGGTGGAAGGACATGTCGATGGCGAGGCGGCGTCCGTCTTCGCAGCCCATCGTCTTCGCCATGGAAGAGCCTCGTCCCGGTCCATGGAAAAGCGCGCGACCGGACCCCGCGCCGACGCCGCCTGGCTGAAGAATGGGTTGGCCGGACGTCGCGACCGGGGGCGGCGGGAGCGCCAGGAACGCCCATCGCAAGAGTAAGGAAATATTTACGAAGATGAAAATCGAGTAAATGCGCAACAAAATCATCTGGATAAACCTTTTGTTAATACAATTGCGTCACTTTTCGTGGGCGACGTTAATGTCAAGAAGGGAACGTTCCATGAAAAGCTTTCAAGACCTCCTGAAGAACGACAGCGGTGCCACCGCCATCGAGTACGGCCTGATCGCCGCCCTGGTTTCGGTCGCGATCATCACCATTCTCGGGACGCTCGGCACCAACCTGCAGTCGACCTTCACCACCGTGTCGAACAGCCTGAGCGGCGCCACCGGCAGCAGCACCACCGGCGGCTCCACCACCAGCACCACCACCGGCGGCTGACCGCCGTCTGTCGGAATCCGCCGGCGGCATCGGCAGCCTCGGGGCTGCCGGTGTCCGCCGGCCTTCCGTCCATCTCCATGATTTTCATCGACTCATGATCACGCCACGCCGCTCGCCAGGAGACTCCCGAGATGGCCCTTCATCGGGGACCGATCGCTGCCAGATGCAGCATCAAATCCCGGCGCTTCGCCTTTCGCCGCGCCGAGAGCGGATCGGTCGCGACGGAATACGGCCTGATCGCGGCCCTGGTCGTGGTCGTGGTCATCGTGGCGATCATACAGGTTCGCGACAGCCTTCTAAGCCTGCCTTTCAACCAGCTGATCGCCGCGTTCAACAAGGCGCTCGGCGGATGAAACCCGCCCGCGGTCCTCTCGAAGCCGATCTCGTCGCCCTGTCGTCCGGAGTCCGGGAGCGTGGGCGGTGACATCTCTGCTCCCGCTTCTGCTCCTCGCCGGCCTTCTCGTCATCGGTGCCCTGATCGACATCGAATGCCGCCGGCTGCCCAACTGGCTGACGGCGTCCGTGGCCGTGCTCTACGGGATCCACGTCGCGGTCAGCCCGGTCCCGGTGGACTGGCTTTCCGCCTTCCTGGTCGCCGGCGTCGTCTTCGCGCTCGGCTTCGCCTGCTTCGCCTTCAATCTCATGGGCGGCGGCGACGTCAAGCTCATGGCCGCTCTGGCGCTCTGGGCGGGCGTCCATCATATCGGCGATTTTCTCGTCGTCACCGCACTCGCCGGCGGTCTGCTGTCGATCGTCACCCTGATCGGCCGCCGCCTCGCGGCGTCGCCCATGCTCCTGCTGGCGGGTCCGCTGCGGGAGACGGTGGTTCGGCTGCTGCCGATGCCGGCGCGTCCGGCGGGCGATCCAGCCGATGCCGCTTCGACGACGGTCGACGACCACGCATCGATTCCCTACGGCGTCGCGATCGCCGCCGGCGGCATCGTCGTCATCTACGCCCTGATGCAAACTTGAGGAGGCCCCCATGGGTCCGCGTCGAATTCTCGTCATCATGCTCGCTCTCGTCGTCGCAGGCGTCACCGCGGTCTACGCCCGAAGCTGGATCGCCGAACAGCAGCGGCCGGTCACCATCGTGCAGGCGTCGCAGCCGGCGGACGTGGATGTGAGCGAAGTCCTGGTCGTCCAGAACGCCATCCCGGCCGGCCAGTTCATCAAGCCCCAGGACATTCGCTGGCAGAGCTGGCCGGACGACGACATTCCCGAGACCTACATCGTCAAGGGCGAGGGCGACAAGGATGCCGTCGTCGGCGCCGTGGTCCGCCGCGGCCTGTTCGCGGGCCAGCCGATCACCGACGAAACCGTGGTCAAGCCCGGCGACCGGGGCTTTCTCGCCGCCGTGCTCTCGCCCGGCATGCGCGCCGTCTCGGTGCCGATCAACGCGACCTCCGGCAATTCCGGCCTCATCTTCCCGGGCGACCGGGTCGATCTGATCCTGACCCAGACCCTCGACGGCGGCGATTCCACCCGCCGGGTCAGCGAGACGGTTCTGCCGGACATCCGCATCATCGCCATGGGCGTGGAGACGGGTGACGATCCCAAAAAGGGACAGCACCACGAAAAGGCGCGCACCGCCACGCTCGAGGTCACGCCGCGCCAGGCGGAAAGCGTCGCTCTGGTCACCGAGCTCGGCAAGCTGTCGCTCAGCCTCAGAAGCCTCGCCAGGGACGGCGAGACCGTCGCAGCGACGGCCGCCGACGTCGAGCCGACCTGGGACCGGGACGTGTCCAGCGTGCTCCGCTCCGGCAAACACCCGACCAACAGGCTGCTCGTGCTGCGCGGCAGCCATTCGGAAACCGTGAACGTCAAGGGATCGAATTGATGGCTGTCCAACCGAAATCGGCGAAGCCCGGTCTGCTCGCGCGCATCGCCGCGCTTGCGGCCTGCCTGACGCTGGCCGTCGCCTGGCTGGCGGATCCGGCCAGCGCCCAGAGCGGCCGTTTCGAAACGCTCGAACCGGCGGACCAGGTTCAGATCGAGGTCGGCAAGGGTCAGGTCATCCGCCTGCCGCGCCCGGCGGCGACCGTGTTCGTCGCCGATCCCGAGGTCGCCGACGTGCAGGCGCAGTCGCCCAGCATCATCTACCTGTTCGGCCGCCGCGCCGGCACCACCAGCCTGTTCGCGGTCGACGAAAACGACGAGGTGCTGCTGCGCTCGACGGTCCGGATCGATCACAATCTCGAAGGCCTGCGCGCCGCCATCGACCGACTTCTGCCCGCCCATGACGTCGATGTCAGCTCGGTCGACGGCAGCATCGTGCTGGACGGCGAGGTCGACAGCCCGACGGACGCCCAGGAGCTGCGCAACCTCGCAAGTCGTTATCTCGGAGAGAACGAGAGCCTCCTGAACCGCATTCGGGTCGGCGCGCCCACCCAGGTCCATCTGCGCGTCCGTGTCGCCGAGGTCTCGCGCGAGGTGATCAAGGAGTTCGGCATCAATTGGGAGACGCTGTTCAACAGCGGCAACTTCACCTTCGGCTTCGCCAGCGGACGCGATCTGGTCAACAGCAGCGGTTCGATCCTGCGCTCGCCGGCGAACGCCGGCGGCAACGCGCCGGGCATCGGCTTCGGCAATTACAGCTCGGGCAGCGCTTCGGTCAGCACGGCGCTGGACGCGCTCGCCGAAGAAGGCCTGGTGACCGTGCTCGCCGAGCCGAACCTCACGGCACTCTCCGGCGAAACCGCGAGCTTCCTCGCCGGCGGCGAATTCCCGATCCCGGTCGCCAGCGACGACAGCGAAATCGAGATCGAGTTCAAGGAGTTCGGCATCAGCCTCGCCTTCACGCCGACAGTGCTCAACCGCAACCGCATCAGCCTCCGGGTCCGCCCCGAGGTCAGTGAGCTCTCGGACAACGGCGCCATCACCATCAGCGGCCTGACCATCCCGGCACTCGCCACCCGGCGCGCGGAAACCACGGTCGAGCTCGGCAGCGGGCAGAGCTTCATGGTCGGCGGCCTGTTGTCCAACGACGTGCAGAACACCGTGAGCAAGTTTCCCGGCCTCGGCGACCTGCCCGTTCTCGGCACGCTGTTCCGCTCCCAGCGCTTTCAGACCAACGAGACCGAACTCGTCATCCTCGTGACACCCTATCTGGTCAACCCCGTGGACGAGCCGGTCCTGGCCACGCCGTCCGACGGCTATCAGCCGCCGAGCGACATCGAGCGCATCCTCGAAGGACGCCTGCACCACGCGACCCTGCAGCGCGGCCGCGGCGCTCCCCTCGGCCCGGTCAAGCAGCGCCTCGTCGGCCCCATCGGCTTCGTATTGGATTAGGAGATACGCCATGTCCGCAATCGTCATCCGAAACGCGGCGGTTTCGCGCGCATGCGCACGGCAGCTGGGCACGCTCGCGCTCGCAGCGTTCGCCCTCGTCGGCTGCGCGCCCGGCGGCACCGACATCGACCCGGCCGCCGGCTGGATGCAGGCCAGTTCGCGCAAGGCCCTCGAGGTCGACCGCGCGAGCTATCGCCACGCTGTCTATTTTGCGACTGACAGCGACCACCTGACCGGCTCCGAGCAGGACCGCCTGATCGCCTTCCTGCGCGCCGTCAGGCCAGGCAGCGACGACGACATCCGCATCGAAGGCCACGCAGACGAGCGGGCGGGTGACCTCTACAATCTCGATCTTGCAGCCAGGCGAATCCAGTCTGTCGAAGGCTTTCTCACAGACAGCGGCATCGATCGCGTAAGCGTGCAGACCAGCTCGTTCGGAGAGCGTGCACCGGCCGCCGAAGGCAGCAGCGAACGTGCCTGGCGCCAGAACCGCCGGGTCGAAATCGTACTCGATCGCTACGTCGTGACACCGCCCGCCTGCCCGGACTGGAGCCGCCACACCGGGGTCGACTATGCCAATGGGCCCCATACCAATTTCGGCTGTGCGACCGAAACCAATCTGGGCCTGATGATCGCCAATCCTCGTGACTTGATCGAAGGTCGCAGCCTCGGTCCCGCCGACGGCGTTCATCAGGCACAAGGGATCGTCCGCTACCGCGAAGGCCAGCAGCCCGAGCTTCAGGAAGAGAGGGTCAACTGATGTCGACCGCAATCGCGACCTCCGAAAGAACGGGCGGGGATCAGTCCCAATTCATAGCCTTTTGCGCAGATTCAGCCAGTCACGCCGCAGTGGATCGCGCGATCGGCGACATGATGCTGCCGCATGCATCGATTCGCAAAGGGTCGATCAAGGAAGCCATCAAATATCTGAGCCAGCACACGTCGCCCAAGCTGCTGATGGTCGACATCAGCGGGTCGGACCTGCCGCTTTCCGACATCGATGACCTGGCCAATGTCTGTGAACCGGGCGTTTCGGTGATCGCCGTTGGCGAACGCAATGACTGTGGCCTCTTTCGCGACCTCCTGCATCACGGCGTGACCGACTATCTCGTCAAGCCTCTTTCGGCATCGCTTCTGCAGCGTGCCATCTCCAACATATCCGACGAGGGCGAGGTCTCGAAGTCGAATAGCAAACTCGGCAAACTCGTCGCGGTGGTGGGAGCCCGAGGTGGCGTCGGTGCCACAACGATTGCGACCAGCCTCTCCTGGATCATCGCCCAGCAACGCCGCCGTCGGGTCGCACTGCTCGATCTCGATCTTCAATACGGCACGGTCGCCCTGTCGCTCGACATCGAACCCAGTCATGGCCTCCGAGAGGCGCTCGAAAGTCCAGATCGTATCGACAGTTTGTTCATGGACAGGATGCTGACGCAACATTCGGATCGACTGTTCGTCATGAGCGCGGAAGAGAGTCCAGACGAAACGGTGCTTATGGATCCAGGCGCCATCGAACTGCTACTGAGCGATCTCCGCAACAAGTTTCACTACGTTTTCGTGGACCTGCCGAGAGGCGTCAGTCCCTCCATGCATCAGGTTCTCGAACATGCATCGGACCTCATCATGGTCTCTGATCTCTCGCTTGCCGGCATGCGCGACACCATGCGCACGATCGGTTTTCTGACGACGCTAAACGCCTCGTGCAGCAGCGTGATCATTGCCAGCCGTGTTGGCGAGCACAAGCAAGGCGAGATGCCGCGCGCCGAGTTCGAGAAAGGAATCGGCCGCAAGATCGACTTCACCCTGCCGTTC
Organism: Geminicoccaceae bacterium; assembly: GCA_965222015.1. Classification (GTDB taxonomy): domain Bacteria; phylum Pseudomonadota; class Alphaproteobacteria; order Geminicoccales; family Geminicoccaceae; genus JANQPX01. The sequence goes on from CBDCTL010000023.1 coordinate 140,556, forward strand.
GATGCCAAGACGGTCGCTGCAGCGACGAATTTCGGACAGCCGGTCGCTGCCGGGAAAGGACCTGTGGCCAAGGGACTGGGCGAGATCGCAGACCGACTATGCGGCCCCGCAGCCGGATCGGAACAAGCGGGTGCGGGTGTGCTGCGTAAGCTCTTTGGCAAGGCGTAGGGGTAGTGATGTTCGGTCGACGCTCAAATGGAGACAACGCCGCAGCGATGACGCCGCCCGTCAGCGACCAGCCGTCGTCTTCATCGAAACAAGGCCATGCGGCCGACCAGGAAAAGCGATCAAATGGCGACAGGCCTCTTCAGGCAGCGAAAGCGGTCGACGCGTCCCTGGCCGGCAGCAAACGGAGGGCGGCGGCGAAAGCAGTTTTCAATCGTATTCAATCGGTCCTTCTGGAACGCATCGACGCCAGTGCCGCCGCCAAACTGCCTCGAGACGAACTTCAGCGTCAGATCGCGGAACTGATCGCCGAAATCGTCACCGAGGAACGCCTCTCCGTAACTAGCCGGGAACAGCAAGATCTCACGATCACCCTAGTCGATGACATGGTGGGCCTTGGGCCGCTGGAGCCATTGTTGTCCGACGAAGGCGTCAACGACATCATGATCAACGGTCCGAATCAGGTCTACGTCGAGCGCAAGGGCAAGCTAGAGCTTACGGACGTTCGCTTCCGCGATAATGCGCACGTCATGAACATCGCACAGCGTATCGTTACGAGAGTCGGCCGTCGTGTGGATGAAACCTGCCCGATTGCAGACGCACGGCTCCCCGACGGATCTCGCGTCAATATCATCGCCCCCCCTCTAGCCATCGACGGATGCTCGATTTCGATAAGAAAGTTCTCGAAAAAAAGCATCACACTCGATGTGATGGAGAGACAAGGCAACATCTCGGACAATCTGTCCAAAGTCCTGAAAATTGCCTCGGCCTGTGGGCTCAATGTCGTGATCTCGGGTGGCACTGGCTCAGGCAAAACCACCATGCTGAACGCCATGTCACAACTGATCGATCCAGGTGATCGCGTAGTAACGATCGAAGACGCTGCCGAACTACAGCTCCAGCAGCCCCACGTTGTGAGGCTTGAAACACGCCCCGCCAATTTAGAAGGCACTGGCGAAATCACCATGCGAGATCTCGTCAAAAACGCTCTGCGAATGCGTCCTGATCGCATCATCTGCGGTGAGGTCCGCGGTGCCGAGGCTCTGGACATGCTTCAAGCGATGAACACAGGCCATGATGGCTCTATGTGCACCCTGCATGCGAACAACCCAAGAGAGGCTCTAACCCGCATGGAAAATATGATCGGGATGGCTGGTGTTAATCTAACAGGAAAGGCTGTCAGGACACAAATTGTCGGCGCAGTCAACCTGATCGTTCAAGTGTCCAGAATGAGAGACGGCATTCGGCGTGTCACGCATGTCACCGAGATCATCGGCATGGAGGGGGATGTTATAACAACACAAGACCTCTTTGCCTATGAATACGAAGGAGAGAACCGGGACGGAACATTGCGAGGGCAATACAAATCGAGTGGCGTTCGTCCTCACTTTATTAAAAGGGCAGCCTATTTCGGCCTCGATCGCCCTCTACAGCAAGCCATGATGGCTTAGAGCGATGTCAAACGCATTCACAACTCAGCCCGAACTCATCAAGATGCTGGTTCTTGGTGCCGGTGTCTTCGCAGTATTGCTACTTTTTTTGTTCGGCCTTGATCTCTTCGGCAGCCGTGACAAGCACATGCGGCGCCGTATTGATCAAATCATAGCACCAAACGCAACTCAGGATCACGTGATCGCACATACAGAAAGCGTCCGCCGGAACACGTCAGACAGTAAAATCGCCAGCGTAGACAGACTGGTGAAAGGTATCTTGCCGAATATCAGCTTGCTGCGTCAGCGGCTCGAGCGAAGCGGTTGGCCACTAAAAATTGGTGACTACCTACTAATTTGCACCGGCCTTTGGCTCGTCTCCACGTGCTTCATCTGGCTAGGGCTTGGGCTGTCCCCCGCGATAAATCTGCTCGCAGGTTTCACGATTGGCTTCGGACTGCCGCACATCGTTGTTGGTCGTCAAATTGCAAAACGCGCAAAAAAGTTCTCAGCTTTACTCCCCGAAGCCCTGGACCTGATCGTTCGCGGCGTTCGTTCGGGCCTTCCGGTCAGTGAGACGATGAGGACGATCGCGGAGGAGATCAGTGACCCTGTGGGGCCAGAATTTCAGTATATCAGCGATCAAATGCGCATCGGCGTCTCGATGGATGAAGCGATGTGGGCGACGGCGAAGCGCATCCAAATTGCCGAGTTCAATTTCCTTGTGATCAGCATGTCAATTCAACAAGAAACCGGTGGCAATCTGGCGGAAATTCTTGAAAACCTCTCCAACATGGTTCGCCGACGCGAACAGATGCGATTGAAGGTGAAAGCGATGTCGTCGGAAGCTCGTGCTTCCGCCATGATCATCGGGTCACTGCCATTCATCATGTGTGCGCTTATCTCATTCATAAATCCACGTTACATGAGCACGTTGTTCATTGACCCTCGAGGCTGGATCATGATCGCAATAGGCTTGACCAGTCTCATGGTTGGACTCCTCGTCATGGCCAAAATGGTGAGATTCGAGATATGAGCGCCGTCGACGACTACCTTCCCTTCGGCTTGACTTCTGACAGTCTGTTGGTGCTTCTGTTTGCTCTTCTTGCCTTTGTGGTGATCGTGACGATCTGGTTCGCTCTGATAGAGAGGAACCCGATGGAGAATAGGGCACGCCGGATTGCGCAGAGGAGAGGCGAACTCAGGGCGGATCTGTTAGGCAAGAAGTCCCGTCAGAGCCGGCGCGCCGAAAGTGTCGGCTTCATGCGACGTGTGGTCCAGACACTACAACTGATGCAGGATCAACAGGCCAGCAAACTCTGGGATCGCCTGGCCCAGGCAGGATTTAGATCGCGAGACTCGATTATCGTGTTCTTGTTTTTCAAGGCTGTTATGCCTATCGCATTGGGGCTTACCAGCTTTATTGCTTTTTACATATTGAGCATCGGTCAATTTCAGCCTGCGATCAATCTGCTCATCGTCTGCGGTGCTTGCTTGCTTGGCTTCCTGGCACCGGATCTCTATGTCTCGAACACCACGACAAAGAGACAACAGCGGCTCGCGAAATCATTGCCAGATGGTCTTGATCTGTTGGTTATCTGTGCCGAATCGGGGCTCTCTTTGGATTCAGCACTCGATAGGGTATCGAAAGAGATCGGGGGTGCCAGTCCTGAGCTTGCCGAGGAACTACAGCTGACCTCGGTTGAACTCGGCTTTCTCCCAGAGCGTCGTCATGCCCTGCTCAATCTCAACCGACGAACCAATCTCGGTGCGATCCGAGGCGTTGTCAACACGCTCGTCCAGACGGAGAAATATGGCACTCCTCTTTCTCAATCATTGAGAGTGCTTGCCAATGAGTTCCGCGATCAGCGCCTGTTGCGCGCTGAGGAAAAAGCCGCCCGCCTGCCCGCAACTCTTACGGTTCCAATGATCGTCTTTATTCTGCCAGTCCTGTTCATCGTGCTGGTCGGCCCTGCGGTGATCAGCGTCATGGACAACATGATTTCTTAGAGCATGCAGATGCTCGAGGAATCATTTGGCACAAATCTCTCAGAGGTTCATGCATTTAGTGCGCATGACGGTCGGGATGCAATACTACTATTCGATCATGCTTCCCTCAGCATATGCATGACTTTTTTTGTCGAGAAAAGTGAGCATGAAAGTGCGTGGACAGAGGTTCAAGCCTCGAAGGAGGAGACCCCAGCAGTAAGTGATTGCCAAGGCTCAAAAATATTCAAGATTCATTCGACATCTATAGTTGATTGGCACTGCCGCTCTTGGGCTGCGAGAGAGGGATGGAAGCGTTTCTCCGACGTTTGGCGATCATCATCGCGCAGATTTGGAAATAATGGTCAGGTAATATCCTTTCCGGGGACGGTTGTGCGGACTTCTGGCCCTCGACATTTGGCAGACGCCAGGTTTCAGCGCATGCGCACCTGCCTCGAAAGGTATATCGAGCAATCTGCGGAGGGCGGCGTGTCGATGGCACACTCGTGCTTGCCTCTCCATCAAGAAAGGCTGGCCGGGACCGACGCTGACGCCATTATCAAAGTCAGTCTACGCGATTTACAACCTCGTCGTAATGCTCAACAATTTTGTATCTCCACATCACGATCCCGGGACGCCTGCCACGCTGCTGTACTGATCCCGTTGTCGCTTAGCAAGCTCTCTGTTCTAAAGCGCCAACGGTCTACAGGCTTGCCCGCGATCGGCAAGATCGCTGCAAAGATTTTCCGCCTTTTCCGCAGTTGCCACAGGACCGACGAGCAAGGGCTGACGACCATTTTCGGCGCCGGCAAGTCGGTCCAGACGGTTCAGCAGGTCGCCATGCTGAACGCGCAATTGCTGCCAAGCCGACGCAGCCTGAACAGGGCTGCCATACTCTCCGAGGTTGACGTACCAACGGCCAGTGGGTGTAAGGCCCAGCTCCAGCCCTTCTCCAGTCAAAGCGAGTGCTGCCAGATTTGGACCTGTGGATTGCCGCTGTTCGGAAGGCTGGGCACCAAGCGCCGCGGCTCGCTTTCTACGATCATCGATTGCTGCCAGCGCCGCAAAGTAGGCAATATTCGACTGCACCGCCTCCTCTTCGAGATCCAGCCGGCTTATGCGCTCGGCAGACGCCAGGTCACCCGAGAGGCCGTAGGCCAAAGCAAGGTTCTGACGGTTTTGAGCACGCGCACCCGGCTCGTCGGCGACAACGCCCAGGAGCGAGATGGCATCCTGATGATCACCGGAGAGCGCGAGCGACAGCCCCAAATTGTTCCGCAGCAGCATGCTGTCAGGAGCGATCACGAGGGCATCACGATAGACCTTCTGCGCAGCCTGATGCTGGCCTGCAAGATCATAGGCAACGCCAAGCCCGTTATGTGCCTGCAGATTACCTCCGGCCGCTTTCACGACTGCTTCGTAGTGGGGGATGGCAGCTTCAGGTCTCTTGAGAGCAATAAGGGTACGCGCATAGCCGAGGCGAGCTGCAAGGCCATTCCCATCACGCTTGAGGCTTTGCTGAAAGACTTCAGCTGCCTGATCATGCGCACCGAGCTCAATGAGCGTATCTCCAAGCAGCGTGTAGGCCTCCGGGCGTCCGCGTTCGAGGGCGATTGCCTGCTGGTACATATTTACGGCCGCAGCCGGATCGCCGGACGTTCGAGTGGACGAAGCCAGACGCAGAAGCGTGCCGTACCGGCCCGTCTCACTTTCAGCGGCAATCAACGGGCCATCGAGTTTCGGACTGGCAGGAGTCTTCACGCTGTTGGGTGCACAAGCCGACAAGGCGGCGAGGCAAAGCGCGAAAAGGCTGGATCGCATTTCAATGGCCATGGCAAACTCCTCATATCAACCTCAGATCGAATCTCATGCGAGGAAATATCGCGCAAAGTGGGTGGAGTGCAATGATTTTATCGCGGCAGCATCAACTCAAGAGTGATTTTTCCTTTCGCACATGGCTCTTTCCGTTGGGAGAGGCAGGCCAGGCAATGGTCGAGTTCGCCTTCGTGGCGCCCGCCCTTATCGGCCTGCTTTGCGGCGTTCTGGAGTTCTCCGGGATCCTGTTCGCCCAAACCCTTCTGGAGGGGGGTGCGCGACAGGCTTCCCGCTACGGCGTCACTGGGGCCACTGCTGGCGATGTCAGCAGAGAGGACGCGATCCTGCAGATCATCGAGGACAATGCCTATGGCATCATCGATACGGAGGCTATCGACATGGAAACCCTTGTTTACGAGAATTTCAGTGACGTCGGCCAAGCGGAACCCTTCACCGACGCCAACGGCAACGGCACCTTCGACGAAGGCGAAGAATTCGACGACGTGAATGGGAATGGAGGCTGGGACGAAGATATGGGCGTTGCGGGATTGGGCGGCGCCGGCGACGTCGTTGTCTACCGCTTACGCTACGATTGGCGTCTAATGATACCTCTGTTCAGGCCATTTTTCGGCGATGCGATTACGCTGGATGCCAATATCGCCGTCAGAAACGAGCCCTTCGGTAATGGTTAGCCCGATAAACACCGACGCATGGAAGGACGGCAAATGATGACGGCAGGCAGGTCTCCGGAGCAGGCGGCATATTATCCGTTCGGATGGACCTTACGCCATTGTCGATGTGATCGGGGCAACTCGGCCGTCGAGTTCGCCCTCGCCTTGCCACTGCTTTTGATGATGCTTTTGGCGAGCGCCGAGCTTGGACGATTCGTCCTGCTCAATCAAAAGATTGATCGCGTCGCTGTCACCATGTCAGATCTGGTCGCCCGAGCCGAGACGATCAGCGAGAGCGACCTTACCGACATCTTCTATGCAGCCGGTCAGGTCGCATCGCCTTTCGATCTGGGCACGCGTGGCCGCGTCGTCGTCTCGTCGGTCATCAATGAGGACGGCTCGGGACCGACGGTGGCCTGGCAGCGTTCCGGAGGCGGATCTTATCCTGCCACCAGCGAGGTGGGTGCGGAGGGTGCTCTCGCCGATCTCCCGCAGGGCTTCGACGTTCGCGAAGGCGAAACGGCAATCGTATCGGAAGTTTTCTTCGATTTCGAACCGTTTCTCAGCGAAGCGATCGTGTCGCCGAGAGTCGTCTATCGACGTGCCCACCACCGACCAAGGCTGGGCACTTTGGATACCGTAGAGTCAGACTAGGCGATGAAAACGGCCCGCCCCGGGGACGGAGTATTCAGGCCGACCTCCGTCTGCACTCTGCAAGTGGCGGCGGATTTGGCCAAAAAGATCGCGTCGTAAATTTCTTCCCTCCAGTCGGCCAGGCAAACCAGAAGTATGGCCGTGGGCGGGGCTTTTGCACGGCACGCCTTGGATCGATCAGAAGGCGACCTGGTCACCGCCTTTGAGCGAAAGGATCTCCCTTGCCTCGTCGGGCGCGGCGACGGCAAGTCCGAGGCCCTCGATGATCTTGACTGCGCTCGCTACCTGAGCCGCGTTGCTCTCCGCAAGCCTGCCCGCTCCCAGCCAGAGGCTGTCTTCGAGGCCGACCCGGATGTTGCCGCCCATGGCTGCGGACATCGCCGCGATCGGCAGCTGATGCCGCCCGGCACCCAGTACCGACCAGCGATATAGATCACCGAACAGCCGGTCCGCGGTACGCTTCATGTGCTGCACGTCCTCGGGGTGCGGGCCGATGCCGCCGAGGATGCCGAACACGCTCTGCACGAACAGCGGCGGCTTCACCAGACCGCGATCGAGAAAATGCGCGAGGTTGTAGAGATGGCCAACGTCGTAGCATTCGAACTCGAAGCGCGTGTCGTTCTCAGCGCAGGACTTCAGAACGAACTCGATGTCGTTATAGGTGTTGCGAAACACCATATCCCGGCTCGCCTCCAGATGCGCTCGCTCCCAGTCGTGCTTAAGGTCCTTGAACCGGCTCAGCATCGGGAACAGGCCGAAATTCATCGAACCCATATTGAGCGAGGCGACCTCTGGCTTGAGCGTCGCCGCCGGCTTTACCCGTTCCTCCACGGTCATTCCCGGCGCGCCGCCGGTGGTCAGATTGACCACCACGCCGGATCGCTGCTTGATCACCGGAAGAAACTTCTGGAAAGCTTCGGGCGTCTGGTCCGGGCGTCCGTCGTCTGGCTTCCTCGCATGCAGATGAACGATCGCGGCGCCCGCTTCCGCCGCTCCGATCGCGGCATCAGCGATCTCTTCGGGCGTAACGGGAAGGTGCGGCGACATGGACGGCGTGTGGATCGAGCCCGTGACCGCACAGGTGATGATAACTTTTCGCGATTTCGCCAAGACCGATCCCCCGATCTCTTATTCAGATAATCTACCGAACGCCTTGCCATCATAGCGAGTGCAGCGACGAGGCCAAGCCATGATGCGCGCTCGGACCCAGCCGCCGACATCTGCGGAATCGGCAAAGCGAAAGGAGACCTTCGCCTTTCTACCGACACCTTGTTTCAACTTTGACTAATTTTCGACCAGCCAGAAAATCGCGTGAAAAGCAATCCCGCTTGATGCATGGTCGGCGGTCGATCCGTGACTGTTCAGTCATCCCTCTTGCCCAGCGGCGTGATCGTTTCATCTTCTTGCCATCATTTTCGTAGGACCACAGATCGACGTCGGTCTTTTCCATACGCCGATGATGTCAAGTCATAATTGTCGCTTGACACGGTTTCAGCTATCCTCGGATCGGCTCATCGGGGAGTACGCCGTTTTGCGATCAATTCAATTTCTATGCCTGCTGGCATTGGTCAACAGCGTAATCTGGTCGGCGAAGGCTCAGGACCGCATCGCGCTGGTCGTCGGTAATTCGGCCTATCAGTTCGCTGCGGCGCTGCCGAATCCCAGGAATGACGCCGCGGCGATCGGCACGGCCCTCGAAGACGTCGGCTTCGACGTGACGATCGGCATCGATCTCGATCAGCGCGGCATGCAGGAGGCGTTTCGCGATTTCGGCCTCAAGGCCGAGACCGCCGAGGTGGCGGTGGTCTATTTCGCGGGCCATGGCATTCAGGTGGCCGACAGCAACTATCTCCTGCCGACCGACGCGCAGCTGAAGCGGGAACGGGACCTCATCTACGAGGCGACGCCGCTCGACATCGTCATGAGCGAGGTGGCGCAGGCGCGCCAGCTCGGCATCGTCATCCTCGACGCCTGCCGGGACAACCCGCTCGCGGAGAACCTGCGCCAGTCGCTCGGGCCGACCCGATCCAAGCTGATCGGCCAGGGCATGGCCAGGGTCGAGGACGTGCCGCCCGACACCCTCATCGCCTTCTCGACGCGCTTCAACCAGGTCGCCTATGACGGCTGGGGCGACCTCAGCCCCTTCACGGAGGCTCTGGTCAAGCATCTCGAGGAGCCAGGCGTCGAACTCGATCTTTTCTTCCGAAAGGTCCGCGACACGGTGATCGACCTGACGGCCGAGCGGCAGGAGCCGCGCACGCTCGATGCGCTGGGCGCCACGCCCTTCTACTTCCGACAGCCCGAGACCAATCAGGCGCCGGTCGTCGCCAAGCACGAACCGCTGGTGGTCTCGACTGACGCCGGTGCCGTGCCGGCATCGATCAAGACGCCGGTCGATCCCGACGACGACCGGCTCACCGTCGAAATCGTGGGCCTGCCCACTTTCGGCAGCATGGAGGGGGCCGAAGGGCCGGTGCGCTTCGGCGATCAGCTCAACATCGCGCAGCTAACCGAGCTCCGCTATCGGCCGATCGAGGACAGGACCGGCTCCGCAGGCGCGTTCGTCTTCGTGGTTCGGGACGGTCGCGGCGGCCTTGCGGCCGGACGGCTGCCGATAGAGGTCATGCGCTCGAACGAGCCGCCTTCGGTCGCAGCCCTGCAGAATTTCGTCTGGCCGCGCATCCCGCTCGAAATCGAAGAGCCCAGCGATCCCGACGGCGATGCGCTGTCGATAAAAGTCCTGGCACTGCCCGGCAAAGGTCGCATTCTCGACGGCGATCGGGAAATTGAAATCGACGACGAGCTTTCGGTCGATACGCTGGCCAGTCTGGTTCTCGATCCCACGGACGGCGTCGAAGGCGACTTCGTCTACGAGGTCGCCGATGGCCATGGCGGCCTGTCCAAGGCCGTCTACCGGCTCGCACCATCGACGGCGAATCTCGTGGCCGCGGCGGAGACGCCCAACGAGAAGGGTCGAGGCATCACCGCGGAACAAAAACCTCAGCCAGCGGCGCGGCGGCCGGATGTCAGCGAGGAGCTGTCGACGTCATCGGCCCGGGACGCGAGCGAAAGCGCCGGCGCCGAAGCGCCAGACTCGTCCGCGGAAGTGGAGCTCGCCCTTCTCGAAACGATCACCGCCTCGAACATCAGAAACGCGCCGAGCGCCAGCAGCGGATGGGTGGCGTCGGTGCCGAGCGGCGCCCAGCTCAGATTCGTCGAGAAGGTCGAAGGGGTAAACTGGTATCGGATCGAAACCGATGAGGGCGAGGAGGGCTTCATCTCCGGCCGTCTGGTTCGGCCGATCGAGACCGAGCCGGCGCCGGGCACGCCTCGAGTTTCGCCGAGCCCCGAGCCTGCGCCTGCCGTCGATGTGGCGGCGCTGGACGTCAGCTCAGCGGACGAAATCGACGATCTTTCCGAGTTCAGGGAATGCGACGCCTGCCCGGTGATGGTCGCTTTGCCGGAGGGACGGTTTCGCATGGGATCGGCGGACGGCGGCGCCAGCGAGCGGCCGGTGCGCAACGTCACCGTCGACCAGTCGTTCGCGATCGGCAAGTTCGAGGTGACCGTCGGCCAGTACCAGGCCTGCGTCGACGCCGGCTACTGCAACCGGATCCGCGATTCCGAGCCTGGCGACGCCGACCGCCCGATGCAGAACGTGTCCTGGAACGATGCAGAACGATTCGCGGGCTGGCTCGAGGAGCAAACCGGCAAAGCCTACCGCCTTCCTTCGGAATCGGAGTGGGAATATGCGGCGCGCGGTGGCGAGGCGACCCGGTTCTGGTGGGGCGATTCAGGCGCCGAGGGACGAGCAAACTGCTCGGAATGCGGCGAGGAATGGGATCGCAAGCGGCCGGTGCCGATCGGCAGCTTCGAGGCCAACCCCTTCGGCCTGCATGACATGAACGGCGGCGTCAGCGAGTGGGTCGCGGATTGCTGGATGTCCAACTATCAGGGCGCGCCGGACGACACCACCGCCCGGTCGACCTCGCCCTGCCTCCAGCGGGTGCTGCGCGGCGGTTCCTGGAGAAGCAAGCTGGACGACATCACCGCGACCAGCCGATTTCGCTATGACGCCCAGGTCAGATATTACACCAACGGCTTTCGGGTCGCACGCGACCTGACACCACCCTAGAGCGTTTCCGTTCGCGGTAGGGACGTCCATTTCTGGGCGCCCCCCCGCACAGACCCGTGCGAGCGGCGTTACCGCACACGGCTCTTACCTTGAGTGTCTGGCGGCGAAGCGAACGTTCTGCCAGGGATGAAGGATGCGAGGTTGGGGCGGAAAGTCGTCAGCGAGCTTGATGCTCCGTTGCCATGCGATGCGATCCTTCTGGCTGCGCCGACTTAGCGTACGCACCCACAGGCGGTTCACATGGTGGCGGAAGGCTTTCATCGCGATCAAGTTTGTTGGAACCGCATAGTAGCCGAAGTACCCCCTGACGACTTGCAGGTCGGCACGTGCCCTTTTGGCCGCCTAGTCCTACTGTGTCATAAATTGCGTATATCCGCCGAGTATGTTCGTCGTAGGCAACAGGGACATCGCGAGAGTTTCCGGACGAGTTCCGTGGCGATCCGCCATCGCATGGTAGCGATGGAATGGGCGGTGTGACGTTCGGGCCTGATTGGAAGCGCCGCGTGGCTTGAAGGATTTTGGCTGCTTGGGCAATCGGAACCTCGGCTTGCCGCCGCCGCCTTCAGGGGAAGACGTCAGCCGCTCGGCGATCAGGAAGCCATAGGCGGCGATGCATAGACAGGCATGGTGATGGAAGCCGCGCCAGCCGCGGCCTTCATAGTGGCCAAGGCCGAGTTCCTGCTTGAGCTCCAGATAGTCGCGCTCGATCCGCCAGCGCAGCTTGGCGCGATGGACAAGATGGTCGAGGCTCGTGTCGGCGGGCAGGTTGGCGAACCAGAACTTGGTCGGTTCGGCCTCGTCTTCAGGCCATTCGATCAGAAGCCAAAGTTCCGGCCAGGGCTCGCTGCGGTCGTAATCGCCCAACCTGATACGAGGGGGCGCCGGGCGCATGCGCTTTGCGGCGAAGCGCGACGCGAGATCGCTCTTAACGCCGGCGCGCCAAGTGACGCCCTGCCAGTCGGATGCCGGCAGCGACAGAGCCAGCTCTTTGGCGGAAACCGGCTGATGGTCGTCGGAACGCTGCAGACGTGTGGGCGGCCGTCCCTGACCCGACCAGGCCTTGGCTGGCAACGGTTCTTCGCCGTCGGGCCAGACCGAGCTGTTTGGCTGAACGCCGAGAACATCCCCGCCTGGAGGCCGACAGGCCGAAGGTCGGGCCCGCCATGCCGGCTCTTCGGCGCTGCGCGCCTGCAGACCGGGACATAGGTAAGCTCGAGCTCGAGAAGGGCCGCCTGAAACTTCATGTCGGCGCCATACCCAGCATCGGCCAGAACGACACCTTGCGGCACGCCATCGGCAACGGCCTGGCGGATCTGATCGAGCGCGATCGCCGGTTTGGTCTTGAAGTCGATCGCCTCCGGAACCCCTGCCTTGGCGCGCCGTGCCGGGTCGCCTGCCCAGTCTTTTGGCAGATAGAGCCGATAATCGATCGGCAGGCTCGCCGCCTCGTTCGCCACCGACAGGCTGACGGCGACCTGGCAATTGTCCTGCTTGCCCAGTTGACCGCAATATTGGCGAGCAACCCCAACCGAGTGCTTGCCCTTCTTCGGAAAGCCGGTGTCGTCGACGATCCACGCCTCGATCGGCCCATGGCGCTCGATCACCGGCAACAGCTGCCTTTGAACCGTGGCCAACAAAGCCCGATCGGACCAGTCGGACTTGGCCACGAAGTGGTGCAAGGACTGATGCGCGGCGCTCACCTGGGCAGGATCGACACGCGCCGCAATCGGCTCGATGCTCTTACGTTCCAGCGGCAGCAGGAGCCCCGTCGTGTACTGACGAAACGGCGTCTCACGATCGGCGTGACCAAGCGCTGCCGCAAGCCGCTCCGTGTAGGCGTCAAATCTCTTGCTCGCTGTCATCTCTCACTGCCAAAATATCGTTCATCCTCAGACAGCTATAGCAAGATACTGAGAAACTACAATAATTTATGACACAGTAGGACTAGCAGGTTGCGGAAGAAGTGTAGCGGCATCTGACCTGATGTGATTCTTTCGCCGTGCATTCACTTGAGGTGGCGATGCGCGGCAGCGAGCTCCGTTCCGACAGTCCTTTCAGCCATGTCGATCTGGAGGCCCGGGTGCCGGCGAAGCATCCGCTGCGTGCGATCCGCGCGATCGTCGATGAGGCGCTGTCGGCCTTGAGCGCCGATTTCGATGCGATCCACTCAACGATCGGACGGCCGTCGATCCCGCCGGAACAGTTGCTGCGGGCGGTTTTGCTCCAGGCTTTCCACACGGTGCGTTCGGAGCGTCGGCTGATGGAGCAATTGGACTACAACCTCCTGTTTCGCTGGTTCACCGGCCTTGGGATCGACGATCCGGTGTGGGACGTGACGGTGTTCACGAAGAACCGCGACCGGTTGCTCGATGGCGATATCGCCGGCAAATTCTTCGCGGCCGTTTTGAACCATGCCCGGATCAACGGGCTCCTGTCCGACGAGCATTTCTCGGTGGACGGCACGCTCATCCAGGTCCGGGCATCCCCGCCTGAAGGCCGAAGGTCGGGCCCGCCATGCCGGATCTTCGGGCCGATGGCCCTGCAGACCGGGACATCGATGAAGAGCTTTCGACCGAAGGACGGTTCGGGCAAGCCTCCCGGCCCCGGCAGGAATGGCGAGCGAGACTTCAGCGCCCGGGTTGGCCGGCGGCGAGCGCCAGCCAAGGTGGCGAGACGCGCTCGAACGACACCCACGGTTCGACCACGGACGACGACGCCCGGCTTTATCGCAAGGGCAACGGCCAAGCGGGCCAGCTCTGTTTCATGGGGCATGCGCTCATGGAGAACCGCAACGGCCTGGCTGTCGACGGCGCACCAACCCGTTCATCGGCGCTGCCGAATCCGCGGCGGCTTTGGCGATGGCTTCCGACCTGCCGGCCAGGAGCAAGACGGTGGGCGGCGACAAGGCCCTGTACGGCGTCTATCTGGCCTACGGCCTGCCGCACGGCATCTGGTCTTACGCTTTCATCGATCAAGGCCAGGGCCATAGTCCTTTCGCTCATCGCTATTACACGCGCTGCCACTTTATCGGCCCGTACGGCGGCTTCACCGTGCCCGCCCAAGGTGGCCGCTGTGGCTGGGTCAAATTCTTCGAAGCTGATCGGAGGACGGGCTAGTGGCGTGTCTTCGACATCTCCTGATTGGCTGCCCCCTTCAAACCGCGCCAGCTGCTATGAGAGCGGCTGGCGCTATGAAGGAGGTTATCGATGCCGCGCAAGAAGCACACCGCCGAGGAGATCATTGGCAAGCTGCGAGAGGCTGAGGTTTTGCTGGCCCAGGGCAAGAAGGTGCCCGATGTTGTACGAAGTCTTGGCGTCACCGAACAGACCTACTACCGCTGGCGCAATGAGTATGGTGGCCTGAAGGTCGACCAGGCGAAGCGGCTGAAGGAGCTCGAGCGCGAGAATGCTCGGCTCAAGCGGGCGGTTGCCGATCTGACGCTCGACAAGCTGATTCTGAAGGAGGCGGCGTCGGGAAACTTCTGAGCGCTGCCCGTCGTCGGCGTTGTGCTGATCATGTCCAGGAGATGCTCGGCGTTTCCGAACGTCGGGCCTGTCGGATTCTCGGCCAGGCTCGCTCGACCCAGCGGCATGTCGCCAAAGTGGCTGACGACGAAGCGGCGCTCACTCAAGCGATCATCGATCTGGCTGGTCAGTACGGCCGCTACGGCTATCGTCGGATCACGGTCCGACGGGAGGACATCAGCAGCTCAACCTTAATAGCTGGCGCAGTTTGGTCTTGATCACGGAAGCCGGCCAAGAAACAAAAAATCGAAACAAATTATTGACACTGATCATGGGCGGTGTGGCTCTCAAATACTGACAACCCTCACAGCCTATCAGGGTGACATATAGAGGTCACCGAATCAGTGATCTCCTTGTCCGGCTGGAATCTCGGCTATGTAGAAGGAAAACTTGAGACGTTTTGACGAGGAGATCATTTTGGCTGGCTGGCGCGTCACCCGATCTCAGGCGAGATGAGGCCGGAACGGTCCAATTCGGCAGCCAGTTATGCCTCTGCTTTGCAGGTATCGACATAAAAGCCAGTATAGGAGGTTAGGAACGGTTTCAAAGGGCCACCCAGCGTTTTCGCGTCCCCTTGATGTCCCGGTCTGCAGCCGCATCGCGGCGAAGATCCGGCATGACAAGCCCGACCTTCGAGGCTTCGCCTCTGCAGGCGGGGACGTGGACCATTCTCGATCGGGCCGGCACCAGCAACACCGAGGAACGGATCGCGTTGCTCCGTCGCTATCTGGCACGCTTCGAGGCCGTCAGCATTCGGCTTCTGCTCGCCGACCGTGAGTTCATCGGATTGAAATGGTTGACTTTTCTCGATCAAAGCAAGGTTCCATTCGTCATCCGAATGAAGGAGAATCTCATCGTCAACACAAAGGACGGCCGCACTCTTTCTCTCACCTCCCTCTTTCGGAGATGCCGTGGCCGGAAAACGATCGAAGCTGCCTTCGAGGCCCCAGGGGAGGCCACAGGCGATGGTGAGCACCTCGACCTTCACTTCGTGGCTCGCCGTCTCGATGGTGGTGAACTCTTGATTGTCGCCAGCAATGTTCCGGCCGCCAATCCACGCAACGCCTATCGCAAGCGCTGGGCGATCGAATGTTTGTTCGGTGACGCCGAGACGCGCGGCTTCAATCTCGAAGACACGCGGTTGACCAGCGCTGACAAGCTTGGCCTCCTACTTGCCGTGGTCGCGCTTGCCGTCGCTTGGGTCTGCCGCACCGCCACCGACCTCACGGGTACCAAAGCCCCCAAGCGCAAGAAGCACGGCTACTACGCAAAGTCATGGTTCCGCATCGGCTTCGATGAGCTCCGAAGGCGCCTTGGAACAAAGCCAGAAAGAGCCATCGCATCCTGGGCAAAAATCCCTAAATCTTGCGCTGTCGTGTAGTGTGTAATCGGTGCCAAGGGGGTGGCGAGTAAGAATTTTTTTCCTGATTCACATTTTGGAGCGGACGTGATTCATACTTTCCAGGTCGTCGTCCGGTCTCAAAGATCCCTCGAAAGACGGGCTCATCGGGCTTGTCGAGCAGTTGATCGCGGAGGTTTCGGCCCTTCGGGAGCGTGTCGGCGCGCTTGAGGCGGAGAACGCGGCTCTTCGGGAAGAGAATGTTCGTCTCAAGGGGCTGAAGGGTCGTCCGAAGCTGAAGCCGTCAGGGATGGAGGAGGCGACGAACCGGCCCAGGGGCGAGCGGAAGAAGGGGAAGCGCGCTGCTCGCCGATCTCCGAGGATCAACGAGGAGCGCAAGCTTTCGCTGGACGCGCCTGCCGGCCCTCGGTTCGAGGGGTACGACGATTTCGTGATCCAGGATCTTCGGCCTGAAGGTCGGGTGATCCGCTATCGCCGTGAACGGTGGCTGACGCCGGAGGGCAAGCTGCTGGTGGCGCCGTTACCGGCCGGGCTGCGCGGGCATTTCGGTCCCGAGCTGGTGCGTTTCGTTCTGCTGCAGCATCATCAGGGTCAGGTGACGACCGACCGGATCGTGCCGTTGCTGAACAACACTGGGCTCTCGATCCCGAAGCGCCAGGTGCTGCGCCTTCCTTGCGACGATGTCCCGGTCTGCAGAAGCGCAGCTCCGAAGATCCGGCATGCGGGCCCGACCTTCGCCGCGATGCGGCTGCAGGCCGGGACGTTTCCGACGGCGCCGGCCAGTTTCGCCTCGACGACCACGCCGACTGCTGGATCCACGCGGAGAGGCTGGTGCACAAGCTCGGCAGCTTCAACGACGATCAGCGACGGGCGATCGAGATCGAAAGGGAGCTGATCTGGTGGCTCATCGGGATCTCAGGCTCCACAAGGAGCAGCCCTGCAAAAAACGCGCGGCTCAGCTCAAGGCCAGGTTCAAACGCATCTTCCCGGGAAAAACCGGCTTCGCCCCGCCCGATCGTCCGCTCGAAAGGCTCCTTGAGCGACGTGATGATCTGCTGCGCGTGCTCGACCGGCCCGAAATCCCGCTTCATACGAATGGATCCGAGAACGACATCCGCTGCCACGTCATCAAGCGAAAAATCCCCGGCGGAACGCGATCCGAGGCAGGGCGCGATGCGCGCGACGCCTTCCTCGGCCTGATCAAAACATGCCGGAAGCTCGGCGTCTCATTCTTCGACCATCTCGGTCATCGCCTCGACATCCCAAGCCGCGCCCACCGTCGCGCCGCTGCCAGATCCGGTACTCGCCGCCAAAGCCTGAAACGCCAACCCCTTGGCAACGATTACCAATTTAGGTGTTTAGCACGAATGCGAGAAGCGTGCTGCGCCGCAGTGCGGGACGGCGCAGGGTGGAAGCGAGAGGAAGCTTTCGCGGGATCCAGAGTCCCTTTAAGCCGCCCTTCGTTTGGTCTTGCAGGCGGCTCAGACTTTGTCATCGGTCTCGACAGATGTGATGCATCGCCCGGCGCCCTTTCCCTCCTCTGACATCGACTGCAAGACGATGAAATCATTTGACAACTCTTCCGACGGGCTCTTAAAGTTGTTCCAGGACATGATGCAGCGGTCCCGGTTCCGCGTCACCGGGAGTGTATCGGCATGGAAAATCACCGGCTTGCTTTTCGCCGGCAACCCGACGCCGCCGTCGATGAACCAGCCGATAGACACCCAGCTCGACGAGTAAATATCCGCTGGCAAAGCCGGGGGCTTTGGTCATGTGCCGCTCAAAGCGGCGGCCGGGTCGCTTTCGCGGCCCCGGAGGGTGCGCCGCCTGAAGGTGGCTGTTCAGCGCCAGAGACCGAGTTGGTCGAGACGCGCATCCTCTTTCTCCTGATTGCGAATGTAAGCGCGGATCGCAGTCTCGTCGCGACCGACCGTGCTCACGAAGTATCCCCTGGCCCGGAAAGGTTGGCCAACGAAGTTACGTTTGCGCTCGCCATAGACCCGCGCCAAGTGGATCGCGCTCTTGCTCTTGATGCAGCCGACCGCCTGGGACACAACCAGTTTTGGCGGGATCGCATTCATCATGTGAACATGGTCAGGCATCAGATGCCCGTCCACGATCCCACAGCCTTTTTTTGCGCCGCAAGTTGACGAAACACGCTGCCAAGATGCCGTCTCAGTTCGGCGTAGAGTGTTTTGCGGCGGCATTTCGGAATGAACACGATGTGGAATTTGCAATCCCATACCATGTGATTCAGGCTTCGATACACGTCCATCGTTGCGGTGCCTCTCGCATGCCTGGTTGCTCACGAAAGGAACCCGGCGATGGACCGCCGCAATCGTCAAACGATGACCGCCTCCCAGGCAATGCCGGGGGGGCCTGCCGCTTTCGCTAGCCTTCGTCGGCACGAAGCCGGCGAACATGAAGGCGTGTTTGTTCTGACCGGGACCATAGATCTCGACATCGAACGACCCGATGACATGCGGGGGCCATTCTCAGACTTTGCGATCGGACGCCGCGGCACAAGGAACCGGCGACCGCCGAACGAAGACGCGAAGGCGTCGCCCCATTGACGCGATCCCGTCCTCAAAGTTTCGCACGAAGCGTGTCCGCTCTGGCCTCCAGACGATCCGCTTCGCCATGTCGACGCAGTTCGCGAAGGACGATGGCGTAGTTCTCAAGTGTCACGATCAGTACGGGATCGTTTTTCCCGAAATACCCTTCCTCGATCGCCAGAGCCCGATCCAGCAGGCTTTCCGCATCGACATAAGCGCCCTTGTCGAAATAGAGCAATGCCAGGTTGTTGAGGCCGGGGGCCAGCTCGGGATGGTTTGGTCCGAGATGGGCTTCCTTCATCGCCAGAGCCTGTCGATAGAGCGGTCTGGCTTCGTCATAGCGACGCTGAGCGCGAAGCAGCTCGGCAAGATTGTTGAGCGTTACGGCAAGATTCGGGTGATTTTTCCCGAACACCGCTTCCTGGATCCGCAGACTCTCTTCGAAATGCCGTTCGGCATGCTCATGATTGCCACGTTGAAACTGGGTGACTCCCAGATTGTTCTGGCTTTGCGCGGTCGCCGGATGGTCACGCCCCAGCGAACGCTTCCTTACGTCTGCGGCACGTCGATGCAGCTTCAGCGCATCGTCCAGCTTTCCCTGAATGCGATAGAGCTCGGCAAAATTGGATAGTGTGGTCGCCAGCGACGGATGATCGTGGAGGAGGGCCCGTTCCTCCGATTGCACCACCTGACGATAGAGAGACTCGGCTACGGCGAACCGTCCTTCGGCATGGTGGAGAGCCGCGAGGTTGCCTCGGGTCTCCGCCGTCATCGGATGATCGCCGCCATAGGACTTTTCCCGGATCGCCAGAGCTTTCCGATACAGCTCCTCGGCCTTTTCAAACATGCGTCGATGCGCATACAGGACACCGAGATTGTTCATCGACTGTGCCGTCTGCGGATGATCCTTGCCGAACGCGAGACTGCGGATCCGCAGGGCATGAAGATGCAGCTCCTCCGACTTCTCGGGGCGTCCGAGCACGCGATGCAGTTCAGCCAGATTGTTGCAGCTTTCGGCGACGTCCGGATGATCCTCGCCGAGTGTCGCCTCGCGAAGGGCAATGGCCTGCCGGTAGGTGTCAGCGGCTGCCTGATACTCGCCCTTGGCATGGAGAACGAAGGCGAGGTTGTTCAGGCTCGTCGCGTGTCTCGGATCACCTGTATCAAAGGCGGCGCTCAGATCCCGAGCACGTCGAAAAAGGGCCTCCGCTTGCTCGAAACGCCCTTCGTCGGCGGCCCGAAGACCGTCGCTGCTCAATCGATGCCAGGTCGCCGCCGCGCTCGGTGAGGCGCCCGCAGCGACGATCACCAATGCCAGCAGCGTGAGCCGCAGAAGAGTGCGAGAATGGAATGGCATGAGACACGGATTCCTTTCCGGCGATTCGCGAGGAAGCGCCTTAACCATAGAATTCGTGCGGTTAAGAAATCGTTAGCGAAACACGCCGATATGCCGATATCGGTGCGGCGTCGCGATCCGGAGCCATTCACGTCACGCCAGCTCGCATTGCCCCAACTCACATTGCCGATCTCGGCCACATCCGTGTTGTTAACGATAATTCAACGGTTCCAGCTTAGACTCGATCGAAGGCGTGAACCGACTTGCCGCATCAATCAAATAAAAATATTTGGGATAATTTTTCTCTTTTTAGTTGATTTTCCAAAAGCTCTCGCAGAACCTTGGTGTTGTGCCGAAAACGATTTTGCCTTTGTGGACAATTTTTGTTAAATGACTGGAAGTGCTGCCCTCTATCGTAACGATCAATTAACGACCTTCGTGCAAACTGACGTTGCCTCGTTGAGCCGACGAAGTTGTCTTTGGCTTCAGTTGTGAGTGGATGATCGTGCTTGATGCCGTCCGAAAGCAAGGGATATCGTGCGACCTTCTGATTCCCGCCGTCGTAACGATAGAGGCTGTGATGGTATTCTGCGCGTGCCTGCTGAGCGCGCATACCATCACCGACGGGCTGGCGTCGCCGACGCGCGATGTCGTCGTTCTCGGTGCACTCCTCGGCACTTTCTCGGTGATCTCCTGTCTCAAAAGCGCGGGAACGTTCACGCCGCGATCGCTCTCCCTACCGGCCCATCTGCCGCTTCGGGTCGTCGCGATCAGTGTCGGCATTTGCCTCGTCGTAGGTTTTTCGATGAGCGCGCTGAGCGCCGATCTGCACTGGCAGTGGGCTTCGCTCTGGGCCATCTATACGGGCGTCGGGCTCGCCTTCGACCGGACGGTGATCGTACCGGCACTGCGTGCGTGGATCCCCTCGGAAAAATTCGACAGGCGCGTCGCCGTGGTCGGCTCGGGCGGAGAATCCTGCGACGACCTGAACGGCCTCGACCGGGACCTGTCGGGCCGGTCCGACCGAAACTGCATCTGTCGAATCTATGGGCGTCCTGAAGCGTTTCACAGTGAGGAGGGTGAGCGCTGGATCGAGCGTTTGCAGGCGGATGGCGTCGAAGAAGTGGTGATCCTGCCGTCGCTCCATGACAATCGTGAGTGGATTCAGGATGCGGCGCGTGCGCTCGAAGTCCTGCCGATCCGGGTCAGCCTCGCAATTCCTAGACCGGCACTCGACACCAACAGGCCGGGCTATGTCTACGCCGATCTGATCGACCAACCGCTGAGCGCGTCCGAGCAGGCGGTGAAACGGGTGTTCGACGCTCTGACCTCTCTCCTTCTCCTCGTCTTTCTGGCCCCCCTCATGCTTCTGACCGCCGCCCTGATCCGGCTTGAGAGCTCAGGCCCGATATTCTTCAAGCAGCAACGCTACGGCTTTGGCAAACGAATCATCGAAGTCTACAAGTTTCGCTCAATGTACCATGATATGAGCGATCAGCTCGCCGAAAAGTTGACGGAACGCAACGACCCTCGCGTGACGCGCGTCGGCGCCTTCATCCGGAGATTTAGCATCGACGAGCTGCCGCAATTGTTCAACGTACTGCGCGGCGAAATGTCGATGGTGGGCCCGCGACCCAATCCATTGAACGCTAAAGCCGGCGGCGAGCTCTACGACCGCGTGGTGGACAATTTCTACACGCGATACCGCGTAATGCCCGGCATTACCGGATGGGCGCAGATCAATGGCTTGCGCGGGAACACGGACACGAAGGAAAAGCTGATCAGGCGGGTCGAATACGACCTGTACTATGTGGAGAACTGGTCGTTCTGGCTGGACCTCAAGATCGTGTTCCTGACGCCACTTGCCAGTCTGGAAGGCGAGAATGCGTTCTAGAGATGCCTCCGGCACACCGGCAGATTTTCGAACTTCACCTCAGCACAGACATCGAGCGCCATGACCCTTTCAAGCCCGGCCATCATCTCGTTCTGCATTGCCTTGCTTTTGGGCTTCATCGCGATCTTTCCCTTTGGGCCCTATCAAGCCACGCTATTGCTCGCGAGAAGGCTCCGTGGCGTCCTGCCCGCCGGGCGGCAGGATGCCGACGGCGGGCAGGATCTGACCTTCGCGATCTGCCTCTGCGCCTACAATGAAGAAGCCGTCATAAGCAAAAAGATCGAGAACATGCTGGCGCTCAGAAAGGCGGCAGGCGAGCTCGACATTCTGATCTATGTCGATGCTGCGAGCGATCGAACGGCAGAAATCGTCAGATCTTACGGCGACGCGGTCAGACTCGTCGATTCGAACGAGCGACATGGCAAACCGTGGGGCATGAACCGGCTGATCCAGCTGACTGACGCGGACATCGTGCTGTTCACCGATGCCAATGTCATGGTCGACGAAGCTGCGATCATCAGCCTTCGCCGGCATTTCGCGGACCCGGAGATCGGATGCGTCACGAGCCATCTCAGCTACACTAATCCTGCCGATACCGCGACTTCCGAAGTCGGCTCCTCTACTGGAGATTGGACGAATGGACCAAAGGCCTCGAGACCGATACAGGCTCGGCGATGGGCGCTGACGGATCCTTGTTCGCCATCCGTCGTGACCTTCATCGACCGACGCCTGACCATCTCATCGATGACCTTTTCGTCTCCATGAGCGTTCTTTGCGGCGGGTACAGACTGATTCGCGGCGCCGACGTGCGAGCCTACGAATCGCATACCACGATCGCCAGGGACGAGTTCAAGCGCAAGATCCGGATAGCCTGCCAATGCATGGGCGTTCATCGTTGCCTCTGGCCCGAGCTCAGAAAACTGTCGATCTGGAATCTCTATAAATATGTCGGACATCGGCTGATAAGATGGGTCGGCGGCTTTTTTCTCCTCGGATCGCTCCTGTTCTTCACACTCGCTCTCGCCTTGACCTTTGGAATGTGGATGGCCATGGGCCTCGTCGCCGGCCTTATCGCCATCATGCTCTCGGGCACCGTCTTGCGAATCCGCCCGATCGAGCAGATCAACAACATCCTCATCGCTTTCGCCGGCAATACGCTCGGTGTATGGCGTGCCTATTGGGGTAAGCCAGTGGTGACCTGGGATCTTGCCGGATCGGCGCGAAATGACATGCCCAGTGACCAGCCGAGCCGCTGATCGGGGATGGCGATGAAAGTTGCCGTCATCGATCCTTGGTGCTTCACGCCTCCCTATGATCGGGAGCTTTGCGACGGTCTCGCATCGATCGGTCATGAGGTCACCTTGATCGGCCAGGATTCAGGGGAATTCGAGCCTCGGGCGACCGGCTCGCCGCTGCGCTTCATGTTTCTGGGCCTGTTCACGCCTCCGGCCGACTCGCTGTCGCGCAGGCTGGCGCTGATCCTGAAAGGGTTTCGTCACGTTCAGGGCATGCTCCGATCGTTGCGCACCCTCCGGCGAATACGGCCGGATGTCATCCATGTGCAGTGGCTGGCGCTGCCGATGATCGACGCGATCTTCATACCTCTGCTCCGCCGTATCGCGCCTGTGGTGCTGACCGTTCACGATACCAATCCTTACAACGGCGCCGGACCGCTGCTCCTGCGTTTCGGCCATACGCTCGCGATACGCCGCTTCGACAGATGGATCGTCCACAATGAAGTCTCGGCACGACATCTCGCAGACCGAGGACTCGAAATGGGCAGCGTCCACCAGGTGGCCCACGGGCTCTTAGGCCCCGCAGTCGAAGGAGCATCTGTCGGGCTCGACGAAAAGCAGGACGGCGATCGTCTGACGTTTCTTCAGTTCGGCAAGATCAAGGAATACAAAGGCGCCGACGTTCTGCTGCAGGCCGTCGGGAGACTGAGCGATGCACAGCGCAGACGCTGCCATGTGTCGATCGTGGGCAGACCTTACATCGATACACAGCCCATGCTCGATCTGCTATCCCGGCATCACCTGCAGGACGTCGTCGATCTCAGGTTCGATTTCGTCAGCGACGAAGAAATGGCGACGCTCTTTGATCAGGCGGATGTCCTGGTGTTCCCTTATCGCGACATCGATACCAGCGGCGTGTTGATGGCGGCTCTGGCGCGGGCCATTCCCGTGGTCGCGTCGAATATCGGATGTTTCGCCGAGATGCTCTTGGACGGCAGGGAAGGCAGGCTGGTGCCGGCCGACGATCCAGAGGCGCTGGCTGGCGCACTCGCGTCGCTGATCGAAAACCCCGCGCAGGTCAACGCCATGCGTACTCAAATGGCAGTGCTGCAGCGACGTATTCCGAGCTGGCGGCGCATTGCCGAGACGACCTCGGAGGTCTACGAGCTGGCCCAGGCGTCGCCGACGCCGGCGCCCGTCCGAGCGCATACTTGATGCGGCAGGCAGACGCTCGGATCGCGCGAATGCACGATGGATCAGGTCATATCGTTATTGTAAAGACTTCGTTGACCTTTCACCGGCTAGTATACCGCTGGTGACGCAGCCCCAGTCGATAAGAGGATCCGATGAGCGCTCGTTCCGAGAAGGCCGTTATCGTTACGGCAGCCGACAGCGGTTATTTTCACCTTCTGGACGGGATGATTCGCTCGGTCCGCCGGTTTCCGGACTGGCGAGACGTCCCTATCGTCGTCTTCGATGTCGGTTTCACGCCGGAGCATCGTTCGGCGCTGCAGGCGAATGGCATCCAGGTCGTCGATCCGAGCTGGCATTTCGGCCTGTCCGACGCAACGGCCAAGCCCTACGAACGGGCCGCTTTGGTCCGTTTCTTCATTCACGACTACCTGGAAGGATATGATTTTTCGCTCTGGCTCGATCCTGATCTCTGGCTGCAGGACAGCGACGTGCTCGACCGGATGCTGGACGGCGCCCGAGCGACCGGCGCGGCCATCGCTCACGAGAGCGACCGCCTCTATAGCTTCCAGGGGTGGCTTTGGGCCTGGAATCTGAAACACAAGGTCGCCGGTTCAGGATTGCGCAACGGTCTCGTCCTGATGATGCGGCCATCTTACAATCTGGGGCTCTATTGCCTTGCGGCGGACGCGCCGCACTGGGCGCCCTGGCGGCGGCGTTTCCAATCGGCGCTCGCCCGAACGCGGCGTGTCACGCCCTATGAGCAGTTCGCCTTCAACGAAGTCATTCACGTCGATCGGATTCCGACGGCCGAGCTGTCCTCGAGCGACAACTGGATCTGTGACCGCTGCCCGCCCGTCTGGAACCCGGAAACGCATTTGTTCTGCCGCCCCGAAGCGCCCTATCCACCCTTGTCCATCCTCCATCTCGCCGGCCCCGCCAAGAACCGTGAATATGAGATCGCGCTCACCTCCGGCGGAGCACGAACGATGAGCCTTCGCTATCCGAACCAGGACGACGAGCAACGCGATGCGCCGGCGCCCGAAGTCGCAGCCTCTAGCTGTCCCGCGCCGACTCTGCTTGCGAGCTGACCTGTCGGTCATGGCGTTCAAGGATCTCAGGCGGCCTTTGCGATCCGTGATCGGAGGATCACGTCCGCGCATCGAAGAGGCATATTGCGCCGAGCATCGTTTCGCGCCGCGCGGACGCTTTCCGGCGGCAGTTCTCGCCGCTCGAGGCGAGCGCGCGCACCCCCTTCGGACGTAGCGTCCATGACGGGACAAGCGTCCGCAGCGGGCGCTCACGGGCGAAGACAGATCGCCAGCGGAGCCATCTGGCGTTTGCTGGAAGTCACGGGTGCGGAACTTTTCGCATTCATCGCGTTCATCATCTCGGCACGCCTGTTGCTGCCTGCCGAGGTCGGAATCGTCGCCCAGGCGACCTTGATGATCATCACGGCTCAGCTGCTCCTTCACCAGGGGCTGGGCGAGGCCCTGATTCAGTCCGACGACGTCGGTCCGGAGCATTTTTCCTCCGCCTTCTGGCTCAACCTGGCCGTCGGCCTGACCGCCGCCGTCGCTCTGGCGCTCGCTGCGGGACTGGTCGGACGGGTGCTCGGCGAACCTGGCCTCCCTCCCGTCCTTCGTGCCTTGTCGCCGACCTTGATCCTCTTCGCGGCGAGTGGAATCTTCCAGGCCAGACTCAGACGCGGCCTGCAGCTCCGCGGCTTCGCCTTCGCCTCTGCTTCGGCATCGCTGGCCGGCGGCGGCGTCGCTGTGACCATGGCCTGGCTCGGCTATGGCGTCTGGAGCCTGGTGGCGCAGCAATGGACCTACGCCACGATCAGCCTGACGGTTTTCGCTCTCTTCAGCGGCTGGTGCCCGAACTTCGCAATCGATCGAGCCCATGTGCGAAAGCTCGGCGCGTTCGGCAGTCTCGCCACCCTGTCGGCCATTCTGCAGTTCGCCATGCGGCGGCTCGATCTCCTGGTCATTGGCATCTTCCTGCCCAGCCTTCAGGTAGGGTTTCTGGCGGTCGCCAACCGGCTGATGATTTCTGCGGGCATGCTCACCTACCATTCGGTGCAGCAGATCGGGCTGCCTGTGCTTTCCCGGCTCGCTCACGATCCGAATGCGCACCGCCGGGCGATCGCCTGGACCCTTCGCCTGGCCAGCATCGTCTGTCTGCCGACATTTCTCGGTCTCGCTCTGATCGCCGACATCGCGATCCCTCTGGCGCTTGGAGAAAAATGGCAGGGCAGCGTTCTCCCCTTGCAGATCCTCGGCACCTTCGCCGTCTTCTATGCCCTCTCCTTGATCTCGGGCCAGGTTCTTCTCTCCGCCGGTCATGTCGGCTTGTTCTTCCGGCTCACCCTCGCCAATGTCGTGCTGTTCCTGACGGCAGTGACGATCGCGGCTCCGTTCGGCATGGCCGAAGCGGCTTTCGCCGGCGGCGCCGCCAACATGGTCGCCTTGCCGATCTACGCATTGGCGATGAAGCGAACACTGGCGCTCGATCTCGCACGGTGCTTGCGCGACCAATGGCCGATCTGGATCGCGGCGGGCATGATGGTGGCAACCGTGATGCTTTGGTCCCATATGGTAGCGGGAACGATGAACGATCTGGTCCAGCTGCTCGGCCGGATCATCCTGGGTGGCGCGACATTTCTGGTCGTGCTGCTGGCTTTATCTTATGAGGACGTTAAGGAAATCTGTGGTAGTTTCGCCGAAATCTTGCAGCGATAGGACAAGTGTCGCCTAATGATCGCCGAGCCCCTATCGACGCCTCTCGACCTGCCCTCGCATGCCTGCGGCAGGCGCGTGTCTTTTTCATTCGCCGGTGGTGAATGATGGCCGAACTTCTCGTCTCTGCATGCCGATGACTGTTCCTGGCTTCTTCAACTTGGTGCGCCTATGACCGATCTGACCCACTCGAACTTCGGCGGTGGACCGCGAATGCCGTCGCGACCTTTTATAGGCCAGCTTCCGGGACGGGCGCAGCAGTCGGCCGGCATCACGTCACAGGATCTGCTGGACAGCCTGCTCAGGCGCAAGGGCTTCATCGTGCTCGCGATGATCGTAGGCGGGCTGCTCGCCTACAACGCGGCCAAGGCCCTGCCGCCCTGGTTCACCGCGAGCGGCCTGCTGGTGGTCGATACCCTCAGATCCAACATCCCAGAACTCGACACCTTGACCTCCGATCGCACGGTGGAGCCATGGGGCGGCCGCA
Source organism: Geminicoccaceae bacterium (assembly GCA_965222015.1). Lineage (GTDB taxonomy): Bacteria > Pseudomonadota > Alphaproteobacteria > Geminicoccales > Geminicoccaceae > JANQPX01. The sequence goes on from CBDCTL010000023.1 coordinate 167,735, forward strand.
GCGAGGCTCAGGTCCTGACCTCGCAGCAGATGATCGCGCTTCTGGTCGACGAGATGAACCTGGTCAGGGATCCGGAATTCAATCCGACGCTGGAGCCGCGCGGGTGGCAGGCTCTGGCCCGAGCGTCCTGGATACCCGATCCGATCAGCCGCCGACTGACCACGTTCGGGGAACCGGTCGAGCCGCGCTTCGACCAGGAGATAGAGCGGAAGATCGCGCGTGACATCGGCGAGTCGCTGAACGCTTTCAGCGAGGAGCGCAGCTATGCGATCGAGCTCGAGTTCAGCGGTCGCGACCCGGAAAAGAGCGCCAAACTGGTCAATACACTCATGGAGCTCTACATCGCGCGCCAGGTCGAAGAGAAGCGCCAGGCGACGCTGCAGTCGAGCGAAGGGCTTAAGACCAAGCTGGCCGAACTCCAGGAAGAGCTCGCCGAGGCGCAGGCCAAGGTGCGCGAGGAAGAGGGCAATGCCAGCCTCCTCAACACGCCTGAAGGCACCATCATCTCGCGTGATCTCGCCGATCTGGTCAGACAGCGTCGCACGCTCCGCGCACAGCGGGACGAACTCGCCGCCGATCTAGGGCAGCTCGTGGCGGCGATCGCGAGCGGTGCGCTGACCGCGCTGGATGCCGATCTGGTCACCCCGAGGCTGCAGGGACTCTGGCAGGACGAGGCGGCGGCGCGACGACGGCTGTCGGAAGCCTCCCTCGATCTCGGCGCCCGGCATCCCCGTCGGATCGCCCTGCAGCAGGAACTCGAGAGCATTCAGGAACAGATTCAGCGCGAGGCGACCGGTATCGCCAGAAGCCTGGAACAGCGCATCGCCAGCCTGGACAATCAGGACCGGCAGCTGCGGAGCCAGATTGAGGCAGGTCAGGGCAACGCCGCCGAAGTCGCCAAGGAGCGGACCCGCCTCGCTCAGCTGCAGGCGGACGTGGAGGACAAGCAGGCGCTCTACACCCGCTATCGCGGGCTCTACGAGCAGACCTTGTCGACACTCACCAATATCGACATGAGCGGCGCTGACGTGCGCATCGCCTCGGTCGCGGTGCCGCCGATCAAGCCGTCCAGTCCGGGCGCCGGCCTCTTGACCGTGATCGGTATGTTCGCCGGCTTTCTGGTTTCCGCGGGCTCCATCGTCGGACGGCGCTATCTGAGCTCCGGCGTGGAAACGCTGGATCAGCTGGCGCAGGTGTCCGGCCTTCCCGGACTCGGCGCCATCCCGTCGGTGGCGAGCTGGATGAAGCCCAAGCAGAACCTTGCCAACTACGTCGCCGAATATCCCAACAGCGGAATTACCGAAACCCTGCGGGGCATCCTGCTTCGTTTGAATCTGAGCGCCGTCGAAGATCCGAAGAAGGTGATTCTGGTCACCTCCTCGGAACCGGCCGAGGGCAAGACCAGCTTTTGCATCGCGCTCGGCCGCACGGCCGCGCAGGACGGTCTTCGCTGCCTTGTCGTCGACTGCGACTTCAGACGGCCATCCTTTCCGGCACAGACCGATCTCCAGCCCGACGCTAGCCTGAATGACTTTCTCAGCGGCGCGCTGGACTGGGGACAGGATGCCGTGATGAAGGATCCGGTCTCCGGCATGGACATGCTTATGTCCAAGGCCACCCATTCGGAAATGCGCGAGTTCGTCTCCTCGACACGGTTGCGCGTGCTGATCGCAGAGGCGCGCGAGCACTACGATCTGGTGATCGTCGACTCACCACCGGTTCTGCGTGTTCCGGACGCGATCAATCTCGCCGATACCAGTGATGCCATCGTCTTCCTGGCCGCCTGGCGCGTCACGCGGGTCAAGATGATTCAGGAAGCTTTGAAGCGCATTTCTGTCGCCGGCCGCCCGATCGCCGGCGTCATTCTTTCGCGCGTGCGCGGCAGCGTTCCGGAAGAGTACGTCTATGGCGGCTATCCCAGCCGCTGAGTAAGAAAATCGCGAGGTCGCCCGATCGTACCGGCGGGGCTGGACATGCCGACCCGGTCAGAGCATCCCGCCCGCGCCATCTGACGCGACGGTCGACCTCGGCTGTTCGATGGTCTCGAAGAGGAAGGTATCGGGCTAGACGACTTCGTTCGGTACCTGAATCGCTTCGTCATGCCGCTGGAAGTCAGCGCTCGCTGAGTTGAAGGATCATATCGCACGAGCGCTGGGGCGATCGGAGACGCGGTTTTCTGCCGGCGCCTTAATCGACGGGCTCTTGTCCGGTGCGGAACGCAAGACGGGTTGGATGATCGCGGAGGAGGCCGGTTTCGAACGCCCTTACCGGATCCAGCCGCTTCTGGGACGGAGTTCCTGGTCAGCGGAGCATCTGCACGACCTTGTGCGCGACTATATGGGCGAAGGGCTTGGCTGCTTCGACGGTGTGCTGGTGATCGATGAGACGGGGTTCTTGAAGAAGGCCGCCACTCGGTCGGCGTTGGCCGCCAGTGTTCGGGGACGGTCGGACGGGGTGAGAATACCAGATCGGCGTGTTCGCCTGCTATGCCAGCCGCTTTGGCCATGCTCTCATCGACCGTCAGCTCTATTTGCCCAAAGACTGGGCTCGGAGGGCTATGCGCGGAATTGGGTGACGACGGGATGAAGGCGGCGACGTATCGAGGTGGGTGACAAGCCTACCTGAACCTCCAAGCGGAGCGATACGCGCCATGAAGATGAATACTGTCACCGAGTCTGCTGGTCACCCTCGCGATTTTGTTGATGATCCGTTGCCGGAAGTTTTGCGATCAGGCGCGCAGCGCCTGCTGATCCAAGTGATCGAGGCGGAAGCCGAGGCCTTTTTGGCATTGATGACGGGCTGGAAGCTTGAGGACGGCCGAGCTCGTTGAGAAGTTTGTCGTAGCGCGTGGCAATTTGGCGGAATTGTCTGAGCTTGCTGAAGAACCGTTCGATGACGTTACGCTCTCGATGGAGCGTCTTGTCGTGGGCGTGCTGGTGCTTGCGATGGCGCCTTGGCGGGATGAGCGGCTCGGCGCCGGCATCCAGGATGGCGTCCATCAAACGGTCGGCGTCGTAGGCTCGATCCGCCAGAACAGCGCCGGGTTTGATACCGTCGATCAGATCGAGCGCCTTGGCCATATCGTTTTCCTGCCCGGGGCCGGCCAAGAGGCGGCAGGGGTTGCCTGCAGCATCGCTGGCGGCGGAAGCTTGGTCGAAAACCCGCCCCTTGAGCGGCCCATGGGGGCTTTCTGGCCCCTTTTTTCTTCGGCGCGCCGGTCGCATGCTGATGGGCACGGACAAAGGTGCTGTCGAGCATCAGCCATTCGAGATCGGCATTTTGACCGAGTTCATCGAACAAGCGGTCGATCAGACCGCGCTCCAACCATCGGCAGCAGCGCCGTTTGACGGTCCGGAAGGCACCGAAATCCGGCGGCGGATCCTTCCACCTCGCCCCAGAGCGCGCCATCCAAAGCAGCGCGTTGATAAAACGCCGGTTGTCCGTCCGTGGCGGCGGCCTGCCCGGCGACAGACGGCGGACAGATCGCCTCCACCGCTCGCTTGACCTCCATGGCCGCCAGGTTAGGTTTCTCAAAGAAGATTTCAGAATCCTTGATGGCCAGTCGAAAGGCATTGGGGTTCAAGGACATTTCGGGAGCGGCGCCATGAGAGACTCGCCAGCAGCGGCCCTGGGCCTGATCCTGGGCCTGATGATCATCGGCCCTGTCGTCAGCTACTGCGTCTTCTGGGCGATCCTCCACTACACCAATACCGGCCTGCTCGTTTACAAGGAGGAGATCTCGGTGTCGGCCAGCTCGCAGGACACCGACGGCCGGGAGGACGAGATCGGGCTTCGCTGCCTGTACTTCACGGGCACGAGACTGCTCGAGCATGACATCTCGCCTGAGCAGCTTGCCGCCGATGAAGGTGGCTCTCCTGATTCAGCCCGCTGTCCGTGGCGCATCGAGGTTTCCTGATCGTTTCGGCTGACGCTGCGGCGCTTCTGTCCACGCGCTCGTCAAATGCCTCGAACCTTCGGTCGGCCGTCGCGCCTGCCCTATCGAACCGCGGCGCCGCAGAGTTGATGTTGAGAAAGCGGCTGCCAAGGAAGGACATCGATGACGGGCTGGACGAATCGCTCTTCACTAGAGCCTTTCCGGGTCAGTTTTACGCATATCCGGCATGCCTGAAGTAATTAGCGCACTCGGTTTCGGAAAAGGTGGCGAGCGCTTTGCCGATCTGCTGCTGCAAACCATTGATGGTGCGCTCAGCAGCGCTTCGGATCAGGGTTTTGAGTTTGGCGAAGACGTTTTCGATCGGGTTCAGATCCGGGGAGTAAGGTGGCAGATAGCAGAGCTGCGCGCCGGCTTCCCTCAGGACCTCACGAACGCCGGCGACTTTGTGGGCAGGCAGATTGTCCATCACCACGATGTCGCCAGGGCTCGGCGTCGGCGCCAGGCAATGGCGGAGATAGGTGAGGAAGGCGGCACCATCCATCGGGCAATCGATGACCCACGGTGCGTCGATCCGACCAACTCGAAGGGCAGCGATGAAGGTCAGCGTTTTCCAGTGGCCGTGGGGAACCGGGCTGACCAGACGCTCCCCGATCGGACAGCGACCATAAAGCCTCGTCATCTTCGTGGTGAAGCCGGTCTCGTCCAGAAACACCAGGCGATCCGGGTCGATCCAGGGCTGAACGCGACGCCAGGCCTCACGACGCTTCTTGACGTCCGGACGATTCTGTTCCGCGGCGTGGGCGGTCTTTTTTTAAACGGATGCGGTTGCGCCACAAAAAGGTGTGGAGGCAGCTCTTACTAACATGGATGCCGTCTGCCGCCAGACGTCCACAGATCTGCTTGAGGGTGAGGTCCCGTTCGTCGGCCACCTGGCGCAGCAGCCGATCTTTGTGCGGCAAAAGCTTGGCCGGCGGATGACCATGCATCGGCTTGGCCTCGACGCTACCGGTCTCGCGCTTGCGCTGCACCCATTTGACCGCCGTCGAGGCACTCACCTGAAGCCGACGGGCTGCGGCTCGGGCTGAGCTGCCCGCTTCGACAGCATTGATCAGACGTTCGCGTAAATCTAACGAGTAAGCTCGCGGCATGATTCCTCCCAACTTTGTTTGCTGGGAGAGAATCACATCAGGCCTGAACATAACATCATGAAAAGGATAGATGATTCAATCTGTCGCGGAAGTGCTCCAGATGGCGTAACGGGTTTGGCTCCATAGTCGGCTTGGCTGGTCATCGCGCAAGATGATTGTGTGAACCGGAGTGAGGGCAGGCCTGCTCGAAGCCTATTGATGGACGACCATGGAGTATTGTTGTGGGATTGATATCTCGTTGGAACAGTCGAGCGTTTGCGTTGTCGAGTGCACGGGTTCGATCGAACGGGAACCGATGGTTGCCAGCGATCCCCATGCGTTAATCGCCTGATTTTCCGACCTGGATCTGCCGCTTTCCAGGATCGGCTTGGAGGCCGGCCCGCTATCGCAGTAGCTTTATGCCGGTCTGGCCGGAGCCTGCTTCGCCGTCGAACTGCCCGAGACACGTCATGTGCGGGACGCCTTCAAGGCGATGCCGATCAAGACCGAGTACAAGGATGCGCGCGGGATCGCCCATCTAATCGGCAGGTCGGTGCGCCCTTCGGCCTGACGCCGAAGCGCTGCCAATCCGGCGCGAAAGATGTGAGCGGCCGGATATCCAAGATCGGCGATCCCAAGACCTGTCATTTTTGCGTGCGCACGGCGCTGTACGAGGCGGCGCACATCATTCTGGCCAGACGGGTCAAGGCGGGAGCCCTCAAGAGCTGGGCCATGCGCCTGGCGGCGCGCGCCGGCAAGAACGAGGCGAAGGTCGCGCTCGCGCGCAAGCTTTCAGTAATCCTGCACCGCATGCTGGCAGATGGTACACCCTTCGCTTCGGACAAAGCGACCATGGCTAAAGGTTGAACGACGAGGGGATACAGAGTTCGGGCGAACAACGCCATCCGCCCGGAGCGAGGTCCCGTCACCGGGACGATGGATCAGGCCAGGCCGCGAAACGCTCAGTGGCGTCATCAGATGACCACGTGTTCCTGGATTGGCCGACCTGTTCCTCATCTTATCCCGTCGGATGGCGGCCAGGCACCGACCACGGGCAGAAGAGAAACCTCGGCGGCAGGATCAAAGCTCAAAAAAGAGGGGTGACCAATCAACACCCGCTACAAAAGAGCGTATCCCGATGAGGTGAACCGTGCGGCTGACCAGGAAGTTTCCCCAACCAACAAGCCAGAGCGGCGTCAACAAGTTCATCAGACCGGGATCCGGGCTGGATGGCCGGAATGTTCAACGGGTCCGTTGATCCTGCTCACCCCTATTCAGGATCAATGGACGTGTCTCCGGCATTCCCTTAAGCAGACACGGCATGATGCGGCGGTAGAGAAAAGGTTCGAGAAGGCGTTCGGCTTCGTCGAGCGGGACGAAGCGATGGTCCGCGATCTCGACACCGTCCGGACGAATGGCGGCCTTTCGCTCGGCGGACAAGGTGCCGCCGTGAAAGACGAAATGCAGACTGTCGTCATATTCCTCGTCGGACGAGCGCCAGTCCATTGCCGCGAAGTCGAGCCGATCGATCTCGATGCCGATCTCCTCCCTGACCTCCCGCCGCGCCCCTTCCCAGGGCGACTCGTCCCGTTCGACGATTCCCCCTGGCACCAGCCAGTCCGTTCGATAGGTGGTCTTCAGTACCAGGAGCCGTTCCCGATCGTCGAACAGCAGAACGCAGGCGGCGAGGCGTTTGGTCGGCAGTTGTTTGTGGGCCCAACGATTGAGAACCCTCTGACGGAACACCAGTGAAGCCAGCCGCACCTTGGTCCGGGCAAGCAGGCTCATGGGCGCACCTTTTCCGCCCGCGGGCTCGAAGCGGCATGTGTCGACCTGCGCGGACCTCGCTTTCTCCGCACCGAGACCGTAAACCCGATCATCGGCGATCCCCTCCATCTTCAGCGGCGATCACGGATTACGCCTGCCCTGGCCATCCGATCGGTGATGCTGCAGGCTCCATGCCGCAGCACGCTGCATGTTGCAGGAAGGAGAAGAATGGGTCAGGTCAAACGCCTTCTTCACCTCTATACCGGCAGCCCCGTCGAGAGAGCCTCCCTGCGGATGAGATTAACGGTATCGATGGCAAGCCGTGAAGTCCTTTCGAGAAAACACTCCGCCGCAAGAGCAATCAAGGCCGAGTTCACCGTCGTCAGCCCGCCCGAACGATTTCTTTGGACAGGAGGTCGAGGTGATCCGCGAGACGCAGGGCGAGCGCGACGATGGTCAGGGTCGGATTGGCGGCACCGCCTGTCGTGAACACGGAGCTTCCGGCGATAAAGAGATTGCGCGTCGAAAAAACACGGCATTGCGAGTCGACGACGCCTCGGGATGCATCATCCGCCATCCGCGTGGTTCCCATGTGGTGGTAGCCGCCGAGGATAGGATCGTCTTCGGACACCTCTTCCTCGAAAAGCCAGAGCGGTATACGCACACGACCCTTGCCGATGCGCCCGAATTCTTCGCCGATCAGCGTCGCCAGTTCCCTGATCGAGTGCTTGTCGATCTCGCTCAGACGCCAGTCGAGCCGGATCCGCCTGAGGCCAAGTGCATCCCGCTCATCACCCAGAAGGACGCGGCTGTCGGGATTAGGCGCCTGCTCGGCCTCGGTATAGAGGTAGACCGTGGGATCGAATCGCTCTTCCAGAGCCTCCTTCAGCCCGAGCGCATCGGTGATGAGGTTGGAGATGTGCCTGCCCAGGTCGTCGGGAATACGCCGACGCAGCCAGGCCATCTTGATCCTATGCAGCGAATCATAGGCCACCGAACGTTCACGCGCCTGAAAAAGCGGGCCGAGACCGATCGCACTCCCGAGAATTTCTCTGTCCGCCTGAACCTCCCTGCTGGCCATGAGAAAGGCGCGATACTGACGATCACCGTTGAAGAGCGAATCATAGGAATCCGACCAATCGTCCTCGTCACTGATGACCTCGCCTGCATCCGTGTTCAAATGCTCCATGAAGAACCGTCCGACGAGCCCCCGATCATTGCCGATGCCGCCGGACTGGACCGATGTAGCGTTGAGGAGAAGCCGAGGATTCTCCAAACCGCCTAGCGCCAGAACATAATATCTGGCGCGCACCGTCGCCGTCTTGCCCTCAAGTGTCGAGATCTTGCAACCGGAAACCTCGTGGCCGTGGGTGTCCATTTGGATGTCGACGAGATTGGCGTGCAGCAGCACGTCGAGCGAGGCGGCCTCCTCCAGTCTGGCGCGATGCTCGACGCCGAAGTTGGTAGGCGGACGGCTGTAGTGCCACATCTTGTGCCGCAGACGAGCACGATCGAACGGAAGATAGTGCGTTCCCTCCGGCGAAATGCTCGCACGGTCGTAGTCGAAGGCACCGAGTTCCAGCCAGGGATGCGCCTCCGCATACCACCTCTTCAAGTCGCTGAAGCCGATCGGCCAGCCGCTGTGCGGGATCCAGGCGCGCTTTTCGAAGTCATGCGGCTCCAGGTGCGAGCACATGCCGCCCCAATGATTGGTGGAACCACCTAGGAACCGGAGCCTCGTGGTGGTGATGTCGTGATAGGATCGACCGATGTTTTCGCCCTCATAGGGGTTCTGGTCGGCTTCTTCATAATCGAACCCGCCAGCTTCGAGCAGCATGACGTCATGCCCACGATCGGCGAGAGAATGTGCCAGCGCGATACCGGCCGCCCCGGCACCCGCTACACAGACGTCGCAGTTCAGCTCGCCGGCTCCATCGTATTCTCGAAAGTCCCGTATCAACGCGCTGCCCCAGTGAGTTACCAGCAACGTCCAGCGATAACCGGGGAAAGTTAATTTTCCGTTTCCCGACAGGATTTTTGGAGCCGCTGAGCTTTCACCAGAGCCTATCGGCCGCGCCAGGCTCGATATTCCCCTTGCCCAATCGCGATTCATCCTTCCTGCTTTACGTTTTCTTAACCAAAGCTTGTCATGACCAAGGCGTTTACCGAGCCGTCAGGAGGACAAGGTTGTGAGAAGGCTGCGGTGGCGGGACGGGCCGATGCTGGCAGATCGTCGTCGTGGGATCGAACCCGCACGAGCGGGCATCAACCATGAGCGGCCGTCGAAGCTTGGACTTCGCGGCCGCTTCCGCTAGGAACGAAGCATCGGCTTCTCTCTGGGAAGGGCTCGGGACGTCATGGGTGAGATGCGAGAAGGCGCTTCTGCGCTGGGGATCGGGCTGGGCGTGGCAGCGATGGTGCTGGTGGTCACCGTCTCCAATGTCGCGGTGCAGTATCCGATCAATGACTGGCTCACCTATGGTGCGCTCACCTATCCTATCGCCTTCTTGGTGACCGACCTGACCAATCGCGGTCTGGGCGCCGCATCGGCGCGCAAGGTGGTTTACGCCGGTTTCGCCGCGGCGGTAGGCCTGTCGATCTGGCTGGCAACGCCTAGGATCGCGCTTGCTTCAGGCGCCGCGTTCCTGGCCGCGCAGCTTCTGGACATCACGGTTTTCGACAGGCTGCGCCGTGCAAGCTGGTGGCGCGCACCGCTGGTTTCCTCCACGCTGGCCTCCGCGCTGGACACCGCCTTGTTCTTCAGCCTCGCCTTCGCCGGCACAGGATTTCCCTGGATTACCTGGGCGATCGGCGACTATGGGGTGAAGATCGCCGTGGCCCTCGTCCTGCTGATCCCCTTCCGCCTCGCCTTGGGCACCGTGACGCCCATGCGAGAACGGCCCGGCTCCGCTTAGCCGCAGAACCCGAACCCCTGTTTTCGAGCGTCTGGCCGGGCTAGTGTCGAACCAGCATCAGGCGGAGGGTTCCTCATGAATCGGATGTCCGGCGCGGAAGCCCTGGTCAACATGCTGCAGCGCTACGGCGTTCGCCATGTCTTCGGGCTGTGCGGCGACACCAGCCTGCCGGTCTACGACGCCTTGCATCGCCTCGATCACGGGATCACGCATGTCCTGACCAGGGACGAGCGCTCGGCCGCCTATATGGCGGACGCCTATGCCCGCGTCACCGGGCGGGTCGGCGTGTGCGAGGGGCCGAGCGGCGGCGGGGCGACCTACATCCTGCCGGGCGTGGTCGAGGCGAACGAAAGTTCGATCCCGATCCTGGCGATCACCACGGATATCGGGCTTTCCTCACGCGGCCGCTACGTGCTGACCGAGCTCGATCAGAAGGCTCTGTTCCGGCCGCTGACCAAGTGGAACGATGTGATCCTCGAGGCGGAGCAAATCCCCGGATCGCTTCGTCGCGCCTTTCGTACGATGACCACCGGCCGGCCCGGCTCGGCGCATCTCGGCCTGCCGTTCGACGTGCAGAAACAGCCGGTGGACGAAGCGTCGATCTGGGCGGATCCGCGACACCTGACCTACCCCGCCGAGCGGGTCGGCCCGGATCCGAGCGCGGTCGAACGCTTCGTCGAAGCGCTTCTGGCTGCCCGTGATCCGGTGATCGTCGCCGGTGGCGGACCGGTGATCTCGGGTGCGTTCGCCGAGCTTCGAGCACTCGCCGAGCGGCTTTCCATCCCGGTCGCGACCTCGATCAGCGGCAAGGGTGTGATCGCCGAGACACACCCGCTCGCCATTGGCGTGGTCGGCAGCAATGGCGGCGTGCCGGCGACACGGGAGATCGTCGACGCGGCCGATCGCATCCTGTTCGTCGGCTGCAGGGCGGGCTCGGTGACGACGGAGCGCTGGCGCCACCCGAAAGCGGGGCAGCGCATCCTGCATATCGACGTCGATCCCGACGTGATCGGCGCGAACTACGACGTCGAGGCGGCGCTGGTCGGCGATGCGAAGCTGGCGCTCGCCGCGATCAACGGGGTCCTGGAGGAGCAGGGCGTCGATGCCCCGGAGCGAACCCTCGATGAGGCGAGGCTGGCCGCCATGCGAGAGGAGAAGTTCAGGCGGTTTCGGGAGCTCGCGGCCTCGGAAGCGACGCCGATCCTCCCTGAACGGGTGGTCGCCACGCTCGCGCGGCACCTGCCGGACGACGCCGTCGTCGTCGCCGATCCGGGCACGCCCTGTCCCTACCTCTCCGCCTATCTGCAGCAAGCGCGGCCCGGCCGGCAGTTCATCAGCAACCGGGCCCATGGCGCGCTCGGCTATTCCCTGCCGGCGGTGGTCGGCGCCAAGCTCGGGCGGCCGGAGGCCGCCGCCGTCGCGGTGATGGGCGACGGCAGCTTCGGTTTCGCCTGCGGCGAGCTGGAGACGATCCGGAGGCTGGATCTGCCTGTCACCCTGATCGTGATCAACAACGCCGCGTTCGGCTGGATCAAGGCGGGCCAGCGCGCCGGCTTCGATCAGCGCTATTTCTCCGTCGACTTCACGCCCGGCCGCCACGCCGCCATCGCCCGCGCCTTCGGCATCGAGGCGTTCGAGGTGGAGGATCCGGGCAGCCTCGATCTCGCCATGCAAAAAGCGCTCGCCGCCGATCGTCCGACCCTGATCGACATCGTCTGCCAGCCACTGCACGAAGCCGCCGCACCGGTCAGCGAGTGGATCGCCTGAGCGCCTCGCCTCGCGACGAAGGCCTCAGAACCGCACGCCGAACTGGGTCTTCCAGTATTCCGTCCGCTCCAGCGTGTCGTCGGTGAGACCGTTGGCGTAGGAGACCGAGAGGCGGTAGTTCTCCGCCTGGCTGAACAGATAGGACAGCGAGATGTCGAGGCGGTAGAGATCGCTGTCATTGCCGTCGACGTCCTTCAGATAGCGGTTGGAGACGTCGAGACTTATATGATCGAAGCCGGTTTTCTCCGCACCGCGAAACTGCATGCCGAGCCGGCCGCCGAGCCTGAAGAACTCGGACTCGTCCTCGAGGTCGGGATCGCCGCCATTGTCGAACACCCGGCCGAGATCGGCGAGCGCGTCGACGTCGAGCTGCAGCGCCAGCGGGCCGTAGGTCTTCGAAAACCCGATCGGCAGGGTCGAGGTCGGCGCAAGCGTCGGCGTCCAGCGCAGCTTGACGATGCCGATATCGGTGTCGAAATCGCTGTCTGTCAAATAGAGCGGCGTGATCGCGACTTCCGATCCGGAGCGGTCCGGCTGCAGGATGTTGAACGCCTCCTGCAGGCCGAAGCCGAGCTTGTCGATCTCGTTTTCCGTACCGTTGAAGAAACGTTCGAACAGCAGGAAGGGGATGGTCGAGGTGAAGATCAGATCGCTGCGCTCGATCTCGAAATTGTAGCCGAGGACCGCCTTGACCTGATAGAGCGTCTCGTCGTCGTCGACATCGGCGGTGATGCTCAGCTCGGCCGGCCGGACATTGCCGAGCTTGTTCCGATCCTTGTTGAGATCGTCGATCTCGCTGGTCAACCTCAGCCCGTCGGCCTCCCGTGGATTGAAGACCCAAAGCGGTTTTTCCGGCTCCTCCGCGATCTCCGGCGCCGGAACGTCGGCGACCACCTCGGACGCCGCGGTCTCTTCGGGCGTGCAATAGATCGCGACGAAGCGCCTTTGCACGTCCAGGACCTCCGCCACCTGGAAGCGCCGGCCCGTGACCTCGTAGAAGGGGTTCAGAAAGCCGGCGTCGGCCCGCTCCTCCAGCGTCGGCCGGCGCAGCCGCTCGAAGACGTAGTCGGCACCGCCGGCGCGGTCGACGAACGTGGCCAGCCTCTCCTGGATGCGCGAAAGGGTCTCGGCTTCGGTGGCGGTGCAGGCCCGTCCGAGTCCCTGGGTGCAATAGCCGGGCTGGACCAGCGCCAGCTGCTTTTCCGAAAGCAGGGTATCGCCGTCGCCGTTGGAATCGAGGGCGGCGTCGCCGATGTCGCTGATCGCGATCAGCCATCGGACGAGACGAAACGGGTCGAGGGTCTTGAGGTCCGAGGCCGCGCCCGTCGTGCAGATCTTGTCGGCGGGAAACAGCGGCTCGTCCACAGGCGGCGATTGGCCCGAGGCCGGCAGGCAGGACAGCGCCAGCAATCCGAGGCCAAGGAGGAAAGGGCTGACCGGCCGCCTGGTCTTTCGGACGGCAGCACACGGATCGGAACCGATCATGGGTGTCCAGATAGCAGGCGAAGCCGCCACAGTGACACACTTTTCTCGATCCCGACCTCATCACGCCCCGCACCTCGACGCCGCCACCGAACGCCTCGTCCGGGCCTGCCATCTATGCCCGACCGCATGCCCATCGCCGGACGAAAATTACGGATATCCGGGAATCTCGTTGTGCGAGGATGGTGGCGGCAGGACGAGACTTCGCTCTTGTGGCTGCTTCGGTCGTAGGATAGCGGCCACAAAGCTCGTTCGGGCTTTGTGCCATTTTCCACCAAAAAGAAAATATTCCTTGCAATTGGCGCTTTTCTCCAAGCGTCAATGTCTGTAGCAGGTCGGATTTCTTCGCGTGATCCGGCAGCGCCACAGCAGAAGGGTAATTCACGGAACGCACGCGCCGAAACAGCGCTTTCTTGAGGATCAGACTTCGGCTCGCCGACAGGCGCCTTTAGAGCGACGTATATCCGCCGTCCAGCATGATGCTGTCGCCGTTGATCATGTCCGAGGCGGAGGAGGCGAGGAACAGGATGAGGTCGGCGACTTCGACCGGGTATCCGAAGCGGCCGGCGGGGATTTTGGCCTTCATCGGATCGCCCTTGGCGGGATCGCCCCAGACCTTGTCGCCCATCGGGGTCAGGATGACGGTGGGCAGGATCGCGTTGCACTGGATGTTATGTTTCGCCCATTCCGAGGTCATGACCTTGGTGAGCCCGTTCAGGCCGTTTTTCGAAGCGGCGTAGGCGGCGTGGTCGTCGAGGGCGACGACGCTGGTCTGGGAGGAGACGTTGATGATCTTCCCGGCCTTGCGCTCGATCATCCGAGGGGCGAGGGTTCGGGCGAGCAGGAAGGGGGCCCGGAGATTGACCGCCATGATCATGTCCCAGTGCTCGACCGTGGCATCCAGCAGGGACTCGACGAAGGTGATGCCGGCGTTGTTGACCAGGATGTCGACCTTGCCGAAGTGATCGAGCGCCGCTTTCGCCGCGTTCACCGGATCCACGGGGCTCGCCAGATCCGCTTCGATCGCGAAGCCTTTCCGCCCGGCCGCTTCGACCTTGCCCACCGCCTCTTCGAGACCCGCGCGATCGCGCGCGACCGCGGCGATGTCGGCGCCCGCATCGGCGAGCACCGCACAGGCCTCGATGCCGATACCCTTGGAGGCGCCGGTCACCAGCGCGGTCTTCCCCGTCAACGAAAAGCGCTCGACAAACCTGCTCACCTTCCGATCTCTCCCGATGATGCCATGAACGCCCCGGCAAGCACCGCGTTCGATCACGAACACGGCACCCGCCAAACCTGGGCGCAAACCGTCGACCTAGGCGACAACGGTCCTAGTCCACGATGTGGCCGCGCCACTAGCGACCCATTTTGGGTTTGGAGTAGCGGTTGGCTTCTTCGACCAGCGCCGTCGCGTCGGAGTCCTTGTCGACCATGACGAAGGGGCCGCCCCAGACCTGCGGGACGTCTTCGCCCTTGCTATGGGCGACGAAGGCGTCGGCGATGGCGACGCCGCTGTCGTCGATCGAGCGGAGGACGGAGGCGGTGAGCCAGCCCTCGTCCATGGCGACGATCTCGTCGCCGGTGCCACCGAAGCCCATGGTGGCGATCTCCTCGGATTTGCCGGCCTGCTTCACGGCCTGGGCGGCGCCTAGGCCGACCGCGGTGGAGACGCCGTAGATCAGGTCGATGTCGTCATGGGCGGTCAAAAGGTTCTGGGCGGCGTCGAAGGCCTTGCCGCGGTCGAAGTCGGTATGCGGACCCATGATCACCTCGATGCCGTCATGCTGCTCGACCACATTGAGGAAACCACCGCTTCGCTGGTCACTGACCACGCCGGGTGCTCCCTGCAGGATCGCGATCTTGCCCTCGCCGCCGAGATGCTCGGCCGCCCACTCGCCGGAGAGGCGCCCGCCCTCCTCGTGGGAGAAGGCGACATACATCATGGCGCGCGCCTCCTCGTCCTCATGGGGTTCGAGGAAGTTGTAGACGACGGTCGGGATCTCCGCCTGCTTCAGTTTCTTGAGCGCCGGGATGGCGGCTTCGTATTCGGTCGGGCCGAGAAAGACGTAGTCGACGTCGGTCGCGATCACCGATTCCACCTGGGCGAGCTGGCCTGCATGGTCGACATGGGTGGCGACTGCGAGCGCCTGCATGTCGTACTCGACGCCGAGTTCGTCGAGCCGCCCCTGGATCGCCCAGAACACGCGCTCCCAGGCATCCGAGATATCGAAGGCCGGCGACAGATAGGCGATCTTCATCGGCTCGGCGCGAGCATCCGCAGCATGGAACGACGTGCCGATGGATAAGCCGAGCAGCGCTGCCGATGCGATCAACAGACGACGGGTCAACATGAATTGCCTCCCTCAGTTGTTGGCGGCGCCGTTTTCGGGTTTGCGCCGCATGAAAAGCGAAAGCGTCGGAATCCGCCGCTCGCGCAGGTTGTTGATGGCGACCGCGATCAGGACGATCACGCCCATGACCACGAGCTGCCAGAAATAGTCGACACCGGCGATCACCAGCGCGTTGGTCATCATCGACAGCAAAAGCGCGCCCATGACGGTGCCATAGACCGTGCCGCTGCCGCCGAAGAGGCTGGTGCCGCCGATGATGACGGCGGCGATCACATGGATCTCCATCGCCGTGCCGATGGTCGCCTGGGTCGAATCGATGCGCGCGATCATGATCAGCCCGCCGAGGGCCGTGACCAGCCCCATCAGCACGTAGACCATGACTTCCACGAGATTGACCGGCACGCCCGCGAGCCTCGCCGCTTCGCGATTGCCGCCGATCGCGCGCACATGCAGCCCGAATTTGGTGTGGTTGTAGAGCCAGCCACCGAAGAGCGCGAAGGCGAGCGCGATGATGACAGGCACGGGCACGCCGAGAATATCGCCCTGGCCGAGCCAGGTGAGCGACGACGGCAGCCCGTAATGCATGTTGCCGGCGGAATGCAGAAGAGCGAGGCCGCGCAGGCTCACCATCATGGCGAGCGTCGCGATGAAGGGCGGGATCTTGACGTAAGCGATCAAAAGACCGGTCAGACAGCCGATGCCGCCGCCGATCGCAAACATCAGAAGCACGCCCGGGAGCGGGTGCAGACCCTCCTTGATCAGGTCGAAGCCGATCACCGTGATCAACGCCAGGAGCGAGCCGACCGAGAGGTCGATGCCGGCGCTGGTGATGACGAAGGTCATGCCGACGGCGATGATCATGTAATAGGAGGCCTGGGTCAGGACATTGGCGAAATTCGCAAGCGTGGCGAAGCGCGGATTGATCAGCGAGAAGATCAGCGCGAGCGCGACGACCACGATGGTGAGCCCGAGGCCCTGAAACAGCCAGCGCCGATCGGCATGGCCGATGGCGTTGTCGAGGGCGGCGGTTTGATTTTGCATATCGTCCCCCTCAGTGCAGCCGGCCGAAGGTAATCATGCCGACCACGGCCTCACGGGTGGTCGACGCGGTTTCGACCACGCCGACCAGTCTGCCGTTCTTCATGACCGCGATGCGATCGGCGAGCTGGAAGACGTGCTCCAGATTGTGGCTGATGACGATCACGCTGATGCCCTGCTCACGCATGCTGCGCACCAGCTCGAGCACGCGCCGGCCCTCCTCGACGCCGAGTGCTGCCATCGGCTCGTCCATGATCACCAGGCGGACGTCCTGCAGCAGCAGCCTGCTGATCGCCACGGTCTGGCGCTGGCCGCCGGACAGGCGCATGACCGGCTCGTTCAGCTTGGCGAGATGCACGCCGAAGCGATCCAGCAGCTCGATGGTGCGCGCGCGCATGCTGCCATGGTCGAGCTGCGGAATGAGCCCGAACAGCTTCGTCTGGAGTTCGCGGCCGAGGAACACGTTCTCCGGCACGTCCAGCGCGTCGACCAGGCCGAGGCCCTGATGCAGACAGCCGATGCCGGCAGCCTCGGCATCGCGCGGCGTGCGCAGCGACACCGCCCGATCATCGATCTCGATGCTGCCGGAGTCCGGCGGCTGTGCGCCGGCAAGCGCCTTGATCAAGGTGGACTTGCCGGCGCCATTGTCGCCGACGAGCGCCAAAATCTCGCCGCGCCTGACGTCGAAGCTCACATCGTCAACGGCGCGCAGGCCGCCATAGCTCTTCCGCAGCCCGACCACGCGCATCAACGTCGTCGCTTCGACGCCCTCGCCTCCCTCATCCATCACGGCTCGCTTTTTGGTCTGGGGTGATCCGTTCATCATCCCCGGTGGAGCGGTGTTCTTGTCTCTTAACACTGGTTCGTCGGTGACGTCGGGTCAACCGTCGGCCGTCCGCGAGCATAGGGAACATGCCGCTCGCAATAGCCGAAGCCCCTTCCTCAACGACGACCAAGGTCTCGCCATGGTCGTGTCACCCGGACCAAAATGCCTTCATCCAAACCAGCACGGTCCAATCGAAAGAAACTGATCCGATGCATCCTCACCGTTAAGGAAAGGAAGCCAGTTTCGATCGGCGCATTTCGGCTTGAGGTCCGAAGTGGATCAACTCGATACGGCAGGAGGCTGCCCTCCATGCGGGCTTTCAATGTCCGGTGCGTTTCAGGCCGCGATCGTCTCCGGGCATCGACGATCATGTCGAAACCCTGCAAAAAATCTCATTTCGAGAGCATGTGGTCGAAAGGCCAGCGTTCGAGGCGGTAGGCGCTGTCGTTGGAAACGTTCTTTGGATAGCGGGAGCCGGTTGCGCTTGGCGATTGCTGCCCGAGGAATACGGCGCCTGGAACAGCATCTACAAACGTTTCGCCCGCTGGCAGGAGAAAGGCGTGTGGCGGGCGTTGCTCGGTCGGCTGAACGAGGATGCCGATCTTGAGTGGGTGATGCTGGACAGCACGGTGGTGCGGGCTCATGCTTGCGCGGCTGGCGCAAGAAAGATGCGGGTGATCAAGCTCTTGGCCGCTCTCGTGGCGGCTTTTCCAGCAAGATCCATGCTGCCGCCGACGCGCTTGGCAACCCGCTGCGTTTCCGGCTGACGGCCGGCCAGAAGGGTGATGCGCCGGAGGCATCGGATCTCATCGATGGCATTGATCCGGAGGCTATTTTGGCCGACCGCGCCTATGACAGTGACGCGCTGCTCGAGAGGATCGGATCCGTGGGTGCTGCAGCCGTCATCCCGCCTAACCCAACTCGCTCAGGCCGACGGAAAACCGATCGGTGGCTCGACAAAGAGCGCCACAAAATCGAGATCATGTTCGGCTTTCTCAAGCACTATCGCCGTGTCTTCGCGCGCTTTGACGAGCTCGCCAAACGATATCTCGCCTTCGTACACTTCGCCGCCGCATGCCTGCTCTTGCGATGAAACGTCAACAGAACCTAGTGCTCATCGAAGTTGCGCCGGGAGGCTTCAATACGGATTCTTCGCTTGCCAATGTTTCATGAACGTGACCGTCTTCGCTTCAAGCCTGGAGAGTTCCGGCTCGTCGTACCCAAACCAGGCCACCATGGCCTGTTCGGGCGATCCGTCCACCGTGCTACCGATGCCGACACCGTAGGAGCGTCCGTGATTGTAACCCACAAGACCGCCCCAACCGGCGTAGTCTGTTCCGGTCCTGGGACATGCGATCTCGAAGTCGAGGGCTCCGATGGTCTCGACGTTGAACGAGCCCTTGCACAGGCTGTCGCCTTCGGTGGTGAGGAGCTCGACCGGCATTTGCTGGCCGGCGACTTCGCCGGCGTCCACCGAGCCGCGCAGGACCGTCGGCGCACTCTCGGCGACTGAGAGATCGAGCGTGATCATGCTGAGCGGGAGGAGATTGCGGTAATCAAGGACTGATGGGTCGACCATGAGATGCGTACCGAGCGCCTCGACGCGACAGCCGCATCCGTCCGAGAACGGCGTGTTCGGCATGGACTCAAGACATTGAGCATATGCCGACACGAGCGCTGCCGATAGGCCTACGCCCTGCTTCACCACATGGATGGGGCAGCGCTCGCGCGGAAAGCCGAAAACCAAGGCCCGGTTGTCTGGATCCCTGAAATAAGTCTGGCCAACAGAACTCAACTTGAAAAACGGGAGAGCCTCAAGTTCGCGCAGCCTTGTGCCTCTCGACCGGATGGGACTGGCTTCGGCGGAGGCGATAGCTTCAGCCGCCTTCTTCGGTATATCGCTACGAAGTTCGACCACCAGATTGGCGTCGTTGAGACTAGGTGGCAGGACGAGTTCGTCACCGAGGTCCACGAGGACAAATTCAAATGCCGCCCCCTTAAAGTCCAGGCTGCGCTGGTCCGATCTTTGGTCGGGCGTGCTGCAGCTCAGGAGCAGCATGACAACGAGGATGCTTAGAGGCTGCATCGGTCTTTTCATTGCGCTCTCCAAGATAAGTAAGCGTAGGTTCTCAGCCACTTCTGTCCTTGATGTCGCGCAAATACGTCGGCTGATGGGAGCCTGCGCTTCGAAACAAGCAACACTGGTGATCCAAGAGGAGGCGAGTTGGTTCGGGCGGACTGCTCTCAGGAACTCTGCCGTTCGTGGAATCGAAGGCCTTCGAAAAAGGGATCCGCAGTTTCGGCCTTGAGCTCGTCGAAATAAACGGGATCGATCGAGGCACGCTGGAGCTGGCGTTCGGTCAGAACCGATCCAAGAGGAGGCGAGTTGGTTCGGGCGGACTGCTCTCGAATGTCGGTCGGTCGTCATGCGCGCGGGCAAACGCATACCATAGTCAGTCATGCATCACCAATACGCGGCCCGGCACCCTGGGATGGTGGCGTTGCTCTCGCTGGAACTCATACCTCACACATTCGGCATCATCTCGCTCATCCTGCCAAACACGGCTCTCGAGGATGGGATCATCGGTCGTGATCTTCATGTTGAGAATGATCCGATCTCCATCGATACGAAACAGCTGGCCATTGCGCAGCCACTTTTCGACAAAGGCTTCGAGGTCGTCAGCCTCGCGCAGGTGATAGGTCGGCACCCGCAATTCGGCGGCAAAAAGCGCCACTGTATGGAGCTGCTCGTCATCTGGCGGCGGCTGCACAAGGGACTGTCCGAGCAAAGGAGTTGTGAAGAATGACGGTGATGGCTGCTCTTCGGTCAGACACCAGACGCTCGCAACCGGCTGAGCGACGGAGAAAGTGGCCTTTTCGATGCGCGGACCACCGGGCTCTGCGACTTGCCAGTTCATGGCACGGCAGCTGAACTCTTTTGGAACGTTGCCGGCACAACCGAATAGTAGAGCGAAAGCTGTCATCATGAAGAAAGAATGCGAGATGCTCATCGGTTGTTCCTTTGCTGCTTGAGGCAATCATGTGCGCCGATCCGAGGTCCGATCGGTTTTCAGCTCGGCATTGCGTTAAGCATGCAAAGGATGGCCGGAAGGCTGCCGATCGCGCATTGCGGTGCGTCAAGGAGTCCTGCTCTTTCAAATCCAAAGGCTGGGCATTTGAGAGACAGGTGCTCGGGACGCAGCAATTCTGCGCTTTGGGGTGCGCCATTGTCCGATGAGGTAAGCGCGAGGTTTGCAGGCTATCATCAAGTAAGCAGTCTTTGGCTAGGTTGATGCGAACCATCCTGGCTCAGCCGATCGATCTACCGCGTACCCATCTCACCGGACGTGACGATCCCATCTTCCGGGACACCTGCCTTCAGCCATTTCCGGATCAGGCGGATGATGCGTCGATCGCCGATCCGATGTGCCAGGAAACGAACCAGCCATGATTGACTGACTGAATCGAAAAACGATCGGATCCCCCCGCCTGCAGGCCGAAAGGCCGAAGGTCGGGCTTGTCGTGCCGGATCTTCGAAGCTTCGCTCCTGCAGACCGGGATATCGGCGTCTAGAATGAAGTTCACCTTGCGGCGCGAGATCCCCACGATCAGCGCATCAAGCGCGTCATGCGGACCTCGCTTGGGCCGGAACCCATAGCTGAACCCGGGGAACTCTTCCTCGTAGATCACGTTCAGCACCGCCACGGTCGCCTTTTGGACAACCCTGTCCTCCAAGGCAGCGACCGCGAGTGGGCGCTCACGCCCGTCAGGCTTCGGGATCATCCGTCGCCTGGAGGGCTGCGCCCGATACGCTCCACGGTGAAGTCGGGCATGCAGCCGAAACGAGCGTTATTTCCCGTTGTTGCAGAGAAGCAGTCGACAAGATCCGGCTTCAAGCCGAAGAATCAAGCCCCCAGAGCCGCACCCAGATCCGCCAGGCTCGCCAGATTGTGCACCGTCCGGAAATCGTCGACATGCTTCACGATCGCCTTCGCCCCGGTCGCGGTCGGGGCATAGCCATCGAAGCGCATGAGGGGGTTCAGCCAGATCAGGCGGCGGCAGCTTTTTTGCAGCCGATCCATCTCGCGCTCCAGGCCCTCGCCGGCGTCGCGGTCGAGGCCGTCTGTGATCAGGAGGACGAGGGCGCCCTGGCCGAGGACGCGCCTGGACCAGTTCTTGTTGAAATCCTCGAGGCAATGACCGATGCGCGTGCCGCCGGACCAGTCCTCGACCAGCTCGCCGACCTTGGCGAGCGCGATGTCCACGTCCCGATGGCGGAGCTGGCGGGTAATGTTGGTGAGGCGGGTGCCGAAGACGAAGCTGAACACGCGATCCCGGTCATTGGTGATCGCGTGCATGAAATGCACGAGCATGCGTGAGTAGCGGTCCATCGAGCCCGAAATATCGGCGAGGATCACCAGCGGCGGATGCCGTTTTTTTCGGGTTTTTCGGGCAAGATCGATGCTGGCGCCACCGCCGCGCAGACTTCGACGCAGCGTCGCCCGCATATCGACGCGGTCGCCGTGCGACTTCGAAAAGAACCGGCGGGTAGGCACGGCCATGATCGGCAGGCGCATGTCGCGGATCACCTGTTTCGCCCGCTCGATCTCGTCCGCCGACATGTCCTCGAAGTCCTTCGCCTGCAGGATTTCCTTCTCGGAGAAGGTGAGGGTCGCGTCGAGCTCGATCGTGGGCGGCTCCTCGGCGTCCTCGGGCGCTTCGCCCTGCCCCGGCTGCTTCTGCGGTCCGAGCGCTTCGGAAAGCCTGCGATTGACCTCGTCCGCGTCCTGCCCTTCCATCTCGATTGTCGGCAGGAGAAGCTGCATCATCTTTTCGAGCAGATCCGGCTTTCGCCAGAAGATGTGGAAGGCCTGATCGAACAGTTCGCGCTGATCCCGCCGGTTCACGAAGACCGCATGCAGCGTCCAGTAAAAATCCTCGCGCCCGCCGATGCCGATCGCATCCACCGCCCGGATCGCCTCCAGGACCTTGCCAGGACCAACGGGCAACCCGGCAGCACGCAGACACCGCGCGAAGTGCATGATGTTGGCCGCGAACCGGCCCGGTTCGACGGGCTGGTTCGCCGAGGGTGTGTCGAGGTCCAAGTCTACCCCGCCTTGGTAAGGCCGGCCTTCACCTCGTTCAGAAGCCTGGCCGCCTCGCTGCCCTGGATCTTGGCGATGTCGTCCTGATACTTCAAAAGCGTGCCGATGGTGTCGTTGATGGTCTCCGGGTCGAGCTCCAGGCGATCCAGGGTCATCAGCGCCTGGGTCCAGTCCAGAGTTTCGGCCACGCCCGGCTGCTTGAAAAGATCCTCGGCGCGCAGCCGCTGCGTGAAGCCGACGATCTGGCGGGTCAGGCTCTCGGCCGCCCCCGGGATCCGCGCTTTGATGATCGCCATCTCGCGCTCGGCGTCGGGATAGTCGACCCAGTGATAGAAGCAGCGGCGCTTGAGCGCGTCGTGGATTTCGCGCGTGCGATTCGAGGTGATGATCACGATCGGACGCTGTTCCGCCCGGACCGTGCCGATCTCCGGAATGGTCACCTGGAAGTCCGAAAGGATCTCCAGGAGATAGGCCTCGAACGGTTCGTCCGTCCGGTCCAGTTCGTCGATCAGGAGCACGGGTGCTCCGCCGTCACTCGGTTCGAGTGCCTGCAGCAGCGGACGGCGGATCAGGAACTGGTCGGTGAAAATGTCCCGCGCCAGCGCCGCCCGGTCCGTGTCGCCCTCCGCCTCGGCAAGACGGATCTCCAGCATCTGGCGGGCGTAGTTCCACTCATAGACCGCCGAGCTGACGTCGAGGCCCTCGTAGCATTGCAGCCTGACCAGCTTTCGGCCGAGCGTCTCGGATAGCACCTTGGCGATCTCGGTCTTGCCGACGCCGGCCTCGCCTTCGAGGAACAGCGGTCGGCCAAGCGAAAGGGCCAGATAGAGCGCCGTCGCGAGCGCCCGGTCGGCGACATAGTGACCCCGGGTCAGGGTCGCGAGCATGGCGTCGACGTCGCCGATCCCGGTTTCGCTGATGGTCTGATCGTTCATGAGACGGCTCTGAGCAGCTTCTGGACAAGGTCAAGCATGAGCACAGGAAAGGCGGTGTGTGAAGCGGGAGCGGCCGTCCGTCAGCGCCGGAGACCTTCGATCGTGCCCACGAGACGCGCGGCGATGCCGGCGACCGCCGCCTGCTGGGCGCTGTCCTTGAGCTCGCCATTCTCGTCGAAGGCCTCGCCGGCGGCACTCAGCGCGTGCTGCTGGGGAAGGACGAGAACGCCGATATTGCTCAGGATCTGGCGAACATGGATGAGCCCGCGCAGTCCGCCGAGCCGGCCGGGTGCTGCCGAAACCAGGGCGGCCACCTTGTCCCTGTAGGCTGCGAGCGGCCCCTCGTCGCCTTCCGCGCGAGAAACCCAGTCGATGGCGTTCTTCAAAACCGCGCTCATGCCGCTGTTATATTCCGGCGAGCTGATCAGCAGGCCCTGATGCTCCTTGAACAGCGCCTTCAGCCGCCGCGCCTGTTCCGGCAACCCCGCGCCCGCCTCCAGATCGCCGTCATAGAGCGGCATGGGAAAATCGCGAAGATCGATCAGCGTCACCTCGCCTCCGGCTTCTCGCGCGGCGTTCGCGGCGACCCTCACGAGGCGCTTGTTGAACGAACCTTCGCGCGTACTGCCGGCGAAGGCGAGGATTTTCGGGGCCTGACTCATGGTTCTCCTGTTTCGCTCTGGTTTTTCCCAATATGATGACCACAAGCCGGTGGGACAACCACGGGCGTCGAAGAAGACCTTTTGGAGGATGCCCATGGCCGAGCGATCGCGCGGCGAGGAGGTGGAGGCGAGGGCGAGCGTGGTGCTCGGCGCCCTTGTCGCGGACGCAGCGGCGATGGGTCTCCATTGGCTCTACGATCCGGAACGCATCGCCGCCATCGCCGAGCGGCGGGAACCGATGTTCCTCGCCGCCGAAGAGCACCATTTCGAAGGCGCCAAGGGTTATTTCGCCCATGACGGCAAGCGGAGCGGCGAGCTCAGCCAATATGGGGCGACGCTGGCGCTTACGATGGACTCGCTGATCGCCACCGAGGGCCGGCCGACCGTCGCCGACTATCAGCGCCGCTATCTCGCCTTTTTCGGGCCCGGCGGCGACTGGAAGGGCTATATCGACCGGCCGACCCGCGGGGCCCTCGCCGCCCTCGGCGCCGGGATCACCGACGACACGCCCGAAGCCTCCGGCATCGACGACGACCAGATGCCGGCCTTTTCGACCGTGCCGGCCGTGGTCGCGGCCCGGCCGGACGCGCCCTCTCTGGAGAAGGACGTGATCGGGCTGGTGCGAGTCACCAACGACAACCCGCTCGCGATCGAGGCCGCACTGATCGCCGCGCGCGTCATGCGCGCCGCGCTCGGCGGCGACGATCTGGGCACGACACTCAACCTGCAGACGGAAGGCGCCGGCGACGTGCTGCAGCCGCTCCTTCGCGACGCCCTGGCCTCGAATGAGCGAAGCAGCGCCGATTTTGCAGGCAAGGTCGGCCGCGCCTGCCATGTCCAGCAGGGCCTGCCGATCGTCTTCCACATCGCGAACCGGGCCGAGAGCTTCGAGCGTGCCATTCGCGCCAACATCCTGGCCGGCGGCGATTCCTGTGGGCGTGCCATGGTGCTCGGCGCAATCCTCGGCGCCCGTTTCGGCTTCGGCGGCGAGCGCGGTATTCCCCTGCCCTGGCTGACCCGCCTCGCCCACGGCGCCAGCCTGTTCGATCGGGCATACCAGCTGGCCTCCCTTTGACGATTCGAGCCACCCTTTCGGTTTAATCCTTGACAGCACACCGTCCGAAACGTTTTCGTTCGCTACCTCTGATACTATTTCATTGCCCGGCTCGGCGCTGGAGCGTCTTCGATGACCGACGAGATGGAACCTTTGCGCATTCTGATGCTCGGAGAGGCGCTGGAGCGCCCGGGCGGCGTGGTCACGGTGGAGAAGGCCACGCTGTCATCCGCGCCCGATCGCCTCGCTTTCCACCACATTGCCACCCTGCCGCCGGACGGCCGCTTCGGGCAGGTCCGAAAATTTCTGACCCTGCTCAAGGCCATGGCCGCCCTCACCTTCAGACTAGCCGCGGAGCCCGTCGACGTCGTCCACATCCACGTCTCCATGGGGGCGAGCATTCCGCGAAAATGCCTTTTGGCGAGGATCGCCTTCCTGTTCGGAAAGCCTGTGGTGATGCACACCCATGGCGGCGAGTTCGCGAAGCAGTTCCCGGCCATGCCGAAAGCGCTCCGGGCCTTCGTCGCCGGGACGTTCAGACGCTGCGATGCGGTCATCACCCTCGCCGAGACCTGGCGGCGCTTCTACATCGACGCCCTCGGCATCGCCCCCTACCGCGCCCTGATCCTGAAAAACCCCGTGAAGCTGCCCGAGAGCCCGCCAGCGCCGCCGACGGCGCCGCCGGTGCGCCTGCTCTATCTCGGCATGCTCTCCGAGCCCAAGGGCGCCTTCGACCTGATCGAGGCGATCGCCGCCCTGGACGAGGCCGCTCGCGCCGACCTCCGGGTGGTCATGGCCGGCCATGGCCGGATCGAGGACGCGCGGGAAAGGATCGCGGCGGCCGATCTCGGCGAAGTGATCGAGCTTCGCGGCTGGATCGGGCCCGAGGAGCGGGACGCGCTGCTCTCCGAGACCCACGTCCTTGTCCTCCCCTCCCACTTCGAAGGGCTGCCGATGGCGCTTCTGGAGGCGATGAGCTTCGCCATCCCGCCGATCGCGACCCCGGTCGGGGGCATTCCGGACGTGCTGCGGGACGGGGACAATGGCCTTCTCGTGCCGCCAGGCGAGCCGGCAGCGCTCGCCGCCGCGATCGGCCGGATCGCCGGCGACGAAGCGCTGAGGCTGCGTCTCGGCAAGCGGGCGCGCCGGTCCGTCGAACCCTATTCGGCGGACGGCTATGCGGACGCCCTGGTCGAGATCTACAAGCATGCTGCGGCCGACGGTGCGCTCGCCCGAGCCTGAAACGAAAGTGCCACCCATGAGGACGAAACTTCTCGGCAGCGACGTCGATTTCCTTCGCCCGGAGGAGGTCCTCGCCCGCCTCGCCGAGCGTCACGGCGAAAGGCAAAGGACGATCGTCGGCTATCACAATCTGCACACCCTCTACGTCACACGCCGCGAGCGGAACATCCGGGACTTCTACGGTCAGGCCGACATCATCTACGCCGACGGCATGCCGCTGATCCTCTGGGCCCGCCTGCTCGGCCAGGACGTCACGCGCGACCACCGCATGACCCTCTCCTCCTGGGCGCCGGCGGTGCTTCGAAACTTCGAGGGGCAGGGCTGGCGGCTCTTTTATCTGGGCGCGACCGCCGAGGCCTGCGCGAAGGGTATGGAGGCGTTCCGGCGGATGGCGCCCGGCCTCGAGATCGAGGCGCGGGACGGCTTTTTCGACGCGAGGCAGGACAGCGCCGACAACCAGGCGCTTTTGTCAGCGATCCGGACGTTCCGGCCGGACGTCCTGATGATCGGCATGGGCACGCCCCGCCAGGAGCGCTGGATCCTCGACAATCTCGATGACCTCGATCTGCCGATCGTCTGGAGCGTCGGCGCCGCGATCGAATATTTCGCCGGCACCAAGGCCCGTCCGCCCGCGCTGATCGGCCGGCTCGGCCTGGAATGGCTCTACCGACTCCTCAGCGAACCGCGACGCCTCTGGTACCGCTACCTGGTCGAGCCCGCCTTCCTGATGCCGGCCATGGCCGAGGATCTGCGCCGACGCTTCGCCGGCCGATCCTGATCGGTCCGGCAGACGGGAGGTGCACTCGAAACCGTCCCGTCACCGACGGCTGACGCCATGCGCACTGCATTTTATCCATGTGTCGGCCCAACACAGCGCAAAGCGAGGCCGCTTGCCGCATTGTCAGCGCGCCGCGTCGAAGAACGCGATCATCACATTTACCCAAAGGAGCGGTAGCCTGTGCATTGACAGGCAGCAGCCACCTTCATCCTTCCTTAACCCGCCAATGTTACACTCCGGCACGTCTTGCTGGTCCATGCGATCCTGGGAGTCCGAGCCTGGCCCACCCTTTCCACCGGGCGGGCGGATTCCCAGGATCGCATGGACCAGCAAGACGAGGTGTATCGGAGATAGGTAAAGAAAAGATTACCTTCGACGGAACCAGCAGGCTCCATGGACGATCCGTTCCTGCCTCCGCTCCGCTTTGCATTCGAGCCCCGACCGCCGGGGCGGAGACGGATCAGAAGGGATCGGCGGGACGGCCCAGGATCGCGGCGAAGCGGGTGCGATAGCGCTCGGAGACCTCGGGATTGACCGGCCTCGCCGGCGGACGGCCATTGAAAAGGCCGATCAGCTGGGTCGCGGCGTAGCGGGCCATGGTGGCGCGGCTGTCATGGGTGACGCCTGCGGTATGCGGGCTCGCGATCACGGTGTCGAAGGCGAGCAACGGGTGGTCGGCGGGCGGTGGTTCGCGCTCCCAGACGTCAAGCCCGGCGCCGGCGACCCTGCCGGAGCGGAGCGCTTCCAGCAAGGCGGGCTCGTCGATGATGCCGCCGCGTGCGGTCGAGACCACCAGGGCTCCTTCGGGCAGTCGGGCGAACGCGTCCTGGCCGATCAAACCCTCGGTCTCCGCGGTCAGCGGGCAGTGGATCGTCAGGATCTCGGCCTCGGCAAGGAGGTTGTCGAAGGTCGCGGGCTCGGCGTGACGCCCCGTCACCTCCTCCTCGTTCAGATAGGGATCGAAGGCGAGCACCCGGCAGGCGAACACGTCCCGGCAGATCGCGGCGACCCGCCTGCCGATATAGCCGAGCCCGACGATGCCGACCGTGCGACCCTCGAGATTGCGGCCGAGCAGGTCGGTGCGGGCGCCGGTCCAGCCGCGGCGAAGCAGCCGGTCGCTCTCGCCGATGCGCTTGAGGAGGGAGAGGATCATGGCCATGGCGTGCTCGGCGACCGCCTCGGCATTGCCGCCGGCCTGGTTGACCACCAGCACGCCCGCGCCGGTACAGGCCTCGATGTCGATGGTGTCGACGCCCGACCCGCTGGAGGAGGCGATCAGCAGATCAGGGCAGCGCTTCAGAAGATCGGGGCCGACCCGAAAGGCAGGCGGCACCTCGTCCCGCGCCGGGATCTGCTGATAGGCATGAGCGTCCTTCAGGATCGCGAAGGCTTCTTCCGGTGCCATGTCCGAGGTGATCTTCACCACCTCCAGGTCCGGCCGCTCGGCCAGAATGTCGTGGGCGTTGGCGGCGGGAAAGGCGTCGAGATAGACGATTTTCGGCATGGGCGTGATCACCAGACCTCGTGATAGAAGCGTTTCAGCGCGTCGAAGGCGAGTTTTTTCGTGGTCTTGTCCTCGGCGATCAGGCCCTTTCGATTCCAGCCGCGCTGAAAGCCGTTCTTTCGCCGCTCGGAGCGGAAATCATAGAGGATCCAGGGGCAAAAGCCCTGGATCGCCTCGATCCCGGCGATGGTCTCGAACTGCCGTTCATAGCACTCCAGCATCTGGTCCTCGGAGAACAGGGCGTTGTCCTCGCTTCGCCGCCCCGCCGGTGCATCCGCGCCGGTCTCGGTGACGATCAGCGGCCGATCCAGGTCGTAATTCCCGCCGATCGCGACAAGGTCGGAAAAGTCCGGCTCGTACCAGCCGTAATATTCGTTGATCCCGACCAGATCGAGATGGGCGGCGAGGCGGTCCTCGACCTTGCGGGCGCGCTGGTTGACCAGGCAGGCCGCCGCGACCAAGCGGGAGGAATCGAGTGTTCGCGCGGTTTCCGTGAGCCGCCGCATGAAGGCGAGACGGGCGTCGGTGTCGGCATTCTCGTTGCCTACGCCCCAGGCGATCACGCTCGCCCGGTTGCGATCGCGCAGGATCAGCTCCCGAAGCTGATTGTCGGCATCGGCGAAGGTCGCCTCGTTCTCGAAGGCGATCGACCAGTAGACCGGGATTTCCTCCCAGAGCATCAGCCCGATCTCGTCGGCGATCTCGGCGGCGCGCTCGTGGTGGGGGTAGTGGGCGAGGCGCATGAAGTTGCAGCCGAGTTCCTTGGCGTGGGCGAAGCGTCTTCGGATATCCTCGTCGCCGCTGACCCGGCCGTGATCCCGATCGTCCTCATGGGCGCAGATGCCTTTGAGCCGGATCGGCTCGCCGTTCAGAAGGATCGTCCGACCCTCGGTCCTGATCTCGCGAAAGCCGACTTTTTCGACGATCCGATCCTCGCCGAAGCGGAGTTCGACGTCGTGGAGCTTCGGGCTTTCCGGGCTCCAGAGCTCGGGCGAAGCGTCCAGGGTCGCGGAAGCGCGGCCACCCCGGACGGGGAGCCGCGTATCGACGCCGAGTTCGGGGATCCTGAGTACCGCCTCGCCGTCGATTGCATCGGAAAGCGAAAGCCCGACATCGATCCTGCTGAACGTCCCGTCCGGCGCCAGACGTACGAAAAAATCCTTGATGAAGACCGCTGGCAGAGGGATCAGTTCGACGTCACGAAACACGCCGCCATAGTTGAACCAATCGGTGTGGCGCATGGGCACGCGATCCAGGCTGCGCTCGTTGTTGACGCAGAGGAACAGCCAGTTATCAACCTCGAGCGCCTCCGTCAGCTCGACGAAAAACGGGGTCGAGCCGCCGAGGTGGTTGCCGAGAAAACGCCCGTTCAAGAAAACCTTCGTGTCGTAGTGGGCGGCGCCGATGCGCAGCGTGACACGCTCGCCGTCCCGCAGCGGCGCTTGCTCGAAACGGCGGCCGTACCAGGCGCTGCCCTCATAGTGAAAGTTTTCGGGCCGGGCGAGATTCCAACAGGACGGAACCTCCGTCGTCTCGCCGTTCCGGACGTCGTAGTCCCAGGGCACCGTCCGCCCTTCGATCGGCAGATGGCCATCGCGATACCAATGCTGGCGAAGGCCGGTATCGCAGCGATCGAGCGTGAACGCCCATGTCCCGTTCAGCGAGCGACGCGGCCGGCCGCGCGTGAAAACCATGCCGCGGTGGTCGAGGTCGCGGCGATCGAACGGTGCTGCATAGGCCTCGTCATGCAGAAGATCGAGGGCGTTGCTGGCTTCGGTCATGGGATCCGCCGGGCTGTCGAGGGCCGCCGAAAGGGCGATGCCGAGAGGAGCGTTCTACCGAATTCCGGCTGTGGTTCAAAGGCCCATCAAGGCCGCCATGATCGTAGCGCTGCCCCTCGCCTTCGCGCTCGTCGTCCCTACATCTAAAACCGAAGGAGACGCTCCCGATGCCGACCGGCAGACCGCTCCCCATCCCCTGGCGACCGCTCGTCGTCGCCCTCGTCTGCGCCGCACTTGCCGGCTGTCAGCAATATTGGCGGGAAAGCGGCGTCTGGGACATCGGCGAGCATCAGGGCCTGCTGCTCGACATCAGCAACTACTACCACCGCCACGCCATGGAGGAAGGCGGACGCTGCCGGTCCCCGATCCTGGAAGGCGTCACCCAGGCCGCGGTCGACGATCTCGAGGACGGCTCGCTCGATGTGCATCTCCATTACCGCTATCGCGATTTCCTGAACGACGGCGACGACTGCGACTGGCGGTTCCGCCGGCTGCGCTGCACGATCATGCGCGAATGCCGCGGCTTCGCCGCCCGCGACTTTCTGGTGGAAAAAACCGATGCGGGCTTCGACATCATCGACATGAGCGGCGGCCGGCGGCGCTGATCGGCCGGCCATGCTTGCGGAAAGGAGCCCACTCCTGCAGAACGACACTCGCCGATGCGACGCCGGCCCGGCGTCGCCCGCAGACACTGCCTAAAGACACCGAACCAGCGAGCCCCGCATGAGCGCCACACGACCGTCGCAGCCTTTGATCAACCTCCCGCCGCTGACGCTCTGGCTGCTCGTCTCGATGATCGTGGTCTACGGCCTGACGCTGTTCGCCCCGCCCCTTCTGGAGCGCTGGATCATCCTGCATTTCGCCTTCATCCCGGCGGCATGGTTCAGCGACCTCTGGCCGCTCTGGTCGCTGATCGCCGCCCCGCTCACCTATGCCTTCCTCCATGGCGGGCTGCTGCATCTTGCGCTGAACGGCGTCATGCTCGCGGTCATGGGCCAGGTGCTGGAGCCGAGGCTCGGCAGGCTCAGCTTCTTTTCCGTCTTCGCCATCGGGGCGATCGGCGGCGCCGCCGTCCACGCGCTGATCGGCGGTTCGCCCGAGATCCCGCTGGTCGGCGCATCGGCGGGCGTGGGCGCCCTGTACGGCGCCGGGCTGGTGCTGCACGGACGCGGATTCTCGCTCGGCCCGAACACGCAGATCCTGCTGGCGCTCGCCGCATTCTTCGTCGTCACCAACCTGCTCGGCCTGATCCTGCCGGCGCTCAGCCGCATCGCCTATGTCGCCCATCTCGGCGGCTTCGTGACCGGCATTTTCGCCACGGCCTGGTTGATCCGCCCGCAACCGACACGGCACTGATCCTCGCCGAATCGGCTATCCTGCAGCCGCCCGGCGGTGCATCCGACACGAGAGATCGCCGCCGACGCGCCCAAGCCAGGCCGCAGACCATCACGCCTGGCTATAGCGGCAGAAACTCCATGAGGTGGCCACGCCACTAGGGCTTCGGGAACAATGCCGAGGTTCGGCCCATCAGACGATAGGCGAACATCCCGGCCCAGGCTTTGGCGGCGAGATCGAGCTCGCTTAGACGGTTGCTCACATGGGGCTGGGCGATCATCGAGAGGTAGTAGCGGAGATCGAGATCCCGCGGCCGGCGAAAATCGACCGGTGCCGGAACGACCGACCAGCCAAGCTTTCGGAACACGCCGACGGCGCGCGGCATATGGTAGGCCGAGGTGACCAGCAGCCAGACCTCGTCCGCGCCCGGCTCGGCCAGCCGCTTCGAGAAGATCGCATTTTCGTAGGTGTTGCGCGAGTCGCCCTCGACGGTGATCCGATCACGCTCGACGCCGGCGCGCACATAGAAGGCGGCGATGTCCGGCGCCTCGCCCTTCGCACCGACCAGGCGCCCCTTGTAGCCGCTGTAGATCAATCTGGCCTCGGGATGCAGCCTCGCAAGATCGGCCGATACCGTCAGCCGCTCAGCGCCCTCATTCAGCTCGACATAACCTCGCCCCATAGTCGGCCCGACATCGACCCCGCCGCCCAGCACGACGATGCCGTCGACATGATCGGGCATATCCCTCAGCTCGGAAAACCGGCGCTCCATCGGCAGGAGAAGCCATTGACCAATCGGCAGGAACGTCACCAGGAACAGGGCGATGGCCGAAGTCAGGAGGAGTCGACGCGCCGGAGCGGGCCATATGCGGGCGGTCACGGCCGAGACCAGAAGCGCCAGCAGCAGGAGGTTACTCGGCTGCGCCAGCGTCCAGAAAATCTTTGAGATGACGAACGACATCGCGTAAGGCCAGCATGCGGGAAGGACGGATCGCGGCATGCCATAGAACGCTCGCACACCTATTGTCCACCGCCGATGCCGGAGACGAACCGACCCGCCCGGCGGCAAGGCGGCATGATATCGGTGCGGTGGCCAAACATGGTGATAGGCGAGACCGCCCGATGCATCGTCGGCAGGCGATTGGCGGCAGCGCGATCACGACATATGCCCACCGGAGCAGCAATGGCCAGAAAGTCCGAGAAAGCGCTGACCACGACACCGGCCACCAAGGCGCTCGAACGCCTGGGCGTGGCTTTTCGTCTGCACGCCTACGACTTCGATCCTGGCGATCTCGGCATCGGCGAGCAGGCCGCCGAAGCGCTCGGCATCGAACCTGCGCGCCTGTTCAAGACCCTGATGGTCAAGATCGACGACGACCGGCCGGCGCTGGCCCTTGTGCCGGTCTCGGCGGAAACCCGGATGAAGGCGCTCGCCGCGGCGCTCGGCGGCAAACGCGCCCGAATGATCGCGCTCGCCGACGCCGAGCGGCTCTCGGGCTACGTCAAGGGCGGCATCAGCCCGTTCGGCCAGCGCCAGACGCCGGCGGCGGCCGTCGACCGCTCGGTCGAGCATCACGACACCGTGTTCGTGAATGGCGGCCGCCGCGGTCTGCAGATCGAGCTTGCGCCCGCCGACCTGATCCGCGCACTCGGCGCGGTCATCGCGGATCTCGGTCGCTGAACCCCAAATTCCGAGTAGACGATCAGCCCGTGATCGAAAGAGCGATCTCGCCGAACGGACCAAAATTCGCCACGGCCGCCTGACCGCGCGCAATGTTGATTACGCCGGCGCAGGTGCCGGTACTGACCCAGTCACCGGCTTTGAGCCCCTCGCCCGAGACAGCGAGATCGTTGGCGAGCCAGAGCAGGGCGTTCAGCGGATGGCCGAGAACGTTCGCGCCCGAGCCGCTCGCCACCTCCTCGCCCTCGACGTCAACGTGGACGGCAACCTGCGAGAGATCATGCGCCCGCCAGTCGGTGAGCCCCTCGCCGGGCATGAAGCCGACATTCGCCCCGAAGTCCGCCGTGACGATGATGGCGTTCCGAAAGAGCTCGTCGGGGAGGCGAAGGCCGATGATCTCGAAGGCGGGATGAACCGTGGCCACGGCCGCGTCGGTTTCATCTCGCGTGTAGGGCCGATCCCGCGCCGGCAGGTCCGCGTCGAGACGAAGCGCAAATTCCGGCTCGAGGCCGATCAGGCCGTGGCCGGGCTCGGCGATGGAAGCGCCGGCTTCATGGCAGTCGCGTGCGAACAGCGGCGCCCTGAAAGGATGGTCGGTGCCCAGCATGGCCTGGGCCGCGGGATTGGTCGCACCGATCTTATAGCCCGCCCGGTCGGTACCGTAAGCCTCGATCGCCACACGCTGGATCGCATAGGCAGCAGCCTCGTCCTCCGGCAGGCCGCCCGGCAGGACCGCCAGGTTCCGGCGCTCCTTTCTGGCCTCGGCAAGCGCCAGGCCCGCTTCACGATGATCCGCCATTGCTCCTCCCAGATCTTCGGTTTGCGAAGGAATGGTAGACGGCGACCCGGTTCGGACTCAAGAGCCGCAGGCACCTGACATGTCAGGGCTTGGTCTTGTGCATCAGGACATCGCCGCCCGGATCGACCAGCATCACGCCGGCAGGCGTCCCGTCCGCCTTGGCGCTCGCCCAGCGATCCACCAGCGTGTTGAGATAGCTGGACTGACCGATCTCGGGCACGTCGAACCAGTCCCGGGTGGTCTTCACCTGGACGACGCCGCCGCCGACCGGTTCGATCTCGGAGAACAGCTTGATCCCGGCGACGCTCCAGGCACGAGCGTTCAGATAGGAGACGCTGTCTCGAAAATGCTCCATCGCCTCGACATCGATACCGACGATCTCGGGGCTGGAGGCGAGCACCAGTTCGGTCGGCACCCGGCTCTGATCGCCCGGCTTGCGGATCGGCACCGGGCTGATGATCTCGCGGCCGCTGTGACCGATGCGCGGCCGCGCCGGGTCCTTCGGCAGCCGGTCGCGCCGCTCCACGAAGTCGAGCATGCCTTCGAGAATGGTCTCTTCGTCAGGCAGGTCTTCGACCGAAGGCGGGGCCGCGGCCGGCTTCTCCCGAGCCGTCTTCTCCTGAAAGGCGTCGCGCACGGCCACCGGCGCTTCGGGTGACAGATCCGGCACGGCACCCGGCGTTTCGATCGGTGTCTCGACGATCGAGGCCGCCGACGGTGCCCGTCCCTCGACCAGAAGCGAGGCATGCACCCAGCCCAGAAGCCCGCCGGTGCCGATCACTTCGACATGATGCCAGTCGCCCTTCTGCGTACGCTCGACGACCTTCTGGCCGCGGCTCAACTGGCGCTTGATTTCGGCGCCGGTGTCCGGCCCGCGCCGCAGGTTGACGTTGTCGCCCGCGATCGTCCAATGGTCGCCGGGCGCCGCGACCGCCGGGCCAGCGACCATCGGCATCGTCAACAGAAAAATCAGCGGCCACCTCATCGGCATCTCTGCATGCTGCCACCAGCGTTCCAACTCATCGGCATGCACCTAAGCCGTTGCGCGTCATATTTCAACCATAAATTGCTTTAACTTATAGATTCAAAACCGAAGGGAACGCTGTCGAAAACGGCTGCAGCGACATTTCGCCGGCCGGCGGCGCTTGATTTCGGCCGGCCGTCCGTGCCAAGTGCAGAGAGGAGGAGGATGAGAACATGCGGGCGACGTTCGACTACGGCGGCAAGACAGTGCTGATCTCCGGCGGTTCCAGCGGCATCGGCCTGGCGATCGCCAAGGCGTTTCAGGAGGCGGGCGGCGATGTCTGGATCACCGGCACGCGCGCCGAAAGGTCGAATTATGCAGGCGACCTGACGGGGCTCACATTTCGACAGCTGGACATGGAGGATGCGCGCGCGGTCGAGGCTCTGCCGGGTGAGATGTCCGCGCTCGACGTGCTGATCAATTGCGCCGGCAACACCATCCGCGACGAGGCGGCCTACAAGCCCGAGAATTTCGAGAAGGTGATCGCGATCAATCTCTCCGGCACCTTCCGCCTCTCGATGGCGGCGCTGCCTTTGCTGAAGAAAGCTTCGGGCAATGTGGTCAACATCGCCTCGATGACGAGCTATTTCGGCGCGCCGGGATCGCCGGGCTACGGCGCCAGCAAGGCGGGCATTCTCGAACTCACCCAGACCCTGGGGGTGGCCTGGGCCCCGTTCGGCGTGCGCGTGAACGGGATCGCACCCGGCTGGATCGAGACCAAGCTCACCGAATACTGGCGGCAGGACGATCGCGACCGCCAGATTCTCGAACGCACGCCCATGGGTCGCTGGGGCCGTCCCGACGACATGACGGGTGCTGCACTTTTCCTCGCCTCCGATGCGGCAAGCTTCATCACCGGCGTGACGCTGCCGGTCGACGGCGGCTACACGGCGAAGTGAAGGGCTGGCGCGAAGCCTGCTTCCTCCCTGCGACAAATACGATCAATTGACGCCTCTCTTTCGCGCATTACGTTGGCCTTCATGATTGTCCGCTTTCGCTTTCCGCCGAGTGCGTTCGAAACCGGCAGGCGAAAATTTCCTTGAAGTTCGAGGGAATATCCGGCTCGATTTTGCATTTGCAGCCAGGAAGCGGGCATCGTGGATCGCCATGGCTTTGGGGGCGGAACGCGCAGCAGGTCCGAAACGCAGGTCCGTGGTCACCACGAGACCGACGATCGGCGGCACCGGGTTCCGGGGCGACGAACAACCGGTAGACGAGTGAGCGATGGCTACAGCAGCGAAAGCGCCGGTGGCGGGCATGACGGGGGCCGTGAGGTCCTTGCAATGGACGATCCAGGATATGAATGGATCGGTGGAGCATCTCGGACAGTCCCATGACCATCTGCGCCGCGCGCAAAATGTCATGGCCTGGACGATTGCGATCTTCGGTGCGCTGCTGCTCTCCGGCCTGGTCTGGATCGCGAACGACATCTTCCATCTCAAAGATCAGCTGATGGCGAACGAACGGCGCTTCGACGGCATGGAAGCGCAGATGACCGCGCTCGGCACGCGGATCGACGACCTCAACATCACGATCGAGCAGCTCGGCGCCGAACTGCTTGCGACACGCAGCACGCCGGCTCCGGTCGTCGGCCCCGACGTCAGTGTTTTGACCACACCTGATCCTGTGCAGAACCCGGCGGCCCTGGCGGAGTCCCCGCCCGAGATCGCGGCACTCGATGCCGCCGTGCAGCCGCAGCAGCAGGCGGCACTCGCACCCGCAGGCCAAGCGCCCGCAGCCGAAGCGGCAGCCCCGGCAGCGGCCGAGGACGCCGAGGCCCGCCGCGCCTTTCCGGCGTTCGCGCCCTCACCGCCTGCACCTCGCGAGCAGCTCACGCCGGAGGAACTGGCAGCACCGGGCCCGGTCATCGCCGCCGTCACGCCTGCGGAAGAGCCGGCGGCCGCAGCACCCGCGGCCGAGCAACCGGCAGAGACCGCGTCCGCCGAGACCGCGGAGGCGCCTGCCCCGGCTGCGGCCGCGGCACCCGCCGGCAATCTCTCCGACGATCAGCTTCTCTCCTACAATGACGAGCAGATCGATCCGGGCGACGAGCTCCTGCTTTTGGACGAGAACGGCAACCCGCAATAGCCAGTGGCAACCCTAGCATTCGAAGCAATTTTAGTGAACTCTATGCAATAACGTATCTTTATTTTGAAATGCTTTTTCGCTTGTTGGTCAGGTCTGGCTCTCTGCGCCGCTGCGTGTTACTATTCCGTACCATAAACATCTTAATGAGGGAGGCACCCGTATGAACGGTCTTCGTACGTGTCATGATGGCTGCTGGCTCGCTGGTTCTGACCAGCGGCGTGGCCTGGGCCGAATGCAGTCCGGAGAGCTGGCAGGACTGCGCCGGCAAGCCCTGGGTCGACGGCGACAGCATGGACACGCCGCTCGGCTCCGAATGGTGGCCGAACGCGCTCTGGGGCGAAGGCGACGAAGCCGGCTCCACCAACTGGTACACCGATCCCGAGGTGGTCAAGCGCGGCCTGGCCGAGGCGACCGAAGGCAAGGTCTACCGGCTCGGCCATGACTACACCGCCGAGATGCCGCTGTTCGGCGCGCGAAAATGGGCGCTGCGCATCCCCGGCACCCCGAATGGCGGTCCCTTCGGCGGCAACAGCATCGTCTGGAACGACGATTACCTCGCCACCGAGATCGGCCAGGTCGGCACCCAGTTCGACGGCCTCGGCCATATCGGCGTGCAGGTCGGCACCAATGGCGACCTCGCGCAGATGAGATTCTACAACGGCTTCACCGAAGCCGAGATGGCCAACCCTTACGGCCTGCAGAAGCTCGGCACCGAGAAGCTGCATCCGATCGTCGCGCGCGGCGTGCTGCTCGACATCGCAGGCGCACGCGAGGTCGACGTCATGAGCGCCGGCGAATGCGCCTCCATGGACGACGTCAATGCGGCGCTCGAAAAACAGGGCATGGCCGATTTCGAATTCCAGAGCGGTGACTACATCCTGTTCCGCTATGGCTGGGAAGCCCACTGGGACGATGCGGCGGCCTACAATGACGGCTCGCCCGGTATCTGCGCCGAGACTGCGAACTGGGTCGCCGAGATCCAGGCCGGCGGCACCGGCGGCGACACCTGGAACGCCACCGACCCCGTGCCCTATCCGGGCGAGGAAGCCTGCGCGTTCTGCATCCATCAGATGCTGCAGACCCGCCACGGCATCGTGAACCAGGAGAACCTGCGCCTGACTCAACTCGTGGACGACGGTACCTTCGTTTTCACCTATATCTACAGCCCGGCACCGATCGCCGGCGCCACCGGCTCGATCGGCTCGCCGCTCGCGATCAAATAGGTCGGCAGCGCCGACAGGCTCCATTGGAGGCCGGCCGGGTGGGGGCCGGCCTCTTCTTTTTGGGGACGGACCAATCTGAGCCCGATCGTCTCG
Organism: Geminicoccaceae bacterium; assembly: GCA_965222015.1. Lineage (GTDB taxonomy): Bacteria > Pseudomonadota > Alphaproteobacteria > Geminicoccales > Geminicoccaceae > JANQPX01. The sequence continues at coordinate 206,207 of CBDCTL010000023.1, forward strand.
GCACTCGCAACCCTCGGTCGTCATGGCAGCGTCATCCTGCCGGCCGGCGTCTTTATCGGGCTGCTGATCCCGCCGCTCGCCGCCTTGATGAAGCCACTCCTGATCCCCGGGATCGTCGGCCCCTTCATCATCGCGCTCATCCGCCTCGACTGGCGAAGGCTGACCGACTACGCGCGGCAGCCCTCCCTCGCAGCACTCCTGCTGCTCTGGCTCCTGATCATCGCGCCCTTCCTCATCGACTACCTCTTGGGATGGCTGCCTCTCGCCCAGGGGCTGCATGAAAGCCTGGTGCTGATGGCCGCGGCCTCGCCGCTCATGGCGTCGGCGAGCCTCGCCCTGATCATCGGACTCGACGCGCCGCTCGCCGTGGTCCTCACCCTCGCCGCCACCGCCCTCGTGCCCTTCACCCTGCCGCCGATCGCACTCCATCTGCTCGGCATCGACATCGACATGGCGATCTCCGATCTGATGCTCAGGCTCGGCGCCGTGGTCGGCTGCAGTTTTCTTACGGCCTGGACCATTCGTCGCTTTCTGCCGCCGGGCTTCACCGACCGCCACGCCGCCTCCCTGGACGGGCTTGCGATCATCGGTCTCCTGATGTTCGCGATCGCCATCATGGACGGCGTCACCGAACTCGCGCTGCGTGAGCCCGCCGCCGTGCTCGCGGCGACGGCCGCGGTCTTCGGGCTCAATCTCCTCATGCAGGCGATCGCCGCCCTCGCCTTCGCCTGGCGCGGCCTTCGTCAGGCGCTGACCGCCGGTCTCTGCAGCGGCAACCGCAATCTCGGCCTTCTGCTCGCCGCCATGGCCGATCGCGCCGGTCAGGACCTCCTGATCGTGATCGCGGTCGCCCAGCTGCCGATCTACATCTTGCCGATCGTTCAGCGCTGGCTCTACACAAGGTGGTTCGATCGGCTCGCCGACGATGGCCATGAGGAGAACGCAGACCATGCCCGAAGAGACTGACCAGCAGGCGATCGACAAGCTTCTCGAATTCTGGTTCGCCGACGAACACAAGCCGCGCTGGTACGATTCGACCGAAGACTTCGACGAACGCTGCCGTCGTGGCTATGGCGAACTGCTCGAAAAAGCCGTCGCGGGCGAGCTTTCGGCCTGGGAGGATACGGCGGAGGGTGCTCTCGCCCTTTGCCTGCTGCTCGACCAGATGCCGCGCAATATCCATCGAGGCACGCCCAAGGCCTTCGCCACCGACCCGTCAGCGGTCGCTGCTGCATCGCGCGCGATCGATCGCGGCTTCGATCGGGAGCTCGAGCCGGAACGGCGAAAATTTCTCTACATGCCCTTCATGCATGCCGAAAATCTGGCCGATCAGGAGCGCTGCATCGCGCTGATCAGGGAGGCAGGGTTCGAGGACATGCTGCCCCATGCCGAGGAGCATGCGGACGTCATCAGGCGCTTCGGCCGCTTTCCGCATCGAAACGCGATCCTCGGTCGCGATACGACGTCGGAGGAGGAAGCGTTTCTCGCAGCCGGCGCCAAGACCTACGGCCAATCCTGATCAGTCGGCCCAGCCGAGCCCGTCGTCCCAGAACGTGCCGTCTGACCAGGGCCGGTTCGCGACCGGCGCACAGCCCGTCGGCAGCCATGCCGCGAGCAAAGCGAGCTGCCCGGTTCCCGCCAACAGACGGCGCCGGGTGATCGACGGCTGGACGTTTCCAGCTCGACTCTCGTTCCTCTCATCTTCGCGATCGGCCATTCTCAGCCCTTCTCGCGGGGCAGCCGGCCCATCAGGTAGAATTCGTCGTTGGGCCGCATGTCGGTCAGATGCGCCATCCGGTTGGAAAGCGCAAAGAATGCGGTGATCGCGCCGATGTCCCAGACATCGTCGTCGTCGAAGCCGTGCTCTCTCAGCTGCTCGATGTCCGCTTCGCCGAAGGTGTAGGGCGCTGTCCCGAGCTTGGACGCGGCCGCAAGCATCGCCTTTTGGCGTTCGGTGATATCGGCCTTTTCGTAGAGCACTGCCACCTGCTCGCCGAGCTTCGGATCCTTCGCGTAGATGCGCAGCAGCGCGCCGTGGGAGACCACGCAATAGGGGCATCGATTGGCGGCACTGGTGGCCACCACGATCATCTCCTTCTCCGCCTTCGTCAGCCCGCCTTCGCGGAGCATCAGCGCGTCGTAGTAGGCGAAGAACGCTCGCAGCTCGTCGGGACGCCGGGCGAGCGTCATGAAGACGTTCGGCACGAAGCCAGTCTTCTCGGCGATCTCCTCGATCCGTTCACGAAGATCTGTCGGCAGATTCTGCAGATCGGGAACGTCGAATCGGCTGATGGAAGGGCCGCTGACTGGCTTGCTCGACATGCTCGCTGTCCAACTTCGGAAGGTCTCAGCGCCGAAAGCGCCGCCTCTCCAAGAGTTGCGGACAAGACACCATGCGGTCAACCATTCAGCTCAGGCAAGTTCAGCCAACGGTCGCTGACCGTTAGCGGGAATAGGTGATGTAGTTGGTCCAGTAGCGCTCCAGCGAGGTCAGAACCTCGTTGGTGGATTGCAGCTGGCCTTCGTTGACCACGTCGCGCGCGAGCTCCATGGCGTTTTTCTGATAGAGTGCATCGACCCGCTCGCAGAGCTCGAGCCCTTTCTGCGAGACCTTGACCCGCGTCATCCGCCGATCGTGCGGCGATCGTTCCTGGGTCAGATAGTCGTTCTCCACCAGCTTCTTGACGTTGTAGGAAACGTTGGAGCCGAGATAGTAGCCACGCGCCGTGAGTTCGCCGACGGTGAGTTGCTCGCTGCTGATATTGGACAGGATCAGCGTTTGAACGTTGTTGATGTCCTCGATTCCCAACCGATCCAGCTCAGTCTTGATCACGTCCAGAAATCGACGGTGAAGGCGCTCAATTAAGCGAATTGTTTCGAGATAGCTCTGCTTCACGTTGGCCTCGATTCGCATGTCTTTCCAGGAGCCGTCTTTCTAACGAATAACGAGCATGAGATACAAGGTTTTGCAACCTCTGTTTATATTTTTGCGGTAATCAGACGGACAATTCCGCAAAAACACATCATTAAGGTGACGAGCGTGGCCTGGAAAGCATAGGAATTCTCATAATCTTCCCCCAACCGGACGGCGCGCAACACTGAAGTCATGCGTTTCCGCTGTTCTTCTCCAGATGCCTCGAATTCCCATTCGACCGTACCATTGTGCGACCGTGATTGTTAATTGTCGAGCCTGATACATTTTAGTGAAATGCTGGGTTGTGCACCAAGGCCAGGGCGCTTCGATGTCCTTGGCATGCGATCGTCTCCCCGCCCCCCGCCCATACCCCTAGGTTTGTCGGCCGAACGCGGCTATAAATCGGCTGGAAGAAACCGACAGCAAACGATGCGACTGCCAATGCCGAGCTCCGTGAACGCCAGCTTTCCGAAAACCAGAATGCGGCGCAACCGCCAGGACCGCTGGTCCAGACGCCTGGTCGCCGAGCACCGTCTGGACGCCGCCGACCTGATCTGGCCGGTCTTCGTCCTCGAGGGCGAAAACGGACATGAGCCCGTCGCCTCGATGCCCGGCGTCGAGCGGCTGAGCATCGATCGCCTGCTGCCGAAGATCGCGGAAGCGAGGGATCTCGGCATCCCCGGCGTCGCCCTGTTTCCGGTGACGCCGAGCGGGCTCAAGACGAACGACGGCGCCGAGGCGGTCAATCCTGACAACCTCGTCTGCCGCACCGTACGCGCGATCAAGGCGGAGGTGCCGGATATCGGCGTGATCTGCGACGTCGCCCTCGATCCCTATACCAGCCACGGCCATGACGGCCTCTTGAACGACGACGGCGACATCCTGAACGACGAAACGCTCGGCGTTCTCGTGAAACAGTCGCTCGTGCAGGCAGAGGCCGGCTGCGACGTCATCGCGCCCTCCGACATGATGGACGGCCGGGTCGGCGTGATTCGCCGAGCGCTCGAAGAGCAGGGTCTCGCGAACACCAGGATCATGTCCTATGCCGCGAAATATGCGTCCGCCTATTATGGACCGTTTCGCGATGCCGTGGGCTCGGCCGGCACGCTCAAATCGAAGGGCAAGCAGAGCTATCAGATGGACCCCGCCAACACCGACGAGGCGCTTCGCGAGGTCGCCCTCGATCTCGCGGAGGGTGCCGATATGGTGATGGTGAAGCCAGGCATGCCCTATCTGGACATCGTGAGACGCATCAGAGATCAGTTCGGCGTGCCCACCTTCGCCTATCAGGTCAGCGGCGAATACGCGATGATCCACGCCGCCGGCGGAAACGGCTGGCTGGACGGCGAGCGGGCCATGGCCGAAGCGCTGCTCGCCTTCAAGCGCGCCGGCGCCGATGGCGTTCTGACCTATGCCGCTGTGGATATGGCGAGGCGCCTCGCGCACGATCGCGACCGGTAGGAGGTGATGGCGCCCGATCTCGTTATCGGCGTCGATTCCAGCACCACCGCGACCAAGGCGATCGCCTTCGACGGCTGTGGCCGGGCGATCGCCGAAGCGCGACAACCCCATCCGACCGAGCGTCCGGCGCCGATGCAGGCCGAGCAGGACCCGGAGGACTGGTGGCGGGGCCTCGTCCAGACGCTCCGCGAGATCGCCGAGACCGTCGATCCCGCACGTATCGCAGCGCTCGCCATCACCCACCAACGCGAGACCTTCGCCCTTGTCGACGAGGAGTGCCGCGCCCTCCGGCCGGGCATTCTCTGGATCGATGAGCGCGCGAAGGACGAGGTTCGCGAGCTCGGCAAGCGCATCGGCATCGAGCGCCTGCGCGAGATCACCGGCAAGCATCCGGACCCCACCCCTGCCCTCTACGCCCTTGCCTGGCTTCGGACCCACGAGCCAGATGCGATGCGCGCGGCGGCCCGCGTGGTCGACGTCCACGGCTTTCTGGTCGAGCGGCTGACCGGACGTTCGGTCACCAGCATCGCGAGCGCCGATCCGCTCGGCCTGCTCGACACCGAGAACGGCGACTGGTCGGACGACCTGCTCGCCGCAATCGGCCTGACACGATCGCATGTGCAGGCCCTGGCCAGACCCGGCGAGGTGATCGGTGGACTGACCGCCGACGCCGCTTCAGCCACCGGGCTTTTGGAAAGTCTGCAGGTGATCGCCGGCGGCGGCGACGGGCAGGTTGCAGGTCTCGGGCTCGGCGTGCTCGACCCGACGCTCGCCTATCTCTCGCTCGGCTCCGGCGCCGTCGCCGGGCTGCACAGCCGCGACTACAAGACCGCCACAGGTTTTCGCACGCTGACCAGCCCGTCGGGCGACGGTTTCATCTTCGAAACCCTGATCCGCACCTGCACCCAGCTGATCGAGTGGGTGGTCGCCACCACCGGACGCTCGCTCGCCGAACTCGACGAGGCCGCGCAGGACATCCCGCCCGGTGCGGACGACCTCCTTCTCCTTCCCTATTGGAGCGGTGCGGCGACGCCTCACTGGGACCCGGCCGCGCGCGGCGCAATCACCGGTCTCGGCCTGGACCACACGCCCGCCCATCTGTTCCGCGCCGCCCTCGAAGGCATCGCACTGGAACAGGCGAGCGCGCTCGATGCACTGGAGGCTGCGTCGAACCGGCGGATCGAGGAGGTGGTGATCACCGGCGGCGGCGCCGGCTCCGATCTCTGGTGCGCCATCGTCGCGGCTGCGACCCGGCGCCGGGTCCGTCGCTCCGAGGTGGCCGAGACCGCCTGCCTCGGCGCCGCGGTGTTGGCGGCGGCCGGTAGCGGTTCTTTCCCGACGATCCAACAAGCGGCCGAGACCATGGTGCCGACGTCAGGTCCCGTCACCGAGCCACGCGCGGACTGGGTGTCGCTCTACGCCGACCTTAAGGAACGCCACGCCGCCCTCTACCCGGCTCTGAACAGGGTCTAGCCAGGGCGGGCCCGGTCCCTGTCGAGAGAGTCGATCTTCGACACCTTCTTGCCGGAGCGCTCGGCGTTGAATTCGTTGGCGAGCCAGATGTCGACCAGCATGGTCGCGACCGAGGGGCCGGTGATTTGTGCGCCCATGGTGATCACCTGCGCGTTGTTGGAGGCGATCGCGCGCTCGGCGGTGTAGGGATCGGTGACGCAGACCGCGCGCACGCCCGGCACCTTGTTGGCGACGATCGCCATGCCCGCACCCGTGCCGCAGACCAGGATGCCGCGTTCATAGTCGCCGGCAGCGACCCTTTCGGCCAATTGCTTGCCGACATCCGGGTAGTCCACCGGGTCATCGCTGTTCACGCCGAGATCGTCGACCATAACCCCCTTCTTCTCCAGATGCGCCTTCACCGCATCCTTGAGCGGCAGGCCGAGATGGTCGGCCGCGAGAACCACTTTTCTTTCGGACATCGTCGTTTCCTCGTTCAGTCACCCCGGTGCCAATAAGCACCCATATCGAAGCTGAAGGGCTGGTCGTGCAGGATCGCGTTCAGCAGCGCCCGCGTCAGCGGCATCTCCGCCGCCAGCACCGGATCCCGCTCCCAGGCCTTATAAAGCGCCGGCCCGAGCGCCGCCCCGTATCCACCCCCTCCACCGTCTCCCCCTCCAGGGGCCCTGCGAGGGCCTCGTTCACGCTGTCGCCCGCCCCCAATCTCAGCCCGAGCCTGGAATTGCGGCCGGCATTGACCGTGACGAACAGGTCGCCGGCGCCGGCGAGGCGGAGGGCGGTCATGGGGTTGCCGCCGAGCCATTGGGTGAGGAGCGCGAGTTCGTGGACGGCCTGTTCGAACACCGCGGCAGTGGGGTTCATCTGCCTGGCGTCGCCCTTGACCGGGTCGGGGTAGCGGGACCAGGTGGCGGAGACGCCGATCGCCATGAAGTTCTTCAAGGGCGCGTTCGCCTCGACGCCGATCAGATCGGCGGACGGGCGGATGTGGTAATAGCCGGTCTCGAACGCCTTCCGGCAGAAATCCGCCGCGGCCTTGTCGGTGTGGCCGTAGACCACCGCGGTCGGCGCCCGGTTCGACAATTCCCGCGCGATGCAGGGACCGCCGACGCCGATCACCGCCGGCGACGCGCCAAGCGGCCGAAGGCTTTCGAGAACGCGCGGCGGCAAGGTCCGAACGCCGCCGCCTTCGGTGACGTCCAGCCCCTTGGTGACCATCATAAGCCGCGAGATCGGCACGCCGAAGCCGAGGAGATAATCGAGAATCCAGGGAATCCCCGCACTGCTCACCCCAAGCAGCACGATATCCGACGCCTCGACCTCTTGCGCCGTCAACTCCTCCTCGCGCCGATAGGTCACGTCACCGGCCACCGGCCGGTCGAGCTTGGGATGGGCGTCGCCACCGCGCATGGTCTCGATGATGGCGTCGTCCAGCGGGCTGCCGACCAGCGTGACGGCGTGGCCATTGTCCAGCGCGGGCACGGCGATCGACGTGCCCATGACGCCCGAACCGATGATCGTGATCCTGGCCATCAGCGGCAGGTCCGGGAAAATTCATCGAGAAGACCGGCATCGCCGGCGAGGTCGAGCATGGTGTAGCGATCCCGCGTGTAGCGTCCGAAGCAGAGGGCATCCTGCCAGAAATCCGAAGCGAGCCCCAGCTCCTCCGCCGAAACCGGTGCGCCGACCCTCCGAAGGGCATCCTCGATGTTGTCGGGATCGAGCATCAGCGGCCGCAGCTCCGCAATCAGCGCCGGCCAGATTTTTTCGAGGTTTTCGTTCAGATGATCGATCGCCGCCTGGTCGAAACGCTTGGCGTCGAAGGATTTGAGACAAGCCTCCGCGATCAACGTTCCAAACCGCATCTCGATCGCCTCGCGATCCACGACGGTCGACTTCAATACGGGCGGCTCGTCCCGATCCAAGATCAGATGATGCAGCCGGTTCATCGCCAGGGTCGCGACGCCGACCTGCTCGCCATGCGTCGTGCCGGGATGGGCGTCACCCGCGAACATGTCGATATAGTGGGACAGCATGTGCTCGGCCATGCTGCCGTGATGGGTGCTGCCGGCGAAGGCGGTGCCGAGGCCCATCAGCCCGTTCATGCGCGTCACCCTGGCGATCGCCTCGATCTCGCCGTCAGCGACCGCTTCCGGCTCCGCCATCAGATGAGGCTCGTCCGGTGCGAGCAGATGATAGACCGTATCGTGATAGGGCGTGCCCAGCAGGCGGTGGGACAGGAGCCAGTCCACCTGCGCCGTGGTGCGGCAGACGACATCGGCATAGGCGGACCAGATCAGGCGCTTCGGACAGGCGGCCAGCACCGACAGATCGGCGAACACGCCTTCGGCATGATGGGCGGGAATGGAGGTTTTCATGCCGTCGATGCTGACCGAGGCCGAGCCCGCGAAATGGGCGGTCATCGGCGATGTCGGGAAGGTCGCGAAGGGTTTGCCGTCGATAAAACCCGCATATTTGACGCTGTCGTTGATCGTGCCCGAGCCGACCGCGACCAGCGCCTCGGCCTTCGAGGTCAGCGCGCGCAGTTCCTCGACGCCCTCATCCGAGCAGCGCGGTTTTTCCCAGACGATCTCTTCGACGTCGAAGCCATCGGCTTCCAGGTTCCGCACGACCCGAGCGCCGAGCACGTCATGGGTAAACCTGTCGCTGACGACCGCGAGCTTCTTGTCCGCAAAGCCGATATCTGCGAGCAACGACGGCTCCGAGCCGTCCAACGTCTCGCGGATGACGATGGCCTTGAACGGCACCGTGGCGATTTTCCCCGATAAGGGATGACACCAGCGTCCGGCGACCAGGTCGGTGAGAACGCCTGCATGATCCACGCTCACTTGCGGCCGGCCTCCTTGAAGTGGGTGAGATCGTTCAGGATGGTCCGGGTCTGGGGATAGAGCCGCTTGTAGATGCCGAGTAGTTCGGCATAGCGGTCGACCAGCGCTGGCTCGGGCTCGATCACGTCCTCGACCTTGCCGGCCATGGCGTTCGCCGCAGCCTTGGCGTCCGGAAACCACCCCGCCCCGATCGCCGCCGTGATTCCCGCTCCCAGGCTGGAGGCTTCGGCGGTCGCAAGCCGCATCACCGGCTTGCCCGTGCAGTTGGCGACGATGCGGCTCCAGAGATCGCTTTTCGAGCCGCCGCCGATGGTCAGGAGTTCCTCGACGCGCTCGCCGGTGACCCGCTCGACGCCCTCCAGCCCCATGGCCTCGTCGAGCGCGATCCCCTCCATCATCGCCCGATAGACATGGCCACGCCCATGCTCCGAGGAAAGCCCGATCAGGAGGCCGCGCGCATCCGCATCCCAATAAGGCGTCATCACCCCGCCCCAATAGGGCATCAGCATCAGCCCATCCGCCCCCGCCGGGAGGCGAGCCGCCTCATGCTCGAGTTGTTGGTAGACATCCGCGTTGGTTCGCGGGTCCTCTTCGAAAAGCTGCTCCACCATCCAGTTGACCAGAAACGTGCCGGTGATCAGGCAAAGTTCGAAAATATAGCCCTCACCGCTGAGCGAGGTCATTGTGCGAAAGGCGGGATCGGTGGCGTAGTCCTGCCCGTAGACGCCGGAGACCGAGGCGGTGCCGAGATTGAGATAGGCGCGCCCCGGACCGAGAACACCCGTCCCCAGCCCGGCCGCCTGGCCATCCCCACCGCCCGCCACGATCGGCGTTCCTGCCGGGAGGCTGGTGGCCCCAGACGCGGCTTTCTGCACCTCGCCGAGGACCGATCCCGGCCGGCAGGCCTCGGCAAGGTTCTCCCCGCCCAACTCGAGAGCATCGAGAATCTCGGGCGCGTACCGCTTGGCCTCCAGATCGAGCAGCGCAGTCGGATCGGCGCTCGCCCAGCTCGTCCGATAGTCGCCGGTCAGACGCCAGGCGAGATAGCCATGCACGTCCAGAAACCGCGCGGCCTTGGCGTAGAGATCCGGCTCCTCGCGCTTCATCCAGTGGATGGAATAGAGGCAGGGCAGCGGCCCCGGGATCTTGCCGCTGATCTGCAGCAGCCGCTCGCGCCCTATGCTCTGTTCCAAGAGATCGACGTCCGGCCGGCCGCGCTCGTCCATCCAGACCATGCCCGGCCGAAGCGGTTCGCCATCCGCATCGACCGCGACCCAGGTCTCCCGCTGATTGGCGATCGAAACGGCGGCCGTCCGTCCGAGATCGATCTTTTCGCCGAGCTCCTTGAGCGCAGCGCAGAGTGCTCGCCACCAGTGCCGCGCGTCCTGCTCGTAGAAGAGCGGTGCCGGGTTGTCGAGCGCGATCGGCGCGCGCCCCTCGGCGAGCAGCCGGCCGTCGCCGCTCCAGGCGATCGCCTTGGTCGCCGTGGTGCTGCTGTCGACCCCGATCACGATATCCCGCGTCATCCGCCAGTTTCCGCCGTTTCCGCCGTTTCCGCCGCTAACATCATCATCAGAAAGCCGAGGCGAAAGGCTGATGGTGCGTCTTCGGCAAATGACACCCGCAAGCAATCTCGAAAATCAGGCCGATTACCGCTGTTTCTGGTGACAGCAGCAAGAACCGGATGATGTGGACATTCCACCAGCCCCGCAAGGCCCGCAGCTCCGTCCCCAACTCGACTGGAGCGATCATCCCTGACGTCGACCGACGGGCGCAGGCGAGATCACCCCTTCGCTCTCGGAACAATCCGCCCGCACCCGACCGTCGACACCACCGCGACGGCGGCCCAACCCGCTCAGGCAAGTCAAGCCCGCCATCGCCGATGGCACGACGGGCCAGCCTGCTCAGGCAAGCCAAGCCCGCCGTCGCTGACGGCTAGCCGCGGAAGGGAGCGGCGAGTTCGTCGGTTTCTCTCGCGATCACCTCCATCGCCGCCTCCGGGCTGTCATACTGGCCGGCGAGCAGCTCGCCGAGACGCACGGGGATGACATTGTTGGCGATCTCCGCCCAGGTCGGGATGTCCGGCTCTGAGCCCATGCGATTGTTGATGGTCCACTCGATCGCCGGGAAGTGGCGGGTGGTGCCGGCGCCGGGTTTGGCGGCGGCGAGCACGCGCTCGTCCTTGAACGCCGAGAGGCGCACCGGTGAGGCGCCGCCGCCGACGGTCGAGCTGCGTGCGACCAGGTCCTTCGAGGTCACCCACTGCATGAACAGCCAGGCCGCGTCCGGGTTCTTCGAGTATTTGGAGAGCGCGATGGAGGAACCGCCCTGATGGCCGATATGGGGGATCTCGTTGAAGCCGGCGTCCTCGGGCGCGCGCACGGCGACCTCTTCCGGCGGAATCGCGGCTTCCATGAGCCCGCCGCCGACCTTCGAGTCGCCACCGTCGAGGCCCGGGAAGAACTCGCCCCAGGAGATGCACTGGGCGGCGATGCCCTGGGCCATGGACTGCCACTGGCCGTCCCAGGTCCAGGTCTTGGCGGCGGCCGGCATGTAGTCGACCAGCTCGAGCATGTAGCGGAGCCCCGCCATGCCCTGCTCGTCATGGCCGGAGAACATGCCGTCCTTGTTGAAGATCGAGCCGCCATGAGCCCAGAGCCAGATGGTCCAGTCGCATTCCAGCGAATAGTGGCCGGATTTGAGCTCGCCCGTGGTGCCGTGGATGCCGTTGCCGATCTCGGCCTCGTGCAGCGCCTTGGTGGTCTCCATGAAGGCGTCCATGGTGGTCGGCACTTCGAGACCGTGCTTGTCGTAGAGGTCCTTCCGGTACATCAGGATGGCGATCGGGATGTCGAAGGGCACGCCCATCATCTGGCCGTAGGCGGTGGCGATGCCCTCCACCAGCGGCGGCGAGAAGTCGTCCCAGTCATAGCCGGGCATGGCGAGCTCGGGCTTCGAATCGTAGAGCTCGCGCGGGTTGACGGTGTCCGGCGAGAACAGCGCCGCCCAGGCCTGGTCGAGATAATAGAGGTCGTAGGTGCCGAGCTGGCCCTGGGCGTCGAGGGTGGCCTTCTGCAGCACCTGCTCCAGCGGCACGATCTCGATCTCGACATTGATGCCGGTCAGCTCCTCGAACTCGGATTTGAGCTCGGAGGCGACGTTGGTCGGCGGCGTCGCCTCGGAGGTGTAGCGGATGGTGGTGCCGGCGAACGGCTTGCCGACGTCCTTCAGCCAGGCGGCGACGTCGTCCGGCGTCTGGGCCTGTGCGAACGGCGTACCGAGATTGGTCAGGCCGCCGAAGGGACGCACACCGCCGAGAAAGCTCGCGGAGAAAGCGGAGAAGCCGACGCCGGCCATGGCCGCCTTCTTCAGGAACTCGCGCTTGGACATGTTGCGCCGGCCGAACCTCGCCGCCAGATCGGCGATGTAGGTCTTTCTGTCATGTTCTCTAAAGCTCATGAAAACCTCCCTGTTAGAGCTTGCCGTTATCCCATACGTCGTGCGGCCGCCGCCGGCAATCACTCCTTGAGCGAGCCGAGGGTCAGGCCGCGCACGAGATGGCGCTGGACGAGCATGATGAAGATGAAGCTCGGCAGCAGCGCCGCACTGCCGAGCGCAGTGATCATGCCCCATTCGGTGCCGGTCGAGGTGACGAAGGTGGTGATCTTCACCGGGATGGTGCGGATGGACGTGGTCATCTGGAGCGAGATCAGGAATTCGGTCCAGGAGAAGATGAAGCAGAGCACCGCGGTCGCGGCCATGCCGCCCTTGACCAGCGGCAGGACCACCATGCGAAACACGTCGAGGCGGGTGGCTCCATCGAGCATGGCGCTCTCGTCGAGCTCGCGCGGCACGTCGTCGAAAAAGCTTTTCAGGAGCAGTGTCGCGAGCGGCAGGTTGATCAGCGTGTGCGCGAGGATCAGGCCGAGATGGGTGTCCCGCAGGCCTATGTCCCTGAAAATGAAGAACAGCGGGATCGCCACCGCGATCGGCGGCATCATGCGCTGGGCGAGCACGAAAAAGACGAAATGGTGCTTGGCCCGGAAGGTGAAACGGGAGAGGCCGTAGGCGGCGAGGGTCGCGAGGAACACGGCGAGCGCCGTCGAGCCGACCGCGACGATCAGGCTGTCGAGGATCGAAGGGATCGAATAGTAGCTGGAAGCACCACCGGTCTGGCCGCCGATCCCGCCTTCGAGATTGATGCGCGACTGGCCGAAGATGGTGATGGCGTAGTTGTCGGTGGTCGGCGTGAAGTCGGTGTAGACCGGTGTCTGATTGAAGATCGCGGTGTAGGGCTTGAAGGAGGCGAGCACCCACCAGAACAGCGGGAAGACGAACAGCAGGACCACGAGCCAGGCGACGACGTCGCGGATGAGGGCGGCGCTTCGGCTTTCCGGCATCAGAACTTCACCCGGGCGAATTTGATGAACAGAAAGCAGATGAGATTGAGCGCGATCAGCGTGATCAGGCTGAGGGTGGCGGCGTAGGAAAAGTCGGCGACGCCGAAGGCGCGACCGGCGTAGAAGCTGAGGGTTTCCGTGGCCGTGCCGGGGCCGCCGCCGGTCATGGCGTAGACGTAGTCGTAGATCCGGAACAGGTCGATGGTGCGGATCAGGACCGCCACGGCAAGCACACGGCCGAGCAGCGGCAGGGTGAGATGGCGAAAGGCCTGGACCGCGCTCGCACCGTCGATCGCCGCGGCCTCGAAGGGCTCCTTGGGGAGTGCGCGCAGGCCGGCGAGGATGATCAGCACCATGAAAGGGGTCCACTGCCAGATGTCGGCGAGCATCACGCCCGGCAGGGCGGTCCAGCGGTTGGCGAGGATCGGATCGCTCGGATCGGCGAGGCCGACGAGGCCCAAATAGTAAGCCAGAACACCGAATTGCGCGTCTTCCATGAGAAGGAACATCAAGCCGGTGACGGCGGGCGGGACCACCAGCGGCAGGGTCATGAGGGAGCGCAGGAGGCCGTAGCCGCGGCGTTCGCTGTCGAGCAGCAGCGCGATGCCGAGGCCGAGCGCCACCTGGATCACCAGGCAGACGGCGGTGTAGGTGAAGGTGACGCCGAGCGAGCTCCAAAGGCGAGCGTCGCCGAAGGCTTTCAGCCAGTTGTCGGCGCCGACGAACTCGATCTGACGGGTGAAGCGGTTCTGCTGGTTCATGGTCAGCCAGACCGCGTAGAGCAGCGGGTAGATGCCGAAGGCCAGGATCATGGCGAGCAGCGGGGCGAGCCAGGGGAACGGGTGATCGCCGGTCAGCCAGCCGGGGAGCAGGGACCGGGGCCGCTCATGCGCTCGCTCTGATGCCAGTGTCGCCAACCCCGATCGCCCTTCCAACGCTTGTGCGCGTCTTTTGAAAGATTGTTCATCTGGTGAAATGATTAGCAACCTAGGTCGCCGCGCGGAATGCTGTCAAGGATGGCGCATGGAGGCCGCAAATTGAAGGCCCGATCGTGCGTGGACGATCACTTCCGCGCATTTGGGGACGCCGGAGTGATCGTTGGCGGCCGGTGTCAGGAGAAGCGATCGGCGAGGTTTTTTCGGACGATCTGGATGCGTCGAAAGGGTGATTGTCCCGGCCCCAGACGCCAGCCGCCGGGCATGGTCTCGGCGGTCTTCAGACCCTGGCGGCCATAGACTTCCCGAATGGCACCTTCGAGCCAGGATTCGGCCTGGCGTCGTCGGCGCTCGTCGATCGGGCCGGCTTCGATGTGCAGGCGGTGGCGGTCGATGGCGTGGATCAACTCGTCGGCCGCCCCCTCCTCGCCGGCGGCGAGGGCCAGCGCCGGGATGGTCCAGCCGGTCCGGCCGCCGACGCCGCCGGTCGCGGCAAGCGCCGACTGGAGGTCGCGGCGGGTCTGGCGGGCGACGGCGCCGAGGTCGGCCTTGGTGACGATGGCGATGTCCGGGATCTCGGCGATGCCGGCTTTCATGTATTGGAGGCTGTCGCCGGAACCGGGCTGGACGCAGAGGAGGACGCTGTCGGCGACGGAGGCGATGTCGGTCTCGCTTTGTCCGACGCCGACGGTCTCGACGATGACGCGGTCGAACACGGCGCGCATCAGGACCACGGCGGCGGTGGTGATCGCGGCCAGGCCGCCGAGACGGTCGCGGGCGGCCATGGAGCGGACGAAGACGCCCTGGTCGGCGGGTCGGTGTCGATGCGCACGCGATCCCCGAGCAGCGCGCCGCCGGAGCGCCGGGACGAGGGATCGATGGCGATCACGCCGACGCTCTCACCTCTCTTCCGGAAGCCTTTGATCAGCGCCGCGATCAGCGTGGACTTGCCGACACCCGGCGGCCCCGTGATGCCAATGACGTGCCCCCTGCGCCCCATGATAGGCCTGGTCCAGAAGATCGACCGTCGCCTCCGCATCCGGCGCCGCCTCCACCCGGGCCAGCGCGTCCGCCAGCGCCCTCTTCCCGCCTTCCCTCAGCCGCGTCAGCACGGTCTCCAGGCAGTCAACCGTCAACGCGGCGCGTTGCAAGTCAACCCTCGGCGCGGCGCGCCGCGGATTGGGCGGCGGCCAGGCGGGCGATGGGGACGCGGTAGGGGGAACAGGAGACGTAGTCGAGGCCGACGCGGTGGCAAAAGGCGACGCTCGCGGGATCGCCGCCATGCTCGCCGCAGATGCCGAGCTTGATATCCGGCCGCGACGCCCTGCCCTGCTCGGTCGCGAGCTTGACCAGGAGGCCGACGCCTTCGACGTCGATGCTGGCGAAGGGGTCGGTGGGGTAGATGCCCTGCTGGATATAGGCCTCCAGGAATTTGGAGCTGTCGTCGCGGGAGAGGCCGAGCGCCATCTGGGTGAGGTCGTTGGTGCCGAAGCTGAAGAACTCGGCGGTCTTGGCGATCTCGCCCGCCTGCAGTGCAGCGCGAGGAACCTCGATCATGGTGCCGGTCTGGTAGGTGAGCGTGCCGCCGGTCTCCTGGATCACCGCTTTCGCGACCTTGTCGATCTGCGCCTTCAGGATGTCGAATTCCCTGGCCGTGCCGATGAGCGGCACCATGACCTCGGGCACGACGGCGTCACCGGTCTTCCTCTCGCTTTCGATGGCGGCCTCGAAGATGGCGCGCGCCTGCATTTCGTAGATTTCCGGGAAGAGGATCCCGAGCCTGCAGCCGCGAAAGCCGAGCATGGGGTTGGCTTCCTTCAGTTCCCGCGCACGCCGGCGAAGGGCGTCGGCGTCGATGCCGGAGGCCTCGGCGACCTCCTCGATCTCGTCGTCCTCGTGGGGGAGGAACTCGTGCAGCGGCGGGTCGAGCAGGCGGATGGTGACGGGACAGCCGGCCATGATCTCGAACAGCTCGACGAAATCCTGGCGCTGCATCGGCAGAATTTTCTTCAACGCTGCGCGGCGGCCTTCCTCGGTCTCCGAGAGAATCATCTCGCGCATGGCGACGATACGCGCCTCGTCGAAGAACATGTGCTCGGTGCGCGAAAGCCCGATGCCCTCGGCGCCGAATTTCCGCGCGGTTTCGGCATCCGCCGGTGTTTCGGCGTTGGCGCGAACCTTGAGGGTTCGCCTGGCATCCGCCCAGCCCATGAGGGTGGCGAAATCGTCGGAGATGACCGGATCGACCGTGGCCACGGCGCCGAGCATGACCTCGCCGGCGCTGCCGTCGATGGTGATCAGGTCGCCCGCCTTGATGTCGTGCCCGCCGGCCTTCAGGCGCTGACCGCCATAGTCGATGTCGATGCCGGAGGCCGCCGAGACGCAGGCCTTGCCCATGCCGCGCGCGACCACCGCGGCATGGCTGGTCATGCCGCCACGCGCGGTCAGGATGCCCTTGGCGGCGTGCATGCCGTGAATGTCCTCGGGCGAGGTCTCGACGCGCACCAGGATGACGTCGGTGCCGGCATTGCCGAGCCTTTCGGCCTCGTCGCTGTCGAACACCACCTGGCCGGAGACGGCGCCGGGCGAGGCGGGCAGGCCTCTGGCGATCACCTCGCGCGGGGCATCGGGGTCGAGGGAGGGGTGGAGCAGCTGGTCGAGCGAGGCGGGCTCGATCCTGCAGATGGCCTCCTCTTCGGTGACCAGCCCCTCGTTCGCCATGTCGACCGCGATCCTGAGGGCGGCCGGCGTGGTGCGCTTGCCGGAGCGGGTCTGTAGGATCCAGAGACGCTTTTCCTGGATGGTGAACTCGATGTCCTGCATGTCCCGGTAGTGGGCTTCGAGCCTGTCGAAGACGGCGGTCAGCTCGGCGAAGGCCTCGGGCATCGCCACTTCCATCGAGGTGAGATCGCTCGAGGTCTCCTCCTTCATGGCCTCGGTGAGCGGCTGCGGCGTACGGATGCCGGCGACCACGTCCTCGCCCTGGGCGTTGATCAGGAACTCGCCGTAATGGCGGCGCTCGCCCGTCGAGGGGTTTCGGGTGAACGCGACGCCGGTGGCGCTGTCCTCGCTGCGATTGCCGAACACCATGGCCTGGACGTTGACCGCGGTGCCCATGGCCTCGTCGATGTCGTGCAGCCGCCGGTAGGTGATCGCGCGTGGGGTCATCCAGGAGCTGAAGACCGCGCCGACAGCGCCCCAGAGCTGGGCGTGGACGTCCTGCGGGAAGGGCTCGCCGACCTCCTGCTCGACGATTTTTTTGTAACGTTCGATCAGGTCGGCGAGATCGTCGGCCGACAGCTCGTTGTCCAGCTTGTAGCCGTGATCGCGCTTGATCTCGTCGAGCTGGTCCTCGAACAGGTAGTGATCGACGCCGAGCACGACGTCGCCATACATCTGGATGAAGCGGCGATAGCTGTCGCGCGCGAAGCGGGCGTCGTTACTGCCGGCGGCGAGGCCTTCCACCGTGTCGTCGTTCAGGCCGAGATTGAGCACGGTGTCCATCATGCCCGGCATGGAGATGGGGGCACCCGAGCGCACCGAGAGAAGGAGCGGATTTCGCGGATCGCCGAGCACGGCGCCCGCGGTCTCCTCGATGGCCGCGAGACCGCGCTCGACCTCACCTTCGAGCTCGCTCGGGTAGGTCTTGCCGTGGGCGTAGTAATGGGTGCAGACGTCGGTGGTGATGGTGAGACCGGGTGGCACGGCCAGGCCAAGGCCGCTCATCTCGGCGAGATTGGCGCCCTTGCCGCCCAGCAGCGCCTTCATGGAGGCGTCGCCATCCGCCTTGCCCGCACCGAAACCGTAGACCCATTTGCCCATCAAGCGACCCGCCGGTTGTGGTTGTCCGAGGTGACGTCCTCGATCTTCGAGAAGTCAGCGACCCTCGCGATCGAACGATGAATGTTGCTCAGAAGATTGAGCCTGTTCCTTCGGACCTCGGGATCGTCGGCATTGACGATCACCTTGTCGAAGAAGGTGTCGATCGGCCGACGGAGTTCCGCCAGCGCCGCCATGGCGTCCGCGAAGTCCTCTTTTTCCAGCGCACGTCGGATGCGGTGATCCGCGGACTCCAGCCCCTCGTAGAGCTGCCGCTCCTCGACCGCTTCGAGAACGCCATCGTCGACATTGCCGTCGAGCGCCAGGTCGTCCTTCTTCTGTTCGATGCGCACGATGTTGTTCGCGCGCCGATAGCCTGCGAGGAGATCGGCGCCGTCGGCGCTGGCGAGGAATTTTTCGAGCGCGTCGACGCGGGCCAGCAGGCGGACAAGATCATCGTCGCCGGTGGCGAAGACGGCGCTGATCAGGTCGTGACGCACGCCCTGTTCGCGGAGATGGACTTTCAGACGGTCGGCGAAAAATGCCATCAGGTCAGCGACAACAGCATCTGGATCACTTGCGGCGTAAGCCACAGCAGCAATCCTGATTTCGTCCTTGAGCGGAATTCTGAGCTGGTTCTCGATGATCAGCCTTATCACACCAAGCGCTGCCCGGCGAAGCGCGAACGGATCTTTCGATCCTGTCGGCCTCTCGCCGATATGGAAGAACCCGGCAAGCGTGTCGAGCTTGTCGGCAAGTGCCACAGCGACGCCTACAAGCGCTGTCGGGCAGCGATCACTCGGTCCCTGCGGCGAATAGTGATCGCCGATGGCCTCGGCAACGACTTTGGCTTCGCCTTGAGCCTCGGCGTAGTAGCGCCCCATGACACCTTGAAGCTCCGGAAACTCGCGGACCATACCAGTGACCAGGTCGGCCTTGGCCAGCTCCGCCGCGCGCCTCGCAGCGTGCTTGTCCAGACCGTCTATAGAAGCTCCAAGGGAGATTATGCGACCATTGAGCCGATGGACCTTCTCCCACATTGAACCGAGCTTTCCATGAAACACGATATCATTCAGCTTCGGTACAAATTCATCCAACGGCTGGCGTCGATCCTGGTCCCAGAAGAACTTGGCATCCCAAAGGCGGGCGCGGAGCACGCGCTCGTTGCCTTTGACGATCGCCTCGCCGCCGTCCTTGGCTTCGAGATTGGCGATCGCGACGAAGTACGGGGCCAGCTTTCCCGCC
The DNA here is from genome assembly GCA_965222015.1 of Geminicoccaceae bacterium. GTDB lineage: Bacteria > Pseudomonadota > Alphaproteobacteria > Geminicoccales > Geminicoccaceae > JANQPX01. The sequence continues at coordinate 225,300 of CBDCTL010000023.1, forward strand.
TCGTCTTCGAGGGCGAGATATTTCTGATGGGTGCGCATGGAGGTGACCAGCACCTCGGGCGGCAGGTCCATGAAGGCCTCGTCGATGGCGCCGCAGACGGCGACCGGCCATTCGACGAGGCCGGTGACTTCGTCGAGCAGCGCCTCGTCCGGCCGGCGGCGGAGTTTCCGCTGCTGCGCGATCAGATCCGCCTGCCCGCGAATGCCCTCGCGGCGCTGGTCGCGGTCGAGCACGACGTAGCGGCGCGCGAGCTCTTTATTGTACTGGGCGGCGCTTTCGACCTCGAAGGGGTTTGGCGCGTGGAAGCGGTGGCCGCGGCTGGTGTTGCCCGACGTCACCGGGCCAAAGGCGAACGGAATGACTGCGCCATCCAGAAGGCAGACGATGGAGTGGAGCGGGCGGACCCAGCGGACGTCGTGGTCGCCCCAGCGCATGGATTTCGGCCAGGGGAAGTATTTTAGAACTTCGGGCAAGAGCTCGGCCAGGACGTCGGCGGTGGGTCTTCCGACTTTCCTGAAACGGGCGACGTAGAAGGCGCCTTTCTTATCGTCCTCTTCGGTGAGCTCGTAGCTCTCGGCGCCGAGCGAGCGTTTGAAGCCTTCGATCGCCTTCTCCGGGGAGCCGACCCTCGGCCCCTTGCGCTCGACGTCGACGTCGGGCTGCTGGTCGGCGAGATCGGCGATGGCGAGGACGAGGCGGCGTGGAGTCGAAAAACTCTCGGCCTTGCCGTAGGTGATCTCGGCCCCGTCCAGGGCTTTGGTGATCAAGGAGCGAAGGTCTTCCGCCGCACGAACCTGCATCCGCGCCGGGATTTCTTCGGACAGGAGTTCGAGGAGAAACTCGGCCATCTACGCCGCCTCCCCCTGGGGCCGGCTCGCGATCCAGGCTTCGCAGCACGCCTTCGCCAGATTACGCACGCGGGTGATGTAGGCGGCGCGTTCGGTCACGCTGATGACGCCGCGGGCGTCGAGCAGGTTGAAGAGGTGGCTGGCCTTCATGCACTGGTCATAGGCCGGCAGGGCCAGGGCGCTGGTGTTGTCGCCCGAGCCTTTGCCGAGCAGCGAGGCGCATTCCTCCTCGGCGTCCGCGAAGTGGCGAAACAGCCGCTCGGTGTCGGCGCGCTCGAAATTGTGCTCGGAAAATTCGACCTCGGACTGCTTGAACACCTGACCGTAGGTGAAGCCTCGGCCGTTGAAGTCCAGTTCGAAAACGTTCTCGACGCCCTGGACGTACATGGCGAGGCGTTCGAGGCCGTAGGTGAGTTCGCCGGAGACGGGCTTGCAGTCGAAGCCGCCGACCTGCTGGAAGTAGGTGAACTGCGAGACCTCCATGCCGTCGCACCAGACCTCCCAGCCGAGGCCCCAGGCGCCGAGGGTCGGGCTCTCCCAGTCGTCCTCGACGAAGCGGATGTCGTGGTTCTCGAAATCGATGCCGATTTTTCTGAGACTCGCGAGGTAGAGGTCCTGCAGGTCCGGCGGCGAGGGCTTCATGATGACCTGGAACTGGTAATAGTGCTGCAGCCGGTTGGGGTTCTCGCCGTAGCGGCCGTCGGTGGGCCGGCGGCTCGGCTGGACATAGGCGGCGTTCCAGGGCTCGGGGCCGAGGGCTCGGAGGGTCGTGGCGGGGTGAAACGTGCCGGCGCCGACCTCCATGTCGTAGGGCTGGAGGATGACGCAGCCCTGCTCCGCCCAGAATTGCTGGAGGGTCAGGATCAGGTCCTGGAAGCTGGTCTTGGGCGATGGGGTCACGGGCTCTATGTCTTTGGCAATCGCGAGGGGTTTTTCGAGGTTGTCGGAACTTACTGAGCGGCCTCGCTCGAATCAAGGCGGCTGCTAGCCGGTGCAGCCGCAGCGCTCGCGCGGGTCGACATAGGCGCCGCAGCGGGGGCACGCGACCATCTCCACGGCCTTGGGATCGTCCTTGACGCCGGCGCGATCCTGTCCCGGGCGTGTTTGCGGCTGGCGCGCCGGACCTCTGCTGAGAATGCCGCCTTCCTTTTGCAGCCGGGAAATCAGCGAAAACGCCTTCCAGATGGCGACGATGGCGAAGATCGTGAACAGGATCTTGTTGATCAAGGCGTCATCCCTCCGCCGGGCTCAAAGGCCGAAACGCGCCCAGAGCGCGCGTTCCTCAAGACTGTCCAGCGCCGCGTCGACCCAGTCTCTCGGCTCGCCGAAATCAATGGCTGCAGCACCTCGCTGCCCGAGGCGCAGGCGGCGCTGCCACCAGGGTTTGGGCCTGGTCATCAGCGGCAGCCTGACCTCGTCGCCGTAGCGTGCCTTGAGCACGCCGTGGAGATTGCCGAGGCCGTCGATCAGGCCGATCTCCATCGCCCGCCGCCCGGTCCAGATCTGACCTTCGAACAGATCCCGGTCCTCGCCCTTCAGGCGCTCGCCGCGGCGCTCGCGCACCATGGCCTTGAAGTTGGCGTGGGTCTCTTCGAGGATTTTTTTGAGACGCTCGATGCCGTCCGGGTCTTCGGGGCGAAAGGGATCGAGGAGCGACTTGAATTCGCCAGCGGTGTAGACCCGGCGCTCGACGCCGAGTTTCTCCATGCCCTCGACGAAGCCGAAGCCGGCGCTGATCACGCCGATGCTGCCGACGATCGAGCCCTGGTCGGCGAAGATCTCGTCGGCGGCCAGCGAGAGCCAGTAGCCGCCGGATGCGCCGACATCCTCGATGAAGGCGATCACGGGGATCTCCTTCTCGGCGGCGAGGTTGCGGATGCGGTCGGTGATCAGTGCGGACTGCACGGGCGAGCCGCCGGGGCTGTTGACGGCGAGCGCCACCGCCACAGCGCCGCGGACCTTGAAGGCGCGCTCGATGCTGCTGCTGAGGCCGTGCAGGGACAGAGCCTCGCCCCTGCCGAGCCCGCCGCCGCCCGAGCCGATCACGCCGGCGAGGCGGATCACGGGCACGATCGGCGGGCGCTCGCCGATCGGCAGGAAGGGGATCCGGGCCATGAGCGCCTTGGTGCGGTCAAGCATGGCGGCGCTCTCCATGCTGGGGACGGTCACCCCGTTGGCTGCGCTCCTGGCGGGGAGGCCGCAAGGGCAGACCCTTGCCGGCGCGCAGGACCTCGGCGGCGATGGTGGTGTAGCGGCCGTCGTCCTCGTGCACGACGAGGCCCTGGGCGAGCTTCAGGGGACCCCTGGCACCCTTCCAGCCCTGCACCAGCACGCGCTTCGCCGGGCGGCCGTCGGCCTTGGGCCAGAGCGGGTAGACGACGGTGTCGCCGACCTTGCCTTCGATCGCGCCCAGGAGTTCGCCCAGGCGGTCGGCGCGGTGGATGACGGTGAGGCAGCCGCTGTTCTTCAGCATCAGGAGCGAGCTCCTGAGCCAGCCCGCGAGATCGAGCGAGCCTTCGACATGGGCGTCCGCGCGCTGCTGGACCGGCGGCGGGGTGGCGGCATCGCCGGCGAGGAAGGGCGGGTTGGACATGACGTGATCGAAGCTCGCGGCCATCAGCCGCGGCGGCAGGCGGCCGAGGTCGCCCGCGATCATCTCCGCGCGCTGCGCAAGGCCGTTCGCCTCGATGTTGCGATTCGCGATGCGCAAAAGCTCGCGCTGCAGCTCGATGCCGATCAGCCGGCAGTCCGGCACGCGGCTCGCGAGGCAGAGCATGGCAGCACCGGTGCCGGCGCCGACGTCCAGGATCTGCTCGCCCGGCTTGGCCGGCACGGCGGCGGCGAGAAAGATCGGATCGACCGCGACGCGATAGCCGCGCTCCGGCTGAAAGAAGCGCACCTTGCCACCGAGCAGCGCATCCTCGCTCAGGTCCTGATCATCCACCATTCAATTTCGCTTCGGCATGCTGCAAAAGGGATTTCGCCCGCTCGAACACCTTCTCGTCGACCATCACGCGCCGCGGGAACGCATTGATGCCGCCTTCGATTCCGCTCACATGCTCATCCAGGATCACGCAGTCAATACCATCGGCCTCGAGGGTCGCGCGGGCCCAGGACAGATGGACGAGGTCGGTGGAACGCAGGAGTTCCCGCATCGAGAGGCTTTTCCAGCGGTGGCCCGCCGGCGAGCGGCGGCGGATCCGTCGAGACAATGGTCCGGAGAGAAAAGCACAAACGCGCTTCGGTCAACAGCCCCGGTCGACGGTGAAGATCGTCGCCGGCGGCGTGCTGCGCGACCTTCGGTCGGCTTCCTTCACCCTTCGGCCGGACTATATGGTCAAACAGGAGGCGCGGCCTCGATCGACGGTTTGCAGAGAGCTTGCGGCGCTGCTAGCTAAGGTCAGGGGTTGAGATCTTCGGGAGACATTCGCTTGACTGCAGCCGGTTCGCCGCTTCGCACCCAGCCCGCCCGCGACAAGCTGGCGCCGGTTCAGCAGCTGGTCGCGGCCGACATGGCCGAGGTCAACCGCCTGATCGTGGCGCGCCTCAAAAGCCGGATCGACCTGATCCCGCAGCTCGCCGGCCATCTCGTGAACGCCGGCGGCAAGCGCGTGCGGCCGATGCTGACCCTGATCGCGGCGAAGCTCTGCGGCTACGAAGGCGCTCGTCAGCACGGGCTCGCGGCCGCGGTCGAGTTCATCCACACCGCGACGCTCCTCCATGACGATGTCGTCGACCAGTCCGACCTCAGGCGCGGCAACGCCACCGCGAACGCCGTCTGGGGCAACAAGCCGAGCGTGCTGGTGGGTGATTTTCTGTTCGCGCGCGCCTTCCAGCTCATGGTCGAGGACGGATCGCTGCAGGTGCTGAAGATCCTGTCCGACGCTTCCGCCGTGATCGCCGAGGGCGAAGTCGCGCAGCTGATCACGGCGAACGACACCGAGACCACCGAAGCCGCCTATATGGAGGTGATCACCGCCAAGACCGCGACCCTGTTCGCGGCCGCCGCCGAACTCGGTGCCGTCGTCGCGGATCGCTCGGACGCCGAGGCGAATTCTCTTAGAGGCTACGGGGAGAATCTCGGCATCGTCTTCCAGCTGGTGGACGACGTGCTCGACTACAACGCCCGCGCCCAGGACCTCGGCAAGAATGTCGGCGACGACTTCAAGGACGGCAAGATCACGCTCCCGGTGGTGCTCGCCTTCGAGCGCGGCGACGAGGCCGAGAAAAAATTCTGGCGGCGCACGCTCGAGGACGGCGAGCAGACGCCCGACGATTTTTCCGAAGCGCTTCGCCTGATGGAACGCCACGGCGCGCTCGAAGACAGCATGACCCGCGCCAGCGACCACGCCGCCCGCACCAAGCAGGCGCTCGCCCCCTTCCCCGACGGCGAGGCCAAGGCCGCCATGCTCGACCTCGTCGATTTCTGCATCGAACGCATCTACTGACGGCGTGGCCGTCTTCGGAAACATCCGGCGACACGCGGCTAGACCCTTCGTCCGAAACCGCGCATCGTCTGGCTGATGGATGGGCAGCCGTCACGACATCGCCGGCAGCTACTCGCCGAAATCGTTCAGGCTGACTGGATTGACCAGGCCGCCGTCGATCGAGATCGGCGGCGGATCGATCCAGACGCCGGCGTGACGATGGGCTGACATGGCGCCGTCGACGCCGGCCAGGCTTCGGGTCCGAAAGCCCTCGAACACGGCGCTCTCGATGATGCCCCGCATTTGCGCCGTCGACCGGTTATGGACCGCCAGCGGATCGCCGTCCGGGCGCTTTGCGACGATCGAAACGAAGTTCTGAACACCGTCATGCATATAGGCGTTGACGTAGACGGGCTTCAGCCCGTCGGCGACCGCCTGATCGACGAAGGCGTCATACTCGTCGGCGTCGGCGGTACGCTGCAATTGCGACTTCAGCGTCCATGGCCCGATATCGCGGTCGTTGTAGAGCACCGTGTAGCGCCGCTGCCCCTCGACGGACACGACCGAGATCGAGGCGGGCGTCATGCCCTCCTCGACCATCTGCTGAAACAGGTCGTCATGCTCCGCCGTCCTGAGGTCGCGGCGCGCCACCGTCCGTCCCGGCAGATCGCGAAAGATCGCGGCGTAGCGCACGCCGGCGCCGGTCCCGCAGCTGTCGATCGCGAAAGGTTCAAGGCCGTCAGCTTCGAGAAACGCCTCGAGAAAACGCTTTTCGTCAGCGCCGGCGATCGCGAACCAGGGTCCGCGCGCGGGACGCCATACCATGTTCAGGAAAGACTTGCCGCCGACGGCATAGCAGTCGATCAGCTCGGGCATGAAGCCGGAATCGTGGAGATGATCGAAGACGCGGCCGAACGCCTCGATGCCCATGCCGACCCGCGACACCTCGCGCGTGATCGTCCGCGGCGGCCAGATCAGGATGTCGCGGTCGGGCGGCGACGAGCCGGCGAAGCTGACCCAGTCGTCGATGTCGGCCTTGTGCAGATAGGGTTCGTCCGTGCGTGTCCGGAAGGCCGCCATGCCGCGCGCGAAACGCATGCGAAGTGGCATGGACGCGCCGAAGCCGCTTTCGAGATGGACGTGCAGATGAGGCGCCGAGGAGGCGCCGGAATTGCCGACCCTTCCGAGGAGCTGTCCTCTCTTGACCTTCGGCCGCACAACCCTGGTGCCGTCGGCCAGGATGGTGCCGGACGCCACCGTCGGCTTGACGCCGTTCGGCACGCGCGCCTCCGGATCGACGTCCGGATGGCCGCCGGCACCCGTGACCGGCGTCGGCGCCAGCGCGAGCGGCTTGTTCGGGCAGAGCTTCTCCGGGATCGTGCCAGGGATCGCATGGGCGTAGAGCGCGACCGTGCCGTCGTCATGCCGGATCCAGAGATGATTGCCGCCCGGAATCATCCGTCCCGGGTCATTCTCTTTCGGCACCTCGGGGTGAAGCGGTCCGATGCTCGGATTTTCGGGGGCATTCCGCCAGCAGCCGACGACCTCGCCGCTTTCCATCGCATGGAAAGGCATGCCGTAGATCAGTGCCGTGTCGTTGGGTTTGACGTCCGTCGGATCGGGAACCTGTCCGACGAAGGGATGCCAGGTGTCGTTGCCGATATGGCGCATGGCCACGATATCCAGGCCGAAGTCCTGGATTTCGCCATCCTCGCCGTGATTGCCGGTGGAAAGGCGCATGCCCGGTCTGAGATCCTCGGCCCGCAAGGGAAACTCCAGGGCCTGAGCCGCCACCGCGCCCGGCAGGAACGCTGTCGCGACGGCGACCGGCATGATCAAACGTTGCCATGACATGTCACGTCATCCTCGCTGTCGACGGTCGACGGCGACGACACGCCCTCCTGCCGTGACCATAGGCGGGAGAAGCCGGATGGTTTGTGAACGGCTTCACAAAGGTGGACGTGTCCATCGGACGATGCCGCCCGCAACCTTGCGGGAACCGGCATATCCTGCGAGCACGCCAGTTGCAGTCGGGAAAAGTTCGGTCTATAGACGGACGATCGGTCGCGGAGTGTAGCTCAGCCTGGTAGAGCACTGTCTTCGGGAGGCAGGGGTCGGTGGTTCGAATCCACTCACTCCGACCATTTTTTTCGGACTTGTTCCGTCACCCTGACATAGCCAGCCCCAGCAGATGGGCGTCCGCGTATTCGGACGCGGGTCGTGGTGCGCGGGCATATTGGATCTTCGGACGAATATCGGCGGGACGACGCCGGACGACGCATTGCGCTGATCAGATTTATTACGACCAGTGAAACAATTCACTGACTCTCGCACAGACGACCGCTAGCGTTCGACTAGGCCGTCTATTTGACGGTGACTTGCGAGCTGCCGCTACTGCCGGCCTCGCCATGCGCATTCATCGAAAGGAATAGAGATGTCGGACGAGGATCTGATCAGCATCGACCATGTCGCATGCTGTCCCGAAATCACCAAGGAGCCCTGCTGCGAGAAGCTGCAGTTCGCCTATCGGCTGGAGCACCGCTCGGACAATCGTCCGGTCGAGGTGGTGATCGTCGCGGAGCTGGAGCGCTGCCCCGGGCCGCTTGCGCTGGGCGACGTGGTCTATTCGACCACGCTTCTGCCGGGTGAGCGCGTGCGGCTCTATACCGCCCATCGCAACAACCGCTACAGCTACGACAGCGAGTCGAACACCAGCTACCGGCAGGTCGAGGCCTCGGAAGAGACCTACTACATGTCGTCCATGGACCATTTCATGTCCGAGCTGACGGTGACCGACCAGGGTTCGAGCAGCAGCGCCAGCAGCTCCGCCTTCGAGGTCAGCACCTCAGCGGACGGCGTGGCACTTCCCTTCTTCGCCCATGGCAGCGTCCGCGTGAGCGGACAGCACAATGCGTTCAGCAGTGCCGCCTTCGCGCGGGAACTCTCGCGCCACGCCGAGTCGTCCCACGAACGGTCGGTCCAGTCGACGCGGGCCGCCAACTCCATCTCGATCGGCGAAGTCGAGAGCAGGACCCATGTCGAAGGCGAGTCGGAAAGCGCCTATGAAGCCTCGACGCGGATCATCGAGAACAGGAACCAGTGTCACGCCGTGACCTATTTCGCCTATCAGCTCGTGAAGCGGCAGACGATCAAGTTCCGCATCAAGGCCGTGCTGCGGCAGGTCGTCGATCCGTCCGGGAGCGCGGTCATCGACTCCAAGCCGCCGAAGCCGCCCACCGGCATTTCGGTGATCAGGCAGGGCGTGCTCGCCACCCAGCTCAACCGCGTGGAAGTCGAGAACGTCGGCAGAAACAGCGCCAGCCTCACCTTTGCGCCGATCGGCGGCGCCGGCGGTCTGGCCGGAACGGGGACGGCGACGATTCAGCGTTTCCAGCGCGAGGCGCCACCGCTCACCCAGGACGAGCGAGATGCGGCCCTGAAGGTGGTCGACCAGGAGCTGGTCAAGGCGGGCATGCTGGACGCCAAGGGTGCGGTCACCGACAAGTTCAGGGCCGAGGTGGAGTTCGAGCGCACCACCTGCCTGCCGACCCGGGCCGTTGTGGTCAAGGGCTGCATCGATCGCTGCAATGTCTGCGAGGAATCCCTGCAGCGGTCGATCGAGCTGGATCTCAGGCGGAAGGAGCTCGAGAACAGGCTGCTCGAGGAACAGATCAACAATCTGCCCCAGTCGCAGGAATATCGCTGCTGTCCCGCCGGCGAAGTGGAGACCTGATCCGGGCGCTCGAAACCATCTGAATTGACGGCCATGCCCTGCCCCTCCCGACGACGTCGGGAGGGGTTTTTCTTTTACCGAACGGGATTCAGAGGCGGTCGACCCGGGCGTGGTAGCAGCCGTGCCTGGCGTTGTGGACGTGGAGATAGCGCACCGCCTGGTCCGAGAACATGTTTTCGACGGCGGCCTCGAAGTCCGTCCCGTCGGCCACTTCGGCGTCGGTCATCATGCCGTCGCCGTCGAAGGCACGGAAGGCGAGCAGGCGTTCCCGAAAGTGCGCCGGCACCGCGCCGGGTCCGGGCCGGGCCTGGACGGCGCCTTCGCGCACGATAATCGCGTGGCTGGAACGATAGGGCGAGGCCGCCGGCTGATGCTCGTAGTTCATGAGCAGGACACGCTCGCCGATGTCGACGTCCTCCAGCGACACGCGGCAGGGAAAGCCCGGATGCCGGTCGACGGTCATTCGACGGATCGCCTTCGCGGCCAGCTCCCGATCGGACAGGCCGAAGAGATGGCTGAAGGGTTCGGTCGGGAGGGCGGAAATCTGGAAAGGCATGACGTGTCTCCGATGATGTTCGACCGGTCCAGTCAAGCCGTTCCGGAGGGCCGCGGCGACCCGATTCCTGCGGTGGCCCGGATTCCAAATCGATTGCGCATTCACGATGGATTCCCTAGACCCTCCGATGATTTCAGATGCGGAGCGGTGCCATGCCCGGCGGATCGAGCTGGAAGGAATTCAACACCGAATGGCGGGATAAGGATCCTACCCGTCGATTGTTTCAGCGACTCGGAAGGCCTGACTGGCAGATCGCCCGCCGGTGGCTCCGCCACGCCGCCTGGCCGTTTGCTGTCGCGATCGCCTTCGGACTGATCAGCCTCTGGCTCTATCAAGCCGTCCAGACGTTGCCGGATTTTTTCGATCTTCCGCTTTTCGGCCGCGTCGGAACCAATGCGGTGGCGGTCGCCTGCGGCGTCGCGCTGATCACCTTCTTCGCGCTTCTGCCCTTCTCGATCCCGAAGACGGACGGCCTCGACCTGCCGAAGCGCTTCGAGCTCGCCGCGATCCTGAGCGGCGGTGTCGTCGCCGTCGCCGGCGCCGTCTTCCTGATCGGCGAGTATCAGGACCAGAAGCAGGCCCGCATCACCCGTGCGTGGGATCTACTGCATAAGGCGACGGATCGCGCCCACGATCGCATGGAGGCCGCGGAAGCGCTGATTTTCGAGAATGGGGAGTTGAAGGATGGAGCGCGGAGGAATGAGCTAGCATTGCTGAAGGAAGCCGTTTCATGTGATCCGCGTTACAGTGTGTCTCTTCTCTTATATGGTGAAGCAGCGCTAAAGCATATCGACAGTCTGGCCAGTTCCGTTCGCTCATGTGCGGCGCGCGGAAACGATGGGCAACTAGGCGCGCTCAGGACACTGAACGAAGCCGGCGTAGGCCTCGACAAACTGAGGTTGGAGGGCATTGATCTCGAAGGGGTTCAGTTGCCGAACGCCAGGTTGCAAGGGGCCGACCTAAACGGCGCCAATCTGATCAGAGCCAACCTCAGCCGCTCCAATCTCCGCCATGCCGATCTTAAGGGGACCCTAATTATAGGGGCCGACCTCAGCGGGACCGACTTCAGCTTTGCCAATCTCAGAGGTGCATTCATTGACGATGATGAGATCAAGCGCGCGAGGATATGCAGAACAACGTTACCGAACGGCGACGACTCGATCCGAGATTGCCCTCGATAGCAAAGAAGCGCGCGCCTTGCTTGCAGTGACGAAAGCACGTCAGTCGCCCGACCGGCAGGCGCCATCCCGTCAAAAAAATCAGAGCCGCTCGCCGCCCTGCATGGGCGAGAAGCGCACCGGCATGATGCGCTTCTGGGTGAGGCGGCCATCGACGGTGCGGCGGATGACGGTGAGGTCCTGGGCGCCGTCGGCGGGGCCGAGCGGCATGACCAGGCGGCCGCCGGGCTTGAGCTGACGGAGAAGCGGCACGGGAATGTGGTCTAGGCTCTCCTTGAGGATGATGGCGTCATAGGGTGCGTGGGCGGGCCAGCCCTCGTAGCCGTCGCCGGCCTGCACCATGACGTTGTCGTCGTGGCGGTGCTTCAGCATGCGCGCGGCCTGGTCGGCGAGCGGCTCGATCACCTCGACGCTGTAGACATCCCTGACCAGCCGGGAGAGGAGGGCGGCATGATAGCCGGCGCCGGTGCCGGTCTCGAACACGGCGTCGTCGGGCTCGAGCTCGGCGAGGTGGGTCATGAGCGCGATCAGCAGCGGGGCCGCGAGGTTCTGGCCGTGGCCGATCGGCAGCGGGTGGTTGTTGTAGGCGAACGCCTTGATCTCCGAGGGCACGAAATCGTGGCGCGGCACGGCGCGCATGGCCTCCAGCACGCGCGGATCGATCGTCCTGATGCCGGTCTCGCCGGCGAGCAGGCGCACCTCCTCCTCGACGATCGCGACCATGTAGTCCCGGGCGATCTGGTCCGGCGGTGCGGCGCGCATCTCGGCGGTCTGCTGCTCCGCCGAGGCTCCAGCCGCCAGCGGCAGCGACAGGGCCAGACCGGCGGCAAGGGCGATGAGCCGGCGGCTTCGGATCGTGAATCGTTCGGGCATGGACAGACCTCACCCTCGACGACGCGCTCGTCTCTCTAAGGTAGGTGCGCGAGGCCCGGGTCGGCAAGATGGGGGCCGATTCAAGCTTTGGTTAAGCTCTTCATGGCATCATGCTTCCTGGTCCATGCGACCCTGGGAATCCGCATCGCATCCAACATTGTCGATCAGCTCGGTGCCGTCGCATGTCTGCCGCCGATGGCGACCGGCTCGGTCGCGGACTGGGATACGGGCTGTCACAGGTCCGCTGCGGGGTGATGGACGGACACTGCATCGACGCATCGTGCTTCCGAACGTGACCCGCTCCTGCCTCTAGGAGTGATGGCCGTGAGCCCTCTTTGACCGATGCTGCGGCATGGATCACCGACTGCTTTGGCGTGGCGTTCCGTTGCGGACAATGTGTTCTGGCTGGCTCTAGACCCGCTCATTGGGACGTGCCGGAAGTTCAGATCGACCCGTTTGTGACGCCGATCGCGTCTCACGAGACCGTCCCGCAGGGGTGCACACAATCGGAACGTCTGCGGTACGGGACAGAGCCGCCATCCGGGGTCGCGGCCTCAAGGTCCGGTTATTGAGTTATGCCGGATGAGCTCGGGCCGATGCGATGCCTTGCCTTGATATGGGTCAATGGAGCGGAGCTCCTCAGTGTCGTATCCAATCAACGAATTCTTCGACGCGGGACATAAAGAACGGGAAGCGCCAAAGGAGATGCGTTTTAGCCTTGCTAGAGCATTGGGTTATTTTGCCGGTGGACTCTGGACAGGCTGGGACGGACGCAGGCGAATAGAAGCAAAGCAACTCCGCAACCTGCGGCGGCTCGTGGAGAAGGCGCGTCGCGACTCCCCCCTGTTTCACCGGCTCTACGCGGATCTGCCATCAGCAGGCGAGCTCGATCTGAGCGACTTGCCGGTGACCCGGAAACCCGAGCTTATGGCGGAGTTCGACGACTGGCTGACTATCCGTTCCCTTCCCCTCGACAAGGCCCGCGAACATCTACGGGACATGGGAAGGGTTGGTGTGCCGATCGACGACGTTGCCGTTTTTCAAACCTCCGGAACATCAGGCGAACCCGCAGTCATCGTCTTGTCTGAATCGTTCGTGGAATATGCCTATGGCATCATGCTGGCGCGCTTCGAACGATATCATCGAAAGCTCCTGCGAGACGTCCGCAAGCTCGGCGACAGGGTGACGATCACTGGCGGGAATGGCCACTTCGCCGGAAACGGGTTCAACAAACTGGTGCAACGGTTGAATCCGCGGCTGGCGAAGGGGTTTGGGATAACCTTCGTCGAAGCCGAGCAGCCGATTGAACGGCTCGTCGACACGCTCAATACGATCCCGAGCGTCGCCTGGATCGTGACCTACCCCAGCATGCTGGCCATCCTGGTCAAGGAAAAGGAGGCCGGGCGGCTGCGGATCGAGCCCGCGCTCTTTACCACGGGAGGCGAGACACTCACGGCTGACCTTCGCGAGCGTGCTCGACAAGCCTTCCCCTCGTTGAAGTACGGAATTGCCGATCCCTATGGGTGCACCGAGTGCCTGGCGCTTTCGTTCGAGTGTAGCCACGGTCGGAAGCACGTGAACGAAGACTGGGTCATCCTCGAAGCGGTCGACGAAGTGATGCAGCCCGTTCCCGACGGCACGCTGTCGGCGACCGTCCTGCTGACCGTGCTCGCCAATGAGGTTCAGCCCTTCATCCGCTACGACCTCGGTGACTGCGTTCGATACGACACGGACCGCTGTCCCTGCGGCTCGCCTTTTCGCAGTTTCCAGGTGGAGGGGCGCGAAGCAACGCACGTTCGCGTTGGCAAGGTGACGCTGTCGCCGCTCGTATTCGATCTGGAGCACGAGCAAGCCCGGCGCATCCAGATGGTCCAGACAAGCGAGCGCGAATTCGAACTGCGCATGCAACTGGCCGAGGGCGCGGCAGCGGAGCCTGTTTTTCGGGAAGTCATCGAGTCGGTTAAGCGAGTGTTTCGCGATCATGGCCTGGACGACGTCGTGGTGCGGGAAAGCGAGGCGGCGCCCCAATTCACCGCGAGCGGCAAGTTCCATCAGGTCATGCCGTTGCGAAGCGCTGGCTCATGAAACAAGGGCGTAGCATTCGAGCGTCCAGCCTGAAACGGAGCGCGAATGATGGTCTGAAGGACGAGCTTTTGACTGAAGCGAGGATGAGAACATGACCAAGGCCGCATCTCTTCGGAGCGCCGCTGCATTCAGCGTGCTTGCGCTCGTGCTCATTTTATCAGGTGCCACAGTTATCATATTCTCATCCGGCGCCGGAGCGCAGGATCCGCTGGAAACCTTTTCGGACCCCGTCTTATTCAGTTCGATCCTTGAAGCTGCCGATCCAGCGCTGCGATACGCGCTGTTTCTCGACGGTCTGTTTGCGATCTCCTACGCCGGCGCAACCTGCTTTGCAGCTATTGGATTCCGCGACCATTGCCGGCCGGCCGCCTGGGCCAGCGGGCTCTGCATATTGGCCACCATGGTACTCGATGTTGCCGAAAACCTGCTCATGCTCGGCTCTCTCGGTATGGCGAGCGCAGGTCTGGAGATCAGCGGCGAGCGAATAGCGCTTCATGTGTTCATCTCAGGCATGAAACTTCACTTTGCAGCGGTCTCACTGGTCGCGTTCTCATTTGTCCTGCCTGAACGAAGTATCATAGCCTTCTTCATGCGTTGGGGCAGTCGGACCATCATGCCCATCGCCGCCATCCTGTTCGTCACCGACGCGTTTGGGGTGAGGGAAGAGGCTTCACTAGGTGTCTTCGTCGCCATGGTCGGAGGTTTCGTACTGCTACCCGTCGTTGCTCTTGGAGAAGCCCGAGGGCATTGAGTTTCGCCTTCCAGATTGGCAGCCGCTACCGCGAGTTGGCAGGCGAAGTGATCCACCAGTGCCTTGGCCTATATCGTATGGGCCTCGGGACCGTTGATTGGCGGCAGATCATATTCGAGGCTATCGTGATCCGACGCCTTGCCGCCGCTGGGTACGATCGCCAGGGAACACCACTTACGGCGCTGTAGGCGGAGGACTGGTCACGTTCGATCCGGAAATCTCATCGCTTCCAGGTTCGCCTCACGTCGCTGTCCTCATGCGGTCGGCGAAGGCGCGACCTTCCGAGGAAGTCCGAATGCTGGTGGAAGACGTCACGAGCCAACTCGCGAGTAGACACTGTTCCATCGGGGGCGTTCCGAAAGCACACCTTGGCGCATCGCCGCCCTTAGACCCAGTCCTGCTCGAGGCAGCTTCTGGCACTCTTGAGAAGCCGGCGTTTCGGCCGCTTCCGGGCGCGAAGCAGGCACTGGGAAAAAGCCTCTGGATTCCGTAGTCGACCCAAAGTCGATTCTGCATTGCTGACCGTTCCGTTGCAGAACCTACCGATGCGCCTGTTGGGGTCGGCCCATTGGTCGGCCTTATCGACCTCGCCATGGGGACCCGCATCGTTGCACTGCCGGAACACCCGTCGGCTCCGAAAGCCAAATCGACGCCCGGGCGGCTCCGCCCGTCAACGCCGGGGGGCGTCCCCCCCGATCTTGGTGCCGACGCCGGCTTCGGTAAAGATTTCGAGGAGCACGACGTGGGGGCGGCGGCCGTCGAGGATGTGGGCGGCCTGGACGCCGGCTTCGAGGGCGGACAGGCAGGTTTCGAGCTTCGGGATCATGCCGCCGGTGATGATGCCCGATGCCATCAGGCCGCGCGCGTCCTCGGCGGAAAAGCGGGGCAGAAGCCTGCCCTCGCCGTCCAGCACGCCCTCGACGTCGGTGAGCATGATCAGCTTTTCCGCACGAAGGGCGGTGGCGACGGCGCCGGCTGCGGTGTCGGCGTTGATGTTGTAGGTCTGACCGTCCTCGCCGATCCCGATAGGCGCGATCACCGGGATCACCTCGCTCTCCCGGAGCACGTCGAGGAGCTGGGTGTTGATGCGCACCGGCTCGCCGACGAAGCCGAGGTCCAGCACCTCCTCGATATGGCTGTCGGGCGAGCGCACCTTTCTGGTGAGCTTGCTCGCCTCGATCAGCTTCGAGTCCTTGCCCGAGAGCCCGGCGGCCTGGCCGCCCGCCTCCTGGATGGCGGTGACGATGCGCTTGTTGATGTTGCCGGCGAGCACCATCTCGACGATCTCGACGGTGGCGGCGTCGGTGACGCGAAGGCCCTGCACGAACTCACTTCGGATCTTGAGCCGATCGAGCATCGCCTTGATCTGCGGCCCGCCGCCATGGACCACGACCGGGTTGATGCCGACCTGCTTCAGGAGCACGACGTCGCGGGCGAAATCATGGGCGAGCTCGGCCGAGCCCATGGCGTGACCGCCATATTTGATGACGAAGGTGGAGCCGGCGAAGCGGCGCATATAGGGGAGCGCCTCGATGAGGGTTCTGGCGGTCTGGTGATGGCGATCTTCGGTCATGTTTCTGCCATATCGGGCTTTGACTGCGGCGCTCGCGGAAGGGCGAATTCGGCGAGCGCCGCCCGGAGCTCGGCCAGACCCGCCTGATCCCTTGCGCTGGTCGCGATCGGTTCGGGATGGGCGCCGATCCTGTGCTTAAGGGCTCCGGTCACATCCTGCAACAGGCCTTCGAGCGCCGCCGGCTTGATCTGGTCGGCCTTGGTCAGGATCACGCGATAGGCGACGGCGGCGTCGGCGAGGAGCTTCATGTAGTCGTCGTCGACCGTCTTCAGGCCGTGGCGGGCGTCGATCAGGACGCAGACGATGCGAAGCGTCGGACGCCCTTTCAGATAGGTCCGGATCAGGCGATGCCACTGGTCGACCGTGGGCTTCGGGGCCTTGGCGTAGCCGTAGCCCGGCAGGTCGGCGAGGATCAGGCGGCTGCCGAGGTCGAAGAGGTTGATCTGCTGGGTGCGGCCCGGCGTGTTCGAGGTGCGGGCGAGCTGCTTTTGGCCGGTGAGCGCGTTGATCAGCGTCGACTTGCCGACATTGGAGCGGCCGACGAAGGCGACCTCGGGCAGATCGGTCGCCGGCAGCTGTCTGATCGACGCGACGCTCAGCATGAAGTCGCAGCGCTGCGTGAACAGCAGGCGACCCTCCTCGATCGCCTCGTCGTCCGGCAGGCGGACGCTCTCCCCTCTCATGCTTCTCTCATCCTTCGTTCTCGACGCCACCGCGCCGTCAAATTCAACATCATCCGCACCGTTGAAAACCTTAAGATGAATATTACATTGCACACAGCAACTTTAAGTATTTTTCTGGCGGCAAGACAACGCGATGAGACGGGTTCTCGCCCATGTTCTGTGGGCGGCGCTCATGGTCTATGCGACCTGCGCCGCGATCGCCAGCTTCACGTCGGTCTGTGACCCGGACGCGATGTTTCTCCGCCAGGCAGTCGAGGTGACGCTGATCGGACTCGTCGCCGTCCCGGTGACCTTCGTGGTTCCTGCCGCCTTCGTGCTCAGACGCGCTTTCGAAGACGACCGCAGACGCATGTCCATGGCCGCCAGGGCATCGAAGGCAGGCACCGCGAGCCGCGGCAAAGCGCCGTCGCCCCGGCAGAAGCCGCCGGGGAAGAAGCGAGCGGCGGCGCCGGCTCCTCAACGATACGCCTCCGAACTCTATAACGGCTAGTGGTATGACCACATCATTTGCTTCCCGTGGAGTTCCGCGACCGGGTTCAGAACCAACCTCATATGCGGGGCCGCTTCGGGACCGATCGGCTCGATCCGCCTGGACAGCCGCCGATCGGGGCAGCCCCGGCGGATCCGTCAAGGCCTGGTAAAGCGCCCGGTCCGGACGCTAGGCTTTTCCCGACTTTTCCCAGTCATGATCGCACCCTGGTCCATGCGATCCCGGGAGTCCGAGCCTCGCCCCGCCACTCTCCGGCGGACGGACGGATTCCCTGGGTCGCATGGACCGCCAGAACATGTGGCCGACAAACGTCAATCCCGGGTGAAGACGGCGGCGGAAAGGGACAATCGAACGGCACGTCGCCCCTCCTGCGAAACGGTCGATGCCCAGCCGGGTCGGCATGAGTCATCGAGACAACCGGATTTGCCGCGATCCGTTCCCGTCAGGGGCGCCTGCGCGCCAGCCGGATCAGCTCACCTTGACGCCCATGCGGCGCATGATGACCCATTGCTGGGCGATGGAGAGCACGTTGTTCCAGGTCCAGTAGATCACGAGCCCGGCCGCGAAGGTGGCGAACAGGAAGATGAACATCAGCGGCAGGAACAGCATCACCTTGGCCTGCACGGGATCGGCGGGCTGCGGGTTCAGCTTGGTCTGCAGGAACATGGTGATGCCCATGAGAAGCGGCCAGATGCCGATCATCAGGAAGCTCGGCGGATCGAAGGGCAAAAGGCCGAACAGGTTGAAGACCGTGGTCGGATCCGGCGCGGACAGGTCCTGCACCCAGCCGAAAAACGGCGCGTGGCGCATTTCGATCGAGACGAACAGCACCTTGTAGAGGGCGAAGAAGACCGGGATCTGCACCAGGATGGGCAGACAGCCGGACATGGGGTTCACCTTCTCCTTCTTGTAGAGCTCCATCATCTCCTTTTGCATGCGCATCTTGTCGTCGCCGGCCTGCTCGCGGATGCGGGTCATTTCCGGCTGCAGCTTCTTCATCTGGCTCATGGCCCTGTAGGACTTGTTGGCCAGCGGGAAGAACAGGAGCTTGACCAGGAGGGTCAGCAGCAGGATGGCGACGCCGTAATTGCCGACCCAGCCATAGGCGAAGTGGAGAAAGTAGAAGATCGGCTTGGTCAGCCAGTAGAACCAGCCGAAGTCGATGGCACGGTCGAAGAGCGGAATGTTGAACTCGGCGGCGTAGGCGTCGAGCTTGTCCAGTTCCTTGGCGCCGGCGAACAGGCGATCCGTGACCTCGATCGAACTGCCGGCCGGGACCGTCATTGCCGGGCGCAGATAATCGGTCTGGTAGCGGTCCTCGCCGTCGCTCAGATAATGCTGGAACTTGGCGGTGAAGCCGGCCTCCTGGTCGGGGATGAGAGCGGCGAGCCAGTATTTGTCCGAGATGCCGAGCCAGCCATTGCCGCTCCGTTCTTCGAGCTGGCCGTCTTCCTCCTGAAGATCGCTGTAGTCGATTTCGGTGAGCTGCTCGTTGAAGACGCCCATCGGCCCTTCATGGAGAATGAAGAAGCCGGAGATCTCAGGCGTGCCCCAGCGGCGAACCAGGCCGTAGGGGTGGAGCGTGACAGCATCCTCGCCCTGATTGCGCACCCGCTGGGTGACCGTGATGAGATAGTCGTCGTCGATCTCCAGCCGACGCTCGAAGATCAGCCCCTCGCCGTTTTCCCAGGACAGCGTCACGGGCTGTCCAGGGGCGAGTTCGCCTTGATCCGTGCTCCAGACGGTCGTCTGGTCCGGGACGGGGGTGTCGGCGTTGTCCGGCGCCCAGCCGAATTCGGCGAAATAAGCGTTCGGCGAGCCCGCGGGATTGAACAGGGTGACGTCGGCGGCGCCGGGTTCGATGGCGACCTGGTAGTCGGTCATCACGATGTCGTCGATGCGGCCGCCGGTCAGGCTGAGCGATCCGGTGAGCCGGCCATTGTCGATCGCGATGCGCTCGCCCTCGGCGAGAACCGCATCGCGCGAGGCTTCGGTCGGCTGACCCGTCGGCACGCTGCCCGGAGCCGAGGCTGTCGAGGACCCGGCCTGTCCGCTGCGCTCGGGCGACGGTGTCGGGGCGACCGAACCGCCGGTGCTCTGCTCGACGGCGGCCTGCCGGCGCTGCTCCTCCTGAATCCGCGGCATTTCGTAAAAATACTGAAAGCCGATGATGATCGTCACCGAAAGGACGATGGCCAGGACTAGATTTCGCTGTTCGGGCATGTCGTCCCGGTCTCCTTGCCTCTTGGTCTTCAGAGCCTCTTGGCCTTCCAGGCCTCTCAGTCTTCAGCGTTCGGCCGGCGACGCCCCGAGGGCCGCCCGCCGGATGAGGTTTCCGCCGCGCTGCGATCACCGTTTTCGATCCCGGGTACCGGATCGAAGCCGCTCCCGCCCCAGGGATGACAACGCAGGAACCGCCGAACGGTCAGCCGACCGCCCCTTATTGCCCCGTGTCGACCCAGAGCGTCCAGAGCGTAGTCGGAACAAGTGGGCAAAAAACGACAACGGGGCCCGATCCAGGGCGAGATCAACCATCGATAGGCGATGATCGGCGCTTTCAGGAGCCTGACGACGAGGCTTTCGCCCGATCCGGCGCGCGTCGGCCGGAACGGCGTCTGTCCGCGGGCCTGGCTTTCACCGTCAGCACGCGCGAAAATGCCGTCGCCATGTCGTCCAGAAGCATTGGAAACGCACATGTCAGCACCTCGGCCCTGGCGACCAGCACGTAATCATGCCCGGCGACCGCCGCGTCGGGGAGCAGATGCCGCGCCGCTTCCCGGAGCCGGCGCTTGGCCCGGTTGCGGGCGACGGCGTTGCCGATCCTTCTGGTCGCGGTGAAGCCGAGGCCGATTTCATGGCGGGCCGCCTTTTCCCGATCGGGACGCGGACCCGCCTGCAGCACGAAGGCCGACGCGATCCAACGACGGCCGGTCGCGGCGACCGCCAGAAATTCGATTCGGCGCTTGAGACGAACCACCTGGACGCTCGGGACCGGGGTCCGGTTCTCGATGGTCTGACCTCGGCAATCGTCCGGGATACCCTCCGCCTCAGGCGGAGAGACGCTTTCGCCCCTTGGCCCGTCTCCGGGCGAGGACCCGACGGCCGCCGACCGAGGCCGAGCGCGCGCGAAAACCGTGGCGGCGCTTGCGAACGAGATTGCTGGGCTGGAATGTGCGTTTCACGAGATCTCTACCTTCGTCGTACCGGCAACGAAACCGGAGCGCTGTATAGGATGCGCCGGCTTCGCTGTCAAACCGGGAGGGCGGTGCCGAAAGCCCCCGAAAGCCGCCGCCTCACCCGCCATTGAACGAGATGTGACCTGGCAACGGCCCGCCGGGGCTGGCGCGAACGCCCCCGTTATGGTGCATATCTGGGAAGTTCGGCGGCGGCGTCCAGGGGGTGGAGGTCCAGATTTAAGCTTTCCTTAACCTTGACGGTCTATGAAGACCGGAGCGCAGGCCCTCGCAGCCCTTGAGGGTGAAGGAGACGAGTTTGTCCGCACGCTTTGCGATGATCGCCGTTCTGCTGACGACATTCCTTTCCGGAACTGGCGCCGCGCAGGCGGCGCCGAAGGCTGTCCTCTGGGAACGCTGGACGGCCAACGATCCCGCCTCGACCGAGACCATCGATCACGGGGCCTGGTCCGATCTCCTTGCGCGCTATCTCGTCACCGGCAGCGACGGCGTCAACCGGTTCGCCTATGGGCGCGTAACCTCGGAGGATGCTCGGCGGCTGGAGGACTACATCGCCGGACTGGCGGCTGTGGAAATCTCGACCTATGACCGGCGCCAGCAGATGGCGTACTGGATCAACCTCTACAACGCGCTGACCGTCAAGGTGATCCTCGATCACTATCCCGTCGGCAGCATTCGCGACATCGACATATCGCCCGGTCTGTTCAGCGACGGCCCCTGGGGCAAAAAGCTGGTCACGATCGAGGGCGAGAAGGTCGCGCTCGACGACATCGAGCACCAGATCCTGCGCCCGATCTGGAAGGACCCGCGAATCCATTACGCCGTCAACTGCGCCTCGATCGGCTGCCCGAACCTTCGACCCGAGCCGTTTTTGGCGGACCGGCTGGATCGTCAGCTGGACGAGGCGGCGATCGACTTCGTGAACCATCCCCGAGCGGTTCGGGTCGATGCGGGCGGCGTCGTGACGTCGAGCATCTACCATTGGTTCGAAGATGATTTCGGCGGCGACGACCCCGACGTGATCGCCCACCTCAAGGGCTATGCGCGGCCCGATCTCGCCATGCGCCTGGAGGGACAAACGGCGATCGACGACCACCACTATGACTGGCGGCTCAACGATGCGACGCCCGGCTCCTGACGGCGGGGTGGCCGCGCGGCCGGGCGTGCTGGCCGCGGCGGCGCTCTGGCTGCTGTGCCTGGTGATGGCGGCGGTCCCGCTCGCCGCCGTGGGTGCTGCGGCCGGCCCTGCGCCGGCGTCCGAGCGCTGGCTCGCCCATGACGAGACCTCGGCGCTGCGCATCGACCACGGCGCCTGGGAGCGCTTTCTGCTGACCTATCTCCGCCCCGGCGCGGACGGGGTGCACCGGCTCGCCTATGGCGCGGTCGATCGGCGGGACCGCCGGCGGCTGGATCACTATCTCGAGCGCATGAGCGAGGTCGATCTGGCCGGCTATCGGCGCGCCGAGCAGCTCGCCTACTGGATCAATCTCTACAACGCGCTCACTGTCGACCTGGTCCTCGACCACTACCCGATCGCCTCGATCCGCGGCATCGGCGGGACCGGCCAGGGGGGCGAGGCCGGCCAGGGGCAGGCGGGGAACGCCTGGCGCCGGCCTTTGATCGAGATCGACGGCGTGGCCCTCTCCCTGGACGACATCGAAAATCATGTCATCGAGCCGATCTGGAACGATCCGAGGGTCTACTACGCCACGACCTGCCCGGCGCTCGGCTGCCCCAATTTGCAGCCCGTGCCCTTCACCGGCGACCTCCTGGACCGGCAGCTGAGCGACGCCGCCATGGCCTATGTGAACGACTCGCGCTGCATCGACATCCGCGACGACCAGCTCCATGTCTCCAGCTTCTATCGATGGCATCTGAAGGCGTTCGGCGGCTCGGATCACGCCGTCATCCGGCATCTGATGGCCTATGCCGAGCCGGATCTCGCCATGACACTCCAGCGGTTCGATCGCCTGCATGGCGATCTTTTCGACTGGCGGCTGAACGACGTCACCGAATAGAATGGCGGTTTGCGATGTTCCGGCGACAGCGCACTCGACCCCTCCGAGGCGGTCGATCCGGTGGCTTTTCCGGCGATCGGCGGCTATCAACGTCATCCGAGCCCGTCAGACGACCCGGCCGAGAAGGTCATGACCAGCGCGCTTCGTACCCCGTCACCGATCCGATCCCTGTCCGCGAGGCTGCTGCTTTTGACCATGGCCTTCGTGCTGCTCGGCGAGATCCTGATCTACGTGCCGTCGATCTCGCGCTTTCGAAAGGTCTATATCGAAGAGCGCATCGCCGCCGCACACCTGGCGACGCTGTCGATCGAAGCGAGCGCCAGCGGCCGGATCGGCGCGGCGCTCGAAGACGAGCTGCTGAGCCATGCGGGCGTGCTCGCCGTGACCCTGCACGCGCCCCGCGCCAGCCTCATGCTCGGCCGCCTGCCCGCCGTCGAGAAGGTGTTCGATCTGCGCGCCGCCACCCCCTGGAGCCTGATCAGGGATGCTTTCGAAGCGCTCTGGCATGGCGGTGACCGCATCATCCGCGTGATGGGCCCGTCGCCCCAGAACCCGGGCCTCCTGGTCGACGTCAGCTTGCGCGAGCGGGCCTTGTGGAACGCGATGGTCGACTATTCCTGGCGCATCCTGAACCTCTCGATCGTGCTCTCGCTGCTCACGGCGCTTCTGGTCTACCTGTCGCTGCAGCTCTTGATGGTGCTACCGCTGCGCCGCATCACCGAAAGCGTGATCGCGTTTCGCACGCGCCCCGAAAACGCCGACATCGCGCTCGAGAGTTCGCCCCGAAAGGACGAGATCGGCGTGGTGCAGAGCGAGCTTGCGGACATGCAGTCCAGGCTCCGCCAAGCGCTCGCGCAAAAGACCAGGCTCGCCGCCCTCGGCGCCGCCGTCAGCAAGATCAACCACGATCTCCGCAACCTTCTGGCCAACGCCATGCTGCTTTCCGACAGCCTCGACGTCAGCCCGGACCCTAAGGTCAAGCGGATCGCGCCGAGGATCGTTGAATCCATGGAGCGCGCCGCCAAGCTCTGCACCGACACCCTCAATTTCTCCCGCGCCGAGTCCGTGCAGCCGAAAAAGGCGCGCTTCGGCCTGAAGGACCTGGTCGACGAGGTCGTCGCCAGCTTCGACGGCCACGCCTCCTCGCCGATCCGCTGGCGGAACGAGGTGGACGAGAGCACCATGGCGCTGGCCGATCGCGACCAGCTCTTTCGCGTGCTCATGAATCTCGGACGCAATGCTGAGCAGGCGCTCCAGGCCCAGGTCGAGGACGGCCAGGCCGGCATGGTCTCCTTCATGGCCTGGCAGAGCGGCCGGTCGCTGATGATCGAGATCGCGGATACCGGCCCCGGCATCGACGCCTCCGCCCGCGAGCATCTGTTCGAAGCGTTTTCCGGATCGACCCGGCCCGGCGGCACGGGCCTCGGCCTTGCCATCGCGCGAGAAATCATGCGCGCCCATGGCGGCGACATCGAGCTCGGGCGCAGCGACGCCGACGGCACGGCGTTCAGGCTTCAATTGCCTGCGGGGTGACGAAGAACCGTTCCCAGGCGTCATCGGCGGCGATTGCTCCAGACGGCAATGATTGTTCCGGCCTTGGGGCCCGCCTAGGATGATCGGAGGGGAAGCATGACGAAAGGATCACAAACCATGCCCTTCGGCGAAGCGACGGCTGAGGATCAGAGCTTCATGGCGATGGCGCTGGAGGAGGCGGCGCGCGGTTTCGAGGGCGGCGGCGTGCCGGTGGGCTCGGTCATGACGGCCGGCGGCAGCGTGCTCGCCCGCGGCCACAATCGCCGTGTGCAGGACGGCGATCCCATCGCCCACGGCGAAATGGACTGCCTTCGCCGCGCCGGCAGGCGCCCTCATTATCGGGACGTCACCCTCTACACCACGCTCAGCCCCTGCATGATGTGCACCGGCACGATCCTGCAGTTCGGTATCCCGCGCGTGGTGATCGGCGAGCGCGAAAACTTCGAGGGCAATGCCGATTTCCTCGCCGAGCGCGGCGTCGAGGTGGTTCTCCTGAACGATCCCGACTGCATCGCCCTGATGCGCCGCTTCATCGGGGAAAAGCCCGAGCTCTGGAACGAGGACATCGCCGAAGAAGGCTGAGCCCGCGCGGCGGTGCCAAGGGAATAACAGCTCGCCGCGATCGAGCGATCGAAGACGGGGCGGCGATCCATCCTGTAGGAGACTCCAGGCTTGCTGGACGTGCTGCGGCATCCGACCTTCGCAAGGCTGTTCACGGCGCAGGTCGCGGCCCTTCTCGGGACGGGGCTGCTCACGGTGGCGCTCGGGCTTCTCGCCTACGATCTCGCCGGCGAGCGGGCGGGAAGCGTGCTCGGCATGGCGCTGGCCATCAAGATGATCGCCTATGTCCTTCTGGCGCCCCTCGCCGCCGCCCTGGTCGCATCCCTGCCGCACAAGCGCGTGCTGATCGCCATGGACATGGTGCGCGCGTCGATCGCCCTGATGCTCCCGTTCATCGACGCGGTCTGGCAGATCTATCTCTGCATCTTCCTCCTTCAGGCGGCGTCCGCCACCTTCACCCCAGCCTTCCAGGCCCTGATCCCGGACATCATGACCGACGAGCAGGACTACACCAGAGCCCTTTCGCTCTCCCGTCTCGCCTACGATCTGGAAAGCGTGATCAGCCCCGCTCTCGCGGCATTTCTTCTGCTGTTGATGAGTTTCCACTGGCTGTTCGGCGGGACGGCGATCGGTTTCGCCGTCTCGGCGCTTCTGATCCTGCAAGCCCGGCTGCCGGAGCGCAGCGCCGACGATGGTCAGCGCCCCTTCGCCGAACGCCTGACCCGCGGCGCGCGCATCTATCTCGCCACACCCAGGCTGCGCGGCCTGCTGTGCCTGAACCTCGCGGCCGCCGCGGCCGGCGCCATGGTGATCGTCAACACGGTGGTGATCGTGAGGGACAGCTATCAGCGACCGGAAAGCGACGTCGCGCTCGCCCTGGCCGCTTTCGGTCTCGGCTCGATGCTCGCCGCCCTCGTCCTCCCGCGCCTGCTCGACCGCCTTCAAGATCGCCCGGTCATGATCGCCGCAGCTGCCGCCATGACGATCCTCATGCTGCTCCTCGGCATCGCCGCCGGCACTGCCATGGCGCTTTCGTGGACGACACTGCTCCTGGCCTGGTTCGCGCTCGGCCTTTGCTATTCGATGGTGCTGACACCGTCCGGCCGTCTCCTTCGCCGCTCCGCCCATGGCCAGGACCGCCCCTCGGTGTTCGCGGCCCAGTTCGCGCTTTCCCACGCCTGCTGGCTCCTCACCTACCCGCTCGCCGGGTGGCTTGGCCTCACCCTCGGCATGGGCCCGGCGATGCACCTTCTCGGCGAGATCGCCCTGATCGGCACGGTGGCTGCCCGGCTGGTCTGGCCCGCCGACGACCCGGAGATCATCGAGCACGTCCACCGCGACCTCCCGCCCGATCACCCCCATCTCCGCAACGCCACCCGCCGCGGCGACACCTTCCGCCATCGCCATGCCTTCGTGATCGACGACGAACACCGCGCCTGGCCCACCCAGGGCTGAGTGGCGTGATGGCGTGGCCATCTCATGGACTTGTCGGCGTTGTCGATAAACGTGCTCTTTCGGTCCGCGGTAGGCGCCGCAGGCTCGGTCTCGCACCCATTCGCCTGGACATCGAACGTGATGGCGTGGCCGTCCCATGGATGTTCGGGCGTTGCCGATGAGCGCGCTCTTACCGTCCGCGGTAGGCGCCGCAGGCTCGGTCTCGCGTCTACCCGGACTTCGACGGTTTTTCGGGAAGAGAGAGGAGCCGGTGGTCCGACACCCTTTTTTGCTGTCTTCACATGGCGTTAACATCTGTCGGCGACACTTGTTCTGGGTCCATGCGACCCTGGGAGTCCGCCCGGCCGCCAAATCAAGGGGCGAGACTCGGATTCTCAGGATCGCATGGACCAGATCGGGATCATGACAGACGGAGGTTGAGAAAAGCTTGACCCTCGAATTTGGCGCACGGCGAATTGGTGGGTATCCCAGGCCCGACGAATCGGCGTGTATTCCTGGGCGCAGGATCGTTCTCCGCCTCGATGCGCCGGAGGAGCCAGCCGACCTACTGCGCATCGAGGGCCCGCAGAACGCCTGGCTTTTCCCGATCGGACGGCAATGGCCGATCGACGAGAAGATGCGGGGTACGAAGAGATGGAGCGTGCAATCCGACAAGATCCAATCGCCATGCGCGCTCCAGCCTCCGGGCGAGTCGACACGAGGCGCGATCGGCTGGGATTGCGCTCTCTCCCGCGACAGAGCAGGGTGAAAAGGCGGGGACCAGCAACACAAGGCGAAAGATGAGCCCGTCAGAACGTCCGATCGAACCCGGCCTCGCGGCCCTGGAAGCGCGTGTGCGAAAAGACCTCGAAGACCTCTGCCGCCCGCCCGCCAACTGGGTTTTTTCACGCGAGGTCGAAGGTGAGCCCGTGGTCGACGTCATGATCGTCGGCGGCGGCATGTGCGGCATGCTGGCCTGGTTCGCGCTGCGGTCCGCCGGCATCCGGAACGTGCGCATCGTCGACAGGAGCCCCGAGGGCGTCGAGGGCCCCTGGGTGACCTATGCGCGCATGGAGACACTGCGCTCGCCGAAGCACCTGACCGGGCCGGCCTATGGTATGGCGTCGCTCACTTTTCGCGCCTGGTTCGAGGCCTCGCTCGGCGAAGCGGCGTGGGCGGCCCTCGACAAGATCCCGCGGCCCATGTGGATGGACTATCTCCGCTGGTACCGGCGCGTCCTCAGGATTCCCGTCGAGAACGATGTGGAGGTCAGGCGCATCCGTCCGGAAGGCGATTTTCTGCGGCTCGAACTCGGCGGTGGGGGTGTTGCGGAGAACAGCATCGTCGCCAGAAAGCTGATCATGGCGACCGGGCGCGAAGGCACCGGGCACCCGAACATCCCCTCGTTCATGGAGGGCATCCCGCGCGAAAAATTCGCCCACTCGTCGGACGACATCGACTTTTCCGCACTTCGCGGCAAGCGCGTCGTCGTGATCGGCATGGGTGCGTCTGCCGTGGAGAACGCGGCCGAGGCGGCGGAGGCCGGTGCTGTCGACGTCCGGCTGATCGCCCGTCGGAAAGAAATGCCGACCATCAACAAGATGATGGGCATCGGCTCGTTCGGTTTTTCCGCGGGCTACGCCACCCTTCCCGACGAATGGCGCTGGCGCTTCATGCACTACTCCTTCGCGACCCAGACCCCACCGCCCCACGGCTCGACGAGGCGGGCCAGCCGCGGCGGCGTTTTTTTTCACTTCGATGCGCCGGTTACGGACGTGCGCGTGATCGGCGACGGGCTGCGCATCGGGATCGAGGGCGGCCGCAGCCTGGACGCTGACCATCTGATTCTCGGCACCGGCTTCACCACCGACCCGCTCGCGAGAACCGAGTTCGGCGAGGTGGCGGCCGAGATCCAGCTCTGGCGGGACGTCTACCAGCCGCCCGAAGACGAGCGCGATCACGACCTCGAAAAATTTCCCTATCTGAACCCGGACTTCACCTTTCGCGAGAAGACGCCGGGCGCGGCTCCCTGGCTTTCGAAGGTCTATTGCTTCAATTACGGCGCCACGGCCAGCCTCGGAAAGATCAGCGGCGACATTCCCGGCATCAGCGAAGGTGCGGCCTGGCTGACGCGGGACATCGCGGCGGCGCTTTATCGGGAGGACATCGAGGCCCACTGGCAAGCCTTGCAGGACTATGAAAAGCCGGAGCTCAAGGGGGACGAGTGGACCGAAAGCCCCCTGTCCGCGGAACGAGAGGAGGAACGTGTTTCATGAGCAGCGGCAGGATTACGGCCCTTGCCGGCGTCGACGGCAACGACGCCGTCGCCGAAGCGCTCGAGCTTCGCGCCGACGTGCTGGCGATGACCGAGGCGGCGAGCGCCGCCGTGCTCACACCGAAGGAGACAGGCGCTTTTTCACACAGCCGGCGGGCAGCGCTCGCGGCGCGCATCGCGGCGCATGACGGCAAAGACGCCCTGAGCGCACATTATGGAGCGGGAGCTGTCGGCGAGGACGAAAGGCTCAAAGATCCCGCCTTCGACGGCGGCGAAGACGATCAGCTCCGCGCGATTCTGGCCTTCACCGACCGCGTCGCGGCCTCGCCGAGGGACATCACTGCTGCCGACGTCGACAGTCTGAAAAATGCCGGGCTCGCCGATGCCGACATCGTGCGGCTGACGCAGCTCAACGCTTTCCTCGCCTACGAGATCCGCCTGATCGAGGGGCTCAGGCTGATGGGAGCGGAGGCATGAGCGAGATCGTCGAAGAATTCACGACCGAGGTGCCGGGCTGGCGTCCGCGCGTGACGCCGATCGATCTGGAGAAGGCGACGCCCGAGCAGCTGGACGCGCTCAGGGTCACGCCCTCCAACACCAAGGTCTCCGACTACGTGCTGACGCTTGCCCATGACGTCGAGGCGCTCAAGGAGCGCTCGCCCCTCTTCAACGCGATCATGTATGACCGCGGCGGCCTCGGCCGCACCGGTCGCGAGCTCGGCGCGACCGCGGCCTCGGTGGTCAATCGCTGCGTCTACTGCGCCGCCGTCCACGCCAGCCGCTACAACCAGCTCACCAAGGGCACCGAGGTCATGAAGGCGCTGTTCGAGGACGGCGAGAAGGTGAGGCTGGACCGGTATAATCAGGCGATCGTCGATTTTTCCATGAAGCTCTCCAAGACGCCGTCCGAAGCGACGTCGGACGACGTCGAGCGCCTGCGCGACGCCGGCCTCACCGACGAGCAAATCCTCGACCTGATCCTGTCGACCGCGCTTTTCGGCTGGGCCAACCGCCTCATGCATGTATTAGGCGAGCCAATAGCGCCCCGTCACGACGGGGAGCGTGGACTTGGCTGAGGTGTCTCGCTTGCAGGTCGGGATTGCCGGGGCGGGATCCGTGGCCTTCGGCTGTGCCGGCCTTCTGGAACAGGCGGGGCATCGGGTGATGCTGTGGTCGCCGTCGGGCGAGCGCACCGCGGACCTCGCGGCGGGTGAGCCGCTGATCGCCGAGGGGGCCATCGAAGGAACATTTCATCCGGCGATCGCGACCAGCGCCGAGGAGCTTGCTGCCGAGTCCGAGGTGATCCTGATCGCCCTTCCCGCCTATGGCCACAAAGCCGTGTTCGATGCATTGGCGCCACATCTACGAAGTGACCAGACGGTCCTGATCAGCTCCCACGCATCCTTCGGCGCCCTCTATCTCTCGAAGCTGCTGTCGACGCGCGCCGCGCCACCCCCACCCATCGTTGCCTGGGGCACGACGGCATTGACGGGCCGCCAGCAGAACGCGACCCGCGTCCTGGTCAACACCGTCCGCTCCAAGATCGATATCGCGACGATCCCCCACAAGGACGCCGCGACAGCGTCAACCATGAGCCGGCGGCTCTTCGGGGAGAGGTTTGTGGAGCGGGACGGGCTCCTGGCGATCGCGCTTTCCAATCTGAACCCGCAGAACCATATGGGCATCGCGCTCGGGAATATGACGCGCATGGAGCGGGGCGAGATCTGGAGCCAGGGGCAGAACGTGACGCCGAATGTCGGGCGGCTGCTGGAAGCGCTCGATCGGGAACGGCTCACGATCGCGGAATGCCTCGGGCTTTCGGTGCGCACAATCTTCGAGCATTTTCATCTGTCGTTCCACGTGCCGGTGGCCAGCATTTCCGACATGAACCAGGCGATGCACGCGGAAGGACGCGGCGGCACGGGGCCGGCGACGGCGGACAGCCGCTACGTCACCGAGGACGTGCCCTTCGGTCTTCTGCCGACCGTGATGCTGGGTGCCATGACCGGGCGAACGGCGAGGTTGCATCAGGCCGGGATCGACATCTTCTCGGCGATGTATGGCGTCGATTTCGAGCGGGCGAACGATCTCCTCCCCGCCCTTGACTTGCCGGCGATCCCCCTTGCAGAGTTGAAAAAGCTGGCCCGAGATGGCTTTTCGCTCGACGGCGCTTGAGCGAATCCAACGACGAAACCGACCCATGTCCTCAGGGAGACGACCCATGGCCAAGTTCGATCGCCGCTCCTTCATGGCGACCACCGCTGTCACCGGTGCTGCGCTGGCCGCACCCGCCTATCTCAGGCGGGCGAGCGCGCAGGACGCGAAAGAGGTCAACATCTGGACCTACGCCAATTTCGTGCCCGACGACTTCAGGGCCGCCTTCGAGAACGAGACCGGGATCAAGGTGAACGTCCGGCTCGTGGACGATCAGGGCAAGCAGTTCAACCTGCTCGCGGCGGAGGCGCCGAACCCGACCGCGGACATCGTCACCGTCGCCGGCCATCGCTTCCTGCAGTTCATCGATTCAGCCCTGCTCGCCCCGCTGGACACCGGGCGGCTTTCCAACTGGGGCAACATCAACCCGGTCTACTCCGAGAGCGACTGGGCGACCATCAATGGCGAGAAATGGGGAGCACCGATCCTCTCCGGCGCCGAGGTGCTCGCCTACAACACCGAGGTGGTGACGCCGGAGGAGGCGTCGAGCTGGGACGTGATGTTCGACGAGAAATATTCGGGCCAGATCGCCTACATCATCCAGGACATGATGTCCGTGCTGATGCTCTACAAAGGCTATGACGGCAACATGGTCGAATATATGGACGACCCGGACGAGGCCGCGCGCATCGTCACCGAGGTGCGTGATCTGATGATCGAGCACAAGCCGATGGTCAGGAAATATTACGATGCCGGCGCCGAGGTGCAGCAGATGTTCATCAATCAGGACATCGTGCTGGCGCACGCCTGGAACGGCCCGATCTCGAAGCTGATCATGGACGGTTTCCCCGTCGCCATGACCATCCCGAAGGAGGGCTCCTACGGCTTCGTCTACACCCTGAACGTCGCCAACAACGCGCCGAACGCCGACAACGCCTATGCATTCCTCGACGCGCTGCTGGCGAGTTCGGAGGTCGGCGCGCAGATGACCAAGTCGTCGGGCTTCATCTCCACCTACAATGGCGCCTCCGACCATCTGACC
Organism: Geminicoccaceae bacterium; assembly: GCA_965222015.1. GTDB lineage: Bacteria > Pseudomonadota > Alphaproteobacteria > Geminicoccales > Geminicoccaceae > JANQPX01. The sequence goes on from CBDCTL010000023.1 coordinate 256,708, forward strand.
GAACTCGAGCAGAAGGCGTCCTCCTTCACCGAGGAGGAGCTCGAGGGTCTGCAGTTCTTCCGCGCCGAAGCCAACGACATGAAGTACAAGCTGGTCGACCCGGCGGTCGAAGAGGTCAAGGCCGCCTAGCGCGCGGCGGCGCGCCGGGCGTTGACTGTTCCGGAGAAAGGCGTCGCTGGCGGCATGACACCGGCCGCCGGTGATCGCCGCACCTTCTGGGGCGGCCTGGTCGGCAACCCGGCCTATCGTTCGCTCACCGAGTTCCTGTTCAGCTCACAGCGTCGACAGTTCCTGCTGCTCGCCTCGTTGCCGGTCGCCTGGGTGCTGATCGCCCATCTCGGGCCGATCCTGCAGATGCTCTGGGTGAGCTTTCTGGACTCCTACCCGCCGACCGTGGGGCAGGAACCGGGCTTCACGCTTGACAATTGGGGACGGTTCTTCGAAGAGCGCATCTTCGTCATGCCGTTCTTGCGCACCCTTGTGTTCGCGCTCATCGTCACGGTGAGCACGCTGCTCCTGACCTATCCGGTCGCCTACTTCCTGGCGAAGCACGTCAAGCGCAAGAACCAGATGATTTTTCTGCTGCTTTTGCTGATCCCGTTCTGGGTCGGCGAGATCGTTCGTACTTATGCGATCATGATTCTCCTCGGCAACAATGGCGCTGTGAACCTGCTATTGAAATCGATCGGACTGATCGAGCGGCCGATTCCGTTCATGTACACGACCTTTTCGATGAGCGTAGGCATCGTCTACCTGACTGCCCTCTACATGCTTCTCCCCCTCTATTCGGCGCTCGAAAAGATCCCGGACAGTTTTCGCGAGGCGGCGGCGGATCTCGGCGCAGGACCCTGGACGCGCTTTTGGCGGGTGACCCTGCCGCTCTCGAAGGAAGGCATCACGTCCGGCTGCACGCTGGTGTTCCTGATCTCGACCGGCTTCTACGCCACGCCGGTCCTGCTCGGCGGGCCGAGCACCACGGTGTTCGCGGAGACCATCGCCGGCTTCTTCCATGTTGCCGGCGACGAGTGGCCGGTGGGGGCCGCCTTCGCCAGCATCATGCTGATCACGACGCTCGCTCTGGCCGGCCTCTTCCTGAAGATCATGGGGCGGGATGGCAAGGGGCTCCTGCAATGACCGGCAATACCCGCGCCTTGATGTCGGTGATCTACTGGGCGTTCGTCGTCTACCTCTTCGTGCCGCTCGCCCTGATGGTGCTGATGGGCTTCAAGGACTCGAAGTTCATCGGCTTTCCGATCCGCGGTTACACCATGGAGTGGTATCTCGGCGTCTTCGAGAGCGCCGAGGTGATCAGCGTTTTTTTCTACTCCATGACCATCGCGATCGCCTCGACGGCGCTATCGCTCGCGATCGGCACCTGGATCGCCCTGCTGCTCGGCCCGAGCCGCTTTTTCGGCCGTGCCGTGGTGTTCGCGCTCACCTGTCTGCCCGCGGTTATCCCCGGCATCATCTCGGCGATCGCACTTCGCATCTATGCGCGGCTTCTCGAAATCGATCCCGGCATGACCGCCATCATCCTCGGCCACACCGTGCATAACGTGCCCTTCGTCGCGCTGGTGGTCATGGCGCGGCTTTCGACCCTGCCGAAAAGTCAGCTCGAAGCCGCGCGCGATCTCGGCGCGGACGAGGCGGTGACCTTCATGCGCATCACGCTTCCCTATCTGAAGCCCGCTTTGATCGGCGCCGCCGTCTTCTGCCTGCTTTTGAGCTTCGACGATTTCGTGCGCTCCTTCTTCCTCGGCGGCTACGAACCGACGCTCCCGGTCCTGATCTTCGCCAAGCTGCGCTCCGGCATGTCGCCCGAAATCAACGCGATCGCCACCGTCGCCCTGATCATCACCGCCGTGCTCGGGCTCTGGGCCGAACGCTGGAACAGGCGCATGCAGCAAGGGCCGGTGCGATGAGCGATCGCGATGTGGTGGTTCATCTTGACCACATCACCAAACGCTTCGGCGAGGTGGTCGCGGTCGACGATCTGGACATGGCGATCATGGCCGGCGAGTTCGTGACCTTTCTCGGGCCTTCCGGATGCGGCAAGTCGACGACGCTTCGCATCATCGGCGGCTTCGAGCGGCCGGACGAAGGTCGGGTGATCCTGGCCGGCGAGGACGTGACGCCGCTTCCGCCGAACAAGCGTGACGTCAACATGGTGTTTCAGGACTACGCGCTGTTTCCGCACATGACCGTCGCCGGCAATATGGCGTTCGGGCTGGAGCTGAAGGGCAAAACCCGCGCGGAGATAGACAGTCGTCTAGACGAATTGCTGACGCTGCTGGAACTGGAAAGCCTGCGCGAGCGCACGCCCGACCAGCTCTCGGGCGGCCAGCGTCAGCGCGTGGCGCTTGCCCGTGCGCTCGCCCCCGATCCGAGGCTGCTGCTGCTCGACGAACCGCTCGCCGCTCTCGACGCCAAGCTGCGCGCGCAGGTGCAGCTGGAGCTGAAGGATATCCAGAAGCGCACGGGAAAAACCTTCTTCTTCGTCACCCATGATCAGGACGAGGCGCTCACCATGTCCGATCGCATCGTGGTGATGAACGAGGGCCGGGTCGAGCAGACCGGCACGCCGGAGGAACTCTATCACCATCCCGCCAGCCGTTTCGTCGCCGAGTTCATCGGCGAGACCAATCTCGTCTCCGGCCGCATCGATCGCGTCGACGCCGGCCGGTTCGTCATGGACTGGCAGGGCGTGCCCCTGCACGGCGCCATCGGCGATCGGACGCCTGAGATCGGGGCTCACGTGAGCGCTGCGCTTCGCCCGGAGCGGATCCGGCTGCATGCCGAGCGACCGGCTGATGGCGGGATCGAAGGCCATGTCGTCAACAAGGTCTTCAAGGGCAGCCGCACCGTTCTCGATCTCTCGATCGGAAGCACTGACGGCGCATGCCTGCGCGCCTTCGTGGACGGCGGCGCCGGGGACCGCCATGGCGACGAGCGCGTCTGGCTCGACTGGGCACCGGACAGCCTCTCCTTGCTGAAGGACTGACGGGCCGGGCCTGGTGATTGCCGTCGCGGCGCCGGCTTCCTATGTCATGGTCTCATGCAAGATGAGGATGACGATGGATCCGAAGAGACTTCTCGAACAATTTCTCGGCCCGAATGCCGGTGAAAAAGCCGGCGGCGCCATGCAGAGCGCCAGGGACTCGCTCTCCCAGAGCGGCATGGGCGGTGCGGCCGGCGGTCTGGCGGCGGGCGGTTTGATCGGGCTGCTGCTCGGCAACAAGAAGGCGCGCAAAACCATCGGCAAGCTGGCCGGCGGGGCGGTCGGCTATGGCGGGGCCGCCGCGCTGGGCGCGCTCGCCTATCGTGCCTATCAGAACTGGCAAACGGAGCAGGCGGCGCCCGAGACCGCGATGCCGACACCGTCCTCGGCACCTCAAGGTCAGCTGCCGGCGCCGAGCGAGGCGCGCTTCATGCCGGAGGCGGCGCCGGCGGCCAACGGCCGGCCGTTCGAGCTCGCTCTGGTCATGGCGATGATCGGCGCTGCCAACGCCGACGGCCATATCGGCCCGGACGAGCAGCAGCTGATCTTCGACAGGGTCGGCCAGCTCCCGCTCGAGGCCGAGGACAAGGCCTTCGTGTTCGATGCGCTGGCGAAGCCGCCCGCACTTCAGGACATCGCGTCCCTCGCCAACGGTCCCGAGCAGGCGACCGAGCTCTATCTCGTCTCCCGCCTCGCCATCGACCCCGATCATCCGATGGAGCAGGCCTATCTCGAGGCGCTGGCCAGCCGTCTCTCGCTGCCGGCCGATCTCGTGACCCATCTGGAACGACAGGCGGCCGCCGCCACCGCCTGAGCCGCCGGTTCGGATCAGCCCCGATCGGATCAGTCGAGGTCGATCGCGCGGCCTTCCTCGATGCTGCGCTCGGCGGCGAGCACGATGCGGAGGCTGTCGACGGCGGCGTCCATGGATTCGGAGAGGTCGAGATCGTCGCGGATGGCGCGCAGGAAGAATGCCTGCTCGCGGTCGCAGAGTTCCTGATGGTCGGGCTCGTCCGTCATGCTCAGGATCTCGTCCTTCTTCGAAAAATTCCTGTCGGCGTCGACCTCGGCATGGTGGATCTTGAGCGCGTCGGTCTTGGTGTGCTGGTCGATGTCCGCGGAGTCCGAAAGTTCGTCGACGTCCTTCGCCTCGCTCTCTCCCTGCCCGGCGACGATCGAGACGCAGCCCTTGGGGCCGACCACGTCCTTCACGAAGAACGCCGTCTCGCTCATCATCGGCCCCCAGCCCGCCTCGTACCAGCCAACCGAGCCGTCGTCGAAGGTGACGTGCAGATGGCCGTAATTCTGCTTCGCGGCGTCCGCCCATAAACTGGCGCCGATGCCGTGGACGCGGACGGGCCTAGCCCCGGTGAGCTGGCACATGACGTCGACATAGTGGACGCCGCAATCGACGATCGGGATCAGGCTGTCGATCAGGTTCTTGTGCCAATGCCAGGCGGGCCCGCTGCTCTGCTGGTTGAGGTTGAGGCGCATCACCAGCGGCTTGCCGAGAGTCCGGCCGACCTCGATGAACTTGATCCAGGAGGGATGCACCCGGAGGATATAGCCAAGCACCAGTTTTTTTTGTTTTTCCCGCGCTTTCGCGACGACCTTTTCCGCGTCCTCGATGTTGGTGGCGATCGGCTTTTCCATGAAGACATGGCAGCCCGCGTCCATGGCTCTGATGGCATAGTCCGCATGGCTGTTGGGCCAGGAGTTGATCGAGACCGCATCGGGGGTGGTCGCCGCCAGCGCTTCGTCGAAGTCTTCGAACAGCGGGTAGCCCGCAAGCTCGTCCGGGATTTTTTTCGACTTGATCGAGCGGCTCATCAGGCCGACGATCTCGAACCCGTCCATACGGTGATAGGCGCTGGCATGGGACGCCCCCATATTGCCGAGACCTACCACAATGATCTTCACCTTATCAGACACCAAGCCCTCCCGAATTAAGGCTCCGCGACAGCATCGTGCCTACTGTCGCCGACAGTCAAATCGCATCGTCGAACATGCCGGCCCGGATCGCTTCGACGTCGAGGGCGGCAAATTCCTCGCTGAGCTCGTAGCTCTCGGCGTCTGATTTGACCTGCTCAACGTCGAAGTCGTTGGCGGGGCCGATCAGGTCGTTGGTGCAGACATCCTCGGCTTTGACCGGCGCGCTGATCTGGCCGATCTCCAGGATCTGATCGAAGAAGTTCTGCCAGCTCGCCATGTCGTGCCAGCCCCAGCCCTCGCGAGACTCCATGTCGCCGCGGAAGACGTTGCTCTGCTGCAGGATCGAGGTGGTGCCGAGCTCGGGACCGGTGTTCTGGGCGAAGGCCGGGAATTGCTCGAACACGGCCTCGACCGCGGCTCTGGGGTTCTGGTGGCCATATTCGAGGCCCATCGCCCACCCACGCAGATATTGCTCGAGGAACGCCTTGCGGTCGGGATCGTCCAGGTCCTCGGCGCGCACGGCGAAGGTGTTGGCGGGCAGGCTGGAGTTCTGCACGCCGAGCCAATAATCGAAGGTGAGTCCGGTCGCGATCCACTCCGCGCGAAGACCCTCCCAGGAAAGCGCGCAATCGCCCTGGCCGCCGGCGAGCGCCGTGCCCCAGGTCGGCCAGCCGGCCTCGACATAGTTCACCTTGGAGATGTCGACGCCCTGGGCTGCGAGCATGGGATCGGTGATCGCCTGCCAGGCGGCCGAGCCGAGGAGCATGGTCTTGCCTTCGAGCTCCTTCAGGTCCGAAACGCCCTCGCCCTTCCGAAACGCAATCGAGAAGGTGTCGCGAGCACCCATGTGGAAGACGGACTTCAGGTTCATGCCGTTTTCGATGGCAAACGAGAAGACGCCGGGCGAGGGAAAGCCCATGTCCGCCTGGCCGACATCGACGAATTTCACGGTCGCGGTGCCGTCCGAGGGGCCGGGCTGCATGTCGGTCTGCAGATCGCCGAAATAGCCCGCCTTCTTCGCGACCCAGTAGGGGTAGTCATCCAGCACCTCGAGGCTGCCGCGCGGCGAGATCCACGTGAAATTTTCGTACGCTGCCGCGGCCGCAGGTCGGGGGAGGCCGAGGCCGCCAAGGGTGGTCGCGGTGACCACGCCGGCGGCGCTCACTTGCAGGAATTGGCGGCGCGGAAGGCGGCGGCTTCTTGGATCGATGATCTTGCTCATGACGTGTCTCCCCTGCTTTTTTTAGTTCAGCCCGAGGCGGCTTGCCTCAGGCCTCCCAGTTGGCCCACTTCTTTCCGACCAGGTAGAAGAAAACATAGATCAGGATACCGAGAATCGAGAGGATCAGCACCACCGCGAAGAACTGCGGCATCTGGATCATCGAACCGTAGCTGGTGAGGCGGTTGCCGAGGCCGAAGCCGCCGCCGACCATTTCCGCGCCGACCGCGGTCAGAAGGCCGAAGATCGCGCCGATCATGAGGCCGACCAGAATCATCGGCAGGGCCATGGGCGCGCGGATCTTCCAGAAGATCTGGAGCGTCGAGGCGCCGTAGGAGCGGGCGAGGGCGATCTTGGCGGCATCCACGCGGCGAAAGCCGGTGGCGGCGTTGATCATCACCATCGGCCCTGCGGCGAGTGCGACGGCGATGATCCTGGGCGTGTAGCCGAAGCCGAAGCGGAGAATCAGGAGCGGCACGAGGGCGAGCATCGGCGTGGTCACCAGGATCAGGATGTAGGGTGCGACGATTTTTTCGGCGATCGGAAACTGGGTGATCACGGCCGCCATGATCAAACCGATCGAGGCGCCGATCGCGAAGCCCGAGAACAGCTCCACCAGCGTGTAGCCGAGGTGGGGCGCGATCAGCGGGAATTCGGTGACGAGCGCGGAAAGAATGGCGCTCGGCGGGGGGAGGATGTAGTGCGGCACCTCGAAGACGCGAAGGGCGGCCTCGATGCTGCCGACGATCAGCACGGCGACCGCGACGATCAACGCGATCTCGAAGCCGGTGGAGGCGCCGGGACCCGACGTGAAGGCGGAGAGATTGGTAAGGCTGACCTCCTGGCCCTCGCCTTTCGCCTTGGAGAATTCGGGGATGGCGTCGTCGCTCAACCGTCTCTCCTAGCGTGCAGCGAGCGCAGGCTCTGCGCCGCGTACGCTGATGCGTCCCCCGACGATGTCCCGCTTGATGGCATTGGTCAGGTCGAAGACCTCCCGGTCCGCCATGATCTCGAAGGAGCGGGGGCGCGGAAAGGGGACTTGATATTCGCCGGCGACGCGCCCCGGTCTCGGGGACAGGACCAGCACCCGATCCGACAGAAAAATCGCCTCCTCGATGCTGTGGGTGATGAACACGATGGTGGTCGGCCGGTCCAGCCAGACCTCCTCGACGAGGTGATTCATCTCCTCGCGGGTGAAGCTGTCGAGGGCGCCGAAGGGCTCGTCCATCAACAGCACGGACGGCTTCAGGGACAGTGCCCGAACCATCGCGGCGCGCTGCTGCATCCCCCCCGAGAGTTCACGGGGAAAGCGATCGCCGAAGCCTTCGAGGCCGACGCGGTGGAGGAGATGGCCGATCCAGTCGCGATCCGGCGCTTCGCCCTTGATCTCGAAGGGGAAGGCGATGTTGGCGTCGAGATCCCGCCAGGGGAGGAGGTTCGCCTCCTGAAAGACGAGGCCGATCTCGGGATGCGGGCCGGTGATCGGTGCGCCGTCCAGCAGCACCTCGCCCGAGGTGAGGCCGTGCAGGCCGGACATGGACCAGAGAAGCGTGGTCTTGCCGCAGCCGGACGGACCGACGATCGAGACCACTTCCTCGGCGGCGACGTCGAAGCTGCAGCCGTCGAGCGCCAGGAGCTCGCCGCCCGCGGTCACGTAGGCTTTGGCCGCCTCCCTGACCTGGAGCTTGGGCGTCGTGGCGCCGACCAACCCCATGCGTTTCTCATCCCAAGGTCTGATTTTTTCAATGTTCTTTCTACCGGCTTCGTCGAGCTTGTCGCCATCCCCGACGGGTGTCAAGCGGACGGGATGGTCGCGAGAAACGCGCTCGGCGATTGACGTAACAGCGGCGCTGCAGGGAAACTGCTGGCAACGAAAGAAAGGATCAGGGATGGAGAACACGGTCTCATCCGAAGCTGCCGCGGCCTGGCTGGCGGCGCTGGAAACCGCGCTCACGCGATCGGACGCTCGAACCGCGGCCGGTCTGTTCGAGGAGGCCGGCTGCTGGCGGGACCTTCTGACCTTCACCTGGAACGTCATGACGGCGGAGGGCCGTCCCGCCATCCGGGACATGCTGGAGGCGACGCTGGAGCGCACCCGGCCGCGCGGTTTTCGTCTGCAGGAGGCCTCGACGAACGACGAGATGATCGAGGCGTTCTTCACCTTCGAGACGGAGGTCGCCCATGGCGAGGGTGTCTTCCGCCTGCGGGACGGGAATTGCCTCAGCCTCCTCACCGCGATGCAGGATCTGAAGGGTTTCGAGGAGAAGAAGGGACCGACGCGGCCGATGGGCGTGCGCCACGAGGCCGACCACGCACGAAGAACCTGGAGCGAGATCCAGGCAAGTGCCAAAAAATCGCTCGGGCGGGAGGTTCAGCCTTATTGCCTGATCATCGGCGGCGGCCAGGGCGGGGTGGCGCTGGGGGCGCGTCTTCGGCGGCTCGGCGTGCCGACGCTGATCGTCGAGCAGAACGAAAAGATCGGCGATTCGTGGCGCAATCGCTACCGAACGCTGGTGCTGCACGATCCCGTCTGGTTCGACCATCTGCCCTACATCCCCTTCCCCGATCACTGGCCGGTGTTCACACCCAAGGACCAGATAGGCGACTGGCTGGAGATGTATGCGAAGGTGATGGAGCTTTCCTTCTGGACATCGACCCGCTGCGAGCGCGCGACCTGGGATCCGGAGGCGAAGCGCTGGACGGTCGAGGTCGATCGCGCCGGTGAAAAAATCACGCTCAACCCCGCCCATCTGGTGTTCGCGACCGGCGCCTACGGGCCGCCCAGGCGCATTCCACTGCCGGGGATCGAGGGTTTCGAGGGCCGCGTGCTGCATTCCAGCGAGTACCAGCGCGGCAGTGACTTCTCCGACAAGCGGGTCGCGGTGGTCGGGGCGGCGAGTTCGGGGCACGACGTCGCGGTCGATCTCTGGGAGGCGGACGCCGAGGTCACGCTGGTGCAGCGCTCGCCGACCACGGTAGTGAAGTCCGAGACACTGATGGAACTCGCCTTCGGCGATCTCTATTCGGAAGAGGCGCTGGCGCGCGGGATCACCACCGAGAAGGCGGACCTGCTGCTCGCCGCCACCCCCTACGCCCTGCTCGCCGAGGGGCAGAAGGCCGTGGTCGAGGAGATCAAGCGGCGGGATGCGGCGTTCTACGAACAGCTCGAAGCGGCGGGCTTCGCGATCGATTTCGGCGAGGACGAAACCGGGCTGATCATGAAGGCGTTTCGCACCGGCTCCGGCTACTATATTGATGTCGGCGCGTCCGATCTGATCATCCGGGGAGAGATCGAGGTGAGGAGCGGCGTCGGTGTCGAGGGGCTCTCGGAGGATGCGCTCTTGCTCACCGACGGCAGCGAGATTCCGGCGGATGCGGTGATCCTCTGCACCGGATTTCAGTCCATGCACGAGACCGTGGCGACGATCGTCTCACGGGAAGCGGCCGACCGGGTCGGCCCCTGCTGGGGCCTCGGTTCCGGCGTCCGTGGCGATCCCGGCCCCTGGCAGGGCGAGCCGCGCAACATGTACAAGCCGACCGCCGTGGAAGCGCTCTGGTTCCACGGCGGAAATCTCGCCCTTTCGAGATACTACTCGAAAATTCTCGCCCTGCAGATCAAGGCGCGCATGGAAAACATCGACACCCCCATCCACCAGGCGCGGCCTGGAGCGTAGACCAGGCACGGCCTGGGGCGTGGACGGGTGAGCCGCTGGACGCGGAGGAGCCGGGGATGATCGACTTTGGTGGCGGGCGGGTGGTGATTACCGGGGCGGGCGGCGGCGTCGGGCAGGCGCTGGTCCGGGTTTTTGCCGGCTTCGGTGCAGCGGTGGTCGCCTGCGATGTCGAGGGGGCGGATCCCCCGGCTGATGGCATCGCCGAGACGTTTTCTTTCGACCTGCTAGAGGATGCCGCTGTCGACGATGCCTGTGAAAAAATCATCGAGGGCGGTCCGCCCGCGGCGGTGATCTCGAATGCGGGCTGGACCCGGGCGGAGACGCTGGCGGAGGTCGACGACGAGGCGCTGTCGCGGGAGATGGACCTGAATTTCAGGGCGGCCGCCCGACTCGGCAGGGCGCTGATCCCCTCGATGCGCGGGCGGGCGGGCGGTGCCGCCTTCGTGTTCGTCTCCTCGGTCAACGCGACCTGCCATTTCGGCAACCCCGCCTACGCCGCGGCTAAAGCCGCGCTGCATGCCTGGATGCGTGCCATCGCGACCGAGGAGGGCGGGAACGGCATTCGCGCGAACGTCGTCCAGCCGGGCTCGATCATGACGCCGGCCTGGGCGCACCGCATCGAGCAGAAGCCCGGCATCGCGGACGAGATCGCCCGGCTCTACCCGCTCGGCCGGCTGGTGACGCCGGAGGAGGTGGCGCGCAGCGCGGCGTTTCTCGCCTCGCCCATGGCCTCGGGCATCACCGGTGCGGTGCTGCCGGTGGACGGCGGGATTTCCGCAGGCAATCTTCCCTTCCTCGAACAGATCGCCGGCGGCTGACCGGGCGCATCAGGGAGCGAAAAGATGGAGTACGAAAAAAACCCCTTTCCCGAAGCGGATGCGGATCGCCATGCGCTCTGGGAAATGCTGGTGCGGCGCGACATCGACGCCTTCCTCGCCCGGGATTTTTCCATGGTCGAGGACGATTTCATCGCCGAGCGCTTCTTCGGCATGCATGCGCATTTCCTCGACGACGCCGATGCCTGGCGCCTGCAGTTCCCGAGGCTCGAGGTCTACCGCGACGAGTGGCTTCGTCAGGCGAAGGAGACGGCGGCGGCCGAATTCGCGGAGCCGCTTCGCCCGGCGCTGTTCCGCATCACCAATCTTCGGGACATCGACGTCGATGGCGATCGCGCCGTGCTGCACAAGAAGTTCAACGGCACCATCGCCAAGCCGGACGGCAAGTCGGAAAAACTTCGCTGGCAGACCCTCTATTTCTGTCAGCGGGTCGAGGGCGTGTGGAAGATCCTGGGCTTCGTCGGCTACATGCCGAACCCGCTCGGCCGTTCCTGACGAGACGAATCGACCAGGACCGCCCCGCCCTCTGGCGTCCTCGCCAAACTGAGTTATGTTACTGGGCAATGTGATCGGGACGAGCGTGGGGAGCGGCGACATGGCCAAATTCGGTGTCGGACAATCGGTTCTGAGAGTGGAAGACCAGCGGTTCATCACCGGCAACGGCCGCTATGCAGACGACATCAGCCTGGACGGTCAGGCCTATGGTGCGGTGGTGCGCTCGCCGGAGGCCCATGCGCGCATCAAGTCGATCGACGTCGCGGCTGCGAAAGCGGCGCCGGGTGTGCTGGACGTCATTCTCGCCGCCGACGTCACCGCCCATGGCGCGAACGAGCTCCCTTGCGCGATCCCGATGGAGAATCGGGACGGCAGTGCGGGCATCACACCGCTTCGCCCGGTTCTGTGCGAGGACCGGGTCCGCCATGTCGGCGATCACGTCGCCTTCGTCGTGGCCGAGACCGCCGTTCAGGCGAAGGATGCAGCGGAGCTGGTCGACGTCGACTACGAGAGCCTGGATGCGACGATCGCCACGGCGGGCGCCGCAGGCACCGGCCAGCCGCTGGTCCATGACGACGTGCCGAACAATCTCGCCTTCGACTGGGAGTTCGGCGATCGCGCCGGCACCGAGAGCGCCCTTGCTTCGGCCGCCCATGTGGTCGAGCTGGAGCTGGTCAACAACCGGCTGATCTCGAATCCGATGGAGCCGCGCGCCGTGGTCGCCGACCACGACGGTAACGAGCTGACCATGCATGTCTGTACCCAGGGCGGCTGGCTGTTTCTGGACCCGCTTGCCGCGGTGATGGGCATCGAGCGCGAAAAGATCCGCGTGCTGACGCCCGATGTCGGCGGCGGCTTCGGCACCAAGGCGTTTTTCTATCCGGAGTATGCGCTTGCCGCGGTCGCCTCGCGCAAGCTGAAGCGCCCGGTCAAGTGGACGGCGGAACGCTCATCCGACGTGTTTCTCTCCGACGTCATGGGCCGCGACCATGTCACCAGGGCGAAGCTCGGCCTGGATGCCGACCACAACATCGTCGGCATGGAGGTGGAGACCACGGCCAACATGGGTGCCTATTGCAACATGTTCGCGCCCTTCATCCCGACAGGCGCGGCGCTCAAGGTCCTGCCGGGCGTCTACGACGTCAGGAACATGGTCTATCGCGTGCTCGGCGTGCTCACCAACACCACCCCGGTGGACGCCTATCGCGGGGCGGGACGGCCGGAGAGCATCTATCTGATGGAGCGGCTGATCGACAAGGCGGCGCGCCAGCTCGGCGTCGAGCCGGTGGAGCTCAGGCGCAGGAACTACATCGGCGCCGATGCCATGCCGTTCCAGACCACGGCCGGCGAAACCTACGACAGCGGCGAGTTCTCCCGCGTCACCGACGAGGCCTTCAAGGTGGCGGACGCCACGGGATTCGATGCCCGAAAGGCCGATTCCGCCAAGTCCGGAAAGTATCGCGGCATCGGCATGAGTTACTACATCGAAAGCACCATGGGCGATCCGCAGGAAGCCGCAAAGATCCGGTTCGAGGATGACGGCACGGTCGCGATCGTGGTCGGCACCCAGTCGAACGGCCAGGGTCATGCGACGGCTTATGCGCAGGTGCTGGTGGACCGGCTCGGCGTGCCCTTCGAGAAGATCAGGATGGTCGAGGGCGACACGCGCGAGCTCAAGCAGGGCGGCGGTACGGGCGGGTCGCGGTCACTGACGGCAGAGGGACTTGCCATCCGGAAGGCCTCCGACATCGTGATCGACCGCGGCAAGCACTTCGCTTCCCAGGAGTTCGAGACGGCGGTCGCCGACATCGAGTTTTCCCGCGAGGACGGCACATTCAAGGTGACCGGCACGGACCGCAGCATCGGCATCATGGAGCTGGCCGCCAAGGCGCGGGAGATGCCGCCCGTCGGCAATCAGGATCCGGGCATGGACGCGGAGGCGATCGCCGACATCCCGCAATGGACCTTCCCGAACGGCTGCCACATCGCCGAGGTCGAGGTGGACGCGGACACCGGCGTGGTGACCATCGAGCGCTACACGGCGGTCGACGATTTCGGCGTAGTGGTCAATCCGATGCTGGTGGCGGGCCAGGTCCATGGCGGCGTGGTCCAGGGCATCGGTCAGGCGCTCTACGAGCAGGCGGTCTACGACGAGAGCGGTCAGCTCGTTTCCGGCTCCTTCATGGACTACTGCATGCCGCGCGCGGACGGCGTGCCGTCCATGGCGGTCTCGACGGTCGAGGTGCCCTGCAGGAACAACGAGATGGGCGTGAAGGGCTGCGGCGAAGCGGGCTCGGTGGCCTCGCCCGCGGCGGTGATCAACGCGATCATCGATGCGCTCGAAGACCTCGGCGTCAAGGAGGTCGACATGCCGGCGACGCCGGAGGCGATCTGGAAGATCATCCAGGCGCACAAGGGGGCGGCGGCGGCGTAACGGCGCGTCTTCGGGGCTTGAACGACGACCGGCCGGTGGGCGGGGGTCCGCCGCACCGGCCGGAATTTTTTGTGGACGATAGGGGTCCGCGTCAGACGGTCCCGGCTCTTCTCCGCCGCCGATAGGCGGCAAGCCCTACGGCAGCGAAGCCCATCCCGATCAGCCCGAGTGCTGCGGGTTCGGCAACGGCCACGGGCGGTTCGATGACCACCTGACCCGCCCTTCCGAAGCGAAGGCTGTCGATGGCGAACCCGGCGGGTTCGGCGCCGACCAGGTCCAGAAAGACGCCGGCGATGCTCTCGCTGCCGTCCGCCGTCGCGAGCCCCAGAAATTCGATCCCGAGGCCGACATTGGTGACGGATCCGATCAGCGAGCCGTCGCGTGCGAACGCTGTGATGCCGGTGCTGCCGACCGCATCGAAGAAGCCGGCGTCGAAGCCGATGCCGGTGACGTCGACGTCGAGGGCGACGGCCACGGGACCGTTGAACCGCGGCGTGCCGGAGAGCACCGGGCTGTTCGGCGCGGCGCCGTCAGGCGAGATGAAGGTCGGCGGCGACGCGGGATCCAGGGTCAGCGGCCCGCTCGGCGAGCCGACGATGCAGGCGGTGGGCGCCGCACTCGGGCAGTCGATGGCGGGTGTGGCGCTCAGCGTCTGGCCGGCGAAGAAGCCGCCGAAGGTGACGGTCGGGCTGCCGGCGCCGCCGCCATAGTCGCTCGGCGTGTAGGTCGGCGACGGCGTGTTCACGGGGAACTCGCTGAACGTGATCAGCCCCGAGCCCGCGACGAAGTTTTCCTCGAGCACGCGAACGATGGTCGCGTTGGCACTTCCGCTCGCAGCGACGCCGCAGACGGCGACGGCGGATGCGATCCAGGCTCTGGCGCTCATCGCCCCGGCCCTCCCCTGGTTCCGTGGCCGAGATGACCGCGATCATCGACGCCCCGAGAGCGCCGCCGCCCCGCAGACTCCGACCTTTGGAAAAAACGTAACCCTGCATCATGTCCTCCATGTGATCTGCACACGGAGGTGAGCAAGGACGATGCCAAACCGCTAACATCATGAATTTTAGGGAAAGAGAATTCAAAACCCGGCCAAAACTGTAAAATAATCGATAAGAAATTGCCGCGATGTAAAGGTTTTCGACGGTGACGGCGTGCGCCGGTGCCGCGCCCGGGAAAAATGCTCTAAGCTTCGACTCTGGCGATCATCAACGATGCGACGGGGAGGCGATCGACATGGCCAAGCGGTTTCGAGCCGGCGTCGTCGGCTGCGGATTTTTCGCCGCCAATCACCTGCAGGCCTGGAACCAGATCGACGACGTCGATCTCGTCGCCGTCTGCGACATCGACCGCGCCAAGGCCGAAGCCGCCGCGGCAACGGCAACGCGCGGCGTTGCATCCGTCCATGATGACGCCGAGGCCATGTTCGTGGCGGAGGAACTCGACTTCGTCGACATCGTGACGACCATGCCGACCCATCGGGCGATCGCCGAGCTCGCCGCCGCCCATGGGCTGCCGATGATCGTGCAGAAGCCGTTCGCCCCGACGATCGAGGACTGCCGGGCAATCGTCAACGCCGCGGCCGCCGCCGCCGTGCCGCTGATGGTGCACGAAAATTTCCGGTTCCAGACACCGATCCGGGCGGTGCGCTCGGTGCTGGACGAGGGCGTGATCGGCGAGCCGTTCTTCGGCCGGATCGGCTGGAGGACGGCCTTCGACGTCTACGCCAACCAGCCCTATCTGGCCCTGGAGGAGCGCTTTCTCCTGCTCGATCTCGTCATCCATCTCTTCGACGTGGATCGCTATCTGTTCGGCGAGGTCGCCGAGCTCACCTGCCGCACCCAGAGCATCCGGCCCGGCATCAAGGGCGAGGATGCGGCGACCGTTCTGCTCGGCCACGACAACGGCGTCGTCTCCGTGGTCGACGCCACTTACGCCAGCAGGCGCGATCCCGATCCCTTCCCGGAAACCCTGATCGAGGTGGACGGGACCGAAGGCTCGGTCAGGCTGGATTACGGCTGCAATCTGACGGTGGTAAGCCCCGCCGGCACCGAGCGGCGCACTGTCGAGCCCGTCCTCCTGCCCTGGGCGGAGAAGCCCTGGCACGGTGTTCAGGAAAGCGTGCTCAGGACCCAGGAGCACTGGGTCGCCTGCCTGCGCGAGGGGCGGGAGCCCGACGTCTCCGGCGCCGACAATCTCAAGACCTACGCGCTCTGCGAAGCCGCCTACGAATCGGCGGAGAGCGGTCAGACCGTCGATCCCAGGATGTTCTGGTGAGCGCCATGGCCGGGCCCGCGCACCGCCAGGCGGTGGTCACCTATTACGACACCCATCCCATCAACGAACGGCAGATCCTGGAGAAGCTGGAGCGGGACGGCATAGCACTCGAAGGCCTGACCGAGGCCGAGCTCCAGAATTACGACCAGGACCACTATGGCGGGCTTGCGATCACGGAGCGGCTCGCCGAGGACGCGGGCATCCATGCCGGTCATCACCTGCTCGACGTCTGCAGCGGCATGGGCGGGCCGGCGCGCTATTTTGCGCATCATCGCGGCTGCCGC
This sequence comes from Geminicoccaceae bacterium, assembly GCA_965222015.1. GTDB lineage: Bacteria > Pseudomonadota > Alphaproteobacteria > Geminicoccales > Geminicoccaceae > JANQPX01. The sequence continues at coordinate 272,854 of CBDCTL010000023.1, forward strand.
GTGACCGGCCTCGACCTCACCGAAAGCCGGGTGGCGGGCGCGCAGGCGTTGACCGAGCGCACCGGGCTCGATCACCTCGTCGATTTCCGGCAAGGCGACGCCCAGGCCATGCCGTTCGAGGACCGCCTGTTCGACGTCGCGATCAGCCAGGAGGCACTGCTGCACGTGCCGGACAAGGCGGCGGTGATCCGGGAGTGCGCGCGCGTGCTGAAGCCCGGCGCCGTCCTCGCCTTCACCGACCTCACGAGGCGCCGGACGATCGACGGCGACGACATGACCAGGCTGGGCAAGGCGCTGGCCTCGGTCAATTTCGCGACGTCGGACGACTATCGAAGATGGCTGCAGGCGGCAGGCTTCGAGATCCTCGTGGACGTCGACCGCAGCGAGGAGCTGAAGGACATCCTCACCGAGCGGCTCGCCATGTACAGATCGCTGGGTGATCAGACGCGCGAGCGTTTCGGCGAGGAACGCGAGAAGGAATGGGAGGAGGGCTACACCTTCTTCGTCGAGAGCGTGGTCGCCGGCGATCTCGGCGGCTGCCGCTTCGCCGCCAGCAGGCTCGGATAGCGAGCGGCGGCGGGGCTCCGGCTACTTTTTCGCGCCGACCGTCGGCTCCTCGATATGCTCGTGATCGACGAGATTGGGCTTCAGCCCGGCCTGGCGATAGAGCCGTTTCCCGAGCCGCGGATAGTCGCCGACATCGTGGGCGAGGCGTTGGCCGACGACGATGCAGCGAAGCACCTCGTCCCCGCTGTTGACGATGGCATGCGCGAGCCCGCCCTTCCGATAGCCGATGAAGTCGCCGGCCTTCACGGGATGTTCCTCGTCGCCGATGATCGCCGTCGCCCTGCCCGAGAGCACATAGACGCATTCGTCCTCATGGTGGTGACGGTGAAACTCGGTGGTCTCGTGGCCGGGTTCGACCTCGATGATGTGAAAGCCGAGGCCGGTCAGCCCCGCGACATCGCCGAGCGACTTGTTGATCCGCACCGCGTTCGGGTTCAGGAAATGGGCCTTCCGCAGCCCCTCCATCGCCTCGATGTCTTCCCTGGTGATCAGATAGTTGTCGTTTTCCAACGCCTTCTCTCCGCGTTCGGCAGCACTGTTCTACGAACGGCCTGCCGGAACCTGATCTTCCGGCCCGGTTTTTCTTGGACGTTTCCAAGCCAAATGATCGGGCCATGGCATCGACCCGACCGGTCGTCGATCCCTTCTGCGGACCGAGAGACGTGCCTGTCGACGCCGCTCTTTCGGGTCATGTGCCTTACCTGTCGTTAACGCTTGTCGACTAGGCCTGTTGTCGGTCCATGCGATCCTGGGAATCCGAGCCTCGCCCTGGCTTTTTTCCGCGGGCGGGCGGATTCCCAGGATCGCATGGACCGGGAAGGCGGGTCTAGTGGTGTGACCACATCATTTGATTCACATGGGGTCCTGAAACTAAGTGCCTAATCAACATGTTATGCGCCTGCCTACCGAATCTTCCGATGTGGTCATACCACTAGCAGACTGTCCTTAACGGAAGGTTACCACTCCGGTGGGCAAATGCAGTGATCACGCTGACGCCCATCGCCCGCTGACGACGCATCGAGCGACAAAGCCCATCACCATGCCGGGCCACCGCATCAAGAATGTGATGGTCGTGCTGCGCCGAACCGCGCGCCGACCATGCACCGGGTGGACTTCCCTGGCGACAGGTTCGGCCACCGCGCCGATAAGCGGTCAAAGCAAAACCTGGCGAGGTGACGGCTTGAGCGACGGCGTCGTTGGTGTCACACCATGAACATCGACATCAGTCGGATCCAGCCTCCGAGGAAACCGCCCATGCCCGACCAAGCCCTGACCCGAGACGAACTCAACGCCCTCGCCGCCTTTGACACGCCGACCATCTGCAACGCCCTCGAGGTGGTCGCGCCGGAGCGCCGCACCATCGGCTTCACCACCGAGACCATGGTCTGCCCCTTTCCCGACCGGAAGCCCATGGTCGGCTACGCCCGCACCGGCATGATCCGCGCCATGGAAAAGCCGGCGCAGGACAAGGACGCGATGCGCAAGGGCCGCCTCGACTACTACCGGTACGTGGCGGACGGCGAGCTGCCGAAGATCGTGGTGCTGCAGGATCTGGACAGCAAGAAAGGCTTCGGCTGCTTTTGGGGCGAGGTCAACACCGCCATCCACAAGGGCCTCGGCTGCGCCGGCCTCGTCACTGACGGCGGCGTGCGCGATCTCGATGCCGTGGCGCCCGGCTTCGACATCCTCTGCGGCAAGATCACCCCCTCCCATGCCTGGGTGCATCCCGCCTCCTTCGGCGGCGAGGTCGACATCTTCGGCATGGTCGTGCGCTCGGACGACCTCATCCACGCCGACCGCCACGGCGCCGTGGTCATCCCGCACGCAGTCGCGCGAGACGTCGTCGCCGCGGCCGAGCTCTGCGGCCGGCGCGAAGAACCCATCCTCGCGGCCGCCCGCAGCAGCGGCTTCTCGATCCAAAAGCTGGAACAGGCCCTCGCCGCCGCCGACGAAATCCACTAGGTGGCATGGCCACCTCATGGACCTGGGGAGCGCTGTCGCTGAACGCGCCTCCATGATGATGGGTATGCGGGCACGTTTTCGTCGAGGATCAGGCGGGGTCCGCGGGCAGTGTCAACCCAACCTGGAATTGACCGTTTTTCAAGGTCATCCGTGGGGAAGAGGCAAGAGAAGCTGCGTTAACCTTTCGTCAATTTGTTGCTGCCACCCTGTTCCTGGTCCATGCGATCCCGGGAATCCGCCCGCCCGCCAGAAGAGGTTGGGCGAGGCTCGGACTCCGAGGGTCGCATGGACCAGGTCGACGAGTGTAGAGACGAGCAGTTAACATTCTCTTTCGACACAGCCCATGGAATCGATACCGGTGCCACGGGACTGGAACACGGACAGGAAAGTGCTGAGCCATGCCGGGCCTGGATCTGCTGATACCGTTCGCGATCGCGACGGCGCTGTTCGCCTATTTTCCGGGGCCGGCGCTGCTCTATACGGCGGCGCAGACCCTGGCGCGCGGCCGGCGGGCCGGCTTCATGGCGGCGCTCGGCATCCATCTCGGCTGCTACGCCCATGTGATCGCCGCGGCGCTCGGGCTGTCGGCGGTCCTCGAGTACGTACCGACGCTTTATGTCGTCCTCAAGCTCGCGGGTGCGGCCTATCTCGTCTGGCTCGGCATCGCCATGTGGCGGCGGCGGGCTGCCGCTGGCGGGACTGTCGAGCCGGCGACCATGACCACCAGGCGAGCCCTGCTCGAAAGCATGATCGTCGAACTCCTGAATCCGAAGGTCGCTCTCTTCTTCCTCGCCTTTCTGCCGCAATTCGTCGACCCTTCGGCGGGGCTTCCGGTGGCGCTGCAATTCCTGATCCTCGGCGTGATCGTCAATTTCGCCTTCACGTCGGCCGATATTCTGACCGTGCTGCTGGCCGATCAGGTGGTCACCCGCCTCAGGCGCTCCGGCCGCGGCACGCGCGTCTTCCAACGGATCGGCGGCGGGGTCCTGATGGCGCTCGGCCTTCGCCTGGCGCTCGATCGTCAATAGGCTGTATTGCGTGCGGGCGGCCGCCTCGGCAATTGACGAGGTCGCCGGCTCCCGCCAAAGTTAAGAAAGAACAGCGATCGGCCGAAGAAGCCGGTCGCCCACCTCGTCGAGGGAGGCGAAGCGATCGATCCGCATCGCGAAGTGAGACGCATGAGCCATGGCATGACCTGCCGGAGCGGCGGACGGGGCATGCGCTCCACGCACGGCTCACCCCTCACCGGCAGCTGCATACAGGAGAATTAGCGTATGGCGACGCCCAGCCTGAAGGCCATGGCCAGGTCGAAGGACGTCAAGATCGGCCATTTCATCGTCGAGTTCGCGACGCCTGGAATCGGTCAGATCCTGAAGGGTGCGGGCTGCGACTTCGCGCTCTTCGACACCGAGCATTCCGGCTTCGGCTTCGAGACCATCAAGAGCGTGCTGCGCTACATGCAGGCGGCCGACCTTCCGACCATCGTGCGCGTGCCGTCGGACGAGTATAACCACATCGCCCGCGCCGCCGACATGGGAGCGGAAGGCGTGATGGTGCCGATGATCGGCTCGGCGGAACAGGCCAAAGCGGTCGTGCACAGCCTGAAATATCACCCGGAAGGCGGGCGCGGCGTGGCGCTCGGCATCGCCCATGACCGTTACATGCCAGGGCCGACCATGGAGAAGCTCGCGGCCGCCAACAAGCGCACCACCTTCTTCGCGCAGATCGAGACCGCGGACGGTGTGGCCAATGCAGACGAAATCGCCGCGGTCGACGGCGTCGATTGCCTCTGGATCGGCCATTTCGACCTGTCGTCGTCGCTCGGCATCCCCGGCGAGTTCGAGCACAAGCTGTTCAAGGACGCCGTCAAAGCGGTCACGAAAGCCTGCGAGACGCACAAGAAGGCGCTCGGCAGGCTGGTGCCGACGGTCGAAGAGGGAATCAAGCTGAACAGGGCCGGCCATGACTTCATCTGCTACTCCGGCGACGTCTGGACGCTGCAGCAGGCGGTGGGATCGGCGGTATCGGCGATCCGCGATGCCGCGGACAAGCGGAAGGCGCGCGCGAGACCTGCAGCGAAAAGCGGTGCCGCCGCCAGACGCGGTCCGGCGAAGAGCCGCTCCAGGGCGAAAAAGGCTTAGTTTCATGTAGCATCGGCGCTGAATGAGAAAACGGGAGGATGGGAATGAGCAGTTTTCGGGTGGCTTTGAGCGGCGATTTCAAGAAGGCCGACGGCAGCCCGGCCTTTCCCGATTTCGACCTCTCGCCGCTCGACCAGAATCCAGCCGTCGAGTACGAATTCGTTCCGGTCAACGGCGTGGTCAAGGCGGAAGCGCTCGAAGGCTTCGATGCGCTGATCCTGCTCGTTCCTCGGATCGAGCAGGCAAGCTTTCCCAAAGACGGTCGACTTTCGGTCATCGCGCGCTTCGGCGTCGGCTACGACAATGTCGATCTCAAGGCCTGCTCCGACCACGACTGCGCCCTTGCGATCACGCCAGACGGCGTGCGCCGGCCGGTCGCCGTCTCGGTGATCACCTTCATGCTGGCGCTCGCCGGCAAGCTGCTCACCAAGGACAAGCTCACCCGCGAGGGCCCGAAAGGCTGGGCGAAGCGGAACGATCATATGGGCATGGGCCTGGTCGGCCGGACTCTCGGCTCCCTCGGCATCGGCAATATCGGTGCCGAAGTGTTCCGCATGGCGAAGCCGTTCGACATGAAGTTCATCGCGCATGATCCCTATGCCAGCAAGAAGGTCGCGAAGGAGCTCGGCATCCGTCTCGTCTCGCTGGAGGAACTGTTTCTCGAGTCCGACTTCCTGTCGGTGAGCTGCCCGCTCACCGAGGAAACCCATCACATCGTCAATGCCGAGCGCCTGGCCCTGATGAAGCCGACCGCCTACCTGATCAATACCGCGCGCGGGCCTGTGATCGATCAGGCAGCGCTGACCAAGGTGCTGCGGGCCGGCAAGATCGCCGGCGCCGGCCTCGACGTGTTCGAGGAGGAGCCGAGCGTCGCGGGCGATCCGCTCTACAAGCTCGACAACGTCATCCTGGCCCCCCACTCGCTCTGCTGGACAGACCAATGCTTCGCCGGCAATGGCGCCGCCGACATCAAGGCGGTGTTCGACGTGATGCACGGCCGCGTGCCGACCGGCGTGGTCAACAGGGAGGTGCTGGAGAACAAAGCCTGGCGAGCCAAGCTCGACGGCTACAAGAAGCAATTCGGCGGCGGCTAGCAGCCGCTGGCGTTACCTGCCTGAATAGCGGGCGATGAATGAACGAAGAAACGGGAGGTCAACGATGCGTAGTTTGTTGATGGGCGTGGCGGCTTTCGCCACCCTCGGGCTTGCCGGGCAGGCCTCTGCCCAGTCGGCGGCGGAGACCGCGGTCGAAGCGGCCAAGGAATTTGCGGGCACGGAAATCACCATTGTCTGGGAGGCGGGCCTGCAGTCCCTCGATCCGCTGAACTTCTCCGGCCCGAAGTGGAAGGAGCTGACCGGCATCGACGTCAAGGTGATCGAGGTGCCGACGGCGGAAATGTTCACCAAGATCCTGCAGGAGCACCGCGCCGGCACCGGGGCCTATGACGCGCTCAACGTCATCCCGTCCTGGATGTCGGACCTGGCGCGGGCGGGCGCCCTCGAACCGCTCGACGAGTATGTCGACAAATATGGCTATCGCGAGGAGCTCGACGAGATCGCGCCGGTCTATCGCGACAACCAGATGAAGGTCGGCGACACCATCTACGGCTTTCCCGACGACGGCGACGTCTTTCTTTTCTATTACAGGAAGGACGTCCTCGAGGAAAACGGCATGAGCGTGCCGACCACCTGGCCGGAGTTCGCCGAAACCGCGAAGGCGCTGACCGACAAATATGCGCCCGAGATGTACGGTGCCGCCTTCTTCCGCGACGCCCCCTACACCCAGTGGATGTTCCAGGAACGCTTCCGCGTCGAGGGCGGAAAATTCTTCGACGAGGAGACCATGGCGGCGACCGTCAACAGCGACGTCGGCGTCAAGGTCTTCACCGAGATGCGCGAGGAGAACGCCTTCATGCCGCCGGGCGTCGAGACCTGGGGCTTCGTCGAGAACCTCGCCGCCTTTCTCGCCGGCGACACCGCCATGACCATCTCCTGGCCGCCCTATGGCCGCTGGGCCGCGGGCTACGGCACGGACGAGGAGGCGCTCTCCTGGGTGCCGAAATCCGAGATCGCGGGCAAGGTCGGCTATGCGCTCCCGCCCGGCGGCCACCCGCAGCTCGCCGCCGGCTTCTCGCTGAGCGTATCGGCTTCGAGCAAGAACAAGGAGGCGGCCTATCTGTTCATCCAGTGGCTGAACTCCAAGGACACGTCCCTGGAGCGCGTGCAGCTTCCCTACGCCCTTCGCGACCCGTTCCGCGACAGCCATTTCGCGAGCGAGGAGTACAAATCCCGCTGGCCGGAGGCGCCGGAATATCTGGAGGCTTTGCAGCAGGGTGCTACGAGCGGTCTCCTCGATCTCTCGCTGATCCAGACCGACAAATATGAAGAGGCCCTTCGCCAGGGCGTCTCCCGTCTCTGGGCCGGCGAGGACCCGCAGGCGATCCTCGACGACGTCGCCGCGCAATGGGACGCCGTCACCGAACGGATCGGCGTCGAGGACCAGAAGGAGGCCTATCTGGACTGGGCGTCGAAGCCGAACGCCTATCCGCAGCAATGAAGGATGCGACCCCGGGGCGGCTTCGGCCGCCCCGCATCTCCGACCAGGGTTAGCGATGGCCACGACTCACGAGGCCATCGGTGACCGTGGCGTCAAATACTGGTTGATCTGGCCGGCCGTCCTGATCCTCCTCCTGATCGGCCTGTTTCCGATCATCTACACCCTCGTCGTCAGCTTTCAGAACATCAACATGCTGGAGGAGGACACCTCCTTTTCCGGCTTCATGCACTATGCCGCCCTGTTCGGCGACACGCGCCTCTGGCTCTCGATCCTGCACACGCTGATCTTCACCGCGATCGCGCTTCCGATCGAGCTGATCCTCGGCCTCGCCATGGCCTATCTTTTTTTGGACCGCATGCCCGGCCGGCAGATCTTCGTGGCACTTCTGGTGCTGCCCGTGATGATCTCGCCGATCGTCGCCGGCGCCACCTGGCGGCTGCTGTTCGACAACCGCTTCGGTCCGATCAACCAGATCCTCGGCTGGATCACCGGCGAACCCCAGACCGTGCTTTGGCTGGTCAATCCGAACTGGGTCTATCCCGCGATCCTTCTGGCCGAGATCTGGCAGTGGACTCCCTTTATGTTCCTGCTGCTGCTGGCGGGCCTCTCCAATGTCGACCAGTCCCAGCTCGAAGCCGCGGAGCTGGACGGTGCCTCCTGGTGGCGGACCTTCACCAAGATCGTGCTGCCGGCGATCCGCCCCGTGCTCGCCATCGCCCTCCTGATCCGCGCGCTCGACCTGATCCGCCTGTTCGACGTGGTCTGGGCGCTCACCAAAGGCGGACCCGGCACCATGACCGAGACCATCTCGATCTACGCCTATGTCCAGGGCTTCCAGCAGTTCGAAACCAGCTACACCGCCGCCATCGCCATCATGATTATCTTGTTGCTTTCGGTGATCGTCATTCTGGCCCTGCGGCGCATGGAAATTGCGCGATGACGGCGCCCGCTCCGACCTGGCAACGACGAGGGCGTCGCCGCCTGGCGCTGCGCTATGTCGGCGCGGTGATCGTGACCGCCCTGTTCCTGTTCCCGATCTACTGGCTGTTCATGATCTCCTTCAAGACGCCGGCGGAGATCTTTTCGTCGCCGCCGACCTGGTATGCGGAGAGCCTGCAATGGGCGAACTACGCCGTGCTGTTCAAGGATGGCGACGCCGTGACCGTCTGGAACAGCCTGGTGGTCGCCACGGTCTCGACGGTCTTCGCCATGCTGCTCGGCACCATCGCCGCCTATTCCATGGCGCGCTTTCGCACCGGCGGCGACCACTTCGCCATCTGGGTGATCTCCCAGCGCATGATCCCGCCGATCGTGATCGTGTTTCCCGTGTTCCTGCTCTATGTCTGGCTCGGCAAGGTCGGCGGCTTCGCCTGGATCGACAGCTATCACGGCCTGATCATCCTCTACACCGCCTTCAACCTCCCCTACGTCATCTGGATGATGCGCGGCTATATCGAGGACATCCCGATCGAGCTCGAGGAAAGCGCCCTGGTCGACGGCCTCACCCGCCTGCAGGTGCTCTGGAAGGTGGTCTTCCCGATGGCGCGCGCGGGGCTGTTCGCCACCGCCGTCTTCACCTTCATGTTCGCCTGGAACGATTTTATTTTCGCCCTGGTGCTCACGCGGACGGATGTGACGACTTTCCCCGTCCAGGTCACCCACTATTTCGGCGGCCAGTCGAATTTCTGGGCCAAGATCGCCGCCATGAGCGCGCTCGGCACCGTCCCGATCTTCATCGCCGTCGCCCTGCTGCAGCGCTATCTCGTGCGCGGCATCTCCCTCGGCGCCGTCAAAGGCTAGGTGGTATGACCACCTCATGGACACGGACCGCCCGTGCCCGGATCGACGGAATATCCCGGTCTGCAGGAGCGAAGCTCCGAAGATCCGGCATGACGGGCCCGACCTTCGCCGCGCTGCGGCTGCAGGCGGGGATACCGCCAAGTTTGAGAACAAAAGAAGGAAGCGTCGATGGGTAGGCTGACCATCACCGACCTGCACAAATATTACGGCGACACCCACGCCGTGAAAGGTGTCGGCCTGGACATTCCGGAGGGTGAGTTTTCGGTGCTGGTCGGCCCATCGGGCTGCGGCAAGAGCACCCTGCTGCGCTCGATCGCGGGGCTCGAAAACATCGACCGGGGAACAATCGCGATCGACGGTGAGGACGTCACCGACATGCGTCCGCGCGATCGCGACATCGCCATGGTGTTCCAGAATTACGCCCTCTACCCCTATATGAGCGTGTTCGACAACATCGCGTTCGGGCTGCGGGCGCGCAACACCGTCGACTCCGAAGTCCAGAGACGGGTGCAGCAGGCGGCGGAGATGCTGGACATCACGCCCTTGCTCGAACGCCTCCCTCGCCAGCTCTCCGGCGGCCAGCGCCAGCGCGTCGCGATCGGCCGTGCGATCGTGCGCGACGCGCGTCTGTTCCTGTTCGACGAACCGCTGTCCAATCTCGACGCGAAGCTCCGGGACGAGATGCGCAGCGAGATCAAGCGGCTCCACCAGGAACTCGGCAAGACCATGATCTACGTCACTCACGATCAGGTCGAGGCGATGACGCTGGCCGACAGGATCGTCCTGCTCCGAGACGGGGTCATCGAGCAGGAAGGCGCGCCGCTGGATCTGTTCGAGCGCCCGAAAACCCGCTTCGTCGCCGGTTTCCTCGGCTCGCCCTCGATGAACTTCATCCCGGCCAGGCTGGAGCAGGTGGCAGGCGGGCCTGCCGTGAGCGTGGACGGCCACGCCCTCCCTTTGCCGCTCGCCCGTGCGGAAATCCTGAAAGACCGCCCTGCCGGCGACGTGCTGCTCGGCGTGCGCCCGGAGCACCTCACCCGCGCCCGCGAAGGGGACGCCCGCCCGGGCCTGGAGCGGTTGCCGGTGACCTTCGACCTGATCCAGCCGACGGGATCCCGCTCCTATGGCAGCTTCAAGCTCGGCGGCGTCGAGGTCACCGCCGAACTCCAGGCCCACGACGCCGAACAGCCGGGCGAACGCCTCGATCTCCATGTCGACATGAACCGCGCCCTGGTGATCGACCCGGCGAGCGAGCGCGTTCTCTAGGCCTGGCGTTTCGGCGCGACAGGCGGCTTCGCGGAAAGCGTGCGTTCGAACGATCGCCGCTCGGCTCAGGCGGCCGCGTCGGTGCCGGCGGCGGGGCGATCGACCTGCAGGACCGCGCGTTTGGGGAAACGCCCCTTCACCGCCTCGATCTCCGCGGCGATCTCCGTCTCGTTCCAGCCGAGCATCGGCGCGATCGCGGCGGCGGTCTGCCGCAGGGCCGTCTCGCCGGGATAGGCCCCGGTGGCGAGGTCGGTGCGGCGGAAAACGACGTCGGCGAGGTTCATAGCCATCTCGTTGCGCACCGCGTGAACGGCCTGCGCGCCGATCACGGCGCTGCCGCCGACTGGCACGGCCAGCTCGGCACTGGTCTGCGTGATGCGCAGCACCTCGTCCACCTTCGACCCGTAGTGATGGAGGAGCGAGCGCAGGACCTCGGGCGTATGGCGCTCGCCATGATCGCGGATCGCCTGCTGATGAGCCGCCTCGATGCCTTCCGGAAGATTGCCGCCATCGAGCGGCGTGAAGGCGGTGCGCGAACGACCACGTTGGGCGCCCAGGCGCTCGGCGATGATGTCGACGGCCTGCTCGGCCTCGTAGCGGCCGGTAGTGAAGCGGACACCGATGAGAGTCACGAGGCCGTCGACGCCGTCGACCTTGGCGTGATCGATCAGGCTGGAGCGGTGGCCGTAGCGGAGGTGCTCAGCACCGTCCTCGTTTTCGCCGAAGGGCACGAGGCCGCAATTCCAGATGCCGACATCGTCGAGGGAGAGATCGAGACCGGGATAGCCGGCCTGGAACTCGTCGACGAAGGATTGCAGCTCCTCCTCCTCGACCCGGATTTTTTCGGGATCCTTCTTCCAGACCACATGCCAGGTGCCGATCAGCGTGTAGTCCCGCCAGGGTGCGACGAACAGATGGCGGTTGCCCCGGCTGACCAGAGCGTCCGGATCGTGGGTCTGCGCCTGCGCGGCAAGGGCGATATCGTGATCGAACAGCCGCCGGTTCACGACAAAACAAGCATCCCTCGAATAGGTGCGAGCCGCACCGGGCGTTACTTTGTTCAGCGCCTTGTTCGAGAAACTTTCCGCATAGGGACCGGCGGCGTTGAGGACGATCTTCGCCTTGATCGCGAAGTCGGCGTCGGTGAGGACGTCCTTCGCTTCGACGCCGACCACCTTGTCGCCCTCTCGAAGAAGGCCCGTCGCCTCGACATAGTTGGCGGCGACGGCGCCCTTCTCGACCGCGCTCTGCACGAAGGCCAGCACCAGCCGCGGCGGGTTCAGCATCTGGCCGTCTTTGAAGATGACGGCGCCCGTCAGGCCATCCGTGGGCAGATTCGGAAAGAGGTCGAGAGTCTCTTGCCTCGACGTCGACCATCCAAATGGAATTTGGCGGGCGGGATCGGTGATTCCGCGGTTGCGGTCGACGGTCAGAAGGTCGTAGGCGCCGACGCCGAGGCGAAGGGCGGCCTTGCCCTTCATGCCGTGGCCGTAGGTCGGGATCGCGATCGGCAACGGGCGCACGAGGTGAGGGGCTATGCGCAGAAACGCGCTGCGCTCGCCCGCGGACTGGCGGATGCGGAAGACGTCGCCATGCTGGATGTAGCGTATGCCGCCGTGGACCACCTTGAACGAGTTGGCGCTCGTGTAGGAGGCGAAATCGGCGCGCTCGATCAGGGCGACCGACAGCCCGCGGCTCACCGCCTCCCAGGCCGCGGCGGCCCCGAACACCCCGCCGCCGATGACCGCGACGTCGAACGTGCTGTCAGTAAGCCCCCTAAGATCACGCCGCATGTGCGATACCCGCACCTGGTTGACTTGGGACCCCGGCACGTTTCGTGGCGTCGGCGATTTCGGAGGTGAGGTCGCCCACCGATTCCTCGCGGATGAAGTGGCGGTGCCAGACTTCGCTGTTGAGAAGGAGCCAGAGGCGGTGGCCGTGGTCCGCCCTGCCCGCCTTGTGCTCGCCGAGCATGCTGTCGATGGCGGGCTGGTTCAGGAGACCGTCCGTCGCCAGCGTCGATCCCTTCAGGAAGTGATCCTGCAGAAAGGAAAGCTCATCCTTGAGCATGTAGGTGAGTGCCGACGAGAAGCCCTGCTTCCTGCGCTCCATGACCTCGGCCGGCAGCACGCGCTTGCAAAGCTCGACCTGAAGGTGGCGCAAACTGCGGCCTCGCACCTTCATCGAGGCGGGCGCCTTGGCGACGAATTCGACCAGCTCGTGATCCATGAAGGGTGCTCGCGCCTCGAGGCCGTGGGCCATGGTCATGCGGTCCGAGATCATCACGGGATGGTCGGGCAGGCGCATATGGCCGTCGGCGTAGAGCATCCTGTCGGTGAGGTGCCGGCCCGGGACACGGTCGAAGGCGTCCGCCATGATGCGGCCGGGATCGCTGCCGGCGAGCTGATCGCGCAGGGCCGGGGTGTAGAGGTCGTCACGGAACGCGCGCCGCATGTAGAAGTAGCCGAGGCTTTCGAGATAGCGGGCGCTGGCCGGTTCCGTATCGGCGAGGCGATCGAGCCATTTGAGCTGGTGGCCGACGCTCTTGTACCATTTGCCGTCCGGGATTTTTTCGACAAGCGGGCGTATGAGCTTGCGACGGATGACGGCGGGTATGCGCGCATAGTGGGCGGCGATGCGGTTGCCGTAATAGCGGTCATAGCCGCCGAACAGCTCGTCGCCGCCATCGCCGCCGAACACCACTTTGACGTGGCGGGACGCGAGGGCGGCGATCGCATCCATGCAGATGGCGAGGCTGTCCGAGGGCTCGTCCATGGTCGCGACCAGGCGCGGCAGCTCGGTCAGGAGCGACGGCGTGATGGTCTCTTCGCGGTGGGTCGTGCCGAAGGCTTCGGCGACAAGCCGTGCGGTCGGCGCTTCGTCATACCGGTCGTAGGGCAGGCCGATGGTGAAGGTCTGAAGCTCGTCCGCGAGCTTGTGCTTCTTGGTGAGCGCCACCAGCAGCGTGCTGTCCAGCCCGCCGCTCATGAACGCCCCCACCGGCACGTCGCTGACGAGGTGGTATTTCAGCGTCTCGACCAGCCGTTCCTCGAGTTCCTCCAGCAGGTCCTCCTGGCTCACCCGACTTTTCGGCTCATAGTCGAGGTCCCAGTAACGATGGACCCGGAGGGTCGCGGCGCCCCCGTGGGGTCCGACGAGCGCGCAGGTCAGAGAGTGCCCTGGCGGAAGTTTTTCGATGCCCTTGAACATCGACTTCGGGGCGCCGATCAGGCGGAGCGTCATATATTCGTCGAAGGCTTCCGGGTTCATCTGCCGGAGCGAGGGGTCGGCCTTCAGGAGCGCCTTGATCTCGGAGGCGAAGAGCAAGGAGCCGTCCTTGCATGCGTAGTAGAAAGGTTTTTGACCCAATCGGTCGCGGGCGCAGAAAAGTTTTTGCTCGCGTTCGTCCCAGATGGCGAAGGCGAACATGCCGCGCAGCTTCTGCAGGCAGGCTTCGCCCTCTTCCTCGTAGAGATGGAGGATGACCTCGGTGTCGCTGTCGGTCCTGAACTTGTGGCCCTGCTCGATCAAAGCGGGGCGGAGGTCCTGGTAGTTGTAGATTTCGCCGTTGCAGACGATCCAGACCGTGCCGTCTTCGTTGCCGATCGGCTGGCGGCCGCCTTCGAGGTCGATGATGGAGAGGCGGCGATGGCCGAGCCAGGCGTTTTCACGTCGGAGATGATCATGACCGTCCGGGCCGCGGTGGGCGAGTTCTTCGGTGACCGCGACCATCGCGGACTCGTCCAGAAGCTTCGCTCCGACCTGGCCGGCGATGCCGCACATCGGTGTCAGACGCTCCGAAGGTGGTTGCCGGAACCGTTATCGCCGTAAGGCTTGATCGCGACCGCAGCGATCTTCTTCTCAAAAATCTTGTTGAACTTGCCGTAGATCTTGAAGAGGACCTGGAACAGGAAATGCAGCCCTGCGGTGAGGCCCCAGGCGACGTAGTTCGCGGGATTCCTGTAGAACACGTAGAGATGCAGGCCGAAGATTTTCTGGACGTCGAAGCCGGTGTGCTCGAGGACCTGATTCAGCGAGTAGCTGGTGAAGGTGTTCTGATGGTCCCAGTTCTGCGCGAGGGTCTCGGCGCCGACGATGGGATTGGCGCCGTTCAGGCCGTGACAGATGAGCTGGCCGCCCGGCTTCAGCTTGGCGCGGGCAAGCAGCAAGAACTCGATCATCTCGTCCTTGGTGAGGTGGTTGAGCTCCTGCTCGCCGAAGACGACGTCGAAGGTCTCGTCATCCTGCTCGGCGAGATATTCGAAGGCTCTGGCGTGGACGCAGTTCAGGCCGTGGAAGCGGGCGTGCTCGATCTTGTCCGAAAAACTGTCGATGCCGGTGACGTCGAAATAGCCGGCCTGGTTCAGGACGTTGACGAAATAGCCGGGCCCGCAGCTGACGACGAGGATCTTCGCGTCCTTGTTCGGCGTGACGTGTTTCAGGTAGTTCGCGCGATAGAAGGCCTTGAAGCTCTTGTAGCCCTTCTCGACGTCTTCGGGGCCTTCCCAGAAACTGTCGAACGGCTCCATCTGCGCCGCGAGCTTGTCGGACCGTGGCCCGGACATAGCCTTGCCGTGACCTTCGACCTTCTTCGCAGCGTTGCTCATGGCGTTTCTTCCTTGGGCGTTCGGGTCAAAGATGCCCGGTTTCCTCATACCATTTTGCCGTGCGCCTGGCACCTTCAGCAAAGTCAACTTTAGGCTCGAAGCCCAGCTTTTCGCGCGCGCCCTCGCCGGAGAACCGGAAGCTCTTCACGAAGAAATTCATGCGCCGGCGATGGAGCGGCGGCTGGATGCCGGCGGGCTTGCAGGCGGTTTCGATGACCATGGCGGCACCCATCAGCGCGGGCAGCGGCACGGTGATCTTCGGGCCGTCGGTGTTCAGCGCCTGACTGATGCCGTCGACCATTTCTCGCGTGCTGACGGCGCGCGGGCCGGCGAGGACGACGGTCTCGCCGATCGCCGACTCCTCGGTCGCGGCGGCGCGCAGCCCCTCGATCAGATCGTCGATATAGACGGGATGATGGAGGTTGGAGCCCTTGCCGACCATGAAGAATTTTTTGGACTTGATGCCTTTGAACAGCTTCAGGAGGCGGTAGTCACCGGGGCCGTAGCTTTCGGAGATGCGGACGATCGCGAGCTTCAGGCGATCGGCGTAGCTCCTCGCCAGATGCTCGCCTTCGAGCTTGGTCTGGCCGTAGATGTTGTCGGGGAACAAAGGCGTACGGTCGTGGACGGGCCCCTCGTCGGCCATGCCGTAGACACCGATGGTGCTGCCGTGGACCACGCGCTTCACCTTCGCCTTGGCCGCCGCGTCGAGGATCGACCGCGTGCCCTCGACATTGATGCGGCGGAAATAATCGTCGCCGACATTGGCTTCGTGCTGCGCGGCGGCGAGGTGGTAGAGGGTTTTGACGCCCTGCATCGCCTTCGAGGCGTCGTCTGCGCTGCACACGTCGCCATCGATGATCTCGACGCCGGCCTTTTCCAGCGCGTCATGGCCGGAACGCTCGTTGTCGTTGTTGATCTTGGCGAGGACGCGCGTGACTTCGCCGCGTCTCGCGCAGTCGAGGGCGAGTCGCGAGCCGATGAAGCCGGTGCCGCCAGTGATCAAGGTGGTCATGGGTCTCCGTCCCGTCTACGCCGTCGCGCGTCCGCGACTGCCGCCGGTGATGAGCGTGGTCATGTCATTCCTTCCCGTCTACGCCGCCGCGCGACCTACGCAATCGCGCGTTCGCCATCGGCATCCTTGGCCTTGACGTCGGGATGGACAGCGATGAAGGGGCCGATGGCGAGGACGTCGAGATGGCCGATCTTGAAGGCGCGGATGGCATCCTCGGGCGTGCAGACGATCGGCTCCTCGTGGATGTTGAAGCTGGTATTCACGACGCAGGAGAGGCCGGTCAGACGTTTGAACTCGGAGATGATACGGTGGTAGTCCGGGTTGTCGTGGGCGTGGACGATCTGCGGGCGTGCGGTGCCGTCGACATGGACCACGCCGGGGCAGCTCTTCTTCATGACCTCGGTGCAATCGAAGGTGATGGTCATGAAGCGCGCGGTGTTTTCAGCACCCTCGATGCCGATGAAATAGCCGGCGGCGTCCTCGGCGAGGGTGGAGGGCGCGAACGGCATGAACTCGGTGCGCTTGAGGCGTTCGTTCAGCCAGTCGTTCACGGACGGGCTGTCCGGGCGATAGAGGATGGACCGGTTGCCGAGCGCCCTCGGCCCGTATTCCATGCGCCCGGCGAAGCGCGCGACCACCTTGCCGTCGGCGAGCAGCTGCGCGATGTCCCTGGCCATGTCGTCGGCCTTGGCGAAGTCGATCTCGGCGGCGCCGAGCGCGCTTTCGATCTGCTCGTCGGTGAAGTCCGGGCCGAGATAGACATGGTCGATGCAGGCGCGCTCGGCGGGCTCCCAGCCGTTGAGTTCGGCGTGCCGGACGAGGGCGGCGCCGGCGGCGATGCCTTCGTCGGACATGGCGGGGAAGACGAAGACCGACTTCACGCCGTCGATCTCGTGGACGCGCTGATTGATCTTGACGTTGGCGAACACACCGCCCGCCAGCGCCACATTGCGGTGGCCGGTCTTTTCGCACCAGTGGCCGACATAGGACGTGGCGACGTCTTCCGCGAGATCCTGAACGGTGGCGGCGAGGTCTTCGCGCTTGTAGCCTGCAGGCAGGGTCTTCTTCAGCTTTTTCAGCGCAGCGTAGCGAAAGCAGTTGCCGACATTGCGCATGGTGCCGTCGGCATACCGGAAGAATTTTTTGAACACCTCCCGGTAAATGGGTTTGCCGTAGGCGGCAAGGCCGGTGATCTTGCCCTCGTGCTTGCCCGCCTTGAAGCCGCTGATCTGGGTGACGTAGCCGTACCAGTCCCCCAGGCTGTCGAAGCTCGGCACGTTGTGCAGGAGCTCGAAACGGCCGTTCCTGACGGAATAGACGTGGGAGCTGTCGCCGTCGCCGGCGCCGTCCAGGGTCGCGACCAGGGCGTCGTCATAGCCCGATGCGTAATAGGCCCCCGCGGCGTGGCAGAGATGGTGGGAGACGAAGGAAACGGGCGCTGATATGCCGAAGTCGTTCTGCATGACCTCGCGAATCGCCTTCTTGCGCTTCTCGAAGGCGGGCTTTCGAAGATCATAATACAGCTTCTCGAGCAACGGGATCTTCGAGCGCAGAAAGCTGATATGGGAGCCGACCTTGAAGAACATCGAGCGCACGAAGGTTTCCTTGACCCCGAACACGCCGTTCGAAAAATCCACATATTCCTTCAGGAAATGGCCCCAGTCCGAGGCGATCGCGACCTCGTCCAGGTCCTTCGCCTCGACGCCGGCGATGCGCATGGATTCCCTGATCGCCTTCCAGGGAAAGCCCATCACCATCTTCTTGCGTTCGAGTCGTTCCTCCGCGACCGCCGAGACGATCCTGCCGTCGACGATGACGGCGGCACCGCTGATGTAGTGGTCGCTGATCCCGAGAATGATCAAGCGCCTTCCTCCTGGTTATGGTCGTCTTTCGAGCCTTTGGGCCGGGATCTGACGTCCCGATCCTCGTCAGGCTCGACGAAATGTCGTTTCCGACGTCATATGTCCGCGTCCGCCGGCCTGGCGCGGCCGTCGGCGAGATAGAGCGCTGCGCCGATCAGGCCGATCAGCAAGGTGAGAACGCGCAGCATCAGCATGCCGGCGAGGCCGGTCTCCGGGTCCAGTCCGAACCCGCCCATGACGTAGACGAACGAGCCCTCCATCACGCCTAACCCGCCGAGGCTGATCGGCAGCATCGCGGCGACCTCGACGGCGAACAGCGCCATGGTCAGCTCCGCCGGATCGACCGCCGTGCCGAATGCCAGGATCAGGAGCCAGATGAAGCCGATCCTGAGCAGGTGAAAAGCGGCGGAAAGAGCCATCACGGCTGTCAGGCGACCAGACCTGCCCCGCCAGTCCGCGATCAGATCCGCTGCCGTATCGACGATCTTCCGCAGGAGAGAGATTCGGGACAGCGGGCCGACCAGCCCGATCCGCCAGATCAGAACGAGCGCCAGCAGGCCGCCGATCCCGCCGACGGTGCCGAGCATCGCGAGCGAGCCCGCGAGCGCATCGCCGCTCCGAGACCAGACCACGATCGCCGCGACATACCCCATGAAGCCCAATGTCAGCACACCGGTGATCCGCTCCAGCAGGATGGCGCCGACGGCGCGCGCCCGTCCTCTGGGATTGGTGTAGGTCTTCCAGAGCCGATAGCCGTCCCCGCCTATGTTGGTCGGCAGGAAGGCGTTGAAGAAGGCCGCAATGAAGTACCATCGTATCAAAGATGTCAGAGGAAAGCGGATCCCGTGTCCCAGCAGCAGAATCTGCCACTTCCAGGCGCTGAGCGCTACGCCGACGAGGCTCAGGACGAAGACCAGGGCGATCAGGCCGTAATGGGCGCTTCTGACCGTCGCGAGAAAGGACGGCCAGTCGATCCAGCTCACGATCAGCCAGCAGAGCGCCGAGGTGACGACCAGCTTCACGCCGCCGAGCAGCCAGCGCTTCCAGGGCGAGCGGGTCGGGGTCACGACGTCGGTCGCCGTCGTCATCGGAGCCGAAGGGCCGCCTGTCGCTGGTCGGGATCGATGTCATGGAGGATCAATCGTTCTGGTCCGCGAGAATGAACCGCCCCTCGACCGTGTTCCAGCTGTCGTTCCGCCCCTTGCCGGTATAGATCATGACGAACTCTTCGCCGTCCTCGCTCAGCCATTTGCTCGGAAAGACCCACATGAAGCCGTTGTCCAGGGTCTCGAATCGACCGAAGCTGTCCGCGAAATGCACCGTGGTCCAGGGTCCCCAGGGCGTGGGGCCGTCATAGATGGCGATGTTGCCTTCGGCGTGGCCGTTATGTTCGGTGGTCAGGATGTAGCGATCGAGGCCGGGATTGTAGACGGCGGCGACATGCTGGGTGACGCCGTTCTCCGGATCGGAAAAGACCGGCTGGCGATCGTTGCCGTCGAAGCTCCAAAGCGGCTCGCCGTCACCGTCGAGACCGGCGAAGAACTCGTAGGCCGAGCGGACATTGACCTTGTCCCTGGGCACGCGCATCAGCGAGACCTCGCCCGGCACCTGCGGATAGAGAGTCCGGTTCTGCTGGATCTCCGGCGCGTAGATGTAGACGAAATCGTCCCTCGAGCCGGCATAGTCCTGGCCATATTGCAGAAACACCGGGCAGTAGAAGCCGTAGTCGTCGTCCGGGAACGATTCCTGCGTGAATTTCACGCCGGTGCTGCGCCAGGTGGCACTGCGGTTGGTGGAGCGGTAGAGCTCCTGGAAGTCGAGCGCGGTCTCGCCGTCGGCGTCGCCGCAGCGCCACATATAGAAGACGCCGTCGACGCTCAGCAAGCTGTAGGTCTTGCCGCCGAATTCGGCCGGGTTCTCGGCCTCGTGACCGCCCCAGACATTGAAGGCGTGGTAGTCGTCCGGATCGCCTTCGATGCGCGCGATGCCGAAATAGACGCGGCCGTCGACATTGGAGCCGCGAAAGCCGCCGCCATTGCCCCAGGCGGTGTAAAGATGGCCGTCATCCCCCCAGGTCGTGCCCCAGTCGCCGCTGCCCTCGGCACCACGCCGATGGGTCGTCCAGTCGAGCTCGAAACCCTGGATGATCTCGCTTTCCGGATAGGGCGCGCTCGGCCAGAAGATCACGCTCTTGCCGAGCTGCCGAACCTCGTCGACGGCTTCGCCGAGCGAGCTTCTCGCAGCGCCGAACGAGGTCGGACGTGCGATGATCGCGAACAGAACGACCAGCAGCAGCAGGAGGATCGCGGGAATCACCAGCAGACCGGCGCGCAGATAGCGCCTTTTTGCCGGGAGGCTGCCGACCGCGACCGTGTTGCTTTCCGCCATGAGCTTGCGTTCTCACCCCTAATGGTACCCGTTCGACGGCGGACGTTCTTCGGTTCCGTCCGTCAGGCCGCCTTTCGATCGTCGACGACCGGCCCTTCCGATGCGCTCCGATGGCCGCGAACGGCCGTTTCGAAGAGCTCCTCGTAGGCCGCCGCCATCGAATCGATGAAATAACGTTCGACCCGCTGTCGATTGCCGTCAGCGATCTTTTGCCGGAGTGTGCGATCATTAACAAGATCTTCGATGCGCTTCGCCAGCATTTCACGATCGTTCAGTGACACCAGATGTCCGGTGACGCCGTCTTCGAGGAAGTCGGTCTGCCCGCCATGGTCGTAGCAGACCACGGGCAGGCCCGCAGCCATGCCCTCCAGGAAAACCAGGCCGAAGCCCTCGTGCTGGCTGGAGGAGACATAGAGGTCGGACATGCCGAGGAGGTCGAATTTTTCCTGGTCCGAAACGGCGCCCAGGAAGCGGACATGCTCGCCGATGCCGCGTTCCGAGACGCCGGCGCGAAGGCTCCCCTCCTCGGGTCCGGTGCCGATCACCAGGAGCCTCGCCTTTCGATCCTTCAGACCGGCCACGATGTCGAGGAGCTGATCGAGCGCCTTTCGCGCCACCAGCCGGCCGACCGTGACCAGCAGCACGTCGTCCTCGCCAAAGCCGTGATCGGCACGGGCGGCGGGGCGAAACGTCGGACGTTCGATGCCGAGCGGGATCAGGGTGGGCTCGACGTCGGGCGCGTAGAAGCGGCCGACATTCTGGTTGGTGTTGCTGGACTGGCCGACGACGCGGTCCGCGCGCCGGAGCAGCCCGCGGATCAGGCGTCTGAGGATCCAGTGGCGGTGCGGCGACATCCATTTGCTCGGATCGTAGAGGTCGCCGCCATGGACCGAGAGGATGTTCGGGATCCCGGCATGGCGCGCGAGCGCGTCGCCGACAGGGCCGGTGGGCACGGCGAAGTGGGTGTTGATGATATCGAAGCGCTCGCTCCGCACCAGCGCCTTGCCGCGTTTGATCGCCATCGGCACGTAGGAGAGCAGTGACGGCAGGCTGCCGGCCGCCTTCTTCGTGCGGCCGAGCACCGGCACGCGGACGATGCGTGCACCATTTTCCTCGCTCTCCTCGGGCAGATCGAAGGCGCGCGAGGTGAGCACGGTGACCTGGTGACGGGCGGTCAGCTGCTCGACCAGCTGGGCGGTGACCACACCGCCGCCACCGCCGAGCGGCGGGTATTCATAATTGCAGATCAGAATATTCATCGCGACGCGACCCAACTGGTTGCGATGCCCGAGCGGTCGAGAACGACGGCGCCGTTAGGGACGCGCAACGGCATCGGCGAAGGGCACCCCGCGCCGCTCGACGCCCCGTTCAGGAAGCCCGATCCAGTGTTCCGGCGGGCCTGTTCCACATGGGTTTCCGGACCCGAGGGGTCATGGGATCGGCGGGCTCGGGCTCGCGCGCCGCGACGTCGAGCTGCTGTGCCGCGGGCCGAAGCAGCTCGCGCGTCGCCATGGCCACATCGATGGCGACGCGATCGACGCGGTCGCCGAAGATGACCGTGCGAAGCGTGCGCAGGAGAACCCTGAGGTCCAGCCAGACCGAGGCGTTCTGGATGTACCAGATGTCCAGTGCCAGCTTCTCCTCGATCTCCAGCGGATGACCGCCATTGACCTGCGCCCAGCCGGTGACGCCCGGCCTGACGATGGCGCGCAGCTGGGCGTCCTCGGGCTGGTCGCGCGGCAGCAGCGGGCGCGGGCCGATGAACGACATGTCGCCCTTCAGGATGGAGAGCAGCTGCGGCAGCTCGTCGAGCTTGGATCGGCGGATCAGCCTGCCGATGGCGGATGTCCGCTGCTCGTCGCTGAGCGGCTTGCCGTCGGCATCGAAGCCGTTCTTCATGGTCCGGAATTTGATGAGCGTGATCGGCTTCAGATGGCGGCCGGGCCGCATCTGCCAGAAGAAGACCGGGCGTCCGACATCGTACCAGCAAAGGACGGCGAGCAGGATGAACAGCGGCGACAGGAGGGAGATCATCGACATGGCGACCAGCCATTCGATCGGCCGGCGCCAGCGCATGTAGCGCCTGACGCTCAGGAGCGGCTTGCCCTCGCTCGCCTTCTCCAGCGGCAGATCGTCCGCACTGTCATCCTGCCAGATGCTGTCGTCGATCATGTCGAGACGGATGCCGGCGCCTTCCGCCATCTTGCTGAGGTCGGCGAAGCGATGGGGCGAGCGGTGCCTGAAGGATTCCATCACGACGAAGCGATCGGGGAACACGCCGTGCACGCCGAGCTGGCCCAGACACTCCTCGACGCGATCGATGCGGCCGATCACGGGGATGCCGCTGATGGTGCGGCCGACGCGATAGCTCGCGGGGTTGTCGTCGAGGACGCCGAAGACCTTGAACCGGCTGCTCGCCAGCGCCTGGATGCTGGTGAGGAAGCGCAAAGCGGGCTTGTCGCAGCCGACCAGGAGTGCCACACCTCGATGGCCGGTCTCCCCGGACGAGCGATATCTCGCCCAGAGCAGACGCGCGCCATAGAGCGCGACCACGGTGATGAACCAGTGGATCAGCGGCACCGAGCGCGGGATCTGTTCGAGGATGTCGCTGAACACCAGCCCCGCGATCAAAAGGGCGCTCACGACGCTGGCACCCTTGATCACCACGAGCAGATCGGCGTCGCCGGTCTGCGACCAGGTGGCACGGAACAGGCCGACCATGTGGTAGACGACCAGCGCGACGGCGGCGACGACGGGGATGCCGACCATCAGAGCCAGCCAGTGTGCGTCGGTGAACTCGAACTCGATGCGGAGGCCGAAAGCGAGGACGAATGCGGCCGTGGTCGCCAGGACGTCGAAGGCCTGAATCGGCCAGTAGGAACGACCCGACGATGATTTCACCTTGGACCTTTCGTAAACCAAGGTCTCAACTCCCAAAAAACGTTCGACTTAAGAGGCGCTTCAAAGATCTCCACAAGACGACCACCAGATGAAATCGATCAGCTTGGAACTTGACTATCTGGTTTCGAACGGCCGTTTAACCTGCGAAGATCATAGTGTTTTGAGCTTCGTTGATCCTAGATAAGTTTGGATGATGAACACGTGTCAAGAACAAGACTTGCGGCATGATTCTTTTTTCCCGTTTCGTGTTTTCGAAGTCTCATATCTTTGAATTATAAGTTTTTTTTCGAGGGTTTTTTTATCCATACGCGCGAATTCACATCAGTCATCTTTCAACAGCATTTTCCGCGCGCATCTCGATACCGTCTCATTAAGACGATGTCATGATGAACCGTCCCTGACTGCCATGTCCTTCGGGATAAAACACGTGCCGCAGCCGAATGGATGCGGGTGTCGGAGGGACGGTGGTCGAGGGCGGGCGTCAGCTGCCGCCGCTGCGCAAAAGCCGATCGGCCTCGATGACCGCCCGGCCGACCTCCATCAGCTCGGCGAGCGGGATGGGGGGTTCGCCGCCGTGTTCGACGGCGTCGACGAAGGCGCGGGCGCAGGCGTCCTGGCCCTGGTCCCGGGTCCAGGACGACGTCTTTTTGAAACCGGGCCAGCCATGGCCGACCAGCTGACGGTAGTTCAGGAGCTGCAGGATACGGCCCTCGGCGAAGATCTCGAGCCGTTCCTTGGGGAAGCTCTTGGAACCGTTGGCGAAATAGTGAAGCGTGCCGATCGAGCCGTCGGCGAAGGAGAGCGTGATGCTCGCCTTGTCTTCCGGCGTCTCGCCCGCCTGCTCGCCGGCGACCGAGCGCGCCTGGACGCCGGTGATCTCGGCGCCGGCGAGATGGCGCATCAGATCGACCCAGTGGCAGCCCTCGCCGATGATGCGGCCGCCGCCGATCTTCCGGTCCTGGGTCCAGTGGTCTGGGGGAATGGCGCCGGCGTTGACCGTCATGATCATGGTCTTCGGCGCACGGATCGGGGCCAAAAGCGCCTTGGCCTTGACCACATGCGGCGCGAAGCGGCGGTTGAAGCCGACCATCAGATGGCGCGGCTGGCCGGTCGCGATCTGCGCCTGGCAGCAGGTCTCGATCTCGGAGAGCTCGTCCTCGATGAGGGCGAGCGGCTTTTCGACGAAGACATGCTTGCCGGCGCGCAGTGACTGACAGACCAGGGCGGCATGGCTGTCATGGCGGGTCGCGATCACGACCGCGTTGACCGAGGCATCCTCGATCGCGCCGGCGACGTCGGTGCTCGCGGTCTCGAAGCCGAACTTCTTGCCGAAATGACTTGCGGTGACGCCGCGCTGGCTGACGATGGTCCTTCGCGCCGCCCCGGTCTTGACGAAGGCGGGGATCAGCTTGCGGCCGGCATAGTTGCCGGCGCCGATCACGGTCAGCGTCACCTTGCCGCCGGCCGCCGGACGACCGGACGCCGGCGGCGACAGCGGCACGTTTCGCGACGGCAGGCCGTCCTTCAGAAAGGCGGCACCGCCATAGTTGAGCATCAGTCCGTCATAGGCACCCTTGCCGTTCAGGATCTCGTAGGCCTTGGCCGCGTCCTCGATCTCGAAGCGATGGGAGATCAGCGGCGCGACATCGACCGTGCCGGCGGCGAGGCAGTCGAGAAAGGCTTCGAAATTGCGCTTCTCGGTCCAGCGCACGAAGCCGAAGGGATAGTCCTGGCCCCGCTGTTCGTAGGCCGGATCGTAGCGGCCGGGACCGTAGGAGCAGGACACCTGGAAGGTGAGTTCCTTCTCGTAGAAATCCGCGCGGGAAATCTCAGGCCCGACCACGCCGACCAGGATGATGCGCCCGCGCTTTCGGCACATCTTGGCACCCTGCGAGACCGGCTCGTTGCTCTTGGTCGCGGCGGTGATGATGACGCCGTCCACGCCGCGGCCCTTGGTGAACGCATCGGCCGTCGCGATCGGGTCCTCACCGGAGGCGAGGTCGACGGTCTCGGCGCCGAACCGGCGGGCAAGCTCGAGTTTTCGCGGATCGAGATCGATGCCCAGCACCTGGCAGCCATGGGCGCGGAGAAGTTGCACCGTAAGCTGGCCGAGCAGGCCGAGGCCGGTGACCACGAAACGTTCGCCCAAGCTCGGCTTGGCGAGGCGCACGCCCTGCAGCGCGATCGCCCCCAGCACCGTGAAGGCGGCGGCCTCGTCATCGACGCCGTCCGGGACCGGCTGGCAGAGATTGACCGGCACCGACACGACCTCGGCATGGGCACCGTTCGAGGCGACGCGCTCACCGACCTCGATGCCGTCGACCCCGTCCCCGACCGCGATCACCTCGCCGACATTGCAGTAGCCGAGCGGGATCGGCTCGTCGAGCTTGCTCCTGACCGCCTCGACCGTAGGCAGAAGGCCGTCGGTCTTCACCTTGGCCAGAACCTCCTTGACCTTGTCCGGCTGCTGGCGCGCGCGCTCGACCCAGCCGGCCTTGCCGAATTCCAGCAGCATGCGCTCGGTGCCCGCCGAGATCAGGCTCTTCCGCGTCCGGATCAAGACCTGGCCGCGGGCCGCCTCGGGACAAGGCACCTCGGCCAGCATCAGCTCGCCGCTCCCCAAATTCTGCAACACCTGCTTCATGTTTTTTTTGGACTTGCCTGTTCTTGGGATGGATGTCCGGTTTTTCTCGATCAAACATTCGGCCTGTCGCGAACCTCAAGTGGACGCCGGCCCTCGCAGGGCCGCCACGATGCGGGCGCTGGTCTGGCCGTCGCCATAGGGGTTGTGGGCGCGGCTCATGGCCTGGTAGGCGTCCTGGTCGTCGAGCAGCCGGGTGAGTTCGGAAACGATCTTTTCGCGATCGGTGCCGACCAGCTTCGCCGTGCCGGCGGCCACGCCTTCCGGCCGCTCGGTGGTCTCGCGGGTCACCAGGACGGGCTTGCCGATTGCCGGCGCCTCCTCCTGAATGCCCCCCGAATCGGTGAGGATGATATCCGCGCGGGTCATCATGTAGACAAAGGGCAGATAGTCCAGCGGGTCGAGCAGGTGAATGCCGTCCTGCCCGGCGAGCGCAGCACCGACCGGGCCGCGCACATTCGGGTTGGGATGGACGGGATAGACGATCTGCACGTCGCCGCGCCCGGCGATCTCGAGAAGGGCCCGGCACATGCGCTCGATGCCGCCTTCGAAATTTTCGCGCCGATGGCCGGTCACCAGGATCAGCCTTCGAGTGGGATCCAGAAAGTCGAACTTTTCTTCGAATTCAGCGGCGAGCGCGCGATCGCCGGTCAAGCGGGCCCGGAAGAAAAGAAGCGCGTCGATGACGCTGTTGCCGGTGACGCTGATCAGCGAGGGATCCACGCCTTCCTTCAGAAGATTGTCGCGCGCTTCGCCGGTGGGCGCGAAATGGCGCGTCGCCACCACGCTCACCATCTTCCGGTTCACCTCTTCCGGAAAGGGCTGGTAGATGTCGCCGCTTCGGAGGCCCGCCTCGACATGGGCGACCGGGATCTTCTGATAAAAGGCGGCCAGCGCCGCGGCAAACGCGGTCGTCGTGTCCCCCTGCACCAGCAGCCAGTCGAGCGGCCGTTCGGCGAGCAGCGGCGAGAGCTTGTCCAGCACCCGGCCGGTGATGTCGGTGAGCGACTGGCCGGGCGTCATGACCGCGAGATCGATGTCCGGCCGGATCTCGAAGACGTCGAGCACCTGCTGCAGCATTTCACGGTGCTGACCGGTGGTGCAGACAGTGAGCTCGACGTCCGGCTCGGCCTCCAGCGCCTTCACGATCGGGCCGAGCTTGATCGCTTCGGGCCGGGTGCCGAACACGGTCATGATGCGAGTCAAAAGCTGTCTCCAAGCCGCCGAGGTGATCTGCCGGCCGCGATCCGTTCGTGGGTGGACATAGCAAAGGATCGGCGACGCTGTCCACTTGCGCCGGCGTGCGATCGCACGGACCGGCAGCGCTACGGATCGTCGCGGCTGAGCAGCTGCTGTTCGTCGGGCAGGTCCATGCCGGCGGCGGCGAACGCCGTCTCTCTCGTGAAGCGGTAGATGGCGGCCTCCCCGCCCTGCACCCGGAGCGGCGAGACATGCACCCGACCATCGTCGACGGTGGCGGCGCGAGCGAGGCGGATCGCGGGAAAAGCGAAGCCACCGCTCTCGGCGACCGGCCATTCGACGATCGGCCGCATCCCGAGGTCGGGATCGATCAGCCAGAGACCGGCCGTGGCTTCGGCCGACGTGCCGAGGCGGTAGCCGTCGCCCATGTCCTGCATGTAGAGCCCGTGGCTCGGCAGGCTCCGCGACGATGCCTGGATTTCCCAGTCGTCGCGATGGAAGCGAAGGGCGCGCGCCGGAATCTCGACGGTGTCGCTCAGCCAGTCGACGGAATCTTCCGAGAACACGAAATTGACGGCGCGAAAATCCTGGCTGTCCTGGCCGATCCAGATGAAGGTCTCGCCGAGGTCTCTCGAAAAGCCGACCCGGCTCTGCTCGTCGCCGTCGCCCGTGCCCATCCAGATCACCTGGGCGTAGGGGTCCCACTGTATGGCGTGGATATGGCGCACCACGATGGCGGGGAACTCGTAGACGATCTCGAAGCTCCTGCCGTCGTCGTCGGAGCGGAACAGCGCCACGGTCTCGTCGCCCTGGAGGCGTCTCGTGACGTATTCGCCGTAATAGATGCGCCCGTCCCCGTCCACGGTCACGCCGAAAGGCATGATGCCGCGCCCCTCGCCCCGTCCGAAATAGCGAAGGCGATGCACCGTCTCGGCTTCACCGGTGCGAAGGTCGATCCGCTGGATCTCGCCGCCGACGAACACCATGAGCAGATCCGGGCGGACGGGAAACACCTCGATCGCCTCCTCGAGGCCGAGATAGTTGCGCAGCCTGCGCGAATAGGCCGCCCAGATCGGGCCGAGGGGCGGATCGACCTCCAGGACCTTGAGAAAGCCGCGATCGCCCTCGGACCGGTAGACGGAAAAGCCGTCGCTCGCATAGAGGACGCCGTCCGCCTGCTCCTGGAGCACGAGGCCGCCGGCCCGCTCCATCGGCAGGTCCCGGACCATGACGGACTCCCAGGTCACCGCACTCGGCGTCCGTGTGTCCTGAAAGATCGCGACCAGGAGGACGAAACCGCCTACCGCCGCGATCACGATCGATGTCCAGGTCCGTCTCGTCATGCCGACAACCGCATGGAAATTCGCGCCCTCGTCAATGTTCCGCCAGCCACGATCTGGATCGGAGCGTCTCGCCGGCATCGTCGAAAGCGGCTATCTCCATGACGCCGGCGGCAAACTGTCAAGGCGAAAACGGCGCCGACAGCGAGATCACCTCGAACGTGGCGAGCGGGCGCAACAGTCCGGGCTCGATCAGAGGTCGAACACCAATTGGTCGGGACAATCGACTTGACACCGGCCATACCCTTCTGGATGACAGGCGCGAACTTCGGAGACGTCGTCGATGCAACAAACCGTCTGTGTGGTCGGGCTCGGCTATATCGGCCTGCCGACCGCTTCCTTCCTCGCCACCAAGGGCTGCAGGGTCATCGGTGTGGACGTGTCGAGCGATGTCGTCGACACGATCAACCGGGCGGAAGTGCACATCCAGGAGCCGGAGCTGGACGTGCTGGTGCGCTCCGCCGTGCATTCCGGCAATCTCAAAGCCCAGACCGAGCCGTCGCCCGCCGACGTCTTCTTCATCACCGTGCCGACGCCGGTTCGGGACGATCGCCAGCCCGATCTCTCCTATGTCAAGGACGCTTCGCGCGCGATCGCGCCCTATGTCGAGCCGGGCAATCTGGTGATCCTGGAGAGCACCTGCCCGATCGGCACTACCGAAGACCTGGTGCTGGAGACCCTGATCGAGGAGGGAGTCGACGTCGGGCAGGGTGTGATGGTCGCCCACTGCCCGGAGCGGGTGCTGCCGGGCCGCATCCTGATCGAGCTGGTGCAGAACGACCGCATCGTCGGCGGCGTCGACGAGAAGTCCACGCGCGCGGCCGCCGAGTTCTATCGGCAGTTCGTGAGCGGCGAGGTGTTCGAGACGTCGGCGAAGCTCGCGGAGATGACCAAGCTCACCGAGAACACCTATCGCGACGTCAACATCGCGCTCGCCAACGAGCTCTCGATCATCTGCGAGAAGCACGACATCGACGTCTGGGAGCTGATCCGCCTCGCCAACCGCCACCCCCGGGTCAGCATCCTGAACCCCGGCCCCGGCGTCGGCGGTCACTGCATCGCGGTCGACCCCTGGTTCGTGGTGGCGAGCGCGCCCGAGGAGGCGCGCCTGATCCGCACCGCACGGGAGGTCAACGACAACAAGCCCGCCTGGGTGGTGGAGCGGGTCAAGGCGAAGGCGGAACGCTTCAAGGAACCGACCATCGCCTGCCTCGGCCTCGCCTTCAAGGCCGACATCGACGACCTCCGTCAGTCGCCCGCGGTCGACATCGCGCGCCGGCTGCAAGAGGACGAGGTCGGCCGGGTCCTGGTCTGCGAACCCAACATCCGATCGCATCCGGAATTCGAACTTGTCCCCTTGGGCGACGCGCTCGGCCAGGCGGACATCATCCTCCTCCTGGTCGACCACAAGGAATTCAGAGCGCTGAACCCGCACCGGCTCCAGGAAAAGATCATCATCGACACCCGCGGCGTCTTCTAGAGCGGATCCCGATTGGATAAAGCAGCGGCAGTCCTCCTCGCCGAACTCGCAGCCGACCAACGCAGAAAGGCTTTCGGAAAACAAGATTCGAGAGGAAGAAGCCGCATGACACTGGCGCTCGCAGGGCTGTTCACGACGCCGAAAATCCAGCGCCTCTTCGCCAAGCCCCTCCCCGAGCCCAAACCCAGCGCAGCCTTCGTCTTGCTGTTGTCAAGATGACGACGTGATCATCAGGCCATAGCTGCAAGAAGCCATCGAAAACGATATCAAACGCAACTGTAGTACTAACCTCCGTTTCAGAGGCGGCGAATGAGGAGAACACCTCCAGCCGTTCGATGCCGACGGCGATCGTCCCGACCACGATCGCCGAGTGTCGAGTGTCGAGTGTCGAACATTGCGTCCGGGCTGAGCTCGTCGGCCATCACCGAGATGTGAAAACCGTTAATTTGACCGTGACCGCCTCGCCCCTGCCTCATGGTCGCGAACGAATGCCGGCCACCGGCGATCAGGAACAGGCTTACGCGAGGAAGGCACATGACGACATCCCCGGACCGCGAAACCCGCCATCAGCGCTTGAAGCGGGAGCTGAGATCGACCACCGTTCTGCCTGTGGTCATGGGGTTGGGCGTCTCGGTGACGGGGTTGACCCTCGGCCTTTGCACCGTCCGTCCCGCCAAGGCCGTCCCCGCCGCGTCGACCGTGTTGCCAGATGCCGTAGCCCGCGACGCGTTGCCCGAAGAGGTCCGACTGGTGGCCTGCAACCCGTGCAATCCATGTGCCGCCGCCAATCCCTGCAATCCATGTGCAGCGGCGAGCCCCTGCAATCCTTGCAGCCCTTGCGCCGCAGCGAATCCATGTAATCCCTGCAACCCGTGCGCAGCGGCGAGCGGGGCCGGCGCCACCGAATGCGTCGTGCCGAGGCTAGCCGCAGCAAATCCTTGCGCTGCGGCGAACCCCTGCAATCCATGCAACCCCTGTGCGGCGGCCAATCCCTGCAACCCTTGCGCTGCGGCGAACCCTTGCAATCCATGCAACCCCTGTGCGGCAGCCAATCCCTGTAACCCTTGCGCTGCGGCGAACCCTTGCAATCCATGCGGGCCCTGCAATCCCTGCGCGGCCGGCGGCGGTGTCGAGATCACTGACGCCGAGGCGGCGGAGGTTTATGAATGCGTCAAGGACGCCATGAAGGAAGCCTACGCCGCCGCCGACGATCCGAACGCGGGTAACTATCTCGGGTGGTGGCGCTACAGCACCGGCCCCTACCCGTCGGCCACCCATGGCGGCCGCTATGTCATGAACTGGGGCAATCGCACCGGCGCCGCTTATATCGACTATGAAGAAGCCGGCGTCCTGCCGCCCGGATCGGCGATCGCCAAGGACAGCTTCACCGTGGGCGCCGACGGCAAGGTGACACTCGGACCGCTGTTCCTCATGGAAAAGATGGAAGCCGGTTTCAACGAGGAGAGCGGGGACTGGAAATACACCATGGTCATGCCCGACGGCAGCACCTTCGGCACGACCGGCGGCGCCGGCGACCAGGCCGTGCAGTTCTGCAACGAATGCCATGTCATCGTCGCCGAGGACCAGGACTATCTGTACTTTTTGCCCGAAGAATATCGAGCGCCCAACTGATCGATCCACTCGCCGACAGGCCGATTGCGACGCCCGGCAGACCATGCCGGGCGTTTTCTTTACTTTTTTAGCCGTCGCCCTCGCCGACGGTCAGCTTCGGCGGCATCGGCGTTCGCTTCATCGCGCTGCCGCGGCCGGACAGGCTCGGATTGGTCATGAAGAAGGCGTGGGCGCTGAACGCCTCGGCGTCGGCGGCGAGGCGGTTGTAGCTGCCGTCCGGCATCAGCTCCCAGCTGTTGGTCTGGTCCTTCAGGTTGGCGATCATGATCTGATCCAGGACCTGGCGGTGCACGGTCGGGTTCTCGATCGGCACCAGGGTCTCGATGCGCCGGTCGAAATTGCGGGTCATCCAGTCGGCGGACGAGATGAAGACCCTGGCGTCGCGGGACGGCAGGCCGTGGCCGGCGCCGAAGCAGACGATGCGGCTGTGCTCCAGGAACCGGCCGACGATGCTCTTCACCCAGATGCGCTCGGAGAGACCCGGCACCTGTGGGCGAAGGCAGCAGATGCCGCGGATGATGAGCTCGATGTCGACGCCGGCCGCGGACGCGCGGTAGAGCGCGTCGATGATGTCCGGGTCGAGCAGCGAGTTCATCTTGGCCCAGATCGCCGCCGGCCGCCCGGCCTCGGCATGGGCGATCTCGTCGTCGATCAGGGTGAGCAGCTTTTCGCGCAGGGTCACCGGGGCGAGGCCGAGCGCCTCCAGCCGATCCGGCGGCGCGAAGCCGGTCATGTAGTTGAAGGCGCGCGCCGCGTCCTGGCAAAGGGCCTGATTGCAGGTGAAGAAGGAGAGGTCGGTGTAGATCTTGGCGGTGATCGGGTGATAGTTGCCGGTGCCGAAATGGACGTAGGAGCGGAGCGTGCGGCCCTCGCGGCGCACCACCAGCGAGATCTTGGCGTGGGTCTTGAGGTCGGCGAAGCCATAGGCGACCTGGGCGCCGCTTCGCTCGAGATCGCGCGCCCAGCGAAGATTGGCCTCCTCGTCGAAGCGCGCCTTGATCTCGACCAGTGCGGTCACCGATTTGCCGGCCTCGGCCGCCTCGCACAGCGCCTGCACGATCGGCGAGTTGTTGCTGGTGCGATAGAGCGTCTGCTTGATCGCCACCACGTCGTCGTCATGGGCGGCCTGGCGCAGGAACTGCACCACCACGTCGAAGCTCTCATAGGGGTGGTGGACGATGATGTCCTTGTTGCGGATCGCGGCGAAGCAATCACCGCCGAAGTCGCGGATGCGCTCGGGGAACCGCGCGCTGAACGGCGGGAACAGCCATTCCGGGCGCTGATCGGTGATCAGCGTCTGCACGTCGGCAAGCCCGATCATGCCCTGGATGTGGAGCACGTTCTCCGGCGCCGCCCGGAGCTGGCGGATCAGGAAGGTCTTGAGGTCGTCCGGCATGCGCGCGTCGATCGCGAGCCTGACCACCGAGCCGCGCCGGCGACGCCTGATCGCGCTCTCGAACTGGCGGACCAGGTCTTCGGCCTCCTCCTCGATCTCGAGATCGCTGTCGCGGATCACCCGGAAGACCCCGTGGCCCTCGACGTTGAAGCCGGGAAACAGCCGGTCCAGGAACAGCGGCAGGACGTCTTCGATCGCGATGAAGCGCTGCCGCTCACCCGGCAGGCGGACGAAGCGCCCGAGCGGGCTCGCGATCGGCACCAGGCCGTGGATGCGCTTGTCGTCCCGCTCCCGCCAGAGATCCAGCACCAGGCTGAGGCCGAGATTGGGGATGAAGGGAAACGGGTTGGGCGGCTCCACCGCCATCGGCGTGAGCACCGGAAAGAGGTGCTCGGTGAAATGCCGCTCCAGCCAGCGATGTTCCTTCGAGGTGAGTTCGGCGGCGGCGATCACGGCGAGGCCGGCATCGCGCATCTCCTTGCGAAGTGCACGCCAGCAGCGCTGCTGATCGTCGGTGAGCCGGCTCATCTGCCCGTCGATCTGCCGCAGCTGCTCGGCTGGGTTCAGACCGTCCGGGCTGGATGTCCGCACGCCCGCCCACACCTGGCCCTGGAGGCCGGCGATGCGGACCATGGTGAACTCGTCCAGGATGGCGGCGGAAATGCCGAGGAAACGCAGGCGTTCGAGCAGAGGATAGAGGTGATTGTTGGCCTCTTCGAAGACCCGTTCGTTGAAGGCGAGCCAACTCGCCTCCCGATTGAAAAACCGCGATGGCGACCTGATGAGATCCGAGGCGCCGCTCGTTTCTTCTCTGTCGTCGACGTCACGGTCGGCCGTGACGAGATCGGCTTCGGGATCGATGGTGGTCGCCGGCATCGGCCTCGCTTATCCTCCCTCGGAGTCGCGGTTCAGCGCACCATGGGCTACGCTCGGGGTCAAGGAGTATAGCTGAAACCGGCTCTTATCGGCCGAAGATCGGTGGGGGGACATAGCCGAATGCGCAGGCTTCTGCTGCTGCGTCACGCCAAATCCAGCTGGGACCAGGAAAATCTGGACGATGCCTCGAGACCGCTGGCGCCCAGGGGGCGAAAGGCTGCGCCGCTGATCGGCCGGCACATCAGCGGGCGCGGGCTGATCCCGGACCTGGTGCTGTGCTCGACCGCCGAGCGCGCAAGGCAGACGCTGGAGCTGGTCGGTGCCGAATGGGATCGAACCGCAGGCGGCTTCGAGACCAGCGTCGAGATGCGCGCATCCCTCTATCTCGCGACTCCGGGCGAAATGCTGGCCACCCTTCGCCGGCTCGGCGACGACATCGCAAGTGTCATGATCATCGGCCATAATCCAGGCATGGCGACACTGACCCGGCGGCTGGCAGCGACCGGCGATCCGCGGGGGATGAAGACGCTGGCCGCGAAATTTCCGACCGCAGCGCTCGCGGTTCTCGAGCTCGCCATTGGCGGCTGGCAGGAGATCACGCCCGGCTGCGGCCACCTCCAGTCCTTCGTGCGCCCGAAGGACCTGAAATGATCACGGCTGGAGCATTGCTCATGCTGCGGCCGAACCCGGTGATGCCTGAGGCCGAGGCCGCTTGATGCATCGTCTGCGCCCATTCGGCGGCGGCGGGGTCACCGCATGTTCCCACCGGAGCATTAACCTTTTCTTCACGTCGATGCGCTATCGCTTGTCCTCGGGCGGCTGGGAAGCTCTCTGCGGGCGAGGTCGCGGGGGCGGCGGCGCTCCTGGTGTTCTCGACTGGATGAGATGAAACTTCTCGCTTTTCTGGCCCTTGGCTACGGTTTGATCGTTGCGGCTATGTACGCCGCCCAGACCTCGATGATCTTTCCCGGCACGCGGCTGCCCAGTCGCCCCATCGACCAGCCTCTTGCGCCGGCCAGGCTGACGTTCGAGCCGGAGCCCGACATCCGCCTGGCCGGCATGCTGTTTTCCCCGCGAGGCCGGGAGACACCGTCCGAAGACGATGGCGCGGCATCGACGAACGAGCTCCTGATCGGCTTCGGCGGCAACGCCCAGGACGCGGAAACCCTCGGCCAGGACCTGGCCGAGCGCTTTCCGGAGCTTCACGTCGCCGTCTTTCACTATCGCGGCTATGGCGGGAGCACCGGCGCGCCGAGCGAAACGGCGCTGGTCGCGGACGCGCTCGCCATTCACGACCGGCTGGTCGCGGACCTCGAGCCGGATGCGGTCTTCGCGCTCGGCATTTCGCTCGGATCGGGCGTGGCGGCGCGGCTGTCGAAGGAACGCCGGCTGGCCGGCATTTTCCTGGTGACACCCTACGATTCGATCGAGGCCGTGGCCCGCCAGGCCTATCCATGGCTGCCGGTCCGCCTGCTGCTGAAGCACCGGTTCGACACGCTGGAGGCCATGGCCGGCAACGAGACCGCGGTCGCCATCATCGCCGCGGCCGACGATCGGGTGATCGCGCCGGCCAGAACCGACAGGCTGCGGCGCGCCCTCGCCCGCTCCGTCTTCGATCGCACGATCGACGGGGCGGGTCATGCCGAGATCCACAGCATGCCGGTCTATTGGGAGGCGCTGGGCGAAGCGCTCGACGCGCTGAGAACGGCGGGTTCGTGATGCCGCGGCGGCCGGGTGCGGTCCGCCGCCGGGCCGCGATCACGCTCGAAGAATCCGGCGGGTCAGGCGCCCGCCTCCCACATACTGTCGAAGCGCAGGCGGTGACCGTCGATCCGAAAAAGGATCCGGCCTGACGATCAGCCGTCCTTGGCGGCCAGGGCCGGTCCCGGCCGTGAGCCGACCCGGAGATACTGGCCGCAGGTTTCGGTGGCGATCAGCACGCCCTGATCGCAGGAGCGGCGGGCGACCACGGCGCTGATCGGCGCCAGTGCGAAGCCGCGCGCTTCGAGCTCGGGAAGCCAGCTCTTCAGCGCCTTGATGGTGGCGTTGTGCGGATGGCCGATGGCGACGGCGCTGCCGGTGCGCCGCGCGACCTGCTCGACGCGGACGAGCTGGCGTCGAATCGAATCGAGGTCGATGACGTGATCGAGGAACACGTCGCGGCTGGTGTTGGGCACGCCGTTCTTGCCCGCCATGTCGCCCGCCACTGAACGTCCGTTCGTCTTGGAGTCCAGGAACAGCACGTCGCGTTCCCGAAGCTCTCGCATCACCACCTCCATGCGCGAACGGTCGGCGGTCAGCCTGGATCCCATGTGATTGTTGATGCCGACGAAGCCGTCGAAGCGATCGAGATTCTTCTTCAGCCGGACGATGAACTCGTCCTGATCGAGCCTGGTGGTGAGCGCGTCGGGGCCCGGCCATTCCGGCCCCAGCGGCTCCATCGGCATATGGACCAGCAGTTCGTGGCCTGCGGCCCTCGCCGCCTGCGTCTGGGCTTCGATGCGCCCGGCATAGGGTAGAAAGGCGAGCGTCAGCGGCGCCGGCAGATCGTTCACCGCCGCCGTATTACGGCGATTCAGCCCGAGGTCGTCGAGCACCACGGCGATCACCGGCCGGTCGTCGTTCACGCTGGCCACGACCGCGTTTTTCATCCAGGTCGGCGCATCGTCCAGCGGACGGCGCTCGACATCGATCAGCGGGGGGCCTTCGACATCGAAGGGTTCGGCTTCGGCCGGTTTCGCCGGCTCGTCGACCAATCCGGCGAGCGTCGGGGCGACGGGCGGCTCCGGCGTCAAGGCTGCATCGGTTGCTTCGGTTGCATCCACGAGCATCGGCCCCCACGAGCGGTTCGGTCTCCGGCACGAGGCTGTCGAGATCGCTGAGATCGACCTCCGGCAGCGGCTCGAAATCCAGGGCTTCGCTGGACACCACCGCGACCTCCAGCGGCGGCTCGGACCCGGTCACGTCATCGACCTTCTCCCCGGCCTCACCGGTGGCAGGGCCATTCGCAACGGCGGGGTCCGCACCCCGGTCGGGAGCGTCGGCCACCAGCGCTTCGAGTGCGTCCGCCGCCACTGTCGATGACGTTGTCTGGGCATCGTCGGGGCGAGCTTCGGCAGCGAGGCGGTTTCCGCCCGCGATGGCCTCGCCCGGCTTTTGAGGCGACGGATCGAAGGCGCGGCCGCCGAGGATGTCCTGCCGGTCAGCGAGCTCCGACGGCATGGCGATGCGCCGCCTGGGCGGCTCGGCGGGTCGTTCGTCTGCGGATTTCGAGGCCGCAGTCCGCGCCCCGGAAACCGGCATATCGTCGAGCGCGCGCGCCGCCCTCGCCTGCTTTTCCGCCCGCTCGACCTCGATTTCGACCAGCCGGCGCTGGGCCGCCTGCACGCTATCCTCCCAAGCTGCGCGCTGGTCGATCTTCGGTCCGCCGTCCTCCGGCCAGAGCAGCCAGACGACGAGCACCAGCGCGGTCAGGCCGAGCACACCTTCGGCGGCACCGATGCGCATGTCGGAAATGCGGTCCAGAAGACGCCGCGGCACCAGCCGGCTGCGTCGTTTCCCTTGCCCAGAACCACCCATATGCCGGCCGATCTCCAACGAATTGCAGCTTGAGCACCGAGTAACCAGAACTTAAGAAACCAACTATGACAAAACGAGAAACATTTTTCAAGTTCTTTCAAGAAAAAGTAATGATTAATATTGCAATAAATCTTCCTTCCGAATCGTTAAGGTTAATTATTTATCAATATTCATCGACGACAATGCGCATTCAATCCAGGACGCCCAGGGCGCAATGCCGGCAAAAAACTCCCGAGATTCCGCGCAGAATACGGCCGTCGGGCGCCGATGGGCGAGTGCCTTCGATTTTCTCGGGCCCGGGACACATCAATCCTTGACGCCACCCAGCCCGGGCGCTTTCCTTTCCGCCAGGAACTCCGAGGCCGGAGAGAGGCGCTGTTCCGCCCCTCCCGGAGTGATGGAATCGAGGACGAGAGCGTTGCTGCTCCTTTTGGATAACTACGACAGCTTCACCTACAATCTCTACCATTATCTGGGCGAACTCGGTGCCGAGGTCGAGGTGCATCGCAACGACGCGATCGGCGTCGATCAGGTCCTGGCGCTCAGGCCGTCGGCGATCGTCATCTCTCCGGGCCCCTGCGATCCCGACCGGGCCGGCATTTCGCTCGATCTGGTGCGCGCCGCCGCCGGAACCTGCCCGCTGCTCGGCGTCTGTCTCGGCCATCAGGCGATCGCCCAGGCATTCGGTGCCAGGATCGAAAGGGCGCCCGTGCTGATGCACGGCAAGACCAGCGCGATCCAGCATGACGGCACCGATCTGTTCGCGGACATCCCCTCGCCCTTCGCGGCGACCCGCTATCATTCGCTGATCGCGGAAACGGACAGCCTACCGGACTGTCTGGAGGCGACCGCGCGCACCGACGACGGCGTGATCATGGGCATTCGTCATCGGACGCTGCCGATCTTCGGGGTGCAGTTCCATCCCGAGAGCATCGAGACCCGCCACGGCCATCGTCTATTGCAGAACTTTCTGAACACCGTGCCGGCGGCGGGTCGGGCATGAGCGCCGCCGCCCCCGACATCAAGACGATGATCGCCGAAGCGGCGGCGGGCAGGCCGCTGAGCCTGGAGCAGGCGAAGGCCGCCTTCGACATCATGATGTCCGGCGATGCCACGCCGTCCCAGATGGGCGGGCTTCTGATGGCGCTTCGGGTGCGCGGCGAGACGGTCGACGAGATCACCGGCGGCGCCATGGCGATGCGCGCCAGGATGGCGACGGTGAAGGCGCCGGACCACGCGATCGACACCTGCGGCACCGGCGGCGACGCCTCCGGCACCTACAACGTCTCGACCGCGGCGAGCCTGGTGGTCGCCGCCTGCGGCGTGACCGTGGCCAAGCACGGCAACCGCGCCCTGTCCTCGAAATCCGGCTCGGCGGACGTGCTGACCGCGCTCGGCGTGGACATCGAAGCGCCGATCGAGACGGTCGAACGGTCGATCGAGGAGGTCGGCATCGGCTTCATGATGGCGCCGCGCCATCACGGCGCCATGCGCCATGTCGCCGGCACGCGGGTCGAGCTCGGCACGCGCACCATCTTCAATCTGCTCGGCCCCCTCTCCAACCCCGCCGGCACCAGGCGCCAGCTGATCGGTGTCTTCGCGAAGGCGTGGATCCGGCCGCTCGCCGAGGTGCTCGGCCGTCTGGGCTCGGAGCGCGCCTGGGTGGTCCATGGCGAGGACGGGCTGGACGAGATCACCACCACCGGCACGACCTGGGTCGCCGAGCTGAAGGACGGCGCGGTCGAGACCTTCGAGATCTCGCCCGAGGTCGCGGGCCTGCCGTTCGCGACGCCGGCTGACCTAAAGGGCGGCGATGCCGAGCATAACGCGGCGGCGCTCAGAGCGGTGCTGGACGGCGAGGCGTCGGCCTATCGCGACATCGTGCTCCTCAACGCCGCGGCGGCGCTGGTGGTGGCCGATCGTGCGGACGACCTCCGATCCGGCGTCGACATGGCGGCCAAAGCGATCGATGGCGGAAGCGCGCGTTCGACCCTCGACCGGCTGGCCGCCGCCTCCCGACAGGCCTGACCCCGATGTCCGACGTGCTCGCCCGGATCTGCGACGTCAAGCGGGCGGACGTCGCCCGCCGAAAGGAGCGGCGGCCGCTCGCCGAGCTCGAGGCGTCGCTCGATGACACGCCGGCGCCACGCGGCTTCGTCCGGGCGATCGAGGCGACCGTCGCGAGCGGCCGTCTGGCGCTGATCGCGGAGATCAAGAAGGCCTCGCCGTCCAAGGGCCTGATCCGCGCCGACTTCGATCCGCCCGCCCTCGCCCGCGCCTACGAAGCGGGCGGCGCCGCCTGCCTTTCGGTGCTGACCGAGGAACCGCATTTTCAGGGCTCGGACGCCTTTCTCCGCAAGGCGCGCGAGGCCGCAGCTCTCCCCTGCCTCAGGAAGGACTTCACCCTCGATCCCTACCAGGTGATCGAGGCGCGGCTGATCGGGGCGGACTGCATTCTCCTGATCATGGCAGCCCTGCGCGACGCAGAGGCCCGGGAACTCGCCGGTCTCGCCGTGGCGCTCGGGATGGACGTACTGGTCGAGGTCCACGATGGTCCCGAGCTGGACCGCGCCCTTCGCCTGGATGCGCGGCTGATCGGCATCAACAACCGCAACCTTAAAACGCTGGCCGTCGATCTCGGGACCACCGAAGCCCTTGCCCCTCTGGTGCCGGCCGACCGGCTGGTCGTCGCCGAGAGCGGTCTCCATCGCCATGACGATCTGCTGCGCATGGCCGAGGTCGGCGCGCGCTGCTTTCTCGTGGGCGAAAGCCTGATGCGCGAGCATGACGTCCAGGCGGCCACGAAGCGTCTGCTCGGGATCGACGGTCGAGACCCGAATCCAGCCGGCAGCGGCTCGCCGCGATGAGCGATCTCACCCATTTCGACGAGCAGGGCAACGCCGTCATGGTCGATGTCGGCGCCAAGGACGAGACCGAAAGGGAGGCGACCGCGTCCGGACGGGTGCTGATGGAACCGGCGACGGTTTCGCTCATCCAGGCGCGCGGCGTGAAGAAGGGGGACGTGCTCAGCGTCGCCCAGCTCGCCGGCATCATGGCGGCCAAGCGCACCCCCGACCTGATCCCCCTTTGCCACCCGCTTCCCCTCACGTCGGTCAAGGTCACGCTCGCCGTCGTCACGGCGCCCCCCTCGATCGAGATCACCGCGACCTGCCGGCTCAAAGGCCGGACGGGCGTGGAGATGGAGGCGCTGACCGCGGTCGGCGTGGCAGCGCTCACGGTCTACGACATGTGCAAGGCCGTGGACCGCGGCATGCGCATAACCGACATTCGCCTCCGAAAGAAATCCGGCGGCAAATCAGGTCGTTACGAGGCGGACTGATGATTTCGGTCGAAGAGGCACTGGAGCGGATCACGGCGGCCTTCCGCCCCCTGCCGTCGGAATGGGTGTCGCTCACCGAAGCCGGCGGCCGCGTGCTCGCCGAGGATCTGGTGGCGAGCCGCGACCAGCCGCATCAGGACATCTCGGCGATGGACGGCTATGCGGTCCGCGCGGCCGATCTGGCGGCGGGCAAGGCGGTTCTGACGCTGGTCGGGGAGGCGCCCGCGGGCGGAAGGTTCGAGGGCGTGGTCGGCCCGGGTGAGACCGTCCGTATTTTCACCGGCGGCCCTGTCCCCGAGGGTGCCGATGCGATCGCGCTTCAGGAGAACGCCGAGGCCGATGGCGACAGGATCACACTCGAAGGTGAGGTGCCGCCAGGGCGCTTCATCCGGCCGGCGGGGATGGACGTCACGAAAGGAAGCGTCGTGCTGCCGGCGGGCACGGTCCTGGCACCGCGCGATCTCGGTCTAGCCGCCGGGCTGAACCGGGTCTGGGCGAAGGTGCGCAGGCGGCCGAGGATCGCCCTGCTCGCCACCGGCGACGAGCTGGTGCGGCCGGGCGAGCCGCTCGGCCCGGACCGCATCGTGACCACCAACAGCATCACGCTTGCGGCGATGATCCGGAGCTGGGGCGGCGAGGCGGTCGATCTCGGCATCATCGAGGATCGCGACGAGGCCTTTGCCGGGATCGCGCCGGAATTGCGCGGCGTCGATCTGATCGTGACCCTCGGCGGCGCCTCCGTCGGCGAGCGCGATCTCGTGCGCCAGGCCCTCGGCGACCGCGGCCTCACCCTCGATTTCTGGAAGATCGCCATGCGTCCCGGCAAGCCGCTGATGTTCGGCCGGGTCGGCGACGTGCCGCTGCTTGGTCTGCCGGGGAACCCCGTATCCTCAGCGGTTTGCGCCCTTCTTTTCGTCAAAGCGGTGATGAGAAGTCTGCAAGACCTTGATCCTAACCCTGTGGAAGTGCCAGCCATTCTTGGGTCCACCTTGAACGCGAATGACGAGCGTCAGGACTATCTGCGTGCCACCGCGCGCTGGCGGGATGATGGACGGCTGGAGGCGACCCCGGCTACCCATCAGGACAGCGCGATGTATGCGGTCTTCGCACACGCGAATTGTCTAATAAAACGGCCACCTTTCGCCGAAAAATCGGCGGCCGGTGACGAGGTCGCGCTGCTGCCGCTCCGGCTCCCCGATGCAGGCGTCTGACCGCTTCCGATTTTTCCCCAGTTTTTTCCACAGCAGCCTTCCCGCAACACCCCGTTCCCAATTGCCCGCAACCCCGTTGGAAATCGCAACCAAAACGGTTAGTTTAACGCCCCGTAATCATTGACGTTAAATGAGAACTTACGTAGAACACTGAGAAGTTTGCCTGTTAACGGTACGCTTGAAAAAAGGGGGTTCAGGGTGCTGACTCAGCGTCAACATCAAC
This sequence comes from Geminicoccaceae bacterium, assembly GCA_965222015.1. GTDB lineage: Bacteria > Pseudomonadota > Alphaproteobacteria > Geminicoccales > Geminicoccaceae > JANQPX01. The sequence continues at coordinate 314,837 of CBDCTL010000023.1, forward strand.
TGCTCAAATTCATCCAAGATTACTTGGAACAGCATGGCGTGCCGCCTTCCTTCGAAGAGATGCGAAGCGCGTTGAAGCTGAAGTCGAAGTCAGGCATTCACCGCCTGATCACCGGCCTCGAAGAGCGCGGCTATATCCGCAGGCTCGCCTACCGGGCGCGCGCCCTCGAAGTGCTCCGTCTGCCCACCAATCTGCAGAAGGTCGCGGGCGGAGACGTCGTCGAGGCGGCCGCCGACGAGATCGACGCCGGCAACGTCGTTCACGGCCGCTTCGGGTTCAAACCGAGCGAGCCGGCCAACGGCGAGGGTCCCTACGTCACCCTGCCGCTCTACGGCCGGATCGCCGCCGGCACGCCGATCGCCGCCCTTCGCGATCACAGCACGCAGATCGACGTGCCCCTGCACATGGTGCAGGCCGGTGATCATTACGCCCTCGAAGTGGTCGGCGATTCGATGGTCGACGCCGGCATTCGCGACGGCGACGTCGTGATCATTCAACGCACGGAGACCGCGGAGAACGGCGAAATCGTGGTGGCACTGGTGGATGGCGAGGAAGTCACGCTCAAGCGCCTTCGCCGCAAGGGCGCCACCATCGCCCTGGAAGCCGCCAACCCCCAGTATGAGACCCGCATCTTCGGGCCGAGTCGCGTGAAGGTGCAGGGACGGCTTGTCAGCCTGATGCGCACCTACAACTGATCGCCGGCGAGGCGGTCACGGGGCGCGCATATTGCTCCGGCCGCTTTTTCGCGAAACGCCAGGCCGCGAATGGCCCCGGCCGGAAGATGGACCTTCTTCCGGCCGGGAAATTTCATTCGGGGTCAGCGCATGACGAATGTCGCGCTCTTCCAGGGGCGGGTGATCACGCGGACGATGATACCCACGAGAAGCATCGCCAGACTGACGATCGCTGTGAGAAGGGCGACGGTGGTGACGGTGGCAGCCTCGAGACGGATAATGCCGTCTTCGACACCGAAGAGAGTATAGAAAAGAATCCACAATGCCAGGATGCATATGATCGCCGCTAAAATGAGGAACGACGGTCTCCCCAACATAGGCACTCCTTTCTGACATTAATTCAACGTTTCTGCGAACTCACCTCCTCCTTGTCCCTTTATGCTATAGAGAAAATTTCAATCAAACAATCGGTGGTTTCTTAATAATTTTCTTGACTCGCGCATTTTCGCTGGATTTTTTCAGCGATCACCTGAATTGTCCCGGTATGGGACTGTAAATATTCGCGTATATGGATAGTCTAAAGACTTGTATTAGCCAGAAAGACTGCTTAGCTGAAGATCGAGTGCAAGGTGAGATGTTCGGCGATGATCCTGTTCGACCTGCTCTGTTCCCATGGACACCGCTTCGAAGCCTGGTTTCGCGACGGCGACGGCTTTGAGCGTCAGGTGGCGGCCGGCGAGATCACATGCGCCGTATGCGGTGACGCCGATGTCAGAAAAGCGCTGATGGCGCCCAATGTGCGGACCTCGAGGGAAAGCGAGGCCGCAGCCATGGAAGCGCCCAGGAAAGAGGAGGCTGAGCCGCCGTCATCCGCGCCGCCAGCCACCATCCCCGCGGACGGAACCGGCGACGATCGCGTCGCCGTGAGCGCCGGCGTTCCGCTGCCTCAGCCCGAAAAGCTCGCCGAGGCGATGCGCGTTTTGCGCCAGGTGCAGACCCATATCGAGAAGAACTTCGACCATGTCGGCCGCAAATTCGCGGACGAGGCGCGCAAGATGCATTACGGCGAGGCGGAGAAGCGCAGCATCTACGGCGAGGCGACCAAGGACGAGGCTGAGGAGCTTCTCGACGAAGGCATCGACATCAACCAGGTCCCCTGGCTGCCCACGCGAAACAGCTGATCAGCAAGAATTCCGAGGGTGCTTGACGTCCGCAGCAGTCGGGCCGTCGCCATGATGCGTCCGAAAGCCATGCTGTCCTGATCGAAACGACGGCAGTCCCGGGCGCTCGTCCTCCTCGTCCATCGTTATCTCGCGAGCGCTCCGAAGAACGCGCCGCAGGCCGGAAGCGCGATGCGGCTTCCCTCACAGTCGGCCGTGAAGCCAGACCCTGCCAAAGGCGTCACCGCGCCCGGCGCTTCGAAGCTCCGGTCTTCGGCGCCGAGATTGAAGACGCAGAGCAGATGCTGCTCGGCGGTCTTTCTGGTCAGGGCCAGGATCGGATCGTCCGCAGGCAGAAACCGGAGTGTCCCTGTCTTCAGCGCCGGCTGCGCCTTACGCCAGTGAAGGAAGGTTCGGGTGCGCGACAGGACCGAGCCGGCGTCGGCGTCCTGACGATCGACGGCCAAAGCGAGATGGTCGACCGGCACCGGCAGCCAGGGCTTGCCCTCGGTGAATCCGGCAGCATGCGCGGCGCCCGTCCAGGGAATGGGCGTGCGGCAGCCGTCCCGGCCTTTGAAGGTCGGAAAGAACGCGATGCCGTAGGGATCGCGCAGGTCCTCGAAGGCAAGATCCGCCTCGGTGAGGCCGAGTTCCTCGCCCTGATAGAGGCAGATCGTGCCGCGCAGGCAGCAGAGGATGGCGGTGACAAGCGGCTGCCACCGGACGGCCTGGTCGTTGGATCCGAAGCGCGAGACGGCGCGGGTGATATCGTGGTTGCTCATCGAATAGCAGGGCCAGCCGCCGCCGATCCTGTCCTCGATGGGCTCGACCGCGCGCCGCACCGAAGCGGGATCGGCGTGGGAACGCAGGAGCTCGAAGCTGTAGGCGGCGTCGAGGCCGCCGCCGTCGGTGTAGAGGGCGAGCCGTTCAGGCGAGCGATCGCCGCTCATCTCGCCGAGGAGAAAGGTCCCGTAGCGCTCGGCGAGTTCATGCAGCGGACGGAGGACTCTGTCCGACAGGTCCGCATCGCATTTCTGATGGCAGTGGATCTGGCGGGCGAACGGCATGCCCGCGACCATGCCGCCGACCTCCGCGCCCTCCCTCGGCCGTGCGGGATTGTCGCGCAGTTCGGGATCGTGCAGGGCGAAGTCGATGGCGTCGACGCGAAAGCCGTCGACGCCGCGCTCCAGCCAGAATTCGGCTTCCGCGAGGATGGCCTCGCGCACGGCAGGATTGTGCCAGTTGAGCTGCGGCTGGGAGGGGAGGAAGTTATGGAGATAATATTGCCCGCGTCTCGGCTCGTAGGTCCAGGCGACACCGCCGAACACGGAGAGCCAGTTGTTGGGCGGCGTGCCGTCCTCCTTGGGCTCGGCGAACACGTACCAGTCCGCCCTGGCGTTGTCCCTGGACTGGCGCGCTTCCTGGAACCAGTGATGCCGATCCGACGTGTGGCAGGGCACGAGGTCGACCAGCAGCTTCAGCCCCAGCCTGTGGGCTTTCTCCAGCAAGCTGTCGAAGTCCGCAAGAGACCCGAACATAGGATCGACCGCGCGGTAGTCCTCGACGTCGTAGCCATAGTCGTCCATCGGCGACTTCATGAAGGGCGAGACCCAGACCGCATCGACTCCCAGCGACGCGATGTGTTCCAGCCGCTGGGTGATGCCGGCGAGATCGCCGATGCCATCGCCATTGGTATCCTGAAAGCTGCGCGGATAGACCTGATAGATGACAGCGCCGCGCCACCATTCATTCATCGGCTCGGATCCCTTTGCTGGTTGATGGCGAGCGCAAGCCGTTGCCGGCGATCAGGCTTTGTCTCGATGGCGGCAAGCCGAACATCGGCCTCGCCTCGTCCATCACTCCCCAACCCTTTGCCGCAATGTTGTCTACATGGACCATGCGATCCTGGGAACTTGCCCGCCCGCATCAAATTCACGGCTGCCCTCATCGACCTCCCCATCAACGAAGGAATCGTTCCACTCGCCGCCTGCCATCAGAACAGTAAAGAGGGACGACACCAACCGATCTTTCGACTTCACGATTGCGCGGGTCGTCAAGCTCCTGGTGGATGGCCCGGCGATTGGGCAGACCGGTGAGATGGTCGTCGATGGCGCGTCTGACCAGGTCGGCGGCCATATCGTTGAGAGCCTCGCCCAGCGCCTGCACCTCGCCGAGGCCCCGGACGTCGACCGTCGACAGCGCAATGCTGGTCACGAGAATGGTCTCGATGGGCGTGGTCGAGGCGCCGTCGTCACTGACAAACAGTTTTCTGATGGATTTCTGCAGACGACGAATATTGGACAGCTTGTCATTCGATGATGCAGGCCACGAATATGTCAATCCCAGGACCCGCCATTTTCGCCTCGATCCGGCCTCGATGTCCGAGGCGCACCGCCGGCTCCCGGACTGATCGGCCCTTTTTTGCGCTGGGGGCGAAGCTGGGACGGTCATTGCCCTCGCACCCGTGCCGAAGCATAGTGGTGGCTTCGGATCAGGGAGCGAATCTTCTCGGGCTGGCGACGTGCATGATCGATAACGGGCACTCTCTCGACCGCTTCGTCGAGCGCGCGCGTCGGGTGGTGCTGATCGTCGACATCGTCGAATCGGTCCGGCTGATCGAGGCCGACGAGGAGGACACGGTGAGGCGCTGGCTGGCGCTGGTCCGCCAGATCGAGAACGATCTGGTGCCGGCCAACCAGGGCCATCTGGTCAAGTCTCTGGGCGACGGTCTGCTGCTCGAATTCACCGATGCGCGCACCGCGATGCTCGCCGCCTTCGCGATCCAGCGGGCGAGTGCCCGGGAAAACGCCGGCCGGCCGGAGGATCGGCTGATGCTGCTGCGCATCGGCATCGAGACGGCCGACGTGCTGATCGACCAGCGCGACGTGTTCGGCCATGGCGTGAACCTCGCCGCCCGCCTCGCCAGCCTCGCCGGCCCCGGTGAAATCGTGGTCTCGGCCGCCGTGCGCGAGCAGATCACGCCTGATCTCGACGCCGACATCGAGGATCTCGGCGAATGTTTTCTGAAACATGTCAAGGAGCCGGTCCGGGCCTACCGCATCGCCCCGCCCGGCGCCGCCCCCGCCCCTCGCCTCGCCCCCGCGCCCGTCAATCTTCTGCCGACCCTCGCCGTCATCCCGTTCACCGGACGCGGGGTCACGAAAGAGCACGAGGTGCTCGGCGAAGTCCTGGCCGAGGAACTGATCCGCGATTTTTCGCGCTCCCCCGATCTCAACGTCATCTCCCGCCTGAGCACGACAGCCTTTCGCCACCGCATCGTCTCGCTCGACGAAGTCCGGGACCATCTCAACGCCAACTATGTTCTCTCCGGCACCTACAGGGTCGACGGCGACAAAGCCGTCTTGGATGTCGAGCTGGCCGAGGCCAAATCCATGGCGGTCATCTGGTCGGAACGCATCGAGGATAGGGTAGGAAGGGTCATCACCGGCGAGCAGGAGTCGATCGGCAGGATCGTGGCCGACGTCAAATCGGCCATCGTGTCACGCGCACTGCAGCGGGCCAAATCACAGGCCTTGCCGAATTTGGAAAGTTACACGCTGCTCATGAGCGCCATTGCGCTCATGCATCGAATGCACCGGCCGGATTTCGAGCAGGCGCAGAAATTGCTCCAGGCATTGACAGAGCGGGCATCACGGCAATCCGTCCCCCATGCGTGGCTGGCGAAATGGCACGTTCTGCGCTGGCAGCAAGGCTGGACCGATCATCCTCAAAAAGACGCCGATCAAGCGCTAAATTACGCGAAGAGAGCGCTGGACGCCAATCCGGAAAGCTCCTTGGCACTATCCATCGACGGGCTGGTGCATACGCATTTTTCGAAGAAGCATGATATCGCTGCAGAACGATATTCCTTGGCGGTCGAAGCCAATCCGAACGATTCACTGGCCTGGTTGCACAAAGGGGTGCTGCACGCCTTCACGGGCTCCGGGGAAACCGCCATGGAGGATACATGTCGGGCGCTTCACCTCTCGCCGCTCGACGTCCATCGCTACTATTACGACTCGCTGGCGGCGACGGCATGCAACGCAGCTTCGGAATATCAGGCGGCCCTCGACCTCACCGAACGCTCGCTGCGCGCCAACAAGCAGCACACCTCGACTTTACGGACGAAGACGATCGCGCAATGGCAATTGGGTATGCATGAAGAAGCGCGTCAGACGGCAAGAGAACTCCTTGCCCTCGAACCGACGCTGACGATTTCTGGCTGGTTGAAACGATCGCCAAGTGGATCGTATAATATCGGCTCAGAATGGGCGAGAGTTTTGGAGAAAGCTGGTATTCCAAAGTAAAATCAACTTTTGATGAAAATCTAATTAACAGGAGAAAATACCAATGAGTTCATTGTCGGGAACATCGCTGTTCAGTGGCACAAGCGGCACCAGTGGAACGAGTGGGACCAGCGGTACAAGTGGCACGAGCGGGACGAGCGGCACCAGTGGAACTGGCGTCGTCGGAAGCACTGCCTACGATCCGCTGACGACGGCCGCCCTGCTCGCCAATCGCGACGGCATCGCCGGGCCATGGCAGAACCCCGGCGCTCACGTTCCGGATGCCTTTCCGACGGATCCCAACGTCACCTTGCACGTCTGGGGACCGGTGGAGCGCGCGGCGATCTTCCATGCTGAACTGCTTTCCAGGCTGAACTTCGTCACGGATGAAGTCAGCCCCGGATCTCGCGAGACCCGCCGGGTCTCCGTCCGCCATCTCGAAATCACTGGATCGACAGGCTGCTCACTGCAGCCCCTGGTGACAATCTCGCGTCCCACGGAAAGCCTGCTAAGCGGTAGCCAGCTGGATCTGGTCGCTGGCTACGCCGATCTGCGTGGCGACCGCGGTACGGAGATCCTCGCCCAACTCGGCGTGCCGACGCCGTTCCTGGGCTCGATCGCCTTTCTCGACGGTGAGCGCACCCCGAAGACGCTCGAACTCCTGCATGCAGCGCTTCGCCTTGCCTATTTCGTGGTCATGCAGATCAAGGCAGGTCTGGCCTGCAGGCGCCCGCATGAATATTCGCCGCAGATCCAGGCGATGATTCCTGCGCCGCTTCATGGAACGTTCCCGAGCGGCCATGCAACCGAGGCGACCATCGCGGCCCATGTTCTCTACTGCTTGTTGCAAGGCACCGGCCAACCCTATTTCAGCGGCAATCACGGCTGGCTTACCCAGCTCATGCGCCTCGCAAGCCGAATTGCCGTCAACCGCACCATTGCGGGCGTCCACTTTCCCGTGGATAGCATCGCCGGCATGATGCTGGGCCTGACGCTCGGCGAGTATTTCGTCGAGCGTTGTACGCGTACCGATGCCGATCCTGGAGGAGGTTACCATCCCTGGACTCTCGACGGTACGGCCATGTCGAGCACGACCCCGCCGCTGGACTTCGTTTGGCATGAGCAGTTCGATGTCGCCAGCGCTTCGCAAACCGCTCCCGGCAGTTATATCACCCAATCAGCCGAGGAGTCGCTTGGCACCGGCGGTCGATCGGCTGCGCTGGAATGGATCTGGCAGCAGGCTCAGCAGGAGTGGCGCTGAGCCTGGGCGGTAACGCGCCTCCAATTTTGACAGGGTGTATTTGATTTGAAGAAAGGGTTTGATGATGGCGATTGACAACAATGGGGAAGGGCAGACGCCTGATACCCCTCCATTCCCCGAGATCACCTTTCCGGGCAGCGATCTGTACACGACATGGGCGCTTGGACCAGGGCGTGAGGATTTCTTCCCGTCGCCGGATCAACAGATCTGGATACCGGTCCTTCTTCATCTGACGAACATCAGCTCTGTCGCTTTCGCAAATGGCAGGACCGAAGAGAATGCTGATGATGAAGGAAACGAACTGCTTGTTCCTGGGGTCGAACCAGAGGTGTGGCGATCGATCGTCCAGGTTTCCCGCCTGTTCATTCGCAAGAACCAGGGCAAACCGGAGACTCTGTTCCTGACCGCATTGGTCCAGGCCGAGTTCTTCCTTTGGCTGGAGAACGAGGCGAATTCCAACCTTCGAGACGCAGTCAAGGCGAGTGTCCTCGGCACGCCGCCAGCGTTCGATCCGATCGACAAGAGACTGCTTGGCAGCAGCTTTGCAGGATCGGAGCTGGAGGCGCTGGATTTGCCGGATCTTACGGGCAACCCTCCAAGCGACGGGCTCGTCATCGTCGCCATCATCGATGATGGCCTTCCCTTCGGCCATGAGCGTTTCTGGAAGGCAGCCGGCAAGACCAGGATCGAATATGTCTGGCTGCAGGATTCGGAGTTCGAGGTGACGGGGTCATCGCCAGCGCCTTTCAACTATGGCCGGGAACTGACCAAGAGCGATATCGACGGCGCACTCGCCGATTCGACGGCGGGAGGGATGGTGGATGAGGATTCGTTTTATCGGCATCCGGCCGTGAGGGCGGTCAAGTTCGATCGCGACACCCCAAAGTCCGTCGCCAAACGCCTCTCCCACGGCGCTCATATCATGGATGCCGCAACCGGATACGATTTTCGGATTCCTAACGAGAAGGCGCTGGCGGAGAAGCGCCCGGTCATTTGCGTTCAACTGCCAACGGATTCAACGGCCGCCACATCGGGGAAAAAGCTCGAACCGTATCTGAGTGACGCCATCCAGTACATTCTCGCTCGGGCTGACTTTATTGCCGACCAACTCGGCACCGGCCCGATCCCGGTCGTGATCAATTTCAGCTATGGCCACCATCTTGGAGCCCATGACGGCACCTTTCGATCCGAGGCGTTCATCGAGCATGAGATCGCTGCGCGGTCCGCTCCACTGCGCGTCGTTGTTCCGTCCGGCAACAGCCACCTGTCGCGAACCCATTCTAGAGTCACTTTTGCCAACGCAGGTGATGCGGAGACACTTCGCTGGAGGGTGCAGCCGGACGGCAAAGCCTGGGCATTCATGGAGATCTGGCTACCTGCAGGCTTGCCTGCAGCCAGCCGCCTCTCCGTCGAAGTGATACCGCCAGGATTTGAGAACGTTGCACCTGCCAGTCAACCAAAGATGGTACTAGCAGAGATCATCACCCCTGCAACCCCTTTGAGCACGATCGACTATCTGCCACCGGATGCAAGCACTTTCGAGGATCTCAGTGCCATTATCCATTACCACATTGACAGCAGATCAAACCGGGGGGTTTTTGTGCTTCTGCTGCCGCCGACCGAGCGGTTGGGTCCCCCCGATCCCATCGGCCCAATAACATCGTCGGGCCTTTGGCAGGTGAAACTCACCGCGCAGGATCCCCCGCCAGCGGGGGATGTTCACGCCTGGATTTTCCGCGACGGCCCGCCGCTCGGCTTTCCGATCCGTGGCCGGCAGTCCTATTTCGACGAGCTCGGCTACCGGCGCTACGACGACGTCAGCGGCCGGCCGATCGAGACGGATGATCCCGCGAACACCACCCAGCGAGCCGGTTCGATCAGTGGGATCGCGACCACCGACGGCGAGATGATCGTGGTCGGCGGCTACATCGACAAGGGAAAACGGCCAAGCCTCTATTCGGCCGGCGGGCCGACCAATGGCACCAGGGCCGGGCCGGATGCCATGGCGGTCAGCGACGATTCGATGGTGCATCGGGGCGTTCTGGGCGCGGGCACGCGCAGCGGCTCCATCGCCGCCCTCGATGGCACCAGCGTCGCCGCGCCGCAGATCACCCGCTGGATCGCCAACCATGTCACGGGCAACGATCTGCCCAACCGGGCCATGGTGCAAGCGGCAGCGACCGTTGCGCTCGGAACGCCGGAGCGCACGGGACACGGCGGCGTTGATCGAGACGATATCGGCGGCCTGCCGATTGTGGAGCTGCCGCGCTTCTATGAGCCTTAGATCCTGGGCATAGATCAGTCGCGCCCTCGACTCCCTATCGCTGCGCGCACCCACGCCCCTTGGCGAAATCGCTGAGCGTGCTATCGTCGTTTCAAAGCAGCCAATGCACGAAATGGGAGACTTGACGATGTCATGGAACATGCAGACGAGCATGGTCGCCCTAACGGTGGCGGCTTTTGTTGGGGGGGCGGTCCCTGCGGCCGCCAAGGTCGAGGGTGAGACCATCATTCTCGGCTCGGCGATTTCGCTGACCGGCAAATATTCGACCAACGGCATCCACGCCCAGAACGGCTACGAACTCGCCGTCGAAAAGATCAACGAGATGGGCGGGGTGACAGTGGACGGCAAGAGCTATCAGCTCGACGTGGTCTATTATGACGACGAATCCACGCCTGCCCGAGGCGCGCAGCTGGCCGAGCGGCTGATCAGCCAGGACGGCGTGCAGTTCATGCTCGGGCCGTACAGCTCCGGGCTGACCAAGGCGATCGCGCCGGTGACCGAGCAATATGGCGTCCCGATGATCGAGGCCGAAGGCGCCTCCCGGTCCCTGTTCACCCAGGGCTACAAATATCTCTTCGCCGTGCTCTCGACCTCCGAGCAGTATCTGGCGAGTGCGATCGAGCTCGCCGCCGAGCGGGCGGTCGCCGACGGCAAGCAGGCTTCCGATCTGAAAATCGCCATGGCGTTCGAGAACGATCCGTTCTCCCTCGACGTGCGCGCCGGCGTCGTGGCCGACGCCGAGAAGCACGGCATGGAGATCGTGATCGACGACAAGCTGCCGCGCGATCTGTCCGACATGTCGGCGACGCTGACCAAGGTGCGCGCGCTGAACCCGGACATCCTGGTGGTCTCCGGCCATTCCAAGGGGGCCGCGACCGCGGCGCGTCAGATCGGCGAGATGAACATCCAGGTGCCGATGGTGGCGCTGACCCATTGCGAGGCCGCCGACATCACCGGCAAGTTCCCGGATGCGGTCGACGGCTTCTTCTGCCCGACCCAATGGGCGGAGACGCTCAGCTACTCGGACGAGTATTTCGGCAGCGCCGCCGATTACGATGCCCTCTTCAAGGCGACCTTCGAGGGCTACGAGACCGGCGTGCCCTACCAGGCCGCCCAGGCTTCGGCCGCGGTGCTGGTCTGGAAGGATGCGTTCGAGCGTGCGAACAGCTTCGACATCGAGGCCGTGCGCCAGGCGATCGCCGACACCGAGATGGAGACCTTCTACGGCGGCGTCAAATTCGCGCCTGAGGGCAACAACATCGCCAAGCCCATGGTGCTCCGCCAGATCCAGGGCGGTGCCTACAACGTGGTGGCGCCATCCAAATGGGCAGCCACCGAGGCCAACCTTTCGTTCGCCGACTGAACGGCGGGCATGACGCGCTGCCTCGAAGAAACGGGGCGGCGCGTCGCCGCCGCTGCAGATGCTCGATAATTTCTCGCTCCTCTATCTGGCGCCGGCGCTGAACCTGCAGCTGCTGTTCGACGGGATCTTCATCGGCGCCATCTTCGCACTCGCCGCCTATGGCCTGGCACTGGTCTGGGGCGTGATGAACCTGAAGAACCTGGCCCAGGGCGATTTCGTCATCATGGGCGGCTACATCGCCTGGTGGCTGGGGACGCAGGGTGTCCACCCGTTGTTCGGGCTGCCGGTGGCGGCGGTGGTGATGTTCGGGTTCGGCTGGGTGGTCTATCAGGTCGTGATCTCGCGCGTGGTCGACAAGGATCTGTTCACCTCGCTGCTCGCCACCTTCGGGCTTGCGATCGTGCTGCAGCAGGCGCTGAACCTGATGTTCGGGCCCGAGACCCAGACCGCGAACGCCGGGTTCGAGACGCTGTTTCTGTTCGACAACCAGGTGACCGTCACCCAGATCCGCGTGATCTCGCTGGTGCTCTGCCTGGTGCTGGCGCTCGGCCTGGTCGGGTTCATGAAGACCAGCCGCATGGGCCAGGCGATCCGCGCCACTGCCCAGGACGCCCGCGCCGCCAAGGTGATGGGCATCGACACCGACAAGGTCTACGCCTTCACCTTCTCGCTCAACGCCGCGATCTGCGGGGTCGCCGGCGCGCTCGTTTCGATGATCTGGGTGATCCAGCCCTTCTTCGGGATTACCCATTCAATCCGCTCCTTCGTGATCGTAACCGCCGCCGGGCTCGGCAATCTGCCGGGCGTGATCATGGCGGGCTTCGGGCTCGGCATCGCCGAGCAGTTCGGCGGCTTCATCCTCGGCGCCGAGTTCCAGCAGGCGATCGTGGTCGGCCTCCTGATCGCCGTGCTGGTCTGGCGTCAGATCCAGATGAGCCGGCACCGGCAGGTGGTGCAGTAGGATGACCCGGACAGCCACCTACACGCCGGCCGACATCGCGGTGTTCGTAGCGATTCTGATGATCGGTCTGATCATCCCCTTCTTCGCGCCGGCCTACACCTTCCAGATCGCCGTCCTCTACCTCATGGTCGTGTTCGCGCTGACCTGGGACATCATGGGCGGCCAGATGGGCTACAACTCGCTCGGCAATATTTTTTTCTTCGGCGCCGGGATGTACGTCTCCTCCGTCGTGCAGATCGGCCTTTTCTACGACGTCGCCGAATACACGGCGCATTTCGGCGCCGTCAAGGTCGACTTCACGCCGTTTCAATACTTCACCGGCATGGCCGTCGGCCTGGTCGCCGCCGCGCTGTTCTCCGTGGTGTGCGCCGTGATTCTCGGCTGGATCGTGTTCGGCCTCCGCGGCCCCTATTTCGCGATCGGCACGCTCGGCATCGCGATCGCCGCGGGCGAGCTGGTCGGCGCCTGGGACTATGTCGGCGGCGGCGGCGGCATGTCGCTTCCGGTCTATCCCGGGTCGCCCGGCGACCGCGCCTACTTTTTCTATATTCTGAATTTCGGCCTCGCGATCGCCACGTTCCTCTCGCTGCGCTGGCTCTACGGCACCCGCTTCGGGCTTGCGATCAACGCGATCCGCGACGACGAGGAAAAGGCCGAGGGCATGGGCATCCACACCAAGCGCTACAAGACCGTCGCCTGGTCGATCGCCGCCTTCTTCCTCGGCATCTCCGGCGGCATCTTCGGCAACATGACCGGCTTCATCGAGCCGCTGGAAGTGGCGTTCCCGACCGTCACCTTCGGCATTTTCATGGTGCTGATGGCATTGCTTGGCGGCAAGGGCACGCTCTGGGGGCCGGTCCTCGGCGCCGCCCTCTTCCACATCATCAAGGAGGTCACCTGGACCTACCTCCTCGGCTGGCAGTGGGTCACCCTCGGCGCGCTGATCATCGTCAACGTCATCTTCTTCCAGCAGGGCATCCTCGGCTGGGCCATGGAAAAATGGCCCGGTTTTTTCGGGATTACCGTCGAGGAAGACTTGCCTCCCGAACCGGACACCGGCCCCAAGTCAACGCCGGCGCGCGTCGCGCCATGATTGAGGTGAGGGGGGTGTCGAAAGCGTTTGGTGGTGTGCAGGCGAATCGCGACATCTCGATCGACGTCGCCGAGGGGCAGATCACCGGGCTGATCGGGCCGAACGGCTCGGGCAAGACCACGCTTTTCAACTCGATCGTGGGGTATCACCCCATCGATTCCGGGTCGATCACCTTCAAGGGCAAGGCGATCCACGATCTTCGCGTGCAGGACATCGCGCGCCTCGGCCTGGTGCGCACCTTCCAGCAGACGCGCATCTACAAGCAGATGAACTGCGTCGACAACATGCTGATCTCCGTGCCGCACCGGCGCATGGGCTGGCGGGACATGGTCGGCCGGCAGACGGCCGAGGATCTGGAAAAGGCGGAGCAGCTCCTCGACTTCGTCGGCCTCTATCGAAAGCGCCTGCTCGCGGCCGGTGATCTCTCCTTCGGCCAGCAAAAGCTCCTGGAATTCGCCATGGCGCTGATGAACGAGCCGGAGATCCTGCTGCTCGACGAGCCGACCGCCGGCATCAACCCGACCCTGATCAACGGCCTGATCGACCGCCTGAAGCGCGCCAACACCGATTTCGGCATCACGCTGTTCGTCATCGAGCACAATATGCGCGTGATCATGAACATGGCCGACCACGTCCACTGCCTCGCCCATGGCGAATTGCTGGCCTCCGGGCCGCCGGAAAAAATCCAGAACGACCAGCGCGTCATCGACGCCTATCTGGGGGCGCATTGATGGCCGCGGAACCTGGCAGAAAGAAGGCGAGCGGCTACCACTTGGGCGATGTCGACACCGTCATCTCGGTCGACGACGTCAACCGGCAAGCGCGCGCGATCGCCGAGACGGTCTCGAAGGACCAGATCATGGGGCTGGTCGAAGGCGAGCCCTTTTTGCAGCTCGACGACCTGCGCGCCGGCTATGGCAAGATGGAGATCCTGCACGGCATCGACCTTGCCGTCGGCAAGGGCCAGTCGCTTTGCCTGATCGGTCCGAACGGTGCCGGCAAATCCACGATCCTGCACGCCATCTTCGGCTTCTGCACCGTCTTCTCCGGCAGGATCCTGACCGCGCGCGGCGGCGCCGAGCGCGACGTCGCCTCCCTGACCTCGAGCCAGAAGCTGAAGGAAGCGGGCATCGCCTACATCCTGCAGGACAAATCGGTCTTTCCCGGGATGACGGTCGAGGAAAATCTCTGGATGGGCGGCTATCTCATGGACCAGCCCGCCCAGGCGAAAGAGGCGGCCGAGCGCGTCTTCGACAAATATCCACGTCTCGCCGAGCGTCGAAAGCATCAGGCCAAGGTGCTGTCAGGCGGCGAGCGCAGGCTCCTCGAAATCTCCCGCGCGCTCGTGATGAACCCGGACATCCTCCTGGTCGACGAACCCTCGATCGGCCTGGAGCCGCGCTTCATCGACATGGTCTTCGAGATCCTGGACGATCTGCAGCATGGCGAGGGCAAGACCATCCTGATGGTCGAGCAGAACGCCAAGAAGGGCCTGGAATTCGCCGATATCGGCTATGTCCTGGTCTCGGGCGAGCTCGCGATCGCCGGCAAGGGCGACGACCTCCTCGCCAATCCCGACGTCGGCCGCCTCTTCCTCGGCGGCTAGGCGCGGGCCGGCGGCGACTTGCCTGAGTCTCCCGCAGGTCGCAGCCCATGTCGGCATCCGCACGGCTTGGCCGGTGCCGCCGGTACGCTGCGCCCGGCATTATTTGATGCCGCGCGCCTTTTCGATCTTGTCGTAGGCGGCGTTGACGGCGGCCAGCCGGTCGTTGGCCCGGCTGATGAACTCCTTGGGCAGGCCTTTGGCCACCAGCCGGTCCGGATGCAGCTCGCGCACCAGCTTGCGGTAGGCCTGCTTGATTTCCAGATCGGAGGAACCGCGGGAAATGCCGAGGACCTTGTAGGGATCTTCGGCTTTCGCCTCGGGCTGCCCGACCGCGCCGAAGGTGGCGCGCATCTGTTCGAATTTGGCCTCGCCGAAGCCGAAGATCGAAGCGACCTCGCGCAGGAACTCGATCTCGCCGGTCCTGAGATCGCCATCGGCGCGGGCGACCTCGAAGAGGCCGATCAGCAGTTCCTCGAGCATGATCGGATCGCGGCCGAACAATGCTGCGATCTGGCGGGCATAGGGCTCGAAGCCTTCGGCCGACTGCTTGGCCTGATCGTAGATCCGGGCGACCCCGCCGACCTCGTCCTCGCTGAACTTGAACCGGCGCTTGAAGGCGTCGACCTCGTCCCGGCTGACCCGGCCGTCAGCCTTGGCCAGCTTGGCGCCGAGCACGATGATTGCGGTGGCGAAGGCAATGCGGCGGGTTTCGGTCGGATCGTCGAAGATCGGCCTGGCCTTGAACGCGCCGGACGTGCTGGCGGCCGGACCCCGCTTTCGCCTGCGTTCCCGGCGCTCGGCGGCGCGGTAGTGATCGAACAGGCGGCCGGCGACCCCACCGATCAAGGCTCCGAGAAAGCCG
Source organism: Geminicoccaceae bacterium (assembly GCA_965222015.1). Taxonomy (GTDB): domain Bacteria; phylum Pseudomonadota; class Alphaproteobacteria; order Geminicoccales; family Geminicoccaceae; genus JANQPX01. The sequence goes on from CBDCTL010000023.1 coordinate 330,387, forward strand.
GCAAGCAGGAAGCCGAGGACACCCCCCGTCACCAGTCCGGCAATGCCCAGAGATCGCCTGGAAGCTCTTTTAGCCATGGGCCAGGACGTCGCCATCATCATCAAGAACCCGCCGCACGTTGAAGATCGACACAGCCTGAAGGTTATACGGTATTCACGTGATTATCGTGGCAAAATGAGGCGGAAGCCATACCGTCGGGCGTCGTTCGGCGGTGATGATCAAGCGATTCGGGATGTGGGTGCTGCCTTGCCGGAGCTTTCCCTGTCACCGGATTGAGCGCGCAGAGCGGCGGCATAGGCATCCCTGGCCCAGTCACAGAGGATGACCGGGTCGTCCAGGCCTTCGGCCGGAGCTTCGCAATAGCTCATGGTGACGTTTCGGCCCTGATGGCCGACATAGGAGAATGCCTCGAGCCCGCGAGCGTCGTAGGAAGACCGGGTATTTTCGTCGACTTTCAGATAGAGCGTGTCCCAGGCGACCAGCGCGAACATGACGTCATGCATAAACAGTCCATGCCCGCCGAACATGCGCTTGGCCAGCACCGGCCCGAGCGGCTGCAGGGCCTCGACGATGAAATGGACGAATTCGCTTTCGATGCGGTGGTTCATGCCCGCCATCGCTGGCCTCCGATTTGACAGGTCGACGGCGCGGCGCGGGGCCGACCGGTTTTTCGTCCATGAGCACAGAGAAGAAAAAACGACTAGCGTTTTGGAACATAGGCATCCCCACCGAGATAATCGAGAGTTTATGAAAATTTTTGAAGTTTTACCGTCAAATCGGAAGATAATACGCCGGATCGCAAATTTCGGAAGTTTCCCGGAAAGCACCGCCCTGCGTGCGCGGAAGGGGACGGTGTTCAGGCTGGGGAGACCATCGTCCTGATCGTGGTGACGACGCCATCGAACATGGCCGGCGTCAGACGGCCGGTGTTCACGTTGTACCGGGAGCAATGATAGCTCGGGCAGACCGCCGGACCGGCCGGCATCCGGTAAACGGCGCCGTGGGCGAAGGGATGGTTTCGGATCGGGAGGCCGAGCGCGCGCAGCGTCGAGCCGTGGGCGATGCCGCCAAGGGTCAGGATCACCGAAGGCTCGCCCGGGCCGCTCAGTTCTCCCCCGAGAAACGGTCTGCAGCCATTGACCTCGGCGCCGATCGGCTTGTTCGCAGGCGGCACGCAGCGGACCGCATTGGTGATCCGGCAGTCCACCAGTTCCAGCCCGTCGTCGGGTGAGGCGCCGAAACGGCCTCTGGCGAAGCCGTGCCGGATCAGGGTCGGATAAAGAAGATCGCCCGCATAGTCGCCGGTGAACGGCCGTCCCGTGCGGTTGGCGCCGCGAAGGCCAGGCGCCAGGCCGACCACCAGCAAACGGGCATCAGGCGGGCCAAAGGAGGCGACGGGCGCGTTGTGCCACTCGGGAAAGGACGCGGCATTCTCGCGTCTGAAAGCCTCCAGGCGCGGACAGATCGAACAGGACGCAGGGGGTTCCGGCCGCCTTTGGCCGCGCGGATCCACCTGCACATCCGGCTCGATCATGTTCGGCGATGAACCAATGCCCTCCGTCAGGCCGGTTCGGTTTCGTAGTAGCGGCCGTCCTCGTCGTCGCCTTCCGCATCGTCTTCGGCATCGTCGTCCGCCATCCGCGGCGCCGGCACCGTGGCCGGACCCGCGCTGCGATGCTCACGGGCGATGAACGGCGCCAGCTCCTGCAGCTCGAGGAAGGTGTCGGCCTGACGGCGAAGTTCGTCGGCGATCATCGGCGGCTGGGTCTTGATGGTGCTGACGACCGTGACGCGCAGGCCACGGCGCTGCAGCGCTTCCGACAGCCGGCGAAAATCGCCATCGCCCGAAAACAGGACGATGTGGTCGATATGCTCGGCCATCTCCATGGCGTCGACCGCGAGCTCGATGTCCATATTCCCCTTGAACTTGCGCCGGCCGGACGCATCGGTGAACTCCTTGAGCGGCTTGGTGACCACCGAATATCCATTGTAGTCCAGCCAGTCCACAAGGGGCCTGATCGGTGAATACTCCTGATCGTCGAGCAAAGCGGTGTAGTAGCAGGCGCGCACCAGCCGGGCGCAGCCGGCGAACGTGTCGAGAAGCAGTCTGTAGTCGATGTCGAAGCCCAAGGCGCGTGCGGACTGATAGAGATTCGCTCCGTCTATCATGATCGCGAAACGATCGTCCTCATGCAGAATATCCTCGAGAAGGGGGCAATCCATGCTGTTCGAACCTCCGGTTTGAATACGCCGGCGACTATGCCGGTACTTTATGAACCACGTGTCAGCAACCACGCCGGATCACAAGAGATCCGTACAAATGATGTTTCGACCCATGCGTGGCAAGCGGCAAATTCGACGCTTGCCCGCAGCATAGCGGTCCGGTCGAAAGAATGCGGCGTATCGGAACCGCGCCCCTTTGATCCAAGAGTACTTCATAAGTCGGTCACGACGCAACCCTAGCGTCATACAGTCCATTTTTCTTGCCTGTTTGCGTCAGTTTCGCCCTTGAACATGCCATATTGCCGGATTACTTGGCGACGATACGCCCGATCGGGGTGCGACTCGTTCGCGCATCCTGAAGGGCGATCCTTGCCGATCGTTTTGTTGCTAAGGTTTTTTTTCCGAGGTAACAATTGATCAACCGGCCTTTTGATCATCTGGAGATTTTGCATGGCACGCATCACGGTCGAGGACTGCGTGATCAAGGTTCCCAATCGGTTCGATCTGGTGATGTTGTCGGCGCAGCGCGCTCGGGACATTTCCGCCGGCGCGCCGCTGACGGTCGATCGGGACAACGACAAGAACCCGGTGGTCGCGCTTCGCGAGATCGCCGACGAGACGGTCGATCTCGACCATCTCCGCTACGAACTCATTCACGGTCTGCGGCGCCACGTTCAGGTCGACGATCAGCCCGACGATGGTGACGACGTGCTGCCGGGCTTCCACAGCCCCGCGATCGAAGACGCCGGCCTCTCGGCGCCGGTCGATCCGATGATGGAACAGACGTCGACCGTCGCCGAGGCCGGATCGTTCGCTGACGAGCCGCCGGTGGACGACTGACAACGAAGGGCATCAGGTCGAGATCTTGGAAACGGTACGCGAACCGCTTTCCACCGACGAAACGGCAGTATTGCTGCCGCCGCGTCCTCAGGCGCGCCGCAAGATCATGCGGCAGTTCGAGCTGGTCGAGCTGGTGCGTGCCTACGATCCGGGCGTCGATGAGGACCTGCTGAACCGCGCTTACGTGTTTGCCATGAAGGCGCATGGCGCCCAGGTCAGGGCGTCCGGCGATCTCTACTTCTCGCACCCGGTCGAGGTTGCCGGCATTCTCGCCAATCTCCGCCTAGACAGCGCCACGATCGCGACGGCACTTCTGCACGACACCGTCGAGGACACCAGCGCCACCTTCGAGGATCTCGAGACCCTGTTCGGCGTGGAGATCGCACGCCTCGTCGACGGCGTGACCAAGCTCACCAAACTCGAGCTGCAGTCCACCGAGAACGCCCAGGCCGAGAACTTCCGAAAGCTCCTGCTCGCGATGTCCGACGACATCCGGGTGCTGATGGTCAAGCTCGCCGACCGCCTGCATAACATGCGCACCCTGCAGTTCATCAAGAAGCCCGAAAAACGCCGACGCATCGCGAGCGAAACCCAGGAGATCTACGCGCCGCTCGCCGAGCGCATCGGCATGCAGCAGATGAAGGACGAGCTGGACGACCTCGCCTTCGCCACGCTCTGGCCGGACGCGCGCGAATCCGTCCTGAACCGGCTCAGCCAGCTCAGAAAGCACGACACCGATCTGATCGACCGGATCGTCGCCGAGCTCACCGCCACGCTCACCGAGGCCGGGCTCGAAGTCGACATTACCGGGCGTGAAAAGTCGCCGCTCTCGATCTGGCGCAAGATGAAGCGCAAGAACATCAGCTTCGAGGAGCTTTCCGACATCATGGCGTTCCGCGTCCTGGTGGACACGGTGCCCAACTGCTACGCCTCGCTGGGGGTGATCCACGGTCACTACGCGATGGTGCCGGAACGCTTCAAGGACTTCATCTCCACGCCCAAGCCCAACGGCTATCGCTCCCTGCACACAACCATTTTCGGTCCTGAGCAGCGCCGCATCGAGGTGCAGATCCGAACCCGCGAAATGCACGAGATCGCCGTTCTCGGCGTCGCCGCGCATTGGGCCTACAAGCAGGAGAGGCGGCTCACCGACGGCCGGCAATATCGCTGGATCCGCGGGTTGCTCGAGATCCTGGAGCACGCTTCGGGACCGGAGGAGTTTCTCGAGAACACCAAGCTCGAGATGTTCCAGGATCAGGTGTTCTGCTTCACGCCGAAAGGGGATCTGATCGCGCTGCCGCGGGGCGGCACGCCGGTCGACTTCGCCTATGCCGTCCATTCCGAGGTCGGCGACGCGGTGGTCGGCGCCAAGGTCAACGGTCGCCTGGTGCCGCTGCGCACCCAGCTCGACAATGGCGATCAGGTGGAGATCATCACCGGCAAAGGGGCGGGACCGTCGCCGGCCTGGGAGCGGTTCGTGGTCACCGGCAAGGCCAGGAGCCAGATCCGCCGCCATCTGCGCACTCGCCAGCAAAAAGACTACATCGATCACGGCCGCGACATGCTGCAGTCGTCGGCCCGGCGCGAAAAGCTGGAGGTTGGCGAGCCGCAGCTCCGCGAGGTACTGAAGGGCTTCGAGCAGAAATCGGTCGACGATCTGCTGGCGGCGATCGGCGAAGGGTCGCTCCGGCCGAGGGTCGTGCTCGACGCGCTTCGTCGCAACCAGCGCGCCGCGAAGACCGCCAGGGGGGCAAGCGCAGAAAAGAAGGTCATCAAGCTTCGAAGGCCGAGACCTCAGCCGGCACCCGACGGCCGCGAGGCGATGATATCCGGGCTGCTCGCCGGCATGGCGATCAGCTTCGCCGGCTGCTGCCGTCCGATTCCCGGCGACAAGATCGTCGGCGTGGTGCGCACCGGCCGCGCCGTCGCCATCCACCGCAGCGGCTGTGCCACCCTGTCACGCCGCGGCGAGGACAGCGATCGCTGGCTGGATCTCGCCTGGAATCCCGATGCCGCGGACGCCAGGGGCATCGCCCGGATCCGCGTGCTCAGCCGTCACCGGCCCGGAAGCCTCGGTCTGGTGAGCACGGTCATCGGCAATCAGGGCGGCAACATCACCGACATCCGTTTCGGCGCGAAGACCCCCGACGTGTTCGAGGTACTGGTCGATATCGAGGTCGTTCACGTCGAGCAGCTCGACGACATCGTCGCCAATCTGCGCGCCTGCGAGGCGGTCGAGTCGGTCGAGCGCACCGAGGGCTGATCGCCAGCCTCCGACGGCTGGTTGTCTGCCCGTTCATTTTTTTCGCTTCAGCATACCGACCGGGTCTGGTCAGCGCTTTGCCTAGCGTTCAAGCTGTAACGGTGCGCGGGAAACGGATCGCCGCCTGTCGAAGGCGACGGTCGCGCCCGGCTGTTCGAGCTCATCGACCGGCTCGCAGGCTCCGGGTGAAAAGTTTCGTCGCCGGTCATTGAAGTTTAAGAAATATAATCGATAACAGAGGGCGCTGTGTTTGGTCGACGAAAAGAGCTCCCCCTTTGGGTCCGCCTCAAAGGCTGGCTGTGGCCGGCCATGGGGTGGCGGCGCCTTGGCGTGTACCTGCTCAAAAGGCTCACGCGGCTCTCCGGCACGCCCCAGAGCATCGCCTGCGGATTCGCCTGCGGCGCCGCGATTTCCTTCACGCCTTTCGTCGGCCTCCACATCGCGCTCGGCATGCTTCTGGCGTGGGCGCTGCGCGGCCATCTGATCGCTGCCGCGGCGGGCACCGTGGTCGGTAATCCCTGGACCTTTCCCTTCATCTGGCTGGTCACCTACAAGGTCGGCCAGGCTCTGCTCGGCAGCGGCGAGGCAGCACCCTGGCCCGCGGTCACCATGTTCAAGCACGTCGTCATCGATCTCGGTGAGCTCATCTGGCCGACCCTGACCGGTGCGGGCAGCTGGGAGGCCTTCGAGCGCGTGCTGATCGATCTGCGCGCGCTCATCTGGCCGATGTTCGTCGGCAGCCTCCCGATCGCCCTGGTCGTCTGGTTCGCGAGCTATCTGCCGTTGGCCAAGGCCATCGATGCCTTCCAGAAGGCGCGCGAAACGAGACGGCGGAAGGTCGCGGAACGCCGCGCGCGCCGCGTCCCCTTGCCCGGGCGCACGCCGACTCCCAAGAGCTTCGTCGGCTGACCATGACCGCGGCACAGGCACAAAGCAGCGAGGAGCCCGGATGATTCTCGGCGTCGGCACCGATCTCATCGACATCCGCCGGATCGAGCGGACGATCGCGCGGTTCGGCGACCGCTTTCTCGAGCGGGTGTTCACCGACACGGAGCGGCGAAAGGCCGCGGCACGCGCGGCGCCCGCCGCGGCCTTCTCCCAGCGCTACGCCGCCAAGGAAGCCTGCGCCAAGGCTCTCGGCACGGGTTTTCGCCAGGGTGTCTTCTGGCGGGACATGGGCGTCGACAACTGGCCGAGCGGACAGCCCTTTCTCCACCTCGAGGGCGGCGCCGCGCGCCGGCTCCGATCCCTGGTGCCCGCCGGCTGGGTGGCGCGCATCGACCTCAGCCTGACCGACGAGCCGCCTTTCGCCCATGCCATGGTGGTGATCAGCGCCGACAAGGTGGAAGACGGCCGTTCGAGGCCTTCGATTTGACGAATTCCCGAGCGGCTTCACTTTACCTCCCCCGAGAGCTTGGGTAGTGTCGCAGGCTCGTCGAGCGCAATCTCTTCGTTCTCCAACCGCGGGTTCGTGAAATACGGTCATTTCGGCGCCTGATGGCCGTCACTCGCCAGCCTGCCCAATGAGTTTGAACTGTGAACCGCGTGGCCTTGTCTCGAAGCTCAAAATCCAAAGGGATGTTGGAGACCTTGCGCACGATCGTCTATGCGGTGGCGATCGCCGTGGTGGTCCGCACGTTCCTCTACGAGCCCTTCAACATCCCGTCCGGCTCGATGAAGCCGACGCTTCTGGTCGGCGACTATCTGTTCGTCTCGAAATTCGCCTATGGCTATTCACGCCATTCCCTGCCGTTCAGTCCGCCGATCGGCGATGGCCGTCTGTTCGGCGCCCTGCCCGAACGCGGCGACGTCGCGGTGTTCAAGCTGCCATCGAACAATCGGACCGACTATATCAAGCGCATCGTCGGCCTGCCGGGTGACCGCATCCAGGTGAAGGAAGGCGTGCTCTATATCAACGATCAGGAAGTGCAGCGCTCACCGATCGACGATTTCGTCGATGACGGCCCCGGCGGGCGCATGTCCTGCCGCGCCCTCCTCCAATCGGAGCCCTCGGCGGACGGCTCGGTCAAGCGCTTTCGGGAAACGATACCGGCGATGGGCGACGGCGCCGAAGCCGTCAGCTTCACCGTACTCGACGAATGCCCGGACGGCAGCGGCGAATACGACAACACCACGGTGTTCACCGTCCCCGAGGACCATGTCTTCGCGATGGGTGACAATCGCGACAACTCACTGGACAGTCGCGCCAAGGTCGGCTACGTGCCGATCGAGAATTTGGTCGGCCGGGCCGAGATCATCTTCTTCTCGACCAATGGCAGTGCTCGCTTCTGGGAGTTCTGGAAGTGGCCGATCACCATACGCTATGGTCGGCTGCTCGATCTGATCGACTAGACCATGACGTCCGACGCGACAGCGAGGATCGAGGGCTGGGTCGACCACCGCTTCGCCGACCGCGGCCTGCTGGCCGAGGCGCTCACGCACCCGAGCGCGACCCGGCGCGGCAGGAACGCGCCGCGCAACAATCAGCGGCTCGAATTCCTTGGCGACCGCGTGCTCGGTCTGGTCGTCGCTCATCTGCTGATCGCCCGATTCCCGAACGAAGATGAGGGGCCGCTTTCCAAACGCCATGCCGCCCTGGTGCGCAGGGACACGCTGGCGGCGATCGCGCGCGGCTTCGGGCTCGGCGACGCGCTCACCTTCGCGCGCAGCGAAGAGGCCGGCAATGGCCGGATCAAGCCTTCGATCCTTGCGGACGCGCTGGAAGCGCTGATCGGCGCCATCTATCTGGACGGGGGTCTGGAACCGGTCGAGCGTTTCATCCGCGCCCGCTGGGAACCTCATGTGCAGGCGATGGGCCGCCAGCCGCCGAGGGACGCCAAGACGGCGCTCCAGGAGTGGGCGCAGGGTCATGGGCTCGATCTGCCGATCTACACCCTCACCGAGACCACCGGCCCGGCCCATGCCCCGCAATTTCAGGTCCAGGTCACGCTCGCCGGCTTTCCATCGATGTCCGCGAATGCCAAATCCAAGCGTCAGGCCGAGCAGGCGGCCGCCAAGGCACTCCTTGCCGAGGTCGCTCCCGATGTGGCCGGGGACGGCTGAGGCTCATCGGAGAGCCGGCGCCGGCGATCTTCGCCAGTCGCCCGCGGTCGACATCGCGCGACGGCTGCGGGAAGACGAGGTGGACGGATCCTGGTCTGCGAACCCAATATCCGTTCACACCCGGAATTTGACCTGGTCCCGCTCGGCGACGCGCCCGGCCGGGCGGACATCATCCTGCTCCTGGTCGATCACAAGGAATTCAAGGCGCTGAACCCGCACCGGCTGCAGGAAAAGAACTTCATCGACACCCGCGGCGTCCTTTGAAAGACGCCGCGGGGCCGACTTGGCGGATCAGGTTTCGAAGATCATCTCGAAGCCGCCATCGATCATCCTCTTGCCGTCGAAGGGCACAGGATTGCCGCCGTCATTCATGCGGGGATCCTGCATGACGTTCTGCCACGCCGTGTCTCGGACCGCCTTCGACGGCCAGACGAGCCAACCGGTGTCCACCGTCTCGTCTTCCCTGCACTTCGTCGAACCAGAAGCAGGCGCGGGCTTTGGCGGTGAATTCCATCGTTCAGACCTCCGTCAACGTCAGGCAGTTACACCGTGAGGCGGCTCTCACGTTTCGCGATGTTCGAACAGTACTTCGATGCAGAGTCGCAGATGCGGCGATCGTTTCGACGGCGACATGCGCGTCACTCTTCGCCTTCGCGATGATGAAAGCGCCCTGGATGACCGCCTGAGTGTGGGATGCCAGACTTTCTGCCGTCCAGTCCGCCCGGATGCCGCAGTTCTGCATTGCTGCCCCGATGTCGGCGACCAGCGTTCCGGCAGGGCCGAAGATGCTGGCGGCGCAGGCTTCGCGGATTGCGGGACTGGTGTCGCAGGTCTCCTGAACCATCGTACCGACCAGACAGGTGAAGGCCGGCAGATCCCCCTGAATGATCACCATTCGGAAATCGACATAGGCGAGGACGCGATCGAGCGGGTCTTCATGACGGTGATAGGGCGCCGCCTCGACGAACGCATTCGTCATATCGGCCCAATGGCCGGCAGACGCGACGGCGAGATCGTCCTTGGAGCGAAAGTGGTGAAAGAACGCACCTTTCGTGACCCCGGCGGTCCGGCAAAGCTCATCGACGGTAGTCGCCGCATAGCCCTTGGCCCTGATGACCGTCAGCGCGGCGTCGAGCAGCCTGGTCCTGGCATCGGGTCGATCGTTCGACACGAAGCGTCATCTCCATCGGGAACACCCAAATACCAACCAGTCGGTATGTATCAGGGATAAAACGAGACCTATTTGCGACATTCCGGTGACGGTTCATCGACACAGCCGATGCACTCGGAAGGCCGCGAATGTGCGCACGCACGCTTTCGGAATGTCTCCTTCGGCGAAGCTGTCGGGTCGTGATTGGCGACGCGGTCCTGCCGCCCGGCTACCGCACGGCGCTCAGGCGAACCACGCGCCAGAGCAGGCGTGGCGAGGTCAGGAGGGGGTGGCGGCGTTCGAAGCTGGTGATCGGGACGCGCACGCCGGTGTGGCGCTCGACCTTCCAAAGCGCGTAGTCGACGCCGCCGTCGAAGGTGAAGAGGCTTTTCATCAGCCGGAGCACGGTCAGCGGCTTGCCGAGCGCCTTTCGCATCCGCCAGCGACGCCGCGCGCGGCGACGTGCCGGCTCGTCGGCGCCGGTGTCGATCGGGCCGCCCGCGCGGGTTCTGCCGAAGACGAGATGCGCCATGCGGTCGTAGCGGGCGCTGTCGGTCTCGTAGATGAGGGCGGCGCGATCGGCGCTTTCCGGGCGAAGTTCCGTGCCGTAGGTCAGGCCGAGGGCGGTCAGCCAGAGCTGCCGCTCGTCCGGACGCGAAGGCGCAAGCGGGGCCGCCTCGCGCAGCATGGTCGAGACCGCTTCGGCGACCGCGGCCGTCACCGTCTCGCGCGAGAAATCGTCGCGGGCGAACAGGAGGGCCGTGGGCTGTGAGAAACGCGCCCAGAGCCAGGGGTGGAAGGCGCGCGACGAGGTGCCGTGCCGGAACTGATCGAGGGCGATCACGGCGTATTTGGCGCGCACGGTGCGGCCCTGCCAGGGGCGCTCGATATAGAAGACGTTGGGCGGCAGGATGCGGTTGGCGATCGCCGCGAGCCGGCCCGCATAGGCGTCGCGGTAGCGGTCCAACAGGACATAAAAATCCTGGATGCCTTCGGGCGGCTCGTCGCCCGGGTCCTGGCGCAGGCAGGAGCCGTAGAACAGGACGGCGGCGACCGTCTCGCCATGGCGTTCGGCCATCGCCCGGGCGAGGGCTTCCGACGAGGGGTGGCAGGGGCGCATGAGCTCCTCGCCGATCGCCGGGATGAGGTTTTTCGGTGTTCCGGCCATGGCGGTCAGCAGCGGAGGAAGGTCTGGCGGCGATCGCCGGTGAGGCGGATCGGCTGGCCGGGATGGGGATGGAAGATTTCGCCGTCGAGAACCACCGGGCTCTCGATTCCGATCATCAGGTCACCCGCACGGCCGCTTCGATAGCCGGCGTCCCGCATCCAGTCCTTCGGCCGTCCGCGCAGCACCGGCAGGAGGGCGCGGCCGAGACGCTTCGGCGGGAAGGCGACGTTGGTGTAGCGGATCCCCTCTCCTTCACGCTCGCCATCCCAGAACGGCATGAGGCCGAGCATCAGCCGATCGAGGGTCGTGGCGATCAGGATCAGGCTCGGCTTCGAAGGCTCCCCGGCGCCGTCGATGGCAAGCGCGATCGGCTCGCCGCGGCAGAACCGGTTTTTTTCATCCACCCGGCCCGTCAGCAGGCGCGTCGCGGCGAGCGCCAGCGTCGAGACGGTGGCGAGATTGCCGGCGATACCTTTCTTGCGCACGCGCTCATTGGCGAGCTTCACCGCCTGATAAAAGCCGGCCGCCCCAAAAAACATGCCGTAGACCGGCGGGCTGTCGGGGTGCAGGGAGAGGCCGATCAGCGGGCGGACAGCGGGCTGCACGCCCCCGCTTTCAAGCCCCTGGATCAGCCGCTTCGCCGCCTTCGCCGGCCGGTCGTCGAAGCCGACGTCCTTGGCGATGACGTTGGTCATGCCGCCCGCCAGCACCGCGAGCTTCGGCGCCCTGCCGTTCAGATCCCGCCTCGCAAGCTCGGTCAGCACCGCCTGCACCGTGCCGTCGCCACCATTGACCGCGATCACCTCGACGCCGTGTTCGAGCTGGTCGTCGATCAGCGACCCGAGGTCGGCGAACTCGCCGAGTTCATCATGGCGGACGTCCGGATGCGCGGCCACGACGGCCTTCAGGCCCGCAAGGGCGCCCTGCCGGTTGCGCTGGCTTTTCGGGTTGCTGACGACCGCAAGCCTGGCCATGGCGCCGCCTCAGGCGGCTTTCGGCTCGAGCGGCTCGGTCAGATAGGAGCGAAGGCCGTTCTCGTCCTTGAGCAGAAAGCCCTGAGTGATGCGCACCGCGTGGAAGAGGAGCGACAGCACCGTCCAGAGCGCCATCAGCATGAAGCCCATGATCGGCGCGCCGAACAGCGTCGCGACCAGGAGGATCGAGATGTTCGGATTGCGTCGCGCGGTGATCAGCCGGAAAAAGCTGTCGACCGGACGCCAGGTGTGCATCTGGATGCCGAAGGCCTTGATGAAGAGACCCTCCTCCAGCCGGCCGATCACGTAACCGACCGTGACGATCAGCAGCGCCAGATCGAGCAGCGGCGTGGCTGCGGCGGCCTCCGGCATGGTGTTGTGCAGGCCGTACCACCAGGCCCACCACCAAAAGGGCGGGTGGATGAGATCGATGCCGTGGTCGAAGACGTTGCCCCATTTGCTCGAGGTGAGCGTCACCCGCGCGAGCTTGCCGTCCACAGTGTCGAGAAACACCATGACGAAGCCGACCGCGAGGCCGGCGAGGAAATGGCCCTGCATGAACAGCCAGAGCGTGACGAACACCAGCACCAGGCTCGCCATTGTCACCATGTTCGGGGACAGGCCGAGCTTCACCGCCTGGCGCGTCACCCAGCGCGCCGGCAGCGGCCAGAGATATTTGGTGACGAAGTCGGTGATGCCCTTGTAGGCGCCGGCGAAGATGCGGTTTTCGATGGGCTCGATGGTCGCCGGCGTGACTTCGAGGGCGTAGGGAACCTCGCGCTTTCTGAGCTTTCGGTTGTAGGCCGAGCCGACGTCGAGCACGCCCTTCTGGGCGACGCCTGCGGGAAGCGGCGCCTCCGGGTCGAGGGCGCCGGCCTCGAGCAGGCTTTTGACAGCGGGTGCGGCATCCGCATCGACATGGGCGGCGACCGCAATGGAGGCTTCACCGCCCTCGCCGTCAATCGCCAGCAGGGCGCCCGGGCCGTGATCGACGAGGCCGGCGACCAGGCGGTCTTCGAGGGCGTAATCCGCGCGGATCAGAACGACCGCGCCCCGCTCGGGCAGCGGCTGGTCGTCCCGGAGCACGGCCGCGACGTCGAGGTTGCGCGTGGTCCGGCGAAGCCGCTCCTCGGTGGTGAGGCCCCAGATCAGAGCCTCCGATCGGCCGACCATCGCCACGACGGGGGTGACCACGGGCTGGGTTTCGCCGGCGGCGGAAAACGAGTCGCCGACGACGTCGGCGGAAGGGGAGGACAGCGTCATGGGGAGGTCAGACTACCTGGTTGATCCAAAACGACGCCGCTTGACTCGATCGGCCCGGGCGCACATCAAAGGCGGGTCGATCACGGTTGCACGGCGCATGTTGAAACTCGCTCATCTCTCCGATCCCCATCTGCCGCTTCCCGATCCCGTCAACTGGCGGGACCTGATGAACAAACGGGTGACCGGCTATCTTTCCTGGCGGCGTCATCGCCGGTCCATTCACGACCCTCGCGTGCTCGCCGCCCTCACCACCGACCTGAAGTCACTGCAGCCGGACCACACAGTGGTCACCGGCGATCTCACCAATCTCGCCTTGCCCGCGGAGTTCGATCAGGCGATCGACTGGCTCGCCGAACTGGGCGATGCCGACGACGTCAGCGTGATTCCGGGCAATCACGACGCCTATATCGAGATCCCGTGGCGGCAATCCTTCGGCCGGCTGGCGGCTTATATGGCGCAAAACGGCGAGGAATTGAAGACTGAAGCGCCATCTTTTCCCTTCGTCCGCAAGATCGGCCGGATCGCGGTGGTCGGCGTGTCCAGCGCCATACCGACCCGTTGGTTCTCGGCCGCGGGCATGGTCGGCCAGGCGCAGCTGGTGCGCCTGCGCATGGTGCTGCGGGAACTCGGCGAAGAGGGCTATTTCCGGACGGTCCTGGTGCATCACCCGCCGATCGAGGGCTCGGCGCGCGTTCGAAAGCAGCTGCGCGACGGCAAGGGTTTTCGCGAGGTGATCGCCGACGCCGGCGCCGAGCTGGTGCTGCACGGGCACAATCACCGCTTCGATCATGGCGACGTGCGCACGCCGCTGGGCGCAGCACCGGTGATCGGCGTGCCGTCCGCGTCAGCCTGGCCGCGCCATGGCTTCAAGCCGGCGGCCTACCATATCTACCGGATCGGATCGACGCCGGACGGCTGGAGCGTGCGGGTGGACGTGCGGCGCTTCGACCGCAAGCGCCTTCGCTTCGTCGAGGGCAAGGGACGGACGCTTTCGGTGCCGGCCGCCATAGCCGCCGCGTCCGCCGCCTGAGCGGACGAACGACGACCCCGGACCGATTTTCATTGGGGGCAACATGCCAGAGCAAGCCGACCTCAACCCGACCTTCCAGAAGTTCGAATATCCCGATCTGCTGGTGAAGGATTTTCGCCATTGGAGCCTGACACTCAGGCGTCATCAGGTGACGCTGGGCGCCCTGGTACTGATGGCGAAGTCGGACGCGACCGCGTTTTCCGACCTGGAGCCGGACGCCTTCACCGAGCTCGCAACCGTCACCGGCGCGATCGAACGCTCCCTCGGTGCCGCCTTCGCCTATGACAAGATCAACTATCTGATGCTGATGATGGTCGATCCGAACGTGCATTTTCACGTCTTTCCCCGCTATGGCCGGGACATCGACTTCGAGGGCATGGCCTTCGCCGACGCCGGCTGGTCGAAGGCACCGGACCTGGGCTCCGGGCCGACGCTCGACGACGACATGGCGAGGCGCCTGATCAATCATCTGCAGGCCGGCTGGCGGGACTGACCGAAAGGAGATCGATGGCCGCCTTCGGACGGACGGCAGGCGGAGAGGTGTCGAGAGGCGTTTCGGCCTCATGACCATCATTGACCGATATCTCGTCAAGAACGTGCTCTCGCGTTTCGCGATGCTGCTCGGCCTCGTGATGTTCGCGCTCCTGATGGAGCGCCTCGTCCGTCTCCTGGATCTGGTCGCGACCAAGAACACGCCTTTCGGCACGGTCGGCCGGATCATGCTCAATCTGATCCCGCATTATCTGAGCCTCGCCCTCTCCGCCGCCTTCTTCATCGCGGTCCTGATGGCGATCATCCGGCTTCGCGAGGACAGCGAGCTGGACGCGCTCTATGCCGGCGGCGTCAGTCTCTTCCGCATCGCGCGGCCGATCCTCGGGCTCGCCTGCCTGTTCTGCCTGCTCGGCGCGCTGGTGATCGGCGTGCTCCAGCCCCATGCGCGCTACGGCTACCGCAATCTCATGCATTTCGCGGGCTATGGCAGCTGGTACAATGTGCTGGAGAGCGGCGCGTTTCTGACCGGCATCGAGGACATGACCATGACCGTCGGCAGCATCTCCGAGGACGGGCGGCGGCTGACGGACGTGTTTTTTCACGAGCGCGACGCCGCCGGCGCCATGACCACGACCACCGCCGAGCGGGGCTCGTTCGACGTCAGCGAGGACGAGAAGCTGGTGCTCACCCTCGAAGGGGCGACCCAGCTTGTCGACCAGGCGCCGGACGAGAAGCCGGTAGTGGTCAGGATCAGGAATTTTTCGCGCGAGATCGACACGCTGTTCGCGCCGCCGCCCTTTCGCGAGCGCGGCCGGGACGAGCGCGAGCTGACGCTGGTCGAGCTCTGGCAGCGGCAGGGCGATCCGCCGAAGAAGGCGACGGTGCACGAGATGGCGGCGGAGCTCCATTCGCGCATCGTGCGCATCGCCTCGATCCTGGTCCTCCCCTTCCTCGCGATAGCGCTCGGCGCGACCTCGCCGAAGCGCAGCCAGGGGCTGAACCTGGCGCTCGGTCTGTTCCTGCTGATCGTCTACAACGAGATCCTGCAGTTCGGCGAAACCCTGATCGAGGAGGGTGCGGTGCCGCCCTGGCTCGGGCTCGAGCTGCCGATGCTGGCCTTTCTGGCGTTCAGCCTCTGGATGTTCCATCGGGCGTCGCACCATCGCGGCGTTTCGGCTTTCGCCCCGGTCACGGACCTGGTCGAGCGGCTGATCGCCGCCGTTCGAAGCGACCGAAGGCGGCGGGCGAGGCGTGATGTCGATCCTCGGGCGCTATCTGTCCACGGGCTTCGTCGGCAATCTGCTTTTGATCCTTCTGAGCGCCACGGCGCTCCTTCAGCTGTTCGACGTGATGAGCGTCGCCGACGATCTCCTGAACGACCTCGGCGGCGGCTTCGACGTGGTCCTTCGCTACACGCTGCTCAGACTGCCGATCCTGGTGACCTTCCTTCTGCCCTTCAGCGTGCTGCTCGCGGCCCTCCTGACCTTCGGCCGTCTGCACCGCCAGAGCGAGCTCGTGGCCATGCAGGCGGTGGGCCTGCCGTTCTGGCGCATTCTGTCTTTGCTGGCGCCGGTGCTGCTGGTGGTGGCGTTCCTGCATTTTCTGATCAGCGACCAGATCACGCCGCACGCGCACCGCACCCTCGCCGCCTGGCAGGCGTCGGTCGAGGAGCGAAAGCCGGACGACGTCGCGATCTGGCTTCGCGACCGCGGCGATCTGGTGAGCGTCGGGCAGATCGAGGAGGACGGGCGGCGGCTCGAGCATGTGGTCATTTTCCAGCGCGACGACGCCGGCAATCTCACGGCGCAGATCCAGGCCGAGCGGGCGCGGTTCGAGAACGGCGGCTGGTGGCTCGAAAGTATCGACGACCTCAAGGTCAGCCCCGCCGCCGAGCGATCCGAGAGCAGGATCGAGCGGCGCTCCTGGGACACCGCGATCCGGCCGGATCTGGTGCAGGATCTGGCGGCACCGCCAAACGCGCTGTCCTTCGCCAAGCTGAGAAGGCTCCTCGGCCATCCCGAGATCGGCAGCCGTCCGCTGCATGTCTATCGCACCTGGATGCACAAGAGCCTCGCTTTGCCCTTCGCCTCCCTGTTCATGGCGGTGCTCGCGACCGCGGCGGTCAGGGGGCTGCAGCGGCAGGGCGGCGTCGTGCTGAACGCGCTGGTCGGCTTCGGCGGGGCGTTTCTCTATTTCGTCGCGGACGGCGTGCTGCAGGCGCTGGGCGAGGCCGGCTCCATCTCCCCCGCCCTTGCCGCCTGGCTGCCGCTCCTGATCCTGGCGGCGATCGCAGCCGCCGTGCTCGCCTGGGTGACCATGCCAAACGGCCGCCGCAGGGGCCGACGCCTGCCGCCGGCGACGGAAGATCGAGCATCGCCCGTTTCCGCCTGAACCGGGCTCCTGCCGCGCGGCGTCAGCATGTCACCAGCTTGTTATGACAAAGACGTTGAAAATCCTGCGCTTCGGGATCAAGGTCCAGCCTTCATTTCAACATCGGAGGCATCGATATGACCGATCACGGCCACTATCATTGGAACGAGCTGATGACCCACGACGCCGAGGCCGCGAAGGCGTTCTACGGCGAGACCGTCGGCTGGACGTTCAACGCCATGGAGATGGGCGACCAGGGCACCTACTGGGTGTGCATGGATGGGGAGGAGGCCTGCGGCGGCATCTTTCCGATGAAAGGCGAGCAGTTCAAGGGCCAGCCGGAGCAGTGGGTGGGCTACCTCGCCGTGGACGACGTCGACGCCCGGGTCGAGAAGGCCAAGGCCGCCGGCGCGACCATCCTGCAGCCGATCATGGAGATGCCGGGCATCGGCCGCTTCACCACGCTGAAGGACCCGGGCGGCGCCGTCATCGGCTGGATCACGCCGGCCGAGGAGAGCTGACGACGACCGACCACCAACCGCCGGCGCAGCCGTCAATGAAGCCGGCCGTACCGGCTCGTATCGGCCTACTTGGTGCCGTAGAGGCGGTCGCCGGCGTCGCCGAGGCCGGGCACGATGTAGCCGTGGTCGTTCAGGCGCTCGTCGATGGCGGCGGTGAAGATCGGCACGTCGGGATGGGTTTCGCGCATCTGCGCGATGCCCTCCGGCGCCGCCAGCAGGCAGGCGAACTTGATCTGCTCAGCGCCGTCGTCCTTGAGCTTCGAGACGGCGGCGACCGCCGAATTGCCGGTCGCCAGCATCGGGTCGACGACCACGGTCAGGCGCTCCGAGAGATCGTCCGGCACCTTGTAGTAATATTCGACCGCGACCAGGGTCTCCGGGTCGCGGTAGATGCCGACATGGCCGACGCGGGCGGAAGGCACCAGATCGAGCATGCCGTCCAGAAGGCCGTTGCCGGCGCGCAGGATGGAGACGAAGCAGAGCTTCTTGCCTTCCAGCTCCGGCGCTTCGGTGGGCGCCACCGGGGTTTCGATCTCGACCGTGGTGAGCGGCAGGTCGCGGGTGACCTCGTAGGCGAGCAGCAGCGCGATCTCGCGGGCGAGCTGGCGAAACTGCACGACCGCAGTGTCGGTGCGCCGCATCTGCGTCAGCTTGTGCTGCACCAGGGGATGATCGACCAAAATCACCAGGTCGTCGCTCACGTCTCGTCCCTCCTCGCTCTCGTCAATGCTCGACCAGGCCGGCGCTCTCGCCGATGCGCGCCATCTCGTCGATGCGTCGATATTGCTCGATGTCCACGATCTTGGCGCCGCGGATCATCAGCTCGTCCCGGCACGCGGCGAGGTCGGGGTCGGCGAGCGCGTCCACGAGGGCGTCGCGGATGCGCTGCAGCCTGTCCTCGGGCGTCGCGGCCGCGGTGACGAAGGGCGGCGCCGGCGCGTGCGGCGAACGGCCGAGCACCCGAAAGCTGCCGAGGGCTTCCGGCATGGAGCGCTTGATCAGGCTGTAGGTCACGGCGTCGATCGCGGCCACGTCGGCCTCACGCGCCTCGATCGCCTCCAGGCTGCCGGCATGGCTGCCGGTGATGATCTGGCGGCCGAAGAAGCGGCTGCCGCGGCTGGCGAGCGGCGCCACCATGGCGCGCAGCACATGGCAGCCGGAATGGGAGTCGGTGGCGTTGATCGCGGCGATCTTGCCGCGCAGATCCTCCATGTCGCTCGCCAGGCTGTCCGCGTGCACCACGATCACGCTCGAATAGTCCGGCCCCTCGCAGCCGGGCACCTCGTAGCAGGGTGTCGCGATCAGCTTGGGCTTGACGCCATGGGATCGGATCAAGGGATAGCCGCAGACCTGCCCGAAGATCAGATCGGGGCGGCGCCAGGCGCGCTCGGCGCGCTCTCGGGTCAGCCGTTCGGGCACGTCCTCCAGGCCCTGGAGACGAAGCGCGCGGGCGATGCCCCGCCACCACGCATCGGTGGAGGCGCGGACGGGCTCGAAGTCGTACATGGGCAGAGCTGCGATCATCATTGCCCTTTAGTTGCTTTGCTCGAGAAAGTCGATGATCCGCCTGGACATCCGATCGAAATCGGGATTGTAGGTGGCGCGGCGAAGGACGTAGTTCCTGAGATTGTCGTCACGCGCTTCGCCGTAGCGGAGATGGGGCAGCGCCGCCGCCTCCGCCTGACCGCGGCAGGCTTTCGCCTCCGGCTGGTCAGGCCGCCCCGCATAGTGCAGGCAGTCCAACTCTTTCGCCCGCGCACCGTAGCGGGGATTTTCCGGCGCCGCCAGCATGGCGATGTGAGCAAGATCGAGAACGGCGCCGCCGGTGTCGGCGAAACCGGTCTTGAACGGATTGGCCCCGCAGGCCGAGGAGTCCGAGGCGCGCTCCAAAACGCCCTTGCCGGATGGAGGCGGCGTGCAGCTGGAGCTTCGGATCGTGACGCAGCGGCTCAGCTCTTCCCTGGCCGGGTCACGACGTGCGGTGGTGCAGCTGCAGGCGGGAAAGGGGGCGTCCGGATAGCGGCTGTACCAGAGCAGGTGACGCGGCGTGACGCTCTGCCGACAGAACCATGCGCGCGCCCTGACCGGATCGCCGACGGCGTCCTCGGCGCTCGCGACCATGAACAGCGGCAGATGGCGGGGGGCATCGCGCGCGAACAGCTCGTCGCCGAGCGACGCGGTCGCGCTCGCGCCCGGCCGCGCGATGGAGCGGTAGCGAAGCGCGTCCTGGCTGCCCCGAAGATCGCCCCAAAGGGCCTTGCCGCCAGGACCGACGGCGGCGGGCGCGAAGGCCGGAAGCTCGTAGTCGAAGGCGGGGCCGAGGAGGACGAGGCCGTTCAGCTCCAGCTCCTCCGGCATGTCGAGGCTCGCCGCCGCGTCCAGCGCCAGGTTGGCGCCGAGATCGAAGCCCGCGATCACGAGGCGGTCGGCCTCGCCGCGAAAGCTCCAGACGGCGCGCCGGACCGCTTCCCGCCATTCGGGAAGGCCGATGTTCAGGAGATCGCCCGGCACCGTGCCATGGCCGGGCAGAAGGATGCCGCGCACGAGATAGCAGCGCTCGGCGAAGCGATGGCCGAGATCCCACATGGAAAAGGGCGTGTCGTTCAGCCCGTGGATCAGAAGGACGGCGCGATCGTAGCGGAAGTTTTCGTGGTCGGGCTCGATCGACGTCGAGAGCGACCGGCTGCGGCAGTCCCTGCCCTTCGGGTTCGGACGGATCTCGAAGGGACCGACCGCCGCCACCTCGTCATAAGCGATCGGGGTCCCGGCGGCGTTGTTGACCGCGACCGCATGGCCGCGCGCACCCGCTATGTAGGCGGCGAAATCGCCGGTCGGCATGACCGGCGGCAGTCCGGTCGGCGCGTAACGGGACGCCTTGGTCGCGCCGCGTTCCAGACAGCCGGCGATGGTCGCAACCAGGGCGAGACTGATGAGGAGCCTGATGATCCAGGGTTTCATGCCGGAGGTTTAACCCAGAGACGGCAGGATCGCCAGCGCTGACGTCGCGAGGCCGGCTCGATCAGGTCGCGAGATGCCAGAGCAAGGCGAGACCGCCTGTGAATGCGAGCGTCCAGGCGAGGCCGAGATGCAGGCGAAGGAGGGCGACGGCGGCGACCATGGCGAGCGCGACGGCGAGCGGATCGATCGTCGAGACGTCCGGTATCCAGAGCGTCATCGGCCCCCATGGCCTGGCCTCGACCTGTCCGAAGAAGACGTGCAGGCCGAACCAGACCGAGAGGTTCAGGATGACGCCGACCACGGCCGCGGTCACGCCGGCAAGGGCACCCCTTAGCTTCGGCGCGTGCTGCAGCCGGTCGATGAAGGGGGCGCCGGTGAAGACGAAGAGAAAGCAGGGCGCGAAGGTCGCCCAGAGCGTGACCAGGGCGCCGAGCAGGCCCATCAGGAGCGGCGGCCCGCCGCCGAAGCGGTAGGCGGCGAGATAGCCGACGAATTCGGTGACCAGGATCAGGGGGCCGTTGGTGGTTTCGGCGAGGCCGAGGCCGTCCAGCATCTCGCCGGCGTCGAGCCAGCCGTGGTTCTGGACGACCTCCTGGGTCATGTAGGCGAGGACGGCATAGGCGCCGCCGAAGGTGACCACGGCGAGCTTGGAGAAGAACAGGCCGAGCGCCGTCAGCACGTGATCGCCGCCGAAGACGAACGCCACGGTGAGAAGCGGCAGGATCCAGATGAGGAGCCAGAGGCCTGCGGTGCGGAGCGCCGTGCCGGGCGAGGCGCTGCCCCGGCTTTCGACCGTCTCCGCCTCCAGATCCTCCTTCGCGAAAACGTAGCCGATGATCGCGGCGATGACGATGATCAGGGGAAAGGGAATGGCGAAGAGAAAGAGGGCGGCGAAGGAAAGGCCCGCGATCACCCAGTCGATCCGGCGCCCGAGCGCCCGCTTCGCCACGCGGAGCAGCGCCTCGATCACGATGATCAGGACGGCGGCCTTGATACCGTAAAAAATCGCCTTGACCAGGGCGACCTCGCCGAAGCCGGCGTAGATCATGGCGAGCGCCAGCACCAGGAACGCGCCCGGCAGGACGAACAGCAGCCCGGCCGCGAGCCCGCCTTTGACGCCGTGCAGACGCCAGCCCGTATAGGTGGCGAGCTGCATCGCCTCCGGTCCCGGCAGCAGCATGCAGAAGCTGAGGCCGTTCAGGAACTGCCGCTCGCCGAGCCAGCGCTCGCGGTCGACGACCTCCCGGTGCATCAGCGCGATCTGCGCGGTCGGCCCGCCGAAGGACAGAAGGCCGATTTTTCCGAACACGGCGAGGGCCCGGGCGAAGGACGGCGGGGCGCCGGCCGCGGGTTCGGCGACGGCATCGAGACTCCTTTCCGCCATCCTGTCAGCTCCGGACCGATGCCGCCGGCCAGTCATGGCCCTCGTCCGCGGCGTCGCGGGCCCATCGGTAGAAGGCGTCGTAGAGCGTCATGCCGGCTTCCAGCTGCTCGAGATCGTCCCGGTACATGCGCGACAGGCCGAGCGAGGCGGCGAGCAGGCCGGCGGCCTCGGGCGCCAGATCATGGCGGTTGGTGTCGGCGCCGCGCACGATCGTGGCGAGCCTTTGCAGCGGTTCCGTGCTCAGCTGGAATTCGTCGATCATCACGTCGAAGCTGCAGCGCTCCCCGCGGTGGCTCCAGAACACGCCCTCGACGTCGAAGGGGGTCGCCTCGAACTTCTCGGCGACGTTCAGCACCTCCGGAGGCGAAACGAACAGAAAAAGCGCGCTCGGGTCGACGAAGCGGCGGATCAGCCAGGGGCAGGCGATGCGGTCGATCTTCGGGCGGTGGCGGGTGACCCAGACCGTCCTCCCCTCCCCATTCCGCGCGGGCAGGCTGGCGGCCGGCACCAGGGACTCGCCTGCGTCACGCCAGGCGAAGATGCCGCCCTCCAGGGTCTCGGCGGCGATGCCGGCGTCACGGAGAACGGCGGCGGCGCCCTGGCTCAGTTTCTGTCCTTTCTGGCAGATCACGACGACCCGATGGCCATCCAGCCTCGGCGCAAGCCTGGCGATGTCGGGAAAAGGGTGACGGAAGGATCCGGGGATCAGCCGCGGGTCGTCCCGAAAATCCTCGTCGATGCAGATATCGATCAGCACCGGCGCTTTCGGCGTGCCGATCAGACGGGACAGCTGGGATACGGTGATTTCGGTCGGCGACGGCATGAAGCGTCCTCCCAGGGGCTCGGGGTTCGGTGGACGCGAAACTTGGGCTGTCGCCTCACGGGGCGCTCGCGGACCCCATGGGTGAGATTAAAGTGACCGAACCTTTTTCTGTCAACGACCATGGGTGGATCGCGTTGCTGTGAGTTCCCCGAGTGTGATTTGCGTTGTCACGAGTTCGCCTTATGGTCATTGATAACCTTCGGGTTTCAGATGCCGAACGATTGCAAATGAGGGAGACGACAATGAATGGCAGGCCGTCCGAACTATCCCGCCGTGACCTTTTCAAGGGAACCGCGGCCGCCGGCGTCGGCCTCGCGGCCGGCGGGCTGGCGACCGCGCCTGCGAAGGCGGCAGCACCCCTGCTCGGGCCGGAACGGCCGGGCTTCTATCGATTCGATCTCGGCGATTTCGAAGTGACCACGCTCCTTGACGGCGCCATTCAGCTCGAAGGGCCGCACCCGATCTTCGGTGAAAACGTGGATGCCGCCGAGGTTCGCGCTCTGGCCGAGAAAAACTTCCTGCCGCCCGAACAGATGGCGATCAGCTTCGCGCCCGTTCTCGTCAACACCGGCGAGCAGCTGCTGATGTTCGACAGCGGCAACGGCGCCCGCAGGCGGCCGGATGCGGGGCGGCTTGCCGAGCTGCTCGAGGGTGCCGGCTTTTTGCCCGACGAGATCGACATCGTGGTGATCACCCATTTCCATCCGGACCATATCGGCGGCCTGATGGAGGATGGATCCCCGCTCTTTCCGAACGCCAGTTACGTCACCAACGAAGCCGAGTACGACTTCTGGAGTGCCGAGGACAAGCTTTCCGGACCGACCGAAGGCGTGGCGACGCTCACCCAGTCGAACGTCGTTCCCTTCGCCGACAAGACGATGTTTTTGAAGGACGGCGGCGAGGTCGTCTCGGGCGTCACCGCCGTGGACGCGAGCGGCCACACGCCCGGCCACACGGCCTTTCACCTGGAGAGCGCCGGCGAGCGGCTGATGATCACCGCGGATACCGCAAACCACTATATCGCGTCCCTGCAGCGCCCGGACTGGCATGTGCGCTTCGACATGGACAAGGAGGCGGCGGTGGCCGCGAGAAAGAAGGTGTTCGGCATGATCGCCGCGGATCGGATTCCGTTCACCGGCTATCACATGCCGTTTCCGGCGGTCGGCTATATCGAGCAGATCGACGGCGGTTTCCGATACGTGCCGGCGTCCTATCAGCTCGATCTCTGATCGGCGGGGTCGCGGACCGGCTCCGGAGGGAGGATCACCCGGTCGCTCGAGGTGACGGGGCGTGCGTCGTCCGGCGCTGCACTCATGGATCGGTGCAGCGCCAGCCCCTTCTCGGTCGGCACCCAGATCCAGCCCGGGCCGTCGGCCCAGCCGCGCTTCTTCAAGAGACCTGCAGCCGCGAGCCGCTCGACCGCCGCGAGGTCGCCGAATTGGCGCTCGAGCATGCCCGGCGCCATGCCGCGCACGGGCTTCGGCATCCGGCAGAGCCGATCGAGAATGCGAAAATCGATGCTGTCCGCCCTGATCGTCATGGCCACATCCCAGCACCTCGCGTGAAAGGAAACGTCGTCATCCCGCGCCGGCGCGTGCAGCACCCGACGGCAGTTCGCGAACGAAGTTGTTGTCCCGCTTCTGCATCAGATAGAACTTGAAGCGCGGCGTGGTATCGGTGATCACGAAGTTCAGCACCACCGTCTCGCCGGGCTCCACCACGCCGTTATAGAACTGCACGCCGTCATAGGGCTCGCGGGTTTCGAGATTGGTCTCGAAGCGGTCGGAGAGAAAGGGCCGCCCGGCTTCGGAAGCCTGGCCGAAGGACAGACCGTCGCCGAACGGACTTTCCTGATCGAGCTTTTCGCGCAGCTCCAGGGTGAACAGGGTCCAGGGCTGGGAGGTCGCGTTTCTCACCACTTTGGTGATCGCGAACCCGACGTCGTGCTGCGAGCGGATGCGGTTGCCGAAACGGGCGTGCATGCCGCGGATCACGATCACCGCCGGCCCGTAATCGGTGATTTCCTCGACCAGGACCACGGGATCGTCGAGCGTGCCGGTGCCCGAGCCTTCGAGCAGCCGCACGCCGCCGAGCTCGTCGCTGAACACCAGCCCGCCGAGCACCAGCTCCGCCGCCGCGGCCGAGCCGCCGAGCGTGAAAAAGGACCACAGCATTGCCAGCAACGTCCCGCGCGCCGGCCATAGTGTCACGTCGGACAAGGTTCGATCGGCCTCCCCGCCTGGCAAAGCGCCTCCTCTCGTCATCGGCGCCACGGCTTTCCGACCAGCATAGAAAAGGACGGCACCTCAGCCCAAGCGATTTCGAGCGCGCCGCAGGGCAGCTGGTCAAAATACGTGAAAAAAACGGCGTTAAATTGGAATGCTCGGCCGTGGTCGGGGTTCACCTTGCAGTACCAAGGATCGTCCGCCCGTGGAAAATACGGCGCTCAGGGTCCTGAAATCCACCGGCATTCGGCCTTTCGCACCGCGTCACGCACGGGCGGAACGGCACCGAGTGCCGCGTTCCGGCGGCCGCCGACGAGGAAGCCGGTCGCCATCACTCATCTCGTCCATTGGAGCCCCCATGATCCGTTTCATCACGCCTCGCCGGCCGGCCGTCATCGCTTTTCTCTTTGCCGCCGTCATCGGCCTGACAACGACCGCACCCGCCGATGCCGAGGAGTATTCCGACGGCAAGCTCGAGTCCTTCGTCGTCGCCTGGACCAACATCAACCAGCTCGCCGAGCAGTGGAAGCCGAAGGTCGAGGCAGCACCTTCGGAAGGCGAGGCGCAGCAGATGCTGCAGCAGTTCGAGGCCGAGGTGAACCAGGTGGTCGAAACCACCGAGGGCATCGAGGCCGAGGAGTTCGAGAGCATCATGCGCGCCTTCCAGTCCGATCCGGCGCTGAAGGAGCGGATCGTCGCCATGCTCGAAAACGCGCAGCCTCAGCAATAGCCGGGAGCACCGGGGCGGCGGCTTTGCGGCCGCCGCTCGATCACCCACCGCTTGATCCCCCACCGCTTGATCCCATTGACAGACCCCGGCGGCTGGCCCCATTGACTGGCCAATGTCGCTCGTCGTCACGCTGACCCTGCTTTCGGCCGCGGTGGCGCTGGTCGTTTTCGCCAACTGGCGGGAGCGGCGAAAACGGCCGCTCGGTGAGACGTCACTGGTGTCCTACCCGGTGCTGCAGATGATCGGCATCGTGCTGGCGGTCCTTCTCATCGCCCATCTGGTCTCGATCCTGACCGGAGAGCCGTTGCGCGGCCGGCGCATGCCTTGACCCCGCCTGACCGTCGCGAAATCCCGATCGCCTCCGACATTGCCAGCGGGACGGCCGCCGCCTAGCATACGCGCGCGGGGCCGCGGGCGAACGGTGGCTTCGGGAAAATCGGCCGCGGTGACGTTGATCGATAACGCGCGTGACGAGCGGCGCCGCAGTGAAGAAAGCGACGCGACGGGAGACGACCATTGCACGCATTTTGTCGGATGCTCGTTCGACTTGAACGGACAGGGCGGGTGTTGAGCGCGGCCGCGGTCGCCGCGTCCATCGGCATCGGCGCGACCACCGCGCTGGCTCAGAATCCGTCGGAGTTCACGCCGCCGACCGGCGATCCCGCGATCATTTCCGCAGATGCGCGCCTCGAGCTTCTGTTCGGCGACGCCTGTTTTACCGAGGGTGTGGCAGTCGCACCGGACGGTCAGGTCTATTTCAGCGACATCACCTTCACCAGCGGCTGCCGGCACGGCGAAAGCCCGCTGCCCCAGGCCGGCATCATCTGGCGCTACGATCCGGCAAGCCGCGAGACCGGCGTATTCCGATCACCGAGCGGCATGGCGAACGGGCTGAAATTCGACGCGAACGGCGATCTGGTGGTCGCCGAAGGTGCCGATTTCGGCGGCCGCAAGGTGACCATCACCGACATGCAGACGGGCCGCGCGCGCATTCTCGCCGCCCTCTATGACGGCCAGCCCTTCAACGGGCCGAACGACGTGGCGATCGACATGGAGGGTCGTATCTATTTCACCGATCCACGCTATCTCGGCCACGAACCGGTGATGCAGCCGACCATGTCGGTCTACCGCATCGATCCCGACGGCCGGGTCAACCGCATCATCTCCGACGCGGGCAAGCCGAACGGCCTCCTGGTCTCGCCGGACCAGTCCACCCTCTACGTGGTCAGCAACGACAACGGCGCGCTCGATTTCACGCGGCTGGGCGAGGACGAAGCGACCCAGCGCGGGCCGATGGTGATCTGGGCCTACGACCTCTCGCCCGACGGCTCCGCCGGCAATCGCCGCGAATTCGTCAATTTCGCACCCTATGACAGCGCCGGCGGGCTCGCCGCCGACGTCGACGGCAATATCTACGCCGCCGTGCGTCGCGCGGACGCGCCAGGAATCTACGTCTACAACAAGGACGGCAAGGAACTCGCCTCGATCCCGACCGACAGTCTCCTGCCGACCAATCTCGCCTTCGGCCGGGGCGCGGACGCGAACCTTCTCTACGTCACCGCGGGCGGCGCCCTCTACCAGGTCCGCATGAGCAACCAGGGCTATCAGCTGCCGGATCAGTGACGGCGATGGGATGACGACGATGTCAGGGGGGCGTCGATGAAGATCACGGCGATAGAAACGCTGCGCCTGGACGAATTTCCGAACCTGCTTTGGGTTCAGGTCCACACCGACGAAGGATTGAT
This sequence comes from Geminicoccaceae bacterium, assembly GCA_965222015.1. Classification (GTDB taxonomy): domain Bacteria; phylum Pseudomonadota; class Alphaproteobacteria; order Geminicoccales; family Geminicoccaceae; genus JANQPX01. Next base: position 357,609 of record CBDCTL010000023.1, read on the forward strand.
CGGGCTCGGCGAGACCTTCATGGGCCCGGCCTCCGCCGAAGCCTATATCCACGAGCAGGTGGCGCCGCGGCTGCTCGGGAGCGATCCGCTCGCCATCGATCGGCATTCACGGACGCTGCTCCACGGCTATCTCGGCTTTTCCGGCAGCGGCGCCGAAATGCGCGGGCTTTCGGCGATCGACATCGCCCTTTGGGATCTTTTCGGGCAGGCGACCGGCCAACCCATCCACCAGCTCCTGGGCGGACTGTCGCGTGAAAAAATCAGGACCTACAACACCTGCGCCGGCTATCGCTATGTGCGCGGCAGCGTCGGCCAGCTCACCGACAATTGGGGCCTCGACGGCAATGAAGGGCCCTATGAGGACCTCGATGCCTTCCTGAATGACGCCGGTGCGCTTGCCGAAAGCCTGCTGGAGCAGGGCATTACCGGCATGAAGATCTGGCCCTTCGACTTCGCCGCCGAAGAGTCGGACGGCCTCTACATTTCGTCCGCGGACATGAAGAAGGCTCTGGAGCCCTTCGAGAAGATCCGAAAAGCGGTCGGCGACCGCATGGACATCATGGTCGAATTGCATTCCCTTTGGACACCCCGCCCGGCCAGACAGATCTTCAAGGCCCTGGAGCCTCTCCAGCCGTTCTGGTTCGAAGATCCAATCAAGATGAACAATTTCGATGCTCTCGCCGAACTCGCGCGCTCGACCGACGTGCCGATCTGCGCGAGCGAAACCGTGGCCACGCGCCCGGTCTTTCGCGAGATGATGGCGAAGGGGGCCTCCGGCATCGTCATGCTGGATCTCTCCTGGGTCGGCGGCATCTCCGAGGCGAGAAAGATCGCGGCCATGGCCGAAGCCCACCACCTGCCGGTGGCGCCCCACGACTGCACCGGCCCGATCGTGTTCGCCGCGTCTTGCCATGTCTCGCTGAACGCCACCAACGCGCTGATCCAGGAAAGCGTGCGCGCCTTCTACACCGGCTGGTACAGGGAGCTGGTGACCGATCTTCCGAGGATCGAGGACGGCTATATCCACCCGCTCGAAGGCCCGGGCCTCGGCACGAAGCTGCTGCCGGAGATCCTGAAGCGAAAGGACCTGCAGTTGAAGCGTTCGGACGGCGCGTGAGCGTCGGCACGGCCGCCCTTCCCGCTTGACGCCGCCTCGCCGGTCTCCGACCCTTTTTCCAAAGCGCCATCGAGGGAGGCCAAGGGATGATCAGCGAGCAGGACGTCACGTTCTACGGACGACAACGGCTATCTCGTCGTGCCCGACGTGCTGAGCGCGGACGAGGTGGCCGAGCTCCGGCAAGTCACGGAAGAATTCGTCGAGAACGCACGCCAGGTCAGCGCGCATGACGAAATCTACGACCTCGAGGACAGCCACTCGGCCGCCGAGCCGCGCGTCCGGCGGATCAAGACGCCGCATGCGCATCACGAGGCCTATGCGCGCATGGTCGCGCATCCCAACATTCTCGCCGTGCTGCAGAAGCTCTGGGGGCCGTCGATCCGCTTCGACGTGTCGAAGCTCAACCTCAAGGCCGCGGGCTATGGGGCGCCGGTCGAGTGGCATCAGGACTGGGCGTTCTATCCACACACCAATGACGATCTCGCCGCCGTCGGCATCATGATCGACGACGTCGACGAGACCAACGGCCCGCTGATGGTCATCCCCGGCTCGCACAAGGGCCCGATCCTCGATCACCACGCCGACGGCTATTTCTGTGGGGCGATCGATCCGAGCCGCAGGGAGGTCGACTTTGGCGAAGCCGTCAAGCTGACCGGAAGCGCCGGTTCGATCACGATCCATCACGCGCGAACAATCCACGGCTCGGCGACGAACACTTCCGGCAAGCCGCGCCGCCTGCTGCTCCATCAATACCGCGCCGCCGACGCCTGGCCGCTCATGGGCGTGCATCAGCCCTGGAAGGAGTATCGGGACAATCTGCTCTCCGGCGAGGACACGATCGAACCGCGCATGGCCGACGTGCCGGTGCGCCTGCCGCTGCCGCCCGCCCCGAACCAGGGCTCGATCTACGAGAACCAGAAGGGGTCGAAAAGCCGCTATTTTCAGACGGCCGACGACCTCGAGGTCGCCGGCGCGGCGATGCGTTGATCAGAGCGAGGGCTTGCTCATCAAAGCCACGTCCTTTTGTGGAATCTCCAGGCACCAGCCGCGCTGGTCCGCGATGACCTCGAAGGTCCGGGCGCGGTAGAAAACGACGTGGGTCGGATCTCGGCGGTAGTACCAGGCGGCGAAGCGCTCGTCCTCGGTCTGAAAGCAGGTCATCACGCCCAGCCAGCCGCGGGGTTTCAGGAGCCGTGCGAGAAAATCGAATTCCTTGGCCGGCGCGAAAAAATGCTCGGCGACCTCGCTGAGCGTGATCACGTCGTAGCGACGCTGCAGAACCACCTTGTCCGGATGAAAAAACGGATCGAAGAGCGCCATCTCGATGCCCGCCTCCTCCAGCATCGCCGCCAGCGCCGGGCCGGGGCCGCAGCCATAGTCGAGCCCGATCATGCCAGGCTGCAGCTTGTCGAGCAGCGGATCGGCCAGCTTCGATAGAAACGCCCTGTAGCGGGAATCGTCCGGGTCGTTCTCGTGCTGGCGGTAGTGGGCGATCTCGTCGTCCGGTGACAGGCGCTGAGCGGGATTGAGAAAGGTCGCCTCGCACCCGCCGCAGCGCCGGTAGTCCCGCCCTTCGACCGTGAGAAACGGCCGCACCATATACCCCCTGCAGACGGGGCAGCGTTCGACCTCCGGTGATGCGGAGGCGGCGTAGGGATGCGAGGCCATGCACCCTCATGCCGAGCGCGGACACATTCGGCAAGGGGCAGCCTGCCCCCGACAAGGGATGCCGTGCCCCTCACGCCGGTTTGACCTGATCTTCCCGCACTCTATGCTTAAGATGAAGATCCAGTGCGTCCTCGGTGCTTTCGAAGCGCATCAAAGGGGAAATTCTCGTGTCGGAGACTGGAAACAAGCCGGCGCTTCGCGTGCTTCTGGCGCAGCCGCGGGGCTTTTGCGCAGGCGTCGAGCGCGCGATCGAGATCGTCGAACGGGCGCTCCAGCGCTTCGGCCCGCCCGTCTATGTCCGCCACGAAATCGTCCACAACCGGCATGTGGTCGACGACCTTCGGCGAAAGGGCGCGGTGTTCGTCGACGAGGTCGACGAGATCCCCGAGGGATCGGTCACCATCTTCAGCGCCCACGGTGTCTCGGAGGCGGTCGAGAAATCCGGTCATGCGCGCCGCCTGAACGTCATCGACGCCGCCTGCCCGCTGGTCACCAAGGTCCACAAGGAAGGCCAGCGCTATGCGCAGAAGGGCTTCGAGATCGTCCTGATCGGCCATGAAGGCCATCCCGAGGTCGAGGGCACCATGGGCAGAATCGATGCGAGGGTTCATCTCGTCTCCGATGTCGAAGGCGTCGCCGCCCTTAAACCCGCCAATCCGGAAAAGCTCGCATACGTAACCCAGACCACGCTCAGCGTCGACGATACCCGCGCGGTGATCCAGGCGCTGAAGACACGTTTCCCCGCGATCGTCGGCCCCGATACGAAGGATATCTGCTATGCGACGCAAAACCGGCAGATCGCGGTCCGCGAGCTTGCCGCGCAAGTGGATCTGGTGCTGGTGGTCGGCGCCGACAACAGCTCCAACTCCAATCGACTGCGCGAGATCGGCGAGGATATGGGCGTTCGAAGCCATCTGATCGACGGCGCCGAGCGCATCGAATTCGCCTGGTTCGAGAACGTCGAAAGCGTCGGCATCACGGCGGGCGCTTCGGCGCCGGAGGAACTTGTGCAGGAGGTGGTCGCGAGGCTGGGACGGCGGTTCGACGTCAGCCTCGACAATCTGGACGGCATCCGCGAGAACATCCGCTTCAGGCTGCCGTCGGCACTCGCCGATCGGAGCCCGTCGCCGACGACCTGATCGAGAACGTCACTTTACCGAAGGACTATCGGAACCGATGGGCATTCCGCTTCGTCAGCAGATCCGCGTCGGCGCCTATGTCATGAAGCAGCGTCTGACGGGCGTTCGGCGTTACCCGCTGGTGCTCATGCTGGAGCCCTTGTTTCGCTGCAATCTCGCCTGCGCCGGCTGCGGCAAGATCGACTACCCGAAGCCGATCCTGGATCGAAGGCTGAGCGTCGAGGAATGCCTGGATGCGGTCGATGAATGCGGTGCGCCGATCGTCTCGATCCCGGGCGGCGAGCCCCTGATCCACAAGGACATCGCGGCGATCGTCGAGGGCATCGTCGCGCGGAAAAAATTCGTCTACCTCTGCACCAACGCGCTGCTGGTCGAGAAAAAGATCGACGCCTTCACCCCCAGCCCCTACCTCACCTTCTCCATCCACCTGGACGGGCTGAAGGCGCATCACGACAGGTCCGTCTGCCGGGACGGCGTGTTCGACAAGGCGGTGGCGGCGATCCGGCTGCTGCGCGCGCGCGGCTTTCGCGTCAACGTCAACACCACCCTGTTCGACGGCATCAGCCCGGACGAGGTCGCGGCGTTCTTCAATTACGTCTCGAAGGGGCTGGACGTCGAGGGCATCACCGTTTCACCCGGCTACGCCTATGAACGCGCCCCGGACCAGGAGCATTTTCTGAACCGCAGGAAGACGAAGGACCTGTTCCGGGCGATCTTCCGGCTTGGCCGCGGCAAAGGCTGGAAGCTCAACCATTCCTCGCTCTATCTCGATTTCCTCGCCGGCAACCGACGCTATCACTGCACGCCCTGGGGCAACCCGACGCGCAACGTCTTCGGCTGGCAGCGCCCCTGCTACCTCCTGGGCGAGGGCTATGCGCCGACCTTCGGGGATCTGATGGAAACCACCGACTGGGATCGCTACGGCACCGGAAACTACGAAAAATGCGCTGATTGCATGGCCCATTGCGGCTACGAGCCGACCGCTGTCGAAGACGCCGTCGGCAACCCGCTCCGCACCATGATGACGGCGTTTCGCGGCCCCCGGACCGAGGGGCCGATGGCCCCCGACATCCCGCTCGATCACCAGCGCCCGGCCGAGGACGTCCACGACGAGGCGGTCGCCGAAGCGGTGGTCCGCGAAAAGAGCGGCGCCCTGTCGGTCCATAAATCCAATGCCGTCGCATGATGCTCATCGTCTGATCGGTGACGCGCGGACCTCGATGCCGCGACCGTTTGGGCCATCGGGCGCTCCGCGGATTCGCGCTAGACTTCGAGGAAGTCGCTCGATGTCGGAGAATCGGCTGTCGGTTAACGCGGTTTTAACCATTGTCGGGTTATTCGAAACGCGCCGCGATCAGAACCGGAGATGAGGAAGAGGCTCTGATGACCAGAACCACCCGCCCGCGCCGGAGCGTTCTCTACATGCCCGGCTCCAATCCGAGAGCGCTGGACAAGGCGAGAAGCCTGCCGGCGGACGGGCTGATCTTCGACCTCGAGGACGCGGTCGATCCCGAGAGCAAGGCAACCGCGCGAGACAACATCCGCGCGGCCCTCGCAGACGGCGGCTATGGCCATCGCGAAACCATCGTCAGGGTGAACGGTCTCGCCACGCCCTGGGGCCATGACGACCTGGCGGCAGCGGCGACATCGGGCGCAGATGCCGTCCTCCTGCCGAAAGTGGAGAGCGCCGACGGTGTCCGCCAGGCGCTCGCGGTGCTCGACCAGGCCGGCGGCCCGCCGGACCTGCCGGTCTGGGCGATGATGGAGACGGCCTACGGCATGCTGCATGCCGAAGAAATTGCCGGCAGCTCGCCCAGGCTCACAGGCTTCGTCATGGGCACGTCGGATCTGGCGAAGCAACTGCACGCCGCTCACACGCCGCTTCGCCTGCCGATGATCACGGCGCTCGGCCTTTGCCTGCTGGCGGGCCGCGCTTTCGGCCTCGCCTTGCTCGATGGCGTCTTTCTCGATCTGAACGACGAAGGCGGCCACGCCGCTTCCTGTCGCCAGGGCGTCGAGTTCGGCTTCGATGGCAAGACCCTCATCCACCCGAAGCAGATCGCGGCCGCGAACGCCGCCTTCGCGCCGGACGAGGACGCCGTCGCGAAGGCCGAACAGATCATCGCCGCCCACGAGGCCGCGGTCGCCGAAGGCAAGGGCGTGGTAGTGGTCGACGGGCGGCTGGTCGAAAACCTGCACGTCGATGAGGCCAAGCGGCAGCTGGCGCTCGCGAACGCGATTCGCGCGATGTCGGTATGACCGGAGGTTCGCCGACCCAGGCCGGCTATGGGACTACTTCTCCAGCGGAATGGAGCTTCTGGAGGTGACTTCCAGCAACGCCAGACAGTCCAGATCGTCGCCGACGCTGTTGGCGCAGCTCGGCAGAGCGTTCACCAGTATGCTGCCGATCCCGCTGCAGGGGAGCTCGCTCATCAGGAACGACGCGACGATTTTCTTGTCATCGTAGAGCGGGGCCATGTCCAGCAGGATCTGCCTGGAATACACGCCTTTGACGTCGAACAGGACAAGCTCGACCTGGAACTTGTTGAGCTGGTGACCGCTTCGGTTGTCGAAGACGAAGAGGGGGCGGCAGCCCTGCTCGGTCTCTTCGGCCTTATTGAGCTCGATGGCGATCATGCCGTCGCCTGCCGCCTGCGCAGACGGCCCCAAGTATCCGAGCAGCGACAAAGCGAACAAGGCGCGAAACGCCGAGGACGGGTTGATTGAGCGTCTCATCGTTGGTTCTTTCCGGTGTTTCGGGCCATCCTACGTCGGGACCACGGCGACAACAAGTCCCGGCAATTTCAAGCGCTTCCGGCCAGGTCCGGCGGTCGCAGGGGGCAACACTCTTGATGACCGGGTCGTTGACAGCTAGAGACGTCGGAGGTTCGCCGATCCGCCACGCTCGTGACGGCGCCGCCCCGCCCATGCCATTCTCGATACCATCTCCTTCATTCAGCCATCGGACCGTGCCATGACCAAAACCGCGAGCGGCCGTTTCTTCGAAGACTTTTCCCTCGGCGAGGACATCCACCACGCCACGCCAAGGACCGTGACCGAGGCGGATGCGACGCTCTATCTGGCCCTCACCGGCTCGCGTTTCGGCATCCACTGCTCGGAGACCCTGGCACGCACCGCAGGCCTGCCCCGCCCGCCGCTCGAGGATCTCCTGACCTTCCATCTGGTGTTCGGCCGGAGCGTGCCCGACGTCTCGCTGAACGCGGTCGCCAATCTCGGCTATGCCGACGGCCGCTTCGGTGCGCTTCTCTATCCCGGCGACACGCTGCTCGCCAGTTCCAAGGTCATCGGGCTCAAGGAAAACTCCAGCGGCAAAACCGGCACCGTCTGGGTCGAGACCAGGGCGAGCAAGGACGACGGCCGCGAGATCCTGCGCTTCAATCGCTGGGTCATGGTCAACAAGCGGGACCCGGAGCGCCCGGCCGCATCGGAAGCGGTCGTGCCGGATCTGCCGGACCACGTCACCGCCGAGCGCCTGCGCGTGCCGCCGGGCCTTCGCCCTCGCCACTACGATCGAGCGCTTGCCGGCTCGCTTCACCGGTTCGACAGCTATGATGTCGGCGAGAAGATCGACCATGTCGACGGCATGACCATCGACGAGGCCGATCACCGCCTCGCCACGCGCCTCTATCAGAACACCGCCCGCGTCCACTTCAACGCCCATCGCGAGAAGGAGGGGCGCTTCGGCCGCTGCATCGTCTATGGCGGCCACGTGCTCAGCATCGCGCGAGCGCTTTCCTTCAACGGGCTCGGCAACGTCCTGCACGTCGCCGCGATCAACGCCGGCACCCACGCCAATCCCGCCTTCGCCGGCGACACCGTCTATGCCTGGTCGGAGATCCTCGACAAGTCGGAAATCCAGGGCCACCCGGATCTCGGCGCCCTTCGCATCCGCCTGGTCGCCGTCAAGGATCGTGCCTGCGCCGATTTCCCGCTCAAGGGCGACGACGGCAAATACGATCCCGCCGTCCTTCTCGATTTCGACTACTGGGGCATCATGCCCCGCTAGGTGGCGCGACCACCTCGTTGACCTGGACCTCGGCTCATGACCGAGCGCCTCTGCATATGATGGGTCAGGGGGCGTTTTCGGGTGCGATGAATTCGTCGGCGGAGACGAAGGCGCCATTTCGCCTCGGCGGCGTCATGCCGTGGAGGATGGCTTCGCGGCCCTGCCTGCGATCGAACGGCGCGAAGCCGGCCTTGAGGTAGGTGGGAAGTGCGTTCGGGTGATCGAGATCGCAAGTGTGCAGCCAGCACCGCTTGGGCCGGAACGACCAGGCACGATCGACCGCCCAATCCAGCGCGAAACGGCCGAGGCCCCGGCCGACGAAGTCCGGGATCAGACCGAAATAGAGAAGCTCGATCTCCAGCTTCGAACGCCGGTCGATCTCGATCAGCCCGGCCGGCACGCCTTCCACCCAGATAACGTTCACCTCGACCATGGAATCCCGGATCTGCGCCGCAAGACTTTTGTCGTCCAGCAGGCGGCGGGCCGTCCAGGTCCAGTCGGCGCCGATCGTGTCGTAGAGATAGCGATAAAAGGACAGAGTCGGCCACACCGCACGATGCACCTCCACACCGGCCGGCGCCGCGGCTGCCGGACGCTCCGGCGTCGCCGTCATCTCGAGATAGGTGACCTCGCTCGCGACCCAGCCTCTTATGCGCGGATCGACAGCCTCTGCGCTCACGTCTCGATCGGCGTGTCGGCCCGCCCGCCCCACTCGGTCCAGGAGCCGTCATAGACGGCGACATCGGTGACACCGAGCTGATAGAGGGCGAGCGCCAGGGTGCAGGCGGTCACGCCCGACCCGCAGGTGGTGGCGATCGGCTTTCTTGGATCCACACCCGCCTCGGCAAAGCGCTGCTGCAGCGTCTCCTGCGAAAGAAAGGTGCCGTCGGGCGCGATCAGCTCGCCGAAAGGAAGGTTCAGGCTGTGCGGGATGTGCCCGGACCTCATGCCCGCTCTCGGCTCGGCCTCCTCGCCCTGAAACCGCCCTGCGGAGCGCGCGTCGATGAGCTGCTCCGTCGGATTGACCACATGTGCCCGGATATGATCGAGATCCCGATAGAGAAGATTGTTCCGCCTGGCGGTGAAATGCCGCTCGGTCGGTCTCACCGGAAGATCGTCCACCGGATGTCCCTCGGCCCGCCATTTGCCGAGGCCGCCGTCCAGCACCACCACGTCGTCATGCCCGAACATGCGAAACATCCACCAGACGCGCGCACTCGCCGAAAAGCGGTTGTTGTCGTAGACGACGATGCGCACGCCGTCGCCGAGGCCGAGCTTCCTGACCCGGCTCGAGAATTTGGCCGCGTCCGGCACCATATGCGGAAGCTCGCTCGTTTCATCGGCGACGTCGTCGATGTCGAAGAAGACCGCGCCCGGGATATGGGCCTCGTCATATTCGGCACGCGGATTGCGGTTCAGCGTCGGCAGGGTGTAGGTGGCGTCGACCACCCGAATGTCGGGCGCCTTCAGATGCTCGGCGAGCCAGGATGTGGTGACGAGCGCGTTGGGCTGAACTGGAGGCATCCTGTTTCTCGCTGAGATGACACTGGGAGCAGCATCATCTCATAGCGGCCGAAGGCGAGCGTCGCAATCGCCGACTTCGAGATGACGCCTCGGCGTCAGCCGCCAGGCCACCAGCCGGGCTTCTCGGGCAGTCCCAGATCGACGAACGGGATACCGTCTCCGGGGAGCACCGCATCGGCGATGTCGGCCACGGCCTCTGCATCCCCGAGAAGCTGAGCCGCCGGCACGGAGACACCGGCTTCGACGACCTCGCCGGCCAGATCGGCACCTGCCTCGACCACCTCGGCACCGGTCGCGAGCACACCATCGGCGTCGCGGATCTCGTTCCAGCCTTCGCTCACCGCACCGCCGACCTCGCCGTAGGATTCGCGAACCTCCAGCGTTGCGCCATTGAGCCCGGCGACTCCGGGGGGTTCCGTGAAGTCAGGCTGCTGTGCGGTGAATCGCCGATTCCAGGCGTCGATCGAGTAGGTGGTATCGCCATCGACGACGCTCAGGAAGTTGCCGTCGTCATCCGTGTTGATGGTCACGGATACATCCGCGATATGCCGGTCATTGTTCCCGATCAGATTGATGAACGGCGTCGCGACCGGCGGCGGTCCCCCTGTCGCGAGAAAGACCGACTGCCCGCTGGGGTCGGTGATGAAGGATTCCGTCGCCGGGAAATCGTCGCCTGTCAGTTCGCCGGTGATCGTGAGCGTCCGGTCATGCCGATCATCGACGATCTGCAGGTCGGTGTAGACATCGATCGCGGGTGCGGGATTGCCGAATCCAAATCCCAGATACTCGCCATAAGCGTCCTTGCCGCTATGTTGGGTCGTGAAATTGATCGTCGACCTGTCGACGCCTTCCTGCCAGCCATAGCCAGCCTGGAGAAGATCGACGGAAGGTGTTTCCTGCGGCCGCAGGAACGGCGTCAGATGGTGCACGCTCGGATCGCTCTCCGCCGATGTCATGACCGAGCCGGGATCCTCGGTATCGAAGGTGATCTGGCTGTGAATGCGCGACGTTACGTCTGGGTCCGTCGAGAAGCCGCGGTTGTCTCCCTGAAAGCCTGCGCCGAAGGATTCGTGAGGGGCGAAGGAGCGGGTCGAGACGACATAGGTGTGATCGCTGGCGGACTGATCGTCCGCGGCCTCCGCGCCGACATCGACACCGTCCGTCGATGTCGTGTTCGTCCGGAGGTAGTACGCGGACAGATCGGCGCCAAGCTCGTCTCGTTCGGCCCGCAGGGCATCCGTCACATAGCCGCCAGACGTCCCGAGCATTCTCTCCGTTCGTCCCAATTCGACAAAACGATCCTGCGCTTCTTCGACATCGGCGTGAAGCTCGGCCTGCATCGCCTGGGCGGCATAGGGACTGGCCGTGGCGATCGTATCGATCGTTCTCTGACGATCCGACAGGCTTTCGGTCGGACGATCGCCGCCCGAGTCAACTGGCGCAGGCGGCTTCGCCGCCCGCTGGGCGTCGAGGGCGGCATCGAAATCTCGGAGGACCGTCCTGTCGCCGCTCCTCTCGGCCTCATGAATGTAGAACTTGCGATCAGAGGCATCCACCGGCGGAGGGCTGGCTGGCTTGGGCGCCTTGGGCAAATTGCCCACCCGATACATTCCATCGATCAACAAAGCCATGGAGTCGCTCCAACCTAGCTCAGGCCTATTATCTTTGGGCATCCATGGCTCAAACAGGCTGGACCGGCAATCGGAAAGTCACGTCAAAATGCTGAAAAACCTCGTCTTTTTTCTTTAGAGCTGCACCGCCCTGCGGTCCTTCTATCTCGCGGAGAAAAAGACGATGCTCAAGCCGTCTCCATCCACGCCGGTACCGGCAGATCCTTCTCCTTCAGGAAGGCCGGGTTGAACATCTTGCTCTGATAGCGATTGCCGTAATCGCAGAGCACGGTGACGATGGTGTGGCCGGGGCCCATTTCTTTGGCGAGACGGATCGCGCCCGCGATGTTAATGCCTGACGAGCCGCCGAGGATCAGGCCCTCCTCGATCACGAGGTCGAAGCAGATCTGGAGCGCTTCTGCATCCGGAATCTGGAACCAGGCGTCGATCGGCGCTCCTTCCAGGTTCCTGGTGATGCGACCCTGGCCGATGCCTTCGGTGATCGAGTTGCCTTCGGCCTTGAGCTCGCCATGGGCGTAGTAGCCGTAGATCGCCGAGCCGAAGGGGTCGGCGAGTGCGATCGTGACGTCCTTGTTCCTTTCCTTCAGCGCCATGCCCGACCCCGCCAGGGTCCCACCCGAGCCGACGGCGGCGACGAAGCCGTCCACCTTGCCGTCGGTCTGTCGCCAGATCTCGGGCCCCGTACCCTCATAGTGAGCCTGACGGTTGGCGGTGTTATCGAACTGGTTCGCCCAGATCGCGCCGTTCGGCTCCTTTTCCGCGAGCTCCTCGGCGAGCCGGCCGCTGTAGCGCACATAGTTGTTCGGATCGCGATAGGGCACGGCCGGTACCAGGATCAGCTCGGCGCCGCAAAGGCGGAGCATGTCCTTCTTCTCCTGGCTCTGGGTCTCGGGCATCACGATCACGGACTTGTAGCCGAGCGCGTTGCCGACCAGGGAAAGCCCGATGCCGGTGTTGCCGGCCGTGCCCTCGACGATGGTGCCGCCCGGCCGGAGCTGCCCGCGCTTTTCGGCGTCCCGAATGATCCAGAGCGCCGCCCGGTCCTTCACCGACTGGCCGGGATTGAGGAACTCGGCCTTGCCGAGAATCTCGCAGCCGGTCGCCTCCGAGGCGCGCTTCATGCGCACCAGCGGGGTGTTGCCTATCAGACCGATGAAATCCGTGCTGTGCATCGCGTTCTCCCGGCCCCCGGCGAGGGCTTGCTCGACTTTTCAAGAGACTAGAGGACGGTGAAAAGGGGCTCAAGCGCCATCGCCGGTTCCGCGATCACGTCAACGCCATCCGCATCGGATCAGCCGCCGGAGAGGGCTTTGAGCGGTTCGGCGCCGGGCGGGGTCGGATCGTCGAGATCGGCGAGATACCCCTCCGGGAGGCTGACTTTCTGGGGCTTTCCCGCCTTGCCGCGCGGTTCGGCGAGCGCTTTCGGGTCGACCATCAGGGCCGGATCGAGCGCGGCCAGACGATCGTCCAGCTCCGCCCGCGTCGAAACCCGGCAAAGGGCACGGCGCTGCTCGGCCGGGATTTCGTAGCCGGTGACGTACCAGCCTGCATGTTTTCTGAACTCCGGCATGGCCAGCGCCTCGCCTCGGAGACGGACCAGCAGATCGGCATGCGCCGCCATGACCCGGGCAACTTCGCCCAGCGCAGGCGGCGGGGACGGCGCACGGCCTTCAAGAAGGTCGGCGAGTTCCCTGAACAGCCACGGACGGCCGAGGCAGCCGCGCCCGATCACGACGCCGTCGCAGCCGGTCTCCCGCATCATGGCGAGCGCATCCCCGGCCTCGAAGATGTCGCCATTGCCGAGCACCGGAACGCTTTCGATCGCGGCCTTGAGCTCGGCGATGCGCCACCATTCGGCGCGGCCCGAATAGAGCATCGCCGCCGTGCGCGCATGCAGCGCGATCGCCGCTGCCCCTTCGCCTTCCGCGATGCGTCCGGCCTCGAGAAAGGTGAAAAGCCCGTGGTCGACGCCGAGCCGCATCTTGACGGTCACCGGCACCGCGCCCGCATTGCGTACGGCCGCGGCGACGATGTCCCGAAACAGCCGCCGTTTCAGCGGCAGGGCGGCGCCACCACCTTTTCGCGTGATCTTCCGCACCGGACAGCCGAAGTTGAGATCGATGTGATCGACGCGGCTTTCACGGGCCAGCTTCTCGACCGCGAGCCCCGTCCAGCGGGGATCGGTCGCGTAGAGCTGGATGCTCCTCGGATTTTCGTCGGGCGCGAAATGGGCGATTTCCCGCGAGCGTGGCCAGGCTTCGACGATACCGCGCGCGGTCGCCATCTCGCTGACATAGAGGCCGGCGCCGAAGCGGCGGCAGAGGCTTCTAAAGGCGGCGTTGGTGATGCCGGCCATCGGCGCCAGCACGACAGGTGGCCAGATGCGGAGCGCGCCCTCGCCGCTTCCGATGATCAGCGGATCGGCGACGCGAGCGGTCTTCGCTGGACCGGCGAGAGCGACCTGGCCTTGCATCGGATACTGCGTCCAAGATTGTCGACGACGGCTGGATGCCGCAGACCCTAGCGCAGTCCGACGAACGATGCGACGCCGCGATCCGCCGTCAGCCGCCTGCGTGATCCTGCAGCTGCCCGAAGGTGAAGAGATAGTCGGCGTCGTGCAGGGGCTTGTGGCATTCGAAGCAGGCGGTGGTTTCCCGCTCGATCCGGCTGCCGTCGCCCTTGAAGAGCGCGTATTCCCAACTGCCGTTGCGCAACTCATCGGGATAGTCCTCGCCGAAGCCGTCCCGGGATTCCATCACCGCGACCGCGGCCATCTCGCCGGCTACGAAAAAGCCGTCATCGCCCATGACCGGCGCCTCGTTCTCGTCCAGCTCGGCTTTGTAGACCTCCATGGCGATCACGGCGCCGCTGTCGAGCGGTGCGCCGTCGGCAACGCTTTCGAGGGCGACGTCGTTCGCGAAAACTTTGACCACCTGTTTTCGATCGTCGTCGCGATTGACCGTCGCGTAATGCGTGAAATTTTCCTGATAGCCTTCCGGATAACCGACGAGTTCCGGACCCGCAAACGCCGCGCCGCAAAACGTCGTCGCGGCGAGCGAAGCCCATGCCGCCTTGGCTGTTCTTCCCAACCTCATGGTCGCCTCCCGAAGGTCGATTCATATTCAAGGTCGTTATCTTAGAAGAGAGTGTCGCGTTCGACGGGAAGCGTCAACTCACCTTCAGGCGAGCGGGCGCTCGAACAGGAAGTCCGCCTGCACCGGGCGTCCATCCGCCGCATGACTCAGATTCCAGACGCCGCACAGACGAAAACCTTTCGCGGCGAGCGCTTCGATCACCTCGTCGGCGAGCGGCTGCCCACCATAGAGCTCCATGAACGAGGCCTCGACATAAACGACGTCGACCTGCCCGAGGAGATCACCCACGCCCTCCAGCACCTGCAGCTCATAGCCCTGGACATCGATCTTGAGGAGCGAAGGACGCCGCATGTCCACGTCGTCCAGGAAATCGCCGAGTGGCGCCATCCGCACCTCGGCGACGCGATCATGGCCGGTGCCGGGAAAGATTCTTTCCTGGAGTTCGGTGATCGGCAGCAGGGAGGAGGAATCGTCCCGCCTCGCGACGTTCATCGGCAGCATCGCACGCCGGGGACCGATCGCGGCGTCGAAAGCCCGAAACTTCGGAAGACCGGAGGTCACGTCGATCAGCTTCTGACAGGGTTCGGGAAGCGGTTCGAAGGCCAGAATCTCAGCCTCGGGCCAGAGGCCCGCCGCCAGCAGGCTGAACTGGCCGCGATTGGCACCGACATCGATGACCATGCGGAAATCATAGGCAGCGAGGGCAGCCTCGTGCTCGACGGTCGCGGCCACGCCTTTCAGCAGGCCGGGCCGGAAACGACGATCGGACAGGAGCCGAAAACCCTTGGTCAGCTTCCGCAGGAACGGCATCAGGACAACCTTCGGTCCTTCGCCGGACATGACGATCCGGTTCCCGGGCGGTTGCTTCTTCTGGCCGAACGATGAGGCATGGTTCCGACCCGTCTGGACCGGTTCCGAGTGCGGGTCAATATCCAGCCCGGGCTCGTGAATCGACAAAGCGACGGGAATCGTCTATGCCGCGCATTGGACACTTGTTACACAACCGTCAGGTTGTCATGCCAACACGCGCCACGCGCATCGGAGACATCATGAACAGGTTCGATCTGAAGGATCGGGTGGTGATCGTGACCGGCGGCCTCGGCCAGCTCGGCCACGCCTTCGCGACCGGCCTCGCCGACGACGGCGCCAGGGTCGCGGTCTTCGACCTCACCGACGATCGGGCGCGCATTCACGCTCGCTACGGCGATCGCCTGGACGATCCGCGGCTGCTGTTCGTCGAGGCCGACGTCGCCAGCCGGCGGTCCCTGGAGAACGGGCTGGACCGTGTGATCGACCGCTGGGGGACGGTGCCGTCGGGGCTGGTCAACAATGCCGGCATCGACACCACGCCCGACGCCCCGCCCGAAGTCACCGGCCCGTTCGAGACCTTTCCGGAGGAAATCTTCGACAAGGTCATGACCGTCAACACCAAGGGCGTGGTGCTGTGCTGCCAGGTGATCGGCGGCGCGATGGCCGAAGCCGGACGCGGTTCGATCGTCAATGTCGGCTCGATCTACGGCGTGGTCGCACCGGACCAGAGCCTCTATGAGGACCGCCGCCAAAACGGCGAGGTTTTTTTCAAACCTGCCGCCTATTCCGTTTCCAAATCCGCGCTCTACAACCTCACCCGCTATCTCGCGACCTACTGGGCGCCAGCGGGCGTGCGCACCAACATCGTCACCTTCGCGGGCGTGTTCAATCACCAGAACGAAGGCTTTCAGAGACGCTACCGGCCGAAAGTGCCGCTCGGGCGCATGGCGGAGGCGGAGGAATATGTCGGCGGGATCGTGTTTCTTCTGTCCGACGCCTCGTCCTACATGACCGGCGCCAATCTGGTCATGGACGGCGGCTTCACCGCCTGGTGAGGCGGCAGCGCCGCCGGGCTTGACGTCAGGTCAGCGAAGAGATGAGCAGCCTCGTCGCCATCGCCGGCAAACAGGTGCAACTCCAGGAGCTGGTCGCCTGCGTCGATCATTTCGGTATCGACGACATCAGGCTGCACCTCTTTACCAATCAGGGCCGGGTCGGCCTGGAGAGCGTGCGCGCCACGATCGAGGAGGCCTGCCCCCGCGCAGCACTGATGCTCGCCACCTTCGACGTCGACGACCGAAAGGCGATCCGCGGCATCCTTCGCCAGCAAGCGGACGTGGTCGCCTTTCCGCTATACCGGTCCAGCGCGTTCTACCGCGCGGTGCCGGCGCTCAGGCGCCGCGGCAGGTGGATCGTGCATGTCACGGACGGCCTGGGTGATCTGTTCACCAAGTGGCAGCTTCAGCGCGCGGTGCTCGCGAAAACGCCCCTGGCACTGGCGAAGGGCGCGCTCGTCATCCCCCAGCTTCGAGCCCTTCGCGCCGATCTCGAATTCAACCTGTTCCATCCGAAACAGTCGCCTTACGCGAAGCGGAGCCTCGGCGTCGGCCCGTTCCCGATCGCGGCGGCCAAGCGGCGCGCGCTGGAGGGGCTGCTCAAGACCCAGCGGCCCCATGCGCTGGTGATCGAAGGCTTCGATCTGACGGCGGCCGGCATCGCGGCAGGCCTCGGCCTCGACGACTATGTCGCGACCAGACGGAACGGAGGCGTCGAGGTGAACGGGCGTCTCCTTCTCGAAAACGACGTGATCTGCGCCGAGGAGGTTCTGGCGATCATGCGTCCGTCGCTGGTGGCCGGCTGTCCGAGCACCTCGCTCGCCGCTGCCCGCCATCTCTATCCGGACCTCCCGACGTTCTGCGTCACCACCTCGGACGCGCTGCGCATTCGCGGGCCCCGGTTCAACGCGATCTTTCGGACCTATGCCGAAGATTTCGGCGTCGCCTTCTCCGACGAAGGCGACATCGACGCGCAGTTCGATGCGTTCCGCGGTCTGATTCCGCAACCGGACCGGGCCTGCGCCTGAACGCCGGTGCCCCGAGACCGCATGGCGAACGGTTCGCAGCGGGATCGTTATATATATTATAGGTTGTATATGTTTTTGTATTTTTCTTTATTTGGTTGTGCTAGACGAAGCTCGAATTGACGTCGCCCGGGCGGGCCGAACATCGAAAAAGGGATCATCGATGGAATTCGTCGCCGAGTTTACCACCAATCACATGGGCAATCTCAATCTGCTCCTGCGCATGGTCGAGTCCGCGACCTGGGCGGGCGCCGATCTGATCAAGATGCAGAAAAAGGACGTCGAGAGCTTCTACAGCCAGGAAAAGCTGAATTCGTCGTACGAAAGCCCCTATGGCAAGACCTATCGCGACTATCGCTCCATCTTCGAGTTCGACCATGAGGACTACCGGCGATTCGACGAGAAATGCGTCGCCGAGAACATCCGCTGGTTCTCGACGATCCAGGATGCCGCGTCCTACGACTTCATGGCGCCCTACGACCTGCCGATCTACAAGGTGGCCTCGATCAACGCACGCAACCGCGATTTCCTGAAGGCGACGGCGGAACGCATCCCCGAGGACCGGCGAATCGTGATCTCGGTCGCCGGCAGCGAGCTTCGCCAGGTCGAACAGGCACTCGAGCTGTTTCCGAAGCATCGGATCAGCGTGCTGCATTGCGTTGCGCAATATCCCTGCCCGGTGGAGGAACTGCGGCTCGGCAATATCCCGGTGCTGAAGCGCGAATTCGGCGACGAGCGCATCCAGATCGGCTATTCGGGCCATGAGACCGGCATCGAGCCGTCGCTTGCCGCCATCGCGCTCGGCGCCGAGATGATCGAGCGCCATTTCGCCCTGTCCAGACATTCCTTCGTGCATCACATCGAATGCAGCTTGGAACCGGACGAATTTCAGCGCATGGTCGCGATCGCGCGCTCGGTCAGGGATCTGAGCCCCTATATCGAAAAGCTGCCGCGCGGGGCGGTGTCGTCGAGCTTCGGCATGTCCTCGACGGAAAAGGATTTTCTGGTCGATCATCAATACGGACGCAAATATCTCCATGAAAAAGCGAAATTCGACAGCTGATCCCGAGGTGGTCGCCTTCGTTCACGCCAAGGGCCAGAGCACGCGGGTTCCGGGCAAGAACATGCGGAGGCTCGGCGACGCGCCGATGTTCTGCCACGCGATCCGGAACGCGCTCGCCTGCGAGGCGATCGATCTGGTGGTGATCGACAGCGAGAACGAGGAGATCCTTGCCACAGGCGAACGTTACGGCGCCACGCCGCTGCAGCGTCCGGCCGAACTCGCGAGCAACGCCGCGAGCGGGGATGATCTGATGTACTGGCAGGCCAGCAACTACAAGAGCTCGCGCCTGGTGATGCAGGCGGTGCCGACAGCACCCTTCATCCGGCCCGAGACCTATGCGGCCGCGATCAGGACGATCGACGAGCAGGACGTCGACAGCGTCTGCGCGGTCGGCAAGGAGGCGTTCTATCCATGGGTGGACGGACGTCCCGCCTATTTCCGGCCGGACGGCACGATACCCAACAGTTTCGAGCTGCAGCCGCTGATCTTCGAGACCACCGGCCTCTACGTCACGAAGACCGCACATGCCCTCGCATTTCGAAAGCGCATGAACGTCGACAACTGCTACCCTCTGGTGATCTCCAAGCTGGAGGTCCTCGACATCAATACGCCCGAGGATTTCGAGCTCGCCGAGATCGTCTGGCAGGGCCTCGAGCGTAGGGTTGCCGTGACCGCCGATGGCTGACCGCCGAACGCTCTATCTGATCCGCCACGGCCAGACAGAATGGAACCTGAAACGGCGTCTGCAGGGCGGCAAGGACTCGCCGTTGACGACGCTCGGCCGTCAGCAGGCTCGTGCGGCTGCACTGAGCCTCAAGGCGAAACCGCCTTCGCTTCTGCTGGCAAGCCCGCTCGGCCGCGCCAGCAAAACCGCGGAGATCATCGCCGGCGCGCTCGACATTCCGATCGAGAAGGACGAGCGGCTGGGCGAGCTTCGCTTCGGCGCGGCCGAGGGCCTGACGCTGAACGAAATCGACAGCCGGTGGCCCGACTTTCGCAGGCAGCGCGAACGGGACAAATGGTCTGTCCGCTGGCCCGAAGGCGAGAGCTGCGCAGACGCCGATTCGCGGATCGCGCCCTTCGTCACGGAGCTTCTCCGCCGGCATTTCGAGAACGATGCTGCCGAACCGTTGGCCATCGTCGGTCACGAAACCATGAACATGATTTTGCTGGGCCGCCTGTTTGGTCTCGATCCGTCTACGGTCAACCGTCTCGGTCAGCCCAACCATGTCGTCTACCGCCTGGAAGGCCGCCTGGCCGACCACGCTCATCTCGGTGATGACGATCTCGACTGGATCCCCGGGATTCTTCAGAAGAGATCCGAGGAGGTCTTTCACATCGCTCCTGACATCCCCATCGCCGTCTGATTTCAGTGAGATGACGGGCAGCAGGCGGCCTATGCCGATACCAGCTCAGGCGTGGCGACGTCAGGCCGGACGCGCGCGGAGGCAGCTTGTTCAGCCGAGCGCTGGGGCAGATAGACGGTGAAGCTCGAGCCGATGCCTTCGGAGCTCTTCACCTCCAGTCGGCCATTATGCAGGTCGATCAGATGCCTGGTGAAATGCAACCCGATCCCGGTCCCTGAAATGCCGGCCGAACTGCTTGCGCGGAAGAAGCGTTCGCCCAGCCTGTCGATCTCCTCTTTGGGAATGCCGACACCTTCGTCATGAACGGCGATCACCATATGGTCGCCGTCGAGACAGCCCTCGACCCGCACCGGTGCGCACCGGTCCGAATATTTGAGAGCGTTGGACACCAGATTGGAGACGACCTGGGTCAGGAGACGGGGATCGCCATAGGCCGCCGCGGGCAGATCGGCGAGCGCCAGATCGATCCGACGTGCGCTGTCAACCTCGCGATGACCGGCGACGACCTTCTCGATCAGCGCAGCGGGATCGAACATTTCCCGGTTGATGTCGATGCGGCCTTCCTCGATTCTCGATACGTTCAGCACACCTTCCATGAGCCCGGTCAGCTGCCTCGCGGCATCACGGATCGCTTCGCCGCACGAGCGGATCTGGTTCTCCGCCAGCTCGCCGGCCCGGGTCTCGAGCCTGTGCGCCTTACCGTCGATGATGGCGAGCGGCGTGCGCAGCTCGTGCGAGAGGATCGACACGAACTGGCGCTGCAGGCTGCCGAGCTGCTGCTCGCGGTCGAGCGACGCTTTGATCTGCTCCGCAGCGTGGCGCTGTTCGGAAACCGAAAGCCGTCGCCAGAGTTCGGACAGGAGCAGGAGGCTGGCCACCAGCAGGAAAGCGGCGAGAAGCACTTCTCTCCGGCTGCCGTCGACCTTGGCGGTCATCAGGGCATGGCTGATCTCAAGCGCCCGTTTCAATCCGTCCTGATAGCTGTCCTTGTGTTCCGCATATTCAGGCGATGTCACCAGTGCCAGCGCCTCCGTGAGCCGGCCTTCCAACGCCAGTTCCAGAGAGCGCTCTTCGAGCGCGATCAATGAAGCATTGGAGCCGGAAACCTGATCGATGGCACGCTCGGCTTCTTCGTCGGCGGCGAACGCCAGCACTTCTCCCAGCATGCGATCGAGCGGTTCGACGTGGCCCATGTAGCGATCATACCAAAGCCAGTCGCCGGTCGCGGCATAGAGGCGCGCCGACATGGAGAGTACCTCGTCCAGCCGCGCGATCTCGGCGCGCCTGGATTCGAAGGTCATGGCATTCTCGCTGGCCTGGCCGTATCGATGGAACAGGTGCAGGAGATAAGCGCCCTGCGCCATGCCGATGGCAAGCGACAGCACGATGATCACGATCTTCAATGTCTGCCCGCTCAACGCCCTCGAATCCTAAAGCCGGACTGCACCTGACCCGACGTTATAGCGAGCGATCGTTAATTTTCTTCTAAGACCCCTTGCCTTCCGCGGAACCGGACGAAATGCTCAGCTCTCCGCCGGCTTCGAGCGATCGATAACATTGGCGTAGATTTCGATCGAAAATGGTCCGGACGCGCCCGCCACGTCGGCGATGCGAATGTCGTCGCCGCGAACGACCCTGGAATTCGCACCATCGGCCAGACCTTCCGCGTGCAGCGCATCACCCTGAGCGACGGCGAAGGTAACCGTATCACCGGCGCCGTCGGCGATCTTCCAGATGAGCTCGATCGTCTTCTTCGGAAGGTCGAGGCTGAAGGCTTCGCTGTGGACGGCGAACGCGCCCTCGGACAGGGGCTCGGCCGTGACCTCGATCGTCAGCAGCAGGACCTCCTTGAAGCCCGGATTGTTGTGGGCCTTCGGCCGGTCCATGCCGACCATAAGGGCCAGCACCAGAGCGATCGGCATGGCCAGCAGCCGACGGCGTTCGGGTAGCGGATTGGCCGCGCGCATCATCGATGACACTCCCCTCGTCTCCGTTCGACGCCGACTGTTGAAGCCTAACCTTTTTCACAATAGCCGGCACCTATACTGAATATAACCTTTCCGAATATTGACGACCATCAGGCAAAACCGGAGATTATTGTATCGATAAGACTGCGACCAGTGCGTTTCCACGAAGGGAACAGCGCAACTCAAGGGGAGGCGAACGATGCGAATTCACGATCGCTGGCGCCCGATGGCGGGCATGGCGACCGGCATGGCGCTCGCGCTTTGCGGATCGGCGGTCGCCGCGGATGTCAGCCACGAGCGGCTGCTTCAGGCGGAAAGCGAGCCGGCCAACTGGCTCACCCATCACGGCACCTACGACGCGAAGCGCTATTCGGCCCTGGACGAGATCAACAAGGACAATGTCGGCGACATGAAGGTCGCCTGGACCTACGCGCTCGGCGGCATCGAAGGCGGCGGCATCTGGCCCCATGGCGGCCTCGAAGGCACGCCGATCGTCGAAGACGGCTTCATGTACATCACCGACGGCTGGGGCTCGGTCTACAAGCTCGACATGACCGGAGGCTCGGGCAAGCTGGTATGGAAGATGAACCCCGAGACCGACAAGGACTGGGCGGGTGCCGTGGCCTGCTGCGGCGTCAACAATCGCGGCATCGGGCTTTGGAAGGACCAGGTCATCTCGCACACGCTGGACGGCCGTCTGATCTCGACCAGCAAGGAAACGGGCGAGGTCACCTGGGAGCGCGAGGTCGCCGATCCCGGCATCGCCGAGACCATCACCGGCGCCCCTCTGATCGTGAAGGACATGGCGATCACCGGTGTCGCGGGCGCGGAATACGGCATCCGCGGCTGGCTCGCCGCGACCAACCTCGCCGACGGCCAGGAGATCTGGCGTCGCCACACCATCCCCGCACCCGGCGAGCCCGGCCACGATACTTGGGCGGACGACCACGACGCCTGGAAGACCGGCGGCGGCTCGACCTGGGTCACCGGCTCCTACGATCCCGATCAGAACCTGATCATCTGGGGTGTCGGCAATCCGGGGCCCGACTGGGATGCGGAATACCGCCCCGGCGACAATCTCTACACCAACAGTGCGATCGCCCTCGACGCCGACAGCGGCGAGATCAAGTGGCACTTCCAGTACACGCCGAACGATCCCTATGACTACGATGCGGTCTCCGAGCACGTGCTGGTCGAGGCCACGGTCGACGGCGTCGACAAGCAGCTCGCGCTGCACGCCGACCGCAACGGCTTCGGCTACGCGCTCGACCGCACGTCCGGTGACTTCGTCTGGGGCACGCCCTTCGTCAAGGACCTGACCTGGACGCGCGGCCTGGATCCGGAGACCGGCCGTCCGCTCGACTACGACCCGGACAGCCAGCTCCAGACCTATCTGCCGGGCACGGCGCCCACGCGCGAAAATCCGCTCGGCGTGTCCTGCCCCGGCAATATGGGCGGCAAGAACTGGCCGCCGACCGCCTATCACCCGGATCTTCAATACTGGTACATTCCGGTCATCGAAAGCTGCAACGAGATGACCAACGAGGAAATGATCCCGGGCGAGAGCTACAAGCCGCGTGAATGGTTCACCGGCGGCGGCCCGCGCCAGCATCAGCCGATCACCGGCTCGGTCACCGCGATCGACGTCACGACGGGCGAGATAGCGGCCAAGCACGAAACCGAATACCCGCTCCTGGGCGGCATTCTGGCGACGGCCGGCGGCCTGGTCTTCACCGGCCATCCCTCCGGCGAGTTCGTGGCCCTGGATGCCGAGACGCTCGAAGAGAAGTGGCGCTTCGACACCGGTGCCGGCATCAACGCGCCGCCCATGACCTTCCAGGTGGACGGCAAGCAGTATGTCGGGCTGCTCGTGGGTCTCGGCGGCGCCTGGCCGAAATGGTTCGTCGACGGCACCAAGGGGCTCGAGAAGATGCAGCCGGGCTCTATGCTCTACGTGTTCAGCCTCTAGACGTCACCGAAGTTCAGCAACCGACTGGGCGGGTCTTCGGACCCGCCCTTTTTTTTCCGGCGACAGGTGATGGCGAGGGCTCGTCAGGGCGCGCTACCGGCGCAGGCGTCTGGCGATCGGGTTTCCCTTACTGCCGGCCTGCGGGCCCGTCCGCGCCAGGTTCCAGATCCTCGTCGTAGAGCCTGGCTTCGGTGCTGGCGCCCTCGGCGAACAGGCCGCGGCGGCGCGGGTTTTCGGTGAGCGCGTCGGCCAGGATCTGATCGCGATCGTAGACGTCGTTCCGGAAATGCGCGCGATTGTCGTCATCCACCCAGGCGGTCAGATAAGTGATCTGGACCGGCAGCGCTTCGTTCAGATTGACCCTTCGGCGCTCGCCGCTCCGGATCGTCGCCACGATCTCGTCCAGGGTCCAGCCGGGCTGGCTGTCGAGGATCGCCCGGGCCAGGGCCTCGGGGTCGGCGACGCGCACGCAGCCATGGCTGAAGCTGCGCTCGGCGACATTGAAATGATCCCGATCGGGCGTGTCATGCAGATAGATGTTGTAGTCGTTCGGCAGCATGAACTTGACACGGCCGAGCGCGTTGGTCGGGCCCGGGCGCTGCCTGAGCTTGTAGCCGAAGTCCCGGGGTTCGAGCTTTTGCCAGTCGACGCTCGCCAGATCGACCCTGGGGGCGTTCAGGCTCCAGTCCTCGAACAGATCGAAGCCGGCGCTTCTGAGATAGTTCGGATCCTTCTTGGCCTTCGGCAGCAGTTCATCGGTGGCGATGCTCTGCGGCACGTTCCAATAGGGATTGATGACCAGATGGGTCATGTCGGCCGAGAAGACCGGCGTCTTGTTGTAGAGGCTGCCGATGACCACGGGCGTGTCGAAGGTGACCTCGCCGTTCTCGATGAGCTGCAGATGGAAGTCGGCGAGATTGACGTAGACATAGCGCGAGGCCAGGCGATCCGGCATCCAGCGACGTCGCTCGAGGTTGAGCACCAGCTGGTCGATACGCTCTTCGATGGGCGTGTTCAGCGCGCTCAGCGTATTGGGGCCGACCTGGCCGTCCTGCTCCAGACCATGGCGTTCCTGGAAGCGTTCGACCGCTTCGACCACCGTCCGGTCGAAAAGCTCGGGGTCCGCAACCACTTCGCCATCGGACCGCTCGAGGTCGCGCTCGCGGCGAAGGCGGGCGCGAAGCTGCACCACCCTTGGCGACCGATCGCCCTCCTTGAGCAGCGGGCCGTCGTCGATCGTCGGCCAGCCTCCCACCCGCGCCATCGCCCTGTAATTGGCGAGCACGCCCTTGAGACGCCAGTAGTCCACCTGTCTGGGGCGATAGCGGCCGACGAACACGCCGATGTCGTCCGCGTCGGCGGCCGCCTCGATCGCTTCGGCCTTGTCGATGTCCTGCGGGTAGACGAACAGGCCGGGATCGATCGTGCTCGGCTCGGTGCGCCCCGATCCGAGATCGGAGAGGAACTGGGTCAGGCTGAGGCTGAGGCGAAGGTCGAGCTCGGCGAGCTCGCCCGCATGGCGGCTCGCCATGAGCCGTTCGATGGTGTCGACGTCGTAGTCGTGAGGGTCGAGCCCGTCATAGGTCGAGGTTTCGAGGATATGCAGGAGATCCCGGGCGCGATCTGTCGGCGCCTCGTCGGTCACCCAGACCGGCGCCATATCGCGCTCGAGGTAGAATTGGGTCAGGATCGCCAGATCGCCGGCGTTCTCCTCGGTCAGCGTCGCCAGAACATTGCGGCTGAAGCGATCGGCCAGGTCGTCGCCCGGCATATCGGCCAGCGACGCTCCTGGGAGCGTCGACACGACGACCATCATGCCTGCCATTCGGGCCAATCGCATCCGCGGTTTCCGTCCCCAATCCTGCCCGACCGAAGGCGTGAGCATGCCTCGGCTCCTGCTTCCCTCAAGTCTCGGTTTTCGGTGATAAGATGCCGGAAGTAAAGCCTTGCCGACCTCTTTCCGTTCCTTTAGCGAAGGGCGATCGAACTCGCGGGCGGGCGGAAACCGATCCAGGTGAACGCGCCGCCGGCGAGTTCACCTCAGGCTTGTCCGCAGGCGTTTACATCGCCTCGTCGACCCACTCGAACAGCTTGGTCCTGGGCACCGCGCCGACCTTGGTGGCCGCGAGCTCGCCGTCCTTGAACAGCATCAGCGTGGGGATACCGCGCACGCCGTATTTGGTCGGCGTCAGCGGGTTGTTGTCGATGTTCACCTTGGCGACCTTGATCTGCTCGCCCTTCTCGGCCGCCAGTTCCTCGAGATGAGGTGCTATGCTCTTGCACGGTCCGCACCACTCCGCCCAGAAGTCCACGACCACGGGCGTCTCAGACTTCAGGACATCCGTTTCGAACGACGAGTCGGTGGTTTCGATAATCGCCATCGTTGCATCCCTACGTGGGTGTGTTCCATCGATGCGCTGCCGCAGCAGGGCCTTCTTACCCCTGAGAGTAGGTGGACCACGGCGTGAGCGTCAAGCAGAGGTGGGGTCGCCCGGGCCGTTGTCAAGTTGTCGCAAAGGCGTCCAGCCAGCGATCGTCGAGCGGCATCAGACGCGGGCCTTCGGTCCAGAGCAGGGCCGACCGCACCGGCCGGTCCGGATAGATCCGGCGGAGAAGGTCTCGATAGATCGCCATCTGGCGGCCATAGGCCGGCGCGACGTCCTCCTGCCGCCTCGGCGGCGGACGGTTGGTCTTGTAGTCGACCACCAGCACCTCGTCCGCCAGCACCGCGAGGCGATCCACCTGCCCGCTCACCCGCCGGCCCGCGACCTCGCCCACCAGCGGCACCTCCGCGCGGGAAAACGGGCCGAAAAGCTCGCGAAAATCGGGATTGTCGAGGATCGCCGCGACCTCTGCCGCGATCGCCTCCGCCGCGGCCGGATCGAGGCGGAGGCCGGGTTTTTCGAGATAGCGCCACATCGCCGGCCCGCGGTCCTCCGCGGGCAGATCCGGAAGGATCTGCAGGAGCTTGTGGATCAGGAGCCCGCGGCCGAAGCGCCTGGGTCCGTCATCGGAAAGCGGGCTTTCCGCCGGCGGATCGTCCGCCTCGGGGTCGGCCGAGGGAACCAGCGGCTCCGCTTTCGCTTCGCCGCGGACGGCCGCGGCCAGCCACGCAGGCGGCGGCGCCGTGCCTGCGCCGTCCAGCGCGAACGGCAGGGCGGCCTGCCGCGCCGACGGGGCGTCCGCTTCGCCGTCGCCGAAGCGCAGCACTTCGCCCGTGACGCCGCCAGGCAGGGTCAAGGTGGCGGCCGCGCCGCCCAGGCGTTCGAGGCCGGCGCGGATCATGTCGTGCCAGCTGGACGGCACGGCCGCGCCGTCGTTCGCGCCCTTCTTTCCCTTGCGCGCGCAGCCGGCGACGATCAGCCGTTCTTCGGCGCGGGTCATGGCGACGTAGAGAAGGCGCCGGTGCTCTTCCCGCATCCGCGTTTCCTGAAGCCGGTAGAGCGCTTCACTTTTCGGATCCCGCGCCTTTTCGGCCGCCTTCCAGAACGGCAGACCGTCGTCCCGCCAGAGCAGGCGATCCTGCTTCAGGGTCTTGGCGTAGGTGGTGTCCGCCAGAAACACGATCGGCGCTTCGAGCCCCTTGGAGCCGTGCACGGTCAGGATGCGCACCTCGTCGCCGCCCTCGTCGGCATCGCGCCTGATGGCCTCGCTGTCGGCGCGCAGCCAGTGCAGAAAGCCCTGCAGGGAAGGCGGATTCGAGCGCTCATAGGCGATCGCCTGGGCGAGGAAGGCCTCGATCGGCAGGACGGCCGCCGGCCCGAGCCGGCTCAGCAGTCGCCGCCGGCCGCTGGGCGCCCCTTCCGCCAGAAAGCGCGAAAAGAATTCGAAGGGCGGCGTGTAGTCGACCCTGGCCAGGAGTTGGCGAAACCGGTCGTCCGCATCGGCAATGGTGGGATGGGTCTCGCGCAGGTCGCCCAGACGGCGCCAGAGCGGCCGGTCGCCGCGGTCATGGGCGAGCATGAACAGCTGCTGCTCGTTGACGTCGAACAGCGGGCTCCTGAGCACGGTCGCGACGGTGAGATCGTCTTCCGGCAGCAGCAGCGCGTCGCCGAGCGCCATCAGGTCCATCACCGCCAGCTCGTCGAGCAGGCCGATGCGATCGGCGCCGGCCACGGGCACATTGTTTTGCTTGAGCTCGCGGATCAGCAGGTCCTGCAGCACGCCGCGCCTCGGCAGCAGAATCATCACGTCGCCGGCTCCGATCGGCTCGCCGGTCCTGGCAAGAGGCGTGCCGTTCAGCAGCCAGTGGCGGATCTGCTCGGCGATCGAGCGCGCGAGGCGACGCTCGGCGCTGACCGTGACGGCGGCGCGATCCGGAAGGGCCCAGGGTTCCGCATCCGGCGCCATCTCGCCCTCTATCAGCGGCCAGACCTCGACCAGCCCCTTCGCCTTCTCCTTGAATGCCCGGTGCCCGATCGGCCCGTCGCCGCCATGGACGCCGGCACGCATTTCGGCCGGCTCGAACACCGCATCCACCGCCTGCAGGATCGCCGGCGCCGAGCGAAAGGACTCTTCGAGCGGCACGTCCTGCCAGGGGCGTCTCGCCGCCCCTGCCCGATGCTCGAAATCACGTCTCAGCCGCTGATAGGTCTCGACGTTCGCACCCTGAAAGCCGAAGATCGACTGCTTCTCGTCGCCGACCACGAACAGCGTCGGCGGTTTTTCGCGCGTGCCCTCGCCGCTCCAGAAGTCGTCGATCAGCGCCTGCACGATCGCCCACTGGTCCGGGCTGGTGTCCTGGCTCTCGTCGATCAGCAGATGGTCGATGCGCTGATCCAGCTTGTAGCGAACCCAGTCGCCGGTCTCGGGATCGGCGAGGAGCCGCCGGCTCCGATCGATCAGATCGGTGTAGTCGAGGCCGCCATCGGCGCGCTTTCGCCGCTCATAGGCCTGGATCACCGCCGCCCCGACCCGAAGCAGCGCCGCCGTCTTCCCGGCGACGGCGGCGGCTTTTTCCAAGGTCCCGAAGGTTTCGAGGCGTTTCTGCTCGTTTTCGAGGACCGGCCAGGCGGACGGCTGCCCCTCTACGACCTGCTTCGTCGCGACGTTTTTCTGGGCCTTCGCCTGACGCTTGGCCGTGAGAAAAACCTTCTCGTAGCCATCGAGCAGACGCAGACGCTCGATCGACTGAGCTTGCAGCCATTCGTTGATGACGCGCCCGCGTTCCCGATCGTTCTCGTTTCCGCTGCCGGAAAGGGCGGACGCCGCCGCGAACAACCCCGGCTCGTCCAGCGCCGGATCGTCGACCATCCGCTCGCGCAACCGTTCGATCGTCAGCCCGTTCTCGATCCCGAGCACCGCGTGGACCTCGGCGACCAGCGCATCGACGTCGCCGCCAAGGCGGGCGAGCAGGCGGGTGAATGCGGTGCGCTTGCCGTCGAGCGCGGAAAGCCCCTCGCCGAGCGAATGCTCGCCGAGCGCCACCGCCACCTGCCGCACCGCCTCCCTGATGGCGGGCGAACGGTCGATCAGCACGGCGTCCCGCGCCTGCCGCAGCAGCCCCGCCGTCGCACGCGTCTCCAGAAGTTCGAAATGCGGGCTGACGCCGGCTTCCAGCGGGAAGCGGTAGAGCAGGGACTGGCAAAAGCTGTGGATGGTCATGATGCGCAGGCCGCCCGGCAGGTCGAGCACCTGCAGCAGACCGTTCTTGCCACGCGCGCGTTCCGCCGCCGTCGGCGGCCGGCCGAGCAGGTTTTCGAGGTCTTCGGCAAGGGCGTCGTCGGCCATCACGGCGAGCTTGGCGAGATCGTCCTGCACCCGCCTCGCCATCTCGGCCGCGCCGGCCTTGGTGTAGGTGAGACAAAGAATGCCGGCCGGATCCGCCCCCTCCACCAGTAGCCGCAGCAGGCGATTGGACAGCACGTGGGTCTTGCCAGTGCCGGCGGATGCGGTGACCCAGACGGAGCTTCCGGGATCGGCCGCCCGATGCTGCTCCGGCGTCGGCTTGGGCCTGGACGCTCCAGGCATCGCCGTCAGTTGGGCCATTCGCCGAGCCTCGCCAGATGGTCGTAGTCGCCGCGGCGGTTTGTGTTCGGCGGCCGGTAGGCGGCGGGATAGGGGGTGTTTTCCTGATCATAGTGCCGGACCAGCGCCGAAATCCCCTCCAGCGCCGCCGCCGCCAGCTCCCGCGGGCAGCGTTTGAGCCGCCCCGCCTCCTCGCCGCCGGCAAGCTGCCAGAACTCGAGCCCCGCGAGTGCCAGGCCCGCGCCGCCCGCATGGCCATCGGCAAAGCCGCCCCGTTCAAAAATCCCCCCCTCCAAAGGCAACTGCGGCGCGCGACCGAGTTCCATCTCCTTCGGGCCGGGCGGCGCGCCCGTCTTGTAGTCGACGATCACCACCCCGCCGTCGACACGCTTCTCGAGACGGTCGGCGCGCGCGGTCAGGCGAAACGGTCCCGCGGGCGCTTCGATCACCAGTTCGCCATTGAGCTCCACCAGAATAGCCTCCAGATCGCCCCGGCGCACACGCTCCTCGCCGACCACCCAGGCCGCTGCTTCGAGAAATCGCGGCCACCAAAGCGCCTGCACCTGCGGGCGCTGGTTGAAGCGGGCGAACGCCTTTTTCCCGCATTCCTCCAGCCTGGCGAAGGCATCCTCCGGCAAGGCGCCGGGATAGGCGCGGACGAAGCGCTCCAACGCCTCGTGGATGACGGTGCCGCGATCGCCCGCCTCCGGGTCGGCCTCCAGGGCTTCGAGCGGCTTCAGCCCCAAAATCCTCCTGGCATAGAGCCCATAGGCATCGTTCATCCAGCGCCCGACATCGCTCACCGACAGTTTTCGCGGGCGCGCGGCGACCGCCGGGCGGGGTTTGGGTTGCTCCGCCGGTCGCGGGCGGTCAGTCGGAACATCGAGGGATGAGGCCCATTGCCGCCAATCCGGCTTCTCCTGGATCGCAATCCAACCTTCGGCAAGACCGCCGTCCAGAACGGCCTTCAGCCGCACCAGCCAGCGGGACGGCACGGTCGGGCTGAAGGCAAGGTCCTTCTCCGCGCGGGACAGGACCACCTCGGAGCCTGCCGCCGCCTGGACGAAATCATGGGCCGCCTGCCCGATCCTTCTTTCCAATGGCGGCAGCCCCAGGCTTTCGCGCATGGACGGGTTGAGCCAGGGGCCGGGCTCGGCGGCGCCCGGCCAGACGCCCTCGTTCAGCCCCGCGATCACGGTGAGATCCGCCTGCTGCAGCCGCGCTTCCAGCTGGCCGTAGATGAACAGCCGGGGATGAGCCGGCCGTCGCGGACGCACCGGGCGCGCGGTCATCAGCGAGGCGAGCAGCGGCGGATAGGCCGCGGGCGGCAGCCGGTCCTCGGGATCGGCCGCCTCCAGCAGCTCCCGGAACAGCCCGGCCGCGGCCTGCCCCGCCTCCTTCGCCCAGAGCGCCTCGCCATTGCCGTCGACCGCGGCCAGCGCCTCGGCGAATTTGAGATGGGCGGCGGCGAGATCGGCGAGCGCGGCGTCCTTTCCGGCGGCGAGTCCGGCAAACGGTTCGGCCAATCCCGCCAGCGATTCGATCCAGTCCCGAAGCTCGAGCAGTTCGTCCTGCCGCTCGGGCCGATCGTCGCCCGCGGCCTGGCGAAGCTCGTTGAGCTCGCCGACGATCTGGCGAAAACCGCCGAGAATCGTCGGCCCGCGCAGGCAAAGCCGATCCAGCGCTCGCGCCCGCCGGCGCACCATCTCGGCCTCGAGCCCGCCGCGCATCAGCGGGTGCTTCAGCACCGAGAGCAGCGCCACCGGCCGCACCTCGTCCACCACCAGCTTCGCCGTGAGCAGCAGGAAACTGCCGGCCGCGGTACGGTCGAGCGGCACGCCGGCGCTGTCGTCGATCTCGATGCCGAAACGCCGAAGCTCGACCATCACCCGACGTGCCAGCGACCGGTCCGGCGTGATCAGCGCCGCGGTCCGCCCCGCCTCCAGCAGCGCCGCGCGCAGACGAAGGGCGATCGCCGTCGCCTCGGTCATGGCGTCCGGATGCTCGGCAAGGCTCAAACCTTCGAGCCCTGCGGCCTCGATCGGCGCGGTCCGCCAGCCGCCCTCCAGCCCGCTCGGCTGCATCACGTCCCGCAGCAGCTTTTGCCGTGCCTCAGGCCGAGCGTCGACCTCGTCGACTCGAGGCCAGAGGCTGACCTGGCCTCGATGAATGTCGAGGGCGGCGAGGAGGTTCTTCAATCCATGCTGCGGATGCTGCGGCGTCAGCGCCTGCCAGCTTCGGTCATCGAGATCGCGATCCAGCCCGGGCAGCACCACCTCGCCGTTCGGCAGCGAAGCGATCACCTTCAGCAGCGCCCGGGTCGCAGGAATGCTGCCGGTCGAGCCCGCGGCCACGATTCGTTTCGCGGGCGCCGCCGTCGCCCAGCGCTCGGCCAGCGCCGTCAGGACGCGGTGGCGGCGTTCCGCCGGGTCGAGCGCACCCTCCTCGGCCAGAACCGCCGGCCAGAAGCGGCCGATGATCTGCAGGATGTCGAGGCTTAGCTGCCAGTGGGCGGCGAACGCTTCCGGCACCAGATCCTCCAGGGCATCGAGCGGCACGCACTCGGTCTGAAGTTCGTCCAAGAGATCGGAAAGATCCTCGGCGAGGCGCCCGGCCTGATCCGCGGTCAGATCGAGCTTCTTGGCCCGCATCAGGAGCCGCGTGAGCAGCAGCCGGCGCCTGAGCCCACCGATGGCTGGCGACAGATCCAGCTCGCTCCCGGCGTCGAGCAGGTGATCGTCCGGATCGAGATCGCCGATCGGCTGGATCGCCGGCAGGGCGAGGGCCCTGCCGCCGCCCGCCCGCCAGAAGGCATCACGCAGGCTTCGACAGGCGCGGCGGTTGGGGAGCAGCACCAGCATGTCGGCGAGCGCAAGCGCATCGCCGTCCGCCCCCATGTTCGAGGCCTCTGCAAGAAGACCGGATGCCAGCGCGTCGACGAACGGCACGCCGGCCGGAATGGTCGACACCCGCGCCATGGCGCGTTTTTACACTGTGTTTTGTCAGCTGGCGATATTCAACGCGATATTGTCGTCGAACCAGGCGGCGAGCGCGGCCAGTGCCGGGTGGGCGAGATCCCGCTGAAGGTGGGCGCGCACCCGGTCCCGAAGGTCGAGATAGCGGGTCTTGCCCTCCTCGATCGCAAGCCTGGAGAAGAGGCCGAGGATCTTGCAGTTGCGCTGCGCGCCGAGCACGGCGTAGGAGGTGCGAAAGGCGTCCTCGTCCAGCGCCGGCCGCGCCGCGAGGTAGCGCGCGATCATGCGTTCGGCCAGGTCGGGCGGCACGTCGCGGCGCGCGTCCTCCAGTAGGGAGACCAGGTCATAGGCCGGCGGGCCAAGGCGCCCGTCCTGGAAATCGAGCAGGCCGACGCGGGCAAGGCCGTGGCGGCCGGGCAGCCAGAGCAGGTTGTCGGCGTGATAGTCGACATAGACGAAGGCGTCGACGCCGACGCGGGCCGACGGCAGGAGCGAACGCCAGATGTCGAGATAGTCGGCCTTGGCGCGCTCGCCGAGACGCGATGCGTACCATTTCGTGAAACGGCCGACCTCCTCCAGCATCACCTCGTCATTATAGGCGGGAAGCCAGGCGGGCGGCTCCAGCGCCTGCAGGGCGACCAGAAGATCGACGGCGATGCCGTAGAGTTCCTCCTCATCCACCCGTCTGGGATCGGCCGCGAGCACGCGGCTGAACAGCGCGTCACCCAGATCCTCCATCAGCACGAGGCCCTCGCCGGCGTCCGCGCCGAGGACCAGCGGCGCCGTGAAGCCGGCCTGACGAAGCCATTTCGCGATGTCGAGAAAGGGCCGGACGTCCAGGCGTTCCGGCGGGCAGTCCATCAGCACCGCCGGCATCGGCCCGCCGATCAGCCGCTCATAGCGCCTGGCCGAAGCATCACCCGCCAGCCGTTTCCTCAAGGCGCGGCCTTGACCGGTGACCTGCAGGAATTTTTCGATGGCGGCGTCTGCGGCTCCGTCACGAGGTGCTGCCTCGGCGGTCAGACTTGCCTGAGATCCAGGCGATCGCTGCGCTACGGTCCGTCATGGGGCGAGGGCCGGCAGGCGTGGGGTCCAGGCTTCGTCGCCGGTTAGCCGGGCAATGCGCGCTTCGGGCGCTTCGCCTTCCTCCAGGGCAAGCTCCAGGCAGGTTCCGGCGAGACGGCCTCGCGGCTCGTTCCGGGCCATTCCACCAGCCAGGCCTCGTCCTCGCCCGGCGCCTCCTCCAGGCCGAGTTCGAACAGCTCGTCCGGATCGGCGATGCGGTAGAGGTCGATATGGCGGATGGTCAGGCCGTCCAGCGAGGTAGTCCTGCATGATCGTGAAGGTCGGGCTCGGCACCTCGATCTCGGCGCCGGACCGGGCTCGGATCAGCGCGCGTGCGAACTCGGTCTTGCCGGCGCCGAGGTCGCCCCGAACGCGATAACATCACCGCCCTGCAAGCGCTCCGCCAATCTCGCTGCAAGCCCATGCGTCGCAGCGAGATCACGGAGTTCGAGGGTAAGCGCCCGCATTCACGTGCAAACTCACAGCCAAGTCCATGAGGTGGCCACGCCACCCGCGCCTCAGTAGCGGTAGGCTTCGGGTTTGAAGGGGCCTTCGGTGGTGACGCCGATATAGGCGGCCTGCTTTTCGCTGAGCCTGGTGAGCTTGGCGCCGACCTTTTCCAGGTGGAGGGCGGCGACCTTCTCGTCGAGCGCCTTGGGGAGAACGTAGACCTGGTTCTCGTAATTCTCGGCGTTCTGCCAGAGCTCGATCTGCGCGAGGGTCTGGTTGGTGAAGGAGGCGCTCATGACGAAGCTCGGATGGCCGGTGGCGCAGCCGAGATTTACGAGCCGTCCCTTGGCCAGCAGGATGATCTGCTTGCCGTCCGGGAACTCGATCTGATCGACCTGAGGCTTGATCTCGGTCCATTTCATGTTGGTGAGCGAGGAGACCTGAATCTCGTTGTCGAAATGGCCGATATTGCAGACGATCGCGCCGTCCTTCATGTCGCGCATGTGGTCGAGGGTGATGATGTCGGTATTCCCCGTCGCCGTGACGAAGATGTCGCCGCGCGGCGCCGCCTCGTCCATGGTGACGACCTCGTAGCCCTCCATGGCGGCCTGAAGGGCGCAGATCGGATCGGCCTCGGTCACCAGCACGCGCGCACCGGCGTTGCGCAGGCTCTCGGAGCTGCCCTTGCCGACGTCGCCATAGCCCGCGACCACGGCGACCTTGCCGGCCATCATCACGTCGGTGGCGCGCCGGATCGCATCCACCAGGCTCTCGCGGCAGCCATATTTGTTGTCGAATTTCGACTTGGTGACGCTGTCATTGACGTTGATGGCGGGGCATTTGAGCGAACCGTCCTTGGCCATCTCGTAGAGGCGATGGACACCGGTGGTGGTCTCCTCGGAGATTCCTCGCACCTTCGCCATCAGCTCGGGATAGTCGTCATGCATGATCTGGGTGAGGTCGCCGCCGTCATCCAGGATCATGTTCGGGCGCCAGTCGGGATGACCGTCGATGGTCTTTCGGACACACCAGTCATATTCCTCCTCGGTCTCGCCCTTCCAGGCGAAGACGGGGATGCCGAGGTCGGCGATCGCGGCGGCGGCGTGATCCTGAGTCGAAAAAATATTGCAGGAGCTCCAGCGCACGGTGGCGCCGAGATGGGTCAGCGTCCTGATCAGCACGGCGGTCTGGATGGTCATGTGCAGACAGCCGGCGATGCGGGCGCCGTCCAGCGGGCGCGTGTCGCCATACTCCTCGCGAAGGGCCATGAGACCCGGCATTTCCTTTTCGGCGATCGCGATTTCCTTGTGGCCCCAGTCGGCGAGGCCGATGTCGGCGACCTTGTAGTCGGTGAAGTCGGTCATGGCTGGTTTCGCTCGGTGAAGTGGAGGGAACCGGGCGGTGCACGTCCCGCCGTCACGCCCGGAAAACGTAGACTGAATCCGTCTTCGATGCGGCTTGGGGTTAAACCACAAGGGGCGTTTCGGAGCAAGCCGGACGCGACGTCGCCGCTCAGGGTTCCTCGAAGCCTTCGGCGACCAGCTGCTCCAGCTCGTCGAGGGCGAGCTCGGCGTCGTCGCCACTGGCGCCGATCTCGAGAATGGCGCCGGTGGCGGCGGCCAGCATCATCAGCCCCATGATCGAGGTCGCCGGCACCACAAGGCCGCCATGGCCGACCTTGATGTCCGCCTGGAACTGCGAGGCCGTCTTGACGAATTTCGCGGCGGCACGGGCATGCAGGCCGCGCTGGTTGACCACCTTGACCCATCGGCGGAAATCGCCGGGAACGATGATCCTGGGCCCGGCCATCGCCCCTATTTGGCCTGACTGACGTTCAGGAGCGTGCTGGCCACGTTGATGTATTTCTTGCCCGCTTCCTGCGCGCTGACCACCGCCTGCTCCAGGCTCTCGGTGTTGCGCACGCTCGCGAGCTTGATCAGCATCGGCAGATTGACGCCGGCGATCACCTCGATGCGCGCCTTGTCCATGATCGAGATCGCGAGGTTGGAGGGCGTGCCTCCGAACATGTCGGTGAGCACGATCACGCCGTCGCCGTCGTCGACCTCGGCGACCGCGTCCATGATGTCCTGGCGCCGCTGCTCGCTGTCGTCCTCCGGGCCCATGGAGATGCCGCGCATGTTGTCCTGGGGTCCGACGACATGCTGGGTCGCGGCGATGAACTCCTCGGCCAGGCGGCCATGGGTGACGAGAACCATGCCGATCATGCTCTGTTCCGCTCGATCATCTGGTCTTTTCCCCCGGGCTCCGATCGGATGACGACGCGGTCGCCCTGGCGCGATTGGCGTCGGGCGTGTCGCGGTGACGGACGAGGGGCGACCAGCCGGCGGCGCGCAATCTCTCCGCGAACAGCTCGGCGGTGGCGATCGACCGATGACGTCCTCCGGTACATCCGAATGCGATGGTCAAATAGCTCTTTCCCTCAAGCCGGTAGGCGGGCAGCAACGGTAGCAGAAAGTCCTCAAGATCCTGTAAAAACTTTCTGAACTTGGGGTCGGCGTCGATGTAGTTCTGGACGGGTCTGTCGATGCCGGTCATCGGCCGCAGCCGGGCATCATAGTGCGGGTTGGCGAGGAACCGAACGTCGAATACCAAATCCGCCTCTCTCGGCAAACCCTTTCGATAGCTGAACGACAGCACCGACACCACCAGGCTGTCGTCGCGGCCGAAGGCGAAGTGGCCCGCGGTCAGCTGGCGAAGCTCGCCGGGCGAGAGGTGGCTGGTGTCGACGATGACGTCCGCTGCTTCGCGCAACGGCGCCATCAGGGCCCGTTCGCGGGCGATGCCGTCGGCGACCGAACGGTCCGGCGCCAGCGGATGACGACGCCGGGTCTCGGTGAAGCGCCTGGCCAGCACCTCGTCGTCGCAGTCGAGGAACAGCATGCGCACGTCGGCGCCCGGGACACCCATGTCGTGGTCGAGACGCGCCAGCAATTCGTCGGGATCGAAGGCGCGGCTTCGGGAATCGATGCCGATCGCGAGGCTGCCCTCGGAAAGATCGCCCGTCCGCAGCAAACCATTCAGGAGCGAGGCGGGCAGATTGTCCACCGCCTCGTAGCCGAGGTCTTCCAGCGCCTTGAGCGCCGTGGTGCGACCGGCGCCGGCCAGTCCGGTCACCAGAACGATGCGTTCGGCCACCATGTCAGAAGACTCTTTCGACTTCGAGGGCCAGCCTGATCCTGGCGACGGCCGAAGCGGCCTGCGCATCCAGGCCGATGGTCGGCAGGGCGATGCCGCAAAACGACAAGGTCCGGGCCTCCGGCAGCCGGTCTTCGTCGCGGTCGCTGGCGTCGAGATCGACGGCGAGGTCGATCAGGCCTGGACTGTGCGGAACGCGCATGATGCCCATGCCGCGAAGCTCGATCAGCCCGGCGAGCCTGGCCGGTGCCTCCGCCGTGAGCCGATCGCCGGTGCTTCTCAGGCCGACCTGGTCGTCGGCGATCAATCGGCCGCCGGCGTCGATCAGGCGAAGGGCCAGATCGGACTTGCCGCTGGCCGAACGGCCGAGCAGCAACACGCCTTTTTCGAGGAAACGCACGGCCGAGGCGTGGATCAGCAGAGGCTGCGCGTCGGCGGGTCCATCCCCAGCCGCATCGACTGGACGACCAAGGGTGACGGCTCCCCGACGCTTGGTCATGATCTCCTTCAGGCCGCGTGGGATTCCGGCTTTTCGGTGAGCATGCGATAGACCGCATCGGCATCGCGCGTCTGGCGCAGACGCTGCTGCAGCCCGCGATCACGCAGGACCCGCGACACCCGTGCCAGCGCCTTCAGGCTGTCGGCATCCGCCGAATTCGGTGCCAGCAGCATGAAAATGAGGTCGGCGGGCTGATCGTCCAGGGCCTCGAAGTCGATGGGCTGCTCGAGGCGTGCGAACAGGCCCACCACCCTGTCCAGCTTGTCGAGGCGGGCATGCGGGATCGCGATGCCGTGCCCGACGCCGGTGGTGCCAAGCCGTTCACGCTCCATCAGCGCTTCGAGAAGCTGCTGTCGATCGACATCGATCAGCTCCGCGGCATGGTCCGCAAGCTCCTTCAGCACCTGGCGCTTGCTGTTGCAGACCTTCAAGTCGACGATCACCCCTTCGGGTGAGAGGATATCGGCAATATCGATCATGTCAGGACCGTCTTGCGTCTCCGTTGGGACCGGCCTCCCGGGCCGGCCACGTCATCATCGTGATTTCGTCTTGCAAAGCTGACCGATACAGCAAATCGCCCCTTCGTCGCACCAGCGCTTTCATCGAACCAAACATACCATCGGGCCCGGAACCGGAACATCCGCCGAAGGCTGCCTGAGCATCACCATTGTAAATGGGATCGTCGGGACCTCCGGAACAGAGAGGGGGCGATTTATCTGCGGCCTTGCCGTCGCGTCGCTGATTTCTTTTCCGGCTCCTTCTCGTCGTGCCGAGAAAATGGAGCGAAAGGGCGCATTACGCAAGCCTTAATGACTTCTCCCGTCTACGCTGAACAGAAGATGGAATCGATAACGATTCGCGATATTTCGCCACGGTCCGACGGGCGATCGATACGCCATTCGCGCGCAATAGGGTGACGATCTGGTCGTCCGAGAGCACCTTGTCAGGCGGCTCGTCGTCGATCAGCTCCCGGATCCTCTGCCGGATCGCCTCGGCGGCGTGGCCACCCTCGCCGTCCGCGGCAGGCAAGGCGTTGGAAAAGAAGTATTTAAAGGGGTAGTTGCCCCTCGGCGTCGCGACGAATTTGTCCGCCGTGGCGCGCGACACGGTGCTCTCGTGCATCTCGATCGCGGCGGCGATGTCGCGCAGGACCAGCGGTTTCAGATGGGCGACTCCATGGGTCAGGAATCCCGCCTGTCTCTCAACCACCGCTTCCGCAACCCTGAGGACGGTGCGGGCGCGCTGATCCAGCGCCTTGATCAGCCAGTTGGCCGCCTGATAGCGCTCGGCGACATACTCTCTGGCGGCTTCGTTCCCGACGCTCTTGCGTACGATAGTATGGTAATCATTGTTGACGATCAGCTTCGGTAACGTTGCCGTGTTCAGCTCGACGCGCCAGCCGCCGGCGACCGGCAGAACGAAGATGTCGGGCACGACGGCGTCGATCGGAAGCTCGGTGAATCCCTGGCCCGGCTTGGGGTTCAGGGCCTTGAGCTCGGCGATCATCTCGGGCATGTCGTCGGGCAGGACGCCGCAGAGCTTGTGCAGCTGGGCGACGTCGGCGCGGGCTAGCGCGTCGAGGTGATCGAGCAGGACTTCCATGGCGGGGTCCAGGCGGTCGAGCTCGCGCAGCTGCAGCGCCAGGCATTCCTCGAGAGACCGGGCGCAGACTCCCGGCGGATCGAGGCGCTGCAGGCGAACGAGCACCTCCTCGGTCGCTTCGAGCCCGCAGCCCAGCTGGGCCGCCACATCCTCGAGCTCGCCCCGGAAATACCCGGCCTCGTCCACCATCTCGATCAGATGATGGGCGATCAGGCGCTCCTGGCCGTCGGTCAGATCGAGGACCATCTGCTCGATCAGATGCTCCTGCAGCGTCTTGGGCCTGGTCGCTCTGTTCTCCAGGCTGTCACCCTCGTCGTCGAAGGCCATGCTGCCGCCGCGGCCGGTATAGGCGAAACCGTCGGCGACATGCTCGACGCCCACGCCCGGAAGCGGCACGTTGCCTTCGCCGTCGTTCCAGCCGTCCTCGCCGGAGCCCGACCACCCTTCGCCGCTGGCGCCGTCTTCGGTGACGAAATCGGGCGTGCCGCTCAGCGTGCCCGCCCCGTCGTCGCCGGCCGTCGTGGTCGCCGACGGCGGCTCGCCCGCGCCGTCGCCCGGCTCGTCCTTTCTTTCCAGGAAAGGGTTCTGCTCCAGCTCCTGCTGGACATAGGCGGCGAGCTCCAGATTGCCGAGCTGCAGCAGCTTGATCGCCTGCTGCAGCTGCGGCGTCATCACCAGGCTCTGGCTCTGCCTGAGGTCGAGACGAAGCGAGACGGACATCCCGGCGCGCCCCTAACGCCCGCTCGGCGTGCGCGTGCGGAACGCCCGCCGCATCCAGGCCCGAAGGGTCCGGACGCCTTTCATCAAGGGCGTCTTTCGATACTTGAAAACATTCCCCGCATGTCGAGCCTGATCGCGATCCTTTCGACGATCCGTCAGAGGCTGAAACGCTCGCCGAGATAGACCCGGCGCACACCCTCATCGGCGACGATCTTGTCCGGGGCGCCCTCCATCAGGACGTGCCCTTCATG
Source organism: Geminicoccaceae bacterium (assembly GCA_965222015.1). GTDB lineage: Bacteria > Pseudomonadota > Alphaproteobacteria > Geminicoccales > Geminicoccaceae > JANQPX01. The sequence goes on from CBDCTL010000023.1 coordinate 397,751, forward strand.
CAGTATGTAGGCACGATCGATAATATCCAGTGTATCGCGGACGTTATGGTCGGTAATCAGAACGCCGAGGCCGCGATCCTTGAGATGGCCCACCAGATCCCGGATCTCGGCGACGTTGATCGGATCGATGCCGGCGAGCGGCTCGTCCAGCAGCATGAAGCTCGGATCGGAGGCGAGCGCACGGGCGATCTCGACCCGCCGGCGCTCGCCGCCGGACAGGGCCAGCGCCGGCGCCCTTCTGAGATGGGTCAGCGAAAACTCGGCGAGCAGCTCGTCCAGCCTGGCCTCGCGCTTGCTGCGCACGGGCTCGGCGACCTCGAGCACGGCGCGGATGTTGGCCTCGACGCTGAGGCCGCGGAAGATCGAGGCTTCCTGCGGCAGATAGCCGATACCGAGGCGGGCGCGGCGGTACATCGGCAAGGTGGTGATGTCGGCGCCGTCGAGCGTGATCGCGCCGTAGTCGGCCTGCAGCAGGCCGGTGATGATGTAGAAGCAGGTGGTCTTGCCGGCGCCGTTGGGTCCGAGCAGGCCGACCGCCTCGCCGCGCTTCACATGCAGGCTCACATCCCTGAGCACGGGGCGCTGCTTGAACTGCTTGCCGAGATTGGCGGCGGCGAGGCCTTTGGCTTCCGAGACCAGCCGCGGCCCCCGGTGCTCGTCCTCGTCCCTGTCCGCCTGATGAAGCGCTTCGCTCATTCCGTGCCCTCGCCGGCAGGCTGACCGTCCTTCGATTTCGGCGTGAACAGCGCCCGCACCCGCGTCGAGGACTCGGGGTCCTCGCCATCGGCGACCTCGGTCCCGGCGCCGACGATTCTGGACTTTCCGGTGACCAGATCCAGCACCAGCCGCTCGCCACGAATCACGTTGTCGCCGCGGGTGAGCACCACCCGGCCTTCGAGGGTCATCTGCTTCGAGGGCACGTCATAAGTGCCGAACCGGCCTTCTGCCGTCTCTTCCGGCGATGAGATGATGACGTTGCCCGTGGCGTCGATCCGCCGGATCGAACTGCTGCTGCCGGCGGCGAGACCGACGCCGGCGGACTTGCCTTCGCCGGACTTGCCCTCGTAGTAAACCTCGAGCTTGTCGGCGCTCAGCACGAAATCGCCCTGGACCGCATCGACATTGCCGGCGAAGGTGGCAATCTGCTCCTCCTGGGCGACCTCCAGGCTGTCCGCGGAAATCTCGATCGGCAGGCTGGAATCGTGATCCAGGGACTGGGCGCCCGCCAACGAGGCGGCCGGCGCCGAAACGGCCAGCGCTGCGGCCAGGCCACGCCCGAAGAGACCCGAACGCCCGCTCACGTCGTCGGTCCTTCCGGCAGGATGGTGACCCGCACCCGACCCTCGAAGCGAAGCCTCTCGCCACCGTTCTCGATGTCGAAACGGTCGGCGGCGAGCGTGCCGACGGGGCCGTCGCCGGTCACCGGCATCGGGCCCTCGACCCGGCCGCGGCCGAGGTCGACATGGGCCTTCGCCGTCCTGAAGCGATAGCCTTCGCCGAAGGTCAGCTCCAGCGCTCCCTCGAGATCCAATGCGTCCTTCGCGCGAAAATAGACGCCCTCGTCGGCGCGCAGGCGGACGGTCGACGAATCCGCCCGCTCCAGCACCGCCTGCAGCCCGTCGAGATGAATCCGGTCGGGATCGGTCGGGTCGAGAAAGGCCGACAACGCCGTGACTTCGTAGGGCTCGGCGGCGCGCGTGCGGCCGACATAGCGCGGGCTCGCCATGCGCATGGCGTCGCTCGCCTGTTCGACGGCGCTCTTGAAGACCGGGACGATCAGGCCGTGATAGCCGCCCGTCACCCAGGGCCAGGCCACGACCACGGCGAGCAGCGAGAGGGCGGCCGCGGGCAGAAGGAAACGCAGGCGATCGACCCGCCGGCTGTGACGGTCGCCCGGCTGGCGCACGAGCCTCGCCGCGTTGCCGGAGACGTCCGCAGGGCCGCTCATGCGACCCCCGCGCGCAGGCAGTCATGCATGTGCAGAATGCCGACCGGGCGGCGATCCTCGAGGACGAACATCACGGTGATCGGCCTGTCCGGGCTGTTCATCACCGCGAGCGCTTCGGCGGCCAGGGCTTCGGGGCGGATGGTGCGCGGCGCCGGCGTCATTACGTCTGCCGCCCGGCGGCCGAGCAGATCGGGCGCCATGTGGCGGCGCAGATCGCCGTCGGTCACGATGCCCGCAAGCGCGCCGTCGGCGGCGAGCACGCCGACGCAGCCTAGGCGTTTGGCGGTCATCTCCAAGATGGCGTCCGCGGTCGACGTGTCCGGCCCCACCAGCGGCAGAGCGTCGCCCTGATGCATCAGCTGATCGACCCTGATCAGCTTCTTGCCCAGCTTGCCGCCGGGGTGGAACACGCCGAACCGGCCGGCATCGAAACCTTTTCTTTCCAGAAGCGCGATCGCCAGGGCGTCGGCGAGCGCCAGGCTCACCGTCGTCGAGGTGGTCGGCGCCAAACCCATCGGGCAGGCTTCCGGGCGATCGGGAAGCGTCAGCACGAGATCCGCGGCCTCGGCGAGCGAACTCTCAGAGCGTCCGACGATCGCGATCAGCGGAATGCTGAAACGCCGGCAATAGGCGACGAGGTCGGCGAGTTCCGGAGTCTCTCCGGAATTGGACAGCGCCAGCACCAGATCGGCCGACGTGATCATGCCGAGATCGCCGTGGCTGGCTTCGGCGGGATGGACGAACAGCGCCGGCGTGCCGGTCGAGGCGAAGGTCGCGGCGATCTTCCTGCCGATATGGCCGCTCTTGCCCATGCCGGTGACGATCACCCGCCCGTCGATCGCGGCGATGCGCCCGACCGCGTTCGCGAAGCCGTCGTCCAGGACCGCCGCAAGCGCGGTCAGCGCGTCGGCCTCCATGGTCAGGACCCGGCGTCCGGTGGCGATCGCGGCGTGCGAGCCTTCCGGTGCGGGATCGACGGGTTTCGGCAGCGGCGCGCTCATGTTTCCGTTTCGGAGCGATTGACGGTTTCGACCCCTTCGGGCATCCCACCACCGGGCCCGCATGCGGTCAACCGGCGCGGCGCCTGGGATCGGCGCGCGATCATGCCGATACTGGTCATGCCAATGCCGGTCATGTCGATACTGGTCATGAATGCGCGAAAATGTCGGTCGCCGCCCATCCCGCGAGGTCGAGCGTGGCGCGATGGGGGAGAAAATCGAAGCAGGGCTGCACCAGGTGATCCCGCCTCTCGCGTGCGAGCATCTCGTCCAGGCGGGCGCGCAGCGCGTGCAGATGCAGGACATCGTGGGAGGCGTAGGCGAGCTGCGCCTCACTCAGACGCGGAGCGCCCCAGTCCGAACTCTGCATCTGCTTGGACAGATCGATGCCGAGCAGTTCGTGGCAAAGCTCCTTCAGCCCGTGACGGTCGGTATAGGTCCGCGCAATCTTCGAGGCAATCTTGGTGCAGTAGACCGGACGGCAGTCGATGCCGAGATAGCGCTTGAGCACCGCAAGATCGAAGCGCGCGAAATGGAAGATCTTGATCACGCCGCGATCGCCGAGGAGGCGGGTGAGATTGGGGGCCTCGTAACGGCCATGAGGGAAGTGCACGACGTGGCAGCTGCCGTCGCCGGCCGACATCTGCACCACGCAAAGTCGATCGCGCGCTGGATCGAGCCCCAGCGTCTCGGTATCGACGGCGACCTCTCCGCCGAGGTCGACGTCGGCCGGAAGATCGTCAACGTGATAGCTGATCGACATGCTGCTCCGCTCCGATCCGCGCCGTTTCGCCGGTCATGCCTCCAACCGCCGAGACCGGGGTCCAGCATGGACCCGTACGGGTTAAGGCTGGCTTAACCGTAGTTGATTAGAAGATTTGGTGCCCAGGAGAGGACTCGAACCTCCACGGCCATACGACCGCTAGCACCTGAAGCTAGTGCGTCTACCAATTCCGCCACCTGGGCTTGGGCTATGCTGGATTTAAGGGTTCTGGCTGACGGCGTCAACCGAACTCGCCGAAGGGAATGCGGAAAGGTCGTAGATGCTGCCCGCGGCGGTGATCGGGACCGCCGCCCTGGCCCCCGGTTTTGATTGACCTCCCCGATCCGATGGTCCAGGTCCTGGTGGCATGATCAGATCATTCGATCGACGCTGAATTCTGCCATTGGAGCAGGCTTAGACGTGTTACACTCTTCGCCAGGTGAATGTTCCGATGTGGTCGCGCCAAGGGCGTCGAGAAAGAAAAAAGGTGGTTTCGAGATGAACCAGCGCTTGATCACGATTTTCGGCGGAGCCGGCTTCATCGGGCGCCATCTCGTCCGCGAGCTGGCGTCGCAGGGCTGGCGCATCCGGGTGATCAGCCGGTCGCCCGGTCTTTGCGGTCACCTGCAGCCGCTCGGCGATGTCGGCCAGATCGTCGCGCAGTCCGCCGACCTCCGGGCCGAAGCCGCTCTGACCCGGCTGCTCGACGGCTCCGAAGCCGTGGTCAATCTGATCGGCATCCTCCACGAGACCGGACGCCAGCGATTCGAGGAGGTCCACGGCGCGCTGCCCGGCCGCCTGGCGCGTGCGGCTGCGGCCGCCGGTGTGCGGCGCATGGTCCAGATTTCCGCGATAGGTGCGGATGCGGGCTCGTCCTCGGCCTATGCGCGCAGCAAGGCCACGGGCGAAGCGGCGGTCCGCGAGGCCTTTCCGCGCGCCGTGATCCTTCGGCCGAGCATCGTCGTCGGGCCGGAGGACGATTTCTTCAACCGCTTCGCCGCCATGGCGCGCCTCTCGCCTGCCCTGCCGCTGATCGGCGGCGGCGAGACCCGGTTTCAGCCGGTCTATGTCGGTGACCTCGCTCGGGCGATCGTCGCCGCTCTCGAGCGCGCGGACGCGGCGGGCACCATCTACGAGATCGGCGGCCCCGAAGTCTACAGCTTCGAGGAACTGCTTCGCTATCTGCTGGCGGTGATCCGCCGGCGGCGCCTTCTGGTCGATCTTCCCTGGGGGCTGGCCATGATGCAGGCGCGCCTGCTCGAATGCCTGCCGGCGCCGCCGCTGACCCGCGACCAGGTGCGGATGCTCAGGACCGACAATGTGGTCGGCGAAGCCATGCCGACGCTGCAGGATCTCGGCATCACCCCGACGCCGATCGAGATGATCGTACCATCTTACCTCGCACGCCACCGTCTCGGGACTGGCGCCGGCCGGACCGAGGCCGCATCCTGATTCACGAACGCCGGCGCAGCTCGTCGGGCGTTAACGCCTTGATTGATAGGGCATGCACGTCGGTCCTCATCAAATCGCCCAGAGCGCGATAGACCATCCGCTGTCGTTCTAGTCTGCTGCAATTTTCGAACCGCTCGCTAACGATCAGCAAACGAAAATGGCTCTCGCCCTCGGGCCTGGCGCCGGCGTGACCGGCATGCAGCGCCGATTCGTCGGTCAGTTCGAGGCGATTGGGCGTCAGTACTTCGGTCAATCTATCCTCGATGATCGCGGCAATTCTCATGATCGTTCTCTTTCCGATAGACGCCCGATCGGGCTGGTCTCATTGACAGACGTCAGTTCTACCTCAGCCTGAAGAAATCATGAATATCAGTGTGATTTTGCTCACTTTCCGAACATGCACGTCGAGGTAGGCGGCCACTTCGCCAAACTTTCCTATTGCGATTAAGTGAAATTTAGCTAAAATTCTATCTATAGCCTTCCTGCGGGAAGGTCCTCGTAGCGTTGATCGCTTTACGATTTAGAAAGGTCTCACCTGTAACTTTCAGTAGAGGCCTGAGTTCCGTCGTCGAGAGCGGAGCGTGGCCTGGAGGGTGCGTTCGCTCTAGGACCGGCAGCATGTCAACCGTTGTGTTAAGGGATGGAGAGTAAAAAATGGCGACTGTGATGGTCAAGCCGAACCCGAGCCCAGGCCCCGGCCGGTCTCGCGCGCAGGACATCGATCGGCATGTCGGGGCCAGAATGCGCGAGCGCCGGATCATGCTCGGCCTCACGCAGCAGCAGATGGCCGAGCTGATCGGCGTCACCTATCAGCAGGCGCATAAATACGAAAAGGGCATCAACCGCGTCGCCGCGGGCCGCCTCTATCATATCGCGCAGGCGCTCGGCGTGGACGTCGGCTACTTCTTCGACGGCCTGAACAGCAACGACGCCTTCAAGGCGACACCGCAGCAGCGCATGCTCCTCGAACTCGCCCGCAACTTCATCGGCATTCCGACGAGGAAGCACCAGGAAGCCATCTGCTCGCTCGCGCGCGCACTCTCCGACCCCGAGAACCGCTGACCCGCCGGCTTCCCCACCTGACGACGACCCGTACGGGTGCGCCCGTACGGGAGGGGAAGCGGCCGATGAAGCGCCCCGCCTCGGGAGCGACCGGGTTTGGCCGGATGATGCGAGGTGGCTGGCGCCGTCGGCATTCGCCTTGGATGGTCGCGTGTTCCTGTGTTTTCGGCCGTCGATCGGACCTTGCCGGCCTCTGGGCATCTCGCCATAGTGCCTGAATGAGCCAGAGACGACGACGTGTGGACGCCGTGCTTCAGCTTTCGGGCGCGGAAGAGCAGGCCTTTCGGACCTGCGACTGGCCCGGATGCGAACGGGTCGGCGATTATCGCGCGCCCAAATCGCGCGACCATCTGCGTTCGTTCTTCTTCTTCTGCCTCGAACATGTCCGTGACTACAACCGCGCCTGGGACTTCTTTTCCGGCATGAGTCAGCCGGAGATCGAAGCCTATCTCCGCGAAGACGTCACCTGGCACCGGCCGACCTGGAAGATCGGCACTGCGGACGAGCGCCATGGCGATGGCTGGCGGTGGCAGGACCCGTTCGAGGTACTGATCAACGGCCCCGGGACCGACGGCGCCGAGGCCAAGGCGGAATGGGACCGGCCGAGAAGCCGGAACGGCAAGCGCGAACAGATGCTGAAGGTCATGGAACTCGAGCAGGACGCCACGCCCGACGAGCTGAAGGCGCGTTACAAGGAACTGGTGAAACGGCATCATCCCGACGTCAATGACGGCGACAAGGCGGCCGAAGAACGGTTGAAGTTAATCAACGAGGCCTATACCTACTTACGTGGAAGCGACCGGCTCGCCTGAACGCCGATCCGGCCATCATTGGGAGCGAACGACGGTGCAGAACGAGTCTGCGGCGAGCGAAATCGACGAGTCCGCCAGCCTGGGGGATCTGCCGCGAACACCCGATATCGAGGTGTCGGTGCGCCAGACCTTCGGCCTCGACTCCGACCTCAAGGTGCCGGCTTTTTCCCGCGCCACCGACTATGTGCCGGACATCGACGACGCCTACCGCTTCGATCGCGACACGACGCTGGCGATCCTCGCAGGTTTCGCCTACAACCGCCGCGTGATGATCCAGGGCTATCACGGCACGGGCAAATCGACCCATATCGAGCAGGTCGCCGCCCGCCTGAACTGGCCCTGCGTGCGCGTCAATCTGGACAGTCACATTTCGCGAATCGACCTGATCGGCAAGGATGCGATCGTGCTGCGCGAAGGCAAGCAGGTCACCGAATATCGGGAAGGCATGCTGCCCTGGGCGCTGCAGAACCCCGTCGCCCTGGTGTTCGACGAATATGACGCCGGCCGCCCCGACGTGATGTTCGTTATCCAGCGTGTTCTGGAGGTGGAGGGACGGCTCACGCTTCTGGATCAGAACAAGGTGATTCGGCCGCATCCGGCCTTTCGCCTGTTCGCCACCGCCAACACCGTCGGCCTCGGCGACACCAGCGGCCTCTATCACGGCACCCAGCAGATCAATCAGGGGCAGCTCGACCGCTGGAACATCGTCGCTCAGCTGAACTATCTCGAACACGACGCCGAGGTCGAGATCGTCGCGGCGCGCTGCCCCGCCTACGACACCGAGGACGGGCGCCGCATCCTGTCGCAGATGGTGAGCCTCGCCGATCTCTGCCGTGCGGGCTTCGTCGCCGGCGACGTCTCCACGGTCATGTCGCCGCGCACGGTGATGACCTGGGCCCAGAACGCGGAGATCTTCAACGACATCGCCTTCGCTTTCCGGCTGACCTTCCTCAACAAATGCGACGAGGCCGAACGGCCGATCATCGCCGAATATTACCAGCGCTGCTTCGGCGTGGAATTGCCGGAGAGCACGGCGCAGGCGACCTTGAGCTGACGGATCGGAAGCGGCGGTGAGCTCGGCCGACAAAGACCAGCTGGATCAGTTTCAACGGGTCGTCGCCGCGACCTGCAGGGCGGTGGCCGACCGTTCGGATCTGGCCGTGACCTTTCGGTCCGGCGACGCCAAGGGCAGCGGCGCCAGCACCGCCGACGCGGCACAGCCGAACGTCCGCCTGCCGCTGCCGAGACGCAGTTTGGGCGGCCACGATCTCGCCAGGGTGCGCGGCATCGGTGACAGCGTGGCGCTTCGGCTTCGCCACCACGACACCACCCTTCACCAGCGTCTGCGCCCGCAGGGCGACGTGCCGGGCGCGATCTTCGAGGCGCTGGAACAGGTGCGCGTGGAAGCGCTGGGGGCCAGTCGCATGGCCGGCCTCGCCTCCAATCTCGCGAGCGCCCATGCGGATCGCGGCGCACGGCCGCTGCCGTCGAGCGAACCCGGCCTCGAGGATCCCGGCCTCGCCGAGGCGGTCGATCTTCTGGCCCGCGAAGCGCTGCTCGGCTTCAGGCTCGCCAAGGCCGATCGCACCTTTCTCGACAACTGGCGGGGCTGGCTGGAGAGCCGGACCGGGCGTGACTGGTCGGATCTCAGGGAGCTCCTGGCCGATCAGGAGGCGTTCGCGCAAAAAGTCCGCGACATGCTGGGCGATCTCGGGCTCGCCGACGATATCGCCGACCCGGCCGACGGCGACGACGACCAGGAGGACGAGGACGGCAGCGACCAGGACGCGCCCGACGACGCCGCCGGCGAGGGCGAAGCCGACGACACCGAGCCGCCGCTGTCCAGCGAGAGCGACCAGACCACCAGCTTCGAGGAGCAGGCCGACGCCGGCGCCGCCGAGGAGCAGATGGAGCAGGCCACCAGCGAGGCCGGCGCGGACGACGACCAAGCCGCCGAGGAGCCCTTCGATTCCCCGAACTACATCCCGCCCGGCGGCGAGGCGCTCGCCTATCGCGTCTACACCACCGGGCATGACGAGGTCGTCGAGGCGGGCGATCTCTGCAGCCCGGTGGAGCTCGCCCGCCTTCGCCATCAGCTCGACCAGCAGCTCACGCGCTTTCAGGGCATGATCGGCCGCATGGCGAACCGCCTGCAGCGCCGTCTGCTGGCGCAGCAGACGCGGTCCTGGGAGTTCGATCTCGAAGAGGGCATTCTCGACACCGCGAGGCTGACCCGGGTGGTGATCAACCCCGAGCACGCGCTCTCTTACAAGATGGAGACCGACACCGATTTCCGCGACACGGTGGTGACCCTCCTGATCGATAATTCAGGCTCCATGCGCGGCCGTCCGATCGCGGTGGCGGCTATGTGCGCGGACATTCTCGTGCGCACGCTCGAACGGTGCGGCGTGAAGGTCGAGATCCTGGGCTTCACCACCCGCAGCTGGAAGGGCGGCCAGAGCCGCGAGCAGTGGCTGCGCGAGGGCAAGCGGCCCAATCCCGGCCGGCTGAACGATCTCCGCCACATCATCTACAAGTCCGCAGACAGCCCGTGGCGGCGCTCTCGGCGCTCGCTCGGCCTGATGCTGCGCGAAGGCCTGCTCAAGGAGAACATCGACGGTGAGGCCATTCTCTGGGCCCATCAGCGGGTGCTGGTTCGGCAGGAGCAGCGGCGCATCCTCATGGTCATCTCCGACGGCGCGCCCGTCGACGACAGCACGCTTTCGTCCAATTCCGGCAACTATCTGGAACAGCATCTCCGACAGGTGATCGAGTGGATCGAGCAGCGCTCGCCGGTCGAGCTGCTGGCAATCGGAATCGGTCACGACGTCACCCGCTACTACCGACGTGCCGTGACCATCTCCGATCCGGAACAGCTGGGCGGTGTCATGCTCAGCGAGCTGTCGTCTCTGTTCGATCTCGAAGCCTCCACGCACTCACGCTGGAATTGAACGCGATCCGATAACCGACTGACGACCGAACGCGCCGGCGCGACTCCTCGACGGCCCGCCCAAAGCCGTGCCGGCCAGCTCCCGTCGATGACAGGCATAACTTTTAACCTCCCTCTCCCTTTGTAAAATAAGGAAAATCTACTGTTGCGCTCCTCTGCAGCCGATCTCTTCCGGGTTTAAAATCCCCCGCAATTTTAATTGAAATTGAAGTTTCTCTGTACAACCCGCCAAGCGCACACTAGCGCTAGAAAGTTGTAGTGGAGGGACCGGGTGCGCTTCGCCGTCAACGACAAGATCCTGTTTCCGATCTTCGGCTTCGTCGGATTCACCATGGCCGTGCTCGCCGGGCTGGTCTGGTATGGCGCCGACCAGCAGGACGAGATCGCGGTCGAGAATTCGGTCGAATCGGCGCGGATCATTCTCGAGGAAGAGCTGGACCGCATCGGCGTGGTCGCCCGCGACTTCAGCTGGCGAAACGACGCCGTGCGCCATCTCGACATCGCGTTCAGCGAAAACTGGGCGGCCTCGAATCTCAGCTACTACGTCCACGACAAATATGATGTCGACGTCAGCCTGGTGGTCGCGCGCGATGGCCGGACGATATTCGGGCGCATCGACGGACGCCGTTCGTCGCTCCAGGCAGAGGAGTTTCTGAAGGGCGGCCTGGATTCGATGATCGAGGCGGCGCGGGACGTGCCCTGGCGAAAGCCGCAACCCGTGACCGGCCTTCTGATCGCCGATCACTCGATTTTTCTGGTGGGCCTCAGCGCCGTTTCACTGGAGCAGAATTCCAACATCAAGATGGACAAGGGCGACCGGGTGGTGGTGGTGCTGGGCAAGCGCATGACGCCGGCGGTGGTGGAGGCCTTGATGGACAATCCCTATCTGCAGGGGATCGTCCTGGAGATGGACAAGGCCCCTTCCGCAGGCCCGACACATCGCGATGCCGTGCTGCCGCTGGTGTCGCCGGACGGCGGGACCATCGGCCGGCTGACCTGGCATCCCTTTCAGCCGGGCCGAAAGTTTCTGGAGGGCGTGATGCCCGCCCTGGCACTCGGCGTCGTCGCCATCCTCGGCCTGACCTGGCTCCTGATCAGGCGCGTGCGCTCATCGACCCAGAAGATCAAAGCGAGCGAGGCGCGCTTTCGCGACGTCGCCGACGCCAGTTCCGACTGGATATGGGAAACCGACGCCGCAGGCCGGCTGCGCTATCTTTCCGAGCAGTTCGCAAAATCCACGGGCACGGCGACGGAGGAGGTTCTGGGCACGCGCATCGGTGATCTTCTGCAGCCGATCGGCAGCCTGAAGAAGATCGACGGCTTCCGCCGGGATCTGAGAGGCCAGAAGCATTTTCGAAACTTTCTCTGTCGCTATGTCGACGGCAAATCACAGCGCAGGACGCTCAGGGTCGCCGGCAAACCCATCTATTCCATCAAGGGCAAGTTCGAGGGGTTTCGCGGCACCGCGACCGACATCACCGGCGAGATCGCGGCCAAGAATCGGATCCAGCATCTCGCTTTGCACGACAGCCTCACCGATCTGCCCAACAGGACGAGGCTGCACCAGCGCCTCGCGGAAGCTGTCGAAGGGGTCGGCAGCGGTGTCGGCAAGGCCGCCGTGCTCTGCATCGATCTCGATCGTTTCAAGGAGATCAACGACACCCTCGGCCACTCGGCGGGCGATCTGCTGATCAAGGGCTGCGCCGAAAGGCTGCGCGCGGCGGTGCGCGAGACCGACACCATCGCGCGCATCGGCGGCGACGAGTTCGCGATCGTGCAGACCGCGATCGATCAGCCCGACGGCGCCCATAAGCTTTGCCGGCGCCTGCTGAAGTCGATCACCAGGCCTTACGACCTGGACGGGCATGAAGTGCTGGTGACCGCGAGTATCGGCGTCGCCATTGCCAGCAGCACCCGCGCCAGGCCGGAGCGTCTGCTGCAGAAGGCCGACATCGCGCTCTATCGCGCCAAGGAGGATGGCCGCAACGCCTATCGATTCTACGAACCGGGCATGGACGCCTATCTGCAGCAGCGAAAGCAGCTGGAGCAGGGCCTGCGCGCGGCACTGGTCAAGAACGAGCTCGAGCTGTTCTACCAGCCGAAGCTCGATGTCCGGAGCGGGCGGATCTTCGGCGCCGAGGCGCTGGTGCGCTGGCGTCAGCCGGACCGGCGCATCATCCTGCCGAACAGCTTCATCGGCATCGCCGAGGAGACCGGCCTGATTCTCGGCCTCGGCGAATGGGTGCTGACGGCCGCCTGCAGACAGGCCAGGCGCTGGCCGGGCCTGACCGTATCGCTCAACGTCTCGCCGGTGCAGTTCAAGCACCACGACGTGGTCGGCATGGTGCGCCGCTGTCTCGCGGAGACCGGGGTGCAGCCGGAGCGCATCGAACTCGAGATCACCGAGGGCGTCCTGATGCGCAACAGCGAGGCTGCGGTCGCGACGCTGAAAGAGCTGAAGGGCCTCGGCGTGCAGATCGTCATGGACGATTTCGGCACCCACTATTCGAGCCTGAGCTACCTGCTCAGCTTTCCGTTCGACAAGATCAAGGTCGATCAATCCTTCGTGCGCAGCGTGCGCCGGCGCCCGGGCGCCGAAGCGATCGTGCGGGCGGTGGTCGAACTCGGCCACAGCCTGGACATGCGGATCTGCGCGGAGGGGGTCGAGACCAACGAGCAGCTCGATTTTCTGCAGAGCGAAGGCTGCGACGAGGTTCAGGGCTATCTCGTGGGCAGACCCATGCCTGTCGCCCGCTTCGAGCGGTCGTTCGCCGCCTTCAACGCCCGGCCGAAGACCCATCGGCCATGGGCGATCGAAGGGCACGGCCGGAGCAGGCCGGCGATGGCGGCGACCGAAAGTGCCGACGTGGTGGCGATGCGCTGAACCGGCGGCGCGATGCGTCTCGCCCGCTCAGCGGAAGAAGCGCCGGACCTCGTCGCAGATGCGATCCACTTCCTGGAGCGTAACCGCCTCGTGCAGCGGCAGGCTGATGACCCGCCTGGCCTCGGCAGCGGTCACCGGAACGTCACCCCTGAACGACTCGAAGGCCGCCTGCTGACGCAGATTGGGATAGTGCACGGTATTGCCGATGTCGGCGGCCGCGAGATGCGCGCGCAGGGCGTCCCGACGATCGGCCGGCACGCGGATCGGCATGATGTACCAGGAGATCGTGCTCCCGGAGGGGCGCGGCTGCAGCTGAACTTCCTTCACGTCGGCGAGGCGCTCGTAGAAACGATCGACCAGGGCCGCCCGGCAGGCGACGATCTCATCCAGTCGCTCCAGCGCCGCGAAAGCGACCGCGGAAGCGAGGTCGTCACCCTTGTATTTGTTGCCCAGACGCACGACTTCCTGGACGGGGCTGACCCCCTTCGCAACCGTGCGTCCGAAGGTGTCGACCGCGAGCCCGAGAAAGGCGAGCTGGTCGATTTCTTCCCGGCGAGAACCGTCTTTAAACAAGAGGAGTCCGCCATTGCTGCTGGCGATCTGCTTGGTCGGCGCGAAGCTGAACGCGGCGAAGTCCGCGTTTGCGCCGACCCGCGTTCCGTTCCGAACGGATCCGAAGGCGTGAGCCGCGTCCTCGATGACGGCGACGTCCCGGTCCGCGACCAGCTCCCGGATCGGATCGAAGTCGGCGGGCGGTCCCGCATAGTGCATGGCGATCACGGCCTTGGTCCGCTCGGTCAGAAGCGGTTCGACCGTGTCGCGCGTGATCGTGAGCGTCGCCGGGTCGATATCGGCGAACACCGGCTCCGCACCGCAATAGGTTGCGACGATCGCCGTCGAGACGTAGGTAAAAGCGGGAACGACGACCTCGTCGCCCGGACCGACGCCGAGCGTGCGCAGCGCCAGATGCATGGCGGCCGTGCAACTGGAGGTCGCCAGCGCGTGCGTTTCATTGCCGTAGAGTTTCTCGACTTCGGCCTGGAGGTCCCTGGAAACGGGACCATAGCCCCACCAGCCGGATTCCAGAACCTCCCGGACATAAGCCATGGCCTTCGGGCTGAGCCGGGGCTTGGAGACCAGCGTCGACGTCAAAGATGGCCTCGGCCAGCGGGTTTGGGTCATCGGCGCAGCAGAACCGAGAACGTGAATATTGGTATCGTCGAGGACGGCTTCGGGCACGTGCAGAATCCAAAGTGAGCGCTACTGGGACGTTTTTATTGAACCAAAATTATGCAAAGAAACGATTAACATACCAGCTCTTTCTACGGCTGCGCACGAGATCGTCGGCGCCTGTGGCTTTCGGTCCCGGCTTGGCTCCCGTTGGTCGCGTGGCGGCCACGAACGGCCGGCCGCTCCCGACCACCGATATTTGCCCGGAGAAGTTCAAGGATTCGCTAAGGATGCCCAAAAGGCCTTATAGTTCGCAGGCGCTTGCGATAAGACAGGCTCGAACAGTCTCCAAGGTGAAGATCCAGGAGCGCCCGTGATCATGCTTCGGTCCTTCATGGTCCTAGCAATGACCCTGGCCGCCGTGCTCGTCCCGGCGGTGATCGAGGCCGCCGTGCCGGCGGACCGGACGTCGCTGACCGGCGCGCCGGCGCTCGAACACGGAAGGCCGGCGGCGGTCCGTCTCGCCCAGGCCGGAGAACAGCGGGGTCCGCGCGCGCTCGGTGCCGTCTCGAACGTGGTCGAGGTGCCTTCGCTGCAATGCCTGTCGACCGCGGAGGCGGAAACCATCCTGCGCGAGCGCGGGCTGCGCCTCGGACAGGTTCATCAGCGGGCCTCGAGCGCCTGTCCGAACGGCGGCGTGGTGGCCCAGTCGCCGCCGCGCGGCCGCTCAGTGCTGCCGGGAACCACGATCGAGGTCGTGATCGCCACACTCGGCGCCGCGCCCGAGAGGGCCGGCGGGGTGCCGGAGCTGATCGGCCTGACGCCCGCCGAAGCGCAGGCCCTGCTTCGCCGGCAGGGCCTGGACATCGGGCGCATCGAGAGACGCAGCGCGCCGGCGCAGCTGGGCACGATCATCGCCCAGTCGCCCCAGGTCGGCGCGCCGCCGCCCGGCAATGGCCGCATCAACGTCACGGTCGCCGCCGAGGTCCGAATTCCCGATCTGCGCACGCTGAGCCGCGAGGCTGCCGTCGCCAGACTTCGGGAATCGTCGCTGGCGCTCGGCCGCGTGACCGAGGAGAGCTCGTCGCAGCCGAACGGCACCATCATCAAGCAATGGCCGTTGCCCGGTGTGCCCGCGGCCGCCGACGACAAGGTCGACATCACGGTCGCCAAGGGACAGACCGTCCCGGATCTCCGCCGGCTGACCCTCAACGACGCGCGCAGCCGGCTGCGGGACGCCGGCTTGCGGCCCGGCCGCGTGGACAGCCGGGTCTCCGATCAACGCCGCGGAACCATCATCGAGCAGCGGCCCTCGCCGAGCGCCGTGGTCAGCCCGGGCATCACGGTCGACGTGGTGCTGGCGGCGACGCCGGTGGTGCCCGATCTCGCCGGCCGCACGGTGGACGAGGCGAGACGCCTGCTCGCGGCGCAGTTGCTGGAGGTCGGCTCGGTCGCCACCAGGGTTTCCAACGATCCCCAAGGAACGGTGATCGAGCAGCAGCCGCGCGCCGACGCCGAGGCGAGCCCTGGCAGCACGGTCGACGTCGTGCTCGCCGAGGGTATCGAAGTGCCGGATCTGGTCGGGCTGAGCGCCGAGCAGGCCGGTGCCGAACTCGCCAAGCAGTTGATGCGCCTCGGCGACGTCGAACGCCGCACGACACCGGACGGCGACGGCAGGATCGTCGCTCAGTCACCGCCGGCGGGCTCGCCCGCCGCCTTCGGCGCGGAAATCGACGTCACCGTATCGGAGCCGCCGACGGTCCCCGATCTGCGCGGGCTGACCGCCGACGCGGTCGCCGCATCGCTCGCCGAACGGCAGCTGACCCTCGCGAATGTCGACTTCCAGCTCTCCTTCGAGCAGGCGGATCAGACCGTACTGTCCCAGGATCCGCCGCCGGGCTCCGCGATCGCCGGCGGCGACGTCGTGTCCGTGGTTCTCGCGGTTTCGGAACCGCCGTCGGACAGGCCGGACCTGGTGCCCGTTCCCGAGGTGACCAGCCTGACCGTGGATCAGGCGGCCCGCAGGCTTCGGGATCTCGGACTGGACCTGCAGCTCGAAGGCCAGGTGGAGGAGGGCCGACCGAACCGCGTGACCCAGCAGGCACCGGTCGCCGGGCGGTTTTTGAAGGTCGGGAGTCCGGTGCTCGCCCGGCTGGAGCCGATCGACCAGGTGATGGTCCCGGACCTTCTCGGGATCGAGGAGGCCTCGCTGGACGGGCGGCTGGCGGATGCATTCCTGGAACTTGGCCGTCAGGACTGGCGGCTGTCGACCCAACCCGACGGCACCGTGATCAACCAGGATCCGCCGCCGGGCACCACCGTCGCCTTCGGCAATGCCGTCGACGTGGTGTTTTCGGCGAGCGCGCTCATCCCCGATCTCACCGGCCTGACGCCGGAAAGGGCCGGGCCGATCCTGGCCAGCCAGTCGCTGCAGCTCGGCGGCACCCGTGAGATCTTCTCGCTGGGCTGGCCGGGCACGATCGTCGATCAGAGACCGGAACCCAACAGCCCCGCCCGGCTCGACACCGTGGTGCAGGTGAACGTCGTCGGCATGACGGGGCCCCTGACCGCGGCCGGCACGCTGCTGCTCGCGGTCGCCGGATTCGTCTGGTACCGGGCACGTCAGAACGGCGGATTCGGCCAGGCGGCACCGGCCGGCTCCACGCCGAAACCGCCGCCGGTCTACGGCATCGCCAAATCGGCGGCGGCCGGCCCGGCGCTCGCCAGAACCAAGCGAGCGGCCAGACCCGCGGCGGCAGCGCCCTCCGCCCAGAAGGTCGACTACGTGGTCCACGCGGATCCCGGCACGCAGGTGACCCAGACCGACGCCTCGACCCTCGTCAAGTCATCGATCCGCGTACGCGGGCGCACCGATCCAGGAGAGCAGAGCCTTGCAATCGAGTAGATCTGACCGCGAAGGCCCGTCCACCCTGCGCGCATTTTTCCTGGAACCGCCCAGCGACTGGCAGGCCCGGTTCATCAAGACCACGGAAAGCCAGCAGAGCGCCGCCGACGTCACGCGCGCCACCGGCCTCGCCGATGTCGATCGCCGTGCCATGACCAACACCGTGGCGGAGAAGCTCAAGGACGCCCTCGACGTCCCCATCACCCAGATTCTGCTGTCCGCCTGGTCGCAGCATCGCGACCTGGTGAACGATCTGGAGCGCAGCCGCCAGCTGAAGGGCGAAGCGATCCTGGTGCCGCTCGCCGACCACACCATCCGCTCCACCCACCACCCCGCCGTCGAGGTGATGGTCAACGACCGCCGGGTCGCCGCTTTCAAGTTCAACGCCAATCTGATGCTGCGCATCCGGCGTGCGGTGGTGAAGGTCGAAGGCGGTGAGATCGTCGGGGCGGAATCCGGCGCCTGGCATGGCGTCGGCCAGCTGAAATGCGGACCGGTCACCCTGGTCGAGCACGAGACCAAGGAATTCGGCCTGCCGAGAACCCTGAGCCAGCGGCCGGCGCGGCCGCAGATGAAGCCCCAGCCAAGAGCGAGGGCCGAACCCGAAAACAGGGCGGCCGCGCGCACGCCGCACTGGCAGCGGCCGGGCTGATTTTTCCACGAGCGGATGTTCGATCCTTGCCAGCCGCCGCCTCGAAAACGCTCGGACCGCTGATCGATCGTGCCGCCGAGTGCCTGCGGGCCGGCGGGCTCGTGGCCTTTCCGACCGAGACCGTCTACGGGCTCGGCGCCGACGCCACCGACGACCGCGCGGTGGCGGCGATCTTCGAAGCGAAGGCGAGGCCGCGTTTCAACCCGCTGATCGTGCACGTGCTCGATGCCGCCGCAGCCGCCGATATCGCGGTCTGGTCCGATCTGGCCGACCGGCTCGCCGCTCGTTTCTGGCCGGGGCCGCTCACGATGATCCTCCGGCGGCGGCAGGGATGCGCCATCTCGGCGCTGGTCGGCGCCGGCGGCGAGACGATAGCTCTTCGTGCCCCTGACCACCCACTGGCCCGGGCCCTGCTGCAGGCGAGCGATCGTCCGATCGCCGGCCCGAGCGCCAATCCTGCGGGCCGCATCAGCCCGACCACGGCGGCGCATGTGCGCACTGGACTCGGCGATCGGGTCGACATGATCCTGGACGGCGGTCCCTGCCCGATCGGGCTCGAGTCGACCGTGATCGATCTCACCGGCGGTCGTCCGGTGATGCTGCGCCCGGGCGGGCTCGCGCGCGGCGACGTCGAGGCGGCCATCGGCACGGAGATGGCGAGCGCCGGCGGTGACGACGATGGCCGGGACGGTCTGCGCTCGCCCGGACGGCTTGCCAGCCATTACGCGCCGCGCCACAGGCTTCGCCTCGACGCGCGCGACGTCAGCGCCGACGAGGGTCTCCTCGCCTTCGGGCCGGCGCCGCTCGAGGGGGCTGCGGTCACGGCCAATCTCAGCCGGTCCGGCGATCTGACCGAAGCTGCCGCCAACCTCTTCGCCATGCTGCACCGCCTCGATCGCGAGGACATCAGCGGCATCGCAGCGATGCCCATCCCGCGCAGCGGTCTCGGTGAGGCGATCCACGATCGTCTCAGAAGGGCGGCGGCACCCCGATGACCCGTGCGCCTATGCATGCCTGCCGCGTGCCGGGGTTCAACATTGCCGGTCACGATGTTAAGGTCCCTGCGCGGTGGGCCGAAAAGCAGGAAGGCCTTGACATGACAGGCGCGATGCGCTCGGACATGCTCATCGTACGGCGACCCGATGACCCGATCGGATGAAAGGTAGCGATCCCTTGGCCGATCCAGCTCCATCAGCGGACGACCCGGCTCCTTCGAAGGGCGGTGAGGCGGCCAGGCCCGGCGGCGAGGAGAAGCCGGCCGCGCCGAAGGCTGATGGACGCGCCAGCTTCGCCAACACCAGACAGCATGTGGCCGACCGTGCCGAAGACGGCGACGCCACTGGGCGCTTCGTCAACACCAAACTCAATATCGCCCTGATCAACGATCCCAAGAACGGTCCGCGGTTCACCATGACCAAGCGCGAAGCCGGGCTGAAGGACGACTCCGCGACGGCGAAGCGACGCGAGGAGGGCGGAGAGGCCGATCGCGAAGCGAAGGACGATGCCGCGAAAATCGAGCCGACCGAGCTGCCCTCCACTTCGTCCGATACGGCCGCCCCGAACCCGCAGTCTGCCGAAGCGAAACGCGACGAGACGCCGGCACGGCAGGTCGAAGCAGCGCCTCCTCCGGCTGTCCAGAAGGCTCGCGCAACGGCCCCCACGGGCGTGCCGCCTGCAGCCGAACCGCCCGCCAAGGTGCCGGTCGATTCCTCCAAGACCTTCGTCGGGCCCAACGGCACCTACTACGATGAATCCTGGCGCTGGATGGACTGGCGCGGCACCAAGCGAAGCTGGAACTGGCCGGCGGCTCTGTCGTTCGGCCACTGGTTCGCCTATCGCCGGCTGTATCTGCCCGCCGGCGCCTGCCTCCTGTTCCTCGCAGGCGTGACCGCCGCTACCGTCAACGACGTACCGCTCCTGGCGCTCATGCCCCTGGTTCTCCTGATGGCCGGCCTCGCCGGCGTCTACGGCAATATCCTTTATTTCTTCAAGTTCCGCCGCGCCGTCGACCACGTCACCGAGAAGGGCGAAGGCAGCTACCAGGAGCTCAAGGGCCAGCTCGCCGCCTCCGGCGGCATCGACATCCGGGCCGCCTGGATCATGGGCGGCGCGACAGTCTGCGCGATCGCGGCGGCGCTCGGCCTCACCTACCATATGCGCGGCGGCTTCGCGGTCAATCTCTGGCCGTTCTGACCGCCGGCAGGCCCGGCGCGCGCCGGGCCGTTTTCGCCCGCCCTGCCCGGCCTCCGAGGTTGACATCCCCAGGCCCGCGGCTAATATCCGGAATTCCTCGGTCGGCGTGGCCGTCCGGGCGCAGTTTTCTGTGTCGTTTTCAAAAGATCCGGATCAGACGATGTACGCGGTAATCAAGACGGGCGGCAAGCAGTATCGAGTGGCCGCAGGCGACGTCATCAAGGTCGAGAAGCTCGATGCCGAGGTCGGGTCGAGCGTCGACCTCGATCAGGTTCTCATGGTCGGCGGCCCTGACGCCGATGGTGAGCCGAAGATCGGTGCGCCGCTGGTCGACGGCGCCAAGGTGACGGCCGAAGTGCTGGAGCAGAGCAAGGCCGACAAGGTGCTGATCTTCAAGAAGAAGCGCCGCAAGAACTATCGCCGGACCCGCGGCCACCGCCAGCAGCAGACCGTGCTGCGCATCAGCGACATCGCCGTCGCCTAGGTCGAGCGTCGACACCTGTCGAGCGTCGACATCGTTTACTTTTGGCCGGAGCCCGGAAAGGGTAAGGCCGGCAGATGAAGGAGTGGGGTCATGGCCCATAAGAAAGCAGGCGGCAGCTCGCGCAATGGACGCGACTCCCCGGGTCAGCGGCTCGGCGTGAAGAAGTTCGGCGGCGAGCATGTCGTGCCGGGCAACATCATCATTCGCCAGTGCGGCACCAAGTGGCATCCCGGACAGAACGTCGGCATGGGCCGCGACTTCACCCTGTTCGCCCTGGTTGAAGGCCAGGTGAAGTTCCGAAAGGGCCCGAAGCGCGGCAAGACCTATGTCGCCGTCGAGCCGTTCGAGGCCGCCGCCGAGTAGGTAGCGCCGCTACACGGTTTACCGAGAGGGGATGGCGCTGGCCGTCCCCTCTTTTGATTCCGGCAAGCCTCAAAAATTGACCTTGGCAAGTACAAAAAATGCGGTTTCTGGATCAGGCCAAAATCTACGTCAAAGCCGGTGACGGCGGGGCGGGCTGCGTCAGCTTCAGGCGGGAAAAATACGTCCCCCGCGGCGGCCCCAATGGCGGCGACGGCGGTGACGGCGGCAGCGTGATCGCGCGCGTCGACGAAGGCCTGAACACGCTGATCGACTACCGCTACAAGCAGCATTTCAAGGCCAGGCGCGGCACCCACGGCATGGGCAGCAACCGGACCGGCGCCGACGGCCAGGACATCGTTCTGGACCTGCCGCTCGGCACCCAGATCTTTGCCGAGGACGGCGAGACCCTGCTGGCGGACCTGAAGGAACCCGATCACACCGTGGTCCTGGCGACAGGCGGACGCGGCGGCCAGGGCAATGCGCGCTTCAAGTCCTCGACCCACCAGGCGCCGCGCTTCGCCCAGCCCGGCGAGGAGGGCGAGGAGCGCTGGCTCTGGCTTCGCCTGAAGCTCCTTGCCGACGCCGGCCTGGTCGGCCTGCCCAATGCCGGTAAATCCACTTTTCTCGCGGCCGTCTCGCGCGCGAAACCGAAGATTGCCGACTATCCCTTCACCACCCTCGAGCCCAAGCTCGGCACGGTGATGATCGACGAGACCAGCTTCGTGATCGCCGACATTCCAGGGCTGATCCAAGGTGCTCACGAAGGGGCCGGGCTCGGCGACCGGTTCCTCGGCCATATCGAACGCTCCGGCGTTCTGATCCATCTGGTCGACGGCACGGAGGAGGATGTCGGGGGCGCCTATCGCACCATCCGCGCCGAGCTCGACGCCTACGGTCAGGGCCTGAAGGAACGCACCGAACTGGTCTGCCTGAACAAGGCCGACGCGCTCACCGAGGAGGTCCTGGCCGAGCGTCGGGCCGCTCTCGAAAAGGCTGCAGGCCGCCCGGTGTTCGTCACGTCGGGGGCGAGCGGCCGAGGCGTCGAGGAGATTCTGCGCGCGGCCTGGCGCGCGATCCAGGCGGCGCGCGAGGAGGCGAAGGCGTGAATTCCCGCGGCCGTCGCCTGGTGGTCAAGATCGGCTCGTCCCTCCTGGTCGAGCCCGGTTCCGGCCTGCGTCAGGCCTGGCTCGCCTCGCTCGCCGAAGACTTGGCCGAACACCGCCGCGCCGGCGATCAGGTGATCGTGGTCACCTCAGGCGCCATCGCCATGGGCCGCCAGGCGCTCGGCATCGCCAGGAACGCCGGGCGTCTCGATGAGAAACAGGCGGCCGCCGCGATCGGGCAGATCCACCTAGCCCACGCCTATCAATCAGCACTCGCCGAACACGGTCAGACCACCGCACAGGTGCTGCTCACCCTGGAGGACACCGAGAACCGAAGGCGCTATCTGAACGCCCGTGCCACCATCGAGGCGCTGCTCCGCCTGGGCGCCATTCCGGTCGTGAACGAGAACGACACGGTCGCGACCTCGGAGATCCGTTTCGGCGACAACGATCGCCTGTCCGCCCGCGTGGCCGTGATGGCCAGCGCCGATCGGCTGATATTACTGTCCGACGTCGACGGCCTCTACACGGCGAGTCCGGTCACTGATCCGACAGCGAGACACATCCCCCATGTCGAAAAAATCACGCCGGAGATCGAGGCCATGGCGGGCGGCAGCGGCAGCGCGGTCGGCACCGGCGGCATGGTCTCCAAGCTGATCGCCGCCAGAATCGCCAGCCGGGCCGGCTGCGGCGTGACCCTCGCGTCAGGCGTCGACATGCATCCGCTGAGGCGTCTCGCCGACGGCGCGCCCTGCACCGCCTTCGCCGCCGCCACCACGCCGATGCGCGCCCGAAAGCACTGGATCGCCGCCTCCCTCGACGTCATGGGTGTCGCCGTGATCGACGACGGCGCGGCCCAGGCCCTGAGACGCGGCCGCTCGCTTCTGCCCGCCGGCGTCGTCGCCGTCGAGGGACGTTTCGAGCGCGGCGATCCCATACTGGTGCGCGGCCGGGATGGCCGGGACGTCGCCAAGGGCCTGTCCGCCTACGATGCCGACGACGCCCGCCGCATCCAGGGCCGGAAAACCGAAGCCATCGCGGAATTGCTGGGCTACAGAGGCCGGGACGAGCTGATCCATCGGGACGACCTGGTGCTGATCTGATACTGGCCTGCCCGGTCTCTGAGTGGTTTTCCGGGACCGGTTTTCCGAACACGGTTTGCAGGTCGGCAGACGAGCCCGTCGGATTTTCCCATTTCGCCGCTGTCTTTACCCGACGTTCACCTTCATCGGCGACACTCGCCGCCGGTCCATGCGATCCTGGGAATCCGCCCGCCCGCCGGACATGGTGGGGCGAGGCTCGGAATCCCGGGATCGCATGGACCAGGGTGAGACCATGACAGGCAAAGATTGAAAAACGTCTAACCTTCAGATCACGTTCAGGGGCGCCTCGATCTGTCCGATCTGCCGGCCGATGGGCAGAAGACCGTGACCGGCGCCGGAAGGGTCAGGCTCGATGCGGGCCGCTCCGACCTCCTGCTGACAGAAAGCTGTCAGCAGCGGTCCGCCAATCTGTCAACCCGTTCGAATTGGAGGAGAAAATCATGTCGAAAAAAATCGATGTCACCGGCCACTGTCTCTGCGGAGCCGTCCAGGTGGAGGTCAAGGCGCTCAAGCCGAGCGTCGCCGCCTGTCACTGCTCAATCTGCCGGCGCTGGGGCGGCGGCCCCTATCATGCTGTCGAGGGCGGCACCGAGGTCGTGGTGAGCGGACGCGGGCACGTCACCGCCTACGCTTCGTCCGAATGGGCCGAGCGCTGCTTTTGCAGCCGCTGCGGCACGCATCTGTTCTACCGCCTGAAGAGCGACGGCCAGCACTACATCGCCGCTGGCCTGTTCGGCGAGGTCGAGGACTACGTGCTCGAGCAGGAAATCTTCGTCGACGAACGACCGGCCTATTACCGCTTCGCCAACGAGACCAAAGAAATGACCGGCGCCGAGGTGTTCGCCATGATCGAGTCAGAGGCCTGATCGAGAAGGATCAGCGCTTCATCGTCTCCAGCATCTCGACGATGCCGGAAAAATCCCTTCCCCTGCCCTCGCCTTCCACGAACTGGCGGTAGAGTTCGGCGGCGTGCCCGCCGAGCGGGGTCGCAGCACCGGCGGTCTCGGCCGCTTCCTGGCTGAGGCGCGTGTCCTTCATCATCAATTCGGCGGCGAAGCCCGGCTTGAACTCATTGTCGGCCGGGCTCGTCGGGCCGACGCCCGGGACCGGGCAATAGGTGTTGACCGACCAGCACTGGCCGGACGAGGTCGAGATCACCTCGAACAGTTTTTGCGGGTCGAGGCCGAGCTTCCGGCCGAGTGCGAACGCCTCGCCGGTGCCGATCATCGAAATCGCGAGCAGCATGTTGTTGCAGATCTTGGCGACCTGGCCCGCCCCCGCCCCGCCGCAATGCACGATTTTTTGCCCCATGACCTCGAACAGCGGCGCCGCTCTCGCGAAGGCCTCTTCGCTGCCGCCGGCCATGAAGGTGAGCGTGCCCGCGACGGCGCCGCCAACCCCGCCCGAGACCGGCGCGTCGACTGAAAGCAGCCCTGCCTTCTCGGCCATGGCGTGGGCGACGCGGGCGCTCTCGACGTCGATCGTGGAGCAGTCGACCAGGCAGCTGCCGGGCGCCATGGCCGGCGCAATCTCCTCGTAGACGCCGCGGACGATCGCGCCATCCGGCAGCATGGTCAGGACGATCTCCCGGCCGACCACCACCGCGGTCGCGGTCTCGGCGCGGGCGACGCCCTCGGGCGCGACGTCGGCGACATCGTAGCCGAGCACGTCATGGCCGGCCTTCGCCAGATTGGCGGCCATGGGTGCGCCCATATTGCCGAGGCCGATGAAGCCGATCCTGCTCATATCCGTCGTCTCCTCAAAAGGTCAGTTCGTTCTCGCCGAGCGGCGCCAGCATCGCCTCGACGTCGGCCGCAGCGACATCGCCGAGCTCCGGTTTCGCCCATCGGGGCTCCCGATCCTTGTCGATCACCGCGGCCCGGATGCCCTCCATGAACTCGCCCTCCTCGAGCGAGCGCCAGGTGTAGCGGTGCTCCTGCACCAGCGCCTCTTCCAGCGTGGCCATGGCGCGCGCCCCGCGCACCATGCGCAGCGTCGCATGCATCGCCAGCGGACAGGCCCTGGCCAGGGCCTGCTGCACGCTGTCGCACCACTGGCTCGCAGGTTGGTGCTCGACGGCGGAGGCGATCGCCTGCACGGATCTATGGGCGAAGAGATCGTCGATCGTCTGCCTGTTGGCGGCGAGATCGCCCGCCGGCGGTCGTTCCGCGAACCGCTCGATCTGCCGAATGTCGGGCTGATCGACCAGCGCGGCGATCAGCTCGGGAATCCTTTTGGACGGCACGAAAACATCGGCGAAGCCTGCGAGGATCGCATCCGTTGGCCCCATGCGCGTTCCGGTCAGTCCGAGAAATTCGCCGAGGCGGCCGGGGGCGTGGCCGAGGAGGAAGGTGCCGCCGACATCGGGGATGAGGCCGATCATACATTCCGGCATGGCGACCATCGAGCGCTCGGTGACGATGCGATGCGCCGCGTGGCCGGAAAGCCCGACGCCGCCGCCCATGGTGATGCCGTCCATGATCGCGACATAGGGTTTCTGGTAGTTTTTAATGCGGGCGTTCATGCGGTATTCGTCCCGCCAGAACGTGCGGGCGTAATCGAGCTCGCCGGCCTTGGTGCGCCGGTAGATGTCGGCAATGTCCCCGCCGGCGCAAAAGGCGCGATCACCGGCGCCGTCGATCACCACCATGCGGACGGCGTCGTCGTCGTCCGCCCAGCGCCGGAGCGCGTCGTCGATCGCGTACATCATGCGATCGTTCAGCGCGTTCAGGGCTTTCGGCCGGTTCAGCGTGATCCGGCCGACCTTCCCTTCGATCCGAATGTCGGCATCCGCCATCAGCCGCGCTCCGCCAGCATGGCGCGGGAAATGATCACCCGCATGATCTCGTTGGTCCCTTCCAGAATCTGATGCACGCGCAGATCGCGCACGATCTTCTCGATACCGTAATCCGCGAGGTAGCCATAGCCGCCATGGAGCTGCAGCGCGTCATTGGCGACCCTGAACGCGGTGTCGGTGACGAACCGCTTGGCCATGGCGCAGTGTTTGGTGGCGTCCGATTCGCCGCGGTCCAGCTTGGCCGCGGCCTGACGCAGGAAGGCGCGGGCCGCCTGAAGCTCGGTCTCCATGTCGGCGAGCCTGAACTGGAGTGCCTGGAACTGATCGAGGCTCCGTCCGAACGCCTGCCGTTCACCCATATAGGCGATCGCCTTGTCGAGCGCCGCCTGCGCACCGCCGAGGGAACAGGCGGCGATATTGAGACGCCCGCCGTCGAGGCCGGCCATGGCATAGGAGAAGCCCTCGCCTTCCTCGCCCAGAATGTTGCCCGCCGGGATCCGGCAATCGTCCAGCTGAACTTCGGCGGTCGGCTGACAGCCCCACCCCATTTTTTTCTCGCGCGCACCGAAACTCAGCCCCTCCGCGCCGGCGTCCACAAGCAGCGCCGAAACCCCTTTCGGTCCCTCGCCGCCGGTGCGCGCCATGACGATATAGAGATCGGAAAAGCCGCCGCCGGAGATGAACGCTTTGGTCCCGGTCAGCGCATAGCCATCGTTGGTGCGCTCTGCCCTGGTCCGCAGCGCTGCGGCATCCGAACCCGAGCCGGGTTCCGTCAGACAATAGCTCGCGACGGCATCCATGGAGATCAACGCCGGAAGGCGGGACGCCCGCAGCACGTCTGAACCGAAAGAGTCGATCATCCAGGCGCACATATTGTGGATCGAGACGAAGGCGGCGAAGGCGGGACAGCCCATGGCCAGCCCCTCGAAGATCAGCGTCGCGTCCAGACGGGATAGGCCGGCGCCGCCCGACCCCTCAGGGATGCAGATCGCGGCCATGCCGAGCCCGGCGACCTCGCGCAGCGCCTCGCGCGGCATCTCGCCAGCCGCCTCCCATTCGAGCGCATGCGGCGCGATCCGCTCGGCGGCGACGTCGCGCGCCATCGCCGCGATGGCGCGCTGCTCGTCGGTGAGGTCGAAGCCCATCTGAACGTTCCTGTGGAGCGGTGCCTCTCTCGGTCAGCCCGCGGCTGCGGTTGGAGGATTGTGGCTATGATAGCCGGAAGGCAAGAGCGTCGCCAGCAATCGGCGAGCGTTCGTGTTCATGCGTCGGAACGGCCTGGAGAGCATCCTGTGACGTCGTCTGGCGGCACAGGACGCGGACATCACGATGACAAAACTTTAAGTTGATAAACATCTTCTTATGAATTAGGTATAGTTGTGGATCGCAGATAAAACGACTTCATTGGCGCATTCAGGACGGAAGATGTCATGGACAGAGAGTTGAGCTGGCCGAACGGTCGGACCGCGGGGCTGGAGGATCGTCTCCGCGTCGGCAGGGTATCGGGATTGCCGATCGATGCCGGGAACCGACGCGGCACGCTGGAACAGGCGCTCGCCTTTGCGCAGATGGAAGAAGACCGGCGTATTTCCACTGCCGGCGCGTTCCTCATGTTCATGTTCGGGTTCGGATGCGGCGCCTTCTGGACGATCCTCCTGACCTGGCTGATCTAGACGGCAGGCTGCGGAACACCTCCCGTGCGCGCGGGGATCCGAGGTCATAGGCCTGCACTTCGGAGTCGAGGGCGAAACACCTCCCGTGCGCGCGGGGATCCGAGGCCCCGATGCCGGGACGGACCGACCCGGTAGACACAACTTAAAATTGTAGAAAATTACCATCCGCCTGACCGGACCCTGCCGCTGCCGCAGGGTCCGTCGCCATCGCAGCGCTGATCAAACCGCGCCAGCAAAAACCGATCCTGCTGCTCCCTCCGGAATCACCCCTTGACAGTCCGCTCCCTGATGAGGCGAATCGGCACATCTGCCGAGAGGCTTCGTGCGTGGGAGCAATTCTATCTCCACGCACTCATTTCGAAGCCTCGGCATAAAACCCAGACAGGTTGGAGGGCACGCTTCGTGATCGACGCTCGGTACGTCCAATTTCCGGAACTCGACGAACTCGAACCCGGCGCCAGGGAGATTTTCGAACGGGCGGCGAACGCCGCATCCGTTCCGGCGGGCAGCCGGATCTTCTCGCCAGGACAGCAGTCGGAGAACTGGTTCATGGTTATGTCCGGCTCGGTCCGCGTGCAGCAGGTCTCGGACACCGGCAAGGAACTGGTGATCTGCAGGGTGGAAGGCGGCGGCACCTGCATCGTGAGCGCTCTCAGCATTCTCTCGAATCAGCCCTACACCACCGAAGCGATCGCCGAAACCGATGTCGAAGCACTCGTGCTCCCGGCGGAGGCCTTCACCGAATTGCTGAACGTGTCGGCGCGCTTCCGGCAGTTCGTCTTCAACGCCTATACCGACGAGATCATCAGCCTGATGGCGCTGGTCGACAGGCTCGCCTTCAGACGGATCGACGGCCGGCTGGTGAGCTGCCTCCTTCAGAAAGCGGGGCGGCAAAACGAGATCAGGCTGACGCACCAGGACCTCGCGACCGAACTCGGCACGGCGCGCGAAGTGGTCTCGCGTCAGCTAAAGCGATTCGAACAGCAGGGCTGGCTGCGCATGGGCAGGGGCAAGGTGACGCTGGTCGACCCCAGGGCCCTGCGCGAGGTCGCGACGATGGAAACGGCCTAGACGAGACCGGGGGCGGGCCCGCCCGGCAGCGATGAATGGCAAGCGGCTCGAATATCGTTCGTTATGTGACTAGATCACTGAAAACCGCCCGTTCCTTTGCTTTATTCCTCGGGAACAACGGCGTTGTGAACGACATGATCTTGACGTGACGCTTGCATCGTCCGGTTCGCCTCTCTGTGCTTTGTTCCTATCTAGCATTCCGTGCAACTCCGGTTTGAAAGTCGGATTTGGGAACGGCGTCAGACGGTAAGAATTCCTCGAGACGAACGATAACGACCCGACTTCCATTCAAAGGGCATGCCGGTCCTCCGTCGGCATGCCTTTTTTATTGGCCGGCCTTCGGCGCCGAGGGCGCGCCGACGACGCTCGCAACGGCATCGTTCAGGAGTTGCACGAGGCCAGTTTTCCGCTCCGTGTCGATCTCGATGCCAGCGGTCATGCCAGCGCGCAGCGTAGGCATTCCATCTTTCGGCTCGATGTCGATATGGACCGGCAGGCGCTGAACCACCTTCACCCAGTTGCCGGTGGCGTTCTGCGGCGGGATCAAGGCGAACTCGGCGCCGGTCGCCGCACTGATGCTGGCGACCCAGCCGGTCCAGAGATGATCGGGATAGCTGTCGATCGCGATCTCGACACGCTGGCCGACGGCAACATGGGTGAGCTGCGTCTCTTTCAGATTGGCCTCGATCCAGATGCTATCCTGATCGACGATGGTGAAAATCGGCTCGCCCTCCTCCACCCATTCGCCAGGCTCCAGACGCATCCGGCTGACGACCCCCGATATCGGTGCGAGAACCCTGGTCTTCTCGAGCAGCAGAAGCGCACGCTCACGCTCGGCGACCGCTTCGCGAAAAGCGGGATGCAGTTCGACGGCGATCTCCGGATCACCGCCCAGCCTGGCCAGAACCGCGCGGCGTCGCTGTTCCAGCGCCGTGACCCGCTGTTCGGCGGCGGCCATTTCCACTTCCGCCTCTTCCAGCCGCACCACGGCTGCGATGCCCTGGCGTTCGAGGGCGCGCTGGCGCTCGGCCTGCTGGCGGTGATAGGCGGCGCGCTCCTTCGCCTCCGCGATCTCCGCCTGCACTTCCTGGAATTCGGCGCGCCAGCCTTCGATCAGATGTTTGGCCGAGACCATGCGCGCCGCGGCGCGATCCTTTTCGACCTCGAACGTCTCGGGATCGATGCGAAACAGCAGATCGCCGCGTTCGACACGCTGGTCGTCACGCACGTCGACGGCGACCACCCGGCCGTCGATATCCGCGCTGATGGCGACGATCGCGGCCTTCACATAGGCGTTCTCGGTGGCGACGTATCGGCCGCTCGCCGCCCACCAGGCGAGCCCGGCGACGATCGCGAGAGCGGGCAGCACGCCGAGCAGCAGAAAGCGGCGGCCGAAGCGCCGCCAGCGCGGCATGCCTTCGGGTGCAGGCTCACTCATGGACGGCCGGGCATCGGCTGACCGGTTCTGGGCGACAAGCGATCATGGCGAGGGACAGCGCTCTCTCGTTCTTTTGGCCGTTCAGGATAGTCGCCCCGGCGCACAGCGCCAAGTTTGCCCGCGCGATAGGGGATCGTCGCGCGAGAAAATCGCCGGCCATGTGTTTTCCTATGGCATCGGCGCTGGCGCGCGCCACATTTCATGATAGAACCTTGCGACGGGCCAGCACCTTAAATCCGGATGACAGCGTTGAAGCGTAGGTTTCTGAAATCAAAAAACAAAAAACCAAAAGAAGACCTTCGGACATTGTACGTCAACAAGACGCTGCAGCCCGAGGAGGAGATCATCTACGTCTCGCGGTTTCACTGGATCTACACGCTGCGTTCGATCGGGCCGCTGCTCGCGGCGCTCAGCGTGGTGGGGATCGCCTGGGCTTTCGGCGTGCCGATCCCGTTTCTTCTCGTGCTCGGCCTGCCGGTGCTGTTCGCGCTCGCCCATTTCCTGAAGAGGATGGCCTACAAGTGGACCAACAGGGTGGTGATCACCAACAAGCGTCTGATCGTCCAGAAGGGCTGGACCAACCGCAACACCATGGACCTCGGCCTCGACCGAATCCTCGGTCACAAGATTGCCGAGGACGCCTGGGGTCAGACGCTGGGCTACGGCAAATTCATCCTGGTGGGCGCCGGTGTCGGCGAGATCGAGCTTCCGGGCTTCATGTCCAACCCCGCCCGCTTCCGCCGGGCCCTGACCGGCAAGAAGGCCGATATCGACGACGACGAGGACGAGGCCATCTGAGCCGGCCCTCAAGCGGCCGGACTTGCAACCGCCGGCATGGTGACTAACCTGTAGGGAGCGGAAAGCGACGCCGCCAGGCGGTGCCCAGAGACAGGCTGCGAGCCATGCGTGCGCTGGAACCGAGGCTGCTCAAGGACGAGCACATCATCTACACGACAGGGTATCACTGGGTCTACGTGTTCAAGGCCTTCGTCCCCCTGCTGCTCGCCGTCATTCTGGGCTCGGTCATCTGGCAGTTCATGCCGAGCCGGCTGACCTCGGCGCTGATCATGCTCACCATTCTCGGCGCCATCGCCTGGGTGGTGCTCAAGGTCATCGACACGATGATCAAGAAGGCCTACGTCACCAACAAGCGCCTGATCTATCGCAAGGGCTGGGCGCATCGCGACACGATCGACGTCACCCTCGACCGCATCGGCGGCATCAAGCTCGATCAGGACGTCTGGCAGCGCTTTTTCGGCTACGGCACGGTTCAGGTCATCGTGCCCGTGATCGAGATCATCCTGCCGCGATTCCTGCGCAACCCGATCACCTTTCGAAACGCTCTCTACATGAAGGCGGCGGAAGCCAAGGCGCCGGAGAAGCCGGACGACGAACAGCTCGCCGAGGAGCATTTCCGCCTCGCCCGGGAGGACGACGATCGTTTCGGCACCGATACGGTCTCGCTCAAGGAGCTTCGGGAGATGGCAGAGGAGCTGGATGGCGAGGAGCTGGGCTCCGATCTCGGCGCGGACATGGGCGCGGACGTGTCGCAGGAGGCCCACGAGACCGCTGCCGACGAGGCGGCTCTGGCCGACGCCGGATCGGACGGCAGCGAGGAGACCTGACGGCAAAAGAAAAGCGCCCGAGCCGAGCCCGGGCGCCGTCGCAAAGTCGAGCCAGCCGCGGCTCGCGGTCAGATGTCGTTCTTGCCCATCTGCTCTTCGATGTAGTCGGCCTGACGAAGCGCCAGGGCGACGATGGTTAGCGTCGGGTTCTCGGCGGCCCCGGTCGTGAACACGCTGCCGTCACTGACAAACAGATTCTTGATGTCGTGGGTCTGGCCCCATTTGTTGACCACGCCGTCCCCCGCCTTCTCGGACATGCGGTTGGTGCCGAGATTGTGGGTGGAGGGATAGGGCGGGGTGTGGTGAGTCCATTTGGCGCCGACCGCCTCGTAGACCGCGCTGCCCTGCTTGTAGGCGTGATCGCGCATGGCGACGTCGTTGGGGTGATCGGTGAAGCTCACCTTCGGGACCGGAAGGCCGTGGGCGTCCTTGGTCTCCGGATCGAGCTCGACCCGGTTGTCCGCCTGCGGCATGTCCTCGCCGACGATCCACATGCCGGCGGTGTGGGCGTAGTCGTCGAGCTTGGCCGCATAGCCCCGGCCCCATGAGCCCGGATCGAGGAAGGCCGGCATGAAGGGCAGGCCGAGTGACAGGGTTTCCAGCTCGTAACCGCCCGCGAATCCACGCGCCGGGTCGTGCCCGGCCTCGTCCTGGATGATGCCGGCCATGGTCGTGCCGCGGAACATATGCACCGGCTCCTCGAAGCCGGCATAGACCGAGCCGGTGGTGTGACGCATGTAGTTGCGCCCGACCTGGCCCGAGCTGTTGGCGAGCCCGTCCGGAAACATCGACGATGCCGAGTTCAGGAGGAGACGCGGGCTCTCGATCGAGTTGCCTGCGACGCAGACCACGCGGGCGCGCTGGAACTGCTGATTGCCGTCCGGGTCGACATAGAGCACGCCCGTGACCTTGCCGGTCTCGTCATGCTGGATCTGCAGAACCGTGCACTGCTCCCTGAGCTCGAAATGATCGGTCGCCTCGGACTTCGGAATCTCCGAATAGAGGGTCGACCATTTCGCGCCCATCTTGCAGCCCTGGAAGCAGAAGCCGAGCTGCTGGCAGGAGGCGCGGTCGTCCCGGTCCCGGGAATTGATGGCCATGCGGCCGGTATGGCACTCCTTGTAGCCGACCTTCATGGCCCCTTCATACATGACCTTGAAGTTGTTGTTGCCGGGAAGGCCCGGAATGCCGTGGGTGCGGGTGACGCCGAGCTTGTCCTCGGCCTTTTCGTAGTAGGGTTCCAGGTCGGCGAGCGTGATCGGCCAGTCGAGGAGCGTCGCCCCTTCGATCGCGCCATACTCGCTGAGCACTCGGAATTCGTGCTCCTGAATACGGAGCGACGCGCCCGCCCAGTGGGTGGTGGTGCCGCCGACCGTCCTGCAGATCCAGGCCGGCAGGCCCGGAAAGTCCTTGGCCACGCGCCAGCCGCCACCGGTGGTGCGAGGCTCGAGCCAGGCAAGCTGCAGGAAGGACGCCCACTCGTCGTTGACATAGCTGTCGGTGCTCTGGCGAGCGCCCGCCTCCAGCATCACCACATTGATGCCGCGGGTGCAGAGCTCATGGCCGAGCGAGCCGCCGCCGGCGCCCGAGCCGATGATCACGACGACGCTGTCGTCGTTCTTTTCGAAAGTCCGTGCCATATCCGCTTCCCTCCCCTCTATGCGTCTTGTGCCGGCGGGCTCGCCTCGGCAGGCGGGTCCGGCAGCCAGGAGAGGTCATCAAAGCCGCGGAACAAATATCCGCCCTCCTCGTAGGAGGCGCCCTGATAGCCGAAGATCTTCCAGACTTCGTGGTCGTTGTAGAGAACGTTGACCACCTGTCCGCGCACCGCCTGGAAGAAACCCGGATCCTCGGACGCGGCCTCGGTCTCCAGCAGCTTCTCCCGGGCGTCGGCGTCGAGCCCGGAAAAATCGCCGTCGGCCGCCTCGTTCAGGCGGGTGACGCCGTCCCGATAGAGTGCCAGGGTCGCGTCCTTGTCGTCGGCCGCGGCGACGGCGTCGTCGAGCGACTTCACCACCTTCGCGTAATGCACGTCGCCGACCTTTTCATGGGGGTAGAGGGCGCGGGTCATGTGCAGGAGGGTGCTGGCGGTCTGTTCGTCGAAGGACGAGAATTCCATCGCCCAGGCGCGCTTCGGTCCGACCAGCCAGGTCACGCCGGACACGGTGACGGCATAGGCGCCGATCGCCGAGAACGCCGTCTTCAGCAGTGCTCGCCGATCGATCAGCAGGCTCGACGTTTCCGACTTTCGAATGGGCGGCGCCGCATCCCGCCGTCTGTCCAGAACGGTCACCGTCATGATCTCGCCTCCTCGTTCGTCCCGATCATTCCAATCGTCATCGTCACGATCCCTCCGCCTGCCGGCGTGCCCTCAGCGATAGCGGCCGTGGCGCTGCAGCACCTCGATCTGATAGCCGTCCGGATCCTGCACGAAAAAGAACTTCGCGAGCAGCGCGCCGTCGCGCATGAACTCCTTGACGTCCCTCGGCTCGAAACCGAGCTCCTTGAAGCGCGCATGCTCGGCGTCGACGTCATCAACGGCGAAGGCGACATGGCCATAGGCGCCGCCATGCTCATAAGCCTCGCTCTGTCCTTCGTTCCAGGTGAGCTCGATCTCGAAGTCGGCCTCTTCATTGCGCAAATAGACCAAGGTGAAGCCGTCGAAATCGAACCGATCGGCGACGTCCAGTCCGAAGGCCTTGTTGTAGAAGGTGATGGATTTCTCAAGGTCCAGAACGCGGACCATCATGTGAATGGCCTTGGCCATCGAAGCTCCCCTGACTGCCGTCCGTTCGAACGTTCCTGCATTTTGCACTTTGGAACGAGGCTAACCTAGGAGCGAAAAGCCGTCCAGCGGGTATGTGCCGGCCATCGACGCCAAACGCCGCAGGTGGGCGACTCGGTCCGCATTCAAGCGTCGCCGCCGCCTGGACAGGGCATCGGTGGCCCTATGGAACTGAGGAAACGAATCACCCTCGCTAACAACAGTCAAGCGACGCCTTTTTCATCAAAATCTGCCCAAATTTGTCGCTCTAAATTCGGCTTTCGGTCTTTCGAATTGGCGGATCGACCATAGCGCCGTCGGCGTGAGGCAAAGAAAAATGAAAAGAATGCGCTTCCATCCGGACTGCATTTTTTTCTTCACCTCGGATGCATTCCTGAGAATTCACGACGAAGTACAACAGGTGGCGAACACCCGAAAGCTACGGTCGCTCGGATCCTCGCTTCCGTTTCCATGGCGTCAGCCGCAAGTCAGCGTCCGCATGGCCCGCCTCCCTGATCCTGCGTCTGGTTCGCGGATCCGAATCGGGCCGGAAGCCCGAGATCACGCCTGCAGGATGACGACGGGGACCTTCTTCGAAGACCGGCGTGCAGACAGCCGTGTCACACCACGCCGGCAGGATGTCGATGAGGCGGCCACGCCGCCACCTCACGTCCCCCAGCTCGCCTCCAGCACGCGCAGCCAGTTCCTGTACGCGATCTTTTCGACCAAGTCCTCGCCGTAGCCGTGGTCGCGCATCGCGCGGATGAGCGCCTGGCCGCCGGCGGCCGTGCCGATCGCGTTCGGGATCGTGGCGCCGTCATAGTCCGAGCCGAGGCCGACCCGGTTTTCGCCGACATGCTCGATCAGGTGGTCCAGATGCTTCAGCATCGTCGCCAGCGGTGTGTCGGCCTTGTTCTCGCCGTCCTCCCGAAGAAAGCAGACGGCGTAGTTCAGACCGACCATGCCGTCGCTCTCGCGGATCGCGTGCAGCTGCTTGTCGGTGAGGTTGCGCGAGACCGGGCAGATCGCATGGGCGTTGGAGTGGGTCGCGACCAACGGGGCGTCGGACAGGCGCTGAACGTCCCAGAAGCCCGCCTCGTTCAGATGCGAAAGGTCGATCATGATGCCGAGCCGGTTGCAGGCTTTGATCAGCGCCTTGCCGGCGTCGGTGAGGCCTGGGCCGATATCCGGGCTGCTCGGAAATTTGAAGGGCACGCCGAAGCCGAAGGCGTTCGGGCGGCTCCAGACCGGCCCGATCGAGCGCAGCCCGGCCTGGTGGAAGACCTCAAGCGTATCGAGATCCGGGTCGATGGCTTCGGCCCCTTCGATGTGAAGCGTGGCCGAGATCACGCCGTCCTTCAGACCGTCCCGGAGATCGGCGGCGCTTTTCGCGATCCTGAACGCCCCTTCGGATCGCGCCTCGATGCGAAAGAGATCGGCGGCGAGGGCGAGCGTGACCTCGTGCGCTTCGGCGAGGCCGGGGGTCGGCGGAAAACTCTCCTCGTAGCCATCGCCGGTCTGGACGACCCGGCGCGAGCCATCCTTGGCCGACGGCACGAAGCAGGCGAAGATGCCGCCCGCAAAGCCGCCGGTCTTCGCCTTCGGCAGATCGAGATGCCCGCTGCCGGTGCCGGTGAGAAAACTTTCGGGGCCCTCGTCATCACTCTTGTGCAGGCGCAGGAGCGCGTCGTTGTGGCCATCGAAAATCGGAACGATCGCACCATCGCTCATGCCGCATGCTCCCCGTCGCCATCAGCCAGCTTCACGCCCGTGAACGCTTCGTAGACTTTGAGAAAGGCGGCGTCGTCCAGCGCCCCGAAGCCGCCCGCCAACGCCATCTGCACGACCTGATGGGCGGCCGCGGTGACGGGCACCGGCATGTTCATGGACCTTGCCTGATCGAGCACCAGGCCGAGATCCTTCGCCCAGATGGTGACGGCACTCTTCGGCGTGTAGTCGTCTTCGAGCATGTGCGGCACCCGGTCCTGAAACATCCAGGAACCGCCGGCCGCGTCCTTGATGATCTCGAACAAAAGCTTCGGATCGGCGCCCTGGGCGACGCCGAAGGCCATGCCCTCGGCCGCGGTCACCAGATTGACACCGGCCAGGAGCTGGTTGACCGCCTTGACCGAGGAGCCGATGCCGACCCGATCGCCGAGACGGAACACCCGGGACGCGACGGCGTCCAGCGCCGCCTCGGCCGCTTCGAACGCCTTCGCCGAGCCCGACGCCATCACCGTCAGCCTGCCGGTCTCGGCACCGACCGCACCGCCGCTCACCGGCGCGTCCAGAAGCTCGAACCCGCGCCCGGCGAGGCGCTCGCCGAGCGTCTTGGTGAACGTCGCCGGAACCGTGCTGCACATCATCACCGTAGCACCGGCGGGCAGGGCTTCGAGCGCGCCGCCCTCGTCGAACAGCGCCACCTCCACCTGGGCGTCGTTGACCACCATCAGGATCAGGAGATCGACGGCTTCGGCCGCCTCGGCCGGACTGGACGCCGCACGGCCGCCGCGCTCACGCAGACGATCGAGCGCTTCCTGGCGAAGATCGTAGCCGATCACATCGAGGCCGGCGTTCAGGAGATTGTCGACCATGCCGGCGCCCATCGCGCCGAGCCCGATGAAACCGACCGTGCCGGCCTTGTTCTTTTCGCCTTCGCTCGCCATCGCCGTCGCTCGAACCTCCTTCGATCGCCTCGCTTCGCCGCTCATATCATCGGGACCGCCTATATCACCGGGCCGCTCACGTCACCTGGAAACCGTGGGCGTATGGGTCACGTTCGTCCACGAAGATCGTATTGAGCCCGGTCAGCCTGGCCCAGCCCGCGACGCTCGGCCGGATCGCGGCCATGCCGCCGATCTCGAGCGCCTCCTCGACCCGGCCCTCGAACAGGCTGCCGATGATGCTTTCATGAACGAATTCCTCGCCGACCACCAGCTTTCCTTTCGCCGCCAGCTGAGCCATGCGCGCCGACGTCCCGGTGCCGCAGGGGCTGCGATCGATCGCCTTGTCGCCGTAGAAGACGGCGTTGCGGCCATGGGCCCGCGGATCCTTCACAGCACCCGTCCACTGGACATGGCTGACGCCGCGGATGGTGGCGTCCTCCGGATGCACCACCTCCACCGCCCGGTTCAGCCGCTCCCGTATCAGCGGGCTGAGCCGCTGGATATCGGCGGCCGCCATGGACTCGACCCCGGAAAAATTCGGCTGCGGATCGATGATCGCATAGAAATTGCCGCCATAAGCGATGTCGACCACCAGCTCGCCGAGCCCCGGGCAGTCGACCCGCAGCTCGGATCGGGCGAGAAAGCTCGGTACGTTGGTCAGACGCACGCGGTCGACGAAGCGTCCGCCCAGCGTGTCCCGCTGATAGCGGGCGAGCACGAGGCCGGCGGGCGTGTCGAGGCGAAGCACGCCCTCCTCGGCCGGCGTCACCAGCCCCTGTTCGAGCGCAAAGGTGACGGTACCGATGGTGCCGTGGCCGCACATCGGGAGACAGCCCGAGACCTCGATGTAGAGAACCCCGAGATCGCAGTCCTCGCGGCTGGGCGGATAGAGGATCGACCCGGACATGACGTCGTGGCCGCGCGGCTCGAACATCAGCGCGGTCCTGATCCAGTCGAAGCGCTCGATGAAGTCCTGGCGCCTGGAGCTCATGCTGTCGCCCCGCAGCGGCGGCCCGCCGCCCGCGACCATGCGCACCGGATTGCCGCAGGTATGGCCATCGATGCAGAAGAACGTCCTGTGCGCCGCTCGGATCATGCCGCCTGCCTCCGACTGTCGACCACCGTCAGGAAACCCTGGCCGGGTCATGGCTATTCCTTCGGTGGGCACATGTGGTGATCCGACCGCCGCCAATCGCCCGCCGGTCTCCTTTATCCCGCTGACGATGCATCGAGCGACCTCCCTTTTCACCGTGTCTGGCCACCGCGTCAGTAAGGTGGCCGGTCGCTCCGCGCTCCGCAAGCGTCGAGGTCGCGTCTCACTGCGCCGGACCGTTTCGTGCCGCGGCGACACCGAGATATAGGAACAAAAACACAAAAGGACACCGCCGACCGACCTTCCTCCGACATCACTTCAGCATGCAATTCTATCTTTTTGATTTTCAGTAATTTTATTTTCCCGAAATTAATCCACAAGCCATTTAACGTTTTAGTTGAGGGAATTCGCTTTTCAACTTTAAATCCATATAGTATGCATATTTAACTCTCCTAAAGAGATATAACCGCCGTCGAGGGGGTCGATGTCGATACTGGGCTATCACTTCAACCGACTGAGCCTGATCCTGTCGTCGATCGAGGCGCTTTTGTTCTGCTTCGTCTTCCTGCTGTCCGGCCGGTTCCTCCTGATCGGCACGGGTCATATCGATTTCGACCTGTTCAGCACCGTGCTGCTGCCGAGCGGCATCCTGCTTCTCTGCCTGATCGCGCTCGGCAGCTACCACCTCGAAGCCTGGCGCTCCGTCCAGATCATGGCGAGGCGCATGTTCGCGAGCGCCGTGTTCGGTTCCCTTCTGATCGTGATCGTCCAGTATCTCATGCTCGGCTATTCGCCGTCGCCCACCAAGATCGCGTTCTGCGCCGGTTGTAGCTGTTTGATCGCGCTCGGCGGCCGGCTGATCGGCCGCAAGCTCACCGGTCTGCGCTCGCGCATCAAGCCGCGCGCGCTGATCCTCGGCACCGGCGAGAAGGCCGCGGTGGTCTGGCGCGCACTCGGCTGCGGTTTCATCGGCCCGAGCGTCGACGGTTTCGTCCAGCTCGAAGGCTCGGACACGCGCGGCGGGATCGCCGGACTGCTGCCCGGCCAGCGCATTCTGTCCATGCCCGCCGACCTCGCCGCCTATGCCCGGGAACGGCGGATCGAGGAGATCGTGATCGCCCTCGACGACGGCCGCCTCGGCCTTCCGGAACAGGACCTGATCCACTGCCGCATGGGCGGCATCGCCGTGACCGACGGTGCCTCCTTCGTCGAGCGCAACACGGGCCGGGTCAAGCTGGACCTGATGGAATCACGCTGGCTGATCTTCGCGCCCGGCTTTCGCCGCGGGCTGATGCGGGCGATCGCCAAGCGCGTCACCGATCTGCTCTACAGCGCCCTGATCCTGATCGCCTGCCTGCCACTGCTGCCGATGATCGCGCTTGCGATCAAGCTGGACTCACCGGGACCGGTGCTCTACCGGCAAAAACGGGTCGGGCTCAACGGGCGTCCGTTCGACATCTACAAGTTCCGCAGCATGCGCACCGACGCCGAGGCCGACGGCCAGGCCCGCTGGGCGCGTGCGGACGACCGGCGCATCACCCGGCTCGGCCACCTCCTCAGGCGCACGCGCCTGGACGAGCTGCCGCAGCTGATCAACGTCTTGAAAGGCGACATGAGCATGGTCGGGCCGAGGCCCGAACGGCCGGAATTCACCGCTGTACTCTCCGCCCGCCTGCCCCTCTACGCCAAGCGCCACACGGTTCGCCCAGGGCTGACCGGCTGGGCGCAGATCAACTACCCCTACGGGGCCTCGATCGAGGACGCCCGCGAAAAACTCGAATATGACCTCTATTACGTCAAGAATCACACGCTGTTTCTCGATCTGGTGACCATGATCCAGACGGCCCGCATCGCGCTCGGCGGCATCGGCGCCCGCTAGTGGCGCAAGCCGTCACCGCCTCTTGTATCTGTTCCGAAAAAACCCCCGACATCCGACGGCAAGGGGTCCGTCCCAAACATCGTCGGGAATCGTTGACAGCGGACCGACAGGGGATTTCGTCGCCAGCCGGGCGGCGTCTGCTCTTGCCGCCTCGGCATGTCACTCGCCGGAGCGCTCATTCAGCTGTTTGATGCCCGCGAGCAGCTGCCGCGCGGTGGTCGCGACCACCTCGTTCCAGGCAAGTTCGGAGATGAGCTCGGCCTGGGCCTGAAGGCCGGCGAGAGTCTTCGCCGGCGTCTTCGCGATGTCGTCCCGGAGCCGCCGTATCGTCGCCGACATGTCCTCGGCGCTCGGGCCGCCGCCCGCCAGTCCGGCGCGGAGACTTCGCCATTCCTTCAACCAGAAAGGGTGCGGATCCGCGAAGTCGCCATCCGCTCTCCCTCCGCGCGAAACATCTGCGGCGACCGAGGCTTCCTCTTCGACCGCACGGGAGTCCTCAGCCGGCGTCGTCGACGATGACGGATCCAACTTCGACATGGAGCGCTTCCGTTGATTAATGAACTTCGTTCATATCAACATTTAAGCATACTTGGATATGTGTCAACTTAAAAATGAACAGAGTTCATATTTTTCTTCCCGGCGCTGTGCCGCTCTTTGCTCAAGCCGGCGAGATAGCCGCGCACGAGATCTTCGGCCAGGGCCCTCGGATCGGCATGGGTGACGTGGCGAAGATTGCCGCCCAGGGCCAGAGCGCAGACGCCGTGCACGCCGGACCAGATGATCGTGGCCGTACGCCGGACCGCGCGCCGCTGCTCGCCCGGATAGAGCGGTCCCAGAATGGTGATCGCGAGATGGGCGATGCGCTCAATGCTGGTGGTGTACCAGTCGGCGCGGCCGTTTCCGTCGGCCGGGTGGTGATCGAACACCGCCCGCCAGACCAGCGGCTGCTCCTCGGCGAAGTCGATATAGGCGCGCGCCATGGCGGCCATGCGGTTTTCGGGGCCCGTCGCCTTCGCGGCCTCTTCCTCCAGCCGGTCGCAGAGGCGATCGAGGGTGCGTGCGTTCAGCCGCTGGACCAGCTTGTCGAGGCTGCCATAGACGTTGTAGAGCGTGCCGACGGCGATGCCGGCGCCGGTCGCGAGTTCGCGCGCATTAAGGGCGCCGAGCCCGCGCTCGGCGATGATGGCTTCGGCCTTGTTCAAGGCGTCGGCGGAAATTCTGTCCCGATCGAGAAGCTTTCGCCCGGCCATGATCGTCTCCCAGGCGCCGGCGACGACCGCGTCCGGCGCGAAGCAGGCATCACCATAAGCCAATAACGGGAGATTGCCACGTCGGATCGCCGCGCCGCCGCCGGTTCAGGCGCCGAGTTCTTCGCGGCCGCGCGGCTTCAGGTCGTCGTCGAGATCGTAGACCCAGGGAACGCCCGTCGGGATTTCCAGCTTCAGAATGTCGTCGTCGCCAATGCCGTCGAGATATTTGACCAACCCTCGCAGGCTGTTGCCGTGGGCGGCGATGATCACCCGGCGTCCCTTCCTGATCTCCGGCGCGATGACCTCCTGCCAGTAGGGAAGCACCCGCTCGACCGTGTCCTTCAGACACTCGGAACGTGGGATTTCATGGGGGTCGAGATCGGCATAGCGACGATCTTCGCCAGGATGTCGCTCGTCGCCCGGCTCGAGCGCCGGCGGCGGCGTGTCGTAGCTGCGACGCCATATGTGAACCTGCTCGTCGCCATATTTCTCGGCAGTTTCCGCCTTGTTCAGGCCCTGGAGCGCGCCGTAGTGGCGCTCGTTGAGACGCCAGTGCTTCGCGACCGGCAGCCAGAGCCGGTCCATCTCCTCGAGCACCAGATTGAGTGTCTTGATCGCCCGGGTCAGAACGGAGGTGTAGCAGAGGTCGAAGTCGAGGCCGGCCTCCTTCAGGCGCTTGCCGGCGGCCTTCGCTTCGGCGACACCCTGCTCGGACAGATCCACGTCTTGCCAGCCCGTGAACAGGTTGGCCTTGTTCCAGAGACTCTGTCCGTGGCGAATGAGCACCAGCTTGGTCATGGCTGTTCCTTTCCGTCGGGAGCCTTCGGCGACCCGTTGCGTCGGTGCCTGGATAGCCGGCAAGAGGCTGGGCTCGCAAGTGCGGATCGGCGGCATCCGGGGCGATGTCAGTCCGAGCGCCGCATCATCCTGCCGCCCAGGGAGCTGCGCTCACGTCCACATGTTTTCGAGATAGGGGAGGAGGAGACGGTGATGCCGGCGAAAGCGCGCCCGGGGACCGGCGCGTCAGGTCGCCGTTCGCTCCCCGCGCCGAGTCGCGATGCCACCTTCGGCGGACGACATGCGCTCCAGATCCTGCCGCCCGGCTTCGATCGGGCCGTGCGACTGCAGGCGTTCGCCCCATGCCGGATGCCGCTGTGGTCGGTCGCCGAGGCCTGGCATGCCCGAGCGCCGCTCGTGATCGAGTTCCATCATCGCTGCAACCGCATGTCGCATATCGTCAACCCTCGTCGAAGCAACGCACGCCCGTTTTTCCAGCATGACATGAAGGGGCCGTGTCGGACGCTGGAAAGCGCGCTGAACTACGCCTGCATGGTACGCTCGTCAAGGCATTCGGGTTACGGTCGACGTGGTAAACGATCTTGATTAAGAATTGGTTAACAGCCGCGTCAATTCGGCAACAGTGCGAAACCCGGCATCCCGCAAAGCCCGTTTGTCCGGGCTGCACCGGAAAGGTGCGGGCTGGCGTCGGCATCTCGAACCGCGACGATCGCCAGCCAACCGGTCGGACGCTCCCCCTCCGTTCGACGACGCCCCGGTCCCGGTCCGCAGGCGTCACTGTTCTTGTTTCTTCATGTCGAGAATCGGGCCCTCGTCTTCGCCATCCGTCGATTCTCGGCCTTGGCATCTTTTAATGTAGGATGAACGACGTTCAAAATCTGTGATCTTTGTCACCTCTCGCGTTGATTTCGCACACGATCGCGTGAGACCGCCGCGAACCGAGGCCGAGGAGTTTTTCCAGTCACGTTCGGCACTTGCCGATTGACAAGCCCATGCCGTCTCTTGCGTAGTGAGGTCAGTTCACGAAAATGTCGCCCCGTCGACCGGCGACGAGAAAACAAGCCTGATCAATGCCGGCCGGACGTGTGCCGACAGGGAGTACTCGACATGACCAAACCTCTTTTCACGGCGGGCCTCGCTCTGACCGCCGCCGCCCTCCTTTCGACCACCGTGCAGGCCAAGACCCTGGTCTATTGCTCCGAAGGCAGCCCGGAAGGCTTCAACCCGTCGCTCTACACCGCCGGGACCACCTTCGACGCCTCCTCGCGCCCGGTCTACAACCGCCTGGTCGAATTCGAGCGCGGCACCACCGAGCTCGCCCCGGCGCTCGCCGAGAGCTGGACGGTCTCGGACGACGGTCTGCAATACACCTTCAAGCTGCGCCCGGGCGTCAAGTTCCACACCACGGACAGCTTCACGCCGACCCGCGACATGAACGCCGACGACGTGGTCTGGAGCTTCGAGCGTCAGCGTGACACGGAGCACCCCTACCACACCGTCTCCGGTGGCACTTACGAATATTTCCAAAGCATGGACATGCCGAACCTGATCGCCTCGGTCGAGAAGGTCGACGACATGACCGTCGCGATCACGCTGACCAAGCCGGAGGCGCCGTTCATCGCCAATCTCGGCATGGATTTCGCCTCGATCATGTCCGCGGAATACGCGGATGCCATGACGGCCGCGGGCACGCCTGAGGAGGTCGATCTTTCCCCGGTCGGCACCGGTCCCTTCCAGCTGGTCGCCTACCAGAAGGACGCGGTCATCCGCTACAAGGCCCATCCCGACTACTGGGCCGGAAAGGCCGCCATCGACGATCTGGTCTACGCGATCACGCCCGACGCCTCGGTCCGGCTGCAGAAGCTGCAGGCGGGCGAATGCCACGTCATGCCCTATCCCAATCCCGCCGACATCGAGGCGATCAAGGCCAATCCCGACATCAATCTTCTGGAGCAGGAAGGCCTGAACGTCGGCTATCTCGCCTTCAACACCGAAAAGGAGCCGTTCACGGACAGGAGGGTTCGCCAGGCGCTCAACATGGCGGTCAACAAGGAAGCGATCCTGGACGGCGTATTCCAGGGGGCGGGCACCGCCGCCAAGAACCCGATCCCGCCGACCATCTGGTCCTATAACGACGCGATCGAGGACTATCCCTACGATCCGGAGAAGGCCAAGGCGCTGCTGGAGGAGGCCGGCGTCACCGATCTCAAGACCGACATCTGGGCGATGCCGGTGCAGCGGCCCTACAACCCGAACGCACGGCGCATGGCCGAGATCATCCAGGCGGACTGGGCGGCGATCGGCGTCGAGGCGGAGATCGTCTCCTATGAGTGGGGCGAATATCTGGAGCGCTCCAAGAACGGCGAGCACCAGACCGTGCTGCTCGGCTGGACCGGTGACAATGGCGATCCCGACAACTTCCTCTACGTCCTGCTCGGCTGCGAGGCCGCCAAGGACAGCGCCAACCGTGCTCGCTGGTGTCACCAGCCCTTCGAGGACCTGCTGGTCGAGGCCAAGCAGGTCAGCGACAAGGCCGAGCGCACCAGGCTCTACGAAGAAGCGCAGGTGATCTTCAAGGAGGAAGCTCCCTGGGTCACCATCGCCCATTCCGTGGTGTTCATGCCGGTCAGGAAAGAGGTGGTCGACTACAAGATCGACCCGTTCGGCGGCCATATCTTCTACGGCGTCGACCTAGAGGGCTGAGACCAGCCGACGTGGTCCTTGGCGCGCGGAACGTCAGCCAATCTTCGGAGACTGACTCCGCCGCCAGGCCCACGTCGGCGCTCGCAGCGCCATGATCAGGTTCGTCCTCACCCGCCTCGGCATCCTCATCCCGACCTTCATCGGGGTGACGATCGTCGCGTTCGCCCTGATCCGCCTGGTGCCGGGCGATCCGATCGAGCTTCT
This sequence comes from Geminicoccaceae bacterium, assembly GCA_965222015.1. Classification (GTDB taxonomy): domain Bacteria; phylum Pseudomonadota; class Alphaproteobacteria; order Geminicoccales; family Geminicoccaceae; genus JANQPX01. The sequence continues at coordinate 442,554 of CBDCTL010000023.1, forward strand.
GGTGGGTGAGCGCGGCCTGAGCGAGGAGCGCCACGCCGAGCTGCGCGCCCGCTTCGGCTTCGACAAGCCCCTGCCCGTTCAATACGTCGCCTTTCTCGGCAACGTCCTGCAGGGCGATCTCGGCCAGTCCCTGGTGACGCGAAAGCCCGTGCTCGATGAATTCCTGGCGCTGTTTCCCGCCACCCTGGAGCTTGGGCTTTGCGGCCTTCTGTTCGCCATTCTCCTGGGCATCCCTGCCGGTATCATCGCCGGCGTCAACCGCGGCTCGGCCTTCGACCACGTGCTCATGGGCACGTCGCTCACCGGCTTTTCCATGCCGATCTTCTGGTGGGGATTGCTCCTGATCATCCTGTTCTCCGGCATTCTGCAATGGACGCCGGTCTCCGGCCGCATCGATCTACTGTACTTTTTCCCCCCGGTGACGGGCTTCATGCTGATCGACAGCCTGCTGTCGGGCGAGGACGGCGCCTTCACCTCGGCCGTGCGCCATCTGATCCTGCCGACCATCGTGCTCGGCACCATCCCGCTCGCCGTGATCGCGCGCCAGACCCGTTCGGCCATGCTCGAAGTGCTCGGCGAGGACTACATTCGCACGGCCCGCGCGAAAGGGCTGAGCCCGAAACGGGTGATCGGGATGCATGCGCTCAGAAACGCCATGATTCCGGTGATCACGGTCATCGGGCTTTCCGCGAGCACCGCGTTCAGCGGCGCCATCCTGACCGAGACCATCTTCTCCTGGCCGGGCATCGGCAAATGGCTGATCGATTCGGTCGCCAGGCGCGATTACCCCTCGGTCCAGGGCGGCATCCTGCTGATCGCCTCCATCGTCATGCTGGTGAACTTCACCGTGGACATCCTCTATGGCCTCATCAACCCCCGCATCCGCCACAGGTGACGTGGTCACCTCATGGACTTTCGGCCGTTATGGCCCGGCCCGACGGTATGCCGCCAGGTTTGGGGGCGTCGGCGGCGGGTTCCGGCCGGTTCGGCGCCCGGGGCTTTCGTCGGGCTGGGGATGGCGTCGGTGCAATGAGCGGATGCGGCGGAACAACGCAATGGCCTGCGCGATCCGGCCATGTCCCGTCGCCCGCCGCTCCCACGGATCGCAAGCCGTGCGTCTCGCACCCCTCGCGCGCCTCACGCTCGGTGAAATTGCCAAGGCAGAGGACAGATGCGATCGCCTGGAGGTCGCCGACCGCACGCCGAGCATGCATCGAACAGCGCCATTCAGCGCGATCGCCGGCCACCGCATGGGTGACTGCGACGCCAGCGCCTCCAGAAAACCGGAACGCCCCATCGTAGATCCGTCGAACCACGCGCCGGAACCGACCTATTCAGCCGTCCGCTCCGACGAATCGCTCCGTTCGCGATCTTCGAGATATCCTGCTCATGCGCCGGCCAGGCACAGGGCTATCGGAAGCCGATCGATGCATCGTCAGCAGGCGATCGGCGACGGCGCGACAAACGCGTTTGCTCACCGAAGTCGTAACGGTCCTTTAAGATTTCGCTGCCAGACTCTCCTGGTTGGTCCATGTGATCCTGGGAGTCTCGGCCTGACTCTCATCTCTCGTCGGCCGAGCGGATTCCCGGGATCGCATGGACCATCGGAAGCGATAAGCATCGCCGCAAAAGTTGAAGAACCGGTTAAGGGAAAAACCGTTGACCATGCGCTCTTGATGTCGCGGCAGCCTCCCGTGGGCAGAGGAAACATCGGGGCCGGCCGAAAAGAACCTGGCCGGCTGCCGCCATCAGACGCTGGAGGCGGCCATGGCGACTGAAGCGAAATCCGACCGGGAAGGCGAGACGACGGCGGCTGGCCCGCCGGGACCGATCCGCGAATTCTGGTATTACTTCAGCGAGAACAAGGGTGCTGTCGCCGGCCTTGCGGTGATCGTGATCGTGCTGCTCGCGGCGCTGTTCGCGGACGTCGTGGCGCCGCACGCCCCGGCCCAGCAATATCGCGACCATTTCCTGCAGCCGCCCGTCTGGCAGGACGGGGGATCGGCCGAGTTCCTGCTGGGGACCGACGCGGTCGGGCGCGACATCCTCTCGCGCATCATCCACGGCGCGCGCTATTCCCTGTTCATCGCGCTGATCGTGGTCACGCTTTCCCTGATCTTCGGCATCGCGCTCGGCCTGGTCGCCGGCTTCGCCCGCGGCTGGATCGAAAGCATGGTGATGCGCGCCATGGACATCCTGCTGGCCGTGCCGAGCCTGCTGCTGGCGATCGTGATCGTCGCCATTCTCGGGCCTGGCCTCTTCAACGCGGTGATCGCGATCGCCGTCACCTACCTGCCGCAATTCACGAGGCTGACCCGCGCATCGGTGATCACCGAGACCTCGAAGGACTATGTGACAGCGAGCCGGGTGACCGGCGCCGGGCTGCCCCGGCTGATGTTCCTCACGGTCCTGCCCAACTGCCTGGCACCTCTGATCGTGCAGGCGAGCCTCGCCTTTTCCAACGCCATCCTCGACGCCGCCGCCCTCGGTTTTCTCGGACTCGGCGCCCAGCCGCCAGCCTCGGAGTGGGGCACCATGCTTGCGGACGCCCGCGAATTCGTGCTGCGCGCCTGGTGGGTCGTCACCTTCCCGGGCCTCGCCATCCTGATCACGGTCCTCGCCCTCAATCTCATGGGCGACGGCCTCAGAGACGCCCTCGACCCCAAACTCAAACGGAGCTAGGTCGAATGTCGACCTCATCGACTTTGGACGGAGACCGCGGTCAGGCGCCGTCGCGAACATGCCGCAGGAAGGGGGCGGGCCCCGACGCTTCGTCGGGCGCAGGGCCGACCGCGTCCCCGGGTCTCGACAAGGCGACCCGTGAGCGGCCGGACCGCTCGATGCGTTGCCGGCGGAAGATAGGCGAAGTCGGCTCGTTCGCCCACCTGCTCACCATTCGTCCGACGGCAGGGCGCGGTACTGCGCAAGCCCGGCTGACAGATCGTCAATGCGCCGTTCGGCAAAGCGCGACCGGCTCCTCGTCCCTCCTCGCCACGTCCGCCCTTGCGACTGCCGAACAGCCCGATCGACACAACTGCCCGAACCGTCGGCGGCGGGTGATCGGTGACGACGCGAGCAGCGACTTCGTCCGCCGGGATATTCCTGCGCTCGCAGAGAGGCACGATAGACCAGGCAGCTCGATGCATGGTCAGCACGCCGTTCGGCCGTGCCCGATCGGCCGATTCGCCCACCTGACGGGTAACCTTTCCTTAACCCCGCCATGTCATGGTCGAAGTCAGGTCCATGCGATCCTGGGAATCCGCCCGCCCGCTGGAGAAGGAAGCCCGGGCCCGGACTCCCAGGATCGCATGGACCAGCGAGACAGGGGTATGTTGAGCGGAAGAGGTAAAGAAAGCGTTATCGGGCTGCAAAAGAGGCCCTATGCAGTTGGACCAGGGGTTTCGATGGCTTCAGGCCCGTATGCCGGCAAGGTCCGCAAAACCAGCGCCGGTTGTCTGGCCTTTATCCCCTGCCCGCCCGTAGCAATCGGCGAAGTCTCCTCGCAGGCCCCGATCGAAGACGGCATCGGCGCCGGCAACCGGACACAACCCTCGCGCCGGACATCGCAAAACCCTCTTTCTCAGGCTGACAAGGCTGAGGTCGCTCGGCCCCTGCCGATCGGGAACCGGCGGCGTCGCTCCGGTTGGTCGATCATGACGAACGTCGGCGGGTGAGCAACATGGCGCTGTTGGAGATCGAGAACCTGACCGTCGAATTCTCGACCATGCACGGCCCGTTCAAGGCGGTGGACGGCGTCAGCCTGTCCGTCGATCAGGGCGACGTGCTTGCGATCGTCGGCGAGAGCGGCTCGGGCAAGAGCGTCTCGATGCTGGCACTGATGGGCCTTCTGCCCTGGACGGCGAAGATCACCGCCGATCGCATGACCTTCGACGGACAGAATTTGCTGGGACTCTCCGCCTCGAACCGGCGGCGGCTTATCGGCAAGGACATGGCGATGATCTTCCAGGAGCCCATGACCTCGCTCAATCCCTGCTTCACCATCGGCTTTCAGCTCACCGAGGGCATCAAGACCCATCTCGGCGGCTCTCGCGCGGACCATCGAAAGCGCGCGATCGAGCTTTTGGATCTGGTCGGCATTCCGTCCCCGGAGCAGCGTCTCGCCGCCTTTCCGCATCAGATGTCCGGCGGCATGAACCAGCGGGTGATGATCGCGATCGCGATCGCCTGCAACCCGAAGCTCCTGATCGCCGACGAGCCGACCACGGCGCTGGACGTCACCATCCAGGCGCAGATTCTGGACCTCCTGCTCGACCTGCAGAAGGAGCGCGGCATGGCGCTCATTCTGATCACCCACGACATGGGGGTGGTCGCCGAGACGGCGGAGCGGGTGAACGTGCAATATGCCGGCCAGCAGGTGGAGATGCAGCCGGTCCGCTCGCTTTTCGAGACGCCGCGCCATCCCTATACCGCCGCCCTCTTGAGCGCCCTTCCCGAGCGCGCCACCGATCGACGGCTGCCGACCATTCCCGGGATCGTGCCCGGCGCCGGCGACCGCCCGGACGGCTGTCTTTTTCATCCCCGCTGCCGCTTCGCCGACCGGCGCTGCAACGAGGTCGAGCCGGCCTTCGCGGAAACCGAGGGCGCCCGCACGCGCTGCCACTACCCGCTCGACGACGACGGCCGGCCGCAGGGTCAGGAGAAGACGGCGTGAACGGCGCGCACGATACGATGCTCCGCGACATGATCCGGGCACTGCAGCTGCGGGCGCCGGTGACGCCAGGCGAACTCCATCCGCAGCCACCACCGCCCTGCTCCACCGCAAGGCCGCGGACCGGACCGGCAACAGGCAGCATTCAACGCCTCCATCCGCCGTCAACCCTTTCTTCATCCGAGGCGGCCATGGTGGCTTTCTGGTCCATGCGATCCTGGGAATCCGCGCACGGACCCATTTCCCGTCGGGGCGGCGGACTCCCAGGATCGCATGGACCAGAAAGCCTGAAGGTGATCATGGCCAAAACGGGTGAAAAAATGGTTAAGGTACCGCTGGACAAACGTGATGATCGGGCTTCGCAGGGCGGCGTGATGGCGATGCGTCATGCGCCCTTGCCGTTCACCCCGTCCGGCCACCCCATCGATCATCCCGGAACAGGCGGAGGATCAGGGGACGAAACGGGCGAAAACCATGGCTGAGGACAGCGCTGCGCCGGTTCTGGTCGCCGACGATCTCGCCCGCCACTACCGGGTTTCTCGCGGGCTGTTCAAGGGCGATGCGGTGCTGCAGGCGCTGCGTGAGGCGAGCTTCACCATGGCGCCGGGGAGGACGCTCGCCGTGGTCGGCGAGAGCGGCTGCGGCAAGAGCACGCTCGCCCGTCTGGTCACCTTGATCGAGCCGCCGACCGCCGGCGCGCTGACGCTCGACGGCATCGACGTCGCCTCCGCCGGCGACGAGCAGCGCCGCCACCTTCGAAAGACCGTGCAGATCGTCTTTCAGGACCCCTATGGTTCGCTCAATCCCCGGAAAAAGATCGGCGCCATTCTGGAAGAGCCGCTCAAGGTCAACACCGACATGAGCGCCGCCGAGCGCCGCGCCCTGGTCGCCGACATGATGACCAAGGTCGGCCTTCGTCCCGAACATGCGAGCCGCTATCCGCACATGTTTTCCGGCGGCCAGCGTCAGCGAATCGCGGTCGCGCGCGCGTTGATGCTCAGGCCGAAGATCGTTGTGCTGGACGAACCGGTCTCGGCCCTCGACGTCTCGATCCAGGCGCAGGTGCTGAACCTCCTGAACGACCTGCAGGCGGAATTCGAGCTCGCCTTTCTCTTCATCTCCCACGATCTCTCCGTGGTGCGCCACGTCGCCGACGAGGTGATCGTGATGTATCTCGGCCGGCCGATCGAGCAGGGCCCGAGGGACCTCCTCTTCGAGCGGCCGCTTCACCCCTACACCCGCGCCCTGCAGGCGAGCAGCCCGTCGACCGACCCGAAACGGCGCAGCAAACGCCTCGCGATCAAGGGCGAACTGCCCTCGCCGCTCGCCCCGCCCGCAGGCTGCGCCTTCCACCCGCGCTGTCCGTTCGCGAACGAGCGCTGCGCCCGCGAAAAACCCGAGCTCCAGCCCTTCGAAGGCGGGCCCCATCGCCACGCCTGCCACGCGGTCGAGGAAGGCCGTCTCGACGACGCCCTGGCCTGATCGCGCCCACCCATCGGAAGAGTGCCGACAGCGTCGCCGTCCGCGCCGCGGCCCGCCGAGAATCCGCTTTGCAGTGACCGGCCCTTGCCTGTAGGTCTCAGGAGCATGACAGCCGATCGTCGACCGATACCGGTCCGTTCACCGGACCTTCGCCCGTGAAGCCCGGCCTTCATCTGGTGGCGACTCCCATCGGCCATCTGGGCGACCTTTCGCCGCGCGCGCTAGCGACACTCAAGGACGCCGATCTCGTGCTCTGCGAGGACAGTCGAGTGACCGGCAAGCTTCTCCTGGCAAACGGCGTCGAGCGCTCGCTCCATCCCTATCACGAGCACAATGCGGCACGCATGCGTCCGAGGGTTCTGAGCCATCTTGAGCGCGGCGAGAGCGTGGCGCTGGCGAGCGACGCCGGCACGCCGCTGATCTCGGACCCCGGCTACAAGCTGGTGCGGGACGCGATCGAGGCCGGTCACGAGGTGCTGGCGGTGCCCGGGCCTTCGGCGGCCCTCGCCGCCCTGGTCGTCTCCGGCCTGCCGACCGACCGCTTCATGGTCGCGGGCTTCCTGCCGCAGAAATCGTCCGCACGGAGACGGGCGATCGAGGAGCTTGCCGGCGTCCCGGCGACGCTGATCTGGTTCGAATCCGCGAAACGCCTGGCTTCGACCCTCGCCGATCTCGCCTCGGTGCTGGGTCCGCGCCCGGCCGCGGTCGGGCGGGAACTGACCAAGCTGTACGAAGAGGTGCGCCGGGCCACGCTGGATCGCCTCGCCGCCGCCTATGCCGAGGAAGCCGCGCCGCGCGGCGAGATCGTGATCGTGGTCGGACCGCCATCGGCGGCCGGCCCGCTCGACGATGAAGCGATCGATCGCGCTCTTGCCGAAGCGCTTGTGCGCAGCGGACCGTCCGCCGCCGCAGCCGAGGTCGCGGCGAAGACCGGGCTTCCGAGGCGAGATCTCTATCGCCGCGCGCTCGCGCTCCGCGGTGACCGGCAGGCGGAGGACGGGTGAGCGACGCCCATCGCCAAAGCGCGAAACGCCGGGCCGAGGGTCGGGGGCGTGCCGCGGAACATCTCGCCGCCTGGAGCTGCCGTCTCAGCGGCTTTCGCGTGCTCGCCAGGCGCTACCGAACGCCGCTCGGCGAGATCGACCTGGTGCTGCGCCGGCGCTCGCTTCTGGTGTTCGCCGAGGTCAAGGCCCGCCCCTCCTTCGACCAGGCGGCCGAGGCCCTCCGTCCGGCGCAGCAGGCCCGGCTCGCCGGCGCCGCCGAGATCTACCTTCGCGATCATCCGATCCATCGACATTGCAGCATCCGTTTCGACCTGATCGCGATCCGCCCCTGGCGCTGGCCCAGGCGCGTCGAGGACGCCTGGCGTCCCGATCCGCCGCACTGACGCGGTTCGAAACACGTCGTTTCGGGGGACCCGGTCCAGCAAAGCCTGTTGGCAGCCGGCGGATCTATGGTATAGGGGCGGCTTCGTCCGGTCCGCTTTTTCGAGCGTAGCCGGATCACCAGTCAGCGGGCGTGGTGGAATTGGTAGACACGCCAGATTTAGGATCTGGTGGCTTCGGCCGTGGGGGTTCGAGTCCCTTCGCCCGCACCATCGCCGCCCGCCCACCAACAGCAGGACCGATCGGCGCCGATGCCGACGGGCGCCACGGGCAGTGAAGAGATGCAGGTCAAGGAACTATCCGCCGAGGGGCTGAAACGCGAATATCAGGTCGTGGTCGCGGCCGCGGAGATCGAGCAGCGTGTCGATCGACGGCTCGACGAGCTCAAGAAGACCATCAAGATGCCGGGCTTTCGCCCCGGCAAGGTGCCGGTCACCCTGCTGAAGAAGCAGTATGGCAAGTCCGTGCGCGGCGAGATCCTGGAGCAGGCGGTCAACGAGGGCTCGCAGCAGGCGATCAACGACAACGAGCTGAAGCCGGCTCTTCGCCCGAAGATCGAGCTCAAGTCCTTCGAGGACGGCAAGGATCTCGAGTTCAGCATGGAGCTCGAAGTCCTGCCCGACGTGCCCGCGGTCGATCTGAAGGCGATCGAACTCACCCGCATGAAGGCGCCGGTCACCGACGAGGCGCTGGCCGAGGCATTGGAGAATTTTTCGAAACGCTTTCAGGACTACGAGCCGCCCGCCAAGGCGAGGAAGGCCAAGGAAGGTGATCGCCTGACCATCAATTTCGTCGGCAAGGTGGATGACGAGGAATTCGAGGGCGGCAAGGCCGACGACTTTCCGCTGGTGCTCGGCTCCGGCTCCTTCATTCCCGGCTTCGAGGATCAGCTGGTCGGCGCCAAGGTCGACGAGGACATGGACGTCAAGGTCACCTTCCCGGAAAGCTACGGCGCCGAAAACCTCGCCGGCAGGGACGCGGTTTTCCATGTCAAGGTCAAGGAGATCGCCGAGCCGAAGCCGGTCGAGCTCACCGACGACCTCGCCAAGGGCCAGGGTTTCGACGACGTCGAGGCGCTGAAGACCGCGATCCGCGAGAGCATGGAGAACGACTACGGCAGCGTCTCCCGAGCGCGTATCAAGCGCTCGCTCCTCGATCATCTCGCGGACAACGTCAAGTTCGAGGTGCCGGCCGGCATGGTCGATCTCGAATTCGAGGCGGTCTGGAAGCAGATCCAGGAGGAGCTCGAGAAGAACCCGGATCAGACCGACAAGTCCGAGGACGAGCTGAAGGAGGAATACAAGGACATCGCGGAGCGCCGCGTGCGCCTCGGCCTCGTTCTTTCCGACATCGGCCAGGCCAACGACCTCCAGGTCGAACAGAACGAGCTTCAGCAGGCGATGTTCGAGCAGGCCAGACGCTTTCCCGGGCAGGAAAAGCAGGTCTTCGAATATTTCCAGAAGAACCCGCAGGCGATCGAGCAGCTGAGAGCGCCGATCTACGAGGACAAGGTGGTCGACTTCATCCTGGAGATGGCCAAGGTCGAGGAAAAGGAAGTCTCGGTCGAGGAGCTGATGAAGGACCCGGACGCGGACGAAAGCGAGGAAGCGCCGAAGGCGAAGGGCAGGAAGAAGGCCAAGGAGGAGGAAGACTGAGCTTTCCGGCGGGCCGCCGCGACGCGACCCTTTACATTTCGCCCTGGCACGCCAGATAGGCGTTTGGATGATTGATGGAGCTGTCGATGAGCAATCTGGTACCCATGGTCGTGGAGCAGACCAGCCGAGGCGAGCGCGCCTACGACATCTATTCCAGGATGCTGAAGGAGCGGATCGTCTTTCTGACCGGTCCCGTGGAGGACAATGTCGCCAGCGTGATCACCGCGCAGCTCCTGTTTCTCGAAGCGGAAAACCCGGAGAAGGACATCTCCTTCTACATCAATTCGCCGGGCGGCGTGGTCAGCTCCGGCCTCGCGATCTACGACACCATGCAGTATATTCGCCCCGAGGTTTCGACGCTCTGCATCGGCCAGGCCGCGTCCATGGGCTCGCTGCTTCTGGCCGGCGGCGCGCCCGGCAAGCGTTTCTGCCTGCCCCATGCCCGTGTGATGATCCATCAGCCCTCCGGCGGCTTCCGCGGCCAGGCGACCGACATCGAGATCCACGCCAAGGAGATCCTCGACCTGCGCGCGCGCCTCAACCAGATCTACGCCGAGCACACCAAGCAGGACATCAAGATCATCGAGGCCAACATGGAGCGTGACAACTTCATGAGCGCCGACCAGGCCAAGGATTTCGGCCTGGTCGACGAGGTCGTCACCGAGCGCATCAAGCCGGACAGCGACTGATCGTCACCCCGGGCGACGGCGTCGACAAGTCGGATTTTATCCCTAGACGGCGAAAAGGACGCGACGTTAAGCAAATTGTCACGTCTCCTCGTCCATGCTCGGACCGTTGTCGACCACCCGTCGATACGCGGATCGAATCGGATAAGCGGTTGTTCCGCGCTATCGGCCTCGTTACTATTTCGATTCCGTTCCTCGTCCAAACGGTGCCTTGATGACCAAGTCCAACGGCGACGCCAAAAACACCCTCTACTGCTCGTTTTGCGGCAAGAGTCAGCATGAGGTCAGGAAGCTCATCGCTGGTCCGACCGTGTTCATCTGCGATGAATGCGTCGAACTCTGCATGGACATCATCCGCGAGGAGAACAAGACCTCGCTCGGCAAAAGCCGGGCGGGCGTGCCGTCACCCCAGGAGATCAAGGGTGTTCTGGACGACTACGTGATCGGTCAGGAGCGCGCGAAGCGTGTTCTTTCGGTGGCGGTTCACAACCATTACAAGCGGCTTGCGCACGGCTCCAAGGGCGGGGATGTCGAGCTTGCGAAGTCCAACATCCTGCTGGTCGGGCCGACCGGCTGCGGCAAGACGCTGCTGGCGCAGACCCTGGCGCGCACCCTCGACGTGCCGTTCACCATGGCGGATGCCACCACGCTCACCGAGGCGGGCTATGTCGGCGAGGACGTCGAGAACATCATCCTGAAGCTGCTGCAGGCCGCCGACTACAATGTCGAGCGCGCCCAGCGCGGCATCGTCTACATCGACGAGGTCGACAAGATCAGCCGGAAGTCGGAGAACCCCTCGATTACCCGGGACGTCTCGGGCGAGGGCGTGCAGCAGGCGCTCTTGAAGATCATCGAAGGCACGGTCGCGAGCGTTCCCCCGCAAGGCGGGCGGAAACATCCGCAGCAGGAGTTCCTGCAGGTCGACACCACCAACATCCTCTTCATCTGCGGCGGCGCGTTCGCGGGGCTGGACAAGATCGTGGCGGCGCGCGGCGTGCAGCGCTCCATGGGCTTCGGCGCCCAGGTGGCGGCTCCCGACGATCGCCAGGTGGGCGAGCTTCTGAGCGAGGTGGAGCCGGACGATCTGTTGAAATTCGGCCTGATCCCGGAGTTCGTCGGCCGTCTGCCGGTGGTGGCGACCCTTTCGGATCTGGACGAGGCGGCTTTGGTGCAGATCCTGACGGCGCCGAAAAACGCCCTCGTGAAGCAGTATCAAAAACTGTTCGAGATGGAGGACGTGCGTCTTTCCATGACCGACGACGCGCTGTCCGCGATCGCCAACAAGGCGATCGAGCGCAAGACCGGCGCCCGAGGCCTGCGATCGATCATGGAAACCATCCTGCTCGAAACCATGTTCGACCTCCCCGGACTCCACGGCGTCGAGGAAGTCGTCATCAACAAGGACGTCGTCGGCAATACCGGAAAGCCGTTGATGATCTACGCCGATCGCCCCGAAGACGTCGAATCGGCGTCCTGACGGCGGTGTTCCAGGGCGGCCCTGTCCTTCAGTCACCGAGTGTTTACCGAAACCCTTGCCGTAGAACGCCCGGGCGCTCCGTCAAGAGGTTGAAACCTGGGAGAGCGAAGGCCATCTGCAGTCGGAGATGAGGAGGTGTGGCAGTCGCAAGACGCCAAGCTTCCGATCGAGCCGGTTTCGACGGCATGTCGGAACTTTCGATGGTAAAGCGGTTCATGTCGAAACGCTTTTTTGGTGAGACGTGATGATCGATCAGCCCAAGACGTCGTTGTTCCCTGTCCTCCCGCTTCGCGACATCGTGGTCTTTCCCCACATGATCGTGCCGCTGTTCGTCGGGCGCGAAAAATCGATCCGCGCGCTCGAAGAGGTGATGCGCGACGACAAGCAGATCCTGCTGGTGGCGCAGAAAAACGCCGGCCAGGACGATCCGGGCATCGATGACATCTACCGCGTCGGCACGGTCTCCAGCGTGCTGCAGCTCCTGAAGCTGCCCGACGGCACCGTCAAGGTGCTGGTCGAGGGCAATGCCCGCGCCGAAATCGGCAGCTTCGTCGACAATCCGAAATTCTTCCAGGCCGAGGCGGAACTCCTGCCGGAGGCCGACAGCGATCCGCGCGAGCTCGAAGCGCTCGGGCGCACGGTCGTCACCCAGTTCGAGCAATATGTGAAGCTCAACAAGAAGGTGCCGCCCGAGGTTCTGGTGTCGCTGAGCCAGATCGACGACCCGTCAAAGCTCGCCGACACCGTCGCCGCCCATCTCTCCCTCAAGATCTCCGACAAGCAGGACCTTCTGGAAACGTCCTCGCTCGCCGACCGGCTTGAACGCCTCTACGGCTTCATGGAGAGCGAGATCTCGGTTCTCCAGGTGGAAAAGCGCATCCGCTCGCGCGTCAAGCGCCAGATGGAGAAGACCCAGCGCGAATATTATCTGAACGAGCAGATGAAGGCGATCCAGAAGGAGCTGGGCGAGCTCGAGGACGGCAAGGACGAGGTGTCCGAGCTAGAGGAGAAGATCAAGAAGACCAAGCTCTCCAAGGAAGCGCGTGAAAAGTGCCTCACCGAGGTCAAGAAGCTGCGTTCCATGAGCCCGATGTCCGCTGAAGCGACGGTCGTCAGGAACTACCTCGACTGGATGTTGGGCATCCCCTGGAAAAAACGCTCCAAGATCTCGAAGGACATCATCCGCGCCGAGGAGATCCTGGACGAGGATCATTACGGCCTGGAAAAGGTCAAGGAACGGATCGTCGAATATCTCGCCGTGCAGCAGCGGGTCGACAAGATGCGGGGGCCGATCCTCTGCCTGGTCGGCCCTCCGGGCGTGGGCAAGACCTCGCTCGGCAAATCGCTGGCGCGCGCCACGGGGCGGAACTTCGTGCGCTTCAGCCTCGGCGGCGTCCGGGACGAGGCCGAGATCCGCGGCCACAGGCGGACCTATATCGGCTCGATGCCCGGCAAGGTCATCCAGTCGATGAAGAAGGCCAAGACCTCGAACCCGCTGTTCATGCTGGACGAGCTGGACAAGATGGGCTCGGATTTCCGCGGCGACCCCTCGGCGGCCCTTCTCGAAGTGCTGGATCCCGAGCAGAATGCCAATTTCAACGACCACTATCTCGAAGTCGACTACGACCTCTCGGACGTGATGTTCGTCTGCACGGCCAACACCCTTCGCATGCCGCAGCCGCTGCTGGACCGCCTCGAGGTGATCCGCATCCCCGGCTACACCGAGGACGAGAAGCTTGAGATCGCGAAACGCCATCTGATCCGAAAGCAGCTCGAATCCCACGGCGTGAAGCCCGAGGAGTGGTCGATCTCCGACGATGCGCTCCTGACCATGGTCAGACTCTACACCCGCGAGGCGGGCGTGCGTAATTTCGAGCGCGAGATCGCGGGGCTGATCCGCAAGGCGGCGCGGGAACTCCTGGTGGAGAAGAAGGACAAGATCCGGGTCACCAAGCGCAATCTCGAAAAATATGCCGGCGTGCCCAAATACCGTTTCGGCTCCGCCGAGGAGGAGGACCAGATCGGCGTCACTACCGGTCTCGCCTGGACCGAGGTCGGCGGCGAGCTGCTCTCGATCGAGGCGGTCACCATGCCCGGCAAGGGCCGCATGACCACCACCGGCAAGCTCGGCGACGTCATGACCGAATCGGTGCAGGCGGCGAAGAGCTTCGTGCGTTCACGCTCGGTCGAGCTGGGCATCCTGCCGCCGCGCTTCGACAAGATCGACATCCACGTCCACGTGCCCGAAGGCGCCACGCCCAAGGACGGGCCGTCCGCCGGCGTGGCGATGATCACCTCGATCGTCTCGGTGCTCACCAAGATCCCGGTGAAGGCCAATCTCGCCATGACCGGCGAGATCACGCTCAGAGGCCGGGTGCTGCCGATCGGCGGGCTGAAGGAAAAGCTGCTCGCCGCGCTCAGAGGCGGCATCAAGACAGTGCTGATCCCGAAGGAGAACGAGAAGGATCTCGCGGACATTCCGGACAACGTCAAGAAAGGCCTGACGATCATCCCGGTCGCCGAGGTCGACGAGGTGCTGCGACAAGCGCTCCTGCACCTCCCGGAACCCGTCGAGTGGAGTGAGGTGGAGGCGGAGGCCGTCGCCGGCGCCGCGGCCGGCGATGCCGCCTCGACGTCAGGACAGCTGCCGAACTAGCCGATTAGGCGAAAGAATCCACAGATTTTTTCCGGCAAAGGCGCAAAATGCTGTTTTCTTTGGCGTCAAGGCGTTGACGGCCCGGTTGCGGCGGACTTAGGTTACGCCCGACTTGCTGGAGATTGCTCCAGAACCCTACTCCAATGTTAAAGGGGTTACACTGTGAACAAGAACGATCTGGTTGCTGCAGTCGCCGAGAAGTGCGGCATGTCCAAGACCGATGTCGGTAAGGTTGTCGACGCCACGCTCGAAGGCATCACCGATGCGCTGAAGCGTGACGACGAAGTTCGCCTGGTCGGCTTCGGCACCTACAGCGTCGCCCAGCGCAATGCGTCGCAGGGCCGGAACCCGCGCACGGGCGAGCCGATCAAGATTCCGGCGTCCAAGCTGCCGAAATTCAAGGCCGGCAAGCAGCTCCGCGACGCCCTCAACTAGTTTCGATCGAACGGCTGCCGGCCGGAAACGACCGGTAGCCGCTTTTTCTCGCCCTCACGCTGGATGTCGGCCAAGGCGACGGCCGCTTCAATGTGAAGGCCTGACCCCGACAGTGGTCGTAGCGGGAACGTCATTGACAGGTTGACGGGATCAGGTGAGGGATGGCGGCATCGCCTCACCGGTCCCTCGTTCAGTTCGAGCCGTCGGGGTTCCGGCGGCTTCTTCATGTCCGCTCCGCTAGACTGCCTTACGGACGAAACGGCGCGCGCCTTCGCAATCGAGGAAGAGCCATGCGCATCAGACCGGCCGAGCCTTCGGACCTCGAAGCGGTCCAGGCCATCTATGCCCTCGAAGTGCTCGAAGGCACCGCCTCCTTCGAGACCACGCCACCCGATCTCGCCGATATCGAACGACGTCACCACGCCGTGCTGGACGCGGGCCTCCCTTTCCTGGTCGCTGATGACGGCGCCATCGGCGGCTACGCCTATGCAGCACCTTACCGCGATCGCCCCGCCTATTTCCCGACCGTGGAGGACTCGGTCTATGTGGCCCGCTCCCATCGCGGGCGCGGTATCGGCAGCGCGCTACTCGAAGGCGTAATCGTCGCCTCGATCGCCGCCGGCCGGCGGCAGATGGTGGCGGTGATCGGCGACAGCGCCAATCTCGGCTCGATCCGGCTCCACGAGAAGGCCGGCTTTCGCATGGTCGGCACGCTCGAAGACGTCGGCTTCAAGTTCGGCCGTTTCGTCGACACGGTGATGATGCAGCGGAGTCTGGTCCACGATCCAAAGAACGGCCGTCCTTAACCGGCTCTCGATGATTGGCTGAAAACCCGGTCCGTGCCATGCTTGATCGCATGCGAAAGCTGTTCGGAGGGTGGACGATGCGCATCGATCTGAATTACGGCAAAGAGGGGCTTTCCCTCGAGCTTGCGGACGATCTCGACGTCCACGTCATCCGAAAGCCCGACATGCCCGTGCTGCCGGCGCCCGAGGACGCGATCCGAGAGGCGCTCGCCGAACCGGTCGGAACAGCGCCGCTGGCCGAGCTCGCGAAGGGCAGGAAAACCGCCTGCATTCTGATCTGCGACATCACGCGGCCGGTTCCCAACCATCTGTTCCTGCGTCCGATGATCGGAACCCTGTTGGCCGCAGGCCTGCCGGCGTCCGGCATCACGGTGCTGGTCGCCACCGGCCTGCATCGCCCCAACGAAGGCGAGGAACTGGCCGAGCTGATCGGCGATCCCTGGGTGCTCGACACGGTCGAGGTCGCCAACCATTTCGCCCGCGACGATGCCGCCCATGCCGATCTCGGCGTCACCCCGACCCGCGGCACGCCGGTGAAGCTGGACCGTCGGCTGGTCGACGCCGACCTCAAGATCGCGACCGGCCTGGTCGAGCCCCACTTCATGGCGGGCTATTCCGGCGGCAGGAAGGTGATCGCGCCTGGCGTCGCCCACAAGGACACTATCACGACCTTTCACAGCGCCCGCTTCATGGCGGATCCGGCCGCCGACAATGGCGTGCTCGACGGCAACCCGCTGCATGAGGAGCAGCTCGAGATCGTGAAAATGCTGGGCGGTGCGCTCGCCCTCAACACCATCATCGACGAGGAGCGGCGTCTCTCCTTCGTGAATTTCGGCGAGATCGTCGAAAGCCATCTGCTGACGGTCGAGCGCGTGCGCGCCTTCGCCGAAGTACCGGTGCCGGAACGTTTCCGAACGGTGGTGACCACGGCCGCGGGCTATCCGCTGGACAAGACCTACTACCAGACCGTGAAGGGCATGGTCGGCCCGATCGACATTCTGGAGCCGGGCGGCGATCTGATCATCGCGTCTGCCTGCTCCGAGGGCATGGGCTCCCCGGAATTCGTCGACGCCCAGCGCCGCCTGGTCGCCGAGGGCCCGGACGGTTTTTTCGAAGCGATCTCGAAAAAGCGCTTCGCCGACATCGACGAGTGGCAAAGCCAGATGCAGCTCAAGCCGATGCGACGGGGCAGCATCCACCTCTACACCGAGGGGCTTTCCGACGCGGACCTCGGCCTCACCGGCGTCGAAACCGCGGAAAGCCTCAGCGCTGCGATCGAGGCGAGCGTGGCTTCGAGCGGCGAGCGGAAACTCGCCGTGATCCCCGAGGGCCCCTATGTGATCCCGGTCTACCGGCCCGCCGCATGACCGGGGAGGCGGGATCGACGTTCTTCATCCGTGAAGCCGGCTCCGACGACAAAGCGGCGATCTGGCGGATCATCGAGCCGGTGATCCGAGCCGGCGAGACCTATGCGCTACCGAGTGAAATGAGCGAAGAGGCGGCGATCGCATTCTGGTTCGGCGAAGGCCATCACGTCTACGTTGCGCAGGACGGCGACGATCCGCTCGGCACCTATTTCCTTCGCGCCAACAAGCAGGGCGCCGGCGATCACGTCGCCAATGCCGGCTACGTCACCGCCGAGCGCGCGCGCGGCCGCGGCATCGCCGCCGCCATGTGCCGCGACTCGATCGAACGCGCGAAAGATCTCGGATTTCTCGCTCTCCAGTTCAACTTCGTGGTCGCCACCAACGAAGGGGCCGTCCGGCTCTGGCAGCGTCTCGGCTTCGAGACCGTCGGCCGGCTGCCGAACGCCTTTCGCCACCCGAGCGCCGGCCTCGTCGATGCGCTGGTGATGCACCGCACCCTCTGAGAACGAGTGGCTTGGAACTCTGGATCCCGATCACCCTCGCCGCCGCATTCTGCCAAAATCTGCGCTCCGCCCTGCAGAAACATCTGAAGGCGAGCCTCAGCACGTCGGGCGCCACCTTCTCCCGCTTCGCCTACGCCGCCCCGCTGGCCATTCTCTACGCGGCGATCCTGGCGACCGCAGGCGGCTTCCCCCTGCCGAGCCCGAACGCCACCTTTCTGGGCTACATGGCGTTCGGCGGAGTCGGCCAGATCCTGGCGACGGCGCTTCTCGTCCACCTCTTCTCCTTTCGCAATTTCGCGGTCGGCACCACCTTCTCCAAGACCGAGACCATCCAGACCGCCATCTTCGGTCTTTTGATCCTCGGCGATCGCCTGACGATGTCGGCGCTGGCCGCCATTCTCGTCAGCCTCCTCGGCGTATTCGCGATTTCGACAGCGCGTGCACCGCGCGGGCTGAGCGGGCTGATCGGCAGCCTCACCGACCGCACGGCGATGATCGGCATCGCATCCGGCGCCTGTTTCGGGATCTCGGCCGTCTCCTACCGCGCTGCCTCGCTCTCCCTCGGCGGCGACGGTTTCCTGATGCAGGCCGCCTTCACCCTCGCCGCCGTGACTACCTTCCAGACCGCGTTGATGGCGATCTACATGCGCTGGAAGGAGCCCGGCCAGGTCACGGCGGTGCTTCGCTCCTGGCGCGTCTCCTCGCTGGTCGGGCTCGCCGGCATGGTGGCGTCCGCCTGCTGGTTCACCGCCATGACCATCCAGAACGCCGCCTATGTCCGGGCGCTTGGCCAGGTCGAACTGATCTTCACCTTCGCTTTTTCTTATCTCGTCTTCGGCGAGCGCAGCAACCGTCTGGAGCTGATCGGCATCACTCTGGTCACCGCCGGGATTCTGGTGCTGCTGCTCGGCTAAAGCCTGGAGACCACCGCGAACGCCATGATCAGCATGGCGAGCGCCACGCCGCCGATGCAGACGAAGGCGAAGATGGCGAGCGCCTTGTTCATGAATTCGTTGAAGGCGTCGAAGCCCCAGCCGGTGTGATGACGCTCGATCACCTTTTCGCGCAGCACATAGACCGTGCGCACGTCCCTGCCGCCCATGGTGGGCAGGTCCTGGGGTTCGAGATATTCGATCCTGGGGCCGATCTGTCGTCCGGCCGGCTCGATATCTGTAGCCATGCTCCTCGATCCTCCCAAACGGAATGCCGGTCCATCGTCACTTCCGGTGACGACGCCGACTTTCCGAAGCACGGAAAAAGCGGATCACGCCGACGCATCCAAGACCCGTCGGCTATCGCAGAGGCAATCTTTCCGAAATCGGAAGAATTCACTCTCAATAAAATTGATACTCACCAACAATCCGGGCGAGGTCAAGGAAGAAAATCTTCATTCGAATCTCGAATACTTATCTTTGTTTCCATGGTTGAAAATCAACACAATGGTCAATGTCGAATTTTTTGCCACTTTATTGAACGTCGACGCCCGGCTCAGCCCAGGCTCTTGGTGGCGACCTCGTAGCTGTTGCGCGACAGATCGGGCATGGCGAGGATGCGCTCCAGTTCCGCCGTCATCAGCGCCTGGCGATTCTGATCGTAGCGCCGCCAGCGGCCGAACACGCCGAGCAGGCGGGCGGCGATCTGCGGGTTCAGGCGATCCAGCTCCATGATCTGATCGGCGACGAAGCGGTAGCCCTCGCCGTCCTGGCGGTGAAAGCCGGTGAGATTGGCCATGGCGAACGCGCCGATCAGCGAGCGCACGCGGTTGGGATTGGTCATCTTGAAGGCGTGGTGAGCCTTCAGCCGCCTCACCTCGTCGAGCGAGTCGGCGCGCTGCGGCATGGCCTGAAGCGTGAACCACTTGTCGATGACCAGAGGTTCGGCCTGCCAGCGATCGTAAAAGCCCTCCAGCGCGTCTCCGCGCGCGGGATGGTCGCTGTCGGCGAGCAGGGCTAGCGCCGCCAGCACGTCGGTCATGTTGTCCGCCTGCTCGAACTGTGCCTGACAGAGCGCCCTGCCCTCCTCATGGTCGGCGGCCATGAGGTAGCCGAGCGCGAGGTTGCGGAGCGAGCGCCGACCCATGGACGGGCCGTCGAAGCGATAGGGCTCGTTGGTGCCGAGACGGCGGTAGAGATCGAGCCAGCGATCGGAGAGCTCCCGCCCCAAGGCGGCGCGCAGCGCGCGGCGGGCGGCATGGATGCCGTCGACGTCGATCACCTCCATCTGCTGCGCGACATAGGTCTCCGCCGGCAGGATCAGTGCCAATGCCTGGAAGGCATGGTCAAGGCTGTCGTCCCCCAAGATCGCCTCGAACGCCTCCCGAAGCCCAAGGTCCAGTTCACGCTCGACCCCGCGGATCATCAGGGAGGTGGCGTAGGTCTGGCCGGCATCCCAGCGCACGAAGCTGTCGCTGTCATGGGCCATGAGGAAGCGCAGCCTTTCCGAACAGGGCTCGTCATCGACGATCGCCGGGGCGGAAAACCCGCGCGGCCACGAAGGGACCGGCTTTTCGGCGACGCCGGCGAAGGTGAAGCTGGTCTCGGCTTCGGCGAGTTCGAGGATGCGGGTGGTCGGGCCAGGCTCCGCCTCGCCGGCCAGCGTTACCGGCAGGTCGCGGCCGTCCCGGTCCAGCAGACCGAGCGCCAGCGGGATGTGCTGCGGCGCCTTGTCCGCCTGCATCGGCGTCGGCGGCGTCGACTGCCGGACGGTCAGGCGATAGCGGCCGCTGGCCTCGTCGAAGTCGTCCTCGACGCTGATGCGCGGCGTGCCCGCCTGGCTGTACCAGCGCCGAAAGCCGGAGAGATCCCGACCGGACGCCGCTTCCATGCAGGCGACGAAGTCCTCGCAGGTGACCGCCTGGCCGTCATGGCGCTCGACATAGATCCGCATGCCGCGCTGAAAGGCCTCTTCGCCGATCAGCGTGTGGATCATGCGGACGACTTCGGCGCCCTTCTCGTAGATGGTGGTGGTATAAAAATTATTGATCTCGACATAGCTTTCCGGGCGCACCGGATGGGCGAGCGGGCCGCTGTCCTCGATGAACTGATGGGCTCTGAGCCCTTTCACGTCCTCGATCCGCTTGACCGCACGGCTGTGCGTGTCCGCCGTGAATTCCTGGTCGCGAAAGACCGTCAGGCCCTCCTTCAGGGACAGCTGGAACCAGTCCCGGCAGGTGATGCGGTTGCCGGTCCAGTTGTGGAAATATTCATGCGCGATCACCCGCTCGATGCCGAGATAGTCGGCGTCGGTGGCGGTTTCCGGCCTGGCGAGGACGTATTTGGTGTTGAAGACATTGAGGCCCTTGTTCTCCATCGCGCCCATGTTGAAGTCGGAGATGGCGGCGATCATGAACTGATCGAGATCGTATTCGAGACCGAAGCGCTCCTCGTCCCAGCGCATCGACAGCTTCAGGCTTTCCATCGCATGGCTGCATTTGTCGATCTGCGCGGGCTCGGCGTAGATCTGGAGGGCAACGTCCCTCCCCGACTTGGTCACGAACCGGTCCTCCAGCACGGAAAGATCGCCGGCGACCAGGGCGAACAGATAGGCGGGCTTGGGAAAGGGATCCTCCCAGACCGCGTAATGCCGCCCGCCCGGACGCTCGCCCGCGTCCACCTTGTTGCCGTTGGCGAGCAGCACGGGATAAGCGGCCCGATCCGCCTCGATCCGGGTGCGGTAGCGCGCCATCACGTCGGGACGGTCGAGAAAATAGGTGATCTTCCGGAAGCCCTCGGCCTCGCATTGGGTACAAAAAATATGGTTGGAGACGTAGAGGCCTTCCAGCGCCGTGTTCTTCTCCGGCTGGATGCGGGTGATGATCTCGAGGGTGAAGCGCTCCGGCACCTCGTGGATGATCAGGCTCTCGTCG
This sequence comes from Geminicoccaceae bacterium, assembly GCA_965222015.1. Taxonomy (GTDB): domain Bacteria; phylum Pseudomonadota; class Alphaproteobacteria; order Geminicoccales; family Geminicoccaceae; genus JANQPX01. The sequence goes on from CBDCTL010000023.1 coordinate 463,540, forward strand.
TCCACGGTGTAGCGCGGCTCCGGCAGGCGCTGGCCGTTCAGGCAGATCGCGAGAAGGGTCAGATCCCCGCCATCCAGCACCAACGGGATGGCGCCGCCGTCGGGTCGACGATCGGCGTCCGGGTTCCTGCGGATGGAGAGCCTCGCTTCGACCTCGGTGTTCGCCTCGCCGAGCTGAAAGTCCAAAAAGACCGTGTCGATCAGATAGTCGGGCGGGCGATAGTCCGAGAGCAGCTTCGGCTCGGGTCGCTCGACGGCAGCGCTGGCGGCGGACTCGCCCATGATCAAACCTCTCGTCGCTTGCGGATCACGAGGCGCAATCTGGCGAAGAGGCGAGCCTGCGGCAAGACCCGAGGGTCCGATTCCGTCATCGCGGCACCGCCCCTCAGGGCAAACTCCGCGCGATCACCGGACCGATGCGGTTGGCGATCGGAACCGGCAGGTTTCGCCAGGCGCGCACGGCGAGATGAAAGCGCGGGTTGTCGGGACTGACGTCGGGCAGCGCGTCTTTGGCACCGAGATAGTACCAGTGCAGCGGCTTCGGCTCGGCTCCCCACTGGGCCTTGAAACGATAGGTCGGACCGTCAGGCGTGCAGCGGCCGAAATCGAAGACCTGGTAGCCCTCCTCGATCGCCGTGCGCAGCGCTTCCCAATAGAGCATCATGTTCACGGAGAGCGGGTTGAAGCAGCGTTTCGACGAGGCCCAGACCATCTCGATCGACGATCCGAAGCCGACCATCAGGCCAACCGCGGCGGCGTGGCCGTCCAGCCAGACGATCGCGAGCCAGGCCCGCTCGCCGAAGGCCTTGACCGTCTCGCGAAACAGCGACTTCGGAAAGACCGGCGTGCCGAGATCGCGCATGTTCTCCGAAAAAACGCTGTAGAATGCGTCGATGTCGCGCGCGACGACATTTCGTCCGCTGATCAGCTGCGCGCGCCCGCCGGCCTTGGCGGGGCGGCGGATCTGGCTTCTGAGCTTCGCCCTGAAGCCTTCGAACAGCGTCTCCGGATCGCCGGGCAACGGGAGCTTCATCGCGACCTTGTGGCTGCGGCAGGCGAGGTCGCCTGCGATCCTCAACGGTGCCCGGTGGCGAAGCTCGACATAACGGCGCCCGCCTTCCTGCATGATGCCATGGGCGTGGCCGAGGAGAGCCCCTGCACTCTCGTCGTCATCCGCGAGGATGCCGCCGCCGTTCAGGAACGGCACCGAGATCAACGATCTGCCGAACAGCCGGCTGTTGATCTCGAACAGCGGCAGGATGCCGGTGACCCGGGCACGGCGCCGCGCGATCAGATAGCGCGGCGCGTGCCGCAGCGCCCGCCAGATGACGTTTCGCCAGGCATAGGCGTGAAAATGTCCGTCCGCACCATGGTCGAGCGCATAGCGGGTCCAGACCTGCTCGTCCCAGTCGCCGGCGATGGTCACGGCGACGGGCGGCGTGTCCTCCGCGGCCGCGCTCATCGGCCGATCCCGCTTTCGAGGCCCGATAGGACGAGGCCGCCCTCCCCGCCCGCGGCGCGCGACCTGCCGATTCGGCGATAGAGGCGGTCAGCGCTCATCGCATAGCCGTGCTTCTTGAAGAAATAGGCGAGCCCGATCAGGTGGCGCCAGGTGAAGGCCAGGCCTTTGAGCGACCGCGAGCGTTCCTTGGCGTCATGCACCACTTCGAGATCCGGCCGCAGGACCACGCGCCGGCCGCGCAGCCAGGCGCGCAGGCAGAAATCCACGTCCTCCGGCGCGTAGAAGATGCGCTCGTCCAGAGGACCGACCAGTTCGATCAGCTCGCGGCGCATCAGCCAGAAGGCCGAGATCGCGTAGTCCACGGCCCTGCTGGACGGCGAACTGCAGAGGCTTCGTCGCTCGATCGCCCGCAGCCTCAACAAGCGTTCCAGCTTGCGCGGAATGGTCGGAAAGACGTCCGTCGACATCTGCCGCCGCCCGTCCGGAAAGATCAGGGCGGGTGCGACGATGCCGATCGACGGATCGGCTTCGAGCTGCTCCAGCAGCGGCGCCAGCACCGGCTTTCGAAAATTGATGTCGCTGTCCAGCACCAGCAGATGGTCGCCCCGCGCCTTGGCGAAGGCGAGATTGCGGGGTGCGGTCGTGCCGCGATTGACCGGCAGCCGTGTAACGTCCACGAGATCGGGAAAGGCCTTCTCCAGACGATCGAGCACGCCCGGGGTTTCGTCGGTCGAGCCGTTGTCGACCACCAGGACCTGGTCCCGCCCCGCCTCCAGCTCCTCGACCTCGATCAGCGAGCGCACGCAGCGGTCGAGGTCGTTCGCGGCGTTGAAGCTCAAGATGACGGCGGAAATCGACATGACGCTACCTCTCGAGCACGCTTGCGAAGAGATGGTGATACCGTTCCAGCATGGTCCGGCGATCGAAGCGTTCCGTCGCGCGGCGGCGGTTCTGGTCGCCGACCGTCTTTCTGAGTTCCGGCTGATCGATCAGCCGTTCGAGCTGAGCACGCAGCAGGTTCTCGGCTTTGGGCGGGGCGATGAAGGGCTTGTTGGCCGCCGACAGCATGCTGCGCACGTCGCCGACGTCGGTGGCCACGATCGGCAGGCCGGCTGCCATCGCCTCGATCACGCAATAGGGCATCTGCTCGGTGTCGGAGGTCAGTGCGAACAGATCGAGCTGGGCGAGAATGCTTTCGGGCGCCGCGACGTCGCCGGTGAACAGAACGTCCTCGGCGATGCCGAGCTCCGCGACGAGACGCTCCAGCGTCGGGCGCTCGCCGCCGTCGCCGACGATCGCCAGGCGAACCGGCCGGCCCGGCTTGACCTCGGCGAACAGCCGAAGCAGTCGTGAAAAATTCTTCTCGGGCCGAAGGGCGCCGAGCGCGCCGATCAGGATTTCGTCGTCGCTCGTCCTGAGCTTCGGGACGTCTCCGGCCTCTCTCCTGGTGAAGCGGTCGCAGTCGATGCCGTTCGGAATGTAGCGAAGCCGGGTCGAGCGAAAGCGCCAGATCGAGCGGGCGACGCTCAAGAGCGTCTTCGAGGGCACGACGATCGTGCTGTTGCCGGAAAGGGCGATGCGGCGCGCCCAGATCCGGCGCGGCAGCTGGCGGCCGGATGCCTCGTCCGCCCCGAAGCCGTCCTCGAAATGGAGATGCGGGCAGATCGGCGCGATGCGATTGGCGAGTGCGGCTTCGATAGCGCCCCAATTGTAGGTCAAAAGCGCCGCCGGTCGCCGTTCCGTCATCAACCGGCGAAACATCTTCAGATTGTTCAGATCCGGCCTGCCGCTTTGCCGGCAGCCGACAGAGAGCAGGGCGTGACGGACATGGCCCTGGAGGTCGCTGGCTGCGCCGAAGTCGCGATCGAGGGAGAGAAAAATATGCCGCTTGTCGGCGAGGATGGTGTTGGCGAGCTCGATCGTCCGCTTTTGCGCACCGCCGGTCGCGAAGCTCGGAAAAACGTGTAAAAGCGTCTCGGTCACGATGCCGCCTCCAGCGTTCGGGACGACGATGCAGTCTGCGCGCCGTGCTGCAGAAAGGCGTCCAGCATCAGCACGAACCAGAGTTCGGTGCTGCGATCGGCGCGGCGCTGTCGATGGTCCTCGATGGCGGCAGCGACCGTATCGAGATCCACATGCTCGGCGAGCGGTCCCGATCGGTCCGCCGCCACCGCCCGAAGCTGCGGCTGGAGCGGGCCGTTCAGCCAGGCGTCGATCGGCAGATGGAAACCCTGCTTCGGCCGATCCAACACCGCGTCCGGAAGCCGGCGGCGAAGGGCACGGCGAAACAGGCTCTTGCCCTGCCCCTTCTGCAGCTTGGCGTGGTTCGGAAGGCCCGCGACATAGGCGACGAAGTCGGTATCGAGGAGCGGCACGCGCACTTCGAGGCCGTGCGCCATGGACATCCGGTCCACCTTCACCAGGATGTCGTCGGCGAGCCAGCTTCGGAAATCCATGGCGAGGACGCGGGATAGCGGGTCGAGCCCGGCCGTGCGACCGGCATGGGGTTCGAAGCTGGCGCGGAGCGGTTCCCGCGGCTGCGACTCAGGCCTGAGCAGGCGACGCGCATGAGCTTCGGGAATGCGCGCCATCGAGTGGATATAGGCCTCCAGCCAGTCGCTGCCGACATTGGCGAGCAGCGTGCCGGCGCGAAGAGTCTGCGGCAGCCAGGGCGACCTCGGCCAGGCGCGGCCTAGCGGGCCGACCAGGCGGCGACCGACCGGGCCGGGCAGGCGCCGCCGGATTCGTTCCTCCATCACGTCGAAACGGGTCCGCCGGTAGCCCGCGAAATTCTCGTCCCCGCCATCGCCCGACAGCGCCACGGTGACATGGCGCCGTGCGGCTTTCGAGACCAGCCAGGTGGGAGCGGCCGAGCTGTCGGCGAAGGGCTGATCGAGATGCCAGGCGAGCTTCGGCAAAAGCTCGGTGATCGAGACGTCGGCGGTCTCCTCATGCAGCCGAACGCCGTCGATCGCGGCGGCCGTCTCCCTGGCGGCAGCGCGCTCGTCCATGCCGGGTGCCGCGACGCCGACGGTCACCGCATCGATGCCGCCGTCGCCGATCTCGCCCATCGCCCTGACCACGGCGGCGGAATCGATGCCGCCGGAAAGAAAAGCGCCGAGCGGCACTTCGCTCATGAGATGGCGGGCGACGGATTCGCGGAAACGATGCCAGAGGCGGGCAGGATCGGCGGGCTCCAGGCCGGGCGCGAAGATGAGATCGAAATATCGCCGGAAGCTAAGATACCCGTCCCGCCAGGTGGCGACATGCCCGGGCGGCAGGCTCTGCACCCGCTCGAACACGGTTTCGGGCGAAAGCGTGAAACCGAGCGTGGCGGTCTGCAGGAGCCCACGCCGGGAGAGCTCCCAGGGCCCCGGCAACGCGCCGACGATCGCCTTGATCTCGGAGCCGAACACCAGCGCGTCCCGGGTGGTCGCGTGGTAGAGCGGCTTGATCCCGAACGGGTCGCGCGCGAGATGCAGCGTGCGGTCGCGCCGATCATGGAGCGCGAAGGCGAACATGCCGCGAAGCCGCTCCAGCACGCCGTCCAGGCCGAAGGCGAGATAGCCGTGGACGATCACCTCGCCGTCGCTTCGCGTTTTCGGTCTTGCCCCCCTGGCTTCGAGCTCGGCGCGCAGCTCCAGGTGATTGTAGATCTCGCCGTTGAAGATCAGGGAAACGGCACCGTCCGCATCCTCGAGCGGGTTGTCACCGCCTTCGACGTCGATGATCGAGAGCCGCCGATGGCCGAGACCGAAGCCCTGATCGATCTTGAAAGTTTCGGCATCGGGCCCGCGATGGGCGAGCAGGCCGGTCATGCGCGCGAGTGTCGCCGCGTCGAGAAACGGCCGCCCCGGCTTCGGCGCGAAACCCGCGATGCCGCACATCGGCGAGCCCTCCGATCCGGGCTCAGGAGCTCTTCAGCCGATCGAGCAGCTCCAGCGCATCCTCCTTCTCCATGAACGGTTCGGGCCAGTTGGCGAGCTCCTGAAGCATGGCCCTGGCGCCGTCGACATCGCCGTCCTGATGGAGCGCGAAGGCGAGGTGGAAGCGGATATCGGGATTGTCCTGCAGGCCCTGATGGGCTTCGCGCAGCAGAGGCAGACCGTCCTCGACCTCGCCCTTCTGCACGAGGATCCAGCCGAGCGTGTCGCCGATCGCCGGGCTCTGGCTGATCTGGTAAGCGCGCCGCGCCAGCTCCTCGGCGCCGGGCCTGCCGAGCTCGTGGCGCACCCAGGAGAGATCGTTCATCAGCACCGGATCGTTCAGGGTCAGCTGATGCGCGCGCTCGAAATAGGGCAGCGCCGCATCCAGCTCCCGGCGGCCGACATGGGCGTCGCCGAGAAGGTCGAGCGCGCCGACGTCGTCGGGATTGGTCGCGACCCAGCTCTTCATGCCCTGGATCGCCTCCTCCTCCAGCCCGAGTTTCCGGCGCAGCACGAACAGCTCCCGGGAGATCGCCGGCGACGGCGTTTCGGCAAGCGCCTGTTCGAGCACGGCGAGCGCCTGGCCGCCTTCGTTCTTCTCCATCAGGATCTTGCTGGTCAGCCTCGCCGCCTGGTCCGGAGCGGCCGCGCGCAGCTTCTCGGTGAAGGCGAGCGCCTCATCGTAGCGTTCGGCCTCGATGTCCAGATCCACAAGGCTGTTGTTGGCGATCGGATGCTCCGGGTAGAGCGAGCGTACATGCTCCAGCGACTGGCGCGCAGCCTCGACGTCGCCGGCGTGATACTGGCTCTGGGCGAGCGCGATCAGGAGGCCCGGCCGATCCGGCTTCTCCTGATTGAGTTTCGTGTAGGCGAACACCGCGGCGCCGAATTCGCGATTGTTGAAGAAATGATCGCCGGCAACGCTGTAGGCGATCGGCTCGCCGGCATCGCCGAGCGCCAGAAGCTCCTCGACCACCGCGCCGGCCTCGTCCTCCAGACCCTGCTGCATGGTCAGCGCCAGGAGCGCGCGGCGGAGATGCACCGACTTCGGCTCGGCGCCGACACGGTCGCGGAGCACCGACAGCGCCGTCTCGGGACGGCCCTGGCTGGCATGCAGCTGCGCCAGCTTGATGGCGCTGCCCTCGGTGTCGAGACCGTCGGCGATCCGCCGCTCCAGCCTCTCCGCCAGGACGTCGAAACGGGCGTCACGCACGTCCAGCCGGTCGAGATTGCGGTGGGCGTCGAGATAGTCGGGATCGAGCGCGATCGCCTTCTCGAACAATTGTCGCGCGGCATTTTCGTCGTCGACGGCGCCGAGATGGGTCATGCCGTAGAGATTGAGCACGATCGGGTGATCGGGATGGGTCTCGGCGAGGGTGGCGGCGGCGGACAGCGCGTCGCCGCCCTCGCCGTTGCGCATCAGGTCGAGCACGCGCGCGATCTCCAGCTTGACCTCGTCGGACGGCATGCGCTCGCCGTCGTCCTTCAGGATCGAGAGCAAGGTCGCGGCCTGGTTCGCCGACGGAGCCCGGCCGAGCCTGGCGAGCTTGGTCAGGGTTTCCTCGGCACCGCCCACGTCGCCGAGGCGAATCTCGGCGCTGGAACGAAGCTGCAGGCTGATGACGTCGGTGGAATTAGCACCGGTCACCGGACGCAGCACGTCGATCGCCGCGCGCGGGCTGTCGCCCTTCAGCTGCAGGCCGGCGAGCAGACGGCGCACCGGCAGGTTCTCGGGCGCACGCGCCAGATACCGGCCGAGCAGCGTCTCGGCCTGGGCCTCCTGTCCGATGCCGAGCTTGACCACGCCCGACAGCAGGGTGACCTGGTCGATGTCGCGGGTGACGTCGGCGATCTTGCGCAACGTGGCGTCGGCCTGTTCGAGCTCGCCTCGATTCGACTGCACGGTGGCGAGCAGGAAGTTCGCGGCGACGTCGTCCGGCCGACGCTCCAGCACTTCGGCGACCTCGCGCTCGGCATCCTCGAACTTGGCACGCCGGATCAGGATTTCCGCGCGCATGACCTTGACCCGATCATTGCCCGGCGCCAGCTCCGCCAGCCGGTCGAGCGAAGCGAGCGCCGCATCGTAGCGACCTTCGCCGCTCTTCAGCGTGGCATCCAGCATCCAGCCCTGGGTCGACTCCGGATCGACCTCGAGAACCCGCCCGACCTTGGTCCTGGCGGCCTCGGCGTCCTTCTCGGCGATACTGATGCGCGCGTCCATGAGGCCGACGTCGACGTTCAGCGGATTGGCGTCGATTTCTCGCGCGAGCGCCACGCGGGCGTCCGCCGGCCGATCCTGGCCGAGCAGGGTTTCGGCGCGCAGGAGGGCAAGGGCGCGCACTTCCTCGGGATCGGCGGCAGTCGTGCCCTCGACCAGAGCGAGCGCCTCGTCCAGCTCGCCAAGCCCGATCAGTGCGCGGCCGAGCAGGATGGCGTTTTGCGGCGTCTCGATCGCTTCATATGCCCGGCGGAGCTCCTTCGCCGCCTCGGGAAAACGGCCGAGATCGAGATAGGTTTCGCCGAGCAGGCGCCTCGCCTCCATATTGTCCGGCTGTTCGCTCAGCGCGTTCTTGAGCTGAATGATCGCCGCCTGCGGGTCGCTCTGGCTCAGCCGCTCGCGGGCGTCATCGAGATAGCCGCTGGAGCGGGCCGCGTCGGCAAGGGCAGGCGGCGCTTCGTGCATGCCGAGCCAGCCGGCAAGTGCGATCAGGGAGAGCGTCGAGGCAAGGGTCGGACGATGGAGGCTGGTCATGGGCTTCGATCTCGGTCCTGGGTGAAGGCGTCGGCGGCGTCAGGCGTCCGCCGATGCCGATGGCTGGAGGTCCACATGCCGGCGCAGCAGCGCGTAGAGGGTCGGGCGGCTGATGCCGAGGAGCTTGGCGGCGCTCGATAGATTGCCCGCCGATTTCTTGACCGCGGCGTCCACCGCCTGGCGTTCGGCGCGGTCACGGGCGTCGCGAAGGGAGATAAACTCGGCCGGCGGCGGGAGGGATGACGCCCCCGCGCCCGCTGCCCTCGCCGGCTTGCCGCGGAGGTTCAGATCGGCGGCGCCGAGCGACCGACCGTCGGCGAGGATGACCGCCCGCTGGATGGTGTTGGCGAGCTCGCGGATATTGCCGGGCCAGGCGTGGGCGAGAAGGGCCTGCCTGGCGTCGTCGGTGAGCCGCGGCGCCGTCCGGCCGTGCTCGGCCGCGAAGGCGTCGACGAAATGCTGGGCGAGCAGCAGCACGTCCTCGCCGCGCGCGCCGAGCGGCGGGATCTCCACCGACACGCCGGCCAGCCGATAGAGGAGGTCCTGGCGGAACTGCTCCTCCTCGACCCGCTGCATCAGCGGCTGGTGGGTGGCGGACACGATGCGCACGTCGACGTCGATCATGGAGCGGCCGCCCAGGCGCTCGATCCGGCGCTCCTCGACGAAGCGCAGCAGCTTGGCCTGGAGGTTGAACGGCATGTCGCCGATCTCGTCGAGAAACAGCGTGCCGCCGTCCGCGGTCTCGATCTTGCCCTTGACCTGCCGCGTCGCCCCGGTGAAGGCACCCTTCTCATAGCCGAACAGCTCGCTCTCCAAGAGCGTGTCCGGAATGGCGGCGCAGTTGATCGCGACGAAGGGCCGCTCCGCGCGCGCGCTCCTATCATGCACCGCGCGCGCGAGAAGCTCCTTGCCGGTGCCGCTCTCGCCGAGAAGGAGCACGTTGACCGAGGTCGAGGCGATACGCTCGACCGTGCGGCAGACCTCCAGCATCCCCGGATCGGCGGTGATCACGCCGGCGAGTGGCTGACCGCTTCCTGTCGTCTTCAGCCGCCGGTTCTCCGCTTCGAGCCTGGCGACATGAAAGGCGCGCTCGACGATGAAGCCGAGCGCTTCGGCGTCGATCGGCTTTTGGAAAAAATCCCACGCACCACGGGCCACCGCCTGCACGGCGTCCTCGCGGTTCTCGCTGCCGGAGACGACGATCACCTTGGTGGCGGGCTCGATCTCCAGAATCTTTTCCAGGATCGACAGGCCGACCGACGAGCCGTCCGGGTCCGGCGGCAGGCCGAGATCGAGCGAGACCACCCGCGGCGCCTCGTCTTTCACCTGGCGGAGCGCCGTCTCCTCGTCGGAAGCGGTCAGCACGTCGCGCTCGGCGAACGCCCATTTGAGCTGGCGAAGAATGCCCGCATCGTCGTCGACCAGAAGGAGCTTTTCGGAACTCATGCGGCCTGCCCTTCCGGCGTTCGCGTTTCGATGGCGGGCGCGTCCGTGCCATGGTCCGGCCGGGTCTCGGCGAGCGGCAAGGTGATCCTGACCGTGGTGCCGCGCCCGGGCTCGCTTTCCACCTCCAGCCGTCCGCGCCAGCGCTCGATCCATTCGCGGCACTGATACATGCCGATGCCGAAGCCCTGGGCCTTGGTGGATTTGAAGGCCGAGAACAGCTCGTTCTCGATGAAGTCGGCGCTCATGCCGACGCCCTGATCGACGATTTCCAGAACCGCGAAGGCGCCGTCCTGACGGAGCGCCAGCGCCACGCGCGGGCCGCTCGCGACCTTGGCGGAATCGCAGGTCGCGCCGACCTCGCAGGCCGCGGCGGCTTCGCAAGCCTCGCGGGCATTGTCGACGAGATGATCGAGAAGGCTTCGAAAGGCCGCGGGCTCGGCTTCGACCATGATGCCGCCGGTGCAGGCGGCGAGTGCGTCCACGCGGTCCCCGGCCTGCATGGTCTGAACCAGAACGCTGAGGTCGAGCGGCTCCAGCCGCTCGCGCCCCGCCCCCTGCTGCACCTTGTGCATCAGCGCCTTCATGCGCTCGACGGCATCCCCGATGGTCAGGAAGGTGTCGCTGACGAAGGCGGGGTCGTGGGCGTGGTCCTTCGCCTGCTGCAGGACCAGGGAGAGCTGGCTGATGACGTTCTTGAGATCGTGGGCGACGAAGGTGACATGCTTGGACATGCGCTCGAAATGCTCGGTCTCGGCGACGTGCCGGGCGAGTTCGTCGACCATCAGATAGCTGCCGAGCTGGTGGCCGAAGATGGCGAGCAGATCAAGGTCCTCGAAGGACAGGCTGCGGCGCATGCGCGGCCGGGTGATCACGGCGAGACCGACCGTCTCGTTGCGCGCGATCAAAGCGAGCGCGATCCAGGGATCCCTGAACCCTTCGAGCCAGTCCTCGACCTCCGGACGGCCGAGAAGTCCGGCTTCCGCCGCGCCTTCGTCATCCGGCTCCGGCAGCACCAGCGCCGGCCGTCCCGGCGAGAGGCGATCGAGCAGGCAGGCGGGCGGCGCTTTCGCCCCGCTCCGCTTCAGCGCCAGATTCCAGCTCGTCTTGTAGCGAAAGCCGCCCTCGGCGCTTCGCATGAACAGCGCGGCGCCGTCGGCGTCCATGAGCGTGGCGGCAGCCTTGAGGGCGCGCCGGTCCAGCGAAAGCTCACCCTCGCCGCCGGTGTCCGGCACGCCGGCCATGCCCTCCACCAGCCGGAGCCACTCCCGCCGGTAGTCATAGGCAAAGGTGAAAATGTTGCGCTCGATGAAGCGCCGGCCGCCATGGCGGAGCGACGTCGAGGACAGGAGTACCACCAGCACCATCGCCGCGCCGAACAGGAAGATGAGCTGCAGCGTCGGCCCCCAGGCCCAGCCGAGGCCGCGGATCAGATAGGCGATCGCGGCGACCGACAGGATGTAGATGCCGGATGCCAGCAGCGCCGTTGTGCCGACCAGGAGGCCCCTGGAAAGCGGGAGGTGGATCTTGACCTCGCTGAGACGGCGCGCGCCGATCAGGATCAGCGGCAGTGCCAGGGTCGCGATAGCGGGCTGGGCGGCGCGCAGCGTGTCGTCGATGCGCAGGAGAAGGAGGGCGTCGGTATAGTAGAAGAGGTCAAAGGCGAGGATCGTGCCGGTGCCGATCAGGAGATGCTTGGTCGACCAGAGCGCCGCCGGCCGGCTCGCCTTCAGCAGCTTCTCCACAAGGAACAGGCCGGCCACGGCGAGGCCGACATGGCCGACCGAGGCGGCGAAGGCGGCGTTCGGATCACCACTCGCGGCGAACGCCCCCAGAACCAGCGCGACGCCGGCCGCGATCGGCGCCAGCCTGTCGCCGGTCCGGGTCGAAAGGTGGCGAAAGGCGCTGCTCAGAAGGAGGATGAGGGCGGCGGCACGCAGGAAGTCCAGGAAGCGATAGATAGGATCGGCAGCCTCGATCCCGAGCGCGATGCCAAGGCCCGATGCCGCCCAGAGCGTCATGATCGCGGCGAGCCCGGCGATCGTCCAATGGCGGCTGACCCGGCGGATCGACAAGAGGACGATCAGACCGAGATGCGCGACGCAAGCGAGTCCGTAACTTCCGACGCCAACCGTCAACACGGGTCAGTTCCCAAAGCAGGGATTGGAATGGCCAGATTTAACAATCTGGAGTCGATAAAGTGTATGTTTTTTACAACTTCAAAGATTATCGGTCAATGGCGTCAGCCGCCGATCCGTCGCCATCAGCCCGGCTTGAGGTGTACGTGAGAAAATTTCCTATTTTCAATATTTTATAGAGAAAAAGGAGGCGAATTTTGGTTCATTCACATGATGTCTGCCGTCATTTTTTCTCAATCTATAATTAAAAAATTGAAAATCACTATCTCTTCTTGATAGTAATCCAGCGATCCCGTTTCCCGGCATTGCCAGCGCTCATAACCGGTACCGCTCGATCGTGATGATGGATAACCGACACGTCACCGAAACGCCGATGTCCGCCGCGCCACGCCGACGCCGCGCTTTTCGCGCCGCCGCCGCGACGACCCTTCTCGGCCTCGCCATGTCGGCATCGTCGCTGGCCGAGGAAAACGAAACCGAGCCGCCTCCCGATCCGCTCGCGGAAGCGGAAAGCGCCGCGCCCGGCGCCAGCGGCTATTTCGGCGGCGGCAGTGTGCCGCCCTCATTGCTGACGCCGAGCCGGCTGACGGTCGGCGATTTCGCGCTGTCCGCCCAGACATCACTCTCGGCAATCTACGACGACAATGTCGAAGCCGACGACGACGCGCGCGACGAGGACATTTTCCTCGCCCTGTCCCCCTCGATCCGCGCCCAATCCCTCTATGCGCGCCACAGCCTCGGCTTCGGCGCCGGCGCCACGGCAGCGACCGCGTTGAAGGACAGCACCGACGACTTTTTCGACTGGCGCATCGGCACGGATGGGCGGCTCGATCTCAGCAGGCGGAGCCGGGTCGACGCTTCGCTCGGCTACAGCCGCGACGTCGAGGACGACGAGTCCGTGGACGCCGAGGACGACGACGGCGACGTGCCCATTCACAGCCTGGATGCGGGCCTCGGCTTTCGCACCGAAGGGGACCGCCTCGGCTATGGCGTAAGCACCAGCCTGGCCAGGCTGGACGTCGAGGGCGGTGACTTCGACGACCGGGACAACACCACCGTCGCCGTGCGCGGCGACGTGCGTCTGAAATGGTCCGACGCCCTCACCTTCTCGGCCGGCCCCGGCTATCGACGATCGATCTATGACGACGAGGCCGCCGACGACGGCGAGAGCCGGGACGCCACGCGCCTCGACTTTCGCATCGGCGCCGGCTACCGGGCGAGCCGCACGATCCAGACCCGTGCCTCGATCGGCTACGCCCAGCTTCACTTCGACGACCCCGATCGCGAGGACGAGGACACCGCCACCGCCGGCGCCGGCCTGATCTGGTCGCCCGGCGCCGGCACGACCCTCGATCTGCAGGCGAGCCGCTCGCTCGGCATCTCGATCGTCGATGACGAGGATTCGCGCGTGCGGACCTCGGGGACCGCCACCCTAACCCACCGTCTGGCCCTCGGCAGCCGATCCGCGATCACCTCCTCGCTCTCCCTCGGTGTCAGCCGCTATTCCGATTTCGACCGCACCGACAAGACGCTGGCCGCAGGCCTGACCTATGGCTATCGCCTGACCGGCCATGCCTATTTCACCTCGAGCTACCGCTTCAGCCAGCGCGATTCGGACGACGAGGCGGCGGACTATTACCGGAATCTGATCTCGCTCGGGGTCACGCTTCGCTATTGATCGCCATCCCGCCCTTGACCCCGCCTTCGCCTGAGGCCGTAATCGTCCTCAGGGGGAGACATCGGGGAGGCGGGACAGATGGGCATGGCCGGCGAATATCGGTTCATCGCACAGGAGCGCGTGATCTTCGGACGCCCGGCCGCGGAAGCGGTCGCTGACGAAGCCGAACGCCGCGGGGCGTCCCGGGTCTTTCTCGTCGCCAGCAAAACCCTCGCCCGGGAGACCGACGTCGTCGACCGCATCCGAACGGCGCTCGGCGAGAAGGCGGTGGGTCTGTTCGACGAAACGGTCGCCCATGTACCGCGGGAAAGCGTTCTCGAACTCGCCGAAGCCGTGCGCGAAGCCGCACCCGACCTGATCGTCACCATCGGCGGCGGCACGCCGATCGACACGGTCAAGGTCATGCTGGTGGCGCTCGCCGAAAACATCGAGACGGTCGAGCGCTTCAACGATTTTCACATCAGGGTCGGCGAGGGCGGCAAGGTCCAAGCACCTGCAATCGCGTCGCCGCCGATGCGCCAGATCATCGTGCCGACCACCCTTTCCGGCGCCGAATTCAGCAATCTCGGTGCCGCGATCGATCAGCGCACCCAGGTCAAGCACCTCTATACCGGCCGCGAGGTCGGCGGCGATGCGGTGATCCTCGATCCCGAGATCACCGAGCACACGCCCGAATGGCTCTGGCTGTCGACCGGCATGCGCGCGGTCGATCACGCGGTCGAAAGCCTCTGCTCCAAGGCACCGCAGCCCTTCACCGACGCCACCTGCGAGCGCGGCCTCGCCATGCTCGCGACGTCGCTTCGCCACAATCGCGAAACCCCCGACGACCTGGATGCGCGCCTCGAGAGCCAGATGGGCGTCTGGCTCGCCACCACCGGGCTCGGCCGCATTCCCTGGGGGGCCAGCCACGGCATCGGCCACCAGCTCGGCGCGGTCGCGGGCGTGCCCCACGGTCATTGCAGCTGCGTGATGCTGCCGAGCGTTCTCCGCTACAACGCCGAGGTCAACGCCGCCCAGCAAAAGTCGGTCGCGCGCGCGATGGACCGCTCCGACCTGGAGGCGGGCGACGCCGTGGCCGAGCTGGTGCAGGATCTCGACCAGCCGGATACGCTCAGGAAGGTCGGCGTCGAGCGCGATCAGTTCGACGCGATCATCGAAGGCTCGCTCACCAATCTCTTCGTGAGCCAGAACCCGCGCCGGATCACCGACGGCGCGCAGATCCGCGAAATTCTTGAAATGGCCTGGTAGGCCCGCACCGCGGGCGGGGTCGACTTTGCCGGCGTCGCCGGCTGGCGCTTTGGGAGGCTGCATGTCGCTGGACAATCGAACGATCGTGATCACCGGCGGTGCTGGCGGCATCGCGCGCGCGACCGCCCCGCTCCTGCTCGCGGACGGCGCCAGGCTCCGCCTGATCGACCCGGACGGCGACGGGCTGGCCACCCTCGCCGCCGACCTGGATGCGGGTTCGCGGGTCACCACGGTCGCCTCCGCGATCGACAGCCCGGACGCCTGCGCCGAAGCGCTCCAAGGCATCGACCAGCCGATCTACGGCCTCGTTCACCTCGCCGGCATTTTCCTGCAGGACGATCTCGACGCCGCCTCCCGGCCGATCTGGAACGACGTGATCGCCGCCAATCTCACCAACGCCTTCGACATGGCCGCCGCCTGCCGCCCGAAGCTCGAGCCCGAAGGCGAGAGCCGCATGATCTTCGTGAGCTCGGTCGCGTTCCGCCGCGGCTCCTTCGACCACATCGCCTACACCGCAGCCAAGGGCGGCATCGTCGGCCTGGTGCGCGCCCTCTCGAAGAAGCTCGGCCCGAAGACTCTGGTGAACGGCCTCGCCCCCGGCATCATCGAAACCAAAATGCCGGAACACCTTCTCGCCGAGGAACGCCGCCGCAAGGTCCTGATCGCCGAAACCGCGCTCAAACGCTTCGGCCGCCCCGAAGAGATCGGCACCGTCATCCAGTTCCTGCTCGGCCCCGGCTCCAGCTTCATCACCGGCCAGGTCATCAATGTCGACGGCGGCGTCGCCAACGCCTAGGCGGTCACCGACCGCAGGGTGGACTTGGGTCGTCGACTGGGGAGACGGTATGCCGTCAGGCTTGACGACGCCGGAAGCTTCATGGAGTCGGCGGTCGACGAAAGAGACCGTATACCGGGGGGCCTGGCGACGCCGCAAAGTTCATGATGTCGACACTCGACCGCATACCGTCGAGCCTGGCGACATCGCCAAGGCCATGAAGCCGACATTCGGCTAGTTCCAGCCGACGGGGTCGTAGCCTTTTTCGCGGAGGCAGCGGTTGACGAAGTTCATGTAGGCGGCGCTTGGCTTGGGCTGCGAGAAGATGGAGCGCATCAGGCCTGCGGTGGCGCCGGTCGCGGCGCCGAAGGCCGCCCCGCGTCCGGCATTGCCGAGAACGGCGCCGCCGGCTGCGCCGGTCGCCCCGCCGGCCACGCCGCCGACAGCGGCGCCGCGCGCCGCACGGCCGGTCTGGTCGGGTGCGGCGTTGGCCCCGCCGGCCTCGGCCATCCGCTTGCAGGCCTCGATATCGCTGTCAGCCTGCGCCTGGCCGACCTCGTTCAGCCGGGCGTTGGGGTAGAGCACCGGGCTCGGCGCCGAGGAACAGCCGGCCAGCAGGAGAAGGCCGCCGAGGGCGAAGATGGGAACTGGCGAAATTCGCGTCATGGCGTCGATGATCCTCGCGAATAGGAAGCGGCAGCGCCTCCTCTCCACCTATGGTCGATGAGCGTCCGGATCAAGCACGTTTTTTGTCCCGCACCGGCGACGGACGCATCAGCAGCACCATCTGGATCACCACGAAGGCCAGCGCCAGAAGCTCCGGCCATCCCACCCGCTCGCCGAGGATCCAGGCGGAGGTGACCACGCCGACCACCGGCACCGCCATCACGCCCATGGCCGCGACATGGGCAGGCAGCAGGCTCACCAGCTTGAAGTAGGCGGTGTGGCAGAAAACCATGGCGACGAAGATCGCGTAACCGAGGCCGAGCAGCGCCGGCCAGCCGATCGCCGAAACATCCGGCACCGGCTCCAGGATCAGCCAGCCGATCACGATCGGCACGCCGCCGATCAGCTGCTGCCAGCCGGTGAGCGCCAGCACGGACATGCCGCCCCAGTCGTATTTTTTGACCAGGATCGTGCCGAGCCCCCAGTTCAACGCGGCGAGCAGCATGAAGATCACGCCGAGCGGCGCACCGCCGAGGGTCCTGAGATCGTCGGCGAGCAAGGTGAAAAGGGCGGCCATGCCGCACATCAGCGCCAGCACCTGACGCCCGCTCGGCCGCGTCTTCAGGATCCAGACGCTGAAGATCGAGGTCCAGAGCGGCATGGTGTAGCCGATGATCGCGGCGCGGCCGCCGCCGGTATGCAGGAGCCCGTAGGCCGAGCAGAGATGCCAGCCGGTGATGTTGAACAGCGAGACGAAGGCGATCGCCATAAACTTTTCACGCGGGAAGGCGACAGCCTGACGGGAGAAATGCGCGATCAGCAACAGCGTGCTGCCGCCGACCGTCAGGCAAAGGGTTCTGAACGTCCAGACCGGGATGTCCTGGAGCGCCAGCTTCATCATCGGCCAGTTCAGGCCCCAGGTGATCGACAGCACCACGAGAAGGAGGAGCCCGGCGCGGGACAGCCCGCCCATGCCGGCGCTCTCCGCAGCACTATTCAGCGAGCGCGCCATCGGGCGAACCGGGTTGCTTCAAAAGTCACTGCAGCGACCACCCTTCTCCCAGTCGCCATAGCGCGTCGGCTCCGGTCCCTTCGGCCCGCCGATCTCCTTGACCTTTTCAGGAGGAACGCCGCTCTCAGACGGAGTCCTGCGGCCGGGCTTCGACGTTTCGGCTTTCGCCCCTCGCTCTTCCGTCCCGCTCCGCCCCTCCGCGGCCACGGCCTATTCCGCCTTGATCTGCCGAAGCGCCTCTTCGCGGCAGGTGTCGAGATGCTTCTGCAGGATGTCGTCCTCGATCGCGACCGACTTCGCGGCGAGATCGGGCTTCACCTTGTCGAACACGTCGTCGTCGCCCGGCGCGTCGAAATCCGCCATCACCACGTCCTTGGCATAATCGGCGGCGGCATCGCCTTCGAGCCCGAGTTTTTCCGCAATCCAGAGCCCGAACAGCTTGTTGCCGCGATTGCGCGCCTTGAACAGAAGCTCCTGGTCGTGCTTGTAGCGGGTTTCCTCCTGGTCCTTGCGATCGTCGAAAGTCGTCATGGTCGCCTCGTCCGTTTCGTGAGATTGCGTTGCGGGTTTCGGGTCTGGCCACAATATAGGGAGGGTGAGGCGCGGACACCAGCGCCCGAAAGCGCTCCGAGACTGGAAAGGCCGCCGCCCCTCCATGTGCACCCTGGTCATGCTCCGCCGCCCCGAAGCCCGATGGCCGCTGATCGTCGCCGCCAACCGTGACGAATTGTCGACCCGGCCCTGGCAGGGTCCCGGCCGCCACTGGCCGGACCGCCCGGAGGTGGTCGCGGGCAGGGACATGACCGCGGGCGGCTCCTGGTTCGGCGTCAATGACGACGGCCTGTTCGCCGCCATCCTGAACCGCCCCGGCACGCTCGGCCCGAAGGAGGGCAAGCGTTCACGCGGCGAGCTGGTGCTCGAAGCCCTCGACCACGCCGAGGCCAGGACGGCCGCCGAGGCGCTCGTCGATCTCGCCCCGGAGAGCTACCAGCCCTTCAATCTCATCGTCGCCGACCGCTATGATGCGTTCTGGCTCCGCCACGCCGGCGCAAGCGCCAGCCTCCGCATTCGCACGCCCCGCGGCGTCTGGCGGGAGATCGAGCCGGTGCATCGGGCGGCGCTCGAGGCCTTTGATCCCTCGTCCAGCGATGTCGCGGCGGCGGCGGAGATCGTCTGCAGGCCGATCCCGTCAGGCCTTTCGATGATCACCGCCCACGATCTGAACGATCCGGCATCGCCGCTCATCCGCCACTGCCTCCCGCGCTTCCAGGCGGCCCCCGTTCCCGACCCCGCGCGCGATGACTGGCAAGGCTGGATCGACGTTCTGGGCGACCGCGAAGCGCCCGGCGGCAATCCCAAAAACGCCATCAACGTCACCGAAGCGGGCGCCTTCACCACCGTCTGCAGCCACCTCCTCGCACTCCCCGCGATCGGCGATCCGGTCATGCGCTTCGCCCCCGGCCGCCCGGACGAAACACCCTTCGAACCGGTCGACCTCACATAGGTGGCGTGGCCACCTCATGGACTCGGACCGCCAGCGCCCGGATCCCACGGTATGCGGCCTGGTTCTCGGCATACCGAAGGTGTCTTTCGCAGCGAGTAGACCTCCGGCTCCAATGTCGACCTTGCAGATCGACCCCACCCGTCTGATGCGTTGACCGGCACGGCCAATGCCGTAATCTCGTTTTGGACTGGCTGCGAACACTTTGGGATCGACGAAACAGGGACGAGAAAATGCGCTGGGGTCGAGGAAGGCGGAGTTCGAACATCGAGGACCGGCGCGGCCGGCGCATGGGCGGACGCGCCGCCGGCGGGATCGGCGGCATCGGTCTGATCATCGCGGTCGGGTATTTCTTCCTGTCCGGCGATCCGAGCATGCTGATCCGCCAGATCGCAGGCGGCGTCGGCCAGCCGCAGGTCCAGACCTCCGAGCCGCGTGAGCTGACCGAGCAGGAAAAGCAGCTCACCGACTTCGTCTCCGTGGTGCTCGCCGACACCGAGGACGTCTGGAAAGGCATCTTCGAGCAGAGCGGCCTCACCTACCAGGAGCCGACCCTCGTCCTCTACACCGACGTCACCCCCACCGCCTGCGGCACCGGCCAGGCCGCGGCCGGCCCGTTCTACTGCCCGGGCGACCGCAAGCTCTATCTCGACCTCAATTTCCTCGGCGAGATGAAGCGCATGGGTGCGACCGGCGACTTCGCCCTCGCCTACGTCATCGCCCACGAGGTCGGCCACCACGTCCAGACCCTGATCGGCACCGCCGACAAGGTCCGCCAGATGCAGTCCCAGTCAAGCCAGACGCAGGCCAACCAGATCCAGGTGCGAATGGAGCTCCAGGCCGACTGCTTCGCCGGCGTCTGGGCCAATCACGGCCAGCGCCAGCGCCAATTCCTGGAAGAAGGCGACCTCGAAGAAGCCATCAACGCGGCAGCCGCCGTCGGCGACGACAACCTCCAGCGCCAGGCCGGCCGCAGGGTCGTGCCCGAGGCTTTTACGCACGGTTCGTCCGCGCAGCGCATGGAATGGCTGAAGCGCGGGCTTAGGACGGGGGATGTGAACGCATGCAATGCGTTCGAGGCGTAAGGCGGCGGGTGCAACGGCTGCAAAGAGATTTTTGGCAGAGAGGGTGAAGGCGCTTCAATCCAACCATTGATTGTTATATTCTCGTTTCATGGATATTTTTGATTTTGAGATTGGATGGGTTGAAGTTGGGGCTGCCTGGGGAACCGGGTTGTCCACCATTCATGCCGGTCACCGACTATATGAAGCCTATCGTGATCGCCGGCGAATTTGCGTCAAGGCGACGATGTCATCATCAAATTCACACCTGGAAAATGCTGTAGAGATCCACAACATTTCAGCCGTTCCTATCATCATCACTCACTGGCAGCTTTTCCAGCAAAAGGGGTGGACGCTTTCACCCAAAATAGAGATCTCATCTGCTGGGCTAGATTCCAATAGCTTCCAAATACCTCCCTACGATTATCGTGCTCTACCTCTGGATGATCAAGACCAACACACGATTTCTAATGCTTTTGGAACTATGAAGAAGCGCGGGGACATCTATCTGAAATTTCAACGCGCCGGAAAACGCCGGTCCGAGACTCATTTGATCTGCAGACGATGAATTTGGTATGAAAAAATCATACCAGCATGATATATTGCGATGTTGGAGGTAGCAACCCATGTCAAACGTTGAAAAACGCACGGTCAGCTTGCCTGCCGAGCATGCGGCCTATATCGACAAGCTGGTCGATGAGGGACTCTATGCCTCGGCCAGTGAGGTCATGCGTGCAGGACTCAGGGCATTGCAGGAACGCGATGCTGCCGTCGAGAAATGGCTGCGCAAAGAAGTGGCCGCCGCCTATGATGCGATGAAAGCCGACCCATCGCGTGGCTTGTCGGCGGACGATGTCGCTGATGAAATCCGAGCCGCACATGCCGCGCGGATGAAAGAGAGCGCGTGAAGCCGCGGGACGTTATTTTCGCACCCGAGGCCAGGAATGACCTCCTCGAACTCTATGGTGACATCGCCGATACCGCGGGAGCGGCCGTCGCCATGTCCTATCTGCAGCGCCTCGAGCGCTATTGCCACGGTCTTTCGCACGCGTCGATGCGGGGACGTTCTCGCGATGACATTCGGCCGGGTCTACGGATCGTCGGCTTTGAGCAGCGCGTGACGATCGCCTTCAGCGTGGACCACGACGTGGTGACCATCCTCCGCCTTTTCTATGGCGGCCGGGATTGGGAGAACCTGATGGCATGAACTCGTGACACGCGGGCCAGGTTATCAACGCTCACAATTTCTCAGCCGAGGAAAGTGTCTTCGTGACCAATCGACCGATCACCATCCCATCCACGGCCAGCTCCACCCCGTCCGGCAGCTTCGACGCCAGGGCCGAAAAATCAAGCTCGCAACTCATAAGGATGAGGTATCCTCATAGCCTTTTTTGTTTACGAAAGCCGTGATCGTTTCGACCGATCTTCTGCTCATGTCGCGGTAGCCGAGATGCGGTCGAGGCCCTCAGAGACTCAAAAAGGCGACGGGAAAGTCAAAGCGATATCGTTTCAGTCAAACGCCATTGCCATCTCATCGATAGCCTGAACCAAAGCCTTGCGCCGGGATCAGTTGACCGGGGCAAAATATCGGCATCTACTGCTTTCGCACGTCAACAAATCCCGAACGGTAGACGCCATGCCTGTAGATCTGGCCGAGAACGAACTCCTGCGAGGATTTCGACCTGGCTGGGTCGACTGGTTCAGGGACTATTGCATCGCGATCAATTTCGATGCCGGCGACTATGTGATCGAAGGCGGGTCCATGGCGGCGGGGATGTATCTGCTGCTCGACGGCACGGCGTCGGTCCTGAACAAGAATGGCGAGTTGATCAGCAGGATCGAAGAGGGCGGCGTCGTCGGCGAAATGGCCCTGATCGACGGCGGTGCACGCTCCGCCGACGTTGCCGCCGACACGCCTCTCTCCTCACTCCTGGTCACCCGGGACCAGCTCGAAGCGATCGGCCGGGAGCGCCCGGACATCGGGCTGATCATCATGACCAATCTCTGCCGGATCATCACCAGACGCGCCCGACATCTGCATCAGCTGATCGGCTAGGCCTGCCGATTTCCGTTATGGCCTAGTCGCTGTCGATCACCATCCCGTCCACCGCCGGCTCGACCCCGTCCGGCAGCTTCGACGCCAGGTCCGAAAAATCCAGCTCGTGGCTCATATGGGTGAGGATCGTTCGCTTCGGCTTCAGCCGCTCCACCCAGCCGAGCGTCGCCTCGAGATGCGCATGGCTCGGGTGCGGCTTTTCGCGGAGGCAGTCGACGATCCAGAGGTCGAGGCCCTGCAGCGCCTCGAAGGACTCGGGCGGGAAGCCGTTGACGTCGGGGCAGTACGCAAAGTCGCCGACCCGGAAACCGAAGCTCGGGTTGCGGCCGTGCTGCTGCTCGATCGGGCGTATCAAAACATCGCCGACCATGAAGGGGCCGTCCATGGGGATCGGCTTCAGGCAGGGGCGGAACCAGCCTTTTTCGGGGACCGGCGGCTGGAAGGCGTAGTCGAAGCGGCTTCGGATCTTTTCGAGGACGGCGGCGTCCGCGATGGCGTCGATCGGGCGGTCGAGGACGTTGTTGAAGCTCCGGAGATCGTCGAGGCCGTTCACGTGATCGGCGTGGGCGTGGGTGTAGAGGACGGCGTCGATGCGATCAACGCCGGCGTCCACGCATTGCAGCCGGAGCTCCGGCGGCGTGTCCACGAGGATCGTGGTTTCCCGGCTTTCGATGGTGATGGCGCAGCGCCGGCGCTTGTTTCTCGGATCGTCGGAGCTGCAGACGGCGCAATGGCAGCCGATCATCGGCACGCCGGAGGATGTGCCGCAGCCGAGGATGCGAACGCGCATCAGCGTCGACTTCCACTGGCGACGACGGCGTCAGCCATCCGGTCGCACGGCCTTCTTGAACAGCCGAAAGAAATTCTCGGTGGTGGCGCGCTCGATCTCGGCGACGTCGAGCTCTCGGACCTCGGCCAGTTTTTCGGCGACGTGGGCGACATAGGCGGGCTCGTTCCGTTTGCCGCGAAACGGTTCCGGGGCGAGGTAGGGGCTGTCGGTCTCCAGGAGAATGCGGTCCATGGGGATGCGAAGGATGGTTTCGCGCAGCTCGTCGGAACGCTTGAAGGTCAAAATCCCGCCGATCCCGAGATAGAAGCCGAGGTCGACCGCTTCGAAGCCGAGCTCGGGGCTGGAGCTGTAGCAGTGGATGACAGCCTCATAGGCCCCGTTCTTCAGCTCGTCCTTCATGATCGAAAGCGTGTCCGCGTCCGCATCGCGGGTGTGGACGATCAGCGGCAGACCGCTCGCCCGCGCCGCCTCGATGTGGGCGCGAAAGCCCCTCGCCTGGTTTTCGGGCGTGCTGTTCTTGTGGAAGTAATCGAGGCCCGCCTCGCCGACGCCGATCACCTTCGGATGCTCGACATGCTCCAGCAGCGGCTCCGGCCCGTCCGGCCCCTCCTGGTCCGCACGATGGGGATGGACGCCGACCGAGCACCAGACGTTCGGATAGGCCTCCGCGAGCGCAAGCACGTCCGAGAAGGTGGAAAGCCTTGTGCCGATGGTCTGCATCACCCGCACGCCCGCCTTCTCGGCACGCGCCATGACCCCCGCCCGCTCCTCGGCGAGCTTCGGAAAATCCAGATGGCAGTGACTGTCGACCAGCATGGCTAGTGGTGTGACCACGACATGGGATTCACTCCGTCCTCGCCCGGATCGACGGTATGCGGGCAGGCTTCGAGAAGGCCGGTGACGATCTCTCGTAGCGAACGCGCCGCCGGCCCGTCGACATCATGCCGCCGCCTCGTCCACGTAACGCGGAAACACGCCCGCCGGCTTCGGCAGCGCCCTCCCCGGCTCCAGCCGTCCGCGCTCGCTCGGATAGAAGGCGAGCGTCCGCCGCTCCCCCGGCACCGCGAGCTGGTCGAGGATTTTTTCGGACGCCGCCGGCATGAAGGCCTGGGTCAAGAGCGCCAGTCTCCGGATCGTCTCGGCGAGGTTGTAGAGCACGGTGCCCATGCGCTCGGGATCCGTCTTTCGAAGCGCCCAGGGTGCCTGCGCATCGACATATCGGTTCGCCGCCCCCACCACGTCGAAGATCGCCTCCAGGGCCTTGTGCAGCGCCTGCACCTCCATATGCTCCCGCACCTTCCCGAGCAACGCCTCCACCTCCCGGTGAAGCGCCGCATCGTCCGCCTGCTCCTCGACAGGTGAAGGCCGGGGGGCCTCCCCCCCACAGTTTTTGGCGATCATGGAGAGGACGCGCTGGCAGAGATTGCCGTAGTCGTTGGCGAGGTCGCTGTTCATGCGGCCGATCATGGCCGCGCGCGAAAAATCGCCGTCATTGCCGAACGGGACCTCGCGCAGGAGGAAGTAGCGAAGCTGGTCCAGGCCGTAGGTCTCGATCAGCTCGTAGGGATCGAGGGCGTTGTTCAGGGACTTCGACATCTTCTCGCCCTCGATGGTCCACCAGCCATGGGCGAAGACCCGCTTCGGCGGCTCCAGCCCCGCCGCCATCAGAAAGGCCGGCCAGAACACCGTATGAAAGCGGAGAATGTCCTTGCCGATGACATGCACGTCCGCCGGCCAGAATTTTTTGTAACTTGCCTGAGACTCGTCGGGATAGCCCAGCGCGGTCATGTAGTTGGTGAGTGCGTCCAGCCAGACATAGACGACGTGGTCGGGATCGTCCGGCACGGGGATGCCCCAGGAGAAGCTGGTGCGCGAGACCGAGAGATCCTGCAGGCCGGATTTGACGAAGCTGATCACCTCGTTCCGACGGCTCTGGGGCGCGATGAAATCCGGATTCTTTTCGTACAGCTCTAGCAACCTGTCACCCCAAGCGGAGAGTCGAAAAAAATAACTCGGCTCCTCGACCCACTCGACCGGGGCGCCGGTCGGCGCCTTGCCGTCGACCAGCTCGCTCTCGGTGTAAAAGGCCTCGTCGCGCACGGCGTACCAGCCGGCATAGCTGCCGAGATAGATTTCGCCCTTCTCGACCAGCTTTCGCCAAAGCGCCTGCACGCCCTTCTTGTGCCGCTCTTCGGTGGTCCTGATGAAATCGTCGTTGGCGATGTCCATATGGGCGGCGAGGTCGCGGAAGCGCTCGGAGAGTTCGTCGGTGAAGGCCTGCGGCTCGATCCCACGGTCGCGGGCCGCCTTCTCCACCTTCTGGCCGTGCTCGTCGGTGCCGGTCAAAAGGCGCGTTTCCTTGCCGTCGAGCCTCGCGAAGCGCGCCATGGCGTCACAGGCGATGGTGGTGTAGGCGTGGCCGATATGCGGCACGTCGTTGACGTAGTAGATCGGGGTCGTGACATAGAAACGGTCAGCCGAGCGCATGGCTGTCTCCAAACAAAGGGCTTCTTCCCGGCAGGGCGCTTCCGAGAGATGACGTCGGCCGGACGAAGGGCAGGGCCGCTTCCGGCGGGCTGGCCATGGCCGAAAGGATCTGTGAGAGCGCCTGCGCGTGATCGAGATTGACGCCGTCGACCGCGGCCGACAGACGGCCGACCTTGTCCCACAGGCCCGCCCACCGATCAAGGTCCTGGCGAGCCGCCAGACGCTTCACGATCTCCGGCTCATCGCTAAACAACGGTGCGTCGGCGCGATCGGAAACGCAGGCGATAATGCGGGCGAAGACCGTCTGAATCAGGTCCATGACGGCAGGAAAGCCATCTTTCGCGCTCCACTTGGCGAGGGCAGACGCGAGATCGTCGATCGCCAACGCATCCGGCGGATCGGCGGCGATGGCGCGGACAACCTTTTCATAAGCCTGGAGCCACTCGCCGCCGGCGAGCTCCAGCGCCCGGCCGATGCTGCCTCTGGCCATAGCGACGACCGGTTCTCGCGCGTCCGCAGGGAGATCGGGCGCACAGCGCGCCAGAAGGTCCGAAAGCACCGCCTCGTTCAGCCCGGCCATCGGCAGCTTGGCGCAACGGGACCGCAGCGTCGCCGCGACCTGGCCCGGCCGGTGGCTGATGAGGATCAGCACCGCGCCTGGCGGCGGCTCCTCCAGCGGCTTCAGGAGGGCGTTGGCGGCATTGCGGTTCAGCTTCTCGGCGCCGTCGACGATCAGCACGCGGCGCTCCGAGATCGCGGACGTGCTGTGCAGCTTCGCGGTCACCGCGCGCACCCGGTCCACCGGGATCTGCGGTTTGACCTTGCCGGTCTTGGGATCGCGCTCCGCCTCGATCACGGAAAGGTCGGGATGGTGGCCGCCCGCCACCTGGGCGAACACGGGATGACCGGACTCCAAGTCGAGCCCGGGGCGGCTCGCCCCGCCGGCCAGCAGCACGCGGGCGAAGCGGAAAGCGAGCGTCGCCTTGCCGATGCCGCGCCGGCCGTGAAACAGCCAGCCGTGATGGAGGCGGCCCGAAGCGAGCGCCTGCTCCAACGTTCGGACGGCAGTTTCATGACCGAGAAGTTCGGGGTTGGCCGAAGGATCGGGCATCGTGAGTGCATGCGTCATGTCATCATCTCCGCACGCTGAGATCCAGGCCCAGGCGGCCGGCGACCGCTTCGACGATCGATGCCGCGACCCGGTCCGGCGAAGGGCGCGCGTCGATCACCGCGAAGCGCTTGGGTTCCGCCGCCGCGAGAGCCAGAAAACCTTCGCGAACCGCACTGTGAAAGGTCGTCACCTTACCCTCGAACCGGTTCGCATCGCCCGCGGCCCGGCGTCTCGCCAGGCCTTCCTCGACAGGCAGATCAAGGAGCAGCGTAAGATCGGGCGTGATGCGATCGAAGACCACCCCATGCAGCCGATCGATCAGATCCAGACCGAGGGTACCGGCGATACCCTGATAGACGCGGGTGGAATCGACGAAGCGGTCGCAGAGCACCCAGCGACCCGCAGCGCGGGCGGGCTCGATCAGCCGCTCGACATGGTCCCGCCTCGCCGCGAGAAAGAGCAGCGTCTCGGTGAGCGGCGACCAGCGATCGGAAGCGCCTTCGGTGACCAATGCGCGAATCGCCTCGGCCCCTTCCGTGCCGCCGGGCTCGCGCGTGGTCACGCCGTCGATGCCCGCCGCTTCGAGCGCGTCGGCGAGCAGGCGGATCTGCGTGGATTTGCCGGCTCCTTCACCGCCTTCGAAGGTGATCAGCCGACCAGGTTCGGTCATCTCGGCGTTCGGCCATCCGGTTCGAGGAAATCAGGACGGCCCGAAGATAAGATATTCCAGTGCGCCGGTCACCCTCCCGACGAAATCGGCCTTGTCCACGCTGCCGCCGGCGAACAGCGGCACTTCCTGGACCGGAAGTCCGGGCGCCTCGATGGTGAGGCTGGCCAGCCTGTCGCCGATGGTCACCGGCGCCGGCACCGGCGACGGGTAGCGAAGCTTGACCACGAGCGCGCGCCTCGCCTCTTCGGACATGGAGATCTTCACGTCCTGATCGACAACCAGCGGCACGGTGGGCTCGCTGCCGAGCCAGACGCTGGCATGCTCGATCTCCTCGCCCTTGGACATCAGCGAATAGTTGCGAAAGCGGCGGAAGCCGTATTCCAGCAGCCTTTCGGTCTCGAGTGCTCGGGCTTCCGGACTGTCCAGGCCGACGGCGACCGAGATCAGCCGGCGGTCGTCCCGGATCGCGGAAGCGACCAGACCGTAGCCCGCCTCCTCGGTGTGACCGGTCTTCAGCCCGTCGACGCCGCGCACGCGGCCGAGCAGGACGTTGCGGTTCGGCTGGCGAATGCCGCTATATTCGAATTCGCGTTCGGCGAACATGGGATAATGATCGGGAAAATCCTCGATCAGCCGACGGGCGAGCGTCGCCAGATCGCGCACCGTCATCAGATGCTCGGGATGCGGCCAGCCGCTGGCATTCATGAAAGTGCTGTCGGCAAGGCCTATTTCCCTTCCCTTCGAGGTCATGTCGCGGGCGAAATTTTCCTCGCTGCCGGCGAGCCCCTCGGCGACGACGATGCAGGCGTCGTTGCCGGAGAGCACGATGATGCCGCGCAGCAGATCGTCGATGCGCGCGCGCTTGCCGACCTCGACGAACATCTTGGAGCCGCCCTTTTTCCAGGCCTTCTCACTGATCGGCAGCGTATCTTCCATTAGAAGACGACCGTCTGCGAGCTGTTCAAGGACCATGTAGGCGGTCATCAGCTTGCTCATCGAAGCGGGCGGTATCCGCCGATCGGCGTTTTTCTCGAACAGAATCTGGTCGGTTTCCAAATCGATCAGCAACGCCGCCCGGGCGGTGGTGCGAAAGACCTCTTCCGCCTGCAAAGTGGGAGAGACGATCGACAAGAAAATCGGAAGAAGGAACAGGAAACGGGAGAAGTAGCGGCAGAGCCTCATCGACAGATCACCACAGGAACTCATGGCTTGCAGATTTCAAAAACGGCATGCCGTGCATGCGATCGATGTTCCCTGTCCTGCTTCCTCAGCGCTTGATCAGGTCCGAAAGTTCGCTCACGGTGAGCGCAAAATAGGTCGATCGGTTCCAGACCATCAAGACCCTGAAATTGTCGTAGACGAGATAGGTCGGCCCTTCGCCGTCGTCGGTCCGCAGGAGCGAAGCGTTCAGCGCGACGTTGGGCAGGCTCCTGCCGTTTTGTCGGCGCACACCGAGCGACTGCCATTCAGGCAGCGACTTCACCACCTTCAGCCCGTCCTTCGAGTTGCCGGAACCACCAGCGGCAGCGAGCCGGACCTCCCGGCCCCAGGTGTAGCGATCGTCCCAGCCGGACCTGGACAGATAGTTGGCGATCGAGGCGAAGATGTCCGGCAGCGTGTTCCAGATGTCCCGCCGACCGTCGCCATCATAATCGACGGCATAGCGCAGAAAGCTGGACGGCATGAACTGACACTGGCCCATGGCGCCGGCCCAGGAGCCTTTCATGTCGTCGAGATCGATGTCCCCGCGATCCAGAATGCGCAGCGCCGCGATCAGCTCGCGCCGGAACATGTCGGCGCGCCGTCCGTCATAGGCGAGCGTGGCCAGGGCGCGGATGACGTGATGGCCGCCGAGAAATGCACCGTAGCTGGTCTCGATGCCCCAGAGTGCCACGATGAAACGCGGCTGCACCTTATATTGGGCGGCGATCTTGTTCAGGAGGCTGCGATGCTCCTTGAGGAGCTTTCGCCCCTTCTCGACCCGGCTTTCGGACAACACGCGGTCGCGATACTGCTCAAACGTCTGGCGGGTCTCCGGCTGCTTTCGATCGAGTTCGACGACGTCGGGCACAGGCTTGAGATCGCCGAGCGCCTTTTCGATCGTTTCCTCGGAAATGCCGGCGTCCCGCGCCTCGGATTCCAGCTCCTTCAGCCAGGTCGCGAAAGCCGGATCCTCGGCAGCAAGCGCGACGGAGGATCCCCAAACGACGCACACAGCTCCGCCAAGCAGCAAGAGCGCGAAAGAACGACCGATCCAGTTCCGAGACATCACCACCAGCAAGTCCGCTCCATCAACGGAAAATAAAACTGGAAGTAGCATAGAAAAGCAAATTATCAACAATCAAGGAAAATCGACAATCCCTGTCGCCGATGCCTGCCGGCCGCCATTCTAGTAAGTGACGGTCACCAGAACCACATCCGCGGCACCCGGGACGGAACGCCGGGTCACATGCTTTCGCGTGCTCGTCGCCGGCTGCCGGACCACGGGGGCCCGGAGGGCCGCGACCGTCGTGACCCTGCGGTCGACCCGGCTCACCACGCCCTTGGAGCAGCGCTGCAGGAGGCCTGGATCATTGAGCTTCCGGGCGAGCTTGGCGAGTTCGCGCTTGCTCCCCGTGACGACCGTGCATTCTTCGATCACCCGTGCGGTGACGTTAAGCGTGGCGCTGGTCTGCGCCTGAATCGGCGAGGCCGCGACGAAAGCCAGCACCATGGGGACGACGAGAGAAAGCGATCGAAGACAATTCATGGCGTTCGCGACCTCGCAGAAAACAAACGAAACCCCCGACGCTTGTCGCCAAGGTCCGATCACTCTATATTACGACGATGAATACATGATTATTTTTTATTATAAATATTCGTTATTGCTAATCGATCTTCATCCTGATCACAGATTGTCGACGGTCACAAGTAAATTGTCGCGATAGGATCCCGTCAGGACCGACTGGCGCGGCGGCACCACGGCGTAGATCGGAATGATCGACGGCCGGCGGCCGTCGTTCTCGCCCAGGATCGTGCGGGTGCCCGCGGACACGCCATCGCCCCAGACGCTGCGCCGCCCGGGATCGACGAACAGGTTGTAGACCAGATCCGACCCGTCACCGCCGCGCATTTTCCGCAGCCGGTAGTCGCCGAGCCCGGCGGAGAGCGCCACGCTGAACCGACCCGGCTGGTCGCAGGTGACCACCACCTCGCCGCTGACGTCGCCGCCGCGCTCCAGGTCGAGCTTGC
Organism: Geminicoccaceae bacterium; assembly: GCA_965222015.1. Taxonomy (GTDB): domain Bacteria; phylum Pseudomonadota; class Alphaproteobacteria; order Geminicoccales; family Geminicoccaceae; genus JANQPX01. Next base: position 493,546 of record CBDCTL010000023.1, read on the forward strand.
CGAAATCCACCAGCGACACCACGGCGTCGCAGCCGGCGGCGGCAGGCGCGCTCACCTGCAGCGTCACCAGGAAAGGAAGGCAGCAGACGATCGGACGGAGACGACGGCTGACATGATCGATCATTCGCATCGGATCTCTCCCAGACTGGCCATGGGTTCGCTCGGCAGCGTCGGCAAAGGGCAGCGAAACGGCGGCAGGCCGGGCTTGCTGGTCAGGTCGACCGCGCCCGTGCCTTCGCCCTTGATATAGGCGAGGCCCTGGTCGGCGACGCGGGCTTCGAGCCCGCCGTCCCGGCTCACCATCTCCATGCCGGCGGGAAGCGGCGCACCCTTCGCGTCGACGAGGGTCGCGAGCGCGGTGCGGTTGGTCCTGACGTCGAAAGCCACGTGGACGCCGGAGCGGTCATAGGGGACGGCGACCAGCTCGTCCGCCTTGATCTCGGCATCCAGCGGCAGGTCCTCGGCCTTGATGCGAATTCTGTTGGCCTGATAAGGGTTTAGCCGCGGAAGAAAGAGATAGCCGTCGCCGTCCGTCCTGCCGACCTCGCGGTTCTCCAGATAGACCGTGACGTCGGGATGGCCGGGCAGGGCGACCATGCCGAAGGCGCGGCCGAGGCGGCGCGAGAGCGCCGGACGACCGTCGATCAGCCCGACCGAGCCGGAAAGGTTGGCGCGCGCGGTCAGCTGGTCCTCCGAATAGACCGCGTCGATCTGGCCCGTGGCCTGGGATGCGTCGTAGCGGAGCGATGCGTCGACCCTGCGCGGTGTCTCGCCGAATTCCGTGGCCAGACGGTAGCTTCCGCCCAGATCCGTGCCGCCGCGCCCGCGCCGGTACTGCACGCGCCCGCCGCTCGCCTCGTCGCGCAGACTGGCGCTCGCGGTCATCGATCGCACCGGCGAGAGCGGCAGGGAATAGGAGGCGGTGAGCGCATAATCCTCCTCGGGCCTGATCACGCCGAGCCCGCTCAGGAGGAAGGAGCCCGGCCCGAGCGGCACGCTGTAATTGGCGACCACGGAGCGGCGATCGCGATCGTCGCGCGTCTCGGTGTTGATCAGGATCGCGCCGAGCCGGCCGACCTCGCCGAGACCGACGCCGAGCGCCGCCTGGTCGGTGCGCTTGATCGGCTCCCGGTCCTGGCCGATCTGCCGGAATTTTTCGTCGGCATATTCGGTCCTGAGACCGACATTGAAATTGCGGCCGCGATATTCGTAGTCGGCGAACGCCTCGTAGCCCTCGCCGGCGTCGTCGTCGCGCGAGCCGATCACGCCGGCGCTGACCAGGCCGTAGTTGCCGAGCAGGGCAGCGCCGCCGAGACCGAAGGCCTGGCGGTCGTCGGCGATTTCCGCGCGCACGTCGCCGGTGATCGCGTCGGTGAAGCCGTAGCTCTCGCTGCCGATCAGGAGCGGGCGGCCGTAGTCGAAATCGGCGTCGTTGAAGCGCTCGCGCTCGAAGCCGAGCTCGACCGAATAGTCGGAAAGGCCCTCCTTCAAAAGGCGCGGGCTGACATAGTAGCTCTGGGTCAGAAACTGCTCGCGGCCGAGAAGGTCGGTGACGCGCAACTGCACCTCGCCCGCCCCGGTCACCACCGGCAGATTGTCGATCTCGAACGGCCCGGCCGGCACCTCCTCGGAAACGCGCACCGTATTGTTCAAGAAAACCTCGGCGACGGAGTTCTGCTCGGCGAGGCCGCCGATGGTGGGGAGCGGGAAGGTCACGAAGCTGGGATCGGTCGAAAAATTGCTCGCGAGCTGGACGCCGCCGAAGCGCACCGGACGGCCGAGCGTGCCCGACGAGGTCACCGAATCGCCGACCCGCACGCTCGCCCGCCGGTCCGGGAAATCCCTGGTCAGCGTGGTCTCGAGGCGGACCAGCTCGGCATCCTCCGTGACGTCGCCGAGGCGGAAGTCGCTGACCAGCACGCCGTATTCGTTGAACGCCCCCACCTCCAGCAGCGCGTCCAGACGCTCGCGCACGCCGTCGCCGGTGAGGAAAAGGGCGTCATAGTCGAGAAAGGCGCCGCGGCCGGACTGCGGCGGCAGGGTCGAGGCGCGGGCCGACTCGATCTCGGTCGCCTCGAAGGCGGAGACGGGAAGCGTGATGTCCAGGGTGAGCGTTCGGTCGTCGAAGCTGGAGCGGGCGCCATCGAGCGCGTCGACGGGGTAGAAGGGCTCGCCGTTGAAGGTGAGGATGCGATCCTCGTCGAGGACCACGCGCCAGCCCCGCAGGTCGACCACGCGCAGCGCCCATTCGTCGTTCGGGCCCTGAATGGCGAACGCGCCCTCGCTCACGGTCTCGCCGTTCAGCGACACCGCGGTCAGGCTTTCGCGCCACTCGTCGGACTGCAGGAGCGGCAGATCGAGGGGATCGCGGCGCCGGACCGCACCGTCCGCCTCCCCCGCCCGCCTGCCGCCGGCGACCACGCCGCCGAGCGCCGCGCCCGGGAAACCGGCGGGGACCAGTTCCGCCTCGTCGCCGGACGGCCCCGCCGCCGGCACCACCTCCCAGCCGTCGGCCGAGGGTGCGATCGCACCGAGCGGCGTCGGCCCCGACGCGGCCGCGTCGAGCGCCTCGTCATCGGCCATGGCGAGGCCGGCGTCGTGCAGCACGATCGGCGCATCGAGGCCGATGAGGCCGCCTGCGAGACCGCCATCGCCCAGCACGACCGCCGACGGTACCGTGACCGGCAGCGGCTTCGGCGGCAGGCTCGACGACAGATCGTGCCCGCCATCCTCGACCACCAGCCGCGCCGGCATCTTCGGATAGCTGACGCCCACGAACTCCAGAACGCCCGCCTCGTGGTCGAGCGCCACATGCTTCACCAGGATCGGCAAAAGCGGCAGGAAATGATCGCCATAGAGCCGCACCGGCACCAGCTTCGGCAGATCCGGCGGCAGCTTTTCGGCGAGATCGCGCAGACGAAGCAGCGGGCCATGATCGGCATCGTCCACCAGCGCCGCTTTTTCGGCGAGCAGACGCCCCGCAGCGCGAACCTCCACGAAGCGCGTCCGCGGATCGGACGCAGCCCCCTCGCCGAAACGCCCTGAAGGCCGAAGATGACGACCCCGATCAGCCCCAGCGCCAGCCACGCATGCGATCCATGCATTGTGGCACGCCACTGTCATCGACTTGCCTGACACGAGCAACGCCCGCCGGTGGCTTGCCTGACACTGACGCCAACGCCCGGCGCCAAGCGACCGACTTCTGGTCGTGGTTCGAGCGTTGGGTGGGCATGGATGGGGGCTCCTCGCATGTGAGAGGTCGAGCGGAGATCGGCCACCGAGACAGTCGCCTTTTCTCGGAATCAGAGATTGAGCCTGTGTTAGCTCTTCGGGCGGAGTGATCACGACGGTTTCCATGGGGCCCGATGTTGTTTTAGCCTTTAGATTTAGATCGGCCCTTTAGATCACCGAATGTGACGTCGAGTGGCCATGATCGCCTTTCGCCTGCAAAGATGTATGCCTGGCCTGCGTTCGTATGAAAGATTGGCCTTTGTCATTTGCCAAATAAACGTTCGTGAACTTGCAGATGAGCAGACTTCCGCCATTGTTCGTTAATACTAATTCAGCGGCACCATCTTCCAATAGGTTCTAGGCGACCATTGCGGCTCACCTTTGAGCCTCTTGGTGACGAAGATACTGGCATGCTGACATCGAAAATTAAACTTGAACACCCTATTTCAACCTCGGAGGGAACTTCAGACAATCAGCATTCGATAGGTTCGTTCACGCTTCGATCCATAGGGTTTCGACAATCCAATCCTGACAAGCTGCTGCTCTTGACCTGGCCCAACCTCGAAAATTGGGGGTACCGCCAAGAATCTTGTTTGTTGGCTTCAAGATCTCAAAATTGGCCGAGTTCCTCCCAAACATACGGCTTGAAGCTGAACAGTCGTCGCAACCGCTCGCGTATTACTTCATCCAGATAGTTTCACCAATCGGTTGTTTCAGAAGCAAGGCTGATCTTCATCAGGGCGAAACAGACAAAGCGTGGGCACCATTGCATGCGCGAACATTGAGGTAAACAAGAAATCCAACAAGAGGCACTTAGCATGTTCAGCATGATATTATATCTCTATGAAGCTTAGACTTAGTTATTGAGGCGGACAGCCGCGAAGATTGCGCTACGGCTGGCTGTCGTCTCATCTCAAAGACTTGTGGGACTAGAACGTAGCCGTCGCAGTAATTGTCTGCGAATAGGTGCCTACGGCCTTTCCCGTTTGGCCGGTTGGAATCGTCGCATTCAGCGAGTTGGTTCAGTGCTGCATTGCCCGTATCATCGACAACTCGTATGAGCTGACGGTCGTATTGAACGCATCGGTGCCATTGCCCCATTTGGCCGCCGCCATGTGAGCGGATCAGCAATGACGTAGTTGAGACTGTCCAGTACCGGTGCCACTGGTCATCTGAGCAAGCGATCGCCGGCCCGCTGTGAAATCGTCACTCCCGTCCGCGCGTGGTGACATCAAGAGCCTAACGTGCTGCCTGTCAACGTCCATGTTCCTTGGTAACGTTGGCTAATCCGGAAATGCCAGGTATCTGAGTGTTCGCTGATCGATTCGTTGCACGTCAAGCAACAGGCTCGTTGCACGGAGCAGAAACATTGCATCTGTGTAAACGTTGTTTGTGTCTGTCAGCTTGAGCTGGCCGGTGTGACCAGTGGCGAATGCATGCGACGGCCAAAAGCGCTTGACGAACTCTTCGACATTCTACTCTCCTAACGTTGGTTTGTTGCCAGTAGTGATTTTTGGTTTGGGTCAGAGGGTGCAATCACCGGGATGGGGAGACCGGGAGCGTGTCATGGGGTCATCACCGGTGATTGCTGCGGGCCGAGATGGGTCTCGCTGAGGACTTCGAGACTCTCGGGCAGGGCTTGCCGGTCGTAACCGAGCGACCAGCGTTGTTCCTTGCCGGCCAGCGCGTAGACGAACTGGTCGGTTTCGAAGATCGGGTCGGCACGGCCGACGCCGCGAAGTTCCAGGGACTTGACCATCAAATGCGCGCTGCCGTGATTGGCGAGGATCAGCTCGCCCTCGCCGCTCGGCTTGACCTGAAAGCGCCATTGCGGATCGGGAACGGCACCGGCGGGCGTGACGAACAGCGGCATGTTCAGGCGAACGGCGAACGCGACACCGCCGTCGTCGATCTCTTCGGGCACTTCCGTGATCAGGAGGCGATAGGCCTTTTCCACCGGCGCGCCGCCGGCGTCGCGATGGGCGAGGCGAATGAGCTGCTCGCTGTTCGGCGCCATCTCGAAAATCGGTGGTGCACGGCCAGAATCTCGTCCGCTCGTTTCGCCTCATCCAGATTCTTCGACATCCGTCCATTCGACGGCCTGCACCTGGACCAGCGCCGGCGTCGGATCGGGATTCTTGACGTGGATCACCTGGCTTCTGCCATCGGCCGGCAGGAAGACCTTGATCGGCGATACCTTGAGGGTCCCCGCTTCGGCGACGCCGAAAGCGAGCGTTCCCAGGGTCGCGACCGCTGTCCAACAAAATTTCATCAGGACGCTCTTTGCTGAAGGGCCGGATCGGAACGGTCTTTCGTAGCCGTCCGCTCGATGGGCATCGGCTCGCCCGGCTCAGTTGGCCGTGAGCGTGATCTGCACGACGTCCCGATAGGTACCGGGCACGACCGTGTTCTGTCCGCCAAGGATACGCCCGAAGACAGTCGGCGTTTCCGCTCTGGCGGCGGGAAAAGCGCGCGAGTCGGCGGGAAAGACGCCCCAGACGGAGTTCCGGCCCTGATTCTGAAACAGCTGGTACAGCAGGGGGGGATTGCCGGGATCGACCGTGTGCGACATCTGGCGGGCGACCGGATCGCCGTTCTGGCCGCCGTCGAGCGAGACGGAGATGTTGCTCGGCGTCGAGCATTCGAAGCTGATCGGCACCTCGACGTCCTTCTGGACGCCATTGTAGGATCCGAAGTCCAAAGTGGCGCCGGTCACCGAACATTCGCCGCCGACCGTCGCCTGAACGACGAGCGTATCCGAGGCTGACTGCGCAAGCGCCGGATTTGCGGCCGTCGTCGCCGCGGCGAGGACGCCGGCGGCGAGCAGCGTTCTGATCTCCATGGCTCGTGCCATTCTCGTTCTCCTCTTGCACCTTCCCGTCAGCCTCGTCTCGGATGGCCGGGCCGGTTCGTTTGGGGCAATCACGAGAACGATACAACACCAGAAACGAAGAATTATTCAAGTTCTTTTTCTCTCTATGGTTGAAAAATAATTCATGCGGCATTTGAGGATTCTTTGGCGATTGTTTTGCTCCTAATTGCGTTGGAAAAGCGCGTGAATTCGCCGTTTTCCAAGCAGTAAAAATCCGGAAAACTTTTGAAGAATTTTTGTACGATCGGACCTGGTCAGGCTTAACGGAAGATTAACCAATCGCCTGTAAATTGCATAAGTGATCTGGCTTGCGTCGGAGGATCAGGCCAGGGCTGCCGGCCGCAAGTCCGGCCCGTAGCGGCTCGCTGTCCAGTCGAGCCTGCGGGTGCTACCCGCCGTAGATGTACGTCGGGAGCCAGAGTGCGATCTGGGGGAAGGCGAGGACCAGAGCGAGGCCGATGAGCTGGATGACCATGAACTGCATCATGCCGATATAGATGTCCTTCAGTTCCCATTCGGGCACGACGCCTTTCAGGAAGTAGGCGGACAGCGCCACGGGCGGGGAGAGCCAGGCGGTCTGGAGGTTGACCGCGACCAGGATGCCGAACCAGGTGAGGTTGATGTCGAGCTGTTCCAGCGCCGGGATCAGGATCGGCACGATGATCAGCACGATCGGCACCCACTCCAGCGGCCAGCCGAGGAGGAAGATGAGGGCCATGATGATCAGCAGCACCTGCATCTGGGAGAGGTCCCACTGCAGCAGCAGCTCCGTCAGCATGGTCGGCGTGCCGAGGCGCGAGAAGACGGCGCCGAAGAAGTTGGAGGCGGCGACCAGGAAGAGGATCAGGACGGAGATTTCGAGGGTCTTGATCAGGGCCTCGTAGAAGCGGCCGAAGGTCATCTGGCGGTAGGCGAGGGTCAGGAGGAGCGCCCCGAAGGCGCCGCAGCCGGCTCCCTCGGTGGGCGTCGCCCAGCCGAACAGGATGGAGCCGAGGGCGAACGCCACGAGTGCCGCAGGCGGGACGAGTCCCAGAAAGAATTCTCTCGCGACGACGCCCCAGTCGTTGGGGTGCTCCTCGGGCGGCAGCGGCGGGCCGAGGCTGCCGTCGAGCCAGCAGCGGATGAGCGCGTAGGCGGTGTAGAGAAAGGCGAGCAGGATGCCGGGCACGATGGCGGCGGCGAACAGGTCGGTGACCGGAACTTCGAGGACCGGGCCCATGACCACCAGCATGATCGAGGGCGGGATCAGGATGCCGAGCGTGCCGCCCGCGGTGATCGTGCCGGCGGCGAGGCGGACGTCGTAGCCGGAGCGGTTCATGGTCTTCGCGGCCATGATGCCGAGAATGGTGACCGAGGCGCCGACGATGCCGGTGGCGGCGGCGAAGATGGTGGAGACGAACAGGACCGCGATGTAGAGCGAGCCGCGGGTCGAGGCGAGCATCAGCTGGACGGCGCGGAACAGGCGTTCCATCAGGCCCGCCTGTTCCATCATGATGCCCATGAACACGAACAGCGGCACGGCGGCCAGCGTCTGCTCCAGCATCACCTGATTGAACTGCAGCGCCATCAGGTAGAAGACGAGATCGGCACCGAAGCCCCAGGCGCCGAACACGAAGCCCAGGAAAATGAGCGTGAACGAGATCGGAAAGCCGACGAAGATCGCGAACAGCATGACCGCGATCATGATGACACCGATGAGTTCCGGCGCCATCAGGGGTATGACCCCATCATGTACTTGCCTCCCGCTGTCGCCTGGATCGACGGTTTGCGCCCAAGTATTGACGATGTCCTGAGCGCATCATCAGGGCCACCTGTTGTGCTGGATGGTGTAGAGGCATTTCAGGAATTCGGAGATGCCCTGAAGGATGAGAAAGAGGGCGCCGAGCGGCATGGCGGTGCGCGCGGGCGCCACCGGCGCCATCCAGGCGGTGTCCATGGAGCGCTCCCAGTTCACCCAGGCGGAGAACGTGTAGTCCGCGGCGATGTAGAGGAAGAAGAGCATGCCGGGAAAGAACAGGACGATGTAGAGGACCGCGTCGACCTTCGCCTGATTCTCCGGCCGCCAGAGCCTGTAGAGAAAGTCGGCGCGGATGTGGACGCCGCGCATCAGCGCGTAGCCGGCACCGAGCATGAAGAGCGCGCCCGCGAGCATGCGCGAGGTGTCGTAGGCCCAGAACGTCGGCGCGACGAACACTTTTCGCGCGACCACCTCCCAGACCATGGCGACGATCAGCGGCACCAGAAGGAGGCAGGCGACGCGCCCGACCCAGAGGCTGAGGGTGTCGAGCACGGTGATCGTGCGGCGCATCCAGGGGCGCATGTTCCATGGCAGATCCCCCGGCTCGCCGCCACGCCGCTCGGCGATCAGCTCGTCGGTGATGTCGAGATGCTCGGGCGTATCGGCCATATCCCCTCCCGGCGACCACCTCCGGCGGGTTGGGTGTCACGAACGACACCCAACCCGCCGGGCAAGTCAGCGCCGCGGCTCGCAGCCGCTATTTGAGGCTGTCGGCGAAGGCTTTGCCGAGATTGGCGTTGGAGGCCTGGGCGCCGGCCCAGAACGGCACGGCGATCTCGGCGAATTCCTTCTGCGAGTTCCAGACCTCGGCGAAGAACTCGTTCTCCTCGGCGTTCTTCTCCAGGCTCGCCCTGGCCGCGTTCATATATTCCGTGAAGTAGTCCGCGGGCGTGTCGTGAAGTTGAACGCCGTGGTTGTCCACGAGATCCTTGAGCGCCTTGCCGTTCTCGATGATGCGGTAGCTCATCGCCTTCGAGAGCGAGGCGTTGGCCGCGACTTCGAGGGCCTTTTTCTGGTGGTCGGAAAGGCCTTCATAGACGTCGCCATTGATGTAGAGGTCGGCGTTCACGACCACCTGGTGCAGACCCTGAAGGTAATAGTGTTTCAGAACCTTCTGGAAGCCGAACACGCTGTCCGGCTTCGGGCAGCACCATTCGGCGGCGTCGATCGTGCCTTTTTCGAGCGCCGGCAGGATGTCGCCGCCGCCCATGGCGACCGCGGCCACGCCGATGTCGTTGTAGGTCTGGCCGGGAATGCCGGGGGGCGTGCGGAAACGGTATTTCCGGAAATCCTCCATCGAGGCGATCGGCTCCTTGAACCAGCCGAGCGCTTCCGGACCGACCGGCTGCAGCATGAAGCCCTTGACGTTCACGCCCATCTCGTCCCAGAGGCGATCATAGAGCTCGCGGCCGCCGCCATACTGGAACCAGGAAAGGAACGCGATATTGTCGATGCCGACACCGGCGCCGGCGACGGGCGAGCCGAACAGCATGGCCGCCGGGTGCTTGCCGGACCAGTAGTGGGTCCAGGCGAAGCCGCCCTCGATCAGCCCCTTGTCGACGGCATCCAGGGTCTCCTGCACGCCGACCACCGCGCCGGCCGGGAGAACCTCGATCCTGACCTCGCCATTGGTGAGATCGGAAACGTCCTTGGCGAAATCCTCCAGCATGAAGACTTCGTCGGCCTTGGCCGGGATCACCGACTGCACGCGGATGGTGACCTCCTGAGCGAGGGCGGACGTCGCCATCATGGCGGTGGCGGCCAGCCCGGCCGCCAAGGTTGACAGGCATCTTCTCATGAACGGACTCCCTGATCTGACGCGGATCACGCCATGCGATGCGCGCATCCTTGGATTCACGTTGTCACCGATGGTGATGTTGATCAAGGATTGGTTTGCCGATCGGGGCGGATACCCGCTCAGCCGCCGGGAACGGCGAGGACCTCGTCGATGACGTGCAGCACGCCGTTCGCCGTCGGATGATCGGCATCGATCAGGGACGCCGCGTCCACGGTCAGGGCAGCGTCCGCCATGGAAGCGTATTCGCGGCCGTCGGCGTCGAGATCGTCCGAGGTCACGCGCCCTTGAAGGATGTGATGGTTCAGGAGCGCCAGCAGGCGCTCGTGCCCCGCCGGCTCGAGCAGGGCCTCCATCCGATCCGTGCCGAGGGCGGCGAACGCGGCGTCGCTCGGGGCGAAGACGGTGTAGGGCTCGCCCGGCTTCAGGAGCTTGTCCAGGCCGACGACTTTGGCCGCAAGCGCGAACTGGGACAGGCCGTCGATAGCTTCGGCCGTCGCGACCAGGCTCACCGCCCTTTGACTGGACGCCGCCGCCGTCTGACGGCTCGCGATATGGGCGACGATGTCGGCGAGCGGTCCGTCGTCCGAGGGCGCCGGCGGCAGCGTGCCGACGAGATCAGAGCCGCGCCGCGCCGCATCGGCGCCGGCATCGACCGCCGCGCGCCCGGCCGGATCGGGATCGGAGGCGGGAGTCGCTGGCCGGTCCGGGATGGCGACGGTCAGGGTCGCCGTCGTGCCGTCGGTCGCCAAGACCGACAGCAGCGTCGAGACGAAGAGAGCGATCGACGCCAGCGCCGCGACGGCCAGGCTGGCGGTCAGCGGCTCCGGTCGCGGCAGCGTTCGAAGGCGTGACGCCAGAGGCTTGAAGAAGGAGAAGGTGGAGCCGCTGACCGCCGACATCGCGGCGACGGTCGCGACGGCTTTTCGGTCTTTGGCGACTGAAGGCGGAGGGACTTCCGGGAGAGAGCTTTTGCCATTGACTTCCGGGACGACCGCGGACGATGCGCCGGCCGTCCGCGCCGACGGCGCCGGCCGGGCTTCGCGCTCGCGCCTTCGGGCTTCGAGTGCATCGACAGCCTTGCGCAAGGTTCCCCTGACTTCACCTGCCGTCCGGATCGCACCGCGTCCGAGCGCCGCACCGCTGCCGCGCGCGGCCTGCGCCGAAAGCGCGGCGCCCTGGCCGGCCTTGGCGGCCGCCGACTTGCCGAGCCGCGCCGTCGCCGTTCCGGCGGAGGTCAGCGCGCGCTTCGCCAACGGCGCTGCGCAGGCGACGCCTCGACGCACGGCGGCCCCCACGCCGACCAGCGCGCGACCGGCGAGACGCGCCGATCGCCTGGAGGCGGCGGTCGAGAGTCGACCCGCCGCGACGGCGGCCCTCCCGCCATGGTTGACGGCCCGTCCGGTCAGTCGCGACAGCAGCGCCTGCAGCCGCGCGCAAAAGAGAGAATAGGCGCTCCAGGCCCGGCGGAGCGCCGCCGGCAGCGTGCGCGCGCCGTGCTCGAAAGCGGCCCCGACGGCAGCGATGCCCGTGCGCCATCGAGGCGGCCCCGCCGGCAGAGGCGTAATCTCGTCGCTCGAACCCACATCCGCCGGCCCGGCGGTCTCCGGCGTCGGCCGCTCGAGGTCGACCGCCTGCGGCGCTCGTCTCGGCGCCATCTCGTCCAGATCCGGCAGGTGCGGAAGCAGGCCCTTCGCGAGCGTGCGCGGCGACGATGGCGACGACGCTTCGGGTGTCGGAGGCTCTGAAGGCGGCCGTTCGCCGCTTTCCGGCAGCACCGCCGGCGGAAACGGATCCGGGGAGGGTGTCCGCGGTCTTCCTCGCGGGTTCGCCCGCAGGTCCGGCGGCACGAACAAGGTCGGTCTGACCGGTTCGGGATCGATGGCGGAAGGCACCTCCGCCTCGGGCGTCCCGCCGAAGGCCGCGTCCTCCTCGCGCCCAGGCTCGTCACATTCGGCCTCGATACGTTCTCTAGGGCTCGACCTTTCGGGCGCCGACGGGAAGGCGGCGATCTCGGCGGACGGTCCGAGCAGCTGCTCGTCCGTCTCGCTTTCCGTCATTGGCGGCCGCCGCCGGCGTTCGGCTCCGGCCTTCGACGACGGGCCTGCCCAGCGCGACGATCTGCCGGTCGTCCGCCGCCGCCGTCGCGCGAACGGGCTCTCGATGTCGGCTTCCTTGTCGTCGCCTGGTGACGCGCCGCCGGGCGAGAAGTCTCGAATCGGGGCCAGGAAGACCGTATCCTCGGTGGAGGCGGCGGCGTCCGTCGCCAGGCGCTCCTGCATGAGGTTCACCGGCGAATCATCGGGCCTGACGAGCGACGAAAGATGCCGCGCGGCCAAAGACGCCGATGTCGGCGAAGTGCCGATCGCACCGGACCTCGCATCATCCTCCTCCCGAGCGCCGTCCGATCCCTTGGCAAAGGAGAGGCGCGAAAAGAGCTCGTTTCGTTTCCGCAGCGGAGCGATCCTCGCCTGGCCGTCCGGATGTCGACGCGATCAAGCGGCCAAACCGGCCCATCGTCATCGAACGACCGTTCAACAGAAAGCACGGCAGATTATGCTAAATTCAGGCGAAAATCAAAACCACGAGCCGCGCGCACCGGCCCGGGAAAACCCTGCTGCCGGCTTTTCCTTGCAAGGGAAAGCGTTAGACCGGAAACAGAAGATCCAGCATGAGGAGCTCGAGCTCCGAAGGCCGGCGACCTTCGGGCGTCCGGGCGGCCTCGTCCGTCTCGCCGTCTTCACCGATAAAGGGCGTCGCACCTTCGGCCAGACCGTCCGCGGTCTCGGCGTCGTCGAGCGTGTAGCCCCGGCCCCAGATCGTCTTGATCGCACGCTCGTCGCCGGTGAGGGCGGCGATCTTCTTGCGGAGCTTGCAGATGAAGACGTCGATGATCTTCTGCTCCGGCTCGTCCATGCCGCCATAGAGGTGGTCGAGAAAGTTCTCCTTGGTGAGCGTCATGCCGCGACGCAGCGCCATGAGCTCCAGGATCCCGTATTCCTTGGCGGTGGTTTTCAAGGGTTTGCCGTCAATCTCGACGGTCTTCGCACCGATGTCGACCGCGAGCCGGCCGATGCGGATGACCGAGCCTGCATGTCCTTTGGCACGTCGGATGATAGCGCGCAGGCGCACGACGAACTCATCACGATCGAACGGCTTGGCGACGTAGTCGTCCGCACCGGCATCGAGCGCATCGATCCTGGCCTGCTTGTCGGTGATCCGCGAGAGCATCATCACCGGCAGGTTCAGATCTGCGGCGCGTAGACGTGCGACCAGCCTGGCCCCCCGCATGTCCGGCAGGTCCTGTTCCAGGATCATGACGTCGAATTCGTAATGCCGGACCAGCTCCAGCGCATCCATCCCGGACTCGACGCGCTCGACCGCGAAGTTTTCGGGCTGAAGAGCCAGCTTGACCAGACTGGCTGCGGAGACGTCGTCGTCGACCAAAAGCGCGCGCATCGAGTCCTCGCGAAGAACGAACGAAAAAAATCAACTATAAGTAGATTTTTGCGGCAGGCAACCTTTAATGCGAACACCTTGCCGGCGAGCTGAAAATGGCTTGCCTATGCGACAGCCAAACGTGAAAAAAGCGACGCCTTCGGCTAGGCGAGATCGTCCTTCATGATGGCGCGCATGGCTTCGGTCGGCGGGGTCGAGCGCCGCTCTTTCATGTCGAAAAAAACGTTGACGCATCGGCTGGTGGCGAGGCACGCACCGTCTCGAAAAACGCCGTAGGCCGAACGAAGCGAGCGGTTGCCGATCGACAGCAGAACGGCGCCGACCTCGACCTCGCCCGGGAAGCCGGTCTCCTTGTGAAAGTCGATGTCCAGATTGACGATCACGGTGTTCACGCCTTTCGGTGCCGCAGCCAGATAGCGCTGAATGAGCATGACCCGCGCGACCTCGATCCACTCGGCATAGACGCAGTTGTTGACATGGCCGAGGGGGTCTTCGTCGGTGCTGCGGATCGTGATCCGGTGCCAGTGGCGATAGACCGCTCGATCCGTGAGATCGAATGCGTCGTCGGTGGTCAAGGCCTCGTCCTCATGTTCCAATTTCATTCTGAGCGATCGCCGAGAGCAGCAGCCCGAAACCGGGCTCGCCGCGATTGCGCGAGCGCCGCGCGCTGAAGAATCGACGCTCGTCGTCATGGGTGTCCTCCGGCAACGCCAAGCGGTCCTCGACGCCCAGGCGCGCCAGACGCGACAGCACGTAGGCCCTGAGATCGAAGCGGAAACGATCGCCGCCCGGCACCGGATCGAACCAGTCGAGGCCCGTCGGATCGGTGCTTTCGAAGGCGGCGCGCATGTCCGGCCCGACCTCGTAGGAGGAGGCTGCGATGCAGGGTCCGACCGCCCCGACGATGCGTTCGGCACGAGCACCCAGCGAAATCATCGCCTCGACCAGCCGATCGGCCACGCCGGCGAGGGCGCCGCGCCAGCCGGCATGCGCGGCACCGACGACCCCCGCCGCCGGATCGGTGAGCAGAATCGGGGCACAGTCCGCACTCAGCACGCCGAGCGCGATTCCTGGGCGATCGGTCACCAGCGCATCGGCCTCGATGACGGACCGGCCGGGCGACGGCGCGAGAACGCGATGCACGTCGGCACCGTGAACCTGCCTGACCGTCGTCAGCGCATCCGCTTCCAGGCCCAGACGGTTCATGGCGATCCTGCGATTGTCCGAAACCCGATGCGCATCGTCTTCATTGCCATAGCCGCAGTTCAACGAGCCGTAGGTGCCGCTGCTCACGCCGCCTTCGCGCGTGAAAAATCCATGACGCAGGCCGTCGACGGCGTCGAGATTGGCGGCGGTCAGCATCATGATCTCATCCGCGAGCGAATACCTTGTCATAAGCCGGGATGCGTCTTTTAAGCTGATCCGGCTGCCGGAATCCAGCGCACCATGGCGTTTAGGTCTCAGGCGGCGACCATAGTCATTCGAAGGAAATGTGAGTAGGGTTACATTTTTTTTGGGGGTCTGTGCTTAATGGATCGTCACGCACCCAGCCCGTTTTGCGAAGCGGTTGGTGGCATCGCTTCTTGGCGTAGACCTATGGAGGAGTAAGAAACGTCACGGTTCGAGGTGTGGTTCGAGCCGGGCGTGATGATGGCGGCCATGTACAAAAATGGAGCAATGGCATCCGCGGCGCGCAAAGCGCCTTGGATGGATGGTCGCGCGGTCGTGGCGCGCGGCCGCAGACCCTGCACCGCTCTTCTCGCTGGCATCTGCCTGTTGATCGCTCTGCCGTCGGCCTCCCTCGGCCAGAGCGAAGAACGGCGGGTCTACGATCTTGGCACCGCGACCGCCGATCGCGTGTCCCATCCGCTCGGGGTCACGATCGCAGCGCTGATCAAGCTGAAACTGCTGCCGCGCGAAAATATCGATCTGAACGCAGTCAATACCGACGGCTCGGGCATCAACGCCGTGGAGCTGCGCGCGGGGGAGCTGGATTTTGCGATCCTGAACGGCCTCGACGCCTTCCAGGCCGCCCATGGCACGGGTTCCTTCACCGAGGCCGGACCGGACCCCTCGCTGCGGCTCATGACCAATCTCTGGACCAGCGCCTTCTACTTCGTGCTGCGGCCGGAGCTCGTGCGCAACGGAACCTTTTCGGATCTCCTGCGGATGGAGGAGGCACCGCGCATCGCACTCGGCGAGCCCGGCTCGACCACACAGGGTTACGCGCGCGCCTTGTTCGAGTCCGCGCATGTGAACGTGGACAAGGCCTTCGATCTGCAGGCGCTCGGTGCCGAGCAGGCGGCCGAGGCGTTCATCGAAGGCGAGATCGACGGATTTCTACTCGTCGACGAGAGCCAGGGCGCCGAGATCGCGGCCTTCCTCGACGAAGCCGGCGCAGCGGCAGACGTGCTCTATTTCGAGGACGGCGACATCGAGGCGATCGGCGCCGACCGCGCCTCGCCCTGGACCGAAATTCCTGTGCCGGCCGGCAGCCTTCCCGGTCAGGCGGAGGAACGGGCCGTGATCGGCCTCCACAACCTGCTCTGTGCGAGCGAACGGGCGCCGGAAGACGTGGTCCACGAGATCACCAGGACCATCTTCGACAACCTGCCCTTCCTGCAGGAAATGCACGACGCCGCCGTCGGCATCGATCTCGAGAGCGCCCTGGACCGCATCGTGCTCCCGGTCCACGCCGGCGCCGCCGCCTATTACCGCGAAGTCGGCGTCACGGTGCCCGACCCCGAACCCGTGCGCATCAGCCGGCTCGCCCAGACGACCTACATCACCCGGTTCGACAACGTGCAGGAGGCGCGTTCCCTCCTGAACGACGGAACGGTCACGATTCTCGGCGGCGAGCCCGGCCAGACGGTCACGCGCATGGTCGGCGAGCTGGCGACCGTGCTGCACGGCAACGGCATTCGCGTGATCGGCCTGACCAATCCCAAGCCGGTAGACAACATCGCCGACGTTCTCTACGCACGCGGCGTCGACAGCGCCGTGGTGCCGCTGGATGTCCTCGCCTTCGCAGCCCGCGAAAACATCTACCCCGATCTGCAGGGCAAGGTGCGCTATCTTGCAGAGCTGTTCGCCGAGGAAGTCCACCTGATCGCCGCCGGGGACGTCGACGATCTGGGCGACCTGTTCGATCGGCCGGTCAATCTCGGCCTCGAGGGCAGCACCTCCACGTTCACGGTCTCCCTGCTGCTGGATCGAATGAACCTGCCGGTCGAGGCCCGCTATTTCGATCAGCGAACCGCGCTGGCGCTGCTGAAAAAGGGCGAACTGGCCGCCGCGTTCTTCGTCTCGGGAAAGCCGATGCC
This sequence comes from Geminicoccaceae bacterium, assembly GCA_965222015.1. GTDB lineage: Bacteria > Pseudomonadota > Alphaproteobacteria > Geminicoccales > Geminicoccaceae > JANQPX01. The sequence goes on from CBDCTL010000023.1 coordinate 510,024, forward strand.
GCTGCTCGCGGAGCTGCCCGCGGATACGGGCCTTCATCTGCTGGACCTGCCGCCGCTCGACGGTGATGCCTACCGCGCCGCAACGATCGGCGCGGACGACTATCCCGACCTTCTCGCCGACGGCGAAAGTATCGAGACGTTCGCGGTCAGGACGGGTCTGATCAGCTACAACTGGCTGACCGGCAATCCGCGCTACGACGTCCTTTCGAACTTCCTCGGCGCCTTCTTCGACTGGCTGCCGGCGCTCAAGGAGAACAGCGCCGGCCGTCACCCGAAATGGCAGGAAATCGATCCCTACCGCGAGATCGAAGGCTGGCGTCGATCGCCGGCAGCCGAGGCGTGGCTGCGCAGCGAGGGACCGGAAGACGGGACCGCGGACGGCACCGACGGCTGAACCGAGACGGTGGCGCAAGCCGACCGTCACACCGCCGACCGGCCCGAAAGCCGCGATACGCCTCAAATTAGAACGTTCCCATGCCGAAGGACGGGTGTTATACAAGCGCGACTTTTCATAAAATACGAACAATCCGACGGGGACGATGGAAACGACGATCGAAGTTCGGGTGATCGATGGCATCAGGTTGGCGGGGATCGCCGTGCTATCGGCAGCGGCCTTGATAATGTCGCCTTCGGCATCCCACGCCGAGACGCTGGTGACGACGGCCGACGGCGGTGAGTATTACGGCGAGGTCATCTCGGGCGGGGTGAACACCCTGACCATGAAACTGATGGAAACCGGCTACGAGATCGTTCCCGTGAACGCCATCGTCCGGATCAAGGTGGACATCGCCGGCAGCGATCCGATCGAGGGCCGGTTCATCGAATGGAGCGACGGCGAGATCACGCTTCGCCTCGGCGATCGCGACGTCGCCGTGCGCGATGGCACGGTCGTCTCGGTGCGTGACGTCACCGTGCCGGCAGGCGGGCCCGACGTGGCGGCCGAGGAAGCGCCGTCAGCGGCACCGCCCGGCGAGGCCGAACCAACCGAACAGCAGAGTGCCCCCATAACGAACGCGACCATGTAGGCCGCAAGGCGGCAGCCCGCAGTCTCAGGCGTCGACGACCGGTCGCCGCAGGCATGTCATGGGTCATGCCGGCCGGCGATGTGTCCCCTTCCGATGGTCGGGACGTTTGAGCGGACATGCCGCCGAATTGCATTTCAAGCGAGCGCATGACCATGACCCGGCGGAATCCGGGGAAGCAACGGAGTCAAGTCTGATGAGAAAATGTGCAGCGTTCCTTTCGGTCCTGCTGGTGTCGGCGAGCGCGGGCTTCGCCGGCGCGCAGGCCGACGTCATCGAGACCAATCGGGAGAAGGTCAACAAGCATGTGATGGGGCTCATGGCCGGCCGGCCGGGCTCGACCGATCTCGACCTCGCCTACGACCTCGACATCGCGTTCTCCGACGGATACGACCTGCGCGTGCTGCCGATGGTGTCGCAGGGCTCGGCCAAGGAGTTCGAGGACCTGCTCTATCTGCGCGGCGTCGACATGGCGATCATCCAGCATGACGTCGTCGAGTTCATGGACAAATACGACATCTATCCCGGCATCAAGGGATCGGTTCGGACGATCGCGCCGCTCGGCATCGAGCCCTACCACATCATCGCCGGCCCCGGCATCGAGTCGGTCTACGATCTCGCCGGCAAGAAGGTCAATTTCGGCCGTGAGGAAAGCGGCACGTCGATGACCTCGAGCGTCCTGTTCGACAGCCTCGGCATCCCCGTCGAGATCACCTCCTACAATCACAAGATCGCACTGGAGCGCCTGCGCAACGGCGAAATCGCTGCGCTCGCCCGCACCACCGGCGCGCCGAACTCCCTGTTCGAGGGCATCAATCCCGACGAGGGCTTCCACTTCCTGTCGATCCCGGCAAGCGGCGCGCTCGGCGAGATCTACAGCCCGACCATCATGACCTCGGAGCACTATCCGGACCTGATCGCGCCTGGCCAGACCATCGAAACCGTGGGCGTGTCGACCATTCTGATCACCTACAACTGGCCGAAGGGTCACGCGCGCGGCGAGACGGTCGACCTGTTCACCAAGCGCTTCTTCGCGGGCTACGACAAGCTCCTCGACACCGGCTTCCACGAGTCCTGGCGCGAGATCGACATTTCCGAGACCGTCCCCGGCATCGCCAGGCACTGGTCGGCCGAGGAGGCGCTGGCCGAACTGAGGGGCGACCGCTCGTCCTGACCGAAGTTTTTTTCTTTTCGCGGCGCCCGGTCGACGGTGACCGGGCGCCGCGTCGTTCATCCGCCGCCAGGTCTCCAGGCCCAGCGCCGTCAGCGGAGCGTCAGGCCGTCCAGGGGAAGGTCGGGCGTGCGGCCGGCGATCAGGTCGGCGGTGATCCGTGCGGTGCCGCAGGCCATGGTCCAGCCCATATGGCCATGGCCGGTGTCGTAGTAGAGGTTCTCATGCCGGCCCTTGCCGAGGATCGGCGTGCCTTCCGGTGTCATCGGGCGGAGACAGGCCCAATAGCTCGGACGCTCGTAGTCCCCGGCGTTGGGAAGCAGCTCCCGCGCGGCCTTCAGCATCGACGAGAAATCGCCCGGTCGATGGCCCGTGTCGTAGCCCGCGAACTCCGCGACCGCGGTCAGACGAAGGCGATCGCCCATGCGCACATAGGCGAACAGATTGTCCTCGTCGATGCCGCCGACCGTCGGCGGGTTGTTGGCGCCGCCGATGGGCAGGGTCGCGCTGTAGCCCTTGACCGGATAGACGGACACCGTCTCCTTCAGCGACCTCGCCACGATCGGGCTGTAGGCACCCAGTGCCATGACGTAGAGGTCGGCCTTGATCGCGCCCTTGTCGGTCAGCACCTCCTCGATGCGATCGCCCGCGGCGGCGATGCCGGTGATGGTGGTGCCGTAGCGAAAACGGACCCCGCGCCCGGCGCAGTGGTCGGCGAGGGCAGAGGTGAACTTATGGGCGTCGCCGCTCTCGTCGGTGCGGCCGTAGACGCCGCCCGCGATCCGGTCCCTGGTCGGTTCCAGCGCCGGGTCGATCTCGGCGGCCCGATCGCGGTCGATGACTTCGAGATCCTGTCCGGCCTCCATCAGGATCCGCATGTTGCCGACGCCGCGCTCGAAGCTCTCCGCCTGTCGATAGAGATAGAGAAGCCCCCTCCGCTCGCCGTCATAGGCGACGCCGGTGCGCGCCACGACGTCCTGCAGCGCGAGCTGGGCATAACGGCAAAGACGGTGTTTTCGCGTGGTGTTGATCCTGGCCCTTTCCGCCGTGCATTCACGGAGAAACTTCAACGACCAGCGCCACATCGCGGGATCGAGCCGAAAACGGTAGCGCAGCGGCTGGTCCGCCTTGAACAGCGAAGCCAGAAGAATCTTCGGTGCCCTCGGCGACCCCCAGGCGAAGGCGTGCCCGGGCGCCACCAGGCCGGCATTGGCGAAGCTGGTCTCCAATGCCGGACCGGGCTGGCGGTCGATCACGGTGACGTCGTGCCCGTCCTCCAGAAGCTCGAAGGCCGCGGTCACGCCCGCGAGCCCGGCGCCCATGATCAGGATACGCATGTCCCCGCTCCTCCCCGCCTCGGTTCGATCGTCGAGGCTAGAGGGTTTCGAGCGGTCGGAGAAGACACGCGGGCGAGCGTTCGGGGCGCCCGCCCCCGGCTCCCCGCGCCTTGGCTCAAAGCGCCGCGGTCACCATGATCTCGACGGTGAATTTGGGGCTGGCGAGCCGGCTCTCGACGCAGGCGCGGCAAGGCGTGTCGCCGGGCGCGACCCAGGCGTCCCAGACCGCGTTCATCTCGTCGAAATCGCCGATGTCGGCGAGCCAGATGCTGGCGGTCAGCAGCTTCGACTTGTCGGTGCCGGCCTCGGCCAGAAGACGGTCGATCGCGGCCAGAATGTCCTTGGTCTGCTCGGTGACCGAGCCGCCGGGCGCGTTCTGCGCCACCTGGCCTGCGGTGTAGACGGTGTCGCCATGGACCACGGCCTGGCTCATGCGCGCGCCGGTCTCGATGCGTCGGATGCTCATCGCTCTCTCCACTCCTGTTCGCGTTGCGCCTGGATGCGCCCGAAGAGTAGGCGGCCCCGGTATGCGGGTTCAAGGCCGGATGCGGGGCTTTCGAGTCCCGTCCCGCTTGCTTTTCCAGGCGGATTGTACAACTCATTGAACAGGAACCCCTTTGCCGCGGCGACGTCCGTCCGGGATCGCGGGTGATCGAAGAGCGCGAAAGCGCACGGATTCTCGAAGCACGGAGGCTTGACCCATGAAACGCCGCAAATTTGTCACCACAGCCGCGACTGGCGGCCTGGTCGCGGGCGCCGCCGCGGCGAGCAGCTTTCCCGCCCCCGCCATCGCGCAGGGCACCAAGCAGCTGAAGATGGTGACCACCTGGCCCAAGAATTTTCCTGGCCTGGGAACCGGTGCGGAGCACCTCGCCCAGCGCATAATCGCCATGAGCGATGGCGCCCTCGACGTCAAGGTGTTCGCCGCCGGCGAGCTGGTGCCGCCCTTCGAGAGCTTCGATGCGGTCTCCTCCGGCAATGCCGACATGAGCCATTCCGCGTCCTATTACTGGCAGGGCAAGTCACCCGCCTTCAACTTCTTCACCACGGTGCCCTTCGGTCTCAACGCCACCGAGCACGCCGCCTGGGTCAACTATGGCGGCGGCCAGGAGCTCTGGGACGAGCTCGCCGCCGGCTTCAACATCAAGCCGTTTCTCCGCGCCTCCACCGGCGTGCAGATGGGCGGCTGGTACAAGAAGGAAATCAACACGCTGGACGACTTCCAGGGCCTGAAGTTCCGCATGCCCGGTCTCGGCGGCGAGGTGCTCAGGCGCCTCGGTGCCGCCGTCGTCAACCTTCCGGGCGGCGAGATCTTTCCTGCCCTTCAGGCCGGCACGATCGACGGCACCGAGTGGGTCGGTCCCTGGAACGATCTCGCCTTCGGCTTCTACAAGGTCGCCAACTACTATTACGGCCCCGGCTTCCACGAGCCCGGCACCACCGGCGAGGTCATGGTCAACAAGGGCGTCTGGGACGGGATGACCGACTCGGAAAAGGCGATCATCGAGGTGGCCGTTCAGGCGGAAGCCTGGCGCGAGCTTTCCGAGTTCAACGCGATGAACGCCGACAGCCTGAAAACCCTTGTCGAAGAGCACGGTGTCGAGGTCAGGACCTTTTCGGACGACCTGTTCACCGAGATCAAGAAAGTCTCGGGCGAGGTGGTCGCCGAGATCGGCGAGACCGACGAGATGACCAAGAAGGTCTACGAGAGCTACACGGCCTTCCAGGAAAAGGCGATCGGCTGGGCGAAGCTCTCGGAACAGGGCTATCTCAACGCGCGCTCGCTCGGCACCTGAGGACGAGACGCCGCCGCCTCGGGTGACTTGCCTGAGGCGGCGGGCACGTTCGCACCCGTTTTCCGAGGTATGGTGGTTGGTTGTGTTCCTCGAGATGAATGTCCCGCGTCGACCTTCACAAACTTGGGCGCATACCGTGGAACGCGGCGACAACGGTGCAAGTCTATGAGGTGGACATTCCACTAGGGGAGCGTCGGGTGGGCTCGCTTCGGAATTTGGCGGAGATCGTCGATCGGCTGAACGAAGGCATCGGCCGTACGCTCGCCTGGCTGACACTCGGCATGGTCCTCGTTCAGTTCGTCGTGGTGGTGATGCGCTACGTGTTCGGCATCGGCTCGGTGATGATGCAGGAGGCGATCGTCTACATGCACGCCACCGTCTTTCTCGGCGGCGCCGCCTACACGCTCCTTCATAACGGCCATGTGCGCTGCGACATCTTCTACAGCGACGCCACGCCGAGAACCCGCGCGATCGTCGATCTGATCGGCGTGTTTCTGTTCCTTTTGCCGATGTGCGTCATGATCTTCTGGGTGTCCTGGCCCTATGTCGCCAATGCCTGGGCGGTGCTCGAGGGCTCGCCCGAAGGCAGGCTCGGCATTCCCGCGGTGTTTCTCCTGAAGACCGTGATCCTGGTGTTCGCCGTGCTGCTCGCCCTGCAGGCGATCTCGCTCGCTGTCCACTCGGCGCTGCAGCTGGCGGGTCTGCAGGGGCTCGCCGATCTCGATGATTTCGCGAATGACGTGGACGAGGGGGCGGGGCTTTGACGCATCTCGCCGAATGGCTCGACCTGGCGATGTTCCTGGCCCTTTGTCTCCTGATCCTGCTGGGCTTCCCCGTCGCCTTCACGCTGGCCGGCACGTCCCTCCTGTTCGCCGGCATCGGCTGGCTGATCGGGGTTTTCGACGGCTCGTTCTTCGGCTTCTTCCCGAACCGCATCTACGGCGTGATGAAGAACGAGGTGCTGATCGCCGTGCCGCTGTTCGTGTTCATGGGCGTAATGCTGGAACGCTCCAAGGTGGCCGAGGAACTGCTCGACACCATGGGCAAGCTGTTCGGCAGCTTGCGCGGCGGGCTCGGCATCTCGGTCGCCGTGGTCGGCGCACTGCTCGCGGCGTCCACCGGCATCGTCGGCGCCACGGTGGTGACCATGGGCCTCCTATCGCTCCCGACCATGCTGAAGCGCGGCTACGACCCGAAGCTGGCCTGCGGCTCGATCGCGGCGGCCGGCACCCTCGGCCAGATCATCCCGCCCTCGATCGTGCTGGTGGTGCTCGGCGACCAGATTTCGAACGCCCATCAGGAGGCGCAGCGGGCGCTGGGCAACTGGGCGCCGGAGCCGGTCTCGGTCGGCGACCTGTTCGCCGGTGCCCTGATTCCGGGCCTGGTCCTGGTGGCCCTCTACATCCTCTACCAGATCAGCCAGGCGATCCTTCGGCCCGAAAGCTCGCCGCCGATCCCGCCGGGCGACCTTCATGGCGACGGCATGTTCGGCAAGGTGATGCAGGCTTTGGTCGCCCCGATCGTCCTGATCGTCGCGGTGCTCGGCTCGATCCTGACCGGCATCGCCACGCCCACCGAGGCGGCCGGCGTCGGCGCGATCGGCGCCACCCTCCTCGCCGGCTACCGCTTCGACAAGGACCGGCCGATCCCGATCTACCTCGCCACCCTGGGTCTGATCGGTCTCATCCTGCTCACCACCAATCTCGACCTGCGCGTCGGCCGAAGCGAGGTGCCGGCCGCCGACCGCTACGGCATGATCGCTGCGGTCGTGCTCTGCCTGTTCGTCGCCTACGGCCTGATCGTCGCCCTGATCCGCGCCTATCGCGACGACACGCTCACCCAGGTGACCCAGGCCACCCTCAAGATCAGCGCCATGGTGTTCATCATCGTCATCGGCGCCCAGCTGTTCTCGCTGGTGTTCCGCGGCTTCGGCGGCGACGAGATGGTGCATGAATTCCTGACCAGCATGCCGGGCGGCGCCGTCGGCGCCATGGTCCTGGTCATGGCCGTGCTGTTCGTCCTCGGATTCTTTCTGGACTTCATCGAGATCACTTTCGTCGTGGTGCCGATCGTCGGCCCGATCCTGCTGCAGCTCGGCATGGATCCGATCTGGCTCGGCGTGATGATCGCGATCAACCTCCAGACGTCGTTCCTGACGCCGCCCTTCGGCTTCGCCCTCTTCTACCTCCGCGGCGTCGCCCCGCCGGAGGTCACCACCATGCACATCTATCGCGGCGTGGTGCCCTTCATCGCCATCCAGCTCCTGATGCTGATCCTGCTCGCCCTGTTCCCGCAGATGGCGACCTGGCTGCCGACGGTGATCTTCGGCTAGCGCATCGATGCAAACAAAGCGATCAGCTCTGTTTGGGAAAATTGATGCAGAACCAATAAGCTAATGCGCCGCCAACTGAATCTTCCGAATGCGCCGGCGCACTGACGGCAAGGCCAGGTCATCGGTGGTGCGGTCGCATCGCCGACGGCGGGACCCTGGCCGGCAAGATCGTGTATGCTGGTCCCGGCCGAACCAACCGGGAGCGTAACGATGGACGGGTTTCTGGACCTCACCCACGAAGTCGTGGATCCGCCGGCGGACGCAGACACCACGACCAGACGAAAAGCCTGGCTTGCCTCCGATCTCTCGGAAGTGGACTGGGTGATCGAGATCGATGACCCTGCCCTCGCCGAGATCGACGCGCTGATCGCCGAAATGAAGGCCAAGCCGCTGCCGACCCTGCTGCAAAGGCCCGACCGCCTGCAAATCCCGAACCTGCGCCGCCTCCACGCCCGGGCGAAGGCGGTGCTCGATGACGGCATCGGCTTCGTCGTGCTGGACCGCATGCCGATCGACGATCACCCGATCGAGGACATCCTCGCCTGCTACTGGACGCTCGGCCAGCTCCTTGCCCCGACCGTCGCCCAGAAGTGGGACGGCACGATGATCTACGACGTCACCGACACCAAGAGGGCCTACAGCTACGGCGTGCGCGGCTCGGCGACCAATGTCGAGCTGGTCTTCCATACCGACAACGCCTTCGGCGCCCGCGTCCCCGATTATGTCGGTCTCCTTTGCAAATATCCGGCTGCGTCGGGCGGGCTCAGCCGCTTCTGCAGCCTCTATGCCGTGCATGAGCGCCTTCGTCGGAACCACCCGGCGGCGCTTCGCAGGCTCTATCGGCCGATGCTGTTCGACCGGCAGGCGGAACATGCCGACGGTGCGCCGAAGACCGCCTTCGCTCCCTTCTTCTCCTGGCGGGACGGCCGCCTCATGTGCCGCGCCAACAGCTCCCTGGTGCGCAAGGGCTACGCGGTCGCCGGCGAGGCGATGGACGACGCCCTCGAAGCCGCACTCCAGGCGGTCGATCAGGTGACCACGGCGGAAGACCTGTGGGTCGAAGCCCCCCTGGAGCGCGGCCAGGTGCAGTATCTGAACAACCATGAGCTCGGCCACTACCGCTCCGAATTCGTCGACGGCGACGATCCCATGAAAAAACGCCACCTCTACCGCCTCTGGCACCGGTCCGAAGGCGATCGCAGCTATGACGGCTGAGCGGCGGGCGCACGCAACGGCGGAAACAGGGACAGATGATCCAGGGGCCTTGATAGCGGCGCAGGGTTAAGGAAAGGTAAAGACGGGTGCGGAGCGAGACCGCTTCGACCCGCTCGCCTGCAATGAGCCCCCTAGTTCAGCCAGTGGCGCCGCCACATGCAATGGGAAGACGAAGCCATCCTGCTCTCCGCCCGCCGGCACGGCGAGGGTGCCCTGGTGCTGCAGGTGTTCACGCCCTGTCACGGTCGCCATGGCGGGCTTGTGCGCGGCGGGGCGTCCCGAAAGAACCGGCCGACCTACCAGCCCGGCAACCGTCTCGCCGTCCTCTGGCGCGCCCGCCTCGCCGATCAGCTCGGCAGCATCACCGCCGAACTGATCGACGCCAATGCTGCTTTGATCATGGATCAGCCGGCGCGGCTGGCAGCGTTGACGAGCGCCTGCGCGCTTATAGAACGCGCTCTGCCGGACCGCGACCCGCATCCGGATCTTTACAATCTGTTGTGCCATCTCATAGATACACTCGCGAGATCTGGTAGTTGGGCTGAAAACTACGTGCGTTTCGAGCTCGCCCTGCTCAAAGATCTCGGCTTCGGCCTCGACCTGTCGTCGGACGCCGACCTCGTTTACGTATCCCCGCGGACGGGGCGGGCGGTGACACGCGAGACGGCGAAGGGGTATGAGGACAAGGTGTTGCCGTTGCCGGGTTTTCTGGTCGGGCGCGAAGGTGAAGATGGCAGCGCCGCCATCCGCGACGGCCTCAGACTGGCCGGATACTTTTTAGAGCGTCATCTGTTCGCGGCGCTGGATCGGCCGGTGCCGGAAGCCCGCCAGGCGCTGGTCGACCGATTCTCACGGCTCGAAACATAGACTCCTCGAAGGTACGAAAAAATGGCGGCTGACGATAATGTGGTCGAAAAGAATCAGATCCGGCCGGTGCCGTTCGCGGATGCGCTGTCCGAGCGCTATCTCGCCTATGCGCTTTCGACCATCACCGCGCGTTCGCTGCCGGATGTGCGCGATGGCCTGAAGCCGGTTCAGCGGCGGCTTCTGTATGCCATGATGAAGCTCAAGCTCGATCCGGATCAGGGCTACAAGAAATGCGCGCGGGTGGTCGGCGACGTCATCGGCAAATACCACCCCCATGGCGACGCCTCGATCTACGACGCCATGGTCCGCCTCGCCCAGGAGTTCGCGCAACGCTATCCTCTCGTCGACGGCCAGGGCAATTTCGGCAATATCGACGGCGATAACGCCGCGGCCATGCGCTACACCGAGGCCAGGCTGACCGAGGTCGCCAAGGCGCTGCTCCAGGGAATCGACCAGGACACCGTCGATTTTCGCCCGACCTACGACGGCGGCGACGACGAGCCGGTGGTGCTGCCCGCGGCCTTCCCCAACCTGCTCGCCAACGGCACCACCGGCATCGCCGTCGGCATGGCGACCTCGATCCCGCCGCACAATGCCGGCGAGCTCTGCCGGGCGCTCTGCGATCTCGTGGAAGATCCCGAGACCAGCGCGGATGCCTTGCTGACTCACGTCCGGGGGCCCGACCTGCCGACCGGCGGCGTGCTGGTGGAAAGCCCGGAAAACATCGCCGAGGCCTATCGCACCGGCCGCGGCTCCATGCGCCTGCGCGCGCGCTGGGAGAAGGAGGAGCTCAGCCACGGGCAATATCAGATCGTCATCACCGAGATGCCCTATCAGGTACAGAAGGCACGCCTGATCGAACGCATCGCCGAACTCCTGGCGGCGAAGAAGCTGCCGCTCCTCGGCGACGTCAGGGACGAGTCCACCGAGGACATTCGCCTGGTCCTGGTGCCGCGTTCCCGCACCGTGCCCGACGATCTCCTGATGGAGCAGCTGTTCCGCCAGACCGAGCTGGAAACCCGTCTCTCCCTCAATCTGAACGTCCTGGACGCGAAGGGCGTTCCGCAGGTGATGAATCTGAAGGACGTTCTCTCGGCCTTCATCGAGCACCGGATGGAGGTGCTGATCCGGCGCTCCAGGTTCCGGCTCGGCAAGATCGAGGACCGGCTCGAAGTCCTCGAAGCCTACCGCATCGCCTATCTCAACCTCGACGAGGTGATCCGCATCATCCGCGAGGAGGACGATCCCAAGGCCGAGCTGATGAAGGCGTTCGAGCTCTCGGAGCGCCAGGCCGAGGCGATCCTCAACATGCGTCTCCGCAATCTCCGCAAGCTCGAGGAGATGGCGATCGTCAAGGAACAGAAGGAGCTGCGCGCTGAGCGTAAAGAATTGAAAGCATTGCTCGCCGACGAGCTGCTGCGACGCGCCAGGCTCAAGGAGGAATTCGAGGCGACCATCGAAAAATTCGGGAGCGGCCCGCTCGGGGCGAGACGCACCAAGCTCGGTCTGGCGCCCACGGTCGATCTCGAGGCGCTGGAAGAGATCGCGGTCGAAAAAGCGCCGGTCACCGTGGTCTGCTCCAAGCTCGGCTGGATCCGCGTGATGAAAGGTCATGTCGAATCCGATACGGATCTCAAATATAAAGACGGCGATGCGGAAAAGTTCGTCATCCGCGCCCAGACCACCGACAAGCTCATTCTCGTCACCTCGGACGGCCGCGGTTTTCTTTTGCCTATCGATCGTCTTCCCGGCGGCCGCGGTCAGGGTGAGCCCCTCAGCCTCCAGGTCGATCTCGCGAAAGGAGCGCAGGCCGTCTATCTGGCGGTGCATCGCGCCGATGCCAAACTCCTGCTCGCCAGCAGTGACGGCCGCGGTTTCCTCGCCGAGGAAAAAGGCATCGCCGCCCAGACAAAATCGGGAAAACAGGTGTTCAACCTCGACCCGCTGGCCAAGCTCCTGGTGGTCGCGCCAGGCGACGGCGATCACGTGGCAACGGTCGGATCGAATCGCAAGATGCTGATTTTCGAGGCTTCGGATCTCCCGGTGATGAGCCGCGGCAAGGGCGTGCTGCTGCAGCGCTTCAAAGACGGCAAGCTCGCCGACGCGATCACCTTGAACCTGGAGGACGGCCTCTCCTGGCCAGCCAAGAACGGCACCCGCCTGGTCAAGGATCTCGAAACCTGGCAAGGCAAACGCGCCAGCGCCGGCCGCATGGTCCCGCACGGATTCCCGAGGAACAACCGCTTCGACACGGCCTGAACCTCCGTCTCGCGCCGGTCTTGGAAGGATTTGCGATTTTTTCCGATCGTTTAGGATTTCCTTAACCAAGATGTCCTAGCATCGCTTCTGTTCGACCGGGCAGATCGCCCATGGACGGAAAAGCAGCAGGAGAAAGGTTACGGACGTGAAAAGCGAGTGAAACGAAATCTGCAGAGACTTTTGCGATAGTGAAGGCCTGTCAGGGCATATTATGAGAACGCCTCGGCGCTTCAGCCGTTGACTGTTCGATGTGAACGTGGCTTCTCTACGTCCTTGGCGTAGAAACTAAGACTTCGCACGGACTTCGTTCCGGCTCACTGCCTGTCGCACTCCCCCGTCGGCCATCCGAAAGGTCGCCAGATGCCGCGATCATCGATGAACGCTGTATCGGAATCCCGGGGTGTCGGCGGCGCGGTGCCGTGGCGGTTCGCGCCGGCAATCGGCCGTGTCCTGCAACAGAGCGACGATGGGATGTCATGCGACGATCGCCGTTGAAGCATGTCGGATTGAAATCGATCCTCGCCGCATCGCTGTCGGTGTCGCTCGCCATGCTGATCGGCCTCCAGGGCGCGGCGCCCGCGCGGGCCGCGGTCGACCATGACGTGATCGTTCGCGACCGACTGAACGACGTTCGAGAACTGCTCCATCGCCGTCTGGCGCATCGGGAGATGCTGAACGGCCGGATCGGGCGCTTCTCGGGCGAGCTCGACGCCCTGCAGGCCGAGCGCGAGGCGACGCTGGCCGTCCTCGCCGATCAGGAGGATCTCGCCCGCGCGCTGGAACGGGAGCTCGATCGGCTGATGCCGCGGCTCCTTCCCCGCATCGGCACGCTCAATCGCTTCCGCAAGGACGGTGCCAGAACGATCGCCGGCCTCGCCAGCATGGAGCGCAGCACCGAACTCGCGGAAAAGACGCGGTCGCGGCTGCTTGCGGCGCAGACGACCTCGATCGAACAGATGCGGCGCGCCTCGGCAGCGGTGCGGCTTCTGCGCCGCGTCCCCAACGCGATGACCGCCCGTCACCGCGACGTGGATTTCCAGATTCCCCTTACCGCCGCGGCCGCCGGCCGTCTCGATCTGCGGCTCAGTCAGCTGCAGCGACTGCGCGACAAGGCGATAAGAGAGCTTGCGGACCTCAATGTCGATATCGATCGCCTTACGGCCGAAGAGCACCGGCTGGCACGCAGCATGATCGCACGGCATCTCGAAGGACCTGACGGCCGCCGACCGGCGGCTGACGGCCTCAGGTCGGCGAGGCGGGATCGGCGCGCCGGCGGCAAGGCGGTCATGGGCGGTGCGGACATTCGCGGAACCGCTCTGCTCCAGACCCACCCGACCCCGGTCGCCCGGCCGCAGGACGGTTTCCAGGCGAAGATCGAGCGTACTGCGCTGACGGCGCTCGGGCCGCCCATCCGCCACTCGGCCAGCATCGGCGGCAGGGCGGAGGTTCTGGCCGATACCCCCGACGATCAGCTGAGGCGGCGGACCGCGATCGTTGCGGCCGCGGCGCCGGACGAGGCTTCGGCCGCCGGGAACGGCCGCGAAAGGACGGTCACGATCCCGCCGCTGGTGCCGACGGCCGACGCCATTGGCTACGCCCTGGCCGACAGCGGACGGCCCGCCATCTCGATCGAAGCCAGCCCCGGCCAGCCGGTCGCCGCTCCCGGCGACGGCCGGATCGTCTTCGCCGGCGAGTTCCGAAGTTACGGTTTGCTCTTGATCATTGAACATGGCAATGGATACCATACCTTACTGTGGGGCTTTTCATCGCTCGATGTCGGGTTGGGTGAAGGTGTTCGGGCCGGACGGATTTTAGGTGTCTTGAGAGACGGGCCGTCGCCGAAACTCCATGTCGAGCTGCGGCGCAACGGTCAGCCGGTCAGCCCCGAGGTTTGGCTGGCCGCGAGCAATAGTGGGGTCAAAGGTTGATGCGCAAGAGTGCGATAAGCGCGATCGTCACGAGCCTTGTGGTGCTGGCGATCTACTTGGCGCCGGCCAAGGGACCGCAGGCGGGTTCGTCGGATACGTTTCGTCAGCTGAAGCTGTTCGGTGACGTGTTCGAGCGCGTGCGCAGCGAATATGTCGAGGACGTGACCGACGAAAAGCTGATCGAGACCGCCATCAACGGCATGCTGACGTCGCTCGATCCCCATTCCGGCTATCTCGACGCCAAGCGCTATCGCGACATGCAGGTCCAGACCAAAGGCGAGTTCGGCGGCCTCGGAATCGAGGTCACGATGGAAAACGGCCTCGTCAAGGTGGTCTCCCCTATCGACGACACACCCGCCCATCGTGCCGGCATTCAGGCCGGTGACGTCATCACCCATATCGACAGCGAACCCGTCCTCGGCCTCAGCCTCTCCGAGGCGGTCGAGAAGATGCGCGGCCCGGTCGATACGCTGATTGCCCTGACCCTTCGCCGCGAAGGCAATGACGAACCCCTCGACGTCAGCATGGCGCGCGCCGTCATCACCATCTCGCCGGTCCGCTACCGCGTCGAGAACGACATCGGCTATCTGCGGGTGACCGCCTTCAACGAACAGACCGAAGCCAAGCTGCGGGAGGGCATCGAGGATGTCCGGGCCGAGCTCGGCTCCAGCCTCAAGGGTTTCGTGGTCGACCTTCGCAACAATCCCGGCGGACTCCTCGAACAGGCCGTCGCCGTCTCCGACGCCTTCCTCGATCGCGGTGAGATCGTCTCGACCCGAGGACGGCGCACCGACAGCATTCAGCGCTTCAATGCCAGGCGGGGCGATCTCGCCGAGGGCCTGCCGCTGGTGGTGCTGATCAACGGCGGCTCCGCCTCCGCCTCCGAAATCGTCGCCGGCGCGCTGCAGGACCATCACCGCGCGATCGTGATGGGCACGCAGTCCTTCGGCAAGGGTTCCGTGCAGACCATCATGCCGCTGCCGGGACACGGCGCCATCCGGCTGACGACGGCGCGCTACTACACGCCGGCCGGCACGTCGATCCAGGCCAAGGGAATCGTGCCCGACATCGAGGTCAGGCAGTCCCGCATCGAGGTGATCGAGGAAGGGGCCGGGGGGCGGCGCGAAGCCGATCTCCGCGGACGTCTCGAGAACGAGCAGTCGGATGACTCCGATGCGGATGGCCTCGCCTCTCCGGGTGACGGTGCGGTCGCCGAGGGCGAAGGCGAGGACTACCAGCTGGCGCGTGCACTCGACCTCATCCGCGGCATCGCGATGTTTGGCGAGCAGACTGTCCAGTGATGTCGCCTGATCGAAGCTGAAGGCGGCACGTTTGGTCTCCAGGACGGGCCGCTCGTCTTCGAAGGTACGAAAGAGACCGGATGGACGGCTCGTGCGTTCCAACGAAGAAAGGCAGGTCATGTCCACCATCGGCAGCCGCTTGCCGATCCGTAGACCGATCTTCTGGTTCGTGGCTCTCGGCCTGGCCCTTTCCGCGCTCATTCTGTCCTGGTCGTTCACCTCGCCCAACAGCCACAGGCGCCAGATCGAAGAGGCCACTTTCCGCACGCCGCTGCCTGCACGGCCAGCGGAATCGGGAAGTACCATCCGGACCATCGTCGACTCCGACGACGAGCCGGAAGACGTCGACGGCATTCTCGCCAACCCTGCCTTCACCGAGCCCGCGCTCGCCTCGCTGAGACCGAAGGAGCCGGATCTCCAGCTGATCGATGCCAGCCCGCTCGGGCCGCTGCCGAGGATTGCCGAAGACGGACGGCGGCCGCTTCAGACCTATGCGCGCCCGTATGACGCAGGCGACGCCAATCCCAAAATCGCGATCGTGGTGACCGGCCTCGGCCTGCAGGCCGACGCCACCAACGCCTCCTTTCACCTTCCCGGCGCCGTCAGCCTGATGTTCTCGCCCTATGCGGACGATCTTCCGGCCCTGTTCGAGAGGGCCCGGCTCGCCGGGCACGAGGTGCTGATGGAGCTGCCGATGGAGCCCGAGGACTATCCGACGAGCGATCCGGGACCGCACACGCTTCGCGCGAGCGGCACGGTCGATGCCAATCTCGAACGGCTGACCTGGATCCTCTCCCGCGCGCAGGGTTACTTCGCGGTCGGCGGCCATGGAGGAGCGTTCGCGGACAGCCCGGAGGCGATCCCGGTGATGCGGGCGCTCGCCGGGCGCGGCCTCGGCATGGTCGAAATCGACGGTGAAGGGCTGGCCCTCGCGGGCGAGGAGGTCGACCTGCCCTACCTCTCGGCACCGGATTGGATCGACGGGACACCGTCCGCCGACGCGATCGACCAGGCGCTCGCCGAGCTGGAAGCCGGAGCCCGTCAAGACGGAAGCGCGATCGGCATCGCCGAGCCCTATCCGATCACCCTGAAACGGCTGGTCGAATGGGCCACGACGCTCGAAGGTCGAGGTCTGAGCCTGGTGCCGGCGAGCGCGATCATGCTGGAAAGAGCCGAGCCCGCCGGGGATGGCGACGAGGATGCGAGCCTTGCCCGAAGCGACAACTGACACGCCGCCCGCCGGCTACCGGCCTTGCGTCGGCATCGTTCTCGTCAACACCGACGGGCTGATCTTCATCGGCGAGCGCCGGGGTCTGGCCGGCGACAATTGGCAGATGCCGCAGGGTGGCATCGACCGGGGCGAGGCTCCGCTCACGGCCGCGAAGCGCGAGCTTCTCGAGGAGACCGGCGTCGATCGCATCGAGCTTCTCGCGGAAAGCGGGGACTGGCACCGCTACGACGTGCCCGCCGAGCGCCGGCCTCGCTACTGGAAAGACCAATATGTCGGCCAGTGCCAGCGCTGGTTCGCCTTTCGCTTCACGGGCGAGGACGACGACATCGATCTCGACGCCCACGATCCCGAATTCAGCCTCTGGCGCTGGGCACGGCCGGAAGAGGTGGTCGAGCTCGCCGTGTCGTTCAAGCGCGATGTCTATCGGGCCGTGATGGACGAGTTCGCGCCGGTTCTCCGCGCCGGCTAGGCTCAGGCGTCGGTTTCCGCCATCTCGCAGATCAGCCGCCAGGCCTCGTCGCTGACCGGACTGACCGACAGGCGCGACTGGCGGACCAGCGCCATGTCCTTCAGCCGGGGCTCGGCCTTGATCGCCTTCAGCGACACTTCTTGCGCGACCGGCTTCACCGCTTTCACGTCCACCAGCACGAAGCTCTCCTTGGGATCGTCCGGATCCTCATAGGCCTCGCGAAAAATCTCCATGATCCCGACCACCGCCGGATCCTTCAGCGAACGGTAGAAAAAGACGCGCTCGCCCTTTTTCATCGCGCGCATGTTATTGGCGGCCTGATGATTGTGGATGCCGTCCCACTCGGCGACGCCATCCTTCACCAGATCTTCGAAGGTATAGTCGTTCGGCTCCGCCTTCATCAGCCAGTGGGCCATGCGCCTCGTCCTCCTGCTCGCTCGATCCGCCGAATCTCGGGACCGACTGCGTGACCGCCGAAAACTGCCGCGTTTCGCCGAGCCAGGCAAGCCCGGCGACGATTGCTCTGGTTTGCGACGGGGGCTATCGTCAGCGTCGTCGAACGAGGAGGGAAATGGCGGCATGGGTGATCGGATCGACAGCGTGGCGGTGCTGGGTGCAGGCACCATGGGGCGCGGCATCGCCGCCGCGTCGGCCGAAGCGGGCTGCAGGGTCCTGCTGCTGGATGTGAGCCGCGAGCGCGCGGCCTCGGCGATCGAGGCGATGACGGCGGGTCGAGCGCCGGCACTCGACGATCCAGCCACCGCCGAGCGCATCACGCCCGGCTCCTTCGACGACGATCTCGACGCGATCCGCGGCCACGACTGGATCTGCGAGGCGATCGTCGAGGATCTTTCGGCCAAGCGCGCCCTGTTCGAGAGCGTGGCGCCCCTTCGGACCGACGGCGCGGCGGTCAGCACCAACACCTCGGGCATTCCGCTGCGCGCGATCACCGAAGGCATGCCGGACCATTTCCGCCGCAGCATCGTCGTCACCCATTTCTTCAATCCCGTGAAGGTGATGAAGCTTCTGGAGATCGTCCCGGGCGCCGACACCTCGCCGGAGGTGGTCGAACGGCTCGCCGCCTTCGGCCGGGACGGTCGCTCGGCAAGGGCGTGGTCCACGCCAAGGACACGGTGAATTTCATCGGCAACCGCATCGGCTGCTTCTGGATGCTCTCCGGCCTGCACAAATCGAAGACCGCCCTGGCCGACGGTCTGTCGATGGAGCGGGTCGACGCGCTGATGGGCGCGCCCGTGGGCATCCCCGCGACCGGGCTCTACGGGCTGATCGACCTGATCGGCCTCGACGTCATGGATCTGGTCGGCAAGAATCTCGCGGTCAACCTGCCGGATGGCGATCCCGGCCGCGCCTTCACCGCCTTTCCGGCGGCCGAGCGCGCCATGCTGGAACGCGGCCAGCTCGGCCGGAAGAGCGGCGGCGGCTTCTACCGGATGCTGAAGGCCGAGGACGGCAGCCGGTCGAAGGAGACGTTCGATCTCGAGGCCGAGGGCTGGCGGCCGTCGGAAAAGATTGCGCTCGACGCGCCGCACGACCGTGCGGAAACCCTTCTGTTCGCCGACGACGCCGAAGGCCGCTTCGCCATGGAGCTGATGGGCGGCACGCTGCTCTACGCCGCCGACCTGGTGCCGGAGATCGCCGACGACATCGTCAATGTCGACCGCGCCATGCGCTGGGGCTTCAACTGGCGAAGAGGGCCGTTCGAGATGCTCGATCTGATCGGGCCCGAGCCCATGATCGCTTCGCTGCGCGCGGCGGATCGGCCGCTGCCCCGCATGCTCGGCCTCCTCGAAAAATCAGACGCCGACAGCTTCTACCGCGCCGCAGGCCAAGAATATCTCGGTCTCGACGGCGTCTTTCATCCGGTGCCGCAGGCCTGATCAGGCGGTTACCGGCGCCACGCCGGCTTTGACGGCCGGCAGCAGCGCGGTCGCCGGCGGCAGGATGTGCGTCGTGTAGAATGACAGGCTGGCTTCGCGCTCGGCGCCGGCATCGCCCTCCGCCGCGGACGCCATCCGGGCCAGCAGAAAACCGCCGAGCGTGGTCGCGAACAGGCGGAGATAGGGCGTGGCGCCGGCCAGGCGGTCGTCGGTGCCGATGGTCTCGTCGGTGAGCCAGGCTGTGGCGTCGCGGAGGGCGTCGAGCGCGACCTTCAGCTTCTCTCTGTTCGGGCCATCGCCGAGCGCGTCGAGATCGTTCTGCAGTTCGTCGAAAAGCGCGGCTACGTGCGCGCCGCTGCCCGCCGGCAGCTTTCTGCCGACGAGGTCGAGCGCCTGGATGCCGTTGGTGCCTTCGTAGATCATGGCGATGCGCGCGTCGCGGAGATGCTGGGCGGCGCCGGTTTCCTCGATATAGCCCATGCCGCCATGGACCTGGAGCGCGTCCGAGGCGATCTCGAAGCCCTGATCCGAGCACCAGGCCTTGATCAGGGGAATCAGCAGGTCGACGCGGCCCTGCGCGCCCTGCCGCTCGGCGCCATCGGGGAGCCGCGCAGCGTGATCGAGCTGAAAGGCGCCTTCGTAAACGAAGGCACGCATGGCCTCGATCCGACAGCGCATGGACATCAGCGTCCGTTTCACATCGGGATACTCGACGATCCTGGCAGGCGCCGCCTCCCCTCCGCTGCGGCGCATACCCTGAACCCGTTCACCGGCGTAAAGTCCAGCAGTCTGAAACGCTGTTTCAGCGATGGCGAGGCCCTGGAGGCCGACGCCGAGGCGGGCGTTGTTCATCATGGTGAACATCGCCTTCATGCCACCCTGCTCCTCGCCGATGAGATAGCCGATGGCACCCTCGTCGTCGCCGAAGGACATGACGCAGGTAGGGCTGGCGTGGATGCCGAGTTTTTTCTCCAGGGACACCGGCCGCAAATCATTGCGGTCGCCTAGCGACCCGTCGTCGTTGACGAGGAATTTCGGCACGATGAAGAGGGAGATGCCCTTGGTTCCGGCCGGCGCGCCCGGCGTTCGCGCCAGGACCATGTGGATCACGTTGTCGGTGAAGTCGTGGTCGCCGTAGGTGATGAAAATCTTCTGGCCGGTGATGCGGTAGCGGTCGCCTTCCTTCTCGGCCTTCGTCTTGAGGGCGCCGACGTCGGTGCCGGCCTGGGGCTCGGTCAGGCACATGGTGCCGGTCCATTCACCGGTGGTCAGCTTTTCGAGATAGGTCGCCTTCTGTTCGTCGGAGCCGAATTTCAAGAGAAGCTCGATGCCGGCCTGGGTCAGGAGCGGGCAGAGGCTGAACGCGGTGTTGGCGCCATGCCACATCTCGGACACCGCCGTCGAGACCGTCCAGGGCAGGCCCTGACCGCCCCATTCTTCGGGGAACGGGACGCCGTTCCAGCCTGCCTTGACGAATTGCTGGTACGCTTCCCTGAAGCCGTCCGGCGTGCGCACGACGCCGTTCTCGAGCCTCGCCCCCTGATGGTCGCCGACGGTGTTCAACGGCGCCAGCGCGCCGCTCGCGAATTTTCCGGCCTCCTCCAGCACCTGATGCACCAGGCCGTCGTCGAGGTCCTGGTATCCGGGCAGGTTCGCCAGCCTGTCGATCATGGGCGCGAGGACGGCGCGCATGTGGTCGAGCGGCGGGGTATAGCTGGTCATCGATCGGCTCCCGATGGCGCCGGCGACTGCACGCCGGCCTTCGGGCGTTCGAGAATCACGCCCGGGTTCAGAATGTTGCGCGGGTCCAGTGTCTCTTTCAGACGGGCCATGAGTTCGAGATCGAGAGCCGGCTTTCGGGCGGCGAGGTCGCTGCGCTTGAGGCGACCGATGCCGTGCTCGGCGCTGATGCTGCCGCCGAGACTCTCGACGAGGTCGAACACCCTCGATTGCACTTCGTCCTTCATGGCTCGAAACGCCTCGCCCTCCATGCCCTCGGGCTGGAGGAAATTGAAGTGGATGTTGCCGTCGCCGACATGGCCGAAGGCGACCACCCGAACGCCCGGCACGGTTTTCGCCATCATCGCGCTGCCCTCGCCGATGAGGTCCGGCACCTTGTCGACCGGCACCGAGACGTCGTGACGCAGCACCACGCCGGCCGCGGCGAAGGCGTCGGGCGGGTTTTCGCGGATAAGCCAGAGCGCCTGGCGCTGGCCTTCGCTCGCGGCGATGGTGCCGTCGGTCACCAGACCCTTCTCCATGGCGGCCGACAGAACCTGCTCCATGCGCTCGCCCAGGCCGTCCTCCAGCGACCAGCCAGCCTCCATCAACACATGCCAGGGGCTGTCCGAGCCGATCGGCGGGCGGCCATCCGGCAGGTACGAAATCACGCGCTGGACGACGAGGTCGCCCATGAGTTCGAAGGAGGAGATGGTGTCGCCGAGACGGTCCCGGCAAAAGGCGAACAGTTCGACCGCCTTTTCCGGCGAGGGCACGGCAAGCCAGGCGGTTCGCGTCTCCCGGGGCTTCGGGAACAGGCGAAGGACGGCGGCGGTGATCACGCCGAGCGTGCCTTCGGCGCCGATGAAAAGCTGCTTCAGGTCGTAGCCGGTATTGTCCTTCCTCAACGCGCGAAGGCCGTTCCAGACGCGGCCGTCGGCGAGCACCACTTCGAGGCCGAGCACCAGCGCGCGCGCCATGCCGTAGCGGAGTACGTTGACGCCGCCGGCATTGCTGGAGAGGTTGCCGCCGATCTGACAGGTGCCCTGGGCGCCGAGCGCCAGCGGGAACAGCCGGTCGTGCTCGGCGGCCGTGTCCTGGACCTGCTCCAGCACCACGCCCGCCTCGACCGTGATGGTGTCGCCGAGAGGATCGATGCTGCGGATGCGGTTCAGGCGGGAGAGCGAGAGCACGACGAGACTGCCGCTGTCGTCGGGAATGCCCGCCCAGACGAGACCGGTATTGCCGCCCTGGGGCACGATCGGGACGCGGTGCTCGTGGCAGAGCGCCAGGAGCGCACTGACCTCGTCGACGGTTCCGGGCTTGAGCACCAGGCCGGTGCGGCCGCGGCCGATACCCCAGGATTCCCTCGCATGGGCATCGACGCTATCCGCATCGGTGCGCCAGCCGCGCGGGCCGGTGATGCGATCGACCGCCTGGAGAAAATTTTCTGGCGGAGTGGCTGCTGCGTTCATAGTTCCTATCTAAGGGCCGGAGGACATGGCGGCAATTCTTTCCGGCTGGGGTTTTGCCTTGGTCGCATTGTCCGAGAGGCTTGTTTGAGCGTCGTTCCGTCAGGCCTGCATCGATGCAGAAAAGAAAGAATATCGCTTTAGGCGAACAGACTGGAGCTTCACGAAGCCGGCCCGAGAAGCTATGACGCCGATCATCGCTCGCTTCGCGAGAGAAACCATCAGGAAACCAATGCCGGCCAGCGCGGGACAACGGCTCAAGAGTGCCATCATCGAGACTGCGCGGCTCAGCCGGCTTTCGCGGCTGCTGCCCTCGTCGCTCGGCGGCGTCGGCGCGATCATCGCGATGCACAGGGTGCGTCCGGCGAGCGAGGGTGCGTTTCAGCCGAACCGGACGCTGGAAGTGACGCCGGAATTTCTCGACCGGACGCTCGAGCATCTCCGCAGGCGCGGGATCGACATCGTCAGCCTAGACGAGATGCACAGGCGGCTCTGCGAGCGCGATTTTCGAAAACGTTTCGTCTGCTTCACCCTCGACGACGGCTACGCCGACAATTACGAGCACGGTTTTCCCGTGTTCAAGGCGCATGACGCGCCGTTCGCGATCTATCTGACCACCGGTTTTCTCGACGGCAGCGCTTTTTTCTGGTGGATGCTGCTGGAGGAGGCGATTCGGACGCGGGACGAAGTGACGCTGCGTATCGAGGGCGAGACCGAACGGCGGCCGACGCGAACGCTGAAGGAAAAAAACACCGCCTTCTCGCGATGGCATGATCGCTTTCGAGCCTTGTCTCCCGACGCCGTGGAAACCGCGTCACGGCATCTCTGCGAAGATCATGGGATCGACGCGAAAGCGTTTCATCTCGGCCACGCCATGACCTGGGACATGGCGCGCGAGATCGTCCGGGACGGGCTCGGCATGATCGAGGCGCATACTGAACGGCATATCGCGCTCAGCCTGCAGGAACCCGGCGATCTCCGGGGCGAGATGGTTCGCGTGCGCGCGCGCATCGCCGAAGAGACCGGAAAGGCGCCGAGACATTTCGCCTTTCCCTTCGGCGACGATCGGGCGGTGACCCGGCGCGAGATCGATATGCTCGAGAAGGATTTCGAGGTCGCGACCGCGACCACGACCAGGGCCGACGTGCTGCGCCCCTATCATGCCGAACATCGAAAGACGCTGCCGCGCATCGTCCTCAACGGCTACTACCAGTCCGCGGGTTTCGTCGAACTGGCGCTCAGCGGCCTGCCCTACATGCTCACGCGGTCCTGAGCGGCGGCCCCTCGCCTGTCCCGAAGCACATTCTCCCCGCGGGAAAACCTGCAGCGATGATCAATCGATGATGGCAAAAAGCGACAAATAACAGCATTTCCCCGCGATTTCTTCGCGATGCTTCCGATGTCGGTCGCCGTCCGACTTGTCAGTCGCGCCGTCTTCTTCTAGGTTTTCGCGCGCTCCGCCGCCCCGAAGAGGGAATCCGCAGCGGAAATCGATTTTCTCAAAAGGACGTAAAACGATGCAGCCGGCTGACTGGTTTCTCTTTCTATTGGTATTGGCGTGCGGGGGCGTCGGTCTTGCCTACGGCGTGATGACCCGCAACATGGTGCTCGCCGAGGCCTCGGGCAACGACCGCATGCGCGAGATCGCCGGCGCCATTCAGGAAGGCGCCATGGCCTATCTGAACCGTCAGTACACGACCATCGCCATGGTCGGCGCGGTCGTGTTCCTGCTGCTCTGGATCTTTCTCGGCTTCCATGTCGGCGTCGGCTATCTGATCGGCGCGGTGCTCTCGGGCGTGGCCGGCTATATCGGCATGACCGTCTCGGTGCAGGCCAATGTCAGGACCGCCGAAGCGGCGACCAAGGGCCTGTCCACGGCGCTCGGCGTCGCCTTCAAGGCGGGCGCCGTGACCGGCATGCTCGTGGTCGCCCTCGGCCTCCTCGGCGTCACGGTCTATTACGGCCTGCTCCTGATGTTCGGCATGGAGACCCGCGGCATTCTCGAAGCGCTCGTCGGCCTTTCCTTCGGCGCGTCCCTGATCTCGATCTTCGCCCGTCTCGGCGGCGGCATCTTCACCAAGGGCGCCGACGTCGGCGCGGACCTGGTCGGCAAGATCGAAGCCGGCATTCCCGAGGACGATCCACGCAACCCGGCCGTGATCGCGGACAATGTCGGCGACAATGTCGGCGACTGCGCCGGCATGGCCGCGGATCTGTTCGAGACCTATGCGGTGACCGTCGTCGCGACCATGCTGCTGGGCGCGATCTTCTTCGCGCCGGAGCTGCAGAGCACGCTGATGCTGTTTCCGCTGATCATCGGCGGCGTCTGCCTGCTCGCTTCGGTCGCCGGCACCTACATGGTGAAGCTGGGCTCCTCCAACAACATCATGGCCGCGCTCTACAAGGGCTTCCTGGGTGCCGCCGTGATCTCGGCGGTGGCGCTCCTGCCGATCACCCTGATCTTCCTCGGCGGCACCGAATATACCGGCGGCGGCGCCACCTTCGGCGGCTGGAACATCTATGTCTGCGCGCTGGTCGGGCTTGCGGTCACCGGGCTTCTGATCTGGATCACCGACTTCTACACCAACACGACGCACCGTCCGGTGAAGAAGATTGCGGAGGCCTCGACCACCGGCCACGCCACCAACATCATCGCCGGCCTCGCCGTGTCGATGGAAGCCTGCGCCATGCCGATCATCGTGATCTGCGGCGGCATCCTGGTGGCCTATCTCTCGGCCGGCCTCTACGGCATCGCCATCGCCGCGACCACCATGCTGGCGCTGACCGGCCTCGTGGTCTCGCTCGACGCCTACGGCCCGGTGACCGACAATGCAGGCGGCATCGCCGAGATGTCGGAGCTGCCTTCCGAGGTGCGCAACACCACCGACGCTCTGGACGCTGTCGGCAACACCACGAAGGCCGTCACCAAGGGCTACGCCATCGGCTCTGCCGCGCTTGCCGCCCTGGTGCTGTTCGCGGCCTACACCGAGGACCTCCGGCACTACTTCCCGGAGCTGAACGTCACCTTCTCGCTCGCCGATCCCTATGTGCTGGTGGGCCTCTTCATCGGCGGCATGCTGCCCTACCTGTTCGGCGCGCTCGCCATGCAGGCGGTCGGCCGTTCGGCGAGCGCGATCGTCCTCGAGGTGCGCCGGCAGTTCAAGGACATGCCGGGCATCATGGACCACACGACCAAGCCGGAATACGGCAAGGCCGTCGATCTCCTGACCAAGGCGGCGATCAAGGAGATGATCATTCCGTCGCTCCTGCCGGTTTTGGCCCCGGTCGTGGTCTACGTCGTGATCGCCATGATCGGCGGGCAGGCGGCCGCGTTCTCGACCCTCGGCGCGATGCTGCTCGGCACCATCGTCACCGGCATCTTCGTCGCGATCAGCATGACGTCGGGCGGCGGCGCCTGGGACAACGCCAAGAAGTATATCGAGGACGGCAATCACGGCGGCAAGGGCGGCGACGCCCACATGGCCTCGATCACCGGCGACACGGTCGGTGATCCCTACAAGGACACGGCCGGGCCGGCGATCAACCCGATGATCAAGATCATCAACATCGTGGCGCTTCTGATCCTGGCGGCGCTCGGCGCTCACTGACGCCGGTCCTGCGAGGACATCGTCGACGAAAAGGGAGGCTTCGGCCTCCCTTTTTTGTCTGGCGATTCTCATGTCGCGAGCGGCGGCGCGTCTTATTGACAGGCGGCATTCCCGGCGAAATGATCGCCCCTGTCTGTGGGGAGAAGCGCCATGTGCGGGATTGTCGGGCTCTATCTGAAGAACCCGGCGCTGGAGCCGGAACTCGGCCGTCTGTTCACGCCGATGCTGATCGAGATGAGCGATCGCGGGCCGGACAGTGCGGGCATCGCCATCTATCAGGAGCCGGTCGAGGACGAGGACACGATCAAGCTGACGCTGTTCCATCCCAATGACGATTTCGATTGGGAGGGTTTGATCGAGCTTCTGGACGACGACCTGCAGCTCAGCGCCACCATCGACGACGTCGCCTCCCACGCGGTGCTGATCAGCGACGGCGATCCCGATCTCCTGACCCGCGCGATCGAAGCCTACGATCCCCTGCTGCAGATCATGAGCATCGGCCGGGTCATCGAGATCTACAAGGAAACCGGCCTGCCCGCCGATGTCGCGGCGCGCTTCGAGCTCGAGGCCATGGGCGGCAGCCACGTCATCGGACACACCCGCATGGCGACAGAGAGTGCGGTGACCACCGCCGGCTCGCATCCCTTTTCCACCGGCCTGGATCTCTGCCTGGTCCACAACGGCTCCTTGTCCAACCACAACTGGCTGCGGGCCGAGATCGAGCGGCGCTACGGCATCGTCTGCCGCACCGAGAACGACACCGAGGTGGCGGCCGCCTATCTGACCGCGAAGCTGCTGGACGGCCAGTCCCTGCACCAGGCGCTGGAGGCGTCGATCCGCGATCTGGACGGTTTCTACACCTTCTGCGTCGGCACCGCGGACGGTTTCGCCGTGCTCCGCGATCCGATCGCCTGCAAGCCCGCAATTCTGGCGGAAACGAAGGACTGGGTGGCGATGGCGTCGGAATACCGCGCATTGGCAAGTCTGCCGGGGGTCGGCGGCGCCAGGGTCTGGGAGCCGGAGCCGGCCACGGTCTACAGCTGGGGCCGGGAGGCGGCATAGTGGCACGCTCGAACGTCGACATCATCGATCTCGCGAAGCAGGAGCTGCGGGAGGTCAACGCCAGGCTTCAGGAGAAGAACGGCACCGATCAGACCGGTCATTATCGCGTGCTCAACGCCCATGGCGCGCATGCGCTCGCCTGCGGCCTGAACGCTCCGGTGCATGTCGAGATCGAAGGCCATACCGGCTATTACGCGGCCGGCATGAACCAGGCGGCCGAGATCACCATCAAGGGCAATGCCGGGCCGGGCGTGGCCGAGAACATGATGTCCGGCAGCGTCCGGGTTACCGGCGACGTCTCGCAATATGCCGGCGCTTCCGGCCATGGCGGCCTTCTGGTGATCGAAGGCAACGCATCGTCGCGATGCGGCATCTCGATGAAGGGCATCGACATCGTCGTCGAAGGAAATATCGGCCATATGAGTGCCTTCATGGCCCAGGCGGGACGCCTCGTGGTGCTGGGTGACGTCGGCGCGGATTTCGGCGACAGCATCTATGAGGCGAAGCTGTTCGTGCGCGGCGACGTCAGGAGTCTCGGCGCCGACTGCATCGAAAAGGACATGGCCGACGAGCATCGCGACGAGCTTCAGGACCTGCTCGACCGGGCCGGGATCGACGCCGATCCGGCCGACTTCAAGCGCTATGGCTCGGCGCGAAAGCTGTACCATTTCAACGTCGACAATCTGGGCGCCTATTGATGACCGATCACCACCGCATCCCGCGCACGACGCCCAGGAAGGCGGCGGCCTTCGACGACTACACGCTCTCCGAAATCCGCCGTGCGGCGGCGACCGGCATCTACGACATCCGCGGCGGCGGCGCCAAGCGGCGCGTGCCCTGCTTCGACGACCTGGTTTTTCTCGGGGCTTCCATGTCCCGCTACCCGCTCGAAGGCTACCGCGAAAAATGCGCGACCAACGTGGTCCTCGGTACCCGCTTCGCGAAGAAACCCATTGAACTGGACATTCCAGTCACGATCGCCGGCATGTCCTTCGGTTCGCTGTCCGCCCAGGCCAAGGAGGCGCTCGGACGCGGCGCGACCGCCATGGGCACGTCGACCACCACCGGCGACGGCGGCATGACGCCGGAGGAGCGCGGGCATTCGGAAAAGCTCGTCTACCAGCTCCTCCCCTCCCGCTACGGCATGAACCCGGACGATCTTCGAAAGGCCGACGCCATCGAGGTGGTGGTCGGCCAGGGCGCCAAGCCCGGCGGCGGCGGCATGCTTCTGGGACAAAAAATCAGCGAGCGCGTCGCCGCCATGCGGACGCTGCCCGAAGGCATCGACCAGCGCTCCGCCTGCCGGCACCCGGACTGGACCGGCCCTGACGACCTCGCGATCAAGATCACCGAGCTCCGGGAGATCACGGCCTGGGAAAAACCGATCTATGTCAAAGTCGGCGCGGCCAGACCCTATTACGATACCGCTCTTTCCGTGAAAGCGGGCGCCGATGTCGTGGTGGTCGACGGCATGCAGGGCGGCACCGCGGCGACCCAGGAGGTGTTCATCGAACATGTCGGCATCCCAACACTCCCCGCGGTCAGGGAAGCGGTGCGCGCCCTGAAGGAGCTGGACATGCACCGGAAGGTTCAGCTGATCGTCTCCGGCGGTATCAGAAGCGGCGCGGACGTCGCCAAGGCGCTCGCCATGGGGGCCGACGCGGTATCCATCGGCACGGCGGCGCTGGTCGCTTTGGGCGACAACGACCCGATCTGGGAAAGCGAGTACGAGAAGATCGGCACCACCGCCGGCGCTTATGACGACTGGCATGAAGGCCGGGACCCCGCCGGCATCACCACGCAGGATCCGGATCTCGCGAAGCGGCTCGACCCGATCATCGCCGGCCGGCGGCTCGCGAACTATCTCGGCGTCCTGACCCTGGAGCTCCAGACCCTTGCGCGCGCCAACGGCAAGAGCCATGTGCGCAATCTGGAGCCGGAGGACCTGGCGGCGCTGACCGTCGAAGCCGCCGCCATGGCCGGTGTGCCGCTCGCGGGAACCAGCTGGATCCCGGGCGCGGGGTCGAGGCGCGGCGAGTGACCGGGGCCGGCGGCTCCGACGAATGCGGCGAAATGCCCGCTTTGACGAATACTCGCCGAGGCGTAGATATTTTTTCAATTTTACTGAGAAAGTACTGATCATTTTATCCCGCTGACAATTTTCTCTCTCTGGTTTCTTCTTCTATTGAAGTTGCAAAATCTGGAGGGGACCCTGTCCCGATGTTTGTCGACTTGAGGGAACTTGACGACGGAAGGGTGTTCGAAGCCGAGATCTGCATCGTCGGCGCCGGACCTGCGGGCATCGTCATCGCCGCGGAATTCGAAGGCACGCCGATCCGTGTCTGCCTTCTCGAGAGCGGCGATCTGAAAGCCGATCCCCGCGTCCAGGACCTCGCCGACGGCGAGATGATCAGCCATCCCGAACACGATCTCAGGCAAAGCCGGGATCGCCGGTTCGGCGGGTCCACCAATTCCTGGGCGGGCGCCTGCGCGCCGATGAGCCGGTCGGACTTCGAGAGCCGCCCCTGGGCCGAACTCGACGGCTGGCCCTACAGCTTCGAGACGCTGGGACCTTTTTACCAGCGGGCGCAGGGCCCGCTGGAACTCGGCGACTTCCGCTACGAGCCGGACTCCTGGCGGGATGACGACGTCCGTTTTCTCGACCTCGCACCGGAAAGGCTCGAGAACCGCCTCTGGCAGCTGAGCCCGAGGGCCAATCTCGGCAGGAGCTACCGGTCCGATTTCGCCTCGTCGAAAAACGTGAGCGTGCTGCTGAACGCCACCGCCAGCGAAATCCTGACCGACGAGACCGCCAATGCCGTCGAGGGCGTCGAGGTGCGCTCGCTCGACGGCAAGTCCGCGGTGATCAGGGCCCGCCTCGTCGTTCTCGCCTGCGGCGCCATCGACAATGCCCGGCTCCTCCTTCTGTCCCGCCGGCACCGACCGGCCGGCCTCGGCAACGACGACGACCTCGTCGGCCGATACTTCATGCAGCACCCGCATGTCAGCGCCGCATCCTTCCGCGCCGCCGGGTCGAGGGCCTGGACGAAGAGCTACAAGGACTTCAAGCGCGGCACGCTCTGGCTCAGGGCGCGCATCGGACTTACCGAAGAGGCGCAGCGCCGCCACGAGGTGCTGAACCCCGTCGCCAGCCTGATCAACAGGTTCATCACCGACAGCCTGACCCACAGCCAGTCCGTCGGCTATGTCAGCCTGAAGCGCATCCTGCTCGACCTTCGGCACGGCCGAGTGCCGGTGAGCCTGACCACGGACCTCTGGCGGGTGGTGAAGGATTTCAACGGCATCGCGGCCGGGCTGGTTCGTCATCTCCGCCATCAGAGCGGCGCGCTCTACGTCATGGGCGAGCAGTTCCCCAATCCCGAAAGCCGCGTCACCCTCGGCCGTGACAGGGATCCGCTCGGGCTGGAAAAGGCCGTCGTCGACTGGCGCCTGCTGCCGATCGACAAGCGCTCGATCCTCGTCCTGATCGAGGAGATCGGACAGGAGTTCGAACGGCTGGGACTGGGCACGGTCCGACCGGACGACTGGCTGACCGCCGACGACCACAGCTGGCCGCCTTCGCTCGCGGGCGGGCATCATCACATGGGCACGACCAGGATGAGCGAGGATCCGCAAAAAGGCGTGGTCGACGCGAACGCCAGGGTACATGGCGTGGACAACCTCTTCGTCGCCGGCTCGTCGATCTTCCCGACCGTCGGCTGCGTCAACCCGACCCTGACGCTGGTGGCGACGTCGCTCAAGCTTGCGGATCACCTGAGAGCACGCATGGCGGCGCTGCAGACACCATCGATGGTCGCCTGACCGGCGAACAAATCGTCGCCGGCATCGTCCCGCTCATCTCACCGCCCGATTTCACAGGATCGACTCGTGCCTTCGCGACGCCTAAGTTTGGCGAGTGGGCCGATCGGGGCGAGGCAAGCGCGCATCGAACGCGCGACGTGACAAAGAGGAGACGAGATCGTGGCGACGGATCTGGCGAAATACGCCAAGTCGAAAAAAATCCGGTATTTCCTGATCAGCTTCACGGACCTTTTCGGCGTGCAGCGCTCCAAGCTGGTGCCGGCCCAGGCGATCGGCGAGATGCAGAAGACCGGGGCGGGTTTTGCCGGCTTCGCGTCCCATCTCGACATGACGCCCGCACATCCCGACATGTTCGCGGTTCCCGACGCGGACAGCGTCATCCAGCTGCCCTGGAAGCCGGAGGTCGCCTGGGTCGCGGGCGATCTCGTCATGGCGGACCGGCCGGTCGGCCATGCGCCGAGGGTGGTCCTGAAGAACGTTCTGGAGCGCGCCCAGGCCGCCGGCTACCGGCAGATGACCGGCGTCGAATGCGAATATTTCATCATCCGGCCCGACGGCAGCGACATCGCCGACGGCGACGATCGGCAGGCGAAGCCCTGCTACGACCAGCAGGCGCTGATGCGCCGCTACGACATGGTCAGCGAGATCTGCGACCACATGATCGCGCTCGGCTGGGGTCCCTATCAGAACGACCACGAGGACGCGAATGGCCAGTTCGAGATGAACTGGGACTACAGCGACGCGCTGACCACCGCCGATCGCCACTGCTTCTTCAAGTTCATGGTGAAGTCCGTCGCCGAGGCCCACGGCCTTCGCGCGACCTTCATGCCGAAGCCGTTCCACAACCTCACCGGCAATGGCTGCCACGTCCACGTTTCGGTCTGGGACAAGGCGGGGCGGAAAAACCTGTTCGACGACAAAAAGGACGAGCTCGGCATCTCCAAGCTCGGCTACCACTATCTTGGCGGGCTTCTGAAACGCGCGACCGCGCTCGCCGCGATCACCAATCCGACGGTCAACAGCTACAAGCGCATCAACGCGCCGGTCACTCTCTCGGGCGCCACCTGGTCGCCCAACACCGTGACCTGGAGCGGCAACAACCGCACCCACATGGTGCGCGTGCCCGATCCCGGCCGCTTCGAGGTCCGCCTCGCCGACGGCGCCGCCAACCCCTATCTGCTGCAGGCGGGCGTGCTGGCGGCAGGCCTGGACGGCATCGACAACGAGGCCGATCCCGGCAAGCGCCTCGACATCGACATGTACGCCGAGGGCCACAAGGTCAAAGGCGCGCCGAAACTGCCGCTCAACCTCCTGGACGCGCTTCGTCTGTTCGAGAAGGACAAGGTCCTGCGCGCCGGTCTCGGCGACGAGCTGGTCGACGCCTACGCCAAGCTCAAGCATGGCGAATGGCAGGACTTCACCACCCACCTCACCGATTGGGAACGCCAGCGCACCCTGGACTGCTGACGAGGCGGCGAGGCGGCAGCGAACGAGAAAAGCCGGCGGCAGGAGTCTGCCGTCAGGCGCTCCGCGCCATGGTCACGTGACCGGCGAGGATCTGGCTGACCGCGGCCGAGGCGGCGCGAAAGGTCCATCTGGGCATGGCTTCACGCAGGACGACGATCGCCGCATTGCGCGCCGCCATCTCGCCATGGCCGTTCGCCTTGCAGCCGTCATAGGTTCGGATGACGTTCTGGACGAGCAGGCGATCGATAGCTTTCAGACTGTGTCGTTCATGTTCAGATGCAGGCTTCATACGCTTTAGCTTCCCATCGACGGCGACGGGGCGATCGACCTTAGCGCCGCGGCTCCCCCGAGCCGGCTTCGCCCCCTGGCACGCTAAGAAAAACCGTAAAGTCGAAAGGTAGAGAGTCAACCAGCCAAGTCCTACTATTTGGATCGTCTTCGGAATCGTTTCGATGTTGTGGTGAAGGCGCAACAAAGGCGCGGTTTTTTGTCCAAAACTTTGAAAAATATAGATAGTTTTTTCTCTTCCATGCTGACAACAAGGCAGCGATTCGCGAGATGGGTTGTCCGGTCGACCATAACGTTCGCGGCTCTCGCGGGACCGCGAACCGGTTCGGTAGCGCTCAGCGCTCGACGAACGCCAGCTGATCCAGCATGTCACGGGCGAGACTGAGGGCGGCGCCGGCGGCGGCGAGCGTCGGCGGCAGGGCCAGCCACTCCAGTGCCCAGGCGCTGCCCGAACGTTCACCCTCATGGACGAGCGCTTGATGCACGGCCGCGAGCTGACAGGCGGCGAAGCGGGCGAGCGTGACCAGAAGCTCGGCTTTCACCGGGTTGCGCTTGTGCGCCATGGCCGAGGAGCGCCCGCCCCCTTCGAGGACCGCCTCGCCGACCTCGTTCTGCGCCATCAGGGCGACGTCCTGGCCGATCTTGCCGAGCGCGCCCGCGACCCTGGCGAGCCAGCCTGCGAGATCGGCGATGCGCCCGCGCTCCGCATGCCAGCAGCGGCCGGGATCGCCGAGATCGAGGCGTCTCGCCAGGGCGGCCCGGACCTTCGGCCCCTTCCCGTCCAGGGACTCGAGCGTGCCGACCGGCCCGCCGAACTGGACGACCAGCAGGTCCTTTTCGAGGTGACCGAGCGCTTCGAGATGCCGCTCCAGCGGAGCTTTCCAGCTTTCGAGCCTGTCGCCAAGCGTGATCGGCAGGGCCCGCTGCATGCGCGTCCGGCCCATCAGCACCATGCCGCCCTTTTCGGCGATCAGCCGCTCGAGCTTGGCGATCACGCTTCGAAGATCGTCATGCAGCAGGGCCAGCGCCGGCTTCAGACGAAGAACGAGGCCGGTGTCGATGACGTCCTGGCTGGTGGCGCCGACATGCAGATGGGGGCGATGTGGCGCATCCAGCATGTCCCGAAGTGCCGCGATCAGCGAGGGAACGACCAGCCCGTCCCTCGCGACACCTTCGGCGAGCGCCTTCGGGTCGGGACGAAAGCGCCGGATCGCATCTGCGATCGCCGCCGCCGCGTCCGCAGGAATCAGGCCGAGCTCGGCCTCCGCCTCGGCCAGGGCGGCCTCGAATCGCAACATGGCCGCGATCTCCGCCTCCGGCGTGAACGACGCCGCCAGGTCCGACCTCATGAACGTGCCTTCGAAATGCGGATGGTCGAACGGCGAAAACGTCATCGGCACTCCTCGCGGAAAAAAACCGGCCGAACCGTCGATCGGAACCGGCGCCGAGGTCAGCATGCCGAAAATCGGCGGCGGCTTCGACCCCTCCGTTGATCGACGCCGAAGCGCGCCATCGCCGGCCTGTACATTTTCGTTTTTTATAGATAATATTTTTTGAATATATAACCCGGGTGGGCAAAGGCTTGGCCACCGGATGCGTATCGAGCCCTGGAGACTGCCATGACCCGGTTCTTTCTCCTGCCCGGCGAGCTCGCCGCCGACATGGTCGGCCTCGCCGCCGGCAGCGAACACCGTCAGATCTTCCGCATGTTCGTCAACACCGTGGTCTGGGGCGCCGTCGGCGTCGGCGCTGCCTTTCTGTTCATGGCCTGAGCCCCGCACAGGCGATCGACCCCGCCAATCCCGCCACGTCGAGATAGACCATCCCATCCCGGTGAATTAGAGTTGTCGCCAGGCGAGATCAATCGCGGCGCGCCGAAACGCGCCCGGTCAGGGGAGACGAGGTCATGGCGAGACGATTTGCGGTCGCGAAGGCGATCACCGGTGCTGCGGCGCTTTTCGGCGCGGCCTTGCTCGGCCTCGGCGACGCCGCCGCACAGGAGCATGTGTTCAAGCTCCACCACCTGCTCGGCGCCAAGGCGCCCGCCCACACCCAGATGCTGGAGCCCTGGGCGAAGCAGGTCGAAGAAAATTCGGGCGGCAAAGTGAAAATAGAAATCTACCCGGCGATGACCCTTGGCGGCCGCCCGCCGGAGCTGATCAACCAGGTCCGGGATGGCGTGGTCGACATCGTCTGGACCGTGAACGGCTACACCCCGGGCCTGTTCCCGCGCACCGAGGTAATGGAGCTGCCCTTCGTCTACGTGAACGACCCGGTCGCCGCCAATCTTTCTCTCTATGACATGTTCGAGACCGACCTGCGCGAGGAATACAAGGGCGTGGAGGTGATGTTCCTGCACGTCCATGCCGGCCAGGCGATCCACATGCGTGAAAAGGAGGTGCGCGCAGCCGCCGATCTCGAAGGCCTGAAGATGCGCATCCCGACGCGCACGGGGGCCTGGATCATCGAGGCCCTCGGCGCCTCGCCGGTCGCGATGCCGGTGCCGGAACTGTCGCAGGCGCTGCAGAAGGGCGTGGTCGACGGCGCCTTCATTCCCTGGGAGATCATCCCGCCCCTGAAGATCCAGGAGCAGACCGCCTACCAGGTGGAAGGGCACGACGAGGCGCGCTTCGGAACCACCACCTTCCAGGTCTCGATGAACCAGGCGCGCTGGGAGAGCCTGCCGGACGACGTCAAGCAGGCCTTTAAGGATGCCTCCGGACCGGAGTGGTGGGCCGAGGTCGGCCGCATCTGGCGCGCCAGCGACGATTTCGGCATCGACCTCGCGGTCAAGGCCGGCAACACCCATATCGTGCTCGACGAAGAGGAGACGGCCGCCTTCCAGACCGCGCTCGAGCCGGTGGTGCAGCGCTGGATCGACGAGGTTTCGGCAAGCGGCATCGACGGCGCCGGCCTCGTCGAGAAGGCGCGGGCGCTGATGGACGAGCACGCCAGCCGCTAGTGGCATGGCCACATCAGGAGATGGTGTTGTCGAGTGCGTCGATCCCGACGGAGCGAACAACAATGTTCGGGTCGCTGCACCAGCCGTGACCAACCGCCCGATGTTCGACGCCGACCTCGCCCGAACCGCGAGAGGCCCGTCACGCGGTCGGCTGCGGCATGACGGGCAGCTTGAGCGTGGCCGCCGTCGATATGGGGGGCGGCCTCTTCCATGCTTTATGGCCCCTGCCGCGCTCCAGCCGCCACCTCAGCCTTAACGCCGTGTTAACCGCCCCCTGTTATCGCTGTTCGCGGGTCCATGCGACCCTGGGAGTCCGAACCAAGCCCTCCCTTCCCGCAGGCGCACGGATTTCCAGGATCGCATGGACCATGAACGCCATCATGGCGGCGAGTCGTAAAGAAAGCGTTGACGCTCGGGAGGGGGCGAAAGCGGGCATTTTGGGGAACGGAACGGCCTTTGATCGGATTGTCGATGGCTGACCGCCGCCCGGCCCAACATGCCGGCGCGTTCGGTCTCGCCAGGAAAGCGATTCACGGCTGGGCGCTCATGGGCGGCCTCATGCTGCTGGCGGTCGTGCTGATGAACGTCGTCTCGGTGATCGGCGGCGTTGTCTGGAAGCCTTTCCCGGGCGATTTCGAACTGACCGAGATCGGCGTCGCGGTCGCCGCTTTCGCCTTCCTGCCCTACTGCCAGCTCGAAGGTGCCAACGTCACCGCCGACATCTTCACGGCCAGAGCCTCGCCCGCGGCCCTCGCCTTCTTCAGACGCCTCGCCGCCATCGTCGCCCTGGCCTTCAGCCTTCTCCTCCTCTGGTGCATGTTCCAGGGCATGGCCAGCCAGCGGGAATACGGCTACACCACCGCGATCCTCCAGTTCCCGATCTGGCTCGCCTTCCTCCCGATTCTCCTGTCCCTCGTCCTCCTGGCGTTGGCCGCCGTCCTCAGTTTCCTCGACAGGTCGACCCCCGGCGGGGCACCGCCGTGACGGAGGCGGTGTCGCTCGGCGTCCTGGGTCTCGCGGTGCTCGTGGCGCTGATCGCGATCCGCGTGCCGATCGCCTATGCCATGATCCTGGTGGGCGGCGTCGGAGTCGCCCTGGTCAACGGGCCGGCGCTTCTCCTCAACCAGCTGAAGACCCTCGCCTACGGCCAGTTCTCGATCTACGACCTCTCGGTCGTGCCGATGTTCGTGCTGATGGGTGCGATCGCGTCCAAGGCCGGGCTCAGCCAGGCCCTGTTCCGCGCCGCCAACGCCTGGCTCGGCTGGCTCCGCGGCGGCACCGCCATGGCCGCGATCGCCGCGTGCGCCGGCTTCGGCGCGGTCTGCGGCTCGTCGCTCGCCACGGCCTCGACCATGGGCAAGGTGGCGCTGCCCGAACTCCGGCGCTACCGCTATTCGGGCGCGCTCGCCACCGGCTCGCTGGCCGCCGGCGGCGTGCTCGGCATCCTCATCCCGCCGTCGGTGGTCCTGATCATCTATGCGATCATCGTCGAGGCCAACATCGTCACCATGTTCGCGGCGGCGATGATTCCGGGCCTGCTCGCCGTCGTCCTCTTTCTGCTCACCATCGCGCTTTACGTCCTGATCCGGCCGGACGCCGGACCGGCGGGCGGCAGCGAAGACCGGGCCGAATTTCTCGCCGCGAGCATCGGCGTGATCCCGGTCCTCGTGATCTTCGGCCTGGTGCTCGGCGGCATCTACGCCGGCTTCTACAACCCGACCCCCGCCGCCGCCGTCGGCGTTTTTCTCGTCCTTTGCTACGGCATCGTGAACCGCACCGTCGGCGTCCGCTCCATGGTCGAGGCGCTGAAGGAAACCGCCGGCACGACCGGCATGATCTACCTGATCCTGCTCGGCGCCGAGCTCATGAAGATCTTCATGTCCAGGATCGGCCTTCCCCAGGCGACCGCGGAATGGGTCGCGGGCTCGGGCCTGAGCCCGATGACGGTGATGGTCCTCCTCCTGATCGCCCTGATCCTGCTCGGCTGCTTCATGGACAGCCTCTCCATGATCCTGCTGGTCATCCCCTTCTTCTGGCCGGTCCTGGTCGAGATCAATGGCGGCCTCTACCAGACCGCCGATGCCGCCGGCTTCGGCATGAGCACCGAGGACCTGAAGGTCTGGTTCGGTATTTTGGCCCTTATCGTGGTCGAGCTCGGCCTGATCACGCCGCCGGTCGGCATGAACGTCTTCGTCATTTCGGCGCTGGCCGAGGACACGCCGATGATCGAGACCTTCAAGGGTGTCGCCCCCTTCTTCGGCGCCGAACTCCTGCGCGTCGCCCTCCTCCTCCTCTTCCCCGCCATCACCCTCTGGCTGCCCGGCTGGCTCGGCAGCTGAGCGACGCCGATGCGGCGGAGAGCCGTCGCGGAACAGATCGACGGTCAAACCCTCCATCTCACCCGAAACAGGCTGCCGCGAATGTGAACCGCGCCTTGATTCCATCCCATGAACATCCACAAGGATGGAAAAGGCATGTCCAGCAAGGTTCACAAGCTTCCCGACAGAGCGAACGAAACCGAAAAGATCACGATCAATCTCGGCTATGTCGATCTCGGCCGGATCGATCTTACGGTGCGCGAGGGTTTTTACGGCAATCGCACGGACTTCATCGGAACGGCGATCAGAAATCAGCTTTCCGCCGGGGGCTTCGGGGCCCTGTTCACCGCCGTCTACGATCCGCAGGAAGGCGGCTTGGTGCTGCGCTGGACAGGCGAAGACTGGATCCAGAGCCTGGAGCGTTTCGAGGAGGGCCGCCGTGTGAACCGCTACGAGCCGGTCGCCCGTCCGCCTCGGATGCGAACCGATGCCGATGCCAAGGCGATCACCGCCGCCATCTCCCCGCTGCTTTCGCCCTACAAAGCGGGAAGTCTGGAACGCCGGGGCGCCAGGCCTCCGAGGGCGATGTCGATTGGGCCGAATTCGCTCAGGTGCTGGCCGCAGCCTTCGATCCTGCAGCGGCAGGACAGACGCGACGATGTGACAGGCTGCAGACTTGCCGACATTTTCGAGGGCATTCGGCATTTGCCCGCATCTCCTGCGGCGACGACGATCAATGACGCGCGGTCATGGTCCCGAACCATCGATCAACCCGGTCGATCGTTGCATCCGCGCCAAGCCCGGTGGCTGGGAGGGAGCTGTAGCCATAGGTCACGGCGATCACGGCGATTCCGGCGGCACGCGCGGCCTGAACGTCGATCTGGCTGTCACCGATGTAAACGGTCCGTTCGGGCGATACGCCGAGAGTATCGACACAGGCGAACAAAGGTGCAGGGTGCGGTTTCGGGTTGGCGCAGCTGTCGCCGCCGATGACGCAGTCGAAGAACGGCGCAAGGCCGAGCGATTCAAGAATGCGTTCGGCGAGACCGCTTGGCTTGTTGGTGCAGATCGCGAGGCGGAGACCGTCCGCCTGCAGCATTCGCAGCCCTTCGATCACGCCCGGGAATGGCCGTGTGAGGGTGGCGGCGTTTGCGGCGTAGGCCTCGGAAAACCGGGCGACTTTCAGTTCCAGCTCGCCAGCGGCGAGTTCGGCGCGCTGGTGGCGATAGGCGCGCTCCACCAGTTTCGCCACGCCATTGCCGATGAAGGACGTGACCACGGGCAGAGCGAGCGGCGGCAGGCCATCCCGCCTCATGACCTGATTGATGGCGGCGCGGATGTCCGGAGCACTGTCGATCAGGGTGCCGTCGAGATCGAACAGGATGGCGTCGTAAGGACGAACGGGCATCGGCGTATCCATGGACTTTTCTCCTGAAGTCAGGGCGCCGACTTCAAGTCCAGCCCCGGAGCCCGAAGCCCTCGATCGTCGGCGGGGCCATGATCAGACTTCTTGCTTTTCCATTTCGGCGAGAACGCGGCTTTTCAGGATCTCCTCCGCCTCGATGGTCATGAGATCGTCGGCGGTCAGAGGGCCATCCCCGCTGTCGAACAGACGGATCGCCTGGCGCAGACGCGCGCGATCGAGGGCGTTTCGGATGGAACGGGCATTGGCGAAATGGGGCTGCCGCATGCGCGCCTCGATATAGTCGCGGAACGCCTGCTCGCCCGCTGCGGACAGGCGGTAGCTCTGCTGCTCCAGGATCAGCTTGCCGATCGCGAACAGCTCGTCCCTGGAGTAATCGGGAAAGTCGATGTGATGGGCGATGCGCGAGCGGAAGCCCGGGTTGGAGGCGAAGAATTTTTCCATGCGGTCGCCGTAGCCGGCGAGAATGACCACGAGATCGTCGCGCTTGTTCTCCATGACCTGCAGCAGAATCTCGATCGCCTCCTGGCCGTAGTCCCGCTCGTTTTCGGGGCGGTACAGGTAGTAGGCCTCGTCGATGAACAGCACGCCGCCCATGGCCTTCTTCAGGATCTCCTTCGTTTTCGGCGCCGTGTGGCCGATATATTGACCGACCAGGTCATCGCGCGTGACCGTCACCAGCTTGTCGGTGCGGATGTAGCCGAGCTTGTTCAGGATCTCCGCCATACGCATGGCCACGGTGGTCTTGCCGGTCCCGGGATTGCCGGTGAACGACATGTGCAGCGTCGGCGTCTCGCTGGTCAGCCCCTCGTCACGGCGAACTTTGTCAACGAGCAGCAGGGCGGCGATTTCGCGGATGCGCGCCTTGACCGGGGCGAGACCGACCAGCTCCCTGTTCAGTTCCTGAAGGACTTCGGGGATGCCCGTCTCGCTGAACGCCGCGCGCAGATCGATGCCCGGCTTGCCGTCATGC
Source organism: Geminicoccaceae bacterium (assembly GCA_965222015.1). Classification (GTDB taxonomy): domain Bacteria; phylum Pseudomonadota; class Alphaproteobacteria; order Geminicoccales; family Geminicoccaceae; genus JANQPX01. The sequence goes on from CBDCTL010000023.1 coordinate 549,964, forward strand.
CCGGCTGCTTGCATGGGTCACCTCGGCAGGTTGGCGAAGAGGACCGCCGGCGCAGACGAAAGCAGATGGGAGGGGAGAGGTCTGCGGCCGGCGGCAAGGCTGGGGGGAGATTATTGATCTTGCGCAGGCACGCTCAATAGCGCTCGCCCGCGGGTCTGGCGGCGGAATAGGGCCGCGTCGCGTAGCCCATGCATCGGCCGCCAAGCTCTTGCCGCTCGAGGAAGAAGCCGGGCTCCTCCTCGGGACGGTTGACGATGAAGGAGAGGCGAACGGACTCCCAGCCGTGGGAGGCGTCGAACGCGGTGAGGCGGATATATTGCTGGCCGTAGACCTTCCGGCACTCGCCAAGCTCGTACATCACGGCTGCGGGATCGTTGATGTCGAACATCGGCGTCCCCCACATCTCCCAGTAAGTATTCCGGGGATGAGGATCATCCGTGAATTCCAGATTGATCGCCCAGCCATTGTTCATGCAGTAGCGGATCTGCTTCTCGACCTGCTCGTCCGTCAGATCCGGAAGGAAAGAGAAGGTTCCCTGTGTCAGTTTCATGTCTCTTGTCACTCCTTTGGCGACATCGGTTCGGACCACGATTTGTCACGCTGTGCCGGCAAGAGGGCTCCGCGAAGCGTCAAGCCCCGGCCTGCCAGGCCGCGGTGGGAGTCGGGACGAAGTCGGGGGTGTCGGTCGAGGTGTAGTCGAAGGTGACGTCCTTCCAGACCTCCAGCGCCTGGGCGAGCGGCTGGCAGGATTTGGCCGCCGCGTTCAGGATGTCCGGTCCTTCCTGCAGACAGTCCCGGCCCTCGTTGCGCGCGAGGATCATGGCCTCCAGCGCGACGCGATTCGCCGTGGCGCCGGCGGCGATGCCCATGGGATGGCCGATGGTGCCGCCGCCGAACTGCAGCACGCAGTCCTCGCCGAGATGATGCAGGAGCTGGTGCATCTGGCCGGCGTGGATGCCGCCCGAGGCGACCGGCATGCATTTGTTGAGGGATGCCCAGGGCTGATCGAAGAACAGGCCGTGCTCCAGGTTCTTCGGCGTGTGCTCGTCGAGCAGCGTGTCGTAGAAGCCGCGGGTGGTCTTGGGATCGCCTTCGAGCTTGCCGACCACCGTGCCGGCGTGGATGTGGTCGACGCCCGCCATGCGCATCCATTTGGCGATCACGCGGAAGCTGACGCCGTGGGTCTTCTGGCGCGTGTAGGTGCCGTGGCCCGCGCGGTGCAGGTGGAGGATCATGTCGTTCCTGCGCGCCCATTTCGCCATGGACTGGATCGCGGTGTAGCCGATCACGAGGTCGATCATGATGATCACCGAGCCCAGCTCCTTCGCGAACTCGGCGCGCTCGTACATGTCCTCCATGGTGGCCGCGGTGACGTTCAGATAGGTGCCCTTGATCTCGCCTGTCGCAGCCTGCGCCTTGTTGACCGCTTCCATGCAGTAAAGAAAACGGTCCCGCCAGTGCATGAAGGGCTGGGAGTTGATGTTCTCGTCGTCCTTGGTGAAGTCGAGCCCCCCCTTGAGCGCCTCGTAGACCACGCGGCCGTAATTGCGCCCGGAGAGGCCGAGCTTCGGCTTGACCGTGGCGCCGAGCAGCGGGCGGCCGAACTTGTCCAGGCGCTCGCGCTCCACGACCACGCCGGTGGCCGGTCCCTGGAACGTCTTGAGATAGGCGATGGGCACGCGCATGTCTTCGAGACGAAGGGCCTTGAGTGGCTTGAAGCCGAAGACATTGCCGATGATCGAGGCGGTCAGATTGGCGATGGAGCCCGGCTCGAACAGATCGAGATCGTAGGCGATATAGGCGAAGAACTGGTTCTCCTGGCCCGGCACCTGATCGACCTGATAGGCCTTGGCGCGGTATTTCTCGCAGGCCGTGAGGCGGTCGGTCCAGACCACGGTCCAGGTCGCGGTCGAGCTCTCGCCGGCGACGGCGGCCGCGGCCTCGACCGGGTCGACGCCGTCCTGGGGCGTGATCCGAAAGCAGCAGATCAGGTCCGTTTCCTTGGGCTCGTAGTCCGGCTCCCAGTAGCCCATCTGGCGATATTGCAGCACGCCGGCCTTGTAGCGATCCGCTCCCTGTACCGTATCCGACATTTTTTAAACTCCAGATTGAAAATTCAGATGTAGCTGGCGCCTGCGATCTGCCGCGACCTAAGCGACTACAGGTAGACGGTCCAAGCCATGCTCGGCAGCGTGGTCCAGCAATTGACGTAGCGTGATCAGGGCCATGGTGCCTTTCCCGTTCAGGACGAGCGTTTCTTGCGCTCGACCAGCTGCAGAATCATCGGGGTGAGAATGAGCTGCATGGCGAGATCCAGCTTGCCGCCGGGGATGACGATCGAGTTGGCGCGGGACATGAAGCTGTCGTGCAGCATCGAGGTCAGGTAGGAGAAATCGATGCCGCGCGGATTCTTGAAGCGGATCACCACCATCGACTCGTCGAGTGTCGGGATCCAGCGGGCGATGAACGGGTTCGAGGTGTCGACCATCGGCACGCGCTGGAAGTTGATGTCGGTCTGGGTGAACTGCGGGCAGATGACGTTCACGTAGTCCGGCATGCGCCGGAGGATGGTGTCGGTCACCGCCTCGGCCGAATGGCCGCGCGATGCCTTGTCCCGATGAATCTTCTGGATCCATTCGAGATTGATCACCGGCACCACGCCGATCTTGAGATCGGCATGGCGGGCGACGTCCACCTCGTCGGTGACCACGGCGCCGTGCAGGCCCTCGTAGAAGAGAAGGTCGGTGTCCTCCGGCAGCGGTTCCCAGTCGGTGAACGTGCCGGGCGGTGATCCGTAGAGCCGCGCTTCGTCCTCGTCGTGGACATAATGTCGGGTGCGCCCGTTGCCGCTTTCACCATAGTCGGCAAACACGGCCTCGAGTTCGCCGAGCAGATTGGCCTCGATGCCGAAATGGCTGAAATGACCGTTGCCGGTGGCCTCTGTGTCAGCCATGGCCCGCTTCATGCCGGCGCGGTCGTAACGATGAAAGGCGTCGCCTTCAATCGAGGCCGCATCGATGCCCTCGCGGCGGAAGATCTGATCGAACGCATGCTTGACCGTGGTCGTGCCCGCTCCCGAGGAGCCGGTGACCGAGATGATCGGATGACGTCTCGACATCGTGGCCCCCTAGCGCCGGAACAGGCCGCGGCGGCCGAAGAGCGGCGAACGCTCCCCGAGCGGCAGCGTGCCGTCATGAAAGGCGCGCACGCGCTCGACCTTGGTGCTGGAGCCGAAGACCAGCGGAATGCGCTGGTGCAGCGATGTCGGCTGCAGATCGAGGATGCGATTCTCGCCGTCGGTCGCAAGCCCGCCCGCCTGCTCGACGAGCATGGACAGCGGATTGGCCTCGTAGACCAGGCGAAGCCGGCCGTTCTCGTAGCCCTCGCGGCGATCGCCCGGATACAGGAAAATCCCGCCGCGGATCAGGATACGGTAGGCCTCGGCGACCAGGGACGCGATCCAACGCATGTTGAAGTTCCTGCCGCGCGGTCCGTCCATGCCGGCGACATTGTCGTCGACATAGGCGCGGACCGGCTCGTCCCAGTGACGGTAGTTGGAGGCGTTGATCGCGTACTCGCTGCTCTCGGACGGAATGCGCACCCGCTTCGAGGTCCGGCGGAAAACCCGATCGTCGCGGTCGAGCGTATAGATGTCGGTGCCTTCGCCCAGGGTCAGCACCAGGCTGGTCTGCGGACCGTAGACGACGAATCCTGCGGCGAGCTGGCGGTGACCGGGCTGCAGGACCGCGGCGTCGAGATCTCCGGTCACCGGCAGCAGGGAAAAAATCGTGCCGACGGAGATGTTGGTGTCGACGTTGGATGAGCCGTCGAGCGGATCGATGACGACCGCGACGGGCGCTTCGGAATCGAGAATGACGGGCTCTTTTCGCTCTTCCGATCCGATCACCGCGACCGGGGCGAGGGCCAGCGCCTCGAACACCATCTGATCGGCGACGATGTCCAGCTCCTTTTGCCGGTCGTCGTCGCTGTTCTCGCCGACCTCGCGCGCGAGCGCCGCGCCGAGCGCACCTCTGGCGATCTCCGCCTCGATCTGGACGGCGGCGCGCGCGATCGTGGCGATGGTCCGGGCGCAGGCGTCATTCCCGGCCGCGCCATCGGCCCAGCGGTCGAGCACCGCATCGAGGCTGATCATCGGCTTGTCGGCGACGATATCGTTCACGCTGGTCTCTCCCTCTCGCTTATCGACTCTGTCGATTCTTGTCGGATAAGTAAATTTTAATTAACTTTCATATCATGAAAGAAAAACTGAATCACCGCCTCGCCCGCACCACGCTCCGGCAGCTGCGCGCCCTGGCGGCACTCCTGAAATCCGGCAGCACCAAAGGCGCCGCCGAGGCGCTGCACGTGACGCCGCCCGCGATCACGCTGCAGCTTCGCGAGCTGGAGGCGGCGGTCGAGGCGCCGCTGATCGAGCGGCGGCCGGACGGCGTTCGCCCGACGGCGCTCGGCGCCGAGCTGCAGGGCGCGATCGAGCGCATCGAGGCGATCCTCGCCGAGACCGCGGAGGCGATCGAAGCGCTGAACGGCCTCGAAGGCGGCACGGTCGCGGTCGGCGTGATCAGCACCGCCAAATATTTCGCACCCAAGGCGCTCGCCGCCTTCGCGCGGAAACATCCCGGCATCGAGATGCGGCTTGCGATCGGCAATCGCGAGGAGACGATCGAAGGTCTCGCCAGCTTCGAGCTCGACCTCGCGATCATGGGCCGCCCGCCCAGGGACTTCGCGGTCGAGCAGACGGAAATCGGCGAGCATCCCCACGTGATCATCGCGCCGCCCGATCATGCGCTCGCAGGCCGGCGCGGCATCGCGCTTCGCAATCTCGCGCGCGAGACTTTCCTTCTGCGCGAACCGGGATCGGGCACGCGCGCGGTCCTCGAGGAACTGTTCTCGAACGCCGGTCTGGATCTCGACGTCGGCATGGAGATCGGCAGCAACGAAACCATCAAGCAGGCGGTGATCGCCGGCCTCGGCATCGCCCTTATTTCGGCCCACACCTCGTCCGCCGAAATCACTGATGGACGGCTCGCCGTGCTCGACGTCGAGGGCCTGCCGGTGCGCCGTCGCTGGTTCATCGTCAGGCGTGCGGACAAGCGCCTGCTGCCGGCGGCCGAGGCCATGTGGACCTTTCTCGCCGGCCAGGCGCGCGACTTTCTACCCCCGCCGACCGCGTGACGGCCTTGGCGGGATGTCAGCCGTCGTTCGACCGCCTGATGAAAACCAGGGTGAGATCGGCGATGCGAAAGCCCCATTTCCTGACCACCGCACGATTGATCAGCACGCTGTCGCTCTGCCGGCACATGAAGTCGTCGAACTGAACGTTCAAAACGCGCGTTCCGAGATCGAGGGCGAAAGTGTAGCGCCAGCGAAGCGCGGGCCCCTCGACCTGACCTCGCGCCTTGCCGACCACACCATCAGCGATCGCGCTGTAACGTCCCTCGCCTTCCGGCCTGATGCGCCAGACCCGTTCGTCGGTCGCACCGTCATCGAAGGTGAACCGTTCCTCCAGGGTCAGCACACCGCCTTCGAAGGTCGGCGCGACCGCAGCCCTGAACAGACGGCGCGGCCGGCCGAAACGGTCCTGGAACACGCCGTAGGCATCGGCCGGACCGTCGAAGAAGTCTTCCAGGCGAAGGGACCTCATCGCGCTTCGCCGCCGATATGACGGCCTCGGATGCGACCGGACGGATACGACTGCCGAAATCCACGAGATGGGCGATCAGCGCGAGCGCCATGAACAGGCCGACCGAGGTCCAGGGCTGATCGAGAAGGGCGGCGCGGATGGCGAGCATCAGGCAGGCGCCGGCGGCGAGGTTGGCGAGCAATGGCACGATCGGAATGCCGCGCCCGGTCCTTCGATGAAACAGGGCGAGCGCCAGGGCCTCGATCGCCACGAAAACGAGAATGGCGATGACGATGCCGCCGCTCGCGAACAGCGCTTCCACCCGACCCGGCCTAATCCGAGCCGCCGCCGGCCCAGGTCAGCGGTCCGGCGCGCTGCGGTCGCACCGACGGGCCGCCTGCGGGAACCAGCCCCAGGAGATGGGCGATGTTCTTTGCAAAGATGCGCAGGTGCGCCATGGGCTTCGCGCGCACCAGGCGTTTGTTCATGTAGGCGTCGAAGGTCAGCCGCTGCACATCCTCGTCCCGGCAGATCGAGACGAAGCGCTCGCGCCGATCGTCGGAGACGTACCAGTAGCGCTGCATCATGCCGAGCACGCGGAAGACGTTGCCGTGGCTCTTCATGAATTTTTTTCGCGCAAGTCCAAGCGCGCGAGCGTCCGACGTTTCCAGGAATTCATGGACGGCCTCGGCCGCCAGGCTGCCGCCGACCATGGCATAGTAGATCCCCTCGCCCGATGAAGGTGCTACCACGCCGGCGGCGTCGCCGGCGAGCAGGACGTCCCGGCCATTCTCCCAGCGCTTGAGCGGCTTCAGCGGAATGGGCGCCCCCTCCTTCCTGATCGTCGTGCAATCCGCGAGGCCGTTGGCCTTGCGAAACGCTTTGATCGAACCGCGCAGGGAAAAGCCTTTATTGGCCGAGCCGGTGCCGATGCTGGTGCAGGCGCCATGGGGAAAAACCCAGCTGTAGAAGTCGGGCGAAAAGCGGCCGTCATAGATGACGTCACAGCGAGAACCGTCGAAATCGGCGCCGGCGCCCGGCTCAGGCGATTCGATGATTTCATGATAGGCGAAGACGCAGGGCGTTTTTTCCGCACCTTCGATGGTCTGGCGGCCGACTTTGGAGCGCGCGCCGTCCGCGCCGATGAGTGCGTGCGCGCACAGCGTTTTCAGCTCGCTGCCGCGCTGCCCGCTCTCGGGCCGGTAGTAGATCAGGGGTCGGCCCTGCCGATCCCTCTCGAAGTGCTCGAACGTTCCGGTGTAACGCACGGCCCCGTGGGCCGCGGCTCGCCGGCGCAGCCATTCGTCGAACACCTCGCGGTCGACCATGCCGACGAAGCCGCCCTCGATCGGAATGTCGACATGGTTCGAACTGGGTGCGACCATGCGCGCAGCACCGATCCGGGCGACCAGCAGGCTGTCCGGAATGGCGTAGTCCTCGATCAGCCGGGGCGGAACAGCACCGCCGCAGGGCTTGATCCTGCCCGCGCGATCGAGCAGCGCCACCGAGCGACCTTTTCGCGCGAGGTCGGTGGCGGCGGTAGCGCCCGAGGGTCCGCCGCCGACCACCACCACATCGTAGATTTCGCTCATCACACCGTCCAGAACATCAACCGAGCCCCGCCAGATGGCCCTCACCCAGCGTCGTCGCGCGCATCCGGTCGTCCCTGGCGTTCGGCTGACTGATAGTCATCGCGAGGCGCGCCGCCACCAGGAACACGAGCGCCTCGCCGAGGAAGACGATGCCGTAGGCGACGGCCGTGCTCTCGAAGATCATGCGCGTCACGTCGATCGCGACGGTCCCGAGAAAGCCGCCCAGCCCGAAGGCGATCGCCTGCGCCGCCCCCCAGAGACCCATGCGCATGCCTTCGCGCTTCGTCCGACCTTTGCCGGCGAGGCTCATCATCGATGCGATCGCCGCGACGGCGAACGCGCCGTTCGCGAAGCCGAGCGCGAAGACCGAAGCCTTGATCGGGAATGCCGGCGCGTAGAGGCCGCCGACGGCCAGGACGATCAGCGCGATGCCGGAGGCGATGCAGCCGCCCACGGTCCACATCCTGAGCGAGCCGAGCACACGCCCGCCGATGGCGCTCGCGGCCACCGCCACCAGGATCATGCCCGCGAGCACCCCGCCATGCTGCATCCCGGCAAGCTGGGTCGACTGCCCGGGAGTCATGCCGAAGACGGAGCCTGCGAACGGCTCCAGTATGAGATCCTGGGTGTTGTAGGCGAGCATCGAAGCGAACACGAAAATCGTGAAGCGACGCGCTTCTGCGTCACTCCACACCTCGCTCAAAGCATCCTTAAAGCTCGTTTTGTTTGCACCAGTGCCAACCTCGGTCGGCGGGTTTGCGGGCAGAAGGGTTGAAGCGGTTTGAATCCCATGCGGCTCTATTCTGTAGGTCGCGAGCAGGGTCAGAAAAAACGCCAGGACGGACACGGTGCTGGTGACCGCTATCAGCCGTGCCGATGAATAGGGATCGAGAAAATGGCCGGCGGTCCCGGCGGTGATGACGAAGCCGACGATCATCATCACCCAGACGATCGTCGCTGCGGCCGCGCGCCGTTTCGGATCGACCCGCTTGGCGAGCAAGGCGAGCAGCGTCGTCCCAGCCGCCCCGACGCCCGCCCCGATCATCACGAAGGCGACGACGGCCAAAAGAATACCCTCCAGCGGGTCGCTGGCCATCCAGGCGGTGGCGAGCGCCGCCAGCACGCCGCCCGCTGCCAGGCAGGCCATGCCGCCGATGATCCAGGGCGTGCGCCGTCCGCCGACATCCGAGCCATGGCCCATCACCGGGCGTGACAGTTGTACGGCGTAGTGCAGGGCGACCAGCGCGCCGGGCAGCACTGCAGGCAGCGCATATTCGACCACCATGATGCGATTGAGTGTCGAGGTGGTGAGCACGACGATCGCGCCGAGCGCCGTCTGCACGAGGCCGAGGCGAATGATTCCGAACCAACCCAGATGATGAGCGCGGCTCATAGCGTCGACTCTGCTTTGGTGTTCGTGACGATCATATCGTGCCCTCGATGACCGGCTGTAGGGCGAAGGCGGTGATCAGCATCCCGCTGACATAGAGCGTGATGCCGGTGGCGTTGTACCAGGGCGCCAGCTCCTTCGGCCGTTTCAGGAGCCTGGACATCAGGCCGATCTGCGCCGCGAGGACCAAAGCGACCGCGAGCGCATACCAAGGCTGTCCCCAACTCCAGAGCAACGCCACGACGACGAATTGCGGAGCGGCCATCACGATGCAGGCGAGCCGAACGGCGCGTTCGACGCCCAGCATCACGGGCAGGGAGTCGACGCCCATCGCCCGGTCGCCGTCGACCGACTTGAAGTCGTTCAGCGTCATGATGCCATGCGCCCCGAAGCTGTAGAGCGCCGCGACCGCGATGATCCGCCAGTCGGGAAAGGCGGCGGCCATGACGGCAGCACCCGTGAACCAGGGCAGCCCCTCGTAGCAGACCGCGCAGGCGGCGTTGCCGAACCAGCCGTTCTGCTTCAGGCGAAGCGGCGGCGCGCTGTACGCCCAGGCGGCGACCAGGCCGAACGCCGCGGCCGCGAGCACCAGCGGCCCCAGCCACCAGGCGACCAGCAGGGACAGGCCGGTCCAAGCGATCGCGATATAGAAGCCGGTGCGGCCGGGCAGACGGCCGGACGGGATCGGCCGGTCCGGCTCGTTGATCGCGTCCACATGGCGATCGAACCAGTCGTTCACCGCCTGGCTGGTGCCGCAGACCAGCGGCCCGGCGAGCAGGACGCCCATGACGACCAGGGTCCAGCGCTCGGCCATCGGCAGGCCCGAGGAGACGACGCCGCAGGCGAACGCCCACATCGGCGGAAACCAGGTGATCGGTTTCAAGAGCTCCAACGCCGCCGGCAAGTCCTGGCACCTCCCCAAGAGTTCTCAAGCTTCATGGTATGATTGACATCAGAATGCGTCAATTCAAGTTTACACAACTTCTCGGATAGTGCAGCGATGCGATCGAAGACCTAGTTGCCGCCATTGTCGGCGACCGCATCGGCCATGCCGTAGCGGCGCAGCTTGACGTAGAGACTCTGGCGGCTGAGGCCGAGCATCTCGGCGGCGGACGCGCGGTTGTCGCCGGTGAGCTCGAGCGCCGCCTCGATACAGAGCTTCTCGATCACGTCGGTCGCGTCCCTGACCAGCTCCTTCAGAGGCACGCGCCCGACGAGCTCTGTCATCTGGTCGACCGAGCGCGGCAGCGCGCGCGGCCGGCTCGCGGCCGCGGATGGACGGGCGTCCACATTGCGAATGGCGAAACCGCAGCAGGGCCGATCGTCATTGGTGAAGGTCACGGCCGAAAGCTCGACCCCGGTGCTGGCGCCATGGTCGCCGCGCAGCGTGGTGGCGAACAGACGCACCAGGCCGTGTTCCCTCAAATTGTTCAGCAGCACGCGCAGATCCACGCCCGGCCGCCCGAGCCAGCGATCGAGGGACTGGCCGATCGCCTGATCCTCGTTGATCAACTCAGCGAGATCGAGAAAGGCGGCGTTCGCCGCGATGATCCTGCCGTCCGCATCGGTGACCAGCAGACCGTCGGGCGCGCTTTCCACCAGCTTCAGGAGCTTGTGCTTGGCGAGCGGCAGGGCGCGCGCCGCCGCATCCTGCGAGGCCGGCGTCATGCGCACCAGCATGAGCGCGCCGCCGTTCTGGCGAAACAGCGAGGCGCCGAGCGTCACCTCGCCCAGCCCGCCTGCGAGCGCCACCCTGCGTTCGCCGCCTTGTCCGCCGGCCTCGGCGCCGGCGAGGACGGTGGTGGCCGCGTCGCGGTCCTTGCCCTCGAAGCACTCGACGAACGGCCGTCCGGCGAGCCGTTCCGCCGTCTTCCCGAGCATGCGGGCGCCCGCCGGGTTGATCTCCTGAATGCGTCGCTGCGCCATGTCGACGATCAGCACCGCGTCGCTCGCGGTCTGGAACAGCAGGCGATAGCGGGTTTCGGCGTGCCGCACGCGCGAATAGTCCCGCTCCATCGAAAGCTGGGCATCGACCAGCCGCTGCTGCAGCTCGGCGATGGCGCGAAGGTCGCGGCCGATGACCACGAACTTGCCGCCGCCCGCCTCCGCGGCCGCATACAGGATGGGAATGTCCAGGGTCTGGCTGGTGGGATGGTTGACCTGACGCCAGGCCGGAGCGACGCCCTTCGCTGCATTCTCCAGGAGCTCCTGCACTTTAGGCCGGCTCTCGGCCGTCACCGTCTCGATCCAGGGCCTGCCGAACCAGGAGTCGGCTTCCGCAAAGTCAAGCTCCTGGTCGTCGAAGGCGAGGTCCTGGATCACGCCCTTCTTGTCCAGCACCAGCGCAATGTCGGCGGCCGCGGTGATCAGCCGCGCGGTCGCCTCGGCGTCGATGCTTCCCAAGGATTCCTGGACTGAACGAAACTCCCTCACGACAAGCAGGACCTTTCCATCGTCTTGACCCGCCCGTCGTCCTTCGGCGGCGAAACGCCGGTTACGAGCGTGCGATTCGTTCCCGGAGCAACCGATGCGCGAGCCTGATCGCCGAGCGGGCGTCGTCGGCGGTGCCATCGGCGCCCACATCCGAGACCAGATCCGGACGTCCCGCAAACGCGACGCCGCCCACCATCACGCAAAGCGGCCGATCCCCGGCGAGACGCCGCACTTCGGCGATGGTTGCGGCGAGCGGCTCGAGCCTGCGGTCGCCGCTCGCGGAAAAACCGATCACGTTGAACTCACCGAACCTGATCAGCTTCTTCAGTTCGCCCTTCGGCGGCAGCGGTCCGGTCCAGGCGTCCCAGCCGGCGCGGCGCATGAACTCGCCGATCATGAAAAGCCCGAAGGTGTGCTGCTCATGCGGCGCCGGTATCAGAAGAGCGCGAAGCGCCGGCTGCCAGGCGAGGGCGGCGTTCTGAAAGGCGGCCTCGAAATCGTGCAGCATCTGCTGCAGCCGCCCGACGCCGACGGTGACCTCGACGAAGTGGCGCCGATCCTCCTCCCAGAGCCTGCCGAGCAGGCGCGCGGTCGGCGCGAGCACATTCAGATAAATCGCTTCGATCGGCAGACCATCGTCATGGAGTTTCTGCACGAACGCTTTCGCCGCCGGCCCGTCATTCACCGCCAGGTCCGCCAGCCTTTCGACCACGCCTGCATCGGGACGTTCGAGCAGCGCCTCCGCGGCGATATCAGGCTCGTTGGTGACCGGCCGGTGCGCTTCGACCAGACGCGGCACCACCTGATCTTCGACGATCCCGGCAAGACCCGCGAGCCTGCGCCCCAGCGTCGATCGCTTCTGCTCGGACCGCGGACGGAGAAAAGGCGTGCTCTCGGCATCAACGGCCTCAATCTGTCCGGAGAAGCCTAGTGACGCCATCAGCCGCCTCATGTCAGCCATCGCGTACACCCCCTATTTTCTATCAACGTACACCGGGGGCGATGTCGATCTCAATCCCAACTGGAGCGATGTTTCGATAATCGTGATCGGAACCGCAACTTTGTCGAAACAACCGCCTATCCCATCCGCCATATCGCGAGCAGCAGCTTTTTGTCAATTTTAATTTACGTAAACTTAGATTGACACATTTGGGCCAGAAGCCTTAAATTTTGAGAGAGACTTCAGGGACGCTCAGGGACAGGCGGCACCATGCAATCACGGCAGCCCCGACCAAAGCTCGATACCCCGCTCTACACCCCCGAAGAGCGCGCGCGCCGTGACGCGACCGGCTGGACCCTGGTGCAGGGCGTGCTCGCCCCCCTCCAGTTCGTCGTTTTCCTGATCAGCCTCGCTCTGGTGCTCCGCTATCTCTCGACCGGCGAGGGTTTTTGGGCCGCCAGCCTCTCGATCGTGATCAAGACGCTGGTGCTCTACGCGATCATGATCACCGGCTCGATCTGGGAGAAGGTGGTCTTCGGCAAATATCTGTTCGCCCGCGCCTTCTTCTGGGAGGACGTGTTCAGCATGGCCGTCCTCGCCCTGCACTCCGCCTATCTCGCCGCCCTGTTCACCGGCTGGCTCACCCCGGCCGAGCAGATGCTCCTGGCGCTCGCCGCCTACGCCGCCTACGTCATCAACGCCGCGCAGTTTCTTTTGAAACTTCGCCGCGCTCGCCTCGACGCGGCGCCGCCGGTGCCGGCGAACGTGCCGGAGTATGCGGGATGAGCGGCGCCGTTCAGACGGTCTACGAAAAGTTCGACGAGGCGTCGGTCAGCGCGTGCACCAACCCGGCCAGCGGCGGCTCGCCGCTGAAGCAGCGCGGTCAGCACGAAGTCTTCTGCGGCCTCACCGGCATCATCTGGCTGCATCGAAAAATCCAGGACGCGTTCTTCCTGGTGGTCGGCTCGCGCACCTGTGCCCACCTGATTCAGTCCGCCGCCGGCGTGATGATTTTTGCGGAACCACGCTTCGCCACCGCCGTCATGGGCGAGCGGGACCTGGCCGGTCTCGCCGACATGAACGACGAGCTCGACCGCATCGTCCGCCAGCTCCTGGAACGCCGCCCCGACATCAAGCTGCTGTTTCTCGTGGGCTCCTGCCCCTCCGAAGTCATCAAGCTCGACCTGCAGCGCGCCGCCGCACGCCTGTCCGAAAACTTTTCGCCGGACGTGCGGATCCTGAATTACTCCGGCAGCGGCATCGAGACGACCTTCACCCAGGGCGAGGACGCCTGTCTGGCGTCCCTCGTTCCCACGCTGCCTGCCGCATCGACGGAGGCCGCGCCGGCCCTCCTGGTGGTTGGCGCGCTCGCCGAGATCGTCGAGGATCAGTTTTCCCGACTCTTCGAACAACTTGGCATCGAGAACGTCCGCTTTCTGCCGCCGCGCCGCGCCGGCGACATGCCTGGTGTCGGCCCGAACACCCGTTACCTCCTCGCCCAGCCCTTCCTCGGCGACACCGCGAAGGCGCTGGAGGAGCGCGGGGCCGTGCGGCTGCCGGCGCCGTTTCCGTTGGGTGTCGAAGGGACCACGCACTGGCTGAAGGCGGCTGCGGACGCGGTCGGTGTGGCGCCGCATCGCTTCAACGAGGTGGTGGCAGCTCCAAAAGCGCGTGCCGAGAAGGCACTGTCCAAGTACGAAAAAAAACTTGGCGGCAAGCGCATCTTCTTCTTTCCCGACTCGCAACTCGAGCCGCCGCTCGCCCGTTTCCTGTCGCGAGAAGTCGGCATGGAGCTGATCGAGGTCGGCACGCCCTATCTGCACCGTCAGCATCTCGCCGAGGAGCTTGCGCTGCTGCCGGACGGCGTCACGCTTTCCGAAGGTCAGGACGTCGAGCGCCAGCTCGACCGTTGCCGCGAAGCCCGACCCGACCTGGTCGTGTGCGGCCTCGGTCTCGCCAACCCGCTCGAAGCGGACGGCCTCACCACGAAATGGTCGATCGAGCTCCTGTTCACTCCCGTCCAGGGCTTCGATCAGGCGGCCGACCTCGCCGAGCTTTTTTCGCGGCCGTTCGACCGGCGCACGCGGCTGATGGTGTAGCCATGGAACTGACCGTCTGGACCTACGAAGGGCCTCCGCATGTCGGCGCGATGCGCATCGCCACCGGCATGACCGGCGTCCACTACGTCCTGCACGCGCCCCAGGGCGACACCTACGCCGATCTGCTGTTCACCATGATCGAGCGCCGAGGGCACCGCCCTCCGGTTACTTATACGACGTTTCAGGCTCGAGACTTAGGCAGCGACACGGCGGAGCTATTCAAGACCGCCGCGCGCGAGGCGGTGGAACGTTTCCAGCCGCAGACCCTGCTGGTCGGCGCCTCCTGCACGGCGGAGCTGATCCAGGACGACCCCGGCGGCCTCGCCAAGGCGCTCAACCTCGACATCCCGGTCGTGCCGCTGGAGCTGCCGTCTTACCAAAAGAAAGAAAACTGGGGTGCTGCCGAGACCTTCTATCAGATCGTCAGGCGGCTGGTAGCCGCAGGCTCGACGAGAACGGACGCTGCGCACGGGGACGATGCGAGGCCCCGGTGCAATATTCTCGGCCCCACTGCTCTTGGTTTCCGTCATCGTGACGACGTCAAGGAAATCACCTCGCTCCTGACCATGATGGGCATCGAGGTGAACGTGACGGCACCGATGGGCGCAGCCCCCGCCGACATCGCGCGCATTCCCGCCGCCGACTTCAACGTCGTGCTTTATCCCGAGATCGCGCAGACCACGGCGAAGTGGCTGGAACGCGAGTTCAAGCAGCCCTTCACCTCGACCATTCCGATCGGCGTCAATGCCTCCAAGGACTTCATCCAGGAGGTCGCCGGTCTTGCGGGCATCGATTCCAAGCCGACGCTGGAGGCTGCCGCCTCCAGACTTCCTTGGTATTCGCGCTCGATCGACAGTACCTACTTGACCGGCAAGCGCGTCTTCGTGTTCGGGGACGGCACCCACGCGATCGCCGCGGCGCACGTCGCCAGGGAGGAGCTTGGCTACGAGGTGGTCGGGCTCGGCAGCTATAGCCGCGAACGCGCCCGCTACGTCCGAAAGGCCGCCGAGGCACTCGGCCTCGAGGCGCTGATCACCGACGACTATCTCGAGGTAGAGCGCGCCATTCAGGAACTGCAGCCGGAGCTGGTGCTCGGCACGCAGATGGAGCGCCACATTGCCAAGCGCCTCGGCATCGGCTGCGCCGTCATCTCCGCGCCCGTCCACGTCCAGGACTACCCCGCGCGCTACTCGCCGCAGATGGGCTTCGAGGGCGCCAACGTCATTTTCGACAGCTGGGTCCATCCGCTCATGATGGGCCTCGAAGAACATCTTTTGACGATGTTCCGCGACGACCACGAGTTCTCCGACGAAGCGGGCAGCTCCCACTTGGCGAGTGAGGAGGCAGGGCCTCCAGCCAATACGCTTCGCGGAGCGGATGGCGGCGGCGCAGCAGGATCGCCCACCTCGGTGCTTGATGGAACCGTCACTTGGGCAGAAGACGCCGAAAAGGAATTGAAAAAAATCCCGTTCTTCGTGCGGGGCAAGGCGAGGCGAAACACGGAAAGTTTTGCGCGCGATCGCGGATCGTCCGTGATCACGCTGGAGACGCTGTATGACGCCAAAGCGCATTTCGGACGCTGACGCATGACGGCCATCCCGATCCGAGTCGTCATTGTCACCATGGACCGGCACCTGGCGGGTGCGGTGGACCGCGCCCGGCGGGCATTGCTGGACGACTTGCCAGGGCTGCAGCTCGACCTCCACGCCGCGGCGGACTGGCGGGACGATCCGGCGGCGCTGGAGCGCTGCAGGCTCGATATCGAGCGCGGCGACATCGTGATCGCGACCATGCTGTTCATGGAGGAGCACATCCAGCCGGTGCTCCCCTGGCTGGAGGCGCGCCGCGAACAATGCGACGCCATGGTCGGCTGCCTGTCCGCAGGCGAGGTGGTCAGGCTCACGCGCCTCGGCGACTTCACCATGGGCGGTCAGCAGGGCCGCATCGTAGCACTCCTGAAGCGGCTGCGCGGCGGCGGCAAGAAACCGGCGGACGCCGGCGCCAGCCAGATGCGTCTTCTCCGGCGTCTCCCAAAAATCCTCCGCTTCATCCCCGGCAAGGCCCAGGACCTGCGCGCGTATTTTTTGACGCTGCAGTACTGGCTCGCAGGCTCCGACCGGAACGTCGCCGACCTCGTTCGCTTCCTGGTGGGAAGGTACGCGACGGGACCTCGGGCAGCGCTCCAGGGCTGCGTCAAGGCCGGCGACCCCGTCGCCTATCCGGATGTCGGGCTTTATCATCCGAAGTCCGCGAAAAGAATCGGCAAGAGTCTCGACGACCTGCCGACCTTCGCCACACCCGGCAAGGGCAAGGTCGGCCTGCTGCTGATGCGCTCCTACGTGCTCGGCGGCGACACCGGCCATTATGACGGCGTGATCAACGCACTGGAGGCCCGCGGCCTCGACGTCATCCCCGCCTTCGCCGCCGGCCTCGACGCCCGCCCCGCCGTCGAGAAATTCTTCATGAAGGACGGCGAGGCGACGGTCGACGCGGTCGTGTCGCTCACCTGCTTTTCGCTGGTCGGCGGTCCCGCCTACAACGACGCCGGCGCCGCCGAGGACATGCTCGCCAGGCTCGACGTCCCCTATCTCGCCGCCCAGTCGGTCGAGTTCCAGTCCCTGGAAAACTGGGAGCGCTCTGACGTCGGTCTGATGCCGCTCGAAACCACCATGATGGTCGCGATCCCCGAACTCGACGGCGCGACGGGACCGATCGTGGTTGGCGGGAGGGTCGGCGCGGCCGGCGGCGTTGACTCCAATCGCGACATGCAGGTCCACGTCGAGCGCGCGAACGCCCTCGCGGCTCGAGTCGAGAAGCTGGTCGCGCTCCGTCAGAAAAAGCGGGCCGAGCGCAAGGTCGCGATCGTCCTCTTCAACTTCCCGCCCAACGCCGGCGCCACCGGCACGGCCGCGCTGCTGTCGGTGTTCGACTCCTTATACAATACGCTCGGGGCGCTCGCGGCCGCCGGCTACACCGTCGACGTTCCGGACAGCGTCGACACGCTGCGTCGAAAAATTCTGGAGGGCAACGCCGGCCGCTTCGGCACGGACGCCAACGTCGCAGCGATGATCAGCGCCGATGATCACGTCCGCAACCAACCCCACCTCGCCGAGATCGAAGCGCAATGGGGACCGGCCCCCGGCAAGACGCTCGCCAATGGTGGCGCGATCTTCGTGCAGGGCGAAAAATTCGGCAACGTGTTCGTCGGCGTGCAGCCGGGCTTCGGCTACGAAGGCGACCCGATGCGCCTGCTGTTCGAGAAGTCGTTCGCACCCACGCACGCCTTTTGCGCCTTCTATCGCTACGTCAAAGAAAACTTCGCGGCTGATGCCGTGCTGCATTTCGGCACCCACGGTGCGCTCGAATTCATGCCCGGCAAGCAGACCGGCATGTCGGCAGCCTGCTGGCCGGACCGGCTGATCGGCGATCTGCCGAACCTCTATCTCTATGCCGCGAACAACCCGTCCGAGGGCATGATCGCCAAGCGCCGTAGCGCGGCCACCCTCATCTCCTACCTCACCCCACCGATCGCCGCTGCAGGCCTCTACAAAGGACTACTGGAGCTCAAAGCCTCCATCGAACGCTTCCGTCTATTGCCTCCATCTGACACGGACCGCGTGGACTTGATCGAGGTGATCCGGGCGCAGGCGGAAGAGCTCGATCTTTCCGTCACTGAAGACGATCCCGATCGCCTGGTCAGCGATCTGCTCGCCGCCGTTCTCGAAGTCGAGACCACATTGATCCCCGCGGGCCTTCATGTCGTCGGCGAGCCGATGTCGCGCGAAGAGCGCATCGACATGCTGGCAGCATCAAGCGAGGCGAATTCGGAGGTCGAGATTTCTCGATTGACCATCGAAGCAATGGTTGACGGCAAAGAGATCGAAGACACCGCGCGCGCAGAACTGAAAGTCTTGCGTGGGACCGCTGGTCTCCTCGGCGAGGAGCATGAACTTCCCGCGCTGATCCACGCGCTCGACGGCGGCTTCATCCGGCCGGTGCCCGGCGGCGACCTTATCCGCTCGCCGGATATTCTGCCGACCGGCCGCAACATCCATGGCTTCGATCCCTTCCGCCTGCCGAGTGCCTATGCCTGCCTGACCGGCGCACGTCAGGCCGAGCAGCTTCTGGCCCGTCATCTCGACGACGGCAGCGGGCTGCCGGAGACGATCGCCATCGTTCTCTGGGGCACGGACAATCTCAAG
Organism: Geminicoccaceae bacterium; assembly: GCA_965222015.1. GTDB lineage: Bacteria > Pseudomonadota > Alphaproteobacteria > Geminicoccales > Geminicoccaceae > JANQPX01. Next base: position 568,261 of record CBDCTL010000023.1, read on the forward strand.
ACCGAGGGCGACCCGATCGCCCAGGCGCTGACTCTCATGGGCGCGAAGCCCCGTTTCGATTCTTTCGGCAGGCTCGCCGGCGCGGAATTGGTGTCCTTGGACGACCTCGGACGGCCGCGCATCGACGTGGTGATGACGCTGTCGGGAATCTTCCGCGACCTGCTGCCGCTACAAACAAAACTACTCGCCGAAGCCGCCTTCCTCGCCGCCTCCGCCGACGAGCCCGTCGAACAAAACTTCATCCGCAAGCACGCGCTCGCCTACCAGGAACAGCACGGCGTCGATCTGGAGACGGCGGCACTTCGCGTGTTCAGCAATGCCGACGGCGCCTACGGCTCGAACGTCAACATGATGGTCGAGAGCTCGTGCTGGGACGACGAGGACGAGCTCGCCGAGACCTTCACCAAGCGCAAGAGCTTCGCCTACGGCCGCGACGGCAAATGCGCGCAGCAGCCGGCCTTGCTGGAGAGCGTTTTTGCGAACGTCCAGCTCGCCTATCAAAACCTCGAATCGGTCGAGGTCGGCGTCACGTCGCTCGATCACTACTTCGACACGCTGGGCGGCATCAGCCGGGCGGTGAAGCGGGCCAAGGGCGGCGAAGGCGTGCCGGTCTATATCGGCGATCAGACCCGCGGCAGGAACGTGGTGCGCACCATTTCCGAGCAGGTCTCGCTCGAAACCCGTGCTCGAATGCTCAATCCGAAATGGTGCGAGGACATGCTGAAGCACGGCTACGAAGGCGTGCGCCAGATCGAGAGCCACATCACCAACACCATGGGGTGGTCGGCGACCACCGGCGATGTCGCGCCCTGGGTCTACAAGCATCTCTCCGAAACCTTCGTGCTCGATGAGGCGATGCGCCGTCGGCTCGCCGCCCTCAATCCGAAAGCGTCGGCGCGTATGGCAGGCCGGCTGCTCGAAGCGCATGAGCGTCGCTACTGGCAACCGGACGAGGCGACGCTCGAAGCCCTGAAACATGCGGGCGAGGAACTCGAAGACCGGCTCGAAGGTGTCGGTGTGGAGGCGATGGCATGACGTCGACGGTATACGAGCAGCCTGGAATCGGCAGAGGCGGCAGCGGCCGCGCGTCGACGCCGCCGCCGGACGGCGAAGGCAGCGTGCAGGTGAAGCTGGACCCGAAGGACGCCATCGAGGGCGCGAAGGTGTTCGCCGTCTACGGCAAGGGCGGCATCGGCAAGAGCACGACGTCCTCGAACCTCTCGGTCGCCTTCTCCAAGCTCGGCAGGCGCGTGCTGCAGATCGGCTGCGATCCCAAGCATGACAGCACGTTCACTCTGACGAAAAAGCTGATGCCGACGGTGATCGACGTGCTCGAAGGCGTCGACTTTCACGCGGAAGAACTTGAGGTCGAGGACTTCGTTTACGAAGGCTACAACGGCGTGATGTGCGTCGAGGCGGGCGGGCCGCCGGCCGGCACCGGCTGCGGCGGCTACGTCGTCGGCCAGACCGTCAAACTGCTGAAGGAGCACCACCTGCTCGAAGACACCGACGTGGTGATCTTCGACGTGCTCGGCGATGTCGTCTGCGGCGGCTTCGCAGCACCGCTGCAGCACGCCGAGCGTGCGCTGATCGTCACCGCCAACGACTTCGATTCCATCTTCGCGATGAACCGCATCGCATCGGCTATCATCGCGAAATCGAAAAACTACGACGTGCGCATCGGCGGCGTCATCGCCAATCGCAGTGCGGCGACCGACGAGATCGATCGGTTCAACGAGACCATCGGTCTCGAAAAACTCGCGCACTTTCCTGATCTCGATGCGATCCGCCGCTCGCGTCTCAAGAAACGCACCGTCTTCGAGATGGAGGACGGGCCCGAGTTGGAAGCGGTCAAGGACGAATATTTGCGATTGGCCGCAACACTCTGGGCCGGTGTCGAGCCTTTGCAGGCAAGCCCGATGAAGGATCGGGACATCTTTGACTTCCTCGGATTCGATTGAGTCGGAAAAAATGCAGAGCCTCACCTATCAGGAACGCCGCGGCCAGCTCGAAACCTATTTCGACCGCACCGCCGCCGACGCCTGGAAAAAGCTCACCTCGGACGCTCCCGTCGGCCGCATCCGCGCCACCGTGCGCGCCGGCCGTGACGCGATGCGCGCGACGCTGCTCTCCTGGCTGCCGGACGATCTGCGCGGCGCCCGCCTGCTCGACGCCGGCTGCGGCACCGGTGCGCTGGCGATGGAAGTCGCCAAACGCGGCGCCGACGTGCTGGCGATTGATCTGTCGCCGACCATGGTCGACCTCGCACGCCAGCGCACGCCCGAGGGCATCGGCGAAGGCCGCATCGAGTTTCGCACCGGCGACATGCTCGATCCGGCGACGGGCCGGTTCGACTACGTGGTCGCCATGGACAGCCTGATCCACTACGAGACCGGCGACATTGTCGGCGTGCTCGCCGGCCTTGCCGAGCGCTCGCGTGCCGGCATCCTTTTCACCTTCGCCCCCCGAACGCCCGCTCTCGCCTTGATGCACACGGTCGGCCGCTTCTTTCCAAAGGGTGACCGCGCGCCCGCGATCGAGCCGGTCGCGCCGGACGCCCTGCAGACGGCGATCAGGGCGGAACCGCGCCTCTTCGCCTGGCGCACCGCGCGCACGCAGCGGATCGCAAGCGGCTTCTACACCTCCCAGGCCCTGGAACTGATCCCGGCATGAGCGCCGAGCGGCAAAAGCTCGCAACCATCTGGACCCGGCTTGGCCCGCGCTTCCTGCCGTTCGCCGACGCCGCGACCAAAGAGCTGCCGCTTGGCCGCCTGCTTCGTCTGTCGCTGTTCCAGGTCTCGGTCGGCATGGCGCTGGTGCTTTTGAACGGCACGCTCAACCGCGTGATGATCGTCGAGCTCTACGTGCCGGCCTGGCTGGTGTCGCTGATGGTCGCCCTTCCCCTCCTGTTCGCGCCGTTCCGCGCCCTGATCGGCCATCGCTCGGACGTGCACAAATCCGTCCTTGGCTGGCGGCGCGTGCCCTATATCTGGATGGGCTCGCTGATGATGTTCGGCGGGCTTGCGATCATGCCCTTCGCGCTCCTCGCCCTCGCCGATCCGTTCGACCCGGTCGGCCCGAATATCGGCGGCCATGTCGGCGCAGCACTCGCCTTTTTGATGATCGGCTACGGCCTGCACACATCGCAGACCGCGGGCCTCGCCCTCGCCACCGACCTCGCCCCCACCAGCTCCCGACCGCGTGTCGTCGCCCTCCTCTACGTCATGCTGCTGCTCGGCATGGTCGCAAGCTCGATCCTCTATGGTCTGCTGCTTCGCGACTTCCATCCGATCCTGCTTATCCAGGTGCTGCAGGGCTCCGCCGTCGCCGCGGCCTTCCTGAACTTCATCGCGCTCTGGAAGCAGGAAGCGCGCAATCCGACGCTCACCCATCCCGATCGCGCGCGTCCCACATTCCGCGAATCCTGGTCCGCCTATGCAGAGAACCCACGCGCGCTGCGCACCCTGGTCGCGGTCGGCCTCGGCACGGCGGCCTTCTCCATGCAGGACATTCTGCTGGAGCCCTATGGCGGCGAGATTCTGCATCTCAGCGTCAGTCAGACCACGCTGCTCACGGCCCTGCTCGCCGGCGGAACCCTCGCGGGTTTTGCGCTCGCTGCGAAAAAGCTTTCGAATGGCGGCGACCCGTTTCGTCTGGCCGCCTGGGGCGCGTTCGCCGGCCTGTTCGCCTTCGCCGCCGTGATCATGGCCGATCCGATGAACTCGATCGGTCTGTTTCGGACAGGCACGGCCATGATCGGTTTCGGCGCCGGGCTGTTCTCGGTCGGCATGCTGACCTCGGCCATGGATCTGGCACCCGACGGCCGTGCCGGCATCGCGCTCGGCGCCTGGGGCGCCGTGCAGGCGAGCGCCGCCGGCCTTGCCATCGCGCTCGGTGGGGCCATCCGCGATACGGTCGGCCATCTCGCCGAGAGTGGCGCACTTGGCCCGGCACTCACCAGCCCCGCCGTTGGCTACGGCGCCGTCTACCACCTCGAAATCGCTCTGTTGTTCGCAACCCTGGTCGCGATCGGTCCCCTGGTGCGCAGCCACCGCGCCCGAGCCACACGGCCATCATCGCCGTTCGGCCTCGCCGAGTTTCCCGGTTAGGCAGGAAAAGAAGGAGGAATACCCATGGAAACCGGTGTCGTCGTTGGCAGTATCGATGTCGCTCAGCTCGTGCTCTACGCGTTCTGGGTCTTCTTCGCCGGCCTCGTCTTCTATCTCCGCCGGGAGGATCGCCGCGAGGGCTATCCGCTCTATTCCGAGCAGAACGACGTCCAGAAGCCGCGCGGCTTCCTCCTGATCCCGCGCCCGAAAATCTTCCATCTGTTCCACGGCAGCACGGTCGAGGCGCCCGCCTTCAAGACCGAGGCGCGCACCATCAAGATCGCGAAGACCGAGCCCTGGCCGGGTGCTCCCTACGCGCCGACCGGCGATCCCATGGTCGATGCCGTCGGTCCCGCCGCCTATGCCGAGCGCGCCGACACGCCGGATCTGACGACCGAAGGCCATCCCAAGATCGTGCCGCTGCGCGCCGCCCCCGACTTCGCCGTCCTCGAAGGCGAGCGTGACCCGCGCGGCGCCGACGTGGTCGCGGCCGACAGCGTGGTCGTCGGCAAGGTCGTCGACGCCTGGGTGGACCGCGCAGAGAGCCTGATCCGTTATCTCGAGGTCGAGCTCGCTTCGGCGGAGGCACCAGCCGCCAAGGTGCTGGTGCCGATGGCGCTCGCCAAGATCGACCGCTTCGGCCTGAAGGGCCGCGTCACGATCAATTCGATCCTCGGCGCCCAGTTCGCGGCCGTCCCGAAAACCAAGAATCCCGACCAGGTGACACTGCTCGAAGAGGACAAGATTCAGGCTTACTACGCCGGCGGCAAGCTCTACGCCACGCCGGATCGCGCGGAGCCGTTTCTTTGAGCATGGAGGCTCCGATGAGTATGGAAGCGCATGACGACTTCGCCTTCGAGCCGATCCCCGGTCTGCCCGAGGAACTGCCGAAGGGCGAGCGCATCCTTTGGCAGGGCGCCCCTCGCTGGCAGGGCCTTGCCCGCCACGCTTGGCACACGCGCAAGGTCCTGGCGTACTGCCTGATCCTGATCGTCTGGGTGGCAGCGACCAACTTTGCGGAAGGCGCAACGGTGGCGAGTGTTCTCGCCTCCCTCGCCTGGCCGATCGCGCTCAGCGCGTCGCTGCTTGCGATCCTCCACGGTCTCGCCGTCTGGATGGCGCGCTCGACCATCTACACGATCACCAATCGCCGCGTCGTGATGCGCTTCGGCATCGTGCTGCCGATGAGCATCAACCTGCCTTTCGTTCGGATCGAGAGCGCCGCGCTCAAGCGCCATGGCGACGGCAGCGGCGACATTCCGCTGACGCTCAAGGGCGAGGACCGGTTCGCCTGGCTGCATCTCTGGCCGCACGCGCGTCCCTGGCGCATCAGGAGGTCGGAGCCGATGCTGCGGGATCTGGACGATGTCGAGGACGTCGCAGCGCTCCTCGCCCACGCGATGGCGGATGCTCTGCCGGAGGGCCGGGCGACCCTCACCCGCGCGAACGAACCTGAAGTCGACGCAGCCGCGCGTCGCGGCCTGGCGACGGCGTGAGGGGCTGAGGATGGCCTACGGAAAAGAGCCTGCCTCGATCCCGCGTCCGATCCTGATCGGCGCCGCGGTTCTGATCGGCGTCACCATCGCGGTCGCGGCGATCGCCCGCCAGCAGCCGCGCGACGACGCCCGCGCCGCCCCCTTCGCCGCCGTCGAGAGCCGGACGCTCGCCTTCGAGGATCAGGCCGACGGCAGCGTTCGCGTGACCGACGCCGGGAGCGGCGCGCTCGTCGCCACCCTCGAGCCGGGTGCCGGCGGCTTCACCCGCAGTGTCCTGCGCGGCCTGGTGCGCGAACGTCGCCTCAGCCACATCGCGGGCAAGGCCCCCTTCCGCCTGGAGCGCATGGCCAATGGCGGTCTGCTGCTCGGCGATCCGGAAACCGGCCGCGAGATCCATCTGGCCGCCTTCGGGCCAAGCAACGTCGCCGCCTTCGAACGCCTGATGACGGCGGGAGCAACGAGATGATGGTCATGTTCACCGACAGCAGACGGACCTTCGACGTGCCCTGCACCGTCGAGGTCGAGCACACCAACGAAAGCCTGCACGCCCACGTCACCTTCAAGGCCGATGTCCGCATCGAACCCGGCGACGAAGTCGAGGTCAAAGGCGCGCCGATCGAGGTGCCGTTCGGCGAAAAGGGTTTTTTCGAACGGACGGCCACCGTGCATAAGGCGACCTGGCTCGGCCGCCGCTGGGCCACGTTCACCGGCCGCTTCGAGCTCATGGAGCTTTGCGAATTCAGTTTCACGTCTGGAGAGAAACTATGAACGCCCCCGCCACCACGATGGCGGCGCCCGCCGGACGGACGCCGAACGTCGCGACCAAGAAGGCGCAGGAAAACACCATCCTCTCGCCGCGATTCTACACCACCGACTTCAAGGCCATGGACCGCCTGAACATCGAGCCGATCCGCGAGGAGTGGGACAAGCTCATGGCGGAGATGAAGGCGGACCCGAACAAGGGCCACTTCAAGCGGACGGACGAGTTCGACAACGCGATCAAGTCGCTCCCCGAGGATCTTCGCAAGGAATTTCTCGACTTCCTGATCAGCTCGCTAACCGCCGAATTTTCCGGCTGCGTGCTCTATGCCGAGATCAAGAAGCGCATCACCAATCCCGACATCAAGGAACTCTTCACCTATATGAGCCGGGACGAGGCGCGCCACGCCGGCTTCATCAACGAAGCGCTCAAGGACTTCGGCATCGGCGTCGATCTCGGCTTCCTGACCAAAACCAAGAAGTACACCTTCTTCAAACCCAAGTTCATTTTCTACGCGACGTACTTGTCCGAGAAGATCGGGTACGCCAGGTACATCACCATCTTCCGCCACCTCGAAAAGAACCCGGAAAACCGCTTCCACCCGATCTTCAAATGGTTCGAGAAGTGGTGCAATGACGAGTTCCGCCACGGCGAGGCTTTCGCGCTGCTCATGCACGCCAACCCGCAATATCTGACCGGCCTCAACAAGCTCTGGGTCCGATTCTTTTTACTTGCCGTTTTCGCGACCATGTATGTGCGCGATCACGCGCGTCCCGTCTTTCATAGAGCGCTGAACGTCGATCCGTCCGAGTACGGTTTCACCGTCTTCAGGATCACCTCGGAAATCTCGCGCCAGGTGTTCCCTGTCGAGCTCGATCTCGACAACCCGCTGTTCAAGGAACGACTGGAAAAGCTGGTGCGCATCAATCAGCGGATCAACCAGGCCAAGGCACAGAGCGGTTTCGGCGGCATGCTGAAGCGTGTCGGCGCGATGGCATCAGCTGCCACCGTCTTCGCCCGGCTCTATCTGATGTCGCCGAAGAGGGTGCCGGCGCCCGAGACCATTCGCCTGGCACCCGCCTGGTAATGACCCGGTGGGCAAAGTCGGTGATCAAGCTGCCGCCGAAGGGGCGTTGACGATGCATCCAGCCGACTCGCCCTACAAGGTGTTCGGTCACCGAAAGGCCAAGATGGAGAAACCGTCGTGACCGAGCATCTCTATCCGGCCCTGTTCGCGCTGTTCGTCTGGTGGTTCAGCACCGGCGTGATCATCTATCTGGATGGTCTCCCGCGACACACCTTTCGCTGGAGCATGCTCGGCGCGACGGCCGTACTCGGCGTGTCGCTCTACGGTCTTGCCAAGACAGCCGACGATACGACCGTCACCGGTGCCTACCTGGCGTTTACTTACGGGCTGCTCGCCTGGGGCTGGCAGGAAATCTCCTTTTACATGGGCTACGTCACCGGGCCCCGGTCCGAACCCTGCCCCGAAGGCTGTTCCGGCTGGAAGCATTTCGGCCACGCCATCCAGACCAGCCTCTGGCACGAACTCGCGATCATCGCCGCTGCGCTCGCCGTGTTCGCGCTCACCTGGGGTCAGCCCAACCAGGTCGGGGTCTGGACCTTCATGGTGCTCTGGTGGATGCACCAAAGCGCCAAGCTCAACGTCTTTTTGGGCGTGCGCAATCTGAACGAGGAGTTTCTCCCGGAACATCTGGATTTTCTGAAAAGCTACCTCACCAAGAAGCCGATGAACCTGCTGTTCCCGGTCTCGGTCACGGTCTCGACGGTCATCTGCGTCTACCTGGCGGAAGCGGCACTCGCGGCCGATGCGACGCCGTTCGAGGCCGCGGGCTACACATTCCTCACCGTCCTGATGGCGCTCGCCATCCTGGAGCACTGGTTCCTGGTGCTGCCGATCCCCGCCGCCGCCCTCTGGCATTGGGGCCTCGCCTCGAGAAAGCCGACGGAGAGCTTCGATGCCGAGATCGTCGCGGGCTTCCTCGGCGCCGGCAAGACCACCTTTCTGCAACGCACCCTCGCCAAGGCCGATCCCGCGCAGAAGACCGTGGTGCTGGTCAACGACTTCAGCGCGGTCGGCGTCGACAATTCGCTGCTCGATGACCAGGGTGCCGACGTGGTCGAGCTGCCGAACGGCTGCATCTGCTGCTCGCTCCGCGCCGACCTCGCCCGGCAGCTCAAGGACGTGGTCGCCCGCTTCGCGCCGGATCGCGTGCTGATCGAGCCCTCCGGCGTCGCCGACGTCGCCTCGCTCCTTCGCATCATGCACCAGCCCGAGCTACGCCCGCTGGTCAGGAGCCTTCGCGTCTACACCGTGATCGACGCCGGCGCCTTCCTCCGCGATTTTTCGCGCATGCGTGCCTACTTCCAGGCCCAGGCGACGCTCGCGCCGGTCCTGATCGTCAACAAGACCGACCTGATTACCGGCGCCGAGCTGGCTCTGATCGAGGAAACCTTGACGACGATCAATCCCGACGCCGTGATCCTTCCGGCAAGATACGGGGCGATCAAGACCGACGGTGTCGAGGCTCTCGCCCTGAGCGGTCTCCTCGCCGGCGACACACCGGAGCGTGAACATGAGCACGACCATCGGCACGATCTCGAAGAGGCGCTCGGGCTCCGATCCTGGAGCACGGCCCTCGTCGGCTCATTTGACGCATCGCGCCTGCGCCCGCTTCTGGAGAAAATCGCCGCCGGCGACTTCGGCGAGGTCGATCGCGTGAAGGGCATCGCCCGCGCGGGCAATGGTTGGGTGCAGTTCGGCGTGGCCGGCGGCCGCGCCACCATGGCGGCCTTCGCCGCCAGGGACGACGAGACGCCGCGCGTCGTGGCGATTGGCAGGACGGTCGACGAAGACGGCCTGAAGACAGCGTTCGAAACCTGCGGCACCGAGCCGGTGCCGGCGTGACGCTGTCGCGGAGCTCTTAGATGGAGGCTTGAGATGAATTACGAAGGTTTTTTTAAAGATCAGCTCGACAGCCTTCGCGAGGAGGGCCGCTATCGCATCTTCGCCGATCTCGAGCGCAAGGCAGGCACCTTCCCCCGCGCCACCCATCACCATGAGGACGGCGAGCGCGACGTCACCGTCTGGTGCTCCAACGACTATCTCGGCATGGGCCAGAACCCGGCGGTGCTGGCGGCGATGCACGAAGCACTCGACAAATGCGGCGCCGGCGCGGGCGGCACGCGCAACATTTCCGGCACCAACCACTACCACGTGAAGCTCGAACAGGAACTCGCCGACCTCCACCAGAAGGAATCGGCCCTCCTCTTCACCTCCGGCTACGTTTCCAACTGGGCAGCCCTCTCCACCCTCGCCGGCAAGATGCCGGGCTGCGTGATCCTCTCGGACGAAAAGAACCACGCCTCGATGATCGAGGGCATCCGCCACAGCCGCGCCGACAAGGTGCTGTTCCGACACAACGACGTCGAAGACCTGAAGAGCAAGTTACAAAAAATCGATCCCGATCGTCCGAAGCTGATCGCCTTCGAGAGCGTCTACTCCATGGACGGCGACATCTCGCCGATCGAAGAAATCTGCGACGTCGCCGACGAATTCGGCGCCATGACCTATCTGGACGAGGTCCACGCCGTCGGCCTCTACGGACCACGCGGCGGCGGCATCGCCGAACGCGAGGGTCTCTGCGATCGCCTGACCGTGATCGAAGGCACCCTCGGCAAGGCCTTCGGCGTGGTCGGCGGCTACATCACCGGCAGCGCCGCCCTCTGCGACTTCGTTCGCAGCTACGCCTCCGGCTTCATCTTCACGACCGCCCTGCCGCCTGCCGTCGCGGCCGGCGCGATCGCCAGCATCCGCCATCTGAAGGTCAGCAGCATCGAGCGCGCGCGTCAGAAGGAGCGGGTCGCCAAGGTGCGTGCCCGCCTGGACGAGATCGGCATCCCGCATATGCCGAACCCCAGCCACATCGTCCCGGTCATGGTCGGCGACCCGGTGAAGTGCAAGATGATCAGCGACCGCCTGATGGACGACTTCGGCATCTACGTGCAGCCGATCAACTACCCGACCGTGCCGCGCGGCACCGAACGCCTCCGCCTCACCCCCTCGCCGCTGCATTCGGACGAGGACATCGACCGCCTGATGCACGCCTTCGCCTCCATCTTCGCCGCCTGCGGCCTCAAACGCCAGGTCGCCTAGGTGGCGTGGCCACGGCATGGACTTTTAGGCCGCCATGGCCCGGATTGACGGTATGCGCTCAGGTTTTCCGACGTGGCCGACGGGATCCGGCCGAGCGTCCGCCTTGCTGTCTTGAGGAAAGCTTGAGCCGGTGGGGAAAGAGCGCGTCATCGTCGTCGGCGCCGGCATGGGCGGTCTCGCCGCCGCTATCGACCTCGCGCGGCAAGGCGCTGACGTCACGGTCCTCGAACGCGCGAAAACGCCCGGCGGCAAGATGCGCGAGGTCATGGCCGACGGCCCCCCGATCGACGCCGGCCCCACCGTCTTCACCATGCGCTCGATCTTTTCGGACCTGTTCGAGGATGCGGGCGCCGACCTCGACGACCATCTGACGCTCGAACCCGCCGGGACGCTCGCGAGGCACGCCTGGCGCGAAGGCGGCCGGCTCGACCTGTTCGCCGACATCGAGCGTTCGGCCGACGCCATCGGCGATTTTTCCGGGGCCGACGCGGCCCGCGGCTACCTGGCGTTCTGCAGGCGCAGCAAGGAGATCTACCAGACACTGGAGTCGACCTTCATCAAGGCCGAGCGGCCCACCGCTCTCGACCTCGCCCGCCGCGTCGGATTTTCCAACATCGGCGCCCTCCTGCGCACCGCGCCGACCCGAACCCTGTGGTCCGCCCTCGGCGACTATTTCGAGGACCCGCGCCTGCGTCAGCTCTTCGGCCGCTACGCCACCTATACCGGCTGCTCCCCCTTCCAGGCGCCCGCCACCCTGATGCTGGTCGCCCATGTCGAGCAGGACGGCGTCTGGCTGGTCGAAGGCGGCATGCGCCGGGTGGCCGATGCGATGTGCTCCCTCGCCGAGCGCCACGGCGGCCGCTTCAGGTTCAACGCCCACGTCTCCGAGATCGTCGTCGAGCGCGGCCGCGCGGCCGGCGTCATCCTCGACGACGGCGAACGCCTGGAGGCCGACGCCATCGTCTTCAACGGCGATTCCTCCGCGCTGGGTCTCGGACTCCTCGGCTCCGCCGCCATGAAGTCAGTCCAGCCCGTCGCGGCTCGCGACCGGTCGCTGTCGGCGATCACCTGGTGTCTGCGGGCGACGGCCTCGGGCTTTCCGCTGGAACAGCACAACGTCTTCTTCGCCGAGGACTACCAGGAAGAATTCGACGCCATCTTCAAACGCCGCACCATCTGCGACACGCCGACGGTCTACATATGCGCGCAGGGCGAGGCGCGCGACCGCCTGCTCATCCTGATCAACGCCCCCGCCGGCCTGCCCGAGGGCGCACTCGACATCGAGGAGATGGAGCACCGCACCTTCTGCGTTCTCCGTTCCTGCGGCCTTGAGGTAGCACCCGACGGCGCTGCCGTCACCACGCCCGCCATGTTCGAAAAACTCTTCCCAGGAAGCGCCGGCGCCCTCTACGGCCACGCCAATCACGGCGCGTTCACGTCCTTCCAGCGCCCCGGCGCCAGCACCCCCATCCCCGGCCTCTACCTCGCCGGTGGCACGGTCCATCCCGGACCCGGGATACCGATGGCGGCGATGTCAGGACGGCTGGCGGCGGCGCGGGTGTTGGGGGATTGGGGGTGAATAGGGTGAACAAGAATTCCCCCTACCTGCCGTCATGCCCGGGCTTGACCCGGGCATCCACTTTTCAGCCAGTCGACGACGTCAGGTTTCTTGCGCTGAGGTGGATTGCCGGGTCGAGCCCGGCAATGACGATGATGGATGGAGTGGTGTGTTCTTGTCGACGGCGTCTGCTCATCCGATAGTTGGAGTGGGTCTATGCGCGACAACATCTTCCCGTAAGACGTCAATCCGACCCACCCGCTGTCATGCCCGGGCTTGACCCGGGCATCCACGCTACGTATCGCGGCGTCATGTCCTATTGGATCTACATCCTCACGAACCGGGACCGTGGCGCGCTCTATGTCGGCATGACCAATGATTTGGTACGGCGTATCAGCGAACATCGGCTGGCGATGACTGAGGGGTTCACCAGGCGGTATGGCGTAAAGCGGCTCGTTTATTTCGAGCAGTTCGACGATCCCGCCAACGCGATCAGAAGGGAGAAGGCCCTCAAACACTGGTCGCGCGCCTGGAAGATCACACTGATCGAGCAAGCCAATCCGAATTGGCATGACCTGTATGACGGCATCGCAAGCTGACGGGTGGATGCCCGGGTCAAGCCCGGGCATGACGATGATGGGCGGTGGCGGCGTTTGTTGATCGACGACGGCGCTTTATCTGATTAGCGAGCGAATGCCGAGCCCTCTGCCACCACCTGATCCACCACCCGCGCCGACGACACCACGCCCGGCAGCCCCGCGCCCGGATGGGTCCCCGCCCCGACCAGAAAAAGCCCCTCGACCTCCTCGCTTTTGTTGTGCGGGCGGAACCAGGCGCTTTGGAGGAGCTGCGGCTCCAGGGAGAAGGCGGCGCCGTTGACCGAGAGCAGGCGGTCCTGGAAGTCCCGGGGCGTCATGACGCGGGACGTGACGATCGCATCGCCCAGGCCGGGGAGGACGGTCTGTTCGAGACGCTGCTGGATGGCGGCACGGTAGGGTTCGGCCTCCCTTGACCAGTCGACGCCGCTTTCCAGATGGGGGACGGGGGAGAGGACGTAGAAGGCGTCGCAACCTTCGGGGGCTAGGGACGGGTCGCTGGCTGTCGGACGGTGGAGGTAGAGGCTGAAGTCGGAAGCGAGTTTTTTCGTACTGAAGATGTCCTTCAGCAGCGCCCGGTAGCGCGGTCCCAGGATCATCATGTGATGATACACGTCCTCGAACCGGCGGTTCGTCCCGAAATACCAGATGAAGAGACTCATGGAGTAGCGAGCCCGGTCGAGTTTCTTGTCGGTCCAGCGCGTCCGCCGGTGATTGCGGAGAAGGTGCTTGTAGGTCCAGGCGACGTCGGCGTTGGAGACGACGATGTCGGCGTCGAGCACCTCGCCGTCCGCAAGGCGCACGCTGGTGGCCCGTCCGCCGGCGACGATAATCTCGTCGACTTCGGCCTGCAGGTGCAACCTGCCCCCCTGCCCTTCGATCAGGCCGACAAGGCCGCGCACGAGGGCGCCCGTCCCGCCGATCGCGTAGTGCACGCCGAAGGTGCGCTCGAGATGGGCGATCAGGCAGTAATAGCTGGTGGTGGTGAAGGGATTGCCGCCGATCAGAAGGGGGTGGAAGCTGAAGGCGAAGCGCAGCTTTTCGTTCCTGAAGAATTTTTTGACCTTGGCGTGGACGGTGCGGTGGCCGCCGAGACGGATCAGGTCCGGCAAGGAGAGCGCCAGCGTTCCGATCTCGTGGAAAGGCCGGTGCGCCAGCTCCTCGAAGGCGACCGCATAGATGCGTGCGCTCTCCTTCATGAAGCGATCGAAATTGCCGACCTCGTCCGGCGCGATTTTTTCCACCTCGGCCCGCATCGCCTGATGCTCGCCGCTGCAGCGCATGACGTGGCCGTCGTCGAAGCGGATCTCGTAGAAGGGATCGATCGGGCGGAGGTCGACGTCGTCAGCCATGCGCCGGCCGGAGAGCTGCCAGAGCTCCTCGAACAGCCAGGGCGCCGTGATGATGGTCGGCCCGGCGTCGAAGGTGAAGCCGTCCTGCCTGAACACATAGGCCCGCCCGCCCGGCCCGTCGAGCTTCTCGAGGACGGTGACGCGATAGCCCTTGGCGCCCAGCCGAACCGCAGCCGCAAGCCCGCCGAAACCCGCCCCTATGACCACCGCATGCGGCCTGTCCCCCAACGGCCTATCCATTGCCGCCGGCAATCGGTTGACTTTCGCCACCTGCAGACGGTCGACTTCTGCCGCCGGCACACGGTTGACTTGGAGTCTGGATGGGACGCTGGCGTTGGCTGGAGGAGGGCTCGGGCAACTGGATGTTAACCCAACGCCTGTACCCTGCTCGATCTGGTCCATGCGATCCTGGGAGTCCGAGCCGCGCCCGAGATTCTTGCGGGCGGGCGGATTCCCAGGATCGCATGGACCAGGTCACCGATTGTGATCCCTGGAGGTTAAGATCCGGTAAATGGCAGCGAAAAAAACGCCTGCCTCACCTTCGCCGCTTCGGAGCGACGCCTCTCCGCCTTCGACCGCCTGCGGCAACGTCGAAACAAGCCGAAGCCACCTCGCAAAACCATGCAGCGCACCGTCTCCGATCATCTCGGACGCTCTGCATCCGAGAGACGGCCAAGCCCCCAAACCTGGCCGCATACCTCCGTTTTCGGCCTCTAACGGTCCGAGTCCATGCGGTGGCCACGCCACCTCCAGCGGAAGTCGGGGCCGGCGAGGCGGTTGTCGAGATCGTCGACCCTGACCTCGGCGGTCGCCCAGGGACGGATCACGCCATCCTGGCAGTAGGGCTCGGTGTCCTCGCCGGCGGCGACCAGCGGGAAGCAGAAATTGACCTCGACGCTGCGGCCGCAGATGTTTTCGACCTCCGCGGTCGCGCCGTAGCCTTGAGCGTCGTTGGTCGCCTGATAGCTCTTGAGGACGAGGCAGGGCGTCTCGCCGAGGGTGGGGTTGTCGTAGGAGTCCTGGGCGTTTGCCGCTCCGACGACGGCCAGGCCGGACGTCAGGCACAGGGCGAGAAGACAATCCCGAGCACGCATCAGCATGTTCCTTTTCAGAGCTCATCCCATATCGACAACGCCTGAAGTGATCTTGCGCTCCCTGATCGAAAGAAAAGGGGCGCCGGATCGATCGCGCCCCTTTTTCCACGGCCCCTGGTTCCTATTCGCCGGGCCCCTGAAGCGACGGATAGTCCTTCGCCATCCGGGCGCCGTAGAGCGGCCTGGCCACGCCCTGGTGGCAGGTGGCGCAGTTCAGCTTCGGCGCATCGCCAAGCGGGCCGAGGCGGCTCGCGGGATATTCCGGCCCGAGCGGGGTCAGATAGTCGGCATTCAAGGCCTTCGCCATCTCGATACCGTGCCAGGCCGTGGTGCGTTGCGGGGTGCTCTGATCCCAGGCGAAGAAGGAGCGGCTGTTGTGGCAGTAGGTGCAGTTCACACCGAGACCGTCGGACATGTGCATCATCAGGCCGTAGGTCCACTCCGCCTGCTTGATCGACTTGTTGTTCCCGGACGGCAGCGCCGTGGCGCCGATGACGCGGATGTCGCTGGCCTGATCGATGAAGGGCGTGAACGGATCATTGGGAAGTGACGCCAGCGCCACCACGTCGGACGGCGCGTTCTGGCCCGCGCGGTCACCGAGCATGCCGGTCGCCAGATCCGGTTCTTCGAACCAGATATTGGCCGGCACCGGCTGGCCGCGGTGGCAGGTGAAGCAGGTGACGCCCGTCTCGCCGACATGGTCGGACCAGTCGGCGTTGATCTTCCGGGTCATCTGCAACATGCGCCGCGAGACGATCTTGGTGTAGATATTGTCGTCCGCGAAGTTCTCTTCGTTATGGCAATAGACACAGCCCTGCTCCGGCGAGACCCATTCGGTGATCGCCGTCATGAGACGATTGAACTGATCGTCGGAGAGGTCACCGAGGACCTGGAGGTTCTCGTAGATATCGCCCGCTTTGTCCCCCGACGTGTCCAGCTCCCAGGGAGCCTCCGGGATGACGGTGGCGGCCTTCATCACCGCGTTGTCGCGGGGATTGCTGACCTGGACCATGCCGATGCCGCGATAGCCGGTCTGGTCCGACTGGATCGGCGGCGCGTCCCAGTCGGTGAGGGTGAACATGCCGATCGTCAGGAGCGCGCCCACGGCGACGGTTGCCGAGCCTGCGAAGTTCATTGTGCCACTCCCGCGCCGAGGGCCGGATCGACCATCTCAGGATTGAGGTTCGGATACATCGGCGCCACACCGTGCTTCACCGCCCAGAGGTACCAGTTGTCGACCACCGTGCCGGTGAGCAGGATGCCGATGCCGCCGGTCAGCGTGACCAGAACCGCGAACCACCAGGCCCAGCGATGGATGCTCTCCATGGTGGCGTTGAAGCCCATGGTCCAGCGCCAGAACAGGGCGGCGCGCTCGGAGGCCGTGCCACGATCGGTGATCTGCTCGATCTCGCGATCGCCGCCGAGGCGCGAGACCGCGAGGATGGTGGCGCCGTGCATCGCGAACAGCACGGCCGAGCCGTAGAGGAAGGCGATCGAAAGGGCGTGGAACGGGTTGTAGAAGAGGTTGCCGTAGCGGATCGAAAACGCCGCGGTCCAGTCCAGATGCGGGAAGATTCCGAACGGCACCGCCTCGCCCCAGGAGCCCATCAGCAGCGGGCGGATGAAGCCGAGGCTGAGATAGAGGAAGATCGCCGAGGCGAACGCCCAGGCGACATGGGTGCCGAGGCCGAGCTGGCGCGCGCGCCGGTAGGTCCTGATCCACCAGAGGATGATCGAGGCGGTGAGAAAGAAGCCGGCCATCAGCCACCAGCCGCCCTCGTTCATCGGCGGAATGGAGAGGCCGTAGCCGGGCGGCGGCGGCTCGAGGGCGAGCCAGGGAAGCTGGCGGATGAACTGCACGGGATCCCAGCCGACCGAGGCCCACATGTTGAGCCCGATGATTTCAATGGCGATGAAGCCGGAGACGAGCGACAAGAAACCGAGCCAGCCGAGATAGATCGGGCCGACCTGCGCGTTGCCGATGCGGCCGAACAGGTCGTTGAAGCGGGCCGTGCCCGATCGTGGACTGTCGTCCGGCGGGAGTGCGATCCCGGCTTCGACGGGGCCGCGCACCTGAACCTGGGTGAAGATGTTTTGATACTCGGTCGCCATCCGTCATCTCCCCCGTTCAGCGCCAGATCGGCAGGTTGAGCCACCAGCCCCACCATTCAGGCCAGCCCTTGGTCCAGAACGGGCCTGATATGATGATGCAGACGGCACTCCAGAACGCGGCGCTCACCGCCAGGAACAGGCCGAGCCGGTGGATGCCCAGCGTGCCGATCGAGTAGCCGATGGTGTCACGGAAAAACGTGTCCTCATGCTCCGGCGTCTTCACCCGCTCGCCCGGGCCCGGATTGGTCGCGGACAGGATCAGCGAGCCGTGCAGCGCGAGCGCCAGGGCGTTGGTGAAGAAGAACGTGATCGCCAGCATGTGGGCGGGATTGTAGTGGAAATGCAGATACTGGTAGCCGACGTTCGAGACCCAATCGAGATGGCTGAAGATGCCGTAGGGGAAGCCGTGCCCCCAGGCGCCGAGCAGCATCGGCCGGATCACGACGAGGCTGAAATACGCAAAAATCGCGAAGCCGAAGGCTATCGGTATATGCAGCCCCATGCCGAGTTTCCGCGCGATCTCGACCTGGCGGAGCGCCCAGGAGCAGAAGGCGCCGAGGGCGCAGATGGTGATGATCTGCCAGAGCCCGCCTTCCTTCAGCGGCGCCAGCGCCAGGCCGTGGGAAAGGTCCGGCGGGTTGATCGAGATCTGCCAGACGTTCCACGTCGGACCGATCGCGGCGCCATAGAGAATGAGGCCGACGCCGAGCACGGTGAAGAAGATCGTGGTGACGCCGAAGAAGCCGACGAAAAACGGCCCGACCCAGAAGTCGAACAGGTCGCCACCGATCAAGGTGCCGCCGCGGACGCGGTATTTCTTTTCGAAACTCAGCATGGCCATGGTCGTCGTCCTCGGGCCCGGCAGTTATTTTTTCCGTACAAACTGGAGGCTTCATGAGCGAGCGCGACAGTGCGATCGCCGCCGCCGCGCTCGCTCATGTCACGATCGACGCTAGCCGGACTCGGCCGGCGTCTCCGACATCTGCCCCACGGCGGACGCTCTCGGCCCCTCCAGCCAGTTGAAGCGGTCGGTGCTCAACAGGATGAAGTGGATGAGAAGCGCCAGCACGAACAGGAATGTCGCGAGCGCCACCAAAGTTCGCCTCGGGTCGAAAAGCAGCCACAGACGCCACATCGTCAGTCTCCTCCTTAGGTTGAGAATTGCATGACGTAGTGGACGATCTGCTGACCGCCGTCGGCCATCCAGGTCTCCAGACCGGCAGTCTGGTACCCGCCCTCGCCAGGAAGCCAGGGGCGCCATATCCAGGCGAGGATATGGGCGATCACCGCCACGATCGTGAAGCCGATGAATCCCTGCATGAACAGCTTGTGGAATTCCTGCGCTTCACCGTCACTGAGCCCCGACAAGGAGCTCTTTGTATCAGCCATCGTAAACCTCCAGCTGACAGGCCTTTCGGCCGTTACCGCGCAAACCCCTCGCGGCTAGGGATCCTCTATCCGAAGCAGTCCTTGCGGCTCACCTCTGATAGACGAATGGCAAGAATGTGAGGGCGGACGCCCAGGCCTCGGCGACCACGTTGTGGCGTCGGTTGCCGTTCTCGACTGCACGCCGCCACGCCCTCGGCACCACCCGGCCGACCACCGCGGCGACCAGAAAGAAGGCAAAGCAGATCACGACCAGCAGGCTGAACTCGCGTTTCTTCTGACGGAGCAACCTCGTCGAACCGGAAATGGTCTTCGCCATATCAGTCTCCCTCGTGGCGAGGCCGGGGCGAGGCGCCCCGGCCTGTGCTTGCTGGACGCTCACGCCATGGCCTCCAGCTTCGTGCCTTCCAGCACGCGCCGGACGTGGTCCGACGAAATCGTCTTCTGACCGCTCAGCCTTGCCTCCTGCTCGACCCGGTCACGCAGCCGCTTCGCCGCCGAGATGCGGATCAGGAAAGGCTGCTCCTCGACATGGGCTTCGAGGAGGCGCTGCGCCTCGTCACCCCAGTCGAACCGGTCCGTTTCGAGTTTGGTCGGCGTCGCGTCGACCTTGTCGAGATCGGTGCCGAGAGGAAGGATGTGAAAGAGGGCGTCGAACAGCTGGTTGCAGAATTCCTGGACGATGTAGGTGGCGCCGGCATAGCCCATGAACGGCGTGCCGGTCGCGCGCCGGACGATCGCGCCCGGAAAGGACGCTGGGATGTACATGGCGCGACTGCCGAGCTCGGCCGCGTACATGCGCTCGTTGTAAGACCCGAACAGGACGAGCGGAGGGCGGGTTCTGAGCGCTTCGCGGACTTCTGCATTGTCGGGCTTGACGCCGGCCTTGCGCGAGAAGGAAAACGTGCAGGGAATCCCCATCTCGTCTTCGAGAAAGCGCTTCATGCCGCGCACGTAGGTGTCGGTGGCGACGATTGCGAAGCTGGCGGTCGAAAAGAAATCCTGGGTGACGCTGCGCCAGAGATCCCAGATCGGTTTGATCGTCTCTTGTTTCTCGCGCTCGATGAATGGCTCGGGATCGACGCCCGTCAACTCACCCAGCTTGCGCAGAAAATTCGTCGTCGCGAACAGGCCGATCGGCGCCTGCAGATAGGGCCGGTCCAGCTCCTCGCAAAGCTCGCGGCCGAACTCGCGATACATGCAGATGTTCACATCCGCATCGGCAAGCTTGGCGATGTCGTCGACATGGGTGCCGAGCGGAAACACCATGTTGACCTCGAGCCCGATGCCCTCGACCAGCCTTTTGATCTCGGCGAGGTCGGACGGCATGTTGAAGGTGCCGTAGATCGGCCCGATGATGTTGACCGAGGGCGTCGCGCCCTGCGTTTTCTTTTTCCTACGCGCCTTGCCCTTGCGCGCGCCGAACTCGTTCCAGAGCCAGAAGATGGCACGGTCCGCGCTTTGCCACTGGTCCTCGTCGATGGTGCGCGGGAGGAAGCGTCGGAGGTTGGAGCCCTCGGGCGTGACGCCGCCGCCGATCATCTCGGCGATCGAGCCGGTCACCACCACCGCCGGCATCGACTGATCCTGGGTGTCGCTCGCCCGCTTCAGCGCCTTTTCCGTGCCGGAGCTGGACAGCTCGTCCTCGGAAAGCCCGGTGACGGCGATCGGCAGCTCGTGGGGAGGCAGGGCATCGGTGTAGTGCAGGACAGCGGTCACCGGCAGATTCTCGCAGCCGACCGGTCCGTCGATCACCACGCGCATGCCTTTCACTGCAGTAAAGGCGTACACCGCCCCCCAGTAGCCCCCCGCGCGATCGTGGTCGAGCACCAGCATCGCTCAGTTCCCCACCGGCACGTTCGAGTCGGTACTGGCATCCGACAGCGCTTTGGACTCGAAGACGCGGCGCGTCTTGCTCGACCTGCCTTCGCTCGGCTTGCTCGGCTCGGTGTCCTCCGGCCCGGACGCCTGCGCAGCATCGGTAGCCGGTGTCTTCTCCGCTTTGGCACCAGGTTCGGGGTGTGCCGCCTCGCCACGAGAAAAGAAAGAAACCATCTTGGCAAAGCGCTCCTTGCCCTTCGCCTGACTTGAAACGATCGCGGCGAGGGCGCCGGCACCTGCCGGTCCAAACAACGGACGGGCGGAGACGATGTTGGTGAAATAGACGGCCGGGCGGCCTTCCTCCTTGGCGGCCTGGACCAGTGGCGTGGTGCCCAGCGCGAGGTCGGGGTCGACTTCGCGCATTGCGGCGAGGTCCTGTTCCAGAGACGCTCTGTACTGAACGTGGGCGCCGTGCGCCTCCAGCCAGTCGCGGTCGTCGGCGCTCCAGTCAGTCTTCGGGCAGGCGGTGCCGACATAGGGCACGCGGGCGCCGGCTTCGATCAGGAGGCGGGCCACCAGCAGTTCCGAGCCTTCGTAGCCGGAGACGGTAACCGTGGCGTCTATGGGATTCTTTTGCAACGCTGCGCGGATCGGTGGCAGTGCCGCAGCTTTGGCTTTATCGATGTCATCGCTGGCGACGTTCGCCGCCTTGCCGATGGCGTCGAGCCAGGCGGCCGTGCCCTCGGCACCGACCGGACCGGAGCCGACCACCGGCCGGCCGGCATGGCGGAATTCGCGGACGGCCGCCGTGTAGAACGGGTGCACCGCGGCCGCGACCCTGCAGTCCAGTGCGGCGTAAAGATCCCGCCATTCGCGGCAGGGCGTCTGCGGCGCGATGGTGAGGCCCATCGGCTTCAGCATGGCCGCGACGCCGACAGGATCGGCCGGGAAGAACTCGCCGATCATCGCCACCATAGGCATGTCGTCGACGAGATTGCGCGGCCGGGCCACCGGACCCTGCTCCGCCTCCTCGCGGGCATAGCGCAGCATGGCGCCTGCCAGCACGTCCTTCGCCTCGGCATGGGTCGGGACGCCGAAGCCCGGCACGTCGATGCCGATGATGCGCACACCGTCGATCGATTTCGGCAGACGATCGAGCGGCACGCCCGATGCGGTGGGCACGCAGAGATTGGTGACCACGATCGCATCGTATTTGCCCGGATCCGCCATCTCGTGGACGGCGTTGCGGATGTCCTCGTAGAGCTGTCCCGTCACCAGGGTCTCGCTGTCGAACGGCACGTAGCCGACCGTGCGGCGGGCACCGTAGAAGTGCGAGGTGAAGGTCAGGCCGTAGACGCAGCAGGCCGAGCCCGAGAGGATGGTGGCGGTACGCCGCATGCGCAGGCCGACGCGCAGCGAGCCGAAAGCCGGGCACATGGACTGCGGCTGGTCATGCGGGCCTTGCGGGTAGTCCGAAGCCAGCTTCGCCAGCACCTCGCTCTTGCCCGAAGCCTCCGCCGCCTCGCGCATCAACCCGGCCCCGCCATGACAGGCGCCGGCGGCGCCGGGCTTGACTTGGGCCTGAGCTTTGGAGGTCGGGTCCGGTGCGTTATCGACCACCGTTCAGACGCCCTCGTAGATGACTTCGAGGGAGGGCTTGGTCAGCAGCGCCGAGCCGCACATGTCGTCGAGGGTCGCAGGCTCCAGCTTGACGCCGCGGCCGACCGTCTCGCCTTTGAACAGCCCCAGAAGATCGTCGTGGGACAGCGGCGTGGGCAGCACCGGCGGCGCATCCGCGACCTGCTGGCCGAGCTGGTCGAAGATCGGGCCCCACTCGCTGTCGGGCTTGCCGATGATCTCGTAATTGGCGCTTTTCTTCCTGATATCGTCATGGGCCGGGATCGCGGCGAGGACGGGGATGTTGACCGCCTCCGCAAAAGCCTGCGCCTCGCCGGTGCCGTCATCCTTGTTCACCACCAGACCGGCGACGCCGACATTGCCGCCGAGCTTTCTGAAATACTCGACCGCCGAGCAGACATTGTTGGCGACGTAGAGGGACTGCAGGTCGTTGGACCCGACCACGATCACCTTCTGGCACATGTCCCGGGCGATCGGCAGGCCGAAGCCGCCGCAGACGACATCCCCCAGAAAATCGAGAAGCACGTAGTCGAAGTCCCAGTCATGGAAGCCGAGCTTTTCGAGCAGCTCGAAGCCGTGGATGATGCCGCGCCCGCCGCAGCCGCGGCCGACCTCGGGGCCGCCCAGCTCCATGGCGTAGACGCCGTCCCGCTTGAAGCAGACGTCGCCGATCTTCACCTTTTCGCCCGCCGCCTTTTTCTTCGACGAGGTCTCGATGATGGTCGGGCAGCTTCTTCCCGCAAACAGAAGCGACGTGGTGTCGCTCTTCGGATCGCAGCCGATCAGCAGCACGCGCTTTCCCTGCTGCGCCATCATGTAGGAGAGGTTGGAAAGCGTGAAACTCTTGCCGATTCCCCCTTTGCCGTAGATGGCAATCACCTGCGTCTGCTTCGAAGGCTCGGCCGCTGTCGGATCGAGAGACTCGGTTGATTCCGCCTCGGCACGCTGTGCCGTTTCGAGGAGGGTCGCGGTCATCAGCAGGCTCTCCAGTCCAGGATCATCTTGAGGCAATCGGGATCGTTGAAAGCGGTGTCGTAGGCCGTCGGCGCGGCGTTCGCAGCCTGGCGATGGGTGATCACGCCCTCGAGAGAAAGCGCGCCTTGCCGGACCAGTGCATTGACCGCAACGAGGTCGTCCGGCCGCCACTCGGCGGCGATGCGGATTCGCGCACGGCGCATGAAAGCGGGCGGAAAGGCGAACGAGAGCGGGTCGCTGTAAAAACCGGCGAGGGTGATCTCGCCACCCGGCGCCAGCCGGCCGATCAGCGTATCGAGCAGCGAGGCGTCGCCGCTGACGTCGTAGATCGCGCGATAGTCATGGCGATCGTCGTCCTTCGGATCGACCACGTCGTAGCCCTCCGCCCCGTGGACCCTGGCCGGGTCGACCTCCCAGACGACAGGTCGCGGTCCGTGCATCAGGCAGGCGAGCCTCGCCAGCAGTCGGCCGAGCACGCCGTGGCCGACGATCAGATCGGGCGAGGTCGCATGGGATGCCGCGATCGCCTGGCGCGCGGTGGCGGCCAACGCCAGGAGCGTGGCGTTCTCTCCGAGGTTCTCGTCGACCCGGGCCACGCGGGAGGCGGGCACCACGAGGCGGGAGGCCGCGCCGCCGAACAGCCCGCGCACCTCACCGAAGCAGGTGGCGCCGGGCACGAAGACATAGTCCCCAACCTCGAAGTCATCGCCGGCGGCAACGACCCGGCCGACCGACTCGTAACCGGGGACCAACGGATAGCCCATGCCGGGGAAAGACGGCATGCTGCCCGACCAGAGCAGACGCTCGGTGCCGGTGCTGATGCCGGAATAGTCGATGTCGACCACCACATCGCCATCGCCGGCCGGCGAGATCGGGAGGTGCTTGAGTGCAACCCGTTCCGGCTTCTCGACGACGACTGCGACAGCATCCATCCCTGACGATCCCTGATGGTCTTTCGGGCGGGTCCGGATATCGAATCACCCTATTTGTCAGGATAACTTTACATTAATTATTGTCAATCCAATCTTACAGACGATCCATCACGCCTGGGCGCGGATGACGCGGACAAGCAGCGGCATGGACGTCGAAAGCAGACGGATCCGCGCGAAGCCCGCACGCTGCAGCATGTCGACGTGCTCTTCCGCACGCCGCGCACGGCCTTTTCCCATCGCCAGGAGGTAAAAACCGAAATAGGCGTCCGCCATGGCTTCGGCGCCCGGTGTCCCCGCCATCGGCTCGGCGATCAGGAGCGTGCCTTCGGGCACCAAAGCAGCGCGCACCGCCTTCAGAAGGGCAAGCGCCGTGGCGTCGTCATGGTCGTGAACGATCCGAACCAGCGTGATCAGATCGGCACCCAAGGGTATGGAATCCCGCACGAAATCGCCGCCGACCACGTCGGCGCGCGCGTTCAGCCGGAGGCCCTCGAAACGCTGCCGCGCGCGCTCGGCGACCGCCGGCAGATCGAACAGCCGAAGCTGCAGTTCGGGCGCGCGCTTCGCCGCTTGCTCGAGAAAAACGCCCTCACCGCCGCCCACGTCCATCAGCAGCCGGTGGCGAGAAACGTCATAGGAATCAAGCACTTCTGCGGCTATCATCGGCTGCGTCGCCGCCATCAGCCCGCTGTAGTCGGCGACCTCGTCGTCAGCGAACGCGCCCCGATCATCGCGACCTGCATAGGGCCAGAAATCGCCGAGTGCGGTCCCCGGCCGCTCGCCCCTGAGCAGCGCCACGGGGTCGCGCAGGTCGTTGTAAAGCAAGGCATGATGTTCGATCATCCGCCCCAGCCCGGGATTGCCGAGCAGCGCCGCCCCAAGCTCGCCGAGCCCGTATCGGCCCCGCGCGCGCCTCGCGACCAGTCCCAGCGAGCAGGCGGCGCGCAGCAGACACTCCGCCGATTCTTCGCTGAGTTTCAGACGATTGGCGAGCGACCTTGACGTCGCTGGTCCTTCCGCAAGGATCTCGAACAGGCGAAGGCGCACGCAGGCGAGCAGGGTCTGGCTGTAGACGAAGCCCGCACAGAGATCGAACAACGTTCTGGCGCGCCGCCTGGCGATCGGCCGGGTCAGCGGAAAACTGACCGCAAGCCGTTGAAAACGATGGCTAGTCAGCAGCCGGTCGCGCCAGGCGAAGATCCGGTCGAGAAAGCTGCCCGGCGCCACGTCAACGTCCCCGCCATCACCGTCAAGCGCATCGGGAGAGGATCGCACCATCAGGCGGCGCCGATGACTTGCTCCTTGGGAAGAAAGCGCTCGGTCGCGGCCAGGATCAAGGAGCGCAGCGCATCGCGTCCGGGGCAGGCCGGCATCGAGTCCAAGCCCTCCGCCATCAGCGCGTCGAACCGCGCGATCGCGCCGTCCATGCCCAGCTCTTCGACCGCATTCGGACGTCCCAGGACCTTATCCTGACCTGTCGGCTTTCCCAATGTACCGGCGTCGCCGGCGACGTCGCGGATATCGTCGACCACCTGATAGGCGGCGCCGAGCCTGAGGCCGAGGGTTCCCCAGGCCGCCGGATCATGCCCCGCCGCGGCGGCGCCCGCCATGGTCGAGCCGGCGAAGAGGGCGCCGCTCTTGGCCGCGTGATAGCGTGCGAGATCCGGATCCGGCTCCCCCTCCCAGGCCTGCCCCGCGACGATACCGTCAGGCATGCCGACGGCGCCGCTGACGACCGTCAGTATCGCAGGCAAACGGTCCGCCGCGCCGCCGGCGAGGGTCTGGAAGGCGAGCACGATCAGAGCGTCGCCGGCGAGCAGCGCCAGCGGTTCGTCGAAGGCGCGATGCAGCGAAGGCTTGCCGCGGCGCATGGCGGCATCGTCGAAGCAGGGCATGTCGTCGTGGATCAGGGAAGCGCAGTGCAGCATCTCGATCGCCGAGGCTGCGGCGTCGGTCAGCGCGGGTCGATCATCACCGCAGGCGCCAGCCACGCCGAGACACAGCCTTGGCCGAAGACGCGCGCCCGCAGGGAACATGGCGTAGCGGATGGCGGCACTCAGACGGGGTGGATTGCTCGGCCCCAACCCGCGCTCGATCGCCTCCACGAGAGCCGTCTCGATCCGCGCCGTCACATCCATGGCGAGTGCCTCCGAATCGACTGTCAAGTTTTATTGTCATATATTACTGTCATGCATGATGGACGATTGCCTGTCAACGGCTGCTGACAATGGGTCGACGCGAGCGGAAAAGACCATGACATCCGAGCAGAAGCCGGGGAAAAACCTGCCGGATTGCCTCGACTTCACGACGACTGTCGCCCGCAACGGCTATGTCTGGTGGTATGTCGATGGCATGAGCGATGATCGTCAGCATGGCCTGACAGTCATCGCCTTTATCGGCAGCGTGTTCTCGCCCTACTACGCCTTCGCCAGACGCCGTGGCCGCGGCGATCCGGAACGGTTCGTGGCACTCAACGCCGCGCTCTACGGGCCGGACGGCAAGCGCTGGGCGATGACCGAGCGGGGTCGCAGCGCACTCGAACGGGATCGCGCGAGTCTTCGCATCGGCCCGAGCGCACTCAGTCTGGACGGCGACGATCTGGTCATCCGGATCGACGAGACCGCGGTGCCGATTCCTCGCGCCCTTCGCGGCGAGGTACGCATTCGCCCTTCTGCGCTGACCGGCCGGCACTTCGATCTCGACGCCCAGGGGCGCCATCGCTGGATGCCGATCGCACCCCGCTGCCGGCTGGAGGTTCGGATGGAAACGCCCGCGCTCCGCTGGCGGGGCGACGGCTATCTCGACCGCAATCAGGGCGCCGCCCCGCTCGAAGACGATTTTTCCTATTGGGACTGGTCGCGCGCCGTCCTCGGCGACAGCACAGTGATTCTATACGACACGCTCCGGCGCGACGGCAGCGCAGGTTCGATCGCCCTCGATGTCGATCTCCGCGGGCGCTTGACCGAGTTCACGCCGCCGGCTCGCCGATCGCTCCCGAACAACCGCTGGCGCGTGCCGCGCGGCACCCAGGCCGAAGGCGGCACCAACGTCCTCGAAACGCTCGAAGATACGCCCTTCTACAGCCGCTCGATCATCGAAACATACGTGCATGGCAAACCGACCATCGCGATGCATGAAAGCCTGTCGCTCGATCGCTTTCGCCAGGGCTGGGTGCAGGCGCTGCTGCCCTTTCGCATGCCGCGGCGGCCGTGACGCTTGCCGAGCGCCGCCGACGGGCGCGAGATGGAACTGAAACACGCATTCAGGATTGTTCTGCATGATGCCTGCCGAACGGACCATCGCCGGATTTTGCCAAGCACAACGGAGAAACGGGAATGGCTGCGGGAGCCCGAACTTTTGCCGTGATCGGACTCGGCACATTCGGTAAGACGGTCGCCTCCGATTTGACGCGGTTCGGCAATCACGTGCTCGGCATTGATATCGCAGACGGGCCTGTTGCCGAACTGGCGGACCTGTTGAGAGAGACGGTGATCGCCGATGCGAGAGATGACAAGGCGCTCAAGGAAGCCGGAGCCGGGCAGTGCGAAACGGCTCTGGTAGCCATAGGCGACGATCTCGAAGCCAATATCGTCAGCGTCATGAATCTCAAGATGATCGGCGTCGAGACGATCTGGGCGAAGGCGATGAGCCGGACTCATCATCGAATTCTGTCGCGCCTCGACATCGATCACGTCATTCATCCGGAACAGGAGATGGGCCAGCGCGTCGCGCAGATGCTGCACAACTCGCAGGTTCGCGACTATGCAAGCCTGGGCAACGGGTTCTATGGCGTGGTTTTCGTCGTCCCTGAAGAGCTGGACGGGAAAGCCCTGTCCACACTCGACCTCGAGGACGGCTTCAGCCTCAAATGTCTCGAAATCATGCGCGGCGGCGAATCCGTTTCTCTCGCCGGCAAGGATCCCGAGCTCAAAGCTGACGACCGCATGATCGTGCTCGGACGGAGAAAAGCACTGCGTGACTTCAGCTTCAGCCTGTGATGCTGCGATATCCGGTCCGCTGGCGTCGGGAATGGCGCAGCCTTTCCGTTCGTCTGAACCCGCCGGCTCTGCTGATGGTGCTTTATGCGGCGCTCATCGTTTCCGGTGCCGCTGGGCTGATGCTGCCGATCGCCAAGACTTCCCCGATCACCTGGTCGGACGCGATCTTCACCGCGACCTCGGCGGTGACGGTGACCGGCCTCGTCGTGGTCGACACCGGATCGGACTTCACCGTCTTCGGCCAGGTGATCATCGCCCTTCTGATCCAGCTCGGCGGCCTGGGACTGATGACCTTCGCGGTGCTGGTCCTCTCGGCGCTCGGCCAGCCCGTCGGCTACGCCCAGCAGATGATCCTGCGCGACGATCTCGATCGCACGTCGGTCCACGATCTGCTGCGGCTGGTGCGCGTCATCTTCGTCGTCGTCCTCGCCTGCGAAGTTGTCGGCGCGCTGGTCCTCGCCGCGGTTTTCGTGCCGGAATTCGGCTGGCGGCACGGCTTCTGGAGCGCCGTCTTTCACTCGATCTCGGCCTTCAACAATGCCGGATTTTCCCTCTATCCCGACAGCCTGACGACCTGGGCGGCAAGCCCGATCGTCAACCTCTCGATCCCCATTCTGTTCATCACGGGAGGGCTGGGCTACGCCGTCATCGCCGATGTCGCCGCCAAGAACCGATGGCGCCGCTATACGCTCCACACCAAGCTGATGCTCCTCGGAACAGCCGTCCTGATCATCACCTCGGCTGGCCTGTTCGCACTCCTGGAATGGGATAATCCCGACACGCTCGGCGCTGCGGACACGCTGTCCGGCAAGCTCTGGATCACCTGGTTTCAGGCGGTGACCACCCGGACCGCCGGCTTCAACACGGCCGATATCGCAGCACTGGAGCCGGCGACCGCCCTGATGTTCATCGTGCTGATGTTCATCGGCGGCGGCAGCACCTCGACGGCCGGGGGCATCAAGGTCACGACGGCCATCGTCCTCATTCTCGCGACCATCGCCTTCTTCAAGCGCCGACAGACTCTCGTCGCCTTCGGGCGCAGCGTCGGTCTGGAGCAGGTTCTCAAGGTCATGGCGCTGACCACGATCGGCGTGTCGTTCGTGGTGGTGGGCACGTTCATCCTCGCCGCCAATTATGACGGCGATTTCCTGGATCTCCTGTTCGAGGTCGTGTCGGCGTTCGGCACGGTCGGCCTGTCCCGGGGCGTGACCGGAGAGTTGAACCATATCGGCCGGGCGGTCATCGAATTCATCATGTTTTTCGGACGAGTCGGCCCGCTGACCATCGGGTTCTTTCTCGCGACCCGCATTCCCCCGCGCGTCCGCTATCCCAGCGGCGAGGTCTACCTCGGATAGGCCGCAGGCGTTGAAAGCGGCATGATGCGGCCGTATCGCTATGCGCCGTCGGTCTTCTCGCGCTCGGCCGCTTCCTTCTCCGCCCGCTCGCGCTGCAGCCGGTTGATCGAGCGGATCTGCTGGATCGCGAAGCCGATGGCGACCAGCAGGATCAGCAGTTCGGCCAGGATCGGAAGATTGTCGGTAAAGGCGCTCATCGCCTGGCCTTCATCGCCGTCCTTCGGCGCGCTGCAGCAGTTCTTCCTGCCTAAGCCGGGCGAACAGCTCGATGGTGCGGCCGATGCGCTCGTCGAGATTCCACCATGGTGCGGCTGCTGTCGTCGACGGCTCGACGGACGCATCGGTATCGACGGCGTCCAGGAGAAAGCGCGTTTCCGGCAAGGGCGGCGCTTCGGCGTCGCTCCCGTCGCCGGGCCAGACCTTCGCCATCGCTGTCGCCAGCAGGCCGAGCTTCTTTCCCGACGACACCACGCTGCGGCCGGCGAGCGCCTCCGGCCTTCGCCGCTCGATCTCGCGTCCGATCTCGGCGTAGATCAGGCGTGCAGCCTGTATGCCGGGCCGGCAGTCGATCGGAAGGAACGCCATACCCTGTTCGGCGCGTCGATAGAGCTCGTCGGCACGGTGCAGGAGACGGTGCAGGATGGCGGCAAGCCGCTCATCGAAAACCGGGTCGGCCAGCCAGGCGTCGGGATCGAAGCCCGCCTCGCGCATCCATGAGCGCGGCAGATAGAGACGGCCGTTGCGCGCGTCTTCGCCGACGTCGCGGGCGATATTGGTGAGCTGCATGGCGACGCCAAGATCGGCGGCGCGCGCCAGCGCAGGCTCGGAGCGCACGCCCATGATCAGCGTGGCGATCACGCCGACCGCGCCGGCGACGCGGGCGGCATAGGCGCGAAGCTCGGACAGATCATCATAGCGCCGCTCCCCGGCATCCCAGGCGAGACCTTCGAGCAGGGCTTCGAGCAGCGCTCTGGGAATGGCGAAGCGGGCGACGGTCGCCGAAAGCGCGCGCTCGACCGGATCGCGCACCTCACCTCCGTCGTAGATGCGATCGAGGCGAGCCCGGAGATCCGCAAGCGCCGTCTCGGTGCCGTCGATATCCACGGCGTCGTCGGCGATACGGCAAAAGGCATAGAGAGCGGTCAAGGGTCCGCGCACGCGGCGCGGCAGCACTCTCGAGGCGAGGTGAAAGCTTTTCGACCCCTGGCATAGCATGGCGCGGCAGGCGCCCAGATCGGCGTCGGCCATCTCGCCGAAGCGGAAGGCGGGTATGGTTGTCTGATCGAGGATGCTTCGTCCGACGCTTGACAACATGGAGCGATCATCCTCCAAGGAAGGCCTGCCGGCCATCGAACGTCGATCCGATGCCGACAGCGCGAAGACTGTCTAGTGAACGTTACATTTGATGTGTAATCTTCGTCAACTTCTCACGAAAACGAACCTGCAGCATGGCGTTGCCACCCAACCATCCCGATCGTTTCCTGCTCGCGAACGAGGTCCATGCCCGACCGCCGGAGGCCCTGACCGCGCCGGTGAAGCTGACCTACCTCGCCCTGTTGTCCGGTCGATCCAACCAGGAGGAAGAGTGGCGCCGGCTGGTCGACTTCTCCGACACCCATGGCGTGCGTCCGCCGGAGCCTGAGATCAGCCATTACAGCGAGGATTTCGGTCCGTTCAGGCTGACCTGGGAGCGCCATACCGAGTTCAGCCGTTACAAGTTCATCGCCGCCGAAAACGGCGGGGAGCCTTTCGAGAAGCCGGCGATCGATGCGGTCCCTGCAGACTGGGTCGCCTCGATTCCGGGCGAGTTGATGGTCGCGACGCAGGTGGTGATCCGGCCAGCCGGTCAGACGGTCCTGGAGCATGAGGCGATCTCGGCGCGGCTGTTCGCCGGCAATCCGATCGTCGGCTCGATCCTGTCCGGCGGCGCGGCGGCGGGCTTCACCGATTTTCGCATTCACGAGGATGGCTTCGGCCGCGTGCTGATCGAGGACCGGGACAGCACGCCGAGACAGGCCGGACGCCTGGTGCAGCGTATTCTGGAGATCGACACCTACCGCATCATGGCGATGCTCGCCTTGCCGGTCGCGCGCAGGCTGACGCCGGTCCTGGATGCGGGCGAGGGCGAGCTCGCCGAAATCACCAATGCGCTGGTTAACGTCAAGGACGAGGACGAGCCCGGCCTGCTCGATCGTCTCACCCGGCTGCAGGCGGAGATCGAGAGCGATGACGCCGAAAACCAGTTCCGCTTCAGCGCGGCCGCCGCCTATTACGATCTGGTGCAGCGGCGGATCGCCGATCTGCGCGAGGAGCGCATTCAGGGGCTGCAGACCTTTCAGGAATTCATCGAACGCCGCCTGGCGCCCGCGATGAACACCTGCGCGGCGGCGCGGGCGCGTCAGGACTATCTCTCGCAGCACATGGCGCGCGCCACCCAGCTCCTGTCCACGCGGGTGAACATCGCCAATGAGCGGCAGAGCCAGGCGATTCTCGATTCCATGAACCGCCGCGCCCAGCTTCAGGTGCGCCTGCAGGAAACCGTCGAAGGCCTCTCGGTCGCCGCGATCACCTACTACATCGTCGGGCTGGTGAGCTATCTGGCGAAAGGCGCCAAGGCCGCCGGCTGGGGTCTGAACGCGGAGGCGATCACGGCGCTCAGCATCCCGGTGGTGATCGTCCTGGTGGCGCTCGGCGTGCGCAAAGTCCGGAAAATGGCGACCCGCGGCGCACCCTGAGGGCGACGCGCCCTAGCCGGTCAACGCCCTGTCGACCTGGCCATTGTCCCGGGTGCGATCGAACGCATCGAGGATGCAGGCGGCAACGGTTTTCGGATCTTCTTCATGGGCGAGATGGCCGAGGTCCGGGAGCAGGTCGAGTTTCGCGTCCGGCAGGATTCGTCGCAGCCGCAGGCTATGGCTCGGCGGGATCATGCGGTCGTTCGCGCCCGTGAGCAGCAGGACCTGCGGCTTCAGATGAGCAAGATCCGGCTCCAGCGACTTCAGATCCCAGTTCGCCATCATGCCGATCGCCGCGTCGACATGGTCGGCACGTTTCGCCAGGCGGGCGTAGAGATCGAGCTGCTCCGGCGCGATGGTCGAGCCGGTCTCGTGCATCAGCTTCTTCACCAGATCGGTGTGGCGCGCGCGCCATGCGAACAGCTTCGACATGAAGCCGCTCTTCACGAAGGCCCTGGCGAGCGGCGCGAACAGCCGGCCCTGAACGCCCGCGAGCGGCAGAACGGCGCCGTTCAGGCTGACCAGGAGACGGGGCTGGATGAGGTCGTCGAGACACATGCGCGCCAGGATCGCCGCCCCCGCCGAATGGCCCGCCGCCAGAACCGGCTGCGCATCCAGCGCCGACAGCAGCGCGCCGAGTGCTGCGGCCATCGCCGGCAGGGTCAGACGCCCGGACTCCGGGATCCCGGTGAAGCCGTGGCCGGGGAGGTCGGGGATGATCAGCCGGAAACGGTCGGCGAGATGGCGGGCGAGCGGGGCGAAGGAGTGGCTGGCGGCGCCGGTGCCGTGAACCAGCAGCGCGGGCGGCCCTTCGCCCAGGACCTGGACGTGAAAGCGAAGCCCGCCTGCGGTGACGAAGCGGCTGGCCTCGCGGTTCGGCCAGTCCGCGCCATCCTGCCGCCATTCGAGCGGCGCGCTCATGGCGTCCTGGCCGAGGCCACCATGGCGGAGAGCGTTCCGGCGTCGGCTTTCGGCAGCGGCAGATAGCGGGCGTCCATGGCCTCGGCGAGGGCGGCGGCTTCGGTTCCGGGGCGCATCGAAATATCGATCACCAGAGCGGCGGCGCCCGATGCGGCGATCCGTCTTGCCGACGCCAGCGCCTCGGCCTGCGCCTGCTGTCGCCCGGGCGCCCCGTCGCGGGCGATGTTGGCGCGACCGTCGGTCAGAAAGACCAGAACCGGCGTCTCGCCCCGTCGGCGGGCGCTGTCGGCGAGCAGCGCCGCCGCCTCGATGCCGGCGGCAAGCGGTGTGCCACCGCCGCCGGGAAGCGCGCCGAGGCCGCGCTTGGCCCGAACCAGGGAGCGGGTCGGCGGCAGAAGCAGTTCGGCGCCTCCGCCGCGAAAGGCGAGCAGCGCCACCTGATCGCGGCGGGTGTAGCATTCCGCGAGCAGCAGCTCGACGGCGCCCTTGGCCTCCGCCAGCCGCTCCAGCGCGCTGGAGCCCGAGGCGTCGACCGCAAAGATCGTGGTGGTCCGACTCTGTTGCTTTCGCCGGGCGATACGCAGGTCATCGGCGTGGACGACGAGGCGCGACGGCGGCCGGTCCGGACGCGCGCGCCGGCGAACCGCCTGCCAGGGCGCCGCGGCGCGCAGGGTTTCGATCACGGCGATGCGCTGACCGCCGCCCGGACGGCCCGGCCGCGCCCCGACCGGACGGCCGCGCAGGCCGTTCTTCAGCGCGTCGCCCGCTTTGCCGGCGGCGCCGCGTCGTCTGGCGCCCTGGCGAAGCGAGGCGAGGAGATGGGGCGGCAAGGCGGCTGCAGCGGCCGCGAGCAGCCGATCTTCGAGCGGCCGATCGTCCCCGTCCTCCCCTTCACCATCGTCGGGAGCACTATCTTCCTGCGGCTGCGGCTGATCGTCATCCTCCGGATCCGCCGGCAGACGGGTGGCGCGATGGGCAAGAACGAGCCGGACCGCCAGGGCGGCGTCCTCGGCCTCGACCCGCCGGCGTCCGTCGAGCGCCGCGGCGGCCGAGGCCGCCTTCACCGCGAACAGCGGCGCCCGCAGGGAAGCGATGCCCAGCGCCATGGCCGCGCCGGTCAGCGCCTCGACCAGATCATCGTCGGCTTCGACCTCGCCAAGGCACTTCCGGGCTTCGGCGATGGTCGCCGGATCGATGTCCGATCTCGGCGCGTCGCGGAGCGACAGATCATCGAGACCGATCTCGAACGCCAGGCGCTCACGCAAAAGCCGACTCGGCCGCTGCTCGTCATCGAGCGATTCGTCGAGCGCGATCGCGCCGAAACGGCTCGGTGCGATGTCGGTAAAACCGTCCCGCTCCAGACGGACCTCGCCGCTGTCGAGAACCGCAGCGATCAGCCCTGCCGTCGCCGCAGGCAGGCGCTCGGCCATGGACAAGAGCAGGACGCCGCCGTCGCTCGCCGCGAGCAGGCCCCGCTCCCGAATCGGCCGGCCGGCGGCCAGGGTCGCGGTCAGATCGAGCCCGCCTAGCAGGCGGTCATCGCTCGCGTGCACGGGTATCCGGCGAAGTGGTGTATCGTCCGGCAGGCAGGCTTTCAGCCGAGCGAGCCATCGATCGCGCAGAGGTCCGGGCGAAGCGCGCAGCACGATGCCGCCGAGGCCGACGGGATCGATGGCGAAGAGAGCGGCGGCCTGCAGCGCATCGGCCATCCGGCCGCCGACGTCGGCGCCTGGAGGGCTGGCGGTGGGCATCAGTCGAAAAGGTCGTCGATCGCGCGCTCGATCCGGGCGCTGGAGCCGGCCTCGTCCAGGGGATCGCGGCGGAGGCGATGGCGCAGCGCCGAGGGAGCGGCTCTGCGCAGATGCACTTCGCTCACCGTGTGCGCATCCTGCAGGCTGGCGAGCGCGCGGGCGGCACGGATCAGGGTGAGCTCGCCGCGCAGGCCATCGGTGCCGAGCGCCATGCAGAGCTCCGCCGCCATGGCGACCAACTTTTCCGGCAGGGCGACGTCGCGGATTCGTTGCCGCGCGCGAAGAATCCGATCGCGCGTTCCGGCCTCCTCGTCCCGCCAGCTTTCGATGAAGGCCGCGGGATCGCGCTCGAAGGCGTCGCGCCTTTTGATCACCTCAACGCGGCTCGGCAGATCGTCGGGCGTGGTCACCTCGACGCCGAGTCCGAAGCGGTCGAGAAGCTGGGGGCGAAGCTCGCCCTCCTCGGGATTGCCGCTGCCGACCAGGACGAAACGCGCGGGATGGCGAACGCTCAGCCCTTCGCGCTCGACCAGGTTTTCACCGGAGGCGGCAACGTCCAGAAGGAGGTCGACCAGGTGATCCTCCAGCAGATTGACCTCGTCGATGTAAAGAAAACCGCGATGGGCGCGCGCCAGAAGGCCGGGCTCGAACGCCTTCTCGCCCGAGGTCAGCGCCCGCTCCAGATCGAGGGCGCCGACCACCCGGTCCTCGGTGGCGCCGAGCGGCAGGTCGACCACCGGGATCGGCCGCGCCAGGGTCTCCAGGTCGTTGCGGTCGTCCGCAGCCTGGCAGGGCCCGCAGCGAAAGGCGTCGGGATCATCGGGATCACAATGATAGGCGCAGCCGGGGCGTGTCTGAATCGGCGGGAGCAGGGCGGCGAGTGCTCGGATCGCCGTGGACTTGCCGGTGCCGCGATCGCCGAACACCAGCACGCCGCCGATCAGCGGCTCGACCGCGGCGATCAGCAATGCCTGCTTCATCTCGTCCTGGCCGACGATCGCCGAAAAGGGAAAGCTGCCATTCATGCCCGAACCGTTCTCCCGTCCTGCGATCTCGCATCCCTGCCGGCGGCGCCTTGCCTTGCGGGCCGCTCTGCCGGATTCTGAGACAGTGACCAAGGCGTTCCAATGTGTCAATCTTGCTTGAATCAACGGGCGTCAAGCAAGCGCGCGGAATCGAGTGTGGTCGACGAACAGGAGGCTATGCGTGGACATCAACAGCAGCGATCTCTCGGCAAGGCTGCGGGTAGAGACCCAGGCCCTGCATGTCGAGGCCGAGCGCTCGGGCTATGTCCGGGAAATTCTGAAGCGGCGCGCGAGCCTCGAAGGCTACGCCCTATATCTGCGCAATCTCCAGCCCGTCTATCGCGATCTCGAACGCGCCCTCGGCGAGCGCGCGATGCACCCCGTCATCGACCTGTTTTCCTGGGCCGAGCTGTTTCGAAGCGACACCATGGCTTCCGATCTCACGGCCCTCGCCGGGCCATCCTGGGAGGAGATCCTGCCGATGCTCGCCGCCGCCCATGCCTATGCCGGGCGCATCGCCGAGGTCGCGAGATCGGAGCCGGCCCGCCTGATCGGTCACGCCTATGTCCGCTATATCGGCGATCTCAGCGGCGGACAGATCGTCAGATCCCTGCTCTCGACATCGCCGGGGCTCGCGCCGGACATGCTGCGCTTCTATGACTTTTCCGAGATCGGCGACGTCGAGCGCTACAAGGAAATGTTTCGTGCGACGCTCGATCGGGCAGGCGCGCTCGCGGACGGCGTCGACGCCATCGTCGATGAAGCGAAGCAGGCCTTTCGCTTCAACATCGGGCTGTCCCTAGCCGTGCACCAATCGATGACGGCCGGCGACCGGCAGATCTGACACCGATCTCGGTCAGACGCTGCCGGACCGACGCAGGCGATCGTCGTCGCCCCTCGCCGAATGGCCGATCAGCTGCTCGAGGAGACCGGTGGTCCGGTTAAGCGACGAGCTCACGCTTTCCAGCATGGTCGACATCTGCGCCGCATCCATGCTGTCCGTGATCTCCAGGGCGGCGAGCTGCGCGTTGCCGACGATCGACGCCAGAATGTTGCGATAGAGGAGATCGGTCTCGGAATCGAGAGGCATCGCCGGCATGCGATGGCGGGCGAGTATTTCATCCTGGAACTGCCGCCTCGCCTCTTCCGCGGCCTTCTGTTCGCTCAGATCGCTGAACAGCAGCACGAAGCCCATGACGTCGTCGGGGGCGGAGGAAACCGGATCGATCCTCAGGAGGTATGGACGGCATGCCTGCGTCCCCTGCCCTGTGCGCACCTCCCCGCGCCAGGCGGTGCTCCGCGCCCGGCTCGAACGCAGCCCTCCTTCGATCTCCTCTCCAGAGGAGAACAGCACCGGCAGGTCGTCGATATTCTCGATCGTCGCACTACCGCGGATGCGCTGGTCGAAAGCCGCATTGGTCAGAATCACCTTGCCGGCGGCATCCGCGATCAGCAAAGGCTGCTCGGACGTCTCGACGCGATGGCTGACCTGTTCGAGCTGCGCCCGCGCGATCAGCATGCGCACGGAACGAAACTGCAGCGCCACGTCGGCGAGGGCGTCGCCGATCAGGCGGGCGGCGGCGAGATCGGCTTCGGACCAGCTGTCGGACGTGCCCTCGACCTGCTGGTGCCATTGGGAGAAGGAGCGCCTGGGCGAAAGATCCGCGGGATCGTCGCCGACGACCACCGGCTTGAATGGATTGCCGCCCCATGTGACCGTTCGGATGCGCTCGGGGCGGAACCAGATCAGATAGTCGCTCGCACATCGGGACAGCGGCGTGGCCACCATACCGCTGGCGACGGACGTCAGATGGGCAAAGTCGGGCTGATCCAGACCGAGCGACTTGGTGGCGATCACCGGCGCTCTCGGCCGGCGATCGAGCCAGCTGCCGATGGCGCGCAGATCCTGGGTGCCCGGCACGTCGCCGGCGATATGGATCTGACCTTCGAACAGGAGAGCGGCGCCGGTCGCGTCGAGCGGCGTCAGCAGCAGGTTCGGACTGTCGAACAGGGCCGAGCGCCAGTCACCCTCGCGGGAAATGACCTCGATCATGCGCTGCTCCAGGCGCCGGACCGAAAGCTCGACCTGGTTCTTGTGGGTGCTCGAAAAGGCGGCGATGCGCACGCCGATGGCTTCCGCCAGAACCTCGCAGACCGCACGCATCTCGTAATGCACGAAGCGCGGCGCGTAGTGGTGGCAGGCGATCAGTCCCCAGAGCCGGCCGCCGACCATCAGCGAGATCACCAGCGTGGCACCGACGCCCATGTTCTTCAGATACTGGATATGGATCGGCGACATGCTGCGCAGAAAGCACAAGGACATGTCGAGCTCGGCATCGTCTCCCGAAGACGAGACGGGCAAGACCGGAGCCGGCTGGTAGTCGACGTCCACCAGGACCCGGATGCGATTGCGTTCGTAGAGGCGCCTTGCGATTTGCGGAATGTCGGAAGCCGGGTAGCGATTACCGAGATAGGCCTCGAGCGACGGCTCGCGCTCTTCGGCGAAGACCTCGCCGTGACCCTCCTCGTCGAAGCGGTAGACCATGACCCGGTCGTAGCCGGTCAGTGCCTTCAGGACCTTGGCTGTCTCATCGGCGAGACCGCGCAGGGACGGCGCCGCGATCAGCCGCTGCAGCGCGTGATCGACATCCCGGGAGAGGTCGACCATCGGCCCGGCCCGTTCCAGCTCGATGATCAGCCCACCGGTTGGCGGGCGGTGCAGCAGGCAATCGAAGGCCCGTCGATCCGGCCCTGCATGGCAGCGAACCGCGACCGGCAGCCTATCCAGGGGCTCGCCTAGGAACGGGCGGATATTGGCGGCGATGTCGCCGTCGAGGCCTTCCAGAGGCATGCCGACGACCTCGCCGACGCCCAGAAATTCAGCAGCGTTCGCGCTCGCCTGGATGATGTCGAGATCGGGCTCCACCATGCGCAAAAGCATGCCATGAGGTTGGATCGAGCCTGCAAGATGGATCTGCTCGCGCTCGCAATTCGACAGATCGGCTTGCCCGAATGCGGGCGATGTCAAGGCCATGGAAACCGCGTTGCAAATGGGTTCGGTTCAACTACGGCCGTTGTCTTCGGCCGGATCACTGCCGTTCAGACCGTACCGTCCCAACTTTGCATAGAGACCCTGACGGCTCAAGCCGAGCAGTTCGGCAGCAGCCTTGCGGTTGCCGCCGGTGAGATCGAGGGCGGTCTCGATGTAATGCTCCTCGATCAATCCGACGGTCTCGCTGACCAGATCGCGCAAGGGCGCACTGCCCACCGGCTTGGCGAGCGCGCCGCGGATGAAGGTGGATGATCGCGACGACGACGCTGCCGCCAAGCGCACGCCCACATCGCGTATCGACAGCACGTAGTGGCGGCGTTCGCCCTCGATCCGGCTGGCCGCCGAAATCTCGACCTCGGCCTCGGCGCCGAATTCGCCATGGAGCGTCGTGGCGAACAGCCTGATCCGACCATGCTGATTGACATTGGCCATCAGCACGGTCAGATCGGCGCCCGGCCGCCCGAGCCAGCGGCCGATGCGCTGGCCGACCACCAGATTCTTGTTGCCGATCTGCACGAGATCGAGAAAGGCCTGGTTGGTACGCAGGATGACGCCGTCGGCATCGAGCAGGGCAAAACCGTCCGGCAGGTCGTCGATGAAGGCATAAACGTCGGAATCGGTCTTGGGCTCGCCCAGCGTCCCGGCCTGGCCCACCGGAACGAGCTGCAGCATGAAAGCCGGAGCGTTCGCGGCGTTCATCTGCGACGCGCGCAGCATCCAGGGCTCGGCGCCGCCGTTCAGATGGACCAGAACCCCGGGCGCTCGTCCCTGATCCCGCACCCGCTCCAGCATGGCGCGAACCGGGCCGCGCTCGGACGACGGCACCAGGCCGAGAAAATCGTTCTCGACGGGCGCCGCCCCCAGGATGCGAATGGCCGCGGGATTGGCCTCGACGATCGTGAACCCCGCGCCGCGCACGACCACCACCGCTTCGGCGGCGTTGTCGAACAGCATGCGATAGCGGGTCTCGATCTCGCGAAACTTCCAATAGTCGCGTTCGATCGCCTGCTGCGCCGCCACCAGCCGCGACTGCAGCTCGGCCACGGTCTGCAGATTTTTGCCGATGGCGATGATTCCGGCCTGGCCGCCGAGGTGGACCGTGGTGAACTCGATCGGCAGCTCGGCACCGCTCGGGAATTGCTGATTGATCTGCCGAAAGGCCGAAACCCCCTGGCTCAGCGCCTGCTCCAGCATCTGCCGGATCTTGCCGCCGCCGACATCGCCGACAGTGGTTTCCCAGGCTTTGCCGATCAGGCCCTGCGCGCCGTCCTCTGATATCTGATCGGACAGGACGACGTTCCTGATCACGCCCTTCTTGTCGAGACGAAGCGTAATATCCGGCTGTGCGAGATTGAGTCCGGGCATCGGTCTTTCTCAATCGTCAAAGAAACTGATACGCATTGTCGGTCACCATCAGCCAAGCTTGCAGAGCCAAGGACAGTGCATCAGATGTGTCCGCCCATCCCCGGCGAGACAGATGATCCAGCCCCGGCACTATAGCGCTCGCTTGCCGTTTGTCATACGGCGACATCCTTGAGCACCTGCTTTAATTGGGCATGATTTCACAGCGAACAAGGATGCCGTGGCTCACCCCATGCGCGCGAGCCATAGAATGCTACGCAAAAAGCTTCGCCACCCGTCGTCGCGGAGCGCCGCTCCGATCACGATGCCGATGCCGATGCCGTGGGATTCAGACGCCAGACGGTGAGATTGAGAAGGCCGGCAACGGAAACCCACAACAGATAGGGAAGAAACAGGAGGGCTGCGAGTGTCGAAATCGGCCAGGCGACGATGATGAAGGCCAGAATGCCGATCCACAGCAGCGCGACGTCCGCCAGAGCGAGGTCCATTCGCCTCCTGCCGAAGAAAAGCCAGGACCAGGCGCCGTTCAGGACCAGCTGACCAAGCCAAAGCATCAGCGCCAGCGTCCAGCCCGCCTCGATCCAGACGAGCCATCCAGACACCGCTATCATCAAATAGAGGATCGACCAGACCACCGGAAACGCCCAGTCCGGTGGAGTCCATGACGGCTTGTTCAGCGTCAGATACCAGGGCCCGGGCTTGAAAATCGCCCCGCTGACCGCAGTCAGAACGACGATGGCGAAGAAAACGATCAGAGAAAGGTAGGCCATCCGTGCATCCCACGATTATTGGCTGTCCGACGCGGTGCTCCAAAGCCCAAGTTCAATAGGCCGCAGAGCTGGAAACAGTCCACGTCCGAAGTTCGCGATGTCAAATACATTCGGGCGAAACAGCTCAAAGATCGATACGGCATCGATCGGGTCACGGCTCGGCGGCGGGGGTCGTGACCCTGCGAATGGCCCTCCCAGAGCGATCCGTCCAACACTCGGCGTGAGCGTTCATGATCTTGCCGAACTCGACGCTCGGTTTGAAGCAAGGAGGGAAATTTCGTCCGATCAGCAGGCCAACCTGGGACTCCTGGGCACATGACAAATGCCACGCATCTGCACGAGGAGAGCTGAGCCAGGATCGACACTGATCTTCGTCGGAAAACTAGGTTTAGCGAATTGTCTGACGCCTGCGTGCCCCGACTGAAGTCTCCAAGACTCCCAGGCACGACCAACCAACTCTCACTTATCGAAAGGATTGGCTCCCCGGGTAGGACTCGAACCTACGACCCAGCGGTTAACAGCCGCTTGCTCTACCAACTGAGCTACCGAGGAACATCGAAGAAGACGATGCTATAGCAGAACGCCGTTCGAGGAAACAAGCCCGATTGTCGGGATCGGCGGCTATTCTGTTTCCGCAACACGCATGACGCCGCCGGTGCGCGGCCGCTGGAGGCCGGGGGCGGAATCGAACCGCCGATCGAGGATTTGCAGTCCCCTGCATTGCCACTTTGCTACCCGGCCCGAAACCGAACGCCAGCAAACTATAGGGGTCGTGGGTCGTGGTCAACGTCGGTCGGGCTTCCCCGGCCGAACTTCGCCAGTCAGACTTTGGCCAGTCAGACTTGGATTGCCCCGGCTTCCCGATCTGTCTATAGTCCCTCGGCTCCGAACGACGGCCCGCCCCGGCGCGTCCTCGCCGGGTGCCGCTTTCACCGACATACCGATCGATGGCGCCGAGAACTCAGTGATGGATTCCGTTCAGTCCCGTGCCAATATGGTCGACAATCAGCTTCGCACCAATCGGATCGACGATCCGGCCGTGCTCGCGGCGATGGGCGACGTGCCGCGTGAGGCGTTCCTGCCCAAAGCGCTGCACGGCATCGCCTATGCGGACGAAGATCTGATCCTGCCGGATGGCCATTTTCTGATCGAGCCGCTGGTGCTGGCACGTCTGCTGCAGGCGGCCGCGATCGGCAGGGACGATGTCGCGCTGGTGGTCGGCTGCGACACCGGCTACGCCGCAGCCGTCACCTCCAGGCTTGCGGCCACGGTGATCTTCATG
Organism: Geminicoccaceae bacterium; assembly: GCA_965222015.1. GTDB lineage: Bacteria > Pseudomonadota > Alphaproteobacteria > Geminicoccales > Geminicoccaceae > JANQPX01. The sequence goes on from CBDCTL010000023.1 coordinate 610,518, forward strand.
CAGCCGAACGAGGAGGATGCGGCGCGCATCCAGGCCGTGCTGGACGGCATCGAAGCCGACAATGTGGTGACGTCGGTGACGGCCGATGCGACCGCCGGCGATCCGGGACAGGCACCTTTCGATTCGATCCTGTTGATCGGCGCGGTGCCGGGAGTGCCTTCGAGCCTCGTCGAGCAACTGAACGAAGGCGGCCGGCTGGTCGCGGTCGAGGGCGAAAAGCGTGTCGGCAAAGGCGTGCTGGTGACCAGGATCAACGGCCACGTCGCCAGGCGCGTGCTGTTCGACGCGCATGTCCCGGCGCTCTCCAGCCTCGAAAAGGTCGAGGAATTCGCTTTTTGATCCTGCGCATCCATCCCATGTTCGAGGCCGCTGCAGCGTTTTATGCAGCTTTCGGCAAACCCTGGTCGCGGCGGTTCGTCGCCATGCTGGCGTCCCACGGTCAAACCATGTACAAGGCCGGAAAAGGGGGAGGGCGGACATACCTTGCCGCCGCCGGATCCAAGTCGCCGATTTCTGTTGTACCGTCCTCGATTGACCGGAGATCAACGTGACCTGCGCACTCAGCCGAACCCCGACCGATCGACGAATGCGAACCGCGCTCATCGCCGCGTTCCTCTTCGCCGCGCCCGCAGGAGCGATGGCGCAGACGCTGGGCGAAGCGCTGATGTCCGCCTATCTCGGCAACCCGGAGATCGAGGCGCAGCGCGCGGCCCTGCGCGCCACCGACGAGCTGGTGGCGCAGGCCAGGAGCGGATGGCGCCCGACCCTGCAGATCGTTTCGAACGCCACCTATTCCGACATCCACAGCCCCGCGGGCGACGGCGACACCTTCTCGACGTCCAATTCGCTGGTCCTGGACCAGAACATCTACGAAGGCGGCGCCACCGTCGCCAACACGCGGCGCGCCGAACGGCTGGTGCGGGTCGAGCGGGCCCGGCTGGTGTCCGTCGAGCAGGACGTGCTGCTGCGCGCGGCGACCGCCTATACCGGTCTCTTGAACGACCTCGCAGTGCTGGAGCTTGCCGTCCAGAACGAGAGCCGGCTCAAGCGTCAGCTGCGCGCCACTCGCGACCGGTTCGAGGTGGGCGAGGTTACCCGCACCGACGTCGCCCAGGCGCAGGCGCGGGTCGCCGGCGCGGACTCCGAGCGCGTGCGCGCGGCGGGCGCGATCGACGCCTCGCGCGCCACCTTCAGAAACGTCATCGATCTGGAGCCGGAGAGCCTGATTCCGCCGGCGCCGCTCGAAAATTTACCGTCGAGCGAGGAGGAGGCGCAGCAGCTAGCCGAATCCATGAATCCCAATATTTTAGCGGCCCAGTTTAATCTTGCGGCTGCCAAGGAGGATGTGAATGTTGCCGAGAGCGCACTTCATCCACGTCTTTCCGCCAACGGAGAATTGAACTATACCGATGAGCCCAGCCTGTCGCTGGACTGGCAAAGTTCGGCGTCGATCGGTGCGACATTGTCGGTTCCGCTATATCAGGGCGGAGGAGAATATGCGCAGGTCAGGCAGACCAAGCAGACGGTGCTCCAGCGGCAAAGCGATCTCGATGCCGTGTATCGCGCCGTTCGTGAAGAGGTGACGGCTTCCTGGCAGGCCCTGGTGACCGCGCGCTCCAGCATCCTGTCGATCACGGAACAGGTCCGCGCCGCCGAGATCGCGCTTGACGGTTCGCGCCAGGAGGCTTTGGTGGGGCAGCGTACGACGCTCGACGTGCTTGACCAGGAGAACGATCTGTTCCAGGCAGAGGTCGACCTGGTGGGAGCGCAGCGCGACGAGATCGTCGCCAGCTACCGTTTGAAGGCGGCGATCGGCTCGTTGACCGCCGAAGGCATCGAACTGCCGCTCGAGCCCTACGACTACGAAGCGCACTATGAGGACGTTCGCGGTCGGTGGTTCGGATTGGGAACCGATCCGGACGAACGAAACTAATCATGATCGACTGTCCATACTCCGGTGAAGACCGGCCGCAAGACCGGCCGCTCTGGCATCGGGACGAGACTCCCAAAGGGAGAGTGGTGTGAGTACACAGCCTAAAGACCAAGAGCCGTCCATGGAGGAGATCCTGTCGTCGATACGGCGGATCATTGCGGACGAGGAGACGGACGACGCGCGGCCGGAAGAGGAAAGCGGGTCGGCTCCGGCGGACGCGCGGACGGACGAGCTCGATGGCCTGGACGTGCTGGAAGACGATGATGACGACGAAGACGGCGGCGACGTTCTCGAGCTGACCTCCGTCGTCGAGGAAGGCCGTTCCCTCGACGACGGTCCGGGCACGTCGGAGCCGGAACCCGAACCGGTGCTCGAGCCGCTCGAAGAGGAGACGCCGCCGGCGCCGCTGGAGCTCGTCGACGACGTCGATGACGACGACGCCGAGATCGAGCTGGAGGTGGCCGACGATCTTCCCGAGATCATCGACCTTGCCGACGACGACGACATCATCGAGACCGAAGAGCCCGAGCCGGCCGTCGAGGAACCGCTTTTGGAAATCGACGACTCGGACGACGACACGAACACGATCGAGACGATCATCACTGAGGAGGATGAACCAGCCGTGAGCACGAAAAAGGCCGAAACCGAAGCCCTTCTTTCTACAGGCACCGCCAGCACCACGACCGGCGCCTTCGCGAAGCTGTCCAAAGCGTTCCGCCCGACCCCCGTCGAGGAGTCGGTGGCCGACGGCGCCGGCCGGACCGTCGAGCAGTTCATCGAGGACATGGCCAGGCCCATGCTGAAGGAATGGCTCGACGAGAACATGCCGGCGATCGTCGAGCGCCTGGTGCAGAAGGAAATCCAGAAGATCGCGCGGCGCGCCGAGCTGCTCTAGCAGCCGGCCGCCCAGCCGAAGCACTGCCCGAGGCGCCGTCGCCGGCATGGCGCCGCGCCCGACGGCAGGCGCCCGGCAGGGACGTGGGCGCCTCTCCTCGCGCCCATTTCCAGGGCCGCATCGCTTGCCCGATCGGTCGAATTCGCCTATAGCCCAAGGTCGGCGCGGATCCGCGTCGGAACTTCGTCAGACCATTGGGGTGGTTCAGCGTGCTGGACAAGACTTATCGACCTTCCGAGGTGGAGCCGATCCACGACCGGCTTTGGGAAGAACACGGGCATTTCAAGGCCAATCCTGACCCGGAGCGGGTCCCCTATTGCATCATGATGCCGCCGCCGAACGTCACCGGCAGCCTGCATATGGGCCACGCGCTCACCTTCACTATTCAGGACACGCTGATCCGCTTTCCACCGCATGCTCGGCAAGGTCGGTGCTGTGGCAGCCGGGCTCGGATCATGCCGGCATCGCGACCCAGGTGGTGGTCGAGCGCCAAATCGAGCCGAAGACTCGCCACGACCTCGGCCGCAAGGAATTCCTGCGCAAGGTCTGGGAGTGGAAGGCGCAGTCCGGCGGCATGATCAGCCAGCAGCTGCATCGCCTCGGCGCCTCGCCCGACTGGTCGCGCGACCGCTTCACCATGGATGAGGGCCTGTCCGCGGCGGTGCGAAAGGTGTTCGTGCAACTGCACCGCGAAGGCCTGATCTACAAGGACAAGCGCCTGGTCAACTGGGATTGCCAGCTGCAGAGCGCGATTTCCGACCTCGAGGTCAACCAGGAGGAGGTCGACGGCCAGCTCTGGTATATCCGCTATCCCCTGAAGGACGATCCGGCAAAGCACGTCACGGTCGCCACCACGAGGCCGGAGACCATGCTCGGCGACAGCGGCATCGCGGTGCATCCCGAGGACGAGCGTTACACCGATCTGGTGGGCCGGCACGCGGTTCTCCCCCTGGTTGGGCGCGATCTGATCATCGTCGCCGACGACTATTCCGATCCCGAGAAAGGCTCGGGCGCGGTCAAGATGACGCCTGCCCACGACTTCAACGACTTCGAGGTCGGCCGGCGTCACGATCTGGACATGATCAACGTTTTCGACACCTATGGGCGGCTGAACGATCAGGTCCCCGAGGCCTATCGCGGTCTGGACCGTTTCGAGGCCCGTAAAAAGATCCTCGCCGACCTCGAGGCCGAAGGTTTGATCGAGAAGATCGAGCCGATCCGCCATGCCGTGCCGATCAGCGACCGCTCCGGTACCCTGGTCGAGCCCTTCTTGTCCGATCAGTGGTATGTCGACGCGGAGACGCTGGCCAAGGAGGCCATTGCCGCGGTCGAGGACGGACGCACCCGCTTCGTGCCCAAGCAGTACGAAAACATCTATTTCGAGTGGATGCGCAACATCCAGCCCTGGTGCATCTCGCGCCAGCTCTGGTGGGGCCACCAGATCCCCGCCTGGTACGGCCCGGACGGCGAGGTCTTCGTCGCCGAGGACGCCGCAGCCGCGGCGAAGCTCGCCGAGGCTCACTATGGAAAGAGTGTTGCGTTGACCCAGGACGAGGACGTGCTCGACACCTGGTTCTCCTCCGGCCTATGGCCGTTCTCGACCCTGGGCTGGCCGGAGAAGACGCCGGAGCTGGAGCGCTACTACCCGACCACCGTTCTGGTGACCGGCTTCGACATCATCTTCTTCTGGGTCGCGCGCATGATGATGCTCGGCCTGAAGTTCATGGGCGACGTGCCGTTCCGGGACGTCTACATCCACGGCCTGGTCCGGGACGAGCGCGGCCAGAAGATGTCGAAGTCCAAGGGCAACGTCATCGATCCGCTGGATCTGGTCGAGCAATACGGGGCGGATGCCCTTCGCTTCACCATCCTCGCCAGCACCGGCCAGGGGCGCGACATCAAGTTCGGCGCGAGCCGGGTCGAGGGCTATCGCAATTTCGCGACCAAGCTCTGGAACGCCGCGCGCTTCACCGAGATGAACGGCTGCGCGCTCGACCCGGCCTTCGATCCCGCGTCCTGCGAAAACATCGTCAACCGCTGGATCGTGAGCAAGCTCGCCCAGGCCAGCCGCAACGTCCGAAAGGCCTTCGAGGACTATCGGTTCAACGAGGCGGCGAGCACGCTCTACCAGTTCACCTGGAACGAGTTCTGCGACTGGTATGTCGAACTCGCCAAGCCCATGCTCCAGGGCGAGGACGGCCCGGATAAGGTGGAGACGCAGAAGACCGCCGCCTGGGCACTCGCGAGGATGCTGCATCTGCTCCATCCCGCCACGCCCTTCGTGACCGAGGAGCTCTGGCAGCGCCGCTTCGACTCGCCAGGCGGCCCGCTGATCGCGGCGGCCTGGCCGGCGTTCGGCGACGACCTCCTCGACGAGGCGGCGGAGGCCGAGATCGACTGGCTGGTGCGCAGCATCGGCGCGATCAGGACCGCGAGAAACGAGGTCGGCGTGCCGGCGGCCGCGAAGATTTCACTCAGCGTGCATGGCGCCTCCGACGAGACCAAGGCCCGCCTCGCCCGACACGCGGCCGCGATGGGCAGACTGGCCCGTCTGGATGGCATCCAGCCGAGCGAGGCGGCGATCGCCAGGGGCGCGCTGCAGGTGGTGGTGGACGAGGCGACCTTCGCGCTCCCGCTCGCCGACGTCATCGATCTCGATCAGGAGCGGCAGCGCCTGGACAAGGAGCTTTCGAAGGCGCTCGCCGATCTCGCCAAGATCGAAAAGAAGCTGACCAACCCGCAATTCCTGGACCGCGCGCCCGCCGACGTGGTCGAGGAGCAGCGGACGCGCCAGGCGGACATGCTGCGCAACCGCGAAAAGCTGGAAGCCGCGCTCGCCCGCATCGCGGAGTGACCGGTGCAATGGGTGCCTGGTGGCTTCGACCCGTGGCTCCGCAAGGCTGCGTGCGAAAGAAAATGTTAACCCCTTGCCGCTACCCTGGTCTTCTGGTCCATGCGACCCTGGGAGTCCGGGCCTCGAAGTTTTTTTCGCGGCCGCACGGATTCCCAGGATCCCATGGACCATGCCTTGGAGTGTAGGAGGGAGGGGTTAAGATCTGGTTGCCTGACACGAAACGACATCCGAGCCGGACACATCAACCCAGAGAAAACCCATGCCTGATTGCCTGATCGAAACAGCCGAGGAACGCCCCGCCCTCCCCCTGCACCGCGTGCCGGCCGCCGGTTTCGATGCCTGGCGGGACGATCAGCCTGAGAGCGTCAGGGCCTGGCTCGACAGCACCGGTTTCAAGGCGAAGGCGGGCCAGTCGGCGATCATGCCGGGACCGGACGGCGCGCTCGCGGGCGCCGTCCTGATCACGAGTGATCCCCCCTCCCTTTGGGATTTTTCGCGCGTGCACAGCCGGCTTCCGGCAGGCGATTGGGTGCTCGCCGGCGAGATCGACGACGAGACGCGGCGCCACGCCTCCCTCGGCTGGGCGCTCGCCGCCTACCGCTTCGATCGCTACAAGCAAAGCGAGCGCGAGGCGAAGCGGCTGGTCACCGGAGACGGCGCCCTGGCGCGCGAAGCCGGACATCTCGCGGATGCCATCCATCTCGGCCGCGACCTGATCAACACGCCTGCCAACGACATGGGCCCCGCCGACCTCGAAGCCGCGGCGCGCGGCGTCGCGGACGGATATGGCGCCGAGGTCGGGACCATCGAAGGCGACGCCCTCCTCGACGAGAATTTTCCGGCTGTCCATGCGGTCGGCCGCGCGTCCGATCGGGCACCGCGCGTGATCGACCTCACCTGGGGGGATGCGGACGCGCCGAAGCTCACGCTGGTCGGCAAGGGTGTGTGCTTCGATACCGGCGGTCTCGACCTCAAGCCCGCCTCGGCGATGGCGCTCATGAAAAAGGACATGGGCGGGGCGGCGACCACGCTCTCGGTCGCGCAGGCCGTCATGGCGCTCGGTCTCCCGGTCCGCCTTCGTCTCCTGATCGGTGCCGTCGAGAACAGCGTCGCCGGCAACGCCTTCCGGCCCGGCGACGTCATCGCGACCCGAAAGGGGCTCTCCGTCGAGATCGGCAATACCGACGCCGAGGGCCGCCTCGTGCTCGCCGATCTGCTGGCGCTCGCCGACGAGGAGACGCCGGATCTGATGATCGACTGCGCGACGCTCACGGGCGCTGCACGGGTGGCGCTCGGCGCCGATCTGCCGGCGCTGTTCACGCCGGACGACGGTCTGGCCGCCGACCTGCTCGAGGCCGGGGCCGAAGCGGAGGACCCGCTCTGGCGCCTGCCGCTGCACAAGCCCTATCGCGAGATCATCGACAGCCCGGTCGCCGACATCAACAATGCGGGTGCGGGCGGCATGGCGGGCTCGATCACCGCCGCTCTGTTTTTGAAGGACTTCGTCACCGATACCGGCAGCTGGGCGCATCTCGACATCTATGGCTGGACCCCGAGCGCTCGGCCCGGCAGGCCCAAGGGCGGCGAGGCGACGGCGCTTCGGGCCCTCGTCCGCCTGATCCAAAAGCGCTTCGCGCCGAGCGTCTGAGCCGGTCATGCACGAAGACGCCCCGCAGCCGAGAAGCGCCTACAAGACGTTCTCCATCCTGCCGACCCGCTGGATGGACAACGACATCTACGGCCACGTCAACAACGTCAACTATTACAGCTTCTTCGACACCGCGATCGCCCATTATCTCATGAACGAGGGCGGGCTCGATCCCTGGAAGAGCGAGGTGATCGGCTTTTGCGTCGAGAGCGGCTGCCGCTTCCGAAAGGCGCTCCAGTTTCCTGAGACGATCGCGGCGGGCCTCCGGGTCGGCCGCATCGGCCGCTCCAGCGTGCGCTACGAGATCGGCCTGTTCCGCGGCGATGATGACGACACCGCGGCCGACGGCTATTTCGTCCATGTCTTCGTCGAGCGCGAAAGCGAGACGCCGATGCCGGTGCCGGATGCGATCCGAGACGCCCTTTCGAGGCTGGCCGTCGAAGCAGATTGAGTTCCGCTCTCCAGATCGATCAGCTTGCGCCGCCGGGCCGACTGCCGCTAGATTGCCGCTGATCGAAACGGCTTGGCGCCGCCCCGCGGATCGGAGAGGCTGTTGGACCAGACCAGGACGCGGCTGAGAATCAATCTGTCTCAAGGCGAATTCGAGGTCGAGGGCAGCGAGGCCTTCGTCGAGCGTTATGCCGCGCGCATCGACGCGCTGTTCGCCGGCCTCGCCAGCGGCCGGAACGCCGAACCGGCACCGGCCCTGCCCGCCGCGAATACCGAGACGACGGACGCCGGATCGCCGAACGGCGCGGGCCATGCGCCCTCGCATCTGGGCGAATGGCTGGAGCATATGCCCCGCTCCGCGACCGATGTCGACCGCATGCTGCTCGCCGGCTACTACGCCCAGCTTCGCTCCGGTGATCGCTGCTTCGGCACTGGCGAGGCGAACGCGCTTCTGACCGACCAGGGCATCAAGGTCGGCAATCCATCCCAATGCGTGAAGCAGAACCTGGTGGCCAAGCGCGTCTTCAAGCACCACCGCCGCTACCGCGTCTCCCAGACCGGGCTCGACCAGCTCCGCCAGCTGCTTGGCCCGATCTTCGAGGTTTGACAATGGCGGAGCGCTCCGAGCAGGACGCCCACGCCACCGCGCGAAAAGCCGTGATCCGCGAGATCGAAACCCTCGTGCAACAACACGGGACAGGCGACGGCGGCAACGCGATCGACCCGAAGGTCCTGGCAGCACTCAGCCGGGTCCCGCGCGAAAAATTCGTGCCTGCCATGGAACGGGGCGAGGCTTATGCGAACACGCCGCTGCCGATCGGCCACGGCCAGACCATCTCGCAGCCGCTGGTAGTCGCGCTCATGACCCACCATCTGAAGCTCGAGCCCCATCACCGCGTGCTTGAGATCGGCACGGGCTCCGGCTACCAGACCGCCGTGCTCGCCGAGCTCGTGACGGATATCGTGACCGTCGAGAACGTGGCGCCGTTGGCGCGCGCCGCGAAGGCGACCCTCGAAGACCTCGGCTATCGGGGCATCCGCTACATCGAGGGTGACGGCCGGCAGGGAGCACCGGAACATCCCCCCTTCGACCGCATCCTGATCGCCGCGGCCGCCACGAGCCTGCCGGAAGCCCTGGTCGACCAGCTCGCCCCCGATGGCAGGCTGGTGGCACCGATCGGCCCCGCCGGCCGCCAGGAGCTGGTTCTGGTGACCCGATCAGCCGGCGGCGAATTGCATAAGCGGGTACTCTTCCCCGTCGCTTTCGTGCCGCTCACCTGAATCCTGTTGTGAAGGCCGTCCGGCGGGCCTAAAGTCAGCTCATGCCATGGATCCACCATAGCGCCCGGTCGCGAATTAGCGGCCCGGCCTCATCGCGAGGCCGGGACAGTGCCGTTCGCCCAAGACCAGAGTTCGCTATCGTGGAGTCTCGCCATGCTCACGCCGTCGACATCGCCTAGTCCGGCCGCTCATCCGCTGCATTCCTCACCGAAAATCAAAAGCGTTACCTGCTTTTCGATCGCCGCGGAGGCCGACCCGTCGACCCTGCCGCGCGTCCTGGATCTGGTCGCCATGTTCGACCTGATCCCGGAGCGCTGCCACATGTCCCGGTCCGATTCGGAGCCCGGACGACCGCTCCTGATCGACCTGCAGATCGCCGATCTCGACGACGAGATCACGCATCGGATCCGGAAAAAGCTGGAACGGATGCTGCTGACCACCCAAATATTGTGCTCGGAGAAACGCCTGGCGGCGGCCTGACCGGCATTCCCATCGCCGTTCCGGCATGACCGCCCTGGTGTGCCGGGACTGGATGGGAACGTCTCATGCTTCGCAATCGACAAGCTCGCTTTGGCGGATTGGGATTTTTCGGCCTGCTGACCCTGGGCTGGCTGGTGCCGGCCGGTTCGGCTTTGGCAGCCGATGGCTTGTGCGATCGGCTGTTCGTGCCGGAGGGCTACGAGCTCACCTGCACGGTCGAGCGCCAGGCGGGCGACGATGACTGGCAGGTCTCGGTCCACCCGAGCGACGGTGCGTTTGCCAGCCTGAGCGAGCTCACGCTCACGCCGGCCGCCGGCGACGTCGACGATCCGAAACGCTGGCTGCGCGAGCAGGTGCAGATCGACGTCACCGGATTCGAGGACGCGCTGACCGGCTTTCTCGACGACGAGGACAACCCGTTCGCCGGCGAGAGTTGGTGGACGTCGCTGCAGGGATTGAAGGACGTGGTGCATTCGATCTCGGATCTGCCGCTGGATTCCTGCGACGATCCGAGAGAAGCCGGCGACGGCGACTGGATGATCGACTGCGAATGGGGGATCGGCTCGCTCCGGCAATATCTGACCGTGCGGCTGGCCGAGCGCGACGGCGCCTATTATGGTCTCCGCGTGCAGTCGATGAACCCGCGCCGCCACCGACATCTCGAGGCCATCGCCAACTCCTTCTAGCAGGCGGGCAGGCGGGGCCTGCGGCCCGGACTTGCCTGAGCGTTGGTAGAAGGAGGAGCATCATGTTGGGACGATGGATTTTGGCTATGGCCTTGAGCCTCGCCGGCGGTGCCGCCGTTGCCGGGGAGGCCGACGTCGTGGGCGTCGAGGTGAAAATGGAGGGTGCGGGCACCTATCGCTTCGACGTCACCGTCGCGCATGAAGACGAGGGCTGGGATCACTATGCCGACGCCTGGGACGTGGTCGCCCCCGACGGCACCGTGCTCGGCACCCGCGTCCTCCTCCATCCGCACGAAAACGAGCAGCCCTTCACCCGCTCGCTCGGCGGCGTCGCCATCCCCGACGGCATCGACAGGGTCACGCTTCGTGCGAAGGACAGCGTCCACGACTATGGCGGCGCCGAAATCGAGGCCACCCTGCCCGCGGAATAAACCGCCCCGCGATCGTCGCCTCCGCCCATCGGAGTCGGAACGACTGCTGAGCGCACTGCGCCGGCCGGCTTCAAGCCGAGCCTTCCGACCGCTTTGGCTCAAGGAGACGTTTCCCGATCTCACCGTGCACGCGATCGACGATGAGGCGGCCAAGAGCGCCAGCCGGCGCGGCCGCTACTTCTTCCAGACCGGGTCGCCGAGATCGACGTCATCCTTGTCGGTCAGAACGCCCGTCGCTGCACCGGCCGCGCCGCCGAGCACCGCGCCGCCGAGCACGCTGCCGCCGGTGGCAGCACCGGCCGCCGCGCCGACGCCGGCGCCGATGGCGCCGCCGCTCACGCCCCGATCGGTTTTGGAAGAGCCGCAGGCGGAGAGCACGAAGAGGGCTGCAAACAGCAAAGACAAGAGCCGCATGGTCCAATCCTCCATCGGAAGTCGTTCGCGAGACCGCCGGTCATCCGGTCCGGTTCCGGCGGTCCCGCACGAGCGCCCTGATATTGAACATGTGCGGCCGGCGGCCGAAGTCACGCATCGCCGATCCCAAGATGGAAAAAAAGACGGCTGAGCGGCACTCGCGCAGAGCTGCGCCGCAACCCCGGACACCCCAGCCCGCCTGTCGAACCCGAGCCCGCCCGCACGAGACCGCAAATCTTCGAACGAAACCGAGGCGCCTCGTCCAGCCCCCGCAGCGGCTCGCTGCCTAGATGGCGCCCTTGGCCTGGAGCTCGGCGACCACCAATTCGGCAGCCTCTTCCGGGGTCAGGCGTTCGGTCGGCAGATGGATCTCCGCCTTTTCCGGCGGCTCGTAAGGTGAGGAGATGCCGGTGAAGTTCGGGATCTTGCCGTCACGGGCTCGCTGGTAGAGGCCCTTGGGGTCGCGCCGCTCGCAGGCCTCGATCGAGGCGTCCACGAAGACCTCGACGAACTCGCCCTCCTCGAACAGATCTCGCGCGAGATTGCGTTCGCTCCTGAAGGGCGAGATGAAGGACGCCATGACGATGAGCCCGGCATCCACCATCAGCCGGCCGACCTCGGCGACGCGGCGGATGTTTTCGACCCGGTCCGCATCGGTGAAGCCGAGATCCTTGTTCAGGCCGTGCCTGACATTGTCGCCGTCCAGCAGATAGGTGCGCTGACCCATGGCATGCAGGCGTTTTTCCACGAGGTTGGCGATGGTCGACTTGCCGGCGCCGGAAAAGCCGGTGAACCAGAGAAGGCAGGGCTTCTGCTTGTTCTGCTTCGCCCTCGCCTGCTTGTCGACGTCCACCTCCTGCCAGACCAGATTGGTGGCGCGGCGGAGGCCAAAGGCGATCATGCCGGCGGCGACGGTCTGGTTGGAGACACGGTCGATCAGGATGAAGCCGCCGAGCGCCCGGCTCCGCTCATAGGGCTCGTAGGCGATCGGCTGGTCGAGGCTGAAATTGACGAAGCCGACTTCGTTCAGCGTGAGCGTGTCCGCGGCCAGCTGCTCGCCCGAATTGACGTCCTCCTTGTATTTGAGGCGGGTGACGGCAGCCCCGATGGTCTTGGTGCCGAGCTTCAGGAGATAGGAGCGCTCCGGCAGAAGCGGGGCCTGGTCGTCCATCCAGATCAGATGGGCGGCGAACTGGTCAGTGACCTCCACCGAGTTCCCGGCATCGGCGATCACGTCGCCGCGCGAAATGTCGATCTCCCGATCCAGACACAGCGTCACCGCGTCGCCACTCCAGGCCACCGCCTGGTCGCCGTCCATGGTGACGATCCGCGTGACCTTGGCCTGCTGGCTGCCGGGCTGGACGATGATCCCCTGCCCCGGCCGGATGCAGCCGCTCGCCACCGTGCCGGCATAGCCGCGAAAGCTGTGGTCGGGGCGCGTCACCAGCTGCACGGGGAAACGGAAGGCGTCCGATGCCTCGGTCTCGATTTCGACCGTCTCGAGATGCTCCAGGAGCGCCGGCCCCTCATACCAGGCCATGGTCTCCGCCCTGGCGAGGACGTTGTCGCCCTTGAGCGCCGAGAGCGGGATCGCGGTGACGTTTTCGAACTTGAGGCCCTGGCTCTCGACGAAGGCCTCGTAGTCCGAAAGGATCTCCTCGAAGCGCGCCTCGCTGTAGTCCACGAGGTCCATCTTGTTGACCGCGAGGACGATGTGGCGGATGCCGAGCAGATCGGCGATGCGGCTGTGACGCCTCGTCTGGGTGAGCACGCCTTTCCTGGCGTCGATCAGGATGATCGCGAGATCGGCGGTCGAGGCGCCGGTCGCCATGTTGCGGGTATATTGCTCGTGGCCGGGCGTGTCGGCGACGATGAACTTCCGCCTGGCCGTCGAAAAATAGCGATAGGCGACGTCGATGGTAATGCCCTGCTCGCGCTCGGCCTGCAGGCCATCGACCATCAAGGCGAGATCGAGCTCGCCGCCCTGGGTGCCATAGAGCTTGCTCTCGGTCTCGAGTGCCGAGACCTGATCCTCGAGCAGCAGCTTGGCGTCGTAGAGAATGCGCCCGATCAGCGTGCTCTTGCCGTCGTCGACGCTGCCGCAGGTGAGAAAGCGGAGAAGCGATTTCTGCGCGGACGCGCCGTCCACGTCCTGAAGGGCGATCACGCTCATCAGAAATACCCCTCCTGCTTCTTCTTCTCCATCGAGCCCGGCTGATCCTTGTCGATCACCCGGCCCTGACGCTCGGAGCTGCGGCTGAGCGCCATCTCCGAGAGCAGCTCCGGCAGCGTGCCGGCCGTGGACTCGATGGCGCCGGTGAGCGGGTAGCAGCCGAGGGTGCGAAAACGCACCGACTTCATCTCAGGCGTCTCGCCGGACTCCAGCGGCAACCGCTCGTCGTCGACCATGATCCACATGCCGTCCCGCCAGACGACAGGGCGCTCCTTGGCGAAATAGAGCGGCACGACCGGGATGTTTTCGAGTTCGATATAGGCCCAGATGTCGAGCTCGGTCCAATTGGAGAGCGGGAACACGCGCACGCTCTCGCCCTTGGCGACGCGGCCGTTATAGAGGTTCCAGAGCTCCGGGCGCTGGTTCTTCGGATCCCAGGCATGGGCTCGGTTCCTGAACGAAAAAATGCGCTCCTTGGCGCGGGACTTCTCCTCGTCCCGCCTGGCACCGCCGAAGGCCGCATCGAACTGATGCCGATCGAGCGCCTGCTTCAGGGACTGGGTCTTCATGACGTCGGTGTGGACGGCGGAGCCGTGGGTGATCGGACCAATGCCCTTCTCGACGCCGTCCTGGTTGATGTGCACCATCAGGTCGAGGCCGAGCTCCTTCGCGCGCCGATCGCGGAACTCGATCATCTCCTTGAACTTCCACGTCGTGTCGACATGAAGGAGCGGAAAGGGCGGCTTGGCCGGATAGAACGCCTTGACCGCGAGATGCAGCAGCACCGAGCTGTCCTTGCCGATCGAATAGAGCATGACAGGCTTCTGGAAACTCGCCGCGACCTCGCGAAAAATCTCGATGCTCTCCGCTTCCAGGCGCTTCAGGTGCTCGGGCAGCGGGGACGCTTCGGGCATGGCAGCGGTTTCCGCATGTTGAGAAGTCATGTTCATCAAGTCGTCTCCGAAACCCGTCCCGGCGTGGATGGATGTGAGGCCTGGCTTTGCTGCGGTGCCGCAATCTGCGGCCCTCACGCCTTCCAACAAGCGGCAAGCCCGGAAATTCCAAGCTGAATATCCGTCAATGACGCTCATCGGCCTTTTCCAGCGAGCTGGCGTATCCCGCTGTCAGCCGGCGGTCAAGACCGGCGATGATCCCGACTCTGCCGAAGGGTCAGGTCATTTCACGTTGAACACCGCCTTCTGGCTGTCGCTGCTGGTGCCGGGGATCTGCAGGGTGAAAGAGCCCGGCCGGATGGTGACGAAGGAGATTTCCATCACGCCCTCGTCGTCGAACTCCAGGCTGTCGACGCCGAGCGGGCGGATCTCCAGGTCGTTGATCACGATCTCGTCGATCCAGACATTGCGGAAGAAGTCGGGTCCGACCAGCGCGATTTCCGCAGATCCGTCCGCCTCGATCTCGATCTCGTAATATTTGCCGGACTCCAGCTCGTAGGGGCCGAGGTCAGCGGCTGGCCGGAGGAAAGCTTGATCGGTTCCAGCTTTTCGGCGCCGCCGGTCAGGAGACCGGCCTGGGCGTGGACCTGGCCCGCGGCGAGCGGGGCGGCCATGGCGGCGATGGCGAGGGCGCGAAGGAGCGTGTTTCGCATGAACTTTCCTTTTCGTCGTTTCAGGCTCACTCGAGCGTGCACTGGCTTTCAGGCTGATCGAAGCCGAGGGTGTCGAGCGGTGTACGCTGGTGCAGGAACTCGTCCTGAGGCGACACCGAGACCAGCATGCGAGCGCTCACCAGCAGCACCGGCTGGCGCATCTGCTGATTCCAGCTTCTGAAGGTCAGCCCCTCACCCTTGAAGGCGGCGATCTCGAACTGATCGCTGACCAGATAGTCGCGAAGCACCCCGGGATCCGCGCTGCCGGTGCGCGTCACCGCCTCGCCGAGCGTGCGCATGGCGAGCCAGGCGACATAGTCCTTCTCGGTCATCCAGCGTCCGGCGGCGTCCTCGAAGCGGCCCTGCATCTGGGTGCCGCCCCAGGCTTCGTGGGAACGGTGCCAGGCGGTCGGACGAAGGCCGTGGGTGCCGACCACGAGGGACGGATCCCAGGCGCGGTAGGGCAGATATTCGCCGAACACGTCGCTTTCGTCGGCGGCGACGATGACGTCATGCTCCTCGGCGTCCTGGGTGAAGACCGGAAGCTGGGTCTGGATCTGGACGTGGCCCGTGTCGGTCCGTCTCGCGGTGGCTTCATATTCATAGGCGCGGGTCTCGACGATCTCGGCGCCGAATTTGTTCGCCGCGCGTTCGATCGCCGCCTTCATGAGCAGGTCGTCCTCGGCCGTGCCGTGAATCAGGAACCACTCGCGCCAGCGTTTCCAGGCGAGATACTGGGCGAGCGCATCCGCCTTCATCGCGCGGCTCGGGATGATGTGGAAGAGATTGGCCCGGCAGTCCTCGGTGCGCAGGCGATCGTCCTCGGCGGCGACGTTGAAAAGAAGGGCGCCCTCGGCTTCGGGGAGATCCGCGATCGCCAGAAGCTGATCGGCCGGCGCGTCGACCAGCAGCAGGCGCGCACCCGCCGCCAGTGTCTCTTTCGCCTCGGCGACGATATCGCCGTCGACCGCCGCCTGCACTTCGGTGAGCCTGTAGTCATGCCCCAAAAAACCGCCGGTGGTCTGGTTGTCCGCCTGGCCGAGCTCGGCGCCCGCGAAGCCCTCGTCCGGGATCTCGATCGGATCGAGCAGGGAAAGCGGCGGAAGACGCTCGACCTCCTGGGACAGGTAGGTGACGTCGACGGCGAGCTCGTCAGCGGCTTGAGCCTCGCCGGTCGGCACCCACGCCGCAAGCAGCACCGGCAGCCAGCGCATCTCGAACCGGGCTTTCGAACCCAATGGCAACCTCCCTCGACCCTCGCCGGACGGCCGCTCTTGATCGTCGATCATCCGCAGACGGGCAAATCTAACGCTGGCTCCTCAATTTGCAAGGTGCCACCGTGCATTGCTCAGGCGCTCATGGCACCTTCGCCGACGATCGCGATCAGCTCTTCGGTGAGCGCTTTGGTGCCCTGATCGCCGCCGAATTCCATCGGCCTCAGGCGGTTTTCCGAAAACCCCTTCTCGACAGCCGCTTCGATCAGCGCCGCCGCCTCGGCGGGTGCGTCGAGGCCGGCGCGATCGGCGAGGTAATCGAGCATCAAGGCACCGCTCAGCACCGCGGCGAGCGGGTTGGCGGCGTCCCGGCCCATGATGTCGGGGGCGCTGCCGTGGGCGGGCTGAAAGAGACCGTGGGCGTCGCCGATCTCGGCACAGGCGGCCATGCCCATGCCGCCCACGAGCCCGCCCGCCAGATCGGAGATGATGTCGCCGAACATGTTCTCCATGACCAGCACGTCGAACGTCCAGGGTTTCCGGACGAGATCGAGGGCCATGGCGTCGATATAGGCATAGCCGGTCTGGATGTCGGGGAAGCGGTCCTTGCGCTCGTCGAAAATCCTTCTGAAGAACGCCATGGAGCGAAAGACGTTCGCCTTGTCGACGCAGGTGACAAGCCCCCTGCCGCCCTTGGCCTTGCGCTTTTCCGCGAGCCTGAAGGCGAAGTCGTGCAGCTTTTCCGTGGTCGGCCGGGTGATGCGCAGGATGTCCTGAACCTCGTCGTCGCTGGCGACGGTGTCCCGCCCATGGGCGGCGGCGGTGTAGAAAAGCCCTTCGGTCGACTCGCGCAGCACCACGAGATCGATGCCGGCGGCTTCCGGGGCGGCGAGTCGTTGCGGCGCATTCGGATAGGCCTTGACCGGACGCACGCCCGCATAGAGCTGGAACTGCTCGCGCAGGCGCAGATGCGGGGCGATCTCGGTGCCGTCGTCGTGGCGCACCGACGGCAGCCCGATCGCGCCGAGAAAAATGGCGTCGGATCGCGCCGCCGCGTCTTCCGCACCGGGCGCGAGATCGCGCCCATGCTCCCTGAAATAGGCCGCACCCGCCGAAAAATCCTCGATCGCGAGGTCGAACCCGCCTGTGCGCCTACGCGCCGCCTCGATCACCGCGAAGGCGGCGTCGCTCACATCCACACCGATGCCGTCCCCCTTGAACAGCACGACGTTGAAGCTGGTATCGGTCAAGGTTCCTGCCCGTCCTGCGAAGCCGCGTTCGGCGTCAACGGCTGGAAGTTAACGGTCCAGGCCGCGCCTGGTCGACGATCCGGGCGGGGCCTGGTCAAGGTTGCGCCTTGCTGGCGATGATGGGCTGGACGAATTGCGGCTGCTGGTCCCAGGGGAACAGGATCCAGGTGTCCTGGCTGACCTCGGTGACGAAGCTGTCGACCACCTCGCGGCCCTTGGGCTTGGCGTAGACGGTGGCGAAGTGGGCTTTCGGCAGCATGTCGCGCACGATGCGGCCGGTGCGTCCGGTGTCGACGAGATCGTCGACGATCAGCCATCCCTCGCCCGAACCCTCGATGCTCTTCAGGATCCTTGGCTCGCGCCGGGTCTGGTCGTCATAGCTGGAGATGCAGATGGTGTCGATCAGCCGGATCTCGAGTTCCCGGGCGACGATCTGCGCCGGCACCAGGCCGCCGCGCGCGATCGCGACGATGCCCCGCCAGGGCCCCTGCTCCGCGAGCCGCCAGGAGAGTGCCCGGGAATCGCGGTGCATTTCCTCCCAGGAGACGGGAAAATAGCGCTTGATGTCTTCACTCACAGGTTTTTCTCGTATGTGGCCGGACCCTGGCCGAAACGTCATCGGCGACGGGGGGTTTGTCAAGATCGCGCTGGCGGCGGGCGCCGGTCGATATGCTGTACAGGCCCCGGTTTTTTGCCTAGGTTCGCCGAAGGCCGCGCAGTCGTGCGGCCAGAGCGGGGTCCGCCGTCCGGCGGGTGAAAACGTCATGGCCAGGAGACAGTTCAGAACGTTCTCGGAGCGCTTGAGCGAGGACCAGGTCTACGAACTGTCGGAGATGTTCCGGCTGATGAGCGATCCGAGCCGCCTTCGGATCATCTTGAGCTGCCTCGCGGAGAAGGTCTCGGTCGGCGACATGGCGCATCAGCTGAACCTGTCGCCGTCCCTGGTCAGCCATCATCTGCGCCTCCTGCGCGCGGCCCGGCTGCTGCAGGCGGAACGTCAGGGGCGCCAGGTCTTCTATCAGGTTACCGACGAGCACGTGCTGCGCATGCTCGGCGACATGGTCGACCACGTCGCCGAGGAGCACGATCTCGAAGCCACGTGAAGCGCAACGACGGGAAGTGTCATGGAAGAGGACGACATGGTCGACCACGTCGCCGAGGAGCACGATCTCGAAGCCACGTGAAGCGCAACGACGGGAAGTGTCATGGAAGAGGACGACGTCAAAAGCCGGCAGAGTCAGGTCGGGCCGCCGGATCTGAGCGGCTGGTCCGTGGCCGAGCTTCAGGCCTATATCGCCCGTCTCGAGGTCGAGATGTCTCGGGCGAAGCAGGAGATCGAGAACAAGAACGCGGTGAAGAACGCCGCCGAAGCCCTGTTCAAGAAGCCCGAATAGCGACGGTCCGGGCATGCGCTTTTGCGGCGATTGCGGGGCCCGGGTCGAGCGAAAGATCCCGCCCGGCGACAATCTCGAACGTCATATCTGCACCGACTGCGAAAAGATCCACTATTTGAACCCGAAGGTGGTGGTGGGCGCCGTCTGCCGCTGGGACGAAAGAATTCTGCTCTGCCGGCGCGCGATCGAGCCCAGGTCCGGCTTCTGGACAATCCCTGCCGGCTTCATGGAGATCGGCGAGAGCACCGAGGAGGGTGCCGTGCGCGAAACCCTGGAGGAGGCGAACGCGCGCATCGAAATCACCGACCTCCTCGCCATCTACAACATCCCCCGCCTCGCCCAGGTCCAGATTTTTTACCGCGCCGACATGCTGACCCCGGCGTTTTCAGCCGGCATCGAAACCCTGGAACTCGACCTCTTCGGGATCGACAACATCCCCTGGGACGACCTCGCCTTCCCCACGGTGCACTGGATCCTGAACAAAGCGATCGCAGTCAAGGACCAGCCGGCGCCGGTGGTGCCGGAGCTGCGGGGCTGATTTTTGCGACGGCGGGTCAGCGTCGTCAGGCGTGCATTCCGAACAACGTCAGCTTCCGGCCGCAAAACAGCCGCAGCGGGTGCGGTCGGGGGGCAAGGTATGACCCAAGGTGGACATCGCCTACGCAGTTCCGAACAGCCAAACCAACATTTCATCGCTGGTGCCCGGTTCATTCATAAACGCTACTTGAAACCGACAATTTGCCATACCAATAGGGACAAAAGTTTGATGATTTATAGTTGAAAAAAAATATATTTACGCTATCATAACGTTTCGCGCTCATGAGGTGTCGTAATGTTCTCTCTCCGCATAGCTTTAGTAGCCGCATTTTTTGCAATTATAGCTACCCGGCAGGAGGCACAAGCATTCAATTGTGGTTGTAAGTGGGTACCTTACCCGCCATTTCGTCTTTGCCATCCCATACCATGCCGTAAGAATTCAGATGATCATAGATCAAATAAAAGACAGACAATCGAAAAGGAGAATATTTATAGATTGCAAATCGACAATAACTGCTCATTCACTGTGTGGACAGCTGTTGGACTTGAAGATAAAGGAACCATGATAACCTATTGGATAAAGCTTGATCGTTACAGAAAGAAAAGTTTGTATATGAGCTCTCGAAATTTGTATTTTCACTTTGATAATAAAAAGGTAGATTATTATTGGGACGAATATTATAGAAGAGGAAGAACGCTTGCTGTCTATAGGGATGATGATGATGGTGTGATGCAGATAAATAGACAATCTGGAAGACCGATGAATATATCATCTAGAGAAAAGAAAATAGAGTTTTTAAGATTTGGTGAATGGTATTTGAGATATGATGATGATCGTTTAAGAATTTGCGATTAGATTCGAGAATTTATTGCAATAGATGAGATCAAATATAATATTATTTGCATCCACATCTTCTGTTCTCATTTTTTTTCGTTTCGTGATGCAATAAAGAGAGGCAATTTGGTACATTTATCCTGGAACTTTTCATTACTTTAAGATCGTCGGAAAAGCTGGCATTTATCTCTTCCGATGAATGTGGGCGATAATTGAAGGCCAGGCTCGATTCCGTCGCTTTGGCCGCTGCATTCTGCCTATCGCCATAGGGCCAGCATCAACTAAGCCTATCCCTCTCAGAACTTTGAGCTCATTTCGCCATAGATAATCTCATATTTAATAAAGGGCGATAGATCGGATTGAGCTTCGCGCATAGTGCCAACGACTGCTTCTGGCAGATTTTGATGAAAAAGGCGGTTTGATTTGATGTCTTTCCTAGCCCGCCGCATGGCGTAACAGGCTTGGTGCCGGGCTGTTGCCCGGTTCGATGTCTACGGTCTGTGCGTCATGCGATCATTCATCGTCCGATTTCATGCCAGTTGGCCGATGGGGTCGAGTTTGGGTCTGAGCTTGGCGAGTTTTCTGAGATTCTGGGCGGTGGCGGCGAGGAGGAATTCGTCACTGGCGCCGCATGGGCCACGCAGACGGAGCCGACCAAGTCTCAAGATCCGCTTCAGATGAGCGAACAGCATCTCGACCTTTTTGCGGTCGCGCTTTGACGCTTTGCCGGCTTCGGATTTGGCGATCTCACGCGCCATGTCCCTGGCACCCTCATGGATCGAGCGGAGAACGGTGCGCGTCCTTGTCTTCGGACAGCAGCGCGACTTGAGTGGACAGACCGAGCAATCGGCCTTGCGTGCGCGATACTTGATCATGCCTGCCTTGCAGACGGCCGCGGGTTGATCCTTGAACCGTCGCCATTTTGTGCGAAGAACGTTACCTGCAGGGCAGTGATAGATGTCCTTCTCATGATCGTAGGTGAAGTCGCTGCGTGAGAAAGTGCCGTCGTCGCGCTCGGATTTGTCGAAGACCGTGACATGCGGCTCAATCCCTTGCTCCTCGACCAGCCAACCGAGCATCTCGGCAGCGCCGTAAGCGCTGTCGCCGGCAAGGCGCTCGGGATAGAGGCCAAAGCGATCCATGACCCGCTCGATCATGGTCCGTGCTGCGCCAACCTCGGCCTGGCGAATGGCCCGGGTGGCTTCGACGTCCACGATGATCGCGTGGTCGGTATCGATCAGATAGTTGGTGGCATAGGCGAAGAAAGCCGGCCCTCGAAGCGCCCCGGTCCATTGGGCTGCTGGATCCGACGGTGAGACGAACTTCGGCGTCACTTCGCTCGCCGCGCCGAACGCGGCGTCGTCGAGTCGCGCCAGATAGTCCTTCACCGTCTGCTTGGCGTCGGGCGGGACATCGGCGGGATCCCAATCGCTGCCGGGCACGGAGCGCTGCTTGTTGGCATCGGCCTGGATCAGGCTGGCATCGACGGCAAACCCTTCGCCGCCGACCAGACCTTCGTCGATGCAGCGCTGAACGACGCTTTCGAACACGTGGCGAAAGAGATCACTCTCACGAAATCGGCCATGGCGATTCTTTGAAAAGGTCGACTGATCCGGAACCTTGCCATTGAGATCCAGCCGGCAGAACCAGCGAAACGCTAGGTTCAAATGAACGTCCTCGCACAAGCGACGCTCAGAGCGAATCCCGTAGCAGTAGCCGATGAGCAGCATGCGGATCATCAGCTCTGGATCGACGGAAGGCCGGCCGATCTGGCTATAGAAGGGCTTCAGGTCCCGACGCACGCCTTCCAGATCGACGAAGACATCAATATGGCGCAGCAGATGATTGGCAGGAACGTGATCCTCAAGGCGAAAATCGTAAAATAGCTGCTCAGGTGCGGCCTGCCTGCCCATCATCGAACTGCTCTCCCAATCGCTTGATTGGGGAGAACGAATCACGACACCGGCGATCAGTCAACGACCGCCTTTTTCATCAAAATCGGCACACAGCCGAAGCCAGCCCACCGGTAGCTTTCCCATTGAAAGCAGACACGCCACCTGCCCGCGCCCAGCCGCCGATCAGCGGCTCAAACGAAAAACCCTCGCCGCCCCGCTCTCGAACACTTCCGCCGCCGCGACGCACGACACCGCCTTCGCCCGATCCTCGACCAGGAGATGGGTCACGCCATAGGTGGCGATCGCCTCGTCGAGGGCCGCGCAGTCCAGCGTCCTGCCCTGGAACACACGCTCGGCAAGCTGGTGGCGCCGGAACCATTCGAGCACCTCGACGTCCTTGTAAGGGTGGCTTTTCCAGGTGACGAGCTGGGGAAGGCCGGTTTCGAGGCGGAAATCCATGTTTTGGGGGTCGGTGAGGTAAAGCGTGCCTTCGTCGCCGGTCTCCCGCACCCAGGCGATCTCGGCCGCAGGTGGATTCGGGCCGTAGAGCTCGATTTTTTCCAGCGCACCGCGGACCGTGACGCCGAGCGCCAGAAGGACCAGCCCCGCCGCGAGGCCCTTCACCGGGAAAGCCCCCCGGCGGTGATGGCCGCGCTCCAGGCAAGTCCCAAGAAACCCGAGCAGGGCGGCGAGGCAGAGCGGCACCAGATAGACCGAGATGCGCCAGGGCGAGATCATGCCGATCTCGTCGCTGTCGAGCAGCACGCCGAGCAGCGTGAGGCCGAGCGCCGTCGCGAAGCAGGCGCCGATGACGATGAACAGCGGACGGCTCCGTCGCCTGACCAGCCGGAGCGTCAGGACGGCGCCTGCGATCTTGGCCGCGGCGTCGAAATCGAACCAGTAAGCGGGGACGGCATGGCGCGGGATGCGGATCTTGGCCAGGATCTCGTTCGCCTGCTGCCAGCTTTCCGCCGAGGTCGGCAGGATCATCAGGCCGAGCCAGACCATCGAAGCGCCGGCGGCGGCGAGCGAAAGCGCCGCGACCCGGAGCCTCGGCCGCGCGGCCCGGTCCGGGGACGAAAAGGCGGCGAGCAGGAAGGCCAGGATCAGGGCACCCGCCGGCACGACATAGCCGGGATGGACGATCGCCGGCACCGCCGCCAGCAGGAGGGCGGCCTCGCAGCGTCCTTTCAGGAACCAGACCACCGCGAGCAGAAAGAGGACGCCGAAGCTCTGCGGTTCGAGGGCGGGGCCGAGGAGATATTGCCTGGCGACGCCGGCCCAGACCCTGGCCCCGCCGTTCGAGAACTGCGAGGCGACGGTGAGCACGCCGACGACGATCGGAAACCAGACGCTCCTTCCGGCCGCGCCGGCCACATGCGCCGCGATCGCGACCACGCTGTACAGAAACACCGCGAACAGTGCGATCTGCACGAGATAGCAGACGGCCGGCGGGGTGAGGACATGGAGGGCGTAGACGATCGCGGTGAAGACCGGCATGACGTCGATCGTGTTCGCGGTCCAGTCATGATCGAGATGGCCGATGCCGGCCAGCGCCATGCCGTGCAGGAACTTGGTGTTCTGGTTTTCGAAATAGAGCGGCTCGGTCGGAAAAACCAGGAAGAACCAGGCGCCGAGCAGGAGCATGACGGCCCCGGCGATCAGCGGACGGCCGGCGACGACGGACCGAAGGGTTGCGAAGAAACGTGCCGGGCCGTCCCGGGCGGGCGCGCCCCGACCGCCGGCGGAGCGCGCCGACGACATGATGTTCCGATCGCGAAAGCCTGCGCGCATGGACGCTCCGGAGGTGAGGGCTCGGGCCTGACCGGCGCTCGTCCGGTCGGCGATCAATAAGCGCTCCGTCCCCGACTTGTCGAGCGTCTCGCATCGATCTTCAGTCGTGGAGGGCGCGGCTGTCGGGCGGCGCCTCGGCGCGTTCGGTCATGCCGTAGTCGCGGATCACCCCGGCGATGCGCAGGCGATAATCCTCGAAATAGACGCGGCGCCCCGCCTTCTGGGCGCTTCGATGCTGCTCCAGGCTGCGCCAGGCGGCGATCGCCTCCTCGTCCCGCCAAAAGGAGAGCGAGAGGAGCTTGCCGGGCTGGGTCAGGCTCTCGAAGCGCTCGACCGAGATGAAGCCGTCGACCTCTTCCAACAGCGGCTTCAGCCTGGCGGCGTGGTCGAGATAGGCGTCGCGCTTGTTCGGATGGGGCTCCACCTCGAAGATGACGGCGATCATCGGCCCTGCTCCCTCATCGGTTCTGTCCGGACGCTTTCAGCTTGGACGGTGCGGGAAGCGTCGACGGCACGGCTTCGAGAAAGGTCCTCTCCTCCCTCCTGATGAAACGACCGTCGGCGGCGCAGGCGAAATTGGCGCGCGCTTCGCCATCCATTTTCAGGCGGGCGCGACAGGCCTTGCAGGATGCGAGGCTGGCGATCGGCGGAGGCCTCGAGTCATCCCGCCGGTGCGGATCGATCTCATAGCGAATGCAGCAGGTGACGGTCATCACGGTCACTTCCGATCGATGTCCATCCGACCCTGGCCCGATGCAGGACGACGATGCTTCGTTCCCGGCCGAACCGTCACCCCGGGAAACGACCGCAAACGGCCCCGCCCCGTGCCAGGCAAGTCCAGCCCGAGGCCACCGGCCTCATTCGCGAGGGGCGCGCTTGTTCAGGATGCGCTGGAGCGTGCGGCGGTGCATGTTGAGGCGGCGCGCGGTTTCGGAGACGTTGCGGTTGCACTGCTCGAACACCCGCTGGATGTGCTCCCAGCGCACGCGGTCCGCGGACATCGGATTGTCCCTTGGCGGCGGCAGACCCTGGCCGGTGCGCAGCAGGGCGGCGACCACGTCGTCGGCGTCGACCGGTTTCGCGAGATAGTCGACCGCACCCGCCTTGATCGCCGCGACCGCGGTCGCGATGTTGCCGTAGCCGGTGACGATCACGATGCGGATTTCCGGGCGGATCTCGCGAAGCGTCTTCAGGAGATCGAGGCCGTTGCCCTCGGTGAGGCGCATGTCCAGCACCGCGAATTCCGGGCGATTCTCGCGGCCGAGCATGCAGCCGTCCGCCAGCCCCTCGGCCGGGAACACCGCAAAGCCCCGCCGCTCGAGGGCGCGGGTCAGCGATCGCCTGAGCGGGCCGTCGTCGTCCACCAGCAGGAGCTTGCGCCCGGCGCCCGGCAGCTCCATGGCGTCCGCGCCCAGCAGGGTGCCGAGCGCGTTCTGTCCGGCTGCCGCTTCATTCATCATCGGATCTCCGACGCATTTCTTCCATCGCCAGTCCAGCCCAGGTGACGGTCACCCGGGCACCTTTGGAATGGTTCTCAAATTGCAGCGTCGCGCCGCTTCGCGCAAGTAAGGTCTCAGCGATGAAGACGCCGAGGCCGAGACCGCCGATGGAATGGCGCGTCGAAATATAGGGTT
This sequence comes from Geminicoccaceae bacterium, assembly GCA_965222015.1. GTDB lineage: Bacteria > Pseudomonadota > Alphaproteobacteria > Geminicoccales > Geminicoccaceae > JANQPX01. The sequence continues at coordinate 635,922 of CBDCTL010000023.1, forward strand.
CGCCGACCAGATCGAGCACCTCCGGCAGGAAGCCGGGTCCGTCGTCCTCGATCACGATATCGAGCCGGTCGACATGAAGGCGGATGCGGATCATCACACTGCGTTCGGCGAACTGGATGGCGTTGTCGACGAGATTGCCGAGCGCGTGGCGAAGCTCCGGCGTCGGGCTCCACAAAGGTTCCGGCCTCGCGCCCTCGGCCTCGTCGTCGATCTCGACGGTCACCGTCACACCCGGTCGGCGATAGGATTCGGCGAGCGTCGCGAGAAGACTGCCGAGCGGCACTTTCGTGAACATGGCGTGGTCGTCGCCCACGCGGTCGCGGCCGAGGGACGCCAGAATTTCGCGGCAGCGCTGGCTCTGGCTCACCAGCTCGGCGATGTCTTCGGCCATGGGGCTGTCGGCCGGCGTGTCGTTGGCGAGTTCCTTGGCGGTCACGGCGATGGTAGCGAGCGGGCTGCCGAGCTCATGCGCCGCGGCCGCCGCCAGGCCGCCCAGCGCCGACATCTGCTGCTCGCGCGCGAGCGCCATCTGGGTCGCGGAAAGCGCGTCGGAAAGCCGCCTCGCCTCGTCGGCGAACCGCCAGGTGTAGGCCGCGATCAAACAACTGCTCAGCACCAGCGCGATCCAGACGGCGGCGATGTAGAGGGGCGGCAGAACCAAACCGCCGTTCTTCCACGGCAGGCTTGTCGGCAGCAGGGCGAGCAGGGTCGCGCAGGCCGTGACCAGAATGCAGAGAAGCACCGTCGTGCGCAGCGACAGGATGGTCGCCGACAGGGTGACCGGAATGATCAGCAGCACCGCGAACGGGTTCTGCAGGCCGCCGGTCAGGGTCAGAAGGAAGGTGAGCTGCAGCAAATCGTAGCCGAGGAGCAAGGAGGCGGTGCGCTCGGTCAGACGTGTGGTCGCGCTGAAGCCCAGCTCCAGATAGAGGTTGATCAGGGCGGAGAGTGCTACCGCCAGCAGAAGCGGGACGAGCCGGAGCTCGAATTCGAGCGAAAGATCGACCAGCAGAATGGTGAACGCCTGGCCGACGATCGCGATCCAGCGGATCAGCGTCAGCGTGCGCAGACGCGCGCGGCGATCGCCCCCGCCGACCACCAGCTGCGAAAGCCGGGCGCCGAACTGCCGGACACGCGATCCGGCCTCGCCGATCAGCCGGTTCAAGACATCATCGTAATCAGGTGCGATCATGGCCGCTCCTTCGCGTCGGGAAGGCGCCGGTCGCCGGGGCGTTCGGCGCCCCGGCGCAGCCCGCCTCGGTCAGCCCGGATCACACCTGCCGACCGGCTCGCGAATGGCCAGATTCGCGCCATCCTGTCAAGCGCGACGGTTTCCTTCCCCCCGGCGAACTGCTACATCATTCTACGAAATCTTGCCGCGATTCCGCGTGTGGATGCGGAAAATCGCGACGTCTGCAGGATCGCCCGTCCGGTCGCGGCGAGGGCGAGGACCAGTCGAGGATTCACGGCATGAAGATCGGCATCGGCCGCCTCATCGTAGCCGCGCTTGCCGCCATGATGCTCACCGCCTGCTCGAGCGCGGTCGACCCCGCGGTCGGCGAGGGCCCGATAACGCTGGAGCCCGCCGTCGAACGGGCCTTCGCCGACTATCAGGCCATGGAAACGCCGCGCTACTTCGCCGTCTCCGAAGACGGCAGGTCCTTCTATTACAGCTTCTGCGACGCCCGTCGCTGCCGACGCGAACCCAAGACACGGACCATCGACCGATGCGAAGCCCACAGCGCAGGCGTGCCCTGCAAGATCTTCGCGAGCCAGGGCACCATCGTCTGGTCCGAAGACGGCCGGTGACGCAGTAACCCCGTCGAGACGAGGACTGATCGCCGCCGTCAGCCGGCATCCCGCTTCGGCGGGACGTCGAGCCGGGCGACGATGCCCTCGAGCTCTCTGGACGGTGCGGGATAGCGCGCCATGACCAGCGGATCATGGCCGGGCACGACATGATCCTGGCTGTCGGCGAGCTTTCGGCAGCGCCGATGGCCCTCCAGCATCTCGCCGACATTGAAGACGATCGAGAACGGGTTGCCGGTCTCCAGATGGGCGTAGAAATGAGCGGCGTCGGAGGCGATCACCACCCAGCCGCGCGCGGTATGCACACGCACGATCTGAAGGCCATGGCTGTGCCCGCCGACCAGGTGCAGGCTGAGGCCGGAATCGAGCGTCTCGTCACCGTCGTGAAAGGCGACCCGGCCGGCATAGACGTGACGCACCATGTCGGTGACGTTCTCGACGTCGAACGGCAGGCGGATGCGGCCATGGCACATATAGCGGCCGGTGGCGTAGCTCATCTCCCGGTCCTGCAGATGGAAGGTCGCCTTCGGAAAGCCGTCCAGGCTGCCGACGTGATCGTAATGCATGTGGGTGACGATCACCTGCCCGACCTTTCCGGCATCGACGCCGAGCAGCGCGAGGGCTTCGCCGGGATGGCGGAGGATGCGGCGATCCCGGCGATCGCCGGTCGCCTGGTCGAAGCCGATGTCGATGACGAAGGTCTTGTCCGGCGATTTCGCGACCCAGACATAGTAATCCAGCGGCATCGGGCCGTCATGGATGTCCTGAAACACGAAGTTTTCCCGCGCGGAGCGGTGATGCTCGGCATATTTGACGGCGTAGAGCTCGAAGACCGTCGGCGACGTCGTCATCATTGTCCTCCTTCGGCCGATCGACCTGTGCGCAGCTGACGGATCAGCAGTCGCCCAGGCGTTTCGCCGTCATCACATAGGTTATCTCGACATTCTCGCCGTTCATGCTCATGGTCATGGTTCCCTCACCACGCCCGGTCTCGTCCTCGATGGTGAAAGACAGATGACCGGACGCCTCGCCATCCCCTTGCATGCAGACCTGATCGAAGCTGATGGTGTTGCCGTCGACCGCCACGTTTTCGGCCCGGCAGCCATCGGTCTCCGCCATCAGCGCAGTCGGATCGAAGCGGTCATCCACCATGCATTGCTCGTCGGCGGCCTCATGGCTCTGCCCCATCATGGTGCCGCGCGTTGTCAACTCCCAAAGACCGGGGGTGATCGGCAGGCTGTCCGCAGCGCCGGCGGCGGACGGCGACAGGAGTGCAGTGATCATGGCGGCCGAAAGGAAGAAAGGCGTCGTCCTCATAGCGTCTTCTCCATGGATTTTTTTCGTCCGCGCGAAGCAATGGATCGACGAGCGGACGCGCATCATAGTCGCGCGCCGTCCGATGGTGAACACAAGCCCGCCGCCGGATTTCCGCTCAGCCCTGCGTGCGCTGCCCGCCCGCGGGCATCAGCCGCTCGACCAGACGCGCCCAGTAGCTGGCGCCGTGCGGCAGGGTCTCGTCATTGAAGTCGTAGCCGGGATTGTGCAGCATCGGCGTGGTCTCATCGCCGCCATTGCCGATGAAGATGTAGGCGCCGGGCTTCTTCTCCAGCATGTAGGCGAAATCCTCGCCGCCCATCACCGGCGGCGTGTCGCGGACCACCGCCCGCTCACCGGCGATCTCCGCCGCGACCTCGCCGGCGAGCGCCGTCTCCGCCTCGCTGTTGACGGTGGCCGGATAACCCTGCCGGAAGTCGACCTCGGCCTCCAGCCGTAGTGCTTCGGCGATCGCGGGCGGTATGCTGCGGATCCCGTCTTCCAGGAGCGTCCTGATCTCGGGCGTGAACGAACGCGCCGTGCCCGCGAGCATCGCGCGCTCGGGAATGACGTTCAGGGCGTCGCCGCCGTGGATCTGGGTGACCGAGACCACGCCATGCTCGACCGGATCGGCGTTTCTGGAGACGATGGTCTGCATGGCGGTGACGATCTGGGCGGCGCCGATCAGTGGATCGCGGCAGAGATGCGGGGCGGCGGCGTGACCGCCCTTGCCCTTCACGGTGATCACGAACTGATCGGTCGCCGCCATGATCGGGCCCACGCGCATGGCGAAACTGCCGACCGGACGGCCAGGCCAGTTATGCATGCCGTAGACATGGCGCATGGGAAAACGCTCGAACAGCCCGTCTTCGATCATCACCCGGCCGCCGCCTTCGCCCTCCTCGGCGGGCTGGAAGATGAAATAGGCCGTACCGTCGAAATTCCGGGTCTCGGCGAGATAACGCGCGGCGCCGAGCAGCATGGTGGTGTGGCCGTCATGGCCGCAGGCATGCATGCAGCCGGGATGGGTCGAGGCGTAGTCGGCACCGGTCGCCTCCTCGATCGGCAGCGCATCCATATCCGCGCGAAGGCCGATCGTGTCCCCGCCGCCGCCGGCGCGCAGCACGCCGACCACGCCGGTCTCCGCGATGCCGGTATGGACCTCGTCGAAGCCGAAAGCGCGCAGCTTCTCGGCGACGATGGCCGCGGTTCTGGTTTCCTTGAACCCGAGCTCGGGATGGGCGTGAAAATCGCGCCGCCAGGCGGTCATCTCGTCGTGAAATTCAGAAATTCGGTTGATGATCGCCATCGCCAGCCTCTGTTTTTGGTTGCCTGAGCATAGGCCAATGCCGCCGCCGGGCCTAGGACCTCCGCCCGTTTTCTTCGGGCGGATCGACATTTTTCATCGGGGAGCACTCTGCTAGTGGTATGACCACATCAGAAGATTCAGTAGGCAGGCGCATAACATGCTGATTCGGAATTTAGTTTCAGGACTCCATGTGAATCAAATGATGTGGTCATACCACTAGGCTGATGGAACGACGACAAGAGCGGAGACCCTGATGCCGAAAGCGTTTCCCGCATCCGCCCTCGTCCTGATCGCCTTCGCCTCGATGGCGAAGGGCGCCGAGGCTGCGGGCGACGCCGACAAGGGGCGGCATCTTGCCGATCGTTTCTGCAAGGGCTGCCATGTGATCGGCGCCGAAAACCGACATGGCGGCATCGACTCGACGCCGTCCTTCTTCCTCATGAGCGACAAGCTCGACAACTACCGCCAGCGGCTCCAGTCCCTGAAGCGCCGCCCGCCGCACATCGCCTATGAACGCCTGGGCGACCTGACCCCTGACGACATCGAGCACCTGCTCGTCTATATCGGCGAGCTGGAACGGCCTTAGCGCATCAGACTTGCAGCGGGCTGCGTTCAGACAGGCTCGGTCTCGACGAAGCTCATATAGACCCGGTCGTCGCCCCGGCCGAAGGCGATGACGTCGTAGCGCTCGGGATTCGGATCCGGCATGCCGGGCGAGCCTGCGGGCATGCCCGGAACCGCGAGACCGCGGACGTCGTGCCGCTCCTCCAGCAGCCGCCGGATCGCCGATGCCGGCACGTGACCTTCGATGACGAGACCGTCGACCAGCGCGGTGTGACAGGCGGCGAGATGATCGGGAACGCCCGCGATCATCTTGACCTGCGCGAGATCGTCCATGTCCCGCACGTCGGTCGCGAAGCCCTCGGCTTCCAGATGCTCGACCCAGAGCCGGCAGCAGCCGCAGGCCGGGGATTTGTAGACCTCGATCACCGGCGCGCCGGCGGCGAGCAGCGGTGCGCGCGGCAAAAGGGCGGCGGCACCCAGAGCGCCCAGAACGACACGGCGGCTGACGGTGGCGGCGGGGTTTGGCATGTGGCGGTCTCCCAGAGCTGGCGGCGACGTGAAGACGAGCGGCTGCCCTTATCCGCGCCCGGGCAGAATGAAGGGAAAATCGTCGTCATCGTCCTGATTCGGATTGAAGTTCGGAAACAGCGCATCGACCATCTGGCCGATCAGCGCGTCGAACGCCGGGTCGACGGGGCCTGCGGCGAGATCCAGCTCGCCGCGCACCGAGGTGAGCACCCCTTCATACCGGCAAAAGGCGGCGGCGACCTGCAGAGGCTCGTTGCCGCCCCGCCCTTCCGGCAGGTCGAGCGGCAGCCGGCAGAGCCGGCCGGTGGTGTAGCTGCGCGGCGGGTCGAACAGAAACACCACGCGGTAGTCGGTGTCCGCATCGTCGCCGGGATCGGTGGTGAAATGGGTGGGCTGCGGCTTCGGCGGATGATGCGCCAGAATGTCGATCACCGCCGCCTGAAACGCCTCGTCACCGAGACCGAACGGGTCGCCGCGGACCTGGGTCCAGAGATCCCGCCTCGCGGCGCCGTAACCGAATTCCGTCGGGCTGTAGCCTGAGCGCACCTGCTCGCCATAGGTCCTGGGCGCACCCGTGCAGGCGGCAAGGCCGAGGAGGGCGAGGCAGAAGGCGGCGAGACGTAACATTCATCACTCCAACATCGGATCGGGCCGGAATCGGTTCGCACCCTCTTCGATAACGGCCGAGACCCGGCTTCATTCAATGTTTTGAGACATATGTGATGAGACAGCCCTTGAACCAGCCCCCTTCGCGGCAACATGATCGAAAGAGTGCGCGACGATCGGGAGAGAACCATGAAACTCCATGCCGATTTCAGCCAGCGGGTGGTGGTGGAAAGCGACGATCTGCCCTGGGTCGACTCGCCCCTTGCCGGCGTCCAGCGGCGCATGCTGGAGCGGGACGGCGAGGAGGTCGCACGCGCCACCAGCATCGTCCGCTACGCCCCGGGAAGCGCCTTTTCCGCCCACACCCACGGCGGCGGCGAGGAATTTTTCGTGCTGGAGGGCGTCTTCTCCGACGAGCATGGCGACTTTCCGAAGGGCATGTATGTCAGAAATCCGCCCGGCTCCTCGCACACGCCGAGCAGCGAGCAGGGCTGCACCATCCTGGTCAAGCTCCGCCAGATGGACGACGCCGACCAGACCCAGATCGCGATCGACACCACCGCGGACGAGGGCTGGATACCGGGCGCATCGCCCGGCCTGAGCCTCCTGCCGCTTCACACGTACGAGAACGAAACCGTCCGCCTGGTCCGCTTCGCCCCCGGCACGAACCTCCCGCCGCACGACCACCCCGGCGGCGAGGAGATTTTTGTCTTGGACGGCAGTTTCGAGGACGAGCACGGCCGTTACGGCAAAGGCACCTGGATCCGAAACCCGCCCGGCTCAGGCCACGAGGCGCGTTCGCAGCAGGGTTGTCTTCTCTATATCAAGACGGGGCACCTGGCCGGTCAGGCGGTCTGAGGAAGGTTCAAGAACGTTCGAAGCCATCGCTTGAGCTTGCCGACAGCCTTTTTGGTCGCCCAGCGGCTGCTCGGCGTTCTAGAGACGACGCAAGGTCGTTTCGCCAATGGATGCACGATCTTGTAGTGACCGCTTCCCGCCTCTTTGAGCGAGCATCCGAATCGTCGGATGAGGGCGTGTATCGCCCTCAGATGTTCGGTTTTCCGTGTCATCGAAGTGTTTCCCATTTGCGGCCGCTCACTTCTGGTTGGCCTGGTTGAAACACTCCCTTCCGCGCGATGCCAATCGCACCAACACAATTACAGTACCTGTCAAATATAATCAATGAAAAAATACAACTAATACAGAATTAACGTTAACATAAAAATATAAATATTAAGTTTTTTAAAAATGAACATCTCTTCTTCGCACACTCAACTTATATTTATTTTGTCGCACAGAACCCTTTAGCGTCTCAACAAATATTCGACTTAAGGTCAATTTTCTCTCGGATGCCATGACCAGGCATCAGCTGACGGCCTTCAGTGACTGAGCACCTTTAGCAGCTAAACCAACCTTGAACGGTTCAACCCTTCCTTAACTTCTCGGCGCTACCCTGCCCCATGGTCCATGCGATCCTGGGAATCCGCCCGCCCGCAGGCAACGTCGGGCGAGGCTCGGACTCCCAGGATCGCATGGACCGGCAAGACATGGGCGGCGTAGGGAGATCGGGTTAAGGCTGGGTTAAAGCCGGGCACGAGGGCGGCAAATCGGTCCATCTGGGCTGCCGCGCGGTCCCATCCGATGATCGAACATCGCAAGTCAGCGCGATGACGATCGCAGAGCCGCCTCGCCTTTCGCGCAGACCGACCGCCGCATGACGGTCAGCCTTTCTCATCGATCATTGCCCGAAGCCGCCCTGGCCCTCGGGACACGGAGCCGCGCGCTCAGCCGCCCTCCTCCCGAAACGGCAGGAAGTCCTTCAGCCCCGCGCGCTCGGCCTCCATGTCGCGGCGCTCGTCCTCGAGAAAGCGCTCGACGGCGCGCCGGAAGGACGGGTCGCGGATCCAGTGGGCACTGTAGGTGGGAACCGGCTCGTAGCCGCGCTGGAGCTTGTGCTGGCCCTGGGCGCCCGCCTCGACGCGGGCGAGGCCGCGCTCGATCGCGAAGTCGATCGCGGCGTAGTAGCAGGCCTCGAAATGCAGGAACTCGAAGGTCTCGACGCAGCCCCAATTGCGGCCGAAGAGCGTGTCGGCGCCGAGCAGGTTGAGTGCGCCCGCAATGTAGCGGCCCTCATGCTTCGCCATCACCAGGACGATGCGCTCGGGCATCAGCGCGCCGATCTCGCGGAAAAAGCGCTTCTTGAGATAGGCTCCGCCCCAGCGCTTGTCGACGGTCGAGCGGTAGAAGGGATAGAAAAGATCCCAGATCTCGGGGGTGAGCGCGTCGCCGGTCAGCGTTTCGATCTCGACGCCCTGATCGCGCACGCGGGCGCGCTCCTTTCTGATCATCTTGCGCTTGCTGCTTTTGAGCACGCCCAGAAAGTCGTCGAAGCTCGCATAGCCGCGATTGTGCCAGTGATACTGGACGCCGGTGCGCTGCATCATGCCGGCGTCGCCCAGCTCCCGCCACTCCGGCTCCTGACAGAACGTGATGTGCAGGGAGGAGCAGTCGATCTGCGCCGCCGCCTGCAAAAGACCCTCGATCAGAGCCGGCCTCGCGATCTCGACGTCCGGCCGCGCCAGCAGCCGCGGGCCCGGCACCGGCGTGAACGGCACGGCGACCTGCAGCTTCGGATAATAGCGCCCGCCCGCGCGCTCATAGGCGTCCGCCCAGCCCCAGTCGAAGACATATTCGCCGTAGGAATGGCTTTTCAGGTACATCGGCGCGCAGGCGATCAGCCGGCCGTCCTGCTCGGCGGTCAGATGCAGCGGCAGCCAGCCGGTTTCGGCCGAAGCCGAACCGCTGCTCTCGAGGGCCGAGAGAAAGGCGTGGCTCAAAAAGGGCTGATCGGCGCCGGCGCAGGCGTCCCAGTCCGTCGCGTCGATCCGCTCGATCCCCTGAACAAGGCGCACCTCGATCGGCTCGGTCATGACGCCTCGGCTTTTTCGGTCAACGCGCGGCCCGCGGCCGTCAGGCGAGGGAGAAGATGGCCTCGACCTCGACCGAGGCGCCGAGCGGCAGGCTGGCCGCACCCACGGCGAAGCGCGCATGCCGTCCGGCCTCGCCCATGGCGTCCGCGATCAGGTCGGAAGCACCGTTGATCACCTTCGGATGGTCGGTGAAATCTGGCGTGCAGGCGACGAAGCCGCCGAGCTTCAGACAGCGCCCGAGGCGGTTCAGATCGCCGTCGCAGGCGTTCTTCGCCTGGGCAAGAAGATTGAGCGCGCAGAGTGCCGCCGCGTCTTGCCCTTCCTCGACCTCGATACCGTCGCCGAGCCTGCCCTTGTAGGCGATGGCCCCGTCGCGCATCGGCAGCTGGCCGGAGACCAGGATCAGTCCGTCACTGACGACGAACGGCATGTAGTTGGCGGCGGGCGCCGCCGCCGCCGGCAGCGCATGGCCCATCTCGGCGAGCTTTCGCTCAAGAGCGCTTTCCAAGGATCGACCTCCCGGGTGACTTGCATGATCGTAGGTGCGAAGACCAGGGAACGATAACCCGCAATCGGGGTCGATCGCCAGGGGCGCCTTGCCTGAAAGGCGATATCGCGCGGTTTTCAGGCGCCCGCCGCGGCGCGCCCGATCAGCGGTTCGAGCGAATGTTCGACGCGGGCGCCATAGCGGGCCAGCGCCTCGGCCGCGGCCAGGCCCGCGAGCCGGCCGGCGGCGGGCAGCGGCATGTCGTGGGTGAGGCCGTAAAGCAGGCCCGCGGCATAGAGGTCGCCCGCGCCGGTGGTGTCGACCACCTTGTCGACATGGGCCGCCTCGATCACGTGGCGCGCTTTCGGCGTGACGATCATCGAGCCCGAGGCGCCGCGGGTGAGCGCCGCGAGCCGGCAGTGCTTCGCGACCTCGTCAGCGGCGCGCTCGAAATCGTCCACCTGGTAGAGGCTGACGATCTCGGCCTCGTTGGCGATCACGATGTCGACATGGCCGTCGATCAGCTCCAGGAATTCGCTCCGCCATCGATCGACGCAGAAGGGATCGGAAAGCGAAAGCGCCACCTTGCGATCAGCCTCGTGGGCGATGCGGGCGGCTTTCAGGAACGCCTCCTTCGCCTTTGGCCGGTCCCAGAGATAGCCCTCCATGTAGGTGATCTTGGCGTCCGCGACGGTCGCCTCGTCCACGTCCTCCGGTCCGAGCTCGACGCAGGCGCCGAGATAGGTCGCCATGGTGCGCTGCGCGTCCGGGGTCACGAACACCAGGCAGCGCGCGGTCGCCGGCCCCCCGGTCAGCGGCGACGTCTCGAAATCGACGCCGACGGCGCGGATGTCGTGACGAAACACCTCGCCGAGCTGGTCGTTCCGGACCTTGCCGATATAGGCGGCGTCGGCGCCGAGGCCGGCGAGCGCCGCCATGCTGTTGGCGGCCGAGCCGCCCGAGACCTCGATCGCCGGCCCCATGGCCGCATAGAGATCGCGGCTCTGCGCCTCGTCCACCAGGGTCATGGTGCCCTTGGCGAGATCGAGCCGCTCCAGCAGACCGTCCGGCGTTTCCGCGACCACGTCGACGATCGCGTTGCCGAGGCCGACGACGTCGAAGGCTGACTGTTTCTGGCTCATGGACACCCTCTTTACAGTCCGGGCTGGTCACAGATTCTAACCGACGAGGCGGCGGAGTATAGGCAGGTCGCCGCCGATCGCAATCACGCAGGGGGTTGAAGCCCGGGCGCAGCCTCGATTTATCGACCTTCAGTTGTAGAATGAAAGAGTCCCAGTCAGCAATTCTCCCCATTTCCTTCGAAATTTGACGTCGCGCCTTAACTTTAAGTTGCTTTTGACACTCATTTCGCCAAATTCTCGCCATGCCATTTGACAGAGCCGAATTGCGCGATTATGCGTTGCTTGGCGGAAATGACGGACGTTTTGCAAGCGGCACGGGCCGACGCCGCGGTTCCGGCCCTTCTGTCAGGGAATCGTATGCATGTTCCGTAAACGCGACTCCGATCCGATGGAAAATGAGAGCGAGACCGCGAAGGACGAGTCCGTCAAATTTCGTTCAGAGACGGAAAACGAGCCCGAAAGCCCGTCCGAGCCCGAAATCGTCGAAGGGTCGTCGGACCAGCCGATGGTGGATGCGGACGAGCCGACGCCAGACGAGCCGAAGAGTGATTCTGACCTGCCGGAGAGCCAACCTTTGTCATCAGCACCGAAATCAGCAGCCGTGAGCGCCTCGCCGACGGCGTCATCCGAGACCCAGGCCAACAAACGGCTGATCGTCGGTCAGGGCATTCGCCTGAGCGGCGAGATCAATTCCTGCGACCGCCTGGTGGTCGAAGGCGAAGTCGAGGTCACCCTGAACGACACGCTCGCCCTCGAGATCGCGAGCTCGGGCCGCTTCACCGGCGGCTGCGAGGTCGAGGAAGCCGACATCAGCGGCATCTACGAAGGCGACCTCACCGTGCGCAACACCCTGTTCGTGCGCGGCACCGGCCGCATCACCGGCACGATCCGCTACGGTCAGCTCGAGCTGGAACGCGGCGGCCAGATCGCCGGCAATATCAGCGTGCTCGGCGACGATCGCATGGGCAACGGCGGCAATGGTGATGGCAAGGTGCGCTCGGCCAAGACACCGCTGTTCGGCGGCAGTACGGGCTGACCAGACGCCGGCCCGGGCCTTGGCCCGAGCGCTGTTCTCGACAGACCTGTTTGCCGATCCGGATCGCGCCCGGACGCACGCTGTCCGCGCCGAGGCCCCGCCTACGCCGCGGATAACCTGGCGGTATTCCGTCGATGCGGGGGCGACGACGGCCTGAACCCGATGACGCGGTCCGACCATTACACGATGGTGAGCACGATCTTGCCTGTGCTTCTGCGCGCTTCGAGCGCGGCCAGCGCTTCATCGTAGCGTTCGAGCCCGAACGTCATCGAGACGTGGGGTCGGATGCGCTTCTCGCTCGCCCAGCCGAGCAGCGTCTCGAAGCCTCCCCGGACCCGCGCCGGATCATGCCTGCGATAGCTGCCCCAATAGAAGCCCACGGCGCTGACGTTCTTCACCAGCAGGATATTGGCCGGAATCTGCTGCACGCGGCCGCCGGCAAACCCGATCACCAGAAGGCGCCCGCCCCAGGCGATGCTGCGAAGGGACGCCTCGAACACGTCGCCGCCGATCGGGTCGAACACGACATCCGCGCCCCGGCCTGACGTCAGCGCTTTGACCCGCTCGCGAATATCCTCGGAGGCGGTGTCGATCACGTGGTCGGCGCCATGGGCCGTCACCACCTCCAGGCGCTCGGCGCCGCGCGCCGCGCCGATCACCGTGGCGCCGAGCGCCTTGCCGCACTCCACCGTCGCGAGACCGACGCCGCCGGCGGCGCCGTGCACCAGCAGCGTCTCGCCGGCCTCCAGCCTGATCGGCCAGCGAAGCGAGCCATAGGCCGTGCCATAGGCGATCGCGAAGCCCGCGGCGGTGACGTCGTCGACCTCGTCCGGCAGCGCCACCAGGTCCTCGGCGCGCGCGACCGCGAGCTCGGCGAAGCCGCCATGGCCAAGCATCGCCATCACCCGCTGGCCGACGGCGAAGCCCTCAACCCCTTCGCCCAGCGCTTCGACCCTGCCGGCGGTCTCCAGGCCCGGCGCGAAGGGCAGCGCCGGTTTTTCCTGATACTCGCCCTTGATCATGAGCAGATCGGCGAAGTTCAGCCCGGCTGCCGTCACCCGGATCAGAACCTCGCCGTCGCCCGGCACGGGCTCAGGCAATTCGCCGAGCGACAGCCGATCCAGACCGCCGAGTTCGTGACAGACCACAGCACGCATTCTTTCCCTCCGATTGGCCGCCCCTGGCGCAAGAGAAAATTTACCCTCTTCATAGCAGCCGCGCTGCCGACCGCGCGAGAGGGGCACTTTGCGGCCGATCGACCCGATTTCGACGCCGCGTCACGAAATCGCCTCTTGATTGTCAAAAAATTGCCAAAGAAACGACCAAAAGGTGTCATCCGCCGGCGCCACACTCCATGTCGACTCTAGAACGTGGAGAAGGGAGACACGCCATGCCCGGGTTCAGGACCATCGACCGACGTTCGTTCCTGCGTAACACCGCCCTCACAGGCGCCGGCCTCGCCGCTTCGACAATCATCCCAGCCCGCGGCTTCGCCCAGAGCGCCGCCACCGGTATCATCACCTCGGACGGCCAGCGGCCGACGCTCCCCTATGGCGTGCAGACGGGTGACCTCGCGGGCGATCGTGCCGTGCTCTGGTCCCGCGCCAGCAAGCCCGCGCGCATGATGGTGGAACTGTCGACCAGGGAAAGTTTCTCGGACTCCTGGCAGCTGCGCGGCCCCGCCGCTCTCGAATCCTCGGACTACACCGCGAAGATGGACCTGACCGGCCTGCCGCGCGGCCAGAAGATTCACTACCGCGTCACCATGGTCGACCTCGCCGACCACAAGATCGTCTCCGAACCTGCCGCCGGCTCCCTGTGGACGCCCCCCGCCGCTCGGCGGGACATCCGCTTCGTCTGGTCCGGCGACACCGCCGGCCAGGGCTGGGGCATCGACCTCGACTGGGGCGGCATGAAGATGTACGAGACCATGCGTTCGGTCGAGCCAGCCTTCTTCATCCATTCCGGCGACACCATATACGCCGACGGCCCGCTGGAAGCCGAGGTCCAGCTCGAAGACGGCGGCATCTGGAAGAACGTCCTGATCGAAGAAAAGACCAAGGTCGCCGAAAGCCTGAAAGAGTTCCGCGGGCAATATGCCTACAACCTGATGGACGAGAACCTCCGGCGTTTCAACGCCGAGGTCCCGATGTTCGCCCAGTGGGACGACCACGAGGTCACCAACAACTGGTTCCCGACCGAGGATCTCGCCGGCGACCCCAAGAAGGCCGACTACAAGGACACCAGCGTCGACCTCCTCGCCGCGCGCGCCGCCCAGGCCTTCTTCGACTACATGCCGATCCGCCGCCACCCCGCCGAGCCCGAGCGCGTCTACGCCGCCTTCGGCTACGGCCCGTCCCTCGACATCCTCCGCATCGACAAGCGCACCTATCGCGGTCCCAACACGGCGAACGACCAGGCAGAGCCAGGACCGGAGACCGCCTTCCTCGGCGAGGCCCAGAAGCGCTGGCTGAAGCAGGCCCTGCTCGGCTCGAACGCCACCTGGAAGGTGATCGCCTCGGACATGCCGGTCGGCCTCGTGGTCGGCGACGGCGAGGGCGTATTCGAGAACGGCGCCAATGGCGACGGCCCGGTCCTCGGCCGCGAGCACGACCTCGCCGAGATCCTGCGCTTCATCCGCGACAACGACATCAGGAACGTCGTCTGGCTGACGGCCGACGTCCACTACACCGCCGCCCACTATTACGATCCGAACAAGGCGCAGTTTCAGGACTTTTCGCCGTTCTGGGAGTTCGTCACCGGCCCGATTCACGCCGGCAGCTTCGGCCCGAACGCGCTGGACGGCACCTTCGGTCCCGAGGTGAAGTTCGTGAAGGCCCCGCCTGAAGGCCAGGCCAACCTGCCGCCGTCCGCCGGCCTCCAGTTCTTCGGCCAGGTCGACATCGACGGCGACACCGAGGTCATGACCGTCAGCCTGAAGGACCTGACCGGCGCCACGCTGTTCAGCCAGGAACTCACCCCTGTGTGACGCACACCTCGTTAACTTTCGGTTCGCGCCTGGCTCCCCCACCGGAGCCAGGCAGTCCCGGCCCGGGGCTGGGTGACTTGTCTGTGTTTGGCCCCGGGGTTTGCGGTCTCACCGGTGGCGGCCTGTCAGGCGCGAACATCGACATGGAAAGGCCGGGCGGAACGCCTATCTCAGCCGGCCTGGCACTCGCAGATCAGCCGGTTCGGATCGCCGGCGTCGGCGAGGATGCCGATCACGAGCCGCCCGGTACCCGGAACGTCACGGCGAAAGGCATAGCGCGCGCCCCTGGCGAGCGTTTCCTCCATCGCGGCGGGCTCGATCTCCGGAAACGTCACCAGCAGCGACGACGCCCCGCCCTCGCCGAACAGGCTCTCGAAGCTTGCGTTGGCGAAGACCGGTTCGAGCGTGCGCCGATCGACGACGCAGACCGCCACGTCGAGCAGGTTCAGCAGCGAAACGGCCTCCTCGCCGACCGGACCGGCGACGCCGGACCGCCGCTCCATCCCTTCATCGCCTGGCTCCCCGCTCGCGGTCCTGGTGACGATGAAGGGCGCCTTGGCGATGTAGTCGGACAGGATCCGGCGCCGGTCCGCCTCCTCCACGTCGAATTCCTCCAGCGTCTGGCGAAGCAGATCCGCGACCTCGTCGAAGGCGGTCTGATCGATGTCCATATGCGCATGGATCATGGCGAGCTGCCGGTCGGAATGGCTCGGCGGGCCGCCCATCACGGAGGCCATGAACTTGGTCTGGTGGTCGACCAGACGCATCATCTGCGTCCCGGCGAAGAACGGGGCGACCATCGGCGAAGCCTGAACCTTGTCGTAGAAGCGATCGACGAACCGATTGATCGCCGCAAAGCCGCCATAGCGCTCGAACATCGTCACCTTCATCGGCGTTCTCGCCCACACCGAACAAGCGCAGCCGCGTCGTCTTGGAACGGACGCGACTTCGGATGTCCGGACTTTACCGGATACGACCGGGCGACGCCAGCCAGCCCCCTTCGCCGAACGGCCGCCCAAGACATTTCACACCTCCCGGCATCGGGCTGGGGCCATGACCACATCATCGATTCGCGCGAAGATTTGCGATGACTTTCGAAAGCCTCGTGGTACATCCGTCGCAGCGAACCCTCCGATCCTGTCGCACAACCCGTGACGGATCTGATAAGAAAGGCCGTCACCGACGCGCCCAAAACCTGGCCAGAGACCGACGATCCCGGCCATGGCGGAGGAAATTCATCGATGTGGTCACACCACCGGTCGTCACAAGGCTCGAAACGAGCCGGATGCCCTGCCGCCGCTCTCCTCGCAGGGGTTTTCGCCCTCGCCGCCCCGGCCCATGCCGAGCAGTTCCTGCTGTTCGACGAAACCTTCACCTACACCAAGGCGGAAGCGGACAACAGCCAGCCCAGCCCGTCCCATTATTACGTCACCGAGGACAGGCTGGCGCCCGACCGGCCGGCGGACTGGACGTCGCCGGTCGACTACCGGAACGGCAGCGTGCACATCCGTCTCGAGGTCCTGGAAAAACCAGTGGGCGACGCCCCGACCACCTGGACGCTCTGCTACATCCCCCATGTCGGCCGCGACAACGGCTATGGCTGCCTCAACACCGCCGTCTACACGGCGCCGGGCGTCTACGAAGACGACGTCTCGATGACGGCGTTCTGGAACAACGACTCGATCGTCTGGTCCGAGGGCGTCAAGCGCGTGGACCTGATCATCAAGGACGACAGCGGCGGCCAGGGCCACGCACATAAGCGGGCTGACCACGAACGCTTCTTCCCGACCAGGGTCCGCATCACGATGACCCAGGTCGCCGCCGGCGCCACCTACGTCCCCGATCCCGACCCGGGATAGGGTCGACTTGCCTGAGCCAGGTTTCGACGCCTCGGTCCCCCGCTGGACGTCATCATCGGATAGGGCCGGTCATGGCGGCTCGAAACGCCGCCCTCATCCGAGCGACGAAGCGGGCTCGGGTGTGCGGCGTTCGACGTTGCGGCGCTCCCGGCAAGCGGCTCGCGGGAGCGACGGCGCCGCCTTCTTCGCGTCCATCGCCATGCGCGGCTGGTAGAGCAGATAGCGGCCGCGACCACTGTGCTTGGCGCGGTAGAGGGCGAGGTCGGCGTGGCGCAGCAGCGACATCGGATTGCTGCCGTCGCGACCACCCTTGGCGATGCCGACGCTCGCGCCGAGCGTCACCTGCCGGCCCTGAAGTTCGAAGGGTGAGGACAGGGTGGCGACAATCCGCTCCGCGAGAATCATCCCGGCTTTCGGCTGCTCGTCCGCGTTCTGCAGGATCGCGAACTCGTCGCCGCCGATGCGCGCGACCATGTCGCCGTCGCGCACGCAGCGCCGGAGGCGTCGCGCGACCATGGCGAGCAGCCGGTCGCCGGCCGCGTGGCCGTAGCTGTCGTTGACCGCCTTGAAGCCGTCGAGGTCGAGACAGATCAGACAGAAGTCCCGGTCTTCGGATCGCAGATCCCGAAACGCCCGGGCCAGACGGCTTTCGAGACTGCTGCGGTTGGCAAGGTCGGTCATCGGGTCGACATGGGCGAGGTAGGCAAGCTTGCGTTCGGCCCTGATTTTTTCGGTGACGTCGGTGCCGACGCCGCGATAGCCCTTGAATCCGCCGTCCGCATCGTGCACCGGCTTGGCGCTCAGCGACCAGAAGCGCCGGTCGCGGCCGACCTGCACGTGCACCGTGCGGTCGCGAAATGCCAACCGTTCGTCCATGCAGCCAAGCAGGTCATCCAGGAGGTCACGATCGTCCGGCAGGCCGTGTCCGCCCCGGCCTTGCCTGTCGACCGGCCTGAGCAGATCCACCAGCCGCCGGCCCTGAAGCGCGCCTTCGCTGCGTCCGGTGACTTCGGCGAAACGCGGTGAAATGCGCTGCAGCCGGCCGTCCGCATCGGTCTCCCAGAGCCAGTCGCTGGCATTCTCCTCGAAATCGCGAAGCAGGATGCCGACGAGTTCGCGCTGCTCTTCGAGGTCGAACTGGTTTTTCAGCCGCTCGACGAACATTTCGGCGTTCCAATGCACGCCGCGCATGATGATCAAGACATAGGCCAGAAGCGGTGCTGCCAGCATCAGGTGGATCGGTTCACCGCTGGCCAGAAGGACACCCATCGAGGTGACCGTGATGCTCGAACAGTAGGCGAGCGCCGCCGCCGGCAGGGTCGACAGCGTGAAGCCGCCGCCCGCGATCATGCCGGTGACCAGCGCGGCCAGCAGCATGCGCTGCGGCGCGTCCGCCCCATCGAACAGGACCACGGGCGCCGCCGACCAGATCGCACCGAGCGTGAAGGCGTGCAGCGTGGTGCGATGCAGACCGCGCGCCGAGACGGTTTTCGGTGCCGATCGGCGACCGCGGACGAACCAGGCGCGAAGGCCGATCGCGACCGCAAGGCTCAGCGTCAGCAGCCAGGCCAGAAGAAAGCCGCGCTCGTCACTCTGCCAGAAGGCGAAGACCAGCGTCGATCCGCTGGCGACATTCGCGAGCATCATCGGCGGCGTCAGACGCAGGACAGCGCCGAGCTGCTCTTTTCGGATGCGGCCTGCGAAGCGCTCTTCGGGCACCTCGTCAGTGCGCGAACAGTTCTGGACCGCTCGCGGCATGAAATGGTAGGTTGAATTTCGAACCGTTCTCCCGACCTCGTCACCCCTCCGACCGTCAGGGGCGGTGTCGATCGGGTTTCCCGACTTGATGCTTAGGTGCATGTCCATCACCCGTAAGGCGTCGTTCGACCAATGGCTTAGTCACAATCTTCAATAGATTATCCATTGGATTTGAAACCAAAATATACAATTTTCGCGGTAAAATCAAAAGAAATATGAGAAAAAATACAAAGATAATCTATTTTAACGATAGCTTTCCGGACCCGCCCAACGCCGGCTGAAGCGGTGCGGATTTGGTGAAATGTCGCTTTCGGGCTATGATCGCTTCCGATTTCAGCCCGTTCATTTTCATCGGGAGAGCTGCCATGGTGCAGCCGTTCGAGGCTATCGCTTCGCTCGATCTTTGCGATTACGGCCGCCTCACCGAGCAGGACGAGGTCGGCACCCATCGAGCGCTCATGGCCTGCTGGAAAGACCATCTGCAACCGATCGTCGCCGATCGCCGTGGTTCGATCGTGAAGTCCACGGGCGACGGCGCGCTCCTCCGTTTTCCGACGGCCGCCGCCGCGGTGCGCGCGATGGTGCGGTTCCAGCAGGCCGTCGCCGCGGCGGAAGCCGGCTTCCCGTCCTCCAGGCGCCTCGTCTTCCGCGTCGGCATTCACCTCGCGGCCGCCATCGAGGAAAATGGCGACGTCTTCGGCCATGGGGTCAACCTCGCCGTCCGTCTGCAGGAGGCGGCCGAGCCCGGTTCGGTCCTGATGTCCGACGCGGTGCGACGTCATCTCGACGCTGAGCTCGATCTGTCCGTCGAGCCGCTCGGCCGACGATGGCTGAAGAACGTCAGCGAGCCCCTCCGCGTTCACGGCTGGCCGCGCGGCCATGCGTTTCCGAGCCGGCGACGGCGGCCGGTGACGGCGCTGGCGGCGGCGGTTCTGCTGGTCGCGCTGGTCATGCCGTCCGCGATCTCGAACGAGGTCGGCATCGAGCGGCGCAGCATCCCTCTCGCATTCGCCGCAAGCCGGACCAGCGACCGTCCGCCGGAGACCGCGATCCGGTCCCGTCACGGTCTTCCCGTCCGACCGCTCGACGCCGCGGTGCCGACCGCTCTGTCCGCACAGCAGCAGAGCATCCGCAGCCGCGAGCAGATCGCCGAGGATGCCTATCTTCAGGCGCTCGCCCTGTTCGGCCGGCACACGCCGGAGACCTTTGCCTGGGCGATCGCCGAGCTCGAACGGTCCCTCGAATTCCAGCCGGAGAACGCGGCCGCCCACGCCCTGCTCGCCGCCGTCTACTGGCGCAGCCTCGAAAATCGCTGGCAGCTCGGCTCCGGCCTGACCTGGGCCGACATGCTCGCGCGGGCGAAAAGACATCTCGCCGAGGTGGCGGCGCCCGATCCGTTCGCCCATATGGTCAAGGCGGAGATGATGACCGCGTCCGGCCGCCACGGGCCTGCGATCGAGGAGGCGAGGAAAGCGATCACCCTCGCACCGGATCGCGCGGTCGGCCATCACGCGCTCGGGCGTGCCTTGCTGTTCGCCGGGCACGCCGACGATGCGCTCGCACCGATCCGCACCGCGATCCGCCTCGATCCGCAGGCACCCCGCTACCTGTTCGGCCTCGGCCTCGCTCAGTTCAGCCTGAACCGTTTCGACGAGGCCGGGCGCAGCTTCGCCCGCGCCACCCTTCAGAACGACGAGGACGACTGGCCGCATCTCCTGACGGCCGCGACCAGCGGCTTTCTCGGCGAGACCGAGGCTGCCGGCCAGGCACTCGGGCGGTTCGATCGGCTGAGCGTGCCGCGCCGCGGCTGGTTCGCGAGCCAGATCCCTTATGTCCACGCCTGGCCGTTCAGGGACCGCGAGGATCGGGACCGGCTGCATCGGGGCATGGTGCTGGCGGGCGTTCCGGAAGCGAGCGCGATGGCGGGTGCCTGGGCGTCGGCGCGTTGAGCCGCCGCTACTGCCCGATCAGCCAGTCCTCGATCAGATGACGCGCGATCGAGTCGCCGTTCGGCAGCCGCACCGGCCGGCGGAGCGGATCGAGCAGCTCGTCCCGGGTGAACCAGCCCGCATCCTCCAGCTCGTTGCGGTCGATCACGAGATGGTCGTCGAGGGCGCGGGCGCGAAAACCGAGCATCAGTGACGCCGGAAACGGCCAGGGCTGGGAGGAGCGATAGGCGATGTCGGTCACCTCGACGCCCGCTTCCTCCCGGATCTCGCGAAAAACCGTCTCCTCCAGCGACTCGCCGGGCTCGACGAAGCCGGCGAGCGTCGAATACATGCCCGGGATGAAGCGCGGCGCCCGGCCGAGCAGGCAGCGCTCGCCGAGCCTCGGGTGGTCATGGGTGACCAGCACGATCACGGCGGGATCGCTTCTCGGAAAATGCTGCATGCCGCAGCCGCCGCAGCGCCGCACATGCCCGCCCTGCTCGCTTCGCGTCGAAGCACCACAGGCGCCGCAGAAACGGTGACGCTGGTGCCAGAAGACGAGGCCCCGGCTGTAGGCGAGGAGGTTGGCCTCGACCAGGGGCAGAAGGCCGCCGACGCTGCGCAGCTCGACATAGCGCCCGCCCGGCAGCGCCTGCCCACCGAGGTCGGCGGCGAACGCGCTGATCCCGCCTTCGGTGCCGAGGAACAGCGCGTCCTCCGGCAGGGCCCCGCCGAGATCGCCGACCGTCAGCCAGAGCGCCGCGGGCGGATCGGCCTCGTCCAGCACCATCACCCGAAGGCCCGAGATCGGCAGCACCCGGGTCGCCGGTGCTGCCCGCTGCTGCGCGAGCCAGGCGGCGTCGGTCCGCGCCTTGGCGGTGCGGTCGAAGCGCTGACCGGCATAGACGTGAGGCGGCGGGTTCGAAAGACGGCGCATCGTTCGGCTCTTTTGGATTCTTGCTCTTCCGGCGACGGGGTCCGCCTTTCTAGCCGATAACCTTGCCTTTGTGCCAGTCGCCGCAGCCCTGTCCGATCGCCCGGTCCCCGCCCTTGCACTTCGTCGGCAAAACACCGATATTGCGCCAGGGGAGTTGGCCGCGGACGGTCCTCTCGCCAAACCGGTCAGGTCCGGAAGGAAGCAGCCGTAACGAGCTTCGGATCGGGTCGTCGGTTCAGCTCCCTCCCTCGGGGACGCCCGAGAGCGTGGACTTTGCGCTGGTGCGTGTTCCCAAGGCCAGTCAACTTTAGGCCGCCGTTCATTGTCTGATCCTCAGCCGAGTCTCATCGATGATCAGGAGCCTGCGTCCCAAGCGGGCGCTTCGGGCTCGTATCGCGTGCTGGCGCGCGCCTACCGGCCGCAGAAATTTTCCGAACTGATCGGCCAGGAAGCGCTGGTCCGCACCCTCGCCAACGCCATGCGCACCGGGCGCATCGCCCACGCCTTCCTGCTGACCGGCATCCGCGGCGTCGGCAAGACCACCACCGCGCGCATCATTTCCCGCGCCCTGAACTGCATCGGCCCGGACGGCAAGGGCGAACCGACGCCGGAGCCCTGCGGCGCATGCGAGCACTGCAGGGCCATCGCCGACGGCCGTCACATCGACGTGCTCGAAATGGACGCCGCCACCCACACCGGCATCGACGACGTCCGCGAGCTCGTCGACAGCGTCCGCTACGCGCCGACCTCGGCCCGCTACAAGGTCTACATCGTCGACGAAGTGCACATGCTCTCGGAAAAGGCCTTCAACG
This sequence comes from Geminicoccaceae bacterium, assembly GCA_965222015.1. Lineage (GTDB taxonomy): Bacteria > Pseudomonadota > Alphaproteobacteria > Geminicoccales > Geminicoccaceae > JANQPX01. The sequence goes on from CBDCTL010000023.1 coordinate 657,930, forward strand.
GGCTCTTGAAGACCCTCGAGGAGCCGCCGCCGCAAACCCTCTTCATCTTCGCGACGACCGAAGTCCGAAAGGTCCCGATCACCGTCCTGTCCCGCTGCCAGCGCTTCGATCTCCGCCGCATCGAGGCGGGTGTGCTCGCGAGCTATTTCCGGACGATCGCCGAACGGGAGAAGATCGAGATCGACGACGCCGCACTCGCGCTGATCTGCAGGGCGGCCGAAGGCTCGGTGCGCGACGGCCTCTCGCTGCTCGACCAGGCGATCGCGCTCGGCGGCGGCGAGGCGATCGACCCCGAACAGGTCCAGGACATGCTCGGCCTCGCCGACGGCAGGCGCGTGCTCGATCTCTTCGAGAACGTCATGCGCGGCGAACTGAAGGCGGCGCTCGCCGGTCTCGGCGACCTGTTCGACCGCGGCTCGGAACCCGAGGCGGTGGTTCAGGACCTGCTGGAGATCAGCCACTGGCTGACCCGCCTGAAGGTCGCGGACGGCGAGGTCGACGAGACCAGGGCCGCCGCCTGGGACGCCGGGCGCGGCAAGGCGATGGCATCCGCGCTTTCCTACGGCACGCTGTCCCGCGCCTGGCAGATGCTCCTGAAGGGCCTGGACGATCTGCGCATCGCCCCGAGCCCGCTGCTCGCCGCCGAGATGCTGCTGATCCGGCTCACCCACGCGGCCGACCTGCCGACCGCCGAGACACTGCTCAAGATCACCAAAGGCGAGACGCCTGGCGGCGCCGATGGCGGCAGCGCCGCAGGAGGCGGCGGTATGGACGGCCGCGCGGGGACGGCCGGCAATCGGTCCGGTGTCGCCGCCGCCGAACGGCCCGAAGAGAAAAGCGAAGCACGAGTGAACGGCGTGCCCGCGCGCCCCACAGCACCCGACGCGAAAAAGAAGGGCAAGACCTCCGGGGCCGTAGTCGACGCTGTGCCCGCGGCACCCGGGGGCTTCGAGGAGGCGGTCGCGCTATTCAAGCGGCACGGCAAGCCGCTGCTCTACAGCTGGCTGCACGGCCAGGCGCGGCCGGTGCGTTTCGAGCAAGGCCTGATTGAGATCGAGAAGGTCAGCCTCCCGCTCGGCGAGCGCCGAAAGGAGATCTCGGCCTGTCTTCAGGAATGGACCGGGCGGCCCTGGCAGGTGGTCGAGGTGGAGGCGGAGGGCGAGGCGAGTCTCGCCGAGCGCGAAGACGCTGCCAAGGAGCGCCGGCTCGCCGAGCTTTCCGACGACCCCAGGGTGAAGCCGGTCCTTGAGACCTTTCCGGGCGCCCGCATCGTCGACGTCCAGGCCCCGGCCGCCCCGGCAGCAATGATCGAACCCAGTCAGGAACGAATGGTGGAAAAGTGATGAAGAACCTTGGCAACATGCTCAAGCAGGCCCAGGAGATGCAGGCCAAGATGGCCGAGATGCAGGAACGCCTCGCCGAGATGGAGCTGGAGGGTGCGGCCGGCGGCGGCATGGTGAAGGTCACCGTCAACGGCAAGGGCGAGATGAGGAAGGCCAAGATCGATCCCTCGCTCGCCGATCCCGCCGAGATGGAGATCCTCGAAGACCTGATCGTCGCCGCCTTCAACGACGCCAAGGCCAAGGTCGAGGCCGAAACCCAGGCCGAGATGGGCAAGCTCACCGGCGGCCTCAACCTCCCCCCCGGCCTCAAACTCCCCTTCTAGGTGGCATGGCCACCTCATGGGTTTGGACCGCCTCAGGCAGGATCGGGGGTATGCGGCCCGGTTTTCGACATGCCGGGGTCGTTTCAAGATTCCTATCGCCTTCCTACCCTCATTTTGTCGGTCCAGCTGGCCTGTTTCGTGTTCAAAATCAGTATATTAAGCCAAATCCACACGGTTGTAGGCCGGTTTTCGGCCCGGCAAGGGATGCAGCGCTGCAGATAAGGTGCGGTCCGGCAAGCGCTGAACTGCGAGGATCGGGCTCGATGCTCATCCAGGTCCTCGCCTTCCCGCCGGACGCCGAGCAGTCGCGGCGGCATCGGCGGTATCGATCTCGCCGTCGGTCGCAAGCTTGGTGGCGTTTTTGATCCTCTGGAAGTGGTTCTTCTCCTTCGCCGGTACGCCAGGGAAAGCGAGAAAGGTGTAGGCAAGCGCGCCGTCCGCCGTTGCGCGGGCCTTGCTGCGCGCCGCCGCCCCTTCCTTGCCGTCTCCGCTGACGCCGGCAACCGCCTGTGCGAGCTTGGCTGCCTGAGGCGCAGCCCATCCATGTGAAGCCGTTCGTGAAGCGACAGAAGAACGATGCTGCGGATGCAGAGGCGACTGCCGAAGCCGTGTCACGTCCGACCATGCGCTTCGTCGAGGTGAAGACGGCGGAACAGCAGGGTCAGGGCATGCTTTTCCGCACGCGCGATCTTCTGGTCCGCCAGCGAACCCGGTCGATCAACGCACTCGGAGGACATCTCTCGCCGAGTTCGGCATCGTCGCGCCCCAAGGCCCCGCCCGGGTCGCCCGGCTGGAGAGGTTGTCAATGACGAGACGGTTCCGCTGCCTGGCCTCGTGCGCGAGTTCGCCCGCCTTGTCCCCGCCTGCAGGCCGAAAGGCCGAAGGTCGGGCACGCCACGCCGGCTCTTCGGAGCTTCGCTCCTCCAAACCGGGATCTCCTCGATCAGATCGCTGCGTTCGGTGCGAAAATCGGCGCTCTCGAGAAGGACATCAGACGGCGGGCGCCGAAGGACGCACAGATTGCGAGGCTGATGAGCATTCCCGGCGTCGGCGGTCGTCACCTGGGCAGCGCGCAAGGGACCGCCGAAAGGGTCCTGGCTCGCCCGCATGATGGCGTGCAGGCCACGGATGGTCGTCGTCGTTGCGCTCGCCAACAGTGAGCCTGCGAACGCCATCGGTCCGAGAGAGCAGGCGAACGCGCGAATTGTCTGGGCTCCGACAGTTCGCCAAGACATCTATGGGAACCCCGTCGCCGTCTAATCGGCGACCGGTCGGCGCGCCGACGACGTGAGCAGGTCAGAGGAGGGCAAGGGACATCGATCAACGGGACGGGATCGCGCGAACCCCTACCGCGCCGCGCGCCACCGAGCGCGCAAACCCGCCGTGCGATGGAGACGCGATCCGCAAATCTCCATGCGGGCCCGCGGCGATCAACGGCCGCAAAGAGAGGCCCGACACACGACCGCACCTGACCAAATGTACCCAACCACCAAAAAACTGCTTGCATCGAAGGCGGCAACCACATAAGGCGCGGTTCGGCTCGAACGATCCCGACTTCATCGCCAAGCTCGATGACATCGTCGGCCTCTACATGGCGCCACCCGCCCACGCCCGCGTTTTGTCGATCGACGAGAAGTCCCAAATCCAGGCACTCGACCGCACCCAGCCAGGCCTGCCACTCAAGCCCGGCAAGTGCGGAACGATGACCTGCGACTATGTCAGAAACGGCACGACCACTTTGTTCGCCGCGCTCAACGTTCTCGACGGCACGGTGACCGGCCAGTGTATGCAGAGACACCGGCATCAAGAGTTCATCCGCTTTCTCAACGCCGTCGAGCGCGAGGTGCCGGCCGGCAAGGTGATCCATGTCATCCTCGACAACTACAGAACGCACAAACACCCCAAGGTCATGGCCTGGCTCGAGTGCCATCCTCGCTGGATCTTCCATTTCACGCCGACATCGGGCTCCCGGCTCAACGCCGTCGAAAACTTCTTCTCCACGCTGACCCGACAACGATTGAAGCGCGGCGCTGTCGACCTGCAAGCCGCTATCAAGCGCTACATCGAAGAGCGCAAACGATGACCCCAAGCCGTTCACATGGACCAGATCGGCCAAAACCATCATCGAAGAACCGAGTCCTTTGAATGTGTCATTGCATTAGGAGCACGCGGAGGTGAAAACCCTCCGCGTGACTCGCCAAAAGCGGACACGACAACCGGACGGCGCACCGCGGGATCAGGCAGAAGCAGTCCAAGTCCATGCGGTGACCACGTCACCTGTCGAAGGCTTGCCAGCGGGGGTTGATCCAGGGTTCCTGGTTGGAGGGGGCGAGCGGGGCTTTGCCGAGGATGTGATCGGACGCCTTCTCCGCGGTCATGATGGTCGGGCCGTTGAGGTTGCCGTTGGTGATGCGCGGAAAGATCGAGCTGTCGATCACCCGCAGTCCGCCGACGCCGATCACCCGGCATTCTGGATCGACCACGGCTTCCGGGTCGTCCGGCCGTCCCATGCGGCAGGTGCAGGAGGGGTGGTAGGCGCTCTCGACCGCGTCCCGGATGAAGGCGTCGAGCTCCTCGTCCGAGCGCAGATGCTCGCCCGGCGCGATCTCCTTGCCGGCGAAGGGCTCGAACGCCGTTTGTGAAAAAATTTCGCGGGTCAGGCGGATGCAGTGGCGGAAATCAGCCCAGTCTTCGGGCGTCGACATGTAATTGAACAGGATCGAGGGCGGAGCCGCGGGCTCAGCGGACACAAGTTTGACTCTCCCTCGGGAGGCAGAGCGCATCGGCCCGACATGGGCCTGGAAGCCGTGACCTTCGGCGGGCGCCTTGCCGTCATAGCGGATCGCGACCGGCAGGAAATGATATTGAATGTCCGGATAGTCGACGCCCGCTTTGGAGCGGACGAAGGCGGCGCTTTCGAAGTGATTGGTGGCGCCGTCCCCCGATTTGAAGAACAGCCATTCGGCGCCGATCATCGCCTTGGAGAACAAATTGAGCTTGGAATAGAGGGTGATCGGCTGCTTGCAGGCCATCTGAATGTAGAGCTCCAGATGGTCCTGCAGATTGGCGCCGACGCCGGCGCGGTCGGCCAGCACGTCGATGCCATGCTCGGCCAGATGCGCGCCAGGGCCAATGCCCGAGAGCATCAGCAGCTTCGGTGAGTTGATCGAGGACGCGGCGAGGATGACCTCCTTGTTCGCGCGAACCGTCTCGACCTTGCCGCCGCGCTCGATCTCGACGCCGACCGCCCTCCCCTCCTCGAACAGCACACGTCTGGCGAGACCACGCACCAGATCGAGGTTCGACCTGCGGAGAGCGGGCTTCAGATAGGCGTTGGCGGCGGACCAGCGGCGGCCCTGCCAGACCGTCTGCTCCATCGGCCCGAAGCCTTCCTGTTTTTCCCCATTGTAGTCGTCGGTCAGCTCGAAGCCCGCCTGGCGGCCTGCCTCGACGAAGGCGTGGTAGAGCGGGTTTTTTCGACGGCCCCGCGTGATGTGCAGCGGTCCGTTCCTGCCCCTGAAGTCGCCGTGATCGCTTCCGGCGTCCGGGCCGTGCCAGGACTCCATGCGCTTGAAATAGGGCAGCACGTCGGCATAGCTCCAGCCTTCGGCGCCGGCCTCGGCCCAGTGGTCGAAGTCGCGCGCATGGCCGCGCACATAGACCATGCCGTTGATCGAGGACGATCCGCCGATCACCTTGCCGCGCGGGCAGGCGAGGCGCCGGCCGCCGAGATGCGGCTCGGGCTCGGTCCGATAACCCCAGTCGTAGAGGCGCATGTTCATGGGATAGGAGAGTGCGGCCGGCATCTGGATCAGCGGGCCGGCGTCGGTGCCGCCATATTCCAGCACCAGCACCGAATGCCTGCCGTCCTCGGAAAGCCGGTCCGCCAGCACCGAACCCGCCGATCCCGATCCGACGATCACATAGTCCGCCTGCATCGCCCCTCGCTCGTCTGCCGTCCCGATCCGCCGACTTTGCCAGCCCGGGCGCCGGAGGTCGACCGCGTGATCTGGTCACCGCCCACGCTTTCGGGTGATACTGCCGCTTCGAAGGGCGACGAGAGGGAGAGGACGGGATGACGGCCTATCTGATCGTGCGCGCGGAGGTGCCGGAGGCCGATCGCGACGCCTTCGATCACTGGTACGAAACGGAGCACCTGCCGGACGCCAAGACGGCCTTCGAGGCTAAAACCGCCTTTCGCGGCTGGAGCGACGTCACCCCCGGCGTGCATATCGCCATCTACGAATTTCCGGACCTTGCGAAGGTCCGCGCGGTCGTCGCCTCCAAGGAGATCCGGGCCCTTATCAGCGAATTCGACCGCGTCTGGCAGGGCCGCGTGGCGCGCAGGAGAGAAATCGTCGACGTCAGCCAGTCACTCTGATCGGGCCGGTTCCGCGAGGAGGACGGCGTCGTGGCGCACGATCCGGGTCTGCCGCTTCCAGAAGGCCGCGTAGACGCCGCCTCTCGCCAAAAGCTCGCCATGGCTGCCCTCTTCGATCAGCTCGCCGCCTTCGAGCACCAGCAGCCGGTCCATGCCGACGATGGTCGAGAGGCGATGGGCGATCGCGATCACGGTCCGCCCCTGCATCAGGCGCATGAGCGACTCCTGGATCGCCGCCTCGGCTTCACTGTCGAGCGAGGACGTCGCTTCGTCCAGCACCAGGATCGGCGCGTTTTTCAGGAAGGCGCGGGCGATCGCGAGGCGCTGGCGTTCGCCGCCGCTGAGCTTGAGACCGCGCTCGCCGACCAGCGTTCCGAGACCGTCGCCGCGCCGGCGGATGAAATCGCCGCAATGGGCCGCGGTCGCCGCCTGCCAGACCGCCTGGTCACCGGCCTCGGGCGCGCCGTAGGCGATGTTGTCGCCGACCGAGCGATGAAACACGTTCGGCACCTGCCCGACCTCGCCGATCGCTTCGCTCAGGCTTTGCAGGGTGACGTCGGCGATGTCCTGGCCATCGATCGTGATGCGGCCGGACTGCGGCAGGAACTGGCGGGTGAGCAGGCGGACGATCGTGCTCTTGCCGGCGCCGGACGCGCCCACCAGCCCGACCTTTTCACCGGCATGGATCGATAGGTTCAGCCGTTCGAAGACGCGGGTGCCGTCGGGATAGGCGAAGGTGACGTCGTCGAACCGGATGGTGCCCCGGTCGACGGCCAGCGCTTCGGCCCGGGGCCGATCCGGCATGGCATGGGCCCGCATGATCAGCTCGACACCGTCCCGAAACGAGCCGTAATCGGCGAAGAAATCGACCATGCGCCGCCCGAGCAGGCGGACGATCATCACGACGTTGGCGCCGAGCGTGCAGACCATGGTGAACTCGCCGATGGTCATGCGCCCTGCGCGGGTTTCGCCCAGCGCCGAGAGGATCAGCCAGACCAGCAGGACCATGCCGAGCGTCACATGCAGCGCGGCCATGCCGACGAAGAACAGCCTCGCGCGCCTCGACCTCGACGCTTCTTCGGTGAGCGCCCGGTCGAGCACGGCGCGCTCGCGATCGAGTCCGGCGAAACTGCGCACCAGCTCCCAGTTGTTGATGGTGTCGACCATCCGCCCGCTCACCTTGGAGGCGGCGTTCTGCAGTTTCCTGAAAAGCTCGATCCCGAAACTGCCGAGCCAGGCGGTGAGGCCGAGAAAGACGACGATCCAGATCGCGAGCACCCATCCATAGACGGCGGACAGCGAGCCCAGGAGAAGGCTTGCGGTGATCAGCAGGACGACGGTCTGCACGCCGTCGATGGTCAATGTGTTGACGACCCGGTGGGCGCTGTTGGCCGCCTGGTTGGCCTTCTGCGAGAGCCGCCCTGGGAAGTTCGCCTGAAAGAAATGGGGCGAGTGGCCCATCAGATGCTGAAACAGCCGCGCCTTGACCGTGGCGCGCAGCGTGGGCACCAGATAGACGTTGATGAACTGCGCGAGCTGGAAGAAGAACGGCCCGCCGATCCAAAGGCCGAAAAGCACGAGCACCCAGATGGCGGCGTCCTCCCCGCCCCGCCGTTCCAGCTCGGCGTTCAGGCCGTCGATCATGCGGCTGAGCGCATAGGGCTGGAGCGAGAACATGACCTGCGAGACGACGGCTGCGGCGATGACCAGGAGCGCCCGGCCCGGCACGACCGCGCGCACCACGTCGAACAGAAAAGGAAGGGCGCGCCTCGTGCCGTAGCCGGCCGGCAGCGGCTCGATGGCCGGCGGCAGGTCGAGCCCCAGAAGGATAGCAAACCGACGGGCCCAACTGGCAAAAATCCCTGACGGCGCGGCCGAATCCTGACCCATGAAAATCCCTCATGTCAAAAGCCGTGATCGCAAACCCGAAGCCTGGAGGTGAGATCGATGCAGGCTCCGGCCTTCGTTCATCATCCTCACGCCCGGCCGTGCGCGAGCGGGGCGGCGGCCCGGTCCGATGGGGCGACGTGACATTAGTCATAGCCAGACACGGCCCTCGGCGACGATAATGCCGGCATGACCGCATCACCACCATCGCCCCGGCGCTTCACCTGGCAGCGCCCGGAAATCCTGCTCTACGTCCTCGCCGCGGGTGTGCCGCTGTCCTTCGCGACCTGGCAGGCGCTGCTCAACAATTTCGCGATCGAGCGCGCGGCCTATACCGGCGTCGAGATCGGCATTCTGCAGTCCCTTCGCGAGGTGCCGGGCTTTCTCGCGTTCACCACGATCTTCGTGCTGCTGATCTGGCGTGAACAAACCTTCGCCCTGGTATCGCTTGCGCTCCTGGGCATCGGGACGGCGATCACCGGGTTTTTTCCGAGCGTCGTCGGTCTCTATTGCACCACGGTCCTGATGTCGATCGGCTTTCACTATTTCCAGACGCTGCAGATCTCGCTCTCGCTGCAGTGGGTCGACAAGGACAGGGCGCCCGAAGTGCTGGGGCGGATCATCGCGGTCGGCGCGTTCGCGTCGCTCGCCACCTATGGGCTGATCTACCTCACCAAGACACTTTTGCACCTCGACTATGTCTGGGTCTATGTTGCGGGCGGCGGGGCGACCGTGCTGGTGGCGGCGTTCGCCTGGCTCGCCTTTCCGCGCATCGAGGGCGAATATGAGCAGTTCAAGCATATCGTGCTCAGAAGGCGCTACTGGCTTTATTACGCGCTGACCTTCATGTCCGGTGCGCGCCGGCAGATCTTCATCGTGTTCGCCGCCTTCATGATGGTCGAGAAATTCGGCTATTCGGTCGAGGCGGTGACTCTGCTGTTCCTGATCAACTGCGTCTTCAACATGTTTTTCGCGACCTGGATCGGTCGCCTGGTCGCGCGCTTCGGCGAACGCCTGGCGCTCACGATCGAATATGTCGGCCTGGTCGTCGTGTTCACCGCCTACGCCTTCGTCGAAAGCCCGCTGATCGCGGCTGTGCTCTACATCGTCGATCACGCCTTCTTCGCCATGGCGATCGCGATGAAGACCTACTTCCAGAAGATCGCCGATCCCAGGGACATCGCGCCGACCGCCGGCGTCTCCTTCACCATCAATCACATCGCCGCCGTGTTCCTGCCGGTGCTCATGGGCTTCGTCTGGATTTTCTCGCCGGAACTGGTTTTCCTGGCAGGTGCCGCCATGGCGTTCGTCTCGCTCCTGCTCGCCCGGCTGGTGCCGGAGCGGCCGTCACCGGGCAACGAGGTGATCTGGAACGAGCGCGCGGCTTCGGTGCCGGCCGAATGACGTGATGGCCATGCCCACCGCATAAAGCCGTCACGCAGCCGCAAATTCGTCTATAAGAAATCGGGCGGCCGATCGGTGCCGCCGAAAGCCGGTCAGGAAGGGGATCTGACTTGCCGACGCCGTCGACCGATGCGATCGGAAAACCTGCAGCTGCCGCGATCCAAAGTCCGATCCGCGGCATTACCCTGATGTTCGTCTCGACCTTCTTCTTCGCGGCGATGCATGCGGTCATCCGCTATCTGACCGAGCATCTGCATCCGTTCGAAGTCGCCTTCTTCCGCAACCTGTTCGGCCTGATCTTCGTCATCCCCTGGTTCATCCGCTACGGCCTCGAGCCGCTCAGGACCAGCCATTTCAAGCTTCACGTCTATCGCTCGCTGGTGAACGTGGTGGCGATGTTCTCCTTCTTCTACGCGGTCAGCATCACCCCGCTCGCCGAGGTGACGGCGCTTGGCTTCGCCGCACCGATCTTCGCGACCGTGCTCGCAGCACTCTTTCTCGGCGAGGTGGTCAGACTCCGGCGCTGGACGGCGGTGATCGTCGGCTTTCTGGGCACGCTGATCATCCTTCGCCCCGGCTTCGCCGAGATCGGACTCGGCCAGCTTCTGGTCCTGAACTCCACCGTTTTCTGGGCGGTCGCGCTCCTCCTGATCAAGACGGTCGGGCGCTACGATTCGAGCATCACCATCATCACCTACATGTCGCTGCTGCAGCTTCCGCTGTCGCTGGTGCCGGCGCTGTTCGTCTGGAGCTGGCCGTCGCCGGATCTCTGGATCTGGCTGCTCGCCATCGGCCTGCTCGGCGGCGGAGCGCAGTGGCTGATGACCGAAAGCCTGCGGGTCGCCGACACCAGCGTGGTCATGCCGCTCGACTTCTGCAAGCTGCCCTGGACGGCGCTGCTCGCCTATCTCGCCTTCGCCCAGGTGCCGGACATTTTCACCTGGATCGGCGGCGCCGTGATCTTCGGCAGCGCCTTCTACATCGCCGTACGCGAGCGCAAGGTGAAAGGCGGGCAGGCGTCCGAGGTGGAAACCGCCCGAACGCCGTAGCTCGCCGCCTTCAGCCGTTCCGTGCCTCTTCGAGCAGTTTCGCGGCGACCTTCTCGGCCCGGCCCCACTTCCAGCGGCCGTTTGCGACCATAAGCACGCCCGTGCCGTCTTTCGGGTCGAAAAACATCAGGGAGCTTGTGCCGGGGTCCGAGCCGCTGTGGCCGAGCAGGTCCTCTTGATCGCCGATATCTTCATATTGCCAGATAAGGCCCTGGTCCTCCGAGGCCTTGGGAAAGTGCCTCTTGCGCATCGCGCTTGCCGAATTTCGGGACAGGACACGCACACCGTCGAGCTCGCCGAACTGAATGAACATGGCGAGAAAGCGCGCGAGCTGAGAGGGCGACGTGCGCAGGAGGCCGTCGGGATAGGTCGGAAAGCCGAAATGACCGACCGGCACGAAACCTGACGACGGCCTGCCCTCATAGGGCAAGGCGACATGGTCGAGGTTCAGGTCGGCGAGATGCCAGGCGGTCTCGTCCATGCCGAGCGGCCGGAACAGGCGCTCGGCGGTGAAGCGCTCGAACGGCAGGCCGGAGACCGTTTCCACCAGATGGCCGAGCAGGCCGGCGCCGACGTTCGAATAGTCGTGGACCTTGCCCGGACATTTTTTCTTGAAGTTCTTCTTGCTGTAATAGGCACCGCCCGGCGTCAGGTAATCCTCGAGAAAGTCGCCGAGCGCGATCCGCGAATCGCCCTTGACGTAGAGGCCATTGTAGACGCCGCCATCCTCGTCCTCGCGGATCGAGGAGGTGTGGCTCAGGAGCTGCGCCAGCGTGATCGGCCGGTCCGGGCAATGGGGATTGCGCACGGAAAAGGGCAGATGGTCGTCGACGTCGTCCTCCAGCCGGAGCAGTCCGTCGTCGACGAGCTGCATGACGGCGACGGCGGTCACGGTCTTGGAGACCGACGCCCAGACGAAGACGGTGTCCGGTGTGACCGGCCGGCCGGCCTCGATGTCCGCCATGCCGGCGACCGCTTTGCAGACGACCCGGCCGTTCCTGACCACCGCCGCGGACAGGCCGGGCACGCGAAGGCGTTCCAGCTGCTTTTCGGCGTTCATGCCGCAATCCGGGCCGTCGAGCACGGCCCGCTCCCGATCCTGCTCGGAGCAGGCCGGCAACGTCGCGGAGAGGGAAAGCGCCAGCACCGCCGCGAAGGCGCTGCACGCGGTCCGGACCATCCTGTCAACATGATGTACCATGGCCGGCGGGTCATCGTCTCGAATCGGGGGCGTTTCCTGTCGGACCCGGACTATGGGTCATTCTCTTTCGAAACGATAGTCCAATCGGTGCCCGTCGAGCAGCAGGCGAGCACGAAACCGGGCGGGGCCGGCACGTCCCGCACCCAGTAGCCGGCGGCCGCGGAATCCGCGACGCGGTCGATCACCCGGGTCTCGCTCGCCGATGCGCCCCTGTGATCGGGCGTCATCACGTCGAAGGACATCAGGTCGCGCCCGAAGCCGACGCCGAGCGCCTTCACGAAGGCTTCCTTGCGCGCCCAGATGCGGAAGAACACGACCCACCACTCGTCCCCGGACGCGGTTTCGAGGACGGCGTGCTCGGCCGGTGTGAAGGCGGTCTCGGCCACGGCCTGGACCTCGGCCTCGCGATTGCCGTAGCCGGTGTCCAGCAGCTCGACGTCGACGCCGATCGGCCGGTCCCTGGCGACCGCCACCGCCGATCGATCGGCGGAGCTCGAAAGACTGATCTGCAGGGACGCCGCCAGCCCGGCCGCCACGGTCTCGTTCGCCACCGTCTCGTTCCATGTCAGACGCGGCGGCTGGTGCAGCGGCGCCGCCAGCGGCACGAGTGCGGGCGAGGTCCCGAAATAACGCGCCAGCACCTCGCGCAGATGGCGGTGGCGGCGAACGAAGCGGAGCCGGTTGTCGGCGAAACGGAATTTGTTCGCACGCAGCATCTCGTCAGGGCCGAGACAGCCGAGCTCGTCGTCGCGAAGCGGAGTCTGGAGATCCAGCCGGCGCGACCAGAGGTGAACTTCGGACCCATTTTTGGGAATCGTGACGGTATCGGACGCCATGGAGCGCCTATTCCCCGGTGCGCGGCCGGCCCCACGTCAGGGCCGGCCCGCCACGGGCCCTCAGCTGAAGATGTCCGACGTGATGCTGTCGTACCAGGCGTCCGCCTCCTCGCGGGTCTGCAGGCGGAGATCGGTGCTTTCGCCGACCTCGCTGATGAACCCTTCGGTCTTGGCGATCTTCTCGTCGGTGGCCTCGTAGCTGGCGCCGACCTTCATGGTGTCCGCCTCGGCGACCGTGCTCCAGCAGGTGTTGCGGAAGCGCGCCGGGAAGGCTTGGGAGCCGGTCAGCGCCGCGCGCACCGCCATGGCGCAGACCTTGGCCTGGCTGTTGGCGGAGAAGCCGGACTTCGGCATGTCGCCCGGGATGCAGGCGTCGCCGACCACGTAGACGTCCTCGACCACGGTGGAGGCCATGGTGTGGGCATCGATCGGACACCAGCCGGTGTCGTCGGTGGCGCCGGCGGCCTCGGCGATCATGCCGGCCTTCTGCGCCGGGATCACGTTGGCGGCGTCCGCCTTGTGGACCTCGCCGTCGTCGGTGGTGAGGGTCATGGCGGAAGCGTCCACGGCGGTAACCTTGCCGCCGAAATCGCCCGGCACCCACTCGACCATGCCTTCGTAGTGGTTGGCCCAGGCTTCCTGGAAGAGCGCCTGCTTGGAGTGCTTGTCCTTGGCATCGAGGATCAGGATCTTGGCGGTCGGATTGCTCTCCTTGAAGCGCTTGGCGATCATGCAGACACGCTCATAGGGCCCGGGCGGGCAGCGGAAGGGGTTGGGCGGCGCCACCAGGACGAAAGTGCCGCCTTCGGCCATGGCATCCACCTTCTCCTTCAGCAGCATGGTCTGCGGCCCGGCCTTGTAGGCGTGGGGCATGATCTCGGCCGCGGCCTCGTCATAGCCCTCGATCGCATCCCACTTGAAGTCGATGCCGGGTGCCAGCACCAGCTTGTCATATTCGACGGTCGAGCCGTCCTCGAGGGTGACGGTCCTGGCCGCGGCGTCGACGCCCGAGGCCATGGCGTTGACCACGTTCACGCCGTGGCCGGCCATGGCGTCATAGCTGTGGGTGATGCTGTCGAAATCCCGAAGGCCGCCGATATAGAGATTGCTGTAGAAGCAGGTGGTGTATTGCGGGTTGGCCTCGATCAGGGTGACGTCCAGATCGGGCGCGTCCTTCTTGACGTATTTCGCGACCGTGCCGCCGCCGGCGCCGCCGCCGATCACGACGACGCGGCCGGCCGACTGGGCGCGGAGAATGGCGGGCGCAGCCAGAATGGCCGTTCCAGCCGCTGCGGCCTGGCCGAAGCGGCGCCTCGTAACCTTGATCATCTGATGCCTCCTTCTTCTGCAAATGCGCCTTTGCGGCGCGGTCGATGTCGTTCTTTCTAGTCGGTTTCCAGCTGTTCGAAATAGGCGGCCAGTGCCTCCATCTCGGCACTGCCGAGCGAACGTGCGACGGTGCCCATGAGATCGTGATCGCGCTCGCCGTCCCTGTACTCCTTGAGCGCTTCGACGAAATAGGGAGCCGGCAGGGAATTGATCGGTGGAATGCCCCCCTCCGCGCCGACGCGATGGCAGGCGACGCACTCGCCGGCAAGATATTCGCCATAGGCGAGATCGGCGGCGACGGCATTCGTCATGGAGCCCCATGCGAAACCCAAGCCGATGAACAGCCTGGCGTCGATCCTCATAAACAAACCTCCCGTCACGTCTTCTTCACGTCAGATCGAATACAACCCCAAGCTCAGATTTGACCGGTTCTAAACTTGCGCTTCAGTATATTTGCCCTTGAATTTTCGCTTCTCTTAAGCCTTTACTTCTGCGATCGAAAAAGCGATCTTGTTTGGGAGGAGACGACGTAAGCCATGGATCACCTCGAAGAGCAAGTGCTGAAGGCAGCCGACTTTCTGAAGGCGCTTGCCAATCCCAATCGCCTGATGATCCTTTGCCTCCTCAGGGACGACGAATTCTCCGTGAGCGAGCTCGAAAGCCGGCTCGATCTTCGGCAGCCCACGCTTTCCCAGCAGCTCGCCCGATTGCGCGAGGACAATCTGGTCGCCACGCGGCGCGAAGGCAAGCAGATCCACTACCGGCTGGCGAGCGAGGAGGTGCGCCGCACCATCGCGTTGCTGGACGACATGTTCTGCGCCGGCGCCCTCGCCAAAGGGGAGCGCAAGGCCGCCTCCGACGCGCTCCTGGAAACCGCCCGCTAGAGGAGTGTCCACATCATCTGGTTCCCGCCTCCTGAGCCAGGCGCGACGGTATGCGCCCAAGTTCTGGCGGATGGTCGAAGGAATCTTCCGATGTGGTCGCACCACCAGCGTCACGTCCGCCTCCTTCCAGCTCGCTCTGTCTTCACCACCCGGCCTGGTGATGCGCCTTCAACACGGGAAGCCGACCAGCCTGACGCATAACATCACTCCGACGATGACGGTGGAAGTCGAATGCCTTGGACATTCCCCTAGTCCACCAGCGATCCCTCGCCTTCCTGATCGGGCGTCACGTCGAGAATCCGCGCCTTGCCGACCACCTCGGTCGGCGTGTCGCAGTCGCTCATGCAGGGCTCGCCCGCCGACGCATCCGGCCGCGGATCGGGCATGAAGAATCCGTCCGCGTTCGGCATCTCGATCGCCGCGAAGCTATCCTGGTCGTAGACCGCGTCCAGTTCCACCAGATCATTGAGATAGAGGACATACAGGGATACGGCATAGACCTCCTCATCCGTGAGGCTCTGAGCCTCGCCGAACGGCATTGCGCGGTGGATGTAGTCCCAGAGCGTCGATGTGTAGGGCCAGTAGGACCCGACCGTCTTCTCGGGGCGATCCTCGGTGAGCGTGTCGAAGCCACCCATCAGCACCGGCCAGCGGTCGACGCCTTCGCCGAACTCGCCGTGGCAGGCCGCACAGCGATCGTAGAACAGCTGCTCGCCGTCCTCGGCCGAGGCCGAGCCCTCCGGCAGCCCGGCGCCGTCCGGCCGGACGTCGATATCCCAGGCCGCGAGCTCCTCAGCCACGGCCAGCCGGCCATACGGTAAACTTGCCTCGTCCGCGAATGCCGTCGTAGCCGGCAAGCCGACGAGCGCTCCCGCCCACACCGTCAAGTAACCGCGGATGCACGTTGCATTAGCCCAGGCGGACATTTTCGACCTCCCCGCTCGGGTTCACCAGCCAGGTCTGCATGGCGTTGTTGTGGTAGATGGAGTTCACGCCGCGCACGGACTGCAGCTCGGCCATGGTCGGCTGGACATAGCCGGTCTCGTCCATGGCGCGGCTGACCAGGAGCGCATCGCCGCCCTTGTATTCCCAGGGGATTTCGAAGCGGGTCATGCATTTCGGCAGGACCGGCTCGTGGAGGCGCGCGGTCTGCCAGTTCCTGCCTCCGTCGGTCGACACGTCGACGCGGCTGATCTTGCCATGGCCGGTCCAGGCGAGCCCCTGAACCCTGTACATGCCGGGGCCGTCCACCGGCCGCTCCGGGCAGGGATTGGTGATGACCGACTTGGCCTCCTGCACCCAGGTGAACATTCTCGCGCGGCCATCCTCCAGAAGATCCGTATATTTCGAGGTTTCTTCGCGGGTCATGTAGGGCGCGTCGCCAAGCTCGATGCGGCGCAGCCACTTGATCGACATGTTGCCCTCGAAGCCGGGCACCACCAGGCGAAGCGGGTAGCCCTGCTCCGGGCGAATGGCCTCGCCGTTCTGGGCGAAGGCGACCATCGCATCGTCCCGCGCCTTTTCGATCGGGATGGTACGGGTCATGCCGGAGGAGTCGGCGCCCTCGGCCAGGATCCACTTAGCGCCGTCCTTGACGCCCGCATACTCAAGCAGCCATCGCAGCGGGACCCCGGTCCACTGTGCGGTCGACACCATGCCGTAGGTGAACTGGCAGGAATTCAGCTGGGCGCCGCGCCACTCCATGCCGGAATTGGCGGCGCATTCGGTGAAGTAGAAATGGCTCTCGGACGGCATGCGCCTGATGTCGTCCATGGTGAACACCAGCTCCTTCTCCACCATGCCGTGGATCATCAACCGGTGCTCTGCAGGGTCAATATCGGCTACACCACCATGGTGTCGCTCGAAATGGAGGCCGTTCGGGGTGACGAAGCCGGTGAGATCGTAGAGCGGCGAGAAATTGACCGAGCTCTCGGCCGACGCCGTCAGCCAGGGCACCCAGCGGCGGATCGTGCCTTCCTCGAAGGCCGACGGCACACCGTAGCCCTGGGCGTCGACGCCGTAGCCGAGATACTGGTTCCAATCCTTCATCTCGGTGATCGCCGGGTCCGGGCCGGACGCGGCCAGCGTCGACCTGGCACCCGCGGCGGTCGCGGCGGCGGTGCCCGCGATCGCGCCCGCCGACTTCAGGAAACCACGGCGGCCGACGGCGGCCTCATGCTTTGGATCTGCTGTCATCGCCTTCCCTTCGATCGGACTTGGTTCGAGAGACGTCGAATCCGCCCGGAGACCGCTCTCATTGGTGGTCGGTCATTCACGCGGTGGCCAACACGGAGATGGCAGAGCCGCCCGATGCATCGTCAGCGGACGATTGGCGCCGGCGAGCTCACCACATCTGCCCGCCAAAACATTATATGCGCGAAAAACATTCTATCAAGTTTGAATGTTTAGCCGCTTTCCGCGCCGGCAAGATACTCCTGGAAGGTGCGGTCTTCATAGGCCTTGTCTTTGACGAAGCGGAACATGGAGACGAAGTGATCGGGCTTGAAATAGCCCGGCATGCGCGCGGTCTCCGCGGCCTGGCCGGTCTCGCCCTCGATCTCCTCGGCGCTTTCCGGGAAGAACTGGAACGTCGGGGTGAAGCGGACGCCGTATTTTTCGCGAAGCTCCCGCTCCTCCAGCTCCTCGCCGTCGAAATCGGTGACCAGGCGCGAGCCCAGAAAATTGAGCTGCAGGATCACGAAATTATCCCGGACATACTCGTTGATCGCGGGGTCGGCGAAATTGACGAAGTGCGTTTCCTTGCAATAGGGACAGCCCTTCAGCTCCCACATGATCGCGAAGCGCTTGCCCTCGGCCCTCGCCTCCTCCAGGTCGTCGCCGAGGTCGAGGAAGCTGTCCAAAAACCATTCCTGCGTGTAGAGCCCGTCGTCGGTGAGGATCGGCTCGACGCTGTCCTCCGCCCTCGGCGCCGCCCACGCGATCATAATTCCCAGGACCATGCCGGCCCACGCGATGTTCTTCATGCCTCTCGCTCCAACATATTCTTTCTTCACAATATATTTTTTTGTAGTCTAAGTCGAGGCTCGTGCCATCGCTGGCGCACCCGCTCCGTCATCGGGGCGACGTCACGGTAGGGAGGCGGTTTTTTCTTGATGACGATGATAAAATCCATTGGATCCGGACTGATCGGCCTGTCGCTCTGTTTCCTGCCGACGACGCTGTCGGCGGGCGATCTCGGCGATTTTCAACGACAGGTGGCCGACGCCTACGCCCCCTACCGAAGCGCCATGTTCTACCTCCGCACCGGCAATCCCGGCGTCGCGGCCCTAGAGCTCGATACCGCGCAGGAGCGCTGGCGAGGGTTGATGCAGCGCTTCGGCGCGACCCCGCCGGACGCCTTTTCCGAGGACCCGGCCTACACCGAAAGCCTGGCCGCGATCGGCCGTGCCTTCGAGACCGGCGGCGCCGCCCTCGCCGAAACGGACTCCGAGGCCGCCGGCAAGGCGCTCGACCCGATCCGTGGCGAGCTCGCCGCCCTTCGCGCAAGAAACGGCCTTCGCAGCTACAGCGACTGCATCGACGAGATGAACGCCGCGATGGACCGGCTCTGGACCTTTCGCCACGAGCCGCCCGATTTCGACGACCCGGCCGAGCTGAACCGCGCCAGGGAGGCATCCGCCGTCACCCACTATCTCTACCGGCGATGCCGCGAAGAGGCGCCCGCCGAGCTGCAGGCGACCCCCGAATTCCAGCGCCTGTTCGAAGGCAGCCTGATTTCACTGCCCCTGCTTTTCGAGGCCCTGGACCAGAAGAACGAAGGCCTCCTGATCAACCTCCTCCGCGAACTCCGCTCGTTCGACCGCATGATCTGGCTGCAGTTCGGCTAGGCCGGATCCCGGCAGGACGAACTCGGTCCGAGTGCTTCCCGGATGTTGAAACGCATGCTGCGGCTGCACATTCAAGGGTCGAGGCGATCAAGGGATGTTTCCGCCTGAACGGGATACGAAAGAATGGTGCGGTCGCACCGGACGTTCTAACCGCCTCCACAGTCTTTTGCCCCCCGCGAACAGGGGTGCATTTGCCTTCATCGTTTCTTAACCCGCGCCAGCTATGGTCCGCGACACCGGTCCATGCGACCCTGGGAATCCGAGCCTCGCCTCACTTTTTTCAGGGGGCGGGCGGATTCCCAGGGTCGCATGGACCGGCAAGGAGTTTCGCCGACGGAAGTTAACGCCGCGTAAAGACAGCAGCAGCAAGAGGAAGATCGACAGGTTCGTTTCCCATTCCGGCCATAGCGGCCGATATCCGGGCAGATGGGCGGCAAGCCGCGCGTGGGACCGGCCACCGTCACGACAGCCAAAAAGCGTCAGCCGTAATTGCCTTTCACCCGTTCCTTGGTCGGGTCGAAATGCGGAACGCTCACCACCGTCGCCTTCAGGCGCTTTTGCTGCCCGTCGAGCTGGCCGACCTCGAGGGCGGTGCCCTCCTCGGCGTGGGGGAGGTCGATGCGGGCGAGCGCGATCACCTTGCCGAGGATGGGGCTTTTCACGGCCGAGGTGATCTCGCCGACCTGCGCCTTGCCGAGACGGATGCAGTCGCCGTTCGACGGCACCACGCCGCCTTCGATGTCGAGCCCGACCAGTTTTTTCTGGGGATGGGCTTTTCTCTCCTCCAGCGCCTGCCGGCCGATGAAATCGTCCTCCTTGGATTTGAGCGGGACGGTGAAGCCGATGCCGGCCTCGAAGGGGTCCGTCCGGTCGGAGAATTCGGTGCCCGCGAAGATCAGCCCCGCCTCGATCCTGAGCATGTCGAGGGCGGCGAGGCCGAGTGGGACGAGGCCGTGGGGCTCGCCCGCCTGCCAGATCGCGTCGAACACTTTTTCGGCGTCCCTGGGGTGACAGAACGCCTCGAAGCCGAGCTCGCCGGAATAGCCGGTGCGCGAGACGACGACGGCAGCGCCTTGAAAATCGTGGAGGCGGCCGATGGTGAAGCGGAACCAGGCGAGCTCCTCGATGGTCGCCTGGGCCGGCGGCGTCCAGATGACGTCGGCCATAATGTCCCGGCTGTTCGGACCCTGGACGGCGATGTTGCAGAGCTGGTCGGTCGAATTCCGGACATAGGCATTGAGCCCGCGCTCCGTCGCCTGCTGGCGCAGCCACTCGCCGCTCATGTCGTTGCCGCCGATCCAGCGAAAATTGTTGTCGCCGAGCCGGAAGACCGTGCCGTCGTCGATCATGCCGCCATGATCAAAGCACATGGCCGTGTAGACCACCTGACCGGTCGCCAGCTTCTTCATGTTGCGGGTGACAGAGAGCTGCATCAGCGCTTCGGCATCCGGGCCGGTGACCTCGTATTTGCGAAGCGGCGAGAGGTCCATGACAGCGGCCTTCTCGCGGCAGGCCCAGTATTCGGCGATCGGCCCGTGATTGGTCATCGCGTTCGCCAGCCAGTAGCCGTTGTACTCGACGAAATCGCGGGTGTGGCGCGAAAAACATTCGTGAAAGCCGGTCTTTTTGGTCATGGTCACGTCCGCGTCAGGGGTCTTTCGCCAGCCGATCGAGCGCTGGAATAGCTCGGATTTGTCGTAGGTCCTGACCTGAATGTCGGTCGGGTTCCAGCCATTGGCCGGATCGACGTCGCAGGGACACGCGGTCGAGACGCAGACGAGATCGGTCAGCGCCTTCAGGAGCACGTAGTCGCCCGGCCTCGACCAGGGATCGTCCATGCCGATCGCGTTGGCGTCGTCGAGCATGGTGTTGAAGAAGAAATTGATGGCGGGCCAGCCGCCGCGCGGGCGCACGTCGAAGCGCGCGAGGTCGGCATTCATGTTGTCGGAGCAATTGACGTGGCCGGGATAGCCGAGGTCTTCGTAATAGCGGGCGGTGCAGGCGAGGCCGAAGGTGTCGTGGCGGCCGCAGGTGTCCTGAACGATCTCCACCAGCGGCTCGTGATCCACGGTCCAGTATTTCGAGAAAATTCCGGGTGCCGGATAGAGGGAGCCCATCAGCGAGCGGGTCGTGGTCGGGTCGATCTCGCGCTCCAGGCCACGGTCCAGGGCGCGCTCGGAAAAGGCCTGGAAGTCCGAGCACTCCCGGCCCTGGACATCCAGGATCTGGATGAATTCGCCGGCCTTGACCTCGTAGGCCCTGGCCTGGCCGGGCTGGATGTTGAAATCGAGGAGAGGATCGGCGAGCGGATCCGGCGGGGTAAGCGCCGAATCGTTCTGGCCAGGTGCTGTGCGGCGAACGTACAAAACAATCTCGGTCGGCGGGTTTTGCGCGTCCGGCTCCATCGGGCCGCCCTTGGCGGTGACGATCAGGAGGCCGTCGACCTGGCTTTCGAAGGTGGCGAGCTCGCCCGGACGCGAGCCCTCCTCGAAGACCACGGCCGCATCGGCGCGGGCGAGGTCATAGCCGCCCTTTTCGAGCGCCCGCGTCAGCCTGGCGCCGGAACCGTCGGGATGCGCCAGCGCCGCCAGCACGCCGTCCGGGCGATGGCCGCCTTTGGCGCCGATGAGTTCGGCGCCGGATCGGCCGTCTTCGGAAAACACGACAAGCTCGACCGGTTGCAGGCCTTCCCGGTCGAGGACGCCGATCTCGTCACCGCGTTTCAACGTCACCGTTCGGCTGTTGCCGCCGGGCACGGGGTAGCGCTCGACGCCGTGGCCGAGCACGGGCAGGCCGGGAACGAGCACGCCGTTCCGTTCGAACGGGGTTTCGAAACGCGGGACGATGGTCATCATGCGAGCCCCAATGCGCGTTTGCGTTTGTCCGCCCAGCCCAGGATCAGATGACCGAAGGCCAGCGCCATGGACGAGACGCAGATCCCGAGCACGAAATTCTTGCCGAGCTCGTTGCCGGCGAGTGTCTTCTGCAGCTCCTGGCCCAGATCCTGGGTGCCGATGAAGGCGGCGATGATCACCATGAAGAAGGCGAACATCACCGCCTGATTGAAGCCGACGGCCATGGTCGGCAAGGCGAGCGGCAGCTCGACCTTCAGGAGCTTCTTCCAGCGGGTGGCGCCCGACATGTCGGCGACCTCGCCGAGGGTCGGCGGCACGGTGCGCAGGCCCTCGATGGTGTAGCGGGTCAGCGGCACCATGGCGAAGATCAGGATCGAGAAGACCACGGCGACGTCGTTGACCCCGAACAGCATGATCGCCGGGATCAGGTAGATGAAGCTCGGGAAGGTCTGGGCGGTGTCGCAGGCGAGCAGGATGCGCCTCGACCATGTTTCGCTGCGCGCCGCCAGGATGCCGAGCGGAATGCCGAGAAGGGCCGCCAGGATGACGGCGGAGATCACCGTGTAGAGGGTGATCATCGAACGGTCCCACCAGCCGGTCGCCGCGACCAGAAGGAAGAGGCCGCCTGCGATGAGCGCCGAACGCCGGCCGCCGATGAACCAGCCGAGTGCTGCGATCGCTAGGATGACGGACGGTGTCGGAAGCCAGAGGATGGCGTCGCGAAACGGGATCAGCACCTGGGTGTTCAGGAACCAGCGCAGCCATTCGGTCGCGGCCTGGATGGCGTCGATGTCCAGGATCCATTTGATGACCGCGTCCATCTCCCGGCCCATGGACAGGTTCTGGGTACGCTTCAGCTCGCCGAAGATCTGGATGAACTGGCCGAGCACGGTGAAAAGAAGAAAGACACCGACGCCGATCAGGAGAAAACGGTGGCGTTCCCACCAGGGCGCGCCCTTCTCGAAATGCTCGGGCTGCTTGACCACCCAGGCCTTGGACAGCCGATCGAGGGTGATCGCGATCAGGACGATGGTCACGCCGATCTCGAAGGAGCGGCCGAGCTTGAAGGAATTCATCAGCGCCAGCAGCTTGGCGCCGAGCCCCGGCATGCCGATGAAGGCGGTGAGCACGACCATGGCGAGGCAGAGCATGATCACCTGGTTGACGCCGACCAGGATTTCCGTGCGCGCGGCGGGCAGGTAGACGTGAAACAGCATCTGCCAGCGCGTGCAGCCGCTCATCTGACCGGCCTCGACCACGTCCGGGCTGACCTTGCGCAGGCCGAGCGCGGTCATCAGGATCATCGGCGGGATGGCGAAGATGACGGTCGCCACCGCCCCCGCGGTCGGGCCGACCTTGAAGAAGATCACCGCCGGCAGGAGATAGGTGAAGAAAGGCAGCGTCTGCAGCACGCTGAGAACGGGCTGGATGGCGCGCTCGAAGCCCCGATATTTCCAGGCAAGAATGCCGAGGCCGAGGCCGGTGAGAAAGGCGACGGGTGCCGCGACCACGATCACCGCCATGGTCTGCATCGCGAGCTCCCACTGGCCGACCAGCGCGGTCCAGAGGAAGGTGCCGCCGGCCAGGAGGGCGAGACGCCAGCCGCCCAGCCAGTAGCCGAGCACGGCGGCCGCGGCGGCGATCGCGGTCCAGGGGATCGGGCCGAGATAGGGCCAGCGGCGCTTGCCGTGCAGCAGGTTGGCGGTGGCGTCCAGGAGCCATTCGAGGCCGGCGGAGAGGCCGCGCGTGAGGTGGATCAGGCCGAGATCGTCCTTCACGAAGTCGAACAGCCCCTGCAGCCAGACGTCCCAGGGCAGGATCGCCCATGCCGGCAGGCGGACCAGGGCATCCGGCAGGATCGGCCGCGCCACCACCAGGAGGACGGCCGCGAGCAGCAGAAGCTGGGCGATTTTCGCGCGGCCCAGATCCGGGGAAACCGCGCTGCCCGGAAGGACGACGCTCGCCATCAGCGATCGCCCAGGAGCACGTCCAGGGCGGCCTGTCTGTCCATGGCGCCGATCAGCGCGCCGTCCTCGCCGGCGACCGGGAGCCGTGCCCGCCGGTCGTTCACGAGCAGGCGCGCGAGATCGTGGACCGTGGCCCTGTCCGCAACCGCGTCACCCTCGGGTGCCGACCCGTCCAACGGCTCCGCCAGGGCCCCGGCATGGACGACCCGCGCCTTGTCGACGTCCTCGGTGAAGCGCGCGACGTAGTCGGTCGCGGGTGCCAGCACGAGCTGGTCCGGCGTGCCGACCTGCTCGACCGCGCCGTCCTTCATGATCGCGATCCGATCCGCCAGCCTGAGCGCCTCGTCGAAGTCGTGGGTGACGAACACGATGGTCTTGCCGAGCATGCCCTGGAGCCGGAGGAACTCGTCCTGCATCTCGCGCCGGATCAGCGGGTCGAGCGCGGAAAACGGCTCGTCGAGAAACCAGATGTCCGGCTCGATGGCGAGCGAGCGGGCGATGCCGACGCGCTGCTGCTGACCGCCGGAAAGCTCGCGTGGAAAGTAGTCCTCGCGGCCGGCGAGGCCGACCAGCTCGATCACCTCGAGCGCCCGCTTTCGCCGCTCATGGCGATCCTGTCCGCGCATTTCCAGCGGGAAGGCGACGTTCTGCAGCACGGTGCGGTGCGGCAGGAGCCCGAAGCTCTGGAACACCATGCCCATCTTCCGGCAGCGAAGGTCGATCAGCTCCTTCTCGCCGAGATCGCCGATCACCCGGCCGTCGACCTCGACCTCGCCGCCGGTGAGTTCGATCAGTCTGGAGATGCAGCGCAGCAAGGTGGATTTGCCGGAGCCTGAGAGCCCCATCACGACGAGCATTTCGCCGCTGCCTATGTCCAGCGAGACGTCGCGCACCGCGGCGATGTAGCCGGCGTCCCGGATCGTCTCGAAAGGCGCGTCGTCCCCGAGCGAGGCCAGATAGCCCTTCGGGTCGTCGCCATAGAGCTTCCAGATCCTGCGGCAGGAAATGACTTGACCGCTGGACGTGACCGGGCCGTTCGCGCTCATCCTCCCTCCGCCAGACTTGCCCGCCCCGGGCGAAGCCGGGACGGGCCGGGCCTGATCAGCTTCCGATCCAGGGGCTCCAGATGTCCTCGTTCTCTTCCAGCCAGACGGCGGCGGCCTCCTCGGGCTCCATCTCGTCAATATCGACCAGCTTGGCCATTTCGGCAATCTGGGCGTTGGTGAAGGAGATCTTGGTCAGGACGCCGTAGGCGCCCGGCCATTTCTCCTGCATGCCGTCCCAGGCGGCCTTCTTGAGATAGCCGTTGGCGGGGTTGCCGCAGTCATAGAGCGCGTCCGGGTTCGGACCGACCGCCGGATCCTTGTCGCAGCCGTCGACCCATTCCGGGAATTCGACGAACTCGCCCGGCCAGACGGCTTCGGCGAAATTGGGCGTCCAGTTGAACACCACCACCGGCTTCTTGTCGGCTTCGGCGGCACCGATCTCGGCCCAGAGGGCGGCGGCGGAACCGGCATTCACGACCACGAAGTCCATGCCGAGGGCGTCGACCTTCTCCTGGTCGTGCTTCAGCCAGTCCACCGGACCGCCGAGAAAGCGTCCCTTGTCGCCGGTTTCGGGGGTCGCGAACACGTCGGCACAGGCGTTCAGCGCCTCCCAGTCGGGCAGGCCAGGACAGGACTCCTTGGTCCATTCCGGATACCACCAGTCCTCGCGGGTGACGGCGTCGTGGTCGCCGGCATCGTGCAGCCCGCCCTTCTCGAGCGCTTCCCGGAACGAGGCGCCGAACGCGCCCTCCCAGACCTCGAGCTCCAGATGCACGTCGCCGAGGCGCACCGATTCGTAGACCGCCTGGCTGTCCGTGGTCACGAATTCGACGTTGTTGCCCATCTCTTCGAAGATCTGGCCGACCACATGGCTCATCACGATCTGGCTGGACCAGTTGTGGATCGGGATGATGATCGGATCTTCGGAATCGGCGGCCATGGCCGTCACCGGTGCGACCGTGAACGCAGCGCACAACACCATTCTCGTCAGTGATTTCATCGAGCTCTCCCTTCTCGCTTGGCCGGCGTCGCCGGCGGACATCGGAATCGGCCGCAGGCGACCTTTGCGCCGACGGTCTTTTCGGACGCACGGCGCGGAGCAGCCGAAACGTCATCAACGTTCTCTGGAAGAAAATTATCGGGAACGCCCGGACGCCGTTCCCCATGACCCGTCGCGGGCCCGCGCCAGGTCATACCTGCTTTCGGACACGCGCAAAGAAAAGACCGGCCGGTGATCGGGTAGTCCAGATGTGAAGGAACCGCCATCACCACCTCCCCGTCGCGACACCGTTCGACGTCGCTCGTCGTTTTTGTTGCCAAAAATCATGCGCTACCCGACAAGCGAAATCAATCTTTTCCAGACCAAAAAAGAATCAATCCCATGATTTTGGCATGAATTGGTATGACATTGGCTCAGCAAGATTCAGCATGCCGATCGTGCGGCAGGAACGAAGCCGCATCGGCAAGGCTGTATCGAGACCCGCGATCATCCGACAGCCGCCGGCATCCGCCGAAGGTATTTCCGGGAAGGGATCGATGCTAATCTTCCCTGCGCTGCATGCGTGAATGCAACAGGTCGCGGGTGATTCGATAAGAAACGCTCAGGGGGCGGGCCGCCAAATGGCCGATCACGGACCGACACGCAAGCTCGCGGCCATTCTTCATGCCGATGTGGTCGGCTACAGCCGCATGATGGGCGAAGACGAAATCGCCACACACCGCATCGTCCGCTATCACTGCGACAGGATCGGCGACAAGGTTCGGGCCTTCCGCGGACAGGTCGTCCATTGCGTCGGTGATTCGGTCCTCGCCGATTTCGCGACCGTGACCGACGCCCTGGCCATTCGGGACGGTACCGATAGCGCCGAAGGATCCTGTCCTGCAACGGCACTCAAGGTCCTCGCCGCGCGCGTGGGTTTCGAAACGCTTCTCCGGCCGGAGATGGTCGACGTTCCCGCCGGCAGCTTCATGATGGGGGCCGATCCGGGATAGCGAGGCGCCCAGCCTTCGGAATTCCCCCGGCACGCCGTGACCGTCCCCGCCTTCGCGATCGGCAGATATGAGGTCACCTTCGCCGAGTGGGACGACTGCTTCGCCGCCGGCGGCTGTTCTCACCGGCCGGACGATCAGGGGTGGGGTCGGGGCCGGCGCCCTGTGATCCCGGCGCCCTGTGATCAATGTCAGCTGGGAAGATGCCCGGGACTATGTCTCGTGGCTGGCCGGTCTCACCGGCGAGGCCTATCGTCTGCCCAGCGAAGCGGAGTGGGAATATGCGTTGCGGGCGGGCAGGACGACGCGCTACGCGACCGGTGACACCCCGACCGCGAAAAACGCCAATTTCGGCATCAAGGACGGGCGCACCGTCGAGGTCGGCAGTTTCCCGCCCAATGGCTTCGGTCTCCACGACATGCATGGCAACGCCATGGAATGGGTGGCGGATCGCTACAGCGGGACCCATGACGGCGCCCCCGCCGACGGCAGCGCCTGGGAAGAGGGTCTGGACACGCTGCAGCGCGTTCTCCGCGGCGGTTCCTGGGGCGCTCTGGTGGAGGATCCGAGAGCGGCGTGGCGCATGGGACGGGCGGCGGACAGCCGCAATGACGATTTCGGATTTCGGGTCGCGAAATCGCTCCGCTAGCTGCGGGTGCCCGCGACCTTCGAGGCCGACAGCCGTCCTCCCCGGTCGGCTGTGTGACACCCCCGGGAGCGGTGGATGCACGCCTCCCTTCGAGGCCCGCTGTCAGGTCCGCAGCAGCGCCGCGAACGGTACGATCGGCGACGCAGGCCGCCGAATTCGCCCATCGGGGCCGCAGCGAGGAAGGCGCCGGCCACCTTCACCCCCCCCCCCCAAAAAAAAACGCCCCGGTCGATGACCGGGGCGTGGGAGGCGAGGGAGAACAGTTGGCAGCTTGCCGGAAACTACTCCTGGCAGGGCTCGAACTCGCCGATCGAACCGATCGACTGGCAGGCGACCGCGTTGTTGCCCTTGGCCAGGTTGTCGTTGTCGTGGGCGTAGACGTCGTTGTACAGCTCGCCGGAAACCTCGGTCCCGCTGTGCACCGTGCCGATGCTCTGATAGGCACGGGCGTTCGCACCGTCGGCGGTGTTGGTGTTGCGGCCGGCATGCACGTCGTTCTCGACGTGACCGGTGATCTTGACGCCGCCCGTGTCGGCCGCGAAGGCGCCGCCGGCGGTGGTCAGAAGAAGGGCCGAGGCGAGAACCAGGGAAATGCGCTTCATAAGTCGTCTCCGTTCGATCCGGGGGGACGCTCACCAGCGGCGTCCCTCATGCTGATTGGGTTCGGGATAGAATTCGCGACGTCGGATTCTTTTTTTCACATTTTTCAGGACGAGACGTTTCGGGGTCGCCGAACCGGGGTTGCCACTGGCCCCAAGAACGGAAAACGCCCCGGCCGTCGGCCGGGGCGTTTTCGCGAGGGAGAACAGTTGGCGGCTTGCCGGAAACTACTCCTGGCAGGGCTCGAACTCGCCGATCGAACCGATCGACTGGCAGGCGACCGCGTTGTTGCCCTTGGCCAGGTTGTCGTTGTCGTGGGCGTAGACGTCGTTGTACAGCTTGCCGGAGACCTCGGTCCCGCTGTGCACCGTGCCGATGCTCTGATAGGCGCGGGCGTTCGCACCGTCGGCGGTGTTGGTGTTGCCATCGGCATAGACGTCGTTCTTGACATAGCCGGTGATCTTGACGCCGCCCGTGTCGGTCGCGAAGGCGCCGCCGGCGGTGGTCAGAAGAAGGGCCGAGGCGAGAACCAGGGAAATGCGCTTCATAAGTCGTCTCCGTTCGATCCGGGGGGACGCTCACCAGCGGCGTCCCTCATGCTGAATGGGTTCGGGATAGAATTCGCGACGTCGGATTCTTTTTTTCACATTTTTCAGGACGAGCCGTTTCGGGGTCGCCGAACCGGGGTTGCAGCCGGCCCTGAAAACGGAAAACGCCCCGGCCGTCGGCCGGGGCGTTTTCGCGAGGGAGAACAGTTGGCGGCTTGCCGGAAACTACTCCTGGCAGGGCTCGAACTCGCCGATCGAACCGATCGCCTGGCAGGCGACCGCCTTGTTGCCGTCGGCCAGGTTGTCGTTGTCGTGGGCGTAGACGTCGTTGTACAGCTCGCCGGAAACCTTGGTCCCGCTGTGCACCGTGCCGATGCTCTGATAGGCACGGGCGTTCGCACCGTCGGCGGTGTTGGTGTTGCGGCCGGCATGCACGTCGTTCTCGACGTGACCGGTGATCTTGACGCCGCCCGTGTCGGTCGCGAAGGCGCCGCCGGCGGTGGTCAGAAGAAGGGCCGAGGCGAGAACCAGGGAAATGCGCTTCATAAGTCGTCTCCGTTCGATCCGGGGGGACACTCACCAGCGGCGTCCCTCATGGTCGATCGGTTCGGGATAGGGATCGCCGATCGTTTCAAAAATTTTCTGAACGCCTTTTTTTCACTGCCCGGCGCGCCGCTGTCGCCGCGCGATCTTCGCGCTATACTCACGCCCTCCCGCCGGAGACATGCGTGATCGACATGCCCGCCCTTCATGACCGGCCGACCGAGGCGATCCTCTCGATCCAGTCCGAGGTCGCCTATGGCCATGTCGGCAACGCCGCCGCCGTCTTTCCCCTGCAGCGGCTGGGCTTCGAGGTCTGGCCGGTCAACACCGTGCAGCTCGGCCACCATCCCGGCTATGGCCGCTTTCGCGGACATCGGGTCGAGCCGGCGCGCGTCTCGGCCATTCTGGACGCGGTTCTCGACCAGGCGCCGCTCGATGGCTGCGTCGGGATGATCGTCGGCTATCTCGGCGATGGCGGCGTAGGCGATCTGGCGCTCGGCGCTCTGGACCGACTGCGCGCCGCTTCCCCCGGGCTCATCTTCCTCCTGGACCCGGTGATCGGGGACGATGGTGCAGGCGTGTTCGTCCGGCCGGACGTGCCTTCGATGATCGAGGAACGACTGCTGCCGCGCGCCGACATCGTCACCCCGAACCGCTTCGAGCTCGCGCGCCTGAGCGGCCTCGAGGTCGGAAATGTCGATCAGGCCTGCCGCGCGGCCGAGCGGCTGCTCGCCGCCGGTCCCCGGCTGGTGGTGGCGACCGGCCTGCCCTGTCCGGACGACCCGAACGCCATTGCCATGCTCGCGCTGTCGAAGGAGCAGCGCCTTCTCATTCGAACACCGAGACTGGCCCGTGCCTTCAATGGCACCGGCGACGCCTTCGCCGCGCTGATGCTCGGACACCATCGGCTGGCGCCGGATCTCAAGACCGGCTTCGAACGCGCCGCCGCCGCGATCTTTTCACTGGTCGAGCTCACCGAGCGGCGGGGCGAGGACGAGCTCTGCCTGATCGCCGCCCAGGATTTTTTTTCGCCCTCGGAGATCCGCTTCCCCGCCGTCGAGCTCCCACCACTCACCTGATCCAACAACGCCCCCGAAACCTGGCCGCATACCGTCGGCCTTGGCAAGGGAGGTCCAAGTCGACGAGGTGGCCGCGCCACTAGGCGTAGGGGTCGGCAGCGTCGCGAAGGCCGTCGCCGAGGAAATTGAACGCCAGCACCACCAGGATCACCGGCACCACCGGCAGCATCAGCCAGGGATAGAGGGCGACGACGTTGATGTTCTGGGCTTCCGCCAGGAGCACGCCCCAGGACGTGATCGGCGGGCGCAGGCCTAGGCCGAGGAAGGAGAGCGCGGTTTCGCCGAGGATCATCGCCGGGATCGAAAGCGTGGCCGAGGCGATCAGATGGCTCATGAAGGACGGCACCAGATGGCGAAAGACGATTCTTCGCGGTTTCGCACCCATGAGCATGGCGGCCGTGGCGAAATCCTCTTCGCGCAGGGCGAGCACCTTCGATCGCACGGCACGGGCGAGGCCGGTCCAGTCGAAGAGGGCGAGGATCAGGGTGATGCCGAAATAGATCCAGATCGGGCTCCAGGTGACCGGAAGCGCCGCCGACAGGCCCATCCAGAGCGGCAGCTCCGGGAAGGAGCGGATCATCTCGATCATGCGCTGGATGAAGCTGTCGACCCAGCCGCCGTAATAGCCGGAAATGCCGCCGAGGATGATGCCGAGCACGAAGCTGAGCGTGATGCCGACCAGGCCGACCGTGAGCGAGATGCGGGTGCCGTAGACGATGCGCGAAAACACGTCGCGGCCGAGGCGGTCGGTGCCGAACAGAAAGAAGGTGCCGCCGTCCGCCGGGCAGACGAAGTGAAAGTCGGCCGGGATCATGCCCCAGAAACGGTAGTCGTCCCCCGAGCAGAAGAAGCGAAGCCGCTGGACCTTCGCGGGATCGGAGACGTATTCCCGCTTCAGGTTCTCCATATTGAGCTCGAAGCTCGTGCCGTAGACGAAAGGGCCGACGAAGGCGCCCTCGTGGAACAGATGAACGCCCTGCGGCGGGTGGTGGATGAACTCGGTGTTTCGGGTCTGGAGGTTGTAGGGCGCGATCCATTCGGAGACGAGCGTGGAGCCATAGAGCAGAAGCAGGAACAAACCGGCGGCGACGGCGAGCTTGTGGCGGCGGAATTTCCACCACATGAGCTGCCACTGGGACGCGGTGTAGAAGCGCTCCTGTTCCGGCGTGAGACGCTCGTCGTCGGCGGCGGGATCGAAGGGCGCGGGATCGACGTAGCGTCCGGTCTCGGAAGGGGTGCTCATCGCGTCTGCCCGCCCTCGAAGCGGATGCGCGGATCGAGAGCGGCGAGCGCCAGGTCCGAGATCAGCATGCCGACCACGGTGAGCACCGCGAGCAGCATCAGGAAGGAACCGGCGAGATACATGTCCTGGGTCTGCAGCGCCTCCAGCAGCATCGGTCCGGTGGTCGGAAGCGACAGGATGGTCGAGACGATCACCTCGCCTGAAATGATCGAGGGCAGGAGCGAGCCGATGTCGGCGATGAAGGGGTTGAGCGCCATGCGGAGCGGGTATTTGCAAAGGGCGCGAAAGGGGGACAAGCCCTTCGCCTTGGCCGTGACTACGTAGGGTTTCTGCAGCTCGTCCAGGAGGTTGGCGCGCATGCGGCGGATCATCCCGGCCGTGCCCGCGGTGCCGATCACCACCACCGGCACGATCAGGTGGGAGAGGATCGAGCCGAATTTTTCGAAACTCATCGGCTCATCCAGATATTTCGGATCCATCAGCCCGCCGACCGAAATGCCGAAATAGACGTTGAACAGATAGAGCAGAACCAGGGCGAGCAGAAAGTTCGGGGTCGCGAGGCCGAGATAGCCGACGAAGCTGAGCGCGTGGTCGCCGGCGCTGTACTGGTGGGTCGCGGAGTAGATGCCGATCGGAAAGGAGACGACCCAGATGAACAGGATCGCCGCGAACGAGACCACGAAGGACAGGAAGATGCGGTCGCCGATGAGCGTGCTGACAGGCAGGTCATAGGCGAAGGAAAATCCCATGTCGCCCTGGAGCAGACCGCCCATCCAGATCAGATATTGCTGCCACCAGGGCTTGTCGAGGCCGTAGGTTCTGCGCAGATATTCGATCTTTTCGGACTGGATGCTCTCGCCCTGCGCCTGCAGTTCGGCGATGTAGCTTTCCAGATAGTCGCCCGGCGGCAGCTGGATGATGATGAAGGTGATCAGGCTGATCGCGAGAAGCGTCGGGATCATGATGATCAAACGGTGAACGACGTAGCGCAGCAAACCGGCATCCTTCTGGCGCGAGCGACTTTCCGAACAGTAGACGAAAAAAGTTAAGGCGTGAATTTCCCGCCTTGCCCCGATGCAGCGTAGAGCCGATGGTGCTCGCAGATGTGATGGGAGCGTGATCGATGCGACTGGACGACCTGCTATCCACGACGATCGAGTCGACCACCAAGGGCTGGCCCGCCGCCGCCGGCAGCCTTCGTCTCAGCGAGATCGGGAAGCGCGGCTGGTCACTTCGCGAGCAGGACCTGGCGCTGCCCGTCATGGTGCTGAAGGACAGCGCGATCCGCCGGAACGGCCGCTGGATGCAGGCCTTCATCGAGCACGCGGGCGTGACACTTTGCCCCCACGGCAAGACCACCATGGCCCCGCAGCTTTTCGCCCGTCAGCTCGACGACGGCGCTTCCGGCATCACGGTCGCGACCGTGCAGCAGATGCGGGTCTGCCGCCAGTTCGGCGTCAAGCGGGTGCTGATGGCGAACCAGCTGGTGGGCAGACAGGCCATCCGCGAGGTGGTGATGGCCTTGGAATCCGACCCTGAGTTCGACTTCTACTGCCTGATCGATTCCGTGGACGGTGTCCGCCTGCTCGAACGCGGGATAAAGGCTTCGGGTGCGAAAAGACCGCTTCAGCTTCTGCTCGAAGGCGGCATCGAGGGCCGTCGGACCGGCTGCCGGTCGGTGACCGACGCCCTCGACGTCGCCCGCGCGGTGCAGGCGGCGCCCGGCCTCGCCCTTCGGGGCGTCGAGGGCTTCGAAGGCGTGTTCGGACGCGACAAGGACGGCGACGTCGCCGCCAAGGTCGAGGATTTTCTGGGTTTTCTGGCGGAGATCGCCAGGGCAGCGGCGTCGGAAAACCTGTTCGCGCCCGGCCCCGTCATCCTGTCCGCCGGCGGTTCCGCCCATTTCGATCAGGTCTCGAAAATCTTCAAGGCCGCGGATCTCGGCCGCGAGACCGAGGTGATCATCCGGAGCGGCTGCTATTTCAGCCACGATTCCGGCATGTACCGGACCGCCTTCGCCGACCTGGACGAGCGCGCACCCGAGCTTGCCGAGCTCGGCGAGGGGCTGCGCCCGGCGATCGAAATCTGGGCTCACGTCCAATCCCGCCCCGAGCCGGGTCGGCTCCTGGCCACCATGGGCAAACGCGACGTCTCCTTCGACAGCGGGCTTCCCGTCCCCGAACGCTGGTTCCGCCCCGGCCACCACGAGGCCCCGGAAGCCCTGCCGGACGGCCACGAAACCGTCGCCCTCAACGACCAGCACGCCTTCCTCGATGTCCCCGAAAACAGCCCGCTTAAGGTCGGCGACATCCTCACCTTCGGCATCTCGCATCCCTGCACGACGTTCGACAAATGGCAGGTCATCTACGTGGTCGACGACGACGACCGCGTGATCGAGGCGGTGAGGACGTTTTTTTGAATGGCGCAGGACTGCGTCCGTCAAACGGCCGCTGACCGGATGAAACCAGACACTGGCAGCGTGTGGCTGGTACGAGCTGCTGACCCATTGCGGAAGTCACCGGGCGATAATATCCCCTCGTCTTGCTAGGCTCGATCATTCGCTTCATCGTCTTCCAGTCTTTCTCGCAGTGCGATGATTGCACGGTGCATCGTCTGCAAATCGTTGGCAGACAGCTCCTTTGATAGTTGATTGACCCAAGGCGTCTGCAATTCCATGGCGGCATTGAAAGCGTCTTGCCCCTTATCGGTAAGCACGACCAGCTGTGCGCGGCGGTGGTGCGGATTAGGTTCGAGAGCGACCAGCCCCTCTTTTTGCAGGTCGTTGACGATCCTTTGCACATTCTGCCGGTTTGCACCGAGATCGCGGGCAAGCCAGGCCACCGGTTGCGGATGCTCGGCAGCGACGATTGCGCCGAGGATCTGCCACCGTGCGCTCGTTAGTCCGAGAGGTGCCACCAAACGATCGCCAGCTCTCAATATCAGGCTGTTCAGCCGAAAAAGATCCAGCATCAGGTTGGTCAAAGCCTCGCCGGCCGGGGTTCGCGTCTCATTCTGCATGCGTCACCATAGATCTATATTGACATCATGATGTCAAAGCTATATATGTCAATCATGTCATTTTGACATCATGCATCTATTTTGGAGACATGTCATGCTTCGACTCAGAGCCATGGACCCGGCCTTCCCGATCGAACGTCAGCTAGGGCTCGAGAAAGGCCCGGTCGTCCTCGTCAATCTGTTCACCCTGGATAAGGGCGACGAAGCGGCAATGCTCGAAGCCTGGACCGAAGACGCCCGATTCATGAAACGTCAGCCTGGTTTCATCTCGACCCAACTCCACCGCGCCATCGGCGAGGGCTGCGCCTATTTGAACTACGCCGTCTGGGAGTCGAACGCCGCGTTCCGTGCAGCATTCGAGCACCCGGAATTTCAGGCAAAGCTCTCCCACTATCCATCATCCGTTGTTACGGCACCGCATCTTTTCGAGAAGGTCGCAATACCCGGCATCTGCGTGGCTTGAACGTGATCGCCGGAGAGGGGGTCAGTCATGATGAAATTGATCCATCCCATCGCCGGAGCGCTCGCGATTGTCACGATCGCCATATTTTGGCTTTCGACTATCGCCAGCGAACTGTTCGGTTCACAGGCGCTCGTCGTAACCGTCAAGACCATGATCCCTTGGGGCTTTCTGATTCTGATTCCAGCCCTGGCCGGAGCGGGAGGAACAGGCTTCAAGCTCGCCCACGGGCGCCGTGCTGGCCTGGTTGGCGCCAAAGCCAAGCGCATGCCGCTTATCGCCCTCAATGGCATTCTCGTGCTTATCCCTTGTGCATTCTTCCTCGCCTACAAGGCGCGGATGGGCGCGTTCGACACCAGCTTCTATCTGGTGCAGGGCCTCGAACTTCTGGCGGGCGCCACGAACTTCACGTTGCTCGGACTGAACATGCGGGACGGACTGAAGTTGAAAGATCGGCTTCGCCGCAAGCCGGACTAGATCCGCAACCAATTGCTCGAAACACGGAACAAGCGATTTCTGGATCTCATATCAACGATAGCGGTCCAGATTGAATGTCGGCTTCTGGCAAGTAGCAGCAACCATCCTTGTGACAGGAAGCTGATGCCCAAAGCGGTCACATCGTCGCCGGCCGCACGATCCATCGATTGACCCGTCGCTGCAACCTGACGACGCGGTCATGCCGCGACCGCTCCGCCGCGTCCGGCGGGTCCTGCCGGTGCCAGGCTTCGAACAGCTTTCGCTGGGCATCGCTCAGACGGACGCCGTGCTCGGCTTCCATATGGAGGCTCGCCCGCGCCACATCACCGCGGATCTCCGGGCGGGGCTCGGCCCTTCGGGTTTTCGCATCGACCTCGAAATCGCAGCGCCCGAAGGCGCGTCGTTCGCCCTCGATCAGGCCGAAGCGGTAATTGCTGCGCCGCCCGTTCACGGCGCCGACGGTCGGCCAGAGATTGTGCATGTCCTGATAGGCCTCGCGAAAGGCGGGGTCGACGGCGAGGCAGCATTTCCGGCCCTTGAAGGCACGGCCCCCCGCGTCCCGGCAAATTTTCTGGATCCAGCAGGTGCGGCCCGCACCGATCCAGGAGGCGGGTACGACGTGTTCGACCTCGATCCGGCGCGCGCGTTCGCCGCCGCCCCGAGATCCAGGAGGCATACGACGTGTTCGACCTCGATCCGGCGCGCGCGTTCGCCGCCGCCCCGAGCGTCATAGCCGCAGCTCGCAGGGTCGAGCCGGCGCCTGCCGTCGAAGCGGCAGGCGCAGTAGAGAGTCGCGCGCTGCCCGGCGAAGACCTGGCCGTACAGCGCCCGCTTGACGGCGGCGTAGCTTTCCAGGTCCGATGCCGAGCCTTCAGCTCCCGGCGCCGGTCCGGGCGTCGAGCCCAGGACCAGCACCAGGAGGGCGCCCATCAAGGCGCCGACACCCGATCGCATGAGCATTTCCTCAACGTCTTTTGCGTCGAGATTAGACGGAAAGGGTCAGAATCGGGTTAACGCTGCGGCCCGAGGCCGCCGCCTCAGGTGCCGCTGACGATCGTGCAGTATTTGGTGTAGGCGCCGAACAGATAGTGGGTGTAGCGCTCCTCGACCGTCGAGATCCTGGTGATGCCGACCTTGGACTTGGCGGTGTTGACGCTGGAATTGCCGGCGGCGTAGAGGCCGAGAATGCCGGTCGAGCAGGCCTCGCCGGTGCGCACCACGGGCGCTTCCTGATCGAGCACGGCCACCGGCTTGGTGACGTTGGTGTAGAGAAGCCCGTTATTGCCGGCGCCCGGCCAGTAGGCGCACGCGCCAAGCGCCAGGGTCAAGGCGGCGAGCGTTCCGAGCCTGAGCACGCTCGCGGCACGCGGCCGGCATCTGCGTTCGGTCATGATCATGGTCCCCCCAGTCATTCGGTCACGGGCAGGCCCGCGACTTCCGATGTCACTAACACATGGGAAGACCTACATCATCCCTTCGTGGAACGCCGACGGGCCTCAGGAACGGCCAGCGTACGCTATTCCGCAGGTTCCGGGGCCGGGGGCGCCGTCGCCGCATCGGCTGCGCGTGCAGCCGCCGGCTGCCGGCTCATGAACAGGCTGAGCATGGGCGGGATCAACAGCAGCGTGAGGACGGCCGAGAGCGAAAGACCGCCGATCACCACCGAGCCGAGACCGCGATAGAGCTCGGAACCCGCGCCCGGAAAGATCACCAGCGGCAGCATGCCGAACACCGAAGTCAGCGTGCTCATGAAGATCGGGCGGAGCCGGTTGCGCGTCGCCTCCTGAATGGCCTCGTCGGTCGCAAGCCCCTGCTCGCGGATCAGATGCAGCGTCTGATGCACCAGAAGAATGGCGTTGTTGACCACGATGCCGACCAGGATGACGAAGCCGAGGAGCGTCAGCATGTCGAGCGCCTGGTACTGATAGAGGTTCAGGAGCGCCAGGCCGCCGACGCCGCCGGCCGCCGCCACAGGCACCGCGATCAGGATGATCAGCGGGTACATGAAGCTCTCGAACAGCACCGCCATCACGAGATAGACGATGACCACGGCGAGCGCGAGATTGACCACCATCGCGTCCCAGGTCTGGGTGAGCTCGTCCGCGGTGCCGGCGAGATTGACCTTGACGCCGGGCGGCAGGCCGTCCGCGCGCAGCTTGCCGACGACGTCGCGATCGAGGATTTCGAGGGCGGATTCCAGCGCCAGCTCGTTGGCCGGGCGGATTTCGAGGGTGACCGTGCGCTCGCGCTCCAGATGCAGGATCTCGTTCGGCCCCTCGGTGACCTCGATCCGGGCGAGGCTGCTCGCCGGCAGGATCTGGCCGGAACTGGTGACCACCGGCAGCGAATCGATCGACTGGGTGCGCTCGCCTTCGCGCTTGGGCCCGAGAAGGGTGAGGTCGATCTGCTTGCCGTCCGCGGTGATCTCGGCGACGCGCACGCCGTCGTTGAAGGCATCGACCGTGGTGGCGAGCGTCCTCGCGGACACGCCGGCATCGGCGAGCCGCACCCGGTCCGGGATCAGCCGGACTTCGGGGGCGCCGAGCTCGAGGCCGGGCTTCGGCCTGAGCTGATGGCCCTGCTCGCGCGGCAGGGCGCCGCTCACCAGCCCCGCCGCCCGCAGCGCCACGCCCAGGACCTCGGTGAGATCGGGGCCGGAAATGTCGAGATCGACCGTGCGCCCGCCGCCGATGCCGCGGCCGAACATCGAGGGCTGGGTGATGAAGCCGAAGGTGCCGGGCTCGGCGAAGACCGGCTCGGAGAGCGGCTCGATCAGTTCTCCGGCCCGTTGTTCCTGTTCGGCTTGAGCCCCAAGGAAGATGAAGCCGCGCGCCGAAACGAAGAAGAAATTCCGGATCTTGGGCGGGCCGCCCGGCTCCGCCTCGACGCCAGTCTCCGAGGACCAGAGCGGTTTCGACGCCTCCTCGACCGTGCGCGCGATTTCGGTCTTGGTGGCGAGGTTGTAACCGGGCGGCGGGATGATCACGCCGAACACCAGATTGCGATTGCCGTCCGGCAGATATTCGAGCTTGGGCAGCAGCGTCCAGGCGCCGGTCAGCGCCGAGACGGTGACCAGGGCGGCGACGGTCAGCGCCAGCTTCCGGCTTTTCACCACGGCGC
Organism: Geminicoccaceae bacterium; assembly: GCA_965222015.1. Classification (GTDB taxonomy): domain Bacteria; phylum Pseudomonadota; class Alphaproteobacteria; order Geminicoccales; family Geminicoccaceae; genus JANQPX01. The sequence continues at coordinate 696,009 of CBDCTL010000023.1, forward strand.
GGGTGAAGGCCATGACCATGCCGGCGAAGCCGTCGGCGAGGCGGTCGACCAGCGGCAGCCGGACCCCTTCGCCGCTCGGCCGGACCCTGGTCAGCAGGCGTTTGGAAAGGGCGGGGATCACGGTCATCGCGACCAGCAGCGAAAGCAGCACCGCGACCGAGATCGCGACCGCGATGTCGCGGAACAGCTGGCCGACCTCCAGCTGCATGGTCAGGATCGGGATGAACACCATGACCGTGGTCAGCGCCGAGACCAGAATGGCACCCCAGACCTGCTGCGCGCCGCGATAGGCGGCCTCGGCAGGCGCCATGCCGGTCTGGCGAAGCCGGTAGATGTTCTCCAGCACCACGATCGCGGCATCGACCACCATACCCACGGCGAAGGCGATGCCGGCGAGCGAGATCACGTTCAAGGATCGGCCCATGAACGCCATCGCAACGAAGGAGGCGACCACCGAGACCGGGATCGCGATCGAGACGATCAGGGTGGCGTAGCCGGAACGCAGGAACAGCATCAGCATGAACGCCGCGAGCGCGCCGCCGACGAGAATGTTCTGGTTGACCAGGTTGATCGCGCTGTCGATGTAGACGGTCTCGTCATAGACCTGCCGGATGGTCAGGCCGGCGCGCGGCAGCTGGTTCGCCTCCAGCTCGGCGATCGCCTCCTTGATCGCGTCCATGGTGTCGATGACGTTGGCGCCGGTCTCGCGCTGCGCATTCACCGCCATGGCCGGCTCGCCCAGGATGCGGATATTGGCGCCCGGCTCCTTGTAGGCGAACGCGACCGTCGCGATGTCGCCGACCGTCACCCGCCCGAGCCGGCCGGAGCCTTCGTCCTGCAGGCTGCGGATCACCACCTGCTCGATCTGGCCGGGCTCGACGAACTCGCCTTCCGTGCGCACGATGTAGCGGCGCTTGCCCTCGTCGACATCGCCCGCCGTGGTCGAGATGTTGGCGCTTTGCAGCGCATCCACCACCTCGGGCACGGTGAGGCGATAACGCGCCATGCGCTGCGGGTCGACCGTCACCTGCAGCTCGCGCTCGCTGCCGCCGTAGACATTGACCTTGGAAACGCCCGGCACCCGCTCCAGCGCGTCCTGCACCGTGTCCTCGATGACGTCGCGGAAGGTATGGATCGGCCGTTCGTTGCCCGCCTCGCGGGTGACGATGAACCAGGCGATCGGGTTGTCCTCGGTGCCTGCCGTGTCCAGGGTCGGTTCGTCCGCCTCGTCCGGGTAGGAGGAAACCCGGTCCAGGCGATTGGCGACCAGCAGCAGGGCCCGGTCCATGTCCTGGCCGATCTGGAATTCGAGCGTGACGTCGCCCTGGCCGTCCTGGGAGCGGGAGGTCATCTTCTCCACGCCCTGGAGCCCGCGCAGCACCTCCTCCTGCTCGTTGATGATCTCGCGCTCGATCTCGGCGGGTGCCGCCCCCGGCCACCGGGTCTCGATGGTGATCACCGGCTTTCGGACGTCGGGGGTGAGCTGGATCGGGATGGTGGTCAGCGCGACCAGACCGAACAGCAGCGCCATCAGCACCGCCGCCACCACGGCGATGGGCCGCTCGATCGCGAGTCGGATCAAATTCATCCGAGGTCGGTCCGCATCAACATATCAGGCCCGCCGTCATCCCGAGCGGCCATGCACCGCCCGGCCCGGCGTCGACCGGTCGTCCCCGCTCCTCCACGATCCGTCATCAGCTCCTGTCCTTGCCGTCCCCGTCCGCAGCGGGATCCGCCTCGGCGGCACCGGGATAGGTCACCGCCTGGCCGGGCTGGAGGCGCTCATTGCCCCGCACCACCACGAGATCGCCGTCGGCCAGCCCGTCCACGACCTCGAACCGGCTGCCGACCGCAGCACCGAGGCGAACCGGCTTCGGCTCGGCCACCTGGTCCTTCACCAGAAAGACCACGGCGCCGTTCGGCCGCTGGATCACGCCGTCCTTGCTGACCGTGGCGACGTCACGGGAGCCGCCGATCGGGATTTCCAGGGTCACGCTCTGCGCCACCGCGAGCTTGCCGGGCGACACTTCGATGGCGGGCGAAAAGCGCACGGCGCGCGTGCGGGTGAGCGGGTTTTCCTCGGGCACGACGGCACGTACAGTCGCCGGCCCCTGCTCACCCTCGATGACGACGTTCACCTCCCCGCCGACCCGAAGGCCCCGGAGCAGATCCACCGGCACGTCAGCCTCGACCTCGAGCGCCGTGTCGTCGATCAGCGAGACCACCGGATCGCCGAGGCGGACATAGGCGCCAGGGCTCACCAGACGGCGCGAGACCACGCCCGCATAGGGCGCTCGAATGATCATGTCGTCGAGATCGCGGCGGCTCGCCTGCTGCTTCGCCCGATACTGCCCGAGCCGCGCCGAGGCGGCGCTCAGCCGGCGCTTGGCGACCGTGATCTGCCGCATCTTGTCTTCGAGTTGCGCCTTGGAAAACGCCGCCGATTCCTTCAGCCGGTCGAGACGCGCAAGCTCGTTCTCCAGAAGCTCGATCTCGGCCTCCGCCGTCCGTCGGTCCGCCGCCGCCGCCGCATATTCGGCATCGGCGAGATCGAGCGCGTATTGGACAGGCTCCGCGTCCAGTTCCACCAGCACGTCGCCGCGCTCGACCCGATCGCCGACATCGACCGCGACCGCACTCACCAGCCCGCCGACCCTGGCCGCCACCTGACCCTGGCGCTTGGTGACGATCCGCCCGAGCAGGGGCCGTGTCTGGTCGAGCGGCTCGATCCGAACCGCATCCACCTGCACCAGCGCCGGCTGGTCCTGGGCGACGACCGGCGTGATCGCGAGAAACGGCAGGAGAAAAAACGCAAAACGAAGACGACTCATGTCCATCGATGAAAGGATCCGGGCCCGGCTTGTTGGCTGCGATTGGAGAAAAGATCTAGACTCTCTCCTCTAAGGTCAATGGAGATCGCCGTTTTTCACGATTTGTTAGCCATTTTCCCCTTGAATCCCCAGTACTGGAAGAATCGGCACGGAAAGACGGCCAAGACCCATGGACCGCGACTCGACATCGGACGGCATTCTTCTGGAAGTTATCCGGATCGGCAATCTCCTGCGCGTCGCCGCCCTCGATCCCGAAACCCTGACGGAGGTGACCTTCCAGGCGCCATCCAGCGCCGACCAGGCGACGCTTGCAGCTCTGGCACGCCGCAAGCTGGCGTTCGTGAAGGCGCGCGACCGGGCGACGTGAACGCGGCAATGGAAACTTTGAGGAAAGCCGCAGGCGAATATATTCGCCAAAAGATATAAATCCCCACATTATTCTACTTCGAAGCGATCATTCTGGCATTCGCGTCTCCCCGGGCAGGTGTTAGGCTCGGCCGAGAGACAAGTTGACAAATGTCGGCCCACGGAAGCGCTTGGAATAGACGATGGCGCCGAATCCGGGACCAGCACCCGATGCGTTCCTGAGCTACACGCGCAGCGACGACGCCTATACCGGCGGTCAGATCACGTCGTTCAGGCAGCATCTGGAGCTTGCCGTGCGGGCGGTGACGGGAAAACCGTTCACGATCTTTCAGGACGTGGACGGCATCGGGCTCGGCGAGCACTGGCCGGACAAACTCGACCGGATGCTCGATCGAACCCGGTTCTTCATGCCCTTCCTGACGCCGAGCTATTTCGAAAGCCGCCCCTGCCGCGCCGAGCTCGAGCGTTTTCTGGACGCGGAACGGCGGGCGGGGCGGAACGATCTCATCCTGCCCGTCTACTTCATCGAAGCCGAGCTGCTGGAGGACGGAGCGCTTCGCAGCGGCGACCCGCTGGCCGAACTGCTGCACGAACGCCAGCGCCACGATTGGCGAAGGCTGCTGTTCGAACCGTTCGACGGGCGCGAAGTCAGGCTGTCGCTGCAGAAGCTCGCACGGGAAATCCGAGACGCCGAGCGGCGCCATCACGAGGGCTCGCCGACGCCCGCCGCCCAGGCACCCGCGCTCTCCGGCACGCCGTCGCCCGGCAAGACGTTTCGCGACGTCGACGCCTCCTGGTGCCCGGAGATGGTGATCCTCCCCCCCGGCAGCTTTCGGATGGGTTCGCCCGAGGACGAGATCGAGCGGGAACGCCATGAAGACCCGCAGCACGGAGTCGTGATCGAAAAACCCTTCGCGCTCGGGCGATGTCCCGTCACCCGCGGCGAGTTCGCGGAATTCGCGGAGGAGACCGGGCACGAGGGCGGCGGCGTCCATGTCCATGGCGGCGATCTCTGGAAGCTCGATCCGGACGCGGACTGGCGGTCGCCGGGCTTCGCTCAGACCGATCGCCATCCCGTGGTCGGCGTCAGCCGCGACGACGCGCTGGCCTATCTCGCATGGCTGAGCGAAAAGACCGGCCGGCGCTACGAACTGCCGAGCGAAGCGATGTGGGAATTTGCCTGCCGGGCCGGAAGCGCGACGCCGTTCTGGACCGGACGGGCGATCACGGCGGATCAGGCGAATTTCGACGGCACGATCCCCTATGGCGGCGTGGTCGCCGGCCGCTGGCGGCAGAGGACCACCGACGTCACGGCCTTCCCGGCCAATCCGTTCGGACTTCACGACATGCACGGCAATGTCTGGGAATGGTGCGCCGATCGCTGGCACGGTAGCCATGAGGGCGCGCCGGGCGATGGCAGCGCCCGGCTTGCCGGCAAAAGCCTCAGATATGTCGTCCGCGGCGGATCATGGCTGAACGGACCGGAACTCCTGCGCTCGGCCAAGCGCTATCCGATCGCCGGCGACCTCCGATACTACAATGTGGGTCTCCGCTGCGCACGGCTGAAGGACTGACGACCGCTTGCGGCGCCTTCCCGAGACACGTGCATTCACACACCCGAAGGGATGTTGGTCGGGTCGCGCTGCACCTTGCGCGGCGCGGTCAGCTCCTTCCATTTCGAGAGCGCCCTGTGCACCGCGGGGAAAGGCGGGCGCTTGACGAAGCGGCCGCGGCCCGGCCGGGGTTCGGAGTTCTGGCCGTAAGCCCAGACGACCTCGCCGCGGGAAAGCGTATAGCGCGCCTGGGCGGTGACTTCGAAACCCTCGAAGACGTTGTAGTCGATGATCGACTTCTGATTGGTCGCCGAAATCGTTTTCGTGATCGTCGGATCCCAGACGCAGATGTCGGCGTCCGAGCCCGGGATCAAAGCGCCCTTTTGCGGGTAGATGTTCAGGATGCGCGCGATGTTGGTGGAAGTGACCGCGACGAACTCGTTCGGCGTCAGCCGGCCGGTCTCGACGCCCTGGGTCCAGAGCATGGCCAGGCGGTCTTCGAGGCCGCCCGTGCCGTTCGGGATCATCGGAAAACCTTTAAGGCCCATGCGCTTCTGCTCGGTGGTGAACGCGCAATGGTCGGTCGCGACCACCTGCAGCGAGCCCGCCTGCAGGCCGGCCCAGAGTCCGTCCTGATGGTCCTTCGAGCGGAAGGGCGGGGACATGACGCGGCGCGCCGAATAGTCCCAGTCCTTGTCGAAATACTCCCTTTCGTCGAGGGTCAGATGCTGGATCAGCGGCTCGCCATGGACGCGCATGCCCTTTTGCCGCGCCCGCCGGATCGCTTCATGCGCCTGCTCGCAGGAGACGTGGACGATGTAGACCGGCACGTTCGCGGCATCGGCGATCATGATCGCGCGGTTGGTGGCTTCGCCCTCGACCTCGGGCGGCCGCGAAAAGGCATGACCCTCGGGGCCGATGGTGCCGGCTTCCATGTATTTCCGCTGCAGCTCGGCGATGACGTCGCCGTTTTCCGCATGCACCAGCGGCATGGCGCCCAGCGCGGCGCAGCGCGAGAAGGACGCGAACATTTCGTCGTCCTCGACCATCAAGGCGCCTTTGTAGGCCATGAAATGCTTGAAGGTGTTGACCCCACGCGCCACCACCTCCGCCATCTCGTCGAAGATTTTTTCGGACCAGCCGGTCACCGCGACATGATACGAAATGTCGGTGCAGATCTGCGGGGCGGAACGCCTATCCCAGTCGTCCATCGCCGACAGCAGCGAGCCGTCCTCGCCCGGCAGCACGAAGTCGACAAGCATGGTGGTGCCGCCGGACGCGGCGGCGAAGGTGCCGCTCTCGAAGGTTTCCGCAGCACGCGTGCCCATGAAGGGCATTTCCATATGGGTGTGCGGATCGATGCCGCCCGGAATGACATAGGCGCCCGATGCGTCGATCACCTCGTCGCCCTTCAGGTCCGGTCCGATCTCCGCGATCTTTTCGCCCTCGAGCCTGATGTCGGCTTCATAGGTCCTGTCGGCGGCGACGATCGTGCCGCCCTTGATCACCTTGCTCATGCTTCCCTCCCCATTTTCTCGGCGCCTCGAGCCCTGATCACGCGATGACTTCGGCTGTCTCCAGGACCGCGTGAAACAGCACCTCGGCGCCCTTGGTCGACCATTCCTTGGTGATGTCCTCGGCTTCGTTGTGGCTGAGGCCGTCCACGCAGGGACACATCACCATCGCGGTCGGCGCGACACGGTTGATCCAGCAGGCGTCGTGGCCGGCGCCGGACACGATGTCCCTGTGGCTGTAGCCGAGACGTTCGGCGGCGTCGCGTATCGCCCGGACGCAGTTCTCGTCGAAGGTGACGGGATCGAAGGCGCCGACCTGCTCGATTTCGATGCCGAGCCCGATGGCTTCGGCGGCCTTGCTCGCGCCTTCCTCCAGCCGCGCGACCATATCGTTCAAGACATCCAGGTTCGGCGAGCGAAAATCGACGGTGAAGACGCTCTTCCCCGGGATGATGTTGCGGGAATTCGGGTAGACCTCGACATGGCCGATCGCGCCCACGGCATCGGGGGCATGCGACCAGGCGATCTCGTCGACCAGCTCGGTGATGCGCGCCATGCCGAGGCCGGCATTGATGCGCTTCGGCATGGGCGTCGAGCCTGTATGGCTCTCGCGGCCGGTCAGGGTGATCTGCAGCCAGCGCAGGCCCTGACCGTGGGTGACGACGCCGATGTCGACGCCCTCGTCTTCGAGGATCGGCCCCTGCTCGATATGCAGCTCGAAGAACGCCTTCATCGCGCGCGCGCCGACCGGCTCGTCGCCTCTGAAGCCGATGCGCTCGAGCTCGTCGCCGAAGGTCAGACCGGCGGCATCCGTTCTGGCATAGGCCCATTCGAGCTCGTGGACGCCCGCGAACACGCCGGATGCCAGCATGGCGGGCGCAAAGCGTGTTCCTTCCTCGTTGGTCCAGTTGACCACCACGATCGGGTGCTTCGTTTTCACATCGAGCTCGTTGAGGCTGCGAACGATTTCGAGCCCGCCGAGCACGCCCAGGATGCCGTCATAGCGCCCTCCGGTCGGCTGCGTGTCCAGGTGCGAGCCGACCATCACGGGCAGGGCGTCGGGATCGGTGCCTTCGCGCCTCGCGAACATGGTGCCCATGGCGTCGATGCCGAGCGACATCCCTTCCGCCTCGCACCAGCGCTGAAACAGGCGGCGGCCTTCGGCATCCTCGTCGGTGAGCGTCTGACGATTGTTGCCGCCGGCCACGCCCGGGCCGATCTCGGCCATCTCATGGAGACTGTCCCAAAGACGATCGCCATCGATACGCAAATTTTCGCCGGGCGCTGCCATGGTCGCTCCTTCTCCTTCATTTCCTCGTCATGACGCTAGAATTTTCGGCATGGATCGGCAATGGTCGGCAGACCGCTCACGGACATGAACGATCGGGCCGGGGGTTCGAAACAGCGTCCTGCAGAGGTGGCGATTTGATGGCGAACGGACGATTTCGACTGGGAACCGGGGCGGGCTTCTCCGCCGATCGGCTCGATCCTGCGGTCGATCTTGTGCGGGAAGGCGAGCTGGATGCGATCGTCTTCGAATGCATCGGCGAACGCACGCTCGCCTTCGGCCATCGTGACCGCATGGCCGATCCCGGGCGCGGCTACAACCCGCTGCTCGAGCGCCGATTGCGCGCGGTGCTGCCGGACTGCATCGAGGCCGGCACCAGACTGATCACCAATATGGGCGTGGCCAACCCCGATGCGGCGGCCGAACGCGCGGCGGCGACGGCGAAAGACCTCGGTCTGGCCGGACGAACGATCGGCGCGATCGGAGGCGACGAGGTGACGCCTCTGATCACGCCCGACACCGAGCTCGATCAGCCCGGACTGAGGGTTGGCGACGTCGGCCGGAAGCTGGTCGGTGCGAATGCCTATCTCGGCGCGGATGCGATTTTGCCCGCCCTGGAAGCCGGCGCCGACATCGTCATCACCGGGCGCGTCGCCGATCCCAGCCTGTTCCTGGCGCCGCTCTGTCATGGTTTCGGCTGGCGGCTCGACGACTGGCCGATCCTGGGCGCGGGCACGCTGGTCGGCCACCTGATGGAGTGCGCGGCCCAGGTGACCGGCGGCTATTTCGCAGATCCGGGACGAAAGGATGTGGCGGACCTCGCTTTCGTCGGCTTTCCGATCGCCGAGGTCGATGCCGACGGCCGCGCCGTCATCACCAAGCTCGAGCAGGCCGGCGGCGAAGTGAGCGAGCGCACGGTGAAGGAACAGCTTCTCTATGAAGTCCACGATCCGAGCGCCTATGTCACGCCGGACGTGGCCGCCGATTTCAGCTCTGCGACGATCGATGCGGTCGGCAGGGACAGAGTTCGCATCGGCAATGCCGGCGGGTCGGCGAGGCCGGAACGCCTGAAAGTGACGGTGGCCTTCGATGGCGGCTATCTCGCCGAGGCCGGCATTTCCTATGCGGGGGCGGGTGCCGGCAGGCGAGCGGCGCTAGCCCTCGAGATCCTGCGGGAACGCATGGACGGCCTTCACGGCAACCACAGACCGCTCAGACTGGATCTCATCGGCCAGAACTCGCTTCACGCCACAGCGGGACAGCTCCCGGGAACGCCGCCGATCGAGGCAGTGCAGGACGTCCGGCTGCATGCGGCGCTGCGCTCCGACAGCCGTGAAACGGCCGAACTCCTGCTCTGGGAGGTCGAATCGCTGCTTTGCTGCGGACCGGCCGGCGGCGGAGGCTATCGCGGCCAGATCCAACCGAGCGTCGTCACCTACAGCGCATTTCTGGAACGCGGTCAGGTTCGACCGACCCTTCGGCTGATCACGACATGAGGCGGACGGTCCCCCTGCACGAAATCGCCCATGCCCGGGCCGGCGACAAGGGCAACCGATCCAATGTCAGTCTGTTCGCCTACGATCCCCGGCACTATCCGGCGATCAGGGAGCAGATCACCGCCGAACGCTTGAAAGCCGCGTTTCCCGACCTTCTCCAAGGGCCTGTCGAGCGGTTCGAACTCGACCATCTTCACGGGCTCAACTTCGTGATGGATCGGGCGCTGGAAGGCGGCGTGAACGGATCGCTCAATCTGGACGCCCACGGAAAGTCCTGGAGCTTTCTGCTGCTGGGCCTGAGCGTCGACATCGACCCGGGCGGCATGTGATCCATCGCCCCTGCCCCGCCCTCCGGGTGATATCGGAGAGCGGGGCCGGAGCGGGTGGACGCGCGAAGCTTTAGCGAGCGCGCACCCTGTTCTCCTGGATGTCCAGCAGATTGGTCATCTTGACGAACATGTCCAGATATTGTCGGCCGGCGCCGTCCATCATCTTGTTCTGCATCATCTGCGCAGCCCAGTGCCTGCAGAGCCTGGTGAAACCCTGGCCGAGATGCCCGCCCGTCGCCTGACCGATCATCGAGGCGAGCTTGATCATATCGGCGCTCACACCGCGGATGTCGATCACCTTCGGTGCTGTCTTCTTCGCAGCGGCCTTCACCGGACGCTTCGCGGCCGTCCGAGCCCTGCTCGGTGCGGCCTTCTTCGCAGCGGCCTTCACCGGACGCTTCGCGGCCGTCCGAGCCCTGCTCGGTGCGGCCTTCTTCGCAGCGGCCTTCACCGGACGCTTCGCAGCCGTCCGCGCCCTGCTCGGTGCGGCCTTCTTCGCAGCGGCCTTCACCGGACGCTTCGCAGCCGTCCGCGCCCTGCTCGGTGCGGCCTTCTTCGCAGCGGCCTTCACCGGACGCTTCGCGGCCGTCCGCGCCCTGCTCGGTGCGGCCTTCTTCGCAGCGGCCTTCACCGGACGCTTCGCCCTGCTCGGTCGCGGCCGTCCGCGCCCTGCTCGGTGCGGCCTTCTTCGCAGCGGCCTTCACCGGACGCTTCGCGGCCGTCCGAGCCCTGCTCGGTGCGGCCTTCTTCGCAGCGGCCTTCACCGGACGCTTCGCAGCCGTCCGCGCCCTGCTCGGTGCGGCCTTCTTCGCAGCGGCCTTCACCGGACGCTTCGCGGCCGTCCGCGCCCTGCTCGGTGCGGCCTTCTTCGCAGCGGCCTTCACCGGACGCTTCGCGGCCGTCCGAGCCCTGCTCGGTGCGGCCTTCTTCGCAGCGGCCTTCACCGGACGCTTCGCGGCCGTCCGCGCCCTGCTCGGTGCGGCCTTCTTCGCAGCGGCCTTCACCGGACGCTTCGCGGCCGTCCGAGCCCTGCTCGGTGCGGCCTTCTTCGCAGCGGCCTTCACCGGACGCTTCGCGGCCGTCCGCGCCCTGCTCGGTGCGGCCTTCTTCGCAGCGGCCTTCACCGGACGCTTCGCGGCCGTCCGAGCCCTGCTCGGTGCGGCCTTCTTCGCAGCGGCCTTCACCGGACGCTTCGCGGCCGTCCGCGCCCTGCTCGGTGCGGCCTTCTTCGCAGCGGCCTTCACCGGACGCTTCGCGGCCGTCCGCGCCCTGCTCGGTGCGGCCTTCTTCGCGGCGGCCTTCCGCTTGGCCGGGGTCTTGCTGTCCGCCTTGGCCTTGGCGGCGCGTTTGGCCGGTGACGTGATCGGTTTCTTTTTCGCGGGGGTCCCTGCCCAAGGCGGCGTGGCGCCGTTCACCTTGGATCCAATCTGCGTTGCAACTGCCATCAAAAACTCTCCGAAACGGTTTTCATCTACGCCTTCTTTCCCGAAAAAGTTGAATTTTCGGTTAACGAACACGCGATTGATGGCGATTTCGGCGTTTTAAGGCAGGAATTGGCTTGAGAAGCGGTGCAATCGTGAAAATCGAGGAGGCCAGGTCCTCCACGGGCTCGCTACTCGTCGGGACGTCTCGGATGGGCCAGGAGCCAGACAATCACCTCTTCGGCGGCCTTGTCCGGGGGGAAGACGGGGTAGAAAACGTGGTCGACGATGCCCTCGGTCACGACGAGGGTCAGGCGTCTGATCATGAGTGATCCTTCGACCTCGAAGATGGGCAGGTCGAGGCTGCGGGCAAAGCGAAGTTCGGCGTCGCTCAAGAGGGGGAAAGGGAGCTTCAGCCGCGCCGCGATCTCCTGCTGGTCGCCGGCTGATTGCGTGCTGACGCCGACGACCTCGGCGTGCAGTGCGCGGATGTCGTCATGCTGGTCGCGAAAGGCGAGCGACTGCGGCGTACAGCCACGCGCGCCCGGAATGTCGTTCCACCCCTCCGGCAGCGACACGCCCGGACGGCCGGCGCGCGGAAAGCAGTAGACCACCGTTCGACCCGGGCGCGTGGCGAGATCGAGGGTGCCGCCCGCCGTCGACGGCAGAGGGATGGCGTGCAGCGGGCGGCCGATCAGATGGTCGCAGGCGCCGTCGTCCTCGGGCTCGGGGAGGTCGTCGGGCAGAATGTTCGGGTCGTGTCGTTCGGTCATCGTACGGACGATCGTGGTTCAGGGTAGCGCGTTTTCGATGGCGTCGATGATCGCCGCATCGGCGGGTTCGACACCGGAAGGCCAGGCGCCGACCAGCCTGCCGCCGGGATCGATCAGATATTTGTGGAAGTTCCAGCGCGGCAGGCTGTCCTCGCCCAGGGTCGAGGCGACGTGTCGGAAGAAAGGATGGGCGTTTTGGCCCTTGACCGTCTGCTTCTCGGTGAGCGGGAAGTCGACGTCGAAATTGACCTCGCAGAAGTTTTTGATCTCAGCCTCGTCGCCGGGTTCCTGCCGGCCGAAATCGTTTGACGGGACGCCGAGCACCACCAGACCGCGGTCGCGATAGCGGTCATAGACGTCCTGAAGGCCGGCATATTGGTAGGTATAACCGCAGAGCGAGGCGGTATTGACCACCAGCACCGCCCGGCCGGCGAAACCGGAGAGCGGCAGAGGATCGCCTTCGATCGAGGTGAAGGCGATGTCGTGGACAGAGGAGGCGGCGGCGCCCACGTCCCGGGCCCCCCAGGCGAAAAGGCCGGCGGTCAGTGCCATGGCGAGAACAAGCGTCCTGATCATCCCGGTCGCTCCGATCGATCCCGATGGCGGCATCATATCGCCGACCGTGCCACCGCGACAGGAAAAATGCCGGCGCCTGCCCTTCCGTCGCAACCGGCGCTTGTGAGCGGGGCTCGGTCCTTGCTAGGAGGATGGCGGATGGACTGATTTCGAGGACAGCATGCTCTACGCAACCCTGGCGGTTCTGCTGCTTTTGATGGCATCGGCGTTCACGTCGGGCACGGAAACGGCGATGACCGGGGCCGCGCCCGCACGGATACATCAGCTCGCCGGCGAGGGCAGCCGCGGCGCCCGGCTGGCGAAAAGGCTGCTGGAACAGAAGGAAAAGCTGATCGGCTCGCTGCTGCTCGGCAACAATCTCTTCAACGTTCTGGCGACCGCCCTCGCCGCCGACATCTTGATCAAGCTCGCGGGCGACGCCGGCATCGCCTATGCGACGCTGATCATGACGGCACTGGTGGTGATCTTCGCGGAGGTGCTGCCGAAAACCTACGCCATCCGCAATCCTGAACGCATGGCACTCGCGGTGGCACCGCTCGCCAACGCCCTCGTGCTGGTCCTGTCGCCGGTCACCCAGGCGGTGCAGTGGATGATCAACGGCGCCTTTCGTCTGATCGGCGTGCGCACGCAGTCCGACCTGTATTCGTCCTCGTTCGAGGCCCTTCGCGGCACCATCGACATGCACGCCGAACAGGGCACCATGACCAAGCAGGATCGGGACATGCTCGGCGGCATTCTCGATCTCGCCGATGTCGACGTTCGGGCCGTCATGACCCACCGGCGCACGATGGAGACGATCGACGCCGCCATGCCGCTCGGTCAGATCCTGGAGCAGGTGGTGGCGAGCCCTTATTCACGCTTTCCCGTCTGGCGCGGCGAGGCCGAGAGCATCATCGGCGTGCTGCACGCGAAGGACCTGCTGAACGCGCTCCAGAAACACGGCGCCGATCTGGAGACGCTGAAGGTCGACGACCTCTGCCAGCGCCCCTGGTTCGTGCCCGACACAACGCCGCTCAAGCGCCAGCTCATCGCCTTTCGTCAGCGCCGCCAGCATCTGGCGCTGGTGGTCGACGAATATGGCGACCTGGAAGGCCTGGTGACCCTCGAGGACATCATCGAGGAGATCGTCGGCGAGATCGCCGACGAGACCGACGTCGAGCAGGAAGGCATCCTGCCCCAGACCGACGGTTCCTATCTGGTCAGCGGCTGGATCACCATGCGCGATCTCAACCGCGCCTTCGGCTGGAAGCTGCCGGATGAGGAAGCGGCGACCATCGCAGGCCTGGTCATCCACGAAGCCCAGCGCATTCCCGAAGTGGGACAGAGCTTCGCCTTCCACGGCTTTCGCTTCGTGGTCCTGCGCCGCCAGAGAAATCAGATCGTGCTGCTGAAAGTGACGCCGCCCGGCGACGACACCGAAGCAGATAGCGGGCGAGCCGAGGCCTGATACGAAAAGCCCGGCGGACCGACTGTGTTCAGTCGGTCCGCCGGGCTTCGCAAAAGGTTCAGCGGCGACCTGCACGTCTGGTCCGCGCACCGGACCGCCGCTTGAAAAGAGACGCCGCGAAGTTCCTACTTGCGCAGGCCCTGCTGCGCGATGCGGTTGGACTTCTCCGCCGCCTCGGCAGCCTGCGCGGCAGCGGACTCGGCGCGCTGGGCCGCAGCGGCGGCGCGATCGGCGGCTTCGGCGGCGCGATCGGCGGCGGCGGACGCCTGAGCGACGCTGTCGATCTCGGAAGCCTGGGGCTTGTTGGCATCGCTGGACGAACAGGCCGCGGTCAAGGCCGCCAGACCGACGACACAGGCGCCAACTCGAAAAAATCGCGAGAAAACAAACATGTAGACCTCTTTTTCCATGATGCTGTGAGCCGATCTCGGCGCATCATAGGGCAGCCGATGGGCCAATAACAGACTCAAATTATCAAATTTCGCCTGTAAGTTGCTGCTGTGGCCGGAACGACACGTCGGCGCGAAGTCGCGGCGCCGCACGGGACTCTCACCAGGCGCGGATGGGACCCGTATCGAGGTGGATGAAGTCGGATTCAGGATAATAGCCGACACCACCCATGGCGATGCCGAGCGCCGCGTCGCGCACGCCGGTGGTCGCGTAGCCGGGCAGGCGGATGTCGATCGCCTGGCCCCGCATGTGAAAGCTGTTGGGCGCCACCTTGTCGCTGCGGGCGGCCAGCATGGCGTTGGTCGCCGGCGTCCTGTAGCCGGAAATGACGTTGATCGGCGCCGAGCATTCCACGTTGCTCGTGAGATGGTGCAGAATGTTGAGCAGCCCCGGATCGATCGGTTTGATGCCGCCGGTTCTGAAGTCGCGAAGATGATAGCTGATCTGCGCCAGGCCTTCGGGCAGATAGGTTCCGTCGCGCCAGTAGACCGCCGACAGGGTCTCGTATGTGTGCAGGTTGTAGAAGCTCAGCTCGCGCGCGGCCATCGATGGATAGCTCAGCGCGGTCGCCGGTGAAGAAATCAACAGACCGGCAGTCGCTGTCATCGACAGGCCGAGGAAGTGACGGCGACTTGCTCCCCTTTCCTTCTCCTCCAACGGCACGCCTGCCCCTCGTTTGACGACGAAACTCTTCATGACGAAGCGCGTGTTTTACGGCTTGGGTTTTGAAGAATCCAGCACAAATCTGGCAACCCCCGAATTATCCAGTGCAAGGCGTACCGGAATCCCCAGCATCGCGCATCTCTACATGCAGTTGATCGCCGCCCTCGTCGGTGCAAACGTCCCACCCGGCGTTACCTTCCCTTTTCCGATCATACGTGTGTGAAACATTCGTTGCAAGATAGTGAGCTATGAACGATTGCGTTCAAGAACACAACCTTATCGCGAATTTTTCTCTGGATTTTTTGACCAGGAATTGCTCGCCCGAACCGAGACCGGGCGCCGTCCACGAGCCGTCTCTTGGTCAACGGACCGGGTGCGCGCCCCGCACACGCTGGACTCGGCTCGCCTGGGGACCCATCGGGCCCTCTTCGTCGGCAAGCGTGAACAGCACTTCATTGCCGACCTCGAGCGCTTCGAAATCGTCACCGTCGACCACGGCGCTGTGGAAGTAGACGTTCGGCTGGACCGGGGTTTCGATGAAGCCGTAGTCCTGATCGGGGTAGAGCTTGACGATGCGCGCATATGTGGGGCCGTCATGGGACTTCACGTCGTGACGGCTGATGCGCTGGTGTTCATCGATCTGGCGCTCGGCGACGTCGAAGGCGATACCGATGACATTCTGCGTGTCGCCCTTCGATTCATGACGGCGCTGCTCGCGTTTGACCACGATCTCCTTGCCCGGCAGGCTGAGCTTCAGAGAGATCTGGATCAGGCTGCGATGGGCCTGCTTGTGCTGCGCTTCGAGCACCACGCGGCAGGCGATGATGCTGTCGGTCAGCCGTTCCAGGCGGTCCGCCCGATCCCGCACTCTTGCCTCCATCGCCTCGGAACGGTCCATGTTGTGAAAGACGATTTCGAGCGGGACCTGCATCGGACACCTCCTTCGCAAGGCGTGGGCACAAAACGCAATGGCCGCCGATCATCGCCTCACGAGCCGAATGGTAAGGCACGGACCGGATCGCTGATCGCGCGGCGAACGGTACGACTTTCGCTCGCCAATTGCATCAGCAATCGCGACGCAAATCAATATAGCAGCTTCGGAGATCATGTTCCGGCCCTGAGACGGGGCAGCGAGTCGACGCCGCCACGACGAGAAACGAGGCGGCGGGCGGCAGTCCCGACCGACGGAAGATCTCAAATCGTTCGCGCGACCCGGCTTCGAAGCTCGTCGATCAGACCGTCGACGCCGATACGCTGGAGCACGGCGGCGAATTCGGAGCGCTGGGTGATCAGCAGGCTCACCCCTTCGACCACCAGGTCGATGATCACCAGGCGACCGTCGCGCGGTCGAAGGCGCCAGTCCACCCCGAGCGGTCCGCCCGAACGGCGCATGATCCGCGAGCGCACGATCACATCCTTTCGACCGGCGCCTTGGGTTCCGGTGATGACGAAGTTCTCCCCGGCGGCGCCGAGATCGGCGCCTGCGTAGCTCTTCAGCCTGCTCGTGAAGCTGGTCAGCACATAGCGCCCGAAGACCTCGACGAAGGCGTCGCGCTGGCGGGCGTTCGCCTGGCGCCAGTGGCGCCCCATGGACATGCGCGCCAGCAGAGTCAGGTCGACCTGACTCTCGATCGCGTCCATCAGGCGTCGTTCCATGCCGGGATCACCCGAATCGGCGCTGATGAGCCGAAAGATGTGGTCGACCAGATTGGCGATCACGTCTCTCGCGTCCCGCTCCGAACGCGAGTCGGCGAGCGCGGCGCCATTGGCCCCAAGCGCCGCCAGAAGGCAGGCAGCGCCCTGGAAAAGCTGCCGTCGCGTCGCTGCGTTGATGGAGATTCCCATGGTCGACCCCGTTTCATGCCCGTCGACGCGAACTATGTCGCGCGCCATGCGTTCGATCTCGCCGAAGCTAGTCGGGGTTGGTTGAGAAATCGTTTACGAGGGTCGTTTTTTCACCATCGTCCGAATTCTTCCCGGCGCCTGTCGCGCTCAGGGCTGCGCGGCCTCGGCGCGTGCGCGCAGCGAGGCGAGCAGCCCCTCCATCCGGTGCCGTTCGATCACCGCGGAAAATTCGGCGCGCTGGGTGACCAGGAGGCTGATGCCTTCGATCACGACGTCGATGATCGCCGGACGCCCGTCGACATCTCGAAACCGCCAGTCGACGGTCAGCGGAGCGCCGTCGGTCGCGGCGACCTTGGAACGCACGACGACGTCCCGTTTGCCGGCGCCGACCTCGCCCGTGATCCTGAAATAACGATCCAGCGGCCCGTCCAGCCCGCCCAGGAGAAGGTCCAGACGACCGACGAACGCGCCGATGACGACGCGCGAAAACAGGTCGCGGTAGTCGCTTCTGAGCGTCTCGTCCAATGTTCGCCAGTGCCTGCCGAGCGCCAGACGGCTGATCAGATCGACGTTCGTTCTGGCTTCGATCGCCGACGCCAGCAGGCGGCGGCGTTCAACGGCCTCGGGCCGTCTCGAGATCGACCAGACCTCCTCGGCGAGCGCGCGCACGACATCGCTTGCCGCCCGGGAGCCGTCGGCCGCCGCCCCGGCAGGCAGGACGAGCATCAGCGCGAAGACGATGGCCGAAACCGTCCCGAAGACAGTGGCAGATTTCAAAAAAGTTCCCCGATCGCCGTTCGCGATACCGCCTGGCGAATCGCGCCCCTCACTTTGGATATGCGTTCGTTTCGCCCTTGCGGCAAGCGGCGGGCGGCCGGCCGATGATCACGACGCCGTCAGCTGGTCCTGTCCGATCCGCGAATGTCAGGTGACGGCGTCGATCTCGGCTTCGGTCAGCGAGCCCGGGACGAGAATGACCGGAAGGCGCATCTTGCCGCCCATCTGACCGATCAGGTAGTTGACCAGCGGACCCGGATCCTCGTGATCGACGGCGGTACCGAGGACCAGCACCGAGATTGCCGGATCCTCGTCGATCAGCGTCAGGAGTTCGTCCCGTCTCGGTCCCTGGCGCACATGCAGGACGGGCATCTTGCCGACGATCGACTGCACCCGCTCGGCCATGGTCTGAAGCCTGGATTCGGCCTCCTCGCGCGCTTCTTCCTCCATGACCCGCTCGACGCCGAGCCAGTGCTGAAATTCCGGCGGTTCGATGACGTACAGCAGCGCCACGCGCCCGCCGGTGCGATAGGCACGCCGGCACGCGAAATAGAGCGCTTTCGCCATCTCCTCGGTCTGATCGACGACCACGAGGAAGATGCGCTCGCCGCCG
Organism: Geminicoccaceae bacterium; assembly: GCA_965222015.1. Lineage (GTDB taxonomy): Bacteria > Pseudomonadota > Alphaproteobacteria > Geminicoccales > Geminicoccaceae > JANQPX01. The sequence goes on from CBDCTL010000023.1 coordinate 713,951, forward strand.
CTCTCGGCCTCTTCGGATTCAGACCCTTCCGCTTCGTTCGACCGGACGTCCTCGGTCATGAATCAAGCCCTCCGGAAGACGACGCCGGCGAGCCAGCCGGCGGCCACGGCAATCACGATAGCCATCATACCATAGAGCGCAGAACGTTGACGGGCGAAATCGAAGATCTCCGCTTCCATGCCGACCTTGCTGATCTGGAGACTGCTTTGGTGGGCGCCGGTCACCTGTCCGTCCTTCAGCCTCAGGACCTCGATCCGATAGTGGCCGGGCGGCACGTTGGCGGGAAAGCCGAAGGTCGCGCGGAAGAGCTTGGCTCCGGGAAATGTCACCTGGGCCGGCTCCTCGGAATAAAGGCCGATCTTCTGCTTGCTGCGGATCAGTGCAGAGGCGAACTCCGCGCGCTCGGCGGCATCGAAGCCGGCGCCGTCGACGATCCTAGGCGCCAGATGATCGACGCCGAGACGGAAGCGCTGACGCACGGACGGCGGCGCGATCTCCTCCAGCGGCCGGCTCGAGGCGATCGCATAATAGCTCGGCACCTCCTCGAACTCGACGCGGTCGCGGTTGATCCAGATGCCGGCGATGCGGGATTTGCGCCGCACCATCTGGTTTTGCCTCGGCCCTTCCATGGTGATGACGATGTCGCCTTTCGCCTCGTCGATCGCGCCGAACACCACGACATTGCCGCCGACGAAGGCGGTGGTGATGGCGATCAGCCTTTCGGACACGTCGGCGGCGAGGCTGTTGGCATGTGCCGGCGCCGCCAGCCGAAGGACGACCAGGGCGCAGAGGACGACCAGGACCGGACGGACGCTCACCTCAATGCTCCGCCGCGCCGAGAGAATAGAGATCGTCCGGCGTGATGATCAGGTCGTAGCCGAGCCTGGCGCAGACGATCAGCACGATCAGTGCCAGCAGGATCCGGATCTGCTCGCCTCTGAGCTTCGATCCCACGCCGGTGCCGATCTGGGCGCCGATCACGCCGCCGACGATCAGCGAGAGCGCGAGAACGATGTCGACGGTCTGGTTGTTGACGGCGTGCAGGAAGGTCGTGACCGCGGTGACGAAAGCGATCTGGAAGAGGGAGGTGCCCACGACCACCTGGGTCGGCATGCCGATCACGTAGATCATCGCCGGCACCATCAGAAAGCCGCCGCCGACGCCCATGATCGCAGCGAGGATGCCGACGAAGAAGCCGAGCGCCAGCGGCGTGAGCGCGCTGATGTAGAGCCGGGAACGCTGGAAGCGCATCTTGAACGGCAGGCCGTGCAGCCAGTGATGCCGGTGCAGCTTGCCGCGCCCGCTCTTGCGCCGGACCTGGAACCAGGCGCGCACGGATTCGACGAACATCAGGCTGCCGACCACGCCGAGGAAGATCAGGTAGGAAAGCGAGATGACGAGGTCGATCTGGCCCAGTTCGCGCAGGATGCGGAACAGCCAGACGCCGAAGGCCGAGCCGAGGGCGCCGCCGATCACCAGCACGATGCCCATCTTGACGTCGACGTTGTTGCGCCGCATGTGCGCCATCACGCCGGAGCTGGAGGACGCCAGGATCTGGCTCGCCTCGGAGCCGACCGCGACCGCGGGCGGGATGCCGGAGAAGATCAGGAGCGGCGTCATGAGAAAGCCGCCGCCGACGCCGAAGATGCCGGACAGGAAGCCGACAGCGCCGCCCATCCCCAGCAAGAGGAAGAGGTTGACCGAGACTTCGGCGATCGGCAGGTAGATATCCATCGGGTGCCCGAATCAGGACGACGGCTCTTTGAGCGGAAATAGCGCCGACAACATCGCTGCCCGCTGGAACCACGTCAAGCCACGCTCTCGCGAAAAGCGAGAACCGGTGCAGGCTTCCGGCGACGCCGAAACGGCGCGTCAGGCGGGCCTGGAAGCGTCGTGATCGAAGGCCGGATCGACCGGAAGCTGGAGCGCGTTCGCAAGCTGGTTGGTGCGGCCGGCGAGGGACACCACCCGCAGAAAATCCGCATACATGGCATCCGTCATGCCCTTTCCGCGCGCGGCGGCGGTATGCGAGTGGACGCAGTAGCTGCAGGCATTGGCGATCGACACCGCCATGTAGATCAGCTCCTTGGTCAGCGGGTCGAGCTCGCTCGGCGTCGCCATGACCTCCTTGACGTCGGTCCAGACGTCCTCGAGCAGAGCGGGATCGAAGGCGAGATGCGGCCAGAGATTGTTGATGAAGTCGCTGCCGCGGGTCTGGCGGATGTCGTCGAACACCGCCTTGACCCTCGGATCGGTCTCAGGCTCGTTCGGGGGTGCGATCGTGGACATGGCGGGGTCGTCTCCTTCCGTCGATGGTTCGCTCCGCGGACCTTGATAAGGGGGATCGAAGCGAACCTCCAGACAGCGGGCGGCCCCGCCTGGCGTTTGAACCTGCGGTCGTCCATGCTATGAGCGTAGGTAATCGGCGACATCGTGCAGCCAATGAATGAGAACGTTCGACCGGAGGCTTTGAGCTGATCAATAGAAAACCCATCGCCACCTCTCTTCCGATCGGCGACGAGGTCAAGACGACGACCTGCTACATGTGCGCCTGTCGCTGCGGCATCAAGGTTCATCTGAAGAACGGCGAGATCCGCTACATCGAGGGCAATCGCGACCATCCCGTGAACCGGGGCGTGCTGTGCGCCAAGGGCTCGGCCGGGATCATGCAGCATCACGCGCCGGCGCGGCTCACGAAACCGCTGAGGCGGGTCGGCGAGCGCGGGCGCGCCGAGTTCGAGGAGATCGAGTGGGAGGAAGCGCTCGAGACCGCGGCGACATGGCTCGGCGCGATCAGGACGGACGACCCGAAAAAACTCGCCTTCTTCACCGGGCGCGATCAGAGCCAGGCGCTGACCGGCTGGTGGGCATCCCAGTTCGGCACGCCCAACTACGCCGCTCATGGCGGCTTCTGCTCGGTGAACATGGCGGCCGGCGGCCTCTACACCATCGGCGGCTCGTTCTGGGAGTTCGGCGAGCCGGACTGGGAGCGCTGCCGTTATTTCATGATGTTCGGCTGCGCCGAGGACCATGACAGCAACCCGTTGAAGCTCGGGCTTTCGAAGCTGAAAGGGGCCGGCGCGAAGTTCGTCTCGGTCAATCCGGTGCGCACCGGCTATTCGGCGATCGCGGACGAGTGGCTCGGCATCCGCCCGGGCACCGACGGGCTTCTCATCCTGTCGATCGTCCACGAACTGCTGAAGGCCGGCAGGATCGACGTCGATTATCTAGCCCGCTACACCAACGCGACCTGGCTTGTGATCCTCGACGAAGGGCCGGCGAACGGCATGTTCGTCAGGACCGGGGACGACAAGCCGATCGTCTGGGATCGCGAGAAGGATCAGCCGCGGCCGTTCGACGACCCGGACGCCAGGCCGGCGCTCAAGGGCGTGGTCACCCTCGCAAGCGGGCGGACGGCGGCGCCCGCGTTCCACCTCCTCGCAAAGCGCTATCTGGACGAGGAGTATGCGCCGGAGCGCGTCGCCGAGGAGACCGGCATTGCCGCCTCGACCATCCGGCGGCTTGCCGCCGAGATCGCGACGGTCGCCTTCGAGCACGAGGTGGTGATCGAGCAGCCCTGGACCGACGCCTTCGGCCGCCGGCATGAGCGGATGATCGGCCGTCCGGTCGCCATGCACGCCATGCGCGGCATTTCCGCCCATGCCAACGGCTTCCACACCTGCCGCGCGCTGCATCTGCTGCAGACCCTGATCGGCAGCATCGACTGCCCGGGCGGCTTTCGCTACAAGCCGCCCTTTCCGAAGCCGGTCCCGCCCGGCCCCAGGCCCGCCGGCAAGGAGGACCATGTCGCCGCCGGCAAACCGATGCCCGGCCCGCCGCTCGGCTTCACCGCGGACCCCGAAGACCTCCTGGTCGACGGTGAGGGCCGCGCGCTCAGGATCGACAAGGCGTTTTCCTGGGAAGCCCCGCTTTCCGCCCACGGCATGATGCACATGGTGATCACCAACGCCTTCAACGGTGATCCCTACCCGATCGACACGCTGTTCATGTACATGGCGAACATGGCCTGGAACTCGGCGATGAACACCGAGGGCACCATCGCCATGCTGACCGCGAAGGACGAGGCGAGCGGCGGTTACAAGATCCCGCGCATCATCTACTCGGATGCCTACTTCTCCGAGATGGTCGCCTATGCGGATCTGATCCTGCCGGATACGACCTATCTGGAACGCTGGGACTGCGTCTCCATGCTGGACCGGCCGATCAGCTCGGCGGAGGGCCCGGCGGATGCGATCCGCCAGCCGGTGGTGACGCCGGATCGGGACGTGCGCCCGTTTCAGGACGTGTTGCTCGACCTCGGGACGAGGCTCGGCCTTCCCGGCATGACCAAAGAGGACGGCAGCCCGCGCTTCCCCGGCGGCTATGCCGACTATCTCGTCAATCACGAGCGCAAGCCCGGCGTCGGTTCGCTGATGGGCTTTCGCGGCGTCGACGGCTCGAAGAAGGGCAAGGGCGAGCCCAACCCGGAGCAGCTTCAGCGCTATATCGGGAACGGCTGCTTCTGGCAGGACGAGATCCCGGCGGAGGCTGCCTTCTTCAAGCACGCGAACCGGGCCTATCTCGACTACGCCGTCGCCATGGGCTTCATCGACGATGCGGCGCCGATCGTCATCCAGCTCTACAGCGAGGTGCTGCAGAAGTTCAGGCTGGCCGCCGACGGTCACGGCCTCGCCCAGCCGCCGGAGGCGCACCGGGAGCGGGTCAGCACGTTCTTCGACCCGCTGCCGTTCTGGTATCCGCCATTCGAAGACGTCACGAACGACGAGGAGACTTACCCGATGCACGCCATCACCCAGCGCCCGATGGCGATGTATCACAGCTGGGGCTCGATGAACGCCTGGCTGCGCCAGATCCACGGCAGCAACCGCCTGTATATGAGCCGGGTGCGCGCGAAAAAACTCGGGATCGGCGGCGACGACTGGGTCTGGATCACCTCCCGCCACGGCAGGGTCAAGGCGCAGGTGCGGCTGATGGACGGCGTCAACGAGGACACGGTCTGGACCTGGAACGCCATCGGCAAGCGCAAGGGCGCCTGGAACCTCGCCGACGATTCGCCGGAAGCCACCAAAGGCTTTCTGCTCAATCACCTGATCGACGAGCTTCTGCCCGAACGGGAAGGCGGCTATCGCTACGCCCAGGCCGACCCGGTCACCGGCCAGGCCGCCTGGTACGATCTTCGGGTGCGCATCGAGCGGGCCGACCCCAGGGAGGATGCGCTGTCCATGCCGCAGTTCGAGACGCTGAACCCGCCGCAAGCAGGGGATGGCGTCGTCCAGACGCTCCGCTACGGCGCCCGGACGGAGACGTCATGACCGACCTTCCGAAGACCCCGCCGGAAAAGCGTCTCGGCCTGGTGATCGATCTCGACATCTGCGTCGGCTGCCATGCCTGCGTGGTGAATTGCAAGGAATGGAATACCGGCGGCTATCCGGCGCCGCTCAGCGATCAGGATCCCTATGGCAAGTCGGCGCGCGGCGCCTGGCTGAACCGCGTCCACTCCTATGAAGTCGCCCCAAGCCAAGGGAATGACGGAGAGGCGGGACGCACCGTCCATTTTCCGAAATCCTGCCTGCATTGCGAGAACGCGCATTGCGTCACCGTCTGCCCGACCGGCGCTTCCTACAAGCGGGACGAGGACGGAATCGTCCTGGTGGACGAGGACAAATGCATCGGCTGCGGGCTCTGCGCCTGGGCCTGTCCCTATGGTGCCCGCGAGCTGGACGCTGCCGAGGGCGTCATGAAAAAATGCACGCTCTGCATCGATCGCATCTACAACGAGACGCTTTCGCCCGCCGAGCAGGAGCCGGCCTGCGTCGCCACCTGTCCGGCGCGGGCCCGGCATTTCGGCGATTTCGCCGATCCGAAATCGAACGTTTCGCGCCTGGTCGAGGAACGCGGCGGCTACGATCTCATGGCGGAGATGGGCTACCGGCCGACCAACAAATATCTGCCGCCGCGCTCAGCCGCGTCGGTCAGTGAGACGATCGGGGCGCCGGAAGCGCTGACGCCGAGGGCCGAAGGCGGCTTTCTCGGCTGGCTCGATCGGGTGCTGTCGGCCGATCGGCCTTCGGATCCGTCATGAAACCAGCCCCCTCGATCATCGGCTTTACCACCGCTTCCGGCCTCGGCTACGGCATGCTGTTCGTCATGGCGCTGGGCTCGCTGACCGGGCTCCTGCCGACCGACCGCTGGCTCGGCATGTCGGGCTTCGCCCTCGCCTTCGCCGCCGTCACCGGCGGGCTCGTCGCCTCGACCTTCCATCTCGGCCATCCCGAGCGCGCCTGGCGGGCGATCTCGCAATGGCGGAGTTCCTGGCTCTCGCGGGAGGGGCTGCTCGCCCTCGTCACCTACGTGCCTGCGATCCTTTTCGCGCTCGGCTGGGTGATCGGCGAGCGCGTGGCCGGCCTTACAGGCCTGATGGCCCTGCTGACGGCGGTCCTGGCGGCCGCGACGGTCTACTGCACCGGCATGATCTATGCCTCCCTGCCGCCGATCAGAACCTGGCATCAGCCGCTTACGGCGCCCCTTTATCTGGCCTTCTCGGCGATGACCGGCCTGCTCGCGATGCAGTGGCTGCTCACCCTGTTCGGCGCCGATCACGTCATCGTCGGCGCCCTCGCTTTGGCTGCGATCGCCGGTGCGTTCGCTCTGAAAATCCTCTACTGGCAAAAGCTGCGCAGAGAAGCGGGCGACGGCCCCACCGCGTCCGACGCCACCGGTCTGGGCAGCGCCGGCCTGGTGCGCATGCTCGATCCGCCGCACACCCAGACCAACTATCTTCTGGAGGAGATGGGCTTTCGGATCGCCCGCAAGCACGCCGGGCGGCTTCGGATGCTCGCTTTGGCGTTCGGCCTTTTCGGCTCGCTCATCCTGACCCTGCTGACGATGGTGTTCACCGGCTGGACGGCGGTGCTGCCGGCCACGGGCGCACTGCTGGCGGGCGTGGTGGGCGTGCTCACCGAGCGCTGGCTGTTCTTCGCCGAAGCCGAGCATACGATGATGCTTTATTACGGCGGCCATGGCCAGGCCGATCGCAAAGACCAGACCGCCCAGCCGGTTTCATCGGGGAGGAGCCCTGCGGCAGGAGCGGTCAGAACGAAACGGCAGGTGCCGCCGAGGCCGATCCGTCAGGTGCTGCTGGACGAGGATCAGGCCGCGGAGCGCTGAAGCTCGTTCGCGGCAAGGGCGGCTTTGTCGAAGGCCGCGACCTCGCCCTCATGGTCCCGTCGGCAATAGAGGCTGTGCAGCGTCGCGAGCACGGCCTGGGCTTCGACGCCGGAAACCCGATAATAGATGGTCTGCGAGGACCTGCGCGTGCGCACGAGACCTTCACGGCGCAGGCGCGCCAGATGCTGGGAAAGCGCCGATTGACTCAGTCCGATCTTTTCCACCAGATCACCGACCGATCGCTCCCCTTCCAGCAATGTGCACAGGATCATCAGGCGGTGTTCGTTTCCCAGGGTTTTCAAAAGCCCCGACGCCTCTCTTGCCAAAGGCTGTAACTCTGTCGAGTTCATGCCGCATCCCCAGATCGTTGGGCACCCTCAAAGGGAGTCCTGGTCACGCACTTCTTATCGACAGTGAAGCGATTTGACCAGCTGAGAAAGACATAGTCCGCTCCGGGGGCGCTTTCCAGTCGAGAACGCCGGATGATGCCCGGCCGCACCAGGACTGTTGCCCGAAAACTACGGTGAGACTTCGGTCTTTCGACAGGGGGGACTTCAGGAACGATCCGCGCCGAACGCCCAGACGAGATTGCGCCCGGTATCCAGGAACTTGGCCGGATCGTAGGCATCACCGTCCAGGCGGACCTCGTAATGCAGATGCCGTCCGGTGCTGCGCCCCGTGCTGCCGATGATGCCGATCACGTCCCGAAAAGAGACCAGCTGGCCTTCCTCGACCTTGACTTCCTTCATGTGACCGAAACGGGTGGTGACACCCATGCCGTGATCGATCTCGACGGTGTTGCCATAGGGGCCTAGCGGTCCGGCGTGAACCACCACACCGGGGGCGGTCGCCCTGATCTTGGAGTTGGGTGCAGCGCCGAAATCGAGACCACCGTGGAAGGCGAGTTCGCCGGTGATCGGATCACTGCGCTTGCCGAAGGAACTGGTGAGACTGTAATGGTCGATCGGCGCGCCGAGCGGCAGGGAACGCGCCAGGGTCTGAAGCGCGACCAGCCGCTGGATCTCGGTCGTGATCTCGTCCACGACCGACTCGCCGCCGGTCTGGTCGCCGGCGACCTCGAACGGACCGCCCTGGCCGAGCTCGGTCTCTCCGGCGCGCGCGATCAGAAGGTCGAGATCCATGCCGGTCTGGGCGAACAGATCCTCGAGTGCATGGGCCCGCTCCAGCGCCCAGTCCTGCAGCCAGTCCTGTGCGCCGGCATTCTCTTTCGCCTGCAGCTCGCTTTCCAGCTTGGTCAGACGCCAGCGAAGCCCCATCTCGACACGTTCGCCGGCGTCGCGCTGCTGACTGATCTCGGCGAGCTGCGACTCGGCCGCCTCCAGCCGTTCTTTCAGGGTCAGCTTCTCGCTGACGGCGTCCGAGAGCAGACGCTCGGTCTCACCGATCGACGCTTCGAAGGTGGAGATCAGGCGATTGGCGGCCTCGCGCTGCACCTCGATCTGCTTGAGCTGCTGCTCCTGCCGCTCGAGTTGCCTGATCAGCGTATGTCGCATCGTGCGCATGGCCTGAATGGTGCCGCGCTGCTGATCGCCGGCGTTCTCGAAATTCTCGATCTCGTCCAGGAACGCGACCTGGGAGCGCTTGGCATCCGACAACATCCGGGCATAGGTGAGCTCGAGATGCTTGATGTCGTCGACCGTCTGTGTCCAGACGCCCTGCGCCTTGAAATAGGCAACGTTCGTCACCGTGCCCCAGGCGGACAGGACGAACAGAACCAACGCGGCGACCAGGGTTTTACGGTAGGCGAAACACCACCGGCCCGGCGCCGTTTTGAGCACACCATCAGCAATCAGACGCCAAAGCGCCCTCAAAGACTTCATCCTCAAACCCCACCCGTATCCCGCTCTAGACGAACAGCCATCCCTTGGGAAAGGCGCGGCGCTCGATGGCTTCAGGACCTTCAGTGGTCTCTGTCGGAAGCCGAAATTACGGCGCGGATTATGTGAAGGAAGGCCGCGCGCGACAAGATCCATTTTCGAATTTCCGCTGCAAAAATGGCTTTCGCCCACAAAATTCTCGAGCTTTCCCCACAGTTTCCCGCCGCTTCGAGAGAGATTGACACAAGCTTCAACAATCTGGCGTTGATAGGCGGAATCGCGGCCTCCCATGCCCGCCCGGCAACATGTCTTGAACGCCGAGCGCCTTCTCGGTAGGAAGCAACGCTTCGGAAAAACGACATCGACACGAGGGAACGTCATGGCGGGGCGGCGGCTCATCTTCCAGCTCGGCACCAACAACTGGCAGCGCGGCGGCGAGTTCGCGCCCGGCTCCGGCATCCTGCACGAATCCCACCATCACGCTTATGACGCCTTGCCCGGATTCAAGAGCTATTCGATGTATCCGTCCCGCACCCAGCGGTTCGAGCAGGAAGACGTCATGGTGTTCGAGCTCGACCACGACATTCCCATCTGCGAGTCGATCTCGCCGGTCAGCAGCCATCGCTGGCACGGCATGAGCGACGAGGAGGTGCGGGCCTACCGTGCTCGCCTGACCGAAGAGGTCGCGAACTGGATGGCGGCGATCGAGCATCGCACCGGCGACGACTTCCACCTCGCCGTCGCCCATCACACCTTTCTCAATCCCGTGGTCATGCGCGACGTCATCCGCGCACGCATGGCGGAAGGCCGCCCGCGCATCCCGCTGCTCTGCTTCGCCCACGGCACGGCGCTCAAGATGTACGCCAACGAGCGCCGCGGCGACCGGCCGGACGAGTTCCCGCTTCGTTTTCTGCCGATGATCGAGGCGGAGCGGGTCTTCGCCTGGGGCGACCCCAAGGGCGGCGTCGATCTGGCCGCGGCGATCTCGACCGAGCAGATCGAGGCCCTGGTCGACATTTTTCCGACCTTTCCGCGCGAGCGCGTGGCGCTGTCCCCGAACGGCTACAATCAGGCGGTCTTTCGCCCGGCGGACGACGACGGATCCCCCCCGGCCGATCGCTTCGACATCCTGAAAACCTTCGAAACGCAGCCCTATGAAGGCAGCACGCGAGCGCCGGCGCGGATCGAGGGCGACTTCGACCGCATCGTCGTCTTCTGCGGCAAGTTCGCGGACTGGAAACGCCTGGACGCGCTCCTCCACGCCGCCCGCGACTACGAGCGCACGTCGCCCGGCCTCGCCACCCTGATCGTCGGCTCCGGCCCGATCGAGGCGCAAAGGGCGATGCAGGACCTCGCCTTCGAGACGCTCGGGCTGGAGCGCACCTTCTTCCTCGGCCCGCGCGGCCAGGACGAACTCGCGACGCTTTTCCGCATCGCCGATGTCGGCTGCTTTCCCTCGAGGAACGAGCCCTTCGGCCTGGTTTTCATCGAGTGCATGGCCTGCGGCACGCCCGTGATCGGCGCGCAATCGGGCGGGCCCAAGGATTTCGTGACACCAGAGGTCGGCACCCTCGTGCCCGAGACCTCGGACCTCGACGAGCTAGCCCGCTCGCTCGCCGACGCCGTGCGCACCGCGATCGCGGAGGATTGGAAAACCACCAAGGGCGCCACGGCCGCAGCCCTCGCCAGACGCGACTTCAGCGTCGCCGCCCAGGTCAAGAACCTGCTCGACGCCGTCGACCGCCTCCGCCTCTCCTGATGGTGCGACCACACCGAAAGTGCCCTCGACCGCCTGCCGTAACTTGGGCGCATCCCGTCAATCCGGGCTCACGACGCGGGACTCAAATGATGTGGACATTCCACTGATGTGGACATTCCACGATCATCCGCCAGACATCGTTCCGTCGCGTTCACGATCTCGCCCCTGAGCCAGCGGTGAAGCGGTGAACGATGCAGGCGGGGCGGCCAGACGCACTCGAGCACGAACCCTTCCACCGGCACCGGCGTCTCGAAGGTCCGGAGGTCGTGCGGCATAGCGGCGATCAGCCGCTCGGGCAGCACCGCGATCAGATCGGTCTGCTCGAGCAGCGAGCCGACCACGGAAAAACCCGGCACCACGAGGCCGATCGTCCGCCGGCGTCCGACCGCGGCAAGCGCCTGGTCGGTCGGCCCGAGCGCGTCGCCGCGAAAGGGCGAGACCAGAAGATGCGGATGCGCGCAAAAGCCATCCAGCGTGACGGCACCGTCGGCGAACAGCGGATGGCCCGTTCGCGCCGCACCGAGATAGCGCTCCTCGAACAGCCGCCGCGAATGCAGCCCCGCCGGCGCGAATTGCGGCACCGTGAGCGCGATGTCGATGCGCGCTTCATGCATCTCGGCGGCCAGCGTCGTCGCGTCGGCAGGGCGGATGACCAGACGAAGGGCCGGCGCCGTCAGCCGCAGCCGGCCGAGAAGTGCTGGCAGGATCAGCGTCAGCGCATAGTCCGAGGCCGCAATGGTCGCGACGCCGTCGAAAGCCTCGGGATCGAAGGCCTCCGGCGTCACCAGGGCTTCGAGGTCGCCGAGCGCCCGTCGGATCGCCGGCGCCAGTTCCTCCGCGCGCGGTGTCGGCAGCACGCCGCCCTTGGTTCTCACGAACAGCGGGTCGTCGAACAGCACCCTCAGCCTCGCGAGCTGTCCGCTCATGCCCTGCTGTGTCAGTCCCATGCGCTCGGCCGCGCGGGTCACGCTGCGCTCGCCGGCCAGCGCCTCGAAGGCGAGGAGCAGGCGGACGTCGAGTCTGGTGATATCACGATCCATTGTGATGCAAACCACGCACATCTGTTGGCTCGATAATACTGCCGCACCTATAATCCCGAAGTCAAAGAAAGCGTCGAGACCCGCAATTGGCGGGCGAGTTCTTCGGGGAGCGAACGATGGAAATTCTGGCGGATCCGATCACGGTCAATTGCCGAAAGGTGCTGGCCGGGCTGAAGCTGATCGGGGCGGACTACGATCTGACCAAGGTCGACTATTTCAAGGGCGAGCAGAAGAGCCCGGACTATCTGGCGATCAACCCGAACGCCTCGATCCCGGCCATGCGGGACGGCGATCTGGTGCTCTGGGAATCGAACGCGATCCTGCAATATGCCGCCGACAAGACCGGCAACGCCGAGGCCTATCCGACCGATCTGAAGACGCGGGCGGACGTCAATCGATGGCTGCTCTGGGAATGCGGCGCCTGGTTCCCGAGCTGCTACGTCTATCTGGTCGAGAACTGCGTGAAGCCGCTCCTCGGGGGCAAGACCGACCAGTCCGTCCTCGATGGGGAAGCGGAGAATTTTCACAAACTCGCCGGCGTTCTGGACGGCAGGCTCGGCGAGGAGGCTTACGTCTGCGGCGATCATCCGACCATCGCCGATGTCGTGGTGGCGGCGCCGATGCACCTCCATGGCTGGCAGAAACTGCCGCTCGAGAACCACGCCAATATCAGGCGCTGGATGACCGAGCGCATCGAAATGGCGCCCTGGTGGAAGGCGACCCATGTCGGCGAGGGCTTCACGCTGCCGGATGCGGCGTGACCTTCGAACGCGATCCTGCGAAACGAAAGGGCGATGCTGGTGACGATGAGCAGCGTGCAGGCCACGTTGAACTACTCGGCCGACAACGGCCGGCCGATCGACTACTATCTCTACGAGCCGGATCCGGGCACGGAGCGCAATCCGCCGGGCACCGATCCGCGCGAGATGGAGATCCGGGACGGCTGGCCCCGCGCGGACGAGTTTTCGATCGACCGCGAAGGCTTCGAGATCAAGCCTTTCGTCACCGCCTTCGCCGATTTCGACGACGATGGCCGCATCAAGGCCGCCTTCTACCCCGACGTCGTCGCTTTCGTGAAGCAGCACACCGGAGCGAAGCGGGCCCTGGTCTTCGACCACACCATCCGTCGCCGTCTGCCGGACGATTTGAGCCAGCAGACCGAGGTCAAGCGCCCGGCCGTGCAGCTCGTCCACAGCGACTACACGCCGAGATCCGGTCCGCAGCGCGTGTGCGACATCCTGCCGGACGAGGCCGAAGAGCTGCTGAAACGCCGGGTCGCCTTCTACAATGTCTGGAAGCCGCTGTTCGAGACCGTCGAGGAACTGCCGCTCGCCTGCTGCGACGCCCGGTCCCATGTCGAGGACGACATGCTGGTGATGGAGCTCAAATACAGAGAACGCACCGGCGAGATCTACGTCATGCGCCATTCCGATCAGCATCGCTGGTGGTATTTCCCGCGCATGACCCCCGATCAGGCGCTGCTGCTCAAGACCTATGACAGCGCCACCGACGGCCGCGCCCGCTTCATGGGCCACACCGCCTTCGAAGACCCGACCACCCCGCCGAACGCCCTCAAACGCCAGAGCATCGAAATCCGCACCATGGCCTTTTTCTAGTGGCGCGGCCACCTCGTCGACTTGGGCCGCTGTCGCCCGGATTGGCGGTATGCGGCCAGGTTTGGGGGCATCATGCCGATCCGCCTGAACGTTGACCGCTTTGGTTCCTTCCCCCGCGGTCCTCGCTGCGGGGCGTTGATGACAGGTTTTAACGCTTCATCAACCTCTCGCCGTCATCGTGGCATCCCGGTCCATGCGATCCTGGCAATCCGAGCTTCACCCCACCTTTTAAGCGGGCGAGTTAGGCAGGCGGGCGGGCGGATTCCCAGGATCGCATGGACCGTGAAGAAGTGTAACCGAGCCAGGTCAACGTGTGGTGAAGACGGTGAGGCTGTGAAGACGACCAAAAGGATCGACCGAAAACAGTCATGCGTCAGTTGGGTCGGTTGAACAGAACATCGACGGAGCCTTCGAATGGCCGATCGGGATCTTTCCGGGCGCATCGCGCTGGTGACCGGCGGCTCGCGCGGCATCGGGCGCGCGATCTGCCGCCGCCTCGCCAGGGCCGGCGCCTGGGTGGCGGTCAACTACACCTCGAACGAGGCGGCGGCGGCCGAGGCGCTCGAGGAACTTCGCGACGCCGGCGGCGAGGGCGGCATCTACCAGGCGGATGTCTCGTCCTTCGACGAGACGGACGCGATGTTCCAGGCGATCGAGGCCGATCGCGGGCCTGTCGACCTCCTGGCCACCAATGCCGGCATCGCCTCCTTCGAGGACGATGTCGACATGCCGATCGACCTCTGGCGGCGCATCCTTTCCGTCAATCTCGACGGCACCTTCCACGCGGTCTGGCGCGCGAAGGAGAACATGCTCGCCCGTGGCGACGGGCGCATCGTCTGCATCTCCTCGATCAACGGCATCGCCCCCTCCAAGCTCCGGCCGGACCGGCTGATCGCCTACGGCGCCTCGAAATCCGCTGTGATCGGCTTCGCCCGCAGCTGCGCCGCCGCCTTCGGCCCGAAGATCCGGGTCAACTGCGTGGCGCCGGGCCTGATCCAGACCGACATGACCGCCGGCATGAGCGACGCCATGCGCGCGCGCATCGTCGCGGAGACGCCCGCCGGCCGCATCGGCACGCCGGACGACGTCGCCGAGCTCACCTATTTCCTCATGAGCGACGCCGCCGGCTTCGTCACCGGCCAGACCTGCGTCACCTCGGGCGGTCTCGTCACCCTGCCCTGACCGCCGTCAGCTCTTAAGCGCCTCAAGATCGCGGTAGAGGTCGAGCGCCTTCGGGTTGGCGAGCGCCTCGGTGTTCTTGACCGGACGGCCGTGGATGACGTCGCGGACCGCGAGCTCGACGATCTTGCCGCTCATGGTGCGCGGGATGTCGGCGACGGCGATGACCTTGGCGGGCACGTGGCGCGGCGTCGCGTTCGTGCGGATCTGCCGCCTGATGCGCTGGATCAGCGTCTCGTCGAGATCGACGCCGTCGCGCAGGCGCACGAACAGCACGACGCGCACGTCCCCCTCCCATTCCTGGCCGACCGCGATGCTCTCCAGCACCTCGTCGACCTGCTCGACCTGCCGGTAGATCTCGGCGGTGCCGATGCGGACACCGCCCGGGTTCAGGACAGCGTCCGAGCGGCCGTAGATCACGAAGCCGCCATGCGCCGTCTGCTCGATCATGTCGCCATGGGTCCAGACGCCGGGGAAGCGCTCGAAATAAGCGCCCCGGTAGCGCTCCCCATCGGGGTCGTTCCAGAAGCTCACGGGCATGGACGGGAAGGGTTTGATGCAAACCAGCTCGCCGCGCTCGCCGACCACGGGCCTGCCGTCGTCGTCCCAGGCTTCGACAGCCATGGCGAGGCCGGCGGTCTGGATCTCGCCCCGCCAGACCGGGCCGATGGGATTGCCCAGGACGAAGCAGGAAACGATGTCCGTGCCGCCGGAGATGGACGCGAGATGCAGGTTTTTTTTGATCTTGTCGTAGACGAAATCGAAACTTTCGGCGACCAGCGGCGAGCCCGTCGAGAGCACGGCTCTCAGCGTCGACAGATCGTGCGTTTTCGCCGGCTCCAGCCCCGCTTTCTTGACCGCGTCGATGAACTTCGCGGACGTCCCGAAATGGCTGACCTTGTCCTCCCGGATGATGTCGAACAGCTTCGTGCCGTCCGGGTGGAAGGGTGAGCCGTCATAGGTGACCACGGTCGCGCCGACGCCGAGCGCGCTGACCTGCCAGTTCCACATCATCCAGCCGCAGGTGGTGAAGTAGAAGAGCTTGTCATCCGGCTTGAGGTCGGTGTGCAGCATCAGCTCCTTCAGATGCTGGATCAGCGTGCCGCCGGTGCCGTGGACGATCGCCTTGGGCACGCCGGTGGTACCGGACGAGTAGAGAATGAAGCCGGGATGATCGAACGGCAGCTGCTCGAAGCTGATCTCGTCCGCCCCGTTGTCGGTGTAGTCCGCATAGAGAACCGCGTCCTCCAGGCCGTCCGGCCTCGCCTCGGGATCGAGGAACGGCACCAGGACGGTGCGTTCCAGTGTCGGCAGCTCCGCCGTCAGCGCCTGCAGCTTCGAAGAAATGTCCTGCGGCTTGCCGTTGTAGAGATAGCCGTCGACCGTGATCAGAACCTTGGCGTCGATCTGGCCGAAACGGTCGAGGAGGCCCTGCTTGCCGAAATCGGGGGAGCAGGAGGACCAGACGGCGCCGATCGAGGTGGCGGCCAGCATGGCGACGATGGTTTCGATGGTGTGCGGCATCACCGCGGCGACCCGGTCGCCGACCCCGACGCCATCCGCTCTGAGCGCGGCCGCGAGCTTCGCCACGGCAAGGTAAAGCTCATTGTAGGTCAGCGATCGCCGCCGGCGATCTTCGGTCCAGGCGATGATGGCGGGGTGATCGTCCCGGCGCCGGAGCATGTTTTCGGCGAAGTTGAGGCGGGCCCCTTCGAACCACTTGGCGCCGGGCATCTTGCCGGCGTCGGTCAGCACGCGATCCCAGGGCCGGCTGGCCTCAAGCCCGGCGAAGCGCCAGAACGCGGACCAGAATGCCTCGGGCTCCTCGACCGACCAGGCTCTGAGCGCCTCGAAATCCGCAAGCGACGCCACGCCCTCTTCCTTCAGAAAGCGCCTGAAGGCGGTGAGGTTGGCGTCGTCGATCTCGTCGCTGGAGGGCCGCCAAAGGGGATCGGTCATGCTGTCGCTCATGGGATGGTCGAAAGAATGCGCCTCATGGTCCGAAACGCAGCCCTCGCTGACAAGGGGTTTTAAGGCCGCAAGGTTAAGATGAGGTTAACAATATCGACAAAGTCCGGGCCGCACGCAGACGGGCGCGTTCAGGCGATCCGCAGCGCCGTATCGCCGCCGGCGAGGCGTTCGGCAAGCGGCGCCGGCACCGGTTTGTCCGTGAAGAAGCAGTCGACCTGATCGATCCTGCCGAGGCGGACCATGGCGTTTCGGCCGAACTTGCTGTGGTCGGCCGCAAGAAAGACCTTGCGCGAATTTTCCAGGATCGCCTTCGCGACCCTCACCTCGCGATAGTCGAAGTCGAACAGCCCGCCATCCTCTTCGATCGCGCTGATGCCGATGATGCCGATGTCCACCTTGAACTGACGGATCAGGTCGAGCGTCGCCTCGCCGACGATGCCACGATCGTGGTGGCGCACCTGCCCGCCGGCGATGATCACGCGAAAATCGGGATTCGCGGCGAGCGTCGAGGCGACGTTCAGATTGTTGGTCACCACCGACAGGCCGTGGTGATGGAGCAGCGCCTCGGCGATCGCCTCGGTGGTGGTGCCGAGATTGATGAACAGCGAGGCGTGATGCGGCACATGGGCGGCCACAAGCTGCGCGATCCGCCGCTTTTCCTCGGAAAACAGCACCTGCCTTTCGGGATAGGCCAGGTTCTCCGTGCTCGACGGCAGGCGAGCGCCGCCATGCAGCCGCTCCAGCACGCCCTGCTCGCAAAGGTCGTTGATGTCGCGGCGAATCGTCTGCGGCGTCACCTGAAAGCGCTCCGCGAGCTGCTCGATCGAGACGAAGCCGTCCTGTCTCGCCATGTCGACGATATCGCCGCGCCTGATCGTGCTCGCCGCCATCGGCCATCCGTCCTTCGTGGCATTCCCGTTCAAATTAGAGCAAAACGAAAAAAATCGAAACGCCGAAATTTTCACTTGCGAAAGAAACGAACATGACCCATCGTCATCGCCAGGAGAACGAATACGCCATGACGACGACTTCAGGGAGCTGAGGGGTTGAGTGACGGCGAGATCATCGATCTGATGGTGGTCGGCGGCGGCATCAACGGCGCCGGCATCGCGCGCGATGCGGCCGGGCGCGGCCTGAAGGTGGTGCTGTGCGAACAGGGCGACCTCGCCAACCACACCTCGTCCGCCAGCTCCAAGCTGATCCATGGCGGGCTCCGCTATCTCGAATACTACGAATTCCGCCTGGTGCGCGAGGCGCTGATCGAACGCGAGGTGCTGCTCGAAGCCGCCCCGCACATCATCTGGCCCCTGCGCTTCATCCTGCCCCACAGCCCCGAGCAGCGCCCCGCCTGGCTGATCAGAACCGGGCTTTTCTTGTACGATCACCTCGGCGGGCGAAAGCGCCTCCCCGGCTCCGCCTCCGTCGACCTCGAGACCGACCCCGTTGCAGGGCCGCTGAAACACGGCGTCAAGAATGCATTCTCCTACGCCGACTGCTGGGTCGAGGACGCGCGCCTCGTGGTGCTCAACGCCATGGACGCCGCCGAACGCGGCGCCGAGATCCTGACGCACACGCGCTGCACCGAAGCGAGGCGCGCGGGCGGCATCTGGCACATCACGCTCGCCTCCAATCGCGGCGCGCCGGTTCGGAAAATCCGTGCAAAAGGGCTGGTCAACGCCGCCGGACCCTGGGTCTCGAGCTTCATCAGGGATCGCCTGCAGCAGCGAAGCGAGAGCAGCGTCCGGCTGATCAAGGGCAGCCACATCGTCGTGAAGAAGCTGTTCGATCACGACAGCCCCTACATCCTGCAGAACCCGGACGGCCGCATCGTCTTCGCCATTCCCTATGAGCGGGACTACACCCTGATCGGCACCACCGACCAGGAGTTTCAGGGCGATCCCGCCGACATCCGCATCGACGACGACGAGATCGACTACCTGCTCACCTCGGTCAATCGCTACTTCGAAAAACCCGTGACCCGCGAGCGCATCGTCTGGAGTTATGCCGGGGCGAGGCCGCTCTACGACGACGCCAAGGGCAGCGCATCCGCCGTCACCCGTGACTATGTGTTCGACCTCGACGCGCCGGAGGAGGGGGCGCCGCTGCTCTCGGTCTTCGGCGGCAAGCTCACCACCTACAGGAAGCTCGCCGAGCACGCGCTCGAAAAGCTGCAGCCGGTCATGGGCTTCAAAGCCGGGCCCTGGACGGCCAGAAGCCCGCTTCCCGGCGGCGACATCGAGAACGCCGATTTCGAGGCCTTCCTGAAGGACGTCCGTAAACGGTGGAATTGGCTTCCCCCCGCCCTCGCCCGGCGTTACACCAGAGCCTATGGCACGAGAATCGAACGCCTGCTGGGGACGGCCGAGGACTTGAAAGGACTGGGAGAGCATTTCGGCGACGATCTCTACGAGGCCGAGGTCGCCTATCTGATGCGCGCCGAATGGGCGCTCACCGACGAGGACATCCTCTGGCGGCGCTCGAAGCTCGGCCTGCATGTCGGCGAGAAGACCGCGGCGCGGCTGGCCTCCTGGCTCGGACGTCATGCCGAGATCGAGGTGCCGGCATGACGCTCGTCCTCGAAAATGTCGGCAAGCGGGTCGGCCGGGAGCAGCATCTCCAGGATGTCGACCTGACCTTCGCGCCCGGCAATCTCTACGTCCTGTTCGGCCTCACCCTTGCCGGCAAGACCTCGCTGATGCGGCTTATGGGGAGCCTGGACCGGCCCACCAGCGGTCGCGTGCTGGTCGACGGAAAGGACGTGACCGATGCGTCGGTCCGCGAGCGCAGCGTCGCCATGGTCTATCAGCAGTTCATCAACTATCCCGCCTTCAGCGTCTACGACAACATCGCCTCACCGCTCCGCATCAAGGGGCTCGCCAAGGCGGAGATCGACCAGAAGGTTCGCGAAACCGCGGCCATGCTACGCATCGACCATCTTCTGGAGCGCCTGCCGGCCGAGCTCTCCGGCGGCCAGCAGCAGCGCGTCGCCATCGCACGCGCGCTGGTCAAGGAGGCGGACCTCCTCTTGCTCGACGAGCCGCTGGTCAATCTCGACTACAAGCTCAGGGAAGAACTGCGCAGCGAACTGAAGTCGATCTTCCGAGAGGGCAAATCGATCGTCGTCTACGCCACCACGGAGCCCGCCGAGGCGCTGCTGCTCGGCGGCAACACGGTGGTGATCGACGAGGGCCGCATTCTTCAGGCGGGGCCCACTTTGGAGGTGTTTCACCGCCCCGCTTCGATCCGCGTCACCCAGGTCTTCAGCGAGCCGCCCATGAATCTCGTGAACGGCGTCGTCGCCGACGGAAAGTTCATGCTGGACGGCGGCGTCGAAGGACCGCTTCCCGCCCATCTGAAGGACGTCCGGGACGGCGGCTATCGTTTGGGATTTCGAGCGAATCACGTGGCGCTGTCCCGGTCCGGCGACGGTGAGATCGAGATCCCGGCGATCGCCGATCTGGCCGAGGTCAGCGGTTCCGAGACCTTCGTCCACCTCACCCACGAAGGTGCGGACTGGGTCGTTCAGGAAGAGGGCGTGCACAGCCTTCGCATCGGCGAGCCGATCAGCGTCTATCTCAGGCCCGATCGTCTCTTCCTGTTCGATGAGAACGGCAAGCTCAGCGCCTCGCCGGCAGACGCCGGCGGCGAACCGGCGGCAGCTTAGGAGGGGATCATGGCGCGCATCACCCTCGACGACCTCGCCCATTCCTATCTCGATCGGGCGCGGAGCGAGGCGGACTACGCCCTTCGCAAGATGAACCACGTCTGGGAGGACGGCGGCGCCTACGCCCTGCTCGGCCCTTCCGGCTGCGGCAAGACCACGCTCCTGAACATCATCTCGGGTCTGCTCACGCCGTCGGAGGGCCGGGTGCTGTTCGACGCCGAGGACGTCACCCACCTCGAGCCCCAGGCGCGCAACATCGCGCAGGTCTTCCAGTTCCCGGTCATCTACGACACCATGACCGTCGCCGACAACCTGGCCTTTCCGCTCAGAAACCGCGGCATGGGCGAAACGGACGTGCAAAAGCGCGTCGGCGAGATCGCCGAGCTCCTCGAGCTCACCCCGGATCTCAAAAAACGCGCACGCCGCCTCACCGCCGACGCCAAGCAGAAGATTTCGCTCGGCCGCGGTCTGGTCCGCTCGGACGTCGCCGCGATCCTGTTCGACGAGCCGCTCACCGTGATCGACCCCCAGGTCAAATTCCAGCTCCGTCGAAAACTTCGGGAAATCCACGAGGAATTCTCGCTCACCCTCGTCTACGTCACCCATGATCAGAACGAGGCGCTGACGCTCGCCGACAAGGTCGCGGTCATGGTCGAGGGCCAGGTGGTTCAGCTCGGCACGCCCCAGGAGCTCTTTGAGAATCCGGCCCATACCTTCGTCGGCTACTTCATCGGCAGCCCGGGCATGAACCTGCTCGACTGCCGGATCCAGGGCGGCGTCGCCCAGATCGGCGGCATGTCGCTGCCGCTCGCCCACGACACCGTCAAGGCCGCGCGCAACGCCGCCGGCGACCTGAAGCTCGGCATTCGTCCCGAATTCGTTCAGCTCGCCGATCAGCCGGAGGACGGCTCGCTGCCGGTCACCGTCGACAGCGTCGAAGATCTCGGCAATTTCAAGATCGTGCGCGCCCGGCTCGGCAAGGACGAGGTGGCGATCAAGCTGGAGGAAGACCGACCCGTCCCGTCGGAGCAGGCCTATGTCGCCTTCCCGCCCCGCTGGACCAAGATCTACGCCGACGATCGGCTCGTGGCATGATGGTATGACCACCTCATCGACTTGCCATCGCTCGCCTGACGAGGTCCTGGCACCCTTGACGGACAATGCCATTTCGAGATTGTCCGCTGGCGCCTCGCCGGTCATATCCGCCGCGCGGGGAGTGCCGCGATGAAGCCAGAAAACAACCGCGCCTGGTTCCTCGTCCTCCCGGTCCTCGTGCTCGTGGCCTTCTCCGCGATCATCCCGCTGATGACCGTGGTCAACTACTCCGTTCAGGACATCTTCGGCCCGAACGAACGCTTCTGGGTCGGCACCGAGTGGTTCACCGAAGTCCTCGCCGACGACCGCCTGCACGAAGCGCTCTGGCGTCAGTTCCTGTTCTCCGGCCTCGTGCTCCTAATCGAGATCCCGCTCGGCGT
Source organism: Geminicoccaceae bacterium (assembly GCA_965222015.1). Taxonomy (GTDB): domain Bacteria; phylum Pseudomonadota; class Alphaproteobacteria; order Geminicoccales; family Geminicoccaceae; genus JANQPX01. The sequence goes on from CBDCTL010000023.1 coordinate 735,681, forward strand.
GCTGATCGCGCTCGCCATGCCGAAAAAGGGCTGGACCGTCTCTCTGGTCCTGGTCCTGATCGCGCTCCCCCTTCTGATCCCCTGGAACGTCATCGGCACCATCTGGATCATCTTCACCCGACCGGACATCGGCCTCTTCGGCGCGGCGATCAACGGCCTCGGCCTCGACTTCGATCACACCGCCAACCCGCTCGACGCCTGGGTCACCCTCATGCTCATGGAAGTCTGGCACTGGACGCCTCTGGTGGCGCTGCTCGCCTATGCCGGCCTGAAGTCGATCCCGGACGCCTATTACCAGGCCGCCAAGATCGACGGCGCCTCCGCCTGGTCCGTGTTCCGCTACATCCAGCTCCCGAAGATGCGCGGCGTGCTCACCATCGCCGTCCTCCTCCGCTTCATGGACAGTTTTCTCATCTACGCCGAGCCCTTCGTCCTCACCGGCGGCGGCCCCGGCAACAGCACCACCTTCCTCTCGATCTACCTGGTCAAGCTCGCCGTCGGCCAGTTCGACCTCGGTCCGGCCGCGGCGCTTTCGATCATCTACTTCCTCATCGTCCTCCTCTTCTCCTGGCTGTTCTACCAGGCGCTCCAGAACGTCGGCACGGGAGACAAGGCATAATGTCGATAGCATCGACAGGCTCGACGCCGGCTTCGCCGGCAGCTGCGGCCAGAGCCGGTACCTCATTGACCTCCGGGACCAAAGATGGCTGGCTCAAGAGAAACTTCGGCAAGGTGGCGCTTGCCACCTACCTCGTTCTCCTGATGCTGCCGATCTACTGGATGCTCAACATGTCGCTGCGTCCCAACGCCGACATCCTGAGCAATTTCAGCCTGATCCCCACCGAGTTCACCCTTGCCAATTACGCAAAGATCTTCGGCGATCCGTCCTGGTATTCCGGCTACATCAATTCGATCATCTACGTCTCCCTGAACACCGTCATCTCGCTCACCGTGGCCCTGCCCGCCGCCTACGCCTTCTCGCGCTACCGCTTCCTCGGTGACAAGCACCTGTTCTTCTGGCTGCTCACCAACCGCATGGCCCCGCCCGCCGTTTTTCTGTTACCTTTCTTCCAGCTTTATTCGACGGTCGGCCTGATCGACACCCACATCGCCGTGGCCCTCGCCCATTGCCTGTTCAACGTCCCGCTCGCCGTCTGGATCCTCGAGGGCTTCATGTCCGGCGTGCCCCGCGAAGTCGACGAGATGGCCTATATCGACGGCTACTCGCTCCCCCGCTTCTTCGCCACCGTCTTCATGCCCCTCATCAAAACCGGCATCGGCGTCACCGCCTTCTTCTGCTTCATGTTCTCCTGGGTCGAGCTTCTCATGGCCCGCACCCTCACCACCACCGAAGCCAAGCCCATCGCCGCCGTCATGACGCGGACAGTGTCCGCTACCGGACTTGATTGGGGATTGTTGGCGGCGGCCGGCATCCTCACCATCGTCCCCGGCGCGCTCGTCATCTATTTCGTCCGCAACTACATGGCCAAGGGCTTCGCCCTCGGTCGCGTCTGATGGAATGTCCATCCCCATACATGTCGTATTCGCCCCGGCGGGAGCAAAGGCGCCGGAAGCCAAGACGCCGCTGTCCTGGCCACTTCGGTCATCATAGGGGGTAACGTTAAAAAATGCTTGACTTGTCCTGGATGGCCTGGACGGCGCCGACCGCGATCTTCTTCACCGTCATCGCGCTCCTCCTGGTCACCTTCACCATCCTCGAACTCCGTTACCCCACCGTCGAGCGCCAGGGTATCCTCGGCATCCGCACCACCCGCGGCGACCGCCTGTTCATCTCGCTCCTCGGCAGCGCCTTCATCCACCTCGCCTGGCTCGGCCTGGTCGGCCCGCCGCTCTGGGGTGCGCTCGCCGTCGCCCTCGTCTACGCCGCCATCGTTTTCTGGCTCGTGTGATTGGCGCGGCCACTTCGTTGACTTGTCATCTTCACTAGGGAAGCAAAAAAGGGAGACCAAAAATGCTTCGAAAAACCCTCCTCTCCAGCGCCGCGGTTGCGCTGGCGCTAAGCCTGAATGGCCCCGCCTGGGCGGACATGGCGGCGGCCGAAAAATGGATCGACGAGGAATTCCAGCCCTCCACGCTCTCCAAGGAGGAGCAGATGGAGGAAATGCAGTGGTTCGTCGACGCCGCCCAGCCCTTTGCCGGCATGGAGATCAAGGTCGTCTCCGAAACCATCCCGACCCACTCTTATGAGTCCGAGACCCTGACCAAGGGCCTTCGAGGAGATCACCGGCATCAAGGTCACCCACGACCTGATCCAGGAAGGCGACGTCATCGAAAAGCTGCAGACCCAGATGCAGTCGGACGAGAACATCTACGACGCCTACATCAACGACTCGGATCTGATCGGCACCCACAGCCGCTACCAGAAGGTCAGGAACCTCACCGACTGGATGGCCGGCGAAGGCGCCGACGTCACGTTGCCCACCCTCGACGTCGACGACTTCATCGGCAAGGACTTCACCACCGGCCCGGACGGCAAGCTCTACCAGCTCCCGGACCAGCAGTTCGCCAACCTCTACTGGTTCCGCTACGACTGGTTCACCGACCCCGACATCAAGGCCGGCTTCGAGGAAATCTACGGCTACCCCCTCGGCGTCCCCGTCAACTGGTCCGCCTACGAGGACATCGCCGAATATTTCTCCGAGCATGTCCGCGAGATCGACGGCCAGGCGGTCTACGGCCATATGGACTACGGCAAGAAGGCCCCGGACCTCGGCTGGCGCTTCACCGACGCCTGGCTCTCCATGGCCGGCGCCGGCGACAAGGGCCTGCCCAACGGCACCCCCGTCGACGAATGGGGCATCCGCGTGGACGGCTGCCAGCCCGTGGGTTCTTCGGTGAGCCGCGGTGGTGCGGCCAACGGCCCGGCCGCCAAATACGCCCTCAACAAATACATGGAGTGGCTCCGGAAATACGCCCCTCCGGGCGCCCTGGGCATGGATTTTTACCAGTCCCTCCCCTCGCTCGCCAAGGGCAACGTCGCGCAGCAGATCTTCTGGTACACGGCCTTCACCGCCTCCATGGTCGCCCCGCAATCCGAGGGCAACAACACCGTGGACGAGGAGGGCAATCCCCTCTGGCGCATGGCCCCCAGCCCGCACGGACCTTATTGGGAAGAGGGACAAAAACTCGGCTACCAGGACGCCGGCTCCTGGACCCTGATGCAGTCCACCCCGGAAGACCGCGCCAAGGCCGCCTGGCTCTACGCCCAGTTCGTGGTCTCCAAGACCGTGTCCCTGAAAAAGAGCCATGTCGGCCTCACCATCATCCGGGACAGCGACATCAACCACGAGAGTTTCACGGAACGCGCGCCAAAACTCGGCGGCCTCGTGGAGTTCTACCGCAGCCCCGCCCGGGTGCAGTGGACGCCCTCCGGCACCAACGTCCCCGACTACCCCAAGCTCGCCCAGCTCTGGTGGCAGAACATCGGTGAAGCCGTCGCCGGCGAGGTCACCCCCGACACCGCCATGGACAACCTCGCCGCCGAGATGGACCGCGTGATGGAACGCCTGGAGCGCGCCGGCGTCCAGGGCGAGTGCGGACCGAAGCTGAACGAGGAGCAGGACGAAAGCGTCTGGCTCGACCAGGAAGGTTCTCCGAAGGCGAAGCTGGAGAACGAAAAGCCGCAGGGCGAAACCGTCGACTACGACGAACTCATCAAATCCTGGGAAGGCTGAACGCAGCGCGTTCAAGCTCGACATTGCGGGGCGGCCTTCGGGCCGCCCCTTTTTCTTAGGGAAGAGGAGGAGACAGCATCACGAGCGTGAAGATCGCCGACAGGAAAATGAGAAACAGACCGATCAGCACGGCGAGGTTGGCGAGAAGCATAAGAAGCCCACGGACCAGACGGAGAATCCCCACCGTCACCGTGATCGAAACGAAAATTCCCCCGATCGCCCCCGCCACGATAAACCATGCGGCGTCCCCGCTTTCGATCCCCATCGAGACTAACTGATTGATTAATATGAGCGTTACCACCTTGGACATGGTAACCTCCAGCAGCCTTCGTCGAATCCAACCGCAGCCTTATAGTATGCTAATTAAGCAATTTGTGATATATGATCTTTTTCGAATTATAATTACATTTCGACTAATCTTTGTGATGTCACGATTCTTTTTTTGACAAGAATTTTATTCGAATAATAAGCTTGTTGGATTAACGATTTGGTATTGTTCTTTGAACTATCTTGTTGCAGTTTTGATTGACTGGTGCTATCCGATGCGCCATTTCTTTTTAATCTGACGTTCGAAGGATTCGAAGAATCCGATGTCTGCGCGCGCGAAGCTAACCAGCGATGCGGTCGAGCCCATGGGGGGCTCAACTGACTTCGCTACGCTGTTGCGCGCTTTCGACGAAGACGACGACGATGTCCCCGATCCGGTGGCCGAGCCCGGCGCGGCTTTTCGCTTCATCTATGATGGCTGGGTGAGGCGCGGCGGGGCGGAACGGGGCAAGCGCCGGCATTCGGTCAGACAGATCAAGGAGTGGCTGGGGGAGAACCAGGTGCTCTCCCTCGAGACCAAGCTTGCCGGCAGGACCAGACTTCAATTTTCGGATGCGTTCAACCTGCTGAAGCTTTTTTTGTCGCGCTGGACCTATGACGCGATCGGTGGCGATTATGCGCCCTACACGTCGTCGGGGGAACTGGACGACCTCGCCAGGCAGTTTCTGGTAGACTTGTTTCCGAAGGACCAGAAGGCCCTCCTGCTGCCGGAGCGGAGTCGAAAGGCGGAGACGCTGGAAGCGGCCAATCAGAGCGTCTCTCAAGCGATGTCGTCTGCCATCGAACTAACAAGGCCAACCAGAGAAGCCACCCTTGATCTCTTCGCTCATTCCGATGTGCAAATCGTCGTCGGTCGAGCCCGTGCCGTCATTGGCAGTGACCCACCGGAAACGATGACGGCATTTCACAACCTTATCGAAAACCTCTACCGGATCGACAGCCAGGATCGACGCAAGCGTTCGCTGATCTGGATCATCGATTTCGGCCTGCGCAGCGACAAGGCCAACGCGCGGGCCGCCATCTATAATTTTTATTTCCTGATCGCACAGTTTCGCGCCATTGCACTGATTGAGCGGCCTGGCAGGGAGCAATTTTACGCCTGGCTGCTCAAGAATGCCTGCATCATTGTCGGATCACTGCGCTACCAGGAGATCGACAGAGTCTATCAAGATGCGAAGATCGAGCTCCCGGAGGTCACGCCTGACCTCATGTGGTTTCAATCCGATCGGCTCTTCCTCGAATCGATCCCCGGCCGCTGGATCGAATCGAAGGGAAGCGAGGCATTCGGTCGAAGCCAGCGCGAGCTATGGGAAATTCCCACCATCACCGCTCATTTGAAGCTGGACGACTGGCCGCCGGATCGATTGGTTGCGGCCGACAGTGAAGTCGACGTTCGAAGAAACCTTCTTTATCTGTTTCACGCCGCAATCTCTCCCCCACCGCAGGATCCTGAAGAGCCTGCCGTCCGTTGCATCCCGCTGCCTGAGCCTGGCTCACGTTGGTCCGATTCTTTTCGCCTGGCTGTGCAGGCGGCGTCCGCTCGGCTGGGCCGCCCATTCGATGAGCGCGTCGGACCCGTCCGCCCACCTGACGCCCTTGCCGCACTGCGCAGTCAGCACTTTGCCGTTCTGCGCCTACGAGAATTTCTTGATCTCGCCGACACCATCGTCGATCAGCCCGACGCTTCCTTGACCGCGAAAGCGTCGTGATGTTGCGCAATCAGCTTCTATTGCTTTTGAGCGGCTGGATGCGCTGGCAGGTACCCCGACCAGAATGCCAACCCTAGCCGCGGTTGATGCCGCGGCATGTCTATTCCGGGTTATCGATAAGGAAGAACAGATCTTTGCGATAACTTGGCCCGCCCCTCGGAGCTAGAGCCCCTCTCGAAAATGAAGTTTGAAATATGGATCAAAGTGACCTCCCACCCGACCACGCTTCCCATCAGCACTTTGAAAGCGCAGGCTTAGATGAGCCCACAACTGGGGGTATCATTCGGGCAAAATTTTCTCAGCCCGAGACGCGTGATTTGACGGTTGTTCAAATTCAGGACACGATATTAGTAGAATCCGGCGACAATAGCAATGGCGCGGACCGTTTTATTGATCTTATGAAAGATATTACTATCCAAAAAGGCCCGTCTGTTTCTCCTTTTGCAATTAAGTGGCTGATCTCTGATATCGGACAATTGCAGCATGTTCTCAACGAAACTAGAATCAGGAAGCCTGGCGTGTTCAGCCTCCTTAAGAATTGTGCCACTGTGGCACTTGTAGAACCGTCAAGCATGACCCATGGCATGCTGCGTGAATTTCACACCAAAAATTGCCAGACGATTACAGCCTTCCCTTCATCAGAAGGTGACGGATATGATTTTTACGAGAACTTCGTACCGTATACCGGCAACCGACCTCGTTCTCGGGTGCTGCACGTTACGGACACAAGATTGAGTGATCTCCTTTCCAGACTCCAATCCGTTCATGAGAAAAGGTCCTCCGGCCAGAATTGTGCTGAGATTGATGGCCCTGCGAATAGGGACATATCTCTTTTGTCGATCGAAGATCTTCTAGCGCTAGAAGAAACATGTGGAAATATTCTACGAGCGGTGTGATTTGGTATGAACATTCCGAAATCATTGTAAAGGCGGGAATTTCTGATAAGAAGAATCAGATTAAGAAATTTGTTGCAAAGCAAAAGATATTCTTGCATCCTTGGTGGTATACCAACGGGAGGTATATCGTCATATGGCTGCCGAAGCTGCTCTGCCCTCCTATGCATGGTTAAATGACGGAGCAATTTTGACTTTCGTCATACCTGCATTTGAAGGGTGCAATTTAGCCTGTCCTTACTGTTATATTGATCAGCGTGGCGAAGACGACTTGCAAAATACATTATGGGCTGGTGATTACAGCCAGTTCGTACGGCAAGTGATGTCTTCACGTCCTGTTGCAAGCGTATGCATCCAGGGCTACGAACCTTTGCTGCCTGACACCTTCCCTTACACCAGGGTGATCCTGGCGACCGGCAAGTGGCTGGGCATTCCCACCTCCATCGTTACGAACGGAACTTACCTCGCCGAGCGGGTCGAGGAGCTTCGTGTGCTCGCCCCTGCCAGGCTTTCGGTGAGTTTGGATGCAGCCAATGCGGAGACGCATGATCGGCAACGGGGGAAGGTCGGCGCGTTCGAGGCGACGGTCGATGGGTTGAGAAAGGCGGCGCCGGTCCTGCCTGCGACGACCGAACTGGTCGTGACGTCGGTTCTCATCCCGAAACGCAGGCGCCAGCTCGATGCCATGCCTGCCCTCCTGAAGGAACTCGGTGTCAAACGTTGGGTCGTGACGGCGCTCCTCAGAGTACGGGATGACAACAAGGGCGGCCCCGTCGGCGAGCGTGAAAAGATCCTCGCCGATCTCCGCATCCTCCATCAGCAGGCTCAGGACGCCGGCATCGAGTTCAAGGTCGACGACGAGTTTGACGGGCTGGCTCGTACCGATGGCCGAGACTCAGGCGAGTTCGAAAAGAATCGAATCCGTCGTCTGGTCAATCCGGATGGCGTCTACCGCCTCGTCCCCGACGGTCGCTGCTCGAAGGGAACGGACATTTTGAAGCCGCTTTCGGACCAGACTCCGCGCTGGGACCCCACGACCCAGGACGCCGCCGCGTTTCTGGACAGCCTGTAGCGTCGGCGCACGGCCGGGCGGCTGTGTCCGCGCACTATCGCGCGGCATTGCGACGGCTGGATAAGTGGAAAAAAAGCGTTAAGGTCGAGGCACTTTCTTGAGGGGAAGATGTCTCGATGGCCCTTGATCAGATCTACAGTCTCGACCTTTTTCGCGAACGCGCCCGAAGGCGATTGCCGCGGATGGTGTTCGACTTCATCGACGGCGGGGCGGAGGACGAGGTCACGCGCGATCGGAACGAGGGGGACTTCGACGAGCTGGAGTTCCTGCCCCATCCCCTGATGGGGACCTCGACCCGGGACCTCTCGGTCGAGCTGTTCGGTCAGCGCCTCGCCATGCCCGTCCTGATCGGGCCGACCGGCTTTGCCGGCATGGTCTGGCCGAAGGGGGAGCGCGAGGCGGCGGAGGCGGCTCACGAGGCGGGCACGGTCTACGTCATGAGCCACGCCTCGACCCTCGACATCGAGACGCTGGCCAACCAGTCGACCGGGCCGAAATGGTTCCAGACCTTCATGTATCGGGACCGGGGCCTGGTGAAATCCTTCGCCGAACGCTCACGCGCCGCCGGCTACAAGGCGCTGATGCTGACCATCGACAACCAGGTGCTCGGCCAGCGGGAGCGCGATCTCAGGAACGGCTTCGTGGTGCCGCCGAAGCCGAAGCTCCGCCACGGTTTCGACGTGATCCGCTGCCTGCCCTGGCTCATGCGCATGGCGAAGACGCCGCGCATCACCATGGCGAACTACGCGACCGATGATCGAAAGGACATCGTCTCGCTGGCGAGACGCATGAGCGAGCTTCTGGATCCGACCATGAACTGGCGGGATGTCGACTGGCTGCGCTCGATCTGGTCCGGACCGCTGCTCCTGAAGGGCGTGCTGCACCCCGAGGAGGCGAGGCTCGCGGTCGAGCACGGCGTCGACGGGCTGATCGTCTCCAACCACGGCGGCCGCCAGCTCGACGGCGCGGTCTCCGCGATCCGGGCCCTGCCCGCGATCGTCGACGAGGTCGCGGGGCGCATTCCCGTCCTCATCGACGGCGGCATCCGGCGAGGCACCGACGTCGTGAAGGCGCTCGCACTCGGCGCCACCGCCTGCCTGATCGGCCGCCCGCATCTGTTCGGCCTCGCGGTCGGCGGCAAGGCCGGCGTCGCCCGGGTTCTCGACATCCTGCGCGCCGACATGGACCGTGCGCTGGCGCTCGGCGGCTGGGACGGCATCGGCACGCTGAATCGCGCCTGCCTGACGTCCCGCGCGGACTGGCGTCCGGCCGGCCTTCGCGGCTATGGCGGCCCTCAGGACGCCGGCGATCGCCTGTTCGCCGTGCAGGACGGCAGCCGCGACCCGGCCCTCACCGCCCCCGACTCCCGCAGCTTCGGCCTCTGGCGCGAGGGCTGATCGCCCCCCGACGGCTTCAGCGGTGCGGGCAGCCTGGCCAGCAGCAGGGCCGACGCTTTCCTTTCAGGAGATCCTCGCGCGCCCTGCCGATCCGCCGCTCTCGCGTCTCCGATTTCCTCGCGGATTCGATCCAGCAGATCCACTCGTTGCGCGCGAGCGGCGTAATATCTTCCCACGCGGTCAGCGCGCCCGGCTCGGCGAGGAGGGTTTTGCGCAGATCCTCCGGCAGGTCATGCACCACGCCGGCAGCGATGTCTCTTTCGGTCATGGATTCGTTCGCCGATATATCCGCTGGAAGGTCGGAACTCGACCATGACGACCGAAACTCGTCAATCCTCGGCGACTGATAATCTCACCGGGTCCGGATGATCTCGTTCGGGTCGGCCCGCGGATCTCTGGGTGTCCAGCGCCCGGCCTCGACCTGAGCAAAAAATTCGGCGAGGGCGCGGTTGACCTGGTCAGGCTCCTCCAGATTGAGGGCGTGGCCGGTCTTCGGCAGCACCATGAGCCCGGACGCCTTTATACTGCGCTTCAGGAAAATGCCGGGCTGGAGCGTGTGGTCGTCCTCGTCGCCGCAGATGATGAGCGTCGGCAGCGCCAGCTTTCGGAGCTGGTCTTCGAGCGAATAGAGCGACGGGCGTTTCGCCTGCACGCCGCGCATGGTGTTGGCGCTGCCGACGGGATCGTGGCCGGCGAGGCCGTCGATCATCTCCCGCCAGCCGCGCGGATCCTTCGCCTGAAACTGGACGCGCGCGGCGCTGGCGCCGTAGATCTCGGCGAAGGCAGCGCTGCCCTCGGTTTCGAAGGCCGTCGCCGCCTGTTCGGAAAGCTCGCGGAATTCGGCCTCGCGTTCGGGTTCCGCGCCGTAGCCGATGCCGGCCAGCACCAGCGAGCAGGCGCGTTCCGGAAAATCGAGGCCGGCGTGGAGCGTGGCGAAGGCGCCCATGGAAAGCCCGACGATATGCGCCCTCTCGACACCGGCGGCATCCATCACCGCGACGATGTCGGCCGCCGCGATCTTCTGGCCGTAACGCTCGACGCCGCCGGGCACGTCCGAAGGCGGATAACCGCGGGCATTGAAGGCGAGGCAGCGAAAACGCCGGCTGAAAAAGCGGAGCTGCGGCTCGAAGCTCCGATGGTCGCCCGCGAATTCATGAACGAAGACGATCGCATCGCCCTCGCCCGCCTCTTCATAATGGAGCCTGACGCCGTCGGCGGCGCTCGCGAATGCCATGGCTGCTTCTCCCCTGCTTTACCTGTTCAGTGAAAACCGGTGCGCCGTGCCTTGACAAGGCCCTCCAGGCCATGGCCGAAAGGAGGCCAGGAGGTCACCGCAGACTGCGGGACGTTAAAGCCGGCTCCAGAGGATCGATCATGTTCAGAGCCCTGATGCTGACCAAGCAGGACGACAAGACCGTCACCGCCGCGATCGAGGAAATCGAGGACGAGCGGCTGCCGGCAGGCGACGTCCTGGTCGACGTCGACCACTCGACGCTGAACTACAAGGACGGGCTCGTCATCCTGAACAAGGCGCCGCTGGTGCGTGACTTTCCGCATGTGCCGGGGATCGACTTCGCCGGTACCGTGGCGGCAAGCGACCATGCTGATTTCGCGAAGGGCGACGTGGTCGTCCTGAACGGCTGGGGCGTGGGCGAGCGGCACTGGGGCGGACTTGCCGAACGCGCACGGATCAAGGGCGACTGGCTGATCAAGCTGCCCTCGAACCTGACCACGCGCCAGGCCATGGCCGTCGGCACGGCCGGCTACACCGCCATGCTCGCGGTGATGGATCTCGAAGACCACGGCATGGCACCGGACAAGGGCGAGGTGCTGGTGACCGGCGGGGCGGGCGGCGTCGGCTCCATCGCCATCGCGCTTCTGGCGAAGGCCGGCTATCAGGTCACGGCCTCCACCGGCCGCCCGGAGACCCACGACTATCTCAAAACGCTCGGCGCCACCCGGTTCGTCGATCGGGCGGAGCTTGCCGCCGATGCCGGCCGTCCGTTGGAGAAAGCGCACTTTCAGGCCTGCATCGATGCGGTCGGCGGCTCGACGCTGGCGCGGGTGCTCGGACAGCTCCAGCCGCAAGGCGCCTTGGCCGCCATCGGCAATGCCGGCGGCAACGACTTCACCGCGAGCGTCATTCCCTTCCTGCTCCGCGGGGTCAAGCTGCTCGGCATCGATTCGGTCTACCAGCCGAAAGCGAGGCGGGTGCAGGCCTGGGATCGCCTGGCGAAGGATCTCGATCGCGACGCGCTGGAGTCCGCGATCGCCGAGGTGGGTCTCGCCGAGGTGCCGGATCGCGCGGCCGCGATACTGCGCGGCCAGGTACGTGGCCGCCTGGTGGTCGACGTCAGACGCTGATCCGGCCAGCAAGCCGACGCCCGGCCGCCGATCAGAAACATCCGAGCGGGAGCATGGCGTCGCGCATGCTCGCCGACCGGGCCTAGCCCCGCAGCTTGTACCTCCAAAGCAACCTGAAAGAGATATCATGATTTATTTTATTTCCTTTAAATAGACGATATCGGTCATAGCAGGATAAGCGCAAAACAACCTGAAGGGGATAAAAAATAAAACTTGCCCCGCTTGTAATGAAATAGATTACTTTTTGCTAATGATTCCTTTCGACGTCACTTGTCATCCGCCGGATCATCGCTTACCAAATTTGCCATCTCGCACAGCGTTCGGGTTTGCGTTCATGGATTTTCGGATCGTGATCCGCTGGTGCTCATTCTGCTCAGGACCGGATTTGGGGGAGCTCGACATGCCAAGCTGCGTTGCCAAAGGATCGTTGCGTTCGAAGCGAGGAGATCGATCCCTTTCATGGCGCGTTTCGGCGGCATCTCTTGCCGCTGGCGGCATTCTGCTTCTCGGCGGCTTGGCGAACGTTTCGGAAGCGGCGCCTCAGGAAGGCCTGAGCCTCGCGCCGTCGGGCGTCGCCGACCTCGCGCCCGGTTCGTTCGGCCCGAGAAGTGGCGAGTATCGGGTGGCGGCGGCGGACGACGTCGCCAGCGACGCGGACGAGCCGCAGGATGCGCAGTCCGCCCATGACGATCTGTTCGGCGAGAGCCGCTACCCCTCGGCCGCGACCTGCGGCACCTGCCACCCCAAGCAATATGAAGAGTGGGCGATCTCGCAGCATTCCTACGCGCAGCTCAGCCCGGTCTACATGGCCATCAACAACTTTTTGAACTTTTCAACGTCGAGCTCGATGGGGGACTTCTGCCTGCGCTGCCACAATCAGGTCGGCGCCAATCTCGGCGAAAGTCCGTTCATCTCCAACCTGGAGCGCCATCCGACCTCGCGTGAAGGCATCACCTGCGTGGTCTGCCACCGCATCACCAAGGGCTACAACAAGGTCAGCGGCCGTCTGGCACTGGCCGAGGGCAGCCTGCTCGATCCGGTGATGGGTCCCTCCGGCAATGCCGAGATGGAGCGCGTTCTGAAGGACGACAAATATCGCGTCGTCACGGAGGAGGAGGAGCTCGGCCGCAAGATCCACACCGAGGCCAAGAAATTCGAGCCGATCTCGACGCCGACCTTCTGCGGGTCCTGCCATGACGTGACCCTGTTCAACGGTTTCCGCCTGGAGGAGGCGTTCAGCGAGTACCGGCTGTCGCCGGCGGCCGATCGCGGCGTCACCTGCCAGGACTGCCATATGGGCAGGATCCAGGGCGTTCCCTCGGACTTCGACTACGGCCCGGCCGCGGTCGTGGGCGGTGTGCCGACCAAACCCCGCAAGCTCTCCAGCCATCTGTTCTCGGGACCCGACTATTCGGTGATCCACCCTGGCATCTTCCCGCACAATGCGGATGCCCAGCAGCTGGCGACGCTGGAGCAGTGGCTCGAATTCGACCACGAGGCCGGCTGGGGCACGGACGAGTTCGAGGACAACGTCGCCGACGACTACGAGTTCCCCGAGAGCTGGGCCTCGATTGACGATCGCTACGACGCACGGGAAATCCTCGACATCCAGTTCGAGCGTCTCGACTTCGCGAGGAAGAAGCGGCTCGAGGTGCTTCGAAACGGCTATCATCTCGGCGACGTGAAGATCGAGGAAGCCAGCGCCGACGGCATCGAGTTCGAGGTCGAGGTGAAGAACATCACCGACGGCCACAACGTGCCGACCGGCTTCACCGGCGAGCGCCTGGTCTGGCTCGAGATCGAGGTCAAGGATGCCGACGGCAATGTCGTCTTCGTCTCCGGCGACCGCGATCCGAATGGTGATCTTCGCGATCTGCATTCGCTCTACGTGCACAATGGCGAGCTGCCTGAAGACCCCTATCTCTTCAGTCTGCAGTCCAAATTCGTGGTGACCCAGGGCCGCGGCGGCGAGCGCGAAGCGGTGATCCCCATTCCCTACACGGTGACGGCGCTGCCGATCGTTCGGCCGACGACGCTGTCGCTGGTGTTCGCGGGCGAGCCCACCACCGAGCGCAATCACAGGAAGGGCATCGAGCCGCTCGGCAATCGCTGGGCGTCCTATGAGATCGACGGTGACGACCTGACCGGCAAAGGCCCCTATACAGCCAGCATCAAGCTCAATTCCCAGATGGTGCCGGTCAATCTGATCACCGCGGTGCAGAAGGTCGGCTTCGACTACGGCATGAGTGCCAAGGAAGTCGCCGACGCTGTCGTCGAAGGTGCCGATATTCTTTGGGAAAAAATGGTGACTTTCGACGTTCACAACGACAGCACCGTGAGTCGGAACGATGGCGGCGAGGCCTGGATCGAGGGCCAGGTCCGCCGATAGCGGCCTCAGGCGGAGTCATTTGACCGTTCGGGTTTGAAGGATCGACGGGAGGTGCGGCGAAAGCCGGCCTCCCGTCTTCCTGACAGCCGGCTTCGGGTATCACCCACCAACGGCCGCGAAGGCCGGCGGGACACGTCGAATCGAAGAAAGAGCGCGACCTTTTGGGAGAGAGCCTCTTGGTCACGAGGAAACGCAGCATCGCGGGCGGCAAGGCGGCTCGGTTCGTTATGTTCACCTGCGCCATCGCTGCCGCGAGCGCCGGCGTGGTCGGTGCAGCGGGGGACACCGCCCGTGCGGAAATGTTCCTCGGCGAGAGCCGGGGCGACACCAAGATCAACGACAAGCCGACCAAGTTTCTCACCACCGGGGACATCCCCGAGCGGCCGGCGCTCCTGATCGAATGGGGTGAAAACTTCCTCGGCGAGGGCAATCTTCAGCAGGGCTTCGAGCTGCCGACCGGCGCCGTCTGGGCGCCAGCGTTGTGGGTCTTCGGTACGCTTCGCTCCTCGCTCCAGACCATCGACACCGGGATCGGCGACAATGAGCGCGTCACCGACTGGGCCAATCGCTTCGACTTCTTCGCCAACCTGCAGCTCACCGCCACTGAAAAGATCGTCCTCGGCATCCGTCCGCTCGACAAGAACCGCGGCGGCCAGTTCTCCGGCTACCGCTTCGAAGGCGAGGTCAATGGCGACGACGAAGGCTGGCTCGACTTCACCAACGGCAACATCCGGACCCTGTTCGCGGAAGGCGATTTCGGCAGCCTCTTTCCCGTGCTCGACAAGCAGGGCACGACTTGGCTCGATTTCGGCTTCACCGTCGGCCGCCAGCCACTGATCTTTCAGGACGGCATTCTCCTGAACGACACCCAGGATGCGGTCGGCATCGTACGCAACAACATCCGCCTGCCCGGCGTTTCCAACTGGCGGTCCAGCTTTTCCTGGAGCTGGGACTCGGTCAATCGCGGCGCCACCGGCATCGCCAATGGCGGGGAGCGCGAGAGCGATCTTCAGCAGTTCGGCTGGTTCAACTCGTTCGACACGGAGTTCAAGACCACGAATTTCGACCTCATCTACACGCTGGATACCGACGACAAAAGCGCGGTCGAGGACGGCGACAGCCTGCATGCCGGTCTCTCGATCGCCGAGCGCATCGGGCGCTACAGCCTGACTTGGCGGGCGAACGGCTCGCTGGCCCTGGAGGACGAGAGCGACCTCGTCACCAACGGTGCCCTCCTGTCCACGGAACTTTCCTGGACGCCGCATCGCTCCGACGACACGGTCTGGATCAACCCCTTCGTGTCACTCGGCAATTTTTCACAGGCCGGTCGCGAGAACATCGACGGCGGCGGGCCGCTGGCGGCGCTCGGCATTCTCTACGCCTCGCCGAACATCGGCGCCTTCGGCTCCGAACTCGACAACAAGGCCAACGACAATTTCGGTGCGGCGATCGGCTATCAGGCGTTCTGGAACGACCACTGGACCAATCTCGGCCTCGAGATCGCGGGATTCAAGGATCTCGGCCTCGAGGACGAGTTCCAGCAGGGCTTCGAGTGGCAGGTCGGCGTCGGCTTTCAGGCGCAGCAGAAAGTCACCCAGCAGTCATTGGTGCAGCTCGAAGGCTTCTATGCCCTGCAGGAAGGCGAAGGCGCGATCGACGTCGATGACGACGCCTATGGCGGCCGGCTGGAATTTCTGTATCAGTTCTGATTGATCGCACGCCGATCCCGGTAGATCATCCGCTCGGCCCGGAGTGCCTCAGCCCTCTTCGGTAGCGCCGCGCACCACGACGTTGCAGTCATGGGTGCGCAGCTTGCTTCTGATCCTGTCGCAGGCCTCCTGCGCCTGGGGATCCGAAACGAAGGGGCTGGTGAATACGCGAAAGAAAGAGTCGGGGCCGTCAGCCGCCGCCACTTCCTCGATCTCCAGGCGCTTGTCGGCCAGGACCTCGGGCATCGCGTCCTGAAGCGCCTTCCAGTATCGCCGCGCTTCCTCGACCGACCAGAGCGTCGAGAGATAGACGGCGTAGGAAACATCGTCGACCGACGCGGCTTCGCTCAAGATCGCCTGAGCGCCGTTCGCGTCTTCGACCGCGTCCGCCGGGACCGCCGGGATCAGGATCGGGCCGCTCTCGGCAGGGCCTCCAGCCGCTGCATCCGGGGCAATGTCGGCGACTTCGCCGATCGGCCTCAGCGACGGCGCCGGCACGCCTGTCTTGGACTGCCGGGTCAGCTGCTCCAGCGCCCGCGTCGCCCGCGCCACCTCCTCTTCCGCGGCTTTCGCGGCCAGGTCTTCGGCGGAAGGGTTGGCCGCAGCCGCCGCGATCGGCGTCAGCTCCCGAGGTTTCGTGCCTGACGGCTCAGCGGCGGCCTCGTCACTTCCGGCAGCCGTCTCGGCGGCGGCTGCGACCTGCGTCGGCGGCGCCTCCTGCCCGTCCTGCTCCCGGCGGGCGAGGTTGGCCTCGCGCACCTGTGCCAGCAGCGCACGGCTCCTCTCGACGTCAGGATGGTCGGATCCGAGCAGGCCCTCCCAGATCTGCAGCGAGCGGGTGAGAAGCGGTTCGGCCTCCCAGTAGCGCCCGTCCGCCTGATAGAGCCCTGCGAGATTGCTGAGGACCGTGGCGACATAGGCATGGCCGGGACCATGGACCCGCTCCAGGATCGCGAGCGAGCGTTTCAGCAGGCTTTCGGCCTCCCGGCGATTGCCCTGAAGATAGTAGAGCGCCGCCAGATTTTTCATTGTCTGGGCGACTTCGGTATTGTCCGTGCCCTGCGCTTCCTGAAGCTGCGTGAGCGCCCGCCGCATCAGCGGTTCGGCCCGCGCATAGTCCTCCTGCGCGTAATAGACGGCGGCGAGGTTGTTGTAGGACTTGCCGAGTCGCGGATCACCGGCAGGAAAGCGTTCCGCAGCCTCGAGCGCATCCTCGAACTGGCGTTCGGCCTCGTCGTAGTTTTCCTGTTGGAGAGCGTCCCGCCCTGCCTGAATGAACCCTTCCCAGGCGGCATCCTGGCCGAGAGCGGAAGGCTGAAGCAACGTCATGCCGAGCACCGCAGCCACGACCAGGGCGGCGGGACGGTTTCGCCGATAGGACATGATCACCCGAACTTCTTGCTTGCAACGAACCCGTTATCATAGTCGCTCGCGACCGAACGACCAGTGGAAAGATAACAACCGGCGAGAGTTGCGCATTCCGGCATGGCCGATTATCTTTCGCTCCGCGAGCGTTCCATCGACATCCGGCGGCTGAATCGGCGACTGAACAGATCGAGATGCCGCGATCGTTCGGCAGCTTCGCGGCCGCGAGCCCTGTGATAAAGGGGGCGGTCCGGATGTCGATGCTTTGCAGGACTGGGCCAGCCCCATGGGACATTCGCATTCACGGTCATCGCAACGACGAACCTTCGAACCTCTCCATCCGGAGATGATCCGCCGATGATGCCGACCCTGATGGAACTTGCCGCCGTGATCGTCGCGAGCGCCGTTCTGCTGCAGGCCGGACGCAGTATTCTGGTCGGTCTTCGCCAGCGCAAGCTGCTCGGACGCGAGGAGGCGGCCTCTCTCCAGCATTTCCGCGAGGCGACGAGCGAACTGCTGACCCAGGCCCAGTCTGTGCGCGTGCCGGAGGAAGGCTCATGGAGCGGCTTTCGCAAGTTCTACATCCACAAGCGCGTCGACGAGGCGGACGGCATCACGTCCTTCTGCCTCCGCCCCTATGACGGCAAGCCTGTGCCACGCTACCTGCCTGGACAGCACTTGACCTTCCGGCTGCAGATTCCGGGCAATCCCAAGCCGGTGGTGCGCTGCTACTCCTTGTCCGACGCGCCCATTCATCAGGACCAGTACCGGGTGTCGATCAAGCGCCTCGGCGCGCCGCCGGGCTCGGAGGGCATTCCCGAAGGTCTGGGTTCCTGTTTCTTCCACGATACGCTCGAAGTCGATCGCATCGTCGACGTCAAGGCGCCGGGCGGCAATTTCTACCTCGACATGACCGACAAGCGTCCGGCCGTGCTGATCGCCGGCGGCATCGGCCTCACGCCCATGCTGAGCATGGTCAACACCATCGCCTACACCAAGAGCAGTCGCGAAGTCTGGCTGTTCTACGCGGTGATGAACCGGCGCCAGCACGTCATGCCCAGCCATCTGAAGCGCCTCGCCCGCGAGCATCAGAACATCAATGTCGTCATCTGTTATGCCGAACCGACGCGAAACTGCGTCAAGGGCCGGGACTTCCACTATCGCGGCCGCATCAACCGCCGGCTGCTCCAGGGTCTGCTGCCGTCTTCGGATTGTCAGTTCTATCTCTGCGGCCCGCCACCGATGCAGGACGCCATCATCAAGGAGCTGAGAAGCTGGGGTGTCGCCGAAAAAGACATCAAATGGGAGTCGTTCGGCAAACGCAAAGGGATGAAACCCAGGGCGCCGCGTGTTGATCAAGGTGGTTCGCGGATCGAGCCCGTCGAGATCGTGTTCGCGCGATCGGGCAAGGTCGGCAAATGGACGTCGGAGGAGGAGACCGTGCTCGACGTCGCGGAGGCGGCGGGCGTGGTCATGGATTCGGGCTGTCGCGCCGGCCAGTGCGGCACCTGTGCGACCGCGATCAAGCAGGGATCGGTGCGCTATCTGGAGGAGCTGGGAACGCAGCCCTTGCCGGGCACCTGCCTGACCTGCATGGCCATACCGAAGGAAGGGCTGGTCCTGGACGCCTGAAGACCTAAATACGAGGTCGGAGCCGTAAATTAGCGCGGTCGCCGGGCCGACGCATCGACCGGACTTCGCCGTTTGCGGCGTGATCCGGGCCGATGTGCGAGGGGGAGTTGGGGGTATCGCAGGATATCCACGATGAGGGGTTACGGAATGAAGGTTTGGTTGCCGCCATGTCATGGCGTCGTTTACTCTCTGGCAGTTCTCCTGATCACGGCGTCGATCGCCGGTGATGCGGGGGCGCAGGGCGCGCCCGAGGTGGAGAAGGTCCAGGGCCCGGACGAATGCGCCGAGTGCCACAAGAAAGAGACCGAGAACTGGAAGGACACCCACCACTACAAGACGTTCTCGGCCCTGCCGCGCAGCGACGACGCCAAGAAGATCACCGATGCGCTCGGCCTCAAGCGCATCAAGTCCGAGAGCGTCTGTCTCTCCTGCCACTTCACCAGCCAGATCAGGAAGGGCAAGCCCAAGCCAATCGCCGGGATCACATGCGAGAGCTGCCACAACGCCGGTGCCGACTGGATGAAACGCCACAGCGAGTTCAGCGGCAAGAAGAAGGAGACCGAGACCGAGGCCGAGGCGCAGCAGCGCTGGGCGGATGCCGAGGCGTCGGGCATGATCCGGCCGCACATGATCTACGACCTCACCAAGAACTGCTATTCCTGTCACATCGTGCCGCAGGAGGAACTGGTCAACAAAGGCGGGCACACGGCGGGCAGCAAGTTCGAGCTGGTCTCCTGGTCGCAGGGCGAAATCCGCCACAATACCTGGCACAATGGCGGCAAGGAAAACCCCGTCGCCGGCCCTGAGCGCCAGCGCATGATGTACGCCGTCGGCCTTGCCGTGGAGCTCGAAGAGGCGCTTCGCGCCGTCGGCAAGTCGACCGAACCGGCCCGCTATGCGGTCGCCATGGCGAAGCGTGCCCACGAGGCGAGAAAAAAGCTGCGCGAGGCGGCAAAGACGCTGCCCATGCCGGAGTTCATGGATATGCTGCGCGCTGCTCATTCCGCGCATCTGAAGCTCAACAACGGACCGGCGCTCGAGGCGGCCGCCGACCAGATCGCCGAGGCGGCGAAAAAGCTCGCCGCCGGTCACGACGGCACGGAACTCGCCGCCATCGACTCGCTGATTCCCGGACCGGATCAGTACAAGGGCAAGCCTTCGCAATGATCTGCTGGCGAAGGGCGATCAGCGGCGAAAGGGAGCGCGCGCGCTGATGGCGCTCGGCGTCTCCATACCGCGCCCCCGACGCTGGGACCGGCCGCTCTCGCCGGAGATGACGGAGGGCGACGTTCTGAGGGTGCTGTTCACCCTTCGCGTGTTCGGCGCGATCGACCAGGGTCAGTTTCCGCCGACGCTGTCGCTCCAGGACATCATCCGCAACGACGCCCGCATTCGCCGCTATCGCCGCGGCGAGGTCATCATCCGGAAAGGGGATTACGGCAACGCCCTGTTCGTCATCATCGGCGGCGTGGTGCGCGAGCTTCTCGATCCCACCGGTCTGGACAGCACGGCGGAAACGCCCGCGAAAGCGAGGCGAGGCTTCGTCGAGACGGTGCGCCAATGGTGGGGCCAGGCGGACACGCCCGAACAGCGGGACGTCGCGGTCTATCGAAACGGCCATGACGAAAGCGGCCTCTCCATCATCGCGCGGCGCGAGCGCGAATCCGTTCAAGGCATCGATTCGCTGATCTCGAGGGTGCCGACCCGGGTGCTCACCGAGCAGGACATGTTCGGCGAAGTCGCGGCCCTCTCGCGCGCGCCGCATCTCTCGACGGTCGTCGCCGAGACCGATGTCGAAGTGCTGGAGCTCCGTTGGCAGGGCCTGCGCGACATCCGCAGGCGCGACAAGGGCTTTCGCGACAAGATCGACGCGCAGTATCGCGCCTCCAGCCTGAAGGCCCATCTGCGGGAAAGTCCCCTGTTCCAGGGCCTGCACGAAACCGCGCTGGAGCATATCGCCCGCCATACGCTGTTCGAGACCCATGGCGAGTTCGAATGGTCCGGCGGCTTCAAGGGCCTGACCGCCGAGAGCGGCATCGACGTTCTCGACACCGAGCCCGTGATCGCCGAGCATGGCGACTATCTCGACGGCCTGCTGCTGATTCGATACGGCTTCGGTCGCATCAGCGAGCGCCTCGATCACGGCCACCGCACGGTCGGCTACGTCACCCACAACGAGGTGTTCGGGCTGAGCGAAATCGTCGAGCACTGGCGGGACGGGCGCGAGCTCCGCCTGCGCAACGGTCTGCGCGCCGTCGGCTTCGTCGACCTTCTGCGCGTGCCGACGGCGCTGGTCGAGGACTATGTCCTGCCCAACATCCCGCCGCACAAGCTGCCGGGCCCGCCCAGCTCGACCAGCGTGCGCATGTCCGCCGACCTCAAATGGGAGACCGAGCTGCCGCTGGAGCAGGCGACCATCAATTTCCTGATGAACAACCGCACCATCAACGGCACGGCGGCGATGTTCATCGACACCGATCGCTGCACCGCCTGCGACGACTGCGTGCGCGCCTGTGCTTCCGCCCACAACAACAATCCGCGCTTCGTCCGCCACGGGCCCGAGCACGACAATCTCATGGTCGCCAATGCCTGCATGCACTGCGTCGATCCGGTCTGCCTGATCGGCTGTCCGACCGGCGCCATCCACCGCACCCAGGGCGGACTGGTCACCATCGACGACGTCACCTGCATCGGCTGCGCGACCTGCGCCGACAGCTGCCCCTACGACAATATCCGCATGGTCGAGATCCGGGACGAGAACGGCGATTTCATCGTCGATCAGGACACCCAGACGCCGATCGTGAAAGCGACCAAATGCGATCTCTGCCTGGAGCAGCCGGGCGGCCCGGCCTGCCAGCGAGCCTGCCCCCATGACGCGCTGATGCGCATCGACCTTCGCGATCGCGAGCGTCTCGTCGACTGGCTCGCGCGATGACCACCTTCGGCCAGCGCCGCCTGCGCAATTTCGCGGTCGCCGGCATGATGGCGGGGCTGATCGTCGCGGTCGAGCTGCTCTACGACATGTCGCTGCGGGACGCCGCCTTCATGAACGGCTGGGTGCTGTTCACCGGCATGGTGCTGCTGTCCCTGTTCAACGTCAGGAAGAAGCTGAACATTCTACCGCTGGTGAAGATGTCCACCTGGCTGCAGCTGCACGTCTACACCGGCGTGATCTGCCTGCTGCTGTTCCTGCTGCATACCAGCTTTTCCCTGCCCAACGGCCCGTTCGAGATCATCCTCTGGGCCCTCTACATGACGATGACGGCGAGCGGCCTTCTCGGCATGGCGCTGTCCCGGCTTCTGCCACATCGGATCAGCGCCCGCGGCGAGCGGGTGATCTTCGAGCGCATCCCGATCCTGCGCGCCCAGATCGCCCGCGACGTCGAGCAGCTGGCCATGACCTCGGTCCAGGAGACCCGAGCCTCGACCATCGCCGACTTCTACGTCGCCGAGCTCGCCCCCTATCTGCAGCGGCCCAAACACCTGATCGGCCATCTGATCGGCGCCAACAAGCCCGAGCGCCGGCTGCACGTCGCCATTCGCGAGCTCGAACGCTATCTCGACGAGCGCGGCCGGCAGATCCTCGGCGAAATCGATTCGCTCGTTTCCGCCAAAGCCGATCTGGACTATCAATATGCCACGCAGCTGACGCTGAAGGCCTGGCTGTTCTTTCACCTGCCGCTGAATTACGGCCTGATGCTGTTCACGCTCGTGCACATCGTCATCGTCTATGCCTTTGCGACCGGAGCGCCATGAAGCCGCGCCTGCAAAGCTTCGATCATCGCTCGAGCGCCTATGAGCGACCGACCCAGGGCTGGGTGTGCGGCCGCGCGAGCGCCGGCAGGCCATGCCAGCTCGGTCCGGATCGGAAAGGCTGCTGCCGCACGCTCGCGGAATGCCGGCCGAGACGCGGCGCCGAGGGCTGGATCTGCGGCCGTTCGAAAAGTGCCGGCGGCGCCTGCGAGGATGGGCCGCTGCCGGACGGGTCCTGCTGCCGCAGCCTGCCGCCCTGTCTGCCGGTCCGCTCCCTGCGCGCGCGGCGCGGGCGTTTCACCGCCTGGGCCACGGCGATCAGCTTCGGCCTGCTGCTCCTTCTGGTCGGCAGCCGCATGAACGCCGATCTGATCGACGCCGGTGCGGTCAACGCCGGCCATGCCGAGGTCGAGGCCTGCGGCGACTGCCATGTCGCGTTCGATGGCGGCCCGACGCGCTGGCTGCAGGCCGCGTTCGCCGACGCCAATCCCGCCGCCGACAACGAGAAATGCCTCGAATGCCACAAATGGGGCGAGGATGCCCTGAACGCCCACAGCCTGCCGCGCCCGGCGCTCGCCGATCTGATCGGCAAGTTCGATCAGATGGTCACCGAAGCGCCGCCGCCCACCCCCTGGACCATCGAGGTCAGCCGCACCGTTTTTCCGGTGCCGCTCGAGGCGCACAACGGCGATCTCGCCTGCGGCGCCTGCCACAAGGAGCACGAGGGCGAGGAGTCCGACCTGATGGCGGTCTCCAACGCGCGCTGCCAGTCCTGCCATCAGCTGACCTTCCCGTCCTTCTCCGACGGCCATCCGTCCTTCGGCGACTATCCCTATCTCCGGCGCACCCGCATCGTCTTCGATCACGATTCGCACAACCGGAAGAACTTTCCCGAGAAACGGAAGCAGGGCGTCACCCCGCCGGACACCTGCGACAGCTGCCATGCGCCCGACGGCACCGGCCGCTTCATGCTGACCGCGGAGTTCGCCGACAGCTGCGCGCTCTGCCACAGCGAGGACATTCTCGGCGAGACCGTCGCCGGTCCCAAGGGCACGCCGGTGATCGCCGTGCCGGAGCTGGACCTCCTGACGCTGCAGGAGCGCGGCATCGCGATCGGCGAATGGCCGGAGACGCCGCTCGCAATCGACGTCTCGCCCTACACCAAGCTCCTGATCGCCGCCGACCCGAGGATCGCCGACGATCTGATCACGCTTCGGAACACCGATCTTCAGGACCTGACCGACGCGAGCGACGCCGAGCTGCAGTCGGTCGCCCGCCTCGCCTGGGCGATCAAGGGGCTTTTGTTCGACCTGATCATCTCAGGCATGGGCATTCTCGAATCCCAGGTCGAAGCCAGCCTGAACAGCCCGCTCGACACCGACACCGTCGGCCGTCTGGTCGGCCACATCCCGCAGGACGTGATCGCCGCCGCCGGTGCCGCCTGGTTCCCCAATCTCAAGCAGGAGGTGGTCGCCTATCGTGAGGCCACCACCGGCGACGGCCTCTCGCCCGGCATTCAGGGCGACGACGCCGAGGACGATCTCGGCGAGGGCGAGCCTGCCGCCGAGGCGGAGGAGCCCCAGGCCTCGGTGGTCCTCACCCAGTCGGGCACGATCGAGGTCCAGGAGCTGCCGCCCGGCAGCGATCCGACCGCCGAGAACGAGGCGCTCGGCCTGCCGACCCTCGATCCCGAGGAATGGGCCAAGGCCGGCGGCTGGTACCGCAAGGACTATATCCTCTATTACCGCCCGGTCGGTCACGAGGACGTGGTGCTGCGCACCTGGCTGGATATCAGCGCGCAATCCTTCGGCACGCCGGCCGAACGTTATGGCGACGAGCTTTTCCAGCTGCTCGCCGACAAGAACACGCCGGGCAAATGCACCAAATGCCACAGCGTCGACCAGCAGCCGGGCGGCGGGCTCGCGATCAACTGGGGGCCCTTCCAGCCGGTGGTCGGCGAAAGTCGCTTCACCACTTTCGTCCACGCCACCCATTTCAGCGCGGTGGGCGAGGAGGGGTGCATCGCCTGCCATCGGCTGAACGAGGATCCGAACTACCAGGAGTCCTACAAGGACCGCGATCCGCACCGCTTCGTCGCGAACTTCGCGCCGATGAATCAGGAAACCTGCGCCGAATGCCATGTCGAGCAGTCGGCCGGCGACCAGTGCACCATGTGCCATCAATATCACGTCGGACATTTTGCCACCGAAGGCATCCCGCCGACCCGGATCGACGATCTGGACAAGACCCGGCCCGCCGACGGCGCGCCGCCTGCGGACGCGATCGAAGCCGATGTCGGCGCACCTGCGGACGCGGAGGACGTCGCCGACACCGGCCTGGGCGGCGATGCTCCAGCGCCGTCAGGTGACTCTTCGCCCGAGAGCGCCGACGGCGAAAACCAGGCCGGCCTGCTGCCCGACCTGTTCAGCCGACTGTTCGACGGCGGCGAGGAGCGCTCCGAAAACGAGGACGACAGCGCCGTCGAAGATCGCCTGCCGCCCGCCGGCGACGGGGAGAGCGGTGGATAGCGATGTCTTGCGGCCGCTCTGTTAACCGCCCGTTAACGTTGAGCTGTTATTGGAGGGGGTGCGTGCCCGGCGAGACCATCCGGCGCCGTCCCGGTCGATCGCCGCGCCCGCTGACAGGGCAGGTTCGCCGCGAACCATGCCGGCCGCGTGCGCGCAAGCAATTTGATGGGAGCCGACGATGTTTCTCGATGGATTCAGCCTTTTCGTTCTGGCGGTGCTGGCCGTCGCGCTCACGCTCGTCTTCATGGGCGTCAAGTCGATCCCGCAGGGCCGGGAATACACCGTCGAACGCTTTGGCCGGTACACCCGCACACTCAGGCCCGGACTGCATCTGATCGTCCCGTTCATCGATCGCATCGGCGCCAACATCAACATGATGGAACAGGTGATGGACGTGCCCTCGCAGGAGGTCATCACCAAGGACAACGCCATGGTCACCGTCGACGGCGTTGTCTTCTATCAGGTCCAGGACGCGGCCAGCGCCGCCTATGAGGTGACCGATCTCGAGCGCGCGATCGTCAATCTCACCATGACCAACATCCGCACGGTAATGGGCTCGATGGATTTGGACGAGCTTTTGTCCCAGCGCGATCGCATCAACGCCCAGCTCCTCACCGTGGTCGACGAGGCCACCAGTTCCTGGGGCGTCAAGGTCACGCGGATCGAGATCAAGGACATCGCCCCGCCTGTCGATCTGGTGGCGAGCATGGCGCGTCAGATGAAGGCCGAGCGCGACAAGCGCGCCAACATCCTCGAAGCCGAAGGCCTGCGTCAGGCCGCGATCCTCACCGCCGAGGGCGAGAAGCAGTCCACCATTCTCGAGGCCGAGGGGCGCAAGGAAGGCGCCTTCCGCGACGCCGAGGCACGCGAGCGCGAAGCCGAGGCCGAGGCAAAGGCGACCGCCATGCTCTCCGAGGCGCTGGCCCGCGGCGATCGTCAGGCGATCAACTATTTCGTCGCCCAGCAATATGTCGAGGCGTTTCGTCAGTTCGCGGGATCGCCGAACCAGAAGGTGGTGTTCCTGCCGATGGAGGCGAGCGCCCTGGTCGGCTCGCTCGGCGGCATCGGCGAGATCGCCAGGGAAGTGTTCACCAAGAACGAGACCACCACCGCTCAGAGCAACGGCCGGTCGGCGTGATGCCCCTGCCTTTCATCGACGACGTCCAGTTCTGGCACTGGTGGGCGCTCGGCGGCGCGCTGGGCGCGCTCGAAATCCTGGCGCCGGGCTTCGTCCTGATCTGGCTCGGCCTCGCCGCCATTCTGGTCGGCATGCTCCTCCTGGCCTGGCCGGACCTCGCGTTCGCCTATCAGCTCCTCGCCTATGCCGGCTTCGCCGTGATCAGCGTGCTCGTCTGGTTTCGCTGGGCGAAGCGGCGGCCGGTCGAGAGCGACAAGCCTCGTCTCAATCGCCGGGCCGAGCAGCTGATCGGCCGGCGGGCGCCTGTGACCGACGCGATCGTGAACGGCCGCGGCCGAATCAAGCTCGGCGACGGCAGCTGGGCCGTCAGAGGCCCGGATCTACCGGCCGGCCATATGGTCGAAATCGTCGGCGCGGACGGCACGCTGCTCGAGGTCGAACCCATCGACTGAGACCAGCCGACCCAATCGCTGCACGTCCCCCGAACGCCCTTGACCGCCCCCGGCATCCGCCTAAGATCACGCCCTCGAAGGCCCCCGTGGCGGAATTGGTAGACGCGGCAGACTCAAAATCTGTTGTCTTCACGGACGTGCCTGTTCGAGTCAGGCCGGGGGCACCAATCATTTCAGGTACTTAGCGCTGACGAGCGTGGTCGACGGCTATTAGGGCTGACGCTCCAGGCCTTGATTAGGCCTCGACTGCAGGCGGACCTCATGCAGCCGCCTTCTGCCTACGGTAGGCCTCCTGAGCAGTTGTCATGCCCGGCCCCGGCAGGAATGGCGAGCGAGACTTCAGCGCCCGGGTTGGCCGGCGGCGAGCGCCAGCCAAGGTGGCGAGACGCGCTCGAACGACACCCACGGTTCGACCACGGACGACGACGCCCGGCTTTATCGCAAGGGCAACGGCCAAGCAGGCCAGCTCTGTTTCATGGGGCATGCGCTCATGGAGAACCGCAACGGCCTGGCTGTCGACGGCGCACCAACCCGTTCATCGGCGCTGCCGAATCTGCGGCGGCTTTGGCGACGGCTTCCGACCTGCCGGCCAGGAGCAAGACGGTGGGCGGCGACAAGGGCTATGACACAAAAGACTTCGTCATGGAGCTGCGGGAGCTCGCGATCACCCCGCCTGTCGCGCGGAACGCCTACGATACCGGCAAGGCCAAGAGGCGTTCGGCGATCGACGGCCGGACCACGCGCCATCCGGGCTACGGCGTTAGCCAAAAGAAGCGCAAAAGGATCGAGGAGATCTTCGGCTGGCTGAAGACGATTGCCGGTCTGCGCCAATCGAAGTTCCGCGGCCTCGAGCGCGTCGGCATGAGTTTCACCTTCGCGCTCGCCGCCTACAACCTGATCCGCATGCCCAAGCTTCTTGCCCCAAATGATTTTCAGGGGGCAGAGCCATGAGCCGCCTTGCCGAACCCTTTCTCGGCCGTTGGCGGATCGACCACACCAACGAGTATGACCAGGATTATCTCGACTTGGTCGAGCCGGCCCTCATCCGCTTCGATCGCGGTGGCTCAGGTGAGTTCGGCTTCGGCGCGGTCACGGACCAGCTCGACTGCCGCCATGACAGGTCCGGCGTCACCTTCACCTGGCTCGGCCAGGACGAAATGGACGATGTCAGCGGCCGCGGACACGCCGAACAAAGGCCGGATGGCACAATCGCAGGCCATCTCTATACCCATCTCCGTGACGATTCCGGATGTACAGCCCGCAAAGAGTGACTATTTCCGCTGCCTGTTAAGCGCTTCAACTTCGTCCTGCAACTTTGCGATTGCCGCTACTTGTCCGGCAAAAGAAGCTGCCTTGAGCTGTTTACTAACCCGCCATGCAAATAGGTTTCATTGCTGCTCCAGCCGTACTATGCCGCCATGGCGTTCGAGGGCAACCCGTATGACGGCCACGCCTTGAAGGCCACGGCCGCCAAGACCGAAGGGATGACCGGCGCAGCACTCCAGCGCCTCTACGTCGACAAGGGCTATCGCGGCAACGACTACGACGGCCAGGCCAAGGTCATGATCTCCTGCAGCAAGCGCGGTCTGACCCCAACCATGAAACGCGAGCTGAAGCGGCGCTCCGCGATCGAGCCCATGATCGGCCATGCCAAGAATGACGGTCGGCTCGGCCGAAACTACCTCCTCGGCGCCGACGGCGATAAGATCAACGCGCTCCTCGCCGCAGCCGGGCACAACCTCCGGCTCGTCCTCGCGCGCCTGGCGCGATTCATCAGCGCCCTCGTGCGGCCGATGGCGAAAAGCAGCCAGATTACCAGCGCCGGCCTCCCCAAAACCGTGTTTTCGAATATTGGTCTCCGGCTATCGGCACTCACAACTTCAATGGCTTAGGCGCTTTTCAGGTAATCGGTGCCAAGGGGGTGGCGAGTAAGAATTTTTTTCTTGATTCACATTTTGGAGCGGACGTGATTCATACTTTCCAGGTCGTCGTCCGGTCTCAAAGATCCCTCGAAAGACGGGCTCATCGGGCTTGTCGAGCAGTTGATCGCGGAGGTTTCGGCCCTTCGGGAGCGTGTCGGCGCGCTTGAGGCGGAGAACGCGGCTCTTCGGGAAGAGAATGTTCGTCTCAAGGGGCTGAAGGGTCGTCCGAAGCTGAAGCCGTCAGGGATGGAGGAGGCGACGAACCGGCCCAGGGGCGAGCGGAAGAAGGGGAAGCGCGCTGCTCGCCGATCTCCGAGGATCAACGAGGAGCGCAAGCTTTCGCTGGACGCGCCTGCCGGCCCTCGGTTCGAGGGGTACGACGATTTCGTGATCCAGGATCTTCGGCCTGAAGGTCGGGTGATCCGCTATCGCCGTGAACGGTGGCTGACGCCGGAGGGCAAGCTGCTGGTGGCGCCGTTACCGGCCGGGCTGCGCGGGCATTTCGGTCCCGAGTTGGTGCGTTTCGTTCTGCTGCAGCATCATCAGGGTCAGGTGACGACCGACCGGATCGTGCCGTTGCTGAACAACACTGGGCTCTCGATCCCGAAGCGCCAGGTGCTGCGCCTTCCTTGCGACGATGTCCCGGTCTGCAGAAGCGCAGCTCCGAAGATCCGGCATGCGGGCCCGACCTTCGCCGCGATGCGGCTGCAGGCCGGGACGTTTCCGACGGCGCCGGCCAGTTTCGCCTCGACGACCACGCCGACTGCTGGATCCACGCGGAGAGGCTGGTGCACAAGCTCGGCAGCTTCAACGACGATCAGCGACGGGCGATCGAGATCGAAAGGGAGCTGATCTGGTGGCTCATCGGGATCTCAGGCTCCACAAGGAGCAGCCCTGCAAAAAAACGCGCGGCTCAGCTCAAGGCCAGGTTCAAACGCATCTTCCCGGGAAAAACCGGCTTCGCCCCGCCCGATCGTCCGCTCGAAAGGCTCCTTGAGCGACGTGATGATCTGCTGCGCGTGCTCGACCGGCCCGAAATCCCGCTTCATACGAATGGATCCGAGAACGACATCCGCTGCCACGTCATCAAGCGAAAAATCCCCGGCGGAACGCGATCCGAGGCAGGGCGCGATGCGCGCGACGCCTTCCTCGGCCTGATCAAAACATGCCGGAAGCTCGGCGTCTCATTCTTCGACCATCTCGGTCATCGCCTCGACATCCCAAGCCGCGCCCACCGTCGCGCCGCTGCCAGATCCGGTACTCGCCGCCAAAGCCTGAAACGCCAACCCCTTGGCAACGATTACGCGGAATGTGCGTAAGTGGTTGTTTTTTATGTGGAATTCTGGGCTTCGCGTGTGACGCGAGCAAGCATATGTGGAGGAGGTGTTTGTGCGGAATTAACCTGTTGTTTTTGTTTGGTTGCGGGGAGCGCAACATCCTCTGCGCACTTTTTGTCGCCTATGGCTTGCAGTCATGAGAGTGAGCGAATGGATTTGAACGGCCAACGATCCGAGGAAATTTCTCACCATGCCGTTTCAATGAGCAGGCAGACTACCCGGTACGCGAACAACGAAGGACGCGCCCAGGCCCTCGTCTGACGAAAGGCTGATCGTTCCGCCCAGATGCTCGGTCACTGTCTTGTAGCTGAGCGCCAGCCCCTGACCTGTTCCCTTGCCGACCTCTCTGGTCGTGAAGAACGGTTCGAAGACGCGCTCGTGCAGATGCTTGGGAATGCCGCAGCCATCGTCTTTGACTTCGATCGCGACGTCGCAGCCATCCAGTCGTGTGCCGATCTCGATCACCCCCTTCGATCTTGTCTCGCTGTCCTCGATAGCCTGCGCGGCATTCGTGATCAGGTTCAAGATCACCTGCTGGAATTTTCCGGGATCGCCGATGATCGATGGCAGACCCTCGGCAAAGCTCGTCCTCACTTCGGCGAAGCAGCCCCACGCACCGCGGCTGACTTCGATCGTGCTGTCGATCGTCCGATTGACGTCGATGGCGGCCTGCGTTTCGCTTCCCGAATGGGCAAATTCCTTGATCGCCTCGACGATCTTCGAAACCCGGATGACACCCTCCTCGGTCTGGTTGATCGCCTCGGGGATATCGGCGATGAGACCATTGAGGTCCGCATCCTCCTCCGCCTTGGCTGCCTTGGTGAGCGCTTCGCTCGGATCGGCGCCCAGAAGCGCCGTGGATCGGAGATCGCGATAGCTGTCGACGACAGTCAGAAGATCACCGAAGGCATCGCTCAGATAGGCAAGATTGCTGCCGATGAACTGCACCGGCGTGTTGATCTCATGGGCGACACCGCCGGCCATCGTGCCCAGGGCTTCGAGCCTTTGCGCCCGCTGCAGGTCCTGTTCCAGCGCCTTCTGCACGGCCTCCGCTTCGCGCTGCTGCGTGAGATCCCGCAAGATCCAGATCTTATGGTGGCCCTCGGAAAGGTCCAGTCGGGTGATCACGAACTCGAGCGGAAAGGACGATCCATCGGCACGGCGACCCCGCACTTCGTGCCAGACCTCCGATCTTTGACATCCATCGGCGTCGATCCGGCAGACCTGAGCAGCCTCGCAGATCGGCCGTGAGTCCTGTTCGATCCAGTCCAGCACACGGGCGCCGATCGTGTTGTCCCGGCCGCGGCCGAACATCGCCTTGGCGGCCCGGTTGACCTCGATCATGGCCCCCTGCTCATCGACCACGAGAATGCCGGCGAAGGTGTGATCGAGAATGGCGGCAAGGCGCGAGGAGCTGGCCTCGAGCGCCTCGACGGCACCTTTCAGCTCCTGATTGGCCCGGTAGAGCTCGAGGCTTTTCCGCTCCAGCAGGGCTTCGGCCTGCTTTCGTGCCTGCCGCTCCCGTTCCAGCCGCCGCTGCCATCGCTGTGCGTCGTCCTCGGCCATCGATCCGGCTAGGCGGCGCGCGCCAGCTCGAATCGGACGTGACGGCCCTTTTCGCCGGACAGATCCGATATGTCGATCTCGACGGCCTCGCCGAAATGCTCGATGCACCCTTCGATCAGGCCATGGGCGAGATCGGCCATGGCCCTGTCCGAACGATAGACGATGGTCATGCGGTCCGATGCGTCGCTCGAGGCCAGAACCGATGGCAGTTCGGCATCCGGATAGAGCTTCTTGACCTCGACATGGATGTAGTCCTCCACCTTGGCCAGGAAGGCGAAGGCATCGTCCTGGCCCTCGAAGAAATGAGGGAAACCCTCGACGAAACG
Organism: Geminicoccaceae bacterium; assembly: GCA_965222015.1. Taxonomy (GTDB): domain Bacteria; phylum Pseudomonadota; class Alphaproteobacteria; order Geminicoccales; family Geminicoccaceae; genus JANQPX01. The sequence goes on from CBDCTL010000023.1 coordinate 767,255, forward strand.
GCCGAAGAGATGCTTGCCGAAGACGTGGAGCAACTGCGCAACGCTCGTCCCGGCCGCTTCGCTGAGATGGCTGACGAGCGCAACGATCTCGGCATGATCGTAGGTCCCGACGGCGGTGTAGACTCCCCCGGATGGCAGCTCGGCCCCGTCGATGATGCGGTCGACCATGTCAGGCGAAAATTGCTTTTCGACCATTTCGAGAAATTCGGTGAAGACGACGCCCTTCAAGTGACTTGTCCTCCATCCAATGTCGGCAAAGCAAGCCGACGACAGGCCTGGACCGGATGATCGCCGATTTTGTTGAATATTCGGTAAAGCCATGCCCGTCACAGGTCGAAGCCGGCGCCCTTAACCCTTCGTTGAGTCCGCTCAGCTACCCTGCAGCCATGGCAAAGATCCTTCTGGTCGATGATGTTCCAGAGCAAGTGATGGCCTATCGACGGCTGCTGCACGGGCGTTTCGACGTCGTGACCGCCAGTGACGGGGCGGCGGCGCTCGATCATCTGAGGCGGGACACCGACATTCGGGTGATCGTCAGCGACATGTCGATGCCGGGCATGAACGGGATCGATTTCTTCGTTCACGCCATCGATCTCGCGCCAAACGCCGCACGGATCATGTTGTCCGGCAATACGGACATGAACGCGACCATCGAGGCGATCAATCGGGGACAGATCCTGCGCTATCTGCAAAAACCCTGTTCCCGGGACGATCTGATCGACGCCATCGAAGCCGGCCTCCGCCTTCAGCCCCTCACCCCGGAAGAGGCTCCGGTCGATCCGTCACCCGTCCATGCCGCCGCGGAGCAGTCAGACCTGGCAGGCCGGCTGCGAAGCGCCTTGCGCGAGGACAGGCTGCAGGCCTTCTTTCAGCCGATCGTCGATCTGGAAACAGGCGACATCCTGGGCGCGGAGGCCCTTGCCCGCTGGCGTCATCCGGTGGACGGCTGGGTGCCGCCGTCCGTTTTCATTCCGATTGCCGAGCGATATGGCTTCATGCCCGAGCTCGGTCGCACCATGCTCGTCGCAGCCTGTCGCGATGCCCGGAACTGGAGCCGCCGGGGAGTCGATGGCTGGGTCTCGGTGAACGCGTCCGTCACCCAGTTCACCGAAGGCTCGATGATCGCCGACGTTCGTCACGCCCTCCGGGACAGCGGTCTCTCGCCCGGCAATCTCACCCTCGAGCTGACCGAGAGCGTGCTGATCCACGATCCGGCCTCGATCATCGACGCCCTCGAGCAGCTCCGCGCGCTGGGCGTGAAGCTCGCGATCGACGACTTCGGCACGGGCTATTCCAGCCTGGCTTATCTCAAATATCTGCCGATCGATCGGCTGAAGATCGATCGTTGCTTCATCGAGGAGATCGACCGCGACGAGCGCGATCTCGCTTTCGTTCGCGCCATGCTCGATCTCGCATGGAAGCTCGATCTCACGGTCGTCGCCGAGGGCATCGAACGCCAGGAGCAGCATCGCATTCTGCTGGATCTGGGATGTCCCCTAGGCCAGGGCTTCCTCTTTGAACGAGCGATGAATTCCGAAGCGTTCACGGCCTTGATGGCCAAAGGGACGGTCGATCGTCGGCGTCCTGCACGAGAGAAAGCATCTTGATGGGAGAACGTTGGCGCAAGACGCGGTTGCTGGCGAATGTCAACGATGGCGCCGCTGCTGCCGCCAGCCGACGGTGACGACCTGCCGCCGGTCGCCGACGACGGTGTAGGCGTCGAGCCAATGTTCGACCGAGGCGAACAGGCGCTGGCCGATGTGACGACGCAGGCGGCGCCGGCTGTCCTTGTCGAACTCGTAGACCGCCGCGCCGCGCGACCAGCGCTGTGCGCCGAAGCGCATGAGCCATTCGATGATGATGGGCGGTATGGCTCGTTGCTGGATCCGGCTCGACGCGTGGGCGGTCAGCGCGAGATCCGATTCCGCGAAGAAGCCCGCCACGCCGCTCGCCGTGTCGGACGGACGGCAACGAGCGAGGCCGTCCTCGATCGTCGCGATCATGGCCTCGCTCGAACACGGTTTCACCAGAAACCGGAAAACTTCGCCCGTATTGATCGCTTCGATGGCGTAGGTGAGATCGGGCTCGCCCGTCAGCAGAATACGCAACGCTTTCGGCGCAATTCGCCTGACTTCGGCAAGAAGCCCGATTCCGTTCAGCTCCGGCATATGGAGATCGCTGACGACCGCATCCGGCATCTCGGACTGCATGACATCGATGGCCTCTCGCCCGCTGCTGGCGGTGATCAGACGAAAATGCCGACGCAGATGGCGTCTGTAGGCAGCCAGCGTCGCCGCGTCGTCATCGGTCAGAAGGATGAGCGGTTTTGACATCGTTTCCCCCCTGATCGGCACTGATCCCTGCCGCTGTCTGCTCAAGAGCATGCCCATTGAAAATGACGTTCATTTATTAAGATAATAAAAACAATCACAATCGAGAAATTTTATTATATCTTGGGCAATTTAAACAATTGTAAATGATTTTGAGGCATGGTCGGGAAGTAATTCCATCAAATTTCAGCCGCGGGAGTAGACGATGGCCGCACATCCCGATCAGGCGTCGACACGCCCTCACAACGCCCGGCTGGAAACACTCGGTACGATGGCGAGTGGCATCGCCCACGAGATCAACACGCCCATTCAGTTCATCGGCGACAATCTCCAATTCATCAGCGACAGCTTCGCCACCATCGACGATCTGCTGCAGCGCTATGCAACACTCCACAAGGCCGCGCTTGCGGGCAATCCCGTGGACGCGGAGGCCAAAACCGTCGCCGAGGCGGTCGAAGACGCCGAGCTCGATTTTCTTCGCGAGGAGCTGCCGAGCGCGATCGGACAGTCCCTTTCAGGCATACAGCAGGTGGCGCGCATCGCATCGGCGATGAAGACCTTTGCGCGGCGCGGCGCGGCGGACAGGGAGATGGCCGACATCAATCAGGCCATCGACCTGACGGTGGCGATTTGCCGAAACGAATGGAAATATGACGCCGATCTGGAGCTTTCCCTCGATCCGGCCCTGCCGAAGATCACCTGCCATATCGGTGAGCTCAGCCAGGTCTGGTTGAACCTGATCGTCAATGCCGCACATGCCATCAAGGCCAAGCCCGACCTGTCCCGCGGGCTGATCGGCATCGAGACACGCCAGCGCGAGGGCATGGTCGAAGTCACCATCTCGGACAATGGTACCGGCATGCCGGAGGATGTGCGTGCGCGCGTGTTCGAACCGTTTTTCTCCACCAAGGCCGCAGGTGAAGGCAGCGGCCAGGGGCTCGCGATCTGCTGGAGTATCGTGACCGAGCAGCATGGCGGCGAGATCGAACTTGAGACCCGTCTCGGCGAGGGCACGCGGTTCACGATCCGTCTGCCGATCGAACCGGCAGACACACCGACCGCATCCAGAGAGGAGGCCATGGCATGAAAAGCCGTGCTCTGTTCGTCGATGACGAACCCCTTGTCCTCAGCGGCCTCAGACGCATGCTGCGGAGCCTCCGCCATGACTGGGATATGAGCTTCGCCAACTCCGGCCGGGAAGCGCTCGAACTGCTGGAGGCCGAAGACTTTGCCGTCGTCGTCTCCGACATGCGCATGCCCGAAATGGACGGCGCTTCGCTTCTGAACGAAGTCGCCGCACGGCACCCGGCCGTCGCGCGCCTGGTGCTCTCCGGTCACGCCGAACTTGATGCCATCCTGCGCGCCGTTCGCCCGGCCCATCAATTTCTTGCCAAACCCTGCGACCCGAAGCTGCTTGAGGGAGCGCTGCAGCGCATCCGCGAGATCGGCCTCGACCAAAGGACGAACGCGCTCCGCACGAGCCTCGGCACGCATCGACGCCTGCCGTCACCGTCGGCGACCATCGACGCACTTCGGGCAGCCCTCGAGGAATCGCCGGCCGATCTCGAGAAGGTCAGTGCGATCGTCAGCGATGACATCGCCCTATCGATCCAGCTTCTGCGCCTGGTGAACAGCGCCTTCTTCGGCCCGCCGACCCGGACGCTCGACCCGCGTCGGGCCGTGTCGGTTCTCGGCGCCGACATGCTGATGCGCCTCGTCGATGAAGTCGAGCTGTTCCGTGCGGTCGATGGCTCGGTCAGCCAGGGCGAGGCGGCCGTGGTCGCGCTCAATGACCAGGCCGCGACGGCAGCCGCCGCCTCGGCGTCCGACATCGATGCGCGGACCCGGACCATGCTGTCGTTCGCCGGGTCGCTTGCAGCGCTGGAAACACCGGAAACGCAGGGCGGCGAGGGCGAACGGGCACTCGGCAGGCTTCTGCTCGCCTATTGGGGGCTGGACGTCGACATGAATGCGCTTTCAGCCTCGTCCGACGCCCGCCTTGCCGCCTTGCAGGACGCCTGACCATGGCAGCGAATCCATCCGATCTGCCGAAGGGCCGCATCCTGATCATCGACGATGAACGCAACGTCCTTCTCGGCCTGCGGCGGCAGCTGCATCGGCGCTTCGACATCACGCTCGCCACCAGCGGTGACGAAGGCCTCGCCAAATTGCGGGAGAAGGGTCCGTTTGCGGTCGTCGTCTGCGACATGAACATGCCCGGCCGGACCGGCATCGAGGTTCTCGCGGATATCGGCGAACAGGTGCCTGACACGATCCGCATCATGCTCACCGGACAGGCCGACCTTTCGACGGCGATGAACGCGGTCAATCATGGCAATATTTTCAGGTTTTTCACCAAGCCCTGCGCGACCGAGACGCTGGTCGCCGGCCTCGAAGCCGGTCTCGTGCAATATGATCTGGTGACCGCGGAACGCGATCTTCTGAACAAGACGCTTTCAGGCAGCCTCAAGGTTCTGACCGACGTTCTCGGGCTGATCGATCCCGACAGCTTCGGCCGGACCGAACGGGCACAGCGCTGGTGCCGGACCATCGCCGAGGAGCTCGGCCTGAAACGCCATGCCTGGAAGCTCGAGACGGCCGCCATGCTGGCGCCGATCGGGCTCGCGGCTCTGCCGTCCGACGTCGCCGAAAAGGCTCGATCCGGCAAGGACCTGACCCCGGTCGAGCGCGAGATGATCGATACAACCTCGGAAACCGCCTACAAGCTGATCCGTAACATCCCGCGGCTGCACGAGGTCGCAACCTATGTTCAGTATCAGGGCAAGAACTTCGACGGATCGGGCTTCCCCGATGATCGGCGCGCCGGCACAGACATTCCCGTCGGCGCTCGCATCATCAGAATCCTGAACGACGTCGTCCTCGCCGAGGAGAAAGGCTCAGACATACGTGATGCGCTCAAAGCGATGCAAAAGCGGGAAGACCTGTACGATCCAAAGCTGCTGAAACTGATCGTTCCGGTCGTCCTGAAGGACCAGCCGGACGAACTGGATGGGAACCTCGAGGAAATCGAGGTCGATCTCGGTCAGCTCAGGGTCGGCGATGTGCTGCAGACCGCGATCATGGATCGACAGCAAGGCCAGCTCATCCTGGCGGCCGGCTCGGTCCTTTCGGAGCTCTACGTCAAACGCCTCGGCAACCTCCGGAAGCTACGAAAGCTGACGGAGCGCGTGAAGGTTCATCGACCGACGGAAGCAGCGGCTATGGCCGAGACGGGCTGACAGCCTGCAGGCCACGCCACCCCATTTCATTTTCTCATGGGAGTCCAGTCCATGCGCAGAGCATCGATACCCCTTCTTCGGTGCGCCCTCGCTGGTGCCGCCTTCGCTCTCGCCTCGTGCGTCTGGCTGCCCCCTGCGTCCGCCGGGGCGGAGCTGACCTTCGGCGTCGTCCCGCAGCAATCCGCGAGCCGGCTCGCCCAGAACTGGGTGCCGGTCTTCGACCATCTGAGCGAGGAGACGGGCATGAAGATCCGCTTCGCGACGGCGAAGGACATTCCGACCTTCGAGGCCTGCCTTGCGCGCGGCGCCTACGATCTCGCCTATATGAACCCCTATCACTACACCACCTTTCACGATCTGGCGGGCTACGCAGCCTTCGCCCGGCAGGCGGAAAAGCGGCTTCGCGGCTTGATCGTGGTTCGCGCCGACAGCCATTTCGAACGGTTGGAAGAACTCGACGATCAGCCGATCGCCTTTCCGTCGCCGGCAGCGTTCGGGGCCAGCGTCATTCCGCGGGCCGAGATGAAGAGCCGGGCCATGGCCATACGGCCGGCCTATGTCAAATCCCACGATTCGGTCTATCGCGCCGTCATCGCCGGTCTCTTTCCTGCCGGAGGCGGCGTGCTGCGGACCTTCAACAATGTGCCCGAAGCCGATCGTGCGCAGCTTCGCGTGCTGTACCGGACCGACGCCTACACGCCCCATGCCTTCGCCGCCCATCCGAGGGTCGAGGCGCGCCTGGTCGACCGTCTCGCCGGGGCGATGACCGCCATGAAGGCGAAACGTCCAGCACTCCTGACGGCCATTGGCATGCGCGGCATTCAGCCTGCAGGGGATCCTGACTGGAACGATGTGCGCTCGCTTCGCCTGTCCCGGAGCCAGACCGAAATCACGCTCGGCGAACGGATCGCATGTCATTCCGGCTGAAAACCGTTCTCGGCATCGCCTGCATCGAGGCGCTGCTGCTGACCATTCTCGTGATCAGCGGGCTGAACTATCTCAGCAGTTCGAACGCGGCGCAGCTGGAGCAGCGTGCAGCGACGACCGCGAAGCTGGTGGCGACCATGACCGGCGATGCCGTGATCGCCGTCGATCTCGCTACGCTCGACGTCCTGGTCGATCAGGCGCTGAGCAATCCCGACCTTGTCTATCTGCGCATCCGCTCCACCAACGGCACTGTGCTGAGCGAAGGCGGCGAGGCCGAAGCGCTTCAAGCCCCTTTCGTCGAGGACCAGACGATCGAGGCAGCCCGGTCCGATCAGAGGCTCGACGTCAGCGCACCGATCACGATCGCGGGTTCGGCATTCGGCAGTGTCGAGATCGGCCTTTCGACCGCCACGCTGGACACGACCTTTGGCGACGCCCTGGTCTGGATGGTCGGCATCGCGCTTTCCGAGATGATCCTGGTGGCGCTTCTCGGCCTGGCGCTCGGCCACTATCTGACCCGGCAGCTGATGATGCTGAAACGCGGCGCCAAGCAGGTGGCGAGCGGCGATTTCGGCTACCAGATCCCGATCGAAGGAGGCGACGAGCTCGCCGAGACGGCCGACAGCTTCAACAGCATGTCGACCGCCCTTGCCCGCTATGCGGAGATCGCTGAAGAGGAACGCCGAAAGGCGGAAGAGGGCCGGGAACTGGCCGAGAGCACGCTCAAGGATGCACTCGACAGCATGCGCGACCACGTGCTGGTGATCGGCGAGGAGGGCAAAATCCTTCTCGCCAATCGGAGCTACAGGACGCTCTATTGCGAAGGCACCTATCCATCGAGCGCCGAGGAGGCCTTCGCCGCCGAAGCCGAGATGAATGACGGTCATGCGGGTGACTATGTCGCAACGCGCCTGCAACGATTGGCCACCCCGTCGCAGGACTCTCGCTGGGAGGCAAGGCTGGCCGACGCGCGGCACCTCCTGATCGCGCAGCAGCCCATGTCGAAAGGCGGCGTGGTGGTCGTGCAGACGGATGTCAGCGAGCTCTATCAAGCGCTCGAACAGAACCGGCAATTGCAGCGAGAGCTCATCCAACGGCAGAAGACAGAGGCCATCGGCACGCTTGCAGGCGGTCTCGCGCATGAAATCAACACGCCGGTGCAGGTCATCGCCGACAATGCCGCCTTCGTCGCCGAGGCGATCGGAGAGATCGTCCAGATGGTCGACAGGCTGTCCGATGGCGGCGCGATCGACCGGTTCGAGATCGAAAAACAGCTCGAGGCGATCGACTGGGCCTTCGTCAAGGACGAAATCCCGCAAGCGCTCGCCGACATGGCCGATGGCACCGGACGCGTGCGCGACCTGATCCAGACCTTCAAGCAATTCGCCAAACCTGACGGCACGGCGATAAGTCTGGTCGATCTCGCCGATGTCGTGGCATCCGCCATCGACGAGACAAGACATGTCTGGACACCCGTTGCCGACATCCAGACCGACATCCCCGAGCACATGCCGCCCGTGCCCTGCCAGATCGACCAGATCAGGCAGGTTCTTCGCCACCTGATCGTCAACGCGGCGCACGCCATCGAAGATCGGGGCGCAGGCGAACCGGGCATCATCTCGATCGGCTTTGCCCATGATCGCGCAAAGGTCATGGTCAAGGTCGAAGACAATGGGTGCGGCATCCCGCCCGAGCACCTCGATCGCATCTATGACGTGCTCTTCACCACCAAGGAGCCGGGCCGCGGCAGCGGCCAGGGCCTCGCTCTATCCCACATGTTCGTCACCCGAGGCCATGGCGGCCAGATCCGTGTTAACTCCAAGCCAGGGAAAGGGACGTGCTTCACGATCAGCCTTCCTCTTGGCGTCAGCCGGTCGACTGACACAAACAGCGATTGGATGCAGCCATTGTCGGCAGACGAAAAGGCAAAAGCCGTTGTGTGATGATTGCTGCTGGCTAGCCGCTGAAGGGGTTCGTTCAAGGGAGCCAGTCAAACTCTCGATGTTGTTCGGACGAACGCTTGTCTTACATCAATCAGCAACAACGTTTGGCCGGGTCCACCCGTCATCAGCGTCAAGCCATCGCCCAAGGGCTCGGCTACACCGGCCTTGACCCGGACGACGGGCGCGCTCTGGACCTGCCCCGCTTCGGTGGAGAGTTGATGGCTTGGCTTCAGTGCAGCGTGGTCGGGGTCATGTTGTCCTCCTGTTGGGTTGTAGAGCGATACCCATATGGAAGCTACGCAGACAGTTTCCCGGCTTAGGGACCTCATTCTAGCAGCTGTCACTTGCTGCCAGGGCTATCGGATCACAGCACGACCATTCAAGAGTCGGTTTTTGGGGTGCCAGAAATCGTTATTTGCACAAGGCTCAAGGTCCGCAAGCAAGCGATAGCTCGCCATTTTGGCTTGAACACGTACTCAATAAATGAAAAAAGCGCATACATATCAATGGGTTGACAGTTTTCTTGAGGATTTGAAAAAATCACAAAAATTCTTTGATATCAGGGCGTTAAGCGTTCTATAAGTGTGGCCCGGTGTCCTGATCGAGAAATTCGTTGGATCATACGTCTTGGATTTGGAGGGATGATGGATGGGCAAACCGGCGGTTACGATTGAGCTGAGGAACGAGCAGCGGGCTGAGTTGGAACGCCTGGTGCGACGTCGTCAGACGGCGCGGGGTCTGGCGCGGCGTGCCGAGATCGTGCTTTTGGCTGCCGACGGCTTTCAGAACAAGGAGATCGTCACGCGTCTTGGCAAAGACGCCAACACCGTGGGCAAGTGGCGTCGCCGTTTTGCTGAACATGGCCTTGATGGTCTTTACGACGAGCCTCGTCCCGGCACGCCACGTAAGATCGGCGATGATGAGATTGCGGAGACAGTCAGAAAGACCCTTGAAGAAACGCCGGCCGATGCGACCCACTGGTCGCTACGCAGCATGGCCAAAGTCACCGGCTACGCGCCTTCGACCATCCATCGGATCTGGCAGGCCTTTGGTCTTCAGCCCCATCGCAGCGAGGCCTTCAAGCTCTCCACCGACCCTTTTTTCGTCGAGAAGGTGCGGGACATTGTCGGGCTCTATCTCGATCCGCCCGAGCGCGCCTTGGTGCTGTGCGTCGATGAAAGTGAGGGGCGAGAAGCGCCGAACCAGATCCAAGCACTTGATCGGACCCAGCCCCTCCTACCAATGAGACCAGGCCAGGCTGAACGGCGTACCCATGACTATAAGCGGCACGGGACCACGTCGCTGTTCGCCGCACTCGACATTGCAACCGGCAAGGTGATCGGACGGTGCTTCAAGCAGCACCGGGCCAAGGAATTTCTGACGTTTCTGCGTGAGATCGATGCCAACGTGCCTGACGATCTCAATGTCCATCTCGTCACGGATAACTATGCCACCCACAAGACCCCGGCCATCCGAAGGTGGCTCGCCAAACGGCCTCATTGGCATGTCCACTTCACCCCGGCTGGGGCCTCATGGCTGAACCAGGTCGAGCGCCTGTTTGCCCTGTTGACCGAAAAACAGCTGAGACGCGGTGTCCATCGCTCCACGCAAGAGCTTGAACAGACCATCCAGAATTACATCGACACCGTCAATGACGATCCCAAACCCTTCCGATGGACGAAGTCTGCAGACGACATTCTGGCAAACATCAAGCGATTCTGTACCAGAACCATTCAGACAGCTGAACGGCAAAAAGAAATCGAACGAACTTCGGAATCAGGACAGTAGAGCCGAGGCAATCAAGGATATGGCCAGCCGCACGCTGGACGAGCTGATCGATCTCCTGTCGAAGCTGCCCGGGCTCGGGCCGCGTTCGGCGAAGCGCGCGGCGCTTCATCTTCTGAAGAACCGGGACACGGCCATGCGCCGGCTCGCGACGACGCTCGCCAAGGCGGCGGCCGACGTCCGCCAGTGCTCGGCCTGCGGCAATCTGGACGACGTCGATCCCTGCGCCATCTGCGCGGATCCGAAGCGCGACGACACCCAGATCTGCGTGGTCGAGGCGGTCGACGATCTCTGGGCGGTCGAACGCTCGGGCCTGTTTCGCGGCCGCTATCACGTGCTCGGCGGCACCCTTTCCGCGATCGACGGCATCGGGCCCGAGGAGCTGGGCGTCGAGCGGCTGCTGACGCGCCTGGAAAGCGGCGTCGAGGAAGTGATCCTGGCCACCTCGGCCACCGTCGACGGCCAGACCACCGGGCACTATCTCGCGGACAGGCTGGCGGCCTCACCCGTCGCGATCACCCGCCTCGCCCATGGCGTGCCGGTCGGCGGCGAGCTCAACTATCTCGACGACGGCACGCTCGGCGCGGCGCTGAGGGCGAGGCGGCCGGTGGAACGCCGGCAGGACGATCCCGCATGAGCGCGCTTGACGCCGGCGCGCCGTCTGCCTACGCCTGACGCGCGTTCCGAAACCTGCATCCCGCATCGATGGCCATACTCGACATCATCCTCGCCCCCGATCCGCGTCTTTCCACCGTCTGTGAGCCGGTGGCGGCGATCGACGACGCGCTTCAGGCGACCATGGACGACATGCTCGAGACCATGTACGCAGCACCGGGTATCGGGCTCGCTGCACCGCAGATCGGCCTGCTCAGGCGCTTGTTCGTGGTCGATGTCGGCGAGGACGACGCACGCGACCCCCGCTTCTTCGTCAATCCCGAGATCACCGGGCGTTCGGAGAGTACCAGCGTCTACGAGGAGGGCTGTCTCAGCCTGCCGAAGCAGTTCGGCGACGTCGAACGGGCGGAGAGTATCAGCCTCCTCTACCAGGATCGAACGGGCGAGCCCCGCACCCTCGAAGCCGACGGCATGCTCGCCCGCTGCATTCAGCACGAGATGGACCATCTCGACGGCGTGCTGTTCGTGGACCATCTGTCCGCGCTGAAGCGGAAGATGATTCTTCGTCGCATGGCCAAGGTGAAACGCGGACGCTGAACGGCCGGCTGCCCGTGCCCAGGCGTGCCGATCGGCAACCTGAACCCTTGGCTTTTGGCGGCCGGAGGCTTATCACGGGGATAAGCGGTACAATCCGAAGTCAGGTCGTCTCGGACGGCCGGTCACCTTGGGAGATCAAGCGCGTGATGCGGTCGGCATGAAGGTCGAAGACGGCTCGCCCCTGAAGCTGGTCTATATGGGAACGGCGGATTTCGCCGTGCCGGCGCTTCGTGCGCTCGCCGGGAGCCGCCATGAGCTGGTCGCCGTCTACACGCAGCCGGCGCGACCGGCCGGCCGCGGCATGAAGCCGAGGCCTTCCCCGGTCGAAGGAGCGGCCAGGAAACTGGACTTGCCGGTGCGCACACCTACCACCTTAAAGGCGAGCGAAGAACAGGCGGCGTTCGCCTCTTTGGGTGCCGATCTCGCGGTGGTCGCGGCCTATGGTCTGATCCTGCCGCAGGCGATCCTGGATCTGCCGCGTCTCGGCTGCGTCAATCTGCACGGATCCAGCCTGCCGCGCTGGCGCGGCGCCGCCCCGATTCAGCGCGCGATCCTGGCCGGTGACGAGGAAACCGGGGTCACCATCATTCAGATGGAGGCGGGGCTCGACACCGGTCCGATGCTGGCGATGGAGCGCGTGCCGATCGGCAGGGCGACGACCGCAGGCGAGCTGCATGACCGGCTCGCAGCGCTGGCGGCCGAGATGATCCTGCCCATGGCGGAGCGCCTCGCCGACGGCCCGGTCGCCGGTACGCCGCAGCCCGAAGAGGGCGCCACCTATGCGCGCAAGATCGAGAAGGAGGAAGGGCAGATCGACTGGCGGCAGCCGGCCGAGGTGATCGACCGCAAGCTGCGCGCCCTCAACCCCTGGCCCGGCTGCTGGACCGAGCTGGCAGGCCAGCGGCTGCGCGTGCTCCGGGGCACGGTCGATGCCGCCGCCTCGGCCGGCGACGCCCCGGCGGGCACGGTCCTGGACGATCGCCTGCGCATCGCCTGCGGCGATGGTGTCCTGCGCCTCCTCGAGCTGCAGCGGGCCGGCGGCAGGCCGCTGGAGGCGGACGCTTTTCTTCGTGGCCATCCGCTTCCGCCCGGCACCCGCCTCGGTGCGCCATGTCCCGCTACAAGCTGATCGTCGAATATGACGGGCGCGCCTTTCAGGGCTGGCAGCGCCAGAGGAACGGCTTTTCCGTGCAGGAGGCGCTCGAGACCGCGGTCCACGCCTTTTCCGGCGAGACCGTGACCGTGCAGGGCGCGGGGCGCACCGACGCCGGCGTCCATGCCACCGGGCAGGCCGCCCATCTTGATCTCGAAAAGCCGATGTCGATCGAGAGCCTGCAAAACGCGATCAACCACCATCTGCGGCCGCATCCGGTCGCAGTACTCAGGGCGACCCTGGTGGGCGACGATTTCCACGCACGCTTTTCCGCGACCGGGCGGCACTATCTCTACCGCATCGTCAACCGTCGGGCACCGCTGGTGCTGGAAAACGGGCGCGCCTGGCATCTGCCTGCGCCGATCGAAGCGGAGGTGATGCACGAGGCCTCACAAAGGCTGATCGGCAAGCACGACTTCACCAGCTTCAGGAGTGCGGCCTGCCAGGCGAAGTCGCCGGTCAAGACGCTGGATCGCATCACCGTGCAGCGCCAGGGCGACGAGATCCGCATCACCGTCTCGGCCCGCTCCTTCCTGCATCATCAGGTGCGCAACATCGTCGGCACGCTCAAGATGATCGGCGATCACAAATGGCCGGTCGACCGGATCGAGGCGGTGCTCGCCGAAAAGAACCGCGCCGCCGCCGGCCCGACCGCACCCGCGGCCGGCCTCTATCTCACCGCCGTCGACTATTGACTCCGGCGATCGGCGTCGATTCCGCCCCTGTCCAAGCGACCTCGGGACGCCGGTCCGCAGGCACAGCCGCTTCGGACCGCCGCCACCTCTGCCATCAGACCAGGACGTTCAGCCTCGAGCCCGGCCGCTCGTAACGGGCGGTCTCCTCGGTCGCCGGCCTGACATCGTTGTCCGCACGGGCGGGCGCTTCCTCGCGCGGCGCCGCGTCCGCGCGGACGGTCACGTTCGCGGCCGGCCGTTCCGCAGGCTCGCTCGCCACGGGCTGGCGTATCTGGTTCGCAGGCGCCGAACTCGCTACCGAACTGCCGAAAGCCTGCAGCGTGCTCTGGGTGGGTGTGATGTTCATTCTGACCTCCTCTCGAAGGAGCATCCCATGGCGGTGTTAACATCTCGTTAAATCGCGGGCTGCAAGATGGGCGCGTTCCCGAAGAGCGGCAGAATCGTCCCATCCGAAACCGCCCGAAGCGGCAGTTTCTGCCGCGTGTTCCGTGCAAAGCCTCTGCAGGAAAATGCCTTTTTTCAATGGGTTGATCGCTTTTCGCCGATTGGCACAGCGATTGCAAACCTGAGGTCCCCATGAACGGATCGCCTCTCATCTTCCCATTCGACGCCTCGGCGCTGCAGGGCTCGCTATTGCCCGGGCAGACGCAGGTGGGGCCGGACGGCCTGTTCGCTGACCAGCTCGCGACAGCGCTCGCCGCCTCGCTCGCATCGACCGCCATGCCGACCTCCCAGCAGCCGGCCGCGATACAGGTCCCCGCGGCTCGCCCGACCGGCGCGAACGTCGCGGCTTCCGATCTTCTCCCGGGCGCTGACGGAAATGGCCATCTTGTCGCCGGCCTCGCCGCCGTCGATCCCGCACGACCCGGCCTGCGCCCGGCGCCGGACCTCGCCGCAGCCGCCACCCGTCTCGCCGCCCCCACCTATCCGGCACCGGCTGCGCCCGGAGAGATGGGCACCTCCCCGGCCCAGGCGCGCGCCGACGCCCTTGCCACCATCGACGGGGTCGAGCGGACCATCGCGCCCGCCGTCGTCGATCGTACGACGCCCGCACCGTCACCTGCTTACCCGCCCGCTCCGGCGGCGGCCGAAAACGCCCGACAGGCCACGCTTCAGGCGCAGACCGTCCTGTCGAGCCTGCCCGGTGAAAACCTTCGCAAGGGGCCGTTCCGCTCGGGTGAGGCGCAGTCGGCGCCGTCCCTCCCGGCCCAGGCCGTCACCGCCGGCCTCGACCTGTCCGTCCGGCCCGGCATCGGGTCTCATGCCACGGCACCCGACGGACACGGTCAGGCCGCTGCATCGATCCCCGTCCGTGCCGGACAAGGCGCGGCGGCGCAGGCGACCGACGGCCAGGCCGTCGCCGAGCTTGCCGACGCATCGAAGCTTCTCGCCCGCTGGAAGGATGCGGGCGGCGCCGATCTCGAACCGGGCGCGCTCGGCGTGCCGACCGAGCCGGCCGGCGAGGCGGCGTCCGAGGATCGCGCCGGCGCCAGGCCGGTGCTGCCGGCCGACGATATCGAGAAGGTCAAGGCAGGCAGTGCGCCGGCCGCGACCGACGCCCGCCCGGCGACCCTGTCGAACGACGCCGCTGTCGAGCCGCGAAACGATGCCGCCGCACTCGATCGCCTGACCGCGCCGGCCGCGATCGACGGCACCAGCTCCGAGGGCGATGTCGTCGAGCGCGGGCTCGATCTCGCACCGGCGCGGCTGCGCCCGCAAACGGCCCATCCCGCCGCCGGCGCGCAGGTCGCCGTCCAGATCGTGCGCTCGCTGCAGCAGGGCGTGGACCGGTTTTCCGTGCAGCTTCATCCCCACGAGCTCGGCGGCGTCGAGATCCAGCTGGACTTCGAACGCGCCGGCCGCGTGACCGCGCTGATCACCGCCGAGCGCCCGGAAACCCTGGAGCTGCTCCAGCGCGACAGCCGGTTCCTGGAACGCAATCTCGGCGATTCGGGCGTCAAGCTCTCAGGCGACGGTCTGAGCTTCGCCCTCAAGCAGGACCAGCAGCAACAGCAGCAGGGCCAGGGCTTCCAGGAGCGCGCCGGGAGCCAGGGCGCCGAGGCGAGCACCCGGCCCCATCGTGACGCGTCGGCCGACCCCGACCCCGGCCCGGCCCCGATCCGGCGCGACGGCGTCCGACTGCTCGACATCAGAACCTGACCTGAACGAACCAGACGAGAGGACCGCGGCATGGTGGACATCAGCGCATTGACGGCGGCGACCGCGACGACGGCTTCGAAGGACAGCGTCACGGGCCTCGCCGAGGACTTCGACAGCTTCCTGCAGCTCCTGACCGTGCAGCTGCAGAACCAGGACCCGACCGCGCCGATGGACGCCGATCAGTTCACCCAGCAGCTGGTCCAGTTCAGCGGCGTCGAGCAGCAGATCCGGTCGAACGAGACGCTGAGCGAGCTCGCCTCCCTGATGAAGGCCGATCAGCTCAGCCAGTCGGTCGGCTATCTCGGCGCCGAGGTCGAGGCCGAGGGCGATGTCTTTCGACTGGGCGAGGATGGTGTCGCCAAGATCCACTACGAGCTGGAAAACCCGGCAAGCGCCGTCGCCTTGAAGATCACCGACGAGTTCGGCCGCATCGTGGCGCTCAGGTCCGGCGAGACCGGGATCGGCCGCCAGACGCTCGCCTGGGACGGGGTCGGCGACGACGGCGTCCGCCGCACCGACGGCGCCTTCAAGGTCGAGGTGCTGGCGGAGGATGCGATCGGCGCGCCGATCGCCGCGAGCACGATGGTCGGCGGGATCGTCGACGGCGTCGAGATGGACGGCTCCCGGACCCTGCTGTCGGTCGACGGCATCCTGATGCCGATCGAGCGCATCGCCGCGATCCGCACGGCCGAGGCCGCCGCCTGACGGTGCGCCTCACCAGCTGAACCAAACCTTTGAAACTTGGGAGAACGTCGTCATGAGCCTCTTCGGATCGTTGTTTTCGGGCGTGTCCGGCCTGTCCGCACAGAGCCAGTCGATGAGCATGATTTCCGACAACATCGCGAATGTCAGCACCACCGCCTACAAGGGTGCGGTCGCGGATTTCTCCAGCCTGGTCACCGCGACCGCGAACGTCACCACCTTCTCGCCGGGCGGCGTGCTCTCCAACACCAACCACGAAATCAGCCGGCAGGGGCTGATCGAGCCGAGCACGTCCCCGACCGACGTCGCGATCGTCGGCGACGGCTTCTTCGTGGTCAGCGATCTCCCGGCCGGCGTCGGCACCGGCGATCAGCTCTATACCCGGGCGGGCAGTTTCAAGACTGACTTCCTCGGCAATCTCAGGAATTCGGCCGGCTTCTATCTGCAGGGCTGGGCGCTCGACAACGATGGCGAAATCGTGGATGTCAACCAGCTCTCGACGGTGAACGTCCGGCTGGTCAACGGCACGGCCACGGCGACCACCGGCGTCGAGATGGGCGCCAATCTCGACGCCGACCAGGCGGCCTATGCCGGGCCGCCCGCCTATGCGGTTGGCGCCATGGCCGAATATTACGCGACCAACGGCGCATCCGGCATTCAGCCGAACTTTTCGAGGAACGTTCAGATCTTCGATTCGATCGGCCGTGCGCACAATGTCACCGTCGCCTTCCTGAAGGATGCGGCGACCTCCACCTGGAGCGCCGAGATCTACGCGGAAAGCGGTGAGGTCGAGGCCGGCACCCATCCGAACGGCCTGCTGGCGGCCGGCAATATCTCCTTCAACGGCGACGGTTCGCTCGCCACCAACGACATCGCGCCGCTGACGCCGACGACCAACCCGGGCGCGCCGGTCGGCATCGACTGGCTGGACGCCGACGGCGCCGCCGACAGTCTCGTGGAGTTCGACCTCGGCACCATCGGCGAGACCAATGGCATGTCGCAGTTCGCCTCCGACTACAATGTCGTCTTCGTCACGCAGAACGGCGCCGAGGTCGGTCAGCTGAACGGCGTCAGCATCGACGAGAACGGCTTCGTGATCGCCTCCTTCTCCAATGGCGAACAGCAAAAGCTGTACAAGCTGCCGGTCGCGACCTTCTTCAATCCCCTGGCCCTCAATCCGAGGACCGGCAACGTCTACAGCGAGACGGTCGCCTCGGGCGCCTTCAACCTTCGCGAGCCCGGGATCGGCAGTGCGGGCAAGATTTCCCCGTCCTCGCTGGAAGCCGCCAATGTCGACATCGCGGACGAGTTCACCAAGATGATCGTCACCCAGCGCGCCTATTCCGCGAACGCCCGGATCATCACCACCGCCGACGAGATGCTGGACGAACTGATCCGGATCAGTCGATGACGATCCGCCCGTTGAAAGGCCGCCGGCGGGCCGATAATCCCTGCCGGCGGCTTTTTGCCCGGCTTTTAGACTTTCTTTAACGCGCGGCGTGGATAATTCCACACAAGTCCCAAGAGGGAGATGGAGACCCAAAAGATGTCGACGATCAGTTTGGAAACCGTGTCCGAGAAGGAGGAGCGAGGCCGCGTCATCGGTCCCGACGGCAAGCTCCTGACACTGGACGATCTGCCGCCGCCCGAGACCAAGCGCTGGGTGGCCAGGCGAAAGGCCGAGGTGGTCGCTGCCGTGCGCGCGCAGCTTCTCACCCTCGAAGAAGCGTGCAAGCGCTACAATCTCTCGACCGAGGAATTCGTCGGCTGGGAAGCGGCGATCGACAAGCATGGGCTTGGCGGCCTGCGCGTCACCCGCATCCAAGATTTTCGCTGAACCACGCTCATCAGGTCGATTCCGGCCCGGCAGGACGGTCGCGGCTCGCTGCATCCGGCGGTCGGGCACTCCGGACGCGATCGCAGCAACGATGGCAAGACCCGGCAAAAATTTCCTCAGTTAACGGGTTCTTAATCTTGATCTCGTAGTTTGAGGACTGCTCGACGTTCTGAAAGCAGTCGCAAGCGCGAGGATCATGACCGACACGTCCGCCGATCTGCCGACAACCCTGGATCAGGCTGCCGCCCGGCCGCCGGATCGGGCCGCGGCATCACCCCTGGCCGCCCTGAGCCGTCTCAGCCCCGGCCAGATGATCGCGCTTGGCGTCACGCTGATCGGCCTGCTCGGATTCTTCGCCTACATCTTCCTCCGCATCGCCGAGCCCGACTTCAGCCTGCTCTATGGCGGGCTCGACCTCGAGGACAGCGCCGAAATCGTCGGCCGCCTGGAGGCGATGGGCGTCCCCTACGAGCTTCATGGCAGCGGAGAGGGCATCGCCGTCCCGGCCGACCGGGTCGCTCGTCTGCGCATGGCCATGGCGGAGGAGGGGCTGCCGCGCGGCGGTTCCGTCGGTGACGAGATCTTCGACGAGGCCGGCGCTCTCGGCACCACCACCTTCCTCGCCAATGTCAACCAGCGCCGCGCCCTCGAAGGCGAACTCGGCCGCACCATCGCCTCGCTGAAGGACGTCAGGGCGGCGCGCGTCCATCTCGTCCTGCCCAAGCGCGAGCTGTTCCGGCGCGAGCAGATCGAGCCCAGTGCTTCGGTAACCCTTCGCATGTTCGGCGGACGGCGTCTAGACAAGCGGCAGGCGGCCGCGGTCCAGCATCTGGTGGCGGCGGCCGTGCCTGGCCTGGCACCGGACCGAATCACGCTGGTCGACGATCGCGGCACCCTCCTGGTCAGGGGCGGCGAGACGCTGGAAGGCGGGCTTTCAGGCCAGGCCGACGACTATCGGATCGCGTATGAGAACCGCCTGAAGAACGTGATCGAACAGCTTCTCGAACGCTCCCTCGGGCCGGGCCGGGTCCATGCCGAGGTCAATGCCGATATCGACTTCGACCAGGTCACCATGATGGAGGAGACATTCGACCCGGACGGTCAGGTGGTGCGCAGCACCCAGTCGATCGAGGAAGAGACCGAACGCTCCGAACGCCAGAACGATGGCGCCGTCACCGTCGGCAACAACCTGCCGAACACCAATGTCGACGACGGCGAAGGCGGCAGCCGCAACGACGAGAACATCGTGCGCACCGAAGAGACCGTGAACTACGAGATCTCGCGCACGGTGCGCAACCATACGCAGGTCGGCGGCGAAGTTCGGCGGCTTTCGGTCGCCGTCCTGGTCGGCGGCCGGGAGATCGCCGGATCGGAAGAGGGAGCGCTGGCCTTCGAGGCCCTCGACCAGGAGGACCTGGACGAGATCGCGAGCCTGGTTCGCTCCGCCATCGGATTCGATGCCGAGCGCGGCGACACGGTCGAGGTCAAGAACATGCCGTTTGCCGAGGCCGCCTTCGAGGAGATCGAAGCGTCCCTGTTCGACTTCACCAGACATGACATCATGCGGCTGGCCGAGATCGGCGGGCTGCTGGCCCTGACGCTGATCGCGGTGTTCCTGGTCATCAGGCCGGCGCTTTCGAAGCTGTTCCCCGAATCCTCCAACGCCGATGCCGGCGTGAGCACGCTCACCGACGAGCATGGTCGGCCTGTCGTCGGCGCCATCGGATCGAGTGCCGATGCACGCGCCCTGACCGTCGATTCCGCGACACCGATCGCGGGTGCCGGCGGGTCTTCGCCCATCGATGCCGGTCAGACCGCTATGGGCGCCGTCGGCGATGGGGCCGGCATCGTCGACGCCGACGCCGCACCGGAACAGGCCGACATGGTCCAGAAGGCGAAGGAGATCATCGACTCGCGGCCGGACGACGCCGCGGCCGTGGTCAAGCACTGGATCGGCGAAGGCCAGGGAGCGGGCAATGGCTGAACCGTCAGGCGAACGCACCGGCGATATCCGGATCCTGGGCGGTCACCCCGGTCTCCGAAAAGCCGCGATGCTGATGCTGGTGGTCGGTGACGACTCCGCGCGGCTTCTGTTCGATCGGCTCGAGATCGACGAGATCAGGGCGGTCACGCAGGAGATGGCGAGGCTCGGGCGCATCAGCGGCGCCGATGTCGACGCGCTGCTTCGGGAATTCAACGGCGCCATGGGGGCCGGTTTCGGCGTCGTCGGCACCTTCGATTCGGCGAAGCAGCTGCTCGGCCGCATCATGGACGACGACAAGGTCGCCATGATTCTCAAGGATATCGGCGGGCCGCCGGGCGGCAATGTCTGGGAGAAGCTCAGCAAGATCGACGAGACCGTGCTCGCCAACTTTCTGAAGAACGAATACCCGCAGACGATCGCCGTCGTTCTCTCCAAAATCCGCACCGAGCACGCCGCCCGGGTCATGTCCAGGATGCCGAAGGAGATTGCCGTCGAAGCGATGCTGCGCATGCTGCGTCTCGAAGCCGTCCAGGAGGACATCATGACCGATGTCGAGGACAGGCTGCGCACGGAGTTCGTGGCGAGCGCTGCCGGCAAGGTCCAGCAGGACCAGCACGAAGTCATGGCCGAGATCTTCAACTATTTCGACCGCACCACCGAATCAGCCTTCCTCGAAGCCCTGGAACGGGAGAACGAGCAGTCGGCCGAAATGATCCGGTCGCTGATGTTCACCTTCGACGACCTTTCGAAGCTGGACGGCCAGGCCGTTCAGCAGGTCCTGCGCAATGTCGACAATTCGAAGCTGGGCCTCGCGCTCAAGGGCGCGAAGGACGAACTGAAGGAGCTGTTTCTCGGCAACATGTCGGAACGTGCAGCCAAGATTCTCCGCGAAGACATGGAGAACATGGGGCCGGTTCGGGTCAAGGACGTGGAGGAAGCCCAGGCCGGGATCGTGATCGCCACAAAAGGCCTGATCGACAGCGGCGAGATCACGATCGCGGCCGGCGACGAGGAGGAGATGATTTCGTGACCGTGGCGAAGCCGTTCTCCTATACCGAGTTCACGCCGCGAGAGCCGCGGGAGCCGCCTGACGGCGGGCCCGCGGCGGTTGCCCGCACCGTCTGCGCCTTCACACCGTTCGCCGGCGAAACCGCCAGCGACCCCGGCGGCGAGCGTCGCCATACCGACGAGGATCTGGAAAAAGCCGTCGAGGAGGCGAGAACCCGCACGGCGATCGAGGTCGAAGCCGCCGTTCGCGAAGCTGTTGCTGCGGAACTGCAGCAGCGCCAGTGCGAGTTGCTGCAGGCCATCGCCGATCGGCTCGGCGAGCGGTGCGACGCCTTCGACCGCGAGCTCTCGGCCATCGCCCGAGCGAGCCAGCGGCTCGCCCTGGCGACGGCGACAGCCCTGGTCCCGCGCGCGATCGAACGCTATCCGCTCGCGGACATCGAGGATCTCCTGAAGACCGTCCTGGAGCGGCTCGGCACCCGGTCGTCGCTGGAGATTCGAATCGCGCCCGATCTGCTGGAGCCGACGAGAGCGCTGCTCGCGGAGCTGAAGGCGCAGGCGCCGCGTCTGCCGGCCGATCTCGAAACCGTTCCCGATACGGCCCTGGCTCCAGGCGACCTGCGGCTCATCTGGGCCGGCGGGGAGATCGAGCGCAGCCTGGGTCGCCTGCAGAAGGAGGCGATCGGTCTCGTCGAGCATTGGCTGGACGAACCCGTGCCGCCACCGCACGAGGATGCACCGCCAGAAGCCACGGAGGCCGCAGAGGTCATGACCACGGAAGGACCAGAAACGCCATGAGTGGCGAGAATGACAAGCTGAACCTGGATGAGCTGGCCGGCGGCGATGAAGGCGCATCCGACGACATCGAGATGGCGCCGGACCAGGCTGCGGGCCCGGCGACGCGCGAACCCGAAATCGCAGCCGACCCTGCCGGTCCCGTGGAAAAGCTCGGTGCCGTCTACGACGTGCCGGTGCAGGTTTCGGCGGTCCTCGGCAAGACCTCCATGCCGATCAGCCAGCTCATTCGCCTCGGCCGCGGCGCCATACTAGAGCTGGACCGCAAGGTCGGCGAATCCATCGACGTGGTGGTCAACAACCGCCTCGTCGCACGAGGCGAGGTCGTCATCGTCGATGACCGCATCGGCGTGACCATGACGGAAATCATCAAGAGCGATGGCTGAGATCTGCACCCGGCCGATGCCGGGCACGAAACCAGCAATCGATGACCCGGAAAGGGCCAGACCATGAACGTTCTCGTCATCGGACCGGAGCGCGCGGAGGTGACCGGCGCCTGTGCGGTCGCGCGCGCCCGAGGCGGCGATATCGTGCGCGTCGACACGGTCGACGCGGCCCTGGCGCCGCTTCTCGCTTCGCCTCCCGATCTGCTTCTGGTCGACGTCGACATCGACGTCGCGACGCTCGTCCGTGTTCTCGACGAGGAGCGGCTGCTGGTGCCGGTGGTCGCCTACGGGATCGACGCCGATGCCCGAAAAGCGGTGGCCGCCATCAAGGCGGGCGCTCGTGAATATCTGCCTCTGCCTCCGGATGAGGACCTGATCGCCGCCATTTTCGGCGCGATCGCCGGTGATCGCCGCGACTTCGTCTTCGAGGATCGCGCGATGAGCGAGGTTCTCACCATCGCCAGGAAAGTGGCCCCGTCCAACGCCAGCATCCTGATCACCGGCGAGAGCGGCACCGGCAAGGAGATGGTGGCCCGCTACGTCCACCGCCACAGCCGACGCCACGAGGGACGGCTGGTTTCCGTCAACTGCGCGGCGATTCCGGACAACCTGCTCGAATCCGAGCTTTTCGGCCACGAGAAGGGTGCCTTTACCGGCGCCAGTACCCGCCGCATCGGCAAGTTCGAGGAGGCCCATGGCGGCACGCTTCTCCTCGACGAGATCAGCGAGATGGACCCCCGCCTGCAGGCGAAGCTGCTGCGGGCCATTCAGGAGCGCGAGATCGATCGAGTCGGTGGTACGAAGCCTGTCAAGATCGACATCAGGCTGATCGCGACCAGCAATCGTGACCTGCCGGCCGAGGTGCGGGCCGGTCGTTTTCGCGAGGATCTCCTGTTTCGCCTGAACGTCGTCCAGCTCGAACTGCCGCCCCTGCGCAGCCGCCTGGACGATCTCGTACCGCTGAGTGAACTCTTTATCGAACGCTATGCCGGCGCCAATGATCTTCCGGCGAAAAAACTCGATCCGGAGGCGGTGGCTCGCCTCCGCCGGCACCGGTGGCCGGGCAACGTTCGTGAGTTCGAGAACTGCATCCATCGTGCCGTTCTCCTCGCTCAAGGCGAGATCATCGGACCGGATGCCATCGTCATTCCGGACGACGAAAACACACCGTCGAACGATCCGCTCGCTCCCGCCGGGACCTCGGCCCTCGTCGGTCAGTCGGTCGCCGAAGTGGAACGGCGGCTGATCGTCGACACGCTCGCGCACACGCTTGGCAACCGTACGCGCGCCGCGACCATCCTTGGCATTTCGATCCGAACGCTTCGCAACAAGCTGAAGCAATATAGCGATGAAGGTGTGTCGGTAACGCCCTCGGGCGTCGGCGGCGACACGCTGCTCGCCGAGCGGCCCTGACACAGGCTGGCTCGGCAGGGACAGGAACGTCATGGCCTCCGAAGTCCGCGTGATCGGCAATCCCTTCATCACCCGCATGGTCGACAACCTGCGGCAGGGCGACATCGTGCTCGCCTTCGGTGTCATCGGCATCCTCGTCGTTCTGATCCTGCCGATGCCCAGCCTGATGCTGGATCTGCTGCTTGCGGTCTCGATCACCTTTTCAGTGATGGTTCTCCTGACGTCACTTTTCATCGAAAAGCCACTGCATTTCAGCTCCTTCCCGACCGTGCTTCTGATCGCGACGATGCTTCGTCTCGCGCTGAATCTTGCCTCCACCCGCCTGATACTCGCATCAGGTCATGAAGGAACTGCCGCAGCCGGCCGCATGATCGAGGCGTTCGGCGGCTTCATCATGCAGGGCAACTTCATCATCGGTCTTATTGTTTTTTCCATTCTGGTCATCGTGAATTTTGTCGTGATCACGAAGGGATCGGGCCGAATCGCGGAAGTGTCCGCTCGGTTCTCCCTTGATGCCATGCCCGGCAAGCAGATGGCGATCGACGCCGATCTTTCGGCAGGTCTCATCTCGGAGGACGAGGCCAAGACACGTCGACGTGAACTTGAGGCGGAGAGCAGCTTCTATGGTGCCATGGACGGCGCATCGAAATTCGTTCGCGGTGATGCGGTCGCGGGTCTGATGATCACCTTCATCAACCTGATAGGCGGTCTGATCATCGGCGTCGGCCAGATGGGCATTAGCTTCGGTGACGCGGCACAAAGTTACACCTTCCTGACGGTCGGTGACGGCCTGGTCTCGCAAATTCCCGCCCTCGTCGTCTCCACGGCAGCCGGTCTTCTGGTCTCCAAAGCCGGTATTACCGGAAGGACTGATCGAGCACTTTTCGGGCAGCTTGGCGCACATCCCAGAACGCTCGCGACGACCAGCGGGCTGTTATCCGTTCTTGCCGTCCTGCCCGGCCTTCCAATGTTTCCGTTCGCGACCCTCGCGATCGTCAGCGGCGCCGTCGCCTGGCAATTGGCGAGAAGGCCAGAAGAGGAGAACGACCTTCCCGAGGCGCCGGAACCTGCCGAAGAAGTGCAGGAGGAGCCTATCGCTTCGTCGCTCGCCATGGATCCGCTGCGTCTGGAGCTTGGCTATGGCCTGCTGGCTCTGATCGGCGACGGCGGCGGCCCAAGGCTGACCGATCAGATCAAAGCGCTGCGCCGGCAGCTGGCGACCGACCTCGGCTTCATCATGCCACCCGTTCGCATTCAGGACAATATTCAGCTTCCTGCAAACGGCTACGCCATCAGGCTGAAGGAGATCGAAGCGGGCAGAGGGGATCTCCGTGCGAACATGCTGCTGGTCATGGACCCGCGCGGCGAAAAGATATCGCTGCCTGGCGAGGAGACAACGGAGCCGACCTTTGGACTGCCGGCAAAATGGGTCACCGAGAGTGCGCGCGAGGAAGCCAATTTCCGGGGCTACACGGTGGTCGATCCGGCGACCGTTCTCACCACGCACATCACCGAAATCATCAAGGACAACCTGCCCGAACTCTTGAGCTATGCGGAAACACAAAAACTGCTAGACGAACTCTCGCGGGACTATCAGAAACTGGTCGACGATCTGGTACCGTCGAAAATCAGTATCGGCGGCCTGCAGCGGGTCCTTCAATCCCTTCTGGCCGAGCGGGTCTCCATCAGGGACCTGCCGCTGATCGTCGAAGCGATCGGCGACGTGATCGGCAGCACGCAGAACGTGATCGTGATGACCGAATATGTTCGCTCCAAACTGGCCCGTCAGATCAGCAATGCGCATACGTCGGAAGCCGGTTATGTCCCGCTGATCACGCTGTCGCCGGCATGGGAACAGGCGTTTTCCGATGCCCTGATCGGACAGGATGACGAACGGCAGCTCGCGATGGCGCCCTCGCAGCTGCAGGATTTCATGGCCCGGCTGCAGGAAGCGTTCGAACAACAGGCCATGCGTGGCGAGCTTCCCGTCCTCCTGACCAGCCCTGCGATCCGCCCCTATGTTCGATCGATCGTCGAACGCTTCAGGCCCTCGACGGTGGTCCTTTCGCAAAATGAAATCCATGCCAAGGCGCGGATACGCACTTTGAGCCAGCTTTAGGACGGGATCGGCATGCGTCTGGTCAGTTTTCTCGCACCGACATGCAAGCAGGCCATGGCTGAGCTCAGAGCCGGCCTGGGCGAAGACGCCATCATTCTCGCGACCCGGACTCTTGCCGACGGCCAGGTCCGCGTCACGGGCGCGATCGCCGAGGAATCACTGGATCTTGGCGAACTTCTGACACCGTCCGGCGAACCCAGGTCCTTCGAATGGCTTGCGTCGCTCTGCGATTTTCACGAATGGCCGTTTCCCTGGCGAGAGCGCGTCGAGCCTGTGCTCAAAAATGCTCCCCCAGCCGATCCCGAGGTCATCCTTGCGACGCTGCTGAGAGCGTTTTGCCGCTTTTCCGACTTGATCGGTGACGGCCGGAAACCGTTACTGCTCTCCGGCCCGCCGGGGGGCGGCAAGACGATCACCGTCGTCAAGCTGGCGGCGGCACAGATCCTGAAAGGAAAGAGTGTCGACATCTTGACCCTGGATGTCGAACCGGCCGGAGCATTCGATCGGCTGAAAGCGCTGCTGTCGCCTCTCGGGCTGCAGCCGAAAGCCGTGCCGGCGATCGCGGATCTGGCCGACATGGTCGATCGGTGCTCGGGCGACATGATCCTACTCGACGGCCCGAGCACGAACCCGTTTTTGCCATCGGACCTCAGTCTCCTCTCGACAGCGTCGAGCCACAGCGACGCAGCGTTGATCCCGGTCATGCCAGCGCATCTCGGCTATGGCGATTCCATGGAGATCGCGCGCAGCTACATGGCCTTGGGTGCGAGATCGATGGTGGTGACCAAGCTCGATGCGGTTCGACGACTGGGCGGTGTCATGGGAGCCGCCGAAGCCGGCCTCGCGCTCACCGAGGCAGGGATCGGGCCCAGCATCGGCGATGGTCTGCGCAAGCTCGGCGCCGAAGGATTGGCGCGACTGCTGCTTCGCCGATATCGAAGTGCAGTCGACGGGGAGGCCTGCCGATGAGCGGGACGGTTGCCATCGCATCGGGGAAAGGCGGCGTCGGAAAAACGTGGTTCTCGATAACGCTCGGCCATGCACTGGCCCGCATGCGCAAAAAGGTGCTGCTGGTCGACGGCGATGTGGGGCTCGCCAATGTCGACGTGCAGCTCGGTTTGACGAAGGGCGTCGATCTCACCATGGCTGCCTTGGGCGGGACCCCGCTCTCGACCGCCATCAGGCCCGCGCCCGAACTCGGTTTCGACGTCCTTCCCGGCCGCTCGGGGCATGGCGTTCCAGCAGGGCTGGATCCGCTTGCCGTCAGCTGGATGCAAAACGCCCTCCACGAGGTCGGTGATCTCTACGACGTGCTGATTCTGGATCTGCCTTCAGGCGTCGAGCAGGGTGTCCGCGACCTGATGCGGTTCGCCGATCGAAGCATCTTGCTGACCACACCGGAGCCGACCGCTCTTGCCGACGCCTATGCGCTGTTGAAGGCGACGCGTGGCGGGTGGTCGAACGCCTCTGCGCCTGAAATCGTCGTCAATTTCGCCGATGCTGCGGACAGCGGCCGCGAGACTCTGAATGGGCTGGTTCGTGTCTGCCGGCGTTTCCTGGCGATCGAACCGGCAGGTCTTGGCGTGATCAGGCGAGATGCGACGGTGCCCGACGCCATCGGACGTCAGGTCCCGCTTCTGACCTGCAGCCCCGGCAGCGACGCGGCACGGGATGTCATTGCGATCGCGCAGGCATTGCTGGCCACGGAGGGGCGGTCATGACCTCGATCGAAGGATCCCCAAAAGGGCCGATCGCCGCCAATCTCTCGTCGGGGCGGGCTCTGGTCCCGGGGCGAAGCGTGATCGCAAGCGTTCTCGGCGCGACTCGCCGCGGCGTGTCCGTGCTCATCGACGCTGAACGTTTCGATCTCAAAGGTCCGGCAAAGCTTGCCGAGGCGGCAACACTCACGCTCAGGGTCGCTTCGCAGGCGCTGCCGTCTGCGAAGCAGGTGGATGTCGTTGGTGTCGATGGCCGCTCCTTGTCCTCGCCGATCAAAGCCGAACTGATCGCGAAACCGGCGCCACCGGCGGCGGCAAGCACGATCGTGGAACGAGGGCGGATCGACGTGATCGCTCGGCCGATGACATCGGGGGGCGAGACGCCAGGGCCAGGAATCGTTCTCAGACTCCAGGCCCCGACACAGCAGACGCCCGCATCGAATCCTCCGGCCAGCATCCCGCCGTCTACCAGCAGTTCCCCCGATCTCGCGGTGCGACCGCAATCGGCAACGCAGGTCTTGAGGCCTGCCGGAGAGGGAGAACGTCGTTTCGATCCGTCGAGACCGGCGATTCCGCCGTCCGCTCGACACGCCTCGGTCTCGCACACTGCCACTTCCACTCCGCCAGGCAGCACGATCGTGACCGTCGCGTCGACGACAGCGCACACTCCGGGACCGCCCTTGCCAACTTCCGAAAGCGACCTTACCCCACAGCGTTCACCGGAAAATCCCGCAAGAAAAGGTCTCGAACATCTTTCGACCCAAAATGCGGGTCAGCCACTCACCGGCACCATCGCCGGCCGTCCGGCGAAGGCTGCGAGTGTGCCTTTCCCCTTCACGGATCATCAACGTTCGGCAGACCGCGCCGTTCCCGACGGGGGAGGAGCGCCGCCCCACCGAACTTCGTCAGATCCGAGCGCGGCCGGCGAGCGCAAGGGAGGAATTACGGCGACGGTCGTGGCACGTGACGCCAACGGGCAGGTCATCATCCGAGCGGCGGAACGTCTTTTCAAGGTCGAGCAGCCGCTGGACCTGCCGCTGGATACGAGGCTGCAGATCGTTTTCCCCGCCAGCATGCCGGCCTCGGCGCAATCCGCAAATGCGGTGCCGACCGGGGACATGGCAGCGCCGCTGGCCGAGCTGATCGAACTGCTGGAGGATATCGATCGGGCGACAAGGTTCGCCGACAGCGCCGACCGCAGCAGCGCACCACGGCAGCTGCCCGAGGCTGACCGGCATCTGGCGCAACGTTTTCTGGCCCTTCTGGCCGCGGCCGGAGACGAGAGCTTTGGCGACGTTGAGCGACGGTCGCATGAGAAAATCGGACAGACCGGCACGCAAGGCGACCGAATCGCATCGTTGCTCCGGGACATCGGCGGTCAGACTTCCGAACCATTGGCCGATGGCTGGAAAGGTCAGATGCTGCCGCTCGGCTCCGACGCGGCGCAGGCGGTTTTTCTCTATCATCGTGATCACGATCTCGACACCGATGGCGGACATGGCGGACCGGAACCCGAGGGCGAAGAGGCCAAGCGCGCGGTATTCGACCTTTCGCTCAGCAGACTCGGCCGATGTCAGATCGACGCTCTATGCCAGGGTCAGCGTTTCGATCTGATCATCAGGAGCGAGCAGGCATTCGGCGTCGACGATCGCCGCAACATCGCGTCGATCTTCGTTTCGGCGCTGGACATCGCCGGGATGAACGGCGAGATCGGTTTCAAGGTGGGACAGTTCTTCGATCCGCCACGTCTGTCGAATGCGGCGACGGATCTGAAAACATGATCACGAATACATCCGGCCCGACATCGATCCCGCCTGCCGGCAAACGATCATCTTGAATCCTTTGCCATAAAGCGCATGCTGCGCCTGCGATCGACGGCACATGGAGGGGCAGCAAGACATGTCGGCAAGGCTTTTCGATCTCTCTGGAAGGCGTGCGCTGGTGACCGGATCGTCACAAGGCATAGGCTTCAGTCTGGCCAGCGGCCTGGCCAAGGCCGGCGCTTCCCTGATCCTCAACGGCCGCGATCCCGCCAAGCTCGCAATCGCGGTCGCTTCGATCGACGGCGCCGTCGGCAGGCCGTTCGACATCACCGATGCCGATGCCGTCGACGAGGCCATCACCGGCATCGAGCGCGACGTCGGGCCGGTCGATATCCTGGTCAACAATGCCGGCATTCAGCGGCGCCAAGCGCTCGAAGACTTTCCGCTCGAGACCTGGCGGGAGCTGATGCGCACCAATCTGGACGGTATGTTCATCGTGAGCCAGGCGGTGGCGCGGGCGATGATCCCTCGCGGCCGGGGCAAGATCATCAACATCGCGAGCCTGCAGAGCGAGGCGGCACGATACTCCATCGCGCCCTACACCGCATCGAAAGGCGCAGTGAAGAACCTCACCAAAGGCATGTGCACGGACTGGGCACGGCACGGCTTGCAGGTCAACGCCATCGGACCCGGCTATTTCGAAACGCCGCTGAACCAGGCGCTGATGGACGATCCCGAATTCGACATGTGGCTAAAGAAGCGGACGCCGGCAGGGCGCTGGGGCCGAGTCGACGAGCTGCAGGGCGCGTGTATCTTCCTTGCCTCCGACGCTTCGAGCTTCGTCAACGGACAGACGATCTATGTCGACGGTGGTGTCCTGGCCACGCTTTGAAGACGTTGTACGAAGGAAAAGGAACGACGCTGCCGGTGGAAATTTACGCATGAGCCGGACGTACGCCGCTCACGCCATACTGTCGGGCTGGGTACCGCGCCGGCAGACCCTGCCGCGGCTGCACGATCAGATGAGGGTGATGTCCTCGGCCATCGGTCCTTTGGGGCCGAGGCGCGTGCTGACCCGGACACGCTGGTCGGTCTCGAGGGTGCCGAGGCCCGCCTTGGTCAGAATGCGTGCGGAGACGAACACGTCCTTGCCGCCGCCGTCCGGCGTGATGAAGCCGAAGCCCTTGGCCGCGTCGAAAAACTTGACCGTGCCGTCGACGGTTTCCATCGGGCCGGCGGGGCCCCCTCTCGACCAAGCGGCGGTCTTCGGCTGCGCGGAGCGTTCGACATGGTGGATCGCCACCACCTGCGGTCCCCTTGGACCCGGTGCGATATCGCAGGTCAGAACGTCACCTTCGCCAAGATCCTGATGGCCCGACTGGCCCAGAACGGAAGCATGCAAAAAGGCGTCGCCGCCGCCGTCCGCGGGCTGCACGAAGCCGAAACCCTTGTTGGGATTGTACCACTTCACATGGGCGGTGACGTTGGGGGTCATGTCATCGAATTCAGGTGTCATAATACGCCCACCACTTCGAACCGTCGCCAGAATGACCTTTATTGATAGCCGATCCGGCCAGCCTCGAAAAGTGGCAGCACCCGAGGGATTTGACGAGATGCGAAGTCCGACGCAGCGATCGTGGCGGTCCGGCGGCATGATCGCTTCATCTGATTCCCGCCGTCTTCGCCAGGATCACCGGCTGGCAGCGGCGATCGGAAGAGCCGGCGGAGAGCTTCGACATCGAGCGTCCCCTAGACTTCAAGACCGACCGTCACCGGAACGTGGTCGGAGGGCTGTTTCCAGCCTCTGGCCGCACGCAGGATCCCGGCCGTGCGCACGCCGTCCGCCAGGTCCGGCGAGACCCAGATATGGTCGAGCCTGCGGCCGCGGTCGGAGGCCGACCAGTCGCGGGCGCGATAGCTCCACCAGCTGTAGAGCCGCTCCTCAGGCGGAATGATTTTTCGGACGGCATCGACCCAGCCGGCGCTCGCCTGCAGGGTCAGGAGCCCCTCGACTTCGACCGGGGTGTGGCTGACCACCTTCAGCAGCTGCTTGTGGTTCCAGACGTCGGTCTCCAGCGGCGCGATGTTGAGATCGCCGAGCAGCACCGCCGAGCCTGAGGACGTGGCGCCCTGATCGAACCAGGCGGTGAGATCGCGCAGAAAATCGAGCTTGTGCCGGAACTTGTCGTTGACCTCGGGATCCGGCACGTCGCCGCCTGCGGGGATGTAGAAATTGTGCAGATCGACGCCGCCTTCGAGGCGGACGCGCAGATGCCGGCAGTCGTCCTTGTCGCACCAGTGCATCGGCTCGGCCGTCTCGATCGGCCGTCTCGAAAGCACGGCGACGCCGTGATAGCCTGCCTGGCCGTGGATCGCCTGATGGGGATAGCCGAGCGCTTCGATCGCGTCGCGCGGAAACAGCTCGTTCGCGACCTTGATCTCCTGCAGGCAGATCACGTCGGGGTCGACCTCCCGGATCAGCCGGGCGATGCCCTCCAGACGCAGGCGGACCGAGTTCACGTTCCAGGTGGTGATGGTCAGCGACAAGACGTTCTCCCGGGAGCTTTCGGTCGCTCGCAAATGATGCCGACGAGGCGATTGCAATCGCGCACCGGCCGTGATAGCAAGCGCGCCTCGTCGACGCCGCCATCGCCGGTCGACGACCTCATACGCATTTCCGAAAGTGGATGAAAGCCCATGTCCGAGGCCTTCGGTCAACATCTCGTCGTCGACGCCGCCGGCTGCAATCACAAAATCGGCGACCGCGACGCGATCGCCGCCTTCGCCGCCGATCTGGTCAGGGCGATCGACATGAAGGCCTACGGAGCACCCTGGATCGAGCATTTCGGCCACGATCTGCCCAAGGCTTCCGGCTACACGCTGGTGCAGCTGATCGAAACCAGCAACGTCACCGCGCATTTCTGCGATCACAGCGGCGAAGCCTATATCGACGTTTTTTCCTGCAAGACGTTCGACGAAAGCGTCGCCCTGGAGGTGATCGACCGGCATTTCGAGCCGAGCGTCTGCGAGACCCGCTCGCTGGTGCGTCAGGCGCCGAAGCCGGCCACGGACGCGCCCGCCACCGAACCTACCGCAGAGGACGAGAGCGCCATGCTCGCGAGCTGAACGCCCGAGAGACCGCCGGCCTCAGCCGTCCTTGACAAGGCGAAAGCCGATCAGGATGTGCTTCAGATCGGCAGGCCGCGCATGCCTTGCCGCCGGCCGGCAGACGCCGCAGCCCTTGTCGTCCCAGCTCCCGCCCTTCACGAAGAACCGGCCGTCGCCCCCGCCGCTGGCGGTCCATTCATAGACTTGGCCGGCGGCGTCCAGCATGTCGAAGGGGCTGGCGCCGTGCAGATAGCTGCCGACCGGCTCGGTGTCGAAGGGGCCGAGATCGGCGCTGTTCAGCGCCTCGGCATCCCAGTCCTCGCCCCAGGGAAAGGTGAACGCGCCGAGCCCGCGCGCCGCCTTTTCCCACTCGATCTCGCTCGGCAGCCGCCAGCTCTCGCCGGTGACCTCCGAGAACCAGGCGGCGTAGGCGACGGCGTCGTCATGGCTGACCAGGACGACCGGGTGCTGCTCGCGTCCCTCGGGAGGCCGACCTTCGACCCAGGCATGGCGGCGGGTACGCTCGTAGGGGTGGATGAGGCCGTAGCCCTTCCAGGTCTCGGCGTCGACGTCCGGAACGGCGCGACCGGTGGCCTCGACGAACAGGGCGTAGTCGGCATTGGTGACCGGCGTCTGCATGATCGAGAACGGGCCGGTCTCTGCCTGGCTCATGGGCCGTTCGCGCTCGTACCAGCCCTGCTCGCGGGTGCGCTCATGGCCGTAGGCGGCCTCGTCGAGACGATAGGCGAGCTCGCGCTCCTCGGCGTCGGAGCCCGCGAGAAAACCGCCGCCCGGCACCGCCACGCTGTGCGGCAGCCTGACCAGAGGCCCGACCGGCTGCGGCTTGATCACCGCCTCCGATCCGGGGGCGCAGCCGACCAGGGCGGCGATGGCGGCGGCGAGGCAGACACGGGATCGGCGCATGGCATACTCATCGAGCTCGAAAGGTTGCAGGGGACGATCGCATCACGCTTTCAGGGGATTGAACGAACCGAGGGCGTTCAGGGCGCCGTCGATGCGGCCGCGGATCCTGCCGATCTGCATGACGTCGTCGATCCGGCGGTCGAGAAAGGCGAAGCTGTCCTCCAGACCCGGCGACTGGTCGTCCAGCCAGTAGAAGAAGGTGCTGGTCCAGACCGCGAGCAAAAGGCCGCGCTTGGTATAGTAGCTGGCGTCACGGGCGCGATCGCCCGCGATCGCCCAGATCAGATCGACCGATCGCCAGAGCGCCGGTCCGGCGGCGAGTGCGTTCGCGGGCAGCATCCGGGCCGCGATCGCACGGCGCACCGCCTCGCGGTGGGGGGTCAGGATCTCGAGGCGCATCCGCAGCAGCGTCGCGATGCGCTCGCGCATGCGGAGCCGGTCGATGGCGTCCTGGTCCACCCGCTCGACCAGGCGCCGGTCGGTCCAGACATCGAGATGGGCGAGCAGATCGTCACCGCCGCGGGGAAAGAGACGGCGCGCGGCGGAGGGCTCGACACCGATGTCGGCGGCGCCGCGGAGCAGCGCCTTTCGGCTCCAGCCGTCGAACGGAATGTGGCCGAGCGCCGCCTCAAGCAGCCGGTCCCGCCGGCTCTGCCGTTCAAGCGTCTTGCTCATCATCCTCTCCGATGCCGTTCTCCCGCTGGATGCGGGCGATCACATGCTTGAATTCGGTATCGAAGGCGAGCTGGGTGAGGTCGGTCATGCGCATGGTGTAGAGAATGCCGTCGAGATGATCGACCTCATGCTGGACGACGCGCGCATGCAGACCTTCGGCCTCGCGCTCGATCGTCCGGCCGTCCGGGTCGAGGCCGCGATAGCCGATCCGCCGATGGCGCGGCACCAGGCCCTGAAGGCCCGGGATCGACAGGCACCCCTCGACGCCGAGCTCGATCTCGTCGTCCAGCGGCTCGATCTCGGGATTGATCAGCACGACCGGCGCGCGACCGGCGCCCTCCTCCCGATCCGGGGCGTCCAGGAACATGATCAGCCGCTGGGACTGGTAGACCTGGGGTGCGGCGAGCCCGATGCCGCCGGCATCGGCCATGGTTTCCATCATATGGCCGACCAGACGCTGAACACGTTCGGCGGTCGGATCAGCGATCTCGACGGCAGGCGTCGTCAGGACGTCGTGGCCCATTCGGGCGATCTTGAGAATAGCCATGGCCGATGATGTAAGCCGGATGGCCCTCCCTGGGAAGAGGCGGCATTCGGGAGCGACCCGGAAAAACCGTTTGTTTGCACGACGAAATCTGCTATTAATCCAGCGATGGTCCGCTGCACCTGCGTGAAGCGGTCCTTTTTTGTCGTGCTTAAACACAGACTGCCGGAGTAAGAGGCCCCGTGGAAGTTCAGGTTCGCGACAACAATGTCGACCAGGCGCTGCGCGCGCTGAAGAAGAAGATGCAGCGCGAAGGCCTGTATCGCGAGATGAGGATGCGCCGCCACTACGAGAAACCCTCGGAGAAGCGCGCACGGGAGAAGGCGGAAGCGATCCGCCGGTTCCGCAAGCTGCAACGCAAGCGCCGCGAACGGGACGAAATCTGAGCCCGGCGGCCGACCGCCGCCTCGCTTTCGAAGACCGCGCCGACAACAGTGGCGCAGATAATCTTCAAAGAACGTCCGTCGCCATCGCCCGATGCGAAGCCCGTATCGGGTTTTTGGTGTTTCTTTGAGGGCCCGGGTGTGATCAAGCGTCGCCGCCTTCGATCGTCGGCAGATGCCGCACCGGGCAGAGCACGGAATTGGCGATGAAACATTCGCGATTGGCCTCTTCGTGGAGAGCGCGCGCCCGTTCGGGGTCGCCCTGAACCAGCGTCACCTTGGGCCTGAGCATCACTTCGGTGAACACCATGCTGCCGTCCACCAGATCGAGCGTGCCCTCGGCGTCGTCGACATAGGCGGCGACCTGGATGCCGGCATCGACGCACAGATGCAGGTACCAGAGCATGTGGCAGGTCGCCAGCGCGGCGACGAACAGGTCCTCCGGATTGTGCAGACCAGGATCGCCCCTGTAGACCGGGGCCGAGGACGCGCGAAGCGGCGGCTTGCCGTCGATCTCGATCAGATGCTCCCGGGAATAGCCGTCATAGGCCGTCGCCGGCCCTTCGGACGCGCCGGTCCAGACGATATGAGCCCTGAAACGATGCGCCATGATCTCCTCCTCGACGACGGTTCACCCGGCCTGCCCTCCTGTCATAAGGATCGTCGGTGACGGCTTGAAGGTAAGACCCCGCCTCTAAGAAAGACCAAAGAAGCCCAGATCGCCACCCGGCGGGCGGCCCGTCGAGCGCGGCTCGCCGCCGATGCCGAAGCCATCGGCGCAGCTAACGCTCAAGGCGTTTTTTGTCACTTGCATTATCGCCAAGATAGATGTACTTTCCAGATAACATCGCTAAAAGTTAGTCTAAATGTATGAAAAATATCTTTTCGGTTGATAAATGGCAGGTTTAACAACCACAACGCGCGACTACCTCATGCACCAGTCGAAGCGCCCTACCGGAAGGCATCTCCGTCTGCTGTCGATTCTGGCTCTGCTTCTCGGCTGCATATGGTCGATGCCGGCGGCAGCCGAGGAACCGGCCAGACCGGCCTACCGGCTGGGCGTCTTTCCCTACCTGCCCGCACTTACCATCGACCGGCTCTACGGGCCGATCGCCGAGGCCTTCTCCCTCGAGCTCGACCGGCTGGTCAAGCTGCGCACCAAATCGACCTTCGAGAGCTTCGAGAACGCCATCGCCGAACAGAGCTACGACATCCTGTTCGTACACCCGTTTTTCTATGTCGACGCGGTCGACCGTCACGATTATCTGCCGCTCGCACGCATGGATCGTGCACTGAAGGCGGTGCTCGTTGCGCCCGAAGGGGCGGACAGCCTGGCACTGGACGACCTGGCCGGCACCACCATCGGCCTTCCGCCGAAACTCGCCGCAGTCAGCCATCTGATCAAAGCGGCGCTCATGGAGGCCGGCCTGCGGCCCGGTCTCGACGTCGGCATCCGCCATTTCCGCAACAAAGCGTCCTGCCTGCAGGCGATCAAGTCGGAAGCGATCACGGCGTGCGGCGTACCGGCCTTCGTGCTCGCCGAGATCGAGGGCTTCAGGCAGCTGCCGCTTCGCATCGTGTTCGAAGCGCCGCCGGTCAGCCATTTCGCCTTCGC
This sequence comes from Geminicoccaceae bacterium, assembly GCA_965222015.1. Lineage (GTDB taxonomy): Bacteria > Pseudomonadota > Alphaproteobacteria > Geminicoccales > Geminicoccaceae > JANQPX01. The sequence goes on from CBDCTL010000023.1 coordinate 803,673, forward strand.
CATCCACGCCCGCGTGCCGGTGGAGGAGCGCGAGCGGCTTCGAGACCTGCTGCTCGCCTGGAACCAGGGCGCCCATGGCGACGTCGACGGTGCCGCCGCAGGGCGACGGTTCGCACCGATCACGGACGAGGATTACGCCGCCATCCGCGAAAAGCGCGTCAGCCTGCAAACCCTGGCACAGCGATAACGCCGATGTCGCTGCGTGCCCGCATCGCCGTGACGATATTCGCACTCGAAATGGCGCTGATCGCCGTCGTGCTCTATATCACGCTGACCCATTCGATGGAGGGCGTCAAACGGCAGATCGGCAGCTCGCAGCAGGTGACGATGGATCTGCTCGGCGACCTCAGCAAGGCCGCCCTGATCACCGAGGAGTTCGACGAGCTTCAGGCCTTCATCGACGGCACCGGGCGCGACCCCAACATTCGCACGGTCATGATCGGCGACGTCGAAGGCCGGGTGATCGCGGCGACCGACGGCGAGCTGGTCGGCGCTGCCATGCCGCCGCTCGAGGACCGGGGCGAACGCTACTGGCGCGAGATCGCGATTCACGGCGCCCACGCAGCCCTCGGCCGCCTCGCCATCGAGTTCTCCCAGGCCTCCTTGCGCCAAGCCTATCAGGAAACATTGAAGATCGGCCTTCTGATCGCGGTGGTCGGCACCATCGTGATCGCGCTCGCGGGCTGGCTGATGGGTCATGTGCTGACCAGGCGGCTCTGGAGCCTGGCGGTCGCCGCGGACAAGGTCGCCTGCGGCGAGCGCGACATCCGCGTCTTCCTGCCCGGCTGCGACGAGGTGGCGCGGGTCGGACGCGCCTTCAACAGCATGGTCGACCGGCTCGGCGAAAACATGAGCGCGCTTCAGGCCTCGCGCGACCGGCTGATCAAGCCGACCGAGGCGATTTCCGAAGGCTTCGCGCTCTGGAGCGCCGACGACCGCCTCGTGCTCTGCAATCGTCAGTTCCGGGAGATCTTCGAGGCGATCGAGCCTTCGATCGAGATCGGCATGACCCATGCACGGCTGAACGCGCTGATCGAAAAGCACCTCGTGGTGCGCGACGAAGAGGGCGAAAGCCGCAGCCGTCCGGCCCGCGCCGGCCATGTGGACGAGCAGGCCGAGATCCTGCGGGCACGGGAGATCGAGCTGGCGACGGGCCGGTGGATCTCGCTCTGCGAGTTCCGCACCCCCGACGGCGAGCTGATCGGCATCTACACCGACATCAGCGCCCGCAAGGCGACCGAGGAGACCATTCGCTTCCAGGCGACCCACGACGCACTCACCGGCCTCCCGAACCGGGCACTCTTCGACAAGAAGCTCGATGACGCCCTGCGCACGGCGCGCGAGTGCGGTGAGCGTCTCGCAGTCGCGTTTTTCGATCTGGACCGCTTCAAGCTGGTCAATGACGGTCTCGGCCACAAGGTCGGCGACGATCTGCTGGTCACGGTCGCCGACCGGCTGACACGCTCGATCGGCGAAGGCGACACGGTCGCGCGCATGGGCGGCGACGAGTTCATTCTCATCCTGGGCGGTCTTGGCAGTGTCGACGATGTCCGCCCGCGGTGACGGCCATCCTGGAATCGATGCGGCCGTCCTTCCCGATCGGCGGCGAGGAGCTTCACGTCACCGCCAGCATCGGCGTCAGCCTGTTCCCGGACGACGGGCGCCATGCGGATCAGCTCCTGAAAGCGGCGGACGTGGCACTCTATCGCGCCAAGACCGCGGGCCGCAACCGCTGGCAGCTGGTGAACGCCGCCATGGACCGCGCCGCCTACGAGCAGATCGTCCTCGAAGCCCAGCTCCGCCGCGCGATCGAGCAGGCACAGTTCTCGCTGGTCTACCAGCCGCAGATCGACCTCCGCTCCGGCCAGGTGGCTGGCGTCGAGGCCCTGGTGCGCTGGCGTCACCCGGAATGGGGCGTGGTGCCGCCCGAACAGTTCATTCCGCTCGCCGAGGAGACCGGGCTGATCTACGAGCTCGGCCTCTGGATCCTCGAGGAAGCCTGCGATCAGCACCGGCGCTGGCGCGAGGCCGGCCTCGGCGACCTTCGCATCGCCGTCAACATCTCGCCCTATCAGCTGCGGAGGCCGGGCTTCGAAAGCGACGTGCGTGCGATCCTGGAACGCACCGACATGGTGCTCGATCAGCTCGAGTTCGAGCTCACCGAAACCGCGCTGATGCAGGAAGGCGAGACCACGAGGCTGCTGGAGCGCCTGGCCGCCATGGGGATGAGCGTCGCCCTCGACGATTTCGGAACCGGCTATTCGTCGCTCGGCTATCTCAGGCGCTTTCCCATCGACCGCATCAAGATCGACCGCTCCTTCGTGCGCGACATCAGCGGCAGCCAGAGCGACGGCGCGCTCGCCCGCGCGGTGATCATGCTCGCCCACGGGCTGAACATCAGGGTCATCGCCGAAGGCGTCGAGACCGCCGCCCAGCTCGGCCTGCTTCGCCATTTCGGCTGCGACGAAGCCCAAGGCTTCCTCCTGGGCGAACCGGTCACCGACGACGACCTGCCGGCGATGATCGCCGAACGCAACCAGCCGCCGCAGGTCAAGGTGGCGCTCGCGGCGGTCTGAAGGCCGGCCCCGGTGTAAAACAATCCGCCCCTCGCCCCGAGAGTGTAACGACTAACTTACAGAGGCGGCCTTCCCATCGATTGGTTGAAATAACGCTCTCCCATCAACCTTTTGATAAAACGAGAAAAAGAGGATTTGGCACAGGACTTGCTCCATCGTTGTCCGCAATGTTCAACCATGGAGTGAAATCATGTCCGGACCCCGGATTGCGGCGATGTTGGGAGCCTGCGCTCTTTTCATGGCGTCGCAGGCAAACGCAGCGCTGATCTCGGTCGGCACGGCCAATTGCGGCGGCTTCAACACATGCGATGACTCGGACTTCCTGTCGGTCACCGGCGGCCCGCTGGACGTGTTCATCGATTTCGAGACCGACAGGTTCGGGAACCCGATCGTCCAGGGCAACGGCCCGATCGCCGGTGACGCCTTTTCGAATCTCGTGACGTTCTCGTCCGAAGCCGGAACCTTCGGCGGCGGCCCGTCGACCGACGTCGATTACGGCGTCATCGGCGGCACCGCCGAGATCGGGCCGCTCGGCAACTTCACCGGCATCCTCGCCATCGACTTCCTGGACCCGGTCTCGGCGTTCGGCTTCGGCACCGTCGAGCTCGAGATCATCGAGACCATCTCGCTGTTCGATCCGTCGAACAACCAGATCGGCCTCTTCGGCGGCGTCTCGGATCAGATCTTCGACTATTTCGGCGTGATCGGGACCGCGGGCGAGCAGATCTCGCGCGTCGAGCTCGACGGCAATTTCTTCGCCATCCAGAACCTTCAGTTCAGCGCCGCAGCACCGACCGCCGTTCCCGAGCCGGAAAGCCTGGCGCTGATCGGGCTCGGCCTTGCCGCCATGGGTCTTTGGACGCGCCGTCGTCAGAGTGCGCGACGTTCGACCGCGGCAGGCTGATCCCCTTCCATCGGACACGCAGGAGAGATGCGGGTCGGAAGGAGAGATGCGGGTCGGAATCGGTGGCGAACAAAGGGAGACGGTCAGGATTTCTCCCGAAACAGCGCCATCGCCTTCCGGCCCCATTCCTCGACCTTGGCCTCCGCCTTGTCGAGGAGCGTGCCAGCCTCGGGGTAGCGCTTTCTGAAGCGCCCGAGCAGCCGTTCGGCCCAGGGCGCCGTCTTGGCGAGGATGATCAGGCCGATCGCCAGGAACAGAAAACCCTGCAGGACCGGCAGGACCAGGCCGAGCACGCCCAGCACCAGAAAAGTGTAGCCCGCCGCCTGCAGCAGGATCGTCTTCATGAAGGTCGCGCCAGCTTCAGCCATTCCGCCTCGCTCAATGTGGTCACACCCAGTTCCGCCGCCTTCTTCGCCTTGGAGCCGGCATCGGCACCCACCACGACATAGTCGGTCTTCGCCGAAACCGAGCCCGCAACCTTGGCCCCCAGCGCTTCCGCGGTCGCCTTGGCTTCGGCGCGGGTCATCTCCTCGAGCGATCCCGTGAACACCATGGTCCTGCCCGCGAGCGGCGAGCCCGAAGCGTCGGGCGCCGCTAGCGATTCGGTCTCCACCAGAGAGGCCAGGTCGTCGAGCACGTCGAGGTTATGCCGTTCTTCGAAAAACTCGATCAAGGCCTCCGCAACCTTCGGGCCGACGCCGTCGATGTTTTCGAGCTCCTCACGCGCATCCTCACCACCTTCCGCAGCCGAGGTCATGGCCGAACGCCACCCATCGATCGTGCCGTAGTGGCGGGCGAGCAGCCTCGCATTGGTCTCGCCGACGAACCGGATGCCGAGCGCGTTGATGAACCGGTCGAGGCCGATGCGCCGGCGCTCGGCGACGGCGGCCTTCAGGTTTTCGATCTTCTTGTCGCCCCAGCCTTCGAGCTCGTTCAGCCTGGCGAGCTTCTCCTCGTCGTCCACGAGCCGAAAAAGATCGCCCGGGCCTTTGATCAGACCGGCTTCCAGGAGCTGCGGGACCTGCTTCCTGCCGACGCCCTCGATGTCGAAGGCGTCGCGGCCGACGAAATGGCGAAGCCGCTCGGTGATCTGGGCGTCGCAGATCAGCCCGCCGGTGCAGCGCCGGACCGCCTCGCCTTCCGGCCGCACCGCGAGGCTGCCGCAGACGGGGCAGACCTCGGGAAACGCGAAGGGCTCGCACCCCTCGACCCGTTGGCTCAGATCGACGTCGACCACTTGCGGGATCACGTCGCCGGCGCGCTGGATGGTGACGGTGTCGCCCTCGCGGATGTCCTTGGTCTCGATATAGTCCTGATTGTGTAGGGTCGCGCGGGAAACCACGACGCCGCCGACGGTCACCGGCGCCAGATTCGCGACCGGGGTCAGAGCGCCCGTGCGCCCGACCTGGATGGTGATTTTTTCGATGACCGTGGTCGCCTGCTCGGCCGCGAATTTATGGGCGACCGCCCAGCGCGGCGCGCGCCCGACATAGCCGAGCCGCCGCTGCAGATCGATGCGGTCGATCTTCAGAACGATGCCGTCGATATCATAAGCCAACGTGTGACGTTGCTCAGAAACTTGCCTGTGATAGTCCGCAAGCTCGGCCGCCGTCTCGCAGCGTTTCGTCAGCGGGTTGGTCTGGAAGCCATAGGCGGCGAGCCGTTCGATGAAACCGTGATAGCTGCCCTCGATCGGCGGATCGGCCTCGCCCCAGCTATAGGCGAAGAAGCGAAGGGCCCGGCTTGCGGTGATCTTCGGGTCGAGCTGGCGAAGGGAGCCGGCGGCTGAATTTCGGGGGTTGGCAAACACCGCTTCGCCGGCGGCGGTGCGCTGTTCGTTCAGGCGCTGAAAATCCTCGCGCTCCATATAGACCTCGCCGCGCACCTCAAGAACCGCCGGAGGATCGTCCGTGGCGAGAGTTAGGGGGATGTCGCTGATGGTTCTGAGATTTCGCGTGATGTCCTCGCCGACCGCACCGTCGCCGCGGGTAGCCCCCTGCACGAAAAATCCGCCTTCGTAGCGAAGGGAGGCGGAAAGCCCGTCGATCTTGGGTTCGGCGACGATCTCGATCGGCTCGTCCTCGGCAAGGTTCAGAAATCGCCTGACCCGCTTCAGGAATTCCGCCACGTCCTCGTCGTTCATGGCGTTGTCGAGGGACAGCATCGGGACCGGATGGGAGACCTTTTGGAATTTCTCCGACGGCGCCGCACCGACCCGGTGGGACGGGCTGTCCGGCCGGATCAGCTCGGGAAACGCGGCCTCGATCGCCTGGTTTCGCCGCCGGAGCGCGTCATAGTCGGCGTCCGAGATCTCCGGCGTGTCCTCCCGATGATAGAGCCGGTCATGACGGGCGATCTCTTTCGCGAGACGGGTGAGTTCTTCCGCGGCTTCATCCGCGGTCAAGCTGTCGACCGCGCGGTCTGAGACAGCCGCCATTACGCCGAATGCTCCAGCAGGCTCTCGGCGGCGGCACGCGCGGCGTCGGTGATCTCCGCCCCCGCCAGCATTCTCGCGATCTCCTCCCTGCGCTCCGCCAGTGTCAGCACGGTCACGGCCACGTTCGCCCCGCGGCGGGTCGCCGCCTTGTGGACGCGGAGATGGCGGTCGGCGCGGGCGGCGACCTGGGGGGCGTGGGTGACCACCAGGACCTGGGCGAATTCGCCCAGACGCTCCAGACGCTCGCCGACCGCATCGGCGGTGGCGCCGCCGACGCCGGCGTCGACTTCGTCGAACACCAGGGACGGGAGCGCTTCGGTCATGGCGAGCGAGACCTTGAGTGCCAGCATCAGGCGCGCGAGCTCGCCGCCGGACGCGATCTTGCCGAGCGGTCCCGGCTTCTGACCGGGATTGGTCGCGACCTCGAACACCACGCGCTCCGCCCCGTTTTCGCCGATCTCGCCACCCGGCCTGGGTTCCAGGCGAATCACGAACCGCGCCTTTTCGAGTTTCAGGGGCGGCAGCTCGGTCATCACCGCTTTGGCGAGCGCCTGGGCGGCCTTTTGCCGCTTTCGGGTGAGGGTCGACGCCATGTCTTCGAGCCGCTTGCGCGCCGCATCGGCGGCAGCGCGGGCCGCCGCCAGATGCTCGTCACCGGCATCGATGCGCGCCAGACGCTCAGCGGTGCGATCGCGAAAGGCCGGCAGCTCGTCCACCTGAAGCTTGTGTTTTCGCGCAGCCGCGCGAAGGGCGAACAGGCGTTCCTCGACACTTTCGAGATCGTCCTCGCCATCGGACAGCGCCTGGCCCGCCTGATCCAGCAGGTTCTGCGCCTCGTCCAGCTCGACGCGCAGCCGATCGAACGCGGCGGTCGCCGGTTCGAGCGCGTCGCCCGCGGCCTCGACCACCCGTTCCAGCGCGCGTTCGGCCTTGCCGAGACGGCCGGAGAGGCCGCCATCGCCGGCGAGCGCGGACAGCGCCTCCTCGATCGCCTGCAGGATCTTCTCGCGGTTCATCAGCCGCGCGCGGGTATCGGCCAGCCGATCCTCCTCGCCGGCCTCGGCAGCGAGCTCGTTCAGCTCACCCAGCACATGACGCCAGTAATCCGCATCGCTGGCCGCCTTCGCCACCTCGTCCTCCAGCGTGGTGAAGGTCCCCTCGGCGTCTCGCCAATCCGAATAGGCCCGCTTCACCCTGGCGAGATCGCCCGAAAGCTTGCCATAGGCGTCCACCAGACTCCGTTGAGTGACGGGGTCCAGCAACCCTTGCTGGTCGTGCTGGCCGTGGACTTCGACCAGATGCTGGCCGAGACGCTTCAGGAGCGCGGTACCGACCGGCTGGTCGTTGATGAAGGCGCGCGAGCGGCCATCGTGGCCGAGGGTGCGGCGAAGCAGCAGCAGGTCGTCCGCCTCGATGCCGTGGTCCTCCAAAAGCGCATCGATGGGGTCCGCATCCCTATCCAGCTGGAAAGCGGCACTGACCGAGCCCTGTTTCGCGCCGACGCGCACCAGACCGCGGTCGGCGCGCCCGCCGAGCGCCAGACCGAGGCTGTCAAGGAGGATCGACTTGCCGGCACCGGTCTCGCCGGTGAGCACGCAAAGCCCGGCCCCGAGCTCCAGATCGAGACGTTCGATCAGCACGATGTCGCGGATCGACAGGCTGGTCAGCATGACGCCGTCTTTCGCTCAGGCCGCGGGCCCGACCTGGGCGTCCTCCGGCGGGTCGACCAGCTTGTCGTCGCCCCCGCCCTTCGCGGGCCGTCGCCGCTCGGCGTCGGCGCTTGGGTCGGGCAGGCCATCGCCGCCGGACAGGAGGGCGTAGCTGTCCTGATACCAGGCGCTGGCCGGATAGTTGTGGCCGAGCACCGCCGCCGTCTTGACCGCCTCGTCCTCGAGCCCAAGAGCGACATAGACCTCGGTCAGGCGGTGCAGCGCCTCTTCGATATGGGTCGTGGTCTGATAGGTCTCGACCACCGTCCTGAACCGATTGGCGGCGGCGACGAATTTTTCGCGTTGCTGGTAGTAGCGCCCGATCGCCATCTCGCGGCCGGCCAGATGATCTTCGGCGAGCTCCGCCTTCAGCCTGGCGTCGCGGCCATAGGTGCTGTCGGGAAACCGCCGGATCAGCTCACCGAAGGCCTCATAGGCGAGCTCGGTCATCTTCTGGTCCCGGCCGACGTCCGAGATCTGATCGTAATAGCTCATGCCGACCAGATAATGGGCATAGGGTACGTCCTTGTGGCCGGGATGCAGGTCGATGAAGCGCCGGGCCGCGTCGATCGCCTGGTCGTATTCGGCCCCCCGGTAGAAGGCGTAAGCCGCCATCAGCTGGCCGCGGGTCGCCCATTGGGAATAGGGATGCTGACGCTCGACCTCCTGGAAGGCGGCGGCGGCGCGCCGGTTATTGCCGTTCTGCAGCTCGTCGAGCGCGGTGTTGTAGAGGTCGTTGACCGGGCGCTCGACATAATTCTCGTCGTCGAGGGGATCGCCCGCGCAGGCGACGAGCGAAAGGGCCAGTGCCGCCATGCCCGCCCGACCGAAAATCGTTCGTTTTCCAGACAATCGTCCGCTCCTTCAGGACCGGTCCAAACATCGAAACTGTACCGCCGGCTGTCAAGCCAATCCGGCCATCGCATCGGAACGAAATATCAGCCGCGGCGAGGGGAAGGATGCTGGTCGCCGCAGGATCGGAAACCCTCGGAAAATCCGGGTCTCAGGCGCCCGCCGCCTGGCGAAGGGCGACCATCGGCTCCGGTGCGAAGGGTTCGGTGGTCGCGCGCCATGCGCCGGCGTCGGCGAACAGGGCCCGGAGCAGCTTGTTGTGCATGGCATGACCGGCGCATTCGCCGACGAACCGGCCCTTGATCGGTCCGCCCGCGAGGTAGAGATCGCCGATGCAGTCGAGGACCTTGTGACGAACGAACTCGTCCTCGAAGCGAAGCCCCCCCTCGTTCAGCACGCCGTCCTGGCTGACCACCACCGCGTTGTCCAGCGAACCGCCGAGCGCGAGGCCGCGGGACCAGAGCTCGTCGATACGCTCGGCAAAGCCGAAGGTGCGCGCACTCGCGACCTCGTTCCTGAAACGCTCGGCGGTCAAAGCGTGGGTCAGGGACTGGCTCTTGATCAGCGGATGGTCGAAGACGATCCGGCAATCGACATCGAACAGCTGGTCGGGAACCAGTTCGTCGCCGCTCTCGACCATGCGCACCGGCTCCAGCCTGGCGCTCTTGCCGTGCGCGGTGACCGTCACCGGCTTCAAAATCTCGATCCAACGCCTGGGAGCACCCTGCTCCTCGATGCCGGCGCATTCGATCAGAAAGACGAAAGGATCGGCACTGCCGTCCATGATCGGAATTTCGGGACCGTCGACTTCGATCAGGGCATTGTCGATCTCGAGGGCGGCCAGCGCTGCCATCAGATGCTCGATCGTGCCGACCACGGCACCGTTCTCGCCGCCGATCGCCGTGCACATGGTGGTGTCGCAGACCCGGTCATAGGCGGCGGCGATCGAGGCCGCGTCGTCGAGGTCCGTTCTCAGGAAACGGATGCCGCTGTCGGCTTCGGCCGGGTGCAGAACGAGCCTCGCCTTGACGCCGGAATGCAACCCGACGCCCACGCAGCCGATGGATGCCCGCAACGTGCGCTGCACGTCACTTCGTCCGTAGCTCGCCGCGTCTCGCTGCATCATCGACATTCTCAGCTCCTGCCGGGCCATCGTGTCGTCCGGCGCCAGCCGGACATCGAAAGGCCTCCAGGCGGACATTTAACAACCCGCTCCGGAGGCCTCAAATCACACTTGGTGTCAGTTTGTTACAACTTTCCCGGCAAGAGGGCACGTTTATTTTTGCGCTTTTTGGTTAATAAAGCGTCGTTCGCGCTCTACCGCCTGAGAAAGGTCGGGATGTCGTAGAGATCCTCCTCCTTCGCGTTCGAACGCCGCTCCGGCGGATCGCCGCCGGCCATGGCCGGTTCGGGCTGCGGTTCCGCCTGCTCCTGGCGCTGACGGGCGAAGCTCTGGGTGACCCGCTCGAACAGGCTGGGCGCGCGTGACAGATCCTTTTCCGGCATGCGCGTCTGGCCCCAGTCGGCGCTGGACTGCTGCGGCGCCGACGGCTGACCGAAGGCCGGCTTCGGCCGTCTCGCCGAAGCGACCACCTCGCCGCCCTGATGGGCCTGCGGCCGAACGCCTGTCATCGCCCCGCCGCCCTGGCCACTCATGGCCGACGGCTGGTCCGGCGAGAAGCCGCCATGGGGCGTGGACGCCGTCATGGGCTTGGCACCCGCGGGAGCGGCCTTCGCCCTCGGCGCGTCCTGGGCGGGTGCCGGCTGCTGCCCCTGGGGCCGAAGCCGGAAGGTGGGCGCTGCTGCGGCCGGCTGCGGCTCGGACGCGGCCTGGGCCTGGCCGTAGCCGGGCTGGTCGCCGGCGTCGATGCCGGTGGCCACCACCGAGACCCGCATCTGGCCGTCCATCGATTCGTCGAGCGTCGAGCCGACGATGATGTTGGCCTCGGGATCCACCTCTTCCCTGACCCGGTTCGCGGCCTCGTCGACCTCGAACAGGGTCATGTCGGTGCCGCCGGTGATGTTGATGAGCACGCCGCGCGCACCCTTCATCGACACCTCGTCGAGAAGCGGGTTGGAGATCGCGGCTTCGGCCGCGTCCACCGCCCGGCGCTCGCCCTCGGCCTCGCCCGTGCCCATCATCGCCTTGCCCATCTCGCTCATCACGGTGCGGATGTCCGCGAAGTCGAGATTGATCAGGCCCGGCATGACCATGAGGTCGGTGACGCCCCTGACACCCATATGCAGCACGTTGTCGGCGAGCTTGAACGCGTCGGCGAAGGTGGTGCGTTCGTTGGCGAGCCTGAACAGGTTCTGGTTCGGGATCACCAAAAGCGTGTCGACATATTGCTGCAGCTCGGCGAGGCCGCCTTCGGCGACCCGCATGCGGTGCGTGCCCTCGAAGTGGAACGGCTTGGTCACCACGCCCACGGTCAGGATGCCCTGCTCGCGCACCGCACGCGCGATGACCGGAGCGGCCCCCGTCCCGGTGCCGCCACCCATGCCGGCCGTAATAAAGACCATGTGGCTGCCGTTGAGCTGATCGAGCAGCTCCTCGATCGCCTCCTCGGCCGACGCACGGCCGATCTCCGGCCTGGCCCCCGCACCCAGTCCCTGGGTGATGGTGTTGCCGAGCTGGATGCGCCGCTCGGTGAGGCACTGATGCAGCGATTGCGCATCGGTGTTGCAGGCGACGAACTCGACCCCCTCGAGATGAGAGGTGATCATGTTGTTCACCGCGTTGGTTCCGGCGCCGCCGACGCCGACCACGGTGATCCGTGGCCGGAGTTCATGCGTCACCGGCATGCTCAGGTTGATGGTCATTCCTTTCTAACTCCTCCTCCAGTGTCGGCTCCTTCCCAAGAGCCCCTTCCTCCGAGCGCGGGCCTTTTTTGCGGCTCTGGCTCAAAAGTTCCGAAAACTCAAAAATTCTCCTTCAGCCATTGGCCAAGCCTGGCCAGTCTTGCCGTGAACGCCGGCGTCGGCCTGGGTGATCGGTAGGTCAGGCCTCCGTCGTCCCGCCCGGCCCATGCGAGGAGCCCGGCGGCGGTGGTCGCGGCGGTCAGATCGTCGAAGGCGGCGCCACCGGCAAGCGGACGCGCCCTTCCCAAGCGCGTCGGCATGTCGAACACCTCTTCGGCGAGCTCGATGGTTCCCTCCAGCTGGCTGCCGCCGCCGGTCAGCACCAGGCGACGCCCGGCGAGCGGCGGCATGCGATCGCCCAGGCGCTCGCGCAGCAGATGAAAAATCTCCTCGACGCGCGGGCGGATGATCTCCGTCAGCCTCGCCCGGGTCACGGTCTGGGACGGCGGCGCCTTCGGATCGCCGAGGCCAGGCACCTCGATGCGCTCGTGACTGTCGCCGGCATGTTCCAATGCACTGCCGTAAAGCGTCTTCAGGCGCTCCGCCTGATCCCGGCCGATCGACAGGCCGAAGGCCAGGTCCTGGGTGACGTGATGGGCGCCGATCGGCACGCTCAGCACCTCCTGCAGCCGGCCGCCGGCGAAGCGCGCCGCACCGGTGACCCCGCCGCCGAGATCCAGCACCAGGGCGCCGAGCGCCATCTCCTCTTCGGAGAGTGCCGCGAGGCCGGCCGCATAGGCGTTCGCGACCACGCCCTGCACCTCAAGATGACAGCGCTCCACCGCCGCCACCAGATTGTGCAGCGGGACCGATGCGGTCTGCACGACATGGGCTTCGACGGCGAGCTTGCGCCCGATCATGCCGCGCGCGTCCTTGAGCGGCTGGCCGCCGTCCAGGGTCACCTCGACCGGCAGCGCATGCAGGCACTCGATGCCCTCTTCGCGGACCCTGTCCTCGGCCTCGGACAGTGCCCGCAGAATGTCGTTGCCGGTGACCGCGCGCCCGCCCATGTCCTGCTCGACCACGGTGCGGGTCGAGGACGGTCGTCCTGCGGTCACGCCCAGCACCACCTCGCGAAGGGTCTCGCCGGCCTGCTGCTCGGCGTCGTGCACCACCGCCAGCACCGAGGCCTCCACCGCCTCGACGTCGACGATCTCGCCCGCTTTCAACCCTTCGGCGAGCTGATAGCTGGCGCCCAGAAGCTCGATGCCGCTATGGGGCCGATTGCGGCCGATCAGGCAGCACATCTTGGTGCTGCCGACGTCCAGCACGCCCAGGATTTCCTGGCGCGCCAGCGGGCGCTGCGTGCCGGATTTCCGTGAGATGACGCCGGTTTCGCTCATGCCTGCAGATCCCCTTGCACCGAGGGTTCCAGCTTCAGACGCATCCGATCCGGCGCCTGACGGAGATCGATGGTCACGATCGCCCGCTCCAGCAGATCCTGCTCCTTCGCGACCTTCGCAAGATAGCGCCAGGCCGCGAGCGGCGCCTTTTCCGGCAGCATCACATCGATCTCGTTGTCGAGCCGCAAATTCCAGCGGCGATCGCCCACCCAGCTCGCCGCCTTCACGCGCTCGGACAGCGCCGGCTCCACGGACAGCATCTTGAACAGCGCAACCGCCTGTTCCGGTGCCCCTTCGCCTGCGAGCACGCGCAGATGATCGAAGCGCCGGCGCACGCTCTCCGCGCCGACGTCGTCGACGATCACCCCGCCCTCGCGGTCGATCAGCGCGAAATCGCCCTCATGCTGCCAGATCGCCAGCGGCTTTCGCTCCACCAGGCGGACCTTGATGGTGTCCGGCAGGAAGCGTCCGACACTCGCCTTCTCGACCCAGGGCAGCGCCTCCAGCCGGGTCTGGGCCGCGGCCGCGTCGAAGCCGAGGATCGGCTGGCCGATGGAGATTCCGAGCTGCTCCTTCAGCGCCTGGCGATCGGTGTGCTCGCGCCCGTCGGCGTAGACGGCGCGCACGGCGAGACCCGCCTCGCTGGTGAAACCGAGCACGCGCTCGGCGGCGTTCATGGTCATGGCGTAGACCGTGCCGGACCAGCCGAGCCAGGCGCCGAGCCCGAGCCCGAAGGCGAGGCCGCCGCCGATCCCCGCGAGATACATGACCGGCCAGTACCAGCGCGGCCGGAGCGGTGCGCGGTTGCAGGTCTTGCTTCGGATCGCGGTCAGGCTCATGCGGCGTCGCATCGCGCATCCTCCACCAGCCGTTCCACCAGATCGCCGAAGTCGATACCGACGTGAAGCGCCTGCTCCGGCGTCAGCGAAAGGGGCGTCATGCCGGGCTGGGTGTTCACTTCGAGCAGATGGAGCTGATCCGGATCGTCCTCGGCGAGCCGGAAATCCGCCCGGCTCACGCCCCGGCAGCCGAGCGCCCGGTGCGCTTCGAGCGCGTCGTCCATCGCCTTTCGATAGGTCCGCTCACCGATCGGCGCGGGCAGGAGATGATCGGCGACGCCGTCGGTATACTTGGCGTGGTAATCGTAAAAGCCGCGCTTGGGCGCGATCTCGGTGACGCCGAGCGCCCGATCGCCCTGGCACGCCGTGCCGAGCACCGAGACCGTGAGCTCGCGACCCTCGATATAGCGCTCGATCATGATGTCAGGCCCATAGGGCCAGCTGTTCCGAAGGGGAGTCCGCTCGCCCGACTCCCTGATGATGGTGACGCCGACGCTGGAGCCTTCCCGGTTCGGCTTGACCACATAGGGCGGTTCCATCAGCTCGGCGTCGTCGAGCGCATCGACCGTGGTCATCACGCTCTCCGGGCAGCGGATGCCGGCGGCCGCGAACAGGCGCTTGGACATCGCCTTGTCCATGGCCAGCGCCGAGGCGAGGACGCCTGAATGGCTGTAGGGAATGCCGAGAATCTCAAGCAGCCCCTGTACCGTGCCGTCCTCGCCATAGGGACCGTGAAGGGCATTGTAGACGACATCGGGTTTCGAGCGCACGAGCTGGCTGCAGAGATCGCGGCCGGCGTCGATCGGCGTGACTCTATAGCCCCGCTCCTCGAGCGCCTTGGCGGCCGCGCGCCCGCCCGTCAGCGAGACTTCGCGTTCGGCGGAAAGCCCGCCCATGAGGACAGCCACATGCCGGCTCATGCCGCCGCCTCCAGCCTGCCCGCGGGATGGCCGCCATTCTTGCTGCCGACCCGGTGGATCTCCCATTGGAGGGCGACGCCGCTGGTCGCCAGCACCTTTTCGCGCACCAGCTCGCCCAGCTCCTCGAGGTCGGACGCCTTGGCGCCGCCGGCGTTGATCAGGAAGTTGCAGTGCTTTTCCGAGACCTGCGCGCGCTTGTGCATCAGGCCGCGGCAGCCGGCAGCGTCGATCAGCTGCCAGGCCTTTCGTCCCGGCGGGTTCTTGAAGGTCGAGCCGCCGGTCGCGACCTGGATCGGCTGGGCGACGTCCCGCTCGGCCTTGATGCGCGCCATCTGCGCGCGAATGCGCTCGCGCTGGCCTTCAGCACCCCTCATCACCACCGAGATCGCGATCCAGCCTTCGGGCAGCGCCGAATGCCGGTAGGCAAAGCCCATCTCCTCGGGCGAAAGTTCATGCAGCCCGCCACGCGGGTCCATGGCGGTCACGCGCTCGATCCGATCCGCGGTCTCGCCGCCGAACGCGCCCGCATTCATGCGCAGGCCGCCGCCGATCGTGCCGGGGATGCCGATATAGAACTCGAAGCCGGAAACGCCCGCCTCCAGCGCCCGCACCGCGAGCCCGCGGTCGGTCACGCCGGCGCCGACGGTCAGACGATCGCCGTCGGCCTCGACCTCGGCGAGCGGGCCGATGAGCCGCAGCACCACGCCGTCGACGCCGCCGTCCCTGACCAGCAGATTGGAACCGACGCCGATCGGCAGCACCGGCACATCGGCGGGCTTTGCCGCCATGAAGTCCGCGAGATCGTCGAGATCCGCCGGCTGGAACCAGCAGCGCGCAGGCCCGCCGGCGCGGAACCAGGTCTTCGGCGCCATCGGCTGATCCAGCAGGATCTTGCCACGCACCGGGGGAAGGCTGTCGACCCAGTGCCCGCTCATGCCGCGTTCTCCGGCGCGATCCGCGAAGCCAGCGCCGCCGGCAGCCCGTTCGCCCAGGCCGAGATCGAACCGGCGCCGAGGCAGATCACCATGTCCCCTGGCGCGGCCAGCTCGGCGACTTTGTCGGCAAGGTCGTCCGGGCCTTCGATTGGGCGAACGTCGCCCGCGTCGACTTGCCTGAGACCGGCGACCAGGGCCTGCTGATCGACGCCCTCGATCGGCGTCTCGCCCGCGGCGTAGACGGGGGCGACGAGCACGATGTCGGCGTCTTCGGCGGAGGCACAGAAGTCCGAGAAAAGGGCCTGCAGGCGCGTGTAGCGGTGGGGCTGGATGACGGCGATCACCCGGCCCCGGCTCGCCGCCTTCGCGGTCGCGAGGGCTGCCCGGATCTCGACGGGATGGTGGCCGTAATCGTCGATCACGGTGATGCCGCCGACCTGGCCGGTCCTGGTGAAGCGACGCTTGACGCCGCCGAAGGAGGCGAGCGCCTTTCGGATCACGTCGTCGTGGATCTTGAGCTCGTTGGCAATCGCGATCGCGGCGAGCGCGTTCAGCACATTGTGGCGTCCCGGCATGGCCAGGCGCATGCGGCGGAGCGTGCGCGTGACCTCGCCGCTGATCGGATCCCTGAGCTCGACGTCGAACACGGCGCCATCGGGATCGAAGCTCGGCTCAAGCGCCCTGACATCGGCCGCCTCGGAAAAGCCGTAGCCGATCAGCCGGCGATCCGTGGTTCTTTCGAACAGCGCCCGCGTCTCGTCGTGATCGACGCACATGGCGGCGAAGCCGTAGAAGGGCAGGTTGTTCAAAAACGTCTCGAACGCCGCCTTCACGCCCTCGAAATCGCCGTAGAAGTCGAGATGCTCGGGATCGATATTGGTGATCACGGCGCAGCTCGCCGGCAGGCGCGTGAAGGTGCCATCGGACTCGTCCGCCTCGACCACCATCCATTCCGAGCCGCCGAAGCGGGTGTTGGTGCCGTAGGCGTTGATGATGCCGCCATTGATCACGGTCGGATCGAAGCGCGCGGTCTCCAGCACGGTCGCGATCAGCGAGGTGGTGGTGGTCTTGCCATGGGTGCCGGCCACCGCGATCGCCCATTTGAGGCGCATCAGCTCCGCCAGCATTTCCGCCCGCTTGACCACGGGAATGCGCGTTTCCCGCGCGGCGACGACTTCGGGATTGTCCATCTTGACGGCGGACGACACCACCACCACGCGCGCCTCGCCGAGATGAGCGGCGTCATGGCCGATCATCACCTCGATGCCCTTGGCGCGCAGCCGCTCGACATTGGCGCTTTCCGCCGCATCCGAGCCCTGCACCCGGTAGCCGAGCGCCAGCAGCACCTCGGCGATGCCGCTCATGCCTATCCCGCCGATTCCGACGAAATGGATGACGCCCACGTCGATCGGCAGCATCCTCATGCCGCGACCTCCAGGCCTGGACCCTGGCCGTCGTCCTTTTTCCTCGAACTCGACGAGAAGCCCGGGATCATGCGCTCGACCGCATCGGCGAGCGCTTCGGCGGCGTCCGGCCGCGCCAGCGCCTTGGCCTTGCCGGCCATCGCGGCGAGCCGGTCCGGCTTCTCCAGGCAGAGCCGGAGCCGCTCGGATAGCCATTCGCCGGTAAGTTCCGCCTGCTCGATCAGCCAGGCGGCCTCGGCGTCGGCGACGAAGCGGGCATTGGCGAGCTGATCGCCCTCCAGCGAATTCGGCAGCGGGATCAGGATCGAGGGGCGGCCGAGCGCCAGCATCTCGGCGACGCTGGAAGCGCCCGAGCGCGAGACCACCAGATGCGCCTTCGCGAGACGTTCGGGCAGGTCCTCGAAGAAGGTCTTGAGCTCCGCCTTGAAGCCCAGATGCTTGTAGGCCTGCTCGACCCGCTCCAGGTCTTCCGGGCGGCATTGCTGGGTCAGGCGGATGCGCGAGCGCTCGCGCCCGGACAGACGATCGAGGGCGGCCGGCATCACGTCGGAGAGCGCCCTTGCCCCCTGGCTGCCACCGATCACCAGGACCTCGAACGGCTCGCCGTCGGCCGGTAGGCGGTAGGCTTCGCCGATGCGCGCGCGGATCTCCGGTCGCACCGGATTGCCGGTCACGACCTGGCGATCCTCGGCCATCATCTCGGCGCGTTCGGTGTCGGCGAAGGTGAGTGCCAGACAGGACGCCCGCTTGGCGATCAGGCGGTTCGCGCGCCCGAGCACGGCGTTCTGCTCATGCACCAGGAGCGGCAGATGCAGAAGCCCCGCGGCAACGCCCACCGGCACCGAGGCGTAGCTGCCGAACGCGGCCACGGCTGATGGCCGCTTTCGCTTCAGCCACCACCAGCTCTGCACGAGCCCCATGCCGAGGCGCATGATCCCGGTGGAACGCTTGCTCAGCCCGCCGGACGGGCTGGAAGCGCGCACCTTGAAGGCGTGCATGTCCTCGGGCAGGAAGCGGGCACCCCTGTCATCGCAGGCGAGCGCCACGGTGCGGCCGCGGCGCTCGAGCTCGGCGGCGAGGGCGAGAGCGGGGAACATATGCCCGCCGGTGCCGCCCGCCGTGATGATCACCGGCCTGTTCATGGCGGTGCTCCCTGGCCGATACGGCGCCTGGTCAGCGCCAGAAACATGCCCATGCCGATGGCCATGGCGCAAAGGGCGGAGCCGCCATAGCTGATGAAGGGCAACGTCATGCCGGTCGCCGGCAGGACGGAGAGGTTGACCCCGAGATTGACCATCGCCTGCAGGCCGAAATGGGCGAGCAGGCCAGCACCCGCGATCAGGGCAAAGCGGTCGGACACAAGCTCGGTGCGCTTCAGGCCGCGCAGCACCACGAAGGCGAAAAGGCCGATCAGGATCAGACAGGCGATCAGCCCGAACTCCTCGGCCGCGACCGCGAACACGAAGTCGCTGTGCGCGTCAGGGATCTGGTTCTTCAAGCGCCCTTCTCCAGGCCCGGATCCGAACCAGGCCGCACTCTTCACCGCCTTCAACGCGAGGCCGACCTGATAGTGATCACCGCTCGCCGGATCGAGAAAACGGTCGATGCGGCCAGCGACATGCGGGAACCAGAGATAGGCCTGCCAGAGGATGACGAGGCTGAGCAGAAAGGCGCCGAACACCAAAAGCCAGGGGAGACCCGCAACGAACAGCTGCACCGCCAGGACCGATCCCACCATCAGCGCCATGCCGACGTCCGGCTGGGCGAGCAGCAGCGCCATGGTCACGAGGCCGAGCGCCAGCACCGGCCAGGCGTTGTCGAGCCCGGGTGCTCGCGCCAGGAGGGCGGCGCCGACCACGATCAGCGCCGGCTTCGCGAACTCGCCCGGCTGGATCGCGAACGCGCCGAACGAGATCCAGCGGGTGGCACCATTGGTCTCGACGCCGATCATCAGCGTCGCCGCCAGCATCAGGAGGGAAAGCCCGAGCAGGCCGGTCGCGGCACGGTAGACGCCGCGCGGCGACAGGAGCGAGCAGCCGATCAGCAAAATCGCCGCCGGCGCCAGATAGACGAGATGACGGGCGACGAAATGCCAGGAGGACAGGCCGAGCCGCACCGCGACCGGCGGGCTGGAGGCGAACACCATGATCAGACCGCTGATCGCGAGCAGCCCGAGCACGCCCAGCAGCGAACGGTCCACCGTCCACCACCAGCTTGCAAGCAGCCCCCGCTCGGTCCGATCGAACATCAGCGCCCCCTGCCAGCGCTGCCGGCGGCAGTGGCTTGACCTGTCGCCTCGCTCAAACTCTCGACCAGGGCTCGGAACGCCTCGCCTCGGGCTTCGAAATTCTGGAACTGGTCGAAGGAGGCAGAGGCCGGCGCCAGCAGCACGATCGGGTGCTCAGCACCCTCGCGGCGGGCATCGTCGGTCGCGGCGTGGAAGGCCTGATCGAGGGTCTGGCTGATCACGGTCTCGCACCTGCCGTCGAGCAGCTGCGAGAAAAGGTCGGCCGCCTCGCCGATCAGGTAAGCGCGCCGCACCCGCCCCAGATGGGGGAGGACCGCGTCCAGATCGTCCTGCTTCGGCTGGCCGCCGGCGATCCAATAAATATCCTCGAAGCTGGAAAGCGCCCGCGCCGCCGCCTCCGGGTTGGTCGCCTTGCTGTCATTGACGAAGGCGATGCCGCCGACCTCCCGCACCAGCTCCAGCCGATGCGCGAGCCCGGGGAAGCTGGCAAAGCCGTCCAATATGTCCGAAGGCGAGGCCCCGACCGCCCGCGCCGCCGCATAGGCCGCCGCCATGTTCTGACCGTTATGCGCACCTTTGAGATGGCAAAAGCCGTCGACCCGCTCGATCGCCTCGGCTTGCCCGTCCAGGTCGTCGATCAGCCGCCCGTCCCGGACATAGACCCCGCCCCTGGCCTTGCCGACGGCCGAGATCCGCACCACCTTCCGGTCGCCGGCCCGTTCCAGCGTCTGCGCGATCTTGCGGCCATGGACGTCGTCGACCCCGACGACCGCCCAGTCCTCCGCCTGCTGGTTGCGCAGAATCCGTTTTTTGGCGCGCACATATCCCGTCATGCCGCCATGCCGGTCGAGGTGGTCGGGACTAATGTTCAAGATCACGGCCACAGCACATTTCAGGCGCTCGGTTAAGTCCAGTTGGAAGGACGATAATTCCAATACATAGATGTCCTTTACCGGTTTAGGCAATAGATCTAGTACCGGCAAGCCAATATTCCCACCGAGCTGACTGCCAATTCCCGCGTTCCGCAGGATATGGGCAATAAGCGCCGAGGTGGTGGATTTGCCGTTGGTGCCGGTGACGCCGACGATCCGCCGCTCCGGTTGATTCTCGGCGAGCAGCTCCATGTCGCCGATCACGCGCACCCCGGCCTGACGCGCGCGCTTGACCAGCTTGTGCGGCTTCGGGTGACGGAGCGGAATGCCTGGGCTCAGCACCAGGCTCGAAACCCGGTCCCAGTTGCAGAGATTGAGATCGACAATCGAGAAGCCGAGGCCGGAAGCCGCCTTTCGCCGCTCGAAATCGTCATCCCACGCCCAGATGCGCCCGCCGCCCGCGGACAAGGCACGGCAGACGGCAAGGCCGCTCCGGCTGAGGCCGAGAACGGCGGCGACTTTGCGGTCATATTCGTTCAGTGAAATCATCGTCTCGAACGCCAAATTCTAGCGCAGCTTCAGGGTGGAAAGGCCGATCAAGCCGAGAATCACGGCGATGATCCAAAAACGGATGACGATGGTCGGCTCCTCCCAGCCCTTCTGCTCGAAGTGGTGATGCAAAGGCGCCATGCGAAAGACGCGCTTGCCCGTGAGCTTGAAGGAGGCGACCTGCACGATCACCGAAACCGCCTCCAGCACGAAGAGGCCGCCGATGATCACCAGCACCAGCTCATGCTTGGTCACCACCGCGACCGTGCCGATCGCGCCGCCTGTGGCCAGCGATCCGGTGTCGCCCATGAACACCATGGCGGGCGGCGCGTTGAACCAGAGAAAGCCGAGGGCGGCGCCGACGAGCGCGCCGCAGAAGATCGCGAGCTCGCCGGTGCCGGGGATGTAGATGATGCCGAGATAGGGCGCGTAGCGGGCGTTGCCCACGAGATAGGCGATCACCAGAAAGCAGCCGGCCGCGATCATGGTCGGCACGATCGCGAGGCCATCGAGGCCGTCGGTGAGGTTCACGGCGTTGGACGTGCCCATCATGACCAGCGCTGCGAACAGAAAAAACGCCCAGCCGAGCGGCAGCAGAAAATTCTTCAGGAAGGGAAAGGCGAGGCCCGTGCCCTGCGGGTCGCCGGTGATCTGCGCGATCCACATCGCCGCGACCAGCGCGATGCCGCCCTGAAGCGCCAGTTTCACGCGCCCGGAAATGCCGTCGCTGGAGCGCTTGGTGAGCTTCTTGTAGTCGTCGAACACGCCGATGGCGCCGAAGCCCAGCGTCACCAGCAGCACCGCCCAGACATAGCCGTTGGTCAGATCCGCCCAGAGCAGCGTCGAAAAGGAAATCGCGAGCAGGATCAGGGCGCCGCCCATGGTCGGCGTGCCCTTCTTGGCGAGATGGGTCTGCGGGCCGTCCGCGCGGATCGGCTGGCCTTCGCCCTGCTTGGATCGCAGCCAGCGGATCAGCGGCGGGCCGACCACGAAGCTGATCACCAGGGCGGTCAGCACCGCGCCGCCGGTCCTGAAGGTGAGGTAGCGAAAGAGATTGAAGAGGCCGAACTCGTCGGAAAGCGGGGCGAGCAGGTTAAAGAGCATCGTCAGCCCCTCCCCCCGCCCGCAGCACCGGTCCCGGCGCCGTCGGCCAGAAGGGCGTCGACCACCTGGCCCATGGCGCTGCCGAGGGACCCTTTGACCAGGATGGTGTCGCCGGCCGCAAGCTCGGCCGCCAGGATCGGCGCCAGCGCTCCGGCCCGATCGACATGCACGCCGCGGCGATAGGTGGGAAGGGCGGCGTGCAGATGGCGCATCGCCGGACCGACGGTGAAGACCCGGTCAACCTTGCTCTCGGCGAGGGCGTCGGCGAGCTCGGCATGGAGCTTCGGGCTGTCCTCGCCGAGCTCCAGCATGTCGCCGAGCGCCGCGACCCGCCTGCCCTCGCTCGCATCCAGAAGGCTGATCGCGGCGCGCATCGAGGTGGGATTGGCGTTGTAGCTCTCGTCGATCACCTCGATCACGCCGCCGCCGCGCGCGATCCGGTGGCGCCGGCCGCGGCCTTCGGGCGGCTTGAAATCGGTGAGCGCATTCGCCGCCCGCTCGGGATCCGCGCCCATCGCCGCCGCGGTCGCGACCACGGCGAGGCTGTTCTTCACCCAGTGCCGGCCGGGCGCGCCGATCCGATAGCGGATCTCGGCGCCGTCGAGGGCCATGCGCACGTCGCTGCCGTCGGCCTGGAGGCGAGAGGCGAGCAGCTTGGCGTCGGCGTCGCTCGCCACGCCAAAGCCGATGACGCGCCCGCAGTCGAAACTCTGGGCGCGTTCCTTGAGCGCCCGGAAATAGGGGTTGTCGCGATCGAGCACCGCCGTGCCGCCGGGCATCAGGCCCTGAAAGATCTCGGCCTTGGCCTCGGCGATCGCGTCGATCGAGGGAAAATGCCCGAGATGAGCGGGCGCTATGGTGGTGATGACCGCGATCTCCGGACGAACCAGCTTCGTCAGGCCGGCGATCTCGCCGGGCGCGTTCATGCCGAGCTCGTAGATCTCGAAGACGGCGTTTCGCGGCGCACGGGCGAGACTGAGCGGCACGCCCCAGTGATTGTTGAAGCTTTTCACGCTCGCATGGGTGAGGCCGTCCGGCTCCAGCGCCACACGCAGCGCCTCCTTGGTTCCGGTCTTGCCGACCGAGCCGGTGATCGCGGCGATCCGTGCTCCTGAACGCTGCCTCGCAGCACGTCCGAGTGCCGTCAGCGCGTCCATGGTGTCCTCGACGCGGATCAGCGGCGCGGTCTCGGGGATGCGTCCGGGCAGGTGATCGACCAGGCAGGCGGCCCCGCGCGAAAGTGCCTGCTCGATATGGTCGTGGCCGTCATTGTTCGGGCCCTTGAGCGCGATGAACAGCTCGCCCGGCAGGACGGTCCTGCTGTCGATCGAGATCCCGGCCACCGACCAGTCGCCGCCGCCGTGACCGCCGGACGCCCTGCCGCCGGTGGCCGCCGCAATCTCGTCTGCGCTCCAAAGAGCTCCGCTCACCGCTCACACCCACAATTCACGCTGTCGAGGCCTTCATCGCTACCGGCCGCCTCGGCCAGAGCCGCCCTCGTCACCGCCGCATCGTCGAAAGGCAGGACGTTCGAGCCGACGATCTGGCCGGTCTCATGCCCCTTGCCCGCCACCACCAGCACATCCCCTACACCGAGCAAGCTGACGGCCCGATGAATGGCCTCTTCGCGGTCCGCGACCTCGATCATACCTGGGGCTGCGGCCAGAATCTCGCGCCGGATCGCCGCCGGGTCTTCACTACGCGGATTGTCGTCCGTGATAAATACCCTATCTGCACGTTCAACCGCGATCTTGCCCATCGCCGGCCGTTTCTCCCGATCACGATCACCGCCGCAGCCGAACACCAGGACGAGCCGACCCTGCACATGGGCCCGAAGCGTGGCCAGCACCTTGTCGAGGGCGTCGGGCTTGTGCGCGTAGTCGACGAACACCGGCGCGCCCGAGGCGTGACGGCCGACCAGCTGCAGACGACCGGGCACGCCCCGGACATCGACCGCCGCCCTGAACACCGCATCGGCGTCGAGCGAGCGGTCCGCCAGGATCAGACCGATGGCCGCTAACAGATTGGCCGCCTGGAAATTCCCGATCAGTCCGGTGCGAACCTCATGGTCCCGGCCGTCATGGGCGACGCGAAGCCGCTGTCCGCCCAGGTCCGCCTCGAGCCCGGTCAGCCGAAGGCCGTCCGCCTTTCGGCCATAGTCGATGACGGCCAATTTTCGCGCCCTGCAGATCGTGAGAAGCGGTGCGAATTCCGGTATGTCGGCATTGAGCACGGCCGTGCCGTGATCGTCCAGCAGCTCCTCGAACAGCCGCGCCTTGGCGGCGAGATAGCGGGCCGGCGTCCCGTGATAGTCGAGATGGTCATGGGAGAGATTGGTGAAGGCCGCGGCCTCGAAGCGGATACCGTCGAGGCGGTGCTGATCCAGCCCGTGGCTGGAGGCTTCCATGGCGAGATGGTCGACGCCGGCCGCCTTGAGCTCGGCGAGCAGCGCATGCAGGCGAACCGGGTCCGGCGTGGTCAGACCGCCGTCGATTTTTCGCACCTCAGATTGCAGGCCGAGCGTGCCGAGGGACGCCGACTTCCTCCCGAGCCCTTCCCAGATCTGGCGCACCAGATGGGCGACCGAGGTCTTGCCGCTGGTCCCGGTCACGGCCACGACATGCGCGGGTCGAGCACCCGCAAAGCGCGCTGCCATCAAGGCGAGCCGGCGCCTGGGCTCCGGGTCCAGGATCAGCGGTACACCGATGTCCCGTCCCTGGAGCGAGGGATCGGCGAGCACGGCGGCCGCCCCCTTCGCCACCGCTTCTTCGATAAAAGCCCTGCCATCCGCCTTCGAACCGGCGAGCGCCGCGAACAGCGCGCCCGGACGGACCTCGCGCGAATCGGCGGTCAGCGAGAGAATGTCGGGATCGTTGCCGTCCGCGTCCTCGATCGTCAGCCCGGGGTCGAGCAGGTGCCGCAGCCGCATCCTTCGCCCCCCTTCGCCGATGCCTTGACCGGAAACGCCCAGCCCTGTTCGCCGGCGGCGGCGAAGCTCGGCTCGGTCTTCTTCAGACGGCCGTTGAACGCCTCGCCCACCAGCAGCCGGTCGCGAAACCAGGCCTCGTCTGCAGCACCGGCCGGCGCCACGCCGAGGATCGGGCCGGAGCGGCTGATGATCTCGGCGACCGTCGGCGCCGCCGTCCAGCCGCCATGGGCCTGGTCATGAGTGTCCTCGTCGCCCTTCGGCTCGTCCAGGGTCACCAGCACCAGATAGCGCGGATCGTCGATCGGAAAGGCGCCGATGAAGGATGACAGCAGGCGCCGATCGCCATAACCCTTGGGGCCGACCTTGTCGGCGCTGCCGGTCTTGCCGCCGATCAGATAGCCCGGCACGTCGCCATTGCTGCCGCTGCCCTCGGCGACCACCAGCCAGGTCAGCCAGCGCAGCTTGGCCGCGGTCTCGTCGGAAACGGCGGCCGGACGGAGCGCCATCGCCCGCCCCTCCTCGACCGCGAGATGGCCGGGCCTGCGCGGCCCGCCGCAGAGGGCGGCCGCGACCGCATCCAGGGTCTGCAGCGGCGACACCGCGATGCCATGACCATAAGAGGCGGTGACGGTGTTGATCTCGCGCCAGGTTTTCGGGCGCTGGGGCCGGGACACCTCGTTCAGGCGGATCGGATGGCGATCCAGAAGACCGAAACGCCGGAAATACTCGGTCTGCACCTCGGTGCCGAACGCCATGGCCATCTGGGCGGCGCCGATGTTCGAGGAGAACGCGATCACTTCGGGCACGCTCAGGCTGCGCTTCTTGGCGTGGAAGTCGTTGATGCGGTGGCGGTGCATCCTGAACGGCTTGGTGGCGTCATAGGCGTCGGTGATGCTGACAGCGCCCGAGTCCAGCGCCATGCCGGCGGTCAGCACCTTGAACAGCGAGCCGAGCTCGTAGCTGCCCTGGGTGTTGCGGTTGAAGCGCGCGGGCTTGGGCGCGCGCTGATAGTGGTTGGGGTCGAAATCCGGCAGGCTGACCGCGGCGAGCAGCGCGCCGGTGGCCGCCTCCATCACCAGGCCGCTGCCGCCCTTCGCCTGGAAGCGGTCGACCGCCTTCTTGAGCTCGTCCCGCACCACGGCCTGCACGCCGAGATCGAGGGTCAGCTCGAACGGCCCCTGATAGAGCCCCTCGGCGGTCAGCCTGTCCTCGAAACTGCGCTCGATGCCGGCAAGCCCCTGGTTCTCGATGCCGACATAGCCGACCACATGGGAGGTGAGCGCCCGCTGCGGGTAGACCCGGTGATATTCGGTCCGGAACTCGACGCCCGGCAGGCCGAGTCGCATGATCTCGCGCTGCTGGTCGTCGCCGATATGGCGCTTCACCCAGACGAAGCGGGTGTTGCTGCGGTCGAGACGCTCGCCCAGCTTTGCCGCGTCGAGGCCGGTGAGCACGGTGGTGAGCGCTTCGGCGGTCTCGGCGGGATCGATCACCCGCTTGGGGTCGGCGTAGACCGAGACCTTGGGATAGTCGGTGGCGATCAGCCGGCCCTTGCGGTCGACGATGTCGGCGCGCCGGGTCTGGTTGTCGCTCGGCTTGCTCACATAACCCTTGCCGGCGACGGCCGCGGGCGGCAGCGGCGACAGCACGGCGAGGTCGGTGAGCCTCGCCCCGAGCGCCACGAAGCCGAGCATGCCGGCGACCGCGAGAACGCGCAGGCGTACGCGCGCGCGTCGGATCTCCAGCCCGACGGCCTGGCCTTTGCTGCGCTTCTCCGGGCCGGCCTTCGAGGTCATTGCGCGATGGACGTGCCGCGGGCGCCCCCGGCGTTCGAGGGGGCGATCGAGCTCACCAGCGCCGGCGCACTATCTTCGGCGGGCCGGTCCCGGCGCGGGATGTCGGCGATGGTGACGATCTGGCGCGGCAGTGCGGGGCGCAGCTCAAGATGAGCCTCGGTCAGCCGCGCCAGGCGCTCGGGCCGGCTGAGCGTCGCCCATTCCGCGCGCAGGCGCTGAATCTGGATCCGCTCCTCCTCGATCTTGCGCTCGACCCGCACGAGGTCCCGCTCCAGGTCCTGAACGCGGTTCTTGAGCCCGTAGACACCGCAGGCCGCGAAGATCGCGATGGTCAGGCCAAGCAGGCCCAGTCTCAGCATGGGCGTCGTCCCTCGGGTCGGGGCAGGCGCTCGGCGGCGCGGAGCCTGGCCGAGCGCGCGCGCGGATTACGCCGGATCTCGGCGTCTGATGGGGTGACGGGGCGCCTCGAAAGAGGACGAAAGCTGGCGCTCGGCGCCCCGTCCGGCGGTACCTCCGGCAGATGCCGAGAGGGATTCGATGACCTGCCGCTTTTCGCGGTCAGGAACTGCTTGACGATCCGGTCCTCGAGCGAATGGAACGCCACCACCACCAGGCGTCCGCCCGGCCTGAGCAGCGCCTCGGCCGCGTCCAGCGCCCGCTCGAGCTCGCCGAGCTCGTCATTGACGTAGATGCGAAGGGCCTGGAAGGTGCGGGTCGCGGGGTCGATCTTGCCATGCCGCCCGAGCACGCTCTCGACGATGGCGGCGAGCTCGCGGGTGCGGGTGATCGGCGCCTGACGGCGGCGCTCGACGATCGCCTTCGCGATCCGCCGGCTCGCCCGCTCCTCGCCATAGCGGTAGATGATCGAGGCGAGCGTCCGCTCGTCGGCGCCGTTGACCACGTCGGCGGCACTCTCGCCCTCGGACGACATGCGCATGTCCAGCGGCCCGTCGGCGGCGAAGGAGAAACCGCGCGAAGAATCGTCGATCTGCTGCGAGGAGACGCCGATGTCGAGGACGATGCCGTCCAGCCGATCGATCCCGATCTCGGCGAGATGCTCGACCATGTCGCCGAAACGACCCTCCAGCATGGTGAATTTTTCGGACATTTCCGCGAGTGATCGCCCGCGGGCGACGGCTGTCGGATCGCGGTCGATGGCGATCAGCCGGCGGGGCGGCGCGCTCAGAATCGCGCGGCTGTACCCGCCGCCGCCGAAGGTGCCGTCCAGATAGTCGCCGTCCGCACGCACCGCCAGCGCGTCCAGCACCTCGTCCAGCAGCACCGGCACATGGCCGGAAGACGGGACAGACTGCGCACGATGTTCGAGCCCGGCCATGGCTTCAGATCGCCCGGCGAAGAAAGAGAACGTTCGCGGAACAAATGGCGGCCGATAAGCTTGATGAAGCCCGCTCTCTATTGATCGCGATCAAATAATTCACCGCAATTCCCGCCGTCACGCTCGAGGCCGTCGCCGCTCGCCGATTGCTGACTTGCTCTATACAGAGATCGACCAGGATCAGTCCGAAATTCACCCTAAAGTTACGCAAATTTGCAGTCAAGGCCTCATTTGAAGAAGTTTTCGCAACATACTGAAAAACATATGAATATCGATTTTGAAATCGGAATTATCTGAAAATTTATGTGAAAATCGGCGTGCTCGGCGTTACTGAATCTCTCAAATATCAAGGCATTTTCGACTTTGTTCCTGTTATGTTCTCTCGACCAAAAAGCACATCGTAATATAGGAAAAATCGATCAGGCGGCCTGTAAGCCGGGTTCTGTCCACAGCCTGTGGAAAACAGGCCGCTGGATGACCATTCCTCTGGGATGCCCGTCGCCGGACACCTCGCGCGACCGACCCGGACGACCGGCCTGGAAACGGGCCTGCCCTCGCGAAGAGGGCCGTCGTCCCTACTTGGTCTTGCTCCCGGTGGGGTTTGCCCTGCCAGGACCGTCGCCGGCCCCGCGGTGCGCTCTTACCGCACCCTTTCACCCTGACCCCCACGCCGGCCGAAGCCGAAACGCCGGAGGGCGGACTGCTCTCTGTGGCACTTTCCCTGGGGTCGCCCCCGCCGGGCGTTACCCGGCACCGTGTCTCCATGGAGCCCGGACTTTCCTCCCGCAGCACAAGGCCACGGGCGGCCATCCGGCCACCTGATCCCGGCAAATGTCGTTTTTTTCGATCCTGGATTCAAGGCCGAAGCCGACCTTCGGAATCATCGATCGGGGATCAGGCTCCCTCGATGACCGCCAGCAGGCCATCGAGCCTGGCAAGCGTCTCGCGATCCGGCACGCCGTCCACCCGCGCCGGCCGAAACCGCCTTTGAAACGCCGCCAGCCGGCGGACGGTCGACCTATCGTCGCTGGGGTCGGGGAGGCCGTAGCCGATACGGTGAAGTTGCTTGATCACCTCGTCCAACGAACGCGGCCATCCCCCACCCTCCTCCGGCCAGAGGCCGATGCCGGATGCCGCGAGCCGCCGCCAGTCGAACAGCTCGCCCGGATCCTCCTTGCGGTCGGGCGCGACGTCGCTGTGGGCCAGCACCCTGAGCGGCGGGATCGACCAGCGCTTCATGACCGAAGGGCAGAGCCATTCCAGGGCCTGGTACTGTGCCTCGGTGAAAGGCCGGTAGCCCCATTCATGGCCGGGATTGACGATCTCGATGCCGACGGAGCAGTCGTTCAGCCGCTCTCTGCCCTGCCAGCAGCTCACGCCCGCATGCCAGGCGCGCTTTTCCTCGTCCACGAGGCGCAGCACCTGCCCGTCCTCGTCGACGAAATAATGCGCGCTGACCTTGGCTTCGGGATCACGGAGCCGCGCCAGAGCGTCACCGGCCGTCTTCATCCCGGTGTAATGCAGGATCAGACAATCGACCGCACATTCCTGCGGCCGCTCGTCGACATTGGGTGACGGGTGATTCTCGATGGAAAACGTCAACGCGCGCCCCCGACTCAGGCAAGTCAAGGCCGAGGGCCCCGCCCTCAGAAGCGGCGGAGGAGGCGTTCGAGGTAGTCGAGTTCCTCGGCCGGGCGGAAGCGCTGGCCGGCGCGGCGGTGCAGCTCCTCCATGATCGCGCGCGCCTTGCCGAGGTCGAGGGCGTCAGGCACTTCCGGCCCGAACATGTCGGCGTCGCCGCGGTTCATCATCGAGCGGCCGAGCGGATCGCGATCGGTCGGGTTCTGGCCAAACTGCTGTGGCTGGCCCTGCTGCCCGGGCGACTGCTGACCCATCATGCGCTGCATCTCCTGCATCATCGCCTGGCCGCCCTGACGAAGCTGATCGAGCGCATTGGTCTGCGGGTCGAGGGCCATGCCGGGCTGACCGCCCTCCAGCGCGTTGCGGGCGTCCCGCATGGAGAGTTCGGCCTCACCCATGGCGCGCGGGATCGGCACCCCGTTCTCGCCGAGGGAGTTCATCAGATCGCCGAGCGCCCGGCGCAGCGCCTCCTGGTCCATGGCCATCTGACCACTCTGGCCCTGCTGACTCTGGCCCTGCTGCTGACCCTGGCCCTGCTGCATCTGGCCCTGCTGCTGTCCCTGCTGACCGGGCCGCTGCATCGGGCCCTGCTGGCCCTGCTCCTGCTCGCGCGAAAGGTCGAAGGTGTCGTCGAGCAGCTCCTGCTGGCGCTGGATGAGCTCCTGCAGATCGTTCATCATCTCCTGGCCCTGTTGCATCTGGCTGCTCTGCTGCCCGACCTGCAGGTTCTCCAGAAGTTCCTGAAGCTGTGCCAGCATCTCCTGCGCAGCTTCGCGAGCGCCCGTCTCGATCATGTCGCTAAGGCTGTCCAGCATCTGCTCGAGATCCTGGCGCTCGATGGTCATGGCGTTGGGATCCATCGGCTCCATGGGCTGATCAGTCATCTGCTGCTGCTGCTGAGCGAGTGCCTCCAGATAATTGTCGAGGGCCTGACGAAGCTCGTTCATCAGCCGCTCCAGCTCCTCATCGCTGGCATCGTTGGCGAGCGCGTCGCGAAGGGCCTCCTGCAGATCCCTGAGCTCGCGCGCGGCCAGCGACAGGCTGCCGTCCTCCAGATGCAGCGCCGTCTCCCACATCAGCTCCAGCACCTCGTCGACGGTCTCCTCGCCTTCGCCGAACATCAACCGCGTGGCCATTGAGCGAAGCGCCATGAAGACGGTGGCGTCGTTCTGGAAGCGCTCGGGCACGTGGCTGAGACCGTTCATCGCCGCGGCGATCCGCTCGCGCTCGTCGGGGCGATCGGCCAGAAGCCGCCGCTGCTCGACGATGGCGCGCGCCACCGGGTGGGTGAAATTGCGGGTCGGCAGGATCAGCTCGCGGACTTCGCTAAAACCAGTCTGTTCGATACCGTCGGCCGCCTCCAGCCTGATCTCGACCGGCAGACCGGACCAGGGATGCGGCGTGAGGTCCAGATAGGCGGCGTCGTCGATCTCGGTCACGCCGTCGGCGGGCTGGATCAGCTCGATGCGCTCGCCTTCGTCCTGTCGTCCGGGCCGGGCGAGATGAAGCGCGATGCTGGTGATGCCGTAGTCGTCCCCTGCCTGCAACGCGAAACGCATGACCTGGCGCTGGGTCACGGCGGGATCCTCGGCGAAGGCGACGGTCGGCGGCGCGTCGGCGACCACTTCCACCTGCCAGACGCCGAAAACGTCCTCCCGGTCGCCGATCCTGAGCTCGCCGGAGCGGTCGAGTCGGACCCGGGCTTCGGCACTCTCGCCGCCGACCGCGGAAAAGGGCTCGGTGCCGCCGGCGAAATCGAGCGCGTAGCGCTCGACCGGGCCGTCGACGTGATGGAGTTGAGCCAGCACCTCGCTGCCGTTGGGGAAGCTGATCGAGGGCGTGGTGTCGATCAGGCCATCCTCGGCCACGGGCCTTTCGATCTCAAGCGATTCGGCAGGCAGGCCGGTGTAATCAGGCGGCGACACCCAGACCGTGAGACGGGTCGCCTCGTCCATGGTTCCCGACGGCCGGTGCAGATCGAAGGCCTGGGCGAGACGCTTGGGCGCCCTGTCACCCGCTTCGACCGCGGCGACGATCAAGAGGAGTGCGAGCGCGATGCGAAACGCCCAGCGATCCCGCCTCGGCAGATCCGATCTCGGCAGGCCCACCTTCAGCCTGCCGACCATGCCGGCGAGCCAGCTGCGGTGCCGCTGCCAGAGCGAGCGGGTAACCGGGTCCTCGTGGCCGCCGGAGAGCTGGTCGTCGAGGGAACGAAGCGGGCGATGCGGAAGCGAATTGACGGTCTCGAGCCGGCCCAGGCCGGAATTACGAGACGGCCAGACGAACGCGGCGCGGGCGGAAAACAAGGTCCGGCAGAAGGCGGCGGCGAACAGAACGAGGCCGATGCCATGAAGCCAGCCCGGCAGCAGCTGCCAGAGGCCCAGCAGGGAGATCACGAGAAACAGGCCGACGATCGCCATTGTGGGCCAAAGCGCAGGCCAGATGCCCTCGAACGCATGGGCCGTCCGGGCAGCCGCCAGGCGCCACTTGAATGGCCATCGTTCTCTGGGGTCCTTGACGCTCATGCCCTGCTCCCTCTCGCGTCAGCAGGCCCTGCCGCGTTCTAGCGACGGCATTTCAAGCCAGTCCGGCAACCGCTCCCGGGCGAACCGGTCGGCGGGCTCCAGTCTCGGCCTGATCACCGAGAACCGATCGCCATCGACCAGCACCTCGGCCGCGAGCGGCCTTGCATTGTAGTCGGACGCCATGACCGCACCATACGCTCCGGCACTCAAAAAGGCCACAAAATCCTCGGGCGCGAGCGGCGGCAGAGCCCGGCCGCGGGCGAAGATGTCCGAACTCTCGCAGATCGGCCCGACCACGTCGGTCGGCGTGGGCTCGGCGTCGGACGCCGCCTGCTTGAGCGGCAGGATCTCGTGATAGGCGTCGTAGAGTGCCGGCCGGATCAGATCGTTCATGCCGGCGTCCAGGATCGCGAACGGACGCTCGTCGCCCTCCTTCATGTAGATGACCCTGGCCAGCATCGCGCCCGACTCGGCGACCAGATAGCGTCCGGGCTCCAGCAAAAGGTCGACGTCCAGATCCGCCGTGATCTCCCGAACCAGCTCGGCATAGGCGGGTATGTCCAGGCTGGTGTCGCCGCGGTAGCGCACGCCCATGCCGCCGCCGAGGTCGAAGCGTTTGATCGGAATGCCGTCGGCGCGCAGTTCGCGCACCAGATCGGCGCCGCGCTGATAGGCCGCCTCGAAGGGAGCGAGGCTCATGATCTGCGAGCCGATATGCAGATGCACGCCGACAGGCTCGATGCCCGCCAGGCGGGCCGCCATGGTGTAGACTTCCCGCGCGCGGTCATAGGCGATGCCGAACTTGTCCTGGCGACGACCGGTGCTGATCTTGTCGTGGGTCTCGGCGGCGACATCAGGATTGATCCGGACCGCGACCGGCGCCTTCATTTTCCTCGCCGCGGCCACCTCGCCGAGCGCGATCAGCTCGGGCACGGACTCGACGTTGAACTGGGCGATGCCGGCATCCAGCGCCAGCGCCATTTCCTCGCGGCTCTTCGCGACGCCCGCGAACATGATCATGTCGCCGGGAACGCCGGCCGCAAGCGCCTTTTGCAACTCGCCCCCGGAAACGATCTCGGCACCGGCGCCGGCATCGGCGAGGGTGCGGATCACTGCGATGTTGCTGTTGGCCTTGATGGCGTAGCAGATGGTCATCCGCTGACCGGTGAAGGCGTCCTGAAGGATACGCAGGCGCTCGCGCATGCCGGCGGCGGAGTAGACATAGGCGGGTGTGCCGACGGCGGCCGCGATCCTGTCGAGCGGCACCTCTTCGACATGCAGCACGCCGTCCCGATATTGAAAGGGCTCGCTCATCGCGTTTCGCCCGGCGGTGCCGCAAGTTCGAGCTCGCCCTCGGCGTCGCTCGGCGGCCGCTCCAGCGGCCCCTTTTTACCACAGGCTGCGAGCGCGGCGCAGGCGCCGAGCGCCAGCACGAAACGCCGCCGCCCGCGACCTGTCGGGGCGGTGTCGGGTTCGCTGCAATTCACGGATGAAACGGCATGGGGCGACGCGGTCACATTCAGCGCTCTCGGCTAGTGTCGTCGACCGATCCTGCGCCGTCGCCTCGACGACAGATCGTACGCGAAGGGCCGGTCCGGCAATGTTTGCAGGCATTCAACAACGCCGGAACCGGTCTGTCGAGAGCGTCACGCCCGAAAGGCGAGCGAAAACGGCTAGAGATAACGCGACTTTGCCTGCCTTATCGCCTGAAGCACGCGCGCCGGCGCGGTGCCACCGAGGCTCCTGCGCGAGGCGACCGAGCGTTCCACGGTCAGCACGTCGAAGATCTCGGCGGTGATGCCGGGTTCGATCGATTGCAGCTGCCGGAGCTTCAGATCGGCGAGATCGACGCCGGCCTCCTCGGCGAGGCGCACGGCTTTCGCGACCGCGGCGTGAGCCTCGCGAAACGGCATGTTCAGCGTCCGCACCAGCCAGTCCGCAAGGTCGGTCGCGGTGGTGTAGCCGACGCCTGCGGCCGCGCGCATGGCGGCGCGATCGGCGGTCATGCTCTCGATCATCGCGGCGGCCGCGGCCAGGCAGAGCGAAAGGGTGTCGAGCGCGTCGAACACCGGCTCCTTGTCCTCCTGCATGTCCTTGGAATAGGCGAGCGGCAGGCCCTTCAAGGTCACCAGGATCGCGTTCAGACTGCCGATCACGCGGCCGGTCTTGCCGCGCAGGAGCTCGGCGGCGTCCGGGTTGCGCTTTTGCGGCATGATCGAGCTGCCGCTCGAGAACGCCTCGCTCATCCTGACGAAGCCGAATTGCGGCGTCGACCAGAGCACCAGTTCCTCGGCGAGGCGCGACAGATGCACCGCCGTGATCGAGGCGGCCGAGAGAAATTCCAGCGCAAAATCCCGGTCCGAGACCGCATCGATCGAATTCGCCATCGGCTGCGCGAAGCCGAGCTCGGCCGCCGTGGCCTCACGGTCGATCGGGAAGCTGGTGCCGGCGAGCGCCGCCGCCCCGAGCGGGCATTCGTTCAGACGGACGCGGCCATCGACGAAGCGTCCGCGGTCTCGTCCGAACATCTCGACGTAGGCCATGAGATGGTGGCCGAAGGTCACGGGCTGCGCGGCCTGGAGATGGGTGAAGCCGGGCATCACCCAGTCGTGATGGGCCTCCGCCCGCTCCAGCAGCGCCCGCTGCAGGTTTTTGAGGAGATCGTCGATGCGATCGATCCCGTCACGCAGCCAGAGGCGGAAATCGGTTGCGACCTGGTCGTTCCTGGAGCGCGCCGTGTGCAGCTTGCGCCCGGGCTCGCCGATCATGTCGGTGAGGCGGGCTTCGATGTTCATGTGGATGTCTTCGAGGCTCGGGGCGAAGTCGAAGTCGCCCGCTTCGATCGAGGCCGCGATGTCGTCCAGCCCTTCGAGGATCGCGTCGCGCTCGGCCTCGCTCAGCAGTCCGACGGCGGCCAGCATGCGCGCATGAGCCCTCGAGCCCGCGAGATCGTGAGCGTGCAGGCGCTTGTCGAAGCCGATGGAGGCATTTATCTGTTCCATCAGCGGGGCGGGCCCGTCGGCGAAATGGCCGCCCCAGAGGTCGACGCCCCTGGTTTCCGCTCCAGGCGGCGACGTCTTCGATCTGTCGTTCCGTCGATTGCTCACTGATCCGTCCACACGCTTTTTGGATCCGACGATGTCCGCTTCGATCAACCCCGCCCGCATCAGCCCACCTGCGAGAAACAGGGGCCAGCCCGCGAAACGCGGGGTCGCGATCGTCTGTGCCGTCGCCATGCTGGCGGTCCTGACCGTGGCCAAGGCCGTCCACGCCTTCAACTTCGTCGCCACCGACGGCGGTCCGCTGCCGGCGGTGACGTTTCTCGATGCCGACGGTAATGAGCGCAGTCTCGCGGATTTTCAAGGGCGCGTCGTGGTGCTCAACCTCTGGGCCACCTGGTGCGCGCCCTGCCGCAAGGAAATGCCGTCCCTCGATCGCCTGCAGGCGAGCCGCGGCGGTGAGGACCTCGAAGTGATCGCGCTCGCGGTCGACCGCGGCGACCTTACCAAGGTACTCGATTTCTACGAGGAGATCGGCATCGAGCACCTCGCCGTCTATCACGACCCGAGCGCGAAAGCCGGTCGCACGCTCAGGGCACCCGGCCTGCCGACCACGCTGATCATCGATCGGGACGGGCAGGAAATCGGCAGGGTTTTGGGGGACGCCGCCTGGGACGCAGCGGAGGTCATCGAGCTGCTGGACGCGGCGACCGCGGAGTGATCGACGAGGAAATCTATCCAGAATCGCACTGGAATTAACTTTAGATACTTAGAAATACTATAGTATTTATATTTATGATTGATTTTCATTTGTATTGAACTGGTATATACAGGCTCGTGAACGATTAGCTCCAAACGATGGTCGTCATTCGACTGCCTTTGGAGGGCCTCAAGGCAAGGTGCGGCATTGTTTCGATTCATGAAGAACGATGACCGGCAAGAGCGCGACGTATCCGAACGTGATGCGGCGCCACCTCTGACGGAACCGGCTGCCGAAGCGACGCCGAAGCGGCCGCGCTCAGCGCTGCCTGACGAGCAGGGCGACGAGACGCGATCGCGACC
This sequence comes from Geminicoccaceae bacterium, assembly GCA_965222015.1. Classification (GTDB taxonomy): domain Bacteria; phylum Pseudomonadota; class Alphaproteobacteria; order Geminicoccales; family Geminicoccaceae; genus JANQPX01. The sequence continues at coordinate 839,535 of CBDCTL010000023.1, forward strand.
GGCGGACCCGCTGGACGACGATGACGTCGAGGAACTCGATCTCACCTTCCCGATCGACGGGTCCGCCGACATGGCGGTCCAAGGCGCACCCCCGCGCATCTTTTACGACGACGACGACGATATCGACGATTTCGACGACCTCGGCGATCTCGAGGGCGTCGAGCCGTTCGAGACCAGGCGGATCGAAGATCACGCGCTCAGCGAACAGGAAGCGATCCAGCTCCCCAAACCGGACGCCTTCGACTTCGGCGGGACCGCAGCGCTGGCAGGGGAGCCGGCCGACGACGCGCCTGTCGAGCCGGATGGCACGGACGCTGGTCCCGGGTGGCCCGACGCGGAGGCACCCGTGGAACCGGATCCAGATCCGGACATCCCGCCGATCGCCTTCCGGCGGGGCGCGGATGAGCCGAAATCACGTCATGCTGTCGTCGAGCCCGAGCCCGAACTCGACAGCGGGCCGGACGAAGCCGAGATCGCGTCCCTCGATACGGCCCTGGCGCTGCAGCCGATCCCCGAACTGCAGTCCGCCGCCGGATCCGGCAGGGCGGACCAGGCCGGATCGTCGACGACGCGCCCGATCGAGGATGACGAAGACGACGAGGTCGCCAACCTGCTCGCCTCGGTTTCCGAGCCGGACGAATTCGACAGCCTGCCGGAGGATGTGGCCGAGCTGGGACTGGACGATTCGGATGCCTCCAGCCGTCCGCCGAACGATGACTGGCACGCCCATCTGGCCGAACTGATCGCCGCGGAGGACCAAGAGGAGCAGTCGGACTCGGAGACGGTCGAGCTGACGGATGCGGCCGACGACGAGGACGACGGACCGATACCGCTTCTCGCGCTGTCGCCGGCGCGGCCGGAAAACGAGCTTCTCGACGACGACGATGCCGAACCGATCCCGCCCCGGCTGACCGCCAGGCGGCCCGATGACGGCCCGCGCACCGACGCCGTGTTCGCAGAACTGACCCAGGAGCAGTTCGCGACCGCCGCGATCGCCAACGTGCCGCGCCTCAGACGGTTCGCGGCCGCGCTGATCGGCGACGAGGAGGCGGCGGATTGGCTGGTCAGGGACACGATCAAAACGGCTTTTTCGAATCCTGCGGCCATGAAGACCGGCGCCGACACCGGGCTCGAACTGCTCGGTCTTCTCTATCGGCGCCGTCAGGGAGCGTCGGCGCGCTCGGAGAACGCTGCGCGCGTCTTCGAAACCTCGCTATGCCGAAAGCTTGTCGGCGCGGACCAGTTCGAGATGCACGAATTCGCGCAGGCCATCAACAGCCTGGACGAACGCCTGCGTGCCCCGCTCCTCCTGGTGGCGCTCGAAAACCTTTCCTACCGGGATGTCGCGAGCGTTCTGGACGTTCCTGAGAGCGCGATCATGGACGTCATGGCCGAATCGCGTGTTCATCTTCGCCAGACTCTCGGAACCTACGATCCCTGCGCCATCGCGTCCGTCCCCTCGACCGACGGCATGCACGCCAGGGAAAACGAAATCCACGGTTATCTCGACGGTGAACTCGACGACCGCCACATGGCCGAGGTGGACGCCCTGGTCGAGCGGGACGAGGACGCCGCCGACCGCCTGCTGCAATACGGCATTCAGGGTGATTTGATCCGGCGACTTTACGCGCCGGTCCTGAATCGGCCGATTCCGTACGCGATGCTGGAGTGGATCACATCGGCGGCGAGACCGCCCGCGAGGCTCGGTTTCCGCTTCGGCCGGCGACGCGCTCTGATGGCGGGGGCGATCCTGCTGGCACTCGGCGGCGCGGCGGCAGCCTGGCCCTATCTCGCCCCCTTCATCGGCACGATCGTGCCGGAAGCCATGGCGATCTCGTCGAAATTCGCCATCGGCTGAGCCCCCTCGCCACCTCGAAGGCTGTTCGTCGACAGTCGGCCGCCGTCCGGCATGCAAGTCGCGGCGAGGACGACGTCCGGGCCTTTGACGACGGCCGGCGATAGGGTAATTTTTCGTGACGGCTCGCGCGGTTGCGATGTCCACCTAGAAAACCCCTCCATCGTTTCAGCGGAGAGCGGCAGGCCATGGCGTCATCATCGGTTCGGATCGGCGTCGACATCGGCGGGACCTTCACCGACGTCGTTCTGGAGACGGATGGCCGTTTTTTTTCGACCAAGTTGCTGACCACCTATGCCGCACCCGAAGAGGCGATCCTCGAGGGGATCCAGCAGGTCTGTGCGAAGGCGGAGGTCGCGCCGTCGGCGGCCGGACAGGTGATCCACGGCACCACGCTCGCGACCAATGCGCTGATCGAGCGGCGCGGCGCCAGGACGGCGCTGATCACCACCGAGGGTTTTCGCGACGTCATCGAGATGCGCACCGAGAGTCGCTTCGAGCAGTATGATCTCGATCTGGTCCTGCCGAAGCCGCTGCTGCCGCGCCGGCGGCGCTATGCGGTGAGGGAGCGCATCGGCGCTGACGGCGGCGTTCTGATCCCGCTGGACATGGCGGAGGTCGAAGCATTGGCCGACCGGCTCGCCCAGGCCGACTACGAGAGCGTCGCGATCGGCCTCCTGCACGCTTACGCGAATGGCGAGCACGAACGCCGCATCGCCGAGGTCGTGGCCAAAAAACTGCCCTGCGCGATGATCTCGCTGTCCTCCGAGGTCTCGCCGCAGATGCGGGAATATGAACGCCTCAACACCACCGTCGCCAACGCCTATATCAAGCCGCTGATGAAAAGCTATCTCGCCCGGCTGGAAGGGCGGATGCGGGAGATCGGGCTAGACTGCCCGATCTTTCTGATGCATTCCGGCGGCGGCATCATTTCGCTGGAAAGTGCGGCCGAGTTTCCGGTGCGACTCGTGGAATCGGGTCCTGCCGGCGGTGCCGTCTTCGCCGCCGACATCGCGGCGCGCTACGGCCTCGACAAGGTGCTCTCCTTCGACATGGGCGGCACCACGGCCAAGATCTGTCTGATCAAGCATTCCGAGCCGAAGACCAGCCGCGTGTTCGAGGTCGCGCGAAGCTACCGCTTCAAGAAGGGCTCCGGCATGCCGGTCTCGATCCCGGTGATCGACATGGTGGAGATCGGGGCTGGCGGCGGCTCGCTCGCTCGTGTGGACGCCATGCGCCAGATCCGGGTCGGGCCGGAGAGTGCGGGCTCCGAGCCGGGCCCCGCCTGCTATGGCCGGGGCGGGAAACAACCGGCCGTGACCGACGCCGATCTGCTGCTCGGCAGGCTCGATCCCGAGAATTTCGCGGGCGGCACGATCGCGCTGTCTTCCGAAAACGCGGAGGCGGCCCTGGACGAGGCAGTGGGCCGCCCGCTCGACATGGATATGACGACGGCCGCCTTCGGCCTGAGCGAGGTGGTGGACGAGAACATGGCGAATGCGGCGCGGGTGCATGCGGTCGAGAACGGCGAGGATCTTTCCGAATACACCATGATCGCCTTCGGCGGCGCCGCCCCGCTTCATGCCGGACGCTTGTGCGAAAAACTCGGTATCGACCGTTTCCTGGTGCCGCCGGGGGCGGGTGTCGGTTCGGCGATCGGGTTTCTGCGAGCACCCTTCAGCTTCGAGGCGACGAAAAGCGTCTATATGCGACTATCAGCCTTCGATGCGGCCGCGGCCCGGACCATCCTCGACGATCTTCGAGACGAGGCCACGGCGTTCGTTCGAAGCTGCGACGCCGAGGCCGAGATCGAAGCGGACTCCAAGGTCTATATGCGCTATCGCGGCCAGGGCTGGGAGATCCCGGTGGCGCTCGCCGCCAAGGACGCCGCCGACCCGGACGCCGAACGTTTTTCGGCGTTGTTCGAAGAGGCGTACAAAAAACTGTTCGCGCGCGTGGTCGAGGGCACGGATGTCGAGATCACGGTCTGGGCGGTGAACGTCAGCACGCCGAAGACACGGCCTGACGCGATCACGCCGGCCACGCCCCGCGCTGCGGCCGATACCGGGGGCGCGCGCCGCCTCTTCGATCCGGCACTCGGCGAACGGGTCGAAGCCGCCGTGGTCGCCCGCACTTCCATGGAGACCGGCATGACGGCCGAGGGCCCTGCCCTGGTCACCGAGGACGAAACCACCATCGTCCTCCCTTCGAGCCGCCGCGCGATCCGCCAGCCGGACGGCTGCATCGACGTCACGCTGAAGGAGGGTTGAGCCATGGCGAAGCCGCTTTCCGACGTCTCCCGCCAGGTCATGTGGAACCGGCTGATCTCGGTGGTCGAGGAGCAGGCGCAGGCACTGGTCAGGACGGCGTTCTCGACCTCGGTCAGGGAAGCCGGCGATCTGTCCGCGGGCGTCTACGACACCGAGGGCCGGATGCTCGCGCAGGCGGTTACAGGCACGCCCGGCCACGTCAACGCCATGGCCGAATCGGTCGGCCATTTCATCCGCCGCATCGGCCGTCAGAACATGTTCGAAGGCGACGTGCTGATCACCAACGATCCCTGGGAGGGCACCGGGCATCTGCACGACATCACCGTGGTCACCCCGACCTTCATGGACGGCTATCTCGTCGGCTTCTTCGCCTGCACCGCCCACATCACCGACATCGGCGGGCGCGGCTTCGGCGTGGATGCGAACTCGGTCTACGAGGAAGGCCTCTACATCCCCGTCATGAAATTCGCCGAGCGCGGTGAGGTCGACAGGACGCTCCTGAGGATCATCCGCGGCAATGTCCGCGAGCCGGATCAGCTGGTCGGCGACATCCATGCGCTCGCCACCTGCAATGAAGTCGGTCAGCGCCGGCTGATCGACATGATGCGCGAGTTCGATATTTTTGACTTGAAGGATATTTCGACCTTCATTCTGGAAAACTCGAAGCGCGCCACCATCGAGCGCATCGCCGCGTTGCCAAGGCGATCGGCCGATGGCACGCTCAGAATCGACGGCTACGACCAGCCCATCGACCTCAAAGTCAAGCTCGTCATCGCCGATGACCGCATCACCTGCGATTTTACGGGGACGTCGGGGGTCGATCGGAAAGGCATCAACGTGCCGCTGGTCTACACCAAGGCCTATGCCTGCTACGCGCTGAAATGCGCGATCGCGCCGGACATCCCGAACAATGCCGCCTCGCTCGAGCCGTTCGAGATCAGCGCTCCCGAGGGCTCGATCCTGAACGCGCCTCATCCCGCCCCGGTGGCGCTCCGGCACATCATCGGCCACATGATCCCCGACACGGTCTATGCGGCGCTGGACCGGATCCTGCCGGAGACCGTCCCGGCGGAAGGGGCGGGCAGCCTCTGCAATTTCCAGGTCTCGCTCCGACCGAGAACGGACGCGCCGCCGCCGCCGGGCGCGCGCCGCTCGGAGGTCCTGACCTTCAATTCCGGCGGCTCGGGTGCTCGGCCGCATCTGGACGGCATGAATGCCACCGCCTTTCCCTCGGGCGTGATGACCATGCCGGTGGAGGCGACCGAGCAGGTGGGCCCGGTGATCATCTGGCGAAAGGAGCTGCGACCGGACAGCGGCGGGGCGGGGCGGCAGCGGGGCGGGCTCGGCCAGTTCATGGAGGTGGGGGCGGTCGAAGGACATGAGTTCGATTTCCAGGCGATGTTCGACCGCGTGCGCCACCCGGCGCGCGGCCGGCAGGGGGGCAAGGATGGCGCGCCCACGACGATCGCCAGAGATGACGGCGAAAAAATGCGCGGCAAGGGCAAGCAGTTCGTGCCCCACGGACGCAAGGTGATGCTCGCCTTTCCCGGCGGCGCCGGCTACGGCGATCCGTCCGAGCGCGCGAAGGTTGACGTGATGCGGGACCTCGCCGAAGGCTACATCACCGCCGAGACCGCGAAGCGCGATTATGGCCTTTCCGATGCCGAGGTCCGGGCGGTGGCCGACGCGGTCAGACGCGGCGAGGCGCCGACTTGAGCGCGCATCAGACGTTCGAGCCGCCGAAAAAATCCAGCTACGACGTGGTCATCGTCGGCGGCGCGATCTACGGCTCGTCGACCGCCTGGTTTCTGACGAGCAACCCCGATTTCGACGGCTCGGTCCTGGTGGTCGAGCGGGATCCTTCCTACGAGTGGTGCTCCACCACCCGCACCAACAGCTGCATCCGCCAGCAGTTCAGCAGCGCCCTGAACATCAGCATCTCGCAGTTCACGGCCGAATTCATCAAGAATTTTCGCACCCATATGGGTGGGGAGGAGCGGGTGCCCGAGCTTTCGATCCGGAATTTCGGCTATCTCTATCTCGCCGGCGACGAAGGCTTCGCGAGCGCGCTCAGGCGAAACCAGAAGCTGCAGGCCGACCTCGGCGCCGGCACCAGGCTGATGACGCCGGACGAGATCCTCGCCGCCTATCCCTTCTATCAACTCGACGACGTCATCCTCGGCAGCCACAACACCAAAGACGAAGGCTATTGGGACGGCGTCACCGTCTTCGACTGGTTTCGCCGCCTGGCCCGCGAACGCGGTGCCGACTATCTGACCAACGAGGTGGTCGGCATGACCCTGGATGCAGCCGGCCGTCGGGTCCTGAGCGTTACGCTCGCGACCGGCGAGACCGTCGCCTGCGGCCAGGTCGTGAACGCCTCCGGCCCGCGCGCCACCGCGACCGCGCGCATGGCCGGCATCGGGATCCCGGTCGAGCCGAGAAAGCGCTACAGCTACGTCTTCGCGGCCGAAAAACCTCTGGATCGCGTCCTGCCGCTGACCATCGATCCCTCGGGCGTGCATATGCGCAGCGACGGAATGTACTATCTCGCCGGCTGCGCGCCCGATGACGATCCCGCCGTCGACGCCGAGGATTTCGTCGAGGATCACAGCCTCTGGGAGGAGAAGGTCTGGCCGATCCTGGCCGCGCGGGTGCCGCGCTTCGAGGCGGTGAAGCTGATCCGCTCCTGGGTCTGCCATTACGCCTTCAACACGCTCGATCAGAACGCGATCGTCGGTCCCCACACCAGCGTCGGCAATTTCCACTTCCTGAACGGCTTTTCCGGCCACGGCCTGCAGCAGTCCCCGGCCATCGGCCGCGGCCTCGCCGAGCTGATCATCTATGGCAAATACAGGAGCCTCGATCTGACACCGTTTCACTACCAGCGCATCGAAGAGGGCCGTCCCTTCGAGGAGCAGGCGGTTATCTGACGGCGGCCTGGTCACGCCGGTGGGCGAATACGGTGATCACGCTGTCGGATGTCGCTCGCCGACGATGCCTCCGGCGGTTTCACCTGTCTCGTCATCGGCCGCCACATCCGGCAAATGCGCGTCGACGGGCCGCGCCCCTCCCCTCCGTCCGCGCCGAATTCTCTTGCGGACGTCAAGCCTCCGTCAACCCACCCGCGCCAAGCTGTTTTATGGTCCATGCGATCCTGGGAATCCGTCCGTGCGCAAGAGAGATTGGGCGGGGCTCGGATTCCAGGATCGCATGGACCGGGAAGCGGATGGGACGATAGCGATGGCCGGTTAACGAAGGGTGAATGCGGATGCTCTCCTCGACGTATGGATCGAAAGGTTGCGGGGACGTCGTGACACCGTTTTGACCTTGAAAGAACGCATCGTGACATCTGAAAACAATAAGGTGCTACGGCGCATGATCTCGATCCTGGGACCGAATGACGGAACCGAGATGAACGTCATGCCATCTCGGAAGCGGCATGAGAGCTTCCGTGAGGGCGCGCGGCCGCAGCGCGTTCGCTTTTTCGCCTGTTCGACCGCGAGCCTGCGGCCATCAGGGTTGACATTCGGGTGAATCTGAGCCGTCTGCCGATATTCCGCACCCGGACCATCCCTGGATATCGATTCGGAGACCCGCCTTGAGCCAGCTTGAAGCCGCGAGCACCGCACCGGAGACCGAGATCAAAGGGCCGGGCTGGCTGCGCGGGCTCTATCTCTGGACGCTCCGCCAGGCGGCGTCGCCGCACGCGCTCTGGATCCTGGCGGCGGTCGCCTTCATCGAAAGCTCGATCTTCCCGATCCCGCCGGACATTCTCCTGATCCCGATGGTGATCGCCATGCGCGATCGGGCCTGGCTGATCGCCGGGATCTGCACCGTCGCCTCGGTGGCCGGCGGCATGGCCGGCTACGGCATCGGCTATTTCCTCTACGAAAGCCTCGGCCAGGCGATCCTGGAGTTCTACGGCAAGCTCGAAAAGTTCGAGAGTTTTCAAGCCCTCTACAACGAGTGGGGGGCCTGGATCGTGATGATGGCCGGGCTCACGCCCTTCCCCTACAAGGTGATCACCATCGCGAGCGGCGTCACCGGGCTGAACGTGGTCACCTTCACGATCTTCTCGATCATCGCCCGGGGCATCCGCTTCTTCTTCATCGCCTGGCTGCTCTGGAAGTTCGGCGCGCCGATCAAGACCTTCATCGAGAAATATCTGGGACTCTTGACGATCGTCTTCTTCGTCCTGCTGTTCGCCGGATTTCTGGTGCTGAAGTTTTTGTGACGAGGCCCGTGTTCGGTTAGTGGTATGACCACATCAGAAGATTCAGTAGGCAGGCGCATAACATGTTGATTCGGAATTTGGTTTCAGGACTCCATGTGAATCAGATGATGTGGTCATACCACTAGTCTCCGACGCGAAAATCCAAGAAAACGGATCGCTTCGATGCCATCCAGCTTCTATCACCCGAAGAATGCGAGCCTGCTCCTGGCGCTCGCCGCGATCGCGATTCTGGGGGCCGTGTTCGCGCTCCAGTATCTGGCGGGTCTCGAGCCCTGCCGCATGTGCATCTGGCAGCGCTGGCCGTTCGCGGCGCTCGCGCTGATCGGCGTGATCGGCGCGTTCGCCTGGCCCAGGACGATGCTGACCCTCGCGCTTCTCGCCATGCTGGCGAGCCTCGGCCTTGCCGGCTATCACGTCGCGGTCGAGCAGGGCTGGCTCGCCCTTCCCGCCGGCTGCGCCGCCGGTTCCGGCGCGAGTTCGGTCGAGGAGCTGAAGGCCATGCTCGAGGCCGCACCGCCGAGCTGCGATCAGGTCGGGTTTTCCCTGCTCGGCCTCACGCTCGCAGGCTGGAACGCCGTCGCCTCCCTCATCCTCGCTCTCTTCACCCTCATCGTCCTCGTCTCCGACCGACGCCAGGCCTCGTTCATGGCTCACCAGACCTGACCCAGGCCCGGCTCCGGCAAGTCAAGCCCCTGGCGGCCCGCCAGGGGATCTGCTACCGAACAGGTCTTTCCCGTCTCGAACCTCGTGAATCAAGATGACCGAACGCCTTTACATCTACGACACCACCCTGCGCGACGGCGCGCAGATGGAAGGGGTCGACTTCACCGCCGCCGACAAGGTGGCGATCACGGAAATGCTGGACCGGCTCGGCATCGACTACATCGAGGGCGGCTGGCCCGGCGCCAATCCCACGGACGAGGCGTTCTTCCAGAACCCGCCCGCGCGCGAAAAGGCGAAGCTCTGCGCCTTCGGCATGACCAGGCGTGCCGGCCGCAGCGCCGCCAACGATCCGGTGCTGGCCCCTCTTCTGCAGGCCAAGGCCGATGCGATCACCCTGGTCGGCAAGACGTCGGCGGGGCAGGTGGAAAAGGCACTCGGCGCGTCGCTCGACGAGAATCTGAAGATGATCGCGGACAGCCTCGCCGAGGCGAAGAAGCGCGCCTCCGAGGTGATGCTGGACGCCGAGCATTTTTTTGACGGATTCGAGGCCGATCCCGGCTATGCGCTCGCCTGTCTGGAGGCGGCGATCGGCGCCGGCGCCCGCTGGGTGGTGCTCTGCGACACCAATGGCGGCCGTCTGCCCCACGAGATTTCTCGCGCGGTCGAGAAGGTGCTTTCGATCGTTCCAGCCGAGAAGCTCGGCATTCATACCCACAACGACACGGAAAACGCGGTCGCCAACAGCCTGGCTGCGGTGCAGGCCGGCGCGCGCCAGGTCCAGGGCACGCTGAACGGCCTCGGCGAGCGCTGCGGCAACGCCAATCTGATCACCCTGCTCCCGACCCTGATGCTCAAAATGGGATATGCAACGGGGGTCGACGAGGCGAGCCTCGTCCAGCTCACCGAGATCTCGCGATCGATCGACGAGCGGCTGAACCGCAATCCGGACGCGCATGCCGCCTATGTCGGCGCCAACGCCTTCACCCACAAAGCGGGGCTGCACGCGTCCGCGGTCGCCAAGGATCCGACCTTCTACGAGCATATCGCGCCCGAAAAGATCGGCAATCGCCGGACCATCCTGGTTTCGAACCAGGCCGGGCGCTCGAACCTGATGGCGAGGCTGTCCGACATCGGCCTGGACGCCGCCGTCTCCGATGATCAGGTCCGCGATCTGCTCGGCGTGATCAAGGAGCGCGAGGCGAACGGCTATGCCTATGAGGGGGCGGATGCCAGCTTCGAGCTGCTCGCGAGGCGGCGTTTCGGCGAGGTCGGCGACTATTTCCGCCTGATCAGCTTTCGCATCATCGACGAACGCCGCTTCAACGCCCGAAACGAGCTCGTCACCATGTCCGAGGCGACCATCAAGGTCGAGGTCGGAGGCGACAGCCGCATGATCGTCGCCGAGGGCAACGGCCCGGTGAACGCCCTCGATTCGGCCCTTCGCCAGGCGCTTTCGCCCACCTTTCCCGACCTCGAGCACATGCATCTCGCCGACTACAAGGTCCGCATTCTGACGCCCGATGCCGGCACCGCCGCGGTCACCCGCGTGATCATCGAGAGCGTCGACGATCAGGGACGGCGCTGGTCGACGGTCGGGGTCTCGACCAACGTCATCGACGCCTCGTACAACGCGCTGCACGATGCCATCACCTACAAGCTGTTCAGCGACGGCGCCGCCGGCGACGAGGCCACCGGCAAGGTCACCGTCCTTGGAAGGTGAAGGCTACAGCGCCGCGTCGATCGAGGGACTGGCGCCGGCGCCGGCGGTCATCCTGGTGGGGACGCAGCTCGGCGAGAACATCGGCACGACCGCGCGCGCGATGCTCAATTTCGGCCTGTTCGACCTTCGTCTGGTGCGCCCGAAATGCGGCTGGCCGAGCATCAAGGCGCTGAAAGCCTGCTCCGGCGCCACCGAAGTGCTGAACGCCGCCCGGCTCTATGACAGCGTCGAGGAGGCCAGCGCCGATCTCCGCCTCGTGCTCGCCACCACCGCGCGCCCGCGCGACCTGCCGAAGCCGGTGGTGACCGCACGTGAGGCAGGCGGGCAGCTGAAGGAGGCGATCGCCGGCGGCCTCGGTGCCGGCGTTCTGTTCGGCCCCGAGCGCACCGGCCTCAGCAATGACGATCTGATCTACGCCGACGCCGTGCTCACCGTGCCGCTCAATCCCGGCTACAGCTCTCTCAATCTGGCCCAGGCTGTCCTCCTGATCGCCTATGAGTGGTACCAGGCGGGCGAGCCGAAACGGCCGCCGGCGAGCGTCGCGGCGACGCGCCGTCCGGCCACCAAGGGCGAGCTTGTCGGACTCCTCGACCATGTCGTCACGGAATTGGATCGGACGTCGTTTTTCCGCACGCCCGAGCGCCGCCGGAGCATGCTGAAGAGCATGAAGGTGGTGATCGAGCGCGCGCGGCTGCGTGAGCCGGACGTGCATCTGCTGCGCGGCATGATCAAGGCCCTCGGCGGAGGCGATCGCCGATCCCGCTGACCGCAGGCTTTTTTTCGTCCATCGTTAACTCTACTTTTACCTTGCAGCGCGATCATGATCTCATCTGCGGATGAGTGGTTTGAGACGATGATCGGACTTTTGATGCGAGCGCTGGCGACGGCCGCGGAAGTGACCTTCGATCGAAAGGCAGCTTCCGGCGCCCACGGCAGCCAAGGATGAGGGCCAGGCGCAGCTGGGCGGAGATGCGCCATCGGCTTAAGCGTCAGGCCGAGCCGGCGGAACTGGAACCGGCCGAAAACGAGCTCGGCGAAGTCTTTGACGATCCATCGTCACCGCGATTCGAAGACAGCCCCGAGCCGCCGCCGGTTATCATGGCAGCGTCCGAGGAGTTATCTTCCGGACTACGATCGTCGGAAGCGGAGCCGCAGACGCCGGTCGAACCCGAGGATGTCGAGCAGGGGTCCAAGCCGCCCCTGGAGCGGCCGCCTGCGGCATCGGCTTCGGCGCGCCGGACGGCTCTGGAGCCATTGACGCCGGAACCGGCACGGGTTGATGACGATCCTCGCGAAAACCGTCTGCTCGGCCATGTGATCTCGGTCGCCGGCTCGATCGTCTGGGGAATATTGGAGCCGGGATCCAACCATCCGGTCGAGATCGGCAACATCGTTCGCCTGCAGGCCGGCCATTGGCGAAGCTTCGGAGTCGTCACCAGCCTGAAGCGGGACGGCCGAAGGCTGGACGACGACCGGCGCCTGCTCGAAATTCGTATGCTCGGCGAAATTCTCGAAGGCACGGAGCGGTTCCAGTGCGGCGTCTCGCAACACCCAGCTCTGGATGGCCCCATCTATGCCGCAGACCATCGGGAGCTGTCGCTGATCTACCGGGAGCCGGACACCTCGACCGTCAGGCTCGGCACCCTTCGCCAGGCGGATGGCCTGCCGGCCTATGCTTCGACCGACCAGCTGCTCGGCAAGCATTTCGCGGTTCTCGGCACCACCGGCGCCGGCAAGAGCTGCGCGGTGACCGTGATCCTCAGAGCCATTCTCGAGGCCAACCCGTTCGGCCATATCGTGATGCTCGATCCGCACAACGAATACGCCCCGGCCTTCGGCGACAGCGCAGTGGTCCTCAATCCTGAAACCCTGAAGCTGCCCTATTGGCTCCTGAACTTCGAAGAGATCTCCGAGGTCCTCGTCAACAAGGAATCGGCGGAGAGCGCCTATATCGAATCGGCGATCCTGCGTGACGCCATTCTGCGCGCCCGCAAGCAGGGCGCCGGCGCGGACGCCAGCGATCACATCACCGTCGACACGCCGACCCCCTACCGCCTTTCGGATCTGGTGCGGATCATCAAGGAGGACATGGGCGCCTTCAATCGGGCGGAACAGGTGGCGTCCTTTCAGCATCTGATCGCCCGGATCGAACGGGTCGCCGGCGATCGCCGCTTCGCCTTCATGTTTTCGAGCTTCATGGTCCAGGACAACATGCGCCAGGTGCTCGCCTCGATCCTGCGCATTCCGGTCGACGGCAAGCCGGTCACCATCATCGATCTGTCGGGGATGCCGTCGGAAATCGTGGACGTGGTCGTGTCCGTGCTCTGCCGCCTGGTGTTCGAATTCGTCCTCTGGACCGACCGCGGCAGGGCCCCGCCGATCCTTCTGGTCTGCGAGGAGGCGCACCGCTACGTGCCGCGGGACGACGACGATGCCTTCGCCCCGACCAAGCGCGCGATTTCGCGGATCGCCAAGGAAGGGCGCAAATATGGCCTCTCCCTCGGCCTGGTTACCCAGCGTCCGGCTGAGCTTTCGGTCAGCAGCCTCTCCCAGTGCAACACGATCTTCGCGCTGCGCATGGGCAACGAACACGACCTGAAATTCGTCCAGCACGCGGTGCCGGACGGATCACGCTGGATGACCGAGACCATGCCGTCGCTGAACACGCGCGAAGCCGTGGTGATCGGTGCCGGTGTCTCGGTGCCGATGCATATCCGCTTCGACGAGCTGCCGGCGGACCGCCGGCCCGCCAGCACCACGCCGCCATTCTCTGACGCCTGGCAGCAGGATCGAGCGGGCGCCGACCTGATCGACCTCACGATTCACCGCTGGCGGCATCAATTGCGGGACGATAACTCCGCGGGCTGAAGCCCGGCAGGCCGTGCGAACAAGCCCCCGCCGGGAGCGCAATCCGGGGAATTTTCGCCGATTTGCTTTGACAAACCGTCGTCAGCAGCTATAACCGATCCAGCCGGAGCGGCATGCCTTGCGTGCCGCCTCTTTTGTTGTTGTCTTCAAGAACGATCAGGTCAGCATGTCCAAGCGCGTTGCAGCGAAGAACAAGATTTGCCGTCGCCTCGGGGTCAATCTCTGGGGTCGGGCGAAAAACCCGATCATCAAGAAGGACTACCCGCCGGGCGAGCATGGCTCGAAGCGCAGGAAGGTGTCCGACTACGGCGCGCAGCTCGCTGCCAAGCAGAAGCTGAAGGGCTATTACGGCAACATCACCGAAAAGCAGTTCCGCCGGGTCTATCAGGAGGCCTCCAGGCGCCGCGGCGACACGGCGGAAAACATGATCGGCCTGCTGGAGCAGCGCCTGGACATGGTGATCTTTCGCCTGAACTTCGTGCCGACCATCTTCGCGGCACGCCAGGTCGTCAATCACGGCCATATCCTGGTGAACGGCGTCCGGGTGACCATTCCGAGCTATGTCGTCCGCGAGGGCGACGTCATCGAGGTGCGCGAGCGGTCCAAGAACATGGAACTCGTGCTCGGGTCGGTTCAGCAGCCGGAGCGCGACGTGCCCGATTATCTGAACGCGGACTTCAAGGCGTTGAAAGGCACTTTCGTGCGCGTGCCGAAGCTCGCCGACGTTCCCTATCCCGTCCAGATGGAGCCGAATCTGGTCATCGAGTACTACTCGCGCTGATCGACAGGAAATACGGCTTCCAAGAGTTGCGAAGGGAGGCGTTGCGAAGGCAGCGCCTCTTTTTTTATTGGAGGAATGTCTCGATGATCCGTCCCGCCGCAGCCAACGACGAAGCGGCGATTGTCGACATGGCAAAGTGCGCCTACTGCATCTACGAAAAACCGCTGGACCGGCCGCCGACGCCCATGGTCGCGGATTTCGGGCGGCACGCCGATCGCGATTAGGTCGTCGTTTTCGAGCAGGAAGACGTCGTGGCCGGCTATGCGATCCTGATCGTCGACGAGCGTCGGGCGCTTCTGGACAACGTCGCCATCGATCCCGCACATCAACGCCTGGAGATTGGCCAAGCGCTGGTCGATCGGTCGAGCGCCAAGTCGCTGCAGTGGGCTACGAGGCCCTGGACCTCCAAAACAATGTCATCATGACGGCGAATATCGCCTGGTATCGAAAGCTCGTTTTCGCAGAGACCGGACGGTTCTAGGAGCACGGCTTCCGTCGGGTCCGTATGAGCAAGACCAAAGCCATCCGAAACGGCTGATCATCGATCGCCGCTGTAAAAGCGCGTCTCTGAAAAAGAGGCGATCCGGCCGGTCAGGCTGCGGCCTGGCTCTCGATGCCCTTGTCCTTCAGAAGCTGAGCGAGCTCGCCGGACTGGTACATTTCACGCACGATATCGCAGCCGCCGATGAACTCGCCCTTGACATAGAGCTGGGGGATGGTCGGCCAGTGGCTGTAGTCCTTGATTCCCTGGCGGAGTTCATCGTCAGCCAGGATGTCGAAGGCCTTGAACTTGACGCCGAGCAGCGACAGGACCTGAACCACCTGGGCGGAGAAACCGCATTGCGGAAACACCGGCGTGCCCTTCATGTAAAGGACCACCGGGTTGGCGTTCACGTCGTCTTCGATGCGCGAAAAAATCGGACTGGCGTCGTTCATGGCAGACTGTCTCCCTGTTCGGCGTCGAGCGTTTCACCCGATTTCGCTGGGGCGATGTTCCCTTATTTGGGGGCTTCGGTGGTCAAGGCAAGAGCGTGCAGCTCGTTGCCCATGCGATCGCCGAGCGCCCGATAAACGAGCTGATGCTGCTGCACCCGCGACTTGCCGGCGAACTCCGAGGCAACGATCCTGGCGTGGTAGTGATTGCCGTCGCCGGCGAGATCGTCGATCCGAACGTCGGCGCTTGGCAGCGCATCCTGGATCAGGGCTTTGATGTCATCGGCGGTCATCGCCATGGGTGGTCACCGTCCGTCGGCATCATCGCTGCTCGCTCATATAGCTCGGAAACCAGCGATCGGATTTCCCGATCAGCTCGCTCAAGGATATGGCATCACAACCGTTGAGCGTCAATGACGAGCCGCCGGTCCTGCCGATCGCGCGCGCCACGACGCCGACCTTGCCGGCTTGGTCCAGCACGCTTTCGATGCCGGCGGGATCGATCGCCAGGAGATAGCGGCCCTGATCCTCGCCGAACAGCCAGCCAGCCTCGCTCTGCAGGCCGGCCGGCGGCTCCAGCGCAGCACCGATGCCGGAGGCAATCGCCATCTCGGCGAGCGCCACCAAGAGACCGCCATCGGCGAGATCGTGGCAGGCGACGACATCGCCGCCCTCGATCAGCCGCCGGACCAGATCGCCGTTTCGCCGCTCGATCGCCAGCTCCACCGGCGGCGGCGCCCCCTCCTCGCGGCCGCAGACCTCGCGAAGATAGAGCGAGCTGCCTAGCCAGCCATGGGTCTCGCCGATCAGGACCAGCGGGAGATCCGCGCGATCATAGGCGATGGTGACGCTCTTTTCGAGATCGTCCACCAGGCCCACGCCGCCGATGGTCGGGGTCGGCAGGATCGCCTGGCCGTCGGTCTCGTTGTAGAGGGAGACGTTGCCGGAGACGACCGGAAAGTCGAGGGCGGCGCAGGCCTCACCGACGCCTTCGAGGCAGCCGACGAACTGGCCCATGATGGCGGGGTTTTCGGGATTGCCGAAATTCAGGCAGTCGGTGATGGCAAGCGGTCGGGCGCCGACCGCGGTGATATTCCGCCAGGCTTCGGCGACCGCCTGGCGACCGCCTTGCACCGGGTCCGCAAAGCAGTAGCGGGGCGTGCAGTCGGTGGTCATGGCGAGGCCGCGGCCGGTGCCGTGGATCCTGACCACCGCCGCATCGCCGCCAGGCCGCTGCACGGTGTCGGCCATGACCATGTGGTCATATTGCTCGTAGATCCATCTCTTCGAACAGAGGTCCGGCGCACCGATCAGCTTCAGAAGGGCCTGATCGTGCGGGATCGGCGGCGAGATGCTTTCCGCGATGACCGGCAGGGCGGGTTCGGTCTCCTCGAAGGGGCGCTGGTAGACCGGGGAGGCACCGCTCACCGGCGCGATCGGCACGTCGGCCACGGTCTCGCCATGCCAGCGCAACACCATGCAGCCGGTGTCGGTCACCCTGCCGACCGTGGCGAAGTCGAGATCCCATTTCGCCATGATCTTTCTCGCGTCTTCCTCCGCCCCTTCGCGCAGGACCAGCAGCATGCGCTCCTGGCTCTCCGACAGCATGATCTCGTAGGGCGTCATGCCTGTCTCGCGCATGGGCACGCGATCGAGATCCATCTCGATGCCGACCTCGCCCCGGGAGGCCATTTCGAACGAAGACGAGGTCAGTCCGGCCGCTCCCATGTCCTGAATGGCGACGATGGCGTCGGTGCGCATCAGCTCCAGGCAGGCTTCGAGCAGCAGCTTTTCGGTGAAGGGGTCGCCGACCTGAACGGTCGGGCGTTTCGCCTCGGTCTCGTCGCTGAACTCGGCCGACGCCATGGTGGCACCGTGGATGCCATCCCGCCCGGTCTTGGCGCCGACATAGACGACGGGATTGCCGACGCCGGCGGCCGCGGCATAGAAAATCCGGTCCTGCTCGACCAGGCCGACGCACATGGCGTTGACGAGAATGTTGCCGTTATAGGCGGCGTGGAAGGTGGTCTCGCCGCCGACCGTGGGCACGCCGATGCAGTTGCCGTAGCCGCCGATCCCGGCGACCACGCCATCCACCAGATGCCGCGTCTTCGGATGATCGGGGCTGCCGAAGCGAAGCGCGTTCAGGATGGCGACCGGGCGCGCGCCCATGGTGAAGATGTCCCGAAGGATTCCGCCGACGCCGGTGGCAGCACCCTGATAGGGCTCGATGAAACTGGGGTGGTTGTGGCTTTCCGCCTTGAACACTGCCGCCATGCCGCCGCCGACATCGACGATGCCGGCGTTCTCGCCGGGGCCGCAGATCACCCAGGGTGCGGTGGTCGGCAGCTTCTTGAGCCAGTGCTTGGAGGACTTATACGAGCAGTGCTCGCTCCACATCACCGAAAAGATGCCGAGCTCGACGGCCGAGGGCGGCCGGTCCAGGATTTCGAGGATCAGCTTGTATTCGTCCTCCGAAAGGCCGTGTTCGGCGACCTGCTCCGGCGTGATCGGGTCGTTGCGCACGCTCATGACAGCGCCTCCATGAGGCCGCGGAACATCGGCACGCCGTCGGTGCCGCCGGTCACGGGATCGACCGCCCGTTCCGGGTGGGGCATCAGGCCCAGCACGTTTCGCCCGGTCCCGAGCACGCCCGCGATATCGGCGACCGAACCGTTCGGATTGTCCAGATAGCGAAAGGCGATGCGATCCTCGTCCCGGAGACGCTTCAGCTCGTCCTCGTCGCAGACATAGTTGCCGTCGTGATGGGCGACGGGGATGCTCAGCGGTCTCGCCGGGTCGTAGTTTGCGGTGAAGACCGAGGCGGTGCTGACGACGTCGAGCGCAACCTCGCGGCAGACGAATTTGAGGCCGGCATTAGCGATCAGGGCACCGGGCACCAGCCCGGTCTCGGCGAGAAGCTGGAAGCCATTGCAGATGCCGAGCACCGGGACGCCGGCTTCCGCGGCGCGCACCACCTCCATCATGATCGGCGCCTTGGCGGCGATGGCGCCGGAGCGGAGGTAGTCGCCATAGGAAAAGCCGCCGGGCAGCACGATCAGATCGAGGCGGGGCAGTTCGGGGTCGGCGTGCCAGAGCCGCGTGACCGACGCGCCTGCCCGTTCGAGCGCGACCGCGACGTCGCGATCGCAATTGGAGCCGGGAAAGGTGATGACACCTGCCTGCACGTTATCCGTTCCTCGATACTTCTAAGTTTAAGTTCAGCCTGACCGAGCTTCGGTCTCGATGGTGACCGAATAGGTTTCGATAACCGGATTGGCGAGGAGTTTCTCGCACATGGCCTCGACCTCGGCCCTGGCGGCGGCCTGGTCGGAGGCGGCGAGCTCGAGCTCGATCAGCTTGCCCTGCCGCACCTCGCCGACGCCCTCGAAGCCGAGCTGACCAAGCGCCCTGCCGATCGCCGCACCCTGGGGATCGAGGACGCCCTCTTTAAGCCTCACATGAACTTTCGCTTTCATTTTTCTCGAACTTTCCGTGACGTGACGAGGTCCAAGTCAACCCAGTAGCGGGCCGCTACTGGACGGTTTCGGGGCCTTTGAGGTCGCGAGGGCCGGCTTCGGGCAGGATGCCGAGGCGTCTTGCGACTTCCTGGTAGCCCTCCTCGACCCGGCCGAGATCGCGCCGGAAGCGGTCCTTGTCCAGCTTCTCATTGGTGAGCACGTCCCAGAGGCGGCAGCTGTCGGGAGAGATCTCGTCGGCGAGGATGATGTGCATCTCCTCGTCCTCCCAAAGGCGGCCGAACTCGATCTTGAAGTCGACGAGGCGGAGGCCTGCGCCCATGAACAGACCGGAGAGGTAATCATTGATGCGGAGCGCGAGATTGAGCATCTCGTCGATCTCCTGATAGGCGGCCCAGCCGAAGGCGGAGATGTGCTCCTCGGTGACCAGCGGATCGCCGAGTTCGTCGGATTTGTAGTAATATTCGACGATCGAGCGCGGCAGCGGCTCGCCTTCCTCCAGGCCGAAGCGCTTGGCGAGCGAGCCCGCGACGACGTTTCGGATCACCACCTCGATCGGGATGATCTCGACCTCCTTCACCAGCTGCTCGCGCATGTTCAGGCGGCGGACGAAATGGGTCGGGATGCCGATCGAGGCGAGCTTCTCCATGAGATATTCGGAGATGCGGTTGTTCAGCACACCCTTGCCGGTGATGACGCCCTGCTTCTGATTGTTGAAGGCGGTGGCATCGTCCTTGAAATATTGAATGAGCGTACCGGGCTCGGGCCCCTCGAACAGGACCTTGGCCTTGCCCTCATAGACCTTGCGGCGGCGGCTCGACTGGCGTGACATCGCTGGGAATCCCTGGCGGGAGACGAAGACATCAAAACTGCGCGCCGTCTATAGCGCAGGCTGAAGGCGAACACAACAAAACGCGCAAAAAGCGAGCGGTCAGCGATAGACCTCGCGGCGGTGGCCGAGCTTGATCACCACGATGACGAGACGGTGGTCCTCGATCCTGCAGACGATGCGGTAGTCGCCGACGCGGTAGCGCCAATAGCCGGTCATGTTTTCTTGCAAACCCTCGCCGATCAGGCGGGGGTCAGGCAGCGCGAGGACGCGTTCATCGAGATAGCGGGTAATTGCCCTCTGCCATTGAGGGTCGAGTCGCTTGATCTGGCGACGCGCATCCTCGGTGAACTCAATCGTCCAGGCCGAGTTCCCGTTTGATCTGCTCGAACGGGATCCGCTTTTTTCCTTTGCTCTTTTCGAGGATCCTGACGGCATCGAGATAGTCGGCCCTATCTTCCAGGTATTGCATCAGCGCTTCGCGGACGTAGTAGCTCTTACTGCGTCCGGTTTCCTCGGACAGCTTGTCCAACTCTTCAGCGAGCTCAGTTGGTACTCGAAACGCTAAAGTTGATGAGTGAGATGCCATAGGTCGCGCCTTTTGTCAAACATGTTATGCATGTTATACACAAGAGTAAGTCGAACTGCAATTATATTTTCAGTCGGATGAAGATAGAAAACAGAGGTGTAATTTCGTTTTCATGCAGTATGACTAAGCTGCGGCAGTGAAGTCAAAGCTAGGTAATCAGGTGCGTTTAATCGAAACCGACCTCTACCCACTGATAAAAACCTTCCTCGAAGGCCAGGGTTATGCCGTCAAAGGCGAGATCGGGCGCTGCGACGTGGTGGCGGTGCGTGGCGAGGAAGACCCGGTCGTCGTCGAGATGAAGCTGCGTTTTTCGCTGGATCTGGTGTTTCAGGCAGTCGAGCGTTTCTCGCTAACCGACAAGGTCTATGTGGCGATCGAAAACCGGAAAAAAGTCGCTCTGGACCCGCCGCTCGAAGGACATTCTCCGGCTTTGCCGGCGGCTCGGCGTCGGGCTTTTGACCGTGCATGTCGAAAGCGGTCTGGTGGAGCCGAGGCTGGATCCGGGGCCGCACAGGCCGCGCGTGGCCAAGAACAAAAAAGAGAGACTGCTTCGGGAGTTCGCGCGACGGGTCGGCGATCCGATGGCCGGCGGCACGACAAAGAAACCGATCATGACCGCCTATCGCCAGGACGCCCTTCGCTGCGCCCATATCCTCGGGGCGCACGGACCGACAAAAGTCGCCGAGCTGCGTGCCGCAGCCGGCGTCGAGCGGGCGGGTCAGATCCTGCTGCGGGACGTCTATGGCTGGTTCGAGCGGGTGGAGCGCGGCGTCTACGGGCTGACGCCGCGGGGCGAGGAGGTGCTTCGCGCCAACGCAGGTCAGCTCGACGCTTTATGAACGAAACGTTCAGTCATCATTCAGTCCGGTCGCTTCACGGTTACCCCTTCGATGGAAGGGAGACCTCGGATGGTCAAAATCCGGCCGGGACGGCCTTTTCTCCGCATGGCGCTGATCGCCGGCGGCCTGACGCTCGCTCTGTCCGGCTGCCACCTGCACCACGGCTATGTTCACGGCGGCTATGGCTACCACGGCGGCGGCTACCAGGGCGGCGGCCATCATGGCGGAGGCCGCCACTATCGCGGCCATCACCACAAGCGCCACGGCCATCATCATCGCCATGGTCGCGGTGGCTGGCGCGGACGATATTGATTGACCGGACGAACGAGCGGTTCAATCGTCCTACCGCGCCGGGGCGTAGAGGCGCTGGGGCGGGATGTGCAGCGCCACTTCGGCGCCCCGCCAGATATCCCCCTCGCGCTCGACCCAGGCGGTGACGCCGCGCCGGCCGAACGCGGCTTTCACGAACCGCTTGCCGCGGCCGGGGTGGTGGGGCTCGATCAGCTCGCCCGGGAAGGTGCAGGCTTCGTTCTCCATGTCCACCACCAGCGAAGCGCCGTCGGCGACGATCAGCCGCGAGGATGGCGGAAGCCTCGTGAGCTCGGGAATGCCGGAGATCACCAGATTGGCCCGCATCCATGCCGGACGAACCGGTTCCGGCAGGCCCATCGACTCCCCGATCGAGGCAAGGTCCTCGGCCGAGACGATGGTGATCTGGCGAACGTTGCGGATCGCGATGCCAGGGCGATACTGGCGCCTGGTGCGCACGCAGGCTGGGCGCGTCAGGCCGGCATAGGCATCGCCTTCGAGGCCGGCGAAACCGGCCCCGACCCGCTCGACCTCGGCAGCGCCCGTCTCGGCGTTGATCAGGACGGCTTCGATGCGGCCGGTCAGACCGCTCGGCTTGAGGATCGCCATGATCTCTCCCTGTTGGGCACGCCGGCGCAAGGAAAGGCGCAGTCGTCGCGATGGAAAAATCGTTGTAATCCAAGATTTTATTATGTTATCTTGACATTCGATTCGAGGTTTGGCTAGAGAATTCGCTTGGTTGTCGGCTGGCTGAGACGCTTGTTTGGATGCGATTTACGGAGGCGCGGCGGATGGCGATTGCCAGACATTGGTTGATCGGGCTCTTGGTCGTCTCGACCCTCGGCCTTGCGGGTTGTGCGAGTTCCGGCACCGAGGAGGCGAGCGTCTCCCGTTCGGAAAGGCTGCTCGAGCAGTCCCGACTGGTGCTCCGCGATTTTCTCGAGGATCCGCAATATCAGCGCATGCGGGTCTACGTCCAGAACGCCTACGCCATCGTGGTCGTGCCCGACCTTCTGAAGGGGAGTTTCCTCGCCGGCGCCGAGCGCGGCACCGCCGTGATGCTGGTGCGCAATCCGCGCACGGGCGACTGGGGGCAGCCGGCCTTCTACGATGTCTATGGAGGCAGCCTCGGCCTGCAGTTCGGGGTGCAGAGCTCCGACGTGGTGCTGACCGTCATGAACGAGGGCGCCGTCAAGCGGATCGTGGGCTCGGGCTTCAAGCTCGGCGCGGACGCCTCCGTCGCGGCCGGACGCACGGGCGCCACCGTCGGCGCCGCCACCACCACCCGTTTCGGCGAGGATCTCTACGTCTTCGCCAAGAACCAGGGCCTGTTCGGCGGCTTCGCCATCGACGGCAGCTACATGGCCGCGAAGAACGACTGGAACGCCGCCTATTACGGCCGCCAGGTGCATCCCTGGGAGGTGATGAGCGACTTCAACGTCATCTCCGGCACCGAAGTCGCCTCGCTCCACGACACCCTGACCCAGTTCTGAGAGCCCCCTCCGAGGCCGCGCGCCCTGCTCAAGCCCCTCGCCGCCGCTCCAGCGATCGCAGGAACGCGCCCGCATCCATGGCCGCCGGGTCCCATCGGGACGTTTTCGAACCGACCCGTTCCAGAATCTCCCGGCCTTTCGAGCATCGACCGTCCGGAAGCAGGCGAAAGACGCCGGACGGCCTTTCCAGACGCCTGACCCGAAGCGCTTCGATCCGGCCGATATCTTCTCCGGGATCTCCATGGCGCAGCGTGTCGAATTCATCGTCGACACAGAAATCGACACCATGCCGGTCGGCGATCCGCTGCAGCACGGCCATATCCTCGAGAATCCCGGAACGATCGCCCCACGGGCGGCCAGGGCTGCCCGGCTCGATCCTGCGGAGCGCGTTGACCACCCAGCGTTCGACGCCGATGTCGCGAAGAAGGGCCGGCATCCCCTCCAGCTGACGCCGCCGCTTCGGGATCAGGACCGACGTCACCGTGATCTCGGTGATCATGGGAAATTTTTCGACCGCCTGTTTCAACCCCTCGACCGCCGCCGCCCAGGCCCCGGCCTTCCTGCGCTGGCGGTCGTGGGAGTCGGGATCGGCGGCATCGATCGAGACGGCGATTTTCGAGAGCCGGAGAGCCGCGAGCTCGTCGACGGCGTTCGCCAGCTCGACGCCGTTCGTGACCAGGCTCGTGGGAATCCCGAGCCTGCGCCCGGTCGCCAGGATCGCCCGCGTATAGGCCATCGCCTCCGGCAGCAGCGGCTCATAGCCCTGAATGCACACGGCAGCGACCGGGCCGCCGGCGGCGGCCTGCTCGACGAAGTGGACATAGTCCTTCGGTTTCAGCACGGACCCCGCCTGATCCTCGCCACGCTGGCGGATGAAGCAGAACGGGCAGCTCAGATTGCAGCCATGGGGGGCTGGGGTGATGAGGGTGACGATGGCGCCAGGTTGAACGATCGCCTTAGGTAGAGCTGGTCAGCGACGGACATGATAAATCCTAGAACCTTCGTGTAAAAAAGACCGATTCAAATACGTTTGAAATAGTTGGAATCGAAGTACGCGTTCCAATCTCTAGGGAGGGGTTTACTCAATGTCTCAGCATTCAAAAACTCTGATAGTCGAAAGACAGCGAAATCAAGATGCCGAAGGATAGAATCGAACGCAATTGGTCATTTCAGCATCATTCCAACCTTGACGGCCTAAGACGGAAACAAGCAGCGGCATGGACAATCGACGCGACTCGATCGAATAGCAGGTCCCGGCGAGCTCCAGCTCGAGGAACTTTACGAACGATATTTGTCCATCTTTCGCCATGATCGGGGGATTTGCAGGTACATAGCCAAAATAACGCCAACGAGTTTCTGCTTCATCGAGACAAAGCAAAAACGAGCTATTCTCTAGCGCTTCAAGGTCTTGACCATAGAGTTGCGTGAATTGTGGACGCGTAGCCATTTGGGTGGAGACGCATCTAGTAAAAAATGACTGTACTTGACATTCCGCCGAATCACAGTCACCGTCTGATTTAATACCTTCTAACTCTTCAAAGTGTGGGGTATAGAGCCGATCAATTATGGCTGTATCCATGCTACCGACCAAAACAACAGCATGGTTTGATAAGCCACTGCCATCTGGCTTCTGCAATCGGGATCACTTAATAGTCTTACAGCGCGGAAAAATGTAGCCAATTGCTCGGCATTCGAAAAGGCGGCCAATGACTCGTCATTGTTGATGTCTCGATCACCAGGGATCCACGATCCAAATCAAGTTACGATTCATTTCATCTCTCAGATCGATTCTCCAATAATCGTTCGATGATTCACAAAATCTCCGTATTGCGGCTGATGTCGTAGGCCCTGCAACACTACCAATTCTACTAACATGAACAAATGCCTTTGATATTTTGAAATTCTCTATAGTCACGTCGCGACCAGCTAAGAAAATGAGGATTCATCAATCGCTCCTTTTGGAATTTCTGAACGACGCCTGCGATCTTCTTCATTCTTGGAAGAAGCAATACACCTTTGATCTTAAAAAAGGATTTAATATTATAATACGGCGAGTTTTGAACAATCTTTAGTCGTTAAGAAACGATATACCTTTCCTTCATCATTGTCCTCCTTCCGAAATTCCAACGCGAAAAATAAACGTCGAGCAACGCGCCAGCATCATCATCTTTTAAACGCGTCTCCCCATTCAACTTCGATCGCAGCGAAGCGACTGGAGTCCCTTCGGCTCTCAACAACTCCTCAAGTGTACGGATGCTGTGCCTGCGCTTGCCGGCGACGGTGCCGCCGTTCTCGACCCACTGGTGATGGATCGCGAGGAACAACGAGCCGGGATCGCCGGCATAGGGCTCCGGGAGTTTGCCGGTCTCGCCGATCCGCTCCAAGAGGGCCTCGATGTCGGCTTTGCCACCGACGCTGGTCATCGTGCAAACCTCGATTCAACACCAATCTATTCTGGTTAACAGAATTTCGCTTTTCTGACTAAAAGAAAATTTCTGTTAACCAGATTGGCGTCGACTGACTGTCAGTGGTATAGTCCTGAATCAGAGAGACGGCAAATCACAAAGAAGAAAAAATTTTTGAGACCGCTGGACTTTCCGAGGAGGAGAGCGGGGAATGGCGGAATTTTTGTTTCGAGTCTGGCTTTTGATGCCTGAAATATCGGTTTTCGGCGACCTCGAGCGGGGTCAGGCCGGCAGCTGGTTGACCCTGATGGTCCAACGCACCCTGTCGACCGGGATCTTCGACGGGCTCGCCGATTCCTTTTTCTCCCAGCTCGAGTCCTTCGCTCTGCCGGCCATCGGACTGCTTGTCGCGCTGACGGTGCTGGTCCAGTCCCTCGTCATTCTCGCCTTCGTTGTGGATCGCCTTTTCCGGCGATTCTCCCTCGAATCGGAAAAGCGCGACGGGCATGGCGGGACGGCCGACGGACAGCTGCCCCGTCGCTGGCTTCGGTCGCTCGGAAGCAGGTCCGATGACTGAAGCGGTTCCCAAGGACGAAGGCTCAGGCCTCATTCTCGAAAAGAATTTGCCGGAAGGCCGGGCTGATCGCCGGTCACGGAGACGATGATGAAATGTGACCCCGAAATGGACGCCAATCCCATAACGCTGATCAATATTCTGCGGCGCTACAGCCGGGAAGATTACGGCACGATCTTTCTTTACCTGCCGTCGCCCAGGCGGGCCTGCGATCAGGAGGCGTGGGCGTGGCTGCAACTGTTGAAATCCATGGGCGCCGCCAGGCGGCGCTGGCTGATCTCGGCCGACCACGCCGCAGGCACGATCGGCGAAAGCCACGCCCACCTCTTCGATCCGCCGCCCGTCTGCTTCGAAACCTACCGGTTGGACCAAGCCTCTCTCGGCAAGATTTTCGCACGGCTTTGACGTCGTCTCGCCGCCAGCTAGCGAAACCCTGGCGAATGGCGTCTCGATGTCCTGATCACGGCTCCCTCCCCTCGGAGGCCGTCCTTGACACCTTCCGCCCTCCACCCCATTGTCCGCGCGAAATTTTTCGCCACATAGAGAGGGCGATTCGCCCTGCCAAGAGGACGTCATGAATTCCGCCATGCCCGAGGCGGCCGCCGAGCCGTCGTCCGAATCCGTTCAGATCAAGCTCCCCGACGGCGCCGTGAAGACGCTGACGGCGGGCGCGACCGGGACGGACCTGGCGACCGCAATCAGCCCCTCGCTGGCCAAGGTCGTGGTCGCCATGGAGGTGGATGGCGAGGTCTGGGATCTCGATCGGGAACTGCCGGATGGCGTGACCGTCCGCCTGATCAAACGCGGGGACGACGACGCGCTTCCCCTCATCCGCCACGATGCGGCGCACGCCATGGCCGAGGCGGTGCAGGAGCTTTATCCCGGCACCCAGGTCACCATCGGCCCGGCGATCGACGACGGTTTTTATTACGATTTTTCACGGAACGAGCCGTTCACGCCGGACGACCTCGAAAAGATCGAGGCGCGCATGGCCGAGATCGTTTCTCGCGCGGAGCCGATCCAGCGCGAGGTCTGGGATCGGGACGAGGCGGTCGCGCTGTTCGAAAAGATGGGCGAGCAATATAAGGTCGAGATCATCCGGGACCTGCCCGAGACCGAGACCATCACGCTCTACCGCCAGGGCGGCTTCGTCGACCTCTGCCGCGGCCCGCATATGCGCTCGACCAAAGATCTCGGCAAGGCCTTCAAGCTGATGAAGGTCGCCGGCGCCTATTGGCGGGGTGATGCCAGGAACGCCCAGCTCCAGCGCATCTACGGCACCGCCTGGGCGGACGAGAAGCAGCTCGACGCCTACCTGCACCGGTTGGAGGAAGCGGAGCGGCGCGACCATCGAAAACTCGGCAAGCAGCTCGGCCTCTTTCACCTGCAGGAAGAGGCGGCCGGCGCCGTCTTCTGGCATCCCAAGGGCTGGGTGCTCTACCGCGAGGTCGAGAACTATATGCGCCGTCGGCTCGACCGCGCCGGCTACCAGGAGGTCAAGACGCCGGAGATGTACGACCGCGTCTTCTGGGAGCAGTCAGGCCACTGGGAAAAGTTCCGCGAGAACATGTTCACCCTCGAGGTCGAGAACAAAACCCTCGCGGTGAAGCCGATGAACTGCCCGGCCCATGTGCAGATTTTTAATCAGTCGCTAAAAAGCTATCGCGACCTGCCATTGAGGATGGCCGAGTTCGGCTCATGCCACCGCAACGAGCCCTCGGGCGCTCTCCACGGCATCATGCGGGTCCGTGCCTTCGTCCAGGACGACGCCCACATCTTCTGCACGCCGGATCAGATCACCTCGGAGAGCATCGCGTTCTGCGATCTGCTGCGGAGCATCTACGCCGATTTCGGCTTCACCAACGTCCACGTCAAATTCTCGGACCGACCGCCCGTGCGCGCCGGCGAGGACGATGTCTGGGACAGGGCCGAGACAGCACTCAAGGACGCGACCGAAGCGGCTGGGCTGGAGACGACGCTCAACCCCGGCGAAGGTGCCTTCTATGGCCCGAAGCTGGAATTCGTGCTGACCGACGCCATCGGCCGCGAATGGCAATGCGGCACGCTGCAGGTGGACTTCGTCCTTCCCGAGCGTCTGAACGCCAACTATGTCGGCGAGGATGGCGCCAAGCACCGGCCGGTCATGCTTCACCGTGCGATCCTCGGTTCCATGGAGCGCTTCATCGGCATCCTGATCGAGGAGCATGCCGGCAGGATGCCGCTCTGGCTGGCTCCGGTTCAGGTCGTGGTCGCCACCATCACCAACGAGGCGGACGACTACGCCCGAGAGGTCGGCGAAGCCCTCGAAAAGGCGCGTCTGCGCTTTGAGCTAGATCTTCGAAGCGACAAAATCGGCTACAAGGTCCGGGAGCATTCGGTCGGCAAGGTGCCGCTCATCCTCGCCGTCGGCGGCCGCGAGGCCGAACAGCGCACGGTTTCCTTGCGCCGTTTGGGCCAGCAGGGCCAAGAAATGCTTGCTCTCGACGATGCAGTGGCGTTATTTGTCAAAGAGTCGCAGGCTCCTGACTTGGGGTCGGCCTAGCTTTTGCAAGTGTTTGTTCCACGAACATTTTTGCAGGGGCTATAGGTTTTTCTGCTCACTACGGAGAGGGGACTGCGGATGGGATTAACGGAATGACAAGGTTTGGAGGGTAACTCAACCTAGATGGCAGCTCCGGCAAAAGACGAATACCGAATCAACGACAGAATTGAAGCGGCAGAGGTTCGCCTGGTCGACGCGGACGGCGAAATGGCAGGCGTCGTCGGCCTCCCGCAGGCACTGGAGAAGGCGATGGCGGCAGGGCTCGACCTGGTCGAAGTCTCGCCCAACGCCAGTCCACCCGTCTGCAAGATTCTCGATTACGGCAAGTTCAAATACGAGGCGCAGAAAAAGGCCAACGCCGCACGCAAGAAACAGCGGGTGATCGAGGTCAAGGAAATCAAGATGCGCCCCAATATCGACGACCACGACTACGAGACCAAGATGCGCAAGGTGCACGCCTTCATCGAGGAAGGCGACAAGGTCAAGGTGACCATGCGCTTCCGCGGTCGTGAACTCGCCCATCAGGACATCGCCATGAAGGTCCTGAACCGGGTCCGCGAAGAAGTCGGCGAAACCGTCAAGATCGAGCAGTTCCCGCGCATGGAAGGCCGCCAGATGATCATGATCATGGCCCCCGCCAAGTGAGGCGCGGCCTCAAGCGTTGACTTGCTTGTTTCTGGCAACGCGGCCCGAATCCAAATTGGGATAGGTTATGGCAGCGACGGATGACGGTCGGCTGACGGAGGCGCTTGCGTCTCATGGCACTGAGACATCGCTCGACGAAATCGACGACCTGCTGAAAGGCGTACTTGCCGCCCCCAAGGGCCATGACCCCGACGCTTGGCTCGACCTCATTGCCCCGCCCGACGCCGCCGATCTGCGCGATCTGCTGAAAGATCGTCTCGCCGCCCTCGACAAGAGGGACGCAAACCAGCCCCTGCCGATTTCCGATCGGCTCGCCGGCCTGAGGTCGACGCTGTCGACGCTCGACCTGGACGGGCTCATTGTTCCGTTGACTGACGAACATCGAAATGAGTACATCCCCGATGCCCGCCAGCGTCTGGCCTGGCTGACGGGCTTCACCGGATCTGCGGGAACGCTGGTCGTTCTCGGCGACCGTGCCGCCGTCTTCGTCGACGGCCGCTACACCGTGCAGGCCGAGCAGCAGCTCGATGCGGACCTGTTCGAGCGCGCCCATCTGATCGAAACCCCGCCCGCGAAATGGCTCGGCGACAACCTGAAAAAGGGCCAGCGTTTCGGCTACGACGCCAATCTCCACGTCAAGGCCGAGGTTGAACGCTTCCAGAAGGCCTGCGACAAGGCGGGCGCAGAGCTGGTCGCGCTCGACGACAACCCCGTCGATACGATCTGGCCGGGCCAGCCGGCGATGCCGATCGCGCCGATCGATGAGCTCGACGTTCGCTATGCCGGCGAGAGCAGCGACGACAAACGCACACGCATGGGCAGGAAGGTCGAAGAGACCCGCGCCGACGTCTCCCTGATCGGTGCCCCCGACAGCATCGCCTGGCTCCTCAACATCCGAGGCGGCGACGTGCCGTTCAATCCCCTCACCGTCGCCTTCGCCTTGCTCCACAAGGACGGCGCCGTCGAGTTTTTCTTGGACGAACGCAAGCTTCGCCCTGGTCAGAACCTGGGGAACGGTGTCTCGATCCAGGCCATCCAGGACTTTGACAAGGCCCTCGACTATCTCGGCAAGCAGAAGAAAACCGTGCTCGCCGATCCCGCCTGGACCAATGTCGCGCTGACGAAGCGGCTGACCGCAGCCGGCGCCCGGCTCATAGAAGACAGCGAGCCCTGCATCCTCGCCAAGGCAATCAAGAACGAGACCGAACTCGAAGGCGCTCGAGCCGCCCAGATCCGGGACGGTGCCGCCGTCACCCGCTTTCTCGCCTGGCTGAGCGAGGCGCTCGCCGACGGCGACGAGATCACCGAGCTCGAAGCCGCCGCCGCGCTCGAAGCCGAACGCGGGAAAGATCCGCTCTACCGCGGCCCGAGCTTCGACACCATCTCGGCGGCGGGGCCGAACGCGGCGCTCGCCCATTACAGAGTGACGGAAGAGTCGAACCGAGCGCTGGAGCGCGGCAACCTCTATCTGGTGGACAGCGGCGGTCAGTATCCGGACGCCACCACCGACATCACCCGGACCGTCGCGGTCGGCGAGCCAACCGACGAGATGCGTCGCCATTACACCCTGGTACTGAAGGGCCACATCGCCCTGGATCGCATCCGGTTTCCGAAGGGAACGAGCGGAGCCCAGATCGACGCCTTCGCACGCGCGCCGCTCTGGCAGGCCGGTCTCGACTTCGACCACGGCACCGGCCACGGTATCGGCTCGTTCCTGTGCGTTCACGAGGGACCAGCCCGCATCGCCAAGACCGGGACGGTGCCGCTGAAGCCCGGCATGATCCTCTCGAACGAGCCCGGCTACTACCGGCCCGGCGCCTACGGCATCCGCATCGAGAACCTGGTGATCGTCAGGGATGCCGAACCGCCCGAAGGCGGCGAGCGTGACCTTCTCGGCTTCGAGAACGTGACCCGCGTGCCGCTGGATCGGACCCTGATCGACGTGACGATGCTGACCCCGGACGAACGGACCTGGGTGGACGCCTATCACGCCACGGTCAGGCAGGATCTCGGCGATCGGCTGGACGGCCCGGCCGGGGACTGGATGATGCGGGCGACCGAACCGCTCGCCTGACGTCCGCTCAGCGGACGATCACATCGACCTTCTGCACCGCATTGTTGCCCATGCCGTGGATGTTCCAGATCGGCTCATCCGGCTGGACCTCGCCGGCCTCGTCGGTGGCGCGCACCATGAGCGTCGCTTCACCCGGCGTCGCCTCCCAGTCGAAGCTCCAGCCCTGCCAGCAGCAGGCGGCGCTCGCAGACTCGACCTCCGCCGGCGCCCAGCTCGCGCCGCCATCGGTGCTCACCTCGACCCTGGCGATCGCCCTCGGACCAGCCCAGGCGCGACCCTCGAGGCGGTGGCGGCCGGCTTCGACCATACGTTTTCTGAAGTAGAAGTCGGGCACGCCGGGCGGCGCCATCAGGGAGCGCACGCGCTGATGGGTGACCGGCTCGCCCGGGACGTCGGTGCTGTCCCGGTAGCGGTAGGTGCCGTCCATGTAATGGCCGTCGAAACGGCGATCGACCGCCTCGATGCGACGCAGCCATTTGACGCTGGTCATGCCGTACCAGCCCGGCACGATCAGACGAAGCGGATAGCCGTGCTGCGGCTCCAGTTCCTTGCCGTTCATGGCGTAGATCAGGAGCGGCTGATCGCGTTCGATCTCGTCAGGCGTCAGTGAGCGCTGGTAGTACTGCATCGCACCCGCCTCCATGCCGGAATCGGCGCCGGTGAAGACGATGTCGGCGGTCTCGGGCTTGAGCCCGGCCTCCTCGAGGATCGGGCCGAGCGGCGTGCCGGTCCACTCCGCCGTGCCGATGGCGCCATTCAGCCAGGGCTGGCTGACCGGGCGGGGATGCATTCTGGCACGGCCGTTGCCGGCGCATTCCATGGTGACCGGACGGGTCACGGCGGGCCGCGCTCTGATCGCGTCCATGTCGAGGGTGAGCGGCTTTTCGACCAGCCCGCCGATGTCGAGCGTCCAGTCCGCGGCGTCCGCGACCGGGATGTCGAAATGGATCAGGAGATAGTGAAGACCGATCGGCGTACGCGCATAGCGAAGGGCCTCCAGCGGCATGCCGCGATTCCTGAAAGCGAGGCTGAGCTCCTCGTAAAAATAGCGCCCGCTGTCGTCAGGGGCGGGATCGCCGGTGACCGGCGGAAACGCCGGGAGCGGGGCGAGGTCGGACATGTTGTCGTTCTCTCCGTTCGAGCCAGTGTCAGGCAAGTTCAGCCCGTTGCCGCCGGCAACTTCAGCCCGTTGCTGCCAGCAATCCGCGGGCGGCGAGGTTTTTCATGAGCGCCGAGGCGCCGAAGGTCCAGGCCGGCACCTCGTCGCAGAAGGCGACGCGGTTGGCGAGCGTGCCGAGTTCGGGACAGGCGATGGTCACCAGATCACCCGGCTTGTGGGTGAAGCCCTCGCCCGGAGCACCCCGGTCCTCGATCGGCGCGAACATGGTGCCGGCGAACAGCACGAAGCCGTCCGGATATTGATGATTGGCGCCGATGGTCTGGCCGACCAGCTCTTCGATGTCGCGGCTGATCTCGCCCATGGAGCTGGTGCCGTCGAGCACGAAGCCGTCCTCCTCGCCTTCCACCCGAAGCGTGATGGTGGTCTTTCGAAGCTGATCGAGGGTGAGCGTATCGTCCAGGAGACGGAGGAACGGGCCGATCGCGGTCGAAGCGTTGTTGTCCTTGGACTTGCCGAGAAGAAGGGCGCTTCGCCCCTCGAAGTCCCGAAGATTGACATCGTTGCCGAGCGTCGCCCCCTTGATCTCGCCGCGCGCGTTGACGGCGACCACCAGTTCCGGCTCCGGGTTGTTCCAGGAACTGTCCCGGCGGATGCCGATCAAAGCGCCGGTGCCGACCGCGGCCATGGGCGGCGCCTTGGTGAAGATCTCCGCGTCCGGGCCGATGCCGACCTCCAGATATTGCGACCAGGCGCCCTCGCCGATCAGGTGGGCCTTGAGGCGCATGGCGGCATCCGATCCGGGCACGATCTTCGAGAGATCCGAGCCGATCACTGAAGCGATGGTCTTTCGGATCGCCTCGGCCTTGGCGGCATCGCCGCGCGCCTGCTCCTCGATCACGCGCTCCAGCATGCTTTTCGCGAAGGTGACGCCTGACGCCTTGATCGCCTGCAGATCGATCGGGGCGAGAAACCAGGGCGTTCCCAACTCACGCCGATCATGAGCGCTGTTGGCGAGGATTGTTTCGACATCGCCGATCCTGTCACCGCCGCTCTTCGCGATCGCGGCCGGATCGTCCTCGTCCAGAAGATCGGACATGGTGGCAACCATAGGCGAGAGATCGAACACGCCATTGTCCCGGATCGCCACCACCGAGGGACCGCGCCCGGTCTCCGCGCGTCCGACCAGCGTGCCTTTCGATCCGTCCGCCGGCAAGACCGCTTCCGGCGTCAGCATGGCCTGCATCCCTGTCTCCCTTTCCGCCCCGTTTCCTCTACCCATGCCACACAGCCTTGTGTCGTGCCAGCCCATAGCGACGGCTTGCAGCGGCAGCAGGGGGCGACCGTTTTGCCGCGCGCTTGAAAGAACATGACGCCTTTCATGCACAGGCAGGACACCGGATCGGCCAGCATGGTTCACGTCGACGCGCGGGGATTGACGGGAGCGACCAGATGACCGAGCCGAGCCTGACGACGGCCCCCGATCCGACCCTGGAGGCGGATCTCGAACGCAGCCGTCGGCCGATCGGCCAGGCGCGCGGCCTGCCGAACCGGTGCTACACCGATCCCACCCTCTTCGAGCGGGAAAAGGCGTCGCTGTTCGACCGCAGCTGGAGCTGCATCGGTTTCGCGAAGGACCTGCCGCAGCCGGGCGACGCTTTGCCCGTCGACCATCTCGGCACGCCGCTTCTCATGCTGCGCGACAAGGCGGGCGAGGTCCGCGTCTTTCACAATGTCTGCAGCCATCGCGGCATGGTGCTTGTGGAGAAAGCGAGCCGGATCCGTTCGGTGATCCGCTGTCCCTACCACTCCTGGTGCTACGCGCTCGACGGCGCACTCAAGGCCACGCCCCATGTCGGTGGGCCCGGCCAGAACGCCGATCCCGCGATCGACCGAACGACGCTCGGGCTTCGCGCCGTGCGCACCGCCGTCTGGTTCGATCTGATCTTCGTCGATCTTTCGGGCGAGGCGCCCGATTTCGAGACCTTCATCCGGCCGCTCGCCGAGCGCTGGCAGCCGTTCGATCCGGACGAGCTACACCATGGCGGCGCCGACGGCTCGTTCAAGCTCGACATCGCCTGCAACTGGAAACTCGCAGTCGAGAACTACTGCGAAAGCTATCATCTGCCCTGGATCCATCCGGGCCTGAACAGCTATTCCCGGCTCGAGGACCACGACAACATCGTCGAGCGAGGCCTGTTTTCCGGTCAGGGCACGCGCGTCTACGACCCGAAGCTCTCGGGCGACGGGCGGCGCTTTCCGGACTTTCGAAGCCTCGCCCGCATGCCCGCCGCCGTCACCGACGTCTGGCGGACGCGGGCGGAATATGTGGCGCTCTACCCGAACGTCCTGCTCGGCATCCATCGCGACCATTTCTTCGCCATCCGTCTGGAGCCGATCGGACCGGCGCGCACGATCGAGCATCTGGAGATCTACTTCACGGACCGGCGAGCCCTGGACGAGGACATGGCGGACCTTCGCCGCACGCTGCGCGCGATGTGGGAGGAGGTGTTCGCCGAGGACGTGTTCGTAGTCGAGGGCATGCAGCGCGGGCGGCGCTCGTCCGCCTTCGATGGTGGCGTGTTCTCGCCGGTGATGGACGAGGCCACCCACGCCTTCCACAAATGGGTCGCCGGGCGGCTGCACGCGGAGCAGGCCGCGGGTGCGACGCATGCGTCGGAGAGGCCGGCACCGGTAGCGGTGGTCTCATGACGTCGCTTCCGATCATGATCAGCGAGCGGCAGGCGTTCGAAGATCTCGACGCCGCGATCAGGGACGCGCACACCGCCGGCCGTCTGGAGCGGCTCGCCGACGGATACGCCCGGGGCGCCAGCATCTATGAGCGCCAGGGCGAGATCGACGCCGCCTGCTTCTACTGGACCCAGGCCTATGTCATCGCCCTCGACGCCGGCGTCGAGCCTCTGGCGGAGGCCATGCGGGACAAGCTCGCCGCCTTCGGCCGCATGGGCTGAACGCCGGCATCGTTCCGGCGCGAGAGGTCAGTCTCGCGCGATCCGTGGCGCACAGGCCACCACGGGATACGCAACGCCCCCGAATACGCGCCACAGCGGCCGCGATCGATGGCCGGGAGCGTTGCATCGCGGGCGCGATCATGGCAGCATTCGCGCATTCTGAGAGCTTTGTCCTCGGGCCCCTCGTCCTCGGGCTCGCCGGACGGCCCGTCCACCGAACGCACCGGGCGAAGATCCGGGGGTGGCCAACCACGATGCTAGGGAGCAGGCCGGGTCGCCGTCGTCACGGACGGAGGCGCAGGCCTGAGTTGGAATGATGAAGCGCCCTCTTGTCGCGATCGCCCTTGCGGTCTCGCTGACCGGCCTCACCGCCTGCGGCGGCGCCTATCAGAACCGGATAGGCGGATCCTACGATTCGTCCTACACGCGGGGGTCGAAGGCGCTGCGCGCCAAGGATTTCGACCTCGCGGCCGAACAATACGCCTTCGCCGCTTCGAGCGGCCATCCGAAGGCGCTGATCGCCTATGGCAAGCTGTTCGCGAGGGGACAGGGCGTCGAGCAGGACCCTGCCCGCGCGGCAGCTCTGTTCGAGGAAGCCTATGGCAAGGCGTCGAGCTACAAAAACAAGGCGGCTATGGAGCTCGGCCAGCTCCTGATGGAGGGCGGGGACGGTCCGAGCGGATCGGTCGAACCCGATGGCGCACGCGCACGCTCCCTTCTGATGGAGGCCCTGAACGGCGGCGAGCGCCGCGCGGCGTCTCGCCTCGGGCGCATTTACGAAAAGGGCATCGGCGTCGAACCCGACCCCGCCGAGGCGATCGCCTATTATCGCCAGGCGCCCGAGAACGATGCGTTCTCCGCGCGCGATCTCGCCCGGCTGCTCGCCAGCCAGAACGCCGCGGACGCGGAGATCGCGAGCGCCGCGCAGCGGGCGGTCACGGCCTTCGAAGCCAAGGGGCAAGCGGGCAATAGCGGGGCCTGGGTGCAACTCGCCGACATCTATTCCAGGGACGAGATCGTCGAGGCCGATCCCGAACGCGCCAGAGGCTATCTGGAAAAGCTGAGCGATCCGGACGATCCGAAAATGCAGATCCGGCTTGCGCGGCTCTACGCACGGATCGGTGATCGGCAGGAGCGCAACCGCATGCTCCGGCTCGCCGCCGACGGCGGTGATGTGCGCGCGCAGACCGAGCTCGCCAGGCTCTATCTGCGGCCGCGTTCCGCCGACACCAACGGTGCGGTCGGGCGCTACTACGCCGAACGCGCCATCGGCGGGAAGAGCGAGGCGGCGATGGTCTATCTCGGGCTCGCACTGCTGCGCGGCGGGGTTCTGGAACCGGATCCGGTCTCGGGCGAGACCCTGCTCAGGCGCGCCCAGCAGGGCGGCCATCTTCCGGCTGCCGTGGCGCTCGGCGGTTCCATCCTTCGAGGCGACGTGCGCGCCAGGACGCCCGACGAAGGACGGGTGCTTCTCGAAGAGGCGGCCGGCGAGGGATCGGCGGACGCCATGAGCGTGCTCGGTTTCGCCTATCTCGGCGGCAACGGCCTGCCCGAGGACGAGGCCCTGGCGCTGGAATGGCTGAAAAAAGCTGCCGATGGCGGCAACAAGCGGGCCAAGACCTTCCTCGCCGATCGCGGAAACGCCTGAACGATGCCGCAGACGTCCGGCCGCGCCGGACGAGCGACCGCCTGACGCAGGGTCCGGGCGCTCGCTTGACTTTGTCCTGGCCGGAAACCTATGTTGCGGGCGCTTTCGGTGGGGTGCGGCATGTTCGTGGTATCCTGTGCCGAAGCGGAAGCTGAGAGCCAATGACACGCGACGACAAGTCGTCCGGTTTGAACGATCTCGGAAGCCGCATCGACAAGCTGCGGCAGGACACGGGCCTCGCGAGGGACGACGATCCCGATGGGCCGCCGCCGCCCCGAGGCTATGGGGCGGGGGTCCAGATCGGTGTCGAACTGCTGGCCGGTATTCTTGCCGGCGGTTTCATTGGTTATTGGCTGGATCGCTGGCTGGAAACATGGCCGATTTTTTTCGTGCTTTTGTTCTTCGCCGGCGCCGGGGCTGGCATGCTGAACGCGTTTCGGTATGTCAACCGGATGAGCAAACGTTCGACGCCGCCCGACGGTGATGACTGACCGGGCGCTGGGGAGAGGGTGCCGTGGCATCTGAAGATACGGCCGAAGACGTCGTGCACGAGGTCGAAGCGGGCGCCGCAGACGTCGCCCACGACATGGAGCACGAGGCGCACAGCCCGCTCGAGCAGTTCGAGATCCATCCTCTCGTGACCGACGGGCCCAACTTCACGCTGTTCGGCTTCGACCTCAGCTTCACCAATTCCTCGCTCTGGATGATGATCGCGGTGCTCTGCGTCTATGCGCTGGTGATGCTCGGCTCACGCCACGGAAGCATGGTGCCTGGACGGCTGCAGTCCCTGGTCGAGATGGTCTACGACTTCATCGCCGACATGATCGAGAGCAATGCAGGACGTGAGGGGCGGAAGTATTTTCCCTTCTTTTTCACGCTCTTCACCTTCGTGCTGATGGGTAATCTTCTGGGCATGATCCCGGGCTCCTTCACCTTCACCAGTCACATCATCGTCACCTTCACCATGGCGCTGTTCGTCGTGGTCTCGGTTACCATCATCGGCATCGCCAAGCACGGCATGCATTTCTTCTCCTTCTTCGTGCCCAAGGGCGTGCCGGCGCCGGTGCTGCCGCTGCTGGTGCCGATCGAGGTGCTGTCCTATCTGATCCGGCCGATCAGCCTGTCCGTCCGTCTGTTCGTGAACATGATGGCCGGCCATATCATGCTGAAGACGTTCGCCGGCTTCATCATCGCGCTCGCGGGCTATTTCGTGATCCCGGCCATCGCCCCTCTGGCGCTGACCGTGGCGCTGTCCGGCCTCGAGCTCGCGATCGCCTTCCTGCAGGCCTATGTATTCACGGTGCTGAGCTGCATCTATCTGCAGGAGGCCCTGCATCTTCACTGACCGGCGGGCCGGCCGGCCCTGAAGGTCGTTCCGTCAACCCGACAAAGTTCTCCATTCCAAGACGACAGGAGCAAATCCATGGAAATCGAAGCAGCCAAGATGATCGGTGCCGGTCTCGCCGCGATCGCGCTCGCCGGCGTCGGCGTGGGCATCGGCAACGTGTTCGCCACCACCATCTCGACGATCGGCCGCAACCCGTCGATCCAGGACCGGGTCTCCGGCATGATGTGGATCGGCTTCGCGCTGGTGGAAGCCATCGGCCTGTTCGCCCTGCTGATCGCCTTCATGGTGCTGTTCGGCTGATTTTTTTCGACCTGACGAGCCCTTGTCCGCCCGCCTCGGGACCACCGGTCACACCGTGGGGCTCGGGGCGGTCAGTGCGGATGACAGGCTCTGAAAGTTCGCCGGCCTTCGGGCCGGCTCCGTCTGGTCACGTCACGGAGTCCGTCGATGCCGCAGCTTGAGGTCTCGACCTTCATCAGCCAGATCTTCTGGCTGATCGTCTGTTTCAGCCTGCTCTACTACCTCCTGAGCAGGAAAGCGCTGCCGCGCGTCGCCGAGGTGCTGGAGGCGCGCGCCGATCGCATTCGTGCGGATCTCGACGAGGCGCAGCGCCTGAAGAAGGACGCGGAAGACTCGCTCGCCCGCTACGAGGAGGTGGTGGCCGAAGCGCAGAACAAGGCCCAGGTGGAAATCGCCGACACCCAGGGGAAGCTGCAGGCCAAGGCCGCC
The DNA here is from genome assembly GCA_965222015.1 of Geminicoccaceae bacterium. GTDB lineage: Bacteria > Pseudomonadota > Alphaproteobacteria > Geminicoccales > Geminicoccaceae > JANQPX01. The sequence continues at coordinate 878,454 of CBDCTL010000023.1, forward strand.
GACGCCCAGGCGAAGCTTGACGAGAAGCTCGCCAAGCAGATCGCCGAGGCCGAGGAACGGATCGCCAAGGCGCGCGCCGATGCCTTGAAGGAGCTGGACGATGCGGCCCTGACCACGGCGCAGGCGGCAGCCGAGCGTCTGGCCGGCATCAAGGTCACCAAATCGGACGCCAAGGCGGCGCTGGAAGCGGTGCAGAAGGAGGCCGCCTGATGGAGTATCTGCTGCTTTTCCTGGCGCTGATCATCCTTGCCGTGGTCATCTGGAAGACCGGCCTGCACAACATGATCCTGAACATCCTGGACGGCCATGCCGAAAAGGTGCGCTCGGAGCTGGACGAGGCCAAGGCGTTGCGCGAAGAGGCGCAGAAACTGCTCGCCGATCACCAGAGCAAGCTCGCCGGCGGCGAGGAGCAGGCGAAGAAGATCGCCGCGCACGCCGAGGCCGAGACCAAGCGTCTGGTCGAGCGCCAGGAGGCCGAGTTGAAGGCGAGCCTCAAGCGGCGCGAGGATCAGGCCATGGCCAGGATCGCGCAGGAGGAGGCGAAGGCGCTCCAGGACGTGAGGAACCGCACCGCCCATCTCGCGATCCAGACCACCGGCCGCCTGCTCCGCGAAAAGATGGCCGGCAAGGACGGCAAATCGCTTCTCGACGACGCGATCGGGGAGGTCGGCCGCAAACTCGCCTGAGCGGGATCACGGGAGGCCCATGATCGAGCTCCATCAGTTTCCCAAGGTCTGGGGCCGGAACGTCAGCCCGTTCGCTCTGAAGCTCGAAACCTGGCTGAGGCTCGCCGGGATCGACCACAAGGTGGTTGCCGGCAGCAACGTCAAGCGTGCGCCCAAAGGCAAGCTGCCCTTCATCGTCGACGACGACGGCGCGCGCATCGGCGACAGCAGTCTGATCATCGACCATCTGAAACGCACCCGCCAGATCGACCCCGACCACGAGCTGACCGAACGCCAGCGCGCCGACGCCATCGCGCTCCAGCGCCTGTTCGAGGATCATTTTTATTTCATCCAGGCTTACAGCCGCTGGATCGACCCGGCCGGCTGGGCCGCCGTGCAGCCGGGTTTTTTTGGATTTCTGCCACCGGGCGTACGGGCGCTCGGATCCGGCTATTTCCGACGCTACGTCAAAAAAATGCTGCACTATCAGGGCCTCGGCCGCCACAGCCAGGACGAGCTCTACGCCATGGGCCGCGCCGACCTGCGCGCCGTCGCCGTCCAGCTCGGCAATCGCCCCTACTTTTTTGGGGATGGCCCCACCACCATCGATGCCGTCGCCTACGGTTTTCTGGCGAATCTGCTGTTCGTCCCGGTGGAGACCGAACTCAAGCGGATCGGCCTGGAGTTCGATAATCTGCGGCTCTATTGCGAACGTCTGGGGCAGGGGCTGGGTGATGAGGAGCGGGCGGGTTAGGTGGCCTTTCGAGGTCGCACCGGTAGGCGAATGGGGCTGATTTGTGCCGATTTTGATGAAAACGGCGGTCGTTGACTGGTCGCCGGTGTCGTGATTCGTTCTCCCCAATCAAGCAATTGGGAGAGCGGTTCGATAATGGGCAGGCAGGCCACAGCTGAGCAGCTGTTTTACGGTTTCCGCCTCGACGATCACGTACCCGCCGATCACCTGCTGCGCCAGATCGATCGTTTTGTCGATCTCGAGGGCATCCGGCGGGATGCTCAAGCCCTACTACAGCCAGATTGGCCAGCCATCAGTGGATCCGGAACTGATGATCCGCATGCTGCTCATCGGCTGCTGCTACGGGATCCGCTCCGAGCGTCGCCTGTGCGAGGACGTTCATCTGAACCTGGCGTTCCGCTGGTTCTGCCGGCTAAATCTCAATGGCAAGGTTCCAGATCAGTCCACGTTCTCAAAGAACCGCCATGGCCGGTTTCGCGAGAGTGATCTCTTTCGCCGTGTATTCGAGACCGTTGTCCAGCGCTGCATCAATGAAGGGCTGGTCGGCGGCGAAGGTTTTGCCGTCAATGCCGGCCTGATCCAGGCCGACACCAGCAAACAGTGCTCCGTGCCCGGGAGCGAATAGGACCCCACCGCCATCCCGCCCGACGCCAAGCAGGCGGTGAAGGATTATCTGGCGAGGCTCGACGACGCAGCGTTCGGTGCGGCAAGCGAAGTGACGCCGAAGTTCGTCTCGCCCTCAGATCCGGCAGCCCAGTGGACCGGGGCGCTTCGAGGGCCGACTTTCCTCGCCTATGCCACGAACTATCTGGTCGACACCGACCACGCCATCATCGCGGATGTCGAGGCGACACGCGCGATCCGCCAGGCTGAGGTTGGCGAGGCCCGCACAATGATCGAGCGGGTCATGGATCGGTTCGGCCTCCATCCGGAACGCCCTGCCGGCGGCAGCGCATACGGCGCCGCCGAAATGCCCGGTTGGCTCGCGGAGGATCAAGGAATCGAGCCGTATGTCACGGTCTTCGATAAATCGGAGCGTGACGAAGCACCTTCTCCCGCAGTGGCTTTGCCTACGATCACGCGCGCGAAACCTATCTCTGCCCGGTGGGCAAGGTTCTTCGGTCGAGACGGCGGCGGTTCAGAGGAGAACCGGCCAGCGTCTCCAAGGAAGGGATGATCAAATATCGGGCGCGCAAGGTCGATGGCCTCGCCTGCCCGCTCAGGTCCCGATGCTGTTCGAAGACAACGACGCGCACGGTTCTCCGCTCGATCCATGAAGGTGCGAGGGACATGGCGCGGGAGATCGCCAAGACCGATGCTGGTGAAGCGTCAAAGCGCGATCGCAAGAAAGTCGAGATGCTCTTCGCCCATCTGAAGCGCATCCTCAGGCTCGGACGCCTTCGCCTGCGCGGCCCCTGTGGCGCAAGTGATGAATTCCTCCTCGCCGCCACCGCCCGGAACCTCCGAAAACTCGCAAAACTCCGACCAATACTCGAACCTGTTGGCCAAATGGCACAACGAACAGCAAACGATCATCGAGCAGCAGCTCGCAACAAGCAAAAAATCGGGCTTCAACCCGCTGGAGAGCCCACGACAGCATCCTGCATCGTCAACAGTCCTCTCAAAACGCCTTTTTCATCAAAATCTGCCAGTAGCGGACACAAGCAGTGTAGGCTGAACAGTCTGAAGTGCTGACAGATCTGACGTCGAATGCTCTTCCCATTGGGCGAAAAATCACGACGAGACAGGGTGCCCGTCGAACTGCTCTGCGTCGTCGCAGATTTCGTACCACGAGGGTTTTTCCGCGACGAACTCGTGGAATTGACTTCTCATGCTCAGGTCACTGTCGAGGCTATTCGCCGCAATCGGAAAGCTGTCATCCTCCGAAAGGATTTCTCCGAGCGAAGTGCCGCAGGTCTTGCAGAAGCAACGACCGTATGTGTAAGGGGAAACAGGCTCGAAGACCTGGACGTGATACCGCCCCTGAATCCACTTTAGGTCCTTTTTCTTGACGAAGATGATGGTGCTCGCACCGACCTTGCGGCATCTCGTGCAATGACACGTCCCCATTACTGATGGTTCGGTCAATAGCTCGAATTTGACGGCTCCACAGCAACAGCTTCCATTCAACATCTCTTCTCCCTCTGACGGCCTAAGCCGGCATGCCACGGATTTGGGAAAGGCGATCACCTCCAATCCATCGAGGTCGCATCGAAGCCGTGGAGGAGGAAGCCAGCAAGCAGCTCCTGACAGCTTGTCGTCAGGAGCTGCTTGTCATTCCGTGATTTGGTTGGCGCATGAATCGGGTGGATGACCGTGGCCAGCGTCCTTATCCCTGGATGCGTTGGAAACACCTGGAGATATGGACATGCAGCTTGCCGACAAGACGATCATCGTTACCGGCGCAAGCAGTGGGATCGGAGCTGCCGCGGCGCTGATGTTTGCCGAGGAAGGAGCCAATGTCGTTCTGGGCGCCAGGCGAAAGCCGTTGCTCGATAAGCTTGTCGGAAAGATCAATCATGGCCATGGACATGCGGTATCCCTGGCGGGCGACATCAGAAACGAAGCTTATGCCGCTGAGCTGGTACGGCGGGCCAAGGCCGAGTTCGGGGGCCTCGATGCGGCTTTCAACAATGCGGGCATCATCGGCGACATGACCCCGATCCCCGACATGGCGAGCGATAACTGGCAGGACGTCATGACGACCAATCTGACGAGCGCGTTCTTCGCAGCGAAGCATCAGATACCGGCGATGAAGGATCGCGGTGGCGGTTCGATCCTGTTCACCTCCTCGTTCGTTGGCCACACGAATGCCGGTATGGCCGGGATGGGTGCCTATGCAGCCTCGAAGGCCGGGCTGATCGGATTGGCGCAATCCATTGCGGCGGAGCACGGGGCCGATAACATCCGCGCCAATGCCCTTCTTCCCGGCGGAACCAAGACCGCTATGGCAGGGGACGATCCGACAATTCATGATTACATTGCTGGACTTCACCCGCTCAATAGAATGGCCGCGCCCGAGGAAATCGCACGGGCTGCCCTGTTTCTGTTGTCTGATCAGGCTGCGTTCGTAACCGGCAGCGCCATGCTTGCGGATGGCGGCATCTCAATCAGACTGGGATAAACGCCATGGCACATACGCCCGGATGGCGATCAAGGCATGGTATCGAAGGCCGTCCGAGACACTCGATCCAGGGCCGTCATTGCCGTCCGCGCCAATGTCTGCGGTGTGCGATCATCTGACCCGTGTTAGTGGAGCATCCCTTCCATTCGGGACGATGTCGTTTTCAAAGGCTTTGCGCTTGTCGAGAAACTGTGGCCACTATGCGCGCAACAACGACAAGAATAGTGGTCATCCCATGCTGAAGCAGGTCAGGGACGCGGATCTCCATCTCCTGCGGGTGTTCGTCGCCGTGGCCGAATGCGGCGGCTTCGCGGCGGCGCAGGAGCGTCTGAACGTCGCCGCCTCGACCATCAGCACGCAGATCTCGAACCTGGAGGCGCGCCTCGGCTTTCGGCTGTGCGACCGGGGGCGTTCGGGATTCGCGCTGACCAATCAGGGCGAGATCGTGCTGACCTCGACCTACAGGCTGCTGCGCGATCTCGGCGAGTTCGTGAGCACGATCGAAGCGACCCAGGAGGACCTGATCGGCACGGTGCGCGTGCTGATGATCGACAACCTGATCGATCACCCGCGCTGGCAGGTCTCGCCGGCCCTGGCGGTGCTGCGGCGTGACAATCCCCATCTCAGATTCGAGATGACCCAGATGGCGCCCGGGCGGATCGAGACCGCGCTGGTCAAGCGCGAGCGGAGATCGGCATCGGCTGGTTCATGTCGATCATGCCCAGCCTCGCCTGCGAGTCCCTGTTCGTCGAGCGCCACCAGATCTATTGCGGCGCCGGTCATTCCCTGTTCGCGCGGGCGCCCGACGACGTCGCTCCGGAAGAGCTGGAGCAGGCGGACTGGGTGACGCGCGCCTACGAAATGCCGAGCAGCATCCCGTTCGCCAATCCCGTGGTGACGACCGCGACCACCAACGCGATGGAAGCGGTCGCCTGCTTCATCCTCGCGGGAACCCATGTCGGCTATCTGCCGGAGCATCTGGCGGCGCGCTGGGTCGATGCCGGGCGGATGCGCGCGATCCGCCCGCAGGACTTCTTCTACGAGCTGCAGATGAGCCTCGCCGCGCGCAAGGACGCGATGCGCGATCCGCGCACCAGGGCCGTCTGGCAGGCGATGCTGGAAGCCCACGCCGCCTGATTTTTTCGACGGGACAAACGATCAGGCGGCCTCGTGACCATTCTTCGGCATCACCTTGTCGGGCGTTAATCCAGCCTTGACGTTTGCCGGCTATGCTCTTGCAACTGGTCCATGGGATCCTGGGAATCCGAGCCTCGCAGGCTTCTGCTTGCGGGCGGACGAACTCCCAGGATCCCATGGACCAGAAAACGCAGTCTGGAGGTCAGAGGTTAACAATCCGTTGCAGGAACGGCGCTTCGACGGCATGACCACCGCACCCACAGGAACCTGGGCGCGAACCGTCGACCCAGGCAGCCAGGGTCCAAGTCGACGAGGTGGCCGTGCCACTAGGAGAGGGGGAAGCCCATGGCCTGGACCAGCCGCAGCCAGGCGTGGCGCCAGCCGCCCTTTTCGTCGGCGGTGTCGAGCGCGTAGAGGGTGATCTTGGAGCCCAGCCAGCGGAAGGGCTCCGGCGGGATGACGTTGGGCATGGTGGTGGCGAAGTCCAGCTTCAGCTCGGGCAGATCCGCGCGGTCCAGCTTGGCCAGGCCGAGACGCGCGCCGAAGCGGCTGGTGGAGATGCCGAAGCCGGAATAGCCGCCCGCCCAGACCATGTCGCCGTCCATGTACTCCTGGAAATGCACCGCCATGCGCGTTGTCAACGCGATCGGCCCGGACCAGGCATGGGTGAAGCGGACATCGTCCAGCTGCGGGAAGGTGCGGTGGAAGGCTTCGGCCAGGCGGAGATAGGGCTCGACCACCCGCTCGCCGGCAGGATCGGTGTTGTCGGTGCCGTCATAGTAATAGGTGAGCCTGCCGCCGAAGGTGATGCGGTTGTCCCTGGTGCGGCGCATGTAGTTGAGCTGGGTCCTCGTGTCGTAGATGCCCTGGCGCTCCGCCCAGCCGACGCGCGCCATCTGCTCGTCGCTCAAGGGCTCGGTCGCGATGATCCGGTCCCGGATGCCGGCGACGCGCCGCTTGATGCGCTTGTCGCCCGCGGCGAAGGCGTTGGTGCCGAGCAGGATTTTCTTGGCCTTCACCGAGCCGTCATGGGTGGTGACCTTGAGCACGCCGTTCTCGCGCTCGACCTTCTCCATCGGGGTCAGCTCGTGCAGGCGCACGCCGAGGGACAGCGCCGCCCGCTTCAGCCCCCAGGCGAGCAGCGCCGGGTGCACCGTGCCGGACAGGTCCTTGCTCCAGCAGCCCGCGGAGAACAGCGGGGATACGATCTGGCCGGCGAGCGCCTCCTGGTCCAGGAACTCGACATTGTGGCCGTATTTGGCGTGCAGCTCGTGTTCCGCGCGCACGTCGGGAATGCGCTCCTCGCCGATGGCGACGGTGAGCTCGCCGCCCCAGGTGTTGTGCGCGTCGATCTCGTGGCGCTCGAGGGTGTCGAGAAAGCCGCGCATGTTCTCCTGGCCGAGGCGCTCCAGCTCGGCGATGTCGCCCGGGAACAGGCGCTCGGCATTGTGCAGGCCGTGCATGATCGAGGTCGAGACCACGCCGCCCGGCCGTCCGGAGGCGCCGTAGGCGACCTTGCCCGCCTCGATCAGCATGACGTCGCGTTCGGGGTTCGCCTCCTTGGCCAGGATGGCGGCCCAAAGCCCGGTGAAGCCGCCGCCGACGATCAGGAGATCGGCGCTGGTGTGGCCGATGACCTGCGGCTCGACCGCAGGCGCTTCCTCCCGGTCCAGCCAGAGCGGAAAGAAGGTGACGTCGTTCAGGGCTCTCGCAGCAAAGTCCATTTTTTCCTGCCTCCTCGCCGGGATGTCTTGCCGATCGAGCCCAGCATGGCATGGACCGAACGCCGATAAATCACGGGGTCGGCATGTCATGCTACGACGAAAATAGCGGAACCGGCAGATCGCCGCGAGACCAGGAAGCCATGCAACGACATTCATCGAAGCATGACATCGGCACCTCATGATTTTCGGAGGGGTCGAACGCGGCGAAGCTGGGCTCGTAGCAATCGAGGACAGGACCATGAACGAAGCGCTTTTGGAACGTGAGCACACGGTGTACGTCGACGGCGAGTGGACGTCGGGCCGGGGCGGGGCGCCGCTGGACGTGGTCGATCCGACCACCGGCGACGTGCTCGCCCATGTGCCGACGGGAACGGCGGAGGACGTCGAGGCGGCGACCAGGGCTGCCGCGAGCGCCTTCGACGGCTGGAAACGAAAGCCGAGCGGCGCTCGCGCGGACAAGCTTCGCGGCTTCGCCCGCGGCCTTGCCGACCGGCGCGACTACCTGACCCGCGTGCAGATGCACAACAACGGCAAGCCGAGAGAGGAGGCGGCGATCGACGTCGACGACGCCATCGCCACCTTCGACTATTACGCGACGCTGGCCGACGGCCTGGATGCCCGACAGGATGAACGGGTCGAGCATGCGGGCGGTGCGCATGTCGGCCTGGTGCGCCATGAGCCGATCGGTCCGGTCGGCATGATCGTGCCCTGGAACTTTCCGCTGGTCACCAGCGCCTGGAAGATCGCGCCGGCGCTCGCGGCCGGCTGCACCGCGGTGATGAAGACCAGCGAGATGACCCCGCTGAACGAGCTGGTCTATGGCGACATCGCGGCGGAGATCGGCCTGCCGCCGGGCGTGCTCAACATCGTCACCGGCGGCGCGGATGTCGGCGTGGCGCTGACCGGGGCGCCGGAGCTGCGCAAGATCTCGTTCACCGGCTCGAACATGATCGGCGCCAGGGTGATGGCGGCGGTGGCGGCGCGCTGCCTGCCGATCTCGCTGGAGCTCGGCGGCAAGTCCCCGATCATCGTCACGGCGGACGCCGACATCGGCCAGGCCGTCGACTGCATCATGGCCGGCATCTTCTTCAATGCCGGGCAGATGTGCTCGGCGACCTCGCGCCTGATCGTGCACCGGACCATCGAGCCTGACCTGATCGACGCCCTGGTCGCGAGGACGCGCGCGCTCCAGGTCGGCGGGCCTTTCGAGGACGGCACCGAGATGGGGCCGATCACCACCGGCGCCCAGTACAAGAAGGTGCTGGCGATGATCGACGGGGCGAAAGCCGATGGGCTGAACTGTCTCACCGGCGGCGGTGCGATCGACCGGCCTGGTCATTTCGTCGAGCCGACGATTTTTCGCGATGTACCGCATGACCATGCGATCTGGTGCGACGAAATCTTCGGCCCGGTGCTGACGACCACGAGCGTCGCCTCGGATGAGGAGGCGATCGCGCTCGCCAACGACACGGAGTTCGGGCTGGTCGGCTCGGTGGTCGCCGGCGACCGGGGCCGGGGCAAGGCGATCGCCGATCGCCTCGAGGCGGGGCAGGTCTGGATCGACACGCCGCAGGTCGTCTACCCGGACAGCGCCTGGGGCGGCTTCAAGCAGAGCGGCATCGGCCGTGAGCTCGGGCCCTGGGGCCTCGGCGGCTACCAGGGCGTGAAGCACATCCTGTGCCCGGCCTGAGCCGATGCGCCTGCGGAAACCGCTATTTCCGTCGGTGTCATCCTCGGGAACGTCGTGATTCAAGCACGCCGCTTTCCGTGACATCAAGGAAACGGATCGAAAGATCCGACCAACACAACAAGATGCACAAGAGGAGAGGGAGATGGACAACGTCTACGACTATGGGAGCTGGGTCATCGGCGGCCTCGCCGTCTACATGACGATCCTGCTGGCGGTCGGCTGGTGGGCATCGAAGCGCGTCGCCGACGAGGCCGACTTTCTGGTCGCCGGCCGCCGTCTCGGCCTGCCGCTGATGGTCGGAGCACTGGTCGCCACCTGGTACGGCGCCGGCACCACCATGGGCGCTGCGGGCAACGCCTATCTGTTCGGCATTCAGGGCGTGGTGTTCGACCCGTTCGGCGCGGCGCTGTGCCTGTTTCTCCTGGGGCTGGTCTTCGCCCGCGTGGTGCGCCGCTCGAAGTTCATGACGCTGGTCGACTTCTTCGAGAGCCGCTACGACCGCCGGGTCGGCGGCCTGTCCGCCTTCGTCATGCTGATCGCCGAGATGGGCTGGATCGGCGCGCTTCTGGTAGGCTTCGGCGCGATCATCAACTTCTTCACCGGCATCCCGCTCGGCTGGGGCATCGGCGTGTCGACCGCGGTGCTGATCCTCTACACCTATATGGGCGGCATGTACGCCGTCACCCTGACCGACAGCGTGCAGATCGCCGTGATCATCGTCTCGATGATCGCCATCCTCCTGATCGTCATGGGCCTGCCGGAGGTGGGCGGCTGGAGCTACGTCTTCGCCAACGATCCCGCCAACAACTGGATGGGCATCAACCAGTGGGACTTTTTTCCGACATCCGCCGCCGATGCCGATCCCGAGATCGGCAATGCCGGCTTCAACTTCTACACCGGGCATATGGGCTGGTTCTACTGGATCGCCGCGATCATGGCGATCGGCGTCGGCTCGATCGCCGCCCAGGACGTGAACCAGCGCCTGATGTCGGCGAAGTCGGAGAACACCAGCGTGCTCTCCGCCCTGGTCTCGGGCGTGGTCTATCTGGTGGTCGGCATGATCCCGGTGGTCCTCGGCATGGCGGCGTTCAAGCTCTATCCGGAAATGGAATTCGACGCCGTGCAGAACCAGCTTCTCCTGGTGATGGCCGCCGACTACATGCCGCCCGCGCTCGTGGTCGTCTTCGTCTGCGGCCTGGTCGCAGCGCTCATGTCCTCGGCTGCCGCCGCGACCCTCGCCGGTGCGTCGATCGTCGGCTACAACGGCGGCAAGCTGGTCAATCCCGGGATCTCGGACCAGGCCTCATTGCGCTGGACCCGGATCTTCGTGCCGGTGGTCGCCTGCGTCTCGCTGCTGATCGCGCTGAAGTTCGAGACCATCTACAACCTGATGGTCGCGTCCTGGACGCTGCTCCTGGTGTCCAACTTCGTCCCCTATGCCGCCGGCTTCTTCTGGAGGAAGGCCAACAGCTACGGTGCGCTCGCCGCGATGATCGGCGGCTTCCTCGGCTGGCTCGCGGGCTATTTCCACTACATCCCGCTGACCTCCGAGGCGAACATCGACATCGTGCCGGGCGTCGAGGGGGTCTATCAGCCCTTCGCCAACTGGGATGCGATCTATATCGGCTCGATCTGGGGCGTCATCGCCTCGGTCGTCCTGATGATCGTCGTCTCGCTGGCGACCCAGGCGATGGCACCGCCAAAGCCGCTCCTCGACGCCGATGGCGAGCCGCTCGACATGACCGGCTGGTTCGGGCTGACGCTATCCAGCCGGTAAGGCCTCCTCACGAACACTGAAGAACGCCCTGGCCTTACGGGCCAGGGCGCGCGCGCCATACAGCAGCGTTTCCCGGCATTCTGACTTTAGTCTCGTCGATGAAAGATACCGTTTGCCATCGAAAGCGGCGCGTACAAGATCCAGGCGATGTGGTCGAATGAACGGGACCGTGCAGTCGGATCAGGATCGCGCATGTTGGCCTCAACGCCATCCCGAAAGACATGAAACCGGTCGGGAAACACACTGCGCAGGATTGCAGCAGAGTTCTCTTGAAATTCACCAACGGTCCCATTGTCAAGTTGGCGCGGCTCATGGCTCCCTGCTTGCCTCCGGATGGCATCTTTCACGATTCGTTTGTGTCTCTGAGCGTGGTGTACGAGTTAGAGTCCTTCCTGGTCAGTTTTACGCATATCCGGCATGTCTGAAGTAGTCCGCCCACACTACACGACAGCGCAAGATTTAGGGATTTTTGCCCAGGATGCGATGGCTCTTTCTGGCTTTGTTCCAAGGCGCCTTCGGAGCTCATCGAACCCGATGCGGAACCATGACTTTGCGTAGTAGCCATGCTTCTTGCGCTTGGGGGCTTTGGTACCCGTGAGGTCGGTGGCGGTGCGGCAGACCCAAGCGACGGCAAGCGCGACCACGGCAAGTAGGAGGCCAAGCTTGTCAGCGCTGGTCAACCGCGTGTCTTCGAGATTGAAGCCGCGCGTCTCGGCGTCACCGAACAAACATTCGATCGCCCAGCGCTTGCGATAGGCGTTGCGTGGATTGGCGGCCGGAACATTGCTGGCGACAATCAAGAGTTCACCACCATCGAGACGGCGAGCCACGAAGTGAAGGTCGAGGTGCTCACCATCGCCTGTGGCCTCCCCTGGGGCCTCGAAGGCAGCTTCGATCGTTTTCCGGCCACGGCATCTCCGAAAGAGGGAGGTGAGAGAAAGAGTGCGGCCGTCCTTTGTGTTGACGATGAGATTCTCCTTCATTCGGATGACGAATGGAACCTTGCTTTGATCGAGAAAAGTCAACCATTTCAATCCGATGAACTCACGGTCGGCGAGCAGAAGCCGAATGCTGACGGCCTCGAAGCGTGCCAGATAGCGACGGAGCAACGCGATCCGTTCCTCGGTGTTGCTGGTGCCGGCCCGATCGAGAATGGTCCACGTCCCCGCCTGCAGAGGCGAAGCCTCGAAGGTCGGGCTTGTCATGCCGGATCTTCGCCGCGATGCGGCTGCAGACCGGGACATCAAGGGGACGCGAAAACGCTGGGTGACGATGGCCAGCATCAGGTTGTTGGCCTCCTTCTTGCCGATCTTCCAATTGGTTCGATCCAGGCACGGAAGCCAGGGCGGCTGCGCCCCACTGAGGGCGATGATCACCTTTACGGCCCAACCCTCCGGCAGTCGAACATATTGAAAGAAGCGCTGTAGTCGGCGGTAGGTCGAAGCCACCAAAACCTCGCTCGCCCGCTCAGCCGCAAGATGGCTCGGGTTGACCGTCCGGGCGCTGACCATCGCCGTGATCAGCAGGCAAAGCGTCTGCAGACGGTGATTGCCCAACTCGACATAAGGGGATAGCAACGAGGTTAGGGTGGCAAGCCGACCGGTCTTCACTGGGGCGCTCCTTGGCAGAGGAAAGCCCTTTGAAAATCATGGGTTGCAACCCGGCGCTACACCTGTTTCTCAATTCTGTCGTGTAGTGTGCACCGATTACCTAAATTGGGGACAAGGCCATGACACCACTCGATAACTTTTCGGATGGGCTCTAACATTCGGGAGAATGGTGCAGCGGCGCAGCCGACGATGGGTTACCGCTGCACGAATACCGTGGCAATGAGCAGGCCTTCGAGACGCAATGCTTCGCTGCGGAGCCGGGCGCTACAGCGCGTAGTCGACCTCGCGCTGCGACGCTTCGCTGACGACGCCATGTTCCTTGGCGCGCTCGCATAGATCGTCGATCGTGACTCGGTCGAGCCCGCTCATCAATTCGTGCTCGGTGTTGGCCCAGAACGGACCGACAACCTTGCGGCCGAGTTCCGAAGCCGAGCCGAATTCCTCCTGTGCCGGCTGTTCCTCGATGCCCCGCACGACACGCACCACGTCACCCACGCTGACGCGATTGCGCTCGCGTGCAAGCCGATAGCCGCCTCTGGGTCCGCGCACGCCTCTCAGGATTCCGGCACGCACCAATTGCTGCATAACCTGTTCGAGATAGCGCCTCGGCAAGATCAGACGTCGCGCGATATCCTGGCTCTGCACCGGCTCCGGGCCGCCGTGAAACGCTATGTCAGTGACCGCCTCGAGCGCCAAAACCAACTTCTTTGAGGGTCTTAGCATGGCAATCCTTCCCGCATCTCGATTTTCCTAATTGAGATCATCCTAATTTAGATGTGTCGCATCTGCGAAATTGACAGGGGTCCGCCGTTTATCCAAGGCTGATTTTTGGCGTTCGATGTCAGACGCCGGCCAACGCCTTCCGGCGTCTGCTTTCCGCGATGCGCTCGACCAGCCGCTCCGCGACCTCGACCTTGGTCAATCTCGGCCAGACCTCGGATTCGCCGTCGCGACGGAACAGGCTCACTGTGTTATGAACGCCGCCGAAAGTGTTTTGTTCCGCCGATACGTTGTTCGCGACGATCCAATCACAACCTTTGGTCGACAGCTTCTTCTCCGCGTTCTGCTCGACGTCCTCCGTTTCGGCCGCGAAACCGACGACCAGATCCGGCCGCGCCGGGCCTGGCTGCGACAGGGCCTGCAGAATGTCCGGATTTTCGATCAGCGCGATCGATGGCTGTGTGTCTTCCGCGCTTTTCTTCCACTTTTCCGACCGGCAGTCGGCAGGCCGCCAGTCCGAGACCGCGGCGACGCAGAAAGCGATATCGACCGGCAGCGTCCTTTCGCATGCCGCGAGCATCTCGATCGCGGATTCGACCTGGACCACGTCGATGCCGCTGGGAGCCGGTTCGGCGACCGGCCCGGAAACCAGGGTCACGTCCGCGCCCGCCCTCCGAAGGGCGGCTGCGACGGCATGCCCCTGCTTGCCGGACGAGCGGTTGGTGAGATAACGCACCGGATCGATCGCCTCGACTGTCGGGCCGCTGGTGACCAAGGCCCGGAGACCGGAGAGCGGGCCCGACGACCGTCCGAAGGCCCGCAGGATCGAGGCGACGATCTCGTCCGGCTCGGCCATGCGCCCGAGGCCGATCTCGCCGCAGGCCATGTCTCCGGATTTCGGACCCACGACGCCGATGCCGTCGTCCCGAAGCCTCGCGAGATTGCGCTTCGTCGCCGGATGCTCCCACATCATCGGGTTCATCGCGGGAGCGATCAGCACCGGCTTGTCCGTGGCCATCAGCGCGGTCGAGGCGAGATCGTCCGCTAGGCCGTTCGCCATCTTGCCGATCAGATCGGCCGTCGCGGGCGCCACGACTACCAGATTCGCGTCGCGCGAAAGCTGGATGTGGCCCATCTCCGATTCGTCGGTCAGCGAAAACAGGTCCGTGAACACTTTTTCCCCGGAAAGGCTCGCGAGCGAGAGCGGCGTGACGAAGGCCGAGCCGGCCTGGGTCAGGATGCAGCGCACCGCGACATCGCGTTCGCGAAGACGCCGGATCACTTCGAGGCTCTTATAGGCGGCGATGCCGCCTGCGATGATCAGCAGGACTCGCTGGGACAAGGTTCGATTTCCCCATTTCCGCTCATGTCGATCCAACGATGCATCAAGGGCGGCTGCCCGTCACCATGTTTGACGACGGCCCGGACGGACGGTTGACGGGGGCAGGGCCGCGGGCAGCGTTGCGCGACGTCCCCGGGTTCCATTCCGCGCGGCTTTGACGATCTCGATATTTGTCGTCGATCCGAAACGAAATGTTAACTCGCCGCCTCCATTGTCGGCGATCAGGTCCATGCGACCCTGGGAATCCGTGCGGCGGCCTCTTCCTTCTGCTGGCGATCGGGCTCGCAGAGGCGCATGGACCTGATCAGCGAGCGCTGCCGATGCGGTTGACGCATTGTCACTGATGCGGTGGCCGGACATGTTGGGAGGCAAGGCTGCTCGGAGCCTCGTCAGCGTGCCGCTTGATGCAGCTCGATCACCACATCTGCCCACCGCAACCATAGCGGCGGCGAGACCAGATCCAGGCGAAGTGTCACCAGGGCCTAGAAGATGGGTCGAGGATCCCTAGTGCCGAGGTTGCCGCCGTCGAACCATGGCTCGGCCGGCATGGCAGGATTCGGCCCGACCCGGTCGCGATTCGGTTCGCCGTCGAAGGTCAGCAACATCGTCGCCAGGACCAGCGTCGCGGCGTGGAGGGCGATGGCCGGTCCGCAGAAAGGGCGAAGCGGTTCCTGTTTGTCGAACCATTTGGCGAGCTTTTCGGGCGGATGGCAGCCGGCCTGGCCCGGCATGCCGGTGCGGCCGCCGCCGAGGATCAGCTTCTGTTCGGTCTGCAGCCGCACCGCGACGGCGCGCCAGATGCTCCAGCGGCGATGGTGGATGTGGAAGAGCGCCTGCGCGCCGAAGGCGAAGACGAGAAAGACGCAGACGGCGAGCGCCTGACGATCCATGCCGGCGAAGGCGGCGGTGACAAGCGAACCGACGGTCAGGGCACCCGCCGGCAGCAGAAAGCGGGCCTGGAGGGCCTCCGCTTCCTTGAGCGTGGCCCTCTGCAGCCAGCTGCCGAGGCAGGCGAGTTTCTGATCCGGCGTGGTCTGATCCGACGGGGTCCCCCCAGGCGATGTCGAATCGGCGCTCGCGGTCGCGTCCATGGGCAAGTCCTGAACCGCAGAAAACAACCATTAATAGATTTGCAAAAACCTATTAATCGCATCGGTTCTTGAAATGCAAGCGCTTCCGCACCGTCCTCGAGGCGTTGCGTGTCAGCTGGACGAGGGCCGTCCGCGAGCCGTTTTTCCGATCATCCCGCGGTCGCCGTCAGCCAACCTTCGGCGCCATATGCGGGCTGTCGAAATCCAGGCGTCGAAGGCCCTCCTTCACCTCCGGACAGCTCATGAACAGCTTCCAGATGAGGCCGGTCCGGTAGTTCTCGATCATGCCGACGATCGGTCCCTGGTCGATCGAGAGATGGGTGTCGGCGACCCAGTTCTCGCTCGGATTGAAGGCGTCGACGAAGCCGTATTCGCGCCACAGCTCGTCGCCGCGGTCGTCGTAGAAATGGCGAAGCGCCTGCATGGAGTGATCGGGGGTGTAGGGGAAGGCCGAGAGGGCCGCGGTCGGCGTGATGACGCCGAGGTCGCGGCGCGGCTGATGGGCGGCGTAGCCCTTCTGATTGTCGGACGAGGTCAATCCCCAGCAATGGGCGCCGTAGCCCTCGAAGCCGTTCGGGTTCAGGACGCAGTGCTCGCGATTGATCAGCGTGTGCGCGACGTTCTGCTCCCAATAGTCCGCATAGCGGTCCTTGAGGCCGTTCGGATCGAGCATCATGAAGCAATATTGCGTCCAGAACAGCGGCCCGCCGAAGTCGGGGCCGAGCGGTAGCTTGATGCCGTAATACTCCCGCTCGTTCCTGAACACCCGGCCCATCGCCCAGCCGCGATGATAGGCTTCCTTGTGGATCGGATAGGTGGGCGACGACGCGCCGAGAACGTAGGTGAGGAGGCACTCGTTCCAGCCGCGAATTTCGAAATCCATGCCCCAGCCCTGGTTCGGGCTCCAGTGCCAGTACATGATGTGGCGGCCGCCGCGGGTGTGCCAGTCCCACTCGGTCTGCTGCCAAAGGGTGTTGATGCGGTCGCGCAGCTCCCCTTCCTTGCCGTCGCCGTCGAAATATTGGCGCGCCACCAGAAGGCCGCCGATCAGGAACGCCATCTCGACCACGTCCGAGCCGTCGTCCTTGCGCGAAAAGGCGATCGCCTGACCGGTGGTGCCGTGCATGAAGTGGGGCAGCACGCCGTGGAAATGCGCGCCGAGATGGAGAAATTTCACCATCTTGAGCAATTGGTCAACGGCGTCGCCGCGCGACACCCAGCCGCGCTCGGCGGCGACCACGATCGCGATGGCGCCGAAGCCGGTGCCGCCGATGGCCATTGCCTCGGGGCCGTATTTGTCCTGGACGTTGGTGCGATCGCGCGCGAGTCCGGAGACCGGATGGGCACCGTCCCAGAAGAAGCGGAAGGTCTGCCGCTGGACGAGTTCCAGCAAGTCGTCGTCGGAAAGGCCTTTTGGCCGATCCGGCCCGACGCCTGCGGCCTCGGTGGGACGCGGCTGGACGATATCGTTCATGCAAATGCTCTCCGGTTCATGCGGCGCGCTCGATTCCGCAAAGACAACCGGGGAGTGCGCCGATGTCAATGGGGAGGATCGGGGGGCGGATCCGAAGGGGGCGGGGAATGGACCTGGCCGCGATCATGGCGCATTACGGGAAAGACGACCGTCGACGAGACCGTGGCTCGTCCTAGGAAAATGCTCTCGGGGAGGTGGACATGTTGGGAGGTGGCAAGGCGATGAACCGGCAGGAGCTTCGCGACAGACTGGCGACGCGGCCTCGTGTCGCGCTCGCCCACCTGCCGACCCCGCTCGATCCGCTGCCCCGGTTCAGCGAGGCGCTGAAAGGTCCGGGAGGCGGCCCCGCCATCTGGATCAAGCGGGATGACATGACCGGGCTCGCCTTCGGCGGCAACAAGACACGGCAGCTGGAGTTCGTGTTCGCCGACATGCTGGAACAGGGCGCCGACGTTCTCGTGGCCGGCGCCTACACCCAGTCCAACTGGTGCCGGCAGATGACGGCGGCCTGCCGGAGGCTCGGTCTCGACATCTCGCTGCTGCTGCTTCACGGGGAAAAGGGGCCGGCACTGCAGGGCAATCTGCTGCTCGATCACCTGATGGGCGCCGATGTCACCGTCGTCGATCTGGACTCGATGGAACATCTGCAGCCGCTCCTGGACGCCAAGGGCGAGGCACTGCGCCTTGCCGGGCGAAAACCCTATGTGATGAAGCCACTGGGCGTCGAAAGCCTGGCGCTCGGCGCGCTCGGCTATGTCGAGGCGGCGGCCGAGCTGGACCGGCAATTCGATGACGCGGGCCTTGTACCGACCCACCTCTATGTCTGCGGCGCGAACATGACGCCTGCCGGTATGGCGCTCGGCTTCAAGGCGCTGGCGCGTGACATCCGGCTCGTCAACGTCACGCCCATCCAGTGGAGCGAGCCGCGCGCCGACGACATCGTCAGGATCGGCAATGCCGCCGCCGATCTGCTGGATCTGGAGGTCAGGCTCGAAACCGGCGACTTCGAGAGCCATGACGACTATATCGGTGAGCGCTACGGCGTGGTCAGCGACGGCGGACGGGAGGCCCTGAAGCTCATGGCGAGAAGCGAGGGCATCATTCTCGATCCGGTCTACAGCAGCAAGGCGCTCGCCGGTCTGATCGACCACGTGCGACTTGGATCGCTGACACGGGACGACACGGTCGTTTTCGTCCATACAGGTGGAACGCCCGCTTTGTTCGCCTATGCCGAAGATCTCGAACTGGGCTGACGAAGGCGGCCCGGACCGGCTTCATCCTGCCAAGAATTGTCATGGGTTAGCGTCATGATCCTGTTGAAAAGCCTCGGCCTCGTCGTGGCGGCATGTGCGCTTGCGATCGTCCTGGCCAGGTTCGCTTTTCCGCTGCCGCCGATCGCCGGCAGACCGCCTGTTCAAGGGTTGGAGACAGATGACGGCACCGAGCTCGGGCGCCTCGCCGCCGAAGCGGCGGCGGAGGCTTCTCCGGGCAAGACGGGGATCGCCGCGCTCGCAGGCGGACGGGATGCGTTCGGCAGCCGCCTCGCCCTCGCAGGGCGGGCGGAGCGCTCGATCGACGCCCAATATTATATCTGGCGCGACGACACCTCCGGGCTTCTCCTGCTTGAGGCGCTGTACGCCGCCGCGCGCCGCGGCGTCCGCGTCCGGCTCCTGCTGGATGACAACGGCATACCGGGGCTGGACGACACCGTCGCCGCCCTGAACGCGCTTCCCGGCTTCGAGATCAGGCTGTTCAATCCCTCGACCGTGCGCCGTCCGAAATTTCTGGGCTACGCCTTCGACTTCTTCCGGATGAACCGGCGCATGCACAACAAGTCGTTCATCGTCGACGGTGCTGCGGCGATCATCGGCGGCCGGAATATCGGTGACGAATATTTCGAGATCGGCGAAGGGCAGTTCTTTCTGGATCTGGACGTGCTGGCCATCGGGGCGATCGTGCCGGAGACGGTCGACGCCTTCGATGCCTACTGGAACAGCGCTTCCGCCTATCAGGCCGATCTGATCGTGAGTGGCGAAGAGGGCGGGCTCGATCGTTTTCTCCGGCGGGCGGATGCGGCAGGGCGCCGCGCCGAGGCCGACATTCGTGAGATCACCAGCGCTGATCTCTTCGCGGGCGACGAGATCGCTTTCGAATGGACCGACGTCGCCCTGGTGAGCGACGATCCCGCCAAGGGCCTGGGCGAGGCCAGCCGCGACCAGCTGATGATCTCCCGTCTCGGCGCGATACTCGGCCGGATCGATCGGAGCCTCGATCTGGTGTCGGCCTATTTCATTCCCGGTGCGCCGGGCACGGCCTATTTCGCCGAGCTTGCGGCGAGCGGCGTCGACGTCCGCGTGCTGACCAATGCGCTGCAGACCACCGACGTCGCCCTGGTCCATGCCGGCTACGTCAAATATCGGGATGAACTTCTGTCCGCCGGAATCGGGCTGTTCGAGCTGAAGCCGGACGCCAGGGCCACCGACGGGCGCGCCGAGCTCGGCGTGATGGGGTCGTCCGGCGCCAGCCTTCATGCCAAGACCTTCGCCCTCGACCGCGACCGCATCTTCATCGGCTCGTTCAATTTCGATCCGCGTTCGGCAATGCTGAATTGCGAGATGGGCTTTCTGATCGACAGTTCCCGGCTCGCCGGCAGCGTCGCCGATGCCTTCGATGATCCCGTCGGCGAGGCGTCCTACCAGGTGGTGCGCACACCGGGCGGCGAGCTGGCCTGGCGTGAACGGCTCGCCGACGGGACGACGGTGGAGCATGCGCGCGAGCCGGGCACGACCCTGCTCAGCCGCGCCGGCATCGCCCTGCTCGGCTGGCTGCCGATCGAGTGGCTACTATGACCGTGTTCGATCGCCAGAACGCCGGAATGGACGATCCTGCCGACCTTCCGGAACTCACCGAGCCGCGCGCGGGAAAAGGGTTCTGACGGTCAGGACCAGCATCGCGGCCAAGACCAGGCCGGTGACATCGCTCTCCAGGCTCGGCGCCACCAGCATGATCCCGGCGGCGGCGAAGAACAGCCGGAACAGCGGGTTGAGCGGGGCGGACAGAAATCCGGTGATCGCCACGGCGAGGCTGAAGACGCCCAGGGCGCAGGTGATCGATACCTGGAGGAAGGACATGAGCGTGAAATGTTCCGGCAGCATGATCAGCATGGTCGGCGCGTAGACGAACACCATGGGCACCACCAGCTTGCCGAGGCCGAGGGAGAAGGCGGAAAGGCCGGTGCGGAAGGGATTGGCGCCGGCGATGCCGGCGGCGGCGTAGGCCGACGCGCAGACCGGCGGGGTGATTTCGGAGATGACACCGTAATAAAGGACGAACATGTGGCTCGCGAGCGGCGGCACGCCGAGCTGGGCGAGGGTCGGCTGGGCGACCGAGGCGAGCATGATGTAGAGCGCCGTGGTCGGCAGGCCCGCCCCCATCAGGATGCAGGCGATCGCGATCAGAACGAGGGACAGGAAGAGCTGGATCGAGGGAACTGAGAAGGTCTCGCCCGGGATCCAGTAGACCAGGACATGGAACGCCTCGGCCATCTGGGCGGCGCCGTTGGTGACCAGAAAGCCCATGCGAAAGCCGATGCCCGTGGTGTTGATGACGCCGACCACGATGCCGACCGCTGCGCCGGCGGCGCCGACCGCAAGCGCGTATTGCACGGCGACATGCATGCTGTCGCCCAGGCTCGCGAAGGATTCTCGCGGGCGCGGGTTCAGGAGACCGACGACGATGCAGACGAGGAGAAGCGCGCAGAGTTCGGGCGCGAAGGTGCCCGATGCCGTCTTCCAGATGGCGAAGCTCGCAGCCGCGAGTGGGATGACGAGTGTCAGCGGTTTCCTGATCGTCGAGTAGCCGACCACCAGGCAAAGGGTGATGCCGAGAAACGCCGCCATATAGGGCGTGTAGCCGGAGAACAGCACGTAGATCAGGACGATCAGGGGGAGGATGGTCGGCCAGCCCTCCTTCCAGACGGCCGCCAGCTGCGGCAGCTGCTCCCGCGTATAACTCGGCAAGTCAAGGCGCCTGGCCTCGAGATGGACGATCGAGAGGACTCCGACATAGTGCATGAGGGCAGGCACGATCGCGGCGATCACGATCGTGGTGTAGGGGACCTCCAGAAATTCGGCCATGACGAAGGAGGCCGCCCCCATGATCGGCGGGGTGATCTGGCCGCCGGCGCTGGCGGCCGCCTCGACTCCGCCGGCGAAATGGCCGGGATAGCCCATGCGCTTCATGTTGGGGATGGTGAGCGAGCCGGTGGACACGGTGTTGGCGATCGAGGAGCCTGAGATGGTGCCGAAGAAGGCCGAGGAGACCACGCTGACCTTGGCCGGGCCGCCGGTGTAGCGCCCGGCGAGGATCATGGCGTTGTCGATGAAGAACTGGCCGAGACCCATGCGCTGAGCGATCACGCCGAACAGCACGAAGTGGAAGACGATGGTCGAGACGACCCAGAGCGTGACGCCGAAGATGCCTTCCTGGGGGAAGTACATATTGTTGATGAACTGCCGCCAGTCGACGCCCGGATGTTTCAGGATCTGCACGGGGATGTAGGGGCCGAGGAGGGCGTAGGCGACGAACACCAGAATGATGCAGGGGAGGATCGGGCCGAGGGTGCGGCGCGCAATCTCCAGCACCAGCACCACCAGGATGGTGCCGAAGATGATGTCGGAGGTGACCGGCGCACCCTGGCGGAGTGCCTGCTCGGGAATGGTATAGGCAAGTCCAAGAAAATCGATGTCGAGGCCGAGCCAGGAGAAGCCGAGATAGAGGGCGGCGAGGGAACCGGCGATCGCGAACAGCCAGTCATAGAGTGGAACATTGCCGGGCCTGAGCCAGCTTTTCTCGCCGAGGGTCGTCGCGTGCTCGGTCTTGAGGAGCGGAAAGCCCGTGAAAATCAGGAAAAAAAGACCTGTCAGGTGGATGCCCATATGCCAGTAGTCGACGGGCACGCCGAAGCCGGCGACGAAGTAGTGGTAGAGCGCGAAGACGATGGCGACCAGGTAGAAGCCGCGCGCGACCAGCGGGCCGATCGGACGAAGGGCGAGGCCCGAGTCGTAACGGCGCTCCAGCTCGTCGAGAGTCTCCTGGTCGAGTCTTTCGGCTTCAGTCGACATGTCGATTCCCGGAACGGGACCAGGTCTGCGGCTGCGCGCATGGGGTTCGATTCCGCGAGCTCGGCTCGCTGGCGATGTTCCGACGCGCGCTCATGTCGGCCTCGTCACAACGGCCCGGGTCGGACATGATCGGCGTGTTCGGTTGTTTTCGTCGCATGACCGACCTCGGCAATTTGTTACTCGTGCGGTGGTCAAACACCTTGACAGGCGGGGCGCCCGACGCCCCATCCAATTTTCCCATCGGGTCGGTACGCCGTTTGGCTAGGCTCGATCATCACATCTCTCACCGAATCGGTAACCCTATATTGACCTCGCTCTGCCAAGTTATTTCGCGGCCCATGCGATCCTGGGAATCCGCGCCTTGCCCCACCTCTTCTGACTGGCGGGCGGACTCCCAGGATCGCATGGACCACCAAGGCATTGTCGCAGGATTCGGTCATGCCGGGGTTAACGCCTTTGCGACAACGAGAGTCGCTGCGGCTACGGGGTTGGAAGGGGAAGGTCCGTTCGGGGAAATCGAACCGGGTTCCCCGCACCAGCGCGTTCGTGTCGTTTCAGGCGCTGCCGCACGGGATCCCCGGCCTCAAGTCCACTTCACCAGACGCCTCCGCCCACGCCGTTGCCCGGATCGTTGCCTGCATGGGGCCGGTTGAGCGATCACGGCGGGAGGTTCGTTGGGCGGCATGCCTGCCGCCTCATCCGAACCATCTGACTTGGTCATGCCAACTGGCGATCTGGTCGAGACGAAGGACTCCCACTGGCCCTCTCGGAACAAGGCTGCATACCGTCGATCACGGTGAAGGCCAAGGGAATCCCATGACGTGGTCATACCACTTAGAGCAGCCCGGCTTCCTTGTAGAAGCGCTCGGCGCCGGGATGCAACGGCACGTCCAGGCCCTCGATGCCGTCGAGCGCGGTTTCGAGGGTGATGACCTTGCCTTTGGCGTGGCCGTTGTCCAGGAGCTTTCGCGCGGTGTCGCTCCAAAGGGCCTTGGTGATGTTGTAGATCAGCTCCTCGTCCTGCTGAGCCGAGGTCACGAAGATGCCGTTCACGGCGACGGTGCTGACGTCATATTGCACACCCGGATAGACGCCTGCCTCGATGGTCGAGGGGACATAATAGGGGACCACCTCGTTGGCCTTCGCCACCTCTTCCTCGGAGAAGGAATAGAGCTCCATGCCTTTGGTGCTGTCGAGCTGGATCATGGCCGAGACCGGGGTGCCGGCTGCGTAGAAATAGGCGTCGAGCTGACCGTCGGCGAGGCGTTCGGCGCTCTGGCTGTTGTTGAGCTCGGCTTCTTCGATGTTGTCGCGGGTGATGCCGTGCGCGCCGAGGATCAGCTCGACTGCGATCTGCGTGCCGGAGCCCGCCTGGGCGATGCCGACGCGCTTGCCTTCGAGGCTCGCCAAGCCGTCGAGTGAACCACCCTTGGGCAGGACCAGGTGGAGATCCTCGGGAAACAGATTGGCGATGATCCGAAGATCCTCCTTAGGCTGGCCTTCGAATTTTTCCTGACCGTGATAGGCGAAATAGAGGGTTGCAGCGCCCGAGAGACCGGCTTCCATCTGGCCTTCCTGGATCGCGGTGACGTTGTGGGCGGATGCGTTGGTCGACTGAGCGATGGCGACCAGACCCTCGACGCCGCAATTGCCGCCCTCGTCGCAGGGCCGGGAGCCTGGCGGATTGGAGATCGCATTCGCGATGATGCCGCCGATCGGGAAATAGGTGCCGCCGGCGCTGCCGGTGCCGATTCTGAAGAACGTCATGTCCTGCGCCTGGGCGACTCCGGCTGCGAGCAGGCCTGCCGCGAGGGCGGCGCCGGTCACGGTCCGGAAGCTGGGCACGGTTCGGAAAAAGGTCATGAGCAGGGCTCCCTGTGGTCGGTTCGTTGTGATCGAAGCGGTCCTGACGGACTGCCCCTTGGCTGAAACCGACCTTCGCCTTCCTGGCACGCGATTGCAAGTTTCAGCTGTCCGACCCATGCGATGCCGGGGGCTCCGGGGTCGATTCCCGCAGGCTCGTCCCGTAATCTGTGGGCGGGAGGCCGCGAGCCGCCATAGGCTCGGCCACGAATCCGCCGGCCGGTGACAACATGGGGAGGCTCGCCGATGACCTTCGAAACGCCCGACTACATCGTCATCGGCGGCGGCTCCGCCGGATCGGTGCTGGCCAATCGGCTCAGCGAGGACGGCCGCTCGACGGTCCTGCTGCTGGAAGCGGGTGCGGCTTCTCATCCCTACAGTGCGCTGCCGGTGAGCTTCGGGCTCCTGATCGATCATCCCCGCGTGAACTGGCGCTACAGCTCGGAGCCTGAGGAGAACACGGCGAATCGCCGGATTCCGGTGCCGCGCGGCAAGATGTTAGGCGGTTCGAGCGCGATCAACGGTCTGGTGTTCGTCCGCGGCCAGCCGCTGGACTACGACAGCTGGGCGCAGATGGGCAATCGCGGCTGGAGCTTCGCGGACGTCCTGCCGATCTTCCGGCGCCTCGAGGACTGGGAGGGCGGCGCCGACGGCCATCGGGGCGCCGGCGGGCCGCTGCACGTTTCCGAGGTTCCGGACCGGAATCCGATCTACGACGCCCTGTTCGCGGCCGCCGAAGAGATCGGAATGCCGTGCAATCCCGATTATAACGGCGCCGCGCAGGAGGGGATCTGCAAGACTCAGACCACCATCAGAAACGGCCGGCGCATGAGCGCCGCACATTGCTTTATCCGCCCGGTGAAGCGGCGGCCCAACCTTCGAATCGAGACCGGGGCTCTGGTCGAAAAGGTGCTATTGGAGGGGACGCGCTGCATCGGCGTCGTCTACCGCAAAGCCGGTTCGTCGATCGAGGTCAGAGCTGGTCGCGAGGTCGTTCTTTCGGCGGGCGGCGTGGCCTCGCCACAGGTGCTGGAACTCTCGGGCATTGGCCGTCCCGACGTCCTGCAATCCCAGGGCGTCGCGGTTCGTCATCGCCTCGACGGCGTGGGCGAGAACCTGCGCGATCACATCAACGCCCGCATCCAGTGGGCCGTCACGCGGCCGGAGCTATCCTACAACACGCGCATGCGCGGTTTCGGTGTTGTACGCGAGACGCTGCGCTACCTGTTCACCCGCGGCGGCTTTCTCAGCCTGCCGTCCGCGCCGCTGATCGCCTTTCCCAAGACCCGACCGGAACTTGACGAGCCGGACGTCCAGTTTCATCTCGTCCCCTACACCATCAAGAACCCCAAGAAGCGGGAGCTGCACAGGGAGCCGGGCCTGACCATCGCCTGCTACCAGCTTCGCCCCGAAAGTCTGGGCTCCATCCACATCGCCTCGCCCGATCCCTCGGTGCAGCCATCCATTCGCTTCAACTTTCTTTCCGATCCGCTCGATCGGCGCACGATGATCGACGGGTTTCGCCTGATGCGTCGTCTTGCCATGGCGAAGGCTATGGACGGCCTTCGCGGCAAGGAGCGGTCGCCCGGGGCCGAGGTCGCGAGCGACGACGAGATCCTCGGATGGATTCGCCAGAACGCCGAGACCGCCTATCACCCGATCGGCACCTGCCGCATGGGGCCGGAAGGCCGTTCGTCGGTGGTGGACGAGCGCCTAAGGGTTCACGGCGTCGCCGGCCTTCGCGTCGCGGACGCTTCGATCATGCCGACCATGGTTTCAGGCAACACCAATGCGGCCGCCATCATGATCGGCGAAAAAGCCGCGGACATGATCATCGAGGACCGGGCGTCCACTCCGCCGGCCTAAACGCCGGAAGGGAGCTCCGAAGCCGGGAACGAACGCGATCCGACGACCTGCATGGATTGCGGCCGCGCGATCCGTATCGGACCGCCCGGATCCGGCCTTCATAACGACGAGGCTGCGAGCTTCAGCCGGTTCGCGGATCTCGACGTCAGTTCCCGCCCTCAATGCACCAGCATCGACGTGGTTGTGTCCCGAAGCCGGCGAAGGGCGGCGGCCACCTGCTGATCGTCGTGGCTGGAGTCCTCGAAAAGCCCGGCGCGCTCCAGCACGTCGAGCGCGTCCGCGATCGCCAGGCGCTCATCGTTCGAGAGTTCCGCCGCCTCGTCACCGTCGATCGCGGCATCACCTTCCTCCTTGGGGGCGGACTGCGCGTTGGTGCGCTGTTTCACGATGGCGTTGAACAAGGTCTGACGCAGGTGCTCGGCGGAGAGGTTGCGCTTGCCGAGAAAGTCGGTCAATCCCGATCCGATCGCCTGCTCGGCGAGGCCCTCCGAGGGCTCGCCGGTCAGCATCACCATCGGCGTGCCGACGCCGCCATGGCTCGCGGCGATCTGACCGGCGAGCTCCACGCCGTCGGCGCCAGGCAGGCGGTAGTCCAGCAGAATGCAGTCGAACTTTTCCACCGCGACCATGCCCAGCGCGGTCGGAACGTCCTGGGCTTCCGCCAGGCTGATGTCAGCGTTCATCTGATTGATCAGGCGTTTGATCCGCGTACGGTCAAGACGACTGTCGTCGACGATGAGTAACCGCATCCTTCCTCACTTGCCGCAGTTCGATCCTGGAGGAGCAAAAGGCGTATCGCTACCGACCCTTGAACGGACGCCTCTGTCCGTGATGAGGAGACCATAGACCGCTGAAGGTTTATTTTTCGTTTACGGCAATCATCCAGTGATCAAGCGCAGTCCGTGTTGTCACCGCTTATCGGTCGCTTCCTAGTTGGCAGGCTTATCGTCGAGTGGTGGAAATTCCCTTTTGGTTGTGTGTTGATGGAAAATTAACTATTTATGATTTATAACCTCGAGCGAAGAACAGGCCGGATCGACGGCGGTCGTCGGCCGGCAGCACGGGGTTGTTGAAGATGACATGGGGACAGGTCGGGCGTGCAGCGATCGTCCGGCTCGCCGGTTCTTTCATGCTGATGACCGCGGTGTCGCAGGTTTCGGTCGCGGACGCTCTGGCGCCGGTCCTGATCGGCCTGGACGCCGACATGTCGGCCGGTGCGGCCATGGGCGGCGAAGCGATTCGCCGAGGTGCCGTCATCGCCATCGACGAGATCAATCGTTCCGGCGGTGTGCTCGGTCGGCCGATGAAGCTCGTAGTGCGCGATCATCGCGGCAATCCCGACCGCGGCATCGACAACATGCGTGAATTCGCGGCCATGGCGGATATGGTGGCGGTGGTGGGCGGTGTCCATACGCCTGTCGCCCTGGCCGAACTCGAAATCGTTCACGAGCAGGGGCTGATCTATCTCGGTCCCTGGGCAGCGGGGACGTCCGTGGTCGAGAACGGCTACGAGCCGAATTTCGTCTTTCGTGTGTCGGCACGCGATCGCGATGCCGGCGAGCTCCTGATCGAGGCCGCGTTTGCGCGCGGGCTGCGGTCGCCGGCACTGCTGCTTTGGCAGACCGCCTGGGGACGGTCCAATGAACAGGCTCTGACGGCGGCTCTCGAGCGCCGGCATGCGAAACCGGCAACCGTCCAATGGTATAACACGGGCGTGGAGACCGTCGCCGACCAGCTGACCGCCATCGCGCGTGCCGGCGCAGATTCCGTGATTCTGATCGCCGAGCCCGGCGGCGCACTGGCCGCGGTCGGGAACATGGCGGCCCTGCCCGCCGACGAACGGTTGCCCATCATCGCCCATTGGGGTGTCACTGCGGGCCGGCTGCACGAGCTCGGCCAGCAGCATTTCTCCACTGTCGATCTCACCTTCCTGCAGACCTTCTCGTTCTTCGATCCCCCATTCCCGGAGCGGGCGGCATCGCTGCTCGACATCTATTGTGAGCGCTTTCATCTTTGCGACCGGCCGGGCAGGCTTTTTGCTCCGACCGGGACAGCGCATGCCTACGATCTGGTGCACCTTCTCGCCCGGGCGATCGAGCAGGCCGGTACGCTCGATCGTACCCTCGTCCGAGATGCCCTCGAAAATCTCGACAGCCATGAGGGGCTGATGCGCAACTACGATCCGCCTTTCGCGCCGGATCGTCACGATGCGCTGGATTACCGGGATCTGCGTCTTGCCACCTATGATGAGAACGGCGCGATCGTGCCGCTGTCCGGCCGGTGACTTCTGACGACGCCGGCACATCGCTTTTCTCGAAGATCCTCCGGCGCGTTCTGCCGGCTATCGTCATCGCCCAGCTCGTGATCGGGTGGCTCGCCTCGGCGTTGATAGACGATCTGGTCTCGAACGAGCTGGAAACACGGCTGAACCACGAGGCCCGGCAATATGCCCGGGTTCTCGCGGCCAAAACGCAGACGCTGCTCGATACCGCCGAAGCACTCGCCGGGAACGATCTGATCGTCAATGCCATCATCGACGCCGAGGAGCGCCAACTCTACATGCCCACCCTGTTCGCCTCGCTGAGCGTTCCAGGTCCGAGCGGCGCCGAGGTGACCATGACCGACTACAAGGGCCGGGCGATCGCGTCGACACACGACGAAAGAGACTATCGACATGCCGCATTCAGCCCGCATGTGCTCGCGGGTATCCCCTGGCGCGAGATGAACCAGAATGGCCTGACCGTCGCGGCACCGATCGTTCTTTCCGGGGTGCCTGAAGGCATGATCGTGATCCGCTATGATCGCGCCCACATCGCGAACTTCCTGCGCATGCCCTCCGATGCCGGCCCCATCGCCGTCACAACCGACGACGGCGACGTCCTCTACAGCTCCAATGCCCAGTTGACGGCAGAATTGGGACGAGATGCGTCGGACGGATCCGTCGATTGGGCGATCGTCTCCGCCAACATACCCTGGTTCGGCAATCTTCAGCTTTTGACGGGAAGGCCCAAATCCCAGGCGTTCGCCGTGGTCGATCGGCTCGGCTATTTTCTCTGGGCGGCCATGTCGGTCAGCATCGCGACGGTCGTCGCCTCGATCTTCGCCACGGCGCTGATGGGCACGCGCCCCACGCTGCGTTTCATCGACGACATCGAGGACATCGCCCGCACCGGCGACCTCGATCGGACCGTCGAAACCAGCGGGACCCGGGAATTCCAGCGGCTGGCCGGCGCGTTCAACCGCATGCTGGCAGCGCTCAAGGCGACGACCGCCTCGCGCGACGAGCTGCAGCAGATGAACGACGCACTCGATTGCGCCAGAGCACGGCTGGAGGAGAGCGAGACCCGTTTCAAGCTCGCGGTCGATGGCTCACGTGTCGGCATCTGGGACTGGGATCCGAAATCCAACGGCCTTTTCTGGTCGGATCGCTTGAAGCACATGGTCGGCGTCGACGACGAAAGCTTCGTGCCCGATCTGCGATCCTTTGAAGACCGTCTGCATCCGGACGATCGCGATCGAGTGATGGAGCAGCGCAGCCGGCATCTCGCGCATGACGGCGATTACGATCTCGAGACCCGTTTTCGCAAGGAGGACGGCAGCTATATGTGGCTCCATCTGCGGGGTCAGGCGGTCTGGAACGATGCTGGCGAGGTGACGAGGCTCCTGGGCTCGGCCGATGACATCTCCGAGCGCAAGCTAGTGGAGCTGGAGCTGGACAGGCATGCCCGCGATCTCGAGCGCAGCAATCGGGAGTTGGACGATTTCGCACATATCGCCTCCCATGATCTGAAGGAGCCGTTGCGGGCGATCTACAATCACGCCCGATTCCTGCTCGAGGACTACCAGGGAAAGCTGGACGAGGACGGAGAGCGGCGCCTGGATCGCTTGATCAAGCTCAGCCGGCGCATGGAAAAACTGATCGCCGATCTCCTTTATTATTCCCGCATCGGTCGGACCGACACGATGCGGGAACCCATCAATCTGAATGCGGTCCTCGCGGATATCGAGGTCAGCCTCGCCGACATGATGCAGCAGCACAATGCGCACCTCGTGATCCCCGAGCCGCTGCCGTCCGTGGATGCCAACCGAGCACAGATGACGACGGTCTTCCAGAATCTCGTCACCAACGCGATCAAATACAACGATTCGGAAACGAAGGTCATCGAGATCGGAATCGATCCATCGGGCGCGCAGGACGGCGGCGGGCGGCCCGTCGTTTTTTACGTCCGCGACAACGGTATCGGCATTGACGATGCCTTCAAGGATCAAGTCTTTCGGATCTTCAAGCGGCTCAACAGCGACAAGACCTATGGTGAAGGAACCGGTGCCGGGCTGACCTTCGTGAAGAAGATCATCGAGGGTCTTGGCGGTCGCATCGGGTTCGATTCGAAGGTGGGCGAGGGCACCACGTTCCGTTTCACTCTGCATGGAGATGATTGATGGCACCGATCGATGACGCTCGGCCCATCCTCATCGTCGACGACAGCGACGACGATTATGACGCGACGGTGCGTGCGCTCACCAGGAGCACTGTGCTCCACAACCCGCTTCTCCGCTGTGAGAACGGTCGTGACGCTCTCGACTATCTGAGCCGGCGCGGCAAATACGCGCCGCCCTGCGAGGCGCCGCGACCCGGCATCATCCTGCTCGATCTCAACATGCCCGGCATCGATGGCCGAAAGGTCCTCTCGACGATCAAGAAGGACGAAGCGCTACGCCGCATCCCGGTGATCGTGATGACCAATTCGAACGACGAGCGAGACATCGACGCCTGCTACGAGATCGGTGCCAACACCTACATCACCAAACCCCTGGACTGGCCGGGCTTCATCGAGGCGATGGGACGGCTCAAGGAATATTGGTTCCAGATCGCAGCGCTGCCGCGGCACTGACCGATGACCAGGCCTGACCACATATTGATCGTCGACGACAGCGAAGACGATAGAGAGCTGTATCAGCGTCTCTTGCAGCGCGAGATCGGCGTGACCAGGGTCGACCTCGCCGGCGATGGTGCCGAAGGCATCGATCGCTATCGCTTGAGTCCCGCTGGATGTGTTCTCCTCGACTACAACATGCCCGGCCATAACGGCCTTGCCGTGCTGGAGAAGCTCAAATCGATCGATCCGCATGTCGCGGTCGTCATGATGACCGGCGAAGGCAACGAGGACATCGCAGTAGCCGCGATGAAGGCCGGCGCTCTCGACTATGTCGTCAAGGATGCGATCACCTCGACCGCGCTCAGGCGAGCCCTGGTCAATGCCGCCGAGAAGTCCACCCTCGTGCGCAGGCTCGACGCGCAGCGCGAGGAGCAGATCAGCTTCATCAGGGTCCTCGTCCATGACATCCGGGCGCCGCTTCGGGGCCTGACCGGATTCGCTGAGATCCTCGCGGAGGATCTCGAAGCCGGCGTCTACGACGACGTGCCTGACCATCTCGAGATGATCAAGACGGCGGCCATGCGCATGAATGCGCTGGTCGACACCCTGTCGCACTACGCCCTCCTCGATCGCGAGATTTCATTTGCGAGCGTGGCCATGGATGAGGTGCTGCGTCAGGTGCTCGACAATCTGGGCACGACCCTCGAAGAACGCGGCGCTGTGGTTCGCAGAGCCCCTTTGCCGACGGTCGTCGGACACGAACCCCAGCTGTTCCAGCTCCTGCAGAACCTGATCGGCAATGGGGTCAAATACAATCGATCGCCGACGCCGACCGTCGACGTCAGCGCCGAGGCCGATGGAGATCAGCTTCTGTTCACGATCGAAGACGATGGCATCGGTATTCCAGAAGACAAGCTGAGGGCGGTGTTCGAGCCGTTCCAGCGTCTTTGGAGTCAGGACAGCTACGAGGGCACCGGCCTCGGCCTCGCGATCTGCCGTAAGATCGTCGAGCGCCATGGCGGCCGGATCTGGTGCGAGTCGGAGGTCGGGGTAGGCAGCCGCTTTCGATTCACACTCCCGCGGGGCTGAAGACGAAAGGGCGATGCCGTCTCGCTGGAAACCTGCCGTCATGCTACCTTCCTGTAGAACATCGAGGAGGTTCAGGAGGGCTGGATCGGCCATGACGATCGGAGAGTCGGAAGACGAGCGAAGCGAAGGCAAATCGTCTCGTCCTCTATCGGCGGGCCTTGCACTGACGCCCACCGAGGGTGAGCTTGCAGACAGGGCGCGCCGAGCCTGGCGGCCAGCCTGGTCGCAGCGCAATCGTCAGGGCAGCATCGTGCTGCTGGTCGCGCTTTGGCGTCGGCGATGCGGAGAGCGGCGCAGGCGGACGGCCGGCGCTGCCGAGACCTCCGCGAATCGAGGGGAGGGCGATACCGGTTTTGGAAGCTGATTGGCCTTCGGAGGTCCACGCGGTCTTGCGCGCCAAGGTGATTCGCCGCATCGGTACGGTGCCCGATGCCGGCCTCACCCGGCTGCTTCGGCTTTGCGACGATGACGACGCCATGCAGGTGCTGACGCTCTCACGCGAGGACGAGGGCGTTGGTCTCGTCACCGGCGCCTGGCTCGGCGGTGAGCGGGCGGTGCTTCTGATGCAGTCGAGCGGTGTCGGCAATGTCGTCAACGCGCTCTCTCTGCCGTCGGTATGCAGGACGCCCTGCCTGATGATCGTCACCATGCGCGGGCAGTGGGGCGAGGTGAACGGCTGGCAGCTGCCGATGGGCACCGCGGCGGCGAGTGTTCTTCGGGCCATGGGAACTGCCTGTTATCCCGTCGACGAGGCCGGCCGCCTCGGGGAGACCGTTGCCGCCGCCGCCGATCTCGCCTTCGCGACCGGAACCGCCGTCGCCGTGCTGATCGGCCAGCGGGTGATCGGTGCCAAATCCTTCGCCGTCGGCGACGCGCCATGACCGGCATGATGACGGAGGAAGGCCGCTTCGAACGCCGAAAGCTGGTCGCCCGCCTCCTGGAAGACCGCGGCGAGGCGCTGGTGGTCGGCGGGCTTGGCGCCGCCACCTGGGATCTGGCGGCCGCGGGCCCGGATGATCGCGACGTCTATCTCTGGGGCGGCATGGGGCTGGCCTGTTCGATCGGTTTGGGTCTCGCGCTCGCGCAGCCGGCGAGGCGCGTGCTGGTGATCACCGGCGACGGCGAGATGATGATGGGGATTGGCTCGCTCGCCGCCATCGCCGCGGCGGCGCCGCGCAATCTCGCCGTTCTCGTGCTCGACAATCAGGCCTTTGGCGAGACCGGCCGGCAGATGGGTCTCACTGCCGGGCCGACCGACATCGCGGGCATGGCCGAAGGTGCTGGCATCGCCTCCACCAAGACGTCGCGTGACGCAGACGATCTGCCGGCATTGCGAACGCTGCTGTTCGAGACGCCCGGACCTTGTCTCGCCGTCGCCAAGGTGGCGCTCACCGACGATCCTCTGGTGCTCCCGACCAACAACGGCGCGTTCATGGCGGCGAGGTTTCGAGCGGCGCTGGGGCTTGAGGTATGATCTCGAATCTTCAGGGATCGTAACAGGGCGTGAGCGCGTCGATGTCTTTTTCGAGATGGCCGTCGTCGAGAAGGATGTCGACGCGCACTCCATTGGCGTTGACGTGCACGGACTGGACGTAGCCTTTGCGTCCATGGAGATCCACGCGCTGTCGCTCCAGCCGTTTCCTGGCCGTCCTCAAAACCTCGTTATACTCGCTGTTCAGACGGGAAATGGTCTTCTTCATGCCGCGCTTCCACGATTGCCGATCGACGTCTCGATCTAGGAGCTCCATGTCTGCATGGCTTTTATCCGTCAAAACTCTGAGCGCAATTCATTCGGCCATTTTGTCAGCTTATAATATATAGTGAGCACCCTGTCGCCTCCATGGGAATAAAGAGGGGCGCCGTCTTCCGGTCTTCGCGATCCCGATCCCGTGACGAGGTCCGGTGCCGCCGGTGCTCAGAGCGGGACTGGGGGCTTGATGCCGAGCCTTTCCGCCTGCGGCAGGAGTGCCGCCATGATGCCGGGATGAAGCGCGAGGCCGCTGGCGAGTGCTGCGCGTCTGCGCGCCAGCGCCCGTTCGCCGGGAAGCCGGACCGGCTCGCCACCCGGCACCGGCGGCGTTTCACGGCAGGCCTCCGCGATCCAGCCGGTCTGCCTGGTGAACGCGGATGATCCGCCGAACGCTTCGGGATCGAACAGCTGGACGAACACGGAGGCACCCCAGCCGGGTTCGCCGTCCGCGCGCCCGTAACCGCCGAGCCCCTGAGTGAGCGCCTCGATCATCAGCGCCAAGCCATAGCCCTTGTGACCGTAGCCGACACCGCCGATCGGCAGGATCGTGCCCGGCGGCTCGGTCAGAACCTTGGCCGGGTCATCGGTCGGTCGACCCTCCGAATCGAGCGCCCATTCACCGGGATAGCGAGCGCCCTGGCTCTTCAGACGCGCGGTCATGCCGTTGGTGGTGATCGAGGCGCTGACGTCGATCAGGATGGGATCGCCGTCGGTCGGAATGCCGATCGCGATCGGATCGGGGGTGAACACCGCCCGCCGGCCGCCGAACGGCGCGACGCTGCATTCGGACGGATCGGAGCTCGCGATGATCGCCATGCAGCCCCGCGCCGTCGCTTCCGGCAGGTAGGCGGCGAGGCAGGCGATGTGGTGCGAGCGGCGCACCACCACCGTAGCGCTGCCGTGACGCCGGGCGCGCTCGATGCCGAGATCGACTGCCTTCGCGGTCAGCCAGACCCCGGGCAGACGCCGGCCGTCCCAGGTCACCACGGCGCCCCGATCGGCGATCGTCTCCGGCTCGCCGTCGACCGCCATGCCGCCGTTCGCGATCGCCGCGAGATAAGGGGCGGCGAGCGCCAGGCCGTGGGTGGTGTGGCCCATCAGATCGGCCTCGACCAGGATCCGGCCCACCGTTTCGGCCCGATCCGGGCCCAGCCCCGATGCGGCGAACAGATTCCGCACGAAGGCGACGAGGTCGGCGGCGGCGTAGGTGGGGGCGCGGTTGTCGTTCATGGCGGATGTCCATCGATATCGGGAATGAGGTCACGGGCTGCGACGGTGGATCGCAAGACCGTCGACAGGCTGGTCTGCGCAAGACGAGAACGAATCATGAATAAGTATAAAGAGCAAAAATATCAAAACAAATCAACCTGAGGTGATATTCGTGATTTTGTCGATACAATGCTCGTCCTTTCTTGACTTTCCCGCCCGCTTCGCGCCTTTATTCCTGCTTCCAAGCGAGCGAGCCGCGAAAAAATCCTAAGGGGGAATTGCACCAGGTGTCCAGGTCGGGTGAATCGTGGCCAAAGCACGTCACGTAGCCGAACCGCATTCTCTGTCGCCCAAGTCGCGGGTCGACCTGTTCGGCGTCGGCATCGACGCGGTTCGGATGGAGGAGGCGGTCCGACAGGTCTTGAGTTGGGTCGACCAGCCCTTCCAGGGCTGTCGCTACGTGGTCACGCCCAATGCCGATCATACCGTGATGCTGCAGGAGCATGAGGGGCTGCGCCTCTCCTATCTGGATGCGGATCTGGTGCTGGCGGACGGTTTTCCCGTGATCCTGGCCTCTCGCCTGCTCGGACGGCGGCTTCCGGAGCGGGTGCCGGGTTCCGATCTGGTGCCTGCACTGTTCGCCGCCGCCGATCCCGAGCGGCCGCTGCGCACGTTTCTCCTGGGCGCCGCGCCGGGCGTTGCCGACCGCGCTGCCGGCCGCATCGAGACCGAGTGGCCGGCGGTCGAGGTGGTCGGCACCTATAGCCCGGCTTTCGGATTCGAGCATGACGAGGTCGAGCAGGAGCGGATGCTGTGCCGTATTCGGGACGCGCGCCCGGATGTGCTGGTGGTCGGTCTCGGCGCGCCGAAACAGGAAATCTGGGTGCACGGCAACCGCGGCAAAATCGCCGCTTCGGCCGTCCTTTGCGTTGGCGCCACCATCGATTTCCTGGCCGGCGAGAAAGCGCGGGCGCCGCATTGGCTGCAACGCATTCACCTGGAGTGGTTTCACCGTCTGCTGGGCGAGCCGCGGCGTCTGTTCTGGCGCTACGCCCGTGACGCCTGGGTCTTTCCGCAGCTGGTCTGGCGGGAATGGCGCTCGATGTCCCAGTCGAGAAAATCCGCAGACCGCGAGACGCTCCACACCAGCTGAGGATTCCGAACCGGTTCAGGCCCTCCCGGGATGTCGGCGCGCATTTGGGCCTGACGCCGACCCGCTGCCGGTCCGGAGAAACTGACATCCGGGGCAGGGTGAAGCGCTGTGGCGAGAGCTTGCCCGCAACGCGCTTGATGAGGCCGTCCATGGCTTGCAGGGTCGACGAAAGCGATTTGATCGCCTGACCATCGATCGTCCGATCGGCGAAAGATCGAGGTGACGGCCCAGCCTGTTTGATGAATGGACGACACGCGGGTGTAGCAACATGCCGAATTCGCATTCGAGCGCCTGACGATCCCACCCGGCGGTGTTCGCGGCGGCCTCGTAGGTCTTGGTGTTCCCCGCAGATGCGGGGAACACCATCAGTTCACGACTTATCACCTCTTCCGATGCGCAGCGCACCATCATGGCGGCGAGAACGGCGTGTCGACGGCCGGGGATCCAGCGGGCGTCTCGGTCGTGGCGAAGCGGCGATCGTCACCGGCCGGCCAAGGCTCAGCTCTTGCTGCGTTCCCGTTCGGCGGCGGTTTTCGCGGCGTCCACGACCCTGGCGGCCCTGCTCTCGAGGTCGTCGGCGGCAGACTGGCCGGTTTCAGTGTTCAGCCCCTGGCGGTCGGCCTCGTCCTTGGCCGCCCCATAGGCGGCATCGGCCATGTCGCGCGCCTTGTCCGCCTGCTTTCGGCCTTCCGCT
The DNA here is from genome assembly GCA_965222015.1 of Geminicoccaceae bacterium. Lineage (GTDB taxonomy): Bacteria > Pseudomonadota > Alphaproteobacteria > Geminicoccales > Geminicoccaceae > JANQPX01. The sequence goes on from CBDCTL010000023.1 coordinate 915,186, forward strand.
TCGGCCTGTCGCTTCAGTCTATCGCGGGTCTCGCCCATCAGTTCGTCCTCGCGCTCGGTCGCCGGAAGGGCGGCACCGAGTGCCGCTCCAACCGCAACGCCGATCGCGCCCAGCACCAGAGGCTGCTCCTCCAGCGTATCGAGGAAACCCCGGCGGGCGCGCCGGCCATAGCGATCGACCGAGCGTCCGAACCGGTCGCGATACTGGCGCGCACCGCGCCTGAGATTGCGGCCATGGCGGGACGCCGCCTCGCCGGATCCGCGCACCGTCTCGCCGACCCGATCGCCGGCTGCCGCCGCCTGCTCCTTCACGCTGTCGATCATCTCGCCGGCCTTGGCCATCATACCTTCATCGTCGCTGTCGGCCGGCGCCGCGCCGCGCCGCGCCTGCGGGGTCATGCCAAACGCCACCGGGTCGCCGGAGATGTCGTCCTCGTCGTCGGCGAAGCGGTCGTCCCACTCCCGGTCGTCGCGATTTCTGCCACTGTCCCAGCCGCGATCGAAGCGGTCGTCATTCCAGTCGTCATCCCAGTCGTCATCGTAGCGGCTTCGATTGGACTGTCCGCCGGCCATCAGCCAGGCCATGCCCACGCCCATCAGCGCCAGCGGGATCGGATTGTCGCGCATCGAACGGCCGAGATTGCGGGTGAACTCGGCGCCGTTGCCGGTCTTCACGTAGTCGAACAGCTGATCCATCATCTGCCCGGGCGAAAGCCGGTCCTGCAGCCGATCCAGATTGTCCTCGACTTCGGCGCGTTGGGCTTCGACCTCGCGCTCCAGCTCGGCCGCCGACTTATTGCCGGGGTTGGTGGTTCTGTCGGTGGTCATCGGGTCTGCTCCTTCAACGTCTGCGCATCCTGTTTCAAGGAATCAATCGTGCGTTCGGGCGCCAGATTGTGCGCCTTGAGATCGCTGGTTCCCTTGTGGATCAGCGCATAGGCGATGCCGGCGACGATCGCGCCGACGATCAGCGCCGCCCATCCCGCGGGAATGCCGGCATTGGTCAGCGCGATCACCAGCGCCTGCAGCAGCACGATCAGGGCTGCCAGCGCCAGCACCGCACCGCCCAGGATCGAACCAACCGCGATCGTCGCCTGACTGACCTTCTCCGAGGTCTCCGCGCGCGCGAGTTGAATCTCCTTGCGCATCAGGGTCGAGACGTTGCCGCTCAGATCGCCGAGCAGATCGGTGATCGAACGATTGTCGCCGGTGGCGGCCATCATGCGCCCTCCTTGGTCGTGACGTCGGGAAAGCGGTGGCTGGTTCGATCGTCGGGCGCCATGCCGCCCGGGTAGCGGCTGTATCGATCGCCATGACGTCGTTCGGCCGAGCTCTTGGCGAAGCGCGACAGCACGAAGCCGGTGAGCACGGCGCCGCCCAGAAAGGCGACCGGCTGGCGTCTGGCGAAGTCCTCGACCGTCTCCATCAGATCGTCGACGCTGCGATTGGAAATCGCATCCGAGACCCGATCCAGACCTGAGGCCGCTTGGCGGGCGTAACCGGCGACCGCCGGCTGCTCCTGTTCGTCAAGGCTGCCGGCGGCGCTTCGCAGCGCATCGGCGACACCTTCGAACCGGCCCGCCGCTTCGTCTTTTTGCTCCTCCGCAAAGGAGCGCGCCTGGCGCTTGGCATCAGTCGCGGCATCGGAAGCCGCCTGCTTCGCCTGCTCCCCGAACTCGCCAGCCTTCTGCCGCACCGCCTCCGCCGCCTGCTTTGCGTGATCTATACCCGCCTTGGCGTCGCGTTCGATCTCGGTCGAACCGCCACTCGAAGGGGTTGCCTGGGCGCCTGGTCCTGTCGGAGGCGAGGCCTTGTCTCTGGGATCAACCATCACGTTTCCTGTCGTTGCTGGGAATGGGGAATGGGGAATGATCGAAAGCCGCCTCACGCGAGGCCAAGCAGCGACAGGACGATCAATATGACCACCACGACGCCGATGATGTAGAAGACATTGTGCATGAGCCGATGACTCCTTTTCTTATTGCTGCCCCACCTGGCAGGGACGGGTCGTTTCCGATAGCGTAGTAACGTCATCGCCCTGGATCGGTTCCCGACGGATGCGTCCCTTGCGCCCGGCGGCGAGGCATCGGCGCGGCCAAGAACCGTTTCGGATTTCCCTGTCGCCGATCAGGCCGCTCCGCTTCGAGGACGAGTTCGCCACGGCAACTTTCGCGACTCCGGTCGTCTTCCCCCGGTCATCGTCTGGCCCCGATCCGGTGATTTGTTCCTGTCGCCAATCTCATGATGTTTGACAATTTCCACTTCAAATCCCTCAGTGTTATCGGCCGGCAGAGGGAACCCGGCAGGCGCTTCTACGTTATGCGAACGACCGCTGACATGTCGGCGCGCTCGAAACAGTGTGGGGAGACGCCGCTTGGGTAGGGTATTGAAGGTCCTGGCTGCGGCGATCGGTTCGGTCCTCGGCCTGCTGCTTCTCGCAGCCGCCATTGTTTTCGTGACCTTCGACATCAATGACTGGAAAAGCCGGCTGGCCGAGCGGGCGACGGCGACGCTCGGGCGCGAGGTGGCCATCGAGGGCCCGCTCGACATCGCCTGGGACTGGACGCCCATGATCACGGTCGAAGGACTGACCATCGCCAATGCCGGTTGGGCCGAAGCGCCGCATCTGGCGAAGGTCGGCAAGCTCCAGGCAAGCATCGATCTCTGGCAACAGCTTCAGGGCCGCACCGTGCTGCCCGAGGTGACGCTGATCGAGCCCGATCTGTTCCTCGAACAGAGGGAGGACGGCGAGGTGAACTGGACGTTCGGCGAGAAGAATGCCGAGGATGGCGTCGCGACCGACGTCGCCGAAGAGGTGGTGGTGCCCGACGACCGCACCGAGTTTCCGGTGATCGGCGAGTTGACGATCGGGGATGGCGCCTTCGCTTTCGTCGACGCCGCCAGGAGCCTCGATCTCGAAGGCAGTATCGACACGGTCGCGGGCGAGGGCGGCGGCGGTGATGAGGTGGAGATCAGCGGCGAGGGAAAGTTCGAGGGTGAAGCCTTCGGCGTCGTTCTCGAGGCGGGCCCGCTCACCAGGCTGCGCGAGCCCGAGATTCCCTATCCGGTGGATCTGACCGTCACGCTCGGCGACACCGAAGCCGCGATCAAGGGCACGCTCACCCGGCCGCTGGAGCTTGCCGGCGTCGATCTGAACCTGACGCTGAGCGGCCCGAATCTCGCCGACGTGTTTCCGATCACTGGCATCCCGCTGCCGCCGACTCCCCCTTACCGGCTGACTGGCGATCTGGTGCGCGCCGGCGGGCTCTGGCGCTTCGTCGACTTCGACGGCCGGCTGGGCGATAGCGATCTCCGGGGCGTGATTCAGATCGATCTCACCGAGGATCCTCTTCGCTTCGATGCCGATCTGATCACCGACAAGCTCGACTTCGACGACCTCGCCGGCTTCATCGGCGCCCCCACCGAAGAGGGGGAGCAAGACGCCGAGGCAGACAACATAATCCCGGACACCGAAATCAATCTCGACCGGCTGCAGGCGGCCAACGGTAAGGCGAAGCTTCGTGCCAGGACGATTCTCGCCCCCGATCTGCCGATCGACGATCTCGATGCCGAACTGAATCTGGAGGACGGCGTCCTCCGGCTGGAGCCGGCGGGCTTCGGTGTGGCCGACGGCACGGTCAATCTCTGGATCTCGCTCTACGGCGCGCAGGACCCGGTGCAAATCGACATGCTCACACGCATACGCGACGTCCGCCTGAAGGAGGCGTTCAAGGGCTCCGGCTTCGCCCGGGAAACCGGCGGCAAGATCGACGGCCGGATCGAGCTCTCCGGCCGCGGCAACTCGCTGCACGAGATGCTCGACACCGCTGAGGGCACCAGTTTCCTCGTCATGTCCGACGGCGACATCAGCGCACTCCTGCTCGAAGCGGTCAGTCTCGATGCCGCGGAGGCGCTCGGTCTCTACATCGGTGAAGACACCAACGTGCCGCTGAATTGCCTGGCGACCGATCTCGAGATCGCTGACGGGGTCGCCCGCACCAAGCTCGGCGTCCTCGACACGGCCGATTCGGTGATCGAATTGGGAGGCGACATCGATCTCGGCGAAGAGCGGCTGGATCTCATCGTGACGCCGCATCCGAAAGACGTCAGCCTCCTCAACTTGCGCTCAAAAGTCCATGTCGAAGGTGAATTCACCGACCCTTCGATCTCCCTCGACGCCGGCTCGATTCTCAAATTCGTCCCGCTGGTCGATCTCGGTCTCGCCGAGGACGCTCCCTGCAAGAGCCTCCTGGCGAGAGCGCGGGACGACAGCAGCTAGGGACGGTGCGACCAACCGGTTTCATGCGGGACAGGTCGCGAGTATCCATCCCAGCGCCGGAACCAACGTCGGGTTTCGGCGTTTGCAGACCGAGGCGGCAGCGCTTGCCGAACAGGCGCGTGTCAGAACCCTGAACGAACGGAACGAACAGCCTGTGGCCGATACCGAGCCTACCTACGACCAGGAACACCGGGGACGGGACGCGACCGCGCCCTCCGACATTCCCTCCAAAGGCTGGCGCGACATCATGTGGCGGGTATGGGCGGCGCTCGGCCACGACAACGTTTCGATCGTCGCCGCTGGTGTCGCCTTCTACGGCATGCTCGCGGTCTTTCCGGCGATCACCTCCTTCGTGTCGATCTACGGGCTGCTCGCCGATCCCGCCGACGTGCAGGCGCAGTTCGCCTCTCTGAAGGGCGTCATACGGGCTGCTCGCCGATCCCGCCGACGTGCAGGCGCAGTTCGCCTCTCTGAAGGGCGTCCCAGGCGAAGCCTGGACCCTGATGAACGATCAGCTGACCGCCGTGGCCTCGTCCAGCCAGAAGGGCCTGGGCATAGGCGCCGCGATCGGCCTCCTGATCGCGCTCTGGTCCGGGGGAGCGGGCATTCGCGCCCTCATGACCGCCCTCAACATCGCCTATCGCGAAGAGGAAAAGCGGAGCTTCGTCACCTTCTACGGCACGGCGCTCCTGTTCACGCTCGGCATTGTTGTCGTGGGCATGTTTTCGCTCGGCGTGATCGTGGTCGTGCCGGTGGTGCTCGGCCTGATCAAGCTCGGCGCGATCACCGAGGCGCTGATCAAGGTCGCCCCCTGGGTGGTGCTCGCCGTCGTGATAACGATCGCGATCGGCGCGCTCTATCGCTACGGCGCCAGTCGCAGGTCACCGAAGACCCGCTGGGTCAGTGCCGGCGCCGTTCTCGCCACGGTGCTCTGGATGCTGAGCTCGATCCTGTTCTCGTTCTACGTCGCCCATTTCGCCAGCTACAACCAGACCTACGGTTCCCTCGGCGCTGTCGTCATCCTGCTCATGTGGTTCTGGATCAGCGCCTATATCGTGCTGCTCGGCGCCGAATTGAATGCCGAGATGGAGCACCAAACCGAAAAGGACACCACTGAAGGCCGCAAGAAACCGATGGGCGAACGCGGCGCCTATGTCGCCGACCATGTCGGCGACGTGCCATGAGCCTCCCGGCAACTGCATTCGAAAGGACATCATGATGGCGAGCGTCGCACAAAAACATCCGCTCGAATGGCTGGCGAGAAGCGGCTACGCCGCGCGCGGCGTCGTCTACGTGATCATCGGCTGGTTGGCCCTGGTCGCCGCCTTCGGCAGCGGCGGCCAGGCCACCGGCAGCAAGGGGGCTCTGCAGAGCATGCTCGGCCAGCCCTTCGGCAAGATCGTTCTCGGCATCATCGCCGTCGGCCTTCTCGGCTATGTCGCCTGGCGCGCCACCCAGGCGATCCGGGACACCGACGATCATGGCACCGATGCCAAAGGCCTCGCCGTGCGTGGCGGGCTTGCGGTCAGCGCCGTCACCCATACCCTTTTGGCCATCTTCGCGATCAGCCTGATTTTCAACCTCGGTGGAGGGGGCGGCGGCAGTGGCGGCGGCACCGAGGACTGGACCGCCTGGCTCATGCAAAAACCGTTCGGCCAGTGGCTGGTGGCACTGGTCGGCTGCGCGGTCGCGGGCGCCGGCTTCGCCCATATCTGGAAAGGCTGGCAGGCAGGCTTCGAGGAACATCTCCGGTGGAGCGGCGACGAACGCCGCGTCGGACGGCCGATCTGCCGCTTCGGCCTGATCATGCGCGGCATCGCCTTTCTGATCGTCGGCGGCTTTCTGATCACCGCCGCCTGGCAGGCCGATCCCGACGAAGCCCGCGGCCTGAGCGGTGCGCTGCAGGCTCTTCAGGAACAGCCCTATGGCTGGCTCCTGCTCGGCGTCATGGCCGCCGGGCTGATCGCGTTCGGTGTCTACAGCCTGATCGAGTCTGTCTATCGAGAGGTCCAGCCGGAAGGCTGAGAGTAGTCATCCATGCCAACGCATCCGCTCACACAAAAACTGTCGCGCGAATGGTCCGTCCTCGCCGTTGCTCTGCTGCTGGTCGGCGCCGTCTGGAGCTTCTTCGAGCTTGCCGACGAGGTCAAGGAAGGCGACACGCATCAATTCGACGAAGCGGTTCTGCTTTCCATGCGCAATCCAGCCGATCTCGCCGATCCGATCGGCCCCGGCTGGGTCGAGGAGATCGGCCGGGATGTCACCGCGCTTGGCGGCATCGCTATTCTGGTGATGATCGTGCTGGCGACGTCAGGTTTTTTGTTGCTGCAGCGAAAGAACCGCGCTGCCCTTTGGCTGATGCTCGCGACCGGCAGCGGCATCGCGCTCAGCACCGTCCTTAAAAACGCGTTCGATAGGCCCCGCCCGGACCTCGTGTCGCACGGCTCGATCGTCTACACCGCGAGCTTTCCGAGCGGCCATTCCCTGATGTCGGCGGTCGTCTATCTCACCATCGGCGCGCTGCTCGCCCGCGTGCAGCCCAGGCGCAGGCTCAAGATCTATCTGCTCACCGTCGCGATCCTGCTGACCCTGATGGTGGGAGCCAGCCGCGTCTATCTCGGCGTCCACTGGCCGACCGACGTGCTCGCCGGCTGGACCGTCGGCGCCGCCTGGGCTCTTCTTTTCTGGCTGGCCACCTGGTATCTGCAGGAAGCCGGACGAGTCGAGAAGGACGATGATTGAGCCTGTGAGACGATCACACTCGAGACGACCGGTTGGGCAGCGGTCCACGTTCCCTGCGGCGGTCATACGATCCGAATTTCCCGCCTAAGCTGCAGCCTCGGTCGCGGTTCCGCACTCCAGCACGTCCTCGATGTAAAGACGCCTGATCGCCACAGCGGCGACGGCGGCGATCGGCGTCGCAAGCGTCACACCAAGCGCGCCGAAGAGAATGCCGAACAGCACCTGCGAGGCGATCACTACGCCGGCGGGAAGGTCGATCGCCTTGGATTGGACCAGCGGCATCAGGAGATAGCTTTCGAGCGTCTGCAGGGCGAGGTAGAAGCCTATCACCCAGAGCGCAAGCTGCCAGCTTTCGGTCAGCGCCACCAGGATCATCAGCCCGCCGGCGATCGCTGGTCCGACGATGGGAATGAACGAAGTGGCGCCGGCGATCACCGCGAGCAGCAGCGCAAGCGGCACGCCGAGCAGCAGCAGGGCGACATAGCTGACGACGCCGATCAGGAGCATCATCAGCGCCTTGCCCGCCAGCCAGTGGCGAAGCGTGCGTCCCATCTCGTCCATGACCTCGCCGGCGCGATCGCGGCATCCTGTTGGCAGCAGCCTGAGCGCGCCGTCGGCATAGGTCCTGGGATCGAGGGCGAGATAGATGCCGAAGGCCAGAACCAGCACCAGATTGGCGACTGCACCCAGCGTCGTGCCAAGCACCGCGGACACGCCACCGAGAAAGCCCGCCGGGCTCGGCAGCAGCTTCATCGGATCGACCGACGCCTCGTCGACATTCTCCTCGACAGCATCGATCGACATCGCCCATTGCTCGGCCGACTTGGCGAAGGTGGTGAAATCCTCGGCAAGCTTGGTGGCCTGTGCCGCCAGATTCGGACCCATGAGCCAGATCCCGGCGGCCAGGACGATGACCGACGCGAGCGCCGTCGCCAGTATGGCCACGGTGCGCGAAACCGGCAGGAACCGAACGATCAAGCGGCCTGCGGCATCGAGCAGAATGGCGAGCAGCACGCCGAAGAAGATCAGGAGCAGCAGGCCGCTCGCTTTCCAGAGAAGCAGCGCGCCCGCTACGGACAGGATAGCAAGCAGCAGCCCCTTGACCATCGTCCGGCCCGCGATCGCCGTTTTTTCGCTCAACGCATTTTCCTCGTTCGATCGACGTTCCGGACCGATGCCGATCCGATCCGTGATGGCCGGACGCCGCCGCCCCAAATCGACATCTCCTCTACCAACACGAACCCGTTAACCTGGTTCCGCTGGACGTCAATCCGACATCATGCCATCGATCAACCTACTCGTCTCTTCGGCGGAACTCGAAAAGCTCTCGCCTGTTTGTTTCGCCAGAACCGGCATGCGCTGAAACAAGCCTGTCATGTGAGCGACAACTCACTCGAGGACATCTCCCGATCATGCCGAATCCCGTCCTGACCGTCCTTTGCTTTTTCTTCGTCTGGGTGACGGCGCCTATCATCATCGGCACTGCCGCCGCACAAACCGAAGAGATCGAGAGCCTCACCGACGAGTCGGTCGAGCTGCCTTCAGAGCGTGCGATCGCCATCGAGACGGCACCCGCAGACGACGACGCCATCCGGGCGAGGCTCGGAAACATCTTCGCTGTTCTCGACGGCCTCGATCAGATCGTGATCGAGGTGTCGTCCGGCGTAGTGCGCCTTTCCGGCGATGTCGGCTCCAAGGATGCGCGCGATCGCGCGCTGGATCTGGCCTCGCGCATCGAGGGCGTGGTCGAGGTGATCGACGACACCGCCCTCGATCGCGATGTCGAGCGAAGGCTTGCCCCTACGGTCGAGCGTGTCGCCGGTTGGGGACGCGATCTGATCGGCTATCTTCCCTTGTTGCTTATCGCCTTTCTGATCGTCTGCGTTTTCTGGCTGCTCTCCCGGCTGAGCGGCGGCCTCGCCGGATTCTATCAAAGGCTGACCCCGAATGCCTTCATCGCCAAGCTGCTGCGCCAGATTGTTCAGGCGGCTGTACTCCTAATCGGCGTGGTCCTGGCGCTATCGGTGCTCGATGCCTCTGGTCTGGTGGGCACCGTGCTGGGTGCCGCCGGCCTGCTCGGCCTCGCGCTCAGCTTTGCCCTTCGCGACACGGTCGAGAACTACATCGCCAGCATTCTCCTCAGCCTGCGTCAGCCGTTCGCGCCCAATGACGAGGTCATGATCGACGGCCATGAAGGTCGGATCATCCGGCTGACCTCGCGCGCCACGGTTCTGCTGACCCTGGAGGGCAACCACATCCGCATTCCGAACGCCACGGTGTTCAAGGGCGTGATCGTCAACTACACGCGCAAGCCCGAAAGGCGCTTCGACTTTAAGATCGGCATCGACACGGCGGCTGACCTGCTTTCGGCGCAGGCGCTGGCGATCGACACGCTGAAAGGTGCCGAAGGCGTGCTCGACGATCCGCCGCCAGCCAGCCGGGTCGACGAGCTCGGCGATTCGAGCGTCATGCTCTGGATTGCCGGCTGGGTGGATCAGCGCCGTCATGATCATCGAAAGGTCAAGAGCGAGGCGCTTCGCCTGGTCAAGGAAGCGTTCGACGAAGCCGAAATCGATATGCCGGAGCCGATCTACCGCCTTCGCTTCGAGCGCGGCGGCGCGATCCAGATTCCAGAAGGTCGTGGGACGCCGACGCCATCAGCCAGGCGGCAACCGCGCACTGCGCAGGTGACCGTGGACGTGTCGCGCGACGCCGAGATCGACGAGAGCATCGCCGAGGAACGCGCCGATCCCGATGCGAGCGACCTCCTGGATCCGGCGGCGCCAAAGGAGTGACCGCCGTCAAAGCTCGTCCCGAATGATCGCCAGGAACAGCTCGGCGATACGATCATGGCCATCATTGTTGGGATGAAAGCCGTCGAGATCGGAGACCAGGTCGTCCTCGATGCCCTCGCTGAAAAGGTCGACCAGCGGAATGCCGCGTTCATCGGCTTCGGTTGCGATCACCCTGTTGTAGGCGGCGACCCGCTCGGTCGTGACGTCGGCGTCGGGATCGGCTTCGAAACGCGGCAGCTCGGTAAGCTCCGGCAGATTGGCCATGACCACGAATGCCTCCATGCCGCTCTGCAGTCGGTTCAGCAAGCTTCGCAGTTCGTCTGAGAAATCTTCGACCGTCACGCCGTCGATCAGGTCGTTCGCGCCGACCCATACCGTGACCAGATCCGCGGTCACGCCGGTGCGCTGGAACACCCTGACGGCACGATCGATGCGATCGGTATTGGCGCCGGGGATGCCGAGATTGGCCAGTGCGATGTCCCGCCCTTCGTCTTCTAACGCTTCTCTTATTTCGAACACGTAGCCGTTGGTGACAGGAATCGCACCGACGCCGAACGCATCGCTGGCGCCCACGGCCACATAGACCATTTCGTCCTCATCGAGCAGCCCGCCCGCGCAGGCGCCGAGACCGAGGGAGAGAAAGAGCGCAAGCACTGTTTTCGAATGCCTTGCTATCATGGATGTTCCTTTCGTCAATCATGCACGCCGGTTTTCTCGGGCGGTCCAGCCATGCCCTTCCGCCTGCATAGTGACAATCCATGGGAACGCCGTCAGTTCCGCCGCTCGCCACGAAGGCCAGGCCTGCCCTTCATTCAGTGAGAATGAAAACAGGTTCGCTCCTGGCGACCTCGGCTCCCTCCGACGCCAAAGCTCCGTACTCGAACAGCAGCTGGCGCTTCATCGATGCCAGTGGCGAGCCTGACCTGTTAGCTGCGGAAACACGGCACGGGCTGCGGCGACCGGAATGATCGGCCGAACGTCCTCTCGCATTCAGAATGTGCAAAGTCCTTGCGGAACTCTACTCGCCTACGTTCGTTCTCCTGAACAGAACCGCTTCGAACGCTGCTCAAGCTCGGCAGCCGTTGCAAGCCGCTGTTCCGTCAATGACAAGGAGGATCCAGACCATGGCGCAATTTTCTCTGCCCGATCTCCCCTATGCCTACGATGCGCTGGCGCCGCACATGTCAGCCGAGACGCTGGAATACCATCACGACAAGCACCACAAGACCTATGTCGACAAGGCCAACGACATGGTCAGCGGCACCGATTGGGAAGGCAAGGACCTCGAAGAGGTGGTCAAGGGCGCCTACCAGAACGATCAGGCGCTGTTCAACAACGCCGCCCAGCACTACAATCACCTGCACTTCTGGCAGTGGATGGCGCCGAACGGCGGCGGCGAGCCACCAGAGGCGATCGGCAACGCCATCGACGACACCTTCGGCTCGTTCAGCCAGTTCAAGGACAAATTCGTCGAAACCGGCGCCGGCCAGTTTGGCTCGGGCTGGGTCTGGCTCGCCCGGATGAATAACAGCCTCGAAATCATCGCCACGCCAAATGGCGAGAACCCCTTGATCCACAGCGGCGTCCCGCTGATTGGCTGCGACGTGTGGGAGCATTCCTACTATATCGACTACCGCAACCGACGTCCCGACTACCTTAAAGCCTTCATCGAGCATCTTGTGAATTGGGAGTATGTCGAGGAGCGGTTTGCAGCCGTCGCTTGAGGCGAGCGGACGGCTGCAGTCAATTTTGAGCTTGCAGGAGGAATGACGAACGTTCGCTTCAACGCTTAGGGAATCGGGCGGCCCCGAACGTCTTTGGTAGCGACAGCCGCGGCTGCTTCGACATCAGCAAATTCTTGGATCGCCCTGCTGCGGATCACGCATGCGGGAGCAACCATCTTGGCGAGGGAGATGGTCGGCGACGTCAAGCCAGGGCAGCTTCGTCTCGACATAGGCCTGGGCCTTCGGTGGAAAGCGTTCTGGATGATCGAAGAAGCCCAAAGCGAGATACAGTTCGTCGATGAGACCGTCTCCGCATAGCTGATCGACGTCCCGCATATCGAACAGAAGGCTCGCTCGATGCCCTTTGTCCTTGAGAACGATTTCGGGCGTCCCCGGCTGAAACGCACCTGGGCGGGGCGATAGCCGACCCAGACGATCAAAGCGCCGCCGAGGGCGCGGCGGCAGTCGTCGTCGTGATCGTAGCAGATCCAGAAAGGTTCACCCCGCGTCTCCGCCGCCACCGCTCCGCAGAAACAGGCGCCGGTTTCGATCCTGTCGTCGGCCATCGATGCTGTCTCCTCTGTGCCTGAAGGGATGTGAGGCGATGCGTGCCCGGCGGTTGATCTCGATTATCGAAAAAAGCGGCGTCACACTCGCTCAGCCATGTCATGATAAGCTCTTGCGATGGGAAAGTGGCACATCGGTTCCGACGCCGATTGCTCTGTTCCATCGAATTTGCCGGAAGGAAGAATGTCGTGATGACGACGGAACGGCTTCCTTCGTGCACCGTTCCAGATGATGGAGAATCGAAAGCCGCTGACAAGCGGCGAGCCCACGTGCAGCGGAGGTTGATATGCGCCTAGCTCATGGAGCTTGGATTGTCATTGCCGACGGCGAGAAGGCACTTTTTCTGGTCAATGCAGGAACGCCTGCCGAGCTCAGGCTGGAGGTCGCGCAGCGCAGGGAAATCGAAAATCCGCCGACCAGCGAGCAGGGATCCGACAAGCCCGGTCGGTTCGACGACGCGGGTGTCGGGCGCAGTGCCGTCGACGATACGGACTGGCATCAGCTCGAAAAGGAGCGCTTCGCCGAAGATCTTGCGGACGATTTGAAAAAGGCGTCGTTCGAAAACCGCTTTTCGGAACTGGTGATCGTCGCACCAGCCAAGACCCTCGGCACGATTCGCCAGGCGCTGCATAAGGAGACGCGGGACTGTCTCGTCGCCGATCTCGACAAGGATCTGACCAACCACGACATCGCCAACATCGAGACGATCCTGAAGAAGGAAGTGGCCTGATCGATGCCATCGGACAGTCAGAGAATGAGCCAGACCGCGCCGAGATAGAGAGCAAGAATGGTGGCACTCTCGAATCCGATACCGCCGATGCCATGTTTTTCTCGGCGAAGGAGACCGAGGAGAAGGACTGATGTCATGGCGATGGAGAGCGCGATGATGAAGACGTTGCCGTCGGTCATGGCGTGGTAGATCGAGCCGCCGCGATAGGCGAGGTCGGAAAAGGCGAGAAACAGAACGTCGAAGGCGTTGCCGCCGATGATGCCGCCGACCGCCATGGTCAGAGCACCTTGCCGGACGGCTGCGATCGACGTCACCAGCTCGGGCAATGAGGTGGTGATCGCGGTGAAGACGGCGCCGACCGCGGTTTCGCTCAGCCCCGATTTCGCCGCGAGCTCGACTCCGGTCTCCGCCAGGACGAAACCGGTCGAGGCGGCGATAAGGGCGAGCACCGCAAACTCGAACCATGTGCGCCAGCCCTTCCATTCGACTTTCGGATCCGGCTCATCCTCCTGGGTTTCGCCAGTGCTCTGCGGACGCCACATCGGCTCCTCCCTGGCTTTGGCGCTGAGGCGCATGCCAAGCGCATAGACGGCGAAGAGAGCGACCGTGGCCGGGCTGATCTGGAAGATCGTGAAGGCTGGCGTGGACATGGCGAGCAGCGGAATCGACAGGAGTGCGATCAGAAGCGCGGCCTGTGTCAGGTTGGTGAAAGAAGCCGCCGCGTGTTCCAGGTTGGCTCGGCGATAGGCGATATCGGCGAGGCCCAGGAACGCCGTCTGAGCCGCGATACCACCGACCGCGTTGCTGATGGCGAGCTCGGTATGGCCGAAAGCGGCCGTCGTCACAGAAAGAACGCTTCCCGGCAGAGACGTCGTCGCACCCAGCAAGAGCCCACCCGTCAGCGCTTCGCCCATGCCGGTCTGGTCGGCGATCTGATCCGCGCGGCGCACCAGCGGAATACCGCTCGCAACGATGACGGTGCCGGCGATCGCAAAGATACAGCCAAGCCAGAGGAGCGAGATGTCAGAGAGATCGAACAGCAATACGGCCCCTCAGCCCTCAAGCAGCCAAACAACGCCCTTACCCTGTCCATACATTGCGGGTCAAGATGATGGCGGCTGCAAGAGTTCGACCTCGCGCTCGAGCCTGATCTGCTTGATCGATTCAGGGGGGCGACCAGCCAAGATCAGCTGCACGGCTGCTCCCTGGTCGTTTTCGACTTTCCCAAGCCCTCTAGCTCTCCATTCTTAGAGAGGCGATGACAAGACCGCCACTGTCCACACCGACATCAGCTGTAGCCGCGCATCCGACCCGACACAGCCTTCGAACTGGTGATCGACGCTACTACTGCTTCGAGCCTATGCACATGGTCCAGTGTCAGCGCGATCTGTAGCATGTCCTTTCGCCGAACGGTGCCGAGGAATGCGGCGAGGTGCTGGTCACCACCGGTCATCAGGACCGGCGACGGCAAAACGCAAGATCCGACACCGCGTCGATCGCCTGCCTGAATTCCTCGAACGCTGCCGCTCCGCCGAGTTCCCTTGGCCCCGTTCGCATCCAGCCTGATCTGGGTGCGCCCGCCTCGCCGTGCCGCGGTGTGGCCAGGATAATGCCAGCACTCGATGGGAAGGCCGGCTGACCAATGAAAATCTCAACTGCCGAACCTGCGAGGCCCGAATAAAAGGATACCTGATCTTGGACGTCAGCGTCTCTGCGTGCTTGCAAGTTCGACACGTTCTCGATCCAACCGATGGTTAAATCAACCTCGGCGCGTTTGGGGGCCGCGCGGCTTTTCGTTCGATGTTTTGTCTTCCTCGGGCCTGTTCTCGGCCTGCTCGTCCAGATCTTTCCTGTTGGAACGCTCCAGCGAGCCCCGGCGCAGCAGCTCGAGCAGCGCTTCGGGCACATCCTCGTCCAGAAATTCCTCGCCAAGCTGCTTCAGCTTGTCATCCAGCTCATCGCCTGACTTCTCCTCGTGACCGACGCCTTTCGGTCTCGCTTTGTCATGTGGAGGCACAGGTCTTCCAAACATAAGATGCGCGGCTGAGAACGGTTACCAACTGCTGAGCCATCTAGTTGCACAACGTTGACAGTGATCAGCAGTTCCAGCCGACCCCGCACTAATCACGAGAACGCAGGCGCCCGTCGGCACGGTCCTTCCAGGCTTGTCGGCTGTTGTATCGCTCATGCACCTTCGGCTTTCGGTGCGCGATCAGACGCGGAATCTTCCTCAGCATGAAATACGAAAGCGAAGTTGACGGCTCCGCCTGCGGCCGATCTTACGGAGCTCTGTCCAAACCGATTACGCCGCGGCGCCGGCAATCGCCCGATTGAGGGTGGCGCGCGACCAGGGCTTGCTGACGATGCAGTCTCCAGGCTGCGCGATGTCCTTCGCGAGCCTGTCGAAGGCGGTGACGAACACGATCCTCGAGCCGAACCGCTTCTTGAGACGTTCCGCGATCTGCGCCCCGGCGAGAACGCCTTCGGGTAAGGCGAGATCGATGATGCCGATATCGGGCCGAATCTGATCGCTCAGATCGTAAGCTTCTGTGAGGCTCTTTGCGACGCCCCCGACCGAAAGCCCGCCCTGTGCCACTTCGGCCTGCAGATCGCGCATGGCGATCAGATCGTCCTCGACGATCATGCAGAGTCTTCCGGCCAGGCTGGCCTGCAACAACATCCTGGCCCGCGCAATTCTGGTTTTGACCTCCAGGATCGGCAGATCGAGGATGAAGGCGGCAGCGCTGTCATCGAAACCTTCGGTAATGCGCAACAGCAGCAGCGCGCGATCCGTCATGCTGATCTTGTGCAGCGCCGACACCATGGCCTGGTCGGCCTCGGCAAAATCCTCGCTGATCAGATCACCTGCGGCCGGGGACGGATCGAGCTGGTGAAAGGCCCAGAACAGCACCTTGATCTCGTCCAGCATCCGTTCCAGCGAGACGCCCGGAAGGTCGTTCAACGTCTGCACGATGCGGCTGTCAGCTGCTGCTTTCGAACCGAGGAGCAAAGCGCCATGTCGGCGCAGTCTGCGCAAACAAAGTTCGGCGTCACCCTCATGAATGGACATTGACCTTCCCTTTCGCCCTTGATGGGCCCTATTGACCATAGACAGTTTTCTTGCGGATTGCGAGCAAATCCCACAATTTGTCTAAATTTATGATCGAAACAGGACTTTTTCGATTTTTTGTGGAACAGTCCGGTCGCTCGGCGATTAAACCTTTGTGAATCTGGACAATCCTTGTGCAGCCGAACGTTTGCGCATGCGGAAAAAACACAGCAGTGATGACGTAAAGCGACGCGAAGGCAAGGAAGCGGTCAAGGACCGGCAAAGCCGGTGAAACGAATGACTTTCCCGTGGTCGGCATCGGTGCGTCGGCGGGCGGAGCCGCTCGCTATTTGGTCCGAGCGGGAGCCGGCGATCTTGGTGTCCTTCGAGGACGATGCGCCGGCGCGCAAGGCGGGA
Organism: Geminicoccaceae bacterium; assembly: GCA_965222015.1. Lineage (GTDB taxonomy): Bacteria > Pseudomonadota > Alphaproteobacteria > Geminicoccales > Geminicoccaceae > JANQPX01. The sequence goes on from CBDCTL010000023.1 coordinate 931,488, forward strand.
TGGCTCGGAGCCCGCGGCCGAAGTGGAGGCGGCATCCACCGAGGACGAGAGTCTGGTCGGGCAGCTGCAATACGAGCTGATGGCGACGCGCGAGGATCTGCAGTCCACCAACGAGGAGCTGGAAACCTCGCGCGAGGATCTGCAGTCCCTGAACGAAGAGCTGACCACGGTCAACAACCAGCTCGACGACAAGGTGGACGAGCTGGAGGCGACTAATAACGATCTGGTCAATGTCCTGAGCTACACCGACACCGCCACCCTGTTCCTGGACACTGAACTCTGCATCCGCCGCTTCGACCGCCTCGAGGTGCGCGACCCGGCGACCCGGCGACCCGGCGACCCGGCGACCCGGCGACCCGGGACTTCTACGTGTGATCGACAGCGATATCGGCCGGCCGATCAGCGACCTGGCGCCCAGAATGAACGATCCCTCGCTTCTCGACGACGCGCGAAACGTGCCGGCCAAGCTGCAGCCGAGCGAGGTCACGCTGCTCGATGACGACGACGGCGCCACCTTCATGCGCCGCATTCTCCCCTACCGCACCGCGGACAACGCGATCGAAGGGGTGGTGGTCACCTTCACCGACGTCAGCAATCTGCAGCGGGTGACCGACCGCCTCGAGGTGCGCGAGCGCCAGCAGGCGGCCGTCACCCGGCTGGGCGAGGCGGCGCTCGCCGGCTACGGCGCCCGATTCGAGGTCGACGGCAAGCAGCAAGCGAGCCAGCCTGACGTTGAATTGGAAGGAAGAAACGCCCTTCGAGGTCAAGCCGCCGTCGGCAAGAGGCTTCGGTTCGACCGTGGTCGAGGAGGTCGTCGAGACGCAGCTCGCGGCGAAAGTGGATTGGCGATTTGCGCCCGAGGGCGTCGTCTATAAGCTGCAGGTCACGACCGAAAGACTGCGTGCCAATTGAAACCGTGGGGGCGGGGGATGCAAATTCTTATCGTCGAAGACGAGATGCTGCCGGCGCTTGACCTCAAACAGATGCTGAAGGACCTTGGCCACGAGGTCGTTGCTGCAGTGACGTCACTCGACGAAGGCCGCCGACAAATCGAGACGGCAGCTTTTGATCCCGCCATCGTCGACCTCAATCTCCGGGGCGAGCGCGCGGCAGCGTTGCCTCGCCTGCTTCGGGACAAAGGTTGCCGGTTCATCGTCGCAACCGGCTACGATACGAAGAACATTGAGAAAGACCTCGCCGATTGCCTCCGCCTCAACAAGCCCTACGATGTCAAAGACCTCGGAACCGCACTCCGAAAGGCGGTCGCCGGCAACTGCGAATGACCGCATGCGTCGGTCCGTTCTCTCAAGCGACGAATTGCGTCTGATGACGCGATCTTTCAGATTATCCCTTCCGGTCCGAACAAGATCAACGCGAAGGCGGCAAGAGCGATGACGAGCGCGCCGATGCCGACCTTCTTCGAATGGGATTGCCAGAGCTCGAGCGCTTTGTCGCCGAACGCATAGACCAGCAGAGCGAGGCCATAATAGCGAACGCCGCGCGCGATGAAGGTCGCCAGGCAGAACAGCGGCAGGGGATAGCCGGCGGCACCCGCCGTCAGCATCGCCGCCTGAAACGGCACGGGCACCACGCCGACCGCGATCACCGCCCAAAAGCCCCATGTCTTGAACCACTGGCGAAAGGTGTCCGCGTCCTGCCGCCACCCGAAATAGTCGATCACCCACTGTCCGAGCGACTCCATGAACAGGGCGCCGATGCCGTAGCCTAGAACGGCCGCGGCGATGCAGCCGATCAGCACAACGGTCGCCGTCCACCAGATGCGGGAGCGGTGGCCGATCATGTAGGGGATCAGCACCAATTCGATCGGGATCGGCACGATGATCGTCTCCAGGAACGAGGCGACCATCAGCAGCCAGTCGGTTGGCTTCGATCCGCTGGTCAGCCGCTCCGACCATTTTTCGACGCGGTTCATGGACATAGTAACGCCGTATCAAACTTAGGTTCCCTGCCGCCGGAAACATCGGACGTCGACGGGTTCACCGCAAGGAACCGAGAGCCTCCACCGACGTTGTGCAAGGAGAACATCCTTTTACCCTTCTCGAGGATTGCAGCATGCTTTTGAGCGTCAATGACCTGATCGGCCATACTCTTCAGTCCGACGACGGCGATGTCGGTACGCTCGACGACGTGCTGTTCGACGATGCGACGTCCAGGGTTCGCTATCACGTGATTCAGACCGGCGGATGGCTCTCGGATCGGCAGGTGTTGCTGCCCCCCGCAGCGCTGGGGGAACTGCAACCTGAGAACGAGACAATTCTGACGGCGCTGACCAAAGAACAGGTCAAGGACAGCCCGCCGATCGACGCCGACAAGCCGGTATCGCGGCAGCAGGAGCAGGCGCTCTACGGCCACTATGGCTGGACGCCCTACTGGGAAATGCCGTTGGCCGCAACGGTCGCCATTCCCTATTGGGGCGGCGCGCCGGCGGCCGAGGATGGCGTCGAAGCCGAGCGCGGCAATCCGCACCTGCGGAGCGCGCGTGAGGTGCTCGGCTACTATATCGGCGCCAGTGACGGCGATATCGGTCACGTCGAGGATCTTCTGATCGTCGAGCGCGACTGGATGATCCGGTATCTGGTGATCGACACGCGCAACTGGCTGCCGGGAAAAAAGGTTCTGGTTGCCACCGACTGGCTGACGTCGGTCGACTGGCACGAACAGAGGATCGCCGTCGATCTCGACCGCGAGCGCATCGAGTCGAGCCCGAAATACGATCAGGCGATGACCATGGACGACGAAGACGAGGAACGCCTCTACCGGCACTACGGCCGCGATGCCGCGTGAACACGACAAGGAGGAGAGACGATATGGATAACGTGTACGCCACCAGCGAAGTCTACGGCTCGTCGAGCGAGACCATCGAGGACGCGATCGAAAAGGCGGTGAAAACCGCCGCCAGCCATGTGCGCAATCTCGACTGGTTCGAGGTCAAGGAGATCCGCGGCCACATCAGGGAGGACGGCTCGATCGGCCACTATCAGGTCGGCGTCAAGCTCGGCTTTCGCTACGAGCGCCAGGGCGGCTGATCGGCCGTGGCGACAGACGTCGAGGAGCGAGACGAGGGCCGAGGCCTGTCGATCGGGGATTATCGGCCGCTGGTCGCCCTGATCGTGCTGATGCTGCTTTCGGCCTCGGCCCTCCAGCTCCGTGCTGTCATCGAAGGTCCGATGACGTTCATGCACCACTTCATGGGATTCTTCCTGGTGGTGTATGCGATGCTCAAGATCTTCGATCTCGAAGGTTTCGCCGACGGTTTCGCGATGTACGATCTTCTCGCGAGCCGAGTGCGTGCCTATGGGCTGGTCTATCCCTTCATCGAACTGGCACTGGGCCTCGCCTATCTGTCCTTTGCCTCGCCGGCCGTCACCTATGTCCTGACCATCCTGCTGTTCGGCTTCGGCACGCTCGGCGTGCTGAACGGACTGCGCAAAGGCCTAGACCTCGACTGCCCTTGCATGGGCTCGGTGCTGAGCGTGCCGCTGAGCACGGTGAGCCTGGTCGAGAACGTGGCGATGAGCATGATGGCCGCGGCGATGCTGGCAGCGCGCCTGGTCTGAATACGCGCTGCATCACTTTCAGGAGTCCATTCGACCATGACCAAACGTGAGCTTTCGAGAACCGAAGCCAGACAGGGCGAGACCCGCGGTCACCTTCGTTACATACTGGTGATCTCCACGGCGCTGGCGATCATCGCCCTCATCGTCGTCTTCCTGCTGACGATCTAAGCGGAGTCAGAGGCCGATTGGAGCGCACGTCTGGCGATCTTGGACAGCGTCCATCGTCGGCCAAAGCAGGAAATCGGTCCCTCTCCGGAACCAATGTCCTGCGGCAACGTTGTAATGTCAGCTGCCTCCCCCGCGGCAGCTATTTAAGCCCTCGCGATTATCGCCGCCCGCACGCTCCCCCAAGCGTGCGGGCGGTCTTACCAGGATCCGTCTTCGGAGATCCAGCCGGATTCCGAGCGGGATTCGAGAACCGGTCATGTCCGACGAATTCACCGGTTGTCTTGGACCACTCCAGATACTGATGGCTGCATAGGAACGTGCTGGATCGGTGACTCAATGTCCCGCCTCAGCAATTTTCGCGTTGCGCTGGAACCCTTTCCGTCACCCAGCGTTGAAATGCTAACCGGCCTAGCCAGCGGCCGGCGCGGACCGGAGGGGAGGCTCAATCGTCCCGAGAGCTCTTTCACCGGCATGCAGATTTAACCGGGGATCATACGACGATGGCTCAACTCGATGGAAAGAATGTCGCTATCCTGGCGACGGACGGCTTCGAGCAGTCCGAACTTCTCAGACCCTACAACGCACTCATCGACGCTGGCGCCGATGTGCGGATCGTGTCCCTTAAAGCCGGCAAGATTCGCGGTTGGGACGGCGATGACTGGGGCGAGGAAGTGGATGTCGATCTCACCCTGGACGAGGCTCGTTCCGAGGATTTCGATGCGCTGATTCTGCCGGGCGGTCAGATTAACCCTGACCTGCTGCGGGTCGATGAGAAGGCTGTCGGCTTCACCCGCAAGATCTTCGAGGCCAAGAAACCGATCGCCGCGATCTGCCACGCGCCCTGGCTGTTGATCGAAGCCGACATCATCCGCGGCAGGCGTGCGACTTCCTATCATTCGATCAAGACGGATATGAAAAACGCCGGCGCCGAATGGACCGATGAACAGGTAGTTGTCGATCAGGGGCTGGTGACGAGCCGCAATCCTGGTGATCTGGACGCCTTTTGCGCCAAGACGATCGAAGAGATCGCCGAAAGCCGACACGAGGACCGCGCCGCGCGCTGATCGTCATGTGCGGCGGTGTCGGTCCCCGGGTTCAGGACATGCCGGTGGCAGGCAGGCGGACCTCCTTCGGCGGCAAGCCCTTCCGCTGCAACCACGTCCTTGATGGCATCCGGACGATCTGCTCGCGGCAGGCATCGATCCGATGCCGTAGATGTGATCACCGCGATCGGGTGCCAGAATTGATATGACAGGCTGCACTCACATGTAAGAAGGCGTGCTTCGGGAGAATTTATCATGTCCACGTCGAGCTTTCCGCTCGCCGCCGCCTTCGGTATCGCCCTGGCTTTCGGCGCTCAGGCACAGGACCGGGAACAGGCCATTTTCGCAGGCGGCTGTTTCTGGTGCGTCGAATCGGATTTCGACAAGGTGCCGGGCGTGCTGGAGACCGTCTCCGGCTACACCGGCGGCAGTCTCGATAATCCGACCTACGAGCAGGTCACTTACGGCAATACCGGTCATCGCGAGGCCGTGCGCATCACCTACGATCCGAGCCAGGTGAGTTACGAGGAGCTGCTTATCGCCTTTTGGCACTCGGTCGATCCCACCGACGGTGGCGGTCAGTTCTGCGATCGCGGCGAGTCCTATCAGACCGCGATTTTCGTCGACGATGTTCAGCGCCAGACCGCGGAGGCGTCCAAAGCCGAGATCGCGAAGATCCTCGACCAGACGATCGCCACCACGATCGAACCAGCCGGTGTGTTCTATCCGGCCGAGGACTATCACCAGGACTATTATCAGAAGAACCCGGTTCGCTATAAATATTATCGCTGGAGCTGCGGCCGCGATCAGCAGATCGAGTCGGTTTGGGGCGAGCGCGCCTTCACGGGCATCGCCGGTCATAGCTGACGCGCCCGCTATCTGCTTCAGCCGCAATCCCGGCGAAGCGATGGTCTTCGATGGCACGTCAACCGGACAGTTCCGAGAAGAAACTGGCGATGGCGTCCTCGGCGCCGGCGGGCCATTGATGCGGATAGTGACGACCGCGCCTGGTGGTGTTCTGACTATGCGGACACCAGAGAACCGGAGTCGGGTTTTCGCCGAATTGTTCGCACGCGAACGGGCCGATCTGCTTTTGCTGCAGGGGCGTCTCGACGCTGCGCCCGAGCAGGGTTTCCAAAGCTTGCCTGCCTTCACTTATCGGCACCGCGCGATCCTCCGGATTGTGCAGCAGCATGGCGGCGACGTGATCGCTGCAGGGTGCGGGATTGATGCCGCCCGCGACCGAGGCGACGCCACGGATCAGCTCTCCGCGCGTGCAGCCGAGGCTGTTGGCGAAGGTGGCGCCCAGGGAATGTCCGACGACGAAGACGCGATCCAGATCGATGCAAAAGGCGCGTGCCAACTCCTCCAGAAGAGCATCGAAGAACGCGAGGTCCCGAAGAGCGGTCGGCGCATCGCCCGATCGCCACCAGGTAAAGCGCCCGCTGTCGTCGATCAAGCCCGCCGGATAGGCATGGATGGTCGGCCTTCGGCTCGATCCTTCGAGCCCGAAATATCGCCGCGCCTTGGCGTTGTTGCTGGTGCGGCCATGGAAGGCGAAGACCAGTGCATGCGGGACGGTATGATCGTATCCGTCCGGCAATGCCACGATGGCGTGACGCGCCAAGCCATTCACGGCCAGAAGTTCGGGAGCCAGCCCCTGGTCGGCACTGCAGCCGGGAGATGGCTCAAGTGCCTCGGCCGGCATGACGAAAGCACCGAGCGAGCAAAGAGCTACGACGACCACCAGTAGGCGGTGTGTCGCCGCTTCGAACAGCGTCTCCGCAACGCTCTCCATGCGCCGAAGGCTGTGAACGCGATTGGAGGCCAAGCCGACGACGACGCTTCTCCGCTTGCCGTTGCCTACTATAATCTACCGAGCAGGACCAGGATCAGAATGACGATCAGAACGATGCCGATCCCGCCTGACGGACGGTATCCCCAGCTGCGACTGTGCGGTCAGGTCGGAAGGACACGATCAATATCAAGATGAAAATGATCAGCAAGATCGTTCCGAGCGACATGACCATGCCTCCCTGACTATCCAGTCATCTCTCTCTCTCTTCGACAATAGCTTTCTTCACAGGCTGCTCCCAGTACGATCTCGCGGCGACGCTGCCACCCGCGCCTTGCGACACAGCATCTAGGGCTGGAGATGGCGGCCACCCCACCGAGGTAATTCGAGTCACTGGCCGAAGCCCGTTGCCTAATGACTTCCGGCAATAGATTGCGACAGCTGGGCTGAAGCATTCAGGAGAAGTTCGCACGGGAATAAAACGGGAACTTGTTTCGCTCCCAAGCATTGAAAAAGAAGAGCGAGAGCTGCCCGCGCTGACGTGGCCGGGGCTACTCGACATCGCATCTTTCAGTGCAACGGAGGCACAAGATGACGCGTTCTCTCATGACCGCGACAGCGGTCGGTCTCATCCTCGCGGGCCCGGCTGTTGCCGACAACCATATGGCGACCAACTACATCGAGACGCTCGCGGAAGGCGAGCTTCAGGCGTCCAATCTCCTGGGCATGCGCATCTATGCAACCGAGAGCGAGATCGGGGAGGATGCTACGGTCGCCGAGGGCGGCGAGCAGGAATGGGACGACATCGGTGAAATCAACGACATCGTGCTCGACCGCGATGGCGCTGTTCGGGCGGTCGTGCTCGGCGTCGGCGGGTTTCTCGGACTGGGTGAGAAGGACGTCGCGGTCGATATGGAGAGCCTGAGATTCGTCGCCTATCAGGATGATCCGGACGACTTCTTCCTCGTCGTCAACAGCTCCAAACAGATGCTTGAGGACGCGCCCGCCTTCCAGAGCCGGGAAATGCGGGAGCAGGCCGAAGCGATGGAGGAGCAGGAAGAGGAGATGCAGGAGCAAAGGGAGGAAATGGCAGCGGCTACCGAGTCGTCCGATCAGCAAGCGGAAGGTGCGCCTGCCGCAGAGCTCCCGGAAAGCCGCCGCCCGATGCTGACAGCGCCGGATGTCGAGCGCGAGGGCTATCAGGAAGTGGCCGTTCAGGACCTGACCGCCGAGATGCTCCAAGGGATCACGGTCTACGGTCCTGAGGACGAAAACGTCGGCGAGATCGGCGAGCTGATCCTGAACGACGGCGGGCAGATTACCGAAGCCGTCATCGATGTCGGCGGGTTTCTCGGTATCGGCGAACGCAATGTCGCCGTCATGTTCGAGGAGCTCAGAATCCTTCGCGGCGAGAGTGGTGCCGATTTTCGCGTCTATATTGATTCGTCGGAAGAGCAGCTCGAACAACTTCCCGAGTACGAAGGTTAGCGCCTCTGCTGGATCTCGGACCGATCTGTATCCAGGAAATCCGATGACCGCGGGAGACATGGTTCACTTCCGCGGTCATCGGCATGTCCGCGCATGAAGCCGCAGTCGAGCGGCCACCTTGTTGCTGGGGAAAACGTCGAATCGGCTGACCAGCCGGAAGATTCGTTCGCAGGCACCGATCGTTCCGACCGACTGCCGATCCGCTCCGGCATACTGGCCGGTCTGTTCCTGCTGTCGGTGTTCTACACGATCTACTTTGCCAGCGCGCTTCTCATTCCCGCCGTTCTCGCCGTGCTGGTCTTTCTTCTGCTCTCACCGGTGGTGCGCTGGTTCAAGCGTTATCTGTTGTTGCCGAACGGCGTCGCTGCCGGTCTGGTAATTCTGGCGCTGCTCTTGAGCATCGTCGCAGCCTTCTACAGCCTGTCGAGCCCCGCGTCGCGATGGATACGCGATCTGCCGGTGGCCGCTTCGGAGCTCAAGTGGGAACTTTATCCCTTGCGGCAATCGATCGAGGAGCTGCGTGGTGCCGTTGCCGAATTGCAGGAAATGGTCGGTCAATCGACCGATGGAAGTAACGGGGCCGAACCGACGGTGGTAACCATCGAAGGTCCCGACCTCACGCAGTTGTTTCTCGGCGGCACGCTTTCCATCGGTGCAGGTCTGATGATCGCCTTCGTGCTTCTGTTCTTCCTGCTGATATCCAATGACAACATGCTGCGCCAGGCGGTCATCGTCCTGCCCAAGCTTCGCGAGAAAAAGCAGCTGGTGGAGATCGTGCGCGATGTTGAGCGGGACATCTCCTATTATCTGCTCACCATCACCGCCATCAATGCCTGCCTCGGGATCGCCTGTGCCGCTGCGATGTTTGTCCTCGGCATGCCGAATCCCGTTCTCTGGGGCGTCATGGCCGCGGTCCTGAACTACATGCCCCTGCTCGGCGCAATGGTCGGCATCTCAGTCATCTCCTTGGCTGCCGTTCTGACGTTCGATGGCGCCTTGGCGATACTGCTGCCGCCGATCAGCTATGCCCTGCTGACAGCGTTCGAAGCGCAGCTCGTGACGCCTGCAATCCTTGCACGGCGCCTGTCACTGAATCCGGTCGTGGTCTTTCTTGCGATCATCCTCTGGACCTGGCTTTGGGGCATTGCCGGCGCATTGCTGGCGGTACCGCTCCTCACGACGTTCAAGATCTGCTGCGACCACATTGATCCGCTCAAACCCACGGGAATTCTGCTCGCGCGATATGAGGAGACCGATACCGACAACTGATGTTATCACGACCGTTAGAATATTGCCGCAGTCGAGAGGCAGTAAATTTCGATTGCTTGCGGGTTTGGTGGTGCAGGGCGCACCTATTTCAGGCGGCTTCTGCCGGCTTGGCAGGTCCGTTGCCAACTCAGGCTGCCTCGGACATCCCGTCGACCGTGCGCTGCACCTCGGCGGCTGACTTCAGGTGAGGCCGGCTATTGGAGTGAAGTGCCTTGTTTAATCACGAGCGGGCGACGAGGCGAACCGGGTTTTGACGATCCATTCTATTTCTGATTCGAGAACCTCACTGGGCCATCGCTTCCTTCGACTCCCACGCTCAACACTCAGGCGCGCGTCCCGACATGGAGGAAGCGAGCAGTCTTTCTCCATGTCTTGGTTCCGCTAGGGGCTCTCGAACAGGCTGAAAGGTCTGCTGGCAAATTGCGCGTTCGTTTTCGAACCGTGCGATACTGCGTTCGTCAGGCGGCGCTGTTTCCAGGGTTGAGATAACGCAGGACCATGTCGCGCAGGGTGACGATGCCGACGACGTCGCTGCCGTCGGTGACCAGCGCGCGGGAAATCCGGAAATTGGCAAGCATGCGGCAGGCATATTTGATGTCCATGCCCCTGTCGACGCAGATTACCGGCTTGGTCATGATCTCGTAGACATTGGTGCGTTCGGGCGACCGGTCGTTGCCGATCACTTTGCTCGCGATGTCGGTGACCACCAGCATACCGTACTCGTCGCCCTCATAGCGCTTGTCCACGACCACCGAGCTGATCGCGTGTTCGCGCATGATGTCAATCGCTTCGCGCACGGTCGCGAGGCCGTGGACCATTTTCGGCGAAGGTGTCATGACGTCGCCGGCCGTCACATAGCGTTTGTCACTCATATCTTCTCCTCGATCTCGCTCGAGATCTTTTCGATTTGTGCTTGCAGGCCGACCGCGTCCTCGATGTCGATCTGGAAGGCGACCCCGGTGCCGGGCTGGTCGAATCGTCCCGCTTCGGCGATCCGTTCCAGGATCTGACGGCTGAGATGGCCTTCGACCAAAAGGAGGATGAGGTCGCGTTGGCCCTCCAGATCGAGGCCGAGAAACGTCTTGGCCGGTGTCAGCCCTTCGCCGCGGGCGCTGGTGATCACGGTCGAGCCGGTGGCGCCGGTTTCGCGCGCGGTCTTGAGCACCAGCTCCGTCTCTTCGTCATTGACCAGAGCGACGATCAGCTTGAATTTCATGACTTTTCCTCTTCTGCCGATGGGTGACGACGGGCGTGCCATCGACCGATCTGCGCATAGGCCATGACCGTCATCATCGGGAACAGGCTGGCAAAGGCGATCAGACCGAAACCGTCGATCAGCGGGCTACGACCGGGAATCGTCGATGCCAGCCCCAGACCCAGGGCGGTCACCAGCGGCACGGTCACGGTTGAGGTGGTGACGCCGCCGGAGTCGTAGGCGAGCGGGATGATCGCGCGCGGTGCGACGGCGGTCTGCATGATGACGATCAGATAGCCCGCCATGATGTAGTAGGGGAGCGGCGTGCCGGTGACGATCCGAAAGGTGCCGAGCGCCACGCCAAGCGCCACCCCGATCGCCACGGCAATACGAAGGCCTCTCGGATCGAGCGCCTTCCCGGAAACTTCGCCGGCCTTGAGGGTCACGGCGATCAGCGCGGGTTCGGCGACGGTTGTGGAAAAGCCGATCGCGGCGGCAAAGGCGTAGACCCAGAGGTAGCGCGTCCAGTCTGGTGCTGCGTTACCATCGGTTCCATCAATGCCGTCCATCGCGTCCGCGGTGAGCTGCTGTGCCATGATCTCGCCGAGCGGAAACAGCGACCGTTCCAGCCCCACCAGGAACAGCGAGAGGCCGAGCAGTACATAGAGGAAGCCGAGCGCCATCCGTTTCAGACGCGGTGGGCGGCGGCGTAGAACCAGCAACTGAAAGGCCAAAAGAATGACCAGGATCGGGACGACGTCGAAGATCGTCGCCTGCAGGCTGAGCGCTATCGACTGAAGCCAGCTCATCGCCGATCAGACCAGCATGCCGTAGACGAGGACGAAGATGATCGGCGTCAGGCTGGCGAAGGCGATCAGGCCGAAACCGTCGATCAGGGGCGAACGGCCGCGGATCACCGTCGCAAGGCCGACGCCGAGGGCGGTGACCAGCGGCACCGTCACGGTCGACGTGGTCACGCCGCCGGAGTCGTAGGCGATACCGACGATCTCGTCGGGCGCAAGCGGCGTCAGGATCATCACCAGCAAATAGCCGCCGATGATGAAATACTGGATTGGCCAGCCTTTGAGAATGCGAATCACGCCGATGACCAGCGCGACACCGACCGAGAACGCGACCGTGTAGCGAAGGCCTGTCGCATAGCGCTCCATGGCGACGGCATTCGCGGTGATGACGCCCGCCTCGGCAGCGGCAGCGGCGGCTTCGCCAGCCACGGCGATCAAGGCCGGCTCGGCGACGGTCGTGCCGAAACCGAGGGCGAAGCCGAAGCACAGCAGCGACGTCAGCACGCCCTTCTTGGCAAAGGCTTCGGCCATCGACTCGCCGAGCGGAAACAGTCCCATCTCCAGTCCGCGAATGAAAAGGGTGAGGCCGAGCGTCACCAAAAGCAGCCCCGCGATCATCTCGCCGAGATTCGGAAAGGGCTGCCGGAGCACGACGATCTGGAAAAACGCCACTACCAGGACGATCGGCAGCAGATCCTTGCCGGTGACGGTCATCAGTCGGCCCAGGGTGACGACCTTATGCAGCATCTGACGCACCCCTGGCGCACATGGCTTTCTCCGGCCGTGGGCCAGAGCGGTGCGCGTTGCGCACCAGAGGAACGAGGTCGATCATCTAAGCGATCTTGACGACGATGTCATGCAGAGTCTGTCCGGCATGGGCAAGACGGTCGCCGCCGTTCGACAGGTGTCGGTAGACCTCCCGCCGTTTCATGATTTCGGTCATGCAGCGGAGCGCGTCAGCGCCGCTGCCGCCACCACACTCGGCAAGCGACGCATGGTGGTCTTCGGCGGCGAACAGCTCGGCGAGCGCGCGGCGATAGCATTTTTCGATCTGACGTTCGGCCTTGCGCGCCGCATCCGCGGCCGCTTCGGCCTCAAGCGGGGTAGTCGCGATCTTGCGAAAGCCCGCCTGCAGAGCCTCGGCCCCCTCCTTCAGGTGGATCGCCATTTCAAGCGTGTAGCGGTCGGGGCCGATATCGAACGCCTCCATCTCGCGCACGGTGGTCTTGGCGTAGTTGATGACATGATCGATGCCTTCGATCGCGCGATAGATCTCCTCCCGGTCCATCGGCGTGGCGAACGCGCTGTCCAGAATCTTGAGATTGCGCCGCTTGAGGGCGTCGCCCTCCTTCTCCAGAACGCTCGCGATCCGCCGGCCGGTCTCTGGATTCCCGGTGCGCATGTAGTCGACGAAATCCCCCATGGCAGTCACCAGCACGTCGCACTGATCGTTCATCAAGCCATAGAAGTCCGGCATGCGCGGAAAGACTCGATCGACAAGCCTGGCGACAACCCCTTCCGAACCTTCGGTCATTTGTCAAATCTCCGATCTTGCCGCGCGTGGGCGGATTTCAGTATTTCATTACGGCTAAGACGACCTGCGAAGCGAGCCAAACCAACACGCCGACGAACGCAGCACCCGGAATGGTCACAAGCCAGGTCGAAACGATCTCCCTGGCCCTTGACCAGCGCACCGCCTTCGGCCGTTCCGACGCGCCGATGCCCATGATCGACGAGCTCACGACATGGGTGGTCGACACCGGCCCCCCGACCATGGCCGCGCCAAAGATGACGCCGGCTGCGGTCAATTGCGTGTTGAGCGCGTGCAGCGGACGAACCTTGTAGATGCCGAAACCAACCGTGCGCACGATACGCCAGCCGCCGGAGAGAATGCCCAACGTGATCGCGGACGCGCAGGCCAGGATCGTCCAGAAGGGCACCGCGAAGCTCGTGATCATGCCGCCGGTCACCAGCACCAGCGTGATGATGCCCATGCTTTTCTGCGCGTCGTTGGTGCCGTGCGAGAAGGCCAGGAGTGCTGCGGTAGCGATCTGTCCTCGACGCAGCGAACGATTGATGTCTGGCCGGGCGCCGCGCAGCAGCAGGCCGCTGATGCGATGCAGCGCGAAGCCCACCCAAAAACCGATGATCGGTGAGAGGATGAGCGCCAGCAGGACCTTGGTCACGCCGTCCGCGTGGCCAGTCAGCAGCAGCTCTTCGAAGCCCCAGACCACATTGGTGGGGCCTGCGGACACCACGACGGGCCCGATCAGGCCGCCGACCAGAGCGTGGGACGAGCTCGACGGAATGCCGGCCCACCAGGTCACAAGGTTCCATGTGATGGCGCCGATCACGCCCGCGAGGATGATGGTAAGGGAGTTGATGCCGGGAAGGGTACTGACATCGATGAATTTCCCGACGGTGTTCGCGACGGCTGTGCCGCCAAGCAGCGGCCCCAGAAACTCGAAGATGGCGACCAGGATCACCGCCTGAATCGGCGTCATGGCGCGCGATGCGATCACCGTCGCGATGATGTTCGAGGCATCGTGAAAGCCGTTGGTGTAGTCGAACACCAGGACCAGCGCGATGGTGACGGCAACGAGGCCGGTCAGCATGTCCATCGCATGTCTCCACGATCGGCAAGACCGAGCGAGGTCTTGCCGCTCACGTCCAAAACGGCCTCCGCTCGGCGAAGGCGACATCGTTCAGATGACCGAGATCGTCCTGAAGCGCCTTCAGACTGCCGACAAAGGGCCTCGCCGCCTTCTTTTCGAACGGCATCGCGAAGAATTTGCCGGCGTAACGAAGCTTCTTCATCGCGATCCGAAGGATGTGTCGCTCTTCTGCCGGCAAACGCGCGAGGTCGGCACCAGGAGCGAGCGTCTTGGCGCGCCGCTCGGTGAGAAGTTCCGAGGCGAACGTGGCGATCGGCGTGGCGCTCAGTGCCGCCTGCCCTGCGGTCCGCTCGCTTCGCCAGGCCCCAGCTTCGAGCCATCGATCGACGCGAATTTGAAAGGGTTCGTGGGGTGCGGCTGCCAAGTCCTTTCGCAGCTTCGTGTATGCGGCGGTGCGACGAGCTTCGGCGTGACGGCGCAGGCTGTCGAGTTCGGTATCGTCCGGACGTGCCTGAATGATCGGTATGAGAGGATCACTAAGAAACACGTCCCAATCGCGCGCAGGACCGAGGACGTTCGCTGTCTCCCTGGCGCCGGGCTGAAGCCAGGCAAGCTGGCTTTTCGGGATCAGCTTCCTGAAGATCGACAGGGCCGAGCGCAGCCGCCTGAGGCCGACCCGCATCTGATGCACGCCTTCCGGATCGCGGCCGTCGATCGCGGCGGCCTGGTTTGCCCGCCACTGATCGAAGCCGCTCGCGAAGATCGCCGCCATCGCCTGGTCGACGGTGGCATCGCGCGCAAGCGACGGCTTCTTTGCATCCTGCCATGGCGGCGGATCGCCGATGAGGCCCTCGGACATCGGCTGCCTATTGGCAGATTCCCTGGCATTGTCGTTCATTGGCGTTCCGCTCTTCGTTTTGCCGGCAGTCGGGGGGATGGCCGATCGACCTTTGGGAGATCAACAACGTCGAGGCTATGACCGACAATCAGGCGCTCTCGACAAGTGTCAGCCGGTCTCTTGGCAGTTTCGTCAGTTCAGGCCTGGCGCTTCGGCGCATCAGATTGAGCGCGCGCACCCTGCAGAGCTTGCTCACCTGCTCGACCGCTGAATCGGTGTTCGCCGCCGGCACGACCGAAGGTGACTCGGCGAGCGCAAGCTTCTCCGGAAAGGCGACGAAGTCGTCCTTCCGGCCGATCAGATGATCGCGAATCGCAGCACCAGACGGTCGTTCCAAGAGTTCTCCCCCTATCCCTGTCCCCGAAACGCCGCCTAACGCTTCATACCCGCTGGAAAGGGAAAGGCCTGGGTTTCCCGAACCACGGCGAAGCGACCGGGGCTGACATAGGTCAGGATCGGCCCTTCTCGAATGACGTCCTGGTCGTCGCGCTCATGGGCGCGCAGATAGGCAGGATCAATACGTGCGGCGATGACGCGACCGATGATCAGGCTGTTCGGACCGAGATCGTCGACGAAACGCTCCAGCGTGCATTCGAGATAGAGGCTGCCGTTCTTCACCATCGGGCAGTCGATCTCCGGCGAGTGCGTGGTCTCCACCAGACGCAGGCTCGTTTTTTCGCCATCGTCGCAACGGGGCGATGCCGTCAAGCTGGTCTCGAGCCATTGCGCGGGCTTGGGGAAGGTGACGGCGAACACGCGATCGCGCGCGATGTTCCGATAGGTGCCGTGGCGCGGCGTGCAGACGAAGCCGAAATAGTTTTCCCAGCCCATCGGCCCCGCCATGTGCTTCGGCGCCACGTCGTCGCCACCATCAGGCTCGCGCGTCCCGATCAGCACCAGCGGCGCGATCGTGAAGAACCGGTCCCAGATCGGGGCCCCTGTGCCCAGCTCGACCAGAGCGCCCTCGTCCGGCGGATGTGTTTCTCGGAGTTTCGTCATGGTGCAGTCGCCTGGCCAGCTCACGGCATGGATTGTCACGGATTCGTCACAATCGTAAGGCGCTGCGCCCCGCGTGACTTGACCTAGCGCAAAGAGGGTGACGATTGCCGACTTTTGATCTGGATCATGAACGCCTCGGTTTATTCGGTGTTAACGTCGAGAGCTTATGCTGACCTCGACGAGCCGCGCGCCCAAGCTGGCATGGGCATCCCCCGATGTACGAAGGGGCTTGTCAACTCGAAAGATTTGATCGCTGCCGACGTCCGAAGTGGCAGGTAAACAACAAAGGCCACGTCAATGATTCGCCGAATCGTCCTGCCCGTCATTTTCGCCATCCTGGTCTACGGCTTTTGGATCAGCCCGGATTTCAAGGAGATCGCGGCGGGTGTCGCGATCTTTCTGTTCGGCATGCTGTTTTTGGAGGACGGCTTTCGGGCCTTTACCGGCGGCGTTCTGGAGCGACTTCTGAGCGTCACCACGGACCGGCTGTGGAAGGCGATCTCCTTCGGCGTCGTGTCGACGACGATCATGCAGTCGAGCTCGCTGGTCTCGGTGATCACCATCTCCTTCCTATCGGCGGAGCTGATCGCGCTCGCCGCCGGCATCGGCATCATCTTCGGCGCCAATATCGGCACCACCACCGGTGCCTGGCTGATCGCCGGCTTCGGCCTCAAGGTGAAGATCTCCGCCTATGCCATGCCCATGCTGGTGTTCGGCATCGTCCTCGTCTTCCAGAGCAACAAGTCGCTGAAGGGCATCGGCTACATCCTGGCCGGTCTGGGCTTTCTGTTCCTCGGCATCCACTACATGAAGGAGGGGTTCGAGGCGTTCAAATCGACCATCGACCTCTCGCAGTTCGCCCTTCCGGGCTATGCCGGCCTCTTCGCCTTCACCGGCATCGGCGTGTTCGCGACCGTGGTCATGCAGTCCTCGCACGCGACGCTGGTGCTGATCATCACGGCGCTCGCCGCCGGGCAGATCACCTACGAGAACGCGCTGGCGCTGGCGATCGGCGCCAATATCGGCACCACCATCACCGCGATCCTGGGGGCGATGAGCTCGAACTATCAGGGCAAGCGCCTGGCGGCGGGCCATCTGATCTTCAACGTGATCACCGGCCTGATCGCGATCGCCTTCATCCACCAGCTCGTCTGGGCGGTCGACAGCACGTCGGCGGCGGTCGGCATCCCGCAGGACGACTACACGCTGAAGCTCGCTGTGTTCCACACGATCTTCAACGTCATCGGCGTCGCCGTGCTGCTGCCGTTCGTGAGCCAGCTCGTGCGTTTTCTCGAACGAGTCCTGCCGGCGCCCGAAGTGGTCGATATCGCCGAGCCGAAATATCTGAACGACTCGGTGCTCGAATTCCCGGAGACGCTGCTGGAGGCGGTACGCAACGAAACCATCCATCTCTATGACAACGCCGTGGAGATCATCGCGCACGGGATCAATCTCCATCGCGCGCAGATCTTCGAGACGGATGATCTCGAGCGACTGGTCGAGAGCGAGCGCAGCACGCTCAGCTTCGATCTCGACGAGATCTACGAGCGCAAGGTCAAGCTGCTCTACGCCAGAATTCTGGAGTTCATCACCCGCGCCCAGGGTGAGGTGCCGCCGGAGTTCGCCGACCAGCTCTACGCCCTTCGCCAGACCTGCCGGCAGATCGTGATGACCGTGAAGGACATCAAGCATCTCAGGAAGAACATCTCCCGCTACATCCGCGACAAGGACGACGACATCCGGCGCGAATACAACGAGCTTCGTCTGCAGATCGCCTCGCTGCTGCGCGAGATCCAGGAATTGCGCCACACCGACGAGGACGAGCGCAGCATCGTCGATCTCGACGCCTATCGAATAGCGATCGACGAGGAGAGCACGGTGATGAGCGGCGGTCTCGACGACCTGATCCGCCGAGGCAGGATCACGCCGGTGATGGCCACCTCCCTGGTGAACGACCACGGTTATGTCCGCGATTCCATCTGGCAGCTCACCGATGTCGCCCGAACCCTGTTCGGCTCCAGGGACATCGCCGACATGGAGGCCGAGGAACTCGTCGGCCTCGACGACGACGATGTCGACGAATTGTCACAATTCCGTGATAGCGCTTAGCAGCTAGGGACCTCTGCCGATGAAAATCATGAAAATCTTCAACAGAGACGACTGGAAGCGCTCGAAGAAGGTCAAGGCCTTGAACAAGGTTCTGGATAAGCTCAAGAAGAAAAAGCACAAGCTGGAAGAAGAGCTTGAGAACGAACATTCAGACAAGAAGACGAAGAAGCTCAAGATCAAGCTCAAGGCCAACAAGCGGCATCGTCACAAAGCGGAAAAGCTGCTCCACGAGCTCGGATAGAGCGGCAACGCCCTCCTATTGATCGTCGATAGAGTCGTTGTAGTCCGGTACCAGATTCTGATCCTCCCTGGGCGGACGTACATAGTGGTCACCTTCGGCCCGCGGCGGCAGCTTGATTGGCTCGGGGGTCAGATCCTGATAAGGGATCAGGCTCAGAAAATGGCTGATGCAGTTCAGCCGCGCCCGCTTCTTGACGTCGGCCTCGACCACGTACCAGGGCGCCTGCTTGATGTCGGTGTGGGCGAACATCACATCCTTGGCCCTGGAATACTCCACCCAGCGCCGACGCGACTCGAGATCCATCGGGCTCAGCTTCCAGCGCTTGGTGGGGTCCTTGATGCGGCTCTGGAAGCGCCGCTCCTGCTCCTCGTCGCTGACCGAGAACCAGTATTTGATCAGAATGATCCCGGAGCGCACCAGCATGCGCTCGAACTCCGGGCAGGAGCGCATGAACTCCTCATATTCATCGTCGGTGCAGAACCCCATGACCCGCTCGACGCCGGCGCGGTTGTACCAGCTTCGATCGAACAGCACGATCTCGCCGGCCGCCGGCAGATGCGGCACGTAGCGTTGAAAATACCACTGGGTCTTCTCGCGTTCGGTCGGCGTGCCGAGCGCCACGACGCGACAGATGCGCGGGTTCAGCGACTCGGTGATCCGCTTGATCGTGCCGCCTTTCCCGGCGGCATCCCGGCCCTCGAACAACACCACCACCTTCAGCCCCTGGGTCCGAACCCATTCCTGCAGCTTGACCAGCTCGATCTGCAGCCTTGCAAGCTCCTTCTCATAGGCCTTGTTCGGAATCTTCTCGCTATTGCCCTTGATGTCGACGCCGAGAGCCCCGTCATGATCATCGGCACCATCGACAACCGAGAGGCGCGTGCGGGGCTGCTTGCTGTCACGAGCCGACAACGACGTCGCCTTTTGGCGCTTGGGCTTCTTTGCCATGACCGGCCTCCTCTGGTTTCGTCTCGTCGCCCGCGACTGCTTGCTTTTGATCGCCGTTTGCGGCGTCGTTTGTTTCAGCCTGCCTGATCCCGCCGCTGGCATCAATCGATGATTGCGACTGGGTCAACTGCACCTCGGCGTCGGCATCCAGCTCGACGCGGAGCGCCGACATGGCACGCTCGCTCGCCTCGGCAACCGTGAGTCGATAGCCGGACTCGACGATATAGTCCCCGACTTTGGGAATGCGGCGCAATCGTCCCATCACCAGGCCACCGAGCGTGTTGAACTCTCTGGCCGGCAGATGGAGGCCGAGCACCTCGTTGGCTTCCGAGATCGACATGCGTGCGTCCATCAGGCAGACGTCGTCGCCGATCCATTCGAACCGCTCGCGTCGCTTGGGCTGATACTCGTCGAAGTCGTAGCCGACGTCGATCTCGCCCAGTACCTCCTCGACGATGTCCTCCATGGTGATCATGCCGATCGCCGATCCGAATTCGTCGACCACGATCGCCATATGATCGTCGCGATGGCGAAGATCGGGAAGCAGGCTGTCGATGGTCTGGTTGGGCGCGACGTAAAGCGCCGGTCTGACCATGTCCGCCATCGGCTCCTGCTTCGTGCTGACGTCCAGCATGTCCCAGGTGGTCAGCGTGATGACGCCGACGATGTTGGAGGTGTTATTCTCGAAGACCGGCAGCCGGTTGAAGCCATGCTTGCGCACCAGATCGATCGCCACGCGCTTGCCCTTCTTGCCGATTCTGCTGCGGTCGAGGGACACGACCTGGGCGATCGGCACCATCGCTTCGGCGACGGTGGTATCGGCGAAACGGATCACCCGGCGGATGCGGCCACGATTGGACTCGCTGAGCGCAGCGCTCTGCTCCGCCATGTCCACCAGCGTACGGAACTGCTCACGGGTGATGAACAGCGTCTGCTCCGCCTTGCCCGCACCCACCAGCCGGGCGCCGAGCCTGGCCAGCCGCGAGAACACGAAGATGACCGGATAGAACAGCGCAGCACTCCAGCTCAGCGGGTGGATGATGATCGGGGTCAGCGTCAACGTCTTTTGCTGATAGACACTCTTCGGCACGATCTCGCCGAGGATCAGGAACAGCGGCGTGAACAGCAAGAAGGCGTAGAGGTCGCCCCCCTTGCCGAGAAGGTCGAGGATCAGGAGCGTGCCGATCGTCGTGAGCGCGATGGTCGAAAGATTGGTCCCGACCAGCGTCGTGCTGAGCAGGACTTCCGGCTTCTGCAGCAGCCGCATCGCCAGTTCCGCGCCGCGGCTGCCCTGCTTGGCCGCATGGCGCAGCTTGATCTTGTCGACATTCACCAGCGCGATCTCGGAGCCGGAGAAGAAACCCTTCAGCAGCAGGAGAACGATCATCAGCGGAATAGCGATCAAGGCGTCCATGGCGGTCAGGCCTCCCCCGCCGCAGGCAGGGCGGGCTCTTCCTGCAGGTCGCCGCTCTTGGCGATGCGCACCCGCGCGATCCGATGGCCCTCCATCTCCAGCACCTTGGCGGCGTAGCCGTCGATGGCCACGCTGTCCCCGCCATGGGGCAGGCGATCGAGATGACGGAAGATGACGCCGCCGATGGTGGTCATGCGCGGGTCCTCGATGCCGAAATTGGTGAGATCGTTGAAGTCCGTCAGCTTCATGTCGCCGGGGACCTCGTAGACGTTCTCGTCTTCCTCCTGGTAGTAGGCCTGGCTCGACACGTTCTCGGAGATCTCACCGAAAATGAAGCGGATGATGTCGCGCATGGTGATCATGCCTTCGACGCCGCCGAACTCGCTCAGCACCATCGCCGCACGGGCATTGTGCGCCTGGAAGAAGTCGAACATCTCGTCGACGTTCTTGGTCGGCGGCACCACGACCGGTTCGCGCATCACATCCTCCGGCTTCAATGCCGCAAGGTCGTGGCCCTCCATGACCAGCCGGAGCACGTCTTCCGCGTGCAGAAAACCGACGATGTCGTCGATCCGGCGACGGCATATCGGCACGCGCGGATGCTGGAAGGCCTTGAACTGCTCGATCATTTCCGTAAGCGGCGTGTCGATCTCCAGGAATCGAATGCGGGTGCGTGGAGTCATGATCTCGACGATCTCGGTCTCGCCCGCCTCCAGAAGATTGTCGATCAGGACCCGCTCGGTCGCGTCCAGAACGCCTTCCTCGGCGACGTCGTCGAGCACGCCGCGGAACTCGTCCACGCGGAGGAGGTTCTCGGGCGCCCGCTCGCCGCCGACGATCCAGTTGGTCATGGTGCCTGATATCACCCGGACCGTGCGTCTGAGCGGCATGATGATCCGGCTCCACCAGGCCATCGGCGTCGCCACCAGGATGGTGCTGACACCGATCGGCTTGCTCGCGGCGATGGTCTTCGGCGTGACCTCGCCGAGCAGCAGAAGGAGCGGAAACATCACGAGAATGTTGACCCAGCCGGCGCGTTCGGGTCCGTAGAGCGCGATCAGGATGCCGGCCATGTTGATGGTGGCGGCGATGTTCACGAGCTCGTTGCCGCAGAGGATCGAGATGATCAGACGTCTGGGTTCATCCAGGAGAGCGTGCAGTGTCTCCGACTTCGGGTGACGCTCGCGACGGAGTTTCTGCAGATCGAGGCGCGAAAGGGAGAAAAGGGCGGTCTCCGATCCCGAAAAGAACGCCGAGCAGCCGAAGAGGAAAGCCTGCAGGAACAGCCGGGCGATCATGTCCGGCTCGGTCAGGCGCGCGGCATCGACCGCGAAGAACGCGGCGAAACTCACCCAGTAGGAACCGAGATCGAGCATCGAGTCTCCCGATCAAATCTGACGTTGGCGCCCCGTTTCGCTCGGCACAGACATATTCACCGCTCATGGCGGGGAACCTGGCGCCATGGCGATCACGTTGCACTGCGTGGAACGGAGCCAGCATTATTTTGCCAAAATTTGTTTCTAAACGGTTGATGTGAGTCAAACCGCCGTTATCACGGTCTTGTCATATTTCATCGGGTGAGGAGGCAGAGAACAGCGCGAGACGTTCGAGCAATGCCGGCCTCGGCATGTTGAAAGACGACATCGCAGCGCAGTGCCGGCATGGAGGCGCATTCGAGGAACCGAACAGCTTCGAGGTCGGTCGGACGTGATCGTCGGACAAGCCTCTGATGACCTGCGTGCCTGCAACAAGCTCACGGTGGGGCCTGTCAAGACAGAAGCATGACGAAAAAGGAAGCAAGCCACATGCGGGAACTCACGGAAATCAAGGGTGTCGGCCCGGTCTTGGCGAAAGCCTGTGTTGATAACGGCTTCGACAATGTCGAGCGGGTTGCTGCCGCCATGCTGCACGATCTGATCGCCGTTCCCGGGATCAATGAGGCCAAGGCGAGGCTGGTGATTGCTGCTGCGCAGGATCTGCTGAAGGACGCGCCGGCACCCAGCGCCGAAGCCGCACCGCCAGAGGACGCCGCAGCTTCGGAAGCGGCTGCCGGGCCCGCTACAGAATCGCCTGGAAAGGAAAAAGCCAGGAAGCGAAAGGCGAAGAAAGATAAAAAGAAAAAGGATAAGAAAAAAAGCAAGAAAGATTCAAAGAAGAAAAAAAGGAAGAAATCAAAAAAAGGAAAGAAATCATAGCCTTCCGCTGAAATCCGCCGGACGCGCATTCGGGGTTACGCGCGTTCATAAGTCGCGACGGAGCATGGGGTTTCGACAAGGGAGAGACAACCTATGGCGAGAGGCAGCACTTTTGCAGGCTTGTTCGGGCGGTCGCCTTTCAAGCCGATGCAGGAGCACATGCGCACGGTGAAGAAATGCTCGGCGCAGGTCACCAAGCTGTTCGAAGCGCTTTGCGACGGCGATCAGAAGAAGGTCGAGGTGATCAAGGAGCGGATTTTCGCGCTCGAAAATGAGGCTGACAAGATCAAGAACCAGCTTCGCTCTCAGTTGCCGAAGAGCCTGTTCATGCCGGTGGATCGGCGCGACCTGCTGGAGGTGCTCGACCTGCAGGACAACATCGCCGACACTGCGCAGGATATCGCCGGCCTTCTGGTGGCGCGCAGGATGGACGTCGCGGAGGGCATGCGCCAGCCGCTGATGAATCTGGTGCGGCGATGCGTTGATGCCTGCGACCAGGCGAGCCGCATCATCGAGCGCCTGGACGAACTGGTGGAAACCGGCTTTCGGGGACCTGAATCCGAAAGCGTGATCGAGATGGTCGATCACCTGAACGGCATCGAATCCGACACCGACCAGATGGGGCTCGAGCTCACCCAGAGCCTGTTCGCCCATGAGGACGACATGAACCCCGTCTCCGTCGTGTTCTGGTTCGATCTGATCGTGATGATCGGTGAATTGGCGGACTACGCGGAAAAGATCGGCAATCGCCTGCGCCTGCTGCTGGCTCGATAGAACCGGGGAAACATCATGGACATCATTCAGCAGCATGGCACGCTGTTCGTCACGCTCGCCGTGATCTTCGGCCTCTACATGACCTGGGGCATCGGTGCGAACGACGTCGCCAACGTCATGGGCACGTCGGTCGGTTCGGGCGCGATCACCGTCCGCACGGCGATCATCATCGCCGCGATTTTCGAGTTCGCCGGCGCCGCCATTGCCGGCGGACACGTCACCGACACGATCAGAAAGGGCATGATCGACGCCGATGCCGTCGCAAGTCAGCCCCAGATTTTGGTGTTCGGCATGCTCGCGGCATTGCTGGCGGCGGGCATCTGGCTGATGGTCGCCTCCTCGCGTGGCTGGCCGGTATCGACCACCCACTCGATCGTCGGCGCCGTGGTCGGCTTCGCGGTCGCCGCCCTCGGTCTGGAAGCGGTGCATTGGGACAAGATCGGTCAGATCGTCGCGAGCTGGGTCGTCTCTCCGTTGCTTGGCGGTGCGATCGCCTTCGTCCTGATGCTGAGCATCCGGCGGCTGATCCTGAATGCGGACAACCCGTTCGCTGCAGCGAAACGCTGGGGCCCGGTCTACGTTTTTCTGGTCGGCTTCATCATCTCGCTGGTCACCCTGTTCAAGGGGCTTAAGCCGCTGAAGATCGAGCTGAGCGTGCCGGCGAGCTTCCTGATCGCGCTGGTCCTCGGCGTGATTATCGCCGGCATCGGCTACACCCTCATCCAGAAGGTCAAGGTCGACGAAGAAGCCGACAAGGATTTTCACTACGCCAGCGTCGAAAAGGTGTTCGTCCCGATGATGCTGTTCACCGCCTGCGGCATGGCGTTTGCCCACGGCTCGAACGATGTCGCCAATGGCGTCGGGCCGATGGCGGCGGTGGTCGGCCTGGTGAAGTCCGGCGGCGAGGTCGCACAGAAATCGGAGCTGCCGCTCTGGATCCTGGTGCTCGGCGGCATCGGCATCGTCGCCGGCCTTGCGACCTATGGCTATCGGGTGATGCGGACCGTCGGTTCCAGGATCACCGAACTCACCCCCACTCGCGGCTTCTGCGCGACCATGGCGGCGGCTGCCACCGTCGTCCTGGCCTCGCGCACAGGCATGCCGGTCTCCACCACCCATATCGCCGTCGGTGGGGTGATCGGCGTCGGTATGGCGCGGGGCATCGGCGCGCTCGATCTGCGCGTGATCGGCGGGATCATCATGTCCTGGATCATCACGCTGCCGATCGGCGGCGTGCTCGCCGCCCTTTTCTACTTTACGCTTCGCGGCATGTTCTCGGGCTGATCGTCGAGCCATGCCATGGCCGCGTCGGGGACGAGTTCGAGCGGCCAGATCTCGCCGCCGCTCGCCGCAAAGACGGCGAGCCGGTCGGTGTGCGCCGAATAGACGATGTGATGGCCCCGGATGTCGCCGACGTCCATCCAGATCGTGTCGTCCTTCGACAAGGGTGTGTGCGCCACGATCAGCGGTGCATGCTTGGGCAGGCTCAGGGTGCGCCGAAAGCGTTTGACGCTGCCCTTTCCATAACCGGCCGGCCGGCTGCTCTGGCGGAGCCGGTTCCACACGATCTCATGCTGCAGGCCGGGATAGCGGCGGATGTTGACCAGCGTCCGGCGATCGACCGTGGAGCGCACGGGCGCTCCGTGGCAGGCAGCGAAGCCCTTGCCCTGAACCACATAGGCCAGATTGTCGAACAGGATCTCGACCTCTGTGATGAAGGCCTTGCCGCGCCGCTTCTTCAGATGCTTGCGGAAAAGCAGTCCCTGCGGCACGCCACCCTTGGAGACGTCCGCGGAAAAGCTTTCATGGTTGCCATGAATGTAGAAGACATTCTTCGGAAAGCGCAGCTTGAGGGCAATGAAGAGATCGAGAGCGAGAACCGATGATGTCATGTCTTCGAGCTCGCCACGCGCCTCGCTGTGCAGCAGATCGCCGAGGAAAACCAGGCAGACCTCGTCACGCTCCAGTGCGCCGAGCACGTCGCTCTCGCTGATCACCCGAAGGACGTTGTCGACGCGCGCATGGACGTCGCCCATGACCAGCACCGACCTGTCGTCGGGAAAGCGGATGACACCGCCCGCAGCACCGTCGTCATCGACATCCCGATAGGCTTCGTCTTTGACGATCTCATTGACCCGACGAAGGGCTTCCAGCGCCTCGCCATCATCATCATACGGCGCAACCGGCCGTCCTAGAATCGACGGCAGCCGTCTCAGCCGCTCGCGGCGTGTTGACCAGAGCACCGGCGGCGAATCGATCGCTGCGGCGATGGTCGATCGGTCGGTGTCCAGCGGTTGGATGATCAGATCGCCTGCACGATTGTCGATCAGGACGTGCCGATGCGCGACCGATCGATCGAAGCTGAATAGGCTGGCCTGAATCTCGTCGTGGCTTCCCAAGATCGTCGACACGTTCGCCTTGATACGGATGAACTTGGGCAGGCCGTCGCCCATATCCGAGTGCGGCCGGACGATCCATTCCCGAACGCCGCTCCGTTCCTCGCCGTCGAGTCGGAGGTCTGGATGAACCTCGAGTTCTACACGGCCGAGCGTGATCATGAAGGGCCGGCCATTCCATGCGACGCGCACGTTCGACGTGAGGCTGAGCGGCGTCGATGTCAGCTCGACCGGCTCACCTTCGGGTCTGCGCCGAAGGAGCTTATCGAGGCGATCGAGCACCGACGGCATCACCATCTGTTCGCTGACACGCTGTCAGGCAGCGTTTTCTGGTAGATGCCGCTGGTCATATCGTGGGTGGGTTCGTGCATTCCACGATCCGCATCGGTAGGCCGCTATGGTCGGTGCGCACATAGACATGCATCTTGGATCGCCAGAAATACCAGGCGATCGAGCGGTAGAAAGCTACCTGGCGATCGACGATTTCAGGCGTTATATGCCGATCGCGCGGAAAGAGCCCCGTCTTGGCGCGCTCGATCCGATAGGCATGGACCTTGTCGGCGGGCGGCAGAATGAACTCGAAGACGTAGCGCGAGCGCCATGCCGTGTTGAAAAACCATGTCTTCTCTGGGGGAATCGCAATCCGTCGATAGTCGATCTCCAGACTCTGGTAGTTTTCGACCCATTCCTCGTCGAGGACCGAGAGGGCGTCGCGACGTCCCTTGAATGGCGCTCCCAGATGGATCTCGCGCGGTCTGAAGGTCAGCGTCTGCACGCGCCACCACTTCGGCACCGAGAGATCGACATAGCCTTCATACGGCCATCCCCTCATCCTGCCGACCAGGGTGCTCTTCCCGGCTCCCGGCGGACCCGTTATCAGAAACTGACGAAAGCGCGGCTCCTCAGGGAACGGTACGCCGTTGATGTCCTGAAGTTTTTCGATCGGTGCCAGGATCAAATCGGGAGCGGCAATCATGTCTTTGGCCTATCAACGGACAGCGCAGATAGTCGATGCTTCGATTGTCATATAGTTGTCCCATTCGAGCACTCAATCGGCAAGCAGGTCGCGATCCGATTACCTCGCCGGTCGTCTAGCGATCGCTCTGGGTCTCAGCAGCCTGGTCTTCATCGCTTCCTGATGGCGCTTTTCAGCCGCCTCGATCATCGCCAGCTGGCATCCGCGCCCGGTATCCTTACCACTGGGGCGCCGTTGCACATAGGTGCCGTCGGGCAGCATGTCCCAGGCGTTGCGCTGATCGTTCAGTTGGATGTCGAGGCAGCGGCGCAGCTCATCGCGCAGTGTCTCATCCTCCACGGCGACGATCACTTCGGCACGGCTCTCGAGGTTGCGCATCATCAAATCGGCGGACCCGATGTAAAATTCCTCATCGCCGCCATTTCGGAAGTAATAGACGCGGGCATGTTCGAGAAAGCGGCCGACCACGCTGATCACGGTGACATTGTCGGACAGGCCGGAAATGCCCGGACGAAGTCTGCAGGTGTCGCGCACGATCAGCTCGATGGTCACGCCGACGCGCGAAGCCCGATAGAGCGCCTCCGTGATATCCGGATCCTCCAGCGCGTTGGTCTTCAGCCGTATCAAGCCTGGCGAGCGCATCGTGTGCTTGGAGATCTCCCGGTCGATCTTGTCAAGCAGCCGTGCCTTCATGTTGCGCGGCGACACCAGGATCTTCGAGTAGCGCCTGAGAGGCTGGCATCCCGAGGTCAGGAAATTGAAGAACTGGACCAGATCGGCACCGATGTCCTGATCGCCGGTCAGAAGGCCGAAGTCGGTGTAGAGACGCGCGGTGTCCGCATGGTAGTTGCCGGTGCCGATATGGGCATAGCGGCGAAGGCCGTTGAAATCGCGGCGAATCACCAGGATCAGCTTGGCGTGGGTCTTGAGACCGACGACGCCGTAAGTCACGTGGATGCCGGCCTCTTCCAGCCGGGTCGCCCAGTTGATGTTCGCCGCTTCGTCGAAGCGCGCCTTGAGCTCGACCGCGACCGCCACCTGCTTGCCGTTGCGCGCCGCCTCGATCAGGTAGTCGATGATGCCGGTGCTCTCGGTGGTTCGATAGAGCGTCATCTTGATCGCCATCACCTTGGGATCACGGCACGCTTCGCGCACGAAGCGCACCACCGAGGTGCTGAACGACTCATAGGGGTGATGCAGCAGGAGCGGACCCTTGTTGCGAATGGCGTGAAAGATGTTCTGTTCGCCGTCGAGATCGACATGGTCGATGCCGTGGTGATCGGGATCATGCAACGCAGCGATGTTGATCGAGGCGATCTCGAACAGATCCCGCATGCCGAGCATGACGTCGCTTTCGAAGACATCTTCGTCTTCGTCCAGTCCCAGTTCGGCAGCGAGCATGCCGCGGTGCAGCGGCTCGATGCCTTCGACCGTCTCCAGCCGGACGATCGGCGCGAACTTTCGATCGCGCACCTCGCTCTCGATCATCGCCATCAGGTCGTCGGCGTCGTCCTCCTCCAGCTCGGTATTCGCGTTTCGCGTCACCCGGAACAGCTCGCAGCTCATCACCTCGACATCGGGAAACACGACGTCGAGATTCTCGGCCATGACGTCCTCCAGCGGCACGTATTTGTTGGCCGATCCGACCCGGATGAACCGCGGTACGGCGCCGCCGGTCGGCACCTTGACCCGCGTGAGAATCGGTGTCGTCTCCCCAGGTGTCCGAAGCGCTACCAAAAGATTGAGGGAGAGATTCGAGATGTGCGGGAAGGGATGCGCCGGGTCCATGGCGAGCGGCGTCACCAGCGGGAAGATGTTTTCGAGGTAGTAGGCGCGGACACCGGCCTGCTCATCCTCGAGCAGGTCGGCATAGTCGGCGATGACGATGTCACGCCGACGAAGTTCGGCCTTGAGGTCGAGGAAGATGGCACGCGCCCTCGCCTGGATCTCGCGGACCAGGGTTATCGAATCGTGAATCTGGGCGTGCGGGCTTCGGCCGTCGACCGTGAGCTCATGCAGCCCGGCCCCGACCTGCTGCTTCAGGCCGCCGATGCGCTTCATGAAGAATTCGTCGAGATTGCTGCCGACGATCGCCAGGAACTTGACCCGCTCCAGCAGCGGCGTGCGCCGGTCCTCGGCCTCGTGCAGGACGCGCTTGTTGAAATTCAGCCAGGTGAGCTCGCGGTTCAGGTAGAGTTCGGGGGCGCGCAAATTCTTGCCGGTCTCCGCTTCCGAGCGCGCCGCCTTCTCCGCCGCTTCCTTCGCACGCAGGGCCGCTCGTTCAGCGTCTGCTTTCGAGCTGACGGCCGCCTCTGCGTGGGCCTGGGCTGCGGCCGCCTCCAGCTTCTTCGCAGCCTTGGCCGAGGCGCGCGTATCGTTGACCGCAGTCTTGGTCGCACTGCGCGCTTCGCCGGCCGTGGCTTTGGCGACGCTCAGCGATTGCTCCGTCTTGGATCGACCTCGCTTGACTGCGCTCTCCGCCTTGCGTGCCGCGAGCTCGGTCCGCTTCACGGCGCGCGCGGTTTCCTCGACCTTTTTCGCGGCGGCCGTCGCTTCGGCCTTGGCCTCGCTCGCCAGCGCCGAGACCTTGAGAGCTGCCGCTTCGGCCGCCGCTTCACGCGCCTCGGCTTCCTTGGTGAGTCTGGCGAAGTCTTGCTTCGCTGCCTTGATCACCTGAGATGACGGCTCGTCGGCTCTTTCCAGCTGCGCGACCTCGATCTCGGCGCCCTTGGCTTTGGCCACCGCTTTGATCGCTGACGTTTCCGCTTCACGGGCGGCGGCAGCCGCAACCTCGCTCTCCGCTGCCAACGCTGCCGCTCGCGAAGCCATTTCCTTGGCCGCAGCCGCCGCCTTCTTCGCAAGCCTGGCCTCGGCGTCCGCCGTGGCGATGGCGCGGCTGAGCGCCGTCTTTGGACGCTCTCGCCTGGCTTCGGCCAGCGTTACCTTGGTCGCCGCCTTCGTCTCGGCGACCGATTGCGCAGCATGCGCCGTCTGATCGGCGGCCTTCGACGCCCTCTTGCGGGATCTCTTCGCGGCGATCGAAGCACTGCCGACCGTCGTCATCGCCTGTCTCGCTTCGGGCGACAGAAGGTGATCCTCAACCTGCTCGCTGGCGATCTTCTTTTGCGACCGACCGTCGTTTTTTTCCACAACCGTTCCCATCGGCTGACACGACTAGACGTCATGCGGGAGATATGGTCCATTTTTGCTAAAAAGCCTGGGAATGAATTAACATAGATCAAACAAGTCTGCGGATTTCGTGCAAATTCGGGACGCCCATCGGTATGTGACGCACTCTTGACCTGGCGCAATCGTCATCCCGGCCGATTCTCGCATGGTTGGAGAAAGAACAACCGCCTGAGGAAGCGGAGCATGCCAACCGAGATCCTGATCGTCGATGACGAGCGCGCTATCCGGGGTATGGCCGGCTTTGCCCTGTCGAGGTCGGGTTGATCCCAGTGCTGGCCGACCTTGTCGTTCTCGGTTGGCATGCTCTGGAGCAGGGTGTTGCAGCCCTGCGATCGTCACGCTCGCCCATTTTTTCTGGTACGCCGTCAACATCGCGCGCTTCCTGCACCGGCTTAAACCCTCGCTTCAAGCCATCTTTCTCCATCGGTGTCCGGAGCAGATCTTCGACCGCCTGCAGGCGTCATCCTGCGCAACCGTAAGCGCACGCGAGGTCTCTTCCGGTTGCTTCAACACCGCCGCCAAGTGGCTGCTCGGCTTCAGTCGATCGTCAGGGGCGATGAAACCCATAGCCGAGATCGTCGATCATCCGATCGTCATGGACGGGTTCGGCAGCGGCCAAGCCGGCCGAGATCGTCTCGCCGCGCAGCCACGCCGTCATTCTTTGCCTTGAGGTCGCCGATCTCGAAGGCATGGGACAACGGCTTCTGCTCGCGTGACGTCACCAGTGGCCTGCCCCCGATGGTGGTGATCGACGACGGCGAGCGGGTCATCTGGGACCATCGACTGACCGGGCCCGGGATTCGGCTCCGTGCCCGGTCGTCGCCAGTCTGGATCGGGCAGCGGCGGATCGATGGGCGGACGGTCAAGCGCACGTTTGGCACGCTCGACGACATGGGCATCGACGAGGCGCGCGGGGTCGCACGTGCGACGTTCGACCATGACGGCCAGAGGTTGCGGGTTGCGCCGACGCTGGCGGGTTTCGTTCCGATCTTTATCGACGACAACGCAGGCCGCTGGAAACCAAACACGATCAAGAGCCATCGGCGTGATCTGTTGCGTCATGTCGTTCCGGTGCTCGGAACAATGCCGGTCGACGCGATTTCCCGCGCCGATGTGCTGGCTTGGCAAGATAGGCTCGACGTTGCTCCGGGCTCGCGCAATCGCATCTTGGCGGTGCTCTCGGGTCTGATGCTTCATGCCGAAAGCCTCGGCTTTCGGGCGGAGGGCTCCAACCCCTGCGCCGGTCTGCGACGGCGGCAAACGGGCTTCAAGGCGCGCTATCTCGATGATCACGACTTCGCCCGGCTCGCTGCGGCGCTCGATCAAGCGGAAAGCGCGCGTCCGATCGAAGTCGCGGCCATCCGCTTCCTGATGCTGACCGGCGCTCGGCAGAGCGAAGCGTTGGCGCTGGAGTGGACCATGATCCACGGCAGCCGGGCGGTGCTGCCGGACAGCAAGACCGGCCCCAAGACCATCTGGCTTTGCGCGCCCGTGCGCCGTTGCTGGCGACGCTGGCTGAGATTTCGGCATCGCCGCGCGTCTTCGCCATGCCGCACGGCCAGACGATACGCAGTTCCCTGCATCGCTGCTGGCATGAGGTGCGCGCCCTTGTCGGTCTCGATGGGGTCCGGCTGCACGATCTTCGCCACAGCTACGCTTCGGTCGCGGTTTCGACCGGCGAGGATCTGAAGACCGTCGCCGGTCTGCTCGGCCATGCCGAATTGGAGACCACGAAAGGCTACGCCCATCTGGGCGTCGCACCGGTCCAGGCCGCCGCGGGGCGCGTCTCCGGTCATCTTGCGGCAGCGCTGAAGGCGACAACGCCGGTCGAGCCTTTACAGTCGCGGGCTTGCAAGATTGCGAAACCACGAAGGCGAAAGAAGCCGAAGGCAACCGATAGCAGGACCGATCCAAGGCCTCCTCGGATTGCCAAGCTCAAACCCGAGAAGGCAACCACCCCGCCGGCAGGCAAGGCCGCCAGCGCATGGCGTCGAATTTGCCGGGATGCGGGGCTCGATAGGTTGCGCCTGCACGATCTTCGCCACACATTCGCCTCGCACGCGGTGATGCAGGGCTAAGGGCTCTTCATGGCGGGGAAGCTTCTCGGCCATCGTTACGCCTCATCGACGGAGCGTCACGCTCATCTGGACGGGAGGTTCCTGCTGGACGCAGCGGAGCGGATTGGCGAGGAGATCATGCGTCGAAGCCAGCTTGCCTGAACACGTTGGCCAGTCCGCCTGTTTTTCGTGAAAGCTGGATTGCGCATGCAATCCTGCCCATTCAGCGAGAATCGGGGGTGCTCGGGGACATGCGGGTGAGCGATCAGGGGTGCAGGAAGCGCGTGCATCTCCTCGGAGTGTGGGATTTCGGATCAGGTCTTGCCGGCCTATCGAAAACTTCTGGCGCTGGCGGGCGGCGGCGATCTCGAAGCGCGCTTCCTGTCGACCTGGTGCCCGCCGCGATATCTCGGCGGCTGCTCCCTTGCCGCGCTCGCAGAGAGCGATGCCGTCAGGCTGGTGCGCAATTACGATCTCTCCCTCGATCTGAACGAAGGTCTGCTGCTGAAGAGCGAATGGACCGGCAGACCGGTCATGGGCATGGTCGAGTTCCTTTGGGGGCTCTCGGATGGCATCAACGTCGACGGCCTCGCCGTGGCGTTCGCCTATGGCGGCCGCACGGAGGTGGCGCCTGGCTTCGGCATCACGACAATCCTTCGCCACGTGCTCGAGACCTGCGCCAGCGTCGACGACGCCCTGAACGTGCTTCGCAGCGTGCCCTCGCATATGGCCTACAATATCGTGCTCGCCGATCGTGAAGGAAGGACCGCGGTGGTGGAGCTTTCGCCCGGCGGCGGTATGCGTCGGGTCACGCCGACCGTTGCCGCCAACCATCAGCACGGTGCCGGACGAGATGCCCAGTCGGCGTTCACCGGATCGTCCGCGCGGCTCGCCCATCTCAACAGGCTCTTGGACGACGGTATCGCGCCCGCTGCCCCGGGCGACGCTTTCCTTGAGGCACCCCTTCATCAGCAGGGCTACGCCGCCGGCTTCGGCACCTTGTTCACTGCGGTCTACGACCCGCGGGCGGGCGGTCTCGTGCTGCGCTGGCCCGACGAGAATTGGGTGCAGAGCCTGGATCGCTTCGCCGAAGGACGGCGCGAGATCCGTTACGGCCCGGCACCCGTGCCGGCCTCGAGAGCCGACCTGCCGTTGATCGCGCACGCCATGGCGCCGTTCGTCGCGTCCGCCGCCGCCGAGAAGCTCGACCGCTGGCAGCGGCGAGCGCCGGAGGGTGACGCCGACTGGATCGCTTTCGGCGCCATCCTGGCCGAAGCCTACGGGCCCAAGACGGCCAGAGTGAGCACCTCATGCCGATGAATTCACGGGCACGCTCTGATCAGGGCGATTGCCGAGAGCGGCTGCAGGAGGTCTTCAGTTCGCTCCGCTCGGAACCGTTCGTTGCGCGACGTGTTCCATTCCCTACGACGCCTGATCTCCGACAGCGTCCGACACCGCTCCGGTTCGTGATCGACCTGACGGCCCTGCCGGCAGGGCCGGTTCGGTGATGCCTCTGTACTGTCTGGAACCGTCGAGAAGCGGAGGCTGCCGACCTGGCTGGCGATGGCGCTTCCGTGCCTCGGATCACATCAGGAGAGCCTCGATGAGCGCCGCCGTCCTGCAGACGCCTGCGGAAACATCCGATCCATGTCGTGGCGCAAGCACGGCACTGCCGCATCGCATCCGTGACAGCGTGATCGATGCCATCGGCGGTACGCCGATGATCCGTTTTCACCGCTATCTCGACGACCGGCATGTGGATTTGATCGCGAAATTCGAGGCGAGCAATCCGGGCGGCAGTGCCAAGGACCGTCCGGCGCGGCGGATGATCGAGGAGGGTATGCGGGACGGATCCATCAGCGCCGGCACCACCATCGTCGAATCGTCCTCAGGCAATATGGGCATCGGCCTTGCGCAGGTCTGCCGTTTCCATGGCCTCCCGTTGATTTGTGTGGTCGACCCCAACGCCCAGGCGCAGAACATCGCGATCATGAAGGCGCTGGGCGTGACCATACGCCTGGTCACCGAGCCCCTGAACGGCGACTTTCTTGCAGCCCGCCTTGCCGTGGTCGCCGATCTGCTGGCCACCATCGAGAACAGTTTCTGGCCCAATCAATACGCCAATCTCAACAACCCCTGCGCCCATGAAGACGGCACGGTCCGCGAGATCGACGAATCCTTGGGCGGCGCGCTCGATTATCTGTTCGTCGCGACCAGCAGCACGGGCACGGCACGGGGCTGCCGGGACTATCTCGCGAAGCGCGGGCGCGACACCAGGGTCATCGCCGTCGACGCCGAAGGCAGCACACTCTTCAACGGCATCGCCGGGCCGCGAAAAATTTCCGGCATGGGCGCCGGCAAGCTTCCGGAGCTGGCGCGCGAGCAGAGGTTTCACGATGTCGTCAGGGTCAGCGACCTTCGCTGCGTCGTCGGCTGCCGCCGTGCCGCCGAACGCGAAGCCTTGCTGGTCGGCGGCTCCGCAGGCGGCGTGCTCGAAGCGATCCGATCCATGCAGGACGCGCTTGTCGGCAAGACCGTCGTCGCCATCCTGCATGATTCCGGTACCCGCTATCTCGAGACCGTGTTCGACGACGATTGGGTCAGCCGCGAACTCGGCTGTTCGAGCGCCGATCTTCGGGAGCTGGTCGACGGTGACCATGGATAGCCCAGGCCAGACTGGACTCGACGCGCAGCCGATGCCGATGCGGATCGCCATTGTGGGCTGCGGGCCGAAAGGGCTCTACGCCCTGGAAAGCTTGTGCACGCTGACCGGCCGAGAAGCCCACCCGCCGTCCTTCGACGTCACGATCTACGAACCCACCGGCCATCCTGGCGCCGGCGCCATCTACGACCCATCGCAGCCCGACTTTCTGCGCATGAACTTCGCATCGCGCTTCATCGATGGCTGGGACCGGACGATCTCGCAGGCTGCAGTCAATCGCTGTTCCCTCGTTGAATGGCTGCAGCGGCATTGGCCGGAAGAGGCGGATCCGGGCGGGTTCGTGCCACGCGCCACGGTCGGACGCTATCTCGGCGAGTGCCTGGTGGAAGCCATGGCCGGCCGCCCGGACAGCATTCGGATCCGGTTCTGCTTCGAACCGGTGCGCCTGATCGAGCGCCAGCGCGATCTCTGGCGTGTTACTTCCCCGACCGATACCGAGTTTTTCGACGAGGTGCTGATCACCACAGGTCACCAGGACTGGCAACGGCAAAACAGGACGGCCGACAGGGCATCCGACGCCGCGTCGATCACCTCGATCTTTCCGGTGGCACAACGACTCGACATGGACGCAGTGCCGCCTGGCAGCGTGGTCGGCTTCAAAGGTTTCGCGTTGACCTGGATCGATGCCGCGCTGGCTCTCACCGTCGGACGTGGCGGATCGTTTTCTGGCCAAGACGGCGTGCCGCGATACCGACCGAGCGACCGAGAACCGGATCGTCTGCTTCCGCTATCCCGCACCGGGCGTCCGATGCTCTGCAAGCCGGACTACCGCACATTCTCTTCACCGGCACCGGAGGGTTTGTGGGAGGAGCGGTCACTGGCAATCCTGCAGTCCGTGGAACGCGCCGGCTCGATCTGCTTTCGAACGGCGATATGGCCGGAGATTTTGCGCGGGGCGGACGAGGTTCTCGGCGTCGCCGCCGGCACGGCGCAGACCTGGTTCGACGCATGGTGTCGACATCCGTTCGATGGCGCCATGGCCCGTCGCGCCATGCGCTCCTCCTATCAGGTCGCGACCGGACACGCTGCAGCCGACATCCCCTGGGCGCTGGGCGAAGCCTGGCGGCGCACTTATCCGGCTGTCGTCGACTGTGTCAGCCATGGCGGACCGAGCGAGACGAGCTGGCATGAATTCACCGTCGTCGCCCGGGAAATGGAGCGCATCGCCTGCGGGCCGCCAGCGGTCAATATGGGCTGCATGCTGGCACTGATCGACGCCGGGCTGGTCGACCTCAGCCATGTCGGCCACTTTGCCGGCGCCGCAAAGGGTGCCTGGCCGCGCGCCGTCGACATCCGGGTCGACGCCACCCTCCCGCCGCCCTGGCTGTTCGATCACAGCGGGCCGATCGGCGGGCTCCTGCATGACGGTCATGTCGAGCGCGGGCTTGGCGGCGGCTTGGTCATCGATGCCAGCGGACAAGCACTTGTGGCCGGCATTCCGACCCCTGGTCTCTCGGTGCTCGGCCGTCCCACGGAGGGATGCGTGCTCGGCAACGATACGCTGAACCGCGTCCTTCATCGCCATCCGGTCAATTGGGCGGAACGAATGTTAGGCTTGGCACGCTCCGGTGCGCACCATCAGTTGCAATGCCTGCCTGTGTCGGCATGAGCGCCGATCGCGGCCCACGATCGCTTTGCCAGGGCGTCGTACCTCTGACTGCCCGGCTGGAGCCGTGGATGCGGGACGTTCTGACGAGCGGCCTGCTGCCGACGTTACTCCGACGCTTTGGCTCACCGCTCAACCTGCAAAGCACCGAGCCGTTCGAACGCAACCTCGCAGCACTGCAACACGTCGCTGCCTGCCGACATCTTCGCTTCAAACCCTTCTTCGCGCGAAAAGCCAACAAGTGTCTGAGCTATGTCGATGCGGCACGCGATCTTGCCTGCGGTGTCGACACCGCCAGCTTCGCCGAAGTCGAGCAATCTCTCGAGCGTGACCTGAAGGGCCCCGACATCGTCTGCACCGCCGCCGTCAAGAGCGAAGCGCTGCTCAGGCTCTGCATCGAGAACGATGTCACCATCATCCTCGACAATGACGACGAATTGCAACTTCTCGCAGCGATTGCGAGAAACGCCGGCCGCCGCGCGATCATCGGCATCCGGGTCGGCGGATTTCTTCACGCTGGCGAGCGGCTGCATTCCAGATTCGGCTTCAGCATCGATCGCCTGCCTGAAATCCTCGAACGCTGCCGAAATGTTTTTGCGGGTGCGCTCCGCCTGGCCGGGCTGCATGTTCACCTGAACGGCTACGACGCCGGTCACCGCATCTCGGCGCTACGCCAGCTTTTGCCGATCGCGGCAGGGCTGAAGCGGAGCTGCTGCAGGCCCGTCTTCATCGACATCGGCGGCGGTTTGCCAATGCGCTATCTGGACGACCCCGCACAGTGGGACGCCTGGCTCGACGCACACCGACGTGCGCTCCTGGGCGAGCGCGCGCCGATCACGATCGACAACCACAGGCTCGGACGGTTTGTCCACGCGGGAGAGGTCTTCGGCCGGATCGATGCGTATCCGACCGGTCAGGAACTGATCCGGGAGGCATGGCTCGCCAGCGTTCTCGATGCCGATTTCGAGGGTGACACCATCGCCGCCGCCCTTCGAACGCACGACATCGAGTTCCGCGCCGAACCCGGCCGCTCGGTGTTGGACGGCTGCGGCCTTACGGCGACCAATGTGCAGTTTCGAAAACGTGATACCGCCGGAAACGGCATCGTCGGCATCGCCATGAACCGCACCCAGTGCCGCACCGGCTTCACGGAGTTCATGGTCGATCCGATCCTCGTCCACGGCTCGGCGGAACGCCAACCGGGCGCGCCATTCGAAGGCTATGTCGTCGGCACTTACTGCACCGAGTCCGAATGGATCTCGCTGCGCAGGCTTTCCTTTCCCGAAGGTGTCGCCATCGGCGACATCATCGTGTTTCCCAATACCGCCGGGTACCTGATGCACTTTGTCGAAAGCCGCTCCCACCAGTTCGATCTGGCCAGAAATGTTTTTCTGCCCGGCGATCGCGCCTCCGAAAGCGCACGCCTCGACGACATCGACGCCGATCGGGCTTGACGAGATGGGACGAGAGGATGAGGCACAGAGTTTCGTCCGACGCGCGCTCGTCGCGGCTCCAAATGACATCGGAGAAACAACATTGCCAAGCAATGTAATGTAATAGTATATCATTTTTCTTGGGCTGCATGCGGAGGAATCGATGAGGAAGAAAATTTTGCTTGGCGGGCTGATGTGGTGTGGTGCAGCCTCGTTTGCTCTGGCCGAGGACGCCAAGCGCGAGCTTGGGGCGCATGAGCATGGGCATAGTGCGTTGAATGTTGCGATCGAAGGCGATCGGGTCGAGATGGAGTTGATGGCGCCTGGCGCCGACATCGTCGGCTTCGAGCACGAGGCGGCGTCGGCGGACGACAAGACGGTGGTGGCGCAGGCGAAAGCGGTGCTCGGTGAGCCGCTGGCACTCTTCGGTTTCACGGATGCTGCCGGATGTGCCGTCGAGACCGCTTTGGTCGAGATCGAAGGCGGGGAGGATCACGATGAGCACGGTGACGAGCACTACGCCGATGACGAGCATCATGAAGAAGGCGAGCATGCCGAGGCGGATCATGAGGGATATGAGGGCGAGGCGTCGCACAACGAGTTTCATGCGGCCTACGCCCTGACCTGCAGCGCGCCGGATGCCCTGGATGCCATCGATTTCGCGACGTTTTTCAAGACCTTCGAGAGCGCCGAGGAGGTCGAGGTGACGGTCATCAGCGAGAAAGGCCAGTCCAGCTACGAGGTCGAGCGGAATTCGCCGGTGGTGGATCTTCAGGGTGTCATGTGAGTGACGCGGTCGCAGCACGGGGTTCGAGCGAGCCGGAAGCGGCTTCTACGCCGGACGTCGTCCAAATGGACGGCGTCCGCTTTCGCTGGCCCGGTCGCCAAGGCTTCACCCTGGGGATCGACAATTTCGAGGTCGGCGCTGCGGAAAAACTGTTGCTGATCGGGCCGAGCGGGAGCGGCAAGTCGACCCTGCTCAGCCTGCTTTGCGGGATCGTCACGCCGGACGAAGGCCGGATCAGTGTGCTCGATACCGATCTTGGAACGCTCGATGCCGCGGCGCGGGATCGCTTCCGGGTCGAGCATTTCGGCATCGTCTTTCAGATGTTCAATCTGCTGCCCTATCTGTCGGTGATCGACAACGTGCTGCTGCCGCTGTCCTTCTCGAGACGACGACGGTCGCGGGCGAAGGAAAGTCGCTCGGTCGACGCCGAGGCGCGTCGCCTCCTCGATCGGCTGGGGCTTGACGCGAATCAGCTTGCCGCGCTCTCGGCGGCGCGTCTGAGCGTGGGCCAGCAGCAGCGGGTCGCGGCAGCGAGGGCGCTGATCGGCCGGCCGGAGATCCTGGTGGCGGACGAGCCGACCTCGGCGCTGGACCGCAAGCATCAGCGGCATTTTCTTGAACTCTTGTTCAGCGAAGCGGAAACAGCTGACACCACCGTCGTCATGGTGAGCCACGACGAAACCCTCGCCCCGGAATTCGACCGGGTCGTCGATCTAAGCGAGGTCCAAGTCGGCCGGATGCCGGCAGGATGATCATACTCAGATTAGCCTGGAAGAGCTTGCTGAACCGCTGGGTGACGGCTGTTCTGACGATTCTGGCGATCGCAGTCAGCGTGATGATGCTGCTCGGCGTCGAGAAGGTGCGCACAGGGGCGAGGAGCAGTTTCGCCAACACCATCTCCGGCACGGATCTGATCGTGGGTGCTCGCAGTGGCGATCTGCAACTGCTCTTGTATTCGGTGTTCCGAATCGGCAACGCCACCAACAACATGACCTTTGAGAGTTACCAGGACATCGCCGCCGACCCGGTGGTGAAGTGGATCGTGCCGGTATCGCTCGGGGACAGCCATCGCGGCTTTCGGGTGATGGGCACGAGCGTCGACTATTTCGAGCACTATCGCTATCGCCGGGACCGGCGGCTCACCTTCGCAGCGGGAAAGCCGTTCGACGATCTGTTCGACGCGGTTCTGGGCGCGGATGTGGCGACGGCGCTCGGCTACGAGTTCGGCGATCCGATCGTCGTCGCCCATGGCCTCGGCGACGTTTCTTTCAGTGAGCATGACGACAAGCCCTTCGTGGTCGCCGGCATCCTCGAAAAAACCGGAACGCCCGTCGATCGCACCGTGCATGTCAGCCTGGAGGCGATCGAGGCGATCCATGTGGACTGGCAAAGCGGCGCTCAGATCCCGGGGCAGGCCATCTCGGCGGACGACGTCCGAACAATGGACCTGACGCCTAATGCCGTGACGGCGGCGTTCGTCGGCCTCAAGTCCAAGCTCTCCACCTTCAAGCTGCAGCGGGCGATCAACGACTATACGGAAGAACCCTTGTCCGCGATCCTGCCGGGTGCTGCGCTGCAGGAGCTTTGGGGATTGATCGGCACGGCGGAAACCGCGCTCGGGGCTGTGTCGATCATGGTGGTGGTGACGGCGCTGCTCGGCATGGTGACCATGGTGCTCGCGACCTTGAACGAGCGCCGGCGCGAAATGGCGATCCTGCGTTCGGTCGGTGCGCGGCCGCGCACCGTGCTCGGCCTGCTGGTGGCGGAGGCGGGCCTGCTCGGCCTGCTCGGCGCCATCCTCGGCGTGGCGCTGCTCTATCTCGCGCTCGCGATCGTCAGGCCGCTGGTCGATGCCGAGTTCGGGCTCTATCTCGAGATCGGCTGGCCGACGCCCCGCGAGCAGCTCTCGCTCCT
Source organism: Geminicoccaceae bacterium (assembly GCA_965222015.1). Taxonomy (GTDB): domain Bacteria; phylum Pseudomonadota; class Alphaproteobacteria; order Geminicoccales; family Geminicoccaceae; genus JANQPX01. Next base: position 972,100 of record CBDCTL010000023.1, read on the forward strand.
GGCGATTGTCACTGCCGGCCTGCTGGCGGGCCTGCTGCCGGCGCTCCGCGCCTATCGTCTGTCGCTGGCCGACGGTATGATGGTGAAAACCTGATGGAGGGGATGACGGGGATGATGCTGCGTTCGCACATCTTGGCGTTGCTGTTCGCGGTCGCTCCGCCGGCCCTGGCCGCGGACGAGCCGCTGCAGATCGCCTGGCCGGATCTCATTCCGCCGTCATCGGAGCCGGTCATGCCGGAAGAGTTGGACTTCGGCGGCGACACGCTGGAGGACGATCGGACCGGGGCTGATCAGACCTATGATCCGGATCTCGGCGGTGTCGTTCGGCACGGCATGACGCCGGCGCCCGACCTCGCCGAGACGACGAACGTCGTCGAAGAGCTCGATGACGTGCAGGTCAGGATCGCCGGCTACGTGCTGCCATTGGATTTCGAAGAGACGACCGTCAGGGAATTTCTCCTGGTCCCCTATGTCGGCGCCTGCATCCACGTCCCGCCGCCGCCGCCCAATCAGATCATCTACGTGACCAGCGAGGACGGCGTCGAGGTCACCGGCATGTACACGCCGGTCTGGGCGACGGGAACGCTGAAGGCGCATTCGATGTCCAGGGAACTCGCCGATGTCGGCTACACGATGACGCTGGATCAAACTGAGCCATACGAGTACTGACGCCGCCGCAAGATCAAAGTCCTGTTCGGCAACATGAAGCACTATCGTGGTTCTTCGCACGCTTTGAAAAGCTGACTCGGCGGCACCAAGCCTGCGTCCATTTCACCGTGGCTTGCCTGATCCTCGGGTGAAACGTCGGCAACCTGACGAGCCGGCCGTCGGGTGCGCGCCGGAAGTGCGGGAACCGATCGACCTGAAGACTGGTCGGTGTCACTCCGTGTAGTAAGCCGCCGTATCCTGATAATACTCCATCGGCGCCTTGTAGCCGTGGGACGCGGCACCCTTCAGGTCGACGTCGGTCAGGATCAGCTCGACCCTGGGCGTGCGTTCCATCAGCGGCGTGATCAGGTCCCGGATATAGGCGAGCTTGGTGTGCTGCCAGCGGGTCACGAATAGCACCATCGAGCTCTCGGCGGCGACCAGAAACGGATCGGCCAGCGCCGCGACCGGCGGCGTGTCCAGAATGACCGTGTCGAACCGGCCCTTGAGCGTTTCCAGCAGCTCGCGGATCGTCTGGGTGTTCCAGCGATCCGGATGGGTGAGCTCGCCCGATCCCGCGGTGATGGTGTAGAACTCGCTGCCCTCGGGGCGCTTGCAGCGCAGCGGCTCGGTACCTTCAAGCCAGTCGGAAAGACCGGCGATCCGGCCGAGTCCGGTATGGACGTGGATTTTCGGCCGGCGAAAGTCGGTATCCACCAGCACGACCGAACGGCCGGTATTGGCGACCACTTCGGCGAAGCAGAGCGACATCGTGGTCTTGCCGTCGCCCGGCTGCGCCGACGTCAGCATCACCGTGTGCTGTTCCTCGGGCAGTGTCGCGACAGTCTGGCGGTAGGTATTGCGCACGCTCGCCGAGAAATGGGCATAGGGCGTGGCGGTGATGAGGTGGTGCAGGTTGTGGACTTCCTGACCGCGCGGTCCTTCGCGTCGCGGAATCACCCAGACGCCGGACTGAGGGGCGACGGCCTTCAGATCGTCCGGCTCGCGCACCACGCGCCTCGACGCCTCACGGAACATGGCCGCCGAGCTCGAGACCAGAAAGCCGCCGACGAGGCAGACCAGGCCGAGCATCATACGCGGCGGACCGGACGGCTCGGTCGGGATTTCCGCACGTGACACCACCCGGAGGTCGAGCGGCTGCACGCGCGCATCCTCCCGCGCCGCCGCCTGCTGCACCCTGCCAAGGAAGCCCTCCAGCACCTGATTGCCGATGCGCGCTTCCTTTTCCAGATCACGCAGTTCGACGCCGCGAAGATTGGCGTCCGCGAGCGACTTTTCCTGCTCCGCAAGCACCTGCTGCAGCGCGGTCACCCGCTGCTTGGCGCTTCGCGACTGGTTGCGGAACCCTGCGACGATGTTCTGGATCTCGTTGTCCAGCGAGCGCTGGGCGAGGTCGATCTGCTCGACCTTGGCCACGAGCAGCGGATGGTTGCGTCCGTAGGTGGCCTCGAGATCGGCGAGCTCGGATCGGAACGCCGTGATCTGCGTCCGCAGCTCGCGCACGGATTCGGCGTCCGCGATATCGGTGACTGCGAACGGATTGTTGCGCTCCAGCGCCGCTTCGATCGACTGCACCTTGGATCCGAGCGCGATGCTCTCGAGCTCGGCCTGGGTCAGCTGCGCGTGGGTTTCGGTGATCTTCTGCTCGATCAGCCGGCTGCCGCCACTCTGCAGCAGGCCGGAGTCGCGCCGGAACTCCTCGACAGCCTCGTCGGCGGCCGAAGATTTTTCGCGCAGCGTCGCCGCCTGCTCGACCATCCACTGAACGGCGTCGTTGCCGATCGCCACCTGCTCCTCGCGCTGAACGTTCACATAGGCGTCGGCGAGGGCGTTGGCGCCGGCTGCAGCCAGCCCCGCTTCCGAACTCTTGAACGAGACCTGGATCAGTCGCGAGCGTCCGAGTGCTGCGACGTCGACGCCGCGGGAGAACGCCACGACCTCGGGCGGCAGGCGGGTCGCCAGTTCGCTGTCTTCATTGATCTCGGCGCTGTCGGCTTCGCGCGACCAGAGCTCGGAGGGGATCGCTGCGGCCACCGAGGAGAGAATGCCGCCGGACGAATCGTCCTCCTGACGAACGTCCACGCCCTTCTCGCTCAGATCGCTGACGGCGCGCCGCAGCACATTGGCGCTCTTGATCAGTTCGACATGACTTAGCAGCGATTCGGTATCGGCGGCGCCATCTTCGAGGATGGCCTCCGCTTCCGGCACGTTGAGAGCTCGATCGTCGACGAGAATCATCGCTGAGGCCGAATATTCGTCCTCTTTCATGCTCAGAAATCCGACGCCGATCGCCGTCAGGATCGCCGTTCCCAGAAGCACGAAATAGCGTTGCGCGAAAACCGCACGCGCCAGCGAACCGACGTCGAGTTTCCAGTCGTTGATCATGAGGAGTGTTCTCTCCGGCCTAGAGGCGTCGCCGATGACGACGGACATCCACCCTTGGAAGCCGCAAGGGGTATCTCGAAGCCTTTCGATGCAGCGCCGAGACTCGTTTCATCCCCTTCGGCCCGAACCGACTTCTCGAAACCGATTTCTTCATGCCGACACCGTTTCATGCCGATGCCGCCCGACGCGCGACCGTTCACGGGCTCAGGTCACTGCGCTGCGTATGAACCATCGCCGCCTGGCTTCGACATACGATCGGAACCGTGGTCGGTCGAGAAAATACAGCGATGCGAACGGTAGACTTGGTAAACGAAGTCGCCGCGTGAGGCAAGGTCATGCTGCCGCGAACGAAACAGATACGAAATTGTCTGGAAAGTTATGATCAGTCATTTTTTGTCGCTTTAAAGTTAAAAATGCCTTGGCATATGTTCTCTACTGCCGCGATCTGCCGGCACAGCGCCATTGTTCCGGCGTCCTGTCAGGCGGCCTGGCCCGCGGTCCTCGGGGCCGGGTGCAGCTCCGAGCGGACGGTGCGGTAGACATCCTCGATCCGGCGGCTGACCACCGCCGACTCATACTGGCTCCAGGCCTTGTCGATATTGCGCGCCGAGGTCTCCGCCATGTAGCCGGGGTCGGCCAGCATGCGCCTGATGCCGGCGGCGATCTCGACGGCGGAGACGGATTCCAGAAACAGACCGTTCTCCGGGTCGCTCATCACCTCGGGCACGCCGGCGATCGGATGGGCGATGATCGGAAGGCCCGCACCCATGGCCTCCAGGATGGCGTTGGGCAGGCCTTCCCAGTAGTAGCTGGGAAAGACGAAGATCGTCGCCTCGTCGAACACCTTCGCTTTCTGGTCGCGACGGACATAGCCGGGAAAGCGCACCCGGTCCGCGATGCCGAGCGCCTCCGTTTTCGCCGTCAGTCCCTCCATTTCCGGACCGTCACCGCCCATCACCAGTGTGAGATCGGGGAAGTCGTCCTTTAGCAGCCTGACCGCCTCCACCAGCTGATAGACACCCTTCTCCTCGACGAAGCGCGCCATGAACAGGAGGGTCGGCGCATGTTTCACCGGGCCGTCCGCGCGATGTCTGGCCTTGACCAGACGGCCGTCGAACATGGTGGTCATCACCTGCACGCGCTCGGCCGGCAGACCCTGGCGCAGCAGCGCCTCGCGAAAACTTTCCGACAGCACGATCACCCGGCTGGCACGGCGAAGCGCGAACAGCACGTAGCGGCGAAGCCAGGGCGTGGCATCGATCTGTCCGAACTCGTCCCAGTTCCAGCCGCGGAAGAAGACGATGTAGTTGCGCCGGCCGAACAGGATCAGGATGAGCATGAACAGGCATTCGCGCGGCAACGAACGCACGTCCATCTCGGGATTGAAGTGATAGACGTCGAAGCGTCGCCTGAGCGCGAGCCAGGCGAAGCGCGCATAGTCGGCCAGCATGCGTCTGATCGAGGCGGCCTTGCCGCGCTCGCCGTGGCGGCGGCCGTTGACGAAGCGCCGGATGTCCGTGGTCGGGCGCAGGCGCTGCTTCAGGATGCGGATGAAGTTGCCGACACCGCCCATGTCCCGCGCATCGTGGCTGAGCACCAGGGCGTTGATCATCTCGGCCCGATCGATGGCCATCGCGTTTCCACCTCGTTTCTCGTTCCTTCGGCCGGCGCGTCGGGGGCCGGCGTGTGCTGCTTCGTCAGGCGCTGGCGAGCGGCGCCTCGATCCACTGATCCCGGATCAGACCGCTCATGCTTTCCTCGAGCGCTTCTTGCGAATAGACGCGATCGAAGCGCCGGCGCGCCGCCTTGCGGATCGGCGCGAAGCGTTCGGGATGGGCCTCGATCTCGCGGATCGTTTCGCCGAGGTCGCGCGCCATGTTCGGCAGCAGCACGCCGTCTACACCGTTCTCCACATAGTCGTGCATGATCCGAAAGTCATCGGCAATGACGATCTTGGCGTTGCGCATGCTGCGCACGAGCACACTGTGACCGGCGGCGCCGACGTCGTATCTAAGCGGGATGATCACCCCTTTCGAGGCCTGCAGCAGGAGTTCGAAATCGGGAAAGGGGATGTCGCGGTAGACCTGCACGTTTTCGGGCAGTTCCTCGTCGACCACGTCGTCATTGGTTTCCGAGCAGACGATGATCAGGCGCTGGTCCAGCCCGCGAAAGGTCTCGATCACCGGCCGATAGTCCCGATTGGTGAAACCGCCGGCGAAGTAGAACGGCGTCTCCAGGTCAAGCGTCGGATCCGGCCCGAAGACCTCGGGCACGTCGATCGGCTGCGGCCAGTCGCCATGGGCGATGAACAGCAGACGCTCGGGATCGATGCCGAGCATGCGGGCGTAGTCCTTCACTTCCTGCTCGGTGAACACCACGAACCATGTCCGGTCGCGATCGAGCTTCGCGAACAGCCGGTAGACCCGTGTCCAGAACGGGCTGTGAACGGAAAATCCGAACCAGAGCAGACGATCGTAGTCGATCAGGCCGAGGCGCCGGAGTAGCATGAAGGCCAGGCCCGAATGCCAGAGCGCCAGGACGTGGTCATAGTCCCGTATGGCAGCTCGGCGTCTGACCAGAAACACCAGATCGAGAAAGGTCTGGCGTGCGAAGAAGCATTTCGTGCGTCTGGTCTCGGGCGCGTCCGCCGTGCGATAGAGGGTGTCGAAGCCATGGCTTTCGGACAGAAACCGAGCCATGTCGGTTTTCTGATATTGAAAGGCTTTATAGAAAAGCTTCTTGGCCATGCTTTCGAAAAGCTCGAAATGTCGTTCACAGACGGCATGCAGCCCGGTGGCCGTGCCAGGATCGCTGGATTCAAGGCCTGATGGATATACATGCAGAGGGCGTTCTTCACAATAACCGGTCGAAAGGGGGTTGACGGAGACCGTCCGATCGCGGCTCTATCGACACACTTTCGCCGGATCCGTCCCGAAGGTGTCGCGTCAGGAGACCGCTCGCCGGAGCGCGAGCCGCGAATTTTCAGTGCCATAACGAAGACTGCCCTGCTTCCGTCGTCCCGTTCGATGGGGATGTCGGAGAGGAGAGCGAATGCCATGACCTCTCGTCGATTTCCGGATTTCTACATTCTGGGCGCTCCCAAGGCCGGTACTTCGTCGCTCGCGCGCTATCTCGACGAGCATGAGCGGATCTTCGTCTCCGATCCGAAGGAGCCGCGCTTCTTCGCCGAGGATTTCGCCGATCGGCCGATCACCGACGAGGCGGCCTATCTCGACCTGTTCGACGGGCTGGACGACGATGTCCTTCGCGGTGAGGCGACCACGGACTATCTGGTCTCGGAGGTGGCGGTCGACCGCATTCTCGCCGTGCGCCCCGATGCCCGGTTCGTGGCGATGCTGCGCAATCCGGTCGAGATGGTCCTCGCCATGCACGCGCAGGAGCGCAAGAACGGCTACGAGACCATCGCGGATGTCGAGGAGGCCTGGGCCGCGATCGACAGGCGCAGGCGGGGCGAGGGGATCCCGACGCTCTGCAACGAGCCGAAGCGGCTGTTCTACGACGAGCGCTGCAGTCAGGGCGAGCAGATCGAACGCCTCATGAGCAAGGTCGGAAGCGAACGGCTGAAGATCATCTTCATGGAGGATTTTTCCGGGGACACCGAGCGGGTCTACAAGGAGACCCAGGCGTTCATCGGCATCGAGGATTACGAGCCCCGGGAATTTCCGGTCTACAACCGGCGCCACCACATCCGTCACCCGGCCGTGATCCAACTCTGGAAGTTCGGCAAGAACGCCAAGGACCGGCTGGGCCTGAAGACCAATTTCGGCCTTTTGAGCAAGGTGCAGGCGTTCGGCATGTCTCGCGATCCGGTGGCGCCCGCGCGCGACGACACGGCCTTTCGAGACGCGCTTCGCCGGCATTTCGAGCCGGACGTCCGGCTCCTGGCGCGCATCACGGGACGCGATCTTTCGGGCTGGCTCGCGCCGGACCGGCAGGTTGCCGAGACGTCGGTTGCCGTCGCCTCTCGTTAGCGTCGTCATCCCCGTTCACAACCGGGCCGGTCTGATCCGAAGCACAATTCGAAGCTGTCTGGACCAGACATTGGGTCGCTTCGAAGTGGTTCTTGTGGACGACGCCTCCACGGACGATCTGGCCGCGGCCCTCGAACCCTTCGCCGACGACCGGCGGGTGCGGCTGGTGCAGCACGAGCGCAATCGCGGCGTGTCGGCGGCGCGCAACAGCGGCGTGCAGGCAGCGCGGGGGCGCTTCGTCGCCTTTCTCGATTCCGATGATTCCTGGCGCGCGGACAAGCTCGAAAAGCAGATCGCCTGCATGGAGGCGCATGGCGGCTCCGATGCCATCTGCGGCACGCTCACCGAGGTGCGCGCCGGCGGTGTCGTCAAGCGGGTCCGGCCGAAGCATCGGAAGCCCTTGGACGTGCCGCTCGGCGACTATCTGTTCGTGCGCAGGGTGCAGCGTTCGCTGCCGGAGATCGCATGGCGCGGTGCTGCGCTGATGGCTGGGGTGTTCGCCCAGACCAGCTCCTATCTTCTGCCGAGAACGCTCGCCGCGGCGACCCCGTTTCGCACCACCCTCGATCAATATGAGGACATCGCCTTCCTCCTGGATCTCGACCGCAAGGGTGCCGCCTTTCTTCTGGTCGAGGAGCCGCTCACCTTCCAGGACGACGACGATCGTCCGGGCCGCCTCGGCGCGCGCGACGATGTCGAGCGCGGCCGGCGCTTTCTGGAGGAACTCGGCGACTCTCTCTCGGACGATGCGCGCCTGGCTTTCGAGGCGACCCATCTCGCTCATCTCTACGCCAGGGAGCGGCCCGGCCGCGCGGCCGGGCTGACGCTGCGCGCCTTTGCCCGCGGCCTGATCGCACCGAAATCGGTGCTCGGCATCCTGTCGCGGAGCCTTCTCGGCCAGACCGCTCAAAAGCAGATGCGCGACCGGCTGCTGACCAAAGGGTCATCGTCTCGGAACCGGAAGGCGGCCTGAACCATGCCGCGTTCGAACCGCCGCCCGCCCGACCCTTCCGCCTGCAGGCGGACATCGTCGTCGATGGAAGTGGACCATTTCGGCCGCGACGGTGTTAGCTGCACATCGTTATGTGCAAGCAACTTGCCCGGCGGTGGGAACCGGTAAGCGCCATGGCTTCGATCGATCAGGCCGAATATTACTCGATCAAGCGCCTGCGCTGGAACACGCTGGTGTTCACCGGCGGCAAGGGCGTCAACGCGATGCTCAGCCTGTCGCTGTTCGCGCTGATCGCCTCCAGTCTTTCGCGGGCGGACTTCGCGATCTACGCATGGTTGATCGCCTTCGTCGAGCTTTCCACCAATCTTTCGCGCTTCGGCATCAACTGGGCCGTCGACCGCTACGTGCCGCAGCTTCGATCGACCCTGAATACCCAGGCCCTGCGGCGCTTTCTCCTGATCATGGCCGGCCTTCGCATCTCGGTCATCCTGGCCATGCTCGTGGTCTTCTACTGGGGCGGCCGGACATTGCTCAGCCTGTCCGGTCACGAACACTGGCTGCCGGTCTTTCAGGAGTATATCGTCATTCTGGTGCCGTTCGGCATCATGACCTTCTTTCGCGATGTGGTTTTCCAGTCCCTGCTGCAGCAGGCCCACAGCCAGGCCAACACCACGCTCCGCCATCTGACCTTCTTCGCCATCCTGCTCGCGGCGCTCGTCATGACGGACGAGCTGACCCTCACTCATGTCGTCTACGGCGACATCACCGCGGCGGTCGTCGCCTCCCTCGTCGCTCTGCTGCAGTTCCGGCACCTGCTGCGCACGTTCCCCTACGAGGCGGCGCCGACGTCCAGCGATCTGCCGTCATGGCGGACGGTCGCCCGTTTCGCCGCCAACAGCTACGCCAACGAGGTGCTGCGCATGTCGGGCAGCGGCTACGCCGTCATGAGCGCCGCCCCGCATCTGCTGGCCACCGCCGTGCTGGCGCCCTACGGTTTCTGCCAGACGCTGTTCAGCCAGCTCAACCGCTTTCTGCCGGCCCATCTGTTCGCCGGACTCTATCGTCCACGACTGATCGCCCGCTACACCGAGACCGGCAATTTCGGCGATCTGAACTGGCAGCTGGTCGTCATCCTCAAGGTCTCGAATTACATTCTCGCGGCCGGCATGGCGGTCTTCTACGCCTATGGCGCCGAGATCCTGGCTTTGATCTCCGGCGGCAAATATGCCGATGCCCACGGGCTGATGCTGTTCTTCCTGATCCTGATGCTGATCGACAATCACCGCCAGGTGCTGATGGCGCTCTGCAACACGATCGAGCGCGTGGACATCTTGAAACGCGCCTCGCTCTTCCTGCCGTTCGTCGTGCCCGTGGCGCTCCTGCTTGTCTGGGCGGGGCTCGGCACGTTCGGTCTGGTCGCAGCGCTGATCACCGCCGATCTGCTCTGCGTCGGCACGATCATCCATCAGCTTCGGCGACAAGATTATCGGCTCAAGGTCGACCGCTGGGGGCAGATGAGGATCGTACTGTCAGCGCTGATCACGGCCGCGATCGGTTCGGTTATCCACGATCTGCACGCGGACACCTTCGCCTGGAACCTGGCCGGCATTGCGGTCGTGGCCCTGGTCTTCGTGATCGTGGCCCGCATCCTGCGTCCCTTCGCCGACTACGAGCGGAACACGATCGAAAAGATGCTGGGGCGACGCATCTACGTGATCTGACGAACCGTTCGCTTCGTTCCGGCCGTTCGAACGTTGCGTCCACGTCCAGTGGACATGCCTCGGGCCTGGCAGGATCCCGCCTGCCGCCGTTCAGGTGGGATAGTCGCTCAGCCGCCCGGCCGGCATGCTCTCGGCGGCGGCCGGCGCCTGCAGCGCCCGTTCGCGATCGCCTGCGAGGCTCGAGGTGAGCGCGCGGGCGCAGCCGGCGATGGTCACGAACATGATCCAGTCGAAGCTGTGCTTCTCCAGAAAGACCGGCTCCGACATGCCGATGGTCAGCATCGCGAAGCAGAGCAGCGTGATCAGGATCGCAGGCGCGGTCGTGGGGTAGTACCGCGCCAGGACGACGGCGCGGAACAGCGTCACCAGCATCATGCCCGCCATGAGAATGACCGCCGGCAGGCCAAGGGCGATGAACACCTCCAGCCAGCCATTGTGGGAATGGGGGGTCTTCCAGTAGGCGGCGTACTGCGCGCCCGGACTGAGATCGCCGTTCCAGAACGCGTCGTAGCCATAGCCGGTGAAGGGCTGCTTGAACGCATATTCCAGCGTATAGATCCAGATCTCGGTCCGCCCGGTCAGCGACGGATCGCGCCCGAGCGCTTCCAGGATCAGATCATACGTCGCGGCGGCGATCAGGGCGCCGTGCCAGGCGACCGCGAGCACCACCAGCGTGACCAGCGCGCTCTTCACCGCCTGGCCTCGGACCATGCGCACCGCAATCAGCCCGCCGATCAGAGACACCGTGCCCAAAAGCGCGGTCTGCGACGTGGTGCCGGCGATCATCACCAGCGTCAGCAGGCCGAGGGCGGCGAGCAGAGCCCGGTTCACGCCGCTGCCGACCCAGGCCGCGATGACGATGGCGAGGCAGTAGACCATCACGCGGCCGGTGGTGTTCTTGTGGAAGAAGATGCCGCGAAAGACGCCGGCATGCTCGCCCTCGCCATGGATGCCGAAAGCGGGGAATAAGGCCACCCAGACCAGACTGCCGATCACCAGCACTGCTGCGACTGCGACGAGAAAGCGAAGCAGTGTCTCCAGATCGAACCGGACGAAAAGATAGATGCCCATCAGGGTGGTGACCGTCAGCGCGATGCAGCGCCTGGACGTGATCTCCGGCGCTACGGTCCAGTTGGTCGACAGCCAAGCGAGGATGACCAGCAGGACGATCGGCCAGACCGCGGCCATGCCGAGGATCATCTTCTGCCAGTAGATCACCGAGAGTAGGACTACGGTCAGATAGGCGAGGAGGAACACGTTCCGGATCTGACCCTCATAGGCCAGAAGTTCTTCCGACGAGATTCCTCCGGGTATGCCGAGCACAGCGTAATACACATTGGAGCCGGTCAAGATCACAACCGCGAAGGCGGCCAGGGCCATCTCGGCGAAGCGCAGCATGGCGTTCCTCGTCTTTTCCGTCGTTCGTTCGCCGGTCGGCACGCTCGAAAGGCTCGACCGATGGCTCCTCATAGCCGAACTCGCGCGACAATCCCAGCAGAGAAGCGCCGATCGCGACCGCCGGCCAGCAGATCATGGCTCCGGGACAATGATCGGCGGTCGCGGCGATCCAGCACGATCGAACCATCTCGGCCGGCATGGCCTGACGGATTCCCGGTCGCCTGAACGATATGTTCAGAGCACGTTCAGCATCGTGTCCTTAAGACGTAATTCTACGAATGCGGGCCGGGTTATGCGCGTTCTGGAGGGTGGCTCAGGCAGCCGCAGCTGGCGGCCAGGGCGGGAAAAGAGAGGCGTTTCGGAAAATTGTGTTTTTCATGCAACGGCATGTTTCGTTTTTAACACAGTCGATCCGATTTGCCCTTTTATATCCCGAAACGACCGCTGTATAAGACAGCTCATACAGTCCGACGAGGGAAGGGAACAGAGCGATGCGACGCCTTATTCTTTTGGGAATTCTCGCCCTTGGCTTCACCTGCGCGGTTTCGCTCACGGTGCCGTCGCAGTACGGCCACGACACCCCCGCCTCGATCAGCGACAGACTGTTGCAATTGGACCAGAGCGAAGCCGGAAACCCCATGGGCTGAGCCTGTCAGGTCGATCTGGTGCCCCTTCGACGACGGTGCGGCGAAGGGCGGATCGGCCATCGGGCTCGGAGCCCGTAAATCTGTTGCTCATCTGCATCGACGCCTCTCGCAACCCGACCCGCGGCCGAGCTCCGCATCAGGATTTCGGCAGACCGCAGGTCCACTTCACGATATCCCAATCCGGCATCGTCGCCGCCCATCGGACCAGACGGAACTGCGCCTGATACATGCAGGTCCTGATCCCGGTCGGTTGCTCGAACGGCACGTGGAACTCCTCGCACGCCGATGGCTGTCCGGCCAGACAGGCGATGATCAAGAGCTCGTACATGGCGGCTACCCGCTGCAATCCGCATCCGTCCGCCGGACCCACCACGCCCGGCTCGTCTGCGGTGGTCGGCCTCGGTGCGATCCCGATCCGCACGCACGATCAATGATATGCAACGGAAAGCGGAGCGGGCAAGCCGGCCGTGCTCGGCGAGGAACCAAGCCTCTAGGCGAATGCCGAAAGCTCGTTTAACGTGCTTTTTACGTAGCCATTGCCTGAAAAGGCGGCAGCGGCGACCGCGTCGATGGTGCGATCGCCCAAAAAAACGCTGGCATGGGGATTGCTGCAACCGGAATCGACGTTGCGGATCGCCTGTGGGGAGCTGGGAGAATCTTGGTCGACGCTTCCGATGTCGAACTGAAGCATATCGTCAAGCGCTACGGATCGACCACTGCCGTCGACGGCGTTGACCTGCGCATCGCCGGCGGCAGCTACTGCTGCCTGCTCGGCCCCTCCGGCTGCGGCAAGACGACCACGCTTCGCCTGATCGCAGGGCATGAGATCCTGACCGAAGGCGCCATCCTGATCGGCGGGCAGTCCGTGGGCGACCTGCCGCCCGCGCGGCGCGGCACGGCGATGATGTTCCAGAACTACGCCCTCTTCCCGCATCTGAACTGCCTGGACAATGTCGCCTTCGCGCTGAAGATGCGCGGCGTCGACAGGGCCGCGCGCCACGCCAAGGCGAAGGACCTGCTGGCGCTCGTCCACATGGAATCCTACGCCGAGCGTCAGCCCGCCCAACTTTCCGGCGGCCAGCAGCAGCGGGTGGCGCTCGCCCGGGCGCTGACCACCAATCCGAGCGTGCTCCTGCTGGACGAGCCGCTCTCGGCGCTGGACCCGTTTTTGCGAATCCGCATGCGGGAGGAGCTGAAGCGCCTGCAGATCGAGCTCGGCATCAGCTTCATCCACGTCACCCACAGCCAGGAGGAGGCGATGGCGCTCGCCGATCTGGTGGTGGTGATGAACGACGGCCAGATCGAGCAGTCCGGCGCGCCCCGCGACGTCTACAACCGCCCGAAGACGCCCTTCGTCGCCCGTTTCATCGGCGGCCATAACGTGCTCTCGGCGACGGTCGTCGGGCGCGAGAACGGTCACACGCTGCTGAACGGTGCCCATGGCGGGAGCTTCGCCGTCGGACCCGCCGACCTCGTTCCGGGCAGCGACGTGACCTTCGCGCTGCGCGCCGACCGCATTGCGCTCGAGCCCGACCACGAGGATCGGAGCGGCGGCGTCAACCGCCTCGAGGCGACTGTCGGTTCGGTCGAATATCAGGGTGCCCTGGTGGCGCTCCGCCTGCACGCCGACGGCGTCGACGAGTTTTCCGTCAGCCTCGACGAAGGGCGTTTCTACGAGCGCCCGGTCGCCATCGGCGATCGGGTGACGGTCGGGTGGGACGCGAAAGACGCCCATCTTCTGAACTAGCCAGGATCGACGATCCGACAAACGACGAGGAGGCAACGATGACCGACCAGAAGAAGACAACGAACCCAGTCAAGCCCGAGGCAGTCGGCCTCTCCCGCCGCACCGTGCTGAAAGGTACCGCCGCCACGGTCGGCCTCGCCGTGGGCGCCGGCGTGATCGACGGCTTTCCCGCGATCCACGCCCAGGAGCCGATCACCATCCGCTATGCCGGCACCGGCGTGAACGCCTTCCGCGAGCTTTCGGAGAAGTGCAAGGAAGATATCGGCATCGACATCCAGTACACCACGCTGACCTCCGACGACGTGGTCAAACGCGCGGTCACCCAGCCGACCTCCTTCGACCTCCTCGACAGCGAATACTGGATGCTGAAGAAGATCGTGCCGTCGGGCAATCTGCGCGGCATGGATATCTCGCGGGTCGACAATTACGACAAGATCGTGCCGATCTTCACCAAGGGCGAGCTGCCGAACGGCGAACAGACCTCGCGCATCGGCATCGCCCCGATCAAGGTCAGCTATCTGACGGGCGCCGAATCCTCCGAGTTTTCGGAGGAGCCGACCGACTTCATGACCCTCATCCCGACCGTCTACAACGCCGACACGCTGGGCATCCGCCCGGATCTGATCGGCCGCCCGATCGAAAGCTGGGCGGAGCTCCTGAACCCCGAATTCAAGGGCAAGGCCTCGATCCTGAACATCCCGGCGATCGGCATCATGGACGCCGGCATGACCGCCCAGGCCATGGGCGAGGTCGAGTATGGCGACATGGGTAACATGACCAAGGAGGAGATCGACAAGACCATCGAGATCCTCATCCAGGCCAAGAACGACGGCCAGTTCCGGGCGCTCTGGAAGGAGTTCAACGAGAGCGTCAACCTGATGGCATCAGGCGAAGTGGTGATCCAGTCCATGTGGTCGCCGGCCATCACCAAGGTCCGTCAGCAGGGCATCCCCTGCGTCTACCAGCCGCTCAAGGAAGGCTACCGCGCCTGGGGTGCGGGCCTCGGCATTCCGACCCATGTCGAAGGCCGCATGCTCGATGCCTGCTACGAGTTCATCAACTGGTACCTCTCCGGCTGGGCCGGCGCGTTCCTCAACCGCCAGGGCTACTACACCGCCGTCCTCGAAACCGCCCAGGCGCAGATGGAGCCATGGGAGTGGAACTACTGGATGGAAGGTGCGGAAGCCGAAAACGAGGTGGTAAGCCCGACCGGCGACCCGATCGCCAAGGCCGGCGAGATCCGCGACGGCGGCTCCTACTGGGACCGCATGGGCTCGGTCGCCGTCTGGAACACCGTCATGGACGAAGACCGCTACATGGTCCGCAAATGGAACGAATTCGTAGCGGCCTAGCAGGCCGGGGCTCGACTTGCCTGACACGCGTGGGGGCGGTTGGTGAGTAGCTTCGGACCTGGAGCCACGCACCAGCCGTCATGCCCGGGCTTGACCCGGGCATCCACCCGTCAGCCGGTCACGGACTGTCAAATGAAGGGCGCCATCGACCGTGGGTGACGGAGCAGGCCAATGAAGCGGCACACTGCCGCCCCATATTTGCAGGCGGGGCCGTTGGCGCTGGTGTTTCTGGCGTTCTTCATCGTGCCGATGGTGCTGGTGGTGGTGGTCTCGTTCTTCGACTACCAGGCCTATCAGATCCTCATTCCCGACTTCACCACGCAGAACTACAGCGACGTCTTCTCGTCGAACGTGACCTGGCGGACCTATTGGAAGACGGTGCAGTTCTGCGTGATCGTCTGGCTGATCACGCTCGTGCTCGGCTTCACCATCGCCTATTTTCTCGCCTTCCACATCAAGACGCTGACCTGGCAGATCGCGCTCTTCTTGCTTTGCACCATCCCGTTCTGGACCTCGAACGTGATCCGCATGATTTCGTGGATTCCGCTTTTGGGCCGGAACGGCCTGGTCAACCAGGCGCTGATCTCGATGGGTTGGGTCGAGCAGCCCCAGGAATGGCTGCTCTACTCCGATTTTTCCGTCATTCTCGGCTTCGTCCACCTCTATACGCTGTTCATGATCGTGCCGATCTTCAATTCGATGCTCCGGATCGACAAAAGCCTGCTCGAAGCCGCCTATGACGCCGGCGCGACGGGCTGGCAGACCCTTTGGAACGTGGTCATCCCCCTCTGCAAGCCCGGCATCGCCATCGGCTCGATTTTTGTTCTGACGATCGTGATGGGCGATTTCGTGACCGTGAACGTGCTCGGCGGCGGCCAGATCGCGTCCATCGGCAAGGCGATCTGGACCGAGCTTTCCTACCTCCAGTTCCCGCCGGCCGCGGCCAACGCGATCGTGCTGCTCGGCGTCGTGATCCTGATGATCGTCGCGCTGATGCGCATCGTGGACATCAGGAAGGAGCTTTAGGACCATATCTGTCACGATGGGCTGCGAAGAGGGCGGAACAGAGAGACGCCCAATATATCTCCTCGTTATCGCTGTACTTTGCCATATCTTCTTCGATCCGACCTGCCAGCTTCGTCAGTTTCCGATAGAGCTCCATGTATTTTTGATGTTCCGTAAACATCGCTATCTTTGAAATATCATCGACGCGCAAGTCTTCAATTTCGTCGTGTATTTGTGACTGTGGCCATGCAAGTCCATGATCATCGTAGATACGTTGATAGGCCTCGATCTGGTCGAGCAACCGATTGATCTTATAGATATACAGGCTGCTGTATCTGACCTTGCTGAACCAAGGCTGGCCCTCCGTCCCCTTCAAGAAAAGCGTATAGGGCAGGCCGAAAAAATCGATCGGACGCTGCAGCCTCTGGTTGGTTATCGTCCGGACCTTCGAGTCGGCAAGGGGAGCGAACGGTGGTGCATCGGGGTGAAATTTGAATTTCGCACTGCATCGTTCGAACGTTCCAGCGCTCTCCGCATAGACGCGGTCCGGCCATGTCTCGCCGGTTCTCTTGGCCTTTGCCGGGGTGAGCGAGTAGCGGGCGAGGTCGAAAGAGCCGCTTGCGTCGCTCAAGCGGCCGCCGAGGGCGTACTCGATGGGCGCATCGATGGTGGAGCCGAGATTGGCCTCTCGAAGATCGGAAAGCCTTCTATGCCTCACGTCATGCCCGTCGTGGGTGTCACCCGAGATATAGTGCGTGACGTTCGGGTATTCCGCGAGCTTGCCGATGAACCGGTACGAGTCGCCATCGAGATCCTTGACCGGGTGATGGCCGACCAGAACCACCTGCGACTGCGGGCTCTCCTGCCTGATTTCGGTCATCCAGCGCCGCACGATCTCACGCTGCAGCGGCTGGATCTGCGCATTGTCCGCAGCTCCGTAGCCCTTTGCCGACAGAAGACCGCCATGTCGGTTGAAAACCGTGCCCGGAGCATAGCTTGCCGTGTCGATCAAAAGGAAATGAACCTAGGCCGTTCGGAGGCTGTTCGCCATGCCGTGCGAAGGCTGCGGTCACGAGCGCCATGCGGTGCTCAAACAGCGCGCCGTGCTTCAATGCAATCGCTGCAAGCGGCAGGTGTCATTGACCGCCGGTACGATCTTCCACAGCACCAAACTTCCGCTGACCACCTGGTTCCTGGCGATCTACCACCTCGCCCAGAGCAAGGGCGGGATCGGCGAGTGCGACATGTTGAATGACGAAATGGCGCCAGGGCTGCGGCTCGTCGAATTGGTATCCATTGCCCTTCCTGGCGGCATATTCATTGCGGGTCGGCCGCGTTGCCTTTGTTCGGTGGCTCGCGACTTCCGTCCAGCAGATCTCCTGCAGAATGCTCGTGCGATGCCGGTTGCGCGCAGCGAACCACAAAGGAGGTGTCCGAAAGTCCGTTTTGCGCCGGACAGAGCTCTTTGCCCGGCGCGTCCTTTTTCGAAGAAGCACAGTGGTCCGTAATGCCGAGCTTTTTCAGATAGGCTAGAACGTAGCTGTATTTGTCGAGGACGTTGACTGCATAGCCATTCATGCCGGCAAGGTTTTCTGCACGGTCGAATGTCAGGAAATCGTGCCTGTCCGCATTGCTCGTCGTGTCGGCGGTCTCATTCTCCCCGCCACAGGTTGGTAGCCCATCCTTTCTTTTCTTGTCGCAGGCTGGCGTACAAGCCTGCGCCCAGCCTCCCAATTCGTTCAGGACCCCTAAAAGAGCACTGGCGCTCTGGATCGTCGTAGGTGAGGTCATCCCCAGATAGAAACCGTCGTGATTGCCGGGTACGACGTATACGGCCCGCTCGCTCTTTCCGGTGAGAGAGTCCATGGCTTCGTCGAATTCCGAGACACAGCTGTTGTTCAGGACGTCGCCGACATGAATGATGAAGTCGGCTTCGTTACCTTTGTCTTCGACGATGTGCCTCACGACGTTCAGCGAAAAATTCTCCATCGCCGCTCGACGATGCGCTGACTTGGTGACGCGCCTGGCGAAGCTCGACTGTTCGCGTATAGGTTCCGAGGCCAAGAGTGTTCGCTGATTGTCGGCCAGAAAGACGACACTCGGCTGGACGCTTGAATTGTGCAGAAGCATCTCGCTACGAGAAGCGAAGGTCGCCTCCGTACATCCCGAAATCCACATGCCGAGGCAGAAAAACAATAGCGCACGGGAAAAATAGATTCGCTTGGACACACGCAGCTCCAATGTCGATCATCTCGAGCACCGAATCTGGCGTTTCCAAACTATGGGTTGGGTAGAAATAAAAAGAAAATCAATTTTATGTCAATCTGCAATATAACGGCTGGTGTCTAACCCCAGCTGTTCGCCTTCGCCTCGAAATCCGCGTTCTGCGGTCCGACCAGGCAGAAGCGCTGGCCGGTCGGCGCTTCCATCACCAGCCAGGTGCGGATGGCCGTGACCCTCTTCGCGCCGAGGGCTTCGAGGCGTTTCGCTTCAGCCTCGATGTCGTCGGTTTCGATGTCGATATGGACCCGGCTTTCGTGATCGACCTTCTGCACCTCCATGGTGAGGTCGTGGCGTTTCGAGTCCAGGCCGACATAGTTCTCGTCCTCGGGATTGTCGCTGCAGCGGATCGGGCAGCCGAGCGCCTCGCTCCAAAAGCGGGCGGCGCTGTCGAGATCGTCCGTCCTGCAGTCGATGATCACGGTTCCCAATCGGCTCTTATGCGGCATGTCGAAGGCTCCCATGTCAGGCGGTGGCGCTCTGGCGGCCGTGATCCGCTCTCCCGATCGTGGAGGCAGGCGCAGGGCGGCGTTCCTCTTCTTTCTGGCCCCGCCTGGCTCGAAAGTCGAGCCGGACGCGGAGCCCCGGGGCATTGTCCTCCAGCACCAGCTTCGCGCCATGCAGCCTGGCGACGGCGCTGACCAGAGCGAGGCCGAGGCCGTTGCCCGGCGTGGCGCGTGTGTCGTCGAGGCGGACGAAGCGTTCCAGCACCTTTTCCCGCTGATCGCCCGGGATGCCGGGGCCGCTGTCCGCGACGGTGATGGCCGGCCCTCCGGTGACGGTGAGTGCTATCCTGCCGCCTTCCGGCGTGTATTTGATGGCGTTGTCGAGCAGGTTGGCGAGCGCCTGGGACAGGAGGTGACGGTTGGCCTTCAGCTTCTGGTTCGGCGCGATCGCGCTTTCGACCGTCTGTCCCTTGTCCTCGGCGAGCGGCTGATAGAGATCGACGATGTCGTCGACCACTTGGGTCAGATCCACCTCCTCGAACGCCGCCCGTTCGCTGCCGGCCTCGGCGCGCGCGATGTCGAGAAGGGCGTTGAAGGTGCCGATCATGGTTTCGGCGTCGGTGAGCGTCTCTTCGAGAACCGGCCGCAGCGCCTCGCTGTCCTCGCCACGCTCGCTCAACAGCGCGACCTCGATGCGGGAGCGCATGCGGTTGAGCGGCGTTCTGAGGTCATGGGCGATGTTGTCGGTGACCTCGCGCATGCCGTTCAGGAGCCGCTCGATCTGCTCCAGCATGGCGTTCAGATTGGCGGCGAGCTGGTCGAACTCGTCGCCGCGGGTGCGCTTGAGCGGGATGCGCCGGCTGAGATCGCCGGCCATGATCTGTTCGGTGGTGCGGTTGATCGCATCCACCCGGCGGAGAAGGCCGCGGCTCATCAGGAGGCCGCCCGCGAGCCCGAGCAGCAATGTCAGGCCGAGGCCCCAGGAGAGCGCGTGTTTGATCCGGGTCTGGAGCAGCAGCCGCTCCTCGACCTCGCGTCCGACCAGCAGGCGATAGCTTCCGGTGAGGCGAAAGCTCTGGGCGATCGCGCGGCGGTTTTCGGCCCTCTGGCCGTCGAGCTGGACGGCAACCGGAAAGGTGAGCCAGCCGTCGACATTGGGCTCCGCCTCCGGCCAGCGGTCGATATTGCCGGCGACCGGGCGGCCGGCCGGATCGGTGAGCAGGTAGATGCTGGCGCGGTGCGGCTGGGCGGCGCTTCGCTGATCGATCACCTGACGAAGGCGCGGCAGGCCCTGGGTCCGGTATTGCTCGGCGAGGCCGGCGATCTCGGCCTGGATGGTCTCCTCCGTCTGCCGGGTCATCAGGCCGGCGGTGGCGAGGTAGAGATAGCCGAGCAGTGCCAGCGCCGAGGCGCCGAACAGGCCGAGGAAGATCAGCGTCAGCCGAAACGCGGTGGTGTCAAGAAGCCGGATCGGGCGCACGCAGACAGTATCCGGCGCCGCGCACCGTATGGATCAGCGGCGTTTCGAAATCGCGGTCGATCTTCTGGCGAAGGCGGCTGATATGGACGTCGATGACGTTGGTCTGGGGGTCGAAATGATAGTCCCAGACCTTCTCCAGCAGCATGGTGCGGGTCATCACCTGGCCGGCATGGCGCATCAGCACTTCGAGGAGCTGGAACTCCTTGGTCTGCAGATCGATCACCCGATCGCCGCGCGTGACCTTGCGGCCGAGAAGATCCATCTCCAGATCCGCGATCCTGAGGGACGTGGCGACCGGCTGCGCCTGCGGGCGCCGGCCAAGCGTCTCGACCCGGGCGAGCAGTTCGGCGAAGGCGTAAGGCTTCACGAGATAATCGTCGCCGCCGGCCCTGAGTCCCTTCACCCGGTCGTCGACCTCGCCGAGGGCCGAGAGAAAGAGCACCGGCGTGCCGTTGCCGGTGGCGCGCAGATGCTGAACCAGGCTCAGCCCGTCGAGGCCCGGCAGCATACGGTCGACGATCAGGACGTCGAACGCTTCGGCGGCGGCCTTGATCAGCCCCGCCTTGCCGTCGCCCGCGCGCTCGACATGGTGGCCGCTCTCCTTCAGCCCCTTCGCCAGATAGTCGGCCGCATCCGCGTCGTCTTCGATCACCAGTATCCGCATGGCGCTCATATTAGACATGACGGGACCGGCGGCAAGCCACCGGTCCCGTCCACCTACTTTCATGGCCGGACGCCGCGAGAGCGTCACCGCCGCGGGCCGTGCCCGCCTAGGTCTGGTCGATGCGGACGGCGACGAAGCGGTCCTGATCGCCGCGCTTGACCAGGAGAAGCACGGCCTTCTCGCCGCGCTCGGCCGCCGCCTTGACCGCCTCGGCGACGGTTCTCGGTTCGGTGACCGCCTGGTTGTCCGCCTCGATGATCACGTCGCCCTGGCGAAGACCCTTTTCCGCAGCCGGGCTGCCGGGCAGCACCTCGGTGACGACGGCGCCGTCGGCGTCCTCGGGCAGATCCATTTCGGAACGGACACGGTCATCGAGTCTGGCGAGAGCGAGGCCCAGCTTCGGTGTGTCTTCGGCAGCTTCCTCGCCGCTTTCGACGCTCGCCACGGTCTGCTCGGACGGCATCTGGGCGATGTCGACGGCGAGGGTCTTCTCGGCACCGTCCCGCCAGACCACGATCTCGACGTTGGCGCCAGGATCGGTGTCGGCGACCGCGCGGGTGAGGTCTCTGAGCGTCTCGACGGCCTCGCCGCCATAGCCGGTAATGACGTCGCCCTGCTCGATGCCGTAGGCCGCCGCCGGCCCGTCATCGGCGACACGCGCGACCAGAGCACCCTTCGCGTCGTCCAGGCCGAGGCCTTCGGCGAGATCGTCGTCGAGTGCCTGGATATGCACGCCGAGCCAGCCGCGCTCGACCATGCCGTCGTCCCGGAGATCGGCGACGATCTTCTGGGTCAGGCCTGCGGGGATCGCGAAGCCGATGCCGACATTGCCGCCGGTCGGGCTGTGGATCGCGGTGTTGACGCCGATCACCTCGCCGTCGAGATTGAAGGTCGGGCCGCCGGAATTGCCGCGGTTGATGGGCGCGTCGATCTGCAGGAAGTCATCATAGCGCCCGGCGCCGATCTCGCGCGCCTTGGCCGAGACGATGCCGGCGGTCACCGTGCCGCCGAGCCCGAACGGGTTGCCGATCGCGATCACCGCATCACCGACGCGCACCTCGTCGCTGTCGGCGAATGTCGCGACGGGCAAGGGTCCATTCGCTTCGATCCTGAGCACCGCGAGGTCGGTGTCGGGATCGGCACCGATCACCTCGGCTTCGAGCTCGCGGCCGTCGTTCAGCGTGACCGTCACCTCGTCGGCGTTCCGGATGACGTGGTTGTTGGTGACGATCACCCCGTTCTGGTCGATGATGAAGCCGGAGCCGGCGCCGGACATCGGGCCGTGGCCGTGGGGGGCCGGGCCACGCGGTCCGGGCATGCCGCGATCGCCGAAGAATCGCTCCATGAAGCGCTGCATGTCCTCGTCCATGCCGCCGAAATCGCGGTCGGCAACGGGATCGGCGTCGGCATTGGTCTTGGTGGTCACGGTGACCACGCTCGGCATGATCCGTTCGATCAGATCGGCATAGCCTTCCCAGGGGGCGGCGGCGAGCGGCGTCGCGGTCTCGGCATGGCTGGTCGGCACGGCGTTGACGCCGACCAGAAGGCCGATGGCGGCAGCCGAGGAAAGGGCGAGCGTCAGGCCGGCGCGCCGCCGCGGCCGGGATGCGTCGGTTCGATCGTTCAAGGCGTTCATCGATGTCTCCAGCAAGGTCCCGGGCGTCGCCGCGCCATGCGGTCCGGCCCGAACTCGGGGGCGTTCGTACCGATGATGTGGAGACGTTGCGTGAAGGCGGCCTTTCGCGAAGATGATTTTTTTTTCATGTTCGCTTTTATTGATGCGCGGACAGTGTCAGGCGACCCTGGGTTCCTCCCTGCCTTCGACCATGCCGCCATGGTCCCGCCAGGCCTCGGTCACCAGCCGGACATAGCGGTCCCGGAAGTGGCGGGCGGCGAAGCGGAGCGCGTTTTCGCGGCAATGTTCGGCCGAAAAACGCTCCCCACTGGCTTCGAAGCGGCGGACGGCCTCGCGGATGGCCTCCGGTGACTGGGTATCGAAGAAAAGCCCGGTCGGCCTGGTTTGGCCTTCGGGGCGCACCGTCTCGAGGGCGCCGCCGGCGCCGAAGGCGATCACCGGCGTGCCGGCGGCCTGCGCTTCCACCGGCGTGATGCCGAAATCCTCTTCCGGTGCGAAGATGAAGGCCTTGGCGCGGCGCATCTGACGCTCCAGCTCGTCGAAAGGCTGGGGCGGCAGGATGGTGATGTTGGGGGTGGCTCTCGCCTTCGCCGCCTTCAGCCCCGGACCGTCGCCGATCACCACGAGCTTTCGGTCCGGGAGATCGATGAAGGCGTCGACGATGGTCTCGGTGTGCTTGTAGGGCACGAAGCGCGAGACCGCGAGATAGTGGTCCTCCTTTTCGGGCTGCAGGCTGAAGCGATCGACGTCGACCGGCGGGTGGATGACCGTGCTGTCCCGGCGGTAGGTCTTCTCGATGCGCCTCGCGACATAGGTGGAGTTGGCGATGAAGCGGTCGACGCCGTTCACCGTGCGCAGATCCCAGAGGCGAAGGCGGTGCATCAGCCAGCGCACCAGCAGGCCCTTCAGGCCGCGGTCCAGGCCGGACTGGCGGAGATAGTCGTGCTGCAGCTCCCAGGCATAGCGCATCGGCGTGTGGACATAGGCGACGTGCAGCTGGGCGGGGCCGGTGAGCACGCCCTTGGCGACCGCGTGGCTGCTGGACAGCACCAGGTCATAGGCGCCGAGGTCGAACTGCTCGATCGCCAGCGGGAACAGCGGCAGATAGTGGCGAAATCGCGGCGAGTGGCCGAAGGGCAGGCGCTGGATGAAGGAGGTGGTGATGTTTTTGCCGTCGAGAAAGCGCCTGGACTCGCCATCCATGATGTCGACCAGCGTGAAGACGTCGGCGTCGGGAAAGCAGGCGAGAATCTCGGCGGCGACGCGCTCGGAGCCGTAGAAATGGTCGAACCACTCATGCACCAGAGCGACGCGCGCCGGGCGGCCGTCGGCGCGGAGGAGAGGGGGGGCTGGCCTGCTCATGGCGAGGCGGTCTCCGCTTCGAGTTCCAGCTCAAGCCAGCGTTCCTCGGCCTGATCGAGCTCGCTCTGCAGCGCTGCCAGCGCCTTGGTCCTGGCCGCGAAACCGTCGGGATCGCGGACGAAAAAATCGGGATCGGCGAGCGCCGTCTCGAGCGCCGCCTTTTCCGTCTCGAGGCGCTCGATTCGTTGTTCCAGCCTGGCGCGGTCCCGCTCGGCCTGGCGCTGGCGCCGGCCCTGCTCGCGATGGTCGGTCCTGGCCCCGGCAGGCCGCGCCTGGCCCGGCGCTATCTTGGTCGAGCCAGCGGCCGCCGGCCGCCGCCGCTGGCTGAGATAGTCGTTGTAGCCGCCCGCATACTCCATGGCCTCGCCGTCGCCTTCGAGGACGATGGTGCCGGTCACGAGGCGGTCGAGAAAATCCCGGTCATGGCTGACCAGAAGGAGGGTGCCGTCGAATTCGGTCAGCATCTCCTGCAGGAGATCGAGGGTGTCCATGTCGAGATCGTTGGTGGGCTCGTCCATGACCAGGAGATTGGCGGGGCGGGCGAGTTCTCGCGCCAGCAGCAGGCGGTTGCGCTCCCCGCCGGAAAGGGCGCGGATGGGGGTGCGGAGCTGCTCCGGACGAAACAGGAAGTCTTTCAGATAGCCGACCACATGGCGAAAGCTCCCCTGCACCTCGACCTGATCGCCGTCGTCCGGGCAGAGGGTCTGCCAGGGGCTTTTCGAGGGATCGAGGCTGTCCCGGCGCTGGTCGATGGTCGCGATCTGAAGATTGGTGCCCTGGCGGACGTCGCCTGAATCGGGTGCGAGTTCGCCGATCAGCAGCCGGATCAGCGTGGTCTTGCCGGCACCGTTCGGGCCGATGATGCCGATCCGATCACCGCGCATGATGCGGGTCGAGAAATCGTCGAGGATCAGGCGCTCGCCGAAGGCCTTTCGGATCGATTTCGCCTCGATCACCAGACGGCCGCTCTTGCCGGCGGTCTGGGTTTCGAGCCTGGCCTGGCCTTCGGGGCGCAATCGCTCCGCCCGCTCCTGACGCATCGCCTGCAGGCGGCGAAGCCTGCCCTGATTGCGTTTTCGGCGCGCGGTGACGCCGAAATGCAGCCATTCGGTCTCCGACTCGATCGCCTTGGACAGGCGGCGGAGTTCGTTTTCCTCCTCGGCGAGCAGGTCTTCTGACCAGCGCTCGAACGCCTCGAAGCCCCGATCCAGCGTTCGCACCCGGCCGCGGTCCAGCCACCAGGTTGTGCGGGACAGTGCGGTCAGAAAACGCCGGTCATGGCTGATCATGACCAGGGCGCCGGCGAAGGTTTCGAGATCGTTTTCCAGACGCTCGATCGCCCGGATGTCCAGGTGGTTGGTGGGCTCGTCCAAGAGCAGGATCTCGGGCTCGCCGATCAGCGCGCGTGCGAGCGAGATTCGCCTCGCCTCGCCGCCGGATGCGTCGTCCACGCGGAGGTCTGGGGCGACATCGAAGCGGGCGAGGATCGCTTCGGCGAGATGGTCCGCGCCGCCGTCCGTCGCCGTCGAATGCCCGTCGAGCACCGCCTCAAGGGCCCATGCGCCGGGGCGAAGAGCCGGTTCCTGCGGCAGATAGGCGACCCTGGTCCGCGGCTGCAGGAAGCGTTCGCCCCGGTCGAGCTCGATCGATCCCGCGATCGCCTTCAGGAGGGTCGACTTGCCGGCGCCGTTTCTGCCGACCAGGCAGATCCGGTCGCCGCGGCCGATCGCGACGTCGAGATCGGCGAACAGCGTCTGGCTGCCGATCCCGAGATGGGCGCCGCGCAGGGTGAGCAGGGGAGCAGCCATGTCGTCCGACGTTTCGAGGAAAAAGCACATGGCCGTATCACGCGGCCCGTGCCCCGGCTCCCTTTAACACGGCTTTCGCCGCCGCCCAAGGCGACAGACGTCCGCCGCCCGACGTCGTGACGCGACGGCGCCGGGATTCGCGGCGGCAGGCGTCAGACCGTCGAAGGATCCGGCTGGATCAGGATCTCGACCCGGCGGTTGAGCTGACGGCCGGCCTCGGTGCCGTTGTCGGCGCGGGGCTGGCTCTCACCGACACCCTCGGCGGACAACATGCTGCCCGGCACGCCCCGGTTGGTCAGCTCGCCGACCACGGCCTGGGCACGGCGCACCGAGAGGCCCTGATTATAGGCATCCGAGCCGGTGGAGTCGGTGTGGCCCACGACGGTGACCTGATTGCGGTCATATTTCGCGAGCACGTTGGCGAGCTTGGTCAGGCTGGACTGGAAGGCCGGCTTGATGGCGGCGCTGTCGTAGTCGAACGAGACCTCGCTGTCGAGCGTCAGCTTCAGGAGATCGTCGCGCACCCGCTCGATCTCGATCTGATTGGCCGCGCGCTCGTTGGCGAGCTCCTGCTCGAACTCCTTTTCCTGCTTGTCGAACATGTAGCCGACGCCGCCGCCGACCGCAGCACCCGCGACCGCGCCCGCGATGGTGCCGCCGGTGCGGCTGCCCTTCTTGTCCAGCCGGTTGCCGAGCACGCCGCCCGCGACCGCGCCGATGGCGCCGCCGACCGCCGCCTTGTTCACCGATTGGGTGCCGTCGGGATTGGTCGTGCAGCCCGCGACCAGAACACACATCAAAGCGACCCCTGCCGTCCTTATCATTTCATCATCTCCTGTTGGGGAAAGATGCCAAACGGATCCCCAAGATACCCTCGCCTCGATTTAGCATTGGATTGGTTAACCCAGGATTAACGGCGGCACAGGCCGAGCGCCGCCCGCCATCAATAGTCCAGGCCCTCCTCGACGATCGCCCGCTGCAGCGACGCCAGCTCGGCGAGATCGTGCAGGAACGGCGTCGTGCAGAACGGACCGAGCTTGAAGGGCGCCGCCTTGGTGACCAGTCCGGTGCGCGAGGCCGCCAGCAGGATTTCGGCGACATGCTGCTGATCCGTGAACATGCGCGGCACCAGATCGTCGATCATCTGCGACCAGGCCTGGGTGTCACGGTCCTTGGCGATGCCGAGATCGTCGAGCTCGATCGTCTTCTCGAGCAGACAGGTGATGACGCAGATCTCCTCGGCGGTGAGCGAGGCGACCGCGTCGGCATAGCGAAGAAAATCGGCGGCTTTCACCCGCGAGCGGGCGGCGAGGCCGCGCATTACCTTGGCCATGACCCGAAGATTGATGTTCGCGGTACCTTCCTGGGCGGCACGGATGTAGCGCAGCACCATGCCGGTCGCTTCCTCGACCTCGCCGACCCGCGTCAGGCGGCGTTTGATCAGGCGGAGCTCGCTCTCCAGGATGTCCTCGGCTTCTTCCAGCCGCCAGCTCAGCACGCGACCGAGCGCCGAGCTCAGGAGGCCCACGCTGCCCGACGAGGCGACCCAGAGCTCGCCGGCGAGCGCCGCGAAGCTGTCGGGCAGCCT
The DNA here is from genome assembly GCA_965222015.1 of Geminicoccaceae bacterium. Classification (GTDB taxonomy): domain Bacteria; phylum Pseudomonadota; class Alphaproteobacteria; order Geminicoccales; family Geminicoccaceae; genus JANQPX01. The sequence continues at coordinate 999,232 of CBDCTL010000023.1, forward strand.
GTCGGTCGTCATGGTCCGGGTGCCGGATGCGGAAGTGTCATGCCGGTCAAGGCGTTGTGGGGAGGTATTCATGCGAACATTCATAGCCCTCGAATCGGCCGCGTCAAGCTGGCGGCGAAAGACGGTCCTTCATAGACACTTGTCGCGATTAAAGAAAGACCGCTCCTGAAAATCAACCAAAACGTGAAAGTTCCTGTGTAGACCATCGAACTCGTCGGATGGCCCGGCGCTCAGTCCGCGAACGGATCGCGCAGGAGGATGGTGTCGTCGCGATCCGGGCTGGTGGACAGCAGGGCGACCGGAGCCTCGACCAGCTCCTCCAGCCGCTTGATGTATTTGACCGCCTGGGCCGGGAGATCCGCAAAGCTGCGCGCACCCCGGGTGCTGTCCGGCCAGCCTTCCATCTCCTCGTAGATCGGCCGTACGCCCGCCTGGGTGCTGAGACCGCTCGGCAGGTGATGCAGGGTGTGGCCGTGATGGCGATAGGCGGTGCAGATTTTCAAGCACTCCATGCCGTCGAGCACGTCGAGCTTGGTCAGCGCCATGCCGTGGATCCCGCCGATCTTGATCGCCTGGCGTACCATGACGGCGTCGAACCAGCCGCAGCGTCTCGGCCTGCTGGTCACCGTCCCGAACTCGCGGCCCCGCTCGCCGAGCCCGCGACCGATGTCGTCGTCGAGCTCGGTCGGGAACGGCCCCTCGCCGACGCGGGTGGTGTAGGCCTTGGTGATGCCGAGCACGTAGCCGACCGTGTCCGGCCCCGTGCCGGAGCCGAGAGCGGCCGCCGCGGCGAGCGTGTTCGACGACGTGACGAACGGATAGGTGCCGTGGTCCACGTCGAGCATCGTGCCCTGCGCGCCCTCGAACAGGATTCGAGCACCCCGCCTTCGCAGCTCGGCGAGCCGCAGCCAGACCGGTTCGACGTAGGGAAGCAGCTTCGGCGCCAGGATCAGGAGCTGGTCGACCAGCGGCGCCGCCTCGATCTCCGGCTCGCCGAGCCCGCGCCTGAGCGCGTTGTGGTGCAGCAGAAGATCGTCGACCTTGCGCGAAAGCACCTCGGGGTCGGCGAGGTCGCCCATGCGGATGGCGCGGCGCGCGATCTTGTCCTCATAGGCGGGGCCGATGCCGCGTCCGGTCGTGCCGATCTTGCCGACGCCGTCGCTCTGCTCCGACTTCACCCGCTCCTTGGCGCGGTCGAGCTCGCCGTGCAGCGGCAGGATCAGGGGCGCGTTCTCGGCGATGCGCAGGCTTTCCGGGCTGATCGTGACGCCCTGGGCGCGAAGGCCGTCGATCTCGCTCAGCAGCGCCCAGGGGTCGACCACCACGCCATTGCCGATGATCGAGAGCTTGCCCTTCCGGACGACGCCCGAGGGCAGGGCGGAGAGCTTGTAGGTCTCGCCTTCGATGACCAGCGTGTGGCCGGCATTGTGGCCGCCCTGAAAACGCACCACCACCTCGGCGCGTTCCGACAGCCAGTCGACGATTTTTCCCTTGCCCTCGTCACCCCATTGGGAACCGACCACGGCGACATTCGCCATCGAGACACTCCTTCGGCGCAAAAACACGTCGTTTGCCGGGCCGGCCGAATGCGCAGCCTTGCGACAAACCGCTGTCCGACAGCACGGAACACCCCCCCTCGTCAAGGGTGGCAGGGTCTCCGGCCTCGACTTGCTGCACGGAAGCCTCGACGAGCCGGCGGTCGGCGCGGTCTCGCTCGATGCGCTCGTCTGCGGTATTGCTGGAGCATGTGACGCAGCGAGGGCAGGGGGCTCCATGGAGAACGAGAAAAAACCGCTGATCGCGCTGGCGATGGGGGATCCGGCCGGGGTCGGCGCGGAACTGGCGGCGAAGCTGCTGGGCGACGCCGACGTTCGGGATGCTGCCGACATCCTGCTGCTCGGCGATCGCCGGGTCTGGGCGATGGGGCTGGCGCAGGCGGGGCTGGAGCATGATCTGGCGGACCTGGAAGGTTTCGAGGAGACGGGTCAGGCGCTCGCCGATTTCGGCCATCTCGATTCCGCAGGCATCGTCATCGGCGAGGCCTCGCAGGCGGGCGGCGATTTCGCGCTGGTCAATTTTCGGATCGCGCTCAAGATGGCGGCGGCGGGCGTTGCCGATGTGGTCGCCTTCACGCCCTTCAACAAGCAGTCCATGCGGCTTGCCGAAGACGATTATGTCGATGAGATCGGCTTCATCCGGCGAACCATCGGCGCCGCCAGGGACGGCAGTGAGTTCAACATCCTGGACGAGGTCTGGAACGCGCGCGTCACCTCCCACATCCCGCTTGGCGAGGTGGCGGGCCGGATGACCCGAGAGCGCATCGGGAAAGCGATCGATCTCACCGTCGAGAGCATGCAGGCGGCGGGCTACGAGCGGCCGCGGCTGGCGGTCGCCGGCCTCAACCCCCATGCCGGCGACGGTGGCAATTTCGGCCGGGAGGAGATCGAGGTGATCGAGCCCGCCGTGCGCGCGGCCGCCGCCCGCCAGCTCGCGGTCGAAGGTCCGTTCTCGCCGGACACCGTGTTCCTGCGCGCCAAAGCCGGGCTGCATGACGCCGTGCTCACCATGTATCACGATCAGGGGCAGATCGCGATGAAGCTGATGGGCTTCGATCGCGGCATTACGCTGATCGGCGGCTACCCCTTCCCGATCACGACCCCCGCCCACGGCACCGCCTTCGACATCGCCGGGCAGGGGAAGGCCAATCCGGGCGCCGCGAGGCGGGCCTTGACGATCGGCGCCGAGATGGCGCGCCGGTTCAGGAGCGAGGGCGAATTTCCGGATCGCGCGGCGCGCACCCTGGCGATCCGCGGGTTTTTCCGCGGCGGCCACGCCTGAGCGCCCGCCATGTCCGGCTTTCCCGTCATCGATCCGCACCAGCATTTTTGGGACCTGGACACGAATCATCACCCCTGGCTCTCGAATGAACCGCCGATTCCGTTTCGTTATGGCGACTATTCGGCGCTGAAGCGGAACTATCTGCCGGCGGACTATCGGCGGGATGCGGCAGGGTTCGACGTGGTCGGCACCGTCTATGTCGAGGCGGAATGGGACCCCGTCGATCCCATCGGCGAGACGCGCTGGGTGAGCGCGCTCGCCGATGAGGCCGGCCTGCCCACGGCGATCGTCGCCCAGGCCTGGCTGCATCGGGAGGACGTGACGGAGGTGCTGGCGGCACAGGCCGCATACCCCCGCGTCCGCGGCATTCGCCAGAAGCCGCACGCTGCCGCCGACCCGAAGTCCGCGCGGCGGGGCGCCCCCCGCTCGATGGATGATCCGGGCTTTCGGGACGGGTTTTCGAAGCTCCGGCCGCTCGGCCTGTCCTACGATCTGCAGACCCCCTGGTGGCATCTGGACGCGGCGCTCGAGCTCGCCCGGGATTTTCCGGAGACGCAGATCGTTCTCAACCATACCGGCCTTCCGGCGGACCGAAGCCCGGAGGGCCTCGAAGGCTGGCGAAAGGCCATGGCCGCCCTTTCGGACGCCCCGAACGTCGCGCTCAAGATCTCGGGCCTCGGCCAGCCGAGGCTTCCCTGGACCGTCGAGGCCAACGGCCCGATCGTCCGCGACGCGATCAGCATGTTCGGCCCGAACCGCTGCCTGTTCGCGAGCAACTTTCCGGTGGACGGGCTTTGCGCCGATTTCCGCACGATCTTTTCCGGATTCGCGGCCATCACGGCCGGCCTGCCGGATGGCGACCGGCGAAAGCTGTTCCATGACAATGCGTGCCGGATATATCGCCTCGTCCCGTAAAGACGCCTGTCAAAAAATGACCATAATGGACGATAATTGTTCTTATAGTGGACAGATGTCCAATGATCGGCCGGCGAATGCCCCGGTATTCAAGCCGATCATTGACAGGAAGGTGACATCGTTCTGTAAACGAGCGACGATCGTCTCATGGAGTTTGGGAGATAGACGGATGAAACAAAAGATCACGATGACGGCAGTGGCCCTGGTCGGCGCGCTTGCCGCGGGAGCTGCGGGCGCCGCGACCCTCGACGACGTCAAGGCCAAGGGCCATGTCCAGTGCGGCGTGTCCACCGGCCTTGCCGGCTTTTCCTTCACCGACGACGCCGGCGGCTGGGACGGCTTCGACGTCGACTATTGCCGGGCGCTGGCCGCGGCCGTGTTCGGCGACCGCGAGGCCGTGAAGTTCACGCCCACCACCGGCAAGACCCGCTTCACCGCGCTCGCCTCCGGCGAGATCGACGTGCTCGCGAGAAACACCACCTGGACCTTCAGCCGCGACAACGACCTGAAGTTCACCTTCATCGGCGTCAACTACTATGACGGCCAGGGCTTCATGATCCCGGCGGAGCTGGGGGTCAGCTCGGCGACCGAGCTGGACGGCGCCACCATCTGCATCCAGACCGGCACCACCACCGAGCTCAATCTCGCCGACTACTTCCGCGCCAACGGCATGAGCTACGAGCCGGTGCCGATCGAGACCAACGCCGAAGCGCAGCAGAAATACCTGTCCAACGCCTGCGACGCCTATACCACCGACGCTTCGGGCCTGGCCGCGACCCGCGCCACCTTCGAGGATCCCTCGGCTCATTCGATCCTTCCGGAGATCATCTCCAAGGAGCCGCTCGGCCCGGTGGTCCGCCATGGCGACGACCAGTGGGGCGACATTGCCCGCTGGGTGCTGAACGCCCTGGTGGTCGCCGAAGAGAAGGGCATCACCTCCGAGAACGTCGAGGACATGGCTGCGAACAGCGAGGACCCGGAGATTCGCCGCCTGCTCGGAGCCGAGGGTGATCTGGGCGCGATGATCGGCCTCGAAGCCAACTGGGCGGTCGACGCTATCCTCGCGGGCGGCAATTACGGCGAGATCTTCGATCGCCATCTCGGCCCGGATACCGCGATCGCGCTGGAGCGCGGGCTCAACGCCCAGTGGACCGACGGCGGCATCCTGTACGCCCCGCCTTTCCGCTAGGATGATCATTCGGGCGCGTCCTCCGGGGCGCGCCCGTCGTCTTCTCGACCGTTCCCCCGATCCCATACCAGCCCTATAGTAAAAAAAGCGTGAAGCCTGCCGAATGCAGGCAAGGTTCTTGCAAGGCAACCATGAGGGAGGATCACCTCCCCACAGAAATCAGGGCTTGGAAAGGAGCGTCATGGCCGTCGCATCCGCCGCACCACCGGACAGTTTCCGTCTCGGCATGCTGCTCTCCGACACCCGCTATCGCGGCTACACCATCCAGGTCATCGCCTTCTTCCTGCTGATGCTGTTCTTCGGCTGGCTGATCTCCAACACGATCAGCAATCTCGAAGCGCTGGGCAAGGAATTCGGCTTCGGCTTCCTCGCCGAGCCCGCTTCCTACGATATCAATCAGCGCCTGATCGAATACACGTCCCGCTCCAGCCACGCGCGCGCCGCCGTGGTCGGCATTCTGAACACGCTTCTGTCGCCGTGCTCGGCTGCGCGCTCGCCACCGTGATCGGGGTGGTCGCCGGCATCCTGAGGCTCTCGAAGAACTGGCTCGTCGCGAAGCTGATGTCGGTCTATATCGAGACCGTGCGCAACATCCCGGTGCTGCTCCAGATCATCCTGTTCAGCGCGATCATCAACGAGACCCTGCCGTCACCGCGTCAGGCCGAGCCCTGGCTCGGCGGCGGTCTGGTGATGACCAATCGCGGCTTCTATTTCCCGCAGCCGCTCTTCTCGAACTCCCTCGGCTCGGTCCATGTCGGCGAGGTCTTCTGGCTCAGTCTCGATCTCGTCGCTGTTCTCGCCGTCCTGATCGCCAGCATTTTCGCCAGCCGTGCCTATGCAAACTGGGCGCGAGCCAAACAGGACGCCACCGGCGAGATCCAGCCGATCTTCTGGGTGCGTACCGCCATCATTCTGGTGCCGACAGCCATCCTGCTGTTCATTCTGGGCCTGCATTTCGGCTATCCCGAGCTCAAGGGCTTCAACTACCAGGGCGGCATCTACGCGCGGGAAAGCCTGATCGCTCTCTGGCTGGCGCTCTCGGTCTATACAGGCGCCTTCATCGCCGAGACCGTGCGCGCCGGCATCCAGTCGGTCAGCCACGGCCAGACCGAGGCCGCCTTCGCGCTCGGCCTGCGGCCGAACCGCACCATGAACCTGATCATCCTGCCGCAGGCGCTGCGCGTGATCATCCCGCCGCTGATCTCGCAATATCTGAACCTGACCAAGAATTCCTCCCTCGCGATCGCCGTCGGCTACATGGACGCCACTGGCACGCTGGGCGGCATCACCCTCAACCAGACCGGGCGCGAGATGGAATGCCTGATGCTGCTGATGGCGTTCTACCTGATCGTCTCTCTGCTGATCTCGGCGGTGATGAACTGGTACAACGAACGCGTGAAGCTGGTGGAAAGGTGAGGGGAGAGGGGACATGAGCGAAACCGACTCCGAAGCCACCCGCAGCATCGCCTTCGTCGCCGAGAAGCAGATTCCGGCCACCGAACCGCCGGTGCGCACGACCGGCGCCGTGCACTGGACGAAGGAAAACCTCTTCTCCTCGCCGCTCAACATCGCGCTCAGCCTGATCTCGATAGCCCTCATCGCCTGGATGGTGCCGCCGATGCTCCAGTGGGCCTTCGTCGACGCCGTCTGGTCCGCCGGCAGCCTGAACGAATGCCGCGAGATCAACCCGGAGGGCGCCTGCTGGGCGATGATCAACGAGCGCCTGCTGCAATACACCTACGGCTTCTACCCCCAGGACCAGGTCTGGCGCCCGACGCTGGCCTTCGTGCTGATGTTCATCGCGCTGGCCCCGGTCCTGTTCGACAGCGTCCCGCGAAAACTCCTGATCTTCACCGCCCTCTTCCCGTTCATCGCCTACTGGCTGATCTGGGGCGGCAGCATCTGGTTCACCGTCGGCATCCTTCTCGGCCCTGTGATCGGCTGGCTTGCCTTCGGCGCCGTCAGCAAGGTCGGCGGCATGCTGCCAGCCATGATCATCGGCCTCCTGGTGACCCTGCTCTGGTGGGCGATCGGCGTCGACGTCTTCCGCGACTTTCTCTCCGCCGTCATCCCGATCGAGCTTCGCCGCGTCGCCTCCGACCGCCTCGGCGGCTTTCTCCTGACCTTCATCATCGGCGTCACCGGCATCGCCGCCTCCTTCCCGATCGGCGTGCTCCTGGCCCTCGGCCGGCAATCGGGGCTGATCTTCATCAAGGCGGTCTGCGTGATGTTCATCGAGTTCATCCGCGGCGTGCCGCTGATCACCCTCCTGTTCGTCGCCTCGACGGTCCTGAACTACTTCCTCCCCCCCGGCACCACCTTCGACCTGGTCCTGCGCGTGCTGATCATGGTGACCCTGTTCGCGTCGGCCTACATGGCCGAGGTCGTCCGCGGCGGCCTTGCCGCCCTGCCGCGAGGGCAATATGAGGCGGCGGATGCCCTCGGCCTCGACTACTGGAAGTCGATGCGCCTGATCATCCTCCCCCAGGCCCTCAAGATCTCGATCCCCGGCATCGTCAACACCTTCATCGGCCTGTTCAAGGACACCACCCTGGTGATCATCATCGGCCTGCTCGACCCGCTCGGCCTGACCACCAACATCCGCGCGTCCCAGGAATGGAACGGCATCGTCGCCGAGCCCTACGTCTTCATCGCCGCCTTCTTCTTCATCTTCTGCTTCGGCATGTCCCAATATTCCGCCTATCTCGAGCGCAAGCTCGAAACCGGCCACAAACGCTGAGGCGCCGCCGGCGCCGCGGTTGACTTGGCGCCGGTGCTCGCGACCCGACAAGGAGACCAATGATGTCCGAACCCGCAGTCCAGACCGAGAACGGCAACGGTGCTCCCGCACTCAGCAACGAAGTCGCCATCACCATTCAGGACATGAACAAGTGGTACGGCTCGTTTCATGTGCTCAGGGACATCAACCTCACGGTCTATCGCGGCGAACGCATCGTCATCTGCGGCCCCTCGGGCTCGGGCAAATCCACTTTGATACGCTGCATCAACGCCCTCGAGGAGCACCAGAAGGGCAGCATCGAGGTCGACGGCACCCATCTCTCTTCCGACCTCAAGAACATCGACCGCATCCGCTCCGAAGTCGGCATGGTGTTCCAGCACTTCAACCTGTTCCCGCACCTCACCATCCTCGAAAACTGCACCCTTGCCCCGATCTGGGTGCGCAAGACGCCGAAGGACGAGGCCGAGGAAACCGCCATGCATTTCCTCACCAAGGTCAAGATCCCGGAACAGGCGGACAAATATCCGGGCCAGCTCTCCGGCGGTCAGCAGCAGCGCGTCGCCATCGCACGCAGCTTGTGCATGAAGCCGCGCATCATGCTGTTCGACGAACCCACCTCGGCCCTCGACCCGGAGATGATCAAGGAAGTCCTCGACACCATGATCGAGCTCGCCGAGGACGGCATGACCATGCTCTGCGTCACCCACGAAATGGGTTTTGCCCGGCAGGTGGCGCATCGCGTCATCTTCATGGACGAGGGTCAGATCGTCGAGCAGAACGAGCCCGAGGAATTCTTCAAGAACCCCAAATCCGACCGCACCAAGCTCTTCCTGAGCCAGATCCTGGGCCACTGAGGCCGGGACGCCGGCCGGCGTTGACGCTGCCGCGGTCCAAGTCGAGCTGCTGGTGTCCGCTCTGGTTGCTCGGTGCCCTGCAAGGAAGGCATAGCGACAGCCGCCGAGCGGAAAGCGGGCACAGCGCGATCAAGGCTAAAGGCAAACTTTGACCCTGGCTGTGTGAAAAGAAGCGAGCGGTGCCTCTATGACGGTAGGGAGGGCATGAATGAGGCGCTATATCGAAGGCGTTTCCCGTCAGGGAACGCTTTTCCCGGATCATTTGGAAGACTGGATCGACGACGAGAACGTGGTTCGCGTGATCGATGCGTTTGTCGCGAGCTCGATTTACTCGCACTCGAGGATTTGCCGAGGCGACGGGACGGCCCGGCTACCATGCCCTCCGCCCTGCTGAACCCATCTACGGGGTCTCAACCGCGTGCAGTCGAGCCGACGGCTGGAGCGAGACGCTGCGCAACGTTGAGGTCATGTGGGCTGACGTCTGTCGCCGGACCACAAGACGATCGCCGACTTCAATGGCGAAGCAATCTTCGCAAGGTCTGCGCGCAGTTCGTCGACTTTGCCGCGAGATCGGCCTGCTCGCCGTTGCGCGTGGCGATCGACGGCTCGAAGTTTAAAGCGGTCAACAATCGCGATCGGAACTTCACGCGCGCGAAGATGCAGCGGCGCAAGGATCAGATCGCGACGAGCGTGACGCTTCGAACAGCTGGACAGCGCCGACCGGCAGGAACCATCGCCTGCGATCGAGGCCAGGAAGACCCGGCTCAGCGAGAAAATCACCAAGCTCAAGGAGGAGATGCAGCGGCTGAAAGCTCTGGAAGCCCAGATGGATGCGTCACCGGATAAGCAGGTCTCGCTGACCGATCCGGACTCGCGCTCGATGGCGACCAGCGGGCGCGGCTCCGGCGTGTCGGCTACAATGCCCAGGCGGCGGTGGACACCGAGCACCTGATCGGCATGAGGTGAGGGCAGCGACCGCTCGCAGCGTCCGTCATGGCGAAGAAGGCCGGCCTTCGGGCGAACTCGATGCTGTCGCCGATCGGGGTTACTTCAACCGAGATCCTGGTGCGACCGGGCCGGCATCAAGGTCTTGCCGAAGCCTTCGACATCGGGCGTGATCCAAAGGCCGGTACGGCAAGCAGGACTTTCGCTATGTCGCGGACGAGGATGTCTACATCTGCCCGGCGGCAATCGCCTGACCTACCGTTACACGCGCGAGGAAGCCGGCGTGAACCTTCGCCGTTACTGGACCGATCTCTGCCCTCGGTGCGCGTTGAAAGCTCAATGCACGACGGGTAAGGAACGCTCACCCGGATCAGCCGCTGGGAGCATAAGGAGGTTCTCGAAGCGGTGCAAAAGCGGCTCGACGAGAACCCGCAAGCCATGCGTCAACGCAGGGAGACGGTCGAGCATCCCTTCGGCACGATCAAGATGCGGTTGGGGGCGACGCACTTCTTGATGAAGCGGCTGGCGTCCGCACCGAAGCGCTCTCCGTGCTCGCCTACAATCTCACGCGGGTGATCAGCCTCCTCGGCGTCACACCGCTCATCCAGGCGATCCGGGCCTAGATCGGCCTCTTCCGACCCCAAAAGACTGCTCGTTCGACCCAGATCCTCGATTTGGCGGCCTCACAAGCCGCGCACCGCCATGTACGGAAGAAAAAGCGGCGCCATCGGCGACAAAGCCGATAACGACGGCGACAGCCCCAAAAAAGCTGAGCTCGCCAAACGTTTTCACACGACCAAGACCCAGAGAAGATGCAGGCGGACAGCGAGCGGTGCCTGGGCTGTGATGTTGGTGGCGGCATCTGATCAGGCTGCGGCGTGATCGCGGACGGTTTCGATGCCGTCGGTGAATTTGATGCCTTCGATGACCTTTGGCAACTGGTTCTGGCCATCAAGCTTGCGCCATGATTTCTGGGCGGCCTGGATGGTCTTGAAGACCATGATCTTGGCAGTCTCGTAGCTGAGGCATCCTTTGCTGCGCACGGTGCGATGGCGGACCGTCGCGAAGGTGCTCACGATCGGGTTGCCGGTGCGGATGTGCTTCCAATGCTCTGCCGGGAAGTCGTAGAAGGCGAGCAGCGTTTCGCGATCCCTGGCCAGGCAGTCGGCGGCCTTGCCGTATTTCGCCTGGTACTTGGCAAGGAAGCGATCGAAGGCTTTCTCGGCATCTTCGCGGCCCTCGGCCATCCAGATTTCCTTGAGATCCGCCTTGGCTCTGGGTTGCACCGATTTCGGGAGCTTGTTCAGGACGTTGAGCGTCTTGTGAAGCCAGCAGCGTTGATGGCGGGTGACGCCGAACTGTTGCTCCAGCGCTTTCCAGAACCCCAAGGCGCCGTCGCCGATCGCGAGCTCGGGCGCCACCGAAAGGCCGCGGCTTTTCAGATCCGTCAGGAACTCGGTCCGGGACTGGGCGCTCTCACGAAAACCTGTCTGAAAGCCGATCAATTCCTTCCGGCCTTCGGGCGTCGCGCCGATCAGAACGAGGATGCATTGCTTCTCGACTTCCATCCTGGCCTGCAGGTAGACACCGTCAGCCCAGATGTAGACATACCGCCGAGCCGACAGATCACGCTGTTGCCAGCGCTCGAACTCCTCCTTCCACGACGCCTTCAGCCGGCCGAGCACACCCCCGCCTGCAGGCCTGGAAGGCCGAAGGTCGGGCTTGGCATGCCGGATCTTCGGAGCTTCGCTCCTGCAGACCGGGATGGCGACAGATTGGGCGCATCCTTGCCGAGCAAGGCCGAAAGCGCTTCTTGAAAGTCGCCGCTCGAGATCCCGCGCAGATAAAGGATCGGGATCAGGGCGTCCAATCTCTTCGATCGTCGCGCATAGCGCGGCAGAATCGCCGGCGAAAAGCGGATCTTTTCATCGTCGCCACCGCGGTCTCGAACCCGTGGCTGCTGAACGTCGACGGGACCGATGCCTGTCTGGACGGTCCGCTCGGGCAGATGGCCATGTCGAACCAAACGCTGCCGGCCATCCTCGGTGGTCAGATCGGCATGGGCTGCAAGGAAATCAGCGACTTCGGCTTCAACCGCCTGAGCCAGGAGCTTGCGAGCCCCCTGCCGCAGCACGTCGGTCAGCAAATCTTCGAATTCCCCTGGCTGCCGCAGGGCAACAACGGTATCGTCGGTCACGGCGTATCACTCCTTCCTGGGAGATGTGGTCGGCTTCGTCACCGCCACGATACGCCGCCTCCTTTCAGACCGCCGTCACCAACTTTGACGCATAGCTCGCGGTGCCTAGTAGCATATTCCTAGATCGTGATTTGTGCGCATTGGAGACGGTGGTCCGAAATTAAGCCGCTGGCCTGAATTTACAGTGCTACCGCTGTAGCGCCGAGCCACTGTTTCCAGCTGCCCCTGCTGCGCAAAGCGTTGAACGCGATTCTTGTCGGTGTGGCTTCAGTCTGGTCAGCGAGCGATATCGGGAAGGGCGTCGACCAGCGTCTCCAGCTTCTCCGTGGCGATCAATCGCACTTGGTGCGTGTCGGAGAACTCGATCAGCCCCTTGTCGCGCACGGCCGGAAAGGTCCGACTGACTGTTTCCAGCGTCAGCCCTAGATAGTCGCTGATGTCGCCACGGGGCATCGGCAGTTCCACGGGACTGCCAGGCTCACCGCGGAACAGCGCTCGCCGAGAAAGGTAGAGTAAGAAGGACGCAAGACGCTCTTCCGCGTTTTTTCGTCCGAGCATGAGCATGTGATTTTGCGCCTCGCCGAGCTCGTTCGACACCATTTCGAGGAGGCGGTGTTTCAAGCTCGGAAAACTCCGTCGTCAAGCCCATGAAAGGCTCATGCGGCATGCGGCATAGCTGAGCCGTTGTTACCGCCTGCGCCGTGCAGGAATAGCGATTGCGGACGGCGACGCCGACGAAGTCGCCAGGGAACAGAAAGCCGATGACCTTCCAAAGACACGTCCAGTCCAGCAAAATACTTCAAGGCTGTTCCTTCCCGGTGTTTGTGGCGATCAAGCATCGACCACGATCCAACATCCCGACAGGCGCAGCCATCCCAAACCGAGCTCAGAAGAGAACCCAATCACCCCATCTATCCGAGAAGTTCTTCGAGACCTGTGCGCGGACAGGGCATTTTCCAATTTATATGAGATGGATACGGCTCTTTCTGCCCTTCTGCCGATCCGGCAACTGGAGCTTTGATGGGATGCTTGGCAGGCTGGCATCAGGATGTCGCGGGTGGCCTGCCCCCGCCCGATACGGACAAAGCACCGCCTCAAGGTCAGCCGTCTTTTTGCCGGTCAGTGTAAATGGCCTCCAACCTGCCTTCGAGACGTCGCTGCCTTTGGACCGTCGTCAACCATTTCCACCCATGACTTCGGCGAGCCGGGAAAGGTGACGGTCGGTGGATCGTTCTGGACCCTGGCCATGTTGCTGGAGCATGTTGGCGAGAAGCCGACGTCCGATCGTCTCACAGTAAACGGTCGTGAGCGTCACCGTCATGCCCGCGCTGATGCGCAGGTCCTTGGCGGCGGGAAGTGGAACTGCCCGGTCGCCGATGCGGCGATCAGATGACCCGAGGCCGGAGCGAATGAAGGGGACCAGACTATGGGGGACAACCATTTGAAGATCGCGGCCATCGCCGGCGACGGTATCGGCAAGGAGGTCATGCCCGAGGGGATGCGGGTGCTCGAGGCCGTGGCGAAACGGCACGACATCGATCTTCGCTTCGACGAGTTCGACTTCGCGTCCTGCGACTACTATCAAAAGCATGGCGCGATGATGCCCGAAGATTGGAAGGACCGGATCGGCGGCCATGACGCGATCTTTTTCGGTGCGGTCGGCTGGCCCGAGGCGGTGCCGGATCACATCTCGCTCTGGGGATCGCTGATTCTGTTTCGCCGTGAGTTCGACCAGTATGTCAACCTGCGGCCGGCCCGGCTCATGCCCGGCGTGACCTCGCCGCTCGCGGGGCGCATGCCCGGCGACATCGATTTCTGGATCGTGCGCGAAAACACCGAAGGCGAGTATTCCTCGATCGGCGGCCGGATGTTCCCGGGCACCGAGCGCGAGGTCGTGATGCAGGAAACGGTGATGAGCCGGATCGGCGTCGACCGCGTGCTCCGCTACGCCTTCGAGCTGGCCAACAGACGCGAACGCAAGCGCCTGACCTCGGCGACCAAGTCGAACGGCATCGCCATCACCATGCCCTATTGGGACGAGCGGGTGGAGGCGATGGCGAAGGCCTATCCGGACGTCGATTGGGACAAGTATCACATCGACATCCTGACCGCGCATTTCGTCCTGAACCCGGACAGGTTCGACGTGGTCGTCGCGTCCAATCTGTTCGGCGACATCCTGTCCGATCTCGGCCCGGCCTGCACCGGTACCATCGGCATCGCGCCTTCGGGCAACATCAACCCCGAACGGGATTTTCCCTCGCTGTTCGAGCCAGTCCACGGCTCGGCCCCGGACATCGCCGGCCAGGGCATCGCGAATCCGATCGGTCAGATCTGGGCGGGCGCCATGATGCTCGACCATCTCGGCCACGAAGCGGCAGGTGCGGAGATCCTGAGCGCCATCGAGCGCGTGCTGTCGGAAGAAGCGCTTCGAACCCGGGATCTGGGCGGCGGGGCCGACACGGTCACCTGCGGCAAGGCGGTCGCGGACGCGCTCGGCTGACCGACCGCCGGTCGAACCTCCCCATTGGCGACCGCGGATCCGGCCCGCGTTCAGCCGGCTCGGCGGGCTTCGTCGGCGATCGCGGCCGCGACGCCGTCTTCTAACATTCTCTCGAGGATCGCAGCGGTCTCCGATCGCCAGCCTTGGTTCATCGTCAGCGCTTCCGGGAAAAGGCCGGGCAGGGCGTGCAGTGCGGCGGCGATCGCCTCGGCGCCGCCGCCGGCGCTTGCGAGGGCCTTGCCGATGTCGTCCTCGCGCGGGTCGCGAAGGGCGTAGCGATCGCCGCTGTCGGTCCGGCCGATCGCGTAGCGCATCCAGGCGGCGACGGCGAAGGCGAAGGGTCCGATCGCGCCGTCCTCGGCCAGGACCTCGGCCGCCGGCGCCAGCAGCCGCTGCGGCAGTTTTTCGGTGCCGTCCATCGCGATCTGATAGGTTTCGTGGGCGATCGCCGGGTTGGCGAAGCGTTCGACCAGGGCTCGGCCATAATCGCGAAAATCGATGCCGGCGAGTGGCGCCAGAGTCGCGGCGGCGGCGTCCAGATGCCGCGCGACCAGCCGGGCGAGATCGGGATCGGTCATGACGTCGCGCACCAAGCGGCGGCCCTTCAGGAAGCCGGCATAGGCCAGCATCGAATGGGTGCCGTTCAGCATCCTGAGCTTCATCTCCTCGTAGGGCGCCACGCGATCGACGAAGGTCGCGCCGCCCGCTTCCCATTCGGGCCGGCCTGAGGTGAAGTGGTCCTCGACGACCCATTGCGTAAACGGCTCCGTCTCGATCGCCGCCTGATCAGGCCGGCCGATCGCCGCCGCCGCTTCGGCGAGGGTGGCCTCGGTCACGGCCGGCGTGATGCGGTCGACCATGGTCGACGGGAAGGCGACGTCGGTCGCGATCCAGTCACGGAGCGCCGGGTCGATACGGACAGCGAAGTCGAGCACGCCCGATCGCAGGAGCGCGCCGTTCGCCGGCAGGTTGTCGCAGCAGAGCGCCGTGAACGGCGCCAGGCCGGCCTCGCGTCTCCGACGAAGGGCTTCGGTCAGGAGGCCGATCGCCCCCTTCGGCGACCCGGGTTCGAGAAGATCCGGGCCGATCGCGGGGTGGTCGGGCTGGATCAGCCCGCTCTCGCGATCGACGCCATAGGCTTTCTCGGTCACGGTCAGGCTGACGATGCGGGTTTCGGGTTGGATCATCGCGGCGAGCGCGGCGCCGGGTTTCCTTGTTTCTGCGACGACCCGCCGGATGCTGCCGACGACCCGCGCGGCGGCGTCTTCGGTGCTTCGGACCAGCAGTGTGTAAAGACCGTCCTGCGGGTTCAGGGCGTCGGCCGCGGTCGCGCTTCGGAGGCCGACGCCGAGAATCCGCCAGTCGCCGCCTCCGGCCGCAAGCGCATCGTCGGTGTAAACGGCCTGATGGGCGCGGTGGAAGGCGCCGAGCCCGAGATGGACGATGCCCACCCCGAGGCCACGGGGATCGAAGGCGGGCCGGCGGACGCCCGCCGGCAGATGATCGAGCGCCGCGAAGGAGAGCCGGTCGGTCACGAAGCGAGTCCGAGGGCCGGGTGGTGGAGTGCGGTCATGATGCCTCGAAGCTCGGCGAGGCCCTTCAGCCGTCCGATCGCGGGATAGCCGGGCTGCGCCTGCCGTTGGAGATCGTCCAGAATGTCCTGGCCGTGATCCGGGCGCATGGGAATCCGCCAATCGGTTCGGCCGGACGCCTTTCGCCGGCGTTCCTCGGCGAGCACGGCGGCAATCAGCGCCACCATGTCAGTGTCGCCGGCGAGGTGCTCGGCCTCGTGAAACGAGCCCCGCACCTCGCCGGTCTCGCGTTTGACGTTGCGCAGATGGAGGAAATGCACGCGCTCTCCGAGCCTCGCCATCATGCCGGGCAGGTCGTTGTCCGGCCTGGCACCGAGCGAGCCGGAGCAGAGCGTGATTCCGTTCGCCGGGCTGTCGACCGCCTGCACGATCGCCGCATAATCCGCCTCGGTCGACATGATGCGTGGCAGGCCGAGGAGCGGGAAGGGGGGATCGTCGGGATGACAGCAGAGGCGGATGCCGACCTTCTCCGCCGTCGGCACGACCTCCTCGAGAAAGGTGACGAAGTTCACGCGCAGGCGATCGGCGGTCATGGTTCCATATTCGGCGAGATGTGCGCTCAGATCGTCGAGGGTGAGGCTCTCGGCGGCGCCGGGCAGGCCGAAGGCGATGTTGGCCGCGAGCGCTCGCCGGTCTTCGTCGCTCATCGATGCGTTGCGGGCGGCGGCCTCCTCTCGCAGATCTTCGGGGTAGTCCGTTTCCGCGCCTGAGCGTTTCAGCACATGCAGATCGAAGGCGGCGAAATCGGCGAGATCGAAGCGCATGCAGGTGCCGCCGTGAGCGACCCGCCAGGCGAGGTCGGTGCGGGTCCAGTCCAGCACCGGCATGAAATTGTAGCAGACGATCTCGATGCCGGCGGCGGCCAGGTTTTCGAGGCTCTTGCGATAGGCGTCCAGATGCCGGCGCCAGTCGCCCTTCTGTTTCTTGACGTCTTCGGAGACCGGAAGGCTTTCCACCACCTCCCAGGCGAGGCCGGATGGCGAACCGTCCCGGCGCGTGCCGATCTCCTTCTTTCGCCTGTCGATCTCGGCCGGCTCCCAGACCTCGCCGGTCGGCAGATGATGGAGAGCCGAGACCACGCCTTCCACGCCCGCCTGCAGCATGTCGTCGATCGACACCAGGTCTTTCGGGCCGAACCATCTCCAGGTCTGTCGCATGCTCCCCTCCGCCCCATTCGTTCATTCTCGATTGATAGCATAATCGATGCGGGGAGCGTGCGGGCGCCTTGGGCAGTCGAAGGAAACGGCAAGGCCGGGAACCTTGTCCGCAGCGCCCGTCAGGTCACTCGCCTTCTGCCGGGCCGCCGGCTTCCTTCGGTTTCACCAGCTCTTCGACCTTTTCGATCAGGTCGCGGCGCAGCTCGCTCGGCCGGGGCGGCTTGATGGCGTCGTCGAGGCCGGCATAGGGATCGTCGAAGCGCTCGCTCAGGGTCTGGCCGTAGGCGCCGAGAATGCGGGCGAGCGCGCCGTCGGCGGCCATCGCTTCGATCAGTTCTTCGAAGTCGGCGCGGGTCAGGCTGTCGGCGCCGCGAAGGCCGATGGTCATGGGATAGCTGTCGGGTACGCCGAGCAGGCCGCTCTCGACCGTGGCGAGGTCCGCCTGCGACTGGCTCTTTCGATGCCAGGCGAAGGTCAGGCTGCTGACCACCGCGGCGAAGACGTCGCCGGCGGCGACCGCCTCCAGCATCGCTTCCTGGCTGCGATAGGCGACCCTGGGCTCGGCGCCGAGTTCGAGCAGGCGGAAGTGGGCGAGCGACGCGCTTTGCACCGCGATTTTTCGGCCGCGCAGGGCTTCGGGCGATGCGGGCGCGTCGCCGGCACGGACCGCGAGCACGATGCGAACGTCGCTCAGCGCCTGCAGAAAATGGAGATGGCCGCCCGGCCTCGGATCACGGGCGACGCCGAGCAGCAGATCGCACTCGGTGAAGCGCGCCTGATAGCCCGCCCAGATCCACTCCAGCGTGGTGCGCACGCCGAGGCGCCTCGCCAGCTCTTCGGCGATCTCCAGCTGGAAGCCTTTGGTCTCGCCCCGCGCCGAGACCGGTAGCGCGTCCTGATTGGCGCAGATGATCAGCTGTCCGGAGCGCTTGATCTCGTCGGTCTCCCTCGCCTCGACCGGCCCAGCGAGGGCTGCGAGAACGAGGACCGAGAAACAGCCGATCAGGCGGCGATCAATCAGTTGCTGCATGTGTCGAGCTCGCGGAGGGACAGGATGTAGGCCACCAGCTCCCAGCGCTGCTCCTCGGAAAAGGCGTCACCCCAGGGCGGCATGAAGAAGGAGCCGCTCTCCATGCCGTCGGTGATCGTGTAGAACACGTCGTCCGGGCGAAAATCGCGGCATTGCAGCGGTTTGTGCTTGCCGCCCTTGCCGGCGGCGCCATGGCAGTAGGCGCAGTTCTGGGCAAAGCGCTTCTCCCCGGCGGCGACGTGGCCTGCGTCGTCCAGATCGATCCCCGGGGCCGCGACGGCGGCCGGAGCGAGGTGGAGCGTGAGCGCAAGGGCGAGGATCAGGGGCGTGCGCATGATGCTGAGTCTCCGCATCCGGGACGGACAAGGCGGCCGGCACGTGCGGGCTGGCCACGCACCAGCCCAAGTCCACGCGCCGGCCGCGCCGGCTAGTTCAATTTAAAAGCGATCAGCGCGGCGCCGCCGGGGAGACCGACGATGTCCGGAAAGGCGCTCGCCATGAAGCCGGGCGCGTGCGAGCCGAAGCCGCTCGGCACCAGGAGATACTGCTCGCCGTCCGCGGCGTAGCTGACCAGGCCGGAACGGATGCCGGAGCCGGTGTTGAAGGACCAGAGTTCTTCGCCGGTCTCGGCGTCGTAGGCGTGCACCACGCCGAAGACATCGCCGTTGAAGACCAGGTCGCCCGCGGTCGCAAGCACGGCGCCGAGGCCCGGTATCGGGTAGTCGACGGACCATTTGCGCTCGCCGGTAATCGGATCGCGTGCGTCCATCCTGGCGCTCGCCTTGCTGTCCGGCGGGTCAACCGCCTCCAACATCGAGACGCCGAGGAACAAGCCAGCAAGACCGACTTCCTCTGCCGGCTGCGGCGAGGCGACGATCTTGTTGCAGACCTCCATGGCGTTGGTGTACCAGAGCCCCGTCTTCGGGCTGTAGGCGCCGTGATTCCAGCTGCGCGTGCCGAGCAGATAAGGGCACATCACCTGCTCCTCGCCTTCCACTGGTTCGTTCCGTCCCATCAGCTCGCCGGTTTGCGGATCGATCTTGTCGACCCAGTTGTAGGTCTCGGAGAGCGGCCAGATGTTGACGGGCTGACCGGTCTCCTTGTCGAGCACGTAGACGAAGCCGCCCTTGTTCAGGTGGAAGATGACGTCCTTGCCGTCATGCGCGATGGTGACGGCCTCGTAGGCGCTGTCGTAGTCCCAGACGTCGTGCGGCACCTCCTGATAGTACCAGTTGAGCTCGCCGGTGGGCGCGTCGATCGAGAGCACGGACGCGGTGTATTTGTTGTCGCCTTCGCGCGCGGCGCCGAAGAAGTCGGGGGCTGCGTTGCTGGTGCCGATGATGATCGCGTCGCGCGCCTCGTCATACTGGCCGGGCAGCCAGGCGCCGCCGCCGCCGACCTCGCCGGTGTCGCCGGGCCAGCTTTCGGGATCGTCGGAGATGGTGTCGAAGGTCCAGGCGGGCTCGCCGTTGATCGCGTTCACGGCGTAGATCTTGCCGCGCTGCGGCTGGTCGCCGCCGGTGGTGCCGCCATAGAGGATCTCGCCCGCGAGCTGCGGTGGCGAGGAGAAGAGGCAGCCATAGCAGTTTTCCAGATCCGTGATCTGCTTCGACCAGACCACATTGCCGGTTTTCTGATCCAGCGCGATGAAGCGGCCGTCGAGGGTGCCGAGATAGACCATGCCGTGGCCGACCGTGACGCCGCGCGAGGCGGCCTGATAGAAGACCCGCCGCACGATCGGATCGAGCTCGGGCTGGTAGTGCCAGAGCGTCTCGCCGCTCGTGCCGTCGACCGCGAAGACGTTGTTGTTCGGGCCGACATAGTAGACCACGCCGTCGAGCACGATCGGCGTCGCCTGCAGCCCGTGCTGGATGTCACCGGGCTGATGGATCCAGGCGACCTCGAGATTGCCGACCGTGTCCCTGTTGATCTGATCGAGCGGGCTGTAGCGCCAGGCTTCGTCCGTGCGGTGATATTTCGGCCAGTCGGCGTCACCCTCGGCCGACGCCGGTGCGATCCAGGCCTGGCCCGCGAGCAGCGAACCGGCCAGCAGCGTCAATGCGAGTCGCGCTTTGTCCATCCTCTCCTCCCTGTCCCTCGTCGGCGCGGCACGGGCACGGCCAGCGGCGCGCGGTCTATACAGACCATCAAGCAACGGCTGTGCCAGGCGGGTGGGAGGGCAGGCGATCGCCGCAGATCAGGCTTCGGCGATGGGGTCCGGCAGATCCTCGACCTGGATGGTCCCGCCCTCGTGCAGGGCGGCGCAGAGTTCGAGGGCGTTGAACATCTCGCGGATATTGCCCGGCCAGGAATAGGCCTTGAGACGCGCCATCGCTTCCTTCGAGAAGGTCAGCATCTGGTCCGGTGCTACCTGCTTCGCGATCTCCTGGACCAGCCAGTCCATGTCCAAGCGTTCGCGAAGCGGCGGAATGTTCAGGACCACGCCGTTCAAACGGTAGAAAAGATCCTGGCGGAACTGACCGTTGGCGACCAGCTCCTCGAGGTCTCGATGGGTTGCCGAGATGACCCGGACGTCGACCGCGACCGGCCTGGTGCCGCCGACCGCCAGGACCTCGCGTTCGGCGAGCACGCGCAGGAGTCGTGCCTGGAGGGCGAGCGGCATGTCGCCGATCTCGTCGAGAAAGAGCGTGCCGCCGTTGGCCTGCTCGATCAGACCTCTCTTGCCCTTGGCGTGCGCGCCGGTGAAGGCGTTCGGCGCGTAGCCGAAAAGCTCGCTCTCGATCAGGCTTTCGGGGAGTGCGGCGCAGTTGATCGCGACGAACGGGCCTTTTCGCTTGCGCGCTGCGTGCATCGCCTTGGCGATGACCTCCTTGCCGACCCCGGTCTCGCCCTGGAGGATCACGCTGATCTGCTTGTCGACGATTTTCGCCGCCTTCTCAGCGAGGCGCTGCATGGCGGGATCGCCGCCGTGAAGCTGGGCGAGCGGGCCGGGCAGCGTCTTTTCCCGGCAGCGCCTCGGGCTCGCCTGGGGCTGCTGCACATGGGCGAACACGATCTGGCCGTCGCGCGTCTCGACCGCCTGCTCCATGGGCGTCGCGGCGTCCAGCAGCAGCGGCAGATCGTCGAAATCGAACTCGAAAATGTCCTCGAACCGCCGGCCGATCAGGGTTTCCGGCTGCCGCCAGCTCTGCCCTGCGACCTCCGCCATCAGACGCTGCGCACCGTGGGTCATGCCGGAGATGGTGCCGTCGGCGGCGATCGAGAAGGCGGCGTGCGGATCGACGCCGAGAAATTCGAAGGAGGGACTCATTCTGACGATCCAGTCGCCGCGTCGGCTGGTCAGCAGGTTGGCGAGCTCGATTCGCCGGACGCAGGATTTGATCACTTCGAGGGTCAAGGCCTGGCTGTGCTTTTCCGAGGGCGACATCAGGAGCGAAACGTCGAGCGTGCCCATCAGATTGCCGCCCGGGCCGTAGATCGGCGCCGTTGTGCAGCTGAGCGGCGTGTGCGCCATGTCGAAATGGTCGGTCTGATGGATGGTCAGCGCCTCGCCCGAGGTGAGGCATGCGCCGACGCCGCAGGTGCCGGCGTTCTCTTCGCTCCATTCCGAACCGATATAGAGCCCGGCGCGCTTCAGCTCGCGATCGACCTTCTCGTCACCGATGAAGTCGACCGTCACGCCCTTGTCGTCGGTGAGCAGCAGCACATAGCCCATGGAATTGACCCGGCGATACAGGTCTTCCATGCCAAAGCGGGCGATGGTCAGAAGGTCTTCGGCTTCCTGGCGGTGCTGCTTGAGCTGATCGTCGGGCAGGATGCGCGCTTCGCCCTTGTGCTCGGGATCGAGCTTGTAGTCCACGAGACAGCGCAGCCAGGACTGGACGACCTCGGGATCGCGGCCGATCTCGTTGCCCTCGGCGGCGGCCATGATCTCGCGAACATGCTCGTCGAAAGCCCGTGCATCGGCCATCCCGCACCGCCTCCCCGTCAGCCGCAGACCGCGCCGCTTCTCGATTCTTGTCGATCGGTTGAATTTAGCTTAACCAAGGCGTTTGGGATTGACCATCTTTGATTGTTCGAGAGGCGGGCCGTCCTTCGACCGAAAGGACGACCTGCCTCGTCGCGATATGATCATCGCGGCATGATCCTCACGTCTGGGCTTCGAGCCCGGCGACGGCCGGCTAAAGCAGCCGCTTGATCAGCTCGTTGACCTCGGAGGCCTTCTCCATCATCACCATATGGCCCGCACCTTCGAGCACATGCGGCTCGACGCCGTCGATCGCGCCGGCGTGGGCCGCCGGGATCACCTCGTCTTCGGCCCCCCAGATCACCATCACGGGCTTGCCCAGTCCGGCGAGCCCGTCCGCGACGCCCGCGGACTGGGCGCCGCCTGCGAACAGCTTGTCACGGAGGCTGCCGAGAAAGGCGCCGACGCCATCCAGGCGCTTGTATTTCAGGAGATCGTTCACCAGCGAGCGGCTGACCAGCGATTTGTCGGCGAAGAGATGCTGGACGGCGGGCTTCAGCTCCTTTCGGCTGTTGGCCTGGATGAAGCCGTCGATATAGCCGTTATTGACCTCGTCGCCGAGCCCGGCGGAGCAGATCAGGCAGACCGAGGCGGCGCGGTCCGGATCCTTCGCCGCGAGCGAACCTGCGATCAGCCCGCCCATGGAATGGCCGACGAGGTGAGCGTTCCTGGCGCCGACGTGATCCATGAACTCGCTGACGGTTCTCACCATCAGATCGAGATCGGGGGCGGACGCCGCCTTCGATGATTGGCCGTGGCCGGGCAGGTCGAGGGCGTAGACAGGTGCTGCCGCGGCAAGCGCGTCGATGTTGAAGAGCCAGTTGTCGAGATCACCGCCGAAACCGTGGATCAGAACGATCGGCGTGCCTTCGCCAGGACGCTCGGCGTAGCGGATCCTGCCGGCCGAGAGCTCGGCGAAGGCGTAGGCCGGTTCCTCCTCCTCGTCCTCGTCTGCGACCGGCATCTCGAAGCCGGCGACATAGTCGTCGATCTCGCCATCCGAGACGCGCTCCGGCGCCAGCACGCCGAGGAGTGCGCGCACCGGATAAACCTCGCCCTCCACGCCGACGCGGCGGCGCAGGAGGCCGCCATCGGCGGCCTCCACGACATTGGCGATCTTGTCGGTCTCGACGTCCATGATCTCGTCGCCGGGCGCGATCGACGTTCCTTCCTCGACATGCCAGGCGGCAAGGGTGCCCTCCTTCATGGAGAGCCCCCATTTCGGCATGAGGATCGGTGTGATGTCAGCGCTCACGCGTTTGCTCCCTTGGTCTTTCTGGCGGCATCGGCGATCTTCTCCGCGGACGGGATATAGAGATCCTCGAGCGCCGGCGTGAACGGCACCGGCGCATGCGGTGCGGTCACCATCTGGATCGGCCCCTCGAGCGCCGAAAACGCTTCCTGCGCGACCACCGAGGCGACGTCTGAGGCGATCGAGCAGCGCGGATTGGCCTCGTCGACGCAGACCAGGCGGCCGGTCTCCTCGACGCTCTCGATCACCGTGTCCATGTCGATCGGCGAGAGCGTGCGCAGGTCGATCACCTCGGCGTCGATGCCGTCCTTCTTCAAAAGCTCCGCCGCTTCGAGGGATTTCGTCACCATCAGGCCGTAAGCGACGATGGTGACGTCGGACCCCTCACGCACGACATTGGCCTCGCCGAAGGGGATGGCATAGGGATCTTCCGGGACATCCGCCTCGGAGCCGTACAGATTCTTGTGCTCAAGGAAGATCACCGGATCGTTCTCGCGGATCGCCTGGATCAGGAGACCCTTGGTGTCGTAGGCGTTGGATGGGCAGACCACCTTGATGCCGGGGATATGCGTGAAAATCGGGGTCAGCATCTGGCTGTGCTGGGCGGCCGCCCGAAAGCCCGCCCCGCACATCGCGCGGATCACCACCGGCGTCTCCGCCTTGCCGCCGAACATGTAGCGGAACTTCGCAGCCTGATTGTAGATCTGATCCAGGCAGACGCCCATGAAGTCGACGAACATCAGCTCGGCGATCGGCCGGAGGCCTGCGGTCGCGGCACCGATCGCAGCCCCGATATAGGCGCTCTCGGAAAGCGGCGTGTCCATCATCTGATTCGGGTGCTTGCCGTAGAGCCCCTTCGAGACGCCGAGCACGCCGCCCCAGGCGTCCTCCTCGCCGGGCGATCCCATGCCGCCGACGATATCCTCGCCCATCATGATCACCGTGGGATCGCGACTCATCTCCTGGTCGATCGCTTCGTTGATCGCGTCCTTCATGCTGAGAGTGCGCGCCATGTCTCGTCTCCAGTTCTTTGGTTCGGTCAGTTCACGTAGACGTCGGTGGTGAGCTTTTCGGGCCCGGGCAGTGGCGCAGCGACCGCGTCCTCCACGGCCTCGTCGATCAGCTTCATGACCTCGTCGTCGATCGCCGTGAACTCGTCCTCGGACGCGACACCGGCCTCGATGACCTTGTCCTTGAAGATCTTGATGCAATCCCGGTTCTTGCGGTTCTGCTCGTTCTCGTCGGGCGCTTTGTAGGTCTGGGCGTCGCCCTCGAAATGGCCGAAGAAACGGATCATCTTGCATTCGAGGAGGGAGGGGCCTCCGCCTTCACGGGCCCTTCGGATCACTTCGCCCGCCGCCTCGTAAACCGCGAAAAAATCGGTGCCGTCGACGGTGATGCCGGGCATGCCGAAGCCGTTGGCGCGATCGACGTAGCTGTCGGACGCGACCGCGTAGTCGACCGAGGTGCTTTCGGCGTAGCCGTTGTTCTCCACGACGAAGATCGCCGGCAGGTTCCAGACACCGGCGAGGTTCATGCTCTCCAGGACCGTGCCCTGATTGGAGGCGCCGTCGCCGAAGAAGGTGATGGCGACGCCGTCATGGCCGAGCTTCTGGGCCGCGAGCGCCGCCCCGCAGGCGAGTGGTGCGCCGGCACCGAGAATGCCGTTCGCCCCCATCATGCCCTTGGAAAGATCGGCGATGTGCATCGAGCCGCCCTTACCATGGCAGACCCCCGTCTGCTTGCCGTAGATCTCGGCCATCATGCCCTTGGGATCCACGCCCTTGGCGATGCAATGACCGTGGCCGCGATGGGTGGACGCGATGCGGTCGCGGTCATGCAGATGCAGCATGATGCCGACGGCCGATGCCTCCTCGCCGGCATAGAGGTGGACGAAGCCCGGAATGTCGCCGCGGCCGAAATCGACATGCAGGCGCTCCTCGAATTCGCGGATGGTCTTCATCAGGCGGTAGGCGCCGAGAAGCTGGTCCTTGTCCAGCGGAAACGGGTTGCTCATGGTGTCCTCCCTGTCAGTTGAGCGGTGTTTGAACGAGAAGCCCGTGCTGCGCGGCATAGGCCATGCAGGCGGGCACATCGATGGTGCGAAAGGCGTCGAGCACGAGGCGGATGCTGACCTCGTCCTGCTCGCTGAAGGTCAGCTCGCGTTCGCCATCGAGGGCGAGCGAGCCGGCTTTGACCGAAGGCCGATGCGGAATGTCCGGCGAGACCGTCTCGACCTCGCCGACGCCGACCGCCTCGATCATGCCGGGCGCGATCGGCACGGCGAGATGGCGCGCGGTTTCCTCCGGCGGCACCAGGCGCACGCGGCGGCCATGGCGCTCGTCGCGCCGCAAGGGCGCGAGCTGGCCGACGATCGAGGACATGCCGATGCCGTCGGGCCGGCCGAAGGTGACGAAGAGATCGCGAAAGCTCGACGTCTTCCAGATGGCGCGCGCGCCGACGAAGCGGTCGGCGACCACGGCGACGTCGACCAGGGCGATCTCGGCCTGGTCGTTGACCTTGACGTCGAGGCGCTTGTTGTAGGCGAGCGCGATGTCGCAGGGCACCTGCCGGGTCACGAAGAAGCCGAGCGCCATGCCGGTGATGGTCGGCTCGCGCATCTCGGGAAAGGCGTTGTTGGTGCCGGTCGAAACCCCGGCGATCGGAATGTTGCCGCATTGGCTCGCGACCACGCGGTGGGTGCCGTCCCCGCCCAGAACGGCGATCGCGTCGACGCCCTCCTCCCGCATCATGCGGGCGGCGGACGCACTGTCGTCGGCGGTGCCGGTCACGGGCATGTCGAGATAGCGGATCTTGGGAAAGCGCAGATGGCCGAGCTTTTCTTCGCGTTCGACCGCGCGCATCAGATGAAAGCGGATGCCGCCGTTCTCCGGCATGATCACCGCTTCCTCGACGCCGGCGCAATGCAGGCCCGCCAGCATGCGCAGTACGATATTGGCCCGATCGTTGATCGGCAGATTGCCGGCATAGGCGATGATTCGACGAATGTCGCGCGCCGACACCGGATTCGCGATGATCCCCACTTTCGCCCTGACTGAGGCCATGCCCAACGTCTCCCTTCACCCCATCCAAGCAACCCATGTGCCAGGTCATGCGATGACCTCGTCGACGCCCTCCCGGCGGGGTTGACAGAAGCGGCGGGCAGCGTTCGTCATGAGGGTGGGAGGCTTGGTGGATCGGTGAGGCAGGTCCAGAAAAACACGGTCGAGCAGAGGCTGTCGCTGACCCAGGTCATGCAGGGCTCGCTCGCGGTGCTCAGGATGGAGCCGGGCGCGCTGGTCGGGCTCGTCGACGAGGAGCGGCGGCGCAATCCCTGCCTCGTCGTCAGGAACGCCGAGCGCTTCACGGGCGGCGATGCGGCGGCAGCACGTGCGGACGAGGACAGCCGCGCCGATGATCTCCTTCGCCGGATCGGCGAGCTTCGCCTGAGCGCCGGCGAGCGGCGATCGGCAGCCGAACTGGTCCATTGCCTGGACGAGCAGGGCCATCTCGCCGACGGGCCGGATGCGATCAGGCGTTATCTCGGGATCGCGAAGCCTGCGCTTCTGGCTCTGGTCGAGAAGCTGCAGACGCTGGAGCCCGCGGGCGTCTTCGCCTGGTCGCTCGCCGACAGTTTTCGCCTGCAGCTGATCGCGAAGAACCGCTTCGATCCGCTGATCGCACGGCTGCTGGAGCGTCTCGATCTCGTGGCGGCGGAGGATGTGGAGGGGGTCTGCCGATGTCTGGGCGTCGATGCCGAAGATGCCGAAGACATGCTCGCCGACATCCGGCGTCTCTCCCCGTCCGCCTATGCGGAAACCAGCCCTCGCTACGACACCGCGTCGAGGCCGGAGCTGATCTTCATCGAAAGAGACGGATGCTTTGCGGCGAGCCTCAATCCCGACGCACTGCCCGATCTCCTGACCGATGACGGCCTCTTTCGAGAGGACCAACGCACGGCGTTGGATCCGTTGACTTCAGTCTATTATCGCGACTGCTATCGGCGCGCGGCCGATCTGGTCATGGCGTTGCAGAAACGGGCGAACACGCTGCTGGCGATCGGGGAGGAGATCGTGCGGCGGCAGGCGAGGTATCTGCGCTCGGGGCGGACGCTCGACCGGGCGCCGCTCACGCGCGCCGACATCGCACGCGCGCTCGGCCTGAACAGGAGCACCGTGAGCCGGGCCGTCCGGGGCGGCCTCGCCGACACGCCCTTCGGCGTGGTCGATATGGCCGATTTCTTCGTCGCCGCGATGACGCGAACCGTCGAGGCGCGCACAAAGGACCAGGCGCTGAAGCGGCTGCAGCTCCTGATCAGGACTGAAGACCGAAGCGCACCGCTCTCCGATACCGCCATCGCCGAGCTGATGGCGAAATTCGGCTTCGAGCTCTCAAGGCGCTGCATTGCCAAATATCGCAGCCTCCTGTCGATCCCGCATTCCTTCGAGCGGCGCGAGTGAGACCATCTCGATTTGGCCATGCCCGTTTTTTTCGATCGTTCTCGTCGATGGACGAGTTTCTTTTCGTTAACCCGCCGTCAACGTGGCTCTTGCAGTCTCTCTCATGGTCCATGCGATCCTGGGAATCCGCTCGCCAGGAAAAGGTTGGGGCGAGGCTCGGACTCCCAGGATCGCATGGACCAGACCGCCATGATGACAGGTACAGGTTGACGAAGTCTTAACGGAGAGAAGGATAAAACCTTCAAACAGAAAAAATCGGATCGGATCATCCGTGCCGAAGAGGTTCGGCCGTCGCTCCGAAGCCAAACCGGCAGGAGATATCGGATCAGGCGACGGGCGTCTCGATCCTGACTTCGCGCCCATCCAACAGACGGCTGTCCTCGGCGTCGTGGCTGACGACGATCGTGGCGAGATCGTTTTCGGTGACAAGGTTTCTGACCAGGGTCAGGATATCCCGCCTGGTGTCCGGATCGAGGGCGGTGAAGGGCTCGTCGAGCAGGAGGATCGGGCGGGCGCGCACGAGGGCCCGGGCGAGCGCGACGCGCTGCTGCTGGCCGCCGGAGAGCGCACCGGGACGTCGCCTTTCCAGACCGCCGATGCCGAGATTTTCGAAGGTCTGCCGGACTTTGTCGGTTTCCGCGGCCTTCAGCTTCGCTCCGGGATGCAGGCCGATGGCGACGTTGGTGAAGGCGTCCAGATGCTCGAACAGATTGCCGGACTGAAACAGGCTGGTGACCGGGCGGCGGTCCGGGGCGAGGCCGAGCAGGCTCTCGCCATGCCAGGTGATGTCGCCGGCGCTCGGCTGGATGAAACCTGCGATCAGGCTGAGCAGCGTGGACTTGCCGGCCCCGCTCAGACCGCGCAGCACCACGATCTCGCCCGGCGCGACCTGAAGGTCGTAGTGCAGCGTCGGGCCGAACGCCCAGCTGTAGACCAGATTCCCGACCTTCAGCATCGCCGCACTCTTCCCAGAAGTTCGAAGGCGGCGAACAGGCCGAGCGCCAGCAGGAGTAGCATGAGGGCGATGGCGGCGGCCTCGTCGGCGCGATAGCGGTTCATGGTCTGGTAAAGCAGCCAGGGCAGGGTCTGGAACTGGTTGTTGCCGAAAAGGGCGATCACGCCGAGATCGCCCATGGACAAGGCGGCGGCCAGACCGCCGGCAAAACCGAGCTCGCGCTTCATCGCCGGCAGCTCCACCAGACGAAGGCGATGCCAGCGGCGGATGCCGAGGCTGGCGCAGAGCAGATCGTGGCTCCGCGCGAGCTGGGTCAACCGGCCCTGGAGCACGCGAAGGGCGAAGGGAAGGGCGAGCAGCACATTGGCGGCGATCACCAGGAAAGGTGTCAGAGTGAAGGGATCAGCCAGGTTGCGCGCCAGCAGAAAGGCACCGGTGCCGAAGACGATCGCCGGCAGCGCCAGATAGAGGGTGGTCATGCCGTCGAGCATCGCCGCGAGACCGCGCGCAGCACCCCGGCCGCCAAGGCGGCTTTCGACCGTGAGCGTCCGCCGCGCCTCCGCGATCAGCCAGGCGATCAGGAGGGTGAGCAGGGACGAGGTGAGCGCGATTGCGAGACTGGAGCCGAGAGCGCCGAGAAAGGTGTCATCCCGCCAGAGGCCGAGTAAAGCGGGATTGACGCCACGCAGCAGGATCATCAGGAGCGGCAGGACGATCAGCACGAGATAGACGGTGAGCGCCAGGCCGTCCGCAAGCCTGGGACCGAGCCGTCCCGCATCGAGCCGGAGAGCGGGCGTCGGGTCGCCCTGGGTCCTCGGCCAATCGGTGCGGCCGGCAGAGAGCGTCAGAAGGACGAGAAGGCAGATCGCCATCTGCCAGAGGCTGAGGCGAGCGGCGAGGCCGAGATCGAAGTCGAAGCGCACCGCGGCGTAGATGCTGACTTCCAGCGTGCTCGCCGCGGGGCCGCCGCCGAGCATCAGCACCAAGGCAAACGAGGTGAAGCAAAGGAGAAAGACCAGCCCCGCCGCTCCTGGCAGGGCGGTGCGCAGTACGGGCCATTCGATCAACCGAAAGATGTCGGCGGAACGCATGCCGAGTTGGGCGGCGAGGCGCCAATGCTGTTCGGGCACGCCTTCGAGGGCGGCAAGAAAGATGCGCATCATCAAGGGCGCGTTGAAGAACACATGCCCGAGCAGGATGCCGGAGAGGCCGTAGATTTCGAGGGCTCTTGGGGCGAGGCCGAGGGCCTCGGCGGCCGGCAGGACCCATCCCTGGCGGCCCCAGACCGCGAGCAGACCGAGTGCTGCCACCGTGGTCGGCACCACCATGGCGACGGCGCTGACGATCAGGATCGAACGCCGACCCGGCAGCGCCGGCCGGCGGGCGAGCGCGCGCGCCGCGGGCAATGCGAGGGCGATCGAGAGCAGCACCGAGAGCGTCGCCTGCAGGAAGGTGAAGCGCGTGACCTTCCAGAGCTGCCGGTCCTCGAAGATCGAGATGCCTGATCCGATGCCCTGGCCGAGAAGGGCGATCAGCACGGCGACGCCGAGCGCCAGGACAAGGGCGCCGATCGCAAGCCCCGGCCAGAGCGCCCCGGCGAGCGGCGCTGCCGACAACGCTCGATCGGGGACCCTCACTGCCTTCCTCCCGCCCCGGCGCTCCGAAGTCAATGAGGTGGCCACGCCACCTAGGGATTGAGGGCTTCGAGCCACTCGTCGGTCCAGGTTTTGCGCTCGGCGGCGATCTCGGCGGGCGGGATCGAGAGGGCTTTCGCCGGCTGGATCAGCTTCTCGAAGGCGGGCGGCAGGTTCTCGCCCTTGGCCGGGTACATCCAGTTGGTGGTCGGGATCGCGTCCTGGAAGGCCGGGCTCAGCATGAATGCCATGAACTCGCGTGCGCGCTCGGGGTTCGGCGCGTTCTCGAGCATGGCGGCGATTTCCACCTGCAGATAGTGTCCTTCGCTGAAACTGGCGGCGAGGATGTCGTGCCGATCCTCGTTGACCATGTGATAGGCGGGCGAGGTGGCGTAGGAGAGGACCATGTCGGCCTCGCCTTCGAGGAACAGCGAATAGGCGTCCCACCAGCCCTTGGTCACGGTCAGGATCTTGGGGGCGAGCTGCACCCAGGCATCGGCCGCGTCGTCGGCGTAGATCGCTTTCATCCAGAGAAGGAGGCCGAGGCCGGGCGTGGCCGAGCGCGGATCCTGGATGACGATGCGCACGTCTTCCGGCAGTGCCAGAAGCTCGGCCATGGATTGGGGCGGCTCGGGCAGGCTTTCCTCATGGTAGACGAAGGCGAAATAGCCCCAGTCGAAGGGCAGATAGGTCGGATCCGTCCAGTCGATCGGCAGATCGAGTTCGCCTGCCTCGACACCATGGGGCTGAAACAGGCCGGTCTCCTCGGCGACCGTCATGAGATTGGTGTCGAGGCCGAGCACGATGTCGGCGGGCGAGCTCTCGCCTTCGATCTGCACGCGGCCGAGCATGGCGATCGAGCTGTCCAACGCCACGAATTCGAGATCGCAGCCGCATTCCGCCTCGAAGGCTTTTTCCACCACCGGCCCCGGGCCCCATTCCGAGGCGAAGGAGTCGTATGTATAGATGATGAGCTTGTCGTCCTCGGCGTGAGCCGGCAGGCCGGCGAGACCGACCGCGAACAGACCGGCCGCGAGGACCGGCTTGTTGACAAAAGACATCGTCATGCGCGTTCCCTCCCTTTCAGGAACGGCGGATCAGAGGAAGATTTTCTCGAAGATTTCGGCGTCGAACGGCGCTGATATCGACAACTCTCTTCCCTCCGCCAGTACGAACTGGTTCAGGTTCCATGGGTTTTTTCTCAGCTCTTTCGAGCACCCCAAGAGATACTGTCGATGTTAGGCGGCACGGGTGAGCATGGCAATGGTCGGCGCTGAACCACCGCTTTTCCAGACTGACGGCACGCTGCTGCTGATCGGCGGCGCGCCGCTCGATGCCGCATTGATGCGAAGCCTCGCCGCTGGCCGTCCGCTGGTCGCGGCGGACAGCGGCGCCAATACGGCGCTCGAAGCGGGGCTGGTGCCGGATCTGGTCTTGGGTGATCTCGACTCGATCGAGGCCATCGACGCGGTGCGGCGGCGGAGCCGGGTCGTGCATCTTCAGGATCAGAACTCGACCGACCTCGAAAAGGCGCTCGCCCATATCGAAGCGCCTTGGATCATCGGCCTCGGCTTTCTCGGCGCACGCTTCGATCATTCGCTGGCCGCCCTGCACGCGCTCGCCGCCTGCACCAAGACCCGCGAGATCATGCTGATCGGCGCGCATGACGCGGTGCTCAGGGTGCGCGGCGATTTTCGTTGCGAGCTTCCGATCGGCCTTCGCTTTTCGATCTGGCCGCTCGCGCGTCAGACGTTTCGCCGATCGTCGGGCCTTCGCTACCCTCTGGACGGTCTGACCATGCAGGCGGGCTCCCTGATCGGCACGTCGAACCTGACCATCGCTCGGGAGATCGTCATCGAAGCCGAGGACGGTCCGGGCTATCTGGTGATCGTTTCGATCGACGTGATCGACGCCTTGCTCGCAGCGTGGCCGGAAGCCGGGTTCAGGCGTCCCGTTCCATGATCCACTGGACCTCGGGCGCCGGGACGAAGCGCCATTTCCTGAGCGGCCCGGCCATGACGTTCAGATAGTACATCTCGAAGCCGTAGGGTGCGCCGCAGGGGTGATGGCCGCGCGGCACCGTGACGACGTCGCCATCGGCAACCGCCATGGTCTCGTCGAGCCTGCCGTCGTCGGTGTAGACCCGCTGGATACCGAAGCCGTCAGCCGGATTGAGCCGGTGATAGTAGGTCTCTTCGAGATAGGTGATGCGCGGAAAATCGTCTTCGTCGTGGCGGTGGCTCGGATAGGATGACCAGTGGCCCTGGGGCGTGAACACTTCGGTGACGAGGAGCGAGTCACAGAAATCCTCGTTCTCCATGGCGATATTGTTGATAAGGCGGGTGTTGGTGCCTTTGCCGCGTTCGGTGAGCTGAATGCCGTCCGGGCCGATTTTTCTCGGCTCGTGGCCGCCTTTCCCCGGAGCGGAGCAGACGGCGATCACACAGTCGGTCTCGGCGCCGGCATGCCAGTCCGTGCCGTCGGGCAGATAGAGGCAGTGCGGCGGGGTCTTTTCGAAGACGTCCATGCGCTCACCGAGCACGCCCCAGTCCCGGCCGGCACCCGTCAGCCTCGCCTTGCCCTCGACCATGACCAGCATGACCTCGTTGCTGCCCGTCACCTCGGCCGCGGTCTCGCCGGCGCGCAGGTGATACAGCGAAAAACCGACATAGCGCCAGCCGGCGGAGGCCGGCGTGATGTCATGCACCTTGCCATGCCGCCCAAAAGGCTTTTTCAGAAGATCAGCCACTGTTTCGTCCTTTCTGCGATCGTTCGGACCAGGCACGTCACGCCGTCGTCTCCTGTCGACGCGCCCGCGCTTCATCCCAGATCGCGCAAAGCCGGCGGTAACGGCCGGTCATCTCCAGGGTCGCTGCGGCGTCGTCGGTCTCGCCCTTCAACCAGGCGCGCGCGACGTCGCCGAAGATCGTGCGTCCGACGGCGAAGCCTTTCACCAGCGGGAAGGAGGCCGCGATCTCGAACGACACGCGCAGCTCGTCTTCCGGCGCGTCCAGGCCGAGCACCAGAATGCCGCGGGTGTGCGCGTCGTTTCCCTCGATCGCGTCGATCACGCGGGCCCAGGCCGACTCGGTCTTGAAGGGCTCCAGCTTCCACCAGTCCGGATAGACGCCGGCCTCGTAGAACTGGCGAATGAGCGTGGCGGTCGTGTCTTCGTCGACCGCGCCCACCTTGGAGGGAATGACCTCCAGGAGAAACTCCAGGCCGTTGCGGCGCGCCGCCGTGAACAGACGCCTGACCGAGGCCTCCTGCTCGGCGCGCATCTCGGGCGCATCGTGCGGGTGGCAAAAGCAGAGAACCTTGACCACGTTCTCGCGCGCCCATTCATGCAGCTGGCCAAGGTCCTCGCCGAGCTCGGGCTCGAAGCGAAGCGGGCGCGAGCCCGGAAGCTCGACCGGCCGGCCGATCCAGAGGCGGCTGCCAGCCGCACGGTAAAGGGCTTCGCGCCCGAGCCTCGAGTCGCAAAGAATGCCGTAGCCGGGGCGGCCGTCCTGCACGGCCAGTGCCGCCTCCAGGCAGAGCTGCTTGAAGGCGCTGATTCTTCCCGGGCTCGCACCCGCCATCTCCTCGAACTGGGAGCGATGGTCGAAGGCGAAGATGCGGGCTTCCGGCCAGCCGCCGGCGCGGGTGGTCGCCCTCCGATTCGTTGCCCAGTG
Organism: Geminicoccaceae bacterium; assembly: GCA_965222015.1. GTDB lineage: Bacteria > Pseudomonadota > Alphaproteobacteria > Geminicoccales > Geminicoccaceae > JANQPX01. The sequence goes on from CBDCTL010000023.1 coordinate 1,033,152, forward strand.
CATCTGCTCGAGCTCGACATCGTGTCGAAGATCGGGCCGTTCGATCCCTCGCTCGAAAAAAAACTGCAGCTCCTGCCAGGAGGGATAGGCGGGCGCGCAGCCATGGCGGCTGACCGCGAAGGCGCCGCAGGCATTGGCGTATTTGAGCGCCGTCGGCCAATCCTCGTCGTCCAGCCAGCCCTTCAGGAGGCCGGAGAAAAAACCGTCGCCGGCACCGAGCACATTGAACACCTCGATCGGAAAGCCGGGGCCGGTCTGGCCATCGTCCAGGCTTGCCGGGATCTCACCTTCGAAGGCGACGGCGCCCGCGGCACCGCGCTTGCAGATCAGGGTCGCGGCAGACACCTCGCGCACCGATTTCAACGCGCGGATGGTATCCGTCGAGCCGCCGGCGACGTGAAACTCTTCCTCGGTGCCGACGATCAGATCGAACAGATGCAGCGTCGACTGCAGCTTCTTCGTCACCTTGTCGCTCTCGACGAAGCGGCTCTCGCCCTCGCCATGGCCGGCCACGCCCCAGAGGTTCGGCCGATAGTCGATGTCGAGCGCGGTGCGCGCGCCATGTTTCTTCCCGAGCTCCAGCGCCCTGATCACCGCGGCTTCCGTCCTGGGATGGCTGAGATGGGTGCCGGTCGCGAGCACGGCGCGGGCCTCGGCGATGAAATCCTCGCCGATGTCTTCCTCGGAAAGCCCCATGTCCGCGCAGTTCTCGCGATAGAAAATCAGAGGGAACTGCTCGTCGTCGCGTATGCCGAGGATCACGAGAGCGGTCAGTCGCTCGGGATCGGTCTTGATACCTCGGACATCCACACTTTCACGCTGGAGCTGCTCGACGATGAAGCGCCCCATATGCTCGTCGCCGACCGCGGTGATCACCGCTGATTTCAGGCCAAGCCTGGCGGTTCCGGCGGCGATATTGGTCGGTGAGCCGCCGATATATTTCGAGAACGACCCCATGTCCTCCAGCCGTCCGCCGATCTGGTCGCCATAGAGGTCGACCGACGAGCGTCCGATGGTGATGAGGTCCAGGTTCTTTCCCATGACATCAGCCCGATGGCGCCAAAACGAAACATTTATATCAAATCGCCTGCGGTTTGAAATCCGAGACTGCGACCGGCATGACGCCTTTCAAAAGCGTCACCGACTTTTCCAGCCCCTCGAGCGCGTTCAGCAGCACGTCCTCATGCTCGATCGAGAGCCAGCCGTCATAGCCGGCCATTCTCAGGCGATAGCAGAATTGCCGCCACCATTCCTCGCCATGGCCGAAGCCGAGGGTGATGTAGCTCCAGGAGCGTGCCGGGATGTCCATGAGCGAGCCGTTCTCCAGGAGCGACGTGGTCGCCTGAACGGGCGCGTTCAGCATGGTGTCCTTGGCGTGCACGTGGAAGATCGCCTCTCCCAGTGCTTCGGCGGCGACCAACGGATCGGCACCCATCCAGAAGAGGTGGGAGGGGTCGAGATTGGCGCCGATCACGGGCCCGATCTCCGTTCTGAGCTTCAGGAGCGAGGGCACGTTGTAGACGCATTGATTGCCATGCAGCTCGAGCGCGATCTGTTCGACGCCGTTTTCCCTCGCCAGACCTGTGATCTCCGTCCAGAACGGAAACAGCACGTCCACCCATTGATAGCGCAGAATCGATTGCGTCTCGGGCGGCCAGGAGGAAACGACCCAGTTGGGCATCACATCCTCGACGCTGCCAGCCGGCAGCCCGGACATGGTGCAGATCTTCCTGATTCCCATCGCGCCCGCGATGCGAATCGTGTCCTTCAGGCACTCGCCCTGGGCAGGGTCGGTCGGATGCAGCGGGTTGCCATTGGCGTTGAGTGCGATGATCTCGAGCCCCCGATCTTCGAAGGCGCGCGAAAAATCCTTTCGCGCGGCAGCACTTTCCTTCATCGCCGCCAGATCGAAATGGGGCGCGGTCGACCAGCCGCCGGTGTTGATCTCGATCCCTTGAACGCCCATGCGCGCGGCGTTGTCGAGCAGGTCTTCGAAGCTCATCGAGCCCAGACTGTCGGAGACGAATCCCAATTTCATGAAGTTGGCTCCTTCAAGCGCCTGCGTAGAGCGCCGGCATTTCGGCCATTTCGAGAATAACTTTGCCCCCTTCCCGGAGCGCTCGAACGCCGGCTTCGGCGATTAGCGAGGAGCAGTAGCCGTCCCAGGCATTGGCGGCGATCGGAGACGGCGTTCCGGTCTCGATCGCTTTGATCCAGGCCTTGTTCTGCAGCCGGTAGGCTTCCGCGAAGCGCGGGCGCCAGTCGGCGGCGTAGGCGGTAACCGACTGCAGATCGAGGTCGATGCGCGCGGGCGGCGCCGCGTTCAGCGAGATCGCCCCCTTCTCGCCGACCAGCTCGCCGCGCACGTCATAGCCATAGGCGGCGTTGTTGTTGATTTCGATATTGACCAGCTGTCCGCCGGTCGTCTCCAGCACGATGAGGACGGGTGCCCCCGTCTTCGAAGCGTCCACGCTCGTCGGCTGGAACACCGACACCGCGGCATAGTCGGTGTCGAGCACGAAGCGCGCGATGTCGAACTCGTGCGGGGCGGAATTGGTGATCGCCATCTGACCGGTGAAATTGGCGGGCGCTTCCACGTTCCTGTGAAAATTGTGCATCATGACGGCGCCGCCGAGTGTGCCCTCCGCGAGTGTCTGTTTCATCGCCCGATAGGAGGGATCGAAGCGCCGCATGAAGCCTAGATGCACCAGCTGCCGGCCGATCGCCACCTCCTTCTCGATCACCCCCAGGCAGTCGGCCGAAGCCGGCGCCAGCGGCTTTTCGCAAAGCACAGGCTTTTCCAGCGCCAGCGCCGCCAGGGTCAGCGGTGCATGGGTCTGATCGGGGCTCGCGATCAGGACCGCGTCGACGTCATCCCGCCGGATCACCTCTTCCGGGTCGGTGGCGATATCGGCGGCGCCGGTCGCATCCGCGACTTCTCGGGCGCGCGCCTCGGCGGCGTCGCAGACCACCTGCAGGACGGCGCCCGGCAGATCGTCCGTCACGATCCTCGCATGATCGGCGCCCATGATGCCGGCGCCGATGACGGCAACGCGAATGCTCATCTTCATACCCTCAGCGTTTCAGCACCCGTTGACGCAGTGATGATCTCCGAGTGCGGCGAGGATAACGATAAGGCCGGGCCGGAGAATAGACCACTGCGGCCGAACGCCCATGAGCACGAACGCCCATGAGCACGAGTGAGACCCGCCGTCCCGCCGGACATATCCGCCGGGTTTTCGATGCGGCTTTGCCGGGATCCCGCGTTCTGGATCTGACCTTCCAGCTAGAGCAGGCGTCCCTGGCTGCCATCGCCGCCGGCAGGTTTGGTCGGCGTTCGGCGCGGCCGGGGTGCTGGCTCGGCCGTGATCAGAGCCGGCGTGCGGCCGTCCGCGAATTCGAGGTCGACCCGCTTGCGTTGCGCGGCCTCTGCGGCGCTGGTGACCGGCTTGCCGCGATCGTCCCGCACAAGCGCGAAGCCGCGGGCGAGAACGCCTTGATAGCTGTAGCTCGCGAGTAGGCTGGCGGCGCTGCGCAGGCGGTCCGCGGCGTGGGCGACGCGGCTCCGATAGGCGTGATCCCGGCGCAGCGAGAGATCGTCCAGCACGCCGCGATGGCGCGGCAGGCGGAGCGCGATCTCGTCCAGCGAAAGGCGCTTTACGAGGCGGGCGAAGTCGCGTGCGTGTCCGCGGATTTCGGCTTTGAACAGCTGGTCGAGCTGCCCTGACGGGCTCTGCAGGCGGAGCCTGGCGTCGCGCAGGAGGGCTGTAGGCGATCCGAGGCGCGCCCTGGTCTCGGCGAGCTGATGGCGGGCGCGATCGATGCGCGCGCGCAGGCCATGGGGCAGGCGATCGGCGAGCTCGTCCAGCCGCTGTGCGGCCTGTCCGAGCAGGAGGGCGGGCGCCGGCAGGCCGCGGGCGAGGCCGTCGATCGCCTGGCGCCGCTCCTTCAGGCTGCGGTCGGTCGCGGCGAGGGAACGGGCGCCGAGATCGGCGATGCGCGTCAAAAGCTCGGCGCGCACCGGCACGGCGAGCTCGGCCGCTGCGGTCGGCGTGGGTGTGCGGTGATCGGAGGCGAGATCGATCAGCGTGGTGTCGGTCTCGTGACCGACCGCGGAGATCAGCGGGATGGCGCTCGCCGCCGCGGCGCGCACCACGATCTCCTCGTTGAACGCCCAGAGATCCTCGAGCGAGCCGCCGCCGCGTGCGACGATGATCACGTCCGGCCGCGGGGTCACCCCGCCGGCTGACAGCCGGTTGAAGCCTTCGATCGCAGCGGCGACCTCGTCCTTCGCGCGGTCGCCCTGGACCACCACCGGCCAGAGCAGCACGCGGCGCGGAAAGCGCTCTTCGATGCGGTGCAGAATGTCCCGGATCACTGCGCCGGTCGGCGAGGTGACGACGCCGATCACTTCGGGAAGGAACGGCAAACTACGTTTGCGTTCCCGATCGAACAGGCCTTCCGCGGCGAGTTTTTTCCTGCGCTCCTCCAAGAGCGCCATCAGCGCACCGGCGCCGGCAGGCTCCAGGCGATCGACGACGATCTGATATTTGGAGCGGCCGGCATAGGTGGTGATCCGGCCGCTTGCGACGACCTCGAGGCCGTCTTCCGGCTGGAAGCCCAGCTTGCCGGCGGTGCCGCGCCAGCAGACGCCGTCGATCAGCGCGTGCTCGTCCTTGAGCGCGAAATAGAGATGACCCGATGCGGCCCGCTTGAAACCGGAGATCTCGCCGCGCACGCGCACATAGCCATAGGCGTTCTCGATCGTGCGCTTGAGCGCGCCCGACAATTCGCTCACCGTGAACTCGGCGACATTCGATCCCGACACGGACGGATCGCTCGGCTCGACGTTCGGCATCCGGCTTCCTTTCGGCAATGGCGAGGGGATACGCTTTCGGGCGATCCGGATCAAGTTCGCCGACCGCTTCCACGCTGCTGACGCAGACGTCGGCCAGCGATCCGCCTCCTTTTCCACCGCCTGCGTGCCACGGTTTTGCAAGGTGCTCTTCTTGGTTGATTCGGCAGTAAAAAGAACAACTTCGGCATCTGATTTCCAGTTGATCTCATGGATTTTCTATGGTCATTCTTCGGCCTCCCAGGCGCTGTTTGGGATCAGTGCGCGGGAAGGCCTGGATGTTCGTGCGGCGGTAATTCCGAGCCGTTGCGGGAATGTTCGGCCAGACGGGAGCGGTTGGATGCTGGAGACATCCGATCACTTCGGATGAGAGGGTCGCGACGGTGACGCCGACGGCGTGACGATAGCGGCCACCAAAACAACTATTGGAGGGATGTCATGGTTTGGGGTGCAGTTGCAGGATTCGCGGCAAGCGCGCTCGGCGGATCGGTCGGCAAGGCCGTCGGCGGATCGTTCGGCAAGGCTGTCGGTGGTCTTCTCGGCGAAGGAGGTCTCGGCAAGCTCCTGGGCGGCGGTCTGCCCGGTATTTTGAATGGACTCTTCGGTGGCGGTCAGGCGCGTGCCGGCCAGCAGGGCGCGGAAGCGCTGCTCATGGACATCAAGGACATGCTGGGCCAGCTCCTCGGCAGAGACGGGGGTGCCTGCGGCGGCGGTCATCAAAATCACGGTTGCGATCTCGGCGAGACCATGAGGGGCAGCTGGCGGAACGACCATCTCGACGGCGGTTGTGGCGACGATCGCCTGCATGGCGGCCGTGGACGCGATCATCTGGATGGCGGCTGTGGCGACGATCGTCTGTATGGCGGCCGTGGGCGCGATCATCTCGACGGCGGATGCGGTGACGATCGCCTGCATGGTGGCCGTGGACGTGATCATCTCGACGGTGGCTGCGGCGACGATCGTCTTCATGGCGGCCGCGGCCGTGACCATCTCGACGGGGGTTGCGGCGATGACCGTCTTTATGGCGGTCGGGGTCGTGACGTGCTGGATGGCGGTTGCGGTGACGATCACCTCTTCGGTGGTCGCGGCAGGGACGTTCTCAAGGGCGGCGAAGGCCACAACCACCTGAACGGCGGCAAGGGCAGCGACCGCTACATCATCGAGAACGGCAGCGACAACGTCATCCGGGACGGCAGGGGCCGAAACGACACCGTCAGGCTCGATGGCGATCGTGACGACTACAATATCGAGCGTCGCGGCGACGACATGATCATCACCAGCAAGGACGGCGAGACCCGTGTGGTGGTCAAGGATCAGTTCGACGGCAAGGGCGGCGTCGACAAGCTGCAGTTCGATGACGGCAAGATGACCGACTTCGACCATATCGACTGCCACGACCATGACGCGCCCTGCGACGACGGCCATGTCGTGCATCACCATCATCACCATGTCGATCGCGGGGATCATGGCGGTCACGACGACGATCACCGCGGAGGTGGCTGCGCCTGATCGGCGATGAGACCCTCCAGATCACCGATGCCGATCCTGCATCGGTAAACGATCCTGTTCATGCGGCGGTCCGGAGACGGGCCGCCGCATCTGTTTGAGCGACGCGCAATCAATGAAGTGGGCCGCAGCGAACTTCTCACGAGGGGTCAGGTCGGCTCCGGCCTGCCTGACAGCGCCTTTTCCAGCTCCCGTTCGGCTGCACCTCTCGGCCGTGCGAAGCGGGCGAGGAGGTCGTAGAGGACCGGTGTCACGATCAGGGTGAGGAGCGAGGCGATACCGAGACCGCCGATGATCACCAGGCCGATCGCCTGACGGCTTTCCGCACCGGCGCCGGTGGCGAGCGCCAGCGGCAGCGCGCCGAGCATGGTCGAGAGCACGGTCATCAGGATCGGACGAAGGCGAATCGCGGATGCCTCGAGCGCCGCGTCCCGAATCGAACGGCCTTCATCCCGAAGCTGGTTCGCGAACTCCACGATCAGGATGCCGTTCTTGGCCATCAATCCGACCAGCAGGATCAGGCCGACCTGGCTGTAGATGTTCAAAGATGCCCCGGCGAGCCAGAGCGCGGCGAGCGCACCCGAGACCGCGAGCGGCAAGGTCAGCATGATGATCGCGGGGTGCACGAAGCTCTCGAACTGGGCGGCGAGGACGAGATAGACGATCAGCAGGGCGAGCGCGAAGGTGACGAAGACGCCGCCGGTCGTCTCCAGATACTGCTCCGTCTGGCCGGCATAGCCGAGCTTGGCGCCGAGCGGCAGGATCTCCTCGGCGCGCTCCTGCATGAAGGTGATGGCGCTTGCAAGATCGTAGCCGTCATTGAGCGCGGCCGAGATGGTGACCGACGGCAGGCGGTCGAAGCGGCGAAGATTGGGCGCCGAGGCGCGCTCCTCGATCCGGACGAGGGGGCCGAGCGGTGAAAGCCCGCCGCTGTCGCCGGCACGCAGAAAGATGTTGCCGAGATCGGCGGTCGTCCGCCGGTCGTTCTCCTCGGCCTGCAGCATGACCGAATATTCGCGGCCGCGATCGACATAGGTGGTGACTTCGCGCGAGGCGAGCATGGTCTGCAGCGTGCCGGCGATCGCCTCGACGCTGATGCCGAGATCGTCGGCGCGCTCGCGATCGATGCGGATGTCCAGCTGTGGCTGGTTCTGCTCGAAATCGGTCTCGACGTCGCGAAGGCCGGGATTGGCTTCGGCGGCGGCGACCATCTCCTCGGCCCAGCGCTGCACCGAGGCGTAGTCCGGCCCGCCGATCACCACGCGCAGCGGCGTCCGGCTGCCGCGCAGGCCGAGGCCGGTCGGCGAGATCGCGACCGCCCTGACGCCGCTGAGTTCGCGGAGCTCCGGAACCAGGCTCTGGCTTATCGACTGCGCATCCCTCTCGCGCGCATCCCACTCGGCGAGGCGGACCACGACGAAGGCACGGTTCGGCTCGTTTCGCCGGCCGACGATGGCGAACGCCCGCCTGGCCTCGCCGTCATCGAGCAGCGGCTGAGCGATCGCCTCGATCTTGCGCACCTCGGCGTCGGTATAGCCGACGGTCGCCCCCTGCGGCGCTGTGACCGAAACGAAGAAGACACCCCGATCCTCCCTCGGCGCCAGCTCCTTGGGCAATGCGAGATAGAGCCAGTAGGACGCGGCGCCGACCAGAACGGCGATGGCGAGTGCTACGATCGGCGCCCCCAGAGAGGCCGCGAGCAGGCGCCGATAGGCGGAGGTCAGGCGGTCCAGCCCGCCATGCACCGCTTTGTGGACCAGCGAGCCTTCGGAGCCCGGCCTCAGCCATTTCGAACAGAGCATCGGGCAAAGGGTCAGCGCGACCAGCGTCGAGATCGCGACCGCGATCGCCAGCACGAAGCCGAACTCGCGGAACAGGCGGCCGACCTGGCCCTGCATGAAGGAGAGCGGCAGGAACACCGCGATCAGGGTGGCAGAGGTGGCGAGCACCGCAAACGTCACCTGGCGCGTGCCGAGTGCGCTCGCGACCAGCGGGCTCTCGCCGAGATCGATCCGGCGCTGGGCGTTCTCCAGGACCACGATCGCATCGTCGACCACCAGACCGATCGCCAGGATCAGGGCGAGCAGTGTCAGCACGTTGATCGAGAAGCCGAGCGCGTAGACGCCGATGAAGGCGCCGATCACTGCCACCGGGATGGTGACCGCCGGCACCAATGTGGCCCGGATCGAGGCGAGAAAGGCGAAGATCACCAGCACCACCAGACCGAGCGCGATCAAGAGTGCCTTCAGCACCTCGCGAATCGACTGCTCGATGAAACGTGCGTCATTGGAGCCGATCTCGATGGTCATGCCGGCGGGCAGCGCGGGGCGAAGGGCATCAAGTTCGGCCTCGATCGCTCGTGCGATCTCGATGGTGTTGGCGCTGGACTGGCGCAGCACGCCGAGCCCGATCGCCGACTCGCCGTTGGCGCGCACGATGGTGTCGTCGTCCTCGGCGCCGAGCTCGACGCGGGCGATGTCGGCGAGGCGCACGGGATAGCCGTCGATGCGGCTGACCACGAGGCTTCGAAAGCCGTCGACGTCGTTCAGCCGGCTGACCGTGCGGATCTGGAACTGGCGCGTTTCGCTTTCGAGCTGACCTGCGGGCCGCTCCAGATTGTTGCGGGCGAGCGCCGCCTCGACGTCGCTGACCGTCAGATTTCTCGCGGCCATCGCCTGGCGGTCGAGCCAGATGCGCACCGCATAGCGACGATCGCCGAAGATGTCGACGCTGGCCACGCCGTCGAGGGTAGCGAGGCGATCGACGATGAAGCGCTCGGCGTAGTCCGTGAGTTCGGAGGGGCCCATGCGGTCGCTGACGATGCCGATCCGCATCACCGGATCGTCGTCGTCGTCGCTCTTGGCGATGCGCGGTTCGCCCGCGTCCTCCGGCAGGCTGCCGCGCACCCGCCCGACGGCGTCACGCACGTCATTGGCGGCTTCGTCGATATTGCGTCCGGGCGTGAAGGTGATCACCGTCCGTCCATTGCCCCGGCGGCTTCGGGACTCGATGGTCTTGACGCCGGCGATTCCGGCGATCGCGCTCTCGACCGTCTCGACGATCTCGGTGTCGATCACACCCGGTGCGGCGCCCTCATACCCGACGCTCACGGTCACCGTCGGATAGTCGATGTCGGGCAGCTCACGGATCGGCAGGTCGAGCAGCGAGGCGATACCGAAGACGATGATCAGGAGGCTCATCACCGTCGCCAGCACCGGGCGTTTGATGGCGAGATCGGAGAGCATCAGGCGGATCCCGTACCGCTCTCGACGCTGTCCGTCTCGACGGGAGCGTCCGGCGTCTCGGGTTCGTCGAAGGTCACCGCCGATCCCGGCCGAAGCCGCTGCAGCCCGGTGACCGCCACCCGCTCGCCCTCGGCGAGGCCGTCCACCACCTCGACCCGTCCGATCTCGCGCTGGCCGAGCTCGATCTCCCGGCGTTCGGCGACGCCGTCCTCGATCACGAACACGCTGGCCTGACGGTCGGAAAGCATCACCGCCCCCTCGGGCACGGTCAGCACGTCGCGCTCGGCAAGGGTCAGTTCCACCAGCATGAACATGCCGGCTGGCAAAGTGAGGTCGGGATTGGGAATTTTCGCGCGGACCTGAAAGGCGCGCGATACCGGGTCGATCCGGCTGTCGATGGTGGCGATCGATCCTTCGAAGCTGCGATTGCCGAACGCGGCGCTGGTCGCCTCGATCTTCTGGCCGGCCGACACCTCGCCGAAGTGGATCTCGGGCGCCCTGAAATCGATCTCTATTTCGGCGAGATCGTCGAGGGTGGCGATCACCGTGTCCTCGTCGACGCGCGCGCCGACATCCACCTGCTTCAGACCGATGATGCCGGCGAAAGGCGCCCTGATCTCACGGTCGTCGAGGCTTTTCTCGCTGCGTCGAAGGCGGGCGTCCGCGGCCTCGAAGGCGGCTTCCAGCCCGTCTACCGTGGCCGCGGCGACGTTGTTTCGCTCGGCCAGCGCCCTTGCCCGCTCCAGCGCCAGCTCCGCCTCCCGCCGCTCGGCGCGCGCTTCGGCGACGTCAGCCTCCTCGCTCGCCGAGTCCAGGCGGACAAGGACATCGGCCTCGTCGATCCGCGCACCCGGCGAGAAGGCGAGCTCGACCACGCGCCCGGATGCGGCCGGGCGGACATCGATCGACTGTCGCGCCCGCGTGGTGCCGACCGCCTCGACCTTGCGGGCGAGCGTCGCCCGCTCGACCGTGACGGTGTCGACCGGCACCGCACGGCGCTCGCCCCCGGTCGCCGCGTCCGCGGAGTCGTCGCCCGTTCCGCCCGGGCCCCAGTACCATCCGGCAGCCAGCGCCATCAGGATCAGTGCGACGATTCCCAACTGTTTTACCAAGGACATGTCGTCCTTTCCTCACCCAATGGACAGCGGCATTCCGGCCACAGCATGGCGTACGCCGCCATTTTCGCCGCTCTCGACCTTGCAAGGAAGTGAATTCTCCGCCGATTACATCCTTGCCGTCATCGCGATTGCGATCGCGACGTCAATATCGGGATGATCGTCGAAGCCGACCAGATGCGCCGGACATCGATGGCAGTCACTGCTGCCGAAGCCGGGGATGGGGCATCGGGCAGGGAGGCCGGCGATCAGCGTCTCGATCAGCGCGCATTCGCGACCGCCGGGAAAGGACATGACCTGAAGCCCGTCGGCGGCGGATGTGAGCCAGTCGACATGCCAGTGGCGTTTGACCCGGCGGTCGAGATGACGGCGGCAGCGGGCGCGGATGCCGCCCGGCCCGTAGGCGCTGCCGGCATATCCGTAGCGGCCGGGCGGCAGCGCTCGTCCGTCGAAGCGCTGCGGAAGGAGAAGTGGGCATGTCAGGTCGATCAGGAGAAGATAGGCGCCTTTGGCATCTGGAAGGTCGTCGGGATCGGTGACCCCGGACGCCGACGACGTTTTCACGATCAGAGCTCGCCGATCCCGACCAGCCGGTCGATCGGGGCATAGTCGTCGGTCAGGATCGGGACGTCTTTCTGGCGCGAAAGGCGATCCAGCTGCTCGGGCGCGATCTGCGCAAAACTGCGGCTGTCGTCGGTCACGCCTTTGAGGCCGCTCGGCGTCGCCGAGGCGAACAGGACGAAGGTGGTGCGGCCGCCGGTGGCGACGTCGTCCGTCTCGGCGAAGACCTCGACCGCATCGAACACTTCCAGAAGCGTGCGCCGGATGGCGAGCAGGGCGTCCATATCCGGCAGGTGATCGACCACGTTCATGGCGTAGATGCCTGCCGGCTGAAGCCTCGCCGCCACGAGGCCGAAGAACTCGCGCGTCACCAGATGAGGCGGCACGGCGATATCGGTGAAGGCGTCGCCGACGATCACCTCGTAGCGTTCGGAAAACCGGCCGAGCGCCGCGCGCGCGTCTTCGTGGACGACGTTCAGCCCGTCCGCCGGCACCCACATCTCGCGCCGTGCGATCCTGGTCACGGCAGGGTCGATCTCGGCGACGGTGATGCGGGCGTCCGACGAGGCGGCGAGCCAGGCCCTCGGCAGGGTGTAAGCACCACCGCCGATGAAGAAGGACGATGCCGGCCTTGCGCCGAGCCGTTCACGCAGAACGCGGTCGATCAGGGCGACATAGGGCGTGACCAGTTCCTCGGGATGCTCGGCCAGATTGATGCCGTGGCCGAGATGATCCAGCACCATCAGCTTCGCCGGCGAGCCGATCTCGGGCGTGAAGTCGACGATCCTGATGCAGTAATAGCGGCTCTCTTCGGTGCAGGCGGAAGAGGCTGCGAGATTGTAGCCGGACAGGGCGAGCGCCGCGATCGCGGCGGCGAGGGTGGCGATGCGCCAGGCGCGTTTCCCGACCAGCGCAAGCAGGAGGAAGGCGAGTGCTGTGTAGATCGCGGATACGGCGACGATGGTGGCGGTCGATCCGAGCCAGGAAATGAAGACGAAGCCTGCACCCAGCGTGCCGGCGATCGCGCCGATGGAGCTCGCCGCGAAGATCGCGCCGAGAGCCTTGCCCGCGCGCGTCGGCTCGAGATCGACGATGGTCTTGGCCAGGACAGGGGAAGGCGTGCCGGCGAAAAAGGAGGGGAGAAAAACGATGAGGGCGGCGAGCGCCAGGATGGCGAGGCCCGGGGAGGGCGCATTTCCGAGAACGCCGGCGGCCGTAGCCCGCAGGATCGACAGGGTGAGGGCGGTGGTCAGCGCGGCGAGCGCAAGGCATACCGCGACCATGCCGAGCGCGTCTTCCCGGGACCGTTCCGCCATCACGCCGCCGACCCAGTGGCCGACCGAAAAGCCGGCCAGCACAACGGCGATCACGGCCGTCCAGGTGTAGATGGACATGCCGACATAGGGGGCGAGCATGCGTCCCGCGACGATCTCGACGACCAGCCCGGCGGCCGAGACCAGCGCCTGGACGGCGACGATCGTCCATGGCGACAGGAGCCATGGACGGGAGACGCATTCGGTCGCGGAGGCGGGAAGGGTCATGGGCGCCCGTTTCGGCGAGAGCAGGGGGTCGTGACATCTGCGCCATGCGGTTTTCCTGGTCTCTTCGGCGCGTCGGAAAGCTGCTCGAATTCCGGCGGGGGGTCAATCTGTCGCTGACCGGAGGCAGGCGGAGCCAGGCGCGCCGTGACGCATCGACATTCCCGAAGGACGTGCCATGATCGTCGCCGCTTGACCGAACGAAAGCCGTAACTGCGAGGCATAGATCCCATGGAAACCGCCTTCACCCCTTTGGCGTCGCTCGCCGGCGGCGTGCTGATCGGCCTTTCCGCGACTTTTCTGATGCTGGTCCATGGCCGGATCGCGGGTGCGACCGGCATTCTGGCCGGCGCGCTCCTGCCCGCCGGGTTTCGGGACTGGTCCTGGCGGGTCGCGATGATCGCCGGGATGATTTCGGCCTCGACTTCGATCCACCTCATCACCGGCGTCATGCCGGAGATCCAGGTTCCGGTCTCGACCACGTCGCTGATCATCGGCGGGCTGATCGTGGGTGCGGGCGTGACGCTCGGAAGCGGCTGCACGTCGGGACATGGCGTGTGCGGCATGGCGCGCCTGTCACCGCGCTCGATCGCCGCGGTCGCAACCTTCATGATCGTGACCTTCGTGGCCGTCTACGCCATCCGCCACGTTTTCGGAGGCTGATCCGATGCGCCTTCTCTCGGCCTTCGCCATCGGCCTCCTGTTCGGGCTCGGCATCGTCCTTTCTGGCATGGTCAATCCCGCCAAGGTGCTGAATTTTTTCGATATCGCCGGCAGCTGGGACCCGAGTCTCATCTTCGTGATGGGCGGCGCCCTGATCACCACCTTCATCGGCTACCGGCTGGTGCTCGGACGGCAGGCGCCGATCCTGGCCGAGCGCTTCTCCTTGCCGACCAGCACGCAAATCGACGCCCGCCTGATCGGCGGTTCAGCATTGTTCGGCGTCGGCTGGGGCATCGCCGGGTTCTGTCCCGGCGGCGGCATTCCGGCCCTCGGCACCGGGCGCATCGAAGTCTGGATCTTCGTGGCGGCGCTGATCGTCGGCATCCTGGCGACGCGCGCGGTTCTCAGGATCACGCCGCAAGGGCCGTCCGCAGCACCGGCGCGCCAGGCCTGAATCGCCAAGCCTGAACCGGGGCCGGTGCGCCGGCCTGGCTGATCAGCTCGTCAAATGCTCCTCGAAGAATGCGACAGTGCGTTCCCAGGCGAGCTTGGCTGCCTCCTCGTCATAGCGGGGCGTGGTGTCGTTGTGGAAGCCGTGATTGGCGCCCTCGTAAAAATGCACGGTGTAGGTCTTGCCGTGCTCCTCGAGGGCGGCTTCGTAGGCGGGCCAGCCCTGGTTGATACGCTCGTCGAGGCCGCCATAGTGGATCAGCAGCGGCGCCTGGATCGCCGGCACGTCCTCGGCGGCGGGCTGGCGGCCGTAGAAGGGGACGGCAGCGGCGAGTTCGGGATAGCGCACGGCCATGGCGTTGGAGATGCCGCCGCCATAGCAAAAGCCGGTGACGCCCACTTTGTCGGTGATGTCGTCCCGCGCCGACAGGGTCTCGAAGGCGGCGAAGAAGTCCTCGGCGAGCTTGGCCCGGTCCAGCTCCTTCTGCATGGCGCGGCCGTCGTCGTCGTTGCCGGGATAGCCGCCGAGCGGGGTGAGCCCGTCCGGGGCGAGTGCGGTGAAGCCGGCCTTGGCGACCCGGCGTGCGACGTCCTCGATATAGGGGTTGAGCCCGCGGTTCTCGTGCACGACGACGACGCCGGGCGTCGGGCCGTCGGCGCCGGCGGGCTTGACCAGGTAGCCGTTGATGCTGCCGTGCCCGTCCGGCGACTCGTAGATGATGCGTTCGCCGGTGATGTCCGGGTCGTCGGGGGCGACCTGCTGGGCGAGGGCATAATTGGGCATCAGACTGTCGACCAGTGCGGCGACCGTCACGCCGCCGACCGCGAACTTGGCGGCCTGATCGAAGAAGGCGCGCTTGGTCACCTGGCCATGAACATAGCCGTCGAAGAGCTCAAGCAACTCGGGATCGAAATCGCTGGCTTTCTTTCGTTCCATGTCAAGTCTCCTGCGGCTGATCTTCTTTCGCCTTACTAAAGCGGTGGCCAAACACCGTGATTGGCAAGACGGCTTGATGCATCGTCAGCGTGGATTATGCAGCAGTCCGGTCACCACATTGGCCCACCGGAATAGTAACCGTTTGCGTGGGTCAAGGCGACGGCCTCCACGGTCAGACGCCGACACCATCGCGTGATCGAGGCAAGTCTAGCCGCTGGCTGCCAGCCAGCGGATCATGCCCTGGATGTTGAGGTCGCGGAACTGGTCGTAGGCGCCGAGGTCCCGGTAGTCGTCGGTGATGTCGGAGGCGAGGATCTCTTCCTCGCTCATGCCGGCGTCCAGGGCGGCCTGCACTTCGCTCTTGAGATGCTCGATGTAGAGGCGCGTGTCGGCGGCGTCCTGCTTGGTGCCGAGGACGCTGTGGCCGGGTGCCAGAATGTCGAAGTCGAGCGCCTCCAGCGTTTCGATCTGCGCGATCAGCCCGTCGATGTCGGTGCGCGGGAAGTCGCGGTAGGGCAGACGCTTGGGCGAGACGACGTCGACCACGAAGGCGACGTTTTCCGGGCGCACGATGGTGACGATCATATCGTCGCCGTGGCCCTCGCCGAGATAGGTCAGCTCGAAGGTCTTGCCGCCGAGCTCGAAGCCGTGCTGATCGGCGAAGGTCTCGGTCGGCATGGCGGTGTCGACATCGCCCGCCTTGACATGGGCCGGGAAGTTTTCGTGGGCGATCACCTCAATGTCGCCCCAGGCCTGGCCGCCGCTCGCATGATCGGCGTGGTGGTGGGACATGACCATGTGGGTCACGGGCTGATCGAAGCGCTCCATCAGCTCGTCCTTCAGCCAGGCCACCGCCTCGGCATTGATCGGATCGGTGACCACGATGCCTTCGTCGGTCACCACGAACATGGCGAAATGAAAATTATTCTGGAAGCGGTAGACGTCGCCTTCCACATGCTCGATCGCGCGATTGGCGTCCTGGGCGAATGCCGGCAGGGCCATCATGAGACCGAGAGCCAACGAGACGCCGAGCTGATGTCTGTTCATGTCAAACCTCCCCGCGGGCATCGCTTTGGTCGACCGCTCGAACGCCCGAGTCGTTCAACGACGGCCGCGTACCGGTGGACCGGTCCGGGATCAGTCCCGGTCCGCCGGCACGCTCTCTCTTAGCCGTTCCGGCCGCTATTTCTTCTCGGCGCGGTAATCGTCGTGGCACCCGCCGCAGGACTTGCCGACTTCGGCCACCGCAGGCTTCAGGGCGTCCAGACCGTCGCCGGCGACCGCTGCGAGATTGGCGGTGGCGTCGGCCCAGGCCTGATGCTTTTCACCGACCTTGGAGTCGGCGGCCCAGGCGGCCGGCAGAGCGCGTGTCTTGTCCTCGCCGAGTGCTCCGTTGTCCGAGCCGGCAGGCCACATCGCGCCGGTGTTCATGTTGGCGAGGGCCTGCAGGTTGGCGGCGTTGGTGGCGGCCATCTCGGCGTCGTAGTCCATCTCGCCCTTCGCCATGGCGCCGAGCGGCCCGAGGTTGTAAGCCACGACCTGCATGAAGCCCTGGCGGGCCTTCACCGCGCTTTCTAGATGACCGTCGGCGACCGCGGTTGTGGCGACTGTGCCGGCAGCCAGGAGGCCGAAGGTGGCGAAGAGGACGGGTCTCATACTGTGTCTCCCTGTCGAAATAATTTGAGCGATGCCGAGCCTATCATGTGCTTAAAATATATGCCATTGCGATAAATCGCAGGATTGGACTGCAATGACGCACAGGGTGAACTGGGACGATCTACGCTTCGTGCTGGCGGTCGCCGACCATGGATCGGTCGCCTCGGCGGCACGCCGGCTCGGGGTCAATCACACGACGGTGCTGCGACGGGTGCACGCCTTCGAGGAGGCGCAGAAGATCCGGCTTTTCGAACGACTGCCCAAAGGCTACGTGCTGACCGCGGAGGGCGAGCAGCTGGTCGCGGCGGCGCGCAGCATCGACGACACGGTCTCGGCGCTGGAACGTCGGATCGCCGGCCGCGACCTGAAGCTCGAGGGCGTGATACGGGTCACCACCACGGACAGCTTCATGACCACGGTGCTGCCCCGCCATCTGGCTTCGTTCCGGCGGCGGCATCCGCGCATCGCTATCGAGCTCGCGCTCACCAACAGCCGCCTCAACCTCACCAAGCGGGATGCCGACGTCGCGATCCGCCCGGCCAGGGAGCTGCCGTCGCCGCTGGTCGGCAGTCGGGTCGCCGAGGTCGGCTTTGCAGTCTACGGCGCCAGGACCTATGTCGACGCACATCCCGCCGACGTTCTCGCGGACGGTCATGCCTGGCTCGCCGGCGACGAACTGCTCGCCAACTCGCCGGTCGCCGGCTGGATGCGGCGGCATGTCCCGGACGCGCTCGTCGCCTTTCGTGCCGACAGTTTCGTCGCCCTTCGTCACGCCGCCGCTGCCGGGCTCGGCCTCGCCGTGCTGCCCTGCTGCCTCGGCGACGAGGAGCCGTCGCTCGTTCGGCTGAAGGCGCCGGTCGACGAGCTGACGATCGGCCTCTGGCTGCTCACCCATCTCGATCTCAGCCGGGCCGCGCGCATCCGTGCCTTCATGGATCACATGGAGGAGGCGCTGGCCGGCGATCAAGCCTGCCTGGCCGGCAGGCCGACGCGCGATGTCGGCAGGATACGGACCACCTGGGTCGGCAGCAGCCGATGACCGGAGCGCGCCTCGCGATCGACGCCCGCTACGCCGCCGGACCGCTCAGCGGCTTCGGTCGTTTCACCTGGACGCTGCTGGAAGGCCTCGTCCGCATCGGGCCGCCGGAACCGGTGATGGTGCTGCGCCGGCCCGGCCAGCCTATTCCCGAGCGACTGCAGCAAGGTTCCGGATTGATCTGGCGTCACGTCGATCGCGGGCCGCATGCGCCGCCCGGGCAGTGGCGGCTCGCCCGCAGCCTCGCCGTGGACGGTGTGAAGGTGCTGCTCAGTCCGGACTGCTTCGCGCCGCTCGCCGGCTCGCCGAAACAGGTGATCGTGCTGCACGACATCATCCCTCTCCGGCATCCCGAGCTTCTGCCGCGTTCGGCCAAGGGGCGCTTCTCCCCGCTTTGGCGCCACTGGCTTCGTCTGCAGATCGCGCGGGCGGAGCGCGTCCTGACGGTGAGCGAGCACGCCAGGCGAGACATCGCCGATGCGTTCCCAGGAACACTTGCCAAGCTTCGAACCGTTTACAACGCGGCGCCGGAGCCTCTGCCGAACCGCCGGCGCACGGCCGCGTCGGATCGCGGCCCCGTGAAGCTCCTCTATGTCGGCCGGGATGCGCCCTACAAAAACATCGTCGGCTGCATCGAGACCCTGGCGGCGCTTCGAGCGATGGGCGTGGACGCGACGCTCACCATCGCGGGCGAGCCCGATCCGCGTTATCCCGAGGTCGCCCAAGCGATTCGGTGTCTTGGGCTCGAGGACTGCGTGGTGGTCACCGGCCATGTCGACGAAGAGACGCTCGGAACGCTGTATCGATCGGCGTCGGTATTTCTCTTTCTGTCCCGCTATGAAGGCTTCGGCCTGCCGCCGCTGGAGGCGATGGCGCACGGCGTGCCTGTGGTTGCGAGCGACCGGGCCTCGCTGCCCGAAGTGTTGGGCGACGCCGCTTTGCTGGTGGATCCGGACGACAGCGAAGCGGCCGCCCTGGCGATCCGCAGCCTTCTCGACGACCCGAATCGCGCGAACCTGCTAGCCGAGCGGGGCTGTATCAGGGCCGCCGGCTTCAGCGTCGAGCGTCAGGCCACCATGGTCTGGGAGGCCGTGGCACCGCTGCTTTGAGGCGTAACGGGCCCCGGGGCAGCGGCGCGGTCCGCCGATCGAACGCAGCTCAACCGCCTGTCGCCCGCGCGCGGTTCAAGCCGATGAACAGGCTGACGCACATCAGCAGCAGGACGATGGTGAAGGGAAAGCCGGTCGACACCGCCATCGCCTGGAGCGCGGTCAGTGCGCCGGCACCGCCGACCAGCAGGAGCGCGGCCGCGACCAGACCTTCGAAGGTGCACCAGAACACCCGTTGCGCGACCGGCGCGTCGGTCTTGCCGCCGGCGGTGATGGTGTCGATCACCAGCGAGCCCGAGTCCGACGAGGTGACGAAGAACACGATCACCAGGACGATGCCGATGAAGGAGGTCAGCCAGGCGAGCGGCAGGGGCTTCAGCATTTCGAACAGCTGCAGCTCCAGCGGCGCGCCGGCGACCGGTGCGTCGGCATTGGCGGCGACCTGTTCGATCGCCGTGCCGCCGAAGGCGCCCATCCAGAGAACGCAGACCAGGGTCGGCACGACCATCACGCAGATGACGAACTCGCGCACGGTGCGTCCGCGGGACACCCGTGCGATGAACATGCCGACGAAGGGAGACCAGGAGATCCACCAGGCCCAGTAGAAGGCGGTCCAACCTTGGGAAAAGTTGGTGTCCTCGCGGCCGAACGGATTGGAGAGCGGCAGGAGCTCTGTCAGATACGCGGCGCCGCCAGCGAAGATCGTCTCGAAGATGGTCGCGGTCGGACCGACCAGGATCACGAACAGCATCAGGATAGCGGCGAGTCCGATATTGATCTCGGACAGCACCTTCACGCCGCCATCGAGGCCGCGCAGCACCGAGACCAGGGCTACCGCGGTGATCGCGGCGATGAGCACGACGCGCGCGACATTGCCGGTGCCGGTGCCGAACAGATAGTTCAGGCCGGCAAGTGCCTGCTCGGTGCCGAAACCGAGCGAGGTCGCGAGCCCGAACAGGGTCGCGAACACCGCGAGCGTGTCGATGATATGACCGGTCCATCCCCAGACGGCGTCGCCGAAGAGAGGGTAGAAGGCGGAGCGCAATGTAAGCGGCAGATTATGGTTGTAGGCGAAGAAGGCTAACGCAAGGGCGACCACTGCATAGATCGCCCAAGGATGCAGGGCCCAGTGAAAGATGGTCGCAGCCATGCCGAGACGCCGAGCGGCCTCGACATCGCCGGCCGCGGCGCCGAGCGGCGCCCAGTCGGTGCGCACCCCGTCTTCGATCGTCGTGCCGCCGAGAGACGAGCTGAAATGCGACATCGGCTCGGACACGCCGAAGAACATCAACCCGATGCCCATGCCGGCGGCGAACAGCATGGCGAACCAGCCCATGTAGCCGTAGTCGGGCGTGGCGTCGGCACCGCCGAGCCGCACGCCGCCGAGCGGGCTGACGATCAGCACGAAGCAGAACAGGACGAAAATGTTGGCGGAGAGGAGGAAGAACCAGTCGAAGGTCGAGGTGAGAAACGGCCGCAGCCAGCCGAAAAAGGCGGTCGCACCATCCTGGAACATCAAGGTGATGATGACGAACGCGATGATCGCGAGGCCGGAAATGACGAAGACCGGATTGTGGATGTCCAGGCCGAACGGCTGGATGTTGTCCTGGCCGATCTCATAGTCGGTCGCCTCCGATATATCGGAGGCGTCTCCGCGTGTTTTGTCGACCATGCCCCTTCCCCCTTGATTTTTTCTAACTTGTCGGAACGTCGCGACGAAGCTGTGAGGAGGCCGCTGGGGCTCCGTCAGTCTATCGTCGCGGGTTACTGCAAGCTGACCATAGGGGCGGCGACGTCATTTTTTCGAATGGGCCGCATTGATGCCGAAAACCGACATGGCCTCTAGGGCGAACGCGATCGCCCCCGTCTTGCCAAGGCCCCGTTCTCCGTGCCATGTCGACCCGCGAATTGGCCGCAGATCAGCTGAAGGATGCCAGAGCCGTGACATCGACATCGACCGGCGCCGTCCACCGCCTGCTCGCCGTCATGGCGAAGCTGAGAGATCCGAAAGGCGGCTGTCCCTGGGACGTCGAACAGACCTTCGAGACGATCGCCCCCTACACCATCGAGGAGGCCTACGAGGTCGCGGATGCGATCGCGCGCGGCGACATGGCCGATCTGAAGGAGGAGCTCGGTGATCTTCTGCTTCAGGTGGTCTACCACGCCCAGATCGCCGGCGAGGACGGTGCCTTCGCCTTCGAGGACGTGGCCGAGGCGATCGCGGACAAGATGATCCGGCGTCATCCCCATGTCTTCGGCGATACCAGCGTGGGGAGCGCTGCCGCGCAGACGAAGGCCTGGGAGGCGGTGAAGGCGGAGGAGCGCCGGGCGAAGGGCAGGGTCGAGCGGGAGAGCCTGCTGGACGACCTGCCGCTCGCTCTGCCGGCGCTCACCCGTGCCGAAAAGCTGCAGAAGCGGGCGGCACGCGGCGGCTTCGACTGGCCGGAAACCCGTCAGGTTCTGGCGAAGCTGGACGAGGAGCTTTCGGAGCTTCGGACCGAACTTGCCGGTGCCGGCGTCGCCGATCGCCTCGAGGACGAGCTCGGCGACGTTCTGTTCACCGTCGCCAATCTCGCCCGCCATCTGAAGGTCGACCCCGAGGGGGCACTCAGGCGCACCAACCGTAAATTCGAGCGACGCTTCCGGGCGATCGAGGACGCACTGGAAAAGGACGGGCGCAGGATCGAGGACACGCCGCTCGACGAGCTGGAAACGCTCTGGCAGTCCGTGAAAGGCGTCGAGGACGGCTGAGATCCGGTCCGTTGACAGACGGTCGAAATTCCACCATGTGCATGGCTGGCTTGGTAAACCTCCGGTTTATACCGCGGTAGGAGCGTTGCGGGGTCGATGGTATGCGAGCGGTGATCGACCGGGACCGGCCTTCGAACGAGGCGGCGAGAGGCGCATCGGCGAGCGCGGCCGGGCGACCTCGGGCGGGCGGGTCTATGCACCAGGTGCTGCCGATCTGGCGCGGCCTGAGACACATGCTCGACGACGGCGGCACGCTGCTCGCCGGGCATATCGCCTTCGCCAGCCTGTTCGCGCTGTTTCCCTTCCTGATCTTTTTGACCGCGCTCGGCGGCGAGATCGGCCAGGGCGCCGCCGCGCAGGATTTCATCGATCTCGGCCTCGGGGCCCTGCCGGGTGAGGTGCGCTCGGCGATCGAGCCGGCAATCGCCGAAGTGCTCACCGGCGGGCGCCAGGGCCTGATGACGCTCAGCATCATCGCCTCGCTCTGGGCGGTCTCCTCGGCCTTCGAAGCCGCGCGCTACGCCCTCAATCTCGCTTACGACGTCAAACAGACCCGGGCGATCTGGTGGCAGCGGCTGCAAAGCCTGGTGATGGTGCTGATCTTTGGCCTGGTGATCATCGTCGCCATGGTGGCGACCGTCGCGGCGCCGATCGCCTGGACGTTCGCCGAGCTGCTCGAGTTCGAGCTGGTGCGCTGGTGGCCGGTCTACGCGCTGGTGCGGTTCGGTCTTTCCGTGTCGCTGATGCTCTGTTTCGTCGTGCCGCTATATCGTTGGTTGCCAAATTGCAGGCTGAGCACGATGGAAGTCCTTCCCGGCGCCGCGCTAGCGGTCGTGGTGTGGTTCGTCTCGGCCGGCCTCTATTCCTGGTATCTGGTCAACCTCGGCCGGTTCACCGTCACCTATGGCAGCCTCGGCGGCATCGTCGCCACCCTTCTCTTTTTCTACCTGTCGGCGCTGATCTTCATCTTCGGCGCCGAGGTGAACGCGGCGGCGCGTCGACTCCGACTCAAACGCCCGAATTGAACGATAAGAGACATTTGACACAAATTTAATTGATATTTTCGGAGAAGACTTGTCGTTGTCGTCAAAGAACCCTATTACACTGCGCCTTACGCGCGGGAGGGCTGGCTGCTCCCGGTGGAACTCGAACACAGGGGTGAGAGCGCAATGTCGCAAAGTGTCGGATCACCGAATATGTCGGTGGGCTGCACCGGTATCGTCGTTGGCCTGTTGCTGGGGTGGACTGCCGTTTCGTCGGTCGCTCTGGCTCAGGACGCCAAGACCGAGACCTCGCCGGGCAGTGAGCTGCTCATGTCGCAGGAGCGAACCAGCGATGTGGGCCCGGCCGGATCTTCCGACGTGCTTTCCAAGATCGAAAGCACGCCGTCCTTCGAGGAGCTGGATTCGGCGGCATCCGACCTCAATGAGGCCCTTTCTGGCGCGCGCGCCAAGCTGGACGAACTGCGGCAGGCGACCGAACTCGCGGCGATGGCCGCCGAGCTGCGCGAGGAGCTGGAAACAAGCATTCAGGAAAACAATCGTCTCGCCGCGTCGCTCGCCGAAGTGCAGAGCGAGCGCAGCGAACTGGAAGCGCGCAACGGCGAAGCGCAGCGGCAGATCGGCGAGCTGAGCGAGACGGTCGAACGCTCCAAGCTGGAGATCGCCGAGCAGGCGGATCAGCTGCAGCGGCGTCAGGACAAGATCGAAGAGGTCGCCGCCGCGCGCAGCCAGGCCGAGCAGCAGGTCAGGCAGCTCGAAGTCGAGCTGATCAACACCGGCGAGGAAGTCGATCAGCTTCGCGACGAGATCACCGAGCTGTCCGGCGAGCTGGAGGCGACCCGCACCGAGCTCGCCGAGTCCAACGCCGAGGCGGACGACGCGCGGCAGGCGCGCGACGATGCCGACCGCGAGCTCACCAAGGTGCGCAAGCAGATCGCGGGCATGCTGCGCTCCGTTCTGCTGGGCGGCGAGCCGATCGATGTCGCCAAACTCGAAGCGGACGCGGCCGAGAACGGTGAGGATCGTGCCGTAGGCCTCGGCGTTCGCTATCAGGCGGTCCGCGCATCCAACGTCCGGGCGGCGCCCGATCCTGACGCCGAGCGGGTCGGCTTCGCCAAGCGGGGCGATCCGGTCACCGTGCTGAGCAAGGTCAGCGGCCGCAACTGGTTCGAGATCGAGACCATCGACGGCGTGCGCGGCTTCATCTTCGGAGACCTGATCCAGCCCGACGCTTGACCCGTAATAGGCCATCGTGACGACGAGACGCTCCGGCCGGCCGACCGGAGCGTTTTCTTTTGGTGCTGCGCGATTCCGGCGGTGGCAGTGCCTCCGGTGCTCGAATTGCGCTAAGCTTCAGGGACTGGAGAACGAGAACCTGTCCGATGGTCGGACGCCGTCGCCGGTCACCTGGAGAACATCGCGCCATGTCATCCGCCGAACCGCCCGCCAGGACGCCCAAGGCGAGCCCGAACCGCCGAGATGAAAGATCGGCGGCGTTCGACAATGTCGCCGAGGCCTATCTTTGCCTTTTGAAGTCGCGGGGCGTCGACTGGCTGTTCGCCAATGCCGGCACGGATTTCGCGCCGATCATCGAGGCGATGACCAAGGGCAATCGGGATGGGCTGCTCATGCCCGAGGCGGTGCCGATCACCCATGAGAACGTCGCTGTCGGCATGGCCCACGGCTACTATCTCGTCACCGGGCGGCCGCAGGCGGTGATGTTCCACGTCAATGTCGGCACGGCGAACGCGCTGATGGGGCTGATCAATGCCGCGCGCGACAATGTGCCGATCCTGTTCACCTCCGGGCGCACACCGATCACCGAAGGTGGCCGGACCGGCTCGCGTGATCTGCCGATTCACTGGGGCCAGGAGATGTTCGATCAGGCGGGCATGCTGCGCGAGGTCGTGAAATGGGACTACGAGCTTCGCTATGGCGAGCAGATCGAAGCGGTGGTCGATCGGGCGCTGGCGCTCGCCATGGGCGACCCGGGTGGCCCGGTCTATCTGAGCCTACCGCGCGAGGTGCTGGCCGAGCCGTTCGAAGCGCCCTCGATCCAGTCGAAGACGACGATGCCGGCGGCCGAGGGCGCCGCGCCGGATGCCGACGCGATCGACCGGGCGGTCGAGCTCCTGGCGAAGGCGGAACGTCCGCTCGCGATCGTCGGGCGCGGCTCGGCGGAGACGTTCGAACCTCTGGCGGCGCTCGCGGACAGGTTCGCCTTGCCGGTGGTGCATTTCTGGGCATCGCGCCTGGGTATGGCGACCGATCACCCGTTTCACGCGGGCTTCGACGTCGCCGGCTGGATCGAGGAGGCGGACGTGATCCTGACCCTTGACTCCATGGTGCCCTGGATTCCCGATCGTCACCGGCTGGCCGACGGCTGCCGGGTGATCCAGGTCGGGCCCGATCCCTATTTCGGCGGTCTTCCGATGCGCAGCTATGGGGCGACGCTGGCGATCGCCTCGAAAGTGGCGCCGGCCCTTGAGGCGATGCTGGGGAGACGTGGTGCCGTCGACGAGGCGTCGGTCGAACGGCGGCGTGCGGCCCTGCTGCCGCGCATCGCGCGCGCGGGAGAGGCAACGCTCGAACGGGCCGAAGCCGGGCGGCGCACGCCCATGTCAGCCGCCTGGATCAGCCACTGTCTCGATCGCGCGAAGCCCGACGATGCGATTGTGGTCAGCGAACTCGGCGTGCAGCCCGACGCCATGACCTTCCAACGCCCGGGCGGTCTGCTCAGCCACTCGCTCGCCGGCGGCCTCGGCTGGGGCGTGCCGGCCGCGCTCGGCGCCAAGCTTGCAGCGCCCGAGCGCCTCGTGATCGCCGCAGTCGGGGACGGCTCCTACATGTTCGCGAACCCGGTCGCCTGCCATCAGGCGGCCGAAGCGCTGGACATCCCGCTTTTAACCATCCTGTTCGACAATGGCGTGTGGAACGCGGTCCGAAAATCCACACGTGCCGTCTATCCCGACGGTCACGCCAGCCGCGCGAATCGCATGCCGCTCTCGTCCCTGTCGCCGGCGCCCGACTATGTGAAGATCGTCGAGGCGAGCCGGGGCCATGGCGAGCGGATCGAGGATCCCGACGATCTTCCGAATGCCCTGGAGCGCGCGATCGCGATGGTGATGGGGGAGCGCCGCCAGGTGCTTTTGGACGTGGTCTGCGCGATCGACGATTAGGTTCGCGCGCATTCGATGCGGAAGATTGCTGCTGACGTGCTCAAAAGCTGGACGCCTGCCGGCCGAGCCTCGTGATGTGGCCATGCCACCGAAGTGGTCACGCCACCCGACGCATCGCTCGATGCCGCGTTTCGATGCGTTCCGACGATGGACCTCGACCGAGGCTTGGCGGTAGAACAGGCCCCGAGGCTCGCGGCGACCATGAAGACGGCGTGGCGGCGGGCCCTTTCGATCCACGAGCCATGGGGCGAGCGAAGCGATGAGCGTGCGAGCGGCAGTCGGGGGACGAGGGGGCGGTGGTGGAGGCAAGGGCGCCGCGAAGCGAGCCCGGAACTGCGCGTCGTGCGGAACCCGCAACCAGGCGAACGCCCGTTTCTGTCAGCATTGCGGGCAGGCGTTTTCAGGCGAAGGCACCGGCTGGGCCAACGCGCAGACGCTGACGGTGCTCGGCGCGGCCGCCCTCAGCCTGGCGGCGCTATTCCTTTTGTTCTCCTCGGTGATCGGCGACGGCGAGGATGCCGGCCGGACTGCCGCGACCACGGCGCGGACGCCGCCGGCAGTCGCCGAGGGGGAGGGGCCGCCGGATCTGTCGACCATGAGCCCGCGGGAGGCCGCGGACCGTCTTTTCAACCGCGTGATGGCGGCGGATGAGCGCGGCGACGCCGATGAGGTGGCGCAGTTCGCGCCGATGGCGCTCGCCGCCTATGAGCGCCTGGAGAGCCTGGATCTGGACGCGATCTACCATCTCGGCCTGATCCGGACGGCGGAAGGAAATGCCGAAGATGCCGGGGCCGCGGTCGCGCGCCTGCGCTCGGCGGCGCCGCAGCACCTTCTCGCATCGATCCTCGAGCATCGGCTGGCCCTCGAGGCCGGCGACACGGCCAAAGCCGAGCGGGCGCTGGAGCGTTTCAGGACCGACTATGACGATGAGATCGGAATCGATCGCCGGGAATATCGGGATCATGGCGCGCAGATCGACCTGTTTCGTCAGCGGAACGGGCTGGCGGAGGGGGCTGACGACGCCTTTCGGGTCGACCAGGACCAGACGGCCGGTCGCCAGGGCGAAGAGACCGACCGGCCAGGCGACCACCGTGCCCATCAGCCAGATTTTTCGCGCGTAGCCGGCATCCATGCGGATCCGCCCGGCCGTCCGATCGACGGTCTCGCGAAGCACTGGCACACACAGAACCGTGATCGCGAGCATTGCGCCGATCAGCAGATAGATCGAAAGGAAGGTCAGCAACCCGATCGTCTTTCATCCGATAAGTTTTTCGATGTGCAGTTTATCTCCTTAGGCGCAATTTCGCCAGTCACGCGGCAAGTTGGCCGTAACCCCACTGATTGACCTTGCTCAGCAGCCGGGCGCGGTCGATCGGCTTGGTGACGTAGTCGTTCATGCCGGCATCGAGGCAGCGCTGGTCGTCCCCGCTCATGGCATTGGCGGTGACCGCGACGATCGGCAGGCGCGAGAGCTCGGGATCGATCATCGCGCGGATCTGCCGTGTCGCCTCGAGCCCGTCCAACACCGGCATCTGAACGTCCATGAGGACGAGATCGTAGCGCTTCTCCGCGATCGCCTCGACGGCGGCGGCGCCGTCCGCGACCGCATGGACGCGATGCCCGGCTTTCTCGAGCATGATCCTGGCGATTCTGGTATTTACGGGGTTGTCGTCGGCGAGAAGGATGTCGAGGCTTCCCGGGCGGGATTCGGAAAGGCTGTGAATCGTGATCAGGTCGCCCGGCACGCCGTCGCGCAGGCGAAGCAGGCAGTTCAGGAGGTCCATCGGCGTGACCGGCTTGGGCAGGTAGGCGGAAAAACCGATCTCGGCGGCCCGGGCGGCGTCGCCGCGAAGCCCGGACGAGGCCATCATCACCAAAGCGGGGGTGCCGACGCCGTCGTCCGCGCGAACCGCCTGACCGAGGTCCTCACCGCTCATGTCCGGCAGCCGGCTGTCCATCAGCACGACGTCGATCGGCGCACGCGCCTCGGCGCGCCGAAGCGCCGCCAGCGCCGCCTGGCCGCTTTCGACGAGGTGGGTGATCGCGCCCCAGCTCAGCGCCTGCTGATCGAGCATCATGCGCGTGGTCTCGTTGGGATCGACCACCAGGATGTGCAGCCCTGCGATCTGTCCGCTCGGCGGCAGAGCGGCCTGTTCCGGGGCCGCCTTGTCGAAGCCGAGCGTGAGGTGAAAGACCGTGCCTTCACCCTCCCGGCTCTCGACCGCGATAACGCCGCCCATCAACGTGACCAGCTTCTTGCAGATGGTGAGTCCGAGACCGCTGCCGCCGTAGAGGCGGGGTATCGACGGGTCGGCCTGGGCGAAAGGGGTGAACAGCCCGTCCTGCAGATGATCCGGAATGCCGATGCCGGTGTCCTTGACGGCAAGACCGATCGTGACCTGGCCACCGTGGTCCGCGAGCGGCCGGATGTCGACGCCGACGCTTCCCTGTTCCGTGAACTTGATGGCGTTGCCGAGCAGGTTCATCAAAAGCTGGCGAAGGCGCCCCGGATCGCCGGACAGGTGCTTCGGGACATCGGGATCCATGGACAATTCGAGGGCCAGACCCTTGCTTTCAGCCTTCAGCTTCAGGATGTCGATCGTGCGTTCGACCACGTTTACGAGGTCGAAATCGATGCGGTCGAGCCGCAGTCGGCCGGCCTCCATGCGCGACAAGTCGAGGATGTCGTTGATGATGGTGAGCAGCGCCTGCCCGGAGGCATGCACGGCATCGACGTAACCTTTCTGCTCGTCGCTCAGCGGTGTTTCCAGCAGAAGCCTGGTCATCCCGAGCACGCCGTTCATCGGCTCGCGGATTTCATGGCTCATCGTGGCGAAGAACATCGATTTCGCCTCGTTCGCCCGTTCCGCCTCGGCGAGCAGCCGGCGCAGGGCGTCCAGCTCCTCGGTGAGGATGACGACGTCCGGGGGCGTGGGGCGGCGAGATCGTTCGCTCGTCATGATCGTTCCAGGGCCCTCTCAGGTCTGACGTGACTTGCCGTCGAGCCTACCGTCCCAAGGTTAATTTCGAGTAAAGCGCATCATCTTGACTTTAAGACTTAATTCCTATAATGTCACCGGCGCCTCGACCCGACGGCATCGCCCGATGTCCGTGCGGCGACGGTCCCCCATTCACGACGAGAGAGCGATCGATGAGCTCAGACGGTGAGCGGCGAGACAGGACCGTCCTGACGCGGTCCGTGGTCGACTGGCGGGCGGCCGCCGAAATGCTGGCGCGCGGCCTGTCGGTCGCCGAGACCGCACGGCAGGTGGGCTGTTCGCGCAGCCAGCTGTCGCGTCGGCGCAATCACGACGAGCTGTTCAAATCCTGGATCAAGACCTTCGAGACCAGCCTGCCGCCGATCGCGGAGCGGCGGGCCGGCTCGCTGCGCGAGCGCCTGCATCAGGCGATCGACGCCGAAGTGCAGGGCGGCAATGTCAGAGTGATCCTCTGGCTCGCCGACAGGATGAAACTGGTCGGGCCGGTGGACAAGAAGCCGGCAAAATCCGCGCTCGACGATCTGCTGCGCGGCATGACCGAACAGGACATCGTGGAGTTCGAAAGCCTGAAGGAGTGAGCGGACCGTGCCGTCTGGGTGCTGTAGGACATCAATGCCGGTTTCCGGCTTCGATGCGCCGCCCTCGCAAGCTCCGGAATCAAACGGAGGGCGTGGTCAGCCGGTCGGCAGGATCAGATCGAGACCGTCTTCGAAATAGAGCGTAAGGCCGTTCTCGAACATGACGTAGTTGAAGCCGCTGACGTTCTCGCCGGCGGCGGTCACATGGTCGGTGGCCTGGCCTCTGGACAGGACGGCGGAGTCGGTCTCGATCGACAGGCTGCGAAAGCCGCTGTCGTTGAAGAACACGATCTCGCCATTGTCGTCGGAAACGAGGTCGGCGAGCGCCAGCGCGGCGCCGGACGAGGGGGCGGCGGGCGGCGGCGCATGGTCATCGTCCGCGCTCCCGACGCCGGTGAGATCGCGGACGAGATCGGCCAGGTTCGGACGATCGTCGGCAGGGTTGGCGTTCAATGGTCGATCCCTTTCGGCAATGACATGTCACTCTTAGCCGATCCGCTCGGCAGTGGCCAATAGCGCCGGTCTTCGGCCGTGCGTACGCCATGATGGTAAATTTGCCGCTTTGATCGAATTTTCGACGGATTTAGGCGGATGCGGACCATAGGGCGGCGATCGCCACGATTTTTTCCTGCGGATTCCAGACGGACAAAGGGCGTCGTCACAGGATCGAAGCGCTTTTCCGTCATCGTTACCGCATAGTATGGGATGCCCGTCTGGTGAGGGAAGCGGGCAATATTGGCGGGGAGGAAGCGGGTGATGGGGAAAAGGGGCGTTCTTTTCCTGGTGGTCGGCGCCAGCGGCGTCGGCAAGGACAGCCTGATCGACGGCGCGCATCGGCTGCTCGAGGACGATGTCAGCTATTGCTTTCCCAGGCGCTGGATCACGCGGCCGGCCGACGCCGGCGGCGAGCGCCACCGGGCCGTTTCCGCCGCTGAGTTCGATCGTTTCGAAACCGAAGGAGCGTTCATGCTGAGCTGGCGTGCGCACGGCCATCGCTACGGTATTCCGATCGCCGCCGAACAGGCCCTGGCGAAAGGGCGTGCCGTGGTGGTGAACGTGTCCAGGCAGGTGATCGAGGAAGCGAGGCGTCGATTTTCGCCGGTCCGGGTCATTCTGGTGACGGCGCCGCGTGCCGTTGTCGCGGAGCGTCTCGCCGCGAGAGGCCGCGAGCGGACCGGCGACATCGAACGCCGCCTTGATCGGGCGGACGCCTATGACGTGGCCGGCGAGGACGTGCGCGAGCTGGTCAATGCGGATCGGCTGGACCGCGCCGTCGATCGGCTGGTGGCGCTCCTCGAGCATGAGCTCCGCACCGCGATCATGGCTTTTGAAATGGAAACCGGTCCGTCTGGATAAACGGGCTCTGCCGGTCCGGCTGCTCGTAGAGGGCGATGGCGTCGACCCGAAGCGGCGCCTTCGCCATTGCCGAAGCACGGCCTTCCAGAATCTCGAGAAGCTCGTCTCGCGCGGCGCCGTCCAGGGGGCCGGCAAGCGTCATGTGAAAGTGGAAATCTTCGAAGATGTAGGGGTAGCCGAAGTCGAGCAGATGAGCGTCCTGTCTTGCTGTCAGGCCGCTCTCCCGGCGTCGGCGGATGTCGGTTTCGACGAGCGGTGCCCGGAAAGGCTCGAAGGCTCGGACGCAGTCGGCGGCGAGCCGGTCCATCGCGGGGCAGGGCGCTGAAAGGGTGAAGGCGATCCAGCGGGACAGGGTCGACACCCTGAGAGGCGGCGCCTCGAAGGGGCTCCGGTCGGCCGCAAAGGACCGCGCCGCGTCTCGCAGCTCCGCCACGCTTCGATCGTCCTTCAGTTCAAACGGCGCTTTGAGCGTGGCGTGAAAGCCGTAATGGCGCGCCGAGCGGGTGATCTCGCGAAGTGCCTCCGGGCTCGGCCTTTCGAGCGCAGGCTGTGCGAACGCCTCGCCGGTGACGTGATCCCGGCCCAGCCAGTCGCGCCCGAACACCTCGAGTTCCGAGCCCTCGGGCGGGGCGAAGTAGATCGCGCAGCGACCGGTCATGCGACCCGTTCGCCGCGGCGCCAGACCGTCATGATCGAGGGCGTGTCGCCGACCAGGCGAACGCGCAGCAGGTCGGCGCGCTTGCCGGGGCTGATCTCGCCGCGATCGTCGAAGCCGGCCATGGCGGCCGGGTTCCGGCTGACCTTGGCAGCGGCGTCGGGAAGGGTCAGCCCCGCTTCCTCGGTCAGGCGGAAGACGGCGTGCAGCAGGCTCACCGGCACGTAGTCCGAGGACAGCGCGTCCAGATGGCCTGACTTCGCGAGATCGAGGGCGGCGACATTGCCGGAATGGGAGCCGCCGATGATCACGTTCGGGGCTCCCATGATGGTGGTCATGCCGTGCTCGCGGGCGGCCACGGCGGCTTCTTTCGTGGTCGGAAACTCCGAGATGCTCATGCCGTCACGCGCCGCCTCCTCGACATGGGCGGCGGTGGTGTCGTCGTGGCTGGCGAGCGTGACCTTCAGGCCGTCGATACGCTCCAGCAGCGCCTTACGATGCGCCTCGCCATAGCGCTGCTGCTCCGCCAGGCGCTTTTCCACCAGTGCATCGAGTTCCGCTTCGGACCGGCGCCCGCCGGCGGCGTGGAAGTGCCTGTATTTCGAGAGATCGTGCCATTGCCGCTGGCCGGGCGTGTGGTCCATGAACGAGACCAGGCGTAGCGACGGGTGGTGCATCAGCGGTTCGAACATCTCGACCACATGGGGCGAGGTGACCTCGCAGCGCAGATGCAGATGGTGGTCCGCCTTGAGCGCGCCCGCCTCCATGGCGTGGCCGAGCGCGTCGATCGAGCGCTGCAGGAACTCGGTGCGTTCGCGCTTGCCTTCGTGAAAGCCGACCGCGACCGCATCGCAGACCGTGGTGATGCCGGCCGATGAGACCTGCTGGTCATGGGCGAGCATGGCGGCGTCCGGCGGCCAGCGCACGGCGGGACGCGGCTGAAACTGGCGTTCCAGATTGTCGGTGTGGAGCTCGACCAGCCCGGGCATCAGATAGTCGCCATGCAGGTCGACGGCGCCTTCGATCACGCGCCCTGCAGGCGTGATTTCCTGGATGATGCCGTCATCGGCGATCAATCCGCCCTCGACCACCGCGTCCGCGGCGACGATCCGCGCATTCTCGAATGCCAGCCGTTCTCTCATGTTTCCCCGCATCTTGAACCTGTCGGATCGACGTCGATATCGCCGCATCGAAAGCGGCGTCCAACAGACGTGGTGCCCCTGGACGAGCGGGGCAATGGGTAGACCGCAAACCGAAGACTACTGACGCTTTGTGTCAGGAGGGTTACTCTACTCTCATCACCATCAATTCTCACGCAATCACAAAACGGAGACGGGCGGATGGCCGTTCTGAGCGACCGTCATACCGATTTCATTCGATCCCAGCCGCTGTTTTTCGTGGCGACCGCGGCGTCCGACGGACGGGTGAACATGTCACCCAAGGGCATGGATACGCTACGCCTTGTCGACGAGGATCGGATTGTCTGGCTCAATCTATCCGGCAGCGGCAACGAGACCGCGGCGCATCTGGCGGAGCAGGACCGCATCACCCTGATGTTCTGCGCCTTTCGGGGACATGCCATGATTCTCAGGGTCTACGGCCGCGGGCGCGTCGTCCACCCGCGCGATACCGAATGGGACGAACTGATCGGGCTGTTCCCGAAGCTTGCCGGCTCGCGACAGATCATCGATGTCCGGGTCGAGAGCGCCCTGCAGTCCTGCGGCTCGGGCGTGCCGAGATTCGAGCTCGTGGAGGAGCGCGGTCCTGCAGAGCTCGTGCCGTTCTACGAGAAGATGGGCGAGGACGGGGTCAGGCGCTACTGGGAGAAAAAGAACGTACTCAGCATCGACGGCAAGCCAACCCGTATTTTTTCGAACTGACCACAGGCGATGGAGGCTTGCTCCCCGCAGATCACGACCGTGCGCCGCGCACGGCCTGACACCTTATCCACAACTCTGTTTGGCCTTCCCCTTGCCCGCATCCGGCCGAGAGGGCATTTAAGCCTTGGCACTTATCGAGAGCTGACCTGATCGCATGGACGATTTCATCCGTATCCGCGGTGCGCGGGAACATAATCTGCGCTCGATCGACGTCGATCTGCCGAGAAACCGGCTGGTGGTGATCACCGGGCTTTCCGGTTCCGGCAAATCCTCGCTCGCCTTCGACACCATCTATGCGGACGGCCAGCGGCGCTATGTCGAGAGCCTCTCGGCCTATGCGCGCCAGTTTCTGGAACTGATGCAAAAGCCGGATGTCGACAGCATCAGCGGCCTCTCGCCGGCGATCTCGATCGAGCAGAAGACGACATCCAGGAACCCGCGCTCGACGGTCGGCACCGTCACCGAAATCTACGACTATCTGCGTCTTCTTTTCGCGCGCATCGGCGTGCCCTATTCGCCGGCCACCGGCCTGCCGATCGAAAGCCAGACCGTCTCCCAGATGGTCGACAGGATCGGCGCCATGCCCGAGGGCTCCCGCCTTTACCTGCTGGCGCCGATCGTCCGCGGCAGAAAAGGCGAGTACCGAAAGGAGTTCGCCGAGCTCCAGCGCCAGGGTTTTCAGCGGGTCAAGGTCGATGGCGAGCTTTACGAAATCGACGACGTCCCGAAACTGAACAAGAAGCTGAAGCACGACATCGAGGTGGTGGTCGATCGCCTGGTGCTGAGCGAAGGGTTGGAGCAGCGCCTCGCCGACAGCATCGAGACCGCGCTCAATCTGTCGGAGGGGCTTCTCGTCGTCGAAAATGCTGACGGCGGCGAGCCCCTCGTCCTGTCCGCCAAATTCGCCTGCCCGGTCTCGGGCTTCACCATCGACGAGATCGAGCCGCGGCTGTTTTCCTTCAACAACCCGTTCGGCGCCTGCCCGACCTGCGACGGCCTCGGGCGAAAACTCTATATGGACCCGGACCTCGTCGTGCCCGAGCCGGAACGCGCGCTCGGGGACGGTGCGATCGAGCCCTGGAACAATACGACGTCCACCTACTATGGCCAGACCCTGTCAGGGTTGGCCGAACATTACGGCGCCAGCCTGGAAACGCCATGGCAGGAGCTGGACGAGGATCTGCAGGAGATCATCCTCTACGGCTCGAAAGGCAAACCGGTCGAGCTCAGCTATGACGACGGCTTTCGCCACTACACCACGAACAAACCGTTCGAGGGGGTGCTGCCCAATCTGGAGCGGCGCTGGCGCGAGACCGAGAGTGCCTGGATGCGGGAGGAGCTCGGCAAATTTCAGAGCACGGCACCCTGCGAAGCTTGCGACGGTCACCGCCTGAAGCCCGAAGCGCTCGCGGTTAAGGTGCACGGTTGCCATGTCGGCGAGATCAGCCAGCTGTCGATCGAGGAGGCGGGGGCCTGGTTCGAGGCACTGCCCGAGCATCTGAGCGCCAAGCAGAACGAGATCGCGGTGCGCATCCTGAAGGAGATCAACGAGCGCCTCGGCTTTCTGAACAATGTCGGGCTCGGCTATCTCACCCTGTCGCGCGACAGCGGCTCGCTGTCCGGCGGCGAGAGCCAGCGCATTCGCCTCGCCTCGCAGATCGGTTCGGGGCTGACCGGTGTTTTGTACGTTCTGGACGAACCGTCCATCGGGCTGCACCAGAAGGACAATGAGCGGCTCCTCAAGACGCTGGTGCATCTGCGCGATCTCGGCAACACCGTGATCGTGGTCGAGCATGACGAGGATGCCATTCGCGAGGCCGATCACGTCGTCGACATGGGCCCCGGTGCCGGCGTGCATGGCGGCATGGTGGTGGCCGAGGGCACGCCTGCCGAGATCATGGCATCGCCGGAAAGCCTGACCGGGCAATATCTGGTCGGCCACCGGCAGATCGCCGTGCCGGCACAGCGGCGGAAGGCCAAGAAGAAGCGTTTTCTCGAACTCAGCGGTGCGCGCGCCAACAATCTGCAAGGGGTGGACGTCAAATTTCCGCTCGGCACCTTCACCTGCATCACCGGCGTCTCCGGCAGCGGCAAGTCGACCCTGGTGCTGGACACATTATATCCCGTGCTCGCCAAGCATCTGCACCGGGCTCGGAAACACCCGGCAGCGCATGACGAGGTCAGGGGGCTCGAGCATCTCGACAAGGTCGTCGATATCGACCAGTCGCCGATCGGGCGCACGCCGCGCTCCAATCCCGCGACCTATACTGGCTGCTTCACCCCGATCCGCGACTGGTTCGCGGGTCTTCCGGAAGCGAAGGCGCGTGGCTACAAACCCGGACGTTTTTCCTTCAATGTCAAGGGCGGGCGCTGCGAGGCCTGCCAGGGCGACGGGCTGATCAAGATCGAGATGCATTTCCTGCCCGACGTCTTCGTCACCTGCGACGTCTGCGACGGCAAGCGCTTCAACCGTGAGACGCTGGAGGTGAAGTATCGAGATCACTCGATCGCCGATGTCCTTGACATGACGGTGGAATCCGCCGTCGAGTTCTTCCAGTCGGTGCCGCCGATCCGGCACCGGATGGAGACGCTGCAGAAGGTCGGGCTTGGCTATATCAAGCTTGGCCAGTCCGCGACCACCCTCTCCGGCGGCGAGGCGCAGCGGGTCAAGCTCGCCAAGGAATTGGCGCGGAGAGCGACCGGGGATACGCTCTACATTCTGGACGAACCGACCACCGGCCTCCATTTTGAAGATGTCAGGAAGCTTCTGGAGGTGCTGCATGCGCTGGTGGAGCAAGGCAACACGGTGGTGGTGATCGAGCACAATCTCGAGGTCATCAAGACGGCCGATCACCTGATCGATCTCGGCCCGGATGGAGGCACCGGCGGTGGCCGGGTGGTGGCAACGGGCACGCCCGAGGATGTTGCCGGGACCGAAGGCAGTTACACCGGCCTCTATCTGCAGCGATCGCTCGGCTTCCCGGTCGAAAACCGGGAACGGGGATCGAGGAAGCGTCGCGCCTGACGGAGCGTCCACCGTCGGAGAAGCTGCATGTCGGAGTCCAGAGCGCCGCTGAAGGAGTTCAGAAAGAGCATCGACAATCTCGATGCCACCCTGATCTATGTGCTCGCCGAGCGCTTTCGGCTGACCAAGCGGGTCGGCGAATACAAGCGCGACCACGGCCTGCCGTCCTCCGACAAAGGAAGGGAGACCGAGCAGATTGCGAGGCTGAAGGCGCTCGCCATCGAAGCCGACCTCGATCCCGAGTTCGCCGAGCGCTTTCTCCGCTTCGTGATCGACGAGGTGATCCGGCACCATGAGCGGATCAAAAGTGAAGCAGGTTGAGATCCCGATATGTGCCGGTCTGACCGACGACAAAGTGAAGCAGGTTGAGATCCCGATATGTGCCGGTCTGACCGACGACACGTTTCATCCGGCACGCCATCGGAAAATTTCGACCACGATCGGGAATGATATGATGATTGCCGTGTTCACGTTATGTACAGCCTGATTCGTCAGTTTTGATGACATCAGTCCTAAGTGGGTGAATGACAACCTGATTTGCAGATTTGTCGCCGCAAGCTGGAAGATTTTCTTGGGGATAACCCGAATTTGTTATTTTACAGAAGGTTGATGGAGAAGGTAAAACCATGATGGGATCAAGATATTGATAATGTCCTTGGTTGATTGGCTATATATGGCGGTTCGGCTTGGTAAGACTGAATGATAACGAGCGCCTCGAGGAGCTGAACGAATGAACGAGAACGATACGGAGATGGAGACCGCCCTGCTGGAGATCGCCAAGGATCTTCTGCAGGCCAGCGATGATCTCGCCGCTCTCGATCCGCCGGCGTCCGCCAAGCTGGCTCAGGAAGCCTATGAGATCGGGCGCGACCTCGGGATCGTCAGAAACCATCTGGACAGCACCGACCGGTCCGGCCTGGCGGCGGCGTTCGAAGCGTCGTCACGGACAGGCGGCACGACCGCGGAAAGTGTCGTCGAGGTCGCCGGGGACGGGGATGTCGATGGTCCGGAGGTGAACGGCAGGGTGCATCGCAGGGAAACCGACGACGAAGTCGAGGATGGCCTTTCACGCATTCTCGATCGGCAAAGAGCGATCCTGCCGGAGCCTGTCGATCTGGCGCCGGTTCGCAAGCCCAGCCGGAACGGCAAGCCTCTGACCTTCGATTCCGCGCGCAAGCGGTCCGGATGGTTCGGGTGGATGCGCGGGCGCGAATGGCGTCACGCCGGCTGAACGCCATCCCATGAAGCAGGTCCGGTTCGCCAGCTTCGGCAGGCCTGAAGACGTGGTCGCCTGCGAGGAGGTATCCGATGTCGGATCGCCCGCCGAGGGCGAGGTGGTCGTCGCCATCGATGCCTTTCCGATCAATCCCGCCGATCTTTTGACCATCAGCGGCGGCTACGCCGTGAAGCCCGACCTTCCCGCGACCCTCGGCGCCGAGGGCACTGGGCGTATCGTCGAGATCGGTGCGGGTGTCGCGGATCTGGCGCTCGGCGACCGCGTCATCCTCCTGAGCCGCAACAACTGGTGCCAGCGTCGCCGTTTGCCGGCGGACGAGGTGATCAGGGTGCCCGCGGACGCCGATCCGCTGCAGCTCGCCATGCTCAAGGTCAACCCGGCGACCGCCTGGATGATGCTGGAGAACTACGTGTCGCTTCAGTCCGGCGACTGGGTGATTCAGGACGCCGCCAATTCCGGTGTAGGCCTGGCGTTGATCCGCCTGGCCAGGGCGAGGGGGCTTCACACGGTGAACGTAGTGCGCCGGCCGGATCCGATCGAGGCGCTGAAGGCGGCGGGCGGCGATGTCGCGCTCGAAGATGGCGGCGACCTTGCCGAGCGCGTTGCGGCGGCTGCCGGCGGCGGCGCCATTCGCCTCGCGATCGACGCCGTCGCCGGCAGCCAGGTGATGCGCCTCGCCGATTGCCTGGCCGAGGGCGGAACGATCGTGAACTACGGTCTGCTGTCAGGCGAACCTTGCCAGCTCCGGGCGGATCAGACCGTGTTCAAAGGGATCACGCTCACCGGGTTCTGGCTGCAGAAGATGCTGACCTCCATGCCGCGCGCCGAGATCGAGGGGCTCTATCGGACCCTCGGCGACCTCGTGGCCACGGGCGCACTTGCCGTGGAGGTGGAGGCGACCTATCCGATCGAGCGCATCGGGGAGGCCGTAGCCCATGCCGGGCGGGACCATCGGGAAGGCAAGATCCTGGTGCTTCCGAACGGGCCGATCGGCGGCTGAGCGCCGGTCACCGATAGGCGTCGACGAAGGCCCTCAGAATGCGCTCCGGCATGCCCGCGTCCTCGGCGCGGCAGGCGGCGATCAGCCGATCGGCGTCGTCGGGCGAAAAATAGCCTCGATCCTTGTAGAAATGGATGCGCAGCTCGAACACGTCGCCGTCGGCTTCGGGATGGAACTGGGTGGCGTAGACGTTCGATCCGTAACGGATCATCTGATAGGGGCAGGGTGCCGAGGACAGGAGGTGGACGCAGCCCTTCGGCAGTTCCTGCACCGCCTCCTTGTGGCCGACGAAGGCGCGAAAGGTTTCCGGCAGGTCCTCGAGCAGTCGGTCCTTTCGTCCATCGGAGGTGAGCCGGCAGGTCACGCCGCCGACCGGCTCGCTGTAGCGCGCCTTGCTCACCTCGGCGCCGAGATAATGGGCGAGGAGGCCGATGCCGTAACAGCAGCCGAGAAAGGGCAGGTCACGTTCGGTGATCGTCGGCATGAGGCTGAAAACGGCGTCTTCCATGCGCCATTCGAGCGGGGATTTGTCCTCCGGCGGATCGCTGACGCAGCCGGGTCCGCCGCCGACGATCACGCCGGCATAGTGGTCGAGATCGAGGTCAGCCGGCAGCGGCTCGCTGTCGAGGCGGACGCGGCGCACCTCGTCCTCGCCGAGGCCGCCCTTGGTGACGATCGCCCGATATTCGTCATCCGAGACTTCGGTCTCCGGGCGAAGCTGCAGGATGAGAAAAGGTTTCATGAGCGAACCTTAGGGGCGTCTTGCTGCCGATCTTGCTGCCCGGCTCCGACGCAAAGTCCACGGTGAACGCCGCGCGTTCAGATGTCGGCGTAGGCTTTGATCTCGGCCTTGCCGCCCGGATGGGTCACGGCGCCCTTTTCGGCGGAACCGACGGTCTGCGCGTATTTCCAGAGTGTGCCCGAGGTGTACTCCGTCGGCACCCTGGCGAAGGTCGCCAGCCTCGACTGGAGCTCGTCCTCGGACAGCTCCACGTCGAGCGTTCCGGCTTCGGCGTCGATCACGATGATATCGCCGTCCTTGAGCAGACCTATGGGCCCGCCCACGGCGGCTTCCGGGCCGACATGGCCGATACAGAAGCCGCGTGTGGCGCCGGAGAAGCGACCGTCGGTGATCAGCGCGACCTTGTCGCCGTTGCCCTGGCCGTAGATCGCCGAGGTCACGCC
Source organism: Geminicoccaceae bacterium (assembly GCA_965222015.1). Lineage (GTDB taxonomy): Bacteria > Pseudomonadota > Alphaproteobacteria > Geminicoccales > Geminicoccaceae > JANQPX01. Next base: position 1,072,669 of record CBDCTL010000023.1, read on the forward strand.
CAGCATCTCGCGCATGCCGGGGCCGCCCTTCGGGCCTTCATTGCGAATGACGATGACCTCGCCTGCCTGGTAGTTGCGGGACTGGACCGCGGCCATGGCGTCCTCTTCGGACTCGAAGCAGCGGGCCGGACCGCGGAATTTCTGGGACGCGAGGCCGGCGATCTTCACGATCGCCCCCTCGGGCGCGAGATTGCCGCGCAGACCGACCACGCCGCCGACTTTCATGATCGGATCCGATGTCGGCCGGATGATCGGCTGGTCAGTATTGAACCTCACGCCTTCCAGATTCTCGGCGATGGTCCTGCCGGTCACCGTCATGCAGTCGCCGTGGAGATAACCGCCTTCCATCAGCGCCTTCATTAAAAGCGGCACGCCGCCGATGTCGTGCAGGTCGCGCATCACATACTGGCCCGCGGGCTTGAGATCCGCGATGTAGGGCGTGCTCCGAAAGATCTCACAGACGTCATGCAGGTCGAACTCGATGCCGCATTCATGGGCGATCGCCGGCAGATGCAGCCCGCCATTGGTCGATCCGCCGGAGGCCGCAACCACGCGCGCCGCGTTCTCCAGCGACTTTCTGGTGACGATGTCGCGCGGCCGGATATTTTTCGCCAGCAGATCCATGACGGCCTCGCCCGAGGCTTCGGCCCACTGGTCCCGGGTCTCGTAGGGGGCGGGCGTGCCGGCGGAGCCCGGCAGCGCCAGGCCGATCGCCTCGGAGACGCAAGCCATGGTGTTGGCGGTGAACTGGCCGCCGCAGGAGCCGCCCGACGGACAGGCGACCTGCTCGAGCTCGTGCAGGTCCTCCTCGCTCATGTCGCCGACCGCATGTCTGCCGACCGCCTCGAACACGTCCTGCACGGTCACGTCCTTGCCGCGGAACTTTCCGGGGAGGATCGAGCCGCCATACATGAAGACCGACGGCACGTTCAGCCTGACCATCGCCATCATGATGCCGGGCAGCGTCTTGTCACACCCGGCCAGACCGACGAGCGCATCGTATGCGTGGCCGCGCATGGTGAGTTCGGTGCTGTCGGCGATGACCTCGCGCGAGATCAGGGAGGACTTCATGCCCTGATGGCCCATGGCGATGCCGTCGGTCACGGTGATCGTGGTGAACTCCCTGGGCGTCCCGCCCGATTTGGCCACGCCGCGTTTCGCCGCCTGCGCCTGGCGGGCCAGCGTGATGTTGCAGGGCGCGGCCTCGTTCCAGGTGGTGACCACGCCGACGAAAGGCTGCTCGATATCGGCCGTGGTCAGGCCCATGGCGTAGTAATAGGAGCGATGCGGGGCGCGATCCGGCCCGACCGTCGAATAGCGGCTTGGGAGTTTGGATTTGTCGAAAACGGTGCGGGTGGCCATGGTCTTTTCCTGCGTTCGGCTCGTCGTTCGATCATGTTGGCTGGCGGCAACATAAGCGTCCTTGAAACGTCTGCAAAGTCCGGGAAAGCGCCGCTTTGCCGTCAGCCTGTCATATTTCCGGCGGATTCGGTGGCGTGGGGGCCGGCCGCGATGGGGCCGGGAGGAATTTGCTGCCCCTCCTGCCGTTTATCTTTAAGGGGAATAAAGATGGCGGGGGCCGCTTCAACGACGTCGGTCTCGGATCACCATGACCATCTATTCGCCGATCAAGGAACGTGCCGGATCCGTCGGTAGGAATCTTGGCTTCGAAGTCGACCGGTCTCCGCATATCGTCGACGTGCTGATCGAGGAACGTGCGGGGCGGCTGAGAGATCACCCGATGCTCTGGCAGTCGGTTCGCCAGCTGCTCTATCCGCTGCTCAAATATAACGACGCTTTGCGCCTGGCCGACGCCGTCGCCGATCGTTCCGGTTTCGAAGCGTTCGGCCTGGTCAGCCGCGAGCTCGACCTTCGAACCGATGTCCGGGGCCTGGAGCATGTGCCCAGGCGCGGCTTCGTCTTCATCGTCGCGAATCATCCCACCGGCATCGCCGATGGCATCGCCGTGTTCGATGCGCTTTCGCCGGCGCGCCCGGATCTCTGCTTCATGGCGAACCGTGACGCCATCCGGCTGGCGGACGGCTTCGCCGACCTCATCATCCCGGTCGACTGGCGGCCGGCGTTCAGGACTACGGCGAAGACCCGGGAGACGGTGCAGGGGCTGACCAGGGCGATGCGCGAGGAGCGGGCCGTGGTGATCTTTCCGTCGGGCCGGCTCGCCTACATGACCATCAAGGGGCTGCGCGAGCGTCCCTGGCTCCCGACGACGGTGACCCTTGCCCGTCGCTACGGCGCGTCGATCCTGCCGCTTCGCATCACCAGCCGGAATTCCTGGCTCTATTACACGCTTGCGATGCTCAGCGACGAACTGCGGGACATCACCGTCTTCAACGAGCTGCTGAACAAGCGAGGCGCGCATGTGAACCTGTGCTTCGGCGCGCCGATCGATCCCGCGGCACTGCCGGACGACCCCGATATCGCCACGGCCGAGCTGCGACGACTGGTCGAGTTCGACATGGCCTGATCAAAAAAAGGGCGTTCTTCGAAGAATCGTGATTTGGTTCACACTTTTTTAGGTTAACCCATGGCAGTGTGACCTGCGTTGGAGCGCTGGAAACGGCGCCAAGGATGGATTTCAGGTCTGACCACCGATTTCAGACGTGGTGATTGGCGATAGTCGCCATTCGAAGTCGGCCTGCCGGGGTATGCTCCGGTTTTGGTCCGGGATCTTCGAAGGAACCTCCGCAGCGCGGCGCAGGAGTTTGCTCCTGCGCCGCGCGACCTTCTTCGGCTGCCGGTTGTCTCAGAGCGTTCGCGTCTTCGATCAATGGCCGCTCGCATGCCCGGTGGTGACGCGATGACCGAGCGACAGGACGAGAGTCAGCGCCAGGCACATGGCGGCGCTCAACGTTCGGAAGCCATGGGCTTCCGTCTCCACCACCTCGAAGCCGACATCGGCGAGCCTCGCAAGCGGGCTGAGCGGGCCGTCGGTGATGCCGATCAGCGGCACGCCGTCGCGATGGCAGCGCTCGACCAGCGCCAGTACGTCGGGTGAATAGGGCCGAAAGCTGACGGCAATCAGCGCGTCCTCCACGTCGATGGCGCGGCTTTGCTGCTCGAGCATGCCGCCAAGACTGTCGAGGAGATGTGCGGGGCGGCCAAGTTCGTTCAGGAGATAGCTGAGATAGCTCGCCACCGGAAAGGCTCGGCGCTGGCCGATGGCATGGATCAAGCGCGCCCGGCTCAAAAGGTCGATCGCCGCCTCGAGCCGGGCGAGCGGAACGTCGCGGCGCAGGCGCTCCAGGCCCTCGACGGCGGCTCCGGAAAGATCGTCCAGCATCCTTGCCGGTATCGGCTGATCGTCGTCCCGGCTGTCGGCGGACAAGCGCCTGATCCGCTCGCCATAGCTTGGCGCGTGCGCCACAAGACGATCACGAAACAGCCGCTGCATGCGTGTGAAGCCGTCGAAACCGAGGGCCTTCGAAAAGCGGATCAGGCTGGAAGGCGGCACCTTGGCGCGTCCGGCGATCACGGCGATGGTCTCAAGCGCCATGTCGTCCGGATGGGCGAGCGCATACTCCGCCACCTGCTGCAGCCGCCTGCTGAGCCTGTCATAGCGGTCCGAGATCGCCTGCTGCAGGGCTTCGTAGTCTTGCGGCCGACTGACAGCCGACGCATTGGGGTCCCGATCGGCAGGACGCGGCATGACGCCCCCTCCCGGCGTCGACCTCGCCCTCCCCCAAAGCGTTGACGATAGGCCGGCTGAAAGAAGATAACGCACCGGGCCACCGGTGCCGACAATATCAGGTAAGCATAAAATTACACGGCGTCAAACGCTCGAAAGCCGACTGCGCGTGAGAGGAGACTGGAGCATGGATAAGGACACTTTCAGGGACTGGGCCCGCCGGGCGGCCGACTGGTCGGCGGACTATCTGGAGACCGTGCGCGAGCGGCCAGTGCGTGCTCAGACGAAACCCGGCGACATCGCCGCACGGCTGCCGGCGACTCCGCCCGAGCAGGGCGAGGACATGGCCCGCCTGTTCGAGGACGTCGACGACCTGCTGATGCCGGGCATGACCCATTGGCAGCATCCGCGCTTCTTCGCCTATTTCCCCGCCAATTCCAGCCCGCCCTCGGTGATCGCGGAAACTTTGACAGCGGCGATGGCGGCGCAGTGCATGCTCTGGCAGACCTCGCCCGCGGCGACCGAGCTCGAAACCCGCGTCCTCGAGTGGCTGCGTCAGATGCTCGACCTGCCCGAAGCCTTTCAAGGCGTGATCCAGGACAGCGCGTCGTCCGCGACGCTCGCCGCCATTCTGACCGGACGCGAGCAGGCGCTCGGCTTTCGGGGCAACCAGGACGGCCTCGCCGCCCACCCGCCGGTCCGCGTCTATACCTCGGCGCAAGCCCACTCCTCGATCGACAAGGCCGTCTGGATCGCTGGCATCGGCCAGGCGAACCTCGCCAGGGTCGACTTAGGGTCTGAAGAAGGGATGGACGCGGCGGCGCTGGAACGGGCTATTGAAGTCGACCGTGCAGGCGGCGCCTGCCCGGCGGTGGTCATCGCCACGATCGGCAGCACCAGCGTCGGCGCGATGGACAATCTGCGGGCCGTCGGCGAGGTGGCGCGGCGCCACGACCTCTATTTTCACGTCGACGCCGCCTGGGCCGGCAGCGCGCTGATCTGCGAGGAGCATCGCCATCTGATCGACGGCATCGAGCTGGCCGACAGCTTCGTCTTCAACCCCCACAAATGGCTGCTGACCAATTTCGATTGCACGGCGCATTTCGTGCGTGATCCGAGGATGCTCGTGCAAACCCTTGGGATCCAGCCGGATTATCTCAAAACCGAAGGTGAGGCCGGGATCAATTACAGCGAGTGGTCGATCCCGCTCGGCCGCCGCTTTCGCGCCCTCAAGCTCTGGTTCGTCATAAGGAGTTATGGCGTTGAGAAGCTTCGAGAAATCGTTCGGGGTCATATCGCCTTGACGGAGGGCCTGGCCTCGAAGATCGACGCCCATCCCGAATTCGAGCTCACCACCAGGCCGTCGCTCGCCCTCTTCACCTTCCGCTACGCACCAGCGGACGCTGACGATCTCGACGGCCTGAACGCCCGCCTGCTCCAGGCGATCAATGACGACGGCCGGATCTATCTCACCCAGACGCGCCATGGCGGCGACTACGTGATCCGTTTCTCGGTCGGCCAGCTTCACACCTCCAGGGAGGATGTCGACATGGCCTGGGAGGTGATAAGGGAGATCGCGACCGGCATATCGTAGCCGGCATCGCCCGGCTAGTCCGGCTCCTCGACGAATTGCGCGACGTGGTTGGGAATGACGACGCCCGGAAGTCGGCTCCCCGTCCAGATATGGGCCGCATTGCCGAGATCGACGGGCTCATCCAGCGATCCGCCTTTGACGCTGATCTCGGCATCGGAATCATCCCTGTCCACATGCCAGAGGCGCGAGCCGCAGGTCGGGCAGAAGAAGCAGTCCATCCCGCCGCCGCCCGCCGTCGGCCGGGACCAGCGTTTCGGCTCGCCTTCGAGCAGTCGGAAGTCGGCGGGCGAGACGATTACGGAAATTCCGAAGGCCGAGGACGACTGGTGCCTGCATTCCGTGCAATGGCAGACATAGACCTCCCGCGGCGGCGCCGAAATCTCGTAGCGCACGGCCCCGCACTGGCAGCCGCCCGTCCGGGGGTTTTGGCTCATCGTCGACGCTCCTCCCCAAGCGGTCGAAATGGCTTTCCGATCTGCCGGATCGTTCACGCCACGGCTTCGATGTACACTTCGAGCTTGCCGCCGCAGGCGAGGCCGACCTCCCAGGCCTGCTCGTTGGAGACGCCGAAATCCAGAAGTTTTGGGGGCGAACCGTCCATGACCTCGAGCGCCTCCTTCACGACCGCACCCTCGATGCAGCCTCCGGAGACCGAGCCGACCATCTCGCCCTGGTCGTTGATGCCGAGCTGGCTGCCGACCGGGCGCGGGGAGGAACCCCAGGTGCTGACCACGGTTGCGACCGCCACCTTGTGACCGTCGTCCTGCCAGCTCGCGAGCTGTTCGAGCACTTCGTCGTGGTCGGTCGTCGCCATGATGCCTCTCCGGGACTTGGATTCGTCCTTGAATATAGGATAGCGGATGTTGGGATTCATCCCCGGAACATGGATCGTCACCAGTGACAAAAAAGCTGCTGGTCTTTTCCCTAAAAGTTGTTTTTCTATCCGAGATTGTGAAATGCCGCGGAGGAGTCGTCGATGGCAGGCAAGGTTATCGTGATCGCGCAGCAAAAGGGCGGCGCCGGGAAGACCACGCTGGCCATTCAGCTCGCCGTCGCCTGGCAGCAGGCGGGCAAGCAGGTCGCCATGCTCGACGTTGACCCGCAGGGCAGCCTCGCCGCCTGGCGCGCTCTTCGCGATGGAACGGTCGGGGAAGAGGACGGGCCTCTGGTCGAGGCACTTTCCGGCTGGCGGCTCGGCAACCGGCTGTCGGCGGCAGGGAGGGATGCGGATCTTGTAGTCGTCGACAGCCCGCCTCATGCCGAAACCGACGCGAAATCCGCGATTCGCGCCGCCGACCTGGTGGTTCTCCCGATTCAGCCGACCATGCTGGATCTCTGGGCGACGGAGGCGACGCTGGAGCTGGCCGAAGCGGGGAAGACCAAAGCGCTTCTGGTCCTGAACCGGGTGCCGCCGAGAAGCCTCGCCGCCGACGCGGTCGCTGCCGAGATCAAATCCAAAAAATGGCCGCTCGCGCGCACGCGCCTCGGCAACCGCCAGGCCTTCGCCGCGTCGGTCAACGAGGGCAAAGGCGTGATCGAAACCTCCCGCGGCAGCGCGGCCGGCAAGGAGATCGACGCACTCGCCAAGGAGATTTTTCGGAAGTTGCGCTAGTGGTGTGACCACATCGTTCGATCCCCATGGAGTCCTGAAAATATATTTATAATCAATATTTTATGCGCCTGAAAACTGCATCTTCGGATGTGATCGTACCGCTAGATGTGGGAGCAAGGCCTGCTGAATTGGCCCCGGCTTAACGGATTTTTAATGCGTCGAGTCCAAGATCGCCGACCTGGTTGGTCCATGCGATCCTGGGAGTCCGTCCGCCGGCCGTAAGCGAGGGCGAGGCCCGGATTCCCAGGATCGCATGGACCAGAAAGTCATGGTGACACATATGGGTTGGAAAAACGTTAACACTGAGGGCTTTGCAGCCGCGCGTAGGCTCAGGCCACACTACACGACAGAATTGAGAAACAGGTGTAGCGCCGGGTTGCAACCCATGATTTTCAAAGGGCTTTCCTCTGCCAAGGAGCGCCCCAGTGAAGACCGGTCGGCTTGCCACCCTAACCTCGTTGCTATCCCCTTATGTCGAGTTGGGCAATCACCGTCTGCAGACGCTTTGCCTGCTGATCACGGCGATGGTCAGCGCCCGGACGGTCAACCCGAGCCATCTTGCGGCTGAGCGGGCGAGCGAGGTTTTGGTGGCTTCGACCTACCGCCGACTACAGCGCTTCTTTCAATATGTTCGACTGCCGGAGGGTTGGGCCGTAAAGGTGATCATCGCCCTCAGTGGGGCGCAGCCGCCCTGGCTTCCGTGCCTGGATCGAACCAATTGGAAGATCGGCAAGAAGGAGGCCAACAACCTGATGCTGGCCATCGTCACCCAGCGTTTTCGCGTCCCCTTGATGTCCCGGTCTGCAGCCGCATCGCGGCGAAGATCCGGCATGACAAGCCCGACCTTCGAGGCTTCGCCTCTGCAGGCGGGGACGTGGACCATTCTCGATCGGGCCGGCACCAGCAACACCGAGGAACGGATCGCGTTGCTCCGTCGCTATCTGGCACGCTTCGAGGCCGTCAGCATTCGGCTTCTGCTCGCCGACCGTGAGTTCATCGGATTGAAATGGTTGACTTTTCTCGATCAAAGCAAGGTTCCATTCGTCATCCGAATGAAGGAGAATCTCATCGTCAACACAAAGGACGGCCGCACTCTTTCTCTCACCTCCCTCTTTCGGAGATGCCGTGGCCGGAAAACGATCGAAGCTGCCTTCGAGGCCCCAGGGGAGGCCACAGGCGATGGTGAGCACCTCGACCTTCACTTCGTGGCTCGCCGTCTCGATGGTGGTGAACTCTTGATTGTCGCCAGCAATGTTCCGGCCGCCAATCCACGCAACGCCTATCGCAAGCGCTGGGCGATCGAATGTTTGTTCGGTGACGCCGAGACGCGCGGCTTCAATCTCGAAGACACGCGGTTGACCAGCGCTGACAAGCTTGGCCTCCTACTTGCCGTGGTCGCGCTTGCCGTCGCTTGGGTCTGCCGCACCGCCACCGACCTCACGGGTACCAAAGCCCCCAAGCGCAAGAAGCACGGCTACTACGCAAAGTCATGGTTCCGCATCGGGTTCGATGAGCTCCGAAGGCGCCTTGGAACAAAGCCAGAAAGAGCCATCGCATCCTGGGCAAAAATCCCTAAATCTTGCGCTGTCGTGTAGTGTGGGCTCAGGCGTCGAAACGCTCAGTTGGATTATTGGAAAACGTCGTTGGGGTTAACGCGCTTTCTCCCCGCGCGCGATCGCATCCGCCATTTCGCGCACGACGCCGTCGGCGCCGTTGGCCTTGAGTTCGAGGGCGAGCTTCATCAGGAAGCCGAGCTTGCCGTCGGGAAAGCCGTTGTCGACGAACCAGAAGAGATATTCCTCCGGCAGATGGATCAGGATGCGGCCGGCAAAGCGGCCGAACGGCATCTCCCAGGTCGCGAGCTTCAAAAGGTCGTTCCGATCAAAGCCCAGGTCCGGTCCGTCCGGCTCCCCGTCGCTCAAGGCCTGCCACTCCCGCGCACCCTACATCGCCGCCAGGGTCGGGCCAGGCTCCGCCACCAGGTCGACGCCGTCGGCTGTGCCTACCCAGCCTGCGAGCTCGCGGGCGGCGATGTCGGCGAGCAGGTCGATATGCTCGTCTCCGGCGTTCAGGCAGGGGATGTAGGTGAATTTTTTGCCGCCGGCATCTTCGAAGGCTTCGCGGATTTCCTCTTGAATCTCCTCCAGCGTCTCGACGCAGTCCGCGGCGAAGCCGGGCGCTATGATCGCGAGGTTTTTCCGACCCTGCTTCGCGAGCGCCGCGACGTGCTCCACGGTGTAGGGGCGGAGCCATTCCTCCTTGCCGAACAGGGACTGGAAGGCTATCTGCAGCTTCTCCTCCGGCCAGCCGAGGGTTTCGCGAAGCAGTCGCGCGGTCTTCTGGCACTGGCAGTGATAGGGATCGCCCGCGAGCAGATAGCGCCTGGGCAAGCCGTGGAAGGAGGTGACCAGCAGGTCCGGCTCCCAGTCGAGGCCCGCCAGATGCCGGCGGACCGAGTTTGCCAGTGCTCGGATGTAGCCGGGATGGTCGTGATAGGCGGGCACCGTGCGCACGGCCGGCTGCCAGCGGATGTTCATCAGGGCCCGAAACGCCTGGTCGCAGGCAGTGGCGGTGGTGGCGGCCGCATATTGCGGATAGAGCGGGAAAAGGACGATGCGCTGGCAGCCTCTGGCCTGAAGCGCCTCGATCTTCGATGCGGTGGTGGGGTTGCCGTAGCGCATGCCGTAGTCGACGATGACCTGGTCGCCGAAGGTTTCGCGGAGCTTGGCACCCAGTTTTTCGGTCTGTTCGATGGTGATCAGACGAAGCGGGCTGTCGTTCCGTTCGTGGTCCCAGATACTTTCATAGGCCTCGCCCGAGGAGAAGGGACGCTTGGTGAGGATCACCACGTTCAGCAGAATCTTCCAGAAGAACGGGTTCACCTCGATCACCCGGCGATCGCTCAGAAACTCCTTCAGATAGCGCCGCATGTCCCAGTAGCCGGTGCTGTCGGGCGTGCCGAGATTGAGCAGCAGCACGCCGATCTTCTCGGGCAGCACGGGCGGATGGTCTGGCGGCTTGGCGGCCATCACCTGGTCTCCAGCGGCCGACGACCGGCGCGGTCGATCGTCGACACTTTAAAAAGTCTCACGAGGGCTTGGCTCAGAACCTAGGCCATCGGGCGTCGGGGTCAATCGGGAGCGTGTCAGGGCGGTTGCGGGTCAGGGCAAAGCGAGGATGGTCAGGGCCAGGGCCTTGGCGCGCGGCACGAAGCTTTCCAGATGGACGGCTTCGTCCGGCTGGTGACCCTTCTCGCCGATCGGGCCGATGGCGCAGAGCGTCGGCACGCCGAGCGCCGAGGTGAAGCCGCTGTCGGCGGCGCCGCCGCTTTGTTCGCCCTCGACCGTGATGCCGAGAGCCGCCGACGCCTCGACATAGAGATCGAACAGCGGTTCGTTGTCGGGCGTGAACTCGAGCGGCGGGAAGCGGACGGCGTGGACCGTCTCGGCGGTCGTGCGCTCGACGTCTTCGCGCTCGACGATGTTCCGCACGGCGGTTTCGATCGCCGGCAGCTGCGCCGCCGATTCGTGGCGAATGTCGACGCTGGCTTTGGCGAAGGGCGGCACGGTGTTGGCGGACTGTCCGCCCTCGATCAGACCGATATTGACCGTGATGCCGGATTCGTAGTCGGTGAGCGCGTGCAATGCCTCGATCTTTCGGCAAAGGGCGAGGACGGCGCTCGCCCCGTGCCGGTGGGCGGAGCCGGAATGGGCGGCGACGCCCTGGACTTCGAGCGTCATGAACAAGGCCCCCTTGCGTACGGTGACGACGTGGCCGCCCTTGCGGCCGGGCTCGCTGTTGAAGACGGCGCGGGCCCCTTTCGCGAGCGACTCGATCACCAGCCGGGAGCTCGGCGAGCCGATCTCCTCGTCCGAGGTGAACAGGAGACGGATCGGGTGTCGATGGCCGCCGAAACGGTGGAAGGCTTCGGCGACGAAGCAGTTCATCACGAGGCCGCATTTCATGTCGGCGACGCCGGGACCATAAGCCCTGTCGCCATCGACGCGGAAGGGACGCCTCGCCGCTTCGCCTTTGGGAAAGACGGTGTCACGGTGGCCCATCAGCAGAATTGGTGAGCAGTCGGCATCTCTGTCCGCCGCCCCGACCGTCGCGGTGAGGCAGAACGCCGCATCCGGCCGCGGAATGATCTCGGTGGCGATGCCGCGCTCCTTCAGATGCGAACGGATCGCGTCGCCGACGGCCTCGACGCCTGGATGATCGTAGGAGCCCGAATCGATGTTCACGAGCGTTTCCAGGAGTTCGACCATCGCCGGCCGTTGCTCGTCCAGCCAGCCCATCAATTCCTCGTGACCGCTTTGCGACGTCATGATTTCCAACTCCAGTTCCCGGTATCCAATGGCATAGGTGCGAGCCTGCTGAAAATATCATCATTCAATCGACGGAAGAAATCGGCGAGATCGGCAGGATGTCGCCGCCCGATCGCCCTGCGTACATTTGTCATCGTCTGCATTTACTGGCGACGGGGCTGCCCTGCGCGTAGGTTTGCGCGGAAGGAGAACACCATTGCCTAGCCGTTTTCGTGACCAGTTTGCACTCGGAGTCAACCAAAAGATTTTCTATGGCTGGATCATGGTGTTCGTGGCCATGGCCGGCTATTTCGCAAGCGGGCCGGGTCAGTCGCATATGTTCAGCGTCTTCATCCTGCCCTTGTCCGAAGATCTCGGCCTGGACCAGACCGAGATCTCGCTCGCCTATGCGCTCGCGACCCTCGCGGCGGCCTTCGGTCTTCCCTATGTCGGCCGGCTGATCGACCGTTACGGCATGCGCCGTGTGGTACTGATTGCGGTCACGCTTTTGGGCTTCGCCGCGATCGCTTTCGGCCGGGTTCAGGGGCTGATCATGCTGTGCCTTCTGTTCGGCGCCCTTCGCTTCCTCGGCCAGGGCACGCTGATGCTGAGCTCGGTCAATCTGGTCGCCCAGTGGTTCAACGCCAAGCGCGGATTCGCCGCCAGCCTGATGGGCCTCGGCTTCTCCGCGAGCGTGGCGCTCCACCCGCCCTTCGCGCAATGGCTCATCGATCAGGTCGGCTGGCGCGAAGCCTGGCTCTGGCTCGGGATCGCCACCTGGATCTTCTACCTGCCGCTGGTTTTCTTCCTCGTGCAGAACAAGCCCGAGGACATCGGACTCCTGCCGGACGGCGAGGAGGCGAGCGACGGCACCGCCGCATCGAAGCCGAGCGATGCCCACCTCGGCCTGACCAGCAAAGAGGCGATCCGGACGCCGGCATTCTGGATCACCGCGGTTTCGCTCTCCAGCTTCTCGATGCTGGTGACGGCACTCTTCTTCTATCAGGTCTCGATCTTCCAGAGCCAGGGCCTGCCCGAACAGGTCGCAGCGCGCATCTTTCCGATCTCGGCGGTCGTCATGGTCTGTTCCATGCCGGTGTTCGGGCGCCTGCTCGATCGCCTGCCGACCAAGCCGCTGTTCGCCGCCGCCATGCTGCTGATGACCGCCTCGATGGTCTCGCTGGTTTTCGTCCACGATCTTCCGACGGCAATCGTCTATGCCGTGGTGTTCGGCATGAACAACGCCGCGGTTCACGCACTGATCGGCTATGTCTGGCCGCGCTTCTTCGGCCGCAAGCACCTGGGCTCGATCCAGGGCACCGCCACCACCATCATGGTGGTCGGCGCATCGATCGGACCTTTGCCGTTCGGTGCCGCCTATGATCTCACCGGCAGCTACCACGTCGCGCTTCTGAGCCTCGCTTTGCTGCCGATCGGCTGCGCGATCGCCGTCCTTCTGATGCGGCCGCCCGACCTCGAAGCCGCACGTCGCTGAGGCGTCTGGACAACAGTCGGGTGGACGCTCAGATTGCCGGCCATGACGACAGATGCCACCGATCCGCCATCGCTTCCCGACCTCTCGGACGTCAGCGTCTTTCTGTTCGACGGCCGCGGCGGTGCTGTGCGCCGAACGCCGGACGACCTCGTGCAGGCCGACGTCGTCGAAGGCGGTTTCGCCTGGTGGCATCTGCATCTCGGCCGGCCGGACGCGGACGCCTGGCTCGAGACGAGCAGCCTCGATCGCTTCGTCATCGAAGCGCTCACGGCGCCGGAAACCCGGCCGCGCTGCACCGTCCACGGCGAAGGCGTTGTCCTGAACCTGCGCGGCGTCAACCTCAATCCGGGCGCGGAACCGGAAGACATGGTGTCGACCCGGCTCTGGATCGAGAAGTCGCGTATCGTCGGCGTATGGCTCAGGCCGTTGCTGGCGGTGCTTGACCTGATGGGTGCGATCCAGCGAGGCCAGGCGCCGTCGTCGCCCGGCGAACTGATCGCGAAGCTGGCCCTTCGCCTCGCCGATCGGGCCGAGCCCACGATCGCCGCGTTCAACGAGCAGGTCGACGAGCTTGAGGAGGCGATCCTCGACGAAGCCGTCGAGATTTCACGCCGGAAACTGGCGGATGTCCGCCGTGTGTCGATCGTCCTTCGCCGTTACATGTTCCCGCAGCGTGATGCCCTCGCAACGCTCGAAGTCGAAGACCTGCCCTGGCTGACCGATCGCGACCGGAGCCGCCTGCGTGAAGCTGCGGAGCGGGTGACGCGGCTCGCCGAAGATCTTGATGCGATCAGGGACCGGGCGCAGGTCGTGCACGATCAGCTGATGGAGCGGCGCGCCGAGGTGATGAACCGGCAGATGCTGGTGCTGTCGATCGCCGCCGCCATTTTTCTTCCGCTCGGCCTGCTCACCGGTCTTCTGGGAGTCAATGTCGCCGGCATTCCGGGAACGGAGAATTCCTGGTCGTTCTGGATCGTTTGCTGGCTTCTGCTGGTGATGGCCGGCGGCCTGATCTGGTTCTTCAAGCGTATCGGTCTTCTGCGTTAGGCGAGCGCGACAATCAGGCCGATGTCAAGTCGACCTGCCATCGACTCCTCCCTGGTCTTCGATCAACCAGCAGGCTATACCCTCGACGCCCGCCCGTCCTGTTTTCAGCCTTGGAACGATGTCGCTCGATGACCGCCACGGACCACCGCTTCACCTGCCGGCGTTTCGCTGCCGCCGCCGGCATGCTTTCTCTCTTGATGCTCTGCGGCTGCGAGGAGGATCTCGTGGTCGAGGCGGTGCCCGACTGGGGCGGCGGGGTACAATCGCCTTACGTGCCGGACGGCTACCGGCTGGCTTTCGCGGATGAGTTCGATTCGCAGGCGCGGACCCATGGTGTTCGCCAGGTCGCCGCCGAGGGAAACGGCCTTGTCGCCGAAGATGAGGAGGGCGGGGCCGTCTGGGAAACGCATTTCGCCGGCTGGGGCGTGCGCCGGCTCGAAGGCAACAACGACAAAGCATTGAAGGCCGATGCCGCCTATCGCGGTCGCGGCGGCAAGAGCCTCGGTGAGCTGGGAATCCTTCTCCACGAATTCACCGGGGACGGCACGCTCAAGCTTTATGGCCGGCCCACGCCGCCGGCGCTGGAGCACCAGTTCGAGCTGCCTTATCTCGGCGGCATGGTCTCCGGCGAGAAGCTGCACGCGCAGACCTACGGCTACTGGGAGGTGCGGCTTCGCTTCAACGCCATATCCGCGGGGCATCACTGGGCGCTCTGGCTGATCCCTTCAGACCATTCCTGGCCGCCCGAGATCGACATGCTGGAGGTGGTGGGCTCGAACCCGGAGAACCAGTCGGACGCCGAGCATTTCATGTTCAACTCGATCCTCACCGATCCCAATCCCGACAGCTACACCCGGGTCGTGCCGCCGCGCGGCAAGAACGCCTGGTACACCATCGGCTTTCTCTGGACACCGTCGGAAATGCGCTGGTTCTTGGACGGTCAGGAGGTGAGAAAGCGTCCGGCCATGGGCGGGGACAAAGCGCTCTATTTCCTGATCTCGCCGGAAATCGGCAATGACTGGGCAGGCGCTCCCACCACGGATACGGTCTGGCCGACCGAGGTCGAGCTCGACTACTTCCGCGTCTACGAAGCGGGCTGAAGCCAAGCGTTTTCAGCAGGTCTTCCTGCCGCCTCTTGCATCATTCCAGACGCAAGGCGTAGAGGAGAAAGGGTGGCGGCGCCTTCGATCTGCCTCCATGCGCGCAGATTGTCCTCTTTGGAAAGCCCGAAAAAATGCCAGCCTGGATCGCCTATCTCGCCTGCCTGATCGGGGTCTTCGGTCACGCCTCCAGCGAGTTCGTCGCCAAGGTTGCGGCCACGCCCGGACCGGAGTTCAGTGTCTGGCGCTTCCTGATCGGCGGGGCCTGCCTGGTGGTGGTCACGCAGTTCTGGCCCGGCGCCCGCGATCTGATCACGCCGCTTCGCGAGGATGGGCTGCGCATCACGCTCCTCTCTTGTCTCGGCATGGCGCTCGGTCAGCTGATCTTCCATTGGGCGCTGGATTTCGCGAGCGTCGTCCAGGTCGCGACCATCGTCACCGGTATTCCGATCGCCGTGGTCGTGGTCGATCGCCTGGTCAACGGCACGCCGATGACGGCGCCCAAGATGGTGAGCGGCATCGGCGCCTTCATCGGCGTGGTGCTGTTGCTGACCAACGGCGCGACCGCCGACGTCCAGTTCGGCGGCCCCAACCTGGTCGGCACGCTCATGGCGCTGTTCTGTGCGGTGATCGGCGGTTTCTACATCGTGCTCGCGCGGCCGCTGGTGCAGCGCTACGGTCCCGTGCGCATGACCGCCTACACCTTCGCACTCGGCTTTTTCTTCCTCTATGTCGTGGTCGGTCTCGCCTGGGGGGTGTGGGTCGATCCGACCTCGCTTTTCGACAAGCGCCCGGAGCAGATCGCGGGTATTCTCACCATCGGCATCTGGAACACGGCGATGGCGATGACGCTCTGGCTCGCGGGTCTCTCCTTCGCCCCTGATCCGCAGCGCGCCAACTATCTCTTCTTTCTGAAACCGGTGATCGCCGCGTTTCTCGCCGTGCTGTTCCTCGGCGATCGTCTCTCCTGGCTGCAAGGCCTCGCCATCTTCGCGATCTGCTTTTGCGTTGCGCTCGAATATGTCTGGACCCGAAGGACCATGAGGCCGACCTGAATGATCGCTTGGCCCTGAGCGATCGCTTGCCGATGTCGTCGGACGATGGTTCGATGATCACGAAAAAAAGGGAAGCGACGCCATGAACCCTTCGACCACCCGAACGCTCGGCCGGACCGGCCTCGAGGTCACTATCTTCGGCATGGGCAGCGCGCCCATGGGCGATCTCTGGGCGCGGCTGGCGGAAGAGGATGTCGAAGAAGCGTTCCAGGCCGCCCATGACGGCGGGGTTCGCTATTTCGACACGGCGCCCTGGTACGGCAACACGCTCGCCGAACATCGCCTCGGCCATTTTTTGCGCCGGCGCGAGGCGGGCGCGTTCGCCGTCTCGACCAAGGTCGGGCGGATCTATGGGCGACCGAAGAACCTGGACGAAAAGCCGGTCGGCCCCTGGGCAGGCGGCCTGCCGTTCGTCCTCCGCTTCGACTATTCCTATGACGGCGTGATGCGTTCCTATGAGGACAGCCTTCAGCGCCTCGGCCTGCCGCGCGTCGATCTGCTCGTGATCCACGACATCGACATCCAGTATCATGGCGACGACGCCGGCGTGGAGGCGTGCTTTCGCCAGCTGGATGCGGGCGGCGGCATCAAGGCGCTGGAAGAGCTGAGGTCGGCGGGTGAGATCAGGGGCTTCGGCGCCGGCATCAACGAAGGCCCGATGATCACGCGCTTTCTCGACCGCTTCGATCTCGATTTCTTTCTCGTCGCCATGCCCTACACGCTGATCGACCAGGCGCCTCTGGTCGAGGCGTTTCCGCGCTGCGTCGCCAGCGGCACGGGCGTGATCATCGGCTCACCCTACGCCTCCGGTATTCTTGCGACCGGGCCGATCGAGTGTGCGAAATACGACTACGCGCCCGCGCCCGCCGAGGTTCTGGAGAAAGTGCGCGGCATCGAGGTCGTCTGCCGCCGCCACGGCGTGCCGCTCCAGGCCGCGGCCCTGCAGTTCCCGCTCGGCCATCCGAGCGTCGCCGCGATCATTCCAGGAGCTGTGTCGGCAGCCGAGATCGAGCAGAATCTTTTATACTTTCGAACGGAAGTTCCCGCGGACTGCTGGGCCGAGCTGAAAGCTGAAGGGCTGCTCAGGCCGGATGCGCCGGTGCCCGAATAACTAGGGATGAGATGTCATGAGCAAGATCGACCGCGTCGAGATCACTCCTTTCCGCTATGAGGTCGATGGCCTCGGCGTCCCGAGCCATGGGGCGACCGGCGTGGGTAACGTCCAGCACGTCGAGGGCGGGAAGGCGACGATTGCCCGCTATGCGATCCGCATCCTTACCGATGACGGCCTGGAAGGTGCCTACGTCACCCACTGGGTCGGCACCCAGGCGTCGCTCGGTCAGAGCCTCATGCTGGCCCCGCATCTGATCGGGCGCGACCCGGAAGCGCGGGAAGTCATCTATGACGACCTGAAGCGCGAGCTCAGAGCCTACGACCATATGGGTCACGGCCCGATCGACATCGCCCTTTGGGATCTCGCCGGGAAGAAATATGGGGCGCCCATCGCGAAGCTGCTCGGCGGTTATCGCTGGCGCCTGCCGACCTACGCCAGCACCTATCACGGTCAGGAAGGCGGCGGCGGGTTGGACAGCCCGGAAGCGTTTGCGGACTTCGCCGCCTACTGCAAGGACGAACTCGGCTATGTCGGCTTCAAGATTCATGGCTGGCTGGACGGAAACGTCGCAAGAGAGATCGAGAACATCCAGGCGGTGAGAAAGCGTGTCGGCGACGGCTTTCGGCTGATGCTCGATCCCGCCTGTCAGCTTAGGACCTTCATGGATGCGCTGGAGGTCGGCCGCGCCTGCGACGACGCCGGTTTCTTCTGGTATGAGGACCCCTATCGCGACGCCAGCGTTTCCGCCTTCGCCCATGCGCGCCTTCGGGAAAAGCTGAAAACGCCGCTCCTGATCACCGAGCATGTGCGCGGGCTCGAGCAGAAGGGCAGTTTTCTGGTCGCCGGCGGGTGCGACATGATCCATGCCGATCCCGAATACGACATGGGCATCACCGGCGCCATGAAGATCGCGCATCTCTGTGAAGCCATGGGCCTCGACGTACAGCTGCACGCCTCAGGTCCGGCGCATCGCCACTGCATCGCCGCGATCCGGAATACCCACATGTACGAGCAGGCATTGGTCGGCCCTTCCATGCCCAACGCCATGCCGCCGGTCTACACCTGCGGCTATTCCGATCTGCTCGAGGACATCGGCGAGGACGGCTGCTTTCCGGTGCCGACCGGGCCAGGGCTCGGTGTCGCCTATGACTGGGAGCGGATCGAAAAGAGCAGGCTTGCGCATCACATTTTCGAGTAGCGGCGCCATGATCGCCATTCGGTCCGCGAACGACGAGGACGTCGACGCGATCGCCGATCTGCAGGCGCGCTCGATCATGGCGTTCGGAGTCGCGACCTACGACCGGGAGACCTGCGAGGCTTGGGCGAACATGGGCCGGCAGGTCCGGCACAGTCTGCTCGACACCGGCACGTTCACGGTCGCGGTGACCGAGAACGCGCTGGTCGGCGTCGCCGGCTGGACCGAGGACAGCCGCGAGCCCGACTGTGCCTGGCCCCGTTATGTCTTCGTGGATCCCGGCCACGCCGGACGCGGCATTGGCCGCAATCTGATGGCGACGGTCGTACGTTCAGTCGACGCCACGGGTCGCACCCGCCTGCAGCTCTGGGCGAGCTTGAATGCCGTCGGCTTCTACGAAAAACTCGGCTTCGAGCGGATCAGGCCGGCGCGCTGGCCGCTCGGCGGCGGTATCGAGATGGAGCATCTGCTGATGGCGAAGACGATGATCGAAGCACGGAGCTGAGGTGGCACCATCCGCTTGTGGTCGCCGATCGCCGATGATAGCGTCAATCTATGAAACAAGACGCTGGCCCGCCGGTGTTGCGGAGCTTGTCGATGAAATGATCGGGGAGGATAGGACGATGTCATTCACGCGACGTATGCTGCTCGGCTCGATCGCGCTTGCCGCCATGCTGGGCATGAGTCGTGCGGACGAAGCTGCTGCGCAGGACACCAAAACGATCGCCCTCATTCCGGGCCTGACCACGGACGCCTTCTACATCACCATGCGTAAGGGCGCCCAGCACGCCGCCGATGCGCTCGGCGTCGAGCTTCTTTTCCAGGGCGGGCCGGAGTTCAATCCGACGGTGCAGGTGCCGGTGCTGAATGCGGTGATCGCCCGCCAGCCCGACGCGATCCTGATCGCGCCCACCGACAAGCAGCAGCTTATCGCGCCGCTGAAGCAGGCGATCGACGCCGGCATCGCCGTGATCACCGTCGATACCTTCATCGACGACGGCAGGTATCAGGATGGCAATGGCGAGGGCGATTTTCCGCTGTCCTACGTCGCTTCGGACAATGTGCTCGGCGGCCATATGGCCGGCCACGCGCTCGCCAGGGCCGTCGACGGCAAGGGCAAGGTCTACGTGTCCAACGTGAAGCCCGGCATCTCCACCACGGACCAGCGCGAGGAAGGGTTCATCGCGGCGATGGCGGACTATCCCGACATCGAGGTGCTGGAGACCCAGTTCAACGACGACGACGCCAACAAGGCGGCTTCGCAGCTTCAGGCCGTGGTCGCGAGAAATCCCGATCTGGTCGGCGTGTTCGGCGCCAATCTGTTCTCGGCGATCGGTGCGGCCGACGGCGTCAAGGCGATCGGCAAGACCGGCGAGATCAGGGTGGTCGCCTTCGACGCGCCGCAGCGCATCGTCGACGACATCAAATCCGGCCTGATCGACATGGCGATCGCGCAGCATCCGGCCGAGATCGGCTATTACGGCGTGATGACCGCCTATGCCGCGCTGACCGATCAGTCCGTGCCGATCTCGATCGGTACCGGCTTCACGGTGATGGACGCCTCCAACATCGACGACCCCGCCATCCAGAAGTTCGTCTATTCCGACTGATGGCGTCCACGCCGTTACCAGGTGAGGGGAGGGACGATCGGTCTCTCCCCGGCCTTTGCGTGCCGGCCGAACCTTGGTGACCTCCGACGTCGGCGAAACGACGACCGCGGCGGTGCCGGAAGACGAGCATCCGCTGCTGCGCTTTCTGGCCGGCGCCTGGTCCTGGCTGTTTCTGATCATCCTCCTGGTCTTTTTCGAGAGCTGGGCGCGGGCCGTCTACGGCATCTCCTTTCTGATGAATGGCTTCAATATCCAGAGCATCGCGCTGTTCGCCGCGGCTCCTCTATTGCTGGGACTTGGCCAGACCTTCGTGATCATCTCCGGCGGCATCGATCTTTCCGTCGGCTTCGTCATGGGCCTCGCCGCGGTGGTCATGGCAAGGGTGATGCAGCAGGCGGCGGGCCTGCCGCCGGAAGTGGCGCTCGGCCTCGGTCTCGCTGTCGCCTTCTCGATTGCCCTGATTCCCGGGCTGATCAATGGCTGGCTGATCGCGCACCTCAGAGTTCCCGCCTTCATCGGCACGCTCGGCATGTACGGCGTCGCCCGCGGCACCGGCTTTCTGACCGCCGGCGGCACCACCGTGCCGGTCAACAATCCGTGGCTGTTCGAGATGGGCAACGGCAAGCTGTTCGGCGTGCCCATCGCGGTCGTCATCACCATCGTCGCCGTGCTGGTCATGCACTACTTGCTCTCCCAGACCCGGTTTGGCCAATACACCTACGCGATTGGCGGCAACCGCATGGCGGCGATCCGAGCAGGCATCAACGTCCGCCGCCACACCATGTTCATCTATCTGATCGCCGCCGGATGCGCCGGCCTCGCCGGCATGATCTACACGGCACGCTTCTCCGCGGGCGCGGCGCAGGCCGGCGAGCCGATGCTGCTCGACTCCATCGCTGCCGTGGTGATCGGCGGCGCCAGCCTGTTCGGCGGCTCCGGCACGATCATCGGCACGGTGATCGGCGCGCTGATCATCGCCGTGATCCAATATGGCCTGGTGTTCGTCAACGTCGAGCCGTTCTGGCAGTTCGTCGCGGTCGGCGTGGTCATCATCGTCTCGGTTCTGGTGGACCAGTCCCAGAGCCGATTGCGCGGCGAGCTTCAGGATGCCGACTAGGGCGCGAGGCGCGCCGGCCTCGACTCCTGTTCTTTCCGTGCAGGGGATATCGAAGCGCTTCGGCGGGGTGCAGGCGCTCAAGGACGTGAGCTTCGATCTCGCCCCCGGCGAGGTCCTGGCGCTCGCCGGCGACAACGGCGCCGGCAAATCGACACTGATCAAGTGCATCTCCGGCGTGCATCAGCCGGACGAGGGCGAGATCCGCTACAAGGGCGATGTCGTCGAGATGGCCAATCCGAGCGAAGCGCGCAGTCTCGGCATCGAGACCATCTATCAGGACCTGGCGCTCGCCGACAATCTCGACGTCGGTGCCAATGTCTTCCTCGGCCGCGAGCCCGGACGGCGCTTCTTCGGTCTGCTGCCGGCGATCGATCGGCGGCGCATGCGCGACGTCGCTCATGACGTGCTGCAGACGCTCGAGATCGAAATCCCGCGGGGCAAGCTGACCCGGCCTGTGCGCACCCTCTCCGGCGGTCAGCGCCAGGCGGTGGCGATCGGCCGCGCCATCTACTGGCAGGCGGAGGTGCTGATCATGGACGAGCCGACCGCGGCGCTCGGCGTGCCGGAACAGCGCAAGGTTCGGGAGCTGATCGAGCGGCTGAAGGCGCAGAATGTCGGCGTGATCTTCATCTCCCACAATCTTCAGGACATTTTCGCTGTCTCCGATCGGATCCTCGTGCTGCGACGGGGCCGGGCCGTCGGCGAACGCCGCATCGATGTGACGGACCACGACGAGGTCGTGAAACTGATGGTTGGTGCTGCCTGACGTCCGCGCGATCGGGTCAGATAGGGCCGACGACATGGCCCGGGCGAGCCTCTCCGGATGGTGCGCGAATCAGGCGCTCGATGGCACCTGCCGGCTTTCCGCCTGGTTCCGCTCGTGCAAAATGTCGATGAAGCGGTGGGGAATCTGGATGACCCAGGCCATCCGGAGGAGTTCGGCGACGACCTGTTCGGTGCGGGCGAAGAGGCCGCCGACGTCGAAAGGGTTTCGCTGGCAGGGGATGGCGAGCAGCAGATAGCCCTCGAACCAGGTGCAGCCGATACGCTGAGTGCCGTCGACCAGCGGCGTGAGTTCGTCCTGCGGCAGGGCCGCCGGTGGCGTCGGCCAGCGCACCGCCACCAGCACGCCGTGGAAAGCGTCGCCGCCCCGATGGTCGAGCGGTATGTCCTCCCGGCCGTACCAGAGATCGACCATGGCGAGGCTCAGTCGGTAGCCGCGATGCTCGCCATGGACGGAATCGTCGATCATGCGCTGGCCGTGGCGGGGCACTAGGCCGGCGCGCACCATGCGATCGAAGCAGATGTCCGGCGCCTCGCCGATCCCATGCCGGAGCCGCCCGATGCCTTCGCACAGCGCCGGCAGAGACTCCCTGCGGACATGATGGCTGTAGAGAGTCATGGCATGCTGCAGGCTGGCCGCGCCGATAGCCAGCGTCGGCAGAATCAGGGGTAGCATCCACGGCGAATCGACGATGCGTGCGAGCAGGAAGACCACCGTGGTGACCAGGACGATCGCCGAAAGGCACTGATGCTCCACGAGTTCCTTCGACGCCTGGAGCTCGGCGCAAAGGACGGATATGCGTTCGGAGAAGCGCACCGAGCGGAAATGGTCGGCACTCAGCGATGAGAAACGGGGAAAAACGGTGGTCATGTCGACGAACAGTCCCGGTCGGAAGCGTGCATCGTCGATGTCTATCAGCTCAGGGTTAACGAAACGTTAAGCCCGAGGCAACTTTCAGAACCAGAGCCCGACAAGGAACCCCGCGATGAAGCCCATCAGGCCTCCGCTGATCGCACAGGCGGCCATGCCGATCAGGGCGCCCGAACGATGGCTCGCGGGCTCGCTTTCGTACAACACTGCCTCCACTGACCATCTCGCCTTTTGTTGTCGTTGTAATTTGAGGGTAGGTCGAAATGCTGGCGCGCCAAGGGGACACGACGGCCATCGACTTGCCGCGTCGACCGGAGGCAACCTCAGTGGGAGATGTCGACGTATGGAGACGGCGCCTGTTCAGCGCTGCGATCGTCGTCCCCCGCTTCGGGCATCCCATGGTCGCCTTCCATGGGCGCATGAGACTTGACCAGCCTGTCCATGATCGCAACGGCACGCTGCCTTGCGGCATCCTTGATCATCGCAAGGTCGGTCCCGACGTCGGTCGACAGGCGGACGATCATCACGACCTCTTCCGGCAGGAGACCGCCGGTCGGATCGCCGGTGCCGTTCACCGACGTGACGGCACCTCTTACCTGAACACGATAGTGGGGACGAGGTTCGTCGACCTCTTCGATGGTGACCACGGAAAAACTTAGTGATCCGGACACGATCAGCGTACCGTCATAGCTTCAGTCAGTGTGGCGGCCTGACAATCGACGTTCGCCCCTTCAATTGTGCGGACATCGATATGGCGAAACAGCCACCATCCATCAGAAACCATAGAGTATGCGCTTGCAACGGCAAGGCGATGTCGTCGCAATTCGCGATATTTATCAATCGGCTAGCGGAATACGCGAAGGTCGCTCGTGGGTTTTCGCAATGGGGTCGCCGCAAAGCAGGCTGAATCGAGAGTTTGGTGCTCCGAATCGCCAGCAGGAAAGCGTCGGCCGATGACCGCGCCCGGACCGGTCACCGAGCTTCACCGGTCCGGGCGCGAGTCCATGGAAGACGAGCTAGGTCGAAAAATTCGAAACAGCCCGGCCGATTATTCAGGCCGCATGTCCAGAATTTTCCAATTGGCGTCGTCCGTCAGCATCTCGACCTGCAACTCGACCGGCGGCGAGTCGCTGAACGGTGTCATCCGGCAGAGCCGCCACTCACCGTCCTCCATGGGACGCAATTGAGCGTAATGATAGGGCGGCCAGTCTCTGTGCCGAATGCGGCAACCTGAACGAACCGCCATGTGCAACAACATCGTCACATACCCCCAACAGTTCAACCTTGTCGACGCGATACGATGCTATGAACACAAGTGCGGAGGATTCATGCCATCGAAAAATTCATATTTATTTCAAATTTTATGAAATGTTGCGACAAAACCGCGGCATCGGGCGCGTCGCAGCCGGCCATGATGCGTCCTCGCAAACCTCGGGTCGTCGTCACGCGATATCGCTGACGGCCTCAAAGAGCGCCAGAAATCAGCATGATGGCGCCGTTCAGCCCGACAAACCTGGCTGGCAGAAATGGTCGACGACGGTCGTTCGCCATAGCTGTGATTTGTCGTTCTAAGTAAAATTTTAGATATTTTTTATGAATTTATAGTTGATATTGACATATTGCAAAATATGGCCGTATTTAGATTTCAGATTGATTTTTACCCAACCAAGAAACGATCTCAGGTTCGGTGCCTGCCGTCCATCCCGGATGTGAAGCATGTGAACGAGAGATGCGCGGGGAATCTGGAAAATGTCGGGAACAAGGTCCTTCTGGGCGACCGCATGGCGGGGCGCGTTCGGCGCATTGCTGTTGGTCCTCACCCTAGGCGGCGGCGTTCGGGCAGGCGAGATTCTGCAACTCGCGAGCGGCCCTCGTGATTCCGCCTCTTATGCCGCGGGTGTCGGGCTCTCGTCGCTGATAAAATTCAAACTCCTGCCGACGCGCCGGCTTGACCTGCAGGCTTCGGAATCGGCGGGCGCCCTCGACAATGTCCGTCGGCTGCAGTCCGGCGAAGCGCAGTTCGCCATTCTGCCCGCGACGGTCGGTCATGCGGCGCGCATCGGCGCCGGCTCGTTCGCGGGCGACCCTCCGGCGACCGGTTTTCGCGCGATCGCGGCGCTCTGGCGCGACGCGCTGCATCTGGTGATGCGTGCCGACGACGTGACGACCGGCACGATCGACGACTTGCGACGGCTGGAGGAGGGCAGGGTATTCCCCGGCGACACGTCGTCGGGCATGGCCGACGCCAACCGGCTCCTGCTCGACGATCTCGGTCTGGATCCGATCGCGGCCATGGCGCATTCGGCGACCGCCGTCGGTGACGGTCCAACGGCGATCAGCCAGGGGGAGGTCGACGCCATCAGCGCCGCGGCGCGGCCTCCCACAAGGGGGGTGGCGAGCCTCTTCGAAGATCCGTCGGTCGGATTTCGGCTTCTCGACGTGACCGAAGATCAGCTGGCGCAGGCGAACGGCAACCACTGGCTCTGGACCCCCTACGTGATTCCGGCTGCGACCTATCCCGGACAGGTCGAGGACGTCTGGACGATCGCACTTTCCAACCTGCTGGTGGTGCGCGCCGACGTCGACGAGGATGTCGTGCACGACATTACCGAGAACATCTTCGAGAACCTCGCCTATCTGCGGCGTGTCGATCCGGTGATGGCCGAGCTCGATCTCGAAAACGCGCTCGTGGGCGTGACCATGCCTCTGCATCCGGGAGCGCTCCGCTACTATCGCGCAGCCGGTCTGATCACGGAGCCTTCGACGATCCCCGCCACCGGGATACCGGGCGAAGACGAGATCTTCGAGCGCTATCCTGATGGGGACGTCGCCGGTGACTGGCCCTCGGGCGTCGGGGGGCCTCTGCTCCGCAATCCGCCGTCTCCCGGCATGACCACACCGCCGGACCTGCTCCTTCGGAACGGTCAGGACTGGCGCCGTCGGGCGACCCTCTGAATCGTTGCCTCCACCGTCGTTCATCATATCATGATGCATGGCCGGCCCCGTTTGCGGCGGCTTGGCGACATATTTCCACATCTTTCTATCAGTTCGTGCCGGTGAAGAAGGCGCGCCTGCTTGACATTTTCGTAAAGTTAGATGGATATTTTCCCGCGCCGCGCGAGAAAGAAGATATCTTATCTTTTTGCTCAACCTGAAGGTGGGAATATTCGGTGTTCGGCGTCGGCAGCGTCTCGCATCGACATGCGTGGAACAAACCTAAGCACTGACAATGACAAACAACACGCTGAAGACCGGACCGACGCCACGTCTCGGTTATCGATATGATCATCCGGTCTTGCAGCTCCAGGAAAAAATTGGGGGAACGCTTTATGAGATTGGATAGCAGGTCAATGCGCAGTCTCATCTTCGCCGCGGGTCTCGCACTCGCCGGGCAGCCGGCGCTGGTCGCCGCGGACGACGGCTTCATGCTCGCGACCGGCCGCGCCACCGGTAAGTCGTTCGCGGTCGGCGTCGGCATCTCGTCGCTGGCCAAGGTCAAGCTGATGCCGAAGCTCAAGATGGATCTGTCGGCGGTCGAGAGCAAAGGCTTCGTCCACAATGTGCGCATGCTGCAGAGCGGCGAGGCGCAGTTCGCGGTGTTGCAGGCCATGTTCGGTCATTTCGCGCGCACCGGCACCGGCACCTTCGCAGGCGAGCCGCCGGACGACAGCATCCGCGCGATCGCCATGCTCTGGCGGGACGCCGACCATTTCGTGATCGATCGGAACTATCTGAAGTCCGGCACGGTCGCGGATCTCGCCCAATTGAAGGGCATGCCGGTCTCGCTGGGCGTCGACGGCCCGGGGCCGATCGAATCGAACCGGCTGCTCCTCTCCCATCTTGGCATCGATGCCGACAGCAGCTTCGATCTCGCTTTCCTGAACTATCGGCAGAGTGCCGAGGCGCTCAGCCAGGGCCGCATCAAGGCCATGAGCACGCCGATCCGGCCACCCGCGCCGCATATTCAAAGCGTGCTCGACGGGGCAGGGGGGCGGCATGCGCTCCTCACCTTCACCGACGAGCAGATCGCCAAGGCGGACGGCGGACTCGGGCTCTGGACCCCCTATGTCATCCCAGCCGCCACCTATCCCGGTCAGGATCAGGACATCCAGACGGTGGCCAAGTCCAACCTGCTGGTGGCGCGTGAGGACGTCGACGACGAGGTCGTCTACCAGATCACCAAGGTGATGTTCGAAAACCTGGACTTTTTGCGCGGCATTCATGATGCGATGTACGAGACGTCGCTCGACCGGGCGCTGGTCGGCATGCCCATTCCGCTGCATCCGGGCGCGCTTCGTTATTATCAGGAGGTCGGCCTGCTCGGCCCCGACGCCAATCTCGAGGTGGCGCTCGCCGACGACGTGCGCGGCGCCGAGACGGCGGCCTACGATCCCAGCGGCGCGCTCAAGGCGAACGCCAGCACGATTGCCGCCAGGCAGGACGAAGCCGCCGACGGGCCGGCGGCCGATCAGGGCGATGCCAGGACCTTCGTGGTCTATTTCGGCCTGGAGGAGAAGGAGGTGAACGGCGTCGGCCTGCAGGAGCTTGCCGAGGTCAGCGCTTATGCCGACGATCTGGCGAAGGCGCGGATCACCGTCAGCGGGCATACCGACAAGTCCGGCGATCCGGTCTACAACGCCTATCTCGCCGAGGTCCGCGCGCATGCGGTGATCGATGCCCTGCGGAACGACTTCGGCGTCGGCGGGCACGAGATCATGCTGGAAACCCACGGCGCCGACCGGCCGGCGGTCGACGACGGACGCGCCTATCAGCCCATGAACCGGCGGGTCGAAATCACCGTCCATCCGGCGCCGACTGCCGACGAGCCGCAACAGGCCATCGTCCCGGAGGAGGACGGCACGGTCGAGACCTGGCGAAAACGCGCTTCGATCTGACGCACGGGAGGCGAAGCCGGCCGGCCCCAAGGACGGCTTCGCTTGCAGAAGGCCTGGGCATGCGCCGGCAAAGAGAAAAGCGGGCGCCAGAGGTCGCCCGCTTTCTCACGATCACCTGTCGTGATCGCCGTCTTCGGGCTTGACCTCAAAGCATTTTATCTATTCTTCATGTCGCCAGCCGCGCCGAGCCGCAGCCGATCCATTGCAAGGCGGCCGTCGCCGGGTGGCGTCCGGCTCGCGCTTCATCGTCAATTTGTCAGGCATGGTCAGCAAGATGTTGAATCGACGCTATTTCCTGCAGATCGCCGCAGCCCTCGGCGGCGCCGCAAGCCTCTCCATCGACGGCGCCGTCGCCGAGGACGCCCGCGCCCGGGTCGAGCTCGGCGAGGCCGAGCCCTTCAGCTTCGACGAACTGATCGCGCGCGCCAAAGCGCTCGCGGAGGCGGCTTATGAGGAGCCGGCGATCCGCCACGCCGATATCCTGGAAACCATCGATTACGATGCCTTCCAGCAGATCGTGTTCAAGCGCGAGCTCGGCCTCGGCGAGGGCACCAACGTCAACTTCCCGGTGCAACTCTTCCATCTCGGCCGCTATTTCAAAGCGCCGGTCGAGATCCACTGGCTGGAGCAGGGCCGCGCCCGGAAGGTCATCTACCATCCCGACTATTTCACGTTCGGCGACACCGGCCTCGACGAGAAGCTGCCGGACGACCTGGGTTTCGCCGGCTTTCGCCTGCAGGACGGCCAGGATTCCAGGACGGACTGGATGGCGCTTCTCGGCGGCGCCTATTTCCGGAGTTCCGGCGAACTCGACCAATACGGCTTGTCGGCGCGTGCAATCGCAATCGACACCGCCCTGTCGACGCCCGAAGAGTTTCCGCGCTTCACTGCCTTCTGGCTTCAGCCCGGCACGGTCAACGGCTCCGATTTCACCATCTACGCCCTGATGGACGGCCCGAGCGTCACCGGCGCGCTCAGCATGCTCTGCACGAACACCGGCGCGGTGCAGCAGGAGATCCGGTCCCGGTTCTTCGCGCGAAAGGACATCCAGCGCATGGGCATCGCGCCCCTGACCTCCATGTTCTGGTTCGGTGAGCATAATCGGCACCAGGCACGCGACTGGCGCCCGGAGATCCATGACAGCGACGGACTCGCCATGTGGACCGGCGCCGGCGAGCGTCTCTGGCGGCCGCTGAACAACCCGTCTTCGGTGATGACCAACAGCTTCGTCGACGAAAATCCGAAAGGCTTCGGCCTCCTTCAGCGCGACCGCGCCTTCCACAATTACGAGGATGACGGCGTCTTCTACGACCGGCGCCCGAGCGTCTGGATCGAGCCGCTTGGCGAGTGGGGCAAGGGTGCTGTCCAGTTGGTCGAGATCCCGACCGATGACGAGATCCACGACAATATCGTCATGTACTGGCTGCCCGAGGAGCCCGTGAAGGCCGGCTCCGAATGGACCTTCGACTATCGCCTGTTCTGGAATGCCGACGAGCCCAATCCTCCAGAGGCGGTCGCCAGGGTTATCCACACCCGCCTCGGCAATGGCGGCGTGCCCGGCCAGCCGAGGCCCGAAGGGGTGAAGAAGTTCGTGATCGATTTTTCCGGCGGACCGCTGCAGGGGCTGGAAAAGCTGGACGATGTGCAGCCGGTGATCAACGCCTCCAAGGGTGAAATCAGCAACGACTATGCGCTGCAGGTGGTCGGCACCAAGAACTGGCGCGCCTTCTTCGACCTCGAGGTCGAGGGCAACGATCCGGTCAATCTCCGTCTCTATCTGCAGCTCGGCGACAAGACGCTCACCGAAACCTGGCTCTACCAGTACCACCCCTTCCCCTACACCTGACGCCCGGCGCGGGCTAGCGTGGCTCTGGGTTCGAGATCGGGTCGGCGGGTATGCGGTCAGATGAGGCAGGGCGGTATCTGTCGGATCGGAATGGTGGCAAAAAACGAGGTTTCCCGACAACGCGCCGCCTTGTCCGATTGCGCGTGGGCGGCGACCTGATATGGTGCCGCGTTCCTGCCGGCGAAGGATCGGTTTCGCCCCGGATCACGTTCGATCGATAACGACGAAAAAAAGCGATGGCCGGATTCGACAACAGGTCGGGTTTTTCCTTCGGTGACACGGTTCTGGCTGCCTACGCCTTGCCCGGTCAGGAAGAGGCGTCCCATCGGCCCTGCGTGATCGTGAGCTCCAGCACCTACAATCAGCAGCGCGACGAGGTCCTGATCATGGCGATCGCGCTGCAGGATCGGCCGAACGCCAGCCACGGCGAGATGTCCGTGCTGCATCCGGAGGCGGCCGGGCTCGATCGCGGCGCCGCCTTCAAGCCGATGCTGGTCACGGTCGACCAGCGTCTGGTGCGGCTGATCCTCGGCCATCTCGATGAACGCGACCGTCAGCGGCTGAACCATCTGCTGGCCCTGGTTCTGGGCGCGTGAGGGCTGTGTGGCGGCCGCTGTAAACTGCGTCAGTCCTTCCAGACGGCGACGTCATGGGGCGGGATCTCGGTGCCGCCTAGTACATACCGCGCATCTTCCGGCGCGGGCGCCGGCAGCGTCCCGTCGCTGAAATTGAAGGCGAAGACGAGATCGCCTCGCCTGCGCAGGCGAAGGCCGTCGGCAAGTCTATGGGTCTCGACGCCGAGCGTGCCGAGCAGATCTTCGAGATAGTCCGTGAGGAAGGCCTGATCGGGCCAGAAGGCGAGATAACGCCAGCGTTCGGACCTGAAGACCGCGCCCGCGCCGTCGGCGAAGCGCGCTTCGGCTTCGAGTTCGGTCTCGACCGTCTCCTGCCAGATGCCGAACGGATAGGTCTTATCCCGCCAGACGACGCCGCCTTCGGCGCCCGGCGGCAGGCTGCCGACCTGGATGACCTTGAGCGGCAGCCAGGACTGTAGCCCGCCCGGCGGCAGCTCGCGCGGGATCTGCATCGTCCGCGTCCTGCTGCCGGAGCGGGGGCCGACGATCACCTCACCCTCGAAGTCCGAGAGCGCGCCCGCGAGCACTTTCGAAATCAGCGGCAGGCTAGGCATCAGCAGGACGGCGTAATCGGCGAGATCGGCGCCCGGGCGCAGCACGTCCACATCGAGGCCGAGCTTTCGGCAGGCGGCGTAGAAGACGAGATTCAGCCGTTCGAGCTTGAAGCTCTCGCCATGGGGCTGAATGGCGTGCATCCAGTGCGCGGGATCGTCCGTGATCAGGGCGATCCTGGCTCTGCGGCTGGCTTTGCCATCGAGACCGAGTTTTTTGAGATCCGATTTCAGCCGCTCGATCTCCTGCAGGACCGGCGCCGGCCCGCCGTCGGCGCGGAGCAGGCCCGCATGCATCTGCTCCTGGCCGAACGGAACCTGGCGCCAGCGGAAATAGCTGACCACCTCGGCGCCATGCGCCAGCGCTTCGAGCGTCCAAAGGCGGACCATGCCGGGTGCCGGCACCGGATTGTGATCGGCCCAGTTGACCGGACCCGGTTGCTGCTCCATCACCCAGAACCGGCCGTTCTCCCCGGTGCCGCGATAGAGGTCGTGATGCCAGGCCGCGATGTCGGGATGGCCGGTCCTGGCGAGCCGCGCGCGCGTCTCCCTATCGAGGCCCATGCGCTGATCGGTGAAGCCAAGCGGATAGCTGTCCCAGGTGATGACGTCGAGATCGCGGGCGAGGGCCGCGTGGTCGAAGTCGTGGAACAGGCCCATGGCGTTGTGGCTGATGAAGCGCTCCGGCGAATGCTGGCGGATGATCTCGGCCTGCATTCGATTGTAGTCGATCACCTGATCCGAAGAGAATCGCTGATAGTCGAGCCGATGAGCGGGATGGGCTTCGGTCACGGTCTGGTGGGGCAGGCCGATCTGGGCGAAGTCCGTGTATTCGCCGCTCCAGAAAACGGTGCCCCACGCTTCGTTCAGACGATCGATCGTGCCGTAGCGCTGCTCCAGCCAGCGCTGGAAGGCGGGGCGGCAGTGGGGCGCATAGGAGAGCACCGTGTCGTGGCAGCCATATTCGTTGTCGAGCTGCCAGCCGACCACTGCGGGATGGTCACCATAGCGCCTGGCCATGACCAGGCAGATGCGTGCGGTCTCGGCGCGCCAGGCCGGGCTGGAGAAGCAGGCGTGCCGTCGCGAGCCGAACCGCCTGGGCTGGCCGCTTTCGTTCCAGGCCAGGATGTCCGGGCGCTGGTCGATCAGCCATTTCGGCGGGGCTGCGGTCGGCGTGCCGAGCACGACCTGAAGGCCGGCCATGTTCAGCACCTCCAGAGCGCGGTCCAGCCAGCTCCAGTCGAAGCGGTCGCGCATGGGCTCGAGACGGCTCCAGGCGAACTCGCCGACACGCACGAAGCGAAGGCCGAGATCGGCCATCTTCGCGGCGTCTTCGGGCCAGCGTTCTTCCGGCCAGTGTTCGGGATAGTAGCAGACACCCAGCACGTGAGGCCTCTTCTTCAGCGTTGGACCGGCAAGCCTAGGCAAGCGGCGAAAGGTTCACAATGGGCGAAAGCCGGTCTGCGCCACAGTACCGTCAAGCGCCACCCGGCTGTGGCGTCACGGGCACGCCAGAGGACTCGGCGGCGGCCGAACTCGCCGAGATCGCGGATTGACCTTCCCGCCGAAGGCCTTAAGTGTCAGATCCGGGGGAAACGTCGGTTCGCCGGCAGATCTGAGAAAGGCAGGAACATGACGCGTTTCAAACGGTTCGCTATCGCCTCCGTCGCACTCGCTTCCCTCGCGGCCTGCGAATCAGCTCCGATCACCGGGCGAAACCAGCTGATCCTGGTCGGCGATCAGCAGGTGCAGGCGCTCGGTCTGCAGGCCTACCAGCAGATGAAGCAGGAAATGCCGATCTCGAACGACGCCGAGCTCACAAGGCGCGTGCAGACCGTCGGACGGGACGTCGCCCGGATCAGCCCCAAGCCGGACTGGGACTGGGAGTTCAATCTGTTCGAGAACGACGATCCGAACGCCTTCGCGCTTCCGGGCGGCAAGGTCGGCGTCAACACGGGCCTGTTCAAGGTGGCGAAGAACGACGATCAGCTCGCGACCGTCATCGGCCACGAGGTCGCCCACGCGATCGCGCGCCACGGCGCCGAGCGCATGTCCCAGGGACAGCTGGCGCAGATGGGCGGTGCCGCGGTCGCGCTAGGCACCGGCAGTCAGACCTACGTCGGCGCCTATGCGATGCTCGCGCAGTTTGGTTTCATGCTGCCCAACAGCCGGACCCAGGAGTCGGAGGCCGATCACATCGGCCTCATCTACATGGCCGAGGCCGGCTACGACCCGCGCGCCGCGG
Organism: Geminicoccaceae bacterium; assembly: GCA_965222015.1. Lineage (GTDB taxonomy): Bacteria > Pseudomonadota > Alphaproteobacteria > Geminicoccales > Geminicoccaceae > JANQPX01. The sequence continues at coordinate 1,105,387 of CBDCTL010000023.1, forward strand.
TGGATCTCTGGCGCAACATGGAAGCCGCCGGCGCTGGCGGTCAGTTGGAGTGGATGTCGACCCACCCTTCGCCCGGCAATCGGATCAAGCGGCTGCAGGAGCTGATGCCGGAAGCGCTCGCGATCTACGAGCAGCGGCGCTGACGAGCGCAGCCTGCTGGCGGGGAACCCTCATTCCTCGCGGACGTTGTCCCTGTAATAGCGTGCTCGCTGGATATAGACCTCGGCGCCGTGCTGCATGCGCTCGATGTTCTCGGGCGTGACCTCTCGGATCACTCTGGCTGGTGCTCCGACAGCGAGTGAATTGTCGGGGATGTGCATACCCTCGGTGACCAGCGCCTTGGCGGCGATCAGGCAGTTTTTCCCGACTTTCGCCCCGTTCAGCACGACCGCGTTGATGCCGATCAGGGCGCCGTCGCCGATGGTGCAGCCGTGGATCATCGCCATGTGGCCGACCGTGACCCGCTCGCCTACGACCACGGGATAGCCCGGATCGGTGTGGATGATCGAGCCGTCCTGGATGTTGGTGCCGTCGCCGATGGTGATCGGCTCGTTGTCGCCGCGCAGCACGGCGTGCCACCACACACTGGCTTTTTTGCCGAGTTTGACCTTACCTATGACCGCGGCCGTGGGCGCGATCCAGACATCGTCGCCATCGGTTTCGACGCGATCGTCGCCCAGGATGTAGCGCATGGACTGTCTCCCGATCCTCGGATCCGGCATCAACATGTCGATCCAGAGATGAGCATAGCAGAGCTCGCCCCCTTGTTCTCCGGACCGGACAAATGGCCGCGCGCCTACGGCCTCGCGCGCTCGCTCGTCATCTATTACGGCCAGCCATGGCGTCTCGCCGGCCTGAAGCGGCTTTACCGTCCGTTCATCGAGCCGGGCGGGCTCGCCTTCGACATCGGCGCCCATGTCGGCAACCGCACGCGCGTCTGGGCCGCGCTCGGCGCGCGCGTGGTCGCGGTCGAGCCGCAGCCCGACCTGGCACTCTGGTTGCGCTGGCTGTTCGACGGGCGAGACGACGTCGCCGTTGTCGAGACGGCGCTCGCCGCCGAACCGGGCTCCGCCTCGATGCATGTGAGCCCGACCAACCCCACCGTCACCACGCTTTCCCGCGACTGGATCGACCGGGTGACCAGCGCCGAGGGTTTCGAGGACGTCGCCTGGCAACCGCCGGTCGCCATCGAGACGACCACGCTCGACCGCCTGATCGCCGCCCATGGCCTGCCGGACTTCTGCAAGATCGACGTCGAGGGCTTCGAGGCCGAGGTCTTGAAAGGCCTCTCGCAACCGATTAAGGCTCTTTCCTTCGAGTTTTTGCCGGCCGCGATCGACGTGGCGTTCGAATGCGTCGATCTGCTGGAGGGGCTGGGCCGTTATCGATACAACGTCTCCTTCGGCGAAGGCATGGCGTTCGACCTCCCTGACTGGCAGACCGCCGAAGGGCTCGGGGCGTGGTTGTCGAAACAGCGGGAAGGGCGATGGTCCGGCGATGTCTACGCACGCATCGAGAGCTGAGCTCCCCGTGACCAGGGCGGCGAGCCTGGCGCCGGACGGCCGGTCGAAACAGCTTGGCGCAGTTCTGAAGGCCGCATCGAAGCCGTTCCTCCTGGCGCTCGCCTTTCTCTGGCTGTCCCTGCTCTGGAATATCCCGGTCGATCTGCGCGACCTCACCGCGGAAGCGGTATCGAACAACTGGCCGGCCTTGCTGCTTCCGACCCTGAGCGCGGTCGTCGTGAACGCCAGCTTCGTCGACGGCATCGCGTTCGAGATTCTCCTCGTCACCCTCGCGATCGCTGTCTTTCCGATGCTGCGCCGGGGCCGGGTCGCCAGCGTCTTCGGGCATGCGTTCGCCGCGATCACCCTGGTCCTGGCGGTGTTCAGCCTCACCGATCTCGGCGTGCGCATGGTGCTTGGCCGTCCGTTCGCGCCGCTCCTCGATTTCGGTATCTATGCCAATGTCGTCGACCTGCAGAATGGCTCGTTCAAGGGCGCCAGCGGCTGGCTGCTGACGGCCCTGCAGGTCGTGATGGCGGCGACCATCTATCTTCTGTCGCTGGCGGCGGTGCGCGTCCTGCAGCGGATCACATCCGGCCATCGCCACGGGCGGTGGGTGCGCCTCGCGACCGCGGCACTGGTCCTCGGCTATGCCGGTGGCAAGCTGCTGCCCGAAGGGCTGATCGCCTCCGGCCTGGACCGGATGATCCATGCTCGCGCCAGCACCAACGTCGCGATGCAGATCGACCGCAGCCGGCGCATGCTGACGGCGCTCGAACGCTTCGAGAAGGTGGTCGCCGTCGACCGCTTCCCGGACCTTTCGCCCGAGCGGCTGCTGGCCGATCTGGCCGATGTCGACGTGCTGCTGGTGTTCTTCGAATCCTACGGACGCAGCGTGCTCGAACAGGACCGCTTCCTGCGCTACAGCCAGCCGCCTCTGGATGGTTTCGAGGCGGCGCTGGAACGCCGGGGGCTGGTCGCCGCATCCGGCTACCTCACCTCGCCGATCATGGGCGGTCAGTCCTGGCTCGCTCACGGCACCCTCGAAAGCGGCCTCTGGCTGCCGCATCAGAGCTACTATAACGCGCTGATGGCGACCGACCGGCTGACCCTGACGAAAGCCTTCGCCCGGCGCGGCCATCGCACCGTGGCGATGAAGCCCGCGATCGTCATGCCCTGGCCGGAGGGCGAGCGTCTCGGCTTCGATCGTATCTACGCGGCCGCTGACATGGGCTATGCCGGGCTTCCCTACAACTGGGTGACCATGCCGGATCAGTACACCATGGCCGCCTTCGAGCGCTTCGAGCGCGTGCAGGATCGAGACCGGCCGATCTTCGCGGAATTCTCGCTGATCAGCAGCCATGCGCCCTGGACCCACATCCCGCCGGTGGTGGAGGATTGGTCCTCGATCGGCGACGGTGCCCTTTTTTCCGAATGGGCCGGCATCGGGGATCCGCCCCATGTGGTCTGGGCCGATCCCGACCGCGTGCGCGCGCAGTACGGAAAATCGGTGCGTTACGTCCTCGACATGCTCGCCGCCTATGCCGAGCGGCATGTCGACGATCGGACGTTGATGATCGTTGTCGGCGACCATCAGCCTGCGCCGCTGGTGACCGGCGAAGGGGTCACGCGCGACGTGCCTTTGCATGTCGTGACTGGAAATCCCGCGCTTTTGCAACCATTCCTCAATTGGGGGCTGGTGCCCGGCATGCATCCCGACGAGACCGGCGAGGTCCCGGGCATGGATGCGTTTCGGGACTGGTTTCTGGCGGCGTTCAGCCGGTAACGACCGGCGACGAAGCCGCGACCGTCAGGGCAACCACGCCGATCTGGGAGGCGAGGCCGATGGATGGGGTTGGACGAGGGGCTTTTCGACGAATTCGCCGGGCGCTCTGGGTGCTCGTTTTCCTATCCATTGGCAACGCTGGCGCCTTCGCCCAGTGCCTGCCGATGGTTCAGGCCGAGCCCTGGGTGATCCCGGCTGCACTGCCGGAAACCGGCGACGTGCGCCTGACCTATCTCGGTCATTCCAGCTTTCTGATCGAGAGCGCTGGCGGGGCTGCGGCGGTCACCGACTATAACGGTGTGCATAGAGCGCCGTTCGCCCCCGACATCGTAACCATGAACAACGCCCACAGCACTCATTACTCAGACGTGATCGAGCCCGGCGTCGCCCACGTGCTGCGGGGCTGGGGCGAGGACGGCACGATCGCGGAGCACGATCTCGTCTTCAAGGACGTGCGCGTGCGCAACGTGCCGACCAATGTCCGCGACTTCGGAGGCACGCGCTACAATTCCAACTCGATCTTCGTGTTCGAGCTCGCCGATCTCTGCATCGCCCATCTCGGCCATCTGCATCACACGCTCACCGAGCAGCATCTGCAGGAGCTCGGTCTGATCGACGTGCTGCTGGTGCCGATCGACGGCGCCTACACCATGGCTCAGGAGCTCATGGCGCAGGTGATCGAACAGATCTCGCCGTCGATCGTCATCCCCATGCACTATTTTTCGAGAGTGGGCGTCGAGCGCTTCGCCGGCATCATGCGCGGGCGCTACGAGACGGTCTACAGCAAGACGCCGACCATCGTGATCTCTCGCCTCCGGCTCCCCTACCGAAAGATCGTCGTCCTGGCGGGCGGCGGACCCGCCTTCACCGATGACGAGTGACGGTGTCGTTTTGGAGATGGAGGCCGGGGACCGGCTGCTGTTTCTGGCCGCCCGCTTCGCCTTCCCCCTGCATTGATCCACTCAAACGAGTGGGGTAAGTGTATTTTTTCAACCATAAGTATTGACATGACAGATCGACGGCTCCCAGAGTAGTTTCCGCATGAAGATGGATCGTTTGACGTGGTTTCGGTGTTGAGAAGAAAGACTGGATGTTCAGGCTTCGGTTCTTCCCTTTGATCGAGATTTTTCATCGTGGACATTGATGAGACGCCATTGACCGATTTTCGCGACGGCGCTGTCATGGTGATCGGTTCGATCCTGGCGACGGCCGCCTGGATCCTTCCGGAAAGCCGCTGGCCGTCCTTCGCCGATCGCCTCGCGAGGTTCAGAATCAGAAATCGGAGTCCGTTGTCGGCGTCGGAGTGCGCGCGGATACGGATCGTCGTCGGCAACCGCCCGGACGCCTGGATTCGAGACAGTTTCTGGCCTGAATCCCTCGCCCAGAAATATCTGAGCTGGATGTACATTTTCGCCTGCCATCGGCCGGGCGGCCGGCGCTTCGAGTCCCGCCTGACCGGCGGCGAGCATATTGACGAAGCGCTCGAGGGCGGCCGCGGCGTGGTGCTGTTCACCGCCACCTTCATCCATAAGGATCTGATGGCGAAAGCGGCGCTCGCGCAGGCGGGCTACGAGATCACCCATCTCAGCCGGGATACCCATGGCTTCTCCGAGACCCGCCTCGGCAAGCGCTGGCTCAACCCGATCTACACCTCCATCGAAACCCGCCACCTCAAGGAGCGGCTGGTGTTCAGCGGCAGTAATACCAAGGCGGTCAGCACCAAGGTTCGGGAACGGCTGAAGCAGAACAGACCGGTGATGATCACGGTCACTCCCCTCGGCCGTCACGTCTCAACCCTGCCGTTTCTGCACGGCCGCATCCACATCGCGACCGGCGGTCTGAACTTTGCGTGCGAGAACGATACGCCCGTCCTGCCGGTGTTCACGGTCCGTCAGACCGACGGCGCGATGACGACCTTCATCGGCCCGGCGCTCCGACAGCCTGAGGGGGCCGAACGCGCCGAGAAGATCGACGCTCTGCTTCAGGACTTCGTGCCGCGCCTCGAGAAATGCGTGAGCTGCTATCCCGAGCAGTTCTCCTTTCCCATCTCGGATCAATTCGGCAAGGCGCTGCTCGATCCCGTCCCGGCTGCGATTGAAGCGCCGCCCGAGGAGACAGAGAACGTCACGGCCGCCTGAGTGGTGCAGTAAACGGCGAATGTGACGCAGCCCGCGCGCCTCGGCGTCCGTCTTTGCACTTGACGTGGGGAAGGCCTGTCGGGCGATATCCAGCCATGCCCCTGCTCGCTGGCCTGCGCCTCATTCCAGAGACTCTGAAACAGCCCAATTACGGCGCCTATGTCGCCGGCAACAGCCTGTCGCTGGTCGGCACCTGGATGCAGCGCATCGCGGTCGGCTGGCTCGCCTGGGAGCTCAGTCACTCCGGTGCGGTTCTGGGGCTGGTCGCATTCGCCGACCTCGCACCCACCCTGATGATCGGCCCGTTCGGCGGCGCGCTCGCCGATCGGTTCGATCGCCGGCGTCTCCTGACTATCGGGCAGTCTATCAACATGACGCTTTCCTTCCTGCTGGCGGCGCTGACCGCGAGCGGGGCGATGACGGTGCCGCTCTTGGTCCTGATCATCGGCGTCAACGGCGCTGTGATCGGCATCAACCAGCCGGCCAGGCTGGCGCTGGTGTCCGGTCTGGTGCCGCGCAGCTATCTGCCGACAGCGGTCGCCGTGAACAGCCTGGTGTTCAATCTGGCCCGCTTCATCGGGCCGGCGATCGCCGGCATCGTGATCCTGCATTTCGGGACGGCGCTGGTCTTTCTCCTGAACGCGCTCAGTTTCATCGCCTTCCTGATCGCGTTGCAGCGGCTGGATCTGCCCGCACGCGCCGCGGATCCCGCGGGCAGGAGGCAGCCGTCGATGCTGGAGGCGATCGGCGAGGGCTTTCGCTTCGTCCTCGGCCATCCCGGCATCGGTCCGCTTCTGGCGCTGCACGCGACCATGTCGATCACCGCCAGGCCCTATGTCGAGCTGCTTCCGGGCTTCGCCGGCGAGGTGTTCGATCGCGGCGCCGGCGGGCTCGCCATGCTGAGCTCGGCCGTCGGCCTGGGCGCGATCGCCGCCGGCCTGTTCCTTGCCCAGCGCGGTCTTCGTGACGGCCTCGCGACCACGGCCCTGCTGGCAGCGCTGCTGATGGCGCTGTCAGCCCTCGGCCTGGCGCTCAGCCCGACCTTCTGGCTGGCCACGATCATGGCGGCCGCCGGCGGCTTCGGCATGGTGACCGCTGGCGTCGGCACGCAGACCCTGCTGCAGACTTCGGTCGAGGAGGACATTCGTGGGCGCGTGCTCAGCCTGTTCGGGCTGATCTTCCGAAGCGGTCCGGCGTTCGGCGCCCTCCTGATGGGCGTCGCCTCGGAGGTTGCGGGGCTGCGCTGGCCGCTCGCGATCGGCGCCGTGCTCGGCGCGATGGCTTTCCTCATGGTCTGGCGCCGGCGACGCGTGATCGGCGACGCTCTGCGGCCAGCCTCATCATGAAAGAGGGCAGCCGGCCTGACCGGGCCCGGCTGCCCTCAACGTCTGCGCACCGTCAGGCGAACGGACCGTCGACGCCGCGGCCTCTAGAGAGCGAAGCGCGCACCGACCTGTATCTCTTCCGCAGCCTTCTTGTCGCTTCCCTCGTCGCTGTCGAAGCGGAACTCGCGGATACCGATGAAGCCGACAATGTCCGGAACGATTTCGGCTTCGAGGCGCACATCGATATCGATGATATCCTCGGCGTCGCCAAGCGTCAGGATATCGGGCGAGTAGAAAAGATTGCCGACGACGGCCACGGGAAAGTCGTAGGGCAGGCCGTAGCGCCCCTCGATGCCGGGTGCGAGGCCGACGACGTCGTCGTCAGGATCGGAAAGCAGCGCAACATAGCCACGCGCGCCGGCGGACAGAGTAAGGCCCTCGACGAACAGGGGATAGCGGTCGGTCATGATGCCGACATTGCCGATGATGTCCCGGTTGTCACTGAAATACAAACCGACATGGTTGATCGTGTTCTCGAAACCGAGAATGCCGCCGCCGGTGTAGTAGCGTCCCTGGATGTAGTCGTCGCTCAGCGACAGTTCGATCGCCCGACCCTGATCTCCGGCCATCTCCGCGGCTGTCGGCGGAACAGGCGGCGTTGCCGCTGCATCCATGGAGTCGACACCCATGGCGTCGGCGGCGCTGCCGTCGGCAGCCGTGGCCGGCGCCCGTTCGGTTTCGACATATTCCGGCTCGAACGTCGTCCCCGACGTCTGATCGTCGGGCGACTTGGCGATGCCGCCGGATCCCATGGTCAGGAATGCCGTGCACAGCAGTCCTGTGATCCGCACCGTATTCATGATCGAGGTCCTTCCCACTCAGAGACGCCACTTTCAGCGCAGCACTGTTCTCTTGTTCCTAAACGCCGGATAGCCGTTCGAGTTCCACACAGTCAGGTCGAGCGATCGATGATTGCGGAGCTCGCCCGGACCGCCCGAATATCCAACTAATGCATTCTATGAACTAAGAAAACTTGATCAGCAATAGAAATTTGACGAAAACTTGCCGAGAATATTTCGTTCTGTTTCGCCGCGCATGGCGTTTCATGGTTTCGACAGGATTCGCCGCGCCGGCGACCGATGCCCTCGTCACTTTTCGACGGGGTGGTCGGGATCGGCGGTCCATTCGACCATGGACCCGTCATAGAGCTTGACCTCTTCCCTGCCCAGCACCTCGCTGAGCACGAACCAGTTCACGGCCGCCCAGTGGCCGGTGTTGCAGTAGCTGTAGACCTCGTCGGCCTCTTCGAGCCCGGCCGGCAGCAAGCTTTCCAGCTTCGCGGCGTCGATCAGCTTGCCGGTCTTTTCGTCGAACGTGCCGGATTGATCGAAGTTCGCAGCCCCCGGGATGTGGCCCGCCGTCCTGGCGGCGTCATGTTTCTCCAGCCCCGCAAATTGCTTTTGCGGCCTGCCGTCCAGGAGGAGCGTCGTGCCGTCGCCGAGCGCCGCCTCCACCGCATCGCCGTCGACCCGCAGTTCCGGCCGGAGCTCGGCTTCGAAGATCTCCGGCTCCGGCTGGCTCGCTCCGGTCTCGACGGGATTCGCCGCGTCCGCGGTCCAGGCGCGATAACCGCCGTTCAGGATCGCGACCGCATCGTGGCCGGCATATCTGAACGTCCAGTAGACCCGCGCAGCACTGCCGAAATCACTGGAGCTGACTCCGGCCGGGATCACCACGACGGTATCGTCGTTGCCGATGCCGAGGCCGCCGACCAGCGCCTCGATCTGGTCAGCGCCAGGCGCCTGCGCGATGATTCCGTCGACCTCGGTGCGCCAGCCGTCCTTTAGGTAATCGCTGTGCACGGCGCCTGGAATGTGGCCGTTGGCGAAGCTCGCCGCGGAACCGCCGTCGATCCGGTTGCGAATGTCGAGCAGAACGACATCGTCGCGCTCGAGATTGGCCTTCACCCAGTCGACGTCCACGAGGGGAGCGAGTTCGGATGCCGGGGCTGGGCTCGCGATCGCGAGAAAGAGACCGGTGAGCGGGCCGAGAAGGGGGGAGAAAAGGCGCATGAAATCGTTCCAGTCCGCTAGGGTTCGATGCTGAAGCTGGCGCGGCGACCCAGACCTTTCAATAGAGTGGGACTTGGTTGGGAAGAGAATGATCCTTACATGGGCAGGTTTGAGAAAATCGTTCCGCGATCCTCCTCCGGAGGAGATCATCGTTTCGCATCGCGGGGCCGGCGCGGTGGAGGCGATCGGCTGCTCGGGCCCGGATATCGAGGAAAACGTCATGCAGGATGGAGCCGTTTCTTGATCTGGGCCCTCGTCATCGTGATCGTGCTTCTCGGTCTGATCGCCGTGCTGAACGCTTTTTTTCCCGGCGTGCTCGGCAATGAGAGCGCGCAAATGGGACTCACCCACCACGTCCTCCTTCTGGTGCTGGTGGGAAGCAGCCTGGCGCTCGGCTATCGCGGCCGGATGGGCACGGCGCTCAAGCACGCGCTCGCCTGGATCGCGCTCGCTCTGGTTCTGGTGCTGGGCTACAGCTATCGCGACGTCTTTTCGTCCGTGGCGGGCCGCGTCGGCGGCGAGTTGCTGCCGGCGAGACCGACCGTGACCGCCGACGGCAGCGTCGAGCTTCGCGCCACCAGCGGCGGTCATTTTCTCGCGGATGCGACGATCGACGGCGTGACCGTCCGGCTCCTCGTGGATACGGGTGCCACCACCATGTCGCTGGCGCCTGACGATGCCGAGCGCATCGGCTTCGACCTGGACGCGCTGAGCTACGACCGGCCAGTCAGAACTGCGAATGGGAGGACCTTCGTTGCCCCGGTGCGCCTCGATCGGGTCGAGCTCGGATCGATCACCGTCCGCGACATCGGCGCCACGGTGCATCGAGATGGTCTCGACCAGTCTCTTCTCGGCATGAATTTTCTCGATCGCCTTCGTGGCTTCGAGCGCCGGGGCGACATCCTGACGCTTCATCCATGAGTGCTGCCTCGATCAGCGCCAGACCTCTCGGCCACTGGTTCCTTCTGTTCACCATCGTCGCCTTGTGGGGCAGCGCGTTCGGAATCACCGAGCTCGCGATCGAAGCGTTTTCGCCGGTCGTTCTGGTCACCGGCCGCATGATCCTGGCAGCAGGGCTCCTGACGCTGGTGGTTCTGGCGCGCGGCCAGCGCCTGCCGCGCTCCGGCACGTTCTGGGCGTACAGCCTGGCCATGGCGATCGCCGGCAACTGCCTGCCGTTCTGGCTGATCTCGGTGGCCCAGCAGCAGATCGACAGCGGGCTCGCCGGCATTCTGATGTCGATCATGCCGCTCACCACACTGCTGCTCGCCCATGTCTTCATACCCGGCGAGACGCTGTCCGGCGGCAAGCTCCTCGGCTTCGCCTTCGGGCTGGTCGGCATCGTCGTCCTTATCGGCCCGGAGGCACTGCTCGAGCTCGAAGGGCAGGGCACTGCACTCCTGGCCGAAATCGGTGCGCTGGTGGCCGCCGTCTGCTATGCGGCGAACGCGATCATCGCGCGAAAACGTCCGCCCTTCGATCCGATCGTCGCCGCCGCCGGCACCATGATCATGGGCGCCGTCATCATGATCCCGATCGGCGTCTGGGAGCTGCCCTCCCAGATCGCCGGCGCATCATCGAGGGGGCTGATCGCCGGCATCGCGCTCGCCGTGCTCGCGAGCGCCGTAGCCCCTGTCGTCTTTCTCAGGCTGATCGCGATCGCGGGGCCGAGCTTCGTCGCCTTCATCAACTACCTGATCCCGCTTTGGGCTGTCTTGATCGGCATTTTGCTGCTAGGCGAGGAACCTCGCTGGACGGCGCTCCTGGCCCTGGCCCTGATCCTGGGCGGACTCGCGGTCAGCGAAACGGCGAGCCGGCGGGCGGCTGCGGAGAAGGCGGTGCAGCCGGGCGAGGATTGAAAGGACGGTCGGCGGGTAAGGGCGGACATCATGTCGAGAGGGAGTGGGTCGGCTTGAGCAATTGGATTGCCTTTCAGATCGCGGGCGATCAGGGAACACCGCTCGTCTTTCTCCACGGGATCGGCGGCGATGCCGAATCCTGGCGACTGCAGCTCGACGGTTTCGCCGATCGGCACCGCGCGGTCGCCTGGGACATGCCGGGCTACGGCGATTCGGCGCCGCTCGAAACCATGAGCGTCGATGCCCTGGTCGATGCGGCCATGGTGCTGCTGGATCGCCTGTCGATCGAGCGCACCCACCTGATCGGCCACGCCTTCGGCGGCATGATCGCGCTCGCTTTCGCGACCGCCCACCAGGAGCGCGTGCGTTCCCTGACCCTTCTGGCCACCAGCGCCGGCTTCGGCAATCGCGGCGGTGACGAGCCGGACGCCGCCTGGCGCGAGCGCTTTCTCGACCAGCAGCTCGGACCGCTCGATCGCGGGGCGTCCATGGCCGAGCTCGCGCCCAAGCTGGTGCGCGGCATGATCGGCGACGATCCCGATCCGAGAGGGCTGGAACAGGCGATCCTGAGCATGGCGGCGGTGCCGGAGGCGGGCTATCGTTCGGCGGTCCGCTGTCTGGTCGATTTCGATCACGAAGAGGCGCTTGCCGACATCCAGGTCCCGACCCTCGCGATCGCGGGAGAAAGGGATCCGATCGCGCCGCCGCAGGTGATGAAGCGCATGACCGACGCCATGCCCGCCGCCCGCCTCGAAACGCTCCGGGCCTGCGGTCACCTGCCTCATCTGGAGCGGCCGGATGCATTTAACGGTCTGCTCGCGGACTTCCTGAAATCGTTGATGGTACACTGACCATGACCCACTTGCGCGTCCGTCCGTTCAACACCCGCGACACCTATCCGGAACAGAAGCTGGACAACGATCTCTGCCAGGTGGTGCGCGCGCGGGGGGAGATGGTGTTTGTGCGCGGTCAGGTCGGCCAGGATCTGGAGACCAGCCGCTCCGTCGCGATCGGCGATGCTGAAGGCCAAGCCGAGCAGGCGCTGAGGAACATCGCGCTGCTGCTCGACGAAGCGGGCAGCGCCCTCGATCACATCGCCAAGATCACGGTCTATCTCACCGATCCCCGCTATAGAGAGCAGGTCTACCGGGTGATCGGGCGCCACCTGAAGGGCGTCTTTCCGGTGTCGACCGGCATTGTCGTGCAGGCGCTCGCCCGGCCGGAATGGTTGGTCGAGATCGACGTCATCGCCGTGATCCCGGACGATCCGGCCTGAATTCGCGACGCTCGCTGCGCATCGATCTTTTTTGAGAATCGTCTAATCTGGGTGAACATCGACGTCCATGAGGGGTCTTTAGAAAAAGAAAGGAAGCCTGGCCGATGAGTTCGACGAGCAAGATGGCGATCGTGACCGGGGCCGGATCGGGCGTGGGGCGGGCTGCCGCGCTCGCCCTGCTGGGTGATGGCTACAGCGTGGCGTTGGCAGGACGGCGCCGGGACGCGCTCGAGGAGACGGCGAAGATGGCGCCATCCGGCGCGCAGACGCTGATCGTGCCGACGGATGTCAGCCAGAAATCATCGGTCGAGAAACTGTTCGCCGAAACCAAGAAGGCTTTCGGCCGCCTTGATGTGATTTTCAACAATGCCGGCACGAACACCCAAGGTGCTCTCGAAGACCTCACGGCCGAGGCCTGGCAGGGCGTGGTCGACGTCAATCTCACCGGCGTCTTCTACTGCATCCAGGAAGCCTTCAAGATGATGAAGGACCAGGATCCGATGGGCGGGCGCATCATCAATAACGGCTCGATCTCGGCCTATGCGCCGAGGCCCGGCTCGATTGCCTACACCGCCACCAAGCATGCCGTCTCCGGCCTTACCAAGACTGCCTCGCTCGATGGCCGCAAATACGACATCGCGGTCGGCCAGATCGACATCGGCAACGCCAGAACGGACATGGCCGCGCGCATGGCCGACGGCGTGCCCCAGGCCAATGGCGAGATCGCGGCCGAGCCGCTGATGGACGTCGAAGAGGTCGGCCGCGCCGTTCTGCACATGGCCAGCCTGCCGCTGGACGCCAATGTCCTGTTCATGACCATCATGGCCACCAAGATGCCCTATATCGGCCGCGGCTAGGTGGCTGGGCCACGGCATCGATTCAGTCTGTCATCGTCGAGGCCGACGGCATGCGGCCGGGTTTGCGAGCTTAGGAGCAGGATCATTCTGTTGGCGATGCTCTGTCGTCGGATCGAAGGGGGGCGCCTGCGGCATCAGTGAGGCAGGTCGCGCTGCGGCTCCAGGAGCGCGAACAGCGCCGGCAGAATCACCAGCGTGCAGACCAGACTCCAGAGAATGGCGACGGTCAGTAGCAGCCCCATGCTCGCCATGCCCAGATGCGGCGAGATGGCGAGCGAACCGAAGGAGGCGATGGTGGTGAGCGCGCTGAACAGGACCGCGCGCCGGGTGCTCGCCTGGCCTGGATCCGACTCGGATCGCGCCTCCGCACGCCGGCGCATCACCACATGGATCGCGCCGCTGACGCCGAGCCCGAGCAGCAGCGGCAGCACGATCACATTGGCGAAGTTGAGTTCCAGGCCGAGAAGCACGGAAGTCGCGCCGGTGTAGACGATCGCGAGCGCCAGCGGCGCCAGCACCAGCAGCACGTCGACGGGTCGCTTCAGCACCAGGACCAGGACCACCGTGATCAGCGCGAACGCGATCGCCGAGGCCTCGACGAAGGCGCCGACCACCACGCGGCCGGCCTCCGTCACCACGATCGGCGTGCCCGTGGCTTCCGGTGCCGCCTTCAGGGCGGCGTCGGCGAAGCGTTCCAGCGATCGATTGTCCTGGATGCCGATCGCCGGTCTCGCCAGGACCTTGGCCTGGCCGGCGTCGTTGACCCAGTCGGTGCGCAGCGATTCGGGCAGCGACTCGGCCGTGATCTCGCCCGCCTGGAGCGCCAGATCCAGTTTCTCGAAAAGTCCGGGCAGGTGGCTGGTCAGGCGGCGTTCCAGATCCTTGAGCGTTTTCGAGCGCGGCTCGCCTGCGCCCTCCGGCAGCTTCTCCAGCGCCTGAAGCAGGCGGTGCGCGCCGCTTCCCTCGACGGGGCCTGCGCCCTTCAGGGCCGAGCACAGCTTTTGGAAGGCGCCGAGCCGCGCCTCGTCCGATATCGGCGGCCGCTCAGTCGGTTCGAGCGTGCCGAGAAAGTACGCCATGTCGTCGATGGCCTGGAGTTTTTCGGGCTGAGAGGTCGGCACAAGGCTGGTAAGCGTGACGACGTCGCCGATGCCCTGAACGTTGCGCAGCCGGGCCGCGATATCGTCCGCCGCCGCCAGATCTGCAGCGAGTACCGAGATCACGTTGGTCGCCGTGTCGGGATTGCGTTCGAGGTCGAGAAAGGTCGCGACCGATTCGCTGTCCGGATCCTTCAGGTTCAGCGGATTGAAATCGAAGGTCACGCGCGGCAGCAGCGGAACCGCCGAGACGGCGGCGATCACCGCGATGCCGAGGATGCTGCTGGCGAAGCGCTCGGTCCATGGCTGCCTCGGGGCGGGGCTCGCGGCCGCTTCGTCGGGCGCCTCGATCGGCATCAGATCCAGGATCGCCGGCAGCACGACGAGGCTCGCCGTCCAGGCGACCGCCATGCCGATCGCCGAGATGACACCAAGCTCGGCAAGACCTCGATAGTCGGTCGGCACGAAGGCGATGAAGCCGAGCCCAGCGCAGAGCGCGCTCAGGCTGAGCGGCCTGGAAATCGCGTCAAGCGCGCCGCGGAGCGCCCTTCCATGTTCCCGAAGACGGCGCATCTCCTCGCGGTAACGGAGGCAGAGATGGATGCCGAAATCGACGCCGAGGCCGACGAAAAGGACCGCGAAAGTCACTGAGATCAGGTTCAGACGCCCGATCACCAGTGTCGCGAGGCCGGCGGTGATGATCAGGCCGATGAACAGCGTCGCGAGTGTCGCCGTGATCAGCCGGATCGAGCCGAGACCCCAGACCAGAAGCAGCGCTACGCCCGCGGTCGCCGAAAGCCCGGACCAGAGCGCCCCGTTCCGGACCGAGGCCAGCTCCTCATGCTCGATCATCGCGGATCCGGTCAGCCGAAGGCGCACGCCTCCCTCGCCCGCCCCGATTCTCAGATCCGCGGCGATCCCTCTCAGGGTGTCGATGGCGCTTTTCGCCGGGGTGAGGGAGCCGTAGTCGAGGGCTGGCTCGGCGATCAGAAGGCGGCGTCTGCTCGGACCGTGCTCTCCAAGATCGAGCTGCTCTTTCCAGGAAAGATGCAGGGGCCGGCCCTCGATCGCCGCCTCCGTCACCTCCGCCATGCGTCCGAGAAGAGTGTCCAGCCTGTCCGGAAGGCCGCCTTCGTCGCTCTCGACTGACGCCAGCGTCACGAAGTCGGCGATGCCGGTCAGATCGGGGGCCGCCGAGAGTGCGGCCAGCAGCGGCTGCGCTTCGGCGAGGCGATCGCCGAGCCTGGTCAGGGTTTCGAGGTCCAGATAGAGAAGCCCGTTGCGCTCGAAGAACGGCTCGCCGCCCGGCACGCGGATCTTGCTGAACGTTGCGTCTTCGGCCGCCATGGCGGCCGAAAGCGCGTTGATCGCCTCCTCGCTCGCTTCCGGGCTGTCGCCGTCGACCACCGCGACGATGGTTTCCTTGTAGCCGGGAAAGGCGCGTTCGAGCGCGAGACCGTGTTGCCGAAAAGGCACCTCCGGGTCGATCATGCCGGCGGTGTCGGTCGTGATGCGAAGCGTCGACCAACTGTAGACGAGCGCGAGGGCGGCGAGGAGCAGGGCGAGCGCGAGCAATGTCGCTGAGCGTATCGGCGCGCGATCCGGATTGACTTTCAGCTGTTTTCGTCCGACGTCGCTGGTCATGCAGCGTTCAGCCTGTTCGGCCCATATTCTTGATGCGGGCCGGACGTGGTATCGCTTGCGCGCGGCCGGCGCGCCGATCGCGGCCCGATTGGCGGGTGCGCGAACCTTCTTTCGGTCTCGATGGAGGCGCCGACATGGAGCGTGGAACGCATGGCAGGGCTTGGCCTTTCGCCGTCATCTCGGCGGTCATGCTGACCTGTCTCACCGTTGCCGCGCAGCTTTCGGCGAAGGATGGCAGCGTTCAAGCGATCGTTCAGAGGCTAAATACGACGCTGCTCGACGTCATGCAATCCGCAGACGCCCTCGGCTATGAAGGGCGCTACGAGAAACTCGACGATGCCCTGAGACAGACCTTCGACTTCGCCTTCATGGCCAGGATCGCGGCCGGCCGGGCCTGGAACGGTATGGACGAGGGGCAGCGGGACGAGCTCGTGGAGCGGTTCAGCCGAATGAGCGTGGCGACCTTCGCGGCCCGTTTCAACGGCTACGGCGGCGAGCGTTTCGAGATCGTCGGCGAGAAGCCTGGACCCCGCGACACCGTGATCGTCGACGATCGGATCGTGCGCCCGGCCGGCGAGCCGATCGGATTGAACTTTGTCCTGCGCGAGCAGACCGGCGTCGAAGCGAGCCCGCAGTGGCGGATCATCGACGTGATGCTGGATGGCAAATACTCCGAACTCGCCCGCCAGCGTGCCGAGTTCGCGTCCGTACTGAAGGAGGGCGGCTTTGGCAATCTCATCGGAGCGCTGGACGATCGCATCGCCGCGCTGGCTACCGGGAGCTGATCAGCCAGACAGAGCGCTTTGCCGAACGCCCTTCGGGCGGCCTCAAGCACCGACGGCTTCAGTTTCTCCAAAGCCGGATGTCGAGGGCGTGTAGGTGAGCGGCATGGATCTGACGTCGCCGCTCAACGTCTTGATCTGCCGCAGCCCCCCTTTTTCGCGCCCGGCGAGATGGAGCACGCTAATCGGATCGTGCGGCGAGTGAGGGCGGCAGAAGACCTGTCTCTCGTCGTCCCAAAGTGGCTGGCTGCGCGCGCAGATCCAGTTGTGCGTACTGTCCAGATAGGATACCGGCAGACCGTCGAGGCACAGGGTCGCGGCGAGTGTGTGCTGATCGAGATTGGCACGACCGGCGCGCTCGACCGCATCCTTGTAGCGCCGCCGCCAGACGGCCCAATGCGGCGCGTCGGCCCTGAGTGCGAACAGCCCGGCATTGATCGGCCGAGTCATGCAGACGCGGAGGCCGTCGACGAGGCCGAAGCAGCGAAGGGCGTTGCCGACATGCCACTTCAGCGCGTAGAGCTCGCGCCGGTAGGAGGGGTCCGCCTCCTCGGCGATCGCGAGCGCGCCGGTCTCGGCATGGCGAACGAAATCCGATGCGAAGCGGCCATCCTGGACCGAAATGTCCGCATCCAGCCAGAGATAGGTCTCGAAGCCGGGGAAATAGTCGGGAATCACGGGCCGCGCGGCGTAGCCGAAATTGCGCTGGATACGCAGGTCGTCCGGCATTTCGAACCACCAGTCCGGCCGAACGACCTTCGCGTCGAAGGCTTCGATCTCGCGGTTCTCCTCAGCCGTCATGCCCAGGTCGAGCACGCATAGTTCGTAAGGGAAGTCGATCGCGGATCGCGCGAGCGTCCGCAGAAGCTCGCTCATGAGATGAAAATAACCGTGATCGGAACCGGTGACGATGGCTGTGCGCAAAACGGATCTCCGAGCGGCGGTGACTCGTCGGACAGCGACGATTCCAGAGCTCGGGTCAACTTAGAGCAGAGAGGCGTTAAAAAATCATTAATTGAAATTCATCGTAGTTTAAAAATCCTATGGTTGTTTATTTCGACAGCTTCCGTCAGCTCCGTTTCGTTTCCGGATGGAGACTGCTGCCGAGAATGTGCTCGTTCGCCCCGATCACATGCGAGCTCGCGCCGACGATGAGTCTGTCGGGTCCGTGCAGGATTTTCGGATTCTTGTCCGGATAAGGCAGGTTCGCGAGGAAGTGTGTCATGCAGTTTAGCCGAGCACGCTTCTTGTCGTCGGATTTGATCACCGTCCAGGGCGCGTCGGCGGTGTCGGTGTAGAAGAACATCGCCTCCTTGGCCTCGGTATAATCTCCCCAGCGTTCGATCGAGGCGAGATCCATCGGCGAGAGCTTCCACTGTTTCAGCGGATCCTTCTTCCGCCTGGCGAAACGCCGGCGCTGCTCGTCCTGGGTGACGGAGAACCAATATTTGAAGAGCCTAATGCCGCTTCTCACCAGCATGCGCTCGAGCTCCGGCGCCTGCCGCATGAACTCAAGATACTCGTTGGCGCTGCAAAAGCCCATGACCCGCTCGACACCAGCCCGATTGTACCAGGAGCGGTCGAACATGACGATCTCGCCGGCGGTCGGGAAATGCCTGACATAGCGCTGGAAATACCACTGGCCGCGTTCCATGTTGGTCGGTTTTTCCAGTGCGACGACGCGGGCGCCGCGCGGATTGAGATGCTCCATGAAGCGTTTGATCGTGCCGCCCTTGCCGGCCGCATCGCGACCTTCGAACAGGATCACGATCTTTTCGCCGGCTTCCTTGACCCAGCGCTGAACCTTCAGGAGCTCGACCTGAAGTTCAGCCTTATGTCGTTCGTAGGCTGCGCGCGGCATCCTGGTCTTGTAGGGATATTCACCGCGCTCGAAGAAGCGGCGGATGACCGCTTCGTCATGGCGCTTCTCGGCGAGCTCGTGTCGTGCCTGCGCAGCTCGCCTGACAGGCGTGTCGACGTCACCAGCTGGCGGCGCCGACTTCACTCGAGGCGCTCGACCGCGCCGGGGTCCGGCCTTGACCGGGTCCGACTGCGGCTTCGCTCCGGCATTTCCGCCGTCCGTCTTGGTCTCCTCGCCCTGGGGCGGCGCTTCGCCATTGCCTTCGCTTGCCGTCATGTCGGTCTCCCGTGTTCTCCGCTGGGTAGGTTCGTTCCGGGCCGCCATCGTTGGTCAGACCAGCCTTTCAAAATCGAAGAACGCTTTTCGCCAACGCACCACCTCGATGCTGGAGAATAGACCAGCCTTGGTGAAGGGATCGTTTTCGATGAAGGATTCGGCTTCCGCACGGTCGTCGGTGTCGACGATGATCACGCCGCCATAGCCGCCTTCGCCCTGATCGTCGCATTTTGCACCTGCCGCCAGCAGCTTTCCCCTGTTCTCGGTGAGATAATCGAGATGCTCCGCACGCCTTTCGTTGCGAAGCTGCAAGCTGTTCGGCTTGTCGATGGTGATGATCGCATATGCCATGAACGGTTTCCTAACCCTTGCCTGTCCGTGCCGAAACCCCGTAACGATAGTGGTCAGGGATGACAAACCCAAGGTCATTGACCCAAATCATGGCGATCGGCTTCAAAGGTTACGCCATCGTTTCCGCCGACGGCTTCATCGCCGATGCGGCGGGGCGCATGCCGGAAACGCTCCGTTTCGACGCCGACTGGACGTATTTTCAGGCCGGACTCGATGCCGCGGATCTCACGCTGCTGGGCAGGCACACCCATGAGGCGGCGCCGAATCCGAGGGGCAGACGGCGCCTCGTGGTCTCCCGAGGCGTGCGCGCGGTGATCCGGGAGGACGAACGCACCTGGTGGGCCAATTCCGAGGATGTGATGCCAAGATCGGCGGTGGCGGCGGCCATCGGCACCCGTGTGACCGTGGCCGTGGTCGGCGGCACCGGCGTGTTCGGCTGGATCCTCGACGACGCTGGCTACGATGAGTTTCACATCAGCGTGGCCCATGATGTCAGCCTCGGCGCGGGACGACCTCTATTGGATGGTGTCCGCGGTCTCGAAGCCGGCGTTGACAGGCTTGTGCGGGCGGGCATGGTTCTCGAAAACCGTTCCTGGCTCGATCGAGAGGCAGCGCTCGAGCTGCTGCTCTTTCGAATTGATGGACCTGGCGCCGAAGACGACCTTGCGGACGACGAAGGTTAGAAGACGACCCGGATCTGCGCGCGTTGGAAAGTCTTGCCGGCAATCGTGTGTTCGTGGTCGACCAGCTCGACCGTGACCTGATCGCCGGCCAGCTGCTGCAGCCGGTAGGTGATGCGCGGGTCTTCCCAGACCATCGGGGCGACGTTGCATTCGAACAGCAGGGCGTTGTCCTTGTCGGCCAGGGCGGCCTGCGCGATCAGGTTGTCGCTGTCGAGAATGTCGAGCACCCTGTCGACCCAGGCCTGGCGCAGGTCGCGCTGGTGTTCACTTGCGACGCGCCGCATCTGGCGGTCGATGCCGTTGTAGACATAGGCCGGCGAGTGACGCCTGCTCACGATCGCTCTCCCTGCTGACGCCCTTCGTTCACGACCCGGATGGCGGGCATGTCCTGAGGTTCGGCATTTTCGCCGGGCTGTTCGCCCTCATCCTCCCGCGCACCGGCGGCCGCGATGCGATCGAGCAGGACATGGGCGGCCGGCGCGCGGCCTTCCTTGTCCTCGCCGAAATACAGGGTCTGATGCGGGAACGGAATCTCGATGTCGAGCTCGTCGAAGCGGTACTTCATCAAGCGGTTGAAGCCACGTTTGACGGACCACTGGGTCATCGGCAGGGTCTTGATGCGGGCCTTGATGACGACGGCGCTGTCGGCGAACTGGTCGACGCCCAGGACCTGGACCGGCTCGAGAATGCTCTCGGCATAGGCCGGGTCCGTCTCCAGCTCCGCGCCGATCTGGCGGATGACCTCCATGACCTCGTCCACGTCCTCGCGATAGCCGACGCCGATATTGAGCTCGGCGAAGGCGAAGTCCTTGGTGTGATTGGTGATCGTGGTGACTTCGCTGAACGGGATGGTATGGGCGCGGCCGGAGAGATCGCGGAGGCCGATGGTGCGCACCGAGATGTGCTCGACCACGCCGGAATGGCCGGCGACGTCGACCACCTCGCCGACCGCGATGGTGTCCTGGAACAGAATGAAGAGGCCGTTGATGATGTCCTGCACCAGCTTTTGCGAGCCGAAGCCGATGGCGATGCCGATGACGCCGGCGGCGGCGAGCACCGGTGTGACGTCGACGCCGAGTGTCGAAAGCGTCGTCAGGGT
Organism: Geminicoccaceae bacterium; assembly: GCA_965222015.1. Lineage (GTDB taxonomy): Bacteria > Pseudomonadota > Alphaproteobacteria > Geminicoccales > Geminicoccaceae > JANQPX01. The sequence continues at coordinate 1,125,995 of CBDCTL010000023.1, forward strand.
GACCACCGTGCAGATCACCAGGAACAGAAAGGTGCGCAGCAGCGGCAGCAGCGTGCGCGAGCGGGCGCTGCGCTCGATGCGCGAGCCGTCGTCGTCGATCGCGTCCAGATAGTTCTCGATCAGGGTACTGATGACTTCCCAGATGACGAAGCTGATGCCGACGACGGTCAGGGCACTCTGCAGCCGGCTCCAGGCTTCGTCACTGATCCAGCTTCCGATCAGCGCGAACAGGTCGAAGCCCCAGACATGGACCAGGGTCAGGAGGATCAGGAAGTAGACGACGGTGACGGCGAAGCCCTGCAGCAGGCCGAGATAGCGGTTGACCCGGCGCTCGAACGCCGGGTAGCGGCGGCGCATGCCGGTGCCGAAGGAGAGGCCTTCGCCGAGGCTGCGCTCGACCCCGTAGGCGAGCGGGCGCGCGATCGCCAGAAGAAGCGTGGTGAGCACGCCGCCGCGGAACAGAAGCGCGAAGCCGCCCGGGATGTCCAGCGCCCAGATCAGATAGGTACTGACGATGTAGAAGATGGCGAACACCGGCCAGATGTCGGCGATCAGGCGACGGCAGCGGCCGAGCGCCTTCATGACGTGGTCGTTGTCGGACTCGCCGTTGCCACGCAGCCATTGGGCGACCGGCTTGCGGTTGCTCAGCACCAGATAGACCAGCATCAGGACGACGACCAGGCCGAGGCCGCGATTGATGCCGCCATAGATGCCGTCCGGGATCTCGAGCACGAACTCGTTGTAGGCGAAGACGTAGCTGTAGGCGATCAGGTAGATGAAGCGCTTGATCCAGCTGAAGACATAGCGGGCGTGTTCGTCCGAAAGGGAGATCAGGCGCAGCTTGGATGCGGAGGGGGCGAGTACGGTGCGGGCGACGAGCACGAGGAGAAGGCAGGATATGGTCGCGTCGACCAGCGAGCGGCCGAGCACGGTCACGGCATCGCCGTTCCAGCCGCCGAGCAGGGTCAGGAGGCCATAGCCGACCGCGGCGAAGGCGAAGATCGGGATCAGGCGGAGTGCGGCGCGCAGCAGCGCGACCGGGACGGTCGCGACCAGGCCGTCCGGCCGCTCGGCGTGGAAGCGATTGATGGTCGGCGTCATCAGCCGCCGGGCCAGCCGGTAGCCGAGCACGCTGCCGCCGAGGGTGACGGTCAGCTTGAGGAAAAGGTCGATCCAGTAGCTGCGAAGATTGGGCACGGTCGCCTGCTCGACCAGCCAGTCGGTGAGATCGGGAAGATCGACGATGGTCGACGAGAGCTCCACCGAGACCGCGGCGAGCGTGTTGATGCGATCGGAGACCGTATTGACCAGATCGAAGCCCAGTTCCTCGACGTTCCTGGCGGGCTCGGCCCCTTCCTCGGCCGCCGACAGCGTCTTCAGCTGGTCGATCAGCCGGGCGCGGGCTTCCGGGTCCTCCAGCGTCTTCACCAGGCCGTCGATCTTCGCGGGATCGACGCCGGTCGCAGCACCGTCCCCTTCCGCCGCCAGCGCGAGCGACGGCAGCAGCGACAGGGTTAACGCAAAGAGCATCCGCAACAGCGGGTTGGACGAAAAGGTCATGCGCGGTCCGGGGCTATCCGAAGTCGATGGGGTTAGCAGATGAACGTTAACAGGCCGTTAATCTTCCATCCGAGGGCATGCCGATTTCGAGTTCGGACTCCTCGTCCATGGGCTCGAGAAGGCCGAAGATGAGGGCATTCAGGCGAAGAAGACCGTCGGCGGTGGCGCGCAGCCGGTGGTCATCAAGGGCGAGCCAGCCTTCCTCGAGAAAATTTTCTAATTTTTCTCCATTTAGAGTTTTCGCGAGCGGGCGCCCTGACAGGCGCTCCAGCCTGCCGGCATCGACGCCTTCATCGAGGCGAAGGCCCATGAGCAGCATCTCCGCCAGCTGGTCGTCGCGCGCGATCGCCTCCCTCGGCAGCTCGCCATGGCCGTTCGCTTCGACGCGCTCGAGCCAGGCGCGAGGCATGCGCTCGGTGCTGGTCGCGATGCGATTGCCGTCCAGGGTGAGGCGGCCATGGGCGCCCGGGCCGATGCCGGCATAGTCGCCGGCGCGCCAGTAGACCAGGTTGTGGCGGCAGGCCTCCCCGACGGCTGCGTGGTTCGAGACCTCGTAGGCGGGAAGGCCGGCGCTCGCCAGCTTTTCGCGGGTGAGCGCGAACAGGTCGGCCTGGAGATCGTCTTCCGGAAGCGTGAGCGCGCCTTTTCGGTGGAGCTGGAAGAAGCGCGTGCCGGGCTCGATGGTGAGCTGATAGACGCTGAGATGGCCGCCGGCATGGCCGAGCGCGCGGTCGAGCTCGGCCGCCCAGGCCTCAAGGGTCTGGCCGGGTCGGGCATAGATGAGATCGAAGGAGAACCGCGGATAAAGCCGAGCGGCGGCTTCGACGGCACGGAGCGCTTCTCCCGCACCATGCTCCCGGCCGAGGAAGCGGAGCGCCTCGTCCTCCAGGGACTGCACGCCGAGGGAGAGCCGGTTGACGCCGGCATGGCGAAAATCGGCGAGCCGGCTGGTCTCGGCGGAAGTCGGGTTGGCTTCGAGCGTGATCTCGACGTCCTCGCCGGCATCGAAGGCATCCACCGCCCGCGTGATCAGGGCCTCCACCGTCGCCGGCGCCATCAGGGAAGGCGTGCCGCCGCCGAAGAAGATCGAGGTCAGCGGCCGCCTGCCGGCCTGATCGGCGACGTGGCCGAGTTCCCGAAGCAGCGCCTTTCGCCAGCGCTCGTGATCGATCTCGGGCGCGACATGGCTGTTGAAGTCGCAATAGGGGCATTTGGCGCGGCAGAACGGCCAGTGGACATAGAGGCCGAAGCCGGCGTCGAATTTTTGGGACATGGGCTGGCGGACTTGAGGGTGGCGAACCTGGGACTTATGGCGGCAGCCTCGGTTCAGGCGGCCATGGTCTCCCGGCAAAGGCGTTCGAACAGCGGCTTGTAGATCTCGGTCACCGAGTGCCAGGTGCGCGCGCCGACCATGATCCTGCCGTTCGCCCGAATTTGCGGCCACTGGTCGCGCGATGCAAGAACATCCTGAAGCCGCTCGATCAGGGCGGCGAGATAGCCCGCCTTGAACAGATAGCCGGTTTCGCCGTCGCCGATCAGCTCGCGATGGCCGCCGACGTCGGAGGCGACCACGATCCGGCCCGCGGCCATCGCCTCCAGCGGCTTGAGCGGCGTCACCAGATCGGTGAGCGCCATGGGCAGCCGCGGATAGACGCAGAGATCGATCAGCCGATAATGGGCGAGCACCTGATGATGCGGAATGCGGCCGGTGAAGATGACCTTGCCGTCGAGGCCGCGCTCGGCGGCGCGCCGGCGCAGCTCGTCCTCCTCCTGCCCGCCGCCGATCAGCAGCAGCCGGAGCTGCGGATGGACGGAGAGCAGCGCCGGCATGGCGTCGATCATCAGCGCCAGGCCTTCGTAGCGATAGAAGGAGCCGATGAAGCCGAGGACCGTGCAGCCTTCCAGGCCGAGCGTTCGCTGGAGCGCCGGCTCGGGTGCGGCCATCTCCGAGAACTGGCCGGTGTCGACAGCGTTCGGGACGACCTCGATCCTGTCCGGCGAGACGCCGCGCGCGACCAGGGCGTCGCGTAGCCCGGCGCAGATCGTGGTCACCGCATCGACCCGCTGGCAAAGGGAGGTCTCCAGCTTTCGGATCGCGCGGTAGCGCGCACTATTTTCGCGCGTGGTGCCCTGGTCGACCGCCGCGTCCTCCCAGAACGCGCGGATCTCGTAGACCACCGGCAGACCGAGCCTGCGGCCGGTCCAAAGAGCGGGATAGCCGTTCAAAAGCGGCGAATGGGCCTGCAGAACGTCGGGGCGGATTTCGGCCGCGATCTCGCCGATCCGGCGCGCGGTCGCCCGCATCTCCATGAGCTCGCGAAACAGCGGCGGACGTTTCTGCATCGACCGTCCGCCGGTGCGAAAGAAGCGCCAGCCCTCGATCTCTTCGACGCCGCCGGCGGCAGGGTGCTCGTGGCGGGGCGAGGTCAGGTGGAAGGTTTCGATGCCGTGGGCGCGCTGGCCCTCCAGCAGCCCGTTGGTGCGATAGACGTAGCCGTCCTGGGTGGGAAGTCCGTGGTTCAGAATGTGAAGAACGCGCATCTCAGGATCTCTTCGGCTTCGGCCGGCGCGGACCGCCGGCCGGGACAAGGTGGCGGTCAGTCTTCGGGGGCGATGTCGGCGAGGTAGTCGGCGATGCCTTTGTGCCGTTCGAGGATCGCCTCGATGTCGGGCAGGGCGTCTTCGGGGCGGTCCTCATAGGCGGCGCTGAGCGCGATCACGGCGACCGGGCCGTCCCGGCCGAGGAGGCGGCGGTAGAGCTGCCAGGCCTTGGCCTGCCAGTCCCCGGCGACCAGCCGGCCGCCCATCCAGTACCAGGCGAGCACCAGCCGGTCGCCCGCCTCGCGGCCATATTGCGCCTCCATCCGAAGCCGGGCCGGCAGGCCGTCGACCTTCGCCTCGTGCCAGGATGCAGCGGTCCGGGTCCAGCGTTCGCCGTCGGCGAGGCGATTGGCGTGGTGGACCAGCTCCGCACCGTCGCGTTCCCTGGCGTAGTAGGCGAGAAACAGGTCGACCGGTCGGCCGCCGCAATCGACGGTCATCTCCCGGGTTAGATCCGCCTTTTCGAAACGCGGGCGCCAAGGGCTGTCGTTTTCGTGATCGGCTCTGCAGGCGGGGCCGAGATCGAGGGCGAGGCGATCCATCGCCAGCTTCGGATCGAAGGCGATCTGGTCCGATCCGCGCTCCAGCACCCGCTCGGCGTAGAGCGGGGCCGCGAGGACCAGGAGCGCGACCGGCAGTGCGAAGGCGGGATGCCAGGCAAGGCCGGGCGACGGCGCACGCGGCATGGCGCCCTCATGGTTCGGGGGCGCCGGCGACGGCCAGTCCGCCATCATGTTGCCGATCATGAGAAACAGTAGCATGACGGCGGCGAAGAACCCCCAGCCGTAGACGAGGTGATCGACGCCTGCGGCATATTCGTTGTCGGTCAGATAGGCGATCAGGATGATGCCGAAGGCGCGAAGGCCGTTGGCAACGATCGGCAGGGCCACGGCGAGCGGAAGAAAGAACGCCCATTTCCAGAGCCGATCGAAGGCGAGATAGGCGAAAAGTGCGCCAACCATCACGTTCGCGATCAGAAAGCGGATGCCGGCGCAGGCTTCGGCGACCTCGAACAGGCCGCTCGGCGTTTCGATCATGATTCCGTCATGAAAGACCGGGATGCCGGCGAGGCGGAGGAGCGTCACCGAGAAGGAGGCCGTGAACTGCTGGAGTGCGGGCACCAGCATGTCGCCGAACGGCACGAGAAAGATCAGGAAGGCGAGCGGAAAGGCGATGGCCCGCGCGACCTCGCGGCCGAGCAGCGCCAGGATCAGGGCGATCGCCATGACGACCAGCGCCAGATGTTCGAACAGCTGAACCTGTGCTGCGCGCCCGATCAGCCAGAGGGCCGCGGCCAGGAGCAGCGGCAGCAGCGCCAGCGCTTCCTGGCGGGGGACGAGAGAAGCCAGCAGAGCGCGCTTTCGCCAGATCAACGCGAGCGCGATCGGCAGCACCAGAAAGCAGTGGTGATAGGTGGTGGCACCCTGCCAGACCGTGACCATGCTGGCGGTGGTGTCGGCGGTGACGGCGAAAAGGAGGGCGAGCGCTGCGATGGTCGTGGCGAGCGGCAGGCGCCAGGCGGTGGGCAGGATGGGGGCGCTCATGACGCGCGGGCCGCCATGGTCTCCGGCGCCATGCTCTCAGGCGCAGCGTCGAGGCCGTGGAGCCTGTCCATGCGATCCCAGCGAAAGTCCGAGAGCAGCCGGGCGAGCTTCGCCTCCATGGCGGCGAGGCCCCGATATTGGCGAAGCCGGGAGGTGAGCTTGAGGCCGCACACCCGCGGCTGTCCGGGGTCGACTTCCCAGGGGTGGAAGTAGAAGGCGGCCGTGCGGCCTGGCTCGGTGGCGAGTCGCTCCAGGCACCACTTGGACCATCGATAGGGAAAGAGCCGAAAATGTCCGCCGCCCGCGCAGGAGACGCGCCTACCGAGAAGTTCGATGGTCGCGACCGGAATTTCGAGAAGCTCGTGCCCGCTCGGCCGGAAGGGTTCGAGCGGCGCGTCCGGCATGCCGTAGTGGTCGTGGGCAATGGGGTGCAGGCTGGAGCTGTAGGCGTAGCCCGCCTCGTGCAGACGGTCATAGGCCCACCAGCAGCGCTCATCGATCGAGAAGCTGGGGGCCCGGAACCCTTTGACGGCGCTGCCGCTCTGGTCCTCGAGCAGAAGGCGCGTGGCGCGCACGTCCTCCAGAAAGGCGTCGGGCGACAGGTCGTGGACCTTGTCGTGATGAAAGCCGTGGCTCGCGAGCTCGTGGCCGCGCGCGACGATCTCGCGCACCAGAAGCGGCGCGCGCTTCGCCACCCAGCCGAGCACGAAGAAGGTGGCGCGCGCGTTCTTCCGGTCGAACAGGTCGAGGATGCGCAACGTCGCGTCCTCGACGCGGGACGGCCAGCGGTCCCAGGCCTCGCGGCCGATCGCCGAGGACAGCGCCCAGGTGTGCAGATAGTCCTCGACGTCCACCGACATGGCGAAGCGTCGCTCAGGCGTGGTCGGGCGTGTCGTCACGGGCGGGCCGGTCATGGCGATGTCGCCAGCATGTCCCGCACCTCCATCGCCGAGCGGCCCTCGCCGCCGAGCTCCTCGGTGAAGAAGCGGAGATAGCGCTCGATGCGGGCGAGGAAGGCCTGGAGCTCGTCGTCGTTCCGCACATAGGGCGTGTTGCCGGTGGCGACCGATGGGCTGTGGAAGACGAAGGTGAACAGGCGCTCGCCGCGGCCGATCAGAGTCCTGGTCAGGCGCTTCAGATCACCGAGCGGCATGCCTTCGGGCGTGAGCGTCAGACGATCCAGCAGCCGAGTGCGGGCGAGCAGGCCCGGCAGGTGACAGGCGGTGCCGAGCCGGCTCTGGACCGCGGGCAGGAGGGCGGGACCGATGGTCCCGCCGAGCAGGCCGCAGAGATTGCGGGTCACCGGCAGTTCGAGCAGGCGGCGCTCCTTACCGAACCAGAAGGGGCGAAAAGGTGCGTTCTCGAAGTTCGGACCGCCGACCGGCCGAAAATCGGTGAGCGGCACGACGCTGGTGTCGATGTCGAGGCCGAATTCCTCGAGCAGGTCCGCGCTGTCGTCGTCGAAGCCGTAGCGGCCGGCCTTGAACACCTTGGGCTCGATGCCGAGATGGCGGCGCACGGCTTCGATCAGCCGTTCGATCTTGGCGCGCTGCAGGTCCCGACCGAGATTGGAGGGGTAGGAGTTGCGGCTGGACAGGAGCTCGTCGAAGGGCGGATTGGTCCAGGGATGGAGCTGGATGCCGACATCGGCCCGGCCCTCGTCGAGAAAGCCCGAGAGAACCCTGCAGGCTTCGGGATCGGTGGCGATCGGGTAGTCGATCAGATAGGTCGGCTTGATGCCGTAGCGGTCGAACAGCCGCTGGGTGCGCTGCTGATGGCGCATCGAGGCGGTTCCGTGGGCATCCCTCGAAAACGGCGCCTTCCAGTCGAAATCCGCCTCGGTGTCGATGATCGCGATGAGCACCGGGCGGCGGCTCGGGTCGAGCCGGGCTTCCGCGAATTGCGGGCTCTCGATCGTCCTTGCGATCGAGCACGCTTTTCGCCCGAGCGCCCTTTCGGTCTGCCGGCGCACCGTCTCCTCGCTGCGGACCGCGCGGCAAAAATGCTGAAGGCGGCGATATTGTGCATCCCGCTCGAGGCCGCTAGCCGCTTTTCGCGCGGGCGGGGTGATCCGGCCGGTGCTACGCTTTTCTTCGATCCAGGTGCTGAGCCTTTCGGCGATCTCGTCCGGGTCGTTGGAAAAGGCGCCGGCGTTCCGCTCGGCCACCAGTCTTGCGGGCACGCCGTTCAGGGGGCCGAGGCCGAGGATCTGGCGATTGGTCGCGAAATATTCGAAGATCTTGGCGGGAACGTTGCCCTCGTCCGCGGGGTCGTTCCACTGCATCAGGAGGAGGACGTCGGCGCGTTTCTGCAGCGCGACGGCGTCCTTGTACGGAACGGCCTCGCCGATCTCGACGAAGCCGCCCACACCCATCTCGTCGGCCATACGGCGCACGCTTTCGAGCTCGCGGCCGTAGAACTGCAGCCTGAGCTGATCCGTGCGAAAGCCGTGGCGGCGGATCGCCTCGAACAACGCTCGCGGATCGCGGCGGCCGGGATAGATGGTGCCGGCGTGGAGAAGGCGAAGCGGCAGGCCGGCGCTCGGATCGACGTCCAGGCTGAAGTCGCGGGGATCGAAGCCGTTCATCACGGTCTCGGTCGGCAGGCCGTACTTGCCGGCGTAGAAGCGGGACCAGACGTCGGAAACGGTGACGATGCCCGCGGCACGGCGCACCAGGGCGCGCTCCGTGTGCCCGTCGAACCAGCGCCGCCAGGCGGGCTGCAGGCTGTAGGGGTCGTCCACCCAGCGGTCCCGGAATTCGGCGATCCAGGGGATCCCGAACCACCAGCCGGCGAGCGCCGCCGAGAGAAAGGTGGAAAACGGGGGGCCGCTCACCAGGATCAGGTCGGGACGGTCTGCGCGGATCATGCGAAAGAGGTCCGGAACCAGGGTCAGGGACCAGTCGACGCGCTTGTCCGGAAAGAAGACCACATCCCGGTAGAGGCGTCCGAGGAGACGCCGGCATGATCGCAGCAGGCGCTGGCGGAAGGATGGTGCCGAGGCGGGGCCTGCGCCCGCGCCGAGGGTCGATCGGTTGGCGGGGTTGAAACGTCGGTCCAGGTCGAGATAGCGGGTGCGCAGGATCGAGGCGTCGTCGATCTCGACGGCGAGCGAGCGATCCGCGCTGGAGGCGAACGGCGTGATCACCCGCACCCGATCGCCGGTCTGCCCGAGAAAGCGCGCCATCTTGCCGAGCCGGATCGCCGCGACCGCGTTGTCCGGCGGGAAGTACCAGGTGATCATGAGCAGCGAGCAGGCGGCCGGTTTTCGAGCACCGCCGCCGGTGTCTGCGAGCTCGGCGGCTGCGCTTTGCGGCGACGTCTCCGCGCGTTCGATCGTCGCTTCGGTCATGGCGCCGGCCCGCCGCCGGAGACCAGCCGGCCCGCGCTGTTCTTCCGGCCGAGCCGGGTCACCTTGACCGAGGCCGCCTTTTGCCAGATTCCGGCGATCGCGGTGGTGTCGACCTCTTCGTTGGCCTTGCCCGCTCGTCGTCGGCTGCGCGCCTGCCGGCTGCGTTCGGGCAACGTCTCCTTGGCCAGCTGCCTGACTGCGGAGAGCACGATCAGGAGCGAGAGGAAATAGTCGTAGAAGGCCATGGAAAGAGCTGCGCCGGAGACGCAGAACGCCACCATGCTCACCTGAATCATGCGCGCGAGATCGCCCATCCAGTCGAGCTCCGGTCGCTTTCGCGTGCGTGCCGTGATCCAGCGTGCGGTCCAGAAGCCGTTGGCAAGCAGGGCGAGATAGAGGAGGAGGGCGGGAAAGCCCATATCGCCCAGGACCTGGAAATAAATGCTGTGGGCGGCGCGCGGCCGCTCGTTGGCGACGTCGATCACGTCGCGTCCGGGGGCGTAGCGGAAATAGATCGATGCGTTCTGCAGTGCGTAGGGCCCGGCACCGGTCAGCGGCCGGTCGAGGGCGGCGGCGAGATAGGTGTGCCAGGCCTGCAGCCTGAGCTTGAAGGAGCTGTCCTCGACCTTGGCCGTCTCGATGGTGCCCATCCGCTCCTTCCAGCGGTCGGGGGCGATCTGCAGGAGGCCGACGGCGAGGATCGCCATGGCGGCCATGGCCGCGATCCGGCTCTTCGACTTCCACCAGAGAAAGACGCCCATGGCGAGCAGCCCGATGAAGCCGCCGCGCGAATAGGTGGCGAGCACCGCGAGCACGGTCATGACCATCGCGCCGACCAGCCCGATCCGCATCCAGCGATGGCGCGACTGCAGCCGGAGGTAATTCATCAGCGGCACGGCGAGCAGCATCGCCAGAGCGAGATTGTTGCGGTCGCCGATCTCCGATTGCGGCGGTCCGGCCAGCTGGTGCTGGCCACCGGAGACGATGAACAAGGTGCCGCCGTTCAGGCCGAAGAAGCCCATGGCGAAGGCCATCAGCCAGATATAGCCGTGCAGCCGCACCCGATTGACCAGCATGAGCCTGAGCAGGACCAGAAAGACCATGGTCTTCAGGAGCTTGCTCAATTCCTCCTGCGAAGCCGCCGGCGCCAGCGAAAAGGCGGTGGAGAGCGCTGCGACCGCGACCAGGGCGATGATCAGCATGGCGGTAAGGTCGATCTCGAAGGTCTTTTTTTCCTTCGAGATCGACCAGCCGAGCGCCGTCGTAACGGCGATGATCAGGTTGAACGGGATCTGCCCGGCGAAGGAAAACAACAGGCTGTGCGGCTTCAGGAAGGCGATCCACCCGAACGTCAAAAGCCCGCTCCAGGGGTGGATGAGGCTAAGCGCCATGAACGGCGAAAAGACGGAGACGAACAGCAGGTCGCGCATGGATGCGTTGGTCCAACTCCACAGGGGCCGATCGACAAACTAATAAGTTGCTATTATCCATATAATTAGTAATTTTTGGTAGAGCACATCCGTGGCTGGACTGCAACCACACGGCGATCAAAATTTTTTTCACACGCGAATTCGGGTTGTTTCCCGCGACGGTGGGGCGACCGTCCGATATTGCGAAGGCGGACCTGGCACGATGATCGACACTCTGTTTTTCGCGCTTCAGATCGTCGGCATCGTGGTCATCGTCGGCTGGGCGTTGGTCGCCGACCGGATGAAGAACGGCGCCGGCAGCCGGGGGCCGCTTGCCTTCAGGACCGGCGGCGCAGAGGCGGCAGGACAACCGGTCGATCGCCGCCGTCGCTCCGGTTTGACAAGGTTCTGAACGGGGTCCAATCTCGCGGGAAGGAGGCGCGTTCCGGATCGTCGCAGAAACGCTGAGGGGGGAGGTTTGCATCGATGACGTTCTCCCGTCCGGCCACGCTCGAACAGGCTCTGGACCATTTGGCCGATGCGCGCTGGCGTGTGCTGGCGGGGGGCACCGACGTCTATCCGGCCCTGGTCGAACGTCCGATCGACCTTCCGGTCCTGGACATCGGGGGGCTTCGCGATCTCGAAGGCATCGAACGGTCCGAACATGGTTTTCGGATCGGCGCGCTCGCCCGCTGGCGGGATCTTCTCGATGCCGATCTGCCGCCGGCCTTCGACGGGCTGAAGCAGGCGGCGAGGGAGGTCGGCGGCGTGCAGATCCAGAACGCCGGCACGATCGCCGGCAATCTCTGCAACGCCTCGCCCGCCGCCGACGGCGTGCCGCCGCTCCTGACGCTGGACGCTTTGGTCGAGCTGACCTCGAAACGCGGCCGCCGGACTCTGCCGCTCGCCGACTTCATCCTCGGCAGCCGGCGGACGGCGCTTGGCGAGGGCGAACTGCTGACCGCGATCCTCATCCCGTCCGAGAGCGCCTCCGGCGCCAGCCATTTCGGAAAACTCGGCGCCAGAACCTATCTCGTGATCTCGATCGTCATGACCGCGGTCCGGCTGGTCGCCGAAGCCGGTCGGGTGGTCGCCGCGCGGGTCGCGGTCGGCGCCTGCTCCGAAGTGGCGCTCCGGCTCACGTCGCTCGAACGCGATCTCGAAGGTGTGGCTCTGAGGAAGCTATCGGACGTCCCTTCGGCCGACCATTTAGCCGCCCTTAAGCCGATCGACGACATCCGGGCACCCGCGGCCTATCGGCGAGAGGCGGCGCTGGTCATGGTGCGCCGTTCCCTGGAGCGCGCTTCGGGCGGCCTTCGATGACCTACATCCGCGTCGACGTGATGGTGAACGGCCGGGGCGAGCATATGAAGCTGCCGCCGATCGAGCGCCTCTCCGTCGTCCTTCGCGATCGCCTCGGGCTCAAGGGCACCAAGGTCGGCTGCGATGCCGGCGATTGCGGCGCCTGCACCGTCCTTCTCGATGGCGAGGCGGTCTGCGCCTGCATGGTGCCCGCCGCCCGGATCGACGGTCGCATGGTGACCACGGTCGAGGCGCTGGAATACGACCCGCTCGGCCGGCGCGTGCAGCAGGCCTTTCTCGACCATGGTGCCGCCCAATGCGGCATCTGCACGCCGGGCATGCTGATGTCGGCGCTCGCCTTTCTGCGCTCGAAAGCCGAGCCGTCAACGCAGGCGGTCGAGGCGGCCCTCGGTGGCGTGCTTTGCCGCTGCACCGGCTACCGGTCGATCATCGCCGCCGTCATCGCCGTTGCCGAGGGGCGGGATCGATCGACGATCGCCTCCGAGAGGTCCGGTATGGTCGGTGCGCCGATGCCGAGACTGGACGGGCCGCAAAAGTCACCGGTCGCGACGTCTTCGGCGCGGACGGCATCCCCGAGGACGCTCTCCATCTAAAAGTCATCCGCTCGCCCCACGCCCATGCCCGCTTCGCCTTTGGCGATCTCGACGGCTTCGTCGAGGCGCATCCCGGGATCGAGCGCGTGCTGACGGCGGCCGACGTGCCAGGTCTCAACCGCCACGGCGTCATCCCCGGCTACATCGACCAGCCGGTCTTCGCAGACGGCGTCGTGCGCTTTCGCGGCGAGGCCATCGCCGCCGTCCTCGGCGAGCGTGCCGCGGTCGGCGCGGCCGACAGCGGCGACTTTCCGGTCACCTGGGAAGAGCTGCCGCCGCTTCTCTCCATCGACGAGGCGGCGGATGCTGGCGCATCACAGCTCCATCCCGACCGCGCCGGCAACCTTCTCGCCTCCGGTCACGTGGTCCGCGGCGATGTCGAGGCGGGCTTCGCCGAAGCCGACGTGATCCTCGAACGCGAGGTCGAAACCGCCGCCATCGAACACGCCTATGTCGAGCCCGAGGCCGGCTGGGCGCGGCGCGTCGGCGATCGCATCGAGATCGCCTGCTGCACCCAGGCCCCCCACATGAACCGGCAGGCGCTGGCGGCCATCCTTGGCATCGAAGCGGCTCGGGTGCGGATCCTGCCGACGTCGGTCGGCGGCGGCTTCGGTTCGAAGCTCGACCTCTCGACCCAGCCCTACACGGCGCTCGCCGCCTGGCTCACCGGGAGGCCGGCGGGCCTCGTTTTCAGCAGGCCGGAATCGATGAGGGCGTCGACCAAGCGCCATCCGGCGAGGATCCGAGCACGCGCCGGCGTGCGCGAGGACGGGACGATCACCGCGTTCGCCTTCGACGGCCGCTTTGACACCGGCGCTTATGCCTCCTGGGGCCCGACCGTCGCCGCGCGGGTGCCGATCCACGCGGGCGGTCCCTACATCCTGCCGAACTACCGCGCCGAGGCGTCCAGCTACTACACCAACGGCCCGATCGGCGGTGCCTTTCGCGGGTTCGGCGTGCCCCAGGCCGCGATCGCCCAGGAAACCCTCTACGACCGCCTGGCCGACGCCATCGGCATGGACCGTCTGGAGTTTCGCCTGAAGAACGCGCTCGAAAACGGCCAGCCCACGGTCACCGGCCAGGTGTTCGCGGACGGCGTCGGCATCAAAGCCTGCCTCGAAGCGTTGCAGCGTCGATGGCGCGAAGCGGGCGAGTGGGCGAGGGCGTACAACGCCGGCTCAGGCAAGTGGAGCCGGGCCGGCCGCGGTCTGGCCTGCTGCTGGTATGGCTGCGGCAATACCTCCCTGCCCAACCCGTCCACCATCAGGCTCGGCCTGCATCGGGAGGGTAGGGTGGTACTGTTCCAGGGCGCCGTCGACATCGGGCAAGGCTCCAACACGGTGATCGCCCAGATGGCCGCTGACGCCCTCGGCCTGTCGCTTTCCGTGTTCCGTCTGGAGGGTGGCGACACCGACCGCACGCCGGACGCCGGCAAGACCTCGGCGTCCCGCCAGACCTTCATCTCCGGCATGGCCGCCAAGCGCGCCGGCGAGGCGCTCCGCCACGATCTGCTCCGCCGCACCAACGCTTCGGGCGACGCGAGGCTGGACGTGCAGGAGCGTGTGTTGCGGGTGGTGGACCGGGGTATCGACCAACGGATCATGCTCGAAAGCCTGCCGGCGGACGAGGAGGGGTTCGTCGCCCTTGTCGAGGAAACCTTCGATCCGCCGACCTCGCCGCTCGACGGGAACGGCCAGGGCGAGCCCTACGCCGTCTATGGCTATGGCGCGCATCTGGTCGAGTTGGTCGTTGATGTCCAGCTCGGCACGGTCGACCTCAAAAAAATCACGGCCGCGCACGATGTCGGCCGCGCGATCAACCCGCTGCTGGTCCGGGGCCAGGTGGAAGGCGGTATCGCCCAGGGCATCGGCCTCGCCCTCATGGAGGATTATCGGACCGGCCGCAGCGAAAACCTGCATGACTACCTGATTCCGACCACCGGCGACGTCCCCGAGATCGAAACCATCATCGTCGAGGAACCCTCGTCCGCAGGCCCCTACGGCGCCAAGGGTCTCGGCGAGCACGTTCTGATTCCGACAGCACCTGCCATCCTGAACGCGATCCATGACGCCACCGGCGCCCTGATCGACAGATTGCCGGCGACACCCGATCGCGTCCTCGCGACCATGCAGAAGGTGGAGCGAGGCCCAGGATGAACATGCCCTCCGATCCGGCTCGTCGATCGATCGTCGATGGCTCGTTCCTGACCGGCCTTACGATATCTTAACCGAGTTGCGCCAACATGATGGTCTGGTCCATGCGATCCTGGGAATCCGCCCGCCCGCTGCAAAGTTGCGGGGCTCGGGCTCCCAGAATCGCATGGACCAGACCCACAGGATCCCATGTTTGGGTTAAGATTTCGTGAAGTCGAGGCGAGACGGTCGGTCGGCGACGGATGTGGAGCATAAGTAGGTCTCGTGCCGGACACGCTGAGGATAGAGCCATGAACACGGCTATTGCCAACGCCGCAAACCGCGTCCGCGCCAGGCCCAACGCTCCGAGGACAAAGCCATGAGCACGAGTGAAGTCAACGCCGCGGACCGCGTCCGCTGTGAGGCGTGTCCGGTGCGGTGTTTCATCAAGCCGGGCAAGGTGGGGGCGTGTGATCGGTATGCCAATCACGAGGGCGAGCTGGTGCGGGTGGATCCGCATGTGATCCTGGCGCGCACCGAGGCGGAGGGCGGCAGGCTGGTGCCGTTCGCGGCGGGCAGCGAGGATTGGGACGGGGCGCTGGCGACGCCGGAGAACGCCTTCGTCACCGCGATCGGCGCCGGCACCACCTATCCCGATTACAAGCCCGCACCCTTCATCGTGTCCCGCGAGATCGAAGGCGCCGACATCGTCACCGTGGTCACGGAGGGTATTTTTTCCTATTGCGGCGTCAAGGTGAAGATCGACACCGACCGCCATCTCGGCCCGGAGCGCAATCTCGTGCGTGTCGACGGCGAGCCGGTCGGTCATGTGACCACGGCGGAATACGGCTCGCAGATGCTGGCGCTCGGCGGAGTCAATCACCTGACCGGCGGCGGCAAGAAGGAGGGCCGCGTGACCTGCCAGGTCCTGATGGATCTCTGCAATCGCGAGCCCGTCGAGATGCGCATCGACGACGGCGCCAAGCTGGTGGTGCAGGCGGGCCGGCCGCCTGTCGTCGACGACGTGCCGGAGACGCGCATGCGGGTCGGCTGCGGCTCGGCGACCATCGGCATGTTCGCGAAGCAGTGGGTCGACCATGTCGACGAGGTGGTGGTGGTCGACGATCACATCACCGGCGTGCTGTCCGAGCATCAGGCGGGCAAGGTGCTGGACGTCAGGGACACCGGCATCCGCATCCGCGGCCGAAGGTCGACGCCCGGGCGCTATTTCCAGGTGGCGGAACCGGGCGGCGGCTGGGGCGGCACGGACATCGACGACCCGCTGGAGATCGTCGAGGGCTTCGACCCCAGGATCGCCCGGCCCGGCCTCACCATGCTCATGGTGTCCACGACCGGCGAGCAGCATGCGTTCTTCGAGCTCGACGAGGCCCTCCGACCGACGCCGGCGCCTCTGCCGGCCGCACTGGTCGACTCGGTCGAGAAAATCACGGAGAACTGCGAGCCCGCCCTTTGCACCGTGCTGTTCATGGGCGGGGCAGGGGGTTCGCTCCGGGCGGGCGTCACCGACAACCCGGTGCGGCTCACCCGCTCGGTCAGGGACATGCTGACCAGGGTCACCTGCGGGGGTGCTCCCGCCTATGTCTGGCCGGGCGGCGGCATCACGCTGATGGTCGACGTCGCCGCCATGCCCGAACGCTCCTTCGGCTACGTGCCGACGCCGGCCATCGTCGCCCCGATCGAGTTCACGCTCCGGCTCGACGACTACCGCGCCCTCGGCGGCCATGTCGACCACGCCGTCGACCTTCCAAAGGTGCTGGCTGCCGCTGCGCGCGGCGGCGGTGGCGACGCGCCACGGCGTTGACTTGGGTTGGCGCCCGATGGGGCGAGTTTGCGCCGCAGTGGTGGGGTGCGATGTTTGATCCGTACGGTGGAAAGTGGTGAGGAGCGGGGAGGTGAGGGGTGTCTATGGTGCGAAAAACGCTTGCCGCGCTCGGCATCGTAGCGATGAGCGTGGTCGTTCGCTGCGGTGATCACGACGATGACGACGAGAAGTATGAACATGAGCGGCGCTCTGCTCTGACCGGCAGCGCCTACGCGCAGGCCACGCCGCCGGCGCTCGTGCGCGAGCAAAGGTGACGGGGCCGACGGCGGTCCGGCTGCCCGACGGCAGGCGCCTCCATTTTCAGCACGGGCCGATCGACCTGATCATCGAGGCCTCGGGTGCGCCCGAGAGCGTCGACATTGCCTACACTGCCGCCTTCGAGCGCTTTGGGACCGTGCTCGAGGAGCTGGTCGAAGAGCTGCCGGCGCTTCGAATGCTCTGCCCGCCGGAGGGCCTCGGCCTGAAGGGGGCGATCGCCCGTCGTATGGAAAGCGCGGTCAGGCCCCATGCTGCCTGCATGGTGACGCCGATGGCGGCGGTGGCGGGCGCGGTCGCGGATGAGGTGCTGGCGGCGATGCTGTCGGCGAGCGACCTGGACCGGGCCTATGTCAACAATGGCGGCGACATCGCGCTGCATCTGCAGGGCGGCGAACGGTTCGAGATCGCGATGGTCGGCACGCCGCACGCCCCGGTCGGCCTCGGCAGCGTCAGCCTTGGCGCCGGCGACCCTGCCGGCCTCGCCACAAGCGGCCGCCATGGCCGGAGTCTTTCTCTCGGCATCGCCGATTCGGTCACGGTCCTGGCCGAAACCGCCGCCGCCGCCGACGCCGCCGCCACGCTGATCGCGAACGCCGTCGATCTCCCCGGCAGCCCGCTGGTCGAGCGCGTGCCGGCCTCCGACATCGACTCGGAAAGCGATCTCGGCGACCGCCTGGTGACCATCGACGTCGCGCCGCTCGACGAGGGTGAGATCGCGCGCGCGATGGGGCGAGGAGCCGAACGTGCGAGAATGTTCCTGGAGGCCCGAACCATCGCCGGTACCGCACTCTGTCTCGGCGACCACATACGAACCGTCGGTAACTGTCCTGGCCTCCGACATCTCGCCGAAGATCCTAGCCGATCCGCCTAGACAGCCGGAAATCGGCCCACTATAAACAAGCCGCTCCGGCCGCAAACGCCGAGCCGCCCAGGTAGCTCAGTTGGTAGAGCAGCGGACTGAAAATCCGCGTGTCGGCAGTTCGATTCTGTCCCTGGGCACCATCTTTTCAACAGGTTAGCAAGCCCGATGTGGCCTCCACCCCAGGGGCGTTGTGGACTTCTGTTCCTTCATTGTTGCTGCTGATAGTAGATTTCCATCAACTTGACCGCCGCATCGGCCATGCGTCGCGTGCGCGGCATGTAGGTTTCGATGATCCTTTCGCATTCATCCGTAACATGGCCGGCGAGGGCGCACCCATCGTGAGGCGGCGCGAACCGGCACTGCGCATGGCTCTCAGGGCCGGTAGGCCTCCGCGGTCAGCACCACGTAAAGTTTTCGGACGGACTCCCTGACGTCCCAGGTGCAGCGGCAGCCGCGCGGCATGACGAAGCTGTCGCCCGCCTTGTAGGTCTCGACGCCGCCCTCGTCGTCGATGACGTCGATCCGGCCTTCGAGCAGGTAGACGAACTCGTCATAGGGAGCCGCCTCGATCACGTGCTTGTTCGGCTCGCATTCCCACACACCGGCGTCGAGCTGGCCGGTCTGGTCGGCATAGAAACTTCTGCCGCGCTCTCTGGGCTCGCCGGATTGGACGGTCTCGGGAGGAATGTAGTCGGTGGGCTCGAGGCCGGTGGGCGCGCCGTCTGTCGGCAGGCGGACGCATTTCGCACTCATGGTGATCTCCCTTTCGAATTCAGTGCCATTGATCGGACATGGCGGCTTTCTTCTTCGCCATGAATTCCTGAAGCGCTTCGTCCACCCCAGGGTCGAGCGGCGGTGCCCGATAGCCGTCGAGCATCTGTCGCCAGCGGCGATGGCCGCGCCGTTCGAGGTCGAGCCGACCGTCCTTCGCCCATTGCTCGAAAGACGCGGTGTCGGCGAGATCGGAGAGGTAGTTGGCGGTCTCGAAATGAGAGAGCGTGTGTGCACTGCCGAGATAGTTGCCGCCCGGCCCCGCCTCCCGATAGGCGTCGGCCGCCAGGTTGTCGGCGTCGACGTTCAGCCCGGCGAGCATCGTCAGCATCATGCCGCATTGGTCGAGATCGGCGGCGAATTTCTCGTAGCTCATGGTGAGCCCGCCTTCCAGCCAGCCGGCGGCATGGAAGACGAAATGGGAGCCGGCGAGGACGCCGGCCATCATGCTGGCGGCGCTCTCCTGCATCGCCTGGCCGTCGACGACCTTGGACGCGGTGAGATGACCCCCGCAGCGAAGGGGCAGGTTCATGCGGCGACAGAGCTGGGCGATCGCGAAGGCCGAGAGATTGGCTTCGGGCGTGCCGAAGGTGGGGGCGCCGGTCTTGAGGTTCATGGTGGTCAGAAAATTGCCGTAGACGACGGGCGCACCCTTCCGCACCAGCTGGCTGAGCGCGATGCCGGCCAGTGTCTCGGCGTGAGCCTGGGCCAGCAGGGCGGGCTGCGTGACCGGACCCATGGCGCCGCCCAGGATGAAAGGCGAGATCACCACGCTTTGATTCGCCCGCGCATAGGCTTTCAGCGCGCCGGTCATGACGTGGTCGAAGACCAGGGGCGAGTTGACGTTGATATTGCCCTGGATCACGCAGTTTCCTTCGAGATGGTCTTCGCCGAAGACGAGGCGCGCCATGCTGATCGAGTCCTCCGCCCGTTCCGGCGCCGTGACCGAGCCCATGAAGGGCTTGGTCGACCAGCGGAGATGGGCGTAGACCATGTCCAGATGGCGCTTGTTCACGGGCAGGTCGACCGGCTCGCAGACGGTGCCGCCCGAATGGTTCAGCCAGGGCGTGGCGTAGGCGAGTTTCACGAAGTTCGAAAAGTCTTCGATCGTGGCGTAGCGGCGGCCCTTGTCGAGATCGGCGACGAAGGGCGGGCCGTAGGCGGGCATCAGGACGATGTGGTCGCCACCGAAGGTGACGGAAGAGGCGGGGTCGCGCCCTTCCATCACGAAGGTCGAAGGCGCCGTTCTGCACAGGTTCTTCGCCAGGCCCGGATCGAAGCGAACGCGCGTGCCTTTGATCGAGGCGCCGGCGTCCTTGAAGAGACGAAGCGCTTCCTCGTCGTTCGGAAACTCGATGCCGATCTCCTTCAGGATCCACTCGGCATGGGTTTCGAGCTTATCGAGCGTCTCCTCGTCGAGAAGCTCGTAGGTCGGAATGCGGCGTCGGAACGGGTCCGGACGGTTGCTGGAAACATGCGCCGATCGGCGCGCCACGCGAGCCGCGCGGCCTCCGGCGCGCCCGCGCCCGCCGGTCGCCGGCTTCACCTCGACGTCAGCGGAAGGCATCGGCATGTTTCCGATCAGATTTTTTATTCAACACCGCCGTCATGCACATTTTTTCGCCCACCCCTGAGGTCCACCAGATCAGGGAAACAGGGAAATTCACGGCGACGCAAACCAAATGATTTGCACTTAAGTTCAAAAATATTAAACAAAGATCATGCGCTTTCGGTCCTATGACAGCCTTCGCCTGTTCGGTGCGGTCGCCCGCCATCTCTCCTTCACGAAGGCGGCGGCGGAGCTGAACCTGACCAAGGGGGCGGTGAGCTATCAGATCGCCCGGCTGGAGCAGGCGCTCGGCTTTGCGGTCTTTTCGAGGCGCCACCGCGCCCTGGCGCTGACGGACAAGGGGCGACGGCTCTGGCACGTCTCCGAGGTCGCGTTTCGCGATCTCGAGAGGGAGATCGTCGAGCTTCGAGAGGCGGCGCCGGGGCGGATCACGGTCGGCATGTCGACCTATTTCGCCTCGCGCTGGCTCTCCCCGCGGCTGATGACCTTCACGGCCGCCCACCCGAAGATCGGCCTTCGCCTGCAGCCGCTGGTCGATCTCGTCGACCTGCCGGCGCTTGGCGTCGATCTGGCGATTCGCTGGGGCAAGGGCGATTGGACCGACATGGAGATCGAGCCGCTTTTCGCCTGCCCGGCTTTCCCGACGGCGGGCCGATCGATCGCCGGGCGGGTCGCGGAGTCAGGCATGGCGGCGGCGCTTTCGAAGCTCGCCCTGCTGCACGATCGTGACAACAGCGATGCCTGGCGCGACTGGCACGAAGCCGCCGGGCTGCCGTTTCGTCCGACGCGGGACGATCTGGTGATTCCCGACCCGAACGTACGGGTCCAGTCGGTGATCGACGGCCAGGGTGTCGCCCTGAACGACGCGCTCGTGGGGGTCGAGCTTGCCGACGGGCGACTGCATCGCCTGTCGACTGTCGAGCTCGCGGACTATGGCTACTTTCTCGCCTATCCCAAAGGCGCGCTCGGCAACCCGGCGCTCAAGGCTTTCTATGAATGGCTGAAGCGTCAATCGTCGCCTTCGCTCGCTCGAGACGCCGCTCCGTCGCCCGGTCGAACAGATGGGCGTGGCTGGTTTCCGCCTTGATGCCGACCGTCTCGCCGATGGCCTTCCGCATGTGCCGCGAGCCGCGGGCGGCGATGTGCTGGTCGCCGGCGGTGACGGTGACCAGGACGGATTCGCCGGTGAGCTCGGTGGCGTAGACCGGCGCGTCGAAGTCGCCCTGGCCGGCCTCGACCACGGTGAGGTCCTCCGGCCGTATGCCCAGGACGAGGTTTTTTCGACTGCCGCCGCCGATGTCGGGCACGCGCATCCCCTCGGCGACGAACGCGCCGTTGTCGGTCTCGCCCTCGATCAGGTTCATCGCCGGCGAGCCGATGAAGCCGGCGACGAACAGGTTGGCGGGCTGGTCGTAGATCTCTTCAGGCGGGGCGAGCTGCTGGATGACGCCGAAATTCATGACGGCGACACGATCCGCGAGCGTCATCGCCTCGATCTGGTCGTGGGTAACGTAGATCGTGGTGGTCGCAAGCTCGTGCTGGAGGTGCTTCAATTCGGCGCGGGTCGAGACGCGGAGTTTGGCGTCCAGGTTGGACAAGGGCTCGTCCATCAAAAAGACCTTGGGCTCGCGCACGATCGCGCGCGCCAAAGCCACGCGCTGGCGCTGGCCGCCGGAGAGCTGGCGCGGTTTGCGGTCGAGCAGCTCGCCGAGCTGCACGCGCCGGGCGGCGAGCGCGATGCGCTCGTCCCATTCGGACTTCGGCACGCCGCGCACCTTCAGCGGGTAAGAAATGTTCTCCCTGACCGTCATATGCGGATAGAGGCCGTAGTTCTGAAAGACCATGGCGACGTCCCGGTCCTTGGGGAGGTCGTCGTTGACCATGCGATCGCCGATCCAGATTTCGCCCGACGTCGGCTCCTCCAGCCCCGCGACCATGCGCATGGTCGTCGTCTTGCCGCAGCCGGAGGGGCCGAGGAGGACGAGAAACTCCTTGTCGTGAATATCCAGGGATTGGTTATCCACGCCGACCACGTCGCCCCAGCGCTTGGTGATGTCTTTCAGACGAACCCCGGCCATCTGTTCAGTGCTCTCCGCATGTGATTCTCGATAGGTTCATCGCTCGTCGTTCCAGACGTGCAAAGTCTTGGGCGCAAACCATCGACGCAGGCACCTCCGGTCCGAGTCCATGAGGCGACCACGTCACCTGACGGCGCCCATGGTCATGCCCTGGACGAAGTGTTTCTGGATGATGAGGGCGAGGATGAACATGGGCAGCATGATGATGATGCCGGCGGCAGCCAAGAGGTTCCAGAGATCACCCTCTTCGGCCTTGAACAGCGCCAGTCCCACCGGCAGCGTCACCGCCTCGTTCGTCGTGAGAATGAGGGCAAACAAGAAATCGTTCCAGGCGATGATGAAGCAGAAGATCGCGGCGGTGATGATGCCGGGGGCGGCCATGGGGAGCACGATGTTGCGGATGACCTGCAAGCGGGTCGAGCCGTCCACCAGGGCGGCCTCTTCGGTATCCATGGGGATGCCGTCGATGAAGCCTTTGATCATCCAGACGGCGAACGGCATGACGATCGAGAGGTTGACGATGATCAGCCCTAAGCGCGTGTCGAGGATGCCGAGGTCGCGGAACATGAGGAAGAAGGGGAGCACGATGACGACGGCCGGCACGAACTGGGTCGCGAGGATCATGACGAACATGATGCGTTCGGCCTTCAGACGAAAGCGCGAGAAGGAATAGGCCGCCATGGTCGCGAGCGGGATCGCGATCAGCACCGTCACGAAGGCGACGATGGTGGAGTTGAACAGCTTTTCGTGCAGGTCGTAGGGGGACTGGAAGACGGTCTCGAAATTCTTGAGCGTCGGCGTGAAGAACAGCTTGAGCTGGTAGACGTCGACATGGGTCTTGAAGGCGGCCATGGCGATCCAGAGGATCGGGATCATCATCACGGCGGCGACGATCAGCACGAGGGCGTCGCGGAGGCGGGCGTAAGCAAGCTGCTTTTGCTTGTTTGAAAGAGCCATGGCCTAGTCCCGGTTAAAGACGTAACGGGTGTAGAGAAATGTCAAAAAAATCATCGGCAGGACCATGATCCAGGCGACCGAGGCGGCGAAGCCCATGTCGTAATATTTGAAGCCGTTGAAATAGGCGTAGTGGGCGAGGGTCTGGGTGGCGGTGCCGGGGCCGCCATTGGTGAGCATGTAGATCTGATCGAAGGTTTTGATCGAGAAGATGGACTTCAGGATGGTGACGATCGCGAGCACCGGCATGAGCTGCGGCAAGGTCACGTCCACAAATGCCTGCCAGGCGGAGGCGCCGTCGACATAGGCGGCCTCGATCGTCTCCTTCGGAAGGGCCGCGATGCCGCCGATCAGGACCAGGGTGATGAACGGGATCCACCCCCAGACGTCGGCCATCACGCAGACGGCGAAGGCGAGCGTGGGGTTGGAGAGCCAGGCGACGTCGGCGAGCGGCGGGAACAGCAGGCCGAAAAAGGCGTCGAACAGGCCGAATTCCGGGTTGAACATGAAGCGGAAGGAGACGCCGACCAGGGCGGGGCTCATGGCGAAGGGGAGGATGAGGAGCGTCCTGACCGTCAGCCGCAGCCGGCCGCCGGGCGCCAGAAGGAGCGCGATGCCGAGGGCGATCAGCACGGTGAGGGCGACGGTCAGCACGGTGTAGAGCGTGGTCACCCAGGTGGCGTTCCAAAACGCCGGCTCCTCGAACAGCGCCCATTGGTAGTTCTCGAAGCCGATGAACGGGCCGGGCACGTTGGAGCGGGACAGGCGCCAGGTGCGAAAGCTGAGAATCAGCGACTGGATCAGCGGCCAGATGGCGGTCACGAACACCACCGTGACCGCAGGCAGCACCAGCAGGTACTTCAGATGACGATCGCGCATGACGCCGCGTTCCCGTTAGCACGCCAAGCGGACGGGCGACCTCACAAGCAAGTCGAGGTCGCCCATCCTATGGGCAGGGTCAGTAGTAGCCGGCGCGGCCCAGGATTTTTTCCGCGCGTTCGGCGGCGTCGGTCATGAGCTGCTCGACGTCACCGCCGGCGGCGGCCTCGGCGATCGCGGCGGAGAGGATGTCGCCGATTTCCGGCCACTCGGCGATTTGCGGCATGATGTCGGACTCCTCGAGGGACGCCCAGGCCGCCTCCTGAATGTTGTCGTTGGCGGCGTTGACCTCCGGATCCCGGAGGTTGGCGATGTGGGTCACGACATTGTTGACGATCGGCTTGCCGGCGACCTCGCGCTCGGTGGCGTTGGCTTTCTCCATCTCTGGATTGGACAGCCACTTCAGAAACTCCCAGGCTGCCTCCTGATTTTCTGAA
Source organism: Geminicoccaceae bacterium (assembly GCA_965222015.1). Classification (GTDB taxonomy): domain Bacteria; phylum Pseudomonadota; class Alphaproteobacteria; order Geminicoccales; family Geminicoccaceae; genus JANQPX01. The sequence goes on from CBDCTL010000023.1 coordinate 1,150,161, forward strand.
TACGAAGAAATCGAGAACGGCATGGAGATGGCGTAGGTGACCGAACGGTCCTGATAGGTCGGAAGGCCCGTGAACGCCACCTGCTCCTTGGTGAGCGTCGAGCTTTCCGGGTTGGTCATCGGCGAGTAGGCCCACCACCAGACCGGGATCATCGCGGAATTGCCCTGGGTGAAGCTCTGGCGTGCGTCCTGCTCGACGAAGGAAAGCGACGCTGGGTTGGTGATCTGATGCTCGGTATGGAGCGCGACATAGTCCCTGGTCGCCTGGATGCCTTCCTCGGACGCCCAGATCGGCTTGAAGTTCTCGTCGAACACGTCGGCGCCGGCGGACCACAGATAGTTCAGCCAGATGAACAGGTTCTGGCGGTTGCCGTCATTGTGGTAGTAAAGCGCCAGCGGCTCGATGTCTTTTCCCGACTCGCGGATCGCCTTGCCCGCGGCGATGACATCGTCCCAGCTCGCCGGCGCCGCCAGCCCGAGCTCGTCGAAGATGTCCTTTCGATAGAACATCAGCATGGCGTGGGCGCGCAGCGGGAAGCCAAGCGTCTTGCCCTCGAACTGCGCGGACTTGGCGAAGGCGCCGGGATAGCGGTCCATGGAGATGCCGTCGCGCTCCATCCACTCGTCGATCGGAGCGAGCCAGTGGGCGTTCGGCGGTCCCCAGCTGTCGAGATAGTTGACCACGTCGAAGCTGCCGTCGGCCGCGACGCCGACGGCGGAGACCTTTTCCTGCAGCGCGGTGAACGGGATGAAGGTCCACTCGGTCTCGATGCCGGTGAGCTCGGTGAACTCGTCGTCCCTGAGCATCAGCCCGTCGAACTGCGGCGTCACCACCGAGAGGATGTTGAGCTTGGTGCCCTCATGGGGCTTCCCAGACGTCAGATTGTAGGGAAGATCCTCCGCCGATGACGTGCCGGCAGCTCCCAACGCTAAACCGACACCGGCAAGTGCCGCCGCCACGGTGCGTCTGGCCCGTTCCATCTGTGTCTCCCTGTCTTGCGGTTCCCGCTGTTTACCGAGGCTTGTGCTATATGCAGACGTATGCAATCAATCGCTATCATACGATGTCGAGCATTTCAACATCTAGTCTGATCAACGCCAATTGTCCGGGTGACAGGGGGAGCGTGATGGTGAAAAAGGCCTTGTCACGAGATCGATGCGCCGACTACGCTGCGCATACCTATGCAAGAAAATCGACCGTCCGACACACGCAGAGGGATCGATGGCAGACTATCTGAAGCGCGGCAAACCTCAGGACGAACGCGCGGCCGACGACGCCAGGGTGCGCGCCACGGTCGAAGGGATCCTGAAGGACATCGAAACGCGCGGCGATGCGGCGGTGCGCGAACTGTCGGAGAAATTCGACGACTACGCGCCTGCGGCCTTCCGTCTGAGCGACGACGAAATCCGGTCCGCCATGTCCAAGGTTGCGCCCCGCGACCTGGAGGACATCAGGTTCGCGCAAGCGCAGATCCGCCGCTTCGCCGAGGCGCAGAAGGCGTCGATGACCGATGTCGAGATCGAGACGCTGCCGGGCGTTTTTCTGGGACACAAGCACATTCCTGTGCAGTCGGTCGGCTGCTACGTACCCGGCGGAAAGTTTCCGATGGTGGCGGCGGCGCATATGTCCGTGCTCACCGCCTCGGTCGCCGGCGTGCCGCGCATCGTCGCCGCAGCACCGCCTCGGGACGGCGAGCCGCATCCGGCGATCGTGACGGCGATGCATCTGGGCGGCGCCCACGAGATCTACGCGCTCGGCGGCGTGCAGGCGGTGGGCGCGATGGCGCTCGGCACCGGGACCATGGCGCCGGTCGACATGCTGGTCGGCCCTGGCAATGCCTTCGTCGCCGAGGCGAAGCGCCAGCTCTATGGCCGGGTCGGAATCGACCTGTTCGCCGGGCCGACGGAGACGCTGATCGTCGCGGACGAGACCGTCGACGCCGAGATGTGCGCCACCGATCTTCTGGGCCAGGCGGAGCACGGCTACGACTCCCCCGCCGTGTTCGTGACCAACTCGCGTCGCCTCGCCGAGGACACCATGGCCGAGGTCGAGCGCCTGCTCGAAATCCTGCCGACCGCGCAGACGGCGACCGTCTCGTGGCGCGACTATGGCGAGGTCATCCTCTGCGACTCCTACGAGGAAATGCTCGAGGTCGCCGACGACATCGCGTCCGAACATGTGCAGATCATGACCGATCGCGACGACTGGTTTCTCGACAACATGACCAGCTACGGCGCCCTGTTCCTCGGCCCGCGCACCAACGTTTCCTATGGTGACAAGGTGATCGGCACCAACCACACGCTGCCGACGAAGAAAGCCGGACGCTACACCGGCGGTCTCTGGGTCGGAAAATTCCTGAAGACCCACACCTACCAGAAGGTGATGAGCGACGCGGCCTCGGCGACGATCGGCGAATATTGCTCGCGCCTTTGCATGCTCGAAGGCTTCGTCGGCCATGCCGAACAGGCGAACGTCCGGGTCCGCCGCTATGGCGGCCGCAACGTTCCCTACGGTGAGGCGGCGGACTGATGGATCTTCCGGCCACGCCATCGTTCCGTCTGGACGGCAAACGCGCGCTGGTCGCCGGCGCTTCCTCCGGAATAGGACTAGGCTGCGCCGCAGCGCTCGCCGAAGCCGGCGCGCATGTGGTGATGGCGGCGCGCGGCGAGGAGCGTTTGAACGACGCGGTCGCGGCGATGACGGCGGCGAACCATTCAGCCGAGCCCCTGGTGATGGACGTCACCGCCATCGAGTCCATGCGCGAAAAACTCGCGCCGTTCGGCGCCTTCGACGTCCTGGTGAATTCCGCCGGGATCGCGCGTCATGCGCCGGCCTTGCAGACGAACCCTGCCGACTACGACGCCGTCATGGCGGCCAACGTCAAGGGCGCCCACTTCCTCGCTGTCGCGACCGCCAGGTCGATGCTGGCCGCCAGGCGGCCCGGCTCCATTATCACCATCTCCAGCCAGATGGGCCATGTCGGCGGCGTCGATCGCTCTGTCTATGCCGCCTCCAAACATGCCGTCGAAGGCATGACCAAATCCATGGCGATCGAATGGGGGCCACACGGCATTCGCGTCAACACCATCTGCCCGACCTTCATCCGCACGCCGCTGACCGAGCAGACCTTCGAACGCCCGGAGCGCGTCCGCTGGATCGAGGAAAAAATCAAGCTCGGGCGCGTCGGCGAGGTCGAGGACATCATGGGTGCCGTGGTCTTTCTCGCGTCCGACGCATCCGCCCTGATCACCGGCACGTCGCTCCTGATCGATGGCGGCTGGACCGCGGACTGATGGGCGGGACGAGGGTCACGTCCGTTCAGGTCGCGAAGCGTGCAGGCGTCAGCCAGTCCGCCGTCTCGCGCGTGTTCACGCCCGGCGCCAGCGTGTCCGAGAAGACCGCGGAGAAGGTGAAGAAGGCGGCGGCGGAGCTGGGTTATCGCCCGAACGTGCTGGCGCGCTCGCTGATCACCGGGCGAAGCCGGATGATCGGGCTGCTGGTCTCCTATCTCGAAAACTACTTCTATCCGGAGGCGCTGGAAAAGCTCTCGAACGCGCTCCAGGCCGAGGGCTACCACGTTTTGGTGTTCATGGCGGAGCAGACCGCCGGCAATATCGACAAGGTGCTCGAAGAGATTCTCGACTACCAGGTCGACGGCATCGTCATGGCCTCGGTCGCGATCTCCTCCGAGCTCGCAGCGCGCTGCCAGGCCGCCGGCGTGCCGGTGGTGCTGTTCAACCGCAATCAGGACGACGAGCGCCTGTCGGCGGTCACCTCGGACAATGTCGCGGGCGGCCGCAGGATCGCCGAGTTTCTGGTGCGCGCCGGGCATCGGCGCATCGGCTACATCGCCGGCTGGGAAGGGGCGTCCACCCAGCGCGACCGCGAGGCGGGCTTTCGAAGCGGGCTCGCCCTGCACGACGTCGAGCTCTTCGCCCGCGACGTCGGTAACTTTCGGTATGACGAGGCGCGGGACGCCGCGAGGCGCATGTTCGCGGGGGAACATCGTCCGGATGCCGTCTTCGTCGCCAACGACCACATGGCGTTCGCGGTGATGGACGTGCTGCGCTCCGAGCTCGGCCTTCGCCTGCCGGACGACGTCTCCGTAATCGGTTTCGACGACGTCCCGCCTGCGGCGTGGCCCGCCTACGATCTGACCACGGTGCGCCAGCGCGCCAATGTGATGGTCAGGGAAACGGTCGAAACCCTGCTCGCCCAGATCGAGCATCGTGAGGCGGAACCTCGCCGCATCGCGATCGAGGGTCCGCTGATCGTGCGCGGCTCGTCGAAAAAACCTGAGGACTGGAGCGAATGAAAGGCTTCGATTCCAAATGGCGTGACTTTCCCGATTACATCCTCGGCATCACCGGAGCGATCTGGGAAGGACGCGAGGTCAGCGGTCTGCATCACTGTTACGCCGACGACAACGCCGTGCGCACGCGCACCTCGATCGTCCGCGGCAATGATCACGAGACCGGGCGTCGCCATGCGGACGTCCTGACCCGCATCATGAACGCCGAAATGTCCGCGATCCCTGCCGAATATGACCGCGCCTGCCATCTCGGGTTGCCCGGCGTCGTCACCGGTCATGGCCACGCGGCGGCCGACCGTTTCTGGATGGGCCTGCGCGCCAGCTTTCCATCGGCGGCGTTCCAAATCGACCATCGGACCGGCCGTTCCGACAAGAATATGCCCGACCGTGCTGCGGTCCGGTGGTCGCTGCAGGGCAGACATGACGGCTGGGTGCGTTCGGGATGCCGACCGGCGCCGAGGTCTCCGTCATGGGGATCAGCCACGCCGAGTTCGAACCCTGGGCGCTTCTGCGCGAATACACCCTCATCGACGAAACCGCGATCTGGAAGCAGATTCTTTTGCAGACGGGATAGGTCATGACACCTTCGGAAATGGAACAACGCATTGTCCGTTACGGCGATCTGCAGCCCTGCAAGACCGCGTTCATCGACACCCACACGCCGGGGTCCGATCGGAAGGAGAATTTCACCATCATCGGCGGCGGCGTGTCGGAGAGCCCGGACCAGCATGTCCACATCGATGAGACACCCGGCTTCAACATCGGCGCCGCCGGCCAGCCGCCCAAATGCCGAAATTCTCTGCATTCGCATCGCACCGCCGAAGTTTTTTTCGTCCTGAAAGGCCGCTGGCGTTTTTTCTGGGGGCGCTACGGCACCGCGGGCGAGGTGACGCTCGAAGAGGGCGACATATTCGACATCCCGACCGGCATTTTTCGCGGTTTCGAGAATATCGGGACCGACTACGGCATGATCATGGCCGTTCTCGGCGGCGACGATGCCGGCGGCGGCGTCATCTGGGCGCCGCAGGTGATCGAAGAGGCGAGGGACCACGGCCTGGTGCTCGGCGAGAACGGTTCTCTGTACGATTCGAAACGAGGGGAAACCCTTCCCGATGGCATCGGGCCCATGCCCCTTTTAAGTGAGCCTGAACTTGCCGAGTTCCCCGAGACTCCGGTGGAGGACGTCGTGCCCGCCTATGTCGGCCGCTATCACGACATGATGGCGCTGGCGGCCAAAGCGCCGGCCAGGGTGATCGGCGAGGAGGCGCTGATCAGGGATCGTCCCGGCTTCGAGATCGATTTTCTGACGCGCGGCTCGATCGACGATCAGCCCTACGAGACCGAGCGCCATGAGGTGATCATGATCATGCGCGGTCACTGGCGGCTCGGCTGGGAAGGCGGGCGGACGACGCTTGCACCCGGCGATGTCTGCGCCGTCCCGCCCGGCCTCGCCCGAGCACTCGCTCCGAGCATGACCGGCGAGGCCAGCCTGTTCCGCGTACGCAACACCTCCGATCCCGCGGGTCCAACGTGGACTTCGTTGACTTAAGGACTGAGCTTGTGACCAGGATATTGACCACTCATGTCGGCTCCCTGCCGAGATCCCAGGCCGTCGCCGATTTCATTTTTTCGCGCGAGCGCGGCGAGAACTACGATCAGACCGCGTTCGACGCCTGCATGACGGCGGCGGTCGACGAGACCGTGCGCCGCCAGAAGGAATGCGGGCTCGACATCGTCTCGGACGGCGAGACCTCGAAGATTTCCTATTCGACCTATGTGAAGGATCGCTACACCGGTTTCTCCGGCGACAGCCCGAGGAACGCGCCCGCCGACCTGAAGCTGTTTCCGGGCTTTCTCGAACGCCTCGCCAAGGCCGGCGGCACGCCGCAGTTTGCCCGGCCCTGCTGCACCGGCGAGGTCGCGCCGAAGGACGGCGACGATCTCGAAAAGGATCTCTCGAACCTGAAGGCGGCGCTCGCGAAGCACGGCGTCGAGCGCGCCTTCATGAACGCCGCGTCGCCGGGTGTGATCTCGCAGTTCCTCCCCAACCAATTCTACCCGACACGGGAAAACTATCTCGCAGCGCTCGCCGAGGCGATGCAGGGGGAGTACGAAAAAATCGTGGAGGCGGGGCTCGACATCCAGCTCGATTGTCCCGATCTGGCGCTCGCCCGCCACGTCATCTACAGCGATTTGTCAGAGGACGACTTCCTCAAGGCGGCCGAAGGCCATGTGGACGCGCTCAACCACGCGCTTCGAAACATCCCCGAGGAAAAAATCCGCGTGCATATCTGCTGGGGCAACTACGAAGGTCCGCATCTCCTCGACATCCCCATGGCCAGGGTTTTTTCGACCCTGATGCGCACCCGGTCCCGCTACGTGCTGTTCGAAACCTCCAATCCACGCCACGCGCATGAATGGACCGTGTTCGAGGAGCGCAAGGCGGAGATCCCCGACGACAAGATCCTGGTCCCGGGCGTGATCGACACCACCACCAACTTCGTCGAGCACCCGGAACTGGTCGCCCAGCGCATCGGTCGCTTCGTCGACATTGTTGGTGCGGAAAGAGTCATCGCCGGCACCGACTGCGGCTTCGGGACCTTCGCGGGCTTCGGCGCGGTCGATCCCGAGATCGCCTACGCCAAGCTCGGAACACTCGCCGAAGGGGCGGCGCTGGCCTCGGCGTGAGCCCGCTCGCATGCTTTGCGTTTTCATGTCTGGCTGACGTCCTGGCCGGAGCCCAGCCTCGCCGAGATGGACCGGGCGGACTTGAGGAGGTCCCTCGCGATGGGGCCGTTCCAGTCCGCATCGAAAATTCCGGACGGCCCGATCGCGGTGATGACCAGGGCGATCGTTCCTGAATGATCGAAGACCGGGGCGGCGAGCGCGCTGACGCCAGGGATCGGCCGGTCGACGGCGCGTGAAAAGCCTCGCTCGCGGACGTCGGCGAGGGCCGCATCGATCTGGTCCCGGCTCATGTCCTGCGCCGCGTCGTCGCCGACGCTCATGCGGCCCACGCCGGATGTCATGAAGGCCTCGATGGTCGCCGGCGGCAGGAAGGCGGCAAACACCCGGCCGGTCGCCGTGCCGAACAGCGACATCACGCTGCCGACCCGCATGTTGACATGCACGGGGCTGCCGCCCTCGGCGATCCGCACCACCGTCGGCCCGTGATTGCCCCAGACCGCCAGCGACAGGGTCTGGCCGATGCTGAACACCATGTCGTCGACGACCCCGGACGCGAGGCGGACGGGATCGAGCCGCCGCATGCTGGCGAGCCCGATCTGCAGGGCGAGCGCGCCGAGTTCGTAACGTCCGCTCGCCTTGTCCTGCTCGACCAGGCCGATGCGCATGAAGCTGACCAGATAGGGATGGGCTTTGGCGGCGGACATGCCGGCGCTGCCGGCGAGGTCACGAAGCATCATCGGCCCATCGCCGTCGGCAAGGGCGCGCAGCAGCTGTCCGCCGACCTCCACCGATTGAATGCCCCGTCGATCGCTCGCCACCGTCGCCTCCTCCTCGGATTTCGGCAAGGGTGCCGGTCAGTCCACGACCGTTCGTACATCGCGAATGGATTTAAGAATAGCAAATATGGCCGCCGGTCTCGCCTCCGGTGTCTTTTGGCGTCTGCTCGACGCGCCTTTCGCCTTTCCGGTCATGCTTCCTTCGGCGAGGCCACGAGCAGGCAGGCGGCGAGGAGCCGCCTGGTATCGTCGAAAACCGCCGGCTTTTCGCCCCGCCACCTCGAAAAGAGCCGATGGGGCGGCGGATCGCCTCGGGAGAGCGCCCTGAGCGCGTCGCCGGTTTCCTCGACGAACCGGCCGAGCCGCACCGTCATGTTCTGGCGGTAGGTCTCCCAATGCCTGACCTCCATGCGCAGATGAAACAGCGAGCTTTTCGCCCGCGGCTTGATCTGGAGGGCGGGCAGGCGGGAGGGCACCGCCTTCCAGAGTTCTCGGGCTTCGACGTAGCGACGTTCGGCCAGCTTCTCGGATCCGCGAAGCCGGGCGGCGAAGGCGGCATTGGCGGTGCTGGTCGCTTGACGCGGGTCCGTCGCCTCGAAGCCGAGGCAGGCGATCCAATGGGCGCGGCGGAGGTATCGAACGGCGTCAGCCTCCCGCCCTTCGAGCAAGGCGAGATTGCCCCGCTCCTGCAGGCGCTCCCACCAGAGATCGCGGCGACGCCAGCCCGCGGCCAGGGCGGCGCGCATTTCGGGATCGTCGCGGTCAAAGGCCCAGATAGGCGGCACGGACATGATCGTTGTCATGCAGATCCTCCGCTTTCCCCTCCAGGGTCAGGCTGCCGGTCTCGAGCACATAGGCGTAGGTCGCGAGATCGAGCGCGAGTTCGGCGTTCTGCTCGACCAGCACCACCGGCGTGCCGTCGGCGCTGATCTCCCGGATGATCCGGGCGATGTCCTCGACGATCACCGGGGCGAGGCCCATGGAGGGTTCGTCCATCAAAAGAAGTTTGGGGCCCGCCATGAGGGCGCGGCCGATCGCCAGCATCTGCTGCTCGCCGCCGGACATGGTCTTGGCGAGCTGGCGGCGGCGCTCGGCGAGGCGTGGGAAGCGATCGAAGACCCCGGCGAGGTCCTTCGCGACCGCCGGCGGATCCCTTCGAAGGAAGGCGCCGGTCTGCAGGTTCTCCTCGACCGTGAGATCGCGAAAGATGCGCCGGCCTTCGGGCACATGGGCGATGCCGCGCGCGACGATGCGATCGGCGGGCAGGTGATCGATGCGTTCGCCGTTCAGATGGATTTCGCCCGAGGCCAGCCGGGCAAGGCCGGAGAGGGCGCGAAGGGTCGTGGTCTTGCCCGCACCGTTCGCGCCGATGATCGTGACCACGCCCTGCTCCGGCACGCCGATCGAGATCTCGCGGATCGCCGAGACCTTGCCGTAGCGCACAGACGCGTTCTTCATTTCAAGCAGCATGGGAGGCACCGCCGAGATAGGCCTGGATCACGTCCGGGTTGCGACGGATGTCGTCCGGCCCGCCTTCCGCCAGCAGCTTGCCGAAGCTCATGCAGGTGATGCGGTCGCAGAGCCCCATGATCGCCTTCATGTCATGCTCGACGATCACGATGGTGATGCCGGCGTCCCGGAGCTTTCGGGCGATGTCCATCATGCGCCCGGTTTCTTCGGGATTCATGCCGGTGAAGGGCTCGTCGAGCAGCATGACGTCGGGGCCGGCGGCAAAAGCGATCGCCATGCCGAGCGCGCGCTGATGGCCGTGGGCGAGATCGCCCGCGCGCTCGTCTTTGATCCGGTCGAGATCGAAGAAGCCGAGCGCCCCCATGGCGCGTCGCTCGGCCTCGGCACGGCGCTCGCGATCACGGCCGAGAACGGCGTCGATCAGGCTCGGGCGGCAGGCGCGGTGCGTGCCGATCAGGGCATTGTCCATCACGCTCATCTCGGCGAACAGGGTGGAATGCTGAAAGGTGCGCACGACACCGCGCCTCGCCACCTCGTGCATGGCGAGGCCGGAGATCGGTTCGCCGCGCAGGCGCACCGTGCCCGAGGTCGGCTTGTAGAAGCCCGAGATGGCGTTGAAGGTCGTGGTCTTGCCGGCGCCGTTCGGGCCGATCAGGCCGTGGATCGTGTTTTCTTCGACCCTGAAGCTCAAGCCGTCGACGGCGACCAGGCCGCCGAAGCGCATGGTCAGGCCTTCGATGTCGAGGATCGCACTCATGCGGCCGCCTTTCGTCGATGAACCAGACGCGGCACCAGGCTTTCGAGGCCCTTGGGCAGGAACAGGACGGAGAGGATGAGCACGAGGCCGTAGATCAGCGGGCGCATCTGCTCGAAGCCGAGCTCGCGCAGGACGATCTCATTCAGGATGGTCAAGACCACGCAGCCGAGGATCGGCCCGTAGAAGGTGGCGGTGCCGCCGACGATCGCCCAGGTGAGCACGAAGACCATCACCTCGATGTCGAAGCTGTTCGGGTTGATCGTGCCGATATAGTGGGCGAGCAGCGCACCCGAGAGCCCGGCGAAGCCGCTCGCGATCACGAAGGCCTGGGTGCGGTAGCTCCTGACGTCGACGCCTGCGGACTGCGCGAGCGCATCCTGCCAGTGGACGGCATGAAAGGTGAGGCCGACGAGAGAGCGCTCGATCCGCCAGAGCAGCCACAGGCTGAGCGCCACGACGATCGCCGCGAAGTAGTAGTAGCTGACGGGCTCGAAAAAATCGAAATCCCAGATACCGATCGAAAAGTCGGGCATGGGATCGATGCCCTTGATGCCCTTCGGCCCTCCGAACGGCTCGCGAAAACGCTTCCAGAGAAGGCGGATGATCTCGCCCGACGCGAAGCTGCCGATCAGGAAATAGAAGCCCTTCATGCGAAACAGCGGAAAGCTCAAAAGGGCCGCGACCAGGGCTGCGGCGAGCGCGCCGAGCAGCATCGAAACCGGCACGAAGACGCCGAGTTCCTTGGTGAAGAGTGATGATGCATAGGCGCCGACGCCCATGCTGACGGCATGGCCCAGCGACCACTCGCCGGTGAGCGTGAGCAGGCGGTAGGAGGCGACGAGGAGGATGTTGAAGGTGAGAAGGACCAGGATCTCCTGCTGCGAGAAGCTGAGGCCGTGAGGGAAGCGCGATCAGGCCGAGGACGAGGATCGACCAGAGCGCGGCTTTAAGCACGGTCCGCCGTCCCGAACAGGCCGGTGGGCTTGACGATCAGGACGATCAGCATCAGCGACAGGCCGACGATGTCCGCGATCACGCCGTCCGAGAAGGTGGTGACCGTGGTGTGCACGAAGGCGTAGAGCACGGAGGCGACGACCGCCCCTTCGAGCGAGCCGACCCCGCCGACGATGATCACGATGAAGGCGGTGACGATCACGGAGTGGCCCATATGAGGGTTGACCGAGACCAGGGGAGCGGTGAGGGCGCCGGCGATGCCCGCGAGTGCCGCGCCGATGAACATGGCGATGCGGGCGGTCTGATTGATCGAGATGCCCTGAAGCGCAGCCGCCTCGGCGTCCTGCGCGGAAGCGCGAAGCGCCCAGCCGAAGCGGGTGCGCTTCAGGAAGTACCACAGCGCCAGGAGCAGTACCACCGCGGCGAGGATCACGTAGAGCCGGGCGACCGGCAGACGCACCCGATCGGAAAAGGCGATGACCTCCTGGGTCACCGGCGGAATGTGCTCCATGCGCACGCCGAAGCCCATCACCGCGAGCGACTGCAGGATCATCAGGAAGCCGATCGAGACCACGAGCCCGCCGAGCGGATTGTCTCGCAACGGCCGAAACAGCGCCTGCTCCATCAGAAGGCCGAGCGCGCCGACGAAGGCGAGCCCCGCGGCCACGGCGACGAGGAAAGGCAGGCCGCTGTCGGCATAGAGGGCGACGACGGCGTAGGCGCCGGCCATGTAGAGCTCGCCATGGGCGAAGTTGATGATGCCCATGACGCCGAAGATCAGCACCAGGCCGACCGCGATCAGCGAGATGTAGCTCGCCGCATAGAGCGCGTTGATCGCGGTCTGCGCCAGCAGCTCAGCCACTGGGCGGCCCCAGTGGCTTTGCGCTGTCGCGGCCCAGGCTATCGAGCTCCGCATTCTTGAATTGAGACGTGCCCGCGGCCCTTTCCACCACAGCATTCCCAAACCTTGGGCGCAAACCGCAGCTCCAGGCCATGACGGTCAAAGTCCATGAGATGCCCACGGCATTAGCGTTGGGTGTAGAGCTGACCGTAGGCTTCCATGTGCTTTTTCAGGAGGTCGCCGTGCTTGGCGTACCAGTCGGGGATGGACTTCATGCCCTTGATGCGCGCCTTGCCCTCCTCGATCACCACGACCGGCCAGTTGCCGACCAGGGCATGGTCTATGCCGAAGAGGTCCTCGCCCCACCAGTCGGCCTCGCCGAAGGCATGGGCGCCCTTGCCGCCTTCGGTCATGGCTTTGATCACGGCGTCGGGTTCGGCGGAGCCCGCCTTTTCCGCGGCCGCGACCCAGAGATCCATGATCGAGGCGTATTCCCAGCTCACGGCACCCCATTCGCCCGGATGGCGTTCGTTGTAGGTGGCGAAGAAGCCGTTGGGGTCGCGGAAGTTGATGTCAGCTTCGTTCAGCGCCGGGTCGTCGAAGTCCGGGAACTGGAAGATGAAGCCCTCCATGAACTCCTTCGAGGTCTTGGCGATCATCTGATCGTAGAAGTCGGCCGTGCAGGAGATGATCTGGCCGCCATAGCCCTGCTGGAAAAGCTGCTCGCAGATCGGGTGGACATAGTCGGAATAGCAGGTGTCCAGGCAGACGATGTCGGGATCGTTCGCGATCAGCCTGGTGACCACCGGGGCGAAATCGGTGGTCGCCGGGTCGAACAGCAGCGGTTCCTCCAGCATCTCGATGCCGGCCGCCTCGAAGGCGGCGAGATAGGTCGCGACCGAGGGCAGGCCGAGGGCGTCGTCCTGGGCGCACATGACGGCTGATTTGAGCTCCGGCTTGTTCTCGGCCAGCCACTCGACGCCGGTGACGTTGTAGACCGGATGCACCTCGGCGGGCGCCACGAGCGTGGTGGTGTCGGGCGAGAGGTCGGAGGGGAGAAGGGTCGAGAACAGCATGCCGGTGCGGTCGGCGACCGGCTGCACGCCGGGCCAGGTGTCGCCGCCGAGCATCATGATGAACTTGACCTCGTCCTCGCGGATCAGCTTGGTGGCGCCGGTGCGCGCCTTGGCCGGGTCGTATTCGTTGTCATAACCGACGAACTCGATGCTGTACTGACCGTCGCCGAGCTTGACGCCGCCCGCGGCGTTGACGGTCTCGGCCCAGATCTGGCAGCCGTCGAGCCCGGGCTTGCCCCAGGCGGCGACCGGCCCGGTCAACGGGGCGAGAAAGCCGATCTTGATGACGCCGTCGACGGCGAGACGCCCGGGACGTCATGCCGCCGCTCGAGCGCGCCTGCGCCCGCCAGTGCCGAGGTCGAGATCATGAAATGCCGGCGGCTGACACCGCCTTTGAAGAACCTTGCAAGCATGAGCGGCCTCCCTGCTCCTTTTTTGCTCGGGCGATCGATTCGGCGAGGTTCGGTCGGCGAGACCAATGCGTACCAATTTGCCGATCTTGTCGCGCCTATTTGGTATATTCGCTGTGAATTCGCCTTTGTCCAATTGAAAAATCGATTCTTATCCATGGACATGAAATACAATATAATCATGTGAAAATTAAAATCGGTTGAGATTGGTTCGGTGTTGACGCATGATCTTTCGAAACCAATTGGCATCTCAAGACCGGACAAATAGAGAAAAGGGAGGGCTCTCATGGCCAAGAAGGTTGCGATCATCGGTGCCGGGCCTTCCGGCCTTGCACAGCTGCGCGCCTTCCAGTCGGCGGCCGGCAGGGGCGAGGACACTCCGGAGATCGTCTGCTTCGAAAAGCAGGACGACTGGGGCGGGCTCTGGAACTACACCTGGCGCACCGGCCTGGACGAATATGGCGAGCCGGTGCACTGCTCGATGTACCGCTATCTCTGGTCCAACGGTCCGAAGGAAGGCCTGGAGTTCGCGGACTACACCTTCGACGAGCATTTCGGCCGGCCGATCGCCTCCTACCCGCCGCGCGCCGTTTTGTACGACTACATTAAAGGCCGGGTCGAGAAGGCCGGCGTCCGCGACTGGATCAAGTTCCGGCATGCGTGCCGGCGCGTGGACTATGATCCGTCGACGGAAAAATTCCGGGTGGTCGTGCAGGATCTCGTGAACGACAGAGAGCTTGTCGACGACTACGATCACGTGATCTGCGCCTCAGGCCATTTCTCGACACCCAACGCGCCCGAATTTCCGGGATTTCAGAATTTCCCCGGCCGCGTTCTGCACGCCCACGACTTTCGAGACGCGCTGGAGTTCAAGGACAAGGACATCCTGATCATCGGCACCAGCTATTCGGCCGAGGACATCGGCTCCCAATGCTGGAAATATGGCTGCAAATCCGTGACCGTCAGCCACCGCACCGCGCCCATGGGCTTCAAATGGCCGGACAACTGGAAAGAGGTGCCGCTCCTCCAGAAGGTCGAGGGCAGGACCGCGACCTTCAAGGACGGTTCGACCGCGGATGTCGACGCCATCATCCTCTGCACCGGCTATCTGCACCACTTCCCGTTCATGGCCGAGGACCTGAAGCTGCGCACCGCCAATCGCCTGGCGACGGCCGATCTCTACAAGGGCGTGGCCTGGGTGCATAACCCGAAGCTGTTCTATCTCGGCATGCAGGACCAGTGGTACACCTTCAACATGTTCGACGCCCAGGCCTGGTGGGCGCGGGACGTGATCATGGGCAGGATCGCATTGCCGGACAAAGCCGCGATGCAGGCCGACGTCGAGGACCGGGTCGCGCGCGAGGACGCCGGCGAGGACGATTACGATGCGATCCGCTATCAGGGCGATTATGTCAGGGAGCTGATCGCCGAGACCGACTACCCGAGCTTCGACGTGGACGCCGCGAACGAGGCCTTCTTCCAGTGGAAGAAGCACAAGAAGGAGGCGATCATGGCGTTCCGCGACAATGGCTATGTCTCGCCCATGACCGGCACCATGGCGCCGCCGCACCACACGCCCTGGGTCGATGCGCTGGACGATTCGCTCGAAGCCTATCTCCGGACCGGGGCGGGCTGAGCGGTGCGGTTTCCTGCACGGCCGTCACGTCTGCGCAGGAGGGGAGCATGACAAGATTGCAGGGTCCGGTCACAAAGACCAGAAAAGGGAGACGACGCATGGGAAAGGCGCTGACCAGAGTCACGGCGGCTGCGGGGCTCCTGAGTCTCGCGAGCGGGGCGGGAGTGGCCGCCGATCTCGATAATCAGAGCTTCAAGGTGGTCGGCACCTTCGGCAATCTCACCAACTGGACCGGCATCGAGCAGCCGTTCTGGAACGACGAGCTGCCGGCGGATTCCGGCGGTGCGCTGACCGCCGACGCCAAGCCGATGACCGAGCTCGGCCTCAAGGGCTTCGAGATCATGCGCCTGTTGCGTCTCGGCGTGTTCGATTTCGCCCATGCGCTGCCGATCTACGTCGCCGAGGACCCGGTGATCGAGGGCGTCGATCTCGCCGGCGTCGCCCGTGACTTCGAGAGCGCGCGCGCCATCGCGGATGCCTACAAGCCGACCCTGGACCAGGCGTTCGGCGAGCTCTACAACGCCAAGCTCCTCAACATCTACCCGTTCCCGACCCAGGCGTTCTACTGTAGGGACGAGGTCGCGAGCGTCGAGGATCTGAAGGGCGCGAAGATCCGCGTCCAGGGGGCGAGCCAGGGCGATTTCGTCGAGGGGCTGGGCGCTACGCCTGCGACCATCACCTTCGCCGAGGTGGTGCCGTCCCTCGAAAAAGGTGTGGTGGATTGCGGCATCACCGGCACCATGCCCGCCTATCTCGCCAAGTGGTACGAGGTCGCCAACACCGCATTCTATCTGCCGGTCGGCTACACCATCACCTTCACCGCGGTAAACCTGAACACCTGGAACGCGCTTTCCGCCGACACCCAGACGTTCCTGGAGCAGGAGATGGCGGATTTCGAAGATCGCGCCTGGGAGATCATCATCGCCGAGAACGATCTCGGCATTGCCTGCGGCACGAGCGGTCCCTGCGAGCAGGGCGAGCCCGGCGGCATGACCCTGGTCGAGCCGAGCGAGTCCGACCTTGCCGCGCGGGAGAAAATTCTGACCGAGGTGGTGCTGCCTCGCTGGGCCGGGCGCTGCGGTGAGGAATGCACGGCGAATTGGAACGAGACCATCGGTCCGATCGTCGGCCTGACCGCCGAAGCGAAGTAGACCGTCTCTCCGAACGACGGCCAGACCGGCGTCGTTCGACCCGGTCTGCCGGCGGTCGTACGGATGGCTCAGGCGAGTGGGAGAAAGTACGAAAAAAATGGAGAAAGTAGCGCGGGTGGGGACCATGCTCGGCGGCTTCATGATCTTCGCCGCCGCGGTGATCGTCTGCGTCGAGCTGATCCTGCGCAATCTTCTCGGCATCTCGATCGGCGGCGCCGATGAGATTTCGAGCTATCTGTTCGCCGTCTCGGTCGCCTGGGCGCTGCCCCATGTCATCCTGAGCAATGCCGTGATCCGCATCGACGCGCTGGTCGGCCTGGTTCCGCCGGGGCTTCGCCAGATTCTCTTGCGACTTGGCACCGCTCTTCTGGTCGTCTTCCTCGCCGTGCTCGCCGCGCGCGCGGTGCAGATGGCCTGGCTCTCCTTCGGCATGGGCGCGCGTGCGGTCACGCCGCTGCAGACGCCGCTCGCGATCCCGCAATCGCTCTGGGCGCTCGGACTGCTGACGGCGACGCTCGCGGGTGTTCTCCAGGTCTTTCGCCATCACGCGCTCGCGGACGCCGCCGAGCCCGCAGGCGACGGCTGAACGCCTTGCTCCTTTACGCCATCCTCGTCCTTCTGGGCCTGCTCATGATCGGCGTGCCGGTGGCGGCGGCGCTCGGCATGCTCGGCCTCACGCTCTCCCGGTTCTTCGCCTTCATGCCCCTGGATGCGGCGATCGCCGAGGTGGTGTGGCAGACCTCGGTCGACTTTCTCCTGGTGGCGATCCCGCTGTTCGTGCTGATGGGCGAGCTTCTGGTGCGCGCCGGCATCGCGAAGAGGGTCTATGACGCGATCGCCGCCTGGCTCTCCTGGCTGCCGGGCGGGCTGATGCACGCCAATATCGGCACCTGCGCCCTGTTCGCCGCCAACTCAGGCTCCAGCGTCGCGACCGCCGCGACCATCGGCACGGTGGCGGTGCCCGAGATCGACGCCCGCGGCTACGGCCCGAAGCTGTTCCTCGGCTCGATCGCCGCCGGCGGCACGCTGGGCATTCTGATCCCGCCCTCGATCAATCTGATTATTTTTGGCCTTTTGACCAACACCTCCGTGCCCAAGCTCTATCTGGCAGGCTTTCTCCCCGGCTTTCTCCTGGCCGCGCTGTTCATGGCGCTGATCGCCGCGATCAGCCTCGGACGCCCCGGCACCGCACCCGTCGTGCGCTCGGTGACCTGGTCGGAACGTTTCGCCGTATTGCCCGATCTCCTGCCGCCGCTTCTCCTGTTTCTCGCGGTGATCGGCTCGATCTATGCCGGCATCGCCACGCCGACCGAAGCCGCCTCGATCGGTGTGGTGGTCGCGACCGTTCTCGGCTTCGTCCATGGCGATCTCGACTGGAAAGGCTTTCTCGCCTCGCTCGAAGGGGCGATGAAGACCACGGCGATGATCATGATCATCATCATGGCCGCGAGCTTCCTGAACTTCATCATCGGCGCCGTCGGCCTGACCCAGGCGATCTTCGACGTCATCGAGAGCCTGGGGCTCACCCCTTACCAGACGCTGTTCCTGCTGATCGGCATCTACCTGGTTCTCGGCTGCTTCATGGAAACCCTCTCCATGCTGGTGATCACCACGCCGATCGTGGCGCCGGTGATGGCAGGGCTCGGCTTCGACCTGATCTGGTTCGGGATTCTTTTGACCTTGCTTTTGGAACTCGCCCTGATCACGCCGCCGGTGGGAGTCAATCTCTACGTCGTGCAGTCGGTGCGCAGCCATGGCCCGATGAGTGACGTGATCATCGGCGCCATCCCCTTCGTCCTGATGATGCTGATCATGGTCCTGCTGCTGATCGTTTTTCCCGACATCGCGCTCTGGCTGCCCACCGCCCTCGGCTAGCGGCGTGGTGGCGTGGTGGCGTGGCCACCTCATTGGGTTCACTCGGCAGTCGCTGGAAGCGAGGGTATGCGGCCAGGTTTTCAAGATTGTTGGCGGGTGCACTTAGCCAACACATATCGTTAGAGTGAATTTGGGAAAACCGGCGGGGGGGACGTGATGGCGGAGGCGATCGTCGAGGCCGCGGCGAGCGGCCGGGCCGCCCGTCTCGCCGCTCGGGCAGGGAAGGCGGGGCGTCACACCGCAGGCGCTGCCGCCGGCAATCTCCAGGCCAATCTGGTGATTCTTCCGGAAGCGCACGCTGCCGACTTCGAAAACTATTGCCGTGCTAACCCGAAGCCCTGCCCGCTGCTCGGCATGACCAGGCCGGGCGATCCGGGCCTGCCGGCGTTGGGGGAGGACATCGATCTCAGAACCGATCTACCCGGCTATCGCGTCTGGCGAGACGGCCGGCTGGATGAGGAGGTCGACGAGATCACCGGGCTCTGGCGTGAGGATTCCGTCGGGTTCGCGATCGGCTGCTCCTTTTCCTTCGAGGCCGCCCTGGTCGCGGCGGGCATCCGCCTTCGCCATCTGGAGGAGGGCCGGAACGTCGCCATGTTCGTCACCTCGATCGCGACCACGCCCGCCGGCCGTTTCCACGGCCCGATGGTGGTGTCGATGCGGCCGATCAAACGCGCGGACGTCGAGCGCGCCAGGGCGATCACCAGAAGCGCGCCGAACGCTCACGGCGCCCCGATCCACCATGGCGACCCCGAGGCCATCGGCATCCGGGATCTCGCCGTGCCCGACTTCGGCGAGTCCGTGACCGTCGCCGAAGACGAGGTCCCGGTCTTTTGGGCCTGTGGCGTGACCCCGCAGATGGCCCTTCAAAACGCCGCCCTGCCGCTCGCCATCACCCACCGTCCGGGCGCCATGCTGGTCACCGATCTCCTGACCGACCAGCCGCCGGCCGCTGTCGCCTGACCGGCATCCACGAGTGCGGACTCGTCGGCTATCCCTTGCGCATCCCGCGCCAACTCCCTAATTTTCGCCAATCGGGGCGTAGCGCAGCCTGGTAGCGCATCTGCTTTGGGAGCAGAGGGTCGCCTGTTCGAATCAGGCCGCCCCGACCAACAAAATCAATAGGTTAGCGATCAAGTTGTTGCCCAGCATTGGTGATTGGGCAACATATGGGCAACAACAGGCCAGTTCAATCCATCCAAAAAATTCAAGATCGTCACCGCAGCCTTTACGGGAGCGCCCGATTGCGGATGAGGAGGTTGGTGGCGAATCTCCCAGGCGCGCGCCAATCTTTGCAATAAGTTACAGAGAATTTGCTTTTCAGTTGCGAGCTCGTGTTTATCAATTTTTAATTTAAAATTGTCTTTAAAAAATTATCTTTTGGTTTAAAATTCTGCTCGACAAGATAACATGGAAGGCCGAGCACGTAGCGCAATGGCAACAAATAATTGTATTTTTCTCGCTCATGCGAGCGAAGATAAGCCTAGAGTCAGGGAGCTGTACGACCAGCTTACATCGAAAGGCTTCTCGCCATGGATGGACAAGGTCGACGTAATGCCGGGGCAACTCTGGGGCGTTGAAATCCCTAGGGCGATCAAATCTGCGTCGACATTCCTAGCATGCCTGTCCAAGGCCTCAGTTGCGAAGCGTGGCTACGTACAGCGGGAGTATAGGCTTGCGTTATCGGCGTTCACCGAACGTCCGGCGGGGTCGGTCTATCTGATCCCCTGCCGGTTGGATGACTGCGAGGTTCCCGACCTAGATATTCCGGAGCTTGGGGTCAAGCTCACGGACTTCCAGTGGGTTGATCTCTTCGAAGCGGATGGCTTTGACAGGCTTGTGAACGCCCTCTTGTATGCGCGTGATCAAGCGATCGCAGTCCCGATCCGGCCAGAGGCTGCCCACGTCTCCTCTTCGCGGCGTGGGTTTGACGAGATCGAGCAAGACCTGAACACGGCAGTCGATCGGTGGACGTGCATCGAGCCCAACTCGTTCGAAGCCACCGAGTTCTACTTCGACGCAGTTCTCCCTCTGGTTGTTGAGAAGGCGATGCTGAAGGAGGAGCATCAGGAGCTACGCCAAGCAGGGTGTGATCTTCTGGTAAGCACGTGTGGCTTCAGCCCCGAGACAACTGCGATCGCGGCATCAGTGATCAAGCCAAAAAAACTGACCGTAATCTGGAGCGAAAACACAAGCAGCTTCAACAAGCTCCTACACAGATACCTGCTGAACAACGATGTCATCGAAAGTATGCGCCTAGACTTTAAGGTCGTGGATCCGACGAATATCGATGAGATCTCACGAACAATCTTGGCAGCGATCATCACAAGTGGCGGGGAAAGTCGCACCATCGTCGACGTAACGGGCGGGAAAAAAATCATGAGCGCCTCAGCCGCTGTCGCGGCGTGGATCAACCACGCGCAGATCTGCTACATTGATGGTGAGTACTCGTCGAAGATGCGGCGCCCCAATCCGGGATCTGAGAGGGTGCTTGTCCTGGACCACCCAGCTGTGAGCCGTGCGGGCCTCCTCCGCAAGAACGCGCTCAAGACTTACCAAGCCGGGCGCATGGGCATCGCTGCGGAACAGTTCAGAAACAGTCGCGACCACAACGACTATAATCAAAGCTTTGATGAGCTTGGCTTTGAGCTGTCCAGCATCCAGGTCGCCCTGTCGGATGTGAACGTTCGTGCTCTTGAAGGTCATGTTAAGAACGTCCGGCAGCTTGCGGAGCGGCCGGCGCTCCAGCATCGGCTGAAGAAGGCCAAGCTCGCCAAGGCTCTCGATCTGCATCTCCAATCCGCCCAACGAATCCTCGAAGGCGGTGATGTCTCGCAGCTCGCGCTCTTTCGATATCTATCGGGCCTTCATTCCCAACACGGTCGTCATGACCTCGCCTGCCTCATGGCTCATCGTGAACTAGAGAAGATCATAGCTGTCGCGCTCGGCGACAGGGCTCAGACCAGGACCTTCTCGCTCACCGAGCCGAACTATGACCTCTTCGGCGTGCCACGCGAAAGCCTGGAGCGAAGGTATGCATCGCTCATCAGCCGGCTGCTCAGCACCGACGATGCTTGCCTTCCCGAACAGCTCTCACTTGTCAACGGGTTTATCCTGCTTTGCGTCGTTTCTCGCCCTGGCGAGGTTGGCTATGATGCGGATACTATCATCGCATGGGCTCACGAGCTATGCCGAGATGCGCAAGCGCGCAACGTCTCCATCCTCGCCCACGGTTTCACCAATGTAGACGCAGACGACGTGGAAAGGCTGCGGAAGCATGCCGACCGGCTGCTGGATACCTATCTTCAAGACCGAGCGCTGATGCTTCGCGAGCAAGCGCTAACGCTCGATCCACCGCAGATCTGGCCGCTATCCGAAAATACGGAGTTGTAGATTAGGCCATGTCGATCGGTTGCAACCATCCGCTGGGCTAGAGCCGGGGAGACCATAGGCTTCTGTCGAGACGTAGCTCGTATTTCGTCGCAGGTGGGCTCGCGCCCATTCGGACGGCGAGCCAGTTCACAGCTCGAGACAGCAAGGAGGGCTTTCGCCTCTTCGGCAAGGCTTCCGAGTTCTCAGCGCCAAGCCCGTACTCCAAGCCACACGCGATCGTCTCGGACGGAGGCTTGATGATCTTTTGTGGCTGGGTCCATGGCCACTCACCGAACCAATCGACGATCTCATCGCCCGCAGGCAAGCCGCTGGACACGGCAACACGACGAACATCATGATCGGGTGAGAGGACCTCGACAAGCTTGAGGGCGACCCATTGTCTTTCGCTGTTGACCCGAGTCACGATTACCTTGACCGGCGCTCCTTCCGCCAAGGCCCCACTGAAACGTTGGCGCTCTTCGTCGTCGAGATGGACCTTTCCATCCAAGCCGGGCTCAAGACGGACATAGGCGGCGGTGAGGCTCGAGTCGCGCAACTCGACATGTTGGACAACACCTTCATGTATACTGTTCTGCTCATAAGTACGCTGGACATAGCCATTCCAAGGATCATCTCGCAGCGCCTTAAGCGACAAGGCAAGCGCATCGCGATGCTTATTAAATCCAATGACGCTTGCCCTGATGACTTGATCAGGCTCGACAAAGTCTGAGGGCTTGAAGTTGCGCGTGTCCCAATGGTGTATCTCCTCATGTGCTACGAAACCCATGTAGCCTTCGCCAATCCGGGCATCAACTCCTCGTCTGGCGACCCTGTAGACGCGTGCTTCAACGGTCTGGCCAATCGAGAACCGGTCCTCAAGCTTCTGCAGTTTCAGTTTACCCTTGAGCATGAGCCCGCGCAGGTGGAGCTTGCGGATCAAGCCGGCCAGCTCCGGCCGCGCAGCCTGAACAAGCCTTTGGCAGGTCGAATGATCGAAAGGCTCGTCGCTGCACAGCGTGTTGTCACGTAAGACGATCCCTGCACCCTCTAGCAGGGCGAGTTCGTCATCGCTGGGCTGAAGGCCTGATCTAGGGCCGCGTAAGCGGACCATCCTAGGACGCCGAAGCGCAACGCGGACGGCCTTTCCAACCTCGAACATGCCAGTTGGCGATTGAGCGGAGCGATCGACCGACAGCGTCGCGCATAGGGGAACGCGCATGCCTTGGGTGTCGGATCCTTCGATAAGCACGCGAACATAGCATTCAGGTCTATCTCTAGGCATGCTTACGTCGATGACCCTCGCCTCACATTCTACGCAAACAGATTCAGAACGCTTCACGAGGCCTAGCTCATCCCCCTTCTCGTCAGAATTCTTAAAGGTTGCTGCCCCGTCGTTTAGTGACTCGCAGTCGAGTAAGGCGGTGATCGCGCGCTCAACCTGAGGCAGCAGCGTGTAGGCGACTTGGTGCTGTCCCCCATCGACGGATTGGATCTGAACGTTGATCTTCTCACCTACATCAAAAAACTTGAGCGCGTTTGTGCAACCCTCAGGCAGTAGCTCCGCTGCCGGAATGAAACCGGATAGGCCTGTTTGCTCCTCGATAACACTGAGGCCATCGGCCCCAAGCGCTTCGCTGACTGAGGTGATGGTAAGCGCGATGGTCTGACCAACCACGAATCGTGCGGCAAACTGTTCAAGCTGGCGTTTCGATCCTGGGTAGTGGGCGTGCAGCGCAGCGTTTCCATCAGGCGCGAGGCCGACGCCTGTTATTTCCACCTCAATGTCCGTGCCTGATGGCGGTAATTCCTCGAGACGGCGCACTGATATCTCCACAGGATGCCCCTCATCCGGCATGAGGTCTCTCGCGGCAGGCGCCAATGCATCTTCACCAAAGGGGTCCGTGACTTCGCCCTCCTCATCGTCTGGCTCCTCGATGGGCATGATCTCCGGGATCATGAGATATTCGGGTGCAGCCTGTCCGCGATCGCCGCTCGACAGGCCCCAGTCGTCGAGGGAGGGCAGGCAGTCGGTATTGTCGTCAAAGGAGGCGTAAGTCCCGCATGAACCTGCATCCGCAGGCTCGTCGACATACGGCAGATCGGTGATCATCACCGATGTTGCCGTCACTTTGGCGCCATCAGGCTCGTTGAGCCTGCAGCGAAGCGTCGTTCCTCTAGGAAACTTGATGGCCATCGTCCGTGCCTGCCGCCGTGCGGCGATGTCACGCTCAGCGTGCTTCTTACGCGGATAATGTCGGGCAAAATAGTCGGCCAGCTCGATATCCGTCAGGCCAACGACCTCCTGAAATCGAACGGAATCGAGCGAAACCACGAAAGTCGCGTAGCGACATTCGTGGTCCTCTCCTGCTCTACCGGAGCGCCGGCTTCCTGGCTTGAGATCGCCGGGAGCGAGCATAATGTCAGGAGGGCAGAAGGTCGCCTGCGACCTCCGGTCGATTAGGAGAGGAGGCGCATCAAGATCCGGTTGGTGCCAGTCGACATAGGCGGCAGTGTCTGGAAATTCGTCGTGCAAGTGATCGACTCTCTTGAAAATCCGCTCAGGCATTTCGCGGGCGAGGATCAGCCGGATACGATCGAGGCTCTCCAGGTCTAGGTCTCGATCTTCAAGCTCCTTCTTGCGTCGCCCCAAGTCTCGAATTATGTCGAGGCGAGCGGCATTGAGCTTGCTCTCGTATTGACGGGGATCGATCTTCATGGACGTCAACCAGTAATGTCTGAGCGTCTCATTGAAGCTCGATCGGCACTGCGAGCTCCAGCTGTCCAAAGCGGCGATGCGCTTTAATGGCTCGAGGATTTTCACGAGCTGAT
Source organism: Geminicoccaceae bacterium (assembly GCA_965222015.1). Classification (GTDB taxonomy): domain Bacteria; phylum Pseudomonadota; class Alphaproteobacteria; order Geminicoccales; family Geminicoccaceae; genus JANQPX01. Next base: position 1,174,308 of record CBDCTL010000023.1, read on the forward strand.
CGTAGTCGCAGACTTGGCCCAGGCCCTGCTTCAGCAATGACGTTCCTTCTTCACCCAGCACGCGCGTAGCCTTGCGTGGTAACGGTGGCCATCGCCACGATCGCGCCTTCGGGAACGCCTGCGATTGAGTGACCGCCGTGATACGGTCCTGCGCCGTAAGGCACAAGTCCAAGTCATCACAGCAGGTATCACGCAGCTCGATCTGTAGCGCCCCTGGTCCGGGCGGTCTCGTTCCGCCAGGACCGCTCATGTTGAAGATGGCGTTACCTTGCTCCAGAAACGGAATGATTGTCGCGGCCTCAATACCAAGGCCAAATCGATCGCAGGCTGCCATGATCCGCGAGCGTCCAGTTTGGCCAAGGCCTGCCCTCGCAAGTTCGACGCCTTGTGTTGTGATCCGGCCACGCTCGTCGAGCGCGTTAAGCTTACGCAAGGACGCAATGGAGCGATCAAGCTCGCTGTAAAGAGGCTTGTCGAGCCAGGGAAATGTATCAGACGTGATATCGTCTACACCGAAAAGGCTCAGCTTCAAGACGAGGTCCTCAAGGTTTGAGCGGAGGATCTCTGGCGCCGTGTCGTCGGAGAATAGCGCGACGTCCTCAAATTGCTTGGCGGTGTACAGGCACCAGACATTGCCGTCCTCGGAGCGCCCGACGCGTCCCCAACGTTGTCGACATCCCGCCTTGCTATGTAGAATCGGCAAAAGAGGGGAGGCCTCCAAGACGGGGTTCCAACGCGTCTGCTTGATAAGCCCAGACTCGACGACATGCTTGAGTTGGGCGATGGTGAGTGAGGTTTCGGCAATATTGTTGGACACGACGATCCTTAGGCGTTCAGGATCATCTTTCTCGTCGATAGCGGCAGCGACATCAGCCGCGCCAAGCCCTGCATATAGTGGTAGCACATCGGTCCTGGAGGCGAGGTCGGCAGCCTTCTGCGCAAGTAGCGACTTGATGCGTTTTACAGCTGCGTCGATTTCGTTGCGACCGTGCAGAAACGCGAGGATATCGCCTTTCTCGACTCGCGCGTCACTTGCCGAGGAGCATTCCATCTGCATGGCTAGGCGCACAGTTGCCGCGGCGATATGTTCATCAATTTTGCTGCTAAGCTCCTTGTTGACATCGCTCTTGTACGGTACTGAAGTCAAGTTTCCGCGTCGGTAGGCCAGCCATTGGTCGGCTGGCTTTTGGCCTGAGCAGTTGACAAGGCCACATCGAAGATGTCCGGGGAGAGACTTGGTGAAATGGTCAACGAACCTTTGATGGTCGATGGTGGCGCTGACGATGAGCATCTTCAGCCTTGGATAGCTCGGAAGCGCCTTCGTCATCATTGCCAAGATGACGTCGATGTTCAGGCTACGCTCGTGAGCTTCGTCGATGATCACCATGCCGATACGGTCAAGATAGCCTTGGGTGATGTAGTTGATCAGCGTGCCATCGGTGACGTAGGCCATGCTATTTGACCAATCGCATTTAATCTGCCCACCAATCCGATAGCCGACTTCGTGGCCTGCGCCTATCTTCCCGCCGAGAAGAGTTCCACCCACATAGCCGGCAATACCGACCGTCGCTTGGCGGCGCGGTTGCGTGACGACGATTTGGCCGTGGCGGGTAAAATGATCTAGCCGGTAGCCATCGCCGGGGCGAAGCAGGCTATAGGGGATGAAGGTGGATTTCCCTGATCCGGTCGGCGCCACGACGATGACGACTGGCGTATCCTTGCGATCGATCTCTCGATGAAGCTCTCCGATCTCCTCGTCCTTGACGCCAAACTTCGAACGCTCAAGCTTGGATTCGATCTCTATTGAGCGCCAGTCTCGTCCAATGTTGGCTCGTGTCTCCTTGAGGCCATGAGCCAGCTTACGCGCGCTGCTGCTAAGGCCTTCCGCTAGCGCGACTTTTCTGACCGCGACCGTGTGGCCCTCTCGCATATCCAGCATCGCGCAGCCTGCGCAATAGACTGCAGCGGCATCGCCAATCACCATCCTCTTCTTGTACAGCAATTCGGAGAGGCTTATCGGCGTGCCACAACCTCGGCATTCATGCTCAAGGACAACCGACATCGCTCAGGCTCCTATGCGTTCACTTGATCAGATGTTGGCGGCCAAGGCGTTGCGGTCGTATAGCCGCCCCGGCTTGGCGAGAGATGCGGAACCACCTGGAGATTGCCAAATACCATTGGCGCGTTCCGCTGGCCCTGCATAAAGGCACGGTAGAAACCGACGACGGCAGGCATGTATCCAGAATGATAGATGTTGATCCTGAGGCGCTTGCCTGGATTGGCGCTGGTCAGCTCTGCGAAGATCGCTTGCGATCGCGCAGTGCAGTAGGCATCGGCCGCGCACATTCCCTTGAACGACGGAATTTCCTGATTTCTGAACCAGTTGAGATCGATGTAATGGTCGATATCAAGGTGACGCATCGAGACCAGGCCGATGTCGAGCTCGATCTCGGGGCGCCAGCCTTGTGGCAGCCTTTCGAGGCATCGAAGCGGAAAACTAGACGCCGGCAACCCGTCGCCATACGTCACCGGCAAGCATCTCTCGGACGCTTCGGTGTCCTTCCGTAAAATGTGTTCGCCCAGAGCTGGCACAAGCACATGATGACGTTGCGATGCAAGGTTAAGGCTCTGACCACTGCTCAATGCCTCATCGATCGCCTCCCGAATATGACGGCTGATAACACCACCCCTATCGCTGGATCGCCGCCCGTCGAACTTTCGCCAAGCTGATCCGGGCTGGCTGAGCACACGCGTGCTTCTTATGGGCGGGCAACGCCGCCATGGCGAAGGGATCGATGCTTCTGCTGGCGCCGACTTGGCCTCAAGGCCGAGCAGCCATCGCAGCAGCCGGCCTATGGGCGATCGTGTCTCAAGCCTTGGCTCGTGGGTCGACGTGAAGTCTGGCAACGTGAGTTCGACAAGCCCGGCATTGCGCGCCAGGATCCATTGTTTGAGGAACCATCGTCGCTGCCGATGGACATAGTCATCGCTGGTGCTTGAGGACCGAAGGGCAGCTTCGTAAGCTGATAGATGCTCGGAGACAGCGTCAGGCGCTACAATGCTCGCGCCAAGCCCGCCTGCCGTCGCGGCCCCGAGCGGGCGTCCCGCCGCCGCTAGGCTATGAAGCCAACTGACATAGGCGCGATCAAGAATAATGGCCGGTATTTGATCATCGCTTTGAGCACTAGTCTTTAGCGACGCCGGTTCTACCGCTTCCAGTATCAGTGTCTCCAGCCGCCGAAGCAGCGCCTTTGCCCGAGGCCTTCTCTCAACCGGCTCCTGCCAGTCCTGATCCTGCCGCACCAGGACTGCATACTCGGCGAGAAGATGTGCAAACAGCGATCTCTCTTCGGTTGGAGTTCCTGCAACACGCCAATGCGCCTTATCCAAGGAACAGCACATCGTCTGGAAATGCATTACTTCATGACTCCTTGCATCATGCGTTGCCGTCTATCAAGTTCAGCCTCCAGCTCTGAAACACCTACGGGTGCCACAACAATCTTAAAGCCGCGGCTGCGAGCAGTGCTGGTAAGATCTGAGGTCGTTACGGGATCGACTTCGTGGAGGTCTGATGGGACGAGGACAACGTTTGCCATGCCGTCTTTCCTGGAAAGGCGGCTCATGCAGTGGACGCCTGAGAAACAAAGATCACCTTCGTCAAGAGCAAGCACCAAGAGGTTGAGGTCTTGAATCTCGGTGTCTGTTGCCACCAATGATGCCCATGCCGACGGCGACGGATCACCACAGACTTCCCAGCCGGGTAACCCGCTGGACAACAAGGAGGGTGCTGGGGCCGACATACGAAATCCGAGATGGTCGTCGACCGATAGGTTAGATTCCACGAGGTAGGACGTTAGCCCCGCCTGAGCATCATTTGCCAGGTGAACAGTGCAGGCACGGTGAAAGAGCGTCGCAAGAATGGCGCCCCGCGCGTTGAAGGCTTCCGCTTCGCCGAGCAGTCGGCCAAGTGGCCGGTCGCGATACCCGAGGATGACATCAGGATGAGAGCAATGCGCAAAGATATAGGTGATCTCTGCGAGGCTCCAAATCCCGGCGCCAATGAGGTAGCCAATTCTCGCCCTAGAGAAGTGATTGGCCGCGACGTAATCGTCGATAGCTTGTGCGAGACGGTTGTGCGCTCCCGTCAAGGCGATAAGGAGGCGCTCGCCGTCTGTCGGCGACAGCCGCGGGGTGCTAGCGCTGACCTGCCCACCTAGCCTTGAAGCCAAGACCGCCTGGACCAACACAAAGTCAGGCCCAAGCATTGCAGTATCGGCAAATCCAAGCGAGGGCAAAAGGCCATTCTTGATCGCATCGCACATAGCGAATATCAGAGTATTTTCCACAAGCTGCTCCGCCACCGGCTTGAAGTCGGGCCGCGTTCGGAGATCCGCTATCTCGCATAGCCCATAGGCTTCCGAGGTCCGAAGGAGGACACCGGCTGCGATCTCGTTCTCCAAGACCATCTTGTACGGACGAAGCTTGTGCGCCCGGGGCAGTTTGCTTTCCTTAAAGTGGTGGAAACTGAGCTCTCGGATATGCTGCTCTAGCTCGCCACCGATCCAATGGTGATCTCCCTTCTGGGCGGTCAAAGACTGCAAATCATCAATGCCAAACAAGCCCCACTCGCCAGTCATACTGCCCATGTCAGTTAGAGCTCCTGATAGCCTTCAGCTACGCTAATTTTCGCGCATTAATAGAAAATTGCTGCAAAAAAAGCAATTATAGAGACGCATTGTCGGGCGCTTACCGTCTCGCCCATGAAATCGCCGCTGTGCTCGAAGGGATCGGCCCGGGCGCCTGCCCAGACCCGGGCATCGCGATCGAGCTCCTGGGGTTGCTCCACCGGGCGTAAGAGGCTGGTGTCACGGATCGGCACGGCCGCCGGCCGGTCAGCACGCTGATCGCCACCCTGGCGGAAGAACAGAGCATCAAAATAACGGCCGATCGATATCGGCGTCGCACTGCGCTGGTTTCCGTCTGAACGCTGTACTTTCTCAGTTCACTCAGAGCGAGAGCAGGGGCTGGCTATGCCGGATCACGATAAGGGACCAAGATGATGCGACAGTTGCTGAGCCGATGCAGTCCATTGGGAAGAGGATCATCGTCAGACTTTGTTCGGCCTGCTGCAGTCGTCGGATCGCTTGGTCTCGGTCGATGGCTCGATCGCTTCACCAACAGCGAGGCAGGTGATCGGCGTCTACCTCGACGTCACCGGGCAACAGGGCTTCGGGGTTCGCTTGATGACGCCGTCAGCTGCCGGCGCCACCGCACTTGCGAACCTGATAGACAGAAACGCCACCACCGTCGCTGATCATCTGGCAGAGCTGATGCATCAATATAGCGAGACATGGATCGCCGGCCTCATGGCCTTCATCGGCGGAAATCGGCGCGAGGTCTGAGGAGTAACGGACGCCGCATGGCTTCGTCCCGCTACGACGCGCGATCTGCTGGATGCGGCCAAGGATCAGAACGCCCGAGTCATTCTCATGGATCGCCGGCATGAAGGCCAATCGTTTGGCTCGAAGGCATTCGAGCAGTTGGACACCTCCGGAAACGTGGCGATTTGATCGCGTTGGGGTAAGCTCCGGCCCAGCATTGTTGGGAGGGGAATTTGCCGAGACAGCCTGGATTTTGGAGTGTTGAGGATCGCCTTCGCGAGTTGTCGGCGCAGGGTGATCCGTTAGAAAAGCTCTTGGAGATCGTGGATTTCGAGCTTTTCCGGCCGGTTCTCGATGAGGCATTGCCGATCGCCGATCGGTCCAAGGGAGGCCGTCCGCGGTTTGACGCCGTGCTGAAGTTCAAGATGCTGTATCTGCAGGCGCAGCATGGTTTGAGCTTCGAGCAGACCGAGCATCTGGTGCGCGATCGCCTGTCCTGGATGCGCTTTTGCGGGCTCTCGATTGCCGATCCTGTGCCGGATGCGAACACCCTTTGGGACTTCCGCGAGGCGCTCATCGCCAAGGGTGCTCTTGAACGCCTGTTCGAGCGTTTGGATCAGGCGATCAAGGATGCCGGTTATCTGCCGATGTCCGGACAGATCGTTGACGCCAGCCTGGTGGCGGCACCGAGGCAACGGAACACCAAGGACGAGAAAGACGCGATCAAAGCGGGCAATTCGGCGGATGAGATCTGGCCCGATCAGCCTGCGAAGGCCGCGCAAAAAGATACGGATGCGCGTTGGTCGATGAAAATCAGCAAGGGCAAGCCGGACGTCGATGGCAAGGCACTGCCTGACATCGCGATCCCGGCATTCGGCTACAAATCACACATCAGCATCGATGTCCGACACGGTTTCATCCGGCGGCAGATGGTGACGGATGCAGCCGCCTATGATGGTGCTCGCCTGCGTGAGGGACTGATCGACCGAACCAACACAGCCTCTCCAGTCTGGGCGGACACGGCTTATCGATCAGCGGCCAATGAAGCGTTTCTGGACCGTGCCGGTAAGACCAGCCAAATCCACCGAAAAAAGCCGAAGGACAGACCGATGCCAAAACACCATGCCCGAGCGAATGCCAGAAAGTCGAAAGTGCGGGCACGCGTCGAGCATGTCTTCGGGCATCAAAAGGATCGCATGAACCTCATGGTCCGCAGCATCGGCATCAAGCGCGCCGAGGCAACAATCGTCATGGCCAACATCGCCTACAATCTCGGTCGATGGCGATGGTGGCATGGGCGTACTGTGCCCGCTTGAGAGAAAACGGGCCGAAAGAGGGCCGATCAAGCGTTAAAACGCCCCATACCCCACCCAAATTGATCGAGAATGCTCGACGCTTCCAGCCATAAGCCGCGAAAAAGAGCGGTTACCGGAGGTGTCCAGTTGGTGACGTCCGGCATCGCCACTTTTCGTCTTCCCGGCCTTAACGGGCCGGACCCCAATCAAATGCATCTGGCGGTTGCCGCCCTTGCTCGTGGCGAGCCGGCGATCGCCCTCGGCCATATCGAGAAGGCAGACGGCCAAATCGTTACCATCGCCCCGAAATCCCGATCAATCGACCATCAGAACGTCGCCCTAGAGCAGCGCCGTGCCTATATCGCCGATCGTTACGCTAGCCTCTCCGCCAAAGAACTGAGATCATCAATTTGTGAAAGGACCAGTCGAAGACAGCGAAACGGATCAGGAGGATCAGGGCAACCACCCAGATATATGTCCGTGATGTTTGCCCGGCCATATGATGGCCGGGCGCAAGCACATTCCACATTCAGACGAATTCGAAGGCGTCGTCTGTCGTGACCACCGGACCATTGTCCTTGGCGCCATCTTCCTGCAGATCGATGACGTCTTCGTCGACGTCGATGCCAGCGGGCTCGACACCTAGGTCGTAGTCGAAAATCACACCCAGCTTTTGCATGCGGGCATCGACGTCCGGCTTGAATGCGAACTGATCAGCGGCGAGAGGGCTGATTGAGGCTGTGTCATCAGCGGTGTCGTCCGCAGCCGCGATAGTGAGGGCACCCGAGTCCCCGCTTGGCTGGACGACAAAGCCATCATCCCTGGCAATAGGCGTGTCGTTGGCGCCGTCGATCGTGATCGTCGCCGTGTTCGACACGGTGTCCTCGCCATCGGTCACATCGTAGTCGACGGTGATTTCGAGCGTCTCGTCCGCGGCCAGATCTTCGAATTGTCCGTCATCGAGGATCAGAAGCCCGGTTTCCGGCTCGAGCGAGCTGGCGACCTCTCGTCCATCGGCGGCGGTCAGCCTCAAATTATCGACGCTAAGCTCGTCTCCATCCTCATCCGTCGCGCCTGACAGCAGATCGAGCACCCGGCCGGTCTCGTCTTCGCCAAAGCTCACTTCGATCGGCGAGACCACCGGCGCTTGGTTTGCCTCTTCGACCGTGACCGTGACGGTTGCCGTATCGGTGCCGCCATTGCCGTCATCGACCGTGTAGGTGAAGCTGTCGGTCCCGAAGAAACCGGCGTTCGGCGCGTAGGTGATCGTGCCGTCATCGTTGATCACCGCGGCGCCGTTCGCTGCCGCCCCGACCGCGACGACGGTCAGCGTGTCGCCTTCGACATCGGTATCGCCGTCGAGAACATTGATCACCACCGGTTCGTCCTCGACGGTCTCGGCGACATCGTCCACGGCGTCCGGCGCGTCGTTCACGCCGTCGATCCTGAGCGTGACGGTCGCCGTATCGGTGCCGCCGTTACCGTCGTCGACGGTGTAGACGAAGCTGTCGAAGGCGCTGTCGCCATTGCCCAGGAACTCGAAGGCGCCATTGGGGTCGTAATCGAAGGTGCCGTCGCCATTGTTGGTGACCAGGCCCGAGATGCCGGTGGCGTCGACGGCGCTGACCACGAGGGTGTCGCCGTCGACATCGACGTCGTTGGCGAGCACGTCGGCGGTGGTGAAAGGCGTGTCCTCGTCGGTGATGAAGCCCTGACCGTCCTCACCGCCGCTGCCTTCGCCCTCGACCGTAACTCGCACCAGACCTTCGACGACATTGCCGGCGTCATCGCCGACCTGATAAGTAATCTGGGTCTCGCCGCTGAAGCCGGGGGCGGGCGTGAAGCGAAGGAGATTGCCGACGATCTCGACCAGACCCCCATTGGCATCCTCGGCCGCCAGGATTTGCAGCCCGTCGCCTTCGGGATCGTCGTCATTGGCGAGCACGTCGATCTCGACCACGCCATCAGCACCGACGGTTGCCTCGTCGTCGCCGAGGACAGGCGCTTCGTTCAACAGCACGGGAATGATGTCGACTTCCTCGCCTTCCTCGTTGAAGTTCGGAGCGCCGGCGACGCCTTCCGCAAAGATTGGATCGCCGGTGATCGCGATATCGATGACGGTGGTCTCAAATTCGAACGTGCCGGGCTGGAGACCGGCGGCCAGCGCGATCGCCTCGGCCTCCGCACGCGCTACCGGATCGAGGTCGTCGATGGTGACGATCTGGGACGGGAAGTTGCGATCGGTGAAGGTTTCCGTGCTCTCGCCTTCGCCATAGATGAAAAGCGAGTCTGCCTGATCAATGCGCCAGCTGTCAGCGAACTCTCCATAAAGGATGGTTTGCGGCAGAGGCCGCGGCAGAACGGTGCCGTCACGTAGCTGGAAGTCATCCAAAGGGTCGCCATTCAGGTTGCCGAGAAGTCCCGAGACTTCCGAGCCCTCTGCCACGAAGGGGCGAAGGTGATTGGCTCCGAAATAGACGTTGACCCAGAACCCGTTGCCCTTGCCATCGGTCACAACATAGACGTCGAAGTCTCCAAGCTCGCCGCCGCCGCGGAAGGTGCTGCGATGAACCGTGCCATCGCCGACGGCGATCGACTGCTCCAGTTCCAGGATCACGGGTCGGCCGTCGATGACCAGCGGGACATCTTCCTGCGCGTAGATACCGACGGCGTGTTCGCCGATCTTCATCACCGTTGCTGTGTTTGCCGACACGTTGGGGCCGATGGGCTCCTGGCGCGTTTGAATCTCGAAGTCGTCGCCTTGCACCAGCGTGAACTCGCCGACCGTCTGGAATGAGTAGCCGCTGCGATCGAACGTGTGGATGTGCGGATCACGTTCAGAGGCGCTGTTGGGACTGGCTTGAAGGGGAGAAATGTCTTCAACAGTGGAATCTTCGTCAATCTGGGATTCGTCTTCATTAATAGAATCTAGTAGTTTTTTTGCCTTAGCCGCATCAATTGCTTTCTGTGCTGGTTTATTTAGTGTCTTCTTTCCCGCACCTCCATATATATCTCCGATTAAACCCTCTAGAAATTCTTTTCCAGCCTCCACTTCGGCTTTTTTCATGTCTTTCAACTCGTCGCCCGTCGGGGGGCCGTCTTTGAATGACTCCTTGTCTTTTTGATTGCGCTCCTCTTGTTCTTCTCTTGCATTTTCGGATCTCTTTTGCACTGTTAATATTGTCAGTATTACAACACCTCCTAGCAATAAAAGCTTGTTCGCACCTTCTGGATCAACGAAAGAAATAGGATTGTTGGCGACAAATGAATTGAGGTTTATTGGACTACCTCGCATGAATAACGGATCCTCCGAATAGAACCGCCCCAACTCATCCGAGTAATATCTCGCCCGCATGTAGTCGAGCTCTTCGCCATCTTCTGCGACACCCAAGGCTCCATTGAACTCGAAATCGTTCTGCAGCCCTTCGACCTCGAACAGCTCACGGCCGAAGGGGTCGTAGACGTAGCTGTTCTCGACCGTGCCGAGATTGCCAGTCACTGTCGACACCGAGCCCACCGCGTCAACGTCGTAGAAGACGTCGGCGCCGCCGATGTTGCCAGCAGCTAGGTCGAGGCCATGAGCATAGGTGACGGTTTGGGTGCCGCCTGAGAACTCCGAAATGACATCGCCGAGACCGAAGGGGTCGACCAGATAGTCGGTGGCGGTGCCATCGACGGTTTTGGCGATGCGGTTGCCGAAGACGTCGTACTCGAAGTCGAGCACCGTGCCGTCGGCTTCGGTGACCTGGACCAGGCGGTTGTCGAGGTCGTAGGCGTAGGTGGTGGTGCCCTCATTGTCCGTTCGAGAAAGCAGATTGCCGTCGTCGTCATAGGCGAGGGTGGCGTCGCCGACCTGAGTGTATTGGTTCAACGCGTTGGCGACATAGAGGGTCTCGACTCCGTCCTCGACCACGCGGGTGCGGTTGCCCGCGGCGTCGTAGTCGTAAGTGATGCTCTTGTCGGGGATCGCGCCGTTGGTGGAGGCGAAGTCGGCCGAGGTGAGCTGGCCGATGGCGTCGTAGCCGTAGGTCCAGGTCCCGTCCAGGGTTTCGGCAGCGATGCGCTGGCCGGCCTCGTCATAGCTGTAGGCGAAGCGGGAATTGAGGCTGCTGTCCGGCGCCTGGTTCTCGATCACGGTGAGGCGGCCCGCGGCGTCGTAGGCGTAGGTCGACACGGTGCCGTTGGCGTTCGCCTCGCGGATCAGATTGCCGGCGGCGTCGTAGTCGTAGGTGACCAGCGTGCCGTCCCCGTCCCGAAGGCCGGTCAGGCGGCCGATGGCGTCGTAGTCGTAGAAGAGATCATAGCCGGCGCCGTCGGACATGGAGGCGCGCAGGCCTGCCTCGTTGTAGCTGTAGAAGAGGGAGCGGCCGGTCGGATAGTTGATCTCGGTCACCCGATCCGCGGCGTCATAGGCGAGTGTGGTCTCGCCCTGATCGTTGGTCGCGGAGACCAGGCGGCCGCGGGCATCGTAGACATAGCTGGTCGGGCCGGCGGAACTGTCGGATTCCGAGAGCAGGCGGCCGCGGGCGTCATAGGTGTAGTCGACATCGTCGCCGCGGCGGTTGGTGTAGGCGGTGAGATTGCCCTCGGCGTCATAGGCGAAGGCAAGGCTGGTGCCGTCCGGCCAGGTCGCCTCGGTGATGCGGCCGCCGGTGTCGTAGGCGAAGCTGCGGGTGCCGCCGCCGGCATCGGTGAAGGAAAGGGGCTCTTCCCGGTCCTCGCCATAGGTGAAGGAAAGCTCGGCGCCGTTGGCGTCGGTGATTTTCGTGAGGCGGTCCTGCGCGTCGAACTCGAAGCCAGTGAACGAGCCGTCCGGGGCGCGCGCGCCGATCAGGTCGCCGGCCTCGTCATAGACCAGCTCGGAGCTGTTGCCCTCGCCGTCGGTGATGCGGGCGGCAATGCTGCCGGGCAGAAGCTCGAGGGCGACCGAGCGGCCGGCACCGTCGGTCACCGTGATCGCACTCCTGTCGTCATAGGCGAAGGTTTCCGATTGCAGCCCGCCGCCGAAGGAGACGGCCTGCAGCCGGCCGGCGGCGTCATAGGCGAGATCGCTGGTGATGGCACCGGGCGCGGCGGCGCCGATCAGATCGCCATTGGCATCATAGGCAAAGGTGGAAGTGCCCTCTGGGCGCGTCACCGTGGCCAGATTGCCGTTGGCATCATAGGCGAAGCTGGCCTGGACGCCGTCCGCGTCCTCGATCGAGGTGATCCGGCCCTCGCCATCGCGGGTGAAGTCGAGCGCTGAGCCATTGGTGCCAGCGAGTTGGGTGATCTGCCCATCGCCGTCGCGGCTCGCGATGACCTCACGGCCATCGCTCCAGACCATGGCGAGAAAATTGCCGGTCTCGTCGAAGGTCAGGCGATCGCCATTGTCGAGCTCCAGGGAAAAGCCGTCGGCGGTCGCCTTCAGCTCGCCGTCGAAGGCGCTGGTGTTCTGAAAGCTGCCATCACTTCCCTGTTCGAAAGTCGGCCTCGCGGGCGGCGTCAGCGCCAGGACATTGCCGCCGAGGGTGACCGAGCGGCCGGCGGAGGTGGAGGCGGTGTAGAGGGCGGCGCCGTCGATCGAGAGGCTTCTGAGCGCGTCGATGTCGGTGATCCCGCTCATGCGCACGGACCCGCCGTCGATGTCGAGGCCGATATCGGCGACGCTCGCCCAGCCCTGGCCGTGGGAGCCGGTCATGCCGCGCTCGGCGATCGAGCCGAAATCGCCGGCGACATCGAGGGCGAAGGCGAGCGCACTGGTGGCGCTTCGTCCGTCCAGCCCGAAGGTGGTGAACTGATCGGCATGGTCGAACAGCGTCTCGGTCAGCGTCGCCACCGTGTCGCCGAAGCGATCGACGACATTGGCCTCGATGCGCGCCCTGACCTCGTCCGACAGGAACGCCGGCTGCAGGGCGGTGACGCGGGCGCCGATGTCGGTGGTAGCACTCGGATCCGCGACCTGCGCCTGCACGCTGAGGGTCGAGCGCGGCCCGGCCGTGCCCTTGATGTCGACATCGACAAGCGCACTCTCGCCGGCGCCGAGCGTGCCGTCGCCATCGGTGCCGAGGACGAAGGCGGTGTCCGAAAAGGCACCAGTCAGGGGATCGGCCACGAGGCCGCGCTCGGTCGAGACCGCGAGAAGAGCACCACGTAGGTCAGGCGATCCGTCTTCGGCGTCCGCCGTGTTGGTGACGGTCACCTCGGCCGACCCGACCTCGCCGGGGGCGAGCTCGTCCGGCACGGTCAAGGCGAGCCCGATCTGCCCATCGCCGCCGTCACCATCAGCACCCCGAACCTCGACCTCGACTGTGCCCTGGCGCGTGGCGGTGCCATCGGAGACGGTGTAGGTGAAGCTATCGATGATAGTCTCGCCGGCATCGAGATCGTCGTCGAGGCTGGCGATATAGGTAAAGTCGCCATTAGCCTCCACTTGAAGCTGGGCGCCGTTAGCAAGCGTGATAGGACTGCCGACGTCGGTCGACATGCCGTTGACCGCAACCACGCTCAGCTCGTCCCCGTCCCGATCCTGATCGGGGCCGTTGCCATTGTCGGCGAACAGATTGCCGGCAATCGTGGCTTCCTCGTCGACCGCGAAGAGATCGTTCGCCGGCTCCGGCGGCACGTTGGAGAGGCCGGAGGCGAAGTTGGCACCGCCGAAGGTGAGGAAGCTGTCGAAACTATCGAAGCCGAACAGCGAGAGCTGAAAATTCTCGCTGGCTTCGGCGCGGATGATGCCAGGCTGGACAGGAATGTTGGCGACGCTAAGGCCTGTGCCTTCGACCGCGGTGAAGCTGGCGTCGTCGACATCGGCGCCGTTGATCTCTAGGGAAGAGACGGCTGATGTCGGGATGACGATGTTCACGAGGTTCTGGGCGAGCGCTTCTTCGCCGGACGGCGTCGCGACCACATAGGAGGACAGCCAGGTATCGGTGCCCGGCACAAAGCTGAGCGCCGGATCGCCTTCGCCGGCCGTGATAGCACCTTGCAGATACTGCGCGACGAGGGCCGGGTTCGAGGTCTGGATCGTGCTCGCAGGCTCGGACAGGGTGAACTCGTGGAACTCACCCTGGCTCAGCGTTGCCACGAGTTCGCCATCGACACGCACCTCGGTGTCGTCCTCTGCGGCGACCACGCGAATGAGGTTGTTACCGAGGCCTGCGGAGCTGAACGCCTCGCCGACGACGTAGTCCTGCGAGAGCGACTCGATCGGCGGCATCTGCTCGACGAGGTGATCGCAGGCCCCCTGTCCAACAAATGCGCAGGCGTGCCCGCTAAAGACGGCGAGCGGCTGGTTGGAGGAAACGATGGTTCCCGTAAGATCGAAGTCGCTCGTCACGTTGATGCCAAGAGCGGCATTGTCAACACTGTCCGCCGTCGAGAATTTGAAGGACTCGCCGGCATCCAGCGTAACCGATGCCAACTGCCCGTCAGGAAGGGTAAAGCTGAGCTCCGTGCCATCGACGATCGCCTGCGCCGAGAACTGGCCGCCATCGGATACCGCCGTCGCTCCTGATGCCAGGACGTATGAAGTCCCGAGACTGGCTTCTTCGAAGATGACGGTGAGGTCCGTCGTGAAGGTTCGCCGGTTCGAAAGATAGGCCGAGATATCGCCCTCGGACGAGATCTGTAGCCCTTGATCATTGACGCCGGTTCCAGACATCGCGAGCGATAGAGGCAATGGCACCGATACCGAGCCATCGACGCCGATCGTCACGTTTTGGGAGAATCCGCTTGCCGAGGCGATGTCGACGCTCTCTCCGGGCGTGCCGAAGACGAAAATCGATAGGGAGCCAAAGTTGTCGTTGTTCTGATGGACGTTCACATAAAGGTTCACTACCATGTTCCCTTCGATTCCTGGCTAGGTTTGGCGGCGCATTCGAACTGTCGCGAGAAAGCTAGGTTGGCGCTCGGTCGGATTGGCATCCAGCAGCTTCGATGTCGATTAGGAGGTCAGCGCATCACTCCTCTCTGAAAGCGTGCTGCAACTGGTCGGTGAGCGGCTTGACGAGGTAGCTGAGCGCTGTGCGCTCGCCCGTCTTGATGAAACCTTCGACCGGCATTCCGGGAAGCAGAGCCAGGCCATTCAGCCGATCGAGCTGATCTTTGGGGATCTCGATGATGGCCTGGTAGTAGGCCATGCCGCTCACCTGGTCTTCCAGGCGATCCGCCGACACATTGATCACATGGCCGTCCAACTCCGGCGTGGTTCGCTGATTGAAGGCCGGAAATCGCAAGGCCGCGATCTGGCCGACGTGGAGCTGATCGATGTTCTGGGGCTCGACCCTGGCCTCAACGATCAGACGGTCGTCCTGCGGCACGATCTGCATGACAGGCTCAGTCGGCGTGATCACACCACCGATCGTATGCACGTTCTGTCCATGAACTAGGCCGCCAACAGGTGAACGGATTTCGATCCGCTTAAGCTTGTCCAAGGCTGCAACGCGCTCCTCCCGCAACTCCCGGATCGTGGCGATCACGTCTCGAAGCTCGGTCGCCACCTTTTCTTGCAAGTCATGCTGGACCTGAAGGATCTGGGCTTCGGCCTCGGCTAGAGCGCCTTTGGTCTGTGCGATCTCCGCCAAATGCTCCGCGGTCTCGCCCTCCAATCGCGCAGAATCCTGCTCCAACGCGCGGACCCGGGTGGTTGGCGTGTGGCCCTTGGCGTGCAGCTTGCGTAGGCTGTCTAGTTCCAGATCTACAAGGCCGGCCTGCTTTTTTTTGGCCTGATGCAACGCATCTAGATTATCGATCTGCTCGCGATAATGGGCGACACGCATCTCCAGTTGCTCGATTTGTCCAGCCGTCGAGGTTTGACGGGCATCGAACAGCTTCCTCTGACCGCGGATCATTTCGCGGACCGATGGTTGCTCCAGCAAGGGCCAGAGCTCGGTGGGCGGCAAGGGCTCCTCGGCGCCGGCAAGCTCAGCTTCGAGCCTGGATTTTCGGACCAGGGCCTCATGCCATTTGCTCTCGACGATCGCCAAGCTCGCTTGGATGGCTGTCGGATCAAGCTTGATCAGCACGTCGCCGGCTTCGACGCGATCACCATCGCGAACCAGGATCTCGCCGACGATACCGCCATCGATATGTTGGATGACTTTCGGCTTGCCCTCGACCGCCACAACGCCTGGCGCGATTACGGCGCCGCTGATCGAGGCCCAAGCACTCCAGCCGCCGGCCCCGAGGATCAGCAGGAGAACAGTCGCCAGACCGAACCGAAGATAGCTGCCATAAGGCGAGGCATTGGTTGACGCCGTCTTCATTTCAACCGGCAAGGCGCTGCTCCTTTGCGGGATCCGACGAAGTGGGCGCCAGCTGTGTCACCTGGCGCAGCACCTCCTCTTTCGGGCCAAACGCACACTGCCGGCCGTTCTTGAGCATCAACAGCATGTCCACCGCAGCGATGGCGCTCGGCCGGTGGGCCATGACCACGACCGTCTTTTGTCGTTCGCGAAGTCCCCTGATCGCTTCGGTCAGGGCTTCGTCGCCTGCGGAATCCAAGCTGGCATTGGGCTCATCCAGGACGACCAGCGGTGGGTCACCATAAAGAGCCCGAGCCAGCCCGATCCGCTGCCGCTGACCGCCCGACAGCACGGAACCCCGATCACCGATCATCGTGTCATAGCCGTCGGGAAGAGCCAGGATCATGTCGTGAGCGGCGGCCCGCCTCGCCGCCTCGACCACCGCCTCGTCCGATGCTTCGGCATCGAAACGGGCGATGTTGTCCCGAACCGTGCCGTCGAACAGCTCAATGTCCTGCGGCAGATATCCGAGATAGCGGCCGAGATCGTCCGGGTCCCATTGGTCCAACGTCGCCCCATCCATGCGAATGTCGCCACGAATCGGCATCCAGAGGCCGGTAAGTAGACGAGCCAGCGTCGTCTTGCCGGAAGCACTCGGACCGATCACGCCCAGGCCCTGGCCGGGTTCCAAGCTGAAGGACAGGGCTTCGAGAATGGCCTTGTCGCTGTTCGGCGGTGCGGCAAAGACGTCATCGACCGTGAGGCGGCCCTTTGGAGCGGGGAGCGCTGTCTTGTCCGCGATGCCGGGCACGGTATCGAAGAGAGTCGAAAGTTTCGACCAGGCCAGCCTGGCGTTAATGAACCCCTTCCACTGCCCTATCGCCTGGTCGATGGGAGCCAGCGCGCGGCCCATGATGATCGAGGCGGCGATCATGACGCCAGGCGTGATCAGTTGCTGGATCGCGAGAACGGCGCCGACGGCGAGAATCGCGGATTGGAGAAATCGCCGAAAGCCCTTGGACAGGGATTGGATGCTGCCGACGCGATCATTGGCAAGAAGCTGGCCTGAAGACGCCTCGTTCTGCAACTTGAGCCAACGGTCTCGAACATGGCGCCCCATGCCCATGGCGACCACGGCTTCGGCGTTGCGACGGCAGAGCTGGGCAAAGCTGGTGCTTTGCACTTGAGCCCGGTTGGCTTCCTCGAGGGGTGATCGCGTCAGGAATTCATTGATCAACGCGATCACGAGGATGATGAGCGCGCCGACGGTGGCGACCAGACCGAGCGTCCAATGAAACAGGAAGATGATCCCGAGATAGATCGGCACCCAGGGCATGTCGAACAGAGCTGGAGGCCCGGATCCCGCCAGGAACTGGCGAAGGCTTTGCAAGTCCTGCAAGGGCTGCCCCGCTGCCTGTCGCCCAACCACCCCTTCGGTCACCCAAATGGCGAAAGTACGTGGATTGAGATCGTCGCCGATCTGGTTCCCAACCCTCGATAAGACACGAGATCGGACGAACTCCAGGACACCCAAGAATGCATAGAGACCCGCCACAAGACCGGTCAGAGCAATCAAGGTCGGCACAGATCGGCTGGTCAACACGCGATCGTAGACCTGCAGCATGAAAAGCGGGCCCGTCAGCATCAGAAGATTGATGATCAAGCTGAAGAAGCCGGTGCCAACAAAGGCGCTTTGGCAACGATGCAATGACTGCCGAAGCTCGGGTCTAGCTGTAGTTGCCCTGTCGCTGGGTCTTCGACGCTTAGATATCATCAGGCACCACACTCAACTAAGAATACAAAGGGCAACTTTTCGCCCACAGAAGAAATTCACCCTATAGTTCTATCTGACGTGCAAACTCTACCATAAGTTGGATCAGTGAGTGTGAATTAGCAACAGAAATTTTCAACCTTTGAGAGATTCGGTTGGTACGAATTCATTCTCGGTCGGAGCCTGGGCTTGAAGCTGGAATGATAAGTTGAAGGGCCGATAACGAAGGCGGCTTGAGGCCCTCATGCGAGTGCCTGTGGAACCTAGTCTTGATGCCGGCTAGAGATGATGCGGTCGTCTAATCTTTGACGCGAAAGCGTAAGGCTCGCGCGCCAGTTCACCGTCAGCTTGGTGTGAAAGGCTGGTTAGCCGTCGACGGCATCTCGCTGACTCCAGTGCAGATGACGCTCGAGTGTTGACGTCTTACGTTCTGCTAGATGTCGAAATGCCGCCGCACGTCTCCCTATAGCTGCCAATGGCTGAGACGTTCCTCTTTCTCAAAGTACGCTTAGAGCAAGAGCATGGTCGTGTCCTACTGGATGAACACAAAGGATGAAGATCATGCGACAGTCGCTGACACTCGAGGCGGCGCTGGGTTATGCCGAGCTTGGGATCGCCGTCCTGCCGATTCTTTCCGGCAGGAAAACGCCTTTGACCCGGCATGGCAGTCGAGACGCCAGCCGAGATCCTCGGCAAATCAGTCGCTGGTGGCGACGCTGGCCGACGGCGGATCTCGCTCTGGCCTGTGGTGCCATCTCAAGCTTCGACGCCCTCGACGTCGACCGGCAGCATGGCGGCATCGAGGCGCTGGCAGGGTTGATCGATTGCCATGGGCCGTTGCCGGAGACCTCCCGACAGCAGACCCCATCGGGCGGTTTTCATCTTCTGTTTCGCCACCGGCCCGGGCTGAAGAATCGGAGCGGCGGTCAGGGAAACGCGCCCCACGGGCTCGATTGCAGGACCAGCGGCGCCATGATCAAGGCGGCGCCGGCCGCCGGCTATCGGTGGACCCAATTTCTTGATCCAGCTGCTCTGCCACCCTGGCCTGACTGGCTGGCGACGTTCTATCTCGATGACGAGGGTCGGGACGCGGCTCGGTTGGAGCTGCCGGCGATTGTCTTGACGCTAGCGCAGGCCGATCAGGCGACACGCTATGTCGCCGGCGCGATGGCCGGGATCGCTGAGGAGATCGCAGGTGCCGGCCCGGGCTGTCAGCAAGCGACGTTGAATGGCGCCAGCTTTCGCGCCGGCCGCCTGCATGCAGCGGCACCAGTACTGTCCCTGGACGAAATGGTCGAGGCGCTGGCCGCCGCCGGTCTCGCCATGGCGAACCAGCCCGACCGCCGGCCCTGGCGCCGCGCGGAGATCGAACAGATCGTTCGCCGCGCAGTGGATGACGGCCGGCGCGCAGGACCAGCGCGTCTGCCGGTGTTCGAGAAGGCCTGACGTTCTCCGACACCGACAGCACCGAGAGGCGAGACAGAAATTTCTGGGTGATCCTTCAACAGGGAGCTCGCCAGCTCCCGCATCACTGGAGACACCCATGGCAAAAGTTTCATCAACGAGCCTCGTCGACATGCTGGCGGAGCCGATCACCGACGACGCCAAGCCTCGTTTTCACCGAATGGCGCGTGCCTTGCTCAAGCGGCTGGCCGCGGCCCTTGAGCTGCCAAGGGGCAGCTACAGGATCAGGACCGACCGCGGCGGCCCGGCGG
The DNA here is from genome assembly GCA_965222015.1 of Geminicoccaceae bacterium. Taxonomy (GTDB): domain Bacteria; phylum Pseudomonadota; class Alphaproteobacteria; order Geminicoccales; family Geminicoccaceae; genus JANQPX01. The sequence goes on from CBDCTL010000023.1 coordinate 1,193,694, forward strand.
TTAGCGGCGAGGTCGTGCTGCAGGACGAGCGGTTCACCGTTCAGATCGCGCAGAGCAGCATCGGCCGGGATCACGACGTTCTCTATCGTCGTAGCGCTGGAAGCAAGGACCATGTCGGCGGTCTGAACCATGTCGCGCCTGTCGCAGAGCTCGAAGCGGATCCGGCCGCCTTCGCAGAGCGCTTGCGGCGAGATCTCGGTCTCGATCAGGCGCTGGCACGTAACGGTGCGGTAGCCGCGCTGCCGCTCGGATCACTTCGTCTGTCGCCCAACAATGTCCGCAAGGACAAGACCGATGCGGAGGCGGACGCGGCGCTCGCCGCCAACATCGGAACGCGCGGCATCGTGCAAAACCTGGTCGTCTACCAAGCCGACGAGGGACACTACGAGGTCACCGCCGGCGGCCGCCGCCTCGCGGCGCTACAGTCTCTCGCTCTGGTCGACGAGCATCCCGTCCCTTGCCTGTTGGTGGCGAGGGAGGACGCGATCGCCATCTCGCTCGCCGAGAATACCCAGAGACTCGCCATGAGCGTTGCCGATGAACTGTTGGCCTGGAAACGGCTGGTGGACGAGCAAGGAAGGGCGATCGGCGACGTGGCAGCCGAATTTGGCGTCAGCCCGCGCACCGTGCAGCAACGGCTCAAGCTGGCCGCGGTCGCTCCCGATCTGCTCGATTTGTTCCGCGAAGGCGAGATCGGGCTCGAGACCATGATGGCGTTCACTTTGTCCGATGATCATGAGCGCCAGCATCAGGCCTGGGACGAAGTCAGCATGGCGGGCAGCTGGGTCAACAAGGCGCGGGTGATCAAAGCCTTCCTGACCGAGGGCAAGGTCTCCGGAAGTTCCGCGCTTGCCCGATTTGTCGGCATCGAAGCCTACGAAGCCGAGAGCGGGATCATCGGTCGCGACCTCTTCAGCGACCCCGACGACCCCGCAAGCTACTGGTTCGAGCAGCCGGCAATCCTGCAACGGCTCGCCAAGGACAAGCTCGATACCGAGGCGGCGTCCCTGCGCGCGGATTGGGCCTGGGTCGAGACCGCGATCGACATGGATGAATACCATGTGTTTCGCACCTATGGGCGGGAGCCGGGAGACCTGCCGAAGCTGCCGGCTGATCTTGCCGCCGAGGCCGATCGGCTTCAGGCGGTGATGGATGCGCTGGAGAGCCAGGACGATCTCTCGCCGGAGGACGAGCAGACGTGGCATGCCTCTCGCGAGCGCATGGATGCGATCGACGCCTGGCCCGAGGAGAACGTCGTCTACAGCGACGAGGTGCGCGCCTCGGCTGGCTGCATGGTCACGATCGACGATGCGGGCAACCTTCGCGTGATCAAGGGGCTGGTCAAGCGAGATGACGATGTGGTGCGCCCAGAGACAGCCAGTCGTGGAGCGGCGTCAAATTTGGCAAGCCCTACCGCCGATGTGGTCGGGACCAGGCCACGCGATGGGGCGCAGACGTCGGATCAGGACGAGGCTGTTCGCATGAGCGGCGTGCTCTGCCAGGACCTCGGCGCGCACCGAACCCAATGCTTGCAGGCAGCATTGGTGGGCGATTCCGAACTCGCACAGGATGTGCTGATCTATGTGCTCTATTTCAGCGTCCTGTCCTCTCGTGGCTACTGGGATAATCCGAGCGAGCTCGCCGCGAGGCCGGCGTCACTAAGCTCGACCCTGGACGATCTCGGCGACACCAAAGCCGCCACGGACCTCGCCACCAAGCTGCAGGCCTTGCCGTCCGGCCTGAGCGGGTTGTCGATCGAGGCGCGGTTCGACGCCATCCGAAAGCTCGGCACCGAAGAAAAGGCGGCTCTCCTGGCGGCGTCAGTCGCTCTCAGCCTGAAGGAACGCTCGATCGACCAGGGCCGTGTTCCGACGCTTCTCGATCAGATCGGCATCGCACTCGGCGGCGATAAGGTGGTGTCGTCGCGCTGGCGGCCGACCACTGCCAATTTCTGGGGACGGATCCCGATGCGGTCGGCCCTTGCGATCGGTAAAGAGGTGCTCGGCGAGGCCTGGGCAGAACGCCATTCCCGAGACAAGAAGGCGGTATTGGGTCAGGCGTTGGAGACGGCCTTTGCCGCCGGCACCGAACCGGTTGACGGCGTGACGCCGGAGGCGCGCGCCCGCGCTGCCAGTTGGCTGCCACCCGGCATGGGGGTTCAGGAAGACCTGCCGGCTGACGCCGACGAGATCGGCGTATCGACAGCGGTTTCTGTGGCTGATGCGGAGCCGGCGGTCGCCGCCTGACGTAAGGTCATTGATGACCTTGCAGGGCCGTGGGGCAGCTTGGCCGCCCCACGGCTTTTTTCATGTGGCGGCAGGCCTCCATCAGGCAGAGCAAGAGGGAGGGCTTCGTCGGTCGAACCACGATTCGGAGAGACCGATGGACCTGATGACCGAAGACCAGAAGCAGACGTTGCTCGCGAATGGCTGGGCAACATTGAAAGCCATGCAAGGGGAAGGCAGCCCGCCCGATCATATCCCCGTGATCAAGCTGTTTTGTCCCTGGGGTGCGGGCACATGGCTGATCACCGAGGTGCTGCCCGATCAGCCGGATCTGCTGTTCGGGCTCTGCGATCTCGGCGAGCCGGAGCTCGGCTATGTCAGCCTGGACGAGCTTATGAGCGTCGAAGGGCCAGGCGGCCTGAAGATCGAGCAGGACCGGTCCTTCATCCCGACGATGACGCTCAGCGCCTATGCCGACGCCGCGCGCGCTGTCGGCCGGATCATTGCCTGAGCGGCAGGATCGATCGCCTCCATTCTCATTCGATGGGCCGTTCCTCCTGAGCCACGATTCCGCCGTCCGGGCGTCGGATCGGAGCGGCGGCGCCGAGAGAAAGAGTGAGATGGATCTCGGGTGATCAACACAAGACGGGAGGACGTCTCCCGCCGAACATCCGTGATCACCAATATGTACAACAATTCGCTGCTCCCGATCGCCTCGGCGATCACCGCCAGACTCGGCTGGCGCTTCTATGTGGCCAAGGGCGCTGGCCAGATCATTGCCCATCCACAGCATATCTCGGTGCCCGAGAACACCTTCCAGCTTCGTTTCGCCGAGGCCGGTGGCGCTGCGCCGGCGATCGCAGTCGAGATCTTCGATTCTGACGGCCGGCCCGCAGTCAACGCGCCGCAGCCGCCGATCTGGCTGCTGCCGCGCCATCTCTCCGCTGACACCGCCACCCGGCAGATCCGCCAGCATCTGATCGAACCTTACCGGACGACGCTCGCCGATCGGACGTCATCGGCTGCGTAGCACCCATCGTCATCGCTTAGGGAATTCTCGTCATGACCTACCAGCTGTCGCCGGCAGGGCTGAAGCAGGCCCTGCCGATCCTCCTCGACGCCGGCCTAACGCCCTTCATCGAAGGGCCGCCCGGCATTGGCAAGTCCGACGTCGTCGCCCAGGTCGCGAAGGAGCGCCATGGACGGAACGGTGCTTCCGCTGACGCCTGGTTCCGTGACCTCAAGCCCGCCCAGCGCGATCCGGTCGACTTCACCGGTCTGCCGGTGCCGGACATGGACAGGCGCGTCACCGACTGGCTTTGCCCCGGCTTCCTGCCGAGCGAGGGCGAAGGCGTCCTGTTCCTGGACGAGCTCACCGCAGCACCGCCCCAGGTGCAGAACGTACTGCTGGAGTTCGTGCTGCAGCGGAAGGTCGGCGACTACCGTCTGCCGGACGGATGGTCGATCGTCACCGCCGGCAATGGCGCGAAAGATCGCGCCTATGCCGCGACGCTCGGCACGGCGATGGCCAACCGCCTGATCCATCTGGAGGCCATCGCTGATCTCGACGACTGGTGCCGCTGGGCGTTGGATGCCGGCCTGCCGGTCCCGCTGATTGCCTTCCTGCGCTTCCGCCCGCTTCTGCTCCACCAGTTCGACCCGCAAAGCGGCGAGAAGGCCTTCCCCTCGCCGAGGTCTTGGGCGGCGGTCGGCAAGATCCTGGCAAAGGGCCCGCCGGCGGATCTTCGCGTGCCGCTGCTGCGGGGCGCGGTCGGCGAGGCGGGGGCAGTCGAGCTGGAGGCGTTCCTCCAGATCTATCAGGCCCTTCCCTCGATCGACCAGGTGCTGGCCGATCCTGACGGGACGCCGATTCCGGGGGCCGCCGATCCGGCCGCCCGATACGCCATCGCCGCGGCGCTCACCGAACGAGCAAGTGTCCAGAGCATCCAGCCGATCGCGACCTATTCCAGTCGCCTGCCAGCGGAACTCGCCGGCATGGTGATGCTCGGCAGCGTGCGCCGCGATCCCGCGATCCGCAACACCCGTCCGTTCATTGCCTGGGCCGCCGACAACGGCGAGCTCATGATCTGAGGAGGTTTACGCCTTGGCTGCTCTCCAGGAACGGGCGATGCTCGTCCAACTCAGCCTCAAGCACTGGTCCGGCTCTCGCAACGACAAGCGCGTCGTGGCTGAAGTCGCCAGCGCCCATCGCACCAATGGCCGGGATATTGGCCGTTTCAGCAAAAACCTGATCGACCCGGAGGCACTTCGGCCGATCAAGAAGCTAATCGGCGAGGCGAGGAGCGATCACTACGAGCTGACCCTGCCGTTCGACGACGACGGCTACCGGCTGCTGCCCGCCGCCGCCTATGAAGGCTACTGCGCGGTCATGCGCCGCCATCGCACCCGCTTCGAGGACAAGCGGGCCGGCCTGCTCGACGACTATGACCGGCTGATCCTGGAGGCGCAGCATGAGCTCGGCTCGCTCTATGATGCGCGGGACTATCCGCGGCGTGATCAGCTGGCCGAGCGATTCGGCTTCAAGACCGCCTTTCGGCCGATCCCCGACGGCGGGCATTTCGTGGTGGAGGTCGCGGCCGAGCAAAAGGACGCGATCGACCGGGATACCCACAAGGCCGCTGAACGCGCCATGACCGAGGTCTGGCAACGGGTTCATGACCGCGCCCGCAAGCTGACCGAAGGCCTTCGCGCCTATGCCGATGATCAGGGTGAGGTGCAGCGTAACTTCCGGAGCAGCCTGATCGACAATGTTGTCCATCTGGCTGAGCTGCTGCCGAAATTGAACTTCATGGGCGATCCTCGCCTGGACCAGATGGCGGAACGCCTGAAGGACGAGCTTGGCCGCTATCAGGCCGAGACGTTGAAGGAAGCACCGGTGCTGCGCCGCGACGTCGCCGACAAGGCGGGCACGGTCCGCGCCGAGGTCGACCAGGTCCTCCAGTCGATGAACGGTTATCTCTGAGGTAGGCCAGAATGCTCGATGAACAGCGAAAGCTCACCCGGGCGCGTTTCGCTCTGATGCGCGATCACCCGTTCTTCGCCACCATCCTGCTGCAGCTCGATCTCGAGGCGGACGAGCGGGTCGAGACGATCGAGACCGACGGGCAGCGGATCCACTATGCGCCGGCCTGGCTCGCGGGGATATCGGAGCACCACCTGCAGGCGGTGCTGGCGCACAATGTCATGCACATTGCGTTCGAGCATCCGCTTCGCCTGGAGGAGCGTGATCGGGCGCTCGCCAATCGCGCCATGGATCTTGCGATCAATCCCTTGCTGCAGGAGGCGGGCTTCGACTTGCCGGACGACGCGCCGATCGATCCTAGCTTTGCCAACATGCCCTGGGAACGCATCTATGCGATCATCGAACAGCGGCAGAAAGATAGCGGCGGAGATGAAGGCCAACAGGATCCGGCAGACGGTGGCGTTAGAGGCTCTAGCAGTCAACCGTCGCCCGGCGAGCCGCAGGCCGGCGATGGCGGGAGTGATCCTTCGTCGTCGCAGCAATCCAGCTGCGGGTGGGTCGAGGTGCCCATGGGGGACGACGGCCAGCCCGTTTCACAGGCCGAAATACGCGCCGCCTCCAATCAGATGCGCGTGTTGGTCGTTCAGGCCGCGCAGGCTGCCCGCCGCGCCGGCAAGCTCGGCTCGGGCCTCGAACGCCTGGTCCGGCAGCAGCTTGCGCCCACGACCGACTGGCGTACGGTGCTAAGGCGCTTCGTCCGGGAGCGGACCCAGGATGGTTACAGCTGGTCGAGGCCCAACCGGCGCCATGCCTGGCGCGGCGTGTTGCTGCCGAGCCCCTGGAGCCAGCGGCTCGGGGAAATCGTCGTCGCCATCGACACCTCGGCGTCAATCCGGGAGCACGAGCTCGCCGCTTTTGCCGTCGAAGCCAAGGCGATCTTCGCCGAGCTCAAGCCGGCGGCGGTCACCGTCCTCCAGTGCGACACCAAGGTGACCTCGTCGCGACGCTTCACCGAGCTGGATAAATTCGAGATCGACGCCAGGGGCGGTGGCGGCACGCGTTTCCAGCCGGCCTTCGACTGGGTCGAGAAGGAGGCTGAGCAGCAGCCGGCCTGCCTTCTCTACTTCTCCGACCTCGATCCGGCCGATCAGCCGGCCGACCCAGGCTATCCGGTATTGTGGGTAGCGACGTCAGGCCGGAAACCGCCGTCATTCGGTGAGGTGGTCCGGTTGCCTCCATCATAACGTGCCACCGCTCACCGAACTGAATAGACGGAGCTAACTGGAAGAACCATCATTTGCCGCATGGCAATGTCTGGCTGTATGTATAGACCAAGATGAGGCCGTGAGCGCAGGAGAGCATGAGATCATGTCGACTTCAATTACCATTCCGGATCCCGATGATCGGCTCTCGAGCGCCCTCGAGGCGCGGGCGCGCAAGCATGGCACCAGCGTGACAGAGGAGGCCCGCAGGATTCTCCTCAATGCCTTGAGCGCCCCCGACGATCTCGGTGCAGCCATCCGCAACCGTTTTGGCCCGCTTGGCGGGGTCGAGCTTGACCTTCCTCCACGCGAAGCAATACCCGAGCCGCCGGAACTGGGATCTTGATCATCCTGGATAGCAACGTGATCTCCGAGGCTATGCGGCCGGCGCCGGATCCCAAGGTCATGACCTGGTTCACCACCCATCCTGGTGGCTCTCTTTTCACGACGGCCATCAACGAGGCCGAGATTCGCTTCGGCCTTGCCATCATGGACGACGGACGCCGTCGCAGTCGGCTGGAAGTCGAGGCGCACAAGCTGTTTAACGAGGACCTTGCCGGTCGCGTCCTGTCGTTCGATCAGGCCGCCGCCCAAGCTTATGCGGAGCTCGCTGCCGAGCGCCGGCGACTTGGGCGTCCTATCAGCCAGTCGGATGCTCAGATCGCCGCCATCGCCCGCAGCCATGGCGCGACCATCGCAACTCGCAACGTCGGTGACTTCAGCCATCTCGATCTCGACATTATCGATCCCTGGGTGGACTAACTTTTGGTCGCCAGACCTTCTTTCACCATCGACACGAATTGCTTTCGAATGCCGCTCATGCAGGCAAGTACAGGCCTCTTGCGCACCTGCGATGAATGTTGAGCCGCAATGTTCAGGCCAATTGGCTCTTGAACTCATCCTGCCTTGAGATCAGAGTTCACCGCCCGTATCTTCAACAAGAACTGACTCGTCCGCATCGAGTCAGACGTGCGCGCTGGCGGTTTGCCGACCCCAGCGCGCTTTTTCGTGTGGATATCCTGATGCGCCTGGCGATATCAGAGCGGTGATCCCGCCAGCATGAGGGTCTCGATCTGATTGCGGGCAAGACCGCGTCCGGCAGTGCAGCATGTGGCCGGCTAGCCCATTCATCGGTCCTCTCGCCGGCGGCGCCCTTAGCCTATCAACGTGCTCGCTCTGGTCAAAAGGTCGGTCCTCGCCATGCTCGCTTTTTGCCAAATGCAAAAAGCTGCGCGTGGCTCCGGTCCCGCTGCGCGCTTTTGACCGCCGCTGCGCGCGTCGATCGCCTGAAGACGTCGGCTCCGAAGGAATGTCGGAACCTTGTCCCACCAAAGGAATGCTGGATTTATTCTATGGGTGCAACAATAATTAAATAAATAATAGAAGATTTACTTTTTATATCGTGTCATTATTTATTGAAATATTTCAAGTATTTGATATTATTTAATTTCTTCCACGAGAGGCGGCAACCTCTCTTAATCGTCAATGCGGAGCGAATATCATGGACTTTTCTTTTCTTCGTGACCTCGACGACTTCGATTCTCTTATTCTCGACCCCTTCGAGATCGTCGAAATCGGCACGCCCGAGGATCTCGCCGAGACGCTCGGCATCGATCCCGCTGACGCCCTGGCTCGCATCCGGGAGGCCGCACGATGACCACCGGCCACATTTGCGACAGCCTCGCCACCTTCGGCGCGAGCTTCGCCGCTGGCGAGATCGACAACCGGCCCTTGCCTGAGCCCGAAGCGATCGAGACCGCCATTGCCTGCCTGTTCGAGCCGGTGACCGGTTTGCTTGATGACTGCCCCTTGGTGCAGGATCTGGAGAGCATGCTCTGGGGTTTGGTCAACGCCTTTCACGCCCAGATCAACCGCATCGACCGCGTCCTTGACGACAGCGAGCACGCCCAGGCCCGATTGCGCGAGCAGCATGACGGCAGCGAGGTCACCGATACCGCCCTGCAGGTCGCCATCGACCAGGGGCGCGCCCTGATCGATCGGCAAAACGCTTTCCTCGCCATGTTCGACGCCGCCGTGCGCTGCTTCGAGGAGGCGACCGGCAGCACCTGGCAGCCCCGCCATGGTTCACGATCCCGAACCAGGAATCTGACCGCCGCCATGATCGACTCCCGCGACTTCGAGCGCGCCCGCCGCCATCGCTGGACCGAAGACCATCTGCCGCCCGGTCCCTATGTCGTCTTCTCCGGTGGCGCGCAATTCCAGGAAATCGACGCCATTTGGCAGCGCCTCGACCGCATCAAGGCGAAGCACCCGACCATGACCCTCCTGCATGGCGGCGCGCCCGGGGCCGATACCATCGCTGCGAAATGGGCCGACAGCCGCAGCATCAGTCAGATCCGGTTTTCCCTGAAGCGCAACCTCGGCAACCGTGCCGGCTTCGAGCGCAACGAGCGCATGCTCGCAACCTGTCCAATCGGCGTTATCACCTTTCCCGGATCCGGCGTCACCGAGGCCCTGAAACGAAAAGCCCGCGTCATGGGCTTCCCGCTTTGGGACTACGACGCCGCGCGCACCGCCTGCGGTCTGACCGCCGAGGAGCCGAAGGCGATCATCAAGCGTCTTGGCGCTGCCGCCATCGCTCGACAATTCGGCGTCAAAGAGGCGACCGTTTCCGCCTAGCTCGCCAAAGGAGTCCCCGCCTCGCGCATCGACGCCATCAAGCGCTTACTTCCTAACCTTGGCATTGCCGATTGAAAGGCTCGCTGCGAAAGCGGCGAGCCTCTTTCTTGCCTTGCGGCTCCTTTGAACACGAGGCCGAGCCGGCCCGGATTTCATGTGGTCGCCCCGGCCATCCACGCGCTACGCGCGGCTCTCCATTTGCTGACCCTCGCTCTGTCGACCCCGCCGGCTTGGCGCTCCGCTAGCCTTCGATCGCTGACGCGTCGAAGGCTTCACTGCGCACCGCGCCGCCGAGGTCGACAGAGCTCCACACAAGACGCAGCTATCGCTGCCCGGTTTTGTCCGCACCGATTGGAGCCAAGAAGCCGAAGAGTTGGAGCAAAATCATGCGGTTTTTCGAAACGAACCGATGACCCTACCATCTTTCAAATTCGTGTCGTTCGCTGTGGTATTGGCCACAGTACACGTCCCCATGATCGCGAACAATGATTGATCTGCACCACCACACAAAGAGCGCTTGTCGACGGGCCATCCCAATGGGGAAGCCGACAGAGGATGCAGTCAATGGCTGAGCCCGAGCAAGATCAAGCATCGCATCCGCGACTTTGCTGCATGGTAGGCCATGTCCCGGCCGTCGTGCGTAAAAGTCGCTAGTCTCTCTTCCTACGTTCCTTTTCGCGCGCTTTTCGCAGGAGACGTAGCGCGTAGCCTTCCGCATGAAGCGAATCGAATAGCGGCGATTTCGGCAGGCCGAGAGAGGTTTCCTCACCAACTTCAGCAAGCTTCCAATCACCATCTTCGATGATGCGAATCAGGTGTAGAAACGCGAGCGGCCAGTCGCAGCTTTCCAATGCCTCACGGCTCCTCCGGCCCGCCGACCGGCGGCGAAACTCGTGAAGTGCCTGTTGCGCCTGATGCGCCGTGTCGCGGTCGGGGTCCTTTCTCAGGTTCTTGATCGTTCTCTCGATCTCGTCGCCTTCAAGCCAGGCGAGTAGGGTGACGGCGAGACGTCTCGTTTCCGGGTGACCGCCGATGCATCGTTTGCACACCTTATCAATCAGCTTGTCGCGGTCTGGAGAATTGAGGTTCAGTCTTCGCCCGATCATACGGACGATACTTGGCTTCGTGTCGATTTCGGTCTGGTCAAAGAGAAGATCGAGCGTACGCTCCGGGTTCAGCGACCACAAGCGGGCCGCGTTATCCGCTGTAGGTTGAGAATAATACCGGTTCGCCGCGATATCGAACGCCGTATCCGGTTTAAGCCGGGTGAGAGACCGTAAGGCGTAGGCGGGATCATCGCGGCCGAAGAAGCCGCGCGCTGGCGAGAGCGCGATGTCCTCAAGCTCCGGTGCAACGCTTTCATCCCCCTGCTTAGCCTTTGCGTTGCGAATGGCTCGCTCAAGGTCCTCGCGCACGAACTGAGTCGAATTCTCCGCCAAAATTCCTTCAAGCGTTTTTAGGTCAGCGTCTTCAATCAGCCATCCGAGAAGCTGGCTTTCCACACTGCTGAAGGAGCCTTCCCTCTTTGTCCTGAAATATCGCCTCACGGCGTCCATCGCCTCTTGGTCGTCTAGTCTGACGCACAAATCCGCCGCCGCTTCGAAAATGGGTTCGTTCTTCCCCGAGGATTTCAGGATAGACCCCGCGAATGTTCCGAGACCGGATTGATCGCATTCGATGGCAAGGAGACTTTTGGCCGCGGCCGTGCGCATCGATTTGGCCGCCAGTTCGTTACCGACAATGTCGCGGAGCCTGCCTTCCCCCTTTTTGATTTTGAGCAGTTCTATCAAGCCGATCATTCGAATACGGCGCTCGTCGTCGCTGGTGCAATCCAGTTCGTGCAAAACCTGCTGATGCTCCGACTCGGTGAACTGATCTGTGCAGGCCGCCAAATGGTCGGGGAGGGTGATGTCCTGTGCGATCCAGGACACTTTTTCGGCGTTCATCAGTATAGTGAAGAGTTCTCTGAAGCGCGCTTGCGCTACCAGTGGGATTGCGACGATGCCGAGCGGACCGCTGTCCTTGTTCCATCTGTGCGCCATTTTTACGACCGCTTCGCCGAGACGGTCATCCGGGATAAGTGATGCGGCTTGCAGCAAATCCCAGGAATTGCGCGGTTCGGCGGCGGCGAGCATTGCAGCGGCGAAGCCAGCATAGATGTCCGGTCCGGCGGCGAGTGCCGTGCGCAAGGCGTGGTCGATGTCGTGGCGAAAATGCGGCCAAGCCTTCGTGTCTTCGCCGCTCAGAAAGTAAGCGAGATGTCCGAAAAGACTTTCCGCGTCAATGTTTGCGAGCGCGCGTTCGAGCGCTTCTGGCACCGCGCCCGCGAACAGACTTAGCGCGTCCATTATCGGACGCGCATTCAGGGAGGAATCAGCGCGCAGAGCCTTGAGGCGAGATAGCGTGTCGTGCGCGATGAAGGACAGCGTTTCCTCATTCGCCAGATACGGCGCGTGCTGAAAACAACGGCAGAGGCGCCAAGCGCCGTCTTCCTCCTGCCTGGCGCACTCAATGAGCCGTGTCCGGCCTCGTTGGCCTGACACTTCAAGCAAATCATCAAGCCACCAGTTCGACACAGATTCGACCTGTCGGAGGCCAAGGCGGTCGAGCAGTTCGAAAGCGGCTTCCGGATTACGGCGGGACTGAACACCCAGGTGATAGGAGTGCGCCCAATCGTCCCGGCTTTCGTCAAGCAGATCGGCTGCGCGATGGAGCGATGGCGCGTCATCAAAAACATCCGCTAACACTGTAAGAAGACGGCCTTCTTGTGGCAGACGCGCGAACACCTTCGCCTTGTGCCTGGACCAGATTGGCTCGCCCTCATGGTAAGGAATGTTGACCAGCCGCCACAGAGCCGCGACGAGTTCGTCATCGGATAAATCCGTGCCGAGTATGGTCGAGAGAAAGTCAGGACGCGGCGCGACGGCGCGATCAAAGGCTTTGCCGCTTGTCTCCAGATCATGAAACCGCCTCGCGCCGGTGCCACGATCGACGGCGATCTCGGCGTGGCGCCGCCATATCAGCCCCAGATGTTCAGTGAGGGGAAGTTTGGCACCTACCTGGAATGCGGCTAGAACAGCGTCGTGCTTTTCGGAAGACAAGAGGCGGCCGCACAATTGCGTCACGGCCTCTGGCTCGGAACGGCTGATGGCGATGAGGCCTTCGGCCAGTTCGAAGGGTAGCGGCCGCTCTCGTTTCCCTCTTTCCTGAAGGACAGTATCAAAAAAGGGCAGCGCAGCTTTGCCAAGGGTCGGCAGGAGTGAGGTGTAGAATGAAGACTCGACGTCGCGCTGACGGCGATCCTCGGATAGGATGCGGAGAAACGTCAGCGATTCCGCATGGGAACGTGTCTTCAGCGCGATCGCAAAGAGGTCCATGAGGAGGTAGCCAAGGCGCCAGCTAACGGTCCCGGAAGCGGCGTTAGGGCTACGTAGCGTTGCAAACCGGTCCGCTACGGTTTCGATCGGCGCCGCACCGCCATTTTCGTTCATGAACAGCGCCTGCGCCGTCGCCCAATTGAGCACCCGGTCATGCTCCAACACACATCCGTTTGATCCTGCTTGCAGCACTCCGGCTGTTGTTAGGCGCGTCCGAACAGCGTCTTCCGGGATGATCTTATTCACGAGCGTGAAGGGCCAGGGATAGAGTTTGGGATCATCCAGCAGGGCGAGAACGAGGCGGTCCAGATATTCAATATCGCCAGGGTGAAGCGCCGGCCGTTTCTGCAAGGATCGCCAATAGGCTTCCATGAGGTCATATTCGGTACGCGGCTCAAAAGTCTCCCGGCGGGCGGTCTCGCGATAGAGAAATGCGGTCATGGGCCGCCGCATCAGACGCAACATATCGGAAGGCAGGGCGCGCCACCCGGCTTCGCTTAAAGGACCGTGTTCCACCAGCAGAGATTTGGATTCATCCAGGTTGAGGAGCGGAGTCGGAATCGCTGTCACTGATCCGAAAGACCTGCTAGTCCGCTCTTCGTCAATGCGTGATGAGGCGATAACGATCCTTATCCCGAGCGAAGAGAAGTTTTGACGGGCAAGCGGTTCGAGACAGGCGGCGTCGGGGTCGTCCAGGAAAAGCGTGAGCCAGTATGCAAGATCTGAAGGCTGATCGTCGCGAATTCGCTTGGCGATGGTGCGTACGTTAGCCATTCGTGCAAACCGCGCAGGGATCCAGATCACTTGGTTGAGCGCAGTCGTGATGTCGTCAATGCTAACCAGGTCGCGCAAGACGACGGCGGACAAACCGCCATTCCGCAACTCTTCCGCCCATCGCGCGATAAGCCAGGATTTCCCGACGCCGCTCTCCCCTTTCAGAAGAATGACGCCGGTTTCCGGGAGTGGCGGCGGCACCTTGCGGATGTCGACGTTGCTGTCATAACCCATCCGCTTCAGGTCATAGGCCAGCTTGTCCGAACACCGCGCTTGCGCCGCGACGCCGACCGACAGTCGTTCGACAGGCAGGCCGCACTCTTCAAGTAGCTCGACGGTGGAAACAACGCCGCCGTCAGCACCGAGGCGAAATAGCCGGCCTATGAGTTCATGACGCTTTCCATCGATCTCACTCGCGTCGTCGGCCAAACCACTGAGAAAGCCGTCTATCATCACCTCAGCTCTGTCGCGGCAGGCACCGGCCACGATTTCAAACCGCTGCAGAACGAACAACAGGCGTTGATGTTGATCTGGCGCGACCCCGAGTGCTTCTGCAATACGATCAAAGAGGGCGCGTTGACTCAAGCATGTATTGAATGCCTTTACAGCGTCGGTCCTATCACCGGAGAGGTCGTCCGGCAGGCTGACGATCCGGGACGCCTTTAGGAATTCGCAAAAAGGATTCGTTGGGCCGCGGCCATCCGTGACGAAACGATAGCGGACGTCCGACTTGTACTGAAGTTCATTTTCGGCGGCCCAGAGGTCGGGCAGAACCTGATTGATGATTTCGGTCGTGGTCCATCGAATCTGGGTCGAGCGGGATTTATGCTGTTCGACGTATGTGGTGTGCGCCGTTTCAAACCGCACATCGCCACCGTGGATTGGTTCCATGATCAGCGTTGCATCACCGTGCAACAGGTTTCTGGACCTGATGGATACGCTGTGGACAAGCGCCTGAGAGAGGGTTCGCGTTATCTGGAAAAGAAAACCTGTAAGCGCAGCTCGACCACCTGAGGAGATTGTTTCGGTCAGTGTACGCCTCCTGGGAGACCAGGAGCGCCACTCTCATCCCCGCATTGCTTCTGAAGCGCTCTTTTCATGATGGGTCCTTCATCTGTTCGCGAAGGCGGCAAGCGCCGTGCCGCCCTGATCAGTGGCATGTCGCCATTCCGCATATAGCGGCCCTTCCGTACTTTGACGCCCATCTTGCGTCGAGCGTTTGCCGCTCAGCCGGCATCGTCAAGGAGCAGGGCTGATGTTGTACGGTAGAAGAATGCCATCCGGCAAAACATATCGAGAGTCATCGAAACGTTGCCACGTTCGATGCGCGATTAGGTGTTCTCGCCGACGCCAAGCGCCTTGCCCACTTCCTCCCCTTCCAAACTTTCTCCTGTCGAGGCCAGGGGCTCTGCCCCCGCTTGGGGAAACGCGGCTTGCCGGTCGATCAGGGCCGCGTTCCGCGCATGGCTGGAAGCCATGCCCAGCCCGCAACCCGGATCGCCTCACCCGCATGTCCCCAAGCACCCCCGATCCTCGTCGGATGGGCAGGATTGCTTGCGCAATCTAATTCCCATGAAGGAAAAGCACTATCGCTTGCCTATAGGGTCAGGCGCGATCGGATAGCTTCAGGATCTCCGAAGCGACCCGCTCGGCGGCATCCTGCAGAAACCGGTCGGCCAAGTGGGCATAGCGTTCGGTCGTCACCGTGTTCCGATGGCCGAGCAGCCGGCTCGCCATCATAAGCGTCTCGCCGCGCATTACCGCGTGCGAGGCGTATGTGTGGCGAAGATCGTGCAGGCGGATATCCTCTGCCAAGCCGGCTTCGGCGCAGATGCGACGCCAGACGCAAAGGATGCTCCTTCGTGGTCTGGTTGGATCAACGGGGCTTGGAAAGACGAAGGGCGATGTCCGCCCGCGTTCCCGGCGTCGTCGCTGGAGCAGTTTCATCGCCGCCTTGCCGAGCAGCACCGTGCGCGGGCCTGTCTTGCTGTCGACGAGACCCAAGCGGTCCCGTAGAACCTCCTTCCAGCGCAAACGGAAGATCTCGCCGGAGCGGCAACCGGTCAACAGGATCAGGCGGATGATGTCGACCTGATCCCGGCAGATCAGGGCATTGCGGTCGAGCGCTGCGCCGAGACGCTGCAAATCCTCCTGGTTCAGCAGGCGACCCCTGGGCGCGCTGCGGTGACGAAGGATCTCGCGGCAGGGATTGACCGTCGTCTCGGGGATCAGCCCCCATGCCTTCGCCCGGTTGAACATGTTCCTAAGGAACGACAGCGCCCGATTCGCACCGCCGGGACGGGTCGCGCCATAGTCATGATACCAGCGGGCAACGTCCGCCGTCGCGATGCGGTCGATCGACATCGCGGCGAAGAACGGTCGGAGCGTGCACTTGAGGTAGCAATCATAGGTGTCGAGCGTGGAGGGCTTCCAGGACGATGCCCGCCGTTCGCGATAGAGGGCAGCGAAGGTCTCGAACGTCATGGACTTCGATTTGCCTCGCGCCGGCTTCAGGCGTTCGCCGGCCAACAGAGCGTGCGCTTTGGCGCGCGCCCTCTCGATCGGCATGAAGCCGGCATCGCCGAGCGTTACCCGCCGGGGCCGGCCGTCGACTTGAAGTCGCATCATCCAGCTTTTGCCGCCGGTCGGCAGCACCCGAAGCGCCAAGCCCGGAAGCTTGGTGTCTCGGAGGCTATATTCCCGAGCCGCCGGCAGGGCGGCAGCTGCAACGTCGTCGCTGAGAGGAAGCAAGGCGTTCTTCATGGCCGGCCCTCCCGCAGCGCCTCTTTGGCGTGCTGGACGTGACGGGCGATCGCCTTACGCATCGCTTCCGGATCGAGCCCTTCTTGCTCGCAGAACGCGGAGAGTTTGAGCTTGGTCCTGCGCCAAGCGCGAATGCGGGGAGCCCAGCGTTTGTCCTCCTCGCTGACCTTTCGCCGCTTCCGTGGCGTAGGCATTGCCCGCCCTGTCGGCTCCACGTCAAGAGGCGGTTCCGTGCGCGCATAGAACGCCGCCATTCGCGCCTGTGCTTCCAGAAGGCCGGTCGACGACTCTTTGCGGCAGCGTCGCGATGGCGGCTTCGGCACCCAGCTTTCGGGCTGGATCGGCTCAACCGGCTCGGGTGGTGTCAGTGCCTCCGATAGATGACCATCGATGCGCCGGGCCGCGGCCATCACCGGCTGTTCGACCAGATGCGCATAGCCCATGGTCGTGACCATCTGGCTGTGGCCGAGTAGTACGGCGACCGTGCGCAGCTCCTCGCCGCTGCCGACCGCGACCGATGCGTAGCTGTGGCGGAGATCGTGGAGGCGGAGCCCATCCAGCCCGGCCTGTCGGCGGACGGCGCACCAGACGCGATCGAGGGACGAGCTGATGCCACGTCCGCCAGGACGCACGAAGACAAAGGACGAGCCCTTGACCCGATCGAGCCCGGCCAGGATTTTGCGAACTGTCGTCGCGAACCAGAGACACTTCGGGCCGGTCTTGCTATCGGGCAGGGTCGCGCGGTCACGTTGCACCATCGACCATTCGAGCTTCAGCGCTTCGCCGCGTCTCGCTCCGGTCAGCATGAGAAAGCGGATGCAGGCGACCTCGACCGGATCGGCCTTCGCCGCCTGATCCAGCGCCATGGTGAGCCGGCGATAGTCGCGCGCCGCGAGATAGCGCGCCTCGAAATCCGAGCGATGCCGCCGACGACCGGCGCAGGGATTGGAACCCGCCGGCCTAAGGCCCAGTGTCTCCGCGTGGCGGATCAAAGACGATAGCACCGAGGTTGCGCGGTCCTTGCTCCGGCCGGCGACGTCGAGCCCGTCGAGCCATGCGGTGACGTTGGCATAGCTGATCTCGTCGACTGCGAGGTTACCGAGCACAGGCAGGATGAGTTTGTCCAAGCCATGGCGATGCCCCTCGATCGTGGCTGCCTTCCACCGGCCGGCGCAATCGCGCATGAAGGTTTCGGCGAACTGCCGAAGCGAAACCTTGGCTTGGCCGGGCGATAGGGCAACCGCAACCGTCTCGGCCGCAGCGCGCGCTTGCTCCAGGCTCATTGTCTCGACCTGGGCTAGCGTTCGCTTGATCAGCTTGCCCTCGATCCGCCGTCGATAGATCCAGGTCGAAGGCGAGCCGGAACGGAGGCGGAGGCCAAGCCCGGTCGTGACGTGGTCCCAAAGCACCTGCTCGCCAAAGGTAGGCGCAGCCGGCATGCCGTCCTGCAAGGCCTCGTCCAGAGGTCGTCGTTCATTCGTCATCGATCGTTCCGCTGGTCCCCGAGCTGGACATCCCCGCGCAGATCCAGGGGACCCGCTGGACATCTCGGGGACCACATCCATTACGATCGAATTGGGGAAAAATGAGGGTCGGAACCCGGTCAGCTCAGGCCGCATGGCCCTCTTGAAAAGCTAGCCAATCCGGGCCGAATTCATGACTCGGACCTAACCGAAAGACGTCGCTGCGCTCCGCTCTTCATTGGCTTCACTCGGTACACACAAGAGGCAGCAATGCTGCCTGCGCACTGCGCAACGCCTGCGGCCAATGAGGGATCGATCGGCACAAGCCAGCTGCTTTTCAATGACTTGACGTCATGGCCTGCTAGTTCTTCCTTGCGCGCGGACGGTCTGCGTGCTGCGCAGATGCCCGTGAAGCCAGGACCGGCTGCGCAGACCGAAAGATCGGTATTTCAACGGGTTGCATAGGATTTTCACTCCATTTGCGCATGCGCAAGGTCAAGCCGGTCCTCTGCGCATGAGAAATCCTCGGTTCTGCGCAGTCCAGGAAAGCGTGGCACGGCGCCTGATCAACGACCCGGCCACGTCACCCACGCCCGCACGGAGGGTGATTTCCGGGTCCGTGCGGGCGCATCTCGGCATGGATGCTCCGGCAGAGTGCAGACGCTATCGATGACATTAGCGGGAGAGCCTCGTTGCTGGACACGACGCCCCCTCCATCGCTCTTGCGGCTTGCCGACCGGGAAGAGCCGGCTGCCTCGATCGATCAGAATGACAATGGCGATGCGGCCCCTGATCGGCCGCCACAATCCGTGGATCGTGATTCGGCGCCCCCCGAAGACGCCGCCATCGGCATCGAGGTGATCGATCAGCTCGGCGTGCGCCAGATTGCCGAAGCGCTCGGCAACTCCGAGCAGGGCGTGCGCAAATGGCGCCGGACCGGCATACCGAAAGACCGCCATCGGGCGCTGTCCGAGCTGCTCGCCGACAGCCCTGTTCCGGTTGCGGCTACTGGTCGTGCGCAACTTGATCAGGCAACCAGTAAGGCGCTTCGGGCGTCCGAAAGCAAACCGCGACGAGCGCCGTCGCCGGGTTGGTCGCGCAACCAATCGAGGCTCGACGAGATCGCAAGCCTGCAGGCCGCTGGCGATGTTCGGGTGCTGATCGCCAGACGGTATGTCGATCATACGAGACGCCATGTCGAGCGGGGCGGCTGCACGAGCGGAAGGGTTGCCGCCCAGCCAGCCTGTGAGCGGCTACAGGACGCGTCTGGCGCTGCTCTTCGCACTCGACTTTCCCATCCTGACCATGGCGTTTGCCGCAGTCGCCCAACTCAGCCCGATCGTTGCCGCGGGCTCGGCCGTTGCTCTTTCCCTTTTTCTCGTGCTCGGCGCCCACGCCCTTGGCGGGCCGCTGCGCGAGCTCGCCAGCTATCTGCCGGCCTGGTGTTGCAGTCTGATCACCGCGGCCGTGATCATGACGCTGCTCGTCGCCATCATCGCCGTCACCATTGATCTTCGGATCAAAGGCTTCGATGTCGCCAACGCGGCCCTGCAAATGGGAAGCGCGGCCTCGATCTTTGACGAATCATCCGAAGCCTCCGAAACACTGCCGCCAGCCTCCCAATGGTCGATCGCCCGCGCCGCCGCTCTGGTCACGGTGATCGCCACGATCTTCGGCATCGGCTGGAGCTATCGTCAGCATGGCCCGCAGGCTGACTTCGCGCGCGCGGAGAAAGCCCATCAACGGGCGCTTCGGCGCCATGCCCGCGCTACTCGGAGGGCATCGAAAACGACGACGTCGATGATCGTCGCGTTGCTGCTGACATCGACCTTGATCACCGGCAGACCGGCCGAGGCGGCCACGACATGCGACGGACCTGCGGTGCTCGCCTTGATCGACACGACCACCGCCTATGACGATCAAGATCGCGGTCAGATCATGCCGGCGATCGATCGGATGGTTGGTTCTCTCAAGCCGGGTGATCGGATCGTCGTCCGGACCGTGCGCGACAGCCCATCATCGAGTCGTCTTTTGTTCGATGCCTGCGCGCCGGCAAGCGCGACATTCGACTGGACGCTCGATGGCCTCTGGCAGTGGCTCTGGCGTGAGCCGAATACTGATCGAACCGCCATTATGAGGTTTCGTTCCGGTTTGCGGGCGGCCATGCTCCCCGCGCTGCAGTCGAGCGGCGATGCGCCTGCGACCGCCCTGGTCGACACGCTCGCCCGCGCTGTCGGTGGGGCTGAAAATATCAACGCGGTCTGGCTGTTCACCGATCTGCTCGAGTCCGTCGCCACCTCGCCAGAAGCCCTTCTTGCCGACAGCGGCAGCCTGGCACACTCGGCAGGTGCGATTCCGGTGCTTCAAGATCTTGACGTCCATGTCGCCGGCATCGGCCGTTTCCATGATCGCGAACGCCGGCCGCTCTCGCCACGCGAGCTGGGTTCCCTGATAGACGCCTGGACGGCGCTCATTCAGGCGTCGGGCGGCAGATTACATGTCGAGCGCTGAACCGCTCCCTCCTCGACAAAACGACTGGCGTCCATGCTTCCACCGTGCCGCCGGTGACGATCTTTATGGCGATGAGGACTGCGCCCGCACGGGGGATGATTTTAGGGTCCGTGCCGGCGCGATTTGTCCCAGCCTCTCTGCCAGGGTCATGGAATCGACGTCCTGACAAGGTGACCTCCCATGCCCAAGCTCTCCGTCGTTGTGTCCGACGAGGAGAACGCCCTGATCGTCGACCTGGCCAAGATGGCGGACCGGTCGAAGTCCGACTGGATCCGTGACCAGGTCCTTCACGCCATGTCCGGTCGCACAGAGGCAATCAGCCATGATTCCGGGCCGATCATCACCCGCCTGAAGCAGCTGGAGATGCGCCTGGTGCACGAGAACAGCGCGCTCATTCATCTGGGGCTTTTCCTGCTGCGCGAGGGCGCCTTCGCCAGCACGGCAGCCATGGCCGCGGCGACCTCGACCGGGGGCATTGACAAAGCCGGCGCCGATGATGAGCGCCGTCGGCTGCAGATGCAGGCCAGGACGATCTTTCAGCAGCTCGAGGAACAGGTGGTCAATAACCTCAAGAGACTGCGCGCCGAAGGCAAGGAGGCGGCCACGGCGCTCGGTCGGGCGTCGAATAGCGACGACTCAAAGGCAGGCCAGGACCTTTGAGGACCGGCCGTCGTGATCGATATGGCCAGGGCCGCTTCATCGGGCCATTCGGCCGCGGCTTCGGCGTTCTCTGGAACCGCGCAGGCCATCGCTTCCGCGCCTATGGCGTCGGCGCGCTGGCTCTACTCGGCTGCTGGCTGACCATCCTGCCGGGCTATGTCTGGATCGTCGAACCGACCCATGCTCTGATCGGCGCTGCCCGCTGGTCCGCGGCCTCGCTGTTCGATCAGGTCGGCCTGCATGACTGGCGCTGGACGGTCGGCACTAGCGACGGCGTGCAGCGCTGGCGCGCCGAGTTTATCCGCTTCGATCCCTGGCATCTCGCCCAGGCCGATGCCGTCATCGCATCGCTCTGGATGGGCGGGGTCATCGCGACCGCCTCTACGCTGCTGCTTGGCGTTCTCGGCGTCGCCTGGCTCCGGCGCCGGGGCGAAGCCCTGAGCGACCGCCGGATCGTGCGCGGCCGGCGGCTTATTTCGGACGACGCGCTCGCCTCCGATCTTCGCCGCGAAGGCGTCGCCTCCGAGCTTGAGATCGGCAAGGTGCCGCTGATCAAGGGCAAGGAAGCCTACAACATCCTGCTGCTCGGCGCCCAAGGCACGGGCAAGACCTCGGTGACCGAGGACCTGCTCACCGGCATCGAGGCCAGAGGCGAGCCCGCCGTGGTCTACGACTACGGCCCGGGCCTCCTGCCGCGGTTCTTTAACGCCAGGCGCGGCGACATCATCCTCAATCCGCTCGATCAGCGAAGCGCTGTCTGGTCGCCCTGGTCGGAGATCAACAGCGCTGCCGACTGCGCCACAGTCGCGGCGAGCTTCATCCCGCAGGACGATCGCTACCAGCCGTTTTGGGGCGAGGCGGGCCGGCTGCTGTTCGCCGAGGTCCTGGATCGCCTGAGAGAAGATCCCGAGCGCTCGGTCACGAAGCTGCTCCACGTCCTCCTGCGCATGACCCAGGAAGAGATGCGCGTGATCCTTGCCGGCACCAACGCCGCCAAGCTCTACCAGGAGGGCGGCGAGCGTACCGGGACCAATGTCGAGATCCACGACAGCATCTATGTCAAGGCGCTCGGCCTGCTTCAGGCCAATGCGGGAAGCGCATCAGACTTCTCAATCCAGGACTACGTCCAGGCCCTCGACCGGCCGGCGCCCGAGCATGGTCGGCCCTGGCTCTGGCTGCCGACCGATCCCAAGGGATCGACCGTGCTGAAGCCGCTATTGAGCTGCTGGGTCGACGCTGTCGCCAGCGCGCTCTTGTCCTTGCCCGAGCGCCCGGATCGACGCCTCTGGTTTGTGATGGATGAGCTCGCCACGCTGCAGGCGCTGCCATCTCTGCCGGCCTTCCTGCAGAACTGCCGAAAGCGCGGCGGCGTCGCTCTGATTACGTTGCAGACCCCGGCGCAGCCGCGCGCCATCTATCAGGAGGGCGATGCCCAGACCATCCTGAACGGCTGCCAGAATCAGGCAATCTTCCGCACGCCCGATCCCGAAGGTTCGGCCTGGGCGTCGCGTTCGATCGGCGAGGCCGAAATCGAGGAGCTGCGCGAGAGCACCCGTCTTAGCTCCCATGGACGACGGGGGCACGAGGTGCATCTTTCCGTCGACCGGCGGGTGAGCCCGGTCGTGCTGCCCTCGGAGATCGCGACAATCCCGGACTGCCGCTGCTATGTGAAGCTGCCGGATGACCGGCCAGTCGCGCTGACCACGATCAGCCCGCGGGCGCCGTTGGCGGCTGAGGACAGCACGCTGGCGCTCGTCAAGCGCATCGACTTCGGCGACACCGCCGGCGAGGCGCTGAGGCAGGCGCAGGTTCCATCAGGTCCTGAAGATGACAGGTCCAAAGGCTCGTCTGTTCGTCAACACAAGGACTCGCCTGAAACTGCGCCGTCGTCATCAGTGACAACGGCTGGCGCCGAAGCTCGTGACGGTGACGGAAGTGCCGTGACGGACGGGGAAAGCAATCGAACCGGCCGCAGCAATGGCGCACGAGGCAAGGCCCGAAAGCAGCAGGACCAACCAGAGGCGCAGGATCTTTTCACGGCGAGGTCGTCAAGCTTCACCGTCGACAAGCCTTCGATCACCGAGACATCCTGGGAGGACGACCCATGCTAAGTGTCGCCCAGGCGGTTCCTGACAGCAGCTACTACAATGGCGCCGACAACTACTATGCCAAGGATGACGCGGCGCCCTCCTTCTGGTTCGGCAAGGCTGCCGACGCCCTCGGCTTGAAGGGGCGCGTCGACAACGCCGCCTATGCGCGCCTCTGCGAGGGCGTGCTGCCGGACGGAACCGCGCTTGGCAGGATCGTCGACGGCGAGCGTCAGCATGCTGCCGGTTGGGATCTCACCTTCTCAGCGCCTAAATCCGTCAGCCTCATGGCCCTGGTCGGCGGCGATCGCCGGCTGGTCACCGCAGTCAATGACGCCGCCAAGGAAGCCATGACCTGGGTCGAGGAGCACGCCGCCAAGAGCCGCTTTACGATCGGCGGCCGGATCGTCTCATCGCCGACCCGAAACCTGGTCGTCGCCATGTTTCCCCATGACCTGACCCGCGCCAAGGATCCGGGGTTGCACGTCCACGCCGTCGTCATGAACGCCACCCAGGGACCTGATGGGAAATGGCGCAGCCTGCATGAGCGCTTCCTCTACTGGCTTGCCAAGGAGGGCGGACTTCGCTTCCAGCAGAGCCTGGCGCTTCGTGTCCGGGCGCTCGGCTACGAGATCGAGGCGGATTCGGTGAAGGGAACCTTCGAGATCGCCAGCATCCCGCGCAGGCTGATCGAGGCTTTCTCGACCCGCTCCGCCCAGATCGACACCAACCTTGCAGCGAAGGGGCTTTCGCGAGAGACCGCCACTACGGAGCAGCGCAAGGCGGCCGCGGTCGAAACCCGGGCGAAGAAGGATGAGGAGATCGATCGAAAGCAGCTGGCGGATGCTTGGCGCAACGTTCCAGGTCGCCACGGCGTCGATCTCGGCGCGATCCGCAATGCAGCCGGCACGAAAACGAGCCATGCGGGTTATCGGCAAACCCTCGAGCACGGCGCGAGCGACGATGCGTTGAAGGCGACGCGCATCGCTGCCCGGATTCTCGCCGAAAAGTCCATCACCTTCTCGGATGTCGCCCTTCTCGACCTTGCAGCCCGGCACGCTCTGGGCCGGGCGGACCGAAACGCCATTCGCGGCGCGATCCGGACACTCGACCGCGACGGCTTTCTGCATGCCCGCGAGACACAGCGTTTTGATCGGGTCGCGGGCGAGCATATCGCCGTCCAGGGCTGGACCACCGCCGAGGCCATGGCCATCGAGTCCTCGATCCTGCGCCATGAGCATGAGGGCCGGGCCACCCAGCCGGCGATCCTTTCCCTGGCGGCGACTCACCGGATCATCGATCGCGCCCGAGCCGAGGCAGCCCATTGGGAGGAGGATCATCGCCTGGCCCTGTTCGGCCTGCTGCAATCGGTGGATCGTGTGGTCGCCATCGATGGCTCGATCGGCTCACCGATGGCGAGGCAGGTGATCGGCGCCTACCTGAATGTCGCCAGGCAACAGGGCTTTGGTGTTCGCCTGATGACGCCATCGGCCGCCGGCGCCACGGCCCTGGCAAATCTAATGGACAGGAATGCGACCACGGTCGCCGGTCATCTGGCGGACTTGAAGCGCCAGGATAAAGAGACCTGGATCGCCGGCCTCATGGCGTTCGTCGGCGGCCATCAGCGCGAGGTCTGGGTGGTGACGGACGCCGCACGGCTTGGCCCCGCCGCGACACGCGACCTGCTCGATGCGGCCGAGGCCGAGAACGCCCGGGTCGTCCTGATGGATCGCCGGCATGAAGGCCAGTCGTTCGGCTCGAAGGCGTTCGAGCAGCTGATGACCTCCGGCATCGCTATCTTCCGGCTTCCCGGCCGCGACAGGCCGGACATCGACCAGATGCATCTCGCGGTCGCCGCCCTTGCACGAGGCGAGCCGGCCATCGCCCTCGGCCATATCGAGAAGGCTGGCGGCCAGATCGTCACCATCGCGCCGAAGTCCCGGTCGATCGACGATCAGAACGCCGCCCTGGAGCAGCGCCGCGCCTATATCGCCGATCGCTATGCCGGTCTCTCCGCCGAAGAGCGTGATAGCACCCGCATCCTCGATCTCACCCATCGCGGCAAGGACGCGATCAATCAGGCGATCAGGGGCCGGCTTCTGGCTCAGGGTGAGATTGGTTGGCCGAGCCTGACCGTGCAGGTGCTGATCGCCAAGCCGCTCAGCCCGACGGAGCGCAAGCAGGCGCTGAGCTATGGGGTGGGCGACATCATCCGCTTCGCCAGCAGCCACCGCCGACCGGGCCAGCCTGAGATCGTCAAGGGCGACTATCTCGAGGTTCGGGAGGTTCATGCCGAGCGCGGCGTCGTCATTCTTGGCAAGAATGAAGGCCGCCTTGTCGAATGGTGGCCGGAGCGCTGGGGCGCTGCGCGGGCAGCCGCCTATCGGATCGGCGAGCGTGACGTCACCGTGGGCGAGCGCATCGTCTGGACGAGAAAAGACCCGACGATCGGCGTCGCCAATCAGCAGCGCGATGTCGTCGTTGGCGTCGATCCAGAACGCGCCGTGATCTCGATTGAACGGCATGGTCGGGTCCAGGAGATCGATCTCTCACGGGCGAGGCATCTCGATCATGCTTATGCCGAGACGGCCCGCAGCCGGGTGGCCGTGCCGGCAGAGCGGGTGATCGCCCATCTGCCGGTCGACAATGTCGAGCTCACCAACCTGCAGGCGGTGATCGACATCGCCCTCCAGGCCCGAAACCATCTGACCATCGTCACCGAGAATGCGGCCAGGCTGGTGCAGGCGGCCGAGGACCGACCGGGACGGACGCCGGCGGCGCTCGATGGACCATCCGCGGTCTCGGGTGCTGCGCTCGATGCGGTGCGCTCGGCGGCCGACATCCTGGTCGAGCGAAACGCCGTTTTTGCCGATCAGGAGCTAATCCGGATCGGCATCCAGCAAGGCCTTGGCCTCACTACGGCCGAGGAGATCGAAAGCGCCATCGACGCGCTCGCCAAGAGCGGTCAGCTGATCGCGCGCGAAGCCCAGGTGTTCGATCACGAGACCCGAAGCTTCGTGCCTGGTCGTGGCTGGACAACGCTGGCCGCGATCCAGGACGAGGAACGCATGCTCGATGCCGAAAAACGCAGTCGCTTCGCCTTTGTCGATCAGCCGATCCTTCGTCCTCGCGACGCGATCCGTGTCGCCGACGCCGCGGCCGACAACGCGCCGATCGACCGGCCCTGGAATGGAGCACAGTGGACGGCGACCGTCAGGTTGCTCTCCTCGCCCCATGCCGTCACCGGGCTCCAGGGTTTCGCTGGCACCGCCAAGACCAGCAGCGTGCTTGCCGCCCTTGCCGGCGCCGCGAGGGGCGAAGGGCATGACGTGGCTGCCATGGCGCCGACCACCGATGCCGCCCTGACGCTTGGCAAGGCCATCGGCGCCGAGGGCAGGACCGTCGCCCGCCATCTGAGCCGGGTCAGCCGGGTCCGGTCGAGCGGCGCCGACAAGGCGCCGGTCTGGATCGTCGACGAGGCCTCCATGGTCAGCGCCAAGACCATGCGCGATCTGATCCGCGCCGCCGAGCAGCATGGCGCCAGGCTGTTCCTGGTGTTCGACGTGCTGCAGCTTGGCAGCGTCGGCGCCGGACGGGCGGCAGGCCAGCTGATCGAGCAGGGCATGCACACCCACTATCTCGACGCCATCGTCCGCCAGGCCGCCGAGCCCCGATTGGCCGAGGCGGTCTACGACCTTATCCGCCGCGAGCCTGGCCGGGCGCTGCAGCATCTCGAAGCCGGCGGCGGCAGGATTCATCGAGATCGACGGTGACAGTGTCATCAGTGGTGAACGTGCTCGGCATCAAGCCATGGCCAGGGAATATGTCAGCCGCACACCGGCGCATCGCGAGGCCAGCCTGGTGATCGACCCGACGCGGGAAGGTGTCGACTCGGTCTCGCGGCTCATCCGTGGACGAGTTGGCCGAGCGCGGCGAGCTCTCAGGCCCGGCAATCAAGGCGGTCATGCTGCAGGACGCTGGCCTCACCAAGACGGAGAGGGCGAGCGCAACGAGCTACAAGCCTAGCCAGATCGTCCGCTTCATGCATACCGCCCGCTTGCGGGATCAGCCGGCCATCGCCAGTGGCGCTTATCTCACGGTCGAAGCCATCGAAGGCGCTGAGGTCAGACTTCGAGATAACACAGGCAGGGATATCCGATGGGAGCCACGGTCGGAGACCTATCCGGTGTCGGTTTTCGAACCAAAGGAAAAGGAGCTCAGGATCGGCGACCGCATCCGCTGGACCGAAAACAATGACGCCATCGGCGCGGTCAGCGGCCGCTTCGCGAGAGTAGTCGGTGTAGACGCAACCAAACAGACGATCGAGATCGAGCACAGCAATGGGGGACGGCGCCAGCTCGATCTCATCCGCAACGAGCATCAGCATCTTGACTACGGCTACGCCGTCACCATCCAACGCGCCCAGGGCGCCACCGCTTATCCTATCCTGAATGCGTCGAGCTATCGGGTGAACACCATCCACCTCACCAGCGCCTATGTCGGTGTCAGCCGGGCGCCTGGATCACCCTTTATCGTGACCGATAACCGCAACCGGCTCATCCGCTCCCTCGGCGAGCGGGTCGGTCTGCAGTCGGCGGCGCTGGATCAGGCGCGTGAGACCGCCGGTATGGCCGAACAGGTCGTCCGTGACTTGGCTATCCGCCGGCACAGAAACGCTGACATGGAGCCCGCTGCCCGTATTCAGCGTGTGCTCGACAGGGGCGGACGTTCGATCGAGCGATAGCAAATCAGAAGCTCGCTTCCCAAGGCGTCGTTTCCTAATCTCATCATCACAGATCACTCGCAGTTGGTCCGAAGTGGAGCTTCGAAAACTTTCACAAAATTCTTTGTCGCCCCTGGTTTTCCGGGGCCTTAGGCCGCGTCCATTATCGGCTGATTATCTGGTTCGTCTAGCAAAGAGAAGATTTGCCCAATAATTTCATTGAGAGTTTGAGGGTATGCGCCTTTTTCGGCAGCCTGAGACAATACCTCTCCAATGATTTCTGGATTTTTCAATCCGCTTTTTCTGTCGCGCAACTCGTAAATCGCCACCTTCTCTTCAACCAACTGTGCAAATAGCTCGATTCCGATCTCCTCCTCCATCACTGATTCAAGCTTATCGTGCAGGCACGCACATGTTGAGCGGACAAACGATGGATTAACGTGGTGTGGCTCAGGAACTGCCAATAACTTTTGTAGAGCTAGATTACAATTTTGAGAGGCCTCCGATTTCTTCTTGTCTCCCAAATTCACATCACCATCCCACAGAACATAGACGGGAATACCTAGACTTGAGAAAATTGCCCAAGGACGGTCTAGATTGTTCTTTGAACCCACCGAAAGCACTGCAATGCCAGCTTCCTCGAAGCGGCGTTCAGCAAATTTCGCTGCCGCGCACAGTGCTGCTTTGTCTCCCGGACCTTCCACAAGGACCACTGCCTTTGCAAAGAATCCCTCTGAAAGCTCAGGTCCAATAATATGAAGTCGTGGTTTCAATGATTGAGCAGTGAATGTGCCTTCGGGAAGCCCCTTGGCTTGCTCCAATTGAGCAGCTATTTGTCCCAACTCTACAGTTTTGCAGAGCGTTTCTCGCGTTTGTCCGGCCGTGCGTACAGTCCGCCTCATAAGCCGTACCTCCTCACTTCTATCGATAGCAACAAAATATGGAGAGTGTGTAGCAAGGATCATCTGTGTGCTTGTAGCCATGCCTGGCAAGTGCCCATGTGACAGATCATGCAAGACACGCGCGAAATGGCGCTGTTTAGTAGGGTGTTGAAAGAGTTCAGGTTCTTCAATCGCAAGTATTAGGCCAGGTAGCTGAGCTGCCTCTTGATCCAAAACTTCCAGCTGTGCTGCATCATCGTGCCCCTCTTCCGGCGGAAGCTCTTCCTGTATTGATGTAAAACTGGCCCGCGCCAGATGCTGCAGCAGAGTAATAACAAAGGCTCGCTGCAATCCATGTCCAGCATACTCAACGGGTATCTTGATATCATCGTCCAGCAACGAGACATCGGCAGCAGGCAATGGCAAAGAAAATGCTTCGCTCTTCCTCCAATTGAGGCTAACAGCCGCATCAGCGTACATTTGTTGAAGAGTTACGCTAATATCATTCTCCATTGCTCCTAGTTCAGGCAGATTTTCTGCGCTAGTAAGCTCTTCATATTTTGCTGAATATTCTGCCTCAAATTTTTTGATATCTTGACGTTGATGGATTGAGCTGCGGACGATTATTTCCATCAGCTGGCCTATAGCGGTATTTTTGCTATCTTGGGCGTCTTCGGATGCGTCTCTCACTGCGGGCACCAGAACGAAGCTTGTAGCCCTCTGCAGTTGACCTCTGGCCACGTTTGAGAAGCCGAAAAATCTGCCGTCATCTCGACCGAGTGCGCAGGCATTTGGATGGGCAGCCTCCCAGGCAACCAATAGGTCGTCTATGTCGGCCACTCTTGCTGCCCTAGGGAGGTCTTGATAATCACCTTGGCCCGCAATCTCGTTAAATGCTGTTCTTTTTTCAACTCCCTGAAGACCTCTAATCCTCTGGAAATTTCCGTGAATATTGGTCATGCCATAGTAACCGCCATTGCCTTTCCCGCCATTTCTTTCGATGACCCGCGCAATGATCATTGTGTTATTTATTATGCGACTAGAGAATAGAGCATGTTCTTCTTCGGTAAATGTATGAAATGTTAACTCAATTTCTATTGGAAAGTTGATATCGAAGAAGTCAGCGTCTTTTATTCCATTTAAAGATTTCGCGTAGAAGAGCTCGATGGCGCGTAGGACCGATGACTTCCCAGCACCATTTTCTCCTACGAGAGTCGTTTGGCGCCCAAAATTCACGGTAATTTCTCGAAGCGATCTGAAATTTTTGATGTGAGCAGCTCTCAAAAGCACATTGCTCTCCCACAAAACACAATCATAATTATTCACGAAAGGGTTATAGATACATATTCATTGGTGTACAATCTTATGCGACTCTGACGGAACCGTCCGGCATTGTTCTTTCGGCCTGAGGGATGCTTTTGTTTTGCACTGCGCCCTGTCCCCTATCAGGCCGCCGCGATAGTCGCCGACGCCGTCGCTACAGGCGGAGGAAGCCGATGGATGTGCACACGTCCTCCGCAGGCTTGCCGTGCCAGGTCGCAGAGATGGCCATGGTGGGTGAGATAGATCACCTGGCCTTTCTCGGCGAGCCCATCCAACAACTTGAAAGTTTCCGCGGAACGATCATCATCGAAGGTCTCCATAATATCGTCGGCGATAAAGGGCAAAGGTTCGCGCTGCTCGGCGAATTCAAGATAACCCGCCATCCGCAAGGCCAGATAGAGCTGAAACCGCGTCCCTTTCGACATGGTGTAGGCTATCTGCGAGCCGCCGGTGGACGGCCTCCCGACCAGAACCTCGCCATCCTTGCCCGGCGTCGTGGTCAGGCCGGCGAAACGACCGCCGGTGATCCGCCTGAAGGCATCGCTAGCACGGGTCATCATCGAACTCTGATGGCGGCTGCGGTATAGCTGGAGCGCATGCTCCGCCGCCGCAGTTCCGATCTTGAGGCGCAGATACCCCTCGGCCCGCTCCTCGATCTCGAGCAGCAGCGATTGTCGCGCCTCCTCAAGACGGGCGACCTCGCCGTCGCCGCAGATCTCAGCGACCGCCTGGCGCGCGTTTTCGCGATCACGATAGGTTTGCTGGACGCGCTGATCCTCCTCCTCGAGCCTTGTCTCGAGTTCGACAAGCTCGGCCCGCAGCCGCTCGGTCCCGTCCTCATCGAGGGTCACCGCCGCGACCTGCTCGCAGGCTGCCGCCAGTGATGGCGTCTTCAGCCGCTCGACCAGCTGCTGCTCGACATCCTCGATCTGCCGATCGAGGTCTGCTTTGGCCTGGGCCTGTTCAAGCCTTTGCTGGAGATCCTCGAAATCGGCTGCCGAAAAAACAGCGTTGAGTGGCGCAAGACGTTTCTCGATGGCCAATAGCGCCGCTTCTGTCTCACGGACGCGCTGCCGGCGCTGCGCCAGTTCCTCTTGTTTCGATAAGGCTAGCCGTTCCCGATCCCGCGCTTCCTCAAGACGCTGACGAAGCATGTCGGCGTGCTGAACGACCTGCCCCTGGTCGAACACCTCGCCCGCCTCGGTGGCAAGTGCCTCGACGGTCTCGATGAAACGCGTCCTGCCGGCTTCGATCGACCTGACCTGCTGATCGAGATCTTCCTGCTTTTCGATCTTGCCGGGTAGGTCCGCAAGCAAGTCGAGAATTTCATTCACCTCGCCAGGCTGACGCTCCCGGCTCATCTCGCCAAGCCAGGATCTTTCGATCAGCGATGTCCAACGCTCGCGCCAGACCTGCATGGCCCGGATTCCGGCATCGAGGTCACGCTTCCTGGCCTCGCGATCGGCCTCGCTGCGACGCAGCTCTTGTTTGGCCGCTTCGAACGCAGCCTGCTGCTTCAGGGCGCGTTCGCTGATCCTTTGCGCCTGGTCCCAAAGAATACGGCATGGCGCTGATCGATCGGCCTGTTCGCCACTCGCCTCGATCCCATCCGCAAGATGCCCGGCCGCATCAGCCACCCGCTGCTCGGTCGTCGTCAGATCCGCCGCCGAACCTCGGCATTTGACGCGTAGTTGCAGCAGTACATCCCGCCGCTCCAGCCAACGCGCCAGATCCGACAGCTCCATATCGGCGGGAAGGCCCGTTTCGGCGAGGGACGCCTCGATGGCAGCGGTGGTCCGATCCGCGCTCTGCTTTGCCGCTTCCTGGCGCCGGCCGATCGACACCAGGTCCGCATTGGTCGTCGCCAATTGGTCGCCGGCCGCTCGCAAGCGCTCAACATCCTGCAAATGGCCAAGACGCGTCGCGTTCAGATGGTCGAAGCGGGCCAGCGCCGCTTCGAAGCGATCAGCCGTGGCTTTGGCCTCCTCCGGGGCAATGCACGCCGCTCTCAGCGTCCGCCGATGATCCGTCCAGGCTTCTTCCCGCGCAGCACGGGCCGACTCGCATTGCTCGTCATCGACCGCACCAGTTCGCTGCGTCACCCGCTCGAGCTCGGCGACGAGGCGATCCCGCGCCGCCTCCTTCTCGGCCAGCTCGCGGGCGACTAGGTCATGCTCCCGAGCCTGGGCATCCCGCTCCTTTTGCCAGCATGCCAGCTTGCCACGATTCGGCACCGGCAAATTCATGAGTTGATCCAGATCCCCCTGCCATGGCCGAAGGCCCGATTGCGCCTCCTCGATCTCCAGGAGGAGTGCGGCATGCTCGCTTCGTCGTTGCTCGACCCTGCCATCAAGCGCATCGCCTTGATGCCGCTCGACGATCGCCCGAAGATCGTCCGCGTCGACGGGCGCGCCGATCTCTTCTAGGGCTCCGGCGGCTTCGGCGTGGCGGTCATCGGCTTGCGTCAGTTCCTTGCGCGCGGTTTCTTCCGCCTGCCTCAGGCTGGAATGCTCCGCGACCAGATCGCGCAGACCGCTGGTCACTTCGACAGGCATCAGCAACTGCCGCGGATCATCGATGCCAGGACGTCCCAGGCGCGCGACGACGTCATCGAGCTGATTGGCAAGTCGCACGGAATTCTGCCGGAGAACTTCTAGGTCGTCCGCGGACCGATAGTCGGCTTTCAACCCGGGGAGAGCGTTGATCCGCTCGCCGAGCGCGAGCACCGTCCGATCGACAACGATGTCGGTCAGCTCGGTCTCGAGACGCGCGATGTCGGCCTGATCCTTGCTGATCGTCGCCTCGCACGCTGCCCGGTCAATGGAGAAATGCCGAAGCTCCTCTTGCCAACCAGTCGGTGGGTCGGGCCAATGCTCCAGCGATGCTCGCGATTCCTGCAACTCACCAAGCTTGCGCGCGATCGGAAGGGCGTCGAGCAGGGCGAGGTGATCGGCATGGCGCAGCCTGAGCGCATCACGCTCATCTCGCGCCTCCTTGTAAGCGTTGTCGGTATGGTCCGCCTTTTGCGCCAATTCAGCGAACTGCCTGGCATTGACGTCGAGTGCTTTTTGGCTCTTCGCCAACTCTCCAAGCTGTTCCTTCAACTCCTTCAGTTCGGAAGTCCTGGCACGAGGCTTGAAGAAACCTTCGGCTTCCTCCTTCAGCCCACCGAGATCCGCGCTCAGCGCCGACAGGCCGGACATGGCCGAAAACAGGAGGCGGCCGAGATCTCCTTCGCTCTTCAAGATGCTGTCGCCGCCCGCCTCGAGCGTGTGATCGTCGAGGCAGAACATGGCCTGGTAGCTCTGCCGGTCGATCGCGCCGAGACAGGAGGTCAGCACTATCTCCTGCACCGGCAGATCACCTTCGCCGAGCAGGCTTCCCTGATCCTTCTTGATGCGGATGAGCTCGCACAGCTCGCCCTCGATCTCCAGCGCCGCGCCGATCCGCATGGATTGGTAGTCATGGAGAAAATTAAAGGAACTCTGCCGCTCGATCCCGAACAGCAGATCGAGAAATGCCGCAAGAACCGTGCTCTTGCCCGCCTCGTTCGGCCCGAAGACGATATGCAGATCCGGCCGGTCGGCCGGCTTCTCGCCGAAGTCGATCGAGAAGTCGGAAAAATGGCCATAGCGAGCAAGATCGAGCCGACGCAGGCGCATCAGACCTGCCTCCCGCCTGCATCCAGCCTGGCCAGGACCTCTTCGCCCCCCTGACGGATAAGACGCGCCACGGTCCGGTCGATCTCGCCATCATCGTCGCCCAACCCGCTACGCAGCTCCGGCGGAAGCTGCCGCTGAAGCTCCTCGACCAGCGCCCGCGCGGTCTCGCCGAGCGCGCTGGATGCCATCACTTCGCTCGCCATCAAGGTCCGCAGCTCGCTCAAGGGGTCGTGGCCGATCGTCGACCCCGAGACCGCCGCCGGAAGCGCATCGATCGACAGGCTCTCGATCGACGTCCTGCCGATCGCCGCCGCGGCCTGCCGGGCCTCGCCGAGAAGCATGTCGGCGTCTCGTCGAAGACGCATGGCAAGCGGCGTTCGGCCGACAATGTCGATCCTGGCGATCAGGTGATCCGAGACCGCCCGCGCGCGTCCCTCCTTCAATGCTTGTTCCAGCGCACGAACCGCGCCGGACCAGTCATCCTCGCCAGCAAGGTCGAGCCTGATCCGTTCGAACTGGGCGATGCTGGTAACGCGCTCCTCCAGGCTGATCGACCCATCATCCGCGATCGTTGCCAGCGTCACGGATTTCGGGCCGGCTTCGCCGATATCACGCCCCTGGGGCATCCCGGGCATCACGATTGCGCAGGCCCCATCCTTCTCGATCCACCGTTTGTGGATATGGCCAAGCGCCCAGTAGTCGAAGCCATGCGCCCTCAGATCCGCAAGGCTGCAGGGCGCATAGACGTCATGGCCTTCCGCTCCCACGAGGCTGCTGTGCAGCAGTCCGATATTTCGGTAGTTGGGCACCGGTTGCAGAAATTTGGGCAACAGGCTTTCCGGCATCTCCCGTTCCGCGAAACTGATTCCGTGAATCGCGACAGCTGACATGTCGATCCGGACGACGCCCGCACGTCCGGTGAATACTTGAACGCCTTCCGGCAGGGAGAGGTGTTTGGTGATGATCGATTCAGCATCGTGATTGCCACGAATGACGAAAACCTGAATACCGGCTTCGGTTAGACGCCGCATTTGGGCGCCAAGAAAAATCGCGGTCTTGATACTGCGCTGGTGGCCATCGAAAAGATCACCGGCGATCAACAGCGCATCGACCTGTTCGTTGAGGCAAAGATCGACAATTCGCTCCAGGGCCTGACGCGTGGCGTTGCCCACGATCTCTGCAAGCTCGACATCCCGAAGTGCCAAGGATTTGAGGGGTGAATCCAAATGGATATCGGCTGTATGAACAAAACGAAAAGCCATAACTATACCAACCGTACGTTACAAGGTGAGCCAATCTAAATCACAAAATCGCGGGGTGGAACCCCGGATTGTGATGCGCCGTGGAGATACCGTCTTCTGATTTTACGAACAACGGGTGGAGGATCTCCTAACAGCCGCAACCTTGTCGTGAAGCTACCTCTTCGCCTCGGTCTCGTCTGGCCGAGCAAGACATATTACCTGAGGTTGTGTTTGGGCAATTCCCAGAACACTTTTGGCCTTTCGCCCTTAACGGTTGCATGAAGTATGTGCTCTAAGATCGAATGTTCAGCGCGATCTTGGAAAATGACTGGAGCGATCTAAGGGCATATCTTTTACACGCGTTAGCCTGAGCGGTCCCTGCAGCAGCCGCGGTGAATTAGTGGCAATTCCTTTAAGGATCTAATAGCGCGCAACTAAACCAAGGCCGACAAGGCGCCCACCTCAGTGAGCTGCTCATGTAGGCCACGGAGCAAAATGATGATTGGACTTGGCTGGCTTTTCGGAAAGCGTCAAAAACAAGCGCCGGAATACAAGCCAACGGGCGATAGTTTCGGACAGCCGACGAATGTCGGCCAAATGACAACTGACAATCTTCGTGTTGCTGCACCTGCCCATCGACGTGATCGAGGCGCACGATGGCTTCGCCCTGACGAGACCGTCAAGATTGCCGGCCTCTCGATCGAGGAAGGCATGATCTATGTCGGACCGAAAGGACGTCACGATCAGGCGTGGCGGTCAACAATTGACCCGTCGATCCAGGTAGCTCGACGTGACGCTGATCATCAAGGCGCTCTGATGCCTTATTGGCCAAGCTATGCGGAGATCGATCCGCGCTCGCGGCTTGCCTATCTGCAATGGCTTGCAAGCGGTCGATCTGACCCGACGATCGGGCTGGGGCATGTGTTCCTCTTCTTTTACGGCCTGGAGCGACGTCTCTTCGCAGATGAGGCGTACAGGGACCTCCCATTGTTGGTTGCCGAGGTAGAACGGCTCCGTGGCGTCTATTCCGACAATCGATCATTTCGCCGATACAGCGGCCATTTTCTCGAAGCCGCGCACGCTCTTCAGCTAATCGCTGCCGCCGATCCGCCAAAGGATGAAGCACCACCTTTGGATCTGGATAACGACTGGGAACTGCCCCTCACCCTCCGAATTGGTCTCGGTCGACGTATCGCCGCACGCCAAGCGCTCACTGCCGATTGGATGCTGTCATGGTATCTAAGCCATCCGGAGACGCGGCTTCGAACCCCCGCCATCAGAGCCTTTGATCAGTTCTGCCTGCTGTTCCGCCGTCGTTTCGATGCAGCCTATCCGGAAGGCATGCGGATCGCTCCGCCGAAATCCAAGCTGCGCCAAGAGTACCGTGCGGCCAGCGGGGATTTTAACGTGACAATCGCGGCCGATCTGCCCGATATCGTCAAGCTGCGCCAGCCGATCCAAGAAACCCAGTCGATCGTCGAGGAATGCACCGACGAGCTTTCACCATATAGCCGACTTATCGGCAAACGGCCCCAAGCCGCGCGCAGTCTGCAAGCGCTCGTCTTGCTGCCACCAGAGATCAGGGAGGAAGCCGACATGGGCGCAGGCAAGGAACTGATACAGTGGCTGCAGACCGTCGTGGGCTCGACTGTCGGTGTTGCCAAAGCATCGGACCTGCTTAGTCGGCTCGAGCTGGATCCTGGCGAGACGGACCGTGTGCCGAAGGGGATAGCGCAATCCATGAGCGCTGCATTGGCAGCATTCGGCTATGGTATGGAGCCTGATCCAGTCCACGGCAGCCCCTCTCCAAAGCTGCAAGAGGCTGTAGCTCTGTTCAAGCTGCCTGAAACACGAAGCGATGATCACGCGTCCGGACCTGGCTACGCGGCCGCGCGGGCGATCCTGTCGATGTCAGCTGCCATTGCTCATGCCGACGGCGTGATCGCCGACCAAGAGATCAGACAGTTGATTGGATCAGTCCAAGACAGCCTACATCTCGCCGCCTGCGAACGTCGGCGTCTCTCCGCCCTGGCGACATGGCTGCTGCTCGTACCGCCGCCGTTCAGCGACATGAAGAAGCGCATCGGTCAGGTGTCAGAGACCGAGCGCCATTCGCTCGCCCAGTTCGCCCTCGCCATGGCTGCGGCCGATGATCGGATCGATCCGAAAGAGATCGAGCTTCTGGAACGCTTATACAAGCTGTTGGACCTCGAGCCTTCCGTTCTCTACGGCGATCTCCATGCCTTAGAAGGCGATGCTACCCGACCCGAGGAAGGGCCAGTTACCGTCCGTCCGGCGACCACAGGTGCTCCACAACATCGCATTCCAGCCCCACCGAAGACTGCACCAAAAGAGTCGATCACGCTGGATCATCTGCGTATCGAGCGCGTCAGACGTGAGACTGAGGTGGTTGCCTCTGTTCTCTCGGGAATCTTCGCGGCACCAACCGAAGAGCCGGATCCCGATCCTATACCCGAGCTTCCGATCGATGAACCCGCTGCGTTCGAGGGCCTGGATCGCCGCCACGCGACTCTCCTGGATGAGATTCTTGGCCGTGAGACCTGGTCGCGGGCGGACATCGAGGCTTTGTGCCGCGGCTTTGAACTGCTGCCCGATGGCGCCATTGAAACCCTCAACGAATGGTCGTTTGACCGCTTCGACGCAGCGATTATTGAAGATGGCGATCCGCTTTTTGTGCAGTACGACGTGCTGCCCGAGGATATGAGGAAGGTGGCAGCATGACGACATCAAAGATCAAGGCGCGGGACAAGGACACGATCGTGCAGGCGCTGAATGCCGGTGTCGTCCCACGGCTAGGGCTGCAACATCTCCAAGTCGGCCGCGCCTCGGAGATTCAAGCCATGATCAGGGATGTCGAGCGTCTGTGTGACGGCGGCGCAGCATTTCGGCTCGTCATCGGTGAATACGGATCGGGCAAGACGTTCTTCCTCAACCTCGTGCGACTCATCGCGCTTGAGCGTAAGTTGGTTGTAGCGTCGGCAGATTTGGGCCCAGACCGCAGGCTGCATGCTTCATCTGGGCAGGCACGCAACCTCTATCAGGCTGTTGCTGAATGGCGTTTTCAGCGGGTGAGCAGCGTGGCCTCGATACCGAGGATTTCGCTTTGATAAGGGCCGTCGATGACGACCAAACAGCAGAGTAAGACGATGTGTTGGTCGTCGACGGGATAGCACAGCCAGATCACGCCGATTTTGGCATCCGCCCAACGCCTCGGCGTGCCGGAGCCGGTCAGAAGTCGCATGATCAGGCCGAGATTGTAGCCGCTGACGTGGATCAGATAGCGCTTTTGGAGATTGTCACGGCCACGTAGCCAGGCCCGGCGCATGCCGCCTCGATCCAAGATGAGCGCGAACGAGCGTTCGACCAATTCGGCGCGCAGCTTGAAGGCCTGCCTGGCGACCTCGGAGAGAAGGCGCGCCCGATTGTTGTAGTAGGCGCGCTTGGCGTCGTCATCGCCCTTCCAGCGATGGATGCCGTTCGACTTGGGCTCGCTGATTCTGCTTTTCCAAGGCCCATCTTCGAGATCCTTGAGGCCGCCCCTGGCGTGGTAGCCCTTGTCCGCAACGAGCTCGGCCGGGTCCTCGGGGCTCGGCTCCATCCCAACCGCCTCGAGGTTCTCCTCTGCCGCTTCGAGCGTGCCGGGCAGCGTCTTGGTGTCTCCCTCGTCGGCCCCATGGATGGGAGCCGCGACGATCGCGCCCGTATCCAGATCAACCGCATGCTCCGGCTTGTAGCCGAGCCTCGTTCGACCGTCCTTCATCTTGGCGATCCTCGCATCGGGATCGGTGGGGCTCTCCCAGTCCTCGTTGGACAGCTTCTTGCCCTTGCGCGTCTTGTCCATCCGGATCAGATCATCGGCCGTCGGCGTCCCGATCCCGCTTTCCTTGGCCAGGCGCTTGAGCATCTCGCGGTAGCCCTCGCCGCTGTCGCGGCGCACGATCGCTCGCAACGCGGCGTTCGCTTCCATCGTCGATGCATCCACACCGATCCGCTCGCCCTTGATCAGACCGTGATCGGCAAGCCGCGTCAGCACCCAGGTGAAAACAGCGTCATGGACTTCCAGCGGCAGACGCGAGCGCGTCTTCGACAACCAGGAATGATCCGGCACGTTCTCCCGGCTCGACAGCAGCAAGAATTCGCGCAGGCTCAGGCTGTCGGCACAGCGCCACTCGATCCCGCGCTCGCTGTCCAGCCCCTCGAAATAGCCGACCAAAAGCATGCGGAAATACCGGCCAGGTGGAAGCGAAGAGCGCCCTCGTGCCGAAGACGAATAGAAGGGCTGGCACAATTCCTCGACAAACCCATCGAAGCCGGCGGTTCGCAAGACAGCCTGCAGTTGGTCATAGAATGGATGGCCCGCTGAACGAGGAAGCTCGTCCCAGCTCAGCAAAAGATCGGACTGCCGATCCGATTGACGACCCAACGACATGCCGCGCCCCGCTGCTCTCGATAGGCGTCAAACCAACAGCGTCAGCCGATTTCGTCAACATGCAGCTATGCCGAGTTGATGCGCAATCTCTCGACACGGACCAAGCCCAATGGAGGTGCGCTCGCGAGTATCGTCGAGCGATTCGTTTCGGACGCCCATAAAGCGGCTGGTCAGGCAGGAAGGGCCATCGAAGACGAAATCGATGAGCGGCTGGCGCCTTTGCAGGATCTGGTGTCCGGCTACGACTTCGCAGCTGTCGTGTCGGCCTATTGGCGGGCATCGGAAGCTGGAGACGAAGAGCGACGCGCCGCAGCTCTGCGTTGGCTGCGCGGCGAATTCGGCACGAAGACTGAAGCCCGCCAGGCCTTGGATGTACGCAACATCATCGACGATTCGAGCGTCTATGACTATTTGAAGCTCATGGCCTGTTTCGTCCGCATCGCCGGGTACGATGGCCTGATGGTGACCGTCGACGAGATGGTCAATCTCTACAAACTCCAGAGCACGCAGGCGCGTGGCTCCAACTACGAACAGCTGTTGCGCATGCTGAACGATGTGCTCCAGGGCAATAGCGGGCATCTTGGCTTCGTGTTCGGAGGCACGCCCGAGTTTCTGCTGGATACACGACGAGGCCTCTACAGCTACGAGGCGTTGCAGAGCCGGCTCGCCGAAAATCGGTTTGCGGTCGGTGGCCTGATCGACATGTCGGGACCGGTGATCCGCCTGCAAGCGCTGACCCAGGAAGAACTCTTCGTGCTGCTCGGCAAGATTCGCTCGATCTTCGCACTCGGCGATGCGGCTGCGTATCTGGTTCCCGACGAGGCCTTGCCCGCCTTTATGGCACATTGTTCAAAGCGGATCGGCGATGCCTATTTTCGGACGCCAAGGACGACAGTGAAAGCCTTCGTCAACCTGCTATCGGTCATCGAGCAGAATCCCGGAACGAGCTGGCAGAATCTCCTGGACCATATCGACGTCGAGGCGGACCAGCCGGTGGACGACACAGCCGCGCCAGACGACGATGATGAGCTTACAAGCTTCAAGCTCTGATCGGGCCGCGCGGTGACGACCTCGACGGCCTTCGACCGTCTGGAGCCGAGAATCCAACGTTGGATCTGGCAGCAAGGCTGGACAACGCTGCGTGATGTTCAGGAACGCGCCGTCGCGACGATCCTCGATGGCGAAGGCGATGTGGTCATCAGCGCAGCGACAGCGGGCGGCAAAACCGAGGCAGCGTTTCTGCCCATTGTTTCAGCGATTGCGACAGAGGATGATAACGCGCTGTCAGGCTTCAAGGTCCTTGCTGTCAGCCCGCTCAAGGCATTGATCAATGACCAGGCGCGTCGGCTGGAGGCACTCTGTGGCATGGCGGATATCGCCCTGCACAAATGGCATGGCGATGTTGCCGACTCCGCCAAGCGAAAGGCGCGCAGGCAACCGGGTGGTGTGCTGATCATTACGCCGGAGTCTCTAGAGGCATTGTTTGTCCTGCGAGGTCTTGAGCTGCCGCGTCTCTTTGCTGGATTGCGGTTCATTGTGGTCGACGAGCTTCACGCCTTTCTGGTCAGCGAGCGCGGCATTCAGCTTCAGTCGCTACTGCATCGGATCGAACTCCTGACCAGCCGAAGGGTCAAGCGGATCGGGCTATCGGCAACACTTGGCGACATGCAGCTCGCCGCTGCAGCGCTACGACCAAGTGATCCGGCCGCCGTGACAATCCTGGAAAGCAGGTCGGATGAAGCAGAACTCAAGCTTCAGATCCGTGGATATCAGCACTCATCCGCACAAGGCTTGCCCAGTGATGAGGCTAAAGACACGGACGACGTCCCCCAGCAGCTCACCGCTGCTCGGCAGGCGATCGCCGATCATCTGCTGAAGGTCTTGCGTGGCAGCTCGAATCTCGTCTTTGCAGGGTCCAGGCAGTCAGTCGAGATCTACGCCGACCGGCTGAGGCAAATGTGCGAAGACGCCTCGATTCCCAATGAGTTCTTCCCTCACCACGGTAGCCTCGCCAAGGAGCTGCGCCATGAGGTCGAGACCCGCCTGCGCGACGGGCGCTTGCCGACAACAGCGGTGTGCACGACGACGCTCGAGCTTGGTATCGATATTGGCGATGTCGAAAGCATCGCCCAACTCGGCGCGCCGCGCTCGATTGCCGCCTTGCGCCAGCGGCTCGGTCGGTCGGGCCGTAGGCCAGGCAAACCCTCGATACTCCGCATCTATGTCGAGGAGGAGCCGATCGATGCGCAATCGTCACTACTCTCACGTCTTCGGCTGGACACGGTGCTTGCCGTTGCCGCGGTGCGGCTTCTGCGTGCGGGCTGGTGTGAGCCACCACCAGAACGCGCTCTGCACCTTTCAACTTTGCTGCACCAGATCCTTTCGATCATCGCGGCGCAAGGCGGCGCCCAAGCCACAGCACTCTATCAGACCCTCTGCGCAACGGGACCATTTGGCAATATCACGAGAAACCTGTTCAGCCAGCTGCTGCGCCACATGGGCGATCCCGAGGTCGAGCTGATCGAACAGGCGCCGGATGGGACGTTGCTCCTCGGCCGCGAAGGCGAGCGCGTGGTGGAACACTACACCTTCTACGCGGTCTTCGAGACGCCTTCGGAATATCGTGTCGTCGCCGAGGGCAAAACGCTTGGAACGGTTCCCATCTCCTTCCCGGTGCGTCGAAATGATTTGATCATTTTTGCCGGACGGCGGTGGGAAGTGATCGAGCTTCATGAGCGCCAGAAGGTCGTGGAGGTGAAGCGGGCAAGAGGAGGCATGCCACCCACTTTCGGTGGCGAGGGCGTTGCCCTTCACGATCAAATCGCCAAAGAAATGAGGAAGGTCTTCACGAGCACCGATTTGCCGACATACCTGGATGCTCAAGGACGCAACCTTCTCGAGGAAGGCCGAGAAGCCTTCCGAATGGCCAAGCTTGATCGCGTATCGATTGTGGCCAATGGCGAGTCGACGCTCCTGTTTCCATGGGTCGGAACACGTCGACTGGTTACCCTGGCAATGGCCCTGACTGCTGAAGGTCTGAAAACCAGGCTTGATGACATGGTGATCATTGCCGATCATTCCGAGGACGAGGTGAAGACAGCATTGGCTCAACTCTCGCAGAATCCTGCGCCGGATCCGCTGCACCTCGCTCGGCAAGTTACCAACAAGCAGCATGACAAATACGATAGTTACCTAGACGCGGAGTTGCTCTCTCTCAGCTTCGCGGGAAGCACTCTGACAACCGACCGACTGCCCGAACTTGCAGTCATGTTGCTCCGACGACGCAGTCTCGTCTGACTGTCGCGTCCCGGAATAGCGTGTAAGAATTCAGCGCGTACTGCAATTGACTGAGAGCTATGCAGCAGCAGGGTGATGCCGTCGAGCCAGCCGATAGTCCGTCGGCGGCCCAGATGCGAGACAGCCGCGGCTCGGCATCGAGTGGAGGGATCGGCGGCGAACGAGTGCGAGCCTGCGCTCCCGCCACTGCTTCGGCAAGGGCGCTCGGAACACACTCAGTACCACCACGAGGACCGGATACCGGATCATGAAAGGCACCTCTTACCATCGCGTCGACAACACGATAAGCAAGCTCAAAAAGAGCTTCATTTCCATGTGATGGCTGTGTATGACTCGATGCGCGAGAACAAACGTTGAATGAATTCTTCTTAAAACTTCATAGCATGAATTTGCAATGATAAACTTTGCATTGAATGGAATTTAATGACTGACGACGATCAATCAGAAAGAGTGCGCGAGATACTGGCGACGATCAGGCCACTCGCAGCTGAATATTATCAGCTGACTGGCAAGCCTCTTGGAGTGACAGGGGAGGTCGCGGAATATGTTGCGGCAGAGACCTTTGGCATGACATTGGCACCGCCCCGAACGGCCGGATATGATGCGACGATCGAAACGCCAAACGGCGTCCAAAAAGTGCAGATCAAAGGCCGTGCTTACGGTAAAGGCGCAAGGCCCGGTCAGCGACTTGGCACGATCAAGCGCGGCGCTGATTGCGATACCGTCCTGTTGGTTTTGCTCGACAATGAAACGATGACTGCGCGAGAAATGTGGGAGGCCCCGTACAAGGCCGTCGAAGAGAGATTGGAAGTTCCGGGTTCAAAAGCCAGAAAGCGCGGATCACTCGGCGTAGCGGAGTTTAAACGCCTGGCCAGGAAGATCTGGCCGACTGAATGCGCCTCAGTTTCTCAAAGTGAGGCGGCCGGCCGGCACGTGATAGCATCATTTCGGTAGGCACTGCTCGTGCCTTCCGATTGCGATCAGGTCTCAGGATTGCTTATCACCTTCGATGTCTGCAACCGCCGCTTCAAAGGTTGCATCGGCGAGATCGCAGAATTTGATCAGGCTTTCTTCCTTGATACTCGGGCGGCGCATGGCATTGGTGGTCCAGATGTCGATTAAGAACGCGCATCAAGAGACGTAGATCGGATTGGCTCCGCCCCTTCGCTGAGAATCTCGAGATAGGCGCGATAGGCATAGATCCGACCACGTCGCCGGCCTGTGACCTCGGCGACGATACCGAGCTGCTGCAGGGTCTCCAGCGCAGCGTTGACCGTTGGCATGGTTAGCCCGGTCAGATCGCGCACCGCCGGCGCGCTCAGGAAGGGTTTCTTCTGCAAGAGCTCGTGAAGCCTGAGCACCGAGCCCGAGCGATCGGCATGTTGGCCGATTGCGGTGCTGTCGGTCTCGAACAGATCGACGATGCGGGTCGCGCTGTTGAAAGCCTGGTCCGCGGTTTCGGTGACGCCATCCAGAAAGAATTCGAGCCATGCCTCCCATGCGCCTTGC
Source organism: Geminicoccaceae bacterium (assembly GCA_965222015.1). Taxonomy (GTDB): domain Bacteria; phylum Pseudomonadota; class Alphaproteobacteria; order Geminicoccales; family Geminicoccaceae; genus JANQPX01. The sequence continues at coordinate 1,237,525 of CBDCTL010000023.1, forward strand.
TCCCGCACCTCCTGCAGCAGCCGGTAATAATCGGTGCGATGCGTCTTCAGATAGAGGCTGAGATAGAGCAGCGGCTGCCGCATGACGCCGGTCAAGCAAAGGAAGAGCGTGACCAAGAGGCGCCCCAGCCTGCCATTGCCGTCCAGAAAGGGATGGATGGTCTCGAATTGCACGTGGATCAGGCCGGCCTTGATCAGCGGCGGCAGCGACGGCGTGTCCTCGTGGATAAAGCTTTCGAGGTCGCCAAGGGCGGTCTGCATGTCCGGAACGGGTGGTGGCACATACAGCGCATTGCCGGGGCGCGTGCCGCCGATCCAGTTCTGGGAGGTGCGGAAATTGCCGGGGTCCTTGGTCTGGCCGCGTCCACTCTGCAAAAGGCGCGCATGCATCTCACGGATCAGGCGCAGCGACAGCGGCAGGGTGTCGAGTCGCTCCAGGCCGTAGAGCAGCGCATCGACATAGTTGGAGACCTCGCGCACGTCGTCGATCGGCGGTTCGGCCATCTGTTCGATCTCAAAACGCAGGAGATCGGTCAGAGTCGACTGCGTCCCCTCGATCTGGGAGGAGAGCACGGCTTCCTTGCGCACATACATGTAGAGAAACAGCGCATGGTCCGGCAGGAGCAGGGTGATGCCGTCCAGCCGGCCGATCGCCCGATCGGCGGCGCTCAGTCGCGACAGCAGCGGCTCGAGATCGAGCGGCGGGGTCGGCGGCAAGGGTGGCGGCACGAAGGCGCGCACCCGCTCGCCGCCGACGGCGGTCTCGACATAGCGGCCCAGCCTGCTGGTCATGATTGTCTCGCCATGAAAGCCTGCTTTATCAGCGATCGGCCTTAATTAAGAAAAGCGTGTCTAATTTAATTAACAGCTGACAATATGCAAGGCCCTCGGAGACAGGCCGCTTGCGACGCCTTCCACGAAGAATGGCTGAGCTCCGCGGTTTGGCGCTCCGTTTCGCTATTCTATCCGCACCGTGGCTTCGAGCGAGCGGTCGCTGCCAATCTCTCTCATTAAGCCATCGCTGCGAGGAGCAAAGCTCGCTTTCCAATTTTCTCGCGTCGGGGATGCAATAGTTTTCGCCTCTCAGGTGTCTTGAGTCATTGAGGGAATCCAACGAGACCCGGACCAGCCGGCGTCCCGCGCACAACAGAAATTCGTAAGGGAGAATATTAAACGCGGCTCGATTTCCGTTTCGGGAATCAGCGCGGCAAGAAGCAAAACGTTGAGGAGGGGCCGATGATGTTTCGACGTTCAATGCTGGATGAGACCCGGATCGATATTTTCAAAGATCGCCATGGTCCGAGACTGCATCGGCGATCGATGCGAACTCGATATGCCGAATCGCTGCAGATCGCTGATCGCTGTCTGCCGGTCTCTATCCTAAGCCGGAGCGTGACGGCGCTCAGTCTCTTGCTGACGATCTCAAGCTCCGCCATCGCACTTGAACCTCATAGAGCGCCGTGGACAGAGGCCGCGCAAAAGGCCGGCCCTCGACGATCCGCGCATGCTTCAAGCGATCGCTTTCGCTGAAAGCGGCCGGACCGATGACCATGGGCTGATCGAACCGTGGCCCTGGGCCTTGAACATCGACGGCCAGGCGTTCTTCCCGACCAGCCAGGAGGAGGCGATGACGCTCCTCTCGGCCCATCAGGATCGCTCCGTCGATGTCGGCCTGCTGCAGATCAACATCCGCTGGCACGGCCATCGCGTCGACGATCCGAAATCGCTGCTCGATCCCGTCATCAATCTCGAGATCGGTGCTGTGATCCTCAAGGAGGCGCTGGCGTCGGCGCCGGGCGATCTGACTGCCGGCATCGGCCGGTATCACAGCAGCGATCCCGAAAGGGCGCGTTCCTATGCCCGCACGGTGCTGGCCTTCTACCGCTATCTGATTCATGACGATGAGGAGATGCGCGATGCCCGGCAATGACGCCGCTCAAACCATTGTTCCCTTGATCCCAAGGGCCTCGGCGCCGCTCGACGAGGCGCAGGCCACGCAGGCTGTCATTGCGCTGAACCAGGCTTATGTCGCCGCCGCAGCCGAACTCTGCCGGCAGCATCCGCACCTCGCGACCATCCTGCTGCACCTCGGGCCCGATCATCTGGCAAGGCTGTCCGGCACGACGCCGTTCGATCTGGTGCGATTGAATGCCGTCCCCGTTGCTTTGGTGCAGCCGCATCCCTGCCTAACCCGGCTTCTCGGCGCCACCTCGGTCGACGCGCTGCTAGCCGCGGCCCAGGACGCGGTCATCGCGCATGACGACCGGCTCCGATGAGCGGCGACCGGAGCCCAACCGACGGCCTTGATCCCCTGGTCCGGCTGGTACAGGCCCAAGCCGAGGCTCTGGATCTGATCAAGCGTGGCCTTCGCCCGAAACAGATCACCTGCATGACGGGCCTCAACATCGACAGGGTCAACCAGCTGCGCGCGGGCCTGATGCCGACCTCCGAGCGATGGGGACGGCCGCCATCGTCCGCAGCGACGATCCTCCGCCGGCCCCAGCTGCGCGCAGCTGCCTGCTACTTCGCTGGCATCCATCGGCGGCTTGTCGGTGATGGTGCTGCGGCTCGATCCAACTGGCCGCTTTTTCTGGAGGCTTACGACATCTACCGAACCGTCGTCCGCGGCCTCGACGAGCTCCTGCCGATCCTCCCAATCGACGATGCCTTCACCATCGTCCAGGCCTTGGACAGCGGCGGGGTCGGATGGGAGCACTGCGACTTGCATAGCGCCTACTTGATCATCCCGGATCACAACCGTGTCTGGGGTTGCCCCTATTGCACCCTCGCCAAAGGCGCCTGGTCGACCGTCGACGAGAGGCCGCGCCCGCACGGAGGGTGATTTCGGGGTCCGTGCGGGCGCCAACGGCGCGTTCGCCTGGACTAGGCTCGAAGACAGCAATGCCTTGGAGCCGCCATGACCACCCGATCCTTGCCCCGCACCGTCGACGATCCGCCGTTCTTCCTGCTCTGGCGCCTGGATGATTTCGCGCCGCCGACCCTGATGCTGGCGGCCGGCTTTCTGGTGAACGCGCCGTTTCTTCTGGCCTTCGCCGGGCTGGTGCTGGGCTTTCTCTATCAGCGCTATCGCGAGGGCCGACCGGAGATGTTCGTGCTGCACGCGCTCTACTGGTTCGGGTCTGGCCGGGCCGCGGCCGGACCATGCGCAATCCCTTTCAGCGGGTTTACTTGCCATGAAGCTCGACGTCCTGTTCGCCGACTGGGCGACCACGCGGACACAGAATCGCTGGCTGTTTCTCGCGGTCGCTGCCTTGTCGCTCGCCCTCCTTCTCGTAACCAGTTTGCTGCTCGGCCGGGATCGGGTGGTGGTGCTGGTGCCGCCCGAGCTTTCGGCCGAGACCGAGATCGCGAGCGACCGGGCAAGCCAGGACTACACCAAGGCCTGGGGCCTGCATATCGCGACCCTGATCGGCAATGTCACCCCCGGCAATGGCGCTTTCATCAAGCAGGCGGTCTACCCGCTGCTGGCGCCAGCGATCCATGACGAGGTCACAACCATCATCGAGCGTCAGCTCGATCAGCTCGAGCGGGACCGGGTGTCCCTTCGTTTCGAGCCGCGCCGCGTGCTGCAGAAGGGCAGCCGGGTTTTTGTTTTTGGCTACGGCGTGACCAGCGCGATCGGTGGTTCTAATGAAGCGCGCGTCAAGCGGACCTATGAGATCGAGCTCGAGATCGAACGCCATCGCCCGGTGATCCGCGCCTTGCGCACCTATGAGGGCGAGCCGCGCACCGATGATCCGACGCGGCCGCCCGCCATCGGGGAGGGAGAGTCATGATCGGGCGAGCTGCACTCGGTACAGTGATGCTGCTGGCTCTCGGGTTGGGATCGACTCGCGCGCAAGAGACGCCGATCGACCCTCACCCTGAGTCAAACCTCACGCTTCCATCCATCCCGGCTGACGTCGATCCGCGTCGATCAGCATCCGAAAGCTCCGGCTCGCGCAAGGTGGCGGACACGCTGCAGACCATCATGGTCGAACCCGGGGTCAACGAGATCATCCAGATCGCCGTCGGGCATCCCAACCGGATCGTGACGCCGTTCAAGGCGCCGCGCGTGGTCACCACCGCTGCCGCAAGCGTCGAGACCAGCGCCAACGTCATCTATGTCGCGCCGTCCGGCCCCGCGCTGATCACCATGTTCCTGACCGAGACCGGCGACGAGAGCGTCTCGATCAGCCTGACCCTACAGCCAAGGCAGATCCCGCCGCGCGAGCTTCGCCTTGAGCTGCCTGCCGGTGTTTACCTGCCGAGGACGGATAAAGAAGAGCGAACGCGCCACGCTGCCAACGATCGAACCTATGTCGCCCGCGCTGGGGCGATGTTCGATCAGCTGGCGCGCGGACAGGTGCCGCTGGACGCCGCCTTCAGCGACCAGGCGCCGCCGCCTTATCCCCTCTGTGCGGTCGAGGACGGTTTCGAGGTGTCCTTCGCGACCGGTCAGTATCTGCTGGCCGAGGGTATGGAGGTCTATGTCGGGCTGGTCCGGCATGGCGGCGATGCCGCTGCGGCCTTTCAGGAACCCTGGTGCTACAGAGAAGGGGTGGTCGCGGTCGCGCTCTGGCCGGGCACGCGTCTGGCGCCGGGCGAATTCGCCGAGATCTATCTCGCCCGCGCGCGCGCAGCGCCCGAACCGAACGACTCTCAAGGTCACCGGCCCTCGCTTCTGCAGGGGATTAGGCCATGACCTTCGCCGATCTCTCGCCGCGCCTGCAGCGCTGGCTCACCCTTGGTGGCGTTGGCGGCGGTGTGCTGCTGGTCTCCTGGGCGATCGCTGCGAGCTTCTCCGGCAGCGCCGGTCAGGGACAGCGTCAGGCAATCAACGAAGCGATTTTGACCGACGCCGACACGAGGCAGACCACGATCGACCGGCTGGCGGCCCAGCTCGACCTAGCCCGTGATCATAATGCCGAGCTCGCCAGGAAGCTGGACACACTCGCCGAACGGCAACAGGCGTTGCCGGACGATCTGGTCGAGCGCCTGAGGCGCAGCATCGAGCGTGAAGTCGGCGCCAAGGATCAGGCGCTCGAACGCCGCTTCCATGATCTCGAAGGCGAGATCGCGAGTCTGCGGCAGGAAAAGCTGGCGCAGGCTGAAGCGCCATCGCCGGCGTCGGGGATCGACCTTGCGCCCGAGGAGAGCGACATCGAGCCGGCCGCGGTGGTGACGGCGGCCGATAACCAAATCCGGTTCCCGGAAGCGGACGTCGACACTGATCCAGCCGATCCAACATCGATCTTCCGCGCGTCATCGCCGGCTTCGACGACCGGCGATCGGCCGGACGGCGCGTCTGCCGGGGACGCCAGCAGCGAGGCGGCGCCCGGTCAGGCGCTGACCATCCGCTTCGTCTCCAAGCGCGACGCCCAAGGCGAAGTCGAGGGTGAAGCGGTCGCCGGGCTCGATGGCGACAACATCTTCAAGCTACCGGCGACCTCGATCCTGACCGGCACGCTGATCACCGGCCTCGATGCGCCGACTGGCGCCCAGGCCCAGGGCGAGCCGCTGCCCGTGCTGCTGCGCCTGAAGAAGGACGCGATACTGCCGAACCGCTACCGCGCCGACGTGCGCGAATGCTTCGCCCTGCTCGGCGCCTATGGCGATCTGTCCTCGGAGCGCGCGCATATGCGCGGCGAGACCATGTCCTGCATCCTGCATGACGGCACGATCCTGGAGCAGCCTCTCAAGGCTTTCGCGGTCGGCGAGGACGGCAAGGAAGGAGCGAGGGGGCGGCTGGTCAGGCGCGAAGGCACCTTTATCGCGCGCGCTCTGCTGGTCGGGTTCCTCGAGGCCGCCGCCAATGCGCTCGACGACAACCAGATCGTGCAGATCGGCAGCGGCGGCGGGCTCGACGTCCAGGGCGCGCAGGCGGCGGCAACGTCGATCGGCGCTTCCACCGCCGGCAGCGCCCTTGGCCGGGTCGCCGACTGGTACATCGATCAGGCCTTCCAGCTTTTTCCGGTCATCGAGATCGACGCCGGTCGCGAGATCGACGTGGTCCTGACCTCGACCTTCGAGATGAACCTGCCCAAGGAGAATGACTGATGTGCGTCAGAACTTGGCTTCTCGCGGCGACGGCGCTCGCTACTCTCGTAGCCTGCACGCCCGGTGCTTCGGAGTTCAGTTGCAAGGGCTACCCGGACGGCGTCGCCTGCGTCAGCGCCCGCAAGGTCTATGAGCTGACCAACAGCCGCTCGCGCGTCACCCAGGACGATCTGGAGGGGCTGGCCGGACAGGAGGGAGTCGTCGAGCCTCGCTTCCAGGACGTGCGCCGTCCCTTGCCCGCCTTCGCCGCCGGCGACGCGTTGGCCTCGCAGGCGGGGCTCGACCGACCGGCCGCCGATCCTGCGCCCGGCGTGCTCCGGGTCTGGGTGGGCCCGACCGCCACGGATGGAGGTGATGTCGCCGGTCCGAGCTATGTCTATTCACGCATCGACCCGAGGATCGAGGCAAGACGTGATGCCGATCCGCGACGCTTCGAGCCGCTCACCGGACGCGCCGAGCCTGGAGAGGCCGCCGATGAGCGGCCGTTGGCGTCCGGCGATGCTTTGGTCACCGCCGCCGTCGAGGCGCCGGCCGAGGGCGAGCCGGCATCCCGACCGATCGCGGTCTGGGCGACCAACAACCGCCGGCTGACCGAGGTCTATTTCGAGAGCGGCAGCGCCGATGTGCCGGCGACCGGCCAGCGCCGGCTCGAAGCCATCGTGCCGGCGATCGACAAGCTCCGGCCGAAAGCCGTTCTGGTGGTTGGCTTCACCGATCAGGTCGGATCCAAGGAGGTTAATGAGCGTTTGGCGCAGCGCCGCGTCGATGCCGTGACCAAGATCCTGAAAGACAAGGGTGTTGCGACCAGGATCGTGACGGCGGCAAGGGGCGAACCGAAAGAGGGCTCGGCTACCTCCGATGGCGGCGCCGATCCCAACAACCGCAAGGTATGGGTCGTGGCGCTGGACGTCGCGACCGCGAAGCCGGCGTCGGAGCAGCAGGCCGCTGTCGAACCACCGCCCGACACCGAAGCGGCGAAGCCAGAGGTCCGCAGGAACGGGGGCTCCAGCCGTCCCTGCCGCCTCTGTCGGGATTCCGATGACCATGGCGACAGCCGTGACCATGGCCGGGATCATCACGGCATGGACGGGATGCACTAGCACTCGGCAGGAGCAGGGAGCGGCGGCGATGAGACGAGGCATCATCTCGTCGGAAGGCGATCGGCGCAAAGGCCTCTTCGCCGGTCTGGCCATGCTGCTGCCGGCGCTCGGCGCCTTCGGGCAGACAGCGGACGACGAGCGGTTCTTCGATCGCGGCCAGGAAGGCTGGTTCTGGTACGAACCGCTTCCCGAGGATGACGAAGCATTGCCGATTCCGGCGGAGCAGCCCGACCCGGTGCCGGTTCCTGACGAGGTTCGGCCGATCGTTCCGGCGGAAGCTGTCGAGCCGCCTGCCGAAGCCGAGCCGCCCAAGCCTCTGAGCGCCGCCTGGTTCCGGGAGAATCTCGACCGTTTCCGTGACCGGGCCCTGGACGATCCATCGCCCGCCAATGTCGAGGCTTATCTTTACCTCCAGCGGATCGCCCTGGAGCGCGCTGGCGCCTTTGCCGAGGCGAGCGCAGCGGCGGCGGCGCGCGATCCCTTCCTCGACGCCAACTCCGAGCGGCCGATCGCGACCTACGCTGCCCAGGCCGTGGACGACCGGGCCGAGGCGGCGCGCGCGGCCGTGCTCGAAGCACTCGCGAAAGAGGCCGGCATTCTTTTCTTCTATGATGCTGACTACGCTCTCTGCTCAAGTCAGGCGGGCGTGCTCGACCTGGCGCGGCGTCTGCACGGATTCGAGATCATCGCCGTCTCCCTGGATGGTTCACCGCCACCCGCTCCGCTCACCGCTTATCGTCAGGATCAAGGACAAGCCGAGCGCCTGGGGGTGGTCAGCCTGCCGGCGACCTTCCTGGTGCGGCCGACCGATCTGATCCTGCCCATCGCCCAGGCGCCCCTGGATCTCACCAATATCGGCCGGCGCATCATCGCGCTCGCCCACGACGCCGGGCTGATCTCGGAGGACGACTACCTCGCGACCCGCGCCATCGCGCGGCCGTTTGCCTTGCCCGGCGGGTTCGATGAGCTCCCGTCCGAGGTGATGGACGATCCTGCTGAGCTGGTCCGGCTTCTCAGAGCACAGCTCGGCGTTCATGCAGAGGGAGGCGAGCCATGAGATCGCGATGCACAGGCTATGCTTTGGTCGCGGCCATGCTTGTTGGGCTCACCGCTACACCCGCATGCGCTGACCTGCAGGCCGAGATGAACCAGTTCTTCGACAGCCTGGCGACCACCACCGATCCAACCGTCACCTCGACCGCCAGGCGCGGCGTGATCGCAGGCGGTGGCGTGCAGGTCAGGAACCGGATCGTCGATGCCAATCTCGTGACCTTCACACCGCCGAGCTTCCAGGGCGGCTGCGGCGGCGTCGATCTGTTCGGCGGCTCCTTTTCCTACGTCTCCGGCGATCAGATCGTGCCGCTCCTGAAGGCCATCGCCAGCAATGCCGTCGGCTACGCCTTTCAGATCGGTCTCTCCGCCATTTGCGAGACCTGCATGGGCGCGATCGAGACCATGCAGAAGAAGGTCCAGGCGCTGAACCAGCATTTCGGCAACAGCTGCCAGCTCGCCCAGGGCATCGTCAACGACACCCTCGATGCCGCCGGCTACAAAAAGCACTCGGACGCGTCACTGATCGCCGCGGTCTCCGGCGCCACCGAGGACATCTTCGAAGCACAGAGCGGCGATGCCCTCGGCGACGCCCAGGAGGCCGCCCCCGAACAGGTGGCGAACGCGATCACCGGCAATCTCGTCTGGCGGGCGCTGGTCACACAGAACGCCGAGACCCGCTTCCTGTTCGGTGATGTCGAGCTGCTCGAGGTGATGATGAACATCACCGGCAGCATCATCGTCGCCACGCCGGTCGACGATGGCGCGGGCGCAACGGCGCCCCTGATCCACATCCCGGCGAATCACCAGCTGTTCGACGCCATGCTGGAAGGCGGCGAGGCAGCACTCCTCGGCTGTAGCGGCGATGAGGGGCCCAACGGTTGCCTCGAGCCGGTCGCCCGGACGATCACGCTGGAAGGCTTCGAGGAGCGCGCGCGGCGTCTGCTGCTGGGCGATGACCAGACGCCCGGCATCGTCGCCAAGCTCCGGGCGAACGACCAGACCCTGACCGACGACGAGACCGTTCTGCTCGGCAACCTGCCTGCCGGCACCGGAGGGCTGCTGGTCCGTCTTTCCAGCGTCAGCGAGGACGCCGGGCGCACCTTCGTCGAGACCCTGATGCCGCATCTCACCACCGAATGGGCGAGGCTGATCGTCGACGATCTGATCGAGGCGGTCGCCGCCTCGATCACGCTCCTGGATAGCGAGCATGCCCCGGCGGTCACCCGGCTGGTCGATCAGGCGCGTTCCAGACTCGGCGAGGATGTCCGGCGCCGCCAGGCGGCCCAAGGCTCGCTGCCGGCCCTGGTCGAGGAATACACCGCCCTCCTGGCGGTGACCGAGGACGTGGTGTTCGCCTCGCCCGCCGACGTCACCGAACGACCCTAACGAGAGAACCCGCCATGGACATCTACTCGATCGGCGACGGCGCCTTTCTGGAGCAGGTGATCACCGCGGTCACGCTGGTCGCCGGCGCCGGCGAGTTCGCGACCATGGCGAAGATCGGCGTGCTGTTCGGCGCGATTCTTCTGCTGTTCCAGGCGCTGACCTCGGGCGGGCGCGGCATCAACATCGCGCAGCTCGGCGTTGCCGGCCTCCTCTACGCCCTGATGTTTGGCGGAACCCAGACCGTGACCATCACCGACGCCTACACCCAGGAGGTCCGGGTGGTCGACAACGTGCCGAACGGCGTCGCCGCCACCGGCAGCTTTCTCACCAGCATCGGTTACAACCTGACCGAGCTGTTCGAGACGGCCTTCTCGACCCCGACCATGACCACCCAGGGCTACGCCTTCGGTCTCGACGTCCTGAAGCGGGTGCGCATGAACAGCCTGACCGAGTTCCATCTCGGCAGCGCCAATGCCGCCACGCCCGGCTCCAACTTCTATGAAAGCTGGTCGCAATACATCAAGACCTGCACCCTGATCGGCATCGAGCTCGACATCATCAACAAGGATGATCTGTTCCGCACGGCAGATTTTCTGTCGGCGCTACGCTTCGATTCCCTGAACCACGCCGCCAAGATCCGGATCGGCGGGGCGCCCCAGACCCTGATCTGCGACGTCGCCTTCGATGCCCTCGAAGGCTACACCCGGACAAGCTTCCTTCCGGCCTTCAAGCAGGACGTGCTGCCGGGTGTGCTTGACTTGGATCAGCCGGCCGGCGCCGCCGAGGTCGAGGAGCTGATCGAGGATGCGCTGAACGGCCTGGGCGTCGGCCCAGCGCCCCAGTCCAACATCGTCAGCGCCGCACCGCCGATCACCGCCGACGACTTCATCCTCTCCTCCGTGCTGGTGCCGATCTACTACAAGGCGGTGCGCGACCGCTATGTGACGGACGGGAATTTCAGCTACGCGGATCAACTCGACGACGCGGTTCGCGCCCGCAATTCGCAATGGATGGCCAATCAGAGCCTGTTCGACCGCTATCTCCGGCCGATGCTGACCTTCGTCGAGGGCTTTATCTTCGCCGCCACGCCGATCCTCTCGCTGCTGATTCCGATCGGCGGCATGGGCATCAGCGCCGCCGCCCGCTTCCTCCTGGTCGGCGTCTGGATCCAGCTCTGGATGCCGGCGCTCGCCATCGTTAATCTGTTTCTCCATGACGTGGTCGCGGGCAAGCTTGCAGCGCTCGCCGACGCCGGCACGCCGCTCACCAGCCTTGCCGGTCTGCAGCAGGGCGACGACATCATCCAGACTTGGCTTGCGACCGGCGGTCTCATGGCCTCCGCCGTGCCGGTGCTGACCCTGATGCTGGTCTATGGCGGCGCGATCAGCGCCAATTTCTTCGCCACCCGCCTCCAGGGCGAAGATGTGGTGATGGAACGTCAGGCGGCCGGCGCCACCTTCAATCCCTTCGAGCAGCTGCATGTCGAACCCGCTCGCACCTATGCGCCCACCGCAGGCATCGCGGCCCAGACCGGCGCCGAGCAGCGACTCGACATGTTCAGCTACTCGGCCAACGCCGGCATGATCCACGAGAGCGCCGCGGATGCGCGCATCGCCGCCAGCGAGCAGTTCGAGACTGCGCTTCGGCAAAGCGTCAGTCAGGCATGGGCGCGACAGGAGTCCGCCACCGTCGGACAGGGTTTCAAACAACGGATCGTCGCCGAAGGCGGGCAGTATGAGGCCGCGCTTGAACGCTACATGGGGGATACGATAAGGGCTGTAGAGGCACAAACCGGCATGTCCAAGGACGATGCCACTCAATATGTCGGCAAGCTCGCCGCAGGTCTGGGGGCGCTGGGAGCGAGTATTGGCGCAGATCTTTCCGATATCGAAACCGAGACGAATCAAGCGCGGCAGCATCAGCAATTTGCCGCCAAAATCGGTGATGAAATCGCCAAAAGCGAAGAGATGCGGGCCAGCTTGTCCGAGGCGATCGCCGCCGATGTCCAGGGCAACACCTCGGACGCGTTCTTCAGCTCCGAGACCCTGGGCAGCGATGAAGCGCTGAGCCGATCGGCACAGAACGTCGCCTCGGCGAGCATCGCCTACAATGAGGCCGTGCGCTCGGGGGCATCGATGGACGCCAGCCGCAGTGTCTCCGCCAAGATCCTGATCCCGGCAGTCGCCGCGAACCCGGATGCTGCTCGCGCGCTCAATGATGTCATCTTCCAGAATGGGCTCGCCGGCGAGGTCCAGCTCTACGAGAATTTTCACGGCGAGCGCGATCAGGACTCCTTCGGCGGCTCCGCCGACCTCGCGCATCTCTATGCCCAGGCCCACGTCGCCGCGCAGCATGTCGGCGATGGCGACGAGCGCTCAGCGCGCATCCAGGCTGGGCTCGCAAACGCCTTCCAGTCTGCCGAGGGCTTTGGTGGGTATATGAGCGATTCGACCGTGAACGCCGGCGTCATGAGCGATGCGCCGGCTCTGGGCGCCGTACAGTCCGACGTGGTGACAGGACTGGCTGCTGGGCCATCAGGCGCGCAGGCTTTCGAGCGTGACCTGGCCATTGCGCAGGAAGGTGTCGCAACCGGTATGGCGGACATCGTCCCGGCTCACCAGGATTACAAAGCCGAGGTCGAGCAACGCGAGCGTCAGGATATCGGCGATCACAACAGGCGCGTGCGCGACATCGAAGAGGATCAGCGAGCAGCCATGCAGGCTGTCGAGCACGACCGGTTAGCTGGGAGCACTGAGAAGGTGAAAGATTTGCTCGGCGAGTAGTTTTGCATTCCTAAAGGCTAGTCGTAGCTCGTGGTCCCAACGTTGCCCAAGCGTAGCGAATACCTCGACCTGTCAAAGGCCGACAGTTAAATTGCTAATCACAAAGCAAACCAGATGGACTAGCGATCCTGCGTGGAGAGCGGTTTCGGATTATAGGCGTGGTAGGAAGGATGAGACGGGTCATAGAAGCGTCGATGGCTTAGCGGGGCGTAAGTGTTATCCACCGATAACTCAGTGCCTGCTCGGAATTTGAGCCATGACGCCTTCTGTCCAGCCTTCAGCGCCAGTCGGACCAAATTGGCGACGACCACGAACGCCAGGAAGAGAGCGAATTCCATCAAACCGACATCCAGCTTGGAATTCTTCCGTCCAATTTGCACGAAGCATACAGGAAATGGGCTAATCCTGGCCAGCCCCAGGGCTGCGCCGTTGCCATTCAGCTGGACGGGTCTCCACTCAAGATTCTCCGATCCTGCTCATCCAGCGTATAGAGCACCAGCCTCGCGCTGATGCGTTCCGCATGCTGTTGATCGTAGGGCCGGCAGCGAATGCCAACGCCGGGGTTCTGCGCTCGAAGCCAGGGTGTCAGCGGCGCGCCGCTCGCCGGCGTCCAGACGCTGTCACTGCCGGCGAGCGTGACCAGGCTCAACCGCCTGGCGGCGTGGGCGATCGTCGCACCGACAAAAGCGCCATAGGTTTTGCGCAGATAGGTCTCTGAGGATTCGTTCGCCAGGCGTCCGCGCGTGGCGTCGTAGTGCCGGAGACCAGCGGCAAAGGCGTTGAAGACAAGCGGTCCTGATCCCTCGGGTCCGATCCAATAGAGCCCCAGGCTGACATAGTCGGTCATGCGGTGACAGAAGCCGCCGACCGACGGGACGTCCTGGCGCAGGGCCTGACCGACCTCGATCAGCCCGGGATGCCGACGCCAGAACTGCCGCCAGGGCCGCAGGCTTGATGGCGGCGGCTAGAGCAGGCCCAAGGCGCCTTCCGCCATCCCGCTTGGTTCTCGATCCATGAGCAGACGTCCTCATGCGCGGCGGTTCTCGACCGCCTTCCTTCATGAATCCTGTCATCGGACGCTCGTTTCGTCGCGCCCGCACGGAGGGTGATTTCGGGGTCCGTGCGGGCGCATCTCTTGGCGCGATCTGTGGTTCGATCCTCCTTGCGACAGGAGGAAGCGACATGACGAAACAGCTCACCATTCCCGTTCTGGCCTTGGCCGCGATGATGGTCCTGGCGGCCCCACCTGATGCTCTTGCCGGCGGCGGCGGGGCCGAGTTCCAGGCGGTCTACGACACGCTCACCGAGTGGGTCGAAGGCATCCTCGGCCGGATCATCGCGGTAGTCATGGTGGTCGCCGGCGTGGCGATCGGCATCGCCCGGCAGAGCATCGCCGCCTTCGGCATCGGCATCGCCAGTGCCCTTGGTCTCGTGAACGCGCCGACCATCGTCGACAACATCGTCACCGCGACCATTGTCCAGAGCGGTGTCGCAGCCGCGCAGCTGCCGGCTGTCCTGGCCGTGATCGATGCCGCCACGCGTTGACCAGCAGCAGGACAGGGAGGACGCTATCATGGCTGGATTGCATCTGCGGCGCTCGGTCCTGGCAGGTCTCCTGGCGCTCGGCTTGCCCGGGATCGCCTTCGCGTCATCAGCCAGCGAATGGCATGACCTGGCCCCCATCGTGGTCGGCGAGGGCGGCGAGGTGGTCGCGATCTTCACGGCGCCGAGCTGTCCCGTCTGCCGGAAGCTCATGGATCAGCTGCCAGCGCTGGCCGAGCGCTATCGCGTCCTGATCCTGCCGATCTCGTTCACGACCTACGACGCCCAGCGTGTGCGCATGCTCGCCTGCGCGGCCGATCAGGAGGCTGCCGCCCGCACGCTCCTGCTGCATCAGGATGTCAGGCTGCCGCAGCGGGAACCGTGTGATCTCTCGGCGATCCAGGCGCGCTACGAGAGAGCCCGCGTGCTCGGCGTCGCCTCCGTGCCCGTCATCGTCAGGCCCGACGGCAAGATCAGCCGGGGTCTCCGTCCCGATCTTACCGCCTGGCTCGCCAGGGGAGACCGCCGATGATCAGCATGGACCGGACCGGCTCGCTTCTCCCGGTGCTCGCTTTTCAGCCCGAGCGGAAGCTCTTCTTCTGCGCCGATCAGACGCTGGCCTTCGGCTTTCTCTGTCAGCCGCTCTCTGGCGGCGACGACAAGACCGAGCGCCGCCTGCGCGTGCTGCTCGAAGAGGATTGGCCGGCCGGCGCCATGATGTCTTTCTGCCTCGCCGCCTCGCCGAACATCAAGCCCTACACCTATGCGATCGAGGCCGGCCGCGATCCGGACGCGGCGCCGATCCTCCGGGAAGCGCTTCGGGACCGGATCGCCTTTCTCGAGGCGGGCGCCGAGCGGCCGCTCGCCCAGACCGGGACCCATGTCCGCGACGTCCAGCTGATCGTCACGATCAAGCTGCCGGTCGACGGCGCCCGCCAGCCGAGCGAGCACGACCTGGAGCAGGCCGCCGCCTCGCAACGTCGCGCCGAGCAGTGCCTCCGCGATGTCGGCGTCGGGCCGATCGCTCTGGACCCGGCGCTCCACGCCACGCTGCTGGCGCCCTTCCTCAACCGCGGTCCGCACGCCCCCTGGAGGCGTCTCGGCCGCGCCCAGGTCGACGACCAGCGGCTGATCGCCGAGCAGATCTTCGACGAGGATGTCGATGTCCGTCATGACAAGGACGGGGTCTGGCTCGGTGAAGCGCGCGTCCGCACCCTCTCGATCAAGACCTTCCCGCCGAGCATCGCCTTTGGCCAGCTGATCTACCTGATCGGCGATCTCTTCAGCGGCAGCCGCGGCCTCAAGGGACCGTTCCTCCTGACCGCCAATCTGGTTTTTCCGGACCAGCAGAAGACCCGGACCGGGCTCGGCGCCAAGCGTCAGTGGACCGCCAACATGGCCTACGGGCCGATGCTCAAATGGGTGCCGCAGCTCGGCGTCAGACGCCATGACTACGAGGTCCTGTTCGCCAGCCTCGAGGACGGCCACAAGCTGGTGCGCATCGCCTGCTCCCTGGCGGTCTTCGGGACGAGCGCAGCGGAGGCGGACGCCCGCGCCAGCTCAGCGATCAACTACTGGGCCGAGCAGAACATCACGCTTCTTCCCGACCGCTTCATTCCGCTGCCGGTCCTCTTGAACCTGCTGCCCTTCGGCGCCGACCGGAAGGTGATCATCGATCTCGGCCGGTACCGCACCATGACCACCGAGCAGGCCTGCTGCCTCTTGCCGATCTTCGCTGACGGCAAGGGCGCGGCGACGCCCAGGGTGACGCTGCTCTCGAGGACCGGCCAGCTCATGGGCGTCGATCTGTTCGCGAGCTCGACCAACTACAACGCCGTGATCGCCGCCCAGTCCGGCTCCGGCAAGAGCTTCTTCGCCAACGATCTGATTTTTTCCTACCTGGCGGCGGGCGCCCAGATCTGGGTGATCGACATCGGCCGCTCCTACGAGAAGATCGCGCGGATCCTGGACGGATCCTTCATCGAGTTCGCCAAGGCGGACCGGATCGGCCTGAACCCGTTCGCCCTGGTTCAAGACTATGACGACGAGGCCGACATGTTGGAGGGGCTGGTCGCCGCCATGGCGGCGCCGACTGAGCGGCTCTCCGACCTGCAGCGATCGTCTCTCTCACGCTGCCTGCGGGAAAGCTGGACGCGCTACGGGCACGAAACCACGATCGACCGTCTGGCCGAAGCGCTCCTCCAAGACGCCGATCAGCGCGTCCAGGACATCGGCCGCCAGCTCTATGCCTTCAGCGCCAGCGGCGCCTATGGCGCGTTCTTCAACGGCGCCAACACCGTCTCGTTCACCAGCGATCTCACCGTGCTCGAGCTAGAGCATCTCCGTCAGCGCCGCCATCTGCAGAAGGTGGTGCTGCTGCAGCTGATCTATCAGATCCAGCAGGCCATGGTACAGGGCGACCGGGCGCGGCCGAAGCTGGTGATCATCGACGAGGCCTGGGATCTCCTGACCGACGGCGATGTCGGCAAGTTCATCGAGCATGGCTATCGCCGCTTCCGGAAATACAACGGCGCCGCGGTCACCATCACCCAGTCGGTCGGTGATCTCTACGCCTCTGCCGTGGGCCAGGCGGTGGTCGACAATTCCGCCAACATGTTCCTGCTCGGCCAGAAGGCCGAGACCATTGCCCAGCTTGCGAAAAGCGGCCGGCTGCCGCTCTCCGAGTTCGGCCTGTCGCTGCTTCGGACCGTGCACACGAGGGCTGGCCGCTATTCCGAGATCTACTGCCACACCGCCGCCGGCAGCGGCGTCGGTCGCCTTGTGGTCAGTCCCTTCCTGCAGCTCCTCTACTCGACCCGGCCGGCGGACACCGCCGACATCGAGCATTTCCGCGCCAAGGGTCTCGGCGTCACCGAGGCGATCAACGCGGTGCTGGAGCACCGGCGGCGGCGAAGCGATCAGGACCAGAGAAGGGACGTCGCATGATGCGCACCATCATTATCGGAACAAGCGTCTCTCTGGCGGTGACGGTCGTCGGGATAGGCGTCGTCGCCAGGGTCATGGACGCCGAGCTCGCCAAGCGTCCGCCGATCGCCATCATCGACTATCGGCCGATCGCAACCGCGGTCGCAGCCGGCGAGGCGCCCGCCACGATCCAGCCCTATCTCAGCGAGATCAAGCGGCGCGCCACCGCTTATCGAGACGCCGGCTATGTCGTGATCAACGCCGCCTCGATCGAGGCGGCGCCGGCCGACGTCTTCGTGCCGCCGCCCGACGATTTGCCCAAAGCCTGGCTTGACCGGCAAGTTGGCGGCGGAGGCGAAGAGACGGTCGACTCCGAGGACGAGGCGCCCACGACGAGGAGCGCGCCGTGACGGCCTTCCGAGAATGGGCCAAGGATCATCCCAGGCGCGTCTTTGCCCTGAAGGCGGTGATCTTGACGGTCGTGCTCGCCGTCGGCTTCGACATGATTGCGCGGCGCTATCGTCTCGGCATCGACTGGCAGGTTGAACGTTGCCTGCCGGATACCCGGGTGGTGCTGATCGATCTTCGATCCGAGATCCCCGAGCGCGACGGACTCATTGCGTTTCGCGGGCAGGGTCTGGCGCCGATTTTCCCCGACGGCACGCAGATGGTGAAGATCCTCGTCGGCCTGCCGGGCGATCTCGTCGAGGTGTCGCCGGCGCGGACAACCGTCAACGGCGTCGTGGTCGCGAGCGGGCTGGCGCTGGCCGAGAGGCTCGGTCAGCCGGCTTCGGCCTTTGCTCGAACCTTCATCATTCCGGCTGGCCATTATTTCGCGGTCGGCCGTTCAGCCGAGAGCTTCGACAGCCGGTATTTCGGGCTGATCGAGGACGAGCAGGTGCTCGGCAAAGCCTGGAGGCTGGGATGAGACACGTCTGGATTTGTCTCTGGCTCCTCGCCGCCGGTCCCGCCATGGCGCAGCCGGCCCCCGCGATCGACGATCTCGAGGCGATCGGCGAGGCGGCCACCATCCTTCGCGAGCAGGGCGGCGCCAGCCCGGTGCTGCGCGATCTCGCGGATCAGGCCGAGGCGATCGCAGAAGGGCAGCTGCCGCAAAGCCGGCCGCTCGCTATGCCCCATGAAAGACAGCTGATCCTGTTTGTCAGCGCCTCGCTCGGCGACGAAGCCTTGAAGCGCGCCTTCCGGGCGGCGAGCGGCGATCCCGAGGTCACCATCGTCTTTCGCGGTGTCCTTCCCGGCGAGACGCTCACCGGGGTCGTCCGCCGGCTGGGCGAGATACTGGAAGAGATAGAGCCCAAGCCGAACGTCGCGATCCATCCGAAGTCGTATCGCGATCATCGGGTCACCCTGGTGCCGACCATCGTCGAGCCGGCCAGCGGTAGGAGCATCCGCGGCACGCTGCTGGCCAGGACCTTTCGCGAGCGCGCTGACGGCGCCCCGGAACTCGATCTCGGCGTGGTCGGACCAGTGCGTGAGATCGCCGAGCCGGATCTGGTGGCGCTGATCAAGGCGGAGGTGGCGAAGGCCGATATCGAGGCCGACGCTATGAACGCGGTCTCCTCCTATTGGCGGCGCGCCTCTTTCGTCGAGCTGCCCAAGGCGATCGAACATCGCGTTCGCAGGCTCGATCCGACGGTCACGACCAAAAACGAGCTTCGCGATCACGACGGCCGGCTTCTGGTCCCGGCCGGCGTCACGATCAATCCGCTGGAGAGGCTGCCTTTCACCAGCCGCCTCGTGGTGTTCGACGGCACGGATGCCGAAGAGCTCGCCTGGGCGAAGGAGCAGGTCGACCCCGATCGCAAGACCATCCTGATCACCACGAAAATCGATCGCGCCGTCGGCTGGCCCGCCTGGAAGCGGCTGCATGAGGATCTCGGACAGCCAGTCTATCTGCTGCCGGCCAAGCTCGCCGAGCGCTTCGCGATCGAAGCCACGCCGACCCTGATCGAGGCGGCGCCGGACGGTCAGGCTCTGCTGATCACAGAAGACGTTCCCGAAGCGGGGGAGGGAGGGTCATGAGCTGGCGCATCCTGGCCATTGCCGTCATTGCGGTGTTCGCCCTGCCGGCGTGGAGCCCGCCGCTCCTGGCACAGGAGACCGATGACGGCGACGATACCGGCTCGATCGACTGTCCAGACGCCGATGGCCTCGGCGCTTCGCTGGTCTCCAACATCTGCTGGGACTGCATCTTTCCGATCCGCATCGCCGGCGCCGACATCGCGCTTGGTGACGGCATCATCCCGGCCCGCGCCGCAAGATCGCCGATCTGCGTCTGCGGGAATTGCGTCGGCTTCACGGTCGGCATGTGGGAGCCTGCGCGCATGGTCGAGCTGGTGAGAAAACCCTCCTGCTCGCCGACCCTGAACGGCGCCGATCTCGGCTTGGAGAACGGGCGCGAGCGCGGCTCCAAGGGCTCGGTCGACTACGATAAAGGCGACAGCGCGTTCTACCACGCCCACGTCTTCGCTTTCCCGATCCTGCTGTTTCTGGATTTCTTCTTCGACGGCGCCTGCCTGGAGGGCGGAGCGAACCTGCCGGATTTCGACATCCTCTATCTCTCGGAGCTCGATCCCACCTGGAACAATGACGAGCTGAACGTCTTCCTCTTTCCGGAAAGCCTGCTGCTCGCCAATCCGATCGCGCTCGCCGCCTGTCTGGCCGATGTCGCCGCCGCCGAGATCCGGGAAGCGATCGATCCGCTGTTCTATTGCGTTGGCTCCTGGGGCCATCTCTACCCGGTCGCCGGCCATCACCTGCAGCACAGCTCGATCCCGCGGAACACCAGCCTGCTCGGCAGCCGGACGATCGCCCAGCTGCATCGGCTGGGACTCGCCAGGCGGACGATGGGTGACGATGCGGTCTGCACAGCACAGCCGGAGCTCTTCCTGCCCAAGACCCAGTATCAGTGGTCGGTCTTTTATCCGGTCGCCGAAGCCAACGGCAAACATCCGACCGGCAGGTCAACGTTTCGCTGGGGCGAGAACCGCATGATCCCCGGCATCGGCGAGGATTTCGTCTACCTGCTGTGGCGCTGGCAGGATTGCTGTCAGCGCGTGGTCTGCTTCGGATGATGACGAAGCCGCAACCCTACGCAATCGTCGCGTTGCTGGTGACCGGCATCACGCTCGGCCTGGTGCGGGCCGATGAGATCGACGATGCGGCTATCGATGGCGGGAACTTTGCGACCACTATCTTCCCGGATGCCACGGTCGACGCTGATGGCAATGTCACGATCGGCGATGCCGGCGAGGAGGGCGATATCGCGCCGGCGGATCTCTTTCCCGACGACGGCGCGACGGATCCGGACGCGTTCTCGACCATCACCAGCGGGGAGGACGCTGCCGAAGCTGGCCGGCAGGCGCGCACGCGGGAGAGCGACGTCATCGACGTGGTCGATCAGACCAATGCGCAGGATCGGGATGATCTCGCCAAAGCCCCCTTTCTCGATACGACCGACGATGTGTTCGGATCCATCGATGAGCTCGGGCAGGAGTTCGGCGCCTGCACGACAACCCGCGACACTGTGCCGACCACTCAAGTCAACACGCTGCCGGAGCAGCGGTTTTGCGAGCGCATCCGCAAGGTCGACGGAAAGTGCCGGATCACCCATCGGATCGAGATCGATCCGGCAAGCGGCGCGATTACGGCCGACGTCTGGAAGCCACCCGACTGCATGGTCGCCGCGAGCCATGCAGTCGGGCCGAGTGTCTGCGAGGGAGAGATCACCCTGGTCGAGGGTGCGGCCTTGGGTCAATGCCTGGAGATCGGCGACCTGACTATCTGCCCAAGCGATCCGCTCTACGAGCAACTGGCGCCACCACCCTTCGATGGATACGAACAGCGAATCTCGCGGCTAGCGCTCACCGTCGATGTCGGGCCGCTCGGTTGCGCCGACCATCTGAACGCACTTCCCTGCATCACGACCTCGACCGGTCGGACGGTCTGCCCGGCCGACGAGGGTGAGGTCATCGACACCTGCGGCGGCCTGCGGGAGGACCCGGCCTGCCGCTTCGTTGCTCAAGGCTGCGTGCCCGGCGCCGAGGTGAACGGAGTCTGTTATCTGGAGGAGCTGCGCTTCGCCTGCGACCGGGAGGTCACCTACGAGACATATCAGCAGCAGACGGCGCTTTCCTGTCCGGCAAGCGCGATCCGCTGCAACGGGAATGAGTGTCTCGCCGTGGATACCGAAGCGAATGACAACGCCGCCGCCGGCTTGGCCGCGCTGACCGCAAGCCAGCTTCTCACCTTCGACAGCACATGCCTGAGTTTGGATCCGGATTCCTGCACGGTGTTCCCTGGGAAGGCCCAGGCCTGCCAGCGCGGCATCGGCGGCATCTTCGACGCCTGCGAGCTGCTGGCGCCGCCGGGACCCGGCCCCTATCTCGACCTCGTCTTCCTCATCGGTGCGCTCGATACCAATCTCACCGTGCTCTCGCCGACATCGCCATTGCGCGGCGCATGGGAGACCCTGCGCGATCCGGACGTGACGGCGCTCGGGTCCCTGAAGACGCCATTTGCCTCCGTCAGCAACACGGTCTCGGCCAGCACCGAGCCGAACGCCGATCTGGCCGTCGCCGACGAGGATCTGGCCAGAGTTCGCCAGGACCTGCTCAACGGCGCTGCCGACGAGGTTTTTGATGGCTATGGCGCCGGCGCGATGAACGCGTTGTTCGTGAATCCCGCCACCGGGAGCGATGCGGCCGATGAGAACGGAAGGATCGGCGACGTCGCGCTTCGAACGCCACCGCCGGGCGAAACCCCGCTTGCTCTGGTGGCGAACGCGTATGGCGCGGCGGCGAGCGAGGCCTATCCGGCCGAGCCGACGCCCTTGATCGATGAAACCGACGTCGCGACGGCCGCGCATGATGATGCGCAAAACTGCCTGTTTGTCGGCACGGAATGCACGCCCGACTCCTTCGGCGCCTGCATCAGCCGCGATCGGGTTCTTTGCTGCTTCAACGCCCCGCTGTCCCGCTTCGCCCAGGAAGCCGCGGCGGGTCAGTTCGACCGCGACTTCGGCACGGCCGAAACGCCGAACTGTCACGGACTGAGCAGCGGGGAGATCCAGGCCCTTGATTGGCGCGCTGTCGATCTGGAGCAATGGACGACCATCCTGGGCACCGCAGAGCGTCTTCCTGAGACTGAGGATCTGACGCCGGACGGTCTGACCGGCACCGGCAATGTCCTCGACCGTCTCGACCCTGATACACCTCGACCAGACGTCATCGAACGGACTCGGCTCCGCCTGCAGGACATCGATCCAGCTCAAGTTCGAAGCCGAGGGCGCGACGAGATCAGGGGAGAGGGGCAGTGACCAGGATGGTGGCCCGAAGGCTGCCGATACGCACGCCAATGTCAGAGTGGAGCGAACGCCATGACCGAGCTTGATGTCCTTGATTTTCCCCTCGAGCATCGCGTGATCACCGAAACCGAGGCGGCGCGCTATTGCGGCTTGTCCGTCGTGCATTTCCGGCGGCTGCGCAAAAGCGATCAGGGGCCACGTTTCGTGCAGCTGGGTGTGCGACGGATTGGATATCGTGTCGGTGATCTGCTGTCCTGGCTCGATCGCCGATCCTCAGGACATGGAGGTCGTTGAAATCGTATCCCGAGAATTTACATCGCCCAGTAAGATGTGACCACATCACCGCGTAGGCTACACGGCGTGTCGGAACCTGGAACGGGAAGCCGCCGTTACGAGCCATCGCATGGTCGCTGGCGTCCGTTTTTCCGGCAAGACTTTGAGGAAGCACGAGCCGGCTCCCGATAGCGATCGGCGCCAAAAGTCGCCCAAAGGACATCGGTCGTATTTGCATGATCCACTACGTGATAGTCATGTGATATCCAAAAGATCATCTCTTCTTTCAGCTTGATCAGCACCACCACGCTCAGCAATCTCTCTGAAAGGGAGTCCAGCGCATGTTCCCAGATGCTCTTTTTGCGGCAACAGAGGTGCGACAGATGACGACGGATATCGGCGCGACGTTCCGTGCGCTGCATGAAGCAGATGGCGTTTTTCTCATACCAAATCCCTGGGACGTCGGAGCCGCCCGAATGCTGGCGAGCCTCGGTTTCAAGGCGCTGGCGACCACCAGCTCAGGCTTCGCTGCAGCCATTGGCAAGGGCGACGGTACGACGAATCGGGATGAAGCGCTGGCCAACTGCCGGGCCATCGCCGCGGCGACGCCCCTGCCAGTCAACGGCGACCTGGAGAAGGGCTATGGAGACAGGCCGGAAGACGCCGCTGAAACCGTCCGCCTCGCCGGCTGCTCGATCGAGGACTATTCCGGCTCGGCAATCTACGACATCGGCCTCGCCAAGGAGCGCGTTGCTGCCGCCGTCGAGGCGGCGCGAGGTCTGCCGGCCGACTTCATGCTGACGGCTCGCGCCGAGAACCTGATCCGCGGCCGCCAGGACCTGGACGACACGGTCAAGCGCCTGCAGGCCTTCGACGAGCTCGGCGCTGATGTGCTCTACGCCCCGGGCCTGCGCGATCTCAACCAGGTGCGGGCGGTGACCGGAGCGGTGTCGAAGCCAGTGAATGTCTTGATCGGCGGGACGACCGACATGACCGTTTCGGCTATCGCCGAGGCTGGCGCCAAACGAGTCAGTGTCGGTGGCGCTCTCACTTGGGTCGCCTATGGTGCGATGATCAAGGTCGCCCGCCGCATGCTCGACGAGGGACGCTTCGACTACGGCGATACGCCCGGTATGCAAGGTATCGCGACGTTGCTGGAAGGCTAAATGTCAGGATCGATCTCTCGATGAGTGGCTCCCCCCCCCACAGGCAGGGTCATGATGTTGCATGACGGCGCTGCCACCGCGTGGGGACAATGTGCCCGAAACCGGTCTCTCTCGCGGGAATTCGTGCGGGGCGGTGGGTAACCACCCGAATTCTGCCGCTAGCCGGGCTCATGTCTCGTTCACACCTCGTGCCAAAAACGGTCCTAACTAGAGACGATCCCTTTGGAATTCGACGGGATTCTACAGTTTTAGTAGCTTGAAAGTCCGACAGTCCTACGGGCAATGTGTATTGTTCTATCTAACACCTTTAGAATTAGATTGGAGTGAAGCTCATGTGGGGAGTCCTGAAGGAAATTTTTACCCTTGTCGATAAAGTATTTGGCATGCTTGAATCGCTTAGTTCGAAAAATGCCGCGTCAAAAAAAGCTGATATTGGGTACGATTTATTTATGGTTTACTCAGAAGCAAATAACATATTAATTGTTGGGGATAGAATTGTTCGCTGCCTTGAGAATTTCACAAAGACCGACCACACTGAATACTCAGGTCGCACTCTTCCCAACATTCAGGGTGTTGGATACATGCTATCAGTTGGCAGGCAGGGAATAATAATCGATGGTATTATAGATATACAAATGAACAATATTGATTCACTTTTTGCAAAGATGAGGCATTTATCTGTAGAAATGAAAATTATTGATGGAGACTTTTATCGTATTATTAACAGTTACCTTGAGGGCAAATTAAACCGTCTCGCTGATTTGCGAAGTAAAGTTCGTTCATATCCTTATTTATTGAATGATGATAATAATCGAGAGAATTTTAGGCGCAATCGTGTTATATTATCCAATGAGCACAACAAGAAGGTTGTCTTGCAACATCTTAGTGAAGCAGAACCACGGCGAACCCTAGATCCATTGCGCATACTCTGGAAGAATATAGAGAGAGGCTTTGTGAGACTTTCGACATAACGGATGTTCTTTGTAAAGTGCGCGATCAACGAATTGGAAAAATCCGCTGATGGTTAGTTTGCAAGCCAGTGTTATTCTGGTTTCAGATTCTGCACCTTTGGCGCTTTCTTATTAGCCGGACCAGGCCGGAGCACAGTTGCAAGATATCACTTACGGGACCATTGATCTCATTGGTTATAGTCAGCTTCGGGTCAGGCCACGTCATAAGGCTGGCTTTTTGCCGCGTCAGCTGCCGGATAGGCAAAGCGGCCGTTCGAGCAGTGCGACCAGCGTTCAGGCAGCTTTCCTCGGCAGCTACGGACGCGCGGCTTCCGAGGTCGAACGCGTAAAGCGTGCCGATTTTGATGAAAAAGGCGGCGCTTGACTGTTGTTAGCGGTGGTGATTCGTTTCGCCTGACGATTTGCGTAGGGGAACGGATCGATGATGGGCAGGCAGGCCTCACCTGAGCAGCTGTTTTACGACTTCCGCCTCGACGATCACGTACCCGCCGATCACCTGCTGCGCCAGATCGATCGTTTTGTCGATCTCGAGGGCATCCGGCAGGAACTCCAGCCCTACTACAGCCAGATCGGCCGGCCTTCCGTCGATCCCGAGCTGATGATCCGCATGCTGCTTATCGGCTACTGCTACGGGATCCGCTCCGAGCGTCGCCTGTGCGAGGACGTTCATCTGAACCTGGCGTTCCGCTGGTTCTGTAGGCTGGATCTCAATGGCAAGGTTCCAGATCAGTCCACGTTCTCAAAGAACCGCCATGGCCGGTTTCGCGAGAGTGATCTCTTTCGCCATGTATTCGAGACCGTTGTCCAGCGCTGCATCGACGAGGGCCTAGTCGGCGGCGAAAGTTTTGCCGTCGATGCCAGCCTGATCCAGGCCGATGCCAACAAGCAGCGCTCCGTGCCCGGCAACGAATGGGATCCCGCCGACATCCCTCCCGACGCCAGGCAGGCGGTAAAGGATTATCTGGCGAGGCTCGACGACGCCGCGTTCGGCGCCGCGAGCGAGGTGACGCCGAAGTTCGTCTCGCCCTCCGATCCCGCGGCGCAGTGGACCGGCGCGCTGCGCGGGCCTGCGTTTTTCGCCTACGCCATCAATTATCTGGTCGACACCGACCACGCGATCATCGTGGATGTCGAAGCGACACGCGCGATCCGCCAGGCTGAGGTTGGCGCGGACGCACCATGATCGAACGGGTCATGGATCGGTTCGGCCTTTATCCGGAACGCCTTGCCGGCGACAGCGCTTACGGCGCGGCCGAGATGCTCGGTTGGCTCGTGGAGGATCAAGGCATCGAGCCGCATGTCACGGTCTTCGATAAATCGGAGCGCGACGACGGCACCTTCTCACGCAGTGACTTCTCCTACGATCACAAGCGGGACATCTATCTCTGCCCAGCGGGCAAGGTTCTTCGGTCAAGATGGCGGCGGTTCAAGGGTCGACCGGCCGGCGTCTCCAAGGAACGGATGATCAAATATCGGGCGCGTAAGGCCGACTGCCTGGTTTGCCCCCTCAAGTCCCGATGCGTCCGAAGACAGCAACGCGCACCGTTCTCCGCTCGATTCACGAAGGCGCAAGAGACATGGCCCGAGAGATCGCCAAGACCGATGCCGGCGAGGCGTCAAAGCGCGATCGCAAGAAAGTCGAGATGCTCTTCGCCCACCTGAAGCGCATCCTGAGGCTGGGGCGACTTCGCCTGCGCGGACCATGCGGCGCAAGTGATGAATTCCTCCTCGCCGCCACCGCCCAGAACCTCCGAAAGCTCGCAAAACTTCGACCGAAACTCGAACCTTTTGGCCAAATGGCATAACGAAC
Organism: Geminicoccaceae bacterium; assembly: GCA_965222015.1. Classification (GTDB taxonomy): domain Bacteria; phylum Pseudomonadota; class Alphaproteobacteria; order Geminicoccales; family Geminicoccaceae; genus JANQPX01. The sequence continues at coordinate 1,263,919 of CBDCTL010000023.1, forward strand.
AGCAAGCGATCATCGAGCGGCGGCTCGCAACAAGCATAAATCGGGCATCAACCCGATCGAGAGCCCATGACAGCATCCTGCATCCGCACCAGGGCTCTCAAATCAAGCCGACTTTTTCATCAAAATCTGCCAGGACGTAGGCACTCTCTTCTGTGCCGGCAGAAAGGTGCCGATTGCGGTCACTCTCCTTGTCGGCGATGCGGAATGCACGGCTTACCGAATGCGTGCACCGCTTTCCTTGTCGAAGAGGTAGGCGCGGCTGGTCTCGAAGCTGACGCCGACGCGGTCGCCAGACGGGGCGTGATGGTCGCCGCGTTCTTCGACGATCATTTTTTCGCCTGTGTCGGATGTGAGGTAGGCGTAGCTGACGCCGCCGAGGGCTTCGGTCAGTTCGAGCTGGTGGGTGTCGCCGGCGGGGTCGACCGTCAGGTGTTCGGGGCGGAGGCCGATTATGACCGCGGTGCCGTCGGCGGGCATCTGGACCTGGAGGTCGATGTCGCGTTTGAGGGCGGGGACGGTGATCTCGCCGCCTGCGACTTTGGCGTCGAGGAAATTCATCGAGGGGGAGCCGATGAAGCCGGCGACGAAGCGGTTGTCGGGGTCGGCGTAGAGGTCGAGGGGGGCGCCGACCTGTTCGATGCGGCCGGCACGCAGGACAACGATCTTGTCGGCGAGCGTCATGGCCTCGACCTGATCGTGGGTGACGTAGATCATGGTCGCGCCGATTTCGCCGTGCAGCCGTGCGATCTCGACGCGCATGTCGACGCGCAGCTCGGCGTCGAGATTGGAGAGCGGCTCGTCGAACAGGAAGACTTCCGGGCCGCGCACGATCGCCCGGCCGATGGCGACGCGCTGGCGCTGGCCGCCGGAGAGCGCCTTGGGGCGGCGTTCCAGTAGTTCGTCCAGCTTCAGGATGCGGCTCGCCTCGGTGACCTTAGACTTGATCTCGTCCTTGGGATGGCCGTTCATCTTGAGACCGAAGCCCATGTTTTCTTCAACCGTCATATGCGGGTAGAGCGCGTAGGTCTGGAACACCATGGCGACGCCGCGCTCGGCAGGATCGACCCGGGTGACGTCCCGCTCACCGATGGCGATGCGGCCATCCGAGGTTTCTTCGAGGCCCGCGACCATGCGCAGAAGCGTGGACTTGCCGCAGCCGGACGGGCCGACAAAGACGCAGAATTCTCCGTTCTCGATCTCCAGATCGACGCCGTGGATCACTTCCGTCGGGCCGTAGCGCTTGACCACTTTTTCGAGCGTGACGCCTGCAGACATTTTTTTACTCCCCTCTCACTTTTTTGAAATTGCGCGGCGCCTTGCCGGTGAGCGCGGCGATGGTGTCGATTTCCTGCTGATCGTAGGGAATGCCGTCCAAGTGCAGGATGTCGTGGAACCAGATTTTTTCGCGCGCGGCATCGCCGCCGTGGGCGGCGACCAGCTCGGCGGGCCAGGGCAGATGCGTCTGGGTGCGGCCCTTGACCAGGCCCCATTGGAAGCAGCCGACGCCACGCTCCTTGAACAGCGGAAGCTGGTCCTCGATGCGGCTTCCTGCCCCGCGCGCCATCCATTCGGTGCAGATCATCGGTCGCTCGTGGCCTGCAAGGTGGTCGATGAAGCGCTTGACATGGGCCGTCGACCAGTAGGCGTGGAAGGAGACGATGTCAGACAGGGCGAGCGCTCGCTGATCGATCTCGGTCTGGTAGGGCGGCGTGATGCTGTCAGAAAGCGGCGTCACCCAGGCAGCGACGGTGAGCGGCTGCTCGGGATTTTCCTCGCGCGCCCAGGCGAAGGCGGCTTCCATCAAAGCGTGGCTGTGGGGGAGAAGAGCGACGTCGTGCTGATCGAGGCCGGCCTGGCCGAAGATCATGCGATTGCCGGGCTCGTTGTAGAGGTCCCAGAACAGGATGCGCACATCGTCCCGAAAACTGCGGATGACGTCGCGGACATAGGCTTCGAGCGCCGGCCAGGTGCTCCGGTCCATCACCGCGGCGCGGCCGGGGGAGGCGACGGCGCGGCTGTTGTGCACGCCCGGTACGGGATCGGGCTGCGGTCCGTAGACGGGCTCCGCGCCGCCGAAGCCGCAATCGTCGAACAGGCAGGGGACGGTGTCGATGCTGTGCTTCGCGGCGACTGCCATGAGCCAGTCGAGGCGTTCCAGGAGCCCGTCCCGGTCATGCTGCCAGACAAGGCTGTGCAGGTTGACGCGAACCGCGTTGAAACCAATCTTGCCCGCCCAGCCAAGCTCGCGCTCGATGGTCTCACGGTCGAAGGTCTCGCCCCACCACATCTCCAGGAAGTTCACGGCTGATGACGGCAAAAAGTTGAAGCCGCAGACCCAGGGCCTCGCCTGCCACCAGCGTCTCGCATCTTCTGCCGTCCACCGCTCCATCCGCTCCGTCTCCTTGTTTTGGACCGCCGCCCCGCCCGACGCCGCGAACGGGACGGCGATCCGCAACTCACGTCCACAAACTTGGGCGCAAACCGCCACTCCAGGCACCCAAGGTTCAAGTCAATGAGGTGGCCATGCCACCGCCACTAGCGGTCGAGTTCGTCCTGGACTTCGAGCTCGGCGTCGTCGAGAGCGTCCTCGATCGGCTTGCCGGTGAGCCAGATGGCCTGCAGCTCGCGGTTCAGGATGTCCTGGATCGCGCCGTAGCTTTCTGAGGGAGGCGTGTCCTTGGCGAGGGCTGCGGTGTCCGCATATTCGGCGCGGTGGGGGAGGCCGGTGTAGGCGTCGCTCTCGATCACTGAGGTGCGCACGGCCATGTGTCCGGTGCGCGCCCAGTCGATATTGTGGTCGTTGATGAATGCGAGCACCTTGAGCGCGGCCGTGTATTTCGCCTCGTCCTCCTTCACCGGGGACGGGATCGCCCACATGTGGGTATCCGCCCAGGTGGCGCCAGTGTCGAAGAGGGTTGGGAAGTTGGCGACGTAGTAGCTGTTCAGGCCTGTCTCCGCCTTGGCTGCCTCGTCGGTGTAGAAGTCGACCACCCAGGTGCCGTTCACCAGGATGGCGACTTCGCCGTTGAGGAAGGATTGCTGGCTGTCGGCGTAGTTCAGCTGCGGGTCGGCGAGGCCGGCGTCGAAGAGCTGGGTGATGGTCTCGACAGCGCGCTTCGCTTCTGCCGTGTTGATCGTCGCCGTGCCGTCCTCGGTGAAGATGTTGGAGCCCTGTTGCCAGAGAAGGGCGAGCACCAGGCGCACGCCGATCGGGAACTGCGCGAAGTCCGCGGCGAGGTAGTTCTTGCCGGTGGCGTCCTTGACCTTCTGCGCGTGCTCAAGGAGTTCCTCCGGCGAGGAAGGCAGCACCGGCGCGCCGTTCTCGACCAGGCCCGCTTCCTCCATCACGTCCATGTTGACGTGCCAGAGATTGGCGTGGAGATCCATGGGCACGCCGTAGACGCCGTCGTTGTAGGTGACCGCGGCGCGTGCGCTCTCGGACCAGTCGGCGGGATCGATGCCGACTTTTTCCAGGTCGTCTGAGAGTTCGGCGAGTGCTCCGAAGCCTGCGAATTCCGGCACGCGGTGGCGGTGCATGACATGGACGTCGGGCGGCGTGCCGCCGGCATAGGCGGCCTTGATCTGGTCGTAGTAGTTGCCCCAGTCGGTCGGCAGCGTGTTGACGGTGACGCCGTCGATCTCCGCGCTCGCGGCGTTGATGATCGACTGGATAATGCAGGCCTCGCCGACGCTCGCGGTGGTGTCGGTGCCGGCGTCCTCGCAATCGCCGAAGAAGCGCGCCAGCGTGATCTCTTGGGCTTGGGCTGGCGCGGCCAGAGCCGTCGCCAAAGCTGCTACCGTCAGAATGCGTTTCATATCTGTCCTCCCTGTCGTTGGATGCGGATAGTCTTGGCTCGTTGTTCGAAGGCCCAGCCGAGGCAAGTCAATGAAGTGGCCACGCCACTAGCCCTTGCTGCCGCCGACGGTCATCGCCTGGACGACGTAGCGCTGGAAGACCAGGAACAGGATGACGACCGGCAGCGAGGCGATCACGCCCGAGGCCATGACGCGGCCGAGACCCTCGGATTGCGCGAAGTTGGACTGGATGCTGGCGAGGCCAAGCGTGATGGTGAAGTATTCGCGCTTTTGCGCCGAGACCAGCGGCCAGAGATAGTCGTTCCAGGCGTAGAGAAAGGTGAGGATGGCGAGTGTCATCATGGCGGGACGCGCGAGCGGCAGCATGACGTGCCAGAAGATCTGGAGCCAGCCGACGCCCTCCAGCCGAGCGGCCTCTTCGATGTCCTTCGGGATCGCCTTGAAGAACTGCATCATCAGGAACACGCCGATCGGCACGGCCATGCGCGGCAGGATCAGCGCGTGGTAGGAGTTGTGCCAGCCGAAATCGGCGAACATGGTGTAGAGCGGGATGAACACCGCCTGCTCCGGCACCATGAGGCCGATCAGACAGATGACTGTAATCGTGTTCTTGTAGGGAAAGTCGAGGCGGGCGAGCGCGTAGCCCGCGGTGGTCGAGACCGCGAGCACGCCGAGGGTCATGCCGCCCGCGACCAGCACCGAGTTCAGGAACCAGAGCGGTGTCTGGCCGAAAGTGAACAGGTCCAGATAGTTCTGTGCGGTGAACGGGATCGGCAGCAGGCCGAGCGCCGTGCTCGACGTTGTCCGCGCGAGCACCTCATTCGGCTGGAAGGAGAGCGAGACCATCCAGATGGTCGGCACCAGCCAGACGAAGGCGGGGAGCGAAAGGCCGAGGATCAGCCAGTAATAGTGGCGGTTCATGGCTCAATCCTCCTGCCGGCCGACGAGGAACTGGAGGACGGAGAACGTCCCCATGATGACGAACAGGAACACGGCCATGACCGAGGCGCGGCCGAGCTCACTGTCGCGAAACGCGGTCTGGTAGATGTAGCGGACCAGCACCTGGGTCTCGTCGTTCGGCCCGCCCTGGGTCATCAGGTGCGACTGGCCGAAGACCTGGAAGTGCAGAATGATCTGCAGAATGATCACCAGCGTGATGGTGCGCTTCAGATTGGGCAGGGTGATGTACCAGAACGCCTTCACGCCGGTGGCGTTGTCGAGCGCGCCCGCCTCATAGAGGTCGCGGCTGATGTCCTGCAGCCCGGCGAGGAACAGGATCATGGCGATGCCCAGCGACCACCAGACCGTGGCGATGACGATCGCCGCCATGGCGAACTGCTCGTCGGTCAGCCAGTTGATCGGCGTGCCGCCGAGGACGTCGGTGATGTTGGCGATAAGCCCCTGACGCGGCGAGAACATGATCTGCCAGATCAGCGTGACCACGGTGACCGAGAGCACCTGGCTCAGAAAGAAGAGGGTGCGCAGGATCGACATCGCCTTCGTTTCGCGCACCAAAGCGGCGGCGAGGACGAGGGCGGTGATGGTGACGCCGGGCACGGCGAAGGCGACGAACACCAGGGTGTTGCCGACGGTCGGCCAGAAGCGCCGGTCATACCAGCGCGCACCTTCCCCCTCGGGATGGAAGCCGGGAAGAATCAGAAGGAGGAGGGCGGCGAAGCCGATGCCGATCGCGGTGGCGATGCTGATGCGTTTGGTGCGTTCCAGCCAGATGGCAAGGCCGACCGCGATCAAGCCGAGGATCTGCAACATCGGGTTGACCAGCGGTCCCCAGGCGATGCCGCGGCCCCACATCACGCGCTCGTAATTGCGGACGCCGACGAACTCCTTGGCCGCGGGGTTGAACGCGACTTCGAGCAGGTTCCAGTCGTGCAGGCTGATCCAGACCCCGCGGAAGAACGGGTAGACCAGGAAAAGCACGTAGACCGCGAGAAACGGCAGGAGCAGCAGAAAAGCCGCCTGGGTCTGGCTGAGCCGTTTTTTTGTCACTGATGTCCGCGTTTGTGCGAGCTGACCGCCCGACGAGATGGATTGCGCCATCCGAAAGACCTCCCTGAAGCCTTGTTGGGGCTTGCGCTAAAATTATTAGCAATATTTATTAGCAGACCGCAAGCTTTTTTTTGGATGTCATGACCGAACGCCGTCGATCCAGCTCTCTCCGCGTCACCATGAAGGACGTCGCCGTGCGCGCCGGGGTGTCGCAATCGACCGTGTCCTTCGTATTGAACGGCATGGAGGACATGCGCATCAGCGGCGAGACGCGGACGCGCGTGCTGGAGGCGGTGGAGGCCCTTGGTTATCGTCCGCGCAGCGCAGGCCGGCCACCGAAATCGGTCGGTTACGGCACGATCGGGCTCTTGCTCGACGAGGTCGCGACCAGCCCGTTCGCAGCGATCTCGATCGAGGGGGCGCAGGAAGAGGCCTGGAAGAAAAACGTGCTGGTCGAGGTCATGATGACCGGCGGCAACCGCGCCCATGAAAACGCGATCCTGCGCAAATGGGCGGCGGACCGGGTGCAGGGCGTGATCTACGGCTCGATCCTGACCCGCAAGGTGGAACTCCCCGAGGCGCTCGCCCGCCACAGCGCCGTTCTCCTGAACTGCTATGATGGTGCGCGACAGCTCCCGTCGATCGTCCCCGCCGAACGCCGCGGCGGCGAGACCGCGACCCGGGCCCTGATCGAGGCCGGCCACCAGAAGATCGCGTTCATCGCCGGTGAGGCCTGGATGGAAGCGTCTGCACAACGTCAGGAAGGCTACGAGCGCGCGCTGAAAAAAGCCGGCCTGCCCCTCGACCCCGTGCTCGTCGCGACCGGCAACTTCATGCCGTCAGGCGGACGCGAGGCGACCCTTCGCCTCATGTCGGGAAAGACCCGCCCCGACGCCATCTTCTGCGCCAACGACCTCATGGCGATCGGCTGTTACGAGGCGCTGAAGGAACTGGGCGAAACCATCGGCAAGACCATCGCCGTGATCGGCTATGACGACCAGGAAGTCGCCCAGCACCTCTCGCCGGCGCTGTCCACCGTCCTCCTCCCCCACCGCGAGATGGGCGCCTGGAGCGCCCGCCGGCTGCTGTCGGATGCGCCCGCCAAGAATGACCAGGTCCGGCTCAAATGCCCCTTGGTGGCGCGAGATTCGCACGTGCTTTTGAGATGATCCTGCCACGGTTCATCGGGATCGGCGTAGGACAAAGGCTTTCGAACTCTGGTCCCACCCAGAACGCATCTCGACTTCGAAATCTGCAGTGACCCCTTTGAGCTCTTTTCGGTCATTGGTTCGCATGAACGTTGTGGCAGGGTCGGGTCAGGCCACGTCATAAGGCTAGCTTTTCGCCGCGTCAGCTGCTGATAAGGAAAGCGGTCGCTTGATCACGCCGGCCGCGTTTTCGGCAGCTATGCCCGGCAGCTCCGGACCTTCCCTACGAGAAGGCTGGACGCGTAAAGTGTGCCAGAAGCTGCCTCGAGCAGGACTGGGTCTAAGGGCGGCGATGCGCCAAGGTGTGCTTTCGGAACGCCCCCGATGGAACAGTGTCTACTCGCGAGTTGGCTCGTGACGTCTTCCACCAGCATTCGGACTTCCTCGGAAGGTCGCGCCTTCGCCGACCGCATGAGGACAGCGACGTGAGGCGAACCTGGAAGCGATGAGATTTCCGGATCGAACGTGACCAGTCCTCCGCCTACAGCGCCGTAAGTGGTGTTCCCTGGCGATCGTACCCAGCGGCGGCAAGGCGTCGGATCACGATAGCCTCGAATATGATCTGCCGCCAATCAACGGTCCCGAGGCCCATACGATATAGGCCAAGGCACTGGTGGATCACTTCGCCTGCCAACTCGCGGTAGCGGCTGCCAATCTGGAAGGCGAAACTCAATGCCCTCGGGCTTCTCCAAGAGCAACGACGGGTAGCAGTACGAAACCTCCGACCATGGCGACGAAGACACCTAGTGAAGCCTCTTCCCTCACCCCAAACGCGTCGGTGACGAACAGGATGGCGGCGATGGGCATGATGGTCCGACTGCCCCAACGCATGAAGAAGGCTATGATACTTCGTTCAGGCAGGACAAATGAGAACGCGACCAGTGAGACCGCTGCAAAGTGAAGTTTCATGCCTGAGATGAACACATGAAGCGCTATTCGCTCGCCGCTGATCTCCAGACCTGCGCTCGCCATACCGAGAGAGCCGAGCATGAGCAGGTTTTCGGCAACATCGAGTACCATGGTGGCCAATATGCAGAGCCCGCTGGCCCAGGCGGCCGGCCGGCAATGGTCGCGGAATCCAATAGCTGCAAAGCAGGTTGCGCCGGCGTAGGAGATCGCAAACAGACCGTCGAGAAACAGCGCGTATCGCAGCGCTGGATCGGCAGCTTCAAGGATCGAACTGAATAAGACGGGGTCCGAAAAGGTTTCCAGCGGATCCTGCGCTCCGGCGCCGGATGAGAATATGATAACTGTGGCACCTGATAAAATGAGCACGAGCGCAAGCACGCTGAATGCAGCGGCGCTCCGAAGAGATGCGGCCTTGGTCATGTTCTCATCCTCGCTTCAGTCAAAAGCTCGTCCTTCAGACCATCATTCGCGCTCCGTTTCAGGCTGGACGCTCGAATGCTACGCCCTTGTTTCATGAGCCAGCGCTTCGCAACGGCATGACCTGATGGAACTTGCCGCTCTCGGTGAATTGGGGCGCCGCCTCGCTTTCCCGCACCACGACGTCGTCCAGGCCATGATCGCGAAACACTCGCTTAACCGACTCGATGACTTCCCGAAAAACAGGCTCCGCTGCCGCGCCCTCGGCCAGTTGAATGCGCAGTTCGAATTCGCGCTCGCTTGTCTGGACCATCTGGATGCGCCGGGCTTGCTCGTGCTCCAGATCGAATACGAGCGGCGACAGCGTCACCTTGCCAACGCGAACGTGCGTTGCTTCGCGCCCCTCCACCTGGAAACTGCGAAAAGGCGAGCCGCAGGGACAGCGGTCCGTGTCGTATCGAACGCAGTCACCGAGGTCGTAGCGGATGAAGGGCTGAACCTCATTGGCGAGCACGGTCAGCAGGACGGTCGCCGACAGCGTGCCGTCGGGAACGGGCTGCATCACTTCGTCGACCGCTTCGAGGATGACCCAGTCTTCGTTCACGTGCTTCCGACCGTGGCTACACTCGAACGAAAGCGCCAGGCACTCGGTGCACCCATAGGGATCGGCAATTCCGTACTTCAACGAGGGGAAGGCTTGTCGAGCACGCTCGCGAAGGTCAGCCGTGAGTGTCTCGCCTCCCGTGGTAAAGAGCGCGGGCTCGATCCGCAGCCGCCCGGCCTCCTTTTCCTTGACCAGGATGGCCAGCATGCTGGGGTAGGTCACGATCCAGGCGACGCTCGGGATCGTATTGAGCGTGTCGACGAGCCGTTCAATCGGCTGCTCGGCTTCGACGAAGGTTATCCCAAACCCCTTCGCCAGCCGCGGATTCAACCGTTGCACCAGTTTGTTGAACCCGTTTCCGGCGAAGTGGCCATTCCCGCCAGTGATCGTCACCCTGTCGCCGAGCTTGCGGACGTCTCGCAGGAGCTTTCGATGATATCGTTCGAAGCGCGCCAGCATGATGCCATAGGCATATTCCACGAACGATTCAGACAAGACGATGACTGCGGGTTCGCCTGATGTTCCGGAGGTTTGAAAAACGGCAACGTCGTCGATCGGCACACCAACCCTTCCCATGTCCCGTAGATGTTCGCGGGCCTTGTCGAGGGGAAGGGAACGGATAGTCAGCCAGTCGTCGAACTCCGCCATAAGCTCGGGTTTCCGGGTCACCGGCAAGTCGCTCAGATCGAGCTCGCCTGCTGATGGCAGATCCGCGTAGAGCCGGTGAAACAGGGGGGAGTCGCGACGCGCCTTCTCCACGAGCCGCCGCAGGTTGCGGAGTTGCTTTGCTTCTATTCGCCTGCGTCCGTCCCAGCCTGTCCAGAGTCCACCGGCAAAATAACCCAATGCTCTAGCAAGGCTAAAACGCATCTCCTTTGGCGCTTCCCGTTCTTTATGTCCCGCGTCGAAGAATTCGTTGATTGGATACGACACTGAGGAGCTCCGCTCCATTGACCCATATCAAGGCAAGGCATCGCATCGGCCCGAGCTCATCCGGCATAACTCAATAACCGGACCTTGAGGCCGCGACCGTTTGTGTCCCCGAGCGTGGTGTACGAGGTAGCCTGATCGAAGCCCGCTCGTAGCCTCGCAGGTCGCGGAGGGCGGGCTTCGGTCAGGCGGTCACCGCGGGTCGTCGTTAGGTTGAGGTAGTTCAGTCCGACAACCTTGGAGACCAACGCGATGACCACCCCCATGATCGACTTTCAGGAACTGATTGAGAAGAGCACTGACGGCGACTGGCTGCGCGAGATGATCGGTTTTGCCGCGCAGCGGCTTATGGATATTGAAGTCGAAGGCCTTTGTGGCGCCAGCTTCGGCGAGCGTAGCGAGGAACGTGTCAACCACCGCAACGGCTATCGCGATCGGCGCTGGGAGACCCGCGCCGGGACCGTCGATCTGAAGATCCCGAAGCTGAGGAAGGGCACGTACCTGCCGGCCTTCATCGAACCGAGACGGGCCGCGGAAAAGGCGCTCGTCGCCGTGATCCAGGAAGCCTATGTCCAGGGCGTGTCGACCCGCGCCGTCGACGATCTGGTCAAGGCCATGGGAATGTCGGGGATCTCGAAGAGCCAGGTCTCGCGGCTCTGCAAGGACATCGATGTCCGCGTGAAGGCCTTTCTGGAGCGACCGATCGAAGGCGACTGGCCGTTCGTCTGGCTCGATGCGACCTACCTCAAAGCCCGCCAGCATGGCCGCATCGTCAGCGTCGCCGCGATAGTCGCGGTCGGCGCCAACACGGAGGGACGCCGTGAGGTCCTTGGCTTGGCAATCGGCCCGTCCGAGGCCGAGACTTTCTGGTCGGATTTCCTGCGAACCTTGAACCGCCGTGGGCTAACCGGCGTGAAACTGGTCATCTCGGATGCTCACGAAGGCCTGAAGGCGGCGGCTGCCAAGGTGCTCGGCGCCACCTGGCAACGCTGTCGGGTCCACTTCATGCGCAACGCGCTCGCCCATGCCCACAAGGGCCAGCGCGAGATGATCGCCGCCATGATCAGAACCGCGTTTGCCCAGCCCGATTACGACGCCGCCGTCCTACAGTGGCGCCAAGTCGCCGATAACCTCCGGCCCAAGGTCGACAAGCTCGCCGCTCTGATGGACGCCGCCGAGGCCGATGTCCTCGCCTTCATGACCTTCCCCAAAGAGCTCCGCACCAAGTTGCACTCCACGAATCCCTTGGAGCGCATCAACAAGGAGATCAAGCGGCGCACCGATGTCGTCGGCATCTTTCCGAACGGAAGCGGCCATCGAACGCTTGGTCGGCGCCGTGCTGCTAGAGAACAACGAAGAATGGCTGACCACGCGCCGCTACATGCCCCTTGAGGCCATGGCCAAGATCATGCACCCTCAAAACGTCGAGCCAGCAGCACTACCCGCTGCTGCCGCTTGAGCCTCAGCCCATGAAGGCTCGCGGTGCTTCGTACACCACTCCAAGGGACACGACCGATCGAGACGCCGGGGCCAGCTTCACTGGGGCCGTTTCGAGAGAAAATCCAACACAGCCTTGGCACATTCAACGGGCGCAGTACGCTTCCTTCCCAGCCCAATCGCCCGCAGCTCGCCGTGAGCGTCAAGCCCATAACTACAAAATACGAAAAAAAATATGAAGACACCCTTGTATTTCTTTTTTTATAGCTAAAATGAAACATGCTGTATCTATAATAAATTTATTCAGCTGTATTTATCAATTGCCTCGAAATCTTTTGGGGCTGTCGGCAAACA
>CBDCTL010000024.1:0-1195000 GCA_965222015.1 Geminicoccaceae bacterium
TCTCGCGCGAGGTGATCAAGGAGTTCGGCATCAATTGGGAGACGCTGTTCAACAGCGGCAACTTCACCTTCGGCTTCGCCAGCGGACGCGATCTGGTCAACAGCAGCGGTTCGATCCTGCGCTCGCCGGCGAACGCCGGCGGCAACGCGCCGGGCATCGGCTTCGGCAATTACAGCTCGGGCAGCGCTTCGGTCAGCACGGCGCTGGACGCGCTCGCCGAAGAAGGCCTGGTGACCGTGCTCGCCGAGCCGAACCTCACGGCACTCTCCGGCGAAACCGCGAGCTTCCTCGCCGGCGGCGAATTCCCGATCCCGGTCGCCAGCGACGACAGCGAAATCGAGATCGAGTTCAAGGAGTTCGGCATCAGCCTCGCCTTCACGCCGACAGTGCTCAACCGCAACCGCATCAGCCTCCGGGTCCGCCCCGAGGTCAGTGAGCTCTCGGACAACGGCGCCATCACCATCAGCGGCCTGACCATCCCGGCACTCGCCACCCGGCGCGCGGAAACCACGGTCGAGCTCGGCAGCGGGCAGAGCTTCATGGTCGGCGGCCTGTTGTCCAACGACGTGCAGAACACCGTGAGCAAGTTTCCCGGCCTCGGCGACCTGCCCGTTCTCGGCACGCTGTTCCGCTCCCAGCGCTTTCAGACCAACGAGACCGAACTCGTCATCCTCGTGACACCCTATCTGGTCAACCCCGTGGACGAGCCGGTCCTGGCCACGCCGTCCGACGGCTATCAGCCGCCGAGCGACATCGAGCGCATCCTCGAAGGACGCCTGCACCACGCGACCCTGCAGCGCGGCCGCGGCGCTCCCCTCGGCCCGGTCAAGCAGCGCCTCGTCGGCCCCATCGGCTTCGTATTGGATTAGGAGATACGCCATGTCCGCAATCGTCATCCGAAACGCGGCGGTTTCGCGCGCATGCGCACGGCAGCTGGGCACGCTCGCGCTCGCAGCGTTCGCCCTCGTCGGCTGCGCGCCCGGCGGCACCGACATCGACCCGGCCGCCGGCTGGATGCAGGCCAGTTCGCGCAAGGCCCTCGAGGTCGACCGCGCGAGCTATCGCCACGCTGTCTATTTTGCGACTGACAGCGATCACCTGACCGGCTCCGAGCAGGACCGCCTGATCGCCTTCCTGCGCGCCGTCAGGCCAGGCAGCGACGACGACATCCGCATCGAAGGCCACGCAGACGAGCGGGCGGGTGACCTCTACAATCTCGATCTTGCAGCCAGGCGAATCCAGTCTGTCGAAGGCTTTCTCACAGACAGCGGCATCGATCGCGTAAGCGTGCAGACCAGCTCGTTCGGAGAGCGTGCACCGGCCGCCGAAGGCAGCAGCGAACGTGCCTGGCGCCAGAACCGCCGGGTCGAAATCGTACTCGATCGCTACGTCGTGACACCGCCCGCCTGCCCGGACTGGAGCCGCCACACCGGGGTCGACTATGCCAATGGGCCCCATACCAATTTCGGCTGCGCGACCGAAACCAATCTGGGCCTGATGATCGCCAATCCCCGTGACTTGATCGAAGGTCGCAGCCTCGGTCCCGCCGACGGCGTTCATCAGGCACAAGGGATCGTCCGCTACCGCGAAGGCCAGCAGCCCGAGCTTCAGGAAGAGAGGGTCAACTGATGTCGACCGCAATCGCGACCTCCGAAAGAACGGGCGGGGATCAGTCCCAATTCATAGCCTTTTGCGCAGATTCAGCCAGTCACGCCGCAGTGGATCGCGCGATCGGCGACATGATGCTGCCGCATGCATCGATTCGCAAAGGGTCGATCAAGGAAGCCATCAAATATCTGAGCCAGCACACGTCGCCCAAGCTGCTGATGGTCGACATCAGCGGGTCGGACCTGCCGCTTTCCGACATCGATGACCTGGCCAATGTCTGTGAACCGGGCGTTTCGGTGATCGCCGTTGGCGAACGCAATGACTGTGGCCTCTTTCGCGACCTCCTGCATCACGGCGTGACCGACTATCTCGTCAAGCCTCTTTCGGCATCGCTTCTGCAGCGTGCCATCTCCAACATATCCGACGAGGGCGAGGTCTCGAAGTCGAATAGCAAACTCGGCAAACTCGTCGCGGTGGTGGGAGCTCGAGGTGGCGTCGGTGCCACAACGATTGCGACCAGCCTCTCCTGGATCATCGCCCAGCAACGCCGCCGTCGGGTCGCACTGCTCGATCTCGATCTTCAATACGGCACGGTCGCCCTGTCGCTCGACATCGAACCCAGTCATGGCCTCCGAGAGGCGCTCGAAAGTCCAGATCGTATCGACAGTTTGTTCATGGACAGGATGCTGACGCAACATTCGGATCGACTGTTCGTCATGAGCGCGGAAGAGAGTCCAGACGAAACGGTGCTTATGGATCCAGGCGCCATCGAACTGCTACTGAGCGATCTCCGCAACAAGTTTCACTACGTTTTCGTGGACCTGCCGAGAGGCGTCAGTCCCTCCATGCATCAGGTTCTCGAACATGCATCGGACCTCATCATGGTCTCTGATCTCTCGCTTGCCGGCATGCGCGACACCATGCGCACGATCGGTTTTCTGACGACGCTAAACGCCTCGTGCAGCAGCGTGATCATTGCCAGCCGTGTTGGCGAGCACAAGCAAGGCGAGATGCCACGCGCCGAGTTCGAGAAAGGAATCGGCCGCAAGATCGACTTCACCCTGCCGTTCGATGCCAAGACGGTCGCTGCAGCGACGAATTTCGGACAGCCGGTCGCTGCCGGGAAAGGACCTGTGGCCAAGGGACTGGGCGAGATCGCAGACCGACTATGCGGCCCCGCAGCCGGATCGGAACAAGCGGGTGCGGGTGTGCTGCGTAAGCTCTTTGGCAAGACGTAGGGGTAGTGATGTTCGGTCGACGCTCAAATGGAGACAACGCCGCAGCGATGACGCCGCCCGTCAGCGACCAGCCGTCGTCTTCATCGAAACAAGGCCATGCGGCCGACCAGGAAAAGCGATCAAATGGCGACAGGCCTCTTCAGGCAGCGAAAGCGGTCGACGCGTCCCTGGCCGGCAGCAAACGGAGGGCGGCGGCGAAAGCAGTTTTCAATCGTATTCAATCGGTCCTTCTGGAACGCATCGACGCCAGTGCCGCCGCCAAACTGCCTCGAGACGAACTTCAGCGTCAGATCGCGGAACTGATCGCCGAAATCGTCACCGAGGAACGCCTCTCCGTAACTAGCCGGGAACAGCAAGATCTCACGATCACCCTAGTCGATGACATGGTGGGCCTTGGGCCGCTGGAGCCATTGTTGTCCGACGAAGGCGTCAACGACATCATGATCAACGGTCCGAATCAGGTCTATGTCGAGCGCAAGGGCAAGCTAGAGCTTACGGACGTTCGCTTCCGCGATAATGCGCACGTCATGAACATCGCACAGCGTATCGTTACGAGAGTCGGCCGTCGTGTGGATGAAACCTGCCCGATTGCAGACGCACGGCTCCCCGACGGATCTCGCGTCAATATCATCGCCCCCCCTCTAGC
Organism: Geminicoccaceae bacterium; assembly: GCA_965222015.1. Lineage (GTDB taxonomy): Bacteria > Pseudomonadota > Alphaproteobacteria > Geminicoccales > Geminicoccaceae > JANQPX01. The sequence goes on from CBDCTL010000024.1 coordinate 3,493, forward strand.
CATCGACGGATGCTCGATTTCGATAAGAAAGTTCTCGAAAAAAAGCATCACACTCGATGTGATGGAGAGACAAGGCAACATCTCGGACAATCTGTCCAAAGTCCTGAAAATTGCCTCGGCCTGTGGGCTCAATGTCGTGATCTCAGGTGGCACTGGCTCAGGCAAAACCACCATGCTGAACGCCATGTCACAACTGATCGATCCAGGTGATCGCGTAGTAACGATCGAAGACGCTGCCGAACTACAGCTCCAGCAGCCCCACGTTGTGAGGCTTGAAACACGCCCCGCCAATTTAGAAGGCACTGGCGAAATCACCATGCGAGATCTCGTCAAAAACGCTCTGCGAATGCGTCCTGATCGCATCATCTGCGGTGAGGTCCGCGGTGCCGAGGCTCTGGACATGCTTCAAGCGATGAACACAGGCCATGATGGCTCTATGTGCACCCTGCATGCGAACAACCCAAGAGAGGCTCTAACCCGCATGGAAAATATGATCGGGATGGCTGGTGTTAATCTAACAGGAAAGGCTGTCAGGACACAAATTGTCGGCGCAGTCAACCTGATTGTTCAAGTGTCCAGAATGAGAGACGGCATTCGGCGTGTCACGCATGTCACCGAGATCATCGGCATGGAGGGGGATGTTATAACAACACAAGACCTCTTTGCCTATGAATACGAAGGAGAGAACCGGGACGGAACATTGCGAGGGCAATACAAATCGAGTGGCGTTCGTCCTCACTTTATTAAAAGGGCAGCTTATTTCGGCCTCGATCGCCCTCTACAGCAAGCCATGATGGCTTAGAGCGATGTCAAACGCATTCACAACTCAGCCCGAACTCATCAAGATGCTGGTTCTTGGTGCCGGTGTCTTCGCAGTATTGCTACTTTTTTTGTTCGGCCTTGATCTCTTCGGCAGCCGTGACAAGCACATGCGGCGCCGTATCGATCAAATCATAGCACCAAACGCAACTCAGGATCACGTGATCGCACATACAGAAAGCGTCCGCCGGAACACGTCAGACAGTAAAATCGCCAGCGTAGACAGACTGGTGAAAGGTATCTTGCCGAATATCAGCTTGCTGCGTCAGCGGCTCGAGCGAAGCGGTTGGCCACTAAAAATTGGTGACTACCTACTAATTTGCACCGGCCTTTGGCTCGTCTCCACGTGCTTCATCTGGCTAGGGCTTGGGCTGTCCCCCGCGATAAATCTGCTCGCAGGTTTCACGATTGGCTTCGGACTGCCGCACATCGTTGTTGGTCGTCAAATTGCAAAACGCGCAAAAAAGTTCTCAGCTTTACTCCCCGAAGCCCTGGACCTGATCGTTCGCGGCGTTCGTTCGGGCCTTCCGGTCAGTGAGACGATGAGGACGATCGCGGAGGAGATCAGTGACCCTGTGGGGCCAGAATTTCAGTATATCAGCGATCAAATGCGCATCGGCGTCTCGATGGATGAAGCGATGTGGGCGACGGCGAAGCGCATCCAAATTGCCGAGTTCAATTTCCTTGTGATCAGCATGTCAATTCAACAAGAAACCGGTGGCAATCTGGCGGAAATTCTTGAAAACCTCTCCAACATGGTTCGCCGACGCGAACAGATGCGATTGAAGGTGAAAGCGATGTCGTCGGAAGCTCGTGCTTCCGCCATGATCATCGGGTCACTGCCATTCATCATGTGTGCGCTTATCTCATTCATAAATCCACGTTACATGAGCACGTTGTTCATTGACCCTCGAGGCTGGATCATGATCGCAATAGGCTTGACCAGTCTCATGGTTGGACTCCTCGTCATGGCCAAAATGGTGAGATTCGAGATATGAGCGCCGTCGACGACTACCTTCCCTTCGGCTTGACTTCTGACAGTCTGTTGGTGCTTCTGTTTTCTCTTCTTGCCTTTGTGGTGATCGTGACGATCTGGTTCGCTCTGATAGAGAGGAACCCGATGGAGAATAGGGCACGCCGGATTGCGCAGAGGAGAGGCGAACTCAGGGCGGATCTGTTAGGCAAGAAGTCCCGTCAGAGCCGGCGCGCCGAAAGTGTCGGCTTCATGCGACGTGTGGTCCAGACACTACAACTGATGCAGGATCAACAGGCCAGCAAACTCTGGGATCGCCTGGCCCAGGCAGGATTTAGATCGCGAGACTCGATTATCGTGTTCTTGTTTTTCAAGGCTGTTATGCCTATCGCATTGGGGCTTACCAGCTTTATTGCTTTTTACATATTGAGCATCGGTCAATTTCAGCCTGCGATCAATCTGCTCATCGTCTGCGGTGCTTGCCTGCTTGGCTTCCTGGCACCGGATCTCTATGTCTCGAACACCACGACAAAGAGACAACAGCGGCTCGCGAAATCGTTGCCAGATGGTCTTGATCTGTTGGTTATCTGTGCCGAATCGGGGCTCTCTTTGGATTCAGCACTCGATAGGGTATCGAAAGAGATCGGGGGTGCCAGTCCTGAGCTTGCCGAGGAACTACAGCTGACCTCGGTTGAACTCGGCTTTCTCCCAGAGCGTCGTCATGCCCTGCTCAATCTCAACCGACGAACCAATCTCGGTGCGATCCGAGGCGTTGTCAACACGCTCGTCCAGACGGAGAAATATGGCACTCCTCTTTCTCAATCATTGAGAGTGCTTGCCAATGAGTTCCGCGATCAGCGCCTGTTGCGCGCTGAGGAAAAAGCCGCCCGCCTGCCCGCAACTCTTACGGTTCCAATGATCGTCTTTATTCTGCCAGTCCTGTTCATCGTGCTGGTCGGCCCTGCGGTGATCAGCGTCATGGACAACATGATTTCTTAGAGCATGCAGATGCTCAAGGAATCATTTGGCACAAATCTCTCAGAGGTTCATTCATTTAGTGCGCATGACGGTCGGGATGCAATACTACTATTCGATCATGCTTCCCTCAGCATATGCATGACTTTTTTTGTCGAGAAAAGTGAGCATGAAAGTGCGTGGACAGAGGTTCAAGCCTCGAAGGAGGAGACCCCAGCAGTTAGCGATTGCCAAGGCTCAAAAATATTCAAGATTCATTCGACATCTATAGTTGATTGGCACTGCCGCTCTTGGGCTGCGAGAGAGGGATGGAAGCGTTTCCCCGACGTTTGGCGATCATCATCGCGCAGATTTGGAAATAATGGTCAGGTAATATCCTTTCCGGGGACGGTTGTGCGGACTTCTGGCCCTCGACATTTGGCAGACGCCAGGTTTCAGCGCATGCGCACCTGCCTCGAAAGGTATATCGAGCAATCTGCGGAGGGCGACGTGTCGATGGCACACTCGTGCTTGCCTCTCCATCAAGAAAGGCTGGCCGGGACCGACGCTGACGCCATTATCAAAGTCAGTCTACGCGATTTACAACCTCGTCGTAATGCTCAACAATTTTGTATCTCCACATCACGATCCCGGGACGCCTGCCACGCTGCTGTACTCATCCCGTTGTCGCTTAGCGAGCTCTCTGTTCTAAAGCGCCAACGGTCTACAGGCTTGCCCGCGATCGGCAAGATCGCTGCAAAGATTTTCCGCCTTTTCCGCAGTTGCCACAGGACCGACGAGCAACGGCTGACGACCATTTTCGGCGCCGGCAAGTCGGTCCAGACGGTTCAGCAGGTCGCCATGCTGAACGCGCAATTGCTGCCAAGCCGACGCAGCCTGAACAGGGCTGCCATACTCTCCGAGGTTGACGTACCAACGGCCAGTGGGTGTAAGGCCCAGCTCCAGCCCTTCTCCAGTCAAAGCGAGTGCTGCCAGATTTGGACTTGTGGATTGCCGCTGTTCGGAAGGCTGGGCACCAAGCGCCGCGGCTCGCTTTCTACGATCATCGATTGCTGCCAGCGCCGCAAAGTAGGCAATATTCGACTGCACCGCCTCCTCTTCGAGATCCAGCCGGCTTATGCGCTCGGCAGACGCCAGGTCACCCGAGAGGCCGTAGGCCAAAGCAAGGTTCTGACGGTTTTGAGCACGCGCACCCGGCTCGTCGGCGACAACGCCCAGGAGCGAGATGGCATCCTGATGATCACCGGAGAGCGCGAGCGACAGCCCCAAATTGTTCCGCAGCAGCATGCTGTCAGGAGCGATCACGAGGGCATCACGATAGACCTTCTGCGCAGCCTGATGCTGGCCTGCAAGATCATAGGCAACGCCAAGCCCGTTATGTGCCTGCAGATTACCTCCGGCCGCTTTCACGACTGCTTCGTAGTGGGGGATGGCAGCTTCAGGTCTCTTGAGAGCAATAAGAGTACGCGCATAGCCGAGGCGAGCTGCAAGGCCATTCCCATCACGCTTGAGGCTTTGCTGAAAGACTTCAGCTGCCTGATCATGCGCACCGAGCTCAATGAGCGTATCTCCAAGCAGCGTGTAGGCCTCCGGGCGTCCGCGTTCGAGGGCGATTGCCTGCTGGTACATATTTACGGCCGCAGCCGGATCGCCGGACGTTCGAGTGGACGAAGCCAGACGCAGAAGCGTGCCGTACCGGCCCGTCTCACTTTCAGCGGCAATCAACGGGCCATCGAGTTTCGGACTGGCAGGAGTCTTCACGCTGTTGGGTGCACAAGCCGACAAGGCGGCGAGGCAAAGCGCGAAAAGGCTGGATCGCATTTCAATGACCATGGCAAACTCCTCATATCAACCTCAGATCGAATCTCATGCGAGGAAATATCGCGCAAAGTGGGTGGAGTGCAATGATTTTATCGCGGCAGCATCAACTCAAGAGTGATTTTTCCTTTCGCACATGGCTCTTTTCGTTGGGAGAGGCAGGCCAGGCAATGGTCGAGTTCGCCTTCGTGGCGCCGGCCCTTATCGGCCTGCTTTGCGGCGTTCTGGAGTTCTCCGGGATCCTGTTCGCCCAAACCCTTCTGGAGGGGGGTGCGCGACAGGCTTCCCGCTACGGCGTCACTGGGGCCACTGCTGGCGATGTCAGCAGAGAGGACGCGATCCTGCAGATCATCGAGGACAATGCCTATGGCATCATCGATACGGAGGCTATCGATATGGAAACCCTTGTTTACGAGAATTTCAGTGACGTCGGCCAAGCGGAACCCTTCACCGACGCCAACGGCAACGGCACCTTCGACGAAGGCGAAGAATTCGACGACGTGAATGGGAATGGAGGCTGGGACGAAGATATGGGCGTTGCGGGATTGGGCGGCGCCGGCGACGTCGTTGTCTACCGCTTACGCTATGATTGGCGTCTAATGATACCTCTGTTCAGGCCATTTTTCGGCGATGCGATTACGCTGGATGCCAATATCGCCGTCAGAAACGAGCCCTTCGGTAATGGTTAGCCCGATAAACACCGACGCATGGAAGGACGGCAAATGATGACGGCAGGCAGGTCTCCGGAGCAGGCGGCATATTATCCGTTCGGATGGACCTTACGCCATTGTCGATGTGATCGGGGCAACTCGGCCGTCGAGTTCGCCCTCGCCTTGCCACTGCTTTTGATGATGCTTTTGGCGAGCGCCGAGCTTGGACGATTCGTCCTGCTCAATCAAAAGATTGATCGCGTCGCTGTCACCATGTCAGATCTGGTCGCCCGAGCCGAGACGATCAGCGAGAGCGACCTTACCGACATCTTCTATGCAGCCGGTCAGGTCGCATCGCCTTTCGATCTGGGCACGCGTGGCCGCGTCGTCGTCTCGTCGGTCATCAATGAGGACGGCTCGGGACCGACGGTGGCCTGGCAGCGTTCCGGAGGCGGATCTTATCCTGCCACCAGCGAGGTGGGTGCGGAGGGTGCTCTCGCCGATCTCCCGCAGGGCTTCGACGTTCGCGAAGGCGAAACGGCAATCGTATCGGAAGTTTTCTTCGATTTCGAACCATTTCTCAGCGAAGCGATCGTGTCGCCGAGAGTCGTCTATCGACGTGCCCACCACCGACCAAGGCTGGGCACTTTGGATACCGTAGAGTCAGACTAGGCGATGAAAACGCCCGCCCCGGGGACGGAGTATTCAGGCCGACCTCCGTCTGCACTCTGCAAGTGGCGGCGGATTTGGCCAAAAAGATCGCGTCGTAAATTTCTTCCCTCCAGTCGGCCAGGCAAACCAGAAGTATGGCCGTGGGCGGGGCTTTTGCACGGCACGCCTTGGATCGATCAGAAGGCGACCTGGTCACCGCCTTTGAGCGAAAGGATCTCCCTTGCCTCGTCGGGCGCGGCGACGGCAAGTCCGAGGCCCTCGATGATCTTGACTGCGCTCGCTACCTGAGCCGCGTTGCTCTCCGCAAGCCTGCCCGCTCCCAGCCAGAGGCTGTCTTCGAGGCCGACCCGGATGTTGCCGCCCATGGCTGCGGACATCGCCGCGATCGGCAGCTGATGCCGCCCGGCACCCAGTACCGACCAGCGATATAGATCACCGAACAGCCGGTCCGCGGTACGCTTCATGTGCTGCACGTCCTCGGGGTGCGGGCCGATGCCGCCGAGGATGCCGAACACGCTCTGCACGAACAGCGGCGGCTTCACCAGACCGCGATCGAGAAAATGCGCGAGGTTGTAGAGATGGCCAACGTCGTAGCATTCGAACTCGAAGCGCGTGTCGTTCTCAGCGCAGGACTTCAGAACGAACTCGATGTCGTTATAGGTGTTGCGAAACACCATATCCCGGCTCGCCTCCAGATGCGCTCGCTCCCAGTCGTGCTTAAGGTCCTTGAACCGGCTCAGCATCGGGAACAGGCCGAAATTCATCGAACCCATATTAAGCGAGGCGACCTCTGGCTTGAGCGTCGCCGCCGGCTTTACCCGTTCCTCCACGGTCATTCCCGGCGCGCCGCCGGTGGTCAGATTGACCACCACGCCGGATCGCTGCTTGATCACCGGAAGAAACTTCTGGAAAGCTTCGGGCGTCTGGTCCGGGCGTCCGTCGTCTGGCTTCCTCGCATGCAGATGAACGATCGCGGCGCCCGCTTCCGCCGCTCCGATCGCGGCATCAGCGATCTCCTCGGGCGTAACGGGAAGGTGCGGCGACATGGACGGCGTGTGGATCGAGCCCGTGACCGCACAGGTGATGATAACTTTTCGCGATTTCGCCAAGACCGATCCCCCGATCTCTCATTCAGATAATCTACCGAACGCCTTGCTATCATAGCGAGTGCAGCGACGAGGCCAAGCCATGATGCGCGCTCGGACCCAGCCGCCGACATCTGCGGAATCGGCAAAGCGAAAGGAGACCTTCGCCTTTCTACCGACACCTTGTTTCAACTTTGACTAATTTTCGACCAGCCAGAAAATCGCGTGAAAAGCAATCCCGCTTGATGCATGGTCGGCGGTCGATCCGTGACTGATCAGTCATCCCTCTTGCCCAGCGGCGTGATCGTTTCATCTTCTTGCCATCATTTTCGTAGGACCACAGATCGACGTCGGTCTTCTCCATACGCCGATGATGTCAAGTCATAATTGTCGCTTGACACGGTTTCAGCTATCCTCGGATCGGCTCATCGGGGAGTACGCCGTTTTGCGATCAATTCAATTTCTATGCCTGCTGGCATTGGTCAACAGCGTAATCTGGTCGGCGAAGGCTCAGGACCGCATCGCGCTGGTCGTCGGTAATTCGGCCTATCAGTTCGCTGCGGCGCTGCCGAATCCCAGGAATGACGCCGCGGCGATCGGCACGGCCCTCGAAGACGTCGGCTTCGACGTGACGATCGGCATCGATCTCGATCAGCGCGGCATGCAGGAGGCGTTTCGCGATTTCGGCCTCAAGGCCGAGACCGCCGAGGTGGCGGTGGTCTATTTCGCGGGCCATGGCATTCAGGTGGCCGACAGCAACTATCTCCTGCCGACCGACGCGCAGCTGAAGCGGGAACGGGACCTCATCTACGAGGCGACGCCGCTCGACATCGTCATGAGCGAGGTGGCGCAGGCGCGCCAGCTCGGCATCGTCATCCTCGACGCCTGCCGGGACAACCCGCTCGCGGAGAACCTGCGCCAGTCGCTCGGGCCGACCCGATCCAAGCTGATCGGCCAGGGCATGGCCAGGGTCGAGGACGTGCCGCCCGACACCCTCATCGCCTTCTCGACGCGCTTCAACCAGGTCGCCTATGACGGCTGGGGCGACCTCAGCCCCTTCACGGAGGCTCTGGTCAAGCATCTCGAGGAGCCAGGCGTCGAACTCGATCTTTTCTTCCGAAAGGTCCGCGACACGGTGATCGACCTGACGGCCGAGCGGCAGGAGCCGCGCACGCTCGATGCGCTGGGCGCCACGCCCTTCTACTTCCGACAGCCCGAGACCAATCAGGCGCCGGTCGTCGCCAAGCACGAACCGCTGGTGGTCTCGACTGACGCCGGTGCCGTGCCGGCATCGATCAAGACGCCGGTCGATCCCGACGACGACCGGCTCACCGTCGAAATCGTGGGCCTGCCCACTTTCGGCAGCATGGAGGGGGCCGAAGGGCCGGTGCGCTTCGGCGATCAGCTCAACATCGCGCAGCTAACCGAGCTCCGCTATCGGCCGATCGAGGACAGGACCGGCTCCGCAGGCGCGTTCGTCTTCGTGGTTCGGGACGGTCGCGGCGGCCTTGCGGCCGGACGGCTGCCGATAGAGGTCATGCGCTCGAACGAGCCGCCATCGGTCGCAGCCCTGCAGAATTTCGTCTGGCCGCGCATCCCGCTCGAAATCGAAGAGCCCAGCGATCCCGACGGCGATGCGCTGTCGATAAAAGTCCTGGCACTGCCCGGCAAAGGTCGCATTCTCGACGGCGATCGGGAAATTGAAATCGACGACGAGCTTTCGGTCGATACGCTGGCCAGTCTGGTTCTCGATCCCACGGACGGCGTCGAAGGCGACTTAGTCTACGAGGTCGCCGATGGCCATGGCGGCCTGTCCAAGGCCGTCTACCGGCTCGCACCATCGACGGCGAATCTCGTGGCCGCGGCGGAGACGCCCAACGAGAAGGGTCGAGGCATCACCGCGGAACAAAAACCTCAGCCAGCGGCGCGGCGGCCGGATGTCAGCGAGGAACTGTCGACGTCATCGGCCCGGGACGCGAGCGAAAGCGCCGGCGCCGAAGCGCCAGACTCGTCCGCGGAAGTGGAGCTCGCCCTTCTCGAAACGATCACCGCCTCGAACATCAGAAACGCGCCGAGCGCCAGCAGCGGATGGGTGGCGTCGGTGCCGAGCGGCGCCCAGCTCAGATTCGTCGAGAAGGTCGAAGGGGTAAACTGGTATCGGATCGAAACTGATGAGGGCGAGGAGGGCTTCATCTCCGGCCGTCTGGTTCGGCCGATCGAGACCGAGCCGGCGCCGGGCACGCCTCGAGCTTCGCCGAGCCCCGAGCCTGCGCCTGCCGTCGATGTGGCGGCGCTGGACGTCAGCTCAGCGGACGAAATCGACGATCTTTCCGAGTTCAGGGAATGCGACGCCTGCCCGGTGATGGTCGCTTTGCCGGAGGGACGGTTTCGCATGGGATCGGCGGACGGCGGCGCCAGCGAGCGGCCGGTGCGCAACGTCACCGTCGACCAGTCGTTCGCGATCGGCAAGTTCGAGGTGACCGTCGGCCAGTACCAGGCCTGCGTCGACGCCGGCTACTGCAACCGGATCCGCGATTCCGAGCCTGGCGACGCCGACCGCCCGATGCAGAACGTGTCCTGGAACGATGCAGAACGATTCGCGGGCTGGCTCGAGGAGCAAACCGGCAAAGCCTACCGCCTTCCTTCGGAATCGGAGTGGGAATATGCGGCGCGCGGTGGCGAGGCGACCCGGTTCTGGTGGGGCGATTCAGGCGCCGAGGGCCGAGCAAACTGCTCGGAATGCGGCGAGGAATGGGATCGCAAGCGGCCGGTGCCGATCGGCAGCTTCGAGGCGAACCCCTTCGGCCTGCATGACATGAACGGCGGCGTCAGCGAGTGGGTCGCGGATTGCTGGATGTCCAACTATCAGGGCGCGCCGGACGACACCACCGCCCGGTCGACCTCGCCCTGCCTCCAGCGGGTGCTGCGCGGCGGTTCCTGGAGAAGCAAGCTGGACGACATCACCGCGACCAGCCGATTTCGCTATGACGCCCAGGTCAGATATTACACCAACGGCTTTCGGGTCGCACGCGACCTGACACCACCCTAGAGCGTTTCCGTTCGCGGTAGGGACGCCCATTTCTGGGCGGCCCCCCGCACAGACCCATGCGAGCGGCGTTACCGCACACGGCTCATACCTTGAGTGTCTGGCGGCGAAGCGAACGTTCTGCCAGGGATGAAGGATGCGAGGTTGGGGCAGAAAGTCGTCAGCGAGCTTGATGCTTCGTTGCCATGCGATGCGATCCTTCTGGCTGCGCCGACTTAGCGTACGCACCCTCAGGCGGTTCACATGGTGGCGGAAGGCTTTCATCGCGATCAAGTTTGTTGGAACCGCATAGTGGCCGAAGTACCCCCTGACGACTTGCAGGTCAGCACGTGCCCTTTTGGCCGCCTAGACCCTATGTTCCTGGCCTGAGCTGAGGCGCCCGTCTCGAGAATGCAGTGATCGGAGGGTTGCGCCAGATGGTCTGGCGCCGAGCCTCATGCATAGGAGACGGGCAAGATGGACCATAGCACATTCGTGGGGCTGGACGTTCACAAGAAGAGCACGTCGGTGGCGCTCGCGGAAGCGGGACGCGGCGGCGAGGTGCGGTTTCACGGTGAGATCGCGACGACGCCGGAGGCGCTGCGACGCTTGGTCGAGAAGCTGGCACGCCCCGGACGCCGGCTTCATTTTTGCTATGAAGCCGGCCCTTGCGGCTATGGCGTGCATCGGCTGCTGCACGGATTGGGGCAGGATTGCATCGTGGTCGCGCCATCGCTGATCCCGAGCCGGCCCGGTGACCGGGTGAAGACCAACCGCCGCGATGCGGTAGCGCTGGCCAAACTGCATCGGGCCGGCGAGTTGACGGCAGTCTGGGTGCCTGACGACGCCCATGAAGCGATGCGCGATCTGGTCCGAGCTCGCGCCACGGCGCGTCGAGTGCTGGGCAAGGCGCGGCAACACCTTCAGGGTTTCCTTTTTGCGCCATGGCCGGGTCTACACCGGCAAGCGCGGCTGGACCCAAGCTTATCGACGATGGCTGACCACGGTTCGCTTCGACCACCCCGCCCAACAGATCGTCCTGCAGGACTACATCCATGCCGTCACTGACGGCGAGACCAGGCTGGAGCGTCTGGAACAGCAGATCGAAGACCTTTTGCCCAGCTGGTCGATGGCGCCGGTGGTGGAGGCCGTGCAGGCCATGCGTGGCGTCGGGTTGGTCGTCGCGGTGACCGTGGTGGCCGAGGCCGGCGACTTCTCGCGCTTCGCCAATCCTCGCCAGCTCATGGCCTATCTCGGCCTGGTCCCGTCCGAACATTCGAGCGGCCAAAGCGTCCGTCGTGGCGGCATCACCAAAGCCGGCAGCGCTCTCGCCCGACGCGTCCTGATCGAAGGCGCTTGGACCTATCGCATGAAGGCGCGGGTCAGCCGAAAGCTCTTGGATCGGATTGAGCATCTGCCCAAGGAGGTGCGCGACATTGCCTGGCGAGCACAGCTGCGTTTGTGCAACCGCTATCGCCGCCTGGCCGCTGCCGGCAAGCCCAAGGTGGTGGTGACCACCGCGATCGCCCGCGAGATGGTCGGCTTCATCTGGGCGATCGCCCGCACGGTGCAACCGAGACCTACAATCGGCTAACATTCGGCATCACGAAAAGAGGAGACCGTTCGACAACTAATCTCGATACGCCTGGCGGACGGCAGGGCACGGTTGGGGAACCCTCGTCGCCTGTTATGAGCCGGCCCTCGGCCGATGCTCGCCCCTAGAAAGAGGCAGCCCCGAGACGAAACCGCGGTCATGCGGTAGCCAACCCGCGCATGAGAGCTTGCTCAACCGTCGTCTCCACGTCCTGCCGTTCGCCAAGCGTATCGTTATCATCAATCAACTTCAGCGCAGGCTGGAGACGATCGCCGTGCCATCAGGGCTTGATTTCGAACATGAGAACAGGCTGCGGAAAAAGGGTAGCGGCCTTTGATCTGATGTGATTCTTTCGCCGTGCGTTGATTGGAGACGGCGATGCGCGGCAGCGAGCTCCGTTCCGACAGTCCTTTCAGCCATGTCGATCTGGAGGCTCGGGTGCCGGCGAAGCATCCGCTGCGTGCGATCCACTCAACGATCGGACGGCCGTCGATCCCGCCGGAACAGTTGCTGCGGGCGGTTTTGCTCCAGGCTTTCCACACGGTGCGTTCGGAGCGTCGGCTGATGGAGCAGCCGGACTATAATCTCCTGTTTCGCTGGTTCACCGGCCTTGGGATCGACGATCCGGTGTGGGATGTGACGGTGTTCACGAAGAACCGCGACCGGTTGCTTGATGGTGACATCGCCGGGAAGTTTATGGCGAGCGAGACTTCAGCGCCCGGGTTGGCCGGCGGCGAGCGCCAGCCAAGGTGGCGAGACGCGCTCGAACGACACCCACGGTTCGACCACGGACGACGACGCCCGGCTTTATCGCAAGGGCAACGGCCAAGCGGGCCAGCTCTGTTTCATGGGGCATGCGCTCATGGAGAACCGCAACGGCCTGGCTGTCGACGGCGCACCAACCCGTTCATCGGCGCTGCCGAATCCGCGGCGGCTTTGGCGATGGCTTCCGACCTGCCGGCCAGGAGCAAGACGGTGGGCGGCGACAAGGCCCTGTACGGCGTCTATCTGGCCTACGGCCTGCCGCACGGCATCTGGTCTTACGCTTTCATCGATCAAGGCCAGGGCCATAGTCCTTTCGCTCATCGCTATTACACGCGCCGCCACTTTATCGGCCCGTACGGCGGCTTCACCGTGCCCGCCCAAGGTGGCCGCTGTGGCTGGGTCAAATTCTTCAAAGCTGATCGGAGGACGGGCTAGTGGCGTGTCTTCGACATCTCCGGATTGGCCTGCCCCCTTCAAACCGCGCCAGCTGCTATGAGAGCGGCTGGCGCTATGAAGGAGGTTATCGATGCCGCGCAAGAAGCAAACCGCCGAGGAGATCATTGGCAAGCTGCGAGAGGCTGAGGTTTTGCTGGCCCAGGGCAAGAAGGTGCCCGATGTTGTACGAAGTTGTCGGTGCTAGACGAATTTGTCCCATTTGTGGCGAACGAAAATGTCTCAGTCCGAGCGCTGAGTCGGTACCCCTGGGGCTAGCCCCAGGGGTACCGGCGGCAGCCAAAATCCACCCTTAGTCTCTCGGCAGAAAGACCGGGAGAGGTGGGTGGTTTCGCTGAGAGATGTCGTCATGATCCATGATCTGAAGAAGCAGGGACTATCGAGCACGGCGATCGCAGGACAACTTGGCATCAGGCGGCGCACGGTGACGCGGCGATTGCAGCAGGGGCTGGAGATGCCGGTTTATGGGCCGAGAGCGCCGAAGCCGCGGCTGCTCGAGCCCTTTGAAGCCTATCTCCGGGAGCGGGTGACCGCCTGGCCGGATCTTTCGGGCAAACGGCTGCTGCGGGAGATCAAGGAGCGGGGCCACACGGGCGACTGTTCAGCGGTGACCGACTTTCTGCGTGAGGTCAGGCCGCCGTCGGTCCAGCTTCACGAGCGCCGCTACGAGACGCCGCCCGGCAAGCGGGCCCAGGTCGATTTTGCGTATTTCGAGGTCGAGTTCACCGATGCACCCGGCGTGAAGCAGGTGGTCTGGCTGTTCACCCCCCGGAAAGGCTTTAGGGTGCTGGGCTACAGCCGTTTCTTGTGGGGCCGGTACTGCCCGAACCAGAAGCTTGCGGCTGTCCTGCGTTGCCATGTCGATGCCTTCGCCGATCTCGGCGGCGTGCCGGAGGAGATCCTCTATGACCGCATGAAGACCGCGGTCATCGGCGCCGACGAGGACGATGCCGTGGCCTACAATCCGTCCCTGGTCGCGCTTGCCAACCACTATGGCTATCAGCCCAGAGCCTGCCGGCCGTACCGGGCCAAAACGAAAGGTAAGGTCGAGCGCCCCTATCGCTATGTGCGCCAGGATTTCTTCATGGCCCGCAGCTTTCGGAACCTCGATGATCTGAACGCTCAGTTCGGCGCCTGGCTGGCCGAGATCGCCAATCCCAGGCGCCATGCCACGACCCGACGGGTCGTGGCTGAGGCCTTTGCTGAGGAGAAGCTTCAGACACCGCCCGCGATCCCGTACAGCGCTGCGATCACCGTCGAGCGCCGGATCAGCCGCGACGGCATGGTTTCCGTCGACGGCAATCTCTGCAGCGTGCCGGACAGCACCAGGCGCCGGACGGTCGAGGTTCAGGTCTATCCCAAAGAGATCCGGATCTTCGAGGCTGGTCAGCGGATCGCCTGTCATCCTGTTCTGCAAGGCAAACATCAAAGCCGCCTCGATCCCAGCCACCGGCAAGCGCCGCCGAGGCAGCAGGCGGTCGAGATCGACCCACGGCCCGATCGTGGCGTCGGCAAACGGCCCTTGGCCTTCTATGATGCCGTGGCCCAGCGACTTGCGTCGGAGGCGGTGCGATGACCGAGATCCTGGATCGCATTGCTTCTCACCTGGTCGGCTTGCGCATGCCAAGAACCCTCGAAGCGCTCGATCATACGGTGCAGCAGATCGAAAAGGGCGAGTTCTCCGCGCTCGAGGCCATCGATGCTCTGCTGGCCGAGGAACCCACCATTCGGGAAGGCCGGCGGATCGGTGTCGCCATGACCACCGCCAGGCTGACCCCGCCCAAGACACTCGAAGGGTTCGACTTCACCTTCCAGCCGTCGCTCGATCGCGACCGCATCATGGCGCTTGCCGAGCTCGACTTCATCGATCGAGCAGAAGTCGTCCGTTTTCTCGGCCCGCCCGGCACCGGCAAATCGCATCTGGCGACAGCGCCCGGCACTGCCGCGGTCAAGGCCGGAAAGAGGTCTACCGCTGCACGCTTGCCGAACTGATCGAGGCCCTGACCCGGGCCGAGCGTGAGGGGCGCCTCATCGAAAAGATCCGCTTCTACAGCCGGGCCTCGCTCCTGATCATCCCTTGCCCGGCAGGCCATGCGAAGCATGGCCGAGAGGGGACGAGATCGGCTATCTGCCGATCACCACCGGCGGCGCCAACTTCTTTTTCCAGCTCGTCAATGCCCGCTACGAAAAGGGCGCCATGATCCTGACCAGCAATCGCGGCTTTGCCGCCTCCAGGCAACTTCCGTTGCCTGGTCCCTGCGGGCTCGGATCAAACGCTTCTCGCGTTTGATGGGGCGAGGTCTTCGGCGATCCGGTCGTCGCCACGGCACTCCTCGACCGTCTGCTCCACCATGCCGTCGTCGTGCAAATCGAAGGCGCCAGTTACCGCCTCCGTTCCCACGCCGATCTCATCCCCGAACACGTTCGCGCCAACGCGCCCATCACACCACCACCACCCAGGCGCCGAGGACGGCCGCCGAAAAATAGGAGCAATGAGCCTCAAGCAGCCTGAGCAACCTCACCACAAAAGTGGGACTTTTTCAGTCGGCACTTTTGGGACATTTTCAATTGGTGTGAATCGGCGTGCAAAATTGACCCCCTAATCGGGGGTATCGGCGTCCAATTTTGACCCCCCTGTTTGTGAGTTGAGCAGACGCTACCCCTCCCTGTTTTGGGGCGGGTGGTGGGGGATGAAGAGCGTGGACACGATTGCGCGGATCCGTCGGGAGTTTTTCGTTCGCGGGAAGTCGATCAAGCAGATCGTGCGCGAGCTCCATGTGTCGCGGAACACGGTGCGCAGGGTGCTGCGCAGCGGCGAGACCGCGTTCAGCTATGAGCGCGAGGTGCAGCCGCTGCCCAAGCTTGGCCGCTTCCAGGCCGAGCTCGACCGGCTGCTGACGGCGAACGAGGCGAAGCCGGCGCGTGATCGTCTGACCTTGATCCGGCTGTTCGAGGAGCTGCAGAGCCAGGGGTACGAGGGCGGCTACGATGCGGTCCGTCGTTATGCGCGGAGCTGGCAGCGGGAGCGGTCGAGCTCGGCGTCCTCGGCGTTCGTGCCGCTCGTCTTTGCACCGGGCGAGGCCTATCAGTTCGACTGGAGCCATGAGGTCGTCGTTCTGAATGGTGTGACCACCAAGGTGAAGGTCGCGCATGTCCGGCTCTGCCACAGCCGGATGCCGTTCGTGCGCGCCTATCCGCGCGAAAGCCAGGAGATGGTGTTCGACGCCCATGACCGGGCATTTGCCTTTTTCAAAGGCGCCTGCACGCGCGGGATCTACGACAGTAAGGAGGAATAGAGAACAGTCCGGGGGACTGTTCTTCCGACGAACAAGACGGCGGTGGAGACGATCTTCGTCGGCAAGAAGCGGGCCTATAATCGCCGCTTCCAGCAGATGTGCAGCCACTACCTTGTCGAGCCTGTGGCCTGCACGCCGGCGTCCGGCTGGGAGAAGGGCCAGGTCGAGAACCAGGTCGGCACGGTTCGCGGTCGCTTCTTCACGCCCAGGCTTCGCTTCAAGACCTATGGCGAGCTGAACGCCTGGCTGCTGGACCAGTGCATCGCCCGCGCCAAGGCTCAGCCCCATCCGGAGTTCAGAACCAAGACCGTCTGGCAGGTGTTCGCGGAAGAGCGGGCGAGCCTGGTGCCCTATGCCGGCCGCTTCCCCGCCTGCAGCCGCAACGCGGCGAAGGTCGGGCCCGCCATGCCGGATCTTCGGAGCTTCGCTCCTGCAGACCGGGACTTCGATGGGTTCCATGCGACGCCGGCCTCGGTCTCCAAGACCTGCCTGGTCCGCTTCGACCACAACCGATATTCGGTCATCGCCAGCGCCGTCGGGCGGCCGGTCGAGGTGCGCGCCTATGCCGATCGCATCGAGATCCGCCAGGACGGCCAGGTCGTCGGCGACCATGAGCGATCCTTCGGCCGCGGCCGGACCATCTACGATCCCTGGCACTATGTGCCGGTGCTCGCTCGAAAGCCCGGGGCGCTGCGCAACGGCGCTCCGTTCAAGGATTGGCTGCTGCCGACCGGCCTGGCGAGGGTGCGCAAGAAACTCGGCAGAACCGATGACGGCGACCGGCAAATGGTCAAGATTCTGAACGCGGTTCTCAGCGACGGCCTGCCCGCGGTCGAGGCCGCCTGCACCGAGGCCCTCGACGAAGGCGTGCACTCCGCCGACGTCGTCCTCAACATCCTCGCGCGGCGCCGTGAGGTCGTTCTCCGGCCGCTGACCATCACCACCCCGGACGCCCTGAAGCTTCGTCATGAACCCGTGGCCGACTGTGCCCGTTACGACCGCCTGAGGAGGGCTGTTTGATGTCCCGGTCTGCAGGAGCAAAGCTCCGAAGATCCGGCATGGCGGGCCCGACCTTCGCCGCGAGGCGCGTGCAGGCGGGGATGGAACGATCAGAAATTCTCACCACCATGAGCACCCTCAAGCTCTACGGCATGAAGGTCGCCTACGATGCTGAACGCTACGGTAGTACCGCGTTCAGCCTGGCCACCGCCGTGAAGCGCCAGCATGAGCCGGAAAGGGTCGTCGGCGACCTGCTCACCGCGGAGATCTCGGAGAAGCAGGCGCGCTCGATCAAATATCAAATGACCATCGCCAAGATGCCGCTCGCCCCAAAGCCCTATCTGGGGACATCGACGACTTCGTGTTCGAGGGCACGCCGATCAACGAAACCCTGATCCGCGATCTCGCCACCGGCAACTTCCTCGAGCACCAGCGCAACTGCGTGCTGGTCGGCGGAACCGGCACGGGCAAGACGCATCTCGCCATCGCGATCGCCCGCGCCTGCATCCGCGACGGCGCTCGTGGCCGCTTCTTCAACGTCATCGACCTGGTCAACCAGCTCGAGGCCGAAGCCCGCGCCGAGCGCCACGGCAGGATGGCTGACCGGCTTGCCCGGCTGGACTTCGTCGTGCTCGACGAGCTCGGCTATCTTCCCTTCGCCCAGACCGGCGGTCAGCTGCTGTTTCATCTGGTCAGCCATCTCTACGAGCAGACCTCGGTGATCGTCACCACCAACCTCGACTTCGGCGAGTGGCCGAGCGTCTTTTGCGACGCCAAGATGACCACTGCCCTGCTGGACCGCTTGACCCATCACTGCGACATCATCGAGACCGGCAACGAAAGCTGGCGCTTCAAAAACCGAGCCTGAGGTCGTCAGGTCTCAACACGAAAAATTCGATCGCGGCCAGGGCTGTGGACATGACGCTTCTCCTGCGGAGAAGCTTGGACAACGCTGCGCGTTGCCCACATGACCACAGCCGCAACCACAACAACCTTCTTCTTCAAATTCGAAAAGAAAAAGCCGGCATGAGATGACGAGACAGGGGGTCAAAATTGGACGCCGATAGGGGGTCAATTTTCGACGCCGATTGACATGAGGCTGACCGGCCGAAAGGAGACGCAGCTATGGAGGTAGGTCAGCATCTCCCGATCATCGAGCGGCTCGAGCATCGGCAGGATCGGGCTCAATAGATCGGTGATCTGCTGGACCGCCTCCTGAAAGCCCGCGATTTGCTCGTCGAATGGCCGGCTTTTCGTAGATGGTTGGTTTTGAAAGAGGTAGCGCGAGGCGCTGACCGTCCGATCCTCCGGCAAGAGGCAGCAGAAGGTCAGATAGAAGTCAGACACCAGCTTCGTGCCGCTGGCGGCATAAAGCTGGTGGCGCTCGCGATCGATCAACGAGGCCGCGGCCGGCGTCTCGATCACCGGCGGGTAATCGGACGACGCGCGACGTCGGGCTTCGACATGCAGCGCCCAGCCAGAGCCAAGGCGCCGGATCGCATTGTTGATCCGGGCCATGGTCGCGACCAGGCCAGCTTCGGTGGCGCTCGCGAGGTCAGGGCCGCGAAAGCGAAAGCTGGTCTGCAGCGAGCCATCCTTATTGAGGATGATGCCTGGGGCAATCACGGCGCCCCAGACGATGAGCTCGGAAAGATCGGCATGGGAATGGGTTCGGAGCATGAGGCTTATCCCCGATAGAAGGGCTTTTCCTTCAGGTGCCGCTTCAGCACATCCATCCACCAGGGATCCTGCCGAGTCAGCCAAAGCGCGAGACTGTGGGCCAAGAGCCCGACCGGCAAAGCGAGCCAGATCTGGTAGAGGCCAAGGCCGATGACGGCACAGATCGTGACATTCAGGATGGCGAAGGACCTGGGCACGCCGCCCAAGAGGATCGGCGTGGTCAGGCTGGTGTGCAGCGGCACGGCGATGTCGTGGTCGGACATCAAAGGGTGGCCGCGCCGGCGAAGTTGAAGAAGGCCGGGAAGAAGCTCACGGCTGACGCGGCGACCGAAAGACCGAACACTGCCTGGAGCAAGCGCTTGGCGCCGGCACCCACCTCGGCAAAGGAAATCACGATGCCCGACACCAGGACGGCCAGAATCAGAAAACTCTGCAACACCGGACCGGTCAGGCTGTTAGTGATGGTCTGAAGCGGCGTCTCCCAAGGAAGGCCCAAAGCGCCGGCAAGCGCCTCATCTGCCTGGATCAAAAGGGCAAAAACGGTCGCACCCACCGAAAGAAAACGGTTCATCATGACGAGGTCCTTTCGTTCGAGGAGACGAGGTCCAAGTGAGGCCCGTCGGTGCTACCGACCGAGGCGGTGATGTAGGTGTCGTCGCGGAAGCTGTGGACGGTGAGGATCTCGTCTATCCGCCGGCCCGATGTCGTGCGTTTGAGATGGATGACTAGATCGATCGCATGAGCGATCAGGCGTTTAGGAACGGTGGTCGTCACTTCGGCAATGAGATCCTCTAAACGGTGCAGCGCTTCGGCAGCCGTGTTGGAATGGACGGTGCCAAGGCCGCCGTCATGGCCGGTGTTCCAGGCCTTCAGCATGTCGAGCGCGCCGGCGCCGTCCCGGATCTCGCCAATGACGATTCGATCCGGGCGAAGCCGAAGCGTCGTTTGCACGAGATCGCGGATCGTGATCCGAGGCTCGGTGCGTTTGGTCAGCAGTTGAAGGTGATCCTCGGCCGAGCATTGCAGCTCGACCGTGTCCTCGATCAGCACGATCCGATCACCGGCGATCGCTGGCTCGGCGAGCAAGGCATTGAGAAAGGTGGTCTTGCCCGATGACGTCCCGCCGCTGACCAGGATATTGCGACGCTCGGCAAGGGCGGTTCGAAGAAGCTCGGCCTGGTCTGCCGTGAGCGCACCGCCGTCGACATAGTCGTCAAGACGAAACACGCGTTGCGGCCGCTTCCTGATGGTGAAGGCCGGCGCCTTCGCCAATGGCGGTAGCACGCCTTGAAAGCGCTCGCCGCCGATCGGCAAGACGCCGCTGATCGAGGGATGATCCTCATTCGCCGTGGCGCCGATATGGTGGGCCACCAATCGGATGATCGCCTCGGCGGCTGCCGGATGCATGACCGTATCGGTCGCGATCCGGCCACGGTCCAAGGTGTCGAGCCAGACCCGGCCGCAGCCGTTGACCATCACCTCGATCACCATCGGATCCTCGAGCGCGTCGCGCACGAAGCCGCCCAGGCGATCGCGAAAGGCTTCGGCGAGGCGAGCCCGCTGTTTCTCCTGCATGGCTCGGCCTCACCAGATCGTCAGGCTGTGATAATCGGGCCAGGCGCCGGTGGGCCGCTCGCTTGTGCTCCAGGGGCCGCCGCGCCGATCGATCTGTCGCTTCTTTCGTTGCTCGGCTTCGACCAGCGCTTCTGCGCTGACGTCGTCCATGTCGTCATCGGAATCGAACAGTCGGTCGCGATCGTGGAGCATCTTGATCTCGGTCGCAGCTGCCCAGAGACCGGGCATCGCCTTCATCAGAGAAGTGACCGCGTCTTTCTCGTCCGGCCGCAGCTTGTTCCGGCCATAAGCCTCGAGCAGAGCGACGAGGTTCGTATCGGCTTCGATGAAGAGTCGGATTAGGGCCGGAACATAGGGCGTACCTTCGCCCAGCAATTGCTCGCTTCGGCCTCGCAGGCTCTCCAGATGATCGTCGAGATCGTCGGCGGTGACCGGGCTTGCGGATTTCGCCCGGCCATCGATGCGGGTCAGGGACAGCCGTTCTGCAACATCCTGCCAGAACGTCAGGGTCTTTCTGACGTCGGCGCTTTTATTCTTAGGCATGAGACGCTCCTCTCATAGGGTTCGAGCGTCGGACCGAAGCTGACGACGGCGTCCGCCAAAGCACGGCTCGATCCGCTCTGGCCTACAAGACGGAGCAAGGGGTCGTTTCCCTGCATTTCACACTTCAAAAAGATTCACCGACCAACAAAAATAACCGAAACCAGCCTCTTTTTTTCCCAAGGAATGGACCGCTCGACGTCAAGGCCAAGCCCTTCGGGCGTCAGCGGGTGGTCTCCCCAAGCTTCGCTTCGCTGCAGCCCGGGCGATCCCCCTCCACCCGCTGCCGGCCTTGACCTCGAGAGGTCGCTCATCGGCGCGCGCCTAGTCGCGGTTGCGTGACGCAACCGCATCTCTCCACGAAGGGAACTAGGCCATGGCCAAGACCACCACCCCGAAGATCTACGTCGCCGACCACGCCGCCTACAATGCCGGCACGCTGCGTGGTGTCTGGATCGATGCCACCCAAGAGCCCGACGAGATCAAGGCCGAGGTCCAGGCCATGCTGGCCAAATCACCGGAGCCCGTGGCTGAGGAGCACGCGATCCACGACACGGACGGGTTCGAGGGTGTCTACATCAGCGAGTGGGCGAGCTTCGAAGAGGTTCACGAGATCGCTCTTCTTATAGAGGAGCATGGCGCGCTCGGCGCCGAGCTCCTCAATCACTGGAACAATGACGTCGACGAGGTGCGCCGGTTGTTCGAGGATGGCTACTATCTCGGCGCCTGGGACAGCGTCGCCGACTACGTCCAGGAGGTCACTGAGGAAGCCACCGAGATCCCGGATCACCTCCGCGGCTATATCGACTACGAAAGCATGGCCCGCGACATGGAGCTGAACGGCGACATCTTCACCGTCGAACTCGAGGGCGAGGTTCACATCTTTGCTAACCGTTGAAAAATTGCAATCGAACGCAGAGCCGCGCTGCAGCGCGGCTCTGCGCCTTTCTCACTCGATGTGGCCTGCCAGGCAGCCCACGGCCCGTGCGTCCAGGCGCACGGTCAATCCGAGATTGCAATGTGGAAAGCAGGAAAATGGGGCCTTGCTCCGTCTTATGGGGCGGAGCTCAACAATTCCCTCTGAAACCGGAGTCATTCAGCCAATGGAAGCTCTTCGGGAAATTCAGGCGGCCGATCTGCTCGGTTTCACCGAAATTGAGGAATTCCGCCGTGCACTGCGGCGTGGTGATGTTCCACCACCAATTCGATTCGTAGGCGGCAAAAGGGGCAGACCTGTTTGGAGCCGGCGGATCTTGCTAGAATTTGTCGATGGTGCTGCTGCGAAGCAGGATCAAGCCGAATCCGAATTCGAGAAAAAGCTTGAGACCGTCCCATGGTGAGATCACCATTTAGAACACCGAAATACGCAAACGTCTTTCAGCGCAAGAACGGGCAATGGGCCTCCTACTATCGACGAGGAGGCCGAAACACGCCAATCGACGGTGAGCCGGGAACGGCAGCGTGGATGGCTAGCTACGAGGCAATACATAGCTCATGGGAGCAAAATGGATATGTCGGCATTGGTCCTGATGCCTTTTCTCAAGTCGCTGAACACTACATTCAAAGTGATCGTTACAAAGCTCTAAAACCAAGACAGCAGGCCGACTATAGACGCGACGTCGATAATCTCAGACAGCTATTCGGTAACATGCCCGTCGGTAAGATTGATCGTCGCAAAGCCGTTGTCCTACGGGATCGGATAGCCAAGGCGTCGCCGAGAAAAGCACAGAAGGTTGTCATGGTCCTCAAGCTCATCATGGAATGCGCGATGGATCACGGATTTATCGACCGCAATCCATGCGACGGCATTAAGCGGCCGGTGGGGTATAAAGCAAAACCTTGGCGTCCCTGGGAAGATCCAGAGATCGACCTTTTCCTTACGCATGCGAAGCCGTGCTGGCGACGCGCGGTTATGATCCTCCTCTACACCGGCCTACGGCGAGGCGACGCTATCAATCTGAAATGGAGCCACATATGCGACGGCATTTTGCGATACCGAACCAGCAAGACAGAGGCCGAGGTCGTCGTCCCGCTTCATACCCGACTGGTCGCCGAGCTGGAGCATCGCTTGGCCGATAGCGTTTTCCTGATCAACGGTGAAAGGGGTCGACCAATTCTTGTCGAAAGCACACTCTCACATGCCATACGTGACGAGTGCAAGCGCCTCGGCATGAGCGATCCACCGCCGCTTCATGGTCTTCGGAAGAACTCTGTCATGGCGCTGGTCGAGGCGGGATGTGAACCGCGTGAGATTCAGGCGATCACAGGCCAGTCGTTGCAGACGATCGAGCACTACGCAGCGAAATATAAGCGCGAGAAGCTAGCACAGGCCGCAATTCTCAAGCTTGAGAAACAGAACCAAAATTGAACATCTGAGGCGAAAAGTTACACACGGACTTACACGCGGCCCTATTGGGGCGCCTTGCGATTCGTAATCGGGGCAAAGTCTATGGCGCACAGGAAAATGTTCTCGATTCACAAAGCGAGTAGGATGTGATTCTACACTGGGGATGGAACAGCCCAGCCCCTCGCCGATCGATGATCTGTCTTTGGACGCGCTGCGCAGCCTGGTCAAAGAGCTGGTCGGGAAGCTCGCCGCACAGGACGCCCAGATCAAAGCCCTGAAGGAGGAGGTCACGCGGCTGAAGGGTCACAAGGGCAAGCCCAAGCTGAAGCCGTCGGGCATGGAACAGGCGACGGAGAAGCGGTCGCGACGCCGCGGCAAGAAGAAAGGCTCGAGGCCGAGCCGCCAGAAGCTGGTGGTCAACGAAGAGCAGACACTGACGATCACGCCGCCGGCCGGCTCGCGTTTCAAAGGCTATCAGGACTTCGTCGTCCAGGAGCTCAGGCTCGAGGCCCGGGTGATCCGCTATCGTCGAGAACGCTGGCTGACCGCCGACGGCAAGGTGATCACCGCCCCCCTGCCGTCAGGCTTGCGTGGTCATTTCGGACCTGAACTGCTTCGGTTCATTCTGCTGCAGCATCACCAGGGACAAGTGACGGTCGATCGGATCGCAACTTTTTTGACCAGCCTGGGGTTGGTGATCTCCAAGCATCAGGTCCTGCGGCTCCTCACCGGCGATGTCGCTGCCTTTGCCGCGGAAACGGATGATGTGCTGCGTGCTGGCCTGAGCATCGCGCCTTGGATCACGGTCGATGACACGGGCGCTCGGCATCGCGCCAGGAATGGCGTCACCACGCAGATCGGCAACGACCGCTTCACGTTTTTCGGGACCACGTTTTCCAAGAGCCGCGAGAACTTCCTGGAGCTGCTCCGCGCCGGCCATCGCGACTATGTCGTCAACGCCGAGGCGCTCGCCTACATGCGCGCCCGCAATCTCGCCGGCGAGGTCGTCCAGAAACTCGATGAGCATGGGCAAAGGATCTTTGCCGACGAGGTCGCCTGGTCGGCGCACCTCGACCATCTCGGCATCGGCAAGCTTGATGTGCATCCCAACCCCGTGAAGATCGCCACGGAGGGCGCGCTGTTCGGCAGTATCCGAGCGCACGGCTTTCTGCAAGAAACCGTCATCATCTCGGACGGCGCCGGCCAGTTCCGCCTGGCCGATCATGCGCTCTGCTGGATCCACGCCGAGCGCCTGGTGCACAAGCTGATCGGCTTCAACGATCAGCAGCGGCAAGCGCTCGACGTCACCCGCCAGCTGATCTGGTGGTTTTACCAGGACCTCAAACTTTACAAACGCGATCCTTGTCGACGCCGGGCCGCCCAATTGAGGGCCAGGTTCGATCGCATCTTCACCCGCAAGACCGGCTTCGTCACCCTCGACCGGCTCCTGGCGCGCCTGCACGCCCGCAAAGACGAGCTCCTGCGCGTCCTCGATCGGCCGGAGATCCCACTTCATACCAACGGCTCCGAGAACGACATCCGATGCCACGTCACCAAGCGAAAAATCTCAGGCGGCACATGGTCGGATCTCGGACGGCAAGCGCGTGATACCTTCCTCGGTCTGCTCAAGACCTGTCAGAAACTCGGCATCTCATTCTTCGAGTATCTCGGCGACCGTCTCGGTGTACCAGGCGCACCAACAATCCAACCGCTCCCGCTACTCGTCAGACCAGCATAGCAGCCGGCGCCACAGGCTTTGCCCCGATTACTGCGATTCCGTTTAACCCATTGAAAAGATTGGCGCGCCCTGCAGGATTCGAACCTGCGACCGTCGGCTTAGAAGGCCGATGCTCTATCCAGCTGAGCTAAGGGCGCTCAGGTGGTTTGGGTATCACAGCCGGGTTGGCTCGGCAATTCTCGTCATGCAGGGGAGGTGAAGTTGTCGGCGTAGGATTTCGGGCGGACGATACGGCTTTTCGGCTTGGCGACACGAAGCTCGATGCCATTTCGCCTGGCATAGGCAATCGCTGCCTCCCGGCTCGGAAACTTGAGCTGGATCTGCTGCGCCGTGTCGCCGGAGCCGGACCAGCCGCAGAGCGGGTCGATGGTCTTCGGGGCTTCGGGCTCCATCTCCAGGATCCAATGGCGGGTTTTGGCGCGGCCGGACGAGGTCGCGGTCTTGGCCGGTTGATAGAGGCGCGCGGGCATGGGCAGGGTCGACTCCGGTGAATGGTGCACCGCTTAGGTCTAGAGGACCCGATTTGCGGCTTCAACCATCCTGTCCCGACGGCCCGGGCACTGTTCGGGACAAGCGCTCCAGCGCCAGCCACTGTAGGGCGACGACGGTCGTCGCCACCTTGATCCGGCCGCGCCGCAGCCAGTCGATCGCTTCGTCGGCCCCGACCACGTGAACCTTCACGTCCTCGCCCTCCTCGGCGACGCCGAAGAAACCGCCGGCCTCCTCGGCATCGACCCTTGCGACGAACAGATCGACGGTTTCCGTGGATCCTCCGGGGCTCGCGAAAAAGCGCATGACGTGGCGAAGATCAACAAGCTCAAGCCCTGCCTCTTCTCTGGCCTCGCGCCGGGCGACCTCCTCGATCCCCTCGCCCTCCTCGACGATGCCCGCGACCGTCTCGATCAGCCAGGGATCCGGATCAACGCCCATGGCGCCCGGACGAAACTGCTCGATCAGGACGACCCGGTCGCGATCGGGATCGTAGGGGAGGACCGCGACGGCGCAGCCGCGCTCGAAGATCTCCCGGGCGAGCTCGGGGCTCTCACCGCCGGCGAACAGCTCGTGAACCAGGCGGTAGCGGAGGATCTTGAAATAGCCTTCAAAGGCGAGCTCGCGCCCGAGAATGCGAAAGCGCCTGTTCGCGCCGGCTTCGATCAAGCGAAGGCCTTGTGCGCGATCAGTGTGAAGCTGTCGCGAACGCCGTCCAGCGTCTGCACGTGATTGGTGACGAAGCGGCCGATATCGTCGTCATCCTCGAGATAGATCTTCATCAGGAGGTCGTATTGTCCGGAGATCGAATGCACCTCGGACACCTCGTCCATCTGCTGCACGGCCGCGTCGGCGACGTCGTAGGCACGGCCGAGCTCGCATTTCAGAAGAACGAACAGCGTCTGCATCAGGCTTCGCCGGCCGCCTTTCGCTGCTCCGAGGCCGGGCGCTGAACCGGCACCGGCCGTCGCATGAACAGCGGCACGTGATCGCCCATGCCGACCACGGGATTGTCACCGTCACGCTGCTTCCGTCCATGGGCGGGTTTCGACCGGGCGGAGGCACGCTGACGGCCTGCGGCGGCAGGTGCCGACCTGCCGTTGCTGTCGGCGCCGGCCTCCGTAAGCGCCGACGCCTCTTCGACCTCGGCGCCGTCCTTCTTGGCGGAACGTCGGCGGCTCGGACGCTTCTCGTCGCCAGGCTTCTTGTCGTCGTCGTTGGCAGCACCGCGTCTTCGGCCGCGGCCGGACGCTGGCTTCGGTTCGGACGCCGGCTTCGAAGCCCCCTTTTCCCTGTCGTCACCGTCGGCCATGTCGAGGACCGGGATTTTCTTGCCGGTGAGCCTGGCGATGGCGTCGACGAACTTGCCCTCTTCGCCGAAGGCGAGGGTGTAGGCGCGCCCCTCCTGCCCTGCCCGTCCCGTCCGGCCGATGCGATGCACGTAATCCTCGGCGTGGGTCGGCACGTCGTAATTGATGACGCAGGGCAGCATGGCGATATCGATGCCGCGCGCGGCGACGTCGGTCGCCACGAGAAAATTGACCTCTCCCTCCTTGAAGGCGTCCAGGGACTGGGTGCGCTGGCTCTGGTCGAGATCGCCGTGGATGTCACGGGCGCTGTGGCCGGCCCGCTCCAGCTGGCGGCGCAGCACCGAAACGTCGCGCTTGCGGTTGCAGAAGATGATCGCTTTCTCGACATCCTGGGTTTCGATCAGACGCTTCAGCACCTTGAACTTCTGCCGTGGCGCCACGATGGTCAGGTGATCGGCAATCCGCTCGCCCGTGGTCGACGGCGGGGAAGCCTGGACCGTGACGGGGTCGACCAGGAAATTGTCGGCGAGCCGCCGCACTTCCGGCGGCATGGTCGCGGAGAAAAGCAGCGTCTGACGGCGCTTGCTGACGAGATTGACGATACGCTCGACATCGGGGATGAAGCCCATGTCGAGCATGCGGTCCGCCTCGTCGATGACGAGGGTCGAGACGCCGCCGAGCAGGACCTTGCCGCGCTCGAACTGATCGAGCAGGCGGCCCGGCGTGGCGATCAGGACGTCGACGCCGCGCTCCAGCTTCTTCCACTGCTCGTCCATGCCGACGCCGCCGATCAGCAACGCCATGGACAGCTTCAGATGGCGGCCATAGGTCTCGAAATAATCGGCGGTCTGGGTGGCAAGTTCGCGCGTGGGGCTGAGGATCAGGGACCGGGGCATGCGCGCCTTGCTCTGTCCGGACGCGAGCCGCTCGATCATCGGCAACACGAAGGCCGCGGTCTTGCCGGTGCCGGTCTGCGCGATGCCCAGCAGATCACCGCCGGTCAGAATCGCCGGGATGGCCTGCTCCTGAATGGGCGTCGGCTCCTGATAGCCGGCTTCTTCCACGGCTTTCAGGATGTCCTCGCGCAACGCGAGTTCGCTGAATTTCATGCGGTTCCAGTTCGGGGTATCGGTTCTAGTTTCGGTCTGCGATGCTTGGGCGCTGGTTTCGATGTAGAGATTTGTTGAAATTTGTCAATGATGCCGATCTCCGGCTAGAATTTCCGGCCGGTTTTATTTTACCAACTGGCGATTTGATCACCCCTTATCTGAGTATGCTCCGCGAAACGATGTGAAAAAGCGGGATCACCGACAGTCGACCGGGCAAGCTTGGGATCGACCGCTGAAGCGAACGATCCGGGACCGGCATGTCGACGCCGGCCCCGGATCGGCGAGCATGGATCCACCCCGATCAGTATCCCAAAGTCGACGCCCCCGCGCGCCGCGGGTCGGAGGCGCCGTAGAGGCCGTCTTCGGTGACCATGATCGACTGGGTACTGCCCATGGCGTCCTTCACCACCACATTATGGCCGCGCTGCTCCAGGAGGCGGATGGTGTCGACACTCAGCCCCTCTTCGATCCGAAGCTCGTCCGGCAGCCACTGGTGATGGATGCGCGGCGCATGGGTGGCCTCGGCGACATTCATGCCGTGGTCGATCACGTTCATGATCACCTGCAGCGTGGTGGTGATGATGCGCGAGCCGCCGGGGCTGCCGGTGACCAGGACCGGCTTGCCGTCCGCAAGCACGAGGGTCGGGCTCATCGAGGAGAGCGGCCGTTTCCGGGGCTCGACCGCGTTGGCATCGCCGCCGATCAGGCCATAGGCGTTGGGCACGCCGGGCTTGGCGGAAAAGTCGTCGAGTTCGTTGTTCAGGAGGATGCCGGTGCCGTCGGCGACCAGGCCGCTGCCATAGCTGAAATTGATGGTGTAGGTATTCGCGACCGCATTGCCTTCGGAATCGACGACGGAGAAATGGGTGGTCTCGTCGCTTTCGTAAGGTGTGAGATCGGCGGGACCGATCTCCGCGGCCGTGGCCGCGCGCCCCTGGCTGATGCTGGCGAGACTGTCCGCCGCATAGATCTTCGAGGTCAGAGCTTCGACCGGCACATCGACGAAATCAGGGTCGCCCAGATATTCGCTGCGGTCGGCATAGGCGTATTTCATGGCCTCGGCCATCATGTGGATGCTGTCGGCGCTGTTATGGCCGAGAAAGCCGATCGGCACGCCTTCGAGGGTGTTCAGGATCTGGACGATATGCACCCCGCCGGAGCTCGGCGGCGGCATGGAGACGATGTCATAGCCGCGATAGCTGCCAGAGACCGGCTCGCGCAGCTTGACCTCGTAATTCCTGAAGTCGTCGAGGGTGAGATGGCCGTCCGCGGCTTCGACCGCCGCCACGATCTTTTCGGCAATCGGGCCCTCGTAGAAGGCGGCGGGGCCGTTCTCGGCGATCAGCTTCATCGATGCCGCGAGATCGCTCTGCATCAGGGTCTCGCCGGGCTCGAAGGGCACGCCGCCCTCCTTGTAGAAAATCGCGGTCGAGGACGGCCATTTCTGCAGGCGGTCGCTCAGTCCCTTCAGGGAATCGGAGAGATCCTCGTTGACCTCGATACCGTCCTCGGCAAGCGCGATCGCCGGTGCCAGGGCGTCGGCAAGCGTGATCGTGCCGTAGTTTTCGAGCGCATAGGCCATGCCGGCCACGGTTCCGGGCACGCCGACCGCGAGGCCGGTGAAGCGGGACTTGTTGGAGTCGGCCTCGCCTGCCTCGTCGAGATACATGTCGCGGAAGGCCGCTTCGCCCGACATCTCGCGATAGTCGATCGCGACCGTCTCGCCGCTCTCGGCATCATGCACCATCATGAAGCCGCCGCCGCCCAGATTGCCGGCGCGCGGCAAGGTCACGGCGAGCGCGAACGCCACCGACACGGCCGCGTCCACCGCGTTGCCGCCGTTCTCCAGCACGTCGAGGCCGATCCGGGTCGCGAGCGCTTCCTGGCTCGCCACCATGCCGTTCGCGCCGTAGACGGGGTGGACGAGATCGCGCTCGCTGAAGATCGCCGCCGGCTGCGCCGAGACCGCACCGGCGATCGTCAGCGCGAGACCGAGAGTCGTCAGCCCCCCGAACGTCGCTTTTCCGCCCATCCTCATCTCCTTCAATTCTTCATTATCATCGTTTGGTTAACCGTCCGTTAACCCCGATCTGCGATATCTTCAGACTAGGTCAACGACCGGGGGATGACCAATCCATTTTCCAGCGCTAGCTTGAGCGCCGAACGCTGCATCGATCTTGGATCTTCCATGGCCTATCCCAAGCTTTCCCTGCTCGCTGGTCAGGACCGCCGTCTGCGCGCCGGCCATCCCTGGGTGTATTCCAACGAGCTCAGGATGGACGCCGCAGCCAAGGCGATCGAGCCGGGCTCCGCCGTGCGGCTGGCCAATGTCGCCGGCAAGGCGATGGCGGTCGCACAGTTCAACCCGCATTCGCTGATCGCGGCTCGGGTGCTGAGCCGCAACCAGAACGCCACCATCGACACCGCCTTTCTCGAACGCCGCCTGACGCGCGCCCTTCGGCTGCGTGAGCGCCTGTATGACGAGCCCTTCTATCGTCTGGTACATGCCGAGGCCGACGGCCTGCCGGGTCTCGTGATCGACCGCTTGGGCGGCAGCCTCGTCATCCAGGCGAACAGCGCCGGCATGGACCGGCTGAAGCCGGATCTGCTGGACGCGATCGATCGTGTTCTGGACGCGGGCCTCGTGATCTTTCGCAATGACAGCCCGGCGCGCGAAAGAGAGGGGCTGGAGCTCGGAATCGAGGTGGCGCGCGGCAAGGCGGACGGACCGATCGAGCTTCGTGAGAACGGCCTCACCTTCCTCGCCGATCCGCTCGATGGCCAGAAAACCGGCTGGTATTTCGATCAGCGGGAAAACCGCGCCTTCGCCGCCAGGCTGGCGAAGGGCCAGCGGGTCCTGGATCTTTACAGCTATGGCGGCGGCTTCGGGATCACCGCCCTCGCCGCCGGCGCCGAAGACGCGCTCGCCATCGACCGTTCGCAAGGCGCGCTCGATCTCGCGAGCGCGGCCGCGGCGCGTAACGGTTTCACTGATCGCCTGAGCACCGTCCGCGAAGAGGGGTTCGCGGCGCTCGAGCGCCTGGCCGGCGAAAAACGCCGTTTCGGCCTCGTGATCGCCGATCCGCCGAGCTTCGTGAAGAGCAAGCGGGACCTGAACGCCGGTCTCAAGGGTTACCGCAAGCTCGCACGCGCCGCGGCGGCACTGGTCGCCGAGGAGGGGTTCCTGGTGATCGCGTCCTGCTCCCACAATGTGCCGATGGACAAGTTTCGCGACGAGGTGCGCAAGGGCCTCGGCGACGCGGGGCGCGGCGGCCGTCTGCTGCGCCAGGCCGGCGCTAGTGCCGATCATCCGAGCCACCCCGTGCTCTCGGAGTCGGCCTACTTGAAGTGCCTTATCTACACGCTCGACTAATTTTCTGCAGAAAAACGACTTTTTGGGGTGCAGCCAAGCCGTTATTTTTGTAATTCTACTTTTGGTTGATTTTGATGACGGAAATCAGGCATAATGGTTTTCGTCCTCAGCCGATCGACCAGAAGGTGGCGGTAACGACATGGATTTTCTCGACTCCCATGACAAGGCAGACGAGAGCGTTTCGACAGGACCGGACGCAGGGGGCTCGTCGATCCGCAGCGACGATCTCTGTCTGGCCTTCGCGCGGCTTTGCCGACATCTGAAACGTCCCTATTCGCCGGCGCAGATCCTGGCGGCGGCGCCGCCGGCGCTCGGCGGCTGCACGGCCGGCACGATCCGGCTCGCAGCGGAGCGGCTCGGCTTCAAGACCAGGAGTGTGAAGGGCACGGCCAACAACCTCGCGGATGTGCCGCCGCCGTTCCTCCTGATTGGCGGCGGGCCGGGCGAAGGCTGGCTGGTGACGTCGCGCGTCGAAGACCGGCTGGAGCTCGCCGGCAACGTCGACGACGAGCCGTCGGTCAGCACCATCGCGGAGATCGCGGCCAAAGGCTGCGAGATCATGCTGGCCAAGCCGCTGCCGGCGAGCGCGGACGCCGACGACTGGCGAACGCCGATCATGCGGCGCCTGAAGCCGATCTTCTGGGAGCTCGGCATCGCCTCGGTGATCATCAACCTCCTGGCGCTGGCCACGCCGATCTTTCTGATGACCGTCTACAACAAGGTGATCAATCACGGCGCGCTTCGCACCCTCGACGTGCTGGCGATCGGCATGGTCACCCTGTTCGCCTTCGACTGGGTGCTGCGCAGCCTGCGCAGCTACATCACCAGCCATGCCGGCGGGCGGCTCGACGCGGCGCTCGGCAGCGAGGTGGCGCATCATCTCGTGCACCAGCCGCTCAAGACCTTCGAGCGCGTGCCGGCCGGACAGATCATGGAGCGCCTTCGCCAGCTCGATCAGCTCAGGCTGTTCTTCACGAGCCAGATGCCGCTCCTCCTGGTCGACCTCGCCTTCGTAGCACTGTTTCTCGGCGTGCTGTTCTTCCTGGACATCCGCCTCGGTATCATCACCACCGCCGCCATCCCGCTGTTCCTGATGCTGTCCTTCCTCGCCATGGGACGCCATCAGGAGCTGACCGAGGCCGGGTTCAAGGCGGCGGCGGCCAAGGCCTCCTGCCTGGGTGAAACGGTGTCGCAGGCCCTGACCGTGAAGGCGCTCGGTCTGGAGCCGGAAATGGAGCAGCGCTTCAAGCAGCGCCTCGCCCACGCCGCCGAGACCAGTTTCCGCGCCAGCCATCTGGGCGGACTGATCACCAATTCCGGCCAGATGCTGCAGCATCTCGTCGCCCTCCTTCTGGTCTATGTCGGCGCGCGCGCGATCATCGCCGGCGACATGTCGATCGGCGCGCTGATCGCGGCGACGATCCTGGCCGCGCGCACGCTGCAGCCGATGCGTCAAGTGCTGGGCGCCTGGCAGCAGCTGCAGTCGGTGCGCGCCGCCTTCGCAAGGCTGGACGAGCTGATGAAGCGGCCGACCGAGCTCATCGACCTGCCGATGCCTGCGCTGCACGTCCAGGGCCGGATCAGCTTCGACAAGGTCACCTTTCGCTATGCGCCGGAGTCCAGGCCGGCCCTGGACGGCGTCGAGTTCGACCTGGCGCCGGGGCAGATCGTCGCGATCGTCGGGCCGGCGGGTTCGGGCAAAAGCACGCTCGCCAAACTGCTTCTGGGCCTCGACCGGCCGGAGCAGGGCAGGATCCTGGTCGACGATCTCGACACGCGCCTCTGGTCGCCAACGGCACTTCGCCAGCAGATCGGCGTGGTGCCGCAGGAGATCCAGCTGTTCACCGGCTCGATCGCCGAGAATATCGCGATCGGCGCCGAGGATCAGGGCATCGACCGGGTCATGGCCGCCGCCAAGTTCGTGGGCGCGCATGACTTCATCCAGAGTCTGCCTCAGGGTTATGCGACCGTGCTCGGCGAACGCGGCAGCGGCCTCTCCGCCGGTCAGCGCCAGCTCATCACCATCGCGCGCGCGCTCGTGCGCAATCCGAAGGTGCTGCTGCTGGACGAGGCGACCAGCGCGCTCGACCCGACCACCGAGACCGACCTCCTCGCCAATCTGGAGCGGGCATCCCGCGGCCGCACGATCATCATGATCACCCACCGTCCGGCGGCCATCGACATCGCGGATCGGGCGATCTCGCTCGCCGACGGAAAGGTCGTCGCGGACGGGCCGCCGAACCAGGTCGCCCTCGGGCTGGACGTGCCTAGAAAATCGGCCGCCGCGGTCTTCCATCCGCATCTGAAGCCGGTATGAGCGCGCTCGCCCGCCTTCAGGCCTGGCTGCGGGAAACGGCCGATAAGGCGCCGCGCCGCAGGCGCGGCGGCGCCGGGCGCTTCGCGGAGTTCCTCCCGGACACCGAGGGCATCGTCGCGTCCCGCCATTCGCCGGCCGCCGGCTACCTGATCCTCGCGATCGCCGGCATGGTCTTCACGGCGCTTCTCTGGGCCGGGCTGACCGAGGTCGAGCAGGTGGTGCGCGCCGAGGGCCGGGTCGAGCCGGCCGGCCGCGTCAAGACGATCAACCACCCCCATGGCGGCCGGGTCACCGAGGTGCTCGTGTTCGAGGGCGAGCAGGTGATCGAAGGCCAGCCGCTTCTCGCCTTCGATCCGGAGCTCACCCGGTCCGAGCTGGACGATCTGATCGGCCGCTGGCAGGTCAAGGCGGCCGAGACCGATCGCCTCCAGGCCGAGGCCATGGACGAGGAGCCGAGATTCGACGAAAGCCTGGCAGAGGCCCGGCCGGATCTCATCCTGCAGCAGACCGATCTCCTGAAGACGCGGCGTCAGAGCCGGGAGAGCCGGAGGCGCGCACTTTCCCAGGCGATCCAGCGCCAGGCGCATGAGGTCGAGTCCCTGATCGCCGAACGCGCCAGGCTGGAGAACAGCCAGAACATGCTCGGCCATCAGGTCGGCGCGGTCAGAAAGCTCACCGAGCAGGGCCTCTATCCGCGGCTCCGGCTGATCGCCGCCGAGCGGCAGCTAGGCGACCTTTCCGGCGACATCCGAAAAGCGGGCGCCAGGCTCGCTTCGGCGGAGGCGGCGCGCGCCGAAGCGAGGAGCGAGCGCGACAGTTTCGAGCTGGAATGGCGATCACTGGTTCTGGCCGAACTCGCCGAAGCCGAGGCCGAACGCGACCGGCTGAAGGAGGCGGTCAGGCGGCAGCGCACGATGCTCGACGATCTCGTGCTGCGCGCCCCGGTCGACGGCATCGTTCAGGATGTCTCGGTCGCGGGTGCGGGCCAGTCGGTCGGCTCGAACGAGCCCCTGATGAAACTGGTGCCGACCGACACAGGCCTCGTGATCCGGGCGAAGGTGGACAACCAGGATATCGGCCATCTCGCCATCGGCCAGGAGGCCAAGGTCAAGGTCCGGGCCTTCGATTTTCTGCGCTTCGGCGCGCTCGAAGGCGAGGTCCGGCGGATCGCGGCCGACGCAACGGTGGATGCCGAAGACGGCGCCCTTCGCTACGGCATCACAGTGGAGACCGACCGCGCCGAGCTCACCGACGGCGAAAGCTGGCACGCCGTCCTGCCCGGTATGACGGTGGAGGTCGATCTTCTGGTGCGCGAGCGCACCATCCTCTCCTATCTGACCGACCGGATCTTCCGCCTGCAGGAGGAAACCTTCAACCGCGGATGATCGCAACGGGACGCCGCCAAGCGCCGGTCGCGCTCAGGCGTCCAGCTCGCCGCGGCGGGCCTGCTGGTAGATCTCGGGCGCCGGCCGGTCCATGTCCTTGGGCGGCATGGCCGGCTGCGGCAGCGCGTAGAACTTCGGCTCCAGCTCGTCGAGCGACGGCTCGAACGGCAGGCGCATCTGAAGCTGCCCGTTCTGCTCCTCGGCTTCGCGCGCCGCCGCCTGAAGCTGCTCGGCGAGATCCCGGTCCCAGGGGATCACATAGGCCCTGGGCTCGACGGCCTCGGCGAGCTGCAGCCAGAGGAAAATGCCAACATCCTCCTGGATCGAGCTCGACAGCACGGTCGCCTCGTCCGCCTCGCCCATCCACCATTCCAGCGCCACCGGCTTGGGCTTGGACAGAAGCGAGGCGTAGCTGGCATAGGCGAGCGGCAGGAACAGGAAGGCGGCGGCGATCGCGCCACCTCTGATCCAGGAACGATGCCGGGACCAGATGCTGATCGAGGCGAGCACGCCGGCAAGCGCCGCGGTGGTCATGAACAGATAGGAAAGCTCGGTCATCGTCGATGTCCTTTGGGTCACGTCCTCCAGGCGCGCAGCTTGCGATGCAGGCTGTGCACGCTGCCGGGCACCAGATTGCCCTCGCCCTCCAGCTTGAACCGGTAGACCGTGAGCTCCTGCCCCTCGCGCACCAGCTCGATCTTGCTGGCGAGCAGCTGGCGCGTGGTCGCGCTCGGCGTCTTCTTGACGCTGGTCACTACGGTCACCGGAATCGGCGAGACCCGCGCCTTGTTACGGTAGAGATGGACGTTCACCGTATATTCGCCGTCCGGAATGCCGCGCGAATAGGAAACCTCGTAGTTCATGCCGGTGATGTCCGAGCGCTTGCCGAGATCGTCGCGCAAGAGATTGAAGATGCTGCCGCCCTTGTTGGAATAGCCGACCGGCCGGTCGCCCGGCGCCTCGACCCAGAGGTCGACGTCGGCGTCGACGTCCTCGGGCCAGGTCACCTCGACGATGACGTTGCCGGGCGGCGAGGTATTCTCCTCCTCGGCCTCACCCACCGGATTGAGATGCGGCAGCAGCAGCACGACCATGGCGACGAAGCCCGCGAGCGCCAGCATGATGACGTCCCGAAAGACCGTCCCGCCTTCGTCTTCGTCGAATCGATCAAGACTGAACATGCCGCTCTCCGAGCTCGACGATGGCGGTCAGGAGGCGCAGCGTGCCGCCTTCGAGCAGCCGGTAGTTCACCATCAGCCAGACGTTCAGCACGGCGCCGACCAGGGTCGTGCCGAGCGCCACGGACATGCCGCTGATCAGGGTCGAGACCATGGGCCCGATCGCGGCGACGTCGGCGGCGTCCTCGGGGTCAACGCCGGAAAGAGCGATCATGAAGCCGATGACCGTGCCGATCAGGCCGAGGAACACCAGGCTGCCGGCGATGTGCCTGACCACCGCGATGCGCGACGCGAGCTTCAGCTTGAGCGCCGAGGCGATCAGGGTGCGGCTCTGGCCGTCACGCCCCTCGATCGAGCTGAGATAGCGCGACACGCGGGCGTTCGGATGATGCGCGGGCGCGCGAATCCAGTCCAGTTCCGCACTCACCTGCATCACTTTCATGGCGCAGAGCGCCAGGCCCGCGAGGAACACCAGAACGATCACCAGCGCCAGCCGGGTGACGTCGCCGTCCAGCACCATGTCGATCCAGCCCTGGATCCAGATGGCGGCGAGAAAGGCGGCGCCGACCAGATTGACCACGGCGAAACGCATCATCAGCAGATGGCGATGGGCGGACGGATCCCCTTCGCGATAGGCGCTGAACCACGCGCGAAGGTCACGCCGCTGTTCGCGGTCCCGGGCCGGGCGGTCGACGGTGTACGATGGTGCTGCAGTCGAATTCAATGACCCCTCCTCGCCCCGACGAAGTCTATCTTTTGAGAATATGACCGGACGACAAGTCGACCAGTGGATGACAACCGGATAATACATGAGAACAATCGTGATATATTAGATAATAGGCCGTTTTATAAGAGAAATTCTGTGATACACATCACAACAATAAAAATTTAACTTCACGGGCATGACTCGACCGGCAAGTCGGCTTGCTGGCCGTCGCCGCGGTTCTGCCCGCCTGGCGAGCGGATTTCGGGTGACATGGAGGGCGGCGCCGGACGACCTGTCGCAGCGAGGCGAACGATCGCCGGGCGATCATAAGGCGCCGCCGAGCTTGCTGCGGGGACGGAATCAGCGTCGGAGTTCGAAGAATGGCGCCGCGGTCAGAATCTGGTTCTCCTGGCTCAGGAGATAGCCCGCCTCCGCGCTGCGCTTCATGAAATCCTGCCAGTCGGGGTCGGCCTGCATCGCGGCGCGCCGGCGGGCACGGTCGGCGGCGTCCTCATAGGCCCAGACATGGATGTAGCTGTTGATTTTGCCGGTCTCGGTGATGCCGTAGAGCACGGGCTTGCCGAGATGCATTTCCTGAGGCGCCTTGCCGTATTTTTCGTAGAGCGCCAGCTGCAGCGGGACCGTGCCGGGTCGGCAGCCATAGGTGCGGTGATCGAAAATCATGTCGACTTCCCTTTCGTGAAACGGAGGGCCGCCCGTTCGGGCCGGCAGCGTGGATCAGACGGCCAGGCCGAGAACGCGCATGAACGGATCGGCCATCTGAATGCCGAACATCCCGTGCATGATCAGCTGGAGCGCCGCCGCCGTGGACAGGCAGAGCGTGACCAGAGGCCACCAGCGCCGCTCGCCCAGCAGAAGGCAGCCCGACGCGATGAACGCCGACGTCGCGAGGAAGAACCCGAGCGTGGGCAGAAGCAGCGCGTAGCCGAACGCCAGCCCTGCGAGGCCGGCGAGCGTCGGCCAGGACTCGCGAAGCGTGGCTCTGAGCGACCGATGGCTCTTGCCCGGTGACAGCAGCATGAGCACGGCGATCAGCCCGCAGGCGAGCCCGCTCGCGATCAGCAGCCGCCCGGACTCACCGGCCACACCGCTTTGGACTGCCGCGCCGCCGAGGTCGCCGGCCAGCACCACGAAGGCGGTCGACACCGCCAGCAAGATCAAGATCGTTATCTTGTCCCGATTTTGGACGCTCTGCATTGTATAGCCCCCCGATCAAGGCCTTCTTGACTTATCCGCGTAAATCATCGGCTGGGAAAAAGCAAGCGTGAGGTCTGTCGAACATTGTCGACGGACGCGCCGAACCGA
Source organism: Geminicoccaceae bacterium (assembly GCA_965222015.1). Taxonomy (GTDB): domain Bacteria; phylum Pseudomonadota; class Alphaproteobacteria; order Geminicoccales; family Geminicoccaceae; genus JANQPX01. The sequence goes on from CBDCTL010000024.1 coordinate 41,690, forward strand.
TGAAGCTAACTCGACGGGAAGTCGAACGCACCCCCGAAACCTCGCGCAAACAGCACTTGCCAAGCGCACCACGCTCTGCGAGGAGAAGGCTGGTTCTACAGCTATCTCCGTGGAGGACGACCAGGTGGGTATCTTCGATTTCGTCAAGGATGTGGGCGCGATGGTCGGCATCGGCAGCGCCGAGGCGGCGCCCGCGGCCGAAGATCTGAAGAAGGAGGTGGAGAAGCACGGCCTCGACACCAAGGATCTCAAGATCGAGGTCGACGGCGACAAGGTGAAGATCGAAGGCGACGTGCCCGATCAGGCGACCAAGGAAAAGATCATCGTCGCCGCCGGCAACGTCAAGGGCGTCGCCCAGGTCGACGAGAGCATCAAGGCGGCCGCCGCCGAGCCCGAAGCTCAGATGTACACCGTGAAGTCCGGGGATACGCTCTGGGCGATCGCCAAGTCCCACTATGGCGACGGCAACAAATACCCGACCATCTTCGAGGCCAACCGGCCCATGCTCACCGACCCCGACAAGATCTACCCCGGCCAGATGCTCCGCATCCCGCCCATGTGATGGGCGGCATGGACTTGGGTCGGTGACGGCGACCCGGGTTTGCGCCCAAGATGATGGGAGAGGCCGTCCTTCGGGGCGGCCTTTTCTTTTTCGATGAAGTGGGTGGCGCAGGTCCGGTGACCGGCAACCCTTCCGCCGATGAGCACCGTCGCGACCGGAATGTGCGCAAAGCAGACGCGACAGCCAGTAGTCCAATGTCTCAGGTTGACCGATTTTGATGAAAAAGGCGGCGCTTGACTGTTGTTAGCGGTGGTGATTCGTTTCGCCTGACGATTTGCGTAGGGGAACGGATCGATGATGGGCAGGCAGGCCTCACCTGAGCAGCTGTTTTACGACTTCCGCCTCGACGATCACGTACCCGCCGATCACCTGCTGCGCCAGATCGATCGTTTTGTCGATCTCGAGGGCATCCGGCAGGAACTCCAGCCCTACTACAGCCAGATCGGCCGGCCTTCCGTCGATCCCGAGCTGATGATCCGCATGCTGCTTATCGGCTACTGCTACGGGATCCGCTCCGAGCGTCGCCTGTGCGAGGACGTTCATCTGAACCTGGCGTTCCGCTGGTTCTGTAGGCTGGATCTCAATGGCAAGGTTCCAGATCAGTCCACGTTCTCAAAGAACCGCCATGGCCGGTTTCGCGAGAGTGATCTCTTTCGCCATGTATTCGAGACCGTTGTCCAGCGCTGCATCGACGAGGGCCTGGTCGGCGGCGAAGGTTTTGCCGTCGATGCCAGCCTGATCCAGGCCGATGCCAACAAGCAGCGCTCCGTGCCCGGCAACGAATGGGATCCCGCCGACATCCCTCCCGACGCCAGGCAGGCGGTAAAGGATTATCTGGCGAGGCTCGACGACGCCGCGTTCGGCGCCGCGAGCGAGGTGACGCCGAAGTTCGTCTCGCCCTCCGATCCCGCGGCGCAGTGGACCGGCGCGCTGCGCGGGCCTGCGTTTTTCGCCTACGCCACCAATTATCTGGTCGACACCGACCACGCGATCATCGTGGATGTCGAAGCGACACGCGCGATCCGCCAGGCTGAGGTTGGCGCGGCGCGCACCATGATCGAACGGGTCATGGATCGGTTCGGCCTTTATCCGGAACGCCTTGCCGGCGACAGCGCTTACGGCGCGGCCGAGATGCTCGGTTGGCTCGTGGAGGATCAAGGCATCGAGCCGCATGTCACGGTCTTCGATAAATCGGAGCGCGACGACGGCACCTTCTCACGCAGTGACTTCTCCTACGATCACAAGCGGGACATCTTTCTCTGCCCAGCGGGCAAGGTTCTTCGTAAGCGCTGTTCTTCGGGCACCTTCATGATGCGTGCTTGATTTGCTTTTCTCGTGATCCTTTTGGGGATCATGAGATGTCTAGATTTGACCGTAGATGTGACACTGAGGTTCACGAGGTCCGTCGGCTCGAGGTGATCAATGGCGATGTAGGTCGGCGCAAATGGTCGGCTGAGCGGAAGGGCGAGATCGTGGCGGAGAGTATGCAGCCTGGCGTCGTCGTTTCCGAGGTTGCTCGCCGACACGATCTTGCCCCGCAGCAGTTGTTTGCCTGGCGACATGACGCCAAACAGGGGCGGCTGGCGCTTCCAGAAGAGGCCATGTCGTTCGTGCCGGTGGTCGCCGCTGCCGATGACACCGTTTCATCGGCCCAGCCTCCGGCGCCGGCGTCGCGACAGATTGAGGTCCATCTTGGTACTGCCGTGATCAAGGCGCCTGAAGATGTGCAGGCGAAGCATCTGACCAAAGTTCTGCGCGCCTTGAAAGCAGCGCTGTGATCCTGCCGGGTGGCCCGGCTCGGGTGTTCGTCGCGACCAAGCCCGTCGACTTCAGGAAAGGTTTGGATGGCTTATCTGCCGTTGTCCAGGAGCAGCTGAAGCTTGATCCGTTCGGTGGCGCGATCTTTGTCTTCCGAGCAAGACGCGCTGACAGGGTGAAGATTTTGGTCTGGGACGGGACTGGGCTCACGATGATCTACAAGCGGTTGGAGGGTGCCAAATTCTCCTGGCCGCGGATCGAGGACGGCGTCATGCGGCTGTCGATGGCGCAGCTGTCGGCGCTGTTCGAGGGGCTTGCCTGGCAGCGGGTTCACAGCCGCCGGGTTGAGCGACCGAGGGCGGCTCAATAAGCCTGCGTCACGGTGACTCACCGTTGCAATTCCTGGTCGAATCAAGTGGTTGGCTGTGCTCCTCTTCAGCCATGGCGATGGCTTCAAAATCCTGCGGCGACCAAGGGCTGCCCGACGATGTCGGCACATTGAAAGCGCTCGTCCAGGCCGAGCGGGTCGAGAACGACCGGCTGCGTGCGATCATCAAGGAGCTTCAGCAGTCGCAATTCGGTCGTCGCTCGGAGAAGATCGATCCGGAGCAGCTGAGGCTCACTCTCGGCGAGATTGAGCAAGCCGGCGCAGAAAAGGAAGCTGATGAGAAGAAGGATGACGCGACGCTGAAAGCGTCGCGCGGCAGAGACCGCCATGTCAACCGCGGGGCTCTACCAAAACACCTTCCGCGCATCGAGAATGTCATCGAGCCGACATCGACACTCTGTCCCTGCTGCGGTGGCTCCATGCATGTTATCGGCGAGGACACATCGGAACGGCTCGATGTCGTCCCGGCACAGTTCCATGTGATCGTGACCAAGCGACCGAAGTACGGTTGCCGGGCTTGCGAGAGCGCCGTTGTCCAGGCGCCGGCGCCGCCCTGGCTGATCGAAGGCGGGCTGCCGACGGAACAGCTGATCGCTCACGTGATCGTCGGCCGCTATGCCGACCACCTGCCTCTTTATCGGCAGGCGCAGATCTACGCCCGACAGGGGATCGATCTCGATCGATCGACGCTTGCCGACTGGACCGGCCGTGCCGCCTTCGAGCTCAGGCCGATCTATGAACGGCTGATCGAGCTCCTAAAAGGGTCGGCGAAGTTGTTCATGGATGAGACCCGAGCACCTGTTCTCGAACCCGGTCTTGGCAGAACGAAGGGCGGCTTCTTTTGGGCGATGGCCAGAGACGACCGGCCATGGGGTGGCAAGGATCCGCCGGTCGTCATTTATCACTATGCGCCCGGCCGCGGCGGCGAGCATGCCCTTGCACACCTCGCCGGCTTCACCGGCACCCTGCAGGTCGACGGCTACAAGGCTTACAATAAGCTCTGCGATCCGAACCGCGAGGGCGGCGCCATTGCGCTCGCGTTCTGCTGGTCGCATGTCAGGCGCGCCTACTACAAAATCGCGCAAGGCGGTAACGCGCCGATCGCCGAGGAAGCCCTTCTCAGAATCCAACAACTCTACAGAATCGAGAAGGATATTCGTGGCCGGTCTCCGGATGAACGTCGCGCTGTCCGGCAAACCAGAGCTCGGCCGATCCTCGATGCACTTCACCCCTGGCTTCAGGATCAATTGGAACGGGTGTCGTCAGGATCGAAGATCGCCAAAGCGCTCCGCTACCCTCTCAATCACTGGGATGGGCTCCTGCTCTATCTCGACGACGGCAGGATCGAGATCGACTCCAACACGGTCGAGCGTTCGATCCGGCCTTTGGCTCTATCGAGAAAAAACGCACTCTTCGGCTACCGAGACGCCGGCGGTGAGCGTTGGGCGATCCTCGCCTCGTTGATCGAAACGGCAAAGCTGAGCGGCATCAATCCAGAGGACTGGCTCACCGACGTCCTCACCCGGCTGGCAGGCGGTCATCGAATGCGCGACATCGACGATCTGCTGCCCTGGCACTGGCCATCCACAGAAAGCTTGGCGAAAGCCGCCTGATCAGCCGGCGCTCAGTCTGGCCACATCAACCTCGGTGGCCTCGCTGGTATCGGCGTAGACTTCTTCCTTGATCAGCTTCGATGTCACACTGTTCAGATACCGACGGAGCTCCTTGTCCAGCGCTTCGAACTCGGGCCACAGCACCTCGTTGCAAAACGACTGCGGCAGCCTCACCACAACCGTCGTCCGCCGCTGCCGCTTGTAGCGATAGGGATCGAGCCCGTAGCGACGACAGAGTGCCAAAAACAAGCGCCTCGACCATTCGTCACCAAGCGAAAACTGGATCTCGACCGGCGGCTCGCTGGCTTGCTGCTTCGCCAAACGCGTCCGCAGACGTTCCAGCGCGGCCTCTGCCGCATCCCGCTCACCCAGCGTCCCAGCACCCGCATAAAGCGCCTCGATCTTGCGAAGCTTCTCCTGAAGCCCGGCCCCAATCGGCATGACCATCCCCGTTGAAAAACGTCATGCCGTGAATAGCACCGATCACCACCGGCCGAAGCCCCAACGTCAACACAAACTTAGCGTGTGATCGGAACAGCGCTTACGGTTCTTCGGTCAAGATGGCGGCGGTTCAAGGGTCGACCGGCCGGCGTCTCCAAGGAACGGATGATCAAATATCGGGCGCTTAAGGCCGACTGCCTGGTTTGCCCCCTCAAGTCCCGATGCTGTCCGAAGACAGCAACGCGCACCGTTCTCCGCTCGATTCACGAAGGCGCAAGAGACATGGCCCGAGAGATCGCCAAGACCGATGCCGGCGAGGCGTCAAAGCGCGATCGCAAGAAAGTCGAGATGCTCTTCGCCCACCTGAAGCGCATCCTGAGGCTGGGGCGACTTCGCCTGCGCGGACCATGCGGCGCAAGTGATGAATTCCTCCTCGCCGCCACCGCCCAGAACCTCCGAAAGCTCGCAAAACTTCGACCGAAACTCGAAACTTTTGGCCAAATGGCATAACGAACAGCAAGCGATCATCGAGCGGCGGCTCGCAACAAGCATAAATCGGGCATCAACCCGATCGAGAGCCCATGACAGCATCCTGCATCCGCACCAGGGCTTTCAAATCATGCCGACTTTTTCATCAAAATCGACCCGGAGCAGCCGCTAGAGCTTTGGGGTCGGCGGCATTTCACGAGCACTTTCGTCGGAGCGCATTGCCTTCACGACGGCTTCGAACTGCTCCTCGAACTTCTCGTTGTCATGCTCCCAGCCCTTGAAGTCGATCGCTAAGCGGGATCGCACCTGGCGGGCTTTTCCGCTCTCCCATCCATCGAAGAGATAGCCGTCGAGATCTAGAGGAATCAGCGACAGGATCTTGTGCCCGCGCTCTTTCATCAGCCGCCTCTCTTTCTCAAACGCTGTGTCGAGCTCATAGCTCCTTCAAAGTCGGCTCCGTAAAGGTTGGCGTTACTGAAGGTGGCCTTTTCAAGATTGGCCCCAATAAGTCTAGCCTCTTCTAGCTCGGCCCCTCTAAGGAAGGCCGAGCTATTTCGATCCTCCTCTAACCAGTTGTTCCAAGTCTCAGCACCCCGATTCAGGATATTCAAATGCTCTTCATCTACCATCGCTCTGCCCAAGCTTGTCTCAGCTCGGGTGTAGTCGACGCGGAGACTCTGAGCAATTCCAAGCCTTCCGGCGGCAGTGGGGTCTTGCTTCGATACAGAAATTTGTTGAGTTCCCGGTAGGAACGCTCACTGCTGAGCGCCCCCCGGACAGTTCCCAGCGAGCGGCACTCCCGCACTGGGCTACTACTTCGCGTATCTGGCGGCAAACCGGTCTTGAGGCCAGGGGTGAAGGATCCGAGGTTTGGAGAGCCAGTCATTCGCCAGCTTCTCTGCCCGCCGCCAGTCGAAGCGATCCTTTTGGCTACGCCGCCGAAGCGAGCGCACCCAAAGACGCGTGATGTGGTGGCGGAACACACCAAGGACCGGCCCGTTGGTCGGGACGGCATGGTAGGCAAAGTAGCCGTTGACGACCTGCCTCAGCCACTGGCCCTGCTCGGGGATCGGCTGGTGCCTGCGTCGTCGTAGTTCCTCCTTGATCTCCTTGAGCTTGGCCCGTAAGCGATCGCGCCGGGTTTTCCGCCTGATGACGAAGTTCCCGAAGCGACTGCGACCGCAGATCGGGGTAAAGCCCAGGAAATTGAAGGTCTCCGGTTTGCCCAATCCCCTTCCCGCTCGGTTCGGTGCCGCAAAGCGACCGAATTCGAGCAGCCGGGATTTGGCCGGATGTAACGACAACGCAAAGTCCTCAAACCGCTCGCGCATCTCGCCCAAGAAGCGACGGGCGTCGGCCTCCTGTTCGAAACCGACGACAATGTCGTCGGCAAGCCTCTGGATGATCATGTCGCCCGTGGCTTCGCGCCGTCGCCAGCGCTCGGCCCAGAGATCGAACACATAGTGGAGATAGACGTTGGCGAGCAACGGTGAAATCACCGAGCCCTGACCGGTGCCCATCTCACCGGACGTGACGATCCCATCTTCCGGGACACCTGCCTTCAGCCATTTCTGGATCAGGCGGATGATGCGTCGATCGCCGATCCGATGTGCCAGGAAACGAACCAGCCATGATTGACTGACTGAATCGAAAAACGATCGGATCCCCCCGCCTGCAGGCCGAAAGGCCGAAGGTCGGGCTTGTCGTGCCGGATCTTCGAAGCTTCGCTCCTGCAGACCGGGATATCGGCGTCTAGAATGAAGTTCACCTTGCGGCGCGAGATCCCCACGATCAGCGCATCAAGCGCGTCATGCGGACCTCGCTTGGGCCGGAACCCATAGCTGAACCCGGGGAACTCTTCCTCGTAGATCACGTTCAGCACCGCCACGGTCGCCTTTTGGACAACCCTGTCCTCCAAGGCAGCGACCGCGAGTGGGCGCTCACGCCCGTCAGGCTTCGGGATCATCCGTCGCCTGGAGGACTGCGCCCGATACGCTCCACGGTGAAGTCGGGCATGCAGGTCGGTGAGCCTGGGCTCAAGATCGACCTGATAGTCCTCCCATGTCAGCCCGTCCACGCCGGGAGCGGCATCACGTCTGAGCGCGAAGAACGCTTCCCGAAACGGTCGAGCGCTTGTGACAAGTTTGCCCGGCCCTGCGTCCGGCACATGCTGCACTCCCCCGTGTTCCTTTCAGTCCCCGTCCTTCGCTCCACCGGCTCCGCCGCCGGTTGCACGGCTTTGTTCACAGGTTTCGTCGCTACTACGACGGAGTCAGGCTTCTCACGACCGTTCATCATCGGCTGCGGCTCCTCACCTTCCCGATACGGACCAATCGGACGCATGCCCTCTTGGCCAGTCATGAGATCTCCCAGTTCCCGAACAAGGAGCGTCGGCACATGCCAGGATCTCCGACCACGCCGGGCCGACAAGGCGCTCGCGCTCACGCGCCAGATCGTGTTGCCTTCCGCTAGCAGCAAAGCCTCGGCACCCGAAACCATGCCAATTCCGTGGTTCAATGGCTGGCCTGTGCCATCCCCTACCGACGCTTCGCCGACACCCTCACGAGTGACTGCGCACGGCTCGGGGCCAATGTGGATCGCTACTCCTTCATTGCAGTGGACTTCCAACACCTACTCCTTGCCAGTCTCCTGGCGCACGCCGCTTGCGGACATTGACCGCGGTGCTCCAATCGGTGAGCCGGCGCCACTCCCAATCCGCCCGGTCATGGGGATAGTCCGACACTTGCCACCAGCGGCCCTGCTCGAGGCAGGCGATGCGCCAGCACGCCATGGACGCCAACCTCGGAGGCCTTGGGAAAGCGGTCGTCGCCCGGGATCATGGCGTCGACCAGGCCGATCAGGACATCACTCATGCTTGCCTCGATTGCACCAGATGTCGATGGGCCTCAGTTGGCCACGGCGGCCGTCGTCGTTCTTCCCGAGGCGAGCGGGCGGTAGTAGACGAACGACGGATCGCCGGAAGGATTGGTGTAGACGCCCTCGATCGTGTCATCGTCGAGCCGCTCGAACTCCCAGATCCCCGCGTAATTCTCGTGGGTGAACAGGCCTTCGGTCGTGCCCTCGATGTCCCACTTCCAGCAATCGCGCTGTCGGCAGGACTGGACGTAGCAGTAGGTGATGGTTTTCTCGTCGTGGACGACCATCACCGTGTAGGTCGTTCGGCCGGTGATGCTCTGCCAGGTGCCGGAGAACTTTCTGTCGGCGGCAAGGGTGACGTCGCCAAGGACGCTGACAAGGAAACATGCCGCCGCCGCTGTCTTCAGGGTGCTCATGATATCCTCCTTTCACGGGTCTCTTCCCTGCCGTCTTTGGCCTCGACGGCGCAGGTACCCCAATGGCTGCTGGTCAGCGGCAGGTTGTCGATATCCGCCATGACAGCTTTCCCCTCATTCGCGACGACGGTTCAGCCCGAAGGACAGAGCGAGCACGAGGAAGACGAGGACGCCGATCCCGACCTGCTGCCAGAAGAAGTTCCAGCCGATCAGCAGCAGGCCGTTTCGCGTCACCGCCAGCAGAAACACTCCGAGCAGCGTGCCCAGCACGCTGGGGCGACGGTCGGTGCTGAGCGCCGTGCCGATGAAGGTCGCGCCGATCGCATCGAGGAGATAGGCGTTGCCGGAGAGCGGCACATAGGATTTGACTGTGGCCGAAAGGAGAATGCCGGCGATGCCAGAAAGGAAGGCCGAGGCGATGTAGACGATGGAGAGCTGCACCGGCACGCGCACGCCGGAATACCTGGCGACGCCGGGCTGGGCGCCGATTGCGCGCACATAGCGGCCGAACGCGCCATGATGCAGCGCGAGATAGACGCCGACGGCGCAGACGATGAGCACGACGACCGGTGTCGGGATGCCCAGGAGGCCGGTCCTGGAGATGGCTTCGAAGGTCGGCGCGAACTCGGCGCGGGTCAGATAGATCGGCTGGCCTCCGCGACTCGCCAGCTGCTGGGTGCTCTGCCCGATGAACAGGATGCCGAGCGTGGCGAGAAAAGGGTTGATGTTCAGCCGGTTGATCAACGCGGCGTTCAGCATCCCCACGCAAAGAGCGGCACTCAGGCCGCCTGCGATGCCCAACACACCCGAAAAGCCCGCGGCCAGCAGCATGATGAAGACCATCGACGACATGTCCACCGACACGCCGACCGAGAGATCGATGCCGCCCGATGCGATCACGATGGTCATGCCGAGCGCGATGATCGCCAGCAGGACGACCTTGTTGACGGTGAGATTGATGAAGTTCTGGAGGGACAGAAATCCTTCCGCCGAAATCGAGAAGAAGACGATCAGGGCGACGAAGGCGACCAGCACCGTGTAGTTGGCGAGCGGGGGGATTTTGGCGCGAAGCGGAACGGAGGCCATGTCGGTTCTCAGCCTCCGTCCGACGGCCGGGCAAAGGAGGTCGCGGCGACGACCAGAAGGATCAGGGCGCCCTGAACGCCATTCACCCAATAGCTGGAGACGCCGGACAGCTGGAAGCCGTTGGCCAGGAAGCCGATGAACAGGGCGGCCATCAGCGTGCCGCCAATGGTCGGCACGAGACGCCTCGAAAACACCGTCCCCAGCAGGGCGGCCGCCAGGATCGGCAGGAGCAGGAGGCCGGTTCCCGGTGTCGACGCCGACAGGCGCGAGACGATCAGAATGCTGGCGACGCCGGCCGCAAGGCCCGAGAACAGAAAGGATGTCGCCTGATAGAGCCCGACGTCGATGCCCGCCGCCCGTGCGGCCTCGGGATGGCTGCCGACGGCGTAGAGCCTGAGCCCGAACCGGCTGAAATGGATGATGGCGGTCATGACAAGCGAGACGATGATCAGGCACCAGGCCAGCGCCGAGATGCCGAGAAAGCTGCCGCCCACCAGGATGTTCAAGAGCGGCGAGGATGCGCTGACCACGGTGTTTTCCGTCAGGATCAGCTCGGCGCCGGCGGCGATGTTCATGACAGCGAGCGTCGCGAGAAGGGGCAGAATGCCGAGCCAGACCACGGCCACCGCATTCAAGGCGCTGACGGCAAAGCCGGTCAAAAGGGTGGCGACGACGGCCACCGCATCCGGGTAGCCTGCCTTCGCCAGAGTTGCGTAGACCGCCGCGCAGAGACCGGCATTCGCGGCGATGGACAGGTCGATTCCACCGGTCTGAACGTCTGTGCCGGTGCCGATGAACACCACGGTCATGCCATAGGCGAGCACGCCGAGAATCGCCGACTGCTCGATCACGTTCAGAATGTTGAAGGTGGAGGTAAAGCCGCGTGCGGTGAGCGCGAAATAGATGAGGATAAGCGCAAACGCCCCAAACGCGCCGAGGCGGACGAAGAGCGCCGCAAGCGCCTTTTGATCGAAGCCCCGCGCCGCCGATTCAGCGGTCACGGTCTCACCCGTGCTCACGCGACCTCCCGAACGTCGGCCGACGCCGCGCCCGATGCCGCCGCGAGCAGGCGGTCGCTGTCCAGCTCGCCCTTGTCGAAGACGCTCGTCATCCTACCGCGATAGACCACGAGAACCCGATCGCACATGCCCACCAATTCCTCCAGATCGGAGGAGTTGAACAGGATCGCGGCACCGTCCGCAGCGAGACGGTTCAGGAGTGTGTAGATCTCGACCTTGGCGCCGACGTCGACCGCCACCGTCGGCTCGTCCAGCAGATAGACCTTGGACTGACAGCTCAGCCACTTGGCTACGGCGACTTTCTGTTGATTGCCGCCCGAGAGATTTCGGACCGGCGTGTGGCGATCGGGCGTCCTGATCGACAGATCCCGGATCAGGCCATCGACGGCTCCCTGCTCGGCAGCCGCTGACACGAACCCTCTCGCGCAATAGCGTTTCAGGCTGGCCAGCGAGACGTTCTCCGCGACCGAGAGGCTGATCGCGACGCCGTGGGCGCGTCGATCCTCCGGGATCATGGCCATCTCGGCATTGACGGCGTCGATCGGTGCCCGGAACGATCTCGGCCCGCCGTCGATCCGGATCTCGCCCGCATCCGGTCGCTTGAGGCCGAAAAGACAGTGGAGCAGCTCCTTGGCGCCCGAACCCACCAGACCGGTGAGTCCGACGATCTCGCCGGCACGGACGGTGAGCGAGATTTTTTCGAACGCACCTTTCAAAGAGAGGTTCGAAACCTCCAGCATCGGCTTGCCGGGCTCGATCGATCGAGGCGGATACATCTCGTCGACATCCCGATCGATCATCATGGCGATAATGTCGTCGACCTCGACGTCTGCCGTGTCGACCGTGCCCACGACCTCGCCATTGCGCATCACTGTGACCCGACCGCAGATCTCCTTGATTTCCTGCATGTAATGGGAAATGAAGATGATCGCGATACCTTCGTCACGAAGGCGCATCAGCACCTGGAACAGGCTGTCGACCTCACGCTGCACGAGGGCTGCAGTCGGCTCGTCCAGCACGAGCACCTTGGCGTTCCGGGCAAGGGCGCGGGTAATCTGCACGACCTTTTGCTGCGCCGTCGTCAGGTTCCGAATGAGCGTCGTCGGCGTCAGATCGAGATCGAAATAGCGCTTCAGCAGGGCACGGGCGTCGCGGTTCATGGCCCGATGATTGATGAAGGGGCCGAGCTTGGGCTCCTGGCGCAAGAAGATCGCCTCGGCCAGGGTCGAGGTCGGCGACAGCAGGCGATCCTGGTGGATGAAATGAACGCCAAGCGCCTCGATGCCGGCCGGTGTCGGCGCGAGAACATCCTGGCCGCCTACCCTGATGCTGCCGGCATCATGCCTGTAGATGCCGGCCAGCACCTTGATGATCGTCGACTTGCCCGCGCCATTCTGCCCGACAAGACCGTGGATCGTGCCCGGCTCGACGACGAGATCGGCGTCGATGAGGGCACGAACGGGGCCGAACGCCTTGTCGATGCCCCGCATCTCGATCGCGGCGGTTCCGTTGGTCATTGCGTGCGCTGCCCCGACACCAACTGTCGTCAATTCCACGAAAGTCGCCGAGTCGCCAAATCGCCGGTGACCCGGCCAGTCAAGGGGGGCTATTCCTTAGGCATGAAATCCTTGCCGACGGTGGCAGCATTCTCCTTGTTGATCAGCACGGCTGGGACGAAGGAGAAGGGAGACACCTCTTGGCCGCCTAGGTAGCGGGCGACATTCTGCACGGCCTGCTTGCCGATCTCATAGGGCTGCTGGGCGGCGACGGCAGCGGCAGGCGAGTCCGCGTCCGCGACCATCTCGACATATTCGGGACTGCCGTCGACACCGTAGGTCTTCACATCCGTGCGGCCGGCTGCCTCGATCGCCTGGGTCGCACCGACCATCGGCACATCCCAGCAGGCCCAGACGGCTTTGAGGCCGCTATCTTCACCATGCTTGGTCAACATGTCGGTGACGTCGGAATGGGCGCTCTGAACGGTGTTCGGAATGACGTCGCGAAGCTCGGGCTCGATCACCTCCATCTCCGGAAAGTTCTCGAGCACATATTTCAGCTGGTCATAGCGGATCTTGCAGACCGGCACGCTGTAAAAGCCGTTGAAGACCAGGATCTTGCCCTCGGCTCCCATGTCCTGGACCATCTGCAACGCGAGCTCGGCGCCGATATTGTAGTTGTTCGACGTGGTGTTGTTGATGGCGTGCGGCGTCGCCGTATCCACGGTGAAGAGCGGGATGCCGGCCTCGACGATCTTCTTCAGCCACGGATCGAGCACGTCGATATTGCCGAGCTGCTCGATGATGGCATCGGGCTGCTGTGCGATCAGCGTTTGGATCTGCGAGATCTGGGTCTGGTCGTTGCGCCCGGCGTCCAACGCGATCGCCTCGCCGCCCAGCCGTTCGATCTCGTCGAGCTGGCCCTGATAGGCCATCAAGTCCCAATGGTGGTCGGTACCGATGACGGTGACACCGATCGTCTTCCCTTCAAGCGAGAGCTCCTCCGCCGAAGCGGCGAGTGGCATTGCCATCAGGGTCACTGCAAGCGCGCTTGCGTGCATCACAGCTCGGCGCGAAGCTGTTCTTGTCGTCGGCGTCATGATTTTGGTCCTCCCGCTGATTAGATTCCGGATTCGCGCTTTTTTAAGCCGGTCTTTTTTTACGTCCTGGCATTGAGTGCCACCACATTACCCCAAACTTGATAGCCACACCCAGCCATTCTCACCATCACCTGCCTCATTTCGTTCAAGAGGAGGAGATGGGATCTCCAAGCTGGAGGCGACCGCGACGACGGCGCGTCAAGGCTTCACCCGACGGCAAACCCAGCACCCCAATCGCATCCGCTTTCCAACTTTCGTCGAAGCCTCCCCGGCTGGCCCGGTATCAGCTCTCCATGATGCTCTTGGCACCCACGAGAAGAGCCATCGACAGGATTACAAGTCGTCCCAGGGCTACGGCGTCATAGTTACTGACAATACAACGCTATGCTGGGGGTTTTGGCTTGTCAATCTGGATATAAGCAGAAATAAATTGGCTGCCACGACCGTCTTTTTCATCGGATGCAACGGAGGCCTTCATGATCCGACGGAGATGCGGATGCGTGATGCTTGCGAGTTATAGAACGCTCGATAAAACTCGAGCGGCGAACCATCGGCCTCGTAGGCGATCGATTCGATCCAAATCATCGGCTCTGTCGGCGAGACGCCCATCAGCTCGACGGCCTCGTCACTGGGCATTGCGGCCGCAAACCAACGCTCAGCGCGTTTTGGCCAGACACCATAGCATTCCCGAAGCGTAGCGAAGATGGACTTGTTCTCCATTTCCAGGTCTTCGAGGCCGGGGACCCTATGGGCAGGCAACGCAATGTGGGTGCATGTCGTCGGCTGACCTTCGATGAAATACACGCGCCCAATTCGGACGACGCTACCGGTCTCCGGCAAAAGCAGGGCCTGCTGCTCCTTCAGGTCGGGCTGCGTTTTTCGGAACTCGAACGTCTTCGTCGTGACGTCGTAGCCACGAGCGGCCATATCCTCAAAAACACTTAGGTTCGATGTGATGAAGTCGGTCTCTGGTTTGGGAGCGCCCACGAACATGCCAATTCGTGGCATCTTGACGGCGAGTCCGTCCGAGGCGAGCGCGCTCAGAGCAGCACGAACAACCGGTCGAGACACACCAAAAATTTCGCAGAGAGCTTGTTCTGACGGCATGCGTGAGTAGGGCGCCAGATCGCCGTTCTTGATCGCATCCTCTATTTGAAGGCGAAGCTGAAGCCAAAGCGGCGTGACTTGCTCTCTATCCAGGACGAATGTTGCACCGATCCTGTGAAAGTTGTCCGCCGCGGACTTGTCGGACTCATCATATGAAGGTCGTCCACGGCCCCGTCGCAGATTTTCCTTTTTTTGTGCGCTTGCCGCCATCAGGGTCCCTGGTTCGGGCTGTTCAGCAGGCAAAGCCTGTAGACACAGGACGTCTTGCTAGCCGGCATTGTCCATGCTCAGCTCAGGTGATGGTCTCAGCAAAGCCTGAAAAAGATCAAGAAGCATACCAACAAATGCACAACCTGTCGTGCCATATGGAGGTGGCTTCGTGCTGCCTCCAGCAGGTCGGGTCGATCACGGAGCAGCAGTTCAGGCACACATTCTGCTGTCGGCAGCATGCCTGTCTTTCGTTATGATCCAGAGCCGACTCGGAATAGTCCTGAGCTACCGCGGCGCAATGCTCCTGAAACGCTGGCGATAACGGCTCGGGCTGATGCCCGTGGTCCGTTTGAACAGCCGCCGGAAGGAGTTCGGGTCGTCATAGCCGACGGCGGTTGCGATCTCGTCGATCGGGTCGTCGGTCGTTTCCAGGGCCTGTTTCGACTCCTCGATCCGCAGCGTCTGGACATAGTCGAGCGGCGCATAGCCCGTCGCGGTCCTGAACCTGCGCTTGAAGGTGCGTTCGGTCAGTCCGGACCGCTTGGCCATGGCGGCGACGGGATGGGCCTCCGCATACCGGTCGGCGATCCAGACCTGGCTTTCGGCGATCGCGGCGTCTTCATGCTGCTTCGGGCGCACCATGGCGGCAAAGGGAAGCTGGCCGTCGCTGCGGTCGCCGAACAGGAAGATTTTGGCGATGCGCCGCGCTTCGTCGTCGCCGGCAAACCGCGCGATCAGATAGAGCGTGAGATCGGTCCAGGAGGACGAGCCGCCACAGGTGACGATGCGATGCTCGACACCTGTGGGCACCAGCACCCGCTCGGCTCTGAGCACGACATTCGGATAGCATGTCCGGAACAGGCCGGAAGCGCTCCAATGGGTGGTCGCCTCAGCATCGTCCAGCAGGCCTGCCTCGGCCAGCATCAGCGATCCGGTGCAGACCGAGCAGACGATGGCGCCACGATCATATTGATCGCGAAGCCAGTTTGCCGCCTCGCGCCACCGGCCCTTCGGCCCGACGCCCGCCGGCATGTTCAGATCGGCCACAATCACCGCATCGAAACGAAGGGCGTCGCCGAACCTGCAATCGGGTGCGACCAGCGCTCCCATCGTGGTGCGAATAGCCTCGGCCGATGCGGCGACGATCCGAGGTCTGAACCTTCGACCGCGAGCCGGCTCGCCGGTAAGTTGCTCCCATGCCGTCCCGACCGACGTGAACACCTCGTGCAATCCGTAGACGACAGCCGCCGACACGTCGGAAACCGCCACCAGGCCAATCGAGACCTGCCGGGATGTGGAGGGCGCAGGCATGGGAACAGAATGTCATATTCGACCCGGTTTTGTCGAGTTTGCTTCTACCGGCCTGTTCGGCCGCTCGGGCATGATCCCCCTCGAACCGGCGATCGCTTCCCATCGCCGAAGCCGAGAGGAATGAACAATGCTGGCGTCATCACGACGAAAACTGTTCGGCGCGTCCATGATCGGTGCGGGCGCGCTGTTGAACGGCATCGGCCTGCGCGAAGCGGCCGCGAATATCGACCGGAAAGGACGTGTCATGCTCGACCGAACGCCCGATCTGCCGAGAGGGCTGATCGAAGCCGCGAATTTACCGCTGATCGAGGCGATCCACGGCCGCCGCTCCAGACGCTTCGCGCTTGGCGCGTCGATCCCGGACGGACCGCTCGCCTACAGCTCGAAGCATGAGCCCGCCCCTCTGTCCGACCTCGAGCAGATGCTGCTGCTGACCACGGTCGCCGGCAATACCGGCTGGTCCAACCTGATCCCTTACAATCGTTATTACCTGCCGAAGATCCCGAACTACGCCGGCGCTGCGGGCGGCCGGACATTTCCCTCGGCAGCAGGGTTCCACACCTCGGAAATTTTCTACACCGACGACGACGGCGTCTATGTCATGCCGACCAGGGATATGCCCGCAGCGTCCGCCATCGGGAGCGGCGGTGAAACCGATCTCGACGCCTATCTCGCCGAGCACAAGGCGCGGATCGTCAAGCTCTCCGACGGCCGGCTGAACATCCCCGCCTCGCCCGAGCATATGGAAATGCACAACGAATGGTGCGCCAACGTTCCCGGCAGCACGCTGATCATCCCGGTCGCCGATCTGGCGCAGCATCAGATCCTCAGTCTCTGCTATCTCGTCCAGAATGGTGCTTGCATCTACGACGACGTGAACGGCAGCACCATCCCCGGGATCGACAGGTTCGCGTCGATCGTCGACGTCGAGAATGCCTATCCGCTGTCCTTCGTCGACCAGATCGGCCTCTGCGAAGTGACCGTGGAGACGTCGAACGCCTGCTATGCGGGCGCGCTGACTCTGCAGGCGCTCGGGCTGGGCGGCTGGATGTTTGGCGGCATCAACCCGTTCAGCGTCCTCGGCGCGAGCGGCGATCCCGAGGTTCCGGGTCTGGGCTTCCGCTTCGATCTCGACGATCGCTGGCCCTTGCCGAACGTCACCGGCCTCGAAGGCGTGTTCGAGGGCCACTGCCCGCCGCACGTCCCCGACATGCGCGCCGCGGTCGAGAAAGTGATCGAGCGGAAGTTCGGAACGGGCGGTCCCTTCAACGCGGGAACGGGCGGGCCTTACCGCGACAACGGGTCGGTGCGCAGCCGCGCGGCCCCTCATGACGACGCCTTCAAGGACTGCGTGACGCTGATGGCCGACTACATCCTTGGCCAGTTCGGCAAGTTCCCGGCGACGGTGCCATCGATCTTCGCGATGATGTACCTGCAGGCTCATCAACTCGACACCGGGTTCTACGACACCCATTTCGGTCCGGGCGCCTATCTCAGAACCCATGCGGACCATGCGCGGAACTGGACTTGAGAAGTCCGTGGATGCCAGAGGCCGCCATGGCGGCTTCTGGCAGATTTCGTTGAAAAAGTCGGTTTCTCTTGAGCCTATGGTCACCCTTTGGCGATGATGCCGAGGGCTTAGTGCCAGGCGATCAACGGCTCTTGACATCTCGATGATCACTTCACTCCTTTGATCATGCTCCTTGGCAGGCAGGGTCGAGTTTCGGTCTGAGTTTGGCGAGTTTTCGGAGGTTCCGGGCGGTGGCGGCGAGGAGGAATTCATCGCTGGCGCCGCAGGGGCCGCGCAGGCGGAGCCGGCCAAGCTTCAAGATGCGTTTCAGATGAGCGAACAGCATCTCGACCTTTTTGCGATCACGCCTGGAGTCTTCACCGGCATCGGTCTCGGCGATCTCACGCGCCATGTCCCTGGCGCCCTCATGGATCGAGCGGCGTAAGCGGCGTGCAGAATCGTTCGGGCAGCATTGGGCCTTCAAGGGACAGACCGAACATTCGGCTTTGAGGCCGCGATAGTTGCGCGATCCGTCCTTGTTGATCGTGGTCGCCCGATCGTGGAACCGGCGTTGCCGCGTCTTCAGAAGCCTGCCCGCCGGACAGATGCAGACGTCGTTCTCATGGTCAAAAGTGAAGTCGCTGCGTGAGAAGGTTCCGTCCTTGCGTTCAGATTTATCGATCACCGTCACAGCCCCGGTCTGCAGGAGCAAAGCTCCGAAGAGCCGGCATGGCGGGCCCGACCTTCGCCGCGATGCGGCTGCAGGCGGGCATGCGGTTCGATGCCTTGCTCTTCCACCAACCAGCCAAGCATCTCAGCAGCACCATGGGCGCTGTCGCCAGCGAGCCGTTCCGGATAAAGACCAAACCGGTCCATCACCCGCTCGATCATGGTCTGCGCGGCGCCGACCTCGGCCTGCCGGATCGCCCGTGTCGCTTCGACGTCGACGATAATGGCATTGTCGGTATCGACCAGATAGTTGGTGGCGTAGGCGAAAAACGCCGGCCCTCGCAGAGCTCCGGTCCACTGCGATGCGGGATCGGACGGCGAGATGAATTTCGGCGTCACGTCGCTCGCCGCACCAAAAGCGGCATCATCGAGCCTCGCCAGATAGTCTTTCACCACCTGCTTGGCGTCGGGCGGGATGTCGGCTGGGTCCCGTTCGCTACCGGGAACGGAGCGCTGCTTGTTGGCATCGGCCTGGATCAGACTGGCATCGACAGCAAAGCCTTCGCCGCCGACCAGGCCTTCATCGATGCAGCGCTGAACGACAGTCCCGAACACATGGCGAAAGAGATCGCTGTCGCGAAAGCGGCCATGACGGTTCTTCGAAAAGGTCGGGTGATCGGGGACCCGGCCATCGAGCCCGAGGTGGCAGAACCACCGATAGGCCAGGTTCAGATGAACCTCCTCGCACAAACGACGTTCGGATCGGATCCCATAGCAGTAGCCGATGATCAGCATGCGGATCATCAACTCCGGATCCACCGAGGGGCGGCCGATCGCGCTGCAGAAAGGTTTCAACTCCCGACGCACGCTCTCAAGGTCGACGAACATGTCAATCTGGCGCAGCAGATGATCCGATGGGACATGATCGTCGAGGCAGAAATCATAAAACAACCGCGCCGCCTCAGCCTGCTTGCCCATCATCGATCCGCACTCCCCTCAATCCGTTGAGAAGAACGAATCACGGCCCCAACGCTCAGTCAACAAATGACTTTTTCAACAAATCGGCACCAATTCAACAAATCGGCACCAAGCAGGAATTGGCGTGGTGGCAGCAAACGCCGCCAAAGCGCTCATTGCGGATGGATCGTCGATGGTTCCCATGGCAGAATCGGGGCGTTCGCTCCATATTTTGCTCGTTGGGAACGACCGGGAGCTGGCCATGGCTGGCGGGTTTGCGAAAGACGGCGCGGTACAGGATCAGATCGATGCGAGCATCGAGGATGCGGTCAGCCGCGCCAGGGATCACCTGACGCGAGGCGAAAGCCTGACGCATTGCGAAGAGTGCGACGAGGCGATTCCGGAGGCGCGGCGCAAGGCGGTTCCCGGCGTGCGCCTGTGCGTCGCCTGCCAGGAAGCCCGCGACAGGGAAGCGGTGCATTTCACCGGCTACAACCGCCGCGGCAGCAAGGACAGCCAGCTGCGCTGATCCCCCGGCCCGACATCAGCCCGCGCAAGCCCGACGGCGTCGCCGAGGATGGCGCCGGGCGACCCTGGCGGCTGGCGGCGGCGGGTGCATCGGCGCCTCACAGGAAGACCGTGGTGATCGCCGGGATGAACAGCACCAGGGCGAGCACGAAGATCTGCATGGCGATGAACGGCAAGAAGCCCTTGAAGATGTCCGGCAGGGTGATCTCCGGCGGGCAGACCGATTTCAGGTAGAAGGCTGCCGGGCCGAAGGGCGGCGAGAGGAAGCTCACCTGCATGTTCACGCAGAACAGGATGCCGAACCAGACGGAGACCAGGGCGGGATCGATCGAGCCGATCAGGCCGATCTCCTCCACCGGCAGGCGCTGCACGATCGGCAGGAACACCGGCATGATCAGGAGCACGATGCCGATCCAGTCCATCAGCGCGCCGAGGAACAGGAAGATCGCCATCATCACCAGCAGGATGCCGAGGGTCGGCAACTCGGCGCCGACGATCAGGTTGGCGACGTAGTTCGGGCCGCCCGCGATCGAGTAGGCGCCGGCGAGCGCGGTCGCGCCGAAGGTCACCCAGAGGATGGTGCCGGTGGATTTGAAGGTGCGCATCAGCGCGTCCCGGAGCAGCGGCCAGGAAAGCTCCCGCCGGAGCGTGATCAGGACCAGCACCGCGATCGAGCCCATGCCCGCCGCCTCGGTGATGCCGGTGATGCCGCCATAGATCGAGCCGAGCACCACGCCGACCACCAGCAGGGGCGGGATCAGCCCGGGCAGCGCCTTGAACTTGTCGCCCATGGTCACGTCGGTGCCGCCTTCGGGCAGCGGTGCCAGCGCAGGATTCAACCGGGTGCGGACGATGATGTAGAGGATGTAGCAGCCCGCGAGAATGAAGCCCGGGACGAAGGCCGCCTTGAACAGCGCGTGGATCGAGGTTTCGGTCACCAGGCCGTAGATGATCAGGACGATCGAGGGCGGGATCATGGTGCCGAGCGAGCCGGACGCGCAGATGGTGCCGATCGCCAGGTTCTGGTTGTAGCCGAGCCGCAGCATCTGCGGCAGCGCGATCAGGCCGAGCAGAACCACCTCGCCGCCGATGATGCCGGACATCGCCGCCATGATCACCGCCATGATCGCGGTGACGATCGCGACGCCGCCGCGGGTCCGGCTGAACCACACATTGATGCTGTCATACATGTCGCGCGCGATGCCCGAGCGTTCCAATAGACAGGCCATGAAGATGAACAGCGGCACCGATATGATCACGTAATCCGTACAGATGCCGTAGATGCGCTGGGCGATGATGTTCAACGGCCCGGTGCCGAAGCTGCGGAACAGCAGATCCGGGCCGAACTTCAGATAGAGCACCATCACCGCGAGAAAGCCCGAGGCGAAGCCGAGCGGCATGCCGATCGCCAGCAGCACCAGAATGGCGACGAGCAGCAGCAGGGAGAGCGTGCCGATATCCATCAGCGGATTCCTAAAGGACGGGGTATGGGACGAGGTGCCGCGGCTTGGCGGACGTCGGCAGCACGGCGCGGGCGAGGCCGCTCGAAAGCTTCGCGCATCAGCGCGGCAGCTCGTCGAGGACGTCCTCGTCGACCACGCTGTGCCGTTCTTTTTCCTTGTTCCAGTCGGCGATCAGATTGGAGAGCGCCTGCAGCGCCATCAGCACCGCGGTCAGCAGCACCAGCGGCTTGATGGTCGCGGGAATGGGCGGGTCCCAGGCGGTGCCGAAGGTCTCCCAGCGCATGAACTTGTCATACGCCTCGGTCCAGCCGCCATAGATGATCGCCGCGCAGAAGATGCAGATGAACAGGGTGGAGAGCAGATCGAACAGCCGCTGCACGTTGCGCGGCACCATGTCGTAGAGAATGAAGATGCGGATGTGGGCGCGCTGCTGCATCACGTAGACGCCGGCGAGCAGATAGGTCACCCCGCCGAGCCACAGCGACATCTCGTTGACCCAGAGCGTCGGCCGCTCCAGCAGGTAGCGCATGATCACCTCGTAAAAGATGATCGCGACGATGAAGCCGGTCACGAACATGGCGACGCGGCTGATCGCGATGCTCAGACGATCCATCCAGCCGGTGGTTTCATGCTCGACCATGGAAAGCCCTCCCGATGCGCCCTCGGGTGCGCCCTGAAGACCCGGCCGGCGTTTGGCGGCAGACGCGCCCGCCGGCCGGGATCGTCAATCGATCGCTGTCGCCTATTCGGCGACGAGGCCGAGCAGCGACATGAACTCGATGTGGCTGTCGTAGAGCTCTTTCGCCTCGGGGGTCTTCTCGGCCCAGCCCTTCCAGGCGTCCTGGGCGCCCTTGCGGAAGGCGGCCCGGTCCTCTTCGCTCCACGCGTGGATGGTCACGCCGGCCTCGGCGAGCTCCACCGCCGCCTTCTCGTTGGCGACCATGAAGGCGGTCGTGGTGCGCAGCGCCAGCTTCTGCATGGCGACATTGATGATGCGCTGGATATGCTCCGGCAGCGCATCCCAGGCATCCTTCCTGATCGCCAGATGGTCCATCGGCATGGAATGGAAACCCGGATAGGTCGCGTGCCCGGCGAGATCGTAGAGGCCGAGACCCCGGTTGTTGGCAAGGCCCGAGGCGTCCGCGCCATCGATGATGCCGGTCTCCAGCGCGGTGAAGATCTCGGTGAAGTCCATGACGATCGGGCTGGCACCCAGATTGGCGAAGATCTCGGTCTCGAGACCGGGCGGCGAGCGGAACTTCCAGTCCTTCAGATCATCCGGACCGGCGAGCGGCTTGGTCGAGGACAGGCTCTCGGCGCCGAACACCCACCAGCCGATGAGCTGCATGTTGAACTGGTTGTAGAGAGCGTTCGCCTTTTCGTAGCCGTCATTGTCGTAGAACCAGGCGTAGAGCTGCATCGGGTTGTCATAGCCGCCCATGACGTCGCCGACGAACTGAAAGGCGGGATTCTTGCCGGTCTGATACGAGCCGCCGGTCATGTCGCCGTCGAGGATCCCGGTGGCCGCGGCGTCGAAGGTCTCGACCGACTTGACCACGGACGACGAGAAGAACATTTCGATCTTCAGCTGACCATTGGCCATGGTTTCGACGTCGTCGACGAATTCCTGCGCCAGTTTTCCGGACAACGTCTCCGGCGCGTAGTGGGTCTGAATGCGCAGTGTGTGCTCCTGGGCCAGCGCGCCACCGGCGAGCAGACTGATCGCTACGCCTGCGGCCAGCCCGGCGATTGTCGAATTACGCATGTTCGAAGTCTCCCTTGTCGACTTTCCTGCTCTCCGGCGATCGTTCTTCATTCCGCCACCAGGACCTTTTTCGATTCATATTCGTCCAAGCACTTAACCAGGGGCGTGAAACCGGGTCAACGACAGCTTGAAATAGAGCCGCCATGGCCGATCCGGCGTCGAACTACCATTCCATCCGCCTGCGAATTCCATTCCGACAAGACAAAGGCGATAGTGAAGAACCTTGAAGTTGCAATAAACAATTCGACGGTGTCATGCCCTGAGGTTATTTTACGCTGAGTTGATTTTTACACCATGGACATCATCTAACGATTGTGGCACCCTTGCAGTGTTTCTTGAATGGCGACAATTCTGGCATCACTCACGGGGGAGTTCATTGATGTTCGTCCGCCAGATATTATCCGGTAAAGGCGATCATATCGTCTCCATCGACCCTTCCGCCGAAATCGCCGACGTCGCGTCGCTGATGAGCAGGAAACGAATCGGCGCCGTGGTGGTGCTCGAGACGAGCGGCCGCATCGCCGGGATCGTCTCCGAGCGCGACACTCGGGGCCTGGCCGAACATGGCTCTCCGAGCGCGATATCGCCCTCCTCGGCATGCGCGCCGAACGCCTGATGACACGGGACGTCGAAACCTGCGGGCTGGATGACGGCATCGATAAGCTGATGCGCAAGATGACCACCGGCCGCTTTCGCCATCTGCCGGTCGTGGAGGGCGGCAAGATTGTCGGGATCGTCAGCATCGGCGACATCGTGAAACACCGGCTCGAGGAGCTGGAGTCCGAGGCCAGCCTCCTTCAGGACTACATCGCCGGCGCGGCGTGAAACGTTCGTCGCATCACTGATCGCGGCCTGGAGCCGCGAAGGAAACACCGGCTGAACGGGATCGCTGTCCGCAAACAGCGACCATAGCCAATTCGTGCTGCCCATTTTCGATGCCGTCGATCGGACATCGCCGACGGACTGCGACCTCGTTCACGGCTCCCGGAGCTTGAGTCGACGGGCAATCCCGGGCAAGGTCGAAGGGAACGGCCGGCAACGACGTCGCTTCGTCGCCCAATGCCGGCGATGAGAATTGGCATCATCGTTGCGTGGTGAACGCCATGGCGAGCGATGATCCCGACGATCCGTGCCGAAAGAAGCGCCGGTCGATCAGGGAAGCAAGGGAGAAAATGCGTGATGACGATCAAGACATGGTTGGGGAGCGCCCTCGCCGCGGCGGCTATGATGGCGGGCGCGTCGGCAGCTCATGCTCAAAATTCGGGCGGCACGCTCGTTTTCATCGCACAGCCGGAACCGCCGTCGCTCGCCTCCTATCTGTCGACCTCCGGGCCGATCGGGCTGGTGGCGCCCAAGATCTATGACGGCCTTCTCGATTACGACAAGGATCTGAACCCGGTGCCGGCGCTCGCGGAGAGCTTCGAGGTGAGCGAGGACGGCAGGACCGTCACCTTCAATCTCCGCCAGGGCGTCACCTGGCATGACGGCGAGCCCTTCACCTCGGCGGACGTCCAGTTCACGGTGATGGAGGTGCTGAAGAAAGTGCACCCGAGGGGCCCGAACTCCTTCAAGGAGGTCGAGGAGATCGAGACGCCGGACGAGCATACCGCCATCTTCAAGCTCGCCAACCCTGCCCCCTACATGACCCGCGCCCTTTCCGGCTACGAATCACCGATCGTGCCGAAGCACCTGCTGGAAGGCCAGGACCCGCGCGACGCCGACCTCGCCAACAACCCGGTCGGCACCGGCGCCTTCAAGTTCGTCGAGTGGAAGAAGGGCCAGTATATCCGCCTCGACAGGAACGAGAACTACTGGCAGGAGGGCAAGCCCTACCTCGACCGCGCGGTCGCCCGCTTCATCCCGGACGCCTCGACCAGAACCGCCGCGATGGAGAACGGCGAGGTGCATTACGGCGCTTACGGCGCGATCCCGAACGTCGACGTGGTGCGCCTTCGCGAGATGGACCAGATCGGCGTCACCACCGACGGCTACGCCATGATCAACCCGGTCTCGCTGATCGAGTTCGACACCACCGAGCCGCCCTTCGACGCCAAGGCGATCCGCCAGGCGATCTCGCTGGCGCTGGATCGGCAGTTCCTGATCGACAATATCTGGTTCGGCTACGGCAGGCCCGCGACCTCGGCGCTGTCCTCCAACTTCTCGGCGACCGGTCTCTACGCCGAGGGCATGCCGAACTACCCGGCCAGCGCCGATGTCGAGGCCGCCAACGCGCTGCTCGACGAGGCCGGCATCGAGGCCGACGGCAATGGCGTGCGCGCCTCGGCCGTGCTCGACCTCATCCCCTATGGCGAGGACTGGCGGCGCGCCGGCGAATATATGAAGCAGGCGCTCGCCGAGATCGGCATCCAGCTCGAGCTTCGCTACGAGGACGTGCCGACCTGGCTGAAACGGATCTACGCCGACTACGACTTCGCGATGAACGTCAATTATTTCTATCAGTTGCCGGATCCGGTGCTCGGTGTTCACCGGCATTACGGCACCGATCAGATCCGCCAGGGCACCCACTTCGTGAATTCCTCGCGCTACAGCAATCCCGAGCTCGACGAACTGCTGGCCGCAGGCACGGTCGAAGCGGACGCCGACAAACGCACGGGCATCTACGAGGACGTCCAGAAGATCCTGGCCGACGACCTGCCTGTCGTGAACCTGTTCGAAATGGAGTTCCTCACCGTCTTCAACACCAAGCTCAAGGACCACGACACCTCGGCGCTGGGCGCCTACGGCCCCTTCGCCGACGCCTGGCTCGACGAATAGTCGCGACGCGCGACGGCGTTGACTTGCCGGGGTCTGGAGGGGACGCCGTGCTCGATTCTGCGAGGCCTGTCCCGGCTCGGAACGGCGTTGACTTGGAGTCCGGCGGTCACACGCCATCGTCGGCGTCGCGTGCGCGCGGTTTCCCCGGTGTGCTGCGAACAGCCATGGCGAGCAGGTCGATCATTTGCCCCTCCAAAGGAGGCCTTGGGCGGCGACGCGACCGGGACCTGCCGCCGAAGGAGTAACCCGATGTTAACCCAACCCGACTAAGGAAGGTCATGGTCCATGCGATCCTGGGAGTCCGGACGGCCGCCAGAAACTGTTTCGCGCGCGGATTCCCAGGATCGCATGGACCTGACCTGCATTGTGGGAGAAGAAAGGTTAAGAAAACGTTGAGCCCGACCCGACCCGCTCCCGGAGCCCCGACCGAGGTGCTGACCTTTCGGTACGGCGGAGCACCGGCACCCGCGGCAAAACCGCGGCAGCGTCGAGCAGGTCACGCCGTGACCGCTGTGACCACTGTGACATGAAGCGGTTGCGCTATGTGCTGAAGCGGCTGCTGCAGGCGCTGCCGATCGTGCTGGCGATCGTGGTCGTCAATTTCTTTTTGCTGCACATGGCGGAAGGCGATGCGGTCGACGTGCTGGCGGGCGAGGCGGGCTCGGCGACGCCGGAGTATATGGCGGAACTCCGTCAGAAATTCGGGCTCGACAAGCCGCTGATCGTCCAGCTCGGGATTTATCTGAAAAACGTCCTCGCCTTCGATCTCGGCTATTCGTTTCGGCACGAGATGCCGGTCTCGGAGCTGGTGCTGGACCGTTTCGTTCCGACCCTGCTGCTGATGGTCAGCACCATCCTGCTCGCGGTCGGCGTCGGCATTCTGCTCGGCCTGCTGGCCGCGACCGGGCTCAACACCTGGCGGGACAATCTGATCTCGATCTTCGCGCTGGTCACCTACGCCACCCCGCTCTTCTGGGTCGGGCTGATGATGATCGTCGTGTTCTCGCTCAATCTCGGCTGGTTTCCGACGAGCGGCATGGAGAACATCGCCGCCTTCCATACCGGTTGGGACCGGGTGGTCGACATCGCGCATCATCTGGTGCTGCCGACCATCACCCTTTCCCTCTTCTACCTCGCCCTCTACACGCGGCTGATGCGCGCCTCGATGCTGGAGCAGGCGGGCATGGACTATGTCACCACCGCCCGCGCGAAAGGACTGACCGAGCGGCGCATCATGTTCGTGCATGTGCTCCGAAACGCGCTTTTGCCGGTCGTGACCATGGCCGGCGTGCAGGTGGGCGCCCTGATCGGCGGCTCGGTGATCGTCGAGTCGGTCTTCGCCTGGCCCGGCCTCGGCATGCTCGCCTTCGAAGCGCTGTTCGCGCGCGATCTCAATCTGCTGCTCGGCATTTTTTTGATATCGGCGCTTCTGGTCGTGGCCGTGAACCTCGTGGTCGACATCATCTACTCCGTGCTCGATCCCAGGATCGAAGTCGCATGATGCAGTTCTGGCGCCTCTACCGCCGCAACCGCTCCGCCGTCGTCGGTCTTTTGATCCTTGCCGCGGTCATTCTTTTGGCGGCGACGGCGCATCTCTTCTATCCCGACGATCCCTTCAAGCTCGCCGGCAAGCCGATGTCACCGCCAGGCGTCGAAGGTTTCCTCCTGGGCAGTGACAGTCTCGGCCGCGATGTCGCGGCCGGCATCGCCCATGGCGCCAAGACCTCGCTGCTGATCGGCCTGCTCGCGACCCTGGTCGCGGTCGGCTTCGGCGCGGTGATGGGCGGGCTCGCCGGTTATTACGGCGGCTGGATCGACGACCTTCTGATGCGCGTCACCGAGATGTTCCAGACGATCCCCTCCTTCGTCTTCGCCATTCTGCTGGTGGCGATCATGAAGCCCTCGATCGAGAGCATCGTGATCGCCATCGCCGTGGTCTCCTGGCCCGCGGTCGCCCGCCTCGTGCGCGGCGAATTTCTGTCGCTCAGGAACAGGGAGTTCGTCCAGGCCTGTCACACCCTGGGCATGGGCGATGCGCGGATCATGCTCGGCGAAATCCTGCCCAATTGCCTCTCCCCGATCATCGTCACAGGCTCGCTGATGGTGGCGACCGCGATCCTGATCGAATCAGGCCTCTCCTTCCTCGGCCTCGGCGATCCCAACATCATGAGCTGGGGCTTTCTGATCGGCGCCGGGCGGACGGTCCTGCGCACCGCCTGGTGGGTCTGCACCTTTCCCGGCATCGCCATTCTCCTGACCGTGCTCGCCATCAACCTCGTCGGCGAAGGGCTGAACGACGCGCTCAATCCGCGGCTTCGGGAACGGCGATGAGCGAACGTCTTCTCGACATCAGCGATCTGCATGTCGCCCTGCCCGAAGGCTCGGAGCGGCGCTACGCGGTCGAGGCGGTCGATCTCGATCTGGCGCCCAACGAGATCCTCTGCGTGGTCGGCGAGAGCGGCTCCGGCAAGTCGCTCACCGCCCGCGCCGTCATGGGCCTCCTGCCCCGCCCGCATGTGCATGTCGCCAAGGGCGCCATCCGGTTCGGCGAGGAGGATCTGACCCGGGTCAGCGAGGCCCGGCTGCGCGCCATACGCGGCAGCGACATTTCGATGATCTTCCAGGAGCCGATGACCGCGCTCAATCCCGTCATGACCATCGGCAACCAGATCGACGAGGTTTTTCGCTACCACACCGGGATGAAGCGAAAGGAACGGCGCGAGCGCGCGATCGCCCTCTTCGACGACGTGCATCTGCCCGACCCCGGACAGATCGTCGACAGCTATCCCCACGAGCTTTCCGGCGGCCAGCGTCAGCGCGCCATGATCGCGATGGCGCTGGCGCTGGATCCGAAGATCCTGATCGCCGACGAGCCGACCACCGCGCTCGACGTCACCACCCAGGCGCAGATCCTGAAGCTGATCAAAGAGCTGCAGGCGGCGCACGACACCGGCGTGCTGTTCATCACCCACGACTTCGGCGTGGTCGCCGATATCGCCGATCGCGTCGCCGTGATGCAGCAGGGCAGGCTGGTGGAAGCCGGGCCGGCCTCGAAGGTCCTGAACGCGCCCGAGCATCCTTACACCAAGGCGCTGATCGCTGCCGTGCCGAGCCTCGTCCCCCGCCCCGCCCGCGCCCGGACCGCGGAGCCGGTTCTGACGATCGACGGCCTCGGCAAGACCTATCGAAGCGGCGGCGGTTTCTTCGGCTTCGGCGGCAGGGAACGGCGCGTGGTCGCCGCCGACGACGTCGATCTCGAACTGATGCGCGGCGAGACCCTCGGCATCGTCGGCGAAAGTGGCTCGGGCAAGTCGACGGTCGCACGCTGCATCGTCCGCCTGAACGAGCCCGATGCGGGCAGCATTCTGCTGCAGGGAACCGACCTCCGCCCCCTTGGCCGCGCGGCCATGCGTCCCTTCCGCGCCAAGATCCAGATGGTGTTCCAGGACCCCTTCGCCTCGCTCAATCCAAGGACCAAGGTCGGAAAGATCATCGCCCAGGGTCCCCTCCTTCAGGGCGTCGCGGCCGCTGAGGCGGAGAAAAGGGCAAGGGACATCCTCGAGATCGTCGGCCTCGACGCCCGCGCCTTCGATCGTTTCCCCCATGAATTCTCCGGCGGCCAGCGCCAGCGCATCGGTGTCGCCCGCGCGCTTGCCCTCGATCCCGAGGTCCTGATCGCCGACGAGCCGGTCTCGGCGCTCGACGTCTCGATCCAGGCGCAGATCCTGAAGCTGCTCGACGAGATCCGCGAGCGTCTCTCGCTGTCGATGATCTTCATCACCCACGATCTCCGGGTCGCCGCCCAGGTCTGCGACCGGATCGCGGTGATGCGCCATGGCCGCGTGGTCGAAACCGGCGCGACCGCAGCGCTGTTCGCCGATCCGAAGGACGACTATACCAGGGAGCTGCTGGCGGCGGTGCCCGGCAAGGACTGGCTGCCCGCGGGCGCGGCGGCCGCGGGCTGACGATCGCCCGGCGACGACCGGAACGACGGACCAGAGCCATTTAGCGGAGCGAGTGGATGTCCTTTCACGTCGAAACTGGCCACGAGGTGTCGTTCTCCAAGACGGTCGGCGAGACCGACGTCTACATGTTCGCGGGCATCACCGGCGATTTCGCGCCGAACCATGTCGACGAGGTCTATATGGCGAAGTCCGGCTATGGCCGGCGCATCGCCCATGGCGCCCTCCTGATCGGCTTCATGTCCACCACCTCCACCATGGCGATCGCCCATGTCCAGGCTGCGGACGAGACGCCGGTGTCCCTCGGCTACGACCGGGTGCGTTTCCTGAAGCCGGTCTTCATCGGCGACACCGTCACCGTGACCTACCGGATCGCCGAAGTGGACGAAGCCCGCCGCCGTTCGACCTCGGAGATCGAGGTGAACAATCAGCATGGCGAGCTGGTCGCGGTCGCCCGGCATATTCTGAAATGGGTCCCGAACGGGGCCTGAACCTGGCCCCGTTGGTGACGCTCGTCACCACGTCCAGATTGGAGGCATTGATGGCTTTACGCGGTTTTCAGCCATGAACGATCCGCTTCGCATCGGGTTGATCGGGGCCGGGCTGATCGGCCGGAAGCACGCGGCCTACGTCACCGCCTCCGCGGATTGCGATCTCGTCGCCATCGCCGATCCTTCGCCTGATGCCAAGGAGGTCGCCGCCACGCACGGCGCCGCCTGCCACGGTGATGTCGAGTCCATGCTGGCCGTCGAGCACCTGGACGGCGTCATCGTCGCAGCACCCAACCACCTGCACGAGGCCGCAGGCATCGCCGCAGCCGAGCGCCGCCTGCCGATGCTGATCGAAAAACCGATCTGCGACAACCAGGACGCCGCAATGCGCCTGACCGCGGCGGCGGAGCGCGCCGGCGTTCCGCTCCTGGTCGGCCATCACCGTCGCTACAACCCGAATGCGCAGCGTGCGAAAGCGCTGGTCAGAGACGGTGCCCTCGGGCGGCTGGTGGCGGTCAACACGATCTGGTGCGTGAGGAAGCCCGAGCCCTATTTCGAGGCGGCCTGGCGGACGAGGGCGGGTGGCGGGCCGATCCTGATCAACCTGATCCACGAGATCGATCTCCTGCGCTTCGTCTGCGGCGAGATCGCCGAGGTCATGGCGCTCGCCGGCGATGCAGTACGCGGTTTCGAGGTCGAGGACAGCGCCGGCATCTGCCTTCGCTTCGAGAACGGCGCGCTCGGCACGGTCCTGATCTCGGATGCGGCGCCGTCGCCTTGGAGCTGGGAGCAGGCGAGCGGCGAAAACCACCCGGCCTTTCCAAAGAACGACGAGTGCCCGACGCGCATTTTCACCACCGAGGCGGCGCTCGAGTTTCCGCGCCTGAAGCTCTGGCGGCATGACGGCGCCACGGACTGGAATCACCCGATTTCGGCCGAACCGATCACCCTGCCCGAGGTCGACGTGTTCGAGGCGCAGATCGCCCATTTTGCGCGCGTGATCAAAGGCGAGGAGACGCCGATCATCACCGGCGAGGACGCCACCCGCTCCCTCGCCGTCACGTCAGCGGTCCTCGAGGCGACGCGGACCGGCCAGGTGGTGAGACTGCCCTGACGGCTCGACCACGGCACTTTTTCGAACGTCGAAGCCGATCCGCAGCCTCAGCTTTCATATCGACGGTTCGCCAGGTCGCCTCCTCCCTACGCGAATCTCCCGATCGCGATGTTCCTGTGAATCGGACTGCTTAACCCTGGCTTAACCTTGCCTTGCTACACGTCCTCCCGGTCCATGCGATCCTGGGAGTCCGCCCGCCCGTCGAAAAAGGTTGGTCCGGGCTCGGATTCCCAGGATCGCATGGACCTGATCGACGATGATGCCCCGGATAGGTTAACATTCGGCCAAGCTGCCGTCCGTTCGGGCGAAAGGGTCGGAACGACTCGGAGCGGACGCTCCGGCCAAGGCGCCGGCTCGGCTGGCTTTTCCCGATCATGTGGCGTCACGTGACCGACAGGAAAATGCGGCGAAACAAAAAGAGGGAGCGTATCTTCCGGTTCCGTCCAAACGGGAGGCGCTCCAGGCTGACGTGGCCATGGGAGGAAGGTGCCGAATGGAACGGCTTTCGACGGCGGAAACGATCCTGCGGATGCTGCAGACGAACGGCATCGAGCGCCTCTTCTGCCTGCCGGGCGTTCAGAACGATCCGCTGTTCGATGCCCTGTTCGACGTCACCGACCGGATCAAGGTGGTCCATAGCCGCCATGAGCAGGGGGCCGCCTATATGGCGCTCGGCGCGGCGCTCGCGACCGGACGGCCGGGCGCCTATTGCGTGGTGCCGGGGCCGGGCTTTCTGAACACGACCGCGGCGCTCGCCACCGCACAGAGCTGCGGTGCGCCGGTGCTCGCCCTGATCGGCCAGATCCCGTCTTCCTACATCGGCCGAGGACTTGGCCTGCTGCACGAGATTCCGGACCAGTCCGGCATGCTCGCCACGCTGACCAAATGGTCGGCCTCGATCCGCGGGCCGGTGCAGGCGCCTGGCCTTGTGGACGAGGCGTTTCGCCAGCTCCTGAACGGGAGGCCAGAGCCGGTCGGTCTCGAATGCCCGGCCGACGTCTGGGCGGAACGGGCCGCGGTCAGGCTGCCGGCAGGACCGATGGTCCGCGACGAGCTGCCGGTCGACGAGGATGCGGTCGAGGCGGCGGCGAAGCTCCTCGGCGGTGCGAAGGATCCGCTGATCGTGGTCGGCGGCGGCGCGCAGGATGCGAGCGAGGAGGTGACGGCGCTCGCCGAGCTCCTGCAGGCGCCCGTGGTCGCCTTTCGCATGGGCCGGGGCGTGGTCGACGATCGCAATCCGCTGAGCCTGACGCTTCCGATCGGCCACCATCTCTGGGCGAAGGCGGACGTGGTGCTCGGCATCGGCACGCGGCTGCAGACCCAGCAGGTCTGCTGGGGCGTGGACGACGACATGAAGATCGTCCGCATCGACGTCGATCCCGAGGAGGTCGGTCGCATCGCGAAGCCGGAGGTGGCGCTGATCGGCCATGCGGACGTGACCGTCCGCGCCCTGATCGATCGTCTGCCGAGGCACATGAGCAAACGGCCTTCCCGAAGCGAGGAGCTCGCGGCACTCAAGGCGAATTTCGCAGAAAAGTTCAGCAAGCTGCAGCCGCAGCTCGGCTATCTCGACGTCATCCGCAGAGCGCTTCCGGAGGACGGCATTCTGGTCGACGAGCTGGTGCAGCCGAGCTACGTCGCCCGCTTCGCCTTTCCGGTCTTCAGGCCACGGACCTTCATCTGCAGCGGCTATCAGGGAACGCTGGGCTGGGGGGTGGCGACCGCGATCGGCGTGCAGATGGCGAAGCCCGGAACCCGTGTCGTGGCGCTGGCCGGCGACGGCGGCTTCATGTTCAACGTCCAGGAGCTGGCGACCGCCGTGCAGCAGGCGCTGCCGTTGGTGTTCATCGTCTTCAACGACGGCGCCTACGGCAATGTCCGGCGCACCCAGAAGGAGATGTTCGGCAACCGCGTGATCGCGACCGATCTGGTCAACCCCGATTTCGCGAAACTCGCGGAGTCATTCGGCGCCGTCGGGCTTTCGGCGACGTCGCCGAAGACGCTCGCCGCCGCCCTCGATCAGGCCTTTCGCGAACCGGGGCCGGTGGTGATCGACGTCCGCTGCGGCGAGATGCCGAATCCCTGGGAGTTCATGCTGCTGCCGGGCGTGCGCGGCGGTGGAACCGGTCCCGCGGTTTTCTGAACGGGCACTCTCTCCGAACTTCGGGCTGCTCTCCGTCCTGCCGATCGCCTATAGTGCGCGGATGTCGGCGACGCCCCGGATCTCTCCTCAAGACGGAATCTGGACCATGAACATCGACTACCTGAAGAAAGCCAGCCGCAAATCGACCGACGATGCCGGCGACGTGCGCGCCACCGTCCAGGCCATTCTCGAGGAGATCGAGGCGGGCGGGGACGAGGCTGCCATGCGCTATGCCGCCAAGTTCGACAAATATGACGGCAATGTCGTGCTTACCCGCGACGAGATCCAGGCGGCGGCCGAAAAGGTACCGCAGAAGCTGAAGGACGATATCCGTTTCGCCTGGGACAATATCCGCCGCTTCGCCGAGGCGCAGAAGGCGACCATCACCGACACCGAGATCGAGATCCTGCCGGGGCTGATCGCCGGGCAGAAGGCGATCCCCTGCAGCGCCGCCGGCTGCTACGCGCCGGGCGGGCGCTACAGCCATATCGCCTCGGTGCTGATGACCGTGACCACGGCCAAGGTCGCAGGCTCCGGCCACATCACCGCCTGCTCGCCGCCGCGGCCGAACGTCGGCATCGCGCCCGCGATCATCTACGCCGCCGACCTCTGTGGTGCGGATACGATCCTGGCGCTCGGCGGGGTGCAGGGCATCGCCGCCATGGCGTTCGGCTTGTTCGGTCTGCCCAGGGCGGACATCCTGGTCGGTCCCGGCAACCAGTTCGTGGCCGAGGCCAAGCGCATCCTGTTCGGCCGGGTCGGCATCGACATGTTCGCCGGACCCACCGACAGCCTGATCCTCGCCGACGAGAGCGCCGATCCGCACATCGTCGCCTGGGATCTGGTCGGCCAGGCCGAGCATGGCTACAACTCGCCGGTCTGGCTCGCGACCACCCACCGCCCGCTCGCCGAGAAGGTGCTGGAGCTGGTGCCGGGCTATATCGGGCAGCTCCCCGAGCTGAACGCGGAGAACGCCAGGGCCGCCTGGCGCGACATGGCGGAAGTGATGGTGGTTCCGGACCGGGAAGGCCTCGCGATGGTTGCCGACGAGATCGCGCCCGAGCATCTGCACGTGCAGGCGGCCGATCTCGACTGGTTCCTGGGCCGCCTTCGCTGCTACGGCTCGCTGTTTCTCGGCGAGGAGACCACGGTGGCGTTCGGCGACAAGTCGTCGGGTCCGAACCATGTGCTGCCGACCTCGGGGGCGGCGCGCTATACCGGCGGGCTCTCGGTGCACAAGTACATGAAGCTCGTCACCTGGCAGCGCTCCACCCGCGAGGCCTCGAAGCCGATCGCAGAGGCGACCGCGCGCATCTCCAGGCTCGAGGGTATGGAAGGTCACGCGCGTACCGCCGACATCCGTCTGGAGAAATATTTTCCGAACGAAAAGTTCGACCTGACGACGGTCGAGTAGAGCGACGCCAAGCGTTCCGGCTCGCCGCAATGAACCTCAACTACGTTCCCGCACAGGAGGAGTAACCTACGTGTCAGTCAGTATCAGAATCGTGGACGATCTGGTCGCCAACGGCGTCGAGTTCGTCACCACGGTGCCGTGCAAGCAGCTTGCCGGCGTGATCGACGAGATCGAGAAGCGAAGCGAGATCCACCACGTCCCCGCCAACAAGGAAGACGAAGGCATGGGCCTTTGCGCCGGCGCCTTCATGGGCGGCAAGCGTCCCGCCATCATCATGCAGAACACGGCGATCGGCGTGACCATCAACACGCTCGCGACCCTGATCCAGTTCTACCGCATGCCGCTGCCGATGCTGATCTCCTATCGCGGCGAGCTGGGCGAGCCCGTGGCCTGCCAGGTGGAGATGGCGGTGCACACCAAGGCGCTGCTGGCACAGCTCAACATCCCGACCTATCACTTCCACCGGGAAGACGACGCCGCCGAGTTCGACGCCATCCTCAAACACAGCTTCATGTGCAACAAGCCGGTCGCGGTGCTGGCCGACGCCAGCTTCTGGAAGGGATATTGATCATGATCCGCTCCGAGGTTCTGCGCGACATCGCGCCGGTCATCCGTGACCATCTGGTGATCTGCAATATCGGCCTGCCCAGCCAGGAACTGCACATGATCGACGACCAGCCGACCAATTTCTACATGCTCGGCACCATGGGGCTGGCGTCCTCGATCGGTCTCGGCCTGGCGCTCGCCCAGAAGAAGAAGGTGATCGCGATCGACGGCGACGGCTCGGTCCTGACCAATTTCGGCACGCTGCCGACCATCGCCAACAATGTCGCCGACAATTTCATCCTGCTGATCGTCGACAACGGCAGCTACGGCTCCACCGGTGATCAGCCGACCTATGCCGGCAGGAAGACGTCGCTCGCCGCGGTCGCCAAGGCCTGCGGCTGCGAGAACGTCGTCGAGTGCCAGGCGGAAGACACCGGCAAGGCCCTGAAGGACGCGATCGACGGCGGCAGGATGACGATCGTCGTCGCCAAATGCGAAAGCGGCAACGTCAAGGTGCCGGTGATCACCATGGATCCCGTGGTGATCAGGGATCGCTTCATGAAATCGGTCCAGGCCTGATCCGAACCGAGCCGAAATGTTCGGCGACACGGGCATTCATTCCAGCGCGGACGCACGGCGGCTGGCCCGCCGGCGTCTGCCCTGGATGGTGTTCGACTATATCGACGGGGCGGCGGGCGAAGGGCATGGCGAGGCCCTGAACCGCGGCGCCCTGCGCGACCTCCGCCTGCAGCCGCGCATCCTGGTCGATGTCACGAAGCGCGATCTCGGCGTGCGCGTCTTCGACCATGAAGCGGCCGTTCCCTTCGGTATCGCACCGATGGGCATGTGCAATCTTTCCACCCCCGGCGCGGATCTGATGCTGGCCAGAATCGCAGCCCGCCATCGCACGCCGCTCGGCGTCTCGACGGTCGCCTCGACCTCACTCGAGACCATGATCGAGGCCGCGGAAGGCCACGCCTGGTTCCAGCTCTATATCGCCGGCGACGGCAGCGGTGCGAAGAAACTCGTCGAGCGCGCGAAAACCGCCGGTTACAGCACGCTGGTTCTCACCCTCGACGTGCCGGAAGTGGGCCGCCGGCCGCGCGAGCTCAGGCGCGGATTCAGGATGCCGTTCAGGATCGGCCCGTCGCAGTTCGTCGACTTCGCGCTGCACCCGCGATGGTCGCTCGCGACGCTGATCAAGGGCCGACCGGAGACGGCGAACTTCACCGGACCCGGTCAGTCCTTCGATCGCACCGAAAGCCGTGCGGCCGCGGATTGGGACAGCCTCGACCAATTCCGCGACCAGTGGCGGGGCAAGCTGGTGGTCAAAGGGGTGCTCGACGTCGACGATGCGGTCCGGCTGAAAGCGGCCGGGGTGGACGCCGTCCAGGTCTCGAGCCATGGCGGCCGCCAGCTCGACGCCGCACCGCCGCCGATCCTGGCGCTCCGCCGGATCCGCGATGCCGTGGGCGACGAATATCCGCTCTTCTACGACACAGGCCTCGGGTCCGGCGAGGACGTGGTCAAGGCTTACGCCATGGGCGCCGATTTCGTCTTTTTCGGTCGCGCCTTGCTGTTCGCGCTGGCCGCCGGCGGCGAGCGCGGCCTCGGGCAGCTCTGGGACGTCCTCACCACCGAGACGAGCCTCACCCTCGCCCAGATCGGCAGAACATCGATGACCGGTCTTTCCGAGACAATCGACATCGAACGACCTTGATCGACCCGCGGTTTCCAGGCGACCATGCCGCCCGCGACCCCGGCCGGATCCGTGCTGGCCAGACGAACATTGCAAAGGGCAGTCGATGCGGAGCCAGGATCGGCCGAAGGACTACGAGGAGCTCATCCGTCTGATCCACGAGCGTTTCGATCAGATGAGCAAGGCCTATCAGCGGATCGCGGTCCATCTGACGCAGAACCCGAACGACGTCGGCGTGATGTCGCTGAGCGCGATCGCCGATCGGTGCGGCGTCCACGCCTCCAGCTTCGTGCGCTTCGCCCAGATGCTCGGCTATGACGGCTTCAAGGAGCTGCAGTCGCACTTTCAAAGACGCCTCTCGACCGCGGCGCCCGGCTTCGAGGCGCGGATCAGGGCGCTGGAATCCGAACTGAACGGCCGCGGCGATGCGGGCGGGGCGGCGTTCTTGCATGACCTCGTGCTGCGCGACATCGCCTCGCTCCAGGATCTGCTCGCCGACATCGCGCCCGAGACGATCGAACACGCGGTCGGCATGATGGAGGCCGCCGACGTGATCTATCTGATCGGACAGCTTCGCTCCGCACCTGTCGTCGAGCTGATGCGCTACATCCTGACCATGCTCGGCAAGCGGGTCGTGCTGCTGGATGCGGGCGGCGGTCTCGCGACGCAGATGGCCCGCACCATGCGCCCCTGCGACATGCTGCTCGCGGTGTCGTTCCGCTTCTACGCCACCGAGGTGGTCGACGTGGTCGAGGAGGCTTCAGCGCGCGGCGTGCCGATCCTGGCGATCACGGATTCCACACTTTCGCCGCTCGCGAAAAACGCCGAGGCCCTGTTCGCCGTGCCGGAACACGAATACAGCTTTTCGCGCTCGCTCGCCGCGCCGATGTGCCTGGCCCAGGCGCTCACCATCGCGCTCGCCGCACGGCTGCAGCAGGCCGAGCAGCCGCGCATCCCGACCGTGACCCAGCCCTGACGACGCGCCGGCGTTCCCGGTGGCCGATCTTCACCGTCTCCAGCGCCGGACTATTGACCAGCCTCTGCGTTGACGCTGAGCTCGGGCAGCTCGGCCCTCCGTCAGCCGA
This sequence comes from Geminicoccaceae bacterium, assembly GCA_965222015.1. Classification (GTDB taxonomy): domain Bacteria; phylum Pseudomonadota; class Alphaproteobacteria; order Geminicoccales; family Geminicoccaceae; genus JANQPX01. The sequence goes on from CBDCTL010000024.1 coordinate 79,684, forward strand.
TCGGCACAGCGCCGACTTTCGCTTTGTTTTTTTTGCGTTCCCATTCGAAGCCCGCAAACCAGGCCGCATACCTCCGGTCCAGACCCTGCCGGCCGGCAGGTCGATGGGGTGGCCACGCCACCTAGTGTCCCGATCGCGAAGTTCCTTTGACCCAGGGTGCTTGACCCCGGCTTGACCTTGGTCCGCTACGCTTCCTGTCGGTTCATGCGCCCCTGGCAATCCGTCCGCCCGTCAGAAGAGGTGGGGCGAGACGCGGACTCCCGGGATCGCATGGATCAAGCCCCCATCATCACGAAAAAGCATGAAGACAGGGTTAAACCCAGGGGGCGCCGAACCGGTGCGACCTGATCTGACTTCGCTCTATTGCCCGTAACGCGCGGCGGTCAGACCGTCGAAGGCGATCTCGGGCTCGGCGCCGGTGACCAGATCCGCGACCGCGCGGCCCGATCCGCAGGACATGGTCCAGCCGAGCGTGCCGTGGCCGGTGTTGAGAAACAGGTTCGGATAGCGTGTCGGCCCGAGCACCGGCGTGCCGTCCGGGGTCATCGGCCGGAGCCCGGTCCAGCCCTCGGCCTTGCCGACGTCGCCGCCCTTGGGGAACAGGTCCGAGACCACGTAGCGAACCGCGTCGGTGTCATGGCGCCCGAGCGTCTTGTCGTAGCCGATGATCTCGGCCTGCCCCGCCACCCGGATGCGCTCGCCGAGCCGGGTGATCGCCACCTTGTAGGTCTCGTCCATGATGGTCGACTGCGGCGCCGCGGCATCGTCGGTCACAGGCAGCGTGATCGAATAGCCCTTGATCGGATAGATCGGCAGTTTGATGCCGACGCCGCGCAGCAGTCCGGGCGCGAACGGCCCCATCGCGCAGACATAGGCGTCGCCGGTGATCCGGCCGCGATCGGTGTCGATCCCGGCGATCTTGCCATGCTCGACAGCGAAGCCCCTGACGGTCTCGCCATAGTGGAAGTCCGCGCCCATTTCGGCGGTCTTCTCGGCCAGCGCCATGGTGAACATGCGGCAGTCACCGGTGCGGTCCGAGGTCAGGCGCAGCCCGCCGACGAATTTCTGCGCGACATGGGCAAGCCCCGGCTCGACGGCGATGCAGCCGTCGCGGTCGAGCACCTCGTAGGGGCTGTCATAGTCGGCGAGCACCGCCTGATCGGCCTTGGAGCCCAGGAGCTGCTTTTCCGTGCGAAAGAGCTGCAGCGTGCCGCGCTCGCGCAGGTCGAAGTCGATCGGCACCTCCCGCAGCAGATCGCTCAGGCAGTCCCGGCTGTAGTTGGAGATGCGGATCATCCGGCTCTTGTTGACCGCATAGCTCTTCGCATTGCAATTGGCGAGCATGCGCAGTCCCCAGCCCCACATGGTCGGGCTGATCAGGGGCCAGATGAACAGCGGCCGATGGCGCATGAACAGCCATTTCAGCGCCTTCATCGGCACGCCCGGCGCCGCCCAGGGCGAGGTCATGCCGTAGGACAGCTCGCCGGCATTGGCGAAGCTGGTCTCCATCCCCGGCCCCGCCTGGCGATCGAGCACGGTCACCTCGACGCCGTGCTTCGTCAGATAATAGGCGGTGGTCACGCCGACGATACCGGCTCCCAGAACGACGACACGCATCGACTTCGATCCTCCCCATCGATCGATCCGTCGGCGCCTCGCGGCGCGGCGCCGGCAGATCCCTTGTTTTTCCTGCGAGGCCAGCACCGGAGGGATAGGCCCGATCGGCAAGGCACCGCATCTCGCAGCAGGGTTTCTCGTCGACAGGATTCGGGGATCGAGCCCGGTTATGCAAGAGCGGCGGGGACGGTCGCTGCGGCAGGCGACGTCACTTCGCGACAGCGCGGCGATAGAGCAGCTGCGGCAGGCGCAGGACGAATTCCGTGACCAGCCGCGTGTGCATCCAGGTGAGGAGGCAGTTGTCGCGGCCGTAGCGGAAATGCGACACGCCCCCGTTTTCCGGATCGAGATAGGCCACCGGCGCCGCAAGATTGATCGGGCGCACCCCTTTCCAGGCGAGACGCACTACCGCTTCGGTGTCGAAGTCGAAGCGCCGCATCCAGCGCTTTTTGGCCATGATCTCGACGAGAGGCTGGATCGGATAGACGCGAAAGCCGAAAAGAGCGTCGTCGATCCCGGCGCCGAGCGTTTCGAGATTGGTCCACCAGTTGGAGATTTTTCGCCCCTGCACGCGGATGTTGGGAGCGCTCTCGTCGAAGATCGGCCGGCCGAGGATCATGGCGTCGGGGGCCTTTGCGGAGGCCGCCATGAAGCTCGGGATCGAGGCGGCCGGGTGCTGGCCGTCCGCGTCCATGGCGAGCGCATGGGTAAAGCCGTCTGCCTCCGCCGCCTCGAGCCCATGCAGCAGGGCCGCCCCCTTGCCGACATTGCGCGGCAGAACGAAGGCGCGAAGCCCAGGGTCCTCCGCCGCCATGTCGCGGACCCCGTCCGACGTGCCGTCGTCGCTGCCGTCGATCACCACCCAGACCGGCGACCAGCAGGACCGCGCCTCCTCGATGGTTCGATAGAGCAGCGGGCCGGTGTTGTAGCTCGGGATCAGGACCAGATGGCTGGAGGACACCGTTCAGCCCGCCTCGCGCATCGGAGCTGCGGCATCGGGCGCCAGCTCGTCCAGAAAATAACGCTCGATGCGCCGGAGCAGCCCGGCATGGTCGGACTCGGGCAAGAAGCGCTCGCCCAGCCTGACATGAAAGACGATCGGCAGCGGCGGCTTTCGCCAGATCGGCCAGCCTTTCGAGAGATAGGGGGACCGGGTCTCGATGAACACGGTCTGCACCGGTGCCGCGGCGAGCTTGGCGATCAGGGTCATGCCCGGCTGGAACGAATTGAGCGGACCGCCGACCGTGCGCGTGCCTTCGGGAAAGATGATGAGCTGGCCGCCGGACCTGAGATCGGCGACAGCGCCCTTGACCATGGCGATCGGCTGGTCGTTGCAGATATAGCGGGCGAGCCGGGCACCGGCGCCGAGAAACGGGTTGCGCATCAGGCTGGCCTTCATGATGCAGCAGCTGCGCGGCAGGCGGGCGGCGATCATGAGACCGTCGAGAAGGCTCGGATGGTTGGCGGTGATGATCAGGCCGTCCGGCTCGGACCGCAACCGGTCGAGGTCCGAGGCTTCGAGGCGGATGATGCCGGTGGCGCTGGCGGACGTCCAGAACAGCCGATAGCCATAGGCGATGCCGGCGCGCCCGACCCGGCGGCCGACGCGCTCGCCCAGGATCGGGTAAAGCAGGAAGGCGATCACGTTCCAGACGAGCGAGATCAGGGCGAGGTAGAGCAGCATCGCGTAGAACGCGCCGCCCTGCAGCAGCCCCGAGACCCAGCGCATTCCCCGATCTCCCCCCTCGTCCTCCTCGCCCTTCGGCAGGCGCGGATCATGCCGTCGACGGCCCGAAAGGTCCAGATCGCTTCGTTCGGCCTGCAATCGGGGCCAGGCGGCTGATCGGGGTCAGGCCTTCGGTCGAAGGACGCGGCGACGCTGCTGGTGTCCTCATCGCGAAGTTCTTTCGATCGCCTGCCTTCGTTCCCGTCTCAGCTTTTTCAGAGTTAGGATTTCCTCAACCCTTCTCTGCGATGCTGGTTTGATGGTCCATGCGATCCTGGGAATCCGCCCGCCCGCAGGCAATGCTGGGCGAGGCTCGGACCCCCAGGATCCCATGGACCGGCAAGCTGCGTAGCAAAGTATCGTTAAGACAGGACTACTGCTCCAGTGGGCAAATGCGGTGACGACGCTGTCGCAAAAAGCCCGCTGACGATGCATCGAGCGGCCTCGCATATCACTGTGTCGGGCCACCGCATCAACAAGTCTTTCGGATCAAAGAAACGTCGCGATCGGACGCTAGTGGTGTGACCACATCATTTGATTCACATGGAGTCCTGAAACTTAGTTCCGAATCATCATGTTATGCGCCTGCCTACTGAATCATCTGATGTGGTCATACCACTAGCGCGGTCGGCAGGCGTGGTAGTCCTTCACCAGGCCGCTGAACCAGCGATCGACGCGGACGCCCTCGAATCCGCTCACGGCCAGGGCTGACGTGATCGCCTCGGCCGGCACGCAATGTTCGATCGTGTCCCAGTAATAACGCATCAGCGTGCCGGCGCTCGGATCATGCGCGCCGATGCTGGCGAATTTGGGCACGATGGTCTTCATGTAGAGACGGGCGAACGCCAGCGTCAGCCGTGAGTCCGGCCGCGCGATCTCCATGAGCACCAGCCTGCCGCCTGGCTTGAGGACGCGCCGATATTCGGTGAAGACCGTCTCCAGGTCGCGGGCGTGGCGCAGCGCGTAGCCCATGGACAGGACGTCGAACGTGCCGTCCGGAAAGGGCAGCTGCTCGGCCATGCCGCGGGAAAGGTGCTCGCAGCCCCGGGCTTTCGCCTCCTCGAGCATGCCGAGGCTCGCGTCCAGGCCGATGACGCGGCCGCTTTTTCCGGCGAGCGCCTGGCCCGCCAGGGTCACCTGGCCGGTGCCGCAGGCGACGTCGAGCATGACCGTGCCCGCCCCGACACCGGCGCGCTTCAGCACCTGGGCGCGATGCCAGCGTCCGGTGCCGAAGGACAGCCATTGCGTGATCGCGTCATAGCTGCCGGCGCTGCGGTCGAACAGGGAGCCGAGCATCGTCCGGCGCTCGCGATCGGAGCTGTAATATTCCCCAAGCGCCGGATGCGGCGCGGTGGCGGGATGCGTTTCTGCAGCCATGGTCGGTCAACCGGAAGAACGGACGAAACAGGCTTATTGAAGCAGCGCCGACGATCTGTCAAATCGCCCGGACGATGCCCGCACAGGCGTCAGCCGTCCCCGCCGCCCGGCGCCGTGACCGGCTCCAGCCGCATGACGCTGCGATCGCCGCCGCGCTCGCGGGTTTCGATCCGTTCGACATGCTCGCCGGCGCCGCTCACCGTCACGACCTCCAGAAAGCGGCGGGCCGGGCTGCCCGTCTTCGGCTTCAACGTCAGCTTCCAGCCGCCTCCATCATCGGCATAGGCGACGTCGAAGGATTCTTCGAGCATGCCCAGATCGCCGGCGAACACGGCGCGAAACGGCGCCACCAGCGCCTGCACGACCGGTTCCTGATCGAGGCTGAGCGTACGTTCCTCGCCATCGATCACGATCTCCAGCCGGTCGCCGTCGAGCGTGTAGAGGGCGGGTGCCGGCGTGAGATCCTGGCGGGTCAGACGGTCCGGCGCATCGAAGGCGAAGGTGCCCTCGGTGACCAGCGGCTGGTCGAGCACGCCGATGCTGCGCTCCTCCACGAATCGTGCTCGGCGCGCCTCGACGCCCGCAAGAACGTTCATCAGATCGTCGAGCGATCCGGCGCTGCCGGTGGCGGGCACGAGTGCGGCGAGCAGGGCGGCGGCCATCCATGCCAGGGACAGGTGCGGCGAGAAACGTCCGGGCCGGCCTTCTCCGACCCTGGCCGCATACCGGCGACCTTGGCGAAAACGGCGTGAACACGATGAGGTGGTCATACCGCCAGTCACCGGCAGGGCCCCTTCCAGACCTCATCGATCCTGGCCGCATACCGTCGATCCAGGCGAAGACAGCGTGAACCCGATGATGTGGTCATACCACTAACGGCCGGCCATCGGGTTGAGGCGATCGGCGGCGGGGGCGGCCCCGCCCTTGGGGCCGCCGGTCCAGGCGAACCAGAGCCGGTGTGCCGCGTAGATCGCCTTGAACAGCGAAAACCGCCAGCGAATGGCGGGGTCGCCGAAGATGTCGCCGGCCAGAATCGAAATCAGCGCCTGCTCGACTCCGAGAAGGTTGCGCGGGTTCAAAAACAGGTGGCGCATGGCCGGCGTGCGCACGCGGTAGATCAGCCAGGACATGACGGCGAGGCCGCGCTTCACGCGCCGCTCCATCCGCCGCTGGACACTGGCGGCCTTCGCGGGCGCGGTCAGGCGCGCATCCACCAGTTCCGCCGCCATCGCAGCGCCGTGCAGCGCCAGATGCACGCCCGAGGAAAAGACCGGATCGACGAAGGCGAAGGCGTCGCCAACCAGCACATGGCGCGGGCCGCACATTTCGCCGGCGCCGTAGGAATAGTTGCTCGCGGCGCGCACCGGCTCGATCCGCCGCGCACCATGCATCCTGGCCGCGGCCACCGGCGCGCGGGAAAGGGTGTCGTCGAGAAAGGCTTCGAGCGAGGTCGTCCGGCTCTTGAAATAATCGGTGGTGCAGACCGCGCCGACGCTCATTTGGTCGTCCGGCAACGGAATGAACCAGATCCAGCCCTGATCGAACCAGTAGATGCTGACATTGCCGGCGCGCTCGCCGTCATGGCGCGGCACCGCTTCGAAATGGCTGAAGACGGCGGCGCTCTGATGATGCTTGTCAGGCGTCCGCAGCGAGCGTTTTCGCGCGATCAGGCCGTCACGCCCGGAGGCGTCGATCACCTGTTTCGCATCGATCCGGCGGCGCTCGCCGTCCGCCGGCTGCAGCTCGAGCGTCACACCTTCCGGCCGGTCAAGGTCCGCGCTGCGCACCACGGTTTCCTCGAGAACGGTCACGCCGTTCGCGCGCGCCGCATCGAGAAGCGCCTGATCGAAGTCCGCGCGCTTCACCTGAAAAGCCTGACGCGGACAGGGCCGAAGGGCGCGGGCGAAGGTCACGTTCCGGCTGGCGCCGTCGACATCGGTGAAGTCGGCGCCGAATTTGGGGACGCCCATGGCCTCGATGGCAGCAAGCGCGCCGATCCTGTCGAGAACGGGCAGACTCCGGGGCAGCAGGGACTCGCCGATATGAAAGCGTGGGAAGCGCGCCTTTTCCGCCAGCACCACGGAGCGACCGGCCTTGGCGAGCAGGGCGGCGGCCGCGGAGCCCGCCGGGCCGCCGCCGATCACGGCGACATCGAAGGACGTCGTGCCGCCGCTCCCGGCGGTCGCCGGCGCCGGATCGGGCTCACTCGCGAAGGGCGGCGGCATAATCGACATGGCGGAGAAAGCGGAGGAAGGCGACGAAGCCCATATGATCGAGATGATCGAGATGACGGCGCCTGAAAAAATGCTCGGCGATCAGGAGGGCGAGATAGAAGGGCCCCTGGCCGAGCGCGACCGCGGCGGCGACCGGCCGCCAGCTTTCGACCAGCAGGCCGGGGGCGATCAGCAGCCCGAGCGCCGCCGGCGCGGCGGCCCAGAGCCACGTCAGCTGGCGCGTATAGTGCCTGGCCCTGGGATCGAGCCTGCCGTCCCGCGCCTCTGTCGCGAGCCTGGTCAGGAGCGGCGTCCTGCCCGGCCGCAATCCCTTGCCGAACAGCCAGACGAGCGCCAGGTCGAGGAGAAGCGGCGGCAGCAGAAAAAATGCGGTCATGGGCTCCGGAATCCCGGCGGCGCGGAGACAGGACGGCGGCCCTGCCGGCGGTGCTGCGGATTGACCCGATTCGGCGATCGACATAGCTTACGGCCGCTCAAGCGTCAATTGCGGCCCCGGCCATGGATGACGGCGCCGGTCCCTGTTTGCGAACGTAAGGAACCCCTGCGGGCATGACACTCCGGCTCGACCTGGATGATCGGCCCGAGGCGTCGGACGGCCTTCTGGCTGCGGTCAGCTTCGGGCGCGAGCACGCCATCGGCGACGATCCGCGCGCGCTCTGCATCGGCATGCCGCCCCTCGACGGGAGCGCGCCTGTCGAATGCTGGCGGACGGATGGCGCGGTCGAGTGCGGACGGCATGGCGACATCGCCTACGCCGGCGACGGCCGGGTGTTCTTCGGCCACCTGCTGCTCGACGAGGGGAGAGGCGGCGGCCTGGAGGCGATCGGCCATCACGGCTATCGCCTGATCCTCGACTGGCTGGAGGCGTTCGGCGGCCTTCATCTCCTGCGCATATGGAACTATGTCCACGACATCAACCGCCTGCAGGACGGGCTCGAACGCTATCGCGCTTTCTGCGTCGGGCGAGCCCGCGCACTCGCCGATCGGGAGTTCGCCGAGCGGTCGCTGCCGGCGGCGACCGGCATCGGCGCCGCCGCACCCGGGCTGATGATCTCCTTCATCGCGGCATCCACGCCCGGCATGCAGATCGAGAACCCACGGCAGGTCAGCGCCTTTCACTATCCGAGGCGATACGGGCCGAGGAGCCCTTCCTTCTCCCGGGCCCTGCTCCATCGCCCCGACGATAAAGGCGAAAACCTGCTGTTCGTCTCCGGCACCGCCAGCATCGTCGGGCACGAGACGCTGCACGCGGAATCGCCGGAGGATCAGTGTGCCGAGACCTTTCGCAATCTCGACGCCGTGATCGAGGCGGCCGGCGGGCGCCACCGGTTTCAGGCGCTTCGCGTCTATATCCGCCATCAGGAGCAGACGGAGGCGATCCTCGCCTGCTGCAGGCGGCACTTCGGCGATGCGATCCCCATCATCCCGCTCGCCAGCGCCATCTGCAGGCGCGAGCTGCTGGTCGAAATCGAAGGCATCGCCGGCATGCGGACCGCCGGATCCGACAGGACGCCGGATTGCCGGTGACGCCGTCCCGCCTCGCTCGCTTCGTCATCGCTCGTCCCGCCCTCGCCTTGGGGCTGCCGGCGTCGATGGTCGCCGCGCCATCGGTCGTCCAGGCCGAACCGCTCTGGGAAATCGGGATCGGCGGCGGCGGCGGCTGGCTGCCGGACTACCCCGCGGCCGGGCAGAATCACTTCAAGGGCCTGGCCCTGCCCTACGCGGTCTATCGCGGCGAGCGGTTCCAGGCGGGCGAGCGATCCGTGGCGCGCGGCCTGTTCGTCAATGCCGACCGGTGGGAGTTCGACGTCAGCTTCGCCGGATCGCTGCCGGTGGATTCCGACGACAACGATGCGCGCGAAGGCCTCGACGACCTCGGCTATCTGGGCGAGATCGGGCCCAGCCTCAGCTACTATCTGCAACGGGACGAGGCCGGCAATCAGCTGCGCCTCGATCTGCAGTTGCGCGCCGTGCTGTCGACTGACCTTTCCGATTTCGACTATGTCGGCCTCATCCTGCACCCGCAGATCGCGCAGGAATTCGTCGATGTCGGCGGCGTGGCCGACCTCGAAGCCAGCTGGTCCTTCGGCCTGCGTTTCGCCGACGAGGGCGTGATGGACCTCTTCTACGAAGTCCCGCTCGGCGACGCCAACGCCGAACGGCGCGCCTTCGACGCCGAAAGCGGCTATCTCGGCGCCAGCCTGTTCGGCGGCGTCAGCTACCCGCTGCAGGACCATCTGAAGATCGCGTTCGGCGGCGGCGTCGCCAGCTATCACGGCGCCGCCAATCGCGACAGCGACCTCTTCATCGACGAGATCAATGTCGCGATCGGCGGTGCCGTCATCTGGTCGATCTGGCAGAGCGAGGCCGAGGCCCGGTAGCGACGTCGTTTCGCCGGGGAGGAACTGACCGAACTTGCGATTCCGATGGTCGGCCGCGTGATGCCGAAGCCGGTGTCGGCGGCGACGCCAAGCCCGCCAACGTCTGACACCCGCCTGCGAGCTCCCGACCTTTGCATGCAAGGCGGCAGCCGCGTTCATGCTTCCCCATCGATACGGTGGCAAGACATGGTGATAGGCAGGGTCGGCTCGATGCATCGTCAGCGGACGATCGGCGGCGGCGCGATCACGACATTTGCCCGCCGACGTCGTGACATCGACCGTTTCGAGAAGCGCTCAAGGCGTTGCATGCCGTCTTTTCGGCTGGCCTCCTCCACCTGCCGTTGACGTTTTCTTCACCCCAATTTGTCACCATGACGTCCTGGTCCATGCGACCCTGGGAATCCGAGCCTCGCCCAACTTCTCCGGAATTATGTAGCAAACACACCTTCCTTTTTGTTGGTAATCGGTGCCAAAGGGGTGGCGTTTCAGGCTTTGGCGTCGAGTACCAGCTCTGGCAGGGGCGGGATGGTGGGAGCGCTTGGGATGTCGAGGCGATGACCGAGATAGTCGAAGAATGAGACGCCGAGCTTCCGGCATGTCTTGTTCAGGCCGAGGAAGGCGTCACGGGCGTCGCGCCCTGCCTCGGACCGGGTTCCGCCGGATATTTTTCGTTTGATGACGTGGCAGCGGATGTCGTTCTCGGAGCCGTTGGTGTGGAGCGGGATTTCCGGCCGGTCGAGCACGCGCAGAAGATCGTCCCTGCGTTCGAGGAGCCTTTCGAGCGGACGATCGAGCGGGGCGAAGCCGGTTTTTCCCGGGAAGATGCGTTTGAACCTGGCCTTGAGCTGAGCCGCGCGTTTTTTTGCAGGGCTGCTCCTTGTGGAGCCTGAGATCCCGATGAGCCACCAGATCAGCTCCCTTTCGATCTCGATCGCCCGTCGCTGATCGTCGTTGAAGCTGTCGAGCTTGTGCACCAGCCGTTCCGCGTGGATCCAACAGTCGGCGTGGTCGGTAAGGCGAAACTGACAGGCGCCGGCGAGGTCCCGGTCTGCAGGAGCGAAGCTTCGAAGATCCGGCGTGGCGGGCCCGACCTTCGCCGCGATGCGGCTGCAGGCGGGGAGATAGCGCTCGCGCATGGAAGCCAGGACCTCGGCGTTGACGACGTAGTCCCGATAGCCGGCGCGCAGGAGTTGCAGGAAATTCCTTCGGCTTTTCGAGAACGTGGTCTTGAAGAAGATGAAACGATCGTCCCCGATCTGTGTGGTGACACCGTTGCGGTTGCGATGCCGGGCACCCGTGTCGTCGACCGTGGCCCAGTCGGCGCTTTCCAGGCCGGCGCGCAGCACGTCATGAGCCTCCTTGCAAAAGGCATCGACATCGTCGCTCAGAAGGCGCAGCACCTGGCGCTTCGAGATCGAAAGTCCAAGGCTGTTCAGCAACGGCACGATCCGGTCGATCGTCACCTGACCCTGATGATGTTGCAGTAGAACGAAACGCACCAGCTCAGTGCCGAAATGCCCGCGCAGCCCGGCCGGCAACGGCGCCACCAGCAGCTTGCCCTCCGGTGTCAGCCATCGTTCCCGCCGATAGCGGATAACCCGCCCTTCGAGCCGAAGGTCCTGGACCACGAAATCGTCGTACCCCTTGAACCGAGAGCCGGCAGGCGCGTCCAGCGAAAGCTTGTGCTCCTCGTTGACCCTCGGAGATCGGCGAGCAGCGCGCCTCCCCTTCTTCCGCTCGCCCTTGGGCTGGCTCGTCGCCTGCTCCATCCCCGACGGCTTCAGCTTCGGACGACCCTGCAGCACCTTGAACCGTTATTTCGTCACCCAGACAACGTGGTAACGATGGTAAAATCGCGTATGCGCCGCTTTGGATTATCGCATGAGGCGAGAGGATCTTTGCTAAAGCAGGCCGGCTCAAAGCCGGCGGTTTCGATCCGTTAAATGGAAAAAGACTGAACGGGACGAGACTCGATAGTTCAGGCGTATCGGGCAAACACTTTGGAAGCAGTATGAACTTGCTCCAGCGCTTGCGTCCGCGTCCCCGATTCTCGCGTGACTTCTTGCCGACATCGGACCACGGACGCTCTCAGCGCCGCGAGTCCTGCCATCGGCGATAGTAGGCGAACTGCTCGTCCACCGACACGACGGTGTCAGCAGGGACAGCCTCAAAAATCCGGACCACGTCTTTCGAGCTCGCTTGCTCGCCCAGGCGCAGGACGTATGCCGTCGCACAGCCCGACGATTTCATCATCTGCGAAGGAAACACGTCGCGCCTGGCGCCCTGGCAAAGAACCACGCCGCCCTCCTTCTCCGCGATGCGGCGAAGGTCGGTCAGGCATTCGAAGAAATCGTCGTTCTCCAGAACGAGGGCGCCTCGCTCCGACGATCGGAACGCGATCCTGCACCTGCCGCGCGGACCCTCTGGCCCATGCTCCGTGAGCAGGCCCTCCTCCCGGTGTCCATCGGCATGCAGAATATCCAGCCTCGAGGGCTTCACGACGATCGAAGGCTCTCCGACGTTCGCCAGAGCGGGCCCTCGCTGTCCGGCTGCGGTTCGAAGCTCAGCGTTCGCAGCAGAAGGTCGCCCGCACGCACGCGAATCTTGCCGAGCCGGTCGCTTCGCTCCACCACGATCCGTTCGCCATTGGCCGAACAACGCTCGGTCACCGGCTTGCCGGCGGCGAACTGGTCGAGCGCCGCCTCGACCTGATCGAAATGGGGATCCTTTCGGCGCATCGCATCGCGAAAATTCTCGAGACTGCCCATCAATATCGACCTCGCTCGCGTATCGTATCGATCTCCCGCTGGAGCTGCTCCCGCTCCGCCGGGTTCAGGTCATCTCTCTCCAACAATCTCTCGCGTGCTTCTATTTCCAGGTCAACCCTGGTGTCGTGGCCGCCGGCGCCGACCGAAACGCGGCCGTCCTGCTGCTGACGAACATGCTCAAGCTCTTCTCTCAAGGTCACGACGTCGTCCTTCAGGTGATCGCGAACGACGATCGTATCACCAAGCGTGGATGCGTGCATGTCTTCAGGCGCGATGCCCTCCCGGCGTGCGGCGTCGTCCAGATAGGCTTTCACGTCCGGATCCGCATCGGTGACGATTTCGGCGCCCGCCTCCCTGATCTCCCTCAGGACATCGTCGAGCTCCGCACCGGCGCCACGCGCCACCGAGGCCGCAGGCGCAACGTCATCCACTCGGCCGAGCCTGCCGAGCGCGCCGGCCTTGGCCGCCGGCACGGCAATGGTCGCGGCTTCCAGCCCCACGCCGCCGATCTGCCTGCCGGCGTCATAGTAGTTGCCGGTTTCCCAATTGTCCTCGAAGGTCTCCCAGCCCTGGGCGGCGGAGGAGGCGATCTGCCCGGGAACATCGGGCAGCGACGTCGCGAAATCGACCATCGCCTGGCCGCGTTCGGCGTTGCGCCGGGCATGGCCATCGAAGGCGTCGATGCCGGTCCAGCCGACCGCCGTGTCGAGCACGGTGCCGGCGGCGTCGTTGACCATGCTGACGCCTTCCCAGGCGAGGTCCGCAGCGCCGACGACCCCGTCCCAGGCCGTCTCCCCGGCCCCGACGGCGACGCCGCCGAGAAGTTCGCCGGTATCGACGATGGCCTCGCCGGCGCGCTCGAAGAACCCTTTCTCCTCCGCCGGCTCGCTCTCTTCCTCGCTCGGGCCGACGGCGGCCGTCGGCGACATGGCGTAGCCGTCCATCACCGCCGCACTTTCGGCAAGCGCCGCGCTCTGCGCCGACGTCAGGCCCGGATCCGCCGAGGGGCCGGACGACGTCGACCGGTCCCCGTCGCTGCGATCATTGTCGCTTCCACTATTGTCGTTGCTGCTGGAACTGGACCCGCTACTGCCGGAACCGGACGTATTTCCCGCCTGGGAAACGCTGCCGCCGAAATCGGAGCCGCCGGATGATGTGGCGCTGCTCGAAGAACTGCCGCTGCTCGAACTGCCGGACAAGCCGCTGCCGCTCGAACCGCCCGCACTACCGGAACCCGCGCTGGAAGCACTGCTTCCGACGCCACCGCTCGGACTGCCCATCGAAATGCCCTCCAACAATCAGCAGGATGTCCGTTATGTCTTGCGTTCCCTCCAAGGACGCCTTTCGAACCTATCCGTCGATTTCACAAGGTCAAGACGGGCTTTAAGCGAAACAGAAGCGACGATTTCCCTTCCGGATTGCCACCCTCCGGCGATCACTCGAAGAGCCTGAACGCCCCCGCCCCGCTCAGGCAGGTCGACCAGGTCATGGTCATGACTGGAGGGCATCCCACATGAGGCGGTCGCGCTCGGCCGTCCAGATGCGCGGCGTGTCGATGCCGAGCGCCTCGTCATAGGCGCGGGCGACGTTGAAGGGCAGGCAGTGCTCGTAGATCGCGACCCTTTCGAACTTGGGATCGCAGTTTTCGCGCACCGCCTGGAACGCTTCCTTGAGCGTGCCGCCGCACGCCGCGACCGCCGCGGCCGGGCGGTAGGTGCTGTCGATGAAGTCCCAGGTGAAGCCGAGCGCGTCGTTCACCGCCTCGGCGCCGATCAGCGCATCGCCGCGACCTGGCGCGATCGCGTCCGGTCGATAGGCCGCGATCGCATCCAGCGTGCCGCCCCAGTCGGAAAAATGGGCGTCGCCGCAATAGCAGGCGGAATGGCTCTCCACGATGTCGCCGGTCATCATCACGCCCGCATCCGGAACCCAGGCGACGATGTCGCCGGCGGTGTGGGCGCGGCCGAGATGGATCAGATCGACCCGGCGCTTGCCGAGATGGACGGTCATGCGCGTGGCGAAGGTCATGGTCGGCCAGGTGAGCCCCGGAATGCTTTCATGGCCTTCGAACAGCCTCGGAAAACGTCCGAACTCGCTGTCCCAGTCCTCCTGGCCGCGCTCATGAATCATCGCCCGGCAGACGTCGGAGGCGATGATCTGCTCGGCGTCGTAGGCAGACGCACCGAGCACGCGCACGGCGTGATAGTGGCTGAGCGTCACATATCTGATCGGTTTGTCCGTCACTTCCCGGATCTTCTCGATCACCAGATTGGCCAGCCTCGGCGTCGCCTGCGCATCCACGATCATCACGGAATCGTCGCCGATGATCACCCCGGTATTGGGATCCCCCTCCGCCGTGAAAGCCCAGATGCCGTCGCCGATCTCGGTGAACGAGATGGTCTTGGCGGCGAGATCCCCAGTCGATGCAAAGCCTTTGGCCATGGCGCTGTTCCCGAAATTATGCGATTGCCGCTTCAAGAGAGGCCATAGGGAGAGCCTGAATTCAAGCCTGGGGACACAGGGCACGAGATCGCGTGCCGGATCGTGCGCCCATGGCCGGAGGGCTCGATGGAGGAGGAGAAACCGATGAGCCGCGAGCGCGTCAATGCGATCTGCACGACCTTTCCCGGTGCGGAGGTCTCGGATCCCTGGGGCGGCGGGCACGACGCCTGTAAGGTCGGCGGCAGGATGTTCGCCTGCATCGGCGCCGTGACGCCAGGGGTTTCCGTCAAGACCGACAGCATCGAGACCGCCCGGATGCTGATCGAGTCGGGCGCCGGCGTGAAGGCGCCGTATTTTCATCGCTCCTGGATCAACATTCCCTGGGACGGCGCGGAGGACGAGCTTCGCCATCGTCTCTCGACCTCCTATCGGCTCGTGCGCTCGAAGCTGTCGAAGAAGGTCCAGGCGACGCTCGATCCTTTCGACTGATCCTGCTGCGCCGGTGGGCCAGGGTGGTGATCACGCTGCCGCGAAAGGCGCATCGACGCCGCATCAGGCAGACTCGCATTTCGCCGTGTTCTGCCACGTCTTCGACGACCGCATGAGCGCGCCCCCCGCGACGTCTCGACCTCCGCAGATCGCAAATGGCGCTGCGTTGGCTTTTTCTTAACCGGACGCGGCTATCTTCGCCCATGTCTTGCCGGTGCATGCGATGCTGGGAGTCCGAGTCCAGCCCGACCCCCTATGGCAGGCGGATTCCCAGGATCGCATGGACCATGAAGCAGGATGGCAGGGATCGGTTAACGATAGCCTAACGGTTGGAAGAAGACCTATCGAAGCGATACCGGTCGGCAGTCTTGCCGATAGGCACTTCGTGGGATCGGCATAACTCTTCGAGCGGGCTTTGACGGTTCGAAGAAGCAACGTCCGAGCGTTTTACCTCTCCGGTGGGCAAGTGGGAGGATCGGGCTGCGGCCGATCGGCCGACGACGATGTATCAAGCGACCTCGCTTTTCGCTGTGTTCGCCCACCGCATGAGCAGCAATGGCGAATTGGCGAGCCAGGCGTGACGAGGCCGCGAAAACCTCACGTCCGATCCGGGTCCTCCCAGTCCGAGTCCTCGACGCCGGGCGCCAAGTCGTAGCCGGCCTCGACCTGGTAGTCGGCGCCGTGTCCGTCGAGCCAGCTCGAATAAAGCTTGAAGCCGCTCACCGGAAAGCTCGGGCTCTGATAGAGGGCGTGGCGCATGAGGTAGGTGGCGAGGCCGGCCTGGGTCGGCGGCCGGCGCATCCGGGCAAGCGTGACATGGGGCGCATATTTCTGGGTGTCGCGCTCGAGCCCGGCCTGATGAAGCGCCCGATCGATCCTGCGTTTGAGCGCGGTCAGCTCCGGCTGACGCTCGACGCCCGTCCAGATGATCCTGGGCTCGCCCCGCGGCGGAAAATGGCCGATGCCCTTCAGACGAAGCTCGAATGGCACGCCCTGCACCAGCGAGAGCGCATCAGCCACGTCGTTGGCACGACCGTTGTCGAGCTCGCCGATGAAGCGGAGGGTGAGATGGAGCTGGTCGTCGTTCATCCAGCGGGCGTCGCCGAGCCCGCGCATCATCGGCGAAAGCGATTGCCGGATCTCGTCCGGCAGGTCGAGGGCGACGAAGAGGCGTGGCATGGCGGGACCGGTTGACGTCGTTCGAAGGCGTGCGCGCCGTAGGATCGGCCGGGCGACAAGCCTATAGCGGATCGCGCCGCCCTTGCCAAACGCGCAAGGGTCTCATACCTACGTCCTCGGGATCCACTATCGAATGCAAGGCCCACCATGCGCAGCCGGGATAGCGGCAACTCGGACGAGTTCATCCGCGAGGTCGACGAGGCGGTCCGCCAGGATCGCTGGCTGGCGGTCTGGAAACGCTACAACACCTACATCGTCGGGGCGACGCTGGCCGTCGTGATCGGCACGGTAGCCGGCGTCGGCTGGCGAAGCTATCAGGAAAGCCAGCGCGCCGCCGACGCCAGAGAACTCGCCGGTGCGACGGCGCTGCTCGCCGACGAGAAGCCGGCGGAGGCGGCGGGCGCGTTCGACGCCCTTGCCGAGCGCGCCGGCGGCGGCGTCGGCGTGGTGGCGACCCTGCGAGCGGCGGACGCGCACAAGCAGGCGGGCGACGTCGACACGAAGCTCGCACGTCTGGACGATCTCGCGAAAAACGGCGACGCTGCATCGCTCTATCGGCGCCTCGCCGAGCTGCTGGCGGTGCAGGAGTCCTTCGACGGCGGCGACGCTGACACGCTGATTGGCGAGATCGACCGGGCGGCGACGCCGGACAATCCCTGGCGCGCCAGCCTGACCGAGCTCAAGGCGATCGCGGAGATGAAGGCGGGGCGCACCGAGGAGGCGCGCGCAACCCTGGAAGGCCTGCTGGACGCCGAGGGCACGCCCGCCAATCTGGCGCGCAGGGCCGGCGAGCTGCTGGCGGCGCTCGGCGGACCGATCGACGGCGACGCCAGGACCGTCTCGCAGAACCATACAGGCGACGGCGAGATCGAGGCGGACGGCGAGGCAGCGGAATGAGCGTGCGCAGAATCACACCGGCAGCGCTCGCGCTCGGTCTCCTGTCCGGCTGCAGCGGCTGGTATGGCGAGGCCGAGGAGCCGCCGCTCCCCGGTGAGCGCGTGTCGGTGCTTCTGCGCGATAGCCAGCTGATCGCCGATCCGAACGTCGCCGGGCAGGCGATTCAGCTGCCGCCGGCGACCGTCAACGAGGCCTGGCCGCAACATGGCGGCTCGCCGACTTTTCGCCCGGAGCACCCCGCCGGACCGGAGGCGCCGACGCTGGCGTGGAGTGTCGACATCGGTGAGAACGCCGCGGATTCCGGCCAGCTCCTGGCGCGGCCCGTGGTGGCGGAAGGCGCGGTTTTTGCCATGGATGCGTTCGGCTCGATCAGCGCCTTCGACGTCGGGACCGGCGCCCTTCGCTGGCAAAAGAGCCATGACGACCTCGGCCTTGACGACAGCGTGTTCGGCGGCGGCCTCGCCTATGACGACGGCATGCTGTTCGTCACGCTGACCACCGGCGACGTGGTCGGGCTCAGCGCCGAGAACGGTGGCGAGGTCTGGCGCCAGACGCTGACGCTGCCGCTGCGCGCGGCGCCGGCCGTGGCCGACGGCATCGTGCTGACCCTGACCGCCGACAACCAGGTCTACGCGCTCGATCGCCGGACCGGCCAGCCGGCCTGGCGCCATGCCGGGTTCTTCGAGGCATCGGGGGTTCTCGGCGGGCCCAGCCCTGCGATCGACGGCGGCATTGCGGTGGTGCCCTATTCCTCGGCCGAGGTTTTCGCGCTTCGGCTCGACAACGGGCGGCCGCTCTGGAGCGACACGCTGGAGCGGCCGAGGCGCACGCAGGCGCTGGCCGAGATCAACGACATCGATGGCACGCCGGTGATCGACGGCGACCGCGTCTATGTCGGCGGCCGGGGCGGCCAGGTGGCGGCGATCGACATGCGCCGCGGCATTCGCGCCTGGGACGCCGACCTCACGGCGGTCGACACGCCCTGGGTGGTCGGCGACGTCCTCTACCTTCTCACCGAACGCGGCGAGCTGGTCTGCCTGACGCGCGGCGACGGCCGGATCCGCTGGGTCTCGCTGATGCCGCAGACCGTCGATCCCGACAATCCCGCCTCCGACCCGCTGACATGGCACGGTCCGGTGCTCGCCGGCGAGCGGCTGCTGATCGTCAGCTCCGGCGGCGATCTGGCGATGCTGTCGCCCTATGACGGCGGTCAGATCGATCGGCTGGAGCTGCCCGCACCGGCCGCGGGCACGCCGGTGGCCGCCGCCGGCACGCTCTTCATTCTGACGGAGGAAGCGGAGCTTCTGGCCTACCGCTGACGGTCACGCCCGCCGCGATCGGACGGCGGCCGTCCCGCCGGCAAGGCGAAGCGAGCACCATCATGGCCTTCACCGTCGCCATCGTCGGGCGCCCCAATGTCGGCAAATCGACCCTCTTCAACCGGTTGACCGGAAAAAAGCAGGCCCTGGTCGACCCGACGCCCGGCGTCACCCGCGACCGCATCGAAGGCGACGCGAGGATCGGCGAACTCACCTTCGAGGTCATCGACACCGCCGGGCTGGCGGACGGCAAGGCGAATGATCTCGAAGGGCGGCTGCTCGCCCAGACCGAGACCGCGATCGCCGAGGCCGATCTCGCGATGATGCTGATCGACGCCAAATCCGGCCTCACCGCCCTCGATCGGCAGTTCGCGGCCTGGCTGCGTCGGCAGTCCAGGCCCGTGCTGCTGGTGGCCAACAAATGCGAGGGACGGGCGGCCGAAAGTTTCGCGAGCGAGGCCTGGGGCCTCGGCCTCGGTGAGCCGCTCGCGATCTCCGCGCAGAACGGCGAAGGCATTGCCGATCTCGCCTCAAGGCTGGCGGCGGCCATGGCGGATGCGGAGACAGCGTCCGCCGACAGCGAGTCGCCGCACGGCGAAGTCGCCGACAGCCAGCCGATCCGGCTCGCCGTGGTCGGCCGGCCGAATGTCGGCAAGTCGTCCCTGATCAACCGGCTTTTGCGGGACGAACGCCTTCTGACCGGCCCGGAACCCGGTCTCACGCGCGACGCCGTGCGGATCTGCTGGTCCTGGCGGGGCCGGAGGATCGACCTGATCGATACGGCCGGCCTCCGACGACGCACAAAGATCGACGGCGGCGTCGAGAAGCTGTCGAGCAAGGCGTCCCTCGCCGCGATCCGGAGCGCCGACGTGGTGCTGCTGATGATCGACGCGACGGCGCCGCTGGAAAAGCAGGATCTGGTAATCGCCAACCGCGCGCTCGACGCCGGCCGCGCCCTCATGGTCGCCGCCAACAAATGGGACCTGGTCGACGAACCGCGGGAAGCGCTCGCGACCCTTCGCCACCGGATCGAGCACAGCCTGCCGCAGATCAAGGGCGTGGTCTGCCAGCCGATCTCGGTCAGGACCGGCAAGAACGTCGATCGCCTGCTGCCGGCGGTCGCCGCTCTGGAAGCCGCCTGGTCGAAACGGGTGCCCACGGCTGCACTCAACCGGTGGCTCGAAAGCGCGCTCGCCGAGCACGCGCCGCCGATGGCCAGAGGCCGGCCGGTCAAGATCCGCTACGCCACGCAGATCGGAACCCGACCGCCCACCTTCGCGCTTTTCGTCAGCCAGGCGAACGCGCTGCCCGACTCCTATCACCGCTATCTCGCGAACGGCTTGAGGAAGGCCTTCGCGCTCGATGGGGTAGCGCTCCGCCTCGTCGAGCGGACCGGGAAAAATCCCTATGTCCGGGAACGCGACTGAGGCGGAGGCTGGTCGGGCGGCCGATCCTCGTGATGCAAAGCGAGTTCACCGGAGATGACGCCGTATTCCGCGGCCCGGATTTCACTTCGCTGCAGGCCGAGATCGTCGAGCAGATGGTCGTCGAGCGAGCCGAAATGCAGCCGCTTCGGGTCCGCCGCCGCAGGCCGGTCGCCGCGATGCCGCCTCACGGCGGCGCCGGACGCAGCATTCGCAAGTTCGATCAAATGCCGGATCGACCGCCATTGGCGGGCTCGCGCGATCATCGTCATGTCCAATCACCACCGCGAGGGCGGCCCTTTCAAATCAGACTCCCCTCGCGGGAAAGAGACGATGCGAGGTGGAGGCTGCTGGCGACGGAGAAAGCCGCTCGGGAGAGGGGGCGCTCGCCGTCGACATCGTCACGCGGATCCCCGCCACCAGCATTGAAAACCAGACTGCAGCAAAACCTGTTTCGCGAATGTGACCACCGTCACAACCGACGAAAAATCCTGAAATCACATTGCCGTGAGGGTGCCGCCGGCACCAAAGCCGAGGCAGCGCCATGGTCGTTCGCGCGGCGCTTCGCCCGTCAGTGCGTCACCCGTCGTTCCGGGGGTCGGAGCCGGCAGCTTCCGCAGGCTCGCTGACCGAGGAAAGGGGTTCGCCGGCGACGGTCAGCTTCGGCTGGGCGGCGTCGCCGGCGGCCGAACCGAGGATCGTCTCCAGCCTCGCCTGGCTGGCGGCGGACAGGGTTTCGATGCGGTAGCGCTCGAGCAGCAGGGCGCCGTCGCCCTCGCGCAGAAAACTCTCGCCGGCGTGACCGGCGACGTCGCGCAGATAGCCGTCCGAGAGATGGCGGGAGGTGGGCACCAGACCGATCCGGTCGGCAGCGATGCGGGCCAGCGTCTTCAGCATCAGCTCGTCATAGATGTCAAGGCGCCAGTCGGCATCGAACCAGCGAAAGAAGGCCGATCGCGCCGCCTCCCCTTCACCAGCCCCGAGGCGATCGACGCTCATTCCGTCTTCGAAGGCTTCGGCGATGTCGCGATAGGCGGTCGTCAGCTTGGACCACCAGGGCGCTTCGATGCCGAGCTCGCGGAGCTGCCAGAGCACCTGTGTGGCGACCGCTTCGGCCGCGGCCTCGCGCGCCCGCTGCAGCAGCAGCATGTCCATCGGCGAAAACTGCCGGTCGTTCGAGAACCGCGGATGCTGCGGGACGTGGGCGAGCTCATGCGCGAGAAAGACGATCCGGCCCGCCGGGTCGAGCCGGACGTTCAGACCGAGCAGCCCGAGATAGGAGCGGTAATGCGCCTCGAGTTCCGTCGACCGATCGAGGCAGACCGTGACCCGCCTGGCGGCCGCGATGGCGACCAGCCGCGCACCGGTCTCGCTGCGCCGGACGGCCTCGATCGCCGCCGCCAGCTCGCGCTGGGCGGCCGTGACCGGCGCCGCGTCGACGTCGAGGCAGTTGCGGCCGGCGTCGGGGATGAGCGCGCGGATGCGCCGATCGCGTTCTGTCGGCCCGCGCGACGGCAATGCGGCGACAGACGCGCCACCCGCTCTGGCGACGCCGGGGACGATCTGCGCGTCGACGGCCCGGCGTTCGACACGCGGTTCGGCCGAGCCTTCACCGGCGATGGCGACGAGGAAAGCCAGGAACGCCGCGAGAAATGCCGGCCATCCCGCGCAGCGCTGCGCTGACGGCGATCGCATCGCCGATCGCTCCGAGTTCCGGGTCTGGTCCGTCCGCCGCGCCAAAGGAAGCTCCCGACATCGCCCTCAAGAATCAAGCTGTGCTCCCTTCGTTCTATGACCAGTCTGGTAAATTTTTGGTAAACGGCGCAGACTTTTCCCGCGCCCCTCACATGACCTGATCGTCTGCTGGTGCTAGGCTTCAGCATCGGACGGCGACGATATGGCGGAGGCGAGCGTGCAGCGTGTGGGGCATCCCGGGGACAATGCCTACGAGGTGGGGCTGGATCGATGCCAGGCGAACTTCGCACCCCTGACGCCGATCAGTTTTCTCGAACGCACGGCCTCGGTATTCCCGGATCGGATCGCTTGGATTCACGGCTCCGAAAGCGCCGACTACGCCCGTTTTCGCGAACGCTGCCATCGCCTCGCGTCCGCCCTCGTCCGGCGCGGCGTAGAGCCGGGCGACACGGTCGCGGTTCTGCTGCCGAACACGCCGCCCATGCTGGAAGCGCACTACGGCGTGCCCATGGCCGGCGCCGTGCTCAACAGCATCAACACCCGCCTCGAAGCGCGCACCATCGCCTTCATTCTCGAACATGGCGGCGCTCGGGTCCTGCTCACCGACAGCGCCTTCGCGCCGACGATCCAGGAAGCGCTGAGCCGGCTCGAAACACCGCCGCTGGTGGTCGACGTCGTGGACACCATGGAGGTCGGCGACCGGCTGGGCGAGCTCACCTATGACGACCTGCTGGCCGAGGGCGACCCCGCGTTCGAGCCACTCTATCCCGCCGACGAATGGCAGGCGATCGGCCTCAACTACACCTCCGGCACCACGGGCGATCCGAAGGGCGTGGTGGTGCATCACCGCGGCGCCCATCTGAACGCGATCGGCCAGGCGCTGGCCTGCGGCATGGCGCAGCACCCGGTCTATCTCTGGACGCTGCCGATGTTCCACTGCAACGGCTGGACCTTCACCTGGGCGGTGACCCTGCAGGCGGGCACCCATGTCTGTCTCCGAAAGGTCGAGACAGGGCCGATCTACGATGCGATGGCCGATCACGGCGTCACCCATATGTGCGGCGCACCCATCGTCATGAACATGATCGCCAACGCCCCGGCGTCGGCGCGCCGCCCGTTCTCCCAGCGCGTCCACGCCATGACCGGAGGTG
This sequence comes from Geminicoccaceae bacterium, assembly GCA_965222015.1. GTDB lineage: Bacteria > Pseudomonadota > Alphaproteobacteria > Geminicoccales > Geminicoccaceae > JANQPX01. The sequence goes on from CBDCTL010000024.1 coordinate 102,383, forward strand.
CTGCGCCGCCCGCGGCCGTGCTCCAGCGCATGACCGAGATCGGCATCGACATGACCCATCTCTACGGCCTGACCGAATGCTACGGCCCCGCCTCGGTCTGCGTCTGGCAGGAGGACTGGGCGTCGCTCTCCGCGGACGCGGTGGCGGCGAAGAAGGCGCGCCAGGGCGTGGTCTACCCGACCCTGCAGGGTCTCGGCGTGCTCGATCCCGAGACCATGGCGCCGGTGCCGAGGGACGGCGAGACCATCGGCGAGATCATGCTTTCCGGCAACACCGTGATGAAGGGCTATCTGAAGAACGCGAAGGCGACCGCGGACGCCTTGAAGGGCGGCTGGTACCGGACGGGCGATCTCGCGGTCATGCACGAGGACGGCTATGCCGAGGTCAAGGACCGCTCCAAGGACATCATCATCTCAGGCGGCGAGAACATTTCGTCCATCGAGATCGAAGGTGCGCTCTATCGCCATCCCGCGGTGCTCGAGGCGGCGGTGGTCGCGCGGCCGGACGAGAAATGGGGCGAGAGCCCCTGCGCCTTCGTCACCCTGAAGGAGGGCGCGGACGCCGATGCCGGCGCGCTGATCGCTCATTGCCGCACCCTGCTCGCGGGCTTCAAGATCCCGCGCACGGTGGTGTTCGGCCCGCTGCCCAAGACCTCGACCGGCAAAATCCAAAAGCATGTCCTGCGCGACAGGGTGAAAGCGCTCTAGTGGCGCGGCCACCGCGTTCAGTTTGTCGATACCGCTCGATGCATTGTCGGTGGAAGGCAGGCGAAGGCTGCATCACCCTATTTCCTTATCGGCTCGTCAACTGGTGTTGACGGAACCTCGCATGCGATCCTGGGATGTCCAGCTCGGCCTCGCGTCTTGGACAGGCGGGCGGATTCCGAGGATCGCATGGGCCTGATCGACGAGGCTGTCGCTGTTGGGTTAAGATCTTCTTTCGCGACAGCCGATCGCTCCGAAATCGCGACCACGGCCTGGACCAAAAGAAAGAATCAGGGAGTTTCACCATGATCACAGCCCCGTCCCGCGCCATCGCGCTGTTCGGCACCGACGAGCCGGTCGCGAGCTCGAAGACGCTGCGCGCCGGGCCGCTGACCGTCGAATTCGACAATGGGGCACTTCGCTATATCAAGGTCGGCGGCAAGGAAGCGATCCGCAACATCGCCTTTGTCGTGCGCGACAAGGACTGGGGCACTTACAACCCCGTCATCGAGAACCTGAAGATCGGCCAGGGCCCGAACGGCTTCGAGATCAGTTTCGATGCCGTCTGCAAGGACGCGAAGCAGGAGCTGCATTACAGCGCGAAGATCCAGGGCAAATCCGACGGCACGCTGGTCTTCGAAGGTGTCGGCAAGGCGATCACGGATTTTCTCACCAACCGCACCGGCTTCGTGGTGCTGCATCCCGTCGACGGCGTCGCCGGCCGTGCTGCGACGGTGGAGCGGGTGGACGGCACGAGCGAGAAGACGGCGTTTCCGGAATTCATCGATCCGATGTGCCCGTTTCAGGATCTGCGCGCGGTCAGCCACGAGGTGCTGCCGGGCGTCGAGGTCACCTGCCGGATGGAGGGGGACGCCTTCGAGACCGAGGACCACCGGAACTGGAACGACGCCTCCTTCAAGACCTATGTGCGTCCGCTCGCCAAGCCCTGGCCCTACGAGATCAAGGCGGGCGAGACCACCGAGCAGTCGGTGACGCTCACCCTTGCCGGCAAGCCGCCGGCCGCCGCGGCGGGCGGCGGCATCGAGGCTGTGACGCTCCGGATCGGCGGCGAGAGGGGCGTGATGCCGGCCATCGGCCTCAGCCTGCCGCCGGAGCAGGATCGGGCCATTCTGCAGGCGGTCGAGCCGGTCAAAAAGCTGGCGCCGCAATTCTTCGTCTGCCCCTTCGACTCGCGCATCGCCGACGGCGCGCCGAAAGGGCTTGCGGGGCCGCGCGTCTCCACCTTTCCGCTCGATGATCCGCGCCTGGACGGGCGCGGCGAAGTGATGGCGATGTTCCGGAAGATGGGCGAGGCGACTGGTGCGGAGCTGGTGCTCGAGGCCGTGCTCGCCTGCCGCGACGAGAAGGGTGCGCCGAGCGCCGACGAGGACATCATGAAGCGGGATCTGGAGCTGATCCGAAAGGCCGCCGAGGACGAAGGCGTACGCTTCGGAAGGGTCGCCGTCTCGCCGTCCTCGGACCTGAAATGCACCCTGCCCGGCAGCGTCTTCCCGCCCTGCCCCGAGGCTGAAGCGATCTACGAGGCGACCCGAAAAGCCTTTCCCGGCGTGCCGGTCGGTGGCGGCATGTTTTCCTACTTCACGGAGCTGAACAGAAAGAGGCCGCCCGTCGAAGCGCTCGACTTCGTCTGCCACACCAGCTGCCCGATGGTGCACGCCTCCGACGACGTCACGCTGATGGAGAACCTGGAGGCGCTGCCGCATATCGTGAAGAGCGTGCGCGCCTTCTCGCCAGGCGTGGCCTACCGCGTCGGCCCGAGCACGATCGGCGCGCGCGACAACCCGTACGGCGAGGCGGCCGCCACCAACCCGCAGAACCGGAGACTCGCGCTCACCCGCATGGACCCCCGCCAGCGCGGGCTGATCGGTGCGGCCTGGAATCTCGGCTATGTCGCCCATCTCGCGCGCGGCGGGGTCGAGGCGGTGGCGCTGTCTGCGCCGGTCGGCGAGTTCGGCGTGGCCTACGCGAAAATGGACTACGAGCAGCCCTGGTTCGACGCGCACGGCGCCGGCGTCTACCCCGTCTATCACGTGATCGCCGGCATGGCGGCGGCAGCCGGCCGGCCGATGCTCGAGACCGAGATCTCCGACGGCGCGGCCGTGCAGGCGGTCGCCTGCCGGGATGACGGCGGCGTCACGCTCTGGCTCGCGAACCTCACCGGCGCGCCGCAGGAGGTCGAGATCCAGGGCCTGCCCGCCGCCACCGGCCGGATCGCCACCCTCGACCTCGAAACCTTCGCCAGCGCCACCGCCGGCCCCGACGCTCTGGAAACCACCGAAGGCCCCGTCGACCGCCTGGACCTCGGCGCCTATGGCGTGGTGCGGATCGTCGTCTAGGCAACCGCCTGGCACCGAAGTTCCGCTGCGAACATTGCGGCAAGCGGGGATCGAGGCATTGGGGTACCTGGCAGATGAGCAGGAATGTCTGAGATGTGCGGCCGGTATCTTTTCACGTCGCCGCTGGAGGCCGTCCAGCAGATGTTCGAATTCGACCGGAGACCAATCTCGGGCCGAACTACAACGTCACCCCGAGCCACGAGATGCCGATCGTGCGTCGGAAACAGGGCGATCGCGGGAACTGACTCTCGGCGCCATTTTTCGATGGCTTCAGGATCACGTTGACAGGCGCGCTGCAACGGTTTTTGAGACGTCAGACCGAGCCTGCCGAGTAAGGCGTCGACGGCGCTCAGACCGAGCTTCACATCGAACTTCCGCGCGATCAGGTCAGCGACGATCGAGCGCGTCCAAAGGCCGAAGTCCAGGCCGTATTGACGTGGATCCTTGCCGATGATCCAGCGAAACACCTGCTGCTCCTGCCGCGGCGTCAGACGACGAGGCCGACCGCTCGCAGGACGAGAACGCAGCGTCTTCAATCCGACACCCGGTTTCGACGCTGCCGCAAGCCATTTGTAGATCGTCGTGCGGCGCAAGCCATAGGAGGCGATCACGGAGGAAGGCTTTTACCTATCCCGCACCCGCTCAATCGACATAAGACAAATGGCTTCCAGCATTCGATGATCGAACTTGCGTCCATCTCGCTTCATAGCAAATCATACAAGCTATCAGCAGCAAAATCGAAAAATGTAGCCTTACTTATCGACTGCTGAGTAACGGTGTTACCACATCATTTGATTCCTATGGAGTTCTTCAACCAGGTCGAAGATCAACATCGTCTACACTTGCCAACGGAATCTTCCGATGTGGCCATACCACTAGCGCTTGGAAGAAAGTCTGTTGGATGCGAGCGGCATGGCGTTCCATCGAAGGAGACTTCTTGAGATCGCCGCCAGCCGGCGGCGCAGGGAGTCGACCTCAAGCCGGCCCCAGCCGAACAGGCCCTGGCAGAGAATCGCGATCGAGCGCCAGCGGAGATCGAAGGAGCGGCCATAGGCGCGCCAGCCGACATTGCGCTGTCCATAGCCGCCGTGCTTCAGCCGGTGGCGCGCGATGGTCACCAGGCGACGCTTGAAAAACCGCATGAAGGCCGACGCCCAGCGGGTCTGCGGCAGCGGCAGGCCGAAGACCGGATGACCGAGTGCCGCCGGATCGCGCATCACCGGGCCGACCACGCCCAGATAGTAGAGTGCCGTGTCCACCTGGAACGAGCAGCGCATCAGCTCGGCGTCGCCCATGATCTCGTATTTGTCGGTATAGAGCGCCTCCAGCCAGCGGCGGATCGAGCGCGCGAACATGGCGTTGTGATCGGCGATGGTTCGATCGAGCGCCTCTTCGTCCAGCCGGCCGTCGAGGTCGTCCGCGACGATCCGCACCGTAGCATGGACCGACATCGCGGCGTGGTCGAGGCCGGGGCTGTAGAACGGATCGAGGAAGGAGGCGGCGTCCGCCACCAGCGCCCAGCCCCTGCCCGCATAGGCGTTGGTGGTGTAGGCGAGGTCGCGGCGAAGGTTGAAGTCGTCCTCGATCATCGTCGCGTCGGCCATCAGCTCGCGCAGGCCCGGCTGGCGGGCGAGGAAACGGTGAAAGGCCGCGCGCGGACCACCGTCCTTCAGGCCCGGATCGAACAGCCGCTTGTCCCAGACCAGGCCGACGCTGGTCCCGCCGTTTTCCTGCGGGATCACCCAGCACCACCAGCCATGGCCGCAGAAATGATTGGTGGCGAGCCGGCGGGACGGCGCGACCCTTTGCGCATCGATCGGCAGGAGACCGCTGTCCGCCGCGTCCATGTCGGCGACGTTCTCGAAGCGCGCCCAGATCGCGGCGGTGGCCATCTCCTCGATCCGGCGGCGCAAACCCTTCCGGCAGGCAAGCGCACCCCCGCGGCCGCTGGCGTCGATCAGCCAGCGGGTCCGGATGCGTCGGTGCTCTCCGGCCTCGGTCCAGGCGATCCCGCTTTCAGGCCAGCCTTCCGCGATCTCTTCGATCCTGGCGTCCCGCCTGACCTCGACGCCGGCGGTCAGGGCCTTGTCCAGGAGGTGCTGGTCGAGGCGGGCGCGGTCGAGCTGGAAGGCCGGCAGCAGCGGCAGCTCGCGGCCGCCGACTTCGGACATCTCGGCGAGCCGCCGCTCCTTGCCGTCGGTGAACCAGTAGCGAAGGCCATGCTTGGGCAGGTGTTCCCGCGAGAGATGATCGTAGAGGCCAAGGACCTGATGCAGGAAATAGCCGGAGATCTCGACGGTCGCTTCGCCGACCTTTCGCGTGAACGTCCTGCTGCGCTCGAGGATCAGGATCGCGGCGTCAGGTTTCGCCCGCTTCAGCAAAAGCGCCGTGGCGGCGCCGGCGATGCCGCCGCCGACGATGACGACGTCGAAGCGCCGCTCCGATGAGGCGAACGCCGTCATTCGTCCTCCGGCCGGACCAGGACGAGACGCCCCGTCGCCAGCCTGCGGCCGTCCTCCATGTCGATGCAGGCGAAGTCGACGGCCGCCTCGCCGGAAAAACTGAGCGCGATGCGAAAAGGCCTTTCCGGCAGGACGGCGTCCAGAAACTTGGCGTGCTCGATCGCGCCGATCACGGGCGTCGGAACCCTCCGGCCGAGGGCCGCCCGCACTTCATCCAGGATCACCACGGCCGGGACGATCGGCCTGCCGGGAAAATGCCCCGGCAGGCCCGGATGATCGGCGGCGACGCTGACCACGATCCCCTCGTCGTCAGGGCGGTCCATGCGGTCCAATCGGCGCGTCTCCGTTCAGACCGAACCCGACTCGACCCGGATCTGGCGGTCGAGATTCTGCACCCAGGAATTGTAATTGCGGTGGATCACGCCCTTTTCCGCATCATATTTGAGATTCTCGCTGCCCACATAGGCGATCGAGTAGCCGCGGCCGTCATAGGAGATGTCGACGGTCGCCTGGTGCTTGCTGCGCACGTTGATGTCGCCGCGAATCAGCCCCGGGCCGACCTCGCTCATGCTCCAGCCGAGCTTGCTGCCGGCGTTCATGATCGCTTCGGCCGCCTGCTCGCTGCTGAGCGCATCCGCTGTGTTGAAGGAGGAACGCTCGACATTGTAGACGGGTTTCGTGTTGCAGGCCGCGATCGCGAGAACGAGGATGACCGAGGCACGCTTGATCCAGCTTCGCATTCCAATGCTCCAAATTGATGAAGAACGTCGGTGCCGTTATTCCGTTTCGGCCACGTGAATGCAAGGGCCGTCCGCCCTCTCAGGAACAGCGAAACAGGCCGCCTTCAGCCCATGCCGCCATTGATCGCGATCACCTGGCCGGAAACGTAGCTCGCTTCGTCGGAGGCGAGAAAGCCGACGACGTCGGCGACCTCCTCCGGCCGGCCGGCCCGCTGCATCGGCACGATCGACTTGATCGTCTCGGCATCGAAGCGCGCCTCGACGCTCCTGCTTTCGATGATGCCGGGCGCGACCACATTGGCGGTGGCGCCGCGGGACGCGATCTCCCTGGCCAGGCTCCTGACCGCGCCATGCAGCGCGCTTTTGGCGGCGGCGTAATTGGTCTGGCCGCGATTGCCGAACAGCGCGCTGATCGACGAGACCGCGATCACCCGGCCCCAGCGCGTCCGCAGCATCGGCAGCATCAGCGGCTGCGTGACGTTGAAGAAGCCATCCAGGCTGACCGCGATCACGTCCCGCCATTTCGCGTAGGACATGCCGGCCAGCGGTGCATCGGCGTGAATGCCGGCATTGCTGACGATCACCTGGATCGGCCCGTTCTCGAGCAGGCCGCGAAGTGCTGCCCCCGACGCCTCGGGATCGGCGACGTCGAAGGCGACGGTCAGCGCCCTGCCGCCCGCGTCCAGGATTTCCCCCGCAACGGCCTCCGCCTTCGCCGGATGGGCGTTGGCGTGGACGATCACCTCCAGACCGTCGGCGGCCAGACGCCTGCAGATCGCCGCACCGAGCTCGCCGCTGCCGCCGGTCACCAGCGCACGCTTCACGGCCTCCCCGCTCATGCCGCGGCCGCCGGGCCGAGCGTCATGAGCGTGAGGCGCATGGCCGCGATCTCCTCGCCCTCATGGCTGAGCCTCGCCTGATAGATCACCGCCCTCGCGTCCAAAAGGACGATGCGCGCCTCGACCGTCAAAAACCCCGGCAGATCGTCGAGCCGGGCGCGATCGATGCGGGCGTCGCGCACCGCAGCGAGCGCCCGCAGCGGGGCCGGCCCGTCCCGGCTCGAAAGGCCGCCATGGACGGCCGCCGCCTGGGCGGCGAACTCGACCGCATGCAGGCCGGCGAGCTGTCCCTCGCGCCTGAGCGGATTGGCGGGGTCGCGATGGCGAACACTCACGCAGGCGACGCCGTCCCGGTCGAAGGCGGTCACGCCGTCGATCAGCAGCATGGCGCCGCCATGCGGAAGCAGCGGCGCGACCTGCTCGCGGTTCATCAGCAAGGCCGGACCCCGACCCCAAGCGTCGCCGGTGCCAGATAGGGAAGGACGATCCGCGCCGGCTCGCGGCGAGCGAGCACTTGGAGAAGCGACAGGGAGCGCGCCGCGGGGTTGCCGAGCCGCAGCTTTTCGAGTTCGGGCTGATCGATCTGCGTCTCCTCGGTCCCGTTCGCCAGCGCCAGGTCGAGCGCCGCCAGCGGTTCGCCGCCTACTCCCGGCGCGGTCAGCATCAGGGCGGCGGCGAAGGGTGCGGTCAGCGGCCTGAACGGCCAGATCGGCATGGGTGCGGGCGCATCATAGGCGACCAGGAGAACCCTCGGCTGCCCGGCCGCGATCTGCACCGCCGCTTCGAGGAGGCCGGCGGCGAAGCTGGCGTCGAAGGCGGAGAGCGAGGTGGTCGAGGCGCGGCAGCCGGCTGCGATCGACCAGTAGCCGACGGGCGCGTTGTGGACCGAATTCATGAACTGCTGCGGCGAAACCGGATGACCGGGCTGGTCGAGCACGGCGCAGATCCGGTGGATCACGTCGGTGTCGCCGCCGGAGCAGGCGAACACGGCCGGAAACTCGCCATGCTCCGGCCTGCCGTCCTTAAGGCGGGCGGCCTGGAGCGCGGTCGCGACCGCAAGCGCGATGGTGAAGGTGTGGCGCCGGCGCTCGCGCGGCGTCAGGCCTTCCGCGACCGGCTTCGCCAGCGGCGAAGGCCGATACGCGGCCTCGCCGCGAAGGATCGGAACCGCCTCGGCCCAGTCCTGCAGCCCGGGACCGTGGAGCCCGAGTGCTGCGACGTCGATGGCGAGCGTCTTCGGCATCAGGCGGCGCTCAGCACCAGGCTGCAATTGCTGCCGCCGAAACCGAAGGAATTGCTGAGCGCGCGGCGGATCGAAAGCGGGCGATTGTCGAGCTCGATCGCCGCTTCGAGTGCCGGGTCGCGCGTGCGGCTATAGAGCGTGCCCGGCACCAAGCCGTCCTTCAGCGCGAGACCGGTCAGCAGCGCTTCGACCATGCCAGAGGCGCCGAGCGTGTGGCCGGTGAAGCCCTTGGTAGCACTGCAGGCGACCTCACGGCCAAGCGTCCCGATCACCGCCCGGTCCTCGGCGCGGTCGTTCGAGGGCGTGCCCGTGCCATGCAGGTTGACGTAGTCGATGTCGGAAGCGTCGAGACCGCTTCGCGCCAGCGCCTCCCTGATCGCCCGCGCCGCACCGGCGCCATCCTCCGGCGGCGCCGACATGTGATGGGCGTCGCTGCTCTCGCCATAGCCGAGCAGCAGCAGATCGCCGCCGCTCCGCGGCTCTCCCTCCATGAGCGCGAAGCCCGCGGCCTCGCCGATCGAGATGCCCGAGCGCCCGGCGTCCCAGGGACGACAGGGGTGCCTGTCGATCAGCTCGAGCGAATTGAACCCGTAGAGGGTGGTCAGGCAAAGGCAGTCCACGCCGCCGACGATTGCGGCGTCGGCGAGCCCCGCGTCGAGATAGCGGGCCGCGGTCGCGAACGCCTTGGCGCCGGACGAGCAGGCGGTCGCCACGGCGAGCGTGATGCCGGCGAGGCCGAGATAGCTGCGCACGAAATCCGCGGGCGAGAAGGCGTTGTGCGTGTGCTGGTAGTCGAACCAGCCGGGAAGCGGCCCGTCCTCGCCTTCCCGCGCGCGATAGGCGGCCTCGGTGCGATCGATCCCGGCCGTGCTGGAGCCGATCACCACGGCGATGCGGTCCGCTCCATAGCGCTTGGCTGCGTTCCTCGCGGCTTCGGCGAAGCCGTCCGACTCGAGCCCGGCCCGCGCCAGGCGGTTGTTGCGGCAATCGAACGCCGCGAAGGCGCCGGTCAGCGACTCCTCCTCCAGCCCGTCGACCCGGCCGATCATGGTGTCCAGCTCGGCATGGGGAAGATCGTTCGGCCGAAGGCCGCTCCGCCTCGCGGCCAGGGCCTCGCGATGGGCCTCCATGCCGCGTCCGACGGCGGTCGCCATGCTGTAGCTGGTCAGGGCCAAAGGCCGCATCGTCATCGCAGACTCCTCCCTCACCCCGCTCGTTTCGAGAGAATGGCGTAAGCGAAGACGAAAGAGGTGCAGGCTCCCACGGCGACTGTCAAGCCGATCGCGCGCAGCACCCCGATGCTGGACATGGCGAGCAGGCCGAACACCACGACCGTGGACAGCAGGCAGGCGATCAGGGACTGCCGGGTTCGACCCGTCCTCTCGTCGTGCTCCGCCCGCCAGGCGAAGAACACCGAATAGTCGATGCCGAGGCCGACCACCAGGAGGGCCGCCAGCATGTGGAGCATGGTGAAACGCTCGCCGATCAGCGACAGAATGGCGGCGGTGACCGCGAGTGCCAGCAGCAGCACGGCGAGGCTGCCGGCGATCGCCCGAGGCGGGTGGCGAAGGAGGATGAGCAGGAGCACGGCGCCGCCGATCGAGAGTGCCAGCAGCCGGAGCGCATCGGCGCCGGCCTCGGCCAGGAGGCCGTTCGAGAATGCCTTGAGGTCCACGAGGTCGACGTCCCCATGGGCGGATGCCAGGGCCCGAAGCCGCTCGATGTCGCCGACGCCGATCAGCGGCAGAAACCCGTGCCAGCGGCCGTCATGGCGCAGGAAAAGCTGATCCAGCCGGTCGCCGAGCGGCGTCGCGGCGAAGAGCGTGCGGCCGGCCTCCGCGTCGAGCGGCACTCTCTGCCGGCTCTCCTCGACCGCATCCAGAAAGGGCTGGAACAGGCCGGGCTTGAAGGGAAGGCCTTCGCCCGCCTGCCGGAGCGCTTCGGCGAGCACCGCCGGCTCCGGCAGCGTCCTCTGCCGCTCGGCCTGAAGGGCGCGGCTCGGCAGATAGCGGGACGGCGCATCGAAGCCCGTGAGGTCGCCTTCGGCGACGAGGGTCCGGAGATCGCCGGCCAGCGTCTCGCTACGCCTGAGGACGGTTTCCGGGTCGTCGGCACCGATGAGCAGCAGATGGCGAAGGTCGGGCGCGCCGAGATCGGCCCTCAACTTCCGGTCGAGGGCCTTGGCGCTGTCCGGCAGCGGGTTCAGGGCCGAGATGTCGTGGCCGAACAGGGCCTCGCCGCGGAACGGCAGCCAGGCGACGGCGGCGATCGCGACCGCGGCTGTCGCCGGCGCCAGCCAGGCGGGAGCAGCCTCCGGCAGCAGGCGCCAGGACCGCGGTCGGGGTTCGACGCCGACCATGCCGGCGAGTGCCGGCGTGACATAGCGAAGGGTCAGGACCGCCGCCAGCACGCCGGTCCCGGTGAAGCAGGCGAGCTGACCGAGGCCGGACGTGCGCGCCGCACCGAAAAGCGCAAACGCGGTGGCCGTGGTCAGGGCGCCGAGCAGCAGCGGGCGTTCGATGTTCTTCGCGGTTTCGCCGAGCGGCCGGCCGGCATGGTGGTGGCTGAACAGATGCAGCGGGTAGTCGACGGCGATGCCGAGCAGGGTGACCCCGAAGGCGAGCGCCATGCCGTGAACGCCGCCGAACACCGCCAGCACCGCGGCGAGGCCGGCGAGCACGCCGCTCGCGAGCGGCAGAACGCCGAGCAGCAGAACGCCCGCCGAGCGGAACAGCCAGAGGAGAAGCGTGATCACCAGCAGGCTCGCGACCGCACCGCCCGTGACGAAGCTCGCGCGAATGCTCTTTCGCGCGGCAGCGGCGAGGGCGGGCCGGCCGGCGAGGAGCACGCGCACGCCCCGCTCATCCGCGACCGCTTCGAGGGTTCGGGTCATGGCCCGGACGATCGTCTCCTCCCGGCCGAGATCACCGCCGCCGTCGGCGATGGTCACGAGCATCAGGCTGCGCGCGCCGTCCTGCGTGACCCAGACCCCGCCTTCCCGCCGGGGTTCGGTCGTGCTTTCGCCGAAATGGCGGAGAAGGCCGCGAAAGCTCGCCGTGGGATCGCTCTCGAGGCCGGATTTGGCGATGGCCGCCAGCGGCGAGCGCAGCTCGTTCAGCCGGGTTTCGAGGGCGGCTGCGCAGCGCCTCGGCATCGAAGGACGGCGGTGCTCCCAGCAGAAAACGGAAGGGACGGAGCGGCGCGAAGGCGTCGGTCTCGAAGCCGCCGGCGCCATTGGCGACCTGCTCGACGCCACCCAGCCTTTCCAGCGCGTCCAGGGCGTCCCGGCTCGCCGCCTGACGGTCCTCGGGGCCGCCGCCCTCGAAGGCCACGAAGACCAGCCTCGAAACCGCGCCGCTGGCCGCGCGCGACAAAAGCAGCTTCTCGATCGACCGCTCGGCGCCGGGCAGAAAGGCCTGGAGATCGTGCCGCACCTCGATCATGCGGCCGACCCAGAGGCCCGCGGCGAGCAGGCAGACGAGCCAGACGAGAACGATCGTCCGCGGCCGGGTCAAGCGCGCCAGAACGGAAAGAAGTTGAACCAGTTATAGGGCGCCAGGCGCGCATAGGCGCCGAGCCGGTCGGCGTAGATCTGCAGCCAGCGCGCGGTCGCCTCGGCGCGTCCGGCGCGCGGCAGCTCGATGCGCTCCGCCAGCAGGTCGAAATGCGCACTGTAGCGCCGCCCGCCGCGATAGAGGCCGAAGAAGGTGAAGACCGGCGCCTTGAGCGTGGCGCCGAGCTGAATGGCCGAGGTCGGCAGGACGGCGGGTTCGCCCAGGAACTCGACCGTCATCCCCGCCTCGTCCGGCAGCAGGCGATCGCCCAGAAGCGCCACGATATGGCCCTCGTCGATCCATTCCCGAAGGCGCAGCAGATCGCCCGGCCCGCGCATCGGCTGCAGCGTCGCCGCGATCTCCGGGGCGAGCGCCGTCAGCATGGCGGTCAGCTTGCGGCTGTGATCCGCGTGCATCAGGATCTTCAGCCTGAGCTCGGTCCGCCGCACCGTGAAAGCCCTGAGCATGTCGAAGCTGCCGAGATGCGAACCGATCAAAAGGCAGCCCTGCCCCCGATCGAGATAGGCCAGCAGGCCGTCGGGATCGGCGATCTCGACCTCGAACTCCCGGCCGTCGCTCGAAAACAGCAGCACGCGATCGAGAATGGTCTGCGCGAAGCAGTGAATGTGGCGAAACACGTCCAGCCGCGTCGGCGGCCTCGGCAGCGCCCGGCCGAGAAATTCCTGCGAGGCGCGCCTCGCCTCCGGCGACGTCAGGAAGAAGTAGCCGGCGATCAGGAACAGCAGCGGCGCCATCAGGGTGCGGCCGAGCCGGCTCGCGAGCCACGCCATCACGCGCAGGAGACCGAACGAACCGCGTTCGCTGCGCTCGATCCAGACCGACGCCATGATCAGGCCGCCGAGGTCGAGGCCCCGCCGATCGGCTTCGATGCGGCCTCGGGCCGGTCGAGCAGAGCGAGGAGCTGCCGGCGCGGGAGCTTGCCGAGCTCGTTGCGCGGCAGCTTCGCGACGCGGCGGATCGGGCGCGGCAGGAAGGCGGAATCGATCACGCCGCTCAGCGCCTCGACCACGGCGGCCTCGTCCAGCCGCGCGCTGACATAGAGACAGCCGAGCCGCCGCACCTCGCCGTCCCGGTCGTCCCCGCGCACCACGAAAGCGCCGTCATCGACGCCGTCCACCGCCAGCAGCCGGGCGTTGAGGTCGCCGAGCGAGGCGCGCTTGCCGGCGATGCTCACCTGATCGGCGCTGCGGCCGAGCAGCCGAAAGCGCGTGCGGTCGGCCAGATCGAGACGGTCGGCGAGCGGCGTCGGCCGCTCCACATGGCCGCCATGCACGACCGGGCGTCCGTCGGTGTCGGTCGCCGAAAATTCGACGCCGCGGTAAAGCCTCCAGACCTCGCCCTCGACGGTCCGCCGGCTGGCGATCGAGCCCGCTTCGGTGCAGCCGAAGATTTCATGCACCGGTGCCCGAAGCCGCTTCTCCACCTCCCGCGCCAGCCCCTCGCCGAGCGGCGCCGTCGCCGAGATCACGAGCTCGATCCCCGGCCAGGCGACCTCGCTCCTCACCAGGCTCTTCAGATGGATCGGCGTCGTCACCAGGACGCGCTTTTCCGTCTCGAGCGCGGCGAGCGCGTCCCTGATCTCCACGGGATAGACCGGCCGTCCGGCATGCACGGAGCAGCCGCAGAACAGCGGGTAAAAAATCGAGGTCTCGAGCCCGTACATATGCTGCGGCGGCACGGTCGCGACGATGCCGGTCGCCCGGTCGACCCCGAAGCGCTCGGCCGCGAGCGATGCACCGGTCCGCACGCTCGCCCAGGATTTTTCGTGGCCGACGGCCTCGCCGGTCGATCCCGAGGTGAACGCGATGACCACGACCTGATCGCCGTCGGGGAGATCGAAGGCGGGGGGATCGAGCGTCGCCATGCCGCCGACAGACGCAGCCGCGAGCCCGATGCGGGTCACCGGCCCGTCGACCTCCCGGTCGCCCTCGTCCGCCAGAACGTGGCTCGACGGGTACATCCGCCGGAACTCGGCGACGACCCCGGGCGCACGCGACGGCGGCAGCAGCGTGATCTGCCCCCTGGAGGCGGCCGCGAGCAGGCCCGCCATGAAGCCGCCGCGGCCGCTGCAGAGATTGATCGCATAGGGCCGGTCCGGCAGCGTCGCCGCCAGCGCCGCCGCCTCGCCGAACAGCGTGTCGCGGCCGATTGCCCGCCCCTCCTCGTGCAGGAGCGGCTGGTGCGGCCGGGTCGGGCCCGCCGCCGGGTCAGCGCTGCCGATGGGCCTCGACATGGGCCGACAATGAACGTAATGATGCGAATATTCTGTGATTGTCCTCATCGTCCGAGCGAATTTCGAAACCGTATGTTGTGGAAATAGCGAGCGCGATCTCCAAAGCATCGATCGAATCGAGCCCAAGACCTTCCTTGAACAAAGGCGTGTCAGGCTGCAGATCGCCGATGTCGACATCGTCGAGATTGACCGCCTCGACAATCAACCGGGCGAGTTCGGCCTCCTGTTGACTGAGTTCGGACACGGACATCGACATGATTTCGTCTCGGACCAATGGCTGTTTTTGAAGGGCGCAAACTATACGCGCAAGCCCCGGGACTGCAATCCCTTCGCGTCCGCAATCGCTTCGAGGCCGCCATCCGCGCGGCGCACGGCAAGGCTCGCGCATGGACAAGACGATCACATCGCTCGATAATTTTGCGGACAAGCTCCGAGAATCGGCTTCAGGACTGAGGGACATCGAGCGATGAACAACCTGGATTGGAAATGGATCGGCATCGGCGTGGCCATCATGCTGGCGCTCAGCCTGGTCGGCGGCCTCCTGATCGGCATGCTGCTGGCGCCGGAGCTCCAGACCGCGACCAGCCCGCAGGACCTCGAAAACGTCCAGCTCAGCGGCGGCCAGATCATGCTCGCGGCGCTGATCAACCTGCTGGCCTTCGTCGTCGGCGGCTTCATCGTCGGCCTGAAATCCGCCGGCCGCACCATCCTCGAACCCGGCATCTCCGCCGCCATCGCCGTCCTGATCTCGCTCCTCCTCTCGGGCGCCTTCACCCTCGGCAACCTGCTCATCGCCGGCCTGGTCCCCTTCGCCGCCGGCGTCCTCGGCGGCTGGCTCGGCGAACGCCGCCAGAGTGGCATGACCACCTCATAGGTGGTGTGACCACCTCATGGACTTTTCGTCCGTCGTCGCCTGGATCGACGGTATGCGGCCAGGTTGCACGAGGTCGGTGGGAGGCTTCGCGGAAGAAGCCGCCGAGCGCTCAGCCCTCCCCGGCCGGCGCCTGTCGGTCCGGCCTGCCGTCCAGGCGCTTGCCGAGCGCGATGCAGCGCTGATCGCCATAGCCGAGCGCCTCGTAGAAACCGAGCGCCGCCTCGTTGCCCTCCCGCACCAGAAGGTTCAGCTTCCAGACCCCGCGCGAAAAAAGCCAGTCCTCCGCCGCCGCCATGATTTTTCGCCCGAGCCCCTGCCCCGAAAGCGCCGGCTCGACCCCGACATAATAGACCGTGCCCCGATGCCCATCATGCCCCACCAGCAGCGCCGCCACGATCTTTTCGGACTTGATCGACTCCCACCAGCCCCGCCGACGACGCCCCCGCCCGGCAAAACGCGATATCCGCCCGCACGTCGTTCCAGGGCCGCGTCAACCCGCACCGCTCCCAAAGCGCCACCACCGCCTCGACGTCGCCGTCGGTGATCTCTCGGACGTTCACGCCTTATCCTTCCAGGACGCGGGCATGGTCATACCATCGGGCAGCTTCGTTTCGGCATTGCCGTGCGGGCGCTGTCGATCTGCTCTTGACGGAGGTTGACAACCTTCGAAAGATCGGCGGACTCCAACCGAGCCGAGCGAATATTCATTCCGCTGCAGTTCGCCCCACACAGGTCTACGCCATAAAGGTCCGCAGGTCCGCCCCGCTCAGGTGCCACGCGCAGGTCCGCCCCGCTCAGGTCCACCCCGATCAGGTCCCGCGCAGGTTCACCCCGTCCAGGACCGCACTGCTCAGGTCCGCTCCGCTTAGGTTCGCCCTGTTCAGGTTCGCCCCGCTCAGATACGCCATCCTCAGGCGCGCCCCGATCAGGTTCGCCCCGATCAGGTTCGCCATCGCTCAGGTTCGCCCGGCTCAAGTCCGCCCCGCTCAGGTCCGCCGCGCTCAGGTCCGCCCGGCTCAGGTCCGCCCGGCTCAGGTCCGCCCCGCGCAAGTTCGCCATGCTCAGGTTCGCCTCGATCAAGTTCGCCTTAAGCAGGGACGCCCCGATTAGATACGCTCCACGCAGATCCACCTCGGCGAGGTCTGCTTTTCTGAACTTGGCTCCGCAGAAATTGGTCCCCCCCAATTCGGCTGAAAATCGCTTCCAAATCTGGAAATCGACGTTTCTGAGGAAATGTCCCGACAGATCCCATCGCGCCATGATGTCGAACAGGATTCCCCGTTCGATCCACTGGTTCCCGACCCGTCGCAGCATGGCATAGGCGGTCGCCGGACGATCCTCGACTGCCAGGACCCTCGTCTCGCCCTGAAAAATCTTGACCGGCCCCGGTTCCCAGTCGCGCTCGACCTTGCCGTCCTCCTTGACTTCGAAGGGATAGCCGGCCTCGGCCCAGGCGTGGATCAGGGCGTAGAGCGCCTCCTCGGCATTGCGCTGGGCGAGCTCGCTGTGACGCCAGTCGATCTCGCCCTTGAACGTCTTCAGCCGGTTATGGGCAGGAAGACCATGCTGCAGCACATATTTGGCGATCAGTTCCAGCCGCTTCACCTTCTCTCGGGCGATCTCGGTCTGGGAACTGCGCAGCTTGGCCTCGTCGACCATGAAACGAAGGATGTCCGCGGTCAGCCGCGCCCAGGCGGTGAGCTGCAGCCAGTCCTCGACGAAATCACCGGGCCCGTCGTCATCCCGCTCCAGCCAGACATCGCCCGCCGCGATCAGCGCCCTCGCCGTGAGATATTCCCCAAAGCTCTTGTGAATGAAGGCGTAGCCGGGCTGATCGCCGTCACCCTGATGAGTGAAGGTCTGGACCGCGACGTTGCGAAGCTCCGCACTCTTGACCTTTTCGAAGCGCTTGCCGCGCCTGGTGATGTAGACGCGATCGCGAATGTTCGAAAAATCCTGGTCGGTCCCGGTGCGCCCGCCGCCCTGCCAGGCGGCGAGGCCAAGGCATTCCATCAGCGCGAAGAAGTCCTTGGGCTTCTCCAAGCCCATTTTGACCTTCGAACGATCTCCATGCGGCTTTTTCAGATCCCGCTCATGGATCTTCTCGAAGATGGCTTGATAGATGCCGTTCCGATTGGCGCTCGCCTCTCGCCAGTTCAGGCCCGAGAACAGGAGAAGGTAGAGAAGAAGCGGCTCGCTGGTCATCTCGGCGAGATCGGCCTGGCCGAGCGCCTCCGGCGTCTCCTCCCCCCTGCATGTCGGATCGAACGGCCGGTAGCGTCGCCAGAAGGCTTCCCGATGATCCTCGCCCGCGAGCCCGCCCGGATCGTCGACGATCACCTCGCGGCGCCCGTGCTCCGAAAATCGCTCCTCGTCGAGCGGACGGAGCGGCGCCACATGGAGAAGCGTCCGGTCGTCGAGCCCGCCCATGCCGCGCACCGACTCCTCGGCCGCCTGCGGCCGCCCGAGCGCCAGCGCCATCAGCCGCGCCTGATCGCCGCCGCCGTTCAGAAAATCGAGCTTGCTCCGAAGCGCGCCCAGAAAACGCTGGGTCACCTCCAGCCCCGCCCCGTCCGGCCGCGCCACCTCGTCCAGCCCGTCGAAGATCAGGAGAAGCGGCTTCGGGTCCTCCGCAAGCCAGACGAGCGGGTTGGCGCCGAGCGCGCCCGGTCCGGCCTTTCGTATGGTCGACGAAGCTCTGAACCACCTCGTCGATGGTCCGGTCCACCTCCAGACCCTGCAGCTCCACGAAGAACACGTTGTAGCGCCCGCCATGGGCGACGTCCGAGGCCAGCATCTTCGCGCTGCTGGACTTGCCGGAACCGGGACCGCCCGTCACCACGCGAAGGGCGTCCTCGCTTTTGCCCGCCGAAAGCCAGGCGTCGAGCGCGTCCTTCAGCCAGGCGATGTGGATGCGGTCCGGCGCCCGCCCCGCCTCCTCGTCCCGCCCGAGCCGCTTGCCGCGCTGCCGCCAATGGCAGCGAAGCGGCTGAAAAATGTCCCGAAGGCTGGCCCCGCCCTCCTCCTGGCCGAACAGCGGTCGGTCCGCGACCTCAAGCCAGAGCCCGTCGACATAGCGCCGCCACTGATCCCGCCGGTTCCCCGTCTCCGCCGCCTCGCCCTCGAAGGCGACCAGCAGCTTCTCGTAAAAATCCCTCTCCTCGAACAGCACCCGCTGAAGGCCCCGCTCGAACGCCCGGTCCAGGCAGGTCCGAAGCCAGTCGTCGTCGCGCAGATGATCCGGCGCGATCGCCCGCGCATGGCCGGGCAAGACTTTCCGAAGCGTCGGATAAAGCGGAAAATCAGTCGGCGTCCGCAGATGCGCCCGCGTCATCTCCGGGCGCGACCGCTCGCAAAGCGCCTTCGTCGCCTCCAGAACGCCCGCGAGCAGGTCGGCGAGCTCGCCATCGTCAGGACCCCGCGTCAGGCTCGCCGTCTCGAAGAACCGCACCATCGTCAGCGCCAGGCTCTCCCGCCAGAGCGTCCAGGCGCGCTGTTCCGGCGTCTCCTCGGTCGAGCGGAACTTCTTCAACGTCTCGAAGCCGCTCTCCGCCGCCCCGGCAAAACTCGAGGCGGCATCCGAAAGCTCGCCGACCCCGACGCCGACGACCCCGGCGATCAGCCGCCCAACGGTCTCGAACGCCGGCCTCGCCATGCCGCTCCGATCAGGCTCCGGCGGCGACGGATCGATGACAATCCCCATGGCGTCAATCTCGCATGAAATGACAATCCAGGCGTTCATACACCGATCCGCCCGCCCGGTCGAACCCCGAACCCCGCCCGACCGCGGCGACGACGCATCCTACAGTTTCCGAGACGAAACGACCGTCCCTCCCGGTTCTGCCATCCTGCCCCCGACAGCCTGCGGGACCACGGTCGCGCCCTACCGTCTTCAGCGCCCCCGGCCGGTCATCTCAAAGTGAAACCGGTATCGGAAGCTTTCTCCACACCCGCAAACGAAGCCTTAAACTTTTGGCTCCACAATCCGCGGTATGGTCCATGCGACCCTGGAAATCCGTGCCTCGCCCCACCTTTTTAGGCGGGCGGACGGACTCCCAGGGTCGCATGGACCGAAAAATCACCTTAGGGCCGACGGGTTAAGGATGGGTTACCGATGACGGCGGCCCGAGCAATGTGATGGGCCAGGCCGCTCGACACATCATCGACGCGCCGCCCTGTGACGCTCGAGCGGATCCCGATCGGACAGGAGCGGGACGCACGTTCCCTCTATTTGCTTTCGCCGCATTTTCTGATCGATCAGGTGGGTCCACCTGATCGCGAAAAGCTCTCGATCATCACGCTTGCCTGCCGACGTGGTAACCATTCCTTCACTCTTTTCCCTGATGATGAGCTTAGGTCCATGCGACCCTGGGAATCCGAGCCTCGCCCCACCCATTTTCGGCGGGCGGGCCGACTCCCAGGGTCGCATGGACCACCTATGGGACGATACCGGGCAAGCGTTAAGATTGTGTTTCGCGAACGCCGAAATGTGAAATCGTCACGACGGCCCGGAGCGTTTGTCGAGCAGGTCGCATCACCGGTTCGGCCATGGGATCCGGCGAAGGTGAAATCGAGCGTGCATCCCGATCATACCCGATCGGGATCCGCCCCGCCGTCACGCCAGAAAGCGATCGAACACGTTGCCGAGCAGCGTCGAGACCTCGTTGTCGAAATCGTTCCAGGGGAGCGAGCCGCAAAAGGTGATGGAGCCGGTCGAAAAGACCGCACCGCCGCCCGGCACCTCGAAAAAAACCATGTCGGCGCGAAGGAGTTTTTCTTGCGGTTCGTTCGGCCAGTTGGTGATGTGGGTGAGCTGTTCCTCCGGCACCAGGACGAAGCTCTCGCCATGCCCCTCCGAGCTCGCGAGGATGCGCACCTCGTCCGGCGTTCCGAGCCTCGGGTCCGCGCGGTCCAGCTCGAAGCCGGCCGCCCCGCCGCCGGAAAGCCCGAAATCGCCGATGATCTCGTTCTCGACGCCCGAAAAAATCCAGCCGACCTCCGGGTCGTTTTTTTCGACTTTGCGACGGTAATAGGAACCCTCGAACTGGCCCTGGGCCGAAAAGCCGACGCCCGCCAGCGCCTGCGGCGGCCGCCCGTTTCGCCGCCAGAGCCCTCCATAGGCGCCATCGAAGGCGTTGTAATATTCGCCGGGCTCCGCGGCCCAGGCGCGAATGCCGCTCTCCGCGCGCCGGATCTCGATGGCGCCCGGTTCCGTCCGATGCAGCGCCACGCGCCAGTAGAACCCGTTGCCGCCGAGATAGGCGAGCCTGCCGCCCGCATCGCGATAGTCCAAGAGGGCGTCCAGCGTCTCCGCCGTATGGTATTCCGGGTGGCTCCCGGTGGTCACCGCCTTGTAGCCGCGGATCGCCTCCATCCCGTCGTCATGCAGCTCCTGGTCGGTGACGATGTCGTGGGAATATCCCTTGGCGTGCAGCCAGGCCCAGAGATGGCTGTCCGCCTGGAAGTGGCGGTGGCGCGAGCCCGGCCCGTAGCCGAAGGTGACGTAGCCAGGGCGCATGTTGAGGAGCGGACGGCGGTGCGAGGCGTGGCAGATGCCCGACCCGTCGCTGTGATAATTGTAGGTCGAAAGCCCGTATTCCGCGTGTTCGGCCGGATTGTGCGGATACGCCCCCCAGCGCGCGAACTCTTCTTTCCATTCGGGCGAAAAATCCGGGCGCGCGTGATTGCCGTAGACCACATAGGTGAAGGTCGAGATCAGCACGCAGAGGTCGGCGCGACGCTCGCCCTTCGGCGGACAGACGAAGAACGGGATGGCGTCCTCATGCTCGCCTGACCGGAGCCGAACGGCGTAGACGCCGGACGGCAGTTCCTCGGGAATCGTGAACGAAAAATCGTTCTCCCAGCCGAAGTCGTAGATGTCGTCCTCGTGGAAATGGATGGCGGCGTAGTGCGCCGGCGCATGCCGCCAGCAGGGCTCGCTGCCGTCCCAGAGCGCCCCGGTCATGCCGCGCGCCGGCAGGTTGACCAGCGCGCCAGCCGGACCGGTTCCCGTGACTTCGGTGCTCGAAATGCCGTCGGAAAAATCCCAGCGCGCCAGGACCTCGTCGCCCGCATGGACGGTCGGCGCCTCGATCTTCCCGTTGAAGAAGCCGGACGCCCGCCCGTCCGTCACCCGCGCCGCGATACTGAGGGAGGCAGCGCCGCCAGAATCGACCTGCGCCCCCGCCGACCGCCTCACTTCCTCGCCGACGTCCCCTCGCGGCCCGGTCTCCTGTTGAGTCAAAACCACCTGCCCGGCTGCGGGATCATAGGCGAAGCGCACCCGATACCAATGCCGGAGCTTGAGGGGGACGCCACTGGAAAACCGGTGCGGCCCGAGCGTGCCGCCGAGCGATCCGTCCCCCAGCAGCAACAGCTCCATCTCGCCCCATGCGAGCACCACCTGCTCTTTCCCGTTCACCAGCGTCGGCCAGATCACCGCCTCCAAGGCCGGGGCGCCGGCCAGCGTCAACGGGTGTTCGATATGGACGTAAGAACCCGGATAAAACGGCTGCGGGCGGGATGGATAGGTTCCGGCGAAGGACGCTTCCACCGCCTCCTCGATCATGCCGGGACCGTCAGGATTCGGGTCCGCCGAGATCACCCGCACCAGGCGTGCCCCATAGTCCTCGGGAAGATGCGAAGAAACCTTGAAGCCGATGACATCGCCCGGCCGGCCGGAAAGCCGGTCGCAGTAGCCGAGAAGCGGGATGGGGTCGGACATGCGGGCCTCGATGATCAAGGGTTGGCAACGTCGCCTCCGATCACCATGCCACCCGCCGCCGAAGTCAGAAACCCCTTCGCGGGCGCGCGGATTAAGCCTGCCTTAACGACTGCTCTCTAGACTGCGTGGCTCCCCTGCGCCGAAACCAGACGGATGACAAGCATGCCGCCGCCCTTCGCCACGATCCGCCGCCTGTTCGTTCTCCTGCTGCTCTGCGCCCTGCCCGCGGGCATGGAAGCGGCGGCCGCCTCGATCGCCAAGCCCAAGGGCCGCGTGATCCTCACCATCACCGGCAATATCGAGCACACCAACGGCGAAAACCGCGCCGAGTTCGATCGCAAGATGCTCGAATCCCTCGGCATGATCGAACTGGCGACCGAGACACCCTTCATCAAGGGCACGACCGTCTTTCGCGGCGTGCGCATGCGCGATCTCCTGAACTATGTCGGCGCCCGCGGCGATGCCGTCGAGGCTACCGCCCTCGATCTCTACAAGGTCGAGATCCCGATCAGCGATTTCGCGATTCACGACGCCATCCTCGCCATGGAGGCCGACGGCAAGCGGCTCAGGGTGAGGGACAGGGGCCCGAGCTGGATCATGTATCCGTTTTCCGCCGAACCCACCCTCGACAACGAGATGATCCACAGCCGCTGCGTCTGGCAGCTCGTCTCGCTCGACGTGAGGTAGCCGGCGACGGCAGCATGATCAGCGACCTGCGCTGGCGGCTTCTGCTCTACGGCATCCTGCTGCTGGTGCCGCTCGCCATCGGCCTTCAGGTCTACCAGGGCGTCAGCCACCTCAACGAGGAGATCGACGACTCCCGCGACCTGACCATCGGCGGCGACGACAGCGTTCGGCTCGAAGTCGAATATTACCGCATGCGGGACGGCTTCGAACGGCTCGTCGCCGGCGATCCGACCATGGATTTCGACGAGGCGTTCGAGCGGTTCGACATCGTCTGGTCGCGCGCGGCAGGCATTCGGGAAGCACCGGATTTCCACATGTTCAGCAGGGAATCCGGCATCCTGCAGCTCGCGACGGCGCTGCTGGACGTCCTGAAGGAGATCGAACCCGAGGTCGAGCGGCTCGAACCAGGCGCCGAAGCGACCCTCGCCGATATCCGCGCGGCGCTGACCGTCTTCGAGGACGATCTCGCTGCGAGCTCCATCGGCTTCGCGATCAGGCGTCAGAAACGCGGCGTCGAAATGCGCGACGACCTCTCGATGCTGGTCGGCAACATCCAGCGCATGAGCTTCGCCGTCGCCGTCGTCTTCACCAGCGTTTTTCTCATGGTCGCGCTGGAGGCGCTGCGTGCGCGCCGGGCCGAATTTAACGTACGCAAGCGCGAGCGGCGCGCCCGCTTTCTGGCGCAGCACGACGCGCTGACCGGGCTCGCCAACCGGGCGCTTCTGGCGCAGACCATGAAGGACGCTCTCGACGCGATGCGCAGCGGCGGCGCAGGGTTCCATCTGCTCGCCCTCGACCTCGACGGCTTCAAATCCGTCAACGACACCCACGGCCACCAGGCCGGCGACGAGCTGCTCAAGGTCATCGCCGAGCGGTTGACCCGCGTCATCCGCCAGTCGGACATGGTCGCACGGCTCGGTGGTGACGAATTCGCCGTGGTGCTCAACTGCTGCCCCGGCAACGCCCGGGCGGCGGAGGTGGCACAACGGATGATCGATACGATCGAGCAGCCGATCACGATCAGCGGCGGCACGGTCCATCTGTCCACGAGCATCGGAATCGCATCCGCCCCTGCCGACGGTGACACGGACGAAGCCATTCTGCGCTGCGCCGACGTGGCGCTCTACGAAGCCAAGGCTGCCGGACGGCGTACCTTCCGCTTCTTCGAAGCCGACATGGATGCGATGCTTCGCCGTCGCCTGCATATCGAAGCGGGCTTGCGGCGGGCCATCGAGGCCGCCGAACTCGACGTCCATTTCCAGCCGCAGATCGACCTCGCTTCAGGCCACGTGTTCGGCGTCGAAGCGCTGGTGCGCTGGAACGATCAGTCGCTCGGCCCGATTTCACCCGGCGTGTTCATCGAGATCGCCGCCAAATCCGGCCTGATCGTCGATCTCGGCGCCTGGGTGCTGGAATGTGCCTGCCGGCGCGTCGTCGCCTGGTCGGAGCGGGGTCTGAAACCGCAACTGGCGATCAACCTTTCGCCCATCCAGCTCCATCATCACAATTTTCTGGCCATGCTCGACGACACGCTGGCGCGCACCGGCCTGCCGATGGACCAGCTCACGCTCGAGATCACCGAGGACGCCATGGTCGGCGACAACGTGGCCACCACCGAGATCCTGACCAGCCTGCGGGAACGCCGCATCACGCTCGCCGTCGACGACTTCGGGACCGGCTACTCCAACCTCGCCTATCTCAAGCGGCTGCCGATTCAGTATCTCAAGATCGACCAGACCTTCGTGAAGGACATCGAGACCGACTCCAACGATCGTGCCATCATCAACGGTATCATCGGGCTGGCCCGCAGTCTCGGCCTGAAAACCATCGCCGAAGGCGTCGAGACCGAATGTCAGCGCGACTTCCTGCTCGCCGCCGACTGTCACATGGCTCAGGGCTTCCTGTTCAAGCCCGCTCTGGCCGAGACCGAGCTTCTGACATTTCTCGAGAGCTTCCGAAATCGGCGTCCGACGCCAGGGCCGACCAATCACGATAGGTTCCTGGTCTCCTGAACCCTGAAAGACGGCGGCGTCGAACTCGCAGAAAAAGCCAGGCCGCAGGACCCGTCCCTGCCGGTCAGGCAATCACCCCCAGATTCCGAAGCGGCCGCCCCTGCACCAGCCCATGCGCGGTCGCCACGATCGCATCGGCGTCGATGCCGAAATGGTGATAAAGATCGGCGACGGAGCCCGTCTGTCCGAAATGCTCGACGCCGAGCGGCGCGGTTTTGTGCCCCATGACCGAACCGAACCAGGCGAGGGTGGCGGGGTGGCCGTCGGTGACTGTGATGATCATGCAGTGGGGCGGGAGGTTTTCAAGGAGGCGTTCGATATGGCTTCTGGCGTCCACCTGCCCCCTTCGCCTGGCACGCTGGGCCGCGGTCCAGCCGGCGTTCAGACGGTCGGCGGAGGTGACGGCGAGGACGCCGATGTCGCGGCGGTCTTCGCCGATGCGGCCCGCCGCCTCGATCGCCTCGGGCGCGACCGTGCCCTGGTAGGCAATGATCAAATCGGCGTTCGGGCCCGGCTCGCGCCACCAATAGGCGCCATCGATCACGCCTAGCCGGAAGGCCTCGTCCTCCCGGCGCGCGGGCTGCTCGATCGGACGGGTGGACAGGCGCAGATAGACCGAGCCTCCCGTCTCGTCACGCAGCCAGGTGCGCTCGTCGGGATCGCCCTCGCCGTCGCGCTGCAGGTAGTCGAACGCCCAGTCCATGATGACGGAGAGCTCGTCGAGATAGGCTGGTTCGAAGGCGGCGAGGCCGTCCTGGCTCATGCCGATCAGGGGCGTGCCGATCGACTGGTGCGCCCCACCCTCCGGAGCCAAAGTCACCCCGCTGGGGGTCCCGGCGATGATGAAGCGGGCGTCCTGGTAGCAGGCGTAGTTGAGGGCGTCCAGGCCGCGCATGACGAAAGGGTCATAGACCGTGCCGACGGGGAGCAGGCGCTCGCCGAAGAGCGAGTGCGACAAGCCGGCGGCGCCCAGTAACAAAAAGAGATTCATTTCGGCGATGCCGAGCTCCAGATGCTGGCCGTCCGGCGAGAAGCGCCATTTTTGCGTCGAGGGCACCTTCTCGTCGCGAAACACGTCGGCCTGCTCCGCACGTGAAAACAGGCCGCGGCGGTTGACCCAGGGGCCGAGATTGGTGGAGACGGTGACGTCGGGCGAGGCGGTCACGATGCGCGCGGCGAGCTCGGAGTCCTTGTCGCGCGCGAGCTGGTCCATGATCTTGCCGAAGCCGGTCTGGGTGGACTGCTCGCGGTCGTCGAGGAGCACCGGACCCGGTGTCGGTACGCTCGCTGCCGAGAACCTCCGAGGTCCGTCCGCGTAGAATGGTATACCCCGCAGGAAGGCCTGAAACGCTTCGGAGTCCACGCCGTCGGCGTCCCGACTCCATTCCTGGCCTTCGGGAATGCCCATCTCTTTTTGGAAGGCCGCCATCTGGTCGGGGGTCATGAGGCCGGCGTGGTTGTCCTTGTGGCCGGCGAGCGGCGTGCCCCAGCCCTTGATGGTGTAGGCGAGAAACGCGGTCGGACGATCGTGATCGACGCCGTCGAACGCTTCGACCAGGGTCTCGACGCAATGGCCGCCGAGATTGAGCATCAGCGCCGAAAGTTCGGCGTCGCTTCTCCTGTTCAAAAGCTCGGTGACCGCACCCTGGTCGCCGATCTCGTCCATCAGCCGCGCACGCCAAGCGGCGCCGCCCTGAAAGGCGAGCGCCGAATAGAGCTGGTTCGGGCAGCTGTCGATCCAGTCCTGCAGCGCCTTGCCGCCGGGCTCGGCGAAGGCGGCTTTCTGCAGGGCGCCGTATTTGAGCCGCACCACCGCCCAGCCGAACGCCGAAAAAATCGCCTCGATGCGCTGCCAGAGGCCCTCGCGCACGACGCCGTCCAGGCTCTGGCGGTTGTAGTCGATCACCCACCAGCAATTTCTGAGATCGTGCTTCCAGCCTTCCTGCAGGCACTCATAGACATTGCCCTCGTCGAGCTCGGCATCGCCCACCAGCGCGATCATGCGGCCCGGCGGCCGGTCTCCCGACCAGTCCTTGGCGGCGAGATAGTCCTGGATGATCGAGGCGAACGCGGTGATGGCGACACCGAGGCCGACGGAGCCGGTGGAAAAGTCGACGTCGTCAATGTCCTTGGTTCGGCTCGGATAGCTTTGCGCCCCGCCATAGCCGCGAAAGGCCTTCAGCTTGTCGACGGTCTGCAGCCCCATCAGATACTGCATGGCGTGAAAGACCGGCGAGGCATGGGGCTTGACCGCGACCCGGTCTTCCGGCCGCAGCACATGGCCGTAGAGGGCGGTCATGATCGAGACCATCGAGGCCGAGGACGCCTGGTGGCCGCCGACCTTGACCACGTCCTTCGGGCGGATGTGGTTGGCGTGGTGGATGGTCCAGCAGGCCAGCCAGAGCAGCCGCCGCTCCAGCGTCTTCAGGTGGTGGCGTGACCAGGTCATCGACTTCGAACCGCGTGGTATGACCACTTCATGGACTTTGAACCGCCTTCGAAGAGTGAGCTGACTTATCCCAGGGTATGCGGTCTCTTGTCGGGAAGGAAGGGCTGGAGGTCTCGGGTCATGAACACGCTGTTGGGGTCGGGGCGATAATCGGCGAAGGGCGGGCAGTCCTCGAAACCGTAGCGGGCATAGAGCGCTCTCGCCGGCGCGAATGCCGCCATCGAACCTGTCTCCAGGCTGAGCCGCCGATATCCGCGGCGCCCTGCTTCGGCCATGATGTGCTCGAGCACGGCCGCCGCGATCCCCTGCCCGCGCCTGGCCTCGACAGTGTGCATGGACTTGATCTCGCCATGCTCGGGATCGAGCTCCTTGAGGGCACCGCAGGCGACCAGCAGCTCGCCGTCACGAACGCTCCAAAACGTGACGTCGGGCGCGCGCAATCCGTCGAGATCGAGCGCATGCCGGCTTTCCGGCGGCGAATGCGCCGCCATGGTGCCGAGATGCACCTCGAGAAGGTTCCGGATGTCGGCGCCTTCGAGGTCGTCGGGACGGATCGACAGAGACAAGGACGCCTCCCCGCGCGAGGGGCCGAGATCCGACGACCCTGCCCCCTCACGTCAGCTGATTGCTGATCCCCACAAGATTGCCGTCGGGATCATTGATGTAAACCGACATCAGCGGCGCCGTCGCCCCGATCCGCTCGCCCGGGCCGTCCACGACGGCGACGCCGCAAGCCTTCGGCCGTGCCACGATCTCGGCGAGCGGCGTTTCGGTCAAGAAACAGAAACTCCCGCTTCCGGGCGCCGTGCCGGCCGCGATCGCCGGGCGCGTGGCCGCGTCCTGCAGGCTGATCTTGTGGGATCCGGAATGCAGCGACCATTTGCCGGGCCGCTCCTCGCGCGCTTCGAGACCGAGTACGTCCCGATAGAACCGCAGAAGGGCCGAAACGCTCCCGGTGCAGAGCACGACATGGTCGAAACCCTGAATTTCCATGGGAAGGTTCCGGCTATACTCGCCGCATATCCCTCACATCGCCGAAGTCTGCGCGGTGAACTCGAGCGTCTCGGCGTCGAGGATGGTGATCTTGCCGTGATCGAGGGCGATCACGCCTTCCTGGGCCCAGGCGCTGAGCTGACGGTTCACGCTTTCCCTGGACGACGCGATCAGATTGCCGAGGTCGGCCTGGGAGATGCGGAGATCGATCAGGAGCCCCTCTTCGGTCCGCCGGCCATACTGCTCGGACATCTGGACCAGCAGCCGCGCGAGCCGTGCGCCGAAATCCAGAAACGCGATGCTCTCGACCATCTCGCTGGCGCGCCGGACCCGCTCGCACAGGACCTCGAAAAGCTGCACCGCGATCTTCGGGTTGCGCTCCAGAAACGGCAGAAATTCCCGGCGGTCGAGGATCAGAAGCTCGGTCCTGCCCATGGCGGTGGCATCCGCGCTGCGCTCCTTGCCGTCGAGCAGGGCGATCTCGCCGAACAGCTGGCCGGGCTCGACCATGTTCAGGATCACCTCGCGGCCGTCCTCGGAATAGGCGCCGATGCGCACCCGCCCCTCGAGCACCGCCATCATGCTGGTGCCGGGATCGCCCTTCTGGAAGATCACCTGACCGTTGGTGAAGCGCCGCTCGCTCGACACCGCCAGCAGCGTGTCGAGGGCCTCGTCGTCGAGCGGCGCCAGCAGAAAATGCTTGGCGAGCAGCGCGCGCCGGTCCTCGGCTGAATTCTCGGTCATGAACGTTTCCTCCCACGCCATCTTATCAGCCATGGAGGCGGCGTCGAGGCGGGCCGTGCGACGGGCGGCTCTTTCAGTGACGCGCGTCCGCCTGATCCTGGCGCTTCCGAAGGCGGGTGATCGCGAGATCGCCGTCCGGCGCGCAATTGGCATAGGTCAGGAGTTCGCCCTTGCGCACCGGGGCGGTCACCGTAGCACCCTCGGCGAGGCCGAGCGGCAGGGCGCCTCGCTCGGCGGCGTCGGCGGCCGTGAGCGCGAAGCCGCGGTAGCCATATTCGCCGATCTTGTCGAGACGCTCGCCGGGCGAAAGGTCCTTCTTCGCAAGTGCGGCGACCTCGGCGACCGGCCGCTCCAGCGGCGCCATGTCCGCCTGTCCGTAGAGGACCGCGCGCGCGGCCGACAGCGGCACCTCCATGCTGGTGAGATGATAAGGACGATAGAGCGGGAAATAGGGGCCGTCCCCGACCTTGAGGTCGATCATGCGCTCGGTGAGCCGCGGGTGGTTCATCTCGACGATGCAGAAAACGCCCGGCGCCACGCCCTTGCCGATGGAGTAGTCGACCACGCCCTTTCGGCTCAGGACCCCGCCGTCCTCGACCGGACAGAGTACCTTCGCCAGGTCATCGAGGCCGGCGGCCGGCCCGTGCATGCCGGGGACGTCGGGAACGAGGCCGGTGGCATTCGCGATCGCCACCATTTCGATCATGGTCTTGGAGCCGTCGACGAACTCCACCAGCATGCGCGGGTTCATGGCCCGGGCACAGGCCTCGTCCACATAAAGATCGGGTGTCGCGTCGACGTTCAGCGGGTTGTTCTTGCCCTTGCCGGCGGCGACCACGGTCATGCCGAGGTCCTCCGCGAACCGGATCAGCTCGATGGTCGCCGCGGGCTCGTCGCCGGCAGCGCCCGTATACACCACGCCCGCTCGTCGGGCCGCACCTGCAAGGTGCCGGCCGATGGTGACGTCGCACTCGACGTTCATCATCACGACATGCTTGCCGCCTTCGATCGCCTTCAGGGTCAAGTCGGCACCGAAGCCGGGATTGCCGGTGGCGTCGATCACCACCTCGATCAGGCCGCTTTCGGCGAGCGCGCCTGCGTCCTCGACCAGCGCCAGGCGTCCCGCCTCGATCGCCCCGTCGATGCCGCCGCCATCCCCGCAGACCGCGGTCCGAGCCTCGTCGATCCCGGCGATCGAGACCGCCGCGCGCATCATGTCGATGGTCAGATCGGCGATCGCGCCGAGCCTCAGCCCCGGCATCCGCTCGATCTGGCAGACGATGTCCGTGCCCATCTGGCCGCAGCCCGCAAGCCCGACCGTGACCGGCCGTCCCTCGTCGGCACGAGCGAGGAGATCGGCTTTGATCGAGGTCGAAGGCATGGCGTTTTCCTGAAACTCCGGTCGGGCGGCAGAGCCTCGGATACGCGAGAAGACGGCGCCCGGCAAGCCGGGGACGGTGCGCTAAAGTGAAGCCGAGGAGGTGAAGTAGGAGAACAGCGAGAGCCACCACCAGCCGCAGAGATACTGCATGAAGGCGAGCACGCGGACCTTGCCGGAAATGGGGAAATAGCGCGTCCGGGCGTGCAGGTCGATGATCGGAATCATGTTGTCCAGGCTGTAGCGCCAATGGCTGAAGCGATCGTGCAGATCGTCGCTGTGATAGCGGTCGAAGCCGAGCACGTCGTTCCTGCCGTAGCGCTTGAGGCGCTGACCGATCCTCTTGATCGCGAACCGTTCGAGCCGCCTGTGCAGCCGTTTCACCCGGGTCGGTTCGTGGGCGATGATCTCGACTTTGCAGCGCTCGATCTCCGGCAGCAGATCATCCCTGATCATCTCGATCCGGTCCTCCATGTCGAGCTTTCGCCAGATCGCACGGGTCGGCCAGACGTCGATCAGCCCCGAGATCAGGTCCGGCGGCTCCCCGTCGCTCTCGGCCGGCGCCCCGTCCTCCCCCTTCCGGCGCTTGAGGGCGGCCTCCGCCATCTGCGAGGTCCGCCGAAGCCGGCGGAGGTTCACGAGATAGTTCGGCACCTGCATCAGATCCCGCTTCAGCCGGCGCGAATAGCCGGCATAGACCACGGCGAAAGCGACCGCGCCGAACAGGAGAAGCACGATCGCCCGCTCCGGCACGGCGCCATAGCCGACCGGCCAGAGAAAGGCGATCCAGGCCGCACTCCCCGCCCCCTCGAGCGCCCGCGCCAGCCAGGCGTCGTCACCGTCCCCGATCAGCATCTGGACCGCGCAGGTCCCGGCCGACCAGTCCGGCGCGCAGCCGGGCGCGTAGTTCAGCCGCTTGGCGTCCAGCAGGACCTTCCGACTGCCATTGTACGAACCGCTGGACGCGAGATAGGTGCTCATGGCCTCGAGGGCGGCGCGGTCGAAATCGACCATGGTCTTGCGCCATTCCAGAAAGGCGGTATCGGCGCGGTCGGGATCGCGCAGGCTCGAAAGCGTGCGCACGCCCGCCAGCCAGAGCTTGTAGGCGAGCCCGGCGCCGGACCAGCGAATCGCGCAGGTCAGCGGCACGTCCCAGGTGAGCACGTTGACCTCGGTCACGCGCATGGACACCACCGCGGCGTCCGGTGCCCGCGCCTGGCCCAGCGGACGGCAGTAATGAAGCGGGCCGGCCTCCTCGTCGACCGGCCCGGTGACGCCCACCCTGAGACTGCCGTCGAAGACGCTGCCGCCGAGATCGAGCGTGCCCCGCCAGGGCATGGCGGGAATCTCGATGTCCGACCCCGCCCCGACATCGTTGCCGCTGAGATCGACCACGGCGTCGACCAGCCCGCCGTCGAACTCGGTGAAGCCGAGGCCGCCGCCGATGCGATTGTCGACGATGCGGATGGCGGCGGGGGGAAAGGCCGCGGCCGCGGGTTGCGCCGTCCAGTGGCCTTCGCAGTCGTAAGCGCGGCGATGCCTCGAGCCGTAGACGAAAAGATCCCGCTCGATCTGATTGTAGCTGATGTCGGACGCCCTCGGCAGCATCGAGCAATCCATCTGCACGCTGGTGATCCTGTTCTCGATCACCCGCAGGCTGCCGCCGAACGAGGCCCGGCTGGACAGGAGCCCGCCGATCTCGTTGCCGATCACCGCCAGGCCGCCGAACGCCGATCGCACCGTCTTCAGGCTCTGCCCGATGGTGCTCGCCTCGACATGCAGGCTGGCACCACCGGCCCCGCCGGCGAGATCGTCGACGGCGCAGCCGGTGTCCGTCTGCGTGACGTCGACGAACTCGATACCTTTGGCGAACCGCGATTCGTGAATCCTGACATCGCCGCAGATCAGGCTCCTGTCGACGGTCACGTCGCCCTCGAAGTCGCTGTCGCCGATGCGCAGCGCGACGTCGTCGCTGCCCAGAAGCCGGACATCGACCAGCATCAGCGGCCGTGAGATCTCGGCGTTGCGAAGGTTCAGCGTGCCCTGGATGTCGGCATGTTCCAGCCTGAGGCCGCCATAGGCGCTGTCCGGCAGCAGCCCCTTCGCGCTCGCGACGCGCACCAGCGCGCCGGCATCGATCGAGCCCCGCGCCAGGTGATCGAACGCCGCGGCAGCGGCATCAGGGCGTCCGCGCGGCATGGAGGCAGGCCGGCGTCTGGGCAGCGAGAGGTCGACGACCACGGCTTCGTCCATGGACGGCAACTCCGCCGCCTCCTTTCGCCTGCCATACCAGGCCCGGACGATGCCGGCGCAAAGGCGGACCGTGCCGAAACCGAGCTTCAGACGCTGCTGTCCCGGCATGCCGGCCAGGGCGTCGACGACGCCGGGCGCGCTCGAAGCCCTGGCCCCGGCGAAGGCTTCGCTCCGCCAAAGGGCGTCGGCGCGGCGATCCCTGGCGACGGCGAGGCAGGCCACCATGGTCGCCGGCGGCCCGTCGATCAGGGCCGCCTCGCCGGGAGACGGGGACGAGCGGCGGGGTGGTTCGGATTGCGGCGACAGACTGAGTGCGGGCGCGGGCGGCGTGCCGAACCCGATCAGCGAAGCGCAATAAGCGACGATGAAAATCCATCTCGTCATCATGATCGACAAAGAAATCCGTCGAGCCGGTCCGACCCAATCATGGCCGTCGATATCGAGGTTAAGCCATTTTTGCCTTCTGCAGAACCGTTTCCGGCTCCCGACGCGACGACGGCCCCCGATTGACCGACGAGGTCGTCTGCGGGCTGTTTGTATATTCTTAACGTTGAGAGGCTAGGCTTTCGATTCCACCCACTGCGTGATCCAGTGCCGAGGAACGTCGCCCTGTCGCTGAGCACTACATGCAGATACACCCTCGCCGGCATCGCGTTCGGCGTGATGTTCCCTGCGCTGGGCATCGCCTTCGATTTCGTCATCGGCGGGCATGGGGACAGCTACAGCCAGATTCTCCGCAGCAACCCCATTCACTACATCGTGCATCTCGCCCCGCTCGTCCTGGGCGTCACCTTCCATATCATGGGGCATAAGGCCGAACGGGTCTGGCTGCAGCTGCAGCAATTGCTGGAGGCCGAGGAGCGCATCCGCCATACCGCCTATCGGGACGCCCTGACCGGCCTGGAAAACCGGCGCGCCTTCACCGAGCACATGGCCGAGCTGCTGGCCACATCGGAAACCGGGGACCGCGAGACGGCGGTGATCCTCTTCGACATCGACAAGTTCAAATTCATCAACGACACCCTCGGCCACAATACCGGGGACGAGCTGATTCAGGGGATCGTCGAGCGCGCACGCGCCATCCTGCCCGCGGAGGTCGACCTCTACCGCCTGGGCGGCGACGAGTTCGTCGCGATCTGGCCGGCGGCACCGGAGCTCGACGCCATGCTCGCGACCGTGCGCCGGCTGGTCGAGCGCTGCGCCGAAGCCTTCGCTCTCACAGAAGCCAGCGTGTCGGTCGGCATCAGCGTCGGCGTGAGCTGGCTGGATGCCGACGACACCAACGAAACCCAGGCGCTCGGCCGCGCCGATCTCGCCCTCTACCACGCCAAGAATGCCAGCGGCAGCGGTTTCGCCATTTTCGACATCTCCATGGCGAAAAGCGCCGCCCATCGCGTGCACGTTCAGCGGGAACTGAAACAGGCCCTGATCGACGACCAGCTCGGCATCGCCTACCAGCCGATCATGCATGCCGACGGCAGGACCGTGGCGGGCCTCGAAGCCCTGATCCGATGGCATCATCCCGTCCGCGGCCTGGTCATGCCCGACCTCTTCATCGACGTCGCGGAACAGTCGGGCCTGATTATCGAAATCGGCAAGCACGTTCTGGAGCAGGCCTGCAGAGAGGCCATGTCCTGGACGGCCGCCGTCAGCGTCTCCGTCAACCTTTCGCCGGTTCAGTTCAAGGACCGGTTTCTGGTCGAGACCGTTTTGGACACCCTCGATCGCACGGGCCTGCCGGGGAACAGGCTGGTTCTGGAAATGACGGAATCGGTCTTTCAGATCGACCCCAAATTGGTGCGCGAGACCCTCGATGGCCTTCGTGAACTCGGCATCCGCATCGCTCTCGACGATTTCGGCTCCGGCTTTTCCGGAATCAACCACCTCCGTCAGTTCACGGTCGACATCCTGAAGATCGATCGGCAATACACCCAGGCGATGATCGCCGGCGGCCGCGAGAACATGCTGGTCCAGACCATCGTCGCGCTCTCGAAGGCCCTCGATCTCGAAATCACCTTCGAGGGAATCGAAACCCGCGAGCAGCTCGAAACCGCGGCCGGCATGGGCGCTTCCTTCGTGCAGGGCTACTACATCTCGAGGCCCCTGCTGGCGGAGGCGGCGGCGGTGTTCGTCACCAGACACCAGGGCCGAAAGGAATTGGCGATGGCGCTTTGAAGAACGACCCGCCGGCCGGTCTTACGTCACGCTGTCGGGCAGCACCGCCTCGCGCTCGGCGATGAACGCCTTCAACGCCTCGTCGACCGCCGGATCGAGGGCCGGCGGCTCGTAGCTCGCCAGCATCGCCTTCGCCTTCTCCACGGCGCGCTGCTCGGCGTCTTTCGACCCTTCCGCCAGCCACTGCTCGTAGCTGTTGGCGTCCGCCAGCTCAGGCATGTAGAAGGCCGTCTCGAAATGGCTCTGGGTGTGATCGGTGCCGAGATAATGACCGCCCGGGCCGACCTCGGCGATGGTCGCCACCGCTTCGTCGAAGTCGCCGAATTGCGGCCCCTGTCCGAAGCGGTAGAACATCTCGATCTGCTCGCAGTCCAGGACGAACTTGGAGAAGCTCGCGGCCAGACCCGACTCGTCCCAGCCGCAGCTGTGCATCACGTAGTTGGTGCCGGCGAGAAACACCGGGTACATGGTCTGGATCGACTCGTAGGCCGCTTGCGCGTCAACCCTCTTCGAGCCGGCCATCATGCCCGAGGAGCGAAGCGGCACGCCGTATCTCCTGGCCAGCTGCCCGATCATCAGGTTCATGAAGCCCATCTCCGGCGTGCCCGCCATGGGCGCTCCGGTGCGCATGGAGATGGTCGCGATGAAGTGGCCGTAGACCACGGGCGCGCCCGCCCGGCAAAGCTGGGTGAAGGCGATGCCGGCGAGCGCCTCGGCATTGAGCTGGGCGACCGCGGCGGCGGCGCTCGCCGGCGCATTGGCGCCCGCCATCACGAAGGGCGAGACGATGCAGGCCTGATTTTCTCGCGCGTAGACCTTCATCGCGCCGAGCATGGTCTCGTCCCAGACCAGCGGCGAGTTGCAGTTCATCAGCGACATCATCACCGGCCCCGCCTCGACGGTCTCGGCGCCGAACAGGATCTTCGCCATCCCGACCGCGTCGGCGGCGCGCTCGGGCGCCGTGACCGGGCCCATGAACGGCTTGTCCGAATGCTGGATCGCGCTCATGGTGATGTGCAGATGCCGCTTCGGGACCGCGACGTCGACCGGCTCGCAGATCACGGCACCCGTGTTGTGCAGGACCGGCGAAAGATAAGCGAGCTTGTGGAAGTTGTTCAGGTCTTCCAGCGTGCCGTAGCGTCGCTCGCCGTCGAAGTCGTAGACGAAGGGCGAGCCGTAGGTCGGGGCGAACGCGACCTTGTCGCCGCCGATCTCGGTGCTCTTCGCAGGGTTTCGGGCGGTCACGGTGAAGCGGCTCGGCGCCTTCGCGACCAGGTCCATCAGCAGCGCTTCCGGAATGCGCACGCGATGGCCGCGAACGTCGGCGCCCGCATCGCGCCACATCGCGGCCGCCTCGTCGTCCCGAAAGTCGATGCCGACCTCCGAAAGCAGGCGCAGCGACGCCTGGTGCAGCGCTTCGAGCCGGTCCTCGCTCAGGATCTCGTAGACGGGAACCGTACGCTTCAGGACCGGCCAGGCCCTGACCTCGACGGACTGGCGCGCCTCGCGTCTCGACGCCCGTCCTCCACGCCTGCCGTCCCGCTGAATAGC
The DNA here is from genome assembly GCA_965222015.1 of Geminicoccaceae bacterium. Taxonomy (GTDB): domain Bacteria; phylum Pseudomonadota; class Alphaproteobacteria; order Geminicoccales; family Geminicoccaceae; genus JANQPX01. Next base: position 138,376 of record CBDCTL010000024.1, read on the forward strand.
CCGCGCCGTCGCCATGGCAACCTCCCGCCGATGCACGCCCTGGATCCTGACGTCACCTATCAGCACGCGGACCGGCGCTCTGTCGTGTTTTCGACGCGACAGCACCGATTTTCGACACGGGCGCCGATCGCGTTCGACTTTCGGCGGCATTGCCAAACCATTTGGCAATCACTAGAGTTTTTTTTCGCCAATTAGGTGTGAATATTCCCTGTCATCTCCTCGTCCTGCCGTTCGGAGATTGAAGTGGCCGATGCCGATCCCGGGCTGAGCATCGTCGTCAGCTCATACAACTACGCCCGCTACTTGCGGGCCGCCATCGACAGCGCATTGGCTCAGACATGCGACAGCCTCCAGGTGATCGTGGTCGACGACGGCTCGACGGACGGTTCGGTCGGCCTCATCGAGAGCTATGGCGACCGCATCGAAACCCTGTTCCAGAGCAATCGGGGTCAGGTGGCGAGCTGCACGGCCGGCCTCGCACTCTGCCGCCACGAGATCGTCATCTTCCTCGATTCCGACGACCGGCTGGAGCCGTTCGCCGCACGAGACATCCTGGCTTGCTGGACACCCGGCACCGTCAAGGTGCAATACGCGCTGCAGGCGATCGACAGCGAAGGTCGTCTGGTCAACACGATCTTTCCCAAATACCCGCACGGTCTGAGCCCGAAGACCATCCGCGCCGAACTGTTCCGGGCCGGCGTCTATCCCGCCACCACCACCTCGGGCACGGCGTTCTCCCGCCGCTTTCTCGAGCAGGTGATGCCGATCCCGGCGAGCTATGACTGCGACATCGACGACGCGCTGAACGTCGCCGCCCCGCTCCATGGCGACGTTCGGACCCTGCGCAGGACGCTCGGCCACTATCGCGTGCACGAGCGCAACACGTCCGCCCATGCCGAGCTGACCGCAGAACGTTTCGAGCGCTACGCCAGGGATGCCGAGGAGCGCACGCGCTACCTCCGGGACCGCGCCCACGAGTTCGGGCACGAGCTCGACGCCGGCATCATCGAGAACGACCTCGCTTATTGGGAGAGCCGCCTCGCCGCCGCGGTCCTGAAACCGCAGGCCAGGCTGCCGCTGCTCGGCCCCGCACTGCGCGCCGCCGCCGGCTCGATTCTCGATCCGGGTCAGCGCGCGATGCACGCCGCCTGGGCCACGGCGCTGGCCCTGACGCCGCGACCGATCGCCCGCCATCTGCTGGCCGAACGCTTCATCTTCCACCAGCGCTCGCGCTTCGCGGAAGGCCTGCTGCGCCTGGTCTGGAAGCTCGGCCGGCGCAAGCCGCAGAATGCCGAGCGCGGACGCCGCTCCGATAATCGGACCGGGCTCGGCGAGGCCCGCTCAGCCTATCTGCCGCTCGCCGCCGCCAAGGGGAACGACGACGCCGGGATTTAGGATCCCGGCCGGATCGAGCGCCCGCTTCGCCGCCGCCAACGCCTCGCCGAAGAGCGAAGGGCGCTGGCGCTCGTACCAGGGCATGTGATCCCGGCCGACCGCATGGTGATGGGTGATGGTGCCGCCCGCCTCGATCAACGCGTCCGAGGCCCTGGTCTTGATATGCCGCCACTGCTCCAGCAGCGCTTCCGGCTCGAAGCCGGTGCGGCCTTTGGCGTGGAAGGTGAAGTAGGGAGCGGGACCGTCCGGATAGATGTGGGTGAAGCGGCAGGTCACCAGACCGGGCTCGCCGGTCGCTTCGACGATCGCGTCTTCGGTCGCCGATTTGACCTTGTCGTGGAAGTCGGAAAAGCGATCCCAGGTGATCGCCGTCTCGAAGGTATCGACGATCAGCCCTGAAGGGGTCAGAATTTCCCGGTTGTAGGGCATGCGGATGAAAGCGGTGCGCCATCGTTCGGCAGCGCCCGCATCCGGGTGCAGACGACCGCCATGGTCCTGCACCAGCTCCAGCGCGCGCGCCATCCACGCCTCCACGGGATGATCGGCGGATTCGAAGGCCAGGACCAGGAGCGCCTCGCCGCCGTCATTGACTCCATTCGCCAGGCACTCGTTGGCGTCGACGAGGCGAAGGTTGGAGGGATAGAGCCCCGCCTGCGCCACCGCTCGGATCGCCGCCGCCCCCTCCTCGATCCCGGCGAAGCCGACCGCAGCACCCGCCTTGTGGATCGGCCGGTCCTGCAGGCGCACCCAGGCCTCGGTGATCACGCCGAGCGCCCCTTCGGAGCCGATCATCAGCCGATCCGGGCTCGGTCCGGCACCGGATCCCGGCAGCCGCCGGCTTTCGAGAACGCCCGCCGGCGTCACGCTCCGCGTGCTCTCGACCAGATCGTCGATATGGGTATAGAGCGTCGCGAAATGGCCGCCCGAGCGGGTCGCGATCCAGCCGCCCAGCGTCGAAACCTCGAAACTCTGCGGGAAATGACGAAGGGTGAGGCCGTGGGGCTTCAGCGCCGCTTCGAGATCGGGGCCGAGAACGCCCGCCTGAAAGCGCGCCGCGCGGCTGGTCCGGTCGATCTCGATCAGCCGGTTCAGCCCCTTGAGATCGAGGCTGACCGTGCCCTCGAACCGGTCACCGACGACCGGCTCGACCCCGCCGACCACCGAGGACCCGCCGCCGAACGGGATGACCGCGACACCGGCGTCCGTGGCCCAGTCCAGCACGGCCAGGATCTCGTCCTCGTCCCGCGGTCTGGCGACCAGATCGGGCGCGCGCTCGAAGTCGTGCGAAAAAACCTTGACGGCATCGGGATAGGACTTGCCGTAGCTGTGCAAAAGGCGCGCATGGGGCTCGTCGGTGAAGATCGCGGACAGGGTGTCCGGCGGCCGGAGACGCGGTGCGGCGAGCGCCATGTCCTCGACGGCCGGCGGTAGGGTGTCGCCGAACTCGACGGCGAAGCGATCCTGGTAGAACCCTTTCAGCTTTGCCGTTTCACCGGCATCGAGACCGTCGCCTTCATAGCCCCACCCCCAGAATTTCAGCCGCCTTTTCAATGGCCTGCCCTCCCGAAACATGCTTCGCCGAACGGCCCGAAACGTGGCCCTGGCGCAACGGTTGCGAAACGGAGTGACCTTCTCACACGACCTTCACGCGTGATCACCGCCGGAGGACTCCTCCTTCGCCCTTCCCGAACCTAACATCTTGGTAAGGGTTCGAGAAAGAACCGCTGGGAGCGATGCCATGAAGTCGACGACCGCGTTGTTGATAGCCTTGTCCCTGGCCGGCTGTGCTTCAACCTCGGAAGCTGACGGCCGGGATCTACTCGCGCAGCGGACATTCCTCGGAGCGGACAAGGCCGAGGTCTGGGAAGCCGTCCTGGCAAATCTTCGGGCTAACGATATTCCGGTGGTCGTCGCCGACTTCGAACGCGGCCGTATCCGGGCCCGCCAGCATAATTATCTGAACGAACGATGGGCGGCCTGCACCGATCTCGACCGGCGCAATTTCGACCCGCTCTCGCCCGCCAATCTCGGAATTCGATCGGCGCCCCTCTATCGCGGCGTGGATCTCAAGGTGGAGGTCAAAGAAACGGCGACGGGGACCCGGCTCGCGCTGGATCCCCGCTATACCGATGTCGGCCGCGACTACGGACGCCGCGAATACGCCGTTCAGATCCGCTGCCGCTCGACCGGCATTCTTGAACAAGCCCTGTTCACAGCCATCGGGAATCGATAGCCAGAACCGGCCGTCGTCCCGAGCCGATCGAGTGGTGCCGGTGCCGGGCGGCGGCGCCCCGTCGCGCCTCAGAACTTCCAGCGCAGCTCGGCGCGGACGCCGGCCGCGTCGTCCTCATCCTCCTTGATCGCGTAGATCGCGTCACTTCGGATCAGCCAGGCATTGCTGATCGGGATCTGATAGCGCACGCTGGCGGCATATTGGTTGCCGACGATCTCGTCGAACTCGTTCGAAAAATCGTCGAGATCACGCGATCCGGCGAGCTCGAACACCAGCTGCTGCTGAAGATCGAACAGATACTGGACGCCGATGGCGCCGCCATAGGCGTTCTGGCCGGTATCGTTCAGGAACGGAAAGCCGGTAAGCGCATCGCTCTCGAAACTGATGCCGGTATTCTTGAGGAGCCCGGTTTGATCGGCGGCGGGGACAGGGCGTTCGATGCCGACGAAGAAGTTGGCGTAGGGCAGGAGCGTGTAGGGCTTTGACGTGATGAACGAGTTTTCGGCCAGCAGCATCACGCCGTTCTGCTCGTCGCCGCCGGCGCCGTCGACGCCGAACTCGTCCTGCCCGAAGCTCCCGACCACGCGCAGGCTGTTGGACAGCCAGCCGCCATACCGCGCGGTATAGGCCGCCGTCGCCGAGTGATAGTCCTGACCTTCGAGGGCATCCTCGGCGTCGATATAGGCGTAGCCCGCCTCGAAGTAGCCTTCGAGCGCTTCGACGAAGGCGGCGATGCCGTAGATGTTGACATTGCTGTCGGCGACATTGCCGGCCGCGTCGATCACGCCTGGAGCGGTCACCTTGTCGGCGCCGCCGAAGACCGTGATGTCGGCGTTCGAGATGTCCAGTGCCGGGCTGTTCATCGACGGGATGGCGGCGGCGCCGCCGATGAAGGCGTCCTCCAGCCACACGCCGTTCTGGAAGATGAGCGGAATGAAGCCGCCGGTGAATGGCAGGTCGAGACCGTTATAGCTGCCGGTGAGACCGGCCGTGATGGCGCCGAGATCACCCTCGAAGAAGGCGGTCTGCGGCTCGAAGTCGTACTCCAGCTCGCAATCGTCGATACTGGCGTCGCCCGCAAACTCGCAGCGGGTGAACTGGCCGTCCTCCTGCAAGGGCTGGAAGAGCGCGTGCAGCCGCTCGGTCGCGGTCAGGCCGAGATCGACGTCCAGATTGAGGCGGGTCGCGACCTGCGCGACCTCGTCGCCATTGCCATTGTCGTTGTAGGCGACCGCCGTCCGCCAGTCGCCGAAGGCGTAGAGATGGCCGAACACCAAATTCTTCCGGCCGAGAACGTTAGTCCCCTGGCCGAGCGGGCCGACCTGATAGAAGGGTTCGCCGAGCTCGACGATCGGGCGCTGGGCGTCGACCGCCGTCTTGCCGCCATAGATGTCGACCTGCGCGTCCCGCTCATAAGGTTTGTCGGCATAGTCCGGATCGGGCTTGAACACGCCCTTGTCGAACTCGACCCTGCGAGCCCCCCTGCCGACGATCGGCTCGCCCGCGGCGAGGATCACGACCGGCCAGGGTCCCTTCGGCGTCGCGACCGCCTGCTGGGCCAGCGCCGGCTGACCGGGGCCAAGAGGGACGCCCGCCCCACTCAGGATCACCGCGGGCTCAGGCGCTTCGGCCTGCCGTCGCCATGTCGCAGGCCGCTTCGCCGTAAGCTGATCTGCGACACCGCCTGTCCCTGCGGCCGGCCCGACGGCATCACGGGACCGGTGAACCGCTCCCGTACCCTCCTTTTCATCATCGACGGCAACCACGCCGGGACGCGGAGGCAAGGGCAGCGTTTCCGCCTCTCCGGCCTGGACCACAGAGGCGGCCGCCATGACCAGAGCCATGGCGGTTCCCCCTGAGACGATGTTGAAAAGTGAAGGCTGGACGGATCTTGCGGTGATCCTACTGGACATCAATTTCAACCGCATAGGGATGAATGTCCACCATCCACTGGTTCATGGCCTGCTCCATCTCGATGGTCGCCTCGACGAAGCGCATGAAGTAGATCGGCTCTGCGCGGCTGCGAAGGCGGACCGATAGACGATAGGTGCCTGGCTCCGTCATGGCGCTCGCCGGGACCGTATACTCGGCGTTTCTCGTACCCAGCGGCGGCAGGGAACGCCCTTCCATGCGGATGAAGGGCGGGTGGTTGAGCACGGTGGTCGGCACCGCGCCCGGACGCAGATGCGGCAACGGATCAATGTCGAAATTCACCGGCAGCGGCATTTCGCGATCCGTACCTTTGACGTTGGTGGTCAGGAACTTGGTCTGCAGGTTCCAGAGCTGGTCGTCATGCTCGATCTCGCCTGCGGCGACGTCCATCGAGTGCAGATCCGCCATGTCGCCATAACTGTCGACATAGCCCGACTCCCAGACGGTCTCGCCGCTTGGATTGGTCAGCGCGACGTTCAGCCAGATCTCGGGCTGCGCGCCGAGCGAACCGGACGGCAGATTGTGACCGGAGTTGGTGTTGGTGACCTCGTAGTAGAAGCTGAAGGATTCTCCGACCTCCGGCGCATCGTCGAAGAACGGACCATCGATCTTCGAGCCATTGTTCATGACCTGCTCGCGATGTCCCTTTTTCTCCTCGAGCAGCTCGAGATTGTCCTCGACGATCAGCCAGGCTTCCTCGCGATCGACCGGGTCCTGCCAGGCCTCCGGAAACTGGATGTCGATCTCGCCGTCGATCACGGCGATCTCGAAATCGTCCGAGCCCCATTCGGCGCGGTAGTCGAACTGCAGCCACTCGTCGATGGTCCAACGTTCGGCTTCCGGATTGTGCGGGAAGATACCGGGATGGGCGATCGAGTAACCGGGGCCGAAGAAGGAATGGTCGTGATGATCGCGCTCGTTACCGACCGGCTTGCCGTTCACGATGGCGACCGCCTCCTTCTCGTAACCATCCGGCACGCCCGGATTCTTGCCCATATGGCAATCCTGGCAGGTGACGCCCTTGTCGAAGGCGGGCGACGCCCGGTACTGATCCCAGACCACTTCGAGCTTGATGTTGGGATGGACGGCGACCTGGTGACAGGACACGCAGAATTCCGACTTCTCGATCTGCGCGAAGGCCTGAACCTCGTTGTGGCTGGGGATGCCTTCTTCGCCTTCCTCTGTCGCGATCGGGTATTCGGGATCGGCGACCACCGTCTCGAAGGAGCTGTTCTTCTTGGTGCCCTTGACCGGTGCATGGATGCCGCCCGGCATCACCGTGCGCGCGCCATTGACCTTGCCGTATTCCTCGGCGACCCGGTGGCAGGTGATACAGGTCACGCCTTCGCGCGCGATGCCGCTTCGCTGCCAGAGCGCGGATTCACGGGCCTCGCCGAGCTGCGTGCCGATCTGCTGGTGGCAGCGCACGCAGAACGAACCGACCGTGCCGGAGGAAAGCTCGCTGATCTTCTGCTCGAACTTGTGAAACATCGGCGAGATCGACGAATAGGCATGGTTCGAAACCGACCACTGCCGGTAGATCTTCTGGTGGCAGACGCCGCATTGAGCCGCACGCGGATAGGCGTCCTGCGACAGCAGATCCCAATGCGGATCAGTCTCCCCGGTCGCCGACGGCGCTTCCGTGGCCATGATGCCGCAGAACAGCGCCACCGTCATAGCCAAGCCTCGAATCATACGATCCCCCTTTCGTAAAGACACCGACCTGTTCCGTCGGACACCACGCGCCCTTCCATCGCTCAACCTTCTCCAAGCGCTCTACTCGCGCGGGAAACGCAGGAAATGGACTGGAAAATTCGGATGCCTCGCTATTGGCCGACTAACACTGTACGCTCGTAAAAATTCCGCTCCAGTCCGACAAGATTCGACATGAATCGTTCGATTCCGCTCATCTCCCGTCACCCGCGAGCGGGACTCCCTCGATGCCCATCTCGACGTCGATATCGCGATCGGCCATGGAGGCGGTCGTGAGCGGATGATCCAGTGCCTTATTAAATCATAGGTTGTTTAACTTTGCAAATTTAGCAACCGAATATTGTCCTAGCCGAGAGATTCGCCGCGCAGCAGGATCAAGCCCGAAAGGCTGAACGCCGCGATCGCCGTCGACAGGAGGATCGCCGTGGCGCTCACCTTCTCGGCGGCGCGATAGCGGGCGGCGAAGACATAGACATTGGCGCCGACCGGGCAGGCGGCGAAGAGCAGGACCACGCTGGCGCCGACCGGATCGAGCGCGAACATCGGCAGGACGATCGACCAGGCGATCAGCGGATGCAGCAGGATCTTGGCGACGATCATGGCGGTCACCGGCTTCATGGCGCCGGCGACCCGTCGCTGGCTGAGCGTGGCGCCAAGCGCGAACAGTCCGGCGGGCGGTCCCGCCTGGCCGAGAAACGCCAGGGTACGCTCGAGGACCTTCGCGAGCGGGATCGACGCCGTGCCGAACGCGATGCCGAGCAGGCTCGCGAGGATCAGCGGATTGGCGAGCACCGACCGCAGAAGATCCCCGAGCAGCACCAGCGGACGCGGCGCCGGGCCCGCACGTTCGCGCAGGCTGGCGACTTCCAGGAGTAGCGTGGTCACACCGAAAATGACGATGTCGAGCATGATCAGCAGGAGCGCCGGCACGCCCGCGCGGTCGCCGTGGAGGGCGAGCACCAGCGGCAGGCCGAGCACGACACCGTTGGAAAAGCTGGAGCCGAAGGCCTGGATGGTCATCTCGGCGAGCGACTGGCGAAACAGCCAGGCGCCGACCCCGAGACCGATGAGAAAGACCGGGACCTGCGCTGCGGCATAGGCGATCGGCACCTGCCAGTCGTCGATCGCCCTGATGTCCGCCGTCGCCATCATGCGAAAGATCAGGGCGGGCATGGCGAAGGAAAAGACGAAGGCCACCAGCGTGCGGATGCCGGCCTCGTCGATCAGCTTCAGCCTGCCCGCGCCGAAGCCGAGCAGGATGACCGAGAACAGCGGAACGACGGAGGTGAAGATGCTGTCCAAGAACGGAATCCGATCGCTCGAAAGAAGAAGGGGAGCCGAAACGGCTCCCCTTCTACACGAAAGACCGGTGTTATCGGCGGATCACGTCGCCGCAGCCACCGCCCGCCTGGCCATGACGCCGATCAGATGGGCGCGATAGTCCGCGCTGGCGTGGATGTCGTTGTTGAGATCGCTCGCACTGATGCTCTTGCCGTCCAGCGCATCCGCGGAGAAATTGCTTGCGAGCGCGCTCTCGAATTCGCTGGCGCGGAACACCACCGGACCCGCCCCGATCACCGCGACACGCACCCCGTCCCCATGTTTGGCCACCATGACACCGACGATCGCATAGCGGCTCGCCGGGTTGCGGAACTTGGCATAGCTCGACTTCTCCGGCTTTTTGAAGGAGATCGAGACGATCAGCTCGTCCTCCTCCAGCGCCGTACCGAACATGCCGGTGAAGAAGTCTTCGGCCGCGATCTCGCGTCGGTCCGTCTTGACGACGGCGTCCAGGGCGACCAGTGCCGCCGGATAGTCGGCTGCCGGATCATTGTTGGCGACCGAGCCGCCAAGCGTGCCGAGATTGCGCACCTGCGGATCGCCGATCACCTCGGCCATGCTGGTGAGGCCCGGGATCATCGAGCGCACCGTCTCCGATTTCGCGACTTCGCCATGGCTGGTCATCGCACCGATGACCAGCCGATCACCCTCCTGGCTGATCCCCTTGAGCTCGTCGATCTTGGCGAGGTCGACCACGTCGGACGGCGAGGCCAGACGCTGCTTCAAGGTCGGGATCAGCGTCTGGCCGCCGGCCATGAACTTGCCGTCATCGGCACCCTTCAGCGCCGAGACCGCATCGGCGACCGAGCCGGGCTTGTGGACATTGAATTCATACATCGTACATGGCCCCCCTATTCGGCCGCCTGACTGGTTTTGCTGGCCTGCAGCGCACGCCACACCTTCTCCGGCGTCGCCGGCATGGAAATCCGCGTGCCAATCGCATCGGCGACGGCATTCATCACAGCGGGCGGCGAGCCGATCGCCCCCGCCTCGCCGCAGCCCTTCACGCCAAGGGCGTTATGCGTGCACGGCGTGCCGGAGGTCGCGACCTCGAACATCGGCAGGTCGTCCGCGCGCGGCATCTGGTAGTCCATGTAGGATGCCGAGATCAGCTGACCCGCGCTGTCGTAGACGCAGTTTTCCGCCAGCGCCTGGCCGATGCCCTGGGCGAGCCCGCCATGCACCTGGCCCTCGACGATCATCGGGTTGACCACTACGCCGAAATCGTCGACCGCGACCAGCCGATCGATGAAGACCACGCCGGTGTCCGGGTTGACCTCGACCTCGCAGATATAGGTGCCGGAGGGATAGGTGAAGTTGGCCGGATCATAGAAAGCACCCTCCTCCATGCCCGGCTCGACCAAGCCCTGCGGGATATGGTGCGGCACGTAGGCTTCGAACACGATCTCGCCGAACGCCTTGGATTTATCCGTGCCCGCGACGGTGTAGCTGCCGTCCTTGAACTCGATGTCCGCTTCGGCGGCCTCGAGCAGATGGGCGGCGATCTTCTTGCCTTTCTCGATGATCTTGTCGGCGGCATTGGCGATCGCCTGACCACCGACCGCGAGCGAGCGCGAGCCGTAGGTGCCCATGCCGACCGGCGTCTTGTCGGTGTCGCCGTGGATCACTTCGACATTTTCGATCGGCAGATTGAACTTTTCGGCGATCAGCTGGGCAAAGACCGTCTCGTGACCCTGGCCGTGGCTGTGGGTGCCGGTCAGGACCTGACAGACGCCGGTATGGGTGAAGCGGACTTTGGCGCTTTCCCAGAGACCGACGCCGGCGCCGAGCGAACCGACCACCGCCGAAGGCGCGATGCCGCAGGCCTCGATATAGCAGGAAAAGCCGACGCCGCGGAGCATGCCGCGCTTTTCCGATTCGGCACGGCGCGACGCGAAGTTGGCGTAGTCCGAGACCTCCAGCGCTTTATCGAGCACGGCGTGGAAATTTCCGGTGTCGTAGGTGAGAGCGACCGGCGTGTCGTAGGGGAACTGCTCCGGCTTGATGAAGTTCTGCCGGCGAAGCTCGGCCGGATCCTTGCCCAGCTCGTCGGCCGCGACGTCGATGATGGTCTCCAGCACGTAGGTCGCTTCCGGCCGGCCGGCGCCACGATAGGCGTCCACCGGCACGGTGTTGGTGAACACCGCGTCGACCGCGCAGTAGATCTGCGGCGTGCGGTACTGACCCGCCAGCAGCGTCGCGTAGAGATAGGTCGGCACGCAGCTCGCGAAGAGCGAGAGATAGGCGCCCATATTGGCCTTGGTGTGCACCTTGAGCGCGGTGAAGTTGCCGTCCGCATCCAGCGCGAGTTCAGCATGGGTGATGTGGTCGCGGCCGTGGGCGTCGGACAGGAACGCCTCGGAGCGGTCGCCGGTCCACTTGACCGGGCGGCCGATCTTCTTCGCCGCCATCAGGCAGATGCATTCTTCGGAGTAGATGTAGATCTTGGAACCGAAGCCGCCGCCGACGTCGGGGGCGATCACGCGCAGCTTGTGCTCGGGCGCGATCTGGATGAAGGCTGACATCACCAGCCGCGCGACATGCGGGTTCTGCGAGGTGGTGTAGAGCGTGAAGGCGTCCTGGGCGGAGTCGTATTCGCCGATCGCCGCTCGCGGCTCCATGGCGTTGGGCACCACCCGGTTGTTGATCAGGTCGACCTTGGTGACATGCGCCGCCGACGCGATCGCCTGGTCCACCGCCGACGCGTCACCCAGCTCCCAATTGTAGACCGTGTTGTTGGGCACGTCGTCGTGGAGCTGGGGCTGGTCCGGCTTGTCGGCATCGGCGAGGGACGCGCAGGCGACCATGGGATCGTAGTCGACCTCGACCAGCTCGGCCGCGTCCTTGGCCTGGGCGTAGGTCTCCGCCACCACGCAGGCGACATGATCGCCGACATAGCGCACCTTGCCCTGGGCGAGCACCGGATGACTGCCGGCCTTCATGTCCGAGCCGTCCCTGGACTTCACCATCCAGCCGCAGATCAGCCCGCCCCAGCCGGCTTCGGCGACGTCGTCGCCGGTGATCACCGCGAGCACGCCGGGCGCCGCTTCGGCCGCCGACGTGTCGATGCCGTTCAGGGTCGCATGCGGATAGGGCGAGCGCAGGAAATAGGCGAAGGCCTGTCCGTGCCGGTTGATGTCGTCGGTATAGGTGCCGCCGCCTGTGATGAACCGCCGGTCCTCCTTGCGTCGGACCGGAGCGCCAATCCCGTTATCAGCCATTCCGTCAGCCCCTCATGTCAGCAGCGCAGGCTTTGATCGCCTTCACGATGTTGTGGTAGCCAGTGCAGCGGCAGATATTGCCTTCGAGCCAGGAGCGGATCTCCTCCTCGGAAGGATCCGCATTGTTCTCGAGCAGATCGACCGCGCTCATGATCATGCCGGGCGTGCAGAAGCCGCACTGCAGCGCGTGATGCTCGCGAAACGCAGCCTGCATCGGATGCAGATCGCCGCCATTGGCCAGTCCCTCGATCGTGGTGACCTGAGCGCCGTCGCACTGCATCGCCAGCGTCGTGCAGGCCTTGATCGACCTGCCGTCGACATGAACGACACAGCAGCCGCACTGGCTGGTGTCGCAGCCGACATGCGTCCCGGTCAGGCCGAGATGCTGCCGCAAGAAATCCACCAAAAGCGTGCGAGGCTCGACGTCCTTCGTCACCGCCTTGCCGTTGACTGTCATGGAAACACTAGCCATTCGCTCTCCACTCCCTGCTTCCCCGCCCCGATCGTTCGGGCTACGAACTGAATTTCACGCCGGGTTCCGACTGGCGGCCGGCGGCCGTCACACCCGTTCACCCGCTCTTGTCCCGAAGCTAGGAGAGCGGTCCCGGACCGTCAACGCACTTCGGATCGGCCCCTCCCAAGCAGGGACCAGGCCCGATACCGGCTATCGGATCAGCGACACCAGAATGATCAAAATCAGCAGCACGCCGCCGGCGAGCACGAACTTGTTCTGCAGCAGACCACCGAGCCCTTCGTCGCCGGCGCCGGAACCCGCCGTGCTCGGCGATGGCGCGGGCGCCGCGGCCGGCGTCGAAGGCGCTTCCGCAGCAGCCTCCGCTTCCGGCTTCGACTCCAGCTGATCGCGGAAGTTCGAGAAGAACTCGTCCGCCATCTTCTTCGCGGTGCCGTCGATCAGCCGCGAGCCGAGCTGGGCGAGCTTGCCGCCGACATCGGCCTTCGCGGAATAGCTGAGGATCGTGCCGCCATCGCCGTCTTCGGCGAGCTTGACGTCGGCGCCGCCCTTGGCGAAGCCGGCAGCGCCGCCCTTGCCCTCGCCCGAAATGGTGTAGCTCTCGGGCGCGTTGATGTTGGAGAGGGTGACGTCGCCGCCGAACTTGGCTTTGACCGGGCCGACCTTCGCCACGACCTTGGCGGTGAACGCATTGTCGCCGGTCTTCTCCAAGGATTCGCAGCCGGGTATCGACGCCCGCAGCGTCTCAGGATCGTTCAGCCCCTCCCACACGCGCTCGCGCGGTGCCGCGATGCGGTATTCGCCGGTCATGTCCATAGCGATGCTGTCCCCTGATCGTCCCAGTTAGGCGACCTCGCCGCCCTTGACGATGAAGCTACAACCCTTGGTGAACGAGGGCAATAAGACCTAGGACCGATGTATATCAGATGTCTATCGAATGTCTGAGATCCATTCTCGACGCACCCTGCGGCGGCTTTCGCCTACCAGCGCAGCACCAGCCTGTCCCTCAAGAACTCGTAGCTCTCGAACTCGCGAAGGAAGCTCATGCCGAGCAGCGAGATGCCGAGTTCGCCCTCATTGACGAAGGCGTCGAGATCGTAGACCTGAAATTGGCCGAGGCGTACGTCTCTGAGCGTCACGGGTGCTGCGTAGGTGGTGCCGTTGGCGCTCTGGAAGGGAACGGAATAGCGAAGCCGGCCGCCGCCGTTCAGGCGGAGACGCTCCGCATCCTGCCTGCGCAGCACCGTATGCGACGCCCCGGTATCGATCATGAAGGTCACCGGCGTGCCGTTGACGTGGACGTCCGTGACGAAATGGCCGTGACGACCGGCCTCCACGATCTCCTCGAGATAGCCGCCGGCGAACCCACCCCCTGCATCGTGGGCGGGCATGTCCGCGCCGCCCTGCAGGATCATGCCTTCGATGAGGCCGCTTCCCTGCAGCCCGGTGAACGCGAAGGCCACGGCCACGGTGAGGCCTGCACATTTGAACGCCCAACCCAGCATGAGTTTTCCACCGTCGTTCCCAACGCCCGAGAACGAAGTTTATGCGATTTGATATAAGGAAAGCCTAACCTGCTGACACACGCGCGAAATTCCTTTAAAGAACGATTCGAAGATGGTAAAAAAAGGCGTCGACCTGCAGTCGAAATCAGCTAAAATGGATCGTCGGACTACGGGAGCCTTTCCGAAGGCTCGCCCGGCGGGTCGATCGATGGTGAAGCCGACGACGCTTCGATTTCGCGCGAACGCCGCAACCCGATGGCGGACGATCGTGACGACAGAGGAAGATGGACGATGAAGAAGTTTTGGTGGGGCATTTTCTTCGGCGCCCTGATCGGCGTGCTGCTGCTTGCGCCGGAGTCGAACTTCAGCAATCGCGTGCGCGGCCTGTTCTACACGCTGCAGGATTCGGTGGTCGCGGTGCTCGACGCCGCGACCCAGGCGACCAGCGGCATGGCGGACGGCGTGCACAGGCTCGACAAGCTCTGATCCCCTGATCGGCGCCCCGCATGGGGCCGCTCGCGGGCCGGCTGCTGCTCGAAAGCTGGCTCGTTCCCTCCCTGATCGCCCTCCTCCTCGCAGGCGCCGTCCGCGGGCAGGTCCGGCCGTTGCTGTCGGCGCTGACATCCGCAGCCGCGGTGCCGCTTGCCGTTCTCGCCGTCTTTCTGGCGATCGCCGGTCCGCCCGAAAGCCTCCATGTCGACGCCCGCACCAAGATGATGCTGGCGGCCGTCGCCGGCTCGGCGGTCGGTTTCTGCCTCGCCCGAGGCGCCGGATGGTCGACGCCGGCGCTCATTGTCCTGGTCGGCGGCCTGCCGCTCTGGGTCGCCTTGCCGGCGCTGCAGCAGGCTCGGGTCGACACGGCGCTCACGATCCTGCCGATCGGTCTCGGCCTCGCCTTTTTGACCGACGGTCCTGCCAGGCGGATGAAGACGGCGGTCGGACGACGCGACGTCCTGCCCTTGATCGCGCTCGCCCTCGGCCTCGCCGTGATCGCTGCCTTCGCCAAGGCTTTGTCCTATACGCAACTCTGCCTGGCACTCGGCAGCGCGCTCGCGACGATGCTGCTGGTCGGGCGGACGACATCGCTCATCCCGCCGTCGATCGCGGCCCTGGCCATGCTGCTGACCGCCGCGACCGCGCTCCTTCTCTACAGCGACGCGAGCCGTCTCGCCCTCGCCTGCCTCGCCGCCCTGCCGTTTTCCGGGGTCATCGGCGATCTGGCGGGACGCCACCGCTCCGAAGCCGCCTCGACCACGGCGTTCGCGCTCGCCTGCCTCCTGCCGGCGGCGCTCGCCGTTCTCATCGCACGCATCGACGCGGGACCGTTTTCGCTCTATTAACGACGCCGCGACAATTGATGAAGATCGGGCGATAAAGATCAGAGAAGACGGCCACCGCGGGGAGGTCACCTCATGCTTCGAACCATCCTGAAATATCTGGGGCTGGCGATCGTGGTGCTGCTCGCCATCGCCTATATCCTGCCAGGCCGGGTCGAAGTGGAGCGTGCGACCGTGATCGACGCGCCGCCGGCCGAGGTGTTCGAGCTGGTGAACGGATTCGCGCACTTCAATCGCTGGTCGCCCTGGTACGAGCGTGATCCCGAAGGCGACTATCGGATCGAGGGCCCCGAACGCGGCGTCGGCGCGCGCATGGTGTGGGCGAGCGACCAGCCGGACGTCGGCGCCGGCAGCCAGGAGATCATCGAAAGCGTGCCGGACAGGCTGGTGCGCACCCGGCTCGATTTCGGCGAGATGGGCGACGCGAAAGCGCGCTTCGAAATTCAGCCCCGCGGCGAGGACCGGACCCATCTGGTCTGGGGCTTCGAGACCGATCTCGGTCTCAATCCGGTCAGCCGCTATTTCGGCCTGATGTTCGAGCGCTGGATCGGCCCGGACTACGAATATGGCCTGGCCAGGCTGAAGACGCTCGCCGAGGCGGAGGGCGAGACCGCGACCAACTGAGCCCTGCTGCGGCGACGCGATCAGCGGCCGGGAACGCCGTAGGCGCAGGACGGGTCGTCCGGATCGCGCGCCATGATGTTTTCGTAGCGCTCGCCGGCCGCCGCTTCGATCAAAGGCAGGTCCCCGGCGAGGAGCAGCCTTTCGTCGATCAGAGCATCCGCCGCCTCGCCGATCATACGCAGATAGCCTGCCTTCGAGCCGTAGCGCGCCTCGACCGATCGGCGCGGATCACCGACAGCCTCCCGGCTCATCTCGTCGACCGCGAAAGGCAGCATGGAACCTGACCAGCGGGCGAGCCTGCCGGCAGCCCCGATCTCCGGCCGCCTGAGATTCCAGCCGGTATGGGTGGCGAGCGGTGCGGCGATCTCCGGCAGCCGAATGCCGCCCTGATCGATGCCATCGACGTCCGGCAGCGGCACGGTGGTCACGAAGGGCGCACCGAGCCCGGCCGGCTGTCGATCGGCGATCCCGTCGCTTAGAAAGCGCGGCCCGAGGTCGAGACGTCTGGGCTGCAGATTGGCGCCGGGCAGATCGAAATCCGGCAGGGACGGAAATCGGTGCCGGTAGTCATCGACCGATCCGAGCGTGCCCGCCTCGAAGCTCGGATACACGCTCAAAGGCGGCGTCTCGCCATCTTCCAGCCACCGCTGCATGGCGACGAGCAGCGCGCGCATGCCGAAGCGGTGGTCGGCGGCGTTGGTGCAGTGCTGGTACGGCCAGCGATCCTCCCAGGTCCAGTTTCCGTGCTGCGCGCCCGCGAAGACGTAGAGCCGCGTCTCCGGCGCCATGGCGACGTCCTGCTCGCCGGCAACGTCGGTGTGCAGAAGCGAGGCCGCGCGCGTCCAATATTCGGTCGAGGTGTTCATATAGAAGATTTTTGGGACAGGCCCCTCGGCCCGGACGCGATCCAGAGCGCTGCCGCGCTCGCCGGTCACCGGATCGATCAAAGGCGTGGTGGTGAACGGAAACAGGTCCGCCGGATATTGCATGTCCTCGAAGGCGCTCGGATGGCGGGTGGTCTGGGCGAAGCGGTGATTGAAGCTGCCCTTCCCTGCCCCGGCCACATGCACGAGCGCTCCATCGAACACCGTCCGCCCGGCCTCGTCCCGGGAAAAACCCTGCCAGAGCATATGGTTGATCACCCGCCCGGACTGGGAAATGCCGAACGCGATCGCCCGGTCGATCGCCGGCGCCGCCTCCTCGTCGTCGAACCGGAAAAAGCTCATCGCGTCGCGGATCGCCGCGAGGCCGAGGCCGGTGACGCGCGGATCACGCGCCTCGTAGACCACCTCGTAGATGCGCCCCGGCACGAAGGGTTCGTCCGCCGTCACCCGCGTCGGCTGCGGCGGGCTTCGCGTCGTGTCGACGTCGCTGAAGCGCCAGGCGGATCTCGGGACCAGGCGGCGCTCGCCGGTCGGCTCGTCCCGCCAGGTCAGGACCGCGTCGGGACCGTCGACGTCGGCGGGCGGATAGCCCCTCGAAAAGCCCCACATGAAGGGCTGCGAGCGGGACGGCTGGAGCGGCACGAACTCGGCGGCAACCAACCCGGTGATCGGCGCGCCGCCGTCGGTCGCGACCGGCAAATCGATCATCAGCCGCTCGCCGCCCTCGATCACGTCCCAGTTCCAGGCGGACCAGAGAAGCGTGTAGCCCCGTTCGAACAGGAAACCGTCGCCCGCATGATCGCGTGTCGTGGGATTGTTGCTGCGCTCGGCAAAGGCGAGCATCGGCAGCATGCCGAGACCGCCGCGATTGTTGACCTCGTAGAGCAGCGTGCCGTTGCCGCGGGCGGGGTCGATCGGCCGAAGAAGGATGAAGTCGCCCGCGAACGTCACGAGACCGCGCTCATCGGTCGGTGCGAATTCGAGGTCGATGATCATGGCGTTGGCGGGATCGCCGGGGTCGATCGCGTAATGCAGGCGCCCCTTGATCCGCTCATAGGCGCCGGTCTCGCCGAACCCATGGCCGCCCGCGAACGGCTCGCGCAACAGTATCTCGACCCGGTCGACCGCGGCCATGGCGGGCTGCTTCGCGATCGCGAAGCAGAGGTATAAAAGGAGCGGCCAGAGCGTCTTCACGTTCATACCTCCAGCCAGTCCCTGCGCATGCCGTGATCGGCGCGAAACCCGTCCGGCGTGCCCTCGAACACCATGCGGCCGTGACCCATGACGCAGATGCGATCGGCGATGGCGAGCGCGATGGTCAGCTTCTGCTCGACCAGCAGGATGGCGACGCCGCGCGAAGCGATCTCGCCGAGCAGGGTCGCGACCGTCTCGACCATCTGCGGCGCCAGCCCCTCGGTCGGCTCGTCGACCATGATCAGATCCGGATCGCCCATCAGCGTCCGCCCGATCGCCAGCATCTGCTGCTCGCCGCCGGAGAGCGCCCCGCCCGGCACGTCGGCACGCGCCCCGAGGTTGGGAAACAACCCGAACAGATCCGCCATCCGCCAGCGCCCTTCGGCCTTGGCACTCTTCATGCCGAGGACGAGATTCTGGCGGACGGTCAGCGTCGGAAAGACGTCCCTGTTCTCGGGCACGTAGCCGATGCCGAGCCGGGCGATCCGATGCGGCGGCAGCCCGGCGATTTCCACACCCTTCAAGAGGATCGAGCCGATCGGCGCCACCTCGCCCATGATCGCCTTGCAGACCGTGGAGCGGCCGACACCGTTTCGCCCGAGAAGGGCGACGATCTCGCCCTCGTCGACGTGAAAGCTCACGCCCTGAAGGACGTGGCTCTTGCCGTAGCGGGCGTGGAGATCGGCGACGGCCAGCATGGGCGGCTGCGCAGGGATCGTGGTCATGACGCGGCCGCCCCCAGATAGGCCGCCTGAACGGCGGGATCCGCGCGGATGGCCTCCGGAGCACCGGAGGCGATGATCTCGCCCTGGACCAGCACCGAGATGCGCTCGGCGAGATCGAACACCACCCCCATGTCATGCTCCACCATCAGGAGCGTGCGCCCTTCGGTGACCCGGCGGATCAGGGCAACCGTCGCCGCGGTCTCGGCGCGGCTCATGCCGGCGGTCGGCTCGTCCAGCAGGATTACCGGAGCACCGCTCGCCACCGTGATCGCAATTTCGAGGGCGCGCTGCTCGGCATAGGCGAGAATCCCGGCAGGCAGGTCGCGGCGCCCGAGAAGCCCGACATCGGTGAGCACGCGGTCGATCTCCTCGTTGAGCCCGCCCTGGCGGTCCACCAGACGCCAGAACGAAAGGCGATAGCCCCTCGCCCACAACAGCGCACAACGGACGTTCTCGAAGACGGAAAGCCTCGGAAAGATGTTGGTGACCTGAAAGGAGCGGTTGAGGCCGAGTCGGGCGATCTCGAAGGGCGCCATGCCGGTAATCTCGCGGCCCTGCAGCCGGATCCGCCCGTCGGTGACCAGGCACCTGCCGCTGATCAGGTCGAAGAGCGTCGACTTGCCGGCCCCGTTCGGCCCGATGATCGCATGCCGCTCGCCTACCCCAACCTCCAGATCGACGCTCCGGAGAATCTCGGTCATCCCGAAATTTTTTTTGACGTCGACAAGGGCGAGGGCGGGCGCGGTCACGGCCGTTTCTCCCGTCCGCTCGCGTCCTCGAACGCTGCCAGGAGCTCGGGCAGGCGTCGTCTGACGGCGAAAAACCCGACGCCGAACAGACCGGCCGCCGACAGCCAGGGAAAAGGGGAAGCAAGGTCGATCTCGATCCCGAAGACGTCGAAGGCAGGCGCCGCCGCACCGCCGGCGTTTGCGTGGTGGATCATCTCCAGCAGCATCACCGCGCCCACGAATGCGGCCAGCAGCGGCGGCAGCGCCCTGGCGTAGGGAGCGATCAGACGGCCGGCGCGACCGGCCCGAAAGGCGGGACCGTGCATGGTCGCGAGACCGGTGAGCCCGGCCGGCAGATACATGACCGTGAGCAGAAACAGAAGGCCGAGATAAAGGCGCCAGATTTCGGTGTGCACACTCAGCACCGTGCGCAGCAGCGTCAGCAGCACCGCGCCTACGATCGGCCCGGCGAAATGGCCGGCGCCGCCGACATAGGCCATGAGCAGCACCCAGCCGGAGGTCTGCAGGTTCAGGTTTTCCTCGGTCAGGATCTCGTAATTTACCGCGAAGAGGCCGCCTGCGACGCCCGCGAAGAAGCCGGACGCGCAAAAGGAGACGAAGCGCACCCGACCCTGGTCGTAGCCAAGAAATTCCGCCCGCTCGGCATTGTCGCGCACCGCATTGGCCATGCGCCCGGCCGGCGTGCGCGAGAACAGATACATGAGAAGCGCCGAGAGAAAGACGGTCGCCGCGGTCAGGACGTAGACCTCGAGCTCGCCGACGAAGTCGTGGCCGAACACGGCCGGTCCCATGGTCCGATCGGCGGACACGCCCTCCTCGCCGCCGAAGAACACCACGAAGATGATCGAGCAGGCGGCGATCAGCTCGCCCACGCCGAGCGAGATCATGGCGAACACCGTGCCCGCCCGGCGGGTCGAAAATCCGCCGACCAGGACTGCGAAGGCTAGGCCGAAAAGCCCGCCGAGCGGCGGCAGCGCCGGCAGCGGGATCGGCCAACCGCCATGGTCGACCGCGTTCATGACGTGCACGGCGAAAAACCCGCCGAGACCGAAATAGACCGCATGGCCGAAGGACAGCATGCCGCCCTGGCCGAACAGCATGTTGTAGCTGAGCGCGAAGACGATCGAGATGCCCATCTGATTGAGGATCGTGATCGACACCGGAGAGGAGAAGAAGATAGGCAGCGCCGCCAGGAGGACCGCGAAAGCTGCCCAGATGGCGATTCGTCCGGGGAACGGGCTGGCGCCAGTCGCCGTCCGCAACCGCCTTGCCGAAGCTCGCCCGGCACTCATGCCAGCCCGCCGCATCGAACCGGAAATTCCGGCCACCCCCGTGCATTTCCAGCGATGCCGCGGTGAAACATGGTGATGAACCACCCCGCTCGACGCATTGTTGGCGAACGAACGGCGATCGCGGGATCACCGCATCCGCCGGCCGGATCGACAACGTTTTCTTCACCTGACGCCGCTAAGCTCTCTTTCCGGTCCATGCGATCCTGGGACTCCAAGCGATCGCTGAATACAGGCTGGCGGGCGGATTCCCAGGATCGCATGGACCGGAACACGCTATGCCGCCTTGCGGTTAAGAAAACGTTATGACTTCGGCTAAGAAAGTCGGTGGACTGCGCGCTCGACGCGCTCCAGGCACAACTTTCGAGGCCACCTTCGTCCCCATCCCGCAAGCCGCCCAGAAGCGACCCGGGAAGGGGGCAAACTCCGCCATGTTCGGAGGCGGCGCTCACGTTTCGCGCCTGCCCATCAGGCCGCTCGGGCGGAAGATCAGGACGAGGATCAGCAGCAGATAGGGAAGGATCGGCGCGATCTGCGGCAGGCGGAGGGTCCAGAGGTCGCGGAGCAGATGGTCGGCGTCGAAGGCGATGCCGAAACGTCCGAGGACGTCGTTCAGAGAAAGGTCGATCGCGATCGCGAAGGTCTGCAGCCAGCCGATCAGGAGGGAGGCGATCAGGGCACCGCCGAGCGAGCCGAGGCCGCCGATCACGATCACCACGAAGACGATGGTGCCGAGCACGAAGGCCATGCCGGGAAAGGTGCCGAGCGCCGGCCCCGCGATGACGCCGGCGAGCCCGGCGAGGCCCGAGCCGACGCCGAACACGGCCATATAGATCAGCGGCACGTCATGGCCGAGATTGGCCACGGTCTGCGGGTGGGTGATCGCCGCCTGGATGATCAGGCCGATGCGCGTTCTGGTCAGCACGGCGAACAGACCGACGAAGATCCCGACGGCGATCAGAATCATGAAGACTTTGTAGGCCGGGAAATTCTGGCCGAACAGGGTGAAGAGCGGGAACTGCAGGATCTCCGGCTCGTGGTAGTCCCTGGCCGCGTTTCCCCAGACGAACTGCACGATCTCCTCGATCAGGAAGGCGAGGCCGAAGGTGAAGATCAGTTCCGCGACATGGCCGTGGCGGTGGACGTGGCGAAGGCCGTAGCGCTCGACCAGGGCGCCGACGATGCCCACCAGAACCGGTGCGGCGATCAGGCCGGCCCAGAACCCGAGATGGCCGGAGATGGTGTAGGCGAAATAGGCGCCCAGCATGTAGAAGCTGGCATGGGCGAAGTTCAGCACGCCCATCATGCTGAAGATGAGCGTGAGACCCGACGACAGCATGAATAGCAACAGGCCGGTGACCAGCCCGTTCAGCAGCGAGAAGATCACGATCTCCGGCACGACGCTCTGACTGCCTCTCTCCATGCACGGTCTGGACAAGCTTCGCCCGTATACACTTTCACAAATCGGTCGACTTTGCTGCGCGAAGGTCCAGGCAGGCAACCTTTCCTTAACCGCCCGATGTCATCATCGCTATTCGGTCCATGCGACCCTGGGAATCCGCACCCCGCCCCACTGTTTTCCGGAATTATGTAGCAAACACACCTTGATCTTGTTGTTGGGAACCCATTGAAAATCTTACATTCCTGGGATGGCCGATCCCATCGTCGTCTCGCAGCTCATCGAGAAGCGCTCCGAAATTGCCGGCCTCGCTGACGCCAAACGGGGCGAGCTGAACGCCATCCTTCGTGATCTTGACCATCTCGACGCGGTGATCAAGCTTTTCGCCCCTGAGAAGGTGCCGGAGCTGCTCCCGGTGAAGCGTCGGGCGAGTGATCGCACCTTCGCCCGCCACGAGCTGAAGCGGCGGATCTTCAATCTCCTGCGGGAGACGGGGCGACCCATGACGGCGCGGGAGATCACCGACAGGATCATTCAGGACAAAGGGACGGATGTTGAGCCAGGGCGCAACCATTCGGCGTGGGCCGCCTTACGTTCCCGCGTTATCTGCTGCTGACTATCCTTATGACTAGGCATACGGATAGTGCGCAGGTTTGTCGTCTCGAAGTGGTGTACACCGGCCGTCGGCGTCGTTGGAGCCTTGAGGAGAAGCTTCGGATCGTCGAGGAGAGCCATCAAGGCCATCGGCAGGTGTCGGCGACGGCGCGCCGGCATGGGATTTCGGCCTCCCTGCTGTTCTCCTGGCGGCGGGATTTTCGTGAAGGGCGTCTTGGTGGCGGCGATTTTCCGGATTTGGTGCCGGCGGTGGTTTTGCCCGATCCTGAGCTGCCGTCCGCCCCCGCTTTCAGCAAGCCGGTTACCGACGGTCGCATGGAGATCGTCATCGGTGATGATCGTCGGGTGATCGTCAGTGCGGATGTCGACGGCCCGGCCCTGCCTCGCGTCCTGAAGGTTCCTGGTCGCCGATGATCCCGGTGCCGTCGAGTTATCGCGTCTACCTGTCGACGGGTGTCACGGACACCCGCCGCGCCATCTGGCGGACTTCGCCGGCGTGCTGCAGGCTGACGCCTACAGCGGCTTCAACCCGCTGCTCGATCCCGAGCGTGCGCCGGGGCCGATTACACCGGCGCTGTGCTGGGCGCACAGATCCCGGTCTGCAGCCGCATCGCGGCGAAGATCCGGCCTGCCATGCCCGACCTTCGGAGCTGCGCTCCTGCAGGCGGGGCAGCCGCAGGCAATTTTTCGGGCTCGCCGATCTCAGGAAACAGGCTCGAAGCAGGAAACGGCTCGTGATCTCACCCATGGCGCTGGAGGCGGTCAAGCGGATCGACGTCCTGTTCGACATCGAGCGTGCGATCAACGGCCGGCCAGCCGGGGAGCGTCCGAGGATCGGAAAGGAAAAGAGCGCGCCCTTGATGACCGAACTCGAGGCCTGGATGCGCGAGGAGCGCGCCAAGCTCTCCAAGCATGCCGCCGTCGCCAAAGCGTTCGACTACATGCTGAGACGCTGGGATGGCTTCGCCCGCTTTCTCGAGGACGGCAGGATCCGCCTCACGAACAATTCGGCCGAACGGGCGCTCGGAGGTTCGGAGGTTTGGCCCTCGGAAGAAAGTCATGGCTATTCGCGGGATCCGACCGCGGCGGCGACAGGGCCGCCGTCATGTACACCCTCATCGGGACGGCAAAATTGAACGACATCGATCCCCAGGCTTGGCTCGCCGACGTCCTCAAACGCATCGCCGAGCATCCCGCAAGGCAGCTCGATCAGTTGCTGCCGTGGTATTGGAAGGCAGAGCAGCTGCAAAAGGCTGCATAGACGCGTCCTTCACCGGAGGGAAACGTAACTTTCGAACCCGCTCATGGAGAAGACCGTCAAACCGCTCGATGACGTCCCGGCCCGACTCCAAAACTACCTCCGAAAACCTGGCCGCATGCCGCCGAGCCTGAAGAGATCGCTCCGAGTCGATGAGGCGGCCACGCCGATTAGGGGGCGGGGCGGTCCATCTTGCAGGTGGTTTCGCTGTCCAGGCCGGCCATTTCGACAGTCTGTTCGGTGAGCAGGCCGTAGCCGGAATTGTCGGCGTCCACCTCGATGCCCTCTTCGGTATGCACGGAGATATGGATATCCTGGATCATCTGATGGTCGTCGGGGCGCATGTAGAGCTGGCTGCCAAGCGGGCTTTCGTGCTCCATGCCTTCGAGGGCGTAGGCGACCTTGACGGGATCGGTGTCGCCCGCCTCCTCGATCGCGCGGGCCAGGATCTCGACGGTCGAGAAGATGCGGGGCTGGTTGATTTCGTTGTCGGGATAGACCGCCTTGAAGCCCTTGAAGAGCTCGAGATAGCGCGGATCGGGCGGGTTGTGGCGGCCTTCGTGAATGATCCTGATGATACCGTCGCCTCGAGCGCCGAAGGTAGCGGTGATGCCGTCATGGGCGGCGTAATAGGTGTAGATCGGCGAGGTCACGCCCGCCTCGATGATCGCCTTGCCGAGGCCGACCATGTCGGATCCCCAATTGCCGGTGATCACCGCGTCGGCGCCAGACGCCTTGATCTTGGTGGCATAGGGCGTGAAGTCCTTGACCTTGCCGATCGGGTGCAGCTCGTTGCCGACGATCTCGATATCCGGCCGCTTCTCGCCGAGCATCCGGACCGCGGCGTCGGCGACCGCTTTGCCGAAGGAATAGTCCTGGCCGATGATGTAGACCTCGCCGACATCCTGGTTCGCGGCGATCACGTCGGTGAGTGCGTCCATCTTGATGTCGGCATTGGCGTCGAAACGGAAATGCCAGAAATTGCACTTTTCGTTGGTGAGCGCCGGATCGACCGCCGCGTAATTCAAAAAGAGCACGCGCTGATCGGGATTGCGCCGGTTGTGCTTGTCGATCGCGTCGGTGAGGGCGTTGGCCACGGCCGAGCTTGCGCCCTGGAGGATGAAGCGGACGCCATCGCCGATCGCGCGCTTGAGCTGGATCAGGCTTTCCTTGGGCGAGATCTGGTTGTCCATCGGCACGATCTCGAACATGCGGCCGCCGAGCACCCCGCCCTTGTCGTTGACCAGGGTCTTGGCGGCGTATTCGAAGGTGCGAAGACCGGATTCGCCGGAGGTCGCGAAGGGGCCGGTCAGCGGATCGATGAAGGCGAGCCGGATCGGCTCGGCGGCGAGCGCCCGATGGCCAAAAAGCCCGATCAGAACCAGAAAAGCCAGGCCAATGCGGCCGAAACGAAAGTTCGACATGTTCGCCTCCCTCATGAACCTCTGCGAGCTTATACCAGGACCGCGGCCGGAGGCCACGTCGCCCGCCTGACGGCATCCTCGGCCGATCGCATTTTGCCAATGTGTGTGCCAGCGCGTGCCCGACCGCGTCAGGCAGAACGCCGCTCTGTGAAGAACGTCGCGTCCGACATCCTGCACCAGACTCTTCACTGCGCCTTAACTTCTTGTCGCCATTCTCCGCCACGGTCCATGCGATCCTGGGAATCCGGGCGTTCCCTTTCTTTCTCGCGGGCGCGGAGGCTTCCAGGATCACATGGACCGGAACGAGACATTGGCCGCCAAGCGTAGAGAGAAATTGAAGATTATCGCCGGAGGCGAATCGATAGCGGCGCTCACAGACCTTTTGCCGGTACAGATGGACGGCACCGGACCGCTCCGCACCGGTTCTTCGTTTTTCGTGATCTGCCTGAGCATTTCGATCGCAGCGCATGTCGGGCCGTCTGGATAGGCTGGAGGATCGGGCAGATGAGGTTGACACCTTCAAACGCCCCCGACTTGAACGCCTTCCTACGGCGGCCGGAGGACGATGCGCCTCGTCAGCGAGGCCGCCAATCCGTCCGCAGGCTTCCGGCAGACGTGATGCGGCTACTGCGCGGTCCAGCCGCCGTCGACCGGCAGGGAGGCGCCGGTGATCGAGGCGGCAGCGTCGGAGCAGAGGAAGGTGGCGAGACTGCCGAGCTGGTCGACGGTGACGAACTGCTTGGTCGGCTGCGCCTTCAGCAGCACGTCCTGCTTGACCTCTTCCTCTGTCAGGCCCCGCGCCTTCATGGTGTCCGGGATCTGCCGCTCCACCAGCGGCGTCCAGACATAGCCGGGGCAGATCGCGTTCACCGTGATGCCCTGTTCCGCCACCTCGAGCGCCACCGTCTTGGTGATGCCGAGCACGCCATGCTTTGCGGCGACATAGGCCGATTTGAAGGGCGAGGCGACCAGGCCGTGGGCGGAAGCGAGGTTGATAACACGACCCCAGCCTTTCGCCTTCATGTCGGGCAGCACGGCCTTGATGCAGTGATAGGAGGAGGAGAGGTTGATCGCGATGATCGCGTCCCATTTTTCCTCGGGGAACTCCTCGATCGGCGAGACGAACTGGATACCGGCATTGTTCACCAGCACGTCGACGCCGCCGAACTTCTCGCGCGCCATGGCCGCCATGCCTCGGATGTCGTCCGGCTTCATCATGTTGGCGGGGCTGTAGACCACCCTGCCCCCGCCATAGCCGTCGAGCCTTCGGACATCCTCCGCGACCTGATCCGGCGCTTCGATGCCGTTCATCACGACGTTCATCCCGGCTTTGGCGAAATGACCGGCGATACCGAGACCGATTCCGCTCGACGAGCCGGTGACGATCGCAGTCTTTCCTTCGAGCATGGCTGATATTCCATCGAAGATTGAACAAACGGGACCGGTCCCACTGATAGGCCCGATGCGCCTTTGCGGCCAGAGCGGGATCGGCCGGCGCGACAACAAGGCCGAGGCTGATCGCCACCGATCGCTTTGACCGGCTTTCTTGGGATCGCGGAACGACGGCCCTCAGGCAGGCGCCTGCCTGTCGCCGTCGACCAGCTCGGCGTGCTGGTCACCTGCCTCCTTGCAGTCGGCGTCTGGACCGCCATCTTAATCTTTATCATCGTCGAAACGGTCGGCGCACTGGTCGGCCTTCGGGTGAGCGAAGAGGTTGAGATCGAAGGACTGGACATCACCGGCCGCGGCGAGCGCTGATCGGCGGCGCGCCGATGCGTCGACCTGCCTCGATCGGTCGGGGGTGTCGGCGGACGGACGGGTGCCGACATGGCTGTTGGCGGCTTCCGAACAAAGGTACGGGATGCGCCATGTTTAGGCGGATCGGCGGCGCCGTCGCGCTCGTCATTCTGATCGTCGCCCTGGTCGGAATCGGCACCGGCCAATATCGAAGCTGGCTTCGTCATCTCGACTACAGCCAGGCCGTGCATGAAGACAGCTCGACGCTGTCGACCGGCGTCGAGCGGGAACTCGGCCCGAACGAGATCGAGCTGTTCGTGCGCACCGAGCGCGACGAGGTCCGGCGCCTGGTCGCGGATCGCGAGGAACTGGCCGCGTTCGTGGAAGGCGAGCTCGCCCGGCTGAAGCAGAACAGGACGAGTGCTAAAAAGGCTGCCTCCAGGGACGCCGGGCTGGTGATGCGCCTCAGCTTCGCCGACGCCGACGCCCGGGTCGAGCGCTATGCCGACTGGTTCTACGAGTGGAAGCGCTCCTACGTCCTGCTGAAGGAAACCGTGCTGTCGTCGGTGCACCGCACCGTCTCCAGCGGCAGCGAGACCTGGCGGGAAGCGGTGGAGCGCGACATTTCCGACTATTTCATGCGCCATTTCACCGACCAGGTGCTGCAGCCCGAACGGCGGGAGCCCTTGGTCGAGGACGGCGTGCGCAACCTTCTCGAGCACGCCCATGGCGACTTCCTGCAGGCGGTCGCCGACTACGACTTGCGCCTTCGGCTGTTCCTCCAGGAGCACACCACGCATTTCGATCGAAACGCGCTTGCCGGGCGCGTGGAGGTCGAGCTGGACTGGGACGCGCAGCGCTGGAAGGCACCGCTCTACGCCGCCGAGGACCGGTCTTTCGACGGCGCCCTCGGCGTCGGGCTGATGGTTGCGTCGGCGGCGGGCGGCCGGTCGGTCGGCCGCGTACTGGCGCCGGCGATGGCGCGCATCGTCCGCCAGAACCTCGCACGCATCGCCGCGCGCACCAGCGCGCAGATCGCGTCCCGCGCCGGCACCACCGCGGCGGGCGCCAGCGCCGGCTCGGCGGTGCCCGTGGTCGGCAGCGCGGTCGGCGCCGCGATCGGCTTCGCGGCCGGCGCCGCCCTCGACTATATGGGCAACCGGGTCGACAAATGGCTGCACCGCGAGGAGTTCGTCGAGGAGAACCTGCAGGCGGTGGCGATGATCGAGGACGAATGGCGGGGCACGCTGGAGCGCGAGCTGCACCGGACCATCGACGCCTGGTTCGACGACGCCGAGGCGCTCCTGAAGGAACTCAGGCCCGAGACCGGCTGACAAAGAAAAAGGCTCCCGCCGAAACGGGAGCCCCTTCGAAGTCCGAGAGCCGCCCTCGCCTCGTCGGGCGGGGCGGCTCAACTCTCGGCCTTAGGCCGTCGTGAAGGCCGCCAGCTTTTCCTTAATCTGGTCGATGATCGGCTTGATCAAGTCGCCGACGCCCGGGATGCTCTCCAGATTGGCCATGATGCCGTCGAGGCCCTCGAGGCCGCTGTCGACCATCTCGGAAACGCTGCTGACGGCGCTCTCGGGCAGCTGATCGGCGAGGCCGGTCAGGCTGTCCAGATCGCCGCTCAGGTCCTCCAGCGACGGGATCGCCGCCTCGGCCGATTCCAGATCGGTGATACCCGACAGGGTCTCGGTCAGGTCGCCGAAGGTCGAGGTCAGCTCACCGCCGACGTCGACGTCGCCGACCATCGCTGTCACCGACTCGATGGCCGAACTCGCCGCATCGGATGCGGCACCGGCGGCGTCGGAGGCCGCATCGCCTGCGGCGTCGGCGGCGTCGGCGGCTGCACTCGCCGCATCGCTCGCGGCTTCGGATGTGGCGTCGGCCGCATCGCTTGCCGCCTCGGTCGCCGCATCGGCGGCGTCGCTCGCCGCCTCCGTCGTGGTCTCGACGGCGGAGCTCACGGCGTCGCCGGCATCGCTCGCCGTCTGCTCGACGTCGGCGCCGCCCAACAACTTGAACGCTAGCCAGATCAGCACCAGCAGGATGATCAGCGGCAGCAGCCAGCGCAGCCAGGATCCGCCGGACTGCGCGGCGCCGGTGGCGGCGGCCTGGGCGTCCGAGGCGGTGCGGGAGACGCCGCTTGCGACGTTCTCGGCGCCGCGCCCGGCCGCAGCGCTCGCCGAACTGACCGCGCCGCGCACCGCATCGCCTGCGCCTTCCGCGGCGTCTCCGGCCGCAGTCGCCGCCTGCCCCGCGGCCTGGCCGATCGAACCGGCGGCGGTGTCGACCGCTTCGCCGATCGACGCGGTCGCCGACTGCGCGGTGCCCATGAGGTCGTCGAGAAATCCGGCACCGCCGAGCGCGCTCGCCATGCCTGACGGCATGGCGGCCTGAATGTTGTCCTTCTGGCTGGTCAGCAGGCTCATCAGGCCGCCGCCGTCCAGACCCTGCTCCCGCTGCTGACGGCCGAGCACGGAAAGAACGATCGGCGCCAGCATGCCGAGCAGGGATTTCGTCGAGCCGCTGCCGAGACCGCTGAACTTGCCGACCGCGCCGACCAGCGTGCCGATCATGCCGTCACCCAGGATCGAGCTCAGCATGCTGCTGCCCTGGTTCACCATCTGCTGGTGGCCGCCGCCGCTGAACACGCCTGCGAGATTGTCGAGCATGCTGTCGTCCTGCTGGCCGACCGCCGCAGCGAGCTGATCGGCCGCGTCGCCGCCCTTCGACGCCACCCCCATCAGGCCGCCGAGGATCGCGGGAATCGCCCCGGCGACGGCACCCTGTGTCCGATCGGCGCTCTCGCCAAGAAGGGAACCGATGATGCCGGGGAGATTGCCCCCGACCTGCTTCATGACAAGATCGACAAGATTGATAGACATGGCGATTGCGCCTCCTCGTTACAGCTTTATCGCAGCGACATCCGATCCGATGATATCGGCAACTATCGTTCCACCGCTCGACCAGACGTCGACCGACGCCTGCAGAATGAAGTCATACTCTCTTAAAACCGTCTCGCGAAAATTCCACAAGTCTTTTTTGTTTATCTATCTCGAATCACAGATCGTTATTTCACAAATAGTTAGCATGTTTCAGTCGATGGGCATCGATCCGCAGCGCGACCCTTCGGATGGTCTCGACGAACCCGCGTGACGTCGCAGCGCCCGATGCCCATCGAACGAATCGAGACGCGGAACGAGTCTCGAATCGAGAGAACACCGGCATCGCCGGATGCGGTTGATCATGCGGAATCGACGTCGTTCCGGTGTGCCGCCTGCTGCAGAAAGTCGATCAGCGAGGCGGGCGGCATCGGCCTCGCCAGGTGATAGCCCTGAATGTCGTGACAGCCCTCTTCGCGCAGCCGTTCCATCACCTCGGAGCACTCCACGCCCTCCGCCGTCACGCGCTTGTTCAGACTTCGGCCGAGATTTGTGACCGCGCGGACAATCGCCGTGTCGTCAGGCGAATCGCCGAAGCCGGACACGAAGGAGCGGTCGATCTTGATGCGATCGACCGGCAGATCCTTGAGCAGCGACAGGCTGGAATAGCCGGTGCCGAAGTCATCGAGAGCGATGTGCACGCCGCGCTTCCGCAACTCCAGCAGTTTCGGCACGATGCCGGCGGCGCCGGCGGAAATGATCAGGCGCTCGGTGAGCTCGAGCTCCAGCCTCGATGGCTCCAGGCCGACATCGTCGAGAATGGCGAGGACCATCTCCGCAAAATCCGGCCGCTGAAGAAGCGGCATGGACAAATTGACGGCAACACGGATGTCGCCGATGCCGAGTTCCCGCCAGGTCTTCGCATGGCCGCAGGCCTCGCGCAGGACCCAGGCACCGATGCGCTGCGCCTCGCGGCTCGCCTCGACCGCGTGGATGAAGCTGTCGGCGGTCATCAGACCCCGTTCGGGATGGTTCCAGCGCAGCAGCGCTTCCACCGCCTCGATACGATCGGATGCCAGAGAGACGATGGGCTGGAAGTGCACCTCGAACTCGCCCGCCTTCTCAGCCCGGATGAGCTGATTGACCAGCGAATCGCGCTCGCGGATGCGAACGTCGAGGTCGTCGCTGAAGTAACGGACCACGTTCCGGCCGCTCTCCTTGGCATGATAGAGCGCGAGATCGGCGCGGCGCAGCAGTCGGTCCGGATCGTCGCCATGGTCCGGGCAGACGGCGATGCCGATCGTCGTCGTCGTCTGCAGGAGATGATCGCCGACCGAACAGGGCATCTCGACCGCGCGCTGCAACTTTTCGGCGAGCCGGCGCGGCGAGTCGTCGTGATCGGCCTCGGACTGGAGCACGGCGAACTCGTCGCCTCCCAGCCTGGCCACGAGATCGCTTGCCCGGACCACCTGCTTCAGGCGCGCGGCCACGATCTGCAGCATGCGATCGCCGATCTCGTGGCCAAGCGAGTCGTTCACGTTCTTGAAATGATCGAGATCGAGATAATGCACCGCGAACCGCCGGGAACTGCGATCCTGCGCCAGGGCGCGCAGCCGGTGCTGGAATTCGAGCCGGTTGGGAAGCCCGGTCAGGAGATCGTGGCTCGCGAGATAGCGGTGGCGTTCCTCGTCGCGAAGCCTTGCGGTGACGTCGCGCATGATCAGGTAGGCCGCAGGCATGCCTTCGTGGACGTAGGGAATCGACGTCAGTTCGAGATCGATCGGCAGGCCGTCGAGCCGTCGAAAACGGCCATGGGTCTGTCTCGGAACGGCATCTCCTTGATCGAGGGCTTCCAGGCCGGACTCGGCGAGGTCACGATGTCCGGCGAGGCGGAACTCCATGATGTCCCGGCCTTCGAGCAGGTCTTCGGACGCGAAGCCGAGGAGCGAAGCCGCAGCCGCGTTGGCGAGCACGATCCGCCGCTCGCAGACCGCGATGATCGCCTCGGGCGAATG
Organism: Geminicoccaceae bacterium; assembly: GCA_965222015.1. Lineage (GTDB taxonomy): Bacteria > Pseudomonadota > Alphaproteobacteria > Geminicoccales > Geminicoccaceae > JANQPX01. The sequence goes on from CBDCTL010000024.1 coordinate 170,323, forward strand.
ACGGGCCAGGGCGTCGAAGCGGGCCTCGCTGTCCTTCAATGCCGACGCCGTGCGGTTGCGTTCCGTGACGTCGCGGCACACGTTGAGAATGGCAGGACCGTCCTCCGCATCGATGCGCATGGCGATCGTTTCGATGTCCCGCCGCCGCCCGTCGAAGCTGATGCTGGTATAGGCCAGGATCTCGCTGGATCGTCCGGTCTCCATCACCCGACCAACGAGTTCGGTCACTTTTTGATGGTCCTCGGCCACGATAAATGCCGACAGCGCACAGCCGACCAGCGATTCCGTCTCCGGCACGTTCAGATTTCGCTCGGCCGCCGGATTGGCGTAGATGACGCGACCGTCGCGATGGAGAATCACGGAATCGGCGATCGTCTCGACCACCCTGCGAAAACATTCCCCGCCTGCCTTGCCATCGCCGAACGGTGCGTCGGATCGCCGCTTCGATGCGGACCTTTCGCCCGGGTCGACGACAGGGACGACTACCTCCGGCTGGGACGTCCTATCGGTCAACGGCGCGCCTCGCATTCTTCGTTGAAGAGAGAAGAACGACCTTGCCATCCACTCTCAAGACAACATCCTTCTTGCCTGATCATCGGCGCTGCGACAGTCTGACGAAAAACCGCCCCCGCTCAGGCGAATTCTATAGTACAAAATTGTCAGGTACTAAAAATTTTCTAGACAACACGATCCCAAGCAGGGGATTCGACATCAAGAATTAAGGCATGGAGAACAAATTCACAAGATAATTGTCTTTGTTACTTTCTCTCTTTCCGATAGGCATGGCTGCGGCCGCGATCGCTTCCATCCCGGACATCTCCGGGGAGACGCCAGGGCGACGAAGCGATCTGCACGGCGCCCGGTGGTCCGTCGGACTACCTGCCGTGCCAGCCTGCCTGGTGGATCATGTCGGCCATGGTGAAGGCGGCCGTGTCGGTGAGCGGCGAGACGAAGTTCGTGTTCAGGATCGACGTCGGATCGGCGCGCAGCAGGCCGATCATCACCTCGGCGACGATTCTGCCGCCGACGTCCCCGAGCTGCTCGCCATCCGACTGGATCCTCGCCTCTTCCAGAATGTAGAGAAACAGCGGCGCCTCCCGGTCGTCCTTTTCCCAGACATGGCCCCATTGCGGACAGCCGCCGGCGTCCTCGCAAAGGCCCATCTCAAGGTTCTCGATCGGCTCGAAGCCCATGGCCACGGCCACCGCCTGGCCGCTCGCAAGGCCGAACGCACGCCCGCGCTGCATGTTGAGGGAGGCGACGCTCAGCACCTCGCGGTCCGGCAAAAGTTGCTCCTCCAGAAGATGGGCCGGCACGGGACGCCCGAGCATCATGAATTTCGGAAGCCTGAGCATCGGTCTCGCCAGAAAGCGATCGATCTTGCGGCTGACCTGCAGCCCTCGAAACTGATCCTCGTCATCGTCGAGATCGCCCTGGATCGACGATTCGAAGTCGAAGAACCGGTCCCAGTCGATCTGACGCTCCTTCGGAATCGGGCGATGACCGACCAGGCTTCGATCCAGCTCCTTGGCGCTCAGGGGAAAGAGACGAACGCGGTCCGCGTCTTCGTTGTCGTTCAGCGTGTAACGGCCGCGCACGATCGAATGTCCGAAGCGAAAGGCCGCACTGGAAAATTCGATCGGGACGACGCCCGCGCCAGCCATGTCGTCACCATAGAATTTCGGCCCGTTTTCGAGCACGTCGTCGATGACCTCCTGACGCACGAAGGTCGGCAGGAACTCGGTGAGCGCGATCGCCTGCCAGTGTGCCACGGCCAGCGCGCGGGCCCGCTCGAAAAGATCCTCATCGCCGGCCTCGGCATCCTCCGCACGCAACCGGTCCACCATCACGTTGTGGAACTGCATGACCGCCGCGACCAGCTGGGCGAGGTTGTTGTTCTGATCGTTGCGCTGATCCGGGATGCGCGCCCGGCCCTCGGCGTCGCGGGGGAAGTCGCGCTCATTGCCGATGTCGTTGCCGAGGAGAAGCTTCGCCGGATCGGTGGGATCCCGGTCGGCGGTCTTGCCGGCATGCTCGTAGATCACATCGAGATCGATCCAGGGCGTCACGCTGTTACCGATCTCCGAGGGCTCGAAGCTGCCGTCGAGCCTGGTCTTCTCCTCCTTGGAGATGTCGTGGGTGAGCAGCTGGCCGACATAGGTGTGGCCGACGGGAATGCTGGAATTGTTGTCGGTGCCGCGGAACTGCGAGTCCTCCATATAGGCGGGAAAATCCTTGTCGTAGGAGGAGAGCCCGATCTTGAGCAAGGCTTCGCCGGACGCGCCATAGGGCGGAATGTCGGCGAACAGCCGCCCGAAGCGAAAGTCCGGGTTTTCGGCTTCGTCCGCTTGCGCGCTCGCCGTGAAATGATCGATCGAAGCACAGGTCAGGACACCGAGCGTGAAGCCCGTGACGATCAGGGACTTCATCATGTTTCCCCCTCCATCGTCTTCAGCCGGCATCCCACGCCGCGGCCTGCCGGAAGGAACACGACACGCAAACAATTATTTGCAACGGACAATGAAATCTGCACATCAACAACATAAAAATCAATATTTCTAATTCACAATCAAATAATGTCCATACAATTGAACAAAGTTGGAATGTTTTTATTAATTTAATTTTGGCGTTTACTGACAATGACTTCGCCGACCCTGGGAAGGCACGCACCTAAGTCGATATATTCCAAGCCCGTCAATATCTTTCCCGTATGGATTTAGCGGCGTTCGGCGAGCTTGACGGGCGACCGCTCCTTGCGGTTCTGTGCCTTCTTGCGAAAAGACAACTTCAAGAGCGGAACCGGACATGAACGTACACGTCATCGGCGGAGGCCTCGCCGGCAGCGAGGCTGCTTGGCAGCTCGCGAAAGCCGGCGTCGCCGTCACGCTTCACGAAATGCGTCCGGTGCGCGGCACGGATGCACATAAAACCGGCACCCTGGCCGAGCTGGTCTGCTCCAACTCCTTTCGCTCGGACGACGCCATGAACAACGCCGTCGGCCTGCTGCATGAGGAGATGCGCAGGCTCGGATCGCTGATCATGAGCTCAGGCGACGCCCACAAGCTGCCGGCCGGCGGCGCGCTCGCAGTCGATCGGGACGGCTTTGCCGGCGCCGTCGAGGCCGCACTCGAAGCGGAGCCGCTGGTCACCGTCGAACGGGACGAGATCGACGCGCTGCCCGAGCCGGATGCAGGTCTCACGATCGTCGCGACCGGCCCCCTGACATCCGCGCCGCTCGCGGCGGCGATCCGGGAGGCCACCGGCGAAGAGGCGCTCGCCTTCTTCGACGCGATCGCGCCGATCGTCTATCGGGAGAGCATCGACTTCGACGTGGCCTGGTTCCAGTCCCGCTACGACAAGCCCGGCCCCGGCGGGTCGGGCGCCGACTACATCAACTGCCCGCTGGACGAAGCCCGGTATGAGGCGTTCATCGACGCCATCCTCGAGGGCGAGAGTCACGACTTCAAGGACTGGGAGACGTCGACGCCCTATTTCGAAGGCTGCCTGCCGATCGAAGTGATGGCCGCGCGCGGCCGCGAGACACTGCGCTTTGGCCCGATGAAGCCGGTCGGCCTCACCGATCCGAGGACAGGAATGTCGCCCCATGCGGTCGTGCAGCTCCGCCAGGACAATGCTCTCGGCACGCTGTTCAACATGGTCGGCTTCCAGACCAAGCTCACCTATGGCGAGCAGAAACGCGTCTTCCGCACCATTCCCGGCCTGGAAAACGCGGAATTCGCGCGGCTGGGCGGATTGCACAGAAACACCTTCATCAACAGTCCGAAGCTGCTGGACGGCGAGCTCCGCCTGAAATCCCGTCCGCACGTCCGCTTCGCCGGCCAGATCACCGGCTGCGAAGGCTATGTCGAGAGCGCCGCCGTCGGTCTGATGGCCGGACGCTTCGCCGCCGCCGACATTCTCGGACAGCCGATCACCGCCCCGCCGACGACGACAGCCATGGGTGCACTGCTGAACCACATCACGTCAGGCGCGGACGCCTCGACCTTCCAGCCCATGAACGTCAATTTCGGCCTGTTCCCACCGCTCGAAGGCCGCATGAAGAAGAGAGAACGCAAGCCCGCCATGGCCAGACGCGCGCTCGCCGACCTCGACACCTGGCGGGGCGCGCCAGGCGCGGCCTGGACCGTTGACTTGGACAGCACGGCGACGACGAAGGCATCAGCCTGAGCGGGCCGGCGCAAGGATACGACCGCATACCCGTGAGTCAGGTGACGACGGTCGACGTCGATGCAGATGGCCACGCCATCAGAGGAGGGCTTCGCTCCTGAAGCTGAGATGGCGGTCCTTGCCGATGATCAGGTGGTCGTGGAGCGTGACCTTGATCGGGGCGAGCGCCGCTTCGACCTGCTTCGTCATCTCGATGTCGGCGCGCGACGGCGTCGGATCGCCGCTCGGGTGGTTGTGGACCATGATCAGGGCGGACGCGCCGAGCTCAAGGGCGCGTTTGGCGATCTCGCGGGGATAGAGCGGCGTGTGGTCGACCGTGCCGCGCTGCTGCACCTCGTCCCGGATCAGGATGTTCTTCTTGTCGAGAAACAGCACCCGGAACTGCTCGATCGGCTCATGGCCGAGCGCGAGCTTCAGATAATCCAGAAGCGCCTGCCAGGAGGAGATCACCGGCCTCGCCTTGACGTCCTCGGCGAGCACCCGCTGGAGCAGGCGCTGCATCGCCTTCAGATGGGTGACGGTGAACTGGCTGTCGGCGCGGAGCCGATCGGCATGTTTCGGATCGGCCGCATGGATCGCCGCCTCCAGGCGCTCCGGCGCTGCGGCGAGCACGCCGCCGAGTGAACCGAAATCCTCAAGCAGCTGCTTGGCGAGCGGCTTCACGTCGACATAGCGGATGCTGAAGAACAGCAGCAGCTCCAAAAGCTCGTAATCCGGCATGCCCTCGCCGCCGCTCTCGCGAAAACGCTCCCGCAGCCGCCCCCGATGCCCGTGATAATGCGGGCCCGACGCGGGCCGCGTTGACTTGGCGGGAACTGGCGCGAGCGCATCGAAGCGCATCGGAGCTTCGGCGAACCCTGGCGTGGAGGACGCCCCCCCCTCGCCGCCGAACGCCGCGCACAACCGTTCGATCATGGCGGCGTCGTCGAACACCCAGGCGCTTCGGCTCTTGCTCCAGCGGCCGCCATGGGCCTTGAGCGTCTCCTTGTGGGGAAAGGTGTTGCCGCTCACGACATAGGCCTCGCGGCCATCCTCTCCGGGATCGCAGGCGATCTGCAGACCGGCCCCCGCCAGTGCCGCGGGCGTCGACGGGGAGGCCGGCGCTACCATGGAGGATGGTGAAGCCCTGCGGGCGAGAGCGTGAACACCTCGCAGCCGTCCTCGGTCACGCCGATCGTATGCTCGAACTGCGCGGACGCCTTACCGTCCCGGGTGGTCACGGTCCAGCCGTCGCGCTTGTTCAGCTTGCACTCATAGGTGCCGATATTCACCATCGGCTCGATGGTGAACAGCATGCCCGGCTGCAGCACCGCACCGGTGCCGGGATTGCCGTAATGCAGGACGCTCGGCGCGTCGTGGAACACCTGGCCGATGCCGTGGCCGCAATAGTCCCGCACCACGGAGAAGCCGCGATCTTCGACGAAGGTCTGAATGGCGTGGCCAAGATCGCCCAACGTGGCGCCGGGACGCACGACCTCGATGCCCTTCCAGAGCGCCTCGAAGGTCGTCTTGCAGAGATTGAGCTTCTGCGTCACCGGCTCGTCCGCGAAATACATGCGGCTGCTGTCGCCGTACCAGCCATCCAGGATGACCGTGACGTCGATGTTCAGGATATCCCGCCGCGCCAGCTTGTAGCCGTTCGGAATGCCGTGGCAGACCACCTCGTTCAACGAGATGCAGGTCGCCTTCGGATAGCCGCGATAGCCGAGCGGGGCCGGCGTCGCGCCATGCTCCAGAATGAACTGGTGGCAGATCCGGTCCAGCTCCTCGGTCGAGACGCCGGGCCTGACATGCGCACCGATCATGTCCAACGTCTCTGCGGCCAACCGGCCGGCGCGGCGCATGCATTCGAAGGCCACCGCTCCGTGAATCGGAATCTGCGAACTGCGCTCGGCGCGGTCTCTCATCTTCACCTGATCTTGCATCATGATTTCAACCGTCGGTTATATTCTAATCGGCAATGGCGAGGCCAGAACAATTTCGTCACGATCGATCGAGCAATCGCGACAGATCGCCTCCACGCCACCCTCCAGTGCCTCCTCGAACGCGGCCGCATAGGTCGGATCGATGTCGTCCGCAAGGGAAAAGGCGCTGCAATCCGACCTTTGTACCACATAAGCGATCACCGCGCGCGCACCAGAGGCGACCTGACGTTTCAGCGCCCCCAGATGTTTCGCACCCCGCGCGGTGACGCAGTCCGGAAACTCGGCCTCGGCGTCCCGCTTCAGATGCACGTTCTTGACCTCGACGAAACAGGGTGGCCGGTCGTCGTCCTCCAGCAGCAGATCGATCCGGCAGCCGTCGTCATAGGCCACCTCGCGCCGAATCCGCGCATAGCCGCGAAGCTCCGGCACGGCGCCCGCGCGAATCGCCTCCTCCATCAGCCGGTTCGGATGCATGGTGTTGATGCCCACGAGACCGCCATCCGCCTCCACCAGCTCCAGCGTCAGCGGCAGCTTCCGCGCCTTGTTGGCGGCACGGGACAGCCAGACGGTCTCGCCGGGATGGTCGAGGCCCAGCATGCGCCCGGGATTGGGGCAATGCACGGTCGTCTCCTCGCCGCTTTCGAAAACGACGTCGGCGAGGAAGCGCTTGTAGCGCTTTTTGAGGCGTCCTTCGATCAGGGGGCTCGGCCAGTGCATGCCGGCAACCTAGCGAAACCACCTTCCCCCGACAATGCAGCAGGCGCGGCCTGCCGCGTCGACTTGCCTTGGTTCGATGCGGCATTCCACGGTAGATTGCGAGCGTAGAGTCGGATTCGAAGTTTTCGGAAAAAAGTCATGCGGGAAAAATCGGTCACGGCCTGTCTGATCATCATCGGCAACGAGATCCTGTCCGGGCGCACGGTCGACGCCAATCTGCCCCACCTCGCGAAGGCGCTCGGCGTGATCGGCGTGCGTCTCGCCGAGGCGCGGGTGGTGCCCGACGTCGAGGCGGAGATCGTGGATGCGGTCAACGCCTGTCGCGAAAAGCACAACTATGTCTTCACCACAGGCGGCATCGGCCCGACCCACGACGACATCACGTCGGCCGCGATCGCCAAGGCCTTCGATCGGCCGTTCGGACGCAACGCCGAGGCCGAAGCGCGCCTGCTCGCCTACTACCCGCCGGAAAAGGTCAACGAAGCGCGCCTGTCCATGGCGGACATGCCCGAAGGTGCGGAGCTGATCGACAACCCGGTCAGCATCGCGCCCGGCTTTCGCGTCGAGAACGTCTTCGTGCTCGCGGGCGTGCCGAAGATCATGCAGGCCATGCTGGAGAACCTTTTGCCGGCCCTCGAAGGCGGCGAGGTCGTGCTCTCCCGCTCGGTGACGCTGTTCCTGCCCGAGGGCGAGATCGCGGAAAAACTGCGCGGGCTGCAGGACGATCATCCCATGCTCGACATCGGCAGCTATCCGTTCTTCGGCGCCGAGGGGCCGGGCTCGACCATCGTCTTTCGCGGCACCGATCAAACCGACATCGATCGCGCCGCCGAGACCCTGCTCACCCTCGGCAAGCAGCTCGGCGTCCGGGTGATCGACGGCGCCGAGAGGGCCTGATCACTGCAAAAAAAAGCCCGGCGAAGGAGCCGGGCTCGAAGCGGGGGTGGGGTAGAAAGCATGCAGAAGGACGAACCTGTTTCACTCAGTCAGTCCTCGCCGGCCAGCGGCCAGCGGATCGACGTCTTGCCGGTGGGGGACCCGGCGCTCTGGGGGAGAGAGCTTGCGATCGACGTCTTTCCGCTTCATGCCGCTGACCTTGTCGACCACTCTAGGTCCGAGCCATTGAACCTTTTCTGAACCGCGCGTTTATCTGACGTTCAGCTTCGCGGCTTCGACTTCACCCGTTCGGCGGCAGGCAGACGGAGGATCGCCGCGAGGCCGCCGAGCTCGGCGTCACCAAGCTCGAAACTGCCGCCATAGAGGCTGGCGAGATCGACCACGATCGAAAGGCCGAGCCCGGTGCCGGGAACGGACTCGTCCAGCCGGCGGCCACGCTTCAGGACCTCGTCGCGCTTCGAGAGCGGCAGCCCTTCGCCGTCGTCCTGAACCACCAGAAAAATCTGGTCGTCCCGGCGCCCGGCGTCGACGCGCACGTTGCCGTCCGCCCATTTGCAGGCATTGTCCATGAGATTGCCGAGCATCTCCTCGAGGTCGTGCCTGGCGCCTCGAAACACCAGTTCCGGCGGACAGCTCATCTCGATCGCGACGCCGCGCTCGTCATGGATGCGCTCGAGGGCCCGCTTCAGGTCCTTCAGAACCGGCGCCACCTCGCTGCGCGCACCGAGGATGTTGCTGGTCGCCGCGGCCCGGGCGCGGGCCAGATGGTGCTCGACCTGCTGGCGCATCAGCGTGGTCTGCCGGTCCACAAGCTCGCCAAAGGGCGAGGTGTTCCCTCGCGCCTCGTTGGCCAGGACCGAAAGCGGTGTCTTCAGGCCGTGGGCGAGATTGCCGACATGGGTCTGGGCGCGCTCGATCAGGGTTTCGCTGTGATCGATCAGCGCATTCAGCTCGCGCGCGAGCGGCTGGATCTCGCTGGGATAGGCGCCCTCCAGCCGCCGGCTTTCGCCGGAGCGGATCGCGCTCAGCGCCCGCTGGATGCGAACCAGCGGCTGCAGGCCGAAGCGCACCTGGATCAGGATCGCGGCCACGACGCCCGCGAACAGCATGGCGAGCGCGAAGCCGAGCAGGCGGTCGAAACGCTGCTTCGGCCCTCTGAGCTCGCTCTCGTCGCCGGCGACCGCATACCAGAACGGCACCTCGCGGCCCGGGAGCACGATCGGCCGGACCAGGACGCGAAGGGTTTGGCCGCTCGGTCCCGGCACTTCGGAAAGCACCACCTCCTCGCCTTCGGGATGCGGCAGCACCAGCGCCTGCGCCCAGAGCGACGCGGAGCGCCTGACCGGCTCCTCGCCGTCGCTGATCTGCCAGTACCAGCCGGAAAAGGGTTGATCGAAGCGCGGCTCGCCCAGCTGCAGGCTGAGGTCGAGACGGCCGTCCTCGGCGAGCTCCGTGCCGGCGACCACGCCTTCGAGAAGCACCGCAAGCCGGGCGTCGAAATTGTTCCGGACCGCGTCACCGAACAGCGCGGACAGCGCAAAGCCGCTGGCACTCAGGAGAAGCGCGCACCAGATGGCGGCGCTGACGACGAGGCGTGAGGCAAGGGACTTAATCGGCGTCCCCCGGCGCAGCCAGGCGATAGCCGAGACCGCGCGCGGTCTGGATCACGTCGACCCCGAGTTTTTTTCGGAGACGGCCGACGAAGACTTCGATGGTATTGGAGTCTCGATCGAAATCCTGATCATAGAGATGCTCGGTCAGCTCGGTGCGCGAGACGATCTTCTCCTGGTGATGCATGAGATAGGCGAGCAGGCGATATTCCTGCGCGGTCAGCTTGACCGGCTGACCGTCCACCGAGACCTTGGCCGAGCGCGTGTCCAGATGCACCGGCCCGCAGCTCATCTCCGCGGACGCATGGCCGGCTGCGCGGCGCACCAGCGCCCGCAGACGCGCCAGCACCTCCTCCATGTGGAAAGGCTTGGCGACATAGTCGTCGGCGCCGGCGTCGAAGCCCGCCACCTTCTCGCTCCAGCGATCGCGCGCGGTCAGGATCAGCACCGGCGTCGCGAGCCCGTCCCGGCGCCAGCGCTCGAGCACCGTGATCCCGTCCATGACCGGCAGGCCGAGATCGAGCACGATCGCATCATAGGGCTCATGCGCGCCGAGATAATGTCCCTCCTCACCGTCATGGGCGACGTCGACCGCATAGCCGGCGTCCGCCAGGCTCTCCTGAAGCTGCCGCGCCAGATCCTCCTCATCCTCGACCAGCAGAACTCTCATCCGTCACGTCCCTTCGACTGCCCGCCAATGCCATGCGGCGCTCAACGCTCGCTCAAAATATGACCGCTGACTGCATCCGCCGTGATGTCGTGCACCTTGCCGTTCTCGCCCATCCAGCGGATTTCGTAAGCCTGTCGCCCGTCGCGCTCGACCATGCGTGCGCCAAGCGCGCGTCCCGGCAGCCGGCGATCGATGGTCGCCAGCACCGCCTCCAGCGGCTTGGCGCGATCGGCCTTCGCCGGCTCGTCGGCGATCAGCTTCGACGGCGCAGGCGCGATCCCGAAACTTCCGAGACCTTGCAGGGAAAACCCATCGTCGGCGCGAGCGGCATCCACCGCGGCGCCGCCGACGATCAGAAGCAGAGCAAGGATGAGGACTTTCATGACGGTTCTTTTATTGACCCGGCAATGAACGGAACCTGAACCAGACGACCAACGGGATCAAGTCAAAAGCCGGAAGCCCTTGGCCGCGCAAGGCGGAAGCCTGTATCGCAGCGCGAAAAAAAGCCCTCCTCGCCTGCGAGGCGGTTCCGCGGCGCCGAGGAAGCCACTAAGGTCCGAAGAGGCACTGACCCTCGGAGAGGACGTACTCATGGACGCCAAAGCTATTCTCGACGTGCTCATGCAAAGCGGCATGGGCCGCAGCCAGCAGCGGCTGGAGCGGACCGCAAGGGGCGGCAATCCGCTGATCGAGGCGGCGACCTCGATGCTCGGGGGAGGCGGCGGCGGTGGCGGCGGTGCCCTCGGCGGCATGCTCTCCCAGGTCCTGGGCGGCGGCGCCAATACGAACCGGGGTGCCGGCGGCGGTCTCGGCGACGTCCTCGGCTCCCTTCTCGGCGGCGGACAGGCCGCGGGCGGCGGTCTCGCCGGCGGATTGATCGGCAGCCTCGCCAAGGCGGCCATGTCGCAGATGGGCGGCGGTGGAAGCCCCCAGGCGGCGGCCGACAATTTCGATCTGTCGCGCTATGCCGCAGGCCAGGTCGAGACCCAAAAAGACGAAAACGACCGCGCCCTGGTCATGATCCGGGCCATGCTGACGGCGGCCAAGGCCGACGGCCAGATCGACGCGGACGAGCAGCAGCGCATCCTCGGCAAGCTGAACGAGGCCGGCGCGAGCCAGGAAATGCGCCAATTCATCCAGGACGAGCTCAGAAAACCGGTCGACGTCGACAGCATCGTCTCCGAAGTCGACTCGCCCCACATGGCCACCGAAGTCTACACCGCTTCCCTCTTCGCCATCGACATCGACACCCGCGGCGAGCAGGCCTACATGAACCAGCTCGCCAGCCGCCTCGGCCTGCCGCAGACGCTGGTGAAGCAGCTGCATGAAAGCCTGGAGGTGCGGGGGGCTTAGCACGACTGGGCGCGGTCGAGCCGCATAGGTAACCCTGCTGGCAGCGCGTGATTTTCCCTGCGGTCATCTCAGTTCCGCAAGACATAGTGCCTGGGCGGCTAGATCACGTCATTGGTCCCTCGACCGTTTTCGAGGCCAAAGCAGTCATTCACCAGGATCCGGCTGAGGTCGAGAGTGATCCAGAGCGATCTCTAGGTTCTGTTGGCATTTCGCATGATCTTTTCTGACTATCTGATTTATTGACATGGATAATCAGAGAGATGGCCAATGCCGGCACCGCGTTTTCGGGACGATCAGTGGAACCGGATTTATCAGATCCTTCGAGACCATCCGGGGCTTTATATTCGCCAGGAGGCGGCGGCTCGTCGGTTCGTTGGAAATGTTCTTTGGATAGCGAGAGCCGGTTGCGCTTGGCGATTGCTGCCCGAGGAATACGGCGCCTGGAACAGCATCTACAAACGTTTCGCCCGCTGGCAGGAGGCTGCCCTCCATGCGGGCTTTCAATGTCCGGTGCGTTTCAGGCCGCGATCGTCTCCGGGCATCGACGATCATGTCGAAACCCTGCAAAAAATCTCATTTCGAGAGCATGTGGTCGAAAGGCCAGCGTTCGAGGCGGTAGGCGCTGTCCCAGAACATCCATTCCAGGATCGAGGCGCGCTCGAAGGCTTCGAACATCGCCTCCTCGGTCGCGGGTGCCGCCCCGGCGGCGGCGGCGTTCGCGATGGCGATGACCTTCCTGATGCCGTCCGCGAACGCCACGTCCGCATAGGTGTCGATCCAGGCTTGATAGGGATTGTCCGGTGCGGCGATCGACAGCAGATGCCTGCCGACCTCGCCATAAATCCAAAAACAGGGCAGAAGGGCCGCGACCGCGACCTCGTAGGGTGCGTTGTGGGCCGTGGCCAGGAGATAGCTGACATAATGTGAGCCGGCGGGCGAGGGCCGGGTCCCGGCCGCCTGCTCGGCGGTGATGCCGAAATCCCTGAAGAAACCTTCGTGCAGCGATCGCTCGACCCGGACGCAGGACTCGGCGCTGCGGGTGAACTGGATCATCGCGTCGGGATCGGGTGCGCGCGCACCGGTCACGGCCAGCGCCTTGCCGAAATGGACGAGGTAGTGGGAGTCCTGGAGCATGTAGTAGGTGAAGCGCTCGCGCGAGAGCGTGCCTGCGGCCAGCTCCTGATTGAAGGGCATCGCCAGGATCTCGCGGTAGAGCGGTATGATGCTCGCCCAGGCCCGCTCGGAAAAGGTCGTCATCATGCCTGCCTGCCGGTTCTCCTCCCGGCTGCTCGCGCAGGCCAGAGCTCGTGGAAATGGTGGACCGGGCCGTGGCCTCGTCCGACATCGAGACCACCGGCAGCCGCGATCGCCTGTCCGATATAGATCTTGGCCTCGTCGACCGCGGCGGCGAGCGATCGGCCCTGGCCGAGCAGGGCGGCGATGGCTGCGGACAGGGTGCATCCGGTTCCGTGGGTGCTGGAGGTGGCCACGCGCGCGCTTCGAAGCTCCTTCATGGCCTGCCCGTCGTCGAAGATGTCGACGGCGTCGCCGTCGGTCAGATGCCCCCCCTTCAGCAGCACGGCTTTCGGGCCGAGCGCCCGGATGGCGGCGGCCGCCTGCCTCATGCCGTCGACATCGGCGGGCGGCGGACCGTCCAGCAGCACGCCCGCTTCGGGCAGGTTGGGCGTGATCACCAGGGCGAGCGGCAGGAGATGGGTGATCAGCGCCGATACGGCGTCGGGCTGCAGGAGGGCGTCCCCGCTTTTCGCGACCATCACAGGGTCGAGCACGATCGCGCGTGCGTCGTGACGGCGAAGGCGGTCGGCGACCACCTCGATGACCTCGGGGCGGGACAGCATGCCGATCTTCACGGCGTCGATGCGGATGTCGTCGAACACTGCATCCAGCTGTGCGACGACCATGTCGGGCGGCACGTCGTGGATGGCGGTGACGGCGCGGGTGTTCTGGGCGGTCAGGGCCGTGATCACCGAAAGGCCGTAGGCGCCGAGCGCGGAGAAGGTCTTGAGATCCGCCTGAATGCCGGCCCCGCCGCCGGAATCGGAGCCGGCGATGGTCAGCACATTGGCGATCCGAGCCGCATTGCGCTCGGGGCGGCGGGCGGGCGCATCGTTCTTCATTCCGCAGCTCTCCTCTCCACGCTCGGATCGCCCCGCTCGCGAAGCGTTCGGGCTACCGTGCCGCCGAGCGTCCGAGCGGCCATTTCGGGATCGCAGGCCGCCATGATCGCGGACACCACGGCGACGCCGTCGGCACCCGCCCGGATCGCATCGGCGGCGTTGGTGACGTCGATGCCGCCGATCGCGACCAGCGGAAGAGCCGTGAGCTCGCGCACCCGCCCGATGCCCCGAGCGCCCACCGGCTTGCCGGCATCGGCCTTGGTGCCGGTCGCCCCGAAGGGGCCGTGGGCGACATAATCGAGACAGGCGGGGTCCGCGGCGCTGGCCTGTTCCGGCTGATCGATCGACAGGCCGACGATGGCCTCGTCGCCGAGCATGGCGCGCGCCGCCGCAGGCGGCAGATCGGTCTGGCCGACATGGCAGCCGACGCCGGCGGCGGCCGCGACGTCGACCCGGTCGTTGATCACCAGCGGGATGCCCTTCGGGTCCAGGATCGCCTTCAGCGCCAGGGCCATGGCAAGAAGATCGCGCGCCTCGGCCGCCTTGTCGCGCAGCTGCACCAGCCCGACCCCGCCGGCCGCCGCCCGCTCGACCACCTCCAGGACCGGGCGATCGCCGGAGAGGTCCGGGTCGGTCACCAGATACAGACTGATGTCCAGCCCGCGCATTCCGTTCATGAAATTCTCACTCCTTCCAGAAGGCTCGCCTCGTCGAGGCCGGCCAGTTCGTCGAGCAGGTGCCAGCGGAGGCTGCCCGGGCCGTCCGCCGCTGAGGCGGCGCGCTCGGCGGCGAGGCCGTAGACGGCGAGCGCCTCGGCGGCGGCGGCGAGCGGGTCGTCCTCGACCGCGAGAAAGGCGGCGGTGACCGCGCTCACGGTGCATCCGAGCGCGGTCACCCGGGTCATCAGCGGATGACCGTTGGCGATCCGCAGCGACCGCTCGCCGTCGGTCACGTAATCGAACGCGCCGGTGACCGCGACCACGGCGCCGCTGCTCCCGGCGAGTCTGTCCGCCGCATCGATCGCCTGGTCGGCGGCGTGCAGGCTGTCGACGCCCCGGCCACCGCCCTCCGTCTGACCGGCGAGCGCCAGCACTTCGGAAGCGTTGGCGCGCACGACGCTCGGTCCGATCGCCAGCAGGTCGCCGGCGACCGAGCTTCGAAAGGCGGTGGCGCCGACCCCGACCGGATCCAGCACCCAGGGTTTTCCCAAGGTCTTCATGATGCCCGCCGCCTCGGCCATGGAGGCGACCCAGGTCGCGGACAGCGTGCCGATATTGACCGTGAGCGCATCGGCGTGCGGCGCGAAATCCGGGATTTCCTCGATCGCGTGGACCATGGCGGGCGAGGCACCGAGTGCCAGCAGACCGTCGGCCACGGCCTGCATCGAGACGAAATTGGTGATGTTCTGAACGAGGGGTGTCTCTCGCCGGATCGCTTGCAAACGCGACCAGCATCGGGCAGCATCCACGCCCATGGCTCGTCTCCTCCTCGAGCCGGGGTCGCCGATGACACTTGGGGAAGGGTCGTTCACGGCGATATCGGCTCCCTGCGCTGGGATGATCCAGATCAGGTTCGACGGGTTTGCTCTCAGCCCCTCCGACGAGGGACACCCCGGCTAGATACAGCCATCGATACGTGGCGGCTTCGCCGCTTGCTGTCAACGGGCCGCGATCGCTCCCGACCGGGATCCTTCGCGCCAGGCCGGGAGTTCGACGACATGACCATGAGCAGACGATCCCTTCTCGGCGCCGCCGGGACCGTAGGCGCAGCACTCGCGGGTGCCGCACCTTCGATCGCCCAGGACAGGACGGTCTGGCGCATGGTCACGACTTGGCCGCGCAACGCGCCCGGTGTCGGGGTCAACGCTCAGCGCTTCGCGGATCGGGTCGGCGCCATGAGCGACGGGCGTTTGACCATCGATCTCGCCGCCGCGGGCGAGCTGGTTCCGGCGTTCGAGGCGCTGGACACGGTGCAGGCGGGCAACGCCGAGCTGAGTCATTCCGCCCCCTTCTTCTGGCTCGGCAAATCCGCGGCGCTCAACTATTTCGGCTCGATTCCACTCGGCCTGCTCGACAGCGAGATCGCGGCATGGCTGGCGTTCGGCAGTGGCATGGCGCTTTGGGAGGAAGCCATGGCGCCGTTCGGGATCAAGCCGCTGTTCGCGGGCTCGAGCGGCATTTCGGCCGGCGGCTGGTACAGGAAGAAGATCGACGGAATGGACGATCTGAAGGGGCTGAAGCTGCGCATGGCCGGGCTCGGCGGCGAGGTGATGAAGCGCCTCGGCGCGACGCCTGTTCTGACCCCGCCCGCCGAGGTCTATCAGGCGATGGCGACGGGAACGGTGGACGCCGCCGAGCTGATCGGCCCCTGGAACGACGCCGCCTTCGGCCTGTTCGAGATCGCGGATTTTTATTACCTGCCGGGCTTCCACGAGGTCGGCCCGACCGCCGAGATTCTGATCAACCTGGAGGCCTGGAGCGCGCTGCCCGCGGACCTGAAGGCGATCGTCGACGCGGCCGCCCGGGCCACCGCGATCGACTACAACGCCGACTATCGCTACCACAACGTCACGCTGCTGCCGGAGCTGGTCGAGAAGCACGGCGTGCGGCTCGAGGAGTTTCCGGACGAGGTCAATGATGCGATCGGCAGGGTGTCGATGGAGGTTCTGGGCGAACTCGGCGAGACCGACGACCTCACCCGGCGGATCCACGCCTCCTATATGACGTTCCTCCGCCGGGCCAGCGACTACGCCCGGCGCTTCGATCTGCCGATCCACCGCATGCGCGAAAGGGCGCTGGCGACGATCGAGGGCTGACCGGGGCGGCCACGACGGTCGGCAGGTTGAGAAGCGAGGTCACGCGGTCGATGCCGTGGCCACGCCGCTTGTTGCGCGTTGGAAATCAAGAAGACTCACCGGCCTCCTCCCATCCTGGCTGCATACCGCCGATCCTGGCAAAGGCGAAGCGAACCGGATGACGTGGTGGTACCGCTAGATGTGGATGGGCAGACCGTGGGTAGCGAGGGCCGCTTCCTTGACCGCCTCTTCGAGGGTCGGATGGGCGTGGCAGGTGCGCGCGAGGTCCTCGGACGATGCGCCGAATTCGATCGCGAGCGCCACCTCGGCGATCATGGTGCCGGCATCCGCGCCGATGATGTGCGCGCCGAGCAGGGCGTCGGTCTCGGCATCCGCGAGGATCTTGACGAAACCGTCCGTGCTGCCGGTCGCGCGAGCGCGGGAATTGGCGGAGAAGGGGAACTTGCCGGCCTTGTAGGCGACGCCTGCCTCCTTGAGCTCGTCTTCGGTCTTGCCGACGGAGGCGACCTCGGGCGTGGTGTAGACCACGGCGGGGATGGCGTCGTAGTTGATGTGCGGACGCTGCCCGGCAATGCGCTCGGCGACGAGGACGCCCTCGTCCTCGGCCTTATGCGCCAGCATGGGACCGGCGATCACGTCGCCGATCGCGTAGACGCCGTCCGCCTTGGTCTGGAGGTTGCCGTCCACTTCGATGCGGCCGTAATTGTCGGTCGAAAGCTCGACGGTTTCGAGGCCGAGACCGTCGGTGTAGGGCCGCCGGCCGATCGCGACCAGGACAACGTCGGCCTTCATGGTCTCCGGATCGCCGCCCTCGGCGGGCTCGGTGGTGATCACCAGCCGCTCGCCGGAGCCGTCGACGCTGGTGACCTTGGTGCCGAGCATGAAGCCGAGCCCCTGGCGCGATAGCAGGCGCTGAAACTGCTTGGCGACCTCGGAATCCATGCCGGGCGTGATCCGATCCAGATATTCGACCACGGTCACCTTGGCGCCGAGGCGGCGCCAGACCGTGCCGAGCTCGAGGCCGATATAGCCCGCACCCACGACCACGAGATGGCCGGGCACTGCATCCAGGGCGAGCGCACCGGTCGACGAGACCACACGCCGCTCGTCGATGTCGACGCCGGGCAGCGGCACGACGTCGGAGCCGGTGGCGATGATGATATTCTTGGTCTCGAGCTCCTGGCTGCCGCCGTCGTTCAGATCGACTTGCACCCTGCCGGGCCCGGCAAGCCTGCCCTCGCCCTTGACGAAGGCGACCTTGTTCTTGCGGAACAGGAACTCGATGCCCTGGGTCAGCTCCTTGACGACCTTGCTCTTGTGATCCTGCATCGCGCCGACGTCGAGATCGACGGCGCCGAGCTTGATGCCGTGGGCGTTCATCCCGTTCAGCGCTTCGGCGTAGAGCTCGGACGAATGCAAAAGCGCCTTGGAGGGAATGCAGCCGATGTTGAGACAGGTGCCGCCGAGCGTGTCCCGCTTCTCGACGCAGGCGGTCTTGAGGCCGAGCTGCGCCGCTCTGATCGCTGCGACGTAGCCGCCGGGACCGCTGCCGATCACGACGACATCATATTGCTGGTCACTCATTCAAATTCCGTCCTCAATCCCGTGCCTGCCCGTAACGCGGTTCTCACCCGATATATCCTCGTCCCCTGGTCGAAACAATCCCGGAGCCCGGCCGCACCGCCCGAAATCCCGCGGAATCGCTAGATATCGAGCAGCAGCCGTTCCGGATCCTCGATAAACTCCTTCACCCGCACCAGGAACGTCACGGCCTCGCGGCCGTCGACGATGCGATGGTCGTAGCTGAGCGCCAGATACATCATCGGCCGGATCACGACCTCGCCGCCGATCGCGACCGGGCGCTCCTGGATCTTGTGCATGCCGAGAATGCCGACCTGCGGCGGGTTGAGGATCGGCGAGCTCATCAGGGAGCCGTAGACGCCGCCGTTCGAGATGGTGAAGGTGCCGCCGATCAACTCCTCCATCGAGAGCTTGCCGTCGCGCGCCTTGAGGCCGAGCTCGTTGATGGTCTTCTCGCAGTCGGCGAAGCTCAGGCGATCGGCGCCACGCACGACAGGCACCACGAGGCCACTCGGCGTGCCGACCGCGACGCCGATGTCGTAATTCTGCTTGTAGACAATCTCGTCGCCGTCGATCTCGGCGTTCAGCGCCGGCAGTTCGCGAAGGGCGCCGATCGTCGCCTTCAGGAAGAAGGACATGAAGCCGAGCTTGACGTCGTGCTTCTTTTCGAAGCTGTCACGATAGCGCTTCCTGAGCGCCATGACCGCGCTCATGTCGGCTTCGTTGTAGGTGGTGAGGATCGCCGCCGTGTTCTGCGCCTCCTTCAGGCGTTCGGCGATCCTGCGGCGAAGCCGCGTCATCTTCACCCGCCGCTCGCCGCCGGATGGCTGTGCGGACGGTGCCTGCGCCGGCTCGGGCCCGGCTTCCGGCTTCGGGCCCTCCTCCTCAGGCGCCGGGACGGATTTCGCCGCAGGCGCCTCGGGCGCCTTTTCGGGCTGGGATTTCGCCGACGCGGCCGGGACTTCGGCGGCCGCATCCGCGCCGTCGCCCTTGGCGGCGATCGCGGCCAGCACGTCGCCCTTGGTGACATTGCCCTTGGGGCCGCTCGGCGAAATCTTGTCGATATCGAGGTCGTTCTCCTCGATCAGCTTTCTCACCGCAGGCGACACGTTCGCATTGCTGCCCGAGTTCGCGGGCTGAGCATCGAAACCTCCGGAGGAGGCGTCCTCGGCGTGCGCCGGCTCGTCCTTCCCGGTCTCCGCCTTGCCGGCGGGTGCGCCGCTGTCGTCGATGGCGCCGAGCAATGCACCGACCTCGACTTCGCCGCCCTGCTCGACCAGAATCTCCGACAAGGTTCCGCTCGCCGGCGCATTGTATTCGAGCGTCACCTTGTCGGTTTCGAGCTCGACCAGGGGCTCGTCCGCGGTCACGGACTCGCCGATCTGCTTGAACCACCTGGCGACGGTCGCCTCGGTCACCGACTCACCAAGACTTGGCACGCGAATTTCGACGCTCATATCGTCCTCAGCCTATCCCCTCGCAGGCCATCCTGCGGTCATGTCAGTCAAGCTCCTACAGATCCAGAGCCTCGTCGAGCAGCTTCTTCTGTTCGCGCACATGCTGTGCGTGGGAGCCGGTGGCCGGTGACGGCGCCGCCTTCCGGCCGGCGTAGACCGGCCGTTTCTGCTCGAAGCCGAGGTCGCCATAGACGGCCTCCAGCCTGGGCGCCACAAAGCTCCAGCCCCCCATATTGCGCGGCTCTTCCTGACACCAGATCAGCGAGACCGAGTTTCTGTAGCGCTGCAGTTCCTCGGACAGAGCCTCGTCGGGGAAGGGAGCAAGCTGTTCGAGCCGGATCAGCGCGACCCTGTCTTCCAGCCCCTTCTCGGCGCGCGCGTCCTGGAGGTCGTAGAAGACCTTGCCCGAGCACAAGACGACGCGCTCGATCGCGTCGTCCTTCGCAGACGGCTCGTTTTCGTACATGACCCGATGGAAGCTGCTGCCCTCGGCCATCTCGGCGTAGCTCGAGACGCAGCGCTTGTGCCGGAGCAGCGACTTCGGCGTCATGACGATCAGCGGTTTTCTGAAATCACGGTTCAGCTGACGGCGAAGGCCGTGGAAGTAGGACGCCGGGGTCGAGGGATAGAGGACCTGCAGATTGTCGTCGGCGTAAAGCTGCAGGAACCGCTCGAGGCGCGCCGAGCTGTGCTCGGGCCCCTGCCCTTCATAGCCATGGGGAAGGAGGCAGACCAGTCCGCACATGCGCAGCCATTTGGCCTCGCCCGCGGAGATGAACTGGTCGAAATAGACCTGAGCGCCGTTGCAGAAATCGCCGAACTGCGCTTCCCAGAGGACGAGGGAGTTCGGATCCGCGAGCGAATAGCCATATTCGAAGCCGAGGACGCCTTCCTCCGAGAGAAAACTGTCGATCACCTCGAAATGCGCCTGATCGGGACTGAGCTCGGTCAGCGGAATATAGCGCTGCTCGGTCTCCTGATCATAGAGGATCGCATGGCGCTGGGAAAAGGTGCCGCGGCCGCAGTCCTGACCGCTCAGGCGCACCGGGTAGCCTTCGAGGAGAAGGCTGCCGAACGCCAGATGTTCGGCGGTCGCCCAGTCGATGCCCTCGCCCGCCTCGATGGTCTTCCTGCGCTGGCCGATGATCCGCTCGAGCTTGCGGTGGATATGGTGGCCCTCCGGGATGGAGGTCATCGAAAGGCCGATCTCGCGCAGCGTCTTTTCGGGAACCGCCGTGGTGCCACGCTCATAGTCGGAGGGCGCCCGGGTCAGTCCCTTCCAGGCGCCTTCCAGCCAGTCGGCGCTGTTCATCTTGTAGCCGGACGAGGCTTCGAAATCCTCGTTCAGCCGATCCTGGAAGGCCTTGTGTATCGCATCCGCGCCGTCGTCGTCGAGGACGCCTTCCTCGATCAACCGCTGCGCGTAGATCTGTCGGGCGGTCGGATGCTGGGCGATCCGACGGTACATCAACGGCTGGGTGAAGCTCGGCTCGTCCGCCTCGTTGTGGCCGTGGCGCCGATAGCACCAGAGATCGATCACCACGTCCTTCTTGAACTTCTGGCGGAACTCCGCCGCCAGGAGTGCGACATGCACCACCGCTTCCGGATCGTCGCCATTGACGTGGAAGATCGGCGCCTGCACCGAACGCGCCACGTCCGACGGGTAGGGCGAGGAGCGGGCATAGGCGGGGCTGGTGGTGAAGCCGATCTGGTTGTTCACGATCACATGGATGGTGCCGCCGGTGCGGTAGCCCTTGAGCTCCGACATCTCGAAGCCTTCGTGGACGACGCCCTGGCCGGCGAAGGCGGCGTCGCCATGGAGCAGAAGGCCCATGACCTTGGAGCGGTCGACGTCGCCTTTCTGGGTCTGCTTGGCACGCACCTTGCCAAGCACCACCGGGTTCACCGCTTCCAGATGGGAAGGGTTCGCGGTCAGGCTGAGATGCATGTGCAGATTGCCGGGCAGCTCGCGGTCCGACGACGTACCGAGGTGATATTTGACGTCGCCGGAACCGAGCACATCATCGGTCACCATGCCGCCCTGGAACTCCGCGAAAATCGCGGTGTAGGGCTTGCCCATGACATTGGCCAGCACGTTCAGCCGGCCGCGGTGGGGCATGCCGATCACCATCTCGTCGACGCCGAGCTCGGCCGACTTTCTGATGATCGCTTCGAGCGCCGGCACGGTGCTCTCGCCGCCATCCAGGCCGAAACGCTTGGTGCCGGGAAACTTGACGTTCAGGAAACGCTCGAAGCCTTCGGCCTCGGTCAGCGAGCGCAAAATCTCCTTCTTGCCCTCGGCGGTCGGTTTCAGGAGGTTGTAGGAGCCTTCCATGACCGCCTGGATCCAGGCCTTCTGGTCCTGCTCCTGGATGTGCATGAACTCGACGCCGATCTTGGCGCTGTAGGTCTGGCGCAGGATGTCGACGATCTGCCGAAGCGTCGCCTTTTCGAGGCCGAGCACGTTGTCCAGGAAGAACTCCCGGTCCCAGTCCTCCTCGCCGAAGCCGTAATTCGCTGGATCCAGCTCCGGATGGGCCGTGTTGCGACTGAGGTTGAGCGGATCGAGGTCGGCGAGCAGATGGCCGCGGACGCGAAAGGCGCGGATCAGCATGACCACCCGCAGATGGTCGAGGATCAGACGCTTGCTGCGCTCGCCGTCCAGGTCGATGACGCCGGCCGAGCCGGCGTCGTGACCGTCGGACGCCGGCCGGGGGGCGAGCGCCGCCTGGCTTTCCTTGAAGAGCTGGCGGGTCTCCGAGCCAAGCTCGTCGAAATAGCTGCGCCAGCTCTCGTCGATCGACGATGGGTCGTCGAGATAACGGGCGTAGAGATCTTCGATGAAACCGCCGTTGCCCCCGTAGAGGAAGGCACTGCGCTCGATGTCCAAACGTGTCGCCATGGCTCAGATCTGCAATTGCGCCGCCGAGGCCGGCCCCATGCCCGCCATCCGTCTTCTGTTTAAACCCACATGGTTAAAACTTCGTTCATCCGCCCATCGCTTCAAGCATGGTCTGGCCGATCGAGGCCGGGCTGTCGGCGACATGGATGCCGGCGTCCCGCATGGCCGCCATCTTTTCGTCGGCGCCGCCCTTGCCGCCGGCGATGATCGCGCCCGCATGGCCCATGCGCCGCCCGGGCGGCGCCGTGCGCCCGGCGATGAAACCGACCACAGGTTTTTTGGTTCCCGACGCCTTGAGGAAAGCGGCGCCGTCCTCCTCGGCGGTGCCGCCGATCTCGCCGATCATGACGATGCCCTCGGTCTCGGGGTCGTCGATGAACATCGAGAGGCAATCGATGAAATTGGTGCCGTTCACCGGATCGCCGCCGATGCCGATGCAGGTGCTCTGGCCGAGATCGGCGGCCGTGGTCTGGGCGACCGCCTCATAGGTCAGCGTGCCCGAGCGCGACACGATGCCGATCCTGCCGCGCTTGTGGATATGGCCGGGCATGATGCCGATCTTGCAGCCTTCCGGCGTGATGACGCCCGGGCAGTTGGGCCCGACCAACCTGGATTTCGAGCCGGTCAGCGCGCGCTTGACCTTGACCATGTCGAGCACCGGGATGCCCTCGGTGATGCAGACGATCAGACCGACCTCGGCGTCGATCGCCTCGAGAATGGCGTCGGCGGCGAAGGCGGCGGGAACGTAGATCACCGACGCGTCCGCCTCGGTCTCCCGAACGGCGTCGGCGACGGTGTCGAACACCGGCAGGCCGAGATGGCTGGTGCCGCCTTTGCCCGGCGTGACGCCACCGACCATCTTGGTGCCGTAGGCGATCGCCTGCTCGGAATGAAAGGTTCCCTGCGCGCCGGTGAAGCCCTGGCAGATGACCTTGGAGTCCTTATCGATGAGAACCGACATCAGGCAGCCTTCTTGACAGCGTTGACGATCTTTTCGGCGGCGTCCGCGAGGTCGCTCGCCGCCGTGATGGCGAGCCCGGAGTCGTTCAGGATCTGCTTGCCGAGCTCGACATTGGTGCCTTCGAGGCGAACCACCAGCGGCACTCCGACATTGACTTCCCGTGCGGCGGCGACGACCCCTTCCGCGATGACGTCGCAGCGCATGATGCCGCCGAAGATGTTGACCAGCACGCCCTCGACCTTGGGATCGGAGAGCAGCAGCTTGAAGGCGGCCGTGACCCGCTCCTTGGTGGCGCCGCCGCCGACGTCGAGGAAGTTGGCGGGCGAGCTGCCATAGAGCTTGATGATGTCCATGGTCGCCATGGCGAGGCCGGCGCCGTTGACCATGCAGCCGATATTGCCGTCCAGCTTGATGTAGTTCAGATCGTGCTTGCTGGCCTCGATCTCGTGCGGATCCTCCTCGTCGAGATCGCGCAGCTCGGCGATGCGCGGCTGGCGGTAGAGCGCGTTGCTGTCGAAGTTCATCTTGGCGTCGAGCGCCACCAGATCGCCGTCCTTGGTGACCACCAGCGGGTTGATCTCGACCAGCGAGACGTCCCGTTCGATCACGGCGCGGTAGAGACCGTTCATGAAGGCGACGGCCTTGTTGACCTGCTTGCCTTCGAGCCCGAGGCCGAACGCGATCTGCCGGCCGTGGAAGGACTGGAAGCCGATGGCAGGATCGATGCTGACCATCCTGATCTTCTCGGGCGTCTTGGCCGCCACCTCCTCGATGTCCATGCCGCCCTCTGTGGACGCCATGAAGGTCACACGGGACGTCTCGCGGTCGATCACCATGCCGAGATACAGTTCGCGGGCGATCTCGCAGCCGTCCTCGACGAAGATGCGCCGGACCTCCTTGCCGTCCGGTCCGGTCTGATGGGTGACCAGGGTCATGCCGAGCATGTCGTCCGCGATCTGACGGACTTCTTCGATGGATTTGGCGAGTTTGACGCCGCCGCCCTTGCCGCGTCCGCCGGCATGGATCTGCGCCTTGACCACCCAGATCGGACCGCCGAGCTTGCGTGCGGCGGCTTCGGCCTCTTCGGGCGTGTAGGCGACCTGGCCGCGCAGCACGCTGACGCCGTACTCCTTGAGAAGCGCCTTGGCCTGATATTCATGAATGTTCATCGCTGAACCGTTCTCCTGGGCTGATCCCTGTCTTCGGCCGCGACGTCGATCGCGAACACTGTCTCTCTATTTTACAACTGTACGGCCGCGCAGAGACTTTCAACAGCCTTGACCGAATTGTCGAAGGCCGCCCGCTCGTCGGCGTTCAATTCGATCTCGACGATGCGCTCGACGCCGCCCGCACCGATCACCACGGGCACGCCGACATAGTAGCCGTCGACGCCATATTGTCCGTCCAGATGGGCGGCGCAGGGGAGGACCCGTTTCTGATCGAGAAGATAGGCTTCGGCCATCTGGATGGCGGAGGCGGCGGGCGCGTAGAAGGCGGAGCCGGTCTTCAGGAGCTTCACGATTTCGGCGCCGCCGTCGCGGGTGCGCTGCACGATCGCGTCCAGCTTTTCCTGGGTCGTCCAGCCCATCTTGACCAGATCGGGAAGCGGGATACCGGCGACGGTGGAGTAGCGGGTGAGCGGCACCATCGTGTCGCCGTGGCCGCCAAGCACGAAGGCGCTGACGTCCTCGACCGACACGCCGAACTCGTCGGCGAGGAAATAGCGAAAGCGTGCGGAATCCAGCACGCCGGCCATGCCGACCACCATGTTCGGGGCGAGGCCGCTTGCCTTCTGCATGGCCCAGACCATGGCGTCCAGCGGGTTGGTGATGACGATGACGAAGGCGCCGGGGCAACGGGACTTGACGTTCTCCGCAACCGTCTTGATGACGCCGGCATTGGTGGCGATCAGGTCGTCGCGGCTCATGCCGGGCTTTCTCGGAATGCCGGCGGTGACGATGACGACGTCGGCGTCGGCAAGCGCCTCGCCATAGTCGTTCGAGCCCGTCACGCGGGCGTTGAAGCCTTCGACCGGGGAGGATTCCACGAGATCGAGCGCCTTGCCTGCGGGCATGTCGTCGACGATGTCGAACAGGACGACATCACCGAGCTGCTTCTGGCCGGCGAGGAGGGCCAGGGTGCCGCCGATCTGACCGGCACCGATGAGAGCGATCTTTTTGCGCGCCATGATGGAGACCGTCGCCTTGCTTGCAAAACATTGGGAGGGTTGGATTAGCTCGCCGGTTGTAGCCGACCGACCCTCCGACCGCAAGCGCGACGATCGGCAACGCGGCGTCCGGGCGCAGACGCGCCCGGACGTTTCACCCCGGATGGTCTCCGACGCGATCGATCAGGTGATCACGGTGCCGTTGGACGCGGCCTCCTCGACCGTGGTGACCCCCACCGGATCGACCAGGGTCACATAGGGAACGAACGCGAAATCGCCGCCGGTGCCATCCACGTCCACACTGATCTGGATGTCGTTGCCGACCTGATCGAAGCGAACGAAGTCCTCGATACTGCCGCCGGCGTCGTTGCCGAGGAGGTCGCCGAAGTTCAGCACGTCGCCTTCCTCGGCGTTGAAGCCTTCGATGCGGTCGCCGCGCTCGGTGATCGAGAAGTAGCGATGCTCGTCAGCGCCGTCGCCGCCATTGATGACGTCGGCCCCGGGACCGCCGATCAGGAGGTCGTCTCCGGCGTCGCCGAAGATGAAGTCGTCGCCGAGGCCGCCGTCGATCACGTCATCGCCAGTGTCGCCGAACAGGCTGTCATTGCCGCCGCGGCCGGCGATGGCGTTGTCGACGCCATTGGCGCCGGCGAGCGTGTCGTCGCCCTCCGTGCCGATGTCCGCGGTCAGCGCCGACGGGCTGATGGTCACGACCTCCGTGTTGCTGGCGTTGCCGGCCTCGTCGACCACCTGGAAGCTGACGCCGCGCTCGCCGTCGCCCTCGCCGAAGCTGAACTGCAGACCGCGAAGCGCGTCCTGATAGTCCTCGATCGAGGCCACCCCTTCGAGCACCAGCCGACCGGCGCCGCCGTCCTCGACCAGCGTGATGCCGGTGCCGTCCAGCGACGTGGTCAGGGACAGGACGTCGCCCGGCGACGCGCCCTCGGTGATCTCGACGACGGCGCGGGTGAGATTGGCGTCGTCGGCGTCGACGATGGTGGCGTCGATCGCGATCTCGACATTCACGAAGGGCAGGCTGGAGACCGCCTCCGGGATCGGCAGGACGTCGATCAGCGTGTCGTTGAAGTCGTCGTCGCCGCGGGTGAGCTGGACGTCCTCGAAGGCGATGGTCAGGCCGGAGCCGTCCTCCTCGATTCCCGAGATCGCCTGCAGCCCGCCGCCCGGATTGAGCGGGTTCGAAACGCCGTCGCCGCGGCCGCCGAGGGTGTGGAAGACGTCGATGTCGATCGGCTCGTCATCGGCGAAGAAGGTCGGCACGCCGTCGTCGAAGATGGTCGCGATCTCGCCGTCGGCGTTGACGAAGGAGAAGGTCTCCTCGCCGGTGATCTGGCCGGTGCCGCCGCCGTCGACCACCAGGAACATGCCGAACCGGGCGCCGGGCTCGAGGGCCTGGTCCGGGTAGAGCTCACTCAGCAGGACCTGATCGCCGGGGCTGAGCGGGCCGCCGCCTGGGCGGATGAAGGCGTGCTGCTGCACGCCGTTCTCGTCGAAGAACGGATCGGCATGCTCGACCGAGAAAAAACCATCTTGGGATCGAGCATCTCGCCGTTTTCGCCGATCAGGTAGACGCCGACGCTGTTCTTGAAGAGGGCGACCTCGTCGCGGAAGATGATGGCGGTGTCGCCGCCCTCTCCGACGACCAGATTGTCGCCATTGACCGGCTTGCGCCCGCCGCCGCCGACGGGGCGGTTCTCGGCCAGGTCCGGCAGCAGCGGACCTTCGACGAAGGTCGGGCCGCCGACCGTGACCTCGCCGATGTCGACGGCGATGTTGGCGTTGATCGAGATCGTCGGCGCCTGGTTGAACGGCGCTTCGGGCTCGCCCGGACCGCCCGGCCCTTCGGGATCGCCGGGGTCGAAGGGATCGAGGGCGACGATGCTGTCGCCAAGCGGCGACAGTTCGGAATCCCGCGGGCTGTCGAACAGGATCTCGGTGGTGCCCAGGTCGAGTGCGGTCGGCGCCTGCGGACCGAGGGCGTCGGGACCGGTGCCGATCGAGCCCGGGTCGTAGGGCGAAAAGCCGGCGCCGCCGCCATGGGCCTGCCCGGCGGCGGGAAGAATGGCCTCGCCGTCGCCGCCGGCGTTCGCCAGCCGGGTGCTGTCGACCCGATCGACGTCCATGGCGACTTCGAGGACGCGCGCGCCGGCCACCGGATCGCTGCCGCCGATCGACAGCGTCACCGGATCCCCGGCCGCGGACGCCTCTGAAAAGCCTTCGAGAAAGATCATGCGGCCGTCTTCGGCGATCAGCAAAAGGCCGCCGTCGACATTCAGAAACGTCGCCTGGACGAAGCTCGGATCCTCGATCGAGATCTCCTGGCCGGCGGTCGTCGAGACCTGGATGCGCTGGCCGGGCGCGGGCGGCTCGATGGTTACCCGGTCGCCGGCGAGACGCGCGATGTCGAGCGCCATGCCGTCGGCGCAGGCCCTGGCCAGCGCCGCCAGATCGCCGGGCGCGGCGCCGTCCAGCACCGCCTGGCCGATCGCGCCGTCGGTCGGGTTCACGAAGACATGGGCGCGGGCGTCGGTGGTGCCGCCTTCGCCGTCGCTGACCTGATAGCCGATCTCCTGATGACCGGGCTGATCCGGCGTGAAGCGGATCGTGCCGTCCTCGGCGATCGACGCCTCGCCGCTCGCGGGCTGCGTGACCGAGATGACGCCGAGCCCCTCGTCGTCATTGTCCAGCACCGGCAGACGCAGCACCGTCTCCTGATCGGTGACCGCGCAGTCGTCGGCGGCGGCCGGCCGGGCGCCTGGCTCGTCCGGCGACAGTGCGGGCGCCGCGCCGTCCCCCTGCTGGGCGACGCGCAGTACGTCGGCCGGGTTCGCTTCGTCGGTCGTCGCCTGATCGCCGGCATTCGGCGTGGTGAGGTTTCTGGCCATGAAGGACTCCATTCCCGCCGGCACGGATCACCGCCCGGCAGTTTCCTCGTTCGTCTGCTGAATCTCGTTTTACGGAAGTTTTGTTACCTAAATTTTAATTTACGTCGTTTATCAGAACAATTCAGACGCAAGCCGTTATGCAGTACTATAGTACGTAGCCGGAGCGATCATGGACCAGTTGACGCTATGATTCGAAAAACCATGCGGGTCGGCGAGGTTCGCACCTCGATCAAGCTGGAGCAGGAGTTCTGGACCTATCTGAAGGAGGTCGCGGACGGGCGCTCCATCCGGGTGTCGCGCCTGGTGAACGACATCGCGGATGCCACGCCGGAGCGCACCAATCTCGCCTCGACGCTGCGCACCTTCGCCCTGATTCACGCGCAGCTTCGGGCGCAGGGGCTCGATCAGGATCTGGAAAAGCTCAGGCTCGCCGGCAACAGCGCCGATCTCACGCGCGTGCTCGACGCCTGCCCCATGCCCTGCCTTCTCCTGTCGAACGAGCGCGAGGTGCGGCGCGCCAACCACGCCTTCGTCGCCTGGCTGAACATCGACCCGCAGGCCATGCTCGGCCAGCGCCTCGACAATCTGATGATCCTGCGCGGCCCGGGCATGAACACCATGTGGCGGCGCATCTTCGACGAGGGGTCGCGCGAGGAGCGCTTCAACGCCACCTACGTGTCGCCCGGCCGCGTGCGCACGGCGCAGGCCACCGCCATCGGACTCGCCAAGGAGGAGAACGGCAAGAAGCAGCATGCCTGCCTGGTGATCTTCGAGACCCTGTCGGGCCGCGACTGAGCGTCGACGATCGGCACGGGCCGGAAAACCCTGCAGGCTTCGGGCATTTTCCGGGTCGCGGGGTGCGCCGCCGCCCTGGCCAAAGCCTCGCGCGCTCCTTAAGACTGCCCTGCGAACGGTCTGGAGGAGTGACATGGAGCGGCTGCGGTTCGGGGTCATCAGCACGGCGAGGATCGGTCTGGAGCGGGTGATCCCCGCCATGCTCGAAGGCGACGCCGTGTCGATCGAGGCGATCGCGTCCCGCGACCCGGACAAGGCGGCCGAGGCGGCGGCGCGGTTCGGCATCGAAAGGGCCTATGGCAGTTACGAGGCGCTGCTCGCCGATCCGGCCATCGACGCGGTCTACAATCCGCTGCCCAACCACCTGCATGTGCCGGTGTCGATCCAGGCGGCCGAAGCCGGCAAGCACGTGCTTTGCGAAAAGCCGATCGCCCTCGACGCCGAGGAGGCGAAGGCGCTGATCGAGGCGCGCGAGCGCACCGCCGTGGTCATCGCCGAGGCCTTCATGGTCCGCCATCACCCGCAATGGCGAAAGGCGCGGGAGGTCGTGCAGAGCGGCCGGATCGGCGAGCTGCGCGCGATCCAGGCGGTCTTCAGCTACATGAACAGGGATCCCGACAACGTCCGCAACAAGGCGGATATCGGCGGCGGCGGGATCTACGACATCGGCTGCTATCCGATCGTCACCTCGCGTTTTCTATTCCGGGACGAGCCGGTGCGCGCGCTCGCTTTGATCGAGCGCGATACCGATTTCGGCACCGACCGCCTGGCGTCCGCGATCCTGCACTTTCCGAAGGGCCAGGCGCAGTTCGTCTGCTCGACCCAGCTCACGCCGCAGCAGCGATTCCAGGCCCTCGGCACCGGGGGCCGGATCGAGCTCGACATCCCGTTCACGCCACTGCCGTCGGAAACCTCGCAGCTCCTGATCGACGACGGCGCCGCGCGCGGCTTCGAGGCGGCGGAACGCATCGCCTTCGAGGGCGTCAATCAATATATGCTGCAGGGCGATCACTTCGCCAGGGTGGTGCGCGGCGAGACGACGCTCGAGTTCCCGCTCGAGGACGCCTTGAAGAACATGGCGGTGATCGACGCGCTCTACCGTTCCGGCGAAAGCGGCGGCTGGGAGGAGGTAAGGGTCTGAGCGGGATGACGTGCGACGAGCCGGCTGTCGAAACCGGTATGCTGGCACCCGACCGGCACGACGGGATCACCGAGCGCTATGGCGCGCCGGATCTCGCGATCGAGATCGAGGGCCTGGTCAAAACCTATGCGGGCAGCGGCAAACAGCCGCCCAAGGAGGCGCTGAAGGGCATCGATCTCGACATTCGCCGAGGCTCGGTGTTCGGCCTTCTCGGGCCGAACGGAGCGGGCAAATCGACCCTCATCAACATCCTGGCCGGGCTGGTCGTGAAGACTGCCGGCAAAGCGCGCATCTGGGATTTCGACATCGACGTCAACCCGCGCCGCGCACGCCGTTCGATCGGCGTCGTGCCGCAGGAGCTGAACCTGGACGCCTTCTTCACGCCGCGCGAGGCCCTCGACATCCAGGCCGGGCTGTACGGCGTGCCGAAGGCCGAACGCCGGGTCGATCAGGTGCTCGAGGCGGTCGGCCTCGCCGACAAGGCGGACGCCTATTCGCGCAGCCTGTCCGGCGGCATGCGCCGCCGTCTGCTGGTGGCCAAGGCGCTGATCCATGAGCCGCCGGTGGTGATTCTGGACGAGCCGACCGCCGGCGTCGACGTGG
Source organism: Geminicoccaceae bacterium (assembly GCA_965222015.1). Taxonomy (GTDB): domain Bacteria; phylum Pseudomonadota; class Alphaproteobacteria; order Geminicoccales; family Geminicoccaceae; genus JANQPX01. The sequence goes on from CBDCTL010000024.1 coordinate 201,146, forward strand.
ATCTCCGCCGCAGCCTCTGGAGCCACATGCGCGCGCTCAATCGTCAGGGCGTGACCGTCGTGCTCACCACCCACTATCTCGAAGAAGCCGAGGCGATGTGCGACGAGATCGCGATCATCGACCAGGGCCGGCTGGTCGCCTGCGGCGAGACCAAGGGGCTGATCAGAAAGCTGGACGAAAAGACGCTTTCGGTCACCACCGTCGACCCGCTGGACACCCTGCCGCCGGCGCTGGTCGAGGCCGGCGCGGTGCTCGTCGACCCGCATCGATTCGAAATTCAGTACCGTCCGAGCCAGGCGCGGGTCGGCGACCTTCTGGATGCGGTGCGCGCATCGGGCGTCGGCATCCGCGATCTGGCGACCGCCGAGGCCGATCTGGAGGAGTTGTTTCTCCGCCTGACCGGCGGCGGCGGTGCCGTGGACGGCTGAGCGGGTCAGTCCCGGGCGCGGCGCTCCAGCACCGACGGCTCGCGCACCGTGATCGAGAGCTGCCTCTCGGCGACCCGCCGCTCGCTGTCGGCGACGCGGATGGTGACCACATGCTCGCCCGCCGGGATCTCGGCGTTCGGGGCCTTGATGCCGTCTTCGGATGCGTAGTCGATGATGTCCTCGGTGATGTCCACCTCGAACACGCCGGCGACCGTGGTGCTGACCACGGTGACGCTGAGGGTGGAAAGATCGATCGCGACGCCGTCCTTGGGCTCGAAGGCGATCTCGATGCCGATCGGCGAGGTGTAGATCCCGCCGTTTTCCGGCGTCAGCAGCTCGATCATTGGCCCGTCGGCCGCGAGGTTGGCCGCGTGCAGCGGCCGCTCGACATCGACGTCGGCCGACATCACGCCGGCGGCGGCGGGCGCGCTCATGAGCAGCGTGGCAGCAAGAAGCGTAGCGGGTCGTGCAGCATGTTTCAGCATTGGAGGCGTTCCCAAGTTTCGACGGCGGCCAACGTGCGTCCCCGCCCGGCCCGTTCGCACCGTCATACAGCGATTCGACTGAAATGTACGGGATGATCGTAAAATTCAAGCGGATTTCCCGAACGCCTGCCGGCGCGTTCCGCCGCCGTCTCCGGCACGGCGCCTCTTCCCGCCGCCGCCCGCCTGCGCTATAGAACCGGTTGGATGCGCGCGTAGCTCAGCTGGATAGAGCGCTTGCCTCCGGAGCAAGAGGTCCCAGGTTCGAATCCTGGCGTGCGCGCCATTCCCCGACACCAGCCCATTACCCGACACAAGCGATCTTCCGAGACGCAGCACGGTCATCCGACGGGATCGCCTCTGCGCGCGCGCATGATGGTGATGCCGCCTGCCACGATGATGCCGGCGCCGAGCAGGGTCCAGAGATCCGGCAGTTGATCGAACAGCACGAAGCCGAAGCCGACCGACCAGAGCAGGATGCTGTAGGCGAAGGGCGCGATCACCGGCGCGGGTGCGAGGCGGTAGGCCTTAATCAGGGCGAAATGGCCGATCAGGGCGAACCCGCCGATCGCCGCCATCAGGAGCCATCCCTGGAGGTCCATGGGCTCGAAGGCGAAGGGCACGGCGAGGCTGGCACCGATCGAGCCAACCAGCGCGGTGTAGAGCACCGTGGTCAGCGGATCGTCGATCGACCCCAGCTTTCGCGTGCTGATCTGATAGCAGGCGTTGCAAAGAGCGCTCAGGATCAGAATTCCGGCGGCCACGTCCATGAGGCCGCTGCCCGGCCGGATGATGATCATCGCGCCGAGAAAGCCGATCGCGACGCCGAGCCAGCGTTGCGGGCCGACGCGCTCGCCGAGAATCGGCTGGGCCAGGATCACCACCAGGACCGGCGTCAGGAAGTTGATCGCGTTCGCCTCGGTCAGGGGCAGGAACTGCACGCCCGCGAAATAGAAGGTGGTGGAACCGAGCATGAAGGCGGAGCGCAGCAGCTGCAGCTTCAGATTGCCGCTGCGCACGATGATCGCGAGCCTCGGCGCCAGGATGATCGAGGCGAGGATCAGGTGGAAGATGTAGCGACCCCAGACCACCTGGACCAGCGGATAGCGGGTCAGGAGGAACTTGCCGGTGGCGTGGACACAGACGAAGAAGAAGGCGGTGAGCAGCATCCAGAAGATGCCGTTCTGCAGCACCGGCGACGACCGCCAGCGGGCGACGGCGCCGCGCAGCGAGCCGGACGTCATGTCCGGCCCTGCATGCGTGCGGATAGCCTGTCGAAAAAAGCCGCCATGGTCTGAGCCTAGTGGTGTGACCACATCATTTGATTCCCGCCTCAATCGCTTGAAAAGAAGGTTTGCGCCCAAGGTTTTCGAATGGTGACGGGACTTTTCCATTGCGGACGCACCACGAGTGGTGCGTTCGACAAAAAAGATCCCCTCGGCATCGACAAGCTTGGCCGCAAACCGCCGATCCCGGCGACGGCATGCAGGAACCCGATGATGTGGTCATACCACTAGCATCAATCCGGGGCGGCTTGGAGGGTGCCGGAATCGACAAGCTTGGCCGCAAACCGCCGATCCCGGCGACGGCATACGGGAACCCGATGATGTGGTCATACCACCAGCACCAATCCGGGGCGGCTTGGAGGGTGCCGGAATCGACAAGCTTGGCCGCAAACCGTCGATCCCGGCGACGGCATACGGGAACCCGATGATGTGGTCATACCACCAGCACCAATCCGGGGCGGCTTGGAGGGTGCCGGAATCGACAAGCTTGGCCGCAAACCGCCGATCCCGGCGACGGCATGCGGGAACCCGATGATGTGGTCATACCACCAGCACCAATCCGGGGCGGCTTGGAGAGTGCCGGGATCGACGAGGATGGCCAATCCGACCTCACGGTGACATCGTTCGACCACCATGCGAAAGGCCGATCAGCACCGGAACCCGGACGGGTCGTCGTCCACCTTCAGGATCACGCTCCCGCTGGCGCTCGCCGAGACCATCGTCTGGGCGGCCTATTACTACGCCTTTCCGGCCTTTCTTCTGATCTGGGAGCGGGATCTCGGCTGGAGCCGGACGGATCTTTCCGGCGCCTTCACCCTGGCGCTCCTGGCCTCGGCGGCGATGGCGCCGCTCGCCGGCCGGCTGATCGATCGCGGGCGTTCGGCCCGGGTCTTCGCCGGCAGCGCGCTGTTCGCCGCCCTGCTGCTGGTTCTGCTGTCGCAGGTGAACGCGCTCTGGCAGTTCTATCTGGTCTGGCTCGGGCTCGGCGCGGCCATGGCGGGCTCGCTCTACGAGGCCTGCTTCGCCGTGGTCACGCGCGCGCTCGGCGACGGCGCCAGGCGGGGAATCGCGACCATCGGACTGGTCGCCGGTTTCGCCGGCACCGTCTCCTTTCCGAGCGCCCATCTGCTCTCGATGTGGGTGGGCTGGCGGGGCGCGGTTCTGGTGTTCGCGGGCGCCGTCGCCTTCGTCGCCGTGCCCCTGATCCTTTTTGCCTGCAGCGCCGGCGAACGCCGCCGCAGCCGCGATTGGACGGTGACGGACAGCGTCGACCTTCGGGGCGCGCTCGGCGTGCTCGCGCGGCCGGCGTTCTGGCGTCTCGCCATCCTGTTCGCCGCGGTCGCCCTAAATCACGGCGTGCTGCTGACCCATCTGCTGCCGATCCTGGCCGAGCGCGGCGTGGGCGCCGAGACCGCGGTGCTGGCCGCCGCCCTGATCGGGCCGATGCAGGTGGCCGGCAGGATCGCTATGGTGACGCTCGGGCGCAACGCCTCCTCGCAGACGATCTTCCTGGTCTGCCTCGTCTCCACCATGCTCGCCGCGGCGACGCTGCTCGGCGCCGGCGCGTCGCCTGCCCTGCTCTTTCTGTTCGTCGCCCTCCAGGGTGCGGGCTACGGCGTCACCAGCATCGTCAGGCCGGTCTACGTCGCCGAGCAGTTCGGCCGCGGCGATTTCGGCACGGTCACCGGCCTTCTGGCGATCGCCTTCATCGGCGGCACCGCGGCCTCACCGACCCTCGCGGCCCTGATCTGGACGATCGGCGGCTACGTTCCGGTGATCCTGTTCGCTTGCGGCGTCTCGGCACTCGGCATCGCCGTGGTCCTGGCCGGCGGCCGACGGCACCCGTGAGACCGGAGCTCAGAGCCCGCTCTCAGAGCCCGTTCTTAAAGATTGTCGACGCGGGTGACGAAGCAGTCCTGCCCTTGTCCCTTCAGCCAGCCGCAATAGTCGATGGCGTCGGCATGGCGGTCGAACGCGCCGACCCAGACCCTGTGATATTCTTTCCGGTCGACCTGCCGCCGGTCGAAGATGGGCTGGACGTCGTCGAAGACGCCGGGCAGGCGCTGGTTCACCTCGCGCCAGAAGACGCGCGCCGCCGCCTCGTCGTCGACCGCGGCGAGCTGGACGCGATAGAGACGCTCCCTGCCGCTGCCGGAGGGCCCGGCGGTCGCCGTCCTGGTCACCAGCGGCGGAGCGCCGCGCTCCGTCTGAGGCCGAGCCGACCGGGGCTGCACGGACGCGGTCTGAAGACGCCTGGATTTTTCGATCAGGGCCGCGATCGCGTCCTCCGGTGCCACCTTATCGCCCCGTGAAGCCGGGGCTTTCGTCCGGGTGATATCGGCGCTCGCCGCTGCAGCCGGCGGTTCGGTCCGCCGCTCGTCATGGATTGTCGCGTTCGCGGTCTCGGCGACCACCACCGGTTCCTGGCTCTGCCGGACGATCTCCAGCGCCGGATGGGCCATGTTCTCCTGTTCGCCGTCGTTTGGCGCGAGGTCATCGGCTGCCACGGTTTCAGGCGAAGTTTCGGAAGCCGCCGTTTCCAGAGTCGCCGTTTCCAGAGTCGAGGTCTGGGGCGCCGGCGTTTCGGAGACCTCAGCCGTCGGCGCTTCGGTGGCGGCGGCCGTCTGTTCGATCGTCGGTTCAGGCACCGGTATCATCGCGCCTCCGGCCCCTTCCGCTGGCTCGGCCGCCGCGTCCACCTCGAGCTCCGCGATCTGCCGGTGATCGCCTGCGGATGCCGCGGTCGCGGCCCCGTCGTCCGGAGACCGCGGTATCTCCTTGGCTTCGAGCCCTGCACTCGCCACGGGCGTGTCCGGAAGCCAGAGCGAGGCGGAGAACAAGGTCCCGCCGGCGCCGAGGAAGACGCCGATCAGCAGCCAGATCCAGGGCGGCCCGTCGCCGGACGTTACCTGCGCCATGGGTTTCGGAGGCTGCGCCATGGGTCTTGGTGATTGAAGTCTTCGTGGAGGTGCTCCATCCGGTCGCGTGTTCGACCGGGCGGCACTGCCCTTCGCCGCACCACTCTTGGGAGCAAAGCCGAAGCCTTCCCCATCATCGCGACTACCCATCGAGGACTCCCACCGAACGTTATTTTTTCAAAATAGTTACAGGAAGAATCTCGACCAAGCCGTGCGCGAGGTCAACTCCATGTTCTCCGAATTTGCGCACCATGATGTCGGGAGCGCGGAAAAGTGCGGATCCCGGGCCATGCAACCTTTTCGCGTGCATCCTCCGCCGGCCGTAAGCGATCGCCATTTCCTTGATTTTCGGGCCGCGAGGCGCCTAACGTTCGGCTATGGAAACCGCAACTGCCGAAGCCGGGCTGACGAGCCGCCGGTCGCCCGCGCCGCCGATCGACGTCGACGCCTATGCATCGACGCTGAAAACGGCCGTCGAGGAGGTCGATCCCGCCGATCGGAGCGCGCTTCTCGGCGCCCTTCGCGCCTGGCTGGATCGGCATCAGCAGACCCTCGAAGCCCGGTTTCTCGAAAGCAATGACGGCGAGGCGCTGGTCCTCGATCGCTGCCGGCTGATCGACGCCCTGCTGATCGGCCTGCTGGAGCTGGCGACGGCTCGGCTTTTTCGCCTGCCGAATCCGACCGCCGGCGAACGCCTCGCGGTGATGGCGGTCGGCGGCTATGGCCGCGGCGAGCTTGCGCCCCATTCGGACGTCGATCTTCTGTTCCTGCACCCCTACAAGATCACGCCCCACACCGAGCGGCTGGTCGAGTTCCTGCTCTATCAGCTCTGGGACCTCGGGCTGAAGGTCGGCCAGGCGACGCGGTCGATCGACGAGTGCATCCGCCTGTCGCAGGATGACGCCGCCGTGCTGACCAGCCTCCTCGAGGCCAGGTTTCTGTTCGGCAGCCGGGAGCTGATGACCGAACTCGGCGAGCGCTTCGACCGGGAGGTCAGGGGCAGCAAGACCATCGGCTTCGTCGAAGCCAAGCTTAAGGAGCGCGACGAACGCCATCAGCGCACCGGCGACAGCCGCTACATGCTGGAGCCGAACGTCAAGGAGGGCAAAGGCGGGCTTCGCGACCTGCACACGCTGTTCTGGCTTGGGCGCTTTCTCTACCGGATCGACGGCGTCGACGATTTCGTCCGGCACGAAGTGCTGACCGAGCGGGCGCTCGAAAAATTCCTGCGCGCCCGGCGCTTTTTCTGGGTGGTGCGCTGCCATCTCCACTATCTCACCGGCCGCGGCGAGGAGCGGCTGACCTATGACGTGCAGCCGGAGATCGCGCGCCGCATGGGCTATCGCGACCGCAAATCGGCGCGCGCGGTCGAGCGCTTCATGAAGCACTACTACCTCTACGCCAAGGAGGTCGGCGCGCTCACCCTGATCTTCTGCGCGGCGCTCGAGGAGAAGCACCGCCAGCGCTTCCGGTTCCGCCTCGATCGCTTCGGCTTCGGCCGGCGCCGGGTCGGCGACATGATCATTCAGAGCGGCCGCATCGCGCCCGCCGAGGCGGATCTGTTCGAGCGCGACCCGGTGGCCATGCTGCGCCTGTTTCATCTGGCCCAGGAGCGCCAGGTCGACATCCACCCGGAGGCGCTGCGCGCGGTCACCCAGAACCTGCATCGGATCGGCCGCGAGGTGCGCGGCAACGCCGAGGCCAACCGGATCTTTCTTTCGATCCTGACCAGTGCCACCGATCCGGCGAAGGCGCTCCGGCGGATGAACGAGGCCGGGCTGCTCGGGCGCTTCATTCCCGAATTCGGCCGTGTGGTCGCGCTGATGGAGCACAGCCTCTACCACACCTACACCGTGGACGAGCACACCATCCAGGCGATCGGCATCCTGCATCAGATCGAGGCGGGCGAGCTCGGCGACGAGCTGCCGCTGTCCACCGGGCTGATCCCGAACGTCCTGTCCCGAAGCGAGCTCTATCTCGCCATCTTCTTTCACGATCTCGGCAAGGGGCGGGACGAGCACCACTCGGAGGTCGGCGCGGAGCTGGTGATGCAGGCCGGTCCGAGGCTCGGCCTGCGCGAAGACCAGATCGAGACCATCGCGTGGCTGGTGCGCCACCATCTGCTGTTCAGCACCACGGCCTTTCGCCGTGACCTGGACGATCCGAAGACGATCGCCGACTTCGCCGCCGTGATCCAGTCGCCCGAGCGCCTCCGGCTTCTCCTTCTGCTGACAGCCGCCGACATCCGCGCCGTCGGCCCGAACGTCTGGAACGGCTGGAAGGGCCAGCTCCTGCGCACGCTCTATCAGGAGACGCTCGCGGTGCTCGAAGGCGGCGAGATCGGCCCCCTGCGCCAGGCGCGGGTGGAGGCGGCAAAAGACCGCTTCAGGACGGAATGCACGGCCTGGAAGGCGGATCAGATCGAGGCCTATCTGGAGCGCCATGACGACCGCTACTGGACTGGCTTCGACACGCCTGCGCACATGCGACACGCCGAGATCGTCGACGCCGCGGAGCGCGCCGATCCGCCCTTTGCGATGGATTTCTACATCGATCGCTTCCGGGCGCGCACCGAACTCGTGATCTGCGCCGGCGACCATCCGGGCCTGTTCATGAAGATCGCGGGCGCACTCGCGCTCGCGGGCGCCAGCATCGTCGATGCGCGCATCACCACCACCACCGACGGCATGGCCCTCGACAGCTTCGGCATCCAGAACGCCGAGGAGCGCACCGCCGTCGAGGACGAAGCGCGGCTGGAGCGCATTCGAAAGCAGGTGACCAAGGCGATGGCCGGCGAGGTGCGGCCGGATCGGCACCTCGCCAAGCGCAAATCCCTGCCGACGCGCACCGAGGTGTTCGCGGTCGAGCCGCGGGTCCTGATCAACAATCGCGCCAGCCGCACCCACACCGTCCTCGAGGTGAACGGGCGCGACCGGCCGGGGCTCCTCTACGACGTCACCAAGGCGTTGAAGGATCTGGGCCTGGTCATCTCCAGCGCCCATATCGCCACCTATGGCGAGCGGGTGGTCGACGTTTTCTACGTCAAGGACCTGTTCGGCCACAAACTCCGCCAGAGCGCCAAGGTCCGCCAGGTCGAGCGCCATCTCGTCAACGCGCTCACCGAGGGCGACAAGCGATGACCGCCGAGGAGGCGGAGATGGCCCGGGCGCCGGGCCTGCTCGCCTCCGTGGCGACGGTCGGCTCGTTCACCATGCTGTCCCGCGTGCTCGGGTTCCTGCGCGACATGATGATGGCGGCGCTGCTGGGCGCAGGCCCGCTCGCGGACGCCTTTCTTGTGGCGTTCAAACTGCCGAATTTTCTAAGGCGCCTGTTCGCTGAGGGCGCCTTCAACGCCGGCTTCGTGCCGCTGTTCGCGCGTACCCTCGAGGGCGAGGGCCGGACGGTGGCGCGTGATTTCGCGGCCCAGGCGCAGGCGGTGCTCGCGGCGGTGCTGGTGCCGCTGGTGATCGTCGGCATGATCGCCATGCCCTGGATCATCCGCGTGATGGCGCCCGGCTTCGAGGTCGGCGGCGAGCGCTACGAAGCGGCGGTCGACCTCTCGCGGATCACCTTTTGCTACATCCTGTTCATCTCGCTGGTAGCGCTCTATGGCGGCATCCTGAACTCGATCGGCCGTTTCGCCGTGCCCGCGGCAGCCCCCATCGTGCTGAATATCTGTCTGATCGCTGCGATGCTCGCGAGCCACCTCTGGTTCGACGCCCCGGCGTACGCGCTGGCCTGGGGCCTCGCCGCCGCCGGGCTCGGCCAGTTCCTATGGGTGCTGATCGCGGCCAGGCGCGAAGGCATGGCGCCGGCTTTTCGACGCCCGCGCCTTAGCCCCGAGGTCCAGCGCCTGTTCGCGCTGATCCTGCCCGGCGTGTTCGGCGCCGGCGTCGCCCAGATCAATCTGTTCGCGGACGTGATCTTCGCCTCCTTCCTCGCCGAAGGGGCGGTCTCCTATCTCTACTACGCCGACCGCGTCGGACAGCTGCCGCTCGGCGTGATCGGCGTCGCCGTGGGCACAGCGCTTCTGCCGCTGATGTCCCGCCAGCTCCGGGCCGGCGAGACGGCGGCGGCGGTGCAGAGCCAGAATCGCGGTATCGAGCTCGCGCTGCTCCTGACCCTGCCGGCAGCGATCGGCATCGCGGTCTTGAGCCTGCCGATCGTGACCGTGCTGTTCGAGCGCGGCCATTTCACCGGCGCCGACAGCCTCGCCACCAGTGCTGCCCTATCCGCCTACGCGCTCGGTCTGCCCGCCTATGTCCTGATCAAGGTGCTCGCGCCCGGCTTCTTCGCCCGCGAGGACACCCGAACGCCGGTGCAGATCGCGGTGGTCTGCCTGCTCGCCAACATCCTGTTCGTGCTGGTCCTGATCCGGCCGCTGCAGCATGTCGGCATCGCGCTCGCCACCGTGATGTCGTCCTGGCTGAACGCCGGCCTGCTCGGCTATCTCCTGCACCGGCGCGGGCTGTTTCACCTGGACGAACGGCTGAAACGGCGCGTGCCGCGCATTCTGGCCGCCGGTATCACCATGGCGCTCGCGGTCTGGTTTTTGATGCGCGCGCTCGGCCCGCTGCTGCCGGGCGCGGCCGCTCTGGCACTGGCCATCGCGATCGGCGGGCTCGTCTTCTTCCTGGCGGCGCAGCTGGTGCGCGCCTTCGACGCCAGGGACGTCGCCAGGATGATGCGGCGGCGCTGACGCGATCTCAGCCTGCCGCCTGCGCCTCATCGCTTTCGCCGGCGTCCTTCCCGGCCTCGAGCGCACGTGCCTGCTCAACCCAGCGCTCGGCGAGGATGCGATCGGCCGGCACGCCGATCGCATCCGAGAGCCAGCCGACATGGGCGCCGTTCATGGCGGCGAGCTGGCCGTAGTGGTGACAGCCCGCGTCGTTCAGCCTGGTTTCGACATCCGCGCCGACGCCGTCGATTGCCTTCAGATCGTCCACCCGATCGGGGCGCTGGCCATGCAGGAAATCCGGGCGTCGGCCGTGCCCGGGCTCCTCGGGCAGGGCCCTGAGCTCGATGCGGTCGGGGCGCAAAGGCGGCTCGGCGTCGAGCATCTCCGCCGGCTCGCGGGCGGACGGCTCGGGATCGATGGTCGCGACGAATTCGAGATTGGTGTCTTCCCGGTCCTCGATGTCCGCCTCGTCCAGGTCGGGATTGTTCAGCGCCTCGCCGGCCGCCGCGATGTCGATCGCCGATTCGAATATGCCGGACGAGGGCCCGAAGGATTTTCCGGCGCGCGCCGGCCGGTCGTCAGACAGCGTTTCCGGGCGCGCCGGTGTGGTGGCGCCTCCGGCGGCATTCCCGGCAGCCGTCCCTGCGGCATCCATGTCGGCGAGCTCCGCGGCCGCCGGGCCGAGCGTTCGGGCGAGGGTCGAGCGGATGTCGTCCAGGGCGCTCTTCGCCTGATGATGGGCGGCGCGCTCGACGTCGAGGGCGGCCTGCATGTCTCGCCGCGTTTCGTCGAGCTCGGAACGGGCGTTCTCGGCCGCCAGCTTCTCGGCGCCGATGCGAAGCCGGAGCTCCTCCAGCTCGGCGTGAGCTTTGGCTTCGCCGGCGACGGCCCTTGCGGCCTTGACCCGTTCGGTTTCCGCCGCCTGCCTCGCCTGCTGCAGCGCTTCGTTCCTCGACGCCTGTCCGGAGCGAATGGCCTCGTCCAGCTCAGTGCGCATGCGCTCCAGCGCCGCATAGGCCTCCTGCGCGGCCTGGCGCTCGGCATCGGCCTTTTCCTGAAGCTCGGAGATCGCCGCCTCCGCTTCCGACTTGGCCGCTTCGACCGACGTCTTCAGCCTGGCATCGGCCTCCTCGAGGTCACCCTTGAGCGCGAGATGCTCCCGTCGCTCACGGGCCAGGGTCGACGTCAGTTCGCCGATCTTCCTTCGTCCGGCCATACCCCAGACGAACCAGCCCAGCACCAGGCCGATCACCGCGGCCGCCAGGAGATAGAGAAGCATTTCCGTCGCGAGGTAAGTCGCGTCAATCCCAAGGTTCGTCACGACCCGTCCCTTTCTTGATCGTTCGTCTCAGAGAGGCTCTCAGCCCTCGGCCGCAGATGCCGCACCGGCACCGGCGGCACGCCATTCGAAGGTGATCCGACGGTTGGCCGCCCGGCCCTCGTCGGTCGCGTTGTCGGCGATCGGCAGCGCGTCCCCATAACCGATCGCGACCAGCGAGCGGCCGGCGACCCCGCGGTCGGTCAGGGCCTCTCGCACCGCATCGGCGCGCGCCTGGCTCAGTTCCTCGTTCATGCTGCGTGCACCGCGGGAGTCCGTGTGTCCACCAATTTCAAGCTCCAGACCGGCCTGCTCCAGACAGGCGATCGCGATCGCGGCGAGCCGATTCAGCACCGGCTCCGCGCGCTCGTCCAGCTCGGCTTCGCCCCGGCCGAAATTGATCTTCTCCTCGGCGAGGATCTCGACGGACCGCTGTCGGCAGCTCTCGGCGTCGGCGTCGAACGCGACCGCCGGCAGCCAGAAACCGCGACGGTGGACCTGCTTCTCGCCGGTCAGGGGGTCGGTGCGCTCAGCCCCGTCGTCGTGGACCGCACCGGAGACCGCGAGATCGATCTCAGCCTCGCGCCCGTCGCCGAACAGGTCCTCGAGCCCTGTCCTGATGCCCTCGGCGTCGGCGCGGGTGTCGAGAACACCGTCGATACGGGCGCCGCCGCCATCGAGTGAAAGCGTGAGCCGCTCGAACTTCGGCAGGAGAACGCCGAGCCCGCCCAGCTCCCGGCGCCATGCCTCGGCCTCGCCGCGGCCGTTTTCGGCGAGCTCACCATCGTGGGTCCGAATGCCGAGCGCGGCCAGGGCCTCGTCCGCAGACAGCCCTGCGGGCAAAGCGCCGGCAAGTTCGACACCGTCCTCGGGCGACATGTCCAGGTCCAGCACGGCGAGCGGGCGCGGATCCACCGGCTGCAGGTCGACGGTCATGGCATCGTCGATCACGGCGAGCTCGGCACGGACGGGTTCGATGTCCTCCGGGGTCTCGACGACGCCGATGAGATGGGCGTCGAAGGCCTCGATGCTGAGCCGGCCGGCGCGCACCTCGTCGAGCGATTTCAGACGATCGGCGGCGAAGCGGAGCCACTCCTCGTCCGCGACACCACCGGCGCGCTCGAGATCGGCTTCGAGTTCCTGCACGCCCGCATGGGTCTTGATCGCGACGACGATGCGCTCCTCGGCCGCCTGGTCCGGCACGACGCCGCGCACCGACCAGACCTCGTCCTCGACCTTGTCGATGGTCAGCGACGCGGACGTCGACGATACGGCGCGGCCGTCCGGCCCCGCTTCGGAATCCGCCCCGTCGCCGGTGTCGGGCAGGGCGGCGGCATCGAGCCCGGCCCGTTGCGTCGCCGTCACGTCGTCCCCGCCGTCAGCGCTCGCGGCGTCGCTCGAAAAGGCGACGTCGTTGCCGATCACCTCGAAGCGCCCGGACTCCATGTCGCGCATGGCGCCGATGCCGGCCTTGACCAGAGACGGCCATTCCTCGTCGGGCATGCCGTCGGCGAGTTCGATATCCGCGACGACGGGCAGACCGCCCCCTGCCGCTTCGGCGATCAGCTCGGCCTCCGCCACCAGATCCTGCCGGGTCGCGTCGTCGGGCGCGAAGCCGGACAGGCGAAACCCTTCACCGGGCTGCCTGACGACCAGAAAGGTGTAGGGCTCGACCCGCTGCCGCTCGAGATCGACGGCCTGCGTCCAGAGAAACCCTTCGGGCACCGCCTCGGCGAACAGGTCGATGGCGGCGAGGTCGTCCTCGCTCGCCACCTCGCCTTCGAGGGAGATGGCGCTGTCCTCGATCGAAATCCGGCCGCGATGCAGGGTCGCAAGCGCGTCGAAGACCGATCCTGCGACCGCCCGCCAGTCACCCTCCGGCGCACCGTCCGCGAGACCGATGTCGATCGCGGCGGCCTCGCCGAAAAGCGCCCTGGCATCGGCTTCGATCGCCTCCTTCGACGCCTCGTCCGGCGCCAGCCCCTCGATCGTGACGCCGCCGCCCGCATCTTTCTGCGCGTCGAGACGATAGGGGGAGACGTCCGCCATGACGTCGAGCGCATCGGTGGGCCCGAGCACGCCTGGCAGGGCCGCGACCGCCGCCAGCGCACGCTCACGGAGCGCGCCGTCCACGTCGCTGCCCTCCAGCCTGACATGGCGCCCCTGCACGCTGACCCCGATCTCGTCCGCGCCGATCTCGGCGAGCGCCTGCGTCGCCCGATGCTGGATGTCGGCCTCGATCCGGGGCGCCTTGTAGGCGATGGCCGAATAGCCGGTCAGTCCCAGAAGGACAAGGCAAAAAAGAATGCCGAAAATTCGCATGTCAGCAGCCCTTCATGTCCCGCGAACCTCTCCATGTCCCGAGAATTGACGTCGCCCGATGCAGCCTGGCATTCGATACTGCCCGGCAAAAGCCCACCGGTAACTGCAAAGCCCGCTCGGCGGTCTCGTCATCGACGATGGCGTGATCGCCGGGGACGATCGACGATGGCGTGATCGCCGGGGACGATGGCGTGATCGTCCGAGACGATGTGGGCACCGTCCGCTGCCGTCGCCTGCGCAGGCCAACGACCTCGAGCCCACGGCCAAAGCCGGCAATTTCAGGCACAGCCTAGGAAAAGCCGTCGGTGATCGCAATCTCGCATATCCGTAAGCCAGTACAGCCTTGTCGGTCTGCGTTCAAGAGACGGAAGACGACCAACGGCTCTCCTCTCTCGCCGCAGCCGAAAAATCAGCCTCGGCTTTCGCCATACTCGGCAACGCCTGCGTTCAATTAAAGCGAAAATTCGGGCGAAATTTTATTGATCCGCACGATCGAAACCACTATGGCATGTGGATCTTTGCGCTGAAATGAACGCTCTCTGGATTCGGCGATCGCCGCGCTGACAAAACGTCTCTCGATGGGGGACGGAGGCCGTCGCACCCTCGCCAAATGATCGAAGGTACCGAATTTGATGTCCACGCATGAGAGTTATGCCCGCGAGGAGGAGATCGAGGGGAGTTCGGATCGTGGTTTCGGTCTGACGGTCGGCGGGATCCTTTTGGCGATCGCTTTGGTGCGGGTCGGGCTCGGCTGGTGGCACACAGGCGGCGTGACGCTCGGCTGGGTCGAATATGCGCTCGGCGGCGTGGGTGCCGTGCTGGTGCTGTTCGGCCTGGCGGCGCCCGCCACCCTGGCGCCTTTGAACCGGGCGTGGACGAAGCTCGGGCTTTTGCTGTTCAAGGTCGTGAACCCGATCGTGCTCGGCCTGATCTTTCTGGTGACGATCATCCCGATCGGCCTGATCCTGCGCGCCACCGGCAAGGATCCGCTGCGGCTGAAGTTCGATCCGGACGCCGAAAGCTACTGGATCCCGCGCGATCCGCCCGGCCCCGAACCGGACAGCATGCCCCAGCAGTTCTGAAGGCGCGGCCTTCACCGTGGACGGGTGTCCTGGCCATGGCGCGGCGCTGGAAAGATGTTGGAAGCCAAGCGGGGACGCAGGTCCCCGGCGAAGTCCTGACGAAGCGATAGTGAGGTCAAGAACATGTCGATTTTCGCGGAGCTCTGGCAGTTCATGCGGGTGCGCAAAAAATACTGGCTGCTGCCGATCGTGATGATGATGGCGCTGTTCGGCGGGCTGATCGTGCTCACCCAGGGCACCGCGGTCGCCCCCTTCATCTACACCGTCTTCTAGCAGGCGGCGCCTGCTGGCTCGACTTGCCCGAGACCGGCTCCCCGGACCGTGCCGAGGCGGGGTTACGGGGAGCCGGGCTCGGGCGTCGGTTTGTTGAGTTCGATAACGAACAACGGAAAAAATCATGCGTATTCTCGGCGTGTCGGCCTTTTATCACGACAGCGCGGCCGCCCTGGTGGTGGACGGCGGGATCGTCGCCGCGGCGCAGGAGGAGCGCTTCACCCGCAAGAAGCATGACAGCGGCTTTCCGGCCGAAGCCGTGCGCTACTGCCTCGAAGAGGGCGGCCTCACCCTTGCCGACATCGACCACGTCGCCTTCTACGACAAGCCGTTCCTGAAGTTCGAGCGCCTGCTCGAGACCTACCTCGCCTTCGCGCCGAAAGGCTTCAAGTCGTTCAGGACGGCGATGCCGGTCTGGATGAAGGAGAAGCTGTTTCAAAAGCGCCTGCTTCGCCAGGAACTGGAGAAGGTGGCCGAGGTCACCGACCCCGGGGCCAGGATCAAGGGCAGGGATCTCGAGAGCAGACTGCTCTTTGCCGAGCACCATCAGAGCCATGCGGCCAGCGCCTTTTTCCCCTCGCCCTTCGAGGAGGCGGCGGTGCTGACCATCGACGGGGTCGGCGAATGGGCGACCACGTCCCTCGGCGTCGGTCAGGGCCACGAGCTGACCATGCTGAAGGAAATCCACTTTCCGCACTCGCTCGGGCTCTTGTATTCCGCCTTCACCTACTACACCGGCTTCAAGGTGAATTCCGGCGAGTACAAGATCATGGGCCTCGCCCCTTACGGCGAGCCGAAATACGCACAGAAAATCCACGATCATCTGCTCGATCTGAAGGAGGACGGCAGCTTTCGCCTGGACCAGCGCTATTTCGACTATTGCGCCGGCCTGACCATGACCAACCGGCGTTTCGACGATCTGTTCGGCGGGCCGCCGAGGAAGCCCGAGGAGCTGGTGACCCAGCGCGAGATGGACCTGGCGGCGTCGGTGCAGGCGGTGACCGAGGAGGTGATGCTCCGGCTCGCGAATTCGATCCGCCACGAGACCGGCCAGAAGAACCTCTGCCTCGCGGGCGGCGTGGCGCTGAACTGCGTGGCCAACGGCAAGGTGCTGCGCGACGGCGCCTTCGAGAACATCTGG
Organism: Geminicoccaceae bacterium; assembly: GCA_965222015.1. Classification (GTDB taxonomy): domain Bacteria; phylum Pseudomonadota; class Alphaproteobacteria; order Geminicoccales; family Geminicoccaceae; genus JANQPX01. The sequence goes on from CBDCTL010000024.1 coordinate 217,074, forward strand.
ATCCAGCCGGCCTCGGGCGACGCCGGCGGCGCCCTGGGTGCGGCGCTCACCGCCTATCACGGCTTCAAGCGCCAGCCGCGCAAGCTGAATGGCGAAACGGGCCGGCCGCGCCGGATGGACGGGATGAAGGGGTCCTATCTCGGCCCGGCCTACGAACAAAGCGAGATCGAGGCCGAGCTCGAGGATGCGGGTGCGGTCTACGAAACCCTGTCCGAGGCCGAGATGATCGGGAAGACCGCGAAGGCGCTCGCCGACGGCAAGGCGGTCGGCTGGTTCCAGGGCCGGATGGAGTTCGGGCCCAGAGCGCTCGGCGGGCGGTCCATTCTCGGCGACGCCAGATCGCCGACCATGCAGCGCACCCTCAATCTCAAGGTCAAGTACCGGGAAAGCTTCCGGCCGTTCGCGCCGTCGGTGCTGAGGGAGCATGTCGAGGAATGGTTCGAGCATGACGGCGACAGCCCCTACATGCTGATCGTCGCGGATGTCGCCCAGGACAAGCGCCGGCGCATGAACGAGGACGAGGAGCAGCTGTTCGGCATCGACAAGCTGAACGTGCCCAGATCCGAGATCCCGGCGGTGACCCATGTGGATTATTCGGCGCGCATCCAGACCGTGCACGAGGAGACCAACCCCGCCTATCACAAGCTTCTGACGGCGTTCCACGGCGAGACCGGCTGCCCGATCCTGGTCAACACCAGCTTCAACGTGCGCGGCGAACCGATCGTCTGCACCCCAGCCGACGCCTTCCACTGCTTCATGGGCACCGAGATCGAAATGCTCGTGGTCGGCAACACCGTCATGCACAAGGACGACCAGGACCCAAGCCTCAAGCGAGACTACAAGGACGCCTTCGAACTGGATTGACGGGGGGCGAACCGCCCGACTCATCCGAATTCGGGGACGGCCTCGCCGCGGCGGACGGGGCGGCTGCCCTTTTCTTTCGCCTGCGGCCGGCCGGCCCAGGGCTCGATCAGCGCCTCGCCATGCTCGGCCGAGGTCGGAAAGGCGAACTGGTCCGCGTCCTGGGCGACGTAGGTCTCGAGCCTCGGCACGTAGTCCTCGAGCATCGCCTCGATCCTTCCCTCGCGCGATGCGTTTTCCGGCGCGGCCAGCGGATGCTCGACGATCGCGTCGATCGAACCGTCCGGCTTTCGAATGGTGAACAGCGGCAGCACCAGAGCGCCGGTCTCGCAGGCGAAATTCAGAGCACCCGTCGCGATCCTGATGCGACCGTGCAGAAAGGGCAGCACGCTCACCCGGCGGCCGAGCGGCGTCACGGTCACCAGAACGATCTCATTCCGCCGCAGACACTCCTTGATCGACATGTTCACCGAAGCGGTGTCGGCGCCGCTGAACACCAGACGTTCCTTCAGATAGCGGCGCTCGATCGCGGCATGGATCGGATTCAGCAGCCGCTTGCCGAGCCGGCTCTCGGAAAAGCCGTGGCTGTCCCGCACGAGATGACAGGCCTCGAAACCGGCCTCGAACAGCGCCGCCTTCGACATCAGATCCTTGTAGACGAAATTGGCGGTGAACAGGATCACGCCTCGGCCCTCGGCGAGCGCCTCGTCCAGATGCCGACTTCCGACCAGCCGCGGCCGCGGCCGCCATGTCGACGGGCCGCAGCAGGCGAGATGCTGGATCCAGCTCAGATATTTATGCGCGAGCCAGTCCCGCCGAAAGCTGTTCTCGATCCATGCCTTCTTTCCCTGGCCGACCACCACGCCGACGGTCGCGAGTTCGTTCGCGTTGAGCCTCGCCGAACGTCGGAGCCGCCGATCGGCGAGCTTCCGCGCCCAGCGGTGCCAGCGTGACTCGGGCAGGACATGGCCGATCGTCCAGAGCGCCAGCAGCAGGACGACGACCAGCAGGTCACGGCTGCGAAGCCAGGGTTCGACGGGCACGGCCTTAGGCCGCCGAGTTTCCTGCCCCGCCGCCAGGGAACTTTCGGACTCGCACAACATGGACGACCGCTCCTGTTTCGATGTTTTCATCAGATCGGACGAAAGATAAAGCACGGAAATATTCATGGAATGAACTGCTGATATTTTGATCTTATCCACAGAAATCATATCGTCAATTATAAATAAAATTCTAATAAATGAAGTTTTTGTTTATTATATTTGATTAGTTTTTATCAATTTTTCTTGAAAATCGAGCGAGCCCGGTGCTGAACGCCGAGGCGCGCAGTTTCGGTGGCTTGCCCGGAAATGCCCCCGTCACGTTCGAGCCGATCCGAGGTGAAGACGGCGCGCCAGTGCGCTTTTCCGAGCCGGCGGACTTCCGTGATCGCAGGGATCAGGTCGTCCGGCCGACACCGGACGATCGAAGGAATCGTGCAGCCAGGGCCATGATCGGCCTTCGTGTTCGATGGAACACGGCTTGACGCGCCGGCGCCGATCGCGTTTGACCCTTGGCCATGTGGCGTTCCCTTCGGCATCTCCTCCGTCTGATCGACATCGTCCGCTGTCTCGCGCGGCACAACGCGCTGTTCTTCGTCGGCCATCTGCCGCTTCCCGAGTTCGTCATCTGGCTCTGCCGCCGATTTTCGAACCGGGACGCGCCCGGCCGTCCGGGCCAGCGCCTCGCCCGCTCTTTGCAGGCGCTCGGACCGACCTTCATCAAGTTCGGCCAGAGCCTCGCGACCCGCGCCGATCTGTTCGGGGAGCGCTTCGCCGCCGACCTCGCCCAGCTGCAGGACCGCCTGCCGCCCTTCGAGGGCGAGATCGCGCGGGCGCTGATCGAGCGCGAGCTTGGCGAGCCACTCTCAGCTTTGTTCGAGCGGTTCGACGACCGGCCCGTGGCCGCGGCGTCGATCGCGCAGGTGCATTTCGCGATCACCGCCGAGGGCGAGGAGGTCGCGGTCAAGGTGCTGCGTCCGGGGATCGAGCGGCAGATGGCCGCGGATCTCGACCTGTTCGCCTGGATCGCGGCCTGGGTGGAATGGCTGCAGCCCGGCATCAGGCGCCTTCGTCCGCGCGACGCGGTCGAGACCTTCGCCCGCTCGACCCGCACCGAGCTCGACCTTCGTCTCGAAGCCGCCGCCGCGGCCGAGCTCGCCGAGAACTGCGCCGACGATCCCGGCTTTCGCGTGCCCAGGATCGACTGGCTTCGGACCGCGCGCCGGGTGCTGACGCTGGAGCGGGTGAAGGGCCTCGCCTCCGACGACCGGGACGGCATGATCGAGGCGGGCTTCGATCCGGACCTGATACTGACCCGCGCCGCCGAGATCACCTTCAAGCAGGTCTTCAGGGACGGCTTTTTCCACGCCGACATGCATCCCGGCAACATGTTCATCGATGAAAAAGGCGACATGGTGCCGGTGGATTTCGGCATCATGGGGCGGCTCGATCCCGCCACCCGCCGCTTTCTCGGCGAGATGCTGCTCGGCTTTCTGACCGCAGACTACAAGCGGGTCGCGGATGTCCATTTCGACGCCGGCTACGTGCCGGCGGGCCAGGACAGGCAGGCGTTCATGCAGGCCTGCCGTTCGATCGCCGAGCCGATCCGCGACCGGCCGCTCGCCGACATCTCGGTCGGCCGCCTGCTCGGCCAGCTGTTCGAGGTAACCGAGACCTTCGCCATGGAGACCCAGCCGCAGCTTCTCCTGCTGCAGAAGACCATGGTCGTCGCCGAGGGCGTCGGGCGGCGGCTTAACCCGAACGTCAACATGTGGGAGCTGGCGCAGCCGCTGATCGAGGCCTGGATGGTCGACAATCTCGGCCCGCAGGCGCAGATCAGGACCGCGATCGACGACGGCGTCGAGACGCTCAGGCGTCTCCCGCATCTGATCGAACGCGCCGAGCGTGCGCTCGAGACCGCGCTCGAAGACGGCATCAAGCTGGACGCCGCCGGCTCGCAGACCAGCCGCGCCGGCATCGGATCGATCGGCTGGGCGATCGTCCTGGTCGCGGCCGGCCTGCTGCTCGGTCTGGCCATCGGCTGAAACGGCGAAGCGACGACAGAGGCGGCCGAACGCCTTGGCCGACCGTCAGGTCGCGGCGGGCGGCTCCTCGATCTCGCCTTCGCTGATCAGGACGGCGCTGCCCGCGACGCGCACCGCGGCGACTTCGCCGCCCCGCTTGTCCACCTCGATCTCGAGCCGGCTCGGGCGGCCCATCTCGATGCCCTGGGCGATCGCTTTCCCGATGGTGCCGTCCTGCCGCGGATCGTGATGGCCGATCCAGCCGCCGAACGCGGCCGCAGCGCTGCCGGTCGCCGGGTCCTCGGGAATGCCGCTCAGCGGCGCGTACATCCGCGCCTGAACGTCGAAGCCTTCGGGCGCGTCTTCGGTGAACACGAGGGGCTCGGTGGCGTAGAGATCTCCGGCGAGCCGATCGAGGACGCCCAGGTCCACCCTCGAACGTTCCAGGGTGCTGCGGTCCTTCACCTGCACCAGGAGAAAAGGGTTTCCGCAGGACGCGGCGCCTGCCCGCACGATCTCGTCAGGCGCCAGCGACAGCAAGGCGGCCATGGCGTCGACGGAGGGTGCCTCGGGCACCTCCGGCCGGCTCGGCGCGGTGAAGATCGCGGCAACCGCTTTTCCATCCTCGATGCGAATGCGAACCGGCACCAGACCGGCCGCCATCTTGAAGACGATCGAGACCTCCTCGTCGCGCGGCGTGAACGCGCCGAGACTGGCCAGAACGATCGCGGTGCCGATGGTGGGATGACCCGCGAACGGAATTTCCTTGGTCGGCACGAAGATGCGGATGTGTTTGTCGTGATCCGGCCCGTCAGGCGGCAGGACGAAGACCGTCTCCGAGAGATTGAATTCCCGAGCCATGCGCTGCATCTGATCGGTCGAAAGCCCGCTGGCGTCCGGCAGGACGGCGAGCGGGTTGCCGCCGAAGGGGCGATCGGTGAACACGTCTGACGTGATGAAACGGCGGCGCATGGTTTTCTCCGGTTCGAACTGTGATTTCAAAGGGCTCTCAGGGACGCCAGAACGGCTTTTCGAGTTCGATGCGCACATCGGCGCGGGTGAGGCCGATGTCCTTCAGCGCGGCATCGTCGAGCTCGGCGAGGCGCCGCCGCTGCCGGACGCGTTCGATCCATCGCCCGAACAGAGAGACGGCACGGCGGACCCAGGGCGGCAGACCGAAGCTCGCCGTCGTCGGCGATATTGCATCGATACAATCTCTGCTTCCCATGCTCATTTCCGCCCCAATGTCGCGGCCATCAATCAATCATTGACACAATTCATGAGTCAAACGCTATATTGATACCATGACAATATGGTCCCCCGATCTTTCCGAATGGAACGGGCCGCGCTACAAGGCGCTGGCCGACGCGATCGATGCGGCCATCGGCGACGGCCGGCTCGAGCCCGGCCGCAAGCTGCCGCCGCAGCGCGATCTTGCCTACCGCCTGGGGGTGACGGTAGGCACGGTGTCGCGCGCCTATGCGCTCGCCGAGCAGCGGGGGCTGGTCAAGGGCGAGGTCGGGCGCGGCACCTTCGTCCGCACCGCGTGGGCAACGGGCGAGCTCGTCAACCCTGTCGTCGACGGCGACGATGATCTCATCAAGCTGACCGTCAACAGTCAGCCGGACACCGGCATTCGGCATCGGGTCGCCGCAAGTCTGAAACGCCTTGCCGAGGGCGGGCTGCCGATCGGCGATCTGCTCGCCTACACGCCGCGCGCCGGGCTCGATCCCCATCGGCAGGCGGCGGCAGGCTGGGCGGGACGGGTCGGCACGACGTTCAGACCCGAGCGCACCCTGATCACCGGCGGTGCGCATCAGGCGATCGTCACGGCGCTCGCCGGCCTCACCCGACCCGGCGAAACGGTGCTCTGCGAGCAGCTCGTCTACAGCGGCATCAAGCACGTCGCCGCCCAGTTCGGCGTTCACCTGGTCGGGTTGAAGCTGGACGAGGAAGGGCTCCGGCCGGATGCGCTGGAGGCCGCCTGCCGGACCGAGAGCGCCCGGGTGCTGATGATCAATCCCACCGTGCACAATCCGACCACGGCGACCATGTCCGAACAGCGGCGAAACGCGATCGCCGAAATCGCCGAGCGCCACGACCTGATTCTGGTGGAGGACGACGTCTACGGCCATCTGCCCGAGGATCGTCCGCCGCCGCTGGCAGCACTGGCGCCGGCGCGCACGATCTACATCACCTCCGCCTCGAAGATCGTGGCGCCCAATCTCCGCTTCGGCGTGCTGGTGGCCCCGGACCGGCTCTACGACCGCCTTGCGGATGCCCAGAGCGCGCTTTTTCTGATCTGCCCGGCGCTCATGGCCGCCCTGTTCGCCCAATGGCTGGAGGACGGCACCGCCGACGAACTGATCCTGTGCCAGCGCCGGGAGATCGCCGCGCGGCAGGGGGTCGCCGCCGACTGCCTGCAGGCGGTCGACTACCGCTCGGCAGCACTCGCCTACAATCTCTGGCTGCCGCTGCTGCCCCCCTGGCGGAGCTCGACCTTCGCGGACGCGCTCCTGGCGCGCGGCGTCGCGATCGACCCCGCCTTCATTTTCGCCGTCGGCCCCGAACCCGAGCCCCACGCCATCCGCATCAGCCTGAGCGCCGCCGGCAATCGGGAGCGCCTGCGGCACGCGCTCTCGATCGTCCAGGACACGCTGACCTCCGGCCCGATCGCGCGGCGCGACACCATCTAGGTGGTATGACCACGTCATGTGGTATGGCCGCATCATGTTGTTCCCGACGCCATTGCCGAGATCGTCGGCATGCGGCCAGGTTTCGAGCACGCCGGCGGCGGCCTTGCCTATCGAACGCATCACCAGGTGAAGTGGCCACTATGATCCGGCGGCGCGATCGGCGCGACGGCCCTGCATTCCGAAGTCAAAGGTATCCCATCAACATTGCAGCTTCTGATATTCACACAAAACATCAACATTGTCGTTCTTGGTGCCAATGCAGAAAAGGTCGTCGTGCTAGCTTGACGGTGCCTTTCACATCGAAAACACTACCTTTTCTCGTATGAGGCATTTCTTTTTTCGACGCTTTCCAATTGCATTGCTCGATCGGAGGTTGGTTTGATGGTCGTTGAACCATTCGAAACATGGACGTCCTCGATCAAAAAGGTCGAAGAGCCCAAAGCGGACGTTCCCAAGGCGACCATCGATCGATGGACGGCCGCCTATGCAGATGCCGATGCAGGATCCTTGGGGCTGCCGACGCGAAAGACGGAAGAGCAGATCGTTCAGGAAAACGCGCCTGTCCTGGTTTTGCCGGAAGGCCAGTACAACCTGCCGGCCGATCCGCAGGACTTCATCGACAACGCTCGCCTGGTCGAGGAGCGCTCGGCGACGGGCGAGTTGAGCTGGACCAACAATCCGTTCGTGAATCCAGGAGGGTATCTGGCCAGCCTGCGCGACCGCGTCATCGGCGACAACACCAACGGGTCGACCGACGACGACTTTACGGCGGCGCGGGTCGCCCAAAGCGGCCATCCCGTCTATCTCGATCTGGAGGACGGTAAGAGAGGTGAACTCGGCGACCCGAATGCGCCATTCTTCTACCAGACCGAAAAGAATGAGGACGGCGAGACGACTCGCGTCACCTATTGGTCCTTCTATGCCTATAACGAGGGGCCCGGGGTGCAGCCGTCTCAGGATTTTCGTGGTCTAGAGGTCGCCGACGACTCCGGCGGGTTTCAGATCAGGCAGAACCACGAGGGCGACTTCGAGCGCATCACGGTCGAGATCGATCCTGAAACCCAGGAAGCGACCCACATCGTTTTCAGCGCTCACGAAGCGCCGCACGATCGTGTCGAAATCGGTGATGTCGACACCATCGACGGCCGTCCCGTCGTCTATGTCGCCGATGGCAGCCACGGCAGCTACGCCGAGCCCGGCGACGATCACCACACCTCGGATCCGACCGGCATCCTCAAGGACCGTACAGCCCTCGACACCAATGGCGACGGCGTCGTCGACGGGCGCGATGAAGGTGTCGTGATCATCGATACGTCGTCGAACCTGCACGACGTGACCGACCAGACCTGGTATCCGGAACAGGGTGAAGGCGTTCGATGGGGCGAGATTGGAGAGTTCGACTTCACCAGCGGTCCTGAAGGCCCATCCGAACGGAAGGCGCATGTGTCGGAAGACGGCAATGGCTGACCGTCACGACGTTTCCGATAGATAGCGCCCGTTCGCCGTCACAGGACGACGTTTGCGCAGATTGCGGACTGTGTGACCGTGTCGATCGGCGGGGACGATACGATGTCGTCCGGACCTCGTCCCCTTACCTTCTTCGGTGGGTTACTTCCTAAATGCGCCAGGCGGTGTGAAGTGCGGCGACGCCGCCGGTCATGTCGGCGACTTGCACGCGAGAAAGGCCGGCGGCCTCGATCATGGCGGCGAACGTGTCCTGGTCGGGAAAGCGGCGGATGCTCTCGACCAGATATTGATAGGCGTCGCGGTCGTCCGCGACCTGCTCGCCGAGCCAGGGCACGATCTTGAACGAATAGGCGTCGTAGAGGGGCTTCAGGGACTCGATGCGAAGGGCGGAGAATTCGAGGCAGAGAAAGCGTCCGCCGGGCTTGAGCACGCGCTTCGCCTCCGCCAGCGCGTGCCCGCTACGGGTGACGTTGCGGATGCCGAAGGCGATGGTGTAGGCGTCCACGCAGGCGTCGGGCAGCGGCAGGCGTTCGGCGTCGGCGCAGATCCAGTCGAGGCCGTCCAGGCGGTTGGCGTCGATCGCCCGGTCGCGGCCGACGGCGAGCATGGCGGGGTTGATGTCGGCGACCGTGATCCTGGGCGGCGGCCCTTCCCTGCCCTTCAGGCGATCGAGCACGCGAAAGGCGATGTCGCCGGTGCCGCCGGCGACGTCGAGGAGGCGGAGGCCCGGGCGCGGCGCCAGCCTGTCGACCAGGGCGGCCTTCCAGAGGCGGTGGACGCCGCCGCTCATCAGGTCGTTCATGAGGTCGTAGCGCCCGGCCACGCGCGCGAACAGGTCGCCGACCATGGCGGACTTGTCCTCGGGGCGCACGTCCCTGTAGCCGAAGGACGTGGCGAGCCTTTCCCCGGCCCTTTCTCGGGAGTCGGTCATCATGTTCTCGCCTCGAAGGTTGCGAAAGCCGCTTTCGCCCCGGACCGACGTTGTACGAAAGCGCCGGCTGTGCGACAAGCGCGGCGAAACGAGGCGGGAGGAACGAGCGCCATGCCGGAGCTGCCCGAGGTCGAGACCGCGATGCGCGGGCTGGAGAGGCGCCTTGCCGGCAGAACCTTCGCCTCGGTCGTCCAGCGAAGGCCGGATCTCCGCTTTCCGCTGCCGCCTGATCTGCCGGAACGGCTGACGGGCTGCCGCATTCTCGGCTTTCGGCGGCGCGCCAAATATATCGTGATCGGCCTCGACAGCGATCACAGCCTGCTTTTGCATCTTGGCATGTCCGGGCGGCTGCTGTTCGACGGCGAGCCGGCCGGGCCGCATGAGCATCTGACCTTCGGCTTCGACGACGGCACGACCCTTCGCTATGTCGATCCCAGACGGTTCGGCATGCTGGATCTGGTCGCGAACGCCATGCTCGATCGCCATCCCAGGCTCGAAGGCCTCGGCCTCGAGCCGCTGGATCCGGGCTTCGACGGCAGAGCGCTCAAGCGGGCGCTCGAGAGACGCATAAGCCCGGTCAAGACAGCGATCATGGATCAGCGGCTGGTGGTCGGGGTCGGCAATATCTATGCCTGCGAGAGCCTGTTCAGGGCGCGGATCTCGCCTTTCGAGGCGGCGGGCGATCTCGGCCTCGCCCGCTGCCGGCGCCTGGCGGACGCAATCGGCGCGGTGCTCTTGGATGCGATCGAAGCCGGAGGCTCGTCCCTTCGCGACTACGTCCAGACCGACGGCGAGCTCGGCTATTTCCAGCACAGTTTCGAGGTCTACGGACGCGCCGATCTGCCCTGTCCCGCCTGCCATCGCCCGGTCCGATCGGCGGTGCAGGCGAACCGCTCCACCTTCTACTGTGCCGGCTGCCAGCGCCCTTCGTCCCGAGGCGGCTCGAAACGCAAAGCCGAAGCGATCTGTCAAGTCTAGACGGCGGGGCCGGACTTGGTGTTTAGTCCGGCTCCAATTTCGTTGGCCGGATCGCCCTCGGGGGAAGGTGTCCGGGTGCCGAACAGGGGGAGAAAACCATGGCCTACGACACCCTTTTGGTCGACAGCCGCGATCCGGTCGGCGTGATCACGCTCAATCGGCCAAAAGTCAACGCCCTGAACAGCCAGGTGATCGCCGAGCTGAACCAGGCGCTCCAGGCGTTCGACGACAATCCCGATATCGCTGCCGTCGTGCTCACCGGCTCGGACCGGGTGTTCGCCGCGGGTGCCGACATCGAGGAGATGGAGCAGAAGGATTTCACGGAGGCGCAGCAGAGCGATTTCATCAGGCCCTGGCAGCGCATCGCCGAGATCCGAAAGCCGATCATCGCCGCGGTCGCCGGCCATGCGCTCGGCGGCGGCTGCGAACTCGCCATGATGTGCGACATCATCATCGCCGCCGACAATGCCAAGTTCGGCCAGCCCGAGATCAATCTCGGCACCATTCCAGGTGCCGGCGGCACCCAGCGCCTGACCCGCGCGATCGGCAAGTCGAAGGCCATGGAGATGGTGCTGACCGGCCACATGATGGATGCCGAGGCGGCCGAACGCGCCAATCTGGTGGCGCGCGTGGTGCCGGTCGGCAATCTCCTGGACGAGGCGATCAAGCTCGCGACGGCGATCGCCGAAAAGTCACAGCCGATCGTCGCCATGGCCAAGGATGCGGTCAACATGGCCTACGAGACCACGCTGAATGAAGGCATCCGTGCGGAGCGGCGGCTGTTCTACGCGACCTTCGCCACCGAGGACAGGAAGGAGGGCATGCAGGCCTTCCTGGAAAAGCGCACGCCGAACTTCAATCAGCGCTGAGCGCGCCCGCCCGCACCGAAAAACGTCGGAACGCGCCGGTTCGCCGCGGTTTCCGGCCGTTCGCGATGTTGACGCGTGGCCTGACGCTCAGTATATGAGCGGTTGCAAAATTCCGTAATCGAGGTCCAGCAAGCTTATGGCGCATCACCGTTCAGCCAAGAAACGCATTCGGCAGACCGAAAAGCGTACCGCGGTCAACCGCGCACGCACCAGCCGGATCAGGAGCTACATCAAGAAGGTCGAGACGGCCGTCGCGGGCGGCGATGCCGAAGCTGCCAAGACCGCGCTTCGCGAAGCCGAGCCCGAGATCAGACGCGGGGTTCGAAAGGGCGTCCTGAAGCTGAATACCGCCTCCCGGCGGATCTCCCGTCTCACGCGGCGGGTGAACCAGCTCGAGGCTGGAAACACGGCGTCGGCCTGACCCTGGGGCGTTCTACCCAGAGACGCGACGCGAAAGAGCCCCGCTCGGACGAAGCGGGGCTTTTTTTGTTTTCATGAAGAAAATTTCGCTGAAAAACTGACGGATTGCCTCATATTTTTAACTCAACTTTTGCGCGATAGCCGCTGTTCTCCTTTCGGTCACCTTGTCAGAGATATTACGCGCAGATACCGTATTGTCACAGTTGGATGACAGTTCCTGTTCGTGAGAAACCTCGTGTCAGGTCTGCAGGTCCGCCCGCAGATCAACTTGGAGTTATGTCCTTAGCGGACCGATTTGGCATCTCGTTATCGTCGATGACTTTCAACCAGGGCCAACGACGCCATGGCTGCAGCGCTGAAAATATCATGAACGTCCGTCCCAAGAGCGCCGCACTCGATCTGGAGCAGCAGTGGGATCAGGTGCAGAACCAGTTGCGTGGTGAGTATGGCGATACCGCCTACAGGACGTGGCTGGCTTCGCTTTCCCTTCTGGGTCTGGAGGGTGACCGCGTCCGGCTGGGCGTGCCGACCCGCTTCCTCCGCGACTGGATCGCGTCCCACTATGCCGATCGCATCAAGGTGCTCTGGCGGCGTGCCAACCCGGTGATCGAGGGCATCGCCCTCACCGTGTCGCCGCTGTCGGCAGAGGTGCACAAGGCGAGCGACGTGCTTGACGCACCACGCGCGGCCTCCATCCATCCCGGCCCTGTGGTCGAAAGCCGGACCGCGGCGCCGGTCGCCGAAATCGGCCCGAGCGCCGAGGTCTCGGCACCGCTCGACCCGCGCTGCACCTTCGAGAATTTCGTGGTCGGCAAGCCCAACGAACTTGCCTTCGCCGCGGCGAAACGGGTCGCCGAGCTCGCTGAACTGCCTTTCAATCCGCTGTTCATCTATGGCGGAGTCGGCCTCGGCAAGACTCATCTGATGCATGCGATCGCCTGGGAGATTCAGCGTCAGGACCCGTCCCGGAAGGTGGTCTATCTGTCCGCCGAAAAGTTCATGTATCAGTTCATCCGGGCGCTGCGGTTCAAGGACACCATGCGCTTCAAGGAGCTGTTCCGCTCGGTCGACGTGCTGATGATCGACGACGTCCAGTTCATCGGCGGCAAGGACAGCACCCAGGAGGAGTTTTTTCACACCTTCAACACCCTGATAGACCGCGGCAGCCAGATCGTGATTTCTTCCGATCGGAGCCCGGCGGAGCTTTCCGGCCTGGAGGAGAGGATCCGCTCCCGGCTCGGCTGGGGCCTGGTGGTGGACGTTCACCCCTCCACCTACGAATTGCGGCTGGGAATTTTACAGTCGAAGGCCGAGGGACTCGCCGCGCAGGTCAAGGTGCCGGACCGGGTACTGGAATTCCTCGCCCATCGCATCACCTCGAACATCCGCGAGCTCGAAGGCGCGCTCAATCGAATCGTCGCCCAATCCACGCTGGTCGGCCGCGCCATCACCCTCGAGATGGCCCAGGAGGTGCTGAAGGATCTCCTTCGCGCCCATGAACGCCGCATCACCATCGACGAGATCCAGAAGAGGGTCGCTGAGCATTACGGCATCAAACTTTCGGACATGCACTCCGCCCGCCGCGCGCGGGTGGTCGCGCGGCCCCGGCAGGTGGCGATGTATCTCGCCAAGCAGCTCACCCCGCGCTCGCTCCCCGAGATCGGCCGGCGCTTCGGCGGCCGCGACCACACCACGGTGATGCATGCGATCAGGAAAATCGAGGAACTGCGCGCCGACGACGCCGTGATCAGCGAGGACATCGAGCAGCTCCGCCGCCAGCTCCACGGCTAGGCGGCGGCGCGCCGCGGCGTTGGCGAGGTCTGGGCCGGCTATGAGGAGACCCGGATTGAACAGGTTCGCCGTGGTCGTCACCAGCTTCAAGAAAAGATTTTAACTTTCTGGAAAAGCGACGTTTTTTGGCAGAAACCGCACCGTTTCGTGGTGAAATGTCGTCAAAGCGTCGAAATCCGCGACAAAACCGCGAAAAAATAACCGTTTATCGGCCAAAAGCGCTGTTTTTTTTTCATATTGGTGATAAGGTCCGTTCCCGGCGGGAATCTGCTCGTTCATGAGAGGCGTTTTGCCGTCCGCGCCGGCCGAAAAGCTTCGGTAACACCACCCTTGGAACAGATGGCGCGATTATGAAGTTGGCCTTCGAGCGTGCGGCTCTCCTGAAGTCTCTGGCCCATGTGCAGAGCGTGGTCGAGCGACGCACCACCATCCCCATTCTCTCGAACGTCAAGCTGGAAGCCGGCGATAACGGCATCAGCCTGACCGCGACCGACATGGACCTCTCCGTGGTCGAGGAGACCGAGGCCGAGGTCATCCGCCCGGGCGCCACCACGGCGCCGGCGCACACGCTCTACGACGTGGTGCGAAAACTCCCCGAAAACAGTCAGATCGAGCTCGAGCGCAGCGAACAGGGCGCGGAACTGAGTCTGCGCTCCGGGCGCACCGCCTTCGATCTGCCCTGCCTGCCCGCCGCCGACTTCCCGGCAATGACCGACGAGGGACTGGATCACAGCTTTTCGCTTGCGGTCGGCGATCTGATCAGGCTGATCGACCGCACCCGGTTCGCGATTTCCACCGAGGAGACCCGCTATTACCTGAACGGCATTTTCCTGCATGCGGTCGAGGAAGGAGCGGCGAGCTGTCTTCGCAGCGTCGCCACCGACGGCCACCGACTCGCCCGGGTCGAGGTCGGCATGCCGGAGGGCGCCGCCGGGATGCCCGGCGTCATCGTGCCCAGAAAGACCGTGCTGGAGCTTCGAAAGCTGATCGACGAGCTCGATCCCGCGACCCTGGTCGAGGTCGCGCTCTCCCACGCGAGAATCCGCTTCAAGGTGGGCTCGGCGGTGCTGCGTTCGCGTCTGATCGACGGCACCTTTCCCGACTACGAGCGCGTGATCCCGTCGGACAACGACAAGCTCATGGTGATGCCGACCGCGGAGCTCGCCGATGCGGTCGACCGTATCGCCACCATCTCGACCGACAAGTCACGCGCGATCAAGCTCGCCCTTTCCGAAAGCAAGCTGACCCTCACCGCGATCAGCCCCGATGCCGGACGCGGCGTCGAGGAAGTGGACGTCGACTACAAGAGCGAGCCTATGGAAATCGGCTTCAACGCTCGCTATATATTGGACATCACAGGACAAATCGAGGGCAAGGACATCGAGCTCGCACTCGCGGATGCAGGCGCGCCCACGCTGGTGCGCGATCCCAAGGACAGCAGCACGCTCTACGTGCTGATGCCCATGCGCGTGTGATGGTCCTGACGCTCGATCGACCGCGGACCGACGAGATCGAAGCGCCGGAGCGAACCGGCCGCTCGCCGGCGGTGGTCAGGCTGAGCCTGAAGGATTTCCGCTCCTACGCCGAGCTTCGCATCGAGGCCGACCAGCGCCCGGTGGTGCTGACCGGACCGAACGGCGCCGGCAAGACCAACCTCCTCGAAGCCGTCTCGCTGCTGGCGCCCGGCCGCGGTCTTCGCCGCGCGAAGACCGGCGAGCTCGATCGCCGGGACGGAAGCGGCCCCTGGTCGGTCGCGGCCCGGGTCGCGTTCGACGGCCTGACCACCGCCATCGGCACCGGCCGCGACGCCGATTCCGGGGGCGGACGCGAGCGACGGGTCGTGCGCATCGACGGCGCAGCCGCGCCCAGTCAGAGCGCGCTCGGCGATCTCGTCGCGGTGCTCTGGCTGACGCCGGCGATGGACCGGCTGTTCCAGGAAGGTGCTGCCGAGCGAAGACGTTTTCTCGACCGGCTTGTGCTGGCCAACGATCCCGCCCATGTCGGCCGGGTGACCGGCTATCACCGGGCGATCAGGGAACGCGGCCGCCTCCTGCGCGCCGGCCGCGCCGATCCCGCCTGGCTCGACGCCCTTGAGACCCGGGCGTCCGCGTCGGCCGTGGCGATCGCGGCGGCGAGACGCCAGACCGCGAGCGCGCTCGAAGCCGCCCTTCGAAACGATCCCGGCCCCTTCCCGCGCCCCACTTTGGCGCTGGACGGCGACGTCGAGCGCTGGCTGGACGAGCTTTCCGCCCTCGATGCCGAGCTCAGGCTGCTGGAGGGCTACAAAGCGGACCGGCAGCGCGACGCCGAGACCGGCACCACGGCGAAGGGCCCGCATCGAAGCGACCTCGTGGTCCACGATGCCGGGACCGGCGTGCCGGCGGGCGAAGGCTCGACCGGCCAGCAAAAGGCGCTCCTGATCAGCATCTGCCTCGCCGAGGCCAGACGTCGGGCCGGTCTCGGGCAAAAGCTCCCGATTCTGCTGCTGGACGAGGTCGCAGCCCATCTGGACGCCGATCGCCGGCGCGATCTCTTCGACGAACTCACGGCGCTCGGCACTCAGGCCTGGCTCACCGGCACCGACAGCTCGGTCTTCGAGCCCTTCGGCTCCCGCGCCCGGTACTTCTCCGTCAACGCTTCGGAACTGCAACCTTACGATGTCCACTAATCAAGCCATGTCCACGCCGCCCGAACAGGAAGCTTACGACAGCAGCGCCATCCAGGTGCTCGAAGGTCTGGAGGCCGTGCGCCTTCGGCCCGGCATGTATATCGGTGACACCGATGACGGCTCCGGCCTGCATCACATGGTGTTCGAGGTGGTCGACAACGCCATCGACGAGGCGCTCGCCGGCCATTGCGACCAGGTCGACGTGCTGTTGAACGCGGACGGCTCGGTGACGGTGCGCGACAACGGCCGCGGCATCCCGACCGACATCCACGGCGGCGAGGGCGTGTCGGCGGCCGAGGTGATCATGACCCGGCTCCATGCCGGCGGCAAATTCAATCAGAATTCCTACAAGGTCTCGGGCGGCCTGCACGGCGTCGGCGTCTCCGTTGTGAACGCCCTTTCCGAATGGCTGGAGCTGCGCATCTGGCGAAATGGCCAGGAGCACATGATGCGCTTCGAGAACGGCGGCGAACCCGCCGGACCGCTCGAGCTGATCGGCGCCGCGCCGGAAGGCAAGCGGGGCACCGAGATCACCTTCCTGCCCTCGGACAAGACCTTCACCAAGACCGAGTTCAGCTACGCCACGCTCGAACACCGTCTGCGCGAGCTCGCTTTCCTGAACGCCGGCGTCAAGATCGTGCTGCGCGACGACCGGGTGGAGGAGCCCGAGGACGTGGTCCTCAACTACGAGGGCGGCCTCGAGGCGTTCGTCACCTATCTGGATCGGGCCAGGACGGCGCTGCACTCCCCGCCGGTCTCGATAACGGGTGAGCGCGACGGTCTGACCGTATCGGCGGCGCTCGAGTGGAATGACGGTTATCACGAAAACACGCTTTGCTTCACCAACAACATCCCGCAGCGGGACGGTGGCACGCACCTCGCCGGCCTGCGCACCGCGCTGACCCGCTGCATCCAGGGCTATGCCCAGGAAAGTGGTGCGATGAAAAAGGAGAAGGTGCAGCTCAGCGGCGAAGATGCACGGGAAGGTCTGACCTGCGTGCTTTCGGTCAAAATGCCCGATCCGAAATTTTCCTCGCAGACCAAGGACAAGCTGGTGAGCTCCGAGGTCCAGCCGGTGGTCGCCAGTCTGATCACCGAAACGCTGAACCGCTGGCTCGAGGAAAATCCGGCGATCGCCAAGACCATCGTCGCCAAGGTGGTGGACGCCGCGGCCGCGCGCGAGGCGGCCCGCAAGGCGCGCGAGCTGACCCGGCGAAAGGGCGTGCTCGACGTCGCCAACCTGCCCGGCAAACTCGCCGACTGCCAGGAGCGCGACCCCTCCAAGGCCGAGCTTTTCCTGGTCGAGGGCGACAGTGCCGGCGGCTCGGCCAAGCAGGGCCGGGACCGCAAATACCAAGCGATCCTGCCGCTTCGCGGAAAAATCCTGAACGTCGAACGGGCGAGGCTCGACAAGATTCTGGGCTCGAACGAGATCGGGACGCTGATCACGGCGATGGGTACGGGCATCCGAGACGATTTCAACATCGAAAAACTGCGCTACCATCGCATCATCATCATGACCGACGCCGACGTCGACGGGTCGCACATCCGCACGCTGCTGCTCACCTTCTTCTATCGGCAGATGCCGGAGATCGTCGAGGCGGGCCATCTCTATATCGCCCAGCCGCCGCTCTATCGGGTGAAGCGCGGCAATGCCGAGCGCTATCTGAAGGACGACGCAGCCCTCGAAGACTATCTGATCAGTTCCGGCCTCGAAGAGGCGAGCCTGACGACGGCGGACGGTCAGATCGTCGAAGGCGAGGCCCTTGCCGAGCTGGTGGGGAGACTTCGTCAGATCTCATTGCGGGTGCGCTCGCTGGAGCAGCGCGTGCCGGCCGCCCTGGTCGAGGCGACGGCGCTAGCCGGCGGCTTCGCCGAAGGAGCGCTTGTCGAGGATGGCGACAACCAGGCGATGATCGATCGGATCACCGCACGGCTGAACGACGGCGGCGCCGATCGCTGGCAGGGATCCCTCGACGAGACCGGCACGCCGATCTTCACCCGTCAGCGCGGCGAGCGGCGCGACCGCCATCGCCTGGACGGTCGCATCGTCAAATCCCCCGAAGCCCGCCGCCTGCACGCCCTGATCGAGCAGGTCGGCAAGCACTTCGACGGCAAGGTGGTCTACAAACGCAAGACCTCCGAAACCGAGGTCATCGGCCCCCTCGCCTTCTTCGACGCGATCATCTCGACCGGCCGGCGCGGCATCTCGATCCAGCGCTACAAGGGCCTCGGCGAGATGAACCCGGATCAGCTCTGGGAAACCACCCTCGATCCCGAGGTCAGGAGCCTCTACCAGGTGTCGATCGACCATGTCGACGAGGCCGACGAGATTTTTTCCACGCTGATGGGCGACGTCGTCGATCCCAGGCGCGAGTTCATCCAGGACAATGCGCTGAAGGTGGTCAATCTCGACATCTGATGGACGGTCTAGCCTGCCGGCCTGAGCCGGTGACCGTCGACTAGGTGTCCGACAGGCGTCCGGCGTCTTCTGCGGCCCGTCGCGTTAAGGCGATCTTAACGAAGAATTCATAGGCTCGTGCCCGGTGCGCCGCTGGTGGCCGCCGCGCCGGGCTTTCGCTTTGAATCTCAAACCCGTTCGATCCGGCGTCTTCTGCGGCCCGTCGCGTTAAGGCGATCTTAACGAAGAATTCATAGGCTCGTGCCCGGTGCGCCGCTGGTGGCCGCCGCGCCGGGCTTTCGCTTTGAATCTCAAACCCTTACGCGCTTCACGGCCTTCTGGGGATCACGCTGCTCATCGGCGTGACGATGGTCTGGATCATGCTGCACGCCATCGACGGCACGGCCGGCGATCTCGTGCGCTATGCGCGCGTGGACAACTGGACGACCCAGCAGACCGAATCCCGAAGCTATCGATTCCTGCTGACGCTGAGCGAGCATGTGGCTGGCAGCGAGGCCACAGGCATGGACGCGGTACGCCGGGATCTCGCCGAGCTTGCCGGCACCGCCAGCCTGCTCAATCTCGACGAGCGCAGCCCGGCGGTGCAGGCGCTTCCGGGCAAGCAGGATCTGCGTGCCGACTTCGCAGGCGCGATCGACGAGATTCGTGCCCTCCTGGACGGACGGAACGACCTGCGCGGCGAAACGCGCACCCTGGATGCGGTGAAGACGATCCTCGATCCCTGGCTCACCAGCCTGCAGAGGATGATGGTCAATCTCACCCATATCCGTCTGGAGCTGCACAAGCGTGATCTTGCCAACGCTTCCAGGCTTATCGACATCAACCGCTATCTCCTGCTCGGGATCGTCGCCATCGGCGCGATGTTCGCGACCATGCTGATCGTCGAGGCGCGCGCCGCGCGCCGCGCGGAAGGCGAAGCCCGGATCGACCGCGGGCGATTTCAGGATTTCGCCGAGATCGCCACCGACTGGCTTTGGGAAACCGACGCGGAGCTCAATCTGACCTTCGTCTCGGACGACATCCGGTCCTATTCGGGCGAGGCGGGCTCGGCCTATGTCGGCCGGCCGATCACCTCGCTGCTCGCACGCTCGGCCGACGAACGGAGCGGCGGCTCGCTCGAAGCGGCCTTCAAGAGACGCGAATCCTTTCGGGACCTGATCATGTCGATCGGCGACGAGCCCCGATTCCTGAAGGTCTCGGGCAATCCGGTCACGGACAAGATGGGGCACTTTCTCGGCTTTCGCGGCGTCTGCGCCGACATCTCCAAGGAGGTGAAGCGCGAGGGGCGCATCCGCTTTCTGGCCGAGCACGACACGCTGACCGGCCTCTGCAATCGGAGCCGCCTGCAGGCGCAGCTGCGCGAGATGCTGGGGGGCGGACGCTCGAGCGATCGCCGGGGTGCCCTTCTGATGCTCGATCTCGACGGCTTCAAGGACATCAACGACACTTTCGGCCACGATGTCGGCGATGCGGTGCTCGCGGGCGTGGCGGAACGTCTGAGGGTCAATCTGCGCGAGGCCGACACGATCGCCCGTCTCGGCGGCGACGAGTTCGCCATCATCCACACCGCCGACGACACGGACGCGCCGGACACGGCCGGCCTCGCCGGACGCCTGCTCGCCTGCCTCGGCGGGCCGCTGCAGGTGCAGGGCTTCGACTTCCTGGTCGGCACCAGCATCGGCGTCGCGCACTTCCCCAAGGACGGCACCACCGTCGAGGAACTGCTGAAGGCCGCGGATCTGGCGCTTTACGCCGCCAAGGCGGCCGGCGGCAAAAAGACCGTGCTCT
This sequence comes from Geminicoccaceae bacterium, assembly GCA_965222015.1. Lineage (GTDB taxonomy): Bacteria > Pseudomonadota > Alphaproteobacteria > Geminicoccales > Geminicoccaceae > JANQPX01. The sequence continues at coordinate 237,029 of CBDCTL010000024.1, forward strand.
ATCATCCCGACATGAGCCGGCAGCTCGAACGCAAGCGGCGTCTGGAGCAGGATCTGAAGCATGCGCACGAGAACGACGGCCTGGATCTGCACGTGCAGCCGCAGGTCAGTCTCGCGGATGGCAGCCTGATCGGCGGCGAGGCGCTGCTGCGCTGGCATCATCCGGAATTCGGTCCGATCGGCCCGGACGTGTTCGTGGCGATCGCCGAGGAGACGGGGCTGATCCTGCCGATCGGCCGCTGGGTGCTGGAGCGGGCCTGCGAGGCCGCGCGTTCCTGGTCGTTCGCAGGCGGCGGCGGCCTGATCGCGGTCAATGTCTCGCCGGCCCAGTTCACCCACCAGAACCTCGTTCGCGAGGTCGCGGAAGTGCTGGATCTGACCGGGCTGGATCCCCGCCGCCTGGAGCTGGAGATCACCGAAGGCCTGCTGATGCGCGATCAGGAGCTGGCGGTCAGGACGCTCGCGGCCCTCGACGACATGGGCGTCAGGCTGGCGATCGACGATTTCGGCACCGGCTACTCGTCACTCAGCTATCTCAAGCGGTTCCGGGTCCACAAGGTCAAGATCGACAAGACCTTCGTCAGGGACCTGGAGCATGACGAGAGCAATCTGAGCATCGTTCGGGCCGTGGTCATGATGAGCCAGGCGTTCGGCTTCAAGACCATCGCCGAAGGTGTCGAGACCGAGGCCCAGCGCGATCGCCTGGTGACGCTCGGATGCGACGAGGCCCAGGGCTACCTTTACGGCCGGCCTGAACCGATCGAGACGTTCCAGCCATGCTTCGCGAGCCCGCCGCCCGCGATCCCGGCGCTCCGCGATCTCGCCATGATGGAGCGTGGCTGATGGCCGAGCTGAGGGCAGCATGCGGCGGGGGTATCGATCGGGACCTATTTTACCGGACGTTAAGATCTTCTTCATACAAGTTACCTAAAATACATTTCGAAATCTGCGAATGATCACGCTGAAAACGAGCGAGGCCATGGCCATGTCAGCATCACGCATCGGCTCCCATCTTCGAAACCTGCTAGCGGAGCAGCGTGCGTCGATGATGCCCGTCATGGCGCTGACCGCGATGCTGGCGCTCTCCGGTGCCGCCATCGCCGTCGATCTCGCCCGCGCCAGCGCGCTGCGCCAGCAGATCCAGCTCGCCGCCGACGCCGCCGCCCTGGCGGCCGCGGTCAATCTCCCGGATCTCGAAGCGGCGCGCGCCGCCGTCTACCGCTATGTCGCACGCAACATGCCCGACCACCCCGGAATCATCACCGCAGACGGCATCGAATTCGGACATTGGAACGCGGACAGCCGCACCATTGAACGGGATGAAGTGAAGCCGAGCGCCGTCCGCGTCACACCGGCCCTGACCGCCGCCAAGGGCAATGCGATCAGCACGCTGTTCGCCGGCGTCTTCGGCAGTGACGAGCTGGACGTCGCGTCGAGTGCGGTTGCGGGAAAACGCGCGGCCATGTGCATTCTGTCCCTCGAGCCCGTCGAGGCGGATGCTTTCGGCATGGACATCGCAGCCAATATCGAGGCCCTGAACTGCACGGTTCAGGTCAATTCACGCGATACTTATGCCTTTCGCGTCCTGCTCGGCAGCGAATTTCTGGCGAGCGGCCTTTGCGTCGCGGGCGGCGCATATGTGAGCCTGCTCGGACGGGTGACGCCGGAGCCGACCCTGGGCTGCCCGCCGCAGCCGGACCCGCTCGCAGAGTTGAAAGCGCCCGAGATCGACGCCTGCGACTTCGAGGACACCGTCCTGACCGGTTTCCATGGGACCTTGCAGCCCGGCGTCTACTGCGGAGGTCTCGCCGTCGGCGACGAGTCCGACGTCGAGCTCGCCGCCGGCGTCTACGTGATCAAGGACGGGCCATTCGTCATCGGCGAAGGCAGCGTCGTCGCCGGCGAAGGCGTTGCGTTCTATCTGACCGGCGAGACCGCTCTGATCGACTTCCACGACGATTCTGAACTCTCCTTGACGGCGCCGAGCAGCGGCGAACTCCAGGGCGTCCTCGTGTTTCAGGACCGTGCCTTCGGCGGCCAGCATGTCTGGGACAGCAATGCCCCCACGACCCTCCACGGCACCATCTATCTGCCGTCAGGCAAGCTGCGATCGGGAAGCTCGAACGCGATCACGCCGGTCGGATCCTGCAATGTTCTGATCGCGAAGAGCCTGCGCTTTGCGTATCGAAGTGCCGTCTCGATCGACCTCGGCCGTAAAGACTGCAAGGACTACCTGCCGGCTCCCGTGCTCGGCACTGTGGCACTCCTGGACTGAACGCGGCTTCAGCCCGGCGCCAGCCGCCGCCAGACGTCGGCGTAGCGCGAAATACCGTCGACGGTGCAAGGCGCCACAGGCTCGAGATCGAGCGAGGCCGTTACCGGCCAGTGCGGCAGAAGCGCGGCGCCGAGTGCGGTTCCGTCTCTCTCCCGAGACACTGAAACCGACTGCTCCGGCCGGAGCGCCGCCAGCAATCCGGCGAACAGGCGGTTCTCGGCGAAGCTGCCGTCGACGATCACCTGGCCCACGGAACCGAGCAGATCGAGATCGACGGCCGTCATCAGCGCCACATAGAGACTGGCGAGCGCCGCCCGCTCGCCCGGGCCCGCCGGCGCCGTGCCGATGATCCGCCCGCGATCGCCGGTGCCGGGAAACGGTCCGCCGCTGTTCGAGAATGAGGGAAGCGCCATGGTGCCGTTCGTGATCAGCCGCGCCGCATCCTCGATCGTCGGTGTCGTCCGCAGGCCGTCTTCGCCGGCAATCTCGAAAAATTCGCGCCCGCCCATGAAACGAGTGCAGGCGACCGGCCGGCCTTCGAGATCGGTGTTGGCGACCATGTCGCGCGCGGCATCGAGGCGATCGAGCGACAGGGCGCAATCGAAGGTGATCAGCCAGGTGCCGCTGGAAATCAGCGTGAAGCCGTCGAGGCCGGCCGCGAGATAGCGGGCGTAGTTGGCGTTGCTGTCGTGGATGCCGACCAGGACCGGCGGCGGCGCGCCGGCGCAGCCGATATGCGCGGCCAGCGTTCGATCGAGCGGTCCCAATGAATCGAACGCCCTCTTGAGCGGCGGCAGCCTGTTGGACCAACTCTCCCTTACCGCAAGGCCGGATGCACGGTTCTCTCTCGGATTCCAAAGCTGCGTCTGGGCACCGAGCGACGTCACCTCGCTCGCCGCCGCCCCGGTCAGACGCCACCCCCAATATTGCGCCGCCGGCAAAATCCATCGCGCCTTGTCGAAAGCTTCGGCGAAGTGACGGCTCTGCCAGAAAAGCTGCCGGGCCAGCGTCAGCCCGCCGGGGTTGATCGGACAGCAGACCTCGTCGAAGGCCGGTGCGACCGCGGCGTAGCCGTCGACGATCTCGGTGGGCGGCGCCGCCTCGTAGTCCATCATCGGAAGGACGAGCGCCTGATCGTCGACCAGCGCCGCCGTCGAGCCGTAGGCAGAGGGCACGATCGCCTCGATACGATGGCGGCCGGCAAAGGCGGCGAGCGCATCGACCACCCAGGCGAAGATGGCGTCGACGTCGACGTGAAGATAGGGCGGGCCTTCACGGGGTTCGTTCGCGGTCTGCAACGCATCGATCACGCCCCCCCGATCGGGATCGATCGCCAGCAGCTTCACATGGGTCTTGCCGACATCGAAGACCACGACCACCGAAGAGTTCCGCGCGCCCATCCCGCATCCACCGTCAAGTCAAGCGATCCAACGCGGCGCGTTGGTCGTGCATGGCGAGCAGGACGCGAAAATCCCGATCGAAGCCGGCCCGGCGCGCGGGCGAGGGCGTGCGCACCGCGCCCTCTTTCGCCATGGCCGCGGCCGCCGCGCCGAGATCGGGGTGGAGGCCGGCGGCGCGCGCGGCCACGATCGCCGTGCCGAGCAGCACCACGTCCTCCTCGGCCGGCGTCACCACCCGGCATCCAGTGGCGTCCGCATAGAGTTCCATCAGCAGCGGGTTCTTGGTGTGGCCGCCAGCGACGTGCAGATGATCGATTGCATAGCCTTCGGCGTTGAGCGCCTCCAGGATGTGCCGGGTGCCGAGCGCGATGCCGACCGCGGTGCGGTAATAGAGCCTGGCCAGCGAAGCCGGTGAGCTGTCCAGGGTGAGGCCGGAGATCACGCCGACCGCTTGGGGGGCGGCGAGCGGCGAGCGATTGCCGTGAAAATCCGGAAGGACGTGCAGGCGATCGGCGAAGCCGTCGCCTTCGGCAGCGCGCAGCGCCTCGATATGCGCCAGCACCTGGCCGTGCCGGTCTTCGCCGAGCGTGCGGCCCTCCGCATGCCAGTCGAGAACGTGGTCGAGAAGGGCGCCGCTCGCGGACTGGCCGCCTTCGTTCAGCCAGAGGTCCGGCGCGACGGCGCCGAAATACGGCCCCCAGACGCCGGCCACCTCGCGAGGCCGCGCCGACAGCGCCATGTGGCAGGTGGAGGTGCCGGCGATCAGCCCGATATGGCGATCGAGGCCGGCCCCGCCCTGGGCGATCTTCGAGCCCAGCGCCGCGAGCGCGCCGGCATGCGCGTCGATCAGGCCGGCACCGACCATACAGCCGGCAGTCAAGCCGAGATCGGCCGCGGCCGCCTCGGTCAGCCCGCCCAGCGGTTCGCCGATCGCCGCCGCCTCGGGCGGCAGGGCCGTGCGCTCCTGCAGATCGCCGAGGCCCATGGCGCCCAAAAAATCCGCCTGCCAGCCGGGCCGCTCATGGGCGAGATAGGTCCATTTGCAGGTGACCGTGCAGCAGGACCGCTCATTGGATCCCGATGCGCGAAAGGTCAGGAAGTCGGCGAGATCGAGGATCCGGCCGTAGCGGCGCCAGCCATTCGGAAGATGGCGCTTCAGCCACATCAGCTTCGGGATCTCCATCTCCGGCGACATGACGCCGCCAACCGAATTCAGCACGCGGTGGCCGCTCGCGGTGCACTCCTCGGCCTCGGCGATCGCCCGGTGGTCCATCCAGACGATGACGTTCCAGCGATCCTCGCCTGTGGTGGAGACGCTCGCCGGACGGTCTTCCGCGTCGAGGGCCACGAGCGAGCAGGTGGCGTCGAATGCGATGCCGGCGACCGATTCGGGCGGCAGTCCCGCCGCCGTTCTGGCGCCCTTCGCAGCCGTGCAGACCGCGCCCCAGATATCCTCGCCGTCATGCTCGGCATGGTCGGTCTCGGGCCTGTTCATCAGGATCGGATGTTCCGCCCGACCGAGCAGGTTTCCGGCCGCATCGAACAGCCCGGCGCGCGCGCTGCCCGTGCCGACGTCGATCGCCATGACCGCCCGATCCGTCATTTCCAGCCGCCCTCCAAGAAAATTGCTTCGACACCCTGATCGAAACCATTCTGCACGGCCTCGGCCCGGACAGGCAAGTCGGACAGCTTCGCGCTCAGGGGGTCGAAAACCTGGAGGAAACTCAACTTAAAAGAGCACAATGTCGAAATCTTACACTTTCAGATACGACTTTCGGTCCAGCTGCCGTTGACCGTCGAGGGCATTGCGACTAGTCCGTGTAGCAGGGACGACAAAATAAAGGAAAAAATGATGGAGCGCCTTATTGCCGTCGCCCTCGTTCTGGCCGCCGGCGGCATCAGCGACGCGGTCGCGGCGACGCCGAAATGCGGCGAAGCCTACACCGTGGCGGCCGGCGACACGCTTTCAGGGATCGCCGGTGCCGCCTATCAGGACACCAATCTCTGGCCCTATATCTACGGCTACAGCAGCAACGCCTCGGTCATCGGCGGCGACCCGAGCCTGATCGGGATCGGGATCAGCCTGAAACTGCCGCCCTGCACGCAGACCGCCCATAGCGGGACGAGCGAACCGATCGTCAACGATCGTCGCGCGCGCACGAACGACACGATCGAAGCTCTGACCGCCGGCGACTACGCGCCGTTCACCGATCAGAACTGGCAAAATGGCGGCATGCTGACGGAGATCGTCGATGCCGCCCTCGGCCAGGCCCAGAGCATCACCGATCATTCCATCGACTGGATCAACGACTGGTCCGCCCATATCGACCCGCTGCTGCGCAGGCACAAATACGACATGGGCTTTCCCTGGTTCAAACCGAACTGCGAAGCGCCGGAGAAGCTGTCGGAGGACGATGTCAAGCGCTGCGAGTTCTACTTCTCGGAGCCGCTGTTCGAAATGCTGATCGTCCTATTCAAACGGAGCGACGACGCGCGCACGTTGGCCAGCGACGCCGATCTGCACGGCATGCGGCTTTGCCGGCCGACGGGCTACTTCACCTTCGATCTGACCGAGCGCGGCCTCGTTCCCGGCGATACGATCGAGCTGGAGCAGCCGCAGAGCGTCGGCGACTGCTTCCACAAACTGGTGGACGGCGATGTCGACTTCGTCACGCTGAACCAGTTCACGGGGCAGAGCGCGATCAAGCAGTTCGGCTATGGCGACGTCGTCGCGGCGTCCGAAGAGCTGGCGGACACACTCGGCCTTCATCTGATCATTCACCGCGATCATCCGAAGGCGATCGCCCTTTTGCGTCAATTCGACTCTGGGCTGAGCGCCGTTCGCCAGAGCGGTCGCTACGACGAGATCGTGGGCAGGCACCTTGCCATTTTCCACGGCCGGAATAGCTGAACTGCCGACGGAACCTGACATGAAGACCATAGCTTGCTGACCATTGAAATGACCAGACTTCGATCATCAGAGACTGATAGGAGCGCAGAATGCGCGCGATGGAAACCTCGGCGGCCAGGGCGTGCCGACGCCGGACGACCGGGGGCCCACTGAGCTTCAAGATCCTCCTGGCGTCGTCGGCGCTCTCGATGCTGCTCCTCCTGCCTGCGGCCCCGCCACTGCACGCCGCCGATACGGCGTCGTCCGCTTCGCCACTTCGGGAGGCCCTGGACAACGCCGGATCCGGACCCGCCCGTCTCGCGCTGACCGACGGCAGCACCGCGGTCGGCCGGATCGTCGGGATCGAGGCGGATCGGCTGACCATCCGCCGCGCGAGCGGCGGGCTGCGCATTCTGGCGCTGGGCGACATCGTCGAGCTGAAGATCAGGGACGAGGGCGGTACGCTTCGGCCAGGCCGAGTCGTCCGGCTCGCCGATGGCAGTGTCGGCTGGATGTCGACGGAAGCGCTGGCCGAGAACGAGGCCGGTGGGCCGCTGGTGCCCGTCGAAGACGATGCGAAGACCGAGGTCGTGGCGATCAGATCCCAGGACGTCGCGTCGCCTGAAGCCGACTTGCCGGCCGGTGACGCGCCGATCGACCTCGAAATCTCCGCCGACGCTGCGGGCGAGGGCGACAGGCTGATCTATTTTCGGCTGACCCTTTCCGAACCGGCGCCGCGGCCGATCCTGATCATCTACACGACGATCGACGGCACGGCCAAGGCGCCCGGCGACTACACCCACCGCCAGGGCGTGGTGGTGTTCGAACCCGGTCAGACACAAGCGATGGTGGCGACATCCCTGGTGAACGACGAAGCGAGCGAAGGGCCGGAGGCGTTCGAGTTCTTCGTGACCGGCGATCCGGCGGCGGTCAGGATCGAGCGCAGAAAGATCGCCGCGACGATCGAGGACGACGACGGCTGACCTGCCGGTCGAGGCTTTTCAGCGATAGACGTCCTCGCAGCCCGCCTTCTTGATCACCGCATCGGGATCGCAGAGCAGGAACAGCTTTTCGTCGATCTTGCCGCCGGTCTCGGACCTCTCGAGGAAGATCTGCGTGGTCAGGCCCTGGGCGTCGGTCACGGCCCAGCGGCGAAGCTCGAGCGGCTGCGTGCCGAAGGCGAGCTCGACCGCGCCGAGCTCCGGCTCGTCGCTCTGCACCAGCTTCAGCAGGATCTCGCCGCCGACCTCCTCGACGTCGGTCACGGTCACGTCGCCCGACAGCTTCACCTTCTTCTCCAGAAGGAAGGAGAGCGGGGTCTGGCTGGTCAGCAGGTGCGAAACCTGGTCGAGCTTGCGGTCGTGATAGATGACCTGCCAGCCATTGGCGACGATCAGCACCGGGTTGGGATCGTCGTAGTCGAGGCGCATCTTGTCCGGGCGCTTGTAGTACAGATTGCCGGTGGACGTGCCGCCATTGGGCTCAAGCTGGATGAAATCCGCGCGCAGCGATCCGAGGTTGCTGAGATAGCTCTCGATCGCCGACACCTGCGCTGCCGCCACCGACCCGGGGGCGGGGGTGGCTGCGGTCACCAGCGTCGACATTCCCGAGACCGCGAGTAATGCTGGGGCCAGGCACGAGCATCGGACGAGCCTGCGCCAAAGCGCCTGTAAGCGCTCGGGCAAGTCAAAAAAAACTACCATGGGGCGTCGACTCCGCTTGGGCCGTCCTCGTCGCCGCCGCCCATCAGGACCTTGCGGCGGCCGACATGGTCGGGCGAGCTGACATGGCCGTCCTGCTCCATGCGCTCGATCAGACGGGCCGCGCTGTTGTAGCCGATCCGGAGCTTCCTCTGCAGGAAGCTGGTCGACGCCCTGCCCTCCTTGGCGACGATCTGCAGCGCCTGGGCGTACTGGGCGTCCTCTTCGTTGTTGATCTCGATATTGCTGTTGCCGCCACCGCCGCCGTCGCTGTCACCGCTGTTGTCGAGCGGCGCCTCGTTGGTGATTGCGTCGATATAGTCGGGCGAGCCCTGGCTCTTGAGGTGGGTGACCACGCGCTCGACCTCCTCGTCGGTGACGAGCGGGCCGTGGATGCGGGTGGTGCGGTCGCCGGCCATCATCTGCAGCATGTCGCCCTGGCCGAGAAGCTGTTCGGCGCCGGGCTCGCCGAGGATGGTGCGGCTGTCGATCTTGGAGCTGACGCGGAAGCTGATGCGGGCGGGCAGGTTCGCCTTGATCACGCCGGTCAGCACGTCGACCGAAGGACGCTGGGTGGCGACGATCAGATGCACGCCGGCCGCGCGTGCTTTCTGCGAGAGGCGCTGGATGCAGCCTTCGATCTCCTTGCCCGCGGTCAGCATGAGGTCGGCGACCTCGTCGACGATCACCACGATCAGAGGGAGGGTCTCCATCCTGATCGGCTGCTGCTCGAAGATCGGCACGCCGGTGCCGGGCTCGAAGCCGGTCTGCACCTTCCGAGAGAGCTGCTCGCCGCGGGAAATCGCCTCGGAGATGCGGCGGTTGTAGGCGGCGATATCGCGCACGCCGAGATGGGACATGAGACGATAGCGGTCGTCCATCTCGCGCACGATCCATTTGAGCGCGACGACGGCCTTGTGCGGCTCGGTGACCACCGGCGCGAGCAGATGCGGGATGCCCTCATAGACCGAAAGCTCGATCACCTTCGGGTCGATCATGATCAGCTTGCAGGCCGAAGGCGGCATGCGATAGAGCAGGGACAGGATCATCGCGTTGATCGACACCGACTTGCCCGAGCCGGTGGTGCCGGCGATCAGGAGATGCGGCATCTTGGCGAGGTCGACCACCACGGGATCGCCGCTGATGTCCTTGCCGAGGGCGAGGCCGAGGCCGGACGAGGTTTTTTCATAGGCTTCGCTGGAGAGCAGCTCGGAGAGATAGACGGTCTCGCGCTGGTCGTTCGGCAGTTCGATGCCGATGACGTTGCGGCCGGGCACGACGGCGACGCGCACCGACATGGCGCAGAGCGAGCGCGCGATATCGTCGGCGAGCGCGATCACGCGGGCGGCGCGTGTGCCGGGGGCCGGCTCCAGCTCGTAGAGGGTGATCACCGGGCCGGGCTTGACCGCGACGATCTCGCCGCGCACGCCGAAATCGTCCAGCACCTTCTCCAGCGCCTTCGCGGTCTCCGCGGCTTCCGCCTCGTCGATGCGCACGCGGTCCCGCTTTCTCGGCTGAGCGAGGAATTTGAGCGGCGGCAGCTCGAAATTCGCGGCCGGTTCGATGACTTCCTGCGTCTCGCCGCCGACGGGTGCTGCGGTCGCCGGCGTCGCCCTCGGTCGGCGCGGCGCCGGCGCCGGGGCTTCGTCGTCCGGATCGTCATCGCGCGGCTCGGCCGGACGCGGGGTTCGGCGCAGGCCCTTCATGACGCTCGCCTTGTCGATCCGGTCCCCACCTTCCCGGCGGCGGAAGAAGGTGCCGAACAGGCTGCCGAGACCGCCGGCCAGGCGCCCGAACAGGCCGGGCCCCTCGGCCTCGCGCCTTGGTGTGCGCGCCTTGGCCTGACCTGGCGGCATCTTGAGCGGCGCCCGATTGGCGCGCTCATAGCGCGTGGTGAGGCCGAGCAGATTGCGAATGCCGTCAACGGCCTCCCTCGGGCCGATGCCGATCGCAGTCACGCCCAGCACCAGCGATGCGAGGAAGGTGTAGAGGCCGTAGCGCTCGCCAAAACCGGGCTCGAGGCGATGCAGCGCGAAGTCGCCGACCACGCCGCCGAGGCCGACCAGATAGGGCCAGGCTTCGATCGGCGGAACCTGGAAGGTCGCGAGATAGGCGGCGAGCGCCAGGATGGCCGGCGGCAGGGCGGCAACCGACAGCCAGATCCAGCTCGGCACACGATCGAGAATCAGGCGCACGCCCCAGATCGGCAGCACCAGGACCGCGAGCCAGACGGCGGTGCCGACGGTCTGCAGGCCGAGATCGGCGAGCACGGCGCCGAACCCGCCGAGCGGGTTGCTGCTGGGGCCGGAGGTGGCGTTGTTCAGGGACGGGTCGTTGGCATCGTAGCCCCAAAGCGACACCGCGAGCACCAGTGCGAACAGGCAAAGGCCGATGCCCAGGGCCTCGCCGAACCGTCGGGCGAGAAACTCGGAAAAATCGAAATGATCCCGTCGGGACATCGATGGAGCGGCCATGTCGAGGCGTTCTCCTACCTTAGCAGAGCGTTTCGACCAGACGCTCCAGCGCCTGGCCCGTCGTCTTGACGTCATGCACGAGCGCGATCCGCACGGCATCCGCGCCGGGGATCGCACCGTCGGCGTCCGGCTGGCCGATATAGGCGCCGGGCACCACTTTCAGCGCGGCCTCGGACCAGAGCTTTCTGGTTATGGCCTCGCTGTCGCCAACCTTCAACCACAAGAAGAAGCCGCCATCCGGCCGGCGATAGCCGAGACGACCATCGAGCAGGCGGTCCGCGAGATCGAATTTTTCCCGATAGAGCGCGCGGCTTTCGCGCACGTGATCCTCGTCCCGCCAGAGTGCGGCCGACGCGGCGAGCACGGGCATCGGCTGCACCGCGGCACCGTAGCTTCGAAGCCTGGCGAAACGCTTCAAGATGTCGGCGTCGCCGGCGACGAAGCCAGAACGCAGGCCGGCGGCGTTCGAGCGCTTGGAGAGCGAGTTGCAGACGACGAGGTGATCGACCTCGCCACCGAGGGCCGCTGCGGCCTCGAAGCCGCCGATCGGCGGGCGATCGCCGTACACCTCGCTGTAGCATTCGTCCATGATCAGAAGGAAATCGTGACGCCGGGCCAGCTCCAGGGCTGCCTTCAGGACATCGAGATCGGCGGCAGCACCCTGGGGATTGGAGGGCGAACAGAGGAAAAAGGCAATGGTGCGATCGAGCAGGTCAGGCCGCAGTGCGTTCAGGTCGGGCAGATAACCAGTCGCCTCGTCCGCCGGCAGCAGCACGGGCTCGGCGCCGGCCATCAGCGCGCCGCCGAGATAGACGTTATAGAAGGGGTTGGGCATCAGCACGGCCGGCCTGCCACCAGCTTTGCTCTCCGGCGTGATCACCTGGGAGAGCATGAACAGCGCTTCCTTGGTTCCCGCCACCGGCAGGACGTGACGATCCGAGGACAGCATGGCGTCCGGCAGAGCATAGCGCCAGACCAGCCAGTCCCGCACCGCCTGCCTGAAATCCGCCGTGCCGATCACCGGCGGATAGCGGGCCCAGAGGTGACCGTTCTCCGCGAGCGTATCGGTCAGGATCGCCGGCGTCGGATGCATCGGCTGGCCGATCGAAAGGTCGATCGGGTCCAGACCCTGCGCAGGCGCAGTCGACTCCAGGAGTGCTGCCAGGCGCCGGAAAAAATAGTCGCTCAGACTGTCGAGACGTGGGTTGTGCATCGTCGGGCCGCAAGTCGTGCATCGGCGTCACGGGTGTCGCGCGATTATGATGAATTATCGAACAATGAAGATGAACGTGACTTTAACATCGTCACGCAAGCTCTTTCAACCAAGCAAAAATCTGTCGCTTCGATCATTTTGCCCGACGGCCTTCGCCGGCGGCACGATCGACCGCGTGCTCCACCACCCCCTCGTCGTCGCCCGCGGCGAAGGCGACGATCGTGCAGGGAGGGTCGGCGTCCGGAAAATGATAGGCGGCAGAAACACTTCCCGGGCCCGCGCCGGAGTGACCGATCGCCATCCCCGACCCGCCCATGCGTCCGATCATCAGACCGAGGCCGTAGCCGGTGCTCCGCCAGGGCCGGCCGGGCAGGGCCCCGCCCAGAGGATGTGCCTCGGTCATCGTCGTCAGGAGATCAGGCGGCAGGAGTCGTCCGCTCACGAGACCATCCAGAAACCGCACGGCATCGATCGCCGATCCGACCAGAAGCCCGTGATAGACCCAGCCGGGATGATAGCCCGCCGCATTGCCGAAGGCCGTGCCTTCGAGATCCGAAGGCAGTTTGGCAAGACGGCAGGACGTCAGACCGAGCGGCGTCAGCACGAGATCTTCCATCACCGAGGCAGCATCGGTCGACGTCGCCTCCTCGATGATCCGACAGACGAAGAGAAAGCCGACATTCGAATACGCCCAGCCTTCGCTTGGCTGGAAAAGGAGGCGGTCAGCGTCGACGCGCTCCAGAAGTTCATCGACCGGCCAGGGCTCGTCGCCGCCGGCGACCGCCTCGTGATAGGCCGGAAGCCCGCCATAATTCGGCACGCCGGCCCGATGCTGCAGGAGCTGGCGAAGCGTGAAGGGACGATCCGAAAGCCGATCGTCGAGTGCCAGACGGCCGTACTCCACCAGCTTCAAAGCTGCAGCGGCGAGCACCGTCTTGGTGATGCTCCACCAGGGAAACAGGCGCACGCCACACGGGTCGGCGGCGATCTCACCGCCTGTGTCGATCCGGGCAGTGCACACGGCGCTGCAGGACGCGCCGCTCACGGCCTATTCCCCGCCATCGCTCCCGGCCACGCCCAGTGCATCGAGGATGAAGGCGTAGTCGAAGGCGAGCTCCTTCAGCGCGTCGTAGCGCCCGGAAGCGCCGCCATGCCCTGCCCCCATATTGGTCTTGAGGAGCAGGCGGTTATCGTCGGTCTTCTGCGCCCGGAGCTTCGCCGTCCACTTCGCTGGCTCCCAGTAATGCACCCTCGGGTCGTTCAGGCCGGCGGTGATCAGAATGTGCGGGTAGGCCTTGGCTTCAACATTGTCGTAGGGCGAATAGCCGAGAATGTAGTCGAAATAATCCTTGTCCTTCGGATCGCCCCACTCCTCGAATTCCGGAACCGTGAGCGGCAGGCTCTCGTCGAGCATGGTGTTGACCACGTCGACGAACGGCACCTTGGCGACTGCTGCCTTCATCAGGTCGGGGGCCATGTTGAGCACGGCTCCGACCAGGAGGCCGCCGGCGCTGCCGCCCATGATCGCGAGCTTCTCGCTCGAGGTGTAGCCGCCTTCGATCAACGCCTGGCCCGCGGCGATGAAGTCGGTGAAGCTGTTCCGCTTGGCCAGGAACTTGCCCTGGTCGTACCATTGGCGGCCCATTTCCTGACCGCCGCGGATATGGGCGATCGCGTAGATCACGCCGCGATCCAGGAGCGACAGGCGATGGCTGGAGAAACCCGGGTCCATAGAGGCGCCATAGGCACCGTAGCCGTAGAGCAGGCAGGGATTGGCGCCGTCCCGCTCCAGGCCTTTTCTGTAGACCAGGGACACCGGCACCTTGGCGCCGTCGCCGGCGGTGACGAACAGGCGCTCGCTTTCATAGTCGTCGACGTCGAACTCGCCGAGCACGGGCTGGCGCTTCAACAGCTCGCGCTCCCGGGTCACCATGTCGTAGTCGTAGACCGAGGCGGGCGTGGTCAGCGAGGTGTAGGTGAACCGGAGCGTGCGGCTTTGGTACATGGGATTCTGGCCACCGCCCACGGTGTAGACCGGCTCGTCGAAGGCAATTTCGTAGCCGGCAGGCGTCGCGGCCGCCGCCTCGCGATCGTCGCCGGAGGTCGCTTCGTCCTCGAACGCCAGCACGCGGATGGAACGAAGGCCGCTTCGGCGCTCGTAGATCGCGAGAAAATCCTCGAACATGTCGAGGCCGTTCAGCATGATTCCGTGATCATGCGGGATCATCTCCCGCCAGTTCGCCTCGCCCGGCGCGTCGGCCGGCGCCGTCATCAGCCTGGAATTGGGCGCGTCGCGATTGCTCAGGATGTAGAGCAGCCCGTTCCGGTGTTCGATTCCGTAGCGATGTCCCTTTTCGCGCGGCTGGACCAGGCGAAAGTCGGACTCCGGGCGATCGGCGTCGAGCAACCGGCATTCCGAAGTCTCGATGCTGGCGACGCTCAGAACGAGGAAGGCGTCGTCCTTGGTCTTGGAGAGCCCGACGCGGAACAGTTCGTTCGGCTCCTCGAAGACCAGCGCGTCCTCGCCGGTCTGACCGAGCTCGTGACGCAACAGCCGATAAGGACGCCTGGCGTGATCCTCGACCGTGTAGAAAACCGTCCGGCTGTCGTTCGCCCATTCCAGGCTGTAGGAGACGCCTTCGATCTCGTCGTCGAGCAGCCTTCCGTCCGCCAGGTTTTTGATGCGGAGCGTGTAGGTCTCGGCGCCGGTGGTGTCGAGCGCGTAGGCGAGAAGGCGATGGTCGGGGCTGATCTCGAACAGGCCAAGCGACAGATAGTCGAACCCCTCGGCCTCGGCGTTCAGATCGAGCAGCACCTCCTCCAGAGCGTCGGCATCGCCTTCCTTGCGGCAGAAGATCGGATATTGCCGGCCTTCCTCGGTGCGGGAGTAATAGAGATAGGAGTCGATCCTTACCGGCACCGAGAGATCGGTCTCCTGGATGCGCGCGACCATCTCGTCATAGAGCGTCTTCTGCAGCGCTTCGGTGTGCGCCATCTCGTGCTCGGTGTAGGCGTTCTCGGCTTCGAGATAGGCGGTGACCTCGGGATCGTCCTTGGCCTTCAGCCAGGCGTAGGGATCGTTCCGGCAAAGGCCGTGGATCTCGGTCTCGTGAGCGACGGATTTGGCGACGGGCGGTCTCATGGGCTCCTCTCGACGTCCTCGAAATGTCGCGCCGAAGGCCGATCGCGCCGAAACGGACGGTCGGAAGCTTCGTGGCAGTCTTCAATAGCTGCGAGCCGGGGCCAAGGCCAGCGCGATGTCGGGACCACCGGCGCCGTCATGGCGAAATCCTGCCCAGACCATTGACGAACGCGCACTCCGCGCTATCACACAACGGCAGTACGTCGCATTTCAGGAAATGGTGGAACGATATGGCGAGCAAGCTCACGGCCGGCGGCTTCCTGTTTCGATGGATGGCCGCCCTGGTCCTGGTTCTCGGCACCTACAACCCGACGCCCTACAACTTCATCGCCTGGGTGACGGACGACGCCACGCGCGGCGACCAGCTGCCGCTCAAGCTCCTGATCGGCGCCGTGATGATCATCGGCTACGTTATCTATTTTCGCGCGACCTTCCAGTCGATCGGCTTCATCGGCGTCGGCCTCGCCCTTCTCTTCTTCGGCGGCCTGATCTGGCTGCTCCTGGACTACGGCATTCTCGACCTTCGGGAATACGGCACGGTGGCCTGGATCGTCCTGTTCGTCCTGGCGACGATCATGGCGGTTGGCCTGTCCTGGTCCTTCATCCGGCGCATGCTGTCCGGACAGATCGACCAAGTCTGACGGCCCACCGGCTTTGCCGACGGCATCAGGACCAGGAAATCGAAACGGAGGGTGAAGTGGTGGGCGCTACTGGGATTGAACCAGTGACCCCTACGATGTCAACGTAGTGCTCTCCCGCTGAGCTAAGCGCCCGCTTCGCCTTCTACCTAAATCCAAATCGCGCGCATTTCAACCTTGTCCTTCGACCTTCGCAACATCGCACGGCCGCGGAGGCGCACAGCCTTGCGGGCCTTGGGGCCTTGTGGTCTCATGATCCCGTCGGCGCCTTGCGGACGGCAGCGGCCGGACGTGACGGCGTCCACGGGAGCGAATGACCTTTATGACATCCGAGCTCGGATCCCCCATCGAGATCCTTCGGCCGACGAGAGGCTCGGTGCCGGTGATCCTGTCGTCGCCCCATAGCGGACAGATCTACCCGCCCTGCCTTCTCCGGGACGCGCGCCTGCATCCGAGCCAGCTTCGCCGCCTCGAGGACGCCTTCGTCGATCGCCTGTTCGACATGGCCCCCGCCCTTGGCGCTCCGCTGCTGCGCGCCCGTTTCGCACGCGCCTTCGTCGACGCCAACCGCGAAGCCTTCGAGTTCGATCCGGAGCTCCTGGAGGAGCCGCTGCCGCCCTTCGCCAACGGCCAATCGGCAAAGGCCAGGGCCGGGCTCGGCACGATCCCGAGCCGTATCGCCGGCCAGCCGATCTACCGTTCCAGGCTCAGCCTCGACGAGGCCGAGCGCCGCGTCCGACTCGCCTACTGGCCCTATCATCACGCGCTGCAGGAGCTGATCGACGAAGGGCGGAGCCGCTTCGGTCAGGTGCTGCTGCTCGACTGCCATTCCATGCCAAGCTTCAACGCCAGCGGCACGCTCAGCCAGAGCACCGTCGGTGGCGGCATGATCGACGTCGCGCTCGGCGACCGCTTCGGCAGCAGCTGCGCACCGTCGATCGTGCTCCGCGCCGAGACGGCGCTGCGAAGCCGAGGACTTCGGGTCGTCCGCAACCGGCCCTATGCCGGCGGGCATATCACCGCCCATTACGGCCAGCCCCAGAGCGGGGTGCACGCGCTTCAGATCGAAATTCGCCGCGGCCTTTATATGGACGAGAGCAGGCTCCGCCTGAACGGCGCGCTGGAGGAATTCAGGTCCATCGTCCGCGGCCTGCTCGCGGCGCTGGTCGATCTCATGAACGAGACGGTCTCCTCGCCCGGCCCCGTCGCGGCCATGCCTTCTCGCTGAATAGGCCTACCGGCGATCCCACGAATCTGATCGGCCGAGCGGCGTTTTCGGCGCCGTCGATGGCAGTTGGATCAGGCTTAACGGAATCTTTACGAAACGCGGCGATACTCGGTGCATGGCTTCGCTGCTCCGCCATCTGCCGTCACGCCTTCAGCGGCTTCAGCGCCTGCTGCCGCTGGCGCTCGCGCTCGGCCTGCTCGCCTTCGCCTTTCCCGCGCACGGCTCCGTGAGAACGGTCTGCACGGCCGAGGCGGCCGAGCGGGAAAGGGCGGAGCGCATTCCGCCCGGCCTCCTGCAGGCGGTCGCACTCGCCGAATCCGGCCGATGGCTGAAGGAGGACCAGGCGACCGAACCCTGGCCCTGGACGGTGACCTCCGGCGCCGACAGCTTCTATCTGCCGACCAAGAGTGCCGCG
Source organism: Geminicoccaceae bacterium (assembly GCA_965222015.1). Classification (GTDB taxonomy): domain Bacteria; phylum Pseudomonadota; class Alphaproteobacteria; order Geminicoccales; family Geminicoccaceae; genus JANQPX01. The sequence goes on from CBDCTL010000024.1 coordinate 254,403, forward strand.
ATCGCCAAGGTGCGGGAGCTGAAGGCGAGCGGACGCACCAATATCGACGTCGGCTGCATGCAGATCAATCTGCACTACCATCCGGACGCCTTCGCCAGTCTCGACGAGGCCTTCGATCCCGACGCCAATGTCGCCTATGGCAGCAGGTTCCTCAAGGAGCTTCGCATGCAGACCCGGTCCTGGGGCAAGGCGACCGCTTTTTACCATTCGCAGAACCGCGCCCGGGGAAACGCCTATCGCGCCAAGGTCTACAAATTCTGGCGAGGGCTCCGCCCTCGAAGGATCCTGCGCGGCGGCGACACGGCCGTCGCCAGCGCTGCCGACGACGAAGAGGCCCCGATCTTCTTTCGAGACCGGGTGAAGCGCCCGCTCAAAGCGCGCCGCTTCTCGCCGCTCTGGCGGCCGGACGCGATTCCCGTCTTTCGCGGCGGCGCCCTGCTGCGCGGCGGATGATTCTCTTCACGGTCGCCGGCTGCGCGAAAACCCACTGATCTTGCCCGAAGCGATTGCGCCCGAGGCTGCGGAGTCCTAAGGTCGGCGCGATTTCATCCAACGCTTCGGGAGCCCTGACCACCATGTCCGTCCTGGCCGAACGCCTGTCGGCGATCAAGCCGTCGCCGACCATCGCCGTCACCAATCTCGCGCGCGAGCTCAAGGCCGCCGGCCGCGACGTCATCGGGCTCGGCGCCGGCGAGCCGGATTTCGACACGCCGGATCATGTCAAGCAGGCAGCGATCGACGCGATCCATGCGGGCGACACGAAATACACCGCCGTCGACGGCACGCCCGCCCTCAAACAGGCGATCGTCGACAAGTTCAAACGCGAGAATGGTCTCGACTACAAGACCGAGGAAATCACCGTCGGCTGCGGCGGCAAGCAGGTGATCTACAACGCCCTGATGGCGACCATCGATCCGGGCGACGAGGTGATCATTCCAGCCCCCTACTGGGTCTCCTATCCGGACATGACGCTGCTCGCCGGCGGCAAGCCGGTGATCGTGACCTGTCCCGAGCAGACCGGCTTCAAGCTGCGCGCCGAGGATCTGGAGGCGGCGATCACCGATCGCACCAAGTGGCTGATCCTGAATTCGCCGAGCAACCCGAGCGGAGCAGCACTGAACCGAGACGAGCTCAAGGCCATCGCCGACGTACTCATGCGCCACCCCAAGGTCTGGGTGATCAGCGACGACATCTACGAGCACCTCGTCTATGACGGTTTCGAATTCAGCACCATCGCCGCGGTTGAGCCCGGGCTCAAGGACCGCTGCCTGACCATGAACGGCGTGGCCAAGGCCTATGCCATGACCGGCTGGCGCATCGGTTTTGCGGGCGGGCCGAGCGTCCTGATCAAGGGCATGGCCAAGGTGCAGTCGCAGAGCACCTCCAATCCCTGCTCGATCAGCCAGGCCGCATCGGTCGCCGCCCTGAACGGGCCGATCGACTTCATGGCCGAGCGCGCCGCCACCTTCAAATCCCGCCGGGATCTGGTCGCCGGGATGCTGAACAAGGCGCCGGGGCTTCGCTGCCATACGCCGGAAGGCGCCTTCTACGTCTATCCAAGCTGCGCCGGTGCCATCGGCAAGACCACGCCCGACGGTCAGACAATCGCCGACAGCGAGGATTTTTCGCGCTATCTCCTGGAGAGCGAGGGTGTGGCCTGCGTCCATGGCACGGCGTTCGGCATGGACCCCTATTTCCGGATCTCCTACGCCACCTCGACCGAGCTTCTGGAGGACGCCTGCGGCCGCATCATCCGCGCCTGCGAGAAGCTGGGCTGAAGTACAAGCCCGGCTCTCGGAGAGGGCTCTCAGGGCGCTTTGTCCCGAGGCCTTCTCAGGCTGTAGTAGAGAAGGATAATCGCGATCATCGGGATCGACGGCCAGTGGAACCAGAGCGGAAACAGGCCTGAAGCGAGGTTGAGGGCGAAGAAGAAGGCGACACCGACGAAGGCGATTCTGATCAGCGCCGGCAGTTTTCGGAATGCCGCCCAGAGCGTGGCCGGTCCCGCTGCGTCGAGAACGGGCTCGCCCTTCGTTTCGGTTGGCCGGCCGTTCGCAGGTCGTGGATCGATCGAAGGTGCGCCATCGAAGCGGATGCGATAGCTCGGCACGGGATCCGAAACGTTCTTGACCGGCTGGTCGCCGAGATAGTCGAAGCCGAGGGAGAGCTTGTTCCTGACCTGATCGTAGACGGGCCTGGAGATCATGATGCCGCCGGGTTCGGCGATCTGCTGCAGGCGCGCCGCGATATTGACACCCTCGCCATAGATGTCGTCGCCCTCGATCATGACGTCGCCGAGATTGATCCCGATCCGGAATTGCATCCGTTCCGCTTCGGGAAGATCACGATTACGGCCGGCGAGCTCCTGCTGGATCTCGACGGCGCCGTGCACGGCTTCGAGGACACTGCCGAATTCAGCTATCAGCGCGTCGCCCCAGGTGTTGATCACCCGGCCGTCGTGACGATCAATCAGCGCTTCCATGCGCCTTCGGCTTGCGCGCAAGCGCTCGAGCGTCCCCGCCTCGTCCCGCTCCATCAATCGCGTATAGCTGCTGACGTCGGCGCACAGCACCGTGGTCAGGCGGCGTTTCACCCTCTCTGTCATGGCTCGCCCCGGCGGCCTGATCGGTCGATTCGCGGCTACTCTACCAGATAAAGCTGGGTAGGACCCAGCGCGGACGGGCCGCGAAGTCGTCCTCCAGACTGTCGAGCGCCTTCTGCCCGGAGGCATCGTCGGAGACGCCGGCGAAGGCATCGCGATGCACGCCGTGGGTCAAAAGAAGCGTGTCGATGCCGATGCCTTTGCCGCCGGCAATATCGTGCTCCAGCGAATCGCCGATGCCCAGAATCTTTTCGCGCGGCAGGTCGCCCAGCCTCTTCAGGCAGAGATCGTAGACCGGTCGGTGCGGCTTGCCGACATAGATCGCATTACCTCCCATCTCCTCATAGCGCCTGGCGACGCCGCCCGGCGCCATGCCGCGCCCGCCGTTCGGATAGATCGCGACGATGTCGGGATTGGCGCAGATCAGGGTCAGGCCGCGCCCGGCGCCGACCTCGAGAACCGGCAGGTAGACCTCCATCTCGGCATAGTCCGGCACGCCGGCGAGATAGAGGAAATCCGCATCCTCCGCGCGCTCGACGACCTCGACACCGAGGCCCTCGACATGGCTCAGATCGTCGCCCCTCGCCCAGAGATAGCAGCGCTTGCCGAGACCGGCGAACTCGGGAGCGTCCCGGTCGTGGAGGGCCTGCCAGCAGGCTTCGCCAGAGGTGACGATGGCGTCGAACAGATGATCGACATAGCCCATTTCGGCGAGACGCCGGCCGTTATGCGCGGCGCGTTTGCCGGAATTGCTCAGCAGCACGATGCGCACGTCCTGCGCGCGGAGCGCCGTGAGGCAATCGATGGCGCCGGGATAGGGCTCGCCGCCGTCATGAAGCACGCCCCACTGGTCGATGATGAAGCCGTCATAGCGGGCCGCGATGTCGGCGAGGCCGTCGGCGAAGGCGGTGACGCTCATGCGCTGCGATATCCTTTTCTGGCAAGATGCGCGGCACCGAAGGCCGCTTCGCTGGTTTCGGCGGGCTCGACTTCGACGCCGAGCATCGCTTTGCGGATCGCGGTCCAGGCGGGGTTCACGGCCCCGCCTCCGACGGTCAGGACCCGCCGGAGCCTGGGCCCGCCGAGCGCTTCGAGCTTGCGGTAGGCCATGGCCTCGATCGCCGCGATCCCTTCGAGCAGGCCCTGGAGAAAGCCGGCTTCGTCGTCCGGCCGGGGTTCGGTGACCGACGGCCTTTTCGGATCGTTCAAGGGAAAGCGTTCGCCTGTTCCGGCGAGCGGGTAGTAGTCGAGCCCGGTCGGAAGGTCTGGTCGAAGCCTCGGCGTCAGCCGTTCGATCGCCTCGGCGTCGAAGAACCGGGCGAGCGCCGCCCCGCCGCTGTTGGATGCCCCGCCCGGCAGCCAGAGATCGCCGAGGCGATGGCTGTAGACGCCGGATTCGGGATCGAACAGCGGACGTTCGGCGAGCTGCTTCACCACCAGGGTCGAGCCGAGCGAGGTGACGGCATCGCCGGGCTCGGCCGCCCCGGTTGCGAGAAAAGCGGCGACACCGTCGGTGGTGCCGGAGACGATCAGAACGTCAGGCGAAAGGCCGAACGCCGCGGCCTGAACCGCCGCGATCGGACCTATCGCGCTCCCTGGCGCCCGCACCTTCGGCAAAAGTTCGCGCCGGACGCCGAGCGTCCTGAGCCAGGCGGGCCAGCGATCCTCGACCACGTCATAGCCGAGCTTGAGCGCGTTGTTCCAGTCCGAGAGCCCGAAACGGCCGGACAGGCGGGCGGCGATCCAGTCGGCCTGATGGAGCGCATGCACGGCAGCGTCCGCAGCGCCTGAAGCGGCCAGATGCAGAAGCTTCGCGAGCGCCGAGCTCGCACCGAGCGCCCCGCCGGCCGGCGGCGCCACCGCCGCGATCCGGTCGGCCTCGCCCGCGGCGCGCGCGTCGTCATACATCAGGCCAGGACCGAGCGGTCGCCCCTCGCCGTCGGTCAGCAGCAGGGTGCCGGAGGTGCCGTCGACGGCGATCGCCCTTATCGATGCAGGATCGAGCTGTTCTATCAGCCGAGCGAGCGCCTGCCCGGCCGCCGTCCACCAGATCCCAGGGTCTTGGTCGACCTCGGCGCCATCACGCCGCGGCCCTGCCATCGCCACGGCGGCATGCCCGGCCGGGCGGCCGGCCCGATCGATCGCAGCGGCACGGCAGCCGCTCGTGCCTACATCTATCCCGACGAAGATTTCGTCCATGCCATCGGCGGTACAACGCGACCGCCTAGCCGGTCAAGCCGGCGGTTGACCGCAGATGTGAAATGCGGCCAAGCTGTCGGCAAGGAAAGCCAGGGAGAGCGAAGGTGGGAGCCGCGTAATGTCCGCGCGTGATCGTGAGGGACTTTGCATCGGTCTGGACGTCGGCACATCGGGCGTGAAGGCCGTGCTGGCGAGCGCCGACGGCCGCGTCCTGGACAGCGTCACCGAGACCTATCCGCTCCTGACCCCGAAGCCCGGCTGGACCGAGCAGGACCCCGAAGACTGGTGGGCGGCGAGCTGCAGGGCGCTGAACGCGATCGTCGCGCGAGCGCCGGGGCGGATCGAAGCGATCGGGCTGACGGGGCAGATGCACGGTGCCGTGTTTCTGGACGCGGACGGCGAGGTGATCCGACCCGCACCGCTCTGGAACGATCAGCGCACGGCGGCCGAATGCGCCGAGATCGAGGCACGCATTCCGGGCGCGCGGCTGCGCGAGATCGCCGGCAATCCTGCGCTCACCGGCTTTCAGGCGCCGAAGATTCTCTGGCTTCGAAAGAACGAGCCCGAAGCCTATGGGCGGGTCCGCCACGTCCTGCTGCCCAAGGATTTCGTGCGCTTTCGGCTGACCGGCGATGTCGCGACCGATGCCTCCGACGCCGCCGGCACGCTGCTGTTGGACCTGCGCAGGCGGGACTGGTCGCCCGAGATTCTGGACGCGCTCAAGATCGATCCGGACTGGCTGCCGAAGGTTCACGAAGGGCCGGAGATCACCGGCCGGGTGTCTGAAAGCGGTGCTGTCGCCAGCGGCCTTCCCGAGGGTCTGCCGGTGATCGCCGGCGGCGGCGACAATGCCGCGGCTGCGGTCGGCTCGGGCGCGGTCGCCAAGGGCAGCGGCTTCGTCTCCCTCGGCACGTCGGGCGTGGTGTTCGTCGCCACGGACGAAGCGAGCGTCGATCCCGAAGGCCGTCTGCACGCCTTTTGTCACGCCGTGCCCGGCCGCTACCACCTGATGGCCGTGATACTCGCCGCCGGCGGCAGCCTCCGCTGGTACCACGACACCTTCGCCAAGGCGGCGGTCGACGAGGGCGATCGAGCCTATGAACGGATGTTCGAGCGCGCAGCCGAAGTCGAGCCGGGCGCCGACGATCTCTTCTATCTTCCCTATCTCGCGGGCGAGCGCACACCACATATGGATCCCTTCGCACGCGGCGCCTTCGCCGGTTTGAGCCTCGCCCATGACGATCGCCACATGGCGCGGGCGGTGATCGAGGGCGTGAGTTTCGCGCTGAGGGACGGCCTTGAGCTGATCCGCGATCTCGGCATCGCCCCGGAACGCCTGTTCGCGGTCGGCGGCGGCGCCAGAAGCGCCATCTGGCGGCACTGGCTGGCCGCCATTCTCGAGACCGACCTGCAGCGCGTGGAAACCGAAGAGGGCCCGGCGCTCGGAGCGGCCATCCTCGCCATGGTCGGCGCCGGCATCCATGACGACGTCGACCGGGCGGTCGCGGCAGCGGTGCGGACCAGCGGCGAGCCGGAGCTGCCGGACGCTGGCCTCGCCGCGCGCTACCGCCCGATCCACGAGCACTTCACCCGCCTTTACCCGGCGCTGACCTCGACCGGGATCTGGGGTGGGGAGCAGGCGGAAGGGTCGCGGCTTGACAGCGAACGGCAAAGCCCATAGCGTAATTTATGTACATTTAGCGAACAAATTTTCAGACGAAAAGTTCGATTGACCAGAGGAGTATCGGTGGTGGGTCAAAGTCGGGAGGCGGAAACGGATCTGGCGGTGCGCGCTGCGTGGCTTTCCTTCGTCGGCGGCTACACCCAGGAGCAGATCGCCCAGCGCCTCGGCGTGTCGCGCGTCAAGGTGCACCGTCTGAGCGCGCTCGCCCAGGATCTCGGCTTCGTCAAGGTGTCGATCGAGCACGAGCTGGTGAGCACGGTGGCCCTGGAGAACCGGCTGATCGAGCGCTTCGGCCTGAAGAACTGCATCCTCGTGCCGACCATGGAGGACGGCACCAACGGCCAGGGCGGGACCAATGCCGCCCTCGGCACGGCGGGCGCGCATTTTCTCAGCCGCTATCTCGATCGGGAGCCGGCCACCACCATCGGCATCGGCTGGGGCAAGACGCTGTCGGCCGTCGCCGACTCGCTGCTTCGGCGCCCGCGGCCGTCCAACCGCTTCGTCTCGGTGCTCGGCTCGCTTACCCGCCATGCGGCCGCCAATCCCTACGACGTCATTCATCAGCTCACCGACAAGACCGGTGCCGAGGGCTTCATCCTGCCTGTGCCGTTCATCGCGGATGCGGTCGGCGACCGGTCGCTGCTGCTGGGCCAGAACAGCGTCCGCAAGATCATGGCGCTGGCCGAGCAGGCGGATCTCTATGTCCTCGGGATCGGCGGCTGCGGTCCGGAGGCGAGCGCCTTCGAGTCGGGCCAGGTGACCAAGGCGGAAATGGAATCGCTGCGCGCCGCAGGCGCGGTCGGCGACGTCCTCGGCCGCTTCTTCGACGGGGATGGCAAGATCGTCGACTGCGAGTTCAACGAGCGCGTCCTCGGAATCGAGCCGGAGATCCTGCGCGGCCGTCAGGTCACGGCGATCGCGGGCAGTGCTGGCAAGCTCACCGCGATCGAAGGCGCTCTCAAGATGGGGCTGATCTCCACCCTGATCACCGACGAGGTCACCGCTCAGAACCTTGCGGGGGAACCGGAGTGATGATGCAGCGTCCGATGATGGCCGCAGACGACCGCGTCGACGGCATGCGCCCGGGGCGTCGGGATCGACAGTCGGGGATCTCGGGCTGACCATCGAACGCTGAAACCAGTGTCCAGACCGCCCGTCGGGCGGATGACGCATGAAGACGATAACGTCGAAACGCAAAGGGAGACGGTGATGTCGAGAAAACTGCAGGATACGATCGAGGCCTTTCGCAAGGGCGGGATGGGCAGGCGCGAGTTCTTCGCCCGCGGCGCCGCGTTCGGCGCATCGACGGCGACGCTCGGCTACATGCTGAACCGTTCGGTCAGCCGGGCCTGGGCGCAGGACTTCGACTGGAAGAAGCATGACGGCACCGCCATCAAGCTGCTGCTGAACAAGCATCCCTATACCGACGCCATGATCGCCAATCTCGACAATTTCAAGGAGATGACCGGCATGGACGTCACCTATGACGTCTTCCCCGAGGACGTCTATTTCGACAAGGTGACCGCAGCACTCTCTTCGAGCTCGACCGAGTATGACGCCTTCATGACCGGCGCCTACCAGACCTGGCAATACGGTCCTGCCGGCTGGCTCGTCGACCTGAACGAGTTCATCAACGATCCGGCGATGACCAATCCCAACTACAATTGGGAAGACGTTTTGCCGAATCTCCGCGCCTCCACATCCTGGTCCGGCGTGCCCGGCGAGGCGCTCGGCGGCGACGGCGCCAAGCAGTGGTGCATCCCCTGGGGCTTCGAGCTCAATTCGCTCGCCTACAACCAGCCGCTGTTCGACCAGCTCGGCCTTAGCGTGCCCACCACGCTCCCCGAGCTTCTGGAAACCGCCGCCAAGATCACGACCGACGCCGACGGCAAATACGGCATCGGCGTACGCGGCTCGCGCAGCTGGGCGACCATCCATCCGGGCTTCCTCTCGGGCTACGCCAATTACGGCGAGACAGACTTCATCATGGACGGCGGCAAGCTGAACGCCGCGATGAACTCGGACGGCTCCAAGGCGTTCCACGAGCTCTGGGTCAAGATGATCCAGGACAGCGGGCCGAAGGACTGGTCGACCTACACCTGGTATCAGGTCGGCACCGACCTCGGCGCCGGCGCTTCCGGCATGATCTACGATGCCGACATCCTCGGCTACTTCATGAACGGCGGCGACAACGCCGAAGCCGGCAACCTAGCCTACGCCGCCTTCGCGCCCAATCCCGACGCCGACGCCCCGACGCCGAACGTCTGGATCTGGTCGCTCGGCATGAGCGCCTTTTCCGAAAACAAGGAAGCCGCCTGGAACTTCATGCAGTGGGCGTCCGGCGCCGAGCACGGCCTCTTCGGCGCGCAGAAAATGGACTTCGTCAATCCCGTGCGCCAGTCGGTCTGGGACGACGAGGAGTTCCAGAGCCGCATCGCCGCGAGCTATCCCGGCTATCTCGAGCAGTACCAGGCCTCGGCGCCAGGCTCGAAGATCTACTTCACGCCGCAGCCGCTGTTCTTCAATCTCACCACAGAATGGGCGGCGAGCCTGCAGAAGATGGTGGCGAACGAGGTGCCGGTCGCGGAAGGCCTCGACCAGCTCGCCGAAAGCGTCGACCGCCAGCTCCGCCAAGCCGGCCTCTAGCCGGCGGTCGATGCGATCGACGGCGTTGACCTGGGACCGGAGAACCGGGTGCCTGTCGGCTCATCCGATCGCGGGCCGTCGATGGCGGCAGCGGTCGAATGGGCCGGCGGCAGGTCGATGCGGCCGAGAACGGTTCGGCGGTTCGGGATCGCCCGGCCGCCGACCGCGCCGGCGGATCGAAGAGAAACCACGTTAATCGGATATACATCTTTGCCCAATACACTCGATAGCTGGTCCATGCGATCCTGCGAATCCGCCCGCCCGCAGGCATCCTCGGCGCAGGCACGGACTCCCAGGATCGCATGGACCGGCAAGGGCCCTCACGAGGCGAACGTCCTAAAAAATCGTCAACAGGCGGCCTCGCCGCTCGGTCGCGTTCATGATGGTCGTCGGCAGGAGGGAGCCGATCATGGCCGCTGAGGCACTGATCGGGGCCCAAGGGGCCGCGCAGAAACGGCCGTTCCTGCGTGCTGCCCTCCCCTATCTCCTCAGCCTGCCGGCGCTGCTCGTCTGCATCGGCATCATCATCCCCTTCTTCACCGCGATCTATTATTCGCTGCAGCGTTACAACCTCGCCTTTCCTCAGATGCGCGGCTTCGTCTGGTTTCAGAACTACATCGACTTCTTCAGCGATCCTGCCTTCTGGAACACCATTCGCGTCTCGCTGCTCTACACCGTCTTCACCGTCGGCATCGAGCTGCTGCTGGGCCTCGGCATCGCCATGCTGCTCCGACGGCGCACGCTTCTGAACGACGTCATGAGCCTCCTTCTGATCATGCCGCTGATGATCGCGCCCGCGATCGCCGCCCTGATGTGGAAGCTGATGACCAACCCGAATTTCGGCATCCTCAGCTATCTCGCATCATTGATCGGACTTGAGGATTTCCGCTGGGCCTCCTCGCCCTCGACCGCCCTGCTCACCGTCGTCCTGGTCGACGTCTGGGTCTACACGCCCTTCATGATGATCCTGCTGCTCGCTGGTCTTCGCGCTTTGCCGAAGCAGCCTTTCGAGGCGGCCGAGTTGGATGGCGTGCCGTGGAGTTTCGTGTTCTTCCGGATCACGCTGCCGATGCTCACCCCCTACATCATCACCGCCACGCTGTTCCGCATGCTGGAGAGCATTCAGCAGTTCGACATCATCTACGCCATGACCCAGGGCGGTCCCGGCGACACGCTGATGGTGTTCCAGGTGCAGAGCTATCTGGAGCGCTTCCAATATACCAATGTCGGACGCTCGGCGGCGCTCCTCATGGTGCTCTGGGTGATAACCTTCATCATGTCCAACATTTTCATCAAGCACTGGCTGAAACTGCGCGAGCAGGCGCGGGGGGCCGGCTGATGGGCAGAGAGACCAAAGGCGCGCGAATCCTTCGAGCCATCCTGCTGACGCTTGTCGGGCTGTTTTTCCTGTTCCCGATCTTCTGGGTCTTCCTGATGTCGTTCCAGACCAATCAGGACATTTTGCGGATGCCGCCTTCCCTCTTCTTCACCCCGACGCTGGACAACTACATCGCGCTGATCTCCGGCAAGCTCGAAACCAACGCGGGCACGCTGGAGATCAAGTTCATGGGCAATCTCCTGAACAGCTTCATCCTGGCGAGCTGCTCGGTGATCCTGTCGCTGATCCTCGCCATTCCCGCCGCCTACGCCTTTGCCCGCTACAAATTCCGGCTCGGCGAGGACATCGCGTTCACCATCCTCTCCTTCCGCTTCGCACCTCCCCTTCTGGTGCTGGTGCCGCTGCTCTCCTACTTCCAGATGATCGGCCTGGTGAACACCTATATTGGCCTGATCTGGGTCTACCAGCTGATCACGCTGCCCCTCATCCTCTGGATCACGCGGGGCTATTTCGAGGACATCAGCGAGGACATCGAGCACGCCCACCGCATCGACGGCCATGGCTGGCTGAAGACGTTTTTGAAGGTCGCGGTGCCGCTGGCACTTCCCGGCATCGCCGCCGCCGCCCTGCTCGCCTTCATCTTCGCCTGGAATAATTTTGTTTTTGCCCTAATCCTGGCCTCCGCCGATAAACAGCCCGTGACGGTCGGCGCGCTCGCCTTCGTCACCGCCTCCGGCATTCAATACGGCCAGATCGCCGCCGCCCTGGTCCTCTCGATCATCCCGACCCTGATCTTCGCGATCGCCGCCCAGCGCTACCTGGTCGAGGGCCTTTCCCTCGGCGCGGTCAAGGGTTGACCGCCATGACTTATCTGAGCCTGGACCACGTGACGAAGCGGTTCAAACGAGAGACGGTGCTGGATGGCGTGTCGCTGGACGTCGCACGCGGTGAAACCGTCGCGATCTTCGGACCTTCGGGCGGTGGCAAGACCGTGCTGCTGCGCCTGATCGCCGGCGTGCTCGATCCGGACGGCGGCGACATCAGGGTCGAGGGCCAGAGCATCCTGGGCGAGCCGCCCGAGGCCAGACAACTCGGCATGGCCTTTCAGAACTTCGCGCTCTATCCCCATCTCAGCGCCTTCGACAACATCGCGAGCCCGCTTCGAGCTCTCAAGCAGTCCGAGGCCGACGTGCGCCAGGGCGTGGAGCGGGTCGCCGACCTCCTGCAGATCCGCCATGTGCTCACACACCTCCCGAAAGCGCTCTCCAACGGCCAGAAGCAGCGTACGTCGCTCGCCCGTTCCCTCGTCCGCGGTCCGAAGCTGCTGCTGCTCGACGATCCGCTCCGCAATGTCGACGCCAAGCTCCGCTACGAAATGCGCGTCGAGCTGCCGCGCGTCCTGAAGCAGACCGACGCCACCGTCCTCTATGTCACCCAGGACTACAAGGAAGCCATGGCGCTCGGCGACCGCATTGCCGTGCTCGACGACAATCGCTTCGCCCAGATCGACACGCCGGACAAGATCTACCGCCAGCCGGTCTCGACCACCGTCGCCCGCCTGCTCGGCGACCCCACCATCAACCTCCGGCGGGCGTGGCCCGCAGCGTCGACTGACGGTGTATCGGTCGAGCTGTTCGGTCAAAACTACCGACTTGGGATCAATCCCGCCCATGCCGCCGACCGGGATTACATAATTGGGATTCGGCCGGAGCACATCAAGGTGAGCATGACGGCGACGGACAAGGGAACGCCTGTGGAGCTGGACGCCGTGACCCCGCTCAACGTGCGTTCGGTCCTGCTCCTGAAGACCGCGGACGGCGGCGAGCTGCTGGCGTCCTGCTCGGAGGCCGAGGCGGCACGCCTGCCGCGCGGCCATCGGGAAGTCTGGCTCGACCTGTCGCCGGAGGACTTCCTGCTGTTCGATGCCGCGACGGGCGAACGTCTGGCCGGGGACGCATCGTCATGAGCGAACTCATCCTCGATCAGGTGACGAAAATCTACAAAGTCAAACGCGAGCCGGACGTGCGCGCGGTCGACGCCGTCGACATGATTGTGGAGGACGGTGAAATCGTCGGTCTGCTCGGCAGCTCCGGCTGCGGCAAGACCTCGACTCTGCGCATGATCGCCGGCTTCGAGGATGTGACCTCGGGCGAGATCCGCGCCGGCGAGCGCGTGCTCAACGATCTGGCGCCCGCCGCGAGAAACATCGCCATGGCGTTCGAGGGCTACGCCCTCTATCCGCCCCTGAAGATCCGGGACAACATCGCCTTTGGCCTCCTGCGCGACCGCCGCCCGGCCTCCGAGGTCGACGCCAAGGTCCGGGAAATCGCCGATCTGCTCGACATCGAGGGCATCCTCGATCGCTACCCGCCCACCCTTTCCGGCGGCCAGCAGCAGCGGACCAGCCTGGCCAGAGCGCTCGCTCGCCCTGCGGACGTGCATCTGCTCGACGAGCCCATGTCCCAGCTGGAGCCCCAGCTCCGCGCGATATTGCGCGCGAGAATCAAGGACTATCTGATCGAGAACAGGCTCACCACCATCTTCGTCACCCACGATCAGACAGAGGCACTGGCGCTCGCCGATCGCATCGCCGTGATGAACGACGGCAGGCTGCAGCAATACGGAACCGGCGACGACCTCAAGGACCGGCCCGCCAATCTCTACGTCGCCTCCTTCATCGGCGAGCCGCCCATGAACGTTTTTCAGACGCTGGCGCGGCGCGGCGAAGGCAGTCATCGCCTCGACATCGAAACGGCCGAGGGCGGCAAGACGGCCTCGCTCGAACTCTCGCGCGCAGCGATCACCGACGCCGTCGGCGGCGATCTCAGGGACGGCCGCAAGCTCGCGCTTGGCATCCGACCCCACCAAATACGATTTGGATCGGTTCCTGAAATGGGGCCTGTGCTGAAGGGAAAAATTACCTCCAATCAGTGGCTCGGCGATCAGACCCATATCGGCATCGAGACCGACGGCCAGCTGGTGATCGCGGTGTTCGACGGCACGGTCACCGCACCGATCGACAGGGCCATCGAGATCACGCTGCCGCTGGCCGACCTCCATCTGTTCGAAAGCGACAGCGGCGATGCCCTCCATCACGGCCTCACCACCGCGAAGGCGGCGGCATGAGCGGCGGCGACCTGATCATCGGCCTCGACGCCGGCACCTCGGTGATCAAGGCGGTCGCCTTCACGGCGGACGGCCGGCAAGTCGGCAACGCCGGCGTGCCGAACAAAGTGGATTATCTCGACGACGGCGGCGCCGAGCAAGATATACAGCGCACCTGGAGCGATGCCGCGAAGGCTTTGCGTCTCCTTGCGGAGAAAATTCCCGATCTTGCCAAACGCACCGCAGCCCTCGCCATTACCGGCCAGGGGGACGGCACCTGGCTGATCGATCAGGCCGGCGAGCCCGTCTGCCCGGCCTGGCTCTGGCTGGACGCGAGGTCCGCGCCGATCATCGAACAGTGGCGCGCCTCCGATGTCGGCCCGCAGCTGCAAAAAATTACAGGCACGGCGATCAATCCCGCGATCCAGAGCGGTCAGATCGCCTGGCTCGAACAGCACCGGCCGGAATGTCTGCGCCGGGCCGCGTCGGCACTGCATTGCAAGGACTGGCTTTATTTCAAGGCCACCGGCGAGCGCGCCACCGATCCGTCGGAGGGCGTGTTCACTTATGGAAATTACCGCACGCGCGCCTATGACAACGCCGTGCTCGACCTGCTCGATATCAACGACATCGCCCATCTGCGCCCGGAGATCGTCGACGGCTCGACGCACCACGCACGGCTGACCGCCGACGCCGCCGACGCCACCGGTCTGGTCACCGGCACGCCCGTGGTGCTCGGTCCGCTGGACGTGATAGCGACCGCGCTCGGCGCCGGGGCCTTTGAGCCGGACCGCGAGATCGGCATCTCGATCCTTGGCTCCACCGGCATGCACATCCGCATCTTCCATGACGTCGACGACGTGGTGATCTCCGACGAGCAGGTTGGCTATGTCATGCCCTTCGTCGTGCCCGGCACCTGGGGCGGCTTCCAGTCCCACATGGCAGCCACCCTCAATATCGAGTGGTTGATGAACCTTGCGGCGGCCTTTTCCGGGGCCGAGGGCGTCGACAAGTACGAGCTGATTCGCTCGCTCAACCGTCAGGCCGCCAAGGCGCGTCCGGGCACGCTCCTGTTCCATCCCTTCATCTCGGAGAACGGCGAGCGCGGCCCCTTCGTCGAACCCAGAGCACGCGCCCAGTTTCTCGGCCTCTCCACCCGCACCGGTCCCGGCGATCTGATGCGCGCGATCTACGAGGGACTGGCATTCGCCAGCCGCGACTGCTACCGAGCGCTCGATCACCGGCCCGAGGAAATCCGTCTCGCCGGCGGCGCCGCCAAGAGCGCCCTTTGCCGCAAGATCCTGGCATCAGCCGTCGGCGCCCCTGTGCGCATCGTCGAGCGCGCCGAGGCGGGGGCGGCAGGCGCTGCATTGACGGCGGCGGTTTCGATAGGCCTGTACGGAAACATCGCGGACGGCCTGAAGGACTGGGTCACCCCCCATCTCGGCGATCTGGAGCCGGTCGACCAGGAGCTGGCCACCCTCTATGACCGTCTGTTTCCGGCCTATCGCGAAGGCTATCTGCAGATGAACTCCGTCTGGCAAACCCTCTATCAATCGACGCGAGGCGCATGACATGCCGCCAGTTCGGGTGACCGTCATCGGCGACAATTTCATGCTGCCGGAAAAATTCATCGAGTCCCTCGAACGCCTGGATGGCCATGACTTCCAGATCCGCCAGCACCGCCAGAACTGGCCCGACGACGACATGACCCACGGCTATGATCTGGCAGGTCAAGGCAATACTTTAAGTCGTGCCGAGCTGGCGGGTCTGAAAGAATATTTCGGAACGCCGGAGGACGTCATCCCGCTGATCCGGGACGCCGAGATCTTCATCGGCCATCTCGCGCCGATCACCCGCTCCGTGATCGACGCCGCCCCCGACCTGAAGCTGATCGGGATCTCCCGCGGCGGCCCGGTCAACATCGATGTCGACGCGACACGTGCTCGGGGAATCGAGGTGGTGAACACGCCTGGCCGCAACGCCGGCGCCGTCGCCGAGTTCACCATCGGCATGATCCTGTCCCAGACCCGCCTGATCACCACCGGCCACACCGCGCTCTCCACCACCGGTGACTGGAGCGGCCATCTCTACCGCGCCGACACGACGGGCCGCGAACTCGGCGAGATGACCGTCGGCGTGATCGGCTACGGCCACATCGGAACCAGGGTGGTCCGTCATCTGAAGTCCTTCGGCTGCCGCATCCTGGTCTGCGACCCCTATGTTCAGCTTTCGCCGACCGATCTGGACGATGGCGTCGAGCAAGTGCCGTTGGAGGCGATCCTCGAACGGAGTGACGTCGTCACCATGCACCCGCGCGTCACTGCCGAAACCACCGGCATGATCGGCAGCGAACAGTTCGAAAAAATGAAGGACGGCGCCTATTTCATCAACACGGCGCGCGGTCCGCTGGTCGACTACGACGCCCTCTATGACGCCCTCACCTCCGGCAAGCTCGCGGGTGCCGGCCTCGAAACCTTCGGCATCGAGCCGGTGCCGACCGACTGGCCGCTGCTCAAGCTGCCGAACGTCACCCTCACCCCCCACATCGCCGGCGCCTCGGTCAAGACCGTCACCAACGCCGCGGACATGCTCGCCGAAGAGGTCCGCCGCTTCTTGAAGGGCGAGCCGCTGATCAATCTTGTGTCCTGAATTGCCCGGCGCACCGATGACGATGACGGACCAAGGCAGGTGCCTTGATGCGGTGGCTAGACAGCGTGATATCCGAGGCCGTTCGATGCATCGTCAGCATGCCGTTCGGCACAGTGCGATCACCACATCTGCCCACCTGAACAGTAACCAAAACTTAACCCATCGATGCCACCATGCCGTCCTGGTCCATGCGATCCTGGGAATCCGACCGCCGAAGAAAGAAGATGTGGGGCCAGGCACGGACTCCCAGGATCGCATGGACCAGCGAGACGGGGCGATGTTATCGCTGTCCGCTTAACGAAACGTTATTGATCCGGTGGCCAAACATCGTGATCGGCGAGGCCGCTTGATGCACCGTCAGCGGACGGTGGGCGGCAGCGTGATGACGACATTCGCCCACCGAAGGAGTAGAACGCTCGGCATGACGATCACCGCCGCCGAGACAGGTCGATCCCTAGCGTGCGGACACCGTCACGCCTTTCCTCATGGAGAAGAACCCTTGCCCAAGCTGCCCTCGTCAAGTTCGAAGAAACTGCGCCGTGCTATCATCGACACCTGCCTGGAGATGAACGAGACCGGCATCAATCAGGGAACGTCCGGCAATGTCTCGGCGCGGGTCCAGGGCGGCATGCTGATCACGCCGTCGGGGCGGCCCTACAAGACCATGAAGCCGAAGGACATCGTCTTCATGCACGAGGACGGCAGCTACGAGGGCGACCTGGTGCCGTCGACGGAATGGCGCTTTCACCTGGACATCATGAATTCCCGCGACGACGTCAACGCCATCGTCCACGCCCACCCCACCTTCTGCACCACGCTCGCCATCCTGAAAAAGGACATCCCGCGGCTCCACTACATGGTCGCGGTCGCAGGCGGCGACGACATCCGCTGCGCGCCCTACGCCACCTTCGGCACCCAGGAGCTTTCGGACAACGCGCTGAAGGCGCTCAAGGACCGAAAAGCCTGCCTGCTCGCCCATCACGGCATGATCGCCACCGGCCCCGACCTCGCCAAGGCCATGTGGCTCGCCGTCGAGGTCGAGACGCTGGCCAAGCAATTTTATTATACGCTCCAGGCCGGCGGCCCGCCGCTGCTGTCCAGGGCGGAGATCAAGAACGTGGCGGAACGCATCCACAGCTACGGCCCCCGGTCCGAGTCCGAGTCCGACACGGACGGCGTTGATTTGAGCTTGCCGCTGCGGGCGGAGGGCAAAAAAAAGGGCCCGAAGGCCTGAATATGATCGAACTTTGCCGAAATCCTCAAACGAATGCCGCCAGCGGATCTCTCTTCAATCGGTAAACATTGTAGAAAACGATGTCGTCCGAACAGATCCGCGGATGGGATTTTCGGAGCCAAGGCGGCGCCCGGCAGGCCTCCAGCCGCCATGGCCCGCTGATCACCAGCTGCTTCGCCTTCATCACCCGAAGCCAGGCGCGGGCCTCGCCGTCCTCGGGCCGGGCGGGAGACGGCATGTACAGATAAAACCCTCCCAGCTCCTCGACCCCATAGTCTCGAAGCACGGTCATCAACGGCGTCAGATCGGCCAGGGTTTGACGTTTCCTTTGACGCTTTCGTCCAAGTTTCTGCATCCAATCGCCGAAGAACGCGACGAGCGCCGCCACGCCGAGGAGAAACCAGAGCTCCGCCGGCTCGAACTCGCCCCCGCCTTCCAGCGTCACCCCTCGAAAAAAGGCCAGACCGGCCAGAACGAGCCAGCGCCAGGGCAGGTCGACGGAGCTTTCGGCAATACCGTCATCGGGCATGTAGCCCTCAGGCCACCCATGCCCCCATCCATCCCGCAACATCATCGCGACTCCTTCGATGATCTCGCTTCTTGAGAAAAATGATATGTTGTATAATATCGTCCTGTCAATGTGACGATATTGTCAAAGATTGACGCATTCGAAATACCAGAAATGTTTGTGTTTTATTGATCTTTTGCCAAGCGACACTAATCTTAAGGGGAACGTGACCGTCAAAGAGAACGTCACAGCATCCGGAATTCAACGACTTATGCCTCGTCGAGCCAGATCCGAGTCTCAGGACGATCTCGTCAAAAAGATCACAGGCCTTCTGACAGAGGTCGATCGAACGGGCACCGTGCCGGAAGAGGTTAAGGAGCGTCCGGGCGAGTTTTTGCGAGAGCTGTACGAAGCCTGGTATGAAAATGGCGGCAAAGCCGGCGGCAAGCCCCGCAACAGCATTAGACGAATGCGTAGCGAATGGCTGCTCAAAGACAAACATGTTCGTTCACTGCATCCCAAGCTCACAGGTCAGGTCAAATTTGATCGGCACGACGGCCAAACGCTGATTGAGCTTTTCCTGTCGCGTTGGGAGTATGTTGGCAGTAGGCGGAAAGACGACGCAGTGACGGTGGATGGTTACGTACCCTTTGCGTCCCACGACCTGGGCCGCCTCATCATGACCTTGCTGGACGCGATTTACGGCGAAACCGGCAACGATGGCGGCACCACGATATTGCTGCCAAAGACTGAAACGGAAGATGCAAAAGCCCCGACGCCGGTTCAAGATTCCGAAAAGGATTACCCTGCGTTTATTCGTGAAGCTGACGCCTTGATCACCATCAGTTCTCGGCGAACCATACTCGGCAAGACACCGGCTAAAGGGATGCGCGACTGGTGGGAGTCGCTCAAAGATCTATCGCAAGACGATCAGACCAAAGACAATCTCTTTATCTGGGTGGTCGACATCGGCAGCCGCCAAGCCGAAGACGAGGGGGCATTCGCCGAATATCTGAATGCCGGATCCCTGGCACTGCACTTTTCAACGCTAGCCCGCTTCAGCTCAGAACTTGACCAAGATGATAAGCCCGACCACCCCGATGTCGGGTCGATGGGGCGACGCCTAAGTCTACCGGACGATCGGAAGCGGTTCAGCCGCTGGCAATGGTTCAATGATCACGCCGCCGTCGTCATACGTGCACGAAGCGATACTAGCATTGAGGCGATCTACCGAGAAGAAGACGCGCCACTAGATTCACTTCGCGTTAAAGGGCTGGGCCTGAGCGCTGAACACATCCTGCCCCGGACCGTTCCGTCGAATTGGGCGAGCAGACTTGAAAAGTTCTTTGGACATTACGTGTCTGACCTAGCAGACGCCAGCCTCGCTGCCGCTTGTAAGAAAGAGACATCTTTGGAGACGCATGACATTCTTTATCTCGCCGCCAAGGAGCAGAACACGGGAGTGGACAAAGATGACGCTCTAGATTTGGATATTGTTGAGCTGCCTTCCCCAGGACATCATTATGACGATGCATATCGACTCATCTACTTGGCGAGTCGCTATCGATTGTCTAGGAACAAAGAACTTAGAGACGAAAAACTTGCTATAGCGTATCTTCGTCAGATCGGCTTTGAAGTTCTCAAAGTCGTAGATTTTATGAAGTTTTTTGGAAACGTTGAGAGTAACGACTGTCAACCATATTGACGCTAAAGTGATGCAAACACATAGACCATTTAATGCAAATTTGCTTGCCTTTCAAAATCTTGGATTATTTCTTAAAAGCGACATTAAGGCCGTTTTCATAAAGAATTTACTTTTGGATGATATACCAACGGCCTGCGACGGAATGCCCATACCGACAGAATGCCCATACCCTAGTATCACACTTAGCGATGGGGTATTGACTTCGTCAGGTTATTTAATGGAGTTGAAAATGGTCGCCAACGCCGCGTTGCCGGCTGACGTGGTGATGACGACTGGAACAGTGTTGACTGTCATCGTCCCCGCATCGCACGGATGCAACCTCAAATGCGCGTTTTGCTACATCGATCAGCGGGACGAACAAAAACTTCCGCATAGCCTCGACGTCGGGCAGTTCGCTGACTTCGTCCGTGCGGCGCACCATGCCGAGGAGATCGCGGCTCTTTGCATCCAGGGTCACGAACCGCTCCTGCCGGACTCCTTCGCTTACACGGCGGCGCTTCTGGAACTTGGTCAAGAGCATCGGTTCCCCGTCAGTTTCGTGACCAACGGCACCTATCTGGCCAGCCGGGTCGACGAGCTTGCCGAGCTTGCGCCTGCCAGGATTGCGGTCTCTCTCGACTCGCATCTGGCCGAGCGCCATGACCGCCAGCGGGGCGTCGGAGGGGCGTTCGACATGACCGTCGAAGGCCTTCGCCGCGCTGCCGCCGATCCCGTGCTCCGCGATGTCACCGGCGTCGCCTCCGTCCTGATTCCGAAGAAGCGTGATCAGCTGATCGGCATGCCTGCGCTGCTTGCGGACATCGGCATCGAGCGCTGGACCGTCACCTGTCTGTTCAAGGTCGGCAAAGACGATGCTATCGGCGGTCCCGTCGGCGACCGTGCCAAAACCTTTCAGGATCTTCTCGTACTCCAGCGAGAAGCCGAAAAACACGGCATCGAGATGATCGTCGACGACGAGTTCGGGCGGTTGTCCGAAGAGGACATGAACCGGGATGTGGTCGACATCAATCGGCTGCGCATTCATCGGCTGCAGCGTCCGTCCGGCGTGTTTCGGCTGATGCCCGATGGCCGTTGCAGCATCGGCACCGAGTTGCTGCAGGAAGTCGCCGACGACACGCCTCGCTGGATCCCCGGCGAGGAGCACGCCGCCGATTTCCTCCAGCGCGTCCGTGACCGCTACGCCGCCAAGCGGCGAGCCGCCGCAGCCTGAACTTTTTCGTTCCTGAAGGAGCCCGGCCCGAACGCCATGCGTTCGCCGAGCCGGGCTCCCTCCCCCATCGCAAACTCAGGCAAGTCAACGCCGGGCGGCGTCCGCCCAGAGGTTGCAGGTGAGTTTGGCGTAGCCCAAGGCGTCGTCGAGGGCCTGGTGGTTGTGGACGAAGTCGGCGTCGAACCAGTGCTTCGGCATGTTTTCGCGCGTGCATTCGGTGACCGGGCGGCCGAGGAGGGCGCTGGCGTAGGACGAGAGATCGAGGGCACGGCGCTCGAAGGGGTCTTCGCCGGCGAATTCCCAGAGATACCAGGAGATCCAGGCGTAGTCGAAGGCGACGGGGTGGGCGACGAAGATGGGCGGGCCCGGGAGGTCCTTCAGCCAGGCGACGTAGTCCGTCATCGCCTTTGCCGCCGGCACCGGGTGGGTGCGGCAGGCGCGCCAGGCGTCCTGCTGGGTTCGCCACCAGGCCATGGTCTCCGGATGCTCGCCGGCGCCCTGCAGGAGCTGGAGGTTTCTCGTGAAGGTGGCGAGGATGGTCTTGTCCGGGGTGAAGGCGACCGAGCCGAAGCTCAGCATGGAGTGGTGGCCGGGGCTGGGTCCGTTGCTTTCGATATCCGTGGCCACATAGATTTCCGTCATCGACAAAAGCCTCCGAGCCTAAAAATGGATCCAAGAAAAGCGAGCAGAGCGTCTCGATCCCCTATTTGAACCATAAATCCCGTGTCATTTGAACGGGACCTGAACGAGAAGGCGTCAAACGTTCAGGCGGTAGGTCAGGGCGAGTTTCATCATTCCCGCACGGCCGGCGGCCGTTCCATCTTGGTCGAAGCGGCCGTTCGCTCTAGATTTCAAGGGGGCCGTCCACGGAAAAAAGGGGGAGTCATGTCCTTGCAGATGGCAGAGACCAGCGCCGCGGCGTCGGTCGTGGAGCCGATCCGCGCCCTGGTCGGCGATCGGATCTCGACCTCGCGCCCGATCCGCGAGCAGCACGGCAAGGACCAGACCCACAACGCCGGCGCCGCGCCCGACGCCGTGGTCTTCCCGCACAGCACCGAGGAGGTGCAGGCGATCGTGAAGCTCTGCGCCGAAGCGGGCGTGCCGGTCATCCCCTACGGCACCGGCACGTCGCTGGAGGGGCATATCGCGGCGCTGAAGGGCGGCGTGACGCTGGACCTCTCGCAGATGGACAAAATCCTCGAAGTCCACCCCGAGGATCTGGACTGCCGCGTGCAGGCGGGCGTGACGCGAAAGGCGCTGAACGCCCATCTCCGCGACACCGGCCTCTTCTTCCCGGTCGACCCGGGCGCGGACGCCAGCATCGGCGGCATGGCTGCTACGCGCGCTTCGGGAACCAATGCCGTCCGTTACGGCACCATACGTGAAAACGTCCTTGGCCTGACCGTGGTGACCGCCGACGGCCGGATCATCAGGACCGGCGGGCGCGCTCGAAAATCCGCGGCCGGCTACGACCTCACCCACCTCTTCGTCGGCTCCGAGGGGACGCTTGGGGTGATCACCGAGATCGGCCTTCGCCTCTACGGCGTGCCGGAGGCGATTTCCTCGGCGGTCTGCGCCTTTCCGACCATCGACGATGCGGTCAACACGGTCATTCAGACCATCCAGATGGGCGTCCCGGTGGCGCGCATCGAACTCCTGGACGCGCTCCAGATGAAGGCCTGCATCGCCTATTCGAAGCTCGAAGGGTACAGGAGGCGCCGACACTCTTCTTCGAGTTCCACGGCTCCGATGCGGGCGTCCAGGAGCAGGCGACGACAGTCGGCGAGATCGCGGCCGAGCATGGCGGGGCGGATTTTCAGTGGGCGACCAGACCGGAGGACCGAAACCGGCTTTGGGACGCCCGCCACAACGCCTTCTACGCGGTCATGGCCGCCTGGCCGAACACCTCGGCCGTGGTCACCGACGTCTGCGTGCCGATCTCCAGGCTGGCGGAGTGCATTTCCCTGACACAGGCCGAACTGAAGTCGAAAAAACTGATTTCGCCGCTGGTCGGCCATGTCGGCGACGGCAATTTCCACCTCTCGATCATGGTCGACATGGAGGATGCGGACGAACTCAAGCGCGCGAAGGCGCTCAGCGAGACCCTGGTCGAGCTGGCGCTCGCCTGCGGCGGCACCTGCACCGGCGAGCACGGCGTCGGCGTCGGCAAGATGGGCTATCTCGAAGCCGAACACGGCGAAGCGCTCGAGGCCATGCGCGCGATCAAGCGGGCGCTCGATCCGCAGAACATCATGAATCCGGGCAAGGTGGTGCGGGTCTGACGCGACGAAGGAGAGAGAAGCCGCAGAGTCGCGGCTTTGCGGCCCGGCGGCAGTCAGCACGCTTGCTGGAGCAGAAATGCGCACGAAGCGATCAGCCGATCGTTTTTGATCAGGTCGGGTCGAGCATGAACCTTCTCAATTCGCGGGGTGACTGTATGTGGACGATGCGAGCGTGCGGCTCGCGCTCATGGATGGCGTCCATCAGCTTTGGCCGCATCTGTCGGTGAAGCCACCACATCATCTTGAAGAGGCGGATCGTAACCGGCCACATCGGACACCCTTCCGGTCCATCGGGTCGACCGACGAAGAGCGACTTCATCTGCCGCTTGGCCGCCCACCAGAAGTGTATGCAGATGGGATGATCGACAAAGATGATCGTGTCGCAAGCGTTCAGGCGCGCTTGCACCGAGTCCCATGAGCCATAGCCATCGATCAACCAGCGATCTTTGGAAATCAGGCTGAGATGCTGGGCATCAAACTCGGCTGCGGGCGTTCTGACCCAGTTCGGCTTCCATTGGATCTTGTCGATGGCGTAATAAGGCAGCCTGTGAGCCTCGCACACAGCCCGACACATCGTGGACTTCCCGCCGCCCGCGTTTCCAATCACCATCACTTTCGTCATGTCAGAATTCTCCTATGCAGGCAGGGCTGGCAAAGGTAGCTCTATACTCATTCTGACCTCGGCGAATTTCCTCCTGCGGGGCGAGAGTGGATCATTATCACGCCAACCGACGCCTGCCGACTCGCGTCCCCTCTTCGTTCCATCGCCGCACATGACGGGCTCACCGCCCGGCCAGCGCCGCATCCGCTTTCGCCACCTCCCCGACGAACGCCGCCAGCTTTGCCGCATCCAGCCGCCCGTCCGTGCGCACGCCCGTACAGAGGTCGACCCCGAACGGCCGGACCTCGCAAATCGCTTCGCCGACATTGTCCGGCCTCAGCCCGCCTGCAAGAAACACCGGGCAGGCGCAGGCCGCGACGATCGCGCGGCTGATCGACCAGTCATGGGTGCGGCCGGTGCCGCCCAGTTCCTTCACCTCGGCCGAAGGGCGACCGGAGTCCAGAAGGATGGCGTCCGCGAAGGTCGCGGCGGCCGCCGCCTGCTCGACCGTCTCCGGCCCTTCGACGTGGATCACCTGAACCACGCGCCGGCTCGGCAGTGACGCCCGGATGATCGGATAGGCGTCGGCAGCGACGCGATCGACGAGCTGGAGGGTGTCGGCGCGGCAGCGGCGGGCTTGGTGGACGATGGCATCCGCCTCGGTTTCGCTGGTCAGAAGAAACGTCGCGACCGGCGGCGGCACGCGATCGACGACCGTCGAGATCAGATCGTCGTCGATCACGCCCGGCCCGCTCGGCATGGGCCCGACCAGACCGAGTGCATCGGCGCCGCAGGCGATGGCGAGCGCGGCCTCCTCGATCGAGCCGATGCAGCAGATCTTGATGCGGGTGCGTCTCATGTTGAACCACCGGTTGCGTGTGCCAGATATCCGTCCATCGAGCGGCCGAACCGTGTTGGACATAGAGGAATGTGACGACGACGGGAACCATCACCACCTCGACATCGTCTTCGGAAAGGCAACAATGCCGATAGTGCGCCGAAAGGCAGCGGCGACCACCCATTCCGGTTGCGGTGTCAAGCCCGACATCGGTTTGTAAGAAATGACGACAGCTCGGCTTTCTCACAAATTTTCACCAAGTCACGACGAACTTGAATTTCCGACATATCTCAACATAGTAAAATATTTTCACATTGAAATCTTACATGGCATGCAAATTGCGGGACAAGATTCAAGTATCCAATCGCCCTTTACAGGAGTTTTTATAGAAATGCATGAAATCTGCAAATGCCTGGTCGCCGCTGCCGTCCTCTCGATGCCGGTCCTCTGGACCATGACAGGTTCCGCGGAGGCCCTTGTCATCCACGCCGATTCCACGGCCTCGATCAGGAACGAATTTGCCGGTGATCCCGGAATAACGTTCCTCTCGGGCCCGTCGGCCGTTTCCGGCGCATCGCACGAACTGAATGGGCACGCCTTCGAAGGGGAGACGCGCGTGGTATCGCTGTTCGATCTTTCGGCGCGGGGGCCGTCCGGCTCGGCGACGCTGCTGTTCGACGTGCGCGGCTTCACCGGCGGCGAGCTCCAGCGCTATGACGTCCTCTCCTTCACCAATGCGAGCGGCGCGATCGAGGTCTCGGATTTCGAAGCGGGGCCGGCGACGCTGGAGCTCGCCGGCTTCGATCCGACCGACGACGCGCCGTTCGCGGTCGATATCACCGGCCTCTTCAACGCCAGCCTCGGCACAGTCCTAGGCTTTCGGGTTCAGCCCGATTTTCAAGGCCTGAGCGGCGTTTCCGACGACCATTTCGACGCTTTCAACTTCAGGATTCGAACGGCGGGCGACGCGAACGCCGTGCCCGAGCCCGGAACTCTGGCACTGCTTGGTCTGGGGCTCGCCTGCGTCGGCCTCGTCGGCCGGCGCAGACGCCGTTCAGGCGCTCACTCCGCGGCGATCTGACCGTCGGCGCCGAACTGCAGCTCGGCGAGGCGGGCGTAGAGCCCGCCCTGCTCGATCAGTTCGTGATGGCGTCCCGTGGCGACCACCCTGCCCTCGTCGAGCACGACGATGCGGTCGGCGTTCAGCACGGTGGCGAGGCGATGGGCGATGACCAGGCTGGTGCGGCCTTCGCGCAGCCGCTCCAGCGCGTCCTGAACCAGCCGCTCGCTCTCCGCATCGAGAGAGCTGGTGGCCTCGTCCAGAAGAAGCAGGGCCGGATCGCGCAGCACGGCACGGGCGATGGCGATGCGCTGGCGCTGACCACCCGAGAGGCGAACGCCCTTTTCGCCGAGGAAGCTGTCGAAGCCGTTCGGCAGGCGCTCCAGGAACTCGGTCGCCGCTGCGGCCTCGGCGGCGGCGCGCACATCGTGGTCGCTGGCGTCCGGCCGGCCGTACCGGATATTGGCCCAGGCATCGGCGGAGAAGATCACCGGCTCCTGGGGCACCAGCCCGATCTTTTCGCGCAGATCGACCGGATCGACCTCGCGAAGGTCGACGCCGTCGAAGGTGAGGCGGCCGGAATCGGGATCGTAAAAGCGCATGAGGAGCTGGAAAATGGTGGTCTTGCCGGCGCCGGAGGGGCCGACCAGCGCGACCGTCTCGCCCGATTCGACCTCGAGATCGAGCCCATGCAGCACGTCTCGTCCGGGGTCGAGCGGATAGGCGAAACGCACGCCCTCAAGCCCTACTCGACCCGTCGGCGGCTCCGGCAGCGCCTTGGGATCGGCAGGCGCCGCGATCATGGGTTCGGTGTCGAGCAGCCCGAACAGCCGCTCGGTGGCGCCGGCGGCGCGCTGCAGATCACCCATGATCTCGGCGAGCCCGCCTGCAGCACTCGCCACCACCGAGGCATAGAAGACGAAGGCCGCGAGCTCGCCGCCGGTGATGGCACCTGAGAGCACGTCACGCCCGCCGATCCAGAGCACGACGACGATCGCGCCGAACACCAGCGTGATCACCACGGCTGCGAGCGTCGAGCGAGCGCGCGCATAACCGGTGGCAGCCCCGAAGGCGTCTTCGGTCAACCGATGGAACGTGGCGCGTTCCCGGTTCTCCTGAGCGAAGGCCTGAACGGTCTGGACCGCGTTCAGGGTTTCTTCACCGTGGCCGGAAAGGTCGCCGACCCGATCCTGCGCCGCACGAGAGAGCATTCGGACTTTTCGCCCAATCACCACGATCGGCACCACGACCAGCGGCACGACCACGAGGATCAGAAGCGTGAGCTTCAGATTGGTCACCAGCAGCAGCACCAGGCCGCCGACCAGCAGGAGCACGTTGCGAAGCGCCTGGGACAGCGAGGCGCTGATAACGCTTTGAACGACCGAGGTGTCCGCAGTGAGACGAGACAGCACCTCGCCGGTGCGCGTCACCTCGAAAAAGCCTGGCGACAGGCTGATCACATGGCCGTAGACGTCCTTTCGGAGATCCGCGACCACGCGCTCGCCGAGCCAGGTCACGAGAAAAGCGCGGGCGAAGGTGGCGAGCGCCAGGACCACCACCACGATGAGTGCTGCCCTGAGCGCATGATCGAGGGCGCCGGCATTGCCCTCGCCGAAGGCGCCGTCGATCAGATAGCGAAAGCCAGCCCCGAAGACGAGCACCGACGCGGCCGCGAGCGCGAGGGCGACAAGGGTGAGCGCGACCTGAAGCCGATAGGGGCGGAGATAGCCCGCAAGGCGGCCGAGCGCCTTCAGATTGCGGCTACCGGCACGCTTGCCGCCATCCTCCGACTTCGCACGACTGGCTCCTTCCATGAAAACGCCTTCACTCGCTCGAGGTTCGATCCCGACGGCGGCAGGCCTTTGCAGCCCGCACCGCCTCGCCATGCGTCAACGACCGAAAACGTCGTTTCTTCCGAAAACGGCACGGCAAATTCCGCAAGGCCCCTTGCGGGGCCTCGTTCCATTGGCTATATACCGCCGGTCGCTGAGAGGAGAAAGCGGGTGAAGAAAGATATTCATCCAGATTATCATGAGATCACGGTCGTGATGACCGATGGCTCGACGTTCCAGACACGCTCGACCTATGGCGAACCGGGCGGAACGCTGACGCTCGACATCGACCCGCTCGTCCATCCCGCCTGGACCGGTGACCGCTCGCGCATGGTCGAGCGGGGCGGCCAGGTCGACAAGTTCAATAAGCGCTTCCAGAGCTTCCGCCGCAAGAAAAGCTGAGGGCCGACGTCATGAAAATCCGAAATTCCCTGAAATCGGCCAAGAAGCGCGACAAGAACTGCCGCATCGTGCGCCGCAAGGGGCGCGTCTACGTCATCAACAAGACCAACCCCCGCATGAAGACCCGCCAAGGCTAGTTTTTTTTGGACTTGCCTCGATCGAGGTCGGGGAAGGCGGTGTCGGAAGGCTCCGCCTTTTTTGATGGCCGGTCGCCATTTTTACCCGCCTGAACGGCCCGCCTCCCGAATCCGCCTTGATCCGCTCGATCCGTCCTCGCCTGCATGCCAGCATTTCCGCCATTTTCCGCCGTTCCGGCGATTAAGGAATCCTTACCCGGTCATAGAAAATTCATCATAATGCGTTGACGGGCGTGAAGATTTGGATGGCATTATGGGGAGCATGGAAAGACAGCCCACCACCGACGGATCCCCAAAAAAAGCGCCCGTGCTCGGCACGGGCGCAGTCGGGGGCAACCTCGGGGAAGGGCTAATGAAACGTCAGGACTTGGAGAACAGGCCGGCGGCGGACGCGACCTTGGCCGGAGCGGCATGGGCCCAGCGGGCCTGCTCGTTGACGGAATAGTAAGGCGCATACTCGGTCACCTCGGCCTGAGCACGCACCTCACCGGTGACGTTGTCGAGGATGAAGACCTGGCCGTCGACATAGGCGGCGAGCACGGCGTGGGCGAGATCGCGCACCACGTCCTTCACCACCACCAGACGAAGCTGCTCGGCGCCGAAGCCCATCTGGCGCAGCGTGACGTACTTCGCGATCGCGTAATCCTCGCAATCCCCTGAACGGCTGAAGAACTCGGCGGGCGACGCCCAGTAGTCGCTGGTCTTGTAGTTGTAGCTGTCGGTGCGGTAGCGCCACTGATTGACGAAATCGTTGACGATCTCGAGCTGCTCGATCTGCGCCTTGCCCTTGTTCTCCCGGATCATCGACTGCCAGGCCTTGACCGCCTTGGAGCTGCTGGCGGCGTAGGACTTGCTCTCCTGGGCGATCTTCTTCATGGCCGTCTTCCACTGGGGAAGGGCGTCGAGATCGTCGGTGCGCTGTTCGAGGGTGTTGAAGAGGGCGGGGGTCTGGGCGGCGGCGGGGGTGGCGAAGGTGATGCCGAAGGCGGCGACGGCGAGGATGGCGGCTTTTGCGAAGGCGTTCATTGCGGCGTTACCCCATATGTTTGGTCTCGTTAAAGACCAAAGTAGAGGTTACCGCTTAACGGCTTTTTTATTTTCTTTGTTAGGTTCTGTTCACCATAGGCAAATTTTGCCTATGTCTTTGAAAACATTACCTCGTTGGTGGGCAATTTTTTCCAACTTTTTTCATGGGGCCATATTATCAAGAGGACCTTGAAGGGGAATATGGACTTGTGATTAATACTTTCTTACTGGTTTTTACTTCAGTAACCAAGAAAAACGCCGTGACGAGATGGCCAGACCTGTCACCACCGGCCGGTTTGACGCCTCCCCACCGCTGGCGCATCATGGCTCGATCGTTGAAAATGAGGTCGCGCCCATGAAGATGCCGGAGCCCCGCGAGGAAAGCCTCACCAAGCGCGACCGCGTGATCGAAGCGCTCAGCACCATTGTGCCGGGCGAAGGGGTGATCGCGGCGGAGGACGAGCTTCGCGCCTATGAGTGCGACGGCCTTTCGGCCTACCGGGCGCTGCCCATGGCCGTAGTGCTGCCCTCGAACACCGAGCAGGTCTCGAAAATTCTGAAATTCTGCGACGAGGAGGCTATTCATGTGGTGCCCAGGGGCGCCGGAACCTCCCTTTCCGGCGGCGCGCTTCCCCTGACGGACGGTATCGTGCTCGGTCTCGGCAAGTTCAACCGCATTCTCGACATCGACTACCGGAACCGCGCCGTCACCGCGCAGCCCGGCGTGACCAATCTCGGCATCACCGACGCCGTCCAGCATGAAGGCTTTTACTACGCCCCCGACCCCTCCTCCCAGATCGCCTGCTCGATCGGCGGCAACGTCGCCGAGAATTCGGGCGGCGTGCACTGCCTGAAATACGGGCTCACCACGAACAATGTGCTCGGCCTGGAGATGGTGCTGCCGAACGGCGATATCGTCAGGCTCGGCGGCAAGCATCTGGACGCCGACGGCTACGATCTTCTGGGGCTGATGACCGGCTCGGAGGGGCTTTTGGGCGTCGTCACCGAGGTGACGGTGAGAATCCTGAAAAAACCGGAGACGGCGCGGGCGATGCTCATGGGCTTTCCGACCAACGAGCAGGGCGGGGACTGCGTCGCCGCGATCATCGCATCAGGCATCATCCCGGGCGGCCTCGAGATGATGGATCGCCCTGCCATCCACGCCGCAGAGGATTTTTGCCATCCCGGGTACCCGCTGGACGTCGAGGGCCTGCTGATCTGCGAGCTCGACGGTCCGAAGGTCGAGGTCGATCACCTGATCGACACGGTCTCGGCGATCGCCCGCCAGCACGGGGCCGTCGGCATCAAGGTCAGCGAGAGCGAGGAGGAACGCCAGCGCTTCTGGCTGGGCCGCAAGGCCGCGTTTCCCGCGATCGGCCGCATTTCGCCGGACTATTACTGCATGGACGGCACCATCCCGCGGAAAAAGCTGCCTTTCGTCCTGAAACGCATGGCCGAGATGTCCAAGCATTATGGTCTGCGCGTCGCCAATGTCTTCCACGCAGGCGACGGCAATCTGCACCCGCTGATCATGTATGACGCCAACGTCCCGGGCGAGCTCGAAAAAACCGAAGAATTCGGCGCGGAAATTTTGAAACTTTGCGTCGAAGTCGGCGGGGTGCTAACCGGCGAACACGGCGTCGGTGTCGAGAAACGCGACCTCATGCCCGTCCAGTTCGGCGAGGACGACCTCAACCAGCAGCAGCGCGTCAAATGCGCCTTCGATCCGACCCAGATCCTGAATCCCGGCAAGATGTTTCCGAAGCTGCATCGATGTGCGGAGCTGGGCCGGATGCATGTGCATCGGGGCGAGATGCGGTTTCCGGATCTACCGCGGTTTTGAGCGACGTGAAGACTGTTCGGAACATCAATCGACATCGGCGGTTTAGACAGACACGCCGCCCAAGAGTCCAGCTCCGCGAAGCGTCCAAAAAAGAATCCGCGGCCTGGAAGGGGAGGACGCGCCGCGGATCAGGCGGGTTCTTTTAGAGTTATTCTTCCGACAGCCGGGCTTCGAAGGGGCGAACGGCCTGGACCAGCATGCGGAGGGCTTCGGTCAGGGCGTCGTCGTCGCGGAGCCGGAAGGCGGTGGCGGTCAGGATCGCGGTGGTGATCAGGGGCTCGAAGGGCGTGTAGTCGGCGGCTTGGATCTGCCCCTGATGACGGAAATCGGGCGCTTGCCGATCGTTCAAACCGAAAGAGCCGTCACGGGCGCTCGTCTTTCTCGATTTGCTCATCGCAAGTTCCTTTGCAGCAGTCCTCTGGGGTCGCTCGCGATCGTCGTCCTTTCGCTAAAAAATCGCCCCCGACGGCGCGGGCCGTCGGGGGCGAGTCGAGGGAGGGAGGCACCGTCTGACTTGACGTTACGGTTGTAACTGACACGGATCGTCGAATCAACAAAAAAGTTAATATCTTCATTTCAATTAACTAATAAGTAGAAAATAACGACCGCGATCTGTCCCCGCGAGCCCTCGCACCCGCGGGCGTCTCGTGCGAACAATCCCGCGCGCTGGATCAGGTCAGATCGAGATTGGTGGCGAGAAACTTGGCGAGCTCGTACTGCATCGCGGAATCCAGCTCAAACGCCATGTTGGTGCGGTTTTCGGCGACGTTGACCACGCGGCCGAGCAGACACTGGTTCAGCCGTTCGCTCTGCAACTCGACCATGTGGCCGAGCGCCGCCGGGATCGCCGGTTCCAGCCCGGCGCCTTTCGGCGAGATGTTGCAGATGGAACACACCCACTCCCCGCCGTCGAACAGGAGCTTTGCGGGAATGCGGCTGGAAAAACGCCGATGACGCCGTTGTTCCGATGGATTCTCAGGGTCAAAGGACATGCGCACAACCAGATCGACAGTGACTCCAATCGCCGGAATGGCGAAGCTGTCTATAATTACGGGTTCAAACCTTAAAGATGAGTTAACCTAAAGTAGAAAAACACACCAGAGTCGGCGGAACCGCGAAAAAGCCCGCCGGGCGAACGGCCGCCGGCGCCGATCCGACCCCGTCGATCTTTGGGATGGTCGGCTTTTGTGATAGACAGCCGTTTTTTGGCGGGCGATGACGGGATTTGGCCCGCGCGAACTTGGCGGGACCACCCGGAAACGGGGCGAACGAGACGGATCGAGGGGCGATGGCCGGACATTCCCAATTCAAGAACATCATGCACAGGAAGGGGCGGCAGGACGCCAAGCGGGCGAAAACCTTCATGCGCCTGGTGCGCGAGGTGCAGGTCGCGGTGAAGATGGGCGGCGCCGACGCCTCCGCCAACCCGCGCCTGCGCAGCGCGCTCGCCGCCGCCAGGGCTGCCAATGTGCCGAAAGACAACATCGAGCGCGCGATCAACAAGGGATCCGGCGCCGACAGCGAGAACTACGAAGAGGTACGCTACGAGGGCTATGGCCCTGGCGGCGTCGCGGTGATCGTCGAGACGCTGACCGACAACCGCAACCGCACGGCGGCGGAAATGAGGACGGCCTTTTCGAAGCTCGGCGGCTCGCTCGGCGAAACCAACAGCGTCAGCTTCCAGTTCGACCGCATCGGCGAGATCCGCTACCCGGTCGAGGCCGGCGACGCCGACACCGTGCTCGAAGCCGCGATCGAGGCGGGTGCCGAGGACTGTCAGTCCGACGAGAGCGGCCATTACATAACCTGCGCACCGGACGATCTGAACGCCGTGCGCGAGGCACTCGAAGCCGCCCTTGGCGAACCGGAGGAAGCGCGCCTCGGCTGGCGCCCGCAGGTCACGGTGCCGATCGACGAGGACCAGACCGCCACCATGCTGAAGCTTCTCGATCAGCTGGACGACAATGACGACGTGCAGCGCGTCACCGCCAATTTCGAGGCCGACGAAGAAATCCTCGAACGCCTCTCCGCCTGATGGCATGGCCATCTGCATGGACTTGGACCGCCTCTGCCTGGAGAGACGGTTTGCCGCGGGGTTCTGCTGTATAGGAAACCGATGATCCGAGGACGGAAGTCGATGGCACCGATAGTCGACACTCCGGGCTGCGCCCGGTGATTTTGCTGGGGCTCGATCCTGGGTTGCAGCGTACCGGCTGGGGCGTGATCTTTTCGCATGACAATGCGCTCAGCTTCAGGGCGGCCGGCGTGGTGACCTCCGATCCCGCCGATCCGCTGGCCGAACGTCTGGATGCGCTCTATCGGGGGCTGAAGGAGGTGGTGGAGAATTTCTCGCCCGATGCCGCGGCGGTCGAGGAGACGGTGATCAACCGGAATGCCGGCTCCTCCCTGAAGCTCGGTCAGGCGCGCGGCGTTGCGCTGCTGGCCGCGGCCCACGCCGGCGTGCCGGTCACGGAATATGCGTCCAAGACCGTGAAGCGGGCGGTGGTCGGGACCGGTGGCGCGCAGAAAGGACAGGTGGCGATGATGGTGCAGACCCTGCTTCCGAGCGCAGGCCCGGTCAAAGGCGATGCCGCCGATGCCCTCGCGGTCGCGATCTGCCACGCCCATCACCGCTCCTCGCTGGTGCGTATGCTGGATGCGGCACTGGAGCCCGGGCGATGATCGCGCATCTAAAAGGCCTGGTCTTCGAAATCGGCGAGGACTGTGTGATCGTCGACGTCGGCGGCGTCGGCTATCTGCTTTACTGCTCGGCGCGCACACTGGCGCGGTTGCCCTCGCCCGGCGATGCCGTCGCGCTACATGTCGAAACCCAGTTCAAGGCGGAAAGCCTGACGCTCTACGGCTTCGAAGCGGGCGCCGAGCGGAGCTGGTTCCGCCTCCTCCAGACCGTCCAGGGGGTCGGCGCGCGCGTGGCGCTGGCCCTGTTGTCCGCCCTCACGCCTGAGCAGCTCGCCCAGGCGATCATGGCCAAGGACAAGGCAGCCTTCACCCAGGCGAGTGGGGTCGGCCCGCGCCTTGCCCAGCGCCTGATCAGCGAATTGCAGAGCAAGGTCGGCGAACTCCCGACGTCATCCGTGGTCACCCTGCCGAGTCCGGCAGGTGCCGCCGGCACCGGGCCGTTGGAGGATGCGGCGTCCGCCCTGGTCAATCTCGGCTATGGACGAAGCGAAGCCCACGGCGCCGTCGCCAAGGCGGCGGCGACGCTCGGCGAGGCGGCGGATGTCGAAGCGCTGATCCGCGCCGGGCTGAAGGGGTTGACCTCGTCGACATCTCCGGGAGG
Source organism: Geminicoccaceae bacterium (assembly GCA_965222015.1). Classification (GTDB taxonomy): domain Bacteria; phylum Pseudomonadota; class Alphaproteobacteria; order Geminicoccales; family Geminicoccaceae; genus JANQPX01. The sequence continues at coordinate 288,609 of CBDCTL010000024.1, forward strand.
CTCCCGTGCCCGCGCCTGACGCCGTGTCCACGCCCGACATCGTCATCGCGAACGGCTTCGATCGCTATCACCTGCTGACGGCGGCGGCGGAAACCGCACGCCGGGGCCGGCTGGAGCGCTGTATCGCCGGCTTCTACCCGACCGCACGGCTCACCGGCGGCCTCAGCAGCCTTGGCCTGACCAACGGCAAGAAGATCGCGCGGCTGATGGACCGGAAGGTGGATTTGCCGGACGATCGGGTCGCCATCATGCCGTTTCTGGAGACTGCGGGCCATCTCGGCGGCCGCCTGCTCGGCGAGCGCGCGGTGCGGATGGCGCGGCGGCGCTTCGCCGACAAGGCAAGACGGGTGATCGAGGAAAGCGACGCCCGTCTTTATCACTACCGTTCCGGCTACGGCCACGCCTCGGCGGCGGCGGCGAGGCGGCGCGGCATGGCAACGCTCGCCGATCACTCGATCGCCCATCCGGGCGTGCTCGCGCATCTGGTCGGACATCGGGGATGCCTGCCCGAACCGGGCCATGAAGGCGACATCTCGCCGTCCTGGCTGGATGTCAAGGACGACCTCCGCCATGCCGACCGCGTGCTGGTCAACTCCGATTTCGTCAAGGAAACCTTCATCCACCAGGGGTGGGACCCGGCGCGGGTCGACGTGATCTATCAGGGCCTGGACGAGGCTTTTTTTGACTTGCTTGAATGCGTGGAAAGGCCCGAGGCCAATGACGATGGTCCGCTGAAGCTCATGTTCGCGGGCGCGTTCGAGCGGCGGAAGGGGGCCGATCATCTGGCGGCGGCGCTCTCGAGCTTCGACGACGTTCCCTGGATGCTGGAGCTGGTCGGGCCGATCGACGACGGCATGCGCAAGCGGCATGCGGGCTTTTTGAACGATCCGCGGGTCACGGTCGTCGGACGTGTCGGGCGGGGCGAGCTCGCCGAGCGTTTGAGCATGGCCGACGTCTTTCTGTTCCCGTCGCTTGCCGAGGGGTCGGCAAGGGTGGTGTTCGAGGCGCTCGCCGCCGGCTGCTTCGTGGTCACCACCAAAAACAGCGGCTCGATAGTCGAGGACGGCAAGCACGGATTTCTGGTTCGGCCAGAAGATCCCGCAACGACCGCCAACGCGCTTCGACTGGCCGCCACCGATCGCCGGATGGTCGGAAAAATCGGCGAAGCCAATCGCGCCTTGGTCCGCGAAAACTATCGGCAAAGCCGCTATGGCCAGGCGCTGATGGACGTCTATGATCACTTGCTTTCGGCGGGCCGCCGGCCCGAGGGCGAACAGGAGGCCGCCTGATATGGCGATGGCAAGTGATCCCGCCAGCGGCGGGAGGCTTATCGATACGGAAGCCGCAGCGGACGATGCGGATGTGTCGCTGCGTCCGAAGCGGCTGGATCAGTTCATCGGCCAGGCGCAGCTTCGGACAAATCTCCGAGTCTTCATCGAAGCGGCGAAGCGGCGCCAGGAGGCGCTCGACCATACCCTCTTTGCCGGACCGCCGGGACTCGGCAAGACCACGCTCGCGCAGATCGTGGCGGCCGAGCTCGGGGTCGGTTTCCGCATGACCTCGGGCCCGGTGATCGCCAAGCCCGGCGATCTCGCCGCTCTGCTCACCAATCTGCAGCCGCGGGACGTGCTGTTCATCGACGAAATCCATCGCCTGAGCCCGGTGGTCGAGGAAGTCCTCTACCCGGCGATGGAGGATTTCCAGCTGGATCTGATCATCGGCGAGGGGCCGGCGGCGCGTTCGGTCAGGATCGATCTCCAGCCCTTCACCCTGGTCGGCGCGACGACGCGGACGGGCCTTCTGACCACGCCGCTTCGGGACCGTTTCGGCATCCCGCTCAGGCTCGATTTCTACACCCATGACGAGCTGATCGAGATCGTCAGCCGCGGGGCGCGGCTCCTGGACCTGGACCTCGCCCAGGACGGGGCGGCGGAAATCGCGAAACGCTCACGAGGAACGCCGCGGGTCGCCGCGCGCCTGCTTCGCCGCGTGCGTGACTTCGCCACGGTGTCCGACTCGGCCACCGTCGATTCGCGAACCGCCGACCGGGCTTTGACGAATCTCGACGTCGACCGGCTCGGCCTGGACAGCATGGACCGGCGCTATCTCCGCTGCATCGCCGAGAACTACGACGGCGGCCCGGTCGGCATCGACACCATGGCGGCGGCGCTTTCCGAGCAGCGGGACACGCTGGAGGAGGTGGTCGAGCCCTTCTTGCTGCAGCAGGGGCTCCTGCAGCGCACGCCGCGCGGGCGGTTCCTGACCCGGCTCGCCTGGGAGCATCTGAAGCTCTCGCCGCCCAGGGACGCTTTGCCGGACGACGATCTCTTCAACGGCCTCGACGTCGACGGCGGCTGACGCCATGCCGCCAAGCCAGGTGCCGAAAGCGGAACGCGAACGCGGCCATCAGTTTCAGATCCGTGTCTACTACGAGGACACGGACGCCGGCGGCATCGTCTATTACGCGAACTATCTGAAATTCGCCGAGCGCGCCCGCACCGAGATGATGCGCGAGCTCGGCTTCAGCCACGACCAACTCTACCACGGCCAGGGCCTCGCCTTCGTGGTCCGGCGCTGCTGCGTCGACTATCGCTACCCGGCGCGGCTGGACGAGTCACTTACCGTTCAGACTCTGATCGGTAAGGTTCGACGTGCCTCGTTCGATCTGCACCAGCGGATTTTTCGCGCTGACCTGGTCACGGCTTCGCTCGAGGTCACGCTGGCGATGGTCGACGAGACCACGCGGGCGACGCGCCTGCCTGAGGCGTTGATTGCGGCGCTGACGCCACAATATGGGGTTGGAAACTGAGGAAAACCGGTTGCGGCGAGCTTCGAGCTTGACACTTTCGCGCGAGAGGCGTTTTTGGTCGGACGGTACTGGGATCGGCTCCGTCAAGCGTCTGCCGCCTCCGGTCATGCGGCGCTCCCCACACACAAAAGCGGTCCTGCAAGGGGCGCAGTCCCAGGCGGGCGGATGTCCCGAGCTTCCGAACTCCCGAGGTCAAATGACCGGGCGATCGTGGCAGAGCACAGGATGACGGCATGGCAGCAGACAACACCATCGCGACCCTAGCGCTCGGCGGCGACCAGGCCGTCGGCCTCAGCATCTGGTCGCTGGTCGCGCAGGCGGACCCGATCGTCAAGGGGGTGATGCTGATTCTGCTGCTCGCCTCGCTCTGGTCCTGGACGGTCATCTTCCAGAAAACCTGGCGCTTTCGGAGCCTGAGCCGGCGCGCTCAGAGTTTCGAGCGCGAATTCTGGTCCGGGGCCGCGCTCGACGACCTCTATCGCCGGCTCGGCACCCAGCCGGACAACCCGATGGCCTCAGCGTTCGCCGCCGGCATGGAGGAGTGGCGGGACGCTCCTAGGCCGAGCCGGGCGAGCAGCGCCGCGGCCCTCCTGACGCGGGTCGGCAAGGTCATGTCGCTGACCGCCGAACGCGAGATCGAGCTGGTGGAGCGCCATCTCTCCTCGCTCGCCACCATCGGCGCCACTGCCCCCTTCGTCGGCCTGTTCGGCACGGTCTGGGGCATCATGAACAGCTTTCAGGCGATCGCGCTGACCAAGAACACGACGCTCGCCGTGGTCGCGCCGGGCATCGCCGAGGCGCTTCTCGCCACCGCCTTCGGCCTGATCGCGGCCATCCCGGCGGTGGTCGCCTACAACAAGCTGTCAGGCGACGTCGACCGCTATGCGGGGCGGGTCAGCACCTTCACCGACGAGTTTACCGTCGTGCTTTCGCGCGAGCTCGATGACGGCCAGGGCGGCGGCTACGACAGCTCCAAGGCGGCCTGACCTTGGCGATCATATCAGCCGACACCACCACCCGCCGCGGCACGGGGCGGCGCAAGTCGAAGCCCATGGCGGAGATCAACGTCACACCCTTCGTCGACGTGATGCTGGTGCTTCTGATCGTGTTCATGGTTACGGCCCCTCTGCTCACCGTCGGCGTCACCGTCGATCTGCCGCAGGCCACCAGCGCGCCGCTTCCCGGCCAGGATGAACCGCTGACCGTGAGCGTCGATCGCGACGGCAGCATCTATCTGCAGGAAAGCGAAATCGCGATCGACGACCTCGGCCCGCGCCTGGTCGCCATCCTGGACACCAAGCCGGACACGCGCATTTTCGTGCGCGGCGACCGCGTCATCGACTATGGAAGGGTCATGGAGGTGGTGGGCACGATCCACGACGCCGGCATCGCCAAGGTCGCGCTGGTCACCAAGCTCAGAGACGGAAATGCCGAGCCCATCAGCCTCGAAAACGCCGATGGCGACGATGGCGATCGATGACGGATCACTGATCCCCGATCGCGTCTGGACCTACCAGCGAAGGCCCTGAACCGATGACCGGCGCCAGCGTCTTCTCCCTCCTGTTCCACGCGGTGCTCGCCGCGGCGCTGTTCTTCGGCCTGCCGTCCTTCGGCCGCCTGCCGCCAGCCGTCGAGGAGACGGTGATCGTCGAACTGGTCGACGCCGTCGACACCCCCACCCCGGAGCCCCCCGCCCCCAAGCAGGCGGCCACGGCGGCTCGCGACCAGGAAGCGGCGAACACGGCTCAGCCTGAACCAGAGCCGGAGCCCGAACCCGAGCCAGAACCTGAGCCTGAGCCGGAACCCGAGCCGGAACCGGAACCCGAACCAGAGCCGGAGCCTGAGCCGGAACCCGAGCCTGAGCCGGAACCAGACCCCGAACCCGAGCCTGAGCCCGAACCGGAACCCGAACCAGAGCCGGAACCTGAGCCTGAGCCGGAACCCAAACCGGCCGCGTTTCAGGAAGACGAGCCGCCGCCTGATCCCGAGCCGGAACCTGAACCAGAGCCGGAGCCCGAGGAAGCCGAAGCGCCGCCTGTACCGGCAGCGAGGCCAGAGATTGCGAAACCCGAGCCGGAGCCCGAGCCCGAGGAGGAGGACAAGTTCGCGGCGCTGCTCAAGAGTGTCGAGAACCTGGATCGCAAGGTCGAGGGTGAAAACGAACAGGAGGGCGAGGGTCGGGTGATCGACGGCGACGGCCCCGCCGACAGCCGCGCGGGCGAGGCGACGTCGCTGACCTTCAGCGAGATCGACGGTCTTCGCTCGCAGATCAGCCGCTGCTGGACCCTGCCGGCCGGCATCGACGGCAACAAGATCGAGGGCATGGTGGTCAAGCTGCGCATCGAGGTCAGACCGGATCGCACGGTGCAGCGGGTATCGATCGTCGACCGCTCGCGCCTGGATTCCGATCCGACCTTCAGAACCGTTGCGGAAAGTGCGCGTCGCGCGGTAGATAGATGCGGCAAACTCAACCTGCCAGAGGATAAGTACAACCTCTGGCGCGACATCAATATGAGCTTTCGACCGGAAGATGCGGTGAACGGATGATGGGCAGCTTGAGGGGTGTGAATCGGACGTGCTGGCGCCTGCTGCTCGCCTGCCTCGGTTTTTTCGCCGTTTCGCCGGCACTTGCCCAGCTCGAAATCGACATCACCGAGGGCATCGTCGAACCGCTTCCGATCGCGATCAGCGAGTTTCACGGCGAGACGCCGGAAGCCAAGAAATTCGGCCGCGACATCGCCGACGTGGTGAGCGCTGACCTGGAAAGCTCGGGCTTGCTCCGGCCGCTCGATCGCCGCGCCTTCATCCAGTCGCCGGAGGAGCTGCAGAACCTGCCGCGCTTCGCCGACTGGCGGCAGATCAACGCCCAGGCCCTGGTCGCCGGCACGGTGATCGCGGGCGACGGCGCCACCGACATCACGGTCGAGTTCCGCCTTTGGGACGTGTTCGCCGGCAGTCAGATGCGCGGGCTTCGCTTCAGCGCCGCCGAAGACCAGTGGCGCCGCGTCGCCCATCGCATCGCGGATGCCGTCTATCAGCGCATCACCGGCGAGGACGGCTATTTCGACAGCAAGATCGTCTATGTCGCCGAGACCGGACCGCCGCTCGATCGCATCAAGCGCATCGCGATCATGGACCAGGACGGCGCCAATCACGAATTTCTGACCGACGGCAGCGATCTCGTGCTCACCCCGCGCTTCGACCCGGAAGGCACCAATATCGCCTACATGGCCTATCGCGGCCCGGTGCCGCAGATCTACCAGCGCTCGCTTCTGGTGGGCAGCGAGCAGCCACTCGGCAATTTTCCCGGCATGACCTTCGCGCCGCAGTTTTCGCCTGACGGCAGCCGGATCGCGATGTCCCTCGCCAGCAACGGCAACACCGACCTCTATCTGCTCGATCTTGCGAACGGACGGCCGGTGGGCCAGCGCCAGCGCCTGACCGACAGCCAGGCGATCGACACCTCGCCGTCCTTTTCGCCGGACTCCGGGGAGATCGTGTTCAATTCGGACCGGGCCGGCAGCCCGCAGCTCTACACCATGGACGTGGATGGCGACGAGCCGAGGAGGATCAGCTTCGGCGGCGGCAATTACGGCAGCCCCGCCTGGTCGCCGCGCGGCGATCTGATTGCGTTCACCAAGATCAAGGACGGCTTTTTCCACATCGGCATCATGAAGACCGACGGCAGCGACGAGCGGCTCCTGACCCGCAGCGACCTGGACGAAGGGCCGACCTGGGCGCCGAACGGACGTGTGATCCTGTTCAGCCGCAAGGACTATGGCACCAACCGCACCCGGCTCTTCACCATCGACGTCACCGGCTACAACGAACGCGAGCTGCCGACCCCGCTGGACGCCTCCGATCCCGACTGGTCGACCTTGATTCCCTAATCGCATCGGCCTATTCAACATCATGCGCGCGGGACTATGACCCGGCTGGCCGGCGTTGACGGCCGCCGAGTGGCCTGGCGGAGAGAGCGAACGCCGGATGCAGCCGGCGCCGTGGGGGAACGCAAAGGAACCTGTTTTCGACAAGGCAGCTGTCTGCCGATATGGAGCGATCGATGTCTAGGATTTCCTCTTCCCTGATGGCCATGGCATTTCTTCTCACGGCCTGCTCATCCAACGACGACTACGACTACGGCGCGGACGGCGACACCGGCGCCGTCGATCAGCAGGCGGGCTACGCCGCCGGCGGCGAGGGCATCGGCAGCGACACCCTGCCGGCCAATCAGCCCGCACCCGGCACACAGGAGGAGCTGGAGCTGTCGGTCGGGGATCGCGTGTTTTTCGACTATGACAGCGCCGTGCTCAGCCCGGTCGCGACCGAGACACTGGACCGTCAGGGCGCCTGGCTTCGGCAATATCCCAGCCTCACCGTGACCGTCGAGGGCCATGCCGACGAGCGCGGCACCCGCGAATACAACCTCGCCCTCGGCGATCGCCGGGCGACCGCGGTGCGCAACTATCTCCTCGCGCTCAACGTTTCGCCGAACCAGGTGCTGACCATCTCCTATGGCGAGGAACGCCCGGCCGACGCCGGCAATGACGACACCGCCTGGGCCAACAACCGCCGCGCCGTCACCGTCGTGACGACCGTCAACTGATGAACCAGCACCGCCGAGCCGCCCGCCCACGTCGGGCGCCTTCGATCCGGCGCCACGCCCTCGGTGTCGCGCTCGGCGCCGCGCTGCTTTCCACGCCTGCGATTGCCGACGTGGCGGTCGTCAAAGGCGGGCCCGCGCCCATCGACGCCGCCTCCCGTGGCCTGTATGTCGCACAGGCGCAGCCGAACCCGTCGGACTGGGCACGCCAGCAGGCTTACATTGCCCGTCTCGAGGAGGAAATCCGGCGCCTGACCGGCCGCATCGAGCAGCTCGAACACCAGCAACGCACCCAGGAGCGCCGGTTCGATCAGCTCATCGGCGATCTGGATCAGCGCTTCCAGGCCCTGGAGAGCGGCGGGGCCGGCCTCGACGCCGGCGGTGACGGCCGGACGGCCGGGCAGAGCGACGAGCAGCGCCGCGCGCAGGAAGCGCTGGAGGGCCTCGCCGAGCCGCCCGGTGATGGCGAGCTCGGTCGCATACCGGAGAGCGCCGTTGCCGGTCTGCCGAGGCCGAATCCGGACGAGGTGGCGGCGCCCGATCGCAACAGCCTCACACCCGAGCAGCAATATGAAAAGGCCGTGCAGCTTCTGCAGGCCGGCGACTATCAGGGCGCCCAGGGCGGACTTGAGACCTTTCTGGACGTGCATGGCGACCACCAGCTCGCCTCGAACGCCGCCTACTGGCTCGCCGAGACCCATTATGTCCGGCAGAACTACTCGGCCGCGGCGGCGGCCTTCGCCCGCAATTACCGCGCCTATGGCAAGGACAGCTCGAAGGCGATCGACAATCTCCTGAAGCTTGGAATGTCGCTCTCCAGTCTGGGCGAGCAGGACAAGGCCTGCCTCGCCTATGACGAACTGACTTCCACCTTCCCGAACCGGCCAGCCCACATCCAGCAGGCGCTTTCCCGCGAACGTGCCCGCGCGCAATGCACCTGACCGGCGGACGTCTGGAAGAACGATCTCATCCCCGCGCGGCCGCGCATGATCAGGAACGCAGCCTGACGGCGGCCGAAGCGCTCGGCCCCCCGGCTTTCGATGCCTGCATGGCGCCGCTCGAACCCTTCGAGGACGCGCCCTTTCTCGCCGTCGCCGTCTCCGGCGGCCCCGACAGCCTGGCCCTGACCCTGCTCGCCAACCGCTGGGCGCGCGCCCGCGGCGGCCGCGTGGTCGGCCTCACGGTCGATCACGGTCTTCGCGAAGGGTCGGCCGACGAAGCCCGGCGCACCGGCCGCTGGCTGGCGGCGAGGCGTATCGAGCACCGGATCCTCGCCTGGCAGGGCGACAAGCCGAAGACCGGCCTTCAAAAACATGCCCGCGAGGCGCGCTACGCGCTGCTCTCGGACTGGTGCCGGGACGCCGGCTGCCTCCACCTCCTCACCGCCCATCACCGCCAGGACCAGGCGGAAACCGTGGCGATCCGACGCGCCCGCCAGAGCGGTGCCGCCGGTCTCGCGGCGATGGCCTCGGTCCGCGAGCTCGACGGTTTTCGCCTGCTTCGTCCCTTGCTCGGCATCGACCGGGCCCGCCTGATCGCCACCCTCCGTGCGCGAGGCCAGCCCTGGATCGAGGACCCGAGCAACGACGATCCCGCCTTCACCCGCGTCCGCTTTCGCCGATCCGGCCTCGACGTGGCGGCGCTGGCAGGCGAGGCGGCGCTGCGAAGCCGTGAACGCCATGAGTCGGACCGGCGGGCGGCCGCGGCGCTGGCACGCCTCGCCGTCGTCGACCCCGCCGGCTTCGTGACCCTCGACGCCGAAGGATTCACGGCGCTCACGGCGGATCTCGCGCGGGAAATCCTGTCTAGGGTGCTGATGACTGTGGGCGGCGGCGTCTATCCGCCGCGCGGCCGAAGCCTGCGGCGCCTGCTGGACCACCTGCGCGCAACGCCGGAACGGGGCCGCACCCTCGCTTCTTGCCGCCTTCGCAGCCGGGGCGCCGGCTGGATGGTCTGCAGGGAAGAAGCGTCGTCCGAAACCCTTCGGCTAAGCGCGGGCAAACGCCGGCGCTGGGACGACCGCTTTGACGTGCTGGCGGGGCCGGCATGTCCGGATCTGACCCTCCGCGCACTCGGAGATGACGCCGGGCGGGTGGAAAGAGTTTTGATTCAAAAGGAAAAATCCCGTCGCCTGCCCGCTGTCGTCGAGCGGACGCTGCCCTCTTTCTGGATGGAAGACGTGCCGGTCTGCGTGCCACACCTCGGCCTGTTCGCGCCGGCGATGGCGCCGGATCGGCTGGAAGTTCGTTTTCGCCCCAAGGTGCCCCTGGCGAACGGCCCTTTCCCGCCCCATATGACGCGGTGACGACGTCAGCAAACCGTTGCGCTGATGCTTCGTTGGCCTATGTTAAGGGTTGAGCGGTTATGATCGGCTTTCGAAGCTGGACGGACCACTTGAGCGACGGTGCGACTCGGGGATCGGAGGGGCCGGCATACACCCTATGGTGCATGGCAACACCTTCATTTTTCTCGAAAAAACACCCCTTCGAACGACTAGGATATCCCGATCTGCGGGAAGACGGTGCGTAGGCTAGCGAGACGGAAAGGCATCTGACGTGAACAATTTCACGAAGAATCTGGCGCTCTGGGTGATCATCGGTCTCCTTCTGATCGCGCTTTTCAACCTGTTCCAGAACCCCTCGGGACGCAGCCCGCAGTCCAGCCTGTCCTATTCCGACTTCCTGAGCGAGGTCGACGCCGGCCGGGTCAGCGAAGTCACGATCCAGGGCAAGACCATCAGCGGCCGCTTCACGGACAACCGTTCGTTCAGCACCTATGCGGCGGAAGACCCGGATCTGGTGCCGATGCTGCGCGAGCGCGGCGTCACCATCACCGCAGCACCGATGGACGACAGCATGCCGTCCCTGCTCGGCGTCCTTGTGTCCTGGTTCCCGATGCTGCTCCTGATCGGCGTCTGGATCTTCTTCATGCGCCAGATGCAGTCGGGCGGCGGCAAGGCGATGGGCTTCGGCAAGTCCAGAGCCCGCCTCCTCACCGAAAAGCACGGCCGCGTCACCTTCAACGACGTCGCCGGCATCGACGAGGCCAAGGAGGAGCTCCAGGAAGTCGTCGAGTTCCTGAAGCATCCGCAGAAATTCCAGCAGGTCGGCGGCCGCATCCCCAAGGGCGTGCTCCTGGTCGGCCCTCCGGGCACCGGCAAGACCCTGCTCGCTCGCGCCATCGCCGGCGAGGCCAACGTGCCCTTCTTCACCATCTCCGGCTCCGACTTCGTCGAAATGTTCGTCGGTGTCGGTGCGTCGCGCGTCCGGGACATGTTCGAGCAGGCGAAGAAGCACGCGCCCTGCATCGTGTTCATCGACGAGATCGACGCGGTCGGTCGCCATCGCGGCGCCGGACTCGGCGGCGGCAACGACGAGCGTGAGCAGACGCTCAACCAGCTCCTGGTGGAGATGGACGGCTTCGAGGCGAACGAGGGTGTGATCCTGATCGCCGCCACCAACCGACCGGACGTGCTCGACCCAGCCCTCCTTCGCCCCGGCCGCTTCGACCGTCAGGTGGTCGTGCCGAACCCGGACGTCCTCGGCCGCGAGCGCATTCTCCAGGTGCACATGAAGAAGGTGCGCGTCGGCCCGGACGTCGACGCCAAGACCATCGCCCGCGGCACCCCCGGCTTTTCCGGCGCCGACCTCGCCAATATCGTGAACGAAGCCGCCCTGCTGGCCGCCCGCGCCGGCAAGCGGATGGTCAGCATGATCGATTTCGAGGCGGCCAAGGACAAGGTCATGATGGGCGCCGAGCGCCGCTCCATGGTGATGACCGAGGACGAGAAGAAGCTGACCGCCTTCCACGAGGCGGGGCATGCGCTGGTCGGCCACTTTTCGCCCGCCTCCGATCCGATCCACAAAGCCACGATCATCCCGCGCGGCCGCGCCCTTGGCATGGTCATGCGCCTCCCCGAAGGCGACCGTATTTCTGTAAGTCGCGAGAAGCTCGAAGCCGATATTGCGGTGGCGATGGGTGGTCGCGTGGCAGAAGAACTGATCTTTGGCCACGACAAGGTCACCGCCGGCGCCTCTTCCGACATCGAACAGGCCACCAAGATCGCCCGACATATGGTCACCCAGTGGGGCATGAGCGACAAGCTCGGGCCGATCGCTTACGGCGAAAACCAGCAGGAGGTCTTCCTCGGTCACTCCGTGACCCAGAGCAAGAACGTCTCCGAGGAGACCGCGCAGCTGATCGACGCCGAGATCCGCCAGATCGTGGACACCGGCTACGACAAGGCGAGGTCGCTGATCACCGACAATCTCGACCGCCTGAACGATCTCGCCAACGCGCTCCTCGAACACGAGACGCTTACCGGCGACGAGATCAGCGCCATCCTGCGCGGCGAGCCCATGCCCAAGGCCCCTCCGCAGGAGCCGCCGAGCGCGCCCGCCCCAACCGGCGGCAAGCGCGGTTCGGTGCCGAGCACGGCGCCATCCGACGACGCGGACGACACCGGCGGCATGGAGCCGAGCCCGCAGCCGGGCGTCTGACGACCGGGGCTCCGGACGGACGGCGAAACGGGGTGAGGGCGAAACGGCGGGTTAAGATGGCTTGGACCCCGCCTCGGCCGGGCACATCCCATGACAGCTCTCGCCGACGTCGAATCCCTTCGCTTCTTGACAAGCAGCCAGGCCTGTTTGCTCTTTGTGGTTGCCCCTGTGGTCCCTCTGCAACGTCCCGCTGCATTCGGCCGTCGTCGCGCAAGGCGGCGTTGCAATATCCCGCAGCTCTGATATCAGATCGCCGCTCCCGCGTATTTCGGGCCAAGGATCAAGACTACTTATGGGAACGTCATGAACCGGCAATTCTTTGGAACCGACGGTATTCGCGGCACGGCCAACACACCGCCCATGACCGCCGAGGTGGCGCTCAAGCTCGGCATGGCCGCCGGCGGCCAGTTCATGCGCGGCGATCACCGCCACCGCGTGGTCATCGGTAAGGACACCCGGCTTTCCGGCTACATGCTGGAGCCTGCGCTGACCGCGGGCTTCATCGCCATGGGCATGGACGTCACCATACTCGGCCCGCTGCCCACACCCGGCGTCGCCATGATGACCCGGTCCCTTCGGGCCGATCTCGGCGTGATGATCTCGGCCTCCCACAACCCCTACCAGGACAACGGCATCAAGCTGTTCGGCCCGGACGGCTTCAAGCTCTCCGACGACATCGAGCTCGAAATCGAGCGACGCATGGGCGACGTCGACGCGATCGAACTGAGCGCCCCGGATCAACTCGGTCGCGCGCTGAAACTTGAAGGCTCGCGCGAGCGCTACATCGAGGCGCTGAAAGGCACGCTGCCCAAGGGCATGACCCTGAACGGGCTCAAGATCGTGATCGACTGCGCCCACGGCGCAAGCTACGTCGTCGCCCCCAAGGTGCTCTGGGAACTGGGTGCCGAAGTTATCCAGCTCGGCACGTCCCCGAACGGCTTCAACATCAACGACAAATGCGGCTCGACCCACCCGGAGAGCCTCTGCGCCTCCGTCGTCGAGCATGGCGCCGATCTCGGCATCGCGCTTGACGGCGACGCCGACCGCCTGGTGATCGCCGACGAAAGCGGGCGTCTCATCGACGGCGATCAGATGCTCGGTCTGCTCGCCAGCCACTGGAAGCGGCAGGACCGCCTGGGCTCGGACACGGTGGTCGCCACCATCATGTCCAATCTCGGCCTGGAGCGCTATCTCGACGGCAAGGGCCTGGCGCTCCACCGCACCAAGGTCGGCGACCGTTATGTGGTCGAGGCGATGCGGGCATCGGGACACAAGCTCGGCGGCGAGCAGTCCGGCCATATCGTCATGACCGATTTCGCCACCACCGGCGACGGCCTGCTCGCCGGCCTGCAGATCCTGACTGCGATGCGCGAGACCGACCGCCCGCTGAGCGCCCTCGGCCGCGTGTTCGAACCCCTGCCGCAACGCCTCAGAAACTGCCGTCTGAACGGCGGCAAGCCCCTTGAGGACAACGAGGTGCAGCGCTGCATCGAGGCCGCCAATGACCGCCTCAAAGGCCACGGCCGCCTCCTGGTCCGCCCGAGCGGCACCGAACCCCTGATCCGCGTCATGGTCGAAGCCGACGACGAAACCCTCCTCACCGACGTCCTCGACGAGGTCAGCGACCTCATCGAACGCAGGGCCGGCGCGGTCCAGCGTTGACTTGGGCCGTTCGTGCCTGGCGGGATGGTATGCGGCCTGGGTTTTGACGGTCGTAGCGGCGGATTGCCAGTTATGCTCATTCAGACCGTCGGACGCAATCGGAATGAGACGGCTGATCGCCCGAAAGTTGCCCCAGGCCCTTCGGGCGAAATGTGCCAACAACCGACGTTAGTGGTGAGTATGGCCGCAATTTCCCGGGAAACAGGGAGGTGTCAGACTAATCGACAAGTAGCGCCGATTCCTTCGCGGTAGATCGGGACACCGCTTTCGCAATTTCGACTGAAGACTGTGGATATCCGAAGAGAAATCCTTGGGCCATCGTGCAGTTGTGCTCCATCAGAAAATCGCGCTGGCCTTCGGTTTCGATACCCTCGGCGACGATCTCCAGCCGCAGATTGTGACCCAGAGTGATCATCGATCGTACAATTTCCGCATCGCCTGTGTTGCTCTCGACACCTTGAATGAAGGACTTGTCGATCTTTACCTGATCAATGGGCAACCTCCGTAGATGGGTCAATGACGCATAGCCTGTACCGAAATCATCGAGCGCGATGCGAACGCCAATGGCATGTAGCCGGGCGAGATGCTCTGCGACCAATTCGGCGCCCCGCCCCAGAAGAACGGTCTCGGTCACCTCGAGGTGACGGCGTGATGCCGAAGTCGTTCAAAGTTCGAGAACGAGACGTGACGGCGTGATGCCGAAGTCGTTCAAAGTTTCCGCCACTGTATCGACGAAAGTGTTCAAGCGTAGCTGCGCAGGCGCCACGTTCACCGCGACCGAGAGATCGCCAATACCGGCATCCTGCCATTTTCGAAGCTGCGCGCAAGCACGGCGCAGCGCCGTATGGCTCAAGCCTCCCAGAATTCCGGCTTCATCTGCAACCTGGATGAATTCTCCGGCCGGCACGAGTTCGCCATTCGGGCGACGCCAGCGGAGCAGAGCTTCAACGCCGACCAGAACGTCGCTGCCGAGCTCGATCTGGGGCTGGTATAAAAGAACGAACTCGTCGGCTGCCAGTGCCACGCGCAAATCGCGTTCCTGCTCGCGACGCCGATCGATCTGCTTCTTGAGAGCGGCTTCGAAGAAATTGTAGGTTCGTCGCCCCGTTTCCTTCGCTCGGTACAACGCGATGTCGGCATTGGCCAGCAGCTGATCGGGGGCTTCACCGTCGTCGGGAAAAAGCGTGATGCCGATGCTGGCGCCGGTGTGAATCTCGTGACCGTCGAAGAAGGTAGGCTCGGCGAGCGTATCCTGGATCCGCTGCGCCACGTGAGCCACCTGTTCGGCCGCCGGAATGTCCGACAGAATGAGTGCGAACTCGTCGCCTCCGAGACGCGCGATCGTATCCTCATCACGCAGCAAAGAAGACAGGCGATGACCGACCTCGTTGAGCAGATGATCGCCAGCGCCGTGGCCCAGACTGTCATTGACGCCCTTGAAGTGATCGAGGTCCATGAGGATGAGGGCGCCTCGTTCTCCATGCCGCTTGGCATGGCTTACGGCCTGGCGCAGCCGATCCTGAAACATCCGTCGGTTGGGCAGGCCCGTGAGCGTGTCCAGATAGGCCAGGTTCTTGATATGGGTCTGTGCGATGCGAAGGGACTGCAATTGTCGCCAAATAAAGGCGCCTGGAAGTGCCGCCGCCAAGGCCAGAAGGAAGGCGAGGCCAAGCATGGCAAGGCCGAAGCTTCGCCAATAGCTGTGAACCTTGTCGGTAAGGTCGACATAGACCTCTATGGCGCCTTTCAGTTTCTTGCCGTCCATGAGAGGTACATAGGCTTCACTATAGTCCGAAGGACGGTCATCGCGGTTACGACCATCCTTGAGTTCGACGATGATTTCGCCTCTGTGAAGCGCATCATCCAAGTGCTTATTTTGATCGCCGTGCCCTGCGAGCTCGCGCCAGTTGCGCCCTTCTTCAATATAGTCGGAACTAAAGACGATAAGCCCGGTGGGGTCAAAAAGGTGATAGCGAAAGACGCCGCCAGCATGTCTCGCTACTTCGAAGACCCGAAGATTTTCGTCCGTGACCTCTCCGGTTGCCAGGATGTGATCAAGATCGGTGAGATTACGTTCGAGGTAAGCCGCCCAGTCGATCGCCGTCTTGCTGGTATCTTCGCGAAGAACATGACCGGCAACGAACCACGTGAGCGCGACGCCCAGCGCGATGATCACCGTCCCGATAGACGTAGGGATTGCCAGCAGCCGCAGATCTCGAGGCGGCTTTAACTGGGGAGACGAGATCATGGAAAAACCCCAAAGGCACATGGGCAGCTTCGGGCAAAATATCAGGCAAAAATGGATAAATCGTTATCACCTCACTCGTGCTGAGTGACGGCTATGGGTCAGAATTCCGCATTATGGCCACCCTTGTTACGGCGGCTATCGCTTCGAAAGCCGCCGCCTTCAATGCTCACCGCAGCCAGAGCGGGTTCTTGATTGTTTCCAGGAAGGCTTTGTGCGCTTCGAGCTCAGACGGGCTCGGCGCATGCGGGCGCGGTGGGCGGGACGTTCGCTCGATCGCCGTCCTGACCACGGCGCCGCCGCCGTCGACGGAAAGGTCGAGATCCGGCTGACGGCCGCCGATCAGGCCGAGATAGACTTCGGCCAGAAGTTCGGAGTCCAAAAGCGCCCCATGCTTTGTTCGCGCCGAGGCGTCCACGTCGAAGCGGCGGCAGAGCGCGTCCAGGCTGGCGGGCGCCCCCGGAAAGCGCTGACGGGCGAGCGCCAGGCTGTCGATCACGCGATCATTGCCGATCACGGGGTGGCCGAGGAGGCCGAGCTCGAAATTCAGAAACTTCATGTCGAAGGCGGCGTTGTGGATAACCAGCGTCCCCGGCGCCGCCTCGCCCTGCGCGTCCCGCTCGATGAAATCCAAAAAGCCATCGGCAATGTTCGAAAAAACCGGCTTGTCCGAGAGAAAGGCGGCGCTGATGCCGTGGATCTTCTCCGCCTCGGCCGGCATGTCCCGCTCGGGATTGACATATTCGTGATAGACGCGCCCGGTCGGCACATGATTGAAAAGCTCGACCGCGCCGATCTCCACCACCCGATGCCCGTCATTCGGATCGAGGCCGGTGGTCTCCGTATCGAGGACGATCTCGCGCATGCCGCTCCCTTCCCGCCGTGACGACGCGGATTATGGAGAAGGCCGCTCTCCCGATCAATCGCCCTCGGAGAGCGCCGGCTGACGCGGTCGCGCAGCGTTCCGATCGGCGACATCATTTGAGGGTCTGGGGGCCTCGATGGTCTCCCGCGCGGGCCGCATCCTGGCCGGCTCGACCGGCCGGAGCAGGGTCGCGGCGATCGAGGAATAGCGCTCGCGTTCCACGTCGAACGCTTCGCCGAGCGCGAAGCTCGCCTGCCCACGGCCGCGCCAGCTCATGCGTACATTGTGCAGAACGCGGGAGACGCCCCTGGTGGAGTAGCGCCGCCGCGTCTCGTCGAGCGTCAGCGGGTTGACGCCGTCGATGCTCTCGACCACGAGGCCGGCGCCGACCGCGAGCCGTTCGATGTCGTCCGGACGATAGCCGTGGCGCACATGGCCGCCGTCCTGCACACGGCTGGTGGTCAGGATCGGCGGGAAGAACCGCCCCATCTGCAGGACGAAATCCAGGCAGGGCGTCGTGATCAGCACGATCCCGCCCGGCCGCACCGACCGCTTCATCTTCTCGAACAGCCCGGCGTCGTCCATCAGGTGCTCGACCACCTCCGAGCACCAGACCACGTCGAAGACGCCGACATCCCAGTCGTCGTCCAGATCGACATTGTGAAAGCCGACCTCGATGGCGTCCACGTCCCGATAGCGCGAGATCAGCCGCTCCGCCTGGAGATCGATGCCGACATAGCGCAGGATCTTGCCCGGCGCCGCTTTCGCCAGATGGCGAAGGGTGATGCCGGCGCCGCAGCCGACGTCCAGCAGGCTGAGAGCGCCGCCGTCGATGGCTTCGAGCTTGTGCAGGAGGTAACGGCAGCGGCAATGAATGTTGAAATCCCGGGATGCAAAGAGATAAGGCAGGCCCAGCAGACGCTGGAGGCCGTCGTCCAACTGTCGAAGCATGATGATGGACCCCGGAAGGGCTGTGGTTTCCGTCGGCGGCTGATCTCTGGAATATACATCAATACGACAAAATCAAGATGTTTTTTCTCGCAAAAGTTATAGAAGCCCAACGCCGCTATTTTGCCGCGCTTGGCCGCACGTCGACCGGCCTCCGGCGATCGGGTAGGGTGCCGAAAGACGGAGCAGCCGCCGCATTCGAGGGAGAGGGAACGGCATGTCGGGATATGATCGAAACGCAAGGCAGCTGGTGGTCGCCATGGACCATGCGCGCGCCATGGGCGCCGTCGAAGGCCTGGAGGATCCGGGCGCCGTGATCGACATGGCGGTCGAGGCCGGCGCCGATGCGATTATGACCAGCTACGGCGTGATCAAACGCTACAAGGAGCGTCTGATCGGCCGGATCCCGACCTTCCTTCGGGTCGACGGCGGGCCGAGCTTCTACCGCGAGGACTGGCTCCGAAACACGACTTGGCGCCTTTTGCACACCGTCGAGGATGCCGAGGCCCTGGGTGTCGACGGCGTCTGCACCATGGTGTTCATGGGCTCCGAGGTCGAGATGGAGACGCTGGAGATCACGTCGGAAGTCGCGGGCGAGCTGGCCGGCAGCTCCATGACCCTGATGGTCGAAGCCCTTCCCTGCCCCGCCGAGCGCATTCCGGACGCCCTGGACGCCAAGGCCATGGCCGATGCCTGCCGTCTCGCCTTCGAGCACGGCGCCGACGTCCTCAAAACCTACGCTACCGGCAGCGCCGAGAGTTTTCGCGTGGTCACGAAAAACTGCCCGAACCCGGTGCTGATCGCCGGCGGTGCCAAGATGGACAGCGAGCGCGCGGCCCTCGAGGTGGTGCGCGGCACCCTCGATGCCGGCGGCAGAGGCGTCGTCTTCGGTCGCAATATCTGGCAAAGCCCCGATCCCGCGAAGACCATCAAGGCGCTCCGTCACCTGATCCACGAGGACGGCTCGGTCGACGAGGCCATGGGGCTCCTCGCCTGAGCCCGCAGCCGCGACCATGAGCGCGCCCGAGGGCGGACCGCTTCTCCTCGGCATCGACGCCGGCACGTCCCGCGTGCGGGCGCTGGTGTTCACGCCGGACGGCCAGGCACTCTCGGAGGGAGCCGAGGCGGCGGCCACGCGCTGCCCCGAGCCGCGATGGGCCGAACAGGACGCGGAGGATCTCTGGCGGGCCTGCCAGAGCGCCATCCGAAAAGCGCTCGCCCCGATCGAGCGCCCGGCGCGCGTCCGCGGCCTCGCCATCGGCAGCGTCGGCGAGGCCTTCGTGCCGCTGGACGCCGGTGGCGCGCCCACCTTTCCCGTGATCGCCTGGTATGACCAGCGGCCCCATGACGAACTGGAGCGCCTGTTCGAGCGTATCGACCGGGACCGGCTGTTCGCCGTCACCGGCCTTGCCGCCGATCCCACCTTCACCCTGATGAAGCTGCTCTGGCTGAAGGCGAACGCGGCGGATGCGCTCGGCCGAACGAAACGCATTCTGAACGTCACTCACTACCTCGCCTGGCGGCTTACAGGCGAGATGGCCGCCGATTTCAGCCAGGCCTCGCGCAGCCTCGCCCTCGACCTGCACGGCTTTCGCTGGGCGGACGAGCTGATCCGCGAGGCCGGCCTCGACCCCGCTTTGTTCGCGCCGCTCCGCCCGCTCGGCGAGCGGCTGGGGACGATCCGCCCCGAGGTCGCCCGCGACCTCGGCCTCCCGTCCGACTGCGCCGCCGGCGTCGGCGGCCACGACCATCTCGTCGGCGCGCTCGCCGTGGACGCGCTCCGGCCCGGCACCATGCTGAACTCGCTCGGCACCGCGGAAGCCGTGACCCTGGCGCTGCCGGCCTCGATCCGCGATGCCGAACTCGGCCGGCGCGGGTTCAATCAGGGCGTGGTCAGGGTCGACGAGCGCTTGACGCCCTACGTCTTCGGCGGTTTTCAGACCTCGGGGGGCGCCATCGAATGGTTCCGCTCGCTGTTCGCCGCCGGAATCGACCGAGAAACCCTCGGCCGGGATGCCGAGGCCGTGCCGCCCGGCGCAGAGGGGGCTATGTTCATTCCGGATCTGCGCGGCCGTCTGATCCCGGTTCCCGACCCGAAGGCGCGCGGCGCCTGGATCGGCCTGAGCGCGGACCACGGTCGCGCCGATCTCTACCGGGCCGTGCTCGAAGGGCTGGCCCTCGAAGCCCGGGAATCGCTGGACGGCCTCGATGGCATCGACGGCGTTCCGAGGATCGACAATATCCGCGCGATCGGCGGCAACACCAGAAACGCCCTCCTGATGCGCATCAAGGCTTCGGTCTACCGCAAGGCCATGACCGCGGCCGCCATGCCCGAAGCCACCGCCCTCGGCGCCGCCCTGCTCGGCGGCGTCGCCGCCGGCCTCTGGCCGAAGCTCGAAGACGCCGTTCGGGGCCTGTCGGTCTCCTATGATCGGATCGAGCCGGTCGCCGATTGGATCGAACCGTATGAGCGACTCTATCAGGACGTCTTTCGCCGAACCTACGCCGCCCTTCGCCCGCTAAACCACACGCTCCATGCCCACGCTCGAACCCGACCTGCATAGAGGGACCGGGCTCTCGCGTTACGTTCGATGCAGAAGGCCGCCGCCGGCGCGTCCGGAACAGGCCCGCATACCGGCGATCCCGGCGATGGCATCGGGAACCGAATGACGTGGTCACACCACTAGAATCCGTACCAGTCGATCCCGTGAGGGGTGCGGACCGCAAGCACGGTCTTGATCAGAAACACGATCGCCGCGCCGACGACGACTCCCTTCCAGAACATGTGGCTGGCCCAGAGACTTTCCTCGGCCGCGCCGCGAGCCGGCGCGCCCGGCCGGCGCGGCACGATGTTCCCGCGCCTGCCTACCCGGATCGGCGGATCATCGCCATCGTCGTCATCATCATGGGAGGCCAGGTGTGAGTCGCCGTCATTCGTTCGAAGCACGTCCTGATCGGCATCGACAGGCGGACGCCATCCACAGGACTCGCGACCGACGTTCCCACCCTCCGACCCCCGCCGGTAGACCCTGCCAACCGGCGGCACATCGCCCAGGCTGTCCTGCCACGCCTTCATCACGGCCCGTGCCACCATGCGATGCTCGATTCCGATCGCTTTCGACGCCGGCCGGTATGGCGGGCCGTTTATCGATGCAGAGGATAGATCGAAATGCTTAACGCTCCGTGAAGCCGGCGGTCGCTCCGATCGACGGCGGCTTCATGCCCATTGATCGTCGATTGCCGAACGATCATGTTCCTCTGGTCCTGGGATGAGGAAGAGGCCATGGCTGACGACGAACTCCACGATACTGAACTTGACGCCCGTGGCCTGAACTGCCCGCTGCCGGTCCTGCGGGCACGGAAGGTGATGCGCGCACTGACGCCCGGCACCGTGCTCCGCCTGCTCGCCACCGACCCGGGCGCCGTGCACGACGTCGCCGCCATGTGCGAGCACACCGGCGATCGCCTGATCGAGCGCAAGGAGAAGGACGGCATCTTCATTTTTCGGATCGAGAAGGCGGGTTAGTGGTACGACCACGTTATCGGGTTCCCTACGCCTTCGACCGAGCGGGCCCCAAGTCGCTTGCCGTTTGGCCAGCCTGAGGCTAGGTTTCTGACGGATTTCCGCCCGCCACTCATCATCGCGAGTTCCGCCTTGACCAACCAAAGCGAAAACCCCTCGTCGCTGGTTCATCTCGCCCTGCCCAAAGGCCGGATGGAAGAGGGCGTGCTCGCCTTGCTGCGCGATGCCGGCATTCGCGTCACCTTCGGCAAGCGCGGCTATCGCCCGACCCTGTCGCTCCAGGGCTTCGAGACCAAGATCCTGAAGCCGCAGAACATCGTCGAGATGCTGCATCTGGGCTCGCGCGATCTGGGCTTCGCCGGCGCCGACTGGGTGCGGGAGAAGGACGTCGAGCTGATCGAGCTTCTGGACACTAGGCTGGATCCGGTCAGGGTGGTCGCAGCCGCGCTTCCTGCCTTCGCGAACGGCGATCTGATGAGCAAGGGTCGCTTTCGCATCGCCTCCGAATACCGGCGGCTTACCGAACAGTGGCTCGAGAAGAAAGGCCTGGATGCCCGCGTGGTGCGCACCTACGGGGCAACCGAGGTCTTCCCGCCGGAGGATGCGGACTGCATCATCGACAACACCGCGACCGGCGAGACGCTGAAGGCCAACGGGCTCGAGATCATCGACGAGGTCATGCGCTCCTCCACCCGCCTCTATGCCAATCCGCGCGCCATGGACGATCCCGAGAAACGCGAACGCATCGAGCGGCTGATCCTCGTGCTGCGCTCCGTGCTCGACGCGCGCGAGCGAGTGATGCTCGAGGTCAACGTGCCGGAAGACCGCCTGGACGACGTCATCGCCGTCCTGCCTTCCATGCGCGAGCCGACCATGGCGCCGCTGCACGGCGACCACGGCTTCGCCCTGAAGGCGGCGCTGCTGCGCCGGGACCTGCCGACCATCATACCCGAGATCAAGGCGCGCGGCGGAAGCGACATCGTGGTCACCGCGCTCGCCCAGATCGTCCCATGAACGCGCCGGTCACTCCAACCAGCCCGGCGCGCACGGCCGAGGTGGTGCGAGCGACCTCGGAGACCGAGATCGAGCTCCGGCTGACGCTGGATGGCTCGGGCAAGGCCGACATCGAGACCGGCATCGGCTTTCTGGACCACATGCTGATCAGCCTCGCGAAGCACGCCCGCTTCGATCTTTATCTTCGCTGTAAGGGCGATCTCGAGATCGACGATCACCACACTGCCGAAGACTGCGCGCTCGCGCTTGGCCAGGCCCTCGATCAGGCGCTCGGTGACCGGCGCGGCATTACCCGCTTCGCCCACGCCTACGCCCCGCTCGACGAGGCGCTGGCGCGAGTGGTGGTGGACCTTTCCGGCCGTCCTTCGGCCGTGGTCGAGCTCGGCCTGCGACGCGAGAGCATCGGTGATCTCGCCAGCGAGAACGTCGCCCATGTCTTCACATCGCTGGCCATGGCGTCGCGCACGTCTCTGCATGTCGACGTCATTCGTGGCGAGAACGACCATCACCGCGCCGAGGCCGCTTTCAAGGCTGCGGCGCTGGCCTTGCGTCAGGCCGTCGCACGCGACGGCTCGACCGAGGTGCCGAGCACCAAGGGCGTACTCTGACCATGGCGGACGTGCTGATTCTGCCGACCGGCACGGCCAATCTCGCCTCGGTCGAAGCGGCCTTCAAAAAGCTCGGCGTCAGCACGGCGCGGGCCGACGACCCCGCCGCCATCGAGGAGGCGTCCCGCGTGGTCCTGCCCGGTGTCGGCACCTTCGGCGCGACCATGGCCGGACTCGATGCCGCGGGCTTTGCCGGACCGATCGCGGCGAGGGTGCGCGAGGGCAGGCGGACACTCACGATGTGCGTCGGCTTGCAGGTGCTGTTCGCGACCAGCCAGGAGAGCCCGGGCGCCTCGGGTCTCGGCGTGATCGACGGCGAGGTCGGACGTTTTCCCGACGGCGTCGGCGTGCCGCAATTCGGCTGGAACCACATCGAGCCGGAGGCCGGCTGCCGTTACCTGGAGCCCGGTTATGCCTATTTTGCCAACAGTTTTCGGGTGCAGGCGGCGCCTGGATGCAGGGCCGCGGTTGCTCATCACGGCGAACCCTTCGTCGCCGCCTTCGAACATGGGGACGTCGTCGCCTGCCAGTTCCATCCGGAACTCTCCGGCGCCTTCGGCCTCGCTTTGATGCGCCGCTGGCTGGAAGGATAGACCATGCCGACGCCCTGTGCGCCGCAGTCCCACCTGACGAGGCGGATCATTCCCTGTCTCGATGTCAGCCATGGCCGGGTGGTCAAGGGAGTCAGGTTTCAGGGCCTGCGCGATGCCGGCGATCCTGCGGAGCGCGCCGGCCTGTATGAAAGCCAGGGTGCCGACGAGATCGTCATTCTCGACGTTTCCGCCACCCCCGAAGGCCGCGGCAATCAGGTCGAGACGGTCAGGCGCGTGCGTGAAAAGATCAGTATTCCGCTCACGGTCGGCGGCGGCGTGCGCACGATCGAGGATGCCGGCGCACTGCTCGAAGCCGGCGCGGACAAGGTCTCGGTCAACAGCGCCGCGGTCGAACGGCCGGAGCTGCTGTCCGAGATCGCCGAGCATTTCGGCCGGCAATGCACCGTGCTGGCGATCGACGCCGCCTGGCGGGACGGCCGTTCGGAAGTGCTGGTCAAGGGCGGCCGCGAGGGCACGGACATCGATGCGGTCGGCTGGGCGGAACGCGCGGTCGGCCTCGGCGCCGGTGAGATTCTTTTGACGAGCTGGGACCGGGACGGCACGCGCGAGGGCTACGACCTCGAGCTCACGACCATGATCGCCAATGCGGTGCGCGTGCCGGTCATCGCGTCGGGCGGTGCTGCCGGGCCCGAACATCTGAAAGATGCCTTCGACACCGGCGCCGATGCCGTGCTGGCGGCATCGATCTTCCATGACGGCGACATGTCCGTCGCCGATGTCAAACGGCAGCTTATCGGCATGGGTGTCGCGATCCGACCGGTCGAGGTGACGCAATGATCATTCCCTCGATCGATCTCCAGAACGGCCACGCCGTGCAGCTGGTCGGCGGCGAGGAGCTGGCGCTGGACGCCGGCGATCCACGGCCGCTCGCCACGCTTTACGGCCGGGTCGGCGAGATCGCCGTGATCGATCTCGACAAGGCGCTCGGCAAGGGTGACAACGCCGACACCGTAAGAGACCTCGTGCGCATGACGCCCTGCCGGGTCGGCGGCGGCGTCCGCGACGTCGAGAGCGCGGTACGCTGGCTGGACGAGGGGGCGACCAAGGTCATCCTCGGCACGGCGGCGCGGCCCGACATGCTCCGCGAGCTGCCGCCCGAACGCGTGATCGTGGCGCTGGACGCCAAGGACGGTGAGGTGGTGGTCGAGGGCTGGCAAAAGGCCACGGGGCGGAGCGTGATCGAGCGCATTCATGAGCTCAAGGATCTCGCGAAGAACTTCATGGTGACCTTCGTCGAGCGTGAGGGGCGGCTTGGCGGCACCGATCTCGATTTCGCCAAGGCGATCAAGGAGGCCGCGGGTGACGCCGAGGTGACCATCGCCGGTGGCGTGACGACACCGGAGGAGGTCGCCGATCTCGACCGGATCGGCTGCGATGCCCAGATTGGCATGGCCCTCTATACTGGGAGGCTCGGCCTCGCCGAGGCCTTTGCAGCCCCCCTCCGCAGCGACCGACCGGACGGGCTCTGGCCGACCGTGGTGACCGACGAACGGGGTGTGGCGCTCGGGCTTTGCTATTCGAATGGAGAATCGCTGAAGACGGCGCTGGAGCGCGGTGTCGGCGTCTATCACTCCCGCTCGCGCGGGCTCTGGACCAAGGGCGAAAGCTCCGGCGCGACCCAGGAACTGATGCGGATCGATGCCGACTGCGATCGGGATTGCCTCCGCTTCACCGTGCGTCAGGCGGAGCCCGGTTTTTGCCATCTCGACACCCGCAGCTGCTGGGGTGACGACCGCGGCCTGCCGAAACTGCTGCGGCGTCTCGAGGCGAGGCGGCGGGCGGCGCCAGCGGGGTCCTATACAGCCCGACTGTTCGGGGATTCCGACCTGCTCGGCACCAAGCTTCGCGAGGAAGCGGACGAGCTGGCGACGGCGCCGGATCGCGACAATGCCGTGCATGAGGCGGCCGACGTCCTCTTTTTCACCCTGGCGACACTGGCTGCACGCGGCATCGACCTGGAAGAGGTCGAGGCCGTGCTCGATCGGCGCGCGCTCAAGGTTACGCGGCGCGACTGACGGCGCTCAGGCTCAGCCGTCGTTCAGAAAATCGTCGCGGCGGTGCTTGTATTGCAGGGCGATCATCAGCGCCTTGGCGGGCCGTATCAGGCCGAGAACCAGGACCACCGTCAGCGGCAGCCATAGAACGAAGTGCAGCCAGATCGCGGGCTGATAGCGAACCTCGACGAACAGTGCCAGACCGACGACGATCGCGCCCACCAGAAAGATGACGAACGGAACGGGTCCGTCGCCGCTATCCTGGCCGGAGAAATCGGCGCCGCAGGCCGGACACCGCTCCCGCACCTTCAAAAACCTCTCGAACAGCGGGCCGCGACCGCAGGCAGGGCAATGGCAAAGCAGCCCTGCCTTTATGGCAGGCGGCGGTGCGGCCTCGGTCACGGGGCCGGCGAACGCCCGGCTGCCATCGGCGTCATCTGCCGACGCTCAGTGGGCACCCGCGATGCTGCCGCCCCACCAATAGACCCAGCAGAACAGGAACAACCAGACCACGTCGACGAAATGCCAGTACCAGGCAGCCGCCTCGAAACCGATATGCTTTTCCGGCTTGAAGTGGGATTGGTAGACCCGATAGAGGCAGACCGCGAGGAAGGTCGTGCCGATGAACACGTGGAAGCCGTGGAAACCGGTCGCCATGTAGAAGGTAGAACCGAAGATCTGGCTCGAAATCTGGAAGCCTTCGGGATTGTAGATGGTGTGCACATATTCGTAGGCCTGGAAGCCGGTGAAGATCGCGCCGAGGCCGACGGTCAGCCAGAGCGGCAGGCGCGCTTTGTCGTTCCGGCCCTCCAGGATCTCGTGATGCGCCCAGGTGACGGTGCAGCCGGACAACAGGAGAATCAGCGTGTTGAGGAGAGGAATATCCCAGGTCGGGACGGGATGGACGCCCGCCGGCAGCCAGCTGTAGTCGGCAATCGCATCTGGATTTGGATGAACGATCGCGCCCCAGAAGAACGCCCAGAAGAAGGCGAAGAAGAATAGCACTTCCGAGGTAATGAACAGCGCCATGCCGAGGCGCAGGCCTTTGGAGACGACTTCGGTGTGATCCCCGCCCGAACTCTCCGCGACCACGTCCTTCCACCAGCCATACATGGTGTAGAGGACGCCGAGGACGCCGGCGAACAGAACGAAGATCCCTCCCTGCACTTCGCGCATCCAGAAGAGAAGGCCGGTAACCAGCACCACCGCCGACAGGCTGCCGATGAACGGCCAGGGGCTGGGATTGACCAGATGATAGTCGTGGTTGACCTCGTGGTGATGGTCGTCGTGGGCGGCTGCATCGGACGGCGAGGCCATCGCGTCTTCTCCTGGCTCGTCTAGTCGGAATCTGCGGTGATGATCGAAGGAACGACGGACAAGGTCCTACCCTCCCCGATCGTTGTGGCCGGCCCCCGAATCATGACGCGGGTCGCTCCACGGCCGGAGCTTCGACCAGCTTTTCGGTCTCCTCCTCCAGCATGAAAAACGTGTAGGAAAGCGTGATCGTCTTCAGATCGCGGGTGTTTGCATCCTCGAGAATGGCGGGATCGACGAAGAACGACACCGGCATGTCGACGGTCTGTCCCGGCTGCAGCACCTGCTCGGTGAAGCAGAAGCATTCGATCTTCGAGAAATAGGGGCCGGCCTTGTGCGGCGTGACGTTGAAGGTCGAGCTGCCGACGACGGCATGATCGGCCGCGTTGACGGCCCGATAGAAGGCGAGCGTCTCCTCGCCGATTCGCACCTCGATCTCCCGCTCCAAGGGCTGGAAGCGCCAGGGGAGCGCGTCGCCGATGCTGGCATCGAAGCGCACCCGAATGGTCTGCTCCAGCGCGCCCGGCACCGCCTCTTCGGCGACCCTGGTCGTGCCACCATAGCCGGTCACCTGGCAGAACAGCTGATAGAGCGGCACCGACGCCGCGGTCAGCCCGACCATGCCGAGAATCACGGCCGCGAGCACCGAAGCCGTGATCAGATGCCGCCGCGCCGCCATCACGAAACATTGCCGCTGAGCTTGATCATGGTGATGACGTAGAAAAGAACGACGAGCGCGACCAGACCGAGCGCGAGTGCGATGTTCTTCCGGCGCTGCCGGCGGCGCTGATCTGGTGTGAGTTCAA
This sequence comes from Geminicoccaceae bacterium, assembly GCA_965222015.1. Taxonomy (GTDB): domain Bacteria; phylum Pseudomonadota; class Alphaproteobacteria; order Geminicoccales; family Geminicoccaceae; genus JANQPX01. Next base: position 316,113 of record CBDCTL010000024.1, read on the forward strand.
CCATCACATTCATCCCGCCGCGACCGGCAGCAGCGAAGATAGAAAGCGATCGGCGGCAAGCGCACCGAAGAGGCCGAAAAGATAGATGATCGAGAAACGAAAGGTCTTCGTCGCCGAACGCTGCGTGCCATCCCGCCAGAGACGGAGCGCGTGCAGCAGGAAACCGCTGCCAAGCGCCGACCCTACAGCGGCGTAGAGCCAGCCGGAGGGGCCGACGAGGACAGGAAGCAGGCTGATCGGCAGAAGAATGATCGTGTAGACCAGGATATGCAGCCTTGTCGACGCCGCCCCTGCGGTCACCGGCAGCATCGGCACGCCGACATCCGCGTAGTCCTTGGACCGGAACAGCGCCAGCGCCCAGAAGTGCGGCGGAGTCCAGAAGAAGATGATGGCGAACAGCGCGATCGACGTCATGCTGACATCGCCCGTGACCGCCGCCCAGCCGATCATTGGCGGCAAAGCGCCTGCGGCGCCGCCGATCACGATGTTCTGCGGCGTGCTGCGTTTCAGCCACATGGTGTAGATCAGCACATAGAAGCCGATCGTGATCGCGATCAGCGCAGCAGCGGTCCAGTTCACCGCAAGCCCCATCACCATGATGGAGAAAACGGCGAGCGTCAGACCGTAAGCGAGGGCATCGGCCGGCGCGATCCTGCCAGTCGCCGTCGGTCGCCTGCGCGTGCGCACCATCACCCGGTCGATATCGGCATCATAGGCATTGTTGATCGCCGCCGATGCACCGGCAGCCACAGTGATGCAGAGGATCGCCACCGCCGCCATCAGCGGGTGGATCGTTCCGGGCGCCAGATAGAGGCCCACGCCCGCAGTGAACACCACCAGCGACATCACGTTGGGCTTCAGCAGGAGCCAGAAGTCACGGACGTCGGAGACGCCCGTGACTTCTTCTGCAATGGCGATCGACTTTTCGCTCATGGCGACCGGACCGACCCTACCTTATTTGATCTGCGGCAGATCGTTGAAGGTGTGGAAGGGTGGTGGCGACGACACGGTCCATTCGAGGGTGTCGGCACCTTCGCCCCACGGATTGTCCGCGCATTTCTCGCCGGACGTGAAGGTCCGGTACATCACGTAGACGAAGAACACGGCGCTCGCGGCGGAGATCAGCGCACCGACCGACGAGATCATGTTCCAGCCGGCATAGACGTCCGGATAGTCCGGAATGCGCCGCGGCATACCCGCGAGACCCAGAAAGTGCTGCGGGAAGAAGGCGAGGTTGACGCCGATGAAGGTCATCCAGAAGTGGATCTTGCCGAGCTTCTCCGGATATTGCCGCCCAGACATCTTGCCGATCCAGTAGTAGATGCCGGCGAAGATCGTGAACATCGCGCCGAGCGACAGCACGTAGTGGAAGTGGGCGACGACGTAGTAGGTGTCGTGCAGAGCGAGATCGACGCCGGCGTTCGCCAGCACCACGCCGGTCACGCCGCCGACGGTGAACAGGAAGATGAACCCGACCGCCCAGAGCATCGGCGTCTTGAACTCGATCGAGCCGCCCCACATGGTCGCGATCCAGCTGAAGATCTTGATGCCTGTCGGCACCGCGATGACCATGGTCGCCGCGACGAAATAGGCCCGCACGTCGACGCCCATGCCGACCGTATACATGTGGTGCGCCCAGACCACGAAGCCGATCACGCCGATCGCGACCATGGCATAAGCCATGCCGAGATAACCGAACACCGGCTTCTTCGAGAAGGTCGACACGATGTGGCTGATGATGCCGAAGCCCGGCACGATCATGATGTAGACCTCGGGGTGACCGAAGAACCAGAACAGATGCTGGAACAGGATCGGATCGCCGCCGCCTTCCGGCACGAAAAAGCTGGTGCCGAAATTGCGATCGGTGAGCAGCATGGTGATGGCGCCCGCCAGCACCGGCACGGCCAGCAGGAGGAGGAACGCGGTGACCAGGATTGCCCAGGCGAAGAGCGGCATCTTGTGCAGCGTCATGCCGGGCGCGCGCATGTTGAAGATGGTGGTGATGAAGTTGATCGCGCCGAGCAAGGACGAGGCGCCGGCGAGATGCAGCGCGAAGATCGCCATGTCGACCGACACCGACGCATTGCCGACCGCCGAGGAAAGCGGCGGGTAGATGGTCCAGCCGCCGCCGACGCCGTCCCCGAAGAACATCGAGCCGACCAGAAGGCAAAACGCCGGCACCAGCAGCCAGAAGCTGATGTTGTTCATGCGCGGAAACGCCATGTCCGGCGCGCCGATCATCAACGGCACCATCCAATTGCCGAATCCTCCGATCAGGGCCGGCATGATGAAGAAGAACACCATGATCAGGCCGTGGGCGGTGACGAACACGTTGAAGAGATGGGGGTTGTCGACGAAGATCTGCATGCCCGGCTGCATCAGCTCCAGGCGAAAGACCACCGAGAGGATCAGGCCGACGACGCCGGCAACGAAAGCCGAGGTCAGATAGAGCGTGCCGATATCCTTGTGATTGGTGGAGTAGACCCAGCGGGTCACGAAGCTCTTGGGCGCGCCATGCTCGTCGGTCAGCGCTGCATCATGGGCCATCCCGGCTCTCCTCGTTCCCTGCGCGTCAGCGAGCCGCGACGTCGAGCGTCGCCTCGGCCTTCGCGAAATTCTCCTCGGCCTCCTTCGACCAGGCTTCGAACTCTTCCTTCGAAACGGCCTCGAGCGCGATCGGCATGAAGCCGTGATAGGCGCCGCAGAGTTCGGAGCATTGGCCGTAGTAGATGCCGGGCTCGTCCACCCGGAACCAGACCTCATTCACATGGCCGGGCACGGCGTCCAGCTTGACGCCCAGGGCCGGCATCGCCCAGCTGTGGATGACGTCGGATGCGGTCGTCAGCAGCCGGATGTTGGTCTCGACGGGCACGACCACCCGGTTATCGGTCTCCAAAAGGCGATGCTGTCCCGCCGATACGTCGATGTCCTCGTCGGCAACCATGAAGGCGTCGAAGGTGAAGTTGCCGTGGTCCGGATATTCGTAAGACCAGTACCACTGCCGCCCTATCGCCTTGATCGTGAACTCCGTCTCCTCGACTGCGTCCGCATAATAGAGCAGCTTGAAGGACGGGATCGCGATCACAACCAGGATCAGCACCGGTATGGCCGTCCAGGCCACTTCGATCATGGCGTTGTGCGTGCGTTTCGACGGCACCGGGTTGTTTTCGGCCTTGAAGCGCACGCAGACATAGGCCAGCAGCGCAAGGACGAAAATCGTGATCAGCGTGATGATCCACAATAGAAGATCGTGGAATGAAATGATGCGCTCCATCACCGGCGATGCGGCATCCTGGAGGCCCAGCTGCCAGGGCTCGGCGCCTGCTGCCAGCGCGTCACCGACCCCGATCAGAACCATCGACATTGACAAAAAAAGCAGCGGCATGCGGTTTCTCGTACTCTGGTTGCGCTCGACGGACCCGCGCATTCACGTCCTTGGCGTAGGTACACGATGAGGTTACATCGGTAAATTCTGAATTCCAGAGAGACCAGCCTCTGACCGGGCTTTGGAGACAGTATGTCGCAATTTCCTCGCCGTCTCTCCGACAAACGGGTGTCGTCATCGACGTCTGCCTTTATACTTTCGTAATGGTTACCGAAAGGTAAATCGCCGGCCGCGACCAGCCGTCGCGCCGCCGCCCGAACGTTTTACCCCACGAGGACACGGTCATGGCCGAAACCGACGCTTTTTCCGGAACGCTCACCGAGCGCTTTGACCTCGAACCCGATCGTCTGATCGACCTGATCGGCGACGGGCTCGGCGGCGTCGACGACGGCGAGCTGTTCCTGGAATACCGTGAGACCGAGAGCTACGGTTTCGACGACGGCCGCCTCAAGAACGCCGCTTTCGATGTCACCCAGGGCTTCGGCCTGCGAGCCGTGGCGGGCGAGGCGGTGGGCTGCGCGCACAGCCCCGAATTCAGCGAGGCGGCGGTCACCCGTGCGCTCGACGCGGTGGGTGCGGTGCGCGCTGGCCATAGCGGGACACTCGCCGTGCCGCCGAAGGGCACGAACCGGCGCCGCTATGCCGAGGACAACCCGATCCGTTCAAAGGATCACGCCGCCAAGGTCGCGGTGCTCCAAAAGATCGATGCCTATGCCCGGCAGAAGGATCCCCGGGTCAAGCAGGTGAGCGCCAGTCTCGCCGGCTCCTGGCAGCAGGTCGAGATCATCCGTCCCGACGGACTCCGCCAGAGCGACATCCGGCCGCTGGTGCGGCTGAACGTCAATGTGGTGGTCGGCGACGGCGAGCTCATGGAAAGCGGCAGCTACGGTGCCGGCGGGCGCGTCGGTTATGACGATTTTCTGGAGGATGCCCGATGGCAGCACATGGTCGACGAGGCGATCCGCGAGGCCGTGGTCAAGCTCGACGCGATCGCAGCCCCCGCCGGCGAAATGAACGTCGTGCTCGGGCCGGGCTGGCCGGGCATCCTGCTGCATGAGGCGATCGGCCATGGTCTCGAAGGCGATTTCAACAGAAAGGAAACCTCGGCCTTCTCCGGCCTGCTCGGCGAGCGCGTCGCCGCGCCCGGCGTCACCGTGGTCGACGATGGCACCATCGACGACAGACGCGGCTCGCTCACCATCGACGACGAGGGCACGCCGTCGGGCTGCAACGTGCTGATCGAGGACGGCATCCTGGTCGGCTACATGCAGGACCGCCAGAACGCCCGGCTCATGGGTCACGAGCCCACCGGCAACGGCCGCCGCCAAAGCTTCGCCCACCAGCCCATGCCGCGCATGACCAACACCTATATGCGCGCCGGCAATGACGACCCCAAGGAGATCCTGGAGAGCGTAAAAAACGGCCTCTATGCCGTCAGCTTCGGCGGCGGTCAGGTGGACATCACGTCGGGAAAATTCGTGTTCACCGCCTCCGAAGCCTATCTGATCGAAAACGGCAAGGTCACCGCCCCGGTCAAGGGCGCCACCATCATCGGCAACGGCCCGGACTGCCTGACCCGCGTGCGTGCCGTCGGCAACGACATGCAGCTCGACAACGGCATCGGCACCTGCGGCAAGGAAGGCCAGTGGGTCCCCGTCGGCGTCGGCCAGCCCACCATCCGCATCGACGGCCTCACCATCGGTGGCACGGCCACTTCGTAGACGCCCTGCCGGCGGCTTTTGGACAGTGCCTCCTACGAAACGTCGTCATCCGTCGATGGATGCAGCAGCTTCGGGCGAGGCTCGGGCAAGTCGAGCCTGAAGGCGCTGCCTTCAGGGGTTGGATGCACAGCCTCGGGCGGGTAAAAAGCCGTCAGGGTCGAGACTTGATCCCCGGAGGGCTGCAGCCTGCGTCTGATCCACACTTCCGACTGGCACATCGGCAAGGTCTTCGCCTTTGCCGACGATGGCGTCATGGCGCTGCTGCAGAAAGCGCGGCTGGATGCGATCGCGGCGATCGGAAAACTGGCCATGACGGAAAACGCGCGCACCGTGCTGGTGGCGGGTGACGTCTACGACAAAGAAAACCCGGATGCCAAAACACTCGCCGAGCCGCTCGAGGTCATGCGCCGCTTTCCCGCGGTGACCTGGCATCTCATCCCCGGCAATCACGATCCCGATCTGCCGAATGGGCTCTGGCACCGGATCGAGTCGATCGGCCTTCCGGGCAATGTGCGGGTTCACCGTGTGCCGACGCCGGTATCCCTGGATGAACACACCTGGCTCCTGCCCGCCCCTCTCCGGCAAAAGCACAGCCGCGGCGATCCGACCGCCTGGATGGACGACGCCGCGACGCCCGAAGGCGCCAGACGCATCGGCCTCGCCCATGGTTCGATCGCCGATTTCGGCGAGAGCGCGCCGACGCCCAACCAGATCGCGCCGGACCGCGCGAGAAAGGCCGGGCTCGCTTTTCTCGCGCTTGGCGACTGGCACGGCACCAAGTCGATTTCTTCGAACTGCTGGTATGCCGGCACGCCCGAGCCTGACGGCTTCGATCGGCCGGAAAGCGGTCAGGTGCTTCTGATCGATCTCGATACACCCGGCCCCGCGGTCACGGCACACCCGACCGCGAGCCATTGCTGGATCAAGGATAAGGCCACGCTGCAGAACGCCGACGACATCAGGCGCCTCGACCAGCGAATCCGCAATGATCAGCAGGATCTTTCCCGCGTGCTTCTGCGCCTTGAGGTGCAGGGCCTGCTGACCCTTGCCGAGCACGACCTGTTCGCGCGCTTGATCACCGAGACCGGCCTCGGTGCGGCGCTCTGTCATCTGGATCTCCGGCAGGAGCATCTGATCGTCCGCCCGTCAGAGGACGAGCTGGACCTGCTCACCGCCGATCGGGTGGTCAGGGAAACCATGCGCCGGCTGCGCGTGATCGCCGAAAGCGACGATCATGCGGATCGTCAGGCCGCGGTCCGCGCGATCCGCCATCTGCAGCTCGCCTGCCATCGCCGCCGCCGGGAGGCCGCGGCGTGAAGATCCTGTCGCTCCGGGTCGAGCAGTTCAAGAAATTCGACGACGCGGTGATGGTCGGCGACTTCGGCGACGGCCTCAATCTGATCGCCGGGCCGAACGAGACCGGCAAGTCGACGCTGCTGCTGGCCCTGCGCGCCGCCTTGTTCGAACGCCATGGCGCCAAGACCCAGGCGGTTAAGGATTTTTCGCCCCATCACGTCACCGGTGCCCGGCCGACGGTGACCCTCGCCTTCGAGACCGGCGGTGAGCGCTATCTTCTGGAGAAAAAATTTCTAAAACGCCCGTCGGCCAGGCTGGAGACCGCATCAGGACAGCGTTTCGAAGGATCGGAGGCCGAAGCGGAGCTCAAGCGGCTGCTCGGACTGGACCCGTCGGAGAAAACCACCACCGGCAAGGACAGCCCCGCCCAATTCGGCGTGCTTCTGACTCCACAGGCCCACTCCTTTCAGCTGCCCGATCTCGCCGACGGCACTCGCCACAACCTGGAAGCGGCGATCGCCGCCGATATCGCGGAACTCGGCAGTCAGAGCGAGGTCGACAGCCTGCTCGCCGAGTTCCAGAAAGATCGCGCCGAACTCATTGATGGTCATGGCAAGAAACGTGGACGCTACAAAGAGGTCGACATCCGACTGAAGGAGGTTGAGCGCGAGATCGCCGAGATCGCGCTGGAACGGAATGCCCTTCTCGAGCAGACCGAACAGCTGGCGCGCGCGATCGCCGCGCGCGGCGAGCTGCAGGCCGCCGACATCAGGGAAAATCTGCCGGAACGTCTGGCGGCGCTGGAAACGGCGCGCGCGCAGACGGCGGCGCGCCAGACCCTGGAGAACCGCCGCCTCGCCGCCGCTCAGCGCCTCCAGGCGGCGGAAGCGAAGAACGCAGCCAGGCGATCCCGAACGGAGGAGCGCCAGCGCATCGCCGACGAAATCGAGAGGCTCGGAAAGGCCTTCGAGAACGCACAGCACCGGCTCGGCATGATCGAGGAGAGTGTCGGGGCGCGTGAAGCCCTGCTTGCCGATCTGGGCGAGCGATGGCAGGCGGCGAGCCGCAGACGGCGGGATCTGGAAGCGCTCGGACATCAGGTCGATCGCCTGCGCCAGGTGGAGACGACGCTCGCGGCGCTCGCCACCGAGGTTCGCCTGGACCTGCGCCCGGAGACGCTCGATCGCGTGACCCTGAATGGCGAACCTCCGATCGACGCGGGCGAGCGTCGCCAGGTAACGGAAGGCCTTGCGATCGATATCGACGGCATCGGCCGGATCGGCATCGAGCCCAAAATCGAGCCGATGCGGCAAGCACTTTCCGCGAAGGCGTCGGCCGAACGCGCGATCGGAAGCCTGCTGAGCAAGCTCGATCTCGGCGATCGTGAGCCGGAAGCGATCGACGCGGCCTTGCAGGCGATCGGCAGCGAGGTCGGAGAGATCGAAAATGCTCGCGCGGACCTTGAAGCGCAGCATGCCGACGAGCGTCGGCAGGCGGCGGAAGCCAGCGCCGCCGTGACGGCATCGGACGATCAGCGAACCCGCCTCATGCAGCGCCTCGCCGAGGTCGACGCTGCCATCGGCGGTGACAGCGATGACCAGACCGCCCTCGATGCGGAGATCGGGGACGCAAAAGCCGCCCTCGACGCCGCCGAAAGCGCCCTTCAGGCGACACCCCAAAGTCAAGGCTCCGGCGCCTCGCCGGGCGCCGTGCCGGTCGAGGCCGAGATCACCGGACTGCGCGCGCGCATCGAGGAACGGCGGCGCATTTTCGAGGAGGCCGGCAGGACGGTGCTCGCCCTCGAAGCGGAGATCGGCGTGCGCGCCGGTCTCGGCCTGGACGAAAAAATCGACCAGCTCGAACGCCAGCGCCATCGGCTGGCCGAGGAGCGGGACGCCTTCGCCCTCGACGACCAGGCCCTGTCGCTTTTGCAGTCCACCCTGCGCGAAGCCTCCGACGAGGCGAAAGCCACCTTCAACGCCCCACTGTCCGCCCGCCTCGCGCCCTACATCCAGGACCTGTTCCCCGGCACCACCCCGCTGGTGACCCCGGCCTTCAGCATCCGCGCGATCGACCGTGATGGCGTCGAGGAACCCTTTGTCCAGCTTTCCGACGGCACGCGCGAACAGATCGCCGTCCTCACCCGCCTCGCCTTCGCCGATATGCTGAAGGAGCGCGGTCTTCCGGCACTGGTCGTCCTCGACGATGCGCTCGCCTTCTCGGACCAGACGCGCCTCGACCGCTTCTTCGCGATTCTGGAGAAAGCGGCGGAGCGTCTGCAGATCGTCGTCCTCACCTGCCATGAGGAACGCTTCGCCGGTCTGAACGCGCATCGCCTGCACATCGCCCCGGCCGCCAAGGCCGAACTACCCGCAGCCTGAGCCGGTCCACGCCGTTACCGCCATTGCCAAGGCATGGCGGCCCGCGCATCATGTGAAATCCACTTCGCGCTCGAGAGACGAAAGACACCCGATGTCCCATATTTCGACCGGCAACCAGCGCACGGGCGGCCAGATTCTGGTCGACCAGCTTCGCATCCATGGCGCGGACATGGCCTTCGGCGTACCGGGCGAAAGCTACCTCGCGGTGCTGGACGCGCTTCACGACAAGCCCGTGCGCTATATCATCTGCCGCCAGGAAGGCGGCGCTGCGATGATGGCCGAGGCCTATGGCAAGCTCATCGGCCGGCCCGGCATCTGCATGGTGACGCGCGGCCCCGGCGCCACCAACGCCTCGGCCGGCGTCCATATCGCCGCCCAGGACTCGACGCCGATGATCCTCCTGATCGGCCAGATCGCCCGCCACATGCGCGATCGCGAGGCGTTCCAGGAGATCGACTACCGCCAGATGTTCCGCGGCATCGCCAAATGGGTCACCGAGATCGACGATGCCGCGCGCATCCCCGAGATCATGGCGCGCGCGTTCCACGTCGCCTGCTCAGGGCGACCCGGGCCCGTGGTCATCGGACTGCCCGAGGACATGCTGACCGATCGCACCACCGCCGCCGACGCCCCGCCGTTCCAGCCGGTGCAGGCCCATCCTTCGGTCGAGGACATGGCACGCCTGCAGCGCCTCCTCTCCTCCGCCCGCCGGCCGCTCGCGATCCTCGGCGGCGGCGGCTGGACACCACAGGCGGTCAGGGACATCCGCAAGTTCATCGAAGTCTTCAACCTGCCGACCGCCGTCTCCTTCCGCCGCCAGGACCTTCTGGACAACCGGAGCGCTTGCTATGTCGGCCATGCCGGCGTCTCGCTCAAGCCGCCGCTCGCCGACCGCATCAAAGCGGCCGACCTCCTGATTCTGATCGGCACCCGCCTGGGCGAAGCCTCCAGCATGGGCTACGAGCTACTCGGCATCCCGAAGCCCGATCAGGTGCTGGTCCACGTCCACGCCAGCGGCGAGGAGATCGGCGCCGTCTACGCCACCGACCTCTCGATCCACGCCGGCCCCGCCCCCTTCGCCCGCGCCTCCTTGCGGCTGAAACCGATCAACAACGACCGCTGGCAGGACCTCACGGAGGCCATGCGTCAGGAGCATCTGGCGAGCCTCGAACCCAAGGACGTCCCCGGCCGCGTCAATTTCGGCGAGGTCGTCGCCCACCTCTCCGAGCAGCTGCCCGACGACGCCATCATCACCAACGGCGCCGGCAATTACTGCGTTTGGGTCAACCAGTATTACCAGTACCGGGGTTACAAGACGCAGCTTGCGCCGACCAGCGGTTCCATGGGCTACGGTACGCCGGCCGCGGTCGCCGCCAAGCTGGTCCACCCCGAGCGCGAGGTCATCGCGTTCGCCGGCGACGGCTGCCTCCTGATGACCGGCCAGGAAATGGCGACATCAGCGCAATATGGCGCCAAGGTCATCTGGATCGTCGCCAACAACGGCATGTACGGCACCATCCGCATGCACCAGGAGCGGGACTACCCGACCCGCGTCTCCGGCACCGACCTCGCGAATCCCGATTTTTCCGAACTTGCCCGCGCTTACGGAGGGTACGGCGAGATCGTCGAAACCACCGAGGACTTCCCCGCCGCCTTCGAACGCGCCAGGTCCAAAAAAACCTTCGCGCTGCTCGACTGCCGCCTCGACCCCGAAGCCATCACCCCGACCACGACTATCGAGGGCCTGAGAGCAGCGGCGGGGCCAGTGGCGCGGCCACCTCGTTGACTTGGGCCGTTTGAGCCTGGCGCCGCGGTATGCGGTCGTTTTCTGGGACGCCTTGAAGGTTGTCAGGGGCGGGGTCAGCGCCAGACGCCCAGGCATTCGCCGACCGGAGCAGCGTCGAAGCCGTAGGCGGCCCAGAGGAGCCAGGCGGGGACGGGGGTCCAGAGATGGTCCCACCAGAGGACGAGGTCGAGGACCAGCAGGGCGGCGGCAGTGACCATCATGAGCTGCAGCACAGGCTGAACGACGCGGAGCTCCCAGGCGACGGCTCGCGTGGTCTCGGGATGCAGCGGCGGCAGCCAGGGGGTGCCGGGGTCGGCGAGGCCCGGGGCGGCGATGGTCGGGTCGAAGGCGCGGATCCGGTCCGGCGGCGTGCCGCGGAGATCGACGGCGGGCGGCAAGCCCCGACCTTCGAGGTGAGCCGCGCGAGAATCCCAGACCGGGTGCGGCCTGAACATGGCGATGAAGGGGCTGGCGAAGACGAAGCCCAGATGGATCAGCGTCGGCACCAGGGTCGAGATCAGCATCACCGTCGCCCAGATGCCGGCGCCGAGCGGATCCTTCGCCACGTCGCAGAGATAGCCGTCCAGCACCAGCGGGACGCTGGACCCCAGGCTTTCGATGAGGCGGTTGTAGAGGCGGATGGCGGCGGGCAGCGCCCAGGCGAGGCCGAACAGGAGAAATGCAGCCACAATAGCGTCGGCGGCCATGTGGGTAAGCGGATTGTTCCAGAACTGATTCCTCCGACTTCGCCCTTCTTTCTCCAGCTGTCGGAGCAAATGGCGGCCCAAGCGTCGACTGACTTGCCATGAAATCCAGTCGAATCCGGCATTCAACCAAGGCAACACGAACCAAAAAAGGATCATGGCCGCGATCTGCACTTCTCTTAGGGATCCATCGCCAAACCAAAGCAGCAGACCTATGGCACCAACCACGGCTAGCGCTATAGCCACGGCGACAGCAGCGTGAGCGACGGCTCCCGCTACGCCTCCTGCTACGGCTCCAGTCAGGACGATGGTTAAGGCTACAACCCCTGTTGTCGCTCCAGCTATCGACTCGACTACGGATATCGCCATAGCTATGATCAGAGCTACGATTAGGGCCAAGGCTCCGGCCACAACAAAGACTGCAGTAAAAGCCGCAACAGCGATTACGGCTCGGTCATTGGGTCTTGTCGCGCCTGCGGTCAAGGCGCCGGCTAGTGCCGTACCTACGGCAAAGGCTGTTGCTCCGACTACGGCGCCTGCGACCACTATCGAAACTGTTGCAGCCCCAACTACTGCGCCCGCCACAATCCCGTCACGTGCAACAGCCATTGCTACCGTCGGGCGTCCGGCTCGGTTTACGGTTGCAAGAAACGTCCTCGTTCCGGCATTCCCGCCTGCCGAGAATGCGAAGAAGGCTGCGCCCATGGCCGCCGGCACGATTGCGCAAACAACGATTAAGCGCTGCCACCACTCAAGTAAATTTGGCGGCGGTAGGAGTTCGGCATTGCCGATCGTGGCGTTGATCGAAAACAGCCAAGCAATGATCAACGAGAATCCGGGGTAGGCAAAGGCGAGTGCCAAACACCAGGCAAATCCACGCCCACGATTCTCCGGCTGCCCCATCCACCGATCCAACCGGCTGAGCCCACCCGTCAGCGCGACATGATAGGGCTCCCACCAACGGCGGTCGGTCAGACGTTCAGCTGCATCGCGACGAGCGGCGGCATTGAGGTCGAGTTCCCTACGGAATTCTTTAACAAGGCCCGCCTGCCAAAATCCAAACAGCCCAAAAATGCCGCAGATGCCGCCGAAAGTGGCGAGCGCCTGGAGGGCTGACGTCAGATCGAGGCCTAAGATCGTCACGAATCGCGCCCAGATTGAAAATCAAATGCGCACAATAGAATTTGGAGAGATCCGGTCAAGCAGGCCTCATGGTGCGTTCCCCTTCGCCTCCCGCTTTGACAAATCCGCATCTGTCTGTTGAAGATGGCTCAAGGACAACTTGAAAGCAGGGAAGGCTGATGAAACGGATCCTTTTGTCGACGGCGGTCGCCGTCCTGGCTCTGGCAAGTTTCGCCCCGGGCGGCTCGCCCGCGCTCGCGGCGACGAAATTGAAGGTGCAGGCGAGTTCGGCGCCTGGGGACTGGGCGCATCGGTTCATGACCGAGCAGTGGGCGCCGAAGCTCAGCGAAATGACCGGGGGCGAGCTCGAGATCGAGGTGCTGCCGACCAAGGCGGTGGTGCCGCATCGCGAGACCATCGACGCGGTCGCAAACGGCATTCTGGACGGCGATCTGAACGCCGTTTCCTATTTCTCCGGGCGCGATCCGGCCTTCGCGATCATCGGCGATCTGATCGCGGGCTACGATACGGTCGATCAGGTCCGCACCTTCTGCAATCACGGCGGCGGCAAGGAGATCCTGCAGAAACTCTATGACCAGTATGGCGGCGGCAATATTCACGTGATCGGCTGCGGGCCCTATGCCAAGGAGGCGCTGGTCTCGAAGGTGGTGATCAACGGCGTGGCCGATCTGGAGGGCGTCAAGATCCGCTCGCCGGAGGGGCTCGCCGCCGAGGTGTTCAAGCGCGCCGGGGCGTCGCCCGTTTCCCTCCCCTTCTCCGAGGTCTACACGGCGCTGGAAAAGGGCGTGGTCGATGCGGCGGATGCTTCGGCTTACGTGAACAACGACGCCTCGGGCATGCACAAGGTCGCCAAGAATCCGCTCTATCCGGGCATCCACTCCATGGCGGTGCTGCAGTTCGTGGTCAACAAGGATGTCTGGGAGGGCCTGAATCCCGCCCATCAGGCGACGCTCGAAGTCTGGTACAACGCCGCCTATGACGCCATGCGCCGCGAAGCCGATCTGCAGGACCGTGACCTGGTCGCACGGGACAAGGAAAACCCGGAGATGACCGTGACCGACTGGTCGCCGGAGGAGCGCAAGAAGTTCCGCGAGCTCGCCGTCGGCGCCTGGGAAGACTTCGGCGCGCAGTCCGAGCTCGCCAAGGAGGCGCTGGACGCGCATCTCAGCTTCATGAAGCGCACCGGGCTTTTGGATTAAAGTGATGTGGGGTGAAGGGGGGACATTCCCCCCTTCCACTTTTTACTGGCCGGTGGCCGGACACCAACATACGACCGGCGGCAGTGCGAAGGCCGCATCTGTCCACCGGAGCGTTCATCCTTCATGAGCACCATTCTCGAGCGCGAAGAGACGGTCGGCGCCGACATTGCCAATCCCGGCGTGGTCGACCGCTTCAGCCGCTTTCTTGGCCTGGGCGTCGGCCAGTTCTACGTGTTCTGCGCTTTCGTCACCCTTTGGGAGGTTGTGGCGCGCTACGTCTTCGACGCGCCGACCTCCTGGGCGTTCGAGGTGGTGATGGTGCTTTGCGCGACCGCCTGGATGCTGTCGGTCGGCTACGTCACCTCGCATCGGCGTCATATCGGTATCACCGTCTTCTATCTGATGGCCACGGACGACACACGCTGGTGGCTGGACCTGCTGGGCATGGCGGTGGGCGTGTTCGCGCTCTACATGCTCGCGACCGACGCGCTGTCCCGGGCGCTGGAATCGATCGACATCGTCGAGCGCTACGGCAGCGCATTCAACTCGCCACAGCCGATGATGCTGAAGACCGCGCTGGTGGCGGGCGCCATCCTCTATCTCGCGCAGCTGCTCACCAACCTGCACCGCCATTTCCGCTCGGACGTCCTTCGCACCCTGGTGATGATCGTCGCCGGGCTGATGTTCGTGCGGCTCCTGATCATCTTCGTCGCCCATTACACCGGCGGCGGGGTCGAGAGTCTGAGCGGGACGCTCTCGTCTCTCGGCGAGCTGCTCGATCCCCGACAGATCATCAACCTTCGGGACTACGACATCGGCACGGTCAGCATCGGCATCGTGATCACGCTGATCCTGTTGATGGCGACCGGCATGCCGCTCGGCGTGGTGACGCTCCTGATCTCGATCGTCGCCGCCCTTCTGTTCTTTGGCCCGCGCGGTCTCTATCTGGTCTCGACCAATGCCTTCGGTCTCCTTGAAAGCTACCCGCTGGTGGCCGTTCCCCTTTTCGTGCTGATGGCCTCGCTCCTGGAAAAAGCCGGCATCGCCGAGGATCTGTTCGACGCCATGTCGATCTTCGCCGGCAATCTCCGGGGCGGGGTGGCCGTGCAGACCGTGGTGGTGGCGGTGGTGATGGCCGCGATGTCCGGCATCATGGGCGGCGAGATCGTCATGCTCGGCCTGGTGGCGCTGCCCCAAATGCTCCGGCTCGGCTACGACAAGAAGCTTTCGATCGGCACGATCTGCGCTTCCGGCTCGCTCGCGACGCTGATTCCGCCTTCGATCGTGATGATCGTCTATGGTCTTTCCGCCCAGGTCGGCATCGGCGATCTGTTCATGGCGGGCGTGATCCCTGGCCTGCTGCTGGCCAGCTTCTACGTCGCCTACATCCTGATCCGCTGCTATTTCAATCCCTCGCTCGCGCCGACCGCGGCCGAAGTGGCGGAGCGGACGGGCGGCGACACCTCGCTTTCGACCAACCGCCTGGTGGCGGTGATCCTCTCGGTGCTGCTGATCGCCTGCGTGATGGGCTCGATCTATGGCGGCGTCGCATCGGTGACCGAGGCGGCCGGCGTCGGCGTGTTCGGCGCGATCTTCATCGCCCTGGTGCGCTTCCGGTTCGACTGGACCCTTTTGCAGAGCGCGCTCGTCCAGACCATGTCGACCGTCGGCACGATCATCTGGCTGATCGTGGGCGCCGTCAGCTTCGTCGGCATCTACAACCTGATCGGCGGCGGCGACTTCATGCGCTCGCTTTTCACCGGCCTGGACCTGCCACCACGGGGCGTCATCTTCGTGATGATGCTGATCCTGGTGGTGCTCGGCACCTTCATGGAGTGGATCGCGATCGTCTTCATCACCGTGCCGATCTTCGCGCCCGTCGTCGTCGACATGGCGCCGGCGCTCGGCCTCGATCCGGCCTGGGCCGCGGTCTGGTTCGGCGTATTGTTCGTTATGAACATCCAGATCTATTTTTTGTCACCTCCCTTCGGTCCAGCCTGTTTCTGGCTCAAATCCGTAGCCCCGCCGGAGATCACGCTGCAGCAGATCTTCGCCTCGGTGATCCCGTTCATCGGCCTTCAGATCATCGGCCTCCTGATCGTGATGTTCTTCCCGGAGATCGCCCTCTGGCTGCCGAAACTACTTACCGGTTAGTGGCGTGGCCACCTCATTGACTTTGCTCCGTGGCAGGCGCGGAGGCATCAGCGGAGCCCGCAGACATGGATGACCAGCGCATCGACGACAGCAAGGCCTACGGCGTCTGGCCCGCTCTGTTCGGCGCCGTCTTCGCGGCCCTGATCGTCTGGCTGATGTTCCACCTGGCGACGGGTTTCCTATAACCCGCCACGTTGCCCTCCTGACCGAAATCCCCTATCCCACATCAAGGCCAAGCGTCGCCGAAGGCGAAACAAGTCGACGGTCGAGCCCGCGGCTCGCGGACGTGATGGAATTGGTAGACATACCGGACTTAAAATCCGGAGGGCGATGCCCGTGCGGGTTCGAGTCCCGCCGTCCGCACCAGCCCCAGCGCAGCGCGCCTCAGCGCACCAGGCGGTAGCCGCCGGGCTCGGTGACCAGGATGCTGACGTTGGAGGGGTCGGGTTCGACCTTCTGGCGAAGGCGGTAGATGTGGGTTTCGAGGGTGTGGGTGGTGACGCCCGCATTATAGCCCCAGACCTCGTCCAGCAGCACGTCGCGCGGCACCGGGCGATCCCCCATGCGGTAGAGATACTTGAGGATCGCCGTTTCCTTCTCGGTGAGGTGGATCTTCCTCTCGGTCTCGGTGTTGGTCAGGATCTTGGCGCTCGGCCGGAAGGCGTAGGGGCCGATCGGGAAGGTGGCGTCGTCCGAGAGTTCGAACTGGCGAAGCTGTGCGCGCACGCGGGCGAGCAGCACGCCGAGCCTGAAGGGTTTCGGGATGTAGTCGTTGGCGCCGCTGTCCAGGCCGAGGATGGTGTCGGCGTCGCTGTCATGGGCGGTCAGCATGATCACCGGGGTCTTCACGCCCTGGCGGCGCATCAGGCGGCAGAGGTCGCGGCCGTCGGTGTCGGGCAGGCCGACGTCCATCAGGATCACCTCGAAATGGTGCTCCTTGACCAGCTCCAGCGCCTCCGCCCCGGTTTCCGCCTGCATGGCGACGAACCCCTCATGCAGCTCCAGCTGCTCAGCCAGCGAGCTGCGCAGCGCGGCTTCGTCGTCGATGATCAGGATCTGCTTGGTGCTGGCCATGGGCTTCCGTCCCTTTTTTCACGGCAACAGAACCCCCTAACACGGCAGATGGCTTTGCACAAATTCACAATGCGGGCGAAAGTCTTGCTGCCATGATTTGCCGATCCCGCCGGAATTTCGGACTGGCGTGTCGCGTCAGTTTCGCTATCAATGCGCCCTTCGAACCGACGGGCTTCGAACCTACCGAGGACCAGAATGAAGGAGAGACCATGACGGCCATTTTGCCGGTCATTCTCGCCGGCGGCGCCGGGACCAGGCTCTGGCCGGTCAGCCGCGAGACCATGCCGAAACATCTGGCGAAGCTGATAGGCGAGGAGTCCCTCCTGCAGATCGCCGCCGGGCGCGCGCTCGACCAGGCGCCTGCGGACCGGCTGATCACGGTCGCGGCGAAGCATCAGGATCTCCTTATCCGCCGGCAGCTCGAAGCGATGGACCCTGCACTCGCCCGGCATCGCCTGCTGGAGCCGAAGGGACGAAACACCGCGGCCGCCATCGCGCTCGCGGCGCTGCACGCCGAGCGGACGTTCGGCGGGGATGCGGTACTCTGGGTCTGCCCGTCCGATCATCTGATCGAGAACCGGGACGCGCTGAACGACGCTGTCCGCCAGGCGCTTCCCGTGGCCGCGGGCGGCGATCTCCTGACCTTCGGCATCGAGCCCACGCGGCCCGAGACCGGCTATGGCTACATCCGGCTCGGAGAGGAGGTCGAGGGCAGTCCGGCGGTGCGCAAGGTCGAGCGTTTCGTCGAGAAGCCTGATCTGCCGACCGCCGAGGCGATGCTGGCAAACGGCGGTCACGTCTGGAACAGCGGCATGTTCCTGTTCCGCGCCGATCGCATTCTCGAAGAGCTCGGCGAACACGAACCCGAGATCCTGGAGACGACGCGGCGCGCGTTTCTGGAGGCGGAAACCTCCGAGGACGGCAGCCTTCTCCCGCCCATGGACCTGTACGAAAAGATCCCGTCACTGCCGATCGACAAGGCGGTGATGGAGCGCGCAAAGCGCATCGCCGTTGTGCCCTGCGATCCCGGCTGGAGCGACCTCGGCTCCTGGCACAGCATCTGGGAGCATGCGGCGAAAGACGGGAACGGCAACGCGGCGCGCGGCGACGTGCTGCTGGAGGAGGCGAAAGATTGCCTGGTCCAAGCCGGCAGCCGTCTGGTGACGCTCGCCGGCGTGCGGGGCCTCGCGGTGATCGAGACCGAGGATGCGGTGCTGGTGGTGGATCGCGAGAAGAGCGAGCCGGTGAAGCAGCTCGTGGCCGAGTTGAACGCGGTCGGAAGGAGCGAGACGCTGACCCACCGCACTCTCGATCAGCGCTGGGGCCGGGCGAGGCTCCTGGATGTAAGCGAGGACGCCGTCATCCAGAAGCTGGAGATCCTGCCGGGACAGTTGGTGGCTCACGTCGAGGACGCCGAGACCGATCTGCACTGGCTGGTGATGTCGGGCAGCGCCGAGCTGGAGCGCGACGGCGAGCGCCTGCGGCTCGGGGCGGGCGACAGCGTCGATCTCGCGGCGGGCACGGCCTATCGTCTCGCGAGCCTTGGCGATGCGGCGCTGCATATTCTCCAGGTCAGCCGGCTCCAAGTCAGCCGGTCTCGCTGAGACCGCTGCCCCGCCGCCCGATGGTCGACGACGACGATACGCCAGCCCCGTTGCCGCCGGATGCGTCCACCTATCTGACACCGGCGGGTGCCGCTCGCTTTCGGGTCGAGCTCGACCAGCTGCGCTCGGTGGAGCGGCCGAAGGTGGTGGAGGTGGTGTCCTGGGCCGCGGGCAATGGCGATCGCTCCGAGAACGGCGACTACATCTACGGCAAGAAGCGCCTTCGCGAGATCGACCGGCGCATGCGCTTTCTGATCAAACGGCTGGAAAAGGCGAAGGTCGTCGATCCCGCCGCCCAGACCGTGCGCGACAAGGTGTTTTTCGGCGCGACGGTCACCTATGCCGACGAGGAGGATCGGGAGCGCACGGTCACCATCGCCGGCGTCGACGAGGCGCGGCTGGATCAGGGCGAGATCAGCCTGGTCTCGCCGGTCGCCCGCGCCCTGCTGCGCGCCGAAGTCGGCGATCTGGTCACGGTGAGAAAGCCCGGCGGGCAGGAGGAGATCGAGATCCTGGCCATCACCTATCCGCCACCGGCCTGAGGGCAGGCGTCGACTCTTCACCCGACCGCCGGTGGGTTTTCGGAGAGGGGGCAGTCGGACAGAAACGGCTTCGTTTGGAACGATGGAAAAGCCTACTGCTCGCAGCCCTCAGCCCGGGGACAGTCGGCGACATAGTCGAGCGCCGGCATGCTGACCTGGCCGCCAAGCTCCGGAACGTTGACCTCTTCCGTGCCCTTGACCTCGCCGACCAGCAGATAGGCCTTCATCTGATCGACGAAACGGTCGGACGGGACGTCGCGCAGAAGGATCGGCCGCGCTGCGCCGTCGGCGAACAGGGCTGCGTCGCGCTCCACCATGCGGATGAAGGCTCCCTCCACGCCGACCACGTCACCCTCGAGGGCGAAGGGATTGGCCTGCAGCTCGTTCATCGAGATGATCATCTCGGCGCCATTGTCCTCGGCGAAAGCGCTTACGGCTTCTTCCTTCGCGGCCTGCTCGGCTCTGGCCTGTTCGGCCTCGCGCTTGCGCTCGGCCTCCTTGCGGCTAGACTCCTCTTCGCGCGCGGCCTGTTCGAGCCGGGCCCGTTCGGCGCGCTCGGCGTGTCGCTTGGCTTCGGCCTTTTCCTTCATCGCTTTATAGGCTTGCGCTCCGTGCCTGTTGGAGAATTGCTGCATCTCTTCCAGGTTCGGACGGTTCCAGTAGGCGCGAATATTTGCCGAATGAACATATTTGGACGGTTCGACACCGTGATGGTCGAGGGTGACGGCGATGTTGTTCCTCGCCATCTTTTCGCCGGTCGCGTTGCATTTCTGAAAGCCGTGATCCCGACCCAGTCTCAGCAGATGACTGGAGGTCGAGTAGTGTTCGATGTCGATGCGTTCGTCGACGGTCACGCGAACGGTCGTGGCGCCGACCTGGCATTCGACCTTCATCTCCAGATCGGATGGCTCGATGATCGGCTCGTAGGTCCCGTCACGTATGATGAAACCGCTCTCGCGCTTGACCTCGCTGACCCAGATCAGATCGCTGCCGGCGTACCATCGGAGCTGACCCTCACCTTCAGCCTTGCCATCGACGCATGGCCCGTCCCACTCGACGCTGTCCGGATCGTCCCAGTCATAGATGAACTGGCAGCCGGTTCGCTGATCGGTGAAGGTCCCGGCGGCGGCTTCCGGCGCGGCCAGAAAGGTCGCGGCGACGGGCAGGAGAACAAGAGAGCGCAGCATATGATCGTTTCCTCAACTGAAGGTTTTTTTGATCGAACGCCGTGGGTTCGCGGGCAATGTTTTGGTGAGTGGCACTTACAACGAAAGTCCTGTGTGATAGCTGAACGGGGCGTTCAGCGCCAGTTCAGCTCGAAAGTTGAGCTGTTCTGCTTGTCTCCGATCAGCGATCGGGCGATGGTGGAGAGGAGCCGCATCGGGCCCCGAGGTGATGCCGACGATCTTCGATACGCCGCTCTATCCATACAGCCGCTCGCCGGATCAGGGCGTATCCTCGCCAATCCGGCATCCGGTGGTGGTGGTCGGCGCCGGGCCGATCGGGCTTGCGCTCGCGATCGATCTCGCGCTCAAAGACGTGCCGGTTCTGGTGCTCGACGACAGCGACCGGGTCGGTGTCGGCAGCCGCGCCATCTGCTTCGCCAAGCGTTCGCTCGAGATCCTGGATCGCCTCGGCGTCGGCGACGAACTGGTCGCCATGGGCGTCACCTGGAACCGCGGCAAGGTATTCTTCGGCGAACGCCAAGTCTATGGTTTCGATCTCCTGCCGGAGAGCGGCCATCGTCGCCCGGCCTTCATCAACCTGCAGCAATATTATCTGGAGGCCGCCCTGGTGGCACGCCTGCACGAGCTGCAGATCGAAGGTAGATCGATCGAGCTGCGCGGGCGGAACAGGCTGATCGGGCTCGACGTCGGCGAAGACCATGTCGACCTGGAGATCGGGACGCCGGACGGGCCCTACCGGCTGGAGGCCGACTGGCTGATCGGCTGCGACGGCGCCGCTTCGACCACGCGGCGGCTCATGGGGCTGGATTTCGTCGGCCGTGTGTTCGAGGACAACTTCCTGATCGCCGACGTCTCGATGAAAGCGGATTTCCCGACCGAGCGCTGGTTCTGGTTCGATCCGCCCTTTAACCCCGGCCAGTCCGCCCTCCTGCACAAGCAGCCGGACGGCGTCTGGCGGATCGACCTGCAGCTCGGCCGCGGCGTCGACGTCGCGGAAGAGAAAAACCCGGAGCGGGTGATCCCGCGACTTCGCGCCATGCTCGGCGAGGACGTCGCCTTCGATCTCGAATGGGTCTCGATCTACACCTTTCAATGCCGGCGCATGGAGCGCTTTCGCCACGGCCGCGTGCTGTTCGCAGGCGACAGCGCGCATCAGGTTTCGCCGTTTGGCGCGCGTGGCGCGAACAGCGGGCTGCAGGACGCGGACGATCTCGCCTGGCGCCTGAAGCTGGTGATCGAGCGAACGGCCGGCGACCGCCTGCTGGACGGTTATGAACGGGAACGGGTGCAGGCGGCAGACGAGAACATTTTGAACTCGACGCGCTCGACCGAATTCATCACGCCGAAGTCCCATGCGAGCCGGGTCTTCAGGGACGCCGTGCTCGATCTTTCGGCGGCCCACCCCTTCGCCCGCCCCCTGGTGAATTCGGGGCGGCTGTCCCTGCCGACGGTCTACACGAATGCGGGGGAGGACGCGCTGGTGGGCGGTCCTGCGCGAACCCGTCCGGGCGCGTCTGCGGTCGACGCGCCGCTCGGCGACGGCTGGCTGCTTTCCGCTCTCGAAGACGGGTTCACGCTGCTCGCAATCGATCGGCCGGCGCCCCAGGGCCTCGTCGTCGATGGCGTTCCGGTCCGGACCGTGCAGATACGGGACGCTGGCGATCCGAGCGGCGCCCTTTCGGCCCGCTATCTCGGCGGACTCGACGGCGCCGTCTACCTGCTCCGCCCGGACCAGCATGTCTGGGCGCGCTGGCCGGACTACGAGGAGAGAGTGGTGCGAAAGGCGATGCTGTCGGCGATGGACGGCCAGGCAGCAGAGATCGAAACGGCGGAGATGCGCGCATGACGGGGCTGATCACGGCTGCCAACATCGACGATCCCGACGGCTTTTACGCCGAACTTCTGGCGCTGCATGAAGGCCTCAATCGGGAGGCCAGCGAGGCGCTGAACGCCCGTCTCGTGCTCATCCTCGCCAATCACGTCGGCGATCGTTCGGTGCTGCGCCAGGCCCTCGCCGCCGCCAAGGCATCCGCCTCCGGGCGATGATCGAGCAGGAGAACGCACCATGCCCACACCCGAACCTGCCGCCATCGAGACGCTTCTCGCGAAAGCCGCCGAGCACGGTTTCGAGGAAAGCTGTGCGCAGGAGACCGGCGCTCTCCTGCGCACCCTCGCCGCGGCGAAACCGAGGGGCCGGCTTTTGAACCTTGGCACCGGCTTCGGCGTGTCCTGCGCCTGGCTCCTCGACGGCATGAGTGCGGACGCCGAGCTCTGGACGGTGGACGTCGACGAGACCGGATCGGCGGTCGCCAAGGCCGAGCTCGACGGCCGGCTGCGCGTCGTCGTCGAGGACGCGGCCTCGTTCATGCAGGGGGCGGCCGCGCTCGGCCAGCGCTTCGATCTGGTGTTCGCCGACGCCATGCCCGGCAAATACGAGCATCTCGATCTCGCCCTGGATCTCGTGGCGACCGGCGGGCTCTATGTGGTCGACGATCTCTCGCCGACCGACGACTGGCCGGAAGGTGCGAAACTCGCGCCGAAGCTGGTCGCGAGCGTCGAGGCCGACCCGCGCTTCGTCAGCCTCGAGCTCGCCTGGTCGACCGGCCATATGATCGCGGTCAGAACGGCCTGATGCCTATTCGGAGGGACCCGGCCGGGTGTAGATTTCAGAGCCGGTGAAGATTTGCCGGACCACGTGGCGGCGATCCGGCGATGCGCATTACCACCTGGACCAGACGTCCAGCCCGAGCCAGCCGAAACGTGATTTCGGCGTCATGTCGGTCTCGGCGGCGGCGACCGCCTTCTTCTGCAGATCGAGAAGATGCAGCAGGTCCTGAAATTCGTCCTCTTCCTCGCTCCGGGGCACGTCTTCGAGGCCTGATCCGCTCTCGGCGCGGGCGGCTGAGGGGGTGATGCCGAGGTCGCGGCCGAAGTCGCGGGCCGTCGCCGCGAACTTCGCGGACATGCCCGGATCGTATTCGGCGCATTCGCTGCTCGCACGCATGAGCTCGTTCATCGTCTGAATGACGGCTTGATCGAGAGTGGCTTCGGTCATTACAGAACTCCAAACTTATAATTGTTATGCAACCGATGGATAATCTACCTAACAGATGTTCGCCATCCTTATTCCATCAACCCCGGCATAAAATTTCATACGTAAAAATTCGCCTTCGAAGAGTGTCATTCCAGCACCTTCGGCGCCGTCCGCCACCAGGAAATCCGCGGTATTTCACCACCCCGGAGCTGGCTGATGTTCATCGCCGAAGAAAATCTACTTAAGATTGAATATCGCTATTTCACAATCCCTCTAAGATGTTAAGATATGCGCGTTCATTCCTATTCAGAGAGGCCGTTGTGAAAGTCAGGGTTGAAAGAATCCGCCGAGGTCGGCGTGTGGCTGAAGTCGAGTATCTGCAGACCGAGCCGCCGCAGCGGCGGCGACCGCTTCGTCAGCCCAAAGAGGGCGATCCCGTGCGTGATCCCTGGGAGCGGGACCGGGAGGTCTCGACCCGTCTGCGCCTGCCCTGGCAGCGGGATCACCATCACCGGGATTGAGCCGCCTGAAACTTCGCGAACAGGCCGCCCTCGCCTCACCCGTCATCGTTCAGGCGGGCAGATCCTACGGCCTCTGGCTTCGATCGGCATCCGGAAGCTCAAGCAGTTCGTAAGCCGGCGCCGGCTCCGAAAGCGTCGCGGGAGCCGCTTCGACGAAGGCGTGGATGCCGCTGTCCAGCACCAGGGGCTGCGTCCGGACCGGCTCCGCCTGCGACATCCCGACCAGAGCCGCCTCGATCCGCCGCCCTCCCCGGTCGAGGGCGACCAACGCGAGAATCGTTCCGTCCGGCTCGAGATGGGCGGCTTCGTCCGCCCGCGCGGCCAGTCCGGGATCGGGCTTGGCCGTCTCCAGCGCGCGCAGCGTCCGCGGCGCCCGCTCCTCATCGACGACGAACACGCCCCTCACCTCGTCCAGACCGAATGGCAATTCCTCGGCTCGGGACATGAACACCGTCGGCGCCGCTCGTTCAGCGGAAGGAAGCAACTTCCCGTCATCTTCGTCGGCCAGCGCAGCCAGCTCGCGCGCATTTGGCGTCGGCTTTGGCGCCGGCCTGTGGGAGACCCTCGCCGGCGGCGGGTCCGCATCGGCCGCGAGCCCGAGCTCCATAAGGGGCTCCTCCGGCAAAAGGGCCGCAGGCGGCCGGACCTCGAGCGCGGCAGAGGGGGCGCCGGCAGTCCGCTTCGCAACTGCGGCCTGCTGCCGGTTCCGGGCCGTCGCGCCGTCCGGGCGCGGTTCGCTCTCGCTCGGCATGACCATCTGAGCGACATCGCTCTCGCGCCGCTCGCCCGCCTCCTCGGCCATGCTCGCCTCATCCTCGCCTGCCGTCGGCGGGCTTCGGACGGCGGCCGTCCCGGCCTCGATCCGCTCCTGCCGCTCCAAGACATCCGGACGGACCGCGGCGAACAGCAGGACCGAGGCGGCGATACCGATCAGCGAGCCGCCCCAGCCTAGCGCCCGGAGGCGTCTGCGCTTCGAAGGTTGTGCGTCGCCATGGGCCGATGATCTCTCGCGCCCGGTCACGGTGGGCCCAGTGGCGGACCGAAGGGTGGCCCGGACCTGATCGATCGGCGCCTGTTCCAGGTCCTCGATCTCGGCATCGACCGCATCCGCCGCCTCGATCTTTCGAAGCAGGCCGGCCGCCGACCCGGCCGTATCGCCGGACGCCAGACGGCGGGCGAGCGCGATCGACGGTGCCGGGTCGAGACCCGTCTGCAGGAGCGCTGCGCGGACCTCCTCGATCGGGCGGCGCTCAATCGAGGAGGCGTCGTCGAGGCCGGCGATCAAGCGGGCGCCGATCCGGTTGCCGCCGGCGCTCATGCCCGCCCCTCCTCCGCCAGAACGAAAGCGCGGGTCGCGCGCTTCAGGCGCTTTCTGAGATTGGCGATCTCGGCGACCGAGCGGTCGAGCCTCGACGCCAGCTCCGCCGATCCGTCGATATCCTCGACAAGCATCAGCTCGGCCATGCGCGCGAGCATCGGGTCGACCTCGTCGAGATGGTCGATGAGCCGGCGCTGTTCCGATCGCCAGAGTGCGCGCTCCTCCTGATCCGGGCGCTCGTCCGCGCCGTCCGGCGGCCAGCCGCCGGGCCGGCCGTCGTCGGCGAGCGTGAGGCGGTTCTCCGCAGCCTCGGCGGCATGGGAAATGTCGGAGACCACGATGCCGGCCAGATGCTGAAACAGCGTGCAGTTCGCCTTCGACCAGACGCGCACGCCGGCGAGCGTTTTGGCGATGGCATCGTTGACGAAGTCCTCGGCGTCCGCAGCAGCGGGCGGCGGCGCATTCCGCCGTCCCCGCCAGGTCATGCGGCTGAGCCTCGACATGGCGAGCAGCAGCAGCCGCGGCACGACGTCCTCCCAATCCACCCCCGCAAAGGTCGAGGCATCGATACCGGGCGGGGCCTCGGTCGCGGGCCTGCGCAGGCGGGCGGCGCCGGCGGCCTCGGCAGGCGCGCCGGACACTACCCGAAGACGAGGCCCGCGCTGGGTCATCCCTCGCCCGGGCCGAGCGCCGCGGCACTCTCGGCGAGCCGCACCAGCTGGAGGAATTCGCTGCGATAGCCGAACGAATCCTCGCCGCGCGCCGCCGACGCGATCTCGGCGACCGCATCGAAATCGAACGCGCCGACATGGACACTCTGCCGGAGGATCTGCCCGAAGCCGGCGACCGCGGCCGCGAACCTGGCGTCGCCGGGCGCCGCCTCGAAGGCGGTGGCAGCCTCGGCCGGCACCGGCCGTTCCATCAAAACGCTCTCGCTTTCACCCGGCCGCTTGTAGCGAAGGCGCAGCCAGGCGAGTTCGGCATCGGCGTCTGACCGGACTGCCGCAGCCGGCTGGATGCCGTAGCGAAGGTCGTCCACCAGGCGCGACGGGCTGCCGACCGGCGTGACCTCGTAAAGGGCGGTCACGCTGTGGCCGCTGCCGATCTCGCCGGCGTCGACGCGGTCGTTGTTGAAGTCCTGCCGTCGAAGCATGCGCGTCTCATAGCCGATCAGACGATATTCCGCGACCAGTTCCGGATTGAACTCGATCTGGATCTTCACGTCGTCGGCGATCGGGAAGAGGGTCGAGCCCATCTCGTCCACCAGCACCTTCCTCGCCTCCATCAGGCCGTCGATATAGCTGGCATTGCCGTTGCCGGCCTGGGCGAGCTTCTGCATGAGATGGTCGTTCAGATTGCCGCGCCCGAAGCCGAGAATCGAGAGGTAGACGCCGGTCTCGCGCTTCTTCGCGATGAGGTCCTCGAGGCGGTCGGGGGTCGCTCACGCCGACATTGAAATCGCCGTCGGTCGCGAGGATGACGCGGTTGATCGCACCCGCCTCGAAACCGGCCTCCGCCAGGCGGTAGGCCGCGTTCAGGCCGTCGGCGCCGGCCGTGCCACCGCCGGCCCGAAATTCTTCGATGGCGCGCACGATCTCGCCTTTCCGACTGCCGGGCGTGGGCTCCAGCACCACGCCCGCCTCGCCGGCATAGGCGACGATGGCGATCCGATCCTCCGCCCGCATCTCCTCGACCAGGAGACGAAGCGAGCGCTTGAGGAGCGGCAGCTTGTCGGCGCTCGCCATCGAGCCGGAGGTGTCGACGAGAAAGACGAGATTGGCCGGCAGCCGCTCGGCGGCCTCGATCTCGTAGCCCTCGATGCCGATGCGCAAAAGCTGGCTGCCCTCGTCCCAGGGCGAGGTGAACAGAGCGAGATCGACGGCGAACGGATCGTCCGCGCTCTCCGGCCCGGCATAGGCGTAGTCGAAATAATTGATCATCTCCTCGACTCGCACCGCATCGACGGGCGGCAGCACGCCCTCCTTCAGGAAACGCCGGACATTGGCGTAGGATGCGGTGTCGACGTCGATCGACAAGGTCGAGACCGGATCTTCGCTCACCAGCTTCACCGGATTGGCATCGACCTCTTCGTACCGCTCGCGGTCCGCCGGCGGAAATGGTAGCGGGACGGGCGGGACATATTCCGCAGCCGGGGCCAGGGCGCCGGTCGCTACATCGGCGAGCGACAGGGTCGAGAGCGGCTGCAGGGCCCGGGCCTGGCTGCGTTTCCCGATGAGATCCGCCTCCTGCTCCGCGATCACGGGCGACGGCGAAGGCGTCCGGATGGCGCTCTTGGGCTCCGTCGTTCCGGGTTCCGCCGTTCCGGTCGTAGCGGCGGTCGTCGTTTCGTCCGACCTCTCGGCGATCGAACAGGCGACTGCCGCAAGGCCCAGCAAGGACAGGGCGCCCAGCGTCAACGTGCTCCGATTCATCGGCTTTTCCTTTCGACAAACTCGAGGGTTCACCCCCGTTTGCCGACGAACGCCGTCGTGAATGCCATCGCTCTGCTTTTTTTTACTCGTTTTCCGGATTCGACGGGCAGACGGCTCGCCTTGGCGTGTGCTCGAGGGTTTCCCAAGCCTCCTACGCGAGCCGGGTTTCCGTCGAAACGGGGTCAGCTCAGACTGGCACATCGACCGTTTCGACCACCACCACTCCGAGAGCGACCGTCTCCAGCGTTCAAGTTTCCTTACTGAGGCGGTGGCCAAACATCGCGAAAAGCGAGGCCGCTTGATGCATCGTCGAAGCTCCGTTTGGTGTAGCTCGATCACCGCTTTTGCCCATAGGCGCAGCAACATTTCCTTAACCGAAGGTCGTCACCATAACCTTCAGGTCCATGCGATCCTGGGAGTCCACGCCCTGTGACACTTTCTCGACGGGCGGGCGGATTCCCAGGATCGCATGGACCGAAACTCACCGTAGTCGGAAATGGTTAAGGAAAAGTGATGGGCGTTTGCGATGCTTGCGACTGCAGGCATTGGGGCTTTACCGTCGATGGCGAAGTCCTGGCGTCAACAGGCGCCTTCGGGCCGGCGTGGTCAGGCGACGCTGGCCAGGATCGGCGATGCCCCGGCCTCGGGTGGGTCGGGGGCGAGCGAGACGGCGGCGCGGATTCTGGCGATGGCGCATTCGGCGTCCGCCTCGCTCGCGGCGTGAATCTCCGCGAACGGACGGTCCTTTCCGGTCGCCTCGCCGATGCCGAGGGTGTCCGACAGACCGACACTCGGATCGATCACATCCTCCGACTGTCGCCGCCCGCCGCCGAGCTCGATGATCGCGAGGCCGA
This sequence comes from Geminicoccaceae bacterium, assembly GCA_965222015.1. GTDB lineage: Bacteria > Pseudomonadota > Alphaproteobacteria > Geminicoccales > Geminicoccaceae > JANQPX01. The sequence goes on from CBDCTL010000024.1 coordinate 344,448, forward strand.
GGCTCTTCGCGTCGATCGCGGCGACGAAGCCCTCGCCTTCGAGGGTGACTGGGCGCTGGATGGGCGCCTTCGGCAGATGTTTTTCGGGATGATCGAGCAGATGGCCCGGACCGCCCTGGGCTCGGATCATGCGCGAAAAACGCTCGGCCGCGCGACCGTCGGCAAGCGCCGCCTCGACCATCTTTCGCGCCTCCTCAGGCCCTTCGGCGAGACCGCCAAGCTGCGTCAGTTCGGCCGCGAGCACCAGGGTCACTTCCTTCAGGCGGGGATCGGTCCGCAGCCGACGTTCGGTCGCGCCGCCGGTCAGGAGATCGATCGCCTCCCTGACCTCGAGCGCATTGCCGGCGCTGCGGCCGAGGCATTGGCTCATGTCGGTGAGCAGCGCGCGGCAGGGAAGGCCGGCGCCGCCCGCGACCGCGACCAGCTCCGAAGCAAGTTCCTTCGCCGCCTCCATCCCCGGGAGAAAGGCGCCGGAGCCGACCTTCACGTCCATCACGAGGCCATCCAGCCCCGCGGCCAGCTTCTTCGACAGGATCGAGGCTACGATCAGCGGGCGGATGTCGACGGTCGCGGTGACGTCCCGGATCGCGTAGAGACGTCCGTCCGCCGGCGCCAGCTCCGCCGTCTGCCCGACGATCGCACACCCGACTTGACGCACCGTCTTCTGTAGACGCTCCAGGGCGACCCTGGTGGTGCAGCCGGGGATGCTTTCGAGTTTGTCGAGGGTGCCGCCGGTGTGACCGAGGCCTCGGCCGGAGATCATCGGGACATAGGCGCCGATCGCCGCCATCAGCGGGGCGACGATCAGGCTCACCTTGTCGCCGATGCCGCCGGTCGAGTGCTTGTCGAGCACGGGCCCGTCGAGGCCCTGGTCCCGCCAGGACAGGGTCTCGCCGGAACCGCGCATGGCGAGGGTCAGTGCTACGGTCTCGTCCCGCGTCATGCCGTTGAAAAACGTGGCCATGGCGAAGGCGGCGGCCTGGCCTTCGGTGACGGTGCCGGCGCTCAGGCCGTCGACGAAGGCCCGGATGTCGGCGTCGTCGAGCGCGTCGCCGTCACGCTTCCTGCGGATGATCTCCTCTGGCAGGAAGGACATGGTGGTTTCAGTCGTCTTCGGCCTGCGGCATGGCCAGCATGCGCTCCAGGTCGTCGAGCAGGCTGGAGGCGCCGAAGCGGACGGTCTTCGGGGAGATCCAGCCCGGCGTCATGAAATGCTCGATCAGATGGAGATAGCCAGCCGCCTGATCGGCGCTGCGGACCCCGCCGGAGAGCTTGAGGCCGACCCGCCCCTCCGCCTCCTCCAGAACGGCGAGCAGTATGGCGGCGTCTTCGAGGCGCGCGCCGATCGGCGTCTTGCCGGTCGACGTCTTGAGCATGTCGGCGCCGGCCATGATCGCGGCGCGTGCGGCCGCGGTGATACGTGCCGGATCCTGGAGGCGGCCGGTTTCGAGGATGACCTTGAGCATGCGGCCGTCGGTCACGGCCCTCACCGCGTCCACCATCTCGGTGACGAGGCCGACATCGCCTTCCATGATCGCATCGAGAGGCGCCACCATGTCGATCTCGTCGGCCCCGGCCTCGACGATCGCTTTGGTTTCCTCGACCGTGCGGACGATGTCGTCGCTGCCATCGGGAAAGTTGACGACCGAGGCGAGCTTGACGGGATCCGTCCCCAGACGTCGGCGGGCGACGGCGACGGCGTCCGAAAAAACGCAGATGGCGGCCACGCCCATGGCCGTGGCGCGATCGGCCAGCGCTTCGATTTCAGCTTCGGTCTCGTCACCCCGGAGCGAGGTGAGGTCGACCAGCGGCAGGATGCGCGCGGCGACGTCGCGGGTCGCCTCGGCGTTTTCCGCCTGGCGGATCAGGTCGTCGTCGTTTCTAGCCATTCTTGGCCAGCTCCTTGAAAAGGGCGCGCAGCAGACGTTCGAGCTTGGCACCGGCAGCGCCGGCTTCGCTCAATGTTTCGTCGTGGCTCAGGGCGCTGCCGCTCATGCCGGCGGCGAGATTCGTGACGATGGAAAAGCCGATAACCTCCAGGCCGGCATGGCGCGCGGCGATCACTTCCGGCACGGTCGACATGCCGACGAGATCCGCGCCCAACGCCTTGAACGCCCGGATTTCCGAGGGCGTTTCGAAACTCGGACCAAGAGTCGCGAGATAGACGCCGTTGGAAAGGCCGATGCCTTCGCCGAGCGCGACCGCGTGAATTTTTTCGCGCCATTCACGGCTGTAGGCTTCGCTCATGTCGACGAAACGCTGGCCGGCGCCGGGGCCCGTGAGGGGGTTCCGGCCGAGCATGTTGATGTGATCGTCGATCAGGACCAGAGAGCCGGGGCCGACGTCCGGCCGAAGGGAGCCCGCGGCATTGGTGACGATCAGCGTCTCGCAGCCGAGCTCCTTCAAGGTCCGGACCAGGACCATGGACGCCGAGGCGGGCACCCCTTCGTAGAGATGAACGCGGCCTTGGAGGCAGGCGACCTCCAGGCCCTCGACTTTCCCGAGGACGAGGCGGCCGCCGTGACCTTCGACGCTCGGACGCGGAAAGCCGGGGAGATCGGCATAGTCGATCGCCGTGCAGCCGTCGACGGCGTCGACGAAGCCGCCGAGACCGGAGCCGAGGACGAGGCCGATCCGCGGTGCGGCATCCGCCGCGCGTTCGCGGATAACGGCAAGAATGTGCTCGCTGGAACCATCCCGTTCGTCCGTGTCGTCGCCATCCGCGAGATCGAAGGCGTGCGGCAGAAGTTCGCCCAGGGTCAGCGTCCGGCGGTGGCCATCGGGGCCGGCGAGGTGGATCTGGAGATCGGGACCGGCGAACTCGACGAGGCGCTGCCGGCAGCCGCCGCAGGGCGTGCAGAGGCGATCGCCGGCGGCGACCACGGCAGCCTCGACGATCTTTCGCTCGCCGGCGGCGACCATCGCCGCGATCGCGCTCGCCTCGGCGCAATTGCCGATGGGATAGGCGGCGTTCTCGACGTTCGCGCCGGCGTAGATCGTTCCCGATGGCGCTCGCAGCGCCGCGCCGACCTTGAAGTTCGAATAGGGCGCATAGGCGTTGTCGAACGCCTTTCGCGCCATGGTTAAGAGATCCTTCATCTTTCCTTGATATAAGGCTGACCGATGGCTTTCGGGGCGACCGCGCGGCCGACGAAGCCGGCGAGCAGGAGCACGGTCGCGATATAGGGAAGCGCCTGGATCGCCTGGGTCGGCACGGTGCCGACGATCGGCAGGGGTACACCTTGAAGTCTGACCTGGATGGCGTCGGTGAAAGCGAACAGCAAACAGGCGAACAGGGCGGGCACGGGACGCCATTTCGCGAAGATGAGGGCGGCGAGCGCGAGATAGCCCTTGCCGGCGGTCATGTCACGGATGAAGGAGGAGCCATGGGCGGTGGATAGGTAGGTGCCGGCGACGCCGCAGAGAACGCCGGTGAAAAGCAGCGCCTTGTAGCGCATGGCGGTGACGCTGATGCCCGCCGTGTCGACCGCGCTCGGGTTCTCGCCGACGGCCCTGAGCCTGAGCCCGAAGCGGGTCCTGTAGACGATCCAGGCGACCGCGGGGACGATCGCCGCGGTCAGGTAGACCAGAATGTTGTGGCCGCTGATCAGTTCCGAATAGAGCAGGCCGATGATCGGCACATCGCGCAGGGCGTCCGCGAACGGCAGGGTGATGCCGCGGAAGCGCGCCTCCGCCCCGATGCCGGGGGTGCGTCCGCCCTGGCGAAACCAGGCTTCGGCGAGCGTCGGACCGAGCCCTGCGACCATGATGTTGAGCGCCATGCCGGAGACCACCTGATCGCCCCTGTGGGTGATGCAGGCGAAGCCGTGGATCATGGCGAGCAGGACCGAAGCGCCGATGCCGGCGAGAAGACCGGCCAGCGCCGAGCCGGTCACGAAGGCGGTCGATGCGGCGGCGAAGGCGGCGCCAAGCATCTTGCCTTCGAGGCCGATGTCGACCACGCCCGAGCGCTCGGCGAACAGGCCTGCGAGCGAGGCGAGGATCAGGGGCACGGCAAGGCGTATCGTGCTGTCAGAGAGCAGGATCGCTTGCAGGAAAAAATCCATCAGGCCGCCGCCTCCGCCCGGTCAGGCCTCGCGAACAGCGCTTCGAGCGAGGGGCGGAACATGTGCTCGAGCGCGCCCGCGAACAGGATGACCAGGCCCTGGATGACGACGACGATGTCCCGGCTGATGGTCGGCATGTCGAAGGAAAGCTCGGAGCCGCCCTGGTAGAGAGCGCCGAACAGGAGCGAGGCGAGGATGATGCCGATCGGGTGGTTTCGGCCCATGAGGGCGACGGCGATGCCGACGAAGCCGAAGCCGCTCGGGAAGTTGAGGATCAGCCGGTGCTGGGAACCGAGGAGCTCGTTGAGAGCGACGCCTGAGGCGAGTGCGCCGGAGATCGCCATGGCGATCATGATCTGCTTCGCCGGCGAGATGCCGCCATAGACGGCGGCGTTCTCATTGGCGCCGGTAACGCGGATCGCATAGCCCCATTTCGTCTTCCAGACGAAGAGGTAGAAGAGGACGCAGCAGATCAGCGCGATGACGAAGGCGAGGTTCAGGGGCGAGCGGCTGATCTCCACTCCCACCACGGCGAGCAGCTCATGCAGCTTCGGCAAGACCGTGCTCGCGGCATACCGGGCACTCTCGGGAATCTGGGAGCCCGGTCTGATCAGGACGTTCACCACCATGTAGGTCATCAGCGCCGCGGCGATGAAATTGAACATGATGGTGGTGATCACGACATGGCTGCCGCGTCTCGCCTGAAGCCATCCCGGAATGAACGCCCAGAACCCGCCGAACGCCGCGGCAGCCAGGATCGCGATCGGCAGGACCAGGACGAACGGGAGAAAGCCGAGATAGAGGCCGACCAGAGTGACGCCGAGACCGGCGACATAAGCCTGTCCCTCGCCGCCGATGTTGAAAAGCCCGCAGTGGAAGGCGATGGCGACGGCGAGGCCCGTGAAGATGAAATTGGTCGCGTAGAAGAGGGTGTAGCCGATCGCCTCGCCATAGCCGAAGGCGCCGAAGATCAAGAGGCGCACGGCCTCGATCGGATTCTCGCCTAGAAGTAGGACGATCAAACCTGAGACCAGGAACGCGGCCGCGAGATTGAGGAGCGGGATCAGGCCAAGATTGACCCAGGCGGGAAGCTCGCCGCGCGCCGCCATCAGGCCGCCGCTTCCGTGACGCCGGCCATGAGCAGGCCGATCTTGCGCTCGTCGGCGTCGGCGGCATCGAGCTCGCCGGTGAAGGCGCCGTCGAACATGACGAGGATGCGGTCGGCCAGCGACAGAATTTCGTCCAGCTCGACCGAGACCAGGAGCACCGCCTTGCCGGCGTCGCGCATGGCGATCAGGCGCTTGTGGATGAACTCGATCGCGCCGATGTCGACGCCGCGGGTCGGCTGGCCGACCACCAGCAGCGCCGGGTCATGCTCCATCTCGCGGGCAAGCACCAGCTTTTGCTGATTGCCGCCGGAGAAGGCGGCCGCCTTCAGGGCGGGGTTGTCCGGCCGAACGTCATAGGCCTCCATCCATTCTCTGGTGGTCCTGACGATATCCGGACGTTCGAGAAAGCCGCCTTTGCAATAGGCCTCCTCGTCGTGATAGCCGAGGATGGCGTTTTCATGGGCGGGAAAGCCGCGGATCAGCCCCATGCGCAGGCGGTCTTCCGGCACATGGCCGAGGCGCTCGGGCCGGCCGCGGGGCACCGGCGCCAGCGGCCGGCTCGCGATGGTGACGCTGCCGCTCTCGAACGGCCGGATGCCGGTCAGCGCTTCGAGCAGGAAGGACTGGCCGTTGCCGGCGACGCCGGCGATGCCGACGATCTCGCCGGCGCGCACGTCGAACGACACGCCCTTCACCCGCTGCACGCCTGCCGCATCGCGCACGGACAGGTCGCGCACGGACAGGATGTCCGCGCCGGGACGCGCCGCACCCTTGTCGACCCGGAGAAGGACCTTCCGCCCGACCATCAGCTCGGCCAGTTCTTCGGTCGAGGTCTCGGCCGTCTTTCGGTGCGCCACCATCTGGCCCTGGCGCATGATCGAGACATTGTCGGTGACCGCCATGATCTCCCGGAGCTTGTGGGTGATCAGGACGACGGTGCGGCCCTGGGCCTTCAGATTTTGCAGAATGCGGAAGAGATGGTCGGCCTCCTGCGGCGTGAGCACGCCGGTCGGCTCGTCGAGGATCAGGATGCGCGCGCCCCTGAACAGCGCTTTCAGGATCTCGACCCGCTGCTGCACACCCACGGGCAGGTCTTCGATCTTCGCATCCAGGTCGACTTCCAGACCGTAGTCGCGCTCGAGCGCGATGATCTCCTGCCGCGCCTTCTCGATGCCGGCGCCCAGCGTGAAGCCGCCTTCGGCGCCGAGCAGCAGATTTTCCAGAACCGTGAACGGCTCCACCAGCATGAAATGCTGGTGGACCATGCCGATGCCGGCCTCGATCGCGTCCTCCGGCGTCTTGATGGCCGCCTCGTCGCCGTCGACCCGTATGATCCCGGCATCGGCCTGATAGAACCCGTAAAGGATGTTCATCAGGGTCGACTTGCCGGCCCCGTTCTCGCCGATGATGCCGTGGATCGTGCCTTTGGGGACCAGAAGATCGATGTCCCGGTTGGCATGGACCGGGCCGAAGCTCTTGCTGATCCCCCTGAGCTCGATTGCAGGAACGACAGCGCCGCCGGGCTCGGCGTGAGCCTGCCCGGCTGGTGCGATGTCCATCGACGTCAAGGCGGTGCGCCTCGGGCCTACTGGGTGGAGTAGTAGTCGGTGACCTCCAGCTCACCCGCGATGATCTTGGCCCGGGCGTCTTCGAGCGCCGCCGTCATGTCCTCGGTGATCAGGGCCTCGTTATTCTCGTCCACGGCGTAGCCCACACCTTCCTCGGCGAGGCCGAGATTCTGCGTGCCGGCCTGCCAGCTGCCGTCCTGGGCGCCCTTGAAGGCGCTGTAGACGGCGACATCGACGCGCTTGAGCATCGAGGTGAGGACGGAGCCCGGATGGAGATAGTTCTGGTTGCTGTCCACGCCGATCGAGAACTTGCCGCTGTCGGCCGCGGTCTGAAGCACGCCGAGGCCGGTGCCGCCCGCCGCGGCGTAGACAACGTCGGCGCCCCGATCGAACTGGCTCTGGGCGAGTTCCGCCCCCTTGGCCGGATCGTTCCAGGCGGCGGGCGTGGTGCCGGTCATGTTCACGAACACCTCGGCGTCGGGATCGGCGTATTTCACACCCTGCTCGTAGCCATGGGCGAAGTTGCGGATCAGCGGGATGTCCATGCCGCCGACGAAGCCTACCTTGCCGGTCTCCGATTTCAGCGCCGCCGCCATGCCGACCAGGAACGAACCCTCATGCTCCTTGAACACCACGGACTGCACGTTCGGCTGCTCGACCACCGAATCGATGATGGTGAACTGGGTGTCCGGGAATTCGGCGGCAATGGTCTCGAGCGGCGTGGCGTAGGAGAAGCCGACGGCCACGACGATGGTGGCGCCCCGGCGCGCCATGCGACGGAGAGCCTGGTCCCGCTGACTTTCGTTGGTGACCTCGAACTCCAGATATTCGACGCCGCTCTCCTCCTTGAAGCGCTCGGCGCCGTTGTAAGCGGCCTCGTTGAAGGATTTGTCGAACTTGCCGCCTAGGTCATAGATGATCGCCGGCTGGAAATCCTGAGCCTGCGCCGCGCCGACCCCGACGATGGCGATGAAGGCCGCCGCGAGCGCGCCGAAGAAGGACCGTTGCATCCTTGTCTCCCTGAAAAAAACCTCTGCCGATCAGCGTAGGCGACGCGCCCCGAAATGCAACAGGAACGCTTGGGAAATCAACAGGATTGCCTGACGTCACCGGCCGGACTATGGATCGCAGAGCAAATCGCGCGAACGGGAAGGTTCTATCATGGCGGAGCAGCTTCTTCATCTCGTGTTCGGCGGCGAGCTCGAAGACCTCGACGGCATCGAGTTCAGCGATGTCGAAAAGCTCGACATCGTCGGCATCTATCCGAACTACAAGACGGCCTACGCGGCCTGGCGAGGCGCTGCGCAGCGCACCGTCGACAACGCGCATATGCGCTATTTCGTGGTGCATCTGCATCGCCTGCTCGATCCTGAACAGGACGACGTCCTGGCGCCGGGCGAGCCGGACTGAGCGAAACAATCCAATCACAGGGAGGGAGCGGGATGTCGGAGACGGCGATCGAGACGCTGAAACGCCAGGCGAGGGAAATCTTCGGCGTCGATTTCTCGGATCAGCAGGTCGAGATCTATCGAGGACGCCTGCCGACCATGCTGCAGAACGTGCGGCTGCTCGAAGGCTGGGCCGCACGCCTCGACGACACCGCTCCGGCGCAGATCCAGCAGACGATCGAAGCCCTTTCATCAAAGGATCGGGCCTCGAAGGATGCGGGACGATGACCGGTGACGATCTCGCCTACACCTCGATCGCGGACCTCGCCGCCGATCTGAAGTCGAAAAAAATCTCACCGGTGGAGGTGACGGAACTGGCGCTCGAACGCATCGAGCGTCATGACGGCGCGCTCAACAGCTTCATCACGGTGATGGCCGAGACGGCGCGGGCGGAAGCGAAGGCGGCCGAGCGCGCGATCGCGGCCGGCGACCATCTCGGCCCGCTGCACGGCGTGCCGGTGGCAGCGAAGGATCTCTACGCCACGAAGGGCACCCGCACCACCTTCGGCTCGCTCCTGTTCTCGGACTGGGTGCCCGACCACGACGCCGCGGCGATCGAACGGCTCAAGGCGGCGGGCGCCGTGCTGCTCGGCAAGACCAACCTGCACGAACTCGCCTACGGCACCACCTCGGCGAACCCCCATTTCGGCCCGGTGCACAATCCCTGGAAGCAGGGTCATCACCCCGGCGGCTCCAGCGGCGGCTCGGCGGCGGCGGTCGCGGCCGGGCTCGCCTGGATGGCGCTCGGCAGCGACACCGGCGCCTCGATCCGGCAGCCTGCGGCATGCTGCGGCATCGTCGGCATCAAACCGACCTTCGGGCGGGTCTCGAAACATGGCTGCCTGCCGCTCGCCTGGTCGATGGACCACGCCGGCCCGCTCAATCGGAGCGTCCGGGACGCCGCTCTGACCCTGAACGTGCTGGCCGGCTTCGATCCGCGCGACCCCTGCTCGGTCGACCGGCCCGTACCGGATTTCACCGGGGGTCTCGGCGACGATCTCTCCGGCAAGCGCCTGGCGATCGTGCGAACATTCTTCATGGAAGAAGGCGATCCCGAGGTCATGGCCGCGGTCGAGGCGACGCTGCCGGTGCTGGAGAGCCTGGGTGCGGTGATCGAGGAGGTCGAGCTCGCCCATGTCGAGGACGCCTTCAAGGCCGGGACGATGACCATCGTCACCGAGGGCGCCACTTACCACACCCACCATCTGCGCGACCGCCCGGATGCCTTCAGCCCACAATGCCGGGCCGATCTGGAGCTCGGCCATCTCTACAAGGCGACCGATTATCTGCACGCTCAGCGCATGCGCCGCCGCCTGATGACGGACGTGGCCGAGATCATGGCGCCGCTCGACGCCCTGATCATGCCGACCGCACCGATCACCGCGACGCCGATCGAAGGCAATCCAGCGGATCATCCCGTCTACCGGGTGCGCAACACCATTCCGTTCAATTTCCTCGGCCTGCCTGCAATCTCGATCCCCTGCGGTTTTTCAAGCGAAGGCATGCCGATCGGTCTGCAGATCGTTGGCAAGGCGTTCGACGAAGCCGGCATCCTCCGGATCGCCCACGCCTACGAAGAGGCCACCGACTGGGACGCTCGAGCGTCCGCCGATGACCTGAGGGGCCGTCAGCGGCCGGTGCGCCTGATCGCCTGGATGGCGGTATCCAGCGCCTGCAGAAAGCGCGAGCGGTCCTGTTTCGTGAACGGACGTCCGCCGCCCCTGATCTCGCCGGTTTCGCGAAGCTCGGTCATCAGATTGCGGGTGGCGAGCGCGTCGCCGATGCCGTCTTCGGTGAACGGGCGGCCGTCCGGCGCGATCACGCGCGCGCCCTTGGCGACGCAACGGGCCGCGAGCGGAATGTCAGCGGTGATCGCGACGTCGCCGACGCCAACGCGCTCGGCGATCCAGTCATCGGCAACATCCAGGCCGTCGGCGACGGTCACGAGCGTGATCGAGGGCGCCTCCGGCACGCGCATCCACATATTCGCAACCACCAGCACGTCGATGCCGTAGCGCTCGGCGACGCGATAGACCTCATCCTTCACCGGGCAGGCGTCGGCGTCGATGTAGATCGTGGTCATGTCGGCCTTCCGATCGGGGGTGGATCCGCCCGAGTGGACGGGAACGGGCGGCGCTGCTTTCGCAGTGTCGCAACATTGAGCCCTTAGATCCACTTCACCGCAAGATCCAGCTTGCCGCGGCCTCGAAACGAACCTCGGGATCGGGGCGAAGGGCTACCCGATCGCGCAGTGTCAACCGTCGATCAACGCCAGAAGCGCTTTTCTGGCGGCACGATGCGCGGCGGTGATTTCGAGCACGCGCAGATCGATGTCGTCCGGAAGTTCCCCAGGCTTCACGGCGTTTTCGAGCTCGATGCAGAGACGGGAAAGATCCATGGCGCCAAGATTGGCGCTGCTTGACTTCAGGCTGTGCGCAAGGCGCGCCAGCTCGGTATCGTCGCTCTCCCGGGCGGCGACCGCCAGACGCTCCACCGCGTCGTCGCCATAGCCCACGAATTTCTCGATCGCCCGTCGCAGGAGTCCTTTCTCGCCCGTCGGGTCCAGGCCTTTGAGGAGATCGAGCGGTCCTGAATCCAGTGACGCGGCTTCGACCGGCTCGTCCTCGATCGGCGGCGCCGGCGGCGCTTCGACTATCCCGCGACACCAGCGCTGCAGAAGGGCGGTCAGATCGCCGCGGCTGAAAGGTTTGCCGAGGAGGTCGTCCATGCCGGCATCGAGACAGTCGGCCTCGGTCTCGGCGCGGCTGCTGGCGGTTAGTGCGACGATTGGCAGCCGCGTCCCGTGCCGCGCCGCCGCGCGAATCGACCTGGTCGCCTCGAATCCGTCCATCACCGGCATCTGGCAGTCCATCAGGAGGATGTCGAAGCGGCCGTGGACGGCCGCGTCCACCGCCTCCCGGCCATTCCCAACCACGGTCACGGCGCAATCCAGCGTTTCCAGAAGACCGACCGCGATCTCCTGGTTGACCGGGTTGTCCTCGGCGAGAAGGACGTTCATCTGCTCCTTCCGGCGGCAGTGAGAAGGAGGCGCATGCGGCATCTCCGTGGATCAGAAAAGGAACGCGACACCGGAAGAATGCCAGGGCTTGGTTAAGATCGGGTTAACGCGGCCACATGGCCTGGAACCGCGCTCCTGCACATTGACAGGCCGGCGCCGTTCGTCGTTCCCTCTGGCCGTCCTGCCAGGGGAGAATGCGATCATGGAGACGAGAAAACTCGGAAGTGACGGACCCGACGTCGGCATGATCGGCCTCGGCTGCTGGAGCTTCGCCGGCGCCTACGGGCCGACCGACCGCGCGGAGAGCCACCGCACGCTGGCGCGCGCGCTGAAGCTCGGCATCGACTTTCTCGACACCTCGAACGTCTACGGCAACGGCGTTTCCGAGGAGGTGATCGGCAGCTTCGTCAAGGACCATCCCGGCCGCTTCAGGATCGCCACCAAAGGCGGCATTCACCGCCCACCGGAGACCAATCAGCGCACCTTCGACAACAGCGCGGAGCATCTCGAGACCGCCCTCGACGCTTCCCTTCGCCGGCTCGGCGTCGACCGTGTCGACCTTTATTACATCCATCGCCGCGAACCCGCGCGGCCGATCGAGGAGGTGATGGAAACGCTCAAACGCTTCGTGAAGGCGGGCAAGATCGGCGGCATCGGATTTTCCGAGATCTCGCCGACATCGCTTCGCCGCGCCCAGGCCGTGCATCCGGTCATGGCGGTGCAGAGCGAATACTCCCTTTGGACCCGGCAGGCGGAGCTCGGCATGATTCAGGCGACCAAGAGCCTCGGCGTCGCCTTCGTCCCCTTCTCGCCGCTCGGCCGCGGGATGTTTTCGACGAAGGCGCCGGAGCCTTCGACCTTCGGGCCGCAGGACTTCCGAAAGAACAATCCGCGCTTTCTGGAGCCGAATTTCGGCGACAACCTGAAAGCTATCGAGCCTTTCAAGGACCTCGCCGCCGATCTCGGCACGACACCGGCCGCGCTCGCGCTCGCCTGGATCCTCGCCCGGGACGATCATCTGATCCCGATCCCCGGCACCCGCTCGGCAGAGCATCTGGAAGAGCTTGCAGGCGCCGCCGACCTGTCACTCTCCGTGGAGACGACTGCGGAAATCGACCGCCTGCTGCCTCCTGGCTTCGCTAATGGTCACAGGTATTCGGACGCGCAGCAGATCGGGGCCGAGCTCTACTGTTGAGCGTCTGGCCGGACGTTTTCAGGACGGGTGCCTGGTGCCGACATCCGGAAGCCCTTCAATTCAAGGCACACCATGGTGTCGAGACAAATGCCAGTCACTCGACAACACCTATACTTCGGTATGACTTAGAATCGGCAAGGCCGACGGTGCAAAAAACGCCTGTCTTCTCAAGATCTATTTTCTCACGACAGCCATGCGTAGATATCCATGGACGGCATCGTACCGAACGATCTAGCGTCGGCCGATGGAACAAAACAAGAACATCGTTACTTTTCCCGAACGACGTCACGGGCTTCGGGTCTGCGATCTGCGGTCCTGGCACTATATCCAGGCGACCTGTCGCTTTTGCGGCCATACGGGACGGATTTACCCGATGTCGCTCTGGCGACGCTGCCGCATGGATCAGCGCATCGTCGACGTGATCGGGCGCTTTCGCTGCCGGCATTGCGGAGGCTGCGGCGCCGCCAACTGGGACATCTGGCAGATCGACAGAAACGCCTGAGCCGGCCGGACGATGGCCGGATCGATGAGAACTCTGCCCAACATCTCGCAACGGATCTGCACCACCGCCTGCTGCGCCATCGTCGTGGCCGGCACTGACATCATCTGCTGACAGTGCCGTCTCTTTCGTGCCATCTCCGGGATGAAACGACCTTTCATGCGGATTCGGCCGCGGCGCCGTCGAGCCATACCGTTTCCACATGCGCTATCGGTCATTTCAAAGTGAAAACGATGTCAGGCCGCGGCCTCCGTCGGCCTCGCCGCAGCCTGCCGGGTTTCGGCATTCGGAGGCTGCAAATCGGCCGCGGTCGGGCCGGCAATCGGGAGACGGATGGTAAAGATCGACCCCTTACCGGCAGCGGTTTCGACGTCGATGCGGCCACCATGGCACTCGACGAGATATTTCACGAAGTTGAGGCCGATCCCGGTCCCGGGGATGCCGGTCGACGTGCTGGCGCGAAAGAACCTCTGGAAAAGTTTCGGCAGCTCCGCGCTCGGAATGCCGACGCCTTCGTCACGGATGGCGATGACCGCCATCCCGTCCTCGGTCCGGCCGTCGACCCAGACCGACTCGCTTTCGGGTGAATATTTGATGGCGTTCGAGAGAAGATTGTCGACGACCTGGCGAAATAGCTGTTCATCGGCCCGGATCGAGTCTGGCAGTGCGTCGATATCCACGATGATACGGTGACTGCTGGCGATCTGCTGCTGCTCGCTGCAGATTTCGCGTATCAGGGCTCCGATGTCACACTCTCCGGGGACAATCTCGATCGTCCCGGCTTCCAGCCGAGAGGCGGCCAGCGTGCTCTCCATGAGGCGGACGAGGCGCTTGACCGAGCGCCTGACCTGTTCGAGCGATATCGTGATTTTCTCTTTCGACATCTTTTCGACACGACGCATGATGCGCTGGGCCGATCCATCGATGATGGCGAGCGGGGTGCGGAACTCGTGGGAAACCATGGAGACGAACTTCCGCTGCAAGGCGGTCAGGTGACGCTCCTTGTCGAGCGCCTGCTCAAGCAGCGTTTTCTGCTGCTGAAGCTCGTCGGTGCGTGCTTGGACGATGCCTTCCAGATGATCCTTGTAGTCGGCGAGATCGCCCTCCGCGCGACGCGCCATGACGGCCTCGCTCGCGAACAGCAGAAGAAGAACGACCACCACCAGACCGACCATCCAGGTCAGCTTGTCCAGCTCCTGCAGGCTGGTGCGCAGTCCGTCGCCGATCGCGTCCAGCCGCCTCGCTTCGAGATTGGCCACTTCCGCCGTGATGCCAGCCAGCACGGGCTGAAAGGGCGCCAGCTGCTCCCTGATAGCGATAAATGTCTGCAGATCGTCGCGTTCCAGGGCGAACACATCGTCCTCGATCCGCTGCAGGACCGCCAGCAGCTCTGTGCTGACCTCGTCGAGGTCGGACTGCTGGCGTGTGAAGCCGTAGGCCTGGCCGCGGATGAGCAACTCGGCCCTGCCCCAGAGGACGTCGAACAACGTCGTCATCCCATCGTGGTCGACGATGTCGGCGTTGGAAACGTAGAGCGCCAGGCCTTCGAGGAAGCGTGCATGCTCCATCTCGATGCGATGGCCTTCGAATCCCGCAATCGACGCGGGAGAGGCATCGATCAACCCACGAACATTGCCGAGGCTTTGAACGGCCCGCACGCTGACGACCGCCAGCAGGATCAGAAGCAGGAGATAGAGCAGACCTCGCCGGACCGGAACGGAGCTCATTGAATGTCGATGGACGTCAACTGCCAGATGCTGCGCTGATTGTAGGTTTTCCTGTCAAGCTGCTTGTGCTGGGACCACGGATAGATCACCCATGCCGGTCCTTGATCGCGCACCCGAAGCTTCTTGCCGTCGGCCTCAAGGGCGATCAGAACGTCGAAGCGCTCGAAATCCTCAGTCGGAATCGTCACTTTATAGAGGTTGATCGCCGTCGCCTCGGCCTGGTCACCGGCCGCACCGACATGGCGCAGCAGATCGCGGGCGAGAACGCCGCGAAAAACCTTCTTGCCCTCCGTGTAGGGCGTTTCGGTTTCGAGCTCGACCATGCCGATCTCTTCGAGCATGGCGCGATCGAATTCGGCTCGCCCGTCCGTATTGGTGCGCTCGATCTGCCCGCCGACGCTCAGCAGAACCTTGCCTTTCGGCCTGGGCAATGCGGTGAGAGCCTGTGCGCTCGAGATGCCGGCGACGGCCATCACGAGGCCGCAGACGATCGCCATTGCGACTTGCTTCATGTCGACATTCTCCCGACGGCATCCTACCGGTCCGAACGTGGGAGAGGCATCGTAACCCTAAAGGCTTAACCAGGAGTTAAGGCCCGGTGGCACTCACGTGGTTTCGGCGAGCATGACGGCCTGATCTTCGGCGATCAGCTGGTCGATCACATCGTCGAGGGCCTCGCCGGTCATGACCTTGTCCAGCTTGTAGAGGGTGAGGTTGATGCGGTGGTCGGTGCAGCGGCCCTGGGGGAAATTGTAGGTTCGGATGCGCTCGGAGCGATCACCGGAGCCGACCTGGCCCTTGCGATCCTGGGCGCGCTCGGCATCGCGCGCCGCCCGCTCAGCCTCGTAAAGCCTGGCGCGCAGCACGCGAAGGGCTTTCGCCTTATTCTTGTGCTGGGACTTCTCGTCCTGCTGGCTGACCACGATGCCAGACGGAATGTGGGTGACGCGCACGGCGCTGTCCGTGGTGTTCACGGACTGGCCGCCCGGACCCGATGCGCGAAAGACGTCGATCCGAAGATCCTTCTCGTCGATCCTGACGTCCACTTCTTCGGCCTCGGGAAGCACGGCCACGGTCGCGGCCGAGGTGTGGATACGGCCTTGCGTCTCGGTCGCCGGCACCCGCTGCACCCGATGCACGCCAGCCTCGTATTTCAGGCGCGCGAACACGCCCTGCCCCTTGATCGCGACCACCACCTCCTTGATGCCGCCGAGATCGCTGTCGCTCGCGGACATCGGCTCGAAGCGCCAGCCATGCAGCGCCGCGTAGCGCTGATACATGTTGTAGAGATCGCCGGCGAACAGGGCGGCCTCGTCGCCGCCGGTGCCCGCCCGGATTTCGAGGATGGCGCTCTTGGCGTCCGCCTCGTCCTTCGGCAGGAGGGCGAGCTTGACCGTCTGCTCCATCTCCGGCAGCCGCTCCTTGAGTGCCAGCAGCTCCGTTTCCGCCATGCCCTTCATCTCGGGATCGAGCTCGGAATCGGCGAGCATCTCGTCGAGATCGGCCGCCTCCGCCTGCACCGAGCGCAGCGCCCGGATGCTTTCGGCGACGCTTTCAAGCTCGGCATATTCCCGCGCGAGGTCGGCGTAAGCATCCGGCGGCGCGGACGCCATCAGCCCGCCCAGCTCCTCGAAGCGGTGCAGAATGCCGTCCAGTTTGGTCTCGAAGCCCTCTGCGAGATCGCCGCCCATGGCCTGTCGAACGTTCCTTGATGCTCTGGTGACCCGTGATCGTGCTCCAGAAAGCCTATTGTCGCGAGAAGGGCAAGGCCTGCTTGCCGAAACCACGCGATGATGGGATACCGCCGGGGTCCATGGCAATTGCGATCGGAGCACGGAAGATGGGCCAGAAGACGACGAGATCGCTGGTGATCCTCGGCCTCCTGCTCGGCTTTGGCATGTCGGCATCGGTGGCGATCGCCGATGACGACCAGCCGCGGCGGATCACGGTCACGGGTCGGGCCGAAGCGAAGGCGGTGCCTGACGTCGCTACGCTTTCGATCGGCGTGGAAACCGAGGCCAGCACACCCGGCGAGGCGCTGGCCGACAATGCCGGGCGCATGACCGCGGTGATGGAGCGGCTGAAGGGTGCCGGCATCGAGGCTCGCGACCTCGGGACCAGCCAGCTCGGCATCTGGCCGATCTACGCCGAGCGCCAGCAGCCGCGTAGGACCATCGGCTATCGGGCGTCCAACCAGCTCGCCGTGACGATCCGCGACATCGATCGCCTGGGCGAGATTCTCGACCAGGCCGTCGCCGACGGCGCCAATGCCGTGAATGGCCCGGCATTCGGGGTCGACGATCCGGAGCCGCTGCTCCAGGCCGCGCGGGACGCCGCCGTGCGCGACGCGATCGCCAAGGCCGAGCGCTACGCGACCACTGCCGGCGTCGAGCTCGGCGAGGTCATCTCGATGGACGAGGTGGGCGGCAGTCCGGTGTTGCCCCGCCAGATGCGCGCCGAGGCCATGGCGGCGTCGACCCCCATAGCCCCCGGCGAGACCACGATCTCCGCCAGCGTCACCATGACCTTCGGGCTGGAGACCAGCCCGCCTTGACTTGGACCTCGTCACCCTGACGTCAGGCCGAAGGCGTCCGGGCGCTCACGGAAATGGGTGTTTGTCGGCGATGTCCCAAAAAATCTCGCCGGCGAAGTCGCCCTGCAGCCATCGCTCCAGCACGTCGGCCTTGGACAGGACGTCGACGGCGACACTGCTGGAAAGAGCGAGGTCGTTGTCGTCGGTCCAGCAGGCGCCGTTCCGATCCTGACAATTTCTGTCGATCAGATAGAGATGGCGGTCGGACGCGGTGAAATAGCTGACGAAGCTCGCCGGCAGCCGGCCGGCGATGTCACGGATGCCTGCCTCGCGCGCCAGCTGATTGTTGAAGCAATCCGGGCCGCCCCGGAGCGGCGGGCTGACGGTGCGGTCGCAGCCCGCCCGCCAGTCATAGTCGCCGACATTGTCGAAGCGATTAAAGCTCACGAAGGTCGGCGTCTCCACGGTGAGCAGCATGCCGAGATCGGTGAGGCACATCTCCGCCGACGGATCGTCGGGGTCCAAATGGTTAGGCGATATCGGGTTGAGCCCGCCCGAACCGGTAAAGGTGTTCGCGCAGTTTTCCGGAGGACTGATGCCCTGATAGCGATGGCGCTGCTTTCGCACCTCGACCCACTGCTCGAAGGTCTGGGTCGGCACCGACTGGAAGGTCTGCGGGTCCTCCCGCCATTTCGGCTTGTACAGACCGGGAAAGTAGGAGGCGGTGACACCGCGGCAGCGAAGTGCCGGCAGAACGTCCGTCAGATTTTCACAGACGCGGTCGATATTGGCCCAGGCGCCGAAAGCGCCCCGTGATTCACCGCCGAACAGAAGGCTGTCACCGTCGGCCATCTGAACCGTGATGGTCGCACCGGGATCGTCCGGCTGCGCCGGGTCCTGCACCTGGATGCCGGTATTGACGAGAACGTCGAAGACCTCGTCGATGATGCGCCGGCCGTGAAAGTTGAACGTCGTCAGAGAGGTCGCGACAGGTCCGTTGACGGGAACGTCGTCGGCGTCCCCCATCCAGCCGTCGCCGCTGCAGCTGCGCACGTAGATTTTCTGGGCATCGAAAAAGGCGGGATTGTCGGCATTGCTCCCATCGAACAGAGAGCCCTTGGTCAATGTCGGGATCCAGTTGCTCGAACTCGCCTGCGGCAGGTCGCACTCGCCGATCACGCCGTCGTCGGTGCGGCCGGTGAGGTCGAGCGGCATCGTCCCCGTCGCCTCGTTGGCGAAGCACCAGCGGGCGCACTCGCCGACGGTGGCCGCCTCGACGTTTTCTTCACCGGCTCTGTTGGTGCAGACGTTGCTGCCCTGCAGAATGACGATCCACTCGTCGTCCGCCGTCGCCTGATCATCGTAATAGAAAGCGGCGGGCGTGCCGTCCATGCAGGTGCTGTCGGTGAGATCCTGGCGGACCAGATCGACAGGCTGCGCCAGCGCCTCGCCGGCGACGAGCAGCCCCGTCAGGCCAGCCGCCAGCGTTCGCGCGTTCCTCTTCTTCATGGCGTCCTCCGTGCAGACCATGGCCGAGATCGGCCAAGCGCCGATCATGAACCGGCGGTGCAGAGGGCGGCAATGAAGCGCATCACAACGCGCGAGGAAGTTACCGGGCTGGCGGAAGATGTTCTCCGAGGGCGGCGCGCTCGATCTCCTGCTGCTCCCCGGTATCGAGATCCTTGAGCTGCACCTTGCCCGCCGTCAGCTCGTCCTCGCCGAGCATGAGGGCGTAGCGGGCGTTCTGCTGGGCGGCGCGCTTCAGCCGCTGGCCGACCCGGCCCCTGAAGCCGTATTCGACGTGATGGCCGGCGGCGCGGAGCTCGGTCGCCAGCCTGAGCGCCTCGATCTCCATGCCGTCCCCCATCGGCACGACCACGATCGGCCGCGCCGCCGCGGGCGGCTCGCCGACGAGCATGGAGAGACGCTCCACACCCGCCGCCCAGCCGATGCCGGCGGTGTCCGGCCCGCCGAGCGTGGCGATCAGACCGTCATAGCGACCGCCGGCCAGCACAGCACCCTGGGCGCCGAGCTCCGTCGTCGTGAACTCGAAGGCGGTGTGGCAGTAATAATCGAGGCCGCGCACCAGCTTCGGGTTCTTTTCATAACCGATGCCGAGCGCGTCCAGGCCCTCCTGGACCTGATCGTAGAAGCGAAGCGAGTCCTCGTCGAAGCCGTCGCCGAGCGTCGGTGCGTCCCGGATGATCTCGCGATCGCGCTTGTCCTTGCTGTCGAGAATGCGCAGCGGATTGCGCTCGAGGCGCGCCCGGCTGTCCTCGGAAAGATCGTCCCGAAAGCGGGCGAGATAGTCGACCAACCTCTCGCGATAGCGCGCCCTGCTCTCGGTGTTGCCGAGGCTGTTGAGCTCGAGTGTGACGCGATCGGCGAGGCCGAGCGCCGAGAGGATGGCGTGGCCGAGCGCGATGACCTCAACGTCGGCAAGCGGCTCGGCGGCACCCAGAATCTCGGCGTCGATCTGGTGAAACTGCCGATAGCGACCCTTCTGAGGCCGCTCGTAACGAAAGGCCGGGCCCGAGCAGAACAGCTTGACAGGCAGCGCCTGCCCGAAGGCGCCCGAAATGAAGGCGCGGGCCACGCCGGCAGTGAATTCGGGGCGCAGCGTCAGCCGCTCGCCGCCGCGGTCCTCGAAGACGTACATCTCTTTCGACACCACGTCCGAGGTCTCGCCGAGCGGCCGTGAAAAAACGTCGACGAACTCGAAGACCGGCGTGGCGATTTCCTGATAGCCGTGATGCGCCGCGACCCGATGGGCGGTCTCGACCACATGGCGATAGGCGCGCATCTCGTCGCCGACGAGGTCACGGGTGCCGCGGACGGGGCGCAGAGAGGACATGGAACATACCGCTTGGTGAGGGCCGCTGGACGCTGCTCTCTACGACAGATCACCCCGAGCGACAAGCCGCCTTGGCCGATGGACCCCACGGCCCGCCGTTAACCAAATCTCTATCTTTTGCCGTTAGCCTCTCCTTTTCGCCGCCTCCGCGGCAACGATCAGCTATGGGACCGATGGATGAGCACGCCGGCAGGATGTCCGCGCTCCGAGGTCAGCAGCGCCACCGGGTGGGTCGGTGCCGCAGCGCTCGCCGCGTTGGTCGTCGTCGCCATCCTCGCCGATCTTTCCGCAGCCGCCGCGGCCCTCCTCTTTCTCGCCGGTACGGCTCTGGCGATGGTCCTCTGGGACCTGCTGGTCGAAAAAGTCCATTGCCGGACGAGCACGGGCCTCGACTTCTCGCTCGAACGCAGTGCGGACGAACTGATACCGATCGTCGTCACGAAATCGCTCGGTCTGTTCGGCACCTGGGGCATGATCGGGCTCGTCTACTTCGCGGTGAAATATTACGCCGGCGAGAGTTTCACTTTCTATTTCCTGCTCCTGAAAATGCTCCTGCCCGGCCTGATCATGATCGCACCGGTCTATCTCTGGGCGACCAGCCGTCGGATGATCGAGCCGAGAGATGGTCTTTGGCAATTTGGCCGGCTGCTTGCCGGTCATCTGGAGGATATCGACCGGCCGACGATCGAAAATCATCTTCGATCCTGGGGCGTGAAGGCGTTCTTCCTCGCGTTCATGATGTCGATCCTGCCGGCCGTGGCCTATCCGGTGGTGCACCTCGATCCGCCATCACTGCTCACGGATCCGACGGCCCTTCCGATCTTCCTGGTGCGCCTGCTCTTTCTGGTCGACGTCTGCCTGGGAACGATCGGCTACATCCTGACGCTCCGGCCCCTGGACTCGCACATTCGCACGGCCAACCCGTTTCTCGGCGGCTGGGTCGCCGCTCTCATCTGCTATCCGCCTTTCGCCATCATGGGCAATGGCGGACCGATGGACTACAGAGCCGGCAGCCAGGAATGGACAGCGTGGTTCGCCGGCATGGACGGCGTCCTGATCGCCTGGGGCGCACTGATCGTGGTGCTGGCCTTCATCTACGCCTGGGCGACGGTCGCATTCGGCATCCGCTTCTCCAATCTGACCCACAGAGGCATCATCACAAACGGTCCCTACCGCTATCTGCGGCATCCAGCGTATGTTTCCAAAAATCTCTTCTGGTGGCTGATCCACCTGCCGTTTCTCTCGACGGTCGATACCGCGACCGCGGCTCAGAACTGTATCCTGCTGCTGCTGGTCAACGTCATCTATTTTCTGAGGGCAAAGACCGAAGAACGGCACCTCATGGAAGATCCGACCTATCGCGCCTATGTCGCGTGGATGGAGGTCAACGGGCTGCTGCCACGTCTCTTCGCCGGCATCCGCCGCAGGCTCGGAGCACCAGCGGCCGACCTGACACCGACGGCCTGAACTACGCCGTCCTCGCCTCGCCCCCGCCGAATCGTCGCTCGATGTAGTCCTCGACCAGGGCGTGAAACTCTTCGGCGATACGCGGGCCGCGGAGCGTCACGGCCTTCTCTCCGTCGATGAAAACCGGCGCCGTCGGCGCCTCGCCCGTCCCGGGCAAAGAAATCCCGATGTCGGCGTGCTTGCTCTCGCCGGGGCCGTTGACGATGCAGCCCATGACTGCGACGTTGAGCGTCTCGACGCCGGGATAGCGCTCCTTCCAGACCGGCATTTTCTGGCGCAGATGGCCCTGGATGCTGACGGCGAGCTCCTGAAAAACCGTGCTGGTGGTTCGCCCGCAGCCGGGGCAGGCAGTGACCTGCGGGGCGAAGGATCGAAGGCCCATGGACTGCAGCAGCTCCTGGCAGACCACCACCTCCTGCGTGCGCGCCTCGCCCGGACGCGGGGTGAGGGAGGCGCGGATGGTGTCGCCGACGCCCTCCTGAAGCAGGATCGACAGGGCCGCCGTAGTGGCGACGATGCCCTTGGCGCCGAGACCGGCTTCGGTGAGGCCGAGATGGAGAGCGTAGGTCGAGCGCCTGGCCAGCTCGCGATAGACCACCAACAGGTCCTGCACGCGGCTGACCTTGGCCGAGATGACGATCTTTTCCGGGTCAAGGCCCTGCTTTTCCGCCTGTTCGGCGCTGGCCAGCGCCGAGACCACCAGCGCCTCGCGCAGCACCTCGTCCGAAGGTTTCGGCGAGACCAGCTTCGCGTTCTCATCCATCATCCGGGCGGCGAGCGCCTGGTCGAGACTGCCCCAGTTGACGCCGATCCTGACCGGCTTTTCGTGCTCGAGCGCGGCTTCGATCATCATCTCGAACTGCTTGTCGCGCTTGGCGCCGAAGCCGACATTGCCGGGATTGATGCGCAGCTTGGCGAGCGCCCTGGCGCAGTCGGGATGGCGGCTGAGGAACAGATGCCCGTGATAGTGAAAATCCCCCACCAGCGGCACATTGCAGCCCTTGAGCCAGAGACGCTCGCGGATATGCGGCACGGCGCGGGCGGCCTCGTCCGTATTGACGGTGATACGCACGATCTCGGAGCCGACCTCGGCGAGCTCGATCGTCTGAGCGACCGTGGCCTCGACGTCGGCGGTATCGGTGTTGGTCATGGACTGCACGACCACCGGCGCATCGCCGCCGATCACGACGTCGCCGACCACGACCGCATGGCTCCGCCGCCGTCTGATCTCGCTCAGCGCGACCATGTCGTCTCTCGTCGGTCGCTGGTGTCGGCACCGGGAAAGTGCTCGGCGGGAACGGGGGGAATCATGGCTGTTCTGCCCGGTTCATCTCGAAAAATCGCTCTGGTCAGAAGGTCGGTCTGGGCCCGCTCTCGACGACGGCGGTCGCCGCGATGGATCGGAGCGAGGTCGGCGCCAATGACAGGCCGCTCAGCACCGTGCCGGGCGGACCGAGCGGCGGCAGCACGACGCCGTCGAGCAGAACTTCGAGGCTGGAGGCATCGCCGGTCCAGAGCTCGAGATCGCTGCGATTCGGCACCAGCATCATCTCCTTGGGGTTCATGGTCCGTGTCCAGAAATAGTCCCGTTCCGGGCTGCTGACCTGCACCGAAACCTCGCCGAGTGCGCGAATGATCACCCGCGCATCCGTGTTGTCCGCTTCATAGATATGGGCGCCGTCGCCGCGTTCGGCGACCAGGGCGGCGAGAACGTTGGCCGGATCCTCTTCCTTCGTCTCCTCCGGCGCCTTGGCGGCGTCGACGGCTGCGGCGCCATCCACTGGAAGGGAGAGCGGCTCGGCGAGCGCCGATTCGAGCCTGGCCAGAAGCTCCTCGGTTTCGTCGTCGACGGCATCGTCCGCAAGCGACTCCGGCTCTTCGGCCGATTCCGTGGACACCGCGTCTTCGACCTCCTCGGCCGCCTCATCGTCGACGGCCGCGACCGCCTGCTCGGCCTCGGCGGCGACCGGCGGGGTCAGCAGGTCGAACTGATCGACCTCGCCGATCCAGGTCCAGCCCGCCAGCACGCCCAGGGCCACCGATCCGGCGAGGATGAGGGCGGCGGTGCGGTCGAACCCGGTCTTCTTCGCCGGACCTGGCGGCGCCTTCTCGCCCTCCAGGCTTTCGATGATCGGGTCCATAGGTGCGACGATGCTGTCGCCGTCCAGCCCCAGATAGTCGGCATAGTCGCGAAGGACGGACTTTGCGCGACGCTTTCCGGGGATGACCGAGAGATCGCCCTGCTCGATGCCGAAGAGATAGGTCACCTTGATGTCGAGATAGGCCGCGATGTCCTCGATGCGCTCGCCGCGCACCGTCCGCAGCCGGCGAAACTCCGAGCCGATCTGTCGAATGGCGCTCTCCGCGGCAATCGCGTTGGGCTCGTTTGACGTCATTCCGTCCTCAGACGCTCCTCAACCTTCGACCACGCCCCGGCATATGATCCGAGCAGGCCTCGCGCCCGTGCCCGACGAGGTATGCCAGAACGACCGCAGTCATCGAATGTGATGGCTACGCGACGATCGGACGCGAGGCAAGCGTCCGCAGGGACGACGCCCGCGCCGCAACGCCTGACGCCGCTCAGATATGCAGCTGCACACCGTGATCGAGTGCGTAGTTGTGCAACCTTACACGCAGGCTGCGATCGGGTAAATCCAGGAGCTGGCGGAGATAGGTGGCCAGGCGGCCGCAGCGAAGGGAGCGCAGCATCGACTTCACAGGCCCGACGTCGGAAGGCGTCATCGACAGCTGACGCACGCCGAGGCCGAGAAGGACCATGGCCTCCAGCGGCCGGGAGGCGATCTCACCGCAGATCGAGAGGCTCACCCCGGCGGTCCGGCAGCGATCGACCAGCTCGGAGAGGAAACTCAGGACCGACGGCGACAGCACGTCGTAGCGATCCACCAAGTCGGGATTGCCGCGGTCGCAGGCGAACAGGAACTGCATCAGGTCGTTGCTGCCGACCGAAAGAAAATCGACGCGACGGAGCAGCGCCGGCATCTGCCAGAAGAGGGACGGCACCTCCAGCATGGTGCCGACGCGCACCTTGCTCGGCAGCTCCTGGCCGTTGGCCTCGGCGCGCTCGAGCTCCATGTCGAGCAGGCGCTTGGCTTCGACGAACTCGGCGACCTCGGCGATCATCGGAAACATGACATCCAGCGGTCGCCCCTCGGAGCTGCGCACCAGCGCTCTGAGCTGGGTCCTGAGCACCGCCGGCCGGTCCAGCGCCATGCGGATCGACCTCCAGCCCATGGCCGGATTGCCCTCGGCCGGGAAATTCCAATACGGAAGATGCTTGTCGCTGCCGACGTCCAGGGTTCGAAAGACGATCGGCTTGTCGCCCGCGATTTCCCGAGCGCGCGAATAGACTTCGGTCTGCGCTTCGACGTCGGGGAACTTGTTGCGGGTCATGAAGGTGAGTTCGGTGCGATAGAGCCCGATGCCGTCGGCCGCGGTCGCCTCGAGGCCGGCGAGGTCGATCAGGAAACCGGCATTCAGATGAAGGCCGACCCGCATGCCGTCCAGAGTGACCGAGGGCTGATCGCGCAGCGTCTCGTAAATGCGCCGGCGCTCGTCCCTGGCCTTCAGCGACTGGGCGAAGGCGAGCTCGACGTCCTCGCCCGGCCGGAGGAAGATCTGGGCGTGATCGCAGTCGACCGCGACCTGGTCGCCGGACGCGATTTTGGCGAGCGCGTTGTTCACCCTGCCGATCAGCGGAATGCCGAGCGCCCGCGCGACGATGGTGACATGCGCCGTCGGCGAGCCCTCCTCCAGAATGACCGCGCGCAGGCGTTCGGTGCGCTTATATTCCAGAAGCTCGGCCGGACTGATGGTTCTCGCCACCAGCACCACATGGCGCGGCAGGCGCGCGGCCTCGATGGTCCTGCGCCGTCCGGTCAGATGGATGAGCAGCCGATCGGCGATCGCGTCCAGGTCGTGCAGGCGTTCCCGCAGATAGGGATCCGGGATATGCGACATGCGAAGCCGCGTCTCTTCCTGCACGCGCCGGACCGCGGCCTCGGCCGTGAGCCCGCTCTTGACCGCCTCGGTCATGCGGCGGCGCCAGCCGGCATCCTGGGCGAACAGCTTGTAGGTCTCGATCACGTCGCGCTGCTCGCCGTCTGCGATCTCCGGCAGCTTCAGGAGCTCGTCGACCGAATCCCGAAGGCTGGTCATGGCGGTGTCCAGACGCTCCGCCTCCGCGTCCGGATCGTTGGAGACCAGCCTCGCCACCTCGATCTGATGCTGATGCAGCACGGCCTGACCAAGCGCCACGCCCTCCACCAGCCTGATCCCTTCCAGACGCTCCGGGCCGAGCTCGGCGCCGAATTGGACCGGGAACTCGTCATGATCGATCAGCCCGCCGGACGCGAACATCTCCGCGAACACGGTGGCGATGATCTGCAGCGCCTCGACCTCCTCCTCTGAATAGTGCCTGGGCGTCTGGTTCTGCACGACCAGCACGCCGACCACCCGTCCGCCATAGACGATCGGCACGCCGAGGAAGGAATGGAACTCATCCTCCCCGGTCTCCGGGCGATAGGCGAAATCCGGATGTTTTTGCGCCTCGGACAGGTTGAACACGGTACCCTGCGCCGCGATCAGGCCGACAAGGCCCTCGCCGACGCGAAGCCGCGTGCTGTGGACCGCCTCGGGGCGCAGCCCTTCGGTCGCGAACAGCTCGAGATAGTCGCCGCCGCGCAGCACATAGGCCGAGCAGACCTCGGAGACGATGTCGCTCGCGATCAGCCGTACCATGCGGTTCAGCCGATCCTGTGGGCTGATCTGAGCGGCCATGACCTGAATTAGCCGGCGAAGGAGACGTCTCGCCCCCGAAAGCTCGTCGAAGCGCAGATCGACCGCCGGCGGTGTCGGCGAGACCGGCGGATGGCCGGAGCCGGTGGTGGAGGTGCTCATGCCACCGCCTCGCCGCACGGGACTGGCCGGAGGTCACGTCCGAGCGCGGCGCTGGTCTGCTCCACCAGCTCCTCCAGAAGCTCGGCCACCGGTTGTTCCTTCTCGACCAGGCCCACGCTCTGGCCTGCCATCAGCGATCCGGTTTCGACGTCGCCGTCGATCGCCGCGCGCCGAAGAGCGCCCGCCCAGAAATGCTCGATCGCCAGCGACGCCTCCTCGAAACTCACCTCGCCTTTGCGATAGCGGTCGATGACGTCGATCTGGGTTCGGGTGAACGCCTTGGTCGCCTGGTTGGCAAGCGCGCGCACCGGGATGACCTTGAACTCGGGATCGATCTGCACCGACGGCATGGCATCGCGCGCGTGACCGCGGATGAAAGCCCGCTTGAAGTTGGGATGCGCCACCGATTCGCTCACGCAGACGAAGCGCGTGCCCATCTGGATGCCGGCGGCGCCCATGTTGAGATAGGCGGCGATCGCCTCGCCATGACCGATGCCGCCGGCCACGAAGATCGGCAGGTCAGGCATGTTCTCGTTCATGTAGGGCAGGATTTCCTGGGCAAGCACGCTGGTGGCGACCGGGCCGATATGGCCGCCCGCTTCCATGCCTTCGATGATCAGCGCATCGACGCCGGTGCGCGCCAGCTTCCTGGCCACGCCGAGCGACGGCGCGAAGGAAAGAAGCCTGGCACCGCCATCCTTGACCCTGGCCATGGTCGCCTTGCCAGGCAGACCGCCCGCGAGCACGATGTGGCCGACCCGATGTTCGCTGCAGATGTCGATCAGCGCGTCGAGCTCGGGATGCATGACGATCAGGTTGACGCCGAACGGCCTGGCGGTCAGCGACTTGGTCGCTTCGATTTCCGCGGCCAGAAGATCGGGCGTCATGGCGCCGCAGGCGAGCACGCCGAAGCCACCGGCATTGGAAATCGCCGCCACAAGGTTACGCTCCGAGACCCAGGTCATCGCACCTCCCAGGAGGGCAAACGGACAACCCAGGAACTCTGTTCCTTTTTGCCAGAGATTATTTAGCCGTTCACGTCCGGTCTCTAGGTCCGACATCATCCCGTCCCGTCGTCGGAGCGCGCTTTCCGCCGTTTCGAAAGGCCGACAGCCTTGGCGCCAGCTCGGCCGCTACGCCGCGTCCAGCCCGTAGGTCGTGTGCAGGGTGCGAAGCGCCAGCTCGGTGTATTCCTCGTCGATCAGAATGCTGATCTTGATCTCGGAGGTGGAGATCGCCTGGATGTTGATTCCGCGCTCGGCAAGCGCCTGGAACATCACGTGAGCGATGCCGGCATGGGAGCGCATGCCGACGCCGATCACCGAGATCTTGACCACGTCGCCCTTGGCGTCGATCTGTCGAAAGCCGAGCTGTTTCTGCATCGCCTCGAGAACGCGGCGCGCGCGCTCGAGATCCGCCCGGCCGACCGTGAAGGTGAGGTCCGTGGTGGCGCCGTCGGCGGACACGCTCTGCACGATCATGTCGACATTGATGTTGGCGTCCGCGAGCGGACCGAAGATACGCGCGGCGATGCCCGGCTGGTCCGAGACGCCGATCAGGGTGACCTTGGCCTCGTCCCGGCTGTAAGCGATGCCGCTTACCACTTGCTGTTCCACGATTTCGCCCTCGTCGACGACTAGAGTTCCAGGTGCGTCGGAAAAGCTGGAGAGAACTTGCAGACGCACCGCATGGCGCATGGCGAGCGCCACCGAGCGGGTTTCCAGAACGCGCGCGCCGAGCGACGCCATCTCCAGCATCTCCTCATAGGTGATGCGCTCGATCTTCTTCGCCTTCTGAACGATCCGCGGGTCGCTGGTGTAGACGCCCTCGACGTCGGTGTAGATGTCGCAGCGATCAGCGCCCAGCGCCGCCGCCAGCGCCACCGCCGAGGTGTCGGAACCGCCGCGTCCGAGCGTGGTGATGCGGCCCTGCGGCGACACGCCCTGAAAGCCGGCGAGCACCGGGATCTGGCCCTGGTCGAGCGCACGCCGGAGGTCGGCCACGTCGCTGGTTTCGACCTTGGCCTTGCCGTGGCCGTCATCGGTCCGAAGCGGCGCCTGCCAGCCGAGAAAGGAACGCGCCGGCAGGCCCTCCGCCTGAAGCGCCAGCGCCATCAGCCCGGCGGTCACCTGCTCGCCGGAGGAGACCACCGTGTCATATTCCGCGCGGTCGTGGTGAGCGCCGCCGATCTCCTCGACCCATTCCACCAGTCGATTGGTGGTCCCGGCCATGGCCGACACGTTGACGGCGACCAGATCGCCCGCCCGGCGTGCACATGCGACACGCGCGGCGACGGCGCGGATCCGATCCAGATCCGCGACCGAGGTCCCGCCGAATTTTTGCACCACTAGTGCCAATCGGCCCTCCCATCGCATCGTTTTCCGCCGGCGAGATCGCCAGCGCGACTGGCCAACGTCGAAGCTGGCCTTTAAATACCCGCCAGCGCAGACTGAAACAAGTCAAGAACGCATCGTCAAATTCGCATACGAAAGAGAGGGGTTTCGACGTGTCCGAACGTCCGGCGCAAGCGGGATCGGCCGACCGGGAAGAGATCGAGCGTTTCGACGCGCTCGCCGACGACTGGTGGGACGAGAATGGCCCGATGGCGCCGCTGCACAAGCTCAACCCGGTCAGGCTCGCCTATATCCGGGATCGCGTCCTGGCCCATCGCGGCCAGGCGGCGTCCGGCCGGCGGCCGCTCGACGGTCTTCGCGTTCTCGACATCGGCTGTGGCGGCGGGCTGCTTTCGGAACCGCTCGCACGCATGGGTGCCGACGTCACCGGTATCGATCTGGCGCCGTCCCATATCGATCTCGCCAGGCGCCACGCGGCCGAGGCCGGCCTCGCCATCGACTACCGGATCGCCGCAGTCGAGGAGCTTTCAGAGGACGCCGGGACGTTCGATCTGGTGTGCGCGATGGAGGTGGTCGAGCATGTCGCCGATCAGCCCGCATTCCTCCAGAGCGCCGCCGCTCTGGTCAGATCCGCATCCGCCGACCACCCCTCGGGCGCGCTGGTGATGGCGACCCTGAACCGCACCGCACGCTCCTTCGCGCTCGGCATCGTCGCCGCCGAATATGTCCTCGGCTGGCTGCCGAAGGGCACCCATCGCTGGTCCCGCTTCGTCCGCCCGTCCGAGGCGGCGCGAGCGCTCCGGCGCGGCGGCCTCGCGGTCACGGACATCACCGGCGTTGCCTACGATCCGCTGCGCGACCGCTTCCGGCTGAGCCAGGACCCGGCGGTGAACTACATGCTGTTCGCCGCACCCGGCTGATCCCCGGCCGCTCGGCGCGCCGGGCGTCACGTAATCGTCATTCGTGAACCTGATGGACCTCGATGATGTTGCCTTCGGGGTCGTGAAAGAAGATCTGCTCCCAGCCGCTCATCGCCCAGGCGCCGTAGTCGGAATAGGGGATGCGCTTCTCCTCCAGCCGCCGCTTGAAGGCGGCGATGTCGTCGGTGCGAAAGGCGATATGGCCGCGCTCCAGCGGGTTGACCGCCTGACCGGTGCGAAAGCCGGCCGCGAGATCCCGCTCGGCGACGTGGACCTGCATGGCCCCATCAGTGCGGAACGCGACATCGCCGGCATAGCCCTGATCGGTCACCCGGCTGTCGTCCAGCCCCGGCTCCGGCGCGAGATCGAGCACGTCCCGGTAGAACGCGTCCATGGCCGGCACGTCGGTCGAGCAGAGATTGATGTGGTGCAGCTTGAGCTTCATGATCCTCTCCTTTGACCCTTCCGGGCAATACGCGAACCCCGATACCATACCACCCGACGCCAGCGCCTCGTGAAAATCTGTGTGATGGCGCGAACGAGATCCGCTCGAAAAGTCGTCCAGGGGTCGCGAGGACTCAGTCGGCTGGCCGGTTGTCCCGGCATCGCTGCCGGCAGGCCGCGATCTTGTCGAAGCCCCTTTCCGTCGTCTCGCATTGCCGATAGCAGGCGCTGAGCAGCGTATTCCGGCCGACGCTTTGCAACTCGCCCGACGAACAGCCTGATACGCCGATGATCAGAAGAACGGCCGCGCCGGGCAATCCAAGCCACAACCAGGCATGAGGGGCATTCGAGCGCCTTGTACGGGACACCTTGTCATCCTTTCGAGAGAGATCACGGCAGCCGATCTGCTGGAGGTCGGGGCTAGCACGCGCCAGGCGCAGTCTGGCCTCACGAAGCCTGGGTGCCGTTGACGCTGATCAAATCGACTGCGAGAGGAAAGGGACATTGGGCTTGCTCAAACTCGAACCTGCGCGGAAGCCTCTGCTTTGGACATTGGCATCGCCTTCTGCCGCCGATCCTGCCGACGTCCGCCCTCGCCGCCCCTAGGATTCCTCCGCCGCCGATGTAGTATCAAGGAAAAGGGGGGCGAATGATGACCGCCAGCAGGGTCGGCCTGCGCCTGCAGCGACGTTCATGAACGCGATCGCCAGCCTGGCATCGCTTTTCGAGCGCGTGAACGACCGTCTGCTCACGGTTTGCAAATGGGCGATCATCGCGATCGTCGGCGTGCTCGCCGTGATCCTGATCGCCGCCGTATTCTATCGCTACGCCCTCAACAACGCGATCGCCTGGTCGGAGGAGGGCTCGAAATATCTGATGGTCTGGCTGACCTTCCTCGGCGCGCCCATCGCCCTTCGCCACGCCGCGCACATCAATATCGATCTCCTGGTCAAGCTGTTTCCGCCACGCGGGCGCCAGGCGTTTTACCTGGCGATCAACCTGATCATCACCCTGACGATGGGCATTCTCTTATGGAAAGGCTGGGAGTTCGCCCAGCTCGGCGCCCGCCAGGTCGCCTCCAGCTTCAATTTCTCGATGGTCTGGATGTATGTGGCCGTCCCGATCGGCTCGGCGCTCACCTGCCTGGTCGCGATCGAGCTCGCGCTCAAGGCGACTCTCGGAATCGTCGATCCCGAAAAAGGCATCGACGAAGACACGACCGCGGTCATTGACGAGGTCCGCGAGTAATGGCGCTGGTCATCTTCTACTTCCTCCTCGGCCTGATGGCGCTGGGCGTGCCCATCGTGTTCGCGCTGATCTTCGCCCCGATCATCGGCGTCTGGCTCAACGACCAGACCGTGTTTTTGAACATGATGCCGCAGCGCGTGTTCGGCGGGATCAATCAGTTCCCGCTGCTCGCCATCCCGATGTTCATCCTGGCCGGCGAGATCATGAATCATGGCGGCATCACCGTGCGCCTGGTGAAGTTCGCGAACACGCTGGTGGGGCACCTTCGCGGCGGGCTCGCCCATGTCAACATCGTGTCCTCCATGCTGTTCGCCGGGCTCTCGGGCTCCGCCGTGGCCGACACGTCCGCGCTCGGCTCGATCCTGATCCCGGCGATGGAGAAGGACGGCTACACCCGCCGCTTCGCCGCGGCGGTCACCGCCTGCTCCTCGGTGATCGGTCCGGTCATCCCGCCCTCGATCATCATGGTGGTGTACGCCTATATCATGGGCGTCTCGGTCGGCGGCCTGTTCGCGGCGGGCTTCGTGCCGGGCGCGATGATGGGCATCGGCCTGATGATCGTGAACGCCATCCTGGCGAAGAAGCGCAACTTTCCCAGAAGCGCGGAGCGCGCCAGCGTCGGCGAGGTCGGCTCGGCCTTCAGCAGCGCGTTCCTGCCGCTGCTCACCCCCTTCATCATCCTGGGCGGTATTCTTTCAGGCGTGTTCACCCCCACGGAAGCTGCGGCCGCCGCCGTCGCCTATGCCTTGCTGCTGAGCATCTTCGTGACGCGCACCCTCGACATTGCGCGCATTCCGGACATGCTCTACCGGGCCGGCCTCGCCTCCTCCTCGATCCTTCTTGTCATCGGGGCCGCGACGGTCTTCGGCTGGGTGACCTCGCTGTCGGGTGCTCCCTCCACCATTTCCTCACTCCTGACCGCGATCAGCGACAACCCGCTGATCGTGCTGTTCTGCGTCAACATCCTTCTCTTCATCGTCGGCATGTTCTTCGACGCCGGACCTGCGATCCTGATCCTCGGCCCGCTGCTCGGCCCGACCATGAACCAGCTCGGCATCGAGCCGCTGCACTTCGCGATCATCATGTGCGTCAATCTGACGGTCGGGCTCGCCACCCCGCCCATGGGGCTGGTGCTGTTCGTCGCCTCGACGCTGACCCGCATCTCGATCCTCGACATCGCCAGGGACATGTGGCCGTTCCTTCTGGTCCACGTCGTGGTGATCTTCTTGATCACCTATTTCCCCGCGCTTACGCTGACTCTGCCGCGCCTCCTGGGCTTCGGAGTCTGACGGGGCGCCAACGAACGAACAGGGAGGTTTCTTCAATGCTGAAAGACGTACTAAAAGGCAGCGCAGTCGCTGTCGCCGCGATGACGTTGGCAACCATGGGAGCTGGCCCTGCCAGCGCTGCCGACTACATCTTGAAATACGGGCATCCGGGGCCGGTCGGCGACGACAGCGACGACCATGTCGCCGGCGAGTTCCTGAAGAGCTTTCTGGAGACTCGCTCCAACGGCCAGATCGAGGTGCAGATCTTCCCGGGCTCGCAGCTCGGTTCGTTCCGCGAGATGGTCGAGCAGGTGAATGCCGGCACGCTCGAGCTCGCGCACACGGCGCTCGGCGGCCTGGTCGGCTTCATGCCGGAGCTGCAGGTGATCGAGCTGCCCTACGTCATCCGCGACGACATGGTCGCGGAATGCATGATCGACGGGCCGTTCTTCGAGGACGTGCGCACCTCGTTCCTCGAAAAGTCGAGCAACGTCAATCTGATCGGCATCGGCAATACCGGCCGCTTCCGTAGCTTCTACACCGCCGCGAACCTCGTGAAATCGGCCGAGGACCTTAAGGGCGTCAAGATGCGGGTGATCAACTCGCAGCTCCCGGTCACCATGATGGAGTTCTACGGCGGCAACCCGACGCCGGTCGCCTGGGGCGAGCTCTACACCTCGCTCGCGACGGGCGTGGTCGAGGGCACCAAGAACGCGGTCACCGACATCATCCCCAACAAGATGCACGAGGTTCTGAAATACGCGACCCTCGACGAGCACGCCTATCTCTGGGGCTTCATGGCGGTCAGCCAGTCCTTCCTCGACAGCCTGCCCGACGATCTGCGCGCTCTCACCGTCGCCGGCATCCGCCAGATGGCCGATGTGCAGATGCAGTTCAACAAAGGCGCCGAGGGCCGCCAGACCAAGGCCTTCATCGATTCGGGCGGCGAAATGTACGTGCCCACGCCCGAGGAGATGGAGACCTTCCGCGCCGTGAAGGAACCCATGGGCACCTGGTACACCGACCAGTTCGGCGCCGAATGGTACGACAAATTCACCGGCGCCGCCGCCGACTGCGAAGCCGCCGTCGACGCCCAGCTCGCCCAGTGGGGCACCAAATGAGTGCGAGGCGCACGGCCTAGACTTGCCTGAGACTGACACGCTCCTCCGGGGTTTCCTGGGGGAGCGTTTTTTTTTGAAAGCCCGTGCGATTGATAGCTGTCAGCTTCCAGCAGCCTGGAACGTCACACGACACGTTTAGCAGGGTCGATTTTGAGTCGGAAGTGAAGAACTTTCGTTTCCGCTTGCTGCATGCGGAGGGATTGTCTCAAATCTCTGCGAAGCTCTTCCAAGAGTTCTGTGATGGATGCTTCACCGGTTTCGGCCATGCCAAGAGCAACCTTGTGCGCCATCGTGACTTGAGCGGCAGTCCCGAACAGTTGGATATCTGCGATCGCTGACTCTATTAACCCTGGATCCGAGTATCCACCTTTTGGATACGCACACTTTTCAAGTGAACGGTATGCGTCAATGAGGTAACGAAATTGAATCTCCCGTTTCTTATTCAGGAGATCGCGGCGCCTTGATAGTGCGTGCGTGGTCCATCCACCTATGATCAGACTAACGACGGCTATCAGTACCGATGACCAGATTTCGCCCATAAATTGTCTTATAGATCATTTTTTTCGCTCATAAAGCGCCATTTTTTCCTCAGCTGCTCTTAGAGTTCAATTGTCTCCTCCAGTGCCTCAACACATCCATTCGCTCGTGCAGAACACGCAGTATCAGAATATGTTCACCAACCACGTCGTACAGAATCACGTGATGCTGATGAGGATGAAAGCGGGCGCTGTCGTCAATATCAGGCCGCATCCGCCCGACATACGGATTGTCGGCGAGAAATGTGAAACATGTTTCGAGAGACATCAGATAGTGCTCGGCTTGAGCGACACCGAACCTCCGGACACTGTACTCGAGGATGCCAGCGATGTCCCGTCCGGCTGATCCAGAGACCTTATAGTTCGGCATCGGCGACGTGACGGGCTTTCACCTCCTCCCAGATGTCGTCCAGTGTTCGCGAGCTGATACCGCTGTCACGTCCCACTTTGATCGCAGCGCGAAGCGCTTCGACCTCCTCACGATACTCCCGATCGCGCCTGATGAGATCGCGCACATAGTCGCTGACGTTTGCATAGCGGCCGTCCGCGGTCTGAGCTTCCGCCCAGGCCTTCATCTCTTCCGGCAAAGACACGTTCATTGTCGCCATGATGTCCTCCTATCCCGTCGACGATGGCGCAAATTGGCAATCTTTGTCAAGATCTCTCTCGCCGTGTCCTCCAGACCCGTCAAGTCAACGAGCTGGTCGCACCACCCGTCGCCGCCCCGATCACGAAGCCGCCGCCTGACGCATCGACGATGCAGCCGGTGACGAATGACGCCTTGTCGGACAGGAGCCAGAGGATCGGCTCGGCGATCTCCTTCGGGTCGGCAGGGCGGTCCATCGGGATCGTGGCGTTGATCGCGTCCCGGACCTTCGGATCGTCGCGCACGGCGGCGACCATGTCGGTGAGGGTCACGCCCGGGCGGACGACATTGACGCGGACGCCCTCGGTCGCGACCTCGCGTGAAAAACCTCTGGTGAAGCTGTCGACGGCGCCCTTGGAGCCGGCATAGTGGCTGGCGCCGGGGCGGCCGCCGAGGAAGGCGGCCATGGAGCCGACATTGACGATCGCCCCGCCCTGCCCGCCGTTCCTGGTCGACATGCGCTTCGCCGCCTCCCGGCAGCAGAGCATCAGCCCGACCACGTTCACCGCCATCAGCCGCTGCAGTTCACCCGCCGTGACCTCGTCCGCGCGGGCCCGGAGCGTGACGCCGGCGCTGTTGACCAGTGCCTTGATCGGCCCGAGCCCGGCTTCGGTCTCCTCGAACATGCGGATCACGTCGGCCTCCTCGGCGACGTCGGCCCGCACGGCGAGTCCCTGCCGTCCCGCGGCTTTCACCACCTTCAGCACGGCCTCGGCCGCCTCGCCATCCCGGCGATAGCCGATCGCGACGTCGTAGCCGTCCCGCGCCGCAAGCTCCGCAACCGCCCGCCCGATGCCGCGAGCCCCTCCCGTCACCAGCAAGACGCCGCCCATCGCCCCTCTCCCTATTTCGCCTTCGTCACCCCATCCTATCGCCGATTACGATCTTGCCCATGGCCGATGCCCATGCTTCTCATGAAAGAAAAAGGGAGGTGCGGCGGCGATGATGCTCATGCCATGACCGGCCATCAGGAGATCGACGGCCAGAACTTCGACTATGTGATCGTCGGCGCGGGATCCGCGGGCTGCGTGCTGGCAAACCGTCTCTCCGCCGATCCTGCGGCGCGGGTCCTGCTGCTGGAAGCGGGCGGGCCGGATCTCAGCCCCTGGATCCACGTCCCGGGCGGATTCTACAAGCTCGTCTATCACCCCACCCTGAGCTGGGGTTTTCGCACGGAAGCCGAGCCCGGCCTGAACGGCCGGAGCCAGATCTGGCCGCGCGGCAAGACGCTCGGCGGCTCGAGCTCGATCAACGCCATGATCTATGTGCGCGGCCAGGCCGCCGATTTCGATCGCTGGCGGCAGCTCGGCTGCGCGGGCTGGGGCTATGCGGACGTCCTTCCCTGTTTCGTCCGGGCGGAGGATCAGGAACGCGGCGCCGATGCCTTCCATGGTGCAGGCGGCCCGCTCGCGGTCAGCGACAGCCGGGCCAGGCACCCGCTCTCGGACGCCTTCATCGAGGCCGCGATTCAGGCCGGCATCCCCGCCAGCGACGACTTCAACGGCGAGAACCAGGAGGGCATCGGCTACTACCAGCTCACCGCCAGGCGCGGGCGGCGCTGCAGCACGGCGAAGGGCTATCTGACGCCGGTGAAGCGGCGGCCCAATCTCGCCGTCGTCACCCATGCGCTCGCGACCGGCCTCCTCTTCGACGGCAGGCGCTGCACCGGCGTCCGCTTCCTCGATCCGGACGGCGCCGAGCGTCAGGTCCGGGCCGATCGCAGCGTCGTCCTGTCGGCGGGCGCCGTCAAATCGCCGCAGCTTCTGCTGCTCTCCGGCATCGGCCCCGCGGCCGACCTCCAGGGCCTCGGAATCGAGCCGCGGCTCGATCTGCCAGGCGTCGGTCAGGGTCTGCAGGATCACCTGCAGGTGAAGCTGATCTATGAGGTCGAGGGCGTGCCGACCCTGAACCAGGTCTTCAACAGCTGGCCGAGGCGCGCCGCCGAGGCCCTGAAATACGCGCTGCTCGGCAAGGGCGCCCTTGCCTCCGGCCCCTCCATGTGCGGCGGATTCGCGAAAAGCGACCCGGCGCTCGATCTGCCGGACCTTCAGTTCCACTTCAATCCGCTGAGCGGCGACCGGCCGGGCCATCTCCACGACTTTCCCGCCTGCACGCCGATCGTCTCGCAGCTCAGGCCTGAAAGCCGGGGCCGGCTCTGGCTGACCTCGGCCGATCCGAGAGACCAGCCGGCGATGGTCGCGAACTACCTGGAGGCGGACGCCGACCGGCGCACCGTCGTCGCCGGCATGCGGCTCACGAGGAACATCATGGCGCAGCCGGCCATGCAGCGCGTGAACGCGCGGCCCCTGCTGCCGGGCCCCGATATCGAAAACGACGACGAGCTGCTCGCCGCCGCGCGAACAATCGGCATCACCCAATATCACCCGATCTCGACCTGCCGCATGGGCACCGATGCGATGGCCGTGGTCGACCCGGCGCTGCGGGTCAGGGGCATGGACGGCCTTCGGGTCGCGGACGCCTCGATCATGCCGACGATGATCTCCGGCAACACCAACGCGACCGCGATCATGATCGGCGAAAAGGCGTCGGACCTGATGCTCGGCCGCGAGACCAAAGCCTCCTGACCGCAAAAAAACCGTCCCGACGGTCATAGGCGAGTACATTCTTAACTTTACGTAAATTTATCTCAAATCTTAACAAAACTTGGCAAGACGTTTTCAGAAAACGGAAATCATCGGATTCGAGAAATTAACGTCCCGTTAACACATGGCGGAGTCCACTTCCATAAAATGCCAGACAAATGCCGGTCATCACCGCGCAGCCAATGTCAGGAAGTGGGATCCGCACATGTCAGAACAGCCCGCAGCCCGCATCGCCAAATCGCCCTACGGAACGAATGCCGTGCAGCTTTCCGCCTTCGGCGTCGCCGAGGACGGTAGTGTCGCCACCATGATCGGGCTTGCGGTCATTCCCCTTTGTCTGGCGCTCGGCCTCGCGGTCGACGGCGGCATGGCCTATGGCGCGCACAGCAAGCTGCAGGGCGCGATCGACGCCGCCGCGCTCGCCAGCGCCCGCGCCTCGACCACCGAAGGGTCGGACATCGAGGCCGACGCCCGCATGTATTTCGACGCCAATTTTCCGATCGGCTATTTCGGCAGCGAGGTGGTCGACTTCGACGCCGCCTATGACGAGAACACCCACGAGCTCACCGTCGACGCCAGGATCGAGATCCCGACCTCGTTCATGCGGGTCGCCGGCCTGCCGACCATACCGGTTTCGGCGACCGCCACGGCGCTCCATCGTCTGAACGGCATCGAGCTCGCGCTGGTCCTCGACGTCACCGGCTCGATGAGCGATCCCGACCCGGCAGGCGGCACCAAGATCGAGTCGCTGAAGACGGCCGCAGGCACGCTCCTGGACGTCATCTACGGCGACGAGGAGACCCTGGAGGACGTCTCGATCTCCATCGTGCCCTATACGACCTCGGTCAATCTGGGCTCCGATCGCATCGATCTCCTGACCGGCTTCGATCCCGCCGCCTTCGGCACCGACGGCTGGAAGGGCTGCGTCGAAGCGCGCGCCGAGCCTTACGATCAGGACGACACCCCGCCCTCCGAAGCCGCCTTCACCGCCCTGCTCTGGCCGGAGGTGGTCGACGATCCGGACACCGAGGTCGACGAGACCGGCTACAACCCGAGCAACGATCCGAACGCCTATTGCCCCGACAACGAGGTCCTGCCCCTCACCCAGGAGAAATCCGTGGTCGCGGATCACATCGAGGATCTGATCGCCGATGGCGGCACGCTCACCAATGTCGGCTTCAACTGGGGCTGGCGTACGATCTCACCGCGCTGGCAGGAAGCGTGGGGCGCCGCAGAGGTGCCGGTGGCCTACGATCATCCGACGATCGGCAAGGCGATCGTCTTCATGACCGACGGCAAAGCCGATCTGCCGAAGAAGAACTGGCCGCACTTCTATTCGGCCTACGGCTTCCTTCAGGAGGAGCGGCTCGGCTCGAAGAACGATGTCGTCGCCGAAAAGGAGGTCAACGACCGCCTGCTGGAAAGCTGCGAGCTCGCCAAGGACCAGGGGATCGAGGTCTACACGATCATGTTCGATCTCGACGATCCGGTGATCGAGTCCACCTACCGGGCCTGCGCCAGCTCGAACGCACATTTCTTCGATACGCCTGACGGCGAAGCGCTGGAGGCCGCCTTTCGGGACATCGCCGGCCAGCTCACCTCGCTTCGCCTCAGCCACTGATCAGCGTTCCCTCGCTGACGTCGCCGATGCGGCCGGTCGCCAAAAGCGGCCGGCCGTTTCGACGTCAGAGCTGACGCTGCACCTGATCCCGCATCTGATCGAGCAGGCCGTCGAAGCCGCGACGCTCGATCACCGAGGCGAACTCGGCGCGCTGGGTCACCACCATACTCACGCCTTCGACCACCACGTCGATCGCCTTCAGCGTGCCGTCATCCCGGCTGCGCAGACGCCAGTCCAGGCGGTAGGGCGGATAGCCGGGCCAGTAGAGATCGGTCGAGACCAGCACGTCGTTCTTGCCGATCGGCTCGCCGCTCACCACCTCGAAATTCTCCAGCGGGATCTCTTCGCTAGACGCCCGGATCTTGGAGGCGAGCGTGTCCAGCGCATAAGGCTTGAACAGGTCGAGATAGGCTTCGCGCTGCTCGTCCGAGGCGCGCCGCCAGTTCTTGGCGAGGATCAGCCGGCCGGTGGTATCGAGGTTGATCGCTTCCTTCAATAGCCCGATCAGCTTCTGCAGCTGCAGCTCGTCCCTCTGCCCTGCAGGCCCAAGCACGTCGAGAAACTCGTGCCCGA
Organism: Geminicoccaceae bacterium; assembly: GCA_965222015.1. Taxonomy (GTDB): domain Bacteria; phylum Pseudomonadota; class Alphaproteobacteria; order Geminicoccales; family Geminicoccaceae; genus JANQPX01. The sequence continues at coordinate 384,185 of CBDCTL010000024.1, forward strand.
CCCGCTCGATCATCGCGCGCGCCGCGTCGACATTGGGTTCCGCCTTCACGTTCGATGCCGTGCAAACCAGAGCGAGCACGCCGAATATCACCGCCATCCGACGCCAGGGAGCGATAGCTGCAACCACCATGACCAACTCTCCAACCTGCCGATTCGACCGCTTCGGGCCCGACTGGGAATGCGCTGTGAAGCGCCGTTGGCAGAAAATTTTCACGAGATCCCAAAGGATGGCAAGCATTCTATCCGTCCGAATGTCGCAAAGCGGCAACATTTCGGGCTGTTAGCGGCAGTTTTGCAACAATGAGGTGAGGGTGCCAGGCGGTATCCTCCTCGTCTCGTCCACGGTCGACAGAACGTCCGTGAAGAGGCTAGGCTCGCCGCCATGTGCGGCCGTTTCATGCTCAAAGCGCCGATCGGCGAAATCGCCGATCTGTTCGGGTTCGAGCCCGGGCCACCGTTGCGCCCGCGCTACAACATCGCGCCCTCGCAGGACGCGCTGATCCTGCGCAGATCCGATGACGGCGAGCGGGAGCCGGCCCTGGCTCATTTCGGACTGATCCCCCATTGGGCGGACGACCCGAAGGTCGGCTACAAGATGATCAACGCCCGCGGCGAGACGGTCGATCGCCTGCCCTCCTTTCGAGACGCCTACCGCAAACGCCGCTGCCTCGTGCCGGCCGACGGTTTTTTCGAATGGCGGACGGTCGATCCCGCGGGCAAGGGACCGAAGCAGCCCTACTGGATCCGAAGGCCGGACGAAACGCCCTTCGCCTTCGCCGGCATCCACGAACATTGGCGCTCGAAGGACGCTTCGCGCACGATCGAGAGTTTCGCGATCGTCACCACGGAGGCCAACCGGACGCTCGCCCCGATCCACCCGCGCATGCCGGTGGTGCTGGCGCCCGAGGCGTTCGACCTCTGGCTCGACCCGAACCGGGACGGCCGCCCGCTCCTCGCCCCCTGCCCCGACGACCGGCTTGAGCCGGTCATGATCGGCCCCCGCATCAACCGCCCCGCCCATGACGATCCGAGCGTGCTGCGCCCGGTGGACCGGCCGATCACGCCGGCGCAGGGATCGCTTTTTTAGGCGTCGCCGGCCGGTGACGTCGTCGGCTGCGCGAGGAAATGCGGCTATTCGCCGGGTGCCGCAGCCGACTGCAGTTGACCCGTTCCGGCCACAACAGAAGGGCTGCAGAGTTAGCCATCATCACCTATAAGACAGGCGACAAGGTCGGAATACTACAAGCGTTCATACGTTGTTCAAACGCGGGTCAATAGACCCCACATTCGAGGATTTGATGTCGACGCCCACTGATGGACCATGAAGGTGCGGCGAGCTGCAAAAAAGCATCCGACGTTCTTGGAGGGACATGAATATGATGGTCAAGCGTGCGATCAGCCAATGTATTGCCACTCTCTTATGCACCGTCTTTCCGGCAGCACCGATATTGGCGGCCGATGATGCTTCGGGGTTGGCCGAACGCGCCATCCTCATCCTCGATGCCTCCGGCAGCATGTGGGGCGAGATCGACGGCGCCCACAAGATCACGATCGCGCGCGAGGTCATCGACGGGCTCTTGCAGGACTGGGACCCGAGCGTACATCTCGGCGTCACAGCCTATGGGCATCGGGAAAAGGGTGATTGCTCCGACATCGAGGCCCTGGCGCCGCTCGGTCCGGTGGATAAATCAGGCATCATGACAGCGATCGAAGGCCTCAATCCGAAAGGCAAGACACCGTTGACCGACGCGGTGCGTCAGGCGGCCGAAGAGCTTCGCTATACCGAGGAGCGGGCGACAGTCATTCTGGTGAGCGACGGCAAGGAGACCTGCGATGCCGATCCATGCGCCGCCGCGGCAGAGCTTGAAGCCAATGGTATCGACTTCACGGTGCATGTTGTTGGCTTCGATCTCGATGTTGAGGAAAAGGCACAACTGCAATGCGTTGCTGATGGCACCGGCGGCCAATTTCTGAATGCGGAGAATGCCTCCGAACTCCATGAAGCGATGGCAGCAACTGTTGAGCTGGTCGCTGAGCCCGCGCCTAAGCCGAAAAGGGTCGTCGAGGTGGCGAGCACAGGAGCGGTGACCGTCACCAATACGACGGAGAAGTTCTTTATTCGCCCGTCCGATCATGTCGGTGGCGGCTTCGTCACCCAGATCAGCAATGACGAGACCGTTCAGCTTCAAGCCGGCAGCTACAGGCTGGATACCTCAGACCAGGAGCGATTGGTCGAGTTCGACGTCAAGCCGGGCGAGACCAAGACGATCGACATGAACGCATTCGTCGGCTTCGCTTCCGTCACCAATACGACGGAGAAGTTCTTTATTCGTCCGTCCGATCATGTCGGTGGCGGCTTCGTCACCCAGATCAGCAACGACGAGACCGTTCAGCTTCAAGCCGGCAGCTACAGGCTGGATACCTCAGACCAGGAGCGATTGGTCGAGTTCGACGTCAAGCCGGGCGAGACCAAGACGATCGACATGAACGCATTACGACGGAGAAGTTCTTTATTCGTCCGTCCGATCATGTCGGTGGCGGCTTCGTCACCCAGATCAGCAACGACGAGACCGTTCAGCTTCAAGCCGGCAGCTACAGGCTGGATACCTCAGACCAGGAGCGATTGGTCGAGTTCGACGTCAAGCCGGGCGAGACCAAGACGATCGACATGAACGCATTCGTCGGCTGGGCTTCCGTCACCAATACGACGGAGAAGTTCTTTATTCGCCCGTCCGATCATGTCGGTGGCGGCTTCGTCACCCAGATCAGCAACGACGAGACCGTTCAGCTTCAAGCCGGCAGCTACAGGCTGGATACCTCAGACCAGGAGCGATTGGTCGAGTTCGACGTCAAGCCGGGCGAGACCAAGACGATCGACATGAACGCATTCGTCGGCTGGGCTTCCGTCACCAATACGACGGAGAAGTTCTTTATTCGTCCGTCCGATCATGTCGGTGGCGGCTTCGTCACCCAGATCAGCAACGACGAGACCGTTCAGCTTCAAGCCGGCAGCTACAGGCTGGATACCTCAGACCAGGAGCGATTGGTCGAGTTCGACGTCAAGCCGGGCGAGACCAAGACGATCGACATGAACGCATTCGTCGGCTGGGCTTCCGTCACCAATACGACGGAGAAGTTCTTTATTCGTCCGTCCGATCATGTCGGTGGCGGCTTCGTCACCCAGATCAGCAATGACGAGACCGTTCAGCTTCAAGCCGGCAGCTACAGGCTGGATACCTCAGACCAGGAGCGATTGGTCGAGTTCGACGTCAAGCCGGGTGAGGAGGTCGTATTAGATCTGGGCGGTTGAATCGCCATTCGGCCTTCGCTATCGGTCAGTTTGCCGATGCTCATGCTTTGTATGACGGCTCCTGGCACGAAGACGAACCAAGTCTCGCGACCGTTCACCCACCCATAGTGGAAACGACAAAATCCGCCTACCCGGCCTTCAGCCGCAAAGCGCCGCGCCCGAGCAGCAGCCAGAACGCGATCGACATGTTCAGGAGATTGAAGGCGATGCCGTTCAGGAAGGCGGCCCGGTAGGAGCCGGTGAGGTCGTAGATCTCGCCGGACATCCAGCCGCCGAGCGCCATGCCGACCACGGTCGCCATGAGCACCAGGCTGACACGGGCACCCGCCTCGCGCGCGGGAAAATAGTCGCGGACGATCAGGGCGTAGCTCGGCACGATGCCGCCTTGGGAGAGGCCGAACAGGGCGGAGACCAGATAGAGCGAGGCGAGCCCGTCGAAGGGCAGGTAGAAGAAGAGCGCCAGGCACTGGCCAAGCGAGCCCAGAATCAGCGTTCTGAGGCCGCCGATATGGTCCGCGATGACGCCGGAGGCGAGGCGGCTGACGATGCCGAGCGCCAGCATCACCGAGAGCATTTCGGCACCCCTCGCCGTGCCGTAGCCCAGATCCAGGCAGTAGGCGACGATATGCACCTGCGGCATGGACATGGCGATGCAGCAGGCGAGCCCCGCCACCACCAACAGCGCCTGCAGGGCCGCCGGCGACAGCCCGGCAGCACCGCCGGGCGGTGAACTCGGCGCCCGGTCGATCAGCCCGCCGTCGACGACCGCGGCGCGGCGGCGAAGGGCGAGGCTGAGCGGCAGCATGGTGACCACGCAGACGATCCCGATGGTCATGTGCGCCTGCCGCCAGCCGACGGTCGCGATCAGATGCTCGATCAGCGGCGGCCAGACAGCGCCTGCGAGGTAGTTGCCGCTCGCCACCAGAGCGACAGCGATACCGCGGCGTTTTCGAAACCAGAGCGAGATGTCCGCGACCAGCGGGCCGAAGCTGACGGACGCGCCGAGCATGCCGATCATCACCGCCTGGATCAGGACGAACTGCCAGTACGCGGTCGCCTGCGCCGAGAGCAGATAGCCGGCGCCGAGGACCACGCCGCCCGCGATCATCAGCGGCATCATGCCGAAACGGTCGGTCATCCGCCCGATCAGCGTGCCGCCGACGGCGATCCCGATCATGGTCGCGAAATAGGGCAGAGAGGCGCCCCCGCGATCCAGCGCGAACTCCACTTCGATCGCGGGCAGAACCACCACGGACGACCAGATCCCGACCCCGCCTATGGTCGCGAGCAGAACCGAGGCGGCGAGCCGCCGCCAGGCGGCAGGGCCGTCGGTGTCGTCATCGAGACGAAAGGCGTCGATCGTCGGATCGGCCATGGCGTCGGGGCTCGCGGGTTGGGGCAAGGTCAAGGCGTGCAGCGAATTCACCTTTAGCAGGCAGCATGGCTCGCTGCCTAGTGGTGCGACCGCATGGGAAGACTCCCGTGTCGACCCGCCAAAAGCTGGGCGCATAGCGTCACCCGGCTCGCGGGGCGGGAAGCAGATGGGGCGGACATTTCACAATGAGGTGGACATTCCACATGGCCTGTTCATGCACGCCACATGCGCTATAGTTCAGGAAAGATGAAGTGGCATCCGATACGAACCCGCCATCGAAACGAACCGATCAGGGAGACATGTCATGCGACAGTTCATGAAGGCGACGGCTGCGGCGGCCGCGCTGATGCTGGCAGGTACGCTGGCCCAGGCCGAGACCATCACCCTCAACGGCGCCAGCCAGTTCGACGAGGACCACGCCTTCACCAAGGCCATGCGCAAGTTCGAGGAGCTGGTCAAAGAGTACTACCAGGGGCCGGACGAGATCGAGTTCGTGCTGCACCTCAACAGCGAGCTCGGCCTGGAGAAGGACTATTTCGCCTATATGAGTCAGGGCATTTCGGTCGACTACGCGATCGTCTCGCCCTCACACATGTCCACCTTCTCGCAAAAGGCGCCCTTGATGGACATGCCGTTTCTGTTCCGCGACATCGATCACTGGAACAAGGTTCTGGACAACGACGTGCTGCAGCCGATCGCCGACGACATTCTGGAAAAGGCTGACGTCCTTCTGATCGGCTATGCCGGCGGCGGCACGCGCAATCTGATCGTCAACAAGCCGGTCGGCTCCATGTCCGACATCCAGGACGTGCCGATCCGGGTGATGGGTGCCCCCATCCAGACCCGCATCTTCGAAGCGATCAGGATGGCGCCGACCGTGATCGCCTACAGCGAGGTCTACAACGCCATCCAGACCGGCGTGATCGACGCCGCCGAGAACGAGGCCGCCGGCATCGAGCAGATGAAGTTCTACGAGGTCGGCCCCCATATCGGCCTCACCCAGCACGCGATCACCGTCCGCCCGCTCGGCTTCTCGAACAAGACCTTCCAGCGCCTGTCCGAAGACCTGCAGGAAGCGATCCTGAAGGCCGGCAAGGAAGCGGGCGCCTATGGACGCGAGATCGAGAGCTCCCAGGACAGCGAGAAGCTCGCGGCGATGGAGGAGAAGGGCTGGCTCGAGACCCACGAGTTCGCCGACCGCGCCCAGCTCCTAGAACTGGCCGAGCCGGTGAAGCGCGCCTATGCCGAGGAACTCGGCGCCGTCGACGTCCTCGAAGCCGTCAACGCCGTACAGTAGCCGGCCAGCGAGGCGCTGGACCCTGGACTTGGCGCCTGGTTCGATCGGATCGGTCTCGATGCCGCAAAGGCGATGCGGGCCGATTCGATCGAACCGACCGACAGGCTCCGGTTACGCGAGAGAGAGGTGATAGCTTGAGTTTTGCAGCGGCTGCTACCAGACGACACCTCGACCGCAAGATGCCCGTCGTTTCGACACTTAACCCAATGATGACCCCGAACTGGCATGCTGCTTCACGGTCCATGCGACCCTTGGAGTCCGTCCGGCCGACACAATCTTGGGCGAGGCTCGGAGTCCCAGGGTCGCATGGACCTGATCACGAGTCTGACGGATGAAGGTGAAGAAAGGATGAAGAACCTTGTCGTCGGTCGGTAGACGAATCAGCGGGACTGCGTGCTGATGATCCGCATCGGGGCGCGGCCATGATCGAAAAAATCCTCGGCGCGTACTATCGCCTCCTGCAACTCCTGCTGACGGTTCTCATGGCGGGCCTCCTGGCGCCGGTCGTGCTGCAGATCCTGTCCCGCTACACCGGTCTGATCCCGCGCTATATCTGGACCGAGGAGATCGCGCGCTTCTGCTTCATCTGGATCGTGATGGTCGGCGCGATGATCGCGGTGCGCGACGGCACCCATTTCGACGTCGACGTGTTGCCGAAGCTAGGGCGAAAGGCCGACGCCGTCCTTCGCCTGTTCACCCACGTCGCCATGCTCGCCGTCGCCCTGATCTTCGTCACCTACGGTTACCAGTTCGCGAAATTCGGCTCGATTCAGACATCCGAGATCGCGGGCCTGCCGATGCTCGCCATCTACATCGCCTGGCCGCTCGCCGGGCTAACCTGGCTCGCCTTTCTCGGCGAGAAATTCTTCGAAGATATCCGAATCCTTCGTGGCGATATCCCGCCGCCACCTGACCATGAAATCCCGAGGGCGGAATGAGCCCCGGCGACGTCGCGCTCATCCTGTTCGCCACCTTCGGGGTTCTCGTCGTCCTGCGGGTGCCGGTCGCCTTCGCGCTCGGTCTCGCCTGCGTGCCGGTCTTTTTCATCGACGACCGGCTGACCCCCTTCGTGCTCCTTCAGGAGATGTTCAAGTCCTACAACGCCTTCGTGCTGCTGGCGGTGCCGTTCTTCCTGCTCGCCGCCAATCTCATGAACGCCGCCGGCATCACCGACCGGCTGATCCGTCTCTCCCAGGCGCTGGTCGGCCATCTTCCGGGCGGGTTGGGCCACATCAACGTCACGGTGAGCATGCTGTTCGCGGGCATTTCCGGCTCGTCGACCGCGGATGCCGCCGGCATCGGCTCGCTGCTGATCCCGCAGATGCAAAAGCAGGGCTACGACATCCGCTTTTCGGTCGCAGTCACCGCCTGCTCCTCTGTGATGGGGGTGATCATCCCGCCGTCGATCCTGATGGTGGTCTGGGGCGGGCTGATGTCGGTCTCGATCGGCGGGCTTTTTCTGGCAGGTGTGGTTCCAGGCCTGTTGATCGCCCTTTCGATGATGGCGACCGTCTATGTCTATGCCAAGATTTACGATTACCCCATCTACGCCCAAAGCTCCTTTCAGGAGCTGGTTCACGCTGTCGCCAGCGCGACGCTCGCTTTGATGACGCCTCTGATCATCGTGGGCGGCATCGTCTTCGGGTTCTTCACGCCGACCGAGGCCTCGGTGATCGCGGTGGTCTATTCCCTGATCCTCGGCGTCTTCATCTACCGCTCGATCGCGCCGAAGGAACTGCCGAAAATTCTCTACGACAGCGCCCGCTTCGCCGCGATCTCGCTCTTTTGCATCGGCACCGCGTCGGCCTTCGGCTGGGCGCTCGCCTATTTCCAGATCCCGCGCGCGCTGGTGTCAGAAATCGAGGCGATGGGGCTCGGCATCGTCGGCACCGGCATGATGGTCGCCGCCGCCTTTCTCGTGATCGGCATGTTCATCGACGCCATCCCGGCGATCATCATCCTCGGCACGGTGCTCTGGCCGGTCGCGACCTCGGTCGGAATGCACCCGATCCACTTCGCGATCATCGGCGTGATCTCGCTCGCCTTCGGCCTGGTCACCCCGCCTTACGGGCTCTGCCTGCTGATCGCCTGTGCGGTCGGCAAGATCAAAGTGATCGATGCGCTCAGGGACGTCGCCATTCTCCTGGTGCCAATGCTCCTGGTGCTTCTGCTGATCATCCTGCTGCCGGATCTGATCCTGGCGCTGCCGCGCCTGCTGATGCCGAAATTCGTGAACTGATCAGGCGGCCGCCGCCAGCAGCCTGCCGCCGATCACCGCCCCGTAGGCCTCTTCCAGACGCTCGCCGATGCTCGGCCAGTCGAACAGCCTCACGACCGTCTCCATGCCCCGTTCGCCCTGCACCTTCAGCACGGCCCGATCCTCGAGCATGGCGAGAATGCGCCTGGCGAAGCGATCGGGATCGACGGGCTCGACCTCGCCCGCGCCGGCGTTCTCGATCTCGCGCCAGATGTTGACCTTGTCGGAGATCAGCACCGGCAGGCCGCAGGCCATGGCCTCGATCACGGCGATGCCGAAATTTTCGCTGAAGGACGGCAGCACGAACAGATCGGCGTCGTTGAGCGCGGCGAGCTTGGTCTCGCCGACCAGCATGCCGGTAAAGGTGGTCTTGTCGAGGACCCCTTCAGCCTGCAGCCAGGCCTCCACCTTCGGCTTCAGCGCGTCGTTGTCCGGCCCGGCGATCACCAGATGAACGTCGTCACGTTCTTTAGCGACCTCGCCGAACGCCTTCGCCAGAACGTCCAGGCCTTTCTTGAAGTTGATGCGCCCGAGGAACAGCAGGATCGATTTGTCCCGCGTTTCCGGAAACCGGGCGCGAAAAGTGCCGCGCGGCGGCAATGGCCGGTAGTCGTCGATGTTGAGGCCGAGCGGTGCTACGAAGCCAGGACGGCCGAAGGTGTAGGGTGCTGCGAGGTCGCGCTCCTCTTCCGTGGTGTAGTGGACCGCGGCGGCGCGCCGGAACATGCGGTTCTGATAGAGCCGTTCGACCAGAGATTTCCGCCAGCGGTGGCGCGGATAGATGTAGGGATCGAGAGTGCCGTGGGGGCGAAGGATGAGCGGCACCTGATGCCGATGGGCGAAGAAACCGGACGCGAGCGTCGTGAACAGATAGAGCGAATGCACGTGCACCAAGTCGAATTTTTCGATGTCGTCGCTGAGCGCCGAGGCGAGCGGACGCGAGATGCGGAAATAGTCCGGTGGCAGATCGACCGGAAAGGTCCGGACTCTGATGTCCTCGCGGCGCTTGGACAGCGGCCCCTCCGAAGGTTCGACATAACCGCCGAAGCCGTCATAGTTGGTGGTGAAAATCTCGACCTGATGCCCGCGATCCGCGATCGCCATCGACATCTCCCCGCACGCCTTCGCAGGCCCGCCATAGCGTGCAGACATGGTCGGAATGACGTGCAGGATGCGCATCAGCTCAAATCTCGGTCGCCTGGCGGCGACACGCTTTCAAGGGTTAAGCAACCGTCGAAGTTCACAGCGCGACCGGTCGACGGTCGCCGGCATGGTCCCGTTCAATCACTTCGACTTTTGCGATCAAGTCTAAAAAGAGAACCAACGCTCTGATAGTTCAACGAGGTGTCGACCGCAAGGCGGTTGCATCACCGGCGCGACCTTTTCCGAAGGATGTGTCGCGCCGGCTTCATGCAACCTAAGGTCCGAACCAGCCTTGGCTTACGGACCGCGAAGGCTTAGGGCACGACGCCATGATGCCGACTTCACGGCCCCCGCTCTCAGGCGTAGGGGCTGGTGCTCCGGAACTTCCAGCCGCCGCCATCCTGGGTCAGCAGATAATAATTGTCGGCGCCGTTGTCGGTGAGCGTGCAGGCAGTGTGCACGCGGCCGAACAGGCCGATATTGTCGCCGTCGATGATGATCGCCGGCTGCGCCTGGGAAAAGCTGGAGATCAGATCCAGCCCGTTCACGCGATAGCCGCGGCCTCGGAATCGTACCGGCGGATCGGTGACGTTGCCGCTTTCGCCGCGCACCTGCAGATAGCCGATCGCGCCGGACACGGCGTCCAGATGCACGATGTCCTCGCCGGTCGGCATGGTGGAGGACTGCGGGCTCTCCGAATAGAAGGCGTCGACCACGGGACCGATATGCTCCTTTCGGGTCAGGCTCTCGACCGCGTAGAGGTGCAGCGCCGCGATCGCGCCATAGCTGTCGACCCGGCCGATATGGAGGTTTTCGGTGTTGGTGAGCGAGATCGGACAGCGGCCCGCATAGTGGGTCATCCGGTCGATCGAAATGCCGTCCGGCGCATACTCGCCGGCGAAGCTCGCAGCACCATGGACGTAGATCGCGCCACTGCCATTGCTGGTGATGTCGATCGCAGCACCGCCCGATGTGGCCGAAAGCTGGAAGCTGGTGCCGTTGCGGTTGACCACATGGTAGACCTGAAAGCGGTTGAGCCCGCCCGGCATGGCGCCGGTGGCGCTATGCGCGGCGACGAACAGCGTCTGGCCGTTCTGGAACGGGTTGGCGCCATTGACGACCGTCAGGCGGTTGGTGCTGCCCGAGGCGGTGACCCGACGCGCCCAGGGCAGGCTGTCGGTGATACCGTAGTGAGCGCCTTCGATCCAGATGTTCTGATAGGTCCAGCCATAGTGATTGGCGCCGTGATGGATGAAGCCGCAGCCGTGGCTGGTGTGCTTGGTCGAAACATTGACCACGCAATTCCTGACCACGCCGAAACTGTGCAGCCAGGCGGCGTTGATCCCGGGATCGCCGGTACCTGTCGGCACGAAGCTGGTGGTGTAGGCGATGCAGCAGGGTCCGACGGCAAGACCAGCGGTGGTGCAGCGGTTGAAGCCGGTGGTGAGGTTCTGGCCAGTGGCGCCGGTGTTCAGACGAAAGCCCAGATTCTCGTAAACGTGGACCTTGATGAACCGATCCTGCACGGTCGCTCCGCCGGGGTCGGTGATGCGGAAGATATCCTGGCCGGCGGTGCGACCGATCAGCGTCGTCGCCCAGGGGCTCGCACCCCGGAACGTGATCGCGCGGCCATGAGGAACGTTCAGGCGGTTGACGGAATAGCTGCCCGGCGGCAGATAGACCACGCCGTTACTGGCGGTGGCGTCGATCGCCGCCTGGATGGCCGCGGTGTCGTTGGTCGTGCCGTCGCCGGTGGCATTGAAAGGCGCCGACTTGACGTTGGTGGCGCCGTCGCCGCTGCCGGCGGACACCACCGGCAGATCGGCGAGCGCCACGCTGCGAAACGCGCCGTCCGTCTGTTCGATCGCGACCCGGGCCGTATTGGCAGGGCTGGATTGCTGCGCCAGCGCCGTTATGGTGACGTCCCCGGTCTGACCGAGCACGCTCCTGCCCTGCAAGGCCTCGATCTCGGCCTTGGCGGCCTGGAGGTTGTTCCGGAGATCGCCCTTGACGGCCGGAACGCCATCCAGCGGTTTGGTCGGATCGATGGCACTTACCATGGCGCATGGTCCACTTCTGCGATGAGAGGAAGCATTCGAATTGGGATAAATATCCTATCTACAGGTTTTTTGTCAATGTCGAGTTCAACTGTTGCGATCACACGGCTGCACTATGCGGGGTTGAACGGTCCGTCCATGGGAAATCCGGCATGAAGATATCGATCGTCACGCTGTCGTTCAATCAGGGGCGATTTCTCGAAGACGCACTGCGCTCGGTGGTCGATCAGCAGGGCGTCGATCTCGATTACATCGTCGTCGATCCCGGCTCCGGCGACGACAGCCGGTCGATCATCGAACGCTATCGGAGCCGGCTTTCCGCGACCGTGTTCGAGCGCGACGACGGGCCGGCCGACGGTCTGAACAACGGCTTCGCCCGCGCCACCGGCGACATCTACGGGTTTCTGAACGCCGATGACATTCTGAGGCCCGGCGCGCTCGCCGAGGTGGCGCAGGCCTTCGAGCGGCATCCGGACGCCGACGTCATCTCCGGCAATGGCCATATCGTCGACACCGACGGGCGCTCCGTGCGGCGCATGTATTCGGACCGGTTCAGCCTCTGGGGCTATCTCTATGGCGGCGTGGTCCTGCTGCAGCAATCGACCTTCTTCCGCGCCGGCGCCTTCGAAGCCGCGGGCGGCTTCAACGTCGACAATCGCACCTGCTGGGACGGCGAGCTCTGGCTCGACATGGCGCTTGCAGGCAAACGCTTCCAGCGCGCCAGCGGGTTCTGGTCCGGCTTTCGGGTCTATGGCGGTTCGATCACCAGCGGCATCCACGGCGACGCCGGTCACCGGCGCGCCTACGACCAGGACCGGCGGCGGATGTTTTTGAAGGCGCGCGGACGGCTGCCCGGCGGTCTCAAGGACAAGGGCCAGCGCATCGCCGCCCGCGCGGTCAAATGGGGCACCAACCCGATCGCGCTTTCCGCCCGCCTCGCCTCTCTCTTGAGCCCGCGCGCGAGACGAAGCGCGATCTAGACTGGATCCCGGCCTGATTGACGTGATGTCGGATGGGCGGCCGGTCGCCGCCCGAACGTCACGCGACCGGGAGAGCGCGAATTGCCGAGGCACTCGCCTTGCCGGCGTTGAGCATCAAGGAGAGATCGCTGCCGGCCAGGATCAGCCGGTAGCCCATGGCGACGTAGCGCTCGATCAGGTCCTGGCGGTAGACACCGCCGAGCCCGGCGAAGATGCCGGCTTCCCGGCAGCCGGCCGCGATCGTCTCGAGGGCGTCGACCATCTTCGGATGATCGAGCTCGCCCGGAATGCCGAGCTCCATGCTGAGATCGTTGGCGCCGACCAGAAGCACGTCGACCCCCGGCACGGCGGCGATCTTGCCGGCGCTGGCGACGGCCTCGGCCGTCTCGATCATCAGCACCAGCAGCGTCGATTCGTTCACCGCTTCGGCCGCCTCGCCGAGCGGCACCGCCGCGAAATCGAGCTGCGGCAGGATGCCGACCACCGAGCGCTTGCCCGCCGGCGGGTAGCGGCAGTTGCTGACCATGGCGGTCGCCACCTCGACCGTGTCGACATGGGGCACGACGATGCCCTGCGCGCCGCCGTCCAGGGCCTTCGCCGCATGGTAATGCTCGAAGCCGGGCACGCGCACGATCGGCGTGATGCCGGCGTCCTGCGCGGCGCAGGCGATCTCGGCGGCGTCGTCCAGGCCGAAGGCACCATGCTCCTGATCGATGAACAGCCAGTCGAAGCCGGCGGTCTTCATGATCTTGGCAATGTCGACGGTGCGCGCCTGGCGAAGGCCGATGCCGATCGCGAGCTCGCCGGCGAGAAGGCGTTCCTTGGCGACGTTTCTTATGGTGGTCATGGCGATCCGATCCCGAAGCGGGCGTTCCGGCGGCGGGGCCGGACCTCCGACCCCGCCCTGCGATCCATCCGGGACGCGGTCAGTCCAGGACGAAGGTCACCTGCAGATTGACGCGATATTCGGTAACCTTGCCGTCGTCGATGACGACCTTTTCGCTCTTCACCCAGGCACCCTTGACGTTCTTCAGCGTCTTGGTGGCGCGATCGATGCCGATCTTGACGGCATCCTCGAAGCTCTTGTCGGAGCTGGCGATGATTTCGGTAACGCGAGCGACGGACATAATGAATTCTCCCTCATGTTTTCAGAGACTGGTTTGAGCGGACCAACCTGACCGACCGCCGGCGTCGATGCAAGCCGTGATCCGTCAGGCCGCGGCTTCGAGGATCATGGCCAGGGCGCGCGCCAGCGTCGCCTGGCGGACCGCCGAGCGATCGCCCCGGAAAACCTCGCGATGCGCCTCGATACGGCTGTCGACGGCGAGCGCGAGATGGACGAGGCCGACCGGCTTGCCGGGGGTGGCACCACCCGGTCCCGCGATGCCGGTGACAGCGATTGCGAGATCGACCCCGGCCCGTTCGCACGCACCCCCGGCCATGGCGGCGGCGACCTCGGCGCTGACCGCGCCGTGGGCGTCCAGCAGCGCCGCCGGCACGCCGAGCAGGTCGATCTTGGCCTGGTTGCTGTAGACGATGAAGCCGCGATCGACCACGGCGGACGAGCCCGGGATCTCCGTGAGGCAGGCGCCGATCAGCCCGCCGGTGCAGGACTCGGCGGTGGCGAGCTTCTGCCCCGAAGCGGTGCAGGCCGCGATGATGCGGGCGGCGCTTTTCAGGCTGGCGTCGGAAAACGGCAAGGGCGCTCTCCCTTTAGAATTCGTCGACCCTGTCGGGCGGCAGGAGGACGGTGGCGACCGCCTGGGCGGCGATACCCTCGCCGCGGCCGGTGAAGCCGAGGCCCTCGGTGGTGGTCGCCTTGACGCTGACCCGGCCGGGCGAAAGGCGAAGCAGGCCGGCCAGGCGCTCGGTCATCGCCCGGCGATAGGGCCCGATCTTCGGTCGCTCGCAGATCAGCGTCGCGTCGACATGCTCGATCACCCCGCCCAGGCGCGCCACCCGATCGACGGCATGGGCGAGAAAAATCTCGGAATCGGCGCCTTTCCATTCAGGGTCGCTGGGCGGGAAGTGGCTGCCTATGTCGCCTGCGGCGATCGCCCCCAGGATCGCGTCGGTGATCGCATGCAGGCCGACATCCGCATCCGAATGGCCGATCATGCGAAAGGGCTCGGGAAGGCGAAGCCCCATGAGCACCAGGCCGTCGCCCTCGCCGGACAGCGCCGGCTCCAGGCGATGCACGTCGAAGCCCATGCCGGTGCGCGGCCGAAGCGCGCCTTCGAGCTGCCGTCCCGCACGAACAAGATCCGATCTCGCAGTCACCTTGATGTTGTCCTCGTCGCCTTCGACCACGGTCACCGCCATGCCCGCCGCCTCGGCGACTGCGGCATCGTCGGTCATGGCCTGGCCGGCAAAGCGGCGATGCGCTTGAAGAATGCCGGCGAAGGCGAAGCCCTGCGGCGTCTGCGCGCGGTGGAGCCCGCTTCGATCGACCGTCCCGCCGACGATCCCGCCCTGCACCCGCTTCAGCGTGTCCCCGACCGGCAGGGCCGGCAGCGCACCGTCATGGCTGTCGAGCGCATCGATCACGCGGGTGACGACCTCAGGGTCGACCAGCGGCCGCGCGCCGTCGTGGATCAGGACCGTGTCCGGCGGGTCCGCGGCAAGGCTTTCGAGGCCGAGCCTTGCCGATTCCTGACGGGTCTCGCCGCCGATCACCGGCGCCATCACCTCGAGCCCGCGGGCCGCATCCTCGAAACGGGACCGGTCGTCGGCATGGATCACCGCCAGGACCGACCGGACCTGCGGGTGACGGGCGAAGCGCTCGAGCGTGTGCCGAAGCAGCGGCCTGCCTGCGAGCGGCATGTACTGTTTCGGCAGATCGCTGCCGAAGCGCTGGCCACGCCCCGAAGCCACGACGATCGCGACGCAGTCTTTCATACCGGCATCGTACTCCTTCCGGCGATCTACATCCGGCGCGCCCGGCGAACGACCCGACGTCGCGGACGCTCCCTGCGCTTATCAGGAAAGACCGCCCGAGGTCCATGGGGACCTCGCCGGAACGGACCGAGGCAGGCCGGCCTTTTCCAGAACAGCTTGCGATCCAGATGAGCGCGACCTATTGTTTGCATTCTATTTATGCAGTTTTCCGAACTGCATAAAATTTAGCCAGATCGGAACGACGGGATGAATCCACCATCCGCCCTGCGTCAGCCGCCACCCGACGACGGAGACCCCGCGGAGGGACAGAGCGGGCCGCCGGACGAGGCGATGATTCTGAACGCCATGGCGTCGAGCGTGCTCGTGGTGACGCCGGCGATGCGGATCGCCTTCGTCAATCCCGCCGCCGAGCAGCTTCTCGGTGCCAGCCGGACCATGCTGCAGGGCATGGCGCTTCGGGAGCTGATGCCGGAGGACAGCCCGTTGCTCGACCGTCTCCGCCGGGTGCAGATGGACGGCGCCAGCATCTCCGATTATGGCGTCGAGCTGCCCTTTTCGCGCGAGCGGTCGCATCTGCTCGACCTCCACGTCTCGCCGCTCGCCGAACGGCCGGGCGATGTACTGGTGCTGCTCCACCCCTGCTCGGTCGCGCAGCGGCTGAATCATCAGCTCAGCCATCGCGGCCGGGCGCGCTCCGTGGCCAGCCTCGGCGCGACCCTCGCCCACGAAGTCAAGAACCCGCTGTCCGGCATCCGCGGCGCCGCCCAGTTGCTCGAGCAGGAGGTCGCCGAAGACGAGCGGCCGCTGATCAGGTTGATCTGCGAGGAGACCGATCGCATCTGCGCGCTGGTCGATCAGATGGAGCAGTTCGCCGATCTGAAGCCGCTCGAGCGTGGCCCGGTCAACATCTACGAGGTTCTGGAGCGCGTGCGCCGTCTCGCCGAGACCGGCTTCGGCAGCCGGGTCCGTTTCATCGAGCGCTACGATCCCTCCCTGCCGGAGGTCGATGGCGATCGCGATCAGCTCGTTCAGGTCTTTTTGAACCTCGTGAAGAACGCAGCCGAGGCCGTGCCGGCCGAGGGCGGCGAGATCGTCCTGACGACACAGTATCACCACGGCCTGTCGATCCGCGTTCCCAACAGCCGCGAGCGGGTCGACCTGCCGATCACCGTGCGCATCCAGGACAACGGACCGGGCGTGAGCGCCGACGTCACTCAGCACATCTTCGAACCCTTCGTCTCCACCAAGCACGCCGGCTCCGGCCTCGGCCTGCCGCTGGTCGCGAAGATCGTCGGCGACCATGGCGGCATCATCGAGTTCGAGAACCTGCCGAAGGGCGCCCTCTTCCGCATCCACCTCCCCGCCTTCCGGCGCGCCGCCCGCGCCGCCGGCGCCGAAGAGGCCGTTTGAGAGACGCCATGGCCGAGCCGACCATCCTGCTTGCCGACGACGATTCCGGAATCCGGACAGTGATCTCGCGGGCGCTGACCCAGCAGGGCTACAACGTCCGCGCCACCGGCATGGCCGCCACGCTCTGGCGCTGGATGGAGGACGGCGAGGGCGACATCGCCATCCTCGACGTGGTGCTGCCGGACGAAAACACGCTCGACCTTCTGCCAAGGATCAAGCAACGCCGGCCGCAATTGCCGATCATCATGATGAGCGCGCAGAACACGCTGCTGACGGCGGTGCGCGCGACCGAGCGGGGCGCCTTCGACTATCTGCCGAAGCCCTTCGACCTCGGCGATCTGATCGCCATGGTGAAGCGCGCCTTCGCGGTGCCGACGGCGGCGAACGAGGCGGCGGGACGGCCCGAGGAGCCGCTGCCGATTATCGGCCGCTCGGCGCCGATGCAGGAGATCTACCGCACTATCGCGCGCCTGACCGGCACCGACCTCACGGCGATGATCACCGGCGAGAGCGGCACCGGCAAGGAGCTGGTGGCGCGCGCCATGCACGACTTCGGCAAGCGCCGATCCGGCCCGTTCGTCGCGGTCAATATGGCGGCGATCCCGAAGGAGCTGATCGAGAGCGAGCTGTTCGGCCACGAGAGAGGGGCCTTCACGGGCGCCGCCGTCCGCAAGATCGGGCGCTTCGAGCAGGCCGAAGGCGGCACGCTGTTTCTGGACGAAATCGGCGACATGCCGCTCGAGGCGCAGACCCGCCTGCTTCGCGTTCTGCAGTCGGGTGAGTTCATGACCGTCGGCGGCCGCTCCTCGATCAAGACGGACCTTCGCATCGTCGCCGCCACCCATCGCGACCTCAGAAAGCAGGTGGCCCAGGGCCTGTTTCGCGAGGACCTGTTTTACCGTCTGAACGTCGTGCCGATCCGCCTGCCGCCGCTGCGCGAGCGCACCGAGGACATTCCGGCCCTCGTCCAGCACTTTCTCGCCGCGGTCCGCGACGAGGGTCTGCCGGCCAAGACCATCGAGCCCGACGCGATGGCGCGGCTGAGGAACTATGGCTGGCCCGGCAATGTCCGGGAGCTGGAAAATCTGGTGCGCCGGCTCGCGGTCCTCTATGCCGAGGACAGCATCGGCCGCGACGTGATCGATATCGAACTCCGCGCCAGCATGCCGTCGCTGGAGGACGGCACCGATGAGGTTGGCGAGGACCTCGCCGGCTTCGTGATGCGCCATCTTGACGCCCTTTTCGATGCGTTCGACGGACGCTTGCCGCCCAGCGGGCTTCATGGCAGACTCCTGCGCGAGGTCGAGAAGCCGCTGATCGAGAAGGTGCTGGCGGTCACACGGGGAAACCAGCTGAAAGCGGCCGCACTTCTGGGCGTCAACAGGAACACGTTGCGCAAGAAGATTCGCGAGCTGGACGTCGAAGTGACGCGCACACCGCGCTAGCCAGTTCGTCGGCAATCGGAGTTCGAGGTCCGTCGAGACGCATGGCGAGCTTGCTGACCACCCCTACCCAGTCGAGTTGGAGCCGGCTCACCGACTGGCTGCGCAAGCCCCATCTCGCGCGGCGCCTCGCCATCATCATCGCCATGGCGGCGACCGTCGCCGGGCTCGTCACCTATGTCGTGCTGTCCGGCTCGATGGAGGTGGGCGGCGAAGCCGAGTGGGTGCTCGGCCTCCTCTATCTCGATCTTATCCTGCTCCTGATGCTCGGCGTGATCGTCGGTCATCGCCTCGTCCAGATCGTGCTCGCACGGCGTCAGGGATCCGTCGGCTCGCGCCTGCATGCACGCATGGTCACGCTGTTCAGCGTGGTCGCGGTCGCGCCGGCGATCGTGGTCGCCGTGTTCGCGGTGATGTTCCTCCATTACGGCCTCGAAGCCTGGTTCAGCGATCGCGTCAGCCAGGCGCTGACCAACTCCCTGAACGTCGCCCAGTCCTATCTCGAAGAACACAAGGACATCATCCGCGGGGACGCGCTCGCCATGGCCGCGGACATCGATCGCGAAGCGCCGGCGCTGGTGAACGATTCGGTGCGCTTCCAGCGCATGTTCGACACTCAGGCGGCCCTTCGCTCACTGACCGAGGCGATCATCTTCGACGGCCAGGGCCGGCGGATCGCACGTACCGGCCTGAGCTTCGGCCTCGAGATCGAGAGCCTGCCGGCCGCCGGCTATCTGGAGAAGGCAGCCGCGGGCGAAGCGGTGATCCTGACCAGCGACACCGAAGATCGCGTGCGCGCCCTGGTCAAGCTCAAGAGTTTCGAGGACACTTATCTCTATATCGGCCGCTTCGTCGACGCGCGCGTCCTCGGCTATCTCGCCCAGACTCGCGAGGTGGTGGACGAATACCGCTCGCTCGAACTCCGCCGCTCCGGCATCGAGCGGGCGTTCGCGATCATCTTCGGCGTCGTCGCCCTGCTCCTGCTTCTGGCGGCGATCTGGGTGGGATTGAATTTCGCCAACAGCGTCGCCGGACGCATCTCGAAGCTTACAGAAGCGGCCGATCAGGTCAGTGCCGGCGATCTCAGCGTGCGCGTGCCCGAGACCGACAAGAGCGACGAGATCGATCACCTGCAGAGCACCTTCAACCGGATGACCGATCAGCTGAGCTCCCAGCGGGACGAACTGGTGCAGGCCAACAGCCAGCTGGAGAGCAGACGGGCCTTCACCGAAGCGGTCATCGGCGGCGTGTCCTCGGGCGTGATCGGCCTCGATCGCCAGGGACGGATCACCCTGCCCAACCCCTCCGCTCTCGACTTTCTCGGATCGACCAAGGACAAGCTCATCGGACGACCTGTCATCGCCGTCCTGCCGGAGGTCGCGGGTCTGCTGGCGGCGGCGGTCGCGGCGCCGCAGATTCCTGCCATGGAGGAACAGCTCGAATTTCGCCGCCCCGACGGTCGCCGAACCCTGCTGATGCGCGTCGCCGCCCAGCTCGACGACGACGAGGCCATCGCGGGATTCGTCGTGACTTTCGAGGACATCACCGAGCTGCTCAGCGCCCAGCGCACGGCGGCCTGGTCGGAGATCGCACGCCGCATCGCGCATGAGATCAAGAACCCGCTCACCCCCATCCGGCTTTCGGCCGAACGGCTCAAGCGCAAATATCTGCCGCAGATCGACGCCGATCAGGAAACTTTCAAGGGCAGCATCGACACGATCGTCCGTCAGGTCGACACGATCGGCGCCCTGATCAACGAGTTCTCGGCGTTCGCGCGCATGCCCGCACCGGTGTTCAACTTCGAATCCGCTTGCGATCTGGTGCGACAGGCCGTTTATTTGCAGCAGGGCGTGCGGGCGGACGTCAAGTTCGAGACGCAGCTTCCCGATGAAGACATACAGCTGTATTGTGACAGCCGTAAGGTTGCGCAGGCACTGACCAATCTCGTGCAGAACGCGGTTCAGTCGGTCATGCAGCGTCTGGAGAACGAGACGAAGGACGGCGAGCGCGGCTGGGTCATGGTCAGGCTGGAGGTGGCCGACCAGTTCTGTTCGATCGAAGTTCACGACAATGGTCTCGGCCTGCCCAAGGACGAGCCCGCAGGGCGGTTGACCGAGCCTTACGTGACCAAGAGGGCTGACGGGACGGGCCTCGGACTGGCGATCGTGAAGAAGATCATGGAGGAACATGCGGGCACCATTTCGCTGCGGGACAGAGAAGGCGGCGGCGCCTGCGTGGCGCTCGCTTTCCCGATGGTGCCGGCCGCGAGCTCCGCGGCCGCCGAATGATGGCGTTGCCTCTGCCGAGCCGCATCGGTAGGTTTTTCACCCCTAGGGCCGAACAGCAATTTCCGAGAGTGGTATGAAGGGCGAAATACTCATCGTCGACGACGAGCCGGAAATCCGGCAGGCGATCGCGGGCATCCTCGAGGACGAGGACTTCACCGTGCGCCATGCGGGCGACGGCCCTGGCGGCCTCGCCGAGATCGAAGCGCGGCCGCCGAGTCTGGTGCTTCTCGACATCTGGCTCGAAGGGTCGTCCATGGACGGGCTCGAAGTGCTGGACCGCATCCAGACCACGCGCCCGGAGGTGCCGGTCATCGTCATCAGCGGCCACGGCACCATCGAGACCGCGGTCACCGCGATCAAGAAGGGTGCGTATGACTTTCTGGAGAAGCCCTTCAACGCCGACCGGCTGCTGGTGCTGATCGACCGGGCCCGCGAATCGGCGAGGCTCAAGCGCGAGAATGCCGAGCTCAAGCTCAAGGTCGGCGAGGATCTGGAGTTGATCGGCAAGTCACCCGCGATCCAGCAGGTCAGGACCGCGATCCAGCGGGTCGCGATGACCGGCAGCCGCGTGCTGATCACCGGCGCCCCCGGCGTCGGCAAGGAGATCGTGGCGCGCCTGATCCACGTCAACTCCAAGCGCTCCGAACTGCCCTTCGTGGTGATCAACGCCGCGACGATGGCACCCGAGCGCATGGAGGTGGAGCTGTTCGGCTGCGAGGAGGGTTTTCTCGGTTCGGACCGCCCGCGCCAGATCGGGACCTTCGAGCGCGCCCATGGCGGCACGCTGCTGCTCGACGAGGTCGCGGACATGCCGCTGGAAACCCAGGGCAAGATTCTCCGAGCCCTTCAGGAACAGCGGTTCACGCGGCTCGGCGGCGAGCGCAGCATCGAGGTCGACGTGCGCGTGATCGCGGCCAGCAACCGCGACCTGCAGGAGGAAATCCAGGCCGGCCGTTTCAGGGAAGACCTCTATTACCGCCTGAACGTGGTCCCGATCGCCGTGCCGCCGCTGTCCGAGCGCCGCGCCGACATCCCGATGCTGATCGACCACTTCATGAACAGGGCCGCCGAGGCCGCAGGCCTGCCGGCGAGAAAGCTCTCCGCGGACGCCCAGGCGCTTTTTCAATCCGCCGCCTGGCCCGGCAATGTGCGTCAGCTTCGCAACGTTCTCGAAAGCCTGCTGATCATGGCGCCCGGCGACGCCAAGACCGAGATCGGCGTCGATGCGCTGCCGCCGGAGATCGTCGACGAGACCACCGCCAGCCTCAGCCCCAACAGTAATGGCGAGCTGATGGTTCTGCCGATCCGCGAGGCGCGCGAGCATTTCGAACGCGCCTATCTGCAAGCCCAGCTCGAACGGTTCGGCGGCAACATTTCCCGCACCGCCAACTTCGTCGGCATGGAACGCTCCGCCCTGCACCGCAAACTCAAATCCCTCAGCATCCACGCCGACGACTAGTGGCATGGCCACCTCATTGACCTTTCGCCGCCTCAGGCCGTATCGGCGGTATGCGGCCAAGTTTTTCGGCGCCGGCGAGATACGCACCCATCGACCGCCTGCCGCAGCCCCACGGGCCGAGCACTGGCGCCAAGTCGACGCTGCAGGGCGTCCCCTGCCGTGAAGGTGATCATCTGCGGGGCGGGTCAGGTCGGCTACAATATCGGGCGTTATCTCGCGGTCGCCGGCAATGATGTCACCGTCATCGATCAGCGCGCGGAACTGACGGAGAAAATCGGCGAGAGCCTGGACATCCAGGCGATCACCGGCCACGCCTCGCATCCGGACGTGCTGGAGCGGGCCGGTGCCGAGGACGCCGAGCTCCTGATCGCGGTGACCCATCACGACGAGGTCAACATGGTCGCCTGCCAGGTGGCCCATTCGATCTTCAACGTGCCGATCAAGATCGCCCGGATCCGCCAGCAGAGCTATCTCGAGGGGCGCTGGCAGAGCCTGTTCCGGCGGGAGCACCTGCCGATCGACTTCATCATCTCGCCGGAGCGCGAAATCGCGCGCGCGATCGCCACCCGCCTCGAGGTGCCGGGCGCCATTTCGGTGATTCCGTTCGCGGACGGACGGGTCCGCCTGATCTCGGCGCGCTGCGGCGAGGAATGCCCGATCCTGGACACGCCGCTTCGTCAGCTCACCTTCCTCTTCCCCGACCTCCATCTTGTCTGCGTCGGCATCACCCGCGACAATCACTTCTTCGTGCCGTCCGGCGACGATCATCTGTCGCTCGGCGACGAGGTCTATTCGGTGGTCGACGCCTCCCATGTCGAACGCGCGATGCGCGCGTTTGGCCATGAGGACAAGGTCGCCGAGCGCATCGTGATCGCCGGCGGCGGCAATATCGGCCTGTTCCTCGCCCAGGAGATCGAGCGACGCTGGCCGAACGCCTCGCTCACGCTGATCGAATCCAACACCGAACGCGCCCGCTTCGTCGCCGACCAGCTTCCGAACCACGTCGTCCTGCACGGCGACGCCCGCGACGCCGAGATCCATGGCGAGGCCAATCTCGCCACCGCCGACGCCATCGTCTGCGTGACCAACGACGACGAGGTCAACATCATGGCGGCCCTGCTCGCCAAGCGCGCGGGCGATCTGAAGGCGCTGACCCTGATCAACAACACCGCCTACAGCACGCTGCTAGCACCGCTCGACATCGACGTCATGATCAACCCCCGCGAGACCACCGTGTCGAGCGTGCTGCTGCACGTTCGGCGAGGCCGGATCCGTTCGGCCTATTCGATCCGCGACGGCGAGGCCGAGGTGTTCGAGGCCGAGGTGCTGGAGACCTCGTCCCTGGTCGGTCAGATGATCAAGGAAGCGCGCCTGCCCGCCGGCGTCATCGTCGGCGCGATCCTCCGGGACGACCATGTCGTGGTTCCACGCGGCGACACCACGATCCAGACCGGCGACCGCGTGGTGATCGTCGCGCGCGGCACCATGGTCAAGAAGGCGGAACGTCTGTTCTCGGTGCGCGTCGATTATTTTTAGCCGGTTCCGTGGATAAGACGCCGGTGCACGTTGTTAGTAGGCTTGAGCCACGGTCCCGTGGAACTTCGACGGGAAACGTCGACGGCGATGGGTGTCCGGGGCGGGTGTCCGGCGCTTGACGATCGGCCCCTCGCACCCAACATCCCATGGGACCGTTCAGGAGACAGACGCCACCTCGCCAGGGACCGGGCGCATCAAGGATAGGGTTATCACCAATTTTTTTCCCACATAACGCGAAAAACGCTGGTCTGGCACTTGGCAGGCATCGATATCAATGGTTGATTATCGCACGCCAACATTTTGGCTAAGGGTTGCAGACGCCCCAGCGTTGGTTGGCACTTCGGCCGGGCCGGACGAGCTCGGATGACACGGTTTCGACCTCCCGGCGCAGCCGAGCGCCGGAGCAGGACGGAGGAAGCACAGGCAGGAGGACAACCACTGCCTCGAACAAAAAGAAAGGATTGAATGGATGTCCGGCGAAAAGACACAGAACGTGCAGGACGTTTTTCTGAACCATATACGCAAGAACAAGGTCCCCGTCACCATCTTCCTGATCAACGGCGTTAAGCTACAGGGTGTCGTCAGTTCCTTCGACAACTTCTCCCTGCTACTGCGCCGTGACGGCCATGTCCAGCTGGTCTACAAGCACGCCGTCTCGACGGTGATGCCGTCCACGGTGATCCGGCTCTACGAGCCGGGCGCGACCGAGCAGGACGAGGCCGGGGCGACGACGGCGGGAGCCGCGAGCGACGGCTGAGCGATTGTTCGAACCAACCAAGAATGGGGCCAGCCGGGCGCTGGTCCTCCATCCAAGCCTCAAGAACGCCGATGCCGAGGGGGATCGTTCGCCCGAAGGCCGTCTGGCCGAAGCGGTCGGTCTCGCCCTCGCCATCGATCTCGAGGTGGTGGACGGGCTCGTGCTGCCGCTCCGTCAGATCCGGCCGTCCACGCTGATCGGTCCCGGCCGGGTGGACGAGCTGGCGGCGCGCGTGGCGTCCGAAAAGATCGATCTCGTGATCGTCGACGCTGCGCTCAGCCCGATCCAGCAGCGTAATCTAGAACGCGCCTGGAAAGCGAAGGTGATCGACCGCACCGGCCTGATCCTGGAAATTTTCGGCGCGCGCGCCAGAACCCGGGAGGGCAGCCTGCAGGTGGAACTGGCGGCGCTGAGCTATCAGCGTTCGCGCCTGGTGCGCTCTTGGACCCATTTGGAACGCCAGCGCGGCGGCCTCGGCTTCGTCGGCGGTCCGGGCGAGAGCCAGATCGAGCTCGACCGGCGGCGCATCGACGAGCGCATCACCCGCATCGAGCGGCAGCTCGACGACGTAAAGCGCACCCGCGGCCTGCACCGGCGGGCGCGCCGGCGCGTTCCCTATCCGGTGATCGCCCTGGTCGGCTACACCAACGCCGGCAAGTCGACGCTGTTCAACCGGCTGACGGGTGCTGCGGTCACCGCGAAGGATCAGCTGTTCGCAACCCTCGATCCGACCATGCGCCAGGCGAACCTGCCCTCGGGGCGACCGATCATCCTGTCCGACACGGTCGGCTTCGTCGCCGATCTGCCGACCGATCTGGTCGCCGCGTTTCGCGCCACTCTCGAAGAGGTGCGCACCGCCGATCTGGTGATCCATGTGCGCGACATCGCCCATCCCGAAACGGAGGCGCAGCGCCAGGACGTTCTGGCCGTGCTCGCCGATCTCGGCATGGCGCATCTGGGCGACGAAGGCCGGCTGATCGAATTCTGGAACAAGCGGGACCTGCTGTCGCCTGCCGAGGCCGCCAGGGCGACGGTCGCCGCGGACCGCCGGCCGGACGTGGTGTTCGGATCGGCGGCGACCGGCGACGGCCTTGACGACGCCCTCGCCGGCATCGACCGACGTCTGGCCGCGCGCTCGACCGTGGTCGAGCTGACCCTCGATTCCGCCGATGGTGCCGGGCTCGCCTGGCTCTATCGTCACGGCCGGGTGCTCGAGCGCCGGGACGACGACGGTGACACCCGCATCACGGCTGCGTTCGAGCCTGCGGAACGCGCCCTTCTGGAGCGGCGTCTCTCGCCGAAGAGCCTGATCGAACTTCCGGAAAAAAATTGATTCAAACGTCGTTGACAGGCTCGAACACGGTTCTTACATACGCGGCTGGCACTCACAGAGTGAGAGTGCTAACAGACCTTCACCGATGAATTTCTGCGCCGGGCGGCCGATCGGGCCTGACCGGCCAGTCAACCAGGGACGCACGGAGAAATCGATGCAGATTAAGCCTTTGCATGATCGGGTCGTGGTCCGCCGGATCGACGAAGACGAGCGCACGCCCGGCGGCATCATCATCCCCGACACCGCGAAAGAGAAGCCCATGCAGGGCGAGGTGGTGGCGGTCGGGCCCGGTGCCCGCGACGACGACGGCGACCGGATCGAGCCGGACGTCAAGCCTGGCGACACCGTGCTGTTCGGCAAGTGGTCCGGCACCGAGGTCAAGATCGACGGCGAAGAGCTGCTGATCATGAAGGAAAGCGATATCATGGGGATCATCGAGGGCAAGGCCGCCGCCAAGGCTGCGTAAGCCGAAGGCCGCGAGACCACCTCGATCTGACCGTCAATAGGAGGCAAAGCTCAAAATGGCTGCCAAAGAGATCAAATTCGATACCGATGCCCGCAGCAAGATGCTGCGCGGCGTCGACACCCTGGCCGATGCGGTCAAGGTGACCCTCGGTCCGAAGGGCCGTAACGTCGTCATCGAGAAGTCGTTCGGCGCGCCGCGCATTTCCAAGGACGGCGTGACCGTCGCCAAGGAGATCGAACTCGCCGACAAGTTCGAGAACATGGGCGCGCAGATGGTGCGCGAGGTCGCTTCCAAGACCTCCGACGAGGCCGGCGACGGCACCACCACCGCGACCGTGCTCGCCCAGGCGATCGTGCGCGAAGGCGCCAAGGCGGTAACCGCCGGCATGAACCCGATGGACCTGAAGCGCGGCGTCGACATGGCCGTCGAGGCCGTCGTGAGCCACGTCAAGGGCCAGTCCCGCCCCGTCAGCTCCGAGGCCGAGGTCGCCCAGGTCGGCACGATTTCCGCCAATGGCGACCCGGAAATCGGCGACATGATCGCCCAGGCCATGCAGAAGGTCGGCAAGGAAGGCGTGATCACCGTCGAAGAGGCCAAGGGTCTGGCCACCGAGCTCGACGTCGTCGAAGGCATGCAGTTCGACCGCGGCTATCTCTCGCCCTATTTCGTCACCAACTCCGAGAAGATGAACGTCGAGCTCGACGATCCCTTCATCCTTCTCCATGAGAAGAAGCTCTCCGGCCTGCAGCCGCTCCTGCCCGTGCTCGAGCAGATCGTCCAGTCCGGCAAGCCGCTCCTGATCATCGCCGAGGACGTCGAGGGCGAGGCGCTCGCCACCCTCGTGGTCAACAAGCTGCGCGGCGGCCTCAAGGTCGCGGCCGTCAAGGCGCCCGGCTTCGGCGATCGCAGGAAGGCGATGCTCGAGGACATCGCGATCCTGACCGGTGGTCAGGTCATCTCCGAGGACCTCGGCATCAAGCTCGAGCACGTCACCATCGACATGCTCGGCACGGCGAAGAAGGTGCTGATCACCAAGGAAGAGACCACCGTGGTCGACGGCGCCGGCGAGAAGTCGGCGATCGAGGGCCGCTGCGGTCAGATCCGCGGCCAGATCGAGGAGACCACCTCCGACTATGACCGCGAGAAGCTTCAGGAGCGCCTGGCCAAGCTCGCGGGCGGTGTCGCCGTGCTCAAGGTCGGTGGTGCCACCGAGGTCGAGGTGAAGGAGAAGAAGGACCGCGTCGACGACGCCCTTCACGCCACCCGCGCCGCGGTCGAAGAAGGTGTGGTCGCCGGCGGCGGCGTCACCCTGCTTCGCGCCATCGCCGCTCTCGACAGCCTGACGCCCGGCAATGACGACCAGCGGGTCGGCATCGACATCGTGCGCCGCGCGCTGGCGGCTCCTGCCCGCCAGATCGTCGCCAATGCCGGCGGTGACGGCTCGATCGTGGTCGGCAAGATCACCGAGAACAGCGACGCCAACTTTGGCTACAACGCCCAGACCGGCGAGTATGGCGACATGATGCAGGCCGGCATCATCGACCCGACCAAGGTCGTCAGGACGGCGATCCAGGATGCGGCCTCCGTCGCCGGCCTCCTGATCACCACCGAGGCGATGATCGCCGAGAAGCCCAAGAAGGAGTCCGCCGGCGGCGGCGCCCCTGACATGGGTGGCATGGGCGGCATGGGCGGCATGGACTTCTAGGTCCGCGTCCCATCGACGCTTCAAAGATCGGGGCCGCGCCGGAAGGTGCGGCCCCTTTCTTATGGCCGACGCAAAAAAAAGCCCGCGGCCGAAGCGGCGACCGCGGGCAATTGCATGGCAGGAGAGGAGAACACAATTAGGTTTATATTCTGATTTATGCCCAAAGTAAAGATTTTTTTCCAGCACTACTTTCAAACCCGACGACTTGTGTTTCTCACGCTGCGTTCGATACAGAAACCCCTCGGCATCGACAAAACTTGGTGGAAACCGTCAATCCTGGCGACCTCAGAAGAGAACCGGATGAAGTGGTCACACCACTAGCCTGCTGCCGACGCGGAGAAGGCGATCGTCTCGGGCCGGCAGAGGCTCCGGGGCGACGAAACGATCTCGATCTCCTTCGGAATGTTCGGCTGATCGTAGTCGGAACGGGTGCCGCGGCGCTCCAGCACCGATTCATGCAGCCTGGCGCCGGGCGCAATCCACCGGCGCTCGCCAAGCGGCAGATACCAGCCCATGAAGGATCGGCGCTCCGAGTCCCCGTGGGACGGCACGCGGCGCGGTAGCCATTCGAGAAGTTTCCAGGCCCGGTTCATCGACGAGCCTTTGGGCGCCAGCGCATCAGGCGCCACATAAGGCCCATCCGCATCCCTGCCGAGCACGATCCTGTCGATCGTCTTCGTGCTGTAGTCGAGCCCGAGCCGTCTAGTCTCCTCGATCATCCAGTCGAGAGCGATTTTGGCGAGCTGGCTTGTCTCTTCCGGCGAGCCGCCGCCGACATCGCTATGGACGCCGGAGAACCAGACCTCCTTGACATCCTGCGGTCTGGCGCTGGTTTCGTCGAACCGCCGACGCCAATGCCGACGTCCCTCGGGCCAGAGCTGCGGGCGAAACATGGAGCGGCGCTCGTCGATCGCCAGGGCGTGGCGCACGGCTTCGACGCTCGGGTTGGTTCTGGTGAAGGCGTGGTCGCGAAGCCGCGGGCCAAGACGCCCCCACTCGATCACCGAGCCGACCGTATCGAACAGGCCGAGGCAGCGGATGACCGGTCTTCGCGCCTGCAGGATCCGTTCGTAGAGACGGATCTCGGCGAAGACTGGACTGTCCTCGTCGGCGGCTTCGGACGTCCCGGTATCGCCGATGCCCTTGTAGGCGCGATAGGCGTAGTTCAGAAGGTTGCGATTCGCCGGCTGGATCAGGCCGACCGCGTGGATGAAGCCGGCCAGCACTCGGGCGGTGTAGGCGCCGCGGCTGAAACCGAAGAGATAAAGGCGATCGGGCTCGACATGCCGGCCATCGTCACGCATGCCGTCGTCGAAATGATCCACCAGGAACCGGTAGGCTTCCTTGACGTTATGGTCGAGCCCCCAGCCGGTCGCCAGACCCCAGAGTTCATGAGCCTTTCGATAGTAGTAGGACCAGGCGTTATCGGCCCCGAACGTGCCTACGCCCGGGTCGTAATAGACGAGCTGCTCGTCGGATTTGGTCAGCGTGCCGTAGAGGCGAAGGATGTTGGTGCGATTTTCGGAAATCGTGTTCGAGGTTCCGTCGCAGAGGATGACGATGTTTTTGGGCATGGCGCTCTCAACATAAGGTTGCCGAAATCAGGCCAGCGGCGATGCCCCGACAGATGTTTCTCGACCCGGCGCCGAATACCCGCCAGGAAGGCCCGATTGTTGCTGAACAATACTATTTTTGGTTGATAAATTCAATCATTGAACATCTTTTGGTTGCATTCTCATCGCCCGCCAAGCTCCTGCTCGCGGGCTTCCAGCAGGGCCTGGTTCTGCGCCAGAAACAGATCGGAGAGCCGCACCTCCGCGATCACCTCCCTGCTCTCCCGGTCTCTGACCACGGGCATGTGCTCCTCGTGATTGGCCTCGCAGATCCGAAGGGCTTTCTCCAGGTCGTCCGCCGGCGTCAGCGCGGTCGGCAGGCGATACATCAGATCCCGTGCGGTCGGCGGCTTGTCCTGATCCGGCTCGAAGGCCGCGTCGGCGAGGTCCTCGAAATGGATCGTCCCGACCAGCGCGCCGCCATCGTCGACCACGAAGATCGGCAGATGGCGGTGCAGGAACATCGACTTCAGATGGTCGAGGTCGGCATCCATACCGACGGTGACCACTTCGGGCTTCATGATCTCCGCGACCGTGCGGCTGGCCAAAAGGCGCTGATCGTCCCGCCCCTGGAGATCGATGCCGCGCTGCATGAGCTGCCAGCTGAAATAGGAATGCCAGTGCAGCTGCCGACAGATCAGCGAGGCGATAGCCACGGTCACCATCAGCGCGAAGGTAATGCCGTAATCCGCGGTCAGCTCGAACACCATGATGATGGTCGAGATCGGCGCGCCGAGCGTGCAGGCGGCGACCGCCGCCATGGCGAGCAGGGCATAGACGCTGGTGGACGAGCCGAGCTCGGGAAAGAAGCCGACCGCCACGAGTCCGTAGGCCGAGCCGACCATCGCTCCCAGCACCAGGCTCGGGCTGAAAATGCCGCCGCCGAAGCCGCTGCCGAGGCAGACCACCGTCGCCGTGCCCTTGGCGATGGCGAGCAGCACCAGGAGATGCAGGTCGTAGCCGCCCTTGAGCGCGGCATCGGTGGTCTCGTAGCCTACGCCGAGCACCTCCGGGAACCAGAGCGCTATCCCGCCGACCAGCAGCCCGGCCGCGGCCGGCCGCAGCCAGCGCGCGAGGCCGAGCCATTCATGCACGGTCTGCACGAAGGCAATGCCCTTCAGCACCCCCATGGCCGCGAGCGCGCAGACCGGGCCCAGGATGATGAAAGCCGGCAGCTCCCAGAACGAGGTCACCTGCTGCGGCGGCAGGATGAAGGCGGCATCCGCGCCGATATGCACGCGGGTGATCACGGTGCCGATCACCGAGCTGATCACCACCGGCGAGAACGCGCCGATGCCGTAGTGGCCGACCACGACCTCGAGTGCAAAGAAAACGCCGGCGATCGGCGCATTGAAGGCACTCGCGATCGCCGCGGAGACACCGCAGCCGAGCAGCGTGCGCGCGAGCGTCGGCGACAGATGCAGCCGCTGGGCGATCGCCGAGGCGAAGGTGGCGCCGAGATGCACGATCGGCCCCTCCCGCCCGACCGAAGCGCCGCAGCCGAGAGAGCCGGCGCTGACCGCGGCCGCCGCCAGCCCCTCGCGCAGCGACATGCGCCCGCTGCGCAAGGCGCTCGCCGCCATCACGTCGGCGACGCCCTGGGGCATGCGTCCGGGCAGCAGATGGACGCTCGCCCAGCCGATCGCCAGACCGCCGAGCGCCGGCACCAGCAGCACATGCCACCACGCCAGATTGCCGACATGGCTGACGATCTGGTCCATGGAATTGCCGAACGTGAAATATTGAAGCCAGGTGACCAGATGTCGAAAGCCGAGCGCGCCGTAGCCCGACGCCATGCCGATCACGACCGCCAGCATGAACAGAACCACCTGATCGTTGCGGGACAGTTCCCGCCAGGCCCGCGTCAGCATCCCGATATCATTATCAAATTTCCATAGTCCCGTGGGACGACGATACGCACCTGCGGGGCATCACCAAACGTGTCAGCCCGTCGCATGGACGGCGGCCGGCAGATCGCGGCCATGTCGCATGTTAGCCGGATCGGCTTAAGATCGGGTTAACGTTAACACTGCCGCGCCCGGCGGGGCGCGGCAGCCGCGAATTCGATGTCCTCCGCTAGAGCGCTCGCCCCGCCGCCGGCCGTGCGGATCAGGATGCGTGTCTCTCTTTGTGGTCGTCGGCCGACGCCAGACCGGGGGTCGTCATGAAGACGAAGATCAGCATGATGATCCAGCCGAAGTGCCGATAGACGAACAGGTGTGTCTCGACGAAATCGTTGACGATCATCGCAACAAAGAAGGGCAGTGCCAGCACCGCGAGGTTGTTCGGCAACGGAGAAAACGCTGCACGGTAGACACTGACGATCAGAAAGGCGACCATCAGGCCGACGCCGATGATGCCCAACTCCAGCCACATCTGGAGAAAGCCGTTGTGCGCGTGGGTAATGTGCCATTTCAAGGTCTCGGCAACATAGCTCGCAATCGGTTCCGTCTCCCAAAAAGCCGAATACCCATAACCCAGCATGACGCGCTCGCTGATCATGCGTCGGGCGTAGTGCCAGACATCATCCCGGCCGGTGAGCGTCATGTCTCGCCCCAAGAAGTCGAAAACATGCTCCATATTCGCGACGATCAGCATGGCGCCGAATATGATGATCGCCAGCGCGAACGCCGTGAAGACGGCGATATGGCGGAACGGCAGCTTCGCTCGCACCTCCATCAGCAAATAGACGCCGAACATGACCGCAGCGACGAGATGGGCCGTGGTCGAGTTCGCCAAGACCAGCAGTCCCAGCGACAGGATCAGGATGCCAAGGCCGATGATGCGAGGCACGACGCGCATGCGGACCGCGCAAGCCGAGACAGCAATGCCCACGATCAGGAAGTTCGCCAGGGTGTTCTTGTGCATGAAGGCGCCGCGCGCACCTCTGCCGTCGGGATTGAAGCCGAGCGATGGATCGGCGACGATGAAATAGAGGCTGGAGATGACGACCAGAGATGTGATGGCGAACAGCATCATGATCAATTCTTCGAAGTCATATTTGAGCGCCATGAAGCAGGCGATGATCACGAAAGAGCTGTGCACGAGGGCTCGGCGAATGGTCACGTCCTGATCCATCGACCAGAACGACGACAGCCACATCCAAAGAAGGATGAGAATGATGAAGGGATTTCTGAGCAGAATCGAGACGATCCCCCTGAAGAACAAGACGAGGAGAATCATCGAGAACAGGATGAAGGGCTTCAGGATATTCTGAAGGATAAGTTTCTGATCGTCGGTGAAATCCGCCTGATGCTGCAGCATCGTCAGCGGAATGACCGCCTCGCTCAAAAGGAACAGCCATATCAGGATGGCGGCATCGACGGCTCGATCGATCACCCTGAAACGAAGCCTGCCTGCCTTCGAGGACACCGGCCGGGAAGCGTCTTCGGCCGGATCGTCATACGCATGGCCGTCGATGGGGCCGGCGTGTTTTAGCTTTTGAGGCAAGAACGTCACCTAGCCATGTCGAACGATTGTCATATCCCTCGAGGCTTCACGATCGGCCGGCACCGCCGAACCGGGCATCGAGGTCCGAAACGCTGTTACCACAGTCATTGACCCGAAGCCGCGACAATCATGCAATCGGGATCGAATCGAGCCGAGCCGATCTCGCAGCCGGCCCCGCGATCGAACTCTCCTCCAGGGCCTCGCGCAGCATGAAGGCACTCCTGAGCAGTCTGAAGAGGTAGTTGAGCAAGGACGTGAAGATCAGGATCGCACCGAAGAAGAGGCTGCTCATTTCGACGATCACCATCTCGAGATAGATCGCGTGACCGAACCATGTCGTCGACAGCGACCACTTTTCAAAACTCTCGATCACCAATTTCATCGCGAGAAGGGCCATGCCGACGAAAAACAGGAGAGCTGTAAGCGGCCGCTGGAATCGCCGGATGACAAACCATGCCATCGCCAATCCGAGCACCCCCAGAACCGGGACGTAGATCAGGAGATACCGGTAGACGGGAAGCTGCTCCGAGGGCTGGCCCTCCACTGCCGTAGCCACCCCTCCTCCTTCCGGCAGCCCCGACAGCATCCAATCCAGCCTCTCGTGAAGCTGGGACGTCTCGTCGAACGACAGGAAAACGAACATGCCGGCGAACAGCAACCAGAAGGGCCGCGTCCTTTTCATGACCTCCGACCCGAGCGTCGCGTATCGCTCGGCAAAATAGATGGCACTGCAGGCCAAGCCAATCAGCAGAAACAGCAGGCTGGAGAACCAGGTCGGCGCATTGCCCTCCTTGTTCAGCGAAAAGAACTGCCGAAGGATGTCCGTGATGCTCGATGGCGCTGCCGTGTCCCAGATGATCGCGCCAACGTGACCGAAGACAAGCAGAAGCTGAGCGATGACAAGGGCCAGGAAAACCGCCCGCACGGTCGACTCTGGATAGAGCTTCTCCAAGATCACCAAGTCAGACTCCAGAGACACTTACAGAAAAGCGGACAGAACGCACCAGCATATTCAATTTTAAATCGAATTATTGTGCGCTTCTCAGGAATATGACAGATTCATGACAACATGCAATCGCGATGTGATCACCTTCCGCGTGCCCAAAACTACGATTTTCAGCTTGAGCCATCGGGCGGCCTGCCGGTTACGGCCGTCACCTGCTTTCGTCGACCGGTCCGGCGGGCGACCTTGACCTCGGTCGCGATCGATTGTTGGCTGGAGCGATGATGGAACGCTTCTCTCGGTCGTTGCCGTATGCGCTCTGCCTGCTTGCAGCCGTAACCGGTTCATGCTCGAGCCCTGCCGCCGACCGGGAGATCGTCAGCGACCTCGATCCGCTCCGCCGCTTCGTTCCTCGCGCCGACATCTTCATGCCGATCCCGGGCGGCGTCTCCGCGCTGACCCGGCCCCAAAACGATACAGGCACCATCGAGGAGCAGGCGGCGCAGATGCATGGTGGTCTGATCGTCGGCTACTGCCTGAAGGCCAGCTGCCGCTACGTCACCCATCTCGTCGTCCTGCAGGTCTGCAGCAACCGGATCGGCGGCCCCGAAGGCACGGACTATCTCACCCTCGCCGTGGTGCGCCTGCCTTATGGCAACAAGCCGGGTTTCCTGAAATCCCTGCAGGGTCGTGACTACGCCCGCAATTTCGAAGAATTCGGCCCCTACGAACAAAGCCTGCCGATCGACAGCGCCTCGAACAAGGTCGAAGCGCTCTACGCCATGGCCGCCGACGGCGCCGGCCCGATCGCCCCGCTCGACTATCTCGGAGGAACGCTCAATCCGCAACAGGGGCCGGAGACCCTGGCGCTGCACACCACCCTCTTCCGAAATGCCGACGGCGTGTCCTACCCCCATTTCCAGGTGAGGCATCTCTGCCAGCAGCCGGTGAGCTGACTTGATCGGTCTGCCCACGGCGAAATGGACCGCATCGCGCACGGAACTTTCGACAAAGACGAATTGATTGTGTTCCAAATAAATAAAATCAGAAGAAATTCAATAAAATGCATCAAACATACACTGCAAAATAAACGCACCTTCTTTTAAAGACAAATAACCATTATAGACTTGCGAATTCGCCTTCCTCGTGTTTGATACCGAATTCTTCGACTTCAATCCCTTTGCTTCAGGCCCTGCCAGCGTTTGACCACTGACGACAGGCATGCTTAGAGACGAACTGCGAACGAATCTCGCCAGTCCTAATAGGTTCGCCCGAATAGGGGTGATCTGGGACGTTGATTTCGACCTGATGGCCGATTCGTCCCAGATGTCATTGGCCTTGGGACTGTTCGAGCAGAGACTGGATCGAGAGAGCGACGATCGCGTTCGGGAGCATCTGCGGCGCTTCATCCAAAAGTGGCGGATGGATCCCAACATGGATGATGAAAGGCCACCATTCGCCATCGAAATATCGAAACGGCCTTCCGAACTGAGGGAATTCGGCACGCAGAGATTTCATCATGATGGACGGGAGTTGCTCTCCGAGAGAAATACCGCCCTCTTCAGCTATTCTCATACGGACGACGAGTATCACCGAAACATTCTGACGATCATGGCGAGCGTCATGAACGAAGCCGTTCATATCCATTCCGGCCGACGCGATGTTCTGGAAGTCGTCTATGATCTGAGAAATATCGACGTCGGAGACGAATGGAAGAACAGAATCGATCTGATGATCGGCGAGGCGAGGATTTTCATCCCTATTCTATCGCCCAGCTATTTTGAAAGTGACGAATGTATGGACGAGCTCAGAAAATTTCTTGCTCATCTGGAGAATGACGAGAAACGGCGTGTGATCATGCCTATTCGATTCGTCGACTTCGACACATCGCTGTTGGAGCAGGATACGGCAGCCAGCAAGCTGCTACAACGGCAGCATGTGGATTGGACCTGGCTTCGCTTCAAGGTCGACGACATCAAGAAGAGCGAGCAGGTGACGAAAGCGATCGACGCATTCGGATATCAGCTCGTCAAGACGATCTCGGAGATCAGGCGAGCTGATGCCCCCTGACGCTTGGAATGCATACAGCGGATCCGCCGACGTCGACCGGCAGAGAGTAGCAGGGCAGATGAAGCACGCGGGTCCGCGTCAGTGCCCGCCACCGCCCGCAACCTCGATCATCGCCTCAGCCACCTCGATATCGCGTTCGAGCTTGGCCTTGGTCACCTCATCGTCGGCGCTGGTGAGATCGTCCTTGGCGAGCCGGATGCGCTTTTCCGCTTCGGCAACGTCGATGTCGGCGACCGGCAGCGCCTCCTCGGCGAGGACCGTGCAGCCCTTCTCGTTCACCTCGGCGAAGCCACCGCCGACGAAGATGCGCTGGGAGACGCTGTTGCCGTCATAGATCTCGATGATCCCCGGACGAAGGAGGGACATGAGCGGGCTGTGCTCCGGGAGCACGCCGAAGTCGCCGGCAGCGCCCGGCGCCACCACCATATCCACCTCTTCGCTCGCGAGCAGACGCTCGGGCGAAACCAGTTCGAACGCCACTTTGCCAGGCGTAGCGGAGCCCTCTGCCATCGAAAAAACTCCTTAGGCCGCCTCGGCCGCCATCTTCTTGGCCTTCTCGACCGCTTCCTCGATATTGCCGACCATGTAGAAGGCCGCCTCGGGAAGGTCGTCGTAGTCGCCGTTGCAGATCGCCTTGAAGCCGGCGATCGTGTCTTCGAGCGACACCAGCTTGCCGGGCGAGCCGGTGAACACTTCGGCGACGAAGAAGGGCTGGGAGAGGAAGCGCTGGATTTTTCGCGCCCGCGCGACGACCAGCTTGTCCTCTTCCGAAAGCTCGTCCATGCCGAGAATGGCGATGATGTCCTGCAGGCCCTTGTAGCGCTGCAGCGTCTCCTGCACCTCACGGGCGACCGCGTAATGCTCCTCTCCGACGGTCTGCGGCTCCATGATACGCGACGTGGAGTCGAGCGGATCGACAGCAGGATAGATGCCGAGCTCGGCGATCTGGCGGGACAGCACCGTGGTAGCATCCAGATGCGAGAACGCGGTCGCCGGCGCCGGATCGGTCAGGTCGTCGGCGGGCACGTAGATGGCCTGCACCGAGGTGATCGAACCCTTGTTGGTCGAGGTGATGCGCTCCTGCAAACCGCCCATGTCGGTGCCGAGAGTCGGCTGATAGCCCACCGCCGACGGGATGCGGCCGAGGAGCGCGGACACTTCGGAACCAGCCTGGGTAAACCGGAAAATATTGTCGACGAACAGCAGCGTGTCAGCGCCTTCGGCGTCGCGGAAATGCTCGGCGACGGTCAGGCCGGACAACGCCACGCGCGCGCGGGCGCCCGGGGGCTCGTTCATCTGGCCGTAGACCAGCGCCACCTTCGACTTGCTCAGATCGTCGAGGTCGATGACCCCGGATTCGATCATCTCGTGATAGAGGTCGTTGCCCTCGCGGGTGCGCTCGCCGACGCCGGCGAACACGGAAAAGCCGCCATGGGCCTTCGCGACATTGTTGATCAGCTCCATGATCAGCACGGTCTTGCCGACGCCGGCGCCGCCGAACAGGCCGATCTTGCCGCCCTTCGGATAGGGCGTGAGCAGGTCCACCACCTTGATGCCGGTGACCAGCAT
The DNA here is from genome assembly GCA_965222015.1 of Geminicoccaceae bacterium. Taxonomy (GTDB): domain Bacteria; phylum Pseudomonadota; class Alphaproteobacteria; order Geminicoccales; family Geminicoccaceae; genus JANQPX01. The sequence goes on from CBDCTL010000024.1 coordinate 421,543, forward strand.
CTCGGTCTCGGTCGACTGGTCGACGAACTCAGGGGCCGGCGCATGGATAGGCGCGGTGACCTTGGCGTCGACCGGGCCGCGCTCGTCGATCGGCTCGCCGATCACGTTCATGATCCGCCCGAGCGTCTCGCGTCCCACCGGCACGGCGATCGGCTCGCCGGTATCGATCACCTCCTGGCCGCGGGTCAGGCCCTCGGTGCCGTCCATGGCGATGGTGCGCACGGTCTGCTCGCCCAGATGCTGGGCCACTTCGAGCACCAGGCGATTGCCCTGGTTTTCCGTGTGCAGCGCGTTCAGAATCTCGGGCAGATGCCCGTCGAACTGCACGTCCACCACGGCGCCCATGACCTGGGAGACCTTGCCCGTCTGCACATTTTCTTGCGTTGCCATATTTCTTCCTCGTCTCCGTCTCCGAGGTTCGCGTCGAACCTCGTTGGCCGGGCCCGGTCCTGATTACAGGGCCTCGGCGCCCGAGATGATCTCGATCAGTTCGCTGGTGATCTTCGCCTGGCGTGTGCGGTTGTAGACAAGCGTCAGCTTGTCGATCATCTCGCCGGCATTGCGCGTCGCGTTGTCCATCGCCGACATGCGCGCACCCTGCTCGGATGCAGCGTTCTCGGTGAGCGCGCCGTAGATCTGCACCGCCAGATTGCGCGGCAGCAGCTCCTCCAGGATGACGTCCTCTTCCGGTTCGAACTCGTAAACCGCCTTGGCCTCGCCGCCGTCGTCCTCGGCCTCGGGGGTTTCCACCGGGATCAGCTGCTTCATCGTCAGGATTTGGGTGATCGCCGACTTGAACTGGTTGAAGATGATGGTGCAGACGTCGAACTCGCCGGCATCGAACATCTGCTCGATCTGGAGCGCGATCGCCGCCGCCTCGTCATAGGACAGCCTGGACCTGCCGACGCCTTCCACCGTCTCGACGATCAGATCGCCGAAGTCGCGCCGGAGCTGATCTCTGCCCTTGCGCCCGATGCAGAAGATCTTGACCTCCTTGCCGGCGTCCCTCAGCTCCGCGATCTTCCTGCGCGCGCCGCGCACGATCGAGCTGTTGAAGCCGCCGCAAAGGCCGCGATCCGCGGTGGCGACGATCAGGAGATGCACCTTGTCCTCGCCGGTGCCGGCCAGCAGCTTCGGCGCGTTTTCCACATCCGCGACACCGGCCGCGAGATTGGCCAGCATGTTCGACATGCGCTCGGCGAAGGGCCGCGCGGCCTCCGCCTGCTCCTGTGCCTTCTTCAGCTTTGACGCCGCCACCAGCTTCATGGCGCTGGTGATCTTCTGCGTCTGCTTGACGCTGCCGATCCGGTTTCTCAGTTCCTTGAGGGAAGCCATCGATCAGCGCTCAGCCAAAGCTCTCGGTGTAGGACGAGACCAGCTTCTTCAGCTTCTCCTCCGTATCGTCGCTGATCGCGCCTTCCTCGCGGATCGCCTTCAGGATGTCCTCGCCATTGGCTTCGAGCTCGCTCACCAGGCCGTTCTCGTAGCGCACGACGTCGGTGGTCTTGATATTGTCGAGATAGCCGTTGACGCCCGCATAGATCACGGCCGCCTGCATCTCCACCGCCATCGGCTGATATTGCGGCTGCTTCAAAAGCTCGGTCAGGCGCGCACCGCGGTTCAGCAGGCGCTGGGTCGCCGCGTCGAGATCCGAGGCGAACTGCGCGAACGCCGCCATCTCGCGATACTGCGCAAGCTCCAGCTTGATCTTGCCGGCCACCTGCTTCATCGCCTTGATCTGCGCCGCACTGCCCACCCGCGACACCGACAGACCCACATTCACCGCAGGCCGGATGCCCTGATAGAAGAGGTCGGTCTCCAAAAAAATCTGGCCGTCGGTGATGGAAATCACGTTGGTCGGAATGTAGGCGGACACGTCGTTCGCCTGGGTCTCGACCACCGGAAGAGCCGTCAGCGAGCCGGCGCCCAGATCGTCGTTCATCTTCGCCGCGCGCTCCAGCAGGCGCGAATGCAGGTAGAAGACGTCGCCCGGGAACGCCTCGCGGCCGGGCGGACGGCGCAGCAGCAGCGACATCTGGCGATAGGCGGTCGCCTGCTTGGAGAGATCGTCATAGACGATCAGCGCATGCATGCCGTTGTCGCGGAAATACTCGCCCATGGTGCAGCCGGCATAGGGCGCCAGGAACTGCAGCGGGGCGCTCTCGGACGCGGTCGCGGCGACCACGATCGAGTATTCCATGGCGCCGGCGTCTTCCAGGATCTTCACCACCTTGGCGACCGAGGAGCGCTTCTGGCCGACCGCGACGTAGACGCAATAGAGCTTCTTCTTCTCGTCGTCGCCCTGGTTGACCGGCTTCTGGTTGATGAAGGCGTCGACCGCGATCGCGGTCTTGCCGGTCTGGCGGTCGCCGATGATCAGCTCGCGCTGGCCGCGGCCGATCGGGATCAGGCTGTCGATCGCCTTGAGACCGGTCTGCATCGGCTCGTGCACGGACTGGCGCGGAATGATGCCCGGCGCCTTGACCTCCACCAGCTTCCTCTCGTCCGCCTCGATCGGGCCCTTGCCGTCGAGCGGGTTGCCGAGCGGATCGACCACGCGGCCGAGCAGGCCCTTGCCCACCGGCACGTCCACGATCGACTTGGTGCGCTTGACCGTGTCGCCTTCCTTGATGTGGCGGTCGTCGCCGAAGATCACGATGCCGACATTGTCGGTCTCGAGGTTCAGCGCCATGCCGCGGGTGCCGTCCTCGAACTCGACCATCTCGCCGGCCTGCACCTCGTCGAGGCCGTAGGCGCGCGCGATGCCGTCGCCGACCGACAGCACGCGGCCGACCTCGGTGACCTCGGCCTCCGTGCCGAAGTCCGCGATCTGCTGTTTCAGAATGTCCGAAATTTCGGCGGCGCGAATGTCCATCAGGCTGCCCCTTTCATCGCCAGCTCGAGCTGGTGCAGTTTCGTTTTGAGCGAAGCGTCGATCATGCGCGAGCCCACGCGCACCACCAGCCCGCCGAGAAGCGAGGGGTCGACCCTCTTGGTCATGGTCACGGTCTTGCCGACCGTGTCACTGATCTTTTTTCGGACACCTTCCGCCTGCTCGTCAGTGAGCTCGATCGCCGAGATCACCTCGGCCTGCACCTCGCCCTTCTCCTCGGAGACCAGAGCGGCATAGGCGTCGATGACGTCAGGCAAAGCGAAGGCCCGGCGCTTTTGCGCGAGCAGGCCGAGAAACTTGACGGTCAGCGCCGAAGCGCCCGCCTTCTTGGCGACCGCGGTCAGCGCGTTCACCTGATCGTCCCGCGAAATCGCCGGACTTTCGATCAAGCGGGTCAGATCGACGCTCTCTCCGAGCAACGCCTTCAGCCCCCGCAGATCGTCATGAACCTGGTCCAGCGCCTTTTGATCCTTGGCCAGATCGAACAAAGCACCGGCGTAACGCCCGGCCAGACCGGACGCCTCGGATGATGCAGCAGCCACGCTTACGGCTTCCCCACGTCTGGGATTTTCTTAGGAAAACACGCGAAAACCCAGCATCTTCGCGGTCACTCACTCAGTCCCGCGTCGCTTAGCACACCGCAACGCAGCAACGCAAGATGCCAACCCGCCGCACCGGGCGGCGCCCGGCGGCCGGACCTCGACGCGGCGGTGGGGTGGGGGGGGCGGTGGCGGGGTCCCTCTCGAATTGCCAATGGAGATGGGTGATCTGGGACATTGAGAGGCTGAGATCGTCAAATCATGATGATGGCAGCTCGCATTGGTGATCGTTGCCCGCTTCGAGCCACGAATATGTCGAAGGGGTATCTATGCGAAATGAGCCTTCGCCCGAGACGACCTCATGTTGATGGGCCTCGCCGTTTCCGGCTCCTCCGTCTCTTGGCGCGCATATTTGAAGAGACCACTCGCCTTGTTTTCCAGCGCGGCAGCGTCTTGAAGAAGCGTATCGGCAAATCTCGCAAAAGAAGGGGCGTGCATTAGATGATTACGAACGTTCTTGGCGCGTGAATGGACAACCTGCAGATCACCCATCAGGTCGGCGATGGCGGAAGCCCATCGTCTGTCGGCATATTCGACCACTTCCTTTAGCGCCACGATGGCCTTTAGATCCATCAGCGGAGGCGAAAGAACTTCATTCGCCTCTTTCCAAGTGCCGAAATGACTGAGCGTATTTACCGACCGCGCAAGCGTAGTCGCAGACGTCGGCGAGCGCGAACGGCATAGCTGACCTAGCAGCTCTCTTCTTCCGTGCGCTACGATCCCGCCGTTCCCTGTCAAGGCTCCACGCTCCAAGCACTGCTCCCGCAAATGCAGTCGGATCAAGCCAGCAGCAAATGCTTGGTAATCATGGAATAAGCTTCCCTCCCCCAAAAACTTCGTCCGACCATAAAGCTCCGAAAAGACGATGAAAATCATAAACGAGAACGCGATGACGGCCAGAATGAAAAAAGTCCCAATGACTTTGGAAAAGACTGGATAAGAAGGCATGTCAACCTCGTCCGGGTCGCCAAACATGAATCACCTCCCTTCAAATTGAATAATACAGAAGATAAATCAATCTATAGTTGAAATTTACCGCATTGTCCATCATATCTGATGAACGCGCATGCTTGCTCACTCCAGCTTGAGCGGGATTCAATCATTGACAAACATTGACAAACTGTACGCTGTAACCGTACTCTCTTTGTGAGAATAGAAAGCCTCCGTCACAAAGGTCTGCGTCGGCTCTACGAGGATGACGACGCTCGCGGCTTGCCGCCGCGAATGGTCGCCAAGATCCGCAATATGCTGGCGGCGCTTGATGCGGCGGCGACGTTGGAGCAGGTCGAGACCTTTCCCGGCTGGCGGTTGCATCCGCTGAAAGGCGATCGGCGAGGCGACTATGCGATGGTGGTCAGCAGGAACATGCGGCTGACGTTCCGGGTCGACGGCACGTCGCTCCATGATATCGATTTCGAGGACTATCATGAGTGAGAAGGCGAAAAGATGCCCATGAAGAACCCGCCACACGTCGGCGAGGTCGTCCGCATGGAGATCCTGGACGAGCTTGGCCTCTCGATCACATCGGCGGCCGATGTCCTGAAGGTGCGCCGGGCGACGCTCTCGGATCTGGTCAACGGCAAGGCTGCCCTGACCGCCGACATGGCCCTTCGCATCGAAAAGGCGTTCGGCGTCAGCATGGACATGTTGCTGCAGATGCAGGCCGCCTATGACGCCGCCCAGGCACGGGCGCGCGCCGATGAGATCGACGTCGAACCCTACGCCGTCGCCTGAGGACCCGCGCCGCCCGCCTCGTCAGTCCGAGAGCACTTCTTCCAAGCGTTAGCTTTTCCTTAACCCGTCCTCAGCATGCTGTTTCCCGGTCCATGCGATCCTGGGAATCCGCCCACCCGTCGGAAGAGATTGGGCGAGGCTCGGACTCCCAGGATCGCATGGACCAGCGAGGCAGCACCCGGGCTGAATAGCAGGTTGCCATTAAGGAAAAGTTAGCGCGGCGGGCGAGGTGGCGTTCGGCTGTCGGCGTCGCTGCGTTGGCTGTTCGCGTTCGGGCGTTCGGGCGTTCGGGCGTTCGGGCGTTCGGGCGTTCGGGCGTTCGGGCGTTCGGGCGTTCGCAGGTCGGCATGCGCGACGGCGTCGGCAAGAGGAAGGATGGAGGCGCCAGAACAGACGAACCGCCCCCACACATGGAGCAGGGGGCGGTTCGGAAGTTCAGGCCTGATCGATCGTCCGCAACGTCGTCAGCGAACACCGTCCCGGTTCAAGACGAGTCCGCATACCCATCAAGAAATGGACACGCTCATCGAAGGCGGTCACAAGTCAACGAGGTGGCCGCGCCACTAGGAGGGGTCGGGCCAGACGAAATTCGGCTGCAGGCCGGAATGCACGGGGCGGCCGTCATTGGGCCAGGCTACGCCGGCGTTGGGGTCGAAGAAGGCGTGGTAGGTCGCCGGCATGCTCGCCGGGTCGAAGCCCATCAGATTCGGGACGACGGCTCTGATCCGGCCCTGCTTGTCGTCGAGCATGATCGGCGTGCCGCAGTCGCCGCAGACGCAGAGCTCGAGCGGGCCGTCGGGGTTCTGGTCGTTGAACGGCTGGCGCTTGAGCCCGGCCTCGTTGTCGACCGCGAGGTCGCCATGCTTGAAGAAGACCACATGGGTCGTGTCCTGCCCGGTGACACGCTTGCAGACGGAACAGTGGCAGGTGTGGCTGTCGATCGGATCGGCGTTCGAGCCGGTGTGAATGTGGGCGCAGCCCCCAGCGTATTTCTGAGACATCGTTCGCTCCCCGTTTCGTTGATTATCGCTTCGAGGTTAGTCGAGCGGCGCGTAGAAGAAAAGCGATAGGTTCCGCGGGCCATCGCCAGCCTCCGGCGATCTCGCGTCGCGCGACGATACGCACTACGATAGTCGACGGCGACAATCAGCCGGATCAGGGGAATGGGAGGTGCCGCGATGGTCGATCAGTGGAAAGGGCTCGACGAAAAGGTGGCGATCGTCACCGGCGGGTCGCGCGGGATCGGGGCGGCGATCGCGAAACGACTGGCCAGCGCTGGCGCCCATGTGGTGCTGACCTACGGCAGCTCGACCGAGCAGGCCGAGGCCGTGGCGAAAGCCTGCGTGGACGCCGGCGGCAGCGGCGAGCCGGTCAAGGCGGATGCCGGCGACGTCGCCGCGGGCCAGGCGCTGGTGGACCGGGTCGTTCAGGAGAAGGGCCGGCTCGACATCCTCGTCAACAACGCCGCGATCCTCGCCGGCGCCGATTTGCTGAACGTGACCGAGGAGGATTTCGATCGCAATGTCGCGGTCAATCTGAAGGGCGTCTATTTCCTGACCCGTGCCGCCGCCGAGCGCATGGGCAAGGGCGGCCGCATCGTCAACGTCGGCAGCATCTTCGGCGAAAGCGTTCCCTATCCCGGCCTCGATCTCTATTCCATGAGCAAGTTCGCGATCGCCGGCCTGACCCGCGCCTGGGCGCGCGATCTCGCGGAGAAGGGCATCACGGTGAACTGCATCCAGCCGGGGCCGATCAACACCGACATGAACCCGGAGGACGGGGATCTCGCCTCCGCCATGCTGCCGCGCTCGCCCATCGGCCGCTATGGCCGGCCGGAGGAGATCGCGGAGATGGTCGCCTATCTGGTCGGCCCCAACACCGACAACGTCACCAGCGCCATCTTGAACAATGACGGCGGCTGGAACGCTTGACCGAACGCCCGCGGCGTGGTTTTACGCGCGGGCCATGACCTACGACGAATACAACAGGTTCTGCGCCTCGCTGCCGGCGACGAGCCACGTCGTCCAGTGGGGCGGCTCGCATGTCTGGAAGGTCGGCGGCAAGGTGTTCGCGGTCGGCGGCTGGGACGACGGCGACGAGCCGCGCATCACGTTCAAGGTTTCGCCGATCGCCTTCGAGATGCTGCAGGAGCAGCCGGGCCTCCGGCCTGCCCCCTATCTCGCATCACGCGGCATGACGTGGATTCAGCATTACGAGAGCCCCGGCCTCTCCGACGAGGAGTTGAAGGATTATCTGAAAGAATCCCACAGGATCGTGGCCTCGGGACTTTCGAAAAAGAAACGGGCGGAACTCGGCCTGAGCACGGACTGACAGCAAGAAAAAGGCCTTCGCCGAACATCGAAGGCCTCTTCTTGACAGCCGGCTTCAATGCGCTCCGCGCCGCCGGTGCAGCGCCGGAGTCAGTAACGGAAACGGAAGGAGCCGCCGCCGTAATAGCCGTCGCCGAAATAGATGCCGCCGCCGAAACTGTCGCGACGATGATAGTGGTGATGACGGTGGCGTCGACCGCGGTCGTACCGGGAATGACGCCGGCCCTCGTAGTAACCTTCGTCATAGCCACGGCCGTAGCCGCGCTTGTAGCCGCGCTTGAAAGCTTTGCGCTTCTTCTTCTTGAAGCGCTTGCCGTGGTGATAACCGTCATACCGGTCGATACGGTGACCGTAATCACGGTGGCCATAGTCGTGATGGCCACGGCGCCGGTAGTGCTGTGGCTCGATCCAACTGCCCCTGTCGGTGATTTCGACGATGCCTGCCGCCTTGGCGCCGCCTGCGGCGACCTTGCCCGAGACGACTCCCGCCTCCGCCGGCGCCATCGAACCCACCGCCAACAGGCCCAGAGCCGCAATCAAGCTCGTTTTGACATTGGTCATGGCTGACCTCCCGAACCTTTACATCATGAAACCATCTTGTGCGGGCGGGTCTGAACCGAAACTGAACCCACCATTCATAAACGCGGATCGGCCCAAAAAATCCTGCACCAGCGCTGCCACCGTACAAATGCCGAGGCCGCATCATGGTAGGGCGCCAAGGGAACAAATACAGATCGGACTCTAGCCAACTCCAGGGGATCACGCCATAGTGCGTTTTAACAGTCGAAGCTGGCATTGATCGCCCGCAAGGCGACAATGATCGTCAGCAAAGCGGCAGCCGGGCGGAGCTTCAGGGAGACGGCGTCCATGGCCTTGTTGGAACTCAGGGGTGTCGCCAAGCATTTCGGCGCGATCGAGGCCCTGAGAGGCGTGGATCTCGACCTGGAGCCCGGCGAGGTTCTGGGGCTGATGGGGGACAACGGCGCCGGCAAGTCGACCCTGGTCAAGATCATCGCCGGCAATTTTCCGCCCTCCGAAGGCACGATGGAACTCGCCGGCGAGCACTGCCATTTCGCCAAGCCGCTGGACGCGCGCGGCCGCGGGATCGAGATCGTCTATCAGGATCTCGCCCTTTGCGACAATCTCACCGCCGCCGCCAATGTTTTTCTGGGCCGTGAAGAGAAGAAAAACGTCGGGCCGTTCAAGATCCTGAACTACAGCAAGATGTTCGAGCGTGCGGCCGAATTGTTCGACGAGCTGAAATCCGAGACCCGCCCACGTGATCTGGTGAAGCAGATGTCCGGCGGCCAGCGCCAGGCCGTGGCGATCGCCAGGACGAGGCTCTCCAACCCCAAGATCGTGCTGATGGACGAGCCGACCGCGGCCATCTCCGTCCGCCAGGTGGCCGAGGTGCTGGACCTGATCCGCCGCCTCAAGGAGCAGGACATCGCGGTCATTCTGATCAGCCACCGCATGCCCGACGTCTTTTCCGTGTGCGACCGCGTCGCCGTGCTGCGCCGCGGCTCCAAGGTGGCGGAGAAAGCCATTCAGGATACGTCGCCCGAGGAGGTGACGGGACTGATCACCGGCGCGATCGAGCGGGCTTAGGGGGGATCATGTCGAGCCGTCAGGAAACTGCGCCTGCCAAGAACTACGCCGCGATCGACGAGGTCACCGGGATCCAGGAAAAGACGCTCTGGCAGCACACGATCGCCAGCCAGGCGTTCTGGGTGACCATAACGGTCATCCTGATCTGCATCGTCACCGCGATTCAGGAGCCGAACTTCGCGACCAAGGCGAATTTCTTCAACACCACCAGAAACTTCGCCGCCATCGGCATCATGGCCATGGGCATGACCGCGGTGATCCTGACGGGCGGCATCGATCTGTCCGTGGGCTCGGTCATGGCGCTCTCGGCCATCGGCGCCGCGCGCATGCTGGAGATGGATTTTCCGTGGTACATGGCCGTCGGCGCCGGCCTGTCCCTCGGACTCCTGGCGGGCGCAATCAATGGCTGGCTGATCGCCTACATCAAGCTGCCGCCCTTCGTCGTCACCCTCGGCATGCTCTCGATCGCGCGCTCGATGGCGGTGGTGCTGTCCGACAACCGCGTGATCTACCAGTTCGGAGAGGGCGGCGACGTGTTCAAGGCGATCGGCGGCGGCAAGGTTGCCCTTCCCTGGATCGACGGCGGCTCGCTCGAACTCTCCAACATGTTCGTGATCCTGATCGTCGCCACCCTCCTCATGTCCTTCGTTCTGAACTACACCGCCTGGGGCCGCTATCTGTTCGCGATCGGCGGCAATGAAAGCGCCACCCGCCTCACCGGCGTGCCGGTCGACCGCATCAAGTTCCAGGCCTATCTGCTCGCCGGACTGACCGCCGCGATCGCCGCCGTGATGATGACGGGATGGCAGGGCTCCGCCTCCAACGGCATGGGCAAGGGCTTCGAGCTCTATGTGATCGCCGCGACCGTGATCGGCGGCGCCAACCTCATGGGCGGCCATGGCAGCGCGTATGGCGCGTTCATCGGCGCCGCCCTGATTTTCCTGATACGCAACAGCCTGATCATGTTCGGTGTCGACGCCAACTGGTACGACCTGTTCGTCGGCCTGTTCATCATCTTCGCGGTCGTCCTCGAAAGGATCCGCGGAAGACGAGGCGGCTAGGGCGAGGCGCCCTTGCCTGAACTTGCCTGAGTCCACTTAAGGGAGGTTACGAACGTCATGAAGAAAATTGCGTTGTTGATGACCGGCGCCGCAGCACTGGCGCTGTCCGGGGCGGCTAACGCCGCCGACTACACCTTCGCCCTGGTGCCGAAGAACGTGAACAACCCGTTCTTCGACCAGGCGCGGGATGGCTGCAAGAAGGCCGAGGGCGAGCTGGAGGGCAAGATCGAGTGCCTTTATATCGGGCCCGGCGAGCATGGCGGCGGCGAAGAACAGCTGCAGATGGTCAACGACCTGATCGCGCGCGGCGTCGACGGCATCGCGGTAGCACCCTCGAACGCGGCCGCCATGGCGACGGCGCTCACCCAGGCCAAGGACGCCGGCATTCCGGTGCTCACCTGGGACAGCGACCTGCTGCCGGAAAACGCCGATCTCAGGACCGCCTATATCGGCACCAAGAACTACGATATCGGCGTGAACCTCGCCAAGCTCGCGCAGGAGATCAAGCCTGACGGCGGCACCATCTGCATCCAGTCCGGCGGCGCGGCCGCCGCCAACCACAATGAGCGCATGCAGGGCATTCGCGACACGCTTTCAGGCGAGGCGAGCGACGAGCCGCCCGGCAACCGCCTCGAAGGCGTCAATGGCTGGACCGAGGTGGACGGCTGCCCGCTCTACACCGACGACGACTTCCCGCGCTCGGTGCAGCAGCTCGAGGACACCCTCGCCCGCCTGCCGGATCTGGACGCCTTCGTGCCGACCGGCGGCTTCCCGCAGTTCATTCCGGACGCCTACCGGAACGCCGTGACGCCGCACAAGGACAAGGTTGCCGACAAGTCGCTCGCCCTCGTGGTCGCCGACACGCTACCGGTGCAGATGGAGCTGATGGCCGAAGGTCTGTCGCTAGGCCAGGTCGGTCAGCGGCCCTTCGAGATGGGCTACACGGTGATGCACGCGCTCTACAAGATGGTCACCGACGGCGAGGCGCCGGAAGATCCGACCTATACCGGCCTCGACGTCTGCACGCCGGAAAACGCCGACAGCTGCATCGGCGGCTGATGCCACCGGCATTTGATTGACTTGACGGCGCCCTGTCAGGGTGTCGGCAAGTGCGAAAAGACCGCCTTCGGGTCTCGCCCGGAGGCGGTCTTCGTTTATGGTGCGCGGATCAAATCGGGGAGGTAGCGATGACGGCAGGCCACGACATCATCTGCATCGAACACGGTCCCTACCGGCTGGAGCTCTGTCCGAAAGGCGGTGGCTGCATCACCGCGTTCCGCCATGACGGCAGGGACCTCCTCCGGCCCGCCACGGACGAATACTGGCAAACCTTTGAGCCCCGCGCATCGGGGTCCTTCCCGCTGGTGCCGTTCTCCAACCGCATCGCCGACGGCCGCGCCGTCTTCGAGTGCAGGACCTATCAGTTCCCGATCAACATGCCGCCGGAGCCCCACAGCATCCACGGCGACGGCTGGACGTCGGCCTGGGGCGTCGAGAGCGCCGAGCCGGCACGGGCGATACTTGTTCATTCTCCCGCAGACACGCCCTTTCCCTACAGGGCGAGGCAGATCTTCGAGCTTGCCGACGACGGCCTGACCGCGTCCCTCGAGCTGACCAACACCGGCGACGAGAGAATCCCGGCGGGCTTCGGCCACCATCCCTACTTCCCGCGCACCGACGATCTGACCCTTGAGATGGCGCTCGGCGACGTCTGGCTGCCGGACGAACGGCATCTGCCCGTCAGAAAGGAAACGGTTCCCGAAGTCTGGGACTTCTCTTCCCCCAGAAAGATCGCCCCGCTTACCGAACTCGATCACGACTTCACCGGCGGCAAGGTCAAGGCCGTGCTCCACTGGCCGGCATCCAACATTCGCCTGGCGATCGACGCCGATCCGATCTTTCGGCACATGGTCGTGTTCGTACCGCCGGGGCGCGACTATCTCTGCGTGGAGCCGGTGACCCATGTCGCCAATGCGGTCAATATGATGGCGGCGGGCGAAGAGGACACCGGCCTTGCGGTTCTCGAGCCCGGAGCCATCATGAAAGGCAGCATGCGCTTTACGGTCGTAGGCCGGTCATGAGCGGACCGCCCGACAGCTCAGCGGTCAAGAACGCTGAGATCCAGCCCTTCCTGTTCTTCCGGCTCCTCGGCGCCGTCATCAGCCACGGCGACGGCCTCGACCGGCACGGCTTCCGCTTCTTCGACCTCTGAAGAGACGTCGTCCACAGGCAGGGGCCAGACATAGCTGTCGGCGGCCATGCCGAGTTCGATCGCGTAGTCTCGAAGGCGTTCGGCCTGGCTCCGCGGCAGCCTGCGGCCGATCACGATGGCATGGTGCGGATTGTTCTCGTAATAGGGTTCGTGAAGCTGGAAATAGGCATCCTTCCAGCGACGCTGATGCTCGCCGAGCTTGTCCCAGCCGCTGTCGGCATCCGAAGGCGAAGCGACGATGACGGCCCAGCGATCGCCGGTGTGCCCGCCCCCCTTGGCCGGCCGGAACCATAGTTTTCGCCAGAGTTCGCGCACGGACAGATCGATGGAGCGCTCGACTCGCTCGGCTTCCGACAGGTCATTCGACGCATTCTTGATCATCGGATCGCGATCGCCTTCGTCGATCGCCTCTTCGAGATCGGTCGCCTCGAGAAACGCTTTTCTCAGTTCAGGCAGCGACGTGTAGAAACCCTCGAGGTCACCGCTCGCCCGCGAACATCGATCGGCGACATTGCCGAGCTTGGCGAGCAAAGCGCTCGGTGTCTCGGCATGCGCCTCCATGATCGCCTTTTCCTCGATCCCGCGGTGACCGTGCAGATCGAGCGCGATGGTGAGTCGTTTCAGGAGTCGTTCGGCCTCGGCGGAGACGTCGGACGCCTCGACGTCGAGCTGTGGCGGATCGGGGCAAAGGAGCACCTGCGCCGATGCCGGACCTGACATCAAGCAGCCCGCGACGAGGCCGCAGGCCATCAGTGTTCGGATGGTCATGGTCGTCCTCTTCCAATCAAAAGACATGGCTCGAAATGGATCGGTTCGGATATCGACGACGGTGCGCGCCGTTCGAAGGAACGGCCCGTGAACGGCACCAGCATTGTCAGCGCCAGCATCAATAAAGCCCCCAGTCATCGACAAACGTGACATGAATTAACGACAAGTTTGTGACAAATACAATCTAAAATATTATGGCGACGCAAAACATCCCACCGGATGGTGATCCGGCGGACGCGCCCGCCCCGCGATCACGGCCGGTGAAGAAAGCCGGACATTCAGTCCTTTGGCACCAGCTTGAAGACCTTGCCGCCCTCACCCTCCGGTCCCTGGGAGTCGTGGCCCAGCAGATAGATCTCGTGGGCCTGGTCCTGAGCGAGACCGAGCAGGAAATAGGGAAAGTCGCCCTCGATCCCGAGACGCTCATAGTCCCAGGGCCGCCCCGCCTCGGCGGTCTCGGTCGCGACATAGACGACGCCGGCCGGATCGCCGCCATTGATGCTCCAGTCGCCGAAGATCAGCTTGCCCTCCAGCGCAGGCAGGGCCGACCCGCGATAGACTACGCCGCCCACGGTCGAGCGCCCCTCGCTCTCGTCAGGATGCTTGCCGCCGTTCTTGTATTCGATGATCGGATCGATCAGCCCTTCGTCGTCGCAGCCCTCGAAATGGCCTTCGAAGTCGTCCCAGTCGAAGCAGTGGGTCGCTTCCTTGATCGCCCAGCCGTAATTCCCGCCAGGCTCCACGAGATCGATCTCCTCGTAGGAGTTCTGGCCGACGTCGCCCGCGAACATGCGCCCGGATCCGTCCGGGTCGAAGGCGATCTTGTAGGGATTGCGAAAGCCCATCGCAAAAATTTCGCCACGATAGCCCTCCTGACCGACGAACGGGTTGTCGTCGGGAATACCGTAGGGCAGGCCGTTCGCCTGATCGACGTCGATCCGGAGGATCTTGCCGAGCAGGTCGTCCGGCTGCTGGCTGGTGCCCTCCCTCGGGTAGTCACCGTTCTCGGGCGCGCTGCCGCCATCGCCGAGGGCGATGTGCAGCATGTCTTTCGGACCGAAGGCGAGCGTGCCGGCATTGTGCGCGAACTGCGGCTGATCCACCTGCAGCAAGAGCCGCTCATAATCTGGATCCGCCTTGTCGGGATCGTCCTCGGAAACCTGAAGCTCGGCGACATGGCTGGTGTGGGTGCCCCACTCGTCGTTCTGGAGCGTGTGGTCCTCGCGCAGCGGCGCGCTGTAATAGACGTAGAGCCTGCCGTTCTCAGCGAAGTCCGGATGAAACGCGAAGCCGAGCGCGCCGCGCTCGTCGAAGCCCGGTTCGATGGTCGGATCCAGCCGGTCCCGAAAGTCGAGAAACGGCTCGTCGAGCAGCGCGCCGTCGCCGTCGATGACGCGAAGCCGGCCGATCTGTTCGAGCACGAACAGCCGCCCGCTGCCGTCGGGCGCTTCGGCCAGCGCGAGCGGCGCCGTCAGCCCTTCCGCGACCAGCTCGACCCCGGCCTCGAAGCCGTTCGCCCGAACCTCCTGGGCGGCGCCGATTGGCATCCAGAGTGTGGCCAGCAAGGCGCTCGTTCGAAGGAGCCCGCCCATCCGAAGCCTCGCCCCTGCTCCGATCGCATTCGTGACTTCGAGGGCCTGCATCCGTTCTCTCCCGCGGCGTCAGCCGTTCTGCGTCGTCGGCGCGGCAAAGGAGAAACCGCGCGACCGTCCGTCCATTCCGATCGGCAGAACATAAGCCCACCTCGGCGATCATCAAGCCGGAACGGGCGGAAAAACCAACGGTCTGTCAGTCGACGCCCGTCACCTCGTCGACCGCTCCCGCGAACCGTTCCTTGATGAATTCGCCGAGCTCGACGAACTCCCGACCGTGAGGTGAGGACCGACGCCAGGCCAGGCCGACGGTGCGAAACGGCGCCGGATCAGCGAAGGGAACCATGTGAATAGGCCTCGAATCACGGGCGTCGGCATCATGATCGCCGACTTCGGTGGCCAGCGCCAAGGCCGGCAGGATGGTCACGCCATAGCCGTTCGCCACCATTTGGACCACGGTCGCGAGGCTGCTCGCGCGAAACTCGTCGGTCCCGGGGGTCTTGCAGATGGCGAGCGCCTGATCGCGCAGGCAGTGCCCCTCCTCCAGCAGCAGCAGGTGCTCTTCGGCGAGTTCTTCCTGGGTGACGGCGGAGCGTCCGGCGAGGCCATGGCCGCGCGGCAGCGCGATCGAGAAACGATCTTCGAACAGCGCCATCGTGTCGACGTCCTCGGGCTCGACCGGCAGAGCGAGGATCAGCAGATCCAGACGGCCGTCCAGAAGATCGTCGAGGAGGACCTGGGTCTGGGACTCGCGCAGGCTGAGTTCGAGATCGGGATAGGCGCTATGAATGTCGGGCAGAAGTTTGGGAAGGAGATAGGGTCCGATCGACGGGATCACGCCCAGCCTGAGGCGGCCGGCCAGCGGGTGGCGGCGATGGGAGGCGAGCTCGGCCAGGTCCTGAACCGACATCAGGATGTCGCGGGCACGCTTCGCGATCTCCTGCCCCTCGAGGGTGAGCAGAAGCCGGGTCGCGCCGCGCTCGACCAGGGTGACCCCGAGATGGGCTTCGAGGTCCTTGATCTGCATGCTGAGCGCCGGCTGGGAGACGTTGCAGACCTTGGCCGCCTTGCCGAAATGCAGCGTTTCCGCGAGCGCCGAAAAATAGCGAAGCTGCTTGAGCGTCAGATTCAAGGCGCGGGCTTTCCCGAAGCGCGATCGTCGACAAATCGCTCCTGTCTCACTTATGAAACGCCGACAATGCCGCTCCGATCAAGTCTTCTTATCGGAAGATCAAGAAAAATCGATTTGCCTTGATCGCCCCCACCCCCCATGTTGAAGCTGGTAGCAAGTCAATGGGAGGTTACACCATGCAGTGGAATGCACCGAAGGTCGTCGAGATCGCCTGTGGTTGCGAAATCAACGCCTACTTCCCGGCGGATCTCTGACACCGCCCATGTTTCCGGCGGCCCGCCGTCAACGGCGACGTTTGGTGGCGGGCCGCCGAACATCCTTCAGCTAGCGCTTCGCCTGTCACGGCCGATCTGGCTATCCTTCCGGTAGACCTGTAAACGGCGTCGTCCCCATGGCGGCGCTTTTCGGCATGGTTCGGGACGGAGAAGGCGAAAGAAGGATGAACGACAAGGTCGACGATGCGCGCAATGGCGCCGGTGCCGAACTGCAACCGCCGGTCTCCCTGCTCGCGGAACTCACCCATCGCTGCCCGCTCCAATGCCCCTATTGCTCCAACCCGCTCGCGCTCGAACGCGCGAATGTGGAGCTCGATACCGAGACCTGGTGCCGCGTCATCGACGAGGCGAATGATCTCGGCGTGCTGCAGACTCATTTCTCCGGCGGCGAGCCGACGCTCCGTCGCGACCTCGCCGATCTCATCAAACACGCCGCCGGCATCGGCCAGTACACCAACCTGATCACCGCAGGCGTTCTTCTGGATCGCGAAAAGCTGGAAACGCTCGCCGACGCCGGGCTCGACCATCTGCAGCTCAGCATCCAGGACAGCCGGGACGCCAGCGCCAATCGCATCGGCGGCTACAAGGAAGGCCACGCCAAGAAGCTCGCGATCGCCGATCTGGTCACCGAGATCGGTCTGCCGCTCACCATCAACGCCGTGGTTCATCGCCAGAACCTGGACAATCTGGGCGAGATCATCGAGCTCGCGGTCGAGAAGAACGCAAAGCGCCTCGAAGTCGCCCATGTGCAGTATTACGGCTGGGCGCTGATGAACCGCGCCGCTCTCATGCCGACCCGCGAACAGACCGACCGCGCCATGGACATCGTCAGGGCGGCGCAGGAACGCCTGAAGGGCGTGCTGGTGATCGACTATGTCGTGCCGGACTACTATGCGCGCTTTCCCAAGGCCTGCATGGGCGGCTGGGGCAAGCAGAACCTGAACGTCACGCCGTCGGGCAAGGTCCTTCCCTGCCACGCCGCCGAAACCATCGAGACCCTGACCTTCGACAATGTGAAGGATAAGCCGCTCGAAAAAATCTGGCGGGACGGCGCTGCCTTCCAGGCGTTTCGCGGCACCGACTGGATGCAGGAACCCTGCCGAAGCTGCGAGCGCCGCTTCACCGATTTCGGCGGCTGCCGCTGTCAGGCCTTCGCGTTCGCCGGACGGGCCGACGCGGTCGATCCCGCCTGCTCGCTCTCGCCCCTGCACGAGGAGCTGGTCGCCATCGCCTCGAAGGAGGCCGATCAGGCGAGCGAGAACTTCGTCTATCGCAGCCCGAAGAACCAGCCCAAGGCCGAACATCCGGCCTGACGCCGACCAGGCCGGAATTCGAACGACCATGCAGCCCTTTCTCTACACCGCCCGCCCCTGGCGCGTTCGCTTCGAGCGCGGCGGCAGAGCACGCGTCGGCGACGAGATGGCCGCGATCGGGCGCGAGCGGGCCGTCGTACTGTGCACGCCCGGCAGACGCGAGCAGGCGGAGGAGATCCGCGCCCTGCTCGGCAAACGCTGCGCCGGCCTGCTCGATCGGGCGACCATGCACACCCCGGTCCAGGTCACCGAGACCGCGCTGAACGAACTTCTGGATCTGGGTGCTGATTGCACGATCGCGGTCGGCGGCGGCTCGACCATCGGTCTCGGCAAGGCGCTCGCGATCCGGGCGGACATCCCGCAGATCGCCCTTCCGACCACCTATGCGGGCTCGGAAATGACGGCGGTGCTCGGACAGACCGAAGACGGCGTCAAGACGACGAGCCAGGACCCGCGCATGCTACCTGCCTCGGTGATCTACGACGTCGACTACACCCTGACCCTGCCGCCCCGGACCAGCGTCACCTCGGGCATGAACGCAATCGCCCATGCGATCGAGGCGCTCTACGCACGGGAGAAGAACCCGGTCTCGACCGGCCAGTGCCTCGAGGCGATCACCGCGCTGGCCGAAGCGCTTCCGGCCATCGTCGACCATCCCGATGACGTCGAGATCCGCGAACGTGCGCTTTATGGCGCGTTCCTAGCCGGCATGGCGCTCGGCACCGCCGGCATGGCGCTGCATCACAAGCTCTGTCATGTGCTCGGCGGCAGCTTCGGCCTCGACCACGCCGACACCCACACGGTGATCCTGCCCCACGCCGCAGCCTTCAACGCCGTCGAAGCGCGCGAGCTCGATCCGGTAGCCGGCATCTTGGCTGCTGATCACGTCGGCGGCGGGCTCTGGGATCTGGCGAAGCGCATGGACGCACCGACCTCGCTCGCCAAGATCGGCATGCCCGCGGACGGGATCGGCAAAGCCGCCGACATCGCCGCCGCCGCCCCTTACTGGAATCCCCGCCCGTTCGTTCGGGACGATATAGAGCGCCTTCTCGCACGCGCTTATGCCGGCGAACGACCGGACGGCTGACGGTAAGACGCCCGCTCAGAGCGTGAGCGGCACGTTGTAGAGATAGTCGATCACCAGATAGACCGCCACGGACATCCAGATGCTGGCGAGCGCCAGGCTTTCGATGATCGTGAAGCCGAAGACGTAGAGACCGTAGGCGACCAGGCCGACCAGGGCGAGATTGGTGAACCACAAGCGCAGCGGCACGAGGCCGAAGCTCGTGACGAAGGGAATGCCCGGCGGCAGCAGCAGATAGCCCTCGAGGGCCACGATGGCGACGAGCAGCAGCCTGATCAGTTCCGGATCGATGACGTTCCGCCCCGCGTTCCGCGCCCGATCGTGCGAACGACGCCGCACGCCAAGCCTTCGGCCTTTTCCTTGTCTTGTTACTTAGGCCGAGACGCGGGGACGATCAACAAGGGGCGGGACGAGCGCCGCCGAAACGGGCGGGGAATGCTCAAGCCTGCCGCAAAGCGGCGACGCCGGGCAGTTCCTTGCCCTCCAGCCATTCCAGGAAGGCGCCGCCCGCGGTCGAGATGTAGCTGAACTGGCCGAGCACGCCGGCATTGGCGAGTGCGGCCACCGTGTCGCCGCCGCCGGCGACCGAGAGCAGCTTGCCCTCCCGGGTCATCTCGGCCGCCGCGATGGCGAGTTCGGTGGTGCCGCCGTCGAAGGGCTCGAGCTCGAACGCGCCGAGCGGGCCATTCCAGACCACCGTCCGGCATTCGGCGAGGCGATCCTCGAACATTTCGGCGCTGATCGGACCGATGTCGAGCATCATGCCGTCCTCCGGGATCATCTCCACGGGTGCGGTGACCGGATCGACGCCCTCCTTGAACTCCTTGGCGATGGCGCCGTCGATCGGCAGAAGAATCTCGCAGCCGGCGCTCTCCGCCTTGGCCATGATCTCCCTCGCCGTGTCCAGCATCTCGTGTTCGCAAAGGGACTTGCCGATGGGCGTGCCCTGGGCGGCGAGAAAGGTATTGGCCATGCCGCCGCCGAGGATCATGACGTCGACCTTCTCGATCAGATTGCCGAGCAGCTCCAGCTTGGTCGAAATCTTGGCGCCGCCGATCACCGCCATCACCGGGCGCTTCGGATTTTCCAGCGCCTTGGAGAGCGCGTCCAATTCCCGCTGCATCAGCGGGCCGGCAACCGCAGGCAGGCGTTCGGCGAGGCCGGTGATCGACGCATGCGCCCGGTGCGAACAGGAAAATGCGTCGTTGACGTAAATGTCGCCGAGTTCGGCGAGACGATCGGCGAAGCCAGGATCGTTCGCCTCCTCGCCCGGATGGAAACGGAGGTTTTCGAGGAGCAGCACGTGGCCGTAGCGGAGCGACTTGATCGCTTTTTCGACATCCGGGCCGACGCAGTCCTCGGCGAAACCGACGTCGACGCCGCGAAGCGCCTTGGCCAGCGCCGCCTGCAGCGGCTTCAGGGACATCGCCGCCTGCGGCCTGCCCTTGGGCCTGCCGAAATGGGAGAGCACGACCACCTTGGCACCGGCCGCGGAGAGCGTGCGCAGGCTGTCGATCACCCTGTCGATGCGCGTGCTGTCGGTGATCTCGCCGTCCTGCATCGGCACGTTGAGGTCGACGCGGACCAGGACCGTGCGTCCCGATACCTTCACGTCAGCCAGCGTCCGAAAGCCCGCCATGATCGTCTGCTCCCTGCGTAACTCAAATGCAATTGAACGCCCGCCCCGCCGGCAAAGGCGGCAGGGCGGGCGAATGTCCGGGCAGCGGCCCTGTCGCTAGAGCTTGCCGTAGATCGACGCGACGTCGCCCATGCGGCAGGAAAAGCCCCACTCGTTGTCGTACCAGGACGCCACGCGCACGAGATTGCCCTCGATCGCCTTGGTGGCGTTCAGGTCCACGGTCGAGCTGTGGCCGTCATGGTTGAAGTCGATCGACACCAGCGGCTCCTCGGTGACGCCGAGCACGCCTTTGAGCGGCCCCTCCGCGGCCGCCTTCAGCGCGCCGTTGATCTCATCGATCGAGGTTTCTCTGGAGGGCACGAAGGTCAGATCCACCAGGGACACGTTCGGCGTGGGGACGCGGATCGCGACGCCGTCCAGCTTGCCCTTCAGTTCAGGCAGCACCAGACCGACCGCTCGGGCAGCTCCGGTCGAGGTCGGGATCATCGAGGTAGCCGCACCGCGCGCCCGATAGAGGTCCTTGTGGAACGTGTCCAGCAGCGCCTGGTCGTTGGTGTAGGAGTGGATCGTGGTCATGTGGCCGCGCACGATGCCGACCGTGTCGTTCAGGACCTTGGCCACCGGCGCCAGGCAGTTGGTGGTGCAGGATGCGTTCGAGACCACCTTGTGGCCGGCACCGAGCTGGTCGTGATTGACGCCGTAGACCACGGTGAGATCGGCATTGTCGCCAGGCGCGGAGATCAGCACCTTCTTGGCGCCCGCATCCAGATGCTTCGCCGCCGCGTCGCGCTTGGTGAAGATGCCGGTGCATTCCAGCACCACGTCGACGCCGAGGTCCCCCCAGGGCAGGCTCGCCACGTCGCGCTCGGCGATCACCTTGATTGGCCCGGTGCCGCAATCCAGCGTGTCGCCTTCCAGCTGCACCTTCGCCGGGAACTTGCCGTGCACGGAGTCGTAGCGCAGCAGATGCGCGTTGGTCTCCGGCGGCGCCAGGTCGTTGATGCCCACCACCTGCACGTCGTCGCGGCCGCTCTCGACGATCGCGCGCAGCACGTTTCTGCCGATGCGGCCAAAGCCGTTGATGGCTACCCGAACACTCAATGTCGTACTCCTCGTTGTCATGCGCCCGGACGGAACGCACGTCCGTCGCAGGCTTCCTCCGGACCGTCAAGTCAGACGCGCGCGCACCCGTTCGGCGATCGCGTCCGCGGTGATCCCATAGCGTTCGTAAAGTTCCTGATAAGGCGCCGATGCGCCGAAGTCTTTCATGCCGACGACGTCTTCGTCCTCGTCGGCCACATAGCGGCCCCATCCGTGCGCCGACGCCGCCTCGATCGCGAGCCGGAGGCCATCGCCGAGAACCTCGCGCCGGTAGCCCTCGTCCTGACGATCGAACAGCGCCTGGCAGGGCATGGAAACGAGGGCCGCGCCGATCCCGTCGGCTTCCAGCGCCTGGGCGGCTTCGAGCGCAATCGAAACCTCCGAGCCGGTGGCGATCAGCGTCACCCGACGTTCGCCCGCCGGCTCCTTCAGAACATAGGCGCCCCTGGCCGAGCGGTTGCCGCCCTCGGCGTCGCGCAGCGTCGGCACGCCCTGGCGGGTCAGCGCCAGGAGCGAGGGGCCGTCCGCGCGCCCGATCGCGAGCGCCCAGCACTCCGCGGTTTCGATGGCGTCGGCTGGACGAAAGACCCAGAGGCCCGGGATCGCGCGAAGTCCGGCGAGCTGCTCCACCGGCTGGTGGGTCGGCCCGTCCTCGCCGAGGCCGATGCTGTCATGGGTCATGACGTAGATGACCCGCTGCTTCATCAGCGCCGAGAGGCGGATCGCCGGCTTGCAATAATCGGTGAAGATCAAAAACGTGCCGCCATAGGGGATGACGCCGCCATGCAGCGCCATGCCGTTCATGGCGGCCGCCATGCCATGCTCGCGCACGCCGTAATGCAGGTAGCGACCGGCGGGATCTTCCGCGGTTTGGACGGCGAGCGCCTTGGTCTTGGTGAGATTGGAACCGGTGAGATCAGCCGATCCGCCGACCAGCTCGGGCACGGCCTCCGTGAATACCTCGAGCGCTTCCTGGCTCGCCTTTCGGGTCGCCCATTTCGGCCGATCCGCAGCGAGTTTTTCCACATAGGAAGCGAGGACACCGTCGAGCGACGCCGCCGCCCGTTCCTCCAGCGCCGCAAGAAACGCCTCTTTTTGCTCCGATCCGTCCAACCTCGCCTGCCACTCCTGACGGACGTCCGCCTGTCGGGCGCCGATCGCCCGCCAGCTGTCGAGAATTGGCGACGGAATCTCGAAGGGCGGATGATCCCAGCCAAGCTCCTTTCGCGCCGCCTTGATCTCATCGGCGCCGAGCGGTGCTCCGTGCACGCCGGCCGTTCCCGCCTTGTTGGGAGCGCCGCGGCCGATGACCGTGCGGCAGGCGATCAAGGACGGCCGCCCCACCCCCAGCGCCTCGTCGATCGCCGCCTCGATTTCGTCCGGGTCATGGCCGTCCGCTGCGATGACATGCCAGCCATAAGCCTGGAATCGGCCCTGTTGATGGGTCGACATGGCAAGCGACGTCGAGCCGTCGATCGAAATCTGGTTGTCGTCGTAGAGAACGATCAGGCGGCCGAGCTTCTGGTGGCCGGCGAGTGCGGCGGCCTCGTGGCTGATCCCTTCCATCAGATCGCCGTCGCTCGCGATTACATAGGTCCAGTGATCGACCAGATCACGGCCGAAACGCGCCGCCAGATGGCGCTCGGCGAGCGCCATGCCGACCGCCGTCGCGAATCCCTGGCCGAGCGGCCCGGTGGTGGTTTCGACGCCGGGCGTGTGCCCGAACTCGGGATGGCCGGGCGTCATCGAGCCCCATTGGCGAAAATTCCGGATCTGCTCGATGGTCATACCGGGATAGCCGGTCAGATGCAGAAGCGAATAGAGCAGCATCGAGCCGTGACCGGCGGAGAGCACGAACCGGTCGCGGTCGAACCAGTCGGGCGCGGATGCGTCGAACTTCAGGAATCGGGAGAACAGCACGGTCGCGACGTCGGCCATGCCCATGGGCATGCCGGGATGACCGGAATTCGCCTGTTCCACCGCATCCATGGACAGTGCCCGGATCGCGTTGGCCATGTCGTTCTGGCTGACGGCGTCGCTCTGAGCTTCGGGAAGTGCGGTCATCTGATCGTCGTTTTCCTGTCATCCGTGGCACATCCATCGAGGGACGCATCGGATGCATGATGTCGAGAGGAGGCGGCGAATGCCGACGGTGTCCCGCACAACCTCGTCAATTTCGGCGAAAAATCAACCGTATTCCTTGACGCACCTCAATCGCAGGTCATGTCGAGTTGACGTGCCGCGTGTTCTATGTCAAGTCAGATCGCTAAATAGTTGTTTTTTTGAAGAGGATTCCTCGGGAGAGACATGTCAGCGCTCAAGATAGCCGAGCAGCATCTGAACGAAGCGCTTGCGCGTTTGGAGCACGTCATGGCCCGACGTCTGGCGGCGGCGGACCCCGATCAGGCGGCCGTGATCACGCGGCTGACCGACGAACGGGACGCGCTCAATCGTGACGTCGATGGCCTGCGCGCCGAATGTGAACGCCTGAGCGAAGCGCTGAAGACAGCGGAACGCGAGCAGGAAGCGATGCGGGACGCCACCGAACAGGCTACCGCCCGGCTGGATAGTTCGATCGAGCAGCTCGATCGCATGATCGAGGAGTGACCGCGATGCCCATGGTCGACATTACGGTCAACGGCCGCCGGCATTCCGTCCAGTGCGGTGCGGGCGAGGAGGCGCGGGTCAAGGGGCTCGCCGCCTATCTCGACCGCAAGGTCGCCGAGCTTGCGGTCGACGGCGCCAAGATCGGCGACGCCCGGCTGATGCTGCTGGCGAGCCTGATGGTGGCGGACGAACTCTCGGACGCCTATGACAAGATCAAGGAGCTGGAGGCCGCCCATGCCGCCGGATCACCGGCGGGCGCCGACGCCGAGAACGAGCGCCGCGCCGCCGCCATGATCGAACAGGTCGCCGAACAGCTGAATGCGGTTGCCGCGGAGCTCGAGAGAGCCTAACTAAAGAACGGCGGTCGCTGCCTGGTGCGTCAGGTCCACAGATCCCTGGGGCCAATGTTCTCTACATAGGGAGCTGTCCCTGTCGAGGCCGTGGTCTCGGCACTACGGCGCCCACCTGCGTAAGCAGGCCACAGAGGACTTACCGGGCCAACGGCCAAGGCGGCTCCGCCACTTTTTTTATCACGGCTGCGCCGGAGACCTTTGACACGGCTGCGCCGGAGACGGGCATGAACCAGCCGAAGCTGGCCGACCAGAAAGCCGAGTTGCGGGAACGCTGTTACGCCCGCCGCATGGCGATCGATGCCGGTGACGCCGAAGCCGCGGCGGCGGCAGTCGCCGAGCAGGTTGCAGCCAGTGTCGAGGTCGCTGACGGCACCATCGTCTCTGCCTACTGGCCGCTCGAAGGTGAACTCGACCCCCGTCCCGCCCTGGCTCTGCTAGGTGATCGCGGGGCCGCGTCGGCCCTGCCGAGGGTGATCGGCGACGGCCATCCGCTCGACTTCCACGCCTGGCATGCGGGTGATCCTCTGATCGAGGGGCGCTTCAGGGTGATGGAGCCCCCGCCGGACGCGCCGAAAGCCACGCCTTCGGTGCTCCTGGTGCCGCTCCTCGCCTTCGATCGCCACTGCCGCCGCCTCGGTCACGGCAAAGGTTACTACGACCGCACCCTCCAGCGCCTCAAGAGCCGACGATCCGGCCACGCTGGCCGTCGGCGTCGCCTTCGCCGCCCAGGAGGTCGAGCGCGTGCCCACCGACGATTTCGATCAGACCCTGGACATGGTGATCACCGAGCGCACTGTCCATCGCGCCTGATGAGACTCCGTCAACGAACATCGACATTCGTACTGGGGATGCTGATGCTCCCGTTCCTCTTCGGCTGCGGCGGCGAACCGCCCGCCAACCTCGGCCTGAGCGACGACCGTCTCGCGCCCTGCCCTGAGAGCCCGAACTGCGTCGCCAGCGACGCCGCGGACGACGCCCATCGAATCGAAGCCTTCCAGATCGCCGGCGACCCGGCGACCGCCTGGACCGCGCTGCGGGAGGCGGTCGCGGCCCTGCCGCGCACTTCCATCGTCACGTCCGAAGAGACCTATCTCCACGCCGAGGCGAGGAGCCGTATCTTTCGTTTCGTCGACGATCTCGAATTTCAACACTGCCCCGAAAATGGCCTGATCGCCCTTCGATCCGCGGCGCGCACGGGCTATTCCGACTTCGGCGTCAATCGCGAACGCCTGGAAAACCTGCGCGAAACCCTCCGGGCGGCGGGCGTGCTGCGCTAAGCCGCTGCCGGCCGGCATCATATCATGGTGCCCTGAACATCCGGTTTCGCCCCCTCGCTCCGCCCTTGCGATTTGCGGCGAATTTGCCATTGTTGCACAATCGAAACGACATCGCCGGCTTGTGCTTACAGGCTATCGAGACCGGCCGAAAAAGCATGAGGAGGCGCGTTCGATGAGCAGCATGGCAAGGATCACCAGGAGCCTTTTGGGGGCAGCGCGATGATTTTCGGCGCAGGCGGCGCGCAGGCCGAGGGCGTCAAGGTCGGGCTCATCTACACCCTCTCCGGCCCGCCGGCCGTTCTCGGCGAGCAGGCGCGGGACGGCTTTCTCCTCGCCCTCGAGGATCTCGGCGGCAAGCTCGGCGGCCAGGATGTCGAGGTCACCGTTGTCGACGACGAGCTGAAGCCGGACGTCGCCGTCAACAAGGCGAAGGAGCTGGTGGAACGCGAGCAGGTCGACTTCGTGGTCGGCCCGATCTTCTCGAACATTCTGATGGCGATCATGAAGCCGGTGACCGACAGCGGCACCGTCCTGATCAGCTCGAACGCCGGCACCTCCAATTTCGCCGGTGCCGAATGCAACCCCAATTTTTTCGTGACCTCCTACCAGAATGATCAAAATCACGAAGTGCTGGGCAAATATGCCGAGGATCAAGGCTACCAGCGCGTGTTCCTGATGGCGCCCAACTACCAGGCGGGCAAGGATTCCCTAGCCGGCTTCAAGCGCCACTTCACCGGCGAGGTCACCGACGAGATCTACACGCCGCTCGGCCAGCTCGACTTTTCCGCCGAACTCGCCCAGCTCGCGGCAAGCGCGCCTGACGCCGTCTTCACCTTCATGCCGGGCGGCATGGGCGTGAACCTGGTGAAGCAATATCGCCAGGCCGGCCTGGAAACCATCCCGTTTCTCTCCGCCTTCACCGTCGACGAGACCACCCTTCCCGCCCAGCAGGACGCCGCGGTCGGCTTCTTCGGGGGGGCGAACTGGGCCCCCGACATGGACAACGAGGCGAGCAAGGCTTTCGTCGCCGCCTTCGAGGCGAAATATGACCGCGTCCCCGGCACCTACGCCATGCAGGCCTATGACGCCGCCATGCTGATCGACAGCGCCCTGTCAGCGACAGGTGGCGATATGGAAGACAGAGACGCTTTGCGCACCGCCCTCGAATCCGCCGACTTCACGTCGCTCAGAGGCGATTTCGCTTTCGGCCCGAACCACTACCCGATTCAGGATTTCTACCTGGTCCAGGTCGCCAAGCGCGAGGACGGCAAGTACCAGACCGAAATCGCCCAGAAGGTCTTCGACGACTATCAGGACGTCTACGCCAAAGACTGCACCATGTAGGGCCGACGCGGCCCGGCGTGGACTTGCCTGAGCCTCGCTCGAAGGATCACGGCCTGACGATGCGGGAGCGGTGATGGCGCGGACGGATGTGGTGGTTTTTGGTGCGGCCTACAGCGTCTACACACGCAGCGTGCTGCTGGCGCTGGAGGAGAAAGGCGTCGACTATCGCCTGCAGGAGGTCGACATCTTCGCGTCCGAAGGACCACCCGCCGGCTATCAAGAACGCCACCCGTTCCGCCGCATCCCCGCCTTCGACCATGACGGGTTTCGACTTTACGAGACCAGCGCTATCACGCGCTATGTCGACGAGGCGTTCGCCGGACCGCCGCTGCAGCCAGAGAACACGCGGGATCGAGCCCTGATGAATCAGGCGATTGCCATCATGGATGCCTATGGCTTTCGCACCGTGGTCTTGGACATCTTCGTCGAGCGCGTGCGGGTGCCGCAAAAGGGCGACGTCTCCGACGAAGGACGCATCTCGTCCGCCCTCCCGAAGGCGGAAACCATCCTTCGCCAACTCGAAGCCATCGGCGGCTCCTCTCACTGGCTTGCCGGCGACCGTCTGACCCTGGCCGACCTCCATGTCGCGCCGATGCTCATTCTCTTCGAGCTGGCGCCGGAAGGGAAAGATCTGATGACGGCGTCGCCGAAGCTGGCTGAATGGCTAAACGCAGTGAAAGCTCGCCCTGCCGCCGAGGCGACCCGTTTCCCGGTCGAGGACCAGCATAGTGCCGGTGCTGTCGATGGGGCGCGGGACAGTTGACAGCGCCAGCGCCACATGGCACCGGCCCCCAATGGATCAGGCAGATGATGCCGAAGTCCAACCCGGCAGCCACGCTGCCATGACCAACTTGCTGGCGATCCAGCTTCTGAACGGCCTCCAGTTCGGCATTCTCCTTTTCCTGGTCGCCGCCGGCCTGACCCTGGTGTTCGGCGTGATGGACTTCATCAATCTGGCCCATGGCGTGCAGTACATGGTCGGCGCTTATCTCGCCGTGACCTTCTCGAACCTCACCGGCGGCTTCTTCACCGGCCTGCTTCTGGCGCTGCCGACCGCCTTCGCCTTCGGCCTGATGCTGGAAGTCCTTGTGTTCCGACACCTCTACGACCGCGATCATCTGGACCAGGTACTCGCTACTTTCGGCGTCATCCTGATCCTGCATGAGGGCGTGAAGATCATCTGGGGCGCTGCGCCGATCAGCATTCCCCTGCCGGAGGCGATCGCCGGCTCCGTGCCCGTGCTCGGTCAGCTGCGCTATCCCCTCTACCGCGTCCTGATCATCGTTGCCGGGCTCGCGGTCGCGCTCGGCCTCTACATTCTCGTGCAGCACACGCGGACCGGCATGCTGCTGCGCGCCGGTGCTTCCAACGCGCCCATGGTCCAGGCGCTCGGCGTCGATATCCGCCGCCTGTTCATGGTGGTATTCGGCGTCGGCGCCATGCTCGCGGGCTTCGCCGGTGCCATGGTCGCTCCCATCCTCTCGGTCGAACCGAATATGGGCGACGGCATTCTCATTCTCACCTTCGTGGTGATCGTGATCGGCGGCATCGGCTCGATCCGCGGCGCCTTCGTCGCGGCCCTGCTGGTCGGCGTCGTGGACACGGTCGGCCGGAGCTTCGGCCCCATTCTCCTGAAGACCGTGCTCGAACCCGCCGCCGCCTCCCAGGTCGGGCGCACGCTGACGCCAATGCTCATCTACATCCTGATGGCCGCCGTCCTGTTCTTCCGCCCCGCCGGCCTGTTCCCCGCCAGGCAGGGTGGCTAGGGCATGACCGAAGCGAAGGCGGCGCCAGCGGAGACATCAACGCCCGACCACGTTCTCAGGCAAGTCAAGGCGGCAGGCCTCGCCTGCCTGTTCGGTCTGTTCGCGGCGCTGCCGATCTTCACCGCACTCGGCGCCGACGCCTTTTATCTCGTGATCGCGACCCGGATCATGATCTTCGCGATCGCCGCCCTCTCCCTCGACCTAATTCTCGGCTTCGGCGCCATGGTCTCCTTCGGCCACGCCGCCTTCCTCGGCATCGGCGCCTATGCGGTCGGCATCGCCGCCAGCCACGGGCTCGGCGATGTTCTCGCTCAGATCGTCCTCGCCACGCTCGCGGCAGCTGCGTTCGCACTCGTCACCGGCGCGATCTCGCTTCGCACCCGCGGCGTCTATTTCATCATGATCACGCTCGCCTTCGGGCAGATGGCCTATTTCCTGATGGTGTCGCTCGCCGCCTACGGCGGCGATGACGGGCTCACCCTTCCGACTCGATCGACACTGTTCGGAAGGAGCTGGCTAGAAAACGACGTCACCTTTTACTACCTGGTGCTAGCGGTGCTGCTCGCCTGCTTTCTGTTCACACGCACGCTGATCGAAGCGCGTTTCGGAAGGGTCCTTCGCGGCGCGCGCGACAACCCCGAGCGCATGCGGGCGATCGGCTTCGAACCCTTCGCCTATCAGCTCACGGCCTATGCGATCGCGGGCGCCATCGCGGCGATCGCCGGTGTTCTGCTCGCCAATCAGGCCGAGTTCGTGTCGCCGGCCTACATGACCTGGCAGCGTTCCGGCGAGCTGATCATGATGGTGGTGGTCGGCGGCATGGGCACGCTGACCGGCGGCATCCTCGGCGCTTCGGTTTTTCTGCTCCTGGAAGAGCTGCTCTCGGGGCTGTCCCAGCATTGGAAGCTCGGCCTCGGCGTGATCCTGGTCCTGATCGTGCTCTACGGCAAAGGCGGGGTCCTCGGGATCATCGCCGGGCTGGCGACGAGGCGGACGACATGAGCGCCCCGATCCTGGCCGTGCGGAGTCTTCGAAAAAGTTTCGGTGCGCTCTGCGTCACCGACGATGTCAGCCTCGATCTGACGATAGGCGAACTGCACGCGATCATCGGCCCGAACGGCGCCGGCAAGACCTCCCTGATCAACCAGCTGTCCGGTGGCCTGGCAGCCGATGCCGGACAGATCTTCTTCGCCGGACGGGACGTCACCGGCCTATCGATGGCCAGACGCTCGCGCATCGGCATCGCCAGAACGTTTCAGATCACCTCACTGCTTCCCGCCTTTTCCGTCCTTGAGAACGCCGCGCTCGCGGCCCAGGTGCGCGCCGGCTCCAGCTTTCGTTTTTTCCGCCCGGCCGCGAGCGAGCGCGACCTCAACGACCGGGCCATGGCGGCTCTCGAAACCGTCGGCCTCGCCGCGCGCGCAGGAAGGCGGGCGAGCGATCTTTCCCATGGCGAGCAGCGCCAGCTTGAACTCGCCATGGCCCTTGCCACCGAACCCAGGCTCCTTCTGCTCGACGAGCCGCTCGCCGGCACCGGCCATGACGAGTCGGCCATGCTCATCGATCTCATGCAGCGCCTGAAACGCCGTTTTCCGATCATGCTGATCGAGCACGACATGGACGCGGTCTTCGCGCTCGCCGACCGCATCAGCGTGCTGGTCGATGGTCGGATCGTCGCCTCGGGCGCGCTCGACGAAATCCGCGCCGACCCATCGGTGCGCGCCGCCTATCTCGGCGACGAGGCCGCCTGATGCTGAAGGTCGAGCAGCTCGCCGCCGCCTATGGCGACAGCCGCGTTCTCTTTGACGTGAGCTTCGAGGTCGCCGCAGGCGAAGCCGTCACCCTGCTCGGCAGAAACGGCATGGGCAAGACGACGACGATCAAGACACTGTTCGGCCTGCTGCCCGCGGCCGGCGGGCGTATTTCCGTGGGTGGCCGGGACATGACCGAAGCACCGCCTCACCGGATCGCCAAAGCCGGCCTCGGCCTCGTGCCTGAGGGTCGCCAGGTCTTTCCCACGCTGAGCGTCGAGGAGAACCTGATCGCGACGTCGAAATCGGGGCGCCGGGCAACGTCGACTTCCACGGCCTGGGATCTCGCGGACGTCTACCAATTGTTTCCGCAGCTCGTGGGACGTCGAAAAAATCTCGGCAGTCAGCTCTCGGGCGGCGAGCAGCAGATGCTGGCGATCGGCAGGGCGCTGATGACCAACCCGGCGCTGCTCGTCCTCGACGAAGCGACCGAGGGTCTGGCTCCGCTCGTCCGCGAAACCATCTGGTCCTGCTTGCGCGCGATCAGGGACACGGGCATCGCCATTCTGATCGTCGACAAGAACGTCGACGCGCTTGCCCGCCTCGCCGACCGACATGTGGTCATCGAGAAGGGCCGGACCGTCTGGACCGGCAACAGCGCCACCCTCCTCGCCAGCGACGAGGTCAAGAACCGGTATCTCCACGTCTGACTGGTGCGACCAATGCGCTCGGTTTGACCGACGCGACCCTTATGGTTCAGAAAAAGCGTGGTCGGGTCGTCGATCGGCCGGCCGTCCTTCAAGCGTATCCAGCTCTGGGCGATCCTGAACACGTACCAGACGGCGAGGCAGCCAAGGGCGAGGATGCCGACAATAGCCGAGCCCAGGAGAAACGGCGACATGAAGGCGATCACGCCGAACAGTAGCCCCCACCAGAAGATGCGGATCTGCCACTCGACATGCGAGACCTGCATGTCCGAAAGTGGCTTGCCGCGCTTCAAATAATCGATCACCACCGCAGCGATGAAGGCAATGCCTACAAGGAAGGACAGGGCGGACAAACCGTAGGCGACGTGCAGCATGGGTATTGTCGGTGGCCGCGGCACGCGGCGGTGATCTCGTTGCCATGGGCACTCCCATCCATACGCAGCGCAACGTTGTTTCAACCGGTCACGGATGCGCTAAACTACCCTAAGCACAAAAGCAGAGATGGCATCATGTCGAGATCGGGGAGGCGGATATGAGCGTGATGACGGCGGGGATCACCAAAGCCGGTGAAGGCATCGACAACATCATCTGGAACATTCTCGGCCAGACCTACGTGCCGAAGCAGCTATCGGAAAACTCCTTCTCCTGGCACGCAACCCTGCCGCCGGGCACCATGGTCCCGCCCCACATCCACCCGACCCAGGACGAGTTCATCTACATGTTCGAGGGCCGGCTGGACCTCCTCCTGGACGGCGCCGAGAGCTTCGCCGAGCCGGGCGACCTCATCCGCCTCCCCCGCGGCATCCCACACGGCCTCTTCTCCAAGAGCGACCGCCCGGTCAAATGCCTGTTCTGGGTATCGCCGGCACGCCGCCTCTACGACCTCTTCTGGCAGCTTCACAACATGCCGGACGCCGACCCCGCCGAGATCGTCGCCGTCTCCGCCAAGCACGAGATCGACTTTCTGCCGCCGCCGGACGCCGCCGACGATACCCAGTCCTGACATCCGGTCATGCCCGCTGTGACGCTTTCCCATGGGGGAACGGCGATAACGGGCGCCGAACCTCTTGCGATGCAGAAGCCGCCTGCACGTCGGGCGTCGCCGGCACGGGTCAGTAGGCGCCGGCACCTCCATAGCTCGCGACCAGCGAGCCCATGATGAGATACCAGCCGTCCACCAGCACGAAGAACACCAGCTTGAACGGCATCGAGATCAGCACCGGCGGCAGCATCATCATGCCCATCGACATCAGGATGGATGCGACCACCATGTCGATGATCAGGAACGGGATGAAAATCAGAAAACCGATCTCGAAGGCGCGGCGAAGCTCGCTGATCATGAACGCGGGGATGAGGGAACTGAGGGGCGTGTCGTCAGGGCTCTCCAGCGTTTCGGGAGGTGCTGCACCCGGCGCTGCGAATTCCAAGAACAGCTCCAGGTCCTTCTCGCGGACATGCTCGAGCATGAAATGCCGAAGCGGCATGGCCGCGCGATCGAAGGCTTCCGCACCGTCGATCTCCTCCTCCAGCAAGGGAGCGAGGCCTTCGTCATAAACCCGTTCGAGGGTGGGCGCCATGATGAAGCCGGTGGCGAATAAAGCGAGCGAGATCAGAACAGCGTTGGGCGGGGTCTGCTGCAGGCCGAGAGCCGTGCGCAGAAAGGCGAGCACCACGACGATGCGGGTGAAGGACGTGACCATCACGATGATCGACGGCGCCAGGCTGAGAACGGTCACCAGGGCGACCAACTGGATGAGCTGGCTGGTGACGCTGATGCCTTCGGCCATGTCGATGTTAAGGCTCTGCGCCTGGACCGGTGCCGAGAAGGCGGCGATCAGTGCCAAGCCGACGAGGCCGACGACCAGCCCGGAAAGCCGAAGGATCGTCATCGCGAAGCGGCCGCAATCTCGAGCGGCTTTTCCACAGCCTGCCGATTCTCGGGCGGCTGGATACCGGCTTCGACGACGCTCGATCGCTCAGAACCGATTAGAAGGAGATGTTCGCGGTCATCCCGGCGGATGAGCATCAGCCGCTGCCGGCCGTCGATCGGCAGTGTCTCGATCACTCGGAGGCGCCCGGACCGCACGCCGGATCCGACGAGACTGCCGAGGCGAAAGCGCCTCGCCAGCCATGCAAAGAGGCCGATCGCGGCGAGGACCGCGGCGAGGGCAGCGAGAAAACGGAGATAGTCGGTGGTGGTCATGCCGGCACCCTATTTTTTTTCGCGCGCGCGGAGATAGGCAGCGCCGGCCGCCATGCTGCGACTCGTCGAGCGCAATCGTTCGCGCAGATCAAGGCGCTCCTCGTCGAAAACCCGGACGGTCGTTTCGAGTTCATCGATCAGAGCGAGCAGCAAGGGATACGTTTCGGAAGAACGGTCCAGTTGCGCTTCGCCAATGCGAGAGACCATGCGCTCCAGACGACGCAAGACCTCTTCCGACGGCGACATGTCGTCATGACGGAGGTCGCGGCGCGCCCGCTCCAGATCGCCGATGGCCGACCTGACCTCATCCGCAAGGCTGGCGTGCGGGTGCCCGTCCGAAACGCTCACGACCGCTCCTCCTCGGAACCGTTCATGCGGTAGAGATGGGCCAGGATTTCGGCGACGGCGGCGAAGGCCGCGACCGGGATGGGGGCGTCGATCTCAAGGCGGTCGAGCACTTCGACGAGATCTTCGTCCTTATGGACGGCGATGCCGTGCTCTTCCGCGATCGCGAGGATCTGGTCGGCGACCGCGCCACGGCCCTTGGCCAGAACCCGCGGCAGATCGTCGCCGCCCCGTTCGTAACCGAGCGCGACCGCGGTTTTCGGATCTCCCGTCACGTCACTCCATCCTTTCCGGCATCCGATCCTTTCATGACGCCTCGCGCTTCCGTCTTATCGTGGTAACCTTAAAAAAAGGTTACCGTAGCTGAGATCGCGAAGGCGGAGAGGCGAGAGGGTGAGCAGGGGTTTCAGCGACGATCAGATGCTGCGCTATGCGCGCCATATCGTGCTGCCCGAGGTGGGCGGCGCCGGCCAGGCGGCCCTTTTGGGAGCGAGCGTGCTGGTGATCGGCGCAGGCGGTCTCGGCTCGCCGCTTCTTCTCTATCTGGCGGCCGCCGGCGTCGGCAGGATCGGCATCGTCGACGACGACATCGTCGATCTCAGCAATCTGCACCGGCAGATCGCCCATGCGAGCTCCCATGTGGGCGTCGCCAAAACCGAAAGCGCCAGACGCACCGCCGTCGCCCTCAATCCCGACATCGAAATCGTCACACATCGCGAGCGCTTGACGGACGCCAACGCCTCGGCGCTGATCGACGGCTACGACCTGGTCGCCGACGGCTCGGACAATTTCGAGACCCGGGATATCGTTCACGCAGTGTGCTTCGCCCGGAGGAAGACGCTGGTAAGCGCTGCGGTGCAGGGCGTGGAAGGCCAGATATCCACCTACAAGGCCCATCTCGGACCGCCGCACCCGTGCTATCGCTGCGTCTTTCCGGAGACGCCGCCTGCGGACCTGGTGCCGACCTGCGCCGAAGGCGGTGTTCTGGGTCCGGTCGTGGGGGTCATGGGGTCCCTGCAGGCGGTCGAGGTGGTGAAAGAAATCCTTGGCCGCGGCGACGGCCTTTCCGGCAGGCTCCTCCTTTACGACGGCTTTTCAGCCGCGTTCAGCGATATCAGGGTGGAACGCCGCGCCGACTGCGCGGTTTGCGCACGCCCGACCTCCGCCGAGGCGGCCGAGCGCTGACATGCAACGCCCCAAAGTTGAGGTGCGGTCAAATTTCTCTATTTTCGATTTTCATTAACGATTTCTTCATCATTTTCTTCTATGCAGGACCGACTTGCGCCGGAGGCCTCGCTGCGTTAGGGAGACCTTCCGCTCTGTTCAAGACTTATGGGGATATCGCACCGACGCCGGTTTCGACGGCAACATCGCGATAAGCGTTTGTTTGGTAGGCGTTTGGAGGACGCATGTCGGATCTCATCACCGAGGATTATCGTCCGACCGAGGACGAGCCTTACATGAACGATCGGCAGCTCGAATATTTCCGCAAGAAGCTGATGGGCTGGCGTGAGGAGATCTTGCGTGGTTCGAACGAAACCCTGAAGCAGCTCAAGGAAGAGGACAATCGCCTCGCCGACATGAGCGATTGGGCGTCTTTCGAGACCGAGCGCAGCTTTCAGCTGCGCGCACGCGACCGCGAAAGAAAGCTGTTGTCGAAGATCGCCTCCGCGCTCGAGCGGATCGAAGACGGTTCCTATGGATATTGCGAGGAAACTCAGGAGCCGATCGGCCTGCAGCGGTTGGAGGCACGCCCGATCGCGACGCTGAGCATCGAGGCCCAGGAACGTCACGAACGGCGGGAGAAGGTCTTTCGCGACGAGTGACCCTCTCTGCGCCGCATCATCGCCTGGAGCGCCACGCTCCGATCGCCGCTCCAAATTCGATGACGACTGGTCAGGTGCCGTCGATCTGCCGCTGACTTCGAACGTCGGCCCTGTCAGAGCACAATCCGATCTGACGTCATCGGAAGCACACTCGATCTCATTATATCCCGCATGCCCCTGTCGATCAGGCGTTTTTGCCTGAACGGGAAAAGTTCTAACGGAACGTTAAGGATTCGCCATCAGGATCCAACCTGCTCCATGGGATCCCGGGAGTTCGAGCAAAGCTCTCCCTCCCTCCCGGCCGGGCGGATTCCCGGGACCCCATGGAGCTGATCGAAACAGTGGACGCGCAGGGTCAAGCATTGCTTACCAGCCGCCAAGCAGGCCAATTGATCGTCGGAGGCCTAACCGATGCGCTCGACGGTGACATCGTCGAGACGGGCCGAGATATCGGCCGCGAGCGGCTGCGCCGTCTGTGCGCCGAGGCCGGTGCAGGCGAGGCCGGCGCCGACGCTCGCCCAGCGAAGCGCCGACGGCAGGGGCTCGCCCTGATCGAGCGCGGCCGCGAACACGCCGACGAACGCGTCGCCAGCGCCAGTGGTGTCGACGGGGTCGATGGGGAGAGATCCTGACCTGAGGCGGCCGTCCGGACCGGCGGCGACGGCGCCTTCGGGGCCGAGGGTGATGACTACCGTAAGATCTTGACGCTCGGCGAGCCCTGCGGCGAAGGCCGCCGGATCGTCGCCGACCCCATCGACGCCTGCGGCCATCGCCGCCTCGATCTCGTTGACTACGAGAATATCGAGATGCTCGAACGCCGAAGCCTCGAGCGTCGTCGCCGGGGCCAGATTCAAGAGCGTTCTGGCGCCGCCCCGCTTCGCACGCTTCAAGAGTTCGAACGTCGCTTCCGGCCTGATCTCGTTCTGGCAGAGCACGGTCACGCCGGAACCGAAAGAATCCTCCGGCAGCTGATCCGGATGGGTGTCGAGATTGGCGCCGCTCGCGACGATGATCTGGTTCTCGGCGGATCGATCGACGCCGATGACCGCGATCGCGGTCGCCTGCTTCGAGGTTGCCACCCCGCCGCAATCCACCCCCGCACGGACCATGACATCGCGCGTGAAGTCACCGAAGCTGTCGGCGCCGAGATGGCCGACCATGCGCACCCCGGCCCCCGCCTTCGCCGCCGCCGCGGCCTGATTGGCGCCCTTGCCGCCAGCCGCGAGCGCGTAGCCCGGACACAGCACCGTCTCGCCCGCGCGCGGCAACTTTTCGACCTCGAACAGCATATCCGCGTTGAGTGATCCGAACACGATCAGCACGATCCCTTCTCCCTCGAAGCCGCCTGCTCACACGGTCGCGCGGCGGCTTGTCAGCGCGCGCCGCAATCCCCTAAATTGCCGGGGTTTCTCACCGCCATCAACACCGGCGAGCAGGAAAGACAGCCGATGAACAGCAGAGCTGAACCGATCAGGGTCGACAGCAAGGAGGTTGCCTGCGACGGCGGTGCTGGCCAGCTCGGCCATCCACGCGTCTTCCTCGCGATCGATCACGACCAGCGAGCGGCCTGTCCCTATTGCGGCCAGATCTTCGTCTACGAACCAGACCGCGGCCAAGCCGGCCACTGATCGAAGAAACCACCTCGAATCCGACGATCGTTTCAGCACGGCGTAAAAAAACCGCCGGCGAGGACCGGCGGTCTTTTTTGACTTCCAGCTGAAATCTGAAATCGCAGCCGACAGCTCAGCGCTTCGAGAACTGGAAGCTCCGGCGGGCCTTGGCGAGGCCGTATTTCTTGCGTTCGACCCGTCGCGAGTCACGGGTCAGAAAGCCGCCTGCCTTGAGCGCGGGCCGGAGGGTCGGGTCGTAGGCGACCATGGCACGGCTGATGCCGTGACGGACAGCGCCGGCCTGGCCCGAAAGGCCGCCGCCCTTGACCGTGCAGGTGACGTCGAACTGCTGGGCGCGGCCCGCCGCCTCGAAGGGCTGGTTCATGATCATGCGCAGAACCGGCCGGGCGAAGTAGGTATCGACCTCGCGGCCGTTCACGGTGATCCGTCCGGCGCCCGGCTTCAGCCAGACACGTGCCACCGATTCCTTGCGCCGGCCGGTGGCGTAGGCGCGGCCCTGCGCATCGATCTTCGGCTCTGCCGACGCCATCTCGGCGTCGGTCGCGGGCGCCGTCGGCGCCGCCTGGGCCAGATCCTTCAGATCCGACAGGGTACGGGGTCCGTTCTCAGCCATCGCTGCTTTCTCTGATGCTGTTCTTGCGATTGAGCTCGGCGACGTTCAGCGCGACCGGCGACTGCCCCTGATGGGGATGCTCCGATCCACCGTAGACGTGGAGCTTGGTGAATTGCTTCCGACCGAGAGCGCCTTTCGGCAGCATGCGCTGCACTGCCTTCTCGATCACGCGCTCGGGATGCGCGCCGTTCAGCGTCTGCTCGGCCGTGACACTCTTGATGCCGCCGGGATAGCCGGTGTGCCGGTAGTAGGTCTTCTGCGTGCGCTTGTCGCCGGTGAGACCCACTTTTTCGGCGTTGATCACGACCACATGATCGCCGCAATCGATGTTCGGCGTATACATCGGCTTGTGTTTGCCGCGCAGCCGATCGGCCACCATCACGGCGAGACGCCCCAGCACGAGACCATCGGCGTCGACCACATACCAGCCACGCTCGACGTCCCCAGGCGTCGCAGAATAGGTCTTCATGGAAACCGAACCCGTATCATTTATGTGTCGCGACACTCCCCAGCCGCCGAACGGAGCATTCAGCGAGAGAAAGTGCCGACACGCCAACGTGAAACGCCCGGACCGAAGCGATCCGAGCTCTGGACTGGTAGTTAGGCCGAATTGCCGGGGAAGTCAACGTTCCGATAGCCTTCGAACGAATGTGGTGCTTCGGCTGAGCATGTCTCTCCAAAGGTCAGTCGATGGTCGGCGGTATGGCATAGGATCCGATCGCCTGGCACACGGTCTGCGCGCGCCCCTCGGCGGCGATCGCCACTTGACCGACGGCGAGGCGCCGGCCGAGCTTCATAATGCGGCCTTCGGCCAGCATATCGGCCGGTTCCGGCTTCGAGAGGAAATGAAAATTGAGATCCGTGGTGACCGCAAGTTCGATCCGGCCGAGAAGCGACATCACGACGCCGTAGAGCGTGACGTCGGCCAGACCCATCAGTGCCGGGCCGCAGATCGTGCCGCCCGGGCGGAGGATCAGATCGTCGCAGGGAAGCCTGAGTACGACATGACCGGCACTCCAGCTTTCGACCGAAAGGCCGAGCTGGCCGACATAGGGAACGCCATCCCTCGCCAGCTCCAGGAACTCCTCGGGATAGATCTTGGCGTCTGTCGTCTCGTTGGCATTCATCGGGTCGATCCGGCTTTCGTCGATGAGCGAAGCCTGCCCTTTCGGAAGGACAGGGTCAACGCCGCTTTCGCAGTCGAATGGGGAAGCACGAGGCGGGCAAGCCTCATTGGCCTTGACTTTTTATAGGAATATATTCTATATAACAGTCCTTATCTCCTCTCCCTCCTTCCAAGCGCGGAGACCCCGGTGACCCAAAGCGTGGAGTCCATGATCAGCGACATCATCCGCCGCGAGGGCGGCTTCGTCGACCATCCGGTGGATCGTGGCGGACCGACCAATTACGGCATCACCCACAGGACGCTGGCCCGCTATCTCGATCGCGAGGTCACCCGCGAGGATGTCCGGCGGATGTCGAAGGAACTGGCCATCGAGATCTATCGCCGCGCCTATTATCTGGAGCCGCGCATCGATGCCCTGCCGGCCGGCATACGGCCCCTTCTTTTCGATAGCGCGGTCAATCACGGGCCAAGGCGCGCGGTCCGCCTGCTGCAGCAGGTGCTGAACGCCGCCGGCTTCGGCCCGCTCGCCGTCGATGGCCTGGCCGGGCCGAAAACGAGGCGGCAGACCGAAGAGGCGGCACGCAGGATGGGCCCCTGGCTCCTGGCCGCACTCGCCGAGGAGCGGCGGATGTTCTATCGGCTGATCGTCGAGCGCGACCCGACGCAGCGGGTGTTCCTGAGGGGCTGGATGAAGCGCGTGGCCGAGTTCGATCACCGACTGGAAAGGCAGGCGGCATGAGTCTCTGGAGCACGGTTACCGGCCTTTTCCGGCCGGCGAAGGAGCTTGTCGAAGTGTTCAGGCCGAATGCCGAAAAGGAGGCGGCACGCGGCCATCAGGAACGCCTAGAGCTCAGTAAGCAGGACCTGGCCTCCCTCGAGCAGTTCGCCGCCGAGTTCAAGTCGAGCCGCACCGCGACCGCCTGGGACAGTTTCGTCGACGGCCTGAACCGACTGCCGCGTCCTCTGATCACCCTCGGCATTCTCGGCCTCTTCATCCTCGCCCCCGCCGATCCCGTCCGCTTTCTCGAGATCGCGCGCGCCTATCAGATCATGCCGGACGGCTTTTGGGCCCTGCTCTCGATCATTATCGCCTTCTATTTCGGCGGCCGCATGCAGCTGACCCGGCAGCAGATGAAGATCAAGGGCGGCGCCATCGAAGCCGCCAAGGAGATCGTCAAGGTCCGAAAGGCGTTTCGCGAGCTTTCGGAGGAAGAGCAGCCGCGCTCCGAGCGGCTCTATCGCGAGGCGGTCGAGGTGATCGAGCCGACCGGGCGCAACAACCGGGTCGTCGAGGCATGGCTGCAGCGGCAGAAAAGCCGGCAGCCGGAAACGCTGACGCCGTAGCCCCGTCGGAGCATCGGTGATCTCGTTCGAGGAAAAGCAGGTTTGCGCCCGGGTGACATCTCCCCCTATATAATGCTTTCAGACGACTGAGGCGCGGGAGAGGGAACCATGGCGGACGCGGTCGAGATCGACGACATCGAAACACGTTCCAGCGAAGCTGCCGAACCCGTCCTGCTGCGGCATGACGCCCAGGGGATCGCCGGCCTCACCCTCAATCGCCCGGACGCCTTCAACGCCCTGAACAAGGAGCTGCTCGCCGCGCTCCAGACGGAATTGGACGCGATCGCGGACGATCCGTCGATCCGGGTGGTGGCGATCACCGGCGAGGGGCGCGCGTTCTGCGCAGGTCACGATCTGAAGGAAATGTCGGGCGAACGCGAGCGCGAAGCACTGCTCGACCTGTTCGGTCAGTGCAGCCGGGTGATGCTCAGCCTGACCCGACTGCCGCAGCCGGTGATCGCGCTCGTCGACGGCATCGCGACCGCCGCCGGATGCCAGCTGGTGGCGGCCTGCGACCTGGCGCTCGCCAGCACCGAGGCGCGCTTCGCCACATCCGGCGTGAAATACGGCCTCTTCTGCTCGACGCCGATGGTGGCGCTCTCCCGCAACGTCCCGCGCAAGCCCGCAATGGAAATGCTGCTGACCGGCGATTTTATCGAAGCCGAGGAGGCGCACCGCCTCGGCCTGGTCAACGATGTGGTCAAGCCGGACGAGATGGAGGAGGCATTCGAGAGCCTGGTCAACCGCCTCCTCGACAAGCCGCGCGACGTTCTGGCACTCGGCAAGCGCGCTTTTTACAAGCAGCTCGAACTGGGTCTCGAAGAGGCTTATGACTTCACGACCGAGGTGATCGTCGACAACGCGCTCGGCAAGGATTTCGAGGAAGGGCTGCAGGCTTTCATCGACAAGAGGAAGCCGAGCTGGTCCGGCGCCGACGACTAGCCCCTCGCCCGAGGCCGACATGAGCGAAGCGCTACACTATGACGACCGAACGATCGAGCGCATTCTGCGCGAGATCAGGACAATCGCGGCGGTCGGCCTCAGCGCCAACGACATGCGGCCCTCCTATTTTGCAGCCCTCTATCTCAGGAACAAAGGCTACCGGGTCATCCCTGTGAACCCGCGCTATGCCGGGCAGGAGATCCTCGGCGAGAAGGTGCTGGCTGGTCTCGACGAACTCGAAGCACCGCCGGACATGGTGCAGGTTTTCCGCCGCTCCGAGGACGCGCCTGATGTGGTCGAGGACGCGATCCGGGCCGGCGCCAGGGTGGTCTGGATGCAGCTCGGCGTTCGCCATGACGAGGCGGCGAAGCGGGCCGAGGAGGCCGGCCTCGAGGTGGTCATGGACCGCTGTCCGAAGATCGAATATGGCCGGCTGTTCGGCGAAATCGGGTGGATAGGCGTCAATCGACGCACGATTTCGGCCAGGAAAGGACAGGCCGTGCAATTGAAGCGCCCGAAGGGCGGTTTGCGGAAGAGGAAGAGCACCTGATGAGCGACGACATGCCGGAGAACGGCGACGACTACGGATTCGAGACCCTGGCCATCCATGCGGGCGCAGCACCCGACCCGACGACGGGCGCGCGCGCGACGCCGATCTACCAGACCACGTCCTTCGTGTTCGACGACGTCGACCATGCCGCCTCGCTCTTCAACCTGCAGCAGTTCGGCAACATCTATTCGCGCCTGACCAACCCGACGGTGTCGGTGCTGGAGGAGCGGGTCGCGGCGCTCGAAGGGGGGACGGCGGCCTGCGCCACGTCGAGCGGCCACGCGGCGCAGTTCCTCGCCTTCCTCAATCTGATGCGGCCGGGCGACGAGATCATCTCGTCGCAGAAGCTCTATGGCGGTTCGATCACCCAGTTCAGCGAGACCTTCCCGCAGTTCGGCTGGAACGTGCTCTTCGCCGACCCGACCGATCCCGCGAGCTTCGACGCGCTCGTCACCGACAGGACGCGCGCGATCTTCATCGAGAGCGCCTCCAATCCCGACGGCGTGATCGCCGACATCGAGGCGATCGCCGCGGTCGCGAAAAAGGCCGGCGTACCGCTGATCTGCGACAACACCATGCCCACGCCGTTTCTTTGCCAGCCGCTCAAGCACGGCGCGGACATCGTCATCCACTCCATGACCAAATATCTGGGCGGGCATGGCAATTCGATGGGCGGCGTGATCGTCGACGGCGGCTCCTTCGACTGGCATCAAAACGAAAAATTCCCGCTGATGACCGAGTCGACCAAGGCCTATCACGGCGTCAAATTCGCGGAAAACTTCGGCGATTTCGCTTTCGCACTTCGCGCCAAGGCGATCGGTCTTCGCGACATGGGCCCCTGCCTCTCGCCGTTCAACGCCTTCATGATTCTGACCGGCACCGAGACCCTGGCGCTCCGAATGCAGCGCCATGCCGACAACGCACTGCAGGTGGCGCGCTTCCTCGAGGGCCATCCTGCGGTCGCCTGGGTGTCCTATCCGGGGCTCTCGTCATCGCCGCATCACGGCCTCGCCAGGCGCCTGATGCCGAGGGGTACCGGCGCGGTGTTCACCGTCGGCCTGAAGGGCGGCTTCGATGCCGGCGTCCGGCTGGTGGAGTCCTGCGAGCTGCTCTCCCATCTCGCCAATATCGGCGACACCCGCTCGCTGATCATTCACCCGGCCTCCACCACCCATCGCCAGCTGGACGAGGCGCAGCTGAAGGCGGCAGGCGCCGGGCCGGAGGTGGTGCGCCTTTCGATCGGCATCGAGACTGCCGACGACATCATCCGAGATCTGGATCAGGCGCTGAAGGCGGCTTCGGGCAGCGGGCAGTCGGCGGCTTGACGCGGCGGCAGGGGCGTCAGTAGCTCG
Organism: Geminicoccaceae bacterium; assembly: GCA_965222015.1. Classification (GTDB taxonomy): domain Bacteria; phylum Pseudomonadota; class Alphaproteobacteria; order Geminicoccales; family Geminicoccaceae; genus JANQPX01. The sequence continues at coordinate 464,621 of CBDCTL010000024.1, forward strand.
CTTCGCGGGTCAGCGGCGATGGCGGGATCTGCTGCGGCGTGACCGGCTGAACCGCTGCCGGCAGCTCCTCCGCGGGCGCAGGCCTGTCACGACCGAGATGCTCCGCCGCCGCGTTCGCCGCGGTTTCGCTGAGCGCCGGGCCGAGCTTCCGCCCGCGCAGCAGATCGTTCTTGTCCTCGACCATGCGCACCAGGGTCAACGCCTGGGTGCAGCTCGCAGGCGGCAGGCGCGGGTCCGGCCACCGATCACCGTTCAGGCAGGATTCCGGCAGAAACACGTCCTGCACCAGCGTGACCGTGACACCATGCTCGCTGCCGTAGTCGGCACCGGCCCCCTGGCTCTCACGGCCGAGCACGTCCAGCGCCGCGGCCACGGCGTCGACCCGGCCATCCTTGCCCTGGCCCTGGGCGTCCAGATAGATGTCGGCCTCGTGGTCGGGATCCGCCTCGTCGAGAAACGCCGCGAGCAGATGGGCCTCGGCGGAATCGAGGCGCGTCCCGTCGCCGGCGAAGGTGACCTGATGGGTGAGCCGGACCGGCTCGACCAAAAAGCGGTCGTTGCCGGGCGGTGACGGCATCTCGGCGACGCACCCGGTCAGGACCGCTGCGACGACGGCCGCCGACAGGGCCCGCGTGCGAACCGCAAGGGAGAAGGACGCCTGCCGGCGGCCTCCCGGCAGGGGAGAGATCGACATCGGAGCGTTCCTCATTTGACGATGAAGCCGGCTGGTTTTCTGGTTTTCTTGACCAGCGGGCCAACGCTGTTGTCCAGACGGTCATTGGGCACGGGGATGTTCGGATTGCTGATCGGCTTGACCAGGTAAGGCGTGATCAGGATGACCAGTTCGGTCTCATAGCGCCGGAAACGCTGCGACCGGAACAGCTGGCCCAGCACCGGGACGTCGCCGAGCACCGGGAACTTGTCGGTGTCGGTGGTGAGATCACGCTGGAACAGGCCGGCGACCGCGAAGGTCTGGCCGCTCGCCAGCTCGATGCTGGTGTCGGCGTAGCGCTTGTTGAAAGCCGGCAGGGCGAAGCCATCCACCACGACTCCGCCGGTCGTGCTGATCGAACTCACTTCCGGCCGGACCCGAAGGTTGATGCGCTCGCCCGGAAGCAGGGTCGGAATGAAGTCGAGCGAGACGCCGAATTCCTTGTAGTCGAACGTGACATTGTCGCCGCCGCCGCCCGGCACGGGGATCGGGATCTCGCCGCCGGCGAGGAAGGAGGCGGTTTCGCCATTGACGGCGGTCAGGTTGGGCTCGGCGAGCAGGTTGATGATGCCTTCGCGCTGCAGGGCGTCGATGAAGGCGTCGATGCTGACGTCGCCGAATTCGGCATTGCCGAAGATCGAGCCGAAGGCGTCGATTTCGCCGACCGGACCCGGGCCCGAAGCGAGGCCGAACAGGAAGTCGCTGGAGTCCACGAGCGCTTCCCAATTGATGCCGAGATTGAAGACGTCGTTGCGGCTGACCTCGGCGAAGCGAACGCGGATGTTGACCTGCTGCGAACCTGCGATGGTGGTGTTGTTGACCGTCGGCCCCTGCGTCCTGGAAAGCCCTTCGGTGGCCTTGTCGATCTCAAGCGCTTCGGCGATGTCGACCACGCCGCCGTCGGTCACCAGCGTTCCGGAACGCTGGGTCACCTTCGCCCCGGTCACCGGCGAGACGGATTCCAATGCTCGCTGCGCGGCCAAGGCGTCCGGCACCACGTTCACGTCGAAAGCGAGGATGGTGTCCCCCCGCTCGTCGAAACCGTAGACATTGGTCTGCCCGAGTGCATTGCCGAAGGCGATGATCTTCGTCGGCGAGATCACCTGGACCCGGACCACGTCCTCGTCGCCCACGAAGATGTCGGCCAACGGCTGCCCGATTCGAAGCTCCCTGCCCTTGCCCGGCGTCAGCTCGAGTCGATAGTCGTACTCGGTGTAAACCTGCTGGACGAGGGCGCTGCCGGTGGGATGCGCCACGGGCAAGGCCGAGGCTTCCGGCGATCCGGCGACATTGGGCGTGAGCACCGCCGGCTCGACCATGGCCTGTTCGATCATCGCCGGGGCCGGCGGTTTACGAGGGGACGGCAGAAAGGCGGGCGCCTCGGCGGCGCCCGATGGTCCCTCGGTCGTCGTCGGCTGATCGGCGGCCCGGGACGGCAGAATCCCTTTGGGCTCGGCGACGGTGTTGGGCGAGAACTGCGCCTGTTGTATGACGGGCCTGGCCTTGGGGCGCGGCGCGTCCGCGGCGAAAGCGGCGTCGACGGCCGAGGCGCCGGCTGCACCGGCCAGAAGATCCGCTGCGGTCGGCGGCGCCGGACGTATGATGCCGCCGTCCGGGCCCGTCGCCTGCGCGACCACGAGGCCGGGCGTCTTCTGCCGATCACGGGGCGTGTCGCCGGCCGCCCGCACCGCGGCGTGCCGATCGGTCTCGATCACGATGCGGATCGCGGCCTCTTTGCCCTTCTGTTCCAGCTTCGTCGCCGTTTGCTCGTCATTCACGCTGCCGCCGACGCCTTTTTCGTCATCCAGCTGCCAGGACTGCGCCCGGACGGCGTCCGCGGACGCCGTCAACATCACGAGTGCCGACGCAAAAACGGCGCATCGCCGACCGTCGAGCCATCCGAACATGGTGCGTTTCCCACTCATCGTGACGGTTCACCCTCGTCGCGACCGCCGGGTCGACGGCCTCGTTCGTGAAGCAACCGGCGACGACCGATCATACCTGGCCGGACAGACCGTTTTCCGGTCATGATCGAACCAGACCGACCTTCAGCCCAAAACGGCTTTGCCGCTCACCTCCGCCCCGTGATCAAAAGAAAACGATCTTCGACACGGCCGGCATTCCACATCTGAAGTCGACGTAAAATGACCGGACAAGCCGCAAATGACAATCGGCCGTTTGGCAGAAAAACCGTAACGTTTGTTCGCCGCATGATTTCATTAGCTCGCCAAACCACTCGATTATTTCTTTCTAGGAGACCTTTTATTATTAAAAACAACCCTAAGGCAAAAATTGAACTTCCCTGACCACGCGACCTCGCAGCACCACCGGGGGCAGGAGCTTTTGAAGGGAGAACTGGCGTCCCGCCGGCATCGGCGCTAAATATCAATCGGATTTTGTGCAAACGCCGCGGAGCCATCCTTGCCGAAACCGTCCGAGCCGGCGCCATTGACCGCCCCCCGTCTCCGTCTGATCGACGACGGGGCGCCGCTGATCGCGGCCAACGAAAAGCCTGCGGTCGAGGTCGAAGGCGACGCCGGCACTGCCGGTATCCTGCTGATCTGCGAGCATGCCGGCAACTGCATACCGCGATCACTCGGTGGCCTCGGCCTGGACGAAGACACGCGCCGAAGCCACGCCGCCTGGGATCCGGGCGCCCTGCAGGTGGCGAAGCGCATGTCGGAAAGGCTCGCAGCACCGCTGGTCTGGCAGCGCTATTCGCGCCTCGTCTACGACTGCAATCGCCCGCCGGAAGCCGAAAGCGCGATGCCGGCGAAAAGCGAGATCTACGGGATCCCCGGCAATGCCCGCCTCACCGACGCCGGGCGACAGGCGCGGATCGACGCGATCTATCGGCCGTTCCACGACCACGTCGCCGCACTGCTGAACCGGTTCAAGGAATCGGGCCGGCGGCCGGCGATCGTCACCGTGCATTCGTTCACGCCGATTTTTCACGGACGGCGCCGCGAGGTCGAGCTCGGCTTTCTTCACGACGCCGACGCGCGGCTGGCCGACGCCATGCTCGCCGGTTCGGAACACTGGAGCGAACTCGTGATCCGGCGAAATCAGCCCTACGGACCGGACGACGGCGTCACCCATACCCTCAGGCGGCACGGGATCGCCCGCGGTCTGCCGAACGTCATGATCGAAATCCGGAACGACCTGATCGATACGCCGGAGAGGCAGTCGGCCATGGCGGACCGTCTTTCGACGCTGATGCAGGACGCTCTCGATCGCCTGCCCGCGATCGACGATGCAGGCCGCCGGCCCGCCGCAAACTCGTGACTCGCGTCCGCCTTTCAACCTGGAGGAGGTCGGCGGCCGCTTGCTGCGACCACCAATTTCCGACGGCCGGTCGCTTGACTTCGCAGAATCCGCTCCGAAAACTGGCGCCACAGCCCTGACCAGATCCGTTCCGTGACCGGAGGACCATGCCTGGAGCGATAAGGACTTATGTTCGCCTGGTCGACGCCGTGAACCGCGTCGTCGGCCGCGCGATGATGTACGGTATCTTCGTGATGATGGCGATCCTGCTCTGGTCGTCGATCTCGAAGACCTTCTTCCTGCCATCGCTCTGGACCCTGGAAATGGCGCAGTTCGCCATGGTCGCCTACTACATCCTGGGCGGGCCCTATTCCATCCAGCTCGGCTCGAACGTCAGGATGGATCTCCTCTACGGCGACTGGACGCCGACCCGAAAAGCCTGGTTCGACGCGGTCACCGTCCTTTTCCTGATCTTCTTTCTCGGCGTGCTGCTCTATGGCGGTTTCTCCAGCACCGCCTATTCCCTCGAGTATGGCGAGCGCAGCGCCACTGCCTGGCGGCCCTATATGTGGCCGATCAAGATCATCATGTGCATCGGCATTTTTCTGATGCTGCTGCAGGCGATCGCCGAGTTTTTCAAGGATGTCGCGCGCATTCGCGGAGTGGAGATCGGGACCGAAGGTCGGTCAACCGTGGATGAGGATCATCCCTGATGTCCTACGAGATGATCGCGATCCTGATGTTTTCGACCATGATGCTGATGCTGCTGACGGGTCAGCGGGTGTTCGGGGCGATCGGCTTCGTCGCGGTGGCGTCCGCTCTGCTGCTGTGGGGGCCCGGCGGCTCGGAGATCGGCTTCTCGGCGGCGATCAAGCTGATGAACTGGTATCCGCTTTTGACCCTGCCGATGTTCATCTTCATGGGCTACGTGCTCTCCGAGAGCCGCATCGCCGACGACCTGTACAAGATGTTTCACGTCTGGATGGGCCCGGTGCAGGGCGGCCTCGCGATCGGCACCATCGGGCTGATGGTGCTGATCTCGGCGATGAACGGCCTTTCGGTCGCGGGCATGGCGATCGGCGCCACCATCGCGCTGCCGGAGCTTTTGAAGCGCGGCTACGACAAGCGCATGGTGACGGGCGTGATCCAGGCGGGCTCGTCGCTCGGTATCCTGGTACCGCCTTCGGTTGTTTTGGTGCTCTATGCGATGATCGCGCGCCAGCCGGTCGGACAGCTCTGGCTGGCGGGCGTGCTGCCCGGGCTGATGATGGCCGGCATGTTCATTCTCTACATCGCGATCCGCTGCCGGCTGCAGCCCGAGCTCGGGCCGGCCCTGCCGGCGACGGACCGGGATATCTCCATGGCCGAAAAGCTGCGCCTCCTGCGCGCCGGCCTGCTGCCGCTCGGCATCTTCGCGGTGATGATGGTGCCGTTCGTCAATGGCTGGACCAGCCTGGTGGAAAGCTCGGCGGTGGGCGCGCTGGCTGCGTTTCTCGCGGCGGTGCTCAAGGGCAGGATGACCGCCGAGGTCTTCGAGAACTCGGTCCGGAACACGCTCGGCATCTCCTGCATGTTCATGTGGATCATCCTGGCGGCGCTGGCCTTCGGCGCGGTGTTCGACGGTCTCGGCGCGGTGCGCGCGATCGAGAACCTCTTTACCGAGCAGCTCGGCCTCGACCCCTGGATGATCCTGATCCTGATGCAGCTCAGCTTCATCCTGATGGGCACCTTTCTCGACGACACCGCCATGCTGGTAATCGTCGCTCCGCTCTACGTGCCGCTGGTGCGGGCGCTGGAATTCGATCTGATCTGGTACGGCGTGCTCTACACCATCACCACCCAGATCGCCTACATGACCCCGCCTTTCGGCTACAACCTGTTCCTGATGCGCGCGATGGCGCCGCCGGAGATCTCGCTCGGCGACATCTACCGCTCGATCGTTCCCTTCGTCGGGGTGATGATCCTGGCGCTCGCCCTGGTGATGATCTTCCCGCAGATCGCTCTTTGGCTGCCGAACGTTGTCTACGGCAGGTGAACGAGGCCGACGTTCGGCCCGGGCTTGACGGGCGGCCGGCCTTGATGAGTAAGTGTCTGGCAATACAACGAGAAGAGGAGAAAAAAATGACCCAACGACGTGACTTCCTGAAAAAAGCCGGCGCGGCTGGTGCCGCCGGTGCGGCGACCGCGACGCTGGCGGCGCCGGCCGTCCACAGCCAGGACACCATCAAATGGCGGCTGCAGACCTATGCCGGCCCGGCGCTCGCCGAGCATGTCATCAAGCCCGCGATCGACAGCTTCAACAAGGTCGCCAACGGCGAGATGGAGATCGAGCTCTACACCGCCGACCAGCTGGTGCCGACCGGTGAGCTGTTCCGTGCCATGCAGAACGGCACCATCGACGCGGTGCAGTCCGACGACGACAGCATGGCGTCTCCGACCGAGGTCACGGTGTTCGGTGGCTATTTCCCCTTCGCCTGCCGTTACTCGCTGGACGTGCCGGTGCTGTTCAACCAGTGGGGCCTCGGCGACATCTGGGATGCCGAGTACGAAAAAGTCGGTGTGAAATGGCTGTCCGCCGGCGCCTGGGATCCCTGCCATTTCGCCACCAAGGACCCGATCGAGAGCCTCGCCGACATGGAAGGCAAGCGCGTCTTCACCTTCCCGACCGCCGGACGGTTCCTCGCCCAGTTCGGCGTGGTGCCGGTGACGCTGCCGTGGGAGGACATCGAGGTCGCTGTGCAGACCGGCGAGCTCGACGGCATCGCCTGGTCCGGCATCACCGAGGACTACACGGTCGGCTGGGCGGACGTCACCGACTACTTTCTCACCAACAACATCTCCGGCGCCTGGTGCGGCTCCTTCTTCGCCAATATGGACCGCTGGAACGAGGTGCCGGAGCATCTGCAGGAGCTTTTGAAGCTCACCATGGACAGCTCGCATTATTACCGCCAGCACTGGTATTGGGGCGGCGAGGCCAAGCTCAGGACCGAGGGCACCAAGATGAAGCTCACCACCATCCCCGACGAGGAATGGGCGACGGTGGAAGCGGCGGCCCGCGAGTTTTGGGACGAGATCGCCTCCGAGAGCGAGACCAAGGCCAAGGTGGTACAGATCCTGAAGGACTACAACGCGGCCATGGAAAAGGCGGGCCGCCCCTACCGCTACACCTGATTTTTTTCATACGCTGACGCGGCCCAGGCCCGACCTGGGCCGCGTTTTCCATCGATGTCGGATCCGGAGCTGGACGATGGCAGGCGCCTTGACCTTCGATGACCTGAGAGAAGCCGTGGCGGTGGGGGACATCGACACGGTGCTGGCCGTGCTGGTCGACATGCAGGGCCGGCTGATGGGCAAGCGCTTTCACGCCAACTTCTTCGTCGACAGCGCGCACGAGGAGACCCACAGCTGCAACTACCTGCTCGCCACCGATCTCGAGATGAGCACGATCGACGGCTACAAGGCATCGAGCTGGGAAAAGGGCTATGGCGACTACGTCATGAAGCCGGATCTCTCGACCCTTCGGCGCATTCCCTGGCTCGAAGGCACCGCACTGGTAATCTGCGACGTGCTCGACCACCACACCCATGAGGAGGTGCCGCATTCACCGCGGGCGCTTTTGAAAAAGCAGGTGGCCAGGCTCGAAGCCATGGGCATGAAGGCGTTCATGGCCTCGGAGCTCGAGTTTTTTCTGTTCCAGGACAGCTACGAGGAGCTCCGGCAGCGGAACCTTTCCGCCCCGCATACGATCAGCGCCTACAACGAGGATTATCATATCTTCCAGACCACCAAGGAGGAGGATGTGATGCGGGCGCTCCGGAACGGGCTCGAAGGCGCCGACGTGCCGGTCGAGAATTCGAAGGGCGAGGCGGATGCCGGGCAGGAGGAGATCAATGTCCGCTATGCCGAGGCGCTGACCATGGCGGACCGTCATGCCCTGATCAAGAACGCGGCCAAGGAGATCGCCTGGTCGAACGGCCGCTCCCTGACCTTCATGGCCAAATACAGCACGTCGGCCGCCGGCAATTCCTCCCATATTCACCAGTCCCTCCGGACGCTGGAGGGCGAGCCCGTCTTCTTCGATCCATCGGCGGAGCACGGCATGTCCGAGACCATGCGGCACTACATGGCCGGCCTGCTGAAGCACGCCTCCGAGATCACCTATTTTCTCGCCCCCTACGTCAACTCCTACAAGCGCTTCGCCGCAGGGACCTTCGCGCCGACCAAGGCGATCTGGTCCATGGACAACCGAACGGCGGGGTTCCGGATCTGCGGCGCCGACACCAGGTCGGTCCGCGTCGAATGCCGGATCGGTGGTGCCGATCTCACGCCGCATCTTGCCATGTCGGCGTTGCTGGCGGCGGGAATCGACGGGATCGAGCGGCGTCTGGGGCTGGAGCCGGCCTTCGTCGGCGATGCCTATCAGGCGGACGAGATTCGCGAAATTCCGGGAACGCTGCGCGCCGCGACCGAAGCGCTGGAAGGCTCGACGCTGCTGCGCCAGGCGTTCGGTGACGACGTCGTCGACCATTATGTGCGTGCGGCCAGATGGGAGCAGTCGGAAGCGGACCGCGTGGTCACCGACTGGGACGTCGGCCGCGGCTTCGAACGGGCCTAGGTGGCATGACCACATCATTGACTTGGATCGCTGGCGCTTGGGCCGACGATATGCGGCCTGGATTTCCTCCGATCCCCAACGTCCCCGATGCGCTTTGACCCATCCTTAACATTTGCATGTCATGTTGACGATCAGGTCCGTGCGATCCTGGGAATCCGTCCGCCCACGGCAGATAAACCGGGAGACACGCCGGGGCGGTCGCTGGCGCCTCGAGGCCGATGCAAAGGCGCAAGGGGGAAAGCGGAACGTCATTGCTCCGGTGGGAAATCCGGAGATCGCACCGTCGTCGAACGCCCGCTGACGATGCATGGAGCGAGCTCCCCTATCGTAGTCGCTGGCCGCCGCATCGTTAGCCTTGCAAACTGTCGATTTGAGGAAAACCTGTTCCCTCAATTCCCTCCCAGCTTATCGAGGGATCATGCGGCCCGGCAAGGTGATCCAGGCCGACACCGATCATGTTCATGGCGAGCTGGAATGCCTGCACCACAGCGGCTCCACCGTCGCAGCGAACTTTCTTCCGCCCTCGAAACCCGATCGAGAATGGACAACAGAAGCCTTCCATCCCGTCACGATGGAAGAGTTAGGGCTTTTTTATCATCACCAGGACACGCTCGTCTCCGGCTGCAAGCTCGCGGCTCGCAATGGGCTGAAGAATTTCCCCGACGACGATCTTTCGCATCCTGCCTGTCGGCCTGCATTGGAACTTTGCCTGGTCACCGCCGGTTAACACCCGGACCTCAATTCGCGATGCGGTCGGTGATCCAGTCCTCGAGCTCGCCATAGTCGAGAGGCTTGGTGAAGTAGTGGCTGGCGCCGGCGCTCATGCCTTCCTTGACGTCCTGGCGATCGGCGAAGGCCGACATGAAGCAGAACGGGATGGCCGCATGGTCCGGATGCTCGCGCACCAGAAGCTTGCGCAGCTCGCGCCCGTCCAGCTTGGGCATGTTGATGTCAGCCAGGATCAGATCCGGCCTCTGGTCGAGGATGACCTGCAGCCCTTCCTCGCCATTTACGGCTTCCGCAATGTCATGGCCCATATCGGTGAGTTCCTCCACGAGGATCTCCCGGAGATCGGCCTCATCTTCCACGACGACAATCTTGGCCATTCTGTAGTGCCCGCGCTGGTTTAACCGGGGAATTGCCCGCATCATGACAGAGCTCGGTTAACATTTGGTTAGCGGAACGGACGGAGCGGGAGCGACGGCGGAGGGTGAGCCCTCGAAAAGGTGCAGACGCGCCACGATCGATCGGCATTCGCCAGCGCCCGCTGCCCGGCGACGCGCTTTGGATTGACGATTCCGACCATGGAACCTATGCATGCGATGGGCGTTCTCGCCCATGAATCTGGATCGCCCGCACGAAAGAAGAAAGTGAACCGACGCCGTCTCTTCAATCTGGCCGGTCTGTCGCTGGCCGGCCTTGCGCTCCCCTTCATCTGGTCGAAGCCTCTGCGCGCCGACGGGCTTTTCGAGACCCTGTTCGGCGATGCCGGGCTCGCCGCGAAGGTGGGCCACGCCCATCGGCATGCCGACCCTCTCGCCGTCGAACGCGGCCGTGCGCTGGCCGCCGAGCTGACGGCGAAGCCGGTATCTGCGGCGATGCGGCACCTGCGCCAGCAGGCCCAGTCCGACCTCGAAAGGCTGGATGTCGTGATCGCCGACGGCTGGGTGATGGCCCGATCCGAGGCCGATTTCTGCGCGGCCGTCCATCAGAATCGGGACGAGGCATGATTCGTGACCTCGACGGCCGCACCGAAGACGACGCCATAGAGGCCGATCTCTGTATCATCGGCGCCGGCGCCGCCGGCATCACCATCGCCCATGCGCTCCGGAACAGCGGCCTCGACATCGTGGTTCTGGAAGGCGGCGGGCTGGAGATCGAGGCGGAAAGCCAGGAGATCTATGAGGGCGACATCGTCGGCCTCGATTACTATCCCATCGACACCACCAGGCTTCGTTATTTCGGCGGCTCGACCAATCACTGGAGCGGTCGCTGCATGAAGTTCGATCCGATCGACTTCAGGAAGCGGGACTGGGTGCCGCATAGCGGCTGGCCGTTCGGCCGCGAGACGCTCGACCCCTATTACGAGCCGGCTCAGAAGCTGGTCGAGCTGGATTTCAGGATCGAGCGTGATGCGTTCTGGACCGAGTTCGGAATCGAGCCTCCGGGCTTCGATCCCGAAAAAATCGTCAAGACCGTCGACCAGCGTTCGCCGCCGACCCGTTTCGGCGAGGTCTACCGCGCCGATCTCGAGGCCGCCGAACGCTGCACGGTCTGGCTGCACGCCAATGTCGTCGGGATCCACACCAATGACGAGGCGAGCCACGTCGAGAGCCTGCTGATCCGCTCCTTCAAGGGAAAGGAGGCCGAGGTCCGCGCGCGCGCCGTCGTGCTGGCCTGCGGCGCCCTGGAGAACGCGCGGCTGCTGCTCGCCAATCGCGAAACCGAACCCCACGGCTTCGGCAACCGTCACGATCTGGTGGGGCGGTATTTTTCCGATCACGCCCACATGCTGATCGGCGACATCGCCTCCGCGCAGCCGATAACCCTTCTGGACGCCGCGAGACGCCAGTTCCAGGGCGGTGCCGAATTCCTGCCGCGCTTCGCGCTGAGCGAGAAGCTGCAGGCGGCATTCGGCGTCACCAACTGCGCGGCCTGGCTGGTGAGCGAGCTCGAGGATTCCGCGGGCGTGACGGCCGCCGCCGATCTGATGGAGCGGATGCGCGGCATCGAAGGCAGTCCGCCGATCACGGATTCCGCCTGGCGGGTCATGATCAATCTCGACGACGTCGCTGTCGCCGCCTGGCAGCGTTTCATCCAGGGGCGAAAGACCGTCCAGGACGTGAGCTATATCGGACTGTTCGGATGCACCGACCCGGTGCCCAATCCCGACAGTCGCGTTCTCCTCGACGAAGAGGACGTGGACGTGTTCGGCATGCCGCGCGCGGTGCTGGACTGGCGGCTGACCGAGCAGGATCATCTTTCGCTCAAGAAGCTCGCAGAAGTCGTGGGTGCCGAGCTCGCCCGCACCGGCCTCGGCCGCCTTCGCCTGCACGGGTGGTTCGCGGAGGTGACGGGCGACGACTGGATGGCACGATTCCACGAGAGCCCTGAGGCGGAAAAGTTCTCCTATCTGGACTGGATTTCGAACCACAATATCGGCACCACGCGCATGGCCGATAATCCGAAACAGGGCGTGGTCGACGCCGACTGCAAGATGCATCATGTCGACAATTTCTGGATCGCCGGCAGCTCCGTCTTCCCGACCTCCGGCAGCGCCCAGCCGACGCTCACCATCGTGGCGCTCGCGCTCCGGCTGGCGGATCACCTGAAGGCGAAGCTCGCCTGACGTTCCCCCGTCCATTCATTATCTCTGACCATCGCCTGCAAATGACGGCGCATAGTGATGCCCGGGCGATGCTGCCGCGGTCGCGGCGGCGAGCCCAAGGAAACGCCGAATGCATGACCTCACCTCCAAAATGCCCGCCTGGCGGCCCAGAAGCCTCGTTCTCGGCCTTTCGATCCTCGTCGCTTGCTGACGCCGGCCGGCGACGCCTTCGCCAACCGCAGGCTTCCGATCGAAATCGTCCTCCAGCTCTGCGAGGCGGAAAATGACGTGGTCCAGGCCTTCTGGACCAGGAGAATCGTGGGCCCCGGCCTCGAAGCCGGGCTCGCCTTCGCGGCGAACTGACGCGAACCCGGCGTCGAGGCCGCCCCCCTGCCTGCCGGTTTTCTGCAGGGCACGTCGGAGCAGCTTTCGGGCTCGTCGGTCCCGATCGGCCTGTATCAGGGATCGGACTACCCGCTGCGGGCCGAGAACAGGTTCGAGGGCATCGAGCTCGCAGCCTTTCAACGGATCAAATCCGTAGGCGAACCGCAGTTTCTGTTCGCACGCGACACCCGTCTCTACACCGCCATGTTTCCCAGCGTCGCGGTCGCGGAGCCCTGCGTCACCTGTCACAATGACGACTTGAGCAGCCCCAAGCGGGACTGGCAGCTCAACGATGTCATGGGCGCCACCACCTGGACCTATCCGGCAAAAACGGTCGCCGCCGAAGACCTGGTGTCGATCATCGGCACCCTCAGGGCAGCCGTGAGAAGCAACTACGCCATCTATGTCGACAAGGTGGCGACGTTCGCCGAGCCGCCGGATATCGGCGACCGGTGGCCGGAGGACGGCTACTATCTTCCAAGCGTCGACGTGTTCATGGCCGAGGTCGAACAACTCATCCCGACGCTCGAGTCCCTGTCCCTGCGCTAGAGCTTTGCCCGATCGGGTGAGATCACCTGATCGACAAGGAAACGCGGCGAAACAAAGAGATGGAGCGTGCATCCCGGACCAACGCCGGGCCTCAGTGGGGCTGGCCGCCGAGCAGTCTGAAGACGGCCTGCTCATCGAACCGATAGTCCTCGTTGCAGAACTCGCAGGTGACCTGAAGGCCGCCGTCCTCCTGCTTCATCTGCTCGATATCCTCGGGCGAAAACTGGCGAAGCAGGGTCTCGACGCGCTCGCGGGTGCAGCGGCAGCGGAAGCTGAGCTGCTGGGCGTCGAAAATGCGCACGCCCTCCTCGTGGAACAGGCGAAGGAGAAGTCGCTCCGGCGAGAGATCAGGGTCGATCAGCTCGGTCTCCTTGACCGTCCCGAGCAGCATCATGGTGCGACGCCAGTCTTCGAGCGCGTCGACATCGGTCCCGTTCTGCACCTCCTCCGGCAGGCACTGGACCATCACCGCCCCCGCCCGCCAGTTGGCGGCACCCTCGCCGTCGCCGACATGCTCGACCGCGATCTTCATGCCGGTCTTCACCTGCTCGCTCTGTCGGAAATACTGATGGATGCAGTCGGTGAGGCTGTCGCCCTCCAGCTCGACCAGCCCCTGATAGGCGGTCGCCTGGTGCTCCTGATCGACGGTCACGGCGAAGTGACCCCTGCCGAGAAGCGCCGGCACCGTCTCGTCCGGCGAGGCCGCCACGGCGTCCGCGTCGAACTTGGCGTAGCCGCGCATGCCGCCGTCATGGGTGCAGTCGGCGACCATGAGCGAGATCGGACCGTCGGAGCGGGTCTGCAGACTGAAGGTGCCCTTGAACTTCAGTCCGCCGGCGAGCGTCGCCGCGAGCACGAACATCTCGCCCAGAAGCCGGCTGACGGCGGGCGGATAGTCGTGGCGGGTGAGGACGACGTCGACGGTGTCGCCGAGCCTGATCAGGCGGCCCCTGAGCGCCGACTGTTCGAGCTGGAACGGCCTGGATATGTCGTCTGCGATGGAATGGGCAGTCATCGGACCTCCAAAGACTCTGGTCCACCCAGAGCTGGCAGTTCCCCCATCATCGCAAAGCTGACGTTCGGATCAACCCAGACACCAGGCGAGAATACCCTTTTGCGCATGCAGCCGGTTCTCGGCCTGGTCGAACACCACCGAGCGCGGGCCGTCGATCACCTCGGCAGTGACCTCCTCCTCACGATGGGCAGGCAGGCAGTGGAGGAACAGCGTCTCCGGCGTCGCCGCCGCCATCAGGTCGCTGTTGACCTGATAGGGAGCGAGCAGTCGGCGCCTTCGATCGGCCTCGGCGTCGCCCATCGAGACCCAGACGTCGGTCATGACCGCATCGGCGCCGGCGACCGCCTCCTTCGGGTCGTCGAACACCTTCACCCGCGCCTGACGCTCCTCCGCCCAGGCGATCACCTCGGGGTTGGGGCGAAGCGCTTCGGGGCAGGCGATGTTCAGGCGGAAATCGAAGCGCTGGGCGGCGTGGATCCATGAATTGGCGACGTTGTTGCCGTCGCCCGCCCAGGCGAGCGTCCGGCCCTGAATGGCGCCCTTGTGCTCCTCGAAGGTCATGACGTCGGCCATGATCTGGCAGGGATGCGAGAAGTCGGTGAGCCCGTTGATGACAGGCACGTCGGCGGCATCCGCCATCTGCAGCAGCTTGTCGTGGCTGTCGGTCCTGATCATGATCGCGTCGACATAGCGGGACAGCACCTTCGCCGTGTCCTCGATGGTCTCGCCGCGGCCGAGCTGCATGTCCTTGGCGTTCAGCACCACCGCATCGCCGCCGAGCGCCTTGATCGCGACCTCGAAGGAGACACGGGTGCGGGTGGAAGGCTTGTCGAAGATCATGGCGAGGGTTTTTCGCGGCAGCCGCTCGGCCGCCATTCGACCACCTTCGCCTTTCAGATCGCTCGCGAGATCGATGATGCGTCTGAGATCGGCGCCTTCGAGGTCATGAACGTCGAGGAAGTGGCGCGCCTTGCGACCGTCGCTCACGACGCCGACCGCCTGATCTCGCCCGAACACTCCTCGTCGAGCGTCCGCAACATCTCCTCCAGGGTCGAGATCGCCTCGTCGATCTCCTGCGCGCCGATGATCAGCGGCGGCAGCAGGCGAAGGACGTTGTCGCCGGCCGGGACAGTGAGCAGGTTCCGCTTCAGAAGACGGTTGACGACGTCGGCGGCGACCAGCTCGTCATTCAGCCGGAGACCGAGCATGAGACCCTTGCCGCGCACCTCGTCGACGATTGCGGGGAAGGTTTTCGCGAGACGCTCGAGCTCATCCCGAAGCCGACCCGACACCGCCTGCACCTGGTCGAAAAAGCCATCGGCGAGCAGGACGTCGAGCACGCCGTTGGCGGCGGCGCAGGCGAGCGGGTTGCCGCCGAAGGTCGAGGCATGGGTGCCGGGCGCCATGGCGCCGGCGACGCGTGCGGTCGCGAGACAGGCGCCCATGGGAAAACCGCCGGCGATGCCCTTGGCGAGCGCCATGAGATCGGGCGCAATCGCGCTCCATTCATAGGCGAACATCCGGCCGGTGCGGCCGAGACCGGTCTGCACCTCGTCGAAGATCAGGAGGATGTCGTGCTGGTTGCAGAGGCGGCGCAGGCTTTCGAGATAGCCGATGTCGAGGGCGCGAAGCCCGCCCTCGCCCTGCACGGGCTCGATCAGAACGGCTGCTGTGGCGGGGCCGATCACGGCTTCGACGGCGGCGAGATCGCCCGGCGGCACCTGCCTGAAACCCGGCAGAGCCGGCGCGAAGCCTTCGAGATATTTCGCCTGGCCGCCGGCCGAGATGGTGGCCATGGTGCGGCCGTGAAAGGCGCCCTCGAAGGTGACGATCTCGTGGCGCTCGGGCTGGCCGCGCTCATGGTGGAAGCGCCGCGCCATCTTGATCGCGCACTCCAGCGCCTCGGCGCCGGAGTTGCAGAAGAAGGCGGTGTCGGCGAAGGAATGCGCCACCAGACGCTCGGCAAGCTGCTCCTGGCCTTCGATGCCGTAGAGGTTGGAGCAGTGCCAGAAGCGCTCCGCCTGCGCCTTCAGCACGCCGACCAGATGCGGGTGGGCGTGGCCGAGCAGGGTTACGGCGATGCCGCTGCAGAAATCGAGATAGCGGCGGCCGTCGCGGTCGAACAGATAGGCGCCCTCGCCGCGCTCGAAGGTGACCGGTGCCCGCTTGTAGACCGGAAGGACGGGAGGCATGGGCGCGTTCAGCATGATCGTGTCTCGTTCGGGACGACGTCGGTCGTCGGGTTCCGGCCACGAGACGCCGATCCGGAAAGGCGACGACCCCGGCCACAAACCCCCAAAGTTGCCGGCTATTCTCAACCTGTCAACGGTCCGACTGTCCCCTATCCATAGGCTTCCCGCTGCTGGGGAAGGCGGACGGCCTTGAACCAGTAATCCTCGATCGAACGGACGACGTTGCCGAACGCTTCCAGCTCGACCGGCTTCGAGATATAGGAACTCGCCATCAGCCGGTAGCTCTCCATCATGTCCACATCGCTTTCGGACATGCTCATGACCACGATCGGGATGGCCTTGAGTTCTTCGTCCGCCTTGACGTGGGTCAGAAATTCGTGGCCGTTCATGCGCGGCATGTTGAGATCGAGCAGGATCAGATCCGGCCGCCTGGCGTCGTCATGGGGGCTCTCGCGGCGGAGCAGGGATAGTGCCTCCTCGCCGTGACGGGCGACCTGGACCTGAATGACCGTATCGCATTTGCGAAAGGCGCGTTTGGCGAGATAGAGGTCGGCCTCGTCGTCGTCGATCAACAAGAGCTCGATCGGCGTCACATTGGGCGCGATGTGGGTCAACGAAGATCTCCTAGCATCGATAGGAACAGCACCTTGTCGATCATCATGGAGCCGGCAGTCCTCCGAACGCCGGCGCCGAACATTACACCGCCCACCTTGGATTCAGCAACCTGAGGTTGTTAAAAAACAGGACCGCGCGTCTTCAGGCTTTGATCCGATAACCGAGGCGCAGGAGATGGTGCGCGAACATCCAGAGCGCGGCGTTGATCGAGGTGACCACCGCCATGCCGATCATGATCGAACCGTCGGCGTGGCCGACCACGGCGTAGCGAAGGCCGTCGATCAGATAGAAAAACGGATTGACGAAGGCGAGTGCCTGAACGTTCTCGGGCAGCTGGGTGATCGAATAGAAGGTGCCGGAGAGAAAGGAGAGCGGGGTGATCACGAAATTGGTGACCGCGGACATCTGATCGAATTTTTCCGCCCAGAGCCCGCCGAGAAACCCGAGCAGCGCCAGCATCAGCGAGCCGGAAAGGGCGTAGAAGAAGGCGAGCGGCCAGTTGATCGCCGAGAGGTCGACCACGAAGGCCATGGCGATCAGCACCACGGCGGCCACCAGCATGCCCCGGGTCACGCCGCCCGCGACGATGCCGAACAAAAGCTCCGAACTGCGAAAGGGCGGCATCAGCACGTCGACGATGTTGCCCTGAATCTTGCCGATCATGATCGAGGAGGACGTGTTGGCGAAAGCGTTCTGGATGATCGCCATCATGATCAGCCCCGGCGCGAGAAAGGCCAGAAACGGCACGCCTTCGATCACCCGCCCGCCCCGTCCGAGGGCCACCGAGAAAACGAGGAGAAACATCATGACGGTCACCAGCGGCGCGAAGACCGTCTGCAGCGGCACCTTCAAAAACCGCCGCACCTCCCTCAAATAGAGCGTCCAGATCCCGATCACGTTGAGATCGAACATCCCCCAGGGTGATGCGAGTGGCGCAGGTGGCTCGGCCACTTCGTTGACTTCAGGTTCGAGCCCTGCCCCGTCGTTGGCGCTCAGATCACGCACGCTTCGCCTCGCTGTCGCTTCGGTTCATGGCAGACATGGCGGCGGATGACGACGAACGCAAGAGAAGGCGACCGACGAAGGGCATCGCTAGAGCGAAAACGCCTTCGGTGGGTTGAAACCGTGGTCTCGCCGATCGACTCCGCCGAAGCATCCAGCCCCGTCACCCGACACCGAGCCTGACCACCGCATCGCCAACCCCATATTAACCCCGCCCCGGCAACATGTTTCGCGGTCCATGCGATCCTGGGAATCCGCCCGCCCGTCGGGACAGGGTTGGGTCGGGCTCGAACTCCCAGGATCGCATGGACCCGGAAGCTAAGCAGCGAAGCAAGGTCAAGACCGGGTTACCTATTAGAAGCCGAAGAAACTTCGTCATCGGGACACTCGGTGCGGATAGGAGCGGGGAGCGGTTTCGAGGGCGCGCGCGTGAGGGGGTGCGGGATGTGTGCGGGGGCGTTTGCGCGATTGCCGCGGGCTTTGGGGACGGTTATGGTTCGATCATCCTTTGATTGCACCCGTGCATTCGATGAGCGACGCGCCGACGATATTCATCAGCTACAGCCACCAGGACGAGGATTGGAAGGATCTGGTCGTCGGCCATCTGCGGGTGGCGGAGCGGCAGGGGGATTTTCTGGTCTGGGACGATCGCCGGATCGACGGCGGGGACGACTGGCGCCGCGAGATCGACCAGGCGCTGGCGGCGGCGGATATCGGCGTTCTTTTGATCTCCCGGCATTTTCTGACGTCCAACTTCATCATGGACCACGAGGTCGAGCGCCTTTTGGAGCGCAAGGCGCGGGGCGGGAAGGGCTTCGGCTCTATCCGATCCTGCTCAGCGGCTGCACCTGGACGTCGGTCGACTGGCTGGAGCGGCTGAACCTGAAGCCGCTCGATGCGAAACCGCTCGACAGCTTCAGCGATGCGGAGCGCGAAAGCCAGGCGGCCGGCATGGCCGGCGAGATCGGCCATCTCCTGAAGGAAGGCCGGGAGAGCCGGAAGCTGATCGACCAGCTTCGCGCGAGAGCCGAGGGGCTCGGCGAAAAGCTCGGGGTCACGCAGGAGGCGGACCAGTCCTTCCTCACCATTCTCGACCAGCGGCATGTGGACAGCGCGGATCCGAAGGCGAAGCTGGAGAAGATCGCCGAACAGTACAAGGAGATGGAAACCCGCCTCGCCGCTCTCGATCAGGACGATCCGGTGATCGGGGACTAGGTCGAGCGGGCCAAGGCGGCGATCGACGAAGGCGACTTCGACGAGGCGGACGAGCTTTTGACCCAGGCCGAGCAGCGCGACCTCATCGAGATCACTGAGCAAGGGTACGTTTCAGAAGAGGCTTTGGATCACTGGCGGGCGGCGCTTTCGATCGCGCTGGCGCTGCAGGAGAGCGGCTGTCTCGCACCTGTCGAGCCTGGATGGTCGAGACCATTCAACAACGCATCGACGCGCTCATCGCCCCGGCTGCGGGCCCGGACGGCTGATCTCGGTCTCAGGCAAGTCGAGCCCCTCCACGCCGGGGAGTGGTGGAGCCGAACGGGATCGAACCGATGACCTCGACATTGCAAATGTCGCGCTCTCCCAACTGAGCTACGGCCCCACATTTTCCGGGTTTTTCTACAAGTACGGCCAACCCCCGCCGGGGGGTGGTGGAGCCGATCGGAATCGAACCGACGACCTCTAGAGTGCGATTCTAGCGCTCTCCCAACTGAGCTACGGCCCCGTCCAGGGTTGGGTATGGTAATGAAGGGCGTTTCTGTCAAGTGGGCGGCGCCCACGGGCCTGGCATGAAAGCGGAAAACGGCGACGTGCCGCGGGTCATCTTGTACCGGTGCGCGTCGACATTCATCGTTTCGAGGCGCGTTCGGGACGTTGCATGCCGTGTTCCCGGCCGCTCTCCGCCGCCGGCCGTTGACGTTTTCCTAACCCGATCATGTCACCGTGACGTCCTGGTCCATCCGATCCTGGGAATCCGAGCCAAGCTCTCCCTTTTCCGCGGGCGGGCGGATTCCCAGGACCGCATGGACCAGAAACAGGGTAGCAGCACCAGCTTGACGAAAGGTCAAGACGCTGATGGGCGAATGTGACGATCACCTGCCGCCGATCGTTCGTCGAGATAGACGTCGTAAAGGAATTGGGGATCGAACGACCAAGCCCATCACCATGTTTGGCCACCGTATCGAACACATCGAGAAACGGTCGCCATCCAGGCGGCGGGACTTATCGCGACGCGATGGCCTGGTGCTGATAGATGAAGCCGTAGGGGTAATAGGTGTTGCCGCCGAAATGACCGCCTTCGGTGTTCCAGAAGCGGACGGCGGACCAGTCGTTGTCTCTGGAGACGTCGCGCACGGGCGCGTTGTTGTGGATGCGGCCTTCGTTCAGCCAGTTGGCGTGGCTCACGATCAGGGTGCGCTCGTCGATGATCTCCTCGACATAGGCGACGTGGCCGAGGCTGGTGGCGTCTTTCTTTTTCAGGACCATGACGGAACCGGCGGCAGGGTCGTCGCCGCGCGGGTAGCGGCCCTCGGCTTGGCCCCACCAGGTCCAGGCGTCGCCGCGGATCTGGATGTTGGAGAGTTTTCTCGCGTAGGGGACGCATTGAAGGGGCGCTTTCGGGACGACGATCTCGGCGAGGAGCGGCTTCGGCAGGTCGGCGGCGGGGCGGTAGGGGCGGCCGCCGGGGCGGATCGATGCGCCGGGCTGAAGGCTGGCATAGGCGACCGGGCCGTTGGAGGGCTGGATCTGGCGGAGCGCATCCGGGCGGGACGGGGTCTCGGGCGCGGCGGCGCAGGCGGCAAGCGCCAGCGTCGTCGCGAGGGCGAGGCCGGCGTGCCGAACGGTGTTACGGCGGCGTTTTCCAACCATGTTCTTCATTTCCGACTTTCCAGCGTGCCGCCTTTGTAACACTGAACTCTTAAGGAATGTTTGAGGTTCGCATGTAAGGTTTGATTAACCCATGCGGCAATGTCCGTCCAGACGGGGCGTCCAGGCCGGAGGCCAGGCAAGGCGTGCGGCGACGTCAGTCGAGCAGGGCGACGCGGTCCGGTCTGCGCGCGGGAACGCGGGGCGGGCGGAGGCCGTCGGCGAGGCCGAGATAGACCACCTCGACCCTGGCGGTGCCCTGGTCCTTGAAGCCGAGCGCCCAGGCGGCGCGGCGGGAGAGGTCGATGATGCGCTTCTTGGCGAAGGGGCCGCGATCGTTGACGCGCACGGTGATGCTCTTGCCGTTCTCGAGATTGGTCACGCGGGCGACGCTCGGCAGCGGCAGGGTGGGATGGGCCGCGGTCATGCCGTGCATGTCGTAGATCTCGCCGTTCGCGGTCTTGCGGCCGTGGAAGGGGTGGCCATACCAGGAGGCGACGCCGATCTCGCGGTAGCGGTCGACCATGCGCGGATAGTACCACTCGCCATTGATCTGGTAGGGCTTGCCGATCTTGACGCTGCTCGCCTTCGCCGGCGTGTGCCCCTGGCAGGCGGCTAGGACGGAAAGGCAAAGGGCGGCCGCGGCGAGCCGGCGCCAAGCTGCGCCCAGGAATGTCGAGCCCAAGACTAACTGCATCATGCGAAAAACCCTCGCCATGATCCGACCGACCCATTCAACACTCCCACTTTAGACAAAACCAGGAGGCAATCAAGATATCGGTCGAAATCGGCGTGCATGTCATGTGACGGCTGAAGAAACCGCCGCAACGGCCTCACTATCAGTCGTTATGACGTGATCGAAGAATGATGTATCGAAAGGTTAATTCAACTTTAACGTGCAAGCCATCCGCCGTCAACCGGCAGGATCGCACCGGTGATCATCGAGGCGGCGTCGCTGGCGAGAAAGGCGATGGCGGCCGCCACCTCCTCGGGCTCGACGAACCGGCCCATAGGCGTCGCTTCGAGGAGACGCTCGACCATGGCCTCGTCCTGCATCAGGGGGCCGGTCATCGCGGTGCGCGCGAAGGTCGGGGCGACGGCGTTGACGCGGACGCCCAGCGGCGCCCATTCGCAGGCGAGCGCGCGGGTCATGTTGACGATGGCGCCCTTGGCGGTGTGGTAGGCGAGGTTGGCGTAGTGGGCGCCGCCGACCATGCCCATGATCGAGGCGACGTTGACGACCGCCCCGCACTTTCGCTCCAGCATGTGACGACCGGCGGCGCGCGCGGCGTGGAAACTGCCGTCCGGACCCGCGGCCATCACCCTGCGCCAGCGTTCGTCGGTCAGATCGAGGGTCGGCATGCGCGCGCCGAGGCCCGCATTGTTGACCAGGATGTCGAGCCGACCGTGGCGGCGCGCCACCTCGTCGATCCGTTCCGCCACCTGAGCCTCGTTCGTGACATCGAGGGTGCAGCCTTCGCCCCGCTCGATCTCGGACGCCACGGCCGCCGCAGCCCCGCCGTCGATGTCGGTGACGGCGACGATGGCGCCGTGGGCGGCGAGCGCATGGGCGGTGGCGCGGCCGATGCCGGCGCCGGCACCGGTGACGATCGCGACGCGGCCGTCGAGACGGTGCAGCTTCTGGTAGTCGGTCATCCCTCGTCCTCGCTCCGATCAGGTCATCGCCGCCCGGCGGCCCAGCGGAGGCCGGCGGTGTGCACCGGCGCGTCCCAGAGGCGTGTCAGCTCGTCGTCGAGGCGGGTGACGGTGAGCGAGCAGCCGGCCATGTCGAGGGACGTGCAGTAGTTGCCGACCAGCGAGCGCGCGATCGTGAAGCCCTTGCCCTCCAGTCGCTTGGCCGCCGCCTCGTACACCAGATAGAGCTCCATCACGGGCGTGGCGCCGAAGCCGTTGACCAGTAGAAGACACTCGCCGCCGTTGCCGCCCAGGTCCGAGACGATCGCGTCCATCATCTCTTCGACGATGTCGTCGGCCGGTTTCAGCTTGACGCGCTTACGTCCGGGCTCGCCGTGGATGCCGACGCCCATCTCGATCTCGTCCTCGCCGATCTGAAAGGTGGGTGTGCCGGCTGCCGGCACGGTGCAACTGGTCAGCGCCGTGCCCATGGAGCGGGTGGCGGCGTTGACCTTGTCGCCGAGCGTCTTGCAGGCCTGGAGATCGCCGCCTTCCTCGGCGAGCGCGCCGACGATTTTTTCGACCACGACGGTGCCGGCGACGCCGCGCCTGCCTGTGGTGTAGGTGCTGTCCTCGACCGCGCAGTCGTCATTGGTGAGCACGGTGGCCTGATCGAAGGTCGCCATCTCGGCGGCCATCTCGAAATTCATGACGTCGCCCTCGTAGTTCTTGACGATGAAGAGGACGCCGCCGCCGTTCTCGACCGCCTCGGCCGCCGCCAGCATCTGATCCGGGGTCGGCGAGGTGAAGACGGCGCCCGGGCAGGCGGCGTCCAGCATGCCTTCGCCGACGAAGCCGGCATGCAGCGGCTCGTGGCCGGAGCCGCCGCCGGAGATGAGGGCCACCTTGCCTTGCCGGGTCGGCTCGGCGCGGGTCACGAAGGCGGGATCGTGGTGCACCGCGACCAGATCGGCATGGGCCCGGCCGAAGCCGTCGAGCGCTTCCTTCAGGATGTCGTCGACGTCGTTCACGAATTTTTTCATCAGATCCTCCCCGTTCGGCCTTTTTCAGCCCTTGCGTTTTCGAGATCGATTTCGGCGATCGAAGCCTTGACCCGACCGAGCGCCGCCGGCGCCACCGAAATTTTTTCGAGCCCGGCGGCGAGCAGAAGCTTCAGGCAGGCGGAATCGGAGGCCATGTCGCCGCAGAGACTCACTTCCCGGCCGCTCCCTCGACCTTCCTCGACCACACCGCGGATCAGCCGCTCGATCGCGGGATGGGCGGGATCGAGCAGGGCCGCGACCCGGCCGCCGGAATCCCGCGCCGCTGCCATGGTGTACTGGATGAGATCGTTGGAGCCGATCGAGAAGAAGGCGGCATCCAGCCGGTCAAGGGTGAGCGCTGCGGCCGGGGTTTCCACCATGATGCCGATCGGCGGCATGGCTGCGGCGAAGTCCTCGGACGTCAAGTCGCGCAGGGCGTCGGCGAACAGAGCCTTCGCCTCGTCGATCTCCGCCTGAACCGTTACCATCGGCAGCATGACCTGGAGCGGCCCCGCCGCGGCCGCACGCAGGAGGGCGCGAATCTGAGGCAAAAAAATCTCGGGCCGCTCGAGGCAGAGACGAAGGCCGCGAAGGCCGAGGAAAGGGTTCGCCTCAGGTGGCAGCGAAAGGCCCGGATGGGGTTTGTCGCCGCCGATATCGAGGGTGCGGGCGATCAGCGGCCGACCGGCCAGACGGCGCTGGAGGTCGCGATAGTGCCGGAAGTGCTCTTCTTCGTCCGGCAGGCGGTCCCTGCCGATCAGGAGGAACTCGGTGCGCAGGAGACCGACGCCGTCGCTGGCCAGGAGCGTCGCGTCATCGACCGCCGCCGGATCGTCGACATTGATCATGACCTCGATCAGCACACCGTCCACCGTCATCGCCGGCCGGTCCCGCGTGGCGAGTGCAAGAGCGGCGGTTTCGACGGCCGAAGCCTGACGTTCGCGATAGCGGTCGACCGTGGCCGCGCTCGGCGCGAGCAGCAGCGCGCCGGCATCACCGTCCAGGATGGCGTCGCCGTCGTCCTCGCTGCCTTCCCCCCCGCCCTCCTCCGCCGCCGGGCCGAGGCCGATCACCATGGGCAGGCCCCGGCCGCGGGCGAGGATGGCGACATGGCTGCTGGCGCTGCCGTCGATCAGGGCAAGGCCGCCGAGGCGCTTCGGGTCCAGGGCGAGAAAGCGGGACGGCGGCAGGTCGCGTGCCAGGACGACGGCGCCTTCAGGCAGCGCCGGCAGGTCCGCGGCGTCGCCGTCCAGAATGCGGACGACACGATCCTTCAGGTCTTCGAGATCACTCGCGCGCGCCCGAAAATAGTCGTCGTCGGCCGCGAGATAGTCTTCGATCTGGGCGTCCAGGCCGGCTTCGAAGGCGTCCGCCGCCGCCTCGCCGCCCGCGATGCTCGGGATGACGCCCTCGATCAGCGCCGGATCGCCGAGCATTTCGATCTGGAAAGCGAGAATCTCGGCGCCGTCGCCGGAGGCGACCGCGGCAAGGGCTTCGAGATCGGCCATGGCCCTGGCGATCGCCTGATCCAGGGCGGAACGCTCGTCGGCGGGTGGATTTCGGCCTCGCTCCGTTTTTCGTTTCTCAAGATCGACGCGGATCAGCGGGCCGATGGCGAGGCCTGGCGATGCGGGCTTGCCGGAAAGGCGGCGCTCGCTCATGGGCGCTCCGCGGTCTCGTCGAAATTCCGCTCGACCAGCCCCTTCAGAGCGTCGATCGCCGCCTGCGCGCCCTCGCCGGAGGCGCGAAGCTGCAGGCGCGTTCCGCTCCTCAGCTTCGAGCCCATGACCTTGACGATGCTCTTGGCGTCGATCCAGTCGGTCGCACCTTCGGCGCGGATGCGGATCTCGGCCGCCGGAAAGGTCTTGGCGAGCTTGGTGAAGGTTATCGCCGGGCGCGCATGCAGGCCGGTCGGATGCTCGATGACCACCTCGGCGCTCGCCGCCCAGCTATCGCTTTCGCCGTTTTCCGCCATATCCCCTTCGCCGCGCCGGCGACGGCGCTAAAGGAGCGCCGCCTCGGCGGTCTGACAGACCTCCTCGAGGCTGGCGCCGCCGGACGCTTCGGTCGCCGCCAGGACCGCACCTTCGACCACCGGCGCGTTGCAGAGCCTGACCCGCCGCCGCATGTCGTAGGACAGCATCTCGATCGCCATCTCGGTGTTCATTTCAGCGGCGCCGAGGTCGACGAGAATGGCGACGCCGGCCTCGCACCAGGCCTCTTCGATCGCCGTCCTGATCGCGCCGACGTCGGTGCCGAGCCCGCCCGCCGGATTGCCGCCGGCATGGCAGACCCTGACCTCGTCGCCGACCATGCCACGCACCATGTCGGCGGCTCCTTTCGCGACATCCGACGAATGGGAAACGATGACGATGCCGACATTCTCACTCACCCAACGTCCTCCAGAACGTCACATACCGTATCGATCAACAGCGCCGACGAAGCGGCGCCGGGGTCGATATGACCGACCGAACGCTCGCCCAGGAAAGACGCCCGTCCGCGGGTCGCCTGCATGTCGCGCGTGGCCTCCCTGCTGGCCTTCGCGGTCTCGCGTATGGCCGGAATCACGGCACCCAGCGCCTGGCCGGCGCTCCGCTCCAGGACGGCATGAACCGGCGCGAGCACGTCCAGCATGGTCTTGGCGCCGACATCCGATTTACCGCGCTTCTTCACCATGGCGATGCCTCCGGCGAGCTGGCCTTCGAGATCGGAGCCGGCCTTCGCCGCCTTGGCCATGCCCATCAAAAGACTGCCATAGAGCGGTCCGGAAGCCCCGCCGACCTTCATCACCAGGGTCATGCCGGCTTTTTGAAGGGCGTCACCGTCGTCGAGGGCCGCGATCGCGTCCTTCTCGGCGAGAATGGCGTCGAAGCCGCGCTTCATGTTGATGCCGTGGTCACCGTCGCCGATCGCCTGATCGAGCGCCGTCAGCGCGTCTGCATGGTCGGCGATCGCTTTCGCCGCCGCCTCGATCAGGGCCGATTTCAGCGCCTGCGTCATCCTCCCTCATCTCCGATCAGCCGGAAAGACCGGCTTGTCAGTCGAGAGCTTAGCGGTTGAGCGGGCGGGTGGAAAGGCGGCCTTCTCCTAAAACTGCTGCTGTTGCGAGCGCAGGATCGCGAACGCCGGCGCCCTCTTCGTCCGGCGCGCCGGACGAAGAAGTCCCGCCGCATTCGGGCTCAAAAGCGCGACCATCCCTCGATCCCGGCGGCCGGATCGACCTCCCGCCATTTGGCGTCGAAGGGCGGCCTGCTCAGCCTGTCCAGCCCTCGCGTCAGCTCGCCCAGAAAGTCGTCGAGCACCGCTCGCCGTTCATGCCGCCTCGACCAGCGATAGGCCGCCATGACCGTCGGCACGGCGAGCGTCTCGATCGCTCCACCGCCGTCGATCAGGCCCGGATAGTCTTCGGGCGTCAGCGTGGCCGGAACGTAGGATGAGGTGATCGCGGCGGCCGGAATCGACAGCAGATGCAGACCGTCGTCGGCGGCCACCTTCTCCAGCTGCAGCGCCGGCTTGGCGTCGACCCGGACCCAGGCCGCGATCTCGCCCTGACGCAGCTTGTCGAGGCCGATCTGATAGTCGTCGTCCAGGGCCTCGACGGCGATGCCGAGGGCGTCGAACACCAGGCTTGCGGTCAGATAGCTGCCGCTGGACGGCGGCCCGAAATTGACCCGTTTGCCTTCGAGATCCTGGATCGAGCCGACGTCCCTGCTGGCTAGGAGATGAAATTCCTTGTCATAAAGCCTGAGCAGATAGCCGACCCTGTCCACGATGTCGGGGAACAGATCGGCCTCCTTGTAGAAGTCGAGCACATCAGCCTGCACCAGGGCGACGTCGACGCCGCGAAGGAGGAGAAGGTCTTCGATGGCGCGCACCGAGCCCGAGCCCGCCATCGGCAGGATGCGCCGCTCATAGCCGTCGTCGAGGACGATCGCGAGCTCGGCAATCAGCTCGAAATCCGCGCCGCGGGCGCCGTCGCCGAGCACGCCGATGACACCCTTGTTGACCAGGTTGCGCTGCTCGGCGATGTCGATCTCCTGCGCCTGGCCAAGCCCGGCGAGCCAGGTGAAGGCGACAACGCCGAGCGTCGCCGCGGCCTTTCCGGCCGATCGAAAAGGGTGCCATGTTCCTGGCGATCGCATCATTGCGTCGGTGCTCGTCTCTGTTACAACGGCGAGGGGCTGCGAAATTCGTCGTGGACGCCATTCGGACCGAAGTCTTGGGGCGGACCGCAGCGATCGGGCAATTCTTCCGGACCGATAGTCGGCGAGGAGAGGCATTGTCGTCAAGGTGGGCCGTCAAGGCAGGCCGCCAAGATGGGCCAGCGAGGTGGAGGCGAAACGCCCGGACATGAGGAGCGAATCGACGACAGCGCCTGGCGAGACCGTCGACGGCGGCAATGCGGACGGGAGCCTGCTTGGAGCCGGCGAGCCGTCGCCGGTCGACGTCTTCAATCTCGAGGGCGGGAGCCCGATCTTCCTGGTCTGTGAGCATGCCGGCCGGCGCATCCCGAGAGCGCTCGGCGATCTCGGCCTGAGCGAACGGGACCGGCGCCGCCACATCGCCTGGGACATCGGTGCAGCGGCGGTTTCGAAAGCCCTTTCGGAACGCCTCGATGCAGCATTAATCACCCAGACCTATTCGCGCCTCGTCTGCGACTGCAATCGCGAGACTCATGTCGAGAGCTTCATTCCGACGATCAGCGAGCGCACGCGCATCCCCGGTAACGATGGACTGAGCGCATTCGAGCGGCAGGCGAGAACCGACGAGATCTACCGCCCGCTGCACGAGCGCATCGCCCTGGAGCTCGATCGGCGTATGGCCGCGGGGCGGCCCACGGTGTTCGTGAGCGTGCACAGCTTCACGCCGGTCTTCATGGACGTGGCGCGGCAGATGCATCTCGGCCTTCTCTACGATCTCGATCCGCGCATGGCCCATCTGGTGGGCAGCGTGCTGCGTGCGGACGGCCGGCATCCGATCGCCGACAACGAGCCCTACGCCCTCGACCAGACGCGCGACTATACGGTGCCGGAGCATGGCGAGCGCCGCGGCATCCCTTCGCTCGAAATCGAGATCCGCCAGGATCTGATCGAGACGGCGGACGGTCAGGCGGCATGGGCCGATCTCCTCGCCCCCGCCTTCGCCCGCAGCGCCGCACACCTCCTGCGCGACCTCGGCTAGGTGGCGTGGCACCTCATGGGGTTTCCCCGCCGACATGGCGGGGATCCAGCGTTATGCGGCCATGTTCGATTCCGCCGGCGGCGACCTCAGTGGACGGCGTCGGCTGAAATGACGTCGTTGCGGAGCATCGTCTGGAAAGTGTCGAAGGTCGACTTGATGCCCTCGTCCAGCGAGAGGTGGCCAAGATCACCGAGATAGGACCGGATGGGATCGTCCGAGAGGTCGGCCGGAAACGGCAGGGCGTCGCCCTTCACGGTAATCTTCGCGTCGGGCGCCAGTTTCTTGATCAGCGATACCCATTCCTCGACCGTGGTCGCGACACCGTTGTGATCGAAGGTCCGGGCGTCGTCGCGATCTTCGGAAACCGATGCGATGAAGGCGCTCGCGACCTCACCCGCATGCAGGCCGGAGACGGGGCCGGAAAACGGAATGGTGTAGGGCTTGCCCGCGGCAGCTGCCAGAATCGCGGCCGTGGTCTTGGAGGTCATGCCCTGATCCCGGCCGATGCCGTAGACCACGCCCGGACGGATGCCGACGCTCGGCACGCCCCAGTCCTGGAAATAGACCTTCGCGATCATCTCATCGCAATATTTGTAGGCGCCGTAGAGGGTCGGCAGCCAGCTCTGGTCCGGAAAGAAGCTGTGCGCCGCGATCGAGCTCGCGAAGGTCGTCCGCTTCAGCCCCTGGGCTCGCGCCGCTTCGAAAACGTTGACCGTGCCGACCACATTGACCTTGGCACCGTTGATCGGATCGGCCTTGCAGAACGGCACCTGCAGGGCGGCGAGGTGGATGATCGCCCGGATGCCGTGATCACGCACCACCGACATCACCCGCTCGCTGTCCGCGATGTCGCCGGTTTCCCAGGTGATGGCGTCCACCGCCTTGTCCGCCATCAGGAGCTTCGGGCGGCGCTTGTCCGGTGCGAGATCGAACGCCACCACCGGCACGCCTGCGCGGTCGAGCAAAGCGAGCACCCAGGCGCCGATGCAGCCGCCCGCACCGGTCACCAGCACCGGTCCGTCGAACCTGGCGGGGTCCACGGGATAGGTATCGAGACTCATCGCTTTTCCTTTCTCGGCGACGTCATTGCCGGCGGCCGGCGCTGACCAGCTCGCGGCCGGCGCCGACGATCGAGGTGACGATCTTCAACATCGCGCCCAATATCCAGACAAGAACCAGGACGAAGAGCAAGGTGCGCAGCGGCTCGCCGAAGGTGAATTCGATCCTGCGATCGCCAAAGACGCCTGAAAACGTCCGGTCCTGAGTCTGTGTCTGTTCGAGGATCAGCGCCACCAGCTTCGTCTCGTCCGGAGACTTCAGGATCTCGAAAATCGTCATGCCGAGATAAACCATCATCAGGGCGCCGATCACCATCAGCGCCACCCCGAGAACGATCAGCAGCACGCCCGCGAGATCGTAGCCGCCACCGCCTCCGCGCGCGGACCGCTCGTTGATCTGCACCGTCGATGCCATGGCTTCCTCCAGACCGCGGTTCTTCTCTTCCCGCCGCGGGTCGAGCCGGACGGGTCAGCTCAGGCTATTCTCGGCGGCGATCAGCGTGTTGCGCAGAAGACAGGCGACCGTCATCTGCCCGACACCGCCCGGGACCGGCGTGATCGCGCCCGCAACCTCCAGCGCCTCGTCGAAGGCGACGTCGCCGACCAGTCGGCCGCGGCCCTTGTTCTCGGGGCCGGGAAGGCGATTGATGCCGACGTCGATCACGGTGGCGCCTGGCTTGATCCAGTCCCCCTTGACCATCTCCGCACGGCCGACCGCTGCGACCAGAATGTCCGCATCCCGGCAAAGGGCCGGCAGATCGCGCGTCTTGGAATGCGCGATGGTCACGGTGCAGTTCTCGGCGAGCAGAAGAGCGCCGACCGGCTTGCCGACGATGTTGGAGCGGCCCAGCACCACCGCATGCTTGCCGGCGAGATCGTCGCCGAGCGCCTTTCGCACCAGGATCATGCTACCCATGGGCGTGCAGCAGACCAAAAGCCTCGGATCGATGCCGCCCTTGGCCGTGAACAGGCGGCCGACATTGATGGGGTGAAAGCCGTCGACGTCCTTGGCCGGATCGATCGCATCGATGATCGCCGCCTCGTCGATGTGATCCGGAAGCGGCAGCTGCACCAGAATGCCGTGCACGGCGGCATTGGCGTTCAGCGCCTTGATCTCGTCCAGAAGGGCCGTTTGGCTGGTGCTCGCCGGGAGCTTGGTGACGCCGCTGGCGATGCCGGTCTCAAGCGCGGTCCGCTCCTTGGTCGCGACATAGGTGGTGCTGGCAGGATTGTCGCCGACCAGGATCACCCGGAGACCGGGCGCCTGCCCCGCCTTTTCGGTGAAATCGGCAATCGCCGACTTGATGCCGTCCCGAAGCTCGGCCGCCGCAGCCTTACCGTCGATGATCATGGCGCCCATCCCGTCAGTTCCTCCCGCTTCGGTGGTTCAGCCCCCGGTGTCTTCGATTTTGTCGATCTTGTCGAGAAGATCCTGATCACCGCCCTCGATCTCGATCGTCTTGCTTCGCCCGGTCGCACCGCGCACCACCGAAAGCCGGGACGGTGCGACGCCCCAGCGTTTCGCCAGCAGCCTGACGACCGCGGCGTTCGCCTTGCCGTCCTCGGGCGGGGCGCTGACCCGGACCTTCAGGCTGACGCGGCCGGCAGCGTCGACTTCGGGCCCCGCCACGCCCTGCCGCCTGGCCGCCGGCTGGACCCTGAGAGCAGCCTGCAGCCTGCCGCCCCGAAAGGTCAGCCAGTTCGCCGGAGCCAAGCTGCCGGCCGCGCCTGCCTAGAAGATCCAGGCGGCAAGAATGTGGCGGGCGAATTCCACCAGGACGATGAGGATGATCGGCGAGATGTCGATCCCGCCGAGGTCGGGCAGTGCGTTTCTGATCGGACGAAGCGCCGGTTCGGTCAGACGGTGCAGGAACTCGCCGACCTGGCTCACGAAGGGATTGTGACGATTGATCACGCCGAACTGCACCAGCCAGCTCAGAATGACCGATACGATGATGGCGACCAGAAACAGCCAGAGAAGCGTATCGAGCAGGTAATGGATGGGATTCACCGGATTGATCCCCGATTAGGGTTGGTCTGGACGGGCGCTTGGCATCCGAGAACATGAGGGTGAAAGTCACATGGCCAGGTTCACAGGAGACGGAGTTGTACGCGGCTACGCCCGTTATATAGGCAGACCGCCTCATCCTGCCAGAGGCT
The DNA here is from genome assembly GCA_965222015.1 of Geminicoccaceae bacterium. Classification (GTDB taxonomy): domain Bacteria; phylum Pseudomonadota; class Alphaproteobacteria; order Geminicoccales; family Geminicoccaceae; genus JANQPX01. The sequence continues at coordinate 496,236 of CBDCTL010000024.1, forward strand.
CCGTGGGCGTCGGTCCGGAAGATCGCCGAGAGGGTTGGGCCGGAACCGGCCCGGCGGCCGGATTTCAGCGCTTGGTTTCGGCCTTCTGCGCCTCGACCAGCTTGCTGAGCTCCTGCTGCAGGGCTTCGATCCTGGCGCTCAGCTCCTGGATTTCCCTGGCGGCATCGCCGCCCGCTCGCGCGGCGCCCTGCGTGGTACCGTTCTCGCGCGAAGCGGTACCCGTCTCGCCGTCGGCCGCGGGATTGAACATGGTCGCCGCCTGCTGGAACAGCGCGATGTTCTGGCGCGCCATGTCCTCGAACTGGCCGATCGGGAAGAAGCGCCCGAAGGTGCCTTCGATATAGTGACGGATCTGTTCCTGGTTGCTGGAAAAATTCTCCATGCTCATCTCGAGATAGCGCGGCAGGAAGGCGCGCAGGCTGTCGTCATAGAACCGGATGAGCTGGCGGAGAAAATTGGTCGGCAGGAGATTACGGCCCTTGCCGTCCTCTTCCAGGATAATCTGGGTCAGGATCGAGCGCGTCAGATCCTCGCCGGTCTTGGCGTCGAAAACGACGAAATTGTCGCCGTCGCGCACCATTTTCGAGAGGTCGTCGAGGGTGACGTAGCTGCTCGACGCCGTGTTGTAGAGGCGTCGATTCGCGTATTTTTTGACGACCGCGACGCCTTCTTCGACATTGCAGTCGAACTTCTTCCTGCCGCCCTTGCTCTCAGCCATGCCGAGCCGCGCCTTTCACGAGCATCGAAACAAAGGCAGAGGTTAGACCAGAAGTCCCTGGTCTTGCCAGCTTTTTTTGCAGTGCAGCGAAATCGTGCGGGCAACCGGGGTCGCGGGCGAAACGGGCGCGGTCAGGCGTCCTCTTCGGCGTCCCGGAGCTCCGCGCCCATATCGGCGAGCTCGGCGGCCGCCTCCTCGGCCTCGGCCGCCCGCGCCGCCTCGTAGGCCGCGGCGCGCTCGGGATCGGCCTGGATCTCGGCCTCCTCCTCCGAGCGGGCGACGTTGACCTTGACCTCGACGTCGACCTCAGGATGAAGCGCGACGCGCACCTCATGCAGGCCGAGGGTCTTGATCGGGTGATCCAGGCGCACCTGGCGACGGTCGAAAACGGTGCCGGCGGCGACGAAGGCCTCGGCGATGTCGCGACCGTTGACCGAACCGTAGAGCTGGCCGGATTCGCCGGCCTGCCGGATGATCACGACCGATTGGCCGTCGACCCTGCCGGCGACTGCCTCGGCCTCCTCGCGGCGTTGCAGATTGGCGGCTTCGAGCTCGACCTTGCGCCGCTCGAACTCGGCGAGATTGGCCTCGGTCGCGCGCATCGCCTTGCCCTGGGGCACGAGATAGTTGCGGGCGTAACCGTTCTTGACCGTGACCAGGTCACCCATCTGACCGAGTTTCTCGATCCGCTCCAGCAGAACGACCTGCATGGGAAAGTTCCTCCGATTTCTCTACATGTACCGGCGCAGATGCGCCCAATCTTCAACCAACCCCAAGGCGATCACCACCAGGATCGGCCAGCCGAACAGCATGATGCCGACATAGATCGCGGCAAGACCGACCTGCCGATAGGACCAGCGATCGGCGAATTTGTGGATCACGGCAAGCCCGAGAAAACCGAACGGCACGATCAGGACCAGAAGCGCCGACCGGCCGAACAGGCCGATCCCGGTCGATCCGAAAAGGGACAGGACCGCAGCACCCGCGATCAGCGGCCAGAGCCAGAACGGCAGTTCGAGATCCCGAAGCGTCGGGCTGGGACGACGGTTCCAGCCGGTCTGTTTCGCGATCGCCTGGGCGGCGACGGCGTTGACCACGGCCATGATCAACCAGGAACTGGCCACGATCGCCGGCACCAGCACCGCGCTCGATCTGAGCAGCGCAGGCTCCGGCACCGGCTGGCCCGCAGCCTCGCTCAACAACCCCGCCGCATCGACCAGCACCTTCTCGATCACGCCGATCAGGCCGCCCGGCTGCCCCATCAGCGCGAGAAACGCAAAGCCGAGCCCGATGACCGATAGCACCGTGAGCTGCGCCAGTACGTGGCCGGGCGGATACCAGACCAGGCCCGACGGATCCTGGCGCGACAGAAGGGCCTGGCGAACCACCAGCAGTGCCGGCAGCGCGAAGGCCACCGCGTAGATCAAGGACGGAACGAAGCCCGCGAGCAGCCCGCTCAGCACCATCGCGGCAGCGACCGCGATCAGCGCCGCCGCCAAGCCCATGGTCAGGCCGACGAGCATCACCGGAAACTCGACGAAATAGCTGAGCAGAACCAGCCCGAAAGAGCCCGACAGGGGTGCCAGACCCAGGCCGCCGCTGACGATGCCGGCCAAGACGGCTAGGGCGAGCGCTTGGGACATGAGCGGACACGACCGGTTCTTCTGGAGATGTGGCTGCGGTTCAGCTCACGACGAACGGCAGCAGCGCCAGAAGCCTGGCGCGCTTGATCGCCTGGGCGAGCGCCCGTTGCTCCTTGGCGGTCACCGCCGTAATCCGCCGGGGCACGATCTTGCCGCGCTCGGAGACGAAGCGCTGCAGCAGCTTAACATCCTTGTAGTCGATCTTGGCGGCATCGGCGCCCGAGAACGGGCTCGACTTGCGCCGACGGAAGAACGGACGTCGGATGGTGATGTTCGGCGGCTCGCCGCCGCTCTGTCGGGGCGGACGCCCGCCGCCCTCGCTGCGATCTCCGCCGGTGCTTTGGGTCTGTTCACTCATGATCAATCACTTCATGTCGATACGGGTGGTGAGGATCGTGACGCCGGACGTCAGTCGGACCGGGCGGGGCCATCCGACCGGGAGCCGCGATCGCCCCCCCGGTCGCCGCGGTCACGGTCTCCTCGATCGCGGTCGCCATGATGACGCCGCGGGCCGTCGTCCCTGCGGCCGCGCTCCTCGCGCGACGAACGGGCCTGCATCAGGATCGAAGGACCATCCTCGAGTTCATCGACCCGTACCGTCAGGTAGCGGACGACGTCGTCGGAAAGCTCCTCCTGCCGCTCCAGCTCCTTGACCAGGCTGCCTGGTCCCTTGAAGTTGAGGTGCAGGTAGTGCCCCTTCCTGTTCTTCTTCACTCGGTAGGCCAGGTTGCGAAGACCCCAGTACTCGTTCTTGGTGACCTCGCCGCCCTGCTCGCCGATCACGCCGGCATAGGTCTCGGCCAGGGCCTGCGCCTGCTGGGGAGAAAGATCCTGACGTGCGATAATCGTGTGTTCATAACACCGCGTGGCGGTCACTCGTATACTCCTCGGCCTCTCGGGATGCGGCCACGACAAAAGCGGGACCGTGCGCGCGGCACCGGCCCACCTAAGGCAGCACTCCAGCGTGATCGAGCCCAAAGGCCCGAATTGCGGCGGCACTATACAAGAAAATCCGCCCCGGGCAAGCCCGCTTGACAGGCGATCCGCGACCGCTAGACCTTTTTCGATCCGCTTCGCGGGATCCGAAACAAGAATGGGGCGAGATCCGAAACAAGAACGGGGCGGGATCCGAAACGAGAACGGGACATCGTCGAGGCATGACCACTGTATTTCTGTTTCCGGGCCAGGGCTCCCAGGCGGTCGGCATGGGCCGCGCCCTCTTTGATGCCGAACCGGCCGCCAGACAAGTCTTCGAGGAGGTGGACGACGCGCTCGGCGAACAGCTCTCCGCCGTTGTCTTCGACGGGCCGGAGGATGCCCTTCGGCTGACCGAGAACGCGCAGCCGGCGCTGATGGCGACCTCGCTCGCGGCCGTACGCGCGCTAGAAGCCAGAAGCGGCCGACCGCTCGCCGATCAGGCCGCCTTCGTCGCCGGCCACTCGCTCGGCGAATATTCGGCGCTGGCCGCGGCCGGCGCGCTTTCGATCGCCGACGCCGCGAGGCTGCTCCGGCTTCGCGGGCGCGCCATGCAGACCGCCGTGCCGGTCGGTGAAGGCGCCATGGCGGCGGTGCTCGGCCTCGAACTCGAAGAGGTCGAGGCGGTGGCCGCGGAAGCCTGTGAAGGAGGGGCGGATGGCGATCAGGTCTGCGACGTCGGCAACGACAACGCGCCCGGCCAGGTGGTGGTCAGCGGCCACAAAGACGCAGTCGAGCGCGCGGTCGAGATCGCCAAGGGCAAGGGGGCCAAGCGCAGCCTGCTCCTGCCGGTAAGCGCGCCTTTCCATTGCCGTCTGATGGCACCGGCCGCCGACGCGGTCGATGCCGCGCTCGAGGACATCGCGTTCACCCGGCCGTCCGTACCGGTCGTGACCAACGTCTCGGCAGGGCCCGAGAGCGACCCCGATGCGCTCAAGCGGGCGCTGGTCGAGCAGGTGACGGCCAGGGTGCGCTGGCGGGAGAGCTTGCTCGCCCTGATCGGCCTCGGTGTCGATCGTGCGGTCGAGCTCGGTGCGGGCAAGGTGCTGACCGGGCTCGCCAGGCGCGTCGACCGTTCGCTGGAAGCGAGCGCGATCGGCACGGTCGAGGATCTGGATGCCCACCTCGCCTGAATGCGAGGCGCATCGCCTGGTGCAAGACGCATCAACTCTTTTGGACCCCGTGCGGAACGCACTTTTTCTGGAGAAGGAGTTATCGATGTTCGATCTTTCCGACCGCCGGGCCCTGGTCACCGGTGCCTCCGGCGGCATCGGCGGCGCGATCGCGCGCCAGCTGCACGCCCAGGGTGCGACCGTGATCCTGAGCGGCCGCCGGCAGGACGCCCTCGACGCGCTCGCGAACGAACTCGGCGATCGGACCGAAACGCTGGCCGCGGACCTGGGCGCTCCCGACGGGGTCGACCAGCTGCTGGCGGCACTCGCCGACGGCGTGGACATTCTCGTCAACAACGCCGGTCTCACCCGCGACAATCTCGCCATGCGCATGAAGGACGAAGACTGGCAGACCGTGCTCGACGTCAATCTGTCGGCCGGCTTTCGCCTGATCCGCGGCATGCTCCGGGGCATGATGAAAAAGCGCTTCGGGCGGGTGATCAACATCACCTCGATCGTCGCGGTCACCGGCAATCCCGGCCAGGTCAACTACGCCGCCGCCAAGGCCGGCATGATCGGCATGTCCAAAGCGCTCGCGGCCGAAGTCGCCTCCCGCGGCATCACGGTGAACTGCGTCGCCCCCGGCTTCATCGAAACGGCCATGACCGACGCCCTCGGCGACGACCAGAAAAGCCGTCTGCTCGGCCAGATTCCGACCGGCCGGCTCGGCCGGAGCGAGGACATCGCCGCGGCCGTCGCCTACCTCGCCAGCGACGAGGCGAGCTATGTCACCGGCCAGACCCTGCACGTCAATGGCGGCATGGCGATGATCTGACGGTGGAAGCGGATTCCGCGATACCGCGGGATCCGAGCTTGTGGTCTTCGACGAACGCCCTTACATGGAAAAGTCGGATACGGTCCAAAAGCTGGCCAATGCCGGCGGGATCGTGTTAGTAGCCACGGCGTGTTCGGGCGGTTTGCCCGGATGGGTCGGCCATGGGCCCGGGAACTGAGCATCCCTGGCCCGATCAATCGAGGAAGCTCCCCCATGAGTGAAACTGCTGAACGCGTCAAAAAGATTGTCATCGAGCATCTCGGCGTGGACGAGGGCAAGGTCAACGAGAACGCCAGTTTCGTCGACGATCTCGGCGCCGACAGCCTGGATACCGTCGAGCTGGTGATGGCGTTCGAGGAGGAATTCGGCTGCGAGATCCCTGACGAGGCCGCCGAGAAGATCCTGACCATCAAGGACGCGATCAACTATATCGACCAGAACGCTCAGGGCGCTTGACGCCGGCGTTCTCTCTTCCGGGCCGGCTTGCGTCGGCCGGGGAGCACCTCTGGTTCCGATAGACGTGAATAGGTCGCTTCATGTCGCATAGACACGTCGTCATCACCGGCATCGGTCTGGTCACCCCGCTCGGGGCAAACGTCGACGTCAGCTGGCGTCGGCTGACAGCGGGTGAGAGTGGTCTTCGCAGGATCGAGCGGTTCAAGGTCGAGGATCTGCCCGCCAAGATTGCCGGGCTGATTCCGACCGAGGGCGATGGGGCTTTCAGGGTCGACGACGTGATGTCGCCGAAGGACGCCCGTCGCAACGATCCGTTCATACTCTACGGCATAGCCGCCGCGGCCGAAGCGATCCGCGATTCGGGCTGGGAGCCGGATGACGAGCGCGCGCGGGAGCGCACCGGAGTCATGATCGGCTCCGGTATCGGCGGGCTCGGCACCATCGCCGACACGGCGATCGATCTCGAGACCAAGGGGCCGAGGCGGGTGAGCCCGTTCTTCATCCCCGCCTGTCTGATCAATCTGGTGAGCGGACAGGTCTCGATCCGCTTCGGCTTCAAGGGTCCGAACCACTCCGTGGTCACCGCCTGCTCCACCGGCGCCCATGCGATCGGCGACGCCTCCCGGCTGATCCAGCTCGGCGATGCCGACGTGATGATCGCGGGCGGCGCGGAGGGCGCTGTCTGCCGTCTCGGCATCGCCGGCTTCGCCGCCATGAAGGCGCTTTCCACTGGCTACAATGACGAGCCCCACCGGGCGTCCCGCCCCTGGGACAAGGGCCGGGACGGCTTCGTCATGGGCGAGGGTGCGGGCATCGTCGTGCTCGAAGAACTGGAGCATGCGCGGGCCCGTGGGGCGAAGATCTACGGCGAGGTGGTCGGCTACGGCCTTTCCGGGGATGCCCACCACATCACCGCCCCCAGTCCCGACGGCGACGGCGGCTACCGCTCCATGAAGATGGCGATCGAGCGGGCGGGACTGACCCCTGCCGACATCGACTACGTCAACGCCCACGGCACCTCGACGCCGCTCGGCGACGAGATCGAACTCGGCGCGGTCAAGCGTCTGTTCGGGAATGCCGCCGACAGGATTTCCATGTCCTCGACCAAATCGGCGATCGGCCATCTGCTCGGCGCCGCGGGCGGTGTCGAGGCGATTTTCGCGCTGCTCGCGATCCACCACCGGACCGTGCCGCCGACACTCAATCTGGACGATCCGTCCGAGGGCTGCGACATCGACCTGGTGCCGCATCAGGCGAAACCGCGCGAGGTGCGCAGGGCGCTTTCCAACTCCTTCGGCTTCGGCGGGACGAATGCGACGCTGGTGATCGCCGGTCCGCCCGAAAGCTGAACCGGACGTCGCGGGGAATGCGCCGGATTCTCTCTGTCGCCCTGATCCTCGCGATCCTGGTCGGCGCCGGCAGCTACGCGGTCTCGACCTACAAGAACTACCTTTCGGATGCCGGGCCGAATGCGGCGGAAGCCGTCGTCACCCTGCCGCGCGGCGCCGGGCTGCAGACCATCGTCCATCGGCTGAACGAGGCGGGCGTCATCCGCCATCCCTGGCTCTTCCAGCTCGCGGTGCGGATCGGCGGGCATGATCGGAACCTCAAGGCCGGCGAATACGCCTTTCCGGCCGGCGTCTCGCCCGAGGAGGTGATCGCGATCGTCACCGAGGGGAGGACGGTTGCACGCCGCATCACCGTGATCGAGGGCCAGACCGTCGCCGAGGTGTTTCGGACGCTGGAGCGCGCGGACGGTTTGACCGGCGACCTCCCGGAAAAACCACCCGAGGGGACGCTTCTCCCGGAGACCTATCTCTACAGCCGGGGCGACAGCAAGGCGGCCCTGGTGGCGCGCATGCAGGATGCGATGAGCGAGGTCCTGAAGAACGCCTGGGCGACGCGCGCCGACGATCTGCCGTTCGAAACGCCGGAAGAGGCGCTGATCATGGCCTCGATCGTCGACAAGGAAACGGGCGTCGCCGAGGAGCGCGCCAAGGTCGCCGCGGTGTTCGTCAACCGCCTTCGAAAGGGCATGCGCCTTCAGTCCGATCCGACCATCATCTACGGCCTGACCGACGGTGAGGGCCCGCTGGATCGCGAGCTCACCCGCCAGGACTGGAAGCTCGACCACCCCTACAACACCTATGTCGTCTCGGGTCTGACCCCGGGGCCGATCGGCAATCCCGGGCGCGAGTCGATCGAGGCGGTGATGAACCCGGACAGCCACGACTATCTCTACTTCGTCGCCGACGGCACCGGCGGCCACGCCTTCGCCGAGACCCTGGACCAGCATAACGACAATGTCGCGCGCTGGCGCCGGATCAAGGCGGGCGTCGAGCCGATCCCGAGAAAGCCCTCCCCGCCCCGGCCCGCCGACCTTGCGCCTGCGCTCACTCCTTCCCCTGAAAGCGCTGCAACAGGGGATCCAGCCAAGCCGGAGGCAACGCTGCGGCCAGGCGGGCGGCGAGATAGAGCCGGAGCGGAAAGGCGATCCTCGCCGCTTGCCGATCCAGCCCCCGCCGGATGATCGCGGCCGCTCGCTCGGCCTCCATCAGGAACGGCATGGGGAACGGGTTTCCCTCGGTCATCGAGGTCTTCACGAAGCCGGGACAAATCACCGAGACGGCCACGCCGTCCTTCATCAACCGGCCGCGCAGTCCCTCGCCGTAGAGCCGCACCGCCGCCTTGGACGCGCAATAGGCCGGCGCGGTCGGCAGGCCGCGAAAGGCGGCGAGCGAGCCCATGATCGCGAGATGGCCGCAGCCGCGCGCGACCATCGCCGGAATAGCCGGCGCCAGCGTATTCAGCACGCCATCGACATTGACCGAGAAAATCCGCCTGGCCGGCTCCTCGCCGCCCTCGGAGAAACCGGCGACGCCGGCATTCGCGATGAGGAGATCGATCGGGCCGGCTCTTTCGATACAGTCCGCCATGGCCGCGCGGTCGGTCACATCGACGACGTCGGTGGCGACGTCGGCGCCCGCCTTCGCGCAACCGGCGGCCACGGCATCGAGGCGCTCCCGGTCGCGGCCTTGCAGGACCAGACGGCGGCCGGCGGACGCATAGTCGAGGGCGAGCGCCCGGCCGAGGCCGGAGCTGGCGCCGGTGATCAGGACCGTTTTCGGATCTCGGGATTGGCGCATGGCAAACGTTTCCGCTAAGACGTGGGCAGCGGCCGCGAAGAACCGCGCAGCCTCAACGTCGTAGCCGTTTCCCCTGCCGAGGTCACCTGATGTCTCCGAGCGCGTCCCTTCCCTGCCCGATCAACGTCAAACGCCGCGGGCTGATGCTGGTCCTGTCCTCGCCATCGGGCGCCGGCAAGACCACCATCGCGCGCCGCCTTCTGGACGCCGAGCCCGAGCTTTCGCTCTCGGTTTCGGTTACCACCCGCCCGAAGCGCCCGAGCGAGACCGACGGAGTCCATTACCATTTCATCACCCGCGAGCGCTATGACGACATGGTCGGGCGGGGCGAGCTTTTGGAACATGCCGAAGTCTACGGCCACGGTTACGGCACGCCGGCGGCCGCGGTCGAGGGCGCGCTGGAAAGCGGCAAGGACGTGCTGTTCGACATCGACTGGCAGGGAGCGCAGCAGCTCCGGCAGCAGGTCTCGCAGGACATCGTCACCATGTTCATCCTGCCGCCCTCGACCGAAGAGCTGGCGCGCCGGCTGCGCAAACGCGCCGAGGACACCGACGAAGTCGTGGCCAGACGCCTCTCCCAAATCGCCGCCGACGTCACCCACTGGGCGGAATACGACTATGTGATGATCAATCACGAACTCGAAAAAAGCATCACCGCCGCCAGATCGGTGCTGGTCGCGGAACGGCTGAAGCGCAGACGGCAGGTGGGGCTTGCGGACTTCGTCGCCCAGTTCCGGGAACAGCCTGAGAAGGTTTCCTGAAACGGGAGAACCGAATAACCCATGCTCGTCCAGCCGGAAGATTTTGTTTGGCGAGCCATAAGTCCCTCATAGTATGCCACCCGCGTCGACATTGACCGTTTTGAGGAGCGTTCCAGGCGTTGCATGCCGTGTTCTTGACCGCCCCCCTCCACCTGCTGTTGACGTCCTCTTAACCCGATCATGTCACCATGACGTTCTGGTCCATGCGATCCTGGGAGTCCGAGCCGAGCCCTCTCTTTTTCTTCGGGCGAACGGTTCCCAGGATCGCAGGGGCCAGGAACAGGGGAGCAGCAATAGGTTTGTCGAAGGTTTAACGCGACTTCTCTTGCCGCCTATCCACAGATGACGTCGAAATACGTTCAAATTCCAGGCGGGTTTGTACCACGTCTTCCAGCCGAATTTCGGCTCATCTCTGGCGATATTCAGACTCGCTTCCCGAGATGGCAACGATGCTTCCCTTTGAATTCGCTCATCTGTCGGCCTAGCCAGGTATCGTCAGATGGATCGACCAGCCGAAGCCGTGGATCAGGACGAGGGCGGCGATCGAGAGAAGCAGCGTCGTGGTGACGATGCCGATCGAGAGAAGGAACATGAGGTTGGGCGCGGTTTCCAGCGGATGCTTTTCTCGCTCCTCGACCAGCCGGTCCTTGCCGCGCCGTTCCCGGCCCGCCACCAGCGTCACGTACCAGCGGCCGAACGGCAGCGGCAGGCTGACCCGAAGATTGAGCGGATGCCGCCCCCAGTCCCGCGCATAGGGCGTCGGCCCGGTAGCCTCCTGCGGCTTGTCGGCCGGCGTCTCGTCCGCCATGTCGGCTGTCAGCTCGGCGATCCGATCCAAAGCGCTCTCCTCGGCTAGCGGCTGCCGCGCCTTCCCGGGCTGCGGCCGGCGGCATTCAGTGGGTGACGAAGGTGCTGGACGAGCCCTTGAGGTTGATCGTCCCGAGCCCCAGGGCGGAAAGGGTGTAGGGATAGTCGACATTGACCGTGACGCGGGCACCCGGCTGGTTCTCCGGGGTCCAGTCGACGCTGACAGTCGCCTGATCGGCGTCCAGGCCGACCATGCGTCCCTTGACCAGCGCCACGATGTCCGCCTTCGACGCGACGTGATCGGAGGAGGCGCTTCGCACCATGGCGAACCTCGTCGCTTCGTTGGCGGCATGGACGAGGGTGTTCTGGGTCATCAGCATGCGGCCCATTTCGACGGTGCCCATGATCGTGGCGACCAGCGCCGGCACGACCAGCGCGAACTGGACGGCCGTGACGCCGCGCCGATCCCGGCCGAGATCGCACAGCCGGGGGGTGATGTGCCGGAGGGCGCCGGCCGCGGTCAGGCGGGCGGCTGCGAAGGTCGTCGACAGGGTCATGGCCTCACTCCATCCTCATGCTGACCGTCTCGCTGAGGGTCAGCGAGTCGCCGATCATGGGCACGGGCACGATCGGGGTGTAGGGAAGCGAAGCCGTGACCTGCACATAGCGCCTCGGCAGATCGCTGCCGCTGCAGCTGTCATGACAGGGTATGGGCGCGCCGCCGGGACAGGTGCAGTAGCTCTGCACGTCGGCCTGGGTTTCCGATGCCGCATCGAAGCCCTGGCCGCTCGGATCGGCGATCAAACCCGCAAGGATGAGATTGTTGCGGACGGTGTTGTCCAGGCTCTCGTCCTGGCCGTTGAATTCGATCGCGGCCTGAGCGCCGGCGCGGGCGACATTGGCGAGTTCGGACTTGGCGCTGTAGGCCCGGCCGTATTCCGCCGCACCGATCGCCAGGCCGACCAGCATGGGCAGCGCGAAGGCCGTCTCGATCGCGATATTCCCCCGCTGGCAGCGGCGCAGGGAGGGGCGAGAGAAGGCTCGACCGAAGAAGCGTTTGATCGACATGGCGTTCGTCCTTTGCTCCTGGCTTCGTCTTGCGGTCATTCGACCAGCTTCGCTTCGACCATCATGATCGGCGGCTGCGGTCCGTTGCCGCCGAGCGCCGTGGTGCCTACGAAGCGGATCTGGCGGGCGACGACCATCGGTGCCGGGATGGCCGTGGAACTGGTGCCGGCAAAATCGAGGATGGTCGTGGGGAAATAGAGGGCGCCGTCGAGCTCGACACTGGCATTGCCGGTGATCTTGTTGACCTTGGTGGTGGGCGCGTCCCGATCCTGGAAGAAGAGAATGCCTTCGAGATCGCCGGCGATCGGCGCGGAGAGATCGATGGTCGTGGCGGTGATGTCCAGCTCGGCATGGCCGCTCGCGCCGTCGGTCAGGTAGAAGGTGACGCCATCGCCTTCCAGGCTTGAGTTGCCGGCAACCTTGATGCGGCCGCCCTTGAAGACGTACTCGCCCGGATCGAAGGTGACGTGCGCGCCGCCTGAGACGTCGATGCCTTTGCAGTAGACGCCCGGGCTGAGCGTGACGTTGCCGCCGTTGATCTTGACCTTGCCGTTGTGGTCACAGCTTCCGACACTCGGCGGATCGAGGCTGGCGAGCGGATCGGGATAGGGATAGGCGGTAACCGGCTGCGGATCCAGACAGGTGCCGGCATGACCGCCGACCAACCGGATCGACGAGGCGGTGACGCAGGACGAGCCGTTCTGGTCGAGCGCGATGCTGTTGTTCGAGTTCGCGAAGATGCCGCAGTCCAGAATGACGTCGGCCGTGCCGGCGATCGTGATGCCGGTATCGGTTTCCTCGAGCGCCCAGATGCAGGTGTCGAGCTCCAGCGCCTTGGCGACGGCACGGGTCTCGACCACGACGTCCAGATCGAGCAGGGCCTGGGCGAAATAGCTCTGCGGGCGGTGGCGGATCACCGCCTCGACCGCATAGCCGTCGCCCATATAGGGTCCGGCCACCGGCGGCATGTTGATGTCGATCTCGGCATTGCCGAAGCCGTAGGAGGCGGCATCCTCCTTGGCGGCGAGCAGGATGACGCTCTCCGAACCGTTGCGCACCAGCTCGAGGGCGCCGGCGCGCGCGGCGGCGTCGGCCGCAGCCTGCGCCTGGCGCTTGCCGTTGTACCAGTTGCCGATGTCGATTCCGAGCCCGGCCATGCCGAGCAGAATCGGCAGCAGGATGGCAAGCGACGCGATGATCGTGCCGTTCTCGTCGCGGATCAGATCCCGCTTTCGACTGTCGTTTCTTTCGACCAGGCGCGTGAGCACGAATGGGCCCTCCGGCGATCTCGTTCGTTCGACGTTTCCGCTGGCGACCGCCCCTCTTCTGAGAGCTCGGTCACCCGCACATCGCACTATGACCGACGAGTCATGAAGAAAGAGTAAATCATTCACTCTCTGTAAGAATATATCTGCGGAATTACATGTCTAAAACAATAAAAACTGAGACTCTAAAACAATACGCTATTGATATCCATTTAAATAAATTTCGATCGGCTTCGTCCAGCGCCTGAACGGATGTCACCCCGGTGTCGGAAGGCGAGGAACTGCGCCGGTTTCGCGGTCGAGCGGTCATCAACCGAGGTTACCGCGTCCCATGGGGCGCTTTCGGCGTCGGATTGAGAATTGTGCAATTCCGGCATAAAATCTAAAAGTTTGTTAAATCATTCCTCAATCAGGCGGAGCAGGCATGTCAGGCGAACGCTATATCGGCGAACGGCGCGCACTTTGGCATTTCCTTTCCGAGCTTCGGCCGCTGGTGGTCGACGCACTCGGCAAGGACGCACTGCTCGGCCACTATATCGACCGCGCGCTGAAATCTTCCGATCTCGACATGCTGCGCCAAGCGCGCCGCGTGTTCCATCACCATCCGGACGACCTGAAACGCCGGCTGATGCGCGGCATCTTCGATGGTACCGCCGCCGGCGGCGAACTGCCGTCGATGCCGCGGGAACACGACACCATGCCAGGCAAGGAGAACGGCCGTGAGCGCGACGCGGTGATCCGATTCGACGCCTTTCCGGCCGCACGCGAGCGAGACGTCGCCCTTTCCGTCGAGCTCGAACGCCGGCCGTCGGGCAAGGCGCCGGTCAATGTGACGATCAAGCCGGGCACCCTGCCGCGCAGCGCCGCCGAATCGCTTCGCCAGATCGCGGACTGGATCGAGCACGACCGCCGCATGCTCTCCCGCCAGCACTGGTTCGAGGACGACGAGGCCAGCACCAAGGCCGACGAGACCGTTGACAAGGCCTGAGCGTAGACCTGCCGGCCGTGGCCGACGGGACGGCCTCGCCGCCGGCGCCGCCATTTTCGCGGGCCTGGCCGGCTGCGCGCCGTCAGTCGAGGTGGGGCCGATCGGCGATGCCGGCGAGGCGCGCCAGGTTCTGGAACAGGCGCTCGAGGCGGGGCCCGTACGCGCTCAGATCTTCGGTGATCCCTACGGCCTCGATCCGGCACGGCAGGAACGTCTGGTGGCCGGCGCGTTCGGCGACGGCGTTCAGGGCGTCGAGGCCCGCTTCACCGCCGATCCCGGCCTGTTCGCCGAAAGCCAGCCCAGGCTGGTGGTGATCCTCAACCCCGCCGTCGATCCGCCGAGCCGGGAAGCCTGCCGGGCGCCCGAGCGCATCCGCACCGGCCCCGCCACCGAAGAGCTCACCCTGCTCGCGGCCTTCTGCGACGGCGATAGGCTGATCAACGGCGCGCGCGCCGAGGGCGACGTCGCGGGCCCGACCGACCAGCGCCTCAAACGCATGCTCTGGCAGACCGCGGGCGTGCTGTTCCCCGACAACTACCGGAACGAATACGGCATCGACCTGATCCCGGGCCTCGACATCGGCATCGGCGGCTCCTTCGGCTTCTAGCGGCGGCGCGCCGCGGCGGTCACTTGACGGAGAGTGTGATGGGGGACGTTGCGGATGTGGTGATCGTCGGGGCTGGCATCGCAGGCGCGTCGCTCGCGTTCGAGCTGGCCGCCGACCGCCGCGTGGTTCTCCTGGAGCGGGAGGAGCGGCCGGGCTATCACAGCACCGGGCGCTCGGCCGCCATGCTGATCGCCAGCTACGGAACGGACGTCGTCCGTGGGCTGACCGGCGCGAGCCGGCCGTTTTTCGAGCATCCGCCCGAGGGATTCTCGCCGGAACCGCTGCTGTCACCGCGGGGGCATCTCTCGATCGCTCGCGGCGACCAACTCGACCACCTGGCCGAGGTCGAGGCGAAGACGCGGCCTTCCGTGCCTTCGCTGCAGCGCCTGGACCGCGATGGCGTGCTGCGGGCAGCCCCGCTGGTCGCTCCAGCTTATCCCGCCGCCGGCCTGTTCGAACCGGACGCCAAGGCGGTCGACGACGCCGCTCTGCACCAGGGCTACCTCACCGGTTTTCAAAGACGCGGCGGCGTGTTGTGGACGGACGCCGACGTCCTGAAAGTCAAGCGCGGCGCCGCCGGCACCTGGCGCCTGGAGACGCGGGCGGGGGTGATCGAGGCGGAGGTGCTGGTGAACGCCGCCGGCGCCTGGGCCGACGCGCTCGCCGAACTTGCGGGCGTCGCCCTGATCGGCATCCGGCCGCTACGGCGCACGGCGGTGCTGCTCGATCCGCCGGAGGGGATCGACGCCCGGAACCTGCCGATGATCTACGACGTCGACGAAGCGTTCTACGCCAAGCCCGAGGGCGCCGCCCTCATGGTTTCGCCTGCCGACCAGACGCCGAGCGAACCGACGGACGCCCAGCCGGAAGAGCTGGACGTGGCCATCGCGGTCGACCGCTACGAGACGCTGACGGGAAAGCCTGTCAAAAAACTCGGCCGCCGCTGGGCCGGGCTCCGGAGCTTTTCCCCGGACCGCGAACTGGTCCTCGGCTTCGATCCGGCGGCGGAAGGCTTTTTCTGGCTCGCTGGGCAAGGCGGCTTCGGCATCATGACGGCACCGGGTGCGGCAAGGCTCGCGGCCGATCTGATACGAGGCGATCGGCCCGGGGATGACGTAGTGCCCCTCGTGCCTGCGCTGTCGCCGGCGCGGTTTTCGCGCGGCTGACCGGTCAGCGAAGGCTGTCCAGCACCGGCCTGCGGTAGATTAGCCAGGCGGGAAGAAGCGCGAGCGCCGATCCGACAGCGACCAGGCCGGCAGCGAGCAGAAACTCCTTCCGGCCGAGGCGGGCGGCGAGCGCGATACCGGTGTCGGCGGTGAAAGCGGCGGAGACGGCGGTGGCGGTGAGGACGCCGAGAGCGAGGCCGAGAAGAGCACCTGCCAGAACGAACAGCGTGACATAGCCCCAGACGGTCAAAAAGACATAGCCGCGGGTGGCGCCCAGCGCCCGCAGCACGGCGAGCTCGGTGCGGTAGAGCTCCATGATTGCGAGCACGCCGGCGAGGGTGGCGGCGACCACCAGGGCCTGGGAGGCGAGCGCCAGAAAACGCATGATCCCGCCAACATTACCGAGCACGGCATAGAGCTGGACCAGGATCTCCGCCGGGAAGAAGGCGGTGGTGGTGGCGGTGCGGTACTCGTTTCTGAGGCCGTAGGCGGCGGCTACGGAATCCGGCGTCATGACCACGGCCGGGACGCCCGGGA
Source organism: Geminicoccaceae bacterium (assembly GCA_965222015.1). Classification (GTDB taxonomy): domain Bacteria; phylum Pseudomonadota; class Alphaproteobacteria; order Geminicoccales; family Geminicoccaceae; genus JANQPX01. The sequence goes on from CBDCTL010000024.1 coordinate 512,320, forward strand.
GCGATGCGGGGTCGAAGGGTGGGCCGAGATGCTCGTCCTCCAGGGCATGGCCGTTGGGCAGCGCGTGGGCGGCCCAGGCGAGCTCGACCGGCACGACGATGGCGTCGTCCCAGGGCGTGCCGGTCGGGTTCATCCGGCCGACCACCTCGATCTCGAAGCCGTGCTCGTCCTCCTCCTCGGCGAGCGCCACCTCCGGACCGTGGCCGTGCAGCGGCTCGAAGCGATCGCCGATCGCAAGGGGAACGGCGGCGCCGATGACGGCTTGTTCCTCAGCTTCGAACATGCGGCCGTCTTTCAATCCACCTGACAGGTGGTCGACGAAGGCGGCCGTGGTGCCGATGATGGTGCGGCCCTCGAAACTGTCACCGAAGGCGATCGGGGCCGCGATCAGGGCGCGTTCCTCGGCGAGCGCCCTGGCGACGTCGGCGGGCGGCATCAACTCCACCGCTGATGGCCGGAGATAGACGATCGACATCAGGAGGTCGGTCTGGCTGCCGGGCGCGGCGACGATCAGGTCGAACTTGTCGGCGGCGCGCGCGCTGCCTTCACGCAGGGCGCGCTCCTGCGAGGTGATGGCGATGCCGAGCGCGACGGCGAGCGCGACCAGGGCGGTGAACAGCAGGGTCGAGCTTCGGTGGCGCTTGAACAGGGCGAGGATGACGGGAAGCGGGTTCATGCCGCCGCATCCTCGGCGCTTTGCCCGGTCAGCCGGCCGCGCTCCAGGCGGATCAGATCGTCGGCGCGCTCGATCAAGGCAGGGTCGTGGGAGACGGCGATGATGGTGCGATTGTCTTCGACCGCCATCCGCTCCAGCATGGCGATCACGGTCTCGCCCGCTTCGGCGTCCAGGCTGGCGGTGGGCTCGTCGGCGAGGATGATCGGCGGATCGAACAGGAGGGCGCGTGCGATGGCGACGCGCTGCTGCTCGCCGCGCGACAGGCGGACGACGGCGCCGCGGCCTGCGGGCACGCGAAGGCCTTCGAGTAGATTTTTCGCCCGTTCGCGCTGTTCGGGCTTGGCGCGAAAATTGCCGAACCAGGCGGGCAGAAGGACGTTGTCCTCGGCGTTCAGCTCGGGAATCAGATGAAAGGACTGGAAGACCATGCCGACATGGCGGCGGCGCCAGGCGTCGCGCCTCGCTTCGGAGAGATCGCTCAGGGTTTCGGCGCCGAAGCGGATGCGGCCCTGGTCCAGCTCGGCGAGGCCCGCGATGGCGTAGAGAAGCGTCGATTTGCCGGAACCGGAGGGCCCGGTCACCACATGGAAACGGCCGGGCTCGAAGGAGACGGACGGGATGTCGAGCGCGCGGAAGCGCCGGCCATCGGCATCGGCGAAGGCGACGGCGAGACCGTCGCAGATGAGCGACGCGCTAGAGTCGTTCGTAGCGGGCATCGACCAGACGGACGCGGCTGACGAAGCCGATCTCCTCGTCCTTGTAGGTCCCGAGGCTGAGCTTGCCGTCGACCGCGATCGGCACGTTGAAGGGCACCACGTCGATCACGTTCTCGGTGTAGACGACGACGATGTCGCTCGGCCAGTCGGCTTCGGTCTCGCAGAACGGGCAGACCGACATCGGCTTCTTGGTCAGCACGAAAAACTTCGCCTCCGCCTTGAGCGGCGGCGCCATGAAGCCGGTCACCTGGATTTCGCGATCTTCATGGTCGAGCGCAAGCTTGGAAAAGGAGAGATCCTTCTCGTAGAGTTCTCGCATCTTGAACTGTGCGGTTTCCGCATGGAGGGCCGGCGCTGCGGTCAAAAGCAGGCCGGCGATGAGCAGCTGTCGGCGTCGCATCGCGCTTCCTCAGTCCTTGCCACGCGGTAAGCTTCAGGGGTAGGCGCTGGCGCGGAGCCCATTTTAGGAACGGACCCCGCGCCACATCCTTCTCTACCCGGCGATCACCGCGTCACGGCGTGGTGCATCACATGGTAGATATAGCTCTGCTCGACCGTGCCGTCGAACAGATGCGCCCAGGGGCCGCGCGCATAGATCGCGACGTCCTCGGGCGAATGGGTTTCCGATGACCGCGGCAGCAGCGCGTGCTGGAGGTAGTCAGGATCGGCCGCTTCCTCAGGTGTCACCTCGGGCCGCTCGCCGACATAGCTGCCGTCCGATTGCTCGATCAGTACCGACCCCGGACCGTTCAGGTAGCCGACGGCACTATAGGGCTTGCCATCGTCCGCGGTCTCAAGCTCGCCGCTGTGCGCCTCGCCGGCGTCGTCGATGCCGAAGCAAAGACCATGGATGGGCGAGCCGCGGCCGCAATAGCCGTTGAAGGCTATGGCGTGCTCGTGGTCGGCGGTGACGATGACCAGCGTATCGTCCTCCGAGGTCATCTCGATCGCCTTGGCGACCGCTTCGTCGAAGGCGACGCCGTCGGTCACGGTGCGGTAGACATTGCCATCGTGATTGGCGTGGTCGACCCGGCCGGACTCGATCATCAGATAGTAGCCGTCCTCGTTGCTGGAGAGATGGTTGATCGCCGCCTCGGTCATCTCCGCAAGCGACGGCTCGCCGGTGCGGTCATGCTCGTACTTCATGTGGCTGCTCTCGAACAGGGCGAGCACCGGGGTCGAGCCGTCGAGGTCGAGGTCGGCGAAGGTGGCGTCATCCCAGGCGTATTGCGCGCCCAGGGCCTGGGCTTCCTCGACCAGATTACGCCCATCGGTGCGCTTGCCGGTTTTGCCTTCCTCGTCCTCGACATCGGCGGGAACGAAATGGCGACGGCCTCCGCCCATGGCGAGATCGACCTCGCCGCTCTCCATCTTGGTGAGAAGCTGGCTGGCAATGTCAGGGACCGAGCAGCCATTTTCCAGCTCGGCATAGGCGCTGTCGTCCTCATAGTCGCGATCGGCGCTATGAGCGTAGACGGCGGCAGGCGTGGCGTGGGTGACGCGCGCCGTCGTCACGATGCCGACCGACTTGCCCATGTCGGCGGCGACCATCTCGCCGAATGTCTGGATGGAGGCGGCTTCGACATCGTCACACTCGCCGCGCCTCGCGGTCTCGTCGATGCCGATCACGCCGGCCTTGGTCTTGATCCCCGCGTTCATCGCGACGGCGGTGCCGGCGCTGTCCGGGGTCTGGGCGTTGGTGTTGTAGGTCTTCGAGAGCGCCAGATAAGGCAGCTTCTCCTTGGCCATGACGTTCTCGTCGCCATAGTTACCGGCCTGCTGGCCCTGAAAGATGCGGGTGGCGTAGTTGGTGCCGACGCCGTTGCCGTCGGCAACCAGGAGGATCACATTCTTGGCTCTCTTGGTGATCGGCTTTCGCGCCAGCTTGGCCTGGAGATCGGCCTGGCCTGCCGTGAACCATGCGTTGTCCGCATGCGATGGGGGGGTGCCGGTGCCGGCCGGTGCGACGCAGCCGACCAAGGCCAGTGCCGATACGCCGGTGAGAATTGTCGTCCAACGGTTTTTCATCGATCGCCTTCCCTTTGCAGCTTCCCTGCTTTCATTGATCCAAAGCCGATGGTTTGGTCTCACTTCCTACGCTTGCCTGATTCGAATGATTTCTCAAGATTTTCTTCCATGGGCCGCGCGCATTGGCGAAAGGCGGCAGGCCGGTGCTTCGATCGCCAATGGCCAGCCGCCGGTCATCAGACTGGCGCTGGTTCGTGGCAGATTCGTGACCGGCGAGGGCCTATTTCGGCGCCATGCGAAGCGCTCCGTCCAGGCGGATGGTCTCGCCGTTCAGCATCGGGTTCTCGACGATCGCGCGCAGCAGCTCCGCATATTCCGACGGTCGGCCAAGCCGCGGCGGGAACGGCACGCTCGCGCCCAGCGAATCCTGAACCTCCTGCGGCAGGCCCTTGAGCATCGGCGTTTCGAAGATGCCAGGCGCGATGGTGACCACACGGATGCCGAAGCGGGCGAGTTCTCGCGCGGCGGGAAGGGTGAGCGCGGCAACGCCGCCCTTGGAGGCGGCGTAGGCGGCTTGGCCGATCTGGCCGTCGAAGGCGGCGACCGAGGCGGTGTTCACGATCACGCCGCGCTCGCCGCCGGCGTCGGGCTCCAGCGCCGTCATTTCTGCGGCGGCGAGACGCATCAGATTGAACGTGCCGATCAGGTTGACCTCGATCACCCTTGCGAAGTCGGAAAGGGGCAGCGGCCCGTTCCGGCCGACGATCCGCCCGCCCGTCCCGACGCCGGCACAATTCACCAGCGTGCGTGCCGGACCGTTGGCTTTGGCTGCGGCGGCGACGGCCTTTTCTGCCTGACCGGGATTGGTAACGTCGCAGGGAAAAGCCTGGCAGCCGGGCGTCTCCGCCGCCTGGTCCAGCGCGTCTCCCGGCAGGTCGAGGAGGGCCACCTTGGCCCCGAGTTCGGCCAGGCGCCGCCCTGCGGCCAGGCCGAGGCCCGAGGCGCCGCCGGTGACCAGCGCCGCTGTTCCGTTGATTTCCATCCCTCGGCTCCCCATGTCCAAAAACGTGTCGCCAGACGCAATTCATGCTTTTATAGGCTCCGGACATCCCGGGGCATAGGAGGCCGATCGATGCCCGATCATGCCGATTTCATGGGCCTGCCGGTGGCATCGGAGCCGCCGGACGAGAAGCGTTTTTGGCAAAAGCTCAGGCGCGTGCTCGCGCGCATCCCGTTCGCCGAGGATCTGGTGGCCGCCTATTACTGCGCCTCGGATCCCGCCACGCCGCCTTATGTCCGCGCGGTACTCCTGGGTGCTGTCACCTATTTCGTCCTCCCCATCGACATGGTGCCCGATATCCTGGCCGGGCTGGGCTTCACCGACGACGCATCGGTTCTCGCCGCGGCGGTCGCGGCGGTCGGCCGGCATCTGCAGCCGCGCCACCGAACCCTGGCGCGCCGGACGCTCGATCGGCTGGCCGGCTGACCTCGCCTGCGATCGGACGGTCCGGTGAGGCTGCATACGGAAATCGGGAGGGTTTGGACGTGGATCGGCTCTCCACTCGAAAGCGAGCGAAACGGCACTGCATGACGGATTTGCCGCGACCGATCCGCCTCCGGCGATTGCACTGGCCGATCATATGCTGTTAGTCTGAAAAACAAGACCGGCGCGTGCTTTGGCCTGCGGCCTGCACGACGCGAAGGATAGCGGTAATGAAAGCGCCGCGAGCAGGGGGAGGTTTGAAGATACTGCCTGCGCGAAAGAGGTCAGAACCTGGTTCGAACCGACCGTCAGGCGGTGAGAAAGGGCGATGCGCAAACCGTTCGCTCGTGCCTGAACCACCAAGACCATGAAAGCTGAGCAGAAAGGGAGACAATCGATGCCCAACAAGATATTGACGGCCGTTTGTGCGGCCGGCCTGACGGCGGGCTTCGGCCTCGCCACCATCGATCAGGCGGAGGCCAAGGAGCGCTGGAAAATGCATTCCGCCTTCGGTCAGAACGTCGCTGTGATCGGTCCTCCGGGCTACCGCATCGCCGAGTGGATCAGCGAGATGACCGACGGCGATTTCGACATCAAGGTGTTCGAGCCCGGCGCGATCGTCGGCGGCTACGCCTATTACGACGCGATTTCCGAGGGGGCGCTCGACGCCGCCTGGGGCACGCCCGGCGCCAATCAGGGCAAGAACTCCGCCTACAACTTCTTCTCCACCTGGCCCTTCGGCCCGCCAGCCCCCGAATTCCTCGCCTGGATGATGTATGGCGGCGGCGTCGAGATGGCCGAAGAGCTGTACGGCCGCGACAACATCAAGTTCCACATGTGCGGCATGATTCCGCCAGAGACCTCGGGCTGGTTCCGCGAAGAGATCAAGAGCCTCGACGAGCTGCAGGGTCTGAAGATGCGTTTCTTCGGTCTCGGCGCCAAGGTCATGCAGAAGTTCGGCGTCTCCACCCAGCAGCTCGCCGGCGGCGACATCTACCCGGCGCTCGAGCTCGGCACCATCGACGCCACCGAGTTCTCCATGCCGGCGATCGACCGCTCCTACGGCTTCTACCAGATCGCCAAGTTCAACTACTTCCCCGGCTGGCACCAGCAGTCCACCGCCAACGAGATCCTGGTCAATATGGACAAGTGGGAAGGCCTCTCGGATCAGTACAAGGCGATCTTCGAAGCGGCCTGCAAGGCCAACATCGCCCAGGAAATCGCCGAGGGCGAATTCCTCCAGGCCGACGCCATGGCCGCCAATGTCGAGGACGGCGTGACCAACGTCCAGTGGGATCAGGAGATCCTCGATCAGCTCGAGGGCGCCTGGAACGAGGTGATCGAGGAAGAGATCGCCACCAACGAAGACAGCAAGAAGATCTGGGCCTCGATCACGGAATTCCGCGAAAAATTCAAGATCTGGGGTGAAATGGGCTACCTGAAGTAGCGATCGACGAAACCGGCCGCCCCAGGGCGGCCGGTTTTGCATCGACGGACGAATTTACCAAGAATTAACCATCCACGGGCATAATGCCGGTCCCTAGCCTCAGGAAAGCGAGGACGTCGATGAATTCGGCAACCATGCCCGACGATCGGGGAGCCATTCGCCGATGAACGGATTGCTCAATCTGGCCGAATATCTGGATCGCATCCCGCGATTCATCGGAAAATGCGCCGGTTTCGTCGTCCTTCCGCTGATCGCCGTGATCATGTTCGACGTGATCACGCGAAAAATCGACTTTCTGCGCATCGGCATGTCGCAGCTCTCTTTCTACTGGCTGATCGAGCCGATCAAACTGCAGGACATGGAGTGGCACCTGCATGCCGTGATCCTGATGCTGTCCTTCGGCTTCGCCTATCTGAACAATGCGCATGTGCGGGTCGACATCTTCCGGGAAATGCTCGGACGGCGCGGGCAGGCCTGGATCGAATTCTGGGGCATCATCCTGCTGGCGATCCCCTATCTCGTGATCGCGATCTATTTCTCCTGGCAGTTCGTCAAGATTTCCTATCTCCAGGGCGAGGGCTCGGAATCGCTCACCGGCATCACCCACCGCTACATCATCAAATCCGTCATGGTGATAGGGTTCACCCTGACCATAAGCGCGTTTCTCGCGACCTTCATACGGCTCTGCGCTCTGCTGTTCGGCGGCCATGACGACAAGGCCCGCGCGGCGGAGGATCTCAACATCTTCTCCGAAGACACCAACCGCACCGCCGACGTGCTGGCGGCGGAGGCGAGAGAAATAGCGGACGACCTCAGATCGATGGAAAGGGAGCGCTAGGCCATGGGGGAAGTCCTCTACGATCATTTCGAGGAGTTCGTCGGCGCCTACATGTTCCTCTGCCTCGGCCTGACCCTGTTCACGGGTCTGCCGGTGGCCGTGGCGCTCGGCGGCATCGCCATCATCTTCGCCTATCTCGGCGTGTTCTTCGAATATCTGGACATGACCTATCTGTACGGGTTCTTTCCCGTACCGCGAGAAATGTTCATCCTGATGCCGCGCATCTGGGGCGGGGACGGCTCCAGCGGCGCCATCCAGAACCCGGTGCTGGTGGCGATTCCCTGCTTCATCTTCATGGGCACCATGCTGGAGCGCTCGCGCGTCGCGTCGGACCTTCTGCATATTCTTCAGGTCGTGCTCAAGCGCGTGCCAGGCGGTCTCGCGCTCTCGGTCACGGTCATGGGCACGATCATGGCCGCCACCACCGGCATCATCGGCGCCTCGGTCGTGATGATGACCCTGCTCGCCCTGCCGACCATGCTGGACCGCGGCTACAACCCTCAGCTTGCCACCGGCACCATCGCCGCCTCGGCCACCCTCGGCATCCTGATCCCGCCCTCGATCATGCTGGTGCTGATGGCCAATCTGCTCGCCGTGTCGGTGGGCAATCTCTTTATCGGCGCGATTCTGCCGGGCCTCGTGCTCTCGGGCCTCTATTTCATCTACATTTTGACCATCAGCTCGATCAAACCGAGCATGGCGCCGCCCTTGCCGGACGATGCCATCCAGCTTGAGCCCACCAACACGTCCCGTATGACGACCTATTTCCTCATCGTCGGCGCGATGGTCGCCGCCGCGGTGGTCCTGTCCAACACCGGCCTCGACGACCTCGTCAACTGGCCGCTCCTGGCCTTCTTCGGCATTTTCGCGACATCGATGATCATCGGCCGTGCCGAAGGCGATTCGCTGTTCGGCGCGATCCTGAAGGGCCTGGTTCCGCCGGTCTTCCTGATCGTGCTGGTGCTCGGCTCGATCTTCGCCGGATGGGCGACGCCGACCGAGGCCGCAGGCGTCGGCGCCTTCGGCTCGATCATCCTGGCGCTGTTCAACGGCACGCTCACCAAACATGTGGTGACCGAGGTCTGCCACAGGACAGCGCTGACCACGGCGATGATCTTTTTCATCTTCGTGGGCGCGACAGCCTTCTCCTACATGTTCCGCGCCCTCTACGGCGAGGACCTGATCATCGAGTTCATCGAATGGCTCGAGCTCGGCGCCTGGCCGCTCCTGATCATGCTGATGACGGTGATTTTTCTCCTCGGCTTCTTCTTCGACTTCATCGAGATCACCCTGATCATCCTTCCGGTGTTCGCGCCGATCATCAAATCACTGGCGCCCGAATTCGCCGGGCATCTCGGTGTCGAGGGCGCCGCCATCCAGCATGTCCAGGCGCAGACCATCTACTGGTTCGCGATCCTGGCGGCGGTCAATCTGCAGACATCCTTCCTCACACCGCCCTTCGGTTTCGCGCTCTTCTACATGAAGGGCACGGCGGGGGATTCCGTGAAGATGACCGATATCTACAAGGGCATCATACCCTTCGTGATCCTGCAGCTGATCGGTCTCGCCATCGTCCTCGAATTCCCGGCCCTGACCCTCTGGCTACCGGAGCTGATGCTCGACTGACCATCGGTTCCCGATCGGATGGACGTGGCCGGTGACCGGGACGTCCTTCCGGGCACAGATCCGATGCGTCTTTGGCGCTCGGCCAGGCCGGACATAAGAAAAAGCCCGGTCCGCCGAGGACCGGGCTTCGGACAGGCCGGCGAGCCGAGATCAGTTCTTCGCCGCCTTCCAGTATTTGTTGTCGTCGAAGGACGGCCCCCAGATCACGCCGCTCACGTTCTTTCGAGACGCGATCAGCTCGATGTCCTGAAACATGATCACGAAGGGCGAGGTGGTCTGGTGCTCGCGCTGGATCTCCTGATACATGGTACTGCGCGTCTCGGGATCGTGCTCCAGCACGGCCGCGGCGGTGAGCGCGGTCATCTCCGGGATGTCCCAGGCATTGCGCCAGGCGAGCTTGCCGGTATGGCCATCCTCGTCGGCATTGCCGGGATTGCTGGCAAACGTGTCGGCGTTGGTGTGCGGGTCCTGATAGTCGGGGCCCCAGCGGCCGATATAGATGTCGTGGGTGCGCGCACGATATTTGGTGAGGGTCTGCTTGTTGTCGCCCGGGATGATCTCGAGGTCGATGCCGGCCTGCCCCCAGGTCGCCTGGATGGCCTGCGCCATATCGGTGACCGTGGAGGTGTTGCGGGTGTCCATGGTCACGGAAAACCCGTCCTCAAGCCCCGCCTCGGCGAGCAGGCCCTTCGCCCTCTCGACATCCAGCGAATAGGGCTTGTCGTCGATCGCGCCGAGAAAGCCGCTCGGCAGGAAGGACTGATGGATGGTCGCCGATCCGGCGAGGATGGTCGACGCGATGCCCTCGTAGTCGATCAGATATTTGAGGGCTTCCCTGACTTCGGGCTTCGCCAGGTACTCGTTCTTCTGATTGAGGCCGAGGTACCAGACCGCACCCTTCGGCACCTCCTCGACGAAGATGTTGTCGTCGCCCTCGATCGCCTTGACCTGATCGCTCTCCAGGTCGCGCGCGATGTCGATATCGCCCTTCTCCAGCAGAAGCTGCTGGGTCGCGGGCTCGGCGACGTGGCGGGTGAAGACGCGCTTCAGCGCCGGCGCACCCAGCCAGTAGTCGGGATTGGCGTCGATCACGAGGCTCTCGTTCGGCTTCCAGGCTCTGAGCTTGAAAGGACCGGACCCGGCGGACGCGGTCTTCAGCCACTCATGGCCCATGTCGCCGTCGACCTCATGCGCCATGACCTCGGTCTTGTCGACCACGGAGCCGACGCCGGCCGTGAGACAGTAGAGAAAGAAGGTCGGTGCGTAGGCCTGGTCGAGGGTGATCTGCAACGTCTGATCGTCCACCGCCTGGATCATCTCCTCGACATTGTCCGGCGTGAAGCCGAACTGGCTGAGGATGAAGGAGGGCGTCTTGTTCAGCTTGATCACCCGCTGCAGGGACCAGGCGGCGTCCTCGGCCGTGAGCGGATTGCCGCTGTGGAAGGTGATGCCGTCCCGGATCCTGAAGGTGTAGGTCCTGCCGTCCTCGCCGATCTCCCAGCTCTCGGCGACATGGCCCTGCAGGTTCTCGACGTCATCCACGGGGTAGGTGACCAGACGGTCATAGACCTGGGCACCGTATTCGGCACCGGAAAACTCGAAAATCTCGGCGGGATCGAGGGTGATCAGATCGTCGATCTGCCAGGCCTGCACCAGCGTGTCCGCGGGCGTCTCGGCGCTGACACCGGGCAGGCCCGCCGCCGATACCAGCGCTATCGCGGCGCACCCCGCCGCCAGGTTCCGCATGAACGCTCCCGTCGTAAGCCTGCTCACCTCGTCATCTCCCTGAAAAGTGTCGATGGGTTCTACGCATACCCGTCGGGCGCCCGATGTCAAAGCGTTGTCAGCGCTTGCGCGGCAGCCTCGCCAGGCGCTCGATCAAAAGTTCGAAAAAACCGTCGGCGTCGATCCCGTCGATCGCGAGCGCGTTCGGCGCCCGCTCGTCGCGCCCGCGCCAGTCCACCAGCGTCCTCCCCATCGACGCATCGCCCGCGATCTCGATCTCGACATGGCAATGGCGCCCCTCGAACAGGTCGGGGCGCATGACATAGGCGATCGCGCAGGGATCGTGCAGCGGAGCCCCCTGGCCCTCGCCCTTGGCCTGATCGTAGATATTGTAGAATGTCAGCAGGCCATGGACGGCCTTGCTGACCTCCGTCTCGATCGCCTTGATCGCCGTGAGCCGTGACGGCGTCACCAGCGCCTTGTGGGTGACGTCGAGGCCGTGCATGACGATCGGCACGCCTGAGCGGAAGACGATGTCCGCAGCATGCGGGTCGACATAGATGTTGAATTCCGCGGCCGGCGTGATGTTGCCGACGCCGATGGCCCCCCCCATCAGCACGATCGCCTTGATCCGCGGCACGATGTCCGGGGCGAGACGCATCGCGAGCGCGATATTGGTGAGCGGTCCGACCGGGCAGAGGGTGACCGAGCCCTCGGGCTCCCGTCGCAGGATCTCGACGATCGCCTGCACGGCGTGACCGTCCGCGAGCGGTGTGCCCGGATCGGCCAGATCGGCGCCGTCGAGCCCGGTCCTGCCGTGCACGAACTCGGCGGTCACGAGCGGCCGAACCAATGGCCGATCGGCGCCGGCGTAAACCGGAATATCCGGCCGCCCGGCGAGCTCGACCAGTTTTCGCGCATTCACCTCGGTGAACGAAAGCGGCACATTGCCGGCGACCGCGGTCACCGCGAGGACGTCGATCTCGTCGGGCGAGCCGAGGGCCAGGAGGATGGCCAGGGCGTCGTCCTGACCGGGATCGCAGTCGATGATGATGGATTGTGGTGCCATGGCGGTCTCCTGCTCTCGGGGACGGGGGCAGCATAGCAGGCAGGAGCGACGCCGTCGTCGACAGGAACGACGTTCTGGCCGATGATCGCCAGGACGACCCGGGGAGTCTCTCGCGAACAGGTGCCGTCATGCCGACGATCGAACGCTCATCCCTCCTCACCTGCCCGGCCTGCGGTCATGAAAGCCTGTTGGTCATGCCGACGGACGCCTGTCTGTTCTTCCACGAATGCGAGGCCTGCAAGACCCTGCTTCGGCCGAAACCCGGCGATTGCTGCGTCTTCTGCTCCTACGGATCCGTCCCCTGCCCGCCCATCCAGGAGGCGGGACGGACGGGCGGAACGGGCTGCCGCTGATCCCCGTGCTGCGTCATTTTTTTCGTATCATGTTGCGCGGCCAAAACAGCACGTGGTTGATTTTCAGGCATCGATGACCGAAAATGATGCAGTGCACAATTTCTGCCGACGCTGCCCTTGAGAGGATGACGGCATGGACGAGCGCCAGGGCTACTATTTCGAGGATCTCGAGGAAGGCATGAGCGAGGTCTTCTCGAAGACCATCACCGAGGCCGACCTTCTCATGTTCGCCGGCGTCTCGGGGGACACCAACCCGATCCATCTCGATCAGGACTTCGCCAGCCGAACCATGTTCGAAGGCCGGATCGCCCACGGCATGCTGACCGCGAGCCTGGTGTCGACCGTGCTCGGCACGAAGCTGCCCGGTCCCGGTGCCGTTTACGTCAAGCAGGATCTCCGTTTTCTGGCACCGGTGCGCATCGGCGACACGGTGATCGCCCGGGCTGCGATCACCGAGCTCAACGGGGAGCGAAAGCGCGTCACCTTCGAGACCACCTGCCGGGTCGGCGAGGTCAAGGTGCTGGACGGCCAGGCGACGCTGATGGTGCCGAGACGCCCGCACAACGGTACCTGAACCTCGGGCCGCCCCCGGTCAGACCTTCGGGCTTTTCGATGCGACGACGCCTGCGGCTTCGAAGTGCCCGATCGCCCGCTCGAACTTGTCGCGGCAGCCGGGATTGCAGAAACCGACCACCTGCCCCTGATAGCGGGTGAGTGAATTCGCGGCGACCGGCTTGCCGGACCAGGGACAGCTGTCGTTGATGCAGTCTTCGAGCTTCAGCGGCTCGGACATGGCCAACTCCCTCAGGATCAGCTCGATCGCGCGGCGATCAACGCGCGATTGCGACCGAGCCAGGCAGCGCCCCGCACGCCCGACGAATCGCCATGGGCGGGGGCCCGAAGCCGGGTGCGCACGCTGTCGGAGAACACGTAGCGTTCCCAATTGTCGGGCACGCTCCGATAGAGCCGCTCGAGCTTCGACAGACCGCCGCCGAGCACGATCACGTCAGGGTCGATCAGGTTGATCACCATGGCCAGGCCGCGGGCGAGGCGCTGCTCGTAGCGCTTCAGCGTCGCCTCGGCGACGGTGTCGCCTTCGGCGGCAGCCGCGACGATCGCGGGCGGTTCGACGCGCTCGCCGGTGACCGCGAGATGATCGGCGGCCATGCCGGGGCCGGACAGCCAGGTCTCGATGCAGCCGCTCCGGCCGCAATAGCATGCCGGTCCCGGCAATTCCCCGGCCTCCGGCCAGGGCAGCTGGTTATGGCCCCATTCGCCGGCGATCGCGTTCGGGCCGGCGAGCGGCTGGCCGCGCACCACGACGCCGCCGCCGACGCCGGTGCCGATGATCACGCAGAACACGGTCGAAGCGCCGGCCGCGGCGCCGTCGGTCGCTTCGGAAAGCGCCAGGCAGTCGGCGTCGTTGGCGATCGCGATCTCGCGCCCGAGACAGTCGGCGAGGTCCTTGTCGAACGGCTTGCCGTTCAGCCAGGTGGAGTTCGAGTTCTTCAAAAGACCGGTCGCCGGCGAGATCGCGCCGGGCGTACCGAAGCCGAGCGTCCCCTTGGTGCCGAGCTCGAATTCGGTCTCGGCGATCATGTCGCGAAGGGTCTCCAGCGTGTCCCGGTAGTTGTTTCGCGGACTCGGACGGCGGCGGCGCAACAACACTTCGCCCGCCTCGTCGAGGGCGATGATCTCGATTTTGGTGCCGCCGAGGTCGATACCGAGCGCAAGCGTCATGGGTGCCGTTCGCTCCCCGAATGTCCTGTCGATGGTCTGACCGTCATCTCAGCATGTTTTCGCCTGGTCATGAAGAGCCCGACGCCGCTTCTTCCCCCGGCCATCGCAAAAAGGTGAAACGGGCGGCACCGTATTGACGATCCTGTTCGAGGGCGAAGCCCGGCGGCGGCATGAACGCCTCCTTCGCCGCGGTTTCGACCACGATCGTGGCACCAATCGCAAGCCAGCCTTCGCGAAGTGCGGCAAGGGCCAGCATGGCGAGACCGCCGTCATAGGGCGGATCCACGAAGGCGACGTCGAAGGCGAGCGGCGGCCTGGCGAGCCGGGACGCATCCATGCGCCTGACGTGAATTTCGTCCGGGCGGCCGAGAGCGTCGACATTGGCCTTGGCCGTAGCGACGTCTCGATCGATCAGCCAAACCTCCTCCGCTCCGCGCGAAAAGGCTTCGAGGCCGACCATGCCGGTGCCGCAGAAAAGATCCAGAAACCGGACGCCCGCGATCAGGCCCCGGTGGTCGAGCATGCCGAACAGCGCTTCTCTCGCGCGCGCGCCAGTCGGGCGAATAGCGCGGTCACGCGGTCCGGAGAGGCGCCGGCCGCGATAGCGTCCGCCGATGATTCGCATGCCGCTCATGCCGTCATTCCGCCCACCTCCGCGACCATGGCGCCGCCTGAAAAACAAATCAGTGTTTGACAAAGCGCCCGCCAATCGACATCTAATAAAAATACGAGCAGAAAAAGTGGAGCCAAAGTAAAATACCAATGTTTATTGTTGTGTTGATGTCTTCATGTGAACAGCTGTTCACATATTGTAGCGAGCGTGTCCGCGGCACCCTGGCCCTTGTGGCCGTGCTGATGCCCGTCGTCTTCCAGCCGGCCGAAGCCCACGTCCAGGCGGAAGCCCCCTGGCACGCCGTCGCCTATGCATACCTCAACAGCCTCTTTCTGCTCAATCTCGATCCGGTGGACTGGCCGCTGATCGAACGGGTGCTGACCACGGACCACGAGGGCCGCGTGCTCGGCCGTCCCGCGTCGGAACGGCTGATCGAGCTGGATCGGGATGCCGGCACGGCGCACTGGCCGGCGATCGAGACGGCGCTGACGGCGAAGAGTGCTTCATCGCTGCACGCGGCCACGACACGAGCCGTCTCCGCGGCAATCCGGCGCCACCTCTCGAACGCCGCGGCGGCGCTCGAGCAGCCGGGTCTCGCAGGCGCCGAGATCGATCAGGCCCAGGCGCTCTTTCGCGCCTTCGCCGACGGCATCGAGCAGACGGATCCCGAAGGATTTCGAGCCCTTGGCCTGGCCTGGTTGGAGCTCGCCTCCAGCGTGCGTCAGGCCGGGGTGATCGACGCGGGCGGTCTGCCTGCCGACCGGGGCGCCTTCTCGACCGCACGAACCGTGCTGGAGCACTATCTGGTCGCCAATTTCGAGCCGGAAATGTTCGCTGCGCGGAAGATCTACGCGCCGGTGCCGGAGGAGCGCGTGGCCGCCGGCCACCATGTCAAGCTCGCCCCCTGGCTGCCGCCGGGCAGCGATCTTCGGGACCAGGATCCGCTGCCGCGTCTCGTCCTGAACATCGAGGAGCAGGGCATCGACGAGCGCGACGTGTTCCTCGTGGCGTTCGGCGACATGCTGTTCGACAGTCCGGAGATCTTCGGCGAGCCGGCGAGGAGCATCGGCATCACCTGCTCCATTTGCCACAACCGGAGCGACATCAATCAGCGCTTCTTCATCACCGGCATCAGCCCGCATCCGGGCGCCGTGGACGTCGACGGCAGCTTCTTCAACGCACGTTTCAACGACCACCGCGCCGACCCCCTGGACATTCCGAGCCTGCGCGGCCTTCGCTTCACCGGTCCCTACGGTCGGGACGGCCGCTTTGCGAGCCTGCGCGATTTCACGCGCAACGTCGTGGTCAACGAATTCGGCGGCGAGGAACCGAGCCCGCTGGTTCTGGATGCGCTGATCGCCTACATGCTGGAGTTCGACTTCCTGCCGGCGCCGCAGCTGCAGCGGGACGGACGCCTGAAGCCCGAAGCGCCGGAGGCGGCCAGACGCGGCGAGGTCCTGTTCCGAAAACCGTTCGCCGGCATGGACGAGAAATCCTGCGCCAGCTGCCATCGACCGGGCTCGCATTTCACGGACAATGCCGTGCATGACATCGGTTCCACGGGCGACGGCGCCGAAAGCGGTTTCAGCGGCGCGCTGGACACGCCCACATTGCTCGGCAGCGTCTACACCGCCCCCTATTTTCACGACGGTCGGTTTTCGACCCTGGCCGAAGTGGTCGACTGGAAGAACGAACGCTTCGGCCTCAAGCTCACCGAGGCCGAGCACCTGGATCTTGTCGCCTATCTCGAAGCGGTCGGCGAGGGCGACGAGCCTTATCAGGCGTTCGACGAGGAAACCACGCCGTTTCGGCTGATGGTTGAGGAGCTGACGGTGTTTCTCAGCACTCTGAACACCCTGATCCCGGATCGGGACCGCGATCATGCCGACCTGCTGCTGCGCACCGTCGCCGGCGACATGGCGCTTGACGCCAGCGCCATGACCAACCGCGACGCACGCGACAAGGCACATGCGCTCGCCGAGCGTCTCTGGGCGCTGCGCGACATGATTCTTCAGGAATCCTGGGACGAAGCGGCCGATGCCTGGCAAGCCTATCAGGAGACCGCCCAGACCTACGACAAGGAACTGCGCTGATGGGAACTGCGCTGATGGCTGACGGATCGAGCGGGCGAAGGGTCTCGCGGCGCCAGGTGATCGGTGGCGCCGCCTCAGGCATCGCGCTGACCGCCGGTCTTTTCGGCCTGCCGATGGCTGCGCGGGCGCAGGATGCACCGCGGCTGACGCTAGCCTTCATTCCGCAGGAGAACCCGGAAAAGCTGCTGGGTGACATCGACGTGATCGCCGGCTATCTCGCCGAGGCGACCGGTGCCTCGATCGAGGGGTTCGTGACGCTCGACCACGCGGCCGCCATCGAGGCGCTGCGCGGCGGCACCGCCGACATCTCCTTCACCGGCGCCCTGCCCTATGTCTTCGCGCACGCCTCCTTCGGCGCCGAGGTGCTGCTCGCCGAAGTCTATCGCGGTGCTGCGACCTATACGTCGCGCCTGTTCGTCAGGAAGGACAGCGGCATCGAAGGGCTGGCAGATCTGCGGGAAAAAACCGTCGCGTTCGCCGATCCGATCTCGGAGTCAGGTTATCTCTACCCGCTGGAAATCCTGGCCGGGGCGGGGCTGCTGGATCCTGGCGCCGACCCGCACGCCTTTTTCGGCCGGGTCTATTTCGCCGGCGGCTATCAGCAGGCGATCCAGGCGGTCGCCAACGGCCTCGTCGACGTGGCCGGCGTCAGCGAGTTCGCCGACATGCTGCTCACCCCGGAACAGCAGACGGAGGTCCGCTGGATCGCCGAGAGCAAGCCGATTCCGTCCCACGCGGTGATCGCGAGGCCAGGGCTCGACGAAGATCTGACGACGGCGTTCGTGCAGGCGATGCTCAGCCTGAACGAGCCTGAGAACCGTCATCTGCTGAAACATGTCTACGGCCCCGACGGCTACGTGCCGACCGATCACCAAGCCTATGCCGAGGTGGCCGAGATTGCGAGGCGCTATGGCTTACTTGGATGATCGAGGCGCCGCCGGCGTGATGACCACGACGCCGGCGCCCGGGTTCGACATACCGGCCAGGTTCGCCCGACCGGCGGCACGGCTCACCGATGTCGTGGTGCGCTATCCCGGTCAGGAGCGGCCGGCGCTCGCCATCGACAAGCTCGAAATCGGGCGAGGTGAACGGGTCGCGCTGATCGGGCCGAGCGGCGGCGGCAAGACCACCCTACTTCGCCTGTTGAACGGCGCGCTTCGGGCGGCGAGCGGATCGGTCGAGCTCTTGGGCGAAGGCGTGAACGGCGCGCGTCCGCTGCCGCGCGAACAGCGCCGCCGCACCGGCATGATCTTTCAGGGCTTCGCGCTGGTGGAGCGCGCGACCGTCATGCAGAACGTGCTCGCCGGCCGGCTCGGCCATGTCAGCCCCTGGCTTTCGCTGTTCGGCGCATTTTCCGAAGACGACCGGAGGCTCGCTCGCGCCGCGATCGCCGAGGTCGACCTTGAAGACGTCGCCGATCGCCGCGTCGACGGCCTGAGCGGCGGTCAGCGTCAGCGGGTCGCGGTCGCGCGCGTGCTCGCACAGTCGCCGGAGGTGATCCTTGCGGACGAGCCGGTGAGCCAGCTCGATCCTGCCCTGACCTCCGAGATCATCGACCTTCTGACCGCAGCGACCCGCCGGCGCGGGGCGACGCTGGTGATGGCCGTGCATCAGCCTGCCCTCGCCGTCGCCCATATGGGCCGCATCCTCGGTATCAAAGACGGCGCCGTCCTGTTCGACGGCCCGCCGGACCGCCTGACCGCGTCGATGCAGGCGCGCATCTATGACCGCGACGCCCGACGTCTTCAGGCCTGATCCGGGCCGGCCTGACCCGGGAGGTCTCGACCGTGCGTCCGGCCCCGTCTCCAAGGGCGGCGCGGCGGCAATGTCGATCTTCGCAGGCCTCGTGGGCCTGTTCGTCTGGTCCTGCTGGAGCCTCGACATCGGCGAGGTGAGGTTCGAGGGCGCCGGCGCCAGGCTCGCGCATTTTCTCTCCGGCCTCCTGCCGCCCGATCTTTCGGTGATGGAGACCGTGGCGGTCTCGACCCTGGAAACGCTGCAGATCGCCTATATCGGCACCGCGCTCAGCGCCGTCCTCTCGCTGATTCTCGGCCTGCTCGCCGCCGCTAATTTCACGCCCGCCTGGGTCCATCAGCCGATCAAGGGCCTGCTTGGCGTGGTTCGCGGCATCCCTCTGATCCTTGTGGCGCTGGTCGCCGTGGTCGCCGTCGGCTTCGGCCCACTCGCCGGCGTGCTCGCGATCACCTTCCACGCCACCGGCATGCTCGGCAAGTTCTACGCCGAGTCCTTCGAGAACGCCGATCCCGCAACACTGGAAGCACTGGACAGCGTCGGTGCCAGCTGGGCCCAGAAAATCCGCTTCGGCGCGCTTGCCCAGGTCGCGCCGGACCTCCTGCGCGACACGCTGTTTCGGTTCGAGCTCAATTTCCGCGAATCCCTGATCCTCGGCCTCGTGGGTGCGGGCGGCATCGGCTTCTACATCCAGCTCTACGCCCGCGCCTTTCAATATGAAAAGGTCGCGACGCTCACGCTCGTCGTCCTTCTGATGGTCGTCCTGATCGAGCAGGTCGGCACCTGGTGCCGCCGCCGGCTCCGCTGAACGGCGAAAGAGAGCAGGCCGGACCGGGTCCGCCGGAATCCGGTCATTTCATCCGGCGCGAATAGGGTCTAAACTAAAAAGAGGGGGACCGTCCGGCGCGCCCGGACCGGAAAAACAACATTGGGGAGAGAAGCCGATGAAAGCCGCTGCCGCCATCATCCTGTTCGCTCTGCCGTTCACCGCCGCCGCCCAGGATCGCACGGCCGCGCCGGCGGATGCGGAGGCCTTCTTCATCACGCCGGAAGACGGCGCTCTGGTCGCCAGTCCCCTGACCCTGGTGTTCGGACTTCGGGGCATGGAGGTGGCGCCCGCGGGCACCGATAAGGAGAACACCGGCCATCACCATCTCATAATCGATACCGATCTGCCGGCAATGGACGAGCCGATCCCTTCTGACGATCAACATTTGCATTTCGGCGGCGGGCAGACCCAGACCGAGCTGGAGCTCGAACCCGGCGAGCACAGCCTGCAGCTCCTGCTCGGCGATCTCGACCACGTTCCCCACGATCCCCCGGTCATGTCGGAGAAGATCACGATCGTCGTCGAATAGCCGGGCCGGCTTTACTGACGGCCTTCGACCTCGGCGAGCGCCTCCTCCGCCTCCAGCCAGCGCGTTTCCGCCCGGGCCAGCGCCTCTTCGAGCTCGGCATGGCGTTTCAGGAGCGTGTCGAGCTCGTCGCCGAGCGAACGGTAGGTCTTTTCGTCGGCAAGCGTCGCCGCCAAGGTCGCGCGCTCCCCTGCGAGCCGCTCCATCTCCTTCTCGGCCGCACGAGTCATCTTGCGGCGCTTCAGGATTTCGGCGCGCGGCGCGGGTGACCGCGGACGCTGCGCCGCTGCCTTGTCCAAGGCCGGTGCAGTTTCGGGCTTGCGTCCGTCCCCGGCTTTGCCCTTTTCGGGACCGCCGAGCAGCAGCCTTCGATAGTCGTCGAGATCGCCGTCATAGGGCCGCACCCGCCCATCGGCCACGAGCCAGAGTCGATCGGCGGTGAGCTCGATCAGGTGCCGGTCATGGCTGATCAGGATGACGCCGCCGGAAAAGTCGTTGATCGCCTGCACCAGCGCTTCGCGGGAATCGATGTCCAGATGGTTGGTGGGCTCGTCGAGGACCAGGATCTGCGGCCGCCCTGCGCTTAAAAGCGCGAAGGTCAGCCTCGCCTTCTCGCCACCGGAAAGCCGGCCCGCCGGCAGCTCGGCGCGGTCCTGGCCGAGGCCGAAACGGCCGAGATGGGCACGCAGGCGCTCCGGCCGCTCTGCGGGCAGCCGGCGGGCCAGATGGTCGAACGCGGTATCGGTGGGTTCCAGATCCTCGATCTGATGCTGCGCAAAATAGCCGACCTCCAGCTTGGGCGGCCGGACGATCTCGCCTTCGAGCGGCGCCAGCCTCCCGCCGATCAGCTTGGCGAAGGTCGACTTGCCGTTGCCGTTGGCGCCGAGTAGCGCGATGCGGTCGTCCGGGTCGATTCTGAGATCGAGGCGGTCCAGCACTACATTGTCGCCATAGCCCGCCTGAACCCGATCGAAGGTCAAAAGCGGCGGCGGCGGCACCTCGGTTTCGGGAAAGGACAGGCGCACCGCGGGTTCGTCGACGATCAGGCTGACCTGATCGAGCCTGGAGAGCGCCTTCAGCCGGCTCTGCGCCTGGCGCGCCTTGCTGGCCTTGTAGCGAAAGCGGTCGACGAAGGCCTGCATGTGCTTTCGCTTCGCCTCGACCTTGGTGCGCTCCTTTTCGAGCAGGACCTGCTTTTCCCTGCGCACGCGCTCGAAGTCGTCATAGCCGCCGGCATAGGTGGTGAGCTTCAGCCGCTCCAGATGAACGATGCGTTCGGGCACGCGGTTCAGGAGGTCGCGGTCATGGCTCACCAGCAGGAGCGTGTGCGGGTAGCGCCGGAGGTAGGTTTCGAGCCAGAGCGTCGCTTCCAGATCCAGATGGTTGGTCGGCTCGTCAAGAAGCAGCAGATCGGGCTCGGCGAACAGCGCTGCGGCCAGCGCCACGCGCATGCGCCAGCCGCCGGAATAGCTGGAGAGCGGGCGGTGCTGCGCCGCTTCGTCGAAGCCGAGCCCGTTCAGAATGGTGCTCGCGCGCGCCGGTGCTGCATGCGCGCCGATGTCGGCGAGCCGGGTCTGGGTCTCGGCGATCTCTTCGGGCTTGCGCGCGCGCTCGGCCGCAAGCAGTGCTGCCGCCCGGCGCTCGTCCGCCGCCAGCACCGTCTCATGGGGCGTCGCCTCGCCGCCCGGCGCCTCCTGGGCGACCCAGCCGACACGCATGTCGCTGCGCCTCTTGATGTCGCCCTGGTCCGGCTGCAGCTCGTCCATGATCAGACGTAAAAGCGTGCTCTTGCCGGCGCCGTTCCGGCCGACCAGCCCTATCCGCCGGCCGGCGGGCAGGTGCACGGTGGCGCCTTCCAGCAGGAGGCGGCCGCCGATGCGCAGGCTGACGTCGTTCAGGTGAAGCATGGGCGCAATGTAGAGGTTTTTCGATCGCTGTCGACGGGTCCGCCCTGCCGTTCGATGCGCATCGTCGCCACAGCCGGCCGGGAGTGGCAATTCCTTCGCCGATCGACCACATAGAGAACAGACTGGAGAGAACAGACCGGGCGAAATCGGTCCCCATGACCGATCGACCACCGAAGGAGATCCCGATGATGACCGAGAACACCGAACGCGCCGTCCTCGCCGGCGGCTGCTTTTGGGGCATGCAGGATCTGATCCGCAAGCTTCCGGGCGTCAGGGAAACGCGGGTCGGCTACACCGGCGGCGACGTCCCGAACGCCACCTACCGCAACCACGGCACCCACGCCGAAGGCATCGAGATTGTCTTCGACCCCGGACAGATCGGCTATCGGCGGCTGCTGGAGTTCTTCTTCCAGATCCACGATCCGACGACGCTGAACCGCCAGGGTAACGACCGCGGCCTGTCCTACCGCTCGGCGATCTATCATGTGAACGACCAGCAGAAGGCGATCGCCCTCGACACCATCGCCGACGTCGACGCCTCCGGGCTTTGGCCCGGCAAGGTGGTGACCGAGGTGGCGCCGGCTGGTGATTTCTGGGAGGCGGAGCCGGAGCACCAGGATTATCTGGAGCGCTATCCGAACGGCTATACATGCCACTTCCCGCGCCCGGACTGGGTGCTGCCCAAGCGCGACGGCGAAGCCGCCTGAACGCACGAGAGGCGTCGGGTCAGTGATGACGCGGCAGGCTGAGTCGGAAAAAGCTGGTGCCGTCGGAGGCGAACTCGACCGTCAGATCGCCGCGCATGGCCCGCATGATCGCGCGGCTGATCGGCAGGCCGAGGCCGGCGCCCTGGCTGCGATCGGAACGGCTGCCACGGGCGAATTTCTCGAAGACCATGGCAGCGTCTTCCCGGCTGACGCCTCCGCCATTGTCGATCACGTCGATCTGAATTGCGCCGTCCCGAGCCTGCGTTCGGACCTCGATCTCGGGCTGGTCGGCGTCGTTGTATTTGACCGCGTTCGACAGGACGTTGATCAAAACCTGGCGAAGGCGGTCGTCATTGGCGACGGTGGAGAGCCCGTCCGCGGCCGGAATGGCACGCACCGCCACGCCGGCGCTTCTGGTCATGCCGGAAATGGTCTCCAGCGCCGCGGCGATCGCACCGTTCACGTCGATCGGCTCGACGCGGAGCTCGGCCGTGCCGGCTTCCAGCCGATTGATGTCGAGAAGCTCATCGAGAAGTCGCGTCAGACGGATGCTTTCGTGATGGATGATGGACATGAACCGATTGCGCTCGTCCGTGGGGATCTCCGCATCCTCGACCAGGATTTCGGAGAACGACCTGATGGATGTCATCGGCGTGCGCAATTCGTGGCTGACCTGGCTCAAAAACGCATCCTTTTGCGCGTCGAGCGCCCGCAATTTGTCGTTGGCCGCGCGCAGCTGGCGGGCCGCGCGCTCCAGCTCGTCCGACTTCTGGGCAAGCTGCCGCGACGTCTCGATCAGCTCCTGGGTTTCATCCGCGATGTCGATCAGCTCGGTGATCCCCACGGTCTGACGTCCGGCGATCCTCGTCACCATGGCATGGGCCGAGACCGCGCCGATCGATCCGGCGAGTTCGCGCTCGAGCCTGGCGATGACGGCGTCGGTGGCGTGCGGCAGTCCTTTGACCGTGCCCTGGGCCTTCGCCATTTCGTCGAACAGCCGACGCGCCGGATCCGCGCCGAGAATGCGCTGCGCCAGAACGAACAGATCCTCGGAATCGGCCGTGCCGGCGGAAAAGCCGGAGGGCGCGCCGCCGGCGGATCGGTAGACGTCGACGAACAGGGCGCCCTGCAGCCGCTCCAGCTCGCTGGACCGGGTGAGGCTGGAAACCACGACGAAGATGAGCGCGTTCGCCCCGATGCTCCAGACGACGGCATGGACCAGCGGGTCCAGGTCCCGAAGGCCGAAAAGTGCCTGCGGGCGGAGGAGCTCCGCACCCCATGGTCCCACGTTCAGCGTGGCCGTGCTGAGGATGAAGTCACCGCCGAAGCTGGGCAGGAACAGTGTGTAGGCCCAAAGCGCGAACCCGATCAGCAAGCCGCTCAAAGCGCCTGCCAGGGTCGCGCCGCGCCAGAAGATGCCGCCGAGTAGGCTCGGCAGGAACTGCGCCACGCCGACGAAGGCGATCAAACCGATGGCGGCGAGCGCGTCGGACCCGCCGCTGGCGTAAAAATAGAGAAAGCCAAGGCCGAGCACGACGCCGATGCTGATCCGGCGGGAGGTCAGCACCAGGCTGCGGACGTCCCCGCTGACGGCGCTGCCGACGGCCAGCAATTTCAGGGCGACCGGCATGACGATATGGTTCGAGACCATGGTCGAAACCGCGATGGCGGCGACGATCACCATCGAGGTCGCCGAGGAAAAGCCGCCGAGAAACGCCAGCAGGGCGAGGTCATGGCGCTGTTCGGCGAGCGGCAGCGTCAGCACGTAGAGATCGGGATTGGCGCCTGATGGCATCACCTGCTGCCCCACCAGCGCGATCGGCATGATGAAGACCGTCATGCCGAGCAGATAGAGCGGGAACAGCCAGGACGCCGTCGCGAGATGCCGTTCCTCGATGTTCTCGACCACGGTCACCTGAAATTGCCGCGGCAGGCAGATGATGGCGGTGGCGGACAGAAAGGTGAGCACCGCCCAGCGCGGGCCGAAGATGTCACCGGCCCCCCGGATGGCTTCGTCCGACACGTCGGAAAAGACGTCGCCAAGGCCGCCCGCGAGGCCGTAGGTGGCGAAAATGCCGACGGCGATGAGGGCGACGAGCTTCACGATCGCCTCGAGCGCGATCGCGGCGACGACGCCGTGATGACGTTCGTTCGCGTCCAGATTTCGGGTGCCGAACAGGATGGTGAACAGCGCCATGCCGGCGGCGACCCAAAAAGCGGTCGACACGTCGTCGGCGCCGCCGGCGATCACCTGGTAGCTGCGGGTCACCGACTGAAGCTGAAGCGCGATATAGGGCGTCGTCGCGATCACGGCGATGATGGTCACGAGCACGGCCAGGCTCGTGCTCTTGCCGTAACGGGACGAGATCAGGTCGGCGATCGAGGTGATCTTGTGGGCCCGGCCGATGCGCACCAGCTTCCTGAGCAGCCACCACCATCCGACGAAGACCAGCGTCGGCCCGAGATAGATGGTGACGAATTCGAGGCCGTTGCGGACGGCCGATCCGACGGCGCCGTAAAAGGTCCAGGACGTGCAGTAGACCGATATCGAGAGCGTGTAGATGACCGGAGAATGAAGCAGCTTGATCGGTGCGCGGCGGGTGCGCCGGTCGACAACGAAGGCGACCGCGAACAGCAGCGCCACATAGCCGACGCAGGCCGCGAGGAGGATGTTGGCGGAAAGCATCAGCTGCCGGGGCTATGCGTCTCCGTCGACGACGCGGCTTCTTCCGTGTCCAGCAGCGGTCGCGCCAGCGCCACCGCCCCGGCGATCAGCGCTGACCAGATGACGAAGACGTAGAGGACGGGAACGGGAATGCCTCCGATGCTCCCGTCGGTAAGGGAAATGCCGGCCAGAGGCGGTAGGAGGGCCAGGGTTCCGACGAGCACGAGCACGATCGATCGATCACGGATCTTGCGTCGCGAAAGCTGCAGCTGGGCACGATCCGTCAACGCTGTTTTCCCGGGCTATCCATCGCGACCTCCATCGACGAGCTGTCTGACCGCGTCGATGATTTCGGCATTGGCGAAGGGCTTGGTGATGAACAGATCGGCGCCGCAGGCCAGCGCCGTCTCCCTATCTTCGCGCTGCCCCTTGGCGGTCAGCATGACGACCGGAAGCTTGCTCGCGCGCCGATCCGATCGCAACTGACGCAGAACTTCGTAGCCGTCCAGTTCGGGCAGCATGACGTCGAGAATGAGGACATCAGGCGCATCGTCGAGCGCCGCGTCGAGCGCTCGTCGTCCGTCGGTCTCGACCGTCACCTCGAATCCCGCCCGGTCGAGCAGAAAGGTAAGCGACTCGACGATGTTCGGTTCATCTTCGGCCAGAAGCACCCGTTTGGTCATGACGCAAAAACCCTCTCCCTGACGCCCGCTTTCGTTCGCGCTTCCTCGCATCATTAGAGCCTACATAGCACAGGCCCGCAATCTTGGGCACGCCGGCCTATCAGGCGGCCAGCGGATCCTCGACACGGTGCGGGCAGGATCGGCGGGGACAGAGCCGGCAGGCCGGGCCGACCTCCTCCACCGGCACGGCGGGATCCGGCGCGTAAACGGTATGCTGGGCCTCGCTCTCCTTCATCGCGATCATGTCGGTGACATAATGGCGAGGCTTGCCAAATCCTGTAGTACCCTGGTGCCGTGCGCGCGCGACGAACACGAATCGGGCGCCCGAGGGAAACAGCGCACGCTGGCGGATGGCGGCTTCGGGTGACTGCTGCGCGCGATAGAGCACCCAGAGCGGACAGGCGGCCGCGTAGCGTGGCAAAGCGAGCCCCTCCACCCCGAGCTTTTCGATGATGGTTCCCGCCGCATTGGCGCGGAAGTAGCCAAAGCGAGGAACATCCTCGCTTTGCGGCAGGGCGGTCAGGCGGTGGCATACGGCTTCGACCTCGACGGAAAACGTCTGCGCCAGGGTCTCGATGTCGTAGCCAAGTGCCGCCGCGCGGTCGGCGAAAGGCACCATCGGCATGAGGATGGCGCCGACGGCATAATCGGACAGCACCTGCAGCGCCCGGCGTCGCGCCGCTGCCGTCCTGATCTGGGGCTGGCGGGCGATCAAGTCCCCGATCAGCCCGCCGAGTTGCTCGCCGACGAATTCGCGAGCCCTCAGCAGGCGCGAGACCGGACGGGAATCCGTCAGCGAAGGGGCCAGAGCGCCAGCCGCCGTCTCGATCTCACGGAAATGATTCTCACGAGCCTCGAACAACGCTTCCACCTCGTCGAGTGGCGTGAGCACGCGATCGGCCTCTTCGGCCTTGTCGAGATAGGCCGCCAGCGCCTCGCCGATCTGGGTCAGCCGAAGACTTTCATCGTGGATGATGCGATTGAAGCGATCGCGACGATCGGCGGGCAGCTCGGCATATTCGGTCAGGATGTCGGCGGCCGAGCGTATCGAGGCGATGCGGGTCAGCATCCGGTGAACCGTTTCGCCGAGAAACGGATCGTTCGACAGGCGGTCCGACAGGTTTTGCGCGCGCGCCACGGCCTCGCGCTCCGAGCGCACCAGCGCGGCCAGGCCCCTGGCCCAGCCGGGGAAGCGGCCGATCAGCTCGCTCGTCCGGTCGGCTTCGATTCCGAGCCCGCTGAGCGACGGGAGATGTGCGGTTTCCGTCAGCATCTCCAGAAGGCGCCTTTCCGCGGATCCCTCCAGTTCGTCCGGCGGCAGCTTGAGCATCTCGGCGATCCTGCGCAGCCGGGTGCCCGCGATCCGCCGTTTGTTCCATTCGATGAGGTTCAGATAGGACGCGGAGATACCGACGGCCCGCGCGAGATCGGCCTGGGTCATGCCGATCTCGCGCCGTCGCTGCCTAATTCGGGTTCCGACGATCGTGTCCGGCAATGCCGATTCTCCTCATCATTTCGCGGGTTTAGCTGCCGATGAGTCAATCATTGACAATTTTAGTTTCATATTTGCAAATATTATCACAAAAAAATTCAATAATGTCAATTGGTTATTGATCTATTAACAAATTACGCCCATCGTCGGGTCAGGGCGAAATCGTCCTGAGTCCGAAAGACCTTGGCGCGAGAGCTGCCGGCTTCCGGCTCGGATCCAGCCAACGAATGCTCGTAAGGAGAGGCGACACAATGAGCAAATTGGACATCACCCGCCGCAGCGTCCTGAAGGGAACGGCGCTGGCCGGCACGGCACTCGCAGCACCGATGATCTTCACCAAAAGGTCGTGGGCCTATACCAACGAACCGACGGGCGGCAGCGTGACCCTCGGCTTCAACGTACCGCAGACCGGCGCCTATGCCGACGAGGGCGCCGACGAATTGCGCGCCTACGAACTGGCTGTGGAGCACATCAACGGCGATGGCGACGGCGGCATGCTCAACACCTTCTCCTCCAAGGCGCTCGAGGGGAACGGCGTCAACGGCAAGAAGGTCGAGTTCGTCACCGGCGACACCCAGACCAAGTCGGACGCCGCCCGCGCCAGCGCCAAGCGCATGATCGAAAAGGACGGCGCCGTCATGATCACCGGCGGCTCGTCCTCCGGTGTGGCGATCGCCGTTCAGGGCCTCTGCCAGGACGCCGGCGTCATCTTCATGGCCGGCCTCACCCACTCCAACGATACCACCGGCAAGGACAAGCGTGCCAACGGCTTTCGGCATTTCTTCAACACCGAAATGTCGGGCGCCGCGCTCGGCCCGGTGCTGAAGAACGCTTTCGGCGAGGATCGCATCGCCTACCATCTGACCGCCGACTACACCTGGGGCTGGTCGCAGGAAGGCTCGATCAAGAAATATACCGAGGCGCTCGGCTGGCAGACCCAGGCCGCCGTTCGCACCCCGCTCGGCGCCGGCGACTTCTCGCAGTACATCACGCCGGTGCTGAACTCCGGTGCCGATGTCCTGGTGCTGAACCACTATGGCCGCGACATGGTGAATTCGCTGACCCAGGCGGTGCAGTTCGGCCTGCGCGACAAGCAGGTCAACGGCAAGGACTTCGCCATCGTCGTGCCGCTCTACAGCCGTCTCATGGCCCAGGGTGCCGGCGAGAACGTCAAGGGCATCCTCGGGTCGACCAACTGGCACTGGTCGCTGCAGGACGAGGGCTCCCAGGCCTTCGTCAAGTCGTTCGGCCAGAAATACGGCTTCCCGCCGAGCCAGGCCGCGCACACCTGCTACTGCCAGGCGCTGCTCTACGCGGATGCCTGCCAGCGGGCCGGCACGTTCATGCCTTCCGAGGTCGGCAAGGCGCTCGAGGGCTTCACCTTCGACGGTCTCGGCAACGGCCCGACCGAATACCGCGCCGCCGATCATCAGTGCTTCAAGGACGTGCTGGTGGTGAAGGGCAAGGAAAACCCGTCCTCGAAGTTCGACGTGCTCGAGGTGGTCGAGGTCACGCCGCGCGCGCAGGTCGAATATGAGCCCGACCTGCTCGGCGGCGAACTTGGTCCCTATAACGACGGCGCCTGATCGGCGACCCTGAACGAACGGCCGCTCTCGGAATAGGCCGGGAGCGGCTGACCTCTTACGACAGAGCCGGCACGATGGACGCAATTCTGCTGCAGATCCTGAACGGTCTGGACAAGGGCGGCGCTTACGCGCTGATCGCGCTTGGACTGACCATCATTTTCGGCACGCTGGGCGTGGTCAACTTCGCCCATGGCGCGCTTTTCATGCTGGGGGCCTTCTGCGCCGTCGCCATCAAGTCGCTCCTGAGCGCCCAGAAGATCACCCTGGATGAGGAAAACCTGACCGCATGGGGGGCCCCGACGGAAATTCGTGAACCCTATGTCGAGGTCTGGTTCGGCGACTTCGGGGCGACGCTGCTCGACTATTCCGTGCCGGTCTCGATCCTCGCCGCCATCCCGATCATGCTGATCATCGGCATCGCCATGGAGCGCGGCCTGATCCGTTTCTTCTACAAGCGTCCGCATGCGGAGCAGATCCTGGTGACCTTCGGCCTGGCGATCGTCCTGCAGGAAATCATCAAGAGTTTCTTCGGCGCCAACCCGATCCCGCAGCCCGCTCCCGACGCGGCGCGCGGCATGATCGATTTCGGCGCTGTTATCGGCCTCGACGCCGGCAATGTCGTCTATCCGGCGTGGCGGCTCATCTACTTCCTGTTCTCGCTCATCATCATCGGCGGCGTGTTCGCCTTTCTCCAGTTCACCACCTTCGGGATGGTGGTGCGCGCCGGCATGGCCGATCGCGAGACCGTCGGCCTGCTCGGCATCGACATCGACCGCCGCTTCACCATCGTGTTCGGGCTCGCCGCCGTGGTCGCGGGCCTCGCGGGCGTCATGTACACGCCGATCCTCAGCCCCGACTATCACATGGGCATGGACTTCCTGGTGCTGAGCTTCGTGGTCGTCGTCGTCGGCGGCATGGGCTCGCTCGGCGGCGCCGTGGCCGCAGGGTTTCTCCTCGGCATCCTGCAGAGCTTCGCCTCGATGAACGAGGTCAAGAACATCCTGCCCGGCATCGACCAGATCATCATCTACCTGATCGCCGTGGTCATCCTTCTCGTTCGCCCCCGCGGCCTGATGGGCCGCAAGGGCGTCATGGAGTAGCGCGCCATGAGCCTGTTCGCCATACACCGCAACGACCTGATCCTGCTCGTCTGCTTCGTCGCGGCCGTGCTCCTCGGCCCGGTCATCCTGTCGCCGATCGGTGCGGGCTATCCTGACCTGCTGCAGAAATTCGCGATCTTCGGAATCTTCGCGCTCGGCTTCAACATCCTGTTCGGCCTGACCGGCTATCTATCCTTCGGCCACGCCGCCTTCCTCGGCGTCGGCTCCTACACCGCGGTGTGGACGTTCAAGCTCCTGAGCATGAACCCCCTGCCGGCGATCGTTCTCGCGACCCTGGCAGGCGGCATCTTCGCGGCGATCATCGGCTTCATCTCCCTTCGCCGCACCGGCATCTACTTCTCGATCCTCACCCTCGCCTTCGCGCAGATGAGCTACAACCTCGCCTATTCGGTGCTGACGCCGATCACCAACGGCGAGACCGGGCTGCAGCTGGACCAGTCGGACCCGCGCGTGCTCGACACCCAGGTATTCGGGCGCGACTACGGCGCGGTCCTGCCCTCCTCCGATCTGTTCGGCATCGAGATGACCGGCTATCCCGGCTTCTATTTCTGCGGCGTCGTCCTGATCGTCTGCTTCTTCATCACCATGCGCATCTTCCGCTCGCCCTTCGGCATGATGCTGCGCGCGGTGAAGTCGAATCAGAACCGCATGAACTATACAGGTCTCAACACCCGTCCCTACGCCATGGCGGCGTTCGTCATATCAGGGATGTTCGCCGGCCTCGCCGGCGGCCTGATGGCGGTCACCGATCCGCTCGCGGGTGCCGAGCGCATGCAGTGGACCGCGTCCGGCGAGGTGGTGCTGATGACCATTCTCGGCGGTGCCGGCACCCTGCTCGGCCCGGTGATCGGCGCCGGCGTGATCAAATATTTCGAAAACATCTTCTCGTCCTTCAACGAGGGCATTCTGCTGAGCTTCTTCGACTTCCTGCCGGAGGCCCTGCAGCACGCCGCCGTCGCCGTCAGCTCGCTGTTCGTCGGCGAAGGATGGCATCTGACCCTCGGCGCGCTCTTCATGCTGATCGTGATCTTCCTGCCCGGCGGGCTGATGGAAGGCTTCAAGCGGCTGCGACATGCGATCACGGACCGCTTCGGCGGCGGAGGCGGCAGCGCGACCGCGCCGGCCACGGCCTGAGGGAAATGCCATGACCATTCTTTCCGTGCAGAACGTCAACAAGAGCTTCGGCGGCCTGAAGGCGCTGAGCAACGTCAATCTCGACGTCGAAGCGGGAACGGTGCACGCCATCATCGGCCCCAACGGCGCCGGCAAGTCGACGCTCCTGAACTGCTTCGTCGGCCGTCTCGAGCCTGACACCGGCAACGTCACCTTCGACGGCAGGTCTCTTCTCGGCATCCAGCCGCACGAGATCAACCAGGCCGGGGTCAGCCGGGTGTTTCAGACGCCCGAGATCTTCGCCGATCTCAGCCTGCTCGAGAACGTCATGATCCCGGCTTTCGCCAAACGCGACGGCGCGTTCACGATGAACGCCTGGAACCCGGTCTCCGGCGAGAACGACCTCCATGACAAGGCCATGGCGATGCTCGCCGATGTCGGCCTGGACGCCAAGGCGGCGGAGATCGCCGGTCAGCTGTCCCGCGGCGACAAGCGCAGGCTGGAACTCGCCATGTGCCTGGTGCAGGAGCCGAAGCTGCTGCTGCTGGACGAGCCGACCGCCGGCATGGCGCGCGCCGACACCAACAACACCATCGATCTGATGAAGCGCATCGCCGGGACCGGCGTCACCATGGTGGTCATCGAGCACGACATGCATGTCGTGTTCTCGATCGCCGACAAGATCTCCGTCCTGGCGCAGGGCACGGTCATCGTCGAGGACCTCCCGGACAGGATCAAAGGCAACCCGAAGGTTCAGGAAGCCTATCTCGGCGGGGCTCACCTGTGAGCGCCCAGAATTTGCGAGGGGGCAATATGGATACGCAGAACCAACGGCAGACCCTCCTGAGCGAAGGGCCCCACACGGACGCCAAGGTGCCGGGGAAGAAGCCGACGCTCAACACCGGTGGCCAGCCGGCCTTCTTCTCCTGCTGGGACATTCACGCTTATTACGGCGAAAGCTACATCGTCCAGGGCGTGAGCTTCGACATTCGCGAGGGCGAGATCGTCGCCCTTCTCGGCCGCAACGGCGCCGGCAAGACCTCGACGCTGCGCGCCATCGCCCGCGCCGACGACCCCGCTCTCAGACATGGCGAAGTCTGGCTCGACCACAAGCCGCTGCACGACATGAAGGCGCATCAGGCAGCCCAGGCCGGCATCGGGCTGGTGCCGGAGGACCGGCGCATCATCCAGGGACTGACGGTCGAGGAAAACCTCAAGCTCGCCCAGATCGCACCGCCGGTCGGCTGGTCGATCGAGCGCATCTACGATCTGTTCCCGAGACTGGGCGAGCGCCGCAATCAGGAGGGCACGACGCTGTCCGGCGGTGAGCAGCAGATGCTGGCGCTCGGCCGCACGCTGGCGCGCGACGTCAAGCTCCTGCTGCTGGACGAGCCCTATGAGGGCCTGGCGCCGGTGATCGTCCAGGAGATCGAAAAGACGCTGGACCAGATCAAATCGCTCGGCATGACCACGGTCATCGTCGAGCAGAACGCGATCGCAGCGCTGCATCTAGCCGACCGCGCCATCATCCTGGACATGGGCCAAGTCGTCTTCGACGGCGTCTCCCAGGACGTGCTCGACGACGCCGATCTGCGTCAGCAGTATCTGGCCATTTGACGGCGGCCGGCGACGAGCGACGCATGGCCGAGGATCGCCCTGCCCCGCCCGAAACCCTGGCGCTCAGCACCAAGGTCGAGGAGGATTTCGTCGCACCGCTGACGTCGCTTCGCGGCGCGCTGGAAATTCTGCGTGACTTTTCCGATCTGTCGGAGGAGGAGCGCGCCCGTTTCCTGGACACCGCTCTGCGCGGCTGCGTCCGGCTAGAGCAGAGCGTCGAGGATCTCGCAAAGGCGGTCTATGCCGCGGGACAGCAGGCGGAGACCTCCTCGTCGGCTGCCCCCCTGAAGGACAGCCATCAGATCTACGCCGACCGTGTTCATGTGCTCGATGACATGGGCATCATCGAAATCGACTTCAGCGATTTCGCGTTCAGCAATTCGGATATCGTCAACGAATTTTATGACACAATCGAAGCGATCATCGACCGCACGGGCCGCAGCTGGTACTTCGTGGTCAACTTCAAGGATTGCAGCGTCTGGCCGGAAGCCTGGGTCGCCTTCGCTCACCGCGGCAAGCGGATCAATGTCAGTCATGCCCTCGGGACCGTGCGCTACGCCAGCCGCGACGACGACGAGGACGCCCAGGACCCCAATCTGCTCGAATCGCGCGCGGCGGCCTTCGCCAGGATCGATGAGATGAAACGATCGAGAACGGCATGATACCGACGACGGTGCGGCGGTAAGGCCGAACTCGCGATCCCGAAAAAATTCAGCGCACCCGCCCGCCCCGCTCGAAATTCCCCTACATTTCGCTTCCTGCCGCTGGACGGCCGGCCGGCAGGCGACTAAAGCCTCTGCTTGGTCGGACCGAAGGTCCGGGCGGCGATGGAGGGTCGGCATTGACGATACGCGCGCTGGTTTGGGGCGAGAACGTTCACGAGCGCACCAACGAGGCGGTGCGCGCGATCTATCCGGACGGCATGCACGCGACGATCGCCGGGGCGCTGGACGCAGCCGATGGCATCGAGGCTGGCACGGCGACGCTGCAGGAGCCGGAACATGGTCTGAGCGACGCGAGGCTGGATCGCACCGATGTGCTGCTCTGGTGGGGCCACGCCGCCCATGGCGAGGTCGAGGATGCGGTGGTCGAGCGGGTCGCCGAGCGGGTCTGGGCGGGCATGGGGCTGATTCTGTTGCATTCGGCCCATTTCGCGAAAATCTTCAAGCGCCTGATGGGCACGCCCTGCAACCTCTCCTGGCGCGAGGCCGGCGAGCGCGAGCGGCTGTGGGTGACCAATCCGAGCCACCCGATCGCCGCCGGCCTGCCGCCTTTTTTCGAACTCGAAAACGAAGAGATGTACGGGGAACCCTTCGGCGTGCCGGAGCCGCTGGAGACGGTCTTCATTTCCTGGTTCCAGGGCGGCGAAGTGTTCCGCTCCGGCCTCACCTACCGGCGGGGCGCCGGCAATGTCTTTTACTTTCGGCCAGGACATGAGACCTATCCGACCTATCACGACGAGACGGTGCAGCGCGTGCTGATCAATGCGGTACGCTGGGCGCATAACCCGGCACCCAGGCGCGCCGACGTGACCGCGGCGCCGAACGTGCCGGCGGACAAGGCGCCCGAGCCGATCGAGACGCGCGGGCCGAGCATCCACGAGTCCGGCGAAGACGGCTTTCGCTAACAGCCGCCGGCGACGCGCCGGTTCGTTGACAAGATCAGGAGATGAGCGATGCGGCTACTGATTCTGGGCGCCGGCGCCATGGCCGTGCAGCATGCCGAAGGCTTCGGTGAGGTCGACGGCGTCGAGCTTGCGGCCGTGGTCGATCCCAACCCGGTGCGCCTTTCGGCCTTCGGCGATCAGTTCGGCATCGAGCGCCGCTTCGAGACCTGCCGGACGCCCTCGACTGGAACCGGTTCGACGCGGTCGCCAACGTCACGCCGGACAGCCTGCATCACCCGACAACCATGGCCTGCCTCGCCGCGGGCAAACACGTCTTCTGCGAAAAGCCGCTCGCGACCGACCACAGGCTCGCCGAAGAGATGACCTCGGCGGCACGGAGGCCGGGCTGGTCGGCATGGTCAATCTTCTCTACCGCGGCGTCGCTCCGCTCGAGGAAGCGCGGCGCCTGGTGCTCGCCGGCGAGATCGGCGAGGTCAAGCATGTCGAGGCGTCCTATCTGCAGAGCTGGCTCGCCCAGCCCGCCTGGGGCGACTGGCGCACGGACGACCGCTGGCTCTGGCGGCTCTCCACCAGGCATGGCTCGAACGGCGTGCTCGGCGATATCGGCGTGCATCTCTTCGACTTCGTCTGCCATGGCGCTGCCCTCGACGTCACCGACGTGCATTGCCGCCTCAAGACCTTCCCCAAGGCGGAGAACGATCGCATCGGCGACTACCGGCTGGACGCCAATGACAGCGTCACCGTCAATGCCGGCTTCGACAACGGCGCCATCGGCGTCATCCACGCGTCGCGCTGGGCGAGCGGCCATCAGAACGAGCTCAGGCTTCGGATCTATGGCGACAAGGGCGGCCTCGAGGTGAGCTGCCTGCGCGGCGGCCATCTGGTCGCCGATCCGCGCTATACCAGCCTCCGCGGCCTGCCTCGGCGAGGACCTGCCGAGTTCCACCTGGCGCGACCTGCCGGCGCCGCCGGTGCCGCTCAACTATCGGCGCTTCGTCGACGCCGTGCGCCGCGGCGAAACGACCGAGCCGAGCTTCGAAACCGCGGCGCGCGTCCAGAAGATTCTCGATGTCAGTTTCCGCTCGAACGCCGAAAACACAGCACTCGCGATCGATGCCGATCTCGAGGGCGGAACCGAGCGAGAGCTTTCCCTCTGCATCGATCGACAGGCTCCATGATTTCTCCCGCAGGGGTTTGACATGAAGTTGAGGGACTGCCACTGTTTAGATAAGTGAAAATCGCCTTCGGTCTC
Organism: Geminicoccaceae bacterium; assembly: GCA_965222015.1. Classification (GTDB taxonomy): domain Bacteria; phylum Pseudomonadota; class Alphaproteobacteria; order Geminicoccales; family Geminicoccaceae; genus JANQPX01. Next base: position 547,544 of record CBDCTL010000024.1, read on the forward strand.
AAAGGTATACCATCAATGGGCCTGATTTCGATGGGCCCGATCGATGTCGAGCAGGGAGAAGCTTCGTGAACAAATTTCTTGGGTCCGGCGCCGCTGCCTTGGCCTTGATGGCATCCGGCGCAATGGCCGAACAGGTCACGGTGTTCGGTCCATGGCTGGGACCGGATCAGGAAAACGTAGAGGCGGTGCTGAACGCCTTTGCCGAAGCCTCGGGACACGACGTCCGCTATGTCGGATCGGACGCTTTGGAACAGCAGATCGTCGTCGATGCAGAGGCTGGGTCCGCACCGAACGTCACGGTCTTTCCGCAGCCTGGCCTCGCCTCCGACATGGCCGGCCGCGGGTTTCTGACGCCGCTGGCCGAGGGCACCGCGGACTGGATCCGCGAGAATTACGCGGCAGGACAGTCCTGGGTCGATCTCGGCACCTATGCCGACGAGAATGGCGAGGATCAGCTCTACGGGTTCTTCTACAAGGTCGATGTGAAGTCGCTGGTCTGGTACATCCCGGAAAATTTCGAGGACGCGGACTACGAAGTCCCCGAGACCATGGAAGAGCTGAAGACGCTGACCGATCAGATCGTCGAGGAGGGCGAGACCCCCTGGTGCATCGGTCTGGGCTCAGGCGGGGCGACCGGCTGGCCGGCGACGGACTGGGTCGAGGATCTGCTTCTTCGAACGCAGCCGCCCGAGGTCTATGACGGCTGGGTCGACAATTCGATCCCATTCGACGATGAGCGCATCGTCGCGGCAATTGAGGAGTTCGGTGCCTTCGCGCGCAATGACGACTATGTCGCCGGTGGCGCCGGCGCTGTCGCAACGACGGACTTTCGGGATGCGCCCAAAGGCCTCTTCGACAGCCCGCCGCAATGCTACATGCACCGACAGGCGTCCTTCATCCCGGCCTTCTTTCCCGAAGGTACGGAGGTGGGTGAAGATGTCGATTTCTTCTACTTTCCCGCCTTTGAAGACAAGGATCTCGGCACGCCGGTCCTGGGTGCCGGAACGCTCTGGGCGATCACCAACGAAAACCAGGCCGCGCACGATCTGATCAAGTTCCTGCAGGAGGTCGAAGCGCACGAGATCTGGATGGCGCGCTCGGGTTTCCTGACCCCGCATACGGGTGTCGACCCCGAGGTCTTCGCCGACCCGACATTGCGCAAGATGAACGAGATCCTGCTCAGCGCCACGACCTTCCGCTTCGATGGATCGGACCTGATGCCGGGCGGTGTCGGCGCCGGAACGTTCTGGACGGGCATGGTCGACTATACCGGCGGCAAGGAGGCTGCTGACGTGGCCAGCGAGATCCAGGCGTCCTGGGAAGCGCTCAAGTAAACAGGCTTTCGACGACGGCCCCGGGATCAGCGCCGGGGCCGTCCAACCGATCTTCAGCGGTGGCCGGGGGGAACGACAATGAATCCTGCACTTCAAGGATTGCTTACCATTGTCCTGGGTGTCGGCGGCTGTATCGGATATTTCTATTTCTCCAATCAATTCCTGGACAAGGTCCTCTATCCGGCCACCGGGCCCAATGCCGGGCGCAACATCAACCGCGCCAACCAGATCCGTCCCTGGCTGTTCCTGTTCCCGGCGATCTTCGCTCTTGGCCTCTATCTCGCCTATCCCGTGTTCGAGACGCTCAGGCTGAGCCTGACCGATCGCAGCCAGGACGGCGCCTTCGTGGGGCTGGCCAACTACAGCCAGATGTTCGGCGAGGGCAAATTCTGGGAGGCGCTCAGCAACAACATGCTGTGGCTGATCGTGGTGCCTGCGGCTTCGACGGCGTTCGGCCTGCTAGCCGCGCAGCTCACCGACCGCATCGCCTGGGGCAGCCTGGCCAAGTCGCTGATCTTCATGCCGATGGCGATCTCCTTCGTCGGCGCGTCGGTGATCTTCAAGCTGATCTACGACACCCGCCCGGTCGAATCGCAGCCAGATCGGCATCCTGAACGCAGTCTGGCTGCAGTTCGAAGGCGGGATCGGCTCGTTCCTGTTCCTGCGCCTCCTGCCGGCCATCATGCTGCTCGCCTTCGCCGGCGATCGTCGCCTATGTCGGCTACATCCTCTGCCGGCCGTTCTGGAACGCGGCCTATCGCGGGGGATCGGCGGTGATGAAGGCCCTTCGCGCAGTGCGGGCCTGGTCGCTCTCTACTTCGTCGGGCTCTCTTTGATGAACGTGCTCGATGTCTTCACCATGAGCTTTCCCTATGGCGAGCCGCAGACCTGGCTGACACTTCCCTTTTACAACAACTTCTTTCTGATGGTGGTGCTGATCTGGATCCAGACCGGCTTCGCCATGGTCATCCTCTCGGCTGCGCTTCGCGGCATTCCCGAAGAGACGGTCGAAGCCGCGATCATCGACGGCGCCAATCCCTTCCAGGTCTTCTTCTCGATCAAGGTGCCGCAGATCATGGGCACGATCGTCGTCGTCTGGACCACGATCACGCTGGTCGTGCTCAAGGTGTTCGACATCGTCTTCGCGATGACCAACGGCCAGTGGGAGACGCAGGTGCTGGCCAATTACATGTTCGACAAGCTGTTCCGCGCCAATGACTGGGGGGTGGGCTCGGCCAGTGCGATCATCATCATGCTGCTGGTGTCGCCGATCCTGATCTGGAACGTCTACAACGTGCGCAAGGAGATGCGGTGATGGACGGCATGGCCGGCACCAAATCCACGCTGACATGGGCGGTGCACATCTCGGTGGCGCTCCTGGTCGTTCTCTGGCTCTTTCCCACGGTCGGGCTGTTCGTTTCCTCGTTCAGAACCGCCGATCAGATTTCGGGCTCCGGCTGGTGGGCGGCCATGTTCCCGGCGGAGCAGAACGAGGTGCTGCGCGCCGCCGATCCCGACGACCACCGGGTCGAGGACGGCGACGCCTTCGTCGTCTCGGGCAACGTCTTCGCCGAGGCCGGCGAGGAGCCGGGGAGCAAGATCATCAGCATCTGGGGCACGTCATCGCGCGCTATCTCGGACTATGCGCCCGGCGAGACCGCGGACCTTGGCGATGGCGAGACCATGACGCTGGAGGCGAATGGCGACTATGTCTGGCGCGGCAATGACGACCAGATCTCCGGCCGCGGTCAGCGCTTGTTCGTCACGGCGGAAGCGCCGCCCGAATTCACCACCGAGAATTACGACACCGTGCTCGCCAGCGGCTCCGGCAGCGACAATATGGCCAGCGCGTTCTTCGCCACGCTGACGGTCACGATTCCCGCGACGATCATCCCGATCGTCGTCGCCGCCTTCGCCGCCTATGCACTCGCCTGGATGGATTTTCCCGGAAGGGCGCTGTTGGTGGCGGTTGTGGTGGGGCTCCTGGTCGTGCCGCTTCAGCTGGCGCTGATCCCGCTGCTTCGCCTGCATCTGGGCATCGGCATCGGCAAGGGCTATCTCGGCGTCTGGCTCGCCCATACCGCCTTCGGCATGCCGCTCGCCATCTATCTCCTGCGCAACTACATGGTCGGGCTGCCGCGCGACATCATCGAGAACGCCAAGGTGGACGGCGCGACCGATTTCCAGATCTTCACCAAGATCATCCTCCCGCTGTCCTTTCCGGCGCTCGCCTCCTTCGCCATCTTCCAGTTTCTCTGGACCTGGAACGATCTGCTGGTCGCGCGCGTGTTCCTGGTGGATGCGACCGGCGAGACCACTGTCATGACCAACCAGATCGTGGAGCTTCTCGGCACCCGAGGCGGCAATTGGGAAATTCTGGCGACCGCGGCCTTCGTCTCGATCGCCGTACCGCTGGTGGTGTTCTTCGCCATGCAGCGCTATCTCGTGCGCGGCCTGCTCGCCGGCTCGGTGAAGTAGGAGGGCGGGATGATCGACGAAAACATCATCGGCGCCGTGCCGGCCGCGACTGAGAACGTGAAGAAGAGGGACGCCTGATGGCCGATTTGAAACTGACAAGCGTCGACAAGTCCTACGGCCCGGTCGACGTGCTCAAGGACATCGATCTCGAGATCGACACAGGCGAGCTGATCGTGTTCGTGGGTCCGTCGGGCTGCGGCAAGTCCACGCTCCTGCGCATGATCGCGGGCCTGGAAAAAATCACCGGCGGCACGCTCGAGATCGACGGCGTCGTCGTGAACGACATCCCGCCCTCCCAGCGCGGCATCGCCATGGTGTTCCAGTCCTACGCGCTCTACCCGCATATGACCGTGCGCGACAATATGAGCTTCGCGCTCAAGATCGCGAAAATGTCCGCGGACCAGATCGACCAGCGCGTCGACCAGGCGGCGAAGACGCTGCAGCTGCACAACCTACTCGACCGGCTGCCCAAGGAGCTCTCCGGCGGCCAGCGCCAGCGCGTCGCCATCGGCCGCTCGATCGTGCGCGACCCGAAGGTCTATCTGTTCGACGAGCCGCTCTCCAACCTGGACGCGGCGCTCCGCGTCGCCACCCGCATCCAGATCGCGCAGCTGAAGGAGGACATGCCCGGCTCGACCATGATCTACGTGACCCATGATCAGGTCGAGGCGATGACCCTCGCCTCCCGCATCGTGGTGCTCGCCGGCGGCGGCATCGCCCAGGTCGGCGCCCCGCTCGACCTCTACGAAAAACCGGAAAACGAGTTCGTCGCCCAGTTCATCGGCTCGCCCAAGATGAACCTACTTCCCGGCAGGATCACCGGCACCGGCCAGCAGACCACGATCCAGCTCGCCGACGGCGGCGAGGCGGTCTCCGACGTGCCGTCGCGCGACGAGGACAAGGGCAAGGAGGTGAACATCGGCATCCGCCCCGAAGATTTCGTCGAGGCCGAGGGCGACGGCCGCTTCATCTATCACGGCAAGGTGGACTTCATCGAAGCGCTGGGCGAGGTGACGCTCCTCTATTTCCACGCCGAGGGCGGCGAGCCGCCGGTGATCGGCAAGCTCTCCGGCATCCACAAGGATCTGCGCGGCAAGGACGTGCGCATGACCGCCGATCCCTCGAAGGTCCACGTCTTCCACGACACCCAGTCCCTCCTCTACCGCGACCGCCCGATCAAGCGGATCCAGTCCGGCCTGCACTGAGGCGCGTTCGCGATTGCCTTTCGCGCCTGCTAGACATGGCGGGCGGCGCGTTGCTGCACCTTGTTCGAGGCCCAGAGCGAAAGGACGCCATGATCGACCGGCCCGCCCGTCACGCCATGCCCTTCGGCGCCCTTCCCGACGGCGAAGGTGCCGTCGAGTTCAGGCTCTGGGCGCCGGACCAGGAGGCGATCGGCCTGGTCCTCGACGGCGCCGATCAGCCCCTGGCCATGGTCAGGGACGGGGATGGTTTTTTCGCGCTTTCCACCGAGCGGGCGGCGCCCGGCAGCCGCTATCGCTTCCGCCTTGCGGATGGCATGGAGGTGCCGGATCCCGCGTCCCGCTTTCAGCCGGACGACGTCCACGGGCCGAGCGAGGTGATCGATCCGCTCGCCTTTGAATGGCGAACGCCTGGCTGGTCCGGCCGTCCCTTCGAGGAGGTGGTGCTCTACGAGCTCCACCTCGGCACGTTCAGCTCCGAGGGCAGCTATGACGGCCTGCGAAAGAAGCTCGATCATTTGGAAAAGCTCGGGGTCACCGCGATCGAGCTGATGCCGCTCGCCGATTTCTCCGGGCAGCGTAATTGGGGCTATGACGGCGTGCTGCCCTTCGCCCCGGACGGCGCCTATGGCCGCCCCGACAACCTCAAAGCTCTGATCGACGCCTGCCACGAACGCAGCCTGATGATTTTTTTGGACGTGGTCTACAACCACTTCGGGCCGGACGGTAATTTCTTGGGACTTTACGCTGGCGGGTTTTTCGACGACGCCGTCGACACGCCCTGGGGACCGGCGATCGACTACAGCCGCCGCCCAGTGCGCGACTTCGCGCTGCACAACGTCCTCTACTGGCTGGAGGAATACCGCTTCGACGGGCTGCGCTTCGACGCGGTCGACCAGATCCGGGACGAGAGCCAATGTCACATTTTGGTTGAGATTGCCGAAACCGCACGCAAAAAATTCGAGGGCGAGCGCGAGGTGCATCTGGTGCTGGAGAACGACGCCAATCTCGCCCGCCTGCTGCCGCGGGACGAGTGCTGGCGCCCCCGCCTCTATGATGCCCAGTGGAACGACGACTTCCACCATGTCGCCCATCACGTCCTGACCGGCGAAGCGGGCGGGTACTATGCCGACTATGCCGAGGACGCGGTGCGGAAGCTGGCGGAAGCGCTGGCGACCGGCTTCGTCTATCAGGGCCAGCCGTCCGCCTATCGAGATGGCGAGCGCCGCGGCGAGCCCAGCGCCGGCCTGCCGCCCGCCGCCTTCGTCACCTTTCTGCAGAACCACGACCAGATCGGCAACCGCGCGTTCGGCGAGCGGCTGACCACCCTTGCCGAGGCGGCGCCTCTGCGCGCGCTGACCGCCATCCTGCTGCTCGCCCCGCAGACACCCATGCTGTTCATGGGCGAGGAATGGGCAAGCCGCCAGCCGTTTCGCTTCTTCACCGACTTCCGGGACGAGCTCGCAGACGCCGTGCGCGAGGGGCGGCGGCGGGAATTCGGCCGCTTTCCGGAATTCGCCGATCCCGCCATGCGGGCGCGCATTCCCGACCCCAACGATCTCGCCAGTTTCGATGCCTCCAGGCTTGACTGGCAGGCGCTGGATCAGCCGGACCACGCCGACTGGCTGGATTTCACGACGGCGCTGCTCGCCATCCGAAAGTCGCGCATCACGCCGCTCCTGCCGACGATCGGAGGCCATGCCGGGGAGGCGGCGATGCTCGGTGAGCGCGCCTTTCAGGTGAGCTGGCGTGCAGGTGGGCGACGGCTCACGCTCCTCGCCAATCTGGGTGACCAGCGGGTTGATCCGCCGAGGTCGCCCGACGGCGACGAGATCTACGCCACGCCGGCGGAGGCGGCTGGATCATCGGCGCTCGACCCTTGGGCGGCGCACTGGCGGATCGGCCCGGCATGACCGCGGACATCGCCGATCTGCAAAAGCGCGCCGAGGCCGCAGGCCTGCAGCTCCGCCACAGCGATGCTTTCGGCAAGACGATCGAGGTTTCGAAGCAAACCCTTCGCCACGTTCTGAATGCCCTCGGCACCGCCTTCCCGCCGCCACCTGAGACGCCGGCCCGACGCGCCCGGCCGCGGCGCGGTTTCACCATGGCGGATCTCGGCCATGACCGGCTCTTCGGCCTTTCGGTGCAGCTCTACGGTCTGCGCAGCCGGCGGAATTGGGGCATCGGCGACTTCACCGACCTCGCGACCCTGGCGGCGATCATGGCGGACCAGGGGGCGGCCGCGATCGGCGTCAATCCGCTGCACGCGCTCTTTCCCGCCGAGCCCGGCCATTGCAGCCCCTATTCGCCGTCATCGCGCCAGTTCCTGAACCCGCTCTATATCGACCCGGAGGCCGCGCCTGGCTGGGAAGCCGTCCGCTCCGAGGTCATGGGCAGGGGGAAGGGCGCCTTCGCAGGTGATCTCGAACGGGCACGCGCCGCCGAACTGATCGACTACCCCCTGGTCGCCTCGCTGAAACGGCAGGCACTTCTGGCGACGTTCGGGGCATTCGAGAAAAGCGATCACCCGGAACATGCGACCTTCGACGCCTTCGTCGAACGGGGCGGGGAGAACCTCGAACACTTCGCCATCTTCGAAGCCCTGCACGAGCACGCCCTGGCCGGTGGTCTCGGCTGGTCCTGGCGGGACTGGTCCGAAGGGCTCGGCGACCCTTCGAGCGAGGCCGTCCTGCGCTTCGCCGATCAGCATACCGAACGCATCCGCTTCAGCCAGTATCTGCAATGGCTCGCGGACCGGCAGCTCGCCCTAGCGCAGGAGCGCGCCCTGGCGGCCGGCATGCCGATCGGCATCTATCGCGATCTGGCCGTGGCGGTCGATCCCTCGGGGGCGGCCGCCTGGTCCCATCAGGGCGCCGTGGTCTCAGGCGTCACGGTCGGCGCGCCGCCGGATCAGTTCAACCCGCTCGGCCAGAACTGGGGCCTCGCCCCCTTTTCGCCGGCCGGGCTGCACGCGGACGCGAACAATCCCCTACGCGCCGATATCGAAGCCAATATGCGCCATGCCGGCGCCCTTCGCATCGATCACGTCATGGGACTGATGCGCCTCTTCTGGATCCCGGAAGGAGCGCCCCCCGAAGCCGGTGCCTATATGCGCTACCCGCTCGACCGCCTGCTCGCCATGATCGGCGCCGCGTCGCGCGAACGGCGCTGCCTGATGATCGGCGAGGATCTGGGCACGGTCGCCCCGGGCTTTCGCCGAAGGATGAGTGCTGTCGGGCTGATGTCCTATCGCCTGCTCTATTTCGAACGCCAGGCGTCCGGCGCCCTGACGCCGCCTTCGCGCTATCCGCGAAACGCGCTGGTGTCGGTGTCGACCCACGACCTGCCGACGCTTCAGGGGTTCTGGCAGGCGCGCGATCTCGACTGGCGGGACCGGCTCGGCCTGCACCCGTCGGAAGCCGCACGGGACGCCGCCCGCCTCGATCGCGAGCGCGACAAGGAGGTGTTGCGCCGCGCCTTCGACAAGGCCGGCATGGCGCTCGGCTCCGCGCCTGAGCCGGATGATCTGACGCTCGCCGCGCACCGTTATCTCGCTGCCACACCGTCGCGGCTGATGATGGTGCAGATCGAGGACGTGCTGGGCGAGGTCGAGCAAGCCAACCTGCCGGGCACGATCGATGAGCATCCCAACTGGCGGCGCCGGCTCCCGGTCATGATAGAGGATTTTTCGAGGCAGCCCATGCTCCGGAGAGTGGCCGAAATCATGAAGGCCTCCGGACGAAACATCGGCGGACCGCGCATCGATGGCTGAGCCTCCTGCCCTGCCGCGCGCCACCTACCGGGTCCAGTTCCGGGACGGCTTCGACTTCGCGGACGCAGTCGCGATCGTGCCCTATCTCGCCGATCTCGGCATCAGCCATCTCTACGCTTCGCCGATCTTCCAGGCCCGCACAGGCTCGACCCACGGCTATGACGCGGTCGACGTCAATCGAATCGATCCGGCGCTCGGCGGCGAGGCCGGGTTCGATCCGCTCTGCCTCGCCCTTCGCGACCACGGCATGGGCCTTCTGCTCGACATCGTGCCCAACCATATGGGCGTCGGGCCGGATAACGGCTGGTGGCAGGACGTGCTGGCCAAAGGCCAGGCGAGCGAATTTGCCAACTTCTTCGACATCGACTGGGAAGCGGGCGGCGGCAGGCTGGTTCTCCCATTTCTCGGCGCGCCGCTCGCCGAGGTTCTGGCGGCAGGCGAGGTTTCCGCGGAGGTCGACGCGGACAGCGCAGCACCGGTCCTTCGCTATTACGACCATCGCTGGCCGATCGCCGAGGATAGTCTGGACGGACCCGCCGAGACCGAACGATCGCTCCAGGCCAGGCTCGAACAGATCACGCGCGATCCGGCGGCCCTTTCGGCCCTGATCGAGCGGCAGGCCTACCGCCTCATCCACTGGCGGGACGGCCCGGCGCGCATCAATTACCGCCGTTTTTTCGAGGTCGACGATCTGGCGGCGCTCGCCATGGAGCGGGACGAGGTGTTCGAGGCGAGCCACCGGCTGCTGCTTCGCCTGATCGGCGAGCGCAAGGTGCAGGGCGTGCGCCTCGATCACATCGACGGCATGCTCGATCCGCTCGGCTACTGCCGGCGTCTGGCGAACGCCGCCGCGGCAGCCCTCGGCCTGCCCGCTCCGAGCCTGGACGATCTGCGTGCAGGCCGGCCGATCTATCTGGTGGCCGAAAAAATCCTCGGCCATGGCGAGGAGCTGCCGGCCGCGCTCATGGCCGCCGGCACCACCGGCTACGAACTCATGACGGCACTCGGCGAGCTGATGGTCGACCCTGCGGCCGAGGCGGCGTTCGACGACATCAAGACGGCCTTCGGCGGCGAGCAGCGCCCCTTCGCGACCATCGCCGCCGAGGCCAAGGTCGAGGTGCTGACGTCGAGCTTCGCCGGCGAACTCGACCGGTTGTCCTCGACGCTGCACGCCCTGACGGAGGCGCATCCGGCGACGGCGGACCTCACGCGCGAAAAAGACTGCCGGGATGCGCTGATCAGGCTGATCACCGCCTTCCCCGTCTACCGAAGCTATGTCGGCCCGAACGGCGCGAGCGCCGAGGATCGACACTGGATCGGGAAGGCACTCGAGGCCGCCTCGATCCCGCCTCCGCTCGCCGACCTCCTCGAACGGGTTCTCGCAGGCGCGGTTCCCGACGGCGCTCGTTTCGCTTTGGAGGACGCGCTCGGCTTCGCCATGAAGCTGCAATTGCTGACCGGGCCGGTGATGGCCAAGGCGGTCGAGGACCGGGCGTTTTACCGGGACGTCCGCCTGGTCTCGTTGAACGACGTCGGCGGCGAGCCCGCGGTCTTCGGCGGATCGATCGAGAACTTTCATCGCTGGGTCGAAACCCGCCAGACACGTCAGCCCGCCGGCATGCTGACCACCGCCACCCACGACCACAAGCGCGGCGAGGATGTTCGAGCACGGCTGCATGTCCTCTCGGAAATGCCGGCGACCTGGCGCCGCGCGGTTCTGAACTGGCAGCGCCTGAACGCCGGTCTGGTCAAAACGATCGACGGTCGCCCGGCGCCTGGCGCCGAAGATCAGTATCTGATCTACCAGACCCTGCTCGGCATCTGGCCGCAGGGCCTCGAACCGTCGGACCGGGAAGGGCTCGAGCAGCTCGGCGAACGCCTGGTCGCCTATATGCAGAAAGCCAGCCGCGAAGCCGCGCAGCGCACCGCCTGGACCGCGGTCGACGACGCCTATGAGCAGGCCACGGTGCGATTCGTCCGGACTTTGCTCGCCCCTGAAACGAGCCCGGCTTTCCTCGACGAACTGGTCGATTTCGCCGCCCGCCTCATGCGCCCGGGCATGGTCAACGGCCTCGCGCAGACCGCCTTGAAGCTGACACTGCCCGGCGTGCCCGACATCTATCGGGGAACCGAGATCTGGGACCTGAGCCTGGTCGACCCGGACAATCGGCGGCCGGTCGATTTTTCCTCATTGGCAGGCCTGCTCGACGGCGTGACGGACCTGCTCGCCGCACCGGATGATTGGAGTACGGGACTTATCAAGCAGCGGCTGATCCGCACCTTGCTGCAGCTCCGCAAGGCCGAGCCGGCACTGTTCGCAGCTGGTGATTATCTGCCGATCGACGCCGTCGGAACCCGTGCCGATCACGTCCTGGCGTTCGCCCGATCTCACGGCCGGCAAAGCCTGCTGATCGCCGTGCCGCGGCTGATGTCGGATCAATCGAGACGTGATCCCGACAGCGGAGAGACGGTGATCGACTGGGCCGACACGCGCCTGCTCCTGCCGACGCCGCTTCGCTCCAGGACCTGGAACGACGTTCTGACGGAGACCGGCGGCATGGAGGCCGAGACGGACATCCCCCTCGCCAGGCCCACCGGACCCTTGCCGCTGGCTGTGCTGATGTCCGACTGATGGGGTATCCATGCCGTTGCCGATTCCCGGCCCATGCTCGTCGACATGTCGGCCCGTCATGATGAAAAATCGGTACATCGGATGCTAGGATCGGTGGCATCTCAGGAAAAAGGGGATGGCTGACCCATGAAGAAGCGCGAAGGCGAGCCCTGGATGTCCGGGGACGACTATGGCCGCTCGCTGCGCGGCTTCGGTGTCAACCTCCTGGTCCGCGACGTCGCCGTCTCTGCCGCCTTTCAGGCCGAGGTGCTGGCGGTCGAGGTGGTCTATCAGGATCCGGACATCGCGGTCCTCCGCCACTGCGATCGCGACGGCCGCGCCCATGAGTGGATGCTGCACGCCGACCACAGCTTCGCCGACCATCCGCTCCTGGCGCTGACCGGGGACGGCGCGCTCAGAGGCGTCGGCGTCGAGCTGCGGCTCTACGACCACGATCCCGACGCCGCCGAGGCCCGCGCGCGTGCGCGTGGCGATTACGTTCTGGCTGAAAGCCGGGACAAACCCCACGGTCTGCGCGAATGCTGCCTGGTCGATCCGGACGGCTATGTCTGGGTGCCCGCCAAAACGATCTGAACCACCGATCACTCCCGCTTGACGACCGCTATCGGAGTCGTCCATTTGAGAGCGATGAGACGACAGGACGGAGAGCGGTCGGCGATGGCGTCATTCGGTCGCAGTTCTCTGGGTCTTGGACGGGTGTTGTGGGCATATTGTCGTATCGGCGTCGTCGACACGAATAAGAGGAGGCTTTCATGGCGAGGGTAGCATTGGTCACGGGTGGATCGCGCGGCATCGGTGCTGCGATTTCCAAAGCGTTGAAGGAGGCGGGCTACAACGTCGCGGCGAATTACGCCGGCAACGACGAGGCCGCCGCCAAGTTCAAGGACGAGACCGGCATCCCCGTCTACAAATGGTCGGTCGCCGACTATGACGCCTGCAAGGACGGCATCGCCAAGGTCGAAGGCGACCTCGGGTCGGTCGAGGTGCTGGTCAACAATGCCGGCATCACCCGGGACGGCATGTTCCACAAGATGACGCCCGAGCAGTGGAAAGAGGTGATCGACACCAACCTCTCCGGCCTCTTCAACATGACCCATCCGGTCTTCCCGGGCATGCGCGATCGCGGATTCGGTCGCATCGTCAACATCAGCTCGGTCAACGGCCAGAAGGGCCAGGCCGGCCAGGTCAACTACTCCGCCTCCAAGGCCGGCGACATCGGCTTCACCCGAGCACTCGCCCAGGAAGGCGCCTTCAAGGGCATCACGGTGAACGCCATCTGCCCCGGCTATATCGGCACCGAGATGGTTCGCGCGATTCCGGAAAAGGTGCTGAACGAGCGCATCCTGCCGCAGATCCCGGTCGGCCGCCTCGGCGAGCCCGAGGAAATCGCGCGCTGCGTCGTGTTCCTCGCCTCCGACGACGCGGGCTTTCTTACAGGCTCGACCATCTCGCCCAATGGCGGCCAGTTCTTCAGTTGATTTTGGATGGGCGTCTAAAATCATCCGGTTGACGAAAAATTAACCAAGGCTGTGCGACGCTTGCGGGGTTGCGGCCGGTTCCGGTCCGCACGCTGTGATGTGTCGCGATGGCGCTGCGTCCGCATGCGGTGTCTGCTCGGGAAAGGTTGCGCTGCGATGTGAAATGGGGTCGGATAGTTAAGCCTTTGGAAATATAGTCGCAAGCCAATCATCTTTGCGCCTGGAAGAATGCCCGGCGACCAAGGGAGAAAGGCTGCTCTGCCGAACGTCGCGGGTGATTGGAGAAGGGGGAACTAGATCATGGCCGGCAATGCGTCGTCTGGAGGCGACTCCGAGGGGAGCTCGCCGAAGAGTCCGATGACGATCGGCGTCCCGAAGGAGACGCAGAAAGACGAAAAGCGCGTCGCCCTCACCCCGGAGACGGCGGGCCGCATCCAGAAGCTCGGCTACAAGCTGAAGATCCAGAAGGGTGCGGGTGCCGACGCCAATTTCGCGGACGAGGCTTACGAAGAAGCGGGCGTCCAGGTGGTCGCGCGCGTCGGCGATCTCTGGAAGGGCTCGGACATCGTCATGAAAGTTCGCCCGCCCACCGACGCCGAGGTGGGCAGGCTCCGGGAAGGTCAGACCCTCGTCAGCTTTCTCTATCCGGGCCAGAACGAGGACCTGCTGAAGCAGCTGAACGACAAAAAGCCCGAAGCGGTCATGGCGATGGACATGGTGCCGCGCATCAGCCGGGCGCAGAAGCTGGACGCGCTCTCGTCCATGGCCAATATCGCTGGCTACCGCGCCGTGGTCGAGGCCGCGAACAATTTCGGGCGGTTCTTCACGGGCCAGGTGACCGCCGCCGGCAAGGTGCCGCCCGCCAAGGTGTTGGTGATCGGCGCCGGCGTCGCCGGGCTTGCGGCGATCGGTGCCGCGCGCGGCATGGGGGCCATCGTCCGTTCCTTCGACATCCGTCCGGAAGTCGCAGAACAGATCGAATCGATGGGGGCCGAGTTCCTGTTTCTTGACTTCGAGGGCGAGGAGGGCGGCACCGAAGGCGGCTACGCCAAGCCGTCCTCGCCGGAGTTCCGCGAAAAGCAGCTCGCCCTCTTCCGTGAGCAAGCGCCCGACGTCGACATCGTCATCACCACCGCGCTCATACCCGGCCGCCCCGCGCCAAAACTCTGGCTGAAGGACATGGTCGAGGCCATGAAGCCGGGCTCGGTGATCGTCGATCTCGCCGCCGAGCAGGGCGGCAATTGCGATCTCACCGCACCCGGCGAGCGGATCGAGACCGACAACGGCGTGGTCATCATCGGCTACACCGATTTCGCGAGCCGCATGGCGACCCAGTCGAGCCAGCTCTACGGCACCAATCTCCGCCATCTCCTGGACGACCTGACGCCGGAAAAAAACGGGCGCCTGGTCATCGACATGGAGGATACGGTCGCACGCGGCGTCACCGTCTCGAAGGCGGGTGAAATCACCTACCCGCCGCCGCCGGTCTCGACCTCGGTGGCACCGGCGGCCAAGCCCGCGCCCAAGGCCGATCCCGAGGAGGAGGCGAGAAAGGCCGCCAAGGCCGAGGCGAAATCGAAGCGTAATCAGGGCATCGTCTTCGGCGGCGCCGCTGTGCTCCTGGCGCTGATCGGCCTCACCGCGCCCGTCGAATTCCTCTCCTATTTCATGGTGTTCGTGCTCGCGGTCATCGTCGGTTATTACGTCATCTGGAACGTCACGCCCGCCCTGCACACGCCTCTGATGGCGGTCACCAACGCCATCTCCGGCATCATCGTGATCGGAGCGCTCCTTCAGATCTCCAGCTCCAGCGTGCTCGTCCTGATCCTCGCCGCCTTCGCCGTCCTGATCGCCACCATCAACATCTCCGGCGGCTTCCTGGTGACCCGCCGCATGCTCGCCATGTTCCAGAAATCCTAGTGGTGTGACCACCTCATGGACTTGGACCGGCATGGCCTGGAATGTCGGTATGCCGCTTGGTTTTCGACCGTTTTGATTGAATGAAGTGGACAATCCACCGATGTTTTCGCAAGGGTTCGTCAACGCCTCCTACATCGCAGCCAGCGTGCTGTTCATCCTGTCGCTATCCGGTCTCGCCAACCAGGAAAGCGCCAAGCGCGGCATCGTCTACGGCGTTGTCGGCATGGGCATCGCAATCTTCGCGACGATTCTCGGCCCGCGCGTCACCAATTATTTTCTGCTGATCCCGGTCATGGCCGTCGCCGCGGTCGTGGGCTGGTTCGTGGCCAAACGGGTCGAGATGACCCAGATGCCGCAGCTGGTCGCGATCCTGCACAGCTTCGTCGGCCTCGCCGCTGTCCTGGTCGGCTTCAACAGCCATTTCGAGGCCACAGGCTACCATGGCGCCGAAGCGGTCATTCACGATATCGAAATCTTCATCGGCGTGTTCGTCGGCGCGGTCACCTTCACGGGCTCGGTGATCGCTTTCGGCAAGCTCCAGGGTTCGATCGACGGCAAACCGCTGGCTCTCCCCGGCCGCCATATGATGAACCTCGCCGCCGTGTCCGTTTCGCTCCTGCTCGGCGTGCTGTTCGTCGCCTTCGGATGGACCTGGCCCCTCCTCCTCATGACCATCATCGCCCTCGTCTTCGGCGCCCATCTGGTCATGGCGATCGGCGGCGCGGACATGCCGGTCGTGGTCTCGATGCTGAATTCCTATTCCGGCTGGGCGGCCGCCGCGGTCGGCTTCATGCTCGGCAACTACCTCCTGATCGTCACCGGCGCCCTGGTCGGTTCCTCGGGCGCCATCCTCTCCTACATCATGTGCCGCGCCATGAACCGGAGCTTCGTCTCGGTGATCCTCGGCGGCTTCGGCGGCGCCGAGGTTTCGACCGGCCAGGACATCGACGGCGAAATGGTGCCGACCGACGCCGACCACGTCGCCCAGCTCCTCGACGACGCCGACAGCGTGGTGTTCGTCCCCGGCTACGGCATGGCCGTCGCCCAGGCCCAGGGCGCGATTTCCGAACTCACGAAAAAACTGCGCGCCAAGGGCAAGGAGGTGCGCTTCGCCATCCACCCCGTGGCCGGTCGCCTTCCGGGACACATGAACGTGCTGCTCGCCGAAGCGAAAGTGCCCTACGACATCGTGCTCGAAATGGACGAGATCAACGACGACTTCCCGAGCACCGACTTTGTGATGATCGTCGGCGCCAACGACATCGTGAACCCCGCGGCCCAGGACGACCCCGGTTCGCCGATCGCCGGCATGCCGGTGCTCGAGGTCTGGAAGGCGAAGAACGTCATCATTTCCAAGCGCGGCCAGGGGCGCGGCTATTCCGGCGTCGAGAATCCACTGTTCTTCAAGGACAATTCGCGCATGCTCTACGGCGACGCCAAGGCCACTCTGGACACCCTCCTCCAGAAGGTCTGAGGCCGCCGGCCTCGGGGTCGACTTGGGGCCGGAGGCGGCCTGACGGGTATGCGTGCTGAGCGGAGGACTGGCTTGACAGGTGGGCAGAGACGGCCGAGCGTGACGGCGATCGTTCGTCGCGGCCCGGAGGTTTCTGCGACATGACGGCATCATCGAGCGGGCCGGCGGCCGCCGGCTGGCGGACACCGCTTCTGATCATTCTTGCCGGCTGCGTCATTTCGACGGTCGGCTTCGGCCTGCGCTCGGTCTTCGGCCTGTTTCTGGAGCCGATGACCGTCGACCAGGGCTGGAGCCGCGAGACCTTCGCGCTGGCGCTCGCCATCCAGAACCTGCTCTGGGGTGCTGGCGTGCCGGTCGCCGGCGCCTTCGCCGACAGGTTCGGGCCGGCGCGGGTGATCGCGATCGGCGCCGTCGTCTACGCCCTTGGCGTCTACGGCATGGCCGGGGCGGAAAGCGGCCTTGCCCTTCATCTGTTCGCAGGCGTTATCACCGGCCTCGGCGTCGCCTTCACCGCCTTTTCCCTGGCCATGGCGGCGATGGCGCGGGTGGTCGGCCCCGAACGGCGCTCGCTGGCGCTCGGCCTCGGCACGGCTGCCGGCTCCTTCGGTCAGGTGCTGTTCTCGCCGCTGACCCAGGCCTGGATCGAGAGCTTCGGCTGGCACGACGCGCTCCTGATCCTCGCCATGTCCGCGCTGGTCATCATCCCGCTCGCCTTCGTGCTCCCGAACGCCACCGCCGCGAAGGGCGAGCCTTTGAGCGACCAGGGCATCGGCGAGGCCCTTCGCGAGGCGCTCGGTCATCGCGGCTACGTTCTCCTGACCATCGGCTTTTTCGTCTGCGGCTTCCACGTCGCCTTCATCACGGTGCATTTCCCGGCCTATGTGAAGGATCTCGGCCTCGCCGCCGAGGTCGGCGCCTATTCGATCGCCCTGATCGGGCTTTTCAACATCGCCGGCTCCTTCCTCTCCGGTGCCTTCGGTCAGCGCTGGAGCAAGAAATGCGGGCTGAGCGGCATCTACTTCCTGCGCGCCATCGCGATCGCCTGCCTGCTGATGGCACCCAAGACCGACCTCACCATCTACCTCTTCGCCGCCGCCATGGGGATCCTATGGCTTTCCACCGTGCCGCTCACCACCGGCATCGTCGCCCAGGTGTTCGGGGTGCGCTACATGGCGACGCTGTTTGGCATCGTCTTCTTCAGCCACCAGCTCGGCAGCTTCATCGGCGTCTGGCTCGGCGGCTATCTGTACGACCACATCGGCAACTACGATCCGGTCTGGTGGGCCGGGATCGTTCTCGGCCTCGCCGCTGCTGCCATTCACCTTCCGATCAACGAACGGCCGCTGCCGCGCCTGCTCACTCGGACAGGCTAGGTTCAGCTTCGATCCTTTAGAACCGGCTCAAATATGCCACTTCTGGAGGAATCCCATGCGCGACCGCCACCCGGTCCTGCTCGGCCTTGCCCTGATCGCGGCGACATCCGCTTCCCTTCCGCAACCCGCGGCCGCCGATGGTACGATCGGGCCCTATTTCGGCCTTCGGGTCGCCGGCGCCGACGTTGAGGACAGCGAGGCCGATGGCGTCGAGATCGAATACGACACCGGTTTCGCCATAGCTGGTCAGGTCGGCTATCAGTTCGACATCTTCCGGCTGGAGGGGGAGTTCGGCTATCAGGGCCTTGAAGGTTTGAGCCAGACCGGCGTGAATTCCGACGTCGACATCGGCCGCTTCAGCCTGAACGGCTATGTCGACCTGCCGCTCGCCCCCAATGTCGGCCCCTATGTCGGCGGCGGCTTCGGCGTCGCGTCCCTGTCGGCGGACGACGACTTCGAGGACGAGGACAGCGCCTTTACCTGGCATGCAGAGGCGGGCCTCAATATCGGCCTTAGCGATCAGTTCGTGCTCTCGCCATTCTATCGCTATCAATGGATCGACACCGATCTCGGCCAGCAGAGCGAGCCGCTGGAGGCCCATCTGTTCGGCGTGTCGCTCCGCTACGTTCTGACCTGGCGCGGCAGACCCCATGGCGGTGACCGCTACTACGATTCGGGCGCTGGATATGGCAGCGGGTACGGCGCCTACCGGTCCTACGATCGCTATGACAGATATGATCGCTACGATCGCGGCCACTACCATCACGACCATGATCGCTATCGCAAAAAGAAAGATTCGCCGGAGAAGAAGGAGCGCGATCGCTGCGGCTGGAAAGGGCCGGGCTGCGAGGGTGATGAAAAGGAGGGCTGGGGCGGCTGACCGGAATGAGCGGCACCCGATCGCTGTCTTGCACGGGACGCGCGCCGCTGCCAGTCTGATGGCATCCTTTGTCGCGCGGGAGATGCGCTATGGTCGGGCGCCGATGGTCTCGAACGCCGGCGCTGCTGCTAGTCCTGTCGCTCGCCACTGCGACAGCTCCGGCAAAGGCGATCATGTCTGGCGACGATGAGGTGAGAGCGCTTCCCGCGGATGACGATTTCGCCAAGGGCGTCGCCGCTTTTGAGCGCGAGGACTGGCGGGCCGTGATCGAGCACATGAACGACGCGGTGGAGCGCCGCCCCTGGCATGACGAAGCCTACAACCTTCTGGGCTTCGCCCACCGGAAACTCGGCGACTACGACCGTTCGCTCGACTTCTACGACAAGGCGCTGACCCTGAACCCGCATAATCGGGGCGCACTCGAATATCTGGGCGAGGCCTATCTCGACCTCGGCCGCCCGGAGGACACGAAGGAGATCCTCTCGAAACTGGCGCTGGAATGCGAGCGCATCGGCGCCACCTTCGAAAACGGCGACTGGCGGCAGGGCTGCGAGGAGTGGGCGCATCTGAACGCGACCTACCAGGCCCATATCGAAGGCAGGCCGCGTCCGGAGCATGATTGAGAGGGCGGCGGCCGCCCCCTCGGGGATCAGAGCTTCGAAAGGTCGAGGCCGATGCCGTTGTCGGCCCAGGCGTTCTCGAAGAGCTTTCGGGTTTCCGTAGCGCCGAGCTCGTCGCCCGCAGCCGCATAGGCCTCGGCGAGGCCGTAGAGCGCCCAGCCATTGTTCGGATAGTTCACCAGGCTCTGGCGGTAGACCTGGATCGCCTCGTCCGTGCGGCCCGCGGAAGTGAGCGCCGCGCCGAGCGACTGGCGAACCGGATAATACCAGTAAGGCGGCTCCATATAGGGGAGCGTGTCCTGGATCGCGACCGCCACCTCGAACTCCTGAACCGCCCGATCGAAGTCGCCGTCGGCCTGCGCGATCCGGCCCTCCAGCACGTGGCGGGCGATGCGCAGGAGGTCGGACGCCGGCACGCCCCAGTCCAGAAGGAACTGGAAATCGCTGGCGGCGTTGATCTCGGCGATCATCGCCGCCTCCGCGCGCGCGGGTTCGAGTTCGCCCACGGCGGCATGGGCGACGCCGCGCATGTAGCGCCATATCGCCTTCACCATGGGAAAGCGGTCGCCCGGATCCGCGACGGCCAGGACGACTTCCGGCGCACTGAACTGGGCGTGGGCGAAATAGGGTGCGTTCAGGATCGCCTGAATCCAGCCGACTTCGGCCGCCACGTCTTCGGAGACGTTGCCCTCCAGTTTGTCGATCGACCAGCGCAGGGTCTCGGCGTCACCGGCATACTGAGCGCCCATCATCACGAAGTGGATGTTGTGCGGATAATAGCCGGCGCGATAGGCGCCTTGGTCGTCAACGCGCGCCAGAAACGCCTCGTCCGCCTCGACCGCGGCGATATTGGTCTCGATCGAATCCAAATGCCGCCCGACGCGAATGTAGATGTGGGACGGCATGTGGACGATATGTCCGGCCCCCGGCATCAGCGCGCCCAGACGGTCGGCGTAGGGCTCCGCCTTTTCCGGCATCGACGAGGCCTCCACCAGGTGAATGTAAAGATGGATCGCGCCGGGATGATCGGGGTTGTCGGCGAGCACGCCCTCGATCGCTGCGATCGCGTCGCCGGCTTCGTCCTTCGGCGTCCGGCCGTCCACCTCCCAATAGTCCCAGGGCGTGGTGTTCATGACGGCGTCCGCGTAGAAGGTCGCGACCTCCTGATCATCCGGAAATTCTTTTCGGACGTCGGTCATGGCGGCTGCGTAGGCGGTCGCGAGCTCGGCCGGATCCGCGTTTGGATCGGCGGAATAGCGCGTCGTCAGCGCCTCGATCAGCGCCTGTTCGCGCGGGCTGGCGTTCGCGATCCGGGCCACGGCCTCGTCCAGCGAAACCAGGGCCGGGTCGAGGGCGCCCTCCATCATCGGCGCGTTGATGTTGGCGCCGAGCGCGAACGCCTCGCCCCAAAAGCACATCGCGCATTCCGCATCGAGCAGCTGGGCCTTTCGAAAGGCGCGCACGGCCTCGGCGTGATTGAAGGCGTAGGTCAGGCGAAGGCCTTGGTCGAAGAAGGCCTGCGCCTCGGGCACCTTGGTGCTGATCGCGAAGCTGTGCTCGCCCAGATTGTCCCAGAGTTCCGGCCCCGGATCGGCTCGCCTCGGCGGCGAGCGCCGAGGACATCGCGAGCTGGGCGTTGGGGTTCGCATAGCCCGCCTTCTTGCTCTCGGGTCCGCAGACGCTCAGCGAAAGCGCCGCTGGATCGAACAGTTCCTCGATCGAGCTTTCCTTGGCCGAAATTTCTGCGGCTCCGAACAGAAGCGCCATGCTGCAGGCGGTGGTGGACAGCAGACCGATCTGGTCAGGCATTGATCGTCTTCTAGACATGATTCGTCCCCGTAATTGGAGCGTATTCGATCCCAGAAGAATAAGCTCTCCCATGCGTGACGATATGACGATTGTTACAAACTGCGCCTGTCCGAGCGATTTTTGTGATGCCGCCGAAGCAAGACCGATCGATGGACGTTTCCGATCGATAGCCGATTGAAGCGCAGTTCGTTCGGGCAGGAGAAGCTCAGCACATTCTCGTCGCACTTGACGACCGGGTCGTCTGTCCGACTGGAACGAGCTTCAGGCAGCCTGCCTGACGATCATGCGCGGAAGGTAGACCGAGAATGTCGTTCCTTCGCCTATCGAGGATTTGATCGTGAGCCTGCCCTTGTGCAGATCCGCGAACGCTTTGACCAAGTTCAGGCCGATGCCCGTGCCGATGATGCCTTTCGAAGTCGACGCCCGGAAAAAACGGGTCCCGAGCTTGGCGAGCTCGTCGTCGGGAATGCCGACCCCGTAGTCGCGAACGTCGATTCTGTACCCGCCGGCCTCCTCGACCGCCGTGACATCGACGCGAGCGGCGCCCGGCGAATATTTGACGGCGTTCGAAAGCAGATTGGTGAACATCTGGCGCAGCTGGAGAGGGTCGCCGACATGAGACTGCGGAAGGACATCGAGATCGGCGACGACCTCGTGGCTCTTGCTGATCTCATCCTGGTGGGCACAGACTTCACCGACCAGCGCCCTCAGGTCATGCTCCTTGGGGGCGAAATTCATCGTGCCTGCCTCAAGCCTCGAGCTCGAAAGCATGCTCTCCATCAGATCGATCAGCCGTCCGACGCTCGTCTCGATCGTCCTCAATTTCGATTTCACCCCGTCAGACGTCAGCCGTTCGATGCGCTTGCCGATAGCCTTCGCCTGGCCGTCGATGATCGCGAGCGGCGTCCGGAACTCGTGGCTGGCCATGGCGACGAACTGCCGTTGAAGATACATCTTTTCCTCTTCGCCGCGCAGCGTGATCTCAAGCTTTTCGGCTTCGGCGCGCTCTTCGAGAATCCTGCGTTCCTTGATCGCATTCTCACGCTCGAGCTGTCGCTTCGCGAGCAGATTATCGCGAAAAATCTCAAGCGAATAGGCCAGCATACCGAGTTCGCCATGCCGTCCACCACCGACGACTTCGGCCTTGAGATTGCCATGTGCCAGTTCCTGTGTGGCATCGATGAGACGGCGCAACGGCCTGAGCGCCGCCAGTTGAAGCATCGCAAAGATCAGGCCCAGGGTCAGAATGGCGACCCCGATCGAGGTCAGCGCCTGACGGACGATGCCCTGCCGCCAGGCCGCGAGTGCGGGCTGAAGATCGATCGCCGCACTGTACGCACCGATAACCTCTCCTTCCCTGACATCCATGATCCTGGCATGGCACGCCGCACATCGCGCGTGCCCGGCATGCCCTCGCCCCATGACCACCGGACGGGTGACGCGCAGCACGTCATCCTCCGTGATTGTCCGCTGGGGCCGCGCAGTTTCGATGGCGGCTCTGTCGACGTCATCGAGCGGCCCTTCGACCTCCTCCTGACCGTTGGCGATCTGGTAGTCGAGAACCTTCGGTCCCATCACCAGCCAGAGATCCACGCCCCGGCTCACGTCGGAGAACTGCTCCATGCTGCCGTTCAGCGTCTCGATCGCCGAATCGCCGTCCTCGGTCCGGCCGCGATGGATCATCGATTGGACGTGCACGGCTTCGAGCATGTCGAGCGCGGCATCGGCCCGCCTGTGTTCCAAAGTCTCGATGCGGTCGAGTTCGGCCGAAACATCGTAGATTCCCGCCGGGATCTCGACCGCGATCAAAGCGATCCCGACAGCCAGTGCCATCGCTTGAGTGAGCGTCATGCGCTCCAGAAGTTGCCGCATCGAGCCATGCTTTCCCTCGGCTGCCCCGTCGAACAGTAGCCAAAATAGGTTAACAGGCTCTTAAGAATGCGGCATCGAAGCCCCGCAATCGGCGCTGAGAGGATTTGGCTTACCCGACCCGCTGCCGCCTGGCCTTCGCGAGGCGCTTCGCCTTCGCGCGAGAATTTTCCTTCTTGACGCGCTGATATTCCGCGCGCGCAGCGGGTCGCGCGGTCGGCGCCTGGGCGACGCCGAGTTCGGACGCCTCCAGCCGCTTGATCTCGTCGCGCAGACGCGCCGCCTCCTCGAACTCCAAATCGGCGGCGGCATCCTTCATCTTCTTTTCCAACTCGCCGATATGGGCCTGCAGGTCCATGCCGGCGAGCGTGCCCGGTGCGTCCGGCCCGATATCGACGGTGACGTGATCGCGCTCGGCCACATGCTGGATGATGTCGCCGATCTGTTTCTTGATGCTCTCCGGCGTGATGCCATGCTCTTCGTTGTAGGCGGTCTGCTTGACGCGTCTCCGATTCGTCTCCTCGATCGCCCGTTCGAGCGAGCCGGTCATGCGATCGGCATAGAGGATCACCTTGCCCTCGACGTTTCTCGCAGCACGCCCGATGGTCTGCACCAGCGAAGTCTCGGAGCGCAGATAGCCTTCCTTGTCGGCATCCAGTATCGCCACCAGACCGCATTCCGGGATGTCCAGGCCCTCTCGCAGCAGGTTGATCCCGATCAAGACGTCAAAGACGCCCAAGCGGAGATCGCGAACAATCTCGATGCGCTCCAGCGTGTCGATGTCGGAGTGCATGTAGCGGACCTTGATGCCGTTCTCGTGCAGATATTCGGTGAGATCCTCGGCCATGCGCTTGGTGAGTGTCGTGACCAGCACGCGAAGCCCGCGCGCGGAACAATCGCGACATTCGGCCATGAGGTCGTCCACCTGGGTCTCGACCGGGCGGATGATGCATTCGGGGTCGATCAAACCTGTAGGTCGGATCACCTGCTCGGTGAAGATGCCGCCGGTCTGCTCCATCTCCCAGGCGCCCGGTGTCGCGGAAACGAACACTGTGGTCGGGCGCATCGCCTCCCATTCCTCGAACTTCAAGGGCCGGTTATCGCGGCAGGACGGCAGGCGAAAACCGAACTCGGCGAGGGTCGACTTCCGTTGAAAGTCGCCTTTATACATGCCGCCCAGCTGCGGCACGGACTGGTGGCACTCGTCGACGATCAAAAGCGCGTTGTCCGGCACATACTCGAACAGCGTCGGCGGCGGCTCGCCGGGGAGGCGGCCCGTGAGAAAGCGGGAATAATTCTCGATGCCGGGGCACATGCCGGTCGTGACGATCATCTCGATATCGGCGGTGGTGCGCTGCTCCAGTCGCTCGGCTTCGAGCAGGCGCCCGGAGTTTCGAAACTCCTCCAGCCGCTCCTTCAGCTCCACCTTGATCGACTCCACCGCCTCGGCGAGGGTCGGTTTCGGCGTCACGTAATGGCTGTTCGGATAGAGACGCACCCGATCCAGCCTGTCGGTCTTCTCGCCGGTCAGTGGGTCGAACTCGACGATGCTCTCGATCTCGTCGCCGAACAGGGAAAGCCGCCAGGCGCGGTCCTCGAGATGGGCCGGAAACAGCTCGATGCTGTCGCCCTTCGCGCGAAACGTGCCGCGATGGAAGTCGATGTCGTTCCGCTTGTATTGCAGCTCGACCAGCGCCCGCAGCAGCTGGCTACGCTCGACCCGTTGCCCCTTCCTCAGGTTCAGAATCATTTTCGAGTAGACTTCGGGCGAGCCGATGCCGTAGATGCAGCTCACCGACGCCACGATCACCACATCGTCCCGCTCGAGCAAGGCGCGGGTCGCCGAGTGGCGCATGCGGTCGATCTGCTCGTTGATCGCCGCCGTCTTCTCGATATAGGTGTCCGTCCTCGGGACGTAGGCCTCGGGCTGATAATAGTCGTAGTAGGAAACGAAATACTCGACCGCGTTATCGGGAAAAAAGCTCTTCATCTCGCCATAGAGCTGGGCGGCCAGGATCTTGTTGGGGGCGAGGATCAGGGTCGGCTTCTGCACCTTTTGAATTACATGCGCCATGGTGAAGGTTTTTCCCGAACCGGTGACGCCCAGCAGAACCTGGTCGCGTGCGCCGTTCTCGACGCCCTCGATCAGCTCGGCGATCGCCTGCGGCTGGTCGCCCGCCGGCTCGAACGCCGAGACCAGCTTGAACGGCACGCCCGCCTCCGGCCGGTCGTTCGGATCATGCTTGAACGTCGGATTCTCGGCGAGCGTCTTCAGGAGATCGAGGCCTTGGTCAGGGGCCGGCATGCTATGCTCCCGTTGTCTTCTTCCAGGCGGTGACGTCGACGCTCAGACTAGGGCGAAGGCCGGGCCGCGAGAAGCGGCGTCGCCCTAGGAAAAGCCGGCGGCGCGAGAGGGCTCCCGCCAGCGTCCTGTCAGCAGCTTGGGCCGACCCGGCCCATGCCAGCCATGTGGCGTTTGAAGCATGGGAAAACAATGACCGGCCGAAGCCGGCTGTTCGGCGCGAATCAGCTGGCCGTCGGATATCTCCCGGGTTGAATCGCCCGGCAGATTTCGCCATTTCGGCAGGGGACACGTTGCAAAAACGCATCACTGAGGCATGAAGTCCACGAAATCGGTGAATTTGGCCCTCACAAGCGCATGGTGACGAATTATTCATCATTTCTGTCTAGCGTGCGTTTCGTTGCCGCCGGTTCGTTCGGCGGGCGGCTTTTGTCATTGGGCATTCTGAAAACCAGAGTCGGCGTCAGGTGAGTACGGTTCTCGATCAATCTCCGCTTTTCAGCCCCCGCCGGCCATGGTGGGGCGGCGATCTGCAGACACTGCGCAATTATGCGCTGCAGGCGAGAAAGGCGCTGCCCGGCCTCGGCGGCGACCGGCTGGTTCTTCCGCTGAACGACGGCAGCGGCGACCACATGGTGGCCACCCTGGATCAGCCTTCGGCGTGCAGGCGGCGGCCGCTGGTGCTGCTGGTCCACGGCATCTCCGGTTCGGAGAACAGCTGCTACATGACCGTGGCCGCAGCGTTTTTCGTCGCGCGGGGCTATCCGGTGCTTCGCGTCAATCTGCGCGGCGCCGGCCTGTCCCGCCCTTTTTGCAGCAGGCAGTACCACGCGGGCAGCAGTGACGATCTCGCCGCCGTCATCCGCGGCCTCGATCCTGAACTCACCCGGCACGGCGTTATGCCGATCGGCTTCTCGCTCGGCGGCAACGTGCTCCTGAAGCTGCTCGGCACGCTGGGACGGGACCTGCCGATCGTCAAAGCGGCGAGCGTTTCGGCGCCGATCGATCTGGCCCAGAGCAGCCGCTCCCTGATGCGCTGGCGCAATTTCGGCTATCACCGCTTCATCCTCACCCGCCTGAAGCGCCAGTGCACGGCGGCGGGCGCCGAACTTTCGCGCGACGAACGACAGGCCATTCTCAGCGCACGCACGCTCTGGGAGCTGGACGAGCGCTTCACCGCGCCACGCAACGGCTATGCCGACGCCGAGGACTATTATCGGGACAATGCCGCCAAGACCTATCTCGGCGACATCAACCAGCCGACCATGCTGATTCACGCCAAGGACGATCCATTCGTGCCGGTCGGCCCCTATCTTCAGGAACGCTGGGGCGGGCATGCCGATCTGACCGTACTCCTGCCGGCCAGCGGCGGCCATCTCGGCTTCCACGACCCGCTCGGCCTCTGGCATCTGCGCCAGATCGGCGATTTCTTCGCCGAGCGCTGACCCAGGCGACCCCTTGCCAATCGTGGCGGCGCGCCCCTCGAAGGTGACGGATCTGCCGGCGCTCGCTGCCGGTTGTCCCGCTCACGCGCTTGCCCGGCACCCTTCGGCGGCGCAGTCTGCACGGCATGGCTGACGTCCGAAGTCCCAAAAATTTTCGAAGCCTGCTGGCGGACGATCGTTTTCGGCCGGTCTGGCTCTCCGGCATGCTGGTCGGCGTGTTTCGCTGGCTCGAAATGCTCGCGATCGGCGTCTTCACCTTTCAGCTGACCGGCTCCGCCGTCATCGTGTCGCTGATGACGGTGATGCGCATGGCGCCGCTCTTTCTGTTCGGCATGCCGTTCGGCATGCTCGCCGACCGTGTCGATCGCAGGACGCTCCTGCTGGTCGGCCTCGCCGTGATGACACTCTGCTCGGCGGTTCTCGCCATCCTCGCGGCCCATGACCGGCTGAGCCTCTGGCATGTCGGCTTCTCGGCCTTTCTGAACGGCATGTTCTGGGCCGGCGACTTTCCGATCCGGCGCACCATGGTCGGCGAGATCGCCGGCCGCGAGCGGCTCGGTCCGGCCATGGCGCTGGAGTCCTCCACCAGCAACGCCACGCGCATGCTCGGCCCGGCGCTCGGCGGCGTGATTCTGGAAGGAGCGGGGCTTGCGGGCGTGTTCGCGACCGCGACGCTCGCTTACGCCGTCTGTGCCGTCTGGACCTGGCGGCTGGCCTATCGAAGCCAGGCGGCGCGGCCGGTCGACGGCCTGATCGCCACACTGGTCGAAGGCTGGAGTGCTGTGCGCGCGAACCGCATGATCATGGCGTCGCTCGCCATCACCATGATCGTCAATCTCTGGGGCTTCGCCTACATCACCCTGGTGCCGGTGATCGGCGAACGCCAGCTCGACCTTTCGCCGGTCATGATCGGCGTGCTCGCCTCGACCGAAGGCCTGGGCGCGCTGATCGGCGCAATCCTGGTCGGCATTCTCGCCAAGCCCGCCCACTATACGCGCCTCTATCTCTACGCCTCAGCACTGTTCCTTTCGACCCTGATCGGCATCGGGCTGTCGTCGTCGCCCGCGCTCAGCTTCACACTCATGCTGGTCGCCGGCGTCACCGTCTCGGGTTTCGCCGTGATGCAGAGCACCGTCACCTTTCTCGCCTCCGAACCGGAAACCCGCTCGCGCGTCATGGGCGTGCTGACCGTCGGCATCGGCACCTGCCCGATCGGCATGCTGCATGTCGGGCTGCTGGCCGACGGTTTCGGCGCCGGCACGGCTGTCGTGATCATGGCGATCGAAGGCCTCGTCGCCCTCGCCCTGGTCGCCGCGCTCTGGCCCGAACTCCGCCGTGCCACTCTGCTTTCCGGTTCCTGACCGAATCCCGGTGTGATGAACTCGGTCAGGATCCTCCTCAACCGTTCGGATCTGAGCCAGGGCGGCCCATTCAGGTGGATACGATCGAGAGGCGGTTCCATCTGATCGAGATACGCTCTGGTGGTGTGACCACCTCATCACGTTCGCGCCTTCATGGCCGGGCTCGTCCGTATACGGCCAGCTGCTCAGTGCGCCGGCGGCAGTCTTTTGCCGCAATCGCCCCATCGGAGCCTTTGCCCTTCAGGAGCCTTTGCCCTTCAAATGAGGGCGGCGCCAGCCCGGTGCCTCTCGCTCATCCTCGGGATACCCTCGTATCGGATGGTCGGACGGGAGGCTCGGCCAGCTTCCGCCGGGTTAGGAAAATACTGGTGCACGACCATGTCGCCCGCTCGACTCTACTCGTGCCATGTCAGAGGGACGAGCGCATTGCATGGCGCAGCGGTAGGCTCGACATGCTGCGTCGTCCGTAAAGAAAGCCTTAACTTTTTTCGTCCAACGTCGGCGACCAGGTCCATGCGATCCTGGGAATCCGTCCGCCCGCCAGAGAAAGTGCTCGGCTCGGACTCCCAGGATCGCATGGACCTGGAAATGACCATACGACGTCGAAGATTAACGCAATGTTACGACTCCGATGGACCAATCTGGTGGTGACGCTGCCGCAGAAAGCCCACTGACCCCGATGACAATGAATCCTGCGGCCTCGCATATCACTGTGTTTGGCCACCGCATCAAAATCGCGACAGCGTCAGGCATTCGCTTCGACCAAAGCTGCTCGGACCATGGCGGCCCGCGAGCGAGCTGCGGATCATCGGAGGTTTGGCTCCGGATCGACGGGTGTCATCGAACAGCATCGCCGAAAGGTCGCCGAAGGACGTTGTTCCTGCATCAGCCCGCAGGAATGTCCTGCCGCCGACAATGCCCATGTCCGATCGGCGCGATAAGAGCTTTGAGCGCCGTGATCCTTCGCCTAGGATCAACTCAGGAGAAAGCGGGGGTCGCGCAGGGTGCAAGACCCCGTGACGTCGTGTGCCGGCGGCGTTCCGTCACCGATCCACCCGAAAGACCGACGTCGAACCGAAGGGGCCAAAGCGTGCGGTGCGCACCATTTCCGTCCGCCGCCTCGGGGCTCCGACATGCCGGATGACGAACGAAGGCGTCTCCGGCCGGAAACGAACATGGGCAGCAACGCGCGCGATCGCATCATTGATCTGACCAGGCGGCACGAGTCGACCGCGGTCAATACCTTCACCCTGTCGGACGACCCGCCGCTGTTCGTCCGAGGCGAAGGGCCGTTTCTGTTCACCGAGGACGGCGAGCGCCACGTCGATCTGATCTCGGGCTCTGCCGTGACCAATCTCGGCCACGGCCTGCCAGCCCATCGCGACGCGATCGAGCGGGTGCTGAGCGGCGGCATCTACCATACCGGCACGCGTCTCCTGAACGCCGAGCGCGCCGAGCTCTATCACGAACTCGCCGCCGTTCTGCCGAACGAGCTCGCCCGCGTCCACTTCGTCACGGTCGGCACGGAAGCCGTGGAGACGGCGATCAAGGCCGCGCAATATCACACCCGCCGCCGGCGCATCTTCGCCTTCGAGGGCGGCTATCACGGCCGCACCGTGGGCTCGCTCTCGATCACCCACGCGGAAGCCTTGCACGAGATTTTTTCGACGCTGACCGACGTCGTGACCTTCATCCCCTATCCTTATCGGTTTCGGTCGACGCCAGCCGAGCATGACGACGACGCCCTCGCCGCCTACTGCCTCGACGTGCTGGAGGATCGCCTCCGGGCGGCCAGGGCGGCGGACGATCTGCCGTCCTCGATCATTCTGGAGGCGATCCAGGGCACCAGCGGCGCCGTGCGCCCACCCACGGGCTTCCTGAAATCGGTGCGCGACCTCGCCACCGCCTACGACGTGCTCCTGATCGTCGACGAGATCTGGACCGGCTTCGGCCGCACCGGCACCTGGTTCGGCTATCAGCATGACGATGTGGTGCCGGATCTGGTCTGTCTCTCCAAGGGGCTGACCGCCGGCCTGCCGCTCGCCGGCGTCGCCGGGCGCGAGGACATTCTGGGTGCCTGGCCGTCCGGCATCCACACCAGCACCTTCCAGGGCACCCCCGTCGCCTGCGCCATGGCGCGAGCGACCCTCGCCGAGATGACGCGGCATGACTGGGTCGGCCACGCCGCGGGACCGGTGGAAAGCGCGTTCGAGGTGGGCCTTTCGAGCCTTCGCGAGCGGCCGGACGTCCGGGACGTCCGCTGCATCGGTGCCGCCGCCGCGATCGAATTCGCGGATGCCGGCGGCCGCCCGGATTCGAAAAGGCGTCGCGCGGTCCAGGACCATTGCCTCGAACGGCAGCTCCTGGTCTATGGCGGCGGCCGGCAGAAGAACACGATCATGCTGCTTCCGCCGATCAATATCGAGACCGACGTCCTGACGGATGCCCTGGCGAAGCTGGTCGAGGCGGTCGACGCTGCCGCCTGAGTGCGCCGCTTTTCGGTTGAGGCGGCTCCCAGGCATGATAGGCTTGGGGCAACGATGGAATTCAAGCAAATCATGATCATGCGGAGGTTCACCATGAACGAACGGCAGTCTTCGATCCGCAGCGCCGGCATCAGCGCGCTGGCGGCCGCCGCACTCGGTCTTTTCACCATGTCGCCGCTTCATGCTGCCGAGGTCAGGATCGGCAATGCCGGCGAGCCGGACACCCTCGATCCGCACCACGCGTCAGGCACCTGGGAGAACCGGATCATCGGCGACATGTTCATGGGCCTGACCACCGAGGCCGCGGACGCCTCGGTCATCCCGGGCGCCGCCGAAAGCTGGACGGTGAGCGACGACGGCCTCGTCTACACCTTCACCCTGCGCGATCACGCCTGGTCGGACGGCACCCCCGTCACCGCCGGTGACTTCGTTTTCGCCATGCGCCGCCTGCTCGCCCCCGAGACCGCGGCGGAATACGCCTCGATCATGTACACGCTGAAAAACGCCAAGGCGCTGAACGAAGCGTCGATGGAGGGCATGGACAATCTCGGCGTCGTCGCGATCGACGACAGGACGCTCGAGATCACGCTCGAATATCCCGCCCCCTACTTCATCGAGCAGCTCACCCATTACACCGCCTTTCCGATCCCGAAGCACAAGGTCGAGGAGCTGGGCGAGGACTGGGTGAAGCCGGAGAACATCGTCTCCAACGGCGCCTATACCGTGACCGAGTGGGTGCCCAACACCCATGTGCGCTCGGTCAGGAACGAGGCGTTCTACGACGCAGCGAACGTCGCCATCGACAGCGTCGTCTATTTCCCGGCCGAGGAGCGCAACGCCGCCACCAAGCAGTTCCGCGCCGGCGAGATCGACATGCAGTACGACTTCGCCTCCGAGCAGATCGACTGGCTGAAGGAGAACATGCCGGAAGAGACCCGGATCAGCCCCTATCTCGGCATCTACTACTACCCGATCAACACATCGAAGCCGCCCTTCGACAATGTCGATGTGCGCCAGGCACTCGCGATGGCGATCGATCGGGAGGCGATCACCGACAAGGTGCTGAAGACCGGCGAGATCCCCGCCTACAGCTTCGTGCCGCCCAAGGCCGGCGACTATGGCGAGCCCGCTTACGTCGACTGGAAGGATTTTTCGTACCAGGACCGTGTCGCCAAGGCGCGAGAGCTGCTGGCCGGCGCCGGTTTCGGTCCGGACAAACCGCTGGAGCTTCAGCTCCGCTACAACACCTCTGAAAACCACAAGAAAATCGCGATTGCGGTCGCCGCGATGTGGAAGCAGATCGGCGTCCAGGCCGAGCTCTTCAACGCCGAGGTCAAGGTCCACTACAACGACCTGCAGCAGGGCAATTTCGACATCGCCCGCGCCGGCTGGATCGCCGACTACAACGACCCCCAGAATTTTTTGTATCTGATGGAGACTGACACCGGGCCGCTGAACTACGCGCGTTTTTCCAATGCCGAGTATGACGACCTGATGAACCAGGCTGACGTCGAGACCGATCCCGCCGCGCGCAACGACTTCATGCGCCGAGCCGAAGCCATCGCCATGGCCGAGATGCCCAACATCCCGATCAACTACTACATCTCGAAAAATCTGGTGTCCTCCCGGGTGCAGGGCTATGTCGACAACACCAAGGACATCCACCGCACCCGTTTTCTGGCACTTGCCGAGTAGCCGCCGCCTGCCAGGCGGGAGCGATTTGCGACATAACCGCGCAATAAGCTCCCGTTGGTCATGCCCGGACTCGACCTTGGCCTCCGCCTGTCCGCCTTTCGGTGACGTCAGGGCGCGGGCGGACAGCGGCGGGCCAGGCCGAAGTCCACGCATCGACGTCGGTGCATCGACGGCACTGCCGTCGGATGCAGGAAGACGCAAATCGCGGAAGCAAAGCCTTCACTTTTCCTTGACCAAACCCCGCTATCCTGCAGCAAGTTTGGTGGCCCATGCGCCCCTCGGAGTCCGAGCCTCGCCCCGCCTTTTCCGGCGGACGGGCGGATTCCCAGGGTCGCATGGACCAGATCCCCATGGTCGCATCCATGGGTTAACCGGTCGTAGAGAGGGCCGGAAAAATGCCGTTGGTCTGACAATAGGTATAGTCAAAACCGCGACGACGACTCCGGCAGCCAGATGTGACGATCGCGTCATTCCGAACGGCGCGCCGACGATGCAGCAAGCGGCCTCGCCTTTCACTGTGTTTGGCCAGCACATCAGCAGAAGAACTTGGACGAAACAGGCCGCGATAAGAAAAGCCCGGGTGAAAAAGGCTTCAGGGAAAGACGAGAGGCCAAGATCGGCGGATCAGATCAGGTCGAAGAGGTTCTGAATCCGGACCATGGCCGCCTTTCTCCTCCGTCGCCTCCTGATCAGCATCCCGACCCTTCTCGCAGTGGTCACCATCGCGTTCTTCATGATGCGCATAGCGCCGGGCGGCCCGTTCGACGAGGAGCGCGCACTGCCGCCGCAGATCGAGAAGAACGTGCTCGCCGCCTATGACCTCGATCAGCCGCTGATCGTCCAATATTTTCGTTACGTGACCGGCGTGCTCCAGGGGGATTTCGGACCAAGCTTCAAATATCGGGACTTCTCCGTCGCGGAGCTTCTGGCGACCGGCTTCCCGCCGAGCCTCATGGTCGGCGGCAGCGCCCTCGTCCTCGCGATCGTCGTCGGCATCACGCTCGGCACCGTCGCGGCTCTTCGCCAGAACAGTGCCGTCGACCACAGCGTCATGGCCACGGCAATGACCGGCATCGCGATTCCGAATTTCGTCATGGCGCCGCTGCTCACCCTCATCTTCGGCGTCTTCCTCGGCTGGCTTCCGGTCGCAGGTTGGGGCGGCGGCTCGTTCAGGAACTTGCTGCTCCCGGTGATCGCCCTCGCCCTCCCCCAGATCGCCTATATCGCGCGCCTGACCCGGGGCAGCATGATCGAGACGCTGGGCGCCAATTTCATCCGCACCGCCCGCGCCAAGGGGCTTCGCGAGCGCATCGTGGTCGTCCGACACGCGCTCAAAGGCGCGCTTCTCCCGGTAGTCTCCTATCTCGGCCCGGCGGCGGCCCAGCTGATCAGCGGCTCCCTCGTGATCGAGCAAATCTTCGGGATTCCCGGCATCGGCCGCTACTTCATCCAGGGCGCCCTCAATCGCGACTACACCCTCGTCATGGGCACCGTCATCGTCTACGCGCTGCTGATCCTCATCCTCAACCTGATCGTCGACCTCCTCTACGGCCTCCTCGACCCCAAAGGCGGCGGGGCGCCGCGGCCTTGACTTGCCTGGGGCTACGGGCGGCCGCGTGCCCGGCTTTTATGCGTGACGACAAGCTCGGAGGCCTGACGCCATGACCCACATGGCAGAACTCAGGCAAGAGCCTGCAACGGCCCGCTGCACTTGCCTGGGGCCACGGGCGGCCACCAGCCCGGCTTTCAAGCGCGATGACAAGCGGGAAGGCCCAGTGCCATGAGCAGCCGGGCCGAACTCAGGCAAGTCGAGCCCGGAGGCGCTGCGGCCCGCAGCCTGCGGCAGGATGCGTTCAGGCGATTGAAGCAGAACAAGGCGGCAATGGTGTCGATGGCGATTCTCGCGGTGATCGCCCTTCTCGCGATCTTCGCACCGCTGCTCAGCCCCCATCCGCTGGACGAGATCTACTGGGAGCGCATACAGGCACCGCCGGATTTTTCGCACGCCCATTGGTTCGGCACGGACGGCAATGGCCGGGATCTCTTCATCCGCACCCTTTACGGCGGCCGCATTTCGCTCATGGTCGGCATCCTCGCGACCCTGGTGAGCCTGGTGATCGGTGTCACCTACGGCGCCATCTCGGGCTATGCCGGCGGTCGGGTGGACGATCTGATGATGCGCATCGTCGACATCATCTACGCCCTTCCCTTCACCTTCTTCGTGATCATCCTGATGGTCGTCTTCGGCCGCCAGATTTTCCTGATCTTCGTCGCCATCGGCGCGGTCGAGTGGCTGACCATGGCGCGCATCGTGCGCGGCCAGACCCTCTCGATCAAGAATCGCGAATTCGTCGAGGCCGCACGCGCCGCGGGCGTCTCCAACACCGCGATCGTCCGCCGCCACATCGTCCCCAACCTGCTCGGCCCGGTCATCGTCTACATGACGCTGACCATCCCCCAGGTGATCCTGCTCGAAAGCCTGCTCTCCTTCCTCGGCCTCGGCGTGCAGGAGCCGCTGACCAGCTGGGGCGTCCTGATCTCGGAAGGGGCGGAGACAATGGAGAGTGCCCCCTGGATGCTGATCTTCCCCGCCATCTTTCTCGCCCTCACCCTGTTCTGCTTCAACTTCATCGGCGACGGTCTCCGCGATGCCCTCGACCCAAAGGACCGCTAGCGGTGGCGCGACCACCTCGTCGACCTGGACTGGTCGAGCCTGGGTCGTCGGTATGCTGCCCGGTCTACGGCATGCCCGCCGAAACGCGTGGGACTGAAATGCGCGGGAACAGCCGGAGCCGTAATTCTAAGTTAACCAAGGCCAGCCATGCTGCTTGGTGGCCCATGCGATCCTGGGAATCCGAGCCTCGCCCGACCTTTTCTGACGGGCTGGCGGATTCCCAGGATCGCATGGACCAAAGGCCACCATGATCGAAAAGAATGAAGAAATGCTTACTGTTCCTGAGGGCAAAATGTGATGATCGATTTCTTTCCAACCGCTCGAAGAGGATGCATCGAGCGGCCTCGCTTTTCTCCATGTTTGACCAGCGCATCGGTCAATTTCGGGGGTGCATGTCGATGCAAACTGACCCGGCCTCACCCGCGTGTTCCGGACAAGTGAAGGACCCATGAGCGCGCTTTTGGACGTCGAAGACCTCACGATCCGCTTCGCCTCGCCGGACGGCGAGGTGACCGCCGCCGATCGCATCGGCTTCACCGTCGATGCGGGCGAGACCGTGGGGCTGGTCGGCGAGAGCGGATCGGGCAAATCCCAGACCGTGCTGGCGCTCATGGGTCTTCTTGCGAAAAACGGGCGGGCGGAAGGGCGAGTGCGGTTCGGGCAAAAGGACCTGTTGACACTGTCCGCGCCGGACCTCAATCGCGTCCGCGGCGTCGACATCGCGATGATTTTTCAGGACCCGATGACCGCGCTCAATCCCTATCTGAAAATCTCGCGCCAGATGACCGAGGTGCTGATCGAGCACAAAGGCGCCGACGCCGCGAGCGCCCGGAAGAAGAGCATCGAGCTGCTCGATCTGGTCGGCATCCCCGACGCGAGAGGCCGCATCGACCTCTACCCCCACGAGTTCTCGGGCGGCATGCGCCAGCGGGTGATGATCGCGATCGCGCTTCTGTGCGAGCCGAAACTTCTGATCGCGGACGAGCCCACCACCGCCCTCGACGTCACCGTGCAGGCGCAGATTCTCGAACTTCTGCAGGCGCTCCGCGAGGAACGCGACATGGCCATCCTGCTGATCACCCACGATCTCGGCGTGATCGCCGGTCTCGCCGACCGGGTGCTGGTGATGTATGGCGGGCGCATCGTCGAGGAAGGCCCGGTCGACCCGGTTTTTTCGAACCCCGCGCACCCCTACACGAAGGGCCTGCTGCGCTCCTCGCCGCGGCTGGACGAGACCCGCGCCGAGGCTCTCGCTACCATCCCCGGCCAACCGCCGAACCTCCAGGCATTGCCCGACGGCTGCACCTTCGCGCCCCGCTGCCCCAGGCGCTTCGACCGCTGCAGCGAGGTGCCGAACCTCGACCTGATCGGCACGGGCCGGCGCAAGGCCTGCCACCTGGAAGGGTTGCCATGACCGACACGCCCCTCCTCGCGGTCGACAACCTGGCCGTCCATTTCCCCATCCGCACCAGCGGCATCGTGAACGGTCAACGCCGTGCGTTGAGGGCGGTGGACGGGGTGAGCTTCACGCTGCGTGAAGGCGAAACGCTCGGCATCGTCGGCGAGAGCGGCTGCGGCAAGAGCACGCTCGGGCGCGCCGTGCTTCGATTGATCGAGCCGACGGCCGGGCGCATCGCCTGGCTCGGGCGGGATTTTCTCGGCCTCGATGCATCGAGCCTCCGCGCCGAGCGCAAAAACGCGCAGATCATCTTTCAGGACCCGCCCGCGTCCCTCAACCCGCGCATGACCATCGGGTCGATCATCGCCGAGCCGCTGATCACCCACGAGCCCGGCCTCGCCAAAGCCGAGGTCGAGGCGCGCGTCCGCGCCGCGATGGAGGAGACCGGCCTCCTGCCCGGCATGATCAACCGCTACCCGCACGAATTCTCCGGCGGCCAGTGCCAGCGGGTCGGCATTGCTCGCGCAATGATCCTTCGCCCCAAGCTGATCGTCTGCGACGAGCCGGTTTCCGCCCTCGACGTCTCGATCCAGGGCCAGATCGTCAACCTCCTGATGCAGCTCCAGCGGGATTTCGGCCTCGCCCTTCTGTTCATCAGCCACGACCTCTCGGTGGTCCGCCATATCAGCCACCGCATCCTGGTCCTCTATCTCGGCAAGGTCATGGAGATCGCGAGGCGCGACGGCCTCTACTTGGCGCCGCGTCACCCCTATACGCAGGCACTCATTTCGGCCGTGCCGATCCCGGATCCGGCGCTGGAGCGTAGGAAGAAACGGATCGTCCTCGAAGGCGACCTGCCCTCCCCGCTCGACCCGCCCTCCGGCTGTATTTTTCGAACGCGCTGCCGCCACGCGAGCGATGTCTGCGCCGAGAAAGTGCCGGTGCTGGAACGGGTCGACGACGGTCACGAGGTGGCGTGCCATCACTGGGAGGAGGTGGTGGCGACATGATCGCAAACGGGGACATGTCTCACCCCGCCACTGCCCGCGCCCGCCGCCGCTCCGCCTGAACCTCCGGGTCCGGGTGCAGGCTCGCGGCCAGGAGTGCTTGGGTATAGGCCTCGCGTGGATGTTCGAAAATTTCGCGCACGGGGCCCTGCTCGACGATGCGGCCGCCCTGCATGACGACCACGCGGTGGGCGAAATCGCGGACCAGCGGGAGGTCGTGGGCGATGAAGATGTAGGAGAGGCCGAGCTCGTCCTGAAGACGGTTAAGAAGGGTGATCACCTGGGCCTGGATGGAGACGTCGAGGGCGGAGACCGCCTCGTCGCAGATCACCAGCTTCGGTTCGAGGGCGAGGGCGCGGGCGATGGCGATGCGCTGCCGCTGGCCGCCGGAGAACTGGTGCGGGTAACGGCTGACATGGCCAGGATCGAGACCGACCTGCTCCAGAAGCTCCCGGACGCGCGCCGCCCAACGGTCCTTCGGCAGGATTTCCGGGTGGATGACGAAGGCCTCGGCGATCAGGTCACCCGCGGTCATGCGCGGATTGAGCGACTGGGTCGGGTCCTGAAAGACCATCTGGATCTCGCGCCGGATCCCGAACAGGTCGGACGCCGGCATCGTAATCAGGTCTTTTCCCTGGTAATAGGCGGCGCCTGACGTTGCGTCTTCGAGGCGAAGCAGAGTCTTGGCCAATGTCGACTTGCCGGAACCGGACTCGCCGACGATCGCCACGGTCTCCCCCGGCAGCACGGTAAAGCTCGCCTGGTCGAGCGCCACGAAGTCGCCGAAATGCTTGGACAGGCGATCGACTTCGAGGATCGGCCTGATGCCGGTCGTCAGCGGCTCGGCCATCTCGCCGGTGCCGGGCACGGCTGCGATCAACTTTTTCGTGTAGGGGTGGTCAGGGCTCCCGTAAACGCGGGCGGCCGTGCCGCATTCGACGATTTCGCCGGCGTTCATCACCACCACGCGGTCGGCGACTTCCGCGACCACGCCGAGGTCGTGGGTGATCAGCAGGAGACCCATGCCAGTCTCCTGCTGCAGCTCTTCGAGCAGCGCCAGGATCTGCGCCTGGACGGTGACGTCGAGGGCGGTGGTCGGCTCGTCGGCGATCAGGATGTCGGGCTTGAGCGCCAGCGCCATGGCGATCATCAGGCGCTGACGCTGCCCGCCCGAGAACTGGTGCGGATATCTCTTCGAACTTGCCTCCGACTCGGGAATGCCGACACGCTCCAGCAGTTGCAGCGCCGTATCGGCCGCAAGTCTCCGCTCGACGCCGTGCGTCGTGAGGGATTCGGTGAGCTGGAAGCCGGCGGTGTAGACGGGGTTGAGGTGGCTGAGCGGGTCCTGGAAGATCATGGCGATCTTCTTGCCGTTGATCTCCCTTCTTTCGTCTTCCGACAGTTTCAGGAGATCGCGGCCGTCATAGAAAACTTCGCCCGATGTGATTTCGCCTGGCGGACAGTCGATCAGGTTCATGATGGCGGAGGCGGAGACGGACTTGCCGGAGCCTGACTCGCCCAGGATCGCCAGGCACTCGCCGCGATCGAGATGCCAACTCACGGCACGCACGGCGTGCACCGCTCCCTGGGCGGTGTGGAAGTCGACGGAGAGGTTCTTCACCTCCAGCAGATGGCCGCTCACGCCTTCTTCTCCGTGATCTCGAGGCGCCAGCGCTGCACCGGGTCGAGGGCGGTGCGCATCCAGCTGGAGAGAAGGTTGAGCGAGAGCGTGGTCAGGACGATCGCGAGACCCGGCCAGAAGGAGAGCCACCAGGCGGACGTCAGATAGGGCCGTCCCTGGGAGACCATCAGGCCCCAGGTGATCTCAGGCGGCTGGATGCCGATGCCGAGAAAGGAGAGCGAGGATTCCACCAGCACGACCAGCG
Source organism: Geminicoccaceae bacterium (assembly GCA_965222015.1). GTDB lineage: Bacteria > Pseudomonadota > Alphaproteobacteria > Geminicoccales > Geminicoccaceae > JANQPX01. Next base: position 586,640 of record CBDCTL010000024.1, read on the forward strand.
CGAAGTCGAGGGTGGCGATAGTCACCAGGGTCGGCAGGATGATGGGGAGGATGTGGCGAAACACGATGCGGCCGGTGGAGGCGCCCATCACCTTTGCGGCCTGCACGAACATGCGCTCGCGAATCTCCAGCACCTCGGCGCGCGCCGTGCGCAGATAGATCGGGATGCGCGTGATCGCCAGCACGATCACCAGGTTCAGGACCGAGGGCGGCAGCATGTACAGCACGATCACCGCGAGCAGCAGGGAGGGGAAGGACATGATCACGTCGGCGAGGCGCATGATCACCTGGCTGGTGAGCTTCGAGGTGTAACCGGCGATCAGGCCGAGCGTCGTGCCGATGGCCAGCGAGCAGACGACCGCGCCCGCGGCCACCATGATCGTGTTCTGCGCGGCGACCATGATGCGCGCCAAAAGCGGCCGGCCGAGTGCGTCACCGCCGAGCCAGTAGAGCCAGCCCCTGGAAAAGTCGAAAGGCGGGGCGTTTCGGCCGCGCAGGTTCTGCTTGGTGGCAATGTCCTCGAACAGCAGTGGCCCGAACAGCGCGCAAAACAGGATGACGACCAGAAAGATCGCGGCGCAAAACGCGAACTTGTCCCGCCACAGCATGCGCAACACCGACGCCGCCGACGCGGCGTGCGTGGACTCGACGGTGGTGTCGGATCCAGCCGCCATGGCTCAGTAGCGGATGCGCGGATCGAGCACCGCGTAGAGGATGTCGATCAGCACGTTCAATAGGAAGATCGCGAGCGCCGTGACCATCACCGCGGCGAGGATCACGTTGAAGTCGCGCTGCAGGATCGAATCGATCATCAGCTTGCCGACGCCGGGAAAGCCGAAGATGGTCTCGACCACGACGGCGCCGTTCAGGATCGCGGTGGTCTGATCGCCGATCACGGTGATAACCGGCAGGAGGGCGTTTCGAAGCGCGTGGGTGAAGATTATCGGCCGGTTCCTGACCCCTTTCGCGCGCGCGGTTTTGACGTAGGCCGAGTTCAGCGCCGTGATCATCGAGCCACGCACCACCTGCAGGATCAGGCCGAAGGGGCGGATGAACAGCACGGCGACCGGCATGATCCAGTGCCAGGCCGTGCCGGTGCCGCTGGTCGGCAGCCAGCCGAGCGTGACCGAGAACAGCACGATCGCGACGATCGCGACCCAGAAATCCGGCGCGCTCGCGCCGATCAGCGAGAAGAAGGTGGCGATGCGGTCGAAGACGCCGCCGATATGGAAGGCGGCGAGCGAGCCGATGACGATGGCGGCGACCGTCACCAGCGACATGGTGATCACGGCCAGCCAGAGCGTCCAGACGAAGCCGCGCAGCACGGCGTCGATGGCGGGCTCGGAGCGGCGCACGGACTCGCCGAAATCCAGGCGCAGCAGGTCGCCGACATAGTTGACGAACTGCATCAGGATCGGATCGTTCAGGCCGTGGATCTCGCGAAAGGCTTCTCGCGCCGCCTCGGTGGCATGCTCCGGCAGAAACAGGTCGGTCGGATCGCCGGTCAGCCGGCTCAGGAAGAAGACCAGCACGACGAGGCCGATCAGCGAGATGGCGCTGGCGACGGCGCGTTTCCCGAGAAAGGACTTCATGGCGTCGGTCCTGGAGATGACGGGGGCGGGGCAGGCCCGCCCCCGCGTCAGGCGCTTACTTGAAGCCGATCTGGCCGAGCTGCAGCTCGGAGTTGGTACGGATCGTCGGCTCGAAGTCGAGGCGCGGATTGACACGGCTGAAGCCGACCATGTGGAACAGCATCACGTCGGCCACCAGATCCTCATGAATGTAGCTGAACGTCTCGCTCCACTTCGCCGCGCGCTCGTCGGCGGTGAGCGACGAGGCTTCGGCGATCATGCCGTCGAGAGTCTCGTCGCAAAGGCCGGACTGCAGGCCCTCGCACGCATATTTGAAGTACATCGAGAACACCGGGTCGCCATTGGCGTTGTCGTGCATCGCCGCGACGATCTCCGGACCGCGGCCTTCGGCAAACGGCTGCGAATAGCGCTCCAGCCACTCGGCGACCTCGACCATCTGCAGCTCCATGTTGAAGCCGACCTCCTGCCACATGCTGAGCAGCGCCTCCATGGTCTCGAGCACGTTGCCCCAGTTGCCGATCCGGCCGATCAGGGTGATGGTGCTGTCCACCGGCACACCGTCCGCCGCAGCTTCAGCGAGGAGCTCCTTCGCCTTCTCGGGATCGTAGGCATAGGGCTCAAGATCGTGGTTGTAGCCGAGCGTCGAGGGCGGGGTCATGCCGGTGGCGAGAAGCGTGCCGTCGGCGAGGATCGTGCCGATGAAGGCCTCGCGGTCGACCGCATGGTTCAGCGCCTGGCGCACGCGCACATCGTCGAGCGGCGCGGTCGCGTGGTCAAGGCGCATATAGACGGTCTCCGAGTTCGGATAGGAGAAGTCCATCGACGGATCGGTGGCGTCCTGCAGCGCGATGTTCGGCGCGATGTCCGCCTCGCCGGCGGCGACCATGGCGGCGCGAACGGCGCTGTCCGCGCGGAACAGGTAGGTCGCACCCGTCACGGCCGGTGCCTCGCCCCAATAGTCGGGATTGGCGCTGAGCTTGATGTGCTCGCCGCGGGCATATTCGTCCCAGACGAAGGGTCCGGTGCCGACCGGTGCCTCGACATGGCTGTCCATCGGCGTTTCCGCCGGGACCACGGTGACGGTCGACATCAACAGCGGCAGGATCGGCTGGGCCGGGTCGGCATTGATGTCGATGGTGAGATCGTCGACGACCTCCGATGTCAGTGCGATGCCGCCGAAGAACTTGGCACCGATCTCGCAGACCAGCGCCTCGTTCTGCACGCGGGTGATGGAGTGGGCGACGTCGCCGGCATCCAGCGCGCTGCCGTCGGAGAAGGTCACCCCTTCGCGCAGCTTGAAGCGCCAGGTGCCGTCGCCCAAGTCCTCCCAGCTTTCGGCGAGGCGCGGCTGCAGGCCGGTGCCGGGTACCATCTCGGTCACGGTCTCCGCGATGTTCTGCAGCACCACCCGGCCGACGTTCGAGCGCGAAGCCTCGCAGGGATCGACGATGTCGAGCTCCTCCGCGAGCACCACGGTCACGGCGTTCTCCTGCGCGACCGCAGGGGTGAAGGCGACAGCGGCGAGCGCCGTGCCGAGAAGACAGGTGGACAAGTGTCGCAAGGTTTCGCCTCCCTATGTCTTGCGCTATCTCGATTTGGCGCTCTGCCGACGCAGTCGTTCCCGCCGGCTTTCGGCGCTCTTGGATGTGGAATCAGCCTACCACGTCCCGCGGGTGTTGGAAGGGGGGCTTCTCTTGCCGGTGGTCAGGCGCGCTCGCGGCGGCGCGCACTTCGTACCATCAGCAGTGTCGCCGCGAAGATGACGGTGCCGCCGATCCAAGTCTGAAACGGTACGATCTCGCCGAACAGCGTGAAGGCCAGGGCGGCGACGATCGGCAGCCTCAGAAAATCGATCGGCACGATCAAGGACGCCTCGGCCAGCGAGAAGGCACGGGTCGCGAGCCCCATGTTGAGCGCGCCCAGAACACCTTGAAGGACGAGCAGAGCCCATTGCTCCGCGGTCGGCCAGGCCCAGAACCAGATCGCCGGAAGTGCTGCGAGCGGTGCCGTCAGGATCAGGTTCCAGGCGACCAGCGTCTCGGTCGGATCGCGCGTCGACATTGGCTTCAGCATCAGCTGGATGACCGCGGTCAGGAACGCGCCGAGCAGCGCCAGGAGGAGGCCCGTGGAAAATCCATCCTGCTGGCCGGGGCGCAACACCAGGATCACGCCGGCGAAGCCCAGGGCGACCGCCAGCACGCGAATCGCCCGCGGGCTCTCGCCGAGGAAGATCCAGGCGCCGATGGTGACGAAAATCGGGGCGGCGAATGCGATCGCGGTGACGTCAGCGAGCGGGGCAGTGGCGAAGGCGGCGAAGAAGGCGACCAGCGCCAGCAGCTTCAGCGCCGCCCTGAGCGCATGCATGACGCGGTAATGCGAGCGCAGGATCGAAGGCCGCGCCATGATCCAGGGGAGAACGATGGCGAGGCCGAAGACGGCGCGGGTGAAGCCGATCACGAAGGGATGTACCTCCGGCGACAGCAGCCGCACGATCACCGCGTCCACAGCGTTGATGAGGGCGACCAGAAGCATCAGCGCGACGCCGATCAGCGCCGCGCGATCGCTCCCTTGAATTCGTCCTGTCGCTGCCACCTCGCCCTTTCCGAACGGCCTCGGCGCTTGAAAAGGCCGGCCGTTAGCCCGCATGATCACCGTGAACCGGCCGTGCCGGCCAGGAGAATAGCGGGAGGATATCGGTGTCGACAGCCTTGGTCGAAGAGATCGCCGCCGGCATGGACGGCAGGCTGCGCGACGTAGGGGACGGCAGATGGGAGGCGCTGCTGCCGTCGCCCTCCGTCCAGAACCACGCGGCATTTCTGGCGCCCGGCCCTTCGGGCCTCGCCTGTCTGTGGTTCGGCGGCTCGCTCGAGGGCAAGGCGGACATCTCGATTTTTCGCGCGACGCTCGGGGCCGGCGGCTGGAGCGAGCCGGAGCGGCTGACCGACGATCCAGACCTCTCGGAGCAGAACCCGGTGCAGTTCAGAGCTCCGGACGGGCGGACGCTCATTCTGCATACGGCCCAGCCCGGCGGTGATCAGGACGCCTGCGTCATCCGCGTGTGCGAGGCTGGCCGAGCCCCCCTGACGCTGCCGCTCGCGCGAGGAACCTTCATCCGCGGTCCGATCCACCTTCGCGCCGACGGCGCCTGGCTGCTGCCGCTTTTCCGCTGCGTCCCGGTCCCAGGCCATCGCTGGACCGGCAGCCACGACACCGCCGCCCTTGCGATCAGCGAGGACGCGGGTGTCTCCTGGCGCGAGGTCGAGCTGCCCCGCTCGATCGGCTGCGTCCACATGACCCTGGTGCCGCTCGGCGGCGATCATCTCCTCGCGTTCTTCCGTCGCCGTCAGGCCGATGTCATCTATCGCGCCGAGAGCCGGGATGGCGGCGAGAGCTGGACGGCGCCCGAAGCGACCGACCTGCCGAACAACAATTCCTCGATCTCGGCGATCCGGCTCGAGGATGGCCGGATCGCGATCGCCTCGAACCCGGTGAACGCGGCGATGCGCCAGGATCGCCGCGCGTCCCTCTATGACGAGCTCGGGGACGATGCGCGGCCCAACGCCACCGGCGGCTGCGATCCGATCTGGGGCGTGCCGCGGGCGCCGATGGCGATTTCCCTGTCCTCGGACGACGGCCGCAGCTTTCCGACGCGGCTCCTCGTCGAGGACGGCCCCGGCAGCTGCCTCTCCAATGACAGCCTGGACGGCCGCAACCGCGAGCTCTCCTACCCCTCGCTGGTCGAGCGGGAGGACGGCACGCTCGATCTCGCCTACACCTTCCACCGCCGCGCGATCAAGCATGTGCGTCTGTCACGGCGCTGGCTGGAGACGGCGTGACGGTCCGGGACCTGTTGCCCTGACCTGAGCGGCGTGTCGTCTTCGAGTCAGCCGAAAATGTCGGCGGTGATGCCGTCGTACCAGGCGTCGGCTTCGGTCCGTGAGCGCGCGCGTGTGACCTCGTCCTCGCCGTCGGTGCTGACGAACGCGCCGATCGTGACGATGCCGTCCTCGGTCGCCTCGTAATGCGCGCCCACCTTGACCGAATCCTCCGGTGCCACCGTGCTCCAGCAGGTGTTGCGCAGGCGCGGCGGAAACAGCCTGGCGCCCGTCAGCTCCGAGCGGATCGCCATCGCGCAGACCTTCGCCTGGCTGTTGGCGGAATAGGCGGATTTCGGCATGTCGCCCGCCTCGCAGGCGTCACCGACCACATAGACGTTCTCGTCATATTGCGACTGCATGGTGGTCGAGACGATCGGACACCAGCCGCTCGATCCGACCAGGCCGCCGCGATGGGCGATGGCGCCCGCGGTCTGCGCCGGAATGACGTTGGCGTAGGCGACGCGGTGGGCTTCGCCGCCCGCGGTCACGGTCATGGCGTCGGTGTCGACCGCGGTCACGGCGCCGCCGAATTCGGCCGGCACCCATTCCACCATGCCACTGTAATAGCGGTCCCAGGCTTCCTGGAAGAGGGATTGCTTGGAAAAGCTGTCCTTGGCGTCGAGGATCAGGAGCTTGGCGCTGGGGTTGCGCTGCTTGAGCTGATGCGCGATCGAGCATACCCGCTCATAGGGGCCGGGCGGGCAGCGATAGGGATTGGGCGGCGAGGCCAGCACGAACAGGCCGCCGCGCTCCATGCTCTCGATCTGGCGGCGCAGCAGCTCGGTCTGCGGGCCGGCCTTCCAGGCGTGGGGCATGATCTCGGCGGCCGCCTCGTCATAGCCTTCGATTGCATCGAACTTCAGATCGATGCCCGGCGCCACCACCAGCTTGTCGTAGTCGATGGTGCCGCCGCTCGCGAGGGTGACCCGTTTCGCCTCGGCATCGATGTCGGCGACGCTGTCGGTCACGAGTGCGATGCCATATCGATCCCGCAGGCGGTCATAGTCGTGGGTGATCGATTCCAGCGTCCTGTAGCCTGCGAGGTAAAGGTTGGAATAGAAGCAGGTGACGTAGCGCGCCTTGGGCTCGATCAGGGTGACCGCGATCGCGCCCTTGCTGTCGCGGGCGACGTATTTCGCCGCCGTGGCGCCGGCCGCACCGCCACCGATCACCACGACGCGGGCATCGGCCGCCCTGACGATCGCCGGCGCGGCGAGCGCGCCGATGGCGGTCGTCGCCACGCCGCTCGTGAACTGCCTTCTGGTGATGCTCATCGGCCGTCCTCCCGCAGGAATTCATAGTAGGCGGCGAGCGCTTCCATCTGCTCGTCCTGGAGGGAAAAGGCGACGTCCTGCATGACCAGATGCAGCCGGTCGCCCGACCGATAGCTCTTGAGCGCGTTGATGAAATACTGGCCCGGCAGGGTCGCGATGGTCGGGATCGCGCCGTCGGCATCGGCCGGGCGATGGCAGGCGACACATTCCTGGGAGAGATATTCGCCATATTCGATGGTCGCCGACGCCACCTGCTCGCTCGCCGCATCCGCCGAATCGAGACGCTGCCAGCCCTGAAGGTCCTCCGCCAGATCCACCTGACGCCATTTCGGATGAAAAGCCGGGCCGAGCAGCTTCTCGAAGTTCGAAAACAGGCTTTCGACGAAGCGGTTGACCGGTGCGCCGCGGGGGTTGTCGGCGGCCCAGTTATAGGCGGCCAGCACCTGGCTCACCGCCACCGTCTCGATCGGGGCGTAGGACTTGATCAGATTCGGGTAATGCTCCGAGGTCATGGTGGCCGGCGCATAGCCGCCACCGATCCTGTTGGGTGAAATCGCGAGCAGGCCGAGCCTGCCGTCGGTCTCCAGTTCCTTCACCAGGTCGATGGGCGCCCCGTCGACCAAAATCATCGCATCGATCTCGCCGTCACGCAGCCGCCGGATCGCCGTTTCCGGCGGATCGGAGTTCACCTCGACGTCGAGCCCGAGTGCCTCGAACACGATGCCCGCGGTCATGAAACCACCGCTCTCCGGCGAGCCGAAATTCACCCGGCGACCGTCGAGCGCGTCGATATCCTCGAACTCGGCGCGGGCCAGCACATGCACTTCCTCGTCGCTGAGCTTGGCGATGTAGCGAAGTCGGTTGTCGATGTCGGCGATGAGACCGTTTCGACGATAGAAATTGAGGACGTCGGACTGCACCATCGTGATGTCGACGCCGCGCAGATAGAGCAGATCCTCGACATTGCGTACGGCGCCCTTACCGATCATCGGCACGATCCGGAGGTCGTAACCTTCGTCCAGTGCGTTCGCCAGATCGACCGCGAGTCTGAGGTCGGTGCTCTCGTAGCTGCCGCCCATCAGCCGGATGACGCCGTCATTGACCAGTTGGCGCTGGCCTGCGGGTTCCTGAGCAGAGGCGTCGACCGTCGCCGCGCAGCAGAACAGGATGATCAGCGAGCGAATAGCGTTCATCGGCAGTTTCGACATCGTCCAGACCGCTCCAGAGGAATCAGATCGATTCGGCAGGCTCATATCAAATTTGGCTGGTCAAACAAACCTCAATCGAAGATTATGTGAGGTTTGAAAGCCACAAACTCGCAGCTGCTCGCAATTCAAGATCTTCAATAAAGCTAAAATAATATCGTCGGGATTGAATTCCTTCATTCCATCACCTCTTGATTGCATTCGATTGATGAACAAGAAGCAAATGTTTTGCTCTTTTGAGTTATACGCATTGACAGACATTGCTGCGGTTATGTTTATGAAGTCAGTTTGTCGCGCGTTGGAATGTCGTCGTCTGTACCCATTGCAAAGAGTAGCACCCGATGTGGCGATTTCAGCGATCGAAGGCCGCCCGAAGCCAAGTCGATGACCGCAGCGCATCGCCCGGCCTTCTCCGAACCGCTGCGTTTGTCGGTAGCCTGCTGGCGCCGGTCGGGCTGGCCGCAGCTGACGTTCTCGTGCTCGAGAGCGGCGGCAGGCTCGAAGGCAGCATCGTCGAAGCCAACGACAACATCGTCATCGTCAGACGCCCGAACGGCGGCGTGCAGCAGATCGTCCGCCGGCTGATCTCGGAAATCAGTGTCGGCCTGAACGACGGCCGGACCGTCGAAGGCGAGTTCGTCAGCTGGACCAATGGCGTGCTGGAACTTCGAACCGACGACGGCACGCTGCGCATTCGCGCCGGCCATGTTCTCGAAGACGGTGACGGAAACGAAACGGTCGAGGAGGCCAGGGGGGCCGAAAGCACGCCGGCGCAAACGGCGGGAAGCCGGCGCTCCTACGTTCCCCCGCCGATCTTCACGCTCTCGAGCGGTACGACGATCGTCGGTCGTCCGATCGATTTCCAGGATCCGCTCCTGACCATCCGCCGTGCTTCCGGCGGCCAGCAGACGCTGCGCATGAGCGAGGTGATCGAGGTGGTCGTCCGCGACGCCGACGGCGGCTCGCTGGCCGGCGAGTTCATCGACTGGGCGGACGGCGTGTTCGAGCTGCGCGTGAATCAACGGCTGGTGCGGGTAGCTCAGGGCGCGATCGTCAACGAAGCCGAGGGCGACACGGAGATCGGCGGCCCGCTCGAAAACCTGCCGCCTGCCGACGGGACGGTGCAGGAAGTCGCGGCGCTGCCTGATACCACCACGAATGGCGAGGCGAAACAGGACGAGCGTCCGATCGTCGTGGACGATACGGAAAAGATCCTGCTGACCGTGACCGGAGAGCCGACGAACGAAAGTGACCGGGAGATGCGGTTCGATGTCAGCCTGTCACGACCGGCGCCGCGCGATCTGATCGTGATCTATTCGACACTGGTCGGGACGGCGGGCGAAGAGGACATCACCGACGGCAGCGGCATCGTCAGGATCATGGAGGGAACGGACACCGCGACGATCACCATTCCCCTGGTCGACGACGCGATCAAGGAGGGCAGCGAATCCTTCCGCCTGTTCGTTTCCAGCGATCCGACGCTGATCGAGATGGAAGCCAACCGGATCACCGCCACCATCGAAGACGACGACTGAACAACCTGACCCTTCTCCTGACGGCGTTGTCAGAGCGATTGGGGGTCAGAAGGAGCGCGGGCTCGTCGTGACGAACACGATGTCGGCGACGACCGTGGCGCCGTCGGACTGGACGAGCGCCACGCGATCGGCGAGATCGTCGGCCAGCAGCGTGACCGGCTCGACCTCGGGCCGGGGATCCGCGAAAAGCGGTTCGGAGGACGCGATCAGCGTCACCATGTCGTCGCCGAAGGGAGCGGAGACGCTGTAGCGCCGGGCGCTGCTGTCGCCGCCGATGCGGAAATTGCGGCCGGCCGGCAGAAAGTTGTCGGGCTCCTGGGGATTGGGGAGCATGTGGATCAGCTTGCCGTCCTGCTGGGCGTAGAACACGTAGACATAGCTTTCATAGCTGGGCGAGGTCGCGTCGACGACCAGATAGTCGCCTTCGACCAGGCTGAACGAGCCGTCGGTCAGCCTGACGAAGGCGCCGGCCTGATCGACGCCGTTCAGCTCCTTGAGCGGCAGGGTCACGTCGAGGATCTCACAGAACGCCGGCGAGGTGACGTTGACCCGGAAGATCACGTCGCCGATGCCGGGAACGCCGCGTATCATAGACTCGAGCCGCTCGAGATCGCGCTCGGACGAGACGAAGCCGGTCACCATCACGTCCGAGCCGCCGAGCGAGCGGGCGTTGAGCGGCGCGCAGTCGAGCTGCTCGAACTGGCTGCGAACCCGCGTCAGCAGAGGCGCGTCCGCGTCGTCCGCAGGTCCCAGGCTGAGGCCGCGTGTCGGGGCTGCGCCACGCTCCTCGGACGTCTGCAGCGACGCCAGCAGATAGCTTTCCAACTCGCCGTTGGACTGACATTTCAGCTTGTTCTCGTCGTCGCCGCCGACCTGGCCGCTGCCGAAGTCGATCAGCTGCTTGCGAACGGCGCTCGGATCACCCGGCTTGCCGGACACCCTGAGCGTGCGGGTCAGCACATAGTCGCCGGAAACGGTCACCTGCGACTGCCGCCCGAGACTGTAACGCTCTACCTCGATCAGCATGCGGCCATCGAGCTTCAGATTGCGATTGACGACGCCGTAATTGCCGTTTCTCAGGCCGACCCGATATTGCAGCTGCCGGCTCGCAGCGGCGACCTGATTGCTGGCACCATCGGACGAGACGACGTTCAGCAGGCCGCAGTCGACGAAATCCTCGGGATCGGCACGATAGACCGCGGTGATCAGGCCGCGATTTCGATCGACGTGGGTGATGCCGAAACGCGGGCCGGCCAGCGCGTTGACCAGGCGGCCGGTGACCTCGTCGACCGGTCCGTTGAGAGAAAAGCGGACCGGTTTGGCCGGCGGATTTTCCGGGCCCGTATAGGAGGTTCTTGTGAGGCCCCCACCCTCGAAGCCGATCCGCTCACCGGCGCATCCGGTCAGGGCTAGAAATCCGATCAAAAAATACGGCGCCGCTCGAAGCATCTCCATACCCCATCCTTGACGCATCGATGATGCGTGACTTGATCAGACAATCCAACAAGACAACACTGCTGCCGACGTCACTCTCAATACAAGGCCGAGATGGGCACGCAATCCTCATCGATCAGTGTCGGATCGGCGACGCCGATGTCGTCGCAGATCGGCCAGCTGTTCGCATCACCGTCGGAAAGGCGGATGATCTCTCGAAAGGCGTCGCGCGAGTAGGGCCCGACCGGGTGGCGCGCCAGAAAATCCTCGAACGCGCGCAGGGAACCATCGGCCTTGGCTGCCGCCCATTCCTGCGCGTCCCGATCCTGAGCGACCGCACCGGGCGTCAGGGTCGATTGCGACGTGAAGAACGTCGCGAACATCGCGATGAAATGGCGGATGTATTCTTTCATTCACCCGACTCCGTCTTTTCGTCAGTATAGGAATGGTTTTCGAATTGGCCAGAGGAAATGGGGGGATAGCGAGCTTCACGCCAGGCGGTGAGCAGGCGATGCGCGTCGGCGCCGAAGGGCACGATCGCCCGCGGGCGCCATTTGCCGGCAAGCAGGCCGAGACGGCGCTCGAGATAGCGGTCCCAATCGAGATCCTTCGGCGCCAGCGCACGGCTGGCCGCGGACGGCACATGCTCGAACACGACGCCTGCGCGTGAAAAGACGTCGAAGCGATCGAGGTCGGTGAGGAAGACCATGGCGTGGTCGGCGCCGTCATGCCGCTCGGCGGTCTGCTGGACGATTCCTTCGATCGCCGCTTCGTCCAGCCCGAGCACGACGGACAGCGTCACGCGCCCGCTTCGGCCCTCGACGCTGCCGGGATAGAGCGGCGCGACGGGCCGGGGCCTGCCGTCGTCCACAGCCGCGGCGGCGGGGTACTGTGGCCTCAGCATTTGCCAAAGCAGGGAATACAAAATACGGTCCCATCCAATTCAACGAAGGCGCATCATGCGCAGACCCGGCGGCCCATGAACGACTACGACATTCTCTGGGTCGGCGATCTCCGTTTTCCCGGGGGAACCGGCACGGCGATCGCCGAAGAGATCGCTGCCAGTGCTGCCGCCGGCTATCGCTGCGGGCTCGTCCCCGTGCGCTCGTCCATATTGGGTTTCCCGCATCCGATCAATCCCAGAATCCAAACGCTGGTCGACCGGGGCCAGGCCGATCTGCTGGATCCGCGCCGGCGCGTGTCCTGCCGTCTCTGTTGTCTCTACCATCCCCAGTCCTTCACCCATTTCCCGCTCGATCCACCGCGCATCGAGGCCGGCGTCAAGCTTCTGATCACCACCCACCCGCCGCGCGAAGGCGATGGCCGGGCCGTCTACGACGCGGCCGCGATCGACCGCCACGTCCAGGAACTGCTCGACGGCGACGTGCTTTGGGCACCGGTCGGTCCCGCCGTGCGCCGCCAGCTCCTGGAGCGGAGCACGCCGCCGCTCCTCGATCATGACTGGCACGGCGTGATCGATCCGGCGGCCTGGCGGATCGACCGACCGGACGCCGGCGACGGGTCGGACGCCGGCCTCGGGCAGCCGGTGATCGGCCGCCACAGCCGCCCGGATCCCGCCAAATGGCCGGACACGCGCGCGGACGTTCTCGCCGTCTACCCCGACTGCGCCGATGTCGGCGTCAGGGTCCTCGGCGACGGTCCGTTTCTGCGCCAGCTCGTCGATCCCATGCCCGCCAACTGGCAGGTCTACGCCTTCAATCAGATAGCACCCCGCGATTTCCTGAAGCAGATCGGCGTCTTTGTCTATTTTCACCACTCCCGCTGGGTCGAAGCCTTCGGCTACGCGATTCTCGAAGCGCTCGCCGCACGCCTGCCGGTGATCCTGCCGCGCCATTTCGAAGCGCTGTTCGAGGGCGCGGCGATCTATGCCGGCCCGGAAGAGGTTCGGGATAGGATCGATGACCTCTACGCACGACCTTCGCTCCGCGCGGAGCAGCGCGCGCGCGCGGACGAGGTGGTCGAGCGCCGGTTCAGCCATCGGACCCAGGCCGAGCGCGTGCGCGCGCTGATCGGCAGGCCGGGAGGCGGCGTGACCGTCCCGGCCGCCGGCAAGCCCGAGCGCGGCCGCCGCCGCGTGCTCATGATGTCGTCGAACGGCGTCGGCATGGGTCATCTCACCCGGCTCCTGGCGATCGCGCGGCGCCTGCCGCCCGGCATCGATCCGATCTTCCTGACCATGTCCAAAGCCGCGCGCTACGTTCGGGAATTCGGCTATCCGGTCGAATATCTGCCGTTCCACGCCGCCATCGGCTGCGACGTTCAGCTCTGGAACCACCACCTTCGCCGGGACCTCGCGGAGCGCTTCGCGTTCTATCGCCCGGACGTGGTCCTGTTCGACGGCAATGTGCCCTATGACGGGCTGATCAACGCCATGGCCTCGGCGCCGGCCTGTCCGCTGGTCTGGAGCAGACGTGCGATGTGGACCGAGGGGTCCGGCCGCGATCACGTCTGGCGGGAGCGTTTCGCCGACGTCGTGATCGAGCCCGCCGAGATCGCGGGCGAGCTGGACCGGGGACTGACCACCGAGCATCGCGGACGCACGCGCCTGGTCGATCCGATCCTGCTGCTCGATCCCGAGGACGTGCTGGATCGGGAGGAGGCGCGCGCAGCACTCGGCCTCGATCCCGACCGGCCCGCCTGCCTGATCCAGCTCGGCTCCGGCAACAATTTCGATCTCGGGCCGCTCAGAAACGCGATCCTGGGGACACTGCTGCAGCAGCCGGATCTGCAGGTCGTCTGGCTGGACTGGGCGATCGCTGAAACCCGGGTCGAGCTGCCGCCGCCGGTCCGGCGGATCGAGTGTTATCCGATCGCCCGCCATCTCGCCGCCTTCGACATGGCGGTCAGCAGCGCCGGCTACAACGCCTATCACGAGCTGCTCGCCCATGGCCTGCCGACGCTGTTCGTGCCCAACGAGAACCCGATGATGGACGACCAGCTCGCCCGCGCCTTCTATGCCGACCTGCACGGGGTCGGCCTGATGCTGCGCCGCCGCGACCACTACCGGATCGCCGAGGTGCTGGGATGCCTTCTCGACGAGGAAACTCGGAACGCCATCCGAAAACGCTGTGCGCGAAAAAAACGGTTCGACAACGGCGCTATCGAGGCCGCGCGTATCGTCGAGGAACTGGCCTATGTCTGCCGTGCCGATCTCGACCCCGCGATCGACGTGATCCCGGCCCTTCGACGCTTCGGTGGCTGATCGTCGGGCGGGGTTGCGATTTCTAGGCTCGTCTCTTCGTTTGGAAATCCGGTGAGCGGTGCTAAACTGGAGCCGGTTGTCCGTCGTAAATCCTGAGGAACGATGGATATCCGATAACGAAAGGCGCTTCGGACCCGCCCGGACGGCATCGTCCGGGCATTTCGAGCCGAAGCGGGAGCCTCGATCGAAGGAGGGCCGGATGATGCCCGGACATATTGTCAAGCGACCTCTCGCCATCGCCGCTCTAGCGGCCGGCACCCTGCTGCTGTCGGACGCAGCCTTCGCGCAGGATGCCGTCAATCTGACGGATCACGAGCCGACGGAACAGGAGCTGATCGAAGCCCTCACCCCGCCCATGCGCACCCGCGGCATCAGGCCGGTCGCGCGCGAAAACGACGTCCGCGAGGAGGCGACCCAGGCCGTCGATCTGTCGGTGCAGTTCGAATACGACTCCTCGGTCCTGACCGAGGCCACCAAGCAGACGCTCTCGACACTCGCCGGTGCGCTCAGCTCGGACAGCCTCAGCAGCTTCAATTTCATGATCGAAGGCCATACCGACGCCTCGGGGCCGGACGACTACAATATGGGCCTCTCGCAGCGCCGTGCGCAGTCGGTGGTCGACTATCTGACCTCGCAGCTGGGGGTCAGCCCGTCGCAGCTGTCATCGGTCGGCAAAGGCGAACATGAGCTGCTGGACGCCGCCAATCCGCGAAGCGGCGTCAATCGCCGGGTGCGCATACGCAATATGGGCTCCAGCTGACGCCCCATGGGTGAGGACGCTCAGGCGGCCGCCTCCGCATAGGCGCGGAGCTGGCCGAATTCCGGCATGATCTCGTCGATCGCCTCGCCGCGGATTCGATCCAGGCGGTCGCTGCGCGCGAACAGCTCCGGCAGCAGATGTGATTTGTCGTCATCGTTCATGAAGGCGACGATGGCACCGAGATTGTCCCGGTCCTCGCGTCGCGCCTCGCCGAGGCATGACGCGGCATAGTCGAGCAGGTCGGCGCTCAACGCGGCCTTGATCGAGGCCGGCAGGACCTGGATGCACATCGATTCCGGCTGGTCGAGAAAGTTGATTCCGAGCGGAATGCCGTGAAACAGCGGATCCCGTTCGAAATGGCCGTAGATCGACAACAGGTCGAAGACGTTCAGGACGTTGATGGTCAGATTGGCGCGCAGCCTGACGTTGGGCGCGGCGTCCCGGACCTTCTCCAGATTGGCCTCGAAGGCCGCCCAGTCCAGGCCCTTCCGGATATATTCGCCGCGCCGGCCGATGCCGTCCAGCGAGAAGCCGACGGCGACGCTCTCGAACCTCTTCCAGTGGTCGACGACCTTCCGGTCCTTGTAGGCCAGCACCGAGAGGTTGGTGGTGTAGCTCAGCCGCACATCGTGGCGCCCGGTTTGGTCCAGATGGTCCAGAATGTCGTAATGTTCCGGCATCAGCAACGGTTCGCCGCCAGCGAAGTAGATGTCGTCGACACTTGCCAGGCTGTCGACGATCTGCTCCCAGAGATGGCGGTCCGAGCGCCCCGCCCTCAAAATGCGCGGCTTGCCGTAGCCCGGATCCAGCGCCTTCTGGTCGTCGTACCAGGCGGAGCTGCAGTCGTGCCAGCAAAAGCGGCATTTGAGATTGCAGATGTTGGAAAAGCGCACGTCCAGATAGCGAAAGGCGAACTCATCCAGATGGCCGTCCGCGCGCGTCCGCCCGCAGTCGTCGACATAGCGGCGAAAGGTGTCGTTGCAGTTCTGCCGCATGGTCCGAAAGCCGGCCGCTTCCGCCTTGTAGCAGCGCTCGCAATGGCGGCTGGGCTCGCCCGCCAGCATCTGCCGCCGAAGCGACTTCATGCCCTCGCCGTTCATGATGTCGACGAGATCGTTCTCGAGAAGATTGCCGACCGGCCGGTCCATGGCGCCGTAGCAGCAGGGATGCACGTCGCTTGAGGGCGAGACGTAAAGATGGACCCAAGGCAGGATACAGAAATGCGGACCCTCGGCGAAGGATGCCCTGGCAGTCATGATGATGTCCCCTCCTTTACGCCCGACCACCACCGAACGCCGCCTTCGCTTCGACACGAGCGGACGGCCTCTGACGATGTGCAGGGCGCGATCATGCCGCGGCGAACGATCGAATACGCGGCCGTCCGCACCCCAATCGCGCCATCGCCTCGACACTCGGAACCGGTCGAGACACCCCGCTCGCCCGACTCTTATGCCTCATGCGGCGGCCCAAAACGGTGACGGGCCAGGCCGTTTGATGCATCGACGGCCCGCCGTCCGACGATGCTCGATCATCGCATTGCCCGCCGCAATCTTAACCCGACCTTGCTATCACGACCCGGCCTCGCTGGTCCATGCGATCCTGGAAGTCCCAGCCTCGCCCCGCCCTTTCTTGCGGACGGGCGGATTCCCGCAATACTGTTCATTTAGCTTCGGGAATGACGATGGTTGGCTTGTAGGGTGGGGGTGGCGCTCTGTGTTTTCGCGGGAAGCGTGGCCTGACGCGTTTTTGGGCGCGTTGCTGGTTTTTACCGCGGGATGAGACCACACGTTCTTCGAGGATTTCCGCGATGATTTGGCGGATCAGATTAGGCTGAGATCGAGGGGGAAAGGGTCGCAGCGAGGCTGGCTTTGCGTCTGACGACATTGAGACTGTGCGTGAAGGAGAGCCGGTCGGGATCCTCATCTGCCTGGAGCGCTGCTTCATGCATCAGCCCTCGAACGGCGAAATGGGCGAGCATCATGCCGAAGAATTCCTGCCGGACGAGGTCTGCCGTTTTGCTGCGCAAACACAAACGTGCGCCGCGCAGATGGGTTTTGACTTCATCGAAAGCCGTCTCGATCTCCCAGCGTTGATGGTAGAGCTTGGCGAGATCCGAAGCCTCGGCTTGCTCATGGCCGAGGATGGTGGTGACCAGACGACAGACCTCGCCATCCTTGCCGACACCATCGATCCGATACTCGACGACGCGCACAAGCATGCCTTGGCGTTTGGGCGTTAGATTTCGCCGTCGCCAGGTGTTGAGATGGCTTAGATAAGAACCGTCCGCAAGCGCCGTTTCCACCGGCAGCTTGATGCTGCTCGGCGCTCGCCAAAGGAGTGCGGCACCGGTCCTGGCCGCCTGCTGCCAAAGATCGAAGCCGAAATAGCCACGGTCGGCAAGGCACAGCATGCCATCGTCGAGGTGTTCGATGACGGTTCTGGCCAGCGTGACCTCCCCGCCTGCAGCCGCATCGCGGCGAAGGTCGGGCCCGTCATGCCGGATCTTCAGAGCTTCGCTCCTGCAGACCGGGACCTCGCTTTTTGAATAGCTGGCGACCTCGGCGCCGAACAGCACATGGGTGCCGACTTCGGCCAAGGTGACGAAACGGGCCTGTGGGAAGGGGCTGCGATCATTGTAGGTGGACGGCCCGCCAAAATGGGCCCTGACTGGCGCCTCGTCCGGCAGATCCAGGGTCGATCCATCCAGACTGACCAAGCGCCACCCTCGATACCAAGCGCCTAGCGTCGCCTGGGTGGCGATCGGCTGAACCACACTTTCATAAAGACGCTGCAAGGGCTCGGAACCAAGCCTTGAACGTGCCTGGGAAATCCCCGACTTGCCCGTGATCTTGACCGGCAGATCGCCGTGCAACCGCCGAAAGCCTTCGAGCAAGCAGCGCAGCACCTCCCTCAGATTGACATGCCTGAACAAAGCCATGGCGATGACGTAATACATCGTCATCTCGGCTGGCAGATCTCGACGCCTATGGCTCCTGCATCCTGCAGCGTCCAGCGCCGACCTGATCTCTGCCTGGCCAAAACACCGGCAAATCGCCGCGATACCCAACTGTTCGCAAACGCTAAAGCCGCGCCCCAAAACCTCTGCACGTCGTGCCATCAAATGCTTCCCAAAGCTATTCAGCAGGTTAGCAAGATATGCAGTAATCGGGGCAAAGTCTATGGCGCACAGGAAAATGTTCTCGATTCACAAAGCGAGTAGGATGTGATTCTACACTGGGGATGGAACAGCCCAGCCCCTCGCCGCATGATCTGTGGACGCGCTGCGCAGCCTGGTCAAAGAGCTGGTCGGGAAGCTCGCCGCACAGGACGCCCAGATCAAAGCCCTAAATCACGCGGCTGAAGGGTCACAAGGGCAAGCCCAAGCTGAAGCCGTCGGGCATGGAACAGGCGACGGAGAAGCGGTCGCGACGCCGCGGCAAGAAGAAAGGCTCGAGGCCGAGCCGCCAGAAGCTGGTGGTCAACGAAGAGCAGACACTGACGATCACGCCGCCGGCCGGCTCGCGTTTCAAAGGCTATCAGGACTTCGTCGTCCAGGAGCTCATGAGGCCCGGGTGATCCGCTATCGTCGAGAACGCTGGCTGACCGCCGACGGCAAGGTGATCACCGCCCCCCTGCCGTCAGGCTTGCGTGGTCATTTCGGACCTGACTGCTTCGGTTCATTCTGCTGCAGCATCACCAGGGACAAGTGACGGTCAATCGGATCGCAACTTTTTTGACCAGCCTGGGGTTGGTGACTCCAAGCGTCAGGTCCTGCGGCTCCTCACCGGCGATGTTGTCCCGGTCTGCGAAGCTCCGAAGATCCGGCATGACAAGCCCGACCTTCGACCTGTCGGTCTGCAGGCGGGGCCGCCTTTGCCGCGGAAACGGATGATGTGCTGCGTGCTGGCCTGAGCATCGCGCCTGATCACGGTCGATGACACGGGCGCTCCATCGCGCCAGGAATGGCGTCACCACGCAGATCGGCACGTTTTTCGGGACCACGTTTTCCAAGAGCCGCGAGAACTTCCTGGAGCTGCTCCGCGCCGGCCATCGCGACTATGTCGTCAACGCCGAGGCGCTCGCCTACATGCGCGCCCGCAATCTCGCCGGCGAGGTCGTCCAGAAACTCGATGAGCATGGGCAAAGGATCTTTGCCGACGAGGTCGCCTGGTCGGGCGACCATCTCGGCATCGGCAAGCGATGTGCATCCCAACCCCGTGAAGATCGCCACGGAGGGGCGCTGTTCGGCAGTATCCGAGCGGTCATCATCTCGACGGGCGGCCAGTTCCGCCTGGCCGATCATGCGCTCTGCGGCCTGGTGCACAAGCGATCGGCTTCAACGATCAGCAGCGGCGCGCCAGCTGATCTGGTGGTTTTACCAGGACCTCAAGATCTACAAACACGATCCCTGCCGACGCCGGGCCGCCGAATTGAGGGCCAGGTTCGATCGCATCTTCACCCGCAAGACCGGCTTCGTCACCCTCGACCGGCTCCTGGCGGCCTGCACGCCCGCAAAGACGAGCTCCTGCGCGTCCTCGATCGGCCGGAGATCCCACTTCATACCAACGGCTCCGAGAACGACATCCGATGCCACGTCACCAAGCGAAAAATCTCAGGCGGCACATGGTCGGATCTCGGACGGCAAGCGCGTCTGCTCAAGACCTGTCAGAAACTCGGCATCTCATTCTTCGAGTATCTCGGCGACCGTCTCGGTGTACCAGGCGCACCAACAATCCAACCGCTCCCGCTACTCGTCAGACCAGCATAGCAGCCGGCGAAGGTTTCTACGTTAAATGAACACTATTGGGGGAATCCCAGGGACCATGACTCAGTATGGCTGAGGCGGATTAAGGAAAAGTTGCGACTCCGATGGGCAAATGTGATGACGATGCTGCAGCAAAAAGCCTGCTGTTCCCTGTGAGCCACTGACCTCGGCGCCATACATCGAACGGCCTCGCTTTTCACCAGGTTTGGCCACCGCGCCGATAAGATTGCGGGGACGGTCGAGGCATGGTGCGCGGCCTGCGAGCAGGCGGGGTTAAATGGGTTCCGCAGGTTCTCGGGAGATGGCATAAACGCCGGCATGACGGTCGTCGCTTCGACTTTCGCCGATGACCGTGTTCGGAAGGGAGGAGCGAAGTGGCATCGATGGCCGACGCCGCCTGCAGCAAGACATGATGACGTTCGACTGCATCCTCCTGGTGGATGGCCATCTCAGCCGGG
Organism: Geminicoccaceae bacterium; assembly: GCA_965222015.1. Taxonomy (GTDB): domain Bacteria; phylum Pseudomonadota; class Alphaproteobacteria; order Geminicoccales; family Geminicoccaceae; genus JANQPX01. Next base: position 606,763 of record CBDCTL010000024.1, read on the forward strand.
CGGCCGAACGACGTCTCTACGCCCTGATCGACGCCCAAGCCGAAGGCGGCATCGGCACCGGGATCATTCTCACCAGCCGCAGTCCGGGCGGGTCGTCCTGGTTCCGATCTGCGCCGGCCCAGCGCCGCCTTCGCGAAGGCGGTGTCGTCTGGCTCGATCCGGCGCTACCTCAACGGGCCGAACTCGCGCTCGTGCTCTCGCCGTCGCTCGCCGGTTTCGGGCGAAACCGGCCGCTTCGGCTTGAGGCGGCGAAGGCGCTGGTCTGGCCGATCGAGGCGGATATGGGCGAGGGCGACGACCCCTCGGAGCTGCGCCGGCTGGCCGCCCGCCTCCAGACGATTCTCGACTGTGCCGTCGCCTGGGCGGCGCGGAGTGATCTCGAGCGGCGCGATCTCGCCAGGCATCTGACCGGCATGACGCTCGATCCCGACATCTGGTGGCCGCCGCTCTCGCCATCGCCTGTGCCGCCGCAGAAGCGGCCTGCCAGCCTGGAGACCGTGGGGCGGCATTTCGGCCAGGGCTTCAAGCTCGACGACACCGGGGCGGGCGAATGGTCGGAAGCCTGGCGCGAGCGCTGGCCAGCGACCCTCGTGGTTCTCGGCGAGACCGATCTCGTGAGCGGCCTGCCGATGTGCGCGCCGGATCAGGACATGCGGATCGAACAGGGAAGCGAACGTCGGCTGGGCGCGTTTCTAGACGGGCTCGATCTCTTCGTCGCCGCCGGCGAAAACGCCGGGTCCGGAAGGCTCGAGGAGGAGATTCTGGAAGCGATGGCGGCGGGCGTGCCGGTCATCGCGACGCCGCGCATCGCCGAACGGTTCGAGGGGCGCCTGCCCGCCGCCGAGGCCTGTTTCCTCGCCGATCTGGCGCTTCGGATCGCGAGCGATCGAGAAGGTCTCGACGCGGTACGGAAGGATCAGGCGGCCCTTCTCGAAAAACGCCACGGCCCGGGCACTCATGTCGCGCGGCTGCGCTCATGTCTCGGAGCGAAAGCCGGCGAAGGGAACCGGGTCGAAATACCCTTCGTCCGCGCCGGCGCCGTGCGACGGCCCGGGCGCCTGTTGTTCATCGCCGACGACAGCCCCTATCTCGAACATCTGCCGCGCCAGCTCGCGATCGCGCGGCATCTGCAGGCCCCGCTCGAACCCTATTTCCTCACCATGGCGCGCGATGCGCCACTGGCCGAGCGTCTCGGTTTCTCGCTGGAATACCTTCTCCCCCACAGCAGCCGGGTCTACCGCTCGCTGTTCGAGGAGGCGGACGGGTGGAACGAGAGCCTGGCAGGGCATCTTCAGGAGCTGATCTGCTTTCTCGACGCGAAGGCGGTGGTGTTCGACGGCGTCTATCCCTTCGCCGGCCTCGCCGAGGTCTGCACTCGCTATCCGAACCTGCCCTTCATCTGGATCCGGCGCAGCCTCTGGCGGGCCGACGCCGAGGAGGGCGGCCTGAACCGAAGCGGCCTTTTCGACCTGATCGTCGAACCCGGCGAGCGCGCCGAAGCCTTCGATCGCGGCCCCACCCGAAAGCACCGCGAGCGCGTCGTGGCGACAGCGCCTGTCCTGTTTGGCCCGAGATGCGGCGCGGATCGCGCCCGTTTCGAGCTCGGCCTCGAAGGTGGCCGCCCAGCGGTGCTGCTGCGGCCGACCATCCCCTCCGATCAGCGGACCGGCCAGGCGATGCAGGAACTCCTCCGCACCCTCGCCGGCGGCGGCTGCCGGTTCTTCACGACCGATCTGGTGCCAGACGCCGCGGCTGAGAGCTGGCCGGTGGAAGCGGCGCGGCTGGACACGCTCGCCGCGAGGCGTCAGCTCGCCGCGTTCGATCTGGTGATCAGCGGTGCTGACTATCAAAGCGTCCACGAGAGTGCTGCGAGCGGGACGCCGAGCGTCTTTCTTCCCGATCCCGCAAAGCCGACGGACGATCAGGTGACGCGCGCGGCCCTGGCGGCGCGGCAGGGCTGGGCGATCGTGCTCGCACGCGGCGACGTCTATGGCGCGCGCGCCGCGGCCAGACGGGTGCTCGATCCCGAGGAGCGCCGTGCGATGGCCGGGCTCTGCAGCGCGGACGAGACCGACGGCGCCGAGCAGGCGGCGCTCGCCATCGGTCAGGCGATCTACGCACTCGACATGTCGCCGCCTTCGACATGGCGAAAAGAGGGCGCATCGGGCATTTGAGACCAGATGGACGGAATACCGAGCATGCATCGAGTTTTCTATTTTCCCGACAGCGACGGCCTCCTGGCCGCCGGCACGCGCACCCTTCGCTACGCCAATTTCCATGGCTGCTTCTTCGCCCAGGCCGGCGATCTCGAACGCGCCGGGCGGCATCTGGCACTCGGCAACGATCAGGCCACGATCTTCCACCTGACCGACGAGCGCGGCATCTGCGCGGGCGCCGCCGACGCCGAGGGTGCCCATGAGCGCTGCCAGCGGTTTCTTAACGAACTGGAGGCGTTCATCGCCGCGGGCGGCCGTTTCGTCTGGTCTGCTGACGCCGAAACCGCGCTTTCGCCGCTCGCCGACGAGCGAAGTGCTGATTTTCGCAGCCATCTCGGCACGCTCGCCCATCTCATCCACTGCACGAGCTATCGTCGGGCGCAGGCGATTCAGGCCGTGCTAGATCTCGACTGGCGCAAATTTGTGGTGGTGTCGCCCGGCAGCTTTCAGCCGCTGATCGAAGCCCGCCCCGGCGCAGCGTCCGCTGGTCGGGCCGCCGTCTCGCCGAAAGAGCGCCTCGGCCTGGGGGAGGGTGATCGGCTGGTCGTCCATGTGGGCGGCGGCGATCCTGCGGGCGGCGCCGATCGGCTGCTCGCGCTCTGGCGGGGAGCGAGACCGGCCAAGGCGACGCTCCTCCTTCTCGGCGCCGTCGCCGATCGGATTACGCCGGAGAAAGCGGCGGCGTTGGAAGCGGGCCGCGTCCTGGTTCGCACCCATGTCGGCAAGGTTGCAACACTCGCCGCCTGGGTGGCGGCCGCCGACCTCGTCGTCCTTCCCTATCGGCAGTACACCGGTGCGGCCGAGCTGATGCTGGCACTCACCTGCGGCCGGCCCGCCCTGATCCCGGCATTGCCGCCGCTCCTGGAGCTGGTCACACCCGGGCGAGACGCGCTGACCTTCGAGCCGGGAGACGGCGACGACGCGCTGCGCGCCGCCGTTCTGGGTGCGCTCGACCTCGACGACGACCGGCTTGCGGCCATCGGCGCCGACGCCGCGCTTCGGGCTGAGGCCATGCCCTGGCGAATGCTCGGAAGGCAACTCGCCGACGCCTTCCTCCGCGTGGCGGCCGGCGGGGCGGCGCAGCCCGCGCTGGAGCCGGCGGCGGCACCGATTTCGGTCAGGCCGAGACTGGTCGGCTGAGTGATCCCACGGGCGCCAGTGCGTGCACCCAGTTCCGAAGCCTCGCCTCCTCGCGAAACCGTCCGGCCAGGGCAATCTCCTCGGCGCCTAGCGGTGCCAGCGGCGGGCAGACTCGCATGTCGGTCCCAGGTGCGAGGGCTCGCAGCGTCGGAAGGCCCGCCGTCTCCAGATCTTCGAGCCGGAGCGTGCGGGCGTCGAGCCCGGCCCCCGATAGCCACCGATCGAAAGACGCATCCGCCTGCTCGATCGCGACCAGGGCGTCAGCGATGTCGTCATAGGTTGGTGCGTTCTGACGACCGTCCGTCGCCCGCTGGCAGGCCTGAAGCACGCGATCCTGCGAAAACAATCTGACGATCCGCACCTCCTGGTCCCGAAGCAGCCGCGCGAAAGCCGGCGTCGATTTTAGCCAAGCGAGATCCCGATCGCCGATCAGGGCCGAAAACGGCCGCCCCGCCGATGTCGCCTCCGCCAGCAGCGCATCCAGATAACCGTCGAGATCCGGCACGTTGAAGGCTCGGACCGCCTCCAGCATCGGACCGTCGTGATCGAACCAGGGCGCCGGACGTCCGAACAGGCCGGTCGCCTCCAGCAGCGCCGTAAGGGCCTCGATCGGCAGGCCGCCGGCATGGAGGAAGAGGTGAACTGCAGGGCCCTCGTTCCGGCCGCTCGGCGGCACCGGCTCGGCGGCAGGAACCGGTGCCTGAAAAACGGCCCTTCGCTGGCGTTCCCGCCGCGCCCGCTCGCGCTGACGATCGTGCCAGCCGATCGCCTCGAAGACTCGGGCGCGGCTCTCGTCCTCGACATGGCGGTAGGCGGCGAAGGCGGGATCGGCGGTGAACCGTGCGACGATCGCGGTTGCGTCCCGCCACCAGCCCTCCAGATCGTTGATCAGGTTGTCGTCGGCGACGTGGCGGCGCACCAGCCGCGCGGGCACGGCGATCGCCGGGCCACGCAGCAGCAGCCGGAGGTACATCGCGCGGTCCTCGCCGATCCGATAGGCCGGATCGAAGCCGCCGACCTCCAGGGTCCAGTCCCGCCGCGTGCTCATCAGCGAGCAGGAATGAATGAAATTGTTGCGCAGCATCGCCTCGATCTGATCGCCTTCGACACGCACGTCCATCGCATCGACGCGCCCGCCCGGACGGTCCTCGATCTTGTCATATTGGGTGTAGACGATGCCGGCCTCGGGATGCGCCCGCCAGGTTTCGGCGACGGCGGCGAGATAGTCCTCATGCCATGCGTCGTCGCTGTCGAGAAAGGCGAGATGGCTGTGCCCCGCACACCGGATCCCGGCATTGCGCGCCACCGCGGGACCCTGGTTGACCTCCAGGCGGATCAGGCGGACGCCCGGAAATTTTTTTCGTACGAAAGCCGAGGTTCCATCCTTCGAGCCGTCGTCCACCAGGATGATCTCATCGGCGGGATGGCGCTGGGCGAACACGCTCGAAAGGGCGCGCTCGATGGTGTGTCTGCGCTCGAACGCCGGGATCACGACCGAGAAGGCGGGCAGCGTCATCGAACTCGTGGTGCGTTCGTTTCAAACGAGTCCTCCGCCATCGTCGGAACTCGGCGGCAAACCGTCGATCCTGACGATGGCGGACGGGAACCGAATGATGTGGTCATACCACTAGGCCGCCGAGTCCGACGCATCCGGCTTCGGCGGCGCCCGCCTCTCCGCCCGCTCGCGATTCGCGAGCGCCGCCTCGATCGGCAGGCCGAGGGCGACGACGTGGGCCGAGCGCCATTTTTCCTTGATCTGCCGGAGCCGTCGCTCGAGATAGAGGTCCCAGTCGAGATCGGGCGCGAAGGCGTCCCGGTTGCGGGCGGAAGGCAGATGCTCGACCAGCTGGGTTTTCGACAGGCTGACCGCGAGATCCGCCTCGTCGACGATGAAGATCGGGGTCTTGCCGTCCGCGCGGCAATCCTCGACCAGCCCGTCCAGCAACCGATCGATCTGCGCCCGCGGCAGGCCGATCAGGGAGATCAGGACATGCCGGCGCTGCCGCATCCTGGGCAGCATGCCGTCCTCGCTGGTGATCGGCCGCTCGATGCCGACCGCCGCCGGATCGCCGCCCTTCTCGCCGAGCGCCGCGGCCTTCAGATCCTCGAACAGTTTTCGCGTGGGGTAGTGGTCGTAACCGGTCTTGGCGCCGGGCGGCGGCACGGCGTTGAAGAGCTCGTAATGCTCCCGGTAATTGGTACGGTAGCAGACCGTCGGCTCGCCGGAATAGGCCGTGCTGATGCCGAGCTGTTTCGCCTGAAACCAGATCACCCGGTCACCGATCGGATCGAGTCTCCGATCCAGCGTGTGCCAGACCGAGACGATCGGAAACGCCTCCCTGGTCAGGAACATGCAGTTGGTGTCGACGAACGCCTCGCCGTCAGTTTCCGGACAGCGGCCGAGCAGCGTGCCGTCGACATGGTGGAGCGTCCGCGCCGCGGCACAGATCGCCGCCTTGGTCTCGCCGAATAGCGCCACCATCCGCTCGACATGCTCCGGTCGATACCAGTTGTCGGCGTCGAGATAGCAGACCGCATCGAAGCCCTGGCGGATCGCCGCGATCGAGCCGATGGCGCGTGCGGTATTGCCGACGTCGTCATTGGGACCGAGCGAGGTGAGGTGGACGGCGTCGAATTTGTCGACGGTCTCCACCGGCTCGCCGTCGGCGACCATGATGTGGGTGCAGTGATGGGTCTGGGCCCTGACGCTCTGGTGGCAATCGTGAAGCCACTCCAGCGGCGTCTTGTAATAGGGGGTGACGACGGCGACCTTCACGTCCGGCCATTTCCTGCTGCGGCCTGTCGTCCGACCAGGGACGACGCCTCGCCATGGCCGGACCTGATCAGACCCTTGTCGATTTCCTCGGGCGGGCGGATCGACTTGTAGAAGAGGGAACCTTCGGCGTCGAGATCGGCGATGCGAAGGCCGAGACCGCGACGAAGCCGGTCACCCTCGCGCCGGATCTCGTGCCGCAGCCGGCGCTCGTGATCCGCACCCAGCGCCAGGCGCGCCGCGATCACGTCCCGCCACCAGCGCCCGAAGCCTTCATAGTCGTTGATCGCGACCGGATCCCAGTCGTCGAAATGCAGCATCGCGCAGCCGAGCCGCGCGCCGTAGATCGCGAACAGCCCGTTCTCGACATCGGCACCGATCGAGCACCAGACGGCGAGGCGATCGGCGTTGCCGCGCCAGACATGGCGCTCGAAGGCGTCGCGGAGCGCCAGATCCGGAAAGGCTTTCCGTGCTGAGATCCCGTCGGGTGTGACCAGCTTCACGCCTTCGCGAAAGCCCGCGCGAAACGCCTGAAAGGGCGTCGTCGTCACCTCGATCTCGGAGGCGAGGCGGTCGAGCTTGTACCAGCCCATGCCCCAGCAGAATTCGGTGGCGTTGCGCTGGTGATCGGCGTTCTCGTGGGTCTGCATCTCCAGCATCACGCGCCGCGGCCAGACCTTGAGGCCGCCATTGCCGTAGATCAGGCCGTTCAGGCGGTTGCGCGCGCTGAACGACGCGACGCAGCCGTGATAGTTCGGCGGCAGGTCGATCTCGCCGTCCAGGATGTCGGGGTCGACGTCGACATTGTCGCCGTCGATGGTGATCACATGCTCGCCTTCGGCCAGCCTCGCGGCCGCCTTGTGCGCGGCATCAAAGCCCTTCACCCCGTGCACGCGCTTGGCGCGCGGGCAGATCGCCCTGATCTCGGCAAAACTCCGCTCCGCGCGCGGCTCATCATAGCTGATATAGACGACGTCGAGCGGCCTGAGATCCAGCATCGGTCAGCCGCTGCCGGACGCGATCAGCCGGGCGAGAAAATCGATCGAGAGGTCGGCAGTGACGTCGGCGGCGAGGCCGTTGGCCTGGCGGAAAGCCTCGATCGCCGTCCGCGTCTGGCGGCCCATCGCACCGTCGATCGCGCCCGGATCGTAGCCGGCATCGGCGAGTGCCCGTTGCAGCGCCTCGACCACTGCCGAACGCGGTAGGGCGGCGAAGGTGGCACTCGCCTGCCCGCCGGCCTCGCGCTCGACGGCATGGGCGGCGGCGAGCCAGTAGGCGGCCAGCGCCGGATCGGCTACGGTCGAAGCACCCTTGGCGTGGATCTCGCCCAGCAGCAGGGCGGCCCGGCCGTCCCGGCGGCGGGCGGCCTGTTCCAGGAGCTTGGCGGCCTCGGCCTCGTCCTCGACCCCGTCGCCGGCGAGCAGCAGCAACTCGGCGAGCGGAAGCTCGGCACGCTCTTCGCCTTGCAGCACGGCGAGGCGCAACCAGCGGCTCGCCTCCGTCGGATCGAGCGGCACGCCCTCGCCCCGCTTCAGCGCCAGGCCGGCATCCGCGGCGGCGCGGGCGTTGCCCTGTTCGGCGGCACGCCGCCACCAGTCGAGGGCGGCAGCCGGATCGGGCACCTCGGCGGCGTCGGACGCCAGCAGCCGGCCGAGCTCGTATTGCGCCCAGTCGTACCCGCCCTCGGCCGCTTTGGTGAACCAGACGATCGCCTCCCGACCATCGGCAGGCACGCCGCTGCCGTCGCGAAACGCGAGGCCGAGCTCAAACGCTGCGCCGAGGTGACCGCCGTCCGCAGCCTTCTCGAACAGGGCGCGGGCACGCTCGGCGTCGGGCGGTACGCGCTGGCCGTCGCGGAACATGGTGGCGAGCGCGTATTGCGCCACGGGATGGCCGCCGTCCGCCGACGGCCGAAGATGGCGAAGCGCTTCGGCGAACCGGCCGTCCGCCATCAGGCCGCGGGCGAGCAGAGTCTCGAGCGCCGGATTGCCGGGCGTCTGCTCGACCGCCCGGCGACAATGGGCGATCGCTTGCTCGGCATCGATGCCGAGCAGGCTGGGGGCGAGCGGATAGCGCCGGTCCTCGAGCCAGCGGCCACTCATGCCGGCGCCGGCGAGCGGGTCGTCGGCCGCGCGCACGCAGAGCGTGGCCGGATCGCCGGTGCGTGCCGCCGACAGTGTTTCGCCCGCTTCCGGATCCAGCGCCGCCGTCTGCTCGGTCTCGACGGGCCGGAGCGTGAGCCCCGGATTGGCCGGGCCGGCCGCGGGCTCGATCCCGGCCGCGGCCAGGTTCTGCATCAGGATCCGCCGCATCCGGCGGGCGTCCTCGGTGCGTTCGCCATCGGGGAAGACCAGCATGTAGCGCTGCAGCGCGGTCAGACGCTCATTCGCGTCGTCGATCGTCTGCACATGCTCCCAGAACAGGCGCTCGGCATTGGGCGCGCTGGTGGTCTCGGAGGTCCTGCCGTTCAGGTAATATTCGCCGATCACCGCTTCTTCCACCCACGGCACCTGCTGACCGCCGGTGATGTCGATCACCCGCTCGCGCACGCGCCTGAACAGCCGTCCGACCTCGATGCCCGGCTGATCCAGCCATTCGAGCAGGGCCTGGCTGAAAGGACTGTGATTGCCACGGCCATCGAGCGCCACGGTGTCCGGCGCGGTGGCGTAGGCGATCAGCATGCCGGCAGCGCCCTGGGTCTGGGCGAGTCCGTTCGCGGTGTCGACGCTTCGGCTGAGCGTGCCGGCCTGGCGCTTGAACAACTCCTCGAGCGGATTGTCGCGGCAGGCATCCAGCAGCACCATTGTCAGCTGGGCGCCGGAGTTTTCCAGCTCCTCGGTGACCAGATCGAGGGTGATGGCCTCGTAGGCGAGGTCGCGCGGCCGCGTGATATTGGCGTCGACCGGCAGAAGATAGTTCCTGCCGTCCACCTGCACGCCGTGACCGGCGTAGTAGAACATCGCGATCTCGGCATCCCGGCTGCGCTCGGCGAAGCGGCGCACCGCACGCTCCATCGACGCGGTGTCGAGGTCCAGCAGCGTCTCCACCTCGAAGCCCATCGCCTCGAGGATGCCACCGATCGCGCGGGCGTCCTTGATCGGGTTCGGCAGGGTCGCGACATGCCGGTAATCACCATTGCCGGTCACCAGAGCGAGACGCCTGCCGGTCGCGGCCTCGGTGACCGAAGCGAGCGGCAGAAGGGTGAGGATCAGGAGGGCGAGGCCAATCGACGACCAGAGGCAGCGCCGGACCGCTCCCGACCCTTGCCGGGAGCCTGCGGTCGCTCGGACATCTTCATCCCACATGCTCGTCCCACATGCTCGTCGGTGCGTCGCTCGGCAGGAGTTCTTCGTCTCCCGCGGGTTGTTCCGATATGCACTATATCACCGGGCTCCACCTTTTGAAGGGTGCCGGACCCCAGGAATTCTCAGGATTCCGTGCGGCGGAGCCGATCCAACCTCGATGTCATCTTCGGGATAGGCCCAGGCCTTCCACTTCATGATCCTCGGCCTTGGCCGCCAGGTCGTCGGCGATGCGACGCATCTCCGGCCATCGGCCGAAATCGGCGGCACCCTTCCGGATCAAGTCCTCGGCGACGGGTGCTGCGTCGATCCAGGGGCGGATCAGCGCCTCGGCCAGCTCGTCGGTCACGAGATCGAGCAGGGCCGTCGGCGCGTCGATGCGAAGCGTGGCGAGCACCGCCGGCAGGCCGACCACACGCCCACCCTTCGCGGTCAGCCTGTCGAGAAGCACCCAGTGCGCGAGTTCGTGGTCCCCGGTTTCCATATCGAAGCCGCCGGTCGACAAGAACGCATCGCGCGTGATCAGAAAGAAGCCGGCGCCGAAAAGATTGCGACAGGGTGCTTCGAGCGCCGGCCCGCCGGGCGCGGTGAGCACCTCGTCCGCAAGCGCCCCCTGCCCGCTCAGCCCGACCCGGCAATCGCAAACGACGGCGTCACAGGCTGCGGCCTGCAAGAGCCGGCGCATCGCCCGGAGCGCTTCGGGATCCGGCAGCACGGCGGCGTGACAGCCAAGAAGAAGGTCCGCATCCGCCGCGGGATCGGCCATCGCGGACCCCGCGCGCCCGCTTCGCGCATCCATCTCCGGAATGCGGACGTGGACCGCGCTAAGTTCGTCGGCGTCCACCGCCGTCTCCAGCCGTGCCAGCAGCAGCGACGTCGTCGATCGCACCCGATCGCCATAGACAATCGCGGTGACGTCGCGAGGCGCCCTTTCTTCGAACGCCGTCCGCATTCTCGTCCGGCGGGCTTCGTCGACCAGGCCAGCGTGGATGGCCAGAAGGTCGAGGTCGACGAGCGCGGGATCGAAGGCGAGCGCCGCCGGCCGGAAGCCGTTGTCGAGAGCGTCCGCGAGCGCATCGGCCAGCGCGTCCTCTCGGTCGGCGAGGAGGATACGCGATCGATCCTCGAATCGCACCATCTCTGGAATGCCGCCGGTCGGCGAGGCGAGCAGCGGAATACCGTTCTCAAGGCACTCGTAGACCGTGTAGGGCAGGTTGTCGGTACGGGAGGGGACGATCGCGAGGCAGTCCCGGCTTCTCAGATAATTGACGGCATCGACATGGTTGAGATTGGCGATGTGGCGGGTCCTGATCCTCTTTTCTCCGACCAGCGCCTCGATGACGTCAGGTGGCGTCCTTTCGCCGATCTTGCCGAGCAGGGTCACGCTGAAGTCACGATGGCCGCGCTCCAGCAGGTCCAGGATCGCCGCCTCGAACCGATCATAGCCCTTGCGCGGCTCGATCCGGCCGAAAAAGACCAGCTCGTTGACCGTCCGCAGGCCGTCTTCGCGCTCCCGCATGAAGGATCGCGTCTCGCCGAGAAGGCCGTTCGGGACGACAATGCCGCATCGGGCGCCGGTTCCGGCTTCCAGCTCCATCATGTAGCGGCTCGGAAAGCACACGACGTCGGCGAGCGCGAGCGCGATCTCGTGGCAGTAAGCCTGTGCGGCCTCGTCGTTCGACCAGCGGACGCGATTGGCGCGAGCACTCCAGCTCGTGGAGCCATGCGCGGTGACCATCAATCGGGCAGGGTCGCCGGCCAAGCCTGCCCTGATCAGCGCTGCGAGGAGCGCGCCGTAGCCGCCGGCGTCAGCGCAGTGGATCAGGTCGGGCTCGAGGTCGAGCACCCGCTTTCCGAGCTTACGGCAGAACGCGAACTGCTCCTCATAGGCGGCGTGACGCGCAACCCGTCTCGGAACGTAGTCGAGCGTCACCCCGCGCGCTGACCAGTAGTCGTACCAGCCGGGCCAGATGTCCTTCGGTCCGGCGAACGGGCAGAGCACGACATGGACGTCGTGTCCTGCTGCACTCAGATGCTCGGCGAGCACCGTCATCGCGCTGCCGGTGCCGCCGCTGAACGGCGGTGCGATTTCGAAGGTGAGCAGGCAGATGCGGCCCGGCCGGAGCAGCAGATTGGCGGGATCCATCAGCGCCGCGGCTCGATCCGGGTCAGGCACGGCTTCCCGTTCGGAGCGAAGCCCGCGGAGCGCCCGAGCCAGGGCCTCCCGCTTCGAGCGCTCACCGAAAGCAGCGTCCTTCGCCTTGCGCCGAAGGGCACCCGCCCTGAGCTCGACGCGATCGGGCGCCACGAGAAAGCCGCGCCGGAAAAGATCCGCGCGCGCGAAGCGGCGGGCACCGTCGGTCGGCAGGCGCCCGTCGTTCTCCTCCAGCCACGCTCGATAGACCGCCATCTCGCCCAGGTTCGAGCCCTCGCCGCGCGGCCGGTCCAGGGCCGCGATCAGCGCTTTTCGCCATTTGTAGTGATGCACCACCGCGCGGATGGGCGCATGGTCGAGCGGGCGGCCGTTGGGCGGCAGGTGATTGCCGCGCCGCATCTCGAAGTCCGGCGTCACCCGCATCAGCGGATATTTCGCCTTCCAGGCCGGCCATTCCAGGCCCATGTCCTCGCAGAGCGTGACGTTGCAGCACGGGTGCTGAGCGTCGATATCCCGCTTCGGATCGAGCGCCGGCAGGCTGCCGTCCGCCGTCTGCCGCTGCACCATGAGCGCGGGCAGGCCGTCCAGCCCCAGAACATCCAGCGTCCGAACCGTGCGTTCGAGGCTGGCAAGCGGCAGTTCCAGAAACTCGTCGGCGTCGGCATGAACGATCCAGCGATCTCTGAAACTGCGCGCCATGGCGTTCAGGACCGAGCGCCGAAGCCTGTCGCTATACTCGCCGCTCAGGACGTCCCAGATATGCAGGTCCGGTTCGGCATCCAGCCGCTCGAGTTCGGCAGCACTCCAGTCGCCGTGAAACGCCAGGACGAAACCGGCGATGCCGAGCTTTCGATAGTGGTCGAGGAAGAAGGGCAGAATATCGGCGTCGCCATGACCGATCATCGCGATCAGATTGATGGGCTCGGCCGATCTTGGCATAAACTCGTGCTTCGGTTTCGGGTTGCGCAGGATCCCCTTGGTCATAGACAGTCCGAGCGCGCGTGACCAGCGACGAAGAGAGAGCAGGACCGGCTGTGCCCGAATGCGGCCTCGTTTCCCAAGAAGACAACGCCGCCGCCTCCGCGGAGCGGCCGGACGCGATCTGGTTCGTTCATGGCGGCGGGCTGCCGCTTGCGGCGATCGGCGAATGCCTGTCCGGCCTGCTGGTCTTCGGCGCGCCAAAGGCCTATTTCGACCACGACAGGGTGATGTTCGAGGAGACGAGGCGGCTGAACGTCGCCCGCTTTCGGGACTATGCCGATGCGCTGTTTGCCCGTCGGGAGGGGCCGTTCGCGGCCTTCGTCACGCATACCGATCTGCCATGGCTTTCCGAGGAGCCGGCGATGGCCGGTCGCTTCGGTCCGGTCGCTCGCTTCGTCCGCCTTCATTATCGAGACCCGGCCTTGCAGGCAGTGCGGCTGATGGCCGAGAGAACCTCGAAGCCCCCGCCTCTCGAAATCGACGATGCCCGTTTCATCAGCCTCGCTGATCTTCTGATCGAGCTCGAAGAGGAGGAGAGCGCAACGGCGGCCTGGCTCGCCGAACGGAGCCTGGAAGCGGTCGACCTTGCGGTCGAGGACCTCACTGCACCTGGTCTCGCCGTCCTTCGCCACCTGCTGGACGGCTGGTCGCTCACGCTGCCCGAAGCGGCCGACATCCGGCCGATCGAGGCGCCGGACGCCGGACTTCAGGCCACGGCCGCCGCGTTTCGCGCCGAGGCCGAAAGGCGCCAGTGGGGACAGGCTGTTCAGAGGCGAGCTCCCCACTGGCACCGCCGCATGACGCGCGATCCACGAGGCCCTGACCGCGGCAACGCGAAAACGGGGTCATAGAGGCTGGGGGCGGTAACGCCCCTTCACTTCCCCCCATCCTGGCGGCATGCCGTCGAACGAGACAGAGGCGGCGGAAACCCAATGATGCGGTCACACCGCTAGCCGGCGTCGCGCGGCGCCAGGGCGGCGATCAGCTCCGGCGAGACCTCGCCCGTGGGGGAAAGGCCGTTCGACCGTTCGAAGGCCTCGATCGCGCTTCGGGTGCGGCTGCCGCTGACGCCGTCGGCGACGCCCGGATCGAAGCCTTCGCGCTGCAGCCAGACCTGCACGGTGCGCACCAGCGCCGGCTTCGGCAGCGCTTCCAGACCGCGCTTGGCGGCGTCGATCAGGTTTTGCCGTCTGGCACCCTTCAGCGCCTCGCCATAGCGGGCGATCGCACGTTCGAGATCGACCGGCCCGCCCTCGCCCTTGACGTCCATCTCGGCCAGGCGAAGCACGCCCCAGGCCTCGCCGCTGCGGCTCGCCTGCTCGAACAGACGGCGCGCCTCGACGGGATCCCTGGGCAGGCCGCTGCCGTTGCGGTAGACGTCGCCGAGTCGGATCTGGGCACCGCTGTCACCGCCCTCGGCGGCCTGCCGGTAAAGCGCGATCGCCTGGCCCTTGTCTTCGGGCAGGCCGTTGCCGGTCTCGTAAGCGCGGCCCAGCGTCACGAAGGCGCGCGAGCTGCCCTCGGCGCCGGCGGCTTCGAGGAGCTCGATCGCCCGGTTCGGGTCGGCCGGGACGCCATCGCCTGCGAGCAGTATCTCCGCGAGCTCCACCTTCGCGGACGGCACGTTCAGTTCTGCGGCCTGTTCGAGCAGCCCGATCGACTTCGGCACGTCACGCTCGACGCCATCGCCGGTTCGATACATGCGGGCGAGCTCGTAGAGCGCCCATTCGATCTCGCGGGCGTAGGGAATTTCCGAGAACAGCTCCTCGGCGCGCTCGACGTCCCGTGGCACGCCGCGTCCGGCGAGATACATCCGACCCAGCTGAAGATTGCCGAAGGCGTTCTGTTCGTCATAGACCTTGCGGAAGAGTTCCACGGCCTTCTCGTCATCGCGCGGGACGCCCAGCCCATCACGATACAGCTTTCCCAGATTGTACTGAGCCCAGTCGAAGCCCCAGTCCGCGGCGACCTTGATCCATTTGAACGCCTGTTCGTAGTCCTGCTCGACACCCTTGCCGTCGCGATAGGCCTTGCCGAGCTCGTGCGCTGCCGAGATCGCCCCTTCGTTCGCGGCCCTGACGTTCATCTCGAACGCCTTGTCGTAGTCGACCGGCACGCCCCAGCCCTGGGTGTAGTGATAGGCCACCCCGGCGATGGCGAGAATGTTGCCGCGCTCGGCGAGCGGCGTGATCCACTTCAACGCCTCTTCAAACTGATTGGAGGCGGTGTAGGCGCGCGCGAGCTGCAGCTTGAAGCGGTCGACATGCGGAAAGGCCTCGCTCGCGGACAGGCAGGCGAGGATGGCGGCCGCGGAGTCCAGATAGGAGCTCGCCGGGCGTCCTTCGCCGCGCGTCCGCCAGAGCCACTTGCCGTCGCTCACCCTGTCGGGATCGAAGGGGATCGCGGCCAGAAGATCGCAGTCGTGGATGGCGGCGTCGATCGCGGCCGCCTGCACCAGCCGGTCACCGCTGGCGTCCTCGTAGCTGTAGACGAGCTGGCCGACCGAGCCGGTGATGTGGCCGTGGGGCTCGAACAGCAGGTTGGCGAGCTTTTCGGCCGGCAGATAGTCGCCGATCACGAGCTTTGTGCCGTCGGCAGATTCGAGGGCGCCGAACGGTACCTCCTCGATCAGCACCTTGGTCGAGGGATCCTCGGGCAGGGCGATGGCGAGCGGCTGCGGCCCGATGCCGATATAGGCGTCGAAAGCGGACTGCGCCGAATAGTCCGGCTCGACGCCCGCGATCGAAATCGCCTCCTGGCGCTGGCCGTCTTCGGTCGTCACCCGCTCGCGAATGCCGCGCGCCGGCGGCTCGTAGCTGTAGACGATCTCGCCGACCTCGCCGACGCCGTCTTCGGGCAACGCGATCGCAAGTTCAGCGACGCCGCCCTTCACCGGCACGCGATCGGCGATGCGAACCTCCTTGTCGGCGGTCAGGACGCGCGTGCCGTAGGGCAGCGCCTCGATCACCAGCTCGCTCTCCTCGTCGCCGGACATCGCTGGCAGGGGAACGCTGAGCGGCACCGGGCCGACGCCGGCGGTCGCCGCGACCTCGCGCACCGGCGACTCGGGATAGCGCACGTCGATGTCGGCCGCGAGCACCACCTCGTCTCTTCCGGGTTCGGTCACCGCGAGCGAAAATCGCCCGAGCGGACCGGTAATGCCCTCTTTTGGCAAATAGAGAATCTGGCCGAGAACGTCCTCGGATACCTCGTCGCCGACCAGGGCAGCATGGGGTCCGATCAGCACGTCACCGACCTTGGGCAGGCGCTCGATGCGCGCGCTGGGTGCGGCCGCCAGCGCACGGTTGATCTCGGTCGGCTGGAAGGTGAGCGGGTGGGTCTGGGTGCCGAAGGGGATGGTGAAGCTGCGGGTGAAGAGATCGGGACTGAGCGAGGCGACCTGCGTGCCGGCGCGCAGAGCGGCGAGGCGCTCGGTGGCGCGGCCGACGAAAAGGCCGTCCGGATAACTTTCGAGATAGGCCTCGAAGTCGGCCGGGTTGACCGAATCCCGCACCCGTTCCCAAAACAGCAGATCGGTGAACGCGCCGGCGCCCGGCGCGGAGACGTCGTTAAGCGCGAGGCTCGGCCCGCCAAGCGCCTGGCCCGAATCCAGGAGGGTGAGCTGTGCCTGCGCGTCGCCGGCATAGCGGCCCGCCGGGAAGACGTCGAGATAGAGATTGAGGCCGGCCCGCTTCTCGTCCGCGGTCTCCATTTCGGTGATGGTCCGCCAGAACACCGCGTCGGGATCGGCGATGTCGAAGGGGCGGGCGGCACCGGCGACCAGCGGCGCTTCCTCGCGATTGTCCTCAGCGAAGTAGAAGTCGCCGAGGATCGCCTCCTCGACCCAGGGCACCTGGCTGCCTTCGGTCGCGTCGACCACCTCCTGGCGCACGCGCCGCAGCATCAGGCCGATCTCCAGGCCCGGCTCGTCGATCCACTCGGCGAGGGCCGCGCTGAACGGGCTGTTGTCGCCGACGCCGTCATAGGCGACTTCGCCCGGCGCCGTCGCGTAGGCGATCAGCGTGCCGGTGGCGCCGCGGACCGTGGCGAGGCCCTGTCTCGCGTCGAGCGAGCGGGTCGATGGTGCGCCACCGAGCGAGCGAGTGAGCGGGTTGTCCCGGCAGGCGTCCAGGATCACGACGCTGACGCCCGCCGCGGCATGTTCGAGCTCGTCCATGACCATGGCCAGCTCGAGGGTCTCGTAGCGAAGGTCGGCCTTCTCCTCGACCGCCGCGGACACCGGCAGGAGGTAGTTCCGGCCGCTGTCCTGAACGCCGTGGCCGGCGTAGAAGAAGACGGCGGCGTCGGCGCCGGCAGCGCGCTTACCGAATTCACGCAACGCCTGCTCCATGCCGTCGCGATCGGCATCGATCACTTCGAGCACGTCGAAGTCGAGCTCACGAAGTTTCGCGGCGATCAGGACAGCATCCCTCGGCGGGTTGTGGAGCGGCGTGATCTCACGGTAGTCGCCATTGCCCAGGACCAGGGCGACCCGGTCGGCGGCGAAGGCCACGGCGGAGGGAAGCAGAATCGCGCCCGCGACGACGGTGCCGAGCAGGCCTGCCCGCAGAACGCGCAGGGATTTTCGCCGATGAATCCACATTGATTTTCCCCGACTTTTTTAGGGGCCGTATCTTATCCGAAGCCGCAATGCTATGGAACCGGGATAGGAACGGCGGACATTTAACCGATTCTTTTAGCGATGTTTGCGAAAATCGCCACTTTTACGAACGCGCAGCGATGAAAGGATCGCCGATCGATGGCGTCAGTCGAACGCCCCCGCCTGGTTTTTCTGCTGGCGCCGACCGGCCGGAGCGGCACCAACTATCTGTTCCGGCTAATCGTTCACCACCCGTATATCGCGGGGCCGGAGGCGCCGTTCTGGGAGGATTTCCTTCTCCACGAAGCCCATCACCTCAGCACCTACGCCGGCAATGTGTTCGGCCATTGGTCCGAGGTAGCGGACGAGACGGTGCCGCCCTCGACCCGGACCGATCTGGAGCGCGCGCTCGGCGACGCGCTCTGCCGGCTTCTCACCCGAAGGGTCGAGGTGCCGCACGCCATCACCAAGACGCCGAGCGTCGAGAACATCGATCTGATCGACCGCTTCTTCCCGGACGAGAGGCTGATCCTCCTGATCCGCGACGGGCGGGACGTCGTCGCCTCGGGCATGGGCTCCTTCGACTGGACGCTGGAGCAGGGTGCCGCCTATTGGGCGGCCGCCATGGACCGGCTGCTGGCCTTCTGCGCGCGCACGCCGAAGGCGCGCCGGCTGATCCTCCGCTTCGAGGACCTGATCACCGATCCGAAGGCCGTGCTCGACCGGGTCTTCGACCATGTCGGCGCCGATCCCGCGGATTTCGACTGGACCGCCGACGGCCTCGATCAGGTGGTTGGCTCGTCGACGCTCCGAAGGTCCGAAGGCGACCTGCACTGGACGCCCATCGAGCGGCCGAAGGACTTCAACCCGCTCGGCCGCTGGCAGCGCTGGAACGAGGAGGAAAAGCGTGTGTTCGAGCGGCTCGCCGGCCGGCAGCTCGAGGCGCTGGAAACGCTCTCCTGAAGAAGTCCGTCGAACCGGTGGTCAAAGCTCGGCAGGCAGCGTTCCGCCCTCGAGCGCGGCCCCGATCACATGGAGCACCGCATCCGGGTTGGTGAACATCAGCTCATGGCCGCCCGCGGTCGCCGCGAGCTGCCAGTTCGGCGCCTTCGAGAACCGCTCGATCACCGCCTGATAGGGCTGCGGGATGCGGTCGTTGGCGTAGAGATAATAATGCGGACAGTCCGCGAGCGACTGATCCGCCGGCATCCGGTCCCGATAGGTCTTGATCGACTGCGGCGTCAGCTTCGGACGGAGCCAGGCGACCTGCTCCCCGCTCAGACCGCCCCAGTCATGCGGATCCGGCGGATCGACCCGCCAGCCCTCGCCCGTCGCCTCGATCTGCTCGAGGGTCGCGTTTCGCCGTTCCGCCGACCAGAGATCGATGATGCCGTCACCCGGCGCCGGAATGGCCCCCTCCAGATGCACGACGGCGGCAAGCCGCTCCGCGATCCGCCCCTCCAGCGCATGCGCGAGCGCCCCGCCATAGGAATGTCCGACCAGCAGAAAATCCCGCAGATCCCGCTCGATCACCAGCGCTTCGAGCTGATCCACATGCTCGACGAGCCCGATGCCGCGATCGAGAGCGGCCGCATCGCTGCCGAGCCCGCGAAGGCAGGGCGCGATCACCCGATGCCCCTGTTCTCGCAGAACCCCGCCGACCCCGTCCCAGGTCCAGCCGCCATGCCACGAGCCGTGAACGAAGAGAATGTCGGTCATGGTCGGGGTTTCCTGCTGTGATTCGATGGCCTGACTCGATCGAACAGGCGGGGAGAGAAGCTGTCAATGGCAGGGGTCGGTGGAGCGGACCGACTGTCCGTTTGATCTATCCCCGAAGCACCAGACAGTCGTTCCGCTCCCCATGAACCCAACAGGCTTCCCCGGCGCCGCCATCATCCGCCCCGATGCGCCGCCGATGCACGACGATCGTGCGGCCGCCTTCGATCTCGACATGAACATGCGTCGCCTCGCCCAGGAACGCCTGCTGCGCGATCCGGCCTTCGATCGCGGCGAAGGCGTCTTCCGGTTTTTCCTTGGACAGCTCCAGCCGCTCCGGTCGTATCGCGATGGTCACCGAGCCCGTCCCTTCACCATCGTCCGATAACCGCAGCGTCCCGAGGACCTCGGACTCGACCACGAGTTCGCCGCCCTCGACCGCGGTCACCGTCCCGTCGAAAAAGTTCATCCTGCCGATGAAGCCGGCGACCATGCGCGAGGCGGGGCGGTCGTAGAGGTCTTCGGGGGCGGCAAGCTGGAGAAAACGGCCGCCGTCCATGACGGCGATCCGGTCGGCCATGGACAGCGCCTCCTCCTGGTCGTGGGTGACGATGATGAAGGTGATGCCGACCTCGTGCTGCAGGCGGACCAGTTCAAGCTGCATCTCCTCGCGCAGCTTCCTGTCGAGGGCGGAAAGCGGCTCGTCGAGGAGGAGCACCTTCGGCCGCTTGATCAGCGCACGGGCGAGCGCCACGCGCTGGCGCTGGCCGCCGGAAAGTTTTTCCGGGGTACGCGCACCGTAGTCTTCGAGGCGCACCATCCGGAGCGCTTCTTCGACGCGCGGTGCGATGTCAGCCTTGGGCACGCCGGTGACGGTGAGGCCGTAGGCGACATTGTCGGCGACGGTCATGTGCGGGAAGACGGCGTAGGACTGGAACACCATGTTGACCGGCCGGCGGTTGGGCGATGTTTTTGTCACGTCCTCACCGTCGATCGTGATGCGGCCGCCGGTGGGCGCTTCGAAGCCGGCGATCATGCGAAGGAGTGTGGTCTTGCCGCAGCCGCTTGGTCCGAGCAGCGCGAAAAACTCGTTCGCGCGGATGTCGAGGGAGACGTCGTCGACGGCGGTCACGCCGCCGAATTTTTTCGTGATGTTCTCGATGGTGATCATGACGTCTCGGATCTTAGTCGGTTCATGGGGCCCGCATCGGTCCCGGGCCGTTGCAGCCGCATGGCGATCAGGGTCAGGAGGATGGTGATGACGATGAGGATGGTGGAGGCGGCGTTGACCTCCGGCGTCGCGCCGAAGCGGACCATGGAATAGACCTTGACCGGGAAGGTCAGGGTTTCCGGGCCCGACGTGAAGAAGGTGATGACGAAATCGTCTAGCGAAAGCGTCATGGCGAGAAGGGCACCGGCGATCAGGCCCGGCTTCATGTAGGGGATGGTGACCCGCATCAGGGTCTGCCATTCGGAAGCCCCAAGATCCTTCGAGGCCTCTTCGAGCGAGCGGTCGAAGCCGGCGAGACGGGCGCGCACCACGATCGCGACGAAGGGGAAGCAAAAGGCGACGTGGCCGATGGTGATCGAGGAAAGCGAGAGCGGCCAGGGCAGGTCCGTCGGCCAGCCGACCCGGATGAAGAACGCCATGAGGGCGACACCCATGCAGATCTCGGGAATCACGATCGGGAGCGCCATGGCACCCTCGCTCATGGCCTTGCCGGGAAAGCGGAAACGCCAGAGTGCCAGCGCCGTGAGCGCGCCGAGCACGGTGCTGATCGCCGTCGCGACCACGGCGATCACCAGGCTGTTGGTGAAGGCCTCGATCAGCGAATCGTTGCCGAAGGCTTTCGCGTAGTAATCCAGGGTGAAGCCGCGCCAGACGATATTTCTTTTGCTGTCGTTGAAGCTGAACACCACCAGGATGACGATCGGCGCGTAGAGAAAAACGAAGGTCGCCGCCATCCAGAGGCGAAGCCAGAGCTTTCTGTGGTAATCGAGGGGACCGGCTCGCTCAGACATCGTCGCGGCTCCAGTAGGAGCGAAGCGCCAGCGCAGCGAAGGTGATGTACAGGAGAATGAAGGACATCGCCGCGCCGAGCGGCCAATTGTTGGCGGCCTTGAACTGGCGCTCGATGACGTTGCCGATCATCTGGCTGTCCGGGCCGCCCAAGAGATCCGGGATCAGGAACATGCCAAGGGACGGGATGAAGACCAGGATGATGCCGGAGACGATGCCGGGCTTGGCGAGCGGGATGACGATGCTGGCCATGGTGCGCCACTGCCCCGCGCCGAGATCGAGGCTGGCTTCGAGATAGGACCGATCGAGGCGCTCCAGCGTAGCGTAGAGCGGCAGCACCATGAAGGGCAGGTAGACATAGACGATGCCGATGATCACGGCGGCATCGTTGTAAAGGAGGGTCAGCGGCTGGAATCGGGGCAGATCGCCCAGGCCTAAAGTGGCGAGGGCCGCGCCGGCCCCGTCCCAGAGATATTCGAGGCCGAAATTGACGTAACCGCGCGTCCTGAGCACCGCGATCATCGCGTAGGTACGGATCAGGAGGTTGGTCCAGAAGGGGAGGATCACCAGCAGCAGGAGAATTGGCTTCACGTTCGGCGGCGCGAAGCTGATGGCGAGTGCCACGGGAAAACCGATGATCAGGGCGACGACGGTCGCCGCGATGGCGATCCAGAGCGACTTCCAGAAGATAGTGAGATAGAGCGGGTCGAGCGCTTCCCAATAATTGGCGAGCGTGCCGGTGATTTCGATGTCGACCACGCCCGCCCGCTCGCCGAAGGAAAACGCCCAGATCAGCGAAAGCGGCACCAGGAAGAACAGCACCAGCCAAAGCCCGCCCGGCAGCAGAAACGCCCAGAAGACGAGCGGATGCTGGCGCCAGCTCTCCATTAGTAGAGGATCGGCATCCTATGCCGCGAGGACGCGGGTGAGGGCTTTTTCCTTGAGGTCGTCCTTCACCGGATCGTAGACCGCGACCTCGCAGCGCTCCAGGGTCTCCTTGGAGGGATAGATCGAGCTGTTGTTCCGATCCTCCTCGGGGATGAACTCCATGGCCGCCGCGTTCGGGCAGGGATATTTGATCTCGGTCGCGATCTGGCCGTGGACCTCGGCCTCCAGGATGTAGTTGATGAAGGCGTGGGCGTTCTCGGGATTGGGGCCGCCTGATGGGATGCACATGGTGTCCTCCCAGAGGATGCTGCCCTCCTCCGGCACGACATAGGCGAGGTCGTCATCCTCGTCGATCACCTGCAGAATGTCGCCGTTCCACTCCATGCAGACGTCGACCTCGCCGGAGATCAGGAGGTCCTGGCCGGTGTCCGGGGCGAACGCCTTGATGTGGGGCTTGGCCTGGATCAGCACTTCGGCGGCCTGGTCGATCTCCTTGGGATCGGAGGAATTGAGCGACAGGCCCAGATATTTCAGCGCCACCTCGATCACGTCGCTGTCGTTCAGGAGCGACATGCGGCCGGCATACTGGTCCGAGCCGAACATGTCCGCCCAAGCCTTCGGCGTCATGCCTTCGGTCGCGGACTTCCTGTAGCCGATGCCGATCGTGCCCCAGAAATAAGGGATCGAATATTTGCGGCCGGGATCGAACTCGGGGTCGGTGAAGGCCGGGTCGAGATTGGCGATGTTCGGGATCTGGGCATGATCCAGCTCCAGTAGCCGGTCGGCGGCGACCAGACGCTCGACGAAATCGTTGGACGGGAAAATCACGTCGTAGCCAGGATTGCCCTCGCGCAGCTTGGCGAACAGCTCGTCATTGCTGGCGAACAGGTCGTAGCGCACCTCGGTGCCGGTCGCCTCGGAGAAATCCTCGACCGTGGTTTCGCCGATATAGGTGTCCCAATTGTAGACGTTGACCTGACCGCCGCCCTGCGCGAATCCCGCGCGGTTCATGGCCGGCAGCACGGTGGCGACGGCGAGCGAGCCCTGCAGGAAACGACGACGGTTCGGTGCGAAGCGGCGGGTGATCAGCGGGCGACGTCGCGGCATGGTGCAAACCTCCGAGGGCGATCCCGGCGCCGATGCGGCCGCGCCGGTTTGTTGGTGTCATTTCGCCACATCTTGGACAAGGTTATCGTCATGTCAACGACGGGCGCGGCCGCTCCGTTCAGAGACCGAGATCCTCTGCCGTCATGTCCATGGCCCGTCGCGCGCGAATGCCGATCTCCTCGATCTCGGCATCGTCGATGATCAACGGCGGCGCGAGCACCATGATGTCCCCTATCGCCCGCATCACCAGGCCGTTCCGGATGCAGTGATCGCGGCAGGTGAGGCCGACATGGCGGTCCTCGGGAAAATGTTTTCGCGCGGCTTTGTCCTCGACCAGCTCGACCGCCCCGATCAGACCGTATGAGCGCGTTTCGCCGACCAGCGGGTGATCCTCGAGCGAGGCGAGCATGTCCGCGAACGCCTTGCCGATCGGTCCGCCCGCGCGCTCGGCGAGGCCCTCGTCTTCCAGAATGCGGATGTTTTCGAGCGCCACCGCCGCAGCCACGGGATGGCCGGAATAGGTGAAGCCGTGCACCCATTCCTCGCCGCTCTCGGCGAGCGCCCCGCCGACCCGCTCGCCGACCATCACCGCCGAGATCGGCAGGTAGCCCGACGACAGACCCTTGGCCATGGTCATGATGTCGGGCGTGATCCCGAAGCTGTCCGAGCCCCACCAGCGCCCGGTCCGGCCGAAGCCGCAGATCACCTCGTCGGCGATCAGGAGCACGTCGTGGCGCTTGCAGATCGCCTGGATCTCCCGCCAGTAGCCGTCGGGCGGAATGATCACGCCGCCCGCCCCCTGGATCGGCTCGCCGATGAACGCGGCCACCCGCTCAGGGCCGAGCTGGACGATGCGCTCCTCCAGGGACGCTGCCGCGATCCTGCCGAAAACCTCCGGCGCCAGATCGCCGCCCTCGCCGTACCAGTAGGGTGCGTCCACATGCTCGAAGCCTTCGAGCGGCAGGTCGGACTGCGGATGCATCGGGGTGAGGCCGGAGAGGCTGGCGGCCGCCATGGTGACGCCGTGATAGGCGAGCTTTCGGCTGATGATCGTCTTCCTCTCGGGCTGTCCCTGCATGTTCCAGAAATAACGGACCAGCTTCACCGCGGTGTCGTTGGCTTCGGAGCCGGAATTGGCGAAGAAGGTTTTCTGGAGGCCGGCGGGCGCGATCTCGGCAAGCTTCGCCGCGAGTTCGACGGAGGCGGGCGTCGCGCTCTGGAAGAAGGTGTTGTAATAGGGGAGCTCCGCCATCTGGCGCGTCGCCGCCTCCACCAGCTCCTTTCGGCCATAGCCGACATTCACGCACCAGAGCCCGGCCATGCCGTCCAGGATGCGGTTGCCTTCGCTGTCCCAGAGCCAGCAGCCTTCGGCTTTCGTGACGATGCGCGTGCCGATGCCGGCAAGCGCCTTGTGATCGGTGAAGGGGTGGAGATGGTGGGCGCGGTCAAGCGCCTGCCAGCGGACGGTCTCGGTCATGGCGATCAAGCTCTCGATGTCGAACCGGTGCGCCTGATGCCGTTTCGGTCAGGCCGCCGTCGATCTTCGCACGAGGCCGACCATCTGCGCCAGCGTCAGGCCGGCAAGGATGCCGATGGCGTCGAGCATGAGATCCTCGAAGCTGGGATCGCGTCCGACGGTGAAAAGCTGCAGCACCTCGCTCGCGATCGCGATCAGCACCCAGGTGCCGGCGTGAAGCCAGAGCGGATCCGACGGCCGCCCGAGGCGCACGAGAAAAGCGAGCAGTGCGAACATCACGCCATGGCCGACAAGGTCCACGTCGACGCCGTCGATGCCGAACCGGGCAGCGATGCTGGCGGTGCTGAAATCGTGGATGTCGCCGGGCAGCATGAGCGCGATCACGGCGAGCACGCAGGCGACGCCGAGGGCGATCTTGATCCTGACCGATTCGATGCCGGCGAAGGTTTTCACGCCGACATAAAGGGTCAGGGCCGCCCAGCCATGCAGCAGGGCGCCGACCGCGAGCAGGAAGAGCGTCGTGCGCTGCACAGGCGTGAGCTGGATATCGGCGACCGAGAGACGGCCGGTGGCGTTCTTCAACTCGATGCCGAGCCTGGCGACCGTGACCTCGGCGGGCATGGCGAAGGTGCGGCGGTAGTTCCGCACCTCGGTGGTGCCGTCGATGTCGAAGAGGACATGATCCTCCTCCCAGCGTGGCTGGCCTTGAGGGTCGAGCTGGGCGAGATAAATGCGGGCGCGGTCCCAGATCTCCGGGCCGGGTGCCACGCCTTCGCTCCGAACCGACGCACGCAGCTCCAGCATCAGGTCGCCGGACGGAAGCGCTAGGTCTTTGTACAGAAACGTACGGTCTGCCGGATCGACGCTCTCCAGCAAGATGCGCGAAGCATCATCAGGGTCCGTGACGATCGAACCCGCTTGCCGCCAGCCATCGAGCTCCGAACCGAAAGCCGGATCCGCCAGCAGCGGCGCGCCGACCACGTCGTAGCGCGGCATCAGAAAGAAGACGATCGCGGTCAGGAGGACAAGCAGCCCGCTCAGCCCGCCAAGGACGGCGAAACGAACCCAGGAGGCATCTGTTCCGGCGGAGGTTCCGGCGAGCATGGTCCGGCGCCGCCGTTTCGCCTTCGGCCGGGCCGGCTCATCGTCAGTGATCTTTCTGGTCGAGGCGATCTCCAGCTCGCCGCCGCTCCGCCGGCGTTCCGCCTTGACGTCGTCGGAGTCGACCTTTTTCCGTTTCGGCCCGACCACCCTGCTTTGTTGACCAGAACCGCGTTTTATCGGGGCCTCGTTCCCGGCCTTCTCCCCCGTCCCGCCCGTAAAGCGGCCGAGTTCGAGCTCGTCCTTCCCGCCCGATTCCGCCGGGCGCCGACCCTTCGTGGGCTCGTCTACGGCCCTGCCCTGCGGCTTGCCGGTGAAGCGGCCGAGTTCCAGTTCGTCCTTCGCTTTATCGATCTTCCGGCGTTTACCGATCGACTGGGTGCGCGGACGGGAAAGGCTCTGCACCTTCCGCCTGGCGCCGGTCTCGATGGCCTCGGAGTCAGACATTGAGCAGCAGATGCTCCCGTTCCCAGGAGCTGATCACCTGCTGATAGGCCTGGTGCTCGATCTCCTTCACCATGATCAGCGCCTCGACGAAGGTCTCGCCGAGAAGGGCCCGGAGCGGCTTGGCGCGGCGAAGCGCTTCGAGGGCGTCCGGCAGATAGCGCGGCAGGGTCTGGGCGAGGCGATAGGCGCTGCCCTCGATCGGCCTGGTCGGCTCGAGGCGGCCGGTCATGCCGAGATGGCCGCAGGCGAGCGACCCCGCGACCGCCAGATAGGGATTGGCGTCGGCGCCCGCGACCCGGTTCTCGACCCGCCGCGATTCCTGCCCGGAATCCGGCACTCTCAGCCCCACGGTTCTGTTCTCCCATCCCCAATGCAGATTGATCGGCGCATCCGAGTGACGCCGCAGTCGCCGATAGGAATTGACGTTCGGCGCCAGCAGCGGCATGGCCGCCGGCAGGTATTTCTGCAACCCGCCGATATGCTGGGTGAACAGTTTAGTGTAGTCGCCATTCCGTTTGGCGAACACATTCCGGCCCGTTTTCGCGTCGATCACGCTCTGATGGACGTGCATGGCGGAGCCCGGCTGGTTGTCCATGGGCTTGGCCATGAAGGTCGCGTACATCTCGTGCCTGAGCGCCGCCTTCCTGACCGTGCGCTTGAACAGGAACGCCTGATCGGCGAGTGCCAGTGGGTCGCCGTGGTTGAAATTCATCTCCATCTGGGCCGCACCGCCCTCGTGGGTCAGCGTGTCGACGTCGAGCCCCTGCGCCTCGCACCAGTCATAGACGTCGTCGAATACCGGATCGAACTCGTTGATCGCCTCGATGCCGTAGCTCTGCGATCCGGCCTCTGGCCGGCGCGACTGGCCGATCGGCGGTTCCAGCGGGTAGTCCGGATCTTCGTTGATTTTGGTCAGATAGAACTCCAGCTCCGGCGCCACCACCGGTCGCCAGCCGCTCTCTTCGTAGGCCTCGAGCACGCGCCGAAGCACCTGGCGCGGTGCGATCTCCAGCACCCGGCCGTCATGATGACGGCAATCGCAGATAACCTGCGCGGTCGGCTCCTCATACCAGGGAACCAGACGGAGCGACGTCGGATCGGGCCGCATGCGCACGTCGCGCATGGCAGGATCGGTCACGCGGTTGTCCTGTTCCTCGGGATAGCTGCCGGTCACGGTCTGGACGAACAGCTCCTCGGGAATGCGCAGGCTGTCGTCCTTCACCGAGCGGACGAACTTTTCGGCCGGCAGGATTTTTCCGCGCGCGATGCCGGCCTGATCGGCGACCAGGCATTCGACCTCGGTGATGCCGTGCTCCCGAAGCCAGGCGCTCATGTCGGTCATGGCGGCACGCTACGAGGCGTGGCGCACGGGCACGGATCTTTCGAGAAGACGCGCCCGGCAGGCGTCGCCGAAGGCGGCGAACAGGCGTTTCGAATGCTGGTCGTCGAGGACCTTCCATTCGGGGTGCCACTGGACACCGAGCGCGAAACCCGGCGCACCCTGGACGCTTACCGCCTCGACGGTGCCGTCGGGCGCCGTCGCCTCGACCACGATCCGCTCGCCCGGCCGGTCGATCGCCTGGGCGTGCAGGGTGTTGACCTCGATCTCGTCCACCCCGCCGAGAACCTTTTGCAAAACCCCGCCCTTGGTAAGCGCGATCCTGTGGGCGAGCTCGTCGAAGCGCTCGGCGATCGGCCGGCTCTTGTCGGAGCGGTGATCCATGCGGCCGGCAAGCTCATGCACATGCTGGTGCAGCGAGCCGCCGAGCGCCACGTTCAGCTCCTGAATACCGCGGCAGATGGCAAACAGCGGCACGGCGCGCTCGATCGCGCGGCGGATCAGCGGCAGGGTGGTGGCGTCCCGCGCCGGATCGCGCTCGCTGTCCCGCCTCGCTTCGGGGCCCATATAGTGGCCGGGATCGACGTTCGACGGGCTGCCGGTCAGGAGGAGTCCGTCGATCGCGTCCAGCCAGCGATCCAGCCCGTCCGCGCCGATGCGTTCGCCGATCGCCGGCAGCAGCATCGGCACACCGCCGGTGCCGTCGATGACGCCTTTGATGTAGCTCTCGCTGACTTTATGGATCGGCAGACCGTGCGCGCCGAGGATCCGGCAGCCGGCAATGGCGATGATGGGGGCGATGACGGGCGAATGTGATTGTATGGACATGCTCATCCATCTAACGGAGATGTATTGAAGCGACAAGCGAGGTGGCCGCTGCAAACCAAAGGTTCAAAAAACCATTAGATTGGATTTTTTTATCGAAATCAATTGTTTGTGCTATGAAATGCAGGCTCGTACGAACGATCGGCTCTGAGGGGGAGGAATGATGATGGCGGTTGACTGCGGAGTCCGTTTGGGGCTGCTCCTGACCTGCCTCTTCGTCGCGGCCTGCACCGAGCCGACCTACTATCGTCCCGCCGCCGACGGTTTCGGCTATGCCGAGCGGCAGATCGGCCCCGATCGCTACCAGGTGGTGTTCGCCGGCAATCACAAGACGAGGCGGGAGACGGCGCATCAATATGTGCTGTTCCGCGCCGGCGAGCTCGCCGACCAGAAAGACTTTCGCTATGTCGCCGTGAACGGGCAAAATCAGCATATCGAGCGCTTCGGCGATCTGTTCTCGCGGCCGACCGACAGGCTGGATCTCGGGCTGGAGGACGGCGGCGGGCCCGGGAGCCTGAGCCGGCGCAATGACGAAGACCGCGTCCGCTCGACGGTGGAGCGCTATCAGGCCATGCTCGACGTTTCGTTCTATCAGGACGAGGCGGACGTGCCCTCGACGGCACGCGAGGTCTACACGACCGACGAGATCCTGAAGGAGCTCGGCGACGCCATCGAGTTCAAATCCGGCCCGCCCGGCGGCGGCTACATCACGCGGTAGAGGCAGAGCGATTCCGTCAGTCCCTGTCCCGCCCCCGACACGGACATCGATTTCGATCTACGCCTAAGAGCCATTCAGAAATTGCCCTTTCCACGTGACCATGGCTGGCATGGTGGCGACCGACGCCGAGGTCGTCCGCTTTGTGAACTGTTTCATACGCGACGGCGGCATCGGCAAATAAGTTAAGCTCTGACTTGCAGAAGTCGTACAATTTACATGAAATTTCAGAAGAAAGGAAAGATGATGAAATATTCGACATTGGTCATCGTATTCGTCGTTTCACTATTTTCGTCTCAGGTCGCCTTCTCCCAAGATCGAGGCGGCAATACAGTAGTCCAACTTCCGGCCGGCACGAACAACCTTACCTTCCGGGTCGACGGCCGCGTCATCAGGATGGATCTCGATCAATTCCTGAATCCGGGCGGTCCGCAGGAAGCTCTCTGCTGTCAATCCTGTACGGACGGGGCGGATGGTCCTGAGTGTTCGGGATGCGTGGACCTCCCGGTTCACTCGAAGTGCTTCGGAAGCATCCTCGCTTGTCCAGAGGGTGAGATTCTGACCGACGACGGGGGAGGTGGCTGCGCCTGATCCGTCCGATCGAGTTTCCGGCCATACGGAAGAACAACGAAAAGCGCCGGGCCGACATCGCCGGCCCGGCGTCCATTCATCCTAAATCAACGGTCCAGCGCGCCGCTGGTCGACGCTGGCGCACGCTGCGCCTAGGCGGCGGCCTTGGTCTTCTTGTCCTCGATGACCTTGGCTTTGGCGCCGGAGCCGATCGCGATGTTCTGCGGCTTCATGCGCTCGGGCAGCTCGCGCACCAGGTCGATGTCGAGCAGACCGTTGTTGAGATCGGCGCCGTTCACCCGCACATAGTCGGCGAGCTGGAAGCGGTGCTCGAAGGCGCGCTTGGCGATGCCGCGGTGCAGATACTGGGTGTCCTTGTCGGTCTCCGCACCCTTGCCGCGCACGGTCAGGAGGTTCTCCTTGGAAACGATCTCCAGCTCGTCCTCGCCGAAGCCGGCGACCGCGAGCGTGATCCGGTAGCTGTCGTCACCGGTCTTCGCGATGTTGTAGGGCGGGTAGGAGTTGTCCTGGGAAGCATTCCGGAAGGCCGTCTCGAACAATTCGTCAAGTCGATCGAAGCCGACGGAATGGCGAAAAAGGGGAGACAGGTCGAAACTACGCATGGTCACATCCTCCATGGAGCGATTTGACTGTTGCCCGTCTTCAAGACCGGGCGTTAACCACTTTGTCAGACCCATATCGGCGCCTGACATCCATGGATTTAGGAAGGCGAATTCTTCGTTCAAGACCTCTTCGAAAAATTTTTGGCACTCTCACGAAGAGACTGCCAACTCGCGCTTTTTTCGGGCAGAAGCCCGGATGCGCGCTATATTGGGGTGGTCATGGACATCGATTTTCTCCTCTCGATCAAGCTGGTGGCGGTGGGCGCGGTGCTCGCCTTCTTCGCCCTCTATGAGCGCCTTTACCCCGCCGCCGGCGGGCCTCTCCTCGTGCGTTTCGGGCGCGCGACCCGGGCCGCCTGGAACCGATTGGTCAAAAATCTCAGCCTGTTCGGGATCAACGCCCTGCTTTCGCCCCTGATCGTGGTGCCGATCACGGTCTTCGCCGCCGATCACAGTTTTGGCCTGCGTCCGGCCTGGTGGTCGGGCTGGTTCGGTCTCGGGCTCGACATCCTGCTGCTCGATCTCTGGATCTACTGGTGGCATCGCGCCAATCACGAACTCCCCTTCCTCTGGCGCTTCCACAGCGTCCATCACCTGGACGAGACCCTGGACACCAGCTCCGCCCTTCGTTTCCATTTCGGCGAGGTCGTGCTCTCGGCGCTGGTGCGCGGCGTCGTCATCGTGGTCTTCGACCTGCCGCTCGCCTCGGTGCTGCTGTTCGAGGCCATCGTGCTCGCATCGGCGATCTTCCACCACAGCGACGCGAAGCTCCCGGCCCGGCTGGAGGCGGCCTTGTCGAAGGTGATCATCACGCCCTCGATTCACTGGATCCATCACCACGCGATCCGCGCGGACACCGACAGCAATTACGGCACGATCTTCAGCTTCTGGGATCCGCTGTTCCGATCGAGAAGCGGGACCGAGCGCAGCCCGGACATGCCGATCGGCGTCGAGGGCATGAAGGACCGCTCCTTGCCCCGCCTGATCACCACGCCGCTCAGGTCACCCGGGTCGCCGGCCGCGACGGGCCGGGCGAAGACGCCGGCGCCATGAAACCGGCGGCGTTTTCCAGGCGCACATAGACCACGCCCAGCCAGATGCAGCGGACGATCATGAAGCTGTGATAGGCGAGCCAGAGGCCGTGATTGCCGAGGGGTGGAATCAAGAGGAATGCGGCGAGCCCGAAGATGACGACGGCGCCGACCATGCCGTTTCGCATCTCCTTCGTGCGGGTGGCACCGACATAGACGCCGTCGAAGGCGAACGCGATCGCGCCGATCAGCGGGCCGGCGATCGCATAGGGCAGATAGACGAGCGCTTCGACGCGCACCGCCTCGATGTCGGTGATCAGCCGGATCAGCGCGCCGCCGCCGATCGCAAAAACGAGCGTGATGGCGAGCGCGAAGCCGAGGCTCCAGACCAGCGCCGCCCTGACCGCCGAGCGCATCGCCACGCGATCGCCCGCGCCGACATGACGGCCGACCAGCGTGCTCGCGGCGAAGGCGAAGCCGTCGAGCGCGTAGGCGGAAAGATGCAGCATGTTGGCGAGCACCGTGTTGGCGGCGAGGATCACCTCGCCCTGGCGCGAGCCGAGCGCCACCAGCGAGACGAAAGCTATCTGCATCACCAGGCTGCGCAGCACGATGTCCCCGTTCACGGCCGCCAACCGGCGGACGGCATACCAATCGCACAGTGATCGCCATGAGAGGCCGGACACCAGGCTGCCGAAGCGTCGACGTACGAACCAGAAACCCAGCGCCAGGGTGGCGTATTCCGCGATCACCGTCGCCCAGGCCACGCCCGCGACCTCGAAGCCGAGGCCGAGCACGAAGACCACGTCGAGCACCATATTGAGCCCGTTGCCGAGCAGCAGGAGATAGAGCGGGCTCTTCGCGTCCTGCACACCGAGCAGCCAGCCGAGGATCACCATGTTGGCGAGCGCCGCGGGAGCGGCGAGCAGGCGAATCCGGAGATAGGTGTCCAGGCCCGCCCCGACCCGCTCGCTCGGCGAAAAAATCCAGTCGGCCGCCACGATGATCGGGCCCGTCATCAGGATCATCAAAAGTGCGACGATCAGGCCGAGACCGAGGGCCCGGAAAAAGCCCGCCTGCAGTCCGAAGCGGTCGCCGGCGCCATAAGCCTGGGCGATCAGGCCAGTGGTACCCATGCGCAGGGCGAAGACGGTGAAGAACAGGGCGCTGAACGCGCTCGCCCCCAAGGCCACCGCGCCCAGATGGTGGGGCTCCGGCAGATGGCCGACCACGGCCGTGTCGACCATGCCCAGCAGCGGCACGGTCGCGTTCGACAGGATCAGCGGCCAGGCCAGGCGCCAGGCCTCGGCATAAGCGGAGGATACTGCCGTCATGGCGTTGTGGTCGTCATGATGCAGGGCTAGCCTCACCGGCACGAGGAACGACGGGAGAGAGCGGCATGGCCTATCAGGCGATCAATCTTCAGCAGAAACTCGGGCTGTTTGACGAGCAGTGGACGCCGAAAGTCGTCGCCGAGATGAACGACTATCAGTTCAAGCTGGTCAAGATCCAGGGCGATTTCGTCTGGCATGACCACCCCGAGACCGACGAGACCTTCATCGTGATCGAGGGCAAGCTTCGGATCGACTTTCGGGACGACGCCGTGCATCTCGGCGCCGGTGACCTGTTCGTCGTACCCAAAGGCGTCGAGCACAAGCCTTTTGCCGAGAACGAGGTCAAGCTGATGCTGATCGAGCCCCGCGGCGTGGTCAACACAGGCGACGCCGGCGGCGACCTGACTGCAGCGAACGACGCCTGGATCTAAGCGCGACGCGCGCCTCGTCGACTTGACGGTGGCGGTTCGAGCGGACATCAAGGGCGCCAGCCGCCCGAGACAACGAAGATTCCGAGGAGACGCCCATGCCGCTCGAGCCGAATGACCTGCTTGCCGAGATCGTCGCACTCGCCGACCGTGCGGGTGCGGTGATCATGGAGCACTATTGCGGCGAAATCGACGTCAAGACCAAGTCGGACGCCTCGCCGGTGACCGCCGCCGACGAGGCGGGCGAGGCGGTCATTCTCGAAGGTCTTTCGAAGCTGGCGCCCGAAATTCCCGTGGTGGCCGAGGAGAAGGTCGCGGCCGGCGACGTGCCGGAGGTCGGGGACGGCCGTTTCTGGCTGGTCGATCCGCTCGACGGCACCAAGGAGTTCATCAGCAAGAACGGCGAGTTCACCGTCAACATCGCCCTGATCGACGCCGAAGGCCCGCAGATGGGCGTCGTCCTCGCCCCCGCCCGCAACAAAGCCTGGTGGGGGTGGCGCGGCCACGGCGCCCACATGAGGGACGAGGGCGGCAATGTCAAAAAAATCCAAGTCCGGCCCACCCCCGCCGAGGGCCTGACGGCGGTGGCGAGCCGGTCGCACAGCGACGAAGCGACGGAGAAATTTCTGGACGAGGTCGGCGCGAGCGAGCGAATTTCCGCCGGCAGCTCGCTCAAATTCTGCCTGGTCGCCGAGGG
Organism: Geminicoccaceae bacterium; assembly: GCA_965222015.1. Taxonomy (GTDB): domain Bacteria; phylum Pseudomonadota; class Alphaproteobacteria; order Geminicoccales; family Geminicoccaceae; genus JANQPX01. The sequence goes on from CBDCTL010000024.1 coordinate 640,248, forward strand.
CAGAGCGGACATCTATCCGCGCTTCGGCCCGACCATGGAATGGGACGTCGCCGCCGGCCATGCGGTGCTGCTGGCGGCGGGCGGCCATGTCACCACCCTGGACGGCGCGCCGTTCCTCTACAGAAAGCCCGACTTTCGGAACAGCGGTTTCATCGCGCGCACCACCTAGTCCGTAGCGGACCTCCTTTGCCCGACGCGGACCTCGACTACTTTGCCGCCGGCGCGCTGTCAGCCTTGAGCTCGCCGATGTCGGCGCGCAGCTTCGCGATCTCGTCGGTCAGCGCTTTCAAGGTGTTTTCCTGCTCTTTTCTCTGCTTGACCTTTTCCTCCGCCTCAGCCTCGTCCGCGACCTCCTGCATCGCATTGACGATGATCGCGATGAACAGGTTGAGCACGGCAAAACTGCTGATCAGGATGAAGGGCACGAAGAACAGCCAGGCCAGCGGATAGACTTCCATCACCGGCCTGACGATGCCCATCGACCAGCTTTCCAGCGTCATGATCTGAAACAGCGAATAGAGGGATTGGCCAAGCGTGCCGAACCATTCCCCGAAGGCTGCGCCGAACAGCTTGGTCGCCATGACCGCGGCGATGTAGAAGATCAGCCCGAGCAAGCCGACGACCGACCCCATCGCAGGCACCGCGCTCAACAGGGCCTGAACCACCTGACGCATTTTCGGAACGGTCGAGACCAGCCGCAGCGCGCGCAGGATGCGCAGCGCCCGCAGCACCGAGAACCCGGCGCCCGACGGCAAAAGCGCCGCCCCGACGATCACGAAGTCGAAGACGTTCCAGGCATCCTTGAAGAAACGCAGCCGGTAAACCACCAGCTTGGCCAGGATCTCGGCGACGAACACGGAAAGCGCGAAAAGGTCGATCGCCTTCAGGATCGGGCCCGCCGCATCCATGGCCGCGGGCGAGGTTTCGAGGCCGATCACCAGGGCGTTGATCACGATCAGCCCGATGATCAGGTTGCGGGTGAGATCCGCTTCGACGATCCGCTTCAGCCAGTTCCGCAATGACGTCTCCGCATGCCGCCAAGGCCGCCCGCCGGCCTCGCTGTCTCCGTCGCCAGGCCCGCATATAGAGATGCTGCCGAGCCGTTGGAAGGGCTGGTTTTCGCTCCAGCCAGCAGGCACCATTGCCAAACCCCGCCGGACGGTGCTTCATCAGGGGATAAGCACGACCGTTTGCCTTCGGGGGGAGCCGCCGCATGCCGATCTTCGAGCGTCAGAGCCAGAGCGGCGAGGTTCTGATCGGCTTCGAGGCGACGGATCTGGTCATGGCCGGCTGGACCGGCCGGGACGAGGCCGCTGTCCGCCACCATATCGAGGAGCTCGAAGCCCTCGGCGTCCCGCCGCCCTCGAAGACGCCGCTGTTCTACCGCGTCGATCCCGCTCTGCTCGCCGGCGCCGTCGACGAGATCACGGTGGTCGGCAAGGAGACCTCGGGCGAGGCGGAGGTGGTCCTCCTGTCCATGCCGGACGGTTTATGGGTCGGCCTCGGCTCCGATCACACCGACCGCGCCTTCGAAACCCATTCGGTGCAGCTCTCCAAGCAGCTCTGCCGAAAGCCCATGGCCGAGGCGCTCTGGCGCTATGACGAGGTGATCGACCGCTGGGACGACCTGATCCTGCGCGCCCACATCGTCGAGGCGGGCGAGCGCGTCCTCTACCAGGAAGGTACCCTCGCAGCCCTCCGCCGCCCGGAGGAGCTGATGGCGGCCTACCGCGCCGAACGCGGCTCCGAGGACGACACCCCCCTCCCTGTCGGCACCGCCCTCTTCACCGGCACCATGCCGGCGATCGGCGGCATCCGCCCGTCGCCCAGGTTCGAGATGGAGCTGGTGGATCCGGTCGGCGCACGCATCCTGCGTCACGAGATTGCCGTGGAAACCCTGTCGGCCGTCAGCTGAAGCCGTTTTTGATCACCGCTTCTCGATCACCTTGATGCCCGGCCGGCGCTGCTGCTGAGCACTGCCGCCGCGGCGCTTGAGGGCGAAGATGAACTCGATCTCGACCGACGCATTCCCCGGAAGCTCGGCAAGCCCGATGGCGCTTCTGGCGTGCTGGCCGGCCTGGCCGAACACTTTGGTCAACACTTCCGACGCGGCGTCGATGATCTCCGGCTGGCGGCCGAAATCCTTCGACGAGGCGACGAAGCCCGTGACCTTGATCGCGCGCTCGACCTCGTCGAGGCCGCCCGGCAGGTTCTGGTTCAGCCAGGCGAGCGCCTGCAGCGTGCAGAGCTGCGCCGCCTCCTTGGCCCTCTCGATCGAGACGTCTTTGTCGACCTTGCCGGTGGGATTAATCTCGCCGTCCACGAACGGCACCTGGCCGCTGACATAGGCGAGCCCGTTGTGCACGACCAGCGGCACATAGTGAAAACGCGGCGGCTTCACTTCGGGCAGGCGGAGGCCCAGCAAGGCGAGCCTTCGGCGCATGGTCGGCTGTTCGGCCGGCGCGAGTGGCGGCGAGGGGGGACGGCTTCGCGGCTGGCGGCGTTTGGCCGGCGGTTTCTTCGGCGGCGTTCTTTTGGGCGGGGCCACCTGATTGCACTCCCTTGATCGACGGCCGAGGCGAGAACGACCGCAGAACAAGGTGATTAGCTCATTTCAGCCATGAGGAGAAGTAAATCCTCGCCGTTCGGGCCCAGCCACCGGCAAAAAGCCCGCCGCCGACACCTCCAGATCGGAGACGTCGAACGGCGGGCGCAAGCTCAGGCAAGTCGAGGCAGGCGCGCCTCGCGCCCGCGTCAGTCCTTGGTGCCGGCGACCAGGCGCTTCTTGGTGATCCAGGGCATCATGCCGCGAAGCTTCTGGCCGACCTCTTCGGAGAGGTGGTCCGCCTGCTTGGCGCGCATGGCCTTGAAGCCGACCTGCGCGGCCTTGTTCTCAAGCACCCACTGGCGGGCAAACGCGCCGGACTGGATGTCGTCGAGCACCTTCTTCATCTCCGCCCTGGTCTCGTCGGTAACGATGCGTGGGCCCGTGCAGTAGTCGCCATATTCCGCGGTGTTGGAGATCGAGTAGCGCATGTTGGCAAGCCCGCCCTCGTAGATCAGGTCGACGATCAGCTTGACCTCGTGCAGGCACTCGAAATAGGCCATCTCCGGCGCGTAGCCCGCCTCGACCAGGGTGTCGAAGCCGGCCTGGATGAGCGCGCAGAGGCCGCCGCAGAGGACGACCTGCTCGCCGAAGAGATCGGTCTCGGTCTCCTCCTTGAAGCTGGTCTCGATGATGCCGCCGCGCCCGCCGCCGATCGCAGCACCATAGGAAAGGCCGATGTCATGGGCGCCGCCGGAGGCGTCCTGGTGGATGGCGAGCAGGCAGGGCACGCCAGCCCCCTTTTCATACTCGGCGCGCACCAGATGGCCGGGGCCTTTGGGCGCGATCATCAGAACGTCCAGGTCCTTTCTGGGCTCGATCATGCGGAAATGGATGTTCAGCCCGTGGGCGAACATCAGAGCGGCGCCGTCCCGCATGTTGGGCTCGAGATCCTCCTTGTAGAGATCGGCCTGCAGCTCGTCCGGTACCAGCACCATGACCACGTCCGCCCATCCGGCGGCCTCGGCCGGGCTCATGACGCGCAGGCCGGCAGCCTCGGCCTTGGGGGCAGAAGAGGAGCCCTCGCGCAGCGCGACCACGACCTCCTCGACGCCGCTGTCCTTCAGATTGTTGGAATGGCCGAAGCCCTGGCTGCCATAGCCGATCACGGCGACCCGCTTGCCCTTGATCAGATTGAGATCGGCATCGTTGTCATAGTAAACGCGCATTGCTCTTTCCCCATTCTGGGCCGTTCCCGGCCTTGTTTCTCTTCAAAAGCTGCGAATGTCTCTCACGCCCGATTGCGAGCCCCTCGGCGACGCCACCAGCAACAAGGCAAGTTAAGCCGGCGGCGGCTCGCCGCCGAGGCCGCCGGGGCCGCGGGCAATCGCGACCACGCCGGCGCGGCTGACCTCGACCAGGCCGAGCGGGCCCATCAGGTGGATGAAGCTGTCGATCTGGTTGGGCGCGCCGGTGATCTCGAAGACGAAGCTCTCGGTGGTGCTGTCCACCAGCCGGGCATGCATGAAGTCGGCGATACGGAGCGCCTGCACCAGCTTTTCGCGATCGCCGGTGACCTTGATCAGGGCGAGCTCGCGCTCGACATGGGCGCCTTCGAGGGTGAGGTCGACGACGTGATGCACCGGCACCAGTTTGGCGAGCAGCGCCTTGATCTGCTCGATCACCTGCGCCGTGCCGCGGGTCACGATGTTGATGCGGGAGCGGCCGTTTTCCGGATCGACCTCCGCTACGGTCAGGCTGTCGATATTGTAGCCGCGGCCCGAAAACAGGCCGATCACGCGGGCGAGCACGCCCGGTTCGTTCTCCACCAGCACCGCGATGGTGTGACTTTCTTCCTGTTGCTGCGTCATGATCTCGATCCTAGAGCTCCGAAATTCAGATGCGGTCGGCGAGACGGTGGCCGCCTCGTCCGCCGCCGTTTTTTCGTTGTGGCCGGTCTATACCAGAACCATGCCTTCTTCGGAGCCTTCGATGTCCTCGCCGCCATTGGGCCCGAGCTTGATTTCGTTGTGGGCGGCGCCGGCGGGGATCATCGGATAGACGTTCTCGGCGCGGTCGACCACGACGTCGGCGATCACCGGGCGGTCGACCGCGATCATCTCCTCGATCAGCCCGTCGACCTCGTCCGGCTTCTCGGCGCGCAGCCCGACCGCGCCGAAGGCGTCGGCGAGCTTCACGAAGTCCGGCAGGCTGTCCATGTAGCTCTCGCTGTAGCGATTGCCGTGGAACAGTTCCTGCCACTGGCGCACCATGCCCATGTAGGAGTTGTTGAGGATGAAGCACTTCACCGGCAGCCGGTACTGCACGAGGGTCGACATCTCCTGCATGTTCATCACCCAGCTCGCCTCGCCGGCGATGCCGACCACCAGGGCGTCCGGATTGGCGACCTGCACGCCCATGGCCGACGGCAGACCGTAGCCCATGGTGCCGAGCCCGCCCGAGGTCATCCAGTGGCGCGGCTTCTCGAACTTATAGTGCTGCGCCGCCCACATCTGGTGCTGGCCGACCTCCGTCGTGATGAAGGTTTCCCGATCCTTGGTCAGCTCGTACAGCCGCTGGATGGCGTATTGCGGCTTGATGATCTCGTCGCTCGGCTTGTAGCGAAGGCTCTGGCGCGACTGCCAGGCATAGATGTCCGCCCACCAGGGCGAGAGCTTCTGGCGATCCGCCTTCAGCCCCCGCGCCCACCAGCGCTGCAAGAGCGCGTCGACCGCCCGGCCGGCGTCGGCGACGATCGCGTGATCGACAGGCACGTTCTTGTTGATCGAGGACGGATCGATGTCGATGTGGATTTTTTTGGACTTCGGCGAGAAGGCGTCGATGCGGCCCGTCACCCGGTCGTCAAAGCGCGACCCGATGGCGATCATCAGGTCACAGTCGTGCATCGCCATGTTGGCTTCGAGCGTGCCGTGCATGCCGAGCATGCCGACGAACTGCTTGTCGGAGGCCGGATAGGCGCCGAGCCCCATGAGCGTGAGGGTGACCGGAAAACCGGTCGCCTGGATCAGCTCGGTGACCCGCATGCAGGCTTCGTCGCCGGCGTTCACCAGCCCGCCGCCGACATAGAAGATCGGTCTCTTCGCCTCCGCCATCATGTCGATGGCGCGCTCGATCTCCTCGGCTGCGGGCTCGATCCGCGGCTGATAGGTCCTGTGCACGAAGTCGCCGGGCGAACGGTAGGGCGCCTCGCCCATCAGCACGTCCTTGGGCAGGTCGATCACGACCGGGCCGGGCCGGCCGTTCTTGGCGACGTGGAACGCCTCGTGCATCACCTTGGCGAGATCGCCCGGGTCCTTCACGAGATAATTGTGCTTGGTGCAGGGTCGGGTGATGCCGACCGTGTCCGCCTCCTGGAAGGCATCGTTGCCGATCATGTGAGTCGGCACCTGGCCGGTCAGGCAGACGATCGGCACGCTGTCCATCAGGGCGTCGGTGAGGCCGGTCACCGTGTTGGTGGCGCCGGGCCCCGAGGTCACCAGGACCACGCCGACCTTGCCGGTGCTTCTCGCGTAGCCTTCTGCGGCGTGGACGGCGCCCTGCTCGTGACGGACCAGGATGTGCTTGATCGAGTTCTGCTTGAAGAACGCGTCGTAAAGCGGAAGGACGGCGCCGCCGGGATAGCCGAATACCACCTCGACGCCCTGCTCGACGAGGGCACGGAGTACGACCTCCGAACCGGTCATCGTTTGAGGTTCGACCTCAGGGTTTGGCATCATCTTGGTGGCCGACATGGTCGGAGTCCTTGGCTTCTCTGTGATGGGGTGAGGGAATGTTCCAGTGGCCGGAGACCACAATGACCCACATTAGCGGATCGATCGGACACTATGCCTGATTGCGAAATCGGTCAACAAGTCCAGCGGAACCGGGGCCGACGGCTCGATCGCGGCTTCCCGGTCGTCGCCGAATTCGTACATCGGTTCGAGCTCCGGCAGCTGATGGCGAAACCAGGTGATCTGGCGCTTGGCATATTGTCGCGTCTTCGCCGCCGCGCGCTCGACGGCGGTGACCAGGTCCAGCCTGCCGTCGAGATAGGCGAGCAGCTCCGGCACCGCCACCGCCTTCATCAGCGGCAGGTCTCGGCTGAGATTTCTGGCACGCAGCGCCTCCAGCTCGTCCAGAGCGCCCATGTCGATCATGGTCTGCAGCCGGATCTCGATACGGCGATGCAGCGCCGGCCTCGGCGGCATCAGCGCGACGCCGGCGATCGGCTCCGGCAGCACCGTGCGCTCCCTCGGCTGGGCACGCCAGTAGAGCAGCGACCTGCCGGTCGCCTCCAGCACCTCGGCGGCGCGGATCAGCCGCTGGCGATCGCCGGGCTCGAGCAGGGCCGCTTGTTCGGGATCGCGCCTTGCGAGTTCCTGATGAAAACCCGGCACACCGAGCGCGTCGAAGCGCTCGCTGGTCCTGATCCGGATCTCGGAGGGGACATCCGGCACCGCGGCGATGCCCTGGAGCAAGGCACGCAGATAGAGCCCGGTGCCGCCGACCACGATCGGCACCCGCTCCTGCGACTTGATCTCACCGATCACCCGGGTCGCCTGGCGCAGCCACTGGCCGGCCGAGCCGCGGTCGACGGCGGAAAGGTGGCCGTAGAGATAATGGGGTGCCCGACGATGGTCGGCGAGGGTCGGACGCGCGGTGACGATCCGAAGTTCCCGATATTGCTGCATGCTGTCGGCATTGACGACGGCACCGCCGATGCGCTCGGCGAGATCGAGCGCGAGCGCCGATTTGCCGGACCCCGTCGGCCCGCCGATGATGATCATGCCGACCATCAGCGGAGATCCCGCCCCCGGGAGCGGCCGAGGCCTTGCCGCGCCGCGAAAAGCGCGTAAAAGGTCCCGCCATGACCTGGATCCTCGTCGCCGTCGCCGATCCCGAGCGAACACCGCTCCGCGCCCGGCCGATCGCCGAAATCGGCGCCCGGTTCGGAACCGAACCTCGCTGGCTGGCGCCGGAAGAGGCCGCCGAGATGCCGATCGAAACCGACGATCCGGCCTCGGTCAGGACGATCGCCGCCGAGGTTTTTGCCGAGCCGGGCTCGACCGACCTCGCGCTGCTGCCGGCAGCGAACCGGCGCAAGCGGCTGCTGATCAGCGACATGGACAGCACCATGATCACGGTCGAGTGCATCGACGAACTCGCCGACTTCGCAGGGGTCAAGGACGAGGTCGCCGCGATCACCCGCCGCACCATGAACGGTGAACTCGATTTCGCTGGCGCGCTTCGAGAACGGGTGGCGCTGCTCGCCGGTCTCCCCGTCGACATCATCGATCAGGTCTATCGCGAGCGCGTCCGGCCGATGCCGGGTGCCCGCTGCCTGGTGCGGACCATGCGCCGGGACGGCGCCGTGACGGCGCTGGTTTCCGGCGGTTTCGTGCCTTTCGCAGAACGGGTGGCGGAGGTGCTGGGCTTCGAGCAGGCGATCGCCAATCGGCTGGAGGTGGCCGACGGTCGGCTGACCGGACGGGTATTGGCGCCGATCATCGGTGCCGACGCCAAACTCCTTGCCCTGCAACGGTTGACCCGTGCTCATGGTTTATGTCCTGGTGATACACTTGCCGTCGGCGATGGCGCCAACGACCTGCCGATGATCGCCGCTGCCGGCCTGGGCGTAGCGTACCGCCCTCACCCGGCACTGGAAGCAACGAGCGAAATCTCCATAAAAGTGGCCAATCTTACCGCACTCCTCTACCTTCAGGGAATCCCAAAAGAGGATTTCTGCGAAGAATAAGCAAGTTTTCTTAAAGAAACATCGAACGTTTTTAAAAGTTTTTATATAAAAATTTCACTAAATTTGAATATGATAATTTAAACGTTGCCGACATTCTCTTGATCGACAGCGCCTCAAAACCAGCAGCGCCGTTCGCTGCTTCGCCCGTGCGCGGCAGGATGCGATCCGGGTCGAAACCGGTCACGCCGGGCATCGAAGCACCGTCGCGCACAAGAAAGGCTGGCGGATCCGCCGGCCCCCGTTCCGAAATCGCGCTGCCGCCCGCTTTCGAGCCCGCTCAGCCCTCGGAGAAGCGGAGCGCCACGAAGCGCAGGTCGCCGCCGCGATCGATCAGCACCAGAACCGATTTCTTGTCGCTGTCCAGGGCCTCACTCACCTTCGCGGCCACCTCCGGCGGTGAATTGACCTCCTCCTGACCGACCTCGACGATCACGTCGCCCGGCCGGAGGTTCTCGTCGCTGGCGGTGCTGCCTTCGGCGACCTCGGTGATCACCACGCCCTTGGCCTCGCCCGGGATCTCGAAGCGCTCGCGCATCTCGTCGGTGATCGTGGCCACGGTCACACCGAGGGGGTCGATCGAGGACGCGCCGCTCGCGCCATCGCCGAAACCATCCCCTTCCTCCTGGGAGAGTGCTGCCAGCTGGTCATCCTCGGGCAGTTCGCCGAGCTCGACCTGGACGGTCTGCTCCTCACCGCGCCGCCAGATCAGCACGTCGACCTCCTTGCCGATCGGTGTTTCCGCGACGATACGCGGCAGCCCGCGCATGCGGTCGATCTTCTTGCCGTCGAATTCGAGCACCACGTCGCCGGGTTCGATCTGCGCCTGCTCGGCCGGTCCGCCCGAGGTGACGCTGGCGACCAGAGCACCGCTCGCCTCGTCGAGGCCCATGCTCTCGGCGATCTCGTCGGTGACGGTCTGGATGCGCACGCCGAGCCAGCCGCGCTTGACCCGGCCGTCCTCCTTCAGGCTTTCGATCACCGGCACGGCGAGATTAGCCGGGATCGCGAAGCCGATGCCGACATTGCCGCCGGACGGGGAGAAGATCGCCGTGTTGATGCCGATCACCTTGCCGTCGAGATTAAAGCTCGGCCCGCCTGAATTGCCGCGATTGATCGGCGCGTCGACCTGCAGGAAGTCGTCATAGGGGCCGGCGCGAATATCACGCGAGCGCGCGGAGATGATGCCTGCGGTCACGGTGTTGCCGAGCCCGAACGGGTTGCCGATGGCGATCATCCAGTCGCCGACCCGCACCGCGTCGCTGTCCGCGAACTCCACCGAGGGGAAGGGGCCGTCGTCGTCCTTGATCTTGAGGAGCGCCAGATCGGTCTTGGTGTCCTTGCCGATCAGCTCGGCCTCGTAGCTGGTCTCGTCGGCAAACACCACCTGGATCTCGTCGGCCTCGGCAATGACGTGGTTGTTGGTGACCACATACCCGTTGGGATCGACCACGAAGCCGGAACCGAGCGAGGAGGCGCGGCGTTGCGGCGGCGTCTGCCCGGGCGTGCGCTCGCGGTCGAAGAACTCGCGGAAGAAGTCTTCGAACGGCGAGCCTGGCGGCGGCTGCGGGAACGGGAAGGCTTCTTCTCCGCCCGGTCCGCCGCTGCTGACCGCCTTGCTGGTCGAAATGTTCACCACCGCCGGCGCGATTTCGTCGACGATGTCGGCGAAACTCTCCATCGGCGCCCTGGCGTCGGCGACGACGGGCATGACGAGCACGGCGAGGAACGGGAGCAGAAGCGCGAAAGCGGCCGTCCGCAGCCTGCGCCCGACGAGATCGACGCAGCCGCCGGGTCCCGCCGGAAAGCGGATACCGAAAGCCATTGCGCTTTCCAAACTCATGAACGTTACTCCGCGAGATCTACACAGTTCATAGCGTAATGGTTGATTTTTCTTTCCGGAACTCAGCCAAGCCCCGCTCGGGGATCTTGTCATCGATGCCGGGGAAGTCAATGGTCGAGGCGACAAAGTTCAGCAATTATTGGTTGAGTTTCATTCTATCAAATCCCCTTATCCGCGCAACAGCCAGACAAGGAACACGCCGAACGCGGCCGCCGCGAGACCGCCGGCGCGCAATTGATGATTTTCCAGGGTGAGCGCCATCATCGCCGCACGCTTCATGCCATCCGGCATAAGCGCCCAGAGCACGCCCTCGAGCACGAGGATCAGAGCGGCGGCGGTGGCGAAATCGGACATCGAGCAGGAACCCGTCGCTTGACGCCGCGCCGAGGCCGCTGGGCGGCGACGGCCGCCCGCTCACCGCCGCCTGGAACAACGGCGGTGCGGCAATCGGCGCCGTCGCGACACGGGTCGGATATGCGGCGCGAAAAAACCCCGTCAGTCGACCTGCACCGGCGATGCCCGGTCGAGCACCGCACCGAGCGCCTGGTTCAGGCGAACCTCGCCGTCGACCTTCGCTCGCGGCGAGGACGGCACGGTTCCGGCCGCCTGCGGCAGATCGGGTTCCGAACTGCCGAAAAAGCGGAAGAACTCACCTTCGGGCGACAGTACGAAGCTGGTGTTCTCGTCGGCGAGTGCGTCCCGATAGGCCTGCATCGAGCGGTAGAAGCTGAAGAAGTCGATGTCCTGACCGAAGGCTTCCGCGAAGATCCGAGTGGCCTCGCCATCGCCCTGACCACGGATGATCTGCGCCTTCTTCTGGGCCTCGGCGATGATCACCCGCCGTTCGCGATCGGCAGACGCGCGGATGCGCTGGCCGAGCTCGTAACCCTGCGCGCGCAGCTCCTTCGCCTCGCGCTCGCGCTCGGTCTGCATCCGGCGGTAGATCGCCTCGCTGTTCTCCGCCGGCAGATCCGCCCGCTTGATCCGGACGTCGACAACGTCGACGCCGAAATTCTTCACGCGCGAATTGGTATCGTCGCGAATGCGCTCCATCAGGGTCGCTCGGTCGGCGGACAGCACCGTGAACAGAGGCGTGTCGCCGAGAACCTTACGCAGCGAGGCGTCGAGGATCGAATTGATGCGCTGGCGCAGCACGTCCTCGTCGCGGACGGCCTGGTAGAAGCGCTGCGGATCGGCGATCCGGTAGCGGGCGAAAGCGTCGACGACCAGACGCTTCTGGTCCCCGAGGATGACCTCCTCCGCCGGCGCGTCGAAGTCCAGCACCCGACGATCGATGTAGACGACGTTCTGTAGGAACGGCAGCTTGAAATGCAGGCCGGGTTCGGTCACCGTTCTGATATAGCGGCCGAACTGCAGAACCAGCGCCTGCTGGGTTTCGTAGACCGTATAGACGCTGCCGAAGAGCGCGAGCAAAGCGAGGCCCGCGACAACTGCCAGAATCATCAGAGCGCGGCTCATTGGACGCCTCCACTCGCATTTTCGCCACTGCGCCGGTTGGCCCGTTTCTCGAGTTCGGGCAACGGCAGATAGGGCACGACACCCCCGCTCCCGCCGGCCGACCCGTCGATCAGCACCTTGTTCATGTTGCTCAGAACTTCCTCCATCGTCTCCAGATAGAGGCGGCGCGTGGTCACGTCGGGCGCCTTGGCATATTCGTTGTAGACCGCGATGAAGCGCTGGGCGTCACCATCGGCGCGCGCCACCACCTCCTGGGCGTAGGCTTCGGCCTCCTGCTCCATCTTGACCGCGTCGCCGCGGGCGCGCGGCAGGATATCGTTCTGGTAGGTCTCCGCCTCGTTCTGCGCGCGCTCGCGGTCGGCCTGCGCCCGCTGCACGTCCCGGAAGGCGTCGATCACCTGATCCGGCGGGTCGACCTTCTGCACCTGCACCTGCGTCACAGCGATGCCGGCGCCGTAGGTGTTCAGGGTCGCCTGTATCTGCTCGCGCGCTTCGTCCTCGATCTGCAGGCGTCCTTCGGTCGTGGCTTCGACGAAGGGCGTTTGACCGATGATCTCGCGCATCACGCTTTCCGCGACGGCTTTGACCGTGATTTCCGGATCACGAACCCTGAACAGAAAATCCTCGGGCTTGTCGATCACCCAGAGAACGACGAAGTTGATGTCGACGATGTTCTCGTCGCCGGTCAGCATCAGGCTTTCGTTGTTGATGTCACGGCTGCTCTCGCCGCGATTGATCGAGCCGCCGGGGGCTCGGAAGCCGACTTCGACGCGATTGACACGCGTCACCTTTGGCGTCAGCACCGTTTCGATCGGCGTCGGCCAGTGCCAGTGCAGCCCCGGGTCCGTCACCGCCACCTGCTTGCCGAACCGAAGCACCACGCCTCGCTCATCCTGCTGCACGCGATAGATGCCGCTCGCCAGCCAGAGGCCGAGCAGCACCAGCGGGATCAGGATCAGCGGCTTCTTGCTGCCGCCGCCGCCCAGGCCGATGCCGCCGCCGGGCCCACCGCCGCCCGGGAAAATTTTCTTCACCTTCTCCTGCGAACGCCTGAGCAGTTCCTCGAGATCGGGAGGCTGCTGGCCGCCGCCACCACCGCCGCCTCCGCCGGGACGTCCTCCCCAGGGGCCTTGGCCGCCGCCACCTTGCCAGCCGCCACCTTGATTGTTCCAAGGCATCGCTCGATTACCTTTCCGTGCTTCGGATGGGTCGCCCCGAGGGCTTTGCCCGGGTCCCGGCGTCTATTATATCAACGACACTCGGAACGCCAGGGCGTGTTGGCCCAAACGTCTGGTTTCCGATCCCGTCTATATCGTGCAGTCAGTGGATGTCTTCAACCATGTCGGAAATCACCAGAGAACAGGTCCTTGCAGCCCTGGACAAAATTCACGATCCCACGGCGGGACGAAGCGTTGTCGATCTCGGCATGGTTTCGGGTGTCGTGGTCAAGGACGGCAATGTCGGCTTCGCCCTCGAAATCGCGCCGAGCGAGGCCGAAGCGAAAGCCAAGGAGCCTCTTCGTCAGGCCTGCGAGCAGGCGGTGATGGCCCTTGCCGGCGTCACCTCTGTGACAGCCGTGCTGACCGCCGAACGCAAGGCTGGCGGCGCCCCCGGCATGGGCGGCGGCTCGCCGCGAAAGGTCGCACGCGGTCCCGGCCAGGGGCCGGCGACCGGCCCGGACGGCCTCGGCGGCAAGCCGGAACTTCCGGGCATCGCGAACGTGATCGCCGTCGCGTCCGGCAAGGGCGGCGTCGGCAAGTCGACCACCTCGACCAACCTCGCTCTGGCGCTCGCTGCGCGCGGAAAACGGGTCGGCGTGCTCGACGCCGACATCTACGGCCCCTCGCAGCCGCGCATGCTCGGCATCACCGGCAAGCCGAACAGCCCGGACGGCAAGAAGCTGACGCCGATGGAGAATTTCGGCGTCAAGGTCATGTCCATGGGCTTTCTGGTCGACGAGGACGCGCCGATGATCTGGCGCGGGCCGATGGTGCAGAGCGCCATCCAACAGATGCTGAACGACGTCGAATGGGGTGAACTCGACGTGCTCGTGGTCGACCTGCCGCCCGGCACCGGCGACGCCCAGCTGACCATGGCCCAGCGCGTGCCGCTGGCTGGTGCCGTGATCGTCTCGACGCCGCAGGACATCGCCCTCCTGGATGCCCGCAAAGCACTCAACATGTTCCGAAAGGTCGACGTGCCGGTGCTCGGCATCGTCGAGAACATGAGCTATTTCGCCTGTCCCCATTGCGGCGAACGCAGCGACATCTTCAGCCATGGCGGGGCGCGCGAGACGGCGGAAAAATACGGCGTCGACTTCATCGGCGAGATCCCGCTCGACATTCAGATCCGGGAAAACAGCGATCGCGGACGGCCGCCGGTCGTCTCCCAGCCCGAGGGACCGCAGGCACTCCGTTACCTGGAAATTCGCGGACGCCGTGCTGGCAAAACTGGAGGGAAATGCAACGGATGCGCGTAAAACATTTCCCAAAATCACGTTCGATAGCTAATATCCGCCGCGGAGAGCGGTAGGGCTGGTTGTGGACGGCGGCGCCAGCCTCGCCTTTCGGGGGAACAGATCGCCGTCATATATCGTGGAAGCCATGAGTCATCACTCTCGTTTCTCGATCCACCGTCTGGCCGGACTGCGGCTCGGCGTAGTCTTCGTTCCATTGCTCGCAGCCCAGCTTTTCGCCCTGCCGGCCGCGGCCGGCGAGCGCATCGCCCTGGTGATCGGCAATGGCGCCTACGAGCATGTGGCGCCGCTCGACCATGTCGAGAGCGACATGGCGGTGATGGCGGACACGCTGCGCAGCCTCGATTTCGACGTCGAGGCGGCCGCCGATCTCGACCGCTCGGCCATGGCGGCGCGCATCGCCGATTTCGGCCGGCGCATCGATCTGGCCGGCGGCGACAGCATCGGACTCCTGTTCTACGCCGGCCACGGCTTTCGGCGGGACGGCTCGAACTACCTGCTGCCGGTGGACGCCGAGATCGCCGACGCCGACGACGTCGATGACGCGGCGATCGACCTCGACCTGACGCTTGCCGAGCTCGCTTTCGCCACCAACGAGCATAAACTCGTGATCCTCGACGTGCCCGCGGACAGCGTGATCGCGGAGGAGGCAGGCCTGTCGCCGGGTCTGGCCGCGATCGACGCACCGGTCGGAACGCTGGTCGCCTTCGGCGCGTCGCCGGCACCCGCGGCCGGACGTCCGCGTCATCACGGCCTCTATCCGCTGGCGCTGGCCAACGGTCTGTCCAGGCCGGGGCTGATGGTCGAGCAGGTGTTTCAGGAGGTGCGCCTGGACGTCGCCGAGGCGACCGACGGCGTGCAGATCCCTTGGGAGTCCTCCTCCCTGACCGCGCCGATCTATCTCGCGGGGCCGCCCTTGCCGGCGGAGAATGCGGCACCGTCCGGGCCCGTCGCGATCGATCCGCGCACGGCCGATCTGGTCGCTTGGACCGCGATCAGGGACAGCGGCGATCCCGACGCATTCGCCGGCTATCTGAACGACTTTGCCGACGGCATGTTCCGCAGCCTTGCCGAGCACCGCCTGGCGGACCTCGCGGACGCCGACATGGCGGTGGCCGAAGAGGCAGAAACACCTTTGCCGATCGAAAAACACGACGAGCGCCTGATCACGCAGAAACGCGCGAACGTGCGCGCGGAGCCCAGCGCCGCCGGCGTGATCGTTGCCACGCTCGAACCGAATCGGCCCGTCCTGGTCATCGGCGAGGTCTCGGACGACGACTGGCTCCAGGTCGCCCTCGGCGAGGACATCGAAGCCTTCATGTGGGCGCCGTTGCTCGCGGCTTCGCCGCCCTCGGATCTGGACATCGACCTCGCCGCCATCCAGCCGCCCAGCAAGAGCGCACTGCTCGGGCGATGGCAGGGCGAGTATCAGTGCCAGTGGGACACGATCGGCTTCACCCTCGACATCGCCGACCATGATAGCCCCGAGGACGAGACGATCGTCGCGGTCTTCTCCTTTTATGCGCTTCCCGGATCGCCGTCCCTGCCGTCCGGCAGCTTCGCCATGACCGGCGCCTACCATGCCGACGACGGCACGATCCTTTTGAAAAGCGGCGACTGGATCGAACGGCCGAGCGGCCTGCAGCGTCACGATCTTGCCGGCCGCGCCGAAATCGGCGGCGCCGAGATCCTGGGGCGCATCGAAACGCCGGGCTGCAGCGATTTCCACCTGGCGCGTGGCGAGGGGCCGCAGCAATCCGCCGTCCATTCCGTCGCTACTCAGTGAGGGGCTCGAGGTTCGGTCAGCGCGACCGTTTCGCCCAGGCCGGTCGCGACAGCCGGTAGAGCACGTGGCCGCGAAGCGGGTGATCGAACGGGATTCTCGGGTGGCCGAAATCGTCCGCCACCCGCCTGGTCATGCCGAGACGCTCCATGACCCGCCTGGACGCCAGGTTTCCGGCCACGGCCATGGAGACGACTTCGTCCAGTTCCAGACTCCCGAAAGCGAAGTCGAGACAAGCCTTGCCGGCTTCGGTGGCGTAGCCTCGCCCCCAGAACGGTCTCGCCAGACGCCAGCCCACTTCGACGCAGGGCGTGAAATGCGCGTGAAACGCCGGCGCCAGCAGCCCGACGAAGCCGGCGAACGGCGCCACATCAGGCACCTCCACCGCCCACCAGCCGAAGCCGTGGCGTTCGAAATGCCGATCCGTGCGCGCCATCATGTCCTCGGTCTCGGAACGGCAGAGCGGCGCCGGGAAGTAGCGCATCACCTCGGGATCGGCGTTCATCGCGGCGAAGGCGTCGAGGTCGTCGGAGCGCAGGCGGCGAAGAAGGAGGCGCTCGGTCTCGAGCGTGACGTCTTCGGTCATCACCCGCCGCTCCGGGCGGTTTCATGCAGAAAGGGCCGGTAGCCCTGCTGCAATGCGAGCACCGTCGGCCGCGGGGTCAGAACGCTCGCCGTCGCGCCCGCGGGCCGGCTTACCCGGCGGTCATAGCCGCCCGGCCGCCAGCGATGCAGATGATCGCCGCGCACCAGCCAGACATCGTCCTCGCCGGGGGAGCCAAGGCTCTCGGAAAGACGCACCATCGCGCCGTCCGGCAGGTCGTCCATGCGCGCCTCGAAGCGCCGCTGCCGACGGCTGCCGGTCTCGATCCTGGCCGCGTGCAGCATGCGATCCAGGGATGCCGCGTCCAGTCGGTCCTCGCTGTGCAACGCTGATTTCAGCGCGTCCTGAAAGGCGAGATAGGCCGCACGCCGGCAGAGCGCGCAGGGCCTGTGGCCGGCGGCGAGCGCGGTCGCCTCGTCGAGGAAGAAAAGCTCGGTGTAGCTGCGGGGCTGCATCACGGCGCGTTTCCAGCCCTTGAAGGCGAGTTCGCAGATGATCCAGTGCGGGTGACGCCAACGGGCTTTGCCGAGCCGCCGCTCGCCGTCATGCAGAATGCCGCGATTGCCCATGAGCCGCCCGCGCTCCTTCAGCGCCAGGATCTCCCCCTTTGGCGTCACGCGGTTTTGCAGCGGCATGGATAGAGCCAAGCCGATCTTTGAAGCGAGCGCAAGAATCGGGTTGGCGGGGGATCGGCGACGGCCCAAGGTGGCGCCATGACCAATGCGACACCGCCATGAACAAAGCGAAGCCAAGGAGGGCTGCGATGCCTCTGGAAACCCTCATCGAGCGCGGCGCCGGCCGCAGGGTGCAGCCGGCCCCGTCACAGGCGACGCCGGAAGGCGGCGAGGCTTCCGACCATCTGCGGATCCGGGAAGCCATCGACTTTGTCGTCGATCATGCGAGGGACCAGCCCTCGCTCGACGTCATGGCGGAGCTCGCCGGCCTCTCGCCCCATCATTTCCAGCGCGTGTTCAAGCGCTTCGCCGGCATCAGCCCGAAGAAATTCCTGCAATATGTCACCCTCGGCCACGCCAAGCAGGCGCTCGCGGAGGATGCAAGCGTGCTCGACGCCGCCCTCGACGCCGGTCTCTCCGGACCCTCCCGGCTGCACGATCTGTTCGTGAACTGCGAGGCAATGACGCCCGGCGAGTTCAAGGCGCTCGGCCCGTCTCTCGAAATCCGCTACGGCATCCACGACACGCCGATCGGCCGGGTGATGCTCGGCGTCACGACCCGCGGCGTCTGCTGGCTCGCCTTCGTCGCCGATGACGGCCGGCCAGCCGAGGAGGAATTTCAGAAAGCCTGGGCCGGAGCGACGCTGATCCGGGACGAAGCCGCCACAGCCCCCTGGGTCGCACGCGCCTTCGCGATCGACGATCTCGGAAAAAAACCGCTGCCGCTTCTGATCCGCGGCACCAATTTTCAGATCAAGGTCTGGGAAGCCCTGCTGCGCATCCCCTTTGGCCGCCTCGTCACCTATCGGGACATCGCCGAGGCGATCGGCAGCCCGAAGGCGGTGCGCGCGGTCGGCAGTGCCGTGGGCCGCAACAACATCTCCTGGCTGATCCCCTGCCACCGCGTGATTCTCAGCTCCGGCGTCATGCACAACTACCGCTGGGGCGTGCGCCAGAAAAAGATCCTGAACGCGCTCGAAGGCGCCGTTCTCGACGAAGCCGGCTGAGCCCCGGCGGGGCAGGCCGAGCGCTGCCGGCTCAGAACAGCGTTCGAAACAACAGGATCGATCCCGAGGCCAGCATCAGGACGATCAGAAGCCGGCGAAAATCGGCGTCGTTCATGCGCCTGAACAGCCGGATGCCGAACTGCGCGGCAAGCAGGGCCGCCGGCAGGGCGATGGCGATGGTGATCAGAACGTCCCGGTCGTAGACGCCGTCCATCGCCAGCAGCACCGCGGACAGGCCGAGCACCGTCACGTTATAGGGCTGAAGCAGCGCCCGGCACTCGGCCTTGGTCCAGGGCTTGAGCGCCGCCCACATGGTCGGCAACGCGCCCGAAAGCCCGGCGAGCGCACCCAGACCGCCGCCCAGAAACCCGATCAAGCCGTCGATCAGGGGCGGCGTCCGGCCGAGGCTGGGAAGGTTCCGACGAAAGGCGAAGAAGCCGCCATAGGCGAGGAGAAACGCGGCGAGGATCAGCCTCAGCGGGCCGGCCTCGATCCAGCCCAGAAGTCCGAGGCCGATCGGCATGCCGAGCAGCGCCGGCAGCAGAAAGCGAAGCAGGCGGCGGCGGTCGATCGCGCGGTGCACCAGCCAGACCCCCTGCACGCCGCTCGCCACCGACAGCACGAGCGACAGCGCCACCGCCTGCAGCGGCGGCATCACCTGCAGCCACCAGCCGAGCGCGAACAGCGAGGTGCCGAAGCCGGCAAGCCCGTTGACGAAGCCGCCGCAGACCGCGCCGGCAATCACGAAGGCCACGGTCTCGACGCTCACCGCCGGCGGCCGCGTGTGATGGCCGGCGGGCGTCCGAGGCGGGGCATTTCAGGGATGACACTCTCCGAACTCGCTAAAAGTTTACTTAGGCTCGGCCTCTTGGTACATGTCCGGTCCGCTGATGTCCGCTTGGAGGGTGCGCAGCATGAAATTGCTGGCCGCCAACAGCAATCGACCGCTTGCCGAAGCGATTGCCGCCTATCTCAACATGCCGCTCGCCGACGCGACGGTTCACCGTTTCGCCGACATGGAGCTGTTCGTCGACATCCACGAAAACGTCCGCGGCCAGGACGTCTTTCTGGTTCAGTCGACCTCCTATCCGGCCAACGACAATCTCATGGAGCTGCTGGTCTGCATCGACGCCCTGAAAAGGGCCTCGGCTAGGCGGATCACCGCGGTCATGCCCTATTTCGGCTATGCGCGGCAGGACCGCAAGACCGGCTCGCGCGCGCCCATCTCGGCGAAGCTGGTCGCCAATCTGATCACCACGGCAGGCGCCCATCGCGTGCTTACCATGGACCTTCACGCCGGCCAGATCCAGGGCTTCTTCGACATCCCCGTGGACAATCTTTACGCCTCGCCCCTGATGGCCAAGGACATTCTCGAGCATTACGACCCGAAAGAGCTGATGATCGTGTCGCCCGACGTGGGCGGCGTCGGGCGCGCGCGGGGCATGGCCAAACGGCTTGACGTCAACCTCGCGATCGTCGATAAGCGGCGGGAACGGGCGGGCGTTTCCGAGGTCATGAACGTCATCGGAGACGTCGCCGGGTATCGGTGCATCCTGGTCGACGATATGGTCGATTCGGCCGGGACGCTTTGCAATGCGGCAATAGCTCTGCTCGATGCCGGTGCGACGTCGGTGGCTTCCTACGTGACCCACGGCGTGCTGTCCGCAGGAGCCGTGGCCAGGGTCAGTGCCAGCCCGTTGGAAGCCCTGGTGATCACCGACAGCATCCGGGCGACCGAGGCGGTCAGGGTCACCAAGAAGATCCGGGAGCTGAGCGTGGCCGGACTGATCGGCGAGGCGATCAAGCGGATCAGCGACGAGACCTCCGTCTCCAGCCTCTTCGACTAGCGGCGCTGGGGACTGGACCTGGCGGCGGAGACCGGTCGGCGGGTCTGCGCCGCAGATGAAATACGTTTGGGTTGTCGGGAAAGTCGGCGATTGGCCAAGCCCGCGCCTGAGTAAAGAACCAAGTCAAGCAGGTGCCGCCGGCACCTGGCACGGATGAGAGTGACGAGACGATGAGTGACATGACTACGCTGGTCGCCGAGGACCGGAGCACCGCCGGCAAGACCGCCGCGCGGGCGTTGCGCCAGGCCGGACGGGTGCCGGGCGTCGTTTACGGCGAAGGCAAGGAGCAGCTGATGTTCTCCCTCGAGGCGAGGGCGCTTCGCCGCGAGCTGCAGAACCCGCGCTTCTACAGCTCGCTTTGCAATCTCGAGATCGGCGGCAAGCCGGTGCGCGTGCTGCCGCGCGAGATCCAGCTGCACCCGGTCTCCGACGAGCCGATCCATGCAGATTTCGTCTATGTGTCCCGCGGCGCCAGGATCACGGTCGAGGTGCCGGTGGTGTTTCTGAACGAAGAGGAATGCCCCGGCCTCAAGGCGGGCGGCGTGTTGAACGTGGTGCGGCGCGAGGTCGAGCTGATCTGCCCGGCGGACAGCATACCCGAGCAGCTGGAACTGGATCTGATCGAGGCCGTCGTCGGCGACAGCCTGCATTTCTCGCAGATCAAGCTGCCCGACAATGTCGAGCCGACCATCGACGATCGCGACTTCACCATCGCCACCATCGCAGCGCCCACGGTCGAGCCCGAGGTCGAGGAAGGCGAGGAGGACGGCGAGGTCGCAGCCGACGAGGTCGAGGCGACCGAGCAGAAGTCCGACGATGACGGCGGGTCCGAGGCGGACGGCGACGGCGAGGAAAGCTGACATCAGCCAGGCGCCCGTCTGCCCTCCGCTGGTCCTTCACTGATCGGCTTGCTCGATGCTGCTGATGGTCGGCCTCGGCAATCCCGGCCCTGACTATGCCGGGCATCGCCACAATATAGGCTTCATGACCCTCGATGCGATCGCCGAGGCGTACGGCTTCTCGCCCTGGCGCTCGAAATTCGCGAGCCGCATTGCCGAGGGCCAGCTCGGCGGCCGGAAGGTCATGCTGCAAAAGCCCGACACCTACATGAACCGATCCGGCCGGGCGGTGGCGGAGGCGGCGAATTTCTTCAAGCTGACGCTGGACGATCTGGTGGTCCTGCATGACGAGCTCGACCTCGCGCCGGGCAAGGTCAGGATCAAGGAGGGCGGCGGCGTCGCCGGCCACAACGGCCTTCGCTCGATCGCTGCATGCATCGGCACGAAGGACTTCAAGCGGGTTCGCCTGGGCATCGGTCATCCCGGCGACAGGGCTAAGGTCACGGGCCATGTGCTCGGCAATTTCTCCAAAGCCGACCGCGAATGGCTGGCGCCGCTCCTGGACGCCATCGTCGCCGCGGCGCCGCTTCTGGCCGAAGGCGACGATGCCGGCTGCATGAACAAGATCGCGCTTCTCACCAAGCCGAACAAGCACACATCAGCGCCGGCGAAGGCCGACCGCGACGACACGAGGACCTGAGCAGGTGGGTTTCAACTGCGGCATCGTCGGTCTGCCCAACGTCGGCAAATCGACCCTCTTCAACGCCCTGACCTCGACCGCGGCCGCCGCCGCGGCGAACTACCCGTTCTGCACGATCGAGCCCAATACCGGGCGCGTGCCGGTGCCGGACGAGCGCCTCGACGTCATCGCGAAGATCGCGAAATCGGAAAAAATCGTCGAGACGCAGCTCGAGGTGATCGACATCGCTGGCCTGGTGCGCGGCGCATCCAAGGGCGAGGGCCTCGGCAACCAGTTCCTGGGCGCGATCCGAGGCGTGGATGCCATCCTCCACGTCCTTCGCTGCTTCGAGGACGACGACGTCACCCATGTCGAAGGCGGGGTCGATCCGGTGCGCGACGCCGAACTGATCAACACCGAGCTCCTGCTCGCCGACCTCGCGTCCCTGGAAAAGCGGAGCGAAGGCCTGATCAAGCGCGCGCGCGGCGGCGACAAGGAGGCGAAGGCGCAGCTGGCCCTGATCGAGCGCATCAGACCCGAGATGGAAGATGGAAAGCCGGCCCGCAGGCTGGACGCCGCGAAGGAGGATCCGGCCGCGCTCAAGGTGCTCGACCTGATCACGGCCAAGCCCATTCTCTATGTCTGCAATGTCGAGGAGGAGAGTGCAGCCGCCGGCAACGACCATGCGCTCGCTGTCGCAGCCCTCGCCGAGAAGGAGGGTGCGGGTGCGGTGGTGGTCTCGGCCGCGATCGAGGCCGAGCTCTCGCAGCTCGGCGCCGACGACCGCGCGGAATATCTTGAGAGCCTGGGCCTGGAACGACCGGGTCTCGACCGCGTGATCCAGGCCGGCTACCGCCTGCTCGGCCTCAAGACCTTCCTGACCGCGGGCCCCAAGGAAGCGCGCGCCTGGACCATCGTCGACGGCATGACCGCGGCCGAAGCGGCGGGCCGCATCCACACCGACTTCCAGCGCGGCTTCATCTGCGCCGAGACCATCACCTATGAAGACTACGTCGCCTGCGGCGGCGAGGCGCGCGCGAGAGAGGCCGGCAAGCTCCGCCAGGAGGGCCGCGACTACATCGTCAAGGACGGCGACGTCATCCTGTTCCGCTTCAACGTCTAAAGCTTTTTCCGACCTTGCGGAACCAGCCCGCCCCCCGACCGCCTACAGGGGACCCTCGCCTTGGGCGGTCGGGAGGGGGGTGCGGGCCGGCGCGGACTTCATTTGCAGGGAAAATGCTTGGAGCCCATCGGAAAGGCCGTCATGGCCGGGCTTGACCCGGCAATCCATGTCCACGCCGAAGACCTGACGTCGTCGATCTGCCGAAAGGCGGATGCCCGGGTCGAACCCGGGCATGACGATGGGATTGGGCCGGCCGATCAGGTCGATTCACCTGGAATCAGCAGCGTTTCATCAATTCTTGACAGCTTTGCACCACAATCCAGGTCTGGTCCATGCGATCCTGGGAGTCTGCCCGCCCGCCGGAAAAGCGGGGCGAGGCTCGGATTCCCAGGATCGCATGGACCAGAACGCCATCATGACGGCAAGAGGTTGATAAAACGTAAACGCCGGTGATCGAGGGGGCTCGTGGGAGGACGGGGCCACAGGCGGAGAAAGGGTCAACGTCCAGGCGGGTTGATGTTAGCCCCAGGCGATGGCGAACCGATGCAACCTTCTCCGACGACGCTCGTAAAGAATCCGGACCCTACGACTCCTGACCGAAGGTCAGCCTGAAATTTTCGCCCTGGTCGATGGGGTCGACCATGCGGCCGGAGAAGCTGATGCGGTTGCCGGCACTGATCTGGCTTTCGCCGACCTCGAAGAATTCGTGCTGCAGCTCCTGCCCCTCGCCGTCCAGAATGGCCATGCGTACCGGAGGAATGGGCTGATCGGCATCGGAGAGGTTGACTATTTCGCCTTCGACCACCAAAACGAAGGCACCCCCTTCACGTTGCCAGTCCAGGGTGACGTCTTTGAACTCCAGTCCGAAGTCTTCATCGACTGGCAAGCCGACGGATTGATACATGGCAGCAGTCGCGGGGAACTTTCCTACGATGCCGTTCCGGCCGATGACCGCACTGACCAGGAGCAGCACCACCACGCCGGCGCCGAGCAGCCAGCCGACCGGACTGCGCGACCGGCCGGCCGTGGCCGCCGCGGTCGCCGCTGCGGGCCGGCGCACCGATCCCGTCGCCGCGGCGCGCACGCGTTCCTCCTGCTGCGCGGCCGGCGGTGCGAGCTCGACGTCAGCGGTGCGAGGCTTGTCCGAGGGCGGGCTGGCTTTCCATCGGTGGCCGCAATTCGCGCAGCGAACCTTGCGGGGCTTTTCCTGGAAAGCGGCCGCGTCGACATGGTATCGACTGGAGCAGCTGGGGCAGGTTAGGATCATGGCCGATCGGGCGAGCGCCGTTCCCCTAAAAGTTGAGTGTTAGGTGGATTAATAAGCCGTAATGTGTACACTTCACAATCGTTTCTTTTCCGACCGTCTCGATCGCAGCCGCCATGTTGCAGCTTGAACAGATCGCCATGCGCTACGGCCAGGGGCCTGATGTCCTGCACGATATCAGCCTTACGCTCGAACGCGGCGATTTTATTTTTCTTGTGGGACCGAGCGGAGCGGGCAAGACGTCGCTCATGCATATTATGGGCCTGATCCATACGCCCTCAAGAGGAAGCTTCAGAATTTTCGGCCGCGACGTCGTCAGCTTCAATCGCGATGATCTCAGCGAATCGCGACGCCGCATCGGCATGATGTTCCAAGACTTCCGATTGATCAATCACCTGACCGCCTTCGACAACGTCGCCCTGCCGCTTCGGATCGGCGGCGCGCGCGAGCGCGAGATCAAGGAGCTGGTCTACGAGATGCTGGAATGGCTCGGGCTCAGCGACGTCATGGACGCCAAGCCGCCGAGCCTGTCCACCGGCCAGCGCCAGATCGTGGCGGCGGCGCGCGCGGCCATCTCGCGCCCCAATCTCCTGCTCGGCGACGAGCCGACCAGCAACATCGACACGCAGCGGGCCAGGCGCCTGATGCGCCTCTTCACCGAGCTCTCCAAGGAGGGCACGACGGTGGTGCTGTCGACCCACAATGACGAGCTGATCGAGCGCTATCCCCATCCGGTCTATCACATCGAGAAGGGTCGGCTGACGGGGCAGACGCGGACGCCGACGCCCCTGGCGGCGGCGGACTGACGGGGAAGGAACGACGTGCGCAGCCTCGACCTGCCCCTCGATCAGACCGCCGTCAGCCGGTTCCTGCCCTGGATCATGGCCGGTCTCCTCTATCTGGCGGTGGTGGCGCTCGCCACGGCGGCGATCGCCGACGGCGCGCTGCAGCTGTTCGACCAGCGCGACCAGACCGTCACCGTCAGCCTGCCCACCGCCGGCCTTTCCGAGGACGGCGATCGCGACGTCGCCAACATCATCGAGGTGCTGAACGAGCAAAAACAGGTGGTCTCGGCCACCGTGGTCGGGGACGAGGAGCTGCAGGACCTGATCGAACCCTGGCTCGGCGAGCGGACGGAAGGCGAGGACCTGCCCTTGCCGCGGCTGATCGATGTCACCCTCGATCCCCTCAGCGAACCCGATCTCGACGGCCTCGAGCGGCGGCTGCGCGAGGTGGTGCCCGATGCCACCGTCGGCATCCAGGAGATCTCCGAGGGCCGCGCCGAACGGCAGGCGATCTTCTTTCGAACGGTCGGCATCACCATAGGCGCGATCCTCCTCCTCTGCTCGCTCGCGATCGTGATCGTCATCACCAGCCTCAGCCTCGCCATGCATGACGACACCGTCACCCTGCTCCGCTATATGGGCGCGCAGGACGGCTACCTCGCCCGGCAGTTCGAGCGCTATGCGCTGCAAAGCGGCCTGCGCGGCGGGCTGATCGGTTTCTTCGCTGCCATGGCGACCGTTCTGGCCGTGCTTTACAGCATCCAGAATCTCGAAATGACCAACTCCATCCGCCTCGGCCTGCGCCCGGTGGACTGGATCTTTCTCGCCTGCGTGCCGGTGGTCGCCGCCCTCCTCTGCACCCTGACGGCAAGGCTGACCGCGCTCTGGAGCCTGGGGCGCATGGCATGACGCCGGCCTTCCGCCGGTGATCCGCTCCCTCCTCTTCAACCTGGCATTCTGGCTCTGGGGCGTGGCGATGGCGTTGTTCGCCACCGGCGTGCTTCTGATGTCGCGCGAGGCCATGGTGCGCCACGCCGAACGCTGGGAGCGCGGCATTCAATGGCTGCTCCGGAACATCGTCGCTCTCGACTACCAGGTTCGGGGGGCCGAACGCCGGATCGAGGACGGCCAGGCCATCTACGCGATCAAGCACCAGTCCGCCTGGGACACGGTGACCACCCATCTTCTGATCGACGATCCGGCGATCGCCCTGAAGCAGGAGCTGACCAGGATTCCAATCTTCGGCCGCTGCCTTCTCCATGCCGGCATGATCCGGATCGATCGCGGGCACGGCACCAAGGCTCTCCGTTCGCTGATCGAAGGCGGGCGCAAGGCGGTCGAGCGCGGCTCGCCGGTGGTGATCTTCCCCGAAGGCACGCGCACGCCGCCCGGCGAGCGACGGACCTATCATCCCGGTGTCGCGGCCCTCTACAAGCAGCTGGCGCTGCCGGTGGTGCCGGTCGCGCTCAATTCCGGCCTGTTCTGGGGACGCCGCAGCTTCGCCAAGCGGCCGGGCACGATCCTGGTCGAATTTCTGGAGCCGATCGAACCAGGCCTCGATCGCAAGGCATTCATGGCCGAGTTGGAGCGGCGCATCGAAACCGCGACCGACGCCCTGGTCGCCGAGGCGAAAGCAGGGCTCTGACCCGCTCCGTCTTTGCCGGGGCTTGACGCGGCG
This sequence comes from Geminicoccaceae bacterium, assembly GCA_965222015.1. Lineage (GTDB taxonomy): Bacteria > Pseudomonadota > Alphaproteobacteria > Geminicoccales > Geminicoccaceae > JANQPX01. The sequence goes on from CBDCTL010000024.1 coordinate 666,626, forward strand.
CCGAAAGTCGCCATCCCTAGTGGCATGTCCACATCATCTGATTCCCGTCTCGTGAGCCAGCAGTGACGGTATACGCCCAAGCTCCGGCAGTTCGCCTTGGGAATCTTCCGATGTGGTCGCACCACTAGACGAACCAAGAATCAACACGCTCAGCGGAGGCAATCCTCATGCGTTCGAAAGCTACCCTGCTTGCCGGTTCCCTCGCCGCCGGCCTTTTCGCGATCCCGGCGCTCGCCATCGATCTCAGCGAGAGCGTCGACGTCGCCGCTTCGCCGGCCGACGCCTGGACCGCGATCGCGGACTGGTGCTCGATCGCGGCCTGGCATCCGGTGATCGCCGAATGCGAGGCCTATGAGGAAGACGGCAAGACCATGCGCAAGCTCACCACCGGCGATGGCGGCGAGCTGATCGAGGAGCAGACGGCGATGGACGAGGACGGCATGTCCTTCTCCTACGCGATCATCGAAAGCCCGCTGCCGATCGCCGACTATGCCTCGACCATGGCGGTCACGGAAAACGGCGACGGCGCCACCGTCACCTGGTCCAGCAGCTACGAGTCCAATGGCGTCAGCGACGACGAGGCGCTCGAGCTGATGACCGGCATCTACCGCACCGGCCTCGACGAGTTGAAAAACCAACTCGGTCAGTAGGCCGGGACGACCGGCAGCGGCCTTCCGCGTGATCGCGTCAGGATGCGCCGGGCGCCTGTCGGCGGGCGTCGATCGCTTCGCGCAGCGCGCCCGCCAGGCTGGCGCGTTCGTCCGCCGTCAGAAAGGGGCCGATCGCGAGTTCCTCGCCGTGGGAGCGGAGAAGAAGCCGTTTCTTCTCCGTCACCACCTGCACCCAGGCGGTCTCGAAACGCCATTCCCTGGTCTTGCCGTCCGGCATGATCCGCGTCACGGAAAGCCCCTGGTCATCCAGCCGGATCATGTCCGCGCGTGAAGAATCACGAAAATTCCAGCGGAAGGCGAGGTAGAGCAGCAGCACGTCGAGGCCCAGAAAACCCGTCACCGGCCAGGCCCCGGCGATCGCGAAGCCGGCGCCCACCAGCAGGCTCACCAGGACCACCAGCCCCATCAGCAGCGTGAAACCCGTGCCGCTCAGCGATCGGTTCGGGTAGAGCACCGCCTGAAAGGCCGGCGCTCCGGAAAGGGCGGGGCCACCCCCGAGGCTGTCGCATGAAGAGGTCATGCCCAAACATATAGTCGAAATCCGCGCGTCGACCATCCATCGATCGCTTGCGTGAAGCCGCGCTCCTCGAAAGGCCGCCCTTGCTCCCGGCCGTCGATCGCCGTACCAAGCGACAACCTCCCTGACGCGAGATGGATCGAGCCATGAAGCGGGATCAGATCGACACCATGTTCAGCCGCCTGGCAGCGGTCAATCCTGCGCCGGCGACCGAGCTCGACTATACCAATCCGTTCACCCTCCTGGTCGCCGTGGTGCTGTCCGCGCAGGCGACCGACGTCGGCGTCAACAAGGCCACCAAAAAACTGTTCGCGCTCGCCGACACGCCCGAAGCCATGCTGGCGCTCGGCGAGGACCGGGTGCGTGAGCTGATCAAGACCATCGGCCTCTACCGCAACAAGGCGAAGAACGTGATCGCGCTAAGCCATGCGTTGATCGAGGAGCATGGAGGCGAGGTGCCGGGTTCGCGGGAAGCCCTCGAGAAGCTGCCGGGCGTCGGCCGCAAGACCGCGAGCGTGATCCTGAACGAGGCCTTCGGCGAGCCGACCATCGCCGTCGACACCCACGTCTTCCGCCTCTCCAACCGCACCGGCCTCGCCCCCGCCAAGACGCCGCTCGCCGTCGAGAAAAAGCTGGAAAAGGCCGTCCCCAGACGCTACGCCCGCGGCGCCCACCACTGGCTGATCCTGCACGGCCGCTATGTCTGCCTCGCCAGAAAGCCGAAATGCGCCGAATGCGTCATCCAGGACGTCTGCGGCTTCGAGGCGAAGACGGCTTAGAGCCGTTCAAAAAGCTGTGGTACGGGTCTCATGCCGACGGTGAAACGTCTCCATCCACCGTGTGACCGCCGGACCATGCAGCCCGTAGCGAATCGCCTTCCGATGTTGAGCTTTCGTCAACCTCTCCATGCCATGATGTTTCTTGGTCCATGGGATCCTGGGAATCCACCCGCCGGATCAGGGAGGGGCGGGGCTCGGATTCCCAGGATCCCATGGACCAGCAAGACGTCCAGAGCCTAGCCAGGTCGGGTTAAGAAATGATGAACGCGACCGCTTTCCCGCACGGATGGGCACTGAGATCCTGTCTGCCTGCGATCAGAGCCAGCCGAGCTGCCGGCGCGCCCAGGCCGCATTCCAGATCTTGGTCATATGGCGGATCCTGTCGCCCTCGAAGTCCATCACGTAGACATAGTCCGAGCACACCGATTTGCTGGTCGGCGGCACCGGTCCGCCCTCGCCCGTTTGGGTGCCGAGGAACCGAGCGTAGGCCATGACGCAATTGCGCTCCTGATCGACCGCGAACGACTTCAGCTCATATCGACCGTCAGGGATGATCAACAAAAGCCCTTTCATCCACTCGGCGTAGGCCTCGACCGTTCCGATGTCGGCGAGGGGATCGGCCTGTGAAGCGAAAGATGCATCGGGGTGGCGATGGGCTTTGCAGGCCTGCCATCCGCCGCCGGTCTCGCAGGCATCGAAAAACTGCATGGCGATGTCGACGATCGATCCCATGGACGCCTCTCCTCTCTTTCACCGATACGGCATTGTCGCGGCAGGCGGCGGATTTGCAAGTCGCCGCCCGATAGGTCTTTCCGGTTTGGATCGGCCCGGTTTGGATCGGCCCGATTTGAACCGGCGCCGCATGCCGCGCGCCGAATCGTCGAGGATTGCGCCTGCCGGTCTTGGAAAAGCCAAGGCCCGCGACGCGGACCTCCTTGCGGTCCGCCCACGGCCTGCGTATGGATCGGGACGGAAGGTCGCCTGGTCGGAGGAGAGAATGGCGTCGCTGCTGGAAGGGGTCCGGGTTCTGGATCTGACCAACGTGCTGGCGGGGCCGTTTTGCTGCTATCAGCTCGCCATGCTCGGCGCCGAGGTCATCAAGGTCGAACGTCCGGGCAAGGGCGATCTCGCGCGCGAGCTCGGCGCCGATCCCGATCTGAATGCCAGGCTGATGGGCGTCTCCTTCCTCGCCCAGAACGCCGGCAAGCGCTCGATCACCCTCGATCTCAAGGCGGCCGAGGGCAAGGCGGTCTTCAAGACGCTGGTCGCGAGCGCCGATGTCGTGGTCGAGAATTTTCGCCCAAACGTCATGGGGAGGCTCGGGCTCGACGCCGCGACGCTTCGCCAGGCGCGCCCGGATCTGATCACCTGCGCGATCTCCGGCTATGGCCAGGACAGCCCGCTCGCGGCCGATCCCGCCTACGACCAGATCGTCCAGGGCCTCGCCGGCGTGATGAGCGTGACGGGCGAGGCGAGCGTCGCCACCGAGACGAAAAGCGCGCCGCTTCGGGTCGGCTATCCGGTGGCGGACACCACCGGCGGCCTGACCGCGGCCTTCGCGATCGCCGCCGCCCTGTTTCGCCGTTCGCGCACCGGCGAGGGCGAAGACATCGACGTCTCCATGCTCGACTCGACCCTGGTCGCCATGGGCTGGGCAGTGTCCAACTGGCTGATCGCCGGCGTGGCGCCGCGGCCGATGGGCAACGAGAACGTGACCGCAGCCCCCTCCGGCAGCTTCGAGACCGGCGACGGCCTTTTGAACATCGCCGCCAACAAGCAGGAGCAGTTCGAAACCCTTTGCCGGCTGCTCGATCGCCAAGAGCTCGCCTTGGACCCGCGCTTCGCCGGACGCGAGGCGCGAAAGCAAAACCGCTACGTCCTGAAGGCCGAGATCGAGCGCGTGCTCGCCGAGCGACCGGCCGCGGCATGGGCAGACCTTTTGAACCGTCACGGGGTGCCGGCGGGCGAAGTGCTGAGCGTGCCGGCGATCCTCGACCATCCCCACATCCAGGCCCGGAACCTGATCAAGCGCTTCGAAGACGTGCCCGGCGCCGGCCGGGACATCGAGATCGCAGGCGCCGGCTTTCGTCTGGACAGCGGCGATCCCGGCCCGAGCGCGCCGCCGCCCGAACTCGGCGCCGACACCGATGCGATCCTCGAAGACCTCGGCTATGACGAGGCCGAAATCCGCGCTCTCCGCGCGGACGGCGTGATTTGAGAGGGTGGGCTCCGGCATGACGACGAAGGCGGACGCGAACGATGAGCGGGCGGCGTTGCTCGACGACGGCGAGATCGACGAATTGTTCGAAAGGCTGCGGGCGAAGGCCGGGCCCCGGCGAAAGGAGATCACCGTGAAGGACGATCTGGACGCCTTTCGCGCCCTCGTCGCCTGTCTGCTTTCGGCGCAGAGCCTGGACGTCAACACGGCAAAGGCCAAAAAGGCGCTGTTCGCGCTCGCCGACACGCCGCCCGCCATTCTCGCCCTCGACAACGGGACCATCGCCGGCGCGATCCGGCCCGCCGGCCTCTACAACCTGAAGACCCGCAATCTGAAGCGGCTCTGCGCCGATCTGATCGAGACCCATGCCGGCCGCGTGCCGCGTGATCGAAAAGGCCTCATGAAACTTCCCGGCATCGGCCGCAAATGCGCCGACATCATGCTGTCCTTTTCCTTCGGCGAGCCCGTGACCGCGGTCGACACCCATATCCACCGGGTCGCCAACCGCATCGGTCTCGCCTGCGGGCGAAACGAGGCCGAAACCGCAAAATCGCTGGAAGCGCGCGCCGCCCGCTGGGCCGGGCGCGAAAGCCACCTCTGGCTGCTCCGCTTCGGCAAGACCACTTGTCGCGCCCGCGCACCCCGTTGTCCGGACTGCATTCTGCGCGATCTCTGCCGCTATGACCGCAAGGTCACGGCCTGAACGCCTGCCCGATGTGACGAGACCCAGTCGAAAAAATGCGGGCGGAAGGTTTCGAACCTCCGACACCGGCGGTGTAAACGCCGTGCTCTACCCCTGAGCTACGCCCGCTCCGGTCCGGCTCCGTGGCACCGGTCGGCGAACACTAGAGCATTTTCCAACCTTGCGGAACCGGCCCGTCACCCTCCTGACCGCCCACCACGATGGTCCCCTGTGGATGGTCGGGAGGAGGTGCGGGCCGGCGCCGTTTCCGTTCGAAAGAAAGAGTGGGCCTGTCACACCGACCCGGCTGGACGTCGACCGTTTTTCGATGTCGCTGAGAGCAGGAGGCAAGTGATGTCTCGTTGACCTCTCGTCAACCTACTGCTGCTACCTCGTTCCTGGTCCATGCGATCCTGGGAATCCGAGCCAAGCCCTCCCTTTCTCCGCGGGCGGGTGGTTGCCCAGGATCGCATGGACCAGGATGTCATGGTGACAGGCTTTGGTTAACGAAACGTCAACACTGGATAGGAAAACCGGATGACCGACATCGACACGCCTGCCGAAACGATCATCGTCCGGTCGGGTTGCTATCAAGGCCAAGGTCTCGCCGGCTCGGTTTTGAGGGCTTGCGATACGTGCGCACCGGTGGTTGTCTTGCGCCCTCTTCGACCACGGCGAGAGGGATGGGTGATGTCGTTCCTGAACATCGAGGCGTTTTCGAGAGCACCGCTGGAGCGGGAACCCTTCGAGCATCTGACCGTTCCCGGTTTCGTCGATCAAACGCGCATCGCGGAGATCCTGAACGACTATCCCGTGATCGAGAAAGGCGGCAGCTACCCGCTGATCGCGCTCGACTACGGGCCTGCGTTCGAAGCGCTTTGCGACGAGCTTAGGGGCGAGGCTCTCCGCGACGCTTTCGCCGGAAAGTTCGACATGGATCTCACCGATCGCCCGACCACGCTCACCGTGCGCGGCCGCTGCCGGCCGAAGGACGGGCAGATCCACACCGACAGCGACAGCAAGCTGATCACCGTGCTGGTCTATCTGAACGAGAACTGGAATGCCGATGGCGGCCGGCTTCGCCTCCTTCGCTCCGGCGACAGTCTGGACGACATGATCGCCGAGGTGCCTCCCGAGGCGGGCTCGATGGTCTGTTTCAGAAACCGGACGAACGCCTGGCACGGCCATGGCTCGTTCGACGGTGTCCGCCGCGTGCTGCAGCTGAACTGGGTCACCGACGAGGCGGCCGTGCGCCAGTCCGAACGGCGCCACCGGCGCTCGGCCTTCTGGAAGAAGCTGAACCCTTTCCGCAAGGCCGCCTGAGCCGGCGCGCCCGCCTCCCTAGCTTTTCCCGATCAAGGGGAAGCCTGATCGACAAGGAAGGGCGACGAAACCCTGATCAGGAATTGAGAGAGCGCGCATCCCGATCACCCCTGATCAGAATCCGCTCTCGTGAAACCTGTGCGCGAATAGGATATTTTCTATTTTATATCAAATAGATATGCCAGGTTTGGCTCTGCTGCCGATCCGGCAGTGGGTGCTTGATACGGCGCTTTGTCAGGCAGGCATCAGGATGTTTTTGGTTCGTTTGAGATTGTAGGCGATAGTGGTGAGGCGGCCCTGGAGATGAGTTTTGGCGAGGCCTCGCCATCGCATGCGGCAAAGCCGCAAGAGCGTTTCCAGATGTCGAAGACCTTTTCAATCCGGCAGCGATCTTGTGGATCGGATTGTTTCGTTCGGCGAGCCAGCGATCAGCTTCGGCTTGGCTCTTGGCCCGAACATGGGTGGCAACGACACGGGGCTTGCCCCTTCGAGCGCGCACCGCCTTGCCAAAGACGTCACCCCGACAGCCGCTATCCGTTGCCGTTTCGTGGACAGGTTTGTGGGAACCAGTGTTCCCTCCCTTGTTTCCCGTCAACGGGTCTCTACTCGTGACGCCCGCCTTCCCTCCCTCGGGTCCCGGTGAGCCCGGTTCCCCGATTTCATCGGTACTATGCAGACGCTACGACGTCCCGGTGCGTGTCTCCGGTCACTTATGGTTTCGCTTCCGGAGCCCATGCTACCTCCTCGTTCGCTTCCAGGGGATCGGAGGCTGGATGGCGCGCTCTGGGGCGAGGTGGAAGGATCCGCCGCCGGATTTCGGTGCCTTCCGGACCGTCAAACGGCGCTGCTGCCGATGGTTGGAGCGCGGTCTGATCGACCGCTTGTTCGATGAACTCGGTCAAAATGCCGATCTCGAATGGCTGATGCTCGACAGCACCTTTGTCCGTGCCCATCAGCATGCGACCGGCGCGCCGAAGAAAAAAGGGGCCAGAAAGCCCCCATGGGCCGCTCAAGGGGCGGGTTTTCGACCAAGCTTCCGCCGCCAGCGATGCTGCAGGCAACCCCTGCCGCCTCTTGGCCGGCCCCGGGCAGGAAAACGATATGGCCAAGGCGCTCGATCTGATCGACGGTATCAAACCCGGCGCTGTTCTGGCGGATCGAGCCTACGACGCCGACCGTTTGATGGACGCCATCCTGGATGCCGGCGCCGAGCCGCTCATCCCGCCAAGGCGCCATCGCAAGCACCAGCACGCCCACGACAAGACGCTCCATCGAGAGCGTAACGTCATCGAACGGTTCTTCAGCAAGCTCAGACAATTCCGCCAAATTGCCACGCGCTACGACAAACTTCTCAACGAGCTCATGGGGGGCGTCAAAATCGCAGCCATCGCCATCTGGCTCAGATGAACTGTCACCACACCTTAGAAAAGCTGGAGCTGGCGGTCCGTCGGCTTTCGCTTCACGTCGGTGCGGGACAGGTCGAAAAGCTCGTCGCTGACATCCTTCAGGAAGGGTGAAGGCGGCAGTTCCCGCGTGTCGCCGCGCCAGACGCGCTTTCGGGCATGGGTCAGAAACAGCCGGTCCATGGCCCGCGTCATGCCGACGAAGGCGAGCCGCCTCTCCTCGTCGAACGCGGCTTCGCGCGAGGCCTTGCCGAAAGTCAACGGCAGGATGCCGTCCTCCATGCCGGTCATGAAGACCACCGGAAATTCGAGCCCCTTGGCGGCGTGGATGGTCAGGAGCGAGACGCGGTCCGCGCGCGGATCGAAGCAGTCGGCCTCGGTGGCCAGCGGCACGGCGTCGACGAACCAGTCGAGGCGATCCTCGCAGCTCGCGGCGAGCGCCAGCAGCTGCTGCAGCGTCGCGTTAAGATCGGCGATCTCGTCCTCCTCGGCATCGCGCATGACCGCGGCGGCCGCCGCCTTGAGCTCGGCCGACGCGGTGCATTTCGCGACCGGATCGACCCGGTGCAGGATCGCCTGGGCCGCCGGCTCCTCGATCAGAAGATCGTGATTATGCTTCTTGTAAGGCATGCCCGAACGCTCGAACGCCTCGATCAGCAGCTTCGCCTGCGCATCGGTCCGGTAGAGCACGGCGAAGTCTGCAAAGGACAACTCCGGCCGGCGGCGGTCGGACGCACGCACCTCGGCGGTTCGCCCACTGTCGATCGAAAAAAAACTGTGCCCGCCGATCAGCCGCTCGACGCTATGCACGACGAACTCCGCCTCCGACTTGTCGCTGGCGGCGTCGTGGATGGTGATCCGCTCCTCCATCCGACGCATATGCTCCAGGCCTGCGGACGCACCCTCCTCGCCGGCTTCGATCACCTCGCCCGAGGCCCGGACGATGGTGCCGCTGGAACGATAGTTGCGCCTGAGCGTCACCATGGCGGCGTTCGGGTGATCCTCGCGAAAGCGCTGAAAGCTCCGCGGATCGGCGCCGCGAAAGCCGTAGATCGCCTGATTCGGATCGCCGATCGCCAGAATGTTGGCGTCCGCCGAGGCCAGCAGCCGCACCATGCGATATTGCTGCTCGTCGATGTCCTGAAACTCGTCGACCGAGATCCAGGCATAGCGTTCGCGATAGAAGGTGGCGAGGTCCTCGCGGTTGCGCAGCAGGCGCACGGTGAGCCCGATGAGATCGTCGAAGTCGACCCAGCCGCGCCGGACCAGCTCCGGCTGATAGACTTCGAGCGCCGCCGCCGCCTCGTCGCTCAGGCGCTGCGCCGTGCGCTTGGAGCGGGAGATGTCGGCCAGCAGCTTTTTCGCCTGCCGAGGCGAGATGTCGAGCAGCGCCTTGATCAGCTCGGTGCGCTCGATGTCGTCGGCGACCCGGAAATCCGCCGGCAGGCGCGCGGCAGCCGGCTGCTCCTGCAGGATGGTCTGGCCAAGCGAGTGAAAGGTGTGGATCGGCACCAGATCCGCATCCTTGGGAAGCAGGCGCTCCAGCCGCTCGCGCATCTCCAGCGCCGCCCGACGGGTAAAGGTGATCGCGAGGCAATTCCTCGCCGGCACCCCCTCCTCCGCCACCAGATGCGCGATCCGGTGGGTGAGCGTCCTGGTCTTGCCGGACCCGGGCCCCGCCACGATCAGCACCGGCCCCGACGTAATCGCCGCGGCCGCCCGCTGCTCCTCGTCGAGCGCCGCCAGAATCCCATGCCGCGGAAACAAATTCGACTGGTGCGAGGCCGCACCTGCTTGACTTGGCGGCGGTGGCTGACTCGGAAGGTCAGCGTCCTGCCTCGACGCTTTCGGGATGGGGGCGGTCTCGATCGGCGCTGCGGCCGGGCGCTTGTCGCCGATCGATTTCGGCAGGTCGAACAGGAGGCCGCCGCTTTTTGCTTCCTTGAGCTCGTCGTCGTCGAACAGGCGGATCACGCCATATTCGCCGTCATAGCCGCCTTCGCGAATGACGTCGCCGGCACGAAGCCGGCTGATCGCCTCGCCGAGCAGAGTGTCGTCGGCGCGCCTTATGTCCTCGATCGGCACCTCGTTCAGAATATCCAGCTCCGAACCGAGCGCATTCACCAGATGCTGGTAGCACCGCTCGACCCGCTTGCTGCCGGGGCCGACCCCCTGAAGTTCGCCGATCACCTCATGCAGCGGCACCAGATTGTCGACCTTGCCGGCAGTCTCGGGCGGCAGGGCCTCGTGGGACCGGCGATCGGCGAGTTCCTCGACCCGATGCAGCACGCCCACGGTCAGCGGATCGCCGCAGACCGGACAGCGCCCGTCCCGGCGCCTGGTTTCGTCGGGCGACAGGCGCACGCCGCATTTGCGGTGCCCGTCCAGGTGATATTTGCCCTCGTCCGGGAAGAACTCGACCGTGCCGACATAGCCCTCACCAGTCTCGAGCGCCCGCTTGACGCCCAGATAGTCGAGCGGCCCGTCGAAGGCGGTGGCCTCGCGCGCGAGCTTGATCGGCGAATGGGCGTCGGAGTTGGAGACCAGGCGGTAGCGATCGAGCGAGGAAATCCGCCAGTTCATCTCGGGGTCGGAGGAAAGCCCGGTCTCGACCGCGAAGATGTGGCCGGCGAGGTCGCCATAACAATCCTCGATGCTGTCGAAGCCCGATTTCGAGCCCATGGCGGCGAACCAGGGCGTCCAGATATGCGCCGGCACCAGGTAGCTTTCGGGGTCGGACTGGAGCGTGATCTCCAGAAGGTCCCGGCTGTCCAGCCCCAGGATCGGCCGGCCGTCGGATTTGAGATTGCCGATGCGCGAGAGGCTGGTGATCAGGCGATCGGCGGCGTCCAGATCCGGGACGTAGATCAGGTGATGGACCTTCCGCGTCTTCTCGCCCTTCTTGTAGATGGTCGAGATCTCGACCTCAAGCATGAAGCGAACGACGTTGCCCCGGCAGGCCGTCGGCAATCGCGCGGCGATCTCGGCTTCGATCTCCGGGCGCAGGCGAAAGAGACCCGGCTCCGCCGGCACCAGCTTCTCCCTGATCTCGGCGAACCAGGCGGGATGGGTGAAATCCCCGGTGCCAACCAGCGCGATGCCCTTCTTGGCCGCCCAATAGGCCAGATGTTCGAGATCCGCGTTCTTGCTGGTCGCCCGAGAATATTTCGAGTGAACGTGCAAATCGGCATAGAAACGCATGGAATGGCCTTCCCCCCGCCCGGCCTTATGCTTTTCGTTCCAGAAGCGAGACAAACGCTGACAGCGGTCGCCTGAGGCGAGGTCACTATAGGCGATCGAACCTCCGGGCTAAAGGGCGAAACGACATCAACACTCAAGATATGGACAATTTTCTCCCTAAAGACCCTGGATATTGGGTCTTCCTAGCGTTTCCAGAAGGTTGGAGCGATGCTCACGGCGATAGAGGACCAGCGCCACCCAACCGGTGAGCAACATGAAGATCCAGGGATGGAGAAACCAGCCGAGCGTCGCGAGCCCGAAATAATAGGCGCGGATGCCACGGTTGAAATGGCGCCCTGTGGAGGTCGCGATACGCGCTGCGCGCTCGGCGATCTGCTCGCACTCCTCGTCCAGCCGGTCATGGGCCGGCACCGCGCCGATCAGGATCAGGCAGTAGTTGTAGTGACGAAAGGCCCAGGTGAATTTGAAGAAGGCGTAGACGAAGACCGCGATCAGAAGGAGGACCTTCAGATCCCAGATCAGGGTCGAGGAATCGGCGGTGAAGGGCAGCTCCTGCAGAACGGCCATCGCCTTGTCGCGGGCGCCCAGAACCGCCACGAGGCCGGCGATGATGAACATGGTGGTGGACGCGAAGAACGACATGCTGCGCATCAAATTGCCGAGGATCTGGGTGTCGACCATGCGCACCTCGCGATCGAGCATGCGCCGCATCCAGAGCCGTCGGTAGTCGCGCATGGCGGTGGTGAGATTGTGCACGCCGCGATCGCGATCGGCGAACCAGGTGTAGCCGAGCCAGACCGCGAGGAACCAGAGCGGCGCCAGGACATCCGCAAAGTCGGTCCGCATGCCGAAAAGCTCGATCGTGTAGCCGCTCACCGAAAACGCTCCCGTAAACCATTTCTTCACGATGACGTCGTATCATGAAGATGAGGTTAAGACGGAGGCCGAAAACGCGGCAGGCGTTGCGCCCGGCGGCCCGGCGCCTTAGGTAAGGTCATCCGATCGAAGGAGATACGCTCTGTCACCGCCACCCCGCCGACCGCGCATCGGCCTGACCCTGGACGCCGAACCGCCGGGCGGCTTTTCGACGCTTCCCTGGTATGCAATCCGCGAAAACTATTGCGAGGCGGTGAGCCGCGCCGGCGGCCTGCCCATGCCGCTGCCGCACGAGGTCGATCTCGCGGAGGACTATGCCTCCCTCCTCGACGGCCTCGTCGTGACCGGCGGCGCGTTCGACGTCGACCCGTCGCTCTACGGTGCCGCCGATCGCCACGGCACGGTCACCACGAAGGACCGGCGAACGGCGTTCGAGCTCGCGATCCTGAAGGCTTTCCTTGCGGCCGATCGCCCGGTGCTCGGCATCTGCGGCGGTCAGCAGCTCATGAACGTGGCGCTCGGCGGCACGCTGATCCAGCACATTCCGGACGAGGTGCCGGACTGCCTCGCCCACGAACAGCCGAACCCGAGGACGGAGGCCGGCCACGCGGTGATCGTCGCGCCGGACACCCTGCTGCATCGCCTCGCCGGCGGCGGCGCCACGCTCGCTGTCAACAGCGCCCATCATCAGGCGGCCGGCGAGGTCGGCGAAGGCGTGGTCATCAGCGGCAAGGCGCCGGACGGCGTGATCGAGGCGATCGAAGCCCCGGAAAGACGCTTTTGCCTCGGCGTCCAATGGCATCCCGAATACAGCATCTCCGCCGCCGACGACGCCATCTTCCAAGCCCTCGTCTCGGCCTGCGAAAGCGAAGCCCGATGACCCCGCGCGACGAGGCAAGTCAAGCCCGAGGCGGCCCGCCCCCTGAGAGGATTGCCAAGCGGATGTCTCGCGCGGGGCTTTGTTCCAGACGAGACGCCGAGCGCTGGATCGCGGAGGGGCGGGTCAAGGTCGACGGCGAGCTGCTGACCAGCCCTGCGGTGACCGTGACCGCCCAAAGCCGGATCGAGGTGGACGGCAAGCCGCTGCCGGTGAGCGAGCCGGCGAGGCTGTTTCGTTTTCACAAACCCAAGGGCTGTCTGACCGCGGCGCGCGATCCCGAGGGGCGAAAGACGATCGACGACCTGATCCCGAAGGAGCTGCCGCGCCTCATGCCGATCGGCCGGCTCGACATGAACTCCGAGGGCCTCCTTCTGCTCACCAATGACGGCGGCCTGAAGCGCCAACTCGAGCTGCCGAGCACCGGCTGGCAGCGGCGCTACCGCGTGCGGGTGCATGGCGACATCGACGAGGCGAAGCTCGCTTCGCTTAAGGACGGGATCACCGTCGAGGGGTTCGAATACGGTCCGATCGAGGCGAGCCTGGAGCGGGCGGTCGGCAAGAACGCCTGGCTGAACGTGGCCCTTCGCGAGGGCAAGAACCGCGAGATCCGAAAGGTGATGGAGCATTTCGGCTGGCCGGTGAACCGCCTCATCAGGGTGAGCTTCGGCCCCTTTCATCTCGGCAATCTGCCGAAGGCCGAGATTGCCGAAATCAAGACCAAGGTGGTGAAGGAGCAGGTCGGCCTGGTGCTGCAGTCGGCGACGCCGAAAAGCCAGCGAAAGCGCCGCATCGCGGAAAAGCAGCGGCAACCGGCAGGGCCGGCGCGCGGCCGAAAGGCTGAAACATCCGCAAGTAGAAAACGTTAGCCGGCACCCCGAGCTGCATCCCAGCCGAGCATCCGCAAGGCGGCGCAGGCCGCACCATAGCCGTTGTCGATGTTGCAGACCACGAGGCCAGGCGCGCAGGAAGCGAGGGCGGCATTGAGCGCGGTCTCGCCCGCGCGGGCGGCGCCATAGCCGACGGAGGTCGGCACCGCGATCACGAGGCCAGGGACGAGGCCGCTGACCACGCTCGGCAGGGCACCGTCCATGCCGGCGACGACGATCACGACCGGCATCGCCTTGATCTCGTCGATCCGCTCCACCAGCCGCCAGAGCCCGGCCACGCCGACATCGTGGACGGTGAGCGCGTCGATGCCGTTGAAGGCGAGCGTGCGCAGCGCCTCGGCCGCCACCGGCACGTCCGAACTCCCCGCCGTCACTACGGCGACGGCGGCGCGCCGTGCGGTGACCTGACCTCGCTCACCGAAGAACGCGGTCCGCGACACCGGATCGTAGTCGAGGGCGTTCCGGTGGACGTCAGGCAGTTCGGAAAATCGTGTTTCGTCCAGCCGGGTGAGCAGCATCCGCTCCTCGGCCGCCGCGACCTGATCGAGGATGGCCGAGAGCTGCGCGATCGACTTGCCGGCGCAGAACACCGCCTCGTCGAAGCCGAGACGGCGGCGGCGTTCCCAATCCAGCTTGATCTGATCGTCGGTCAAAGAGCGGCCCCGGCGCGGTCTCGAAGAAACGCGCTGCCGCGCCGGTATGGCTCGAAGGCGATGCGGCGCCCGTGGCGCTCGCCGACGATCGCCGCGATATCTTTGGTCAGGTCCGATCTGCCGCCGGCGTCCAGACGATCGAGGGTCGCGTGATCGAGCTCGATCACGACGCCTTCCGTTCGCAGCCGGCAGCGCACGGTCTCGGGTGAGAGACGTTCGCGCAGCAGCGCTTCGACCCGATCGATCCGAGGCAGCAGATCGGGGTCGATGCGAAGGCCGGTCTCGATCCGGCTGGAGAGGCAGGGTGCCGCCGGCAGCTCGGCGAGGTCCTCCAGGCCGAAATGCGCCGCCAGCCGACGGACGGTCGACTTGTCGATCCCGGCCTCGACGAAGGGATGGCGCACACCTTCCGCTTCGGCCGCCTTCAGCCCCGGACGCCAGTCGCCGAGATCGTCGAGATTGGTGCCGGACAGGAGCAGGCACTCGGTCTGCGCGGCCAGCGTGCCGTAGAGATTGGTCTTGCAGAAAAAGCAGCGGTTCGCGGGATTGGCCATGTAGCGCTCGTCCGCGAACTCGCCAGCGTCGACGATCGTGAGCGCCCAGCCCTCGCGCCCGGCATAGGCCCGGACCCGCTCGGTCGCGGCGGGCGGCACGGCGGGGGAGATGGCGTGAAACATCGAGACCGCGTCGCCGAGCCGGCGATGGGCGACGAAGGCGAGCGTCATGCTGTCGACGCCGCCGGAGACGGCGACGGCCGCAGGCGCCGCAGCGTCCAGGCAGCGATGGAGAGCGTCCAGCCGATCCTGCATCCGGGTCACCCTTCCTCCTCGTCCGCCGGCGGGCGCCGGAGCGCATCGGCCTCGGCGTTCCGGCGCGCCCGTTCTCGCCGGTCTTGGCCGGCGATCGCCTTCAGATCGTCGCTCTCCGCCTTCGCGGTAGTCCGTCCGCCCGGCCGCTCCGCCAGCTTGACCGCCACGCCATCATCGGCGGACAGCGAGCGTCTCGCAAGGACGGCGCGGTGTTCTAGACGCCAGCGCAGGCCGAGCGTCGTGGTTTCTTCGAAACAGGCCTCGATCGTCCGCTCCACGGCGTCCGGCCGCACCAGCAGGCGAACGGCCGCCGCGAGCCGGCCTTTCTTGGCGAAGACCGGCACCTGCAACAGGTCGAGCACGCCGTCCTCCGCGCGCAGCCGATCGAGGCCGATCACAAGGTCCTCCGGCGTCTGGTCGTCGATCTCGAAGCTGATCACCGCGACGGTCTCGGCAGACACCGCGGCGTCGGTTTCGAAGGCCAGAACCCTCAGAATGTTGCTCATGCCGTCGAGCCGGCGGGCGCCGAAGCCGTGCCCGGTTCGCGAAAGCCGCGCGACGCCGGGCTCGGCGTCATCTTCCGTGATCAGATATTTCAGGATCGCAGCACCGGTCGGGGTTACGCGCTCGCCCATTCGGCCGTCGTCGTGAAACGCGAACCCTTCGAGCAGGCGGGCGGTCGCGGGGGCCGGCACCGGGAGCTCACCATGGGCCGTCTTCACCCGCCCGCCGCCGAGCGGCAACGGAGCGACCGACCAGCGGACCGCGCCGACCGCGTCGATTAGGTAGGCCGCAGCGACGATGTCGGCGATCGAATCCCAGGCACCGACTTCGTGAAACGTCGCCTCTTCGGTCGGGACGCCATGCACCCAGGCTTCGGCCTCGGCAAGCCGTTCGAAGATGGCGATCGCTCGCGCGCGCACCGATGCTGCGAGCGGCGCCCTGGACAGGCGTTCGCGCAGATCGCGCCAATGGACATGGGCATGTTCGGCACCGTCCTGCGCAGCTACGCGGAACCGGCTACCTCTCAGGACGCCGTCGTGATGGGCCAGATGCTCGACCGCGATCTCCTCGCCGAGACCGGCCGCGCGCACCGCCCGGACCGCAGCGTCCGCATGTTCGGGCCAGGCGTCGAGGAGTGCTGCCACGAACATGTCGCCGGCGATGCCGCCGATCGGATCGAGATGGAGATGCAGCGTCCCGCTCATGCCGCCTGACGATAGTCCCAGGGTTTTTCGAGCTCGCCCCGCCAAAGGCCGCGCTTTCGCCTTCGGGCCGACAGTTCGGCCCGACGATAGCGGGTGCTTCCGGGCGTCGCGAAGGCGAAACCCTGGCGGACCAGACTGCGCCCGACATCCCGTCCGTCGACCTTCACGATCGCGACCGAACGGCCATATCTGTCCTCCCGCAACACCTTGATCGCGAGCTTCCGGCCGTCGATCAGGGACGCGAGCGCATCGCGGCCCGAAGCCCCCGCATCCCGTTCGATGCCGTTCTCGTCCCACCAGGGCTGCCCCATCTCCGGCGCGTCGATGCCGAACAAACGAATGCGTTCGCCGCGGATCTCGAAGGTGTCGCCATCGATCGCCCGCGGCTGACCGCGAAAGCGGCGCCATTCGATCCGAAGTCCCTGCCAGAACCCGTGGCTCAGACCGATCACCAGCGACGGACCGAGCAGAACGGCCGCCATCACGCCCGCCCCTTCCAGATGATCGGCGGTGACGCCGTCGGCGACGGCGATCGCGATGTCGAGCAGGCCGATCAGGGCATCCTGCAGCCAGGCCCAAACACTGCCCGCCCACTGACTCACGGTGTCCGTTCCCACGATCGTCAGCATTCCTCTTTCCAGCATGCGCATCGGCGCACCGGCTCATCCTTAGCAGATCTACGGCGCTCTGACTGCCGCCTGTGCACAAAATGACGGCGCAGCCTTGGCCAATTCGGCCCGATCGGAGTAAGGTTCCGCGTCGACGAACCGTCGACACGTCCCTTCGCGCCGAAAATAATTATTCGAGGACGCCTCGTCATGAACAGAGCGATGATCGCGCGTTTTCTTTCATGTCTCGTTTCGGGACCGCTTCCGGGCGCCGCCGATCACGTCATCTGAGCAACCAACCGACGACCAGCCCATGAACGGCATGACGCCCCACCTGCTCCAGCTGCGAAATCTGAGCGTCGACATCGCGACGCCGCGCGGCGAGGCGAAGATCCTTCGCAATCTCGACCTCGTACTCGAACGCGGCGAGCGCCTCGGCATCGTCGGCGAGAGCGGCTCGGGCAAGTCGATGATGGCACTCGCGATCATGGGACTGCTGCCGGACGCCGCGACTGCGAAAGGCGCCATCGGCCTTTCGGGCGAGGATCTTCTCACCGCCGGCGAGGACCGGATGTGCGCGCTTCGCGGGCGGCGCGTCGCCATGGTCTTCCAGGAGCCGATGAGCGCACTCAATCCGGTGCTCAGGATCGGCGATCAGGTCGCCGAAGGACCCGTGCTGCATCTCGGGCTCGGACGGCAGGAAGCGCTCGAGCGCGCGAAAAAACTTCTCGGCCGCGTCGGTCTGCCGCCGGAGCGGTTCTCGCCCGACCTCTACCCGCATCAGCTCTCCGGCGGCCAGCGCCAGCGTGTCGTGGTCGCGATCGCGCTCGCCTGCGAGCCCGCACTTCTGATCGCCGACGAGCCGACCACCGCGCTCGACGCCACCATCCAGACCGGCATACTCGACCTGATCGTCGATCTCACCCGCGAGCGGGATATGGGCCTGATCATGATCAGCCACGATCTCGGCGTGATCGGCCGCACCACCGAGCGCGTGGCGGTGATGTATGCCGGGCGCTTCGTCGAGACCGGCGAAACCTCCCGGCTGCTCCGCGAAATGGCGCATCCCTACAGCCGGGGGCTCTATCGCGCGATGCCGCAGCACGCCGAGCGCTCCGACCGCCCGGCCCGGCACCGGCCGCGGTTGCCGACCATGCCGGGCGCGATGCCCGATCCCCACCGGCCGATCCGGGGCTGTGCGTTCTCCTCGCGCTGCGGCCACGCCGACGACGTCTGCAGAACCACCCTGCCGCCGCTTGCCGGCATCGGCCCGTCTCATCACGTCGCCTGCCATTATCCGCAGGGCGAACACCGCTTGCTGGAGGCCGTCCATTGAGCGAACCGCTGCTCGAGGTCGAAAACCTCGTCCGCCACTACACCCGCCCGCGCAAAAGCCTGTTCGGCAAGAAGCCGGTGGTCCAGGCGCTGAACGGCGTCAGCTTCGAGGTCCACCAGGGCGAGAGCTTCGGCATCGTCGGCGAAAGCGGCTCGGGCAAGTCGACCCTCGCGCGAGCAATCCTGGCGCTGGAGGAGCCGACCGCCGGCAGCGTGCGCTTCAAGGGCGAGAACCTGTTCGCGCTGTCGCCGGAGAAGCGCCGGCGCGCGCGGCGGCATGTGCAGATGGTGTTTCAGGACCCGTTCGGCTCGCTTGACCCGAAGCACAAGGTGCGCTCGATCGTCACCGAGCCGCTCGACCTGCTCGACGACATCGATGCCGGCGGGCGGGACGCCATGGCGGCTGACGCCCTGACCGCGGTCGGCCTGTCGGCGGACGATCTCGACAAATATCCCCATGAGTTCTCGGGCGGCCAGCGCCAGCGCATCGCGATCGCACGGGCGCTGATCACCAGGCCGGATCTGATCGTCGCGGACGAGCCGGTCTCGGCGCTCGACGTCTCCGTGCAGGCGCAGGTGCTGAACCTGATGATGGACCTGCAGCAACGCTTCGATCTCACCTATGTGATCATCAGCCACGATCTCTCGGTGGTGCGCCACGTCACCGATCGGCTGGCAGTGATGCAGTCCGGCAAGATCGTCGAGCAGGGGGTCACCACCGACATCTTCGATCAACCGCGCGAGCGCTATACGCAGGCCCTGCTGGATGCGGTGCTCGACGTCGACGTGGACGAGGAAGCCGGCGAAGCGCTTCTCGAAGACGAAGCGGAGGAAACGTCGCCGATACCGGTTGCGGAAGAGGCGGTGTCCGCAGTGGCTGCAGCGGACGACGGCGCCGCGGACGACGAGGCGGTCGAGGACGAACACGCCGTCACCGTCGACCGGGCGGCGGCGCTCAAGGCCGCGGACGCAGCCATCGCGTCGGCGATCGCCGCCATCCGCGGCAAGGACGACGGCGCAAGCACACCCGAAATGATCGAGGCGTCCCTGGCATCCGAGCCGGCATCGACGGCCGGAACGACGGCGCACACCGCCGACCAGAGGGGGATGGCAGAAGCCCGGCCTGCCGAAGCCGAAAGGCGCGAAGCGAGCCAGCCCGCCGCCGGCGGCGGCCTTCCGCCTCCCCCGAGGGCCACGTCGGCGCCGTCCCCACGCCCCGTCCCAGATCCCGATCCGGCGGACGAGCCTGCCATGTTCCAGGGCCAGAACCTGATCGGCGGACGATGGCGGGACGCCTTCGACGACCGTCTGATCCAGATGATCGACCCGAGCGACGGCGAGAGCTTCGGCTACATCGCGCGCAGCAACGCCACCGACGTCGATCGCGCGGTCAAGGCGGCGCACCGGGCGATGGAAGGCCCCTGGGGGCGCATGCCCGCCTTCGAGCGCGGGCGGCTTCTCGCCAGGCTCGCCGAGCTGGTCGCGGACCGGGCGGATTACCTCGCAAGGCTGGAAGCGAAGGACGTCGGCAAGCCGCTTCGCCAGGCCAAGGCGGACGCCCTGGCGCTGGCCCGCTATTTCGAGTTCTACGGCGGCAGCGCCGACAAGGTCCACGGCCAGACCATCCCCTATCACGACGGCTACACCGTCCTCACGCTCCGCGAGCCCCACGGCGTCACCGGTCACATCGTACCCTGGAACTACCCGATGCAGATCATCGGCCGGAGCGTCGGCGCAGCGCTCGCCATGGGCAATGCCTGCGTCCTGAAGCCGGGCGAGGACGCCTCGCGCACCGCCCTCGAAATCGCGAAGCTCGCGACCGAGGCGGACCTGCCGCCGGGCGTGCTGAACGTGGTCACCGGCCTCGGCGAGGAGGTGGGCGCCGCCCTTGCGGCCCATGCCGGCATCGATCACCTCTCCTTCACCGGCTCGGTCAAGACCGGACGAAAGGTGCAGGAGGCGGCCGCGGCCCACGGCGCTCCGGTAACGCTCGAGCTCGGCGGCAAGTCGCCGCAGATCCTGTTCGCGGACGCCGATCTCGAGGAAGCCCTGCCCTTCGTCGTCAACGCCGCCATCCAGAACGCCGGCCAGACCTGTTCCGCCGGCTCGCGCGTGCTGGTGCAGAACTGGATCTACGACGAGGTCGTGCATCGCCTCGCGAAACGCTTCGAGACGCTGAAAGTCGGTCCCGCGACCCGTGACCTCGATTGCGGCCCGATCATCAGCAAAACACAGCTGAAGCGGATCCGCGGCCATCTCGACCGTGCGAGAAGTGACCGCATCGAGACCCTCGCCGAAGGCAGGATCGTGCCGGACGCACCGGAAGGCGGTTTTTACGCCAGGCCCATGCTGTTCGGCGCGGTGCCGCCCAAGCATCCGCTTGCGCGCGAAGAAGTGTTCGGCCCGGTGCTCGCCGCCATGCGCTTTACCGACGAGGAGGAGGCCGTGCGCATCGCCAACAGCACCTCCTACGGCCTGGTCGCCGGCGTCTGGACCCGCGACGGCGGCCGCCAGATGCGCCTCGCCCGCGCGATCAAATCGGGCCAGGTGTTCATCAACAATTACGGCGCCGGCGGCGGCGTCGAACTCCCCTTCGGCGGCGTCAAACGCTCAGGCTTCGGCCGCGAAAAAGGCTTCGAAGCCCTCTACGGTTTTTCGACCCTCAAAACAGTCGCCATCCGCCACGGATCGCACGGCGATCAGCGTTGACTTGGTGGATGCGGGCGGGATGTGCCAATCCCAGAAGCAAGCGTGAGTCAGCAAAATTGGGATTCCTGGGCGAAACCAAAACTTACGAAAACCGAGATTGTCAAAATAAAAAAACTATCTGCATTCATGGTCATTTTTGCTTTTTCGACCCGTGAAAAACGAAATTCTCTTCGTAAGTAATATACGCGAGTCTGTGTCGACGTTCCATACCAAGTTTGAGTGTGGATTCGAAATCAACACGCCTCGCTGAATCATGAAGAACAATGGCCTTATCTGGTTTAATTTCGATAATTCTATCACTGTGATCTAGATGATCTATCCAGCAATCTTCGCCACGGACGCGGTTTGAATGAAAATAGTCTTTTGAAATCTGATCTGAAAGCTGATTTGCAACTTGATAGTGGCTTATCGCTCGGTCCGAATTTCGATCGAAGGTTTTCTTCAAAGCCTCAGCTTTTTGGGCATTTTTCATCATGCTCAAATGCTCAACCAGCTCGTGCCCTAAAGCCGAACAGAGATATTCCGCCCAGGGCGGATGACCTGGAACAGGTATAAATTGATCGTTTTTATTGGGAATTTTTTCACCGCCGATTGATTTGATTGGATTCGGAAATATTTCCAGATCATCTAGATCAATAGAAAATTCATTTACTTCATCTGTCGTCTGGAAATACGGCATTCTGTCATTGGAACGGAATAGACGAACTATGATGTATTTTTCCGTATTACGTGCATAGTCCCTAATGTCAGATATCATTTGGAAGAAAGTTATGGAATCTCCCCGACATTTGTCTACAAGATTAATGAATTTGGCTTCAAGTCTTGCGCAGGTGAATCATCAATGATTTTGATCCCGTACTGGAGGCAAAGATACTCTCAACAGAATTCATAGTCTTGCCAGAAACGAAATTCGCAGACAAAAACACAGATAGTTGCTGAAATGGCTTACACTTCCAAAGTTCTTGAAGGGCACCATAATACATTTTGTGTGGACGCAAGGTTGGCTGAGTGGCTTGCGAGTGCAATCACCGCTTCTGCATACTGACAAGTGAAAGCTTCCTTAAGGGCAGCTCAGGGTGAAAGGACGGACATTACCATCCCCCGCCTGCACTCGACGCCTCAGTCTCGACCACGCCCTCCCCCTTCCCGACCCGCCTCATCACCACCCAGACCAGCGGCAGGATCGACGCCGCCAGGGCCACCACCAAGACGAGCGCCAGCGGCAGGTCGATCTGATCGGCGAGCAGGCCGATGACGGGCGGACCCACCAGAAATCCGGCATAGCCTAGGGTCGCGACGGCGGCGACCGAGGTGCCGGGGGAGAGGCCGCTGAAGCGGGGCGCAATGGAAAGGGTGATCGGGAAGAGGGTGGCGATGCCGAGGCCGGCGATGCCGTAGCCGAGGATGGCGATGGTCGGGGTGTCGGTAAGGAGGGCGGTCGCGAGGCCGGCGGCGGTGAAGGCGGCGCCTGCCTGGAGGACGGCGAAGGGGCCGAAGCGGTGGACGAGGGCGTCGCCGGCGAAGCGCATGATCGCCATGGCCGAGGCGAAGACGGTGAGCGCGATGGCGGCGGTGGCGGTGTCAGCGCCCTGGTGGTCGTGGAGGTAGATGGCGCTCCAGTCGCCGACCGAGCCTTCGGCGAGAAGGGCCGCGAACGCGATCACGCCGATCACGATCAGGACGCCTCGCGGCCGGACGAAGGCAGGCGTGGAGCCGGGCTCCGGGCGCTCGTCCGCGATCATCGCCAGGCAGCCGGCGAGCCCCGCCAGCAGCAGGACGGCGGCGGCGCCGATGAAATGCGCGCCGAGGCCGAGCATCATCGAGGCGACCAGGCCCGTAGCAAGCGCACCCGCCATGTCGCCGACGCTGTAGACGCCGTGGAAGGAGGACATGATCGGCTTGCCACGCCGGCGCTCGATCTCGGTCGCCTGCACGTTCATGGCGACGTCGAGGCTGCCGACCGCCATGCCGTAGAGCAGCATGGCGAGGCCGAGGGTCACCCAGCTCCAGGCGAACGCCATCAGCGGAAAGACGAGACCATGGGCGAGCGCCATGGCGAGGCTCACCGCCTTGCTGCCGAAGCGCCCGATCAGCCAGCCCGCGGTCGGCATGGCGAGCAGCGCACCAATGCCGAGCATCAAAAGCGACAGGCCGAGCTCACCGTCGCTCGCCCCGATCTTCTGCTTGATCTCGGCCAGCCTCGGCGCCCAGGTGCCATGCCCGATGCCGCAGATGAAAAAGACCGCGGCCGTGCCGATCCGCGCTCTCAAAAGTTCGGACATACACAGCGCATCTTATCGATCATGGCCCACCCGCAATCAGACACCGCCGCCCGAGCCGCCCCCGCCCAAAGTCCAGCCCGTGGCGGCTCGCCACTAGCGGAGGGGTTCTAGGATGGAGACGTAGTTGGCGACGGCAGCACCCCCCATGTTGAAGATGCCGCCGAGCTTCGCGCCCGCCACCTGCATGTCGCCGGCGGTGTTCGTGAGCTGCATGGCCGAAAGGGCGTGCATGGAGACGCCGGTGGCGCCGATCGGATGGCCCTTGGCCTTGAGGCCGCCCGATGGGTTGACCGGCAGCCTGCCGTCCCTGGCGGTCCAACCTTCGAGCACGGCGCGCGCACCCTCGCCGCGGGCGGTCAGGCCCATGGCTTCGTATTCCAGCAGCTCGGCGATGGTGAAGCAGTCATGGGTCTCGACGAAGTCCAGGTCATCCACACTCAGCCCGCTTTTGTCGAGGCCGTCGCGCCACGCGACCTCGCAGCCTTCGAAGAGGACGATGTCCCGCCTGCTCATCGGCAGGAAGTCGTTGACCTGAACGGCGGCGCGAAAGACGACGGCCTTCTTCATGGCAAGCGCCGTCTCGACGTCGGTGAGCACGAGGGCGGCGGCGCCGTCGGAGACCAGCGAGCAGTCGGTGCGCTTCAGGGGACCGGCGACCACCGGGTTCTTTTCGGACACCGTCCGGCAGAAGTCGATGCCGAGATCCTTTCGCATCTGGGCGAGCGGGTTGGCGCAGCCATTGGCGTGGTTCTTGGCGGCGATCGCGGCCAGCGCCTCGCTCTGATCGCCATGGCGCTGAAAGTAGCTGTTCGCGATCTGCCCGAAGACGCCGGCAAAGCCGCCCTCGATCCCGGCCTCCTCCTTCAGATAGGCGGCGGTCAGGAGGGCGGCCGGGATCTCGTGGCCGGGAAGGTCGGTCATCTTCTCGACACCGACCACCAGGACGAAGCGGGCGGCACCGGCCCCGATCGACTTCAGCCCTTGATGCACCGCGGCCGACCCGGTGGCGCAGGCGTTTTCGACGCGGGTCGCCGGCTTGAAGCGAAAGGCGTCGCTCGCCTGCAGGACCAGCGAACTGGTAAAGCCCTGCCCGGAAAAACCGCCGCCATAATGGCCGAGCACGATCTCGTCCACATCCTCGGGCGCGATTCCGGCATCCTCGATCGCGTCGGTCGCGGCGCGCAGGATCAGGCCTTCGACGTCTTCGTCCTCGTGCTTGCCGAAGGGCGTATGACTCCAGCCGACGATGCAGGCGGTCATGGTCAGGGCTCCGATGAAGGCCGGCAGGGCCGACGGTCAGACCTTCATGTAGGGGGGCGGCAGCCGAACAGCAATGCGCGCGAGGAGCACGATCGATCGCCCGGCCCTTTCGTGACATACTTCCTGCCTGAACGCACAGAGGCAAAGGAGAGCCTCCATGACCTCCATCGCCGAACGCATCTACGCGCTGGAAGGCCAGGTCTTCGACCTGGAGCGGGAGATCGCCGCCCTGCGCGCCGAACTCCAGGGCGAGGCGGTCTCGGACTACCGCCTGACCTCGGCGGACGGCGAGACGATCGCCCTGTCCTCGATGTTCGGCCGGAAGGACCGGATGCTGCTCATCCACAATATGGGCTTCGACTGCCCCTACTGCACGATGTGGGCGGACGGCTTCAACGCGGTCTACGATCATGTCGCCGAGAAAGCCGCCTTCGTCCTCTCCAGCCCCGATCCGAGCGACCGCCAGCGGCGCGATGCGGCCGCGCGCGGCTGGCGTTTCCCGATGGTCTCGACCGTGGGCACGACGCTCGCCCCAGACCTCGGCTTCGAGCGTGACGGCAAGCCGCTGCCCGGCGTCTCCGCGCTGATCAAGGCGCCGGACGGCGCCATCACCCGCCACGGCGTCGCCTCCTTCGGCCCGGGCGACCGCTTCTGTCCGGTCTGGAATCTTCTGGGCCTGCTGCCGCAGAACTGATCCCGACCGCACCCGATTTCCATCGACAGGCCGCTGGGCCGCTTCGGTTGCGGCAAATCGTCTGCCGACCATTAGGCTTTCGTTAACACCTTCATGCCATGCTGCTCCACGGTCCATGCGATCCTGGGAATCCGAGCCGAGCCCTGTTTCTCCGGCGGGCGGTCAGATTCCCAGGATCGCATGGACCAGCAAGATGTCCGAAGCCTGGCCATGGCGGGTTAAAAAAGGGTGAAAGCCGTCATTTTTCTGAAACCCTGGTGGGCCATGTCGCCTGCGACCGATTGCCTTCCTACTCTTACTCATGCGGTGCTCAAAATCAGCGACGGGCGAGGCCGCTTGATGCATCGCCGGCGTGGCGTTTGGCGAAGCTCGACCATCACGCTTGCCGACCGTTAGGATGTCGTTAACACCTCCATGCCATGCTGTTTCACGGTCCATGCGATCCTGGGAATCCGGGCCGAGCCCTGTTTCTCCGGCGAGCGGGCGGATTCCCAGGATCGCATGGACCAGCAAGATGTCCGTAGCCTGGCACTGGCGGGTTAAGGAAGGGTGAACACCGTCGTTTTTCCGAGCGCATGGGCTGAGACATCGGCCGGCTGGAAAGGCCAGCCTTGTGAGCATGTGTGGTGAACCCGATGAGGCCAAGCGCCTGCTGAGGCGACATCCAACGACCTCGCCGATCGCAGTGTCTGGCCACCACATCGGCGATGATGTCGACAGAGCGTTCAGAGATCGATCCAGTAGCGCCTGGATTTGCCGCCACCGCGCGGGTCGTCGATGATGTTCTCGAGCAGGCCGCCATTCGCCTCGATGACCTTGGCGGAGGCGAGATTGTGGTCGTAACAGGTGACGAGCGCGCGCTCGACGCCGCGCTCGCGAAGGACGTCCAGCGCCAGTTTCAGGATCAGCTTGCCATAGCCCTGGCGCTGGAAGGCCGGCCGGATGCCGTAGCCGGCATGGCCGCCGATCTTCATGAGGAAATCGTTCAGCCGGTAGCGGACGCCGATCTCGCCGATGAAGGTCATGTCGTCCACCAGCCAGAAGACGTCCCCGGGCACCCTTGGAATGACTTGGCCGTCCGGGAGGACGACGTCCCCGGTCTTTCTGGTGAGATCGGCGACGAAAGTTTCGAAGTTCCTCTCGATCCTGTCGATCTCGCCCGGCTTCTTCGCCGACTGATCACCCCGCCTGAACCCCTCGCGCAGGGCCTCGACATAGCTCCTCGCAAAAGCGGGTGAGGCGAGCGTCAGTCCGGCGGCCATCATTCCTCCGTCAGTCGAACATGCGCGCCCTGAGCTTGCGGTGGGCGAGCCAGAACATGCCGCCGCCGAGCGCGGTCAGCACGATCAGGTGGACCAGCGCCAGGCCCGGGTGGAGCGGCTGCCCGGCGGCGAGCGGGCGAATCAGGCCGATCACATGGGTGGTCGGCAGGAGCCAGCTCAGCGCCTGGACGTAACCGGGGAAACGATCGATCGAGAAAAAGACGCCCGTAAAAATAAAGTTGGGAGTCACCCAAAAGGTCATGAAGTAGCTGACGAATTCCCAGTTTTTGGCGTGCGCGGTGGCGGCGAGGCCGCAGGCGGCGAAGGTGAAACCGGCGAGCACCAGAACGAAAAAGCTCAGCATGGCGCCGGGCAGGGATCCGATCCCGCCCCAGAAATAGCCGACCAGGAGGACGCCGGACGCGGAAAACAGCCCCTTGGCGATCGCCCATCCGGCCTCGCCGAGCATCAGCTCCAGCAGCGTCACGGGTGTGGCCAGAATGGCGCTCCAGGTCTGCTGCATGGTGAGCCTCGAATAGGCCGAAATGGTCGCCTCGAAGCTCGCCGTGAACATCATCGAATAGGCCATCATGCCGGGCACGATGAAGGCGAGATAGTCGAGCCCCTCCATATTGCTGATGACCGCGCCCAGGCCGAAGCCGAAGGCGAAGAGGTAAAGGACCGGGTTGACCATCTGCATGGTGAGCGACGACCAGACGGTCTTTTGCCAGACCAGGAAATGACGCCACCAGACGGCGATGCCGTAGGGCGCTCGCTCGACGAGCCAGTCCATCAGTCCTCCCTCAGCTTACGGCCGGTGAGGCGGAGAAAGACGTCCTCGAGATTGGCGGGGCGATGCAGATAGACGGCGTCCTCCGGCAGTTCCCGCCGCAGCTCGTCCGTGTCCTCGGCGTAGAACAGGACGCTGTCGCCGATGTCCTCGCAATCGAAACGGCCGTTGGCGAGCGCCTTCGGCAGCGGTTTCTGCACGTCGAAGACATGGCCGCAGACATGCTCGCGGATCAGCGCGGCCGGCGATCCCTCGGCGAGAATCCTGCCGCCGTCGATGATCACGATGTGGTCGGAAAGCCGTTCCGCCTCCTCCATGTAGTGGGTGGTGAGGAGAAGCGTCTTGCCGTCCCGCTTCAGCGCCTGAAGCTGCTTCCAGATGAGAACCCGCGCCTGCGGATCGAGGCCGGTTGTGGGCTCGTCGAGAATCACGAGTTCCGGATCGGCGATCAGCGCCCGCGCGATCACCAGCCGCCGCTTCATGCCGCCGGAGAGCTGGTTGACGCTCTGCGCCGCCTTCTCGGTCAATTCCATGAAAGCCAGCAGCGAGGGTACCCGTTCCTGGATCACGGTCGACGGCAGCTTGAAATAGCCGCCATAGACTTCGAGGTTCTGGCGGACCAGCAGCTCCGGATCGAGATTGTCCTCCTGCGGCACCAGCCCGATTTTCGCGCGATCCGCGCGGTCGATGGCGTCGACGGGCTTGCCGAACACGGAGAGACGGCCCGACGTGACCGTGGTCAGCCCCATGATCATGCGCATGGTGGTGGTCTTGCCCGCACCGTTCGGGCCGAGCAGGCCCACGCACTGGCCCTTCGGCACGGAAAGATCGATGCCGCGCACCGCCTCGAAGTCGCCGTAGCGCTTCTCCAGGCCGACCGCCTCGATCACGGCAGGCGTATCGCCCATGATCAGTCCGCTGCGGCCGTCCAGACAGGACGCCCCTCGATCGGATAGGCGGGATCGTTGTAGCCGGGCGTGGAGGGATGGCCGGCGACGACGAGGCTGTCGATCAGCGCCTCGTCCTCGGGCGTGAAGGCGTAGTCGAGCGCGCCCATATAGTCGTCGAACTGCTCCTCCGTGCGCGGGCCCGCGATCGGGGCGGTGACGATCCGGTTGTTCAGCACCCAGGCCACCGCGAACTGGCCGGACGTGATGCCGCGGGCCTCGGCGTGAGCCTTGACCTTCTGGGCGATCACCAGGCTTTCCTCGCGCCACTCGCTCTGCATCATGCGGGTGTCCTGGCGACCGGCGCGGGTCCCTTCCGCCGGCTGCTCGCCGGGCTTGTACTTGCCGGTCAGCACGCCGCGAGCGAGCGGGCTGTAGGGCACCACGCCGAGGCCGAAATAATCGCAGGCCGGCAGCTGCTCGATTTCGGGCATGCGGTTCATGGCGTTGTAATAGGGCTGGCTGACCACGGGCCGGTCGATGCCGAGGCGATCACAGAGATCGCAGATCACCGCGACCCGCCAGGAGCGGTAGTTGGAGAGGCCGAAATAGCGGATCTTGCCGGACTGGATCAGGTCGACCATGGCGCCGAGCGTCTCTTCGAGCGGCGTGTCGTGATCCTCCTTGTGGAGGTACATGATATCGATCCAGTCGGCGCCGAGGCGCTTCAGCGAGGCGTCGGTCGCCTTGAACATCCAGCGGCGCGACAGGCCCTTCTGGTTCGGCCCCTTGCCCATGGGATTGCACATCTTGGTGGCCAGGATCCAGTGATCGCGTTCGGCGCGGATCGCGCGGCCCACCACCTCCTCGGAGCGCCCGCCATTGTAGACGTCGGCGGTGTCGATGAAGTTCAGGCCCTGGTAGCGGGCCTTCTCGATGATTCGGCTGGCCACGGGCTCGGCGGTCTCGCCGCCGAACATCATGGTGCCGAGACAGAGCGGCGACACCTTGAGACCGCTTCGCCCCAGCTTCCTGTATTCCATCCGATCGGCTCCCTTCGCCTTTGCTTCGGTGCGGACCTAAAGCATGATTCTGAAATGGATCACGCGGCGCATGCCGCCGCGCTTGGAATATTCGCGAACGATCGTGCCCACCTTGGAAAAACCCGCCTTCTCCAGCACCCTAGCCGATGCCGGGTTCTCGACAAAGCTGTAGGCCTGAAGCCCGCCGAGCCCGAGCGCCCGCGCCGCCCCGATCATGGCGAAGGTCGCCTCGGCCGCATAGCCCTGGCCCCAAAAAGCGCGCCCGAGCGCGTAGCCGAGTTCCGAGATCGGCCCGTGCCCGCCGAAGCCGATCGCGCCCACGGGCACGTCGTCGAGCTTACGCCTGAGCAGAAAGGCGTGGCCGCCCGGACCGGTGTGCCTGCGGATCCAGACCTGCATGCCGGCGCTGGTCACCGGAAAAGGAAACTGCCCGGTCTGCTTGACCGCATCCCAGTCGTCCTTGAACAGCGCTGCGAGCTCGCCGGCGTCCGCTTCGGTCAGCCGCGGCAGCCAAAGCCGTTCGGTCTCGATCAGCTGATCCGGCGTCGCGAGATCGTTCATGTGTCCTCGACCGGGCGCTCTGCCGACGAGGCGTCCAGAAGGGCGGCGTCGCCGGTCTTCTCCTCATCCCGGCTCAGCCTCGCCGCCCGGTCGGCTTGATGCGCGCGCCAGCTCTGCGCCTCGATGAAGACGCGCCGCACCTCGGGATAGCGCGTCTTGATCTCGCGCTCGATCCTGGAAATCGCGGCCTCGACCTGGTCGGCGGTGAGGTCGCTCGCGAAATCGACGCTGATGGTCAAGAGCACCTCCTCCGGACCGAGATGCATGCTGCGCAACTCGTTCAGTCGGAGGATGCCGGGCTGCACGCCGATCAGCGTCCGAATCCCGCGCCTGGTCTCCGGCTCGACGCCCTCGCCGATCAGCAGCCCCTTGGCTTCGTAGGCGAGGAGCGCCGCGGTCAGCGCCAGGATGATGCCGATCATGAGCGAGGCGACGCCGTCCAGGACCGGCATGCCGAGCGCCTGGCCGAGCGCGATGCCGACGAAGGCCACGATCAGACCGAGCATCGCCGCACTGTCCTCGAACAGCACGGTGAACAGGGCCGGGTCCTTACTCCTGCGCACCGCCTCCAGATAGCCGAGCGATCCCTTGGTCGCGCGAAACGCCTTGAACGCCACCCACCAGGCGACCGCCTCGAACACCATGGCGAGGCCGAGGACGATGTAGTTGACATAGGCGTTTTCGAGCGGCTCCGGGTGCAGGATCTTTTCGATGCCGTGATAGGCCGAGATGCCGGCGCCGCCGGCGAAGATCAGGATCGCGACAACGAACGCCCAGAAATAGAGTTCCATGCCGTAGCCGAAGGGGTGAAGCTCGTCCGGTGGGCGGTTGGAGCGCCGGATGCCGTAGAGCAGCAGCCCCTGATTGCCGGTGTCGACCACGGAATGCACGGCCTCGGACAGCATGGCGGCGCTGCCGGTGAACGCCGCCGCGACGAATTTGGTGATCGCGATCAGCCCGTTGCCGATCAGCGCGGCGTAGATCACGGTCTTGGAGGATGAGGCTGCCATGACGCTCCGCTTCAACCGTCCGGCGCGCGGCCGCCGGGCCGGGCCGGTGCAAAATGTTCGAGGAACCGCGCCGCGCCGCGCACATCGCGCCGGAGCGCTGCGTGCCGCCGGCCTGCGTCGCGCTCCTCGCCCCAGCGCTCGATCTCGAAAAGCGCGTCCACGAGGCTGGCGTCGACCGCATGATCGGCGTCGATCTCGCCATGCCAGAGCGCCAGCGCCAGAACAACCGAGCCGAGGCCGGTGGTGGCGCCATGCACGCCGACCAGCGGCCAGTCCGGGATCGCCTCGACGGCCGCGCGCACGCCGGCGAGGGTCGCGTCCGGCTGCTCGATCGGCAGGAGCGAAACGGTGACCTCGAAAGTCACGCCGTAACGCTTTTCCATCCAGTCCAGCGCCGGCTGCCAGGCGGCGTGCTGGCGCTTCACCAGCTCGTCGGGATCGGCGGCGCGATAGCAGACCAGATCGGTTCCGGCATAGTCGGCGACATCCTTGATCGCCGCGTCGCGCAGCACCGGCATGCGGTCGTTCGCCGTGGTCGCGAGCCGCGTGATCGGCATGGCGTCCGGCACGATCTCGTCGGCCTGGGCGTCCCACTCATCGGCGATCGCCGCCGCCAGGCCTTCGATCGGCAGCAGCAGCGGACGTTTCGCCGGCGTCTTGAGCGGACGACCGTCCAGCAGCACGCGAAAACCGCCATCCACGCTATCCATGTTCGTCGCTTTGTAGAAACGCTTCATGCGGCTTCGGCATGCACGAGATCGAGGATGTGCTCGAACCGGTCGACGACGGTCTCGGCGCCGGCCTCCCGCAGCGCGGCTTCGGGATGATAGCCCCAGCTCACGCCGACCGGTCGCACGCCTGCGGCCACCGCCATTTCCATGTCGAAGGTGGTGTCGCCCACCAGCCACGTGCCCTCGACGCTGGCGCCGGTTTCCAAGATCGCCTTTTCGACCATGCTCGGATGCGGCTTGCTGGGGTGGAAGTCGGCCGTCTGGAGGGTGACGAAGCGATCGCGCAGGCCGTGATGCTCGAGCACCATGCGGAGACCCCGCAGGCTCTTGCCGGTGGCGACCCCGAGCATGACGTCCAGGGCGGAAAGGCGCTCCAGCGTGTCGGAGGCGCCCTCGAACATCGGTTCGTCGAAATCCTCGGCGAGGCGAAGTTTGGCGAAATGTTCCTTGTACAGATCGGCGAGACACCGATGATCCGCGGACGCGAGATGGGGCGCCAGGATGCCCATGGCGTTTTCGAGCGACAGTCCGACGATCGCCCGTGTCTGCTCGGCCGTCGGCGGCGCCAGACCCTGGGCGCGAAAGGTGCGGTTCATGGTCTCGACGATGACGTACTGGCTGTCCACCAGCGTGCCGTCGCAATCGAAGAGAATCAAACTGACCATGATGCCACTTTCAAAGCTGCTCGAAGTCCGCGAGGCGCGCTCCCGGCAAGGACGCATCGGGCTCGAAGCCGATCCAGGCGAAGCCCGCGCGCATGGTATCGGGCAAAGGGGCTTCGAGCGTCAAGCGGCCGCCGTCGGGGTGCGGCAGGTCGAGTTCCCGCGCATGCAGCATGAGGGTGCCGGGAGCGCCGTGCGGCCTCGCCTTGTCGCCCCCATATTTCGGATCGCCGAGGATCGGACAGCCCATCGACGCGCAGTGCACGCGAAGCTGATGGGTGCGCCCCGAAAGCGGCTGCAAAGCGAGCCAGGCCGAGAGCTTGCCGGCGCGGCCTATCGTCCGGTACTTCGTGGTCGCCTTCCGGGCCCCTTCGATGTCCGCCTGCACCAGCTCAAAGTCCGGCCTTTCGCGCATCGCGCCCTTGGTGAGGGCTTTGTCGATGATGCCGTGCTCGAGGGGCGGCAGGCCGGCGACCAGTGCCCAGTAGAGTTTTTGCACATCATGACGCTGGAAGGATTTGGAAAGTCTCGCTGCCGATGACGGCGTTTTGGCGACCACCAGGAGCCCCGACGTGTCGCGATCGAGGCGATGCACCAGGCGGTAGCGCTCGCCCTTCGGCGCCAGCGAGGCAAGCATGCCGTCGATGTGCCGGCGCGTCTTGCTGCCGCCCTGCACCGCGAGGCCGGCGGGCTTGTTCAGGGCGATCAGCGCGTCGTCTTCGTGCAGGATCATCGCCCGAAGATCATCGGCGTCCTCGGGTCGGCCCGGCGCCGGCGCCCTCTTGTCGACGCTCTCGGCTGCGCCGAGCGGCGGTATTCTGATGGTCTGGCCTTCGGCGAGGCGGGCATTGGCCTGGGCGCGCCTGCCGTCGACGCGCACCTGGCCGGTGCGCAGCAGCTTCTGCAGACGGCCATGGCCGAGGGCGGGGAAGTGCCGCTTGAACCAGCGGTCCAGACGGATGTCGGCCTCGTCGGCGGTGACCGCGCGCTGATCGACCGTACTCATGTTCTTTCGACCTTGGCCTGACGCTTCCTGCGTAGCGCCGTCCAGCGTTCGAGCCTCGCCTTCAGTTCGGCCTCGGCGCCTTCCGCCGTCGGCCGGTAGAACGACTGGCGTTCCATGCCGTCGGGAAAATAGTTCTGCCCCGAAAAACGTTCGGGCGCGTCGTGGTCGTAGTCGTAGTCTTTGCCGTAGCCGAGCTGCTCTTTCATGAACTTCGTCGGCGCGTTCAGGATGTGGGCGGGCGGGAGCAGCGAGCCGCTCTCCTTCGCCGCGGCCATCGCGCGCTTGAAGGCGACGTAGACCGCGTTCGACTTCGGCGCCATCGCCAGATGGGCGACCGCCTGGGCGAGCGCCAGTTCGCCTTCCGGCGTGCCGAGGCGCTCATAGGCTTCGGCCGCGGCCAGCGTCAGCGGCAGAGCGGACGGGTCCGCCGCCCCGATGTCCTCGGACGCCATGCGCACGATGCGCCGGGCCAGATAGCGCGGGTCCTCGCCGCCGTCGATCATACGCGCGAACCAGTAAAGCGCCGCGTCCGGGTCGGACCCGCGCACCGACTTGTGCAGCGCGCTGATCAGATTGTAGTGCGCTTCCTGCTGCTTGTCGTAGAGCGGCATCCTCCGCTGCAGCGTGGCGGCAAGCGCCTCGGGGTCGAGGTCGGACGCCGACTCCGTCGACATATCCGAAAGCGACTCGACCAGATTGAGGAGATAACGGCCGTCGCCGTCGGCAAGCTCGGTGAGGCGCTGTCGGGCTTCGTCGGTGAGCGGCAGCTTGTGGCCGATCGCCTCTTCCGCGCGCTCGATCAGAGCGAGGAGCGCCTGCTCCCCGAGGCGGTTCAGCACCAGGACCTGCGATCGCGACATCAAGGCGCCGGTGAGCGCGAAGGACGGGTTCTCCGTGGTCGCGCCGATCAGGATGACCGTGCCGTCCTCGACCTGGGCCAAGAGCCCGTCCTGCTGTGCGCGGTTGAAGCGGTGGATTTCGTCGATGAACAAAAGGGTCGGCTGGCCAGTATGCCGGCGCTTCTTCGCCTCCTCGTAGACCTTTCTGAGATCGGCGACGCCGGACATCACGGCGGAAAGCTGCACCAGCGGCTGACCGACCGCGCGCGCCAGCAGCCGCGCGAGCGTGGTCTTGCCGGTCCCGGGCGGCCCCCAGAGGATCAGCGAGCTGATTTTTTCGCGCGCCAGCATGCGCCCGAGCGGCGTGCCGTCGCCGAACAGATGCTCCTGCCCGACCAATTCCTCCAGCCGCTCCGGCCGCAGCCGCTCCGCCAGGGGGGCGGCAGGGCCACCGGCCTTGACGGGTGTCTGGTATGGGGCGGTCCCGGCCCTTTTCTTGGACGCTGGCGGAGGAGGCGTCTGCTCCGAAAAAAGATCCTTCATCGGCCGATGGTAACACCGAGACGACGGCCGCCGCGATCGATTTCGAGCCGCCAGACAGGCGGAAGGCGGCGAAGAGCGTCGTCGAGGCCGGCGACGCTGTCGATCGGCTGATCGGCGATGCTCGCGATGACATCGCCGCGCTGCAGGCCGAGACGGTCGGCGGGGCTGCGCCGGGCGATCCTGAGAATCACCACGCCTTCGGCGAACAGATCGAGCCCGGCATCCTGATTGAAGCCCGGCGAGAGATTGGCGACGGTGGCACCGGCGAAAGCATGGCGGCCGGCGAGCTCGGTAACGTCGGGCGACGGATCGCGGGGTGGCAGCTCGAGCGGCAGGTCGGCCCTCAGCACCCTGCCCTGCCGCCAGACGTCGAGGGCGGCAGCGCCGCCGAGCTTGCCGATTGCGAGGCGAAAGTTCAGGCCGTGATTGTCGACGATCTCGGCGCCGTCGATCGCCATGATGACGTCGCCCTGATCGAGGCCGGCCCGGCGCGCAGGACCGACCCGATGCACCTTGTTCAGCAGCACGCCCACCGGCCGTTCCAGCCCGAGGCTGGCGGCGAGTTCCGGCGTCAGGGCCTGCACCTGCGCGCCGAGCCAGGGTCGGGCGAGCGCACTGCCGCCGCCTTCGATCGAGCGCAGCAACGCCTTCACAAGATCGATCGGGATCGCGAAACCGATGCCGATCGAGCCGCCGCCGCGGGTGAAGATCGCGGTGTTGACGCCGACCAGTTCGCCGTCCACGGACACCAGTGCGCCGCCGGAATTGCCGGGATTGATCGCGGCGTCGGTCTGGATGAAGGAAAGGTCGGAGCCGACGTTCGGGCCGGTGCGGGAGAGGGCCGAGACGATGCCCGAGGTCACGGTCTGGCCGATGCCGAAGGGATTGCCGATCGCCAGCACGAGATCACCGACTTCGAGCGCATCCGAGGACCCCATCGGCAAGGCGGGGAGTGCGGAGGGCGGCTCGATGCGCAGGAGTGCCAGGTCGGCCGCGGCGTCGGCGCCGACCACTTCGGCCTGAAACTCGCGGCGATCGTTCAGCACCACCATGATCTCGTCCGCACCCTCGATCACATGGTGATTGGTGACGATCAGCCCGTCATCCTCGATGATCACGCCGGAGCCCAGCGAGCTCTGCTGACGCCTGGGCGCCTGGCGCCGGCCGAAGCCCCTCGGAGAAGAACCGAAAGAAGGGATCGGAAAAGAACGGATCGAGGGCGGCGGTGGCCTTGGTGGTGTAGATGTTGACGACGGCCGCCGAGGTCTGGCGCACGATCGGCGCGAAGCTGAGCGCGATCTGCTCCTTCGAACGCGGCACCTGGTCGGCCGCTGCGGTAGCGATCGCCGTCAGCAGCGCCAGGAGGACGATGACCAGCCGAAGGCAGGAATCGACA
The DNA here is from genome assembly GCA_965222015.1 of Geminicoccaceae bacterium. Lineage (GTDB taxonomy): Bacteria > Pseudomonadota > Alphaproteobacteria > Geminicoccales > Geminicoccaceae > JANQPX01. The sequence continues at coordinate 702,351 of CBDCTL010000024.1, forward strand.
AAGCCTTCGGCGGTGCCAAAGGCTTTGTCATCACATGTCGTCGATGTCGATCGGGATCGAAGCAAACGGACGTCAGGCCGCGACCGCCTCGGCCTCCTCCTCGTCGGCGTGATGCTGGACCGGGCCGCTGTCCTGGCCTTTCGCGTCCACGTCACGATCGATGAACTCGATGATCGCCATCGGCGCGTTGTCACCCTGACGGAAGCCGGCCTTGAGCACGCGGATATAACCGCCGGGGCGGCCGTCATAGCGCGGGGCGAGCGTGTCGATCAGCTTCGCCGCGGTCTTTTCGTCCCGCGTCTTGGCGATGATCTGACGACGCGCGTGCAGGTCGCCGCGCTTGCCGAGCGTAACCAGCTTCTCGACGAAGGGCCGAAGCTCCTTCGCCTTCGGAAGCGTGGTCTTGATCTGCTCATGCTTGACCAGCGCCGCCGCCATGTTGGCGAACATCGCTTTCCGGTGGCTCGAGGTCCGATTCAGCTTACGGCCACTCAGACGATGGCGCATTTTTTCACACTCCTAAACACAGCGGCTCACGTCCATCGGCGAAGCCGAAACAAGTCAACCCCGACCCTGGCAGGGTCAGTAAGGTTCTTCGATGCGGCGGGCGAGCTCTTCGATGTTCTCGGGCGGCCAGCCGGTGACTTCCATGCCGAGCGAGAGGCCCATCTGCGAGAGCACTTCCTTGATCTCGTTCAGGGACTTCCGGCCGAAGTTCGGCGTCCGCAGCATCTCGGACTCGGTCTTCTGAACGAGATCGCCGATATAGACGATGTTGTCGTTCTTGAGACAGTTGGCCGAGCGCACCGACAGCTCAAGCTCGTCGACCTTCCTGAGCAGATGCGGGTTGAACGGCAGCTCGGGCTTGCTGTCCTGCGAGGATGCCGACTTCGGCTCCTCGAAATTGATGAACAGCTGCAGCTGGTCCTGAAGGATTCGCGCGGCGAGCGCCACGGCGTCCTCCGGCGAGACCGAACCGTTGGTCTCGACCTGCATGGTCAGCTTGTCGTAGTCGGTGACCTGGCCGACGCGGGCGTGGTCGACCTTGTAGGCGACCTTCTTGACCGGGCTGTAGATGGCATCGACCGCGATCAGGCCGATCGGCGCGTCCTCGGACTTGTTCTGCGCCGCCGCCACGTAGCCGCGGCCGGTCTTGACCGTCATCTCCATCGAAAGCTCGGCTTCCTCGTCGAGATGGCAGATCACGTGATCCGGATCCATGATCTCGACGTCGTGACCGACCTCGATCATCGAGGCGGTGACCGCGCAGGGGCCCTTCGCCTTCAAATACATGCGTTTTTGCGTCTCACTGTGCAGACGGATCGCCAGCGACTTCAGATTGAGCACGATGTCGGTGACGTCCTCGCGCACGCCGGGCACGGTCGAGAATTCGTGGAGAACGCTGTCGATCTGAACGGCGGTGATCGCCGAGCCCTGCAACGACGACAAGAGAATGCGCCTGAGCGCATTGCCGAGAGTCACGCCGAAGCCCCGCTCCAGCGGCTCGGCGACGATGGTCGCTTCTCGATCGGGCCGCATCCCGGGCTGCACTTCCAGCTTGGGCGGCTTGATCAGCTCCTGCCAATTCTTCTGAATCACGGGCATACCTCGAATGTCTCAATGGGAAAGCCCCGGCATCATTGCCGAGGCTTTTCGAACCGGCCGGCGTCTCGTGGCGCCGATCCGGTCCCTATCTCGTAAACTCAGACCCGACGGCGCTTTCGCGCACGGCAGCCATTATGCGGGATCGGGGTCACGTCCCGGATCGACGTGATCTCGAAGCCGATCGCTGACAGCGCACGAAGCGCCGACTCGCGTCCCGAGCCCGGGCCGCGCACTTCGACCTGCAACGTCCTCATGCCGTGCTCCATCGCCTTCTTGCCGGCATTCTCGGCAGCGATCTGGGCGGCGAACGGCGTCGATTTCCTGGAACCGCGGAAGCCCTGAGCGCCGGCCGACGACCAGGAGATCGCGTTCCCCTGCGCGTCGGTGATGGTGATCATGGTGTTGTTGAACGATGCGTTCACATGGGCGACGCCGGACGAGATGTTCTTGCGTTCGCGACGGCGAAGGCGGGGGGCGGAGGACTCGGCCATGTTACTTCGTCACCTTCTTCTTGCCGGCGATCGGCTTCGCGGGACCCTTGCGGGTGCGGGCGTTGGTGTGGGTCCGCTGGCCATGAACCGGCAGGCCCTTCCTGTGCCGCAACCCCTTGTAGCAGCCGAGGTCCATCAGCCGCTTGATATTCATCGCCACGTCGCGCCGAAGCTCGCCCTCGACCCGATGCTGACGGTCGATGGTCTCACGCAGCTTCGCCACCTCGGCGTCGCTGAGCTCGTTCACCCGGCGGGCGAAGTCGATGTCGACCTCGGCCAGGATCTTTTCGGACGTCGTCCTGCCGATGCCGTAGATGTAGGTCAGCGCAATGCCCACAGGCTTGCCGCTTGGAATGTTTACGCCGGCGATACGCGCCACTCTCGTTCTCCTCGAACTCCGGCCGAGCCACAGGTGGGGCCCGGTTTCTCTCCTGTCAATGTCGAAAAGGCAAATCCGCCGCGCCAACCGCGCGATTATAGGCCTGCCTTGGTCACTGTCAACCTCGCCTCCGGGTGGTCAACCGCCGATCTCCGCGAAAATCTGATCGGTCACCGCATCGATCGCCGCCATACCGTCCACAGTCTTCAGGACGCCCTTGTCCCGGTAGTAGGGAAGCAACGGCGCGGTCTGACCGTGATAGGCGACCAGGCGCGTGCGGACCGCTTCCTCGTTATCGTCGGAACGACGCTTGAATTCGCGGCCGCCGCACTGGTCGCAGACACCTTCCACCTTCGGCTTCTGGAACTCATCGTGATAGCCGGCGCCGCAATTCGAGCAGGAATAGCGGCCGGAGATCCGTCCGATCAGCGCCTCGTCGTCGACCGCAATCTCGATCACCGCATCCAGCTTTCGGTTCTTGCGGGCGAGCAGATCGTCCAGCGCCTCGGCCTGACCGACCGTGCGCGGAAAACCGTCGAGCAGAAAACCCCTCGCACAGTCCGGCTCTTCGATCCGCTCCTCGACCAGCTTTATGATGATGTCGTCGGAGACGAGCTTACCTTCGTCCATCACGCTTTTAGCTTGCTTGCCGACCTCGGTGCCGGCGGCAATCGCGCCGCGCAGCATGTCGCCGGTGGAAAGATGCGCGATCTGGAACTTGTCCTTGATACGCGCCGCCTGGGTGCCCTTGCCGGCGCCCGGCGGTCCGAGAAGAATCAGAATCATCAGCGCCTCGCCCCCCGCAAACGCGACTTCTTGATCAAGCCTTCATACTGGTGCGCAATCAAATGCGACTGGATCTGCGCCGTCGTGTCCATGGTGACCGAGACGACGATCAGAAGGCTGGTGCCGCCGAAATAGAACGGTACGGCATATTGCGAGATCAGGATCTCGGGAAGGATGCAGACCGCCGAGAGGTAGATGGCACCTACCGTGGTCAGACGGGTGAGCACATAGTCGAAATACTCGGCCGTGCGCTGTCCGGGACGGATACCCGGAATGAAGCCGCCATGCTTTCGGAGGTTCTCGGCCGTGTCCTGCGGATTGAAGACGATCGACGTGTAGAAGAAGGCGAAGAACACGATCAGACCGATGAACAGCAGCAGGAACAGTGGCTGGCCACGGCCGAGCAGTGCGGTGATCTGCGCCAGCCATTCCGGCCCCCCTGCCCCGCCGAAGCTGGCGAGTGTCGCCGGCATCAACAGGAGGGAACTGGCGAAGATCGGCGGGATCACGCCCGAGACGTTGATCTTGAGCGGCAGATGCGAGCTTTCGCCGCCGAACATGCGGTTGCCCTGCTGGCGCTTCGGATATTGCACCAGAATGCGGCGCTGGGCGCGCTCCATGAACACGATGAATGCGATCACGGCGACCGACATGATCAGGAGGAAGATGATCAGGACGGACGAGATGGCGCCGGTGCGACCGAGCTCCAGCGTGCTCGCGAGCGCCGACGGAAGCTGCGCGATGATGCCGGTGAAGATGATCAGCGAGATGCCGTTGCCGATGCCGCGTGCGGTGATCTGCTCGCCGAGCCACATCAAGAACAAGGTGCCGCCGACGATGGTGATCACCGTGACCAGGCGGAAATACCAGCCGGGATCGATCACCGCGCTGCCGCCGGGCCCGCTCATCGCTTCCAGACCGACCGCGAGGCCGTAGCCCTGGAAGGCGGCGAGGAACACGGTGAGATAGCGCGTATATTGATTGATCGTCTTGCGGCCGGCCTCGCCCTCTTTCTTCAGCTGCTCGATGGTCGGCGACACGGCCGTCATCAGCTGCATGATGATCGAGGCGGAGATGTAGGGAAGAATGCCGAGCGCGAAGATCGACATGCGCTCCAGGGCACCGCCGGCGAACATGTTGAACATGCCCATGATGCCGCCGGCATTCTGCTCGAAGATCTGCGACATCACCACCGGGTCGATGCCCGGCAGCGGGATGTAGGTGCCGAAGCGGTAGACGATCAGACAGCCGAGCGCGAACCAGAGCCGCTTCTTCAGCTCGGTCGCTTTGCTGAACGCCGAAAAGTTGACGTTCGCCGCAAGCTGTTCGGCCATCGACGCCATGTCGGTCTCCGCTTACGCCCCGTTTTCCGAACGATCGTCGTCGGAGGCGTCGTCACTCTTGCCGGCGGCTCCGCCAGCATCCGCCTCTTCGGCGAACGCCCTGGCCTGGCCGATCCAGTCGTCACGGTCGATGCGGCCCTTGAACGACAGGTAGCCGTCGACCCAGGCGACGTTGTCCGGAGTGAATTCGGCGATCTGCCAGAAATGGTAGATACCGAGTTCGTTGAGCGTGCCTTCGAGCTTCGGGCCAACGCCGCCGATCTTCTTCAGATCGTCCGGCTCGCCCTTCGGCGCGTCGAGACCCGCCGGGCGCGTGCCCTCCAGCTGCTTCTCGTCGCCACCGGCGTCGGCTTCCGCTGCCGCGGTCTCGGGCTTGGAGGCCGGTGCTTTCTTTTCCGCCTTGGGTTCGGCGGGTGCTTTCGCCTTGGCGGGCTTCGGCGCAGGCTCGACAGCGATCGCGTCCGCAGACTCGGTCGAGCCGAGCACCAGCTTGCCGCCAGCCTTCTCCAACGCTTCGGCCGCTGCCTTGGATGCACTGTCCACCTCGAGGGTGATCGCAGCCTTGAGCTCGCCGCGCGCCAGGAGGCGAACGCCGTCCTGTCGCTTGCCGACCAGTCCCGCAGCGCGAAGCGCCGGAAGATCGACGGTCTTGGAGGCGTCCAAACGGCCCGCGTCGATCGCGGCCTGCAGCCGATCCAGATTGAGCGGTGCAAACACCTTCTTGAAGGGATTGTTAAAGCCGCGTTTCGGCAGACGCCGGTAAACCGGCATCTGGCCGCCTTCGAAGGTGCGAGTCGCCGTGCCCGAACGGGCCCGCTGGCCCTTGTGGCCGCGGGCGGACGTCTTTCCGGTGCCGGAGCCGATGCCGCGGCCGACCCGCTTCTTCGCCTTGCGCGCGCCCGGATTTGGCGCCAGTTCGTTGAGCTTCATCGCCCTTCACCCTCAGACCCTGCGATGGTCTCGCCGGTTTCACCGCGTGACCATCGAACGTTACATATGCAAACCCGTCCCCACCTTAAAGGGAGGCCGATCTTCCGTACTCAGCCCTCGGCGGCCTCGACCTTCACCAGATGGTGGACCTTCTTGATCTTGCCACGCACCTGGGGCACGTCGGGCCAGACCTTGGAGCGGCCGATCTTGTTCAGACCGAGACCGATCAGGTTCTCGCGCTGCCGATGATGACGGCCGATCGGGCTGCCGGTCTGGGTGACCTTGATCATGCCGGCCGCATCGTCCTTCTTCGCCGCCATCAGCTCGCCTCCGCGGCGGCCGTCTCGGCGCCGCTCGGATCGCGCCTGCCGACGATCTCGCCGACCTTCTTGCCGCGCTTGGCCGCGACCGAGCGCGGCGAGTTGGTATTCTTCAGCGCGTCGAACGTCGCCTTGATCATGTTGTGCGGGTTCGACGTGCCGATCGATTTGGCGACGACGTCGCCGATGCCGAGTGCTTCGAACACCGCGCGCATCGGACCGCCGGCGATGATGCCGGTGCCCGGAGGTGCGGCGCGCAGGACGACATGCCCCGCCCCGAACCTGCCCTCTACGTCGTGATGGAGCGTGCGGCCCTGACGCAGCGGAACCCGGATCATGCCGCGCTTGGCCTGCTCAGTCGCCTTCCTGACGGCTTCCGGCACCTCGCGCGCCTTGCCGCCGCCGAAACCGACCCGGCCCTTGCCGTCACCGACCACCACCAGTGCCGAAAAACCGAAACGCCGGCCGCCCTTCACCACCTTGGCGACGCGATTGACGTTGACGAGCTTGTCCGTCAGCTCGCCGTCGCCGCCGCCCTGCCTGTCATTTCTGTCGAAGCGTGCCATGAACTTATCCCTAAACCGCTAGAATTTCAGGCCGGCTTCGCGCGCCGCGTCGGCCACCGCCTTGACCCGGCCGTGATAGCGATAGCCGCCGCGATCGAACACCACCGTTTCGACGCCGGCCGCCTTGGCCCGCTCCGCGACCAGCTTGCCGACCGCTTCGGCCGCAGACACGTCGCAGCCGGACTTCAGGTCCGGACGCAGCGACTTGTCGACCGTCGACGCCGCGGCCAGCGTGCGTCCCGCCACGTCGTCGATCACCTGCGCATAGATGTTCTTGGACGACCGGAAGACAGACAGCCTGGCCCGTCCGGCATTGCTCTGCTTCAGCGCATAGCGCGTACGCCGCTTCCTGCGCTCGAACCGTTTTCCTGGCTTGATCATGGCTACTTCTTCTTGCCTTCCTTGCGGACGATCCGCTCGTCGTCATAACGAATGCCCTTGCCCTTGTAGGGCTCCGGCTTTCTGAACGACCGGATCTCGGCCGCGATCTGTCCGACCCGCTGACGATCCGCGCCGGTGATCGCGATCTGGGTGGGTGTCGCGCACTTCACCTCGATATCCGACGGGATCGCATATTTGATGTCGTGGCTGAAGCCGAGCTGCAGGTTCAGGACCTTGCCGTCCATCGCCGCGCGATAGCCGACGCCGGAGATCACCAGATTACGGGTGAAGCCCGCCGACACGCCTTCGACCATGTTCGAAACCAGGGTCCGCGACATGCCCCACATGGCGCGGGAACGCTTGTCCTCACTACGCGGGGCGACGGTGATCGAACCATCCTCCTGCTTGACCTCGACCTCCTCCGGAAGCTTGCGGCTGAGCTCGCCGAGCTTGCCGGAGACGGTCATCTCCTGGCCGGAGAGCTGGACCTTCACGCCGTCCGGAATGGAAACGGGATGTTTGCCGATACGGGACATGATCAGAATACCGTGCAGAGAATTTCACCGCCGACATGCGCCTCACGCGCTTCGGCGTCCGACATCACGCCACGCGGCGTCGACAGGATCGCGATGCCGAGACCGTTGTAGATCCGCGGCAGATCCTTGACCCCCGAATAGACCCGGCGGCCGGGCTTGGACACGCGACGGAGCTCTTTGATGACCGGCTCGCCATTATGGTATTTGAGCTCGATCGAGAGTTCCTGGTGGCCTTCGTCGCTCTGCGAGAAGCCGCGGATATAGCCCTCGCGCTTCAGCACCTCAAGCACGTTCCTCCGAAGCCTCGAAGCCGGACTCGCGATGGCGTTCTTGTGCGCCGACTGGCCATTGCGGATCCGAGTCAGCATATCGCCCAATGGATCGCTCAACGACATGGCGTCCTCTCCTTCAATACCTGACCTGCGCTACCAGCTGGACTTGACCAGGCCGGGAATCTGACCGATCGAGCCGAGCTCGCGAACCGCGATCCGGGACAGACCGAATTTGCGATGATAGCCGCGCGGACGACCGGTGAGATTGCAGCGGTTGCGCAGCCGCACCCTGGCACTGTTACGCGGCAGGGCGGCAAGCTTCAGCGTCGCCTCGAAGCGCTCCTCCGGATCGGCGTCGCGATCCCTGACGATGGCGCGCAGCTCCGCCCGCTTGGCGGCGTACTTGTCCACCATCTTCCGGCGGTTCTTGTTCTTCTCGACGGCGCTCTTCTTGGCCATCCAAATGTCTCCTCTTCAAGCCGCAAACGGCATACGGAACTGCTCCAGCAAGGCCTTGGCCTCGTCGTCATTGGCAGCCGTGGTGCAGATGATGACGTCCATGCCGCGGATCTCGTCGACGTCGTCATAGTTGATCTCGGGAAAGACGATCTGCTCCTTCAGGCCCATGGCGTAGTTGCCGCGGCCATCGAAGCTCTTCGCCGGAACACCGCGAAAATCACGAACCCGCGGCAGCGCGATGGTGATCAGGCGGTCCAAAAACTCGTACATGCGCTTGCCACGCAGCGTGACCTTGCAGCCGATCGCCATGCCTTCGCGCAACTTGAAGTTAGCGACCGACTTCCTGGCCTTGCAGACGTAGGGCTTCTGACCTGCGATCAGAGTCATCTCCTGGATGGCCTGCTGCAGCTTCTTGCTGTCCTGCACCGCCTTGCCGACCGCCATGTTCAGGACGATCTTCTCGATCTTCGGGATCTGCATCGGGTTCTTGTACCCGAACTTCTCCTGCAGCTTGCCGCGGATCTCGTCTTTGTACTGGTCCATCAAGCGCGCCATGATCCGTCTCCTAGCGATCGATGACTTCGCCGGAGCGCTTGGCGAAGCGCACCTTGCGGCCGTCGTCGAGAGTCTTGTAGCCGACGCGCGTAGCCTCGGACGTCTTGGGGTCGATATGGGCGACGTTCGACACGTGGATCGTCGCTTCCTTGTCGACGATGCCACCCGGATGCTGGGCGGACGGCCGGGTGTGCCGGCGCACCATGTTCACGCCCTGCACGATCAGACGGTCGTCCTTCCGGTGCACGCGCAGCACCTCGCCGCGCCTGCCCTTGTCCCGGCCGGCGGTGACCACCACCTGGTCGCCCTTCTTGATCTTCAGCTTCTTAGCCATGTCGGCGTCTCTTCAATCCTATGGTCGAACGGCAGGCTCAGAGCACTTCCGGCGCCAGCGAGATGATCTTCATGAACCGCTTGGCGCGCAGCTCTCTCGTCACCGGGCCGAAGATGCGGGTGCCGATCGGCTCGCCCGTGTTGCTGATCAGAACGGCGGCGTTGCGATCGAAGCGAATGGCGCTGCCGTCCTGACGATGGATCTCCTTGGCCGTGCGCACGATCACCGCCTTGTGCACGTCGCCCTTCTTCACCTTGCCCCGCGGGATCGCTTCCTTCACGGCCACCACGATGATGTCGCCGACCGATGCCCAGCGACGCCTGGAGCCGCCGAGCACGCGGATGCACTGGACGCGACGGGCGCCCGAATTGTCCGCGACGTCGAGATTGGTTTCTGACTGAATCATGGCTGCCGCCCTCTACCCAACTGTGCTCGCCTCAGGAGGCGGACTCCTCCAGAACGACTTCCCAGCACTTGTTCTTGGAAATCGGCCGGCACTCGCGGATCCTGACCGTGTCCCCGGCCTTGTACCGGTTCCCCTCGTCATGCGCCGCGTACTTCTTCGACCGGTTGATATACTTCTTGTAGAGCGGGTGCATGACCCGGCGGTTCACACTGACCACCACCGTCTTGTCCTGCTTGTCGCTCACCACAGTTCCCTGCAAAACGCGCCTTGGCACGGCCTCTACTCCTTAGCTCGCACTGGCCTGGGTCGGCGTCGCTGCCCCGAGGATCGTCTTGATCCTGGCGATGTCACGCCTGACCTCGCGCACCCGCGCCGTGTTTTCGAGCTGCCCGGTCGCCTTCTGAAAGCGCAGATTGAACTGCTCCTTCTTCAGGTCCAAAAGCTGCTCCTTCAACTGATCCGGGGTCTTGCCCCTCAATTCTTCGGCCTTCATGTCTGCGCCTCTCCGCCACCTGGACGGGTGATGAACCGCGTCCTGACCGGCAGCTTGGCGGCGCCGCGCCGGATCGCCTCTTCGGCGAGACCGGCAGGAACGCCGTCGATCTCGAACATCACGCGCCCCGCCTTGACCGGCGCCACCCAGTATTCCACCGAGCCCTTGCCCTTGCCCATGCGCACCTCGGCCGGCTTCTTCGACACCGGCTGGTCCGGGAAGATCCGGATCCACACGCGCCCGGCCCTCTTCAGGTGCCTGGTGATCGCACGCCTGGCCGCCTCGATCTGGCGGGCAGTGATGCGGGCATTGGTGGTCGCCTTCATGCCGAAGGCGCCGAAGTTCAGGGCGGCGCCGCCTTTGGTGACGCCGTCATTGCGCCCCTTGTGGCGCTTTCTGAACTTGGTTCGTTTCGGCTGCATCATGGCTCAGAACTCCTCAATTGCCGCGCATCGCCGACGGGTCGGCGGCGCGCTTGTCCTGGGCCATCGGATCGTGCTCCATGATCTCGCCCTTGAAGATCCAGACCTTGACGCCGTTGGTGCCGTAGGGCGTGAACGCGGTCGCACGGCCGAAATCGACATCGGCGCGCAGCGTGTGCAGCGGCACCCGGCCTTCGCGATAGGTTTCTCCGCGCGCGATCTCTGCGCCGCCGAGCCGGCCGGTGCAGTGCACGCGAATGCCGAGCGCGCCCAGACGCATGGCGGACTGCATCGCCCGCTTCATCGCCCGGCGGAAGGTCACCCGACGCTCCAGTTGCTGCGCGATGTTCTCGGCGACCAGCTTGGCGTCCAGCTCCGGCTTCCTGATCTCGACGATGTTCAGGTGAACGTCACCGGTGGTCATCTTGGCCAGCTCCTTTCGGAGATTCTCGATCTCCTGGCCCTTCTTGCCGATGACCACGCCCGGACGTGCGGTGTGGATGCTGATCCGCGCCTTCTTCGCCGGCCGCTCGATCACCACCTTGGAGAGCCCGGCCTGCTTCAGACGCTTTTGCAGATATTCCCGGATTTTCAGGTCTTCGGCGAGAAGATCGGCATACTGTCCATCCGCGAACCAGCGGCTGTCCCAGGTCCGGTTGATGCCGAGCCTGAGCCCGATCGGATTGACTTTCTGACCCATCAGGCCGCCTCCTCTTCTCGCTCTTCGACCACGATCCGGATGCGCGAGAACGGCTTCTCGATCCGGCCGGCGCGACCGCGCGCGCGGGGCTTGAAACGCTTCATCACGAGGGACTTGCCGACGCTCGCCTCGGCCACCACCAGGCTGTCGACGTCGAGATCGTGATTGTTTTCCGCATTGGCGACCGCGGACATCAGCACCTTCCTGACGTCGCGGGCAATCGCCTTGTTCGAGAACTGAAGCTGGTTCAGCGCGTCCTCGGCCTTCATGCCGCGGATCATCTCCGCCACCAGGTTGAGCTTCTGCGGGCTGATCCGCAAAAGGCGCGCCATCGCCATGGCCTGGTTGTCGGCAAGCGCGCGTTCTCGTTTTTCCTTACCCATCTCGGAACGATCCTTCCTTCACGGCTCAGCGACGCTTGGCCTTCTTGTCGGCGCCATGCCCGTAATAGGTGCGGGTCGGCGAAAACTCGCCGAGCTTGTGGCCGACCATGTTTTCGGTGACGTAGACCGGCAGAAACTTCTGACCGTTGTAGACGGCGAAGGTGAGGCCGACGAACTCCGGCACGATGGTCGAGCGCCTGGACCAGGTCTTGATGATCTCGTTCCTGGACGAGGCTCTCGCCTTCTCCGCCTTGTCGTACAGATAGCCGTCGACGAAAGGCCCTTTCCAAACCGAGCGCGACATCGGCTCAGCCTCCTCTCTTCTTTGCCTTGTGGCGTGAGCGGATGATCAGATGATCGCTCTTCTTGTTCCGGCGGGTGCGCGCACCCTTGGTCGGCTTGCCCCAGGGCGTGACCGGATGACGGCCGCCGGAGGTGCGGCCCTCGCCGCCGCCATGGGGATGATCGACTGGGTTCATCGCGACACCGCGAACCACGCCCTTGCGTCCGAGCCAGCGCTTGCGGCCCGCCTTGCCGAGATTGATGTTCTGATGATCGGCGTTCGAGACCGCACCCATGGACGCCATGCATTCCTGGCGAACGCGGCGGATCTCGCCCGACGACAGTCGGATCTGCGCATAGTCGCCGTCCCGGCCGACCAGCTGCGCGTAATTACCGGCGGAGCGTGCGATCTGACCGCCCTTGCCCGCCTTCAGCTCGACATTGTGGATGATCGTGCCGATCGGGATGGTCTTGAGCGGTGCGGCATTGCCCGGCTTCACGTCGACCCGCTCGTCCGCGATCACGCGATCGCCGGCCTTCAGCCGCTGGGGGGCGAGGATATAGGCCTGGTCACCATCCTCATAGGTGATCAGCGCGATGAACGCCGTGCGGTTCGGATCATATTCCAGCCGCTCGACCTTGCCGGGCACGCCGAACTTGCCATTGCGCTTGAAATCGATGATCCGATAGCTGCGCTTGTGGCCGCCGCCGCGATGCCAGACCGTGATCCGGCCGGTGTTGTTGCGCCCGCCCTTCTTGGAGAGCCCCTCGGTCAGCTTCTTGACCGGCTTGCCCTTCCAGAGCTCGGACCGGTCGACGATGACCAGCTCGCGGAGCGAAGGCGTCGCTGGCTTGAAGGTTTTGAGTGCCATGATCCCTGCCTCAGATGCCCGTGGTCACGTCGATCATCTGGCCCTCTTCCAGGGTGACGATCGCTTTCTTGACGTCGCTGCGCTTGCCGAGACGGCCGCGAAAGCGCTTGACCTTGCCCTTCTGATTGAGGGTGTTGACCGCCTTCACCTTGACGTCGAACAGCGCTTCGATCGCCTGCTTGATCTCGGGCTTGGTCGAATCCTTGGCGACCTTGAAGGTCACCTGACTGTGCTCGCCGCCCATGGTCGACTTCTCGGTGATCACCGGCGCAAGGATGATGCTGTACATGCGTTCCTTGTTCATGCCAGACGCTCCTCGAGATCTTTGATCGCCGACTTGGTCAGCACCAGCGTATCGCCGTGCAGGATGTCGTAGACATTGGCGCCGATCGACGGCAGCACCTTCAGCCCCACCAGATTGCGCGCGGCGAGCTGGAAATTGCCGTCGATCTCACCGCCGGCAATCAGCGTGGTGCGGCCCCAACCGTGCTTCTTCAGGCTTTCCGCGAGCTGCTTGGTCTTGGGCTCGCCGAGCACGGCCTCGTCCAACACCACCAGCTTGCCCTCCTTGAGCTTCGCCGACAGCGCCGACTTCAGGCCGAGCTTCCTGACCTTCTTCGGCAGGTCGTGGGCGTAGTCCCTGGGCTTCGGTGCGAACGCACGGCCGCCACCGCGAAACTGCGGGACATCGGCCGAACCGTGACGCGCACGTCCGGTGCCCTTCTGCTTGTACATCTTGGCGCCCGTCGCCTTGACCTCGGAACGGGTCTTGGTGCTCTGGGTGCCCTGACGGCGCTTGGCGAGCTGCCACAGCACCACCTGATGCAGAATGTCTTTCCTAACCGGCTGCTCGAACACCGATGCGACGAGCTCGATCTTGCCGGCGTCCCCCTGGGACAAGGTCGTGACAGCGACCTCCATCGATCCTTACTCCTCGCCGCTCTTCTGTTCTGTCTCGCCGCCTTCGGCAGCAACCTCGGCCTGATGGGCCGCTTCGTCCACCGCCGTGCCCTCGACCTCGCCCTCGCCGACGATCTGAGTCTGCGTGGCGACGGTGCCGGCCGGGAACGGCGCTTCGGTCGGCAAAGCCTTCTTCACGGCATCGGCGACCTTGACCCAGCCGCCCTTGGCGCCGGGAATGCCGCCCTTGATCAGGAGCAGGCCTCGATCCGGATCGACGCCCATGACCAGAAGGTTCTGCGCAGTCCGGGTGCGCGCACCCATGTGGCCTGCCATCTTCTTGCCCTTGAACACCTTGCCCGGGTCCTGACACTGGCCCGTGGAACCATGGGAGCGGTGCGAGATCGACACGCCGTGGGAGGCGCGCAAGCCGGAGAAGCCGTGACGCTTCATGCCGCCGGCGAAGCCCTTGCCGATCGAGGTGCCGGAGACGTCGACATACTGGCCGACCACGAAATGGTTGACCGAGAGCTTCGTGCCCGGCTCCACCACACCGTCCTCGTCGACGCGGAACTCGACGAGTTTCTTCTTCGGCTCGACCTTCGCCTTGGCGAAATGGCCGCGCATCGGCTTTGAAACCCGCTTGGTCTTCGCCTTGCCGCTGCCGAGCTGCACGGCCGTGTAGCCGTCTTTCCCTGTGCTGCGGTTCGCCGTCACCTCACAGTCATCGACACGCAGCACCGTCACCGGCACGTGCTCGCCATTCGGCGTGAAGATTCGCGTCATCCCCACTTTTTCGGCCAGAAGCCCGATTCGCATGATTCTTCTCCCGAGCTTTCAGCCTAGACCTTGATCTCGACGTCGACGCCCGCGGCCAGGTCGAGCTTCATCAGCGCGTCCACGGTCTGCGGGGTCGGATCGACGATATCGAGCATGCGCTTGTGGGTGCGGATCTCGAACTGCTCACGCGACTTCTTGTCGATATGCGGCGAGCGCAGCACCGTGATCTTCTCCATCCGGGTCGGCAACGGGATCGGCCCGCGCACCCGCGCACCGGTCCGCTTCGCCGTGCTCACGATTTCCCGCGCGGACTGATCCAGCACGCGATGATCGAACGCCTTGAGGCGGATCCTGATATTCTGTGCGTCCATGGTCTTTGCTCACCATAAGGGCCGCCCGATGGACGGCCCTCTGTCCCTTGAAATTACTCGACGATCTTGGCGACGACGCCGGCACCGACGGTGCGGCCGCCTTCGCGGATCGCGAAGCGAAGGCCCTCCTCCATCGCGATCGGGCAGATCAGGTTCACCTGCATCGTGATGTTGTCGCCGGGCATCACCATCTCAGTGCCTTCCGGCAGGTCGATCGTCCCCGTCACGTCCGTCGTACGGAAAAAGAACTGCGGACGGTAGTTCGAGAAAAACGGCGTGTGACGACCGCCCTCCTCCTTCGTCAAAACGTAGGTCTCCGCAGAAAACTTCGTGTGCGGCGTGATCGAACCCGGCTTGCAAAGAACCTGCCCGCGCTCCACGTCGTCCCGCTTCGTGCCACGAAGCAGAACACCCACATTGTCGCCGGGCTCGCCGCGATCCAGAAGCTTCCGGAACATCTCGACACCCGTGCAGGTCGTCTTCTGGGTATCACGAATACCGACGATTTCGATCTCATCGCCCACATTGACGATCCCGCGCTCCACGCGACCCGTCACCACCGTGCCGCGGCCGGAAATCGAGAAAACATCCTCGATCGGCATCAGAAACGGGCGGTCCATCGGGCGCTCGGGCTGCGGAATATACTCGTCCACGGCCGACATCAGCTCCAGGATCGAGGCCTTGCCGATACCGTCGTCGTCCTTGCCCTCGAGAGCCGACAAAGCCGAGCCCTTGATGATCGGAATGTCGTCGCCCGGAAACTCGTAGGCCGACAAAAGCTCGCGCACCTCAAGCTCCACAAGCTCCAAAAGCTCCTCGTCGTCAACCTGGTCAACCTTGTTCAGATAAACCACGATCGCCGGCACGCCGACCTGACGAGCCAGAAGAATGTGCTCGCGCGTCTGCGGCATCGGACCGTCCGCTGCCGACACCACCAAAATCGCGCCGTCCATCTGCGCCGCGCCCGTGATCATGTTCTTCACGTAGTCGGCGTGGCCAGGGCAGTCGACGTGGGCGTAGTGGCGATTGCCCGTCTCGTATTCGACATGCGCCGTGTTGATCGTGATCCCGCGAGCCTTCTCCTCAGGAGCCTTGTCAATCGAATCGTAAGCCGCAAACTCGGCGCCGCCCGCCTCCGCAAGAACCTTCGTGATCGCCGCCGTCAGCGTCGTCTTCCCGTGGTCAACGTGACCAACCGTGCCAATGTTCGCATGCGGCTTCGTTCGCTCAAACTTCGCTTTCGCCATCGTCCTTCTCCATTACCCCGGACCCGCTTCAAAGCAGGTTCAGGCGTATTTCTCCTTGATTTCCTCGGCGACCATCTGCGGCACCGGCTCGTAGTGGTCGAACGTCATGGTGAACTGCGCGCGCCCCTGGGAGAGGGAGCGGAGCGTGTTGACGTAGCCGAACATGGTGGCGAGCGGCACCATGGCGTTGATCACCTGCGCGTTCGCCCTCGGCTCCATGCCGCTGATATTGCCGCGCCGGCTGTTCAGGTCACCGATGATGTCGCCCATATACTCTTCCGGCGTCACCACCTCGACCGACATCACGGGCTCCAGAAGAATCGGCTTCGACTTGCCGACCCCTTCACGGAACGCCGCGCGGGACGCGATCTCGAAGGCCATCACCGAGCTGTCGACGTCGTGATAGGCGCCGTCATAGAGCGTCACCATCATGTCGACCATCGGAAATCCGGCGAGCACGCCTGATTCCATCGAGGACTTCAGGCCCTTTTCGACGCCGGGGATGTACTCCTTCGGCACGTTGCCGCCGACGATCTTGCTCTCGAACACGAAGCCCGATCCGCGCTCGCCCGGCTCGAACTGGAGCTTGATGCGCGCGAACTGACCGGAACCGCCTGTCTGCTTCTTGTGGGTATAGTCGATGTCGGCATTGCCGGTGATGGTCTCGCGATAGGCCACCTGCGGCGCACCGACATTGGCGTCCACCTTGAACTCGCGGCGGAGACGATCGACGATGATCTCCAGATGCAGCTCGCCCATGCCCTTGATGATGGTCTGCGCGGTCTCGGGATCCGTGCCGACCTGGAAGGAAGGGTCTTCTGCGGCAAGTTTGCCGAGCGCCACCGAAAGCTTCTCCTGATCCGCCTTGGTCTTCGGCTCGACCGACACCTCGATGACCGGATCCGGAAACTCCATGCGCTCCAGGATCACCGGCTTGTCCGGATTGGAGAGCGTGTCGCCAGTCGTCGTCGACTTCAGGCCGACCAGAGCGACGATGTCGCCGGCGCGCGCTTCCTTGATCTCTTCCCGGCTGTTCGCGTGCATCTCGAGGATGCGGCCGATGCGTTCGCGCTGACCCTTGACCGTATTCATCACATAAGAGCCGCTTTCCAGCATGCCGGAATAGATCCGGATGAAGGAGAGCGTGCCGACGAACGGGTCGGTCATGATCTTGAAGGCGAGCGCCGAGAACGGCTCGTCGTCCGAGGATTTCCGGGTCATCGGCTCGTCGGTGCCGGGCTTCACGCCCTGGGTCGGCGGCACCTCGGTCGGGGACGGCAGGAAGTCGACGACCGCATCCAGGAGCGGCTGCACGCCCTTGTTCTTGAAGGCCGAGCCGCAGAGCACCGGCACGAAGGTGCCGTCCAGCGTGCCCTTTCGGATGCAGCGCTTCAAGGTCTCCTCGTCCGGCTCGTCGCCGCCGAAATAGGCTTCGAGCACGTCATCGTCGAGCTCGACCGCGGCCTCGATCAGCTGGTTGCGATAGGTTTCGGCCTGGTCCTTCAGGTCGTCCGGAACATCGCCATATTCGAACTCGGCGCCAAGGCTGTCGTCCTTCCAGGTCACGCCCTGGTTCTTCACCAGATCGACATTGCCGATATAGTCGGCCTCGGCGCCGATCGGGAGCGTCAGCACCAGCGGCACGGCACCCAAACGATCCTTGATCATCTCGACGCAGCGGAAGAAATCGGCGCCGGTGCGATCCATCTTGTTGACGAAACAGATGCGCGGAACCTTGTACTTGTCCGCCTGGCGCCAGACCGTTTCGGACTGCGGCTCGACGCCGGCGACCGAATCGAACACCGCGACCGCGCCGTCGAGCACGCGAAGCGAGCGCTCCACCTCGATGGTGAAGTCGACATGGCCCGGCGTGTCGATAATGTTGACGCGATGATTCCTCCAGGCCGCGGTGGTCGCGGCCGAGGTGATGGTGATGCCGCGTTCCTGCTCCTGCTCCATCCAGTCCATGGTCGCGGCGCCGTCATGGACTTCGCCGATCTTGTAGGACTTGCCGGTGTAGAAAAGGATGCGCTCGGTCGTCGTGGTCTTGCCGGCATCGATGTGGGCCATGATGCCGATATTGCGATAGCGCTCGAGTGGGGTCGTACGCGGCATGGCGGTTTTCTCTGCTCTCTACCAGCGATAGTGGGAGAACGCGCGGTTGGCTTCCGCCATCCGCAAGGTGTCCTCCCGCTTCTTGAAGGCGGCGCCGCGGCTCTGGGCGGCGTCCATCAGCTCGCCGGCCAGCCGGTCCACCATGGTCTTTTCGGAGCGCTTGCGCGCAGTGTCGATGATCCAGCGGATCGCCAGCGTCTGCCGGCGGGACGGGCGCACTTCGACCGGCACCTGGTAGGTGGCGCCACCGACCCGTCGGGAGCGCACCTCGAGTGACGGCTTGACGTTCTCGAGCGCCTCCTTGAACACCTCAAGCGGATCGCGCGACATGCGGCTTTCCATCTTGTCGAAGGCGCCATAGACGATGCGCTCGGCGACCGACTTCTTGCCGTCGAGCATGATCGCGTTCATGAGGCGGGTCACCACCTGATCCTTGAACTTCGGATCCGGCAGGATCTCGCGTTTTTCCGCTGCGCGGCGACGTGCCATGGCTTCAGTCCTACTTCGGTCGTTTCGCGCCGTATTTCGAACGGCGCTGGCGGCGGTCGGATACGCCCTGCGTATCGAGCGTGCCGCGGACGATATGATAGCGAACGCCCGGCAGATCCTTGACGCGGCCGCCGCGGATCAGGACCACCGAATGCTCCTGCAGATTGTGCCCCTCGCCGGGGATGTAGCTGGTCACCTCGAAGCCGTTGGTCAGCCGCACGCGCGCGACTTTCCGAAGGGCGGAATTCGGCTTCTTCGGGGTCGTGGTGTAGACCCTCGTGCACACGCCGCGGCGCTGCGGGCATTCCTGAAGCGCCGGCACCTTGTTGCGCTCCGGCTCACCTTTCCGCGGCTTGCGGACGAGCTGATTGATCGTCGGCATACATCGCTCCAATGCTCGCCCCGGCGCCGGCCGAGCGCCAAGACGGCAAACGCCCGGCAAGCGCAGACGAGGCCTCTTGGCCGTCTGGCTTCGAGCGAGGTTCGCAAAAAAAGGTCCTTAAAGATGGATGCCGCGTCTGGACCGAGAGCCCACCACCAGCAACCCAACTGGACAGTCGAGCACGTTAACTAGAGACCCGCCGGGCGCTCGTCAACCCTCTATCGCCGGAAACGCCCGGCAATTGACTGAAATTCGAAGGGCTTCCGCCTGAAACCGATCAAATGAAAGAGCCGGCCCGAAGGCCGGCTCGTTCCCCTTGCCGATGTCCGCCCGAACCTATTCGGCCGACGGCATCTCGCTCATCTCCGGGAGCGTCATCACGGTCTCTTCCGGCACCGCCTCCTCCGGCGGCGCGAACTTGTCGCTGATGCCCGGCAGCTTCTTCAGCCTCGGCATCACGCCGCCCGAGCCCGCCGGGATCAGACGGCCGACGATGACGTTCTCCTTCAGGCCGTTCAGATCGTCGACCTTGCCGGCGAACGCGGCGTCGGTGAGCACCCGCGTCGTCTCCTGGAAGGAGGCTGCCGAGATGAAGCTCTGGGTCTGCAGGGACGCCTTGGTGATGCCCTGCAGCACCGAGATGCAGTTGGCAGGCCTGAGATCGTCTTTGACCGCCTTGGCGTTGACTTCGTCGAACTCGACGCGGTCGACCTGCTCGCCGGTGAGGAAGGTGGTCTCGCCCGGATCGGTGATCTCCACCTTCTGCAGCATCTGGCGAACGATCACCTCGACATGCTTGTCGTTGATCTTCACGCCCTGCAGGCGATAGACCTCCTGGATCTCGTTGACCAGGAACGCGGCCAGCGCCTCGACGCCCTTCACCAGAAGGATGTCGTGGGGCACCGGATTGCCGTCCACCAAAAGGTCGCCCGCCTGCACCATATCGCCTTCCTGGACGACGATGTGTCGGCCCTTCGGGATCAGATGCTCGACCGGATCGCCGCCTTCCTCCAGCGGCACGATCTTGAGGCGGCGCTTGGTCTTGTAGTCCTTGCCATATTCCACGCGGCCGTCGGCCTCGGCGATGATCGCCGGGTCCTTCGGACGACGCGCTTCGAACAGCTCGGCCACACGCGGCAGACCACCGGTGATGTCGCGGGTCTTGGACGCTTCCCTCGGCAGGCGCACCAGCACGTCGCCGGCATGGACGTCGTTGCCGCCCTCGATGTTGAGGATGGCGCCGACCGGCAGGAAGTAGCGGGCTTCCGCGCCCGAGGCCAGCATCAGCGGCTCGCCCTTCTCGTCCTGGATGACGATGGAGGGCCGAAGCGTCGAGCCGCGCGCCTGCTGGCGCCAGTCGATCAGCTCCTTGCTCGCCCGGCCCGTCGCTTCGTCGACCACCTCGCGGAAGGTCGTGCCCTCCTCCATGTCGAGGAACACGGCCTTGCCGGTGACCTCGGACAGGATCGGCAGCGTGTGCGGATCCCACTCGGCCAGCTTCTGGCCCTTCTCGACCTTGCCGCCGTCCTTGACCAGAATGTGGGCGCCGTAGGGCACCTTGTGGCGCGCCTTCTCGCGGCCGTTCTCGTCATGCAGCACGATCTCGGTGTTGCGCGACAGGGTGACCGAGCGCTTCTTGCTGTCCGACACCAGATTGGCGTTGATCAGCTCCATGGTGCCGTCGACCGTCGCCTCGACGTTGGACCGCTCGGCCTGCTGCTGGGCCGCACCGCCGATGTGGAAGGTGCGCATGGTCAGCTGCGTGCCGGGCTCGCCGATCGACTGCGCCGCGATCACGCCGATCGCCTCGCCGGTGTTGACCGGCGTGCCGCGCGCGAGATCACGGCCGTAGCAATGGGCGCAGACGCCGCCCGAGCTCTCGCAGGTGAGCACCGAGCGCACCTTGACGCTGTCGACCACCGCCTCGTCGATGATCCGGACCAGCTCCTCGTCGAGCAGCGTGTTCCTGGGCGCCAGGACCTCCTCAGTCTGCGGATGCAGCACGTCTTCGGCGGTGGTCCGCCCGAGAATGCGCTCCGCCAGCTCCTCCAGCACCTCGCCGCCCTGCACCACCGGGGTGAGGGTGATGAAGTCCTCGGTGCCGCAGTCCTCCTCGACGATGATGCAGTCCTGCGCGACGTCCACCAGACGCCTCGTGAGATAACCGGAGTTCGCGGTCTTGAGCGCGGTGTCGGCCAGACCCTTTCGAGCGCCATGGGTGGAGTTGAAGTACTCCAGCACGGACAGGCCTTCCTTGAAGTTCGAGATGATCGGCGTCTCGATGATCTCGCCCGAAGGCTTGGCCATCAGGCCGCGCATGCCGGCGAGCTGCTTGATCTGCGCCGCCGAGCCACGAGCACCGCTGTCCGCCATCATGTAGATGGAATTCGGCTGACGCCGGCGTCCGGTCGCCTCGTCCTTGAGAGCCGCGGTCGCGCGGATCTCCTTCATCATCTCGTCGGCGACCTCGTCGGTGCAGGTCGCCCAGGCATCGACCACCTTGTTGTACTTCTCGCCCTTGGTGATCAGGCCGTCCGAATATTGCTGCTCATATTGCTTGACCAGCTCCTTGGTGCGGTCGACCAGCTTGTCCTTGGTGGCGGGGATGACCATGTCGTCCTTGCCGAAGGAGATGCCGGCCCTGGCGGCGTGGCCGAAGCCGAGGCCCATCAGCCGGTCGGCGAAGATCACCGTCTCCTTCTGACCGCAATGGCGGTACACCTCGTCGACCACATTGGTGATCTCGCGCTTGGTCAGCAGGCGATTGAGCACCCGGTCGAACGGCAGGTTCGGATGGTCCGGCAGGATCTGATAGAGCAGCATGCGGCCGGGCGTGGTCTCGACGCGCCGGTATTTCTTGAGCGGCCCGCCGGACCCGTTGGCGCTTTCCTCGACGCCATCGGGCACGCGGCAGTGGATCTTGCTGTGCAGCGTCACCACACCGGCGTCCAGCGCCTGGATGACCTCGCCGACACCGCCGAACACCATGTCCTCGCCGGGCTCGCCTTCGAGCATCAGGGAAAGATAGTAGATGCCGAGCACGATGTCCTGGGTCGGCACGATGATCGGCTTGCCGTTGGCCGGGCTCAGAATGTTGTTGGTGGACATCATGAGCACGCGCGCTTCGAGCTGGCTCTCCAGGGACAGCGGCACATGAACCGCCATCTGGTCACCGTCGAAGTCGGCGTTGAACGCGGTGCAGACCAGCGGGTGCAGCTGGATCGCCTTGCCCTCGATCAGCACCGGCTCGAAGGCCTGGATACCGAGTCTGTGCAGCGTCGGCGCCCGGTTGAGCATCACGGGGTGCTCGCGGATCACCTGCTCCAGGATGTCCCAGACCTCCGGGCGTTCCTTCTCGACCATGCGCTTGGCTGCCTTGATCGTCTGCGCCATGCCGTAGAGTTCGAGCTTGGAATAGACGAAGGGCTTGAACAGCTCGAGCGCCATCTTCTTCGGCAGGCCGCACTGATGCAGCATCAGCTCCGGGCCGACCACGATGACCGAACGGCCGGAATAGTCGACGCGCTTGCCGAGCAGGTTCTGGCGGAAGCGGCCCTGCTTGCCCTTGAGCATGTCGGAGAGCGACTTCAGCGGGCGCTTGTTGGCGCCGGTGATGACGCGACCGCGACGGCCATTGTCGAAGAGGGCGTCGACCGATTCCTGCAACATGCGCTTTTCGTTGCGCACGATGATGTCGGGCGCTCTGAGTTCGATCAGCCGCTTCAGGCGGTTGTTGCGGTTGATCACGCGGCGATAGAGGTCGTTCAGATCGGACGTGGCGAAGCGGCCGCCGTCCAGCGGGACGAGCGGGCGAAGCTCCGGCGGGATCACCGGAACGATCGTGAGAATCATCCACTCGGGACGATTGTTGCTCTCCAAAAAGACCTCGATCAGCTTCAGGCGCTTCACGATCTTCTTGCGCTTGGCTTCGGAATTGGTCTCGGCGAGCTCGACCCGGAGCTGCTCGCGCTCGGTCGGAAGGTCGATCTGCGCCAGAAGCTCGCGCACCGCCTCGGCGCCGATGCCGACGGTGAAGCTGTCCTCGCCCAGCTCTTCCTTGTGCTTGAAGACCTGGTCCTCGGTCAGAAGCTCACCCTTCTTCAATTCGGTGAGGCCGGGCTCGATCACCACGAACTGCTCGAAATAGAGCACGCGCTCCAGATCCCGAAGGGTCATGTCGAGCAGAATGCCGATCCGGGTCGGCACGGACTTCATGAACCAGATGTGCGCGACCGGGGCCGCCAGCTCGATATGGCCCATGCGCTCGCGGCGGACCTTGGACTGGATGACCTCGACGCCGCATTTCTCGCAGACGATGCCGCGATATTTCATGCGCTTATACTTGCCGCAGAGGCACTCATAGTCCTTGATCGGCCCGAAGATCCGAGCACAGAACAGGCCGTCCCGCTCCGGCTTGAAGGTCCGGTAGTTGATGGTCTCCGGCTTCTTGACCTCGCCATAGGACCAGGCCCGGATCTGCTCGGGGCTCGCGATCGCGATCTGAATCTGATCGAACTTCAGCGTGCCGCTGGGCTGACCGAAGAAATACATCAACTCGTTCATGTGCCGCTCCTTTCCGATTGACCGCTAGAGGACGGGCGCCGCTCAGCTGCCGGCTGCCCTCGCCTCGGATCAATCGTCGCCCGCTTCCTTCATGTCCTGCTGCAGCTCGACGTTGAGACTGAGCGCCTGAAGCTCCTTCACCAGAACGTTGAAGGACTCCGGAATACCCGCCTCGAAGGTGTCTTCGCCGCGCACGATCGCTTCGTAGATCTTGGTCCGGCCGGAGACGTCGTCCGACTTCACGGTCAGCATCTCCTGAAGCGTGTAGGCCGCGCCGTAGGCCTGCAGCGCCCAGCACTCCATCTCGCCGAAACGCTGGCCGCCGAACTGCGCCTTGCCGCCCAGCGGTTGCTGGGTGACCAGGCTGTAGGGACCGACCGAGCGCGCGTGGATCTTGTCGTCCACGAGATGGCCGAGCTTCAGCATGTAGATGTAGCCGACCGTCACCTTGCGATCGAAGGATTCGCCGGTCCGGCCGTCATAGAGGGTGACCTGACCGGAGACGTCACAGCCGCTCATCTCCAGATGCTCGACGATGTCCTGCTCGCGGGCGCCGTCGAACACAGGGGTCGCGATCGGCACGCCGTTCACCAGATTGCCGGCCAGTTCCTTGACCGCGTCGTCGTCGAAGTCGTCGAGGCCGGCGCCGCCATTTCCGTCGGCGTAGACCTTCTCGAGCTCCTTCCTGACCGGTTTCAGGTCCTGATCCCGCTGGTAGATGCGCAGCATGTCGTTGACCTGACGGCCGAGATTGCTGCAGGCCCAGCCCAGATGCGTCTCCAGGATCTGACCAACGTTCATCCGGGACGGCACGCCGAGCGGATTGAGCACGATGTCGACATGGGTGCCGTCGTCGAGATAGGGCATGTCCTCGATCGGCGCGATCTTGGAGATGACGCCCTTGTTGCCGTGACGGCCGGCCATCTTGTCGCCGGGCTGCAGCTTGCGCTTCACCGCGACGAACACCTTGACCATCTTCAACACGCCGGGCGGCAGTTCGTCGCCGCGCTGCAGCTTCTCGACCTTGTTGTCGAAGCGCTCTTCCAGATGCTTCAGGCCGTCGTCGAGCTGACGCTTGAGCTGCTCGACCTGCACCATGATGCCGGCATCGTCGACGCCGATTTCCCACCACTGACGCCTGGCCATCCCTTCGAGCGCTTCCGACGTCACCGTCTTGCCCTTGGAGAGTTCCTTCGGACCGTTGGTGACCTTTCGTCCGTCCAGCAGCTCGCCGAGGCGGCCGTAGATGTTGCGCTCCAGAATCTCGCGCTCGTCGTCGCGGTCCTTGGCGAGATGCTCGATCTCGGCGCGCTCGATCGCCATGGCGCGCTCGTCCTTGTTGATGCCGCGCCGCTGGAAGACCCGCACCTCGACCACCGTGCCGGTAACGCCGGGCGGCACCTTGAGCGACGTGTCGCGAACGTCCGCCGCCTTCTCGCCGAAGATGGCGCGAAGCAGCTTCTCTTCCGGGGTCATCGGGGTCTCGCCCTTGGGCGTCACCTTGCCGACCAGAATGTCGCCGGCATGGACCTCGGCGCCGATATAGACGATGCCCGCCTCGTCGAGATTTCTGAGGCTCTCCTCACCGACATTCGGAATGTCGCGGGTGATCGCCTCCGGCCCGAGCTTGGTGTCGCGGGCCATGATCTCGAATTCCTCGATGTGAATCGAGGTGAAGACGTCGTCGCGCACGATGCGCTCGGAGATCAGGATCGAGTCCTCGAAGTTGTAGCCGTTCCAGGGCATGAACGCGACCAGCACGTTGCGGCCCAGCGCCAGCTCGCCGAGATTGGTCGACGGGCCGTCGGCGATGATGTCGCCGGCCCTGACCTCGTCGCCCATCTTCACGACCGGGCGCTGGTTGATGCAGGTATTCTGGTTCGAGCGCTGGAACTTTCTGAGGTTGTAGATGTCGACCACCGAGTCCGCCTGATCGGTCTCGCCGGTCACACGAAGCACGATGCGCGAGGCATCCACCTGGTCGACCACGCCGCCCCGGCGCGCGACCACTGCCGCACCCGAATCGCGCGCCACCACCGCTTCCATGCCGGTGCCGACCAGCGGCGCTTCCGACTTGATCAGCGGGACAGCCTGGCGCTGCATGTTCGAGCCCATCAGCGCGCGGTTGGCGTCGTCGTTCTCGAGGAACGGAATCAGCGCCGCCGCGACCGACACCAGCTGCTTCGGCGAGACGTCGATGTAGTCGATCTGATCCGGCGTCGCCATGATGTATTCGCCGGCCTGCCGGCAGCTCACCAGATCGTTCGCGAACTTCTTGCCCTCGGTCAGCTCGGCATTGGCCTGGGCGATGGTGAACCGCCCCTCCTCCATCGCCGAGAGATACTCGACCTCGTTCTGCACCACACCGTCGATCACCCGGCGATAGGGGCTTTCGATGAAGCCGTATTTGTTGATGCGGGCATAGGTGGCGAGCGAGTTGATGAGGCCGATATTCGGCCCTTCCGGGGTCTCGATCGGGCAGATCCGGCCATAGTGGGTCGGATGCACGTCGCGCACCTCGAAGCCGGCGCGCTCGCGGGTGAGGCCGCCCGGGCCGAGCGCCGACAGGCGCCGCTTGTGGGTGATCTCGGAAAGCGGGTTGGTCTGGTCCATGAACTGCGAGAGCTGCGAGGACCCGAAGAATTCCCGGACCGCGGCCGCAACAGGTTTCGCATTGATCAGGTCGTGCGGCATGGCCGCGTCGATCTCGACCGAGCTCATGCGCTCGCGCACGGCGCGCTCCATCCTGAGCAGGCCGACGCGGAACTGGTTCTCCATCAGCTCGCCCACGGAGCGAACACGCCTGTTACCGAGATGATCGATATCATCCACCTCGCCGCGGCCGTCCTTGATCTCGATCAGATGCTTCAGGACGGCGAGAATGTCCTCGCGACGGAGCACGCGGATCGAATCGTCGGTCTCCAGCTGAAGACGCGAGTTCATCTTCACCCGGCCGACCGGGGACAGATCGTAACGCTCGGCATCGAAGAACAAGCCGTGGAACAGGTTTTCCGCGGTGTCGAGATTCGGCGGCTCGCCCGGACGGAGCACACGGTAGATGTCGAGCAGCGCCTCTTCGCGATTGGCGCAGCGCTCGGCCGCCAGCGTGTTGCGGATATAGGGCCCGGCCGTCAGGTGGTCGATGTCCAGGACCGGCAACTCTTTGAGCTCCGCTTCCTGCAGCTTCGCCAGAAGCTCCGGCGTCAGCTCCTCACCGGCCTCCGCATGCACCAGGCCGGTCTTCTCGTCGACGAGGTCGATCGCGACCGCGCGCCCCACCAGCTCTTCCGGCGAGACATAAAGCTCCTTCAGCCCCTGCTCCTCGAGCTTCTTCAAAAGGCGCGGCGTCATCTTGGTGCCGGCCTCGGCGAGCACGTCGCCGCTTTTGGCGTCGATCAGATCGCTGGTCAGTTTCTGACCGCGCAGGCGCTCCGAGCGGAACGGCGCGCGCCAGCCCTGGCCCGAGCGGGAGAGCGTCACCCTGTCGTAGAAGAAATCGAGAATTTCCTCCTGGGTGAGGCCGAGCGCGAGCAGCAGCGTGGTCGCCGGTAGCTTCCGGCGCCGGTCGATACGCACATAGAGGAGATCCTTGGCGTCGAACTCGAAGTCCAGCCAGGAGCCGCGATAGGGAATAATTCTCGCGGAGAACAGGAACTTTCCGGACGAGTGGGTCTTCCCCTTGTCATGATCGTAGAAGACGCCCGGCGAACGGTGCATCTGGGAGACGATCACGCGCTCGGTGCCGTTGATCACGAAGGTGCCGTTGTCGGTCATCAGCGGCAGGTCGCCCATATAGACGTCCTGCTCCTTGATGTCGCGCACGGACTTGGCGCCGGTATCGTCGTCGACGTCCCAGACGATCAGCCTGAGCGTCACGCGCAGGGGTGCTGCGTAGGTCATGCCGCGCTGATGGCATTCCTCGACGTCGTATTTCGGCTCCTCGAGCTCGTACTTCACGAAGTCGAGAGCGGCACGTTCGGCGAAGTCGCGAATCGGGAAGACGGAGGTGAACACCTCCTGCAAACCCATGACCGACTCGACCCGGTCCTCGGCACGCACGAGCATCTGCAGGAAGCCTTCATAGGAGCTCCGCTGCACCTCGATGAGGTTGGGCATGGTCGTGACTTCGGGAATGCGCCCGAAGCTCTTGCGAATTCGTTTGCGACCCGTGAACGAATGTGTCATTGCGAATCCCGTTTCGACGGCTGACGATCCCAGGATGATATTTCGATCAAGAACGAACGATCAGGCGAACAGGATAGCCTGGCCCCCGCGCGTTGATTGTGCCGCAACGCTGCGAAAACCGATGACGCCTTCGATGGTTCGACGACGAAACCCATGGGATCAGACGGGCGGTATCCTTCAGTAGCAGACGCGCTCGAAACCCGAGAAGCCACGCTCCCGAAGCGAGGACGACGGCGAGAGGGCGTCGAGCGCAGATAGTGTTTTCCGACCGGAAATGCCAATCGCGCCGGCAGCCGCCCGAAGGAGGCTGCAGCGCGATCGGTGCGCCGATCGGACGGCGCCGATTTACTTGACCTCGACGGAAGCGCCGGCGCCTTCGAGCTGCTCCTTGAGCTTGGCGGCCTCGTCCTTGTCGACGCCTTCCTTGACCGCCTTCGGTGCGCCTTCGACCAGGTCCTTGGCTTCCTTGAGGCCGAGACCGGTGATCGCGCGCACCTCCTTGATGACGTTGATCTTCTTGTCGCCGGCGGCGGCGAGGATCACGTCGAACTCGGTCTGCTCTTCGGCAGCCTCGGCGGCAGGCGCCGCACCGGCAGCGGCGACGGCGACCGGAGCGGCCGCGGACACGCCCCACTTTTCCTCGAGCATCTTCGAAAGCTCAGCGGCTTCCATGACGGTCAGCGCCGAAAGGCTGTCGACCATTTGTTCCAGATTCGCTGCCATGACTTTTTTTCTCCTTCGATCTCACCCGGCCGCCGCCCGCCGCGACGCCGTACATGACATGTTGTTTTCGGATTCAGCCCTGTTCGGCGTGGGCGCCGAGCACCCGGGCGATCTGCCCTGCAGGCGCCTGCAGCACGCTTGCGATGCGCTGAGCCGGCGTATTGAGCATGCCGATAATCTTGGCGCGCAGCTCATCCAGCGACGGCAGGGCGGCCAGCGCCTTCACCTCGTCGGCCGAGAGAAGATTGCCGTCGAGCCCGCCGCCGATCACCACCAGCTTGTCGTTCTTCTTGGCGAAGTCGACAACGGCCTTGGGTGCGGCCACCGGATCGTCCGAATAAGCGATCGCAGTCGGACCGGTGAACAGATCCTTGATCGGATCGAACGCCGTATCGGCGAGCGCGATCTTGGCCAGTCTGTTTTTGGTCACGCGAAATCTGGCGCCGGCATCCTTCATGCCGCGCCTGAGCTCGGTCACCTCAGCGACGCTCAGCCCCTGAAAATGCGTAACCACCACGACGCCCGCCTCGGCAAACACACCGTGCAGGCTGTCGACGATCTCCAGTTTTTCCGCTCGAAGCACCTAAAGCTCCAACAGGCTATCTCGTTCCGAGGCGAAGCCGCAGCCGGCCCAAACCCCCATTACTTCCCGTCCGATGCCCACCCCGGCCGAAACCGAAGGCGGCCCGAACAAAGCATCACGGCAGCACCAAACGACGACGGCGGCGCATGGTTTAAAACCCACGCCGCTGTGACCGCAGGACTGTTCCGGCAGTTCTTTGTTGGCATCCGACCGAGCACTTGCCAATAGACTCAAACATAAGCCGGGATCCTTCGAGCGCAAGCCCTTTTTTTCTGGAAATGCGCTCTCGTCGCAACAGCCGGATCACGACCCGAAGCCGCCGACGTCGAGATGGATGCCTGCGCCCATGGTCGAACTGACCGAGGCCCGCTTCAGGTAGGTGCCCTTGGCGCCCGAAGGCTTGGCCTTGGCGACCGCATCGACAAACGCCTTGATGTTCTCGGCCAGCTTCGCTTCATCGAAGCTCGCCTTGCCGACGCCGGCATGGATGATGCCCGCCTTCTCGACCCGGAACTGCACCTGCCCGCCCTTCGCGGCCTCGACCGCTTCCTTGACGTTCGGCGTCACCGTGCCGAGCTTCGGATTGGGCATCAGGCCGCGCGGACCGAGAACCCGTCCGAGGCGTCCGACCACCGGCATCATGTCGGGGGTCGCGATGCAGCGGTCGAAATTGATCTCGCCGCCCTGAACCGCCTGGGCGAGGTCATCCGCGCCGACCACGTCGGCCCCTGCGGCCTTGGCCTCTTCCGCCTTGTCACCCTTCGCGAACACAGCCACCCGGAGGGACTTGCCGGTGCCGTGGGGCAGATTGACCGTGCCACGCACCATCTGATCCGCATGGCGCGGGTCGACGCCGAGATTGAGCGCCACCTCGATGGTCTCGTCGAACTTCGCTCTGGCGTTCTGCTTGACCAGCTTCACCGCCTCGCCGAGTTCGTAGAGTTTTTCGCGGTCGACCGCTTCGAGGACCGCCGTCTGCCGCTTCCCCTGTTTTGCCATCGCTCTTACTCCACCACCTCGAGGCCCATCGAACGGGCGGAGCCTTTGATCATCTCGGCCGCGGCGTCGATGTCGTTGGCGTTCAGATCCACCATCTTCTGTTCGGCGATTTCACGCACCTGCGCCATGGTCACCTTGCCGGCCGTCTCCTTGCCGGGCGTCTTGCCGCCCTTGCCGAGCTTGGCCGCCTTCTTCAGGAAGTAGCTCGCCGGCGGCGTCTTGGTGGTGAAGGTGAAGGTGCGGTCCTGATAGGCCGTGATCACCACGGGAATCGGCATCCCGGGCTCCATGCCCTGGGTGGAGGCGTTGAACGCCTTGCAGAACTCCATGATGTTCAGGCCGCGCTGACCCAGCGCAGGACCGATCGGGGGAGAAGGATTGGCCTTGCCGGCCGGAACCTGGAGCTTGATGTAGCCCGCGATCTTCTTGGCCATGTTCTGACCTCTCGTTCACGCGGTACAAACGCGGCCGGGCCCTCCCGGTACCGCTCCCGCGCGGGATTTTCTTTACCTAAAGTCGTTCGACCTGGGAGTATTCGAGCTCGACCGGTGTCGCCCGTCCGAAGATCGAGACGCTGACCTTCAGCCGGCCCTTGGCCTCGTCGACCTCCTCGACCACGCCGTTGAACGAGCTGAACGGCCCGTCCACCACGCGCACCTGATCGCCGGAGAGGAAGGTGATCAGCGGGCGCGGATGCTCGGTGCCCTCCTGCATCTGGTTCTGGATGCGCAGCGCCTCTTCCTCGGTGATCGGCGCCGGCTTGCCGTTCGGCCCGAGAAAGCCCGTGACCTTCGCCGTGTTCCTGACCAGATGCCAGGTCTCGTCGTTGAGATCCATCTTCACCAGAACATAGCCCGGGAAGAATTTCCGTTCCGTGTTGACCTTCTTGCCGCGCTTGACCTCGACCAGTTCCTCGGTAGGCACCAGGACCTCTTCGAACATGTCCTCCAGCCCCTGCTGGATCGCCTGCTCGCGGATCGACTGCGCCACCTTCTGCTCGAAGTTCGAGTAGACGTGAATGATGTACCAACGGGCCGTCATGCTGCCACCCATGCCCTTTAGATCAGCTTTATCGCTCGGCTCGGACGCCTCGTCCGGGGCCGCGGCCTGCGTGTCCGCCAGTTCCGCCGTTTCCGTCATGCTATCCGCCAATACCCAAAATCAACTGGATGACCCAGGCGATGACCTGATCGACCAGGAAAAAGAACAGCGCCGCCAGGATGGCCATCACGAACACCATCGCCGTGGTGGTGATCAGCTCTT
Organism: Geminicoccaceae bacterium; assembly: GCA_965222015.1. Taxonomy (GTDB): domain Bacteria; phylum Pseudomonadota; class Alphaproteobacteria; order Geminicoccales; family Geminicoccaceae; genus JANQPX01. The sequence goes on from CBDCTL010000024.1 coordinate 733,466, forward strand.
TCCTGGTCGGCCAGGTCACCTTGGCCATTTCCTGGCGCACTTCGCGAACGAACTGCGCCGGCGACGTCTTCGCCATCAGATCTACCTAGTCTCTTGTCTATCGAATCGATGCCCTGGCGAACGCCGATGTCCTGGCAGGAGTGGAGGGACTCGAACCCCCAACCCCCGGTTTTGGAGACCGGTGCTCTACCAATTGAGCTACACTCCTCCTGACCGGCAACGCCGGCAGGCTCGATTTCGCCCTGCGTTTTGCCACAAAACGAAACGGGCCGTCGACATCTCCGCCGACAGCCCGCCTTAGCTACGACTTTTCAAGCCCTACCGCAAGGGCCCTTCACTCATTATCTCGAAACGAAACTACTCGACGATCTTGGCGACGACGCCGGCACCGACGGTGCGGCCGCCTTCGCGGATCGCGAAGCGAAGGCCCTCCTCCATCGCGATCGGGCAGATCAGGTTCACCTGCATCGTGATGTTGTCGCCGGGCATCACCATCTCAGTGCCTTCCGGCAGGTCGATCGTCCCCGTCACGTCCGTCGTACGGAAAAAGAACTGCGGACGGTAGTTCGAGAAAAACGGCGTGTGACGACCGCCCTCCTCCTTCGTCAAAACGTAGGTCTCCGCAGAAAACTTCGTGTGCGGCGTGATCGAACCCGGCTTGCAAAGAACCTGCCCGCGCTCCACGTCGTCCCGCTTCGTGCCACGAAGCAGAACACCCACATTGTCGCCGGGCTCGCCGCGATCCAGAAGCTTCCGGAACATCTCGACACCCGTGCAGGTCGTCTTCTGGGTATCACGAATACCGACGATTTCGATCTCATCGCCCACATTGACGATCCCGCGCTCCACGCGACCCGTCACCACCGTGCCGCGGCCGGAAATCGAGAAAACATCCTCGATCGGCATCAGAAACGGGCGGTCCATCGGGCGCTCGGGCTGCGGAATATACTCGTCCACGGCCGACATCAGCTCCAGGATCGAGGCCTTGCCGATACCGTCGTCGTCCTTGCCCTCGAGAGCCGACAAAGCCGAGCCCTTGATGATCGGAATGTCGTCGCCCGGAAACTCGTAGGCCGACAAAAGCTCGCGCACCTCAAGCTCCACAAGCTCCAAAAGCTCCTCGTCGTCAACCTGGTCAACCTTGTTCAGATAAACCACGATCGCCGGCACGCCGACCTGACGAGCCAGAAGAATGTGCTCGCGCGTCTGCGGCATCGGACCGTCCGCTGCCGACACCACCAAAATCGCGCCGTCCATCTGCGCCGCGCCCGTGATCATGTTCTTCACGTAGTCGGCGTGGCCAGGGCAGTCGACGTGGGCGTAGTGGCGATTGCCCGTCTCGTATTCGACATGCGCCGTGTTGATCGTGATCCCGCGAGCCTTCTCCTCAGGAGCCTTGTCAATCGAATCGTAAGCCGCAAACTCGGCGCCGCCCGCCTCCGCAAGAACCTTCGTGATCGCCGCCGTCAGCGTCGTCTTCCCGTGGTCAACGTGACCAACCGTGCCAATGTTCGCATGCGGCTTCGTTCGCTCAAACTTCGCTTTCGCCATCGCTCATGATCCTCGACTGCAACACCATCGCAGCATCTCAGGCGATCGTTTCGGGCCGGGGGATGGAGCGGGTGATGGGAATCGAACCCACGTAACCAGCTTGGAAGGCTGGGGCTCTACCATTGAGCTACACCCGCAAATACGCCGCCCGAAAAATCCGAGACACGCTCTGCGTTCGCTTGGTTTTATCAACCTGCTCATGTCGTCGCTCATGGAGAGATGTCAACCACCGGTCCATCAGCGCCGTTCCTTTCCGATCGAGCCGGCAACGATATGGTGGAGGGGGTAGGATTCGAACCTACGTACGCGTACGCGGGCAGATTTACAGTCTGCTGCCTTTAACCACTCGGCCACCCCTCCCTACCCTTGCCAAATCCTTGCCCGGAAGGGAAAAGAACGCCGCGAGTATCGATAATGCCCAGCCTTTGTCAATAAGGGTGCCCCTTAACGCCGAGGATTTCTAAGGATTATGGCCAAACGACCGGCAAGCGCCCGCCCAGCCGCAAAAAAACGCCGCCAGTCCCCTTCTCCGCCGGGGTTTCGGGACAAGCCGCGCGCAGCCCATGCACCGTCACTGTCCAGTCGACCAGCAGCTGCCGGCGGCAGTGGCGGAAAGCTCTGGCTGTATGGGCGACATGCGGTGGAGGCGGCCCTCAGGAACCCGCGGCGCACCTGCCATCGGCTGCTGGCGACCGACGAGGCGCTGGAGCGCCTGGACCCCGCGACGCGCGCCCGTGCGCCGGAAATCCAGCGGATCGAGCGCGCCGATCTGGACGCGAGGCTCGGCGAACATGTGGTGCATCAGGGCATCGCACTCGCCGTCGCTCCTCTGCCGAGCCTGTCTCTGGAAAAGGCAGTCGGCGCCGACACGGCGGATCGTGCGACCATTCTCGTTCTGGACCGCGTGAACGATCCGCACAATCTCGGCGCCATCCTGCGCTCGGCCATGGCCTTCGGCGTGCGTGCGGTGGTGGTGCCACACCGGCAGAGCGCCGAACTCGGCGGCGCCACGGCCAAAGCAGCGTCCGGCGCCCTCGACATGGTCCCGATCGTCGAGGTCACCAACATCGCCCGCGCCCTTGATCAGCTGAAGGATCTCGGCTACTGGCGCGCCGGCCTCGACGGCTGCGCGGCGCAGACCCTCGACGAAGCCCCGAAATTCGAAAAACTCGCGCTGGTGCTCGGCGCCGAAGGCTCGGGCATCCGCCGGCTGGTGGCCGAGAAGTGCGACCTGCTGATGAGGCTGCCGATCAGTGAAAGAATGGAAAGCCTGAACGTTTCGGTCGCCGGCGGAATCGCGCTCTACGCGCTCGCCGAAGGCCGCATCGGCAGGGCCTGAGACGTCTGCGCAGCGCTCCTCGGCCAGCGCTTGGCCGTGCTCAGCCACTGTTCCGGGCGTTCGCGGATCCAGCGTTCGAAGAGACGATTGGCGGCTTCCGTCATACGGCGTGCGGCCTCGCGATCGTCGGCGGCGTCGGAATCCGGGGCGATCGCCGGGTGCAGGGTGATGCGAAAACGGACACCGGGCAGGCGTTCGATGCGGACCGGGACGAAGGCGGCGCCGGTCCTGAGAGCCAGCCTGGCGGCGATGGTCGGCGTCGGCGTTTCGAGACCGAAAAACGGCACGAGTTCGCCGTCGCGCGAGCGGCGATCGATGAACAGGCCGATGCAGTCCCCGTTTCTGAGCTGTTCGAGCATGGCCTTGGACGCGCGATCGCCGACGTCGATGAAGCCGCAGGGCATCCGGTTTCGCCAGCGCTCGACCACGGCTTCGAGATGCGGGTTCTTGCGGCGGCGGTAGAGCACGGCGAGCGGGCGGCCGATGCGCTGACCAACGACCGCCGGCAGGTTCCAGTTGGCCTGGTGGGCGGCGACGAAGACGATGGGACAGCCTTCACGGCCGAGGCTGTCGCAATCGGCGAGGTCGACGAATTCGATCCGGGATTCGGGCGATTTCCGGCAGAGTTCGGGCAGATAGGCGTATTCGGCGAGGCTTTTTCCGAAGTCGCCCCACATGGCGACGGCGGTGCGCTGGCGCCAGGCGGGGTCGCGGTCGGGGAAGGCGATGTCGAGATTGCGCAGCACCTTTCGATGGCGCTGCAGACGCGGGCCCAGCAACCTGCCGACGCGCTCGCCGAGTGCGGAGGCGCGCTCGACGCCGAGCAGGCCCGCCGCTTTCAAAAAGAGACGGAATCCAAGGGCTTCCAGGATATTCCGGGCGCTCGCCATGAGATAGAAAAGCCAGCTTCGAGGCCGTCCAGCATACACCGTCCGGCTCTTACAACCATTCCAGCACCAAGACAAATAGGGCGTCTGCGAGGCGGGACGAGGTCAGGCGGGGCGCTTTTGGCCTTCGACGTGGTCGAGCGCGTAGCCGGCGGCGCGGACGGTGCGCAGAAGATCCTCGCGGCCGCCTTCGTTCAGGGCCCGGCGCAGGCGGCGGATGGTGGCGTCGACGGTGCGCAGCTCGACGTCCTGGTCATGGCCCCAGACCAGGTCAAGTAATTGATCTCGCGAAAAAACCCGGCCGGGGCGCTCGAGCAATTGGCGGAGCAGGCGGAACTCGGTCGGGCTGAGGTGGATCTCGTCCTCGCCCCTCATCACGCGATGCGCGGCGAGGTCCATGGTGAGGTCGGCGAAGGACAGCAGCTCCTCGGCGAAAGCCGGGCGCACGCGGCGCAGAACCGCGCGCATGCGCGCGATCAGCTCCTCCACGGAGAACGGTTTCGTGACGTAGTCGTCCGCGCCCGTATTGAGGCCGCGCAGGCGGTCGCCTTCCTCGGCGCGGGCGGTCAGCATGATGATCGGAACGCCGGCGGTCTCTGACTTTCGCCTAAATTGCCGGCAAAGTTCGATGCCGGAGACGTGGGGCAGCATCCAGTCGAGCAGGATCAGATCGGGGGTGCGCTCGGCGACCAGTGCCGTCGCCTGATCGCCGTCGAAGGCCTGCTCGACCTCGAAATCGGCGCGCTGGAGATTGTAGGCGAGAAGCTCCTGCAACGGCGCTTCGTCCTCGACGATCAGAACCAGTGGCTGCATCTGTCCGTCGCTCATCACTCGGCAGCGCCTGCCGCCGGCAGGGGCATGCGGTTGATGCGCTCGCTGTGCACCATGTAGTGGATCTTTTCCGCGATGTTGCAGGCGTGGTCGCCGATGCGCTCGACATGCTTGGCGACCGAAAGGAGGTCGACGCATGTCGGGATGTTGCGCGGCTCCTCCATCATATAGGTCACGAGCTCGCGGAACAGGCTTTCGTAGAGCTGGTCGACCTCGTCGTCGCGGTGCCAGGCGGCCATGGCCTTGTCGGCATCGCGCTCGACATAGGCATCGAGGATCTGCTTGACCATCGCCTGGGTGATCTGACCCATATGGGGAATGGTGTAGAGGGGCTTGAGCGGCGGGTGCTCGGCGAGGCTGATGGCGCGTTTCGCCATGTTGGCGGCATAGTCGCCGATGCGCTCCAGGTCGTTGGAGATCTTGGTGGCCATGGCGACCAGGCGAAGGTCGACCGCCATGGGCTGGCGCGTGGCCAGGAGGCGGATCACCTCCTTGTCGATGTCCTCCTCCATCTGATCGACCTGATCGTCCTGATCGATCACCCGCGCGGCGAGCTCGACGTCCCGGTCCTTGAGCGCCCGGATCGCCTCCGAGACCTGCTTTTCCACCAGGCCGCCCATCTGAATGATCTGGCGCTGGAGCGCGTTGATCTCGTCGTCGTAGGATTTGACGATATGCTGATTGTCGTCGGCTTGCTGACCCATCGGTCTCTTCCTCAACGCTTCAGTTGCCAAACGCTCGGCCCATCCTCACCGAACGTCGATCTGCAAAAACCTGGCCGCATACCCTCGATCCCGACGACTGCAGCGTGAACCCCATGAGGTGGTCACACCACCTAGCCGAAGCGGCCGGTGATGTAATCCTGAGTCATCGAATCGCGCGGATTGGTGAAGATCTGATCCGTGTCGTTCACCTCGATCAGCTTGCCGAGATGGAAAAACGCGGTCTTCTGCGACACGCGCGCCGCCTGCTGCATGTTGTGGGTGACGATTGCGATGGTGAAGTTCTGGCGAAGCTCGTCGATCAGCTCCTCGATATGGGCGGTGGCGATGGGGTCGAGGGCCGAGCAGGGCTCGTCCATGAGGATCACCTCGGGGCTCACCGCGATCGCGCGGGCGATGCAGAGACGCTGCTGCTGACCGCCGGAAAGGCCGTTGCCGGGCTCGCCGAGACGATCCTTGACCTCCTCCCAGAGGCCGGCCCCCTTGAGGCTCCCCTCGACGATCTCGTCCATCTCCTCCTTGTCGGCAGCGAGGCCATGGATCTTCGGGCCGTAGGCGATGTTCTCGTAGATCGACTTCGGAAACGGATTGGGCTTCTGGAACACCATGCCGACCCGCGCGCGCAGTTCGACCACATCGACGTTCCTGTCGTAGATATCCCGGCCATCGAGCTTGATGTCGCCGCTGACGCGCGCGATGTCGATGGTGTCGTTCATCCGGTTGAGGCAGCGCAGAAAGGTCGACTTGCCGCAGCCCGACGGGCCGATCAGCGCCGTGACCTCCCGATCGGGAATGTCGAGATCGACGTCGTGGAGCGCCTGTTTCTCGCCATACCAGAGACTGACGTTACGCGCCGTCATGCGGCTCTTCTCCGCCTCCGAAGACGTCGCCGGGTTCTCCTGAATGGCGATATCGGTGGCGGATTGCGCGCCGTCTTCAGCCTGCCCGTTGCTTCTCACCTGGTCGTTCATCATATCACCACTTTCTGGAGAGGCGCTGGCGCAGAATGACCGCCAGAGTGTTCATGGCGATCAGAAAGCCAAGGAGGACCATGATCGCCGCGGCCGAGCGCTCGGTGAAGGCACGTTCCGGGCTGTCCGCCCACAAAAAAATCTGCACCGGAAGGGCGGTTGACGGGTCCATCGGGCCACTGGGCACGTTCACGATGAAGGCGATCATGCCGATCATCAAAAGCGGCGCGGTTTCGCCCAGAGCCTGGGCGAGGCCGATGATGGTGCCGGTGAGGATGCCGGGTGTCGCCAGCGGCAGGACGTGATGCGAGACCACCTGGATGTTGGAGGCGCCGACGCCGAGGGCGCCCTCACGGATCGAGGGCGGCACCGCGCGAAGGGCGGCACGGGTCGCGACCACGATCGTGGGCAGCGTCATCAGGGTCAGGGTCAGACCGCCGACGATCGGGGCGGAGCGCGGCAGGCCGGCGACGTTGATGAAGACGGCAAGTCCCAGAAGACCGAACACGATCGAGGGCACGGCGGCGAGGTTGTTGACGTTGACCTCGATCAGATCGACCCAGCGATTGTCCTTGGGCGCGAATTCCTCGAGGTAGATGGCAGCACCCACGCCGAGCGGCACGGACAGCGCCAGGACCACCAGCATCATGTAGAAGGAGCCGACCACAGCACCCCAGATGCCCGCCATCTCCGGCTCGCGCGAATCGCCGTTGGTCAAGAGCCAGGTGTTGAAGACCGTGTCGACGCGGCCTTCGCTTTCGAGCCTGTCGACCCAGGCGATCTGGTTGTCCTTGACCAGGCGGTCGCTTTCGGGAAGGTCGCGGTCGATATGGCCCTTCACGAACTGATCGATGTCGTCGGAGGCGAGCATCTGGACCTCGATCGTCCGGCCGATCAGATCCGGGTCGTCCATCACCTGCTCGCGCAGATCGAGCGACGCGCCGTTGCTGACCAGGTTGCTGAGCGCCCTGAGCTCCCGGCGCTCCTCGACCTCGGGGAAATAGGCGAAGACCGCATCGCGCACGATGCCGCGGTAATCCGCCTTGCCGATCTCGCCGCGTTCTCCCGTCTGATCGGGATCGATTTTTTCGCGCGTCAGCTCGACCGGAAGCGTGACCACGGTCTGCCAAAACGCGCTGTAGCCCTGGGCGACGATGGTGGTGAGCAGAATGCCGAGAAGGCCGATGGCGATGACCACGGCGGCGAGGCCGACCAGCTTGAAGCGGCGCTCCGCGGCGTAGCGCTTCCTGGTGCGCGCCCGGACCTTTTCCGGCGACAGCCGTCTCGGCTTGATGGTCGTCGTGCCGGCGAAGGCGGCGCCGTTGCTCATGATGTCAGTCATATTTTTCCCGATAGGTTCTGAGCACGTGCAGGGCGAGAACGTTCAGGAGAAGGGTGGCGACGAACAGCACGAAGCCGAGGGCGAAGGCGGACAGCGTCTTGGCGCTGTCGAACTCCTGATCGCCCGTCAGAAGCGTCACGATCTGCACCGTGACCGTGGTGACCGCATCGAGCGGGTTGACGGTGAGATTGGCGGCGAGGCCGGCGGCCATGACCACGATCATGGTCTCGCCGATCGCGCGGGAAATAGCGAGCAGGAAGCCCGCGATGATCCCCGGCAGGGCTGCCGGCACGATCACCCTGGTGATGGTCTCCGCCGTGGTCGCGCCGAGGCCGAGGGAGGCGTCGCGCAGGCTCTGGGGCACGGCACTGATGGCGTCGTCCGAGAGCGAGGAGACGAAGGGGATGATCATGATGCCCATGACCGAGCCCGCGGCGAGCGCGCTCTCCGAGGAGACGCTGAGGCCTATGCTCTCGCCGACATTGCGGATGAAGGGGGCGACGGTGAGGGCGGCGAAGAAGCCGTAGACCACGGTCGGCACGCCCGCCAGGATCTCCATCACCGGCTTGGCGACCGCACGCACGCGCGGCGTCGCGTATTGTGAAAGATAGATCGCGGAGGCGAGGCCGATCGGCCCTGCGACCAGCATGGCGATGAAGGTGATCAGCAGCGTGCCGACCAGAAGCGGGATCATGCCGAAGCTGCCCGACGAGCCGACCTGATCGGCTCGGATCGCCGTCTGCGGGCTCCAGCTCAGGCCGAGCAGAAAATCCTGGGGCGGGATCTTCGAGAAGAAGCGGAGGGTCTCGAACAACACCGAGAAGACGATGCCGGCGGTGGTCAGGATCGAAATCGCGGCGGTGATCAAAAGGCCGTAGGTGATCCACTTCTCGACGCGATTTCGAGCACGGAAATCGGTTTCGACCCGGCCGATCGCGATCAGGGCGAAGCTGACCGCGAGGGCCAGTGCGCCGATCAGGAAGGCGACCGTGCCGATGCCGTCGAGACGACGCCAGAGACCGGCGGCCTCCTCCATCACGGCGTTGGGCTCGGCGTTGGGCGAGAGGCCCGCGGCCATGCGCTCGACGTCATTGAAGAAGAAGTTGAGCATCGCGCCGGTCTGGCCGGCCATGTCCTCGGGCAGGCGGGACGCGACGATCATGCGCAGGATGTTGTCGCCGAAGACACTCCAGCCGAACCAAAGGGCGAGTGCGGGCCCGGCGCAGAGAAGGGCGGCATACCAGGCATAGTGGCCCGGCAGGGAATGCAGGGCCGAGATATTGCCGCCGCTTTTATCGAGAGCCCGACGCCATCCGTAGTAATAGGCGGCGCCGGCGATCATCAGGATAATGGCGGCGGTGTACATGGTTCTTTATTCCTTGAAGACAAAGAGAGCGAGAGCGCCCGAAGGCGCTCCCGACCCTTTGGCTCAGGACATGGGAGTCAGGCTGGTCGCGCTCTCGCGAACGGCCTCACGATCCGCTTCCGGCAGCGGGATCAGACCCTTGTCGGTGAGGTAGCCGAACTCACCATAGGCGTCTTCGCTGGTGAACTCGGTGATGTACTCCTGAATGCCCGGGACGACGCCGACATGGGCGTTCTTGACATAGAAGAACAGGGACCGGGAAACCGGATAGTCGCCGGCGGCGATGTTGTCGAAGGTCGGCTCGACGCCGTCGACATAGCTGCCCTGCATCTTGTCGCGGTTCTGATCCAGGAAGCTGAAGCCGAAGATGCCGAGCGCAGCCGGGTTGGCTTCGAGCTTCTGCACGATCAGGTTGTCGTTCTCGCCGGCCTCGACGAAGCCGCCATCCTCGCGCATGGTCTTGCAGACTCTTTCGAACGTATCCTCGTCGCTCTCTTCGAGTGCTGCGATCGTCTCGAACTCGGCGCAGCCCGCTTCCATCACCAGCTCGACGAAGGCGTCACGGGTGCCGGAGGTCGGAGGCGGGCCGAGCACCTCGATCTTGGCGTCAGGCAGGCTCGGGTCGATTTCCTGCCAATTGGTGTAGGGGTTCGAAACAATCTCGCCGTCGACCTCGACCTCCTTGGCCAGCGCCATGAAGATCTGAGGAATGGTGAAGCTGACCGCCTCGGCGCTCTTGGAGTTGGCGAGCACGATGCCGTCGAAGCCGATCTTGACCTCGGTGACGTCCTTGACGCCGTTGGCAGCACAGGTTTCGATCTCGCTGTCCTTGATCGCCCGGGACGCATTGGTCATGTCCGGATGCTCGACGCCGACCCCGGCGCAGAACAGCTTCAGACCGCCGCCGGAGCCGGTGCTCTCGACGACCGGCGCAGGAAAGCCGCTGGTCTGGCCGAAGGTCTCGGCGACCGCGGTGGAAAACGGAAAGACGGTTGACGAACCGACGATGCGGATCTGGTCGCGCGCCTCGGCGCTACCGGCCAGAGCGACGACTGCCGCCATGGTGGCGAATGCGAACGTGGTGCCTCGCATGGGGTGACTCTCCCGAAAGAATTCGTTGATCAGACGTTCACGAAGACTGATCGTTCATGATCATCCTTCTGTGACGGTCTCGTGACAGAATGATGACAATGGCCGGCGGCTCGTCAGGCTGCGACCAAATGGACCGTGACGGTGGTGCCGACGCCGAGCTCGCTTTCGAAGACGATGTGGCCGCGATGGCGGCGCAGGATGTGCTTGACGATGGCGAGGCCGAGGCCGGTTCCGCCGAGCCGGCGCGACCGTGCGGGATCGACCCTGAAGAAGCGCTCGGTCAGACGGGGCAGATAGTCCGCCGGGATGCCCTCGCCCCGGTCCGCGATCACCACCTCGACGGTCGGCCGGCCGGTGAGCGGACCGGCGCCCGGCGGCGCCTTCTCGACGAAGCGCACGCCGATCGTCACCTCGCCGTTCTCACCGCCATATTTGATGGCGTTGTCGATCAGATTGGTGAAGAGCTGCATGAGCTGGTCACGATCACCGAGCACCGGCGGCGGATCGCCTGCGACGTCGACCGCAAGCGCGATGCGGCGCTCCCCGGCATAGGGCTTGAGCGCATCGACCACGCCGCCGATCACGTCGGCGAGGCCGATGCGATCGTCGGGTGCCAGATGCTCGTTCTGCTCGATCTTCGAGAGCGAGAGCAGATCGTCGACCAGGCGGGACATGCGCCCGGTTTCCGCCGCCATGGTCTTCAGGAAACGCGCCTGCGCCTCCGGATCGTCCTTCGCAGGGCCGGCCAGGGTTTCGACGAAGCCGCGGATCACGGTGAGCGGCGTTCTGAGCTCGTGGCTGGCATTGGCTACGAAATCGGAGCGCATGCGCTCGATCGCCACCTGCTCGGTGAGCTCGCGCAGGCTGACCAGGGCGGCGGGCAGATCATGCCAGCGGCAGGGCACGATGCGCCCGCCGAAGGCGCGGGCGGGGGGCCCTGCGAGTTGCAGGCTGACCTCGGCCTCGTCGCTGCCGGCGAGCACGTCGTCGATGGCCGCGAGCACGCCCGGGTCGCGGAGCACGCTCTCGATCGGCTGGCCGCCGCCGTCGCGCTCGAACAGCCGGTTCGCCGCCGGATTTGCGCGCTCGACGGTGCGGTTCGCCTGCACCAGCAGCAGGGGATCGGGGAGCGCGTCCACCAGGGCCGAGAGCGTGCGGTCGAGCTCGTTCTGGCGCGCGCGCATGCGCTCCAGGCTCTGCTCCACCTTCTCGGCCATGACCGGCAGTGCATCGCCGCCCAGAAGCTCGAAGCCGCCGCCCTTGTCCTCGGCGTCCGCCATCAGCCCCTGCAGCCGGCGTTCCACCAGGAGCAGCCGGCGCTCACGCGCATGGGCGAGCAGGCTGGCGATGGCGAAGCCGGCGAGCAGCCCGAAGGCCGCCGGCCAGGCGCCGAGAAATCCGCCTAGAGCGAGGGCGAGGACGGTCAGCACCGTCGGCAGAGACAATCTGGCGGCGCGGGCGAAAAGCCTGAGCAGCGGAATGCCCGCCCGATTGGTCAGACCGCCGGCATCCGCCCTGGCCGCCATGCTCCGTCCACCTCGCCACCGCCATCGCATCGCCGCCGAGCAAAACGCTTTTGACCGGCGAAGGCAAGCATCCCTGGCCAGACCGGACGAAGGATGCCATATGCGTGTGGCATTTCCAAAGACCTATGTCCGAACGGGGGACGACATGTCGAAACGGCCGCTGCTGATCGCCATCCTGCTGGCTCTGCTGCTGGCGGGCGGCACGGGCATCGCGCTGATCTGGCAGGGCGTCGGCCAGGCGGGTGCCGGCGGCAAGGCGCTGATCGGCGGGCCTTTCTCGCTCACCGATCAGCATGGCGAGCGCGTCACGGAAAAGGATTTCGAAGGCCGCTTCGTGCTCGCCTATTTCGGCTACACCTTCTGCCCGGACTTCTGCCCGCTCGGCCTCAGCACGATCACCGAGGCGCTGGAGCTCCTGCCCGAGGACGAGGCCGCACGCATCCAGCCGGTCTTCTTCTCGGTCGACCCCGCGCGGGACACGGTCGAGCGCCTCGCCGACTACGCCCCGAACTTCCACCCGCGCCTGCTCGCGCTGACCGGCAGCGAGGAGGAGACGGCCGCCGCCGCCAAGGCCTATCGCGTCTATTTCTCGATCCCGAAGAAGGAGGGCGAGGACTACGCCGTCGACCACTCCACCTTCATCTACCTGATGGGCCCCGACGGCGCCTATCGCACCCACTTCAACCACAGCGCCAGCCCCGAAGAGGTTGCAGAGCGCCTGCGTTCCGAACTGAAAAATCCATGAGCCGACATCCTCCAGCCCCTTGCCGGCATCCCGAGGACCCGCTAAATACACCGCGAAATCCTCTCCGGCGCCCGTAGCTCAACTGGATAGAGCGTCTGACTACGGATCAGGAGGTTGGGGGTTCGAATCCTCCCGGGCGCGCCAATCTTTTCAAATTCTCCGCACCGTTTTCCGCACCGTTTATTTTTTTGAGTCTGTGGTTTTCCGATCCAGGCTTCCCACCGCAACACAAAGCCTTCAAGCCGAATGCAACCTACCTAGCGCTGACGACGCTTAGTCTGTCGCCCCTGTCCTGCATCACGGCAAGGTCACCCGGCCGCCATCAGCGACCAGGGTCTGGCCGGTGATGAAGCTGGAGCGCTCGGACAGCAGATAGAGCACCGTCTCCGCCATTTCCTCGGGCTTGCCGGTGCGCTTCAGGAAGGCCGCTTCGCGCATGGCCTCGCGGGTCGTCTCGCCCATAGCTGCGCTCATGTCAGTATCGATCAGGCCTGGGGCCAGGCAATTGACGCGGACGTCGGGGGCAAACGCCTGGGCGCAGCTTCGGGCAAACGCGATCACTGCCGCCTTGGAGGTGCTGTATGGCAGCATCCTTGCGCGCGGTGCCAAGCCGGCAATCGAGGCGATGCAGACTATCCGGCCGAAGCCGCGCTCGATCATGCCGTCCTTCACCGCCATCACCGGCAGGAAGGTGCCATCGACATTGACCGTCATGATCCGCCGCCAGAGGTCGATATCGATCTCGGTGTGATCGCCGACATGGGCAACGCCGGCGGCGGTCACCAGGAGATCGACCGGGCCGATGGCCTCGACCAGAGCGTCGACGCAGGCGGCATCGCCGATGTCGGCCTGATGGATCGTGCAGCACACGCCTAGCGCTTCGATCTCGGCTTGAGTCGCTTTGGCGGCATCGGCATTCGAGACATAGTTTAGCGCGATGTCGGCGCCCTCTCTCGCCAGCGCCATGCACACCGCCCGGCCGATGCCGCGCGATCCCCCGGTCACCAGCGCGGTGCGTCCTTTGAATTCCTGATCTCGCCCAGCCATGGCTTCGCCTCCCGTTGTCGTTGTCGTTACTCTCAGACTTTCACAAAGCGTCGCCTCTATCGCGCACGCCATTCTTTGGGCCGCTCGAACGAACCCGCCCATGCGCCGCGTTCCCCCCACCAGGGCCAGCGTCTCGGCCCACCAGTAGCTTGGCTCATATCGGTCATCATCAACGGCGTGCCCCTGGCTCACCATCCAGCCACCTAGATCATCGTCGTCGACTGAGCAGACCGCGACTATGCGATCCCAATGCTTACCATTCGGCTCGCAAACAACGTTGCGCCGACCGATGAAGCCATCGAGCGCGAATGTAGCGTCGCGACCGCATCGGTAATCTTCGCCGTTGGCGTCCTTGCAGATCTGACGCACTTCGAAGGCGTCCATGCCCGAGAGGCGAATGCGCTCGCCGCGGATCTCGATGGTATCGCCGTCAATCGCCGTGGCCTGCCCAATGATCAGATCAGAGGCGGCACCAGCAGAGGAAAAAATCGTCAGTGTCAACGTTGAATTAACCAGCAGCCTGCATGCTCACCTAATGAGCAATGTCATTGTCACGCCAGAATTCCTTAATTTCGAAGCGCCTCGGCTCGCTCGTGCGGTTCTGGAGCACATTATCGCTCAAGCTGCAGATTCCGATCGATGCCGGACAGGGATTCCGATATGAAGCCGGACGGCATTCCGATCTGATGTCGGACACCGTTCCGATATGAAGCCGGACAGTTAGGGAGCGTTTCCGCGGGTCAGCAAACGCGGCATGAGCGCCCTCCTCAGGAACGACGAGGAGGACGGGAATGCCGGCCAAGAGAGAGCTGACCATGCGGCAGATACGAGAGCTGCTTCGCCTTGCCCATGACGGATGCAGCGTGCGCGACATGGCACGCCGGTTCGGCGTGGCGCGCAGCACGATCCAGGATAATCTGAAGCGCGCCAGGGAGGCCGGGCTCACCTGGCCGCTGCCGGATGACCTGACCAACGATTTTCTCGAGCAGTCGCTGTTTTCGCGCACCGGCACCAAGGCCGGTTTCCGCCGGCGCCCCGAACCGGACTGGGCGTTGCTCGCTCGCGAGATGAAGCGGCCTGGCGTCAATCTCTCGGTCCTCTGGGAGGAGTATCGACAGGTTCATCCGGAAGGCTACGGCTATTCGCGATTCTGCGAACTTTTCCGGGACTTCGAGCAACGTCTGTCACCGGTGATGCGCCAGGATCACGTGGCTGGCGACAAGGGCTTTGTCGACTATTCCGGCAAGAAGGTGCCGATAACCGATCCCAAGACCGGCGAGGTGCGTGAGGCCGAGATCTTCGTTGGCGTGCTCGGCGCCTCCAACTACACCTATGCCGAGGCGAGCTGGTCTCAGAGCCTGTCGGATTGGATCGGCGCCCATGTCCGCATGTTCGCGTTCTATGGCGGCACGCCGAGGCTGATCGTGCCCGACAATCTCAAGAGCGGCGTCAACAAGGCCTCCTTCTACGATCCCGAGATCAATCGCAGCTACGGTATGATGGCTGCCCATTACGGCGTCGGCATTCTTCCAGCCCGGCCGAGAAAGCCCCGGGACAAGGCCAAGGTCGAAGCCGGCGTACGTCTTGCCCAGACCTACATCCTGGGCCGGCTGCGTCACCAGACTTTCTTCTCGCTCGCCGACTGCAATGCCGCTATCCGAGTTGCCCTCGAGGACCTGAATGGCCGACCGATGCGGCGGCTCGGCGTCAGCCGCAAGGAGCTGTTCGAGACGATCGAACGACCGGCGCTGCGACCGCTGCCAGCCGAGGACTACGAGTTCGCCGTCTGGCGGTTCGCCCGGGTCGGTCCCGACTACCACATCGAGATCGAGAAGTTCTTCTATTCGGTGCCCCACGGCCTGATCCGTGCCCAGGTCGATGTACGCATGACCAGCCGGACCGTCGAGATCTTCCATAAAGGCCGGCGCGTCGCCAGCCATCAGCGTCGCTATCACGGCCGTCGTCACGGCACCGATCCCGATCACATGCCCAGTTCTCATCGGCGCTACGCCGACTGGTCGCCGGCACGCTTCAAGCGATGGGCCAGGAGCTTCGGCGATGAGACCGAGGGGCTGATCATTGCCATCCTCGCCAACCGCCCCCATCCCGAGCAGGGCTTTCGCACCTGCCTCGGTGTGCTGCGACTTCTCCGCGGTCTCGAGCCGGAACGTGCCGAAGCCGTATCCGCCCACGCCGTCGAGATCGGCGCGCTCACCTACAAAAGCATTGCTTCGATCGTCGAGCACAATACCGACCGTCACCGGCAGCGAACCCAGGACGGACCGGTGATCGATCACCCCAATCTTCGCGGCCCTAACTACTTTCACTAAAGGAGACGCTCATGTTGAACCATCCGACCCAAGATCTCATGCAAAGCCTCGGCTTCGAAGGCATGGCCAAAGGCTTCAAAGACTTGCAGAACGACCCCGAATCCCAGGCCCTCGATCACCAGGAATGGCTCGGCCTCCTGCTCGGCTATGAAGCGACGTCACGTCAGCAAAAGCGCTTCGAACGCCGCCTTCGCGCTGCCAAGCTGAGACAGGCGGCGACCGTCGAGGACGTCGACTATCGAGCCTCCCGTGGGCTCGATCGCGGCCTCTTTCAAAAGCTGGCGACCAACGACTGGATCCGCGATCGGCGCAATCTCATGATCACCGGTCCTTGCGGCATCGGCAAAAGCTACCTGGCCTGCGCGCTCGGCCACAAAGCCTGCCGTGACGATCTCTCCGTCGTCTATCATCGAGCACCGCGTCTGTTCGCAGCACTCGCCTTGGCGCGGGGTGATGGGCGATATGCTCGCGTGCTCCGATCGATCGCCAGGACCAGACTTCTTATCATCGACGACTGGGGACCAGAGCCCCTCAACGCCGACCAGCGGCGTGATCTCCTCGAAATCGTCGAGGACCGCTACGACGCCGGATCGATCCTCATCACCAGCCAGCTGCCGCTCGAAAATTGGCACGACATCATCGGCGATCCCACCATCGCTGACGCCATCCTCGACCGCATCGTTCATAACGCTTACCGCATCGAACTCAGTGGAGAGAGCCTGCGCAAAACTCGTGGACAAAACGCTCAGGCTTGACCCCGAGACGACGCCTATCGATGATCAACACGACCCTAGGAAACAAAGCCCTGACTGTCCGGCATCAAATCGGAATCGCGTCCGGCTTCGGATCGGAACGGTGTCCGGCTTCACGATTGGAAACACTGTCCGGCTTCGTCGGAATGAGTGAGGGTTCAAGGAGGTCCCGCGATGAGCGCCCGACGGTTAGGTTCGGCGTTACCTGTGGGACGTTCTTGAAGCCTGATTGAACTAAGCCGCGTCTGCGTGACGGGCTATGGGCATTGAGCGGTGACGCTGTCGCCAGCGAGGCGTCTCACCATGGCTCTGAGTTTTTGGAAGCCGTTAAGATCGGCTCTCCTGGCGATCGAAGAGGGTCTGGGACGCCGGTTGGTAGACTTCTCAATTGATCTATTGCGGCCGTTTGGTGGGTGATGGCCGGTTTTGGACGTGCTGACGGGTCCGCGTAGCGCTGGCGGCTCGTTGAGCGGGTGATGCTGAGCGACGATGTCGGGTTCATGAACTGTTGTTCCAGCGTGGTGGATCCGTGCCTCGCTTCAGAAGGCCCCATTCGACCATGCGGCCACCGCAATCGGGACAGATGTCGAGCGCGCGTCCGGTGAGACGGGCATAGCGTTCACGGTAGTCGGCTGGTGGCGGTGTGACCGATGGTGGCGCCGGCACGGCCAGAAGGGCTTGCAAGATCGCGAGCTTTTTGGTGCGATGGCCGTTGGCGAGGAAGCCGTAGTGACGGATGCGGCGGAAGCCGTCGGGCAGCACATGCAGCAGGAAGCGTCGCAGGAACTCATGAGCCGCGAGGGTCATGGTCTTGGTTTTGTGATGATGCCGATAGTCCTTCCAGCGGAAGCTCACCTGGCCATCGTCAAGGCTGACCAGGCGATGATTGGTGATGGCGACGCGATGGGTGTAGCGACCGAGATAATTGAGGACCTGCTCTGGTCCGGCGAAGGGTCGTTTGGCGTAGACGACCCAATCGATTGCTCGCGCTTCTCGGAGATGACGCGCGAAGGCGGCGGGCTTGGCGAGACTGGCAAGAGCACCGACGAAGCGGAGCGCGCCGGCAGCAAAGGCTGCCTCCAGCCTCTCGATGAACAAGCGCCGATAGAGACGGGCGAGCACGCGCACGGGTAAAAAGAAGCCGGGCCGGCAGGCGATCCATCGCTGACCATCCGGCGCCAGCCCGCCGCCGGGCACAATGCAGTGAAGATGCGGATGATGGTGAAGTGTCTGCCCCCATGTGTGCAGCAAGGCGATGACCCCGATCTCGGCGCCGAGATGCTTCTGATCTGCGGCGATGACGCGCAAGCTGTCGCTCGCCGCCTTGAACAGGATGTCATAGACCACGGCCTTGTTCTGCAACGCGATCTCGGCGACCGGCGCCGGCAGGGTGAAGACCACATGGAAGTAGGGCGCCGGCAGCAACTCGGCCTGGCGGTCTTCAAGCCACTGGGCCCGCGCCAGCCCCTGGCATTTGGGGCAGTGGCGGTTGCGACAGCTATTGTAAGCGCAGCGGATCACGCCGCAATCGACACAGCGTTCGGCATGACCGCCAAGAGCCGCGGTCCGGCAGACATCGATCGCGCTCAGTACCCGGCGCTGGCTGCGGCAGAGTCGCTCGCCCTGCGCTTGGCAAAAGTCGGCCCCAAAGCGGCGGACGATGTCCGCCACTTCCAGCCTCGGGCGCACGAAGGCCTCAGGTCGGCGGCACGACCTCGAGGTTCAAGCGATCAAGCGGGCTTGGGGTATCGGCGATCAGCTTGGTCGCGACTTTGGTGTAGCGCGCCGTGGTCGCGAGACGGGCATGACCGAGCAGCACCTGAATGATGCGCACGTCGGTGCCGGCCTCGAGCAGGTGGGTGGCAAAGCTGTGGCGCAGCGTATGAACCGTTACCGGCTTGCTCAGACCGGATTTGCGCGTGGCGACCCGGCAGGCGTCCTGCAAGGTCGCGACGCTCACCGGCCGGTCGAGCTCACGTCCGGGAAACAGCCAATGGCCAGGCCGCGCCAGCCGCCAATAGGTGCGCAGGATCCGCAAGAGCTGCGGCGACAACATGACGTAGCGGTCCTTGCCGCCCTTGCCCTGTTCGACCCGGATCACCATGCGGCTGCTGTCGATGTCGCCGACCTTGAGCCGGCTGACCTCGCGCACCCTAAGACCGGCGCCGTAGGCTGTGGTCAACGCCGTGCGGTTGCGCAGTCCCGGCACCGTCTCGAGAAAGGTCACGATCTCGTCGGCCGACAGCACCACCGGCAGCTTCTGCGGTTCGCGAGCGCTGACGATCCTGGGCACCATGTCCGGCCGGCCGAGCGTCACGCCATAGAAGAAGCGCAGAGCACAGGAAACCTGGTTGATATGCGGCCAGGAACGTTCCTTGGCCACCAGGTGAACCTGGTAAGCGCGAACCTCCTCGATGCCGAGCCGGTCCGGTGAACGGCCAAAGTGACGGCTAAACTTCGCGACCGCGTAGAGGTAGGATTGCTGGGTCGCCGGCGACAGATTGCGGATCGCCATATCCTCGAGCATGCGTCGGCGCAGCGGGCTCATCTCAGCCATCGTGTCCTCCTGTCTGAAAGGCTGGGTCTGGATCACCCACATCCTCTCAAGCAGGAGGCGCCGCTGTCCCTATCACGCACCAATCCCGCCTCAGCGGGTTAGTTCAATCCGCACTCAAGCCGACATCGTGGGTGAGGACCCTGCTGGACAGCCTGTCATGCGCTTCGAGTTTGTATGCCCGCCCTGGCTGATGGACAAGCTCGCGGCATATGGTGCTGCGGGTGAGGACATCGAGCCGGAATCCGAGGATTCGGCCAGCAACGGGCTGCCCATGAAACTCTGCCGGTGAGGTTCTAGCGACAAGGCTTGACAGATTTTGATGAAAAAGGCGGTTTGATTTGATGTCTTTCCTAGCCCGCCGCATGGCGTAACAGGCTTGGTGCCGGGCTGTTGCCCGGTTCGATGTCTACGGTCTGTGCGTCATGCGATCATTCATCGTCCGATTTCATGCCAGTTGGCCGATGGGGTCGAGTTTGGGTCTGAGCTTGGCGAGTTTTCTGAGATTCTGGGCGGTGGCGGCGAGGAGGAATTCGTCACTGGCGCCGCATGGGCCACGCAGACGGAGCCGACCAAGTCTCAAGATCCGCTTCAGATGAGCGAACAGCATCTCGACCTTTTTGCGGTCGCGCTTTGACGCTTTGCCGGCTTCGGATTTGGCGATCTCACGCGCCATGTCCCTGGCACCCTCATGGATCGAGCGGAGAACGGTGCGCGTCCTTGTCTTCGGACAGCAGCGCGACTTGAGTGGACAGACCGAGCAATCGGCCTTGCGTGCGCGATACTTGATCATGCCTGCCTTGCAGACGGCCGCGGGTTGATCCTTGAACCGTCGCCATTTTGTGCGAAGAACGTTACCTGCAGGGCAGTGATAGATGTCCTTCTCATGATCGTAGGTGAAGTCGCTGCGTGAGAAAGTGCCGTCGTCGCGCTCGGATTTGTCGAAGACCGTGACATGCGGCTCAATCCCTTGCTCCTCGACCAGCCAACCGAGCATCTCGGCAGCGCCGTAAGCGCTGTCGCCGGCAAGGCGCTCGGGATAGAGGCCAAAGCGATCCATGACCCGCTCGATCATGGTCCGTGCTGCGCCAACCTCGGCCTGGCGAATGGCCCGGGTGGCTTCGACGTCCACGATGATCGCGTGGTCGGTATCGATCAGATAGTTGGTGGCATAGGCGAAGAAAGCCGGCCCTCGAAGCGCCCCGGTCCATTGGGCTGCTGGATCCGACGGTGAGACGAACTTCGGCGTCACTTCGCTCGCCGCGCCGAACGCGGCGTCGTCGAGTCGCGCCAGATAGTCCTTCACCGTCTGCTTGGCGTCGGGCGGGACATCGGCGGGATCCCAATCGCTGCCGGGCACGGAGCGCTGCTTGTTGGCATCGGCCTGGATCAGGCTGGCATCGACGGCAAACCCTTCGCCGCCGACCAGACCTTCGTCGATGCAGCGCTGAACGACGCTTTCGAACACGTGGCGAAAGAGATCACTCTCACGAAATCGGCCATGGCGATTCTTTGAAAAGGTCGACTGATCCGGAACCTTGCCATTGAGATCCAGCCGGCAGAACCAGCGAAACGCTAGGTTCAAATGAACGTCCTCGCACAAGCGACGCTCAGAGCGAATCCCGTAGCAGTAGCCGATGAGCAGCATGCGGATCATCAGCTCTGGATCGACGGAAGGCCGGCCGATCTGGCTATAGAAGGGCTTCAGGTCCCGACGCACGCCTTCCAGATCGACGAAGACATCAATATGGCGCAGCAGATGATTGGCAGGAACGTGATCCTCAAGGCGAAAATCGTAAAATAGCTGCTCAGGTGCGGCCTGCCTGCCCATCATCGAACTGCTCTCCCAATCGCTTGATTGGGGAGAACGAATCACGACACCGGCGATCAGTCAACGACCGCCTTTTTCATCAAAATCGATCATGACTCCCCGCTACAGCGAATTTCGGCCTGTTCCCGATTTCAGATCGGTTTCCTGCCGCTGACCGCGCCATGGCTTTGTTCACCCTCGGTGCTGAGGAGGCATGCATCTTGATATTGGTTCAATTCTCAGGCGAATACGCGTGAAGGCCGCAGCGGAACGCCTAGTCGGCTTTGTGTACTCGATTTCCGAGCATTGTTCTCTCAATATAGCTGCGCTAGCGTGTCCTCAAGGCTGATCTGCTGCACTTGGTCACCAGCGATCTCGATCAAGGCGAAGGACGCCATTGCGCTTGGCAAAAAGTTGTGGGTGTGTTGGCGGAGCCAACGCCTTAAAGCAGCGATAGCTGCCAAGTGTGTAACCCGCCGGCGCAGCAGGCGGGTTCGGTCAGCAGATGGAGAGCGGAGCGGAGCGACGGCGTCCGGGATCGAGCGAAATCGCCGATCGGGCCTGGAATTGCTGGATTGCCAAGAGCGGCCACCCGGCCTGAGCAAGACAGTTGTCACCGTATCCGATCCTAGCTTCGAGCGACCGGCGCGTGGTCCCCGTTTTGTCCAGCTGGTCCCCGTGGAAGTGCACGAAATTTGTCCAGCACGGGGACCATGCGCCCAGACCACCAAACACACACGCACCTCACCGGGGATGTGAGAAGACACGCCGACGTTCATTCGGAAGCGGCGGACAATCGAGAACGCCCTCGACGATGAAGGCGGAGATCTGCCGTCCGGGCCGATCGATGATGGTCGTCCAGCGTGGACATTCAAATAGGATGATCGTTGGCATGCCGTGACGGTGTTGATGCGATGGCTATCTCGACGCTGACGGCGGAGGCTATCGTCGATCTCAGCAGGTTGAGGTTGCGGCTCGCGCACTTCGTCTATGCGGCCGTAGCGGGTTGCCGCCGCAACCACGTTGACGGCAGGGCGTGCAAGAAACGCCCCGGACGAGCCGGGGCGCTCTGGGCTCACCGGCAGAACCCTGCATCCCGATCGGCGAGGAGCTGATCCCGAAGGTCGGTCGGGATCTCGGCATAAGCGCCGAGGGTGTCGATGAGATCGTCCGGCTCGAGCAGGCCGTGGAGGAGATCACCGGCGAAGTCGACCTCCTGCTCCAGCGTCCAGTCTTCGCCGCTCTCGTCGTCGTGCAGCGCGGTCTCGTAGTAGCCTCGGGCGTAGTAGCCGGCGAGGTCGTCCCATCCGATGACGATGTTGTCGAAGGGGGCTTGTTTCGGGGTGAGGTCGTAGCGGCTCATGACGTTCCTCCTTCGTGGGGGCTGGGCTGTCCCAGCTGATGCGTTGGAGGGGCTAGGGGCTGGTGGCGGCCTTGGCACCGCTTGCGGCCGAAACGAAGTGGAGGACCCGAGCGTGCTCGGGTTGCCCTGGCCGACGGCGGCTCCTAGAACCGGGCATCAGCTGGGACAGCCCAGCCCCCACGAAGGTCCCGACAGAACGCGCCGCTTCGGCCTTGCCCCGAAACAAGCCCGTGGCGATGGCGTGCGCGGATGGCGCTCCGGTTCGCTCGATCCTGGCGGAGGGGCTCACCGCATCGATGTCGGGTGATGAAGCCCGCGAGCTCGCGCCCGCGGGCCGGTGCTGATCAGGCCTTGATGCGTCTGACCGGCACTTTGGGCCTGGCTTCCGTGGCCTTCTGCGCCAGGTTCTCGCTGATGCCGTGGGGCTTGGCGCCATTCGGCCGCGGAAAGACGAGGACGCCGCTGAGGCCAAGCGCGATCATCTCGTCATTGCGGATGAACGGGGCGGCGGCCTTGTGCTTCGCGAAGTCCGGCTGACCCATCGGGATCTGGTGGACGGCAGAGCGGCGCGCCCAGCGGGCGGCGATGTTGTCGACCGGGTTGTTGCGGTCGGCGGCGTGCACCAGGATCATGTCCGGATGTTCTTCGCGCAGTTCGTCGAGCGCCCGGGTGATCAGCGCCTCGTCCGTGACCTCGGGAGCACCCATCACCGCGAAGCGCTCGCCTTCGGGCGCCAGCGCCGCCAGCTCCCTGGCGCGGCTGGCGGCGAGATATTGCCGGACGCTGCGGGCCGAAGCGGTCTGGCCGGATCGGGAAGGCGCCGAACCCTTGGGCGGCGTCCAGGCCCGGCCGACGGCGTCCTCGTAGCAGCGAATGGCGATGTCGCGGATCGCCTCGAGATGCTCGATCCGCTGGTCGAGCAGATGCGCCCGGCCTTGCGCCTGCTCGAGGCGGACGCTGCCGACCTCCGAGGAGTCGCCTCGATCGACCAGATCGCGGAGCGTGCTGCAGGCCTCGCCATGGGCGCGATGCAGCTGGGTGAGCGGCCGGTTGAAGGCGGCCACGATGTTGTAGAGGACGCTCTCGGCGTCGAGCTCGGCGGCGGTGCCCTCGCCGAACATCGCGGCGATCAGCTTGAAGGCCGGCTCCATGTTGTCGGCCGCGCTGCCGTCGGGCGGATCCAGGCAGCTCTCGTAGTCGTCGCCGGTCAGCCGTTCCGTCTCGATCCGCCGGTATCGGCTCTCGATGCCGAAGAGGTCGGTGTCGTCCTGGGTCATCGCGCTTGCTCCCGCCTGGCCGTTTCGATGGGACGGCGAGAGCGCCGCGCGCGGGCGAAGCCATGGGAAAAGCGGAAGGTTCGCGGGCGAAGCCCGTGAAAGCCGAGCGGCCCGCCGCGGCTTTTCCGATTGCTTCCGAGACCGCGCGCGGTGCTACGTCCCAGCAAACGAAACGGCCAGGCGGGAGCATGGCGGGCGCCGACATGACGACCGCCATCGCCGATCGATGTCGGGACGTGATCATGGGAGGGAATGAACGGACAGGGAGCGCTATACGATCTCGCCCTGCCGCCGATGTCAGCTGTCGGACGGCTTCAGATTGCGCCTGAGCCAGTCGGCGAAGGCCTGGTCGGTAATGTCGCCCGCCGCCATGGCCGTCACCATCTCGACCGCCTCGGCCTCGCTCGCGGCCAGCGTCTGGCCGTTGATGCGCAGAAAGACATAGGCGGTCAGGAAGGCCGTGCGCTTGTTGCCGTCGATGAAGGGGTGATTGCGGCAGATGCCGCCGGCATAGGCGGCCGCCAGGGTGCAGAGATCGGTCTCGCCATAGGCGTGAAGATGCTGGGCGCGCGCCAGGGCCGAGTCGAGCAGGCCCTCGTCGCGCAGGCCGGCGGCGCCACCATGCTCGGCCAGCTGCTGATCGTGCATGGCGTCGACCACGGCGCGCAGCACCCAGCGCGGTGCGCTCATTTGGCGAGCTGGCGCAACGCGTTACGGTAGGCGCCCATGCCCTCGCTGGCGGCCTCCATCTGCTCCTCGAAGTCGGGATCATAGGGCGTCAGGCGGACGGAGCCGTCCGGCGCCTCGGTCAGGAACAGCTGATCGCCCTCCTTGACGTTCAGGCGGCTCAGCGCCTCTTTCGGCAGGACGACGCCAAGCGAATTGCCGATCTGGCGGATTTTGAGCGCATTCATGGCGGACACTCCAATGTTGCCACGGCTGTTATAACATTGTTGCGAGCCGTGGGGCACGAATTTTCGATCGCTGGCGAGCTGGGTAGCGAAGAGGGCGCCCGCTCCAGGTTCTCCGGAGCGGGCGATATCCCGCTTCTGTTCAGGCGGCTTCTGCCGTCTTCAACGGCATCACTGTCGACGCCGGCGGCCTCGAACATCCAGTCGACCGCCCGCTGCGCCTCGGCCGCCGCCTTGAGGATCAGCCGCTTGTCGGAGCGAAGCGCCTTGATCCAGCTGCCAATATACCGCGCATGGTCGTCGATGTGATCGCCGGCAAAGCCGAGATGGGCGCCCATCATGGCCGCGGCGAGCTCGGCGATCAGCTCCTCCTCGGCGCGGCAGGCCCGGTTCTCGTGATAGCGCCGGGCGACCTCGCGATCGAGCCGCTCCGGGCTGCCTGAAAGGTGAGCAAATTTCATGCGCTAAGGGTCGCGTACCAAAGCTCGCCATCCTCGAACCGCTCATGCGGCGGCATGACGATGTCATCGGTCACCGGCCGGTAGGCGGCGACATCACCGCCGATACCTGGACCGGCACGCCCATGCGATCGAAGAAGGCCTCCAGCCGCTCGATCGGCCGGCCGCCGGCGTCGAGATCCTCCTCCTTCGGCGTGAACTGATCGGGCAGACCGTCGATCTGGTCGCAGTTGAACACGCGTATGACTTGAGGAAACGGTAGGTTCCGGGCTCATCGCCATCCTGGGCGTCACCGTCGGGCGCCTCGCGCCGATGGGCGGTGCCATAGTAGATCACCAGGGTCGAGCGCTCGCCCTTCCGGACCTGCCCGCCATAGGCGCCGCCTGCCTGTAGCTCATCCAGTAGGGCGAGCTGTAGCCGCCGGCATGGGCCGTCAGGCCGAGAATGAGCAGATTGATGCCGCGGTAAGGCTCGCCCGAGTGGCGGCGCGGCAGGGAGCCGCCGGCCCGGCGCCAGTTGCAGCGCCAGGGCATCACGCCCTTGTCGAGCTCGTCGATGATGCGCTGGGTGATCTCGGCGGCGACGTCCCGGCGCGCCTGCCGCGAAGGGGTTCTATTCTTCGCCATTCTGATCCCTCCCTCAGATGTAGCGAAGAACGACGAGCCAGGAGGGATGGCCGTGCTCGCAGACGCCGTCCGGCTCGGCGATGCAGCCGTCGGTGGTCTCGGTGTCGATCATGCCGACCATCATGCTGTAGAGCTCATCCACGCTCGGCTCCTTCACGGTCGGCGTCGGGTATTGCCCGCCCGGAAAGGTCGAGGGATCGTGGACGTCGATGGCGTCGAGGATCTTTTGATCGAGGGGCTGGGAGGTCATCGAGAGGCTCCTTTCGGCTTTCTTTCCGGGTCCGGATCGGACCCGACCGGCCGAAGGCGTCCTTTGGCCTCGCCACGACAAAACGCCCGCCTCCGGATCGGAGACGGGCGCATCGGTCGTTGTGGCTCTACATGATGGGCGTAAGCCGTCAGGCGGCGAGAGCCTCCCCGTCGGCCGCTTCATCAGGCACCGTGGTCTGCATGCCGTCCGGCGCCCAGCCCTTGATGGCCGCCAGCTGCTCGGGCGTGAGCCTCGAAGATGGTGCCGCGAACAGCCGCGTCATGTAGCCGGCGAGCGTGGTCTTCTTCGCCGTCTTCATCTGCCTTGCGGCGTCACCCATGCCGAGCTGGGTAAGAAGATCGAGCATGTGCGCCTTGGTCACCCGGGACCAATAATTGGCTTCAGTCGGCAGCCAGCGGTCGCGAATGTCGGACAGCGCCAGGGCGGCCAGAGTCTGCACGAAGCCGTCGCGCGCCCCGGCATCGTCGCTCTCGACCAGGCCTGGCGAGATTATGGCGCCGAGACACCAGGCGATGATGCTGCCTTTCATCGCCGGGTCGAGCGTGCGAAAGGCGGCGAAGCGCTCACCGTCGGAGAGGCTGTCGTTCAGCCAGGCATGGTCGAGGTTCCGATGATGGGATTCGATCGCCTGAAGGGTGGCGGCGTCCCTCGCCTCAGGCCGGCTATGGCCGCGCTCCGCCGGTTGGCATTGCAGCGCGATGTTCGCCAATGACATACGGTCGGCAAGCACGGTGCCGGCGACCGCGAAGAGCAACGCGTCCGTCGCGAGGTCGGTCTGATCGAGCAGCGCCGCCGCGACCGCATCGGCGCGCTCGACGCCGAGATCCGCGACCAGCGTTCGGGAGAGCGCGAAGGCCTTCTTCGGCGCCTCGCTCTCGTCGTCCCCGCTCGCCGGCGCGGCATCCGACTTGTCCTCCGGCCGGATCAGCCCTGCATGCACCTCCGGGCCATGGGACGAGAAGGTGACGATCACCCCGGCGCACGCCGCAGAGGCGGGGTCATAGCGATCGCAGGACCGCTCGATGCGTTCGGCTTCCTCCTCGAGCGCCTCACAGGCTTCCGCCAGCCTGGTACGCTCGGCCTCGTCGTCGACATCGGCGATCCGGGCGTCCAGCCGTTCCAGCTCGTCCTGGATGGCGGCCAGGCGCGCGGCGTCCACCTCGCCCGGCTCGCCACGCTCCGGATAGATTCGCCCGTAGCTGGAAAGATCGCCATAGTCGACCGTGAGCCGACCCTCCGCCCAGGCGAAGCCATGGGCGGCCGCGATCTCGGCGGCCTGCGTCTGCAGCTTTTCGAGCGCGATCGCCTCGACCAGGTCGCGATCACAGAAGACCGTCTCCTCCTCAAACAGAGCGGGGATGACGTCGCCGCCTTTCGCCCGGTAGTCGTCGCCGACAAACCGCGCGAGCGGATCGCCCTGCATGATGTCCGCCTCCTTCAGCCGCTGGCGCACGCTCCATTCACGCACCGCACCAGAGGCCGCGAGGTCATCGAACACCCGCTTCTGGGTCTCCTGGCAGGGATGCGTGGCGAACACTTTGAGCGCATCGAGCGTGATCGCGCCTCCCCGTGCCGCCGCCCGGATGTCGGCGTGTACGCGGCCGTAGCGGAGGCGCTCGGTCACCTGACGAACCGTGATGCCGAAGGCCAGGGCGATCTGCTCGACGGTCTGACTCTGATCGACCATGGCGGCGAAGGCGTCGAATTCGTCGACCGGGTGCATCCGTTAGGTTATTCGTCAACTGTCTTTTTTGAGCGATCTGATTGATATTGCTGTCAGTTTTGCCTTGTCGTCGTTGCAGGGTGTCTTTTGAGTTGGTGAATGTCTGCAAACGTCATTGACGAGAGACGAGTGTAACGGGTTTCAGGGCCTGGTCACGCTCGGTGATCAGGCGGGCGTTGTGACGGGCCTGTCTGGCCGCTTCGGCTTCCGCTTCGAGGACGCGCTTCAGGAGGACAGCGTTTTCGGTGACCAGGCGCCGCTCCTCGATCTGCAGAACTTGGATCAGCGACCGTTGCTGAGCCAGCTTGTCCTCCCATGTGACGAGCCTGTCGGGCACGACCCGTTGCCGACTGGCATGGCGCAGTTCTTCGATGATCGATCGATGGTTGGCGTAGATGGCGTTACGGCCGACGCGGGCCTCGCGTGCGAGCGTCGTCACGGTCAGCCGGTAGGCGCCTTTCTCCAAGGCTGGGTGCGTGGGCAGGCCTTTCACTAATCGCTCGAGTGCTTCGCGGAGTTTGCGTTCCGTCTCAAGCCGCCGCTTTTGGTAAGGGTCGATCCGAGGCTTCCGAGTCGTCTTGATGGTCACGTCAGGTATCCTTGCTGTCATCGAGTTCGGCCAGAATGCGATCGCATTCGGCGACCCGGTCCTCGGCGAGCCGACGGCTGGTCGGATCGAGAGCACTCTCGTCGAGAAGTCTGGCGTTACGAGTGCGGCGGGCCTCCCAGACGGGGCGATGCTTGGCGCTCACGGCGAAGTTGGCGCAGGCTATACAGGTGCTCTCTGTGCGCAGCGAAGGGTTCGGTCCTTTGTCGTTGCCGAGGCACGCCGAGGTCTCGACCCGGTAGACGCAGTAGCCCCAATCGCAGACACCGAGCCGCAGGTCGGTCTCGTTCATCAGGAAGTCGACATAGGCCTGGACGTCGCCATCGCGCGTGCGTCCGCGGAATTGGGATTGCCTGGCGATCATGCGCCCGCTCTTGCCGCCGAGCGCCGTCGCCGTGAGAAGCTCTTCGAGTGCAGCGCGCGTCTCGTCCTGGGCATGGCGGTCGATGAGATCATCGAGCACGAAGTCGGTGCCCACATAGCCGCGATCGGTCATCGCGCGGCTGACATGACCGAAGTGCGCCTGGAGAGCGTGCAGGCCCGTGCGGTCGCGCTTGCCGACGAAGCGCGCGAAGGTCTTCCGTCCCTGATGCGTGTTCAGATGCCATGGCTCGCCCTGGTAGTCCGGCAGATCGATGAAGGGGACGAAGGCCTTGTTGAGGCGTTCGGTGATCGCACCGATGCAGGGCACGCGGATCCGCGGCGCCGGCCCAACCAGGCCGCTGCTGGTCATGACGAGCCAAAGGTCCTCGTGGCCGGATCGGCGCCGCAAAATGGCCGATAAGCGCTCCATCACCTTGATGGCGCGCTGGACCGGCGCCGGCGCGACCCAACGATGCGCCTCGCCGTCCTTGCCGCGGGCCGTCTTGTAGATGAGACCGATCAGATAGGCGAAACTTTCGGCACCATCAGAGGATGGGTGTTGCTCGATGCAGCCGACCTGCAGTCCCAGGATTTCGGAGGCACGTGCGCCGATCAGATAGGCGACGACGACGAAGCAGGCGTCGTACACGCGGTCGATCAGTTGGCGCACCTGCTTAGTGCTGGTGACAGGTGAGCCATGCCAGGGACCGGCCTCGCCCGGCAGGATCGAGAAGGTGAAGGCCGCCATGGCGTCGACGGTGGCGAAGCTGGCCTTGGTCTGGCTAAGACCGCAAGCGAGCGCTTCGTCATACGCCGTCTGGGCCAGGGTCTGCAAAGCAATCACGTCATCGGCCGGTCTGGCGATCAGACGCAGGGCAGCCGAGACGAGCGGCACGGCGATCTCATCGGGCGTGCAGGGCAGCCAGCCGCAGTTGCGATGGGTGATGGCCATAGATCCAGGGAACGGCTCGGCGGTCGCCGCGTCGGGATATTTCGCGCCTTGCAGATACAGAACGATCAGAAGGTTGCGATAGTGGTGCAGCGTCGCTGGAGAGATCGTCTTGCCGGAGCGGCGTCCGGAGCGTGCCGCCACGAAGGCCATGAACCGCTCGGCCGCATCGCGATCGAGATCGGCAAAGGCGCGATAGCGCTCCATCATCATCCAGCGGAGGAGAACGCGCAGCTGCTTGAAGTAAGAGGCCAACGTGCTGTCATTGACATGCCGCCGCCCGGCAGGCGGATCGACCTTGAGGCTCCACAAGAAAGCCTTGGCCGCCTCTCTCCATGCCGTCCATGGCGGATCGCCAAAGGATCCTCCGTCGGGAACGGCGAAGTTCCAATCGAGCGAGAAGTCACTGCGGTTGCAACCGGGACGAAGTCCGTCAAGATGCCAGATCGGATCGGACCAGACAGAGCGCGTCGAGATCCGGAGCTCGGCTTCGGCGCTGCGTTCTTCGGCTCGAGCCGACATCATCGTCGCGTCTTTCACCATGGAGCCTACTCCAGCGTCGGAAGCGGCGGGAGAAAGGGAATTTGTTCTTCCGCCGCTGGCTGGAGTGCCTGGGGAAAGTCGGGCAAGATCTCGTCGACGAGCACATGATAGCTCGGTGCGTAGAGCAGTTCCCAGCGGCGCGGATCGAGGCGCTCTCGTGCTCGCTCCAGTTCTCGTCTGGCCTGAAGAATACGGGCCATGTGCTCTACGTCGATCGGGATCACCAGCCCCGGGCAACGCAGGCACCCACCGAACCGTCGGCATAACCGCCCGGCGGTCGAAGCCGGCGCCATGCCGGCAAGCGGGTTGAGACAGTCATGACCGAACGGCGCCGTCGCACCGGTCGCAAGCAACCCGTCTGCAGGGAGCTGATCGCCTGCCCGGGCCTCGTCGCCAAGAAACCAGCCGATCATCAGGTCCTGCAGCCGAGCGATCGACTCCCGTTGGATCCGGCTCGTCTCCGGCCCTTTGAGATAGATCTCGGTCGTATCGGCGCGTGCATGATTGAGCACGCCTTGCGCCACGGTGATATCGCCGCCCGATGCCTTGTAATGTTCGATCGCCACGCTGCCGCGCAGGAAAGCGGTCGCGAAGTCCGGCAAAAAAGCACGTGGACGTTCCGGCGCCGCCTGATTCCAGATCGCGATCCGGGCATTCGAGCGATTGATGAAGTGCTTCACGCGCTGCGACAGCGTTCCTTCAGGAAAAATGGTGACGACGCCTGTCTTCTCGCTCTTCAAGAGGAATAGCCGATTCTGGTCCCGCCGCGCGGCTTTTGCGGCGAGGGCTGCGGTCATCGCCAGGACCTTGTCGACAAGATTCGGCGCAGCATAGGGCCGGCGGCGATCGAAGGACCGTCTCTGGGCGCGCTTGATCCTGCCGCCAGCGCGCGGCTTGGCCCACTCGATGATGACCCGGTTGTCGTCGAGCGGATGCGGCACCTGGCAATCGCGGGCGATCAGGCGCATGGCGTTCGGATTGGCTGCCGTCTGGATCATGATGGCGACAAAGAACGGTATGACGGCATCGGCCGTCAGATGAAGATAGCCGCCGAGATGACGAAGCCCTCCCTGGCGCGTGATCCCGGCCATGCCCTGACCGTGGGCAAACAGCGTCTTCTGCGGCGGAAGAACGCCGTCGTCGATGGACGCGATCGCACGGATGAGATCGCACAGCTCGGGATCGCCCCCCTCGACCGGCGATGTTGTCGCCAGGATCGCGCGCCCCGTCTCGAAGCGGTTCCAGGCCTCGTCGATCTCCTCGTAGCAGGCCCTCAGAATCACTTTGAGCTGGTCGTCGCTCAGCCTCTGTCGAGGCTCGGCGTTCCGGTTCGGATAGACCCGGTAGGGGAAGTCGATGCGCGCCGACAGCCGCGAGGGATGATGACGCTTGGTCCAATCGCTCAGCTGACGCAGCTGCGTCAGCTGATTGGCCCGCGCTCCCTTCGTCCATGGCTGCCCCGTTCTTGGCTGTCGCTGCCGATCGAGCCAAGCGATGTAACGCCCAATCATCCCGGTGTTCAGATCGGCGGCCGATCGTACGTTCCCGTCCTCCGCCACAAAGCGCGCAAAGGTGCGCAGCGAGCCCCAGCAATGACGCCATGTGTCGGGACGGGAAGCGGCATGATGATGCCGGAACGCATCGGCCAGCAGCGCCGCCACGTCCGGTGGCAGCGACAAGGCGCCGAGATCATAGCGTTTGGTAACCTCGCCCCAACTATCGAGGAAAACAACGATCGTATCGGCAGGACGCCCGGCCGCGGCTGGCAGCGAGACGGCGATGCGCCGATCGATATTGGGACGCCTACTGATCATCGGGCAGCAAAGCGCCATAGAGATACTCGATGCTGCTGGCGAGCGCGGCGGCATTGAGTTCGACGCAGCGCAGATAGACCGCCGTGCTCTCGATCGAGCTGTGTCCCAGCAGGACCTGGACGATCTTCAGCGGATTGAGGTCAGGCGTGGTCCTGGCCTGACGCTGCAGCCGGACCAGCATGGTCATGGCGAATGTGTGCCTAAACCAGTGGAGCGATCCCTGAACGCCCGCCGCCTTGAAGGCTGCAGCGAAGGCCGCCGTCATCCGGGCATGGGTGACCACCCGGCCGTGGCGGTTGAGGAACAACGCCGATGGTGGACGATAGTTCGGTTGCCTGCGACGACGCGCTCGAACCTCTGGCGTGCGGATCTCGTCGATATAGCGGTGCGTGCGATCGATCAGCCGGATCGGTGGATAGACCGTGCGCGGCCGGTCACCTTTGGTGATTGTCAAAGGCACGCCGACTAGTGGATCCTCCTCCTCGTCAAGATGCGCGGTCTCCGGCACTTGGAAGATCGCCAGACCGCAAAGTTCCTTGCGCCGCATGCCCGTCGCAAGGGCCCATTCCGCCATCAGCCGGTACGGCATCTCCAGCCTGGCGAAGAGCAGCCGGAGCTGGTCGACCCGCAACGGCCGCGGCAGTCGCTCATGCTCCGCTACCGTCAGAACATTTGCCGCCGCCACGCCCGGGCGAGGATCCAGATGCGCCAGAAAGGATTGACGGCGCGCCGCTGCGACGCGCACCTCCACGAAATGGAACGGGATGACATCGATCCAGCCGTGAACCTTTGCCCAGGCATAGAACCGGCAGATCGTGCGAACCCGGGCGTTGACGGTCGACCGGGCGTAGGGGCGTCGCGTATGCGGGCTCGGTTGTGACAGCATGCGGTTGCGATAGGCCGCGATATCCCCTTCGCTCACCGCCCGCCAGTCGAGCCCAGATTGCTCCAGACTGTCGAACCAGTCATGCAGATGCTCGCCATAGGTGCGCGCCGTCTCGGCCGCGTGCGAGCGCCCCGGGACCGTGGCCAGTTCGAGCAGGTAGGCGAAAGCCGGCTCGATGATCGCCATGTGGTCCGATACCAGGATCGGGAAGCCGGCCGGAATCTCAGGATATCCCGGCGCAGCCCTGATGAGCCGTGCCATCTGTCCTCCGTGGTCGTTCGAGCACGACGCCACAAAGGACATCGCACGCAAGGCAAGCTTGCGCAGATCAACAAAGAAGACGCTTTTGCGAACCTGACATTATCTTGTGCGGCGCGAGTCTCTCATTTAGGTGAGAACAGCTCTCTCGCCGCGTGACAAACGTCCAGGCCATGCCTGGACGACCTCGTCGTGTCGCTGCTGCCTTGAGCGTTGTCCTCGCTTCGCTCCGACAACGCTCAAGGCAGCAGCGACAGTGCCCTCCCCGGAAGATGCTGGCAAAGCACAAGAAGGTGATGACAAATCAGCCGCAGGGAGGACAACTCTGAAACAGAACCTAACATCCGCGCCTGCATAGCGTTCTCGGCGAGCGAGATCGCAGTCTGCCAGGGCATGGTCTTGGGCACGACCCGGCAGGGGGTCTTCGCCATGTCGAGTCTGCCATCGGCATCGAGGGTCTGCAGCGCCTTCAGCCGCCGGCCGCCGCCGAGCACGCCGAAGCAGCCATCGTCGAGCGGCTGCACCACGAGGTTCTGGAAGAGGCCGAACGCTTCGATGTTGCACGCCAGCGCGTCGATACCAGAATCGTTATCATCCTGATCGACGCGCACATTGTTGGGATGGATGACGAGCTTCGAAAGCTCGATCTGCTGGTTCTTGAGGCTGGTCATGGTCACTGTCCTTTCTTTGCCCGCGCCTGTTTGGCGCGCCCAAGCCGCGCCGTTCTTTTTGGGTGATTGGCGCGATAGCGATCGGATGTCGGAGCGGGGGATGTGACGATCAGACGTCGCTGCTTTCGATGCGGTCGAAGATCTTGATCGGCTGGGCGCTCGGAAACCGGCTGTCGGAAGTGAAGCAGGATTGCCCGCCGAACATCACCCAGCGTCCGGCCGCCCAGAGCCGATAGGGCACGGCGCGCAGGCCAAGCCGATGAATGACCAAGACCAGAACGTCGTCGCCGGCGCGGCCGACCGCCTCCTCCGGGTAGATGATCATCTGGTCATGATGCATGGAAACGCCGCCGGCCGTAGCGTCCCAGCCGCCAGCAGGGCGGTAGATGTCGACACGCAGGCCGACGAAGTCGCATCGGACCGTGGATCGTCTGCGGGCGAGATCGAGCATGGCGGATCCTCCTTTCTTTGGCAGCGCCTGTTGGCGCGCCGAAAGGAGGCGTGGCTTTGTCGGGCTTGGCTCAGCGGTCGGTCAGGCGTTCCAGCCGATCGGGCGAGAGCGTATCTCGAAGCAGCGTAGGCGAAATTCGCAGCACGTCGTTCATGTCGGCCTTGTCGCCGGGCGTCTCAGGTGGCGGCGTCGCCATAACGATGTCCGCCTTCGGAAATTTCCCGGCAAGCTCTCGCCCGGTCTCGCGCACCTTTGCTTCCGTGCCGCGATCGGCCAGCAGCAGGATCGTTTTGGCCCTGCCGAGATCAACATCAGCCTCGACGACGCGGATCGACGAACAGGCCGCGAGGCAGCGCCAGCCGGGCGCCACCTCGTGGACCGAGGCGACGGTCTCGGGGCCTTCGCCGAGACAGACGAAATCGGCCACTGGCCCGAGCCGCACATAGCCGTCCCGAAGATTGCCGATGGAGATCTTGGCCCTGTGGCCGCTAAGATGGCGGTCGGTCGCGGCATCGAGCTGCACGCCATGCACCGCGCAAAGTTCGCCCTGGTGATCCGTCACCGCGAACAGCACCGACGGGGCGAGTTTTCGCTCGTGGCCGCCTCGCATCCTGATCATCGGCCCATTGTGATATCGGATCCCTGTCAGGTCGCTGATACCGCGGCCGAGAAGATAACGACCAGTCGGGTCATCACAGACGGCGACTGTGGCTTCGGCCCAAAGACGCTCGGCCTCGGAGCGCCTTCGTTGGCGCCTTGCTGCTCTTGCCTTCGCCAGCTCACGTTGTCGGCGGCCAGCCGCGTCCCGAAGTTCTTTCCGTTGTGCTGGAGCAAGTCCGCCGTCCGGCGCCAGATCGTAGAGTGCTGCGATGTCGTCGATGGTCAGGCCGACATAGAGGGCGAGCTTCCAGGAGCCTCCGCCCAGATCATTCTCCCAGTCATGCCAATCGCCGGTAGCCCGATCGATCCAGAGCGACCCCTTGCGGCCGAAGCGCAATGTCGAAGACGTATGGGTCGTCGGTCGGCCGCGGTCCAGGATCAACCGGTCGACCGCCGTCTCGACGATCGGCGTCGGGTCAGCCTCGATAGCAGCGAATAGCGCGTCATGGCGGGTCATGGCGACATCCTTTCTCGATCATGCATCGTCTCGTCGCCTGAGCAATGCCTTGGCCTGTGATGGAGCGAGGAATGGCCAGCGCCGATGCTGATGGCGTGCCCGGTCACCATTGCTCATCAGCGAACCGTCATCGGGACGGGTCGTCGCGACACCGGCTCGCCGCCAAGAAGCGTGGATCGATCGGGAGGCCGGTCCAGTAAGGCCGCCGGCTCGTCATCGTCGAAAGCGGCGGCCATTGCCGTCGCGAGGCTCTTGAGCCGCCCCCTGGCCAGATCATGCAGTGCCTCGGTCGTTTCGCTGACGCGAACCAGGAGATCCATGAGCTGCACCGATAGAGCGCCTTTGGGCGCATCCGTCGGTTTGATGGCGCCGAGCGATTGCTCAAGCCTTTCCGCGAGGGTCTCGAGCTCGGCCATGTCGAGGACAAGATGATCGAGCCATTCAGCGGGAAGCTCCTGAAGCCAAGGGTCGGACATCGCTGGTCGCTCCTCTGATGCGGGACCGCGTCGGATGGCGCGCTCCTGACATCAAAGACACCGCAGCGACGCGTTTGATTGCGCGCATGGTGGAAATTTTTGACATGAAACGATGCCGCGCCCTGATCTAAGGGCCGTCGATCGATGGGATCCGGGATGCGGATCGTCGACCGTAAAATCAAAAAGTGAAAAAATTTTCTCGAACCTGCAATCAAACGCGTCTGAACGGTGTCTAAGGAAAGATAAGGGACGACGTGGCCTGGCCTCTAGCCAACCCGCGGGCGTCAACCTGAAGGAGACACCATGGAGTGCAGCTGATGACGT
Organism: Geminicoccaceae bacterium; assembly: GCA_965222015.1. Classification (GTDB taxonomy): domain Bacteria; phylum Pseudomonadota; class Alphaproteobacteria; order Geminicoccales; family Geminicoccaceae; genus JANQPX01. Next base: position 769,419 of record CBDCTL010000024.1, read on the forward strand.
CCATAATTCTCTTGTTTCATCGGCGATCCGACATCTTCGTCATTGCCACCCTGCTCCTGCTTCCCGCATGCGCGGTCCAGCAGGAGACGCCGCCAAAGGTGCACGAGATCGGCGCGCGAATTGTATTGAACATGTCGACGAACAACGATGAAGCGCTCGGATCAGCCTCTTCGGGTACGGCGCGCGACAGCGTCGCGCTGATCACCGAAGTGGCTCCGTCCGGCGATGCGCCTACCGAGATTCAGCCCTTTCCTTACGATCGAAACGCGCGCTACCCGTTGCGCACGGCGGTCGGCGCGCCCGGCACGATCGCCTTGCAGCCTGGCGAGACGCTCGTGAACTACGCTGTCAGCGATGGCGAGCTCTGGCTCATCGACGCCGCCCAAGTCGACGATCAGACCCGCCTGATGATCGAGCCGACCCGCGCCGATCTCAGCACGCATCTGCTGATCAACACGGACCGGCGAACCTACCTTGTCGAGGCAACCAGCCAGCAGGAAGGCGAAACCGGCGACGTCCTGACTTGGAGCCACCCGCATGAGCAGGCCGTCAAAGTGATCGACGCGGTCAGCACCGAAAAGACCGAAGCAGCACGACCGAAACCTCCCGAGCCCAAGGTCAAGGCCTTTAGCTGGAGGGATTGGTTCGCGAACGTAGCGCCTTCGTCATCGCAGCCTACGCGCGGGTGCCGGCTTTGCCGCAATCCAGACGATCACGGCGACAATCACCATGGCCGCGATCACGATCGCGGGAACCACCAGAGCATGCACTAGCAGCGTGCGGCGACTGACGACGTCGGATCCCGCCCTTGATCACCGGCGATGAACGATCCACCGCCGGCTCCCATTCAGTGGGACCGAAGGAAGGACGCCCGAAAAAAAAAGTTGGCTCGGGCTGCAATCGTTTGGGGCTGGACGGTGTCTATAGGGGACCGGAGAGCCGATGCGGAGGACCGAGGCGCATTGAATGCCTCAGAGCGATCGGCCGAGATTGCCGGCAGAGGAGGACATGATGCTGTCCGTCAACAAGGTCATTCTCATGGGCGTGCTCGCCGACCAGCCGGTCGTTCGTCAGCACGGCGATCGCAAGATCGTCGGTCTTTCGGTGTTCACCATCCGGCCCTGGAGCCAGGAGGGCCGAGGATCAGCGCTGGACAGGGAATGGCATCGAGTCGTGATCACCCATCCCGATCTGGCCGCCTACGCTGAGGCCAGTCTCGAGAAGGACGATCCGATCTATCTCGAAGGCGAGCTGCAGACGACCTCCTGGCTGGATGCGACCTATGTCCGCCAATCCCTGACCCGAGTTCTTCTCTGGCAGGACGGCGATCGGCTGAGGCGCATCGATGATGAAGGGCACGAGCTGGCCGCGGCGCCCGATGTGGTGACGATCGTTCGGGATGCGCACCTCTTCGATCTGGGCGAGGAGGAGACAGCATGGCGATGACGCTTGTACACGGACCGATCCGCAATCTTGACCATGGTGCTGTAGCGAAGCGGGAGACCGCCATGGCCTGCTCCGACAGCATCACGGAGCCAGTCCACATGGATGATCTGGTAGTGGCGGGAGACATCGATATGAGCAGGCTCCGATTTGCTCGCTCATCCCTGGGAGAAAAGACGTCTGCCATCGCGGACGATCTGATTGCGTATGCCAATGGCGAGCCGTTCGACGCCGAATTGCGGATGGTCCTGGACGACCTGATCGTCGACTATGCCGAAGGCGTGCTGGGTCCCGAAGCTGTCCTTGACCTCGAAGCCTGCATGCGCCGTTCACCGAACGTGGCGAGGCTGGTGGCCGACATGACCGCAGAGTTTCGCCTCCAGGTCCGGTTCTCGATGTATTATGACGATCTGCTCGATCCAGAGAGCGGCGCGGAGCTGCAGCGGCTGATCGAAAGCGATTCCGACGCCGCCCGGTTGGCGCGCGACATGCGGATCGGCGGCGATCTCTGCCGGGTGATGGTGCAGCCGATCCCCTATGAGATGCCGCTCCAGGCCTACAACCCTCTCGAGACAATGCAGGGCATGCTCGCCGACGGGAAGTTGCCGTACCCGGGCTTCGCCGATGTCATCGGCTGGGCGGAGGGGAAACCTGCCGACGGGCGCACTGAGGCCACCTTCGAGCGCTTGATTTCGGACCACATCGCCGGACGCCTGGACGAGCATGGAGCCAAGGGTCTCGAAGCGGCCATGCGCTTGTCCAGGAGCACGGCCTGGCATGTTGCCGACCATGCCGAAAGGCGATCCTCATGAGGGCTGGCTCAGACATGGAGCAGCGGCGACTTCCGGGCTTCGGTCTTCTCGCCGCTCCGTCGGTCAGACGTTCGGCACAGACGCTGACGACGACGCACCGACGATCCACGGTTCGTCCAGGTAAGGAGACAGGCGGTATCAATCGAAAAGCGGCTCGGTCCTTTCACCGTCCGAATGCGCCTCGCATATCCGCGAGCACCTCGAGAATCCAATGCAGGACATGGCTCCGTACTGGGCGTCCGAAGGCCGTGTCGATCGAAGGATCGAGCACGACTGACGCGAGCCATGCCCGCATGATGCGCTGCCCGTCCTCTCATGTCCTTGTGGCCACTGACTTTTCCCCCCGGCATTTAACCCTAAGTCATGTAGATTGGTTCATTTACGCTAAAAGCTGGATGGATGGAGGACGCCACTCATGGGGACCAAGCGCTAAGCCTGAAAGAGCAGCTGGTCGCGCTGATCCCCAAAATGCAGATTCATGCGCTGGCCCTGACCCGGTCGAAGCAGGCCGCCGAAGACTTGGTCCAGAGCACCCATGTGCGCGTCCTCGAGACGCTGCATCAGTGGACTGGTCGCGGCCCGCTCGAGGGCTGGGTCGTCAAGGTGATGGACTCGGTCTGGTCGAACGAGTTGCGTCATCGGCGACGGCGCCCGGAAGTGGAGCTGCCGGAGCCAGATCTGGTCGCCGCCGCCGGCTTCGAAAACCAGCTTCAGGCAAAACTGGCGCTCGACATGATGCGCGCGCGGAGCGCCATGCCCGAAAAGGACTTCAGCCTCCTGATCAAGGTCTTCGTGTATGGCTTCACCATCACCGATCTCACGGTGGAACTGGGCTTGCCGCGGGGGACGTTGCTCTCTCGCGTGCACCGCATCAAGAAGGCTCTCAAGAAAGCTGCGAAAGAACGGGATCAAGAGGATGATGGCTGACCATGGCGGCTGAGACCGGCATCTCCGAGGAGCTTTCCGATAAGATCCTGGCGTTCGTCGAGCACGAGGCGGGCCGCGACCCCGACTTCCCGCCAGAAGACGAAGCGATGGTGCGCGAGCTCCTGGCGACCAACCCGGCGGCCAGGGCCCTGGCCGATGAATTTCGGGAGGTCGATATCGGCCTCAAAGGGATGTTCGAAGCCTTCGGCAAGATCCCTGTCAGCGACGAGCTGATGCAGCGCATTCAAGAACAGGGCGAAGCCTTCGAGGCCAGGGAAAAGGAGGTCGCAGCGGACAAGGTCGTGGCCTTTCCTCCGCCACCGACGGAAAGACCTCGAACCTATGGCTTCCTGGCCGCGGCGGCCTCGCTGGCGCTGATGGTCGCCGGCGCCGGTCTCCTCTATCAATTCCGCGCACAGCAGGGCCTCGAGCAATCGGTCGCCGAGCTGGAAGCCGAGCGATCGGAACAAACGACACGGATCGAAGAGCTGGAGGCCGACACTGCCAGCCTACAGGGTGAGCTGACAGCCGCGATCGATGAGCGGGAAGAGACGGAAACCGCGCTGTCGACGGTGACCGAAGACGCCGCTCGGCTCGAAGCTGAGCTGACGGCGATGACCGCCGCGCGCGACGAGGCCGAGAACGCTTTGGCAAGCGCCAGCGCCTCTTTGGCAGAGCTTCGCGCCAGCGAAGCTGACCTCGAGCAGCAGATGGCGACGCTCGAGGATCAGGCGAGAACGGCAACAGAGCAAAGCGCCGCGGAACAAGAGGCGCTTCAAAGCCAATTGGCGGATACGCAGGCGGAGCTCGCCAGCGTGACGGACGCGCGACGGACCGCCGAGGCCGAGTTGGCCGAGGCCAGCAGCACGATCGAGGCGTTGCGCGATGAAGGCGCCGCCCTAAGCCGGCAGCTCGCTGATCTGGAATCGGAAATGGGCGCGCTCACCGCCGACGTCACGGCGCGCACGTCGCGACTGGAGGAAACGCGCACCGCGCTGGCCCAGGCCGAGCAACGGACGGCTGAACTGGCCGCCGAAAGGTTGGCCCTGACCAGTCAGGTCGATCGTTCCGGCCAGGATCTCGAAGACACCAGGACCGCCCTCGCGGCTCTCGATGATGAGGCCGCTGGTCTGAGGCGTGAGCGCGATGAGCTGGCCCAGGCGGTCGACCGGCTCACGGCAGCAGTCGATCAGGGCGAGTCAAGCCTGGCCGCGGCACAGGCCCAGCTGGCGAGCGCTCAGCAGCAAAGCGTCGCCTTCGAGACAGCGCTCGAGACGCTTCGGCGGCAAACCGGCTGGCTTGCGCAGGTGGCCGGCTATCACATTGGTTATGCCGGCAAGCCGCGCGAGGTCGAGGTTAGCGCCAAAGAGCAGACGGATAGGCAGGCACTCTCGAAATGGCTGAGCAACGAGCTCGGCCGCCCGATCGCCATTCCCCAAAACCTGCCAATGCAAGGCGGCCTCACCTTCGTCGGCGGCCGCGTCCTCTACACGATCGATGGCCAGCCGATCGGCCAGATCGCCTATCATGACAGCGAGGGACGGCTCACCGCCTTCTGCATCAAACGCAACCCGACACGTGTCGCCGACGAAGAGCTGAAAGAGGCGGAGTTTTTCGGGCGGCTGCAGATGATCCACTGGCGGGATGAAGTGTTTCAATATGCCGTCGTCGGTTTTGCGGATTTCGAAAGGTTGAGGCCAGTCGCGACCTGGCTTGAAGACAACTATGGCAGGGACGCCTAGCACGACCCCTCGGTGAGCGGAAAGACAACGTCTCCAAGGTGCAAAAAACTAGCGTAAGGCATCAAGCTCGACCTCAGCAATTTCGAGAATCAGCTTTCGACCTGCCCAATCCTGTCCACGCTCCGTCTGATAGCGGATGAATTCGAGCCCGCAGGTGAATATGTAGGCGTAGGCATGAACGAAGGCCTGGTTGGGCCTCTTACGACTGGCTGCTTGTTGGATCAGGCCGATCACACCAAAGACAGCGTCGCCGCATTACCCGTCGAGGAAGCTTCGGATTCTGTGAGAGCTAGCGGCGTTCCTTAGCTTTCTGAGCGCCTTAGCCTCGATCTGGCGGATCCGCTCGCGGGTCACGGCGAACTGTTGTCCGACTTGCTCCAAGGTGTGGTCGGTATTTGTGCCGATTCCGAATCGCATGCGCAAGACCCGCTCCTCGCGTGGCGTCAGTGTTGCCAGGACCTGCGTGGTCGCTTCTCGAAGGTTCGACAAGGTCGCCGCCTCTTCTGGCTGGACCGCGTTCTTGTCCTCGATGAGGTCACCAAGATGGGCGCTCTCCTCGTCGCCGACCGGGGTCTCGAGGGAGATTGGTTCCTTGGCGATCTTCAAGATCTTCGTGATCTTGTCGAGTGGCATGTTGAGCTTGGCCGCCAGCTCTTCCGGAGTCGGCTCGCGGCCGACTTCGTGGAGCATCTGACGCGACGCCTTGACCAGCCTTTTGCTGGCCTCGATCATGTGAACTGGAGTGCGGATCGTTCTGGCCTGATCGGCGTTCGCGCGGGTGATCGCCTGGCGGATCCACCAGGTGGCATAGGTGCCGAACTTGTAGCCGCGGCGATAGTCAAACTTATCGACCGCCTTCATCAGCCCGATGTTGCCCTCCTGGATCAGATCCAGGAACTGCATGCCACTATGGGCGTATTTCCTGGCAATCCAGATCACCAGGCGAAGATTGGCCTCGACCATCTCTTTCTTGGCGCGGCCCGCTTCTCGTTCGCCGTGCTGGACCAAGGCGACGATCCGCCGAAACTCGCCGATATGCAAGCCGTTACCGCTGGCGATCTCGTCGACTTCTTGGCGGATTTTGATGATCTCTTCCGGATAGCGCTGCGTGAACTGTTTCCAATCTGGATGGGGCAGGCGTGCCACGCGTTCCAGCCAGCCCGGATCCAACTCGCTGCCTCGATAGGCGTTGAGAAAACGCTTGCGATCGACGTCGCAGCTCTCGGCCAGGCGCAAAAGCTGGCCCTCCAGGCCATTCAATCGGCGATTCACCTGATGGAATTGTTCCACCAAGCTGTCAACGCGATCGGACTTCAGCTGAAGCTGGTTGACTAGCCCCACCACCTCGCTGCGTGCTTTTTCGTAGTTAGCGTCGAACCCTTGGGCTACAGGCTTTTTGTTTGGTGCCGCATCAAGCCGCTGCAAATTCCGAAGCCGATCATAAGCGTCGGCGATCTTGTCCAAGGTCGCGATCACGCCATCTCTGACCGAGGCCTCCATGGCCGAGAGCGACAAGGTGACATCGTCGAACTCATCATCCTCATCACCGTCTTCGCTCGATACGTCGCTATCGCTATCTGCCGCAGCGCCGTTCTTGTCGTCGTCAAGGGCAGTCTTGGCTTCCCTATGCCCGACCCCGTTTTTCTCTGAAGGGCCGTCGCCATATGTCGCCTCAAGATCGATCACGTCGCGTAGCAACACCTTGCCTTCACCAATCGCCTCGCGCCAGCTGATGATCGCCGTTATGGCGAGCGGGCTCTGGCAAAGGGCTTCGAGCACTGAATTGCGGCCCGCTTCAATGCGCTTGGCGATCTCGATCTCGTCCTCACGGGACAGCAGTTCGAGGCTGCCCATCTCGCGCAGATACATGCGCACCGGATCGTCCGTGCGACCGGGATCCTCGACGGCACTGTGGTTATCGCCACTCGCTTCTTTGGCCTCGCCCTTCTCGCTATCGCCGCCGCCGATCAACACCTTGACGCCTAACTCATCGAAGGCCCCCATCAACTCTTCGAGAAGGTCCGGCGAGATATCGTCATTGAGCAGCGCTGCGTTGATCTGATCAAGGGTTATCGAGCCGCCTTCACGCGCCCTCAGCACCAGCTCTCTAAGATCGGCCGATTTCTCCACCAGATCTTGAGCCGAGCCTCCCATGTCATCTTTTTGAAAAGGCGCTTTGACCGTAGCTACCACTCATTTGATCCCATGCGGCAAGGGCTTATTCGAATCATGTAACGAAGCAAAACCCTTCTGCCGTCATCAGGGATAAATAGCATCTTCGGATAACAATCCAAATATGATTTTCAAAGGAGTGAGGTGGTCGGAGTTGTTTGGACCACCTGATGCCTAAATCACGCCGGAACGTCCTATGGCAGGTCGATCTTCTGTGCGTCGTGGACAGATGAATCCTTAGAGCCAGTCCTTTTGCGGATCATAAAGAGCAATTCTTGCAGTTCGTCCTCAAACAAAATGAAATCACCGCAGCGCGGCAAAACTATTCAATCTTGAACGATCGGTTGGATGAATACCGTTTGAGCCTCAATGCAATGATGCACCGGCCTCCAGGCCGTTAGGGGCCACACACACTACATAGCAACGATCAATAAGAACTGGGTATCTCAAACCTGATCCTACGTGAGAGTCCTCCCGCTTTATGCTAAGTTTTGCTGTGTTTTCTGCGGGAGGGGATCACCGATGAGCGGCATTGAAGGCTTCAGTCGTCGGACCAAGGGTCTGAGCGAGGTGGCGTTTCAGGAGGCCTACGGCAGCGAGGAGCAATGTCGGGCGGCGTTGTTCGCATGGCGCTGGAGCAGGGGCTGGTCTTGCCCGTCCTGCGGCCATGGCGGGCATTGCCATCTGAAGAAGCGCGGCAAGCTGCAGTGCAATCGCTGCAAGCACCAGATGTCAGTCACCGCGGGCACGATCTTTCACAGCACCAAACTGCCGCTGAAGGTTTGGTTCCTGGCGATCTATCATATCAGCCAGAGCAAGGGCGGGATCTCGTCGGCCGAGCTTGGCCGACGGCTTGGCGTGCGCGAGGCGACCGCCTGGCTGATGAAGCAGAAGATCATGGTCGCGATGCAGGCGCGGGAAGAGGCCAAGCCGAAGCTCAAGGGCCGGGTCGAGATGGATGATGCCTATCTTGGCGGCGCACGATCAGGCGGCAAGCGCGGCCGCGGTGCGGCAGGCAAAACGCCGTTCATCGCTGCGGTCGAAACCACCATCGAGCGTCGACCGAGGCGGATCAAGCTCAAGACCGTCAAGGGCTTTCGTAAGAAGGAGGTGGAGCGCTTCGCCAAGGCCGAGATCGAGCCCAGGAGCAGTGCGGTCAGCGACGGTCTGTCTTGCTGGCCGGCGGTCACCAAAGCAGACGTCGATCACTTCCCGATGATCACCGGCTCAGGCCGGCAGGCGGCCAGGTGGGCGCCGTTCAAATGGGTGAACACCGTGCTCGGCAACATCAAAACGGCGATCACCGGCACCTATCATCATGTCAGCCCGAAACATGCCGAGCGCTATCTCGCCAGCTTCTCCTACCGCTTCAATCGGCGATACGATCTCGACACCATCACCCAGCGCCTCGCCTGGACATGCACCCAAACCAGGCCGCATCCCTATCGGGTCATCATCGCTGGATGACTCTCGCGTAGGATCAGGATCTCAAAAGAGCTCCTTGGACGGTAGCGAACTGGGCGCTGGATCTGCCACAGCCAGCCCACTCGTCATCCGCGTTGGGGCTTCACGCCTTCGGTGTTTGGCTTCTCCGAGTCTTGGCCCTGCTGAAGCGTGACTTTGGGTTTTACAGAAGCTGATTGCTGGCCATCCTCAGGTTGCTGGATCTGCTCTTTCAAAAGAAGCTTTCATGGACGGTGAGGATGTCGCCCGGCAGGATTTCGCCCGTGACATCAATGCTACGTCGGGGGCCATCATCGCTGCGGGATATCGTCATGGAGGAGCGCTTTGCTCGATAAGTGAAGCCGCCGGCAAGCGCGATGGCGCTGATGGCAGTCATGCCACTGACATACGGGTAGCTGCCCGGCTGGTTGACCTCTCCCAGGATATAGAAGGGCCGATAAGTCACAACTTCGATACCGACCTGCGGATTGACGAGATAGCCGCCATCTTTAAAGGCGGTTTCGATGTCGGTTTCGAGCTCACGTGCTGTCCGATCGCGGCCTTGGATCGCTCCGAGCAGAGGCAGCGCGAAAAAACCGCCGCCATCAAGAACGAACTCGCCTGACAGATCGACATGACGAAAAACCGTTACTCTCAGCCGGTCGCCGGAATTGACACGATAGCTCTTGATGGCCGCAGCAGGCTGATCGGTCGCAGAGGATATCGGCGTCGGGGTCGATGCACAGCCTGTGGCCGACATTGCTAAGGCCACCAGGGCTGGCAAAAGGCGTGGTTGCTTTCTGAGCAGACTTGTCACATCAAGACCCTGCCGGGTCGGCATCGGGTATGGCCGCAGCACTATTTTCGGTCGCTTGCCTACGCTTGATCAGTCGCTTCTTCTTGGCCGGCACTTTGGCTTTGGCAGCCGCCTTCTCGGCTGCCACACTTTCCGCCGCTTTGCGATCGGCTGCCTCTTTAGCGAGACGGAGCGCTCGCAAGCGCGCCGTCTTCTTGGCCCGCTCCCGCTGCTCGTCGATACTTTCCCTCTGAAACGCCCTGTCCCGCCTGCTTATTTCGGCGGCTTCCAAGTCCGTCTTCAATCTCGTTGGACGCATCATATCGCCATCCCATCGTCAAAGGGCAATCAACGCCCTTAACAGTTCTACCATCATGTCAGTGCGGCTCGTCGTCCACTCTATGGGCGGGAGCTGATCAAGATCGCCGCAATCGAGACGGCAGAGATTCGATGATGCTCTGGCCCTAGCTGAGCGAGTAGGCGAGCGTCACTGTTCCAATCAGGAACAGAACGGCGACGCCAAGAGCAATATTGTTGAAGCTGGGCTCCGGGAGGAATTTCATGGTTTAGGCGCTCCCTTACTGGCCACATGATTGGTGCGGCCGTGATGGCAATCCTTCAACGCGCCGTCGGGAGACAAACAGTCCATGCCCCCTACTCTCGAGGCAAGATCTCCCTCTGTCCTGACGACGATGGGCGGCCCTCGGCGATGCGAGAGATGTCCTCTTCTTACGCCGATTTAAGCCGTCTCTATCTCGCGCGCTTGGCGGGTTTCCTTCCGGCCGTGCTACCCGGCACAATAGAAGGTGCCGAGCTGGTGGCTGACGGCTTAGGCTTAGCAGCCTTGGGTTTTTTGGCTTCCCGATTGCTGCGTTTTTGGCTCTTGGCCATGTTGTTCTCCACGGCGGTTGACGAGCTGGGCAATTCAGACGCGGACTAACTGAGAAAAGCCCGCGATCGAAACATACCGGCCTTTCTTACCTCGACGATGGCGTTATCGACCTACTTCGCCGGTGGTTCCGCCGGCCGATCACCGTTGTCTGGTTTAGGCGCAGGTGCAGGACGGGCTACGTCGCCGCCGGTCCTCCACTTATCCTTCGCGAGCGACCAGGCTGCCATTGTAGCAGCTTGAAGTTCGGCCTTCGTGATGGAACTCAAAGATTCGCCCATATGAGGGATCCCTTCCAGGGCTAGGCGTGTCCCCACACCGGATCGGTGCAGAGATCGATTGCTCGCCGACGCTGCTGAGCGTCTTTGGCCGTTAACATGGTGACAAAAGAATTTTGACGTATGGTACAGTTTATTTGCCATCATACAAATGATGTTACCAAAAGAAAATTCAAGACAGCGATCATAGTTATTAATCATTGACAAATATTTATTCTTGTAGATTGAAATTGTCATAAAAATAATTCGTCGTCATACGACATTTAGATTCCTGATCCTACGTGAGAGTCTTCCCGCTTTATGCTAAGTTTTGCTGTGTTTTCTGCGGGAGGAGATCACCGATGAGCGACATTGAAGGTTTCAGCCGGCGGACCAAGGGTCTGAGCGAGGTGGCGTTTCAGGACGCCTATGGCAGCGAGGAGCAATGCCGGGCGGCGTTGTATCAATGGCGCTGGAGCCGTGGTTGGTCTTGCCCGTCCTGCGGCCATGGCAGTCATTGCCATCTGAAGAAGCGCAACAAGCTGCAGTGCAATCGTTGCAAGCATCAGGTATCGGTGACCGCGGGCACGATCTTTCACAGCACGAAACTGCCGCTCAAGGTCTGGTTCCTGGCGATCTACCACGTCAGCCAGAGCAAGGGCGGGATTTCGTCGGCGGAACTCGGTCGGCGACTTGGGGTGCGCGAGGCGACCGCCTGGCTGATGAAGCAGAAGATCATGGTGGCGATGCAGACGCGTGAGGAAGCCAAGCCGAAGCTCAAGGGGCGTGTCGAGATGGACGACGCCTATCTCGGTGGCGCGCGCTCCGGTGGCAAGCGCGGCCGCGGCGCTGCGGGCAAAACGCCGTTCATCGCGGCGGTGGAGACGACCATCGAGCGTCGACCGAGGCGGATCAAGCTGAAGACGGTCAAGGGCTTTCGCAAGAAGGAGGTGGAGCGTTTCGCCAAGGCCGAGATCGAGCCCAGGAGCAGCGCCGTCAGCGACGGCCTGTCCTGCTGGCCGGCGGTCGCCAAGGCCGACGTCGATCACTTCCCGATGCGCACGGGATCAGGCCGCCAGGCGGCACAATGGGCGACCTTCAAATGGGTCAACACCGTGCTCGGCAACATCAAGACCGCGATCACCGGCACCTACCACCATGTCAGCTCCAAACACGCCGAGCGCTACCTCGCCAGCTTCGCCTACCGCTTCAATCGCCGCTACGACCTCGACACCATCACCCAGCGTCTTGCCTGGACATGCATACAGACCAGACCGCATCCCTATCGGGTTATCATCGCTGGATGACTCTCACGTAGGATCAGGTTTAGATTTCGGTCAAGCGAGATCATTTTTATGAGCCCTCTCCGAAAAGTTATCGAATGATTTCATTGTCTTGCAGTCGCGTTCAGGCGAGGAAGAGGACACAGGGCGATACCAGGCATCGGTCAAGGCTGATGACGACGCATGAGCCGGCTGCAAGACGACACTACGGGTGGTCTTATCCCGTGAAGGCTCCCTCTCGCCTTCACCCCGCTTCGCCCCTTGCCGCTTGCGATGCGCCGCATCGCAACGCGCCAAGCTCCTCGCATCTCATCATGGATAAGACCATGACACCACTCGAGGACTTTTTGGACGGGCCCTAAACCCGGATTTCCCAGATGACGTCCAGGTTTACGCGTCACGAAGGCCAGTTAATATCGCGCAGTCAACGACTTAAGCGCAACGGAGCGGCGGTTTGATGGCGAACGCAACGGTTGAAGAAAAATCAAGCCCGTTGCGGCTGGAGTTTGACCGGTCGGTTCGCCTGTTGTTTCGCGGCTCGGCTATCAGTTCTGACGGTGGTCTGCTGGTCTATCGTGAGTTAGACGATGCGCTCAGCCTGACCGATCTGGCGTCCTTTTTGCTGATCGACGACCGCACGGGCAAAAATGGCCGTCACACGTTTGTGGGCCTGCTGCGGCAGGCGATCTTCTCTCGGCTGGCCGGCTATGAGGATGTCAACGATGCCAATCGGCTCTGCCGTGATTCGGTCATGCGCCATCTGGTTGGCGGTCGAGCCGTGAAGTATGGAGCCGCATCAACTTCCGCCATGGGCCGGTTCGAGACAGCGACCTTAACCCAACCCGAGAACCTCGCGGCTTTGTCCGATCTTTGTGGTCATTGGATCGACGCGGTGCATGCGCAACGTCCGTCGAAGGTCATCGGCCTGGATATGGGCAGTTCCGAGAGTCCAGTACATGGCGAACAGGAGGGCGCGGCTTGGAACGGCCACTTCCAGTCTAAGTGCCTGCACCCGCTGTTCGTGTTCAACCAGTTCGGTGACCTGGAGCGCTGCGCCGTGCGTCCAGGCAATGTGCACAGCGCCGATGGCTGGGAGGACCTGCTCCGGCCCGTGCTGACGCGCTACAATGCAGAGGTAAAGCCGTCGATCATCCGCCGCCGCTTCCGGGCCGATGCGGCGTTTGCCATTCCGGCCCTGTTCGATCTGCTGGAGACGGAAGGCTGGGACTATGCCATCCGCATCAAGGGCAACCCCAAACTGCACGAGCAGGCGGCGTTTCTGACCAAGCGACTGCTCGGCCGTCCGCCGAACCATATCATGCGCCGCTACACCAGCTTCCACTACCGGGCCAAAAGCTGGTCAAAGGCCCGGCGCATCGTCGCCAAGATCGAGTTCCATCCCGGCGAGTTGTTCCCGACTATCGGCTTCCTGGTCACCAACCGCAGCCTGCCGAACGAGCGGGTTTTCGCGTTCTACAACCAGAGGGGCACTGCGGAGCAGCACATTAAGGAGGGCAAGTACGCGCTGAAATGGACGCGGCTGTCCTGCATGCGGTTTGCCGCCAATGCCGTGCGCCTGCAGTTGCATGCCCTGGCCTACAACCTCGCCAACTTTCTGCGCACCATCGCGACGCCGGAGGCCATCGCCTCCTGGTCACTGACCTCGCTAAGGGAGCGCCTGATCAAGACCGGCAGCCGGCTGGTCAAGCACGCGCGCTATGCCGTGTTCCAAATGGCCGAAGCCGGTCTACCTCGCGACGTCTTCAAGGGTATCCTCAACCTGATCAACGGCCTGCGCGGGCCGCCAACGACAACGGCTGCAGCATGATGGCTGCCACTCCGACAAAACTTGGAAACGACGCTGAAGCTAATCGCAGCAAAGATCAACACGCAGTGATTTTGGTATTTTACAGCCAAACTGCAGGCCTCACGCGCTCAGCAAGCCCGAATACCGCCCTGGACAAACGATGGGGAGCGGAAACAGGGTTGAGGGACGGGGTTATCGACAATAGCCTGACAGCAGTCGATCCAAATGGGAAATGCGGGATGGAAATTGATGATGTAAGCCTGACCTTCTTCCGCTGGACCGGCATTCCGCAGACCCAGTATGGCGGCATACCGAGCTTTGCGGGCGAGAGTAATCTGGGCCTTTTGACGATCCGCACAGATGACGGCCTGGAGGGGCACTCGTTCATCGGCTCGGCCAGCCATTCTGGCGACCAGGACGGCGGGACAATCATCAAGACGTTGAAGCCGATGTTGATGGGGCGGGACCCGCGGGATCGGGAAGCGATCTACCACAACATGTACAAGGCTATCCGACGGACGACCCTCAGGGCTATCGGTGCGGTCGACGTTGCATTGTGGGACCTGGCAGCCAAGGCCACCGGCCAGCCGTTGTACAAGCACATCGGCGCCTACCGGGAGTCGATCCCAGCTTATGCTTCCTCCGCCGTGATGCGTACTCCAGAGGAATATGCGGCGGAGGCGGTTCGGTACCGCGACAATGGCTGGGCCGCCTATAAAATCCACCCGCCGTGCAATTGGAGAGAAGATATCGACGTTTGCCGCGCGGTACGGGAGGCAGTCGGCCCGGACTACCAGCTCATGCTCGATTCGACCTGGGCCTATGTCTATGAGCACGCGATCAAGGTCGGCCGCGCTATCGAGGAACTGGATTTCTACTGGTACGAGGATCCATTGCATGAGGAAGACATGTACGGCTGGATCAAGCTCCGCGAGAAGCTGAACATACCGGTGATGGCCACCGAGTACTCGCCGGGCGGTTACGGCAGCTATGCATCGTGGATCATAAACAAAGCGACCGACTATTTGCGGGGCGATGTGGCGGTAAAGGGTGGCATCACCGCGCTGCTGAAGACTGCCCATCTGGCAGAGGCTTTCGGCATGAACTACGAAATCCACCACGGCGGCAACAGTCTGAACAATTGGGCGAACCTGCACGTCATCATGAGCATCAAGAACACGCAGTATTTCGAAGTGCTACTGCCCGAGGCGGCACAGAAATACGGCATCATTGATGATATCGCGCCGGACGCGAACGGTATGGTCTATGCTCCGACCGGGGCAGGGCTCGGTGCCACCATCGACTTCGACTTGATTAAAGCGAATACAATAGAGGTTCTGCGGTAGCAGAGCCCCGATACGGACAATCCGACCTAAAACAAATCCTGATCCTACGTGAGAGTCTTCCCGCTTTATGCTAAGTTTTGCTGTGTTTTCTGCGGGAGGAGATCACCGATGAGCGACATTGAAGGTTTCAGCCGGCGGACCAAGGGTCTGAGCGAGGTGGCGTTTCAGGACGCCTATGGCAGCGAGGAGCAATGCCGGGCGGCGTTGTATCAATGGCGCTGGAGCCGTGGTTGGTCTTGCCCGTCCTGCGGCCATGGCAGTCATTGCCATCTGAAGAAGCGCAACAAGCTGCAGTGCAATCGTTGCAAGCATCAGGTATCGGTGACCGCGGGCACGATCTTTCACAGCACGAAACTGCCGCTCAAGGTCTGGTTCCTGGCGATCTACCACGTCAGCCAGAGCAAGGGCGGGATTTCGTCGGCGGAACTCGGTCGGCGACTTGGGGTGCGCGAGGCGACCGCCTGGCTGATGAAGCAGAAGATCATGGTGGCGATGCAGACGCGTGAGGAAGCCAAGCCGAAGCTCAAGGGGCGTGTCGAGATGGACGACGCCTATCTCGGTGGCGCGCGCTCCGGTGGCAAGCGCGGCCGCGGCGCTGCGGGCAAAACGCCGTTCATCGCGGCGGTGGAGACGACCATCGAGCGTCGACCGAGGCGGATCAAGCTGAAGACGGTCAAGGGCTTTCGCAAGAAGGAGGTGGAGCGTTTCGCCAAGGCCGAGATCGAGCCCAGGAGCAGCGCCGTCAGCGACGGCCTGTCCTGCTGGCCGGCGGTCGCCAAGGCCGACGTCGATCACTTCCCGATGCGCACGGGATCAGGCCGCCAGGCGGCACAATGGGCGACCTTCAAATGGGTCAACACCGTGCTCGGCAACATCAAGACCGCGATCACCGGCACCTACCACCATGTCAGCTCCAAACACGCCGAGCGCTACCTCGCCAGCTTCGCCTACCGCTTCAATCGCCGCTACGACCTCGACACCATCACCCAGCGTCTTGCCTGGACATGCATACAGACCAGACCGCATCCCTATCGGGTTATCATCGCTGGATGACTCTCACGTAGGATCAGGAAACAAATTCAGATTAAATCTAGCTTAGCGCTGGCTCGCGGCGCGTCGACGATTCTGGGCTAATGATCACCTCGACCTTGCTTGGACACCTGGCATCCATCTCTAGAAGATAAGGAGCTGCAACATCTCTATATTCTTCCTTTTTCTGTCTTGATAAATCTTTCCAGCCCGTAATCTTCCCACGGCAATTCTTAGAGCCGCATCTACATTCCAATGGAAAATGATCAACAGTATAATTCCTCATTGCATAGTCAAATGTGATTTCTTCGCCATCGGCGAAATCCTTTATCGCAACAAAATCATGCGCTCCGCATTTGTTCACTTCGATGCCGCAATTAGGATCGCAGGAATGATTGACTTTACTGGTTAAACCAGCGTGAAGCACAAACTCGAACTCGCCGATCTGTGAAGCATGCGAGTGATTCCTATTCAGGGGTTTTTCGATAATGCCAACGATGACAACATCGCCGATCTTGAAAGACTGCGTGGCAAAAACACCCTCTCCTTTTGCTGAGGAGTCTCTTAGTTCATATCCGCAGTTCATTAGCAGTCTCCATGAGTGGAAACCCAGCTGGTTTCCCTATTGAATAGGACCTCACGACGTACCGAGTTGACTGCCCGCGCAGAATTGGCCCGATGCGGGAGCGAGGCTTAAGGTCGGTTTCGAAAGTTGCCACCCGTCAAGAAACGGTGACCGTGACGGCTTCTGACGTGGGCCGAGCTGCTACAGCACAGCCGATGTTTCGAGGACGGAGGGCTCCTGATGGCCAACCACGGCCGGGGGAAGCTTTCATGACGGCAGAGTAAGCTCCGCGCATCTGCGCGGAGCCGTCGTACTCGTTGAACTGACAGGCTCTAGGTCGCGCCCATTTCGGTGATCATATCGGCACAGGCTTTCGCCACATCCCGATCGCCCTTATCGCTTCCAGGCATGGTGGCCCATCCACCCTCCTCGATGAATGCAGCGCGCTGGTAAGCTCTGGTATCGTTCAACTCGCTCAGCTTGGTGTCGAAGCTGGAGT
Organism: Geminicoccaceae bacterium; assembly: GCA_965222015.1. GTDB lineage: Bacteria > Pseudomonadota > Alphaproteobacteria > Geminicoccales > Geminicoccaceae > JANQPX01. The sequence continues at coordinate 786,429 of CBDCTL010000024.1, forward strand.
CGCCCTGGAACTTCGCGGCACAGATTGGTGCAAGTGCTGCGACCATTGCGGACTTAGCTCGCTTGTCTGCCATTGCCTCAGCTGTACCACTAGTGACCCAACCACCCCAACTGAAGCCGGCGATTGCAAGCACGACCGCTCCGCCGATGGCGCCCATGAGTATTGGCTTGGCTTTTTCCAGATCGAACATGAGGACGTCCTTTCTAAAAGCGCAAAATGCATATTCTGCGCATCGGTTGTGATGATAGCACATAATAAATATTTAGGATGCAATACTTTTTATTATATTATTTATTTTGATTAATTTGTCGGCAGAATAGGGTGTTCTTCACAATATTTTTGACGATTTTCAAACCGTTGACATCTCGACTTTTCTTATTTACTTGCGTATCTCAGTTGCAGCGATAGGCGATTCAGGCAAAAAAAGAGCTCTGCCCTTCTACGTCCTGGGTGAGGTCAATCAGCCGGGCAGCTGCCCGCATGTCAGCAACATCACGGCCATCACGCTTGCCGGCGGTTTTACCGCTCGCGCCAAGCGTTCCGCCATGACGATATCTCGCAGCGATGACGATTCCGGACGGGGCATCGACGTGACGGCAGAAATTCTGCTGGGCGATCGAAGGCGACTCATCATCGTCGCTGAATACGGACAGCAGCCGGGCTTGCCGAAATGGTGACAGCGTTTCGCTACGAGCCCGCCGGCACATAGGATCGACGCGCCGGAGCTTCATCCTCTCCTGCTGGCGGGATGGACCTGCCGTGGCGTGCCTCTGCGCCATGCGTCCTTGCTCTTGCAGCGAGAGCAAATCCGCTCGCCGGACCAGGCGCTCTGGAACCTGGCATCGCACAATAGACAGCACCGGACCTTGGGCACATCCCAGGTCGGCTGTTCGCTTGGCTCGTCCGTTTCTGGGGGGATCGTCACTTCAGCTCCTCTGCCCTTTCGCCAAGGCGGTTCAGATCGTCGAGCGTGTGGGCGATGAGTTCCTTGCAGCGCGGTTGCTGACCACAGGGCGAGACAGCGAGGAGCCGAATAAGATACTCCGCCTTCGCGGCAGCCTCCACCCAGGTTTCCGCCGGCGCTGCCAGAAGAAGCCGTTCCAGCTCATCCTGGCGACGCTGCATGGCGATCTGATCGGCCTGGAACTCCAAAAGGCGTTCACGACGAACTTCCGTGGCTTGCTGCGCGGCCATGCCGCGATGCTCGTCCAGATCGACCGGCTCGTCTGTCATGGCCTCATGCCCTTCTCTTGATGATGTGGATGGCGACACGGGCGGCCAAGGGACGTCATCGGATCGACGCCGCCTCCTTGGGGGCATCGCCATCGGACGCCGGCGGGATGTCGGCCGGATCGATGACGCCATCGGGGCTCATGCCCTTCAGAAACTTGAAGAGATCACTGTCCGTTGAAAGAACCAACGTGGTGTTGTCGGCGATCAGAGCCTCGTAAGCCTGCATCGAGCGCGTGAATTCGTAAAACGCCACCGCTTCCGGGCCCTGGTTATAGGCTCCAGCGTATATCTCGGTGGCTCTCGCGTCCGCCATGCCGCGGATCTCCTCGACCTCCCGGTAGGCTTCCGATTGAATCTTGTTGAGATCGCGTACACGATTACCGCGGATTCGAGCAGCCTCGCCATTGCCTTCTGACAAGAAGCGCTCGGCGATCTGGCGACGCTCGCTGATCATGCGGTCGTAGATCTTCGGGCGCACGCTCTCATTGTAGTTGATCCGCTTGAACCGGATATCGAGCAGCTCGATGCCGAACACCCGAACCTTCTGGGCGGCGGCGGTGAAGATCTCCCGCTCGACCTGCTGGCGGCCCTTTCTGATCGGCACCAGCGCGCCGACATCGCTTTCGATATCCTGAAGGAGGGCATCGCGCAGCGGTTCGCGGTCCTTGGTGGTGCGGATGATCTCGATCAGCTCGTGCTTGGCGACGGCGTTGCGCGTCTCGCTGCCGAGAATGTCGTCGAGCCGGGACTGGGCGCTGCGCTCGTCGCGTAGGCGCAGGAAATACTGCAGCGGATCGGTGATGCGCCAGCGGGCGAACAGGTCGACCGAAATATAGAGCTTGTCCTTGGTCGGCATGTCCGAGGGATTGCCGTCCCATTCCAGGATCCGCTTGTCGATCGCATTGACCTCCTGGATGAAGGGCAACTTCATCTTGAGACCGGCCGTGGTCACGGGCTCGCCGACCGGCTTGCCGAACTGGGTGATGATCATCTGCTCGACCTCGTTCACGGTGTAGATCGAGCTCGCCAGGAGATAGCCGCCGATGGCAAGGCCCGCGAGGACAGAGATGCGCATGGCCTTGATCATGGCTTAACTCCCAGACCAGGTTGCTCGCCTGTCTCGGCGTTGAGATTGAGGAACGGCAGGATGCCGCGGGTCTGCTCGTCGACGATGATCTTCGAGCGGATACCCGGCATGACCGCCTGCAGCGTCTCGATATAGATCCGTCGGCGGGTGACCTCCGGGGCCTTGTTGTATTCGGTCAGGAGTGCGCTGAACCTCGCGGCATCGCCCTCGGCCTCGTTGATCCGCTTCAGCCGGTAGCCGTCCGCCTCGCGGATGCGTTGGTCCTTCTCCCCCTCGGCCAACGGGATCACCTTGTTGTAGTCGCGCCTGGCCTCATTGATCAGCTTCTCTTTTTCCTGCTGGGCCTGGTTGACCTCATTGAACGATTCTTGCACCGGCTGGGGTGGGTTGATGTTCTTCAGCTGCACCTGGTCGATGCTGATCCCCATCGCATATTTGGTCGAAAGCGCCTGCATCTTGGTCAGCGCCTCGGTCTCGATTTCCTGTCGTCCGATGGTGATGACCTCGTCGACCGTGCGATCGCCGACCACTTCGCGCATGACCGATTCCGAGACATAGCGCAGCGTCCCGCTCGGTTCCCTGACCTCGAACAGATAGTTGACCGGATCCGAGATGCGGTACTGAACCACCCATTCGACCAGTGCGGCGTTCAGGTCGCCGGTGACCATCTCGGTTTCCTTCTTTCCGTCGCTCGGGCTCTGAAACGGATCGGTGGCGCCAGGTGTGGTGAACCCGAATTCCTGCTTCAATTGCCGTTTAACCGGAACGATGGTCGCGGCATCGATACCCAGCGGCAGCTTGAAGTGCAGGCCAGGCGGGACCTCCTTCAGGTATTTGCCGAAACGCTGCACCACCGCCACGGAGTCGCTCGGCACCGTGTAATAAGCGGTCCATGCGCCCAATCCCACCAGAACGAGGATGGCCAGCGCAAGAATGCCAAGCGGACCGCCGCTCGGCATGATCTGCCTGAGGCTATCCTGCCCTCGTCTGAGCAACTCCTCGAAGTCGGGAGCGGGGTTAGATCCCTGGCCCCAGGGACCGCCCGGGCGGCCGTTGTTATTCTGCGATGCCATGGGTGTGCTCTTTCTCTTGCTGACCGGGCGCTATTGTTGATGCCTTACGATCGCGCCCGGTCGCGTTTCAAAGCCGCGTCCAGCTCATTGGGATCGATCGTCATGGTTTGGGTAAGGTTCGGATTGCCAGTCTTCGGGTGCAGGTGGATGAAGGTCTGCACGCGCCGGTAGGCTGACAACGAAAGACCTTCCAGACGCTCCTCATCCGTCTCGATGTCATAGACGCCGGCAGGCTGCTCTTCATCGAGCCCAGCCAGAACGAACGCCCTTCTGAAGGTCACGGTCGTCCGGGTGGTGCGTATCGTCATTAAATTCGCTCCTGAGTCGGCGTAGACTGCTGACTGAAAAACAACGAAGAACAACGGATTCGGCGATCCACGTTTTGGACGCCGACACGGCATCTACTGGCGTTGGATGGAACCGTGGATACGATTGATCCTATCCACAGCAATCCTGAAATTTTCACCAAACACTGACGTACTCAGAGCATTTGAACAAAAATAAAAGCCTCTGGAGTATTAAGTTGTTCTTTTTTATTCGCAGACCGAGTACATTCCGCAAATGGCGACACATCTCTATGATTGCAAGAAAAAATCAACTTCTTTTTTGATGTTTTTGCTCGCCACTCATTCAGCGCTGAGTTGATTTTGAAATATTTCATCATTTTATTTCGATGACACAGGACGCAAGTCGCCTGTCCACTTGTATCGATGCTTCAGGATGGCCATCTGCCTGACAAGCTGGCACTCGGCTAGCGAGAGTGCCAAACGAGCCATCGTCTCCTCTTTCAAAAGGTACCCAGCATGCAGTTCAGGCCGTTACACGATCGCGTCGTCATCCGGCGCCTCGAGGATGATCGGACAACACCGGGCGGCATCATCATCCCCGATACGGCCAAGGAGAAGCCGATGCAGGGCGAGGTGCTTGCGGTTGGCAAAGGGGCAAGGAACGACCGCGGCGACATCACGCCGCTCGACGTCGCCGCCGGCGATCGAATTCTGTTCGGCAAATGGTCGGGTACCGAGGTCAAGATCGATGGCGAGGAGCTTTTGATCATGAAGGAAAGCGACATCATGGCGGTGTTCGAGAACGCCTGAGCCAGAGGCCGCCGGCGGCCCGAAGACCAGCACGGCCGGATCACCTACACAAAGCAAAGGACAAACGGCAGATGGCCGCCAAGGAAATCAGATACGCCGCCGACGCGCGCGCAAAAATGCTCAAGGGTATCGAGCTCTTGAACCACGCGGTGCGCGTCACGCTCGGCCCGAAGGGGCGCAACGTGGTGCTCGACAAATCGTTCGGCGCACCCCGGATCACCAAGGATGGCGTGACTGTCGCCAAGGAGATCGAGCTCGCCGACAAGTTCGAGAACATGGGCGCGATGATGGTGCGTGAGGCAACATCGCGCACCAGCGACGTCGCCGGCGACGGCACCACCACGGCAACCGTGCTTGCCGCCGCTATCGTGCGCGAGGGGTCGAGAGGCGTTGCCGCCGGTATGAACCCGATGGACCTGAAGCGCGGCATCGACATGGCGGCCGAAGCCGTGGTGCGCGACCTGGAGCGTCGTTCGACCGCGGTCTCGACCAACGAGCAGATCGCCCAGATCGGCACCATTTCGGCCAATGGCGATGGCGACGTCGGTAAGATGATCGCGACCGCAATGGAAAAGGTCGGCAAGGAAGGCGTGATCACGATCGAAGAGGCCAAGGGCCTCGCGACCGAGCTCGATGTGGTCGAGGGCATGCAGTTCGACCGCGGCTATCTCTCGCCTTATTTCGTCACCAACGCCGAGAAGATGAATGTCGAGCTGGACGAGCCCTACATCCTGCTCCATGAGAAAAAACTTGCTGGCCTGCAGTCGCTGTTGCCGGTGCTCGAGCAGATCGTGCAGTCTGGCAAGCCGCTCCTGATCATCGCCGAGGACGTCGAGGGCGAGGCGCTCGCCACCCTGGTGGTCAACAAGCTGCGCGGCGGTTTGAAGGTCGCGGCGGTGAAGGCCCCTGGGTTCGGCGATCGCAGAAAGGCGATGCTTGAGGATATCGCGATCCTGACCGGTGGCCAGGTGATCTCGGAAGACCTCGGCATCAAGCTCGAGAACGTCACCCTCGATTCGCTGGGCACCGCGAAGAAGGTTCTGATCACCAAGGAAGAGACCACAGTGGTCGACGGCGCCGGCGAAAAGTCGGCGATCGAAGGACGCTGCGGCCAGATTCGCGGTCAGATCGAGGAGACCACCTCCGACTATGATCGCGAGAAGCTCGAGGAGCGCCTGGCCAAGCTCGCAGGCGGCGTTGCGGTGCTCAAGGTCGGCGGTGCCACTGAGGTCGAGGTCAAGGAGCGGAAGGACCGCGTCGACGATGCGCTTCATGCGACCCGCGCTGCCGTCGAGGAGGGCATCGTTTCCGGCGGCGGCATGGCGCTTCTTTATGCGGCCAGCACCCTCGACGGCGTGAACGCAGCGAACGACGATCAGCGCTTCGGCATCAGCATCGTCAGGAAGGCGCTCCGGGCCCCGGCGCACCAGATCATCGAGAATGCCGGTGACGAAGGCACCGTGATCGTCGGCAAGCTCCTGGAAAGTGCCAAGGACAACTGGGGCTACGACTCCCAGACGGGCGAGTTCTGCGACTTAGTAGAGCGGGGCATCATCGATCCGACCAAGGTCGTGCGCGCCGCCCTGCAGCACGCCGCCTCGGTCGCCGGCCTGCTGATCACCACCGAAGCGATGGTCGCCGACAAACCCAGCAAGGACTCCGCGGCCCCGGACATGGCTGCTATGGGCGACATGGGCTTCTGAACGCAAGCCCGCACGTGCTCAACCCCGGCAGGGCGGCGAGCCGACGCCGGTTCCTTCGGACCGGCGTGCAGCATGAGGCTGCCGCCAGCGTTATCGGGCGCAGCAAGAAGATCGCTGTCCTGTCGCCGGTTGCCTGGCGCACGCCGCCACGGCGCTACGGCGCCTGGGAGACGGTCGCCGGCAATATTGCAGACGGCCTGGTGGCGCGCGGCTGGGACGTGACGCTATTCGCCACCAAGGACTCGATCACCATGGCCAAGCTCCATGCCGTCATCGACAAGGGTTACGAAGAAGATCCGGCGATCGACGCCAAGGTCGCCGAATATCTCCATATCTCGGAGGCTTTCGAGCACGCCGCCGACTTCGACCTCATTCACAGCCACTATGATTTCATGGCGCTCTGCTCGACCCGGCTGGTGCAAACACCAGTCCTGACCACCATCCATGGCTTCTCATCACCGAAGATCATGCCGGCTTATGAGAAATATAGAAGCGGCTACTTCGTCTCGATCAGCGATGCCGACCGCGCGCCGACGCTTGAGTATCTGGCGACCGTCTACAACGGAATCGATCTCTCGCTCTATCCGTTCCAAGAACAGGCTGGCGACGATCTGGTGTTCCTAGGCCGCATCCATCCGGACAAGGGCGTCCATCTCGCCATCGAGGTCGCCCGCCGAAGCGGTCGGCGGCTGATCATCGCCGGGATCATTCAGGATGAGGCCTATTTCCACAACCGGATCGAACCCCATCTCGACGGCTGCACGGCAAAGTATATCGGGCCGGTCGACGTCGCCGGCAAGAATGCCCTGTTCGCCAGAGCGACAGCAGTTTTGCATTTGAATACGATTCCAGAGCGATTCGGGCTGGTCCTGGCCGAGGCCAATGCGGCTGGCGTGCCCGTGATCGCGATGGATCTAGGATCCTGCCGCGAGGTCATCGCGGACGGACTGACTGGTTTTCTCGTCGACGGTGTCGACCCGGCGGTTCAAGCGCTTGGCCGCCTCCCCGAGATCGATCGGCTCGCCTGTCGCCAACGCGTCGAGCAGCTTTTCTCGATCGACACCATGGTCGCGGCCTATGAGCGGGTCTACGCCGCGATTTTCGAACGGGAAGCCAAAAAACAACAAAGCGGAGGACATCGTCAACGCCATGAATGACAACGACCGGTCCGCCAAGATTGCGTTCGTCGCCGATTATCTGCCACGTCAGTGCGGCATCGCCACCTTCACCCACGATCTCCGCCAGGCCGTAGCCACCCGGTATCCGGCGGCGGCATGCCGGGTGCTGGCGATCAACGACCGCCCGGAGGGCTATGACTATCCGCCGGAGGTTCGCCTTGAAATTCAGGAACAGCACCTTCGCGACTACCGGGAGGCATCCGACTTTCTGCGCTTCAACGGCTTCGACGTGCTCTGTCTGCAGCACGAGTTCGGCCTCTATGGCGGTCGCGCCGGCGACCATGTTCTGGCCTTGCTGCGCGAGGTCAAGCTACCCGTGGTCACGACCCTGCATACCATCCTGGAGGAGCCCACCCCCGATCAACGCCGGGTGATGGATGAGATCATCAGGCAATCGGAGCGGCTGGTGGTGATGACCGAGCGCGGCCGGCGGATTCTTCTCGAAACCTATGACGCTCCGGCTGACAAGATCGACCTGATCGCCCACGGCATTCCGGACATGCCCTTCGTCGATCCCGACACCCTGAAGGGCCAGTTCGGGCTGGAGGGCAAGAAGGTGCTCCTGACCTTTGGGCTGCTGTCACCCGGCAAGGGGATCGAGCATGTGATCCGGGCGTTGCCGGAGATCACGCGAGAACACCCGGACCTCGTCTACATCGTGCTCGGTGCGACCCACCCGAACCTCCTGCGCAAGGAAGGCGAGCGCTATCGTCTCAGCCTGGAGCGGCTCGCCGAGAAATCGGGGATGGGACAGCATGTCGCCTTCTACAACCGCTTCGTCGATCTCGAAGAGCTCAAGCAGTTCATCGGCGCCGCCGACATCTATCTCACACCTTATCTCGGCAAGGCACAGGCGACGTCCGGCACGCTCTGCTACGCCTTCGGCTGTGGCAAGGCGGTCATCTCGACGCCCTATTGGCACGCCGAGGAGCTGCTGGCGGATCAGCGCGGCGTGATCGTGCCGTTCCAGGACAGCGCTGCCATCGCTTCAGCCGTGACCGGCCTCCTGGACGACTCGGCCAGGCTCAAGGCGATGTCGAAACGGGCCTATCAACTCGGCCGCGAGATGATCTGGAGCCGGACGGCGGAGCATTATGCGGCTTCCTTTCAAAAGGCGCGCGTCAGCCACCGACACCACGATGCGCCCCGCTTCGCGGTCAAGACCCTGGCCGAGCGGCCAGTCGAGCTGCCCAAGCTTTCGCTCGATCACGTGGAACGCCTCACCGATTCCATCGGCATGTTTCAGCATGCGGCCTACGCCATGCCGGACTATGCTCATGGCTACTGCACCGACGACAATGCGAGAGCCCTGCTGCTGATGGTTCTGCTGGAGAGTGCGGGGCCGGACACGCCGACGCGCCGGATGCTGGCAACCAAGTATGCAGCATTCATGCAGTACGCTTTCGACCCTGAAGACCGGCGATTTCAGAACTTCATGGGCTTCGATCGCCGCTGGCGGGACGAGCCCGGATCCGACGATTGCTTCGGACGTTGTCTCTGGGTGCTGGGCATGTGCCTCGGGCGTTCGAAGCATCGCAGTTTTCAGCTATGGGCGGCCGGCCTTTTCCTGAAGGCCTTGCCGGAGCTGGCGGCCATGACGTCACCCAGAGCCTGGGCCTTCGGCCTGATCGGCGCCCAGGAATATCTGGAGCAGGTGGGCGGCGACCGCCGGGTCAGCGATATCAGCGACGAGCTGACGTCGAAATTGATCAACTTGCATGACAGGCAGAGTGCCGCCGACTGGCCCTGGTTCGAGCCGGCGCTGACCTATGACAATGCCAAGCTGCCCCATGCCCTGATCTCCAGCGGCCGCCATGGCGGCAGTCATCAGACCAGAGCCCTGGAGCTGGGTCTTGAGACCCTGCGTTGGCTGGTGGCCGAACAGACCCGAGACGGCCATTTCGTGCCGATCGGCTCCGATGGCTTCTATCCCAAGGGCGGCAAACGCGCCCGTTTCGACCAGCAGCCGATCGAAGCACAATCCACCATGTCCGCCTGCATCGAAGCCTTCGAGGCAACAGAGGACCCCTTCTGGCGGAACGAAGCGCGCCGGGCGTTCGAATGGTTTCTCGGCCGAAACGACCTCGATCAGCCGCTCTACAATCCGTCATCCAGCGGCTGCTATGACGGCCTGCATTTCGACCGGGCCAATCTCAATCAGGGCGCCGAGTCGACGCTCGCTTTCCTACTGGCCCTTACCGAAATGACCATGCTGCAGACAGCGAACGTTTCGGACGCGATGGCGACCGGCCCAACGGGTACGGCCCGATCGGTTGGCTTGCCCGAATCGGCAATGCAGATCGAACACCTGGCCTCTTAGTCGATTGTCATGACCGTGGTTCAAGACCCAAGCGCATCCGTGGAGCCCGGTTCCGACGGCCGATTGCCGGTTCATCGCTCGGGTGTCTATCTCCGCCCGGACAACTCACGCATGCTGCTTCGCCCGTTTCATCCAGGGAGCGATGAGCGGGTCCGGGACATGATCCGTCGGATTCTGAACCTGTCGCCGTCCGAGATGGAGGATGGTTTAGAGAGCATCATGCGGCACTTTAGTCAGGAGCATGCGGACATCGATGGCGTGTTCGCGAACCGCTGCCGCCAACTCGGCCATCTCCTGCCCGAGGGTCTGGAACCTTCGCCGCTCCAGTCTCTCCTGATCGGCGCCTACTTCATGAGCGAATACAGCCTGCAGTCGGCGGCGTTGTTCAACCCCTCGATCGTCGCGCATCCGGATCAAGACGGTGTCCCTACGGGAGCGCTGCGCTTCGTGATGAGTCTGCGCGCCACCGGCGAAGGCCACATTTCGTCGATCGAATTTCGCAGCGGCGTCATCAGTGCTGGCGGTGACCTTGCGTTCGACCCGGTTTCCGGTTCGGTCACGACGGCCGAAGTCCACTATCCGCGCTATCGCAAAGCCAGTTTTGTCGCGACGTTGCGGGAGATGGGGTTCGACGATGCGTTCATTGCCGAGGCGTTCAGCGATCTCGCGCCGGAGTTCGATCCAGAGGAGCTCGAGAGCTTTTTGTGCCACCCGGAGCGTTGGCCTTGCTCGACCGGCATGAGTGCCTATGAGTACGAGCACGAACGGAAGTCCGTGGGCGAGGCCCTTCGTTGGGCAGCGCACTGCGACTACCTGGTGGCGTTTCCCCCTTCGTTGGCGCTGTCCGAGCGCGCGATCTTTCCCGCGTCGCCGAGCGAGAAGGGCGGCATCGAAGACGCACGCTTCGTGCGCTTTCGCGAGGACGACGGCAGCCATCGATACTATGCCACCTATACTGCGTTCGATGGCCAAAGCATCCTGCCGCAGATGATCGAGACCATCGACTTCCTGAACTTCAGACTGTGGCCGCTGCACGGTGCTGGCGCACGCAACAAGGGCATGGCGCTGTTTCCCCGGCGCATTGACGGCCGCTACGCAATGTTGGGCCGCCAAGGCGGCGTCAACATCACCCTCATGTTTGCCGACGACATCCATCATTGGGAGGATCACGAGGTCCTGATGGAGCCCGAAGCACCTTGGGAATATGTTCAGATCGGCAATTGCGGCGCACCTTTGGAGACCGAAGCTGGCTGGCTCGTTCTGACTCACGGCGTCGGTCCCATGCGCAACTACTGCATCGGCGCCGCCCTCCTCGACCTCGACGATCCGCAACGTGTCATCGGCCGGCTCAAGGAGCCGCTCCTCGAGCCCCTCGATCACGAGCGCGACGGTTACGTCCCGAATGTGGTCTACAGCTGCGGCTCGCTGATCCATAATGAATGGCTGATCCTACCCTACGCGATCAGCGACTTTGCCACGACTAACGCCCGGATTCGGATGGACGCCTTGCTGGAACGGCTCGTCCGGCCCTGAACCGGACGAGCGGCGTCGACCGCTATGGCCGGCCCGAGGCCAACACCGAATGTGTGACCCTGTAGAGCGTCAAGCTGTCACGCTGACCTCCACCGACATGCCGCCGAAGGCATCGGTCATGCCGACAAAGCTGCCGGCGACCGGCGCCACCTGCGTAATATCGCGAGCGACGGCGACCGGGATCAGATTGAAACCACCCACGCTTCGGTTGGTCGGATCGAAGGTGATCCACCCAGCACCTGGCACGTAGACCTCCGCCCAGGCATGAGTCGAACCGGGGCCTGAGGAGCCGGTGATGTTGTCGCCCGAACTGAAAAGATAGCCTGACACGAGTCTCGCGCCAAATCCGAGCGTGCGCGCGGCTTCAACGAGAAGAACGGCAAGGTCACGACAGGAACCCCAGCCACGGTCCAGGGTCTGGAGCGGCGTCTGCGTACCCTCTTCATCGCGGCTCTGATACGAGATCCACGCCAGGACACCGGCGCTCAGATCCTTCAGCAGCGAGAGCGTATCGGTCGGATTGCTGCGCACGAACCCTCGCGCCCATTCACAGAGCCGCCCGGTTGGATCGTCATGTTGCTGCACGGCCAGCGCGCCAAGGTCCGTCCACTCGTCATCGGCGTAGAGAAACGGATAGGAGATCGCCGATGCCGCCACCTGGAAAACCGGCCAGGGATGTCCACCAAGTTCGAGCGATACCTCGCTCTCGATGATCAAGCTATCGGTCATACTCTCAAAGGTTGCGATGGCGACCGCGTTGCCAAAGACGTCCTCGGCCCAAGTGGTGGTCGCCGCTGCCGGCGTTGTGGCGATCTCGCAGGAGAACAGGCGAAGATCCCTGCTCTCACGAGGACGAAGCAGCAACCGGTGCGGCCCGAGGCTCACCGGCTGGTGATAGCGATAGACTGTCTTGTGCTGTATTTTGATTCGGTTCAGCGGAAGCTCCAATACAGGCCCAATACTCGGACACATGCGCTCCGCTCACACGTCTTCAGCATCATTCCCGGCATGGGCATTGGACGCTTGCCAGGCTGGGCAGGCTCTCGAAGTATCGAAGCGTCGCACCGCAGCCGATCGTGATCGAGAGGACAAGCAACAGCTGTTGATGCCCTGATCCTCGAAAGCGTGGCAGCCTTATTCGGACCGACTCTTCTGGCGCTTGGCTTCTGCGATGGCATCCTTGAGGTTCGTGTAGCGATACGCGCCGCAATGATAATAGTCGACAGTACTTCGCGTGATTCCATGCTTCGCCATGTCATCCAAGGCCTCGGTACTCAGGGCAGGGCCAGGCGCATTGTGATCTGTCGATACCATCCAAACTCTCCTGTGAGATTGCCGACAAAAAAAAAGTGTCTACGAGGCTCGTCCAATCTTTGAAACTTTAAAGTGCGAATTGGGCACGGCCATCGATCTTTAAAGAAGATCGGGTGCTTATTATTTGTGTCATAAAATCAAGAATACAAGATTATTTGTGTTTTTTCTGATCCTCCGCAAGAATAATCCGGCGGTGACCCTGTAAGGATGCAGTTTGGTAAGCGTGCAATTCCAGACCAGTCGCTAGGTGATGCTGTCCAGGTCGTGGCGCCGGTTGAAGGCAGTCTCTAGGTCTGGACGGTGTAAAGGGATGAGATATGACGAAACGCTATGCCACCGCCATCCTTCTGATGCTCGGTGTCGTCGAATGGACGTCGACCGGCTTGGCTGCCGATCGCCATCACGGCCACGGGGCTGATCCAACCATGCCTATCGAGGCTGGTCAGAGTGCCTTTGCGGCGATCGCCGAAATCGTGTCCATTCTCGAAGCTGATCCAGCAACCGATTGGAACAAGGTCGATCTTTCGGCCCTGCGTCGACACCTCGTCGATATGAACAGGCTGACGCTCGACGCCGATGCCGACGGGACACCGCTCGACAACGGCCTCGCCATCACGATCACGGGCGTCGATCGAACGCTAGATGCCATTCATCGCATGGTGCCTGCGCATGCGATCGAGCTTGATAAGATGTCAATCTGGTCGGCATCCGCCGAATCCCCGCCTGACGGTGCCAAACTGATCGTGACGTCAGACGATCCAGACGTCCGAGCCAGGATCCAGGGGCTGGGTTTCTTCGGTCTCATGGCCACTGGCAGCCATCACCAAGAACATCATTTGGCGATCGCTCGTGGTGAGTCCGTCCATCAGCATCACTGACGTTGCCTGCCACGCCTCGATCCTAGCCGCAGCAAGAGAATCCTTCTTGAATGGGCGGACACGCAACGGTGCCATAGGAGCAGAATACACAGCAGTCGCCCCGTTTGGGCTTCAAAATAGCGCCGCAACCTTTGCAGTCGTAAAACCACTGACAGGCGTTTGTTGGCATCGACTCTGTCTCAACATGCCCGCATTTTGGACAAGTGATGGTCGAAGTCAGCTCGATCTTGCGGCTTGTCGTTTCCATAGGGCGTAGACCGTGATGCAGAGAAAGATGAAAAGGGCGGGCAACAGGGCATAGTCGAGCATGCCAATCAGGCCCGATAGCCCGACAAGGCCGAGCAGCAAAACGAGGGCCGGCGTGAAGCAGCAGATCGCCGCGACTATAGTTCCGATGATGCCGATCTTGAGAAGCTTGCTCGTTTCCATTGTCTGAACTAGGCCAGCGGCTGACAGAGGCCGGCTTGGCGAAGGGCGACCATATCGGGCCCACGGCCCGCACAGCAATCGGCAAGTGCGCCATCAACGACAACTGCTGGCACCGATCGAATGCCAAGGGATTCGGCGCGTTCGGCAACGCTCGCATCCCGCATGTCGAGAATGATGATGTCGCAGGATGGACAGGCAGCATCCCTGACCTGGCCGATCACCTGTTCGCAGACGGCGCAGCGGCGCGTGCGGCTGCTTGTCGATCATGGTTATCTTGATCGGCAGTGGCTGGTTCATGGTGATCGGGCGCATTGGCTGACGCCTGCCGGGCGCGCTATGTGCGGCGACAGCTTACCGCCGCCGAAGCAAATTCGGCTCGGCAGCTACCGGCATGACCGGATGCTAGTGGATCTCGCTTTGACGCTGGTTGCAGAAACTGGCGGTCGTTTCACGCCAGAGCGGCGTCTTCGGCAAATGCAGGAGATTGACCGGGTAGGCAAACGCGGTCATGTCGCTGACGGCTGGCTCAATATCGATGATCAAACGAAGCCGACTGCTGTCGAGTTGGAGTTGTCGACCAAGGGCAGTCGACGGCTGGAGCGCATCCTTCGCGGCTACATGACAGATCTCGACATCGCCAAGGTGTGGTACTTCGTCGAATGCGAGGCTGTGCGCCGACAACTCACCGAGGCGGCCAAGGATCTGGGTTTCATCAAGATCCACGACCTGCCGACGAGCTGTTGCCAACCGGTTGGCAACTCGGTTGCGAACCGGTTGGCCGCTCTTGCCCGTCGATCCGATGCCGAGCCCTTTTGCCGTAAGGCCGGTTGCGGTCAAGGCCGGCGTCAGCAGCCCGGAGGGTCTGCCTTGACGGCATCCGAATCGCTGTAGCTCAGCCTCATCAAATATCATAAGCCAACAATGTCCAGAATGTGCTGATTGACTCGTTCTTGGGCGCCTTTGAGTTGCTCGATCAGCGTCATCTCTTGAATATAGCCGCCCGTCACGCCGGGGAGCTTGTGGTTCATCAGGAGGGCAATGTCCATCTGCCCCAGACCCGCTGCCTTGGCAAAGCTTGCGTAGCTGTGGCGCAGTACATGGGGAGGCGGGAGGCCGCGCTTCGTTTCTTTCGGTTCGGTGACATGGCCATCTCTGCTCTTCGCGGGCCATAGCCATGGCGATCCGGGAAACAGCATTTCGTTTTCGTCTCGACGTTCCTGCAGCATGTCGATCAGATAACCGCTCAGCGGCAGGAAGAAAGCGCGCTCCTCGCCGCCCTTCGGCTTTGGCACGAACAGGCAGCCTTTCTCCCAGTCCATATGCTCCCATCGGGCGCCCGTAGCAGCCCTGCGCCGCATACCGGTCAAAAGCAGGAAGATATGCACGTCGCGCCGGATTGGATTTTGCAGCGACTGGACCTTCGCCCACCACGACGGCAGCTCAGCCGCGGAAATGGCCTGCCTGCGTCGCTGCTCCTTGTTGAAAATCACGGCGATAACCGGATTCGCAGGCAGCCGATCGTCAACCTTCAGCGCGAGATTGTAGGTCGAGCGGAGCGCCCGCATGGCGTGGTTCGCCGAATAGGGGCCGTTCTCCTTTGTGATCTTCTTGTGTCGATCACGCACCATGGCCCGATTCGCGCCGATTTCGGCGAGCGTCATGTCGGCCCAGTCCTGAAAGTAGCGCAGATTGTAGTTGAAATCGTCGATCGTCCGGCTCGAACGCTTTCGCGTCGTCAGTGCCTCGCTGTAGTCCTGCCAAGCTTGACGGAGCGTCAGCTCGCGGGTTGGCGGCGGATCGTTGGGGTCGATCCCCTGCTGGATCAGTCGGATGACCTCCAGCGCCTGCTCCCTGGCGACGCGGAGCGGCATGATTCCAACACGACCGATCGTGTGACGAACGCTGCGAACCAATCGCCGTCGACCGCGCGCTCCCTGCCAGAGATCGCGCTGCACCGCCCAGGTGGACGACTTCTTGTTGACGATGACGATGAAGCCCTTGAGCTCAGTGTCGCGCACAACATAGCCACGCCCGGTCGAAGGCGGCAGATCGCGCACGTTGGCCTCGGTCAGTTTTCGCGGCTTGAGGTCGCCTGACATTTTCCGCACCGTTTCCGCACCGTGTATCAGCTTATCTTCTTTATGCTCAGTTGCTAATGATAAGAGAAAACATGATGTGAAACAAAGGGATATAGGCGTGTATATGTACTGCTTTTTTCTGAAGCATCTAACTACGGATCAGGAGGTTGGGGGTTCGAATCCTCCCGGGCGCGCCAATCATTTCAATGAGTTAGCCTGAGTTTGAAGTATAGTGTAGCCCAGAGAAACGCTTCTGGGCTACATATGGGCAACACCGTTGAGGCATGTTGCTCTGGGCGATCAGGGGTTTTCACTGGATATCTGTTGAACGATGGCGTGCCAGGATTCGAGACTGCGCATCCTCTCGCCATCCAGCCGTTGTATTCTCCGATCCATATCGATAGCGAGCCGTTGGACGCTGGCAGCTTATGTCGCCATTCTCGCATCATCTCATGTCACCGAGGCGACGGAAGCGCTGCCGTTGCTCCATGTCGATCTTGACGAAACTTCGGTCTCAAGCCTTTCGTCGGGCGCCTATATGGCCGGGCAGTTGCATGTCGCGTATTCCGACGGCCTGAAAGGAGCGGCGATTATCGTCGGCGGCCCCTACAGCTGACCTTGCCCCGCTTGGGCGGACGGCCCGGTAAGATGCACTAGGCGGCCCTGGTCATCTGCTCAGAAGCCTGGGCTCGTGTCATGTAGCCAAGCGCTGAATCAAGACGTCGGCGGTTATAGTAGCTCTCAATCCACCGGAACAATGCCGGCTTAGCGTCCTTGCGGGTTGCGAAGCGGGTGCGATGGACGAGTTCACTCTTCATCGAGCCGAAGAAGCTCTCCATCGCCGCGTTGTCAAGGCAGTTGCTCTTCCGCTCATGGAAGGCACCAGGCCATGACGTTTCAAGATTGCCTGGTGGGAGGTGCTCGCATACTGCACCACTCGCTATTATGGATCAGACCTCGCGGTTGCTGATGGCGCTGAATGGCCATGAGCAGGGCCCGCTCGCAAAGCTCGGCGCGCAGATGATCAGCCACGGCCCAGCCGACGATCTCGCGGGTCGCCATCTCCCTGATGGCGGCCACATAGAGCCGATTTTGATGAAAAAGGCGGTTTGATTTGATGTCTTTCCTAGCCCGCCGCATGGCGTAACAGGCTTGGTGCCGGGCTGTTGCCCGGTTCGATGTCTACGGTCTGTGCGTCATGCGATCATTCATCGTCCGATTTCATGCCAGTTGGCCGATGGGGTCGAGTTTGGGTCTGAGCTTGGCGAGTTTTCTGAGATTCTGGGCGGTGGCGGCGAGGAGGAATTCGTCACTGGCGCCGCATGGGCCACGCAGACGGAGCCGACCAAGTCTCAAGATCCGCTTCAGATGAGCGAACAGCATCTCGACCTTTTTGCGGTCGCGCTTTGACGCTTTGCCGGCTTCGGATTTGGCGATCTCACGCGCCATGTCCCTGGCACCCTCATGGATCGAGCGGAGAACGGTGCGCGTCCTTGTCTTCGGACAGCAGCGCGACTTGAGTGGACAGACCGAGCAATCGGCCTTGCGTGCGCGATACTTGATCATGCCTGCCTTGCAGACGGCCGCGGGTTGATCCTTGAACCGTCGCCATTTTGTGCGAAGAACGTTACCTGCAGGGCAGTGATAGATGTCCTTCTCATGATCGTAGGTGAAGTCGCTGCGTGAGAAAGTGCCGTCGTCGCGCTCGGATTTGTCGAAGACCGTGACATGCGGCTCAATCCCTTGCTCCTCGACCAGCCAACCGAGCATCTCGGCAGCGCCGTAAGCGCTGTCGCCGGCAAGGCGCTCGGGATAGAGGCCAAAGCGATCCATGACCCGCTCGATCATGGTCCGTGCTGCGCCAACCTCGGCCTGGCGAATGGCCCGGGTGGCTTCGACGTCCACGATGATCGCGTGGTCGGTATCGATCAGATAGTTGGTGGCATAGGCGAAGAAAGCCGGCCCTCGAAGCGCCCCGGTCCATTGGGCTGCTGGATCCGACGGTGAGACGAACTTCGGCGTCACTTCGCTCGCCGCGCCGAACGCGGCGTCGTCGAGTCGCGCCAGATAGTCCTTCACCGTCTGCTTGGCGTCGGGCGGGACATCGGCGGGATCCCAATCGCTGCCGGGCACGGAGCGCTGCTTGTTGGCATCGGTCCTGGATCAGGCTGGCATCGACGGCAAACCCTTCGCCGCCGACCAGACCTTCGTCGATGCAGCGCTGAACGACGCTTTCGAACACGTGGCGAAAGAGATCACTCTCACGAAATCGGCCATGGCGATTCTTTGAAAAGGTCGACTGATCCGGAACCTTGCCATTGAGATCCAGCCGGCAGAACCAGCGAAACGCTAGGTTCAAATGAACGTCCTCGCACAAGCGACGCTCAGAGCGAATCCCGTAGCAGTAGCCGATGAGCAGCATGCGGATCATCAGCTCTGGATCGACGGAAGGCCGGCCGATCTGGCTATAGAAGGGCTTCAGGTCCCGACGCACGCCTTCCAGATCGACGAAGACATCAATATGGCGCAGCAGATGATTGGCAGGAACGTGATCCTCAAGGCGAAAATCGTAAAATAGCTGCTCAGGTGCGGCCTGCCTGCCCATCATCGAACTGCTCTCCCAATCGCTTGATTGGGGAGAACGAATCACGACACCGGCGATCAGTCAACGACCGCCTTTTTCATCAAAATCGGCAAGCGCTCGACGTCACCCGCCAGCTGATCTGGTGGTTCTACCAGGACCTCAAACTTTACAAACGCGATCCCTGTCGACGCCGGGCCGCCCAATTGAGAGCCAGGTTCGATCGCATCTTCACCCGCAAGACCGGCTTCGTCACACTCGACCGGCTGCTGGCGCGCCTGCACGCCCGCAAAGACGAGCTCCTGCGCGTCCTCGATCGGCCGGAGATCCCGCTTCATACCAACGGCTCCGAGAACGACATCCGATGCCACGTCACCAAGCGAAAAATCTCAGGCGGCACATGGTCGGATCTCGGACGGCAAGCGCGTGATACCTTCCTCGGTCTGCTCAAGACCTGTCAGAAACTCGGCATCTCATTCTTCGAGTATCTCGGCGACCGTCTCGGTGTACCAGGCGCACCAACAATCCAACCGCTCCCGCTACTCGTCAGCCCAGCATAGCAGCCGGCGCCACAGCCTTTGCCCCGATTACAAAATAAGCGAAGCTGCGAATTGTTCCGCACCAACCATTTTATCGACAAAGTGGCATTCCGGGCAATGTTCCAGGCCGAAGCTGAACTCCCCGTCGAAAGCGCCGACAGAGGCGGGCGATGTCTAACGCTGTTTTCTACCCATGAAAAATTCGAGACGACTGCCGAGTTGAAGAATGATCGCGGCGACGTCGGGCAACGCTTTTTCAGTGGCCCCGCCCTCAGTTGTCGCAAGGTCAATCGATCACTTTCGACGACGTCGACCTGATGGATCGTGCAGCGCGCATCGAGCGCTTCGATCTCGCCTCGGGTCCGTTTCGTCGGCTTTGGCGACGCCATTCGGCGCGATGTCAACGCCCTCTCTGGCGAGCGCCAGGCTCCCCGCCCGGCCGATGCCGCAAGATCCTTCGGTCACCAGGGCGACGCGGCCTTTTTGATTCCTGATCTCGTTCAGCCACGGCTTCGCTTCCCGATGCCGTTGTCGTCAGTCTCAGACTTTTGCAAGCCACCGCCTTTGGGGCTGCCGGTCGATGGGACGACAGGTTGATCTGAAGGCGTTCGGGGCAGCGCTGTTGTCGCAGTTCAATCCAGCGAGAATGCGATGTCGCTGAACAGTCTGGTAGCGATCGGCCTGGGTGCCGAGACACTGCAGGCGCGTGGTCACTGATGAGCGACGATCGACGGGCGATGTCGGAGCAGCTCTTCCCTGGTCGCCCGCCAAAATCACCCTTCTTCACCCCATGGTGGGCATGACGAATTCGGGATCGCTTCGAACACCGGTCGGCCAGCGGGTGGTGATGGTCTTGAGACGGGTGTAGAAGCGCACACCTTCGGGGCCATGCATGTGATGGTCGCCGAAAAGCGATGCCTTCCAGCCGCCGAAGGAATGGAACGCCATAGGCACCGGAATCGGCACGTTGACACCGACCATGCCGACCTCGATCTCGTGGGCGAAGGCGCGCGCCGCGTCGCCGTCCCGGGTGAAGACCGCCACGCCGTTGGCGTAGTCATGCCGCTGGATCAGATCGACCGCGTCGGCAAAGGACTTTCGACGCACCACCGAGAGCACGGGGCCGAAGATTTCCTCCTTCCAGATGGTCATGTCGGGCGTGACCCGGTCGATCAGCGTGCCGCCGACATAGTAGCCGTTCTCGTAGCCCTGGCGGGTCATCTCGAACTTGCGGCCGTCGACCACGATGTCGGCGCCCTCCGCCTCACCGGCGTCGATGTACCCCCGCACCTTGGCGAGGTGCCGGGCGGTGACGAGCGGGCCCATCTCGGAGCTGCGGTCGGCGGCGGGGCCGATCTTCAGCGCCTCGATCTTCGGGACGAGGCGATCGATCAGGGCGTCCGCCACCTTGTCCGTCACGGGGACTGCGACCGAGATCGCCATGCAGCGCTCGCCGGCGGAGCCGTAGGCCGCACCCATCAGGGCGTTGGCCGCCATGTCGAGATCGGCGTCGGGCAGGATCACCATGTGGTTCTTGGCGCCGCCGAGCGCCTGCACCCTTTTGCCGTTGGCCGTGCCGGTCGTGTAGATGTACTGGGCGATCGGGGTCGAGCCGACGAAGGAAATGGCCTTGACGTCGGGATGCGTAAGCAGCGCGTCGACCGCCTCCTTGTCGCCCTGGACGACGTTGAAGACACCCGTCGGCAGGCCCGCCTCGCTCAACCATTCGGCGATCAGCAACGAGGCGGACGGATCACGCTCGGAGGGCTTCAGGATGAAGCAGTTGCCGCAGGCGAGTGCCACCGGGAACATCCACATCGGCACCATGGCCGGGAAGTTGAAAGGCGTGATGCCGGCGACCACGCCGAGCGGCTGGCGAAGGGAGTGGCTGTCGACGCCGGTGCCGACATTCTCGGTGATCTCACCCTTAAGGAGATGGGGGGCGCCGACCGCGAATTCGACGACCTCGAGGCCGCGGGTGACCTCGCCGACGGCGTCGTCATGGGTCTTGCCGTGCTCGGCGGAAATGGCCTCGGCAAGCTGGTCCGCGCGCTGCCAGAGAATCATCTTGAACCGGTCGAGAATGCGGGCGCGGCGAAGTGCCGGGGTCTTGGCCCAGGCGGGCCAGGCGGCCTTGGCATCGGCCACCGCCGTGCCGACCTCCTCGGCCGAGGCCAGCGCCACGGTTTTTTCGGGCTCTCCGGTCGCCGGGTTCCAGACAGGCTGGCTGCGACCGGACGTGCCGGCGATCACGGCGCCCCCGATATAATGTCCAATCTCGCTCATGATGGCCTCCCAATGGTTGATGAGACTGATGTGCCATGATTAAATATGAATAGAAATATCCAGAAATGACGATCCGTTATGCGAAAATGGCGATAACAAGTGATGGACTGGGACGACGCGAAATATTTTCTCGCGATCGCGCGGGAAGGTCAGATGCTGGCGGCGGCGCAGCGGCTTGGCGTCAGCCAGGCGCGGCTCAGCCGCCGGCTGCAATCGCTGGAGGATGCGCTCGGCACCCGCCTGTTCGACCGTTCGACCCGCGGCTGCACCCTGACCGATGAGGGACAGGCCTTTCTGGAGACGGCGGAGCGGGTCGAGGCCGCCTTCATCGAAGGTGTCGCGAGGCTTACCGAGACGACGGATGGCGTCAGCGGCACCATCAGGATCGGTGCACCCGATGGGCTGGGCAGCGCCTATCTCGCCAAGAATCTCGGCGACATGCTCGCTGCCTTTCCGCATCTCAAGCTGCAGCTCGTGCCGCTGCCGCGCAATTTCTCGCTCTCCGAGCGCGAGGCGGACATCGCCATCATGATCGGTCGGCCAGTCAAGGGGCGGCTGCGCGCCAAGCTGCTCACCGACTACTCACTCGGCCTCTATGCCAGCAGCGCCTATCTCCGGCAGCATCAGCGCCCGGAAACGCTCACCGAACTGCGCGCCCATCGGCTGATCGGCTATGTCGACGACCTGATCTACACGCCTGAGCTCCATTATGCCGACGAGTTTCTGCGCGAGTGGCGTTCCGACATCGCGATCTCCACGGCGATCGGCCAGCTCGAAGCGGTGCGCTCCGGTGCCGGCATCGGCATCCTCCACGACTTCATGACGGGCAGCGTCGACGGGCTGATCAGGCTGTTTCCGGAAACCCAAGCCGTTCGCAGCTACTGGGCGGTCTGGCATGAGAATCTCGGCACGTCCCGGCGTGTCGCCGCCGTCGTGGCCGCGCTGGAACGCCTCGTGCGCAAGGACCGGGCCCTGTTCATGCCGTTCGACTGGTGATCCAGGTCAGCGAAGCCATCTCTGCCGTGCCGACAGAGCGGTTGCGGGCTAACCGGCGACCGGCAGGGGCTTGGATGATGCCCGCGCCGCAACCGAGCCACGGGTCACCAGATGACCGGGGATCAAGTGCTGGCGAACATCCGGCCACTCGCCGTTCACCACCTCGATCAGGCGTTCGACCATCTCTTTCAGCGGCTGCTCGTAGGTGGTGAGGTCGTAGGCGGGGCTTTGGGCGAGCAAGATGTTGTCGAAGCCCATGACACTGACGTCCTCCGGCACGCGGACGTTCGAGGCGCGCAGCGCATCGATGGCGCCGAGCGCCATCACGTCGTTCTCGCAGAAGATGAGATCGGGGAGCGGTGATGCCCGCTTCAGCATGGCGGTGACCGCATCCTGCGCTTCAGCCTGGCTGTAATGTTCGACATGAATGACGTCGGGGGCGGGACAGCCGGCTTCCGCCATTGCGCTCACGAAGGTATCCCGCCGGCGAAGAGGGGTCGAGAGCGTCGTCGGGCCCGCAATGAACACGGCCCGGCGATGGCCTCGCTCGAGGGCGTGGCGCGTCATCTCGCGGATCGCCAGCTCGTTGTCGCAGCTGATCGACACGGAATTTTCGACCGCGGTGTCGCGCGCGAACACGATCAGGAGCTGCGGTCGGCCGGAACCGGCTGCCGTGGCGAGAATATCCTCGCTGAAGGACGTGCCGATCAGGACGGTGGCGTCCACCCGCCTCTGGCTCGCATTCATCAGGGCCGTCGCCGGCGTCTGCTCGGCATTGACGTTGATCAGGATGGCGGCGACGCCGTTCGCCTGAAGCGTTTCGGTCAGATGCTGCAGCATCTGGAGTTTGTGCGGATTCTCGAAATCGTCCACCAGGAGCGCCAGCAGGCCGGAGCGATGGGACGCCAGGCCGGACGCCAGAAGATCCGGCACGTAGCCCAGCGCCTCCGCAGCCTCCAGCACGAGCGCCCGCCTGGCCTTGGAGATCGAAGCGTCCGGCTTGAAAGCACGTGTCACCGTCCAGCGGGAGACCCCCGCTCTTTTCGCCACGTCGTCAGCGGTGACCGAAGCGGTCTGCGGGCGCTGGTTCACTTTTGCCATCAACTTATCCTTGCTCGTTCAAGACATCCTAGGCCACGGCCACAGCCAACCGCAAGAAATTTTGCTCGCGCGTGCATTTTATTCTTGCACGCGCGAGCAAAAGCGTGTTAGCGATCAAAAACCGAAAGCGGCGAGCCCCCCATGGGCCAGGCCAAAAACGGTTATCGGGGTCCAGAGGACGGCAGGGAGGCGCTTCACTATGCTCAACGTCGGATTGTTCGGCGCTGGCCGGATTGGCCGGGTGCATGCCAAGAGCATCAACGGCAACCCGAAGTCGCGGCTCGCGGCCGTTGCGGACGCGGTGCCGTCTGCGGCCGAAGCGCTTGCCGCCGAGGCCGGGGCCCAGGCGATGTCGGTGGAGGCGATCCTCGCCGACGGTTCGATCGACGCCGTTCTGGTCGCGTCCTCGACCAACACCCATGCCGACCTGATCGAGGCGAGCATCGCCGCCGGCAAGCCGGTGCTCTGTGAAAAGCCGATCGACCTCGATCTCGGGCGCGCGCGCAGCTGCCATGCCGCCGTCCAAGCCGCCGGTGTGCCCGTGATGATGGGCTTCAACCGCCGCTTCGATCCCCAGTTCGCGGCCCTGAAGGCCGCCTTCGATGCCGGCGAGATCGGCGAGGGCGAGCTGCTGACGCTGTCCTCCTTCGATCCCGCGCCGCCGCCGGTCAGCTACATCGAGGTCTCCGGCGGCCTCTACAAGGACATGATGATCCACGATCTCGACATGGCCTGCTGGCTCTTTGACGGCACGCCCGAGCGCGTCACCGCGACCGGCTCCTGCCTGGTCGACCGGGCGATCGCGGAGGCGGGCGACATCGATACGGCCGTGGTCGTGCTGCATTTTCCGGGCGGTCGCCTCGCCACCATCAAGAACAGCCGCCGCGCGGTCTACGGCTACGACCAGCGCATCGAGCTTCTCGGCTCAAAGGGCCTGCTCTCCGCCGACAACGTGATCGAGAACACCGTGGTCAAAGCGACCGTGGACGGCGTCGTTTCGGGCAAGCCCGAATTCTTTTTCCTCGAGCGCTACATGCGCGCCTATGAGGAGGAGTGGCGGCGCTTCGTCGACGCGGTTCTGGACGGCACGCCGATGCCGGCGACCGCCGAGGACGGTGTTCGGGCACTCGCGGTCGCCGAGGCGGCGAAGACGTCCTTCGAGACCGGCCGGACCATCGACCTTTCCGGCGACATGCTGGGGAGGGCGGCGTGATGCGAAAAATCGGCTGCTGCACCTGGATCTTCGGCGGCGCGCCGCTCGAGGAGATCGCCGACCGGGTCAAGCGCGCGGGACTGGACGGGGTCGAGCTGTTCGGCGATGTCGAGCATGTCGATCCGGCTGATGCCAGGGCCATATTCGCCGAGCGCGGGCTCGAGATCTTCTCGCTGACGCCGGCCGATGCCGACATCGCCCATCCCAATGCCGGCATTCGGCGGGACGCGGTCTCCTATTACCGGCGCCTCGCCGATTTCGCCGACGTCATCGGCAAGCCCCTGATCTCCTGCCACGGGCTGGTGAAGCGCATCCAGCCGATCTCGACCCAGGCCGAGGAGGACGCCCTGCTGGTCGATTCGGTGAAGGAGGTGTGCAGGGCCGCTGGCGAGCGCGGGCTCGACGTCGTGTTCGAGATCCTGAACCGCTACGAGACCCATCAGGTGCGCACCGTCGAGGAGGGCCTGGCCCTGCTCGATCAGGTCGACGCCGGCAATCTGCGGCTGCTGCCGGACAGCTATCACATGAACATCGAGGAGCCCGATCCTGCGGCCGCGCTCGCACGGGCGGGCGAACGGCTCGGTCTCTACCACGCCGCCGACAGCAATCGCGGCGGCGTCGGCGAGGGCCATATCGATTTTGCAGCGCAGATCCAAGCGCTCGATGCGATCGGCTATCAGGGCCCGATCATTCTCGAAGTCAACGCGCCCGGTCCCAATCCGTTCACGCCCGACAAGGGCTATGGTTTCCAGGACGTGGTTGAGCGCCAGCTTTCGGGCTCGGTCGAAAAATTGCGTGTCATTGGCGCATGAAATTCGGTTAAATCCGGATAGCGGTGGGAGGCCGCCGTAAAAACCAGCCTTGTTCGTCAAAGGAGGACAAAGTGAAAACCTATCTCAAAGCTACGTTGACCGCCGCCGCCGCGCTTGCGATGGCGACCCCGGCTCTTGCCCAGGAGATCATCGTGGTCTCCCATGGCCAGGCCAGTGATCCGTTCTGGTCGGTGGTCAAGAACGGCGTGGAGCGCGCCGCCAAGGACACCGGCGCCAATGTCGACTACCGGGCACCCGAGACCTTCGACATGGTGGCGATGAGCCAGCTGATCGACGCAGCCGTCAACCAGGAGCCCGACGGTCTGGTGGTTTCGATGCCGGATGCCGATGCGCTCGGCCCATCGGTCGAAAAGGCGGTGGCCGCCGGTATTCCGGTGATCTCCATGAACTCCGGCAGCGACGTCGCTAAGGAGCTCGGTGCGCTCTTGCATGTCGGCCAGTCGGAATTCGACGCCGGCAAGATCGCGGGCGAAAAAATGGCAGAACTCGGCGGCACCAAGGCGGTCTGCATCAACCATGAGGTCGGTAATGTTGCGCTCGACCTTCGCTGTTCCGGCTTCGAGGAAGGGTTCGGCGGCGAGGTCACCGTGCTACCGACCACCAACGATCCGACAGAAATCGAATCCAAGGTGCAGGCCGCTCTCGACTCTGACCCCGACGTCGATACCGTGATGGCGCTTGGCGCCTCGCTCGCCGGCGAGCCCGCCGTGGCTGCGGTGAATTCGATCGGCAGGACCGGTGAGGTCCATGTCGGCTCCTTCGATCTGTCCGGCGGCTATCTGCAGTCGGTTGCGGACGGCGAGGCCGAATTCGCCATCGACCAGCAGCAGTACCTACAGGGCTATCTGCCAGTCCTGTTTCTGGCCCTGCACGCAGAATACGGCCTGATGCCTGGCGGCGACGTGCCTTCGGGTCCCAACCTGATCACCCAGGACAAAGCTGCCCAGGTCATCGATTTGTCCTCCCAGGGCATCCGCTGAGACCTAATCAAGATCTGCGGGGCGGCGCCGGCCGCCCCGCAAAAATCGAAAACGGGGATGGGATCATGGCAACAGAAGCCAAACCGGCCGTCGACGAACGGATCAAGTCCGAATCGTTCATGACTCAATTGATGAAGCGCCCGGAGCTGGGGGCGATCGCCGGCGTCGTTCTGGTGACCGTGTTCTTCCTCTTCGCCGCCGACAGTTCCATGTTCACGCTCGCGGGCTTCATGAATTTCATGTCGCCGGCGGCCCAGCTCGGCATTCTCGCCATCGGCGCCGCCCTCCTGATGATCGGCGGCGAGTTCGACCTGTCGCTCGGCTCGATGATCGCGTTCACCGGCCTGTTCTTCGGCGCCTGCGTCGTGACCTTCGACCTGCCGCTGATCATCGCGATCCCGGCCACCCTGGTGTTCGCCGCCGCGGTCGGGTCGATCAGCGGGCAGATCGTGATCCGCACCGGGCTCCCCTCCTTCATCGTCACGCTGGCGTTCCTGTTCATTTTCCGCGGCCTGTCCCTGGTCGGCCTGAAATGGGCGACCGGCGGCTCCACCCAGCTTCGCGGGGTACGCGAGGCGACCGCGGACGATTTTCTGACGCCGATCTTCAGCGGCGACGCCTTCCCCGGCCTGTTCGCTGCGCTCGGCAATATGGGCCTGATCGACACCTTCAAGAACGGCACGCCCAAGGTGCCGGGCATTCCAGTGGAAATTCTCTGGTTCATCGCTCTCGCCCTGCTCGCGACCTATGTCCTGCTGCGCACGCCGGTCGGCAACTGGATCTTCGCCTCGGGCGGCGACGCCAATGCCGCCTCCAACTCCGGCGTGCCGGTGCGCAGGGTCAAGGTTTCGCTCTTCATGGTCACGGCGCTCTGCGCCGCCCTGGTGGCGATCATCACCGTGCTCGACAGCGGCTCGACCGATGCCCGCCGCGGCTTCCAGAAGGAGTTCGAGGCGATCATCGCCGCGGTCATCGGCGGCTGTCTCCTGACCGGCGGCTACGGCTCGGCGATCGGCGCGTTCTTCGGCGCGATCATCTTCGGCATGGTGCTGATCGGCCTCAGCTACACCGCGATCGACCAGGACTGGTACCTGGTGTTCCTGGGCGGCATGCTGCTGATCGCGGTGCTGTTCAACAACATGATCCGCAAACGTGTCACCGGGGAGCGCTGAGATGTCCGAACCGATCGTCCATATGGAAGCCATCGAGAAGCATTTCGGCAATGTCATCGCGCTCGCCGGCGTCACCTTCGACGTCCGACCCGCCGAATGCCACTGCCTGCTCGGTGACAACGGCGCCGGCAAGTCGACCTTCATCAAGACCATGGCGGGCGTGCACAAGCCCACCGCCGGCACGATCAGCTTCGAAGGCAGGCCCATGGACTTCGACAGTCCGCGGGACGCCATGGAGGCCGGGATCGCCACGGTCTATCAGGATCTCGCCATGATCCCGCTGATGTCGGTCACCCGCAATTTCTTCATGGGCCGCGAGCCGACCAAGGGCAGCGGCATCCTGAAGCGATTCGACGCCGATCAGGCCAACAAGGTCACCGTCGAGGAAATGAGGAAGATGGGGATCAACCTCCGCGGTCCCGATCAGGCGGTCGGCACGCTTTCCGGCGGCGAGCGTCAGACCGTCGCCATCGCGCGCGCCGTCTATTTCGGGGCGAAGGTGCTGATTCTCGACGAGCCGACCTCGGCGCTCGGCGTGCGCCAGACCTCCAACGTGCTCGCCACCATCGACCGCGTCCGCAAACAGGGCATCGGCATCGTGTTCATCACCCACAATGTCCGCCACGCGCTCGCTGTCGGCGACCGCTTCACGGTCCTGAACCGCGGCAAGACGCTGGGCACGGCGAAGAAGGGCGAGATCACGCCGGAGGAACTGCAGGACCTGATGGCCGGCGGTCAGGAAATGGCGCAGCTCGAGGGCTCGCTCGGCGGCACGGTCTGAAATCTCCGCCGGGAGCGGCGGCGGTCGCTCCCGGTGGTCATATCGAAATAAGGAAGGAGAGGGCGTCTCATGACGGATCTGGACGTCATCACCATCGGCCGCTCATCGGTCGACCTCTATGGCGCGCAGATCGGCGGGCGGCTGGAGGACATGGCGTCCTTCAACAAATATATAGGTGGCTCGCCCACCAACATCGCCGCCGGCACGGCCAGGCTCGGCCTGAAGTCCGGCCTGATCACCAAGGTCGGCGACGAGCATATGGGGCGCTTCATCCGCGAGGAGCTGCTGCGCGAAGGCGTGGACGTCGACGGCGTCCTGACCGATCCCGAGCGCCTCACGGCCCTGGTGATCCTCGGCATTCGCGACCAGGAGCAGTTCCCGCTGATTTTTTATCGCGAGAACTGCGCCGACATGGGTCTCACCGAGGACGACATCGATCCCGCCTATATCGCGAGGGCGCGCGCCGTGGTGCCGACCGGCACCCATCTCTCCCACCCGCGCACCGAGGCCGCGGTGCTCAAGGCGGTCAAGCTCGCGCGCAAAAACGGCGCGCGCACCGGGCTCGACATCGACTACCGTCCGAACCTCTGGGGCCTCGCCGGCCACGGCGATGGCGAAAGCCGCTTCATCGCTTCCGAGGCGGTCACCGAAAAACTGCAGTCGACGCTCGCTTTGTTCGACCTGATCGTCGGCACCGAGGAGGAGTTCCACATCGCGGGCGGCTCGACCGACACGATCCGCGCGTTGAAGGCCGTACGAGAAGTGTCCGACGCCACCCTGGTCTGCAAGCGCGGCCCGATGGGTGCGGCTGCGTTTGCCGGCGCGATCCCGGACAGCCTGGACGAGGGCTTCTCGGGCCCCGGCTTTCCGATCGAGGTGTTCAACGTGCTCGGCGCCGGCGACGGCTTCATGTCCGGTCTCCTGCGCGGCTGGCTGACCGATCAGGACTGGCCGACCGCGCTCACCTGGGCCAATGCCTGCGGCGCGCTCGCCGTCAGCCGCCATGGCTGCACGCCCGCCTACCCGACCTTCGAGGAGCTCGACTTCTTCCTGAAACGCGGCGTGCAGGTGCCAGCCCTACGCCATGATCAAGATCTGGAACAGGTCCACTGGGCGACCAACAGAAAGGGCGACAACTCGGAGATGCGGATCTTCGCCTTCGATCACCGCGCCCAGTTCGAGGAGATGGAAGGCGCTACGCCGGAAAAGATCGGGCGCTTCAAAGAGCTCTGCCTGAAGGCGACCGACGATGTCGCCGACGGCCGGCCCGGCTACGGCATCCTCTGTGACTCCAGGCTCGGGCGCGATGCCCTCTACCGAGCCGCGGGTCGCCGCCTCTGGATCGGTCATCCCGTGGAATGGCCGGGCTCAAGGCCGCTGCGGCTCGAGCCGGAGATCGGCCCGGACTTCGGCGGCCTCGCCGAATGGCCGCTTGAGCATGTGGTCAAGGTGCTCTGCTTTTGCCATCCGGACGACGACGCCGCGATGTGGGACGAACAGATCGGGACGCTGACCCGGCTGTTCCACGCCTGCAGGCGCAATCGCCTGGAAATGCTGCTGGAGGTCATCCCGTCCAAGGTCGGCAAGGTCGACGACGGGACGACGCCGGCGATCATCCAGCGCGTCTATGACGCCGGCATCTATCCGGACTGGTGGAAGCTCGAGCCCTTCAAGAGCGAAGCCGCCTGGCGGAACGCCTGTGCGTCGATCGAGCAGCGCGATCCGAACACGCGGGGCATCGTCATGCTCGGCCTGAACGCGCCCATGGCCGAGCTCGAAGCGAGCTTCGCGCTTGCCGCCGCGCACGACCTGGTGAAGGGCTTCGCCGTCGGCCGCACCATCTTCGGCGACGCGGCGCGCGCCTGGATGAAGGGCGCCATGGACGACGGACGCGCGGTCGCTGACATGTCGGAAAAATACGCCTCGCTCTGCCGGGTCTGGGATAAGGCGAGGGCCGCGAAAAGGGAACGGGTCGCATGAGCACGATACGACTGACCGCAGCGCAGGCCATGGTGAAATGGCTGTCGGTGCAGATGAACGAGGACGATGAGCGCTTCATCGAAGGCGTCTGGGCGATCTTCGGCCACGGCAATGTCGCCGGGCTCGGCGAGGCGCTGCAGGGGATCGGCGATGCCCTGCCGACCTGGCGCGGCCAGAACGAGCAGACCATGGCGCACACCGCGATCGCCTATGCCAAGGCGAAGAAGCGCAGGCGGGCCATGGCCGTCACCTCCTCGATCGGCCCCGGCGCCACCAACATGGTGACCGCCGCCGCCCTCGCCCACGTCAACCGCCTGCCGCTGCTCCTGATCCCGGGCGATGTTTTTTCGAACCGCGCCCCGGATCCGGTCCTGCAGCAGATCGAGGATTTCGACGACGGCGTGGTCAGCGCCAATGACTGCTTCAAGCCGGTCAGCCGCTATTTCGACCGGATCGGTCGGCCCGAGCACCTGCTGACCGCGCTGCCGCGCGCCTTGCAGACCATGACCGATCCCGCCAGATGCGGCCCGGTGACGCTTTCCTTCTGCCAGGACGTTCAGGCCGAAGCCTATGACTACCCCGCGAGCTTCTTTGCACCGAAAGTCTGGCGCATCCGCCGGCCCGAGCCCGATCGCGCCGAGCTCGCCGAGGTGACGCGGCTGCTGCAGGCCGCCGAACGGCCGGTGATCGTCGCCGGCGGCGGCGTCATCTATTCCGAGGCCGAGGCGGCCCTCCTCGACTTCGCAAAGCGCCACAACGTCCCGCTCACCGAGACCCAGGCGGGCAAGGGTGCGGTCGACTGGGAGGAGCCGCTCAATCTCGGTCCGCCCGGCGTGACCGGCGGCGACGCCGCCAACCGGGCGCTCGCCGAGGCCGATCTGGTGCTCGGGGTCGGCACGCGCTTTCAGGATTTCACCACCGGCTCCTGGACCGTTTTTTCGAACCCCGGGCACAAGCTCGTCTCGATCAACGTCACCGGCTATGACGCATCGAAGCACGGCGCGGTCAGCCTGGTCGCCGACGCCAGGGTCGCCATCGAGGCGCTGAGCGCTACCTTGGGGGACAAGAGCTGGCCGGACCGCGACGGTAATGCGCGAAAAACCTGGTACGAAACCACCGACGCGGTCATGGCCGCACCCAACAATGCCTGGCTTGCCGACCGACGCCCAGGTGATCGGCGCAGTGCAGCGTCAAGCCACTCCTGACACGGTCGCCATGTGCGCCGCCGGCACCATGCCGGGAGCGCTGCACACGCTCTGGCGGGCGAGCCGGGGCGGCTATCATATGGAATACGGCTTTTCCTGCATGGGCTACGAGATCGCGGGCGCGATCGGCATCAAGCTTGCGCGGCCGGACGCCGACGTCGTCTGCTTCATCGGCGACGGCTCCTACATGATGGCCAATTCCGAGCTCGCCACCGCCGTGATGCGCAAGATCCCGTTCATCATCGTGCTCACCGACAATCGCGGCTTCGGCTGCATCAACCGCCTGCAGCAGGGAACGGGCGGCGCCGAGTTCAATAATCTTTACACTTCCGCCAATGTCGAGATACAGCCGGAGATCGACTTTGTCGCCCATGCAAGCTCGATGGGCGCTCACGCCGAAAAGGCCGCGGACATCGCGGATCTGGAAGCGAAGATCGCCACCGCCCGCGACCGCGCGACGCCGAGCGTGATCGTGATCGACACCGACCCCTATCCCGGCACCGGCGCCGGCGGCTCCTGGTGGGACGTGGCCGTGCCCGAGGTCTCGGAGCGCGAAGAGGTGCGAAAAGCCCGGAAAGTCTATGAAGAGCGCAGCGCTCTGCAACGCGCGGATTGAGGAACTGACGACATGAGCGTGAAAATCGGGATCTCGCCGATCGCCTGGCAGAACGACGATCTGCCGGATCTGACGGCGGACTACACCATGGAGCAGGCGCTGCAGGAAGCACGTGAGATCGGCTATCGCGGGGTCGAGCGCGGCCAGCGCATGCCGGCGGACACGGAGGGCCTCAGCCGCTATCTGGACGCGAATGACCTCGTGCTCTGCGGCGGCTGGTGCTCGGGCAACCTCCTGGTCAACGACGTCCAGGCGGAGATCGCCGCGATCCGCCCGCAGGTCGAGCAGTTCGTCGCGCTGGACGCCCCCTGCATCGTCTATTCGGAATGCTCCACCACCGTGCAGGGCGACCGCGCGACGCCGGTGAACGCACGCCCGAAGCTATCTCGTGACGAGGTCCACGCTTATGCCAGAAAGCTGAGCGAGGTTGCGAAATGGACCGCGGATCAGGGCATGGTGCTGGCCTATCACCACCATATGGGTTCGATCATCGAGGCCGAGGCGGATGTCGATGCGCTGATGGCAGGCTCGTCGAAGGAGGTCACGCTCTGCTTCGACACCGGCCATCTGCTGTTCGGTGGCGGCGACGTCATGGCAGTGCTGAAGCGCTTCGCCGAGCGCGTGCATCACGTCCACTTCAAGGATATACGCCCCGATGTCGTCCGCGATGTGCGCGAGAACGACCGGAGTTTCCTCGACGCCGTGATCGACGGCGCCTTCACCGTGCCGGGCGACGGCTGCATCGACTTCCAGACGGTCAGCGACGCGCTGAAGGCCATGGGCTATGGCGGCTGGATCGTTGTCGAGGCCGAGCAGGACCCGGCGAAG
Organism: Geminicoccaceae bacterium; assembly: GCA_965222015.1. Classification (GTDB taxonomy): domain Bacteria; phylum Pseudomonadota; class Alphaproteobacteria; order Geminicoccales; family Geminicoccaceae; genus JANQPX01. The sequence goes on from CBDCTL010000024.1 coordinate 819,463, forward strand.
GCACCCCCCTATAAGTACTCCAAGATGGGCTTTGAGCACATCGTCGAGGCCTGCGGCAAGGCCGGGCTTTCAATCGACGACCGGTAAGGAACGTGACCATGGCCGATCTCCGGAAAAAAACCTTCGGCCATCATGACCGGCTGCACGACCTTCCATGATGGCCGGACACCGGATGATCCGAAGTCTCGAGCGAGCCTGCGTAACCTGGCAACAAGCGAAAGATGAGCACGACAGGGCACCATCCCGACCCGCAGGCTTCCATGTTGCGGGAAAAAGCTTAAGGTGACCTTGTATTTTTCCCAGCGAAGCCGAAGTCTCCCCCATGGTTGATCTGAATGCGCTCCGCGAGAGCAAGGCCTGGCCGGTGGTCGAGGCGCTGAAGGTGGTCGAGCGGGTCGAGAAGGCGCCGCCCGAAAAGGGTTTCGTTCTTTTCGAGACCGGCTACGGGCCGTCCGGGCTGCCGCATATCGGCACGTTCGGGGAAGTGTTTCGGACGTCGCTTGTACGACAAGTGTTTGATCTGCTTTCGGACGTGCCGAGCCGCCTCTATGCGTTCTCCGACGACATGGACGGGCTTCGCAAGGTGCCGGACAATGTGCCGAACCCGGAGATGGTGGCCGAACATCTCGGCAAGCCGCTGACCGCGATCCCGGATCCGTTCGGCACCCATCCGAGCTTCGGCGATCATATGAACGCGCGCCTCGTCGATTTTCTCGATGGCTTCGGCTTCGAATATGAGCACCAGAGCGCCACGAAGCTCTACAAGGCGGGCGCGTTCAACGACGGCATCAAGCGGCTCCTCTCCCGCTTCGAACCGATCAAGAACGTGGTGCTCCCGCTATTGGGGCCGGAGCGGCGGGCGACTTACAGCCCGGTCCTGCCGATCTGCCCCGAAACCGGCGTGGTCCTGCAGGTGCCGATTTTGGAAGTGGACCCCGGCGCGGGGACCGTGACTTATGAGAACGCGGAGGGCGCCCCCGTCACCCAGAGCGCGCTGGACGGCAACGCCAAGCTGCAATGGCGGCCGGACTGGGCGATGCGCTGGGCGGCGCTCGGGGTCGATTACGAGATGTCGGGGAAAGATCTGATCGACAGCCACAAGGTCTCGTCGGCGATCTGCCGGATCCTCGGGGCGACACCGCCCGACGGTTTCTTCTACGAGCTGTTTCTGGACGAGCAGGGTCAAAAAATATCGAAGTCGAAGGGCAATGGGTTGTCGGTCGACGAGTGGCTGACCTACGGGCCGAAGGAGAGCCTGCAGCTGTTCATGTATCAGTCGCCGAAAAAGGCGAAGCGGCTCTATTTCGACGTCATCCCGCGCCAGGTGGACGACTATTCGACCTTCCTCGACAAGTTCCCGGAGCAGGACGAAGCCAGGCGTTTCGCCAACCCGGTCTGGCATATGCACAAGCACCGGCCACCGGCCGGAGGGTTGCCCATCAGCTATGCGATGCTCCTGAATCTGGCGAGTGTGGTCAATGCCGAGGAGCCGGACGTGCTCTGGTCGTTCATCAGGCGTTATGCGCCGGACGCGAGCCCGGAGGCGATGCCGCTCCTGGCCGAGCTGGTCGACCACGCGCTCGCCTACTACCGGGATTTCGTGAAGCCCGCCAAGGCTTACCGCCTGCCGAGCGACGAGGAGCGGCGGGGTTTGGAGGAACTGTCGGCGTTTCTGTACGGGTTCGAGATGGACTACGATCACGTCGACGCCGCCGCCGCGCGGCTCCAGGAGGAGGTTTATGAAATCGGCAAGCGCCATGGCTTCGCCGACAATCTGCGCGGCTGGTTCAAGGCGCTCTACGAGGTGCTGCTCGGCCAGAGCGAGGGCCCGCGCTTCGGCTCGTTCGTCGCCTTCTACGGTCCCGAGGAGACGCGGGCGCTGATCGGCCAGGTGCTGGACGGCGAAGCGCTCGGCAAGCCGGCAGCCTGACATGAAGGAACGCCTCACGTTGGCCAGACGGCCGGGCAAACGGCCGATCAAGAAGGAAAAGCCGATCGTCGAGGAGCGCCCGCCGACAGCGCGCCGCCTGGCGATGGACGTGCTCGGCCGCGTGTTCGGCGACCAGCGCACGTTCGACGAGGCCTTCGCCGGCCACACCAAGCTCGAGCTGATGGAGCCGCGAGATCGGGCGTTCGCGCGCCTTTTGATCACCACCGTGCTGCGCCGGCGCGGGCAGATCGACGAGGCGGTCGACCGCTATCTCAAGAAGGCGCCGGACCCGAAGGTCAGAAATATCCTGCGCATCGGCGCCGCCCAGCTGATGTTCCTGGAAACACCGGTGCACGCCGCGGTCGGCGAGACGGTGGAGCTGGCGAGCGGCCGGGCGAGCTATGCCCAGGGCATGATCAACGCGGTGCTGAGACGTCTCGCCAACGAGCTCGCCGGTGTCGCCAAGCGCCAGGACCCGGCGCGGCTGAACCTGCCGGACTGGCTCTGGGAGAGCTGGACCAAGGCCTATGGCGAGGAGACGACCCGGGCGATCGTAAACGCGCAGCTCGAGGAGCCGCCGCTCGACATCACCGTCAAGGACGTCCCCGACCTCTGGGCTAAGAAACTGGATGGCCGCGTGATCGGCCCGCAGACCGTGCGCCGCGCCGCTGGTGCCGGCGGGCCGATCGAGGCGCTGCCGGGCTTCGAACAGGGTGCCTGGTGGGTGCAGGATCTGGCCGCGACCCTGCCTACGCGCCTGCTCGGGCCGCTCAAGGGTCGTCACGTCATCGACCTTTGTGCGGCCCCAGGCGGCAAGACGGCACAGCTCGCGGCGGCCGGTGCCCGCGTCACGTCGATCGAGGCCTCGGAAAAGCGGGCGGAGCGGCTTCGGGAAAACCTCCAGCGCCTGAAGCTAGAGGCAGAGGTGATCGTCGCCGACGCGCTCGAATGGCGCGCACCCGAGCCGGCCGTGCTGGTCCTGCTGGACGCGCCCTGCACCGCGACCGGCACCATCCGCCGGCATCCGGACATCGCCTGGCAGAAGACGCCGGACGATGTCCTGCGCATGGCCGAGCTTCAGGAAAAGCTGATACGCACCAGCATCGACATGCTGGTGCCCGGCGGCATTCTCGTCTACGCGGTCTGCTCGCTGCAGCCGGAGGAGGGCGAAGGGCTGATCGACAAGGTGCTGAAGGCGGGCCTGCCGCTCACGCGCGTGCCGATCGCCGAAGAGGAGCTTTCGGGCCTGCCGGTCGAGGTGACGGGCCGCGGCGAGGTCAGGACGCTGCCCTGTCACCTCGCCGATCAGGGCGGCATGGACGGCTTCTTCGTCACCCGCCTGCAGCGGGTGCCGTAGTCAGGCCGACAGGGCGGTTTTCGAGCCGACCGGGGGTCTCGCCTCCAGCCGGCAGAGCACCTTGGCCATGAGCGACCTCGCCCAGTCCCTGCTGAAGGTCTCCCAGTCCGCCAGAATCTTCGGCTCGACCATCAGCATCTTCCGGCCGAGCGGCGTCTCGTAGAAGGCGGCGAGCTCGCGCAGCTCCTCGGGCGTGTAGTGCTCGGCGTAGATGTCGGCGAGGTTGGGCAGGGCGTCCGCCATGTTCGCCCTGGCTTCCTCGACGAACAGGGTCTCGGCGTCGATCAGAAGATCGCCGTCGAGCCCGAGCTCTTCGGCGGCGGCCTGGAACGCTTGGGGAGCCAGATGCTCGAACATGCGAACGCTCATGACGATCCCCCTCCTGTCGCTGTCATCGGGGTCGATGGTCACGAGTGTCGCAGAAAACGGAGGGCGACGGTGTGATCCGGCGCACGTTCCTTCGGATTCGCCGCAAAAATCTCAGGCAGTCTGTGCGAGCCCTTCCCGATCGTCCAGGTCGGCGGGCGCGACTTCCACGCCGAAGAAAAAGGCGTCGGTATTGGTATCGTCGCGCAGCGTCGCCTCGGCCGCCGGCATGAAGATCACGGGATTGTCGATCATCGGCGCCCGATAGACGCCGGTGCCGTCCTCGCCGACGATCTCGCCGGGCTCGACCGGGTCGAAATTGACGAAATGCCTGACATAGCGAAAGTCCGGCGCGACCTTGGGCACGTGGTGACCGACCACCACCCGGCGCCCAGGAGAGGGGCGTCCCTCGAACTCTGGAAACCGGCCTTCGGGCAGCATGTCCAGCTCCGCGAGCACGCGACCGGCGACGTCGAAAGCGCGCTTCGGCGCGTCAGGATCGAGATGCGCGCCCATCTCGACGGTGATCGCCGCCCGGTCTCGGTCCAGCAGCCACTGGGTGGCGCTGCCGCGAATGAACTGGTGCAACCCGTCCACCTGGGCGATCGGCAGAGCCCTGCCGAGACGATGCGCTTCGGGCTGGGCGGTGTACCCGATCACGAAGGGTTCGGAGGGCTGCGAGGTGGTGTGGATATCGACCAGAACGTCAAGGTCGGCGAAGGCCGGCTTGAGCTCGAGCATGCGGCGGTAGTCCGGCCCGTCGAAATCGACACCGTTTTCCGAAAGCTCGGCATCGTCGAGAAAGAGCCGGTTGAGGTCGTCTTTGAGGTAGCGAACGCCGCCGGGTTCGGCGACGACCGCATCGGGATGGCCGAGGATCAGCCGGATCTCGCCGCGTGCCGGCCGTCCGAGTGCCTCCGCGAACTGCCAAAGCCCGATGCCCGCCGGCTCGTTGCCGTGCAGCATGCCCATCAGCCCGACCACCGGCCCCGGCACTTCGCCGCGAATCACCCTGACGCCCCGGACCGCGGTGGCGTCGCCGAGACCGAACAGTTTCGACTCCGATGTCATAACCCAATCGTCCTCAATAAACGCTGCTGGTTGACGTCCAGCTATAGAGAGGCCATCAGCTTCGCCAAAGCCTCCTTGTCCAGGCGGTAAATGTAGAACCGGCCCGGTTCGCCTTCAAACAGATGCGGATAGTTCGTGCGCACTTTAGCGCGAATTCCGTCGGGGTACACCACCCAAGGCTCGTTTTTTATCACCTTTCGCGCCTGCAGCAGCAGCACCCAGGGCTGGAGGCGCGGCTGACCGGCAGGCTCCGGCTTCGGCGCATAGAGAAAGAGCCCGCCGAGTTCCTCGACGGTGTAGCGGTCCAAAAGCTCGACCAGCTCCAGGCCGTTGGCGGCGGCCGGCCCCCTCTTCTCAGGCTGCGCTCGCGAATTCTGCCCGCCGCCATCGTTCGCCGGCGCGCGCAGGATGTTGGCGTTCTTGTAGCCGATCAGGCCGAGAATGACGCCGTCGACGGTCATGCGCTCGACCGGCGACATGACGCTGCCCGGCAGCACGCCGCCGGCCGCTGACGCCGCCATCACCAGGAGCACGCCGGTCAGGCAAAGCCCGCGCACCCAGCCGCTGACATCCTGGCGGGCGACGGCGTCGGCGAAAAGGAAGAAGCTGATCCGAAGCGCGGCGGCGATCACCAGGGCGACGACCAGACCGTTCGGCAGGTGGGCGAAAGACTCGTAAAGTCCCGTAAAAGTGTCTCCACCTGAAGCGACGCTCAAAAGACCAATCGTCAAAGTCGGCAGGCTCGGTGTCAAATAATCCCGCAACATGAGCGTTCTCCCCGGAACGTTCAAACGTTGCTTCTTTTCTTCACTTAATATATCACGATCGACGCGATAGTCACAGTTTTATATGATCGTAACAAATTGTTACGCTTGCACATGATATAAAACGAAAAGATGTGAATATGTTAGCGGCTGGACTGTTGACTGAAACAGATATACGCTGATGGGGCCTTTTGGGAGATCCCGCCTGTGGGCCAAAGAAAATCAAAAGAAAAATCGGCGGAGGAGCAGCAGACCGAACGGGTGACGGCTGTCCTCGAAAGCGTCGACGAGAAGGGCGAGACGCCTGGTTTTCTCCGCGAGAATCCTGGCCGCTTCCTGCGCGACATGTACGAGGTCTGGCATCTCCAGGGCGGCATGGAGGGGGGACGCTGGCGAAACAGCATCCGCCGGATGCGAGAGGACTGGCTGACCGGGCGAAACCACGTCCCCAGCCTCCACCCGAAGCTGATGGGCCGCGTCAGGGTCACGCGCTCCGATGCGAGGGCGCTGATCGATCTTTTTCTCGGACGATGGCGCTATGCGGAAGGACAGGATCCGCTGCGGACGATCACCACCGACGGATATGTTGGCTTTCCCGCGAGTGACCGGCGAAAGCTCCGCGACTTGCTCTTGCGCGCACTGGTGAGGTCAGGTGATCCCGACGCCGCTATCGAACTGCCTCGACAGCGTCGCGAGCAGGACACGATCGAGGAGACGAAGCGGCGTTGGGTGAATGTCGAACAGGTCATGCGCGATGCGGACGCGCTCGTCACGCTGAGCCGGCACAGGATCACCGTCGAATCCAGCGCGGTCGAGACGATGGCCAATTTCTGGCATATCATGAATCACCTCTATCGGAGTGATCAATCCAACGGCGGGTCGGAACGGATTTTCATCTGGGTTGTCGACATCGGGGAAAGATTGGTCGAGCAAAAGACGTCTTTCAGTGAATATTTGAATGCTGGACAACTCGCCCTCCAGTTTAAGAGCTTCGCCAGCTTCGATTCCCTTTACGACAACAACACTACGACTTCTTCGACCCTCCTACCGCGACTACAGATCGCCGAAGACGTGCATCGCAATCAGCGTTGGGAATGGTTGAGCGCGCGTACGGTGATCGCCATTCAGAATCTGCGCCGGGAAGAGTTCGACGGCCTCTACGAAGATCAAGACGTCGTTCCTCGGGAGTTGCGATTGAAGGAAATCGGCGTTACCGCCGAAAATATTTTGCCTAACAAGACACCGCGCGAATGGGCGAAGACCCTGCGCATGCTATACGGACGAAACACCGAAGCGGCCGATGCCACAATCACGGTCTTCTATCGGCAGCCTACCAGCTCAAGCGAAAAATCGGAACGCGATGTGCGCTATTTCGCTCACGGTCCAGCCGTCACCGGCAAGGATGCCGCAGGTGGCTCCTTGCCAAATGTCGCTCTAGCAACGCGCTCGTTGGAACTCCAGTCGCCGCACCAGAACTACGACGATGCGTTCCGATTGCTCTATTGGGCAGCGCGATTTCGCCTGCGAAAGGGAGACGAGGACGAGCGCCGGGAAAGCCTCGTCGCCCTCGCCTATCTCCGAAATCATGGCTTTCGCTTCCTCCGCCTAGGCGATTATCTTCGAGTGTTTTCTATTCGGAGTTAGCCCGGGGCTAACCAAGAAGTTGCGCTCCCAGGCTTGGCCTGAACGGATGTTAACCGTTGATTAACCAATACCATTGTACTATCAGATTGGTGCTTTTTTCACATTTGGGCTGGGGGAATTCAGAATGACATGGACGGCTGCCCTTCCGGCAAGCCATACGCAGCAATTCGGTGCCATTGTCACCCTGGTGGTGCCTGCGCCTAGTGGATGCGACCTTGCTTGTCCTTTTTGCTATATCAAGCAGCGTGGCGAAAAGGCGACGTCGATGGCACTCAGCGAGCAGGACTACGTTCGCTTCGTCGACGACATGGCGACCACCGAAGACCTCGCGGCCATCTGCATTCAGGGTTACGAGCCCCTACTTCCCGACAGCTTCTCCTACACCGAAGAGATCCTGAAGACCGGCCGGCGTCTCGGCGTCCCCACGAGCCTCGTGACCAACGGCACCCATCTCCGACAGCACGTCCCGGCCCTGTCCAAGCTCCGTCCAGCCCGCATCGCGGTGAGCTTGGACAGTGCCGATGCGTCTGTCCACGACCGCGCCCGCGGCAAGGCGGGTGCCTTCGACGATGCGCTCGCCGGCCTCCGTTTCGCGGTCAGCGTCCCTCACCTGAAAGACGCGCTGGTGGTGACGTCGGTGCTCATGCCGAAGAAGGCTGAGCGCCTGATGGGCATGCCGGCTCTGCTCGCCGGTCTCGGCATCGATCGCTGGGTGGTCAATGCGCTGGTCAAGACCGGAAAGGGCGAGACGCTTGGCGGGCCAGCGGGCGAACGGAACGCCATCCTCGATGATCTTCTGGCGCTCAAGGCCGACGCCGACCGCCACGGCGTCGACATGGTGGTCGACGACGAATTCGGCCGCCTCTCCGACGACGACCGCGCGAGAAAACTCATGGAGATCGAGGCGCTTCGGATCAAGCGGCTGGTGCGGCCGGAAGGCGTCTATCGCCTCGTGCCGACCGGCCACTGCTCCAAAGGCGCCGACATCCTGAAGCCGATCCACGACCAAACGCCGGTCTGGCATCCCTCCATGGACGCCGGCGAGTTTCTTGCCGCCATGAACTCTTCGCCAGACGCCCTCTCCTCTGGGAGCATTTTGTCGGCTCGCTCAGAATCTGGCGGCGCATACTGAGGGTGCGCAGGGTGCTCTGGAAACTTCCAGAGCACCCGCAAGACGGAGATTTCCCGGACGACAGCGTTGTCCGTCCCCATCAAGCAAATCCGTTGTGAGTGAGCGGACATGGACGCTTGATCTGTAAAAACTGAAATTGACAAATAGGGAAGAGTTCCATGTCTTGTATAAACACGCAAAAGACAAGATTGAAAAATCCATTCTCACTTCCCAATAAAGATTTAATGTAACTTCAGAATTAGAAGTTTTTTTGCATTTGCTTTCATCTATTCTTTAGCTGAATTTCTTTACTGAGTATCGACTGTAGCTTCGCTGGACAGTTCTTCAGCCCGGAGGTGCCCATGTCATTGGATCAGAACGAGCCTGACGACAACGATGGCAAGCGCCGACCGCATACATCGAGAAGCGAGGTCAGGTGGTCTCAAGACGAAAAGCCAGCCAACAGCAAAAAAGGCAAGCGAACCGGACTGGTCCTGCTGGCTCTGATCGGAAGCTTTCTCTTCGGAACCAGCCAGAATTTTGTCGGTGGTCTTGCTGTACACAAGATCACTTCAGAACCAGCTCAGATTATTGAGGAAATCCAGAAAACATTTGCCGACATCGCCGCTGACTACCGTCGAAGCTACTTCCGCGAACCTGTCGCGCGACTCGTTACGATTCCCCCGGATGACGAGAAGGGGATGGGATGGCTTGCCCGTTGGGCCGGATTCCATTTGCCGGATATCGCCATTGACGAGCTCGGTGATGAGCTCGGCTACGAATTCAAGGGCTTCGCGCACTATGCCTGGGACGGTCGGCGAATCGTGGTCGGAGTCTACGATCCGACGGACGAGAACGCAAAGGGCGGCCCGATCTTCCTTTGCCTGACCAGGCTCGGCGCCGAGGGACTGGACCTGGGAAGCCCCTTTGGTTTCCTGGACGACAGAACCAACTTCGTGACATCCGAAACCACCAGCCGCCATGACGGAGAACGCATCGCTCTCGCAGCCGTCGGGGCAGCTTCACTCGCCAGTCTGCAGGATCTGGCGGAGCATGTGGTGGCTGATTTTTAGCGGTCCAGCGCTCCGCTGCGGTCCGGCCAGGAGCGGATCGCGGCCTTATTCCGGAGTAAGCTGACCGGTCGGCTTCATGATGCAGTCGTCATCGGTGTCTCGACAACCCCTCCAGCGCCGCCCTGATCTTTCGCTGCTGCTCCTCCGACGCCGGCGGCATCGGGGCGCGCGGGCTGCCGGCGGGGCAGCCCTGGAGACTTTGGGCGTATTTGGTGTTGGCGGGCAGGTTGTCGTCGAACATCGCGTTCCAGAGCGGCAAAAGGCGCTTGTGCAGGTCGAGCGCGGTTTCGTGATCGCCCGCCTGAACCGCATCCCAGACATCGATGCAGGCTCTTGGCGCGGCCGTCAGAATCGCCGCGATCGCCCCGTGGGCGCCGAGGGTGAAGGAGGGGTAGAGGAGTGCATCGACCGCGGTAAAAATCCGGCGGTCGGGGGCCGCCTGCAAGAGAAGATCGGCGAGCAGTTTCATGTCGCCGGCGCTCTGCTTCACGCCGATGACGTCGGGCACCTCCTCCATGATCCGGCAGAGCAGGTCCGGGGACAGATAGGTCCAGGGCACCACGTTGTAGATGATCACGGGCTGGCCGGTCTCGCCGGCGAGCGCCCGGAAATGCTCGACCATGGCCTCGTCGGTCGGGCGGAAGAGATAGTGGACTGGAGTGACCTGCAGGGCGGCGACGCCGAGGTCCCGCACCATGCGGCCGCGCCGGATCGCTTCGCGCGTGCTGTCGACGATGATGCCGGCGACAATCGGCAGGCGTCCGGCGGCTTCGTCGGTCACGATCTCGATCAGCCGCAAGAATTCGTCGCGGTCGAGGGCATGGCCCTCACCGGTGCTGCCGCCGACGGCGAGGCCATGCACGCCCTGTTCGGCCATCCAGTTCACCTGGGCGCGCACGGCGCCCTCGTCGATCTCGCCGTCCCCGCCGAAGGCGGTGGTCATGGGCGGAATGATGCCCTGCAGCTGGCTGGCCATGTCGCTGTTCTCCCCTCCCCGGCATCGCCGACGAAACCGACCTGCCATCCTCATGGAAGAAAAGATTAGGCAGATCGGGCGCCGTTCGGCAATGGCACCGGCGTTTCGGAGCGACGCAGGGTCAGTCCTGGGGAACCGGCGGCAGGTCGCCGGTGCGAACGCCGCCCTTCGTCTGCCGGGTCGCCGCCAGCATCTCAGGAGCCGGCGCCGCGGGCCGCGGTTTCACGCTGTCCGGCGCGTCGGCATAGGGCGCTCTGAGCCAGCTGGTCGCGGCGCGCGCGCTCATCGGCGGGAACACGCCGCGCAGTTGAATGGCATCGCAGCCGAGACGCTTCAGCAGCGCGAACTGACGCTGATCCCGAGCCCCCTTGGCGGTGACGCATAGATCGAGATCGCGGCCGAGACCGATGATCGCACGCAGAAACGTTTCGCTGCGCTCGTCGCCGGGCAGGTGGCGATAAAGGCTGGGTGCAAGCTTCAGCCCGTCCATCAGATCGAGCCTGAGTTTCTGAATGGTCGCCTCGCCGCTGCCGAAGCCGTCCAGGGACAGCCGGACGCCCGTGGCCTTGAGAGCGGCGAGGTCCCGCGCACCCTCCTTGCCGCGGCCGAGCACCAGCCGCTCCGGCAGGTCGAACTCCAGGCGTCTGGCGGCGATGCCCTCGGCGACGATCCGCTCACGGATCGCGCGTTCGAGAACCGCGAGGACCGACGGCTCGGAAAACGGACAGGTGAGCGACAGGGTGGCGCGCTTCAGGCCGGCTTCGTCCCAGGCCGCGAGCCGCTCGGCGGCGGCCGCGAGGGTCCAGTCCACGATCTCGGCGGTCGACCGGTTCTCCTCGCCATGGGCCAGGCCAGCCGCGATCGGCAGCCAGCTGCGGGACGGATGTCGCCAGAAGACATCGCCGGCGAGCCCGGCTCCTCGACGGGTGAGATGCATCTCCGGATGAAAGCGGAGGCGAAGATCCCGCCTTGCCAGCGCCTCGCGGAAGGCCTTTTCGAGGATGGCCCCTTCCCTCGCCTCGTGCTCGATGCGCTCGCTCGCGAACCGGCAGCGGCCGCCGCCCTCGGCCATGGCGAGGCGCATCGCGGCGTCCGCCCGGCGCATCAGCGTGTCGCCGTTGATGCCCTCGCTGGGATAGACGGCGACGCCGATGCTCGGCGTCCAGGGCGCAGGCGCCGGCGGCTCGCCATCGACTTCGGCTGGGGCTTCGGCGAGCAGGCGCAGGATCTTGCGGGCAACCAGGGCGGCATGTTCGAGCCGGCGCATGCCCTCGATCAGCAAAGCGAGGCGGCGATCGGCGATGCGCGCGATGGTGTCTGTCTCGCGAAGCGCCGTCGCCAGGCGCCTGCCGGCCGCGGCAAGCGCGGCTTCGGAATTCCTGCCCTCCGCCGCGGGCAGGACAGCGAGATCGATCAGCATCACCGCGACCTGACGATCGTTCCGCCTCGCGAAGGCGATGGCACGCTCCAGGCGATCGCGGTAAAGGGTCTGGCTGATCAGCCCGGTCGCCTCATCCTCGAGAACGCTCCGGGCGAGGCCACGGGTCATCTTGCGCTGATGGATGCCGTAGCGGATCGTCCGCTCCAGGCTCTTGCCGTCCAACGCGTTCTTGTCGATGAGAGCGCTTGCGCCGAGCGCCATGGCGCGATGGTCCAGTTCCGCCGAAGCACCGCCGCTCAGCACGATCGTCGGCAGCATCAGGCCGCGCGCCTCCACCGAAGCGAGCAGGTCGAGCCCGTCGCCGTCGGGAAGGTGTAAATCCAGAAGGCAAACGTCGAAGCGGCCCTGCTGAAGACGATCCTGAGCTTCCTCGAGCGTCCTGGCCCAATCGATCAGAAAGCGCGTGCCCAACGCCGAATCCAGAAGGTCCGAGATCAGTCGCTGGTCGAGCGGGTCGTCCTCGACCAGGAGGACCCTTGTCAACTCGTTCGTCGGCGCTCGCGCTTGCGGGTTCATGGTGACGCCCTCTGGCCGATTCTCGGAGGATCAGAATCGCGGGCCCTAAACCTATAGGCGATCAATATTGGATTCAATAACGTTTTTTCAGATTATCAGACAAACCCGATAACACTGTGTGAAACCTCAAACTTTCGGCTCGCCCCCGCCCTGTTCGCTTGACATCTCGCCCCGCAGATGAGACTGACCGTTATCCTTCTACGATGAGAGCTGGCGGGCATCGATGCTGTCGAGAATTCTTCTTGCAGGGCTGACCCTGGCCGTGGTCGGCGCCTCGATGGTCAAGCCGAAGCGCCGCACGAGCCGGAGGACCGGCGACGTCTATCTCGACGGCGATCGGGCGACGGTCGGCGACGGCGTCGTGCTGCCGACCATGCGCTGGCCGGCGAAGCGCGGCCCGAGGGCCGTGCTCCTCTGCCTGCACGCTTACGGCGACTATCGCCGGGCGTTTCGTCTGGCGGGCCCCTGGTTCGCGAACCAGGGCATGGAGGTGATCGCTTATGATCAGCGCGGATTCGGCGAGACCGGAAGCCGGGGAATCTGGCCTGGCGCCGACGCACTCGTGCAGGATTTCGGCGACGTGGTCGCCGCGGTACGAAATGCCTTTCCAGAGACGCCGGTCTATGTGCTGGGGGAAAGCATGGGCGCTGCGGTAGCGATCGCGGGCCTTGCGAGCGGTCAGGTCCAGGGCGTCGACCGGCTGATCGCCGCGGCGCCGGGCGTGCGGGGCGACATGCCGCTCCGGCAGCTGCACGATTCGGTGCTGAGGCTGGCGGCGCTGGCCCTTCCCTGGCTCGCGGTGGAACTCCGGCGCGGCGGCCGCCCCTGGCTGGATCCGAGCGAGGCGGCGCGTCTCGCGGACGACCCGCTCATTCTCCGCGATCTCAGCGTCGGCACCTATGAAGGTCTGGTCGATCTCGCGACCATGGCCTCCGAGGCTGCGCGCGGCGCCTTGCCGCCGACCATGCTGCTCTATGGCGAACTCGACGGCACGATACCGAGGCGCGCAGTCGACGATCTCGCGCATGTGCTGAACGACGGTGACGACGAGATCCGCTACTATCCGGACCGTCATCACCTGCTCCTGCACGAAGCCGATGCGGAGCTGGTCTTCGAAGACTGCCTGAAGTGGCTGAACGCCGACTGAAGCCGATCACGCCGCGTCAGCGGTGATCCTCTCGACACACAAAGAGGTCGGCGCGCCGCCCCTGCCCGCACTGAACTCGAACCTTGTTTCCGGCGCGCCTCGAACCGTCAGTGCAGGTCGGCCCAGATCTTGCGCTTGGTGGCGTAGAACAGCGCCGTCAGGATCACCAGAAAGATCATCACCTTCAGCCCCATGCCCTTTCGCTCTTCGAGCTTGGGCTCGGCCGTCCAGGTGAGGAAGGTGGCGAGATCGCTCGCCTGCTGTTCCAGCGTCGCCGCCGTCTCGTCGGCATAGGCCACCGAATCGTCGTCGAGCGGCTGAGCCATGGCGATCTGATGGCCGGGGAAATAGGCGTTGTAGCTCATGCCCTCGCCGATTTCGACGTCGGCGGGCGGTTCGGCGTAGCCCTGAAGCAGGCTGTAGATGTAGTTGGTGCCGTCGGCGCGGGCCTTGGTGATCAGCGACAGATCGGGCGGGTAGGCGCCGCCATTCGCCGCGCGCGCGGCGTTCTCGTTGGCGTGGGGCGAGGGCAGCCGGTCGGAGGGCTTGCCCGGCCGCTGGAACATCTCGCCGAAATCGTCCGGACCGTCGGTCACCTCATATTCGGCCGCCAGCGCCTTGACCTCGTCCTCGCTGAAGCCGAGGTCCTCAAGGTTGCGGAACGCCACGAAATTGAGGGAGTGACAGGCGGAACAGACCTCACGATAGACCTGGAAGCCCCTCTGGGCCGCCGCCCGGTCGAAGGTTCCGAACACGCCTTCATGGGGCCAGGACTTCTCCAGCAGGTCCACCGATTCGCCGGCCGCCTGAGCCGCGTCGCCCGCGACGAGGCCGCTTCCCGCGAGAAACATGGAGGCGGCGAGCAGGGTCTTCATCGTCGACATCATGGACCTCATTCGGCCGGGGTGGCTTCGGCGCCGCGAAGGACGGGCTCGCTGATGCTGGCAGGCAGCGGTTTCGGCCGTTCGAGGGAGCCGAGAAGCGGCAACAGGATCAGGAAGTGGAAGAAGTAGTAGAAGGTCCCGAGCAGGGACAGCACGACGTAGATGCCCTCCGGCGGCTTCGCGCCGAGATAGCCGAGCAGCACGCAGTCCGCGAGCAGGATCCAGAAGAACCACTTGTAGATCGGCCGGAACTTGGCGCTCCTCACCGGCGAGCGGTCGAGCCAGGGCAGGAGGAACAGCACCGCGATGGAACCGAACATTGCGATCACGCCGCCGAGCTTGGCCGGGATGAACAGGATGTCGAAGGTGATCGCGCGCAGGATCGCGTAGAACGGCAGGAAGTACCATTCGGGCACGATATGCGCCGGCGTCGAAAGCGGGTTGGCCTCGATGTAGTTGTCGGGATGGCCGAGCGCGTTCGGCATGTAGAAGACGAACACCGCGAACGCGATCAGGAAGATGCCGAGCCCGTACAGATCCTTGATGGTGTAGTAGGGGTGGAACGGGATCGAGTCCTTCGGTGATTTGCGATCGATGCCCAAGGGGTTGTTCGAGCCGAACTGGTGCAGGGCGACGATGTGCAGCACGACGACGCCGACGATCACGAAGGGCAGGAGGAAATGCAGCGAGAAGAAGCGGTTCAGCGTCGGGTTGTCGACGGAGAAGCCGCCCCAAAGCCAGCTGACGATGCTCTCGCCGAAGATCGGGATCGCCGAGAAGAGGTTGGTGATCACGGTGGCGCCCCAGAAGCTCATCTGGCCCCAGGGAAGCACGTAGCCCATGAAGGCGGTCGCCATCATCAAAAGAAGGATGACCACGCCCAGCATCCAGAGCAGCTCTCTCGGCGATTTGTAGGAGCCGTAATAGAGGCCGCGGAAGATGTGGATGTAGACCACGATAAAGAAGAAGGAAGCGCCGTTGGCGTGGGCGTAGCGGAGCAGCCAGCCGAAGTTCACATTGCGCATGATGTGCTCGACGCTGGCGAAGGCGTGGTCGACATGGGGCGTGTAGTGCATGGCGAGCACGATGCCGGTCGCGATCTGCAGGACGAGCGCAATGCCGGCCAGCGAGCCGAAATTCCACCAGTAGCTCAGATTGCGCGGGGTCGGATATTGCGATCCGACCATGTGGTCCATGGTGCTGAAGATCGGCATGCGGTGCTCGATCCAGCGGACGACCGGATTGGTGAAATTATTGCTGCCGGTGCCTGCGCTCATGATCCGTCTATCCTATCGGTCTTGTCGTTCGAGGGTGTCAGCCGATCCGAACCGTCGTGTCGTCCAGGTAGGTGTAATCCGGCACTTCGAGATTGAGCGGAGCCGGCCCCTTTCGAATACGCCCGGACGTGTCGTAATGGGAGCCGTGGCAAGGGCAGAACCAGCCGTCGTATTCGCCATGCTCCTCGTTCGGCTTCTGCCCGAGAGGCACGCAGCCGAGATGGGTGCACACCCCGACCATGATCAGGAACTCCGGCTTCTCCGCCCGCTCCTCGTCGGTCTGGGGATCGCGCAGCGCGCCGACGTCGACGGCGCGCGCCTCCTCGATCTCGGCCGCGGTCCGATGGCGGATGAAGACCGGCTTGCCGCGCCATTTCACCGTCACCGACATGCCCTCTTCGATGGCGCTGAGGTCGACCTCGGTGGAGGCGAGCGCGAGAACGTCGGCCGAGGGGTTCATGTTGTCGACCAGCGGCCAGATCGCAGCACCCGTGCCGACCAGCGCCGTGGCGCCGGTCAGGAGATAGAGAAAATCGCGACGCGTGTCCCCGTCGTCCGCATTCTGATGATGGTCGGCAGCCGCTTCGGCCATGATCCTGCGCCCATTCTTTTCACAAGTGATCGCAAGTTTACTAGAGTGACTGGCGGCGAGACGCAAGCAAGCGGACAGTTGGTCGCATCTTTGCATCGTCAAATATCGCGCCGGTGTGGCAGCCGGACCGGTCCGCGAGATGGGGAAGGCTTTGGAGATCGCACTGTTTCGACCGGATATCGCCGCCAATGCGGCGGCCGCCATCCGCCTCGCCGCCTGCTTCGCAGCGCCGATCTCGATCATCGAGCCGACGGGCTTCGTCTGGGACGATAAGCGCCTTCGCCGGGTCGGCATGGATTATCTGACAAAAGCGGAGATCCGGCGCTGGCCGTCCTGGCAGTCGTTCGAGCAGGCGCGACGCGAAGACGGGCGGCGCCTGGTGCTCCTGACCACCCGAGGAGACGTCGCCCCTCATCGGGCCCGCTTTCGAGACGACGACATCCTGCTCGCCGGCCAGGAGAGCGCCGGCGTGCCGGAGCCTGTTCACGCCGCGGCCGATCTCAGGGTGGGTCTGCCCATGGCGGACGGCCTGCGCTCCCTGAACGTGGTGACCGCGCTCGCCATGGTGCTCGGGGAGGCGCTCCGGCAGACTGATGGCTTTCCCGCCACGGCCAGACAGCCGGATATAAGGTGTAACACGGATTGACGCCTCAACGTGGCCCCGCTTAGCTCCGCGCGAATGACCAAGGCGGAGAGTGGTGAGATGACCGTGGACGTGATGGCGCTGCGCGATCGGGCGAGGGACTGGTTCGAGGGTCTGCGCGATCGGATCTGTGCCGAGTTCGAGACCATCGAGGACGAATTCGCCGGCCGGGACTGCGACACGCTGGCGCCTGGCCGGTTCGAAAAAACGCCCTGGGACCGCCCCGAAGGCGGCGGCGGCGTGATGGGGCTGATGCGCGGGCGGGTGTTCGAGAAGGTCGGTGTCAACGTCTCGACCGTGCATGGCGCGTTCAAGCCGGAATTCGCGAAACAGATCCCGGGCGCCGACGAGAATCCCAGCTTCTGGGCGAGCGGGATTTCGCTGGTCGCTCATCCCAGATCGCCGCATGTGCCGCCGGTCCACATGAACACGCGCCATATCCAGACCCAAAAAGTCTGGTTCGGCGGCGGCGCGGATCTGAACCCGATCACCCCTGACGACGAGGACACCGCCGCCTTCCATGCCCGCCTGAAGGCGGCCTGCGATCGCCACGACCCCGGCCACCACGAAAAATTCAAAAAATGGGCGGACGACTATTTCTTTCTTCCCCACCGCAACGAGCATCGCGGCGTCGGCGGGATTTTTTATGACTATCTCGATGACGATCCCGAAGCACATTTCGCCTTCACGCGGGAGGTCGGCGAGGCGTTCTTGGACATCTATCCAAAGATCGTGCGCCGCCACCTGAACCGCCACTGGACGGCCGAGGAGCGCGCGCATCAGCTGTTCCGCCGCGGCCGCTATGTCGAATTCAACCTCCTCTACGACCGCGGCACCCAGTTCGGCCTCAAGACCGGCGGCAACACCGAAGCGATTCTGATGTCGCTCCCCCCCGAAGTCACCTGGCCCTAGGTCGGGGACGCCCGACAGCGTTGACTTGCCTGGGTCTCGGGCGGGCCGTGACGGCGAGGCCGGGTTAGCGCGTCGTCCGCCCCCTCACCGGCACATGGTCAACGAGGCCGACGTTCGGCCGGCCTTGTTCTCGGCGGTGGATGGGCCAACATTGGCTTTGGTACGGTCGTCGTCCGGGCGGCCGACGGATGTGAGAGCGTTTGCCGATGCCCCTTTCGCCGCCCGAAGACCGGGAACCGATCCATCACCGCCGCATCGACTGCCGCGGCTATCGCCGCAGGGACGGGCTTTGGGACATCGAGGGGCATCTGACCGACGTCAAGTCCTATCCCTTCGAAAGCGCGTCCCGCGGCGAGCTGGCGCCCGGCGATCCGGTCCACGACATGTGCTTGCGGCTGACCATGGACGACACGCTGACGGTGGTCAAAGCCGAGGCTGCGATGGCGGCGTCGCCCTTCCCGGTCTGCCCGGCGATCGTTTCCGCCTTCAAGAAACTCGAAGGCCTGAGCGTCGGTCCCGGCTGGCGGCGGGAGGTCGCGAAAAGGCTGGGCGGCGTCCAGGGCTGCACGCATCTGGTCGAGCTGGTCGGCCCGCTCGCCACCACGGCCTTTCAAACCATCTATCCCTGGAATGCCCGCTACCGGCCGAAACCCCCGGCCGAAAACGACCGCCCCCCGCCCCACCTCAACACCTGCCATGCACTCGCCCGCGACGGCGAGGTGGTGAAAGAGCACTATCCGCGCTGGTATGTCGACCGCCAGGACGCCGATCTGCGGGATCAGCCCGACATGAAGGCGTAGGCTAAAAGCGCGACACCGAGGATCAGGCGGTAGATGACGAAGGGCGTGAAGCTCTTTTGGCGCAGCCAGTTCATCAAGAAGGCGATCGCCGCCCAGGCGCTGAGAAAGGCCGCGAGCAGGCCGAGAACAGCACTCATCTCCAGCCCCTGCCCATTGCCTTCCAGCACCTCGAGCGTCACCAGCGAACCCGCGGCGAGGATCGCCGGGATCGACAGAAGGAAGGAAAACCGGGCCGCATCCGGGCGCTGCAGGCCGAGAAAGCGCGCCGCGGTCATGGTCACCCCGGAGCGCGACGTGCCGGGGATCAGGGCCAGGACCTGGGCGCAGCCGATCAGCAAGGCGTCCTTGAAGCCCATCTCGCCGATGCCGCGCTCGCGCGCGCCGACGCGATCCGCGATGTAGAGAAGGCTGCCGAAGACGATGCTGGTGCAGCCGACGACCCAGGCATTGCGGAGATTTTCCGTGCCGATCACCATCTTGATGACGACCCCGCCGAGGATGATCGGCAGGGTGCCGACCAGGATCAGGACGATCAGACGCCGTCCGGAATGAGCGAGCAGGCCGGGCTCGGACCAGTCGCCGGCGCCGCGAAGCATGTCGAACAGGTCGCGGCGGAAATAGAGGAGCACGGCGCCAAGGCTGCCGATATGTACGGCGACGTCGAAGGTCAGCCCCTGATCCGCCCAGCCGGTGACCAGCGGCACCAGGATCAGATGGCCCGACGAGCTGATCGGCAGGAATTCGGAAAGCCCCTGAACCAAACCCAGAACGATACTTTGAAGCGCAGACATGACACCTCTGAACGAAAACCACCGAACGGGAGCGTAGATTGCTGACGAAGGCGCGATGCGAGCTACCACATTTCCCCGGGGCCGCCAATCACGATGGTGCATCGCTAAAGGTCGCAAGGCGCCCGCGTGTCGGACAACGAAGCAGTTTAGTCCTGTTTCGGTACCAAATTTTCCACGGCGCCGGCATGAAATCGAGCGGGATCGAATGAGCCGGGTGAAAACGCCGAAATTAGTTAAAATATATTAACTAAATGGCAAAAAGCACTGGACAGACACCGCCCGGGCCGCTTATCGTGAAGTCTCGCTGCAATGGACGGGCTTCGACCGCGCAGGATCTCCGCGCTCGGTCATTTGCGGCCGGGTGACAAGAAGTCGGCCCGGGCTGAAAATCTTGGGGGACGTCATGACCGCCGGAATGATGCAATTCATAGACGTCGAAAAGGCCATGCCCGACAAGCGCGAGGCCGAGCTACGGCGTCAGGATTTCCGCGAGATTTACGACGAATTCATCCCGGAACGCGCCGCCGAGCAGGCGTCTCGCTGCGAGCAGTGCGGCATTCCCTTCTGCCAGGTCCACTGCCCGCTGCATAACAACATCCCCGACTGGCTCCGGATGACCGCCGAGGGGCGGCTGGAAGAGGCCTACGAGCTCGCGTCCGCGACCAACAACATGCCGGAGATCTGCGGCCGAATCTGCCCCCAGGACCGGCTGTGCGAAGGCAATTGCGTGATCGAGAAGGGCTTCGAATCGGTCACCATCGGCGCGGTCGAAAAGCACATCGTCGACACCGCCTTCGACAAGGGTTGGGTGAAGCCGATCCGCCCCAGGGTCGAGCGCGCCGAGAGCGTCGGGATCATCGGCGCCGGGCCGGCCGGGCTCGCGGTCGCCGAGCAGCTCAGAAAAAAGGGGTACCGGATCACGGTCTACGACCGGTATGACCGCATAGGCGGCCTGCTGGTCTACGGCATCCCGAACTTCAAGCTCGAAAAGGATGTCGTCTCCAGGCGGGCGGCCGTGCTGGAGGCGAGCGGAATCGCCTTCGAACTCGGCGTCGAGATCGGGCGCGACGTCACCTTCGACGAGCTTCGCGCCAGGCATGACGCGCTGTTCATCGGCACCGGTGTCTATCAGGCGCGTGAACTCACCATCCCCGGCGTCGGGCTCGGCCAGGTGGTCCCGGCGCTGGACTATTTGACCGCGAGCAATCGGAAAGGCCTGGGTGATGATGTCGCGGCCTTCGACGACGGCTCCCTGAACGCCGCCGGCAAGCGCGTGGTGGTGATCGGCGGCGGCGACACGGCGATGGACTGCGTGCGCACCGCGGTGCGCCAGGGAGCGACTTCGGTACAGTGCCTCTACCGCCGCGACCGCGTGAACATGCCGGGCTCCATGCGTGAGGTCGGCCACGCCGAGGAGGAAGGCGTCGAGTTCGTCTGGCAGGCCGCCCCGGAGGCCTTTCTCGGCGACGGCGTGGTCGCCGGCGTGCGCGCGGTGCGCATCCGCCTCGGCGCACCCGACGCCACCGGCCGTCAGCGGCCGGAGCCGATGCCGGACAGCAGCTTCACCCTGGACGCGGACCTCGCGATCAAGGCGCTCGGCTTCGATCCCGAGGACCTGCCCGCGCTGTTCGATCAGCCCGAGCTCGAAGTCACCCGCTGGGGCACGGTCAGGATCGACTGGGACACCATGATGACGCCGATGGAGGGCGTGTTCGCCGGCGGCGACATCGTGCGCGGGGCTTCACTCGTGGTCTGGGGCGTGAAGGACGGGCGCGACGCCGCCGTCGGCATTCACGACTATCTGCAGAACAGAGCGGCTAAAAAGACATCGCAACAGCCGGCGGAAGACGTTCCGTCCGCGGCCGCCGCATCCTGAGCGGCAGGCCTGGAGAAACGATATGATTGATCGGATTTCGAATCTCGGCAACGCCGAGCGCGCCTTTCGCGACTATGTCGGCAATGCCGCCGATCTCGAACGCCGCGGCATGTACGCCGCCTCGGACGAGCGCGACGCCTGCGGCGTCGGCTTCGTCGCCGCGATCGACGGCAAGCCGAGACGCAAGGTGGTGGTCGCGGCGATCGACGCGCTGAAGGCGGTCTGGCACCGGGGTGCGGTCGACGCCGACGGCAAGACCGGCGACGGCGCCGGCATCTATCTGGAGATCCCGCAGGATTTCTTTCTGGACCAGCTTCATGGCGACAAGAACGTCGAGGGGCGGATCGCGGTCGGCATGGTGTTTCTGCCGCGCACCGATTTCGCCGCCCAGGAACGCTGCCGCACCATCGTCGAGACCGAAATCCTCCGCTTCGGCTATTCGATCCTCGGCTGGCGCCAGGTGCCGGTCGACACCTCGGTGATCGGCGACAAGGCGATCGCGACACGGCCCGAGATCGAGCAGATCATGATCAGCAGGCCGCGCGGCCAGGGCGGCGACGACATCCGCGCCGCCAGCGACGACGTCTTCGAGCGCGACCTGTTCATCATCCGCCGCCGGATCGAACGCCAGGTGCTCGCCGAGAACCTGAACGACTTCTACATCTGCTCGCTCTCATGCCGCTCGCTGATCTACAAGGGCCTGTTCCTCGCCGAACAGCTCTCGGTCTTCTATCCGGACCTTCTGGACGAACGCTTCGTCTCCAATTTCGCGGTGTTCCATCAGCGCTACTCGACCAACACCTGGCCTTCCTGGAAGCTCGCCCAGCCTTTCCGCATGCTCGCCCACAATGGAGAGATCAACACGCTGCGCGGCAATCTGAACTGGATGAAAAGCCACGAAACCCGCATGTTCGCGCCGACCTTCGGCGACCATAACGAGGACGTGAAGCCGATCGTCCAGGCGGGCTCCTCGGACAGCGCCGCCCTGGATGCGGTGGTCGAGGCCCTAGTGCGCGCCGGCCGCTCGGTGCCGCTCACCAAGACGCTTTTGATCCCGCCGGCCTGGGCCAGCAAGATCTCCATGCCCGAGCCCCACCGGGATCTCTTCAACTACTGCAACTGCGTGATGGAACCCTGGGACGGTCCGGCGGGCGTGGTCGCCTGCGACGGCCGCTGGGTGATCGGCGGCATGGATCGAAACGGGCTCAGACCGCTTCGCTACAGCCGGACCGAGGACGACCTGCTGATCGTCGGCTCGGAGACCGGCATGGTGCCGATGCCCGGCACCCGAATCGTCGAAAAGGGCCGGGTCGGACCCGGCGAGATGATCGGCATCGATCTTCAGCACGGGATTTTCTATCACGACCACGAACTCAAGGATCACCTCGCCGACGAAAAGCCCTACGGCCAGTGGGTGAAGGGCATCACCCATCTCGAGGACCGGGTCGCCGGGCGCGGCTTCGAGCCGTTCGTCTACGAGCGCGCCGAGCTCAAGCGGCGCCAGAACCTGTTCGGCGTCACCATGGAGGATCTGGAGCTGCTCCTGGCGCCGATGGTGCTCGACGCCAAGGAGGCGCTCGGCTCCATGGGCGACGACACGCCCATGGCGGTGCTGTCCCGGCGCTACCGCGGCCTCCATCACTTCTTCCGACAGCAGTTCAGCCAGGTCACCAACCCGCCGATCGACCCCCTTCGCGAATACCGGGTGATGAGTCTGAAGACGCGCCTCGGCAATCTCGGCAATGTCTACGACCAGGCGCCTTCCCAGACCAAGATCCTGCAGCTCAGGAAGCCGCTGATCCTGAACACCGATCTCGAAGCCCTGAAGGCGCATTTCGGCGAGCGCGCCACCACCATCGACTGCACCTACGAGGCGGAAGGCGGCTGGCGCGCCCTTCGAGACGCGCTGCAGCGGATCCGCATGGAGGCCGAGGACGCCGTGCGCGAAGGCCGCGGCCAGGTGATCCTCGATGATCGCGCCGTCTCGAAGAGCCGTGCTCCCGTTCCGATGATCCTCGCGACCGGCGCCGTGCACAGCCATCTGGTCGAGGAGGGGCTGCGCTCCTTCAGCTCGATCGTGGTCTGCTCCGGCGAATGCCTCGACGTCCACTACGTCGCGGTGCTGATCGGCGTCGGCGCGACACTGGTCAACGCTTATCTCGCCGAAGCCGCGATCGCCGATCGCCACAGGCGCGGCCTGTTTCCGAACTATTCCCTGGAAGAATGCCTGGAGCGCTTCAAGGAGGCGGTCGGTCAGGGTCTGTTGAAGATCATGTCCAAGATGGGCATCTCGATCATCAGCTCCTATCGGGGCGGCTATAATTTCGAGGCGGTCGGCCTTTCCCGATCACTCTGTGCCGAATATTTCCCGGGCCTGATCACGCGCATCTCCGGCATCGGCCTCGCCGGCATCTCCAACAAGGTGCTGACCCTCCATCGCCGCGCCTTCGACGAGGACGAGCAGCCGCTCGAGATCGGCGGCCTCTACCGTTTCCGGAAGGGCGGCGAGCAGCACGCGCTCGAAGGCCCCGCGATCCACCAGCTTCAGCACGCGGTGGCGACCGACAGCTACGCCGCCTACAAGAAATATTCGGCCGCGATCGACGGCGCCGAACCCGTCGCGATCCGCGATTTGATAGGCTTCGACGTCAGCCGGCAGCCGGCCTCGCTCGACGAGGTCGAGAGCATCACCGAGATCCGAAAGCGCTTCGTCACGCCGGGCATGTCGCTCGGCGCGCTCAGCCCCGAGGCGCACGAGACGCTGACCATCGCCATGAACCGCATCGGCGCGAAGGCGGACAGCGGCGAGGGCGGCGAGGCCAAGGAGCGCTTCACCCCCAGAGCCAATGGCGACAACGCCAATTCCTCGATCAAGCAGGTGGCGAGCGGCCGCTTCGGCGTCACCGCGGAATATCTGAACGCCTGTCGCGAGCTTGAAATCAAGATCGCCCAGGGCGCCAAGCCCGGCGAAGGCGGCCAGCTTCCGGGCTTCAAGGTGACCGCCCAGATCGCATCGCTTCGCCATTCGACCGAGGGCGTCACCCTGATCTCGCCGCCGCCCCACCACGACATCTATTCGATCGAGGATCTGGCCCAGCTCATCTACGACCTGAAGCAGATCAATCCGGACGCCAAGGTCTGCGTGAAACTGGTCTCCGAGGCCGGCATCGGCACGATCGCGGCCGGCGTCGCCAAGGCGAAAGCCGACGTCATCCTGGTCTCCGGCCATTCCGGCGGTACCGGGGCGAGCCCGCAGACCTCGATCAAATATGCCGGCACGCCCTGGGAGATGGGGCTTTCCGAGGTCAACCAGGTGCTGACCTTGAACCGCCTTCGCCACCGCGTGGTCCTCAGGACCGACGGCGGCATCAAGACCGGGCGCGACGTGGTGATCGCCGCCATGCTGGGTGCGGAAGAATATGGCGTCGGCACGGCGGGCCTGGTGGCCATGGGCTGCATCATGGTCCGGCAATGCCACTCCAACACCTGCCCGGTCGGCGTCTGCACCCAGCGAGAGGATCTGCGTGCAAAATTCGAAGGCACGCCGGACAAGGTCGTGAACCTCTTCAGCTTCATCGCGGAGGAGGTCCGGGAGATCCTGGCGTCCCTCGGCCTGAAGTCCCTGGAAGAAGCGATCGGCCGTACCGATTTGCTGCGCCAGGTCAGCCGCGGCAGCGCCGATCTCGACGATCTCGACCTCAACCCGATCCTCGCCCAGGTCGACGACGGCGGCCATCCCCGCCATTGCGCGATCGAGGGCAGGAACGAGGTGCCGGACAGCCTGGACGCGCAGATGATCGCGGACGCCCGTCCGGCCCTCGAAGTCGGCGAAAAGATGCAGCTCGCCTACAACGTCCGAAACGTGCACCGCGCGGTCGGCACCCGGCTTTCCGCCCACATCACCCGCCGCTATGGCATGAACACCCTGCCGCCCGGGCAGATCACCGTTCGGCTCCGGGGCTCCGCCGGCCAGTCGCTCGGCGCGTTCTCCGTGCAGGGTCTTCGGCTCGAAGTCTTCGGCGACGCCAACGACTATGTCGGCAAGGGGCTTTCCGGCGGCACCATCGTCGTGCGCCCGCTGGTCTCCTCGCCGATGATCGCCGCCGAGAACACCATCATCGGCAACACCTGCCTATACGGCGCCACCGCCGGCAAGCTGTTCGCGGCGGGCCGCGCCGGCGAGCGCTTCGCGGTCAGGAATTCGGGCGCGGTCACCGTGGTCGAGGGCTGCGGCGACAATGGCTGCGAATACATGACCGGCGGCGTCGCCGTCATCCTGGGCCCGGTCGGCGACAATTTCGGCGCCGGCATGAGCGGCGGCATGGCCTATGTCTACGATCCGGACCAGCGCCTCGCCGAACTGGTCAACACCGACATGGTGATCTATCAGCGCATCGAGGTCGCCCATTATGCCGACGAGCTTCGAGCACTCCTGACGCTCCACTTCAAAAACACGCAAAGCCGCCTCGCCGAGCGGATGCTGGCCGATTTCGAGCGCGAGTCCCGCCAGTTCTGGCAAATCGTGCCGCGCGAGATGCTGGACAAGCTCGACGTGCCGGTCACCGAGCAGAAGGCCGAGGCCGAGCGCGCGTAAACCTGCCGAGCGCCATTCGTGGAAATCACCGGAGGTGACGGCGCGGAAACCGGGGAACTCGCGGGCTGAGGGATCTTCCCGATCCGCGGGTCGCAACCGCGTTCATCATATCGGGATCCGATCTCGTGGCGCGTCCGATGTGAAGGCTCTCGCCGACGCGCCCGGAACCTGCCCGCATACCGGCGAGCCTGGCGATGACGGCAAAAACCAAATGACGTGGTCTCACCACTTTCCCAGATGCATGCAATGCTACTTTGGCGGATTAATCCACCCCGCCACGGGCGCCTCGGCCCCCTCCACCAATACCCGCCCGTCCACAATCTCCGCCCGCCCGGACGCGAACATCTCCAGCGCCAGCGGGTAGGCGCGATGTTCGGCATCCAGCACACGGGCGGCGAGGCAGTCTTCGGTGTCGCCATCCAGCACCGGCACGGCCGCCTGCACAAGGATCGGGCCGTCGTCGAGTTCGGGGCGCACGACGTGGACGGTGCAACCATGGATCCGCACGCCGGCATCGAGCGCGCGCCTGTGGGTGTCCAGGCCCTTGAAGGCGGGCAGCAATGAGGGGTGGATGTTGAGGAGCCGGTCCCGCCAGCGCTCGACGAACCAGGGCGTGAGCACGCGCATGAAGCCGGCGAGACAGACGAGGCGGACACCGGCCTCGTTCAGCTTTTCATCGAGCACCCGCTCGAAGGCTTCCCGGCCCTCATAGTCCCGGTGATCGATCGCCAGGTTCGGAATGCCCGCCGCCGCGGCCACGTCCAGGCCGCCGGCCCCCGGCCGGTTCGCGATGACCAGCGCGATCTCGTAGGAAGCCTCCGGCCGTCGGCCGGCCTCGACGAGGGCCTTCAGGTTGGAGCCGCGCCCGGAGACGAGAACGGCGACTCGGCATCTTGGGGTGTCGAGGTCCAGGTCGACCCTGGCATGGGTCATGCCCCCGTGATTTCGACGCAGGGCGGGCCGTCGCCCCTGGTCAGATGGCCGAGCCGGTAGACGGTTTCGCCCTTGGCCTTGAGCACCGCGGTCACGTCCCGCACCTCGCTTTCCGCGACGATCAGGACCATGCCGATGCCGCAATTGAAGGTGCGGAGAAGCTGTTCGGGCGTCATCTTCGCCGCTTCGTAGAGCCAGCGGAAGACCGGCGGCGCCTGCCAGGCGCGGGCGTCGATCGCGGCCATCATGCCGTCTGGCAGCACCCGCGGCACATTGTCCACGAGGCCGCCGCCGGTGATGTGCGCGAGCGCCTTCACCCGTCCGCCCTGCACGATCTCCTTCAGGCTCTCGACATAGATGCGGGTCGGAGTCAGGAGGACGTCGGCCAGGATCCTGTCGGGCGCGAAGGGTGCGGGGTCGCTGAGCGCCAGGCGCTCGGTCCTGAGCACCTTGTTGACCAGCGAGAAGCCGTTGGCGTGAATGCCCGACGAAGCGAGGCCGAGCAGCACGTCGCCGGTTTCGAGATCGTCCCGGGGGAGCATTTTGTCGCGGCTCACGGCGCCGACCGCGAAGCCCGCGAGATCGAAATCACCGGGCTTGTAGTGGCCCGGCATCTCCGCGGTCTCGCCGCCGATCAGCGCGCAGCCGGCCTCCCGGCAGCCTTCGGCGATGCCGGCTATGACGTCCTTGGCGGCGAGCGGGTCGAGCCTGGAGCTGGCGAAATAGTCGAGAAAGAAAAGCGGTTCCGCACCCTGCACCAGGAGATCGTTCACGCACATCGCCACCAGATCGACGCCGGCGACCTTGTGCTGGTCCGCCTTGGCGATCAGCTGCAGCTTGGTGCCGACGCCGTCGGTCGCGGCGACCAGCACCGGGTCGTCGATGCCGGCTTCCTTGAGGTCGAACAGACCGCCGAATCCGCCGAGCGCGCCGCTGGCGCCCGGCCGCCTCGTCGAACCGGCGAGCGGGGCGATCGCCTTGACGAAGGCGTTGCCGGCATCGATGTCGACACCGGCTTCGCGATAGCGGTCGACGGCGGGCGATCCGCCATAGGTGCTGGTCATGGCTGGAACGTCATGCTGCGAGCTTTGTTCTTGAACGGTGCGTGGCCAAATGGTTGAGTGTCGACACCTTAGGCGATCTGGACCGCTTTGCAATGCTTCAATCCATACGTGTTCTTGCATCGGCGTTCATTCTCTCGTCGATTTTGTGGCATGCCGCCCCGTCCCCGGCTCAGCAGGCCGATCTCTATACGGTCGGCCGGATCGCCGTCGACGCCACGGCCGACAATGCCGTCGCCGCGCGCGAGCAGGCCCATCGGCAGGGTCAGCGGGACGGCCTTCGCCGGCTGCTGAGACGGCTGGTGCCGGCGAGCGACCACGGAAGGCTGCCGAGCGTCGGCGATCTGTCCGTGGACCGCTACGTGTCGAATTTCCAGATCGCGGACGAGCAGCTTTCCGCCACGCGCTATCTCGCCAAGATGACGGTCGCCTTCGACCCGAAGCGGGTTCAGGAACTGCTGGAGGCGGAACGCCTGCCGTTTTCCGAGGAGGTGTCCGAGCCGCTTTTGGTGCTGCCGCTCTATCAGGGACCGAACGGACCGGTGCTGTGGCCGGACGGCAATCCCTGGTGGGCGGCCTGGGCGGAGACGCTGGAGAGCGAGCGGCCGCTCCGGCTGATCATGCCGCTCGGCGATCTCGAGGACGTGAGCGCGATGACCGCCGAGCAGGCCGCCAGCGGCGATCAGCTGGCGGTGCAGCGTCTCGCGAGCCGCTACGGCGCCAAGGACGGCATCGTGGTCAGCGCCGAACCGCTCGGCGATCCGACCGCCGGCGCTGCGCCGGCGGTGCGGCTGGGTGCTGAGCGGGTCGGCTCGCGCAGCCGGCAAGGCCAGGCCTTCACCCTCGAAGGCGAGCCCGGCCAGTCGCTGGACGCGCTGTTCGAGACCGCGGTGACGCGACTTCAGGACAGCCTCGACGAGCAGTGGAAGAACGGCCACATCTTGCGTTTGGACACCGGCGGCCTCATCTTCGTCGACATCCCGATCGACAGTCTCGACGATTGGGTGTCCATCGACCAGGGGCTGGAAAATCTGGCCGAAGTCAGCCAAGTGGAGATCGCCTCGTTTGCCCGTAGCCTGGTCAGAGCCCAGATCTACTATGTGGGCGACGAGGTCGGCTTCGAGCGGGCGCTCGACAGTCTTGGTCTGAGGTTGTCGCGGGAGGAGGAGTCATGGCTCTTGCTGCGGGCGGCGGATCCAAGGTTCGACGGGCGAACGAGCACAACACCGGACTCGTCCTGAGCACGGCGTCGCCCTACAACCTCGCCAATCTGATCACGGTCGGCCGGTTCCTGCTGGTGCCGCCGCTGATGTGGCTGATCGTCACCGACCGTGTCTGGGCGGGATTCTGGGTGTTCGTCGCGGCCGGCATATCGGATGCGCTGGACGGCTACATCGCCAAGACGTTCAAGCAGGACACCAATCTCGGCGCGATCCTCGATCCGCTCGCCGACAAGGCGCTCCTCGACGGAGTCTATCTGGCGCTGGCGCTCTCGGGGCACCTGCCGCTCTGGCTCGCCGTGCTGGTAGTCGCCCGCGACGTGCTGATCGTGGTCGGCGTCATGCTGATCCGAAGGCGCGATCCGGTGTTTCGCGTGCGGCCGCTCAGGATCGGCAAGCTCAACACGTTCGCGCAGATCATCCTGGGCGCCGTCGCGCTGGCGATCTGGGGCGGGGTCGCCGATGTCGGCCACCTGCTGCCGCCCTTGGTCTGGACGGTCGCGGCGCTGACGCTTATCTCCGGCGGCAGCTACGTGGTGCAGGCGATGCGCAACGCCGATCTGGAGAAGGCCGGTTGAATTCGTTCTGGGGCAAGATGACGCGCTTTCTGGTGGTGGCGATGCTGCCGCTGGCGATCCTCGTGCTCGGCCTGATTCTTCTGCGCGACATCCTGTTTCCGTTCCTGGTGGGCATGGCGGCCGCCTACATGCTCGATCCCGCCGCCGACCGCCTGGAGCGGATGCGCTTCAGCCGGATCGCCGCCACCAGCATCATCGCGGTCGCCGTGTTCATCGTCCTGGCGCTGGTGGTGCTGATCCTGCTGCCGCCGCTCGCCGATCAGAGCGCCAGGCTCGCCGCCGAACTGCCGGACTATGTCGAGGGGCTTCGCGACCGCCTCCTGCCGGCGCTGACCAGCCTCGCCGAGCGCTTCAGCCTCGGAACCGATCTCTCGGCGACCGGGATGCTGAAGGAGCAGTCCGGCCAGGCGATCGGCGTCGTCGTGAGCTGGGTGACCGGGCTCCTGCAGTCCGGCGTGGCGCTCCTGAACCTCGTGGCGCTGATGTTCGTCACGCCGATCGTGACCTTCTACATGCTGCGCGACTGGGATCGGATGACCGCCTCGATCCGGGGCCTCGTGCCGCCGGATCATCTGGACAGTTTCGACCAGGTAGGCGCGCAGATCGACGAGGTGCTGGCCGGCTTCATCCGCGGTCAGGGCCTGGTCTGCTCCTTTCTCGCCCTCTTCTACGGGCTCGGTCTCTGGGCGGCCGGCCTGAATTACGGGCTGATCATCGGCCTCCTGACCGGCATGTTCTCCTTCGTGCCGTTCATCGGCATGGCGATCGGTCTCGTGATCGGGCTGTCGGTCGCCGCCTTCCAGTTCCAGGACATCTGGATGATCCTGATCGTGGCCGGCATCTTCGGCCTCGGTCAGTTCATCGAGGGCAATCTGATCAGCCCGCGGCTGGTCGGCAGCCGCATCCATCTGCATCCGGTCTGGGTGATCTTCGCGGTGCTCGCCGGCACGGCGCTGTTCGGCATTCTCGGCACGCTGCTCGCCGTCCCCTTCGCCGCGGTGATGGGGGTGCTGATCCGTTTCTGGATCGCGCGCTATCAGGAAAGTGCGCTCTATAATGCGCCAGAGGAAGGCGGCTCCGACCCGACTCGAATGACCGTGCTGGATGCGGAGGGCAGGGTCGCGAATGTCGCCGAGAAGACGGCCGCCGGTTCGACGTCTCGATCGGCGGGATGAGCGACCCAAGATCCGCGGGCGCCGGCCAGCTCCCCTTCCCCTTCCTCCACGATCCGGGCCTGGGCGTCGAGGATTTCATGCCTGCGGACTGCAACCGCGAGGCGCTCGCCTGGATCGGCCGCTGGCCGGCCTGGCCAGCCCCCGCCCTCGTCCTCCACGGCCCAAAAGGTGCGGGCAAAACCCACCTGGCCTCGATCTGGGTCGCAAGGTGCGACGGCCTTGACTTGGGGTCCGAGCCTGGAGATGTGCTCGAGCTGGATGCGTCTCGCAACTACCTCGTGGATCCGGCCGAGCCGATCGCCGACGAAGTGAAGCTGCTGCAGCTCTACAATCGGCTGCGCGAGGACGGCGGCCATCTGCTGCTGACCGCGACCCGGCCGGTCGCGCGATGGACGATCGAACTGCCGGACCTCCGCTCCCGGCTGCTCGCCGCCCCCTCGGTCGCGATCGGCCCGCCGGACGATCAGCTGCTCGCCGCCCTGCTGCTGAAGCTGTTCGACGACCGGCAGCTCCAGGTGCCGGGGCCGGTGGTGCGCTATCTCCTCACCCATATGGACCGCTCTTTCGCCGCGGTCCGCAGCTTGGTCGAGGAGCTTGACCGCTTGTCCCTGGCGCGCCAAAGGCCGATAACCGTTCCTCTCGCCCGTCTCGCTCTGCCGAGCGCCGACGAGATCGAAAAGGAAGGCTGAGAGCCACCCGAAACTGACACAGGGAGTCCGAAAAAATGGATCTGGGGATTGCGGGCAGGAAGGCGCTGGTCTGTGCGGCGAGCAAGGGGCTGGGTCGCGGCTGCGCCATGGCGCTTGCCAAGAACGGCGTCGACGTCACCATCACCGCGCGCACCGAAAGCGCGCTCGAAGCGACGGCGAGAGACATCCGCGACGCCACCGGGGCGAACGTCGCGATCGTCGCCGGCGACATCACCACCGAGTCCGGGAGAAAGGCGGCGCTCGCCGCCTGTCCGGACATGGACATTCTCGTGAACAACGCCGGCGGCCCGCCGCCCGGCAATTTCCGGGACTGGACGCCGGAGGACTGGCAGTCGGCCTGCAACGCCAACATGATCACGCCGATCGAGCTGATCAAAGCCGTGGTCGACGACATGATCGGCCGAAAGTTCGGGCGCATCGTCAACATCACTTCATCCTCGGTGAAGGCGCCGATTTCGATCCTCGGGCTGTCCAACGGCGCGCGTTCGGGCCTTACCGGATTCGTCGCCGGCATCGCGCGGGAGACCGTGCAGCACGGCGTGACCATCAACAACATCCTGCCCGGCCGCTTCGACACCGACCGGCTGCGCTCCGGCTTCGCCTTCCAGTCGCAGAAGACGGGTCGCCCGGAGGAGGAACTGGCGGACGACGCGATGGCTATGATCCCGGCGAAACGCTTCGGCCATCCGGACGAATTCGGCGATCTCTGCGCGTTCATCTGCAGCGCGCAGGCGAGCTACATCACCGGCCAGAACTTTCTGATCGACGGCGGCGCCTATCCCGGCACCTATTGAGCCTTTGCGCTCGTGGCGGCTTTACAGGCCCGGAGTGAGAAGCCCATAACGCGGTCATGAAGGTCAATCGCTCCCATCAGGGCCTACCGGCCGTGGCGCGCGGCGGTGTCGTCGCGATCGGCAATTTCGATGGCGTGCATCTCGGCCACAAGGCCCTGATCGAGGCCGCCTGCGCGCGCGCCGCCGAACTCGGCGCGGATGCCGGCGTGGTCACCTTCGAGCCGCATCCGCTGCAACTCCTTCGCCCTGCGATCGCGCCAGCCCGCCTGACGCCGCTTCGGGCCAAGGCCGCCTGTCTGAAGGCGCTCGGCATCAAGCATGTCCACGCGCTCACCTTCGATCGAGCGCTGCGCGAAAAGAGCCCGGAAGCCTTCGCCCGAGACGTGCTGGCGGAAGGCCTCGGCGTGCGCCATGTCGTGGTCGGCTATGATTTTCGCTTCGGCCACAAGGCGGGTGGCGACGTCCAGGCGCTCGAAGCGCTGGGCGCGCTTTTCGGCTTCGGGGTCACCGTCGTTCAGCCGGTGAGCGGTGCTGGCGAGGTCTGCTCGTCCAGCCGCATCAGAACGCTGATCGGCGAAGGCGACGTCGCGGGTGCGGCCGAGTTGCTCGGCCACCCGTTCTTCCTGATCGGCCGTGTCGTGAGCGGCGACCGGCGCGGGCGAAAACTCGGCTTTCCGACCGCCAATATCCGCCCGCAGCCGGGACCCGCGCTCTGGCCGCCCGCGGGCGTCTACGCGGTGCGCGCGATCTTCGAGGAGGACGGCCGGTGGATCGTCGCGGACGCCGCCGCCAATATCGGCCTTCGCCCGACCTTCGACGATCGCCAGGGCCGCCTGCTCGAAGTCCATCTAATAGACCGGAAGGCCGAGCTCTACGGCAAACGTCTTTGCTGTCAGTTCGTAGCAAAGCTCAGGGACGAGCGCGCCTTCGACGGCGTCGAGGCCCTGAAGACGCAGATGGCCAAGGACTGCGAGGACGCCAAAGCCACCCTGGCCAACGCGCCGTTGGATGCTTATCTAAAGGGCCAAGTCTGATGAGGATTGCGGATCGACGATGACATTGCCGGCCAAACAGACCGATAGCGCCTTCGACACCCTGGAGGATTTCCGCCCGGGACCGAACCCGGGCACGTCCATTTCGAGCCTGTGACCCCAAGTCGGCGGTGCAGCGCGTCGCTGCAAGTCGACGCTGCACCGCGCCGGTGCTGCTGACTTTTTCTGAGAATCGCGTAAACAAGGCCGGTGGCGAACTTCCGCCGCGAATGGCCGACATCAATGAGCTGACCCGATGACGAAGGACTACCGCGACACCGTTTTCCTGCCCAGGACCGAGTTTCCGATGCGCGCCAGCCTGCCGACGCGCGAGCCGGAGACCCTGGAGCGATGGCAGAGGCTGGATCTGTATAAGCGCCAGCGCGAGCGTTCCGCGGGCAAGGAAAAATTCATTCTGCATGACGGCCCGCCCTATGCAAACGGCCATCTGCATATGGGCACGGCGCTCAACAAGATCCTGAAGGACGTCGTCAACCGCAACCAGCAGATGCTGGGCCTGGACGCGAACTACGTGCCGGGCTGGGACTGTCACGGCCTGCCGATCGAATGGCAGATCGAGCAGAAATACCGGAAGGCCGGCAAGGACAAGGACGCGGTGCCGATCAAGGAGTTCCGCCAGGAATGCCGCGAGTTCGCCGAACATTGGCTGGACGTGCAGCGGGAAGAGTTCAAACGCCTCGGCTGCCTCGGCGACTGGGACAATCCTTACACCACCATGAACTATGCGGCCGAGGCCGGCATTTTCCGGGAGCTCGCCAAGTTCGCCATGTCCGATCAGCTCTATCGCGGCCGGAAGTCCGTGATGTGGTCCGTGGTCGAGAAGACGGCTCTCGCCGAGGCCGAGGTCGAGTATCACGATCACACCTCGACGACGATCATCGTGCGTTTCCCCGTCGCGACGCCGTCGAACGTCGAGCTTGATGGCGCCGCCATCCTGATCTGGACGACCACGCCCTGGACCATGCCGGCGAACCGCGCAGTCGCTTACGGCGAGGACATCGACTATGTCGTGATCGAGGTCACCGCGGTCGCGGACGGATCACACGCCGTTGTCGGCGAAAAGCTGGTGCTGGCGGAAGCGCTGGTCGAGACGACGGCGGGCGAAGCCGGCATCACCGGCCACAAGGTCCTGGCTCAGTTCGAGGGGTCGGCGCTCGCGGGAACCATCGCAAAACACCCCCTCAACGGACTCGGCGGCTACGAGTTCGAGGTGCCGCTGCTGCCGGCGGATTTCGTGACGACGGAGCAGGGCGTCGGGCTCGTTCACATCGCCCCCTCCCATGGCGCCGATGATTTCGAGCTCGGCCAGAAGCACGGCCTGGAAGTTCCGGACACCGTCGCCGAGGACGGGCTCTACACTGACAAGGTGCCGCTGTTCGAAGGCGTTCATGTATTCAAGGCGGCGGAACCGGTCATCGAGGCGCTCGTCAAAAACGAATCGCTCCTCGCCCAAGGAAAACTCGTCCACAGCTACCCGCATAGCTGGCGCTCCAAGGCGCCGCTGATCTTCCGCGCCGCCCCGCAATGGTTCATCCCGATGGACGGCGACGGCGAGCTTCGGAAAAAGGCGCTGCAGGCGATCGCCGACACCCGCTGGGTCCCGGCAGCCGGCGAAAACCGCATCAAGAGCATGATCGAGCACCGCCCGGACTGGTGCGTTTCCCGCCAGCGCGCCTGGGGCGTCCCCATCGCCGTGTTCGTCGAGAAAAGTACGGGAAAACTGCTGCAGGACGACGCGGTCAACGAGCGCATCGCCAGCGCCTTCGAGCAGGAAGGCGCGGACGCCTGGTTCACCTCCGATCCCGGCCAGTTCCTGGGACCCGATCGCAATCCCGAGGACTACGAGCAGGTGACCGACATCCTCGATGTCTGGTTCGACTCTGGCTCGACCCACGCGACCGTGCTGGAGCAGCGCGACGACCTCCAATGGCCGGCCTCGCTCTATCTCGAAGGCTCGGACCAGCATCGCGGCTGGTTCCACTCCTCGCTCCTGGAGAGCTGCGGCACCCGCGGCCGCGCACCCTATGACGCCGTCCTGACCCACGGCTTCGTGGTCGACGAGAACGGCCGGAAAATGTCGAAGTCGGTCGGCAACGTCATCTCGCCGATGGACCTGATGAAGACTCAGGGCGCCGACATCCTCAGACTTTGGGTCGTGAGTGCGGATTATTCCGAGGACGTGCGCATCGGCCAGGAGATCCTGAAGGGCCAGGCGGACGCCTATCGCCGGCTCAGGAACACGCTCCGCTATCTCCTCGGAAATCTCGCAGATTTCCAGGAAAGTGAACGCTTGCCGGCGTCCGGCATGCCGGAGCTGGAGCGGTGGGTGCTGCATCGGCTGACGGAGGTCGACGAGGTGGTGCGCGAGGCGAACGAGGCGTTCGACTTCCAGCGTCTCTACTCGACCATCCACCATTTCTGTGCGATCGATCTCTCCGCCTTCTATTTCGACATACGCAAGGACGCGCTCTACTGCGATCGCGCCGACAGCACCCGAAGGCGTGCGGCCAGAAGTGTTCTGGACCATCTGTTTTCCTGTCTCACGGCCTGGTTGGCGCCGGTACTGGTGTTCACGGCCGAAGAGGCCTGGCTGACACGTTTTCCGAACGAGCAGGACAGCGTGCATCTCCGCCTGTTCCCCGAAGTGCCGGCCGAGTGGCGCAATACCGAGCTCGCGGCAAAGTGGCAGAAAATTCGGCGGGTGCGCCGGGTGATCACGGGCGCGCTCGAGGTGGAGCGCCGGGAGAAGCGGATCCGCGCCTCACTCGAAGCGGCGCCCGTCGTCTATGTCGGCAAGGCCGAGGCGGCGCTGCTCGCCGAGGTGGACGGGGCGGAACTCAGCATCACCAGCGGCCTCGAGGTGGTCGCGGCCGAGCCGCCGGCCAACGCCTTCACCCTCGATGATGCACCGGGCATCGGCGTCCTGCCGAAAAAGGCGACGGGCGAAAAATGCCAGCGCTGCTGGCAGCTCTACGAGCAGCTCGAGGCCGACGGCGTGTGCGCGCGCTGCAGCGATGCGGTCGCGACGCTGGAAGCCGCATGACGTCGTCGCTGCGCCATGGCCTGCTGATCGCCGCCCTGGTGATCGCCTTTGATCAGATCACCAAATGGGTGGCGCTTTTCGGCGTCGACTTCGCCGAGAACCCGATCGCCGTCACCTCATTCTTCAATCTGGTGCTGGTCTGGAATCGCGGCGTCAGCTTCGGCATGTTCAACGAGGCCGGCGCGGCTGGCCCCTGGATACTCTCAGGCGTCGCCATCGCCGTCGTGCTCGGGCTTCTCTACTGGTTGCGCCAGGCCGAGAATCGGCTGACGATCACGGCGCTCGGCCTCGTGATCGGCGGCGCTCTCGGCAATGTGATCGATCGTTTCCGCTTCGGGGCGGTCGTCGATTTTCTGGACTTCCACGTCGCCGGTTATCATTGGCCGGCCTTCAACGTCGCCGACGCCGCGATCTGCGTCGGTGCCGGCCTGCTGCTGCTCGACGGCTTGCTGTCACCGGAACGCCAGACTACATAAGCCCGGACTGGCTGATCATGGCTTCGGGAGACCGCACACCTTCCCGTCGCACCGGGCCGCACTGGAATGGGAGAGCTGCTTTGATCGTCGGACAGGGGCCTCGAAGCGTTTCGTTCGTGATCATCTGCATGGCGCTAGGCCTCGCCGGTTGCGGCGGCGGCGAAACGGTGCAGCAGGCGCTCGGCTATGAGCAGACCGGGCCGGACGAGATGGCGGTGATCAAACGCCCGCCGCTGACGGTCCCCCCCGACTACAATCTCCGACCGCCCAGGCCCGGCGGCGACGACGCCGGCGGTAATGCCGCGAGCGATGCCGCGCGCCGCACGCTGATCGGCCCCTCGTCTTCGGCGGACGGCGTTTCCGAGCCGGCGAGCGAGGCGCGCGCCATCCTGACCGGCGGCGAAGACGGCGACGACGGATCGGGCGCGAGCGCTGCGTCGAGCGACGGTCAGCAGCTTCTGGTCAGCCGCACCGACCGCGTGGAACGCGATCTCGACGCCCTTTCCGAAACCCGCGCCGAAAACCGGGTGGACGGCGCCCTTCTCCGCCGCCTCCTCGCCTTCGACCCGGCGGAACGCGCGGCAGCCGATGACACTACCGCCGTCCAGCTGGTCAGGCGACAGCAGACACCGATCGAGACCACGCCCGCCACCGAGTGAGCGGCAGCACGGAGCTTGTCCTTGATCCCTTCTTCCATCCAGCACCTCGGCGCCCAGCTTCTCGCGGCCACGTTGATCTTCAGCCTGAAGCTTGCCGGCGGAGGCGAGCGAGCGGAGGCCGCCGTGTTCAACCCCGAAACCTTCACCCTCGACAACGGCATGCAGGTGGTGGTGATCACCAACCGGCGAGCGCCGGTGGTCACCCACCATGTCTGGTACCGCATCGGCTCCTCCGACAGCCCGCCCGGCAAATCGGGCCTGCCGCATTTTCACGAGCATCTGATGTTCAAGGCGACCGAAGATCTCGCCTCCGGCGAATTTTCAAAGGAGGTCGCCAGAAACGGCGGCAACGAGAACGCCTTCACCGGCCCCGACTACACCGGCTATTTCCAGACCATCGCGCGCGACCGGCTGGAGCTGGTGATGAAGATGGAGGCGGACCGCATGACCAATCTCGTTCTCGCCGAGGACGAGGTGCTGCGCGAGCGCGATGTGGTGCTTGAGGAGCGCTCCATGCGGGTCGACAACAACCCGGGCGCACGGCTGGCCGAGCAACTCGCCGCCGCGCAGTTCCTGCATCACCCCTACGGCACGCCGGTGATCGGCTGGCGCCACGAGATCGAAGGCTATACCCGCGAGGACTCCCTGAATTTCTACCGCACCTGGTACGCGCCGAACAACGCCATCCTGCTCGTGGCCGGCGACATCGACGCCGCCGAGCTTCGGTCGCTCGCCGAGACATATTACGGCGTCATCCCGGCGCGGGAGATTCCGGAGCGCGTGCGCGTCCAGGAGCCGCCACAGACCGCGGCGCGCGAGGTGACGCTGAAGGACCCGCGCGTGCGTCAGCCCTCGCTCATCCGCTCCTATCTCGCCCCGAGCTTCAGTTCCGGCGAGACCGAACACGCCTACCCGCTGACCGTGCTCGCCGACATCCTCGGCGGCACGAGCACGTCCAGGCTCTACCGGTCCCTGGTGATCGAACAGCAGATCGCGACCTCGGCCGGCGCCTATTACCGCGGCTCGGCGCTCGATCTCGGCACGTTTCGCGTCTATGCGAGCCCGAAGCCGGGCACCGATCTGGACGCCCTGGAGGCGGCGCTCGACGCCGAGCTCCGGCGGCTGGCCGAGGAGCCGATCACCGAAGAGGACGTTTCCCGCGCGACGCAGCGTCTGGTCGCCGAGGCGGTCTATGCGCGGGACAGCATGAGCGGCGCCGTCAGAAGCTTCGGCATCGCGCTCACCACGGGCCGCACGGTCGAGGACGTGGAAGCCTGGCCGGAACGGATCGCCGCGGTCACGGCCGAACAGGTGAACGCCGCGGCCGCCGCCGTGCTTCGCCCGGAAAGCTCGGTCACCGGCCGGCTTCTGCCGCCGGACGAGACACCCGTCCGCGCGAACGGCACGCTCGAACCCGCCGCCATGTCGCAGTGAGGCCGGGCCTTCGGCACCCGTCCGCTCATCCCGCCCCCGCAAGTGAGGTCGCATGACATGCTCCGTCCCGCCCATTTCGCCTTTGGCCTCGCCCTCGTGACCGGTGCCGGTCTGCCCGTGGCCAACGCCGACGCCGGCACCAGGGTCGAGCGGGTGACCAGCCCGGGCGGCATCGAGGCCTATCTGATCAACGAGCCGTCGATCCCCTTCATGTCAGTGTCGCTTCGATTCGAGGGCGGGGCGGTCGCCGATCCCGAGGGCAAGGAAGGGGTCGCCAGCATGGTCTCCTCCCTCCTGGACGAGGGGGCGGGCGAGCTCGACAGCCAGGCGTTTCAGACGGAGCTCGAGGATCTCGCCATCCACCTCGGCTTCAGCGCCGGACGGGACTCCTTCGGCGGGTCGCTCAAGACCCTGACCGAGCATCGGGACCGCGCCTTCGAGCTTTTGCGCCTGGCGCTCGCCGAGCCCCGCTTCGACGACGAGCCGGTGGAGCGCATGCGCAGCCAGATCCAGGCCAGTCTGCGCCGGCGTCTCGACGATCCCGACCGCCTCGCCACCAAGGCATGGTTCGAGCGCGCCTTCGAGGGCCATGCCTATGCGCGGCCTGTGGACGGCACCATCGAGAGCGTGGGTGATATCGAGGCCGGCGACCTCCGCAGGTTCGTCGACGACAGGCTCGCGCGAAACAATCTCCTGATCGGGGTCGCCGGCGACGTTACCGCCGAGGAGCTCGGCCCACTGCTCGACCACGCCTTCGGCGGCCTGCCCGCGACCGCAGCACCGCTCGATCCCGGCATGATCGAACCCAAGCAGAGCGGCGTCGCCGTGGTCCGCCAGAATGTGCCGCAGAGCAAGGTGCTGTTCGGCCAGAAGGGCCTTACGAGAGAAGATCCCGATTTCTACGCCGCCTATGTCGCCAATCACATCCTCGGCGGCGGCGGCTTCACCTCGCGCCTCACCTCCGAGATCCGGGAAGCGCGCGGGCTTGCCTATTCCGTCTACAGCTATCTCAATCCGAGGGACTTCTCGGCCACCTGGATGGGCGGGCTCGGGACCGGCAACGCCACGGTCGCCGACGCCATCGATCTCGTGCACCGGGAGATCGGGCGCATGGCCGAAGGCGACGTCGGCGAAGACGAGCTTCGCGACGCCAAGACCTACCTCACCGGCTCCTTTCCCCTGCGCCTCACCAGCAACGACCGCATCGCCGGGCTTCTCGTGAGCATGCAGGCGAACGACCTCGGCATCGACTATCTGGACAAGCGAAACGGCTTCATCGAGGCGGTGACCCTCGACGACGTGAAGCGCGTGGCGGCCAGGCTCTACGACCCGGACAGCCTTCTGACGGTCGTGGTCGGCGATCCGCCGGATCTCGAGGGCTGACCATCCACGTTCGCGCTTGCCCACGAACGTGGAATTTTAAGGGCTCCTCCGTTAGAACTGAGATTCTCAAAAACCGCGGCGGGAAAACGCGGACGTCGGACTGCCTCGGAATCCGCTGACGATGCATCACGCCATCTCGACCCGTTCGGTGTCTGGTCACCGCGAATCCAACACATGATCCGTGTTCTGCCAGCTCACATCGTCAACCGCATCGCCGCCGGCGAAGTGGTGGAGCGGCCGGCATCGGCCGTGAAGGAGCTGGTCGAGAACGCGATCGACGCCGGAGCGAGCCGCATCGCCGTGGAGCTGGAGGCGGGCGGGAAGGGGCTGATCGCGGTCACCGACGACGGCGTCGGCATGACGCCGGACGAGCTCACGCTTGCGATCGAGCGCCACGCCACCTCGAAGCTGGACGACGACGACCTGATCAGGATCGACAGTTTCGGCTTTCGCGGCGAGGCGCTGGCCGCGCTCGCCGGCGTCGCCCGCATGACCATCACCAGCCGGCCCGAGGGTCAGGAGACCGCCTTTTCGATCCAGGCAGAGGGCGGAAAGGTCGAAGGCCCGGCGCCCGCTGCCGGTGCTCGCGGTACCCGCATCGAGATCCGCGAACTGTTCTTCGCCACCCCTGCCCGTCTCAAATTCCTGAAGACCGAGCGCGGCGAGGCGCAGGCGGCGCGGGACATGGTCGAGCGCCTGGCCATGGCCTGCCCCGAAATCGCCTTCACCCTCGCCGTGGACGGCCGCCAGGCGCTCAATCTCGGCGTCGCGAGCGGCGATCTGTTCGAGCGGGTGGAGCGACGGATCGGCCAGATCATGGGGAAAGCGTTCGCCGAAAACGCCCTTCTCGTCGACACCGACCGCGACGGCATCCGCCTCTTCGGGCCGATCGGCCTGCCTACCGAGAGCCGCCCGAACGGCCGCTACCAGCACCTTTTCGTCAACCAGCGCCCCGTCCAGGACCGGCTCCTGAAGACGGCGCTCAGGGCCGCCTACGGCGATCTCCTGTTCGCCGGGCGCCATCCGATGGCGGCGCTGTTCCTGGAGCTCGATGCCGAGCGGGTCGACGTCAATGTCCATCCCGCCAAGGCCGAGGTGCGCTTTCGCGAGCCGGGCGTGGTCCGAGGTCTGATCATCGGCGGCATCAAGCAGCGCCTCGCCGAAGCCGGCTGCCGCACCACCTCGTCGCTCGGCGAGGCGGCGCTCGGGGCGTTCGAAGCCGGCAGCATGCCGGCTTCGAATTTGCAGCAAGGGCGTATCGAACGGCCGCCATCGGCGGGGCTTCGGGAAGAGGCGCGCTCGTTCCAGGCGCCGCTCGATCGCCCCTCGGCGGAAGGTTCCGCGTTCCCGCCGGTGGCGCGCGACGACGGGGCGGACGGCGAGGCCGAGTCTGCAGCCGCCGGCTATCTGGGGGCGGCGCGGGCGCAGATCTTCGACGCCTATATCGTCGCCCAGACCGAGGACGGCATGATCCTGGTCGATCAGCACGCCGCCCATGAGCGGCTGGTCTATGAGCGCCTGAAAACCGACCTCGCCAGCCGCGGTGTACCGCGCCAGGGGCTGCTGCTGCCGGAGGTGGTGGAGCTCGAGGACGATCTGATCGAGCGGCTGGAGGCGAGGAAGGACGAACTCGAACGCCTCGGCCTTGCCCTCGAAGGCTTCGGTCAGGGTGCCGTGGTCGTGCGCGAGGTGCCTGCCATGCTGAAGACCGCGGCGATCAAGCCGCTGGTGCGCGACCTCGCCGAGGATCTGGTGGAGATCGACGAGGCGAAAAGTCTCTTGGACGCCCTTGAGCGGGTCGCGGCGACCATGGCCTGCCACGGCAGCGTGCGCGCCGGACGCCGCCTCGCCATGGCGGAGATGAACGCGCTTCTGCGCGAGATGGAGGCGACCCCCAACAGCGGCCAGTGCAATCATGGCCGCCCGACCTACGTCACCCTCGCCCGTGCCGACGTGGAGCGGCTGTTCAAGCGTCGGTGAGCGGCCGGGACGTCACAGCCGCGTGATCCGCCGCATCCTCTGGACAACGGGGCCGACAATCGCCAAATAGGGCGTGCCTGTTGTCAAGCGTGTTTGACGAAAATCCACGGAGTCACCATGACCTACGTCGTCATCGAAGCCTGCATCCGTTGCAAATATATGGACTGCGTCGAGGTCTGCCCGGTGGATTGTTTCTACGAAGGCGAGAACATGCTGGTGATCAATCCGGACGAATGCATCGACTGCGGCGTGTGCGAGCCGGAATGCCCGGAAGAGGCCATTCTGCCGGATACCGAACCAGAAGCGGAGAAGTGGCTGGAGCTCAATCGTAAGTACTCCACCGGCCCCTGGCCCAATATTACCAGGCAGGGAGA
The DNA here is from genome assembly GCA_965222015.1 of Geminicoccaceae bacterium. Lineage (GTDB taxonomy): Bacteria > Pseudomonadota > Alphaproteobacteria > Geminicoccales > Geminicoccaceae > JANQPX01. Next base: position 862,100 of record CBDCTL010000024.1, read on the forward strand.
GCCGCCCGCGGATGCCGACGACTATAAGGATGTTGAGGGTAAGTTCGAAAAATACTTCAGCGAAAAGCCCGGCAATACGGCTTGATTGGCCGTCTCCAGGCCGAAACTCGCTCTCGGTCTGTAGCCGCCCGGAGACTCAACTCCAGGGCAAGGCGAAAAGCATTTTATTTTTTAGGAATTCTATGATATATTGATGGTTAATGAATTTTCGGCAAACATGCGGAAGCGCTAAGCGAAAGATAACGCGGCTTTCGGTCTCGTTGGCGAATTCGAGCGGGGCGGTGCTGTCGTGCTCGGTTCTCCTCGGGTTGGATAGGTAGGAGATCGTTCGGTATGGGTAAAGATATGGCCTTTGCCGCGGAAGACTACGTTGTCTATCCGTCGCACGGCGTCGGTCAGATCAAGGCGATCGAAAAGCAGGAGATCGCCGGCGATATGCTCGAAATGTACGTGGTCTCGTTTGAGCAGGATCGTTTGATTCTCAGGGTGCCGGTCGGCAAGGCGCCGAAATCGGGCATGCGCAAGCTCTCCAGCAAGGACAAGATCCAGACCGCCATGAATGCGCTCAAGGCGCGTCCGCGGCCGAAGCGCACGGTGATGTGGAGCCGCCGCGCCCAGGAGTACGAAGCCAAGATCAATTCGGGTGATCCCGTCTCGATCGCGGAAGTGGTGCGCGAGCTGCATAAGGGCGAGGACGCCGAGCAGAGCTACAGTGAGCGCCAGATGTACCGCGCGGCGCTGGAGCGTCTCGCCCGCGAAGTCGCGGCTATCGAGCGCATCGACGAGGACATGGCCACCGAGAAGTTGCAGAAGGTGCTCTCCGCCGCAGCTTGATCCACTGTCGAGGTTCGGTCGTCAGATTGTTCGAAAAAGGCCGCTTTCGCGGCCTTTTTCGCGTTCGAGAAGCGGTGTCAAACCGGCGGAATGCTGTGGCGGCTGGCGTGGCGTTCCTCGATCGCGTCCCAGATCTTAGCCTCCAGCGAGACCTCGTCGAAGCGGCCGATCTCCTGCAGCCCCGTGGGTGAGGTGACGTTGATCTCGGTCAGGAAATCGCCGATCACGTCGATGCCGACGAAGATCAGCCCCTGCTCCTTCAGCACCGGACCGATCGCCTCGCAGATCTCCTGCTCGCGCCTCGTCAGCGTCGCGCGCTCGGCGCGGCCGCCGACATGCAGGTTCGCCCTCGCCTCGCCCTCGGCCGGGATGCGGTTCAAAGCGCCTGCCGGCTCGCCGTCGATCAGGATGATGCGCTTGTCGCCCGCGCGCACCGCCGGCAGATATTGCTGCACCATCAGCGGTTCGTCGATCGCCTGCTCGAACAGTTCGAGCAGGCTGGTGAGATTGTCGTCGTCAGGCCGCACATGGAACACCCCCGCCCCGCCATTGCCGTAGAGCGGCTTGACGATGATGTCCTTATAGGCCTGCCGGAACGCCTTGATCTGCTCGGCATCGTAGGTGATCAGCGTCGGCGGCATCAGGTCCGGAAACTGGGTGACGAACAGCTTTTCCGGCGCGTTTCTTACCGACACCGGATCGTTCACCACCAGCGTCTCCGGATGCACGCGCTCGAGGAGATGGGTGGCGCCGATATAGCCCATGTCGAAGGGGGGATCCTGGCGCATCATCACCACGTCGAGGGTGCGCAGATCGAGCATTTCGGGACTGCCGAGGGTGGCGTGGTCGCCGCGCACGCGCCGCACCGCCATCGGCCGCGCCTCGGCCAGCACGCGGCCGCGATCGTAGCTGAGCTGGCGCGGCAGATAGTGATAGAGGCCGTGGCCGCGCCGCGCCGCTTCGAGGGCGAGCGCGAAGCTGCTGTCGGCATCGATGTCGATCCCCACGATCGGGTCCATCTGGAACGCCACGGCGAGACTCAACGATCCATCCTCCTCCTCGGGCCGTGCCCGGTTCGCCTCCCGGGAAAGGGGCGGCCGAGCTCGCGTCTTGACACTGCCGAGGCCAGCGGGCTTTGTCCAGACGGCGCTGTCGCGCACCCGACCCACCCAGCCTGCGAGACCGTCCATGGCCTACGACCCGAACAATGTCTTCGCGAAAATCCTTCGCGGCGATTTGCCCTGCAACAAGATCCTCGAGACCGAGCACGCGCTTGCCTTCCACGACATCAACCCGATGACGCCGGTGCACGCGCTGGTGATCCCGAAGGGCGCTTATGTCTCCATGGACGATTTTTCCGCCAACGCGCCCGCCGCCGAGATCGAGGATTTCTTCCGCACGGTCGGCGAAGTCGCGAGGAGCCTGGGCCTCGCCGAAAGCGGCTATCGCCTGATCGCCAACACCGGCGAGCACGGTCACCAGGAAGTCCCGCATTTCCACATGCACATCTTCGGAGGCGCCAGGCTCGGCGGCATGATCAAGAGGGTGCAAAACGCACAGCCGTGATCCATGCCGCCAGGACGATGGTTTTGGTGGGATGAACGCGCCCACGCTCCCAAAAGCATAAGTCAGAACGCCGCGCGACTGGTGTGAGATCGAACGAGTCCGGCCTGTCCGAGCCGTAGCGCGGGGCCTCCGGGTCGCCGTCAATCGTCGCTTTCGGGAGCATCGGGCGGCTCCAACGTGCCGCTCAGCAGACCGCCGACGAGATCGCGCAGCAGGCCCGGCGTCAGGATCGAAAGGGGGTTCACATAGACCTCCGGATCGCTCGCCGGGCCGTCGATGCCGAAGGTGGCGGCGAACGCGCCGCGCCCGTCGGTGCCGGTCAGAATGCGGCCGATCACCGGCACCTGGCCGATCAGCCGGTTCAGGCTGTAGACCGGGATGATGGTGCCGGCTAGATCGAGCGTCTCGGTCTCGACGTCGACGCTGCCCTTGACCGTGAGCCCGAGCTGCGAGCCGCGCATCAGCCCGTCGGCGAGCGTGAGTGTTTCGCCCGCCATCGAGAACGGCAGGATCAGGTGATCGACCTGGATGCCTTCACCGCCGAGCAGATTGCCGATGCCGGTGAGCGAGGCGAGGGTCAGCATGCGTGCGAGCAGCGGCGCATCCTGCAGGAGAAAATCCCGAATTTCGAGACGGCCTTCGCTGGCGGTGTCTTCGGTCTCGGGCAGGCTCGCTGCAAGGACCAGATTGCCGCCTTCGAGCCTCTGGCCCAGATCCAGCGCACTGATCAGGGCGCCGGCATCCTCCGAGCGGACCTCCAGCTGCCGCCCCTTATCGTCCGGCGACAGCTCGATCGCCAGCTTGCCGCCGGAAGCGAGTGTGCCGAACAGGCTGGCGCTGCGCCAGCCAGCGGATGCATGGCTCGCATCCGCCTCGACGCCGGTCAGCTCGAGGCCGCGGACCTTCAGGCGCTCGGCGCGGACGATCGCGCGAAAAAGCTCGAAAGCCTCGTCGATGTCCCCGCCTTCGCCGAGCAGCGCGTCGACATCGAGGGCGGCCGCTTCGATCGCGAGATCGAGCCGGCCGTCGACGTCGCGCTCGAGGCGGAGCGCGGTGTCAGTGTCGCCGAGGCGGAACCTGTCCAGTGTAAGGGAGGCAAGCGCGTCGTTCGCAGGCGAAAGCATGAGCGCGCCGGCCGTTTCCAGGTCGCTGGCCTTCAGCTCGAACTGCTTGATCTCGACCGGCCCGTCGAACGGCACGGCGATGGAGGCGCGAAGCAGGCCGGCCACGCCTGCCGGCTTGCTCCATCGCAGGCCAGGCGGCGTCAGCGCGAGCCCGCCGAGGTCAGTCTCCAGATCGATCCAGAATTGGTTCTCGGTCTCCGTGACCGTCGCGTTGAAGTCGAGGGCGCCGTCGACGCTGTCCGCCACCATGGCCGGAAGGTCGAGGCCTGCCGTTTCGAGATAGCCCTGAAGGCCGATCCGCCGCCGCTGCCCGCTGTCCTCGTCCCGGGGATCGACGATGTCGATGGCGAGCGGCACGTCATTGATGCGTGCCTCGCCCTGGAGCGTCGCGGTCGTCTCGTCGAGCACCAGCCTGAACGCGCCGCCGTCGAGCCGGGCGCCGTCGCCGAGGCGTGGCAGGCTGTCGAGGGCGGCGTCGAACAGGTCCGCCTCGGCCAGGACCAGGGCTTCTTCGTCGGTGACGTCGTCATGCAGCGGCAGGCGGACGTCGAGGTCGGCTTCGAACCGCCCCGAGGCGCTCGCGGGCGGGATCGCCAGCTTTTTCGCGACGTCGAGCGGGGGATGATCGAGAAGCGCGAGCGCCCGCTCGATCGGCCCCTCGACCCGGGCGGTCACCTGCAGCCGCGTCGAGCCGTCGCCGGGGACGCCCATGCCGGTGATGGTCACCTCGCCGCCCGTGAGCGTGACGCCGGCATTGACGCCACTGTCGACGTCGAAATCCATCCTTCTCGCGTCGAACGTCGCCGACCCGTCGGCCGCTTCGAGCGACGGCATGTCCTCAAGATAGCGGACCGCCAGATCATCGAAGGCAAAGGCACCGTCGATCGCCTCGGCCCGCAGCGGCTGACTGTCGAAATCCGCGCCGTCGAGGTCGATCCGGGCACGCGCCTCGGGCACCAGCCCGGTCGGGATATTCGCCAGGACCCAGGCCCTCGGCTTCGCGCCGAAGCCGGGCGGCCAGAAGGCGGGCAGATCCTCCGCGCGGACATTGGCGATGTCGAGGTCGAGGAGAATCCGCCGCTCGCCCTCCCGCAGGACCAGGCTGCCAGTGGCGTCGAGCCTGGCGCCCCGGCTTTGGAGGTCGAGTTCGTCGATGTCGATCTCGGTGAAGTCCGGTGACACGCTGCCGGAAAAGCCGGCGCTCTCGATCTCGATCGGCTCCTCCAGATGGTCTGCGAGATCGACGACGCCAGCGCCGGCATGGATCTCGACCTCGAGCGGCGAAAGCGCGCCCGTCAGGTCCGTTTCCCCGGTGATACTGGCCCGCACCGGCAGGTGCAGGCCGTCGATCCCGGCCGGCAGCCGCTCGGCATCGAACGGCCAGAGCTCCGGCAGCTCGGACGGTATCAGATCGGCGACGTCGGCATCGAAGGCGATGCGTTCGCGATCCGGATCGAAGTGTCCGGTGAGCTGAAACGGGACCTGCCCGGACGGCTGTACGAGACCGGCGCGCAGCCAGGCGTCTATGCCCCCCGCCTCGCCGCTCCTGCCGTTGCGCCGGGTCAGGGTCAGGTCGGCGTTGCGCGCGGTCAGCACCGTCGAGCGGGCGCGGTCGTAATAGGCGAGCCGCCCGCCGGTGATCCGGATCTTCTTGAGGAAGGCGAGGCGGTGGGCGTCGCCCCCGGACAGGGTGGCGAAACGGTGGAGAAAGTCGCCGAAGTCGGCCTTGCCGCTGCCCTCTTCGAGCTCTTCCGAATAGAGGACGATGACCCCGTCCAGGCCGCGGGTGAGCGACAGCGATGGCGCGCTCGCGACGATCTCGGACGCGGCGATCACGCCGCGCTTCAGGAACGCTTCGGCGCTAAGCGTGATTTCGACCTCGGGAAAGGCCAGGAAGGCATGGTGCTCGCTCCCTCGAGCCTCCGAATTTCGATAGCGCACGTTGACCCCGACCAGATCGAGGGCGCGCTCTTCCGGGTTCAGGCGAAGCTCGACGCGCTCGGCGCTCACCTCGACGGGAAACCCCTCCGGCGTCAGCGCCTGTTCGATCCGGGGTTGCAGCCAGTCGAGCGCTACAGGTCCGGCGCTAAGCCGTCCGACCAGAACGACCAGCGCCAGGGCAATGCCGACGAGGATCCAGCTCAGCGTTCGAAGGGAGATGTGAAATGCGGTCAGCAAGGCCGTGCCAGGAGGAATCAGCCGCTCGACGAGCGTTCTCGGAGAATAAAGACCATCATCCTTAGCATTCCCGCGTCGATTGCGCGATATTCGCGAGCGGCCGTCACCGATCCGGGCCATTCGCAGTCTCTTATTTATCACAAACGCCGGGCGTGCGTCCGCAGAATGGATCGACAGCGCCGTTCCATGATAGATCTGGAGCCGAGATGACGGGCGAGCGAGCTGATGCACCAAGCGATGGCGATGGCATGACGGAACGATCGTCGGGCGACGCCGGCCGGCGCCTGCCGGAACCGGGCGATAGTGCGCAGGCCGCGCGGCATCTCGAGCGCTGGCGTTCGAGCATGGCGGAGCAGGAGGTCCCGGAGAGAGACGTCGCGACCGAGGCGCTGTTGCTCGCCGTTTTCGGAAACAGCCCGTTTCTGACCGAACTCGCCTTCGCCGAGACCGACGTCGTGATCGGCTTTCTCGAAGACGGGGCGGATCGCACCTTCAAGGCGATCCTCGAAGACACCCCCTCCGATCACCGGCGAAACGCCCTGATGGCGCATCTCCGACGCCAGCGCCAGCGCGTCGCCCTGCTGACGGCGCTCGCCGACATTACGGGCGTCTGGCCGCTCGAACGGGTGACGGCGGCGCTCACCCGCTTCGCCGATTTCGCCGCCGCCGCCGCCCTCGACCTCGCCCTCGGCGAGCTTCGGGACAAGGGCGAGCTTCTGCTGGAGAATCCGGACCGGCCGGGCCCGACCTCCGGATTGATCGTGCTCGGCATGGGCAAGCTCGGCGCGTTCGAGCTCAACTACTCCAGCGACATCGATCTGATCATCCTGTTCGATCCCGCGCGCTTTCGTCCGGCCGGCAAGGAGAGTCCGATGACCCTCGCCGTGCGCGTAGCGCGGACGCTGGTGCATCTCCTGGAGCACCGCACCAAGGACGGCTACGTCTTTCGCACCGATCTTCGCCTTCGCCCCCACCCGCCCGGCCAGCCGCTGGCACTCTCGGTCGAGGACGCCGAGATCTACTATGAGCGCTTCGGCCAGAACTGGGAGCGCGCGGCGCTGATCAAGGCCAGGGTCATGGCCGGCGACGCCGAGGCCGGCGAGATCTTTCTGCGCAACATCCGGCCGTTTCTCTGGCGAAAGCATCTGGATTACGCCGCGATCCGCGACATCCATGCGATCAAGCGCCAGATCGACCGCCACCGCGGCCATGGCGAGATCCGCGTGCTCGGCCACGACCTCAAGGTCGGCCGGGGCGGCATCCGCGAGATCGAATTCTTCGTGCAGACCCAGCAGCTCATCCTGGGCGGCCGGGTGCCGTCGCTCAGGCTCCGCGGCACCGTCGAGACGCTGGACAAGCTGGTCGAGGAGCGCTGGCTGGAGAAGACGACCGCCGAGGAGCTGAAGGCGGCGTACGGGTTCTTTCGCACCGTCGAGCACCGCCTGCAGATGGTCGCCGACAAGCAGACCCACCAGCTGCCTGTGGACGAGAAGGGTTTTTCGAAATTCGCGGTGTTCATGGGCTATGACGACCCAGAGCACTTCGCCGAGGATGTCAGGAAAAACCTCGAACTGGTGGAGCGCCACTATGCGGCACTGTTCGAGGACAGCCTCGACCTCGGCGCCGGCGGCGCCCTGGTCTTCACCGGCACGGAGGACGATCCCGAAACCCTGAAGACCCTGGAGCGGCTCGGCTTCACCAGGCCAGCGGACGTCGCGAAAAGCGTGCGCGGCTGGCATCACGGCCATATCCGTGCCACCCGCACCGCGCGCGCAAGAGAGCTTCTGACCGAGCTGATGCCGGAGCTGATGCGTGCGCTTGGCGAGCAGGCGGATCCCGACGCCGCCTTCGCCAGGCTCGATCAGTTCATGACCGCTTTGCCGGCGGGCGTGCAGCTCTTTTCGCTGTTCCGGGCCAATCCCAGACTGCTCTCGCTGGTCGCCGACCTCATGGGCACGGCGCCCCGGCTCGCCGACCATCTCAGCCACCATGTCGGCCTGTTCGACGCCATGCTCGCCCCCGACTTCTTCGAGGTGCTGGCAGCACCTGCCGAACTCGAAGACGGGTTTTCGCGCGCACTGAGCCAGGCCGACGATCTGCAGGACGTGCTCGATGCGACCCGGCGCTGGGTGCAGGCGAAGGAGTTTCAGATCGGCATCCATGTGCTGCTCGGCGAGAGCGACGGCGAGACGGCGAGTGCTACGCTGACGACGCTTGCCGAAACCGTCATCCGCGGCCTGCTGCCCAGGGTTGAAGGTTGGCTCGGCCACCAGCACGGACGGGTCGAGGGCGGCGCCTTTGCGGTGCTCGGTCTTGGCAAGCTCGGCTCGAAGGAACTCGCCATCGGCTCCGATCTCGACCTGATTTTCGTATTCGACGCGCCGGAAGGCGCCCGCTCGAACGGGGAGAAGCCGCTTGCCGCGGAAACCTACTACGCCAGGCTCGGGCAGCGTCTGGTGAGCGCGCTCACCGCCAAAACCGCCGAAGGCAGCCTCTACGAGATCGACACCCGCCTTCGCCCCTCCGGCAATCTCGGCCCGGTCGCCTGCTCGCTCGCGAGCTTCGAGCGCTACCAGATCGAGACCGCCCAGACCTGGGAGCACCAGGCACTGACCCGCGCGCGCGTGACCGCGGGGCCTGCCGCACTGGCGGACCGGATCGACGACGTGGTCAGGCGGGCCCTGACCGCGGCGCGCGATCCCGAAAAGCTCGCCGCCGACGTCCGTGCCATGCGCCTTCGCATCTTCAAGGAACATGGCAGCGAAAACCCCTGGAACCTCAAGCATGCGCGCGGCGGCCTCGTGGAGGCAGAGTTCCTCGCGCAATATCTCCAGCTTCTTCACGGCCGGGAGCATCCCCAGATCCTCACGCCCGAGACCATCGGCGTTTTCGAAGCGGCAGCAGGCCTCTGCATCCGAAGCGCCGACAGCCGCCTCCTGATCCGTTCCATCCAGCTACACCGGCGCCTGCAGGCCCTGCTACGCCTCTCGCTGAACGAGGCTTTCGATCCGAAAGCGGCCCCCAAGGGACTGATCGAGGCCCTGATCCGAAGCGCCTCCCTCGACCCCGAGATCGCGCGGCCCGGCCTTGACATCGAGAGCCTGACCGCGGCGTTATCCGACCTCCAGGAAGAGGTCGCCGGCCTCTTCGATCGCCACTGCCCGCCGGAACAATCCGCCAGTTAAAAAATGGGAGCCGCCCCAGATGACCGCTGAAGACCCCCTCGTCGGCCAGAAATTGCCTGCCTTCGACCTGCCGACCGACGGTGGCGGCAAGGCCACCGACGGCGACTTCGCCGGCAAGACCCTGGTGCTCTACCTCTATCCCAAGGACGACACATCGGGCTGCACCAAGGAAAGCCAGGATTTTTCGGAGCGCTACGAGGAGTTCCAGGCGGCCGGCGCCGAGGTGGTCGGGCTCTCCAAGGACGGCGTCAAGAGCCATGACAAGTTCAAGGCGAAGTACGGTTTTCCTTTCACCTTGCTGGCCGACGAAGAGACGACATTAATTCAGGCTCTCGGCGCCTGGGCCGAAAAAAGCATGTACGGCCGAAAATATATGGGCACCGACCGCTCCACCTTCCTGGTGGATGGCGACGGCGTGATCCGGAAGGCCTGGCGCAAGGTCAAGGTTCCCGGCCATGTCGACGAGGTGCTGGCTGCGGTGAAGGCGATGGGGTAAGGGCAGGGACTGCGGCACTGTTCCGAGCCAAGCCAGACGAATTAGGCTGGTTTCGTGGCGTTGGGAAATTTTCAGATGGCCATTCAGCGCTACATTCAGAAAGACCGGCAGTCTGAGGACGCCGTCTCGCATGTGGCGACATGACGAGAAATCTCTTCTGCAGGAACCCGTTCTCCTGGTTCGAGGTGACGGGCTGGCAGCAGCCCAAGGGCGACGTCTATCTCTGCTGCGCCCAATGGCTCCCGACATCCATCGGCAATCTGTCGAAGCAGTCGGTCGCCGAGATCTGGAACGGAGAGGTCGCGCAGCGCATCAGACGTTCGATCCTCGACGGCACGTTTTCCTATTGCGACAAACGCCAATGCCCCTATCTGCAAACGGCCGAAGTTCTCGTTACTCCGGTGTCCGAGGTGACCGATCCGAGAATGCGGCGGGTGATCGAGGAGCAGTTCACGCACCTGCCCTGGGGGCCGCAGGAAATCAACTGCGCCTATGATCGATCGTGCAATCTGACCTGTCCGTCGTGTCGCAAGCGAAGGATCATCGAGACGGATCATGCGGACAAGATCAAGACCATCCAGAACAAGCTCGATCGCGAGGCCATTACCCACGCCGACTACCTGAGCATCACGGGATCGGGAGATCCATTCGGAAGTCCCTACTTCAACCGATGGCTTCGAACGATGAACATCTCCGCCGATGCGAAGCCGAAACACATCCACCTCCACACCAATGCCCAACTATGGACACCGCAGATGTGGGCGAAGATTCCGGAGGCGGTCCGGCGGCGGATTCGCAGTTCCGAGATCTCCATCGACGCTGCGGCCGAAGCGACCTACGCGGTCAATCGCCGTGGCGGCTCGTTCAGGCGTCTGCTGACGAACCTCAAGTTCATCGCGTCTCTGCGAAGAGACAGGCAGCTGCGATATCTCAAGATCAGCATGGTGGTTCAGGACAACAACTTCGAAGAGATGGCCGATTTCGTCGAGCTCGGCCATCGCTTCGGTGTCGACAGCATCTATTTCAGCCAGCTCGCGAACTGGGGCACGTTCGACGATCGCGAGTATCGAAAGCGAGCCGTTCACCTCCCTGATCACGACAGGCATGCGGATCTGCTCGCGATGCTCGACCATCCCTCGCTGCACAGGCCCGATGTGACGCTCGGGAATCTGTCCTATCTGCGCGGTTGATCGCCGATACCCTCGCGCCGATGCGGACCCGTCAGCCCCCGTCGATGTGCTGCATCAGGCCAGGAACGACTTGTCGGGCATCAGGGTTCGGAACGTCACCGGCCGCGCACCGACGCCTTCCTGTTCCGATCCACACCTCACGGATAGCAGTAGCTGTCCGAGGAGCAGTCGCCGCCTTCGAGCCTGATCTGGTGGGGGCGGTGGCCCTTCGGCCATTCGAGGAAGAATTTCTCGTCGAGCGTCATGCCGCCGTTTTCCGTGTCGACGTCGAGCTTGACCATCCAGCCGTCAATGCCGTCCGGGTAGAACTGGGCGTCCCAGGCGCCGTAGAGGGAGTTCGTGAAGTAGACGCGCTTGCCGTCGCGGCTGATCTCGACCATCTGCGGCGCACCGTTGAGCGGCTGGTCGGGCTTTGCCGGATGGGCGGCCCGGCTGACGATGCCGCCGAGGCGCACCTTGCCGGTCAGCTTCGGATTCAGCGGGTCGCTGACGTCATATTGGTGAAACTCGCCGGTGCCCCAGCAGGAGACGTAGAGAAACCGGTCGTCCATCGAGAGGTCGATGTCGGTGATCAGCGGCGGCACCGCCTCGAAGCCCTTCAGGAGGTCGGGCAGGTCGTCCGCCTTGGCCGGCTCCGGCGGAATTTCGATGATTTTCTTGGCTGCCCATCGGTCACCGTCGCGATACCAGGTCCAGATCGAGCCCGCGAGATTGGCGGTGCTCACCACCACGCCCATGAAGCCGTGGGACTTCGTCGGATCATGGGCCGGGCGAAGCTCCAGCGCCATCTGATGCTCGGCGCCGATGTCGATCTCCTGCACGTGCTTTCGCTTGTGCAGGTCGAAAAAATGAATCTTGTGGCCGTATTTGTTGCCGAGCAGCAGTTCCGGCACCACACCGTTCTCGATCATGTTCGGCGTGCCCCATTCGGACGTCATCACCGTGTCCTGGCCGAGATGCCACCAGAAGTCGTAGGCGAATTCCTGCGGGCCGCGCTCGATCTCCCACTGGCCCCTGAGATCGAAAGTCTCGTGGTCCATCAGAAAGATGCCGCCCGGACCGTCGCCTTCGGGATTGCCGAGCGCGCTCACATAGATGCCCTCCGGGCCGCAATGGATGGTGTGCGGGCGCGAATAGCCGGTCTTCTCGGCGAGCTCCTCGGGCTCGATCACCTTCACGATCTTCGGGCTTCTCGGGTCGGGCTTGACGTCGAGCACGTGCAGACGCGATGAGCGCAGCCCCGGCACGATCAGATAGCGGCGCTCGGTGTGGGGGTGGGGCGCGTTCGGGCAGAGGCAGGAGCTGCAGGCGTTCCAGCCGAAGTGATGCAGCTCGTCGCCGGCGTTCGGCATGTCGGTGCGGCCGACGATCCGGGCGTAGCTCTTCGACGTCGGATCGACGTCGACCACGGTCATCTGATCCGGGATCTTGCCGTCGGGATCGAAGGCGACGACATAGGCGAGCGTCTCCGGCGGCGCCTTCATCGCCATGCGCGGCGACGGGTAAAAGGTGGGATCGGGTCGAAGCGTGGCCATGGTTCCTCCCTGACGTTTAAACCGCTATCGCTGACCTCCTGGCGATAGCCTCCCCGGTCGTTAAAGCGGCGCGAAAACCGGCAACTTTTCGGAGAGCATAGCGCAGAATGGCCGAGGCCGCTCCATAAAGTTCGAACACCCCATCGGACCTGACGGCGCGCGATCCGTTCCGGCCGCCACACATACGCGAGGATGCCCGAACACATTCCCTTGTCGGAATAGGGAATGAACAGATCACGTCACTGTTTGCTATGCGGGCCGGATGAATTGTTCCGACCTGCGGCCTCGGATAAGAACGGCCGCTCACACGCCTCATCGTCTGGACAGCATCGGGGACCACGATGTGGAAGAATGACAGCGGCCGTTTCGATGCGGCCGTATGGAGGGGAGCGGTGGATTTCACTACCGCTTCGGTCCGCCTTTTCTTGCTGGCGGCGCTCGCGATTCTCTGGTTCGGCCTCGGCCTCTGGTTTCTTTTCCTTTTGTAACCGGACCGATCGGCCACGCAGCAGATGCGGCGACGGCCGCAGCCCGCATACGTTCCCCGCCGCCGTGACAAACTCGTGAGCGGTCGATCAGTCATGTCCTGAGAGCGCCGAAAGGCGAGTTCAGCGATCCCGGCGCCGCTTGACCGTGGGTTCATGGGGCAGAGGCGGCGGTTCGCTCGGGTTCCGCGGCGCCCGCCGGCTGTCCGGAATTCGCGATCGTCCGGACGGTTTCTCGTCCGCCGGAGGCGTGCGCGGATCGGGAATCGACGTCACGTCCTTTCGCCGAAACAAGTGGACCAGTGCCATGCCGGCGAGGAAGCCGCCGACATGGGCCCACCAGGCGACGCCGCCGCCGGAGATATCGGACGAGATGCCGCTGATCACCTGAAAGGCGATCCATAGACCCAGCAGCCAGCCCGCCGGCATGGTGCGCATCATGAAGAAGCCGATCGGGATGATCACCTGCACCTTGGCATGGGGAAACAGCAGGAGATAGGCGCCAAGAACGCCGGAGATCGCCCCGCTCGCGCCGATCATGGGGATGGTCGAGTCCATGTCCGGCACCGCCTGGGCCATGGCGGCGGCGAGGCCGCAAAGCAGGTAGAAGACCAGAAAGCGGCCATGGCCCATCGCGTCTTCGATGTTGTTCCCGAAGATCCAGAGATAGAGCATGTTGCCGGCGAGATGCATGAAGCCGCCATGCAGGAACATCGACGAAAACAGCGTCGCCCAGGCCGGGACCAGATCGCCTTCCGGGCCGAAGCTCGCATGGCCGAACAGAAGTGCCGGGATGAATCCCAGCTGCTGCAGCATCGCCTGATGCCAGCGCGGATCCAGCGACATCTGCCAGATGAAGACGAGGACGCAGACGACGATCAGCGTGACCGTGACGTAGGGATGTCTGGAGGCGGGGTTGTAGTCGCGGATGGGTATCATCGAAGGTCCCGGTCCGATGGTCGGCGCCGTTGCTACTCTGGCGTCGATCGCTCGGAATGGCCAGCGGTGGCGTGCGAGATCGTCAGGCCGTTGCGAGCCGCATCGGACTCAAGTCGATGGTCCGCCGCCATTGCCCGCCGTTGCGGAACGATCGCCGCGGGAGCAGGCCGAGCGAAGCCGCGGCGAGGATGAGCGCCAGGGCGGCGAAGGCCGGCGGCAGCGGAGTGAACGAAACCGTCTTTTTCGGTTTGGTCGGATGGTGCTTGACCTCCACCCCTTCGGGATGGACGACGACGACGCCCGGCTTCTTGAGATCGAGATCGACGAGAATCTCACGAATTTCGACATCCTGCGAGAGATAGACGGTGACGTAGTGCGTCTTACGCTCGTCAGGGTCGTTGCAGCCGGCGAGAAACAATAGAGCGGCGATGAGCCAGACGCTTCGCATTTTCGATCGCGATAAGAGCATGTCCATCTCAATATTTCGATCGTAAAGAGCATGAGAATAGACAGATTTGTCGAAAATGCCAGGCAGACAGCCTCGCGCCTGACGTGGGCACCATGCTCGGCAGGGTCGTGATCGGCGCAATTCGACTCGACCCCGGCCTTTCGACGGCCAGCCACGCCGCATTTCCGCGTGATGACCTGCGAAGGTCATGAGATGCTGCGTCCGAAGCCTCAGATGATGGAGATCGACCATGCGTGCAGCCGTCTGTCGGGAATTCAGGCAGCCCTTCATTCTGGAGGATGTGGAGCTGGCGGCCCCGGGCGCCAATGAAGTGACGCTCCGCCTGCGCGCCACGTCGATCTGCCATTCCGACGTCATCTTCGCCGACGGCGGCTGGGGCGGCGAGCTGCCGGCGGTCTACGGTCATGAGGGCGCCGGCATGGTCGAGGCCGTGGGCGAGGACGTCGCCGATCTGAAGCCGGGCGACCATGCCGTGATCACCATGGTCCGCTCCTGCGGACGCTGTCTCTGCTGCACGCGCGGTCATCGGGGCTGCTGCGAGCATGCCTTCGGTGAGGGTGAACCGCCGAAGATCAGGGACGGTCAGGGCCTGCCGGTCGTCCAGGGGCTGAAGACCGCGGCGTTCGCCGAGCGCACCACCGTGCACCGCTCGCAGGTGGTGAAGGTCGACCGCAACCTGCCCTTCGATGTCGCATCGCTGCTCGCCTGCGGCGTGATCACCGGCTTCGGCGCCGTCACCAACAGCGCCACCATGGCGCCGGGCCGCGACGTGGTGGTGATCGGGGCGGGCGGCGTCGGGCTCAATTCCATTCAGGCGGCACGGATCCACGGGGCCTCGCGCATCGTCGCGATCGATCGCGCGGAAAGACGGCTGGAGCTGGCCGAGGCCTTCGGCGCCACTCATCGCCTCACCGCCGACGTCGGCGATCCGCGGCACGCGGTCTTGGAGATCACCGGCGGACGCGGCGCCGACTATGCGTTCGTCGCCGTCGGCGCCAGGCCCGCGATCGAGCTCGCCTTCGAGCTTCTGGCGCCGGGCGGCATGGCGGTCCTGGTCGGCATGCCGGAGGAGGGTGTGCGCGCCGCTTTCGATCCGCTCGCCTTCGCCAATGGATCGAAGCACCTCGTGGGCTCAAAGCTCGGCGACGTCGATATCGGGCGGGACATCCCCGCCCTGATCGATCACTATCGCGCAGGCCGCCTTCTGCTCGACGAGCTGATCACCGGCCGATTCGCCTTCGAGGACATCGACGAGGCGATGGCGGCGACGCGGCGCGGCGTCGGATTGAAAAACCTGCTCCTGTTCGGCAGCTGAGAGCGGTTTCGAGATCGTGTTTCCGCCATTGACCGTCGGCCGGAAACAGGCCATGCCCTGCTGATCGAAGCGGAGGGGGCGTTGGCGAAGATCATCATCACGGAATTCATGACTCGGGCGTCAGTCGACGACCTGTCTCGTGATTTCGATGTCGTCTACGAGCAGGACCTGTTCGAGCGGCCGGAAGATCTCATGGGCTTGGTCGGCGATGCCGACGGACTGATCGTCAGAAATCGCACCCAGGTGACGGCGGACCTTCTCGCGGCAGCGGGCCGGCTTCGCGTGATCGGGCGGCTCGGCGTCGGCCTCGACAATCTGGATATGGCCGCCTGCGAGGCACGCGGCATCCCGGTCTTTGCGGCGATCGGCGCCAACGACGCCTCGGTCGCGGAATATGTCATCGGTGCTGCCTTCCATCTGATCAGGCGGGCGTTCACGGCGACGCCGAGGATCCTGGCGGGCGAATGGCCGCGTCAGGATTTTTTCGGCGAAGAGCTGGAGGGGCGTCGTATCGGGCTGGTCGGCTTCGGTTCGATCGCACGTGTGGTGGCGAGCAAGGTTCAGAGCCTCGGTCTCGAGACCTTCGCCTTCGATCCCCATGTCGATCCCGCAGATCCGGCCTGGACGACCGTGACCCGCATGCCGGACCTGCCCGGTCTTCTCGGTGCGGTCGACATCGTCAGCCTGCACGTCCCAAAACTGCCGAGCACGCTGAACATGATCGATCGCGCCGCGATCGCGCGGATGAAGCCGGGCGCCATCCTGATCAACGCCGCACGCGGCGGGATCGTCGACGAGGAGGCGCTGGCCGAAGCGCTCCGCGCCGGCCATCTCGGCGGCGCCGCCCTGGACGTGCTCGAAACCGAGCCGCCGAGCGAAGCGAGCGTCGCCGGGTTTCGCGGCCTGGACAATCTGCTGCTTACTCCGCATATCGCCGGTCCGACGGTTCAGTCCGACGTCCGGGTGTCCGGCGTCACCGCCGATCATGTTCGCCGAGTTCTATCGACACCGCCCGGACGATAGGAAGCCGGCCCTCCGCAAGGCGAAGTCGCTCCGGCCGAACCGCCGGAGCGAGCGCCAGCCTCACAGGTAAGACCTGCAGCCCGCTTGACGAAACGGCCCATCCCGTTTCCGGTGCCTCGGTCGCAGTACCACGCGCAGGAGACCGGCTCGCTTGAGCACCGGAAGCGGTCTCGCGGGCTCAGGCTACAGCCGCCTGCGCCTCGTCGCCGTCCTCGTCGAAGGCCGGCTCGTCGACCACTGCACCCGGCTGCTCCGGATCCTTCAGGACGTAGCCCCGGCCCCAGACGGTCTCGATATAATGATTGTCGCCGGTCGCGACCTGGATCTTCTTCCTGAGCTTGCAGATGAACACGTCGATGATCTTGAGTTCCGGCTCGTCGATGCCGCCATAGAGATGATCGAGAAACATTTCCTTGGTGAGCGTCGTGCCCTTGCGCAGGGACAGCAGCTCGAGAATGCTGTACTCCTTGCCGGTGACGTGCAGCCGCCGGCCGTCGATCTCGACCGAACGGGTGTCGAGATTGACCACCAGCTTGCCGGTCTTGATCACCGATTCCGAATGGCCCTTGGAGCGGCGCACGATGGCGTGGATGCGCGCCACTAACTCGCTCTTGTGGAACGGCTTGGTCAGATAATCATCGGCGCCGGTGCTGAGGCCGCGGACCTTGTCGTCGATCTCGCCCTTGCCGGACAGGATGAGGACCGGCGTGCGCACCTTCGCCGCCCTGATGCGGCGCACCACTTCGAAGCCCTCGATGTCCGGCAGTCGGAGATCGAGCACCATGATGTCGAAGTCGTAATGCTTGGCGAGATCGATCGCGTCCTCGCCGCAGGATGCCATCTCGCCGATGATACCCTCGCTGCGCAGCGCGGTGTCGATCAGCTTTGCCGAAACCGGATCGTCTTCAACAACTAAAGCCCGCATGGCTTTCACCACCTCTTCGGTTCGTCCAGAAACTTTCGATGGACTAACCTTAAAAGGAAGTTTCTTAAGACAGTCTTAACTCGGTTGTATTTTTTTAGAGATACTCAACTTGAAAATGGAAAGGCGACGCGCTCACGCCCTTGATCAGGACGAGCATGCCGGAGATCGATGCTGGAAAACGGACGATCGTGCAGAGAATCGACCGATGCCATCGGCTATGATGACACGCGGATGGAGGGGCTGTTTCGCCAGCTGGAACGGCTGCCGCCCTTCGAACTGGTCGGCGAGGTCAGCGCCTGTCGCAGCGCCAGCCTCGTCTGCGAGGGGCTTCACCCGCTTTTGAGCATCGGCGACGTTTGCACGATCGAGCGTTCCGGGCGACCGGCAAACGTCACGACCGGTAGCGCGGACGACGCCCATCTGCTCGCCGAAGTCATGGCCCTGGACGAGCGGGGCGCGGTTCTTCTCCCTTATGAAGAGCTGGACGGCATCGGGCTCGGCGCCAGGGTCAGGCCGTCCCCGGAGGGCAGCGTCGTCCGGCCGGGCATCGGCTGGCTCGGCCGCGTGGTCGATCCGCTCGGCCGACCGCTGGACGACGGGCCGCCACTGGCCGACGGGCCGAAGGACTACCCGCTGCAGGCGCGCGCCATCGCGGCCCATCTGCGCCGGGACCTGGGCGAGCGCCTGGATCTCGGCGTGCGCGCGCTCAACCTGTTCGCACCCTGCCGGCGCGGCCAGCGTCTCGGCATCTTCGCCGGCACCGGCGTCGGCAAGACGACGCTTTTGTCCATGCTCGCGCAGCACAGCGGCGCCGACGCCATCGTGCTCGGGCTGATCGGCGAGCGCGGGCGCGAGCTGCATGGCTTCCTGCATGGCGGCCTCGGTCCCGACGCCCGTGAAAAGAGCGTGGTGGTGGTGGCGACCTCCGACATGCCGGCGATGCAGCGCCGCCGCGCCGCGCAGACCACCATGGCGGTGGCGGAAGCGCTGCGCGACCGGGGCCTGTCCGTGCTCTGCCTGATCGACAGCGTCACACGCTATGCGATGGCGCTTCGCGAGATCTATCTCGCCGCCGGCGAACCGCCGACCTCCAAGGGCTATCCGCCGACCGTGTTCGCCGAGCTGCCGAAGCTGCTCGAGCGCGCCGGGCCAGGCGCGGAGGAGGGCAGCATCACGGGCCTTTTCACCGTTCTGGTCGAGGGCGACGACCTGAACGATCCGATCGCCGATGCGGTGCGCGGCATTCTGGACGGCCATGTCGTGCTCGACCGCAAGGTCGCCGAGCAGGGTCGGTTTCCGGCGATCGACGTCTTGAAATCGCTCTCGCGAACAGCACCCGGCTGCTACGCGCCCGAGGAACGCCAGCTGGTCGAAGAGGCGCGAAAACGGCTTCGGATCTACGAGGATGCGGCCGAACTGATCCAGCTCGGCGCCTACCGGCCGGGCACCGATCCCGAGACCGATCGCGCCATCGAGACCTGGCCGAAGCTCGAAGCCCTTCTGAAGCAGGACGAGGGGGAGCGAAGCCGCATCGCCGCCGATTTCGCAGGGCTCGCGCAGACCCTCGCGACCGAGGCCGAACCTGCATGACGGCGCGCGCAAGGCCGGGATTATCGCTTTGAAATCACTCGTCATTCTGCAGCGCCTGGCCAGGCAGGCGGTCGATCGGGAACGCAGGAGCCTGATCGTGATCGGCCGGGGAATCACCGATGTCGAGGCGGCGATCCAGCGTGCGCGCCAAGCGATCGTGCGCGAAACGGCGGCGTCACCGGATTTCATGACCTCGGGCTCGACGCTGCCCGCCTATATCGCGGCGGAAAAGGCGCGGATCCGAGCCCTGGAGGAACGTATGGAGGCGCTTCGGCAGGCCTACGATCTCCAGCTCGGACGTGTACGTCAGGAGCGGGTGGAAGAGAAGCGCTATGAGCGCCTCGCGGAGCGCAGGGCTGCGAAGGCGGCCCGCGAGGCGGCGGAAAAGGAGCAAAAAGCCATCGAAGAGCTGGTCACCATGGGCGGCCGCCGGCGGTGAATTCTCCACCGGCTAAAGCCGGTGGCTTCAGGTTACGGCTCAAAGCCGGATCGGTCCGCCATTCGGCAGACTCCACAGGACATCGAAGTTGTCGTCAGGTTCTGGTGGCGTCTGGTTCTTGATGTACTCAAGCCAGACCTCATCCGTGACAACGCCAACATCCCCACCAAGAACCTGATATCGTTACTTCGTCATCCACACGATGTGGTACTTGCAATCCCAAACTGTGTGGCTGCCGCGCTTGTAGCTCTCCATGCCTGCATTCCACATGGATCATCGAGCAATCCCATGCCGGCTAAAGCCGTGGGGTTTAAAGATCCCCTATCGGGGACTCTAAATCGGCTTCGACGACACGCCCTCGCCTTCAGAATTCCGGCGCCAGGGTGACTTTCAGGCCGTCGAGCTCGTCGGAGAAGGTGATCTGGCAACTGAGGCGCGAGTTCCCCTGAACCTGATAGGCCTCGTCCAGCATGCGGTCTTCCTCGTCATCCGCCTCGTTCAGCTTGGCGAGCCAGGCCTCGTCGACATAGACGTGGCAGGTCGCGCAGGCGCAGCAGCCACCGCAGGCGGCCTCGATCGGCAGATCGTTCTCGCGAATGATCTCCATGACCGACCAGCCCTTGGTCGCCTCGAGTTCGTGGTCCTGACCCTCGCGGTCGGTGACATGTATCTTGGCCATCAGGCGACACCCAGTTTCTTTTGCAGATCCGTGCTCGAGGTTGTGTAGCGGAACACCAGCTTGTCGTCGGGAAAGCAGGTTTTGAAGGCTTTCTGGCACATAAGCGCCGCTTCGTGGAAGCCGGAAAGAATGAGCTTCAGCTTGCCGGGATAGGTGATGATGTCGCCGATAGCGAAGATCCCCGACACGTTGGTCTCGAAAGTCTCGGTGTTCACCTCGATCAGGTTCTTGTCGAGGTTGAGCCCCCAATCGGCGATCGGTCCGAGCTCCATCTTCAGGCCGTAAAAGGCGAGCAGCGTGTCGCAGGGGACCGTGGTCTCGCCGTCCGGGCTCTTGACGGTCACCGCCTCCAGTTCGGGGGCAGCGCCGTGCAGCTCGGTGACCTGGCCGATATGCAGAGCCATCTTCTCCGCCGCCACCAGCTCGCGCATTTTGGCGACCGAATCGGGGGCGGCGCGAAAGTCGTTCCGGCGATGTACCAAGGCGAGGTCCGCCGCCAGCGGCTGCAGATTGAGCGTCCAGTCGAGCGCGCTGTCGCCGCCACCGGCGATCAGGATCGATTTCCCGCGGAAATCCTCCGTGCGGCGCACGGCGTAATGGAGCGAGCGTCCCTCGCGCGCTTCGGCGCCGTCGAGCGGCAGACGCCTGGGCACGAAGCTCCCGGCCCCGGCCGCGATGACCACGGCCGGCGCTTCCAGCACCGTGCCGATACTGGTGGTGAGCCGCCAGACGCCGTCTTCCGTCCGATCGACAGCATCCGCCTGCTGGTTCAGGTGGAAGATCGGTTTGAAGGGCTCGATCTGCTGCATCAGCAGGTCGGTCAGCTGCTGGCCGGTGCAGTGCGGCACGGCCGGAATGTCGTAGATCGGCTTGTCCGGATAAAGCTCCGCGCACTGGCCGCCGATCTTGTCCAGATTGTCGACGAGATGGCAGCTCATATTGAGCAGCCCCGCCTCGAACACCGCGAACAGACCGACCGGCCCGGCGCCGATGATGATCATGTCGGTCCGGATGACCTCGCTCAAACCTCGCCCCCTTTCGTCACGAGCCCTTCGAAGGATCACGATCAGCACCCCTACACGGTTTCGCGAGACGTGAAAAGAGAGGGAGAACATGGTGAAAGCCTTGCCATTCGGCCGGTGATCGCGGATGGCTCGTCTGGTGAACGATGTCGGTCTAGGATTGGCGGCGAAGCTGAAAAGGACAGGAGGCGCCTATGGGAAGACGGATCGATCTCGAAGCGGGCGACGGCCACCGGCTTGGCGGCTATCTTGCGGAACCCGAGGGCGCGCCTTCGGGGTGCGTCGTCGTGGTGCAGGAGATTTTCGGCGTGAACGGCCATATCCGCTCGATCTGCGACCGGCTGGCCGAGGACGGGTTCGCGGCCTTGGCGCCCGCCATGTTCGACCGAATCGAGCGGGATTTCGAATCCGGTTATTCCGACGAGGAGGTGACGGCCGCACGCGGATTCATTCCCAAGGTGGACTGGGATGCGGCGCTGCTCGACGTCGGTGCCGCCGCAGACGCGCTGAAGGGCGAAAAGCCGCTCGCCATCCTCGGTTTCTGCCTCGGCGGTTCGATCGCCTATCTTTCGGCAGTGCGCTCGAATGACTTCAAAGCCTCGGTCTGTTTTTACGGCGGCAAGATCGTCGCCTACGCCGACGAACCGCCGCTCTGCCCTGCTCAGATGCATTTCGGCGAGCAGGACCACGGGATTCCCGTGTCCGACGTCGAGATCATTCAGGAAAAGAGGAAGGACTGCGACATCCACGTCTACCCCGCGGGCCACGGCTTCAATTGCGACGAGCGCGCCAGCTATCACGCGCCGAGCGCCGCGCTGGCCTGGGAGCGGACGCTCGCCTTCCTGCGCGCCAATCTGGCCGGGTGACCGTCGACGGCGTCAGTCGACGTAGCGGATCGCGCGACGGACATCCTCGGTGAGCAGGGTCTCGAAGGTGCCGTCATCGACGCTGGCGTGCAGTTTTTTCTCGCGTGCGGCGACCTGTTCGAGCGCTTCCGTGATCTCGGCGATGCGCGCCGCCGGCACCACCACGACGCCGTCGGCATCGCCGATCACGAGATCACCGGTCGCGATCGCGACGTCGCCGAGCGCCAGCGGCAGCCCGACCTCGCCCGGGCCGTTGCCATAGGCCGAATTCGGCGTCACCGCAGCGGCATAGACCGGAATGCCGATCTCCCGGATCTCGTCGACGTCCCGCACCGCACCGTCGGTGACCACGGCCACGGCGCCCCTGTTTCTGGCAATTCTAGCCATGTTGTCGCCGACCACCGCCGTCTCGGTGAAGCCCTGTGCGGCGACCACCAGCACGTCGCCGGGCTCGATCAGATCGAGGGCGGCGACCGCGGCCAGATTGTCGCGCGCACCGGCTTTGGCGGTCAGCGCGGAGCCTGCGAAACGGCTCGCCGGATCGAGCGGCTTGATCCGATGATCGAGCGCGCCCCTGCCCTGCATGGCGTCGGTGATGAACGAGGTCGAACGCGCCGCGAACGGCGCCAGGACGGACTGCGCCGGCCGCTGACCCGGACGCTTGATCACGAGTTTCGCAGGGTCGCCGATCATCTCTTCTCTCCGTTTCGTTCAAGGGCCCGAGGCGAAAAGTGTCAGGGTTAACCTGACGTTAACCTCATTCGAACAGAATGGTCCACGGTTCCGGTTGCTGCGGAAAGGCGGATGGCCATGACATGAGGTTGCATGCCGGCGGATCGGCGAGGGTGAAGGTCTCGTCAAGGGGCGATGAAAGCGGCTTCCCGTGCGCGGACCGCGGCGGTCACCACATCATTGAAGGGCGTGGGCAGGGAAAGCTGTTGGCCGAGCGTCGAGGCCATGCCGTTGATCGCGCCGATCTCGGAGGGCTTCCTGTCGAGATGATCCAGGAGCATGGAGGGGCGCGCATCCGGCATGCGCTTGCCGAAGGCTTCGACATAGGCTTCCGGATCGTCATAGGTGAAGGCGATCCCCTTTGCGACGCCGAGTGCATGGGCCTCGCGGGCGCAGCCGAGGCCGATCGCCCATCTGGCGGGGTCGGCCATCAGTTCGCCGATGGTGCAGCCGAAGGTCGTGCAGGGACCGCTGAACGCGATGTTGCAGACGAATTTTTCCCAGATCAGCTGGTTGATGTCCTCGAACGCCTTCACCTCGAAGCCGGCGTCCCGCCAGACCGCGGCGACGGCTTCCAGACGATCGCTGATCCCGCCCTCGATCTCGCCGATGCGGATGAGGCTCATCCCGTTGTGGTGGGCATGACCGGGCCCCTTCAGGGACGCGCCGAACCCCTGGGCGACGCCGAGCAGGACGTTCTCGGTCGGCATGTATTCGGCGATGCGCTCGGCCGCCCCGAGCCCGTTCTGGATGGTCAGGACCAGCGAATCCCGGTCCATCAGCTTGCCGATCGCGCGGGCGGCGGCGCCGACGCCGGCCGCCTTGGTGGCGATGATGTAGAGATCGGCGCGCCCGACGTCCTTCGGATCCGTCGTCGCCTGGATCGACCTGACGGTGCGATCGCCGCTCGCCCCTTCGACGCGAAGGCCGTTTTTTTCGATCGCTTCGATGTGTTCCTTCCAGACGTCGACGACCCGTACCTCATGTCCGGCATCCGCCAGAAGCGCGGCGTAGACGGAGCCCATGGCTCCGACGCCGAAAATCGCGATTTTCATGTCTTCGCCCTTCCTCCGATCGACCCATGACGGAAATCTAGCCGGATTGTGAATAAGATCACAGATGCCGGCCGAATTTGGTGGAATGGTCCGCATGAACTATGCTGCGTGCTCGAAAACCGGCCGTTCGTTGGGCGGGCCGGCATGGCGATCACGGGGGTGATCCATGGATCCGAGAGTCGTGCCGGGCGCGCGCGTCCGGCATCCGACCGAGAGGGACTGGGGTATCGGTCATGTCCAGTCGGTGATCGGGGACCGAATCACGGTGAACTTCGAGGACCGCGGCAAGGTGGTGATCAACGGCGGGGTGATCAGCCTTGAGGTCGTCGAGACCAGAGAATGAGCCGGGGTTCCGGGGCCGGTTGCGCGCCGGGCTGCTGGCCTTCTGGACGGCATTGACGGTGCCGGCGTCGTCCGAACGCACGCGAACGCGCTATGCGCTGGACGATCGGGCGCCCAGACGCCCGGCCGCCCACTGGCTGCTGACGGCGCCGCTGCTCGTCCTGATTTTGGGCTTGGCCTGGCTCTGGCTCCAGAGCCTCGATCTCGAAACCGCGCGGCATCGGGACGCGGACGCCGAGCCGGCGACCATCACGCTTCTGGACGACCAGGGTCTGGTCATGGCCAGGCTCGGCGATGGAGGCGGTGACCATGTCCGACTGGAGGACATGTCCCCCTGGTTGCCCACCGCCGTGGTCGCGATCGAGGATCATCGCTTTTTCGCCCATCCCGGCATTGATCCGGTCGGGATCATGCGTGCGGCGATGCACAATCTGCTGGCCTTCGGCGTCGTCGAGGGTGGCAGCACCATCACACAGCAGCTGGTCAAGCTCGCCTTCGTCGGCCCGGAGCGCAGCTTTTCGCGAAAGGTGAAAGAGGCGGTCTACGCGCTCGGCCTGGAGTGGCGGCTGAGCAAGGGCGAAATCCTGGAAGCCTATCTGAACAAGGTCTATCTTGGCGGCGGCGCCCATGGCGTCGATGCCGCCGCCAGGCGCTATTTCAATAAGGCGCCGGCGGCGCTCGATCTCGCCGAAGCGGCGATGCTGGCGGGGTTGATCAAGGCGCCATCCCGTTTCGCGCCGACCCGCGATCTTGCGGGGGCCCGCGCCCGGGCGAACGTGGTCCTGGCGCGCATGGTCGAACAGGACGCGATCGACGAAGACCAGGCGAGGGCGGCGCGCGAGGCGCCGGCGGCGCTCGCGAAGGACGTCCGTTTCGCCGGCAATGAACGCTATTTCATCGACTGGGCCGCCCGGCAGAGCCGCCTCTATGCGAGCGCGCTGCAGCCGGTGCTGACCGTGCAGACCACCTTCGATCGAGCGTTGCAGCGTCATGCCGAAGCCGCCGCGGACGCGGTCTTCGCCCGCCACGCCGGCGATGTCGGTGCGGGTCAACTGGCCCTGATCGCGATGACCCCGGACGGCCGTGTCAAGGCCATGCTCGGCGGCCGAGGCTATGGCGAAAGCCAGTTCAATCGCGCCGTTCACGCAAGGCGCCAGCCCGGATCCGCCTTCAAGCTGTTTCTCTATCTCGCGGCACTGGAAGACGGCA
Source organism: Geminicoccaceae bacterium (assembly GCA_965222015.1). Taxonomy (GTDB): domain Bacteria; phylum Pseudomonadota; class Alphaproteobacteria; order Geminicoccales; family Geminicoccaceae; genus JANQPX01. The sequence continues at coordinate 887,298 of CBDCTL010000024.1, forward strand.
TCCGCGCGGACAACCGCATCTCTGCCCTGCCGATCGAGGTCGAGGGCTGGCGGCCCAGAAACGCCGACGATGCCTATCCGCGGCTGGTGACCATCGGCCACGCCTTCAGCCACTCGGTCAACACCGCGGCCGTCAGGCTCGCCGAGCATGTCGGGCGGGACAAAATCGCACGGAAGGCGCGTCAGCTCGGCATCACGACGGATCTGCACGCTCACCCGAGCCTGGCGCTCGGCAGCGCAGAGGTCACGCTCTTGGAATTGACCACCGCCTACGCCACGATCGCCAATGGCGGCCTGATGGTCTGGCCGGAGGGCCTCGTCGGCATCTCCGGCAGAAATGGCGTAGGTCTCTATCGCCGCGACCGTTTCGACGAGCGCGTGCTCTCCGAGGAGGCGGTCGCGGGCATGACCGCGATGCTCGAGGATACGCTGATCGAAGGCACGGGCTGGCGGGCACAGATTCCGGGCTTCGTCGCCGGCAAGACCGGCACCAGCTCCCGTCACCGGGACGCCTGGTTCGTCGGCTTCACCCGCGATCTCGTGGTCGGCGTCTGGGTCGGCAATGACGACGGCAGACCGATGCGTCAGGTGAGCGGCGGCGGCATGCCGGCGATGATCTTTCGGGAGTTCATGATGCGCGCCCGCCAGCCGCCCGAACGATCGACGCCCGTGAGTGGCGGGGAGGCGATCGCGATCCTGTCCGCCGACTGAAGTGCCCCCGTCAGCGCTATGACTTCAGAGGGCAAACGTCGTGATCACGTTGCCGCCCGTCGCCCGCTGACGATTCATCGAGCGACCTCGCATTTCACCATATTTGGCCACGGTATCAATAATGACCGGTCGTTCGCTGTGAATAGGTGACAGGGCCAATGGCCGGCGGCATGATGGAGGATCGTTCCCAAAAGGAGTCCCCGACCTCGCCATGGGTGCCGCGCCGACGCCTCGCCTGACCCTTTCCGGCATCACCAAGCGCTTTCCCGGATGCCTCGCCAACGACGCGGTCGATCTCGAGGTGATGCCCGGCGAGATCCATGCCCTGCTCGGCGAGAACGGCGCCGGCAAGAGCACGCTGGTCAAGATCATCTACGGCGTGCTGGCGGCTGATGACGGCCGGATCCTGTGGGAAGGCGAGCCGGTCGTCGTCAAAGATCCTAACGCCGCGAGAAAACTCGGCATCGGCATGGTGTTCCAGCATTTCTCGCTGTTCGAGGCGCTGACCGTTCTGGAGAACATCGCGCTCGGCATGCCGGGTGAGCGAGACATGGCGGCGCTCGCGGCGCGCGTCGAGGAGATTGCCGGCGCCTATGGCCTGCCGATCGGGCTGGAGCGCCATGTCCACGACCTTTCCGTGGGCGAGCGCCAGCGCATCGAGATCCTGCGCTGCCTTTTGCAGAACCCGAAGCTGCTGATCATGGACGAGCCGACCTCGGTGCTCACGCCGCAGGAGGCGGAGAAACTGTTCGAGACGTTGCGGCGTCTCGCTTCCGAAGGCTGCTCGATCCTCTATATCAGCCACAAGCTCGACGAGATCCGAGCGCTCTGCCAGCGAGCGACGGTGCTGAGGCAGGGACGGGTGGTCGCGAGCGCGGACCCGAAGAAGGAGACCGCGGCCAGCCTGGCCGGCATGATGATCGGCTCGGAGCTCGCGAAACCCCAGGCACGGGGCGCCCATGCGCGCGGCGAGCTGCGTCTCGAAGTCGAGAACCTCTCGCTCACCTCACCCGAGCCCTTCGGGATCGACTTGGATGCGGTCAGCTTCGGCGTTCGCGCCGGCGAGATTCTGGGCATCGCCGGGGTCGCGGGCAACGGCCAGATCGAGCTCGAAGAGGCGCTGTTCGGCGAGGTGACGGTCGCAGATCCCGCCTCGATCCGGATCGACGGCGTTCCGATCGGGCGCGATGGGCCACGCGCACGTCGGCGGAAAGGTCTTGCCTTTCTGCCGGAAGAACGGCTCGGCCATGGCGCCGTGCCCGGCATGAGCCTCGCCGACAACGCATTGCTGAGCGCTTTCGGCCCGAAGGAATTGCTCGGCGCGGGCGGCGTGATCCGCGACGGCGCGACCCGGGCGTTCGCCGAAAGCGTGGTCGAGCGCTTCGACGTCCGCACGTCAGGCGTCGAGGCTGAGGCGCGGTCCCTGTCCGGCGGCAATCTGCAGAAATTCATCGTCGGCCGCGAGATCGACCAGCGCCCGAAGGTGCTGATCGCCGCCCAGCCGACCTGGGGCGTCGATGCCGGTGCGGCAGCGCGCATCCATCAGGCGCTGTTCGACCTCGCCGACGGCGGTGCGGCCGTGCTGGTGATCTCCCAGGATCTGGACGAGCTGCTGGCGATCGCCGATCGGATGGCGGTACTGCATCTCGGCCGCCTCTCCGAAGCCTTGCCGGCCGCCGAGGTCACCGCCGAGCGGATCGGCCTTCTGATGGGCGGGGTCGGATCGGACGCGGAGCGGCCGGCGTCATGATCAGGCTGGTCCCGCGTGAAACCCCCTCGGCACGCTGGAGCTATCTGGCGCCGGTGCTCGCCGTTCTGGCGACGGTGGCGGCGGGTTTCGTGCTGTTCGCGCTGATAGGCTATGACCCTTTCGAGACGCTCTACCATTTTTTCATCTCGCCGGTCTCGACCCGCTATGGCCTGGCAGAGCTGGTGGTCAAGGCGACGCCGCTGGTGCTGATCGGCGTCGGCCTGTCGATCGGTTTTCGGGCGGGCGTGTGGAACATCGGCGCAGAGGGCCAGCTTACACTGGGCGCGATCTTCGGCGGCGGCCTCGCGATCGCGTTTCATGACAGCGAGAGCGTTCTGCTGCTGCCGGCGATGGTTTTGCTCGGTGCGCTCGGCGGCGCCGTTTGGGCCGGGATCCCGGCTCTCCTGAAGACCCGCTTCAATGTCAACGAGATTCTGACCAGCCTGATGCTGACCTATGTGGCGACGCTGCTACTGAGCGCTCTGGTCCACGGCCCCTGGCGCGATCCGGACGGCTACAACTTTCCGGAATCCCGCCTGTTTCCCGACGCCGGCACCATGCCGATCCTGCTGGAGGGCACGAGGTTGCATTTCGGGGCGCTGCTCGCCGTTCTCGCGGTGGCGACCGCCTGGTTCATGTTGGCGCGCACCTTGCTCGGCTTTCAGGTCAAAGTGGTGGGGGCGGCGCCGCGGGCCGCGCGATTCGCCGGCTTCAGCGAAAATCGCATGGTCTGGTTTTCGATGCTCCTCGGCGGCGCGCTCGCGGGCCTTGCCGGCCTCGGCGAGGTCGCGGGGCCGGTCGGCCAGCTGGTGCCGGAGATCTCGCCGGGCTACGGCTTCACCGCGATTATCGTCGCTTTTCTGGGCAGGCTGCATCCCGTCGGCGTGCTGTTCGCCGGGCTGTTGATGGCGCTTTCCTATCTCGGCGGCGAGAACGCCCAGATCGCCGTCGGCCTGCCGACCGCGGTCACCGGCGTGTTCCAGGGCATGCTGCTGTTCTTCGTGCTCGCCGCCGATCTCCTGATCCGGCATCGCCTGACCTGGCGGCGGACGGTCGTCGAAGAGCCGTCCGCGTCGGAGGTCGTCTGAATGGCGATCGACCCGCTCGTCCTCGCTTTGATCACCGTGATCGGTGCTGCGACGCCGCTTTTGCTCGCGGCGCTGGGCGAGCTGGTGGCGGAGAAGGCCGGCGTGCTCAATCTCGGGGTCGAGGGCATGATGCTGGTGGGCGCGGTCGCGGGCTTCGCGACGGCCGTCGGCACCGAAAGTTCGGCGCTGGCGCTCCTGGCAGCGGCAGCAGCCGGCGGCGCCATGGCGCTCCTGTTCGGCTTTCTGACGCTCACGCTCCTGACCAGCCAGGTGGCGACCGGCCTCGCGCTGACCATCTTCGGCATCGGGCTCAGCGCACTGATCGGAAGCCCCTATGTCGGGACGCCGCTCAAGCGCCTCGCCCAGCTCGACCTGCCCGGCCTCTCCGACATGCCGGTGGTCGGCCCGCTCCTCTTTTCTCACGACGTTCTGGTCTACTTCGCCTTGCTGATGGTGCCGGCGGTCGCCTGGTTCCTGAACCGGAGCCGCGCCGGGCTGATCCTGCGCGCGGTCGGCGACAGCCACGATGCAGCCCATGCGATCGGCTATCCCGTGATCCGCATCCGCTATCTCGCCGTCGGCTTCGGCGGTGTCATGGCCGGGCTAGGCGGCGCCTATCTCTCGCTCGCGTATACGCCGATGTGGATCGAGCAGATGACCGCGGGCCGCGGCTGGATCGCGCTCGCTCTGGTGGTGTTCGCCGCCTGGCGCCCGCTTCGCGTACTGATCGGCGCCTATCTGTTCGGCGGGGTCACTATCCTGCAGCTCCACGCCCAGGGCGGCGCGGTCATCGACATTCCTTCCCAGTATCTCTCGATGCTGCCCTATGTGGCGACCATCGTGGTGCTGGCCCTCATATCCAGCGGCGCCTCGCGCCGCCGCTTGCAGGCGCCGGCTTGCCTTGGGAGGCCATTCCAGCCTACAGCATAGGTCTGCCAGCACCAGGCGACGTGCCGCCGGCGCCTGGCGCATGCTTGCCTGTAACGAGCCGCCTGACCCCAGAATGACAAGAATCGGAGTCCGAAGGATGTCCATCAATCGCTCTCTCAAATCCGCGCTTGCAGTAGCGACCTTCGCCGCCCTGGCGGTGTCCGGCTCCGGCGGCGCTTCCGCCCAGGACGACCCGACGAGGGTCGGCTTCGTCTATGTCGGCCCGGTCGGCGATCACGGCTGGAGCTATCGTCACGACGTCGGCCGGAAGGCTGTGGAGGCGGAGTTCGGCGATATGGTCGAGACCAGCTTCGTCGAGAATGTGAGCGAAGGGCCGGACGCCGAGCGCGTGATCCGCCAGCTCGCCGCCGACGGCCACGACCTGATCTTCACGACTTCCTTCGGCTTCATGAACCCGACCGTGAAGGTCGCCAAGCAGTTCCCGGACGTGAAGTTCGAGCACGCCACCGGGTATAGGCAGGAGCCCAATCTCTCCACCTACCTCGCCCGCTTCTACGAGGGCCGCGCGATCATCGGCACCATGGCCGGGCACATGACCGAGTCGAACGTGATCGGCTATATCGGCTCGTTTCCGATCCCGGAGGTGATCCGCGGCATCAACGCCTTCACCCTCGCCATGCGCAAGGTCAACCCCGAGGCCGAGGTCAAGGTGGTCTGGGTGAACACCTGGTACGATCCGGGCAAGGAGGCCGATGCGGCCAAGACCCTGATCGACCAGGGCGCCGACATCATCACCCAGCACACCGACAGCCCGGCGCCGCTTCAGGTCGCGGAGGAGCGCGGCGTGCTCGCCTTCGGTCAGGCCTCGGACATGGCGAGCTTCGCGCCCAAGGCGCAGCTGACCTCGATCATCGACAACTGGGACGCCTACTATATCGAGCGCACCAGGGCGGTGATGGACGGGACCTGGGAGAGCTCGGACGTCTGGTACGGCATCAAGGACGGCATGGTCGAGATGGCGCCCTATGGCGAGGCGGTTCCCGCCGAGGTCGCCGAGGCGGCGGACGCGGTCGAGGCAGGCATCGTCGACGGCTCGCTGCATCCGTTCGCCGGGCCGATCAACGACCAGTCCGGCGCCGAGGTGGTCGCCGAGGGCGAGACGATCGACGACGAGGATCTTCTCAAGATGGACTGGTATGTCGAGGGCGTGCAGGGCACGATCCCGAAATAGCCGCGCGGCAGCGATGTCGACGAGAGAGAAAGAACCCGCCACACCGGCGGGTTCTTTTTTGGTCAGCTTGGGTTCAGGCGGGATTCGATTTAAGAACACCGACATTATGCGAAATCCATAGGCATCCCGGTCCGCCTCAAGGCGCCACCCTGCATGCCGAATCGAATCCAAGGGAGTGAAACGATGAAGCTGACACCCATTCTGCCGGCCCTCGCGATCGCGCTTGCGGGCACGACCGCGCTTGCCGACGGCATCAAGCTGCCGGGCATCGTCATCGACGAGAACGGCATCAAGGCGCCGGGCGTCGAAATCGACGAAGACGGTATCCGAGCGCCCGGCGTCACCGTCGACGAGAAGGGGGTGAGCGCGCCCGGTGTGCGGGTGGACGAGGACGGCGTGTCGGCGCCGGGCGTGCGCATCGAATCGGGCGAGGCCGGTCGGCAGCAGCGCGTCCGGATCCGGGAAAGCCGGCAGCCCGGCCGATTTGACGACGAGTTCTTCTCCACAGACGGCACCGTCCGCCGCAACGAGTTCGTCGGCATGGACCTCAGAGGCTACGACTTCTCGGGCTACCACCTCGAGCGGGTGAAGTTCGTCGACACCGACCTTGCGGGCGCCGACTTCCGCGGCGCCATTCTCGAGCGGGTGAAGTTCGACAATGTCGATCTGGAGGGTGCCGATTTCAGCGACACGATTCTCGAGCGCGTCGACTTTCAAGAGTCGCTGCTGGGCGGCGCCTGCTTCATTTATTCGACCCTGCATCGGACCGATTTCGAGAACAGCGATCTGACCGATACGCTCTGGATCGGGGTTCAGGCGGAACGCACCGGTTTCGAGAACAGCAATCAGGGCGCCCTGATCACCCGCGGGCCGGCGTCCTGCGACGGTCGTCGCGTCGACCTCCAGACCCCGGACATCGAGCGGCCGGCAGTCATCGAAGCGTCCGTCATCGAACAGGCGCTCGCGCAGGGGGCGGAGGCGCGTGTCGATCTGACCGTCAACTTCGCCTACGATTCCGACCGCGTCGAGGGCGAGGCGCATGCCCAGATCCTTGAAATCGCGGAGGCTTTGAGCGCGCCCGGCCTGGCCAGCCGGCGCATCCTTGTCGAGGGACATACCGACGGCGACGGCGAGGCCGACTACAATCTCGACCTCTCCTACCGACGAGCGATCGCGGTCGTGCGCATGCTGGTGGACAGATACGACATCCCGTCCGACCGTCTCGAGGTCAGGGGCTTCGGCGAGGACCGGCCGGTCGCCGGCAACGACAGTGACCAGGGACGGGCGCTCAATCGCCGCGTAACCCTGGTCAATCTCGGCAGAGTCTGACGCATTTGGTGAAAAAATGCAGCCGCTCCGCGGCTTTTCCGGAATAAGCACAGCCTCCGCTGCGTTGGCAATAAAAGGGCTGGTGTTCCATGAACGTTCGAACGCTCGCCGATCAGGGAGAATTCGTGTCGACGTCCACGCAGCGCTCGATGGTAACGGCGACGTTGCCGCCGGTATTCATGTTTGACGACAAACCTCGGAAAATGAAAGTTTTCGCGCGTGAATCCGGTTGCAACCCCAGGTTTAGAAAGTTAGGTTGAATCGATGAACGGGATCTGCGCTGCCTATCGGATCATCGTTCATTCCACATTCTGCTCGCGACCGACACGATGCTGGTATTCCGCGGCCGCCGGCACGGCCATCCGGAACCCTTCCGCCTTCCGCTGACCGGTGGGGAGGTCTCGGCGACACCGTGCCGAACGAACCGAAGACGGCCTGATGCTCGACTCTTAAGGGATAAAGGTGCACGAAGCTCTCATCGTTCTGCTGTCGTTCATCGCCTTTGCGGCGCTGTTCGAGCGTCTGCGTCTCGGGACGGTGCTGGGTTTTCTGATCGGTGGTGCTGCGATCGGCCCGTCGGGCCTCGGCGTGATCGAAGAGCTCGAGGCCGTGCGTCATTTCGCCGAGCTCGGCGTGGTGTTCCTGCTCTTCACCCTCGGCCTCGAGCTGAAGCTGGAACGCCTGAAGCTGTTCGAGACCCGCGTCTACATGCTGGCGATCACCCAGCTGGTGGTGACCGCCGTCGTCATCGCCGCCATGGCCCATCTGCTTGGCCTGCCTGCGGAGCGCGCGGTGGTGATGGGCGGGGCTCTGGCCCTTTCCTCGACCGCGATCGTGCTGCAGGTGCTGCGCGACTGGGGGCGCACGCTCACCCAGCTCGGCCGTATGGCGATCGCCATGCTGCTGGTGCAGGACATCGCTGTCGGCCCGCTCCTGGTGCTGGTGGAGGTGCTGAGCGAAGGCGGCGATTCGATCTGGGCAGCGCTCGGCGTCGCAGCGATCAAGGCCGTGCTGGTGCTGGTGGTGGTCGTCGTTATCGCACGCTATCTGCTCAGGCCGCTGTTCGACTTCATCGCCACGGTCAGTGCTTCGGAGGTGTTCACGGCGACCACGCTAGTGGTGGTGCTCGGCGCGAGCTTCGCGACCGAAACGGCGGGGCTTTCCATGGCGCTCGGCGCGTTCGTCGCGGGATTGATGGTCGCGGACACCGAATACCGCCACCAGGTGGCGGCCGACATTGCGCCGTTTCGCGGGCTGCTGCTCGGCTTTTTCTTCATGACCGTCGGCATGACCGTCGATCTCCGCTTCGCGGTCGACCATCTGGACGCGATTCTGATGGTCGCGATCGGCCTCCTGCTCTTGAAGGCGCTGCTGATCGCCGGCCTCGCGATCGGCCTCGGCTTCGCCGTGCGTCAGTCGCTCCTTCTCGGCGGGCTTCTCGGCCAGGGCAGTGAATTCGCCTTCGTGCTTCTCGGCCTCGCCGCGACCACCGGCCTGTTCGTCGGCAGCGACGTGCAGCTTCTCACGGTGGCGGTCGCTTTCTCCATGGCGATGACCCCGATCATGGCTGCCTTCACCCGGCGTCATCTCAACAAGATCGAGGGTCAGGCGGCGGCCTCGCTGCAGGATCTCGCCGCCGGCACGGCCGATCAGCGCAACCATGTGGTCGTGGTCGGGTTCGGCCAGGTGGGCATGGCGGTGACCCGGCATCTGGTCGGCCTCCAGCTGCCGGTGCTGGCGCTCGACTACGATCCCAAGCGGGTGCGCGACAGCCAGGCGCGCAAGCTGCCGATCTATTTCGGCAACGCCGCCCGGACCGAAGTGCTGAAGGCGGCCCATGTCGGCCAGGCGAAGCTGGTGATCATCGCGATCTACAACCAGGCCATGGCCGAGCGCGTGATCACGCTGATCCGAAGCCTTTATCCCAAGCTCCGCGTGATCGCACGCAGCGCCGATTCCGGCGGCGTGGACAAGATGCGCGCGGCCGGCGCCAACGCGGTCGTCGTCGATGGCCTCACCACCGCCCTCGACCTCGCTCAGCGTGCGATTCTGCTGTACGAGCCGGACGAAGAGGACGATAAACGAGGAGCTGTCTCGGCGGCAGTTGTCGCCACGACCTCGACAACGCCCATGCCGGCCGCGAAAGCGGTAGTCGACCAAACCGCGCGCGGGACCGAGAAGACGGCGGAACCTGGAGTGATGACGGTGGTCTCCGACATGGAGGAGCTCGAGCCCGTCAGAGAGCTGCAGAGACCGGGCGCCAAAGACCCCTCGAAGGAAGCCGAAGCGGCAAGGCTGCTCGACACCGCAACCGACGACGTGGTCGACGATCTAGCATCGAAGAAGGGCGCCGTTCGCAAAGAGCAGGAAGACCCCGTACCAGGCTGAGCCTGGCGTCGCCAGTTGATTCACTTGCCTGAGATTTTGGCGGCATACCGTGGAGATCCGGGCACGTTCATCACAAGCGCCCCCAGGTCAACGAGGTGGTCGCACCACTAGCCGCTTCGTTCCTGTTGGCGGCGGCAGAGGGCGATGCCGTAGCGGGCGCGACGGCTCCATTCGCTGTCGGGATCGAGGGTCAGGTAACGGGTCCAGAGCCTTTCGGCATCGACATAGGCACCGTCGTCGAAATGGAGCTGGGCAAGATTGTAGATGGGGTCCGCATAGTTCGGATCCGCATCCAGGGCCCGCTCGAATCCCTCCATCGCAGCGCCTTTCTCGCCCTTGCCGTCCATGAGCAGGGCCAGGTTGTACCAGGCATCGGCAAAATGGGGATCGAGGCCCAGTGCGACACGCAGATGGAAGACGGCACCGTCGACATCGTCCTCCTCGCGCAGCACGTTGGCGAGGTTGAAGGGCGCGATCGGATCCCTTCGGTCGAGCCGGATGCAGCGCTGATAGAGCTTGGCGGCGACCGGCAACTCGCCCAGCCACTCGGCCTCCTCCGCAGCCTCGAAAAGCTCGTCGATCGTGGGGTTGTCCGCATCCGGGAGTGGCAGGCGCAGTTGTCCGTCAAGATCCGCGAGGGACGAACCGATCCGATGGACGATGCGGCCGTACTGGTCACTCACCAGGCGGAGCCGTGCGAGCGGCTGATCCTGATCGCCGGCACTGGCGGGGCCGTCCGGCCTGTTCCTCGCGGCGATGCGGTTGGCGCCTTCGATCACGTCGCCGAGCGCAATCCCTTCGCTCAGCAGGCGTGCCACCTCCCGCGCCGCGACCAGATCGCGAAAGGCGCATTGGCCGTCGACGGGGCGGACCACGTCGAACAGGATGAGAAGACGCAGGGTTTCGATGTCCAGTCCGGTTTTCTCCGGGAGCCGCTCGAGGTCGACAACGCCACCTGCTCCGGGCGCCGGCTCGACAAGCCCGAGCGCTTCGAGAAACATGCTCTCGCTGATACAACGGGCGCCGGCGGCGTCGGCAGTTTCGATGCGCCGCCGGAGACTGCCGCGGTCCAGTTGCCGGAAGGCCAGGCGGCCGATCACCAGAATGCCGCCCTGCCGCGGCTGGCCGCGCCGCAAGACGCCGCCTTCGCGTTCGACGGCGGCTCGCGCACATGCACCCGACGTCGTCGCAAGCCTGCCTACGATGGTGATGATTCTTCCGCTGAAATCGATCATGGCCCCAACTCGGTTGGAGGATCATATCCACCCGGAGCCCGTCCGCCGAATAGCGGCGATGGTCTCCGAACGGCAGCTGATTTTACGTACACGATGCGGAATTCGTCTTCAACGGGCCGGCCGATGAAAGCTGTGGATGGTTTGATTTTCCATGGCCATGGACCGAAGATGCCAAGGCTGATAGGAGAGAGGGCATGTTCATCAACTTAACGTGGAATTGGCGGGACGGATGGCCCGTAGCGATTCGGCGAGCGAAATGATCGAAGAACTGCACCGCCCGACGGGCGGTGTTCGCGCATGAAGCTCACCCCCTGGCTGACGGCCCTGCTGCTCGGCGTTACCGCGGTCGGCGTGATCGAGATCCGATATCAGGCGGAACGGGCGGCGCTGCGCGCCGAGGTTGCCCGGCTCAAGGGCAAATTGGGCGATGCCGAGGATCGCGCGGTTTCGCGCGAGAGCGATGTCGCGAAGATCGAGCGCGAGCGGCGGGAATGGACACGGGGCATAGCGACGCTCGCGGATCTCGAGGCGCGCCTTCTCGATCAGAGGGCGGAGCTGGCCATACTGGAATCCGATCGCGTGGTCGCCGAGGACCGCGCTGCCCGGGCGATCGAGGATCTGAAACGGCAGGTTCGGTCCTTCACGGAAATCGAAGCCGATGTCGCAGCACTCGACCGGCGCCGCCAGCGGCTAATGGGGCAAGTACGGGTGGTCGAGGGGCATCTGCAGCAGGCGGAGCTCGGCGCGGCCGAGCGACAAAAGCGGGCGGAAGCTCTGGATCGCGAGATCGCCGGGCTTGCCATCCGGCGGGAAACGCTCGAAGCGAAGCTCGCGCTGACCGAACGCGCCATGGCGGCGAACGCGCTGAACGCCATGGTCGAGACGGCGGCGCTCACAGACACGCCCGCGAGGCCGGCACCCGCCCCTGTGACGGCCGCGGCGGTGCCCGAGCCGGCGGCCGTTCTCGACGATGTCCCCGAACGAGAGGGCGACGTACGAGAAGGCGACGAGCGGAACGGCGGCGGGCGCGGGCTTTACCGCTTCAGCCGGCTTTCGGCCCAGCCGGAAACGGCGGCGCCTGCCGAGACGATCGACGAAGACGTGCAGGCGGAGAACTGGGCCGAGAACCAGTATCTCATGGGTCTGACCTTGATCTCGAATGCGGAGCGGCGTTCGGGAACACGCGAGCTCAGCGATGCGGTTCTCGCCTTCAAGGCGGTGCTTGGCGAATGGCCTAAGGAGCGGGACAGGATGCGCTGGGCGATCGCCCGGAGCGACCTCGGTTATGCGCTGGCCCTCCTCGGCAAGCGCCAGGGCGACGCCGCGCTGCTCGAAGATGCGGCCGCCGCCTGCCGCGATGCCCTCGACGAGTTCGAACGGGACGAGACACCGATACTCTGGGCGGCGGCCAAGCACCATCTCGGCATCTCGCTCGGCGGACTTGCCGGCCTCAGAGGCGATCCCGGGCTCTGGCAGGAATCGATTACCTCGCTCGAAGAGGCGATCGCCGCGTTCAAAGGCGCCGGCGCGCTCGACGATGCGCGGAAGGTCGAGGCGCGCCTGCGGGAAGCCTATGCCGGGCTGCCGGACGACCACCTCGAGGTCGAACAGTAGGCTGGCCTCGAGGAGGGTCAGCCGCCGAGATCGTAACCGGCGGCCTTCGCCAATTCGAGAATTTCAGCGGTCGGCCGGCGAGCGCTTTCCGCGAGCGCCCAAAGGGTGATGCAGCGCGTGCCGCTCCGGCAATAGGCGAAGACCGGCGCCGGCAGCTCTTCGATCGCCGCCTCGAATGCCTTGACGTCCTCCTCGGTCAGACGGCCGGAGACCACCGGCTGGTGGCGCACTTCGAGTCCTGCCTTGCGGGCAGCCGCCTCGATGGCCGCGAAGTCCGACTGGTCGGGCGCTTCCCCGTCCGGCCGATTGCAGAGGATCGTGCGAAAGCCGGCAGCCTCGATCTCGGGTACGTCGTCGGGGCCGATCTGGGGGCTCACGGTCAGTGCTTCGGTGACCTTTCGTCCGATCATGGCTCTCCCTCCCGGCGCGCGGCCATCAGAGCCTGTTGACCGGCACTTTCAGGAACGTGCCGCCCTCTTTGTCGGCCGGTGGCAGATCGCCGGCGCGGATGTTCACCTGCAGCGACGGGATGATCAGTTTCGGCATGCCGAGGGTCTTGTCGCGCGCTTCGCGCATGGCGACGAATTCCTCGCGCGTCTTGCCGCCGCCGACATGGATGTTGTGCGCCCTTTCCTCGGCGACCGTCGTCTCCCAGCGGATATCGCGCCCGTTCGGACCGTAGTCGTGGCACATGAACAGGCGCATCTCGTCAGGCAAAGCGAGCACCTTCTGGATGGAATCGTAGAGCGTGCCGGCATCGCCGCCCGGAAAGTCGGCGCGTGCGCTGCCGCCGTCCGGCATGAACAGCGTGTCGCCGACGAAGGCGGCGTCGCCGATGACATGGGTCATGCAGGCGGGCGTGTGGCCCGGCGTGTGGATGACGAAGGCGGTCATGCCGCCGATCTCGTAGCTGTCGCCGTCGTCGAACAGCCGGTCGAACTGACTGCCGTCCCGCTGAAACTCGGTGCCCTCGTTGAAGACCTTGCCGAACTCCTCCTGGACAACGGTGATGTTCCGGCCGATGCCTAGCCGCCCGCCGACCTTTTCCTGAATATAGGGGGCGGCCGAGAGGTGGTCCGCATGGGCGTGGGTCTCGATCATCCACTCGACGGCAAGATCGTTCTTCCTGACATAGGAGACGATCTGGTCGGCATGATCGAAGGTGATGCGCCCGGCGGCGTAGTCGAGATCCATCACGCTGTCGATCACGGCGCAGGACGACGAACCGGGGTCCTTGACCACGTAGCTGATCGTGTTCGTCGCCTCGTCGAAAAACGCTTCGACCTCCGGCTTCACGGACATGTCGACGGGGTAACCGGTCATGGCGAGCCTCCGATGGCGACCAGGGCGGCCCGGCGAAGCCGAGCATGCGTTTCCCTGGGACTCAATCCTTGGGTTTTCGGAAGGAATCGTGGCAGTTGCTGCAGGTCTTCGCAACCCTCGCGAACTGCGATCTGGCTTCGGCCGGATCGGCGCCGTTTTCGGCGATCGCAAGGAGCGCTGCCCCTTCGCTCGCCAGCCGTTCGGCGTCGTCGACATAGCCGTCCCAGTCCCGCCAGATGGCGGGCAGCGCCTCGCTCGGCGGGTCATCGCTGCCGGCCGGCGTGAGTTTCGGAATGGCCTCGGCATGTTCCGCCAGATGGCGAGCGCTTCTGGCGACTACCGAAGCGTCGAAAGGTGCTTCACCCTTGAACATCGGACCCATCGCCTTCATCGCATCGGCCATGTCCTTCATGAGATCCATGCGCTCCTTGACCACACCCTTGGCGCCGCCATGCGCGCTCGCCAGGGACGCTGCGACGGTGACGGCCAGGGCGAGCGGCAGACCTGCCGTCAGACGACTGCCAGCGTTCCGTTTCATCGAATCTCTCCTAGGGCGATTCTACTCTATCCTCAGCCGCCCTTCTTTCAGCTTCCCCCTGTGGAAAGGTCAACACATTTCGTGTGATCGGTCCGGCAGGACGCCACGTCCTCCGGATGGCTCGCCATCAACAGCGCGTGAAGGCGACTCGCGCCATGTCTGCCGTGCGAGTATTAAGAGGGATGGAGATGGCCAGGACCAGACGAGCGCTCAGGGGCGCGGGCTGCGCGTCGATCGGAGGACGTCTGTCCGATGTCGTCACCATTGCCTTGTTCGTCGCCGTTGCGGCGCCTGACGCTGGCGGTTTTTCTTGCCGCAGCGTTCATTCTGACCGGGGGACTTCAGGCCCAGGATCCATCCGCGCCCGAAGAGCATTTTTCCGTTGAGAAACCTGCCGACCTGTCGTCTGACGAAGCGGAGGCGATCTACACTCGCGTCCGGCGCGCGATGTTCGACGCCTATGCGCTGTCCCGGGACCCCGGCGCCGTCAGCTATCCACGCTGGCGCCGCTTCAACACCGCCCCCTACCCTTCCGCCACCCACGGCAGCCGCTACGTCAACAATTACGGCAACGGCCTCGCGCAGCCCTATGGCCGGCCCGACGAATTCGAGGGCCTGCCGGAAGGTGCCGTGCTCGCCAAGGATTCCTTCGCCGTCACCGCCGATGGCGACGTGTTCCTCGGCCCGCTGTTCCTGATGGAGAAGATGTCCCCTGGCTTCGCTCCGGACGCCCGTGACTGGCGCTACAGCATGATCATGCCCGATGGCAGCTTTTTCGGCGTCACCGGCGGCGACAACGATGCGAGCGTCCGCTTCTGCATCACCTGCCACCAGGCGGCAGGCGACGACAACGACCACCTCTTCTTCATTCCCGAAGCGGCGCGGGTGGCTCGGCCACGGCGTCGACGTTGACCGCCCTGGTCCGGCCCCACGGTATGCGGCCTGGTTCGGGGATGGCGAAGAGCGGCATTGGCTGCGGGTGTTTGCCGCCTGACACCGATGTCGCTTTACGCCCTGCGCAAACTTGGACGCAAACCTGCGATCCGGACAGAGGCGGTCCGAGTCGATGAGGACGTCATACGTCAAGCAGGGATTGCAAATCCCGCCATTCGCGGGGGGAGAGGCCGCTTTCGGCCTGGTCGACCTGCTCACCCTTGAGCATGCGCCGGACTACGGCCAGCGCCTTCGCCGATAATTCCGCGCCCTCGTGGCGGTAGTCGATGAAGGCGTCGTAAGTGAGCGGCACCCATCGCTTCAGCACGTCCAGCAGCACATCGGCATAGGCGCGGATCTCGTATTGCGCGTGGCTGTCGGCGCGAAGGGCGCTGAAATGCAGCAGATTGTGGAGATCGATCTTCCAGTACCACTCGGTGTAGGCATTGAGCGGCAGCGTCATGCGCGCGAGTTCTCTCGCCAGGCCCTTCTTCTCAGAATCCACGACCTCACCCTGCCGGTCCTCGTTCAGGAGGTCGAGATAAAGCGCGTAAGCCTCCGAACTGTGCGCTCGTATACGCTCCAGGGCGTCGCTCGATTCGGAGCCTTCCAGAACCTCAGCGCGGCCCTGGCGATTGGTCTGGGACTGGGTGGCGAGATGTTCGGGCTCGGGCGTGTAAAACGCCTCCTCCAGCACCGAATAGCGCGCGGAGTATTCGTTGACGTTCGCGGTCCGGTGGCGGATCCATTGCCGCGCGATGAAGATCGGCAGCTTGATGTGCAGCTTGATCTCGCACATTTCGAACGGGCTGGTGTGCCGATGACGCATCAGATAGTTGATCAGCCCGCGGTCGTTGCTGATCTGCTTGGTGCCGCGTCCATAGGACACCCGCGCCGCCTGCACGATCGCCGCGTCGTCGCCCATATAGTCGATGACGCGGACGAAACCCTGATCGAGCACCGGCAGCGGCTCGTACAGGATGTCTTCGAGCGCCGGGACCATCGCACGCCGGGTTTTCTGGACGTCGGTGCGAACAGCCTCGACCTCGGCGGCTTGTTCCGAGGTCAGGCGCGTGCGATCGGCGCTGGCGGACAAAGCGGCGGCGTCGTCGGCTTCGGGGTATGGGCACATGACCGGACCTCCACGCTGGCCGGCGCACATTAGAGACGAAAGCCGTCGCCGAAAAGAGCTGAGAGGACAGCCAGGGATTGATTCCGACGCACGGCCGCCTTCATGACGTCCGGCCGAATCTCCCGATTCACGACGCTTTCACGATGACTGGGAGCGCAGTACTCTATGGGGGATCCGAGCTCGGCAAGCCTACCGGGCCGACGACATCATCAGGGAGGATAAGTCATGAATTCGTTCAAAACGAACATGCTGGCCGGCGTGGCAGGTGTCATCGGCCTTGCCTTCGCTGTGGGCGGAGTCTCCGCTCAGGACGTGAACGACGCGCCGTTCGACGAGAACTGGGCACCCTCGGAATGGGGCCCGGACGACAAGGTCGGCGCGCCCAACCGGACGACGCCCGAGATCGTGCTGAAGGCGGTCGGCCTCGTGAAGCAGGGCAAGACCGCGACCCTCGGCAAGCTCTACGATCACGACATCCCGCTGATCCCCTGGCGATCCTACCGCATGATCATCCCCGGCACGCCCACGGGCGGCCCGTTCGGGTCGAACAATCTCGTGTTCCACGACGAGTATCTGTCGACCGAGATCGGCCAGGTCGGCACCCAGTTCGACGGCCCCGGCCATATCGGCGTGCGCACGTCGAAGGGCGATTTTTTCTACAATGGCCGCATGCTGCCGGACGTCTATGAGCGCGGCGCCGGCAATGCGGTGATCGGCATGGGCGATCTCGGCGTCGAGTTCGTCGCCGAGAAGGGCTTCGTCTGCCGGGGCGTCTTGCTGGACGCGCCGACATATCGCGGCCTCGACCGCCTGCCCGTGCCGACCGCCACCGACAGCCCCGGCATCGTCACCGCCGAGGACGTGCAGGGCATGGTCGAGGCGCAAGGTCTCGATCCGATCGGCGAGGGTGACTGCGTCTTCCTCTATACCGGTCATGGCGATCTCTGGAAGAACAGCGAATGGCCGACGCTGTCCGCCGAGGAGAAGGCGGCGCGCGCTGCCGAGTTCGCCTCGGGCGAGCCGGGCTACGGCCGAAGCGCCTGCGAATGGATGGCGGAGCAGAAGATCATCCTGACCGGCGGCGACACGTCCGCCAACGACGCCCAGCCGGTCGGCGAGATCGAGGGTGAGGCCGTGCCCTGCCACACCGCGATCCAGACCCGCTACGGCATCTGGAACATCGAGAACCTCGATTTCTCGCCGCTGCTCGAAGACGGCGTGTACGAGTTCCTGTTCGTCTGGGCGCCCTTGAAGATGGTCGGCGCCACCGGCTCGCCCGGCAATCCGGTCGCCCTTTACTGACCTCACCTCTGGAGCCGCCCCTCGGAGCGGCTCCGTTCTTCCGGTCGGCGGTGTCTCAGCCGATGATCGCCGGCCCTCGACCGGGAAACTGGAGCAGTCGCGCATGACCGGCGTCCACGGCATCTACCCGATCCTCTACGCGTTCTTCGGCGCGGACGGCAGGCTCAACCGCGACGCCATGCGCCGGCAGGCGGAAGCCTGCGTCGCGATGGGCGCCCACGGCATCGCCGCTCTCGGCCTTGCGACCGAAGTCAGCAAGCTTTCGCCGGCCGAGCGCCATGACGTCATGGCTTGGCTCGCCGAGGACGTCGAAGGCCGTCTTCCGATCGCGATCACCGTCTTCGGCGCCACCCCGGAGGAGCAAATCGGCTATGTCACGGCGGCTGCCAGTCTCGGCGCTGCCTGGGTCATCCTGCAGCCGCCGCAAGGTCAGCCGATCGACGAGCCCGACCTGATCCGCTTCTTCGGCAAGGTGATGGACGCCTCGCCGATCCCGGTCGCGATCCAGAACGCGCCGCAATATCTCGGCGTCGGTCTGTCCAACGCCGGCCTGCATACGCTTTGCCGCAACCACGCAAACTTCAAGCTTTTGAAGGGAGAGGGCTCGGCCCTCCAGATCGCGGACACGATCGAGGCGATCGAGGGCGCGCTCAAAGTGCTGAACGGCCGCGGCGGTCTGGAACTGACCGACAACCTTCGCGCCGGCTGCGTCGGCATGATCCCAGCCCCCGAATGCGCCGACGTCCAGGTGCGAATCTACGAGCATATGTGCGCCGGACGCGAGGACCAAGCAGAGCGTGACTACGAAAAAATCCTGCCGCTGATCACCTTCCTGATGCAGTCGGTCGACCAGTTCCTCTGCTACGGCAAGCGTCTGACCGCACGCAGGCTCGGTCTGGGGCAGGTCCATGACCGCGAGCCCTGCCAGCACCCGACCGAACTCGGCCTTGCCATTCTGGAACGTTACGGCCGAGGACTCGGCCCCTTCGCCTGAAGGCATAGCATCGGACGCCTCGAAGGCGAGCAGGAGCCGGTTTCCCCGCCTCCGGCGGTGGACAGGATGCTTTTCGCCTGCAAAGCTGTCCGCCAGAACAAACACCAATGGGAGGTTTTATCATGACGCCACGCAGCATCGTCGCGGCCACAGGCTTTGCCGCAGCCCTGAGCCTGGCGAGTGCCGCCGGCACCGCTCAGGAGATCGAGATCCGTTTCGGCACGGTCAACGATCCGGGCGGGGTACAGTACGAATCGGGTGCCGAATGGGTGAAGCGGGTCAACGAGGCGCTCGGCGACCAGGTGCAGGCGGACATCTACGGCTCCTCGCAGCTCGGCAACGACAAGGAGATGCTGCAGAAGGTCAAGCTCGGCACCCAGGAGGTCGCCCAGCCGTCCTCGATCATGTCGACGATCCAGGCCGAGTTCGGCGTTTTCGAGATGCCCTACATCATCAAGGACCGCGTCCATGCCGGCTGCGTCGCCAAGGAAGTGGTGATGCCCGATCTGGCGCCCAAGCTCGAGGAACAGGGCTACAAGCTGCTCGCGGTCTGGGAAAACGGCTTCCGCAGCATCACCAACAATGTCCGCCCGATCAACACGCCCGCCGATCTGCAGGACATCAAGCTCAGAACGCCGAAGGGAGTCTGGCGTGTGAAGATGTTCGAGGCCTACGGCGCCAACCCGACGCCGATGCCGTTCTCCGAGGTGTTCGTGGCACTCCAGACCGGCGTGATCGACGGCCAGGAAAACCCCTATGCCAACATCAACGCCGCCAAGTTCCAGGAGGTGCAGAAATACCTCTCGGAGACCAACCACGTCTACACGCCGTCCTTCCCGACCGCGTCCAAGCAGCTGTTCGACAGCTGGCCTGCGGACGTGCAGGAGACGCTGCTGTCGCTCGCCGACGACGTCCAGGCCTGGACCTACGACTACGCCGCCAAGGTGGAGGACGAACTTCGCCAGTCGCTGCAGGACGGCGGCATGGAGTTCAACGTCGCCGACCGCGACGCCTTCGTCGAGGCCTCGAAGCCGATCTACGACCAGTTCGCCGAAGAGGTCGAAGGCGGTGCCGAGCTCATCGACCGCGTCCTCGCCCTCGCCGACGGCTGCTAGTGGCGCGGCCACCTCGTCGACTTGGGGGCGTTGGCGCTGAACGTGCTCCTTCTTTGACGGGTATGCGCCCAAGCTGGATGAACAATTCGGTGGGAGGATGGGGCGGTTTGGTTGACTCGAAGGGCCGCTAGCAATGCATCGAGCGGTCTGGTCAATCACAATGTTTGACCACCGACAAACTGAAAAAGGGCGGTCCTCGGGCCGCCCTTTCCTATCACTCGGACCTGGAGCCGCCAATGTGGCCGGTGGCCACCGCTTCGCGGCGGGCGATGTAAATGGCGGCGGCGAAGATGACGGCGCCACCGAGCCAGGTAGTGAGCTTCGGTATTTCGGCGAACATGAGATAGGCGATCAGGGCCGCAAACGGTAGGCGGAGAAATTCGAAGGGAGCGGCCGCCGAGGCGTCGATCAGGGCGAGCGCTCGCGTCGAGGAAAGCCAGGCGAGCGTGCCGAGGGCGCCGATCGCGAACAGGAGCGACCATTCGGTGGGATCCGGCAGGCGCCAATGCAGGAGGCAGAGCGGCAAGGACAGGGTGGTGGCGAACAACGCTTGATACCAGACGATGGACGCCACCGCTTCCTGGCCGGTCAGGCGCTTGATCATCAGGCCCGTTATCGCGCCCATCACCGTGCCGGCCAGCACGACGAGGGCGTAGGGCGAGATGACGCCGGCGCCCGGCTGCAGCACGATCAGCACACCGAGAAAGCCCGCCAGCACGGCGCTCCATCGCCGCGCCTTCACCACTTCGGCGAGGACGAGTGCGGCGCCGAGGGTGACGAATAGCGGCTTCGAGAAGGAAAGGGCGATGACATCGGCGAGCGGCAGATAGGCGAGGCCGAGGAAATAGCAGACCATGGCGGCGAGGTGACAGACGCTCATGATCAAAAGGCTGCCCGGATGCCGGACACGCAGCATGCCGGGCCCCGTCCTCGCCAGCAGCGGCAGCATGACGGCAAGCCCGAACAGATTTCTGAAGAACACGATCTCGAAGGTGTGGATCTCCGCGGACGCTACTCTGATGATGGCGTTCTGGGTCGCCACGAAGGCAGCACCCGCGATCATCAGCAGCGCGGCCTGGACTGCGGGTGGACGGTCGAGAAAGAGGCGGCCGGTGAAGCGGAGGAAGGTCATGACGGGGCGATGGCCGGTAGTCTCTGGAAACGGCGAAGGGCCGGGTCTGGACGAAAGGCTTAGGCCTGCTTGCACAAAACCGCAATCGACCGGGCTTGCAGCATCGCCTCCGATCCGCTCATCTTGGTAGCTGCGGGATCAGCGAGGGAGTGGGCATGAAAAGCTATCAGATCAGGGAATGGGGCGGACCGCTGGAACTCGAAGAAAGGCCGACGCCGACGCCGAAAGGGCGCGAGGTCCTGCTGCGAATCACGGCAGCCGGCATCTGCCATTCGGACCTGCACATCCAGGATGGCTTTTTCGATCTTGGCCAGGGCGACAAGGTGGATTTCGCGAAGCTCGGCGCAAAGCTGCCGCTGACCCTCGGCCATGAGATCGCCGGCGTGGTCGAGGCGGTCGGCGAGGAGGTTACGGAGGTCGCGACCGGCGAAGCTTACATCGCCTTTCCCTGGATCGGCTGCCGGTCCTGCGGCGTCTGCCAGCATGAGCGCGAGCAGTTCTGCATGACGCCGAAATTCCTCGGCGCGCGCGTGGACGGCGGCTACAGCGATCATGTGATCGTGCCGGACCCAGTCTATCTCGTGCCCCATGAAGGTATTCCGTCCGAGCTCGCCTGCACCTATGCCTGCGCCGGGCTGACCGCCTACAGCGCCCTCGGCAAGGCGCACAGGCTCGGCGAGAAGGACAGTCTGCTCCTGATCGGAGCCGGCGGCGTCGGCCTGTCCGCGCTGCATATGGCCAGGGAGCTGACCCGGGCAAAGCTGGTGGTCGCCGACGTCGATCCGGAGAAGCGCGCGCTTGCCGAGGCGGCCGGGGCCTTCGCGGTGATCGACAATGGCACCGATGATGCCGTCGCCGAGGTCTTGGACATCACCCGCGGCGGCGCCAGGGCGGCGATCGACTTCGTCGGTGCCGTGTCGTCGGCACAGTTCGGCCTCTCCTGCCTCAAGAAGGGCGGCAAGCTGATCGTGGTCGGGCTCTATGGCGGCGCACTTCCGGTGTCGCTACCGCTCATGCCCGTACGCTCGCTCATCATCCAGGGCTCCTATGTCGGCACGCTGGACGAACTCAGAGACCTGGTCTCCCTCGGCCAGGCCGGCAAGGTCCCGCCGATCCCGCTCGATCCCCGTCCGCTCGACCAGGCACCGGAATCGCTGGACGACCTGCGCGCCGGCAAGGTCTCCGGCCGCGTGATCCTGCAGCCCTGATTCGGGCCGAGGTCAGGGGTCGCGGCTCAGGCCCTGGCGTTCCAGGGCGTCGAGATAGTCCTGCCAGAGCGTGTCGCGATTCGCGCCGAGATGGTGGAGATAGGCGAAGGTGTAGATGCCGGTGTCGTGCAGATCGTCGAACTTGATCTTGATCGCATAGTTGCCGACCGGCTCGACGTCCATGATGCCGACATGGCGCCGACCGGCGATCGTCACCTTCTGGCCGGGCCCGTGGCCCTGGACCTCCGCGGACGGACTCTCGACCCGAAGGAGTTCCGCCGGCAGACGAAAGCTGTCGCCATTGTCGAAGGCGATGGTGAGCGCCTTTTCCTGGCGGTCGACCCGGATCTCGGTTGGCCAGGGCGTCTCGTCGGCGCCGGCCATCAGGCGGGCTTTTCGCCGCCTCGATCGGCCTTCACCTGATCGGGGATCGCCTCGTCCTCGCCGAGCGTGCGCGCCTCGTCCACCAGCATGATCGGAATGCCGTCGCGGATCGGATAGGCGAGCCCCGCCGTCTCGCTCACCAGTTCCTGACGCTCGCGGTCGTAGCGGAGCGTGGACTTGCTGAGAGGGCAGACCAGGATGTCCAGAAGCTTCGGATCGACCGGCGACGCCGCCGGCGTTTGGTCCGTCGTTTCGGCCTCGGTGACGGGTGTCTCGGTCATCTCGTCCTTCCCGGCTCCGGTCAATGGTGACGCCCGCAGCTCTCGCCGCCGAGCGTACCCATCTTCAGGAGCGCCACCAGCGTGCGGCCGAAGTCGGCGGCATCGGCGGTTTCGAGCAGTGCCTGCTTTTCCGGCGCTTCGAACGGGCAGATCATCGCGAGCGAGGTCATCAGCCCGGCGAGCGGCGCCTTTTCGATCTGCTCCCAGTCCACGCTGATGTCGTGGACAGCGAAGTAGCGGCGAAGGGCCTCGACCAGATGCGGGCGAAGGCTGTCGGGCGCCGCTTTCGGATCGAGATCGTCCTGCCAGGCGTCGAAGGCGGCGGTCACCTGGCGATAGGGCGTGGCGACGGTCAGCTCCTCGACGATCTCGAAGCGGCAAAGGCCGGTCAGCGTGATCAGATAGCGGCCGTCCTCGGTGCTCTCGAAATTGGTGATCCGGCCGGCGCAGCCCACGGGATAGAGCGCCGGCTCCTCCTCCCCGCCATTGCCGTTCGGCTGGATCATGCCGATGACCTTGTCGCCACGCATGGCGTCCTTGATCATCTGCAGATAGCGCGGCTCGAAGATGTTGAGCGGCAGATTGCCGCCGGGCAGCAGAATGGCGCCCGAAAGCGGGAAGATCGGAAAGCGGGACGGCAGATGCGTCAGGGACACCCCTTCCTGCCGCCGCTTGCGGTTATGGTCCTCGGCGGTGCTCATGCCTGTCTATATAGCGCGCCCGTCGATATCCGCCATCGAAAGGTGGCGCTTCAGGAAAACAGCACCGCGGACAGCTGCCGACGGCCGGCCACGGTCGCGGGGTGGGCCGGGCCGAGCGCCTCGAAGAACTTGACCAGCTGCTTTCGCGCGGCCTGGTCCTGCCAGTCCCGATCGGTCCTGACGACCTGCAGAAGCTGCTCCATCGCCTGCTCGGTCTGTCCGCGCAGAAAGAGCGCGGTGGCGAGATCGAGACGGGCGGCGTGATCGTTCGCATCCGCGTCCAGACGGCTGACCAGCTCGTTCGGATCCGGAAGCGTGCCCGCCTCCTCGGCGAGGCTGAGCGCCGCCTTCGCACCGGTGATGTCCACATGGTTCGCGTGCTCCTTCGGCACGGCGTCCAGCCGCTCGCGCGCCGACGCAGCCCGCCCGAGCGCGATTTCCGCGCGGGAAAGGCCGGCGATCGCCTCGGGATTGCCGGGCTCCTCGGCCAGCACCTGCTGAAAGATCTCGGCGGCGATGTCGAGCTGCCCCGCGTTCAGGGCCTCCTTCGCCTGCTCGATCCCGACCTCGGCCGGCCCCGGCCCGATCGGCCCCGTGAGGCGCTCGACGAAGGCCTTGATCTGGCTCTCCGGCAGCGCGCCCGCGAACCCGTCCGCCGGCTGGCCGTTCTTGAAGGCGTAGACCATCGGGATCGACTGGATCCGGAGCTGCTGCGCGAGCGCCTGGTTCTCGTCGATATTGATCTTGACCAGACGCACGGCGCCGCCGGCCGCCTGCACCACCTTTTCCAGGATCGGGCCGAGCTGCTTGCAGGGCTCGCACCAGGGCGCCCAGAAATCGACGATCACCGGCACCTCGCTGGACGCCTGGATGACGTCGTCCATGAAGCTCTTGGTATCGCCGTCCTTGATCAGATCCCCGCCGCTGCCGCCGGCGGCCGGTTGCTTGTCACCCAATAATCCCGACAACAGCGCCATCGTCTTTTCCAACCCCAAGTCAACGCCGGCCCGCGCCGGGCCAAATCTGGCCCTAACATGGCGAAGCGCCCCGTTTCGATCAAGGGTCGGGTGGCCCGACGGCCTTGACTTGGAGTTGCGCGGCATGGATCGGCATTTCCACCAGCGCCGAAACCACCTCGGACCCACTTGCCAAACGCCCGCCTTTCTCCTAAATACCCGAAATCGTCAGGCGCAACCTGCGCCATCGAGGACGGTCGCGAGCGGGCGTAGCTCAGGGGTAGAGCACAACCTTGCCAAGGTTGGGGTCGTGAGTTCGAATCTCATCGCCCGCTCCATATTTCTCAGTGAGTTAGCAGATATCTGATGGGTCCCGGGAAGGGTTACTTTTTGAAAAGGCAACCTTTCGTAACCAGTTTTTGGCAAAAGTTGCATCAGGCCCTCATGCGTGGAGATTTCGCTGCAGCCTCGCCTAGTACTGGATGACCTCCACATCCCACCACGGCCAAGAATTCTATGACATTGGTTGCGAGCTACAGCATCAAAAGTTGGCCCGTGCTTATGGGCGACATGATGATTTCCGGGAAGGTGTCCCAATCTCACCAATGGGCAGCAGTTCAAGTGCCCTTCAATATTCCCACCTACATGCGGACGTCACGCCAGATTTGTCTTCTCTTCCGGAAACGACGATCACCGGATTAGTGCAAAAGGTCTGGGTGATCCAATCCCGCGCCTTGAACTGGCGTTGGTCTGGCACAGAGGTCTGCGCGACGCAGTGTCTTTCGCGACATCTACGACAACCTGCAGCAAGACAGCCATATCTCCTTCCGCGATGTTGCGAAGTATGCTCGACGCAAGCGACGCGGCGAAGCGGGGATGGATCTTTTTGTGACAGGGCTTTGGCTTGAGGAGGCCATTGGGGGAGCAACCCCATTCGTTCGAATTCGCCTGGGATGCGGATCTTGGATGGAATGGATATTCGACTATCGGGCCTTTTGTCTCTGAGTATGGGGACTGTTATGCTGGCGGGAGTGGAGCAGATACGTTTCTAGATTTGTTAGGTGGCTCAAGATTTTCGGTAAGTTCTGGGACGCCTCCTCTAGAAGAGGCGCTTTGTTCGTCACTTTCCCATCTAGGTAGATTGGCCGGCGATCAGATGAGAACCGGCCGTGGACTTGGGAAGTTTTTTGGAGGTGGGTTTGAGATTGCAACGCTTCTTAAGAAGTTCAACTTCAAAAAATGGGAGATTCAGCACCTATCATTTCTGGACAGTTAGAACAGCACCGAAGGATCAGATCACTATATCATTCCGATGCTTCGCTACGGGTTGCCTACTTTGAAGATTATCTTGTGATGAGAAAACTGGAGTTCGATTGGGCCAGCCGAAAGCGCGCACGTTGTCGACGATGGTATACGTTATTCCTCCAGTACACCGCATATGCAGCGCTGCAGACTTCGTCAGGAACACCTGATCGCAGCTATCTCACCCCCGTCGATAATCCACGATTTTCCGTATTTTATGTCCACATCGCCTGAGAAGCAGGCGCCCAATGACACGTTTGTCTCAGTGAAGCTCACAAATCTGAGCATACACGACCAACCAAAGGTTTCGATTATCAAAAGAGATCGTTGTGCTGAGTTGTCTGTTCACTCCGATGTGGCTCAACGACTGCACAGAGCGCTGCATTCTTGAACAATTGAATGTAGTTACGCCAGTTCACGACACTCAATTCTCCCCCCCTCCCCCCAGTCAACATATCTGAGTATCAGCGCGCAGATTGGCGTTCGGAATTCCCACGCCCAACAGCAGGCCTCTCCCCCAGCCTCGGCAGCTTGCCGTGGTCGTCGCGCAGGATCGCTCTCCTGGTGCCCAGAGCGAGGAGCACCGTCGGCGACACGTCGAAGATGTCCGCCATGGCGATGATCTGCTCAGGGCTGGCCTCCGGCAGCTGCTCCAGCGCGCGCAAGGCCGGCCACACGTCCGGGCCCAGGCGGTTCATCAGCTCCTGGAGGAGGTCGATCTCGCAGTCGTCGTGGCCGCCAGTGCAGCCTACCATGTCGGGATCTCCCCGAAGTCGTTGAAACCGTCGTCCAGCGTGTCCTGAAGCCGAGGGCTGTCGCGATACTGAAGCCCGCGGCAGGTGTTGCAGGGCCGGTGGCCGGCGCAGGTCGCCCGGCGGCAGCCCCGGCGGTCGCGCCGCGGCTCGTCGTTTCAGTCACCGGGTGTCAAGTCCGTCAACGCATGCGGCTAACAGCATTTTAACGCTTCGTCCCTATGCTCTTGGCGATGTGATAAAAATGCCGGGGAATGTTCGCCATGCGCGCCATCATCATCGCTGTTTGTCTGATTGCCGCCGCCTCGAGCGGCGCGCGTGCCCAGGGGGCTGTCGACAAGGCGCGCCTGCAAGCGGCCATGCAGCAGCATATCGAGCGCCATACGATCAACGGCGCCATGCTCCACTTCGACTCCGAGTCCGGCGCGGTGAAGCCGCTCTACCCGACCCAGGCGCATCCCATGGTGATCGCCATGGGCGAGTATTTCGTCCTGTGCGCCGATCTCCGCGACAGGGCCGGCAATGCGATGCCGCTCGATCTCTACATGGCGCGCAAGGGGCGCTCCTATGTCGTCTTCCATTCGGAGATCAACAATCGCGACCCGCTCCGGAAGCTGATGAAGAAAGGGCTGGCGAAACCGGTTCGCTGACATAAGCCGTTCCCTTGCTTGCGACCGAGCAGAAGGCGGTTCGGGGCACCCGACTCTTCGCCAAACTCGTTTTGGTGATCGTTCCCTGCTTTCTTGCAGCGTCCTCCACCGGTCTGTTCAGACTGGCGGAATTCGATCTGCAACAAGGCCGTGACTCGCTCGCGACGCGCATCGGCAATGCGACCGCACGTGTCGCGAGCGCGCTCGAACGCTCCGGAATGGCGCATGTCGGCGACGCGGTCTGGCTGGAAGAGCTGCCCCAGGAACTTCTCTCGACTCTTCTCGCCGACCAGGCCATCCGCTGCGTCGAACTCAAAAGCGGGGAGAACGGCGAGACACGTCTGTCCGCACCGTTCGGCCTCGGCTGCGTCGGACAGGTTTTCGATCAAAGCCTGGACCTCCCCGTGTCCATCGACGGCGATCATATACTCCTGGTGCATTTCAGCACGGAGGAGCTCGAAGCAGCGAGGCGCTCCAGAAGAGAGTTCTCCATTCTCACGCTCGCCGCCGGGCTCCTGATCACGGTGCTATCGAGCTGGTTCGCCTTCGCATTGATCGTCGGTCGGCCGCTTGGCCAGCTTCTGGGCGCCATCCGGCGCAGTCAGGAAACCGGTGAGCCCGCCCCGATCAACACGGACCGCCGGGACGAACTCGGCGTGGTCTTCGATGCGTTCGACGGCATGCAGGCCCATCTCGCCAAGGAGGCGGCGACCGTGCGTCGGGCGCTCGCACAGCTCGAGCGCGTCTACAACACCACGCCGGCGATGCTCTGCTCCTGCAACGCCGACGGGATCCTGACCAGCGTCAGTGACCATTGGACGGCGATCATGGAGGCGAAGCGCGATGCCGTCCTCGGTCAATCGATCGAGCGTTTCCTGGACACCGCCTCGATACCGTCGTTCCGGGAAAGCGTGCTTACCGCCGTTTCGGCGGGACGCCATGTGCATGACCTGCCCGTGAAGCTCCATTCACAGGACTGCCGCCCGATCGACGTCCTGCTTTCGGCGGTTCCCGATATCGGCGTCGACGGTCGCATGACGATTCTCTGCGTGATGAGCGACGTCAGCCTGCTGAAGGCAACCGAGAGACGGCTGCATCAGCTGGCACTGACCGACGCACTGACCGGCCTGCCGAACCGGCGCGGTCTGATCGAGCAGATCGACAGAGTGGTGAAGAGGGACGCCAATTCGTTCGACGACACGGTTACTGCCGTGCTGTTCATCGATCTCGACAACTTCAAATGGATCAACGACACCTATGGTCACGAGGCCGGCGACGCACTGCTGGTCGAGGTCGGTGAACGGCTCCGCCTGTGCGTGCGGGTGAACGACTTCGTCGCACGACTCGGCGGCGACGAATTCGCCGTCATCTGCTATCGGCTGGAAAGTCGGCGCGAGGTCGAGCAGGTGGCCCAGCGTATCATCGAAAAGCTGGAGAAGCCGTTCGAGCAGGGCAGCATGCAGAGCCTGGTGGGCGCGAGTGTCGGCATCGCCTATGCCGCGCCGGGCATGGAGGGGCCGGACTGCATCCTGCAGCTGGCCGACCTCGCCATGTATGAGGCCAAGCAAAGCGGCAAGGGATGCTACCGGAGCTACAGCCGCGAGCTGAGCAGCAAGGCTGCCGTCAAGGCCACCTTGCGCGAGCAGATTCACAATGGTCTCGAAGCCGACGGCTTATCGCTCGTTTTCCAGCCCATCCTCAGCATCGAGAGCGGGAGGCCGATAGGGGCCGAAGCCCTCGTCCGCCTGACCTGCCCGAATGCCGGCCCGATCGCGCCCGACGCCTTCATCCCCGTGGCCGAAGAGACCGGGCAGATTCACGAGCTGGGCGACTGGGTCATCGAAAATGGCATCGCCAGTCTCGAACGGCTCGGAGCCGGAACCGGCTGCTGCGACCTCTATGTCGGCATCAACCTGTCGCCCTGCCAGCTTGGCGATCACCTGATCGGCCGTCTCGAAGAGATGTTCGCGCGCCATCCGAGCGCCCGCGGCCGCGTCGTTCTGGAGATCACCGAAACCGCGCTCCTGCAGCGCGGCGACCATGTCGCCGACCTTCTGCGATCCCTGAAGAGGGTCGGCGTCCGTATCGCCCTCGACGACTTCGGGACCGGGTATTCGTCACTCAGCCACGTCAACGAGTTTCCGGTGGATATGCTCAAAATCGACAAGAGCTTCGTGATCGGTCTCGGAACATGCGGCCCGGAATCCACGCGCAGGCAGCTGGCGATGATTCGGGCGACCAGCAGTCTCGCAGAGGAGCTCGGCATCATGGTCATCGCCGAAGGCATCGAGACGAAAGCTACCGCGCAGATCCTTCTGGAATGCGGCGTTCGGATAGGTCAGGGCTATCACTTCTCGCGTCCTGTGGATTCGAGCGGCTTCAGAGACTGGTATCTGGAGGCGATCCGCCTCCCTGCGCAAGCCTCGGCAGTGCGCTGAGGACTCGCGAAGCATGCCCGTTCCTGAACTCGTGGCATTCGTCGGTTTCAGCGCCAGATCGCTGCTGCGCCGCAGACGTCCTTCAGTCCTTGCTCGAGCCGACATGACTTGACGTCAGATCGCAGATCGACATCAGGACATTCACCCGCACTGTCGATGATCTTCTGGATCGCACGTCTTCGCCCTTGATCACCCCGCGCTGCCGCTCCAGGCTTGGGGATGTATGGTCCGAACGAGGAAACATCCCATGTCCGATCGACATTTCTTCAATCGCCATGACCCGAACCAGGGCATTCTTCGAGCACTCGCGGCGGGGATGGAGGCGCGGGTGTTTCCGGGAGAAAATGTGATGCTGTCCTTCGTGCGCATGGAGCCGGGCGCACGGGGCGAGGTGCACAGCCATCCCGAGGAGCAGTGGGGCGTGCTGCTGGAGGGGAGCGGGACGCGGCTGCAGGATGGGGTCGAACATGCGGTGAAGGCGGGCGATTTCTGGCAGACGCCGGGGGCTGTGGTCCACGGCTTCGTCGCCGGTCCCGAGGGTGCGATCGTGCTCGACGTGTTCAGCCCGCCGCGCGGCGACTACAGAAAGGCGGGAAGCGGGTTTTCCGCCTGACATCTCGACGGCTCTCGCCTCCGCGGCTGACATTCCGGCCGGGCGACGGCATAATCGGTCGCGCATGAACCGACGTCGGGAGGACCGGATGACGTCCTGGAAACGGTTTTTGTTTCTGTCGACGCTGGCAGCGCCCGCCCTCACCGCCGCGCCGACCTGGGCCGATCAGATCGACGGCGACTGGTGCTTTCCGGCCGATGGCCGCAACCTGCACATTCGGGGCGACGACATCGTGACGCCGGCGGGCACCGCCACCACCGGCGACTATACGCGCCACGCCTTTCGCTACGTCGTGCCCGAGAACGATCCCGGCGCCGGCGACGAGATCCTGATGCGCCAGCTCGACGACTGGACCATGGTGCTGCGGCGCCCGGACGGCGTCGAGGAAACCTGGAAGCGCTGCGACTTTCAGACGAGCTGATCGCGCGCCTTCAGGAGTCCTTCTCCAAGAGCCCGGCTTCGCGATAATAACGCTCGGCCCCCGGATGCAGGGGGACGGCGATGCCGTCGAGCGCGGTCTCCCGGGTGATCGCCCGGCCCTTGGCGTGCCCCTCGTCCAGAAGGGCCCGGGCGCTGCCGTGCCAGAGCGCTTTGGTCATCCCGTAGACCAGCTCCTCGTCCGCCTCGGCGGCAGTCAGCCAGAGCGCTCCGACGCTGAGCGTCGGGGTCCCGCCGATGCCGTCATAGACGCCTTCCGGGATCACGTCGCGTGCAAAAAATTCCTGGGATTCCAGCAGGCTGTCGACTTCCGGCCCCTCGATCGGCACCAGCTCGACGCCGACGGTCGAGGCGAGCTCGGAGACAGAGCTCGTGGGGTAGCCGGCGATCAGGATGAAGGCGTCCAGCTTGTCGTCCATCATCATGCTGATCGCGATATGGGGTTTGATGTGGTGGACCTCGACCTCGGCCTCGTCGACGCCGAAGGCCTCGAGGATGATGCGCGCGTCCACCAGCGTGCCGGAGCCCTCTTCGTCCAGGGAGACGCGCTTGCCGGCGAGGTCGCGTACGCTCTCGATGCCCGCCCCCTTGCGCGCGACCAGATGCAGGCTTTCCGGGTAGAGGCTGGCGATGGCGCGGAGATTTTCGATCGTCGCCTTGCCTTCGTACATGCCGGTGCCGCTGTAGGCCCAGTGCGCGACGTCCGACTGGGCGAAGCCGCTGTCCAGCGCGCCGGATGCGATCGCCTCGACATTGGCGACCGAGCCGTTCGAGCTCTGGGCGGTGGCGATCAGCCCCGGCACGCCGCAGGAGCCGCCTTTCTCGCAGGGACGCGAGCCCGGCGGGTTGCTGATAATGCCGGCGATCAGCCCGCCGATCGGATAATAGGTGCCGGCGACGCCGCCGGTGCCGATGCGAAAGAAGCGGAGGTCCTGAGCGCCGAGAGTGGGCGCCAGCAGCAGGCAGATCGCCAGTGCCGCCAGAACCGTGCGCATCGCCATCGTCTTCCCTCCTCGTGCGGGCGGACGCCGACCGCCGCCCGATAGGGGCGGACCTTACGCCAAAACGCCTTCGATCCAAAGGCCGAAAGGCGGAGAAGCGCGTGCTGTCGATGGGTCTTCAGCTCGAAAGTCCTGCCGCTTAGCCGGCAGCCCTGGGCGCATAACGCCGGCCTTGACGATGACGGGGAGACGATGACCGCGGGACGCCGATGCTGCGGACATTTCGTCAGGGATCGAGCTCGGCGTCCCAATAGAGAAAATCGCGCCAGCTTTCATGGAGGAAATTGGGCGGGAAGGCGCGGCCGTGCTCCTGGAGCGCGTAGGTCGACGGCATCTCCGGCACCTGTCTCGGGTGCATGCCGCATTCCTTGGGCAGGCGGCTGCCCTTGGCGAGATTGCAGCGGCAGCAGGCGGTGACCACGTTCTCCCAACTGGTGCGCCCGCCGCGCGAGCGCGGGATCACGTGATCGAAGGTGAGCTCATGGGCGCTGAACGGCTCGATGCAATACTGGCAGGTGAAATGATCGCGCAGGAAGACGTTAAAGCGGGTGAAGGGCGGCCGGCGATTCTGCGGCACATATTCCTTGAGCGCCACCACGCTCGGCAGTTTCAGGTCTGCGGATGGTGAGCGCACCGTGCGCTCGTAGTGGCAGAGCACGGCGACGCGATCGAGGAACATCGCCTTGACGGTTTCCTGCCAGTGCCAGGTGGAAAGCGGGAAGTAGCTGAGCGGGCGGTAGTCGGCGTTGAGCACGAGGGTCGGGCAGGCGTCGAGCGGGGGTAGGGAGGAGGGCTCGACCGCACGCATCTTACGGCCTCGGTCTCGCCGGTCTGGACGGCGAGCTCATTTTGATCGGACAAGCTTTCGACATCGCACCCATACCACTTTAGCTAGTCGATGTTTGTGACACTGACAAGACCACCGGGTCATGAGGACGTTCCCTCATCATGCATCGGCGCGGCGTGAGTTATCTTATAACAAACTGTTTAAAAAAGGCTTTTTTTGCAGACGATCAGATGATTTTCTCGACCGTGTATTCCTTGGTGCGTTTGCCCGAGGCGAAGATGATGATTTCGCCGATCAATCCGAGCGCGATGGTCTGGATGCCGAGCACGATCAGAAGGACGCCGAGGATCAGCGCCGGCCGATCGGCGAGCGGCATGTCGAACAGGAGCCGGCCGAGCGCCAGCGCGCCGGTGAACAGGAGCCCGGCGATCAGGAGCGGCAGGCCGATCGCACCGAAGAAACGGAGCGGTTTGCGCACGAATTTCAGGACGAAGAACAGCGCAATCGTGTCCGAGAGCAGCCGGAGTTGCGAGCCGAAGCGGGCATGGGGCGAGGCACTCTGGCGGACCTCGACGTCCACCGCCTCGATCCGAAAGCCGCGGTCATGGGCGAGGATGGGGAGGAAATGCTGCTGGGTGCTGAAGCCCAGGATTTCCTCGATGGTGGCGCGCTTGTAGGCGCGCACCCGGCAAACCAGATCGCGCATCGGCCGGCCGAACAGCGCACGCAGCGTGCCATGGAACAGGCGGTCCTGCAGGCGGTAGAGCGAGGACGAGCGCTGCTGCGGCCGTTCCGCCACCGCCATGTCGACGCCGTCCACGGCGTCGATGACCTTGGCCAGATCGCCCGGCTCCACCTGGAAGATGGCGGGCAGGGTCAGGACGACATCCCCGGACGCCCGGCGGACGGCGCTTTTCAGCGCGCCGATCTCGTCGTCCCAGCGGCTGAGCACGATCACCTTGAGCGGCTCGTCCTCGTCGGCCGCGACGGTCTTCAGGTCGGCCAGCGCCTGGGGCTTGCTCTCGTCCAGCACGTAGATGAACTCGACGTTCCGCCCGGCGTCCGCGAGTGCTGTCCGATAGGCGCGATAGGATTCGAGAATACCAGGTTCGTCCACCAGCACCACCACCACCACGGAGACCAGATCGTTCTTCACGGCCTTGAGCGGCATCACCGGCTCCTCCTTCGCCAGGCTCGTCTGCTTTCGTGGCAGAACCGCGTAGTTCACCATGCGCTCCACTCCCCGAGCCGTGCCTGGGTGACGTCGTCATTGGCGTGATGGACGGTCGCCGCGATGATGCTCACCAGTCCCAGGAACAAAGCGAGCGATCCGGTGAGCACGGACGCGCTCATATAGACCACCGACGATGTCTCCGGCGTGCCGAGCGCTGCATAGACGGCGGCGGTGAAGCCGAGCAGGCTGAGCAGACCGGCGACCGCGGCGATGCCGGTGAGATAGGCGGTCGGCCGTTGTGCGAAGGTCAGGATCGTCTTGATCACGATCAGGTCGAACACCACGCGGTAGATGCGGCCGAGGCCGTATTTCGAGGTGCCGTGCTGGCGCGCATGGTGGCGCACGCCGATCTCAGCGACCGAGCAGCCCAGCGTCGAGCTCATCGCCGGAATGAAGCGGTGCATTTCGGAATAGAGCGGCACACGCTTGATCAGATCGGCGCGGAACGCCTTCAGGGTGCAGCCATTGTCGCGGATCTTGACGCCGGTGACCTTGGCGATCAGCCGGTTCGCGATGATCGAAGGCAGTTTTCGGGACAGCCATTTGTCCTGGCGCTTGATCCGCCAGCCGACCACCATGTCGTGGCCCTCGTCGAGTTTGTCGAGGAGCATGCCGATATCGGCGGGATCGTTCTGCAGATCGGCATCCATGGTGACCAGCACCCGGCCGCGGGCGTGATCGATG
Source organism: Geminicoccaceae bacterium (assembly GCA_965222015.1). Taxonomy (GTDB): domain Bacteria; phylum Pseudomonadota; class Alphaproteobacteria; order Geminicoccales; family Geminicoccaceae; genus JANQPX01. Next base: position 921,432 of record CBDCTL010000024.1, read on the forward strand.
CCCGCCACCATCGCCGGTGTCTGCCCGTAGTTCCGACGGAGCTTGATCACACGGATGCGCGGATCAGCCTCGGCGATCGCGGCCAGGTGGTCGAAAGTCCTGTCCGAACTGCCGTCGTCCACGAGGAGAACCTCATAGGTGATGCCCAGCGGGTCCAGGCTCTCGATCAGCCGGCGATGGAGGAGGTCGACGCTTTCCTCCTCGTTGAACGCGGGAATGATCACGGAGAGCTCGACCGCCGGCTCCCGGCGCAGATCCGCGGCACGGCTCACGGCGACATCTTCCAGACGCCGCTTTCGAGGCCCGGCATGAGGCGTTTCAGTGTTCATCGCACCTTTTACGATTTGTTGATTTGAGGACACCCGACTTTTCGAAAGTGATTCTGGATGTTTACCATGGGGACCAGTCGATGCCTAGTTTCCAATGGCGGTCCGATGCCTGTACGGCATTTCAGGACAAGAATTCGGTTGGACTGTGTTTTTCAATTATAAGGAGATTTTCTTTGCCGTCTTAATCGTGATTTTGGCGTAGACCGCGCCATCGGGCGACGTCAAGATCAAACCTGCCTTGTGACATGTTGACAGCAGGTCTTCGAAGGGGCTTTTAGGCATTCTGATCTTCCCTTGCCCGGACGGCCTTGATGACGATCGCACCAGGATGGCTCGAACGTTGGCGGACGGCGCGCGCGCTCGGCGTCGGCAATGTCGCCAAGGTCGTCGTCTATCGCGGGATGAAGCGTGCGAAGGTCGCGAAATGGATGACCTCGCCGCCGTCGACCGACGTGGTCGGCGACCTCTTCCCGACAGTCGAGAGCGTCGAGGACGCCGTCTTCGATCCCGAGCTTACGGTCTATTTCTCGAGGCATTGCAAAGCGTTGGGCGATCACGTCCCCTGGCTCTACGACCCGTTCGCGGACGAGGATTTCGAGGAACCGGAGCGGCACTGGTCCGAGATCGCGGACTTCGTGCGGCCCGGGCGGGACATCAAGGCGATCTGGGAGCTTTCCCGCTTTGACTGGGTATTGACCCTGGCGCGCCGGGCGAGCGAGAGCGGAGACGAGGCGCCGGTCGCACGGCTGAACGCGCTGGTCCGCGACTGGCAACGGCACAACCCGCCCTATTTCGGCCCGAACTGGAAATGCGGTCAGGAGACCACGATCCGCATGCTGCAGGTGCTGCTCGCCGGCAGCCTGCTGGAGCGCGACGGGGAGACGGCGAGCGATGCGCTCAAGGCGTTCGTCGAGATCCATGCGATGCGGGTCGCTGCCACCCTCCAATACGCCCTGGCGCAGAACAACAATCACAGCATCAGCGAGGCCACGGGCCTGTTCGTCGCCGGCGCCTGGCTCGCCCATCACGATGCGGCGACGTCGCGCGCACGCACTTGGATGGAGCGCGGGCGCCACTGGCTGGAGCGGCTGGTCGCGAGGCTGTTCGCCGAGGATGGATCCTTTTCGCAGTATTCGATCACCTACCATCGCTTCGTGATCGACATGCTGGCGCTCGCGGAATGGTGGCGGCGACGGCTGGAGCTGCCGGAATTTTCCGAGGTCTTTCATACCCGGGTACGCGCAGGCACGCGCTGGCTGTACGACCTTACCGATCCCGAGACCGGCGACGGGCCAAATGTCGGCAGCAATGACGGGGCGCGGCTGTTCGTGCTCACCGACACCGACTATCGGGATTTCCGGCCGAGCGTGCAGCTCGCGATGAAACTGTTCGCGGACCAGGTTCCCTATCCCGAAGGTGAGCATGACCGGCAGCTCATTAGCCTCGGACTTGCGCCTGAGCCGAGGCGGCCGCTGGAGCGCTCTTCCCGGGTGATGGCCGACGGCGGTTTCGTCCTCATGACCCCCAAGCCCGGGGAGAGCGCGCCCTCCTCCTGGGCCTGCGTGCGCTTTCCGAGCTTCGCCTTTCGCCCTGCCCATGCCGACGCGCTGCATGTCGACCTCTGGGTCGACGGCGTGAACCTTCTGCGGGACAGCGGCTCCTACAGCTACAATCCGGCGCCGGACGTGGCACCTGACCTTCGGGCGACCGCGGCACACAACACGATCGAGTTCGACGGCCGCGACCAGATGCCGAGGCTGGGGCGCTTCCTGTTCGGCGACTGGCTGAAGCCTTCCCATGTCGGCGAGCTGGTCGGCGAGGGAGAGAGTCTGTCCTGGAGCGGCGCCTACGAGGATAGCGATGGCTGCCATCACCGGCGCAGCGTGACCGTAGATGGCTCGACCTGGCGCATCAGGGACGAGATCGAAGGCCAGAAGGAAAAGGCGGTGCTGCGCTGGCGCCTGGCGCCCGGCGACTGGCGGCTGGACGGCATGACGCTTCATGGGACGCACGCGCGGATTTCGATCGAGCCCGACGCCTCGCCGGCGCGGGTCGCTCTCGTCGAGGGCAAGGAGTCCCGTTACTATCTAGAGCTCGCGCCCATTCCCGTGCTCGAAGTCAGGCTCGGTCCTGAAGCGCGCTCGATCGGGACCACCATCGAGCTTTTCCGACCGTCCGAAACGCGACCGGGCTGAGGGCCCGGCCTCAGGAGAGGAATTGCCGGCGATCCGACAAGTGAAAGAAAAGAATGAAAGTCGTCTATTTCTGCCAGTATTTCTCGACACGCGCCAGGGCTCCTGGTACGGTCGGCCCTACGAGTTCTCCCGCCGGCTGATCGAGCGCGGCCATGAGGTCACCATGGTCTGCGGCTCGAACACGCGCTCGGCCACCGGATTGGAGCAACCCTTCGTCAAGGGCAGGCGCGACGGCGATTGCGACGGCATTCGCGTGGTCGAGTTCGACCTCAACTATTCGAACTATGACGGTGTGGCGACGCGAACCCTGAAGTTTGCGAAATATGCGCTCAGAGGCATCGGCTTCGCCCTTCGCGAGGATTACGACCTGATCTTCTGCACCTCGACGCCGCTGACCGCCGGCCTGCCGGGCATCGCCGCGTCGACCTTCCGGCGAAAACCCTTCGTGTTCGAGGTGCGTGATCTCTGGCCGGAGCTGCCGAGAGCCATGGGCATGACCAATCCGGTGCTGCTCGGCGCCATGAGCGCGCTCGAATGGGCCTCCTACCGCTCGGCGCGCGCCTGCATCGGTCTCGCCCCCGGCATCGTCGAGGGAATCCGCTCACGCGGCGTCGCGGCCGAGAATTCGGTGATGATCCCAAATGGCTGCGATCTCGATCTGTTCAGGCCGGAGGACGGCGAGCCTCCGTCGATCGATGGTATTCCCGATGATAGCTTCCTCGCTGTCTTCGCCGGCGCCCACGGGCAGGCGAACGGTCTGGATGCGGTCCTGGATGCCGCCGCGGTGCTCAAGGCGCGCGGGCGGCACGACATCACGCTGCTGCTGATCGGCGACGGCAAGATGAAGCCCGGGCTCGAAGCCCGCGCCCGCGACGAGGGGCTCGACAATGTTGCCTTTCGGGGCATCGTGCCGAAGGCCGAGCTTTCCAGGATCATGAGCCGGGCCGGCGCCGGGCTGATGGTGCTCGCCAATATCGAGGCGTTCTATCACGGCACCTCGCCCAACAAGTTCTTCGATTACATCTCGAACGGCCTTGCGGTGGTCAACAACTATCCGGGCTGGCTTGCTTCGCTGATCGGCGAGTGGGATTGCGGCGTCGCGGTTCCGCCTGAGGATCCCGTGGCCTTCGCGGATGCGCTGACCCGCCTCGCCGACGATTCGGAGACCGCAGCGGCCATGGGCAGGCGGGCGCGCCGGCTCGCCGAGGCGCGTTTCGATCGAAAGGACCTCGCCGATCGCTTCGTCGATTGTCTGGAGCGGGTCCATCAGGGCGTCGGCAAGCCCGCCGAACGCGGCGGAGACGCCGCCGTCAGTCCCGAGCCGAGCCCCCCGAATCGCTAGCGACACGGGCGCCGTCCGCCCGTCTATCGCCGTCGCTGCCGGGCAGGGGCGGTGCGGGATGGTGCGCCGCGAGCTCGGCGCAGGCCGGAGAGGCGTCCGATCCGCCATTTTCCCAGCGATAGGCGGTGATCTGCGTCGAGCCCGGCAGCTCGACCGGAATGGCGCGCTCCTCGATCAGATCGGCGACCTCGTCGTCCAGCTGCGAGGACAGGCGCCAGCGATAGACGTTCGAGACGATCACGCCCTTGTCGAAGCAGGACATGACCAGTTCGAGCGAGCGCGCATCGCTGATCACCGGCCGTCCTGTGCGCCAGTCGAGGCTGAATTCGCTGGCCCGGACACCGTTCCGACGACCGTTTTCATGACGCTCCAGCTCCGACATCCGGCTGTGGCTGATCAGAATGTCGTAACGATCGAATGCGTAGAGGGTTTCCATTTCGCTCGTGGTCAGAAGCACGGCGCCCTCGAGCCAGGGCTCGAGCTCGTCTCGCGCGGCATCCCAGGCCGGCGGCTGGGTCATGGGCGGCACGGTGACGCCGGCGAGCAGCGCCATGGTCTTGATGGTCGCGGCGTTGGCGAACAGGGTGAACAGCAGCGCGCCGCCGATCAGGCCGATGCGCAGCGGCCGCCTCGGCAGGCCGGGCGCCAGCACGTCCAGGGTCCGGTCGGCCGCCTCCGAGAAGAAGGGCCAGAAGCGCTCGATGACGAAGGCGATGGCCACGCCCCAGATCACGAACAGGAACGGCATGACGTAGTAGAGATAGCGGTAGTGCTTCATGCCGCCGAGCGAATGCAGCGCAAACGCGGTGCCGAAGACGGCGAGACAGAAGCCGACCAGCTGCGGTCTTCTGGCCATGGCGACGATCGCGACGATGCCGCTGATCGACCAGAGGGTCGGGTAATAGAGCGTCAGGAAGGCGTGGTAGTACCAGAACTCGTTCCTGGACTCCGCAGCCCATTTCGGTGTCCAGCGAAAGGAATCGAGGAGCACGCCGCCGATGCCGCTTAGAACCACGAAAGCCAGACCGGCGAGAGCTGCGGCCGTCGCGCCGGCGACCACCAGCCAACGCCGTCCCGGCTCGAGCCTGGAAAGCCAGGGCAGACCGATCACCAGCCCGAGCCAGAGTCCGATGCCGGCGATCCCGATCAGCGTCGCTTCCTGCAGCGCCAGCGCGAGGCCGAGCAGGACGGCGGCACCGATGCCGACGGCGATCAGGGCACTTCGGCCCCATTCGTCCCGCATCGCCACGGTCAGATAGACGCCGATCGCGCCTCCGAGGAAGAACAGGCCGTGCAGGGGATAGAAGCGATGCTCCACCGAGACCGTGATGCCGTCGGGCCAGAAGCAGAAAAGCAGGGCGGCGATCCAGGCGGCAACAGCGCCCGCGGCCGTTCGCGCCCAGAAGAACAGCAGAAGGGACGTCGCGACCGCGGCGATCACGCCGATCATGCGCTGCACTTCGATATGCTCGCCGAACAGGCCGAAGGCGAAAGCGATCAGTTTGGTGTAGCCTGACGCCCGCGTATAGACGCCATCCGCGATCGCGAGTTCTCCTTCGGCGAGCCAGGACTTGGCGGCGAAGAAATGGTAGAGCTCGTCCATCATCGGTGCGCTGCCGATCAGGGGCAGGCGCAACGACAGGGTCAGCAGGATCAGCAGGAACAGGCTGATGCCGATCTCGCGGCGGCCGAGCGGCTGGCTCTCGATCATCCGTTGCAAAGCGCTCTCAATCGTCGAGGTCTATCGGTCGTGACGCGCATCGCCTACCGGTCGGGCGTCTAGTCGACGTAGTATTTTCGCAGGCTTTCGTGGTGCTGCAGCGAATCGCCATAGCCATACTGGGCGTGGCGCTTCATCTCGACCTGGGTCAGCACGGCGCCGGCGAGATTGGCGTCGGCCTCCGCCAGGAAGTCGAGTCCGCCGGCCACGGTCTTCTCGTCGGTATGGCCCCAGCGCACGGCGAAGATGGTCACGTCGGCGAACGCGGCGAGCGTCCTCGCCTCGACCACGGCGAACAGCGGCGCACTGTCGATCACGATCATCGTGTAGCGGTCGCGCAGCGCGCTGAGCGCGTTCTGGAAGGTCGCGCTCTCGATCACGTCGGCCGGGTTGGCGAGCTGGCTCGAGATCTGCACGACGTCGAGACGGGTCGCGGAATCGACGCGCACGCCGTCCAGAATGTCCGCTTCGCTCTCGATATATTCGAGAATGACCGGCGTCGGCTCCATGCCGAGAGCCGGGTAGATGCTCGGCCGCCTGAGATCCAGGTCGACGATCAGCGTGCGCTGGTTCGACTGCGCCGCGAGCGTGGCCAGGCTCAGCGTCAGCGTGGTTTTGCCCTCGCCCGGCAGGGTCGAGGTCACCAGCGCGATCTTCGGCTCGCCGCGCGGCGGCGTCGCCTTGACCGCCATGTAGATCGAGCGGATCGCCTCGGCATAGGCCGACATCGGCTTGTCGATGAGCTGGTGATGGGGAAGTTTGTTGCGTCGCAGCCGGTCCAGGCGCGGCACCGCAGCAATGGTGTTGACCCCGAGGCGATCGCGAAGCTGATCGGCGCTTCTCAGCTTGTTGTCCATGCGGTCGAGCAGGAGGGCGACGACGCTGCTGAGCGCGAAGGATGCGCAAAAGCCGATCAGCCCGATCAGCTTCGGTCCCGGCGTGCTCGGCGCCGACGGCGCGATCGCGCGGGAAATGATCTTGACGTTGTCGCGCACCAGGGCCGGCTGCTCGCGGGTCTCGCGCAGACGCCGGAGAAACTCCTGATAGAGCTCGCGTATCGATTCGGCATCGCGCTCGAGATCGCGCAGCTGCACCTCGGCCTGGTTCTGACTGGCGTTGTCGTTGCGGATGCTGGCCATTTCGTTGGCGATCACGCGCTCGCGCTCGCGCAGCAGCCGGACGTCGTTCTCGATCGCCTGAATCACCCGCTGGACTTCGCCGTCGATCTTGTCGCGCACATTGTCCCGGTCGGCTTCGGCGTCGACCATGAGCGGATGGTTCGGGCCGTAGGTGTTGGCGAGTTCCGTGAGGCGCCGGGTCGCCGCTGTCTCCTCCGTCTTCAGCGCCTGGAAGATCGGCGAGGCGGTCACTTCGGCGATGTCGTAGAAGCCGTTGGCCTGCCCGCTGCGCGAGCGCACCAGCGTGAGCGTGGCCTCCTTGGCGGACAGATTGGCGCGCACGGTGACCAATTCGGTGCTGAGCCCGATCAGCTCCTGGTTCTGGGTGTCGAGGCCGGCCACCAGAAGGTTGTTGTCGGCGCGGAAGGTCTCGACCCTGCGCTCGGCCTCGCGCAGCTCTTCGCGCAGCGCCGAGACGCGCTCGGTGAGCCAGCCCGAAGCCTGGGTGGTCTCGTCCAGCTTGTCGCCGCGCTGCCGGTCGGCGTAGAGCTCGACCAGGCGATTGACGATGGTCGCGGCGGTCTCGGGCCGAAGCGCCGAGTAGGAAACCGCGAGGATATAGGCGTCGCCTTCGCGGTAGACGTCGAGATTGTTCTTGAAGGTCTTGACCAGATTGTTCAGCGAGGGGCTGACGCCGTCGGCGGCGCGGGCGGTCGACTCCAGCGGCGCGGCCTCGGCCCCGCGGTCCTCCGCACCGACCAGATCGTCCGGCAGCCAGGCCGCGGCGTCGCCTATGATCCCCTTGACACCGAAGGAGGAGCCCGCGGTCTGCTGCTCACCGTCCTGAGGGCGAAAGCCCGGCTCGTAGGCGAGATCGAGATCGACGATGATCTGCTCGATCAGGCTGCGCGAGGTGAGGATCCGGACCTCGGTTTCGAGGGCCTCGTCGTCGACCGGCGCATCCTCGGCGTCGTCGTCGAGATTGACCACCTCGTTGTTGGTGCGCTCGACCAGCACCTGGGCGGTGGCCGTGAACTGAGGGACTGTCTGCAGGCCGAAGAAAATAGCGATCAGCGTGCCGAGAACCGTGCCCGCGAGAATGACCAGCCGATGTCTGTTCAGCGCTGCGAGAATGCTGAAGACATCCAGCACGGGGGCTGGCCGTGTGTTGCGACTTGTCGTTTCTTCCACCGTCGTCTCGGTTCTTGAGTTTGCGATCGAGGCGTTCTGGTCGTAACGTCAGAGCGTCGTCAAGCAGTCCGAACATACGGGATAGATCGGCCTCATCGCCGGCGAAAAAAACGCTAATCGCCCGGCATCGATCAGGAACGATCGGAATCGGAGCTGACTGCGTCTCCGGTGCAACAGCTCCGACCTGCGGCAGCACGCTGCTCCGAAAACAACTTTGCCAAAATTAAACTAAATTTCCTTGCCAAAAGATTGCCGATTGCCCCACTGCTGTCAATGTCGGACCCGCCCCGATGACGCTCGAAATGCGTCCTCGCGTGCGCCTTGCCGTCTCGACGGAGGCATTCCGCGGGCCCGGCTCCGACAAACCGTCTTGCGGCCCGGGCGGCAGCGGCCCTAGGTTGTAGCCATCGGTGGTTCACTGTGATCCTCGCGATTCCGTCGGCGTATCGGTTGGAGCAGGATTCTCATGGTGATCGCGGCCGTCGGCAGCGTGGGGTCGATCGGTCGATCTGTCTTCAACACAAGAGTCTCGTTTCCAAACCAGCGAAACTGCCCCGATATCATCGATCTTGGCGTGGATGGAGGGAACCAAACGATGTGGTCATACCACTAGATGCTGGGAATCGGCGTCTATGCCGGCATCGTCGGAACGCTCGCGGCCTGGTCCCTGTCGCGGCCCTCGGTCATCCTGTCGATGATCCTCCTGATGTTCGCCCTGGACCAGTGGGGGTTCGCGCTCGCGTCCGGCTATCTGCCATCGGCCGCCTTCACCAACTATCTGGTGGCGGGCATGACCGCGCTCGCGATCCTGCTTCTCTATCTGTTCGGGCGGCCGCATCGCTTTCTGAGCGGACCTGCCTTCTGGCTGGTTCTGTTCCTCTACCTCTACGCCTTTATCACGCTCTCCTGGGTGACCGTGCCGGGCAAGGCGGCCGAGATCTGGATCGCGAACGTCCCCTACCTCCTGGTCTTTCTCTGCGGCGCGCCGCTGCTGGTGCAGGACATCGACGACATCGATGTCCCGCTGCGCGCGTTTCTTCTGCTCGGCGCACCCTTCGTGTTCTGCCTCAACTTTCTTCTGGAATGGGGCTATCGCGGCTTTATCGTCGATGGCGAGGTGACACGCCTGCCGCTGGCGCTGGCGCAGTTTGGCGGCTATCTCATGATCGTCGGCGCGCTGTTCGGACCGAAGGAGAAATACTGGATCGTCCTGAGACTGGCGGCGATCGCGCTCGGCGCTCTCCTGATCATCAAGACCGGCGCGCGCGGGCAGTTCATCTCGGCGACGCTTTGCAGCGCCATCATGTTCGGCCTCGGGCGCGCGAACTTTTCGGTCGTCAAGCTCGCTTTGTCGTCGGTGATCGCCTTCATGCTGCTCGCCGTCGCCTATTTCGGCGCGATCAACTACATGAAAAGCAGCCCGGCGCTTCAGGGCACCGCCGCGCGCTGGTCGATCGACCGTCTGTTCGAGGACTATGGCGAGCGCAGCATCCGCGTGCTCAGGATCGAGGCCATGCTCGACGCCTGGTCGTCCTCGCCCGGAACCATGCTCGTCGGTCTGGGCAATTCCGCATCCTTCGATCCCAACATCACCGAATGCACCAGCGAGGGCGGGTGCTATCCTCACAATCTGCCGATCGAGATCGTGACCGAGGAAGGTCTGGTCGGCCTCGCCCTCTATGGCGCACTGTTGCTCTATGTCATCGTGATCGGCATTCGCGCCATCAACGATCCGATGATCGACGCCGAGCGAAAATCGGCATTGAAGGTGCTGCTCGCTTTCATCATTTTCGAGGCGATCCTCAGCCTCAAGCAGGGAAGTCTGCTCAGCAACTGGCCGCTGTTCCTGTTCGCGATCCTGCTCGATCGATGTGTCGATCTCCTGCGCCGGCCGGTGACGGTCGTGGACCCCGGGGAACGACCGGAGCTGGTCGAGAGCCGCACCAAGGCCTGGCTCGCCAGACGCCAGACCAATGCTGGTTTCGGACGACGTACCACGCTATGACCATGGGCAGGGTCCCGCTCGGGGACCGGTGGATGGGATCATGACGCCGGCAGGCGTGTCGAACCGAGGAGATGCTGGATGAAGACCGTGCTCGTCCACATCGAGGATTGTCCGGACCTGTCTTCGGTGCTGCAGGCGGCGCTGATCGTCGCCCGGCGCTTCGGCAGCCACATCGAAGGCCTCTACGTGGCCCAGGGCCTGCCAAGCATGCTGCCGCTCAGCCCCGAAGGCGGTCTCGCCACGGCCGACGTCATGGCCAGCCTCGAACAGGGAGCCGAGGACACGGCCCAGCGCCTGCGCGCCGTCTTCGAAGACTTCGTCGGCGGGCACGACGTGCAGCAGATACCGATCGGCGCCGCCATCGACACGCCGTCGGCGAGCTGGCACGAGGCCGGCAGGGGCATGCAGGACACGCTCGGCGGCCGCGGCCGTGCCTTCGATCTGATCGTGGTCGGCAGACCGGTGTCAGGGCAATTCGCGCCGAGCATGGTCGCGCTGGAGACCGCACTGTTCGAAAGCGGCCGCCCGCTGCTGATCGCGCCGCCGAAGCCGATCGAAGAGATCGGCCGCAAGATCGCGATCGCCTGGAACGGCAGCACCGAGACCGCACGCAGCATCGCGTTCGCCATGCCGTTTCTGGCGGCGGCCGAGGAGGTGGTGGTGATCAGCGTCGAAGAGGGCATGGTGCCGGGGCCGTCAGGCCAGGAGATCGCCCAAAACCTGGCGCGCGGCGGCATCGTCAGCCGCACCCGTCACGTGCATGGCGAAGGACGCACGGTCGGCGAGGCGATGCTTGCCGAAAGCCGCGCCTTCGGCGCCGATCTTCTGATCAAGGGCGCCTACACCCAGAGCCGCCTTCGCCAGATGGTGTTCGGCGGCGCAACGAGCCATATCCTGGCCAAAGCCGACCTGCCGGTCCTGATGGCGCACTGAGCCGCAGGCGGGGAGGTCAACTCGTCAGACGGCGGTCCCGGACGAAGGGATAGATGCGGGTGAAATCGGCGCCAGGCTCGCTGCCGTCCAGCGCGGACCAGAGCGTCTCGATCTCGCCTGCGATGCGGCCCGCCGATCCGCTCGCCTGGACCTCCTCGAGATAGAGCCGCACGTCCTTCGCCATCATCGCCGCCGCGAACCCGCCGTCATAGGTTTCGGTGACCACGCGCTTCGGAAACTTGTCCCGCGTCGCCGTGTTCTCGCCGGTCGATCGATTGACCACGTCTAGCGCGGTCTGCATGTCGAGTCCGACCGCCGCGGCGAACGCCATCGCCTCGCTGGTCGCCGCCATGGCCGTCGCCGACAGAAAATTGTTCAACAGCTTGACCGCCTGGCCCATGCCGGGCTCGGTGCCGACGTGGAAGAGATGGCCGCCGATCGAGGACAGAAGGGGCGAGGCGCGCTCGAACAGTGCCTCGCTGCAGCCAAGGATGACCGAGAGCGAGGCGGCCTCGGCGCCAGCGACGCCGCCTGAGACCGGCGCATCCACATAGCCGATGCCTTCGGCCGACAGCAGGCCGGCGGCTTCGCGCGCCGCCCTCATGCCGATGGTCGAGGTGTCGATCACCATCTCGACGCGACGCGGCGCGGCGGCGATCAGCTCGCGGCAGATCGAAAGGGTCGCGACGCCGTCCGGAACGGACAGCAGGACCATCTCCGCGTGACGGCCGACCTCGCCATTGCCGGTCGCGATCCTGGCGCCCGCCGGTGCCCGATCGGCGGAGGCAGCATCGGCGACGATGAGCGAGTGGCCGGCCTTCGCCAGATGTGTCGCCATGCGATGGCCCATCTGGCCGAGCCCAATCCAGCCGACGACCGGCCGGTCGTCCTTCTCACCTGTCCGCGATGGCTGCGCACGAGTCATCGAGCTGCGTCCCTCCGCTCGCCGGCGTTTTGCGGCCGAACGTCAATTGCCGCCGAAGCGTCTGAAAATCGAGGCGCGTGCGGGTGCGGTGCGTGCCATCGTGGCGGCCGAGCGCCGCGCTGCCTCGGCCTGCGCCCGGGTCTGCTCGAGCTCCACCCTATGCAGCTTTTCGCGCAGCTGATCAGCTTCCAGGCGGATGGTCTCGACGCGCCGCCGTTCGCTGGCGAGGTCGTCATAGGTCTGCTCCAGCTTGTGCAGCAGCCGGACCGCCTCGCGCCGCCAGTGCTCGACGTCGCTCCAATGCTCGTCGTCAGAAGGCTCGCCGTCTGCCCTGGCGCCGATCGCCGCCCGGCCGTTTGCGAGCGCGCCATTCACGGAAACGCCGTTGGCATGGCCGTTCGGCTGACCTTCGTCCGCGGCTTCGGAGTCCGGCGACGCCGGTTCGTAGGGCGCACCCTCCTGCTCGAGTTCGTCGAGCACCTCCTCGACGGCCTCGGCGTCGATCACATGGCGCTCCTCGAGCGCGCCCAGCACCAGCAGCCGCGAGCAGACCAGATTGATGCGGCGCGGCACACCGTGACTGTGCTCGTAAATCAGCGCACAGGCATCCGAATCGAAAGTCGGATCGCCGCGCCAGCCCGCCTGCTTCAGCCGGTGCTCGATATAGGGACCGATTTCGGTGTCGTCGAGATTTTCCAGATGGTGACTCGCGACCACGCGCTGGCGAAGCTGCTCGTAGTCCTCACCGGTGAGCGCGTCCCGGAACTGCGGCTGGCCGACAAGTACGATCTGCAGCAACGCCTTGCCGCCATGCTGCAGATTGGCGAGCATGCGCAGTTCCTCGAGCGCCGGCAGCGGCCAGTTCTGCGCCTCGTCGATCACCAGAAGCGGCCGCTGTCGGGATTTCTGCCGCGTGATCAGGAAGGCCTCGATGTCCTTCTGCAGCTCAGCCTGCTCGCGATCGGCGACCGGAAGCTGAAAGGCTTTTCCGATCAGCGGCAGCACGTTGGCAGGCTCGATCTGGCCGGCACTCACCCGACCGGCGACGAACGGGCCGGCGCTCAGCTGCTCCGCGAGATAGTCGACCAGCGTGGTCTTGCCGGTGCCGACGTCGCCGGTGACCACGATCAGCCCTTCCCGCTGATGCAGGCCATAGGTGAGGTAGGCCATCGCCCGCCGGTGGCCTTTGCTGCCAAAGAAAAAGCGATGGTTGGGGCTGAGCTGAAAGGGGCGTGACGTGAAATTGTAGAATGTGGTGTACATGGCGGTCAGCCGGCCTTGAACGACATGGGTTGTCGGGCAGGCATCGTCATGTCAGCGGCCCATCCCCTGACGGGCGCCGGCCACCGCGGACGGCAAGGAATTCGGACATCGGCCGGCGGATGTGAACGGCACGGTCCGGTCCTCGGCGGAGACCGTGGCCGCGGCGGCGAAGGCGTCCGAATGCCAGGCGAGCAGACCGATCAGAACCGCGCCGAGCGCGGCCGCGGCCACTTTCGGGACAGGTCGGCCGACACCCGGCGCGCGTCGATTGACCGGCGCGGTTTCGTCATCCTTCACGGTGCGGGACGGTCCCTCGTTCTCACGCCCGAAGCCGCTATTTTCGGTCAGCGCGATGGAGACGTTGTGGCGGTCACCGATGCGCTGGAGTGCGTGTTCGATCGAATCGGCCGTGGTGCGGCCGGCTTCGACCGCGAGCACCACCTGACCGGCGATCACGCTCAGCACGGCCGCCTCCTGGCTTTTCAGGATCGGCGGCGCGTCGATGATCAGCAGAGCCGCCGGATCGCGAGTCATGAAGCGCAGGATCTGCAGCATGCGCCGACTGGCGAAGCGATCGAACGTACCCTCGTCCGGCGTACCGCTCGCGACCAGCGTCAGCCGTTCGAGATCGGTCGGAATCATGAGGTCGGCGACGTCGAGCTCCTCGTCGGCGAGCGCCTCGCAGATACCGTCCGTTTCGCCTTCCGCAGCGCCGAGACGGGTGACCGCGCCGGGGCCGCCTGTATCGACGTCGACCAGCACCACGCGATGTTCGGCGGCCGTTGCCAGGCCGAACGCGAAATTGATCGAGGCCGCGGTCTTGGCAGCACGCTCGTTCGGGCTGGTCACCAGAACGATGCGATCGCGCCAGCTGGACTGGTCCGACAGCGCCTGACGGATCAGGGCGCGCACCATCGCCTTCATGTTCGGCGAAAGCCGGCGATCGCCTTCCCTCGGGTCAGTGAAGCCTTCGTCGATCAGGCGCACCCAGTCGAGCGCAAACGTTGGGGTCGCCGAGGGCGGAGAAGCCGCGGGCAGCGAGCCGAGGGCTGCCGCGACCGACGCCTGATCGGGAAGGCTCCCGGCCGCCTCCGCAGCACGCACCGCCGCTCCAGGTTTTTCGGACCTATCTGAGAGCTGGTCCGTTCCTTCGCTTTCGGGCGCTGACGTATCCTGATGTTCGCCGGCCGCTTCGGCCTCGTCGCCCGCATCGTCCCGGATCTCCTCCGCTGCCGATCGATCATCGTCCTGCACGCGCATCCGGGCGTCGTCGTCTCGATCGCCATCCGTTCGCGGGCCGCTATCCGCTTCGGAGGCAATATCCGTGTCGGGATCGACATCCGCGACCGGAGACTCGTCTGCACCTGGTGACTCGTCCGCCAGCATCGGTCGGTCGGCCGTAGAGGTCCCGCCAGTCTCCGCCGTCGCGGACTCGGGTGAGGCCTCGCTCTCGGCCGTCGGGTCGGCGGCCGCTACTTTCTCGGGCGCACTCTCGGGAAGCATCGAGCCGGCATCCGGAGCAGCGCCGGTGTCCAGCCTCTCCTCAAGACCGCGGCTGCGCGCTTCCCGTTCATCGGCCTTCGCGGCATCGGCATGCTCAGGTGCCCGCCCCAGTCTCGGCACGGCTCGCTCGACCAGCGACAGCCTGGAGCGCCGCCTCGAACGCCAACCGGGTTTGTGCATGCTCTTGGTGGCCATTGCGCTCGCCTCAGCCCAGCAACTGCGATCGCAAACGATCGCCGAGCGGGGCGAGCGCATCGTTCAGTTCAGCGATCACCAGACTGCCGAAGGCTCCGGCCAGGGCGATACAGGCCAGGCCGAACACGAACCGCGAATAACTGAGCTGCTTGCGTTCCGCCGGCGTCATGACTTCCGAGATGGTTCCCAGCACGCCGACGTCGAATCGCCTCTTAAGCTGCCATGCACTCTCGAAAACCCCCTTGTAGCGATTGCGAGACACCGCTGCGGCCGCCCCCAGACCCAGTCCACCGACCAACACGCCGGTTATCGCCAGCAGTCGCGACGGTCCGGTCGGATCGGTCGGGAGTTCTGGCCGTTTGATCAGCCGGAACGCTTCCCGCTTCGCTTCTCCCCTTTTCACGTCGCCAAGCTCGTCGCGACGCTGCCGCAGGTCCCGAAGTGCGATTGTCAGCTCTTCCTTTGCGCTTTCGAGACTGGACAGCTCAGCCTCAACCGAACTGGTCGCTCTCGTCAAGGCCTGCAGAAGGTCTAATTCCCGTCGTTTCGTGCGCAAACGTGAACTTAAAGTAGAAACGTCGGCGATCAATTCGCCGTGCTTCTGTTCCAGCGCATTCCGATCGCCCGCGGGCTCCAGCGCCGGCGCGGAGGAAGCCGCTTCGAGCTTGTCGTCCAGCGTCTCCAGGCCTTCGGTCGCGGCGACGACATAGGGGTGGCTGTCGGCATAGCGTTCGCGCAATTTTTCGAGCTCTGTCTCGAGCGCGGTGCGCTCGGCCTCCAGCGCCGTGATGTCCAGGGCTGGTCCGGTCGGGACCGCCCCGCTTTCGGCGTCCGGGGCCTTCGCTAGGCTCGCGGCGACGCGGTCGCGATCGGCGGTCGCCTTGTCCAGCCGCTCCCGGAGCGCGCGAGCTTCCTTCTGCAACGCCACCATCGCGACATTGCGGTCGTCGGCGCCGTCCAGATGGTCCGAGTTACCGCGGCGAAACGCCTCGAGCTCGGCATCGGCGACCTCCAGCTTCCGTGTCTGCTCATCGATCTGCTCGTCCAGTGCGACCGCCTCTTCGCCCGACGCGGACGCGGCTTCGTCGACCCGCGTCTTGAATCCAAGCAGAAGCGTCTCCAGAACGTCGTGGGCAACCTTGGGATCGCGATGCTCATAGGCTGCGACGAACAGCGGCGGCGCGGTCGGCCGGAACATGATGTCGTCCCGAAGCGTGCCGCTCTTTTGCGGGTCGAGCGACACGTTGTCCTGCACCCCGCGAAGGTTTTCCTCGGAGAGCAGCAGGTCTTCGAGCAGCTTGGCCGGCAGGCGCTCGCCGTCCACGGCCGTCTGGCCGTCACCGGTCAGTTCGGCGAGGTCGGCGTAGATCACTGCCGAGGCGCTGAAATGGGTCGGCCAGAGCGCGATCACAGCCCAGCCGGCCATGCAGACCAGCCAGGCGACGGTCATCGACAGCCAGCGCCGACGCCAGATACTGCGCCACCAGGTCCGGAGCCGCCCGGGCCCGTCGCCGGTTCGTCTCGATCCGCGTGCAGGTGCCGCAGCACCTGCCTCCGCGTTCGCGATGTCAGAGCTGCTTTTCGGCGTCGCCATGGGTGCGGACGGTCTTGTTCCATGCCTCGATTTCACCGCCGGACATGGACCTGGCCATGCCGGTGTCTTCGGACGCTTCCATCGACGACGCTTGAACTCTTCCGTCTGGCATCGACTTTCTTTCCATCGCTATGCTGCCGACTCCGAGGGCGCGGCATGTTGCCATACCGTCGCGATCGATCCCGGCACGTGAGGTTGCGGTCCTGACGTTCCGCATCCCGCGCACGGCCGGATCATGTCTTCGGTCTCCCCCCGCGTCCGGAAGGGCAGGGTGATGTGATCCCCTCCAAGGACGCCCGCCGCCCGTATCGCCGGATGGCAGTACCCTCAAGGCCTGATCGATCGTCGACGCGCTCCGACATGTCCTTGCTCCCGCAGTTCGAAGCCATGACCGGCCGATCTGCGATCTGTTCATGTCCAGGTCTTCACATGGCTCGACCGGGCGTCTTCAATTCTTCGGCGGCACTATTCCACCTTGCCTCGAAGGGCAGAAAACTTACTAGAGTTTCACCGGCGAGGCTAGGTCCGACTTACATAAAATGCCGGGCGGCATCGATGAAAGACCGACTTTCGTCTGTAGTGGGCATACCGGGGATCTAGGCCGCAAGGGGTGGCCGCCGCTATCATGGCGGCCGCTCGTCATAGCATCTCTCTGCGGATCGATCGGGCAATAGTTTGAAAAACATGACGAACTGGGAAGCATATGCGTCTGGATCAATCGACCTGGCAGGACGTCGAGGCCTATCTCCGGCGATCGAAGGGGATCGTCCTGCCGATCGGCTCGACCGAGCAGCACGGGCCCACCGGTCTGATCGGCACCGATGCCCTTTCCGCCGATCTCGTAGCCCGAGGCGTCGGCGAACGGGCGTCCGCGATGGTGGCGCCGCCGCTGAATTTCGGCATGGCGCAGCACCATCTGGCCTTCGCCGGCACCATGACACTTCGCCCGGAAACCCTGCTCGCGGTGCTGGTCGACCTCCTGTCCTCGCTCGCCGTGCACGGCTTCGAGCGCTGTCTCATCGTGAACGGCCATGGCGGCAATATGGCGACGATCATGACCGCGATCTCCGAGGTTCACGCCCGGTCCAGCCTCGGCTGGCAAGGCGCGGGCGGCGGGCTTCGCTGCCGGCTGCGCAACTGGTGGACGCCGAAGGCGGTCGCTGAGCTGCAAAAGGAGATCTTTGGCGAGCGCGACGGCTCCCATGCCACCGCGAGCGAGATCGCGCTCATCCAGTTCGCCTTTCCCGAAGCGATCAAATCGGCGCAGCTCGATCCCGTTCTCGCACCCGCGAGCAGCGGCTTCACCGACGCCGCCGATTTCCGGCGCCGCTATGCCGACGGCCGGGTCGGCTCCGATCCGTCGCTTTCCACGCCCGAACATGGCGAGCGCCTCTACAAGGCGGCGGTCGAAGGCCTCGCCGACGACTACACCGCCTTTCTCGCCGAGAACTGAGCGTCTCAGACAAGGTCGGTGGTGAGCGCGAACGGCACGAAATCAGCCGCGGCGATCGTGGAGGGCGGCGTCTCGATATAGTCGCGGCTTCGCATCTCCATCAGCCGGCTGGCGGTGCGCTCGAACTCGAAGGCACCGTCGCCGGCGCGGTAGAGGTCCTGCGGCTCGGCCTCGGCGGCGATCACCAGATTGACCCGGCATTCGTAGAGCGCGTCGATGAGGGTCATGAAGCGGCGCGCCTCGTTGTGCTTGTCCCGCGTCAAGGCGGGGACGCCGTCCAGGAGCAGGGTGTGGTAGCGTTCGGTGAGCGCCAGATAGTCCGCGGCACCCAGCGGTTTCTCGCAAAGATCGGAAAAACCGAACCAGGCAACGCCGCGCGCGGCCCGGGGTGCTATCAATTTTCGCGAGCCGATTTCCATCTCCTCCGCCGCCCCTTCGGCCTCGTCGGTCAGAAGGCCGAAGATCCGGGCGAGGGCCGCCTTCGCCTCATCGTCGTCGGGGCAGTAGTAGACCGGCAGGTTGTGCAGGCGCTCCAGCCGGTAGTCGGTCTGTCCGGCGAGATCGGCGACGTCGAGCTCCCGTTTCAGGCGGTCGATGAACGGCAGGAAACGGTCCCGGTTCAGACCGTTCTCGTAGAGTCGATCGGGTGGGAAGTTCGAGGTCGCGACCATGGTCAGGCCGAGCTCGAAAAGCCTGCCGAAGAGGCGGCCGAGGATCATGGCGTCCGCGATGTTCTGCACATGGAACTCGTCGAAGCAAAGCAGCGTCGCCTCGCCGATCAGCCGCTCCGCCAGGTTCGCAATGGCGTCGTCCGCGCCCCGCTGACCGGCCCGGTCCCTGGCCTCCTTCAGCCTGCCATGCACCTCCTGCATGAAGGCGTGGAAATGCACCCTTCGTTTCTTCGAGGCTGGCGACGTCTCGAAGAAAAGATCCATCGCCATCGATTTGCCGCGCCCGACCGGCCCGTGGATGTAGAGCCCGCGCGCCGCGTCGCGCTTCGGCGACGGATCGGGCGCCGCGCGCCGGAGCCCGAGGCGGCCGAGCCATCCGCCGCCCTGCCGCTCCGGATCCGGGTTCGGCGCCGAGCGCAGTCGCTCATGCAGGTCTTGCAGCCGCTTGACTACTGCCGCCTGCGCCGGATCGGGCCGGAGTGCACCATCCTCGATCAGACTCCGGTAACGGGCGAGCGGCCCGGCATTGTCGGTCGCGGTCATGGAGCTGGAAGGCATGCGGCGCTCGGCTTTCTCAAGTCTCGGGATCCTGCCGATTGAAGGAAGCGACGTCCGAGGTCAAGCCTTCGCGCCGCCGGTCCGCGGGCGCTTGCCGCCTTCGGCTTCGGCGGTCAGGATGGCGTTGGCGATGGTGACGGGTGGGGCGGACATGCAGGTGATCGCGGATTTTCCTTGGGAGAACGGGCGGGATTGGGTGGCGGAGCTCCGTCGTCAGGGTGCTCGCCATCGCGTCCATGTCTGGCCGGACCTGCCTGATCCTGGTCTGATCGAAGCCGCGGTCGTCTGGACACCGAACGCCGAGCTCTTTCGCGACCTCAAGAACCTGCGTGCCATCATCGTGCCCGGCGCGGGCGTCGATCAGCTTTTTCGAAGTGCTGGCGCGCTGCCGTCGGTGCCGGTCGTCCGCCTCGCCGATCCGGTCATGGCGACCCGCATGGCGGACTACGTGCTGGCGATGGTGCTCGACCATCACCGGCAGCTTCGCCGTTATCGGGAGCAGCAGGCGAGAGGGGTCTGGGCGCGCCATCATCATCCCGATGCGGGCGACATCCGGGTCGGCATGCTCGGGCTCGGGGTGATGGGGCAGGCGGCGGCGGCGCATCTCCGCGCGATCGGCTATCCGGTCCGCGCGTGGAGCCGGCGGCCGAAGTCGATCGACGGCATCGAGGCGTTTTCGGGCGAAGGCGGGTTTCGGCGCGTCGTCGCCGAGAGCGACGTCCTGGTCTGCCTCCTGCCGCTCACCGAGGCGACCCGCGGCCTTCTGAACCGCGAGGTCTTCGAGACCATGCCCGAGGGTGCGCTCCTGATCAACGCCGCGCGCGGCGGTCATCTGGTCGTCCCGGACCTCCTGGCGGCGCTCGACCGCGGCGGGCTCTCGGGCGCCGTGCTCGACGTCTTCGAGGACGAGCCGCTGGCGGCGGACAGCCCGCTCTGGCGGCACCCCAAGATCACCGTGACGCCGCATATCGCGAGCCTTTCAAATCCGGTGAGCGGCGTCGCGCAGATCGTGCGCACCCTCGATCGCCTGGAGGCCGGCGAGGCGCTCGATCATCTCGTGGATCGCGCCGCCGGCTATTGAGTCCCGCGATCGCGCCGGCCTTCGAGCCCGGGCGCCGGCGCGTCGAGATCGAGGGTTTCGGCAGGCGGCAGGTCTTCGCGCAGCAGCGTGATGCTGATGCGCCGGTTACGCGGGTCTGTCGGCCGCTCCGGCACCATATGCTCCGTATCACCCTTGCCGATCACGCTGGCGATCCGGCCCGGGTCGAGGCCGGCCTGGACCAGCATCTGCCGAGTGGCATTGGCGCGGTCGAGGGAGAGCGACCAGTTGTCGTAGCCATCCGAACGCTTGAACACGAGCGCGTCGGTATGGCCGGAGACCCAGACCTTGTTCGGCAGGCTGTTCATGGCAGCGACCACGGTGGTCAGGAGACGCCTGGCGTCCGGGTAGAGCTCGGCGCTGCCGAGCGGGAACATCGATTTTCGCGCCTGGTCGATCATCTGGATGCGCAGCCCCTCAGGCACCTGCTCGATCGCGAGGTTATCGGCCAGATCGCTCAGTTCCGGATGGTCTGCGATCGTCTCGGCGAGCTTGTCTTCAACCCGCTCGAACTTTTCTTCCTCGGTCAGCGGTTTCGCGGGGATCGGCGCAAAGCCGTCCTCGTCGGTCTCGTCTCCCGGCGGGATCTCGGGCTCCACGAAGTCTTCGTTCAGCTCTTCCAGCAGCTCCTCGTCGATCTCCCGCCATGACGACTCGGGCTTGCCATGCCGGGTGACGTCGGAGCCGTCGTCGTCGATCGGTCCGACGACGTTGTCGAGCGGGATCGGCACGACATCGCGCGCGAATCTGAACTGCGGGTTTCCCTCGATCTCGACCATGCCGGTGACCACCACCTCGCGGGTGAAGCCGAACGCGTCGTTCATCGAGCCGGCGACGATCTTGATCTTTTCGGTGTCGGGCACGGAGAAGGAGATGATCAGCACGAAGAAGCAGACCAGGAGCGACATCAGGTCCGCAAAGGTGACCATCCACATCGGCGCGCCGGCCGGGGCTTCGTCCTTCGCCATGTCCGCGGCCCGCCGTCAGCCCGCGGACGCGCAGGGCGCGCTCGGGTTCGGAGCGGACATTCAGGCAGCCTGTTCCACCACCCGCTGGCTCTCGGGCAGATAGGCGTTCAGGAAATCGACCATGATGTCCGGATTGGTCTTGTTGAAGATGTGCACCGTGCCTTCGATGATGATGTTGCGGTTCAGCTGCTCGACCGAGAGCTTGGCGGCCATCTTCTCGCTGATCGGGATGGCGACCAGGTTGGAGACCAGCGCGCCGTAGAGCGTGGTCAGCAGCGCTACCGCCATGGCCGGGCCGATCGCCGCCGGGTCCTCCATGTTGGAAAGCATCTGCACGAGACCGACCAGCGTGCCGATCATGCCGAAGGCCGGCGCTGCGTCCCCGAGCACCTTGAAGAACCGGCCGCCTTCCTCCAGGCGCTCGAAATAGAGATCGCGCTCGCGGGTCAGCGAATCCTTGATGAACTCGATCGGCAGGCCGTCGACGCAGAGCTGGATGCCCTTCTTCAGGAATTCGTCCTTGATCTCGACCTTTTCGAGACCCATCAGCCCGTCCTTGCGCGCGGTCTTGGCGAGCTCGCCGATCTGATCGATCAGCGCACGCGCATTGCCGCTGGAGCCGCCGAAGGTGACCTTGATACCCATCATCAGCGCACCGAACACCTCGCCGATGTTGAAGCGGATCAGGGTCGCCATGGTGCCGCCGCCGAGCACGATGAACATGCTCGGCACGTCGACGAATGACGAGAAATTGCCACCGAGGAAAATCGCGGCGAGCACGACGGCCGTGCCGCCGAGCATGCCGATCAGCGTTCCGAGATCCATCCGGGCCAAACTCCGAGCGCGTTCAAGCCATGACCGGGCTTCGGCCGCCGCCCACAGGCGGTCGAAAGAGCACGATCCTCGGGATCCTAACACCGTGTCCTATAGGAAAAGGTTAACGCCCGGCACTGGCGCCTCGACAGGCCCAGCCGAAGGCATCCGATGGTACCTGCAAAACAAAAACTTCCCGCCAGCCTTCTCCGATCGTGACGGCATACCGCCGGTCTTGGCGGAGGCGGAGGGAACCAGCTGATGTGGTCACTCCACTGTGATTACATCACTAGCGTCGGTCGCCGTCGCCGCGGATCACGTCGCGTTCCAGGCGCGAGCGCAGCTTCTCGATGTTGCCGGCGGCGATGTCGTCGAGGCTGAGATCGAGGTCGGCGGCGAGGGTGGCGACGTACCAGAGGACGTCACCGAGCTCGTCCTTGATGGAGGCGATCTGCTCGCCGCCGAAATCGCCGTCGCGATCGCGCAGCACTTTCTTGACCTTGCCCGCGACCTCGCCCGCCTCACTCGCGAGGCCGAGTGCCGGATAGGTGACACGATAAGCCTTTGCATAAAGGGCGGTTTTGCGGGCGGCCTTCTGATAATCGTCGAATTCCATGTTTTTTCCTCCTCGGCGAAGCTGGAGAACCATTGCCGCTTTCGGTCGAGCTGATAAAGTTTTTTCAACGTTTCGATAGGCGCAAACTCGGCCGAGAGCCGGCTGAAGACAACCAAAGGGAGGTCGTCATGATCAAGAGGAGACTGTCAATCGCCGTGCTCGCCGCGGCGGCCGCCGCCTGGTCCGGAAGTGCCGGCGCGCAGGATCAGCAGGTTTACGGCGTGCTGATGAAGACGCTTTCCAACCCGTTCTGGGGGGCGATGGAGCAGGGCGTGCAGGACGGTGCCGCCGAGGCCGGCGTGGAGTTCTATCTCCAGGCGGTCGAAAGCGATCAGGCGGCCGAGCCGCAGCTCAATGTCTGCAACACCATGCTGGAGCGCAGCCCCACGGTGATGATCACGGCCGCGATCAACTCCACCAACCTTCTGCCCTGCCTGAAGCAGGCGACCGACGCCGGCATTCCCGTGGTCGATCTGGACGCCAATCTCGACCATGACATCGCCAAGGAAGCGGGCGTCGACATCGCGTTCACCATCGGCTCGGACAACGAGGCCGCGGGCGCCCAGGGCGCGGACTATGTCGCCGAGCAGCTCGGCGCCGACGCCGCGGGACCGGTCCTGGTGATCGAAGGCCTTTCCGGCAACATCACCGGCCAGAAGCGCGCCCAGGGTTTCGCCAATCGCCTCGCCGAGATCGCGCCCGGCCTGGAAATCGTCGCATCCCTCCCGGGCGACTGGGACCGCGCCAAGGCCGCGAACATCACCAACGACATCCTCACGAGGAATCCCGATCTGGTCGCGATCTTCGCAGCCAACGACACCATGGCGCTGGGCGCGGTCGAGACCGTCTATGCCGCCGGCAAGGGCGACGACGTGATCATGGTGGGCGTCGACGGCAATGTCGATGCGGTCGAGAGCATCGAGGCCGGCCGCCTGAACGCCTCGGTCGCCCAGCTGCCCTATCTGGTCGGCAAGCAGGCGGTCGAGCGGGTCGGCAAGGTGCTGGCCGGCGAGGAGGTCGAGACCTTTCAGTATGTCGACACGCTGGTGCTCACCAAGGAGGTGCTGGAGGCCGGCGAGGAGCCACTGCTCGAATTCGTGAAGTGAACCCTCTGTAACCGGCCCCCGGACGATCCGCCGCAGAGCGGTCGTCCGGGGGCCGAAACTCACCGGAGCCGCCCTTGAAACGATCCCGAGCCGCGAAGACCGGCGTTCTGCGACACGGCATGGACAGCATGACCATGGCCGCCACCATGCCGCTCGCCGCGATGATCACGATCGGCCACCGCCTGCCGCTGATGCTCGAAGCGATGTCGGGGGCGCAGCACGACCCGGAGATCCGCCGGATGACCGACGAGAAGGTTCGGGCTGCGGGGCAGGCGACGTCGGTGCTCGGGGCGGCGATGGTGGCCGGGCAGCAGGCGATCGTCGACTACGTCCTGGCGGAAACGCGAGCCGGTCTCGCCCTCCTCGCCCGTCCGCCGCGATCGCCGGACGATGTTCACGCCAGGGCCAGCGCTTCGATCGAGCGTGCGACCGACCTTGCCGAGACGCTCGGCGAGATCGGCAGCCGGGCGATCGCGGCCGGGATGCGCCCGGCCCACCGGAGCGTGACCGCGAACGCGCGGCGCCTCGCGGCCCAGCGCCGCCGCCGCTGATGGCCGAGGCGTCCGCCGCATCGCCCTGGCGCGATCTCGCCCTTCGCTCTCCCGTCCGCCTCGAAAGCCTGGGCGTGCTGGCATTGCTGGTGATCGCCATGGCGCTGCTGTCGCCGTTCTTCTTCTCCGTCTCCAACATCCTGAACATCCTGCTCGCGACCGCCGTGATCGGCGTGCTCGCGATCGGCGCCACCTTCGTCATCTGCTCGGCCGGCCTCGATCTCTCCCTCGGCTCGGTGGTCGGCTTCTCCGGCGTGGTCGGCGCCCTCGCGGTCGACGCCCTCGGGCTGCCCTGGCCGCTCGCGGTCCCTGCCTGCCTGCTCGCCGGCATGTTCTGCGGCCTGATCAACGGACTTCTGGTGACCCGCGGCAAGATCCCGGCCTTCATCGTGACCCTTGGCATGCTCGGCCTCGCCCGCGGCGCCGCGTTGGTGCTGACCAACGGCAAGCCGGTCTACGGCCTGCCGGAAGGGTTGCTCTTCCTCGGCCAGGGTCGTCCCTTCGGCGTGCCCATGCCGGTCTTCATCTTCGTCGGCGTCGCCCTGCTCGCCCACTACGTCCTCGCGGCGACGAAATTCGGACGCTACACCCTGGTGATCGGCGACAACGAGGCGGCGGCGCGCGCGACCGGCATCGACGTCGAAGCCCATCGGCTCAAGCTCTACACCCTCTCCGGTGGCCTCGCGGGCCTTGCCGGGCTGATCTTCATGGCGCGGGTCAATGCCGGCGATCCGACCGCAGGGCTCAATTACGAGCTTACCGCGATCACGGCTGCGATCATCGGCGGCACCAACCTGTTCGGCGGCCGCGGCAGCGTGCTCGGCACCTTCGTCGGCGCGCTGATCATGGGGGTGCTGCAAAACGGCCTGAACCTGCTCGCGGTCCAGTCCTATTACCAACAGATGGCGATCGGCGCCGTCCTGATCCTCGCTGTCTGGCTCGACCGCGTGAACGCTCGTGCGGCGTTCATACGATGAGATCGGGATCATGAGTCTCCTCGAACTCGATGGAGTCCGAAAAAACTTCGGCACCGTCGAGGCCCTGCGCGGCGTGACCTTCGCGGTCGAGGCGGGCAGCGTGGTCGGCCTCGTCGGCGACAACGGTGCTGGCAAATCGACGCTCATGAAGTGCATCACCGGCATCTACCAGGCCGACGGCGGCGATATCCGATTCGAGGGCCACGCCGTCGGTCGCGCCGACCCGGGCGAGATCCGCGAGCGCGGCATCGAGATGATCTACCAGGATCTGGCGCTCGCCCCGCAGCAGGACGTCGCCGCCAACATCTTTCTCGGACGCGAACCAACCCGAGGCCCGCTCGGGACCATCGACAAGACCAGGATCGAGCGCGAGGCAAGCGCCATGATCGAGCGTCTCGGCGCCCGCATCCCGTCGG
The DNA here is from genome assembly GCA_965222015.1 of Geminicoccaceae bacterium. GTDB lineage: Bacteria > Pseudomonadota > Alphaproteobacteria > Geminicoccales > Geminicoccaceae > JANQPX01. Next base: position 946,973 of record CBDCTL010000024.1, read on the forward strand.
TGCGCTACCAGGTCGGCCAGCTCTCCGGCGGCCAGCAGCAATCGGTGGCGATCGCGCGCGCGCTGACCTTCGAGCCCAAGCTGGTAATCATGGACGAGCCGACCGCAGCGCTTGCCGTGCGCGAGGTCGACCATGTCCTCGACCTGATTCGCGAGCTCAAGCGTCAGAACATCGCCGTCATCCTGATCAGCCATCGCCTGACCGACGTGTTCGCCGTCTCCGACCGCATCGTCGCCCTTCGCCAGGGACAGGTGATCGCCGACGAGACCACCGCCGAAACCACCATGAACACCGTGGTCGCCCACATCGTCGGCGCCGGTTGACGCGGCCACCGGCCGCGGGGTCGACTTGACGGTGTCTGGACGAGCGGTATCGCAACCTTACTTAAGGTGAAGTGGTCTGGTGGGGCGAGAAAACCGTCGGGGTCTCATGAACTTTCGGCATCTCTTATGGGCAGCGTCGCTCGTTTTGCCGTTTGGCGGCGAACTATTGGCCGATGCGCCGTCGCTGGAGAACGGCCTTTATGAGGTTCGTTTTCGCCTGGAGCTTCCGCATCTCGAGACCTTCGCCACCGATCGCGAAGCGACGATCTGCATCGATGGCCGGGATGAACCGCCGGTGCCGCTGCTCAGCCAGAAGGATATTTTTTCCGGCTGCCGGATCGATGACGTCCGCCGGAACGAGGCAGGGTTCGGCTATGACATCCTTTGCCCCGGCCGCGGTGCCGCGAGAGCCACCGCCGCTTACGCGACCGAGCCGGGAGGTTTCAGGAGCCGGATCGCGATCGTCCAGGGGGCGAAGAACATGACCATGACCGAAGTGCAGCACGGCCGGCGCGTCGGCGATTGCGGGCGGGAGCGGTGATTTTTCGGGACCTGGAGCGACGTCAAACCGAGCTGGCCCGTCTCTTCAGGCGCGACGGCGGGCGTCCTCGGGCCGTCAGTCCCCGACCATGCGTGAGGCGTCTTCAGCCAGAATCAATCTGACGTTCAATGCAACCCTCGGCGTTCGTCCGCCCGTCGGGAGGAGGGCCCGGGCTCGGACTCCCAGGGTCGCATGGACCTGATGACCACCATGCCATGGATAGGTTAAAGGAAGGTTATCATCATCGACAACCGACCGCTGCGGCCATGGCGGCCGAGCGGGGGGGAGCGGAGTGACGACGCCATGAACGACCAGGCCCCGGCCGACGCCGCGGCGATCACGGCATGGCTGCTCGGCGAGGAGGTGCGGCGCCTGCCGAACGGCCCTGCCGTCCTCGGGGCGCTCGGCCCGCGCCTTTGTGCCGACGGCCTGCCGCTCGCACGCGCCTCCTTCCACGTGCGCACGCTGCATCCGGAACTCTACGGCCTCGGCTTCTACTGGTATCGCGGCCAGGACGACATCCGCATCTTCCAGGCGCCCCACGGCGTCCGCGACACCGATCTCTACCAGCGAAGTCCCATGCGCCTGATCTTCGACGAGGCAGCACCGGAGCTTCGCCAGTCGCTGGAGCAGGACGATGACGCCTTTTCCTTCCCGCTCTATGCCGATCTCAAGGCGGAAGGCTTCACCGACTACCTCGCTTTGCCGATCACCTTCACCGACGGCAAGACCCACGGCACCACCTGGACGAGCGACCGAAAGGGCGGCTTTTCCGAGGGTGACGTCGCGTTGATCCGATCGGTGCTGCCGGCCTTAAGCCTGCTGATCGAGATCCATCTGAACCGCCGGATCGCGATCAACCTGCTCGACGCCTATGTCGGCCGGCAGGCGGGCGAACGCATCCTCGCCGGCCAGATCACCCGCGGCAGCGGCGAGACGATCCCGGCCGCCATCTGGTTCTCCGACCTGCGGGGCTTCACCGCCATGTCGGAGACCGAGGATCGGGACAAGCTGCTCGAGCTCCTGAACCGGTATTTCGATGCGCTTGCCGGCCCCGTGGTCGAGCGCGGTGGCGAGATCCTAAAATTTATCGGCGACGCCGTGCTCGCCATCTTCCCGCTCGCGCGCGACGACGCCTGCCGCCAGGCGCTGGAGGCCGCACTCGACGCCGAAAAGGCCCTGTCGGCCGTGAGCGCCGAGCGCGAGGCCGAGGGCAAGCCGGCGCTGGCCTGCGGCATCGCGCTTCATGTCGGCGAGGTGATGTACGGCAATATCGGCTCGGTGAGCCGTCTCGACTTCACCGTGATCGGGCCCGCCGTCAACCTCGCCTCGAGGATCGAGGGGCTCTGCAAGTCGCTCGGTCCGAACATCCTTCTATCCGACGGTTTCGCCGCCCGCTGCGGCGGTGAAACGCCGTTGCGTTCGCTTGGCCGCCACCACCTTCGAGACGTCGTCCGCGAGGTCGAACTGTTCACGCCCGAGGATGCGCCGTGACCCCGCTTCGCCGCCTCGCGCGGCGCTTCGGCTACGATCTCACGCCGCTCAGAAAGGCGAAATCGCCGAACGCCCAGCTCATAGCCCTGCTGAAGCACCACCGCATCGACCTCGTCCTCGATGTCGGCGCCAATGTCGGCCAGTATGGCAGGCGCCTGCGCGATGGGGGCTATGGGGGGCGGATCGTCTCCTTCGAACCTCTCGTATCCGCCCATGAGCGCCTGACGGCGGTGTCCGCGCCGGACCCGGCCTGGACCGTCGCCCCGCCCATGGCGATCGGCGATCGTAACGGCGAGGTCGAGATCCAGGTGTCGTCGGAGAGCGACATGAGCTCGATCCTGCCGCAGTCGGATCTCTTGAAGACCATCTCGCCGAGTTCGGCCATCGAGCGCACCGAGCAAGTCCCCATCCGCCGCCTGGACGGTCTCGCCGAGGACTATGTCGACGCCGAACGCCGCGCGTTCCTGAAGATCGACACCCAGGGCTTCGAGCCGGAGGTGCTGGACGGCTCGGCGGCCCTGCTGCCGCGGCTATGCGGCGTGCAGCTCGAAATGTCCCTGCTCCCCATCTACCAGGGCGAGCGCGGCTACCGCGCCATGACCGATCGGCTGGAGGCCCTGGGCTTTGCCCTCCACCTGGTACTGCCCGGCTATTTCGAGCGGAAGCTCGCGCGGATGCTGGAGATCGATGGCGTCTTCATGCGCGAAGACATCGGCTGAGCGCCAGCCTTCACAAATCAGACGCGATGATCCTGAAAATCTTCCCCGTTTCACCGAATGGGCCGAATTCATCATTGGTCAGGATGTAGAGTTCGCCCTCGGCGTCCTCGGCGACGCTGACGATGCGCGTGTCCAGTTCTTTCAGTTTCTCGAACAACCAGAGATCCCGCCAGCGCTCGGGCGGCGTCGCCAGGAAGATCTGACCGGACGGCTTTTCGAAGGCAGCACTCCAATCGGCGAAGACCAGCTTGCCGCGAAGCTCGGGCAGCGCCGATCCGCGATAGATCCGGCCGCCGACGACGGCCGTGCCGATGCCGGTCGCGTCGACTTTCGTATCGGGATGCATGACCTGCATGTTCGGGTATTCGACGATCGGCCATCGGATCGGCGAGCCATCCGGGCCGTGGCGCGGACAGTCCGCTGGCGGCGTTCTCGGGGCGGCGCGATCGACGCAGCGGGTGCCCTCGCGGATCGGCCAGCCATAATTGCCGGGGCCGTCGATCAGATAGATCGCCTCCCAGAGCGTCTCGGCGATCGCCGTCGCGAGAAGATCGCCACTGCCATTGCTGTCGAAGGCGATGCGGTAGGGATTGCGAAAGCCGAAGGCGTAGATCTCGTCCCGCCCTTCCCTTCCGACGAAGGGATTGTCGTCGGGAATGCCGTAGCCGGGAAAGCCGCCGTCGACGTCGATGCGCAGGATGCTGCCGAACAGGGACGAGGTGTCCTGGGCGAGCCGATCCCAGTAGAGCTGGTCCGCCGGCACCTCGAAGGCCGACCAGATCACATCGGGGCCGACCCCGTGAGCGCCGCCGCCGTCACCAAGGCCGATATACAAAAAGCCGTCCGGCCCGAATGCGAGTCCGCCGCCATTGTGCTTCCGGCTCGGCCAGTCCAGCTCGATCAAGGGACGTTCCGTCCCGAGATTCACCTGATCCTGGTTCGGGGAGAGGGTCAGTTCGGAGATGCGTCTTGTGTAGTTCCAGCCCTCGGGCGCGCCTTCTCGAAGAGGAGCGGCATAGCTCACATAGAGACGACCGTTGCTCTCGAAATCGGGATGGAGCGCGAAACCGAGCAGGCCTCGTTCCTCGAAGTCGTTCTTCAGTTCGAGCAGATGCGGGCGAAGGTCGAGCAGCGGCATCTCCGACATGTTGCCGTCGGCCTCCAGCACGCTGACGATCCCCTGCTGCTCGACCACGAACAGCCGGCCGCTGCCGTCGTCGGGATCGGCGAGATCGATCGGTGCCGTCAGCCCTTCGACGACGGTTTCGAGCTCGACCGCTGCGAGCGGCGCGTTCACCATGCACAGGAAAAGAAGGACAGGCGAAAGGCGTTTCATGTCACTTTTTTCTCTCACTTGAAGAACGCCCTGATTTCGTCGGCGGCGCGGTCCGGGTTTTCGTAATGCACGAAATGGCCGCAGTCCTCCGCGACGTCGACCGAGACGTCCTCGAACGCCTCGGGCAGGACATCGGCCCACTCGGCCCGCAGGATCGGATCGTGACGCCCCCAGACCACGCGCGCCGGCACCTTGATTTTTTCGGGCTTCGGTGCGGTACCGGCCATCACGGCCAGCCTCGGCGCGTTCTGGCTGATGTAGAAATTGAACCCGCCCTGCAGCACGCCCGGCCGCATGAAGTTGTCGACCCAGCGCTCCAGCACGTCGTCGAAAGCGTCCTTCCTGTGGGACCAGTGTCGTAGAAAAAAACCGATATGCGCCCGGCAGTTTTCGCGCGAGCTTCCGACGACATCGGCGGCATAGGGCATCTGGTGGAAGGTCTGATACCAGATCTGGTTGATGTGCGCAGGATCCCGCCAGCGCGCGCCGACGCCATGGGTCGGGCAGTTGAAGAACAAGAGCTTGTCGCAGCACTCGGGATGACGGCGTCCGAGGCTCTGCATGACATAGGCACCGATGTCGTGGCCGACGAAGCCGGCACGCTCCAGCGCGAGCGCGTCCATCAGCGCCAGAATGTCGTCCGCGAGCACGTCCGCGCCCGCCTGGTCCGTGGGTTCGGGGTTCGGATTGTCGCTCTCGCCGAAGCCTCGGAAATCAGGGGCGATCAGGCGAAAGCGGTTCGCGAGCCTTTCCATCACCGGCTCCCAGGTCGCCCAGAATTCCGGCCAGCCATGCAGCAGGATCAGCGGCGCGCCGTCACCTGCCTCGGCTACATGCAGGCGAAGGCCGCGTGCGGTGACATGTCGATGTCGAATGGTCATGCGCTGCCCCCAGGTCGAGAGGTCGTCACGACGGCACGGCTTCCCGCCGCCATTTCGCGGGGCCGGTCCGATGCACGGATTGTCCGCGGCAGTCGACCGCGACCATGACCGGCATGTCCTCGACGCGAAGCCGATAGATCGCCTCCATGCCGAGATCCTGAAACGCTACCGGTTCGGCCTCGCGAATCGCCTTCGAGACCAGATAGGCGGCCCCGCCGACCGCGATCAGATAGGCGGCCCCATGTCTCTCGATCGCGTCGATCGCCTCCGACCCTCGTTCCGCCTTGCCGATCATCAGCCGAAGGCCGGTCGCCGCGAGAATGCGATCGGTGAAGCGGTCCATGCGGGTCGCGGTGGTCGGTCCGGCGGGGCCGATCACCTCGTCGCCGACCGCATCGACCGGGCCGACATAGTAGATGGCGCGTCCCCGGAGATCGACCGGCAGCTCGCCGCCGGCGCCCAGGATCTCGACCATGCGCTTATGCGCGGCGTCGCGGCCTGTATAGAGCGTGCCGTTCAGCAAGAGCGTCTCGCCCGGCGTGAGCGACCGGACCATTTCGTCGGAGAGGTCGTCGAGATCGATCCTTCGCGCATGGGCACTCGCCTGATCCAGAAGAATCTCCGGCCAGTCGGCGAGATCGGGCGGCGTGAGCACGGCGGGCCCGGTGCCGTCGAGCGTGAAATGCACATGGCGGGTTGCAGCACAGTTCGGGATCAGGCCAACCGGAAGGGACGCGGCGTGGGTCGGAAAGCTTTTGATTTTCACGTCGAGCACGGTGGTCAGACCGCCCAACCCCTGCGCCCCGATGCCGAGCGCGTTCACCCGGTCATGGATCTCGATCCGGAGTTGCTCGATCCGGTTCCGTGGCCCGCGGCGCCTGAGGTCAGAAAAATCGATCGGCTCGTTCAGTGCCTGCTTCGCCAGCAGCATCGCCCGATCCGAGCTACCGCCCACGCCGATGCCGAGATAGCCGGGCGGGCACCAGCCTGCACCGAGGGTCTCGACGGTGTTCACGACCCAGTCCGCGACGGATTCCGAAGGTTCCAGCACCGTGAATTTCGCCTTGTTCTCGGACCCGCCGCCCTTGGCCGAAACGTGGACGGAAAGGACGTCGCCCTCGACCATCTCGACATGCAGCATGGCCGGCGTGTTGTCGCCACTGTTCTTCCGGCTGTCCAGCGGATCGACCACGACCGAGGCACGAAGCGGGTTGGCATCGTGGCGGTAGGCGCGCCGCACCGCCTCGTCCACCACCTCCTGCAGCGGCCGGGAAATGTCGAGCCGGGCGCCGACGCCAAGCTCCAAAAAGACATTGGCGACGCCGGTGTCCTGGCAGATCGGGCGCCTGCCGATCGCCGCCATGCGCGAATTCACCAGGATCTGCGCGATCGCGTTCCTGGCACCCTCGGCCTCCTCGCGCTCATAGGAGGCGGCGAGCGCCCTGATATAGTCCGGCGGGTGATAATAGGAGACGTATTGAAGCGCGTCCGCGATGCTGTCGATCAGGTCGCTTTCCGTGATCACCGCCCCGCTCACCCTGCCGTCTCCCACCTGAAGAAATCCTGCCCGTCCTTTTCGAGATGGCGGTTCAGGATCATCTTGTGGACTTCGTCCGCGCCGTCGACCAGGCGGGCCTGGCGGGCGTAGCGGTAGATCCATTCCAGCACCGTGTCCTTGGAATAGCCGCGCGCCCCGTTGATCTGGATCCCGACGTCCGCCGCCCTGTGCAGGAGGTTGGCGACGTGGATTTTGGCCATCGACACCTCTTTTTGCGCATAGCCGCCGCGGTCGATCTCCCACGCCGCCTTCATCACCAGCAGGCGGCCGATCTCGATCTGCATGGCGAGATCGCCGAGCATCACCTGCACGCTCTCCCGATCGGCGAGACGCACGCCGAAGCCTTCGCGCCGATCGGCATAGTCCTGCGCGATCTCCACCGAGCGCCTGGCGAGGCCGAGCCAGCGCATGCAGTGGGTGAGGCGCGCCGGGCCGAGGCGGGTTTGCGTCACCTTGAGCCCGCGGCCCTCTTCCAAAAGAACGTTCTCTTTCGGAATGCGCAGGCCGTCGAATTCCAATTCACAATGGCCGCCATGCTCCTCCGGGCCCATGATCTCGATGCGGCGGAGGATCGACCAGCCGGGGTCGTCCCGGTGAAAGAGAAAGGCGGTGTGGCCGCGCCTCGCATCCTCGGACGTGCGCGCGATCAGGATGAAATGGGCGGCCTCCTCGGCGCCGGTGATGAACCATTTTCGACCGCTGATCACGTAGTCGTCGCCGTCGCGCGCCGCCGAGGTCCGCATCATGCCGGGATCGGAGCCGCCGCCCGGATGGGGCTCGGTCATGATGAAGGCGGAGCGCACGTCGCCGTCCACGATCGGCTTCAGCCAGCGTTCTTTCTGGGCTTCGGTGCCGAGTGCCTCCAAGACCATCATATTGCCGTCGTCGGGTGCGGCCGCATTGAAGCAGACCGGGCCGAAGATCGAGCGGTTCATGGCTTCGTAGCAGACCGCCATGCCGGTCTTGCCGATGCCGAGCCCGCCGGTTTCGGGCTTTAGCTGCGGGCACCAGATCCCCTCGGCCCGCGCCTTTTCGCGCATCGCCCGGAGCGGTCCGGGCGCGATGTTTTCGTGCGCGTCATAGGCGTTTGGATCGGCTTCGAGCGGGATCAGATTTTTTTCGACGAAGGCGGCGATTCGGTCCCTGAGATCGGCGACGTCTTTCGGGATGGTGAAGTCCATCGGTGCTCTCACAGTCCTGAAACGAGGTGCCCGCCGTCGACCGCGAGGACGGCGCCGGTCATGTAGGCGGAAGCGTCCGAGGCGAGCAGCAAAAGCGGTCCGTCGAGATCTTCGAGCCTGCCGAGGCGTCGCTGCGGGATGCGCTTGACCATCGCCTTGCCCGCATCGCTGTCGAAGAAATCCGCATTGATCGGCGTCTTCACATAGCCCGGACAGAGCGCGTTCACCCGGATGTTGTGGCGTGCCCACTCCAGCGCCAGCGCCTTAGTGAGCTGCGCGACCGCGGCCTTGGAGGCGGCGTAGGCGGCGAGGTTGCCGGCGACGCGAAGGGCGAGGATCGAGGCGATGTTCACGATCGCGCCGCCGCCCGTCTCCTTCATGGCGGCAGCCGCTGCTTTGGCCACGGCGAAGACGCCGGTGAGGTTGGTGTCGATCACCGACTGAAAATCGGCCATCGGGGTGTCGAGCGCGCTTTTGCCGGAACCGCTGATCCCGGCATTGTTGACGACCACGTCGAACGCCCGCCCCGCCTCGAACAGGGCGGCGATGCTCGAGGGATCGGTGACGTCCAGCGCCGCGGCCTCGGCCCGGCGACCCGTCTCGACGAGCGCTTTCGCCTCCGCCTCGACCCGGTCGGCGCGACGCGCGGCGAGCGTCACCGCAGCCCCGGCACCCGCGAGCGTCCGCGCGAAATGCAGGCCGAGACCGCCGGACGCACCGGTCACGAGCGCGCGCTTGCCCTCGAGTGTGATCTCCATGATGTCGTTCTCCGCCGTCCCCGATCCGGTCGGGTCAGCGGGATCTCGGTCCCGCGATGCCGCCAGATCGGTGATCGTTCGAGCCACCCTCAGAGCAGGATGTGCAGAGCCTCCTGTGACCCGTCAAGCGCCGGATGGACGACAGGCATGACTTTGTCGCAAAGTCGATCGACGTGGCCCGCACGCCCGCGCGCATTTTTGCAATGGCTGGCGGCAATATCGGAGGAGCGAAGGTGAGTGTCCGTTTCGAAGCCGATTATCTGATCGAAACGCCGATCGAGCCCGAGCGCGCCGCGGATGCCATGGCCGGCGAGCAGTCGTCCGGCACCTTCGTCGCCATCCCCGGCGAGACGGCGGAGCTGAAGGCGCGTTCGGCGGCAAGGGTCGAGCGCGTCGAGACGATCGGGACCGTCGCCGATCCGTCGCTTCCGGGCGCCGTGAAAGCGGGCGGACGGGACATCACGCGCGCCAAGGTCACCCTCTCCTGGCCGCTCGACAATATCGGCCCCGATCTCTTGAACCTGATGGCTACGGTCGCCGGCAATCTCTTCGAACTGCAGCAGGTCTCCGGCCTTCGCCTGCTCGACATGCGCCTCCCCGACGCCTTCGCCGAGGCCTGTCCCGGCCCGAAATTCGGCATCGAGGGGACGAGGCGGCTTTCCGGCGTGACGTCCGGGCCGCTGATCGGCACGATCGTCAAGCCGAGCGTCGGCCTCGGCCCCGAGGAGACGGCGGCGCTGGTGAAGACGCTCGCCCGCGCGGGCATCGATTTCGTCAAGGACGACGAACTGCAGGCGAACGGTCCCCGCTGCCCGTTCGAGGCGCGGGTGCGCGCGGTGATGCGCGTGGTCGAGGACCATGCCGAGGCGACCGGCAAGAAGGTGATGGTCGCCTTCAACCTGACCGGCGAGATCGACGACATGCGCCGGCGCCACGACCTCGTGCGCGATCTCGGCGGGACCTGCGTCATGGCGAGCCTGAACTCGGTGGGGCTCGCCGGCATGATCGCGCTCGCCCGCCACACCGACCTTCCGATCCACGCTCACCGGAACGGATGGGGCGGCCTGTCCCGCCATCCCGCACTCGGCTGGTCCTATGCCGCCTGGTCGAAATTCTGGCGGCTTGCGGGCGCTGACCACATGCATGTGAACGGCCTCCAGAACAAGTTTTCCGAGAGCGACGACAGCGTGATCGCCTCCGCCCGCTCCCTGCTCGACCCCATGTTCGACACGAAAAGCTGCGTCGTCATGCCGGTCTTTTCGTCCGGCCAGTCCGCCGTGCAGCCGCCTGAAACCTATCGACGGCTGGGCTCGGCGGACCTGATCTACGCGGCCGGCGGCGGCATCATGGCGCATCCGGACGGCCCCGCCACCGGCGTGCAGAGCCTGCGCGACGCCTGGGACGCAGCGATCGCCGGCATTCCCGCCGATGCCTACGCGATGGACCACCCGGCACTCGCCCGCGCGCTGGAGCGCTACCGCTCGTGAGCGCATCCCGCGAAAAAAAACTGCCGGAGGGGCTCCTGGTCGCCTGGTATGGCGACGATTTCACCGGCTCGGCCGCCGTTCTGGAGGCGCTCGCCTTCGCGGGCCTGCCCTCGGTGCTGTTTCTCGACATTCCAGGCGAGGCCGAGCTGTCGCGTTTTCCCGATCTTCGCGCCCTCGGCATCGCCAGCACCGCGAGATCGATGGCGCCTGACGGGATGGAGACCCATCTGCCGCCCGCCTTCGCCTGGCTGGCGGGGCGCGGCGCGCCGATCGTCCACTACAAGGTCTGCTCGACCCTGGATTCCGCGCCCCATCTCGGCTCGATCGGCAAGGCGATCGACATTGCCGCCGGACAGCTCGAAACGCCCTGGATTCCCTGCCTGATCGCGTCCCCTGCCAATCGCCGCTACCAGCTTTTCGGCCACCTCTTCGCCTCGGCGCCGGGCGGCGTGTTCCGGCTGGACCGGCATCCGGTGATGGCGCGCCATCCGGTGACGCCGATGGACGAAGCCGACGTCGCCCGCCACCTCGCCCGCCAGACGACGCGGCCGATCAAACTGATCGACGTCGAAGCGCTCGACGGCGATGCGGATGCCGCGCTCGAACATGCCCTCGAAGGCGGCGCCGAAATCATCTCGCTGGACGCCCTGACCGATGCCCATCTCGCCCGCGCCGGCCGGCTGATCTGGCAGCACCGGGGCGACGGGCTGTTCGCCGTCGGTTCGCAGGGCCTGGAATACGCTCTGATCGCCCATTGGCGGGACGCCGGCCTTCTCGAACCGTTCGCAAAAACCGAAAGCGCCGGGCCGGCCGAGGCCATGGTGGTGGTCTCCGGCTCGGTTTCGCCGGTGACGGCGACGCAGATCGATTGGGCGGAAGACAACGGCTTCGACGCCATCGCCCTCGATGCGGCGGGGCTCGTCGGGGGTGACGACAGGGTCGGGCAGGACGCCTTCGAAGCGGCGCTTGCCGCCCTGGACGCCGGCCGTGATCCGCTGATCCTGACCGCGCGCGGCCCGGATGATTCCGCGATCGCGGCCATGCGCGCCGCGGCAGCGCGCGCCGGCCTTTCGGAGGAGGCAGCGAATGCCAGGATCGGCGAGGCGCTTGGCCGCCTGCTGGCGCGGCTCCTTTCGACCACCGGCATTCGGCGCGCGGTGATCTCCGGCGGCGACACCTCCGGTCACGCCTCGCGTCAGCTCGGCCTGTTCGCCTTCACGGCGCTCGCGCCGACCATCCCCGGCGCCGCCCTCCTGAAAGCCCATGCCGAGGACGAGGCGATCGACGGTCTCGAACTGGCGCTCAAGGGCGGGCAGATGGGCAGCCCCGATTTCTTCGGCTGGATCAGGCGCGGCGGCGGCGTCTGAACGCTTACTTCTTCTTCGGCATGTAGAGATCGGTAATCGTGCCCTCGAAGGCTTCGGCCGACATCGCGACGGTTTCCGAAAGGGTCGGATGCGGGTGGATGGTGAGGCCGATGTCCGCCGCGTCGGCGCCCATCTCGATGGCGAGCGCCACCTCCGCGATCAGATCGCCCGCATTGGGGCCGACGATACCGGCGCCGAGCACGCGGTCGGTCTCGGGATCGAACAGGAGCTTGGTCATGCCCTCGGAGCGCGCGATGCCGAGGGCCCGGCCGGAGGCGGCCCAGGGGAAGGCGCCCTTGCCGACCTTGACGCCCTTTTCCCTGGCCTCGGTTTCGGTCAGGCCGACCCAGGCGACCTCGGGGTCGGTATAGGCCACCGACGGGATCACCTTGGCATCGAAGTGGCTCTTTTGCCCGGCCGCGACCTCGGCCGCCACCTTGGCCTCGTGGGTGGCCTTGTGGGCGAGCATCGGCTGGCCGACCACGTCGCCGATCGCGAAGATGTGCGGGACGTTGGTGCGCTGCTGGCCGTCGACCTTGATGAAGCCGCGATCGTCGACTTCGACCCCGGCCTTGTCCGCCCCGATGGTCTTGCCGAGCGGGCGGCGGCCGACCGCGACCAGGATTTTTTCGAACACCTCCTCCTTCGGCGCCTTGCCGCCTTCGAACGAGACCTTCAGCGTCTTCTTGTTCGAGGCGTCCACGGCCGTGACCTTGGTGCCGAGGTAGACGTTCTCGTAGAGCCCCTGGATGCGTTTCAGGAGCGGGGCGACGATGTCCTTGTCGGCGCCGGGGATGATCTGGTCCATCAGCTCGACCACGGTGACCTTGGCGCCGAGCTCGTTGTAGACCGTCGCCATCTCCAGGCCGATGATGCCGCCGCCGAGGATCAAAAGCCGCTTGGGCACGTCCTCCAGTTCGAGCGCGCCCGTGGAGTCGATCACGCGCGGATCGTCCTTCGGAATAAAGGGCAGGGTCACCGGCTCCGAGCCGACCGCGATGATCGCCTGCTCGAACGCGATTTTTTTCGTCTCGCCGCCCTCGGTCTCGACCGTGAGTTCGTGCTCGTCGGAGAACGCGCCGACGCCCTGCACCACCTCGACCTTTCGTTTCTTGGCGAGCCCGGCGAGCCCGCCGGTCAGCCGCTCGACCACGCCGTCCTTCCAGTCCGCGAGCGTGTCGATATCGACCTTGGGTTTGCCGAAGGTGACGCCGTGCTCCGCCATGTCGCGCGCCTCGGCGATCACCTTGGCAGCGTGCAGCAGCGCCTTCGAGGGGATGCAGCCGACGTTCAGGCAGACGCCGCCGAGGCTCGCATAGCGCTCCACCAGCGTCACCTTCAGACCGAGATCCGCCGCCCGGAACGCCGCGGTGTAGCCGCCCGGGCCCGAGCCGAGCACCACCAGATCGACGCCGTCGCCATCCTTCGGCCCGGACCTGGGCTTCCTGGCTTCGGCTCCGTCTTTCTCGTCTTTGGTGGCCGTTTTCTCCTCACGCTTGGGCTGTTCCTCGTCCTTCTCATCCTTCGTCCCGCCACCGTCGCCGGCCAGGAGGACGATCACGTCACCCTCGGAAACGCGATCGCCGACCTTGACCTTCATCGTCTCGACCTTGCCCGCCTCGGTCGCCGGCACCTCCATCGACGCCTTGTCGGTCTCCAGCGTGATCAGCGAATCCTCGAGGGCGACCTCGTCGCCTTCCTTGACATGAACCTCGATGATCTCGACGTCGCTGAAATCGCCGATGTCAGGAACCTTGATCTCGACGCTCATCGCGTCCTCCCAGTGATATTTTTACGACGAACGAGTCCCGATTCATTTCCGACGAGGGAACGCAAATCCCCTGGACCTTTCCTGACTCGTTCTTCGAAGGCAGCGGAAACCAAATGAGGTCATCACATGACCAGGCGTCGGACGTCTTCGAGGACGTGGCAGAGATGGCGGGTGAAACGGGCGGCGAGCGCGCCGTCGATCACGCGGTGATCGTAGGAGACGTAGAGCGGCAGCATCAGGCGCGGCTGGAACTGCTCGCCGTCCCAGACCGGGGCCATCTTCGAGCGCACCACGCCCAGGATCGCGACCTCGGGCGCATTGACGATCGGCGAGAAATGAGTGCCGCCGATGCCGCCGAGCGAGGAGATGGTGAAGCTCGCCCCCTGCATGTCGGTCGAGGACAGCTTGCCCTCCCGCGCCCTTGACGAAGCGTCACCCAGCTCCTTCGAGATCTGATCGACGCCCTTCCGATCGACGTCGCGGATCACCGGCACCACCAGGCCGTCAGGCGTGTCGGCGGCAATGCCGATATGGTAGTATTTCTTCAGGATCAGCCCGTCCTTCGCCGGGTTGAGCGAGCTGTTGACCTCCGGATATTTTTTGAGGGCCGACACCGCGGCCTTCATCAGGAAGGCCAGCAGCGTGACCCGGTAGCCCTGCTCCTTGGCGGCCGTGTCCAGCTCCTTCCGGTAGCGGTCGGTCTCGGTGATGTCCGCCTCGTCGCCATGGGTGACGGCCGGAATGTTCAGCCAGGCGCGGTGCAGATGCGGCCCCGAGATTTTCTTGATACGGGAAAGCGGTTTCTCTTCCACCTCGCCGAACTTCGAGAAATCCACCGCCGGAATCTCCGGTATCCCGGTGCCAGCGGCACCTGCGGGACTAGAGGCGCCGGTGCTTGGCCCTGCCAGGGCCGCCTTGATGTCCTCCTTGGTGATCCGGCCCTTGTCGCCCGAGCCCTGGATCGCGGCGAGGTCGACCTCGAGCTCGCGCGCGAGGCGGCGCACGCTCGGGCTCGCATGGACCGAACCCGGATCGGTCTTGGGGGCCGGCGTCGCTTCCGCCTTGGCGGGTTTTTCGATCGGAGCGTCGTCGGACTCCTGATGGCCTTCGGGCGAAGGCGGCTCGACCGGTGATGCCGCCTCGCCGGCTTCGAGGGTCAGGATCACCGATCCCTCCGAAACCTTGTCGCCGGTCTGCACCTTGACCTCGACCACCTTGCCTGCGGCCGGCGAGGGGACTTCCATCGAGGCCTTGTCGGTCTCGAGGGTGATCAGCGGGTCTTCCTCCTTGACCTCGTCGCCCGGCGCCACGCTCACCTCGATGATCTCGACGTCGGTGAAATCGCCGATATCCGGCACCTGGACGTCCCTCGTCGAACTCATAACTTCGTTCCCCTCGTTGTGCGGTCGGGCGATTGATCAGGCGTGGAGCGAGTAAGGCTTGTCCGGATCGATGCCGTATTTCCCGATGGCCTCGCCGACGGTTTTTTTGTCGATCGCCTCGTCGGCGGCGAGCGCGTGCAGGGCGGCGACGGTCACATACCAGCGATCCACCTCGAAATGCCTGCGAAGGGCCGCCCGGTAGTCGCTTCGCCCGAACCCGTCCGTGCCGAGCACGACATAGCGTGCCGGCACGTAGGGTCGGATCTGCTCGGCGTAGAGCCGCATATAGTCGGTCGCCGCGATCACCGGGCCGTCCCGGCCGCCGAGACATTCCTCGACATAGGACTTTTTTGCCGATTTCGCAGGATGCAGCATGGTCCAGCGCGCTGCTTCCTGGCCGTCACGCGCCAGAAGATTGAAGCTCGGCGCACTCCAGAGATCGGCGTCGACCTCCCAATCCTTTTTGAGAAGCTCGGCGGCCGCCATCACCTCGCGAAAAATCGTGCCGGAGCCCATGAGCTGGACCTTCGGGCTTTTTTTCTTGCCCCGACCCTTGGGCTTGGCGCCCTCCTCGAACAGATAGAGCCCCTTTCTGATACCGTCCTCGGCGCCTTCGGGCATGGCCGGGTGCGGGTAGTTCTCGTTCATCGCGGTGATGTAGTAATAGACGTCCTCCTGCTCGCCGATCATGCGCCTGAGGCCGTCCTGCACGACTACCGCCATCTCGTAGGCGAAGGTCGGATCGTAGGAGACGCAGTTCGGGATGGTCTGGGCGAGGATGTGGCTGTGGCCGTCCTCGTGCTGCAGGCCCTCGCCGTTCAGGGTGGTGCGCCCGGCGGTGCCGCCGATCAGAAAGCCGCGCGCGCGCATGTCGCCGGCCGCCCAGGCGAGGTCGCCGACCCGCTGGAAGCCGAACATCGAATAATAGATGTAAAAGGGGATCATCTGCACGTCGTGCGAACTATAGGCGGTCGCGGCCGCGATCCAGTCCGCCATGGCGCCCGCCTCGTTGATGCCCTCCTGCAGCACCTGTCCGGTCTTGCTCTCCTTGTAGAACATGAGCTGATCGGCATCCTCGGGCTTGTAGAGCTGGCCCTTGGGACTGTAGATGCCGAGCTGCCGGAACATGCCCTCCATGCCGAAGGTGCGGCTCTCGTCGGGCACGATCGGCACGACGTGCTTGCCGATCTGCTTGTCGCGGCAAAGGGTGTTCAGAATGCGCACGAACGCCATGGTGGTCGAGTTTTCGCGCTCGCCGCTGTCCTTGAGTTGGGAATCGAACGCCTTCAGATCCGGCACGGTCAGATCCGGCGCCTTTCGCCTCCGCTGCGGCAGCGGCCCGCCGAGCGCCTGGCGCCTGGCCATGAGGTAGTCCAGCTCCTCGCTGCCCTTCTCGAAGGTGACATAGGGAATGTCGTCGAGCTTCGCGTCGGTCACCGGAATCTGGAAGCGATCGCGAAACGACTTGAGCGCATCCGCGCCCATCTTCTTCTGCTGATGGGTGATGTTCTGACCTTCGCCCGCCTCGCCCATGCCGTAGCCCTTCACGGTCTTGGCGAGGATCACGGTCGGCTGGCCGGTCTGGTTCACCGCGGCGTGGTAGGCGGCGTACACCTTGTGCGGATCATGGCCGCCGCGGTTCAGCTGCCAGATCTGCTCGTCGGTCATGTCGGCGACCATCTTCGCCGTCTCCGGCGTCTTGCCGAAGAAGTTTTCGCGCGTATAGGCGCCGCCCTTCCGCTTGAAGGACTGATATTCGCCGTCGACCGTGGTCTCCATGATCCGGCGAAGATGCCCGCCCTCGTCCCGCTCCAGAAGCGGATCCCAGTGGCTGCCCCAGATCACCTTGATCGCGTTCCAGCCGGCACCGCGGAAGACGCGCTCCAGCTCCTGAATGATCTTGCCGTTGCCGCGCACCGGGCCGTCCAGACGCTGCAGGTTGCAGTTGATCACGAAGATCAGATTGTCGAGGTTTTCCCGCGCTGCCAGCGAGATCGCGCCGAGACTCTCGGGCTCGTCCATCTCGCCGTCGCCGCAGAACACCCAGACCTTTCGCCCCTCGGTCTCGGCCATGCCGCGGTTCTGGAGATATTTCATGAACCGCGCCTGATAGATCGCCATCAGCGGACCGAGGCCCATGGACACGGTCGGGAACTGCCAGAAGTCGGGCATCAGCCAGGGATGCGGGTACGAGGACAGCCCCTCGCCGTCCGCCTCCTGGCGAAAGCCGTCCATCTGCTTTTGGGTGAGGCGGCCTTCCAGAAAGGCGCGCGAATAGAGGCCGGGCGCGCAGTGACCCTGGACGAACACCAGATCGCCGCCGTGCTTCTCGGACGGCGCGTGCCAGAAATGATTGAGCCCGACGTCGTAGAGCGTGGCGGACGAGGCGTAGCTCGCGATATGGCCGCCGAGCTCCGAGGAGGTCTTGTTGGCGCGCAGCACCTGCGCCATGGCGTTCCAGCGGCTGTAGCAGCGGATCCGCCATTCGATCGCCGGGTCGCCCGGGCTCTCCGCCTGTTCGCCGGCCGGTATGGTGTTGACGTAGGGCGTGTTCGCGGTGAAAGGCAGATCGGCGCCATGCTCATGGGCATGATCGACCGCACGCTTCAGCAGAAACCGCGTGCGATCGGCGCCCTCGAAATCCAGAAGCGAGCCGACCGCATCCAGCCACTCCTGCGTCTCGACCGGATCGATGTCCTGCATGTCGTCATCGAGAGACATGACTCCTCCCCTGCCAGCTCGGTTCGTTCCATGCGGCGCTGCCCCGTCCCGACGCAGCCGCCCACGCCGCGCATCCTGGTCCCGCGCGACAGCTCTACCATCGACCAAGGATTACCGATCTGACAATGCTTGTGTAGAATTATCGTACCTGTGGGGCGAGAATCACGCCGATCCTGACAGGCTTCCCGCCCGAGCCGCCTGATTTTCGGAAGGCCATCACGAATGCAGGAACGGCGTCAGTCACAATCCGGCCGAGACTGTAGACATGGAAGATGTGGTGATCGCCGTCCGGGGCTTGCTCGATTTTCTCCAGACCCTCGATCCGGCGCAACTGCACCAAGGCTGATGGCGGCTGGCGGTGCTCCGCCCGGCTGTCGAAAAAAAATCAGATCTCGGTGTGCATCCGATAGCCGGGCGCGAAGGTCAGGCGGACGGACGTGATCACGCGATCGTCCGACCATGTGCTGCGGTCGATCACGAACAGGCCCTCGCCCTCGCGGCAGACGAGGATCCGGGCCTCGTCCGGTCCGGCGGTCATGGCGGAAAAGCCGATGTCGCCGCCTTCGAAGGGCACGTTGGTCACCAGCCACTCGTTCGGGCTCACTGTCTCGAAATCGGCACCCTTGGCCTCGGGCACGGTCTTGAGGGCGATCCAGCGGTTTTCCAGGACGTAAGGCCGTCCGTCCGCCATGTGCACGGCGACCAGATGCAGGAGCTTTTCGCCCGCCGCCGTCTGCATCCGCGCTCTGACGTCCGGCGGCGGCTCGATCAGCTCCCGCGACAGAAGCGAATAGCGATAGGCGAACCCCTTGCCTTCGATCTCCCGGCGGATCACGGGGATGTCGAGGGTCGCCTTGCGCACGGGGTGGAGGGTGACGCGGGTTCCCGCCTTGCGCTTGCGGTCGAGGAGACCGGCATCGGCGAGCGCCCGAAGCGCCCGATTGACGGTCGCGCGCGCGCAGCCGAATTCCAGTGCGAGCTCGGCCTCGTTCGGAATGACATCGCCAGGCTTCCATTCGCGGGCGTTGATCCGGCGCAGCACCTCCGCCTGCACCGCCTGCCAGCCCCTGAGCTCGGTGCCACTCAAATCGCGTCTCCGAGATCCCGGATCGTCCGCCGATAGGCCGCCGTGATCGCCTCCCGCTCGCCATGCCGTCCGTCGGTGACGAGGTGACGGCCGGCGGACCAGACGTCGGTGACCAGTCCGTCGTCGCCCGCGAACAGATAGCTGTCGAGAACGGCATCGCCGCTTCGGCCTTCGAGGTCTATGGCATCGGCATCGAGTGCCACGAGGTCGGCGAGCCTGCCGACCGCGATCGACCCGCAATGTCGACCCGCGGCGACCGCACCGCCTGCGCAAACCGCCTCGAACAGACGCCGGCCGGTCGAATGTTCCGCCGTCGCGAGGGCAGCGCGGGAATGGTCGCGCAGGCGCTGGGAATAGTCGAGCGTGCGCAGCTCCTCGGCGAGTGCGATCCTGATGTTGGAATCCGAGCCGATCGCGATCCGTCCGCCCGCACCCAGAAAACGGACGCCGTCGAAGATGCCGTCGCCAAGGCTGCTCTCGGTGATCGGACAGAGACCGGCGATCGCACCGCTTTTCGCCAGCGCTTCGGTCTCGTGCGACTGCATCTGGGTGCAATGGATGAAGCAGCAGGCGCCATCCACCTCGACATGGTCGAGCACCCATTCGACCGGCCGGGCGCCATAGGCGGCCTCGACCTCCTCGACCTCCGGGATCTGCTCCGCCAGATGCATGTGGAAGGGGCGCCCGCCGGCCAGCGCCTTCAGCCGCGGAAGATCGTCCACCGCGACCGCGCGCAGGCTGTGCGGCGCGATGCCGAGCCCGCAGTCCGGGGGCAGCGCATCGACCACCGCCGCCGCGCCCTCGACGAGGCGCTCGAAGCGCTCGAAGTCGTTGCCGAAGCGGCGTTGCCCGTCACCGAGCGGCCGGCCGTCGCAGCCGCCATGCTGATAGTGGACAGGCAGCAGCGTGAGGCCGATGCCAGTCGCCGAAGCGGCGGCGCCGATCCGCGTCGCCATTTCCGCCAGATCGTCATAGGGGTCGCCGTCCGGCCGGTGGTGGAGATAGTGGAATTCGACATTGCAGGCGAAGCCGGCCTCAAGCATCTCCATCTGCACGAAGGCCTGGATGGCCTGGACGTGATCCGGCGTCAGACGATCGAGAAACCGGTACATCAATTGCCGCCATGTCCAGAAGGAATCGGAGGCGTCCGGGCCGCGCCGCTCGGTCAGCCCGGCCATGGCGCGCTGGAAGCCGTGGCTGTGCGCGTTGACCGGGGCCGGCAGCAGGACGCCGGTCCGAAACCCGCCGGGCGCGCTGTCGGTCTCGACCTCGGCGATGGTGCCGTCGGCGGCGACCGTGACCCGCACGTTCTCGGCCCAACCCGTCGCCAGCAACGCCGTTTCGGCCCAGATCTCGGTCATGCGGAATGCTCCTTGACAGGCTATTATGTCTATACATATATTCCAATTGATCACGCATAACAAGAGCAGGAATGGCGGCTCGCATGTTTCTGATCAACGCGACGCTTGCAACCATGGAGGCGGGATCGGCCTACGGCCTGATCGAAGACGGCGCCGTCGCGATCGAGGGTGGCCGGATCGCCTGGGCGGGAAAGGCGGCCGACGCGCCCGCCACGTTGCAAAGCCTGGAGCCGGTCGACCTCGAAGGCCGCTTGGTCACGCCCGGTCTGATCGACTGCCACACCCATATCGTCCATGGCGGCGACCGTGCTCGGGAATTCGAGCTCCGGCTGGAAGGCGCCAGCTACGAGGAGATTGCCCGCGCGGGCGGCGGCATCGTCTCGACCGTCCAGGCGACCCGCGGCGCGTCCGAGGACCGGCTGCTCGCCGACGCCCTTCGCCGCGTCGACGCGCTGCTGGCGGAAGGCGTAACCCTGATCGAGATCAAATCCGGCTACGGCCTCGACGTCGAGAGCGAGCTGAAGATGCTGCGCGTCGCACGCAGGGTCGGCGAGGCACGCCCGGTGCGCGTCAGGACCAGCTTTCTCGGCGCCCATGCCGTGCCGCCCGAATATAAGGACCGTGCCGACGCCTTCATCGACGAGGTTTGCCTGCCGGCGCTGGACGCGGCACATGAACAGGGCCTCGTCGATGCCGTCGACGGGTTTTGCGAGGGCATCGCGTTCACGCCCGCCCAGATCGAGCGGGTGTTCGAGCGGGCGAAAACCCTCGACCTTCCGGTCAAGCTCCACGCCGAGCAATTGTCCCATCTCGGCGGCGCCAGGCTCGCGGCGAGGTTCGGCGCCCTTTCGGTCGACCATCTCGAATATGCGGACGACGGCGACGCTGCGGCCATGGCTGACGCGGGCTCGGTCGCGGTGATGCTGCCCGGCGCCTTCTACACCCTTCGCGAAACGCAGCTGCCGCCGATCGAGGCATTCCGAAAGAACGGCGTGCCCATGGCGGTGGCCACCGACTGCAATCCGGGCTCCTCGCCGCTCGCCTCGGTCCTCCTTGCCATGAACATGGCCTGCACGCTGTTTCGCATGACGCCCGAAGAAGTTTTTTCGGGCGCGACCCGGCATGCGGCGAAAGCCCTCGGCTTCGCCGATTGCGGCGTCATCCGGGCCGGCCTTCGCGCCGATCTCGCGATCTGGGACGTCGCTCATCCGGCGGAGCTCTCTTACCGGATCGGCTTCAACCCGCTGCACCGGCGCATCTTCGGAGGTGTCGCATGACGATCACGTTGGTTCCGGGCGAGGTGACGCTCGACCTGCTGGAGCGGATCTGGCGGGAAGAAGCCGCCGTCAGGCTCGACGAGGCGGCCCGGCCCGCCATGCAGGCCGCGGCCGACCTGGTCGAGCGTGCGGCGCGCGGGCCGGATGGCGTCTACGGCGTCAACACCGGCTTCGGCAAGCTCGCGAGCGTACGCATCAGGCCCGAGGACACGGCGACGCTCCAGCGCAATCTCGTGCTGTCCCATTGCTGCGGCGTCGGCGAGCCGCTCGACGTCCCGACCACGCGGCTGATGATGGCGCTGAAGCTCGTCTCGGTCGGGCGCGGCGCCTCGGGCCTTCACGCCGAGACCGTGGCGCTGATCGGGGCAATGCTCGAAAAGGGCGTCGTCCCGGTGATCCCGAGCCAGGGCTCGGTCGGCGCGTCCGGCGATCTGGCGCCGCTCGCCCACATGGCCGCGGTGATGATCGGCGAGGGCGAGGCCTGGCTCGAAGGCGAGCGTCTCCCCGGCGGCGAGGCCCTTCGCCGGGCCGGGCTTCACCCGGTCGTGCTCGGCCCGAAGGAAGGGCTTGGCCTGATCAACGGCACCCAGTTCTCGACCGCATCCGCGCTTGCAGGGCTGTTCGGCGCGATCGGCAACGCCGAGACCGCCATCGTCTCCTCCTGTCTGTCGACCGACGCGATCATGGGCTCGACAGCACCTTTGCACCCGGCGATCCACGCGCTGCGCGGCCATCAGGGGCAGATCGACGTCGCGCGCGCCATGCGCGCGATCATGCAAGGGTCGGAAATCCGGGAGAGCCACCGCGCCGGCGACACGCGCGTGCAGGATCCCTACTGCATCCGCTGCCAGCCGCAGGTGGCGGGCGCCGCCCTCGATCTTCTCCGCTTCGCCGGCCGCACGCTGGAGGTCGAGGCGAACGCCGTTTCCGACAATCCGCTGGTCATCACCGCTGACGGCCGGATCCTCTCCGGCGGCAATTTCCACGCCGAGCCGGTCGCGTTTGCCGCCGACCAGATCGCGCTCGCCATCGCCGAGATCGGCTCGATCGCCCAGCGCCGGGTGGCGCTGATGGTCGATCCTTCCCTGTCCTTCGACCTCCCCCCCTTCCTCACCCCCGATCCCGGGCTGAGCTCGGGTTTGATGATCGCCGAGGTGACGACGGCGGCGCTGATGAGCGAGAACAAGCACCTCGCGCACCCCTGCTCGATCGACAGCACGCCGACCTCGGCCAACCAGGAGGACCACGTCTCCATGGCCGCCCATGGCGCTCGGCGGCTGGCGCGCATGAACGCCAATCTGAACGTCATCCTCGGCGTCGAACTGATCTGCGCCGCCCAGGGCGTCGAGTTCCGCGCCCCGCTCACCACCAGCTCGACGCTGCAGGCCGCCATGCGGGACATCCGCACGCGGATCGCCACGATCGAGGAGGACCGGTTCCTCGCAGGCGACATCGCCGAGGCGGCACGCATGGTCGCCGACGGCTCGCTCGCAGCGCGCTGCAGCGTGCCCGATCTCCTTCGAGAGTCACCCTCATAGGTCGCGCGGCCGCGAACGAAGCGAGGACACAGAGAAAAAATCGAGAGGCAGGTCATGAACGATCCGAGGCATAACCGACGCGACGTCTATCC
This sequence comes from Geminicoccaceae bacterium, assembly GCA_965222015.1. GTDB lineage: Bacteria > Pseudomonadota > Alphaproteobacteria > Geminicoccales > Geminicoccaceae > JANQPX01. Next base: position 969,847 of record CBDCTL010000024.1, read on the forward strand.
GCCCACCGGTTCCGAGATCACGGCGAAAAGCTGGCTCACCGAAGCGCCGATGCGCATGCTGATGAACAACCTCCACCCGGACGTCGCCGAAAACCCGCATGAACTGGTAGTCTATGGCGGCATTGGCCGCGCGGCGCGGACCTGGGAGGATTTCGACCGCATCGTCGCGAGCCTGCAGGCACTGGAGGCGGACGAGACCCTGGTGGTGCAGTCCGGAAAGCCGGTCGCCGTGGTGCGCACCCATGCCGACGCGCCGCGCGTGCTGATCGCCAATTCCAACCTCGTGCCGCACTGGGCGACCTGGGATCACTTCAACGAGCTCGATCGCCGGGGCCTCGCCATGTATGGCCAGATGACCGCGGGCTCCTGGATCTATATCGGCACCCAGGGCATCGTGCAGGGCACCTACGAGACCTTTGCCGAGGCCGGTCGGCAGCATTTCGAGGGGGACCTCAAAGGCAAGTGGATCCTGACCGCCGGCCTCGGCGGCATGGGCGGTGCGCAGCCGCTCGCGGCGGTGTTCGCGGGCGCCTGCTGCCTCGCCGTCGAATGCGACGAGGACCGCATCGATTTCCGCCGGCGCACGCGCTATCTCGACGAGAAGGCGGCGAGCCTCGACGAGGCGCTCGCGATGATCGCCCGCTGGACCGAGGCGGGCGAGGCGAAGTCGGTGGGCCTCCTCGGCAACGCCGCGGAAATCTTTCCGGAACTGGTCCGGCGCATGCAGGCGGGCGGCCATTCCCCGGACATCGTGACCGACCAGACCAGCGCCCACGATCCGCTGCACGGCTATCTGCCGGAAGGCTGGACGGTCGCGGAATGGCGATCGAAGCAGGAGAGCGAGCCGAAGGCGGTCGAGAAGGCGGCGCGCGCGTCCATGAAAAGGCACGTCGCCGCCATGGTCGATTTCTGGAACGCCGGCGTGCCGACCCTCGACTACGGCAACAACATCCGCCAGGTCGCGAAGGAGGAGGGGCTGGAGAACGCCTTTGCCTTTCCGGGCTTCGTGCCCGCCTATATCCGCCCGCTGTTCTGCCGCGGCGTCGGTCCGTTCCGCTGGTGCGCGCTCTCCGGCGATCCCGAGGACATCTACAAAACCGACGAGGCGATGAAGCGCCTTTTTCCCGAGAACGAGCATCTCCATCGCTGGCTCGACATGGCGAAGGAGCGCATCGCCTTTCAGGGCCTGCCGGCGCGCATCTGCTGGATCGGCCTCGGCGAGCGCCATCGGGCAGGGCTGATGTTCAACGAGATGGTCGCCTCCGGCGAGCTGAAGGCGCCGATCGTGATCGGCCGCGACCACCTGGATTCCGGCTCGGTCGCCTCCCCCAATCGCGAGACCGAAGCCATGCGGGACGGCTCGGATGCGGTCAGTGACTGGCCGCTCCTGAACGCACTGGTCAACACCGCGTCCGGCGCCACCTGGGTGTCCCTTCATCACGGCGGCGGCGTCGGCATGGGTTTTTCGCAGCATGCCGGCATGGTGATCGTCGCCGACGGCACCGAGGCGGCGGCGAAGCGGCTGGAGCGCGTGCTCTGGAACGATCCGGCCTCCGGCGTCTGGCGCCACGCCGATGCCGGCTACGACATCGCGCTCGACTGCGCGCGCGAGCACGGGCTGAACCTGCCCGCGATCCTAGGATGACGACATCGACCAAAGGGAGTTTTTCGATGGAGAGACGCACGCTTTTGAAAGCCGGCACGGTCGGCGCGGCCGCTTCCGCCCTTGCGGCGCCGGCGATCGCCCAGGACATCCGCGAGTGGCGCATGGTCACGGCCTGGCCGAAGAACCTGCCGGGCCCGGGCGTGGCCGCGCAGATGCTCGCCGACCGCATCACCACCCTTTCCGGCGGGCGCATCGAGGTGAAGCTGTTCGCGGCCGGCGAGATCGTGCCCGGCAACGGCGTGTTCGACGCGGTCGCCGAGGGTACGGCGGACCTCTACCACGCGGTGCCAGCCTATTGGGGCTCGAAGTCGAAGGGCATTCTGCTGTTCGGCTCCCAGCCCTTCGGCCTGCGCGCGGACGAGCAGTTCGGCTGGCTGAAACACGGCGGCGGCCAGGCGCTCTACGACGAGATGTATGGCCGCTTCGGCATCAAGCCGTTTCTCTGCGGCAATTCCGGGCCGCAATGGGCGGGCTGGTTTAGGGACGAGATCACCTCGATCGACGATCTGAAGGGCCTGAAGTTCCGGACCACCGGCCTTGCCTCCGAGATGGCGACCAGGCTCGGCCTCGCCGCCCAGGCCATGGGCGGCCCGCCGATGTTCCAGGCGCTTCAGACCGGCGCGCTGGACGCCGGCGAGTTCATCGGCCCCTGGACCGACAGCGCCCTCGGCTTCTACCAGGTTGCCAAGAACTACTACTGGCCGGGCGTCGGCGAGCCGTCCTCCGCCGAGGAATGCGGCGTCAACGCCAAGGTCTATGAGGAGCTTGCGGACGATCTGAAACAGGCGGTCGCGATCGCCTGCGAGAGCCTCTACAACCCGGTCTGGACGGAATACACGACCCGCCACGCCGAGGCGCTGAAGACCCTCGTCGCCGAGCACGGCGTGCAGGTGAAGAAGCTGCCGGACGACGTGGTCGCCGCCATGGGCGAGGCGGCGGGCGAGGTGATCGGCGAGCTTCGCGAGGACGAGGACGAGCTGGTCAAACGCATCGCCGAGAGCTTCGTCGGCTACCGCGATCTCGTGGGCGGCTACATGACCTATGCCGACAATGGCCAGATGAACGCCCGCGCCTCGGTCATGGGCTACTGAGGGATCGGCCGGCGCGGGGGTCGTCCTGCGCCGGCCACGCCTCGACAGGAGGGACGGATGCGCCGCCTCGCGGACGTTCTCGATCGGATCAATGCCTGCATCGCCCATGCCGTGAAATGGCTGGCGCTCGCCATGGTGCTGGTCCAGTTCATGATCGTGATCGGTCGCTACGTCTTCGGCGTCTTCTCGATCGCCGCCAACGAAAGCGTGCTCTACATGCACGCCGCCCTGTTCATGCTCGGCGCCGCCTACACGCTGGGCGTCGACAAGCATGTCCGCGTCGACGTGTTCTACGCCAAGGCGGACGCGCGCACGCGCCGGCGCATCGACATGCTCGGTCACGCCCTCTTCCTGATCCCGTCCATGGCCGCACTCCTCTACTGGACCTGGCCGTCGGTCGTGAACTCATGGAAGATCCTGGAAGGGCCGATCTCGGTCGGCGGGATCGAGGCGGTCTTCCTCCTGAAATCCCTGATCCCCGCCTTCTGCATCCTTTTGATCCTCCAGTCCGTCGCCATCCTGATCCGCCTCTCGCTCGAAAGGCGGGCATGAGCCATTCGCTCGACCTTTTGATGTTCGCGGCCCTGATCGGGGCGATCCTGACCGGCTTTCCTGTGGCGTTCAGCATCGCCGGCGTGGCGATCGTCTTCGCCTATCTCGGCTGGGCGCTCGGCGTGATGGACATTTCTCTGCTCGGCGCTGCGGTCAGCGCGTTTTCGGTCTTCTGAGCAACCAGGTGCTGATCGCCATCCCGCTCTTCATCCTGATGGGCGCCGTCCTCGAAAAAAGCCGCGTCGCCGAGGAACTGCTCGACACCATGGGCCGTCTGTTCGGCACTTTGAGGGGCGGGCTCGGCATCTCGGTCGTCCTGGTCGGCGCGCTCCTCGCCGCCTCCACCGGCATCGTCGGCGCGACCGTGGTCGCCATGGGCATGATCGCGCTGCCGACCATGCTGCGCGCTGGCTACGATGCCCGCATCGCCTCCGGCATCGTCTGCACCGCCGGCACGCTCGGCCAGATCATCCCGCCCTCGACGCTCCTGATCATCCTCGCCGACGTGATGTCCAACGCCTATCAGCAGGCCCAGTACGAAGAGGGCAAATTCGCGATCGAGGCGATCTCGGTCGGCCAGTTCTTCGCCGCCGCCATCCTGCCGGGTTTGATCCTGGTTCTCCTCTACCTCGTCTACATCCTCATTCGCGGCCTGCTGCGCCCGGAAGACATGCCGGCATCAAACCTCACCGCCGGCGAGCGGCCGGGCCGAAGCGAAATCCTGTCCGCGATCCTCCCTCCCGTCCTCCTGATCGTCGCCGTGCTCGGCGCGATTCTGGGCGGCGTCACCGACCCGACCGAAGCCGCCTCGATCGGCGCGGTCGGCGCGCTCCTGATGGCCGGCGCGCGATCGGGCGGGGGTCGCCGCCTGATCCTCCTCGGCGCGGCCGCGCTGATCATCCTCGCGGTCTTCGCCGGCCTCTTCCCGATCCGCCTGCAGCGAAGCGATCTCGGCCTCGGTTCATACGCCATGGGCGGACTCTACATCCTGCTCGCCCTACTGGGTGCCGGCGCGCTTTGGTCCGCCTTGCGCGCAGCCTTCCGTGACCGGGTGATCCACCAGGCGGTGGAATCTACCCTCACCATGACCGCGATGATCTTCGCCACGATCCTCGCCGCCGGCATGTTCTCGCTGGTGTTCATCGGGCTCGGCGGCGAGGAGCGCGTCGCCTCCATCCTGACCGCCATGCCCGGCGGTCCGATCGGCGCCCTTCTCTTCTGCATGGCGCTCGTCTTCGTGCTCGGCTTCTTTCTGGACTTCGTCGAGATCTCGGTGATCGTCCTTCCCCTGATCGCGCCGCCCCTGATCCTGATGGGCCACCCGCCGATCTGGCTCGGCATCCTCCTTGCGATCAACCTCCAGACCAGCTTCCTGACCCCGCCCTTCGGCTTCTCCCTCTTCTATCTTCGCGGTGCTGCTCCGCCGGAGGTCACCACCGGCCAGATCTACCGGGGCGTGCTCCCCTTCATCCTCCTGCAGATCCTCGGCATGGCGCTGGTCTGGCAGCTGCCGGCGGTCTCGACCTGGCTGCCGAACCTGCTTTTCTGAAGCGGTGTTTTTTCCGGCCGGGTGCGGGCCTTGCGGAGCGGACGACGCGCCAGCCGGGCAATATCGATCGATCCCAGGCACCCTGATCCGGGCGAGCCGCCTTGCCTTGACCCGATGGGACATGAACGAGGGACCGACCCTCTCGGATCGGTCCCCTGTTCGATTCGACTATCGCATGTCGCCGCAGCAAAAAAAACTTGCCGTCGGCGCCCGGTCCCGCTGCCGGCGACCGGCCTCAGCCTTCGACGGCGATCTCCAGGCGCTCGGCAGTCACGGTCTGGCGGCCGGCGCGGCGATAGGCGTCGACGACGTCTTCGATCGAGCCGACCGGCAGCGGCGTGAGATCGGCGGTCTTGAGGTTCTGCGGCAGGCGAAGGCCGACCTCGACCTCGGAGGCGAGGCAGGCGATGGTCTCGCGCGAACCGGGTCGGTCGGGCACGATCTCGAAGCCGGCGCCGGCGCTCGGGATTTGCACGGTCCTGCCGCCGATCACGTAAGGATCGGGCTCGAACTGGTTCGGGAAGATGCGCACGACGTTGTTCTGCGCATCCTGGTAGTAGCAGTAGAGATAGGCGTCGCCCGTGGTCGCGGCGGTGAGGTCGAGCGCGGTGTTGGCGCGATGGGTGGGGCCGCTGGACGAGCCGAGCATCAGACGGATCGGGTTCGGACGGATCTCGGCCCCTTTCGGCTCTGCCTTGGCGGTCGTCAGCGTCGGCTGGCGGCCGAGGCTGAGATCCTCGTGGATCAGGCTCTGATAGAGCTGGAAGGTGATGCGTCCGTCCGCAATCAGCCCGTTGTCGCTCTGATACCGGCCGATCGCCTCCCTGGTGGCACCGTCCCGCTGTCCGGTCGCGGTGCCGTGATAGAAGCCCTCGCTCGCCAGCGCCTGCTGGACGAAGGTGACGCGCTCCTCGGGCGGCATCTCGTTGTACCAGTCCTTGGCCTCCTCGACGACCGCCGGATTGGTCTGCTCGATCTGCAGGCAGCGCCAGTAGGGCACCTCGGCGAGCTTGCCGAGCACTTCGATGGTGGAAAGCTCGACCAGCGTGCGCACCGCCTGGTGCATGCCCTCGCCCTTGTTGAGGACGACGTCGAAGCTCAGCCCGAGCTTGCTGATCGAGCCCGCGAGATCGCCGCCGAGGCCCTTGCGCGCCACCGCGATCGAGTTGTGCGCCGATGCGCCGGGGATGATCTGGCGGTTGACCAGATTGCCGACATTCAGATCGAGCGACACCACCGAGACCGTCTGGTCCCTGGAGGCGCCGATCTGGAACTCGGGAATGCCGATCGCGGCGGCCTGGGATTCGTCGAGCACGCCTTCATCGAGCTGCGTGATGGCGCCGCGGATGTAGTAGTTGGGCACCACGAAATCGTCGGTGAAGCCGATCAGGCTCTGCAGATCGTGCACGTCCGCCTGGGTGGCGTCGTAATCGACGAAGGAAAAGGCGCCGCTCTTCACCGACATGCGCGAGATCGCGGAGATCAGCATGTCCTTGGTGCCGGCCGAGACGTTGGCCGTGGCGTCGGGAATGCCGGCGCTGGTGACCACGATGTCGCGTCGGCCGAAGGACTGCAGAAGGTCGTCCATGCAGCGCAGCGACTCGCTAAAATTGGTGAGATTGGTCGCCGGCAGGGTCTTCGGCTTGGCGATCTCGATCGCCTCCTTAGGGTCGGTCGCGCAGCCGGCGAGCATCAGAAGGGCGAGACCCGCCCCGGCCAGCCCGGCTTTGCGTTCAGCGATGACGTTTCTCATGACGACCATTCCTCCACCGGCGATCCCATCTCTCGGATCGGCCTATGTCACTTGCATTCGCGGCCGATTTCGACATTGCCGCCCGTGTTGACGATGTCCTTGGTGACGACCACGATCTTTTCCTTGCCGACGCCGCGATCCACGATCACGCCGTCGCGCTCCTCGCCGCAGGCGGGGGTTCCGGAGCCGTCGCTCTTCTTGGTGGCGGTCACGGTTCGTGATTTCGCGATGACCCGGCTGACTTTGGCCTGGGAGCCCACCTTGAGGTGCTGCGGCTGGTTGTATTGCCCCGCCTCGGCGAAGGAGGTCGCGAACAGCGTGGCGGCGATGACGGTCACGGTGAGTTTCAGCATGGTTCCGCTCCAATTTCAGCTGAGTCGATCGCGCGGGTCGATGCGCTTGAGTATGGCTTTCGGGATAGAATTCATCCTGTGACGCAGGTCATTCCCCATGAAAGCCGATTTCGCGATGCTGGGACAGGCTTTTGGCGGGTTTTTCGCAGGTTCATGGTATCGTCTTCCGCAACAGGATCCTACGAAGGCCGTCAAATTGGCCGACCGACGAGAAAAAAATGAGCCGATCGGCAAACCCTATCCCGAAGTCTCGTGCCAGGTAGCAGACGCAAGGAGCGCAATCATGAAACGCGATAACCGTTCCCTCTTGTATGTGGGCCTGATCGGCCTTTTGCCGTTCTTTGCAGCACCGGCTGCAGCGGACGACGCCGTGCTTCTCGAGAACGACGCCTCCCGTTGCGAAATTTTTCGCGCGATCAGCCCGGACGTGCCTGCGGAATGTCGGATCGGTGCCCAGGGCGGACTGGGCCGGACCCGCGGCATCCGCCTGCATGACGACGAGCCGGCCGTAGCCACGACCGACGCCGGCCTGCCGGCCTCTTCGCAGCAGGCCGAAGCCGCCGCACCGCAGTCCTTCGCGATCGCCATGCGCATTCAGTTCGAGTTCGACTCGGCCGAACTCACGCCCGAATCCAAGTCGGCGCTCGGTCAGGTCGCTCAGGTCCTCCAGGACGACCTGATGCGCGACAAGGCCATCCTGCTCGAGGGACATGCCGACGCGACCGGCCTCGACGCTTACAATTTCGACCTGTCCGAGCGGCGGGCGGCCTCGGTGCGTCAGTATCTGGTTTCCGCCTACGGCATCGACGGCGGCCGTCTGCAGGCGATCGGGCGCGGCGAACTCGAGCCTTACGATCCCGCCGATCCGAGCGCTTCGGTCAACCGTCGGGTCGAGTTCACCAACCTTTCGGACTAGACCGGGACGCCGATAGCGGCGTGCATGATCCGCAGGACGATCGATCCGGCCCGTCCCCCGAGCGAAAGGCACCTCGCCGCCGCTCTCGGGGCGGGCCGGCGTCGTCATTTGCAGAAGAGACGGCTCGCTGCCGGATCGATGGATGCCCGGATCGATGGATGCAAGAAGCGCGAAGCTTTGCTAAAGATGGCCGAACGCAGGAACGCATCAAGACAAGGCCCAAAAGGGAGTGCCGGCATGGCCGATCAACCGATCAGAGGCTTCAAGATCAACACGATCCTCGATCGTCTCGCCGTCGACATGCTCGGCCTTCTGGACAGCCATCTCGCGCAGTCGCCGCTCGATCGCGATCGCTATTGCCTCGCGATCCTGCTGACGCTCTCCCGAAAACTCTATGTCGGCCAGCTGCTCTACCGCGATTTTCGTGCGGCGGGCGACCAGCAGTGGCATCGCTACACTCTGCCCGGCGGCAAGAGCGTCAAGGTGCACGAGCAGAGCGTGATCTACCTGCAGCAGGTTCTGATGCGCCGTCTGAAGCTGGCGAGACGGCTGAAGCACGAGCCCGGCAACATGCACCTCCTGCTGGCGCAGCTCGCCCGTTTCGGTCCTGTAGCGGGAGGATGGTCGGAGGTCGGTCTCGGAAGGAACGCCGGCCGGAAGGCATCCGAGCATGCGGAGGATTTTCGTGAGCCGCTCGCGAACGCGCTGGCCGCGCAGCGACGGGCGCTCGGCGACGGCTTCGGCGACGAGGCGAGACGCCGGCGCGAGGAATACGGCCCGCTCTGGCTGACCCGGCGCGAAGATGCGGCGGAGATGCCGGAGGAAATGTCCTGGTTCGACGTCGTCGACGCGGCGCCGGTGCCGCTCGAGGACGGCTTCGTCGCCGATCCCGAGACCCAGCGCCTGGTGGTGCGCGTCCTGGATTCGCTGAACGAGCGCTACACGCTGCTCCGAAGCTGCGGGCTCGACCCCGAGCGCTGGCACGAGCGGGATACGCCTGCGATCGCGAAGCTGCGCGACATGAAGCGCCTGCGCAGCCAGGCGGAGGACTATCTCCGACAGAGCATCGAGGACGACACGGTCAGCGCTTATCGGCGGGCCTTCGAAGATCTCGCCGGCGGGAGTGGCCAGCTCGGCGGCTTCGACGGTTTCGACGACTTCGCCACCAGCGAGGCCGGCATGGCGATGCTGCGCTATCCTATTCAGTCACTCGACGATGCGATCGGCGGCGACGACGATGATGACGAGCGCTCGCGCCACGATCTTCTGGCTGACGACAGCGCCGTCGACGCCGAGGAGCGGTTCGCCCGGCAGGAGGCGGCCGACGACTGGGTGACGCGGCTGCTCGAAGATCGCCCCGGCTGGTTCGATCCGGTGATGCGATATTTTTTCGAGCAGGTTCTGGGCCACGGGCGGCCTCTCTATCCCGAAGAAGAGGATGAGGGCATCCTCTTCGACCAGGAATTCCTGGCACTGATTGCCGGCGACGACGAACTCGCCGGCCAGGACGACGAAGCCCTCGCGGCTAATCTCTATCGCCGCGCACAGAAGCTGATAAAGCGCGGCCTGAACCGTCAGGCCACGGCATCAGCCTGACGAAACGGGCCAGGAGATGGGACGATGACGACGAAACCTTTGAGCGACGACGAGCGCAAGACGCTTTGGCAGCAGGCCGCGCGGCGGCTGTGGCTGGTCGACGTCGAACCGCCGGTGAGCATGGACACCGTCGATCAGCTGCTCGAGAAGCTCGGACCGCGCGGCGAGGATCAGCCGCTCGGCGTGTGGCTGGGACGGGCGGCCGAGGCGGACGAGGTCGAGGGCGGTCCGACGGCGGAGGTGATCAGCTTCGACCCCAGGCGCCAGCGCTTCAATCAGATCGCCGAATTCACCCGCCTGGCCGCTGACAGCGCCGGCGGCGAGATTCCGCTTCCGGCGGCACCGCTCGAGACCGGCGACGGTCGCTTCAGGCTCGACATTGCCGAGGCCGGCGATCAGATGATCCGGGTGCTGATCCAGGCGCTCGGCGACGCCAGCGACGAGCTTGCCGGCCGCCTGGTCGGCCTGGCCGCCGAAGGCAGCTACGAGACGCTGGTCGGTCTGGTCGAGCTGGACGATGACGGCGACGGCATGATCCGGCTGCACGACGACGAGACCACGCGGCGAGCCCTGCTCCGGCCCGTGCTCGGCACGATCGACGACGTCTAGGCTGCCCGGCCGGACGTCGTATACGGATCGCCGAACGATGCATAACAGCCGCAGAACCGTGCACATTCCGATCGTGCAGCCGGGCGCCGCCGAAGCCGCCCGGAGGCAGGAAGATCGGCTGATCGAGATCTACACCCAGCATCGCGGACTCAGCCCGCTAAGCAGCGACGAGGCGGTGAAGGCCGCCGAGATCGACGTCAAGGCGCACGACAAGGACTGGGACCAGGTGGCGGCGCCGCTCAGAAAGGTCGGCCTCTATCAGGCCGGCTGCGCGGCGGCGAGCGCCGTTCGAAAGCTCGGCATCGAGCCGCCGTTCGGTGCCCTCTATCAGCAGGTGGCGAGGCTCGCCTGGATCGAAGGGCAGCGCCTGCAGTCGGCGAGCCCGTCGGGACCGAGCGAAGGCCGAAGCGCCGAGCTCGGCCTCGCTCTGGTGCTCCTCATGGGCGCGAGCGGCAGCCCCGACCGACAGGCGATCGCCACGGGCGCGCTCGGCGGCCAGCCGAGCGGCCATCCGACCGACGACGTCGAGATCCTCCCGGTCGGCAGCCTGCCCGGCAAGCTCGATCTGGTGCTGACGCTCGCGAGCCACGACAATCTCCCGCGCTTCAACCGTGATCGCCAGCTCCTGTTCTTCACGCCGCGAACCTACGAGGAAGACGGCGAGCAGCGGGATGTCGCCTCGCTGCCGGTGGTCGAGCAACTTTCGAAATTCGGCGTCAAGGTGGTGCCGGTCGCACGTCTGGGCGAGGCGGCGACCATCCTGAAGGCGAGGCGCGCGCGGCATCTCGCCGCGGACCGGCTGCTGCAGGCGGGCGTCGCCGCCATGGCGTTGTTCCTCGTCGCCGCCACCGCATGGTACGCCTGGCCGCGCCCGAAGGTGACGATCACCTTTCTGCCGGCGGGCGGCATGGCGCTCGCGGCCGAACCCTATCAGGCCTGCTTCACGGCGGATGGCGGCTTTTATCCTGTGCCGCTCGACCGGGACGGCATCGATCGCACGATCCCGGCCGGCTCGACGCTGGGGTGGAATCTGCGTGTCGAGGACGCCGGCAACGGCGCACACCCGCTCGGACAATGGAGCCAGCCGGAGAATTTCCATCTCGCCCAGGTCATGCTCGCCAGCGCCTCGCCGGCCAAGGTGATGACGCCGTCGATGCCCGACGGCCGGCCGGTCGAGCTCGCGCCGGGCAGCGCCTGGGAGTGGGGCTGGAAGCTGAACGGCGAGCCCGAGGACAACATGCTGGTGCTGCTGGCCCAGCCGGACAAGCCGTTCGATGCCGCCGATCTGCGCGACGCACTCGTGGAGCGTTTTCCCGAGGCGCACAGGGCGGACGGCGAACAGACGCTCGATCTGACGGCCGCCGCAAATTTTCTCAGCTCTCTTGCACCGGGTGCGGTGCGCTTTAATTTGAAAACGGTGGAAGGGGAAGACCGATGCGACCCTTGACGCGTGAACCGACGGCGCTCGAGCGCCGCATCAAGGCATCACTGACCGCGACGCTTCTGGTCTGTGCGTTGAGCGGACCGGCTTTCGCGGACTGTCCATGGATCGTGCAGCCGAGCGAAGCGATCGGTGGCGACCGCCCTGACTACGAGATCGCGTTCACCGGCGATGCCGATCCGACCCTGACCTATTACGGCTTCACCGTGACCGACCACGATCTCGCCTGGCAGCTGAGCTCGGGGCGCGGCATCGCCGCGCTCGACGGGCGAGCGCGGCCGCTGCAGACGATCGACAGCGACGATCGCCTGCGCTATCGCGCCGCCGGCGATTCGGTCCTGCCGCTCACCCTCTATCTGGTGGTCGCGAGCGCCCCCGTCGAGCGCCTGGAGTCCATCACCGCCGGCTTCGAGCCCGCCCGGCCGATCGCCATCGGCCTGCGCACCCGCGGCGCCAGCGATTCCAGCGGCCCCCTGCCGCACCGAAGCCTTCCCGGCATCGAGATCGCCTATGCCGGCCTCGAAGCCGAGGGCACCGAGCTCGGCGACGACGCCGACTACCAGCTCTGCGCCTATCAGGTGCTGATCCGCTGATCGCGGACAGGCTGGGATCGGGACGGTCTCTTCGGAGAAGCCGCGAAGCCGGGAGCCTTCGACCGTCGCTTTGAACAGCCCCTCGCCCTCGGAAGCCGGACGAATGTTCCGGAGCCGGCCCGGCACGGGCGGGTTCGGCGGGGATCGGCGACCTCGCAGATGCGATGACCGATCATCGCGTCAGACGGTGTCCCGACGTTCACTTCCATCTCTGCAGCGGCAGACCCCTTGAGCCAAGGTCGATCAGGCCGGTTCGCTTCTGCTGGCCTGGCGGGATGGTCGTCCGTCAACGCGGTGTCGGCTGTTGTGGCTCATGTGGTGATCGAACATCGAACGGACGCCAGTCAGCGGCTGGCGATGCATCGAGCGGCCTCACCTGGTCCCGCGCTTGGCCGCCGCATTGGAGCGCGTATCCAAGACCGGATATGATCAGGATGCGTGCCCTATCTCATTGTTTGGTCGCGTTTCCTTGTCGATCACGCGGTTCCATCGCATCGGGAAAAGCCATAGCGGCCTCGCCCTGGCAGGATCGGCATGATGATCCGCGCGTCCCCAGGGATCCGCCCGCCGGGCGAAGAAGAGGGACGAGGCCCAGATCTGTCATCTGTAGCGCTATGGCAACTGTGTCCGCGACAGATTTTCTTCCGATTAGCTGATACCAGCCCCATAAAGTTTCCTGATCCTACGTGAGGGTGATCCGGCGATGATGACCCGACAGGGATTTGGCTTGGTCTGTGTGCATGTCCATGCGAGACGCCGGGTGATGGTGTCGGGATCGTAGCGCCGGTCGAAGCGGCAGGCGAAGCTGGCGAGATAACGCCCGGCATGCTTCGGACTGACATGGTGATCGGTGCCGGTGATCGCCGTCTTGATGTTGCCGGGCACGGTGTCGACCCATTTGAAGGGCGCCCATTGTGCCGCCCTTCGGCCTGAACCGGTGCGCATCGGGAAGTGATCGACGTCCGCCCCGGTGACCGCCGGCCAGCAGGACAGACCGTCGCCGACCGCGCTGCTCCCGGGTTCGATTTCGGCCTTGGCGAAGCGTTCCACCCCCTTCCCGCGAAAACCCTTGACGGTCTTCAGCCGGATTCGCCCCGGACGGCGCTCGATCGTGGTCCCGCTGCAGCGATGAAGGGCGTTTTGCCAGCCGCGCCGCGGCCGCGCCTGCCGCCGGAGCGGGCACCGCCGGGACAGGCGTCGTCCATCCCGACCCCGCCCCTGCTCCGGCTGACGTGGCAGATCGCCGGGAACCAGACCTTCGGCGGAAGCCTGGTGCTGTGAAAGATCGTGCCGGCGGTGACCGATACCCGATGCTTGCAGCGACGGCATTGCGGCTTCGCGCGCTTTTTCAGATGGCAATGACCGCCATGACCGCAGGACGGACAGGACCAGCCCCTGCCCCAGCGCCATTCGAACAACGCCGCCCGGCATTGCTCCTCACGGCCATAGGCTTCCTGAAACGCCATCCCACTCAGACCCCTGGTCCGCCGACCGAAGCCTTCAATGTCGCTCATCGGTGATCTCCTCCCGCAAAAAACACGGCAAAACTCGGCACAAAACAGGAGGACTCTCACGCAGGATCAGGAACGGGATTGATAGCGGGAAAACGGGTGTACTCTTCGCAGGCGTCGTCACCTACAAGGATATGTTCGGCAAGACTCGCAGAACCTGCTTTCGCTTTGTGAGGGCTGAATCCGATCGTTACGGGAATGGCAGCGTCAACATGGTTATCGACAACAAGGGCAATCGCACAAGTTAGCGACACGACCGAAGCTCTTGCAGCCCATTTTCCAAGGAAACCCATGCCACCCGCCCTAGGTGTGTTTGCTACATAATTCCGAGCTCTTGTCGCGGGCGGACGGATTCCCAGGATCGCATGGACCATGGAACAGCTTGCCAGGGACGGGTTAACAGAGACCTAACGCTTCGAGGAAACCCTCCTCAGTACGACCGGAAAAGCGCTCCATCGATCAGAACTTCGTGGGGTTGGTTTGACTTGCCTCAACTCGTCCAAGCCATGCTGCTTCAAGGTTCATGCGACCCTGGGAATCCGCCCCGTCGCCGAAGAGAAGGGATCCAGGCGCGAACTCCCAGGATCGCATGGACCAAAGACGATGATGAAGGAGGCTGTTCAAGAAAGGGTGAAGGGCGGGATGATACATTTTTCTTGTCGTCGATTTGACGGAAGGCGGATCTTGAGAACCGTATGGCGCGACCAGGCAACCCGGGGATTGATGGGGCCGGATCATGGCCGGACCGCAATGGAAGGCCATGTCATCTGGGAACTGGCGGGGACGTGCTCGACCGGCGCTCTCGCTCGATCTCTGGCCCTTCGGAACAGGTATCTGGGGCGTCAGCAGCTTCATGCCGTGTCCGTCGGTGGAAGACCGGCAAAGATTGACGGACGGAGCGCAGCACCCCCGCGGCGGTCAAAAGGAATGGCGATGGGACGAGTTTGCGCCCCATCGCGAAGATCACGTGATGCCGCTTGTGGGATGAAAAGTCATTTCATCCCGATGGTGATCCGGGTTCGGAGCGCCGACGACGGGTTCCGGAATTGGCGTATTCGTCCCGGTGGGTTCGGCCCCGATCCTGCCGTTACTCCTCGGGTGCGATCAGGCAGAGGCCGTCGTCGAACGGCAGAAGAAAGATGTCGGGACCGTTGCCGTCCTGCTGCTTGAAGGCCACGGCACCTTTTCGCGTCACCGCCTTGACGGCGAGGCCCTTGAGACCGTCGCGCTGGATGATGCGGCGCCCTTCCTGCCAGCATTCGAGCGCCACCGGTTCATCGTGAATGACCGGGCTCTTGGGAGCGGGCGGTTGGTCCTTCGAGCCGACCACCTCGGCCTGGACCAGCGTGCCGCCGGTGAGGCCGACCGCGAGCAGGAGCGCCGCCGAAAGCATGCCGGACGGACGGTTCCAGACCGATCCTCTCATTGATCGCACTCCGGAATCTCGCCTTTCGATCCGATGATCACGCAGGACGCCTCGCCACGGCCGTTGCTGACATTGGTGATGTCGCCGGTGTCGACCACGATTTCGCCCTCGGCCTTGGCACCCTTGTGCACCGAACCGATCGACGTGATCGCGGTCTCTCCGGGGCCGTCGGCGTAGTTGGTGACGCGGTCGGCGTCGACATGGATCTTGAGGTCGCCATCGACCTTCACGCCGGAGCCGACGCTGCCGATCGACGTATGGGCCTTGGAGCCGCTGCCATGCGCGACGTTGCTCGCCCCTTTGACATTCGTGGAGCTGGTGACGCTGCCCGAGATACGCACGCCGCCGGTTTCCTGGGCGGATGCAGCTTGTATGCCCGCCAGGACCAGAAGGCTGGTCAAGACGGATGTCAGGCGACGATCGATCATGTCGGACTCCGATCCTTAAGGTTCGGCACGGTAAACGCGCTTCTGCAACGCTCCTTCGGGATAGGATCGACGGCAGTCGACTCAGGCCTGCCGTTTTATGTCCTCAGCTTGCCGGCGTTTGTAGAAAAATGCCATGAAATCCCGCGTGATCGCCTGTTCCAGACCGACGGCTTCCCTGGTGGGACAGAACAGGATGACCGTAAAGACCACTTTGGCCAACTCGTTGGTGGTGACGTAGATGCGCGGTTCGGGATTGGGCACGTCGACGCCGGAGCGCTTTTCGATCAAGGCATTGTAGCGATTGGCGACATCCTGAAAGGGTTCCATGTAGACCTGGATTCTGTTCAGGATCTCGTCCTTGGCGTCGACCACGTTGATCTCGGGTTCGGTGTAGATCGAGAATTCGTGGAAGACGTAATTCTTGAGAAAATTCTGGTTCTTGACGTAGTGGGTCAGAAACACGCTGTTCGGCAGGATGACGGTCTTGCCGGTGAAGTCGTAGCGATTGTGCTTGCTGTCGATCTCGGCGACCGAGGTCGACAGCAGGTTGTGGTCGATGACCGCGCCGGTGATGCCGTTGACCTCGATCCAGTCACCGACGCGATAGGCGTGGGTGCCGGTGCGCAAGAGGGCGCCGCTGATGCAGAGAATCAGTTCCTTGGTCGCGATCACGAAGGCGACGGCGAAGGCCGTGATCGAAAGCGCAAAGGTGTTGAGCTCCGGCAGCCAGACGAAGATCAGGCCGATCACCAGAAGCGTGACCGCACCGTTCTTGATGCGCGAGATCCAGCGCCGCTGCTCCTCGCTCGGGATGGCGTCGTCGCCGCGCGCGAGCCGCACCAGAAACCACCGGCCGAGCCCGATCGCGGTGATCAGAATGAGGCTGCTGACCAGACTGTTGGTGTGGAGATGGTCGATCAGGCCGTCGAAGTTCATGTCGGCGTCTTGCCGCTCGGGGAAGGCTCTCAGGAGACCGCAGCGCTTCCGGACTGGCGGGCCAGGAGCCCCGCGAGCTGGGTGTGGCCGTCCTTGTCCGTGCCCATATAGACCGTCATGTGCGGGAAGGGAATGTCGATGCCGCGCTCGTCGAACACTTCCTTCACGAGCTCATTGTAGGCACGGCCGATCGCCCATTGCCGCCCGGGCGCCGTTTTGATGCGGCCGCGCACGACCACGGCGCTGTCGCCGAGCGCCTGGACGCCGAGAAGTTCCAGGTCATCCCGCAGGTCGTCCGCGAGCTCGGTCGCCTTCAGCCGGTCGAACGCAGCCTGCATCGCCTCCTTCGCCTCGGGAACGCTTTCCTTGTAGGCGATGCCGATGTCGGCGACGTGATAGGCGAAGCCGCGATTGAAATTGGAGACCTGATCGACCGCGCTGAAGGGGATCAGGTGGTAGGTGCCGGAGACGTCCCGAATGCCGATCGAACGGACGCTCAAGCGCTCGACCGTGCCGGTGGTGCCCGCGACCGTCACGACGTCGCCGGTATTGATCGCGTTCTCGAACTGGATGAAGAC
This sequence comes from Geminicoccaceae bacterium, assembly GCA_965222015.1. Taxonomy (GTDB): domain Bacteria; phylum Pseudomonadota; class Alphaproteobacteria; order Geminicoccales; family Geminicoccaceae; genus JANQPX01. The sequence continues at coordinate 986,845 of CBDCTL010000024.1, forward strand.
GCCGGTGATGATGTCCTGCACCAGCTTCTGCGCGCCGAAGCCGACCGCGAGGCCGACGACGCCGGCGCCGGCGAGCAGCGGGCCGATGTCGATGCCGAGTTCCGAGAGCACGAGCATGACCGCGAGCACGGCGAGCGCGATGGTGATGGCGTTGCCGAACAGCGAGAGCAGCGTGCGCGCCCGTGCGCTGGCGACATGGCTGCCATTTCCGGACAGGCGGTATTCGATCCAGGACATCGCGGCCAGCCAGACGAGATAGGCGAGCAGGATCACCAGCGCCACGGAGGCGAAGGCGCCGACCATCGATTCGCCGCCTTCGGAAGTGAGCCAGCCGCCGACGTCGACGATGCCCCAGGCGTCGACCACCGTCAGCACGACGGCGATCAGGACGATCAGCCTGATGACCTTGAGCAAGGTGGGCACGACGCGGTCGAGACGTCCTTTCAGCTGCGGCATGCTCGACCGCAGCGAGGAGGGCAGCGGCACGCCCTTCCTGATGCTGCGGCCGATCAGCACGGTGAGGCCGACGCCGACCACGATCGCGAGCGCCGAACGCGCCGTCGCGCCGAGCACATAGGGCAGAACCGCGGCGGGGCGCGAGATCGCGATCACGAAGACGCCGATGACGTAGAGGGAGGCGAGCCAGGGCCAGATCCGATCGAGCAGGGCCAGCGCGCGCCCGGTGATGTCGTCCTCGTCGCCATGCGCGACGGCTTCCTCGGCGAGAAGCCTCTTCAGCTTCCAGATGCCGTGCAGAGCGAGGACCAGAGCGATGATCAGCGCGATCACGGTGATCGCGCGCCCGAAGGCATTGGAGATTCCGGCATTCGCGAGCGGCGCCGCCACCAGCGCGCCATAGCCGACGATCGAGGCGATCGCCGCGCTGCGGCCATAGGCGAACCCCGCGGTGCGATCCTCGATCGGCAGGAAGCGAAGGGCGGCGAAACGGGGCGCGATGCCGCCGCGAAGGGCCGTCTTGACCAGCTCGACCAGGAGAAAGGCGTTCAGGAACAGCGACTGATCGACGCCGATCCGCCCTGCTTCGCCGAACACGCCGAGCGCGATGCCGTAGCCGCAGCCATAGGCGATCAGAACGCTGACGGCATCGATCACGATGGAGGCGACGAGCCAGAGCACGCTGCCGACGAGGCCGTTCTTCGAGGCCTGGACGGCCATGCGCCCGAAGAGAGGGCGGAGCAGCATGCGAAGCACGAGCAGAACCAGGAAGGTCGACGCGATCACGCCGATCAACCCCTGGCTCGCTTCGATCGCCTTACCAAGATCGAGATCGCCGGAGCCGATCAGGTCGCGAATACCGAGCACGTCCTGCCAGATGCGGCCGAAGAGGGACGAGACGTCCTCGGCGGCGGTCTGGGTAACGACCGCGACCTGACGGGCAATGGAGGTCGTCTTCGCAGTCTCGGCCGGCGCTTCGGACTCGCCGGCCAGCGCGTTCAGCTTGTCGACCAGCGCGGCGCGCGCCTGCTCGTCCTCCAGCACCTCGACCAGCGCCTTCAGCTTGTCGTCCGTGGTCGCGCCGGCTGTATCCTGCGCCCACGGCGTCGCGGGCGTCCAAAGGAACAGCCAGGCGAGGAGGGGCAGAGCCAGCCAGCCGCCCACGCGCCATCCTTTCCAGCCGTCCACGGAACATGTCATCATTCGAACCCTCGCGCGAAAAATGCCCATGGGATTGACACTCCACGTCGCTCATTTGCTGGTTGAATAAACGAGTGCCGACACCTGTGCAATTCTTCAAGGAGATGCCGTTACGGCCGTGGGACGTCGCCGCTCGGCAGCTCAGGTCGTCGGGCGACTCCGTCTCGTCGCGACCGATCTTACGAGTTCCGCGACCAGTCCGGCGACGAGACCGGCGGCAATGTTGACGAGAAGGCTGACCAGGGCGGTGAGCGCGATCACCAGGAGGCAGACCTTGCTGACCTGGAACAGCCGCGCCGGCTGCACGAGCTGAACACCGGCGAAGGCAAGCAGGGCGGCGACCACCGGCAGCGGCACCAGCAGCAGCCAGTCGATCGCCTTCGCGCCGGCGAACAGGCCGAGCAGGAGGCAGGCGCCGCCGAAGACGACGGGGGCGAGACCGGTTCTGGCGCCCTGGTGATACTGGGCCGCGAGCCCCCCGGCGCCGTGGCACATCGGCATGGCCCCGATCGGCGCGAGCGCCAGGTTGAGCGCGCCCGAGGACAGAGCCAGACGTCGTGCGGACGCGCGATCACCGGCTTTCGGAAAGTACTCCGCGGCCAGAACCGAGGTGAGGAGCACGGCGTTGGCGACGGTCAGAGCGAGCTGCGGCCAGAACACGGTCTCCGCGGCCAGGGCGATGCCGTTCCAGCTCGGAAAGGCGATCGCGGGCAGGTCCAGCGTGATTGATGCGCTCGGCAGAGCGCCGCCCGAAAAGCCGGACCAGGCGACGCCGGCGACGAGCAGCGCCAGACAAGCCGAGGTGCGAAACGGCGTCGCCTGCAGCAGGATCAGGAGTGCGAAGGCGGCGAGGCCGAGCGCGACCGCGTCGCCCGCGAGGCCGGCGCTCGCGATCAGAAGGTGCAGGCCGAGGCCGAGCTGGATGCCGATCAGGACCGTTCTCGGCACCAGACGGTGCATGCGGTCGATCAGACCCGATGCGCCGAGGATCAGAAGGGCGAGGCCGAGCATCAGCCCGGCTGCGGCCATCGCATCAGCACCGAGCCCGCCCGCGATCGCCAGCGCCGCCACCGCCTTCATCGGCTGCACCGGCACTGGCAGGCGATAGACGAGACCGGTCGCGATCGCGAACAGGCCGAAGCCCACAAGGAGGCCGGTCGGATCGAAGCTGCCGACGATCAAAATCCCGATCACCAGGGGCAAAAAGGTGCCGAGATCGGCGAACGCGCCCGAAAGATCACCGATCCAGGCCGCCCCGCCGCGGCCGGCGTCACCGTGCGCTCCAGTCTTGCTATGGCGGTCAAACATCCGCATGATTTGCGCTGATCGCGCCCCGAAAAAGGGCCAACATCTAGCCCGACAGGTCGATTGTGCAGGATTTCAGCGAGGCTGTCAGCTTGGCGGTGATGCTGGTGGTGTCCCTGGATGCCGACCTGATGGAGATCATCGGCCTGTCGCTTCGGGTCAGCCTGACAGCGCTGGCGGTCGCCTGCCTGATCGGCTTTCCGCTCGGCGCGCTGGTCGCCACCAGCCGCTTTCCCGGCCGCTCCGCTCTCCTTCTCCTGATGAACGCGCTGATGGGCCTGCCGCCGGTGGTGGTCGGGCTGATCGTCTATCTGCACCTTTCCAATGTCGGGCCGCTCGGCTGGCTGCAGCTCCTCTATACGCCGACCGCCATGATCATCGCCCAGACGATCCTGATCGCGCCGATCGTCGCAGCACTTTCGCGGCAGGTGCTGGAGGATCTGCACGAGGAATATGCCGAGCAGTTCCGTTCACTCTCGGTGCCGCGGGGGCAGGCGATCCGGGCGCTGATCTGGGATGCGCGCTACAGCCTCCTGACCGTGGCCCTGGCCGGCTTCGGCCGGGCGATCGCCGAGGTGGGCGCCGTGATCATCGTCGGCGGCAATATCGACCATCTGACCCGCGTCATGACCACCGCGATCGCGCTCGAAACCTCCAAGGGCGACCTGCCGCTCGCGCTGGCGCTCGGCATCATCCTTCTAATCATCGCGCTCGCCGTGAACGCCCTGGTGATGGCGGCGCGCATGACCGCGGCGCGCCAGGCCTATGCGTAGCCACACGCTGCCCGGAACATCGGCGCCGATCGCGGTCGCGCCGGCCTCGAACGCTTTGTCCCTGCTGCCACTGGAGGTGCGCAATCTGACGCTGGAGCGTGACGGCCAGCGGCTGGTCGACGGCGTCGACCTCACGCTCGGCGGTATCGGGCTGACCGTGGTCATGGGGCCGAACGGCGCCGGCAAGAGCCTGCTGCTGCGCCTGCTGCACGGCCTGCTGGTGCCTAGCGCCGGCGAGGTCCACTGGGGCGGCGCGCCCATGGGACCGGCGGCGCGCGCCCGGCAGGCGATGGTGTTTCAGCGCCCGGTGCTGCTCCGCCGCTCGGTCGCCGCCAATATCGATTTCGCCCTTCGTCTGCGGGGAGAAACGTCGGCCGAACGGCGAGAAGCGCTTTTGGAGCGTGTCGGCCTTCTCCATCAGGCGAACCAGCCCGCCCGCCTGCTGTCCGGCGGCGAACAGCAGCGTCTGGCGCTGATCCGGGCGCTGGCGATGGAGCCGGAGGTGCTGTTTCTGGACGAGCCCACGGCCAGCCTCGATCCCGCCTCGGTTCTGACCATCGAAGAGGTGGTGCAGGGCTGCCGCCGCAATGGCGTCAAGGTAATCTTCGTGACCCACGATCTCGCGCAGGCGCGCCGGCTCGCGGACGAGGTGGTGTTTCTTCACCGCGGCCGCCTGCTCGAACATTCGCCGGCAGAGACATTCTTCGAAAGCCCGCGTTCGGAAGTGGCGAGCGCCTATCTGGAAGGCCGGATCGTGGTCTGATCGACGGTGGCGACCGCCACCGTTCGGATCAGCTCACTGCAGTCTCAGCTCACCGCAGCCTGGGCCGGCGCCTCCAGGAGCCCGGTCTCGTAGCCGATCACCGTCAGCTTGTCGACGATCATGCTGAGCTGCTCCTTGGTGTGGGCGGCGCAGACGCTGCAACGGAGCAGGGCTTCGTTGGCGGGCGTCGCCGGCGGCAGCGCGAGATTGACGTAGACGCCGGCGGCCAGCAGCTCATGCCAGATGTGGATCGCCAGCTCCGGGCTCGGCAGGCGCACGGCGACGATCGGGCTTTTCTGCTCGCCGAGCAGAAAGCCCTGGCGCTCGAGGCCGTCATAGAAATGCCGGACGTTCTCCCAGAGCGTGGTCATGAGTTCCGGGCGCTGCTTGATGGTCTCGAGCGAGGCGCGCACCGAGGCGATCACGGACGGCGGAAGTGACGCCGTGAACATGTAGGGCCGGCAGGCGACACGCAGGATCTCGAAATCGGGCAGGCTGGACACGCAGAAGCCGCCGACCGCGCCCAGGCTCTTGCTGAAGGTGCCGACGATGAAGTCGACGTCGTCCTCGACGTCGACCGCTTCCGCGAGGCCGCGGCCGGTCCTGCCGAGCACGCCGAAGCTATGCGCTTCGTCGACGATCAGATAGGCGCCGTGCCGCTTCTTGACTTCGACGATCTCACGGAGCGGCGCCTGGTCGCCGAGCATGGAGTAGATGCCCTCGACCACCACGATCTTGTTGCCGGGCTCCTTGGCGAGCCGCGCGAGCCTGCGGTCGAGATCCTTCGGATCGTTGTGCCGGAAGCGGATCACCGTCGCCTGACCCATCTTGCAGGCATCGTAAATGCTGGCGTGGCTGTCGGCGTCGATCAGGAGATAATCGTCCGGTCCGGCGACCGTCGAGATGATGCCGAGATTCGCCTGATAGCCGGTGGTGAAGACCATGCCGTGCTCACGGCCGAAAAAGCCGGCGAGCGCCTGCTCCAGCGCCCGGTGGCCGCCATAGTGGCCGTTCGCGATCGAGGAACCGGTGGTGCCGGTGCCCAGCGTCTCGAGCGCGGACACGGCGGCGCTGATGCAGCCGGCGTCGAAGGTGAGGCCGAGATAGTTGTTGGTGCCGGCGAGAAGGATGCGCTTCCTCTTGATCATCGCCTCGGTCGGCGACAGCACGCGATCGATGCGCACGCGGAAGGGGTCGGCGCCGATCTCCTTCACGGCCCGGTGTGACTTGGCCAGGTGTTCGAACCGCTTGAACAACGACATAGCTCAGACTTCCTCCTTCAACCGACCTATGGTCTCGGCCAAATCGCCCACCGTTCTGATGTCGGGAATGAGATTCAACGGAATCGAAATATCCAGTGTCTCTTCGAGTTCCATGATGACATCCATGATCGCGAGCGAATCGAGATCCAGCTCGGCCGCGATGTCGGTTTCGACATCGATCTCCTTGCCGGTCTTGTCGACTTTCCGGAGCACGGCAATCACTTGATTAGCGAGATCTCGATCCATTCAGGACAGCTCGGACGCCTTTTCTCTATGTTCGATGGTCATCGGTCCTAGCGGAGCGGGACGTGACAGTGCAAGGAAACGTCTCTTAGTCGAAGTCACAATTTGTTGCAATTTGTCACAACCATTTGTGCAATTGATACCATTCGACCGTTGCAGGAAAGCCGCGCTCGACGGCGATCGAGGGACGCCAGCCGGTGGCACTGCTGATCGCCGCGTTGTCGGCCACCCAGTCCTCGTGGGTAAGCTCCTGCACTTTTTCCGCGGTCAGCATCGGCATGTAGCCTGGCAGGCGCCCGAGCACGCCGTTGGCGTGGCCGATCAGCCTTAGAAGTGGTTGAGGGACGCGGATTTTCAACACCTTCCTGTTCATCGCCCGTTCGCCCGCGGCGATCATCGAACGCCAGCCGTGGCCGCCCTCGGCACCGTCATGGAGCTCGAAAACGCATCGATCCGCTATCCTGCGATTCAGGACAGCCGCGATCGCGGTGGCGAGATCGTCGACATGAACGAGGGAAAAACGTGCACGCTCGCCACCGAGCATGGCGCCGACGCCACGGCTGATGCCCTTGAAGAAGGCGAGTGTCTCGCGGTCGCCGGGACCGTAGACGGCAGGCGGCCGGAGGATGGTCCAGGGGAGAGCTTCGCCGAAGGCGGCGATCGCCTCCTCGCCGGCACGCTTGCTCGCGGCGTAGGCGGAAAGACCGGGCTCGCGGGCGGCGAGCGACGAGACCAGAACCAGCTTCGGCGGTTTCGGGAGATCGGCCGCGAACCCCGCCAGATGGCGGGCGCCGTCCTCGTTGACGTCGAAGAAGGCGGCTCGGTTCTTCGCCTTGATCAGGCCCGCGAGATGGACCACGGCGTCGACGCCGTCAAGAAGCTCTTCGATCGCGCGGTCGTCGCCGAGCGCGCCCCGTACCGTCTCCAGCCGTCCCGCCTCGACCTCGGCGTCCGGTGAGCGCCTGCGCACCAGGGCACGCACCGTGTCGCCCTGTCGGCAGAGCCGCTCGATCAGCCGCCGGCCGATGAACCCGCCGGCGCCGGTGACGGCGATCCGGGCCATGACATCAGTCGCCGGCCGCCATCACGAGCGGCCTGCCGGCGCTTTCCCCCTGGTCGGCGCCGGCGTAGAGGCCGTCCAGGTAGTTCTGCCTGGCGCGCGCGCGGCTGAGCTTGCCGGACGAGGTCATCGGCAGGCCGTGCGGCGGGACGAGCACGACTTCGCCGTCGACGGCGGCGGCGCGCGTCGCGGTCGCCTTGACGGACTTTCGGAGTTCCTCGCGCTGCTCGTCGTCGCGCTGCCGGCACTGGACCAGGATGACCACGCGCGGATCGCGCTCGGCGGCCTCGATGGAGAAAACGGCGACGTCGCCGCGGCGAAGGCCGGGCAGGGTTTCGACGGCCCACTCGACATCCTGCGGCCAGATGTTGCGGCCATTGACGATCATCAGGTCCTTGCTGCGCCCCGTGATCACCACCTCGCCGTCCACGAGGTAACCGAGATCGCCGGTGTCGAGCCAGCCATCCCGGAACACGCGGGCGCTGGCCTCCGGCTCACGGAAATAACCGGTCGCAATGCTCGGCCCCTTGACGAAGATGGCGCCGACCTGGCGGTCGGGAACGGCTTTGCCGTCGACGCCGCGGATCTCGATGACATGCTCCGGCAGCGCCGGCCCGCAGAAAACGAAGCCGCGGCGCTCCGGCGGGTCCAGGTCCGGCCCGGCGGGCTTGGCCTCGTTGGCGTCCGCGAGGTGCTCGCGATCGATGACATCGACGTCGAGGCCGCGATCGAGCGGTGCGAAGCTGACCGCGAGGGTCGCTTCGGCCATGCCGTAGCTCGCGACGAACGCTTTCCGGTCGAAGCCGTGGGGCGCGAAGGTCTCGGCGAAGCGCTGCATCACCTGCGGCTGGATCATGTCGCCGCCGATGCCGGCCGCACGCCAGGTCGCGAGATCGAAGCGCTGCGAGGCAGCGTTTTCCGCGCGCCTGCAGCAGAGGTCGTAGCCGAAGGTCGGGCTGTATGAGAGGGTGCCGCCATTGTCGCCGATCAGCCGCAGCCAGGTCAGCGAGCGCCGAGCGAAGTCCCGGGTCGCCAGGAAGTCGACGGAAAGCTGGCAGAGCAGCGGCGTCAGCATGAAACCGACCAGGCCCATGTCGTGATAGAGGGGCAGCCAGGACATGCCACGGTCCTCGGGCCCTATGTCGAGGCCGTGGCTCGCGATCGCATGGGCATTCGCCATCAGGCAGCGTTGGGGCACCTCGACGCCGAGCGGCCAGCGGGTGCTGCCGGACGAATATTGGAAATAGCAGGGATCGTCCTTGCCGAACGGACGAAGGTCGACGCCGTCGCCGGGCAGCCTCGCGAAACTGTCGGGCGTGCCGGTCGTCGGGCCGTCGCCGAGCCCGGCGGCCGCCTCCTCCAGAAAGCCGAGATAGGCTTCGGGCGCCATCGCGACGGCGGCGCCCGAACTGTCGAGCAGGCGTCTCAGCTGCTCGACATAGGCTTCCCGCCCGCCGAGGCTCGCCGGAATCGGCACGACCACCGGGATCAGGCTCGCATATTGGCAGGCGAAGAACGCCGTCACGATGTCGGGATCGGTGTCGCCGAGCAGTGCCACCCGTGCGTGCGGCTCCAGGCCGAGGCGGATCAAGGCTCGCGCCATGTCCAGGGCCCGTTCGCGCATGGCCGCATAGCCGAGGCTCGTGGTCAGCTCGGCGCGCGCCGAGTAGAAATTGAACCCGGTGTCCCCTTTGGCCGCGTAGTCCAGCGCCTCCGTCAGCGTCTCGAAATCGGCGCGGCGGATGGGAAGTCGGCTGTTGTCGGTGGGCGTCGGCGTCATCAAATCGCACGCTTCGGACGGCGGGCGGTCCTCGGCGCTCCCGGTTTTGTGAAGGTTTCGTGGCAGCGGGCCGCTAGCATTACTGGCGGAATCGGTAGGCGGCAAGCCCCGAATGCGTCGCTCCGGCGGGTCGGCCGGCGGTCTGCGATCGCCCGTTCAGCGGCCATGGCGAGCCCAGCGCATGGCCAGAAAGGAGAGCGTCCCCAGGAACGCGAAGCCGCCGACCAGCGGCAGCACCGTGCCGTCATAGGCGAGCCCGATCATCGCGCCGAGGGCCACGGCGAGCAGGGTCGTGACCGTCCCGATGGCGCTCGCGGCGACGCCGGCGATATGGCCGAGCGGCTCCATGGCAAGAGCGTTCAGATTGCCGAACAGCAGGCCGACGCAGAAGAACACGGCGAGCAGATAGAGCATCAGCGACCATAGCGGCGGATGCCCGTTCAACGCGGCGGCGATGAGAAAAAACGACGACGAGATGGCGATGACGCCGATGATCGCGACCCTGGTCAGCGCGTCCATGCCGAGGCGCATCACCAGACGCGCGTTCAGGAGGGACGCAGCCGCCTGCGTGAGCGCGAGGGCTGCGAAATAGACGGGAAACAGGGCGCCCAGGCCATACTGCTCCTGCAGCATCTGGGCTGCCGTGCTCAAGAAGCCGAGGAACGCGCCGAGCACCAGGCCGGCCGCGAGCGCATAGCCGGTCGACGTCCGTTGTCGAAAGGTCTCGATCGCGCCGAGCGTGATCGCGCTGATCGAAAAGGGACGACGGTTTTCGGGCCGAAGTGTTTCCGGATGGCGAAGGATGAGCCAGATCCAGGCGATCAGCGCCACCCCCAGCAGCAGACCGAAGATCCAGCGCCAGGAGGCGAAGAGGAGGATCGTCTGCCCGATCGCCGGGGCCACGGTCGGCACCAGCAAAAACAGGGTCATGACCAGCGACATGACGCGCGCCATGGCCGCCCCGGCATAGCGATCGCGCACCATGGCGACCGTCACGATCCGCGGGCCGGCCACGCCGAGCCCCTGCAGCACCCGTCCCGCCAGCATCATCGGGAAGGAGGTCGCGAAGATCGAGAACACCGAGCCCAGCGCATAGAGCGCGAGCCCCGCCTGGATGGCGGGCTTTCGCCCGAAGCGGTCGGAGAGCGGCCCGTAGATCATCTGCCCGAGCCCGAGTCCGAGAAACAGCGCCGAGACCACCAGCTGCGCGCGGTTGTCGCTGCCGGCGCCGAGGTCGTCGCCGATCCTGCCGAGCGCCGGCAGCATGCTGTCGATCGAAAGGGCCACCAGCGACGTCAGCAGGGCCGCCAGCGCGACGAACTCGGCGGACGGTCCGCCACGGTCTCCGTCGGCCTGCTTTCGGGCGTCCTGCGATCGGGGCGTCGCTTCGTTCAACGACGCGACACGATGCCGGCAGGACGACCCGCTTCGCCGTTCGAGATCGGCTCGGTCATGGCGGGCTCAGGCCTGCAGCGCCATTTCGGCGATGCCGCCATGGGATGCGGACCAGTCGAGCGGCGCTTCCAGAAAGCGCTCGACCTGATCCAGTGTCGCCGCATCGAAATGGCCATGCTCCCGCGCGACCGCGAGCACGTCCTTCCAGGTGGCGAGATGGTGCAGGCGGAGGCCATGCCCGGCGAGGGTCGCTCGGGTTTCGGGAAAGACGTCATAGTAGAAGAGGACGATCGCGTGGCCGACCTCGGCGCCGGCCTGGCGAAGCGCATCCGCGAATTTGATCTTGCTGCCGCCGTCGGTGGTCAGATCCTCGACCAGGAGCACGCGCCTGCCCTCGACGCTGGCGCCTTCTATCTGGGCGTCCCGCCCGAAGCCCTTCGGTTTTTTCCGAACATAATACATCGGCAGCGAGAGACGCTCGGCGATCCAGGCGGCGAACGGAATGCCCGCGGTCTCGCCGCCGGCGATCCCGTCGAAAGCCTCGAAGCCGGCATCGCGCATGAGCGTCGCCGTGGCGAAATCCATCAGCGTCGATCGGATGCGCGGGTAGGAGATCAGCTTTCGGCAGTCGATATAGACCGGGCTCGCGAGGCCCGAGGTCAGCTTGTAGGGCTGATCCGGGCGAAAATGCACCGCCTCGATCTCCAGGAGCATCTTCGCGGTCAGCGCCGCCATCAAGGCCGGCTCGGGGAAGCTGGTGGCAAGCGACATGGGCGCACTCCGGATTCACGGGCGGGAGGCCAGCTATAGCAGCTTCAGACGACCCGCCAATAGAGGGGAAAGCCGGGATCGAAGACCGTGACCGGGCCAGCACCCGTCTCGATCTTTTCCGGGTAGCGCACGGGCTCTTCGCCCTTTTCGAGCGTGATCCGTTCCTCGTTCGGCGCCAGACCGTAGAACGCGGGGCCGAAGAGGGAGCAGAAACCCTCCATCTTGTCGAGCGCCCCTTCCTCCTCGAAGACGTGGGCGAGGCAGGAAAGCGTGTTGGGCGCGTTGAAGACGCCGGCGCAGCCGCAGGGCGCTTCCTTGGTGTGATCGGCGTGGGGCGCGCTGTCGGTGCCGAGGAAGAAGCGGGCATCGCCTGATGTGACGGCCTTTCTGAGGGCCTGTCGGTGGCGCGCTCGCTTGACGATCGGCAGGCAGTAATAATGGGGTTTGATGCCGCCGACCAGGAGGTGGTTGCGGTCGATGATCAGATGATGCGGCGTCACCGTCGCGGCGAGTGCGCTCGCCGCCGATGACACATAAGCGACGGCGTTCTCGGTGGTGACGTGCTCCATCACCACCCTGAGCCCGGGCACGCGCCGGCGCACGGGATCGAGCACGCGCTCGATGAACACGGCCTCGCGATCGAAGATGTCGACCTCGGGATCGGTGACCTCGCCGTGGACGCATAGCGGCAGGCCGATTTCCGCCATTTTCTCCAATACGGGCAGCACCGCCTCGGTGTCGCGCACGCCACTATCCGAATTGGTGGTGGCGCCGGCGGGGTAGAGCTTGACCGCGCTGATCAGCCCTTCCGCGGCGGCGGTAGCGACGTCGTCGGGATCGGTGGTCTCGGTCAGATAGAGTGTCATAAGGGGTATCGTGCGGATGTCGGTCCGCTCGAGCGCCGCAAGAATGCGGTCCCTATAGGCGCGAGCGTCGTCGCCGCGCACGACCGGCGGCACCAGATTGGGCATGACGATGGCGCGCCCGAAAGGCGCAAGCGAGGGCCGCGCGATCCCCTCCAGCATGGCGCCGTCGCGGAGGTGAAGGTGCCAGTCGTCGGGGAGGCGGAGGGTCAGGCGGTCCATGGCGATCACCGTGATGGGTATGTGCGGACCGTCTCTATCCTATCGGGCGGCCCGGCGTGAAGCCCAAAGCGGCCAAAGCCCTTCCGGCGCATTCAAGAGATCCTTCACCTTTCGGCGATAGCTTCTGAGGCCGCACAGTCCGGAGGTAAATTTATGGTTGAATTCAAGGAGAGAAGTTCCGACAATGTCGTCGATTTCGCCAGCAGGATGGAGACGAGTTTGTCCAGGCGCGTCGCGCATCACGGATCCGGCCTTCCGCCCGACACGTTCCTCGCCCATGTGAGGAAGAACGATTCCCGCGTCATCGACTTCCGCCTGCCGTCCTTCGATGGCGAGAACCGGCGAAACCTCCAGATTCTCGGCATTTCCTTCGCCATGGCGATCGCGCTGACCGCAACGGCCTCGGCGCTGGCCTTTCTGGGAAGCCGGTTTTTTTCGTTGTTCGCCTGAGGCCTCCCCGCCGGCGCGGGATTGAAGCGAATCCCGATCCGATACCAACACGACGTGCAAGTGACCGCTTTCTGGCGCTCCAATTGTTTCAACTAAAAGGCGCGCCGACTGGGCGGTGAGTTTTTTTAGGCATGCAGTGACCAAATACGGTGATCGGCGAAGTTGCTTGATACGTCGTCAGCGGACGATCGGCGGCGGCTCGTTCACCACATTTGCCCACCGAAGTCCTAACTTTTCCTTAACCTACCTCGGCCATACTGCTTCATGGTCCATGGGATCCTGGGAATCCGAGCATCGTCCACTGTTTTGGCGGACGGGCGGATTCCCAGGGTCGCATGGACCTGATCTTCATTGTCGCTTGCTTGGGTTAAGACATCGCGAAGACGGCGAAGTGAAGGTAGCGGTGACCGGCAAACAGGCGGAGGCCGGTCAGCTTCGGCCTCGAGCGGTCAATCGCCGGCCGGTAAGGCCTGGGCCGGTTCCGCCCGGTCGGTCCCGCGCAGCCTGGCGATCAGCCTGCCGATATCCGCCTGAATCGCGATCATCACTGGCACCAGCAGGAGCACGAGGAAGGTCGTGACCATCAGACCGAAGACGATCGTGATTCCCATCGGGATGAGAAAGCGCGCCTGCAGGCTGGTCTCGAACATCAGCGGGGTGAGGCCGCCGATGGTGGTGGCGGAGGTCAGGATGACGGCGCGCAGCCGGGCACAGGCGCCGTCCACGATCGCCTGCCCGATGGCCCGGCCTTCGGCGAGGAAACGGTCGATCGCGGTCACGAGGATGATGCTGTCGTTCACGAGGATGCCGGCGAGCCCGAGAAACGCGATCAGGCTCAGGATCGAGAGATTGTAGCCCATCAGCAGATGGCCGAGCACGGCGCCGATCAGCCCGAAGGGGATGACCAGCATGACCGCGAAGGGGCGGGTGAAGCTGCCGAACACCCAGGCGAGGATGATGTAGATCAAAGCGAGCGCGATCATGCCGCCGATGCGGATGTCGGCGAAGGTTTCCGCCTGCTCCTCGGCCTTGCCGGCGAAGCGGTAGTCGAGGCCGTAGCGTTCCGCGATCTCGGCGATGCCGCCCTCCTCCAGCGCCTCGATCACCTGCTCCTGCCTGATCACCGCCTCGTCCAGCTCGGCGGTGATGGCGGTGCGACGAACGCCGTCCTCCCGCTGGATGCGGGCATAGCCGCGGTCTTCGCGCAAGGTCGCAACCTCGCTCAGCAGCACTTCGCTCCCGGTCGGGCTGAACAGCGGAAAGTCGGCGAGGCCGAGGCGGGCGGCGCCGTCGTCGGTCAGGCTGACCACCACCTCGACCTCTTCGTCGGCGCGCGGAAAGCGCTTGGCGATCCGGCCTTCGAGGGCGTCGCGAAGCTGGCGGCCGACGCTCTCGGTGGTGAATCCGAGTGCCCGGCCGCGCGGCGTGAGCTCGATCAGCACCTCCTCCTTGCCGTAGGGCAGGTCGTCGTCGATCTGGCTGACGCCGGGCAGGCGGGCGAGAAGCGCGCGCAGCTCCAGCGACGCCTGCTTCAGGCCGTCCAGCGAATGGCCGCCGCGCAGGCGGATGTCGAGCTCGCGCCCGGGCGGGCCGCCGACCCGTTCGGTAAGCGTGAACGTCTCGACACCGGGCAGCGGCGGGATTGCGGCCCGCCAGGACTCGATGAAATCGTCGATGCGGACCGGCCGCAGGTCCGAGGGAATCAGCTCGACATGCATGGAGCCGACATTGTCGCCGGTCACCCGCTGCGAGCCCGCCTGCCGGTTCAGATTGGCGCCGATGCGCGCCAAGCTCATGACGATCAAGTCGTCGGGATCGTCGACATAGTCGAGCGCCGTCTTCTGCAGCGCCCGATCGATCTCATCGATGGTCGCCGCGGTGGTCGCGCGGTCGCTGCCGGGGGCGAGGGTGACGTTGACCTCGATCGTGTCGGTCTCCGGCGAGGAGAAGAAGACGAAGCCGACACGCCCGCCCGCGATCAGCCCGATCGACAGGATCAGGGCGCCGATCGCGGCCGCGGCGACGGCGTAGCGCCAGACCAGCAGGCGCTCGATCAGGCGGCGGAAACGGAGCTCGCGAAAGCGCTCGAAGCCGCGGTTGAAGCCTTCGCGCCAGCGGCTCGGTTTGCCCATGCCGCGAAGGGCGCCGCGCATATGGCAGGGCAGGACAAAAAAGCACTCCACCAGGCTCGCGATCAGCACCGCGATCACCACCAGCGGCACCTCGCGGATGATCGTGCCGATGATGCCGCCGATGACGAAGATCGGCAGGAAGGAGGCGATGGTGGTCAGTGAAGCGCTGGTCACCGGCGCCATCATGTGCAGCACGCCGAGCTCGGCGGCGGCCGGCGGATCGAGACCGCCCTCGCGCAGCGACGCCGCATGTTCGCCGACCACGATCGCATCGTCGACCACGATGCCGATCGCCAGCAGCATGGCGAACAGGCTGATCATGTTGATGGACTGGCCGTTGAGCCAGAGCACCGCCAGCATCGCCATCAGTGAAATCGGAATGCCGGCAGCGATCCAGAACGCGACCCGGCTGTTCAAAAACAGAAAGAGGATCGCGACCACCAGGACCAGGCCGCCGAGGCCGTTTCGCAGCAGCAGATCGATGCGATCGCGGATCAGATTGGCGAGGATGTCGTAGGTCTCGACCTCCATGCCCGCGGGCATGCGATCGGGCAGCTCGGCGAGATAGGTGTCGAGCCGGTCCGCGATGTCCAGAGCATCGGAGGTCAGCGCCCGCTGGACCTCGATCTCGATCGCGCGTTCACCGAGGCGCCGGGCTTCGGTCTCATCCTCGTCGAAGCCGTCGGTGACCTCCGCCATGTCGCCGACCGTCAGCTTCCTGCCGGACGGCGTCGATCGCACCTCGATGGCGCCGATGTCGTCGGCCGTGCGGGCGAGTCCGAGGGCGCGGGGCTGGCGCTCGAAGCTGCCGGCGATGTCGCCTGCCGGCACGTCCTGGGACGAACGGCCGATCGCCGCCGCCACCTCGTCCAGGGTCAGATCGAGCCGCCGAAGCGTCTCGGGCACCATCTCGACCCGGATTTCCTCGTCCCGAAAGCCCAGAAACTCGACCCGGTCGACCCCGCGCGCGAGAAGGTCGTCGCGGATGCGCTTGGCCTGCCGTTTGAGCGCAGCCTCGTCGAACGGCCCGGACAGCACCAGACGGGCGATGGTGTCGTAGCGGACGATCTGGCGGACCGTCGGCCGCTCGCTGTCCTCGGGAAAGGTGGTGATCTGGGCAACGGCGCTCTCCACCTCGGAAAGTGCTCGCTGCATGTCCGCGCCCTGGCGGTATTCGATATAGACCGTGCCCTGGCCTTCGCTCGCGATGCCCGTGGTCTCGTCGACATCGTCGAGAAAGCGGACTTCCGGCTCCAGCGCTTCGACGATCGAAGCTTCGGCGTCCTCCGCGGTGGCGCCCGGCCAGACCACGGTCACCTGGATCACGTCGATGCCGAAATCGGGGAAAAACTGGCGATTGAGCTTGGTCAGCGCGAAGAAGCCGGCCAGCAGCATCACCGCCATCAGAAGATTGCCGGCGGTCGGATGGCGGGCGAACAGGCGGATAAGCCCGCCGCCGCGTGGGTCGATCCCGTCGCCGGGATCGCTCACTCCACCACCTCGACCCTGATGCCGGGGCCGATCTCGGCAAGGCGCGAGGTCACGACTTCGGCGCCGTCGGCGATATCGCCGGCGATCAACACGCGGTCGCCCTGCGCGGACAAGAGGTCGACGGTCGCCTCCCGAAGCCGGTCGTCCTCGACGACATAGACGGTGTCCTTGCCGAACAGCGCGCTCGCCGGCAGCTCGACCACGTCTTCGTAGAGCCGGTCCTGCATCTCGACCCGGATGAACGCACCCGGCCGAAGCGGCATGTCCGGATGCGCGTCGTCGATGATCGCGTAGACGGCGACGCCGCCGCTCGACGGATCGATCGCGGGCACGATTCGGGCGATGGTCGCCGGGAGCTCAAAGGTGGTCTCGCCGAGCGTCCAGCGGCCGACCACCTCCCCGCCGATCAGCCCGCTTTGCCAGAGCCGTCCGAAATCCCGATCCGCAAGCTCGAAGCTGATCTCGAGCGCCCGATCGTCGATCAGGCGGGCGATGGCATCGGACGTGCCGAGCGTCTGCCCGAGCTCCGCCTCGACATCCGCGATCAGGCCCGCGAACGGCGCCTCGATCACCGTATCGGCGAGATCGCGCTCGGCACGGTTTTTCTGGACGGTCAGGCGATCGATCGCCGCGTCCGCCTGTGCGAGCTGCGCTTCCAGTACGACGATCGCCTGCTCGCGCCGGCGAACGGCATCGTTCTGGCGGGAAAAGGCGATCTTGGCGTCGTCCAGGGACTTTTCGGACGCGGCGCTACTGGTGGAAAGCCGTTCGAAGCGTTCGACGTCCCGGCGGATCAGCGCGAGCTGTTCGCGATCGGTCTCGAGACTCATTTCTTCGCCGGCGCTGGTCGCCCTGAGTTCGGTCCGCCTCGCCTCGGCCTCGGCGATCTGGGCGTCGAGTTCGTCGACCGCTGATCGATAGTCGAAGGGATCGATGCGCAGCATCAGCTCGCCCTCGGCAAACCGCCCACCCTCGCGCAGCTTCGGCGAAGCCTCGATCACCTCACCGCCGACCCTTGGCCGGATCGTCGCCTCGCGGCCGGCGACCACCTCGCCATAGAGATCGAGCGTCGGCTGATGATCGCGATGCTCGACGGTGGCGGTGCGCACGGTCCAGACGGTCTCCGCCTGCTCTTTCGGCGCGACCTCGGGCCTGGTCGCGCGCAGATAGCCGGCGCCGGCGAGGGACGCGGCGATCAGAACCAGAGGCAGCAGGACTTTTGGCGAAATGCGCACGTCAGACTGTCAATCGGTTGCCGTCGTCTTCGCAAACGTTCTCCTGGCATGTAGCGATCGCGGATCACCGCCACAAGGCCGCGCACCCGGTCCCGATGTCGCGCCCGCTTCAGGAGCGCGCCTGCGCCGGACGCTTCAGGGACAGGAGATGGCCGTTCGCCTTCAGCCAGTCGCGATGTCGCTCGAAGTCCGGCATGACCTCGCCGACCGCCCGCCAGAAAGGCGGCTGGTGGTGGCGGTGCCGGAGATGGCAGAGTTCATGCACGACCACATAGTCGAAGACCGGAACGGCTGCGAGGATCAGGCGCCAGTTGAGGTTGATGACGCCCGCATGGGTGCAGCTGCCCCAAAGCCGCTTCTGGTCCTTGATGCGAAGCCCGGACGGCGAAAGGCCGTTTGGTGGTCCGAAGCGTTTGATCGCAATCGCCGCGTCCTCGCGCGCCTGGCGCTTCAGATGGCGGGTGAGCGCTATCTCGATCGCCTCTTCATGCTCGGATGGCGCCAGGCGCTTCGGAAGCGCCACATGAAACCCGTCGCCCTCGACGAGCTTCGGATGAACCCGCTCGCCAATCGTTACCCGGAGCGGCGTGGGCTCGCCGCGAAAGGGGATGTGCGCACCATCCTCCAGCCGCTCCGGCGCCGGATGACGCGCGAGCGCGCTCCGGTATTTTTCCACCTTCTCTCGGATCCACGCGCGATGGCCGTCGATGAAGCGCTCGACCTCACCCGCCCGCACCCTCGGCGGCACCACCACCTCCACGCCGTCCGGCCGCACGGTCAGCCGAAGGCGTTTCGCGCGGGCACTCTCGCGCAGGCTGTATTCGATCCTTTCGAGCCCGATGGTGAGATGCGGCATTTTCCATCCGCCAGAACAGCAAGTCGTTTGCACCAGACCGCCAACGCGTTAAGGATGTGGCGATCCCTTGGCAAGACCCGGAAGGGCGGAAGATGACGGAAATTCGCGAGATCGCCGACGGCCTGATGTTCCCCGAAGGCCCGATCGCCATGCCGGACGGCTCGGTGCTCCTGGTCGAGATCGCACGGCGCACGCTGACCCGGGTCTTTCCGGACGGCCGCAAGGAGATCGTGGCCGAGACCGGCGGCGGGCCGAACGGCGCTGCGATCGGGCCGGACGGCAAATGCTATATCTGCAACAATGGCGGCTTCGAGTTCGTGCGCGCCGGCGCCGGCCTGCAGCCGATCGGCCAAGCCTACGACTATAGCGGCGGGCGGATCGAGCGCATCGATCTCGAAACCGGCGCGATCGAGGTGCTCTATCGCGGCACGCCGGAGCATCCGCTCAAGGGCCCGAACGACATCGTCTTCGACGATCAGGGCGGTTTTTATTTCACCGATCTCGGCAAGCTCCGCCCGCGCGACCTGGACCGGGGCGGGCTCTATTACGGCAAGGCCGACGGCTCCCTGATCGAGGAGATCGCCTATCCCCTGATCACCCCGAACGGCATCGGCCTCTCGCCGGACGGCAAGACCCTCTACGCGGTCGAGACCGAGGCGGCCAGGCTCTGGTCCTGGCCGATCCGCTCTCCGGGCGTGCTGGGGAAGGAGCCCTGGCCGATCCCCCATGGCGGCAGGCTGGTGCGCGGCATGGGCGGCTATCAGCGCTTCGACAGTCTCGCTTTGGACGCGGACGGCCGGATCTGCGTGGCGACCCTGATCAATGGCGGCATCACGGTGATCAGCCCGGACGGCGCCGAGGCCGAGCATGTGCCGATGCCGGACCTTTGGACGACCAACATCTGCTTCGGCGGCGAGGGTCTGAAGACCGCCTACATCACCCTTTCCAATTCCGGCCGGCTGGTCGCCTGCGACTGGCCGAACGCCGGTCTGCCGCTCAACTACCTGAACAGATGACGCTTCGCACTCCCGCCGTCGCCCTCCTTTTCGGACTGTTCGTGCTCGCGGGCTGTTCCAGTCAGCATCTGCCGGCGCCGCTGCGTCCGAGCGTCGAGGAGGAGCTTCTGCTCGCAGCGAAAAGGGGCGACGCGGTGGCGGTCTGGGCGGCGCTGGCGGCGGGCTCCCATCCCGATATCGCGGATCAGTACGGCAACACCGCCCTGATCTTCGCCGCCCGCGACGGCCATCTCGAGGTCGCCGAAACGCTGATCGCCTATGGCGCCACGGTCGACTGGCAGGACGACGAGGAGGTGACGCCGCTGATCCTCGCCGCTTCCCACAATCACCCCGACATCGCGAATCTGCTGCTCAGCAACGGCGCCATTCCCGCGATCAGGGATCAATGGGGCCGAACCGCCCTCGATTACGCCGAACGCCGCGGCCCCGACGACCCCATCGCCGCCATGCTCCGCTAGCGGAATGTCCGCATCACGGACTTTGGGGGTGCCGGCGCCGAACGTGTTCTCGTCGACCGGGTATGCGGTTCTTTTGCGGGGGAAGGGTCTGTTCCTCCGTCTTCTTCCGCCGGCACGCCGTGATCCTGAGATGCCTCTCCGGTTGGGCGGCTGAATTTCTGGCTGCCCTGTCATCTCGTCCGTACACGCCGTTCCTGCGGGTCAAGCATGTCTCTATGCGATTAACGCTTGGCCGCCGCATGATGGGGTCGGGGAGCGATTTTCTTTCGGAAAGGAAGACTTCCCGGGGGCGGCGGGGCACCGATCTGATTCGGAAATTCGCGGTATCATGCGGCTTTCTTCGTCTCCCGCCTTGCCGGTTCGCGGCGCCGGAACACCGTCCGCTTCGGGGCCGTGGCCGGCGTCACCGGTTCGACGCCGATGCTTCGCAGCCGACCGACCTTCAAAAAAGCTCGGCTGGCGCGGCGTCGAAACGCCGCCTTCAGCCAGAGCGGCAGCGCCAGGACGACGGCACCCGCATGGCGCACGAGACGCGCCTTGGCACCTGCACGAACGGCGTCGAGGAGCCGCCGGCCGAACAGCCAGATGGCGAGTGCTGCGACGCCGCCGGTGATCATCGTCCAGCCGCCGTCCTCGCCCGTGGCCGGACGAACCGACGACCAGATCGCGCCGAGGGCGATCAGCGAGAGCGAAAAGGCGATGGCGCCGAGCCAGAAGGTCACGGTCTGCCCCTGGGCCAGCCGCGGCCCTTGGAAGAGCTGGTGACAGGCGGCGTCGAGATGCTGTCGAAGGGCGTTGGGCGGCTCGCGAAGAGCGTCGAACATCGGCGCGAAACGCCAGGGACCGCCGTCGATCGGCGGGTCGCACGGCCAGGCGGCGCCGTTCAGCCGGAGACGTTCGAAGCCGCGCTTGGCCAGAAGATAACCGTTCGCCATGAGGGTCATGGATTCGATCTCGCTCGGCGCGTCGAGATCCGCGCGCATGGCGGCGATCCTGGCCTGCAGACCGCGCTCGACGCCGTAGCTGGTGACGTCGTCCTCCATGCGATCGCGGACGACCTGGCCGCCGCCAGCCTTGCCCGCGGGCAGGATGTCTGGTCTGCCGAGCTCGCTTCCGAGATGGATGAAGGCCACGCGACCCGGTCTCGCCGCCATCAGCTCGTCCAGCTGGCGAACGCGCATGCCCGTGATGCCGCGCCCGCGCGAGCCGCCGTCGAAGCCGCCGCCGTCGACCAGAATGCAATGGCTGCAGGCGCGTTCGATCAGGACATCGCTTGCAAAAGCGTCGGCGATCGAGCCGTCACCCAGCCGAAGATCACGGAAGGACGCGGGCTGGTCAGGGTCGGGATAGAGCCTCTCGAGCCGAAGCGGCTCGAGCAGACCGGGGGTCGCCATCGACGCCGCCACGGCGCGGCCCAGGGTCATGCCGGCATGGGCGTCGGGCAGGCGTCGAAAAGCGGTCTTCGCCAGCCGTGGCGTCTCGATCAGATGACTGGCCGCAGGCCGCATGACCGGCTCGCCCATGCCGTCGTCATCGAACTGCCAGAGATGGCCGCTGTCGACGTCGGCGGCGTGCAGCACCAGGGCCGGTACCCTGCAGTGACGTTTCGGGTTTTCGCGGATCGGGTTGAAGTCATCGTCGCCGCGCGGACGGATGGCGAGCATGCGAAGCTCGATCGGCCGCTTCGGATCACCGTTCCAGACCGGGCGAAAGAGATGACGGTCCAGAAGGTCGCCGAGCCGCGACGCGCTGGAATAACCGGCTCTGCCGCGCTTCAGATTGGCGGGCAGGCTGGCAAACAGCCGGGCGCGAAGATCGGTCTGCACGACGTCCAGGAGGTGGCGCTCGACCGCCGCCACAAGGCCGATCAGCCCCGGCGTGCCGATCTCGCCCTCGGCATCCAGAGCACGCTTCAGATGCAGGTGATAGAGCGCCGCCGTCAACGTGCCGCCGGAGACCGCCGAGATCACGTCGACCCGTCGCAAAAGATCGAGTTCGGCGAGCCGCGCCAGCACGCCCAGATGGACCAGCGCCGCCTTCACGCCTCGCCCCGACAGCGCAAGACCGATGCGCCGCCCCTCGCTGTCCGCGATCTCCCGCCCGTCTGGTGTCATGGTCGCGCTCATGACCATGTTTCACCACGCCCGCTCGATTTTTTCTATCCTTAAAATGTATATATTTTTGATAATAATCGCGTTTAACGATAATTTACGGCGTCGATAGACAGTGTGGTGATCGAGCTTCACCGATCAGCCGCCGACGATGCATCAAGCGGTCCCTCTTTCCGCCATGTCTGGTCACCGTGTATGCGACATCGCCTTTCACGGCTGATCGATAGCCCCGGCCTTGCTCCTCAAAGACGGCATCTCCGTCCCGCGAGCACGCTCTACCTGCCTCTTCAGGCCGCCCTCTCCTCTAAACGAGGACGACCTGCCGCCCCTTCCGTCCATTTGTCCTTGCCCGGCGTTCACCTTTCCTTAACCGGCCTCTGTCATGGTCACGATCCGGTCCATGCGATCCTGGGAATCCGTCCGTCCGCCAAGAGGGTGAGGCGAGGCTCGGACTCCCAGGATCGCATGGACCGGCTTGGGCGATGTTATGACATGCTGCGGTTAACGAAACGTGAAGTGGAGCGGTGGACGCGAGGAAGGTCGGGCGTGAGATCAGAAGCGCGATGCGCCGGTCTCGGGGTGGATGAAGAATTGGATCGGAATCGGGCGTGGTCGGCGAAAGCAGATCGCACTGTCCGCTCGACCCTCTCCATCAAAAGAAAGGCCCGCCCGGTTCCTGGCCGGGCGGGCCGATCGCGCCGTGAAGGGAGCCGACACTAGGCGTTGGCGGAACCCAGGCCGGGGCCGAACTCCGGATAGGCTTCCATACCGAGTTCCACCTGATCGATCCCGATATTGTCCGCGTCGTCCGGCAGGCGAATGCCGACGACTGCCTTGAGGACGCCCCAGACGATCAGGCTGACGACGAAGGTGAAGGCGCCATAGGCGGCGACGCCGACGAACTGGGTGACGAAGCTGGCGTCTGCGTTGGAGAGCGGCACCGCGAGCGTGCCCCAGATGCCGGCGACCAGATGGACCGGGATCGCGCCGACCACGTCGTCGAGCTTCAGCTTGTCCATCATCGGCACGGCGAACACCACGAGCGCGCCGCCGACCGCGCCGATGACGATCGAAAGGCCGGGCGTGGGGGCGAGTGGTTCGGCGGTGATCGAGACCAGCCCCGCGAGCGCGCCGTTCAGTACCATGGTGAGATCGATTTTCTTGTACAGAACCTCCGAAAGGATCATCGCGGTCAGCACGCCGCCGCAGGCCGCCATGTTGGTGTTGATGTAGATGCTGGCGATGGCCACGACGTCGGCGGCCGAGCCCATGGCGAGCTGCGAGCCGCCATTGAAGCCGAACCAGCCGAGCCAGAGGATGAAGGTGCCGATGGTGGCGAGCGGAAGCGAGGAGCCGAGCATGGGATGGACCCGACCGTCCGGCCCGTATTTGCCCTTGCGCGCGCCCAACATGATGATGCCCGCGAGCGCCGCCCAGCCGCCGACCGAATGGACGATCGTCGAACCGGCGAAGTCGGAAAAGCCCATCTCCGAGAGCCAGCCGCCGCCCCAGCCCCAGGAACCGGTGATCGGATAGAGAATGCCGGTCAGGATGGCGACGAACACCAGGAACGGCCAGACGCGCACCCGCTCGGCCATGGCGCCGGAGACGATCGAGGCGGTCGCGGCGACGAACACCATCTGGAAGAACCAGTCGGAGCCGGCCGCGTAGCCGCCGCTGAAGTCGGCGCCGGTTTCGGCGAGCGCGGCACTGTCGTCGGCGCCCCAGATCCCCGGAATGCCGAAATAGCCGCCGTCGACGCCGTTATACATGAGCTGGTAGCCAATCAGGTAGAACATGATGCCGGCGAGCGAATAGAGCGAGACATTCTTCAGGAGCTGGGTGGCGACGCTCCGTTTTCTGACCAGGCCCGCTTCCAGCATGCAGAAGCCGGCAGCCATCCACATCACCAGAAAGCCGTGCATCAGGAAGGACAGCGAATTGAAGATATAGGCCGTCTCGCCGCTGACGCCGGCGTCCTGGGCGGAGGCCGTGCCGGTGAGCGCAAAGCCGGCGAACGCCAGTATTCCCGCGCCGAGCGGCAGCCTTTTGCGCAGCGGACCGGCGCTCCTCGTCTTGTTGTGCATCTCGTTCCCCTCAATGCCTTGGTGGCCTGCGAGCTGTTTCCGTGCGCCGGTCGCCAGCGGCGCCGGACGTCGTTCCTGACCTCTGCAAGCCATGTGCCAGCGGGTTTTACGACCCGAATCGACCGGATCCGGCGCTGATCCCGTGTTGTTTGCCCAAAGATTCACCAACTCGAATGTCGATGGTTAAAAAATGGTCAACCCCGCCTGACCGGCAGAACATGCAGCGAAGGCCGGACCAGTCCTGGGGCCCAACAGCCGCCGGCTGCGACGCCGTGACACAGACCGGGCCGCGCGGGCACGGGCCACATTGACGCCATGTCCCTTTCCTCGCCTCGACGAGTCGACCTGGCGGTGGTCGGCGGCGGCATGACCGGGCTCGCCTTCGCTGTCGCCGCGGCCGGCGCCGGCGCCGACGTCGCCGTGATCGACCCCCTGCCGCTGCCGATGTCGGCGAGGGCGCCGTTCGACGGGCGGGTGACCGCGATCGCGCGCGCGTCCCGTCAACTGCTGGAGGGCATCGGCGTCTGGCCGGCGCTGGCGGCCGGTGCCGAGCCGATCGTCGACATCGAAGTGAGCGAGCACGCGTCCCCCTTTCGCGTCTTCTACGATCATCGCGAGGCCGGCCGCGACCCGCTCGGCCACATCGTCGAGAACCGGACGATCCGGGCGGCGCTGATCGGGAAAGCCCGGGCCCTCTCGCGGACCAGCCTGACCCTCACCATGCCGGACAAGGTGCGGCGCATCGATCGCCCGGCCCCCGGAGATACGACCGGCCGTGCTGTGGTCCTGCTCGAGAGCGGCGGGCGCATCGACGCCGGTCTGGTGGTCGGCGCCGACGGCCGCAACTCCTATTGCCGGCAGGACGCCGGCATCGACGTGATGCGCTTCGACTACCGCCAGACCGGCATCGTCGCCACGATCGCCCATGAAAAACCCCATCACGGGCTCGCGGTCGAGCGCTTCTTTCCGGACGGCCCGCTCGCCATCCTACCGATGCAGGGCGATCGCTCGTCTATCGTCTGGGCGGCCGAGGACCAGCTCGCCGAAGCTCTGATCGGGCTCGACGACGACGAATTTCTGGGCGAGCTCGAGGAGCGCTTCGACCAGCGCCTCGGCGCCATCGCGCTCGCCGGCCCGCGCTTTCACTACCCGCTCGCCATGGCCCAGGCGAAGCGCTACACCGACGCGCGTCTCGCCCTGATCGGGGATGCCGCCCGCGCCATCCATCCGATCGCTGGCCAGGGCTGGAACCTGGCCCTTCGCGACGTCGCAGCCCTCGCCGAGCTCACCGTCGACGCGCTCAGGCTCGGCCTGGACCCTGGCGGCCCCCCGGTGCTGCACCGCTACGAGCGCTGGCGCCGATTCGACAGTCTCGCCCTGATCGCCATCACCGACGGGCTGAACCGCCTGTTCGCCAACGACGTCCTGCCGCTGAAGCTCGCCCGTGAATGGGGCCTGGGCCTGGTCGAGCGCACCCCGCTGCTGAAGCGCTTTTTCATGCAGCACGCCATGGGGCTGGTCGGCGACCTGCCGAGACTGATGCGCGGCCGGGCGCTTTAGTGGTGTGACCACCTCGGTGGCGCGACCACCTCGTTTGATGGACGCCAGGCGCGGCAACCGCGCCCGGAAACAAACCACAGGGCTCCCCCGGTGAAACTTCCCCGGTGAAACTTTCAATGTGGTCGCAGCACGGAGGGCTGTCGAAATCGCTTCCGGAGGCGTAGGAACGTCGATAGCAACGTCGAAAGGAGGTCCCTCTGCCATGTCTCAACCCGCCAATATCGCTTACGTCAACGGCGAATTCCTGCCCGAGGACGAGGCAAAAATCTCGATCTTCGATCGCGGCTTTCTGTTCGGGGACGGCATCTATGAGGTGACGCCGGTGATCGACGGTCGACTGGTGGACCGCGGAGCACATATGGCAAGGCTGAAGCGCTCGCTCGGCGAGATCCGAATGGCCCCGCCGGTGCCGGTCGAGAAGATCGATGTCCTGCAGGAGGAGGTCGTTCGGAGAAACGGCGTCACCGAGGGGCGGGTCTATCTGCAGGTCACCCGCGGCGCCGCCGAGCGCGATTTCCCCTTCCCGCAGGAGGCGACGTCCTCCCTGGTGATGTTCGCGCGGCAGGTGCCGTTTCTCGACACCGAGACCGCACGGCGCGGCATTCGGGTCAAGACCGTGGCGGACCGGCGCTGGGAAAGGCGGGACATCAAGACCGTGATGCTGCTCGCCTCGGTGCTGGCCAAGCAGGAGGCGATCGAGGCAGGGTTCGACGACGCCTGGATGGTCGAGGGCGGCCTCGTGACCGAAGGCAGCTCGAACAACGCCTACATCGTCGTCGACGGCGTGGTGCGGACGCGGCATCTCTCCAACGAGATCCTGCCCGGCTGCACGCGGCGCGCCCTCCTCGCACTCGCCGAGGAGACCGGCGTCGCCATCGAGGAAAAGCCGTTCTCGCCCGCCGAGGCCAAGGCGGCCGAAGAGGCCTTCATCACCTCGGCGACCAACCTCGTCATGCCTGTGGTCGGAATCGACGACGCCAGAATCGGAACCGGCGTGCCCGGTCCGCTGACCGCCAGGCTTCGTCAGCTCTACATCGATACGGCGCGCCGAACGGCCGCCTGAGGAGGGCGATCAGGCCAGAAGACCGCCGATGCGATCGATCGCGCGCTCGATGTTCTCGATCGAGTTGGCGTAGGAGAAGCGGAGATAGCCCTCACCTTCCCTGCCGAAGCTGGTGCCGGCGATGGCCGCGACGCCGGCCTCGGTGAGGATGCGCTCCTGAAGCTCGGCCGACTTGATGCCGGTGCCCTCGATATTGGGAAAGGCGTAGAAGGCGCCGCCCGGGCGCTGGCAGCGAAAACCGGGCAGTTCGTTCAGGCGATCCACGATCACCGAGCGGCGCTCATCGAACGCCTCGACCATCCGGTCGACCGCGTCCTGCGGCCCGTTCAGCGCCTCGATGCCGGCATGTTGCGTGGCCGCATTGACGCAGCTATGGACGTTGACCGCAAGCCGGGTGGCGATCGGCGCGAGGTCCTTCGGCCACACCGCCCAGCCGAGGCGCCAGCCGGTCATGGCATAGGTCTTGGACCAGCCGTCCAGGAGGATCAGCCGGTCCTCGATCTCGGGATAGGCGGTGAGGCTGGCATGCGGCACCCCGTCATAGACCATGCGCGCATAGATCTCGTCGGACATCACCGCGACCTCGGGGTGCTCGGCAAGGCCGGCGACCAGCCTGTCCAGCTCCTCCTTCGGCACCACCCCGCCGGTCGGATTGGCCGGGCTGTTGACGATGATCAGCCGTGTGCGCGGCGTGATCTTGGCGAGCACCTCGTCCGCCGAAAAGGAAAACCCGTTTTTTTCGTACAAGGGGATGGGGACGGCCTTGGCGCCGGTGAACTCGATCACCGAGCGATAGATCGGAAAGCCGGGATCGGGATACATGATCTCGGCGCCCGCCTCGCCGAACATGGTGATCGCGAAATACATCGTGACCTTGCCGCCGGGCACGACGACAATGCGCTCGGGGTCGATCTCGACGCCGCGGCGAGCGGCCATGTCCGCGGCCACGGCCTCGCGCAGCGGCAAGATGCCGTTGGCCGGCGTATAGCCGTGATGGCCGTCGCGGAGCGCCTTGACCGCCGCCTCGACGATGTTGTCCGGTGTTGGAAAATCCGGCTGTCCGATGCCGAGATTGATGATGTCCTGGCCCGCATCCTTCAGTTTTTGCGCCCTTGCCAGCACGTCGAAGGCGGTTTCCGTACCCAGCCTTTTCAGATTGTCGGCGAGAATCATCGGTGAGACTCCTTCTTCCGGTCGCAATTTTCACCACCAAGTCGATTGATTTTGCGTAAAATTTGGAGTAAAAATTGATTTTATTGGCTTCAGCCTCAGAGCGAAGTGACCCTACGCCGACGATCGCGGTTTGGGCAACCGGATTGCGACGACGGCCAGGAATTGAGCTATCGGATTTTTGCGAACTCGGAAAAGAACGATCTCCGCTATGAATTGGCTCCAAAGCTTGACTCTCACGCGCACGAAGCGCATCGGCCGGAATGGCCTTTTCCTCCTGCTGTGGCTGCTGTTGAGTGCCCTCGTCGTGGTCACGTCCGTGGGCCTGACCTGGCAGGCGACGAACCACCTTCTGCGCCGCGAGGTGCATGCGGATGCGGTGAAATGGGTGCGCAGTCTCCAGAACCGCGGCAGCACCCTGGACCGGGTTCTGTCGTCGCCCCCCCATCCCTCGCCTCCTCAACCCTTGAAGGACGCGGCAGCGCTCCCGTCCGCGGACGAATTCGACGCGGTCGTCTTCTATCGCCTGTTCGATCGGGACGGCGAGGCGGTCTACCAGTCCGAGACGCCGGATACCGGCCTGCCCTTCGCCCTGGTCGCTCGGGATGCCGAACGGGACGAGGCGGTGCGGGCGGCCCTTCGCGGCGCCAGATCGACCGTCAGGATCGGCGGCCACGAGGATGCCAGCTCCACCGACCCCCTGGTCTATGGCCGGATCGTCCTGCCGATCACCACCGAGACCGGCGCCGAGGGCACCGTCGAAATCTATCTCGACCAGACCGCGAAGGCGGAACGCTACCGGCAGTCCTTCGTGGGCTTTGCCACCGGTCTCGCCCTGCTGATCCTGTTCGCCACGGCCCTGCCGATGGCGATGGTCTGGCGCAAGATCAAGGAGCGGGAGCTAGCCGAGCGCCGGCTGCATGACATGGCCCATACCGATCCGCTGACCGGGCTCGCCAACCGCACGGACTTCCGCGAACGCCTCGCCCTCGCCCTCGCGCTCGGCAGACGAGGCGGCGGGGATGCCGTCACCGCCCTTTTCTGGCTGGATCTCGATCGGTTCAAGACGATCAACGACGCCCTCGGCCACCCGATCGGCGACGCCCTGCTCTGTCAGGTGGGCGCGCGCCTGAAGCGGAGCCTTCGCGAGGAGGACGTGGTCGCGCGTCTCGGCGGCGACGAATTCGCCCTCCTTCAGACCGACTGCCGGGACGAGCGCCAGGCGGCCGAGCTGGCCAGGCGTCTGATCGAGGTGCTCGCCATACCCTTCGACGTCGAAGGCCATCACGTGGTCATCGGGGTCAGCATCGGCATCGTGTTCGCGCCGCGCGACGGCGACGGCGTCGACGATCTCCTGAAGAAGGCCGACATCGCGCTCTACCGCGCGAAGGACGCCGGACGCTCGACCCACCGCTTCTTCAGGCCGGACATGGAGGCCCGCTCCGAGGTGCGTCACGCACTGGAGGAGGATCTTCGGCTCGCCATCCACAACGACCAGCTTCGCCTTCACTACCAGCCGCAGGTTTCGCTCAGATCCGGGCGGATCGTCGGCTTCGAGGCGCTGCTCCGCTGGCACCACCCGCGTTTCGGCCACATGCCGCCCCACGAGGTCGTGGCACTCGCCGAGGAGACCGGGCTGATCGTGCCGCTCGGCTTCTGGGCGCTGAAGCAGGCGACCGCCGACGCCACCACCTGGCCGGAGGACGTGACGGTCTCCGTCAACATTTCCGCCGTGCAGTTCCGTCACACCAATCTGGTCGACCTGGTCAGCGACGCGCTCGCCATGAGCGGCCTTGCGCCCGAGCGGCTGGACCTGGAGCTGACCGAAAGCATCGTGATGGAGGACAGCCGCACCACCATCACCAAGCTCAGAAAGCTGCGCAAGTTGGGCATACATCTCTCGATGGACGACTTCGGCACCGGCTACTCGTCCCTCAACCGCCTTCGGCACCTGCCGTTCGACCGGCTGAAGGTCGACCGCTCCTTCGTGCGCGAGCTCGGCGGCAATCGCGACGACGCGGCGATCGTCCGTGCGATCGTGACGCTCGGCAAGAATCTCGGCATGCAGGTCATCGCCGAAGGCGTCGAGACCGACGCCCAGCTCGCCCAGCTCCATATGGAAAGCTGCGACATCGCCCAGGGCTACTTTTTCGGCCGGCCCGTGCCGTCTACCGAGATCGGCCGGCAGCTCGGACAATACAACGCGGTCGCCAGCGTCGGCCTGCACGCACCGAGGCGCACCGTCCCGTCCTCCTGGCCGCCGCCCGAGCCCGCGACGTCCCGCGAATCCTATCGCGAAGCGGTCGGCTGATCCGCGAGCAGGCGCTCGGCCGCTTCCAGATCTTCCGGGCGGTTGGTGTTGAAAAAGGGATCGAACGGCGCGCTCGGAAAGTCGGCTCCGGCGAGACGGTAGCGGGCGGTGAAGCGGTCGACCTTGCGGATGTCCTCCTCGACCATCGCCCTTCTCAGATCGGAGGCCAGGCGCACCGGCCAGAGGCCGAACACCGGATGGCTGCGCCCGTTCGAGACGGCGACCGCAAGCTCCGCTCCCTCCCGCTCGATTGCGCGCGCCATCGAGCGCACGAGGTCCGGGGGCAAGAATGGCGTGTCGGTGGCGGCTGTGACGATCCAGGCGCAATCCGGGCGGTTCGCCGCTGCCCATTCCATGCCGGTCAGCACGCCGGCGAGCGGCCCCGCGAAGCCTTCGATCACGTCCTCCGCCACCGGCAGGCCGAACGCCTCGAAGCGCGCGGGTTCGCCGTTCGCGTTCAACAAGAGCGCGCCCGCCTGCGGCCGCATCCGTTCGATCACATGGGCGAGAATCGGCCGTCCCGCCAAAGGCCGCAGACATTTGTCGCCGCCGCCCATGCGCCTGGCCTGCCCGCCCGCCAGCAGCACGCCCAGAACCTGCGACGGATCGATTTCGATCGGCGTCATGAGCGCTTCGACCCCTTGCGTCTCTGCCCGTCGGGCTCGTCCGCGACCTGGCCGGGATCGGCGTCGAAGCGAATGCGCTCCTCGCCGGCGAGGGCGACGAAACGCTTTCCTCGCGCGCGGCCGATCAGCGTGAGGCCGGCCTGCCGGGCGAGGTCGACGCCCCAGGCGGTGAAGCCCGAGCGCGAGATCAGGATCGGGATCTGCATCTGCACGGTCTTGATCACCATCTCGCTGGTGAGGCGCCCGGTCGT
Source organism: Geminicoccaceae bacterium (assembly GCA_965222015.1). Lineage (GTDB taxonomy): Bacteria > Pseudomonadota > Alphaproteobacteria > Geminicoccales > Geminicoccaceae > JANQPX01. Next base: position 1,017,755 of record CBDCTL010000024.1, read on the forward strand.
GTAAAAAATCTTGCCGCGCGGGCCGAGCCCCTTCAGGGCCATATAGCCCGCGATCTTGTCGACCGCATTGTGCCGGCCGACATCCTCCATATAGACCAGCGGCCGGTCCGCCTCGCAGAGCACGCAGCCGTGAATCGCCCCAGCCTTCAGATAGAGCGACGGCGTGGTGTTGATCTTTTTCGTGAGCGCATAGAGCCAGGAGGTCTTCAGCACCGCGTCCCGGTCAAGCGCGACCTCGTCGAAGCGCTCCATCAGATCGCCGAACACGGTGCCCTGGGCGCAGCCGGAGGTGCGCACCTTCTTCTTCAGCTTGTCCTCGTAGTCGGTTTCCCGCGCGGTCCTGACCACGACGACGTCCAGCTCCTCGTCATGGTCGATGCCGGTGATCTCGTCATCCGGCCGCAGCATGTTCTGATTGAGCAGATAGCCGACCGCGAGCAGGTCCGGATGGTCGCCGATCGTCATCATGGTGACGATCTCCTGACCGTTCAGAAACAGCGTCAGCGGCCGCTCGTGCACCACGGCGGTCTCGACCCGTGCGCCGTCCTGATCGATGCCGGTGACCGGCCGGGTCAGCTTGGGGTCGTCGGGCGATGGTTCGAGAAGGTAGTCGTCCATGACCCGACATTCTGGAGGGCGGGCCGGACGAGGGTCAAGCGAACCTTCGCCGCGCTGCCGTTCCGCCGGAAAACGCCCTGCGAAACGCGACCGCTAGAACGAGACGCGAAGGCCGAGCCGGGCCTGGGAGCTGAACAGATTGTCCGCAAAGAGCTCCTCGACGTCTTCGTCCGTGCCGGCCCAGCTGAAACGCGCCGCCGGAACGATCGAGATGTTGGGCGACATGGCGATCGGCAGACCCGCCTCGCCGAAGGCCGTGAGCACGCCCTGGTCGTCCTCCTGGTCGTTCACCTCGTTGGTGACCTGGGCGTAGCCGATGCCGCCGCCGACATAGGGAACCAGCGAACCGATCGGCCAGAAGTCGAAAAAGACCCCCGCGGTCGCCGAAAGCACGGACAGATCGTATTTGGCCGAAACCAGTTCCGTGCCCAGCAACTGGAGGGAGACGTCGCCGTCGGAGAAAGCGTAGGCGAGTTCCGCTTCGATGCGGACATTGGTGTCGACGGCATAGCCGATCTGACCGCCGAAGATATAGCCGGGAACGTCGTATTCGATCTCCAGCTCGAAGCCGCCTTCCTCGATCTCCTGGTCATTGAAGTAGGTGACGCCGCCGAAGCCGCCGATATAGAAGCCGGACGACTGCGCCCAGGCCGGTGCCGCCGCCAGGAGGGCGATCATGAAAACGACCGAACGAATACGCAGCATGCCGTCGCTCCTTCATTGTCGAGAGCGGCAATCTCTACGCGCCGCGAACCGCCAAGCCCAGAAAAAATCCTTCAACTTCAAAGAGATAACTAACCCTTAATGCTAAAATCAATGCTTCGGAAATCGCGAAAAAATTGCAAAAATGTCGGCCGTCGGTCTCTTCAGCCTCCATCAACGGCGCGATGACGCGCTGAAGTTGACCAGCCTTCAGCCCACAGGGCTGCGCCGGAAGCGCCTCGAATCAAGCCTTTATCAGAATTCAAGGCGCGATGCCGACGGTCACGACCGCGCGCGGCCTGTTGCCGTTCTGCATCGTTCGGCCGCAATTATCGGCCTGGCTCGCGCTCGCCGGCCATCCGGACGACGACCGACGACCTTGCGCGCCCCGCCGGCCCGCTTATATCAGAAGCGTCGCGGCCCCGCTTTCCGAGGCCGCTTTTTTGCGGTCCGGATGCCATGAATTTGCGCAACATCGCCATCATCGCCCATGTCGACCACGGCAAGACCACGCTGGTCGACCGGCTGCTCCAGGAGAGCGGCACGTTTCGCGCCCATCAGCAGGTGGCGGAACGGGCGATGGATTCGAACGATCTCGAGCGCGAGCGCGGCATCACCATCCTCGCCAAATGCACCTCCGTGGTCTGGAAGGACACGCGCATCAACATCGTCGACACGCCTGGTCACGCGGATTTCGGCGGCGAGGTCGAGCGCGTGCTCAGCATGGTCGACGGCGTGCTCCTTCTGGTGGACGCCGCCGAAGGGCCGATGCCGCAGACCAAGTTCGTCCTCGGCAAGGCGCTCAAGCTCGGCCTTCGTCCGATCGTGGTGATCAACAAGGTCGACCGCCCGGACCAGCGCGCGCACGAGGTGCATGACGAGGTCTTCGACCTGTTCGCCGCCCTCGACGCCGACGACCGCCAGCTCGACTTCCCGACGCTCTTCGGATCCGCCAAGGAGGGCTGGGTCGGCAGGGACCCGGAGCCGCCCGTCCATAACGACATGGCGCCGCTGTTCGAGCTCATTCTGAACTATGTCAGCCCGCCCGACGTGCGCGAGGGCGGGGCGTTCACCATGCTCGCCACAACGCTGGAACGGGATGCGCATCTCGGCCGCCTGCTCACGGGCCGGATCCTGTCCGGCAGCGTGCGCGCCAATCAGCCGGTCAAGGCCCTTTCGCGCGACGGCCGGGCCATCGAGCAGACCAAGGTGACGAAAATCCTCGCCTTTCGCGGGCTGGAACGCGAGTCGCTGGAAACGGCGGAGGCCGGCGACATCGTCACGCTGGCGGGTTTCGCCAAGGCCACGGTCGCCGACACGCTCTGCGAGGAAAGCGTCGATCAGGCGATCGCAGCACAGCCGATCGATCCGCCGACGCTGGCCATGACCTTCTCCGTGAACGACTCGCCGCTGGCCGGCCAGGAGGGCAGCAAGGTCACCACCCGCATGATCGAGGAGCGCCTGCTGCGCGAGGCCGAGGGCAATGTCGCGATCCGCGTCACCCAATTACCGAGCCGGGACGCCTTCGAGGTCGCAGGCCGCGGCGAGCTTCAGCTCGGCGTGCTGATCGAGACCATGCGCCGCGAGGGCTACGAGGTCGCGGTGGCGCGGCCGCGCGTGCTTTTGCAGGAGGATTCCGAGACCGGCAGGAAACTGGAGCCGATCGAGGAGGTGGTGATCGACCTCGACGAGGAGTTTTCGGGAACCGTGGTCGAGACGCTGTCCCGCCGAAAGGCCGAGCTGATCGAGATGAAGGCCGCCGGCGTCGGCCGTCAGCGTCTGGTCTTTCACGCGCCGTCGCGAGCACTGATCGGCTATCACGGGGACTTCCTGACCGACACCCGCGGGACAGGCATCATGAACCGCCTGTTCCACGGCTACGCACCCTACAAGGGCGAGATCGAAAGCCGGCGGAACGGCGTTTTGATCTCACTCGAGCAGGGGAGCGCCGTCGCCTATGCGCTCTGGAATCTCGAAGATCGCGGAAAATTCTTCATCGGCCCCGGCGAGAAGGTCTATGGCGGCATGATCCTCGGCGAACACAACCGCCCGATCGATCTCGAGGTCAACCCGCTGAAGGCCAAGCAGCTCACCAACATCCGCGCCGCCGGCAAGGACGACGCCATCCTGCTCACGCCGCCTGCCCGCCTCACGCTGGAGCAGGCGCTGACCTACATCGCCGACGACGAGCTGGTTGAGGTGACGCCCGCCTCGATCCGCCTTCGAAAGCGCCATCTCGATCCCCATGAGCGGAAAAAGCAATCGAGGCGAAGCGCCGTCGCCTGAGCGGCGGGGCGCCGCATCCCCGACCTCGGTTCCTTTCGACAATGGACGCCGTCGCTGATCGCCCTACCTTTCAAGGAAAGGGAGGACGCCCATGGCGACCGCGCGTGCGAGCTGGAAGGGGCATCTGAAGCTGGCGCTGCTCTCCTGTCCGATCCGCCTCTACAAGGCGACCGGCCAGGCCGAGAAGCTGTCCGCGCATTTCCTGCACAAGGACACCCGCAACCGCATCGCCATGGTGCCGCACGATCCGGCGCTCGGTAAGGTCGCGCGCGCCGATCTGGTCACCGGCTATGCCTGCGAGGACGATCGCTATGTGGTGATCGAGGAGTCGGATCTTCGCGAGATCACCGATCCGCCGGACAAAATCCTCTCGATCGAGAGCTTCGTCGACGCCGCCGAGGTCGATCCGATCTATCTGGACCAGCCGTTCTATCTGAGCCCCGACGGCGTGATCGCGATCGAGATGCTGGACGTGCTGCGCGGCGCCATGGCGAGGCGCGGACGGGCGGCGGTCGCGCGCCTGGTCCTTCACCGTCGGGAACGCATGGCCGTGCTCGTCCCGCGCGGCCGCGGCTTTCTCCTGACCACCCTTCGCGCCGCCGACGAGGTCCGCGATCCCGGCGACTTCTTCGATGGCCTGCCGAGCGGCGATCCGCCCACCGAGCTTCTCAATCTCGCCGAGCAGCTGATCGGATTGCGCAGCGGCCGCTTCGATCCCCATGTGTTCAAGGACCGCTACCAGGCGGCGCTGAAGGCGCTGATCGAACAGAAGCTCGCTTTTGGCGAGACCGCCGATCGCAAAATGCCGATCAAGCCGGCCGCCGCCCCGGCCGCCGCCAATGACGACGAGCTGCAGCCGCCCGCCGATCTCGCCGAGGCCTTTCGCCAAAGCATCGACAGCCATCTGAAGCCGCCCGCCGCGAGCCGCTCACGGAAGGGCGCCGCACGCAAGAAACGGGATGCAGCGGAGAAACCGGCAGGCAGGCGCACCCGGGTTCCGGAAAAATCACCGGGCTGACCATGCCCGGCCGGTTCGGTCAGTCGAAAAGACCTTTCAGGAGCTTGCCGGCCGGCGATGAGCCGACGTCCTGATCGCCGCTGCGCAGATCGTCCAGAAGTTTCTTGCCGTCTTCCTTGCCGACCTTCTTCAGCGCGTCCTTGACGTCGCTCACCGAATTCAGGTCCTTGGTCGAGTCGCCGACCGCATCGAGCTGCTGCTTGACCTGCTCCTTCAGCGCCTTCGGATCCTTGATCGCCTGTTCGACCGTGCCGCTCAGATCCGGCTTGAAGCTGAGATCGTCGAAGCTGCCCTTGACCACCACCGGCACCAGAAGGCCGGCGACCTCGGTCTCCCCTTCCTGGCCCTGAAGGGTGGCCGCGGCCTTGGGTTCGATCCGGTAGTCCACCTGCCGCTTCGGCAGATCGACCGTGCCGGCGCCGTTCACCCGAAGAGCCGGCGCCTGCAGCGCCAGATCGTCGTTGGTCAAGAGGCCGTTCGCCACCGTGAACGTGCCGCCAAGCTCGGCGAAATCGGTCTTTCTGGCCTCGTTCGCATCTGCGCTCAGAAAGGCCGAGCCGACATTCCTCACCATCGCCGCGACATTGATGCCGACGATCGCGCCGTCGGTGAACGCGACCTTGCCGTTGCCGGCCAGATTCTCGACCAGCTGCCGCTCCGTGCCGCCTGACGTGGCGAAGGAAAACTCGGCATTCGCCTTGCCCTCCAGACGGTCGAAATCGGCGGCGTCGGTGAGGAACGGCAGGGCCTCCAGGCCGGCGAGGCTGAACTGTTTTTCAAAATGCGGCCGCCCGCCGTCCGAACGCACCGTCAGCCGGCCGCTGCCCTGGCCGTCATAGAGTGCGAACTCCTTGAGGTCGGCGGTCAGTGTCTGGCCGCTCATGTTCAGCGCCAGCACCGTGCGATCCAGCTTCACCGCCTGCGCCTTCAGCCCCTCCAGGGTCAGCTCGAAGGCGAGATCGACGCCGCCGAGCGCGATCTCGATCGGCTCGTCCGACCAGTCGCCGTCCGCCGCCTCGCCATCCGCCGCCGTTTCACTACTTTCGGCTTCTCCCCGGTCTTCGCCCTGGTCCTGCATGGCGGGCGGCAGATAGGTGTTGAGATCGACCATGCCGAGGTCGAGCCTGCCGCTCACCTTGGGCACCGCGCCGGCAAGGTCCGTGGTGATCTCGCCCTGGCCCTTGATCTTGTCCAGGCTGATCACCGCCTCGGTGAACGCGATCTTGTCGGCCGAGCCATTCAGCTTGCCGGCGATGGTCAGGGTCTCCAGCCCTTCGGTCTCGAGCGCGATCGGCTCCGCGAGCCAGGCGGCGAGCCCCTTCACCGACGGCACCGACAGATCGATGCTGCCGGCGGCGCTCGGTGCCGACTGATTGGCGAGCTCGCCGTCGAAGCCAAGCTGCAGCGCCGCTGACTTGACGCCGATGTCGAAGGCCGAAGCCCCGCCTTCGATCAGGCCGTAAGGGGCCGCAAGGCCGAGATCCAGCTCGATGGTCTCGCCCTTGTAGTCCAGCGATCCCTCGGCATCGAGCGGGCTCCGAAGGTCGGCGAGACTGAGCTTCATGTTGATGTTCTCGACCCGCTCCTCGCTGTTCGCGGCGCGGTCGACATAGGTCAGACTGCCGTCCTCGATCCGGATGTCGCCGAGCTTGAGCTCGCTGATCGGCAGGCCGCCGCCGGTCTCCCCGGTCGCCGGCTCCTCGCCCGCATGCTCCTCGGCGGACGCCGTCTCCTCGCCGCCGCTTTCGAAGGACCAGTTGGGGTTGCCGTCGGCGTCGACCTCAAGACGGATGCTCGGCTTCACCAGCACGAATTCGTCGACTTCGACCGAGCCGGAGAGGAGCGGCAGAACCTTCAGCTTGACCTTGAGCCGGTCCAGGGTCGCCATGTCGGCGACGTCGCTGTCGGGCGCGTTGGCGAAGCGCACCTCGCCCATGTCGACGGCGAGGCTCGGCAGCACCGAGAGGTCGAGATCGCCATCGACGGAGAGCTTGCGTCCGGTTGCGGACTCGACCTGGGCTGCCAGCTGCGATTTGATCGTTTCGGCCGGCACCAGCATCGGCGCGGCCACCACGGCACCGATGAGCAGAACCAGCAGCACGCCGAGAACCAGGAACAGCTTTTTCATGATCTTCTCGCAGCAGGGTCCGCAGTAGGTTCGAAAGCCGGCGGCCGGGCCTCGCCGGATCGGCCCGTCGGATCCGGCCGCGCGGAACGTCGTTTAGGTCGTTCCGCCGAAGACTCGTTTCAAGAGTGCCGTCGTCCGTTTGAGCGGGTCTTCCCGAATCGCCGCCTCCTCGTCGGCCAGATAGGCGAACATGCCGTCCATCGCCCGATCGAGAACGTGACCGGTCAGGTCCGCCTTGAAGTCCGGAATGAACGTAGAGAGGCTCGCCTGCTCGACGATCTGATCATAGATCGCCACGGCACCGGCCTCTTCCACCGCATCGTCGACGATCGGGCGCATCGCATCGGTCAGCGAGACGCGGGTGGTGCGCTCCAGATAGCGGGTCGCGGCGTCGTTCGGCCCCTGATAGATTGCGTTCACGTCCTGAAAGGTGAGGCCGGTGATCGCCTGCCAGAAAATGTCCTTGGCGACCGGCGTCGCCTGCTCCGCCGCCCGATTGATGCGCAGCTCCAGATCGTCGACCAGGGCAGACGCGCCGATCAGACGAAGCGAGGACTGCACCTGTGCGAGCGCCCTGGGCAGCGGAATATGCACCTCGGGATCGGCGTTGAACCCGTCCACCTGACCGAGGTCCAGAACCACCCGTTCGGTGCCGACCCGGAGCGCTTCCTTCAGGCCAGCGGCGATCTCACTCTGACCGATCGCGCCGCTTTGGCCGAGCACGCCCTCAAGCACGCTGCCGGCGCCGGCAGCCCAATCGCCGCCGCCTTCCGCGGCGCAGCCGGCGAGGCCGAAGACGACGGCGAAAGGCAGAAGGAGGCGACCGTTCGACAGGTTCAGAAGATTCATCGGATCACACCACCGGAGAATACCGGAGCATCCACGGGCGACGGCGAAAATCGGCGCGCCGCCGCCGGCGCCCCGGCAGGATACGGATCAATTCTCGAAGGTTATTTCGACCCGGCGATTCTCGTCCAGGCTGTCGGCGCTGATGGTCTCGCCCCAGGAATCGACGGTGATCGCGGCGGCCGGCACGCCCCGCTCGATCAGTCCCTTCGCCACCTCGCGGGCGCGTTGCTCCGCGAGCGCCTTGTTGGTGGCGGCGACGCCACGGCGATCGGCGTAGCCGGTGACCAGAATGCGCGCCGGCTGGATGAGATCGGCATCGCGCTTCACCCGCGCGAGAACGTCCTTGCCCTCGGCGTCGATGTCGGTCCTGCCGCTCGCGAAGAACAGCTGGTAGGGGGCGCCGTCACTGGCGATTGCCGCCTCGACCAGGTCGAGATCGGCCATCAGCCGCTCGCCGCACTGGCTGGGTGCCGGTCCGGCGCCCTGCTCCTGCGCGGCGGTGCAGGCGCCCCCCCGGGACTGCCCTTCGAGCTCGTCCAGCCAGCAGTCGAAATCGACCTGCGCCTCGGCGGCCCGGTCCGGCGCTCTGAAGCGTCCGCCCTGGTCCAAAAGCGCCGTGAGCCGCTCCCTCGCCGCCAGCGCCTCGGGTTGCCAGGGCAGGCAGATGTCATGATCCGCGACCTGATCCGGCTCGACCACATCGCCAAGCAGAGCCGCCTCGGCCTTTTCGCGGAAATGGAAGTAGTCGAAATCCAGGCTGCTGCGCCGGCTGGCCGCGAGCTGCAGATAGCGGCTCTTCAACTCTTCATTGAATGGCGCACCCAGGGCCTCGGTCTTTTCCGGAGGCAGGGCGGTCGTGCAGGCGCCAAGACCGATGAACAGAGAGCCGAGAAAAAGCAGCCCAATCTTTCGAGACATCTATTGAGACCTCCAACCGCAGAAGATCGACGATGGCGTCGGCGCGCGACAGTGTCCAGCGACGGCAGGGCGACGCGCGATTTCGGACGGAACGTGAACCGGAGCACGAGAAAACGCAACCTCTGCTTGTTGATTTTCTCGTAATAATTGATAACTGCGCGGACGCCGTCACATCCTGCCGGCGCGTTGAAGCAGTTTCTTCATCAGGGTCGGCAGGGCCAGCCGGTCGAGCTCGCCAGGCGTGTGCCAGAGCCCGTCCGGCGGATCGACGCTCCGACCCTCGGCGAGCTCGAGGTCGAGGGCGAAGTGGGTGAAGACGTGGCGCACCGGCTTTTCGTGAACGCGCCAGGCGACGCGCTCGGGTGCTTCTTCGAGCGCAGCGTCGCGATCGAGCGGCGGCGGCAGCCAGCGGCTCGAGGGCAGCTCGTGCAGACCGCCGAGCAGACCGTCCCGAGGACGCTTTCGAAACAGGATCGCGCCGTCCGGACGGGTGAGCAGAAACGCGACACCTTGCCGCAGCGGCCGGTTCGCCTTGGGCGCTCGTCTCGGCAGGACTTCCGCGATCCCGAGCTCGCGGCCGGCGCAGTCCGCCCTCCAGGGACAGGCGTCGCAGCAGGGCCGCTTCGGCCGGCAGACCGCGGCGCCCAGATCCATCACCGCCTGGGCGAGGTCGGCCGGACGCCTCGCGGGCTCGAATACGGCCACGCGCGCACGCACCTCGGCGGCCGCCTTCGGCATCGGTGTCTGGATCGCGAACAGACGCGCGAACACCCGCACGCCGTTGCCGTCGATCGGCAGGACCGGACGATCGAAGGCGATCGCGGCGACGGCCTTCGCCGTGTAGTCGCCGATGCCGGGAAGTTCGAGTAGTGCACCGACCCGGCCCGGCAGACGGCCACCATGGTGCTGCAGGACCGCGCGCGCCGCGGCGTGCAGCGCCCGCGCGCGACGATAATAGCCGAGCCCCTGCCAGGCGTGCAGAACCTCCGTCTCCTCGGCCAGGGCCAGGCTGTCGAGATCGGGAAAGCGGCGGAGAAACGGCTCGAAGCGGCCGGTGACCGTCGCGACCGTGGTCTGCTGCAGCATCAGCTCGCTGACCAGGACGCGATAGGGGTCCGGCATCTCGCCCGGCTCGGCGCGCCAGGGAAGCCGGCGGCGATGACGATCATACCAGGCGAGCAGCTTCTCGCTCAGAGCGCTCGCCTGCTCGCTGCCGAACGCCACCCCCTCCCCGATCTCCGCACCCTCCCCGATCTGCGCACCCTCCGATGACGTTTTCAGCATCATGCCCGGTCTGTTCCGCGGCCGAGCGTCTTCCGGTTCGATGTAGCGATTTCAGGCGGGATGCGATAGGGAAACTGGCGAGATGCCGCCGCACGAGGCCGATCGAATAAGGAGAGCTCGCCTGCCCCGCCACGGACCGTCATCGAGCGGCAAGCCCCGTCCCGCCGGCCGCCGCCACGGGCTTCGTCGCATGCCCGATCTGCTGGGCGGGATTCTCGGCAGCGAGGCCAGGCGGCGCGGGCTCGCCGAGGCGCGCCTTCTCACCGACTGGGCCGACGTGATCGGCGAGACGATCGCCGCCTCCTGTCAGCCGGTCGGCCTTTCCCGTCACGGCGTGCTGCGTCTGGACGTGACGGGAGGCGCCGCGCTGGAGCTGCAGCATGCCGAGCTGCAGGTGATCGAGCGCATCAACCGGTTCTTCGGCCGCCCGGTCGTGACCCGTCTGCAGCTTCGCCAGTCACCGCCGCGCCGCCGGAAGCTGACGCCGCCTGCAGCGCCCCTGCCGAACCTCGATCCCGCCGAGAAGACCGCGATCGACGACGCGGTGGCGCCGGTCGAAAACGAGGCCCTTCGATCCGCGCTCAAAGCACTCGGCGAGACTCTCGGCGTCGCCGCAAAATCAGGAAAGCGTTGATCCACCGGCAAAGGCCGGTGATGCCGGCCTGCACGTTCCCAATGCGGTGGCCAGATATAGTGAAAAGCGAGATCGATGGATGCATCGTCAGTGGGCGATTGGTGGCAGCGGGATTGCCGCATTTGCCCACAGGAGCAGCACCTCGACAGGTCCGGCCCCAACACCTCCGGCCTCAGCGCGCCTGTCGCCGCCAGCGGTCGATCGCCTGGGAAAGAAAGCCCGGATCGGTCTTCCGGCGCCAGTTTTCCGAGAATGACGGATCGTGGCTGGCCGGACGGTGGTTTTTCGGCAGATCCTTGAAGCGAATATGCACCGGCACGGTGACGCCGTCGCCGACCACCACCGCCTCCTGCGTGTTCAGGGACGGCAGGCTGTCCACCAGCCAGCGGGCGTTCTCGGACAGCGCCTGGCCGACGAAGGCCTGATCGTGCTCGTTGCTCATGCGCAGGGCGAAGATGGTATTGCATTGGGCGAGCGAGCTGACCGCGAGCTCGGACGGGCGCTGGCTGACCAGGCAGAGCGTGACGCCGTATTTCCGGCCTTCTTTGGCGATTTGCGCGATCACCCGCTTGGTCGGCGCGAATCCCACGTCCGACTCCTCCGGCACATAACGATGGGCCTCCTCGCAGACCAGCAGCACCGGCGGCGCCTTGCCGCGCTCGCTCCAGACGGCGAGCTCGAAGGTCAGCCGGAACAGCACCGAGACCACCACGTCGACCACGTCCGACGGCAGGCCGGAAATGTCGATGATGGTGATCGGCTTGCCGTCGGTCGGAATACGCAGGAGTTGCGCCAGCACCTGCTCCATATTGTCGCGCACGGCGATACTGGAGAACATGAAGGCGAAGCGCTTGTCCGCGCGCAGGCTTTCGATCCGGTTGATCAGACTCAGATAGAGCGAGGCGCCTTCTGCCTTGTTGAAGGTGCCCATGCCCTCCTTGAGAATGCTCACCAGATCGGACAACCGATAGGGGACCGGGGTGTCCACGGTGATCAGATTGTCATCCTGATTGCCGCCGGCGAACTGCGTTTTCGCCTGGATGATCGCACTCTTGAGCAGAGCGCCCTGGCTGTGAATATGCTCGCGCGACGCGCCGTGCAGCACGACATGGGCGATCTCCTCGAAATTCAGGAGCCAGTAGGGAAGCTGCAGATTGCCGGGATGCAGCAGTTCCGCCCGGTCGGAAAAGGCGGCGCCATATTCGTTGTGCGGGTCGACCAGCACGACATGGCCTTCGGGATGCTCGTCGAGAATCGAGCGCAGGATGACCGTGGTCGCGCAGGATTTGCCGGTGCCGGTGGTGCCGAGCACGGCGAAATGTTTGCCGAGCAGGCTGTCGGTCAGGACGAAGGCCGGCACTTTGGCATTGTGACGGAGCCGGCCGATATGGACGTTCGAGGTTCGCGGCCGGGCGTAGATGGTGGCGATGTCGCGGATCGTGATGGTGGTGACCGGCGCGTCCAGCGGCGGATAGCTGGAGACGCCGCGCTGAAAGCCGGTCTTTTCGTCCGCGATCTCGCCAAGAATCTGGATCTCGAAAACTGTTCGCTCCGCCTGGGCGTTGCCGGCCTGCTGCTCGCGCTCCAGCCGATTAACGATGCCGAACACCCGCGAGTCCGGGCCGCGCATCGACACCAGTGCACCCATGCGCGCCGCCTTCGACGCCTTGCCGTCGATGTCGTCGAACAGCGCGCCCCAGACCACCGAACCGCGGATAGACACCACGCGCCCGATGGTGACGGCGACCTCCTCGGCCGGATCGAAATCCGGCTCGTCGTCCTCGACCAATTCATCCTCTGCCGCCGCGTCGGTCTCGTCCCATCGATCCACGGAAACGTCCCGCGGCGAGGTCGCGGACTCGTGTCGGCGCGAGCCGGCCGGATCGAAGACTCCCGCGTCGTCGTCTCCTTCCCGGGAGAGCTGCCGCTCGGCGGAACCCGCGTTCGGTCGACCGGTCCCTTCCAAGCCCCAGCGCTCGGAGATCGCCTCCATGTCACCATCGAGCATATGTCCGTCGAATTGGGCGCGGAGGCGATCGAGATGCGGCGTGCTCATCACGGGCCCGTCGGACGGCGGCGTCCGCCGGCTCTGCGGCGCGGGTCCGGAAGGGACCGACGCCGCCCGTGCGGGCAGGCCTGCCGGGATCGGGACTCCACCATCGGTCCGGTGAGGGCCGGACTGCCCGGTGTCGGGCTGTCCGTCCTTCGCTGCCTCCGCCTGAAGCGGCGGGATCTCGGGCGGCGTGGCGTCCTCCTGGCTCTGCCCCCGATAGGCGAAGCCGAAACCCGAACCGCCTCCTCCGTCGGACGCGGGCGCCTCGTCCGCCGTCACCGGGCTGTCGTTCGCTTCGCCCTCCAACGCCGCCGGCGGCAGCTCCTCTTCGGTCGGCACCTCGCCGCCGGTCATCGCGGCGCGGCGGCGGCCGAGGCCTCTCAGGAACGGATTGGACCGCATGTTCGGATACCTTTCAGTGCAATCATGACCGAAGATTATCCGACGAAAGTTCATTTTCGATTAACGCTGACGCGAAATCCGTGCCCCGGCCGATCCGGAGCATCGCCTTGACAGAGTCCCTTCGATCGGGGCGAATCGGCGCATAGAAACGATCAATGAAAGAGATGTCGATCATGGCTGACCTGACGATCTTCGGTTTCAATCACACGGCATTCGTCATTTCCGATCTCGACCGGACCATCGGATTCTTCCGGGATCTGCTCGGATTCGAGCTGACCTCGCGGGCGCCGCGGGACAAAAAGGCGATCGCCGACATGACCGGTCTCGCGGAGGCCGACATCGAGGTGGCCTATCTGCGCGGCTACGGCCACTGGATCGAGCTCATCCGCTACACAGCACCGCCGGACCGCGGCGAGGCCCTTCCGAGGATCTATCAGGACGGCGCCGGCCACATCGCATTCGACGTCGACGACGCATCCGCCGCAGTCGAAGCGGCTGCAGCCTACGGCCTTTCGCCGATCGGCGATGTCGTGACCATCGACCAGGGACCGAACCAGGGCCGCCGCGTGGTCTATCTGCAAAGTCCGGACGGCCTTTCGGTCGAATTTATTCAGGTGCCGGCCTGAACCCGGCGGGCAGGCGCCGGCCCGAGCGACCGCCTGCCCGATCTCCCCGCGGAGGACAAGACATGCCGACGCCGATCGATCTGACCATGCCGATCGCCGACCATTTCCGCTGGCCAGTCGAGCGCCGCACCGTCGCCGATCACGCCCGCGGCGACATGTTCCAGGTCACCTGGCTCGGCTTCGCTGTGCACGGCTTCACCCATATGGACAGCCCGCGCCACTATTTTCCGGACGGCAAGACCACCGACGACATCGGCCTCGAGCGTACGGTCGGGCCGGCGGCCGTGCTCGATCTTCTCGACATCGAGCCGATGACGCCGGTCGACGCGGCGGCGCTCGAGCGGGCCGGCGGCCATGTCGAAGAGCGCGACATCGTGCTGTTCAAGACGGCCTGGGGCGAGCGGCGTCAGGCGACCACGCCCGAATTCTGGCTTGAAGCCCCCTTTCTGGAGCGGTCGGCGGCGGAATGGCTGCTCGCGCGTCGGCCGAAGGCGGTGGCCTTCGACTTCCCGCAGGATTACTGCATCCGCCTCCTGCTGTCCGGCGAGGTGCGGCCGATCGAGGAGCATGTCAGCCACGACGTCCTGCTGCGCAACGACGTCGTGCTGATCGAATATCTGACCAACACGCGCGCTCTGACCACCGAGCGCGTCGACTTCTGCTGCCTGCCGCTGAAGCTGCCCGCCGCCGATGGCGCGCCTGCGCGGGTGGTCGCCTGGACGCGGTGAGACCGGCGCCGAGCAGGCGGCGCCGGGCGGGCGTTTCGAACTAAAACGATTCTGAAATGCCGCTTAGAGGCTTCAATCGGCGTGGAAAATCCGTTCTTTGATCTTTTTTCTTCAAATGTTACAATGAGTTATCGATAATTTACGGCTGCCGCCCGGCGCCCGACGGCGCCATCGGCCCATGGTCTGGATGCGCTCGACACTCGACGACCTTCACACCCCGCCCAGGCAACGGTCCGGCCTCTCGATCCTGCCGGATCGATGGAGCCTGCTCGCTTTCGTCCTGGCGCTGGCGGTGGCACTGCCGGTGCTGGTGGTGTTCGCAAGCCTGCTGCTGCCGAAGGGTGAGGTCTGGCAGCATCTCGCGACCACGGTGCTGCCGGGTTATGTCGGCAACACACTGGCGCTCGCCGCGGGCGTGGCTCTCGGTGTCACCGTCATCGGAGTCGGCAATGCCTGGCTGGTCACCATGTGCCGGTTTCCGGGCCGCAACCTGTTCGAATGGGCGCTTTTGCTCCCCTTCGCCGTGCCGACCTACATCATCGGCTACACCTATACAGACCTTCTGCAGTTCGCGGGCCCGGTGCAGACGGGGCTTCGCGAGCTGACCGGCTGGACGCGCCAGGACTACTGGTTTCCGGAAATCCGCTCGCTCGGCGGCGCGGTCCTCGTGATGACCATGGTCCTCTATCCTTACGTCTATCTCCTCTCGCGCGCCGCCTTTCTCAGCCAATCCAGCTGTCTCCTCGACGTCAGCCGCACGCTCGGACGCAATCCCTGGCGCCATTTCGCCGAGGTCGCGGTGCCCATGGCGCGCCCGGCGATCGCGGGGGGCGTGGCACTGGCGCTCATGGAAACCATGGCGGACTTCGGCACCGTCCAGCATTTCGGCATCAGCACCTTCACGACCGGCATCTACCGCACCTGGTTCGCGCTCGGCGAACCGGCGGCCGCCGCCCAGCTCGCCGCCGTGCTGATGGTGTTCGTGCTGTCCATGCTCTGGATCGAGCGCCTCGGCCGTTCCCGCGCGCGCTACGACCACACCACCGCCATGCGCCCGCTCACCTGCTACGATCTCCCGAAAGGCCGGGGCCTGCTGGCCGCCGCCGCCTGCCTGGCACCGATCGCGCTCGGCTTCGTGCTGCCGACCCTGGCGCTCCTGAAGATGACCGTCGAGCAGGGCGACATGCTCATGGCCGGCAAGTTCCTGCCGCTCGCCTGGAACAGCTTCAGCCTCGCCGCCGCCGCCGCCCTTCTGACCGTCGGCTTCGCGGTGCTGGTCGCCTACGGGGTCCGGCTGAAACCGAGCGCCTTCATGAAGGCGGCCTCGAGTGTTGCAGCACTGGGCTACGCGATTCCCGGCACGGTGATCGCGGTCGGCGTGCTGATCCCGCTCGCGCGCTTCGACAATGCGCTCAGCAGCTGGCTCGAGGCCCAGTTCGGCGTGAGCATAGGCCTTTTGCTGTCCGGCACGGTGATCGGCCTGCTGTTCGCCTATCTCGTGCGCTTTCTCGCGGTCGCTCTCAGCAGCGTCGAGGCCGGTTTCGGCAAGATCAACCGCCATCTGGACGACGCCGCGCGCTCCCTCGGCCAGCGGCCGGGCGGCACGCTTCGCCGGGTCCATCTGCCGCTGCTCAAGAGTGCCCTCCTCACCGCCGTGGTGATCGTCTTCGTCGACGTTCTGAAGGAGCTGCCGGCGACCCTGATCATGCGGCCCTTCGATTTCGAGACGCTGGCCGTCCGCGTCTATCAGTTCGCGTCCGACGAACGGCTCGCCGAGGCCTCGACCGCGGCGCTCGCCATCGTCGCCGTCGGCCTGCTTCCGGTCGTTCTGCTTAGCCGCGCGATCGCCCGGAGCCGGCCGAGGGCGTCGAGCTGACCCTTTTCGGTGAATCCGCGCGCCTTCGAGTCGCCTGCTCACGTTAGATTAAAAGAACGTTAAGAGCGGCGTGAGTAACTGGCACTGGCCAAAGTTCGCTTATAGGATGATGCCATGGTGGATCTGTCCCTGATAGGCATCGCGACCGCCTTCGCCGCCGGCGTGATCTCGTTTCTGTCGCCATGCGTGCTGCCGCTCGTACCGGGGTATGTCTCGTTCGTGGCGGGCAGCTCGCTCGAGGACCTGCGCGACGGGCAGGCGCCGCGCGCCCAGGCGCTGTTGCTGGCGGCGACCTTCGTGCTCGGCTTCAGCATCGTGTTCGTGGCCCTCGGGGCCGGCGCCACCTATCTCGGCGGGCTGCTGCTCACCTATAAGTACGAACTCGGCATCGTCGCCGGCGTGATCGTCACCCTGTTCGGCCTGCACATGCTCGGCTTCACGCCGTTCGCCCTGATGGACGCCGACACGCGATTTCACCTGGATCTGCCCGGCGGCCGGACGCTCAGCGCCCTGCTTCTCGGCATCGCCTTTGCCTTCGGCTGGACCCCCTGCATCGGCCCGGTGCTCGGCGCGATCCTGGCGCTCAGCGCCAGCACCGCCGACCTCACCAAGGGCATGCTGCTGCTGGCGATTTATTCCGTCGGTCTCGGCGTGCCGTTCCTGATGGCCGCGGCGTTCACCGGCAGCCTCCTTAAAGGCATGCGCTCGCTCGGCCGGATCGGCAGGCGCCTCCAACAGGGCGCCGGTCTATTGCTGGTGATGATGGGCGTTCTCATGGTGACAGGCAGACTGGAAACCATCGCCTACTGGTTGCTCGAAACCTTTCCGGCACTCTTGCGCATGGAGGAATGGCTGATCGCGTGACGACGGCGCGCGCGGAATCAACCAAAAGTGTGGTTGGCATCCGCAATATCAAGTAAAATCCTAACGCGAGGCGTGACCAGTAAGCTGAAAAAAATTGTCTATATCTAATGATATAATCGAGTATAATGGTTGCCAATGCTATTGTCGCAGTAGTGGTTGCTATTTTCGCATGCGAAAAATTGCAACCGTTATCTTCTAGGTCTCATTGCCATCTGTTAAGTTGGGCCCCGATATGGGGCAGCGGGGTTTTTGATGTTTCAAGCGGGGCTGAGGCGCTGGGTTGATGGTAAAAGCGATGTTGTTCATCGACGGGGGATGGCTCTACGCCAACATGGCGGAGTTGGGCAAGGCCGCGGGGAAGGCCGATTTCCAGGTCGATTTCGGACGCCTGCCGGGCGTTCTAGCAGAAGAAATTGGACGTCAGACCGGCCTTCGGGTCGATATCGTCCGAAGTCACTATTTCGGCAGCTATGCCGAAAATTACGATCCCGTCGACGAAAGTTCGGTCGAACGGCGAAAGGCGTTCTTCGCCAGGCTGCGTGAGGATCACAACTACGAGGTCGAGACCTTTCCGATCGACTATTGCGGGCGTCGCCTGCGCCGTCAGGATCGGGATCCGGAAGACGCCTTCGCACCTCGGGAAAAATGTGTCGACGTGGCGCTTGCGGTCACGCTCATGCGCTATGCCACGATGCCCGGCGCCATGGATCTCGCGATCATGGTGCTCGGTGATCGCGACTTCGAGCCGCTGCTCCAGGAGGTCCGACGTCACGGCAAGCGGGTGGTGCTGGCCAGCATCGATTCCGCCTGTGCGGCCGAACTGGCCGATCCCGCGGATCCGTCGCGCGTTCGCGATTTTGAAATGATTTGGCTGGATGATCTCCTGACCAAGATCGATCGCTGGCGGGACCGCACCCGCACGCCCAGGCCCGACGACCGGGAGGACGACGAGCCGACCGGCCAGGTGCTGCGCGGGCGGGTGAAGAACATCATCGGCGATCGCGGCTACGGGTTCATCGCCGCGGAGGACCACGAGGATTACTTCTTTCACGCCAACGCTTTGGAGTCCGGCCTGAACTTCGATGACATCCAGCCCAATCACGCCGTCATCTTCGAAGTGAAGACCGGCCCGACGCCGTTCCGGGCAGGTGCTGCGAGGCTGGTGCGCGATGGCGAAGGCGAGGAAAACGAGGATCTGGACGACGGAGCAGAGGACGAAAACGACGCCGACGAGGAAGGGGACCTGAACGCCCCCGCACTCGACGATGTCAATGAGCGACAGTGGTGATCCGCGCGGCTTGAAGTGGTGGGGTCAGTGACCATATCATCGACAAAGGGCGATCCGGCGCTGCCCGGCCCGGATCGGCAGGTTCAACGCTAGAGGAAGAGGGGAAAGTCATGGCAGCGGATCCTCGGGTCGCTCATGGCCAGGTCACCGTCGATCGCGTCGACGAGGGCCTGCGCAGCTACATGCTCTCGGTCTACAACTATATGGGCCTCGGCCTGGTGATCACCGGCCTGGTGGCCTTCATCGTCGGCACCACCCCGGCCCTATACGTCCCGATCATGGGATCGCCGCTGAAGTGGCTGGTGATGCTCGCGCCGCTCGGCTTCGTCATGTTCTTCAGCTTCCGCATCGAAAAGATGAGCGTCGGCTCGGCGCAGCTCGCCTTCTGGGCGTTCGCCGCCCTGATGGGCCTCTCGCTCTCCACCGTGTTCGTGGTGTTCACGGGCTCGAGCATCGCGCGCACCTTCTTCATCACCGCCGCGGCTTTCGGCTCGCTCAGCCTCTACGGCTACACCACCAAGCGCGACCTCTCCGGCATGCACACCTTCCTGTTCATGGGCCTGGTCGGCATCATCATCGCGATGATCGTCAACTGGTTCCTGGCCAGCCCGGCGCTGCATTTCGCGATCAGCGTGATCGGCGTCCTGGTGTTCGCCGGCCTCACCGCCTACGACACCCAGCGGATCAAGGAGCTCTACCATGAGCTCGACAATTCCGATGTGATGGGCAGGAAGGCGATCATGGGGGCGCTCAGCCTCTATCTCGACTTCATCAACATGTTCATGTTTCTCCTGCACTTCTTCGGCGCCTCGAACGAGTAGCCGCCGACGTCCAGGAACGATCGGGACAAAGCCCGCGGGGTGCGCTCCGCGGGCTTTTTCTCGTTCGCCGCCCTGTTTGCGCTGGTCGTGTTCACGGCCGCCGCCGGCGCGGAAACCCCTGTCCGGGTCGAGGCGGTGCGTCAGGCGATCCCTGCCGGGATCGGCGACCCCGGCGACGGTTTCACGGTCGAGGCCGCCTTCGTGCTTCAC
Source organism: Geminicoccaceae bacterium (assembly GCA_965222015.1). Lineage (GTDB taxonomy): Bacteria > Pseudomonadota > Alphaproteobacteria > Geminicoccales > Geminicoccaceae > JANQPX01. The sequence goes on from CBDCTL010000024.1 coordinate 1,037,060, forward strand.
TCCTCGAACACCGCCTTCGGCGGTCTCTCCGGCCTTTGGATCGCGCCGGACGCCGCCTCGATGCTGGCAGTCAGCGACACCGGCAAGCGCTGGCGGGCGAGGCTCCTGCACGACGCGAGTGGCGGGCTGACGGGCGTCGACGACTGGACCCTTGCCGACCTTCGCCCGCCGCCGGAAAGCCGCCTTCGGGACGCCGAAGCCCTCGCCGAGGACGGCGAAGGCGGCCTCGTGGTCGCCTATGAAGGGCGTCATGGCCTGATACGCTGGCCCCTGGACGATCTGGACGGACGGCCCGACCCCCTGCCCGTGCCGCTGCCCGATCTCGGCGGGCCGAGCAATTCGGGCATGGAGGCACTCGCCGCCCTCGGCCGCGGCCGGCTGTTCGCGATCGGCGAGCGGGTCGGCGCCCATGGCGGCACCGGCCTCATGGCCTGGATCGTCGATGCCCGAGGCATTCGCCGGCTCGTCTACGTCCCGGCCGAAGGTTTCGCGCCCGTCGGCGCCGATCGCCTGGAGGACAGGGTCTACGTGATCGAACGCCAGTTTTCCTGGCTCGCCGGCTTCAGGAATCGCATCGCATACTTTCCGGCCTCGGCAGCACGTCCCGGCGCCGAGATTAGCGGGGAGCCAGTCGCGACCTTCCGTTGGGGCGATTTCGGCGAGAATTTCGAGGGCATCGCGGCGAGACGAGGATCAGACGGCAGGACCCGCCTGTATCTCCTCGCGGACGACAATTTCAGCTTTCTTCAGAAAACGCTGCTGGTGCAGCTTGCCCTCCCGAACAAGAGCGACGCCGACTAGCGGCGTGGCCACATCATCGGCTTTGCGCCGCCATGGCCGGAGCCGACCTCATGCCAGCAATTTCTGGAAACGCCGGAAGCGTTCCTGATATCGAACATGCTGCCTGGCGTCAGGCGGCGCCCTGGGCCTCCTGCGCCGCGCGCGCCGCGACCAGACGCTGCTTCAATCGGCGCAGCTCGCTGGTCAGCTCGGCGTTCCGCGCCTTCAGCAGATAGCCGTCGAGGCCGCCGCGCTTTTCGACCGTGCGCAGTGCCCGCGTCGACACCCTAAGGCGCACGCTCTCGCCCAGCGTCTCGCTGTAGAACCGCTGCTGCTGCAGGTTCGGCAGATAGCGCCGCCGGGTCTTGTTGTGGGCGTGGCTGACATTGTTGCCGGTCTGGACGCCTTTACCGGTCAGCGCGCAACGTCGGGCCATGATCCTGTTCCTCGATGGCAAAAAGACAGATTGCGCCACCGTCCCCGAACGGCAGCGACAGGGGGTTTTTAGGCAGTCGGCGCGCGCTCGTCAAGCCTGGCGTGGCGCCGTTTCGCGGCGTCCCGCCAGAGACCCGACCTCCCGCCGGCTCCCGCTAATCGTGGCCGCATCGCGCCGGGCCTGGCGGAGACGGGGACATCGAATGAGGTGGTCATGCCACTAGGCAGGGCGGCCGGGGCCGTCTATCGAGATAAGATGCAGCCCGACTATTCCCGCCGCGACGTCTATCTGCTCGCCGTCTGCCAGGCCATCCTGGCGACCGGCAATGCGGTGGTCATCACCACCTCCGCGCTCGCCGGCCAGGCGATGGCCCCGGACGGCTTCGCGACACTGCCGCTGTTCCTGCAGTTCGTCGCGATCATGGCGACCGCGCTTCCCGCCTCCCACCTCATGAAGCGGATCGGCCGGCGCGCTGGCTTCGCGATCGGCGCCGGCTTCGCGGTCAGCGGCGGGCTCCTCGGCTGTGGCGCGATCCTCGCCGGCTCCTTCGTCCTCTTCTGCGTGGCGAGCTTCGGCTACGGCGTGTTCATGGGCTTCGGCATGTATTACCGCTTCGCCGCCGCCGACGTCGCCGCACCCGCCTTCAGGCCGCGCGCGATCTCCTACGTGCTGGCGGGCGGCGTGGTCGCCGCGATCGCGGGGCCGGAACTCGCCAAGGCGACCGACGATCTGTTCGGCCCTGCCCTGTTCGCCGGCAGTTTCGCCGCGGTCGCCGTCCTCGGTGTCCTGACCCTCGCCGCCCTCGCCTTCCTGCGCATCCCGCCGCCGGCCGAGGAGGAGCGCAGCGGCGGGCAGCGCCCGCTCTCCCTGATCATGCGCCAGCCCGCCTTCGTCGTGGCACTCGGCTCCGCGGCGATCGCGCAGGGTGCCATGGTGCTGGTGATGACCGCGACCCCGCTCGCCATGGCCTTCTGCGGCCACGGCTTCGATCAGACCGCCTTCGTGATCCAGTGGCACGTCCTCGGCATGTTCGCGCCCAGCTTCGTCACCGGCCATCTGATCGCCCGCTTCGGCGTGTTCACGATCATGGCGAGCGGCGCCGGCCTGATCCTGCTCTGCCTCCTGGTGTCGCTCACCGGGGTCGAGATGGTTCAGTTCTGGGCCGCCCTCCTTTTGCTCGGCGTCGGCTGGAACTTCATGTTCGTCGGCGGCACCAGCCTTCTGACCACCACCTACCATCCCGCCGAAAAGGCGAAGGTCCAGGCGGTGAACGACCTCGTGGTGTTCGCGACCGCGGCCCTTTCCTCGCTGTCCTCCGGTCTGCTGCATCACTTGATCGGCTGGGAGGCGGTCAACCTCAGCATGATCCCGCCGATCCTGGTGATGCTGGCGGCGATCCTCTGGCTGCAGCGCAGGCGCGCCGAAGCGCCGATCTGACTTTTTTGTCACACGAGACGATCGGTTCGCGCGATCGCCGGCCGGCGGGATGGTTGGTCAGCCCACCGCGGTGGAGCGGTCGCTCCTCCTCAGGCCGCCCAGCGTGCGCTGGCGCTCGATCATGGGCCGTGCCAGGCGAATGCCGCCGCCGGCGTGCTTGGCGCCATACATCGCCAGATCGGCATATTGCAGCAATGCTTCCGCCGTCGTGGCGTCCGTCGGGAACATCGCCACGCCCATGCTCGCACGCGGGTCGATATCGCAGTCCTCGATCCGAAGCGGCGTCTCGATGCTCGCCAGCATCTTCTCGCCGATCCGGATCGCCGCCTTGTCCGTGGTCAGATCCGGCAGGATGAGCGCGAACTCGTCGCCGCCGATGCGTGCCACCGTGTCGCTCTCCCGAAGGCCGGAGCGCAGGCGTCTGGCCATCGCCTTGAGCACCTCGTCGCCGATCCGGTGACCCTCCCTGTCGTTGATCGCCTTGAAACCGTCCATGTCCATGACGATCACCCCGACCGGGCTGCCCGAGCGGACCGAGCGCGCCATCGCCTGCTGCAGCCGGTCCTGGAACAAAAGCCGGTTCGGCAGGTCGGTGAGCGGATCGTGCTGGGCGAGGTGCAGCATGCGCGCCTCGACCCGCTTGTGATCGGTGATATCCGTCGACGTGCTCACGAAACCGCCGCCGGGCATCGAATTCCGTTCCACCGCGAGCGTCCGGCCCTCGGCGCCGCATTGCTGAAAGCGCGTCGGCGCCAGCGGCTCCGAGAGCGCCCGCGGATCGAAATCCGCCTCAGACGCCATCTCCGAGCGTGCGAGATCGTGATCGAGAAACTGACGCAGATGGGTGCTGGGCCGGTAGAGGTGGACGGGATAGCCATGCAGCTCGCGATGGCGTGGGTTCCAGGTCAGAAGCCGGGCCTGGTGATCGAACACGGCCACGCCCTGATTGACGTGATCGAAGGTTGCCTGCAGCTGCGAGGACTTCTCCCGCAACTGACTGATCAGACGCTCGTTCATGCCCGCGAGCGACGCCGCCGAAACCACCGAATGCGACATCGGCCGGGCCAGTGCCAGGAGTCCGGCGACATAGACCAGGACCATGAGCGCCATGATCAGATGCACTGGATCGCCGAGGAAACAAAAACGCAGAAAATAGGGCACCATCGCGCTGACGAGGAAGGTGCTGAACGCGACCATGCTGCCGGTCAGCACCACCAGCGAGCCGCCGACCATGCCGGCCACGATGAACGGCAGGAACGCCTGGCTGACCAGCGAATCCGACCCGTAGAACAAAGCGGTCAGGCCCCACATCAATCCGCCGGCGCCGGCGCCGGAGACGAAGCGCAGACGAAGCGCCTCGATCTGCGCCCTGACACCGAGCTCGCGCTGGGCGCGGCGCCAGAAGTCGAGCCGAAACGCGATGATCAGCGTCATGGCCCCGAACCAGGTGAGAAGCAAGTGCGCCGGGCGTTCCTGCCAAAGTGCCGCGACCGTGCCGAGCGCGCAGGCGAAGTTGATCGCGAGCGCGGTCGGGCTCCTGGCATAGAGCTTGGCGAGCACGGTCAGTTCCGCGTCGGCCCTGTCGTCGCGCTGATGCGCGCGCCCTGATGGTGACGAACTGCCCATGGTGTCGCTGAAGCTGAACTTTCCATGTCAATAAAAAAGCTTCAGTTTTATCATCGACAACATGCACAATTTATCAAGTTTTTATTTTATATATTTTTATCAAATCGTTATGGAATTTTCCGCAGCGTCTTGCGAGATCCGATTTCTTTTTTGCTGCAGCGCACAAAAAAGTCCTTGAAGCCTATCATGAGAGTTGTTATATCCGAATTTGTGCAACGCAACATTTCTCAGGAGGAGGGCGTTCAATGACCGCCAAAGCGAGTGCCAAGACCGCGCCGTTCCAGACCGTCGATGCCGACAAGGTTCTGGCTGCGCAGCAGCGCAATATCGATGCCATCGCCAATGCCAGCCAGATCGTCGTCGACGGCGCCAAGGCCCTGGCCCAGCGCCAGAGCGAGATGGTGCAGAGCTCCGTCGACCAGTGGATGGCCGCCGGCCAGGGCGCCATGGCCCTGAAGCCGGGCGAGTTCGTGCCCGCCGACCAGATCACCAAGGTGAAGTCGGCCTACGAGACCGCGATCTCCAACGCCAAGGAGATGGCCGAGATCAGCATGAAGGCACAGAATGAGGCGGCTTCCGTCCTCACCAAGTGCTTCATGGCCAACATCGAGGACATGAAGGCGTTCAGCAAGATCGGCTGACCCTCCGGGTCCTGCCAGGTCTGCGGTCCGGGGGCCGAGCGTCCCTCTCCCGACGCCTGAAGACGCGACGGCGGCTCCTCTACGGGGCCGCCGTCGACGATTCCGGGCCGATCGCTCGCTCGACGGCCTCATTCGCCGGGCCGCCGGAACCGGCCGATCCGTTGACGCGCCGACAGCCGCTTCTTACATAACCGGCAGCCACGGAAAGGTAGAAGCAGACGACCAGCGCTCGCGCCATGATCACCGAGCTCAATGACCGCTCCAGGGCGATTTTCCGCCAGATCGTCGATGCCTATGTCGCGACCGGCGAGCCCATCGGCTCGCGTACGCTCTCGCGCATGCTGGAGCCTGCGCTGTCGCCGGCGTCGATCCGCAACGTCATGGCGGATCTGGAGGAGCTCGGTCTGCTCTACGCGCCGCACACTTCCGCCGGCCGCATCCCGACCGATCAGGGCCTTCGCTTCTATGTCGACGGGCTCCTCGAGATGGGGCGCGTTTCGATCGACGACCGCAGCATGATCGACAGCCAGTGCGCCGGCGTCGGCCGCAGCGTCGAAGAGGTGCTGGGCGATGCCGGCAGCGCGCTCTCCGGCCTCTCGCGCTATGCCGGCCTGGTGATGGCACCCAAGACCGAGCGCCCGTTTCGCCAGGTCGAATTCGTGCCGCTGGCGCCCGGCCGCGCGCTGGTGATCATGGTTACCGACAACGGCATGGTCGAGAACAGGGTGATCGATCTGCCGGTCGGCATCGACGCCTCCGCGCTGATCGAGGCGAGCAACTACCTGACCGCGCGCCTCACCGGCCGCTCGCTCGTCGAAGCGGCCGAGACCATCGAAATGGAGATCACCGCCGAACGCGGCGAGCTCGACGACCTCACCAGGCGCGTGGTCCAGGCCGGGCTCGCGACCTGGGCCGGCGACGTCGAACGCGACGAGGGCGTGCTGATCGTGCGCGGCCAGGCCAACCTGCTCGACGACGTCACCAATCTCTCCGACCTCGAACGCATCCGCGCCCTCTTCCAGGTGCTCGAGACCAAGCGCACGCTCCTTCGGCTGATCGACCGGGTGCGCGAGGCCGACGGCCTGCAGATCTTCATCGGCGCGGAGAACGAACTCTTCGGCATGAGCGGTTGCTCCATGATCGTAGCGCCTTATGGTACGAGCGACGCCGAGGGCCAGAGCGGCAGCCGCGTGATCGGCGCCGTCGGCGTGATCGGGCCGACACGCATGAACTACGCCCGCATCATTCCGATGGTCGACTACACCGCCCGGGTGGTCTCCCGCCTCCTCGGCAATCCCGACAGATGAGACTAGGACAGTTGAGACGACATGCGATGACCCAGAACCAGCCTCGACAGAACGACGACGACGCGATCGAATCGAACGGCGACCTGCCGGAGGACCGAGCGGCCCCGGAGACCGCGGATGCGCCGGCCATGACGGACGACGACCGCATGGCCGCGCTCGAGGCGGAGCTCGCCGAGACCAAGGACCGCATGCTGCGCGCCATGGCCGATGTCGAGAACACCCGCCGCCGCGCCGCGCGCGAACAGGAGGAGGCGCGCAAATACGCCATGACCGGCTTCGCGCGGGAACTCCTCGAGGTCGCCGACAATCTCGGCCGGGCACTGGAGAGCGTGCCGGACGAGGTGCGTGCGAGCGACCAGGTTAAGCCGCTGGTCGAGGGTATCGAGCTCACTCAGAAGTCCCTCGCCGCCTGTTTCGAGCGTCAGAAGATCACCAAGGTCGCGCCGAAGCCCGGCGACCGCTTCGATCACAACCTGCACCAGGCCATGTTCGAGGTGGAGACCGCCGATCACGCGCCGGGCTCGGTGGTGCAGGTCATGCAGAACGGCTATGTGATCGCCGATCGCCTGCTCCGACCCGCTTTGGTCGGCGTCGCCAAGAAGCCGGCCGCCGCACCGGAGCCGGGCAACGACGAAGACGGCCAACGCGGCCAGAAGATCGACAAGAGCGCTTAGTGGAATGTCCACATCATTGGGTTCCCGCCCGGCTTCGTCACATTCGGCGGTATGCGACCAAGTTTGAAGGATGCCGGCGGGCTCTATTTAAAGCGAGCGAGTCACGAGTCCTGCCGGTTTCCTCAATGATGGATCATGCCCGACCATGACCGGATCGGGAGAATAAGCCCGCATTGGGAACGGCCGACGGCCGCATCCGCTTGTTGACAGGGCGGTTCTTGTCCCGTAATCCGCGTGAGTTCGTCCGAAAAGGCCGTTTTCGGGCGCTTTCTGTCGTCTTTCGTGAGAGTGGGTGATGCAAGAGGGCATCAAGAAGGTCGTGCTGGCCTATTCCGGCGGGCTCGACACATCCGTGATCCTGCGCTGGCTGCAGGACCAGTATGAATGCGAGGTGGTGACCTTCACCGCCGACGTCGGCCAGGGCGAAGAGCTCGAACCCGCGCGCCAAAAAGCCGAAATGATGGGCGCCTCCGAGATCTACATCGAGGATCTCAGGGAGGAATTCGTCCGCGATTACGTCTTCCCGATGTTCCGCGCCAACGCCATCTACGAGGGCACCTATCTCCTCGGCACCTCGATCGCGCGGCCGCTGATCGCCAAGCGCCTGGTGGAGATCGCCCACGAGACCGGCGCCGACGCCATCGCCCACGGCGCCACCGGCAAGGGCAACGACCAGGTGCGCTTCGAGCTCGGCGCCTACGCCCTCGATCCCAAGATCAAGGTGATCGCACCCTGGCGCGAATGGGACCTGAACAGCCGGAAAAAGCTGATCGACTACGCCGAAAGCCGCCAGATCCCGATCCCGCGCGGCAAACATGGCGAGCCGCCCTATTCGACCGACGCCAACCTCCTGCACATCTCCTACGAGGGCCGTCTGCTCGAAGACCCCTGGGTCGAGCCCGATCCGGAAATGTTCGATTGGACCGTCTCGCCCGAGGACGCCCCCGACGTGCCGACCACCGTCGAGATCGGGTTTCGGCGCGGCGACCCCGTCGAGATCAACGGCGAGAAGCTCTCGCCCGCCGAACTTCTGACCCGCCTGAACGAACTCGCCGGCGCCAACGGCATCGGCCGCATCGACCTCGTGGAAAACCGCTTCGTCGGCATGAAATCCCGTGGCGTCTACGAAACCCCCGGCGGCACCGTCCTTCTGACCGCCCACCGTGCGATCGAGAGCATCACCCTCGATCGCGGTGCGGCGCATCAGAAGGACGAGCTGATGCCGCGCTATGCCGAGCTGATCTACAACGGCTTCTGGTTCAGCCCCGAGCGAAAAATGCTCCAGGCCGCGATCGATCAGAGCCAGCAGAAGGTCACCGGCCATGTCCGCCTGAAGCTCTACAAGGGCAACGTGATCGTCACCGGCCGCAAGGCGCCGGGCTCCCTCTACAGCGAGGCGCTCGCCACCTTCGAGGAGGACGACATCTACGACCAGCGCGACGCCCAGGGCTTCATCAAGCTCAACGCCCTCCGCCTCCGCGCCCTCGTCGGCCAGTCCGGCGAATGAGCACCGACGCGGTGCTGCGTTGACTTTGGGTCCGTGCCTGTGAAGGACGCCTCGGCATGCGGCGGGCGCGCCGCGTCGTCGACTTCGGGCCTGTGCCTGTGAAGGACGCCCTGGCGTGAGCCCGATCCTTCTCGGCTTCCTCGGCAGCCTCGCCGCCGGCATGCGGCGGGCGCGCCGCGGCGTCGACTTCGGGTCTGTGCCTGTGAAGGACGCCCTGGCGTGAGCCCGATCCTTCTCGGCTTCCTCGGCAGCCTCGCCGCCGGCATGATGACCACGGTCGGCGCGCTGCCGGTGCTGTTCGGCCGGATGCCGTCAGAACGCACCCGCGACGCCCTGCTCGGCTTCGCCGCAGGCGTGATGCTGGCCGCGTCCTTCTTCTCGCTGATCGTTCCCTCCCTCGAGATCTCCGAAGCGCGCTACGGCGAAGGCGCGATCCCGGCTCTGATCGCCGTCGCCGGCATTCTCATGGGCGTGATCGCCGTCGCCCTGCTCAACCGCTTCATGCCCCACGAGCATTTCGTCCAGGGCCGCGAAGGTCCGGACACCGCCGCCCTTCGCCGCATCTGGCTGTTCGTGATCGCGATCGCCATCCACAATTTCCCGGAGGGCCTGGCGGTCGGCGTCGGCTTCGGCGGCGGCGACGTCGCCAACGGCCTGCCGCTCGCCATCGGCATCGGCCTGCAGAACGCCCCCGAGGGCCTGGCCGTCGCGGTCGCCTTGACGGGCGAGCGCTACAGCCGATGGCGCGCCTTTACCGTCGCGGCACTCACCGGCCTGGTCGAGCCGATCGGCGGGCTCATCGGCGCCGGCGCGGTCGCCCTTGCCGAGCCGCTTCTCCCCTGGGGCCTGGTCTTCGCCGCCGGCGCCATGCTCTACGTGATCAGCCACGAGATCATCCCCGAGACCCACCGCCGCGGCTTCCAGAACGAGGCCACCACCGGCCTCACAATCGGCCTCGTCGTGATGCTGTTCCTGGACGTCTGGCTCGGCTGACTCGCCCAGACTATCGCCGCAGGACGATAAAGCTGCCGTTCGATACAAACAGCGATAGAGTTCGCTTCCTCATGAACTGGCAGGAAATAGACCAGTTCGCCGAGTAGCATTTGGCCAGCTAGAAAAGTTTGATTCAAAGAACGAACGCACGAATGACAGTGCATCAGCATTTTCTACGAGCAGTTTGCGGACCGCCCGTTCGTATTTTTCCCGATTCTGAAATGCAAGCTGCGAGGCTACCCGATCCAAAGCCGAAGTTTCTCGAACTGGGCATCTTGCTAGGATCGACACCAAATCGCCATTCTGATGCGACTCCCGAATGCCCTCCAGTTCCTTGCTGACGATCTTCTCGACATCGATTGAAAAATGAATGGGAGCGCCAGCATCTTCATAGTCTCATATAATTCGGTCGAGAAATGACCAATGTTCGATGCAGAGAGACAGACGAACCGGTTCACTTCCCCTTTTCTGTCGCACCTTCACCCCACGTTAACCTTTGCCGACGACACTGTTCCCTGGTCCATGCGACCCTGCGAATCCGAACGCCGCACTTATTTCTCGGCGGGCGGACGGATTCGCAGGGTCGCATGGACCATCGAGACGGCAGAACCATGCCAGGATCCGGTTAAGACTTCGTAAGCGTTGCCCCCGCATCGGGTTCTCGGCCCGAAAGGCGACGCCCGGCATGACAACGAGAAAGCGATCCGATCGCGCTCCGCGACACCGAAAATTCTACAAGTCCATGTTGACTTATCTCATCAAGCCGCACTAAGTTGCATCTCCGTTCACCACAGTGATGCAGCGCTTGGGAGGACGAGCTCTGCTATGCGAGCCGGGCGGGAGAACAAACAGGCAACGCGAATAACGGTCACGGTCGATGAGCAGGATCACGCTCGGCTGACGGAACTGGCCGAACAATATCGTGTGTCTCTCGCCTGGCTCGTACGCTATGCGGTCAGCGACATGCTGGACCGGCACCAGCAGGATCAGCTGCAGCTGCCCCTCGATCTCACGGCCCCGAGACGCTGAACGCCGGGACCATACCGATCACGAGCCGCCTTCAGCAGGAAAGATCGTAACCGAACCAGCGTTCGGCGAGCCTCTTGACCGTGCCGTCCGCGAGCGCGGAACGGATGGCCCGGTCCAGCCGGGCGCGAAGCTCGTCGTCGCCCTCATGCAGCCCCGCACCCACGCCCCTGCCGAACACCCCGCCGATCATGTCCGGGCCGATCAGCGCGAGGTCCATGGCGCTCTCGCTCTCCCCTAGCCGCTGCCAGTAGGATCGCGTCGAAAGCGCCGCGTCGATCCGGCCGGCGTCGAGGGCGAGCGTCATGTTGTCCAGCGTGTCGAAATAGTCGATCTCCACCAGATCGCGCAGATAGCGGTTCGCGAAATCGGCATGGGGCGTCGCCACCTGCACGCCGACCACCGTTCCGGCCAGCGCCTGGCGAAGTCCGTTCAGCGCCCGTTTGACCTTGGGCGTGAAGTCTTCGAGATCGATCCGCGCCTGCGGCACGATGGTGCCGGCGAGCGCGTTGTCCGGACGCACCGCGAACACCGCGACCTCCGCCGCGTAGCAGACCGAAAAGTCGATGATCCGGTCCCGCTCCTCGGTGATCGCCATGCCCGCCATGACGACGTCGTACTTGCCCGTGGCCAGCGCCGGCAGCATGCCGTCCCAGCGCTGGGTGGCGAGCTCGCACTCGGCTTCCATGCGCCGGCATAGATCCCGGGCGAGATCGACCTCGAAGCCTTCGAGCTCGCCGTCGTCGCCGATCGCGTTCCAGGGCGGATAATAGCCCTCGGTGGCGACCTTGATGGTCCGCTGATCGGCGCCTATGCCCGCCTTCGTCAAGACGAGAAGGCCGAGCAGTGCGAGAACGGCCCGCATCGATCTCTCCTCTCCAATCCGCTATGCGGCCGTTGTTCGTTCAGGCCCGGCTCTTGTCAAGTCAGGCGATGGTCAACGGCGTGCCGATCCGGCTAGACTGGCACGATGCAAAATCAACGACCCCGTGCAGCGGCTCCCGAATCTTGTGAACGCACCGCTGCATCGGGACGATCGGAGAGACCATGACGCGCCCGAAAAAGGTACTGGTCGGCGAGGTCGGCCCGAGAGACGGCCTGCAGATCGAGCGGGACTTCATCCCGACCGCGACCAAGATCGAGCTGATCGACGGGTTGATCGACGCCGGCGTCCCGGAGATCGAATACGCCTCCTTCGTCTCGCCCCGCGCCGTCCCGCAGATGGCCGACGCCGCCGAAGTCCTGGCCGGGCTCGACCGGAGCCGGGGCGCCCACCTCGTCGCCCTCGTCCCCAACGCCAAGGGTGCCGAGCGCGCCGTCGAGGCCGGCGTCGACGAACTGCGCGTCTTCGTCTCCGCGTCCGAAAGCCACAACCGGAAGAACGTCAACCGTTCGGTCGAGGAAAGCCTCCGCGGTTTCGCGGAGGTCGTCGCCATCGCCGAGGCCGGCGGCAGGCCGGTCAGCGGCGCCATCGCCACCAGCTTCGGCTGTCCGTTCGAGGGCGACGTCCCGGTCGAGCAGGTCGGCAGGATCGCCCGCCGTTTTCTCGAACTGGGCTTCGTCGGCGTCGGCCTCGGCGACACCACCGGCATGGCCACCCCTCCCCTCGTCTCGGAACGCTGCCGCCATCTCCAGGCCGAGGTCCCTGACCTCCCGATCACGCTGCATTTCCACAACACACGCGGCATCGGGCTCGCCAACGTCATGGCCGGCCTCGACGAGGGCGTCGACCGCTACGAAAGCTCGTTCGCGGGCCTCGGCGGCTGCCCGTTCGCGCCCGGCGCGACCGGTAATATCTGCACCGAGGACCTGGTTTTTCTGTTGCATGAGATGGGCATCGAAACCGGCATCGACCTCGAAAAGCTCTGCGCCGTCGCCCGCCGCGTCGAGGAGGTCGTCGGCCGCCCCCTCCCCGGCCAGGTCATGAAGGCCGGCCCCAGGCTCAATCTCTCGCAGATGGACGCCGTCCAGACCGCCACCGGCTAGTGTTTTGACCACAGCATGGACTTCAGACCGTCTGGACCAGGCCCGAAGTTATGCCGCCAGGTTTTCGACGTTCGTTGGAGACACCGTCCAGTGACGAAAAAATGCCACTGACTGGGATTCGCGTCGTCGACCTCACCCGCATCATCGCCGGGCCGTTCTGCGCGCAGTTGCTCGCGGATATGGGCGCGGAGGTGATCAAGATCGAAAGCCCGGGCAGGGGTGATCCGACCCGCCGCCAGGGCGCCATGGTCGACGGCGTCAGCTACTATTTCTCGCAGTTCAATCGCAACAAGAAGTCGATCACCCTCGACCTCTACAAGGACGACGGCAAGGCCGTCCTCGCCCGCCTGCTCGCCGACGCCGACGTGCTCATCGAAAACTACCGCCCGGGCGTGCTCGCCAGGATGGGCTTCGATCAGGAGCGCCTCGACGCGATCAACCCCGGCCTGGTCGTCACAAGCATCAACGGCTATGGCGGGACCGGCCCCTATGTCGACCGCCCCGCCTTCGACTTCATCGGCCAGGCGATGAGCGGCTTCATGAGCATCAACGGCACGCCCGGCGAGCCGCTGCGCGCCGGCCCGCCGATCAGCGATCTCCTAGCCGGCCTCTATGCCGCCTTCGGCACCACCACCGCGCTCCTGGCCAAACGTCTACGCGCCGACCGCGTCGGTGGTCAGCGGGTGGAGTCGAGCCTGAACAACAGCCTGATCAGCGTGCTCGCCTATTTCTCCGCCCATTATTTCGCGACCGGCGAGCAGCCCGAGCGCACCGGCAACGACCACCCGATCGTCTACCCCTACGGCCTGTTCCAGGCCGCGGACGGCGAGATCGCGGTCGCCCCCAGCAACGACGTCTTCGTCCTGAAATTCATGGACGCGCTTGGCCTCGACCACCTTCTCGACGATCCCGACTACGCCACCAACGAGGCGCGGCTGCGCCATCGGGAGCCACTCCGGCACATGATCGACGAGGTCACCAGGACGGCCGGCGTCGATCACTGGATCGAGATCCTGAACCATGCAGGCGTGCCCGCAGGGCGGGTGCAGAGCCTCGAGCAGGTGTTCGAGGACCCGCAGGTCCAGGCCCAGGAGATGGTGCTCACCTGCCCCGGCGATCCCCCGGTCAGGATCACGGGCTTTCCCGTCAAGCTGAGCGCCACGCCGGCCAGACTTCGCCGCCCGCCGCCGAAGCTGGGCGAGCACACTCACGAGGTGCTCGCCCGCCTCGGCTATGGCGAGGCCGACATCGACGCCCTGCGTGTGGCCGGCATCATTTGACCGACCACGTGGTCAGGCTGACGCGGTGCAGTGCCCGTGAACCTGCTCTGAGCGCGCACCGCGATCGATCCGGCGGCCGAACAGGCCTCGAAAACCGCCCGTTAAAAAACTGCGAAGGGCCCGCGACTGCAGCCTGCGCCCTTCCTTGAGAGCGCGATCGATCGCCTGGGGATCGACGGTGGTGGCCGGCCGGTGGCTTGCGATGATCCTGGACATGACGATCTCCTTTTGTCCTCGAGGCGCCGTACTGCAGCCCCGTCCCTTCTGATGGAGAAGTTAGTCCTTGGCATTGGATATGATAATCACCACATCTCGATCAGGATCTATGCATAAATTGCAAAAACGAGAATAACGGCGATGGACACCCTCGAAGGCATGAACCTGCTGGTCGAGGCGGTCGACGGCGGCAGCTTTTCGGCGGCCGGGCGCGAGCTCGGCCTGGCGCCGTCCTCGGTGGCGCGGCGCGTCGCTGCGCTGGAGGACGATCTCGGCGTCCGCCTCCTCAACCGCACCACCCGCAGCCTCAGCCTGACCGAGGCGGGCCGGCTCTATCTGGAGCGTGCCCGCCGGATCCTGACCGAGGTCGAGGAGGCGCGGCTGTCCGTCACCCAGCTCGAAGCCGACCCGCGCGGCACCTTGCGCCTCAACCTCCCGACCGCGTTCGGCCGCACCCACGTGGTCCCGATGCTGCCTGACTTTCTGGCGCAATATCCCGAGCTCGCCATCGACCTCGTCCTGACCGACGCTTTCGTCGATCTCGTGGAGGAAGGGATCGACCTCGCGGTGCGCATCGGCGAGCTCAAGGACAGCAGCCTGGTCGCCCGCAAGCTCGCCCCCAATGACAGGGTGCTCTGCGCCAGCCCCGGCTATTTCGAGCGCCGCGGCCGACCGATGGAGCCGGACGATCTCGCCGCCCACAACTGCCTGATCTACAAGCGCGGCGGCGAGCGGCAGGTCTGGCATTTCCGGGCACCGGACGGCGCCATTCAGGACGTGCAGGTCAGCGGCGATCTGCAGACCAACAACACCGAAGCCCTCCACGCCCTGACCCTCAACGGCCTCGGCATCACCACCATGCCCACCTGGCTGGTCGGCCAGGACCTCGTCGAAGGGCGCCTCGAACAGGTGCTCCGGGACTACGCCGTCAGCCCGACCGCGCTCGACACCAACATCTACGCCGTCTTCCCCTACAACCGCCACCTCTCGCCCAAGGTGCGCGCCTTCGTCGACGCCCTTGTCGCCCGCTTCACCCCCACGCCCCCCTGGACCCGCAGCGCGGGCTGGCCGTACTTGGGTTAGAGCTTCGCTCGGCGGGCATGCGGTCGTTTTCTGAGGCCCTTGGTGCCTGGCAGGAGCGTTGCCGATAAGCTTCCGACAGGAAACCGCATACCCGTCGACAGCCAGGCACGTTCTTCGAAGGCCTCCCCAAGTCGACGAGGTGGCCGTGCCACTAGATGGCGGTCGACTTTTGGATGATGTTCTTTTCCGGGCCGATCGGGAAACCGGTGATGTTGTCGGCGCCGTCTTCGGTCACCACCAGGATGTCGTGCTCGCGATAGCCGCCTGCCCCCGGCTCGCCCTCGGGGATCATGATCATGGGCTCCATCGAGACCACCATGTCGGGCGCCAGCACGGTCTCGATGTCCTCACGCAGCTCCAGTCCCGCCTCGCGGCCGTAATAATGGCAGAGCACGCCGAAGCTGTGGCCGTAGCCGAAGGTGCGCCGCTCCAGCACGCCGTGACGCGCGTAGATCGCGTTGAGCTCGGCAGCAATGTCGCAGCAGCGCGCCCCGGGCCGGATCAGCTCCAGGCCGCGATAATGCACCTCCGTGTTGATCGCCCAGTATCTGAGATGCGCGTCCGATGCACTCTCGCAGAACAGCGTGCGCTCCAGCGCCGTGTAATAGCCGGCGATCATCGGAAAGCAGTTCAGGCTCAGAATGTCGCCGAGCTGCAGGCGCCTGGAGGTCACAGGGTTGTGCGCACCGTCGGTGTTGATGCCGGACTGGAACCAGGTCCAGCTATCCATCAGCTCGACGTGAGGGAGACTTTTCGCGATCTCCCGAACCATCGCCTGCGTCGAATGCAGCGCGATCTCGTGCTCTGCTGCCCCGACCTCGATCGCCTCGACCGCCGCGAACCCGCCGATATCGGCGATCCTCGCCCCCTCCCGGATCAGCGTGATTTCCTCGGCCGACTTCACCATGCGCTGCCCCATGACCGCCGCCGAAACATCGACGATCTCGGCCTCCGGCAGCGCCGCCTTCAGCTTTTCCAGCCGCTCGATGCTGATGTGGTCATGTTCGACGCCGAGTCTGATGGCGCCGGAACCGGGAACGAGATGCCGCACGGCGTCAAAAAAAACATCGCGCCGCCAGTCGGTGTAGACGAGATTCGCGCCGAAGCTGCGCCGCCAGGGCTGGCCGCCGTCGATATTCGCCGAGATCGTCGTCGCCTCGTCCTGGGTCACCACCAGCCCATATGGCCGGCCAAAGGCACAGTACAAGAAATCCGAGAAATAATTGATGTTATGGATCGAAGTGAACAGCACGGCGTCGATCCGCTCGGCCGCCATGTGTTCGCGAAGAGCCGAAAGCCGCCGTTTCATTTCCTCGGCCGAGAACGTGCCCTGAACCTTCCCGCCGTTCTCGATGGTCTTCAAAAGCTCCATACGTCGACACCTCCTCTCGCGGGTCACCAATGGCCCGCCCCGGGAATAGCACGAAGGTACCGACCGAATCTTTCGAATCCGCGGCGGCGCAGTCGGCTTTCTTTGCCTCCTGCCCTGTGAAGGAGTTCACAGGTCCGGCCGTCAATCCGTGCTTCAAAGGAGACAAAATTCAATTCGGCAACGCGCAAGGATAGCTTGGCGCAGTCGCTTTCCCGCCTTCGATGGGCGGGATCTTGCGGAGGTTGAAATGGCACGCCTTCGGGCCTGGATCGGAATCGTCGCGGTCATGATTCTGGCCGCGATCATCTCACCGACCATGGCCTATGCCGCCTCGCTTCAGGGCATCCCCGGCGAACCCGGCCCGATCAATCTCGGCGAAGTGGACACCTATCGGCGCGACGGTACGCTGATCGACATGAAAACCTGCCTTGCGGTCGTGGACGACGCAGACGTCCGCAATCTTCTCAAACATCGAGAGGTGAAAGCCGCCCTGGGTCGTCCAGCGTCCGAAAGGGCTTGGGCACTGAGACGTATCGGCGAGAACCCGAGGACGCGGCCGGGCTATGGCACCTTGCTCGCCTGCGCGCAGATCGTTGCGACATGGTACACCAATCCCTTCCTGTCCGAGGCAAGGGATCGACAGTCGGCTGCGGATTCGCCCCGTCAACCGGATGACGGCCGTCTCGAACATGGTGCGGTCGTGATCGACCTGTCCTTCCGCCCAAGCAATTCGACAGCCACCGAAAAACGCAATCGCGCCTTCATAAACCCGCTGGCGCTGGCACGGCTTCTGACCACACCGGGCTTGGTTCCGCCGAAAACCTATGGCGGCATCGTGCTGAAGAACGCCGTCATCGACGGACCGCTTCTCCTGAACAATCTCCGACTGACCAAGCCGATCGCCTTCACGAAGGTCAGATTCGCCGGTCGCGGTTTCAATCGAGGCGTGTTCGAGGTCGACGAACGGGCGCCGCCGACAGCGCTCGCGATCCGTTCAGCGAAGATTGCGGACCAGTTCAGGATCGTCAGATCCGAATTCTGCGGCCATGCGATCATCGACGATTCCAGCTTCGAAGCCAGCCTGATCCTGCGCGACGTCACGCAATACGCGATCGGATGCCTCCCGCGATCCAATGGCTCCTCGGCCGTCAGTCTTCAGATTTCGGAGTCCAGTTTCGCTCAGGGTATTTCGCTCTCCCGCTCGCGCTTCGTCGCCACACGAATCGACGGCGTCTCCGCAGACTCCCTGGCGAGCGACCGGGTCGATTTCGGCCATACGCTGACCGTCGAGGAGAGCGAGTTCGACTCGCTGGCGCTCGAATGTTCGGTCTTGGCCAGCGTGACCAGCATCAACGGCAATATCGTCGCGCGCAATTTGAAGATCAGAGGCAACCAGATTTCACGCCGCAGCCGGCATCCTGACGGTACGTGCAATGGCTGGTGGCAGGTGCATGACCAAGGACGCATCGATCGCATCGTCAGCCTGTCCGTGCGTGACAACCGCATCGGAGGCGGCCTCGATCTTCGCCATTTCACGGGTGCCCATTGCGTTGCTCTGTCGGACAGGGAGCGCGCCGCTTTCGGAGCGTCGCAGGACATCGAGAACGGCTGCACCCCGCCCGGTGAAACCGCCTCGTCCGAGATCGCCCATCAGCTCCGCTGCCCGATGCCGCAACGGTGGGACGATGCGCCGGTTTCGCTCGGCACCTATGCCGGCGCCTGCCTGCGTTCGCCGCTGATCCTGAAAGGCAATCATGTCGGCGGCGGATCCGACATCATTCTGCCGGGACCGGACAAGAAGAAAGGCCCCTGGGTCGCCGACGTCGACTTTCTCGGCAGCACCTACGAGGGCAAACTCGGTGTCGGTCTCGATCTTCATCACGACACCGTCGAACTGATGCCCCGAACGGGTTTCTGCCCGGAGATCGACAATGACGATACGCCGCTCACCGGCACCGCCATCGGCATGCGCGCGATGCGGGTGCGGACGCTCCATTGGGATCTCCCGCTCATTTGTGACTACCGCTGGCTCGGCTACGGACTGATCTACGATCTCTGGTTGCCCGGCGATCTCGCTCTCGTGAGCCTCGGCGAGGAGGCCGAGACGGCGGCACCGTCGAGGCGCGATCATCTCGCGCTGAAGGCCTGGCGACGGTCCCTTCGCCAATATGACGCCCCGTCGCTGAACGTGATGAGCCGCTATCTCGCGGACAAGGGAGAATTTCTCGATAGCCGGGAGGTTCTTCTGGAAGCGAAGCGCCTGAACTACACGCCGGTCTGCAAACCGGATGACAACGCCTTCTCTTGCGGATGGCAACTCGCCTTCTCCCGTTCATCTGCCGGCGATGACGATGAGAACGGTGTGGCCGCCTTGGGCTCAGCCGCTTTCGCAGATCAGACGATCGATGACCTCAAAAGGCCGATCGAGGGACGACGGGCGGACACCGATCGAATCGACCGCTTTCGCCAGTTCGCTATGCTTTTCCTGCTCTGGCCCGGTGGTTATGGCGCCGAACCGGAACGGGCCATCCTGCTGACGCTCGGCGCGGTGCTGGTGTCCTATCTTATCTACACCGCCTACTCGCTCTACCAGCACTGGCAAGTCTGGCGACTGCCGAACCTGAAGCCGGAGGACGACGAGTCCATGCAGCTCGCCGGTTCCGAAGAAAGGTCGACATCCGGACGTGGCGTCGACGAACGACCGGGCGCACCCTATCGGGTCAGGTTCGACCACCTGCTCGCGATCTGGCCGACAGAAGAAAGCTGGGCTGGGTATTCACGCAAGGAGCGCCTTGGCCGGACGCGCGAAAAGCTGCTTCCCGCCATCATCGCCTGCGAAAGCGAGTTCGAGGACAATGAGCGCGGGGCCGCCGCCTCCGTGACTTGAGGCGCAAGCTCGAAGAGTTGGGAACGACCGACATCCCGGGCTTCAGCCGGTTCGATGAAAACAGGATGCCGAAACGCTTCACGCGCCTTCGCTACGCGATCGACACCATGGTGCCCTTCATCGATCTGCATGCCTATGCGAACTACTATCCGGAGAATATTTTCGTTCGCGCCTACAGCATCGTCCAGCATGTCTGCGGCTGGTGGTGGGTCACCGTGTTCATCGCCTCCGCCGCCATTTTATGACCGGACCTCGCCCGGTCTCGATCCTTCCGAGCCCCTGACGAGCCCCAGTCCGCGAGGTCCTCGTCAGGACCGGGGGACGTCCTGGCCGTAGTGGGTCTCGAGGTAGTCGAGGATCAGGTCGCGCTCCCCGCCCTCGATCTCCGGCATGCCCTGCTCCTCGACCATCCAGTCCAGCGTCTCGTCCCAGTGGGGGCGGGAGAGGCGCTGCTGGAGGACCAGGCGGAAGGAGTGACAGCCATGGCAGGCGTAGAACGTCTCCTCCTTGCCCGGCCCTTCCGGCAGGCTGTTCAGCAACGCCTCGTCAGGATCCTCCTGGGCGACCGCAGGCAGGGATGCGGCCGCAAGCGCGAGGCCTGCGGCGCATACCAGTGACGAAAGTCGAGCCCGGCCCGGCATCGGGCCTCAGGTCGCCGTGAGGGCGATGCGGTGCATCGTGTTGTTGAGGTAGCCCTTGCCGTTCCAGTTGATGGCGAACGGCTGGCTTCGGCCCTGATCGTCGGTGGCGCGCGCCCAGACCTCGTAATAGCCGGCCTCGGGGAAGGTCACCTCGGCGCGGAAATTCTGCCAGGCGCCGGGATTGGCGGCGGCGTCCAGCGACGCCGGCTGCCAGGTGGCGCCGAAGTCGATGCTGACGTCGACGGCGTCCACGACATCGTCGCCGGCCCAGGCGTGGCCGCGGATTTCGCTGGCCAGCCCGCTGACCGCCGTGCCGGTCTCCGGGAAGGTGATCAGCGACTTCACCGGCATGCTCTCGATGATCACCCAGTCCTCCTCGGGCACGTCCGTGCCGGGTGCTACGTTGTAGCCTGGGACCTTGTAGGACGTACCGGTCATCTTCGGCCCGTCATGGACGACATCCCGTAGCTGGATCCGGGTCAGCCATTTCTGCGAGGTCGAGCCCGGCCAGCCCGGGCAGACCGTGCGCAGCGGCGCGCCGTTCATCGGGTGGATCGTCTCGCCGTTCATGGCGAACGCGATCAGGCAGTTCGGGTCCATCGCCTTCTCGATCGGCACGCCGCGCGAGATCGGCAGCTTTTCCGGATCGCCGGAGAGATGGGCGTCGGCGCCGTAGTGGCCGGTATAGATGGCGCTCTCCTTGACGCCGGCCGCCTTCAGCACGTCGGCGTAGCGCACGCCCGTCCATTCCGAGCAGGCGACCGCGCCCACGGTCCACTGATTGCCCTTGGCCGGCGGGTTGAAGGCGGCCCGGCCATTGCCGCCGCATTCGATCTGCAGCTGAAGCGTCACCACTTCGAATTTTTCCTTGAGTTCGTCGATGGTCAACGCCAGCGCGTTGTCGACCTCACCGTCGACAGTGAGCGTCCAGGCCGCGGGATCGACGTCCTCGGGGGGAACGCCGTTATTGCGGATGAAGTGGCGCGCGGTCGGCGTGACCGCGTCGTCGAGCAGATGGGCGGGCGTCTCCGCGTTCATCGGCCGGTCGTTCAGAACGGTGAGGCCGTCCTTGCCCTCGATCTTGAAGTCGGCGATTTCATCGGCGAGGGCTGATGGAATCAGACCCGCCGGCATGTTCCGGTGAAACGGGATCGAAGCCCCCACCAGCGCCGCCATCGAGGCGAGGCCGGCACCCTGCAGGAAGCCTCGCCGGCCCGACGCGGCGCGCCGCCCGAAAAGGAGCCAGTCGGCCTGTTCGGGATCGTTCTGGTAAAGCTCGCAAAGGCCGCGTTCGCGCCTGGTCGTCATGGTCATGGCCTCCCTTTATATGCAAATGGCAATCGATGTCTTGGCGCCATCATTCTACTTCTTGGGAATGTCTTCAAGGCCCGCCTAGCCACCCGCGCGCTCGGCGTTCAGTCGATCCCAGTCGAACTTGATGCCGTGGCCGGGGCGCTCGGGGGCCGTGGCGTAGCCGTTCTCGACGGTCAGCGGCTCGACCATGTAGCGATCGAGGGCGAAGGCGTGCCACTCCAGATAGGTGGCGTTGGGTGCTGCGGCGAGCAGATGGATGTGCAGGTCGTGGGCGCCGTGGGACATCAGCGGCAGACCGTGCGCCTCGGTCAGCCGCGCGACCTTCATGAATGGCGTGATGCCGCCGCAGGTGGTGAGATCGGGCTCGAGCAGATCGACGCCGCCTGCCGCGATCAGCGCCGTGAACTCGGCCAGCGTGTGCAGATTCTCGCCGGCGGCGATCGGCACCAGACCGACCGCGCGCAGATGAGCGTAGCCGGCAATATTGTCGGGCGCGATCGGCTCCTCCAGCCAGACAAGATCGAAGGGCTCGAGCATGGCCATGGCGCGCATGGTCTCGTCGACCCGCCAGGCCTCGTTGGCGTCCGCCATCAGCTCGATCTCCTCGGGCAGGTGATCGCGCATCGCCTCGACGCGGTCGATATCCTCGGCGAGGGTCGGGCGGCCGAGCCGCATCTTGACCGCACAGAAGCCGGCCTCGACGCTCCGGCTGGCGCCGTCCAGCAGTTTCCCCACCGGAAAGTTCAGATCGATATTGCCGGCATAGGCGCGGACCTTCGGATCGAAGCCGCCGAGCAGGCGCCAGAGCGGCGTGTCGAGGCGCCTGCCCTTCATGTCCCAGAGCGCCACGTCGACGGCGGCGAGCGCGAAGGAGACCGGGCCGCCGCGGCCGGCATAGTGGTGGCCTTTGTACATCCGCCGCCAGAGCCACTCGATGCGGTCCGGATCCTCGCCGATCAGCGCCTCGCGAAAGGGCAGATCGCAGATCGCCGCGACCGAGGCGCCCTGGCCCGCATGGAGGACGGTATAGCCGGTGCCGGTGACACCGTCGGTGCAGGTCAGACGCACCGCGACCATGTCGAAGGCCTTCATCACGCCTGCGGCGGACGCCTCGACGGGTTCCGAAAGCGGAATCCGGAACAGGTCCACCTGCATCGCCTCGATCGTCGACATCGGTTCGTCTCCCTTGCCTGCCGGCGGCCCGTCCCTTTGGCGAGCCCATCACCGAGAGATAGCAAAATCGACGGGTGCGGACATGCCTGGCTTAGGTGCAAGCCGTCACTTCGCGCGAAAATTCCATGCGTCCGAACACGCCCTGCGAGCGGATCCGACGAGTAGAGAAAAAGCTTGACTTCTTAAGGTAGAAAAAAATCAATAATAAAATCGTTTTGATTGATATTCACAGCTATCTGTCGTTCTATGGCACCTAATTATTGTTTGCGGGGACGAATCCAATGGACGAACCTGAGTGCGTCATGCCCGGCCAGTTCGTGCAGACGGACCTGTACTGGGTGGGTATCGGCGCGTCGGCGGGCGGGCTCGAGGCCCTTCGGGAGCTCGGCCGGCATCTGCCCGACCAGGCCGACGCGACCTATATCGTCACCCAGCACATGGCGCCGCAGCACAAGAGCATGCTCACCGATCTGATCGGTCGCGAGTGCAACCTTCCCGTCGCGACCATCACCGACGGCATGGAGCCCGAGCCCAATCACGTCTACGTCACCCCGCCCAACCAGGACCTGGTCATCGAGGAGGGCAGGCTCCGGCTGCACGAACCGAGCAAGGAGCCGGGCGCGCCCAAACCGTCCGTCAACCGCTTCTTCCGCTCGCTCGCCACCCAGCTCGGCGAACGCGCGATCGGCGTCATCCTGTCCGGTACCGGCTCGGACGGCGCCTATGGCGTTCAGGCGATCCGCGCGGCCGGCGGCATCACCATCGCGCAGGACGAAGGCACGGCGAAATATGACGGCATGCCCAACGCCGCGGTGAAGACCGGCTGCATCGATCTGGTCATGTCGCCGGCCGATATCGGCGCCAAGTTCGAAAAGATCATCCAGGCCCCGCGCAATCTCGAACAGCTGCAACAGAACTGGACTTCCGGCGACGATCTGAGCGATCTCCTGCACCTGCTGCTGGCGCGCACGCGAGTCGATTTTCGCGACTACAAGCCGGCGACCATCCGAAGGCGCATCGATCGCCGCATGACGGCGCTCGGCATCGCGAAGCTCGAGGACTATGTCGACCATGTGCGCGGCAATGCCGAGGAAATCGATGCGCTGTTCCGCGATTTTCTGATCTCCGTCACGGCCTTCTTCCGCGATCCCGGCGAGTTCGAAGTCCTGAAGCGGCATCTGGAAGAAGTCGTTGCCGCGCAGAAGGATCAGCAAAAGCGTCTGCGCATCTGGGTCGCGGGCTGCGCCACCGGCGAGGAGGCCTACTCCATCGCGATTCTGGCCGCGGAAGCCATGGGCGGCCTCGATCAGATCGAGAAGGCGGCCCTTCAGGTCTTCGCCACCGACATCGACGACACCGCGATCGACCAGGCGCGACGCGGCAATTATCCCGAGGCGGCCTTTCAGGACATGCCTTCAGGTTTCGCCGACAAATATTTTCGCCGGGTCAAGGACAGCTACCAGGTATCCAAACGGCTGCGCGAAGCCGTGATGTTCTCTTATCACGACGTCACGCGCGATCCGCCCTTTCGCAATATCGACCTCGTGTCCTGCCGCAATCTCCTGATCTATTTCAGGCAGGCACTGCAGGAGCGGGTGATCGCGCGCTTTCACTACGCACTGACACCGAGGGGCCTGCTCTTCCTCGGCAAGTCGGAGAGCGTTTCCGGTTCGTCAGCGATGTTCCGGCAGCTCGGTGACGAGCGCCGTCTCTTCCAGAAACGGGCGTCCGTCGCGGTCTCGCCTCCCAGCCCGCCTGCCTACGAACCGCCGTTCCGGGCCCGCAGGACGGCCGAGCATGGCACGGACGCCAGCCGGTACGGGCCGGACATGACCGCGATGTTCGACTCGCTGGTTCGCGCGATGGGACCGAACTGCCTGCTGGCGACTTCGGATTTTCAGCTGAGACGGGCCTATGGCGACGTCAGCCGTTATCTCGCCATGGCCGAAGGCGACCTCAAAATGACGGTCACCTCGCTTTTGAAACCCTCCTACAGCCAGGAGGTGCGCACGCTGATCGCGGCCTGCCAGCGCCAGCTCGAGACACGCTTCGGTGTCGTCAGGATCGACGAGAACGACCCCGGACGCCGTGAACAGATCCGGGTCTATCCCGTCCACGACGAACCACGCAGCGAACATTTTTTCCTGGTCGTGTTCGCCGAATGGCGGGAGCATCCGGCCGAACATGGCGCGATCGAGGAGGCACCGGAGAGCGCCAGGCAGCGGATCGTCGATCTCGAACGCGCGCTCTCGGTCACCCGCGAATCGCTCCAGCAGGCCAACGAGGAGCTGGAGACCTCGAACGAGGAACTCCAGGCGCTGAACGAGGAACTGCAGTCCTCGAACGAAGAATTGCAGTCGACCAACGAGGAGCTGGAGACCGCGAACGAAGAGCTGCAATCCGCCAATGAGGAACTGACCACGGTCAACGAGGAGCTGCACATCAATGCGCAGGAGGTCAATGCGCTCAATCAGGACCTCGACAACATCCTCCACAATATCGGCATGCCGTTCATCGTCGTCGACAAGGACCTGACGATCATTCGCCGCAGCGCCGAAGCCGGCACCTTCTTCGGCATCGAATCACCGCGGGAGCGGCCCCATGCCAGCCACTGCCGCATGCCGCCGGGTTTCCCGAGCGTGCTCGACCTCATCGTCCGCGTCCTGGAAACGGGCGAGCGCATCGAGCGTCATATCGAGGGCGAGACGGACAGCGCCAATCTCCTGGTCGCCCCCTTCGAAAATGCGGGCGGCGAATGCGCCGGCGCCATCGTCCTGATCTCGAAGACCACGGCGCTCACCCAGGCTCAACACGAGCTTCGCCTTCTGCTCGATCATGTGCCGGCCAGCATCATGATCCGAAAGGCGTCTGGAGACATCGTGCGCGTGAATAAGGGGACGTCCCGCATCCTCGGTCTGCCGGCCGACCAGATCGAAGGGCGCCATCTGAGCAGTTTCGACGTTCCTGAACAGATCCTGCAGGAGGACCGCCGCGTCATCGAGACCGGCGAACCTCTGCTCAACGTCATCCATGAGATCGCGGCCCCGGATGGCGGCACGCTTCTCCTGCGCATGGATCGCGTGCCCTACCGCCGCCCCGGGTCCGGTGAAGACTGCGTCTACGCTCTGGCGCAGGACGTCACCGACACCATGATGACTGAACGCGCGCTTCGCGTCAGCGAGGAACGCTTCGGCCTAGCCGTTCGCGGATCCGGCGTCGGCCTTTGGGACTGGGACGTCGAGAACGGCACGCTTTTCTGGTCCGATCGCTTCAAGCAGCTCATGGGCGTCGACGACGATCGCTTCAGCGGCCGGATCGAGGAGTTCACCGATCGCCTGCATCCATCTGACGAGGCCCGGGTCACGGCCGCGGTGAGCGCCCATCTCGAAAAGCACGAGCCCTTCGACGTGCAGTACCGGCTGCGCCGCGACGACGGCGACTACCGCTGGATCGAGGCGCGCGGACAGGCGGTCTGGGACGACGACGGCAAACCGAGGCGCTTTCTGGGCTCGGTCGACGACATCACCGACCGTCGCCGGGACGAGATCGCGCTCAGGGAACGAACCGCCCAGATGACGCTCGCCAAACAGATGGGCGGCATCGGCTACTGGCAGGTCGATCTGATCGAGGATCGCGTCTTCTGGTCCGATCAGGTCTATGCGATCCATGGCGAGACGAGAGAATCCTTCACGCCGGATCTCGAAAGCGGCATCGCCTTCTACCATCCGGACGATCGCGAGATGGTCCGCTGCCATGTCGAGCAGGGCATGGCGAGCGGCGAGCCATTCGAATTCGAAGCGCGTCTGGTCCGGCGTTCGGGCGAAGAGCGGATCGTTCATTCGATTTGCCAAGCCGCGAAAGATTCGGACGAAAGGGTGACGACGCTCTTCGGGGTCTTTTCGGACATCACCGAAAGGCGTCAGGCCGAGGAGGAACGGCAGCGGACGCTGGACGAGCTTTCCCGATCCAACGCCGAGCTCACCCGCTTCTCCTATGTCTGCTCCCACGACATGAAGGAGCCGGTGCGTACGCTGACCAGCATGGTCGACCTTCTCCTCGACGAGGACAGCCCGGTCGACGAGGAGGAACGACGCGACCTGCTCCGGCGAATAGGCAGCAACACGAAGCGCCTCGGCGGCATCATCGAAAGCCTCCTCGCTTTCTCGCGCGTCGACGGTCAGGCGACGATCGAGGAGGTTGACCTCCACGACGTCGTCGCCGAGGTGCGCGAAAGCCTCGAACTCGCCATCGAGGAAGCGAGCGCGACGATCGACGTCGAGCCGCTGCCGACGATCAAAGGTGCCCGCGTTCATTTCCGGCAGCTTTTCCAGAACCTGATCGGCAATGCCCTGAAGTTCGGCGAGTCGGGCGACTGCAGAATCGCGATTTCGAGCCGGGACGACGGCGATGACTGGCTGATCACGGTCAGCGACAACGGCCCGGGAGTCCCGGAGGACGAGCGCGACGCGATCTTCGAACTTTTCCAGCGACTGCACCGCGTGGACGACGTCGCCGGCAACGGCCTCGGCCTCTCCATCTGCAGGAAGATCGTGGATCAGTATGGCGGCGCTATCCATTGCGCCGAGGGCGCCCTCGGCGGCGCTGCGATGACCATCCGACTGCCCAAGGAGACGCCATGACCTCAGCATGCGATCAGGCCGAGATCTTCTATCTCGACGACATGGAAGACGAAATCGTCATCACGCAGCTTCACCTAAGACGAGAGAGCCTCGATCTCGAGGTTCGCTACTTCGTCGACGGCAGGGACCTGACGGCCGCGCTGGAGGAACGCCTCGACGAGGGGGATGCCCCGCCCGACCTCGTCGTCGTCGACTTCAACATGCCGGGAAAGAGCGGGATCCAGCTCATCGAGACGATGAGACGCGATGCCCGCTGCCATGACGTCGTGATGGGCGTCTGCACGGGCTCCGACAATCCTGCAGACGAGACCGCCGCATCCGAAGGCGGCGCCGACTTCTATGTCGTCAAGCCCTTCGACCGCACCGCCATTCTCGACATCTGCCAAACGACCCGCCGCTTCGAACTGGTCAGGCATGACGACGACAGGGAACGTCTACATCGCCACCCGGCCGCCGCCGACGGCGACACTCGAGAGTCCGGACATGCCGGAGAGCGTGGCAGGGGCGGTGGGATTCGAACCCACGAATGCCGGGATCAAAACCCGGTGCCTTGACCACTTGGCCACGCCCCAACACGCCGAGGGAAAGATAGGAGCTGGGTCCCGGTCTTGCAAGCTCAACCGCGCGTCGACAAGGCCAGCGCGGTGCCGGGTTCGAGCCCGAACCGGGCTGCGGCCGAACCGCCATTGACGGCGATCTCCACCAGTCCGTTGGCGTTCTCGTACCAGAAGGCCGAGCCTTGCGGGCGATCGGAGAATGTGCGTGCCCGGGAGAGCCGCTCGCCGGCGAGCACGATCTCGGCCCCCTCCGCCATCACCGAGGCCCGAAGCCCGCTCATGCCGTTGCCGTAGCCATCGACATAGACGATCTCGGCGAGGTCGTCCGGCCAACCCGTCGCGATCGGCGAGAAGGGTTCGCCTTCGACCGCAAGCCCCGCCGCCAGCCGCGATGCGACCGGTGCGAACAGGTCACGGCCGTGAAAGCTCGCGGACAGCCGCTCGGGTCGCGAGGTGACGGCCTCGCAGGCGACGTCGGCGGCACGGCGCCGGATCAGGTCGAACAGGCCGTTGTCCGGTCCGACGAACCAGCGCCCGTCCGCGCGCATCGCCATCGGCCGCCGATCGCCGCCGACACCCGGATCGACCACCGCCAGAAGCACGTCGCCGGGTTCGAGAACGTGGGCATAGGCGGCGAGCAGATAGGCAGCCGGCTTCGGATGAAAAGCCGGGAGGTCGGCGACGAGATCGATCACCGTCACCGCCGGTGCCGAACGCGCGAGCACGGCCTTCACCTGGCCGACATAAGGCCCCTCGAGACCGAAATCGGTGGCCAGAAAAATCATCGACAGACCGTCGCCGCCACCCACCAGCCGGGGCGCGAAGCCC
Organism: Geminicoccaceae bacterium; assembly: GCA_965222015.1. Classification (GTDB taxonomy): domain Bacteria; phylum Pseudomonadota; class Alphaproteobacteria; order Geminicoccales; family Geminicoccaceae; genus JANQPX01. The sequence goes on from CBDCTL010000024.1 coordinate 1,065,464, forward strand.
GGATGTGCGCGGCCGCACGCTCGAGCGACGGGCCGTCCTCGAACAGCCCGAAACAGGTCGCCCCGCTTCCGGACATGCGCGCAAGCGTGCAGCCGAGCAACGCGCCGACGGTCTTCAGCACCTGGCCGATCACCGGCGCGATCCGCATCGCCGGCGCCTGAAGATCATTGACGCCCTCCGCGAGGCCCCGCCGCCATCCGGCCGCACCGTCGCTGCCGGGCACGGCCCGGGAACGTTCCCCCGACATGGCCTCGAGCGCGCCGAAGACATCAGCGGTCGAGACGGGTATGCCGGGGTTGACCAGCAGCATCGGCAGGGGCTCCGGCAGATCGAACGGCGTCAGCCGCTCCCCCGTCCCCTCCATCCGCGCCGGCCTCGATCCGAGGCAGACCGGGACATCGGCGCCGATGGTCGCGGCGAGGGGTTGAAGATCGTCGGCGGGAAGGCCGATTTCCCAGAGCCGCGCCAGACCACGAAGGGTCGCGGCGGCGTCCGCGGACCCGCCGCCCAGGCCCGCAGCCACCGGCAAACGCTTGTCGAGGGTCACGCGAGCCTCCGCACGCCGGCTTAGCGTCCGAGCCAAGGCCTCCGCCGCGACCTGCACCAGATTGTCGTCGCCTTCGGCAAGTTCGCCCGCAAACCGGCCCTCCACGCACAGCGAGAACGAATCGGCCGGTTCGAACAGGAGACGGTCGCCGATCTGCGCGAACACGACCAGGCTGTCCAGATCGTGATAGCCATCGGTGCGCCGTCTGCAGATCCGGAGATCCAGATTGATCTTGGCAAAGGCGGTCTCTTCGATCATCGCCATGATCGGCCAGCACTCCGAGCCCGCATCGCCGGCTCAGGACCGGTCTTCGTCCAGACCGTCCCTCAGCTTCTCCCTGATGGTCGCGATCAGGTCGTCCTCGGGTTCGAGTGTGAGGGCGCGGCGCCATTGGAAGCTCGCCTCCCGCTCACGGCCGACGCGCCAATAGGCGTCACCGAGATGGTCGTTGATGACCGGATCGCCTGGCTGCAGCTCGACGGCACGTTCCAGCTGCTCGACCGCCCGATCGTACTCGCCGAGCCGGTAATAGACCCAGCCCAGGCTGTCGACGATGAAACCGTCTTCCGGCCGTGCATCGACCGCACGGTGAAGCATGTCCTTTGCCTGGTCGAGATTCAGTCCCTGGTCGACCCAGCTGTAGCCGAGATAGTTCAGCACCAGAGGCTGCTCCGGCTGCAATTCCAGGGCGAACAGGAAATCGGCTTCGGCTTCAGGCCAGCGCTTGGTCCGCTCGAAGGTGATGCCGCGGCTGTAGTAGAGGCTCCAGTGTTCTGGCTCGGGCTCGGGAAGCCGATCGATGGCCTGACTGTACGCCTGCTCCGCGCGTTCGTAATGTTCGTCGCGGCGGAGCAGGTTGCCCAATTCGATCAGGGCGTCGGTGCGTTCGGGGACATCCTCCGCCAGCTGGCTGAGCAGGCCGAAGGCCTGTTCCTGTTGTTCCTGACGATGCAGGACCTGCGCCTTGCGCACCCGTGCGACGTAGCTTAGCGGCGAGTCGCCGGGGATCGCGTCATAGGCCTCGATCGCGGCCTTGCCGTTCTCCTGTCCGGCAAGAACGTCGCCCAGCAGAAGCTGTGCGTCGACCAGGTCCGGTCGAAGATAGAGCGCCAGCCGCGAATAGAGGATCGCGCGCGCGCTTCCGCGCTCCTGCTGCAGAGCCTCGGCGATCCCGAGGAGGGCATCGGCGGCGCCGCCGGCCTCATCCGAGAACGGCAGGCCGGGCGACCGGCCGTCCGCGACAGCGGTCGCCGCCTGACGAAGCACCGGCTGCTCGCCGAACTGCAACTGCCCGTCCAGGAAGACCGACGCATCGTCGTTCCGCCCCTCCTCCACGAGCAATGCGGCGTAGGCGCGCGCCACCCGGCTCGGGGCAGGGCCGTTCTCGGGCAGGATTTCCTCCAGCTTGGCGAGCGCCTCGCCCATCCGGTCACCGCGCGCGAGCAGCATCGCCTCGTGGAAGGTGTTGAGTGCGCCCAGCGATTCGCCGCCGTTCAACACGGCGATCGCTTCGTCGAGGCCCGGATCGCCTTTCTCGCCGTAGACCGACCACGCGGTGACGAAGGGTGCGGCCAAGGCTGCGATCCCCTGCGAGCCGACACTGCTCAACGCCTCTGGCACCGCGGCGAACGCGCCGTTCTTGACCTGCTCCAGGGCGAGCAGCAGCAGGGCGTTCTCGTTGGTGTCGTCGAGCTGGCGGTCCTTCAGGGCCCGCGCCTCCTCGAGCGCGGCGGCATAGCGCGCGTCCACGAGATCGAGGAAGAAAACCTGACGCCTGAGTTCGAGGTTCTCCGGATCGTCAGCGAGCGCCCGCTCGAAATAGTTCGCCGCCTCCTCGATATTGCCGGAATCGAACGCGAAGTTGCCCGCGAGATAGTCGCCTAGCGTCGACTCCTCGGATGGCTCGACCCGCTCAGCGGCGGCTTCGAGCCCCACGGCCGGATCCGATGCGGGATCCGGACCGGCGGCGATGCCCGGGGTGATCGAGGCGGCGAGGAGCGCAGCGAATGCGACCGCGCTTCGCTCGAGGCTGCCGGTCACACTGGCGAACTTGCGAATTCCTGTCGACATGCCCATCTCAAATCGCATGCGTCGGGCGATGGACCGGCAGGCTCGGTCGACGACCGGACTTGACGGCCGGGGCCGGACGCGGCATGGAGGTCGAAACGCGCCGACAGGTGCCGGCGCCCGCCATCCATCGATCGCGGGCGGTTTTGCTTTGGAGTGAACGATGCTGCAGACCAACAAGAGCAAGAACGACCCGACCGCGCGTGGCACGGGTGGCGAGGGCAAGACCTTCAACGGAAAGAAGGTCAAGCCGGTTCTGTATGTGGGTACGGCTGTCGGACATGGTCGTTACATAGCTGTCCAGGATGAGGGCGGCAAGATGATCATGGACAAGGACGGCAAGCCCGTCGCCTTCCGCGACGTCTGATCCCGCGGGGATCGGCGTCGACTTGCCTGACACCGGCCTGCGGGGCCTGGTGTCGGCTTGTCGGGCGTTGGTGCCTGCAGCGATACGGACGATCTTTCAGCGCTTGTTTCCATCCTGTCATGCCTTGACGTGACCCGATGTGCATTGTCTGCATCGGGGCTGTCGGCTATGTCCGCCCCGGCCCGGGCACGATCCGTCCCCCGCGAACCTGAGCCCCGCCCGCACCACGAGGTCCAGCCCGACGCGGCTCGCGTCGTCTTACATGCCGGTGTAGGACGGGCCGTCGCCGCCCTGGGGCACGACCCAGACGATGTTCTGCGACGGGTCCTTGATGTCGCAGGTCTTGCAGTGCACGCAGTTCTGATAGTTGATCTGCAGCCTGGGATTCGAGCCGTCGTCGTCGCGCACGATCTCGTAGACGCCGGCCGGGCAGTAGCGCTGTTCCGGCGCGTCATAGGTTTCGAGATTGAGCGAGATCGGCACTGACGGATCCTTCAGCGTCAGGTGACAGGGCTGGTTGTCGTCGTGATTGGTGTTCGAGATGTAGACCGATGACAGCCGGTCGAAGGTGAGCTTGCCATCCGCTTTGGGATAAGCGATCGGTTCGAACGCGCTTTTCGGCTTCAGCGCCTTATGGTCGGCGTGGTTGCTGAACGTCCAGGGCGCCTTGCCGCGCAGCAGATAGGTGTCGAGGGCGCTGTAGGCGATGCCGGCCCAGAGCCCCTTTTGGAAGCTCGGCCGAATGTTTCGAGCACGGTGCAGTTCGTCATGGGCCCATGACCCCTCGAACGCCTTCGGATAGGCGTCGAGCGTTTTCGGCGGCTGGTCCATGGCCAGCGCCTCGGCCGCGGCTTCGGCGGCGAGCATTCCGGATTTCATGGCGAGATGGTTGCCCTTGATCTTGGGCACGTTCAGGAATCCCGCCGAACAGCCGATCACGGCGCCGCCGGGAAAGGCGAGCTTCGGCAGGGACTGCAGACCGCCCTCGTTCAGCGCGCGAGCACCATAGCAGATGCGTCGACCGCCCTCGAAGGTCTCCCGGATCGCGGGATGAGTCTTGAAGCGCTGAAATTCCTCGAAGGGCGAAAGATAGGGGTTCTGGTAGTCCAGCGCGACCACGAAGCCGACGGCGACCTGATTGTCCTCGAGGTGATAGAGGAAGGAGCCGCCATAGGTCTTGCGGTCCATCGGCCAGCCGACGCTGTGCATCGCGCGGCCAGGGTGATGCTTCGCCGGATCGACCTCCCAGAGCTCCTTGATGCCGATCGCATAGGTCTGCGGATCGCCGTTTCGAAGGCCGAGCTTGTCTTCCAGCTGACGGGTCAGCGAACCGCGGCAGCCTTCGGCGAAGAAGGTGTAGCGGCCATGGAGTTCGATCCCTGGCTCGTGATTGTCCTTGGGCTTGCCGTCCCGATCCAGCCCCATGTCACCGGTGGCCACACCCTTGACGCTGCCGTCCTCGTGATAGAGCACCTCGGCCGCGGCGAAGCCGGGATAGACCTCGGCACCCAGTTCCTCGGCCTGCTCGCCCAGCCATTTGACCACCCGGCCCATGCTGACGATGTAATTGCCGTCATTGTGCATCTGCGGCGGTGTCGGCAGCTTGAAGGCTTTGGATTCCGTGAGGAACAGGAAGCGGTCGTCGGTCACTTCGGTGGTCAGCGGCGCCCCTTTCTCCTTCCAGTCCGGGATCAGCTCGTTCAGCGCGCGGGGTTCGAGGACGGCGCCGGAGAGGGTGTGCGCCCCGAGTTCCGCGGCTTTTTCGACGACGCAGACCGAAATCTCACTGTCCTGCTCTGCCGCGAGCTGCCTCAGCCTGATCGCCGCCGCCAGTCCCGCGGGGCCGGCGCCGACGATCACCACGTCGAACTCCATGCTCTCTCGTTCCATCACAACCTCTGATCTCCGTCGCGGACCGTCTTTCCGGCCAACCCGACCACGAAACCGCCGCCGCCCGCTTGTCCAATTGCGGCGAGAGCCTTTCCCGCCGCTCCATCTCCGGCTAGACAGCAGACACCAAAGTCCACGGTGGCCTGGCAAACTAGACCATCATGCCTAAGAATTCGTTAAGCCTAACAAAGTTTGATCGAAGATGAACGTGGAGCGGCGAAGGGGCTGGAAAGGCGCGTCGACATGGCGCAGGCTCGGTGAGCGGATCGAAGAGGACCGGTGAGCATATGAACGAAGCGGACGAGGCCGGGGCCGGCCCCCGCGCGTGGCTGGACTGGTATGTCGAGATGGGCGTGACCGACCTCGTCGCGGAAGCGCCGATCGATCGTTTCGGCCGGTCCGACGCCCCACCCGCCGCGACGCCGCCAGATGCGCCTGAGCGCCGCACCGCGCCGACGCCGCCGAAGGGCGACGCGGCGGCCGACGGCCCTCCCGCCTGGGTGCTCGGAGACGAGGGGCGAGACGCACCGCCGGTCGCCGGCCCGCAGTCGGCGTCGCCACCGGCCGGCAGCGGCGCCGAAGATGCACGGGCACTCGCGCAATCCTGCGACTGCCTGGGAATGCTTGCCGCCGCGCTTCAGGACTTCGACGGCTGCCCGTTGAAGGAAACCGCGATCAACCTCTGCCTGTCGGACGGCAATCCGGAGGCGGAGGTCATGCTGATCGGCGAGGCGCCCGGCGCGCAGGAGGACCGGCAGGGCAAGCCGTTCGTCGGCCCGAGCGGCCAGCTTCTGGATCGCATGCTCGCCACCATCGGCCTCGATCGCGGCAAGGTCTACATCACCAACGTCATCTACTGGCGCCCGCCCGGCAACCGCTCGCCGACCGCCGCCGAGATCGCCGTCTGCCAGCCTTTTCTGGAGCGGCAGATCGAGCTGATCCGGCCGAAATTCCTGGTGTTCGTCGGCGGCATCGCGGCGCGCGCTCTGCTCGGCCGCACCGAAGGCGTGACCAAGCTGCGCGGCCGGCCCTTCGTCTATAAGGGGCCCGCCGACGGCCGTGAGATCCCCGCTCTGGTGATGTTTCATCCCGCCTATCTGCTGCGCCAGCCCGCGCAGAAGCGCTTCTCCTGGCGGGATCTTCTGAAAATAAAAGAAAGTATTAAGAATATATAAAGAATATTAGTTAACGAATAGATAAATATTTTCTTGGATTAACTTTCAATTTTACGGGTGTTTGATTATAACCCGATACATGAACACGATCCGCCATACGCTCTCGACTTCGCCGCTCCGGTTCGCCGCCGCTGTCGCCTCGGTCCTGCTGAGCGCCGCGCCGATCGCCGAAGCCTCCGAAGGTGTGCAGCTCGCCCGTCTGTCCACCGCCCACCCCGAGACCACGGCACCGGCCGCCAAGCGACCGCTCTCCGAGCGCGCCGCCCTCCTTTATCGGGAGATCTTCGAGCTTCAGGAGGAGGGCGCCTGGAAGGCGGCGGACGCGCTGATCGCACGTCTGGGCGACGACACGCTGCTCGGCCATGTCCAGTTCCAGCGCTACATGCACCCCACCGCCTATCGCTCATCCTACGGGGAACTCGCGGGCTGGCTGCGCACCTACGGCGACCACCCCGACGCCGGGCGCGTCTACAAGCTCGCGGTCAAGCGCCGCCCGGGCGGCGCCGAAGCGCCGATCAGACCGGCCAAGGGCTATATGAGCGGCAGCGGTCAAAAGGCGCAGGAAGCGGTCAGGATCCGCTACCGCTCCAGCCTTCGCCGCTCCGAAGCCAAAGAGACCGTGGTTCGAGCGTGGCTCCGCGATCTCGACCGCCTGGGCGATCGCGGCCGGGTCGACGAGGCGCGCCGGCTGTTCGACCAGCCGGATCTCCATCGCATCACCGACGCCGTCGAGACCGACCTCGCCCGCTGGGCGCTCGCCCGCGCCCATTTCGTGCAGCGCGACTTCAGGCCGGCCCTGAAGCTCGCCTTGAAGTCGGCGAAGCGCTCGGGCCATGTGGTGCCGGAAATGCACTGGACCGTCGCCATGAGTGCCTGGCGAAGCGGCGACATCGACATGGCGGCAAACCATCTCGCGAAGCTCGCCCAAGCGGAAAAGGCGCATGACGGCGAGCGCGCCCGAGCCGCCTACTGGGCCGCACGCGCGGTCGGCTTCAAGACGAAGCGCGCACGCCATTTCCTCAAGATCGCGGCCGCCCACCCCCGCCAGTTCTACGGCCTGCTCGCCCGAAAGCGCCTCGGCATGGCGATCGATCACAAGCCCGCGACCCGGATTCAGGACGACGTCGCCGAGATCATGCTGCGCTACCCGGCTGCAAAGCGCGCCACCGCGCTCGCCCAGATCGGCCGTCACGACCTCGCCGAGAAGGAGCTGCGCACCCTCGCCTCGAGCGCCAAGTCCTCCCTCACGGCGGGCCTGCTGAAACTCGCGCAGACGCTGCATCTGCCTTCGGTCGAGATGCGCCTCGCCCACCGCCTCGGCTACAAGGGCGACGTGCATCTGGACGCCTTCTATCCGGTCCCGGCCTGGCAGCCCAAGCGCGGCTACCGCGTCGACCGTGCGCTGGTGTTCTCGGTGATCCGCGCCGAGAGCGGCTTCGACCCGCAGGCGGAGAGCTATGTCGGCGCCCTCGGCCTGATGCAGGTCATGCCGGGCACCGCGAAGCACATCGCCAAGCGCACCGACCTGACGCTGGAGAGCCCCGCGCACCTGCTCGATCCGGAGACCGCGATCACCTTCGGCCAGGCCTATCTGCAGGAGCTCCTGAACCGGGACGGCATCGGCGACAACCTGATGTTCATCGCTGCCGGCTACAATGCCGGTCCGGGCCGGGTCTTCCAGTGGCGGGATGCCTTCGACCTCGACCACGATCCGATGATGTTCCTGGAAATGATCCCCTTCGTCGAGACCAGGGTCTACGTCAAGAAGGTTCTTGCCAATCTCTGGAACTACCGCGCCCGCCTCGGCCAGCCGCTGCCCTCGCTGGAGGCCATGGCCGCCAACCGCTGGCCGGGTTACCGGGCGTTCGACGAGGAGCTGAACCTCTACGCCGACCGCGACCACGCCCAAGGCTGAGGGCGACGCGCCCCGGCGGTGACTTGTTTCGAGGCTCCGCCTCGATGGGGCGGCGGGAGATTTCGGCCAAATCTCCCAATGCCGTCATGCCCGGGCTTGACCCGGGCATCCACTTGTCAGCCAATTGACGACGTCAGGTTTCTCGCACCAACGTGGATTGCCGGGTCAAGCCCGGCAATGACGGTCGTGGAGGACACCCGACATTTCGTCGAGAAAACATCATCAGCTCTAGGGATCGACCATGGCGGGAATCGACGAGAGCCGGACGTTCCGGCCGCTTCGGATCGCGGTGCTGACCGTGTCCGACAGCCGGAGCCGGGCGGACGACAAGTCCGGCGACCTGCTGGCGGCGCGGCTGACGGAGGCGGGACACGAGCTCGCCGATCGCGACATCGTGAGGGACGACCCGACGCTGATCGCGGCACGCTTTCGGGCCTGGATCGAGGACCCGAAGGTCGAGGTGGTGATCAGCACGGGCGGAACCGGCGTCACGGGCAGGGACGTCACGCCCGAGGCGCTGGCGGCGGTCGTCGAAAAGGAGATCCCGGGCTTCGGCGAAATGTTCCGGATGATCAGCTTTCAGAAGATCGGCACCTCGGCGCTCCAGTCCCGGGCGACCGCGGGCGTCGCGTCCGGCACCTATCTCTTCGCCCTTCCGGGCTCGCCCGGCGCCTGTCGGGACGGCTGGGACGAGATCCTGAAGAACCAGCTCGACATCCGCCATCGTCCCTGCAATTTCGCCGAGCTGATCCCGCGGCTTCGCGAGCATGAGGTGCCGCGGGCACCTGCGTAGACTTAGGCATACCCGACAGCCGGCGGCTGTTTGTGATCGCTTTTTCATCATTGATTTGATAGCGAATGTCGTCTGCCAACGGGATTGACCGAGTACCATGACGACCAGAAAGATCACCCTGGCCCTGCAGGGCGGCGGCGCGCATGGCGCCTTCACCTGGGGCGTGCTCGACCGGCTGCTGCAGGACGAGACCCTCGACATTCGGGGCGTCAGCGGCACCAGCGCCGGCGCCATGAACGCGGGCGTGCTGGTCGCCGGCCTGGCGGACGGTCGCGAGCGCGCCAGGGATGCGCTGGCCGGCTTCTGGCGCGGCATCAGCGACAAGGGTGCTGCCGCCTTCAATCCCTATCAGTCGACACCCTTTCATCATCTCGGCCAGGCCTGGAACATGGACTGGTCGCCCGCCAGCATCTGGCTGGACGTCATGGCGCAGTTCGTCTCGCCATATCAGCTGAACCCGCTGGACACCAACCCGCTGCGCGATCTCCTGCATCAGCATATCGACGTCGAGCGGCTGACGAGGGACGACACGATCAGCCTCTTCGTCTGCGCCACCAACGTGCTCACCAACCGGCTCGAAATCTTCGAAGGCGATCGCCTCTGCCACGACGCCTTCCTCGCGTCGGCCTGCCTGCCGCAGCTCCATCGCGCGGTCGAGATCGAGGGCGAGTATTACTGGGACGGCGGCTTCACCGGCAATCCGGTGCTGAAGCCCCTGATCCGCGCCTGCGATGCCGACGACATCGTCATCGTCCAGATCAACCCGACCGAACGCGACGAGCTGCCGATCACGTCCCGCGACATCATGGACCGGCTGAACGAGGTCACCATGAACGCAAGCCTGATGCGCGAGCTCGACGCCATCCGCACCATCACCGGGCTTCTGGAATGCGGCGATCTGCAAAGCGCCCACTACCGCCCCATTCACATCCACTGCATCGCCGATCCCGAGGTCATGGGCCCGCTCGGCGTGCGCAGCAAGAACAACACCTCCTGGAATTTCTTGAGCTATCTGAAAGATGCAGGACGGGACTGCGCCGACCGCTGGCTTCAGCGCAACCGCCGGCATATCGGCAAGAAGTCGACACTGGATCTGGAGGACTTTGCGGTCTGAGCGGCACGCGACCGGCTCGACGGAGCGGCATCTGAAACATATTTTCATTGTTTTTGTGTTTAATTTGCGGAATAACGCTCGGCGTACTGCCGAGTTCTTCGGCTGACGGTGCGGCAGCAAAGAAGAACGCTCGAGACCTTCGATGACGGAAGAATTCGAGGATGTGAGAAAATTCACAGAGCGCAGGGCCGTTTCGTGATATCGTTTTCTCAATCAGGGTTCGGGAGCCGCCTCTTTAAGCAAGCTGGGTTCGTATTGAAAGTTGAAGAGGCATGTCATGAGCCATATGACAACGCTCTCTGGGTTAGAGGGCACAGATAATAGAAATAGCAATCAAGTTTTATCATTGAATATCGAGAGGGCCTGTACATGGGCCTTTCTTCTAATGACCGCATCCGCCATCGCATTCAGCTTCTTTGTATTGAGCGGGATTGCTGAATACGCGGTTTATGCAGAGGGTCGAGAGCTGGCTGCCTGTCCCTCTCCTGCTGCGACCGACGGCTCGATCCGGGCTGGGATCGGTGCGAACCGGAGCCGGTCATCAAGTTACGGAGAGACCTCTTTGGACTAATGCCGGAAGTGGCGCCTGCCGGTGAACACCATGGCGGCGTTTCGTTTGTCGGCGGCGGCGATGACCTCTTCGTCGCGCAGGCTGCCGCCCGGTTGGATGACGGCGACCGCGCCGGCATCCAGTGCCGCCTCGATCCCGTCGGCGAAGGGGAAGAAGGCGTCGGAAGCGATCACGCTACCCTCGATCAGCGGCGCCGAAAGGCCGAGTGCTTCCGCAGCGTCCCCCGCCTTGCTGCGCGCGATCCTGACCGAGTCGAGCCGGCTCATCTGCCCCGCCCCGATGCCGACCGTCGCACCGTCCTTCGCGAACACGATGGCGTTCGACTTGACGTGCTTCCCGACCGTGAAGGCGAAGCGTAGATCGGCGATTTCCCGATCGTCCGGCGCGCGCTTCGTCACCGTTCTCAGCTCCAGATCGCCCGCACCGGCGGCGTCCCGATCCTGCACCAGAAGGCCGCCCGCGACCGTGCGCAGGGTCCGGCCGGTCTCCGATACCGACGGCATGCCGTCGGTGAGCAGTAGGCGCAGATTGGCCTTGGCCGCAAGAATTTCCCTCGCCTCGTCATCGGCGCCAGGCGCGATCACGACCTCGGTGAAAACCTTCGTGATCGCCTCCGCAATCTCGCGATCCAGCGGCCGATTGGCGGCGACGATGCCGCCGAATGCACTGACCTGATCGCAGACGAAGGCCTTCCGATAGGCCTCGGCAAGGCTCAAAGCCAGCGCCACGCCGCAAGGATTGGCGTGCTTGATGATGGCGATCGCCGGCTCCTCGAACTCGGCCACCAGTTCGAAGGCGGCATCGGCATCCGCGATGTTGTTGTAGCTGAGTTCCTTGCCCTGCACCTGCTCCGCCGTCGCCACGCCCGGGCGCGTCTCGCCGGTCGCGTAGAATGCGGCCTTTTGGTGCGGGTTCTCGCCATAGCGGGTGACCAGCCTGCGTTCGGCGGTTACGGCCAGGCGCTCGGGCAGAAGCTCGCCCTCCTGCCCGGCGAACCAGGCAGCGATCGCCGCATCATAGGCCGCCGTGCGCGAAAAGGCTTTCGCGGCCAGGGTCTTTCTCAACTCGAAGCTCGTCCTGCCGTCGCCGGCGTCCAGCGCCGCGAGCACGTCCGGATAGTCGCCGGGATCGGTCACCACCGTCACGCCGTCATGGTTCTTCGCGGCCGCCCGGATCATCGCAGGCCCGCCGATGTCGATCATCTCCACCGACTCGGCGAAGCCAGCGCCCTTCGCGACCGTCGCCTCGAACGGGTAGAGATTGACCGCAAGCAGGTCGATCGCCTGGATACCCTGCTCGTCGATCGTGCGCATATGAGCATCGAGATCGCGCCTCGCCAGCAACCCGCCATGGACGCCCGGATGCAGCGTCTTGACCCGGCCGTCCAGGATCTCGGGAGCGCCGGTGACCTCGGCGACGTCGACCACCGCGAGCCCGGCTTCCCGCAGCGCCCGCGCCGTGCCGCCGGTGGACACCAGCTCCACGCCTCGCGCGGCGAGCGCTCGCGAAAAATCGATCAGCCCCGTCTTGTCCCAGACGGACAGCAGCGCTCGGCGCACCGGACGGTCGGTCATGTCGGCATCTCCCTCATGGACGGCGGCCCTTCGGTAGCGCGTCCGTCCGCCACTGGCAACAGAGCGAATTGGCTTCGCCCGTGACGCCGTGTCATCATGGCGCCCCATCGGTCAAGGAGAGCAGGGATGAGCCACGTCTTTCACCGCCAGCTGCGCCGGCCCTATCCCACCGCCGTCGGCGGCAGCGGGGTCGAAATCGTCGACGCCGACGGCAAGCGCTATATCGACGCCTCCGGCGGCGCCGCCGTCTCCTGCCTCGGCCACAACCACCCGGGCGTGGTGCAGGCGATCAAGGACCAGCTCGATCGGCTCGCCTACGCCCATACCGGCTTTTTCACCTCCAAGCCGGCCGAGCAGCTCGCTGACCGGCTGATCGACGCAGCACCCGCGGGGTTGGAGCAGGTCTATTTCGTCTCCGGCGGCTCCGAGGCGGTCGAGGCGGCGATGAAGCTCGCGCGTCAATATTTTCTGGAGATCGGCCAGCCGGAGCGAAAATTTTTCATCGCGAGAAAGCAGAGCTATCACGGCAACACCCTCGGCGCGCTCGCGCTCGGCGGCAACGCCTGGCGACGGGCGCAGTTCGAGCCGCTTCTGATCGACGTCGCCCATGTCAGCCCCTGCTACGCGTATCGCGGCCGGGACGAAGCCGAAACCGACGCGTGTTACGTCGACAGACTGGCCGAGGAGCTCGACCAGACCATTCAGCGCCTTGGCGAAGGTGCGGTGATCGCCTTCGTCGCCGAGCCGGTGGTCGGCGCCACCCTCGGCGCGGTGCCGCCGGTGGAGGGCTATTTCCGAGCGATGCGCGAGGTGTGCGATCGCTATGGCGTGCTGCTGATCCTCGACGAAGTGATGTGCGGCATGGGCCGGACCGGCACGCTGTTCGCCTGCGAGCAGGACGACGTGCGCCCCGATCTGATCACCATCGCCAAGGGCCTGGGGGCGGGCTATATGCCGATCGGTGCGACCCTGGTCTCGGGCGACATCTACCGGGCGATCGAAAGCGGCAGCGGCTTCTTTCAGCATGGCCACACCTATATCGGGCACGCGACCGCCTGCGCCGCGGGGCTCGCGGTTCAGAGGATCATCGCGGAAGAGGGGCTGGTCGATCGGGTTCGGGTTCAGGGCGAAAAGCTGGACGCGCTGCTCCATGAGCGCTTCGGCAACCACACCCATGTCGGCGACATTCGCGGCCGCGGCCTGTTCCGGGGGCTCGAATTCGTCGAGGAACGCGCCAGCAAACGCCCCTTCGCTCCCGAAAGAAAACTGAACGCGAAGATCAAGGCAGAAGCCATGGAGAACGGCCTGATGTGCTACCCGATGGGCGGCACGATCGACGGCAGGAACGGCGACCACCTCCTCCTCGCCCCGCCCTTCATCACAGCCGACGCGGAGCTTGAGGCGATCGTCGAGCGGCTGGGCGACGCCGTCGACAAAGCGATCGCCAAGGCGCGGCCTTGACCGTCGACCTGGATCTCTGCTCGGTTGCGGACGTCGGTGGCAAACTTCGTTTTGGGGACGGGGTAGCATGTGATCGGTCGTGGAGGGGGCTGCATGGACTGCTTCCCGGCAGCTTCTGCCACGAGGCCGTCGACGTCGACCATGGCCGGAACGGCCTCGCCGATCCGAGACGCGATGCCGGCCGGCATCCGACCCGAGAGCAAGCTGTTTTCGAAAAAATTTTGAGGTCATTCCCGAAATTTTGCGTTATCCCGATGTCCATGACGACGTCACCGCCCCGATATCCACGCGACCTGCACGGCCATGGCGCGAAGACGCCCGATCCGGCATGGCCGGGCGGGGCGAAGATCGCGCTGCAGTTCGTGATCAATTACGAAGAGGGCGGCGAAAACAACCTGCTCCACGGCGATCCGGCCTCGGAGGCTTTTCTTTCCGAGACCATCGGCGCCCAGCCCTGGCCGGGCCAGCGCCACTGGAACATGGAGACGATCTACGAATACGGCGCCCGCGCCGGCTTCTGGCGGCTGCACCGCCTGTTCACCGGGGCGGATGTGCCGGTCACGGTCTATGGCGTGGCGACGGCGCTCGCACGCGGACCGGCCCAGGTGGAGGCGATGAAGGAGGCGGGCTGGGAAATCGCGAGCCACGGGCTGAAGTGGATCGAATACAAGGATTTTTCGCCCGAGGACGAGCGCGCGCAGATGGCCGAGGCGATCCGTCTGCACGCCGAGGTCACCGGCGAGCGGCCGCTCGGCTGGTATACCGGGCGCTGCTCCATGCAGACCGTCGATCTGGTCGCCGAGGAGGGCGGGTTTCTCTACTGCGCGGACAGCTATGCCGACGATCTGCCCTACTGGCATCGATCAAAGGGCCGGGATCAGCTGATCGTCCCCTACACCCTCGACGCCAACGACATGCGCTTCGCCACCGCGCAAGGCTTCAACTCGGGCGATCAGTTTTTTTCCTACCTTAAGGACAGCTTCGATGCGCTTTACGCCGAGGGCGCGGCCGGTTCGGCGAAAATGATGTCGATCGGGCTGCATTGCCGGCTGGCGGGGCGTCCGGGCCGGGTGCAGGCGCTACGGCGGTTCCTCGACTACGCCAAAGGGCATGACGCCGTCTGGTTCGCGCGACGCATCGACATCGCCCGCCACTGGCGGGAGCGTCACTCACCGGGCAGCGAGACGCTGCGGCCTTCGGAAATGGACCGACAGACCTTCGTCCGGACCTTCGGCGGCGTGTTCGAGCATTCGCCCTGGATCGCCGAAGCGACCTTCGCGCTGGAACTCGGTCCTGCCCATGACGGCGCGGCCGGGCTTTCGAACGCGCTCGCCCGGGTGTTTCGCTCGGCCGACGAGGAGCGCCGCCTCGCCGTGCTCAGGGCCCATCCCGATCTCGCCGGCAGACTCGCCGCGGCGAAGCGTCTGACGCCGGAATCGACGGCCGAGCAGGCGAGCGCCGGCCTCGATCATCTGACGGATGATGAGCGGACGACCTTCGAAACGCTGAACGAGGCCTATGTGAAAAAGAACGGCTTTCCGTTCATCATCGCGGTGCGCGACCACGAAAAGGCCGGCATCCTGAGCGCGTTTCAACGCCGGCTGAATAATGCGCCCGAGATCGAATTCTCCGAGGCCTGCCGGCAGGTCGAACGGATCGCCAGGCATCGCCTCGAAGATCTGCTCGGATGATCGGTGGCGGCCATGGCCGGTCACGGCACCAGCAGTCTCGCCGGCGACCGCTGAGCCGATGGGTTCAGGAGCGCGGCCCCGTTCACACTTCCTTAACCCGCCGAGGCCATGCTCCGGACGTCTTGCAGGTCCATGCGATCCCGGGAGTCCGCCCCGTCGGCGCGAGCCGGGACAAGGCTTGAGTTTCCAGGGTCGCATCGATCAGAATGCCAGGGTGACAGGCTTTGGTCGAAGAAACCTTAGCGCTGGCCATGACATCCACGCTGCCAGCTTCAGGCCCTGCGCTGGATCGGTCGGTGTTCAGGTGGGCCCTTATCAGATGAAGCCGGCGTCGGCGTGACACCCCGATCGCCGCGCGAAACCCCGAAAACCAGGCCGCATACCCTCGGCCCCGGCGACGACCTTCAGATGTCGACGAGGTGGCCGTGCCACCTAGCCGGCGAGCTTGGGGACGCCTTCCTCGGGCGGCGGGGTCGAACCGGCCTGGACGAGGCCGTCGGCGAGCGGTGATCCGGCCGCATCCGTCACCATTGCCTTGAAGGCGGCGGGTGTCAGGCCGCGATGTTTTTCCAGGAGGAGGACCAGCCGGCTCGCGGCGAGCGGTGAGGCCGCTTGCTCGATGTCGCACCAGGCGAAGCCATCGTCACCGCCGGAGTCGCGAAGGCCGGGACGACAGAGCACGGAGCCCGGCTGGACCGGGTGGGTGCAGCCGACCAGATCGAGGCCGGCACGCACCGATCTGGCGGCGTCGCTCCAGAGATCGGGCACCATGCGGCCGGGATAGAGACGGCTCGCACCGCCGTGCCGAACCGGCTGCGAGGGCATCGTGCTGTCGGACGCCGCGGCGATCGCGATGACGTCGGGGTGACAGGCGGGAAAGCTTTTCCAGCTGCGCGGCGCCGCGGCACAGAGGACGACCCCGCTCGCCGTCGCGAAGTCGATCGCCGCCTCCAGGATTCGGAGATAGCTGCAGAGATTGGGATCGGCGGCTTCGATCTCCTCCCAGTCCATGCCGTCGACGTCGTAGCCCCAGCTGTTCATGATCAGGTCGGGTTTGGGCGTGGAATCGACCGTCATCAGGAGGTCGCCGACCGGGTCGATCAGCCCCTTCACCGGGCGCAGCCTGAGATCGGGGGCGGCGCCGAACAGGCAGGCCGCCTCGCCGGTGCTGTGGCCGTGATCGTCCCGCTGCGGGCCCTGCTGGCCCGGCCCGAGCAAGGTCGGCAGCACCCGATAGCCGCGATCGGAGAAAAAGCGGTGGCGAAAATGACCCGTGCCGACCTGCGCGACGACGACGCCATGTCCGGTGGCGACGGCGGCGGAGCTGCCGTCGGCCCAGATCGAGATCGCCAGCTCGTCCGGCAACGACCAGGTGGAGAGATCGGCAGCCGATACGTCGCGCACCGGAGCGACGGCGTCGTCGATCAGCTTCGGCGGCCGCGCCACCGCCACGGTTCCGGCCCGCCCGGCGAACACCGCCGGCAGGGAAGCGAGACGACGGGCATCGCTCGGATCGATGTCGAAGCCCTCGACCTGCCGCCCCCGCCCGCCGGCGAACACGCGCCGCACCGGACGCACGCCGAACACCCGTTCGAAGTTGTCGGGCGTGCCGGAGAACGAGATGGCGACCGGATGGAAGTAGAGCAGCTCGAAGCCTTCCAGCGCCAGAGTCTGGGCGATCGCGCGGGCGTCGGCGACAGTTCCGGCGGCAACAGTTTTATCAACCCCGGCGTTAGCCGCTCGAACGTTGCCGGCATTGAAAACTTCCGTCGACCGGGTCGTGATCACCGCCATCACCCGTTCGCCAACCTGCGCCATGCTGAACTCCTTTGGAAACGTGATTTCTCCGGGTCCGGCCGGTGCCCCGAGCACCGACGGAAACTGTCTCGTTGATAATTCAGAAAATGGAAATTTGCTACGTTGAATTCTATTTTTAGTTGAGTTAGGTTGTGCGCGATCAGGGCCCGGAACCGATCGTTTCGGCGAGCGGGTGACCGGATCGGATCGCCATTCCCGAACGCTCCAGCAAAAAAAGAACCCGGGAACAGGACGTCCCGGGTTCTCCTCAAATGGCCGACGGTCGATCGGCGGCGAGCGGCCACCGAGCTCCCGCAGCGATCCTTAGTTGGCGGCGCAGGGGTTGCAGGGATTGCACGGATTGCAGGGGTTCGCCGCCGCGCAGGGATTGCAGGGGCTGGCCGCCGCGCAGGGATTGCAGGGGTTGGCGGCCGCGCACGGGTTGCACGGGCTGGCCGCGGCGCAGGGGTTCGGACAACAGGGATTGCAGGGGTTCGGGCATTCGGCGTTGCAGGGATTGCAGGCGGCGATCGCCGGGCTGCCGATGCCGATGCCGCCGAAGCCTCCGGAGACCGCATCACCACCGGCCGGCGCCAGCATCAGCGCGCCGCCGCCGAGGACGAGGCTCAGATAGGTCGACGAGAGTAGCCTGGATTTCTGCTGTTTCATGAGACACCTTTTCAGTTCTTGGAAAAACGTCCGAAGCCCCCCTTCAGGTGCTTGACGGGACGATGAAACGTCACCTTATCGACGCGGATAGGGGAGTCCAGACGATGGGAGCCGCCGCGCGATCAACTGACGATCACGATTCGGTAAGCCCTCTCAACAGGCTCCAGGGATCGCTCTATGGTGCATCGGCGAGATGAGCCCGAGGGAGAGCGTGGTGGGAGAACATCGATGACACTGCCCGAGGCGGCGCCGAAGCCGGATCAGTCCTGGGTCGACGATTACCCAAGAGAGACACTGGAGGCGATGCTGGAGGCCGGCCGCGAGGTGCTGGAGTGGCGGCGCATTCTCAAGAAGAGCAACGACAACGTGGTCGGCGTGGTTTTGAAGAACCAGGGGCAGTTCACCGTCCTCGACCACTATCCCAAGGGCGACGTCTACGATCCGGACAGCCACGCCCAGTGGTATTATCATGCCCATGACAAGTCGGAACGCCCGGGCGAGCACGGCCACTTCCATACCTTCATGCGCGGCCGCGGCATGCCGGAGGGCGTGAACCCCGCCCCGCTCCCGGATTTCAAGCCGAAGGACGATCCCCACGATCTCCTCTCCCATCTGATCGCAATCTCCATGGACAATTCCGGCTGGCCGATTGGCCTGTTCACCACCAATCGCTGGGTGACCGCCGAGACCTGGTACGCCGCCCACGACGTCTGCTCGATGCTGGACGGCTTCGACATGGAGATGGACAAGCCGACCTGGGCCGTGAACCGCTGGCTCACCAACATGCTCCGCCTGTTCCAGCCGCAGATCATCGACCTTCTGATGCAGCGGGACGAGCGCGTGCTGCAGTGGAAGCTCCAGCACCAGGATCGGAATGTCTACGAGGACCGCGCGCTCGAGGTCACCTCGCAGATCCCGATAGACGTTCAGGAACAGGTCGACCTCCTCAGCTCCAGGCTGGCAGCCTGAGGCCGGACTTGCCTGAGCGGGATGGGATCGCCGTGAGCGCGATACGATCGACGGAGGTGATGCGGCCGGTGCAGTGGCGGGTGGCGCATGCCGCGACGACCGCGCTGGTGCTGGGAGCCGCTTTCCTCGGCAGTGACAGCTGGCGCCTCGGCGCGCTCTTCCTGATCGGCGCGCTGCTCGGCATGAGTCTTTATCACGCGTCCTTCGGCTTCACCTCGGCCTATCGGAACGCCATCCTCCATCGCGACGTCTCCGGCATCATGGCCCAGCTCGCCATGATCGGATTTGCGATGCTGCTGTTCGCACCCTTTCTGGCGTCCGGCGAGGCGTTCGGCCGCCCGGTCGGGGGGGCGGTCGCGCCTGCCGGGGTGCGCGTCGCGATCGGCAGCTTCGTCTTCGGGCTCGGCATGCAGCTCGGCGGCGGCTGCGGCTCCGGCACGCTCTATACCGTCGGCGGCGGCAGCACCCGCATGGTGGTGACGCTGGCCGCCTTTTGCGCCGGCGCGTTTTTGGGCAGCCTGGACGCCTTCCAGCTGCCGGCGCTGCCGAGTCTCGGCGGGATTTCGTTTGGCAAGGTCCTGGGCTGGCCCGCCGCGATCGCGCTTCAGGCCACCCTGCTCGCCGCCATTTGGCTCGGCTTTCGCGCCTGGGCCGGCGACCGGCCGCAGCGCCCGATCTGGGGCGACGGGCTGACCGTGGAAACGCTGCTCAGAGGCCCCTGGCCGCTCCTGTTCAGCGCCGCCCTGCTCGCCGTTCTGAACCTCCTCACGCTTGTCGTCGCCGGCCATCCCTGGACGGTCACCTGGGCCTTCACTCTCTGGGCGGCCGAGATCGCGCAAGCTTTCGGCTGGAACCCGGCCGACACCCGCTTCTGGAGCGGCGGTTTTCCCGCAAGCGCCCTCGAAGGCGGCCTCCTTCGCGACAACATCACCATCATGAACGTCGGCATCATGCTGGGCGCGCTCACCGCCGCCGGTGCCGCCGGCCGTTTTTCGCCCATGCTCAGGATCCCGCTCCGCTCGCTCGCCGCTGCGATCGTCGGCGGCCTGCTGATGGGCTGGGGGGCCAGAATGGCCTTCGGCTGCAATATCGGCGCCTTCTTCTCCGGCGTGGCCTCGTTCAGCCTGCACGCCTGGATCTGGATTTTTTTTGCGTTTGCCGGAACCTGGATGGGGGTGAAGATGCGGCCCTGGTTCGGATTCTCGGACCAGTCCGCCAGTAGCCAGGCCTGAAGCTCATACCTATTCGACCTCGAAGATCATGCGATGCCAAAACGGCAGCTGCTCGAAGGTCACGCCCCGGATCGTCACCCGCGCCTGACGGTCCGGGCAGAGGCGGCTGTGCGCGCGGTCGCCATCGGGGCCGCCGATCCAGGAGGGCGCGATCTCCAGCTTCTCGCCCGCCGCCGTATAGACGTTGTCAGCGCTGCCGCGACGTCCGTGGACGGTTTCGCAATGCTGCACGCGGATCGTCGTGTCCTCCTTGAAGAAAACGAAGGAGCCGACGACGGGCGGAATGACGATCAGCCCCACGATTCCGAGCGTGGTCTCGACGATCTTGTTCATCCGGATCCCGACCCCGATCAACGATGCAGTCGGTCGAAACTATCGGAGAACCTTTGCCGATGGGTTAATGCCGACCCGCTTCGAGGCTGTCCGTTCCGGGATCTCGCGACGTCCTGCAGGTCGCCGGCAGAGCGGGCATTCCGCGGCGACGAGCCCGCCGATACCAAGGTTGCGACTTCGGTGGTCGAACGTGGTGATCACGCTGACGCCGATCGCCCGCTGAAGATGCATCGAGCGGCCAAGCCTATCACCATGTTTGGCCGCCTGCCGTCCGCCGGGCTCAATCTCGTCCCAGAAGAATCAGAGCTGGCTCGGCAGCACGCGGTCCGGCGGGCGGTGGCCGTCGGCGAAGGTCTTGATGTTGATCACCACCTTCTCGCCCATGTCGAGGCGGCCTTCGATGGTGGCGCTGGACATGTGCGGAAGGAGGACGACGTTGTCGAGCTCGCGGAGCTTGGGATTGATCGCGGGCTCGTGCTCGAACACGTCGAGGCCGGCACCGGCGATGTCCCTGGCGCGCAGCATGCGGGTCAGCGCCGCCTCGTCGATCACCTCGCCGCGGGACGTGTTCACGACGATCGCCTCGGGACGAAGGAGCTTCAATCGTCTTGCCGACAGCAAGTGGAAGGTGGCCGGCGTGTGCGGGCAGTTGACGCTGATGATGTCCATGCGCGCGAGCATCTGATCCAGGCTTTCCCAATAGGTCGCCTCGAGCTCGTTCTCGATGCTCTCGTGGACCCTGCGCCGGTTGTGGTAGTGGATCGAAAGGCCGAAACCGCGCGAGCGGCGGGCGACCGCGGTGCCGATGCGGCCCATACCGAGAATGCCGAGGCGCTTGCCGGTGATGCGGTGGCCGAGCATGCCGGT
The DNA here is from genome assembly GCA_965222015.1 of Geminicoccaceae bacterium. Taxonomy (GTDB): domain Bacteria; phylum Pseudomonadota; class Alphaproteobacteria; order Geminicoccales; family Geminicoccaceae; genus JANQPX01. Next base: position 1,086,496 of record CBDCTL010000024.1, read on the forward strand.
CGGGCTCCAGCCGTCCCATTCGCCGGAGCGCGCCAGACGCTCGCCCTCGGCAAGGCGGCGGGAGACGCCGAGGATCAGCGCCATGGTCATGTCGGCGGTGTCGTCGGTCAGCACGCCCGGCGTGTTGGTGACCGTGATGCCGCGGGCATAGGCGGCTTCGGTGTCGATATGGTCGACGCCGGTGCCGTAATTGGCGATCAGCTTGAGTTCCGGGCCGGCATGGGCGAGCACGCTGGCGTCGATCCGGTCGGTCAGCGTCGGCACCAGAACCTCGGCGGTCCTGACCGCTTCGATCAGCTCGGCCTTGGACATCGGCCGGTCGCCGTCGTTCAGCCGCGTGTCGAACAGCTCCATCATCCGCGTTTCGATGGATTCCGGCAATTTTCGGGTGACGATGACGAGGGGCCTGTTGCGTGCCAAGGTTCCGTCTCCAGGGCTGGCGCCATCATTCGGGCCAGAAGTCGAAGAACGCCGATCTGCCGGCTGGGGCGGCGCCGGCTGATCCTGCTCTAGCAGAACTTCCGCCGGATCAAAAGCCAAAGCGAGCGGCTTGCAGCACCACCGATCTCGCGCTAACCGTGTGGCCGAAGACCCGCGTGACGGGTCTTAAAGGAGTGACGACGAGTATGGGCCTGACGTTCTGCCGCCGCCTGCCCTGTTGGGCATGGCAGGCGCTTGCGATCACGATATGGCTGGCGATCCACGCGACGCCGCTGCCGGCTGCGGCTCAGCAGGACCCGACGATCGGCCGCAGCACGGGCCTGCCGCTGCCGCGCTTCGTCTCCCTCGATCGGCGAAGACTGGAAGCCAATGTCCGCTTCGGACCCGGCAAGCAATATCCGATCAACTGGGTGTTCACCCGCCCCGGCGTGCCACTGGAGATCGTCGCCGAATTCGACAATTGGCGGAAGATCAAGGATCACGAGGGAGCGGAAGGCTGGGTCGCGGCGCAGCTGCTGTCCGGCCGGCGCACGATCATGATCCAGGGCGTCACCCGCGATCTCCGGCGGACCGCGGACAACCGCGCGCGCGTGCTGCTGCGCGCCGAGCCGGGCGTGATCGGCGATCTCCTGGAATGCGGCGAGACCTGGTGCCGGGTCGAGATCGAGGGTCAGCGCGGCTGGCTGCAGCGCGGCGAATTCTGGGGAACGCTGCCGGGCGAAGCCGTGCCCTGAACGACGGGCGATTACGCCCGCTCGTCATGCCTTCCGCGGCCGTCGTCCTTGCCAGCATGCCGGCCACGCGGTCGCGGGACGTTTCACGACCTCGTCGATGATCACGGCGACCGCTTCGATCGAGCGGCGTCGGCCGAGGCCGGTGGGGATCACGAAATCCGCCCGCTTTCGCTTCGATCGATCGGGCAGTTGTCTTGCAAGTATCGCGTCGAGGCGCTGCCTCGACATGCCGGGACGGCGGAGCACGCGCTGGGCCTGGAGGAAGGCAGGCGCGCTGACCACGGCGACGGCGTCCATGAGCGCATCGCCGCCGGTTTCGTAGAGAAGCGGGATGTCCATCACGGCCAGCGGGCGGCGGCGTCTGGCCTCTGTCGCGAGAAATCGGCGCTGTGCTCCACGCACGAGGGGATGGACGATCCGCTCCAGCCGGGCGAGGGCTTCGGGATTGCCGAACACGGCGCGGCCGAGCGCCGTGCGATCGATGCCGGAGGCGGGCTGGCCGACGCCGGGAAAGGCGTCCAGCACCGGGAGGACAGCCTCGCCGCCCGGGGCGAAGAGGGCGTGGACGGCGCCGTCCGCATCGAATACCGGCACGTCGAAGCTCTTGAAAATGCGGCTCGCCGTCGACTTGCCCATGGCGATCGAACCGGTGAGGCCGAGCACGAAGGTCATGCTCAGCCTTCGAGCACGACGGCACGCAGTTCGTCGGTGACCTCGGGGTCGACGCCGAACCAGGCGGCAAAGCCGGGGCGGCCCTGATGCAGCAGCATGCCGAGCCCGTCGACCACGGCATGGCCTTTCTCGCGCGCCGCTGCGAGCAGGCCGGTTTCGAGCGGGGTGTAGACGATGTCGGTGACGGTCGCCTCGGCGGGCAGGTCGTCGAGCGCGAGGTCCAGAGGCGGCTGGCCGCTCATGCCGAGGCTGGTGGTGTTGACCAGAAGCCCGGCATCGGCCAGTGCGCCGTCCCGTTCCTCCCAGACGGTGGTCTCGATCGCTCGGCCCGGCGCCATGGCGCGGAGCGCTTCGGCGAGACGCTCGGCGCGTTCGCGCGTGCGGTTGATCAGGCGAAGGGCGGGTGCGCCCGCATCGAGCAAGGAGACCGCGACGGCGCGGGCGGCGCCGCCGGCGCCGAGCAGCACGGCCGGTCCGTCCGCGGCTCGCCAGGCCGGTGCGCCGGCTTCGAGATTGGCGAGAAAGCCGAAGGCATCGGTATTGTCGCCGTGGAGTTTGCCGCCTTCGCCGACGACGACGGTGTTCACCGCGCCGATGCGGCGAGCATGGTCGCTCACCTCGTCGAGAAAGGGGATGACGGCTTCCTTGTGCGGCAGGGTCAGGTTCACGCCGCGAAAACCGAGTGCCGAGAGCCCGCGGATCGCGTCTTCGAGCCGCGCCGGCGCCACGGGAAGCGGCACATAGGCGCCGTCGATGCCGTAGCATTCGAGCCAGTGGCCATGCAGGCGCGGCGAGCGCGAATGCTCGATCGGCCAGCCCATGACGCCGGCGATCCTGGCGGCGCCCGTGATGTGCCGCGGCGAGGTCATGGGGCGAGGACTCCCTGGTCGCGAAGAAAGGCCAGTACCGGCAGCAGCGGCAGGCCGAGGATCGAAAAATGATCGCCCTGGATGCGCGACAACAGATGCGGGCCGAGACGCTCGATGTGGTAGCCGCCGACCGTCTCCAGCGCGCCCTCGCCGATCGCCTCGAGGTAGCGGTCGAGAAAATCGGCGGAGAGCGGCCGCATCTGGAGTTCGGTCTCGTCCAGATGGTGCCAGATGCGCGCACCGCCGCGAAAGCCGACGACGGCGGTGTACAGGCGATGGGGACGGCCGGCGAGTGTTTCGAGCTGACGGCGTGCGGCCGCAAGGTCGACCGGCTTGTCGAACCAGTCGTCTCCGCAGGTCAGGATCTGGTCGGCGCCGAGCACCAAGGCCTCTGCCGGTGCCGCCAGGGCGATCCGCCCGGCCTTGAGCTCGGCGAGTGCTACCGCAGCCTCGCCGGCGGTACCGCCCGCCGCCCTGAAGGAATCCTTGACCTCGCTTTCGTCGACGGCGGCCGGCATCAGCGCCGGCGCGACGCCGACCGCTTCGAGCATGTTCGCCCGCGCGCGGCTGGCCGAGGCCAGGATCAGCGGCGGCGCATCGTCAGTCTTCGGAAACATGCTCAAGGATCAATCCATCCGACGGATCGGCACGAGCGTCGCCCCCGCCTTGCTCCAGAAAGAAATCGCATACCCTCCCAAGCCAGACCCGTTCAACCCTCCCCTCCGAAAAGTCGACGGTATGGCCGCGCCATGGCCGTGCCATCAGCATGGGAGGCGGATGAGGACGCGCAGGCCGCCGGCGGGCGCGTCGTGGAGCTGGATGTCGCCGCCGTGGCTCAGCACGATGTCGCGGGCGATCGAGAGGCCGAGGCCGATGCCGCCGGTGCCGGTGTTGCGCGATGCGTCCAGGCGGAAAAACGGCTTGAACACGGCCTCGCGCTGGTCGTCAGGGATGCCCGGACCGTCGTCGTCGATGGCGATCCAGACCTGGTCCTCCTCCATGGTGGCGCGGATGTTGATGCGGCTCGCATAGCGCGCGGCGTTCTCCACCAGATTGGCGATGCAGCGCCGGATCGCCACGGGACGGAGCGGCATGACGATCGGCCGCTCCAGCTCGATGTCGACGATCGCGCCATCCTTTTCGATGCGGCTGCCAACCTCCTGCAGGATGTTGCCGAGATCGGTCTGGGCCATGCTCTCCTGGCCCTCGCCGCGGGCGAAGGCGAGATAGCCGTCGACCACCTTGGCCATGTCCTCGACATCCCGCTTGAGGGCCTCGATGTCGTCGGGCTCGGGCCTGGTGCCCTTCAGCATCTCGAGCTCGAGCTTCATGCGGGTGAGCGGCGTGCGCAGGTCGTGGGAGACGGCGGCCAGCATCTCGGTGCGCTGGGTGAGTTGGCGGAGGATGCGCTTTCTCATGGTGTTGAAGGCGGCGCCCGCCTGGCGGATCTCGACGGCGCCGGCGAGCTCGAAGTCGCCGACGTCCCGGCCCTTGCCGAAATTGTCGGCCGCCCAGGCGAGACGCCGGATCGGGCGGAGCTGACGGGTCAGGAAATAGATCGCGAGGATCAGAAGCAGGAGCGAGAGGCCGACCATCCAGCCTATGAAGATGCGCGTGGTGGTGCTGTCGACGCGCTTTCGGGGCGCCACCACATGCAGCAGCCCCTGGCTGGTCTCGACGAACATCCGGATCTGACGCGGCCGCTCCGAGGTCAGCGTCGTGTCTATGGCGAAGGGGTGATCGAGCTGACGATTGAAGGTCTTGGTGAGCGTGCGGTCGAGGCGGGACGTGGTTCCGCCGTCGTCGATCGTCAGGTTTTCGAGGCGGCCGTCGGAGTCGAGCGTGACGATGAAGCCGAAATGCTTGCGGCCGATGTCGAGTGCCGCTTTGCGATCGTCGGCGTCCTCGGCGCGCTCGACCATGTCCACCAGCAGGCTGAGCTCGCCGGCGATGCCGACCGCGAGCCAGCGGGTGACCGTGTCCCAATGGCGTTCGTAGAAGACATAAGCGAGCACCGCCTGCAGGATCAGGAGCGGCAGCAGCACGATCAGCAGCGAGCGGCCGAACAGACTCTTCGGCATGACCTGCCGGAGCAGCGGCTCGCGCGGGGCGAGTCCGCTTTGCCGGAAGGCGTACCATCTATCCGCCAGTTCGGAGAACATAACCGGCTCCTCGCATGGTCAGCAGATATTGCGGGCGGCGCGGGTCCGCTTCGAGCTTGCGTCGGAGCCTCGCGATCTGCGTGTCGACGGCGCGGTCCGAACCGCTGATCCGGCTGCGTTCGGCAAGGTCCCGGCGTTCGACGGGACTGCCGGTACGCCGCGCCAGAATGGTGAGCAGTGAAAGCTCGGCCGTGGTCAGGTGCACGGGCTCGCCGTCGCGGCGAAGTTCCTGCCGTTCGAGATCGAAAAGAAAATCGCCGAAGCGGACGGAGCGCTGCACCGGCTCGGCCTCGGGCTCCGGCGTTGCGCTTCGTCTCAAGATGGTGGAGATCCTGAGCAGGAGCTCGCGCGGATCGAAGGGCTTCACCAGATAATCGTCGGCGCCGGCGGCAAGCCCGTCGATCCGATCCTCGGTCTCGCCGCGCGCGGTGAGAAGGAGGATCGGCAGATCGGCGTTCTTTCGAAGCTCGCCGGTGAAGGCGATGCCGTCCTGGCCCGGCATCATGACATCGAGCACCATGAGGTCGAAGGCGAAGTTCCGGAGCGCCGCGCGCGCTTCTTCGGCGTCGGCGGCGACCGAGACGTGATAGCCGTTCTCGGCCAGAAAGCGGCGCAGCAGCTCCCGCAGACGCTCGTCGTCGTCGACCACCAGCAGATGGCGGTCCTGAGCAGCGGCCGTCTCGCGGTTGTTCTCGACGGCGCTCATGCCGGCCGCCAGCCCGATTTCGCCCGGCCGAGAAAGCGCCTGGCCGGTTCGTCGATCAGTCCTTCGAGCACCTGGTGGTAGCCGGCAACCGCCTCGGCGCCCGCGGAGCGATAGGCGGCGGCGAGACGACGACGCAGGCCGTCGCTCAGATCCCGGTCGATCGCCCTCCCCTCGCGGGTGAGCTCCAACAGCCTCTGCCGGCGGTCGGATTTGTCCTCGGTCTGGGTGATCAGCCCGCGCGCGGTCAGTTCCTTCAGCAGACGGGACAGGCTCTGCTTGGTGAGCGGCACGATCTTCAACAGGTCCACCATGGTGATTCCGGGCCGCCGGCCGATGAAATGCAGCAATTGCGCGTGGCTGCGCCCGAGGCCGAGCTCGTCCAGCAGCGCGGTCTGGTCCCTGCGCAGGCTCTGGAGCGCGAATTCCAGGAGCTCCAGGCCTTCGATCAGCTCCTCGTCGGTCAGGAAAAGCGGGTTGGGTGGAATCGGCGGAAACGGGCGGGTCGCCTTGGGTTTCGTCACGTTGACACATCCGCATCGGCAGTGCTACGCGGTTGTGTTTAGCATGACGGCTTCGGAAAGGCAGCGTCTTATGTCACTCGTCCCCTATGACGATCGCGACGGCTATATCTGGTATGATGGCGAGATGAAGCCGTGGCGCGACGTCCAGTGCCATGTCCTCACCCACGCGCTGCATTATGCCAGCGCCGTATTCGAGGGCACGCGCGTCTATGGCGGCGAAGGCTTCAAGCTGACCCGTCACAACGAACGCCTCAAGCTTTCCGCCGAGATCATGGGCTTCGAGATCCCCTATGAGGTCGCCGAGATCGACCAGGCCTGCCGGCAGGTGATCGCCGCCAACGGCCTTTCCGACGGCGACGGCTATCTGCGCCCGATCGCCTGGCGCGGCTCGGAGATGATGGGTGTGTCGGCGCAGGCCTGCAAAATCCATCTCGCCATCGCCGCCTGGGAATGGCCCGCCTATTTCACGCCGGAAGCCCGGATGGAGGGCATCCGCATGACCTGGGCGAAATACAAGCGCCCGGCCCCGGATACCGCGCCGACCCAGAGCAAGGCCGCCGGGCTCTACATGATCTGCACGCTCTGCAAGCACGATGCGGAGGCGGCGGGCTACAACGACGCGCTGATGCTGGACTACCGCGGCTATCTCGCCGAAGGTTCGGGCGCCAATCTGTTCCTCGCGATCGACGGCAAGCTGCACACGCCGATCCCCGACTGCTTTTTGAACGGGATCACGCGGCAGACCGTCATCGAGCTCGCCAGGGACCGCGGCATCGAGGTGGTCGAACGCCACATCAAGCCCGAAGAACTCGCCGATGCGAACGAGGTGTTCCTGACCGGCACCGCTGTCGAGGTCACGCCGGTCAAGGAGATCGGCGACTATCAATTCCAGGTAGGCCGCCTCACCCAGGACCTCATGGCCGACTTTGACGCCCTGACCCGAAAGCCCGCCAAGAAAGCCGCCGTCTGACGCGAGCCGCGTCGGGCTGGACTTGCCTCAGGCGGCCGGGAGGCCGAGGGGCTCCTTTGGACAGGCCTTGGCTGGCTGATGCTTAGCTGTGTCCGTCCGCGAACAGCCCAGCGGCCGAGTCTCGCCGACCTTCCCGCAGCCGGGTTCGGCCCGTCGAGCACAGTCTCAGGCAAGTCACCCAGGTCCCGGCGGGACCTCGAAGACCTGGCCTGGGTAGATGATGTCGGGGTCGCGGATCTGGGCCTGGTTGGCTTCGAAGATGTAGACGTAGTTGAAGCCGTCGCCTGAGAGGCGGCGCGCGATGCGCCAGAGCGAATTGCCGGGCTGCACCACCACGTAGTCGACCTTGGCCTCGCCTTCGACCGGCGGCGAGACGACGCGGGTGAGCGGCGTTTCCAGCCGGGCGACCGTCTGACCCTTGATGTCGAGCTGGTCCAGCCGCAGCATGTAGTCGCCGCCGGGCAGTTCCTGATCAAGGGTGGTGATCCAGTAGCCCTTGCTGTCGCCGATCACCAGGGCGGCCGGCTCGTTGTCGACATAGATGCGCACCGGCACGCCCGGCGGCGCCTCGCCGGAGAGCTTGATCGCGCCCTCGTCGTCATAATCCACCAGCTTGAGCGCGAGGCTGCCGTCGCCGTCGTCGCTCTGCAGCTTGTCCGGCGCCTGGAGGACGCGCCCCTCGCCGCCCTGATCCTTGTCCATGATCACCGCGACCGGCTGCTCCGCGGCCGGCTCCGCCGGGTCGGCCTCGGGAACCGCGACCACCACGATCTGACGGGATTCGACGGGCTCTTCGTCGCCGCTCGCCGCCCTCAGGCTGAGCTCCTGATCACCGGCCGAAAGGGGATCGACCGGCGTCGAGACCCACTCGCCGGTTGCAGTCGCGGTGACCCGATCGATCACCTCGTCGCCGGCCTTGATCTCGACCTCCGAGAGCGGGGCCGCCCGCCCGGCGAGGACGGTCCGGCCGGTCGGATCGACGCGCACGACATCGAAGCTTGGCGCCTGGCCGGCATCTTCCGGAGCAGGCGTTGTCCCCTCTTCGGGTGCGCGCTCGATCACGCGATAGGGTGCTTCCCGGTCACCCGCACCGGCCTCGCTGCCGGCCCTGCCGCCACTGGTTCGGCTGCCACCGGAGAAGGCCTGCCTGTGACGATCTCGGAGCGGCACGGTCACCGTGACCCCGCTCGGCCCGGGTCCGAAGTCGTCCATGCGCCGTGCGGACGACGTGTCGAGTGCCGCGTGCTTCCCGGGATCGGCCGTCTCAGGTTCTTCCGCGTCGGCCTGCTCGACCTCGACCGACTGCGACGTCGGCGCTTCCTCGGGGACACCAAAGCGCGTCGCCGCCCAATGGGCAGCGCCCAGAACGCCCGCCGCAAGTATCAGCAGACCGATCGCGTAGTAGCCCATGATAACGCATCGACACCTTGTTATTTCTGACCTTCAAGAATAGGGCGAATTTGTCTGAAAAGCCAAGGATTCGCGATGATGCCGCCCGCGCAGAACGATTCCGGAGCGCAGGCGGGTATGGCGGGAACCACCGAGCCGGCGCACCGATCACCCGGCTGGGCTTGCGCAGCATGCGATTTTCCACCAGAACATCGACCTTTCTCTGTTATATAAAGTCTTTAGGGGATTGGTTGATGATCTCTTCAGTCTGCATCTTCTGCGGTTCGCGGCCGGGTGCCGAGACGAGCTATCGGACCGAGGCCGAAAGGCTCGGCCATCTGCTCGGGCGTGCCGGCATCGAGGTCGTCTATGGCGGCGGGCATGTGGGATTGATGGGCGTGGTGGCCGATGCCGCGATGGCAGCCGGCGGCAAGGTCACGGGCTTCATTCCGGATTATCTTCTTCAGCGCGAGGTCGGGCATCGCGACATCACCGAGCTTGTGGTGACCGATGACATGTTCGACCGCAAGGATCGGATGATCGCCCATGCCGACGCTTTCGTCCTTTTGCCGGGCGGCCTGGGCACGCTGGACGAATTTTTCGAGGTTTTGACCCTGCGGCAGCTCGGCCGCCATCAAAAGCCGATCCTCCTGATCGACGTCGACGGCTTCTGGCAACCGCTCGAAGCGCTGGTCGATCAGGTGGTGGCAAACGGCTTCGCCGGCGAGGACGTCAAGGCGATATACCGCCGCGTCAAGAACGCGGATGCGGCGTTGCCGGCCCTCGGTATCGGCGACACGGAGCCACTCGAGCGGGCTGCGTCCTGAACACATCCGCTCCTCGCTCTCACCGGCCTGTCCGGCAGAGCGCGTCAGCCTCCCCGCCGGCAGCGGGCTCCTTCGCCCTCAGTTGATCGCGTCGGCCTTCTGACCTTCGGCAGGCGCCGCTTTCGCGGCCGCCGCTGCCTGGGACTGGGCATGCTCCTGCCGGCGACGATACAGCGCCACGAAGTCGATCGGATCGATCATCAGCGGCGGGAACCCGCCGTCCCGCGTGGCATCGGCGACGATGCGGCGGGCGAAGGGGAATAGGAGTCGCGGGCATTCGACCAGGAGCAGGGGCTGCAGGCTGTCCTTCGGGATGTTCAGGAGCTGGAACACGCCCGCATAGCTGAGCTCCAGCATGAACACCGCCTGGTCGCCCGCCTTGGCGTCGATATTGAGCTGGACGACGACCTCGTAGCGGTCGTTGTCCATGGGCTGCGCACGGACATCGACACGCACGGCGATTTCGGGGCGCTGCTGGCTCTGGTCCAGGCTGAGTGGTGCCCTCGGGTTTTCGAAGGAAAGATCCTTGGTGTATTGCGTCTGGATGAGAAGACGCGGCGCTTCGGCCTGCTCGGCAGGACCGGCGCCACTCGGGTTGCTCGCGGGTTGTTCGGCCATGTGCGGATGATCCCAGGTTCAGGTTAAGAAAAGATGAAGTTCATGCGGTTCGAGGCGTCCGTTCCTGCCCGTCTCCGGAGGCGACGGCTCCGACCGGTTCGAGATCCAGGAGGGTCGCATTGTCGACTTCCTCGCCGGTGAACGCGCGAATGAACCCCCAATGCGAGATGACGGCGACGTCGTCGCGGGCCAGAAGATCGCCATGTTCGTCGCGAAAACGCGCGCAGCGCGCCAGCACGGCCGCTTCGCTCTCGGGCGGCTCGCCCCACCAGCCGTCGGCGAGATCGCCGAAATCCACGTCCGGCCAGACGTCCTGCAGCTCGCCGGGATGGCTGCCGATGTCACAGGAAAAGACGCAGCGCTCGCGCACCAGTGTATTGATGCGTATCGGCACGCTGAGAGCGGAGGCGAGAATAGCTGCGGTTTCCAGTGTGCGACGATAGGGGCTGGCGATCAGCTCGGTCAGATGCCGTCCGGCCAGATCGTCGATCAAAGCGGTCGCCTGCCGCCTGCCGAGATCGGTCAGCGAAGGGTCGGGAATGCCGGGGTCGATCCGGGTTTTCGCGAAATGCCGGTTCCATTCGGACTGCGCGTGGCGGATCAGCATCATGATCTGTCGTCCCAGCCGCCGCGCGGGGGCGGCATCGAGGCCGCACGCCCCTGTTCGGGATCGGCGGCATCGGGAGCATCGGCCGGAGGCGGGGGCGCCTTTTCCGGATTCACCCGTTCGAAATCGCCCTCGACCACGGGACCTCGACCGGGTGCGGCCCCGCGCTTCGGCATGGCAGCGTTTCGAAACCGCTCCCCAAGCGCCCCGTAGAGCCATGTGCGCACCGGCGGCAGCAACAGCGCGCCGCCGATGGCATCGGTGACGAAACCGGGTGTCAGAAGCAATGCGCCGGCGATCACCAGACAAAATCCTTCGAAAACCTCGGCCAGAGGAACCGTGCCCGCTTCGAGCTGACTTTGGGCACGTGTGAGCACGGCGAAACCCTGGCGGCGCAACATCCACGTCCCGGCGATCGCCGTCAAGACGATCAGCCCGAGGGTCGGCCAGAGCCCGAGCCAGCCACCGACCTGAATGAGCACCGCGATCTCGATCAACGGCATCACGACGAACGCAATCAGTAAAATACGTCCGATCGGAAGCCGAGCACCGGTTTGTTTTTCTGTTTCCGTCATTATATGTTTGTTAAGGTTAAACGCCTATCTTGCGCTTGCCACGCCAGCGGTTAACATCCGCGATCTCGCGTGCCTCCGCAACCTAAGGCTTCAACGGAGCCGGAATGCCCGAAGGATTTGCATATATCGACATTTTGTTTTTCGCCATGATTGCGGCGTTCATCGCACTTCGCCTGCGCAGTGTTCTCGGCCGGCGAACCGGCCACGAACGCCGCCGTACGGAATCTTATGGCGAAGTACGCGGCGGTGCGCCTTCGGACAATGTCGTGCCGATCGGCGATCGCGGCGGTGCGGTGCCGGAGGCCGACCCGGCAATCGAAGCGCTTTCGGAGGGCGACGTGAAGACCGGGCTTACGCGCATTCGCGAGGCGGATCCGAGGTTCGAACTCAAGGATTTCCTCTCCGGCGCCAGGCTCGCCTTCGAGATGATCGTCGACGCCTATGCCGCCGGCGACAAGACCGTGCTCCGCCCGCTGCTTGCCGATCAGGTGTTCCGCGGCTTCGCCCGCGCGATCGACGAGCGGGTCGCGATCGAGCAGAGCCTCGACACGCAGCTTCTGGCCGTCAGCGAGCCTGAGGTGCTGGAGGCCGAGATGGCCGGCTCGCTGGCGCGCGTCACCCTTCGCTTCGAAAGCGAGCAGGTGAACGTCGTGCGTGATCGCGACGGCAAGGTGATCGAAGGTGATCCGCAGACTGCGGAGACCATCGTCGACCTCTGGACGTTCGAGCGGGATACCGAGAGCGGCGATCCGAACTGGACGCTGATCGAAACCCGCGCACCCAACTGACCAGCCGAACCTTGCATCGTTCGATCACCAGAGCCCTGGCGCCTTTGGCATTGGCCGCTCTGCTGATCGGCTGCGACAGGAGCGACGACGTCCAGCCGCAGGTGGGTTTCACGCCGATCGCCTACGAAAAGCTGAGCGGCTGGGGCCGGGACGACCCGGCCCTCGCCCTCGAAGCGTTCGGACGCTCCTGCGGCAAGCTCCTCAGCCGCCCCGCCAAATCCACGATCGGCACCCATGACATCTACGGCACGGCCGGTGACTGGCGCCTGGCCTGCGAGGCGGTGGCCGCGCTCGACAGCCCCGTCTCCGCCGCCGACGCCAGGCGCTTTTTCGAAGCCTGGTTCCAGCCTTTCGAGGTCACCTCGGACGGCGAGGGCGAGGGGTTGTTCACCGGCTATTACGAGCCTCTGCTCTACGGATCCAAGTCGAAGCACGGCGACTACGCGGTGCCGCTGCATCTGCCGCCGGACGACCTGCTCAAAGTCGATCTCGGCAAGTTCGATCCCGACCTCGCCGGACGCTCGATCCGCGGCCGCATTCAGGGGCAGGAGTTCATCCCCTACCACTCGCGGGACGACATCGTGCAGGGCGCGATCTCGGGCCGCGACCTGGAGCTCGTCTGGGTCGACGACGAGATCGAGAAGTTCTTTCTTCAGATCCAGGGCTCGGGCCAGGTGCGGCTGGACGACGGCACGGTGATCAGGGTCGGTTACGCCGACCAGAATGGGCTTCCCTACCGCGCGATCGGCCGTGATCTGATCGAGATCGGCGCGCTCACGCCGGAAAACGTCTCGCTGCAGAGCATCAGGCAGTGGCTCCAGGCCCATCCGCGGCGCGCGCGAGAAATCATGGGACGCAACAAGTCCTACATCTTCTTCAGGGAAAACACCGAGCTCGATCCGACCGACGGCCCGATCGGCGCGCAGAACGTGCCGCTGATCGCCGGACGTTCGCTCGCGGTCGACCCGCGCCACGTGCCCCTCGGCGCGCCGCTCTGGCTGGACACCATGGCACCCTGGCCGGAAGGTGAGCTGCCGCTTCGGCGGCTGATGATCGCGCAGGATACCGGCGGCGCGATCAAGGGTGCAGTTCGCGGCGACGTCTTCTGGGGAGCCGGAGAGCGGGCGGAGCATATCGCCGGCCACATGAAGAGCAAGGGCCGCTATTTCGTCTTCGTTCCGCGGGCGGCCCTGCCCACGAGCTGATCGGCGCCGGGTTTTTCGTGACGGCTCGATCCTGCCTTCTGTCTCTGGAACCTTTCACCTGTATCGGTCGATTGTCCCAGAGCGCATCTCGCTGCTAAGCTCGATCGTCGTGACACGAAGCCGATAAGGAGCACCGGCCCGCATGGCGAAAACGCGCGTCGCCCTCTTCGTCACCTGTCTGGTCGACCTGTTCCGACCGTCGATCGGCTTCGCAGCGGTCAGGCTGCTGGAGGATGCGGGGTGCGAGGTCACGGTGCCGACGGGCCAGACCTGCTGCGGCCAGCCCGCCTATAATCAGGGCGACCGCGAAGACACCGCCGCCATCGCCAAACGGACGATCGAGGCCCTTGCCGGCCATGACTATGTAGTGGCACCCTCCGGCTCCTGCACCGGGATGCTGAAAAAGCACTACCCCGGATTGTTCGGGCCGGACGATCCCTGGCAGGCGAAGGCGGAAGACCTGGCGTCGCGCACGCACGAACTCCTGTCCTTTCTGGTCGACGTCCTCGGTGTCGAGACCGTGGACGCCCGCCTCGCCGTGAATGCGACCTATCACGACAGCTGCTCCGGCCTGCGCGAGCTCGGCATCAAAGATCAGCCGCGAAAGCTGCTCGCCGGCGTCGAAGGGCTGAGCTTGAGCGAGATGGAGAACGCCGAGGTCTGCTGCGGCTTCGGCGGCACGTTCTGCATCAAATACCCGGACATCTCGACCAAGATGGTGAGCGACAAGACGCGCGCCATCGAGGCGAGCGGCGCCGACCTGCTGCTCGCCGGCGATCTCGGCTGCCTTCTGAACATGGCGGGACGGCTGAAACGCCAGGGCAGTCCGGTCGCTGTCCGCCACGTCGCCGAAGTGCTGGCGGGCGAACTCGACGCTCCGCCGATCGGCGACGGCCCGTCCGACGCCTCCGGCATGAAAGGCTGAACGTCCATGCAGCCGACGTCGCTCGCCTTCAAGGACAACGTCAAACGCGCGCTCGGGGACGAAACCCTGCAGCGGGCACTCGCCATGGCGAAGGGAGGCTTTCAGAAAAAGCGCGCCGATGCCGCAGCCGGCCTTCCCGAATTCGACGCCCTTCGCGATGCGGCCAAAACGCTGAAGGACCATACACTCGCCCATCTCGACCTCTATCTGGAGGCGTTCGAGAAAAAGGCGATCGAGCAGGGCGCTGTGGTCCACTGGGCGCGCGACGACGCCGAGGCGCGGGCGATCATCCTCGGCATCTGCCGGGACGCAGGCGCGAAGATCGTCACCAAGTCGAAGAGCATGGTGACCGAGGAGATCGGCCTCAACGAGGCGCTGGAAACCGCAGGTGTCCGTCCGGTCGAGACCGATCTCGGCGAGCACATCATCCAGCTCGCCGGGCAGAAGCCGAGCCATATCCTCGCACCGGCCATCCATTTGACCAAGGACAAGGTCTCGGACCTGTTCGCCGAGCATCACGGACGGCCGCGGGTCGAGGAACCGGAGGCGCTGCTCGGCGAGGCGCGCGCCTTTCTCCGCGAAAAATATTTCGAGGCGGATGTCGGCATCACCGGCGCCAATTTCCTCGTCGCCGAAACCGGCTCGATCGTGCTGGTGACCAACGAAGGCAATGCCGAGCTCACCCAGGGCCTGCCGAAAACCCATATCGCGGTCACCGGCATCGAGAAGGTGGTGCCGACCCTGGACGACGCCTTTTTGATCCTCCGTCTGCTGGCACGTTCGGGCACCGGCCAGGATTTTTCCGCCTACACCACGCTTCTCACCGGACCGAAGCGGGCGGGCGACAAGGACGGACCCGGGGTATTCCATATCGTGCTGCTTGACAACGGCCGCACCAAGATGCTCGGCACCGCATTCCAGGACATGCTGCGCTGCATCCGCTGCGGCGCCTGCATGAACCACTGTCCGGTCTATCTCACCGCCGGCGGCCACGCCTATGGCTGGGTCTATCCGGGTCCGATGGGCGCCGTGCTCACGCCCAATTTCATCGGTATCGAGGAGGGCGGGCACCTGCCCAACGCCTCGACCTTCTGCGGCCGCTGCGAGCAGGTCTGCCCGATGCGCATCCCGCTGCCGAAGATGATGCGCCACTGGCGGGAGGACCAGTTCCGAAAAAAGCTCACCCCGGCGACCGCGCGCTACGGCCTTTCGGCCTGGGCGTTCTTCGCGAGACGCCCTCGCCTCTATCACCTCGCAGCGCGTCTCGGCATGGCCGTGCTGGGCGCGTTCGGCCGAAGCCGGGGCCGCTTCGGGTGGCTGCCGCTCGCTGGCGGCTGGACGGGCACCCGCGACATGCCGGCGCCCGCCGGCGAGACGTTTCAGGCGGCCTGGGCGAAGCGCGGGGGACGGCGATGAGCACACCTTCGGAGCGCGCGGACGAGGCGCGCAGGACGATCGCCGAACGGATGCGAGAAGCGCTGAACCGCAACGACGGTGACGGCGCGGGAGAGGCGGTCCGAGCACGCCTCGAACACCCGGCCCCCACCCTGGTGCCGGCGCGCGCCGATCTCCCGCCGGAGGGACGGCTTTCGCTGTTCGTCGAAAACGCGAAGGCCGTGCAGGCGGATGTCGAGCGGGTCGCCACCTTCGCCGATCTGCCGGCCAGGATCGCGGACTATCTCCGCCACCACAATCTGCCCATGCGTCTGGTGAAAGCGAGGGACGAGTATCTGGATTCGGCCGACTGGGGAAAAAACCTGATCGAGATGCGGGAGGGGCGTCCGGAAGCCGGAGATCCGGTCGGCCTGACCACGGCATTCGCGGGCATCGCCGAGACCGGAACCCTGCTCCTGGCCTCCGACACCGACCATCCGACCACGCTTGCCTTCCTTCCGGAGACCGCGATCGTGGCGCTGCCGGCCGACCGCATCGCCCGCGCCTACGAAGATGCACTGCACGCCTTTCGCGCATCAAGGCCGGACATGCCGCGCTCGGTCAACATGGTCACCGGTCCGTCGCGCTCCGGCGACATCGAGCAAACCCTGCAGCTCGGCGCCCATGGCCCGAAGCGGCTGCTGGTGATCCTGGTCGACGAGCCGAGCGGCGAGGCCCCGATCGAAGACGTCGCGCCGGCGCCCCCCGCCCGGTGACGGCCTCGCTCCGCTCATGAAAGGCAGGCGCACGCCGACACGCGGCGAGGTCGATCTCTGGCGGCGCGTCACCGCCGACGTCCGCCCGCTCACCGGCGCGGAGCGTCGCGCCGCGGCGGCCGCCGCGCCGCTTGAGCGAGAGGCGGAGAAGATCGAGTCGGTAAAAAAATCGGCGCCGCCCCCCTCGGCGGTGGGAAAAAAGCCGCCGCCGGCATATCGGGCGCCGACGCTGGCCCTCGATCCGACGCGTCCGATCGGCATCGATCGCAGGAGCTGGGAGCGGCTGAAGCGCGGCCAGGTAGCCGTCGAAAAAAAACTCGATCTGCATGGTCGGACCCAGGCCGAGGCCCATGCCGCCCTCGGCCGCTTCTTGTCGATGGCGTCGGCCGCCGGCCTTCGCTGCGTTCTGGTGGTGACCGGCAAGGGCGGCATCGAAGGCAAGGGCGTGCTTCGGCAGATGGTGCCGCGCTGGCTCGGCGAGGCGGACAATCGCGACAAGGTCCTGACGTTTTGCCCGGCGCAGCCGCGTCACGGCGGCGACGGCGCGCTCTACGTACTGCTTCGCCGCCGCCGCGACGGGCGCAGCCGGCAGGCATGACGGCGCCCCGTGCGCACTGGACAGCCGAACCCCGGCCGACCATATTGCGCCACAAGCTCGAATGGTCGCCTTTCTTCTCGACATTTCGCCATGGCGCAGCCGATGTATCAGCAAAGGACCCGCTCCATTCACATCTCGGTCGAACCCTTCTATGTCGACGACCAGTCGTCGCCTGCGAGCGGCCGTTTCGTGTTCGGCTATCGCGTGCAGATCGACAATGAGGGGAACGAGGCGGTCCAGCTGATGAGCCGCTACTGGCAGATCACGGACGCGCTCGGCCGGACCATGGAGGTCGAAGGGGCCGGCGTGGTCGGCGAGCAGCCGTTGATCGAGCCGGGTGATCGCTTCGAATATACCAGCGGCACGCCGCTTTCCACGCCGAGCGGCGTGATGACCGGCCGCTACCAGATGGTCACCGAATCCGGCGAAACCTTCGATGCCGCCGTCCCGGCCTTTTCGCTCGACGCGCCCGGCGCCAGCGTTCGCCTGAACTGACATGATCGCCGCCGGCGAATGCGCATGCCTTTCACGACCTCGCCGACGAGGTGAGCGGCGATTCGCTGCCTTCACGGAGGCTGTGGTCCCTTATCGCCCCGTGCACCGGCCGACCGCCGGCTGCAGGCGCTGACGGCCGCCGCGGGAGCGCTCAATGGCGACGGCATCGCGCATCGTGGATCCGACACGCGGGGCGACGCGAAGGGTAGCCCCCCTCGATCTTCGCCCGATCCTTCTGGTCATCGGCATTCTGCTGATCATTCTGGCGCTGTTCATGGCGCCGCCCATGGTCGCGGATCTTGCCGTCGGCAATCCCGACTGGCAGGTGTTTCTCGCGGCCGGCGGCGTGACCCTGTTCGCGGGCGTCAATCTGCTCCTGATGAACAGAGCGCCCGGGTTCAGCGAAATCACCGGCCGCCAGGCGTTTCTTCTGACCACCCTGGTCTGGGCGGTGCTCAGCTTCTTCGCCGCCCTGCCGCTGATGTTCTGCGAACTGGAGCTGGATCTCGCGGACGCCGTGTTCGAGGCCATGTCCGGGATCACCACCACCGGATCGACGGTGATCGTCGGACTCGATCACGCGCCGCCCGGCATTCTGCTCTGGCGCGCGATCCTGCAGTGGCTTGGCGGCATCGGCATCATCGTCATGGGCGTCGCCATCCTGCCGATCCTCTCGGTCGGCGGCATGCAGCTGGTGCGCACCGAGAGCTCGGATCTTTCCGAAAAGATCCTGCCGCGCGCAGCACAGATCGCCGGCGCGATCGGCATGATCTACCTCACCATGACCTTCGTCTGCGCAGCACTCTACTGGTTCGCCGGCATGGCGCCGTTCGAAGCCGCCGCCCACAGCATGACCACGATCGCCACCGGCGGCTTCTCCACGCGCGACAGTTCGATCGGTGGCTTTCAGAACGCCGGCATCGAATGGATCGCGATTCTGTTCATGATCGTCGGCAGCCTGCCCTTCGTCCTCTACATCCAGGTGACCAACGGCAAGATCGGGCCCCTGTTCCGCGACAGCCAGGTACGCTGGTTTCTAGGCATCGTCATGCTGGCGACGCTGTCGATCCTCGCCTGGCTGATCGCCTATTACGAAGCGCCCTGGTTCGAAGCACTCCGGCACGCGCTCTTCAACACGCTCGCAATCATCACCGGCACCGGCTACGCATCCGCCGATTTCGGCGCCTGGGGCACGCTGCCGGTCGCGTTGCTGTTCTTCCTGATGTGCGTCGGCGGCTGCACAGGCTCGACCACCGGCGGCATCAAGATCTTTCGCTTCACGGTCCTCCACGTGATCGCCAGGAACCAGTTCGCTCGTCTGGTTCGCCCCCATGGCGTTTTCATTCCGAGCTACAACGGCCGGCCGCTGCAGGAGGCGGCGTCGATCGCGGTGATGGCTTTTCTGTTCATGTTCGCGCTGGTGTTCTCGGTGATTGCGCTCGCCCTTTCGGCCATGGGCCTCGACTACCTGACCGCGATGTCCGGCGCGCTCACGGCGCTCGCCAATGTCGGCCCCGGTCTCGGTCCGGTGATCGGTCCCGCCGGCAGTTTCGCGAGCCTGCCGGATGGGGCAAAATGGCTGCTGTCGGCCGCGATGCTGCTCGGCAGGCTGGAACTCCTGACCGTCCTCATCCTGTTCACGCCGGCGTTCTGGCGATCCTGACCGCGGGAGGAGCCTCGATGTTCGCACGCCTGAAACGCCTTCTTTCCGAAACACCATCCGGCGAAACAGTGGCGCGCGCCCACGACTTCGATGAGCGGCAACTGGCGGCTGCCGCCCTGATGGTCGAGGCGGCGCGGCTGGACGACGACTTCGACGGCGAGGAGCGTGCGCGCATCGGCATGCTGCTTCAGGATCGTTTCGGACTCTCGGCCGCGGAAGCCGAGCAGCTCCTGAGCGCAGGCGAGCGCGCCTCCGACGACAGCGTCGAGTGGCAGGGCTTCACCCGTTCGATCAAGGACGGCTTTCCGCCGGAGGAGCGTGTCGCGATCGTCGAGATGCTCTGGGAGGTCGCCTATGCCGACGGCAGGCTGCACGACTATGAAGCGAGCCTGATCCGCCGCGTCACCGGCCTGCTCTACGTCTCCGATCGCGACAGCGGCGAGGCCAGAAAGCGCGTTCTCGCAAGGCTCGGACTCGCCTGATCGCGCAAAAGACGCCCGGTCGCAACGCTCAGGACGCCGATCCGACCGTATGATCGAAGCTTTGGCTCAAGACGGCGTCAGCCTCACCGAGGGGTAGCGGCTCCGCGGTCAGACCGACCAGCGACAAGAGCAGGGTCGCGGCGAGCAGCCAGCCGACGAGGGAAAAAGGATGCGTTTTCATGGGAACGCCTTTCGGTCTGAAATCGAAGCGGGATCGATGTCTTCGATCGCAATCCAGCAGAAACGCCGGCGCGGGGATGTAACTCCCGTCACAATCTGCGTGTTTTTTCTGGAGAACCGTTACGTCTTCAAAATGGCCGAGGTCGGACTCGCCGGCCGATCAACCTTTCGCAAAAAAATCAGATCGCCCGGGTTTCGCCGATCTTCATGACCCAGACGTGGTCCTCGGCATAGCCCGCCGCTCTCGCCGCCTCGCGAAACCGTCCGGGCGGCTCGAACAGGGGCTCGTCGGTGAGCTGGATCGAGCCCCAATGCTTGGCGACCAGCCGCCTGACGCCGAGGTCGCGGCCTATCGCAACGGCGTCTTCCGGCGTGGCGTGGACCCCGCGCATCAAAAGCCTCGGCTCGTAGGCGCCGATCGGCATCAGGCCGAGATCGAAGCCGTCCAATGTCGCGCCCAGTTCCTGAAAGACGGGACCGTAGGCGGTGTCGCCCGCGACATAGATGCGGGAACGTTCGCTTCTTATCCCATAGCTCGTCCAAAGCGTTCGATTGCGATCGAACAGTCCGCGCTTCGACATGTGGATCGCCGGCAGCGCGGTGATGGCAAGATCGTCGATCACGACCTCGCCATGCCAGTCCAGTTCGGCAACTTCGGAAAAACCGCGGCCCTCGACATAGCCTTTCAGCCCGAGCGGGACGACGGCGCGGGCCCCCGGAGCGAGCGGCATGGCGTCCAGGCTCGGCAGATCGAGATGGTCGTAGTGATTGTGAGTGAGGAGCAGGATGTCGATCGGCGGCAGGTCCCGGGCCCGGAGCGCCGGCGGCGCGAAACGCTTCGGGCCGAGCGGCGGCACGGGTGAGGCGTGGTCGCTCAGGAAAGGATCGGTGACGATCGTCTTGTCGCCGAGCCTGAGCAGAAAACTCGCATGGCCGAGCCAGGTCAGCCGATCGCCGCGAGCGTTTTCGATGCCGGCCGTCACCTCGTGTTGCGGCAGAACGTGATCGGGCGGCAGCTCGGTCTCGCCGTCGCGATTGGCGTTCCGCCAGAAAAAGCCCGCCCAGTCGGAAAAACCGCCGCCGCTTTCGGGGCTGCCGGGCGGGTTGCGAAAACCGCTCGCCGTGTGGTGATCCGGCCGGCCGGCCAGCGCCCCCTCGCCGCCGCCGGCGCAGGCGCCGAACAGGAAAGGCAGCCCGGCCAGGAGCCGGTTCGCGGCGCGACGGGACATGGACGATCTCCGCATCCTTCCTCCTGAGCCGATCATCATCGATGCCTGTCCGCACCGATGACAGACGCAACCGGATCGCTTGTCCACCCCCGTGGCCGTCCAACCGGGGCGGGCTTTTGAATTTTATTTTTGAACAATGTTCATTTTTTTATTGACACTCGATTCGGTGCATTATAATAAATGAACTATGTTCAAAAATAGATGGGGACACCCGATGCGTATCAGCCTCAAGAACCTCGTGATCGCCAGCGTCGTCAAAATCGCGCTGCTCGGCGCCGGCACCGCCTATGCCGCAGGCAGCGGCGGGCACAGCGTGCAGGCGGTCGAGCATTCTGGCCAGGCCGCGAGCCACGGCGCCGCCGCGGTCGCCTCCGGTGCGGCCACTGCGGTCGCCGTGCCGATGATGAGCGCCGGCTCGGTGGCGGCGGGCGCCGGTGCTTCGATCGAGGCTTCCGGTGCGGCGACCATCGACGCCGGCGCCGGGCTGATCGAGCGCGCGAACCGGCCGCTGCCCTTCGACGCCGACGAGCTCCGACTCGACGTGCGGCCCGATCCGGCGCCCCGTCTGGACTGAGCCCTAGCCGCCCATTCCAAGAAACGCTTCAGGGATGAAAAGAATGTCGAAAAAAGCTCTTTGTTCGATCGCCGCCGGCCTGCTTGCCGTCGGCCTCGTCACCCAGGCGGAGGCCGGCAGCCGGCAGAGCGAGAATCCGATGCTGCCGATCGAGGAGGTTTCGGCCTTCGCCGACCTCGTCCAGGCGGAGCTCGCCCGGCAGGGCGCCCATGTCGCCATCGTCTCCCGCGTCGGCCGCGATCCGGCCGAGCTGCCCGACGGCATCGCCTACACCCATGTCGGCATCTGGGTCTATTCGACCATCACCATGGCGGACGGCCGCGAGGTGCGCGGCTACGCCGTCAGGAACCTCTACCAGCGCGCCGGCGACCTCGACGTCAGCGACCTCGTCCAGGACTACCCCGCCGACTTCTTCGCCGGCGCCTACAGCCTGGACGCCGGCGTGGTCATTCCGGACGCCCGCCTTCAGGCGAAGCTCCTGGACGTGGTGAACGGTCCGACCTACGAGAAGCTGCACAACCCCCGCTATTCCGTCGCCGCCAATCCCGACAACGACATCTATCAGAACTGCACCGAGCATACGCTCAATCTCCTGATGGCCGCCCTCTACGACACCGACGACATCACCCGCATCAAGGCCAACATCCAGGCCCATTTCGAGCCCGCGACCATCGCGATCGGCCCGATCACGCGGCTGGTCGGCCCGCTGGTGATGGACGGGGTCGCCATGGACGACCAGAACGGCGCCGTCCGGACCTCCACCTTCACCACCATCGCCCGCTTCATGGCGGAGCACGACCTGACGGACAGCGCCTGGCGCATGACGCCGACCAGCGTAACGCCGCTTTAACCAAGCCTCGGGCAGGATGCCGGCCGTCCGGTCGGCATCCTCGCTTTTCCAGGGGATCCTGACGGGAGAAGGAGCGACGTCATGACGGAGACTTCGGAAACACTGAGTCTGCGGCCCGCGGATCTGAGGCGTGCCGCCGATCAGGGCGTGATCAGCGGCGAGCAGGCGGAGACGCTCTGGGCGTTTCTCCTGCCCGCCGGCGGATCCACGCCGGCCCCGCGCTTCGATCTCGCCCATCTGCTCTGGTATGCGGGCGGGCTGATCGTGATCGGCGCGATGGGGCTTTTTTCGACGCTCGCCTTCGCGCGCTGGGGTGGTCAGGCACTGACCATAACGGCGGCCGTCTACGCGATCGCCTTCACGCTGCTTGGCCGCCATCTCCGGCGTCGCGGCCTGCCGACCCCCGGCGGGCTTTGCGTCACCATCGCCGTCTCCATGGCGCCGCTGTTCGTGTTCGGCATCCAGGAGACCATGGGCTGGTGGCTCCAGGGCGATCCCGGCGACTACCGGGATTTCTATCGCTGGATCAAGGGCGGCTGGCTGCCCATGGAAGTCGCGACCATCGCCGCCGGCGTGCTCGCCCTTCGCGTCTTCCGCTTCCCCTTCCTCACGGCCCCGATCGCGGTCGCGCTCTGGTTCATGTCCATGGATCTCACCCCCTGGATCTTCGGGGCGGACTGGGCGTCATGGGACCAGCGCCGGATCGTCTCCCTCTGGTTCGGCCTCGCGATGCTCGCCGCCGCCTGGTGGGTCGACGTAAGATGGCGGGAAGACTTCGCCTTCTGGCTGCACCTCTTCGGCCTCATGGCGTTCTGGGGCGGTCTCACCATGACCGAGAGCGACAGCGAGCTCGCCAAGGCGATCTACTGCCTGATCAACATCGGCCTCCTCGCGGCCGCCGTCTATCTCCGCCGCCGCGCCTACGCCCTCTTCGGCGCCCTCGGCGTCACCGCCTATCTCGGCCACCTCTGGCCCACGAAGTCTTTTCGGACTCGCTCCTCTACCCCTTCGCCCTGTCAGGCGTCGGCCTGCTGGTCCTGGGCGCCGGTGTTTTTTACTACCGGCACGAGGCGACGATCGCCCGCTGGATCGAGGCGCACATGCCGGCGGCGCTGCAGCGGCTCAGGCCGGGGTCGGAGGCTAGATCGAATTTCGGCTATTGAGTGAACGCGTTTGTGGAGAAACCTTTTGTCAGCTTAAGACCCGAATTAGTCACTGGGGACCACCTCACGGGTGTTGCCGCGGAAACGACTTCGCATGACTAGTCACCAAGGTTGAGCCCCGAGAACCAGTTGGATATAGGAGATCTTGGAAACGGGACGATGTGTCTATGGTTGATCTGCGCGATCGATATATCTTCATTATAGTTGGGTTTTCAACATCTCAGGAACTCCAATGACAAAGAAGCGGAGAAGGGGTAGTAAGGAGCATGATGCTGTATCATCGACTTCGAGGGGAAGCAAACACGACGTTGGCCTTATAATCTCGGTGCTGATTGTCGTGGCACTTATCTTTTTTCTCCTAAGTTCCTAGCTTCTAATGCGCTTATGGCTCAGACGAAACCACGCACTCGCTTGGGTCATTCTCGCGATCGTCGTGCTGTCGTTGGCGAGCTTGATAAAGGAAGGGCTGCTATCGCCAGACTGGCTCAAGAAGAACCAGGACCTGATCGGAACGACGAGCACGGTCATCACAACAGCCTTGGTCGTTTTGGCCGCGCTGGCCTCATATTTCCGCTTTTTCCACGGGAGGCTGCTCAATCCGAAGCTACGCATTGGTACAGCGTACGGCTTGATCGAGATCGACGATGGCAATCTGCATTGGCTTGATGTCGAGCTAGAGAACACAGGGCCAATTGCATTGTGGGGCTACAATGTGACGATCGTAGCCAGCTTTGATCAGGACAATCACCACGTACACTTGCACTCTCTGGCCAGCAAGGAGGATAGCGGGGATCCTGCAATTGATCCTGGCGAGACTGCTTATGAACACGGGACGATCAAGGTGCCCAAGGAGGCTGACTTCATTACGTTTCGCATTGAAGTACGCAGTCCGGCTGGGACGACCTGGGATCGGTGTGTCACGGTCTCAAATCGGACTTAGTGTTGGTTCGCGTTCGTTGTTGCTGATAAATCCGGACATTGCCTTGACCACGCACACAGAAAAGTCAGGGCGAATGCACGAAAAACCTATCGCCCGACTTACCCCAACCCTACTCCGCCGCGTCCATAACGCCCGCCAGATCGCGCTCGATCGCGCCGATCGCGGCGTCGGCGGCACCGCCGTTCGGCCCGCCGCCCTGGGCGAAGTCGGGGCGGCCGCCGCCTCCCTTGCCGCCGAGTTCGGCGACCCCTTTGCGCACGAGGTCGACGGCGTTGATGCGGTCCTTCAGGTCGTCGGAGACGGAGACCACCAGGGCGGCCTTGCCGTCGGTGGCGCTGACCACGGCGGCGACGCCGGAGCCGAGCTGCTTCAGGACGGCGTCGGCGACACCTCTTAGCTCCTTCGCCGGGATGCCCTGAAGCGACTTCGCGGCGAAGCGGATTTCTCCGAATGTCTTGACGTCCTGCTCCTGACCACCGCCGCCGGTCGCGATCTGCTGGCGGAGTTTCTGGACTTCGCGCTCGAGATCGCGGCGCTCCTCGACCAGCGCGAGCAGACGCGGCAGAAGCTCTGCAGGCTTGACCTTCATCGCGCCGGCGACCCCAAGGAGGAGCTTTTCTTCGTCATTGACGTGGGCGAGCGCCGCCTCGCCGGTCAGCGCCTCGATCCGGCGCACGCCGGCCGCGACCGCCGCCTCGCTCACGATCTTGAAAAGCGCGATGTCGCCGGTCCGCCGGACATGGGTGCCGCCGCAGAGCTCGACGGACGTGGTCCGACCATCGGGTTCACGCCCCATGCTGACCACACGCACCTCGTCGCCATATTTCTCGCCGAACAGGGCCATGGCGCCCGATTTGATCGCATCCTCCTGGGCCATGACGCGGATCGAGGTCTCGGCGTTCTGCCGGAGGAAAAAATTGACCTCGGCCTCGACCGCAGAAAGCTCCTCCGGGCTCAAGGCCTTTGGGTGGCTGATGTCGAAGCGTAGCCGGTCAGGGGCGACCAGCGAGCCCTTCTGGGTGACGTGGCTGCCCAGATGCCGTCTCAGCGCCGCATGCAGCAGGTGGGTCGCCGAATGCGCCCTGCGGATGCGTCCGCGGCGTTCACCGTCGACCTCCAGATGGGCGGTGTCACCGACCTCGATGGGGCCGCCTTCGAGCTTGCCGACATGCACCCAGAGGTCGCCCGCCTTTTTCTGGGTGTCGGTGACCGTGACCGTGGCGTCGCCGGCCTGAATGGTGCCAACATCGCCGATTTGGCCGCCGCTCTCGCCGTAGAACGGCGTCTGGTTGGTGATGACCATGACCTCGGCGCCGGCCTCGGCCCGCTGCGCCGGCTTGCCGTCGACCACGATCGCTTTGATCTGCCCATCCGCCGCCTCGTGCTCGTACCCCAAGAATTCGGTGGCGCCGAGGGTTTCCCGAAGCTCGAACCAGACCCGCTCCTCGGCCTGCTGGCCGGATCCCTTCCAGCTCGCCCGCGCCTCCGCCTTCTGACGCGCCATCGCCGCATCGAAGCCGTCGGTGTCGACGGTCATACCCTTGGCGCGAAGCGCGTCCTGGGTGAGGTCGAGGGGAAAGCCGTAGGTGTCGTAGAGCTTGAACGCCGTCTCCCCCTCTAACTGTCCGCCGTCCGCGAGGTTCGCGGTGGCGTCGTCGAGGAGCTTGAGGCCACGCTCCAGGGTCTCGCGGAAACGGGTTTCCTCCAGTTTCAAAATCTCGGTGATCAGGGCTTCGGCGCGGCCAAGCTCGGGAAAGGCCTGGCCCATCTCGGCGACCAGCACCGGCACCATGCGCCACATCAGCGGGTCCTTCGCCCCGAGCAGGTGCGCGTGGCGCATGCCGCGGCGCATGATGCGGCGAAGCACGTAGCCCCGTCCTTCGTTGGACGGCATGACACCGTCCGCAAGCAGGAAGGAGCAGGCGCGGAGGTGATCGGCGATCACCTTGTGGGAGGGCGCTTTGTCCCCGACCGCAGCCGTGCCCGTCAGCTCCTCGGAGGCGTGGATCAGGCGCTTGAAGAGATCCGTGTCGTAATTGCTGTGCACGCCCTGCAGGATCGCCGCGATCCGCTCCAGCCCCATGCCTGTATCAATGGAGGGCCGTGGCAAGTCAACGCGCTGGCCCGCGGCCAGTTGCTCGAACTGCATGAAGACGAGGTTCCAGAATTCGAGGAACCGGTCGCCGTCCTCCTCCGGGGTCCCGGGGGGACCTCCCTGCACTTCCGGACCCTGGTCATAAAAAATCTCGGAGCAGGGGCCGCAGGGGCCGGTGTCGCCCATGCTCCAGAAATTATCCGAGGTCGGAATGCGGATGATCTTTTCGTCAGGCAGCCCTGCGATCTTCCGCCAGAGGGCTGCCGCGTCCTCGTCGCTGGAATGCACCGTGACCAGCAGGCGCTCCTTGTCGAGCCCGAAATCCCTGGTGACGAAATTCCAGGCGAGCTCGATCGCGAGTTCCTTGAAGTAGTCGCCGAACGAGAAGTTGCCGAGCATCTCGAAGAAGGTGTGGTGGCGCGCGGTGTAGCCGACATTGTCGAGGTCGTTGTGCTTGCCGCCGGCGCGCACCACCTTCTGCGACGTCACCGCCCGCGAATAATCACGCCGCTCGACACCTGTAAAAAGATTCTTGAACTGCACCATGCCGGCATTGGTGAACAGAAGCGTCGGGTCGTTCTGCGGCACGAGCGGGCTGGAGGCGACGACCTCGTGGCCGTGCTTCGCGAAGTAATCCAGGAACGCCTGACGAATGTCGCTGACGCTGGGCATGGCGGAGTCCAGTGCGGTGCTAGAGTTTCTTTGCCCCTTAAATAGCGATTACCGCCGCCCGACGAAAGGTTTGTGGTGTGACCACCTCATCGGGTTCACGCCGTCATGACCAGGCCCGACGGTATGCGGCCAGGTTCCGAGCACGCCGGCAGATCGTGGTGTGACCACGTCATCGAGTTCACACCGTCATGACCAGACCCGCCGGTATGCGGCCAGGTCCCATGCACGTCGGCAGATCGTGGTGTGACCACGCCATCGGGTTCACACCGTCATGACCAGGCCCGACGGTATGCGGCCAGGTTCCGAGCACGCCGGCAGATCGTGGTGAGAATGTCGATATCTCGTGTCGGCTCGAAACGAAATGTTAACCCGCTGCTTCCAATGTCGCCGATCAGGTCCATGCGATCCTGGGAGTTCGACCGCCCGCAGAGGAACTTGGCCGGCGCGCGGATTCCCAGGATCGCATGGACCAGGTTACGGACGCTATTCGATTACGGTTGACGCATCGTTAACGGCGGCAAGAATGATTCCAGTAGAATTGTCACCACGGTCTGGAACCAGGCTCGAAATCGAGATGGTATGCTGTCGGGTGACCGAACCTCATGATGTGGTCATACCACAAAGGTTCCTGCCGGCGCGCTCGGGCTTGGCCGCAAACCGGCGGGCCTGGTCTTGGCGGTGGGAACCCGATGACGTGCTCACACCACCTGATGTGGTCTTGCTACCGGGCTTCATCGGCGCGTTCAGGGGAGATCCGAATGGCGGCACTCAGCGATGATCAGAAGACCTTCTTCTGGAAAAACGGTTATCTCGTGGTCGAGAACGCCGTAAGCGACGATCTCCTCGCCAGGCTGCAGGCGGATTTCTCCGACTGGGTCGAGGAAAGCCAAGGCCATGACGCCTCCTATGGCGAGATGATCGACGGCCGGCCGCGCTTCGATCTGGAGAAGGGACACAGCACCGAAAAGCCCGCCCTTCGCCGCGTCAACGCGCCGATCGAGGTGTCTGACGCCTTTTACGAGGCGACGGCAGACAGCCGCATGACCGACTGCGTCGCCGAGCTGATCGGGCCCAACGTCAAGCTCCATCACACCAAGATCAACTCCAAGCTCCCGGGTGCCGCGACCGTGGTGAAGTGGCACCAGGATTTTCCCTTCACCCCGCACAGCAATGACGACCTGATCACCGCGCTTTTGATGGTGGACGAGGTGACGGAAGAGAACGGCCCGCTGGAAGTGACGCCCGGCACCCACCGCGGCCCGCTGCACGGCCTCTGGCACGACGGACGCTTCACCGGCGCCGTCGATCAGGACACCGCAAGCTCCTGTCAGTCTCAGGCAAGCCTGTGCACGGGTCCCGCCGGATCGGTCTGCCTGATGCACACGCGGCTGCTGCACGGCTCGGCGGCCAACCGCTCGGATCGACCGCGCACGCTCCACATTTCCGTCTATTCGGCGGAGGACGCCGTGCCGCTGGTGCCGAATCCCGTGCCGACCCGATTCGAGGGCGAGATTGTCCGGGGCGAGCGCACCGGCCGCGTCCGTTCCATCGCCTTCGACCTCGATCTGCCGCAAAAGCCGACCACGGCCTCCTTCTTCGACCAGCAGGCCGCAATGCGAAGCGGCGTCGACTGAGTTCCGCACTCACGATGCGACGACATGGTCGGTTGCCGCCCGCCATCGTCGGGATCGGCGGTTTGTCGCCAATTCCTGAACAAAGGAAGGTCTCTTTCCCGTCGAACGAAGCGCCGGACCGAATGCGGGCCCGGGCGCCAAGAGCCAGCGGCGGCCCCTCATAACCCCGGCGAGAATCGATCCATGTTGTTCCACCCAGTCATACCCTTCAAATGAGGTATCGTTTCGCCGAATATTGCCGATGCACATTTGCCGCGTTGCAGCGAGGCCCCTGTGATCAAGCTTCCCGGCGTTTCGATTCTGATCAATTCCTACAACTATGCTGACTATCTCGGACCGGCCATCGAAAGCGCACTGAATCAGAGCCACGAGCGCACGCAGGTCGTGGTCATCGACGACGGATCCACCGATGGCTCCCAGGGGGTGATCGAGGGTTTCGGAAGTCGACTTCAAAGCCGCATCCAGCCGAACCAGGGCCAGGTCGCGGCCTGCCGGCATGGCCTGACGCTGGCCGAGCATGAGATCGTCATTTTCCTCGACGCGGACGATCTGCTCGATCGCGAGGCCGCGGAACAGGTCGCCGCCCGCTGGCGCGACGGCGTCGTCAAGATCCAGTACGGCCTCAGGGTCATCGACCGAGAGGGCGAATTCCAGGGGAGCATCTTCCCGAAATACACGCCTTCGATGACACCGGAAAAGGTCCGCTCGGATCTCTATCGTTCGGGCTCCTATCAGGACTCGCCGACCAGCGGCAACGCCTACAGCCGTGACTTTCTGGCAGAGGTCATGCCCACGCTCGAAATGCGTCACGCGCCGGACGGCGAGCTGAATGGCCTGGCACCGCTCTATGGCGACGTCTTGACGATCGCGCAGCCTCTCGGCAGCTACCGGATCCATGGGCGCAACAGCTACGCTCAAGGCGCTCTCATCGCCGAGCGTTTCAAGGCCTATATCGAGCAAGATGAAAAGCGCGTCGCTTTTCTTCGCCGGCACTACCGGCTGAAAGGCGAGACCATCGGCGCCGACGTTCTGACCCGAGATCTCAAGCACCTCGAATATCAGCTCGTGGTCGCCCGGCTCGATCCGCCGGAAAACGGATCACCTCTCGAACCTCCGAAGATCTTCTGGCGCCTGCTTCTGGCGTCGCGCTATTCGTCGGAGGATTTGCTCCGACGTTCCCTTCGTCTGGCCTGGGCGCTGGGCGCGGCATGCTCGCCCCGGTTTCTGGCCAGGCTGCTGATCGAGCAGCGCTATGTCCCGGCGCGACGCTGGCGATGGCTGACCCGTCTGACAACCTGACGTGACCAGCCCCGAGCCTGGTGATGCGATCGCATCGCAGGAGAGACGCCGCGCAAGTCTGACGCATTCGGTTCAGGCGCAGCGGTGAAACGCTCCGTGAATCTGATGATGTAGCACACCACTAGAACGGCAGAATGACGTCCAGGACCTGGCTGCCGTAGCGGGGCTGCTGAACGTCGGTGAGCTGCCCGCGACCGCCATAGGCGACCCGGAGCTCGGCGATCTGATCATGGGCGATGTCGTTGTCGGGGGTGATGTCCTCCGGCCTGACGACACCGGCGACATAGAGCTCTCTGACTTCGTAGTTCACACGCACTTCCTGCCGGCCGTGGATCACGAGATTGCCGTTGGGAAGGCGCTGCACGACCACCGCGGCGACGTTCAGCTTGATGTCCTCGGTGCGTGAGACGTTGCCGCGCCCCTGGTTGGAGACGTCGCTGTCCAGGCCGACCAGCGAGGCCGGGTCGGGCTTGCCCGGCAGGTATTTGGTGAGCTTGTTCTCGAAGCCGAGCACGCTGTCGATGCCCAAATTCTCGCTGTTGGTGCGGGAACGCGAGCTCTCGTTCTCGAGGCTGGCTTCGTCGGCGATGGTGACGTTGACGGTGAGGACGTCGCCAATGTCGCGGGCACGCTGATCGCGGAAAAAGGCGCGAGCACCCTGACGCCAGAGCGAATTCGCCTGATAGACTTCGGGCTTTGGCGTCGGCATCGGCATGGTCACCGGCTGGCGGCTGGCGTGCTCGACATGCTGACCGACCGGGCTGAGCTCGGGCTCGGCGCCGATACGGCTGAGGCGGTCCATGGCGTTGCAGCCGCCGAGCAGGATGCAGACGGCGAGAGCGGCGAAACGCCATCCCCGAACCGATGCCATGGTCGTTCCCCCCGACCGGTCCATCACGACCCTGCGCCCAGCAGATTGCGGCCGCCGACCGTGACTTCCTTCGGCCCGGTGGCGACGCCCTGAATTTCGAGGCGGCTCTCGGGATTGAGCACGCGCACCGTGTCGCCGAGCGCGCCGTCGTCGCGTGCCGTGCCGAGCGCCGTGAGCCTCATGCCGCCCTCGGCGTAGATCACGCGCACAGGCTGGCCGCGCTGCACCAGCCTCGGTGCGCCGACATCCCGGCTGCTCAGCATGCGGCCGGGCGAAAGACGACGCCGTGCCTCGGCGCCGACCAGCTCGGCTTCGTCGGTCAGGCTCGCTTTCGAGATCATGTCCGGCGCCACCATTTTCCACTCCAGATCCGCCGCCGAGATCAGCTCGCCCCGAGCGATCGGCCGCGACAGCACGGCGATGCTGACCATCGGGCGAAGACGCCCCTCGATGGGCAGCTCGAAGCGCGGCTCGCCCTCGACCGTGCCGATCATGATCGCGCGGAAGCGGCCGCTCGTCTCGTCGTGATGCAAGCCGTCGAGGACGATCGACGTCGGCCGCGGGTCCTGGTTGCCGAGCGGCAGACTCGGACGATCGATGGTGATCTCGAAATCGTCGGCGCCACCGAGGCCGAGAAGCTTCTCGTTCAGGAGCTTCTCGGCGAAAGCGGTGGTGAGCGGCATGTCGCCCGGCAGGATCTCCGCCCTTGCCGGAAAAACGAGGGCCACTGCGAGAATCGACAGGGCAGGCATCGACAGAGAAAAAAGCTTCTGCATCAGATCATCACCTCAACTGGCTCACCGTCGCCATCATCTCGTCGCTCGCGGTGATCACCTTGGAGTTCAGGTCGTAGGCACGCTGCGCGGTGATCAGAGCGGTGATCTCCGAGACGGGATTGACGTTCGAGCTTTCGAGAAATCCCTGGAGCAGCTGTCCGTAGCCGTCATTGCCAGGCGTGCCGATCGCCGCAGGCCCCGACGCCGTCGTCTCGATCAGAAAGTTATTGCCGATGGCTTCGAGCCCGGCGTCGTTGATGAAGGTGGCGAGCTCCAGCTGTCCGAGATCCACCGGGTCCACCTGGCCGCGAACGATCGCCTCGACATTGCCGTTGCCGCCGATCGCCACCTCGATCGCGTCCTCGGGTACGGTGATGCCGGGGCTGATCGCGAAACCGTCGGCATTGACCATGAGCCCGTCCGGACTGAGCTGGAAGCTGCCGTCGCGGGTGTAGGCGAATTCGCCGGTCGGCAGCTCGACGACGAAGTAGCCCTCGCCCTGAATGGCCAAGTCGAGGCGGTTCTCCGTCTGCTGCATATTGCCCTGCTCGTGGATACGGTAGACCGAAGCGGGCTTCACGCCGAGGCCGACCTGCACGCCGGCTGGCACCACCGTGCCGACATCCGAACTCTGCGCGCCGATGCGGCGTTGATTCTGGTATAGAAGATCATGGAACTCCGGCCGGCGGCGCTTGAAGCCCGACGTCGTGAGATTGGCGATGTTGTTCGATATGACCTCGACATGAAGCTGCTGGGCCATCATGCCTGTGGCGGCGATGCTGAGCGATTTCATGGCGTTTCCCTCACTTTTTCACCGGCCTGCGTCATCCGCCGACCTCGAGCATGCGCTCGATCATCCGACGTTCCAGGTCGTGATGGGCATCGATGATCTTCTGCGTTCCCTGATAGGCGCGAAGCGTCGACATCATCTCGGTCATCTCGACCACGGGCCGGACGTTCGATCCCTCGATGATCCCCTGGATGACGCTCACGCCCTCGGCCGGCAGAGGCGCCTGCCCGGTCCGGTAGTAGCCATGGCCCGCCTTTTCCAGGTCCTGCGCGTCCTCGAACACGACGAGCCCGACCCGGCCGATTACGGCATCCGGCGTGGAGACGGTGCCGTCCGGCGCGATGGTCACGGCGCCGCTGTCCGGCGGAACCGCGATCGGCGCACCGCCGTCGTCGAGCACGCTGTCGCCGGTCGCGGTGACGATTTCGCCGAGCTCGTTCAGGCGAAACTGGCCGTTACGGGTGTAGCGATCGCCCTCCGGCGTGGCGATGACGAAATAGCCTTGGCCTTCGATCGCGAGATCGAACGGATTGCCGGTCGGGATCATCGCACCGGGCGTGAGGTCGCGCACCAGCGCGACGTCCTGGACGTAGCGCACGGTCTGCCTGGGGCCGACATCCACCGGCACCTGCTCGGCCAGGAGCGCTTCGGCGCGAAATCCGGTCGCCGTCATGTTCGCGATGTTGTTCGCGATCACGTCCATCTGCCTGCGCAGCACCGTCTGTCGAGACAAAGCGATATAAGTCGTCGTTTCCATGCATCTTTCTCCACGGCCGAAGTTACGCATATTCCATGCCAATTACGGAACGCCAGGCGCTGCCTCGTCTTTTCAAGAGATCGATCCGCGGCAAAGCAGCTTTGACCCGGCAGGACCTGCCGGTGCGGGTGAAAATTGCCGCCGTAAACTTTCTGTTAACCCTGACCGCATAGAGTGACGATCGACGGTGGGCGCCGGGGCTTCGGGCAGCGGCTCGAGCGGCCGGCACGCCGATGCGCAGCTTTGAACAGCGTCGAGGATCGAGATGACAGATCGGTTGGCGGACTCCCGGTCCGATCGAGGTAGGCGGGCATGAAACTCATCATCATGATCGTCCTGCCGGTGCTGCTGCTCGCTGGCGGCGGTGCGGGGGCTTATTTCATGGGCCTGATTCCGGGCATGGAGTCGGAGGCCGAAGCGGCGGCGACGGAGACGGCGGCGGAAGAAGAGGTGCCGATGGCCGTCATGCCGGACGACGTCGTCTTCGTCGATCTGCCCGATCTGCTGGTCAATCTGAACGTCACCGGCAAGCGCCTTCGCTTTCTCAAGGTGGTCGCGGCTCTCGAGGTGGCCAGCGAGGAGATGGCGGAAGTCGTTCGCCAGCTGACGCCGCGCGTCCTCGACAACCTCCACCTCTATTTCCGATCGGTGCAGCCCGAAGAGCTGGCCGGGCCCGACGGCGTCTACCGGATCAAGGAAGACCTTCTGATCCGGATCAACGACGCGATCCGGCCCGCCAAGGTCCGGGACGTGCTGGTCAAGGAAATGCTCGTTCAATAGATCACGTCTCGGCGAAAGCCAGTGCTTCGCCTGCACGACGTGGTCGACCAGACGGACCGAATATCATGGTAGCGCTCACCCTCGACATCGCGATCGTCGTCCTCCTTCTGATCACGCTTGGCGGCGGCTTCCGGCTGCATGGGGCGCTCAAGACCTTTCGCGTCGAAAGCAATGAGATCCAGCCGATCATCGGTGCGCTGGACAAGGCGGCCGGACGGGCGGAGGCGGCGCTTGGGAGCCTTCGTCAGATGGTCGATGACGTCGGTGCCAGGATGGGTGAAGAAACGGCGACCGGTCAGCGCCTGCTCGACGAGCTCGACTTCATGACCAAACGCGCCGACCAGCTGGCTGAGCGGCTGGACGACGGCATCGCTCGCGCGCGATCGGCAGGCAGCCGGTCCCAATCACCGAAAGCCGGTTCGGCCGCCGAGCCACAGCCTGTCAAGGCAGCGCGCACCGAACCTCGACGCCGGCCGCCTGATCTCGAGCAGCGGCTCAAAAATCTGAGATGAAGGCGGCCTCGCTCTTTCCTGATGCCGGCGGCTGGCACCGTCGTTTCTTCACCTTCGGCACCGGCCTGATCATCGCCGCCGCGCTGACCCTGGGGAAGACGACCCTGCTGGTGCTCGATCTCGAAAACCTCTCGAGCGAGAGCTCGATTGAAGACGCAAGCCTCTCAGATGCCGCCTCGCACGAGCTTGCCTTCCCTGATCCCGCCGGCGAAACCACCATCCCCTGGCCGACCGCCCTGCCGGAGCCAGCCGCCGGCCCCGTCGGGCAGGAGTCAGGACCTGCCTCACCCTTCGGCGATCCGCAACTCGTGTTCGATCCGTCGACCCTGACCGAAGGGCAGGTCGCCGCTCTGCAGCAGCTCGCGGCCCGTCGACAGCAGCTCGAAGAGCGCGAGCAGCTGCTCGACATGCGCGCCGAACTCAATGCCCAGACCGAAGCGAGGCTCGACGAGCAGATCCGCCGGCTCGCCGAACTGAAAGGCCGCATGGAAGCGCTGGTCGCCAATCTGGACGAATCCGAAGAGCGAAAGCTCGCGCGTCTGGTTTCGATCTACGAAAAGATGAAACCCAAGGCCGCCGCCGAAATCTTCAACCGCCTCGACATTGCCGTCCTCTTGAACGTGGTCGAACGCATGAAGGAGGCGAAGTCCGCCGTGGTCCTCGGCAGAATGAACCCCGCGATCGCCAGGCGCGTCACGACGGAACTGGCCAGGCGAAAGGAGCGTCCGGATCTTGGCGGCTGACTCCTTGCGCCGGCTGGGCGGGTTCGGCCTGCTGATCGCTTTTCTATCGGTCTTGTCGGTAACCGATGCACGATGGCGAAGCCAGGCGGCCGCCGCCGACTATGCGCCTCCGACCGTGAGTTCCTGGCAGCGTCTCGAGGCCGGACGCCTGGCGATCGAATGGCAGGATACCGCCCGCGTCCGGCAAAAACGGACCGGCGATCGCCTGACGCTCCGCTTTGCACGCCCCCTGCTCGTCGATCTCGACGGAGCGATCCGGAAGGTATCGTCTTTCGTGGACCCGAAACGAACCTTCGTCGACGACCAGGACCTCGTCCTCACCCTGCGCCGAGGGGTCGTAGCCGACGTCGAAATTCTGGAAAAGCGCATCGTCACCATCGATTTCTCGCGCGATCCGGCCGAACTTCACGACGGTTCCGCCGTTCCCGCGTCGATCGAGGCTTCGACTACGGATCAAGGGATGCGACTGACCTTCCATTGGCCGAAACCGACCGACGTTACCGCCATTCCGAAACCGGGCAGGCTATATCTTCAAATTCCCGCCGACAGATCGCTTGCCCCGAACGACCTCGCCTATCTTCGAACGAACCTTCGACCCTGGTTCGAGAGCGTTCGCATGGAGCGGCGTCCGAATCGGACCATGGTGACTTTCGCCCTCGAGCCCGACATCGTGCCGTCCGTCCGTTCCGCGGGACCGGTGACGACCGTCATTGACCTCGTCCGGGATGCCTCCCGCCTTCCGGAACCGGCGGCCGGCCCGTCGGACCAAGTGTTCATTCCCGAAAAGAAGCCCTCCCTTGCTGCGGCCGCAGCCTGGCCGCCCGTACCGAAGAGACGGCCGGGAAGCACCGCGGCTCTGTCCGCGGCCGACGGGGGCATCGAAGACGCCGAACCTCCGGACGCCCTGGTCTTCGATTGGGATGGTCCGGTGGGTGCTGCGGTGTTTCTGCGCGCGGGCTATCTCTGGACCGTGTTCGACGAACCGGACGGCGACCTGCTCGAGCGGCTGCCGCCGTCACCGTCGGTCTTCGCTCCGGGCTCCTTCGTTCGCGCGGACGGCGGCACGGCCATCCGTTTTCGCTTGAACGAGCCTGTGAACGTCGAAGTCTCTCGCACCGAGGACGGTCGCTGGCGGGTCGCCCCGGGTTCGGACCGAGACGACTCCCGCGCCGTCACCGTCGAGCGCGTCGGCGGATCGAAGGCGCTTTTGCTCACCCCGGCCGCAGGACGACGGGTCGTCGGCATGATCGACCCGACCGTCGGTGACCGGATCGTCGTCCTGCCGCTTGCCGAAGCAGGCCTCGGCCAGCCGATCGAGCGACGCCATGTCGATCTGGAGCTTCTGGCCACGGTCCAGGGACTGGCCTGGAGGCCGCTGAACGACCTGCTGAGCGCACGCCTCGACCAGCGAGGTCTCGAGCTCGGCGCGCCGGGCGGCCTCTCGCTTTCCGCGAGTGAGCACACAGCCGCGACGCATACGAGCGAAATTCGGCAAGCGATGGCGCCAAAGGCACCACATGACCAGGGCAAGTCGCGGGAACCGGTCGAACAGGACGCCCTCGCCGACCGCGGTCCATCCTATTTCGACCTCTCGGGACGCGGTGTAGAAAGGGCCCTGGTGGCGGACACCCGCAGGATCCTGCGCCAGGCCATTGGAAAAGCGCCGCTCGACGAACGTGATCAGGCGCGGCTCGACCTCGCCCGTCTTCTGGTGTCCGAGCACCTGGCCATCGAGGCGCGCACGGTCCTGGCCGACGTCGCCGACCGGGAAGGGTCGGATCTGATCCCCCAGAAAAATGCGCTGCTCGGCGCTGCCGCCTTTTTGATCGGCCGGCTCGACGAGGCGGCCGAGCGGCTCGGCGATCCCAGTCTGGACGGTGACGACGAGATCGAGATCTGGCGCGCGGCCCTGGAGTCGCGGAACCGCAACTGGCAGGCCGCGGCGGAGCGCTGGAGCATGACGGGTGATATCCTCGATCACTATCCGCCGCGACTGCGTCTCGATCTCGGCCTTCTGGCCGCCGAAGTGGCGATCGAGATCGATGACGACGACATGGCGAGACAGAGCTTCAAGCGGCTCGACTCCCTGCCGCTGAACGCACGGGGCAAAGATCGGGTCGAAACGATGCTCGCTCTCAAGGCTGAGCGCGACGGCGATCTGGAACGCGCTCGGGAACTGTTTTCGGCGCTTGCCGACAGCCCTTATCAGAAAATCAGAGCGTTTGCGGATTTTCAGCTGGCTGCGCTGGACCTCGAAGGAGACGCCGGTGACGATCCGGGCGCGGCTTCGACGCTGGACGACCATCTGGCGCTCTGGCGCGGCCATCCCGACGAACGGTTCATGCTCGACCGGCTCGCGCATCGCTTCAGGGATGACGACGGATTTCGCGCCGCACTCAATCTCTGGCATCGGTTGATCGATCACTTTCCCGACGCTGGCGCGGACGAGGATCTGACGAAAACGCGGCAAACGACGTTCGTGCGCGCGCTGACCGATGCCGACGAGGCGGCCTTTGGCCCCGCCGATCCTTATGCGATCTATCTCGACTTCGAGGATCTGATGCCGGAGGACGAACGCTCGCTGTCGGTGCGGCGTCACCTGGCACAACATCTGACCGAGCTCGATCTCGCCGACCAGGCTATCACGGTTCTCAAAGGCCTTGTCGACTCCTCTGCTAACGGCGCGGAACGTGCCGGGTTCGCGCTGGAGGCCGCGAGGCTGCTGCTGCAGGAGGGACGCGCAGAAGAAGCGCTGCCCGTGATCGACCGAATCGACGACGCCCGGCCTGCATTGCCCGAATCGCTGGAGCAACGCCGGCGTCTGACCAGGGCGCGCATCCTCACCGCCCTCGATCGCGTGGACGACGCGCTGCAGGAGATCGAGGGCCTTCAGATTCAGCCGGCACGACGCCTTCGTGCCGAGATCCTCTGGACCTCGCGGCGATGGCCGCGGCTCGCGGCTGCGGTGGAATCCTATTTCGCCGACGACGGCCCGGCGTCTTCGCTGACGGCGGAGGAGCAGAGACTGGTGCTATGGCTCGCGCTGGCACGCGCGCGCGAAGGTGAGGCCGACAGGCTGCGCGATCTCCGGGCACGCTTTGGCGACGCCATGCGGGCGGGCCCTCATGGCGAGGCATTCGATGTCGCCACCCAGGGGCCGCCCGAGGCGCGGGACCTCCAGACACTGCTTACGGAGACCGATCGCCGGATCGGCGAAATCAGGCGGTTCCGCGCCGCGGCCGCCCCCTGAGGAGCGGGCCTTCCCGAACCGCGCGGTCCTTAGCGCCGAGCAAAGGTCAGGCAACGCTCGATGCCAGCGAGATCCCGACGGCAGCCGGTCAGCCTGAGGCCCGACTCGGCGAAGATGGTGGCGACCTGCGAGGCCTGACCGTGACCGATTTCCAGACAAACGGCCCCCTCCGAAGTGAGGAGTCGGCGGAGCTCGCCGGCCATGTTCCGATAGGCGTCCAGACCGTCCTCGCCCGCAAACAGGGCGAGTTCCGGTTCGAATTCCCGCACCTCCGGCGCCAGCCGGACCGCGTCCTTCGTGGCCACATAGGGCGGATTGCTCACGATCAGATCGAAACGCGCGTCGATCGACCTTCCCCAATCGTCGCAAAGCCAGATCGTTCGCCCGCCAAGCCCGAGCCGCCCGGCGTTGGAGGCGGCGACACGGAGTGCCCGTGCGCTGATGTCCACGCCGATGCCTTCAGCTGCCGGGCATTCCTTCAGCAGCGCGAGCAGCAAACAGCCGGAACCGGTGCCGAGATCCAGGAAAGACCGGGCACCGCATGGGCCGCCCTCCCGCTTGGACAATTCCAAAAGCGCGGCCTCGACCACGCTTTCGGTGTCCGGACGAGGGCAGAGCACATGCGCGTCGATCTCGAAATCGAGACTCCAGAACTCCCTCATGCCGACGATCTGCGCGGTCGGTTCGCGTCCCAGACGGCGCTCGACCAGAGCCTCGAACCGGTCGTGATCGGACGGATGTAGGTCGTCAACCGCGTCCGCCAGCAATGAGACGCGATCCTGGTGCCGCACATGCCCCATGAGAATCCAGGCATCCTGCCGTGGATCGTCGATTCCGGCCGATGCGAGCCTCTGTGTCGCCCGGTTGACGACATCCCGAACGGTCGAACGCTTCCCGCGCCCGTCGCTCCGATCGCCCTTACCGCCCAAAACCACCTCGTCGAATCCCAATGATGGCGGCAGACTGTCGCTGAATTACACCACAATTACAGTAAAAAAAATCCTTTATAACCAATATGTTAAATCCAATCCTCGACAGTGGGCCACAGGCATCTGATCGAAATGTCACAATTTTTGCGAATGTGTGCGATACCTCGTCGTCGGCTGTAGCGAAGCACATCGGAAGTCGCTAGGATCGCGCACTCTTCGAACGGCGCAGATAGCCGGGGATCTGGATATCGCGATGCAGCTAACGTGGCTCGGACATTCCGCCTGTCATCTCGACCTCGCCGGCAGGAGCATTCTGATCGATCCCTTCTTTACGGGCAATGCCAGGTTCCCTGCCGATTTCGAGTCGAAGCTGCAGAAGGTCGACGCCATCATCTTGACCCACGGGCATGCTGATCATCTCGGCGATACCGAACGCCTGGCCAAGGCCCACGACGCCACCGTCATCGCCATGTTCGAAATCTGCGCCTATCTGGGTTCGCGAGGTGTCGAGCGAACGCAGCCGATGAACATCGGCGGCACGATCGAGCATGACGGTCTCGTTGTCACCATGGTCAACGCCCTGCACAGCTCGGCGATCGTCGAAGACGGCACGCCGATCACCATGGGCGATCCTGCCGGCGTGATCGTCAAATCC
Organism: Geminicoccaceae bacterium; assembly: GCA_965222015.1. Taxonomy (GTDB): domain Bacteria; phylum Pseudomonadota; class Alphaproteobacteria; order Geminicoccales; family Geminicoccaceae; genus JANQPX01. The sequence continues at coordinate 1,126,592 of CBDCTL010000024.1, forward strand.
ACGGAAAAGACCGTGTACCATGCCGGCGACACCGACCTGTTCTCCGACATGGCGCTGATCCAGCGGCTGCATCGGCCGCGTATCGGCCTGATTCCGATCGGCGACCGCTTCACCATGGGGCCGGAAACGGCGGCGATCGCCTGCAATGAATTTCTGGAGCTCGAGACCGTCATTCCCATCCATTGGGGCACTTTCGATCTTCTTACGGGGACGCCCGAAACCTTCAAGCCGCTGGTCAAGCGGGGGGAGGTGCTGACTCCCGATCCCGGCCAGCCAATTCAGCTTTGATGCGAGAGTGAGCATGTCATGACCGGATTGAGGATACGTTGTGCGCTGACCGGTGATGCCGAAGATATCGCGCAAGTGCAATGGCAATCCTGGCAAGGCGCCTATCTGGGCCTGCTTCCTCACGAGGTCCTGGTGGGGTTCGGACAGACACACGGGGTCGGCTTCTGGCAGCGGGTGCTCTGCGGCCAGCGCGACGGCGGCGAGGTTCTGGTCGCCGAGCTCGACGAGGAGATCGTCGGCTTCATCTCCGTCGGGCCGTTGAGGGGGCAGCTTCCCGGTTATCAAAGCGAGTTCTACGCGCTTTACGTGCTGCCGGAAGCGCAGGGCTGCGGTATTGGGACGGCATTGCTGACACAGGCGGGACGCACGCTGATGCAGCAACGTTGGATCAATGCCGCCGTCTGGGTGCTGGAAGGCAATCACATGGGCCGGCGTTTCTACGAGCGCCTCGGCGGTGCCGAACTCGGCCAGGCCAAAGCCCTCTCCTATCGCGGCAAGCTCTATCCGGACGTTCGTGAAATCGCCTATGGGTGGCCCGATCTGAGACGCGCCGCCTGGCTGGTGGATCAGCCGGACCACCGCTGACACGATCGGTCACCGTCAGCGGCGCGGTGAGCGCGGTCGAGAAGTGAGGAAGCGACGACCGTCGGACGTGTCACTGCGCGACTTGCCAACCCTCTCTCAACGGTCCGTTCTCGAACCGGCGCGTCGATCGCATCGGGTGGTCAGGCGGCGTCGACGCTGCCGAAGGGCTCCATCGCTTCCACGTCGGCCAGGCGCCCCTCCTTCAGCATGAGAAGACGATCGACCACGTCGTGGTGATCCTCGATGCAGGAGGATCCGATCAGGACTGCACCGCCGTCGTCCGCGTGACGTCGGAGCCGATGGCGCAGGCCGGCGCGCGCCGACGGCTCGAGATCGGACATGGGGCGGTCCAGCAAAAGGATCGGACGGCCGGTCGCCAGCAGGGCGACCAGGGCGAGCTTCTGCACCTCGTCCTTGGCGTAGCGCCGGATCGGAAGTGCGACCAGTGCTGGCTTGAGGTCGAGATCGGTCGCCAGCGCGCCGATATCGACGGGCGCGGCTTCGCCCGGCTGCACGGTTCTGGTCATGGCGATGAAGTCATGGCCGGTAAGATGGCCCGGCGGGCGCACGGTCTCCGGCAGATAGGCGATATGTGCGCGGGCGCTCGCCAGCCCGTGATGCTGGCCCTTGATCAGGACCTGCCCGGCCTGCGGCGCGACCAGCAGCATGATGGCCTTGATCAGGGTCGACATGCCCGCCCCCGACGCACCGGTCACGCCGAGAATTTCGCCCGCCTCGAGGGTCATGGAAATCCCGTCGATCGGAGTCCGCTCACCATAGCGGCAGGTCAGGGAGCGAACGCTAAGCAGGGGCGCCGAAGTCATCGGCGAAAAGCTGTCGTCATGACCTGTCCAGCATGTCGTCGCGAGTGCATGGAACGACATTGAACACGTCAATGATGGAGATTCCGTAAACGTATCCCGCTTTCGGCGTCCGTCGCCGGTTCCGGCCGATCGGAGGGCTCAGTTCCCCGGGCCGTTCAGGTAAGGTGAAGGGGCGCCGCGGTCAGCGATGCCGGACGCCCCTACTCGACATCTTCGAGCGCCTTGTCAGCTGACCCTGTCCGGCCGGACGTCGACGGCCTCGTCTTCGGTCACCAGCACTTTGTGCACGATGCCTGCCGCAACGCCGCCGGCGAGCGGTGCCAGAATGAAGACCCAGAGCTGCGTCATGGCCTGCCCGCCGACCAGAAGCGCCGGACCGAAGCTGCGCGCCGGATTGACGGACGTTCCCGTGATCGGAATGCCGACGAGATGGATCGCGACGAGGGCGAGCCCAATGGCGAGGCCGGCCATGGCCGCCGGCGCGCGCGGCGTGGTCGATCCGAGGATCATCAGAACGAACAGGAACGTGGCGATCAGCTCGAAGGCGACCGCAGCCTGCAGGCCGTGACCGTCGATATAGCCTTCGCCCCAGCCGTTCTGGCCAAGATTGGTCACGCCGGCTTCGCCGGCCTGACCGCTGACGATGTAGTAGAGTGCCGCCGCCGCGACCACGGCGCCGATGACCTGGCTGATCACATAGGTGACGAACTCGGCGAACGTCATGCGGCCGGCCGTCAGCATGCCGAGGCTGACCGCGGGGTTGATATGACAGCCCGAAATCGAGCCGACGCCGTAGGCCATGGCGATCAGGGCGAGCCCGAAGGCGAAGGCGATGCCGAAGAAGCCGATATGCTCGCCTGCGATGACGGCGGCGCCGCAGCCCAGAAAAACCAGGGTGAAGGTGCCGATGAACTCGGCGAGAGCTTTGTTGAACAGCATGGTTTACGTCCTTGTTCCAGAGCGGTCAGAAAGCGTCGGCAGCGATCTACTTCAGCGACAGGTCGAAACTCTCGAATTCGATGTTCATTACTCGTCGAACTCATTTGTCGCAAGTTTTCCGCAAAATTCTCAGGAATGCCCGTCCGAGGGCGCCGATCGTCCGCCGCGGCAAGCCGCATCGCGGCGCAGCGATCTTCGCCCGCTTTGACGCTTCCCTCGAATAGGCTTACATGATCGGCACGATCAGCCTCCTTCCCGGATCCGGAACCACCGACATACGATCATGACCATGCCCGAACATCTGAAAGGCGTCCTCACGCCCATCCACCCGAAAGGGTGGCCGTTCATCGCCGGTGCACTGATCGCTAGCCTGCTGCTCGGCATGCTTTCAGGCTTTCTGTTCTGGCTCGGCCTTCTGGTGGCCGCCTGGATGGTCTATTTCTTCCGCGATCCCCCAAGGGTGACGCCCGAGGGCGCCGGCATCGTGGTCAGCCCGGCCGACGGCATGGTGCAGGCGATCATCAAGCGGCGGCCGCCGACGGAGATGGAGCTCGGCGACGCACCGCTCACCTGCATCAGCGTTTTCCTGAACGTGTTCGACGTCCATGTGAACCGCACGCCGGTGCCGGGCGTCGTCACCAGACGCGCCTATCGCCCCGGCAAATTCCTGAACGCGGCGCTGGACAAAGCCTCGGAGGACAATGAACGCCAGTCCTTCCGCATCGAGCGGGCGGACGGCGAGGTGTTCGGCCTGGTGCAGATCGCGGGGCTGGTGGCGCGGCGGATCGTCGGCTTCGTGGACGAAGGTGACCATCTGCATGCCGGCGAGCGGGTCGGCCTGATCCGCTTCGGCAGCCGCTGCGACGTCTACCTGCCGGATGACGTCACCCCGCTGGTCAGCGTCGGGCAGCGGGCGGTGGCGGGCGAGACCGTGCTGGCGGACGGCAGGCGAGCCGAGGCACCGAGCGGCTGGAGGCGAAGCTGATGGATCGCAGGCGACGGCGCGAGCGCTGGCGGCGACTGCAGGCGCGGCCGCTGATCCATCTGGTACCCAACGCCTTCACCGTGGCCAGCATCTGCTTCGGGCTCACCGCGATCCGCTACGGCCTGGACGGACGCTATCAGGCCGCCGTGGCGATGATCATTCTCGCCGGCATCTTCGACGGTCTGGACGGCCGCTCGGCCAGGCTCCTGAAAATCACCTCCAAACTCGGCGCCGAGCTGGACAGCCTCGCGGACTTTCTGAGCTTCGGCGTGGCGCCGGCCTTTCTCGTCTATCTCTGGTCGCTGCACGAAACCAAGGGGCTCGGCTGGGCGATCGCGCTGTTCTACGTGATCTGCGCCGCCCTCCGCCTGGCCCGCTTCAACAGCGAGCTCGAGGATCCGGACAGACCGCCCTGGATGACCCGCTTCTTCACCGGCATGCCCGCACCCGCCGCCGCCGGCGTCGCCATCGTGCCCATGCTGCTGACCTTCGCACTCGGCCAGACATGGCCGCAAGCACCCTGGCTGAACGCGCTGGTGCTCACCGGCGTCGCGCTGATGATGGTGAGCACGGTCAAGACCTTCTCGATCAAGATGGTGACGACCCGCATCCGTCCCGAATATCTGCTGCCGACCCTGGTCGGAATCGGCGCGATCATCACGGCCCTGGTCAACGTGCCCTGGTGGACCCTGCTGACCGTCGCCTTCGTCTACCTGGCCAGCATTCCGTTCAGCGTGCTGAGCGCTCGCGCCCTCGCGGCGGAGGCGGCGAAAACGGGAGCAAAGACAGCGAAAGCGGGGACGGCGACGACCGACGAGGCCTCGAAGGACCGAACCGAAGCTCTACGGCTGGTCGAGGGCCAGGCCTCCGCCGGACGCACGGCAGGCAAGGAAAGTTAAAGAAAACCGCCTTACGCGGACGGCCGAGACGGAGCCCGAGCGATCTTCGACGCCCGAATCAGACCGCTGATCGATCCGCCGCTGGAGCGTCTCGCGCGCGCCGCCGTCGGGGCCGGCTGGAACGCGGACGGCGTGACCATCGCCGGCTTCGTCCTCGGCCTCCTGGCGGTGCCGGTGATCGCCGCCGGGGCCTACACGTTCGGCCTCCTGCTCATCCTTCTGAACCGCACCGCCGACGGCCTGGACGGCGCGATCGCGCGGCTGACCGAAAAAACCGACCGCGGCGGCTTCCTCGACATCACCCTCGATTTCATCTTCTACAGCGCCGTGCCCTTCGCCTTCGCGCTCGCCGATCCTTCTCGGAACGCCCTGCCGGCGGCCTTCTTGATCTTCGCCTTCATCGGCACCGGCTGCTCCTTTCTCGCCTACGCGATCATGGCCGACAGGCGTGGCCTGAGCACGGACATTCGCGGCCAGAAGTCGCTCTATTATCTCGGGGGGCTCACCGAAGGCACGGAGACCATCGCTCTGTTCGTGCTCGCCTGCCTGCTGCCTGCCTGGTTCCCCGTGTTCGCCTGGATTTTTGGGACCTTATGCTGGATCACCACGGCGACGCGGATCTATGCGGGCTGGCGGACGTTCGATTGAGCCCGAGGACATCAACTGGGCTGCGTTTCGATCGTCAGACGACGACAGCCGGTTTTCTTCCGAGCGTTAGGTTTTCGCTAACAACCATATGTCATGCTGCTTCATGGTCCATGCGATCGTGGGAATCCGAGCCTCACTCCTGCTTTTTTGGCGGTGGTCGGACTCTCAGGATGGCATGGACCAGACGCCATTGTCACATGGAGAAGTTAATAATTGCTAAGCCTGAAAGATGGTCTACCAAACAATAACGTTCGTGGTGTCCGACGGATTCCTCGACTTGACGCCCCAGGATTGCAGACGACCATCGACAAAACCGGTATAGTAGTTTGCGGCATTCGGTCCCTTGAACGGCACGAAGCGGTCTTCATAGCTATAAATCATCATACGCTGCTCATTGTGAACGCCGTCAGGACTACCCATGATTGCTGTAACTTCTTCCGGTGTCATACCTGTTCGGAGATCCTGCATTTGGCTGCCAGTCGAGCAAGCAGCAGTGGTCAGTGCGATAAAACTGACAAGAACGCGCATTATTCGCTCCTTGGCTAGAGAACCATGGCGTTTCCCTATTTCTTACTTTGGCTGATGACGAACGCTTGATTTGTCCGATGTGAACAGCCTAAATTTCTACCTTTAGGTGAATTCTCGGACAAGCCCTCGATCTAACAGAAGCATTAGTGGCCGTTGTCTTTCCGCTCCCGCAACGCCCGGCGCATCACCTTGCCGGTCGCGGTCAGCGGCAGTTCGTCGAGAAACTCGATCTGCCGCGGATATTCATGCGCCGCCAGCCTTGCCTTTACGAAGCCCTTAATCTCCTCCGCCAAGTCATCGCTGGGCTCGCAGCCCCGAAGGACGATGCAGGCCTTCACCACTTCGCCGCGCAGGTCGTCCGGAACGCCGATCGCCGCGGCCAGGGCGACCGCCGGGTGACTGGTCAGGCACGCCTCGATCTCGGCGGGGCCGATTCGATAGCCGGCCGAGTTGATGACGTCGTCGGCGCGGCCTCGGTAGGTGAGGTAGCCTTCCTCGTCCATGACACCGAGATCGCCGGTCAGCATCCACTCGCCCCGGAATTTTTCGGCCGTCGCCGCCTCGTTGTTCCAGTAGCCGAGAAACATCACCGGGTCCGGCCCGTCCGTATGACGGACGGCGATGTCACCCTGCTTTCCGGGCGGGCAGCGTTGGCCCGCATCATCGACAATGGCGACATCATGGCCGGGGATGGCGCGGCCCATGCTGCCGGAGCGCGTCGGCATGACGGCGGCGTTGTTGCCGACCAGGAGGTTGGCTTCGGTCTGGCCGTAAAACTCGTTGATGGTCAGGCCGAAGGCGGCGCGGCCCCAGTCGATCACGTCGTCGCCGAGCTTTTCGCCGCCGCTCGCCAGGCTTCTCAGGGCAAGACCGGCCGTCACGGTCTCGGCCTGGCGCAGCAGCCGAAGCGCCGTCGGCGGCATGAAGACGTTCCTGACCTCGCGGCGGATCATCAGATCGATCGCCGCGTCCGCCTCGAATTTTCCCGCCCGGCTCGCGACCACCGGCACGCCGAAATAGAGGCTCGGCATGAGCACGTCGAACAGCCCGCCGATCCAGGCCCAGTCCGCCGGCGTCCAGAAACGATCGCCCGGCTTCGGAAAGAAATCATGGGGCCACTGCACCCCCGGCAGATGCCCGAGCAGCACTCGATGCGCATGCAGCGCCCCCTTCGGCGGCCCGGTCGTCCCCGACGTATAGATGATCAGGGCCGGGGCGCCGGCCGGCGTGGACCGGACCTCGAAGGCGTCCGAGGCGCGTTCCATCTCCGGGGCCAAGGTGACCGCGCCGGCCGCCGGTTCCGTGGTGAGGATGAGCTTCAGGTCCGGCAGGTCGTCGCGGATGCCGGCGATCTTGTTCGCGCCGGCGGGATCGGTGATCAGCACGCTTGCGCCGCTGTCGGTGAGACGAAAAGCGAGCGCATCCGGACCGAACAGACTGAACAGGGGCACCGTGATCGCGCCGATCTTCCAGGCGGCGAGGTGACCGAGCAGCGTCTCCACCCGCTGGCCGAGCAGAATGGCGACGCGGTCGCCGGCGCGCACGCCTTCGGCATGGAGGAGATTGGCCAGACGGCTGGAGTTTTTGCTGAGATCATCGAAGCTGTGGTGAGTGACGCCTGCAGCGGCTCGCTGCTCGATCAAGGCGAGGCGGCCGCTGCCGTCGGCCCAGCGGTCGCAGACTGCGGCTGCGATGTTGAAGGTTTCCGGAACGTCCCAGCGGAAAGCGTCGACGGCAGTCCGATAATCGGGGGCGGCATTCAGCATGGCGTCTTCTTCGCTTGTCGGCCTTCGGTCCCACCTCCAGCGTCGGCTCCGGCTCGATGGTACCCTGTCGGCGCAAAAGCCGCTATCACGACGCGCGGAGCACGCACGGACCGGAAAATCCCGTCGGCTTGCGATCGGCCGAAACGCGCCGAACTCGCCTGCCGTGTCGCCGCCTTTTTTTGCTCTGCGCGTCCGAGGCGGGGTTGATGAATTCACCATCGGCGTTGTAAATCATAGCGCGTAATTCGATACAGGAATTGCAAGCTTTTGGCGATTTACCGTCGATCGCATCATCGCCAGAGTCACGACTCCAGCCATCGAGGCCTTCAATGAGCGAACGGATCGCGTTGATCACCGGCGTCACCGGCCAGGACGGCGCCTATCTGGCGCGGCTGCTTCTGGAAAAGGGCTATGTCGTCCACGGCGTCAAGCGCCGCTCGTCCTCGTTCAATACCGAGCGGGTCGACGACCTCTATGTCGACCCCCACGAGCGCGACACCCGCTTTTTCCTGCATCACGGCGACCTCACCGACGCCACCAACCTGATCCGTCTGGTGCAGGAGATCCGGCCGACCGAGATCTACAACCTCGCCGCCCAGAGCCATGTGCAGGTGAGCTTCGAGACCGCCGAATACACCGCGAATGCCGACGGCATCGGCACGCTCCGCCTGCTGGAGGCGATCCGCATCCTGAAGATGGGCGACCGCGTGCGCTTCTATCAGGCCTCCACCTCGGAGCTCTACGGCAAGGTGCAGGAAACCCCGCAGAGCGAGACCACGCCGTTCTATCCGCGAAGTCCCTACGCGGTCGCCAAGCTCTACGGCTACTGGATCACGGTGAACTACCGGGAAGCCTACGGCTACCACGCCTCGAACGGCATTCTGTTCAACCACGAGAGCCCGCTCAGAGGCGAAACCTTCGTCACGCGAAAAATCACGCGCGCGGTCGCGGCGATCGAGCTCGGCCTGCAAAGGCGTCTCTACATCGGCAATCTCGACGCCAAGCGTGACTGGGGCCATGCGAGGGACTATGTCGAAGGCATGTGGCGCATTCTGCAGCGGGATCAGCCGGACGACTACGTGCTCGCCACCGGCGAGACCCACAGCGTGCGCGAATTCGTCGAGCTCGCCTTTCGCTGCGTCGGCCGTGAGATCGCCTGGCAGGGCCGGGGCGCGGACGAGGTCGGGGTCGACGCCAAGAGCGGCGAGACGCTGGTCGCGGTCGACCCGAATTATTTCCGGCCGACCGAGGTCGATCTCCTGCTCGGCGATGCGACCAAGGCCATGCGCGAGCTCGGCTGGCGGCACGAGACCACCTTTCCGGCACTGATCCGGGAGATGGTCGAGGCCGATCTGGTGGCGGTGAAGAAAGAAGGCTGCCGCAACCCCGAGTGACAGCGCACCGCTCGACTTTGGTTCGGCGCCGAGCTGGCGAGGATGTTGGAGGAGCGTTGATGAGCGGCGAGGTGATCTATCCTCTCGACGGCAAAAGGATCTGGGTCGCCGGCCATCGCGGCATGGTCGGAAGCGCCCTGGTCAGGCGGCTTGCGCGTGAAGATTGCGAGATCCTGACCGCCGGGCGCGACGTGCTCGATCTCACCCGCCAGGACCGGACCGAGGCCTGGCTCGCGCGGGAAAAGCCCGACGTCGCGATCATCGCCGCGGCCAGGGTCGGCGGCATCCTCGCCAATGACAGCGAGCCCGCGAGCTTTCTCTACGACAATCTGATGATCGAGGTGAATGCCATCCACGCGGCCTATCAGGCCGGCGTCGAGAAGCTCCTGTTCCTCGGCTCGAGCTGCATCTATCCGAAGCACGCCCCGCAGCCCATGCCGGAAGAGTGCCTGCTGGAGGGCCAGCTCGAACCGACCAACCAGTGGTACGCCATCGCCAAGATCGCCGGCATCAAGCTCTGTCAGGCCTATCGCCGCCAATATGGCGCCGACTTCATCAGCGCCATGCCGACCAATCTGTACGGCCCCGGCGACAATTTCGACCTGATGTCCAGCCATGTGGCGCCGGCCCTGATCGCCAAGATGCACCGGGCCAAGGTCGAGGGTGCTGCCGGCGTCGAGATCTGGGGCAGCGGCCGGCCGAAGCGGGAATTTCTCCATGTCGACGATCTCGCGGATGCCTGCGTCCACCTTCTCCGGACCTACAGCGATGAGCTGCACGTCAATGTCGGCACCGGCGAGGACCTGTCGATCGCAGAGCTCGCCGAGATGATCCGCGGCATCGTCGGTTTTGAGGGCAAGCTGGTCTACGACCCGGATCGACCGGACGGCACGCCGCGAAAACTGCTCGACGTCAGGCGGCTGACGGCCCTCGGCTGGCGTCCGACCATCACCCTGGAAGACGGCCTCCGAGCGACCTGCCGCTGGTATCGGGACGAGGTCGCGGCCCGTGCAGCCTGACGTCGGCGAAAGGACGAAGTTCGCTGTGAAATAAATTTGCGCTGATGGCGTTCGCTTGAAAGGACAGCGCAAAAGTTGTCCGGATCGCGTAACTTCAACCAAAAGTAGCAATTAAGCTGAAATCGTTAGCAACAATCGCTTGCAACTTCAGGTTAAGATACGGTAATGCCTTTAGCCAGTTCGGCACAATTCAGCATGTCGCATACGGTGATCGATAACGACCGATGGATATAGTCGCCGCCTCGAGCGCGCATATCGGCACCCGGCCTCGTCGAAGGCTGAAGGAAACGTGGCTGCTGGCCGGCCTCGACATCCTCGTGATCTATACATGCTTCGCCGTCGGCCGCACCACCAACTGGGTGGTGAACGGCCTCACCTTCGAGGAGGCGCTGCTCGGCTGGCAGAGTGACTACGGTTCGACCCGCGCAGTGATCGCGCTCTCCCTCGGCGTCGCCTGTCTCATCCTGTTCGCGCGCCTCGGCCATTACGATCGGCGCCGGCCGTTCTGGCAGGAGCTCGGCGACATCTGGGGCGTCGTGGTGATGATGGCGATCCTCGACGCCGCCCTGGTGTTTCTGACCAAGACCAATTTTTCGAGGCTCTGGTGGGGTGCGAGCTGGACGCTGGTCGCCCTCCTCGTGCCGAGCGTGCGCTACGGCGTGAAGCAATTCCTGATGTCGAAGGGTGCCTGGATCCGACCGACCGTGGTGGTCGGCGTCGGCCCGAACGCCGTGGACACGGCGCTGGCGCTGCAAAGCGAGCCCATTTTGGGTTTCGAGGTCGCGGCCTTCATCCAGCCCGCCAACACCGAGACGAAAACGCCCGCTTCGATCGAGATCGGCGGCAGGAACCTGCCTGTGCTGCCGGCCGCCCCCTTTCCCGACCTCCTGCCGCCCCATCTCGGACGGCCCCATGTGGTGGTCGCCATGGACATGGAGGAGATCGTGCGGGACGCCGCCTATGTGGAACGCCTGAGCCTCTGCTACGCCGACGTCGACATCGTCTCGCCCATGCGCGGCCTGCCGATCGCGGGCACGCGCGTCACCCATTTCTTCACCCACGACGTGCTGGCCCTTCGCCTGCACAACAATCTCTCGCGCCCCTGGCCGCGGCGCATCAAGCGATGCTTCGATCTGGTGGTCGGCTGTCTCCTACTTTTCCTGACGGCCCCCCTGTTCGCGCTGATCGGCTGGCGCCTACGGCGCAAGGGCGGGCCGGTGTTCTTCGGCCACACCCGCATCGGCAAGGGCGGGCGGCGCTTCAAATGCCTGAAGTTCAGGACCATGGTGCCCGATGCCGACAAGGTGCTCGACGACTACCTCGCCGCTCATCCCGAACGCCGCGAGGAATGGGAGACCTGCCACAAGCTGAAGGGCGATCCGAGGATCACGCGCATCGGCCGCTGGCTCCGGCGAACCTCCCTCGACGAACTGCCGCAGCTCATCAACGTGGTCCGCGGCGAGATGAGCCTGGTCGGCCCGCGCCCGGTGATCGCCGACGAGCTGGAGCGCTACGGCGACAATCTCGTCTACTACATCGAAAGCAAGCCCGGCCTGACCGGTCTCTGGCAGGTGAGCGGCCGGAGCGACGTCACCTACCGCCAGCGCGTGCATCTCGATTCCTGGTATGCGCGCAACTGGTCGCTATGGTGCGACCTCATCATCCTGATCAAGACGCCGAGTGCGGTCCTGCGCGGCTTCGGCGCCTACTGAACCGCTCGGAACATCGCGGGGGCGTCAGGGCTCCGTCGTCGACGACGAACACCGCCCCCCAGTCAACGCCGCGGCGCGTCGCCGCTTTACCCTATTGCACTGTCGTAGAGCACGCTCGGGAGCGGCTTTCGGCCCTCGATCAGCTCGCGGTAGACGGAGACCGTGCTTTTGCCCATGCGGGCGAGGCTGTAGTGGCGATCGACGAAGCGGCGGCAGCGGGTGGCCAGCCGCTCGCGGGCGTCGTCCGGCATGGCGAGTGCCAGGTCGAGGGCGCTGGCGAGGTGGCCCGCGTCCTCGGGCTGCACCAGCCAGCCCGTCGCCGCCGGCATGATCGTTTCGGAGAGGCCCCAGTCGTCGGTGGCGATCACGGGCTTGCCCATGGCCTGGGCCTCGATCGAGGTGCGGCCGAAGGCTTCGGGGCCGGTGGAGGGGATGACCACGAGGTCGGCGAGCTTGTAGGCGGCGGGCATGTCGTCGCAGGGGCCGACCAGCCAGACGCGGTTTTCGAGTTTGCGCTCGATGATCTTTTTCTCGACCCGGTCCGCATAGGCGCTGCCGGCGGGCCGGTTGCCGACCATGATGCAGATGGTGTTTTCGAACTTGCCGTCCTGCCAGAGCCTGGCGAGTGCGTCGAGCAGCCAGGTGTGGCCTTTGCGCTTGGAGATGCGTGCGGGCAGCATGATGATGCGTTTTTCGGGGTCGATCTCCCAATCCTCGCGCAAGCGCCGGACGCGCGTCTCATCGACGTTCTCCGGGTCGAATTCCTGGAGGTCGACGCCGCGCGGGATGACACGGAGCTGATCCTCGGTCACGCCGTAGCGCTTGATCACATGGTCGGCGACGTAGTCGGAAATCGCGATCACGCGCTCGCCGCTGGTCATGATCGCGTTGTAGCCGCGCTTCAGAAAATTGTCGGCGCCGCTGTAGAGGCTGTGGAAGGTGGTCAGGAAGGGGACACCTGCCCGCTTCGCGGCGTAGTAGGCGCTCCAGGCAGGGGCGCGAGAGCGGGCGTGAACGAGCTGGATGTCGTGATTGCGGATGATCTGGGCGAGGCTTTTGACGTTCTTCCGCATCACCAGCGGATTCTTGGCGTGGACCGGCAGTTTGAGGCTGATCGCCCCCATCGCGAACAGGTCCTTTTCCTGCTCGCCGCCATTGGAGGCGACGATCGGCGTCCAGCCCTGGCCGATCAGATAGCGCGAGATGTCGAGCGTGCCGCGCTCGACGCCGCCCGGGCCGAGGGCAGGCAGAACCTGCAGGACCTTCGGCCCTTTGAGCCGCGCGATCGCGGCCTGGACTTCTTGCACGCTGGTCAGATCGTCCATCGGATCGAGCTGCGCGTCCTCCAAAATGGCGTCTGCATGGTCGAGCAGGAGTTCTGTGGTCATCGGACTTTGCCTGTTGTCCAGGCTGACCGGGTGCTACCATGGATTCCACGGTGCGCAAACCCGAACGGCCCTGGGTTGGTATGGTGTTCGAAACGATCGATCTTTCCGGCGGGCGCAAACTCGCCTTCGTTCACAGTCCGGGCCGCACGCCCGGCGTCATGTTCTGCGGCGGCTTCAAGTCGGACATGACCGGGTCGAAGGCGCTCGCTTTGGAGAAACATTTCGCCGAGCAAGGACACGCCTTCACCCGGTTCGACTATACCGGCCACGGCGCCTCGTCCGGCGATTTCGAGGACGGCACGATCGGCGCCTGGAGGGACGACGCCGTCGCGATCATCGACGAGGTGACGGCGGGGCCGCTCGTCCTCGTGGGATCCAGCATGGGCGGCTGGATCATGGTGCTGGCGGCGCTCGCCCGGCCGGAGCGGGTGAAGGGACTGGTCGGCATCGCAAGCGGCCCCGACTTCACCGAGGATCTTTTTTGGGCCAGGGGGAACGAGCGGCAGCGCAGAGTGCTGATGGAGACGGGCCGCTGGGTGGCACCGTCCGCCTATGGCGACGAACCCTACGTCATCACGCGAAAATTGATCGAGGAGGGCAGACACCATCTGGTGCTGCGCGAGTCGATCCCCTACCAGGGGCCGGTCCACCTGCTGCACGGCCAGGCAGACCCGGACGTGCCCTGGCAGACATCGCTTCGTCTCGCCGAAGCGCTCGCTTCCGAGGACGTGACCGTCGAGCTGATCAAGTCGGGCGATCATCGTCTCTCCAAGCTGCACGAGCTGGAGCGGATCACGGCTGCTGCGCAGCGGGTGCTGCAGGCTATCGAAAGCTGACACGTCATGCGCTCATGCCTTCGAGGAGGGCGCGCAGGCCTTCGCGGTAGTTCGGGTGCTTGAGCGCGACGCCGAGTTCCTCACGGATGCGGCCGTTGGCGACCTTGCGGTTGTCGGCGTAGAAGCTTTTCGCGGCTTCGGATAGATCCGCTTCCTCGAAGGGCACTTCCGGCGGCGGCTCGACGCCGAGGAGCTCGGCGGCGTAGGCGACCACGTCCTGCGGCGGGGCGGGCTCGTCGTCGGCGACATTGTAGATCGCGCCGGGGTTCGGTCTCGCCATCGAGGCTTTCAGCACCTGCACGATGTCGTCGACATGGATGCGGCCGAACATCTGGCCCGGCTTGACGATTCTTCTCGCACGTCCGGACTTGACGCTTTCCAAGGCATTGCGCCCGGCACCCGGCCCGTAGATGCCGGCGAGCCGAAAAACATGGGCGGGCAGACCGGACGCCAGCCAGTGCCCCTCGGCGGCAACGCGGCGCTTCGTCCTGGGGAGGGACGGAGCCGGCGGATCGCCCTCGTCCACCCACGCGCCGCCGCGGTCGCCATAGACGCCGGTGGTGCCGAGATAGCCGGCCCAGGCGAGGGTAGGGCAGGCGCGAAGATCTTTTTCGTGACAGCGGAGAACGGGATCGCCGCCCTCGTCAGGCGCGATCGAGGTGAGGAGATGGGTGGTGCCGGCGAGCGCCCCGGTCGGATCGCGAAGCGGCAGGTCCGGACCGAACAGGAAGGTCTCGATGCCCTCCGCTTCCAGCCTCTGATGCTTTTTCTCCGAGCGAGTCGTGCCGGCGACGGTCCAGCCCTCGGCCAGAAGATCGCGGGCAAGCGCCAGGGCCGAATAGCCGAGGCCGAAGCAGAAAAGGCGGGTCATGCGATGACCCCCGCATACTCGCCCAGGACGTCGGCGTCGGTCTCGCGCTCGCGCGCGGCCCTCGTTCGATCGTCGAATTCCTGGCGATCCAACTGCTGACCGAGCGCCCAGACCGCCATGGCACGCACCAGCGGGGACGGATCGCCAAGCAGCCCCTCCGCGACCGCGGCAAGTTCAGCCCGGGGCGGCCCGCCCCCGTTGCCTGCGGCGATGAGGACGTTTCTGACGAAGCGGTCGCGACCGATGCGCTTGATCGGCGAGCCGGCGAAGCGTTTGCGAAAGGCGGCGTCGTCCAGCCCGGCGAGTTCGACGAGCGGCGGGGCGTTCAAATCGTCGCGCGCTTTCAGCTTTGCTTCGTTCGCGGTCCGGGAAAATTTGTTCCAGGGGCAGACGGCGAGGCAGTCGTCGCAGCCATAGATGCGATTGCCCATGGGCTTTCTGAATTCGGCGGGGATGTGGCCCTTGTGCTCGATCGTCAGGTAGGAGATGCAGCGCCCGGCGTCGAGCTGATAGGGGGCCGGGAAGGCGTCCGTCGGACAGATGTCCAGGCAGGCGCGGCACGACCCGCATCTGTCGACACCGGCGGGATCGGACCCGATCTCCAATGTCGAAAAAATCTCGCCCAGGAACAGCCAGGAGCCGTGGGTCCTGGAAACGAGATTCGTATGCTTGCCCTGCCAGCCGATCCCTGCTCGTTCGGCGAGCGGCTTTTCCAGCACCGGGGCGGTGTCGACGAACACCTTGATCTCGCCGCCGCTCCGGCTCACCAGCCACTGGCCGAGCTGCTTCAGCTTTCCCTTGACGACGTCGTGGTAATCCCGGTTCCTCGCATAGACCGAGATGCCGCCGGCACTTGGATCCTCCAAGACGGCCAACGGATCCTCGATTGGCCCGTAGTTCATGCCCAAGACGATCACGCTTCTTACGTCCGGCCAAAGTGCCTTTGGCGCCCTTCGCCGATCGAACGTCGTCTCAAGCCAGTCCATGTCGCCATGGCGGCCGAGATCGACATACGCCCGATAGCCGGCCTCGACCTGCTTCGGCAGGTCCGGCGTCGCGAACCCCACGACATCGAAGCCGAGTGCCCGGGCGCGTTCCCTTATCGCCGGCCGCCAGTCCCAGGACGCTGGACTACGGGCGTTCCCTGAGACCGAGTGGCTGATCGAGGCATGTCCGGCCATGAGGCGCCGCCTCAAAAATCGAGGTCGGAGTAATGGGAGACGGGGCGAATCGAGGGGAGGCGGTCAGCCAGAAGGGGGCGGAAGCTCGGGCGGGACTTGATCTTGGCGTACCAGAGCTTGGCGCCGGGATGCTTCTCCCAGGGGACGTCGCCGAGATAGTCGAGTACCGAGAGTTGCGCCGCAGCGGCGAGGTCGGCGACGGTCAGCTCGTCGCCGCCGAGCCAGTGGCTGCGGTCGAACAGATAGTCGATATAGGCGAGGTGCTCCCGGATGTTGGCGAGGCCGCGGCGCACGGCGGCGCTGTCGGGGGTCGACTTGTCGCGCAGGCGCTTGATCAGCTTTTCGTGCCAGATGAGGTCGGTGACATCCGCGACGAATTTCTTGTCGAACCAGGCGACGAGGCGGCGGATTTCCGCACGCTGGACGGGATCCTTGCCGAGCAGCGGGCGCGCGCGCTGGGTCTCCTCCAGATATTCGACGATCACGCCGCTATCCACGATGATGTTCGATCGGTCTTCGAGGATCGGAACCTCGCCCGCGGGATTGCCGGTTTTCAGGTCCTCGCGGCAGAGCCAGGGCTCGATCGCCTCCGCGGTCACGTCGAGTTCCTTCTCCGCGAGGGCCAGACGCACCTTGCGCGAATAGGGGCAGAGCGGGAAATGAAGCAATTTTAACATAAAGATTATCTAGCAAAATCGATGCGTTGGCCGCAAGTGCTAGTCGCTGACTTAAGAAATTGACGTTCTGCGATATTTTTTCTTGATAAAATCGCTTTTTGGTGAAGGTCACGCAGCAGCGAAAGACGGGCGCTTCGATGGCGGCGACAGGCCTTTTGCGGGTTTGACAAGTGCTCCCGCTTTGCCCGACAAGAGGTGTTGCGCCATCGAGCAAGAAGCAAGGATCGGGGAAGAAACCGTCATGGCGGAAATCGGCTACCATCCCACGGTCAGTTTCACCCGGATGAAGGACGGAACGGCCGAAGACTACGAATTGCTGGAGATGCTGGAAGAGACCTTCGCAGCCGGCACCGCCGGGCGCGTTCTCGAACATCTCGGCCGTCTCGAACATTCCTTCGCCGGTTACAAGGTCAGCAGGCTCGGCCACTCCCTGCAGACCGCGACCCGCGCCGAACGGGACGGCGCCGATCTGGACTGGATCGTCACCGCCCTGCTCCACGACATCGGCGACGACCTCGCCCCGTTCAACCACGACAGCATCGCGGCCGCGGTGATCAAGCCCTATGTGCGCGAGGAGTGCGCCTGGGTGTGCGAGCATCACGGCATTTTCCAGATGGTCTATTACGCCCATTTTCAGGGCGGCGATCCGAACATTCGCGACCGCTATCGGGACCATCCCTACTATCGGGCGGCGGTCGATTTCTGCGAACGCTGGGATCAGGCGTCCTTCGACCCGGCCTATGACACGCTCTCGCTCGATCACTTCGCGCCGATGGTGCACGAGCTGTTTTCACGCGAGCCCTGGGACGCCACCCACCTCCGCCTGGGCGAAAGCGTGCCGTTGTTCTCGGCCTGACGGATCCACAGGCGCCGGAATCCCTTGATCTCGGCTCCGGCCTTGACCACATGCACGCTCCGGCCCATCAAGGGTCGATCGGACGGTGCGTTTCGGGTGCGAGGGTGATGACGGAGAGCTGGCACGGCACGACGATCCTGTCGGTGCGCAAGGACAACCAGGTGGTGATCGCCGGCGACGGTCAGGTCAGCCTGCAGAACATGGTTTTGAAACCCAGTGCGAAGAAGGTCCGGCGCGTGGGCAAGGGCGACATCGTCGCCGGTTTCGCCGGCAGCACGGCCGATGCCTTCACCCTGCTGGAGCGCCTCGAGACCAAGCTCGAGCGCCATCCCGGCCAGCTCATGCGCGCGGCCGTGGAACTCGCCAAGGACTGGCGGACCGACCGCTATCTCCGGCGTCTCGAAGCGATGATGGCGGTGGCGAATGCCGAAATCTCGCTTCTCCTCACCGGCAATGGCGACGTTCTCGAACCCGACGACGGTTTGATCGGCATCGGCTCCGGTGGTGCCTATGCGCTGGCCGCGGCGCGCGCGCTGGTCGACGTCGACGGCCTCGGCGCCGAGGACATCGCGAGAAAAGCCATGGCGATCGCCGCCGACATCTGCGTCTTCACCAACAGCCATCTGACCATCGAGGTCATCGACCTCCCGAACGACTGAGCCTTCCATGACCGCACTCACGCCCCGCGAAATCGTCTCCGAGCTCGACCGCTTCATCGTCGGGCAGAAGGACGCCAAGCGCGCCGTGGCCATCGCGCTGCGCAATCGCTGGCGGCGCCAGCAGCTGGACGAGGCGCTGCGCGAGGAGGTGCAGCCCAAGAACATCCTGACCATCGGACCGACCGGCTGCGGCAAGACCGAGATCGCGAGGCGCCTCGCCAAGCTCGCCCAGGCGCCGTTCATCAAGGTCGAGGCGACCAAGTTCACCGAGGTCGGCTATGTCGGCCGGGACGTGGAATCGATCATCCGCGATCTGGTCGAGGTGGCGCTCACCATGACCCGCGAGCGCCTGGCCAAGGAGGTCACGGCGCAGGCCGAGCTCAATGCCGAGGACCGGGTGATCGACGCCCTGGTCGGCGCAAGTGCCAGCCGGGAGACTCGGGAAAAGTTCCGGCGCCTGCTGCGCGAAGGCGCGCTCGCCGAAAAGGAAGTCGAGATCGAGGTGATGGAGCGGGCCGGCGGCTCCATGCCGACCTTCGACATCCCCGGCATGCCCGGCGCCCAGATGGGCATGCTCAATCTCTCCGACATGTTCGGCAAGGCGTTCGGCCAGCAGACCAAAAAGAAGAAGATGAAGGTCGCCGACAGCTACGCCGTTCTGATCGAGGAAGAGTCGGAAAAGCTGCTCGACCAGGAGCAGGTCAAGCGCGAGGCGATCCAGTCGGTGGAGCAGGACGGCATCGTCTTCCTCGACGAGATCGACAAGATTTCCGCGCGCGAGGATCGCGGCGGCGCCGACGTTTCTCGTGAAGGCGTGCAGCGGGATCTTCTGCCGCTGATCGAAGGCACGTCGGTCACCACCAAGCACGGCGCGATCAGGACCGAGCATATTCTCTTTATCGCATCGGGCGCCTTCCACCAGAGCAAGCCCGCCGACCTCCTGCCCGAGCTGCAGGGCCGCCTCCCGATCCGGGTCGAGCTGGATGCGCTGACCCAGGGCGATCTCGCCCGCATCCTGGTGGAGCCCGAAGCCAGCCTGATCAAGCAATATACCGCGCTGCTCGCCACCGAGGGCGTCGTCATCGACTTCACCGGGGACGGCATCAAGGAGATCGCGCGGCTCGCGAGCGAGATCAACGAGAAGGTCGAGAACATCGGTGCAAGACGTCTGCATACGGTGATGGAGCGCCTGGTCGAGGATATCAGCTTCGAGGCCACCGACCGCGACGGCGAAACCGTCACCGTCGATCCGGCTTACGTGCGCGAAAAGGTCGGCCAGCTGGTCGAGGGCGCGGATCTCTCGAAGTTTATTCTCTGACCGGACCGTCGGTTGGCGCGTCCTGGATTTGGCTTTTTTTCGTACAGTAAAGTGACCTCGATAATGCCGATTATCGCGTGAAAAAGCGGAATGCATGGGTTCTAAGACCCATAACGGGGATTTTTCGTTATCTGAATTTATCGAACGCCGTGCTCCTCGGACGCGCGAGGAAGAGGCTGGATGTTCCTTGCCGTTATTGGCATGATTGGCATGATCCAGGCCGTCTGATCTCTTTCGAGAGTTGAAATGTCAGAAGGCATACTAAACCTTCTCGCTGAGAACAAAGAGTGGCTGTTTGGGGGTGTCGGTGTTTTTGCCCTTGGGGCAATCGGCACATTCATCGCTTGGATATTCAAACGCCGCAAAGCCAGAGAAGCCGAACGAAGAAGCCTGCAACGCGATGCAGCCAGGACGGTACAAAAACTGACCTCTGAAGCAAATCAGGTCAGCGCAATAGGATCAGACCTAAAGATCGCGTACCAGACCCTTTTTGCATTTTCTGCCGGCACCAACAGTGGCGCTTCGATATACTATCCTAAAAAGGTGGATGAGAAGCTGGCAACAATTCAGCAGATAATAGATAAAATTGATGGCGCAAACAGCAACGCATTGTCTTCGGACGAAATTTCAGATGTTATTGCTAGGCATGACGGTAATATTGCGGAAACATTATCAATAAAAGAACAGCTACTGCGCGAACTAGATGATATAAGGGGGCAGGTAGCCGAGCGTCGGCAGAAACGACTATGACGTGCTGTTTGGCGCACAACTTGCCATAACCGATCTTCTCGGACTTCTTCGTTGCTGCAGCAAGTCGGCTGATAAAAGCGGTGCAGCCCGGCGAAACGCCGGGCTGCAAAGCAACGTCCGTCCCGTCTTTCAAGGACAAGCGATCTCGTTCCGTCAGCCCATCGCCTTCTTAAGATTTCCTGCAACTGCTTCCAAGAAGCCTTCCGTCGTCAGCCATTGCTGGTCCGGGCCGATCAGGAGCGCCAGATCCTTGGTCATCTCGCCGCCTTCTACGGTGGCGACGCAGGTTTCCTCCAGGGTCTTCGCGAAGTTTTCGACCTCGGGCGTGCCGTCGATCCTGGCGCGGTAGGTGAGGCCGCGGGTCCAGGCGAAGATCGAGGCGATCGAGTTGGTCGAGGTCTCCTGGCCCTGCTGGTGCTGGCGGTAGTGGCGGGTGACCGTGCCGTGGGCGGCTTCGGCCTCCACGGTCTTGCCGTCCGGCGTCATCAGCACCGAGGTCATGAGCCCCAGGGAACCGAAGCCCTGGGCGACGGTGTCGCTCTGCACGTCGCCGTCATAGTTCTTGCAGGCCCAGACGAAACCGCCGTTCCACTTCATCGCCGCGGCGACCATGTCGTCGATCAGCCGATGCTCGTACCCGATTTTTTTCGACTCGAATTTTTCTTTGAACTCCTCGTCGAACACCTCCTGAAAGAGGTCCTTGAAGCGGCCGTCATAGGCTTTGAGGATGGTGTTCTTGGTGGAGAGATAGACCGAATAGCCGCGCATCAGCCCGTAGTTCAGCGATGCGCGCGCAAAATCGCGAATCGAGCTGTCGAGATTGTACATGCCGAGCGCCACGCCGCCGTCCGGGAACCTGTAGACCTCGAACTCCTGAGCTTCCGAGCCGTCCTCCGGCGTGAAGGTCATGGTCAGCGTGCCGGGGCCGGGCACCTTGAAGTCGGTCGCGCGGTACTGATCGCCGAACGCATGACGACCGATGACGATCGGCTGGGTCCAGCCGGGCACCAGGCGCGGCACGTTCTTGCAGATGATCGGTTCCCGAAACACCGTGCCGCCCAGGATGTTGCGGATGGTGCCGTTGGGCGAGCGCCACATCTTCTTGAGGCCGAACTCCTCGACCCGCGCCTCGTCCGGCGTGATGGTCGCGCATTTCACGCCGACATTGTGCTCTTTGATCGCATTGGCCGCGTCGATCGTGATCCGGTCGTCGGTCTCGTCGCGCTTCTGCACGGAGAGATCGTAGTAAAGCGTCTCAAGGTCCAGATAGGGAAAGATCAGACGATCCTTGATCATCTGCCAGATGATGCGGGTCATCTCGTCGCCGTCGATTTCGACGATCGGGTTCTCGACCTTGATTTTCGCCATCGGCCTCATCCTCGCGCCATGAAACTGCCACGATATCTAGACGATCTTTCCCCGGATTGGCCAGCGGCGCCAATGCCGCACGGCGGGCCGGGTGTCGCCTTTTCTCCATGGCAGGCGAATTATCGTTGAAAAGAATTAACCAATAGTTGATATTTCTGATCTATATTCGCGTGATGGGAAAGAAAGCGACATGATCTCGCTGCTTCGCACCTGCACCGGCGTGCTGATCCTGTCGGTGACGCTTCCGGCTTGTCAGCAGCTCGGCCCGACGACGAACTCGGCCGAGACCGATGGACAGACTGCGGCGGCGCCGATCGAGGTCGCGGCGACGTCCGATGGCCCGGATTGGAGCCGGACCGACGATTGTCTGGGCAAGCTCGGGCTACTCCATGGCGCGCTGAACCGAGGGCAGATCGCGGACCTGGAGGCCACGCCGTTCGTCCTCATCGACGATCGTTCCACGGCACGCCAGGCACCCTGGTCCATGCTGCCGGGTGCCATCGATCCTGAAGACGGCGCCCGGATGGCGGCGTCCGAAGCGCGCTGCGTCATCCGCGTCGGCGAGGCGATCGATCGGCGGAGCGAACATCGCGTTCTCGGGCGCGAACAGGTCCGCTCACGCTACAAGAGCGGCACGCGCAGCGAAAAGAACCCGGCCTACGATGTCGCCAAGGCGCGGCTTCGCCAGGCTGAGAAGGCAGCCAAGCCCGGCAAATCGTCGATCATCAAGGTCGGTGATCCCCTGATCGATCTGGTCGGCACGCTGGTCGGCGGCGCCCTCACCGGATTCGGCCAGTGGGGTGCCGGCGACCAGCTGGAGGAGGCCCTGGACACGCTGATGGCGACACCGGCATCGATCGAGCGGCCAACCTACAAGAGCTACCATTTCGAACAGACCCGACTGCGTGCGAAGCGCGAGGCGACCCTGCCCGCCATTCTGACCGATCGCCGGCTGCAGCGGAGCTGGAAGACGACGATCAGACGCCGTCAGGTGCAGGACCTGCTCGTGACCGAGGGGCTGGACCCGCAGGACGAGCACTATGCCCGCCATCGGGCGGAAAAACTGACCGAGGACGGCCTGCGCCGATGGCTCGCCGAGCCACCGGATCTGCCGCTTGGCGATCTGGTGGCTGCCCTGCTCGACCGGCCCGAGGCCGCATCCTTCGACCGTCTCGCCATGGAGCGGGGCGATCGACTGCGAGATGCTGCCGGAGTCCTGCCGGACGACATGTCGCTGGACGCCGCCATCATGCCGCCGCGGTCACGAACGTCGGCGACGACGCTGGCCTCGCCGGCGGTCGATTCCGATCCCGTTACCGATCACGGCTCGACCAGCCGGGTCGAGGTCATCGGCGAGGCGGGACGTGCGGATGCGGTCTATGTCGCGCCCCATTTTATCCTGAGCCCGAGCGACGTCGTCGCCGGACGAGGGCTGGTCGACGTTCGGAGCACGCACGGCAGCCTGGCGCTCGGACTGGTCGCCGTGGTCGACGAAGGGCTGGGTCTGGCACTCATCCAGGTGCCTTCGAAAGGAGAGCCGCTTCCGATCGGCAGCGGCGGCAGGGTTGCGGCCGCATACGCGATGGAGTCCGCCGGCGCAAAAGGGGGGGAAACGGGCAGGAGCGGCCCGATCGTCGAACGCGGGCGGATTGCAGGCTTCAAAATGGCGATCGGACCCGACATCGATTCCGACAGCATCCGTGCCTTCCTGGATCGCCAGCGTCACCTCCTGCCGACCGGCATCGGCCAGGAAGCGGCCACTGCCTCGGAGACCCGAGCTCGCTTCTAACCGCCGGTGAACTGCGGCTCGATGTTCAAGGCCTCGATGAATTCGCGCACCCGGCTGTTCAGCGAGTCGGCGTAGTGGTCGAGATTGCGCAAGATGCCTTCCTTGCGCGTTTCGATGTCCCGGTCCACCGCCTCCCAGTCAGCGATCCGGCTCCTGCCTTCGGTCAGCACCTCTTCAAGCTGCTGCCCCGAGCGTACCGTCTGGGTCTTCAGCGCCTCGAGCTGTGCGTGAAGGATGGCGAGTGTCTTCGTGCCGTCGTCGAGCGTGCGACGGTGGTCGTCGATGGTTTCGATCAGCGGCGGCGCCTTGTCGTCGAGGCCTGCGACATCTTCCGAAACCCGCTCCAGCGTCGTGCGGTTCTCCACAAGCCCGGCCGCAATCTCACCCAGGCCTTCGGTCAGCACCGGTAGCTGGTGGTCGAAGGCGACAAGCGCCTGGCTCATTTCGCTGAGACCGCTATCGATGTCGATGGCGCGCTGGCGGAAAGACTCCAGCATCATGCCGAGATCGTCGGTCTGGTCGGAAAGGCGACGCTCGATGTCGTCGATCGCGGAATCGCGAACGCTCAGGAGCTGGCTCTGAGCCTCCGTAATGGTGTTTTCGAGCTCGCCATCACGCGCCAGCAGATCGCGTCTTGCACGATCGATCTCCGCCTTCAGCTCGTCGGCGGCCGCCATGCGGGGCGCAAGATCGGTCTGAATGGTCGTGACCGTCTTCGCGAGCTCGGTCGCGTAGGGCCGGAGCTCGTCCTCGACTTTCTGTTTCAGCTGGCTGCCGTAATACAGGCTCGATCCAGCCCATCCGGCCACGAAAAGAAGGATGGCCAGACCAGCGAGGGCCGCGATATGGCGAATGTCGACGTCGCCGCTCCGGTCCATCAGGATCATGCCGCCCGCACGCCGGGCGATCGGGCGTCGGTGGGCGGGCGGCTCCGACAGGCGGGCGTCGACCGCGGTGATCAGCCGGTGCAGCTCCCCTTCGAGCTTCCTCATGCGACCCATGTCATCATCATGGGTCCGATCGATATCGCTCACGACCGCCGACCTCCCGCTTCGCGCCGGAGAATGGACTCCACGCCGGGCGGATGCCATTCATCAATTCATGGATGTACAAATATGATGCAAAAGCGCGCTAAACGCAACCAATTCTGCAACCTTAAATATATAAAACTTTCCAGAACAATTCTTGTCAGGGATGATCCCCGGGAGGTGGCGTCGGATCAGAGAGCGCGCGCGCGCTCACGAAGCAGGTTTTTCTGAACCTTGCCGGTCGACGTCTTGGGAAGCTCGGTAACGACGATCGTCTTCGGCGCCTTGAAATGGGCGAGAAGCTCACGGCAGTGATCGATCAGCACCTGCTCGCTCACCTCCTCGCCGGTTTTCAGCGTGACGAAGGCGCAGGGCGTCTCGCCCCATTTGTCGTCGGGCCGGGCGACCACCGCCGCTTCCAGCACCGCGGGATGCCGATAGAGGGCCCCTTCGATCTCAATGGAGGAAATATTCTCGCCGCCGGAGATGATGATGTCCTTGGCGCGGTCCTTGATCTCGACATAGCCGTCCTCGTGCATCACGCCGAGATCGCCGGTATGGAACCAGCCGCCGCGAAAGGCCTTCCCGGTCGCATCGGCGTCCTTGAGATAACCCTTCATGACGTCGTGGCCGCGCATCATGATCTCGCCGATGGTCTCGCCGTCACGCGGCACCGGAGTCATGCGCTCGGGATCCATCACCTCCAGCCCTTCGAGGACGGGATAAGGAACGCCCTGTCGCGCCAGTTTTCGCGCCCGCTCCTCGGTCGAAAGGTCGTTCCAGGCCTCCTGCCAGGCGCAGACCGTCGCCGGCCCGTAGACTTCGGTCAGACCGTAGACATGGGTCACGCGGATGCCGAGTTCGTCCATCGCCTGCAGCGTGGCCGCCGGCGGCGCCGAGGCCGCGGTCATCATCTCGATGTTCTGATCGAATGGCCTGCGTTCGGTTTCGGTCGCGTTGACGATCATGCCCATGACGACAGGTGCGCCGCAGAGATGCGTCACGCCCTGCTCCTCGAACGCCCGGTAGATTCCGGCGGCGTCGACCTTCCTGAGGCAGACATGGGTGCCCGCCTGCAGGCAGACCGCCCAGGGAAAGCACCAGCCATTGCAATGGAACATCGGCAGGGTCCAGAGATAGACCGGATGCATCGGCATGTCCCAGACCAGGATGTCGCCGATGGCGTTCAGATAGGCGCCGCGATGATGGACCACGACGCCCTTCGGGCGGCCGGTCGTGCCCGAAGTGTAGTTGAGGCCGATCGCCTGCCATTCGTCGTCGGGAAAAAGCGGCTGGAAATCGGGATCGCCCTCCGCCAGCAGCTGCTCGTAGCTGATATCTCCAAGCCGATCCCCGAGCGCACCCTCCTCCATGTCGACCACGTCGATCACCAGCGGATCCGCCTTCGCGAGCGCCAGCGCTTCCTCGATCACCGGGCTGAACTCGGTGTCGGTGAGCAGCACCTTGGCCTCGCCGTGATCCAGAATATAAGCGATGGTCTCCGCTTCGAGCCGGATATTGAGCGCGTTCAGGACCGCGCCCGCCATGGGCACGCCATGGTGCGCCTCCAGCATCGGCGGCGTGTTCGGCAGCATCGCGGCGACCGTATCGCCCGGCCTGACCCCCCGCCGGGCCAGCGCCGAGGCCAGCCGCCGCGAGCGCTCGCGCAGCGTCCTGTAGTCCGCTCGATAGGAGCCATGGACGACGGCAAGCCGATCGGGGAACACGTCGGCGGCCCGTTCGAGAAAGCCGAGCGGCGACAGCGGCGCGTAGTTGGCGGCGTTGCGATCGAGCCCCTGCTGATAGGGGCTTGTCTCAGGATGCGCCACAAGCTTCATGGGCAACCTCCCTATCGCCGACGACGGAACGCCATCGTCGGCGAGCGAAAACCTGCGCCGCTCGACATCGACCGGCAAAGGGGAGCTATAGCACGGAACCGGGTCGCTGAGCGGCCGGGCCGGGGTCAGCGAACGGGCCTATGATACGCCCTCTCGTTCTTGCCGATGGATTTCAGCCGATCTCGAAGACCGGCCGGCATCCCCGGCGCGCCCGCTCTTGGCCGGCGGAGGGAAGAGTATCGAGCGTCCTCGGTATCAGCGCAAGACCGGTGGCCGCGAGGGCCTTCGGCGATCCTGCGTCCGGGGGGTGATGTGGCCGCACGGGGCCTTGGCGTCGCGGACGGCGGATGTCTATAGTCCCTTTGACTTTTCGAAAGATGCGGGCGGGGCGGTGGTCGACGTCGATGCGCTGGAGCAGCTCCTGATCGAGGCGGCGAGGACGCGCCGAACCCTCGCCTATGGCGACGTGCTTCGGCATTTCGGCAAGCGGGTCACGCCGATCCGGGTCTACGCGCTTTGCCGCGATCTCGGCGTGGTGTCGGAGCGCAACCGCACCCGCGGCGAACCCGAACTTGCTGTGCTCGTCGTGCGCAAGAGCGACCGGCTGCCAGGCGAGGGTTTTTTTCACGGCCCCTGGAAGGACGGCCACTATGACGGCCCGGCGATCGGTCCCGAGGCGCGCGCTTACATCGACGGTCTGACCGAGACGGTGTTCGCCCATTTCGCCGATGAGACCCGGCCGGCCGGTTCGGAGAAGGAGGAAACCTCAGCATGAGATTCGCGGATCAGACCGTGATCGTGACGGGCGCGGCGGGCGGCATCGGGCGGGCCTGCGCCGAGCGCTTCGCCGGGGAGGGAGCGGCCGTGGTGGTCGCCGACATCGACCGCGAGGGCGGTGCGAGGACGGCCGCGGACATCGTCGCCGCCGGCGGGCAGGCGATCTTCGTCGAGACCGACGTCGGCGATGCCGCCTCGGCGAGGGCGCTGGTGGCGGAGACGATCGAGCGCCTCGGCCGGCTGGACGTGCTGGTCAACAATGCGGGCATCATCAAGGCGGCGGACTTTCTGGAGCTCGACGAGGCGGACTTCGACGCGGTCCTGCGGGTCAATCTGAAGGGTGCTTTTCTGGTCGGTCAGGCCGCGGCCCGGAAGATGGCGGAGGCCGGCAGGGGCGCGATCGTCAACATGTCATCGGCCAACGCCGTGCTCGCGATCCCGAATCAGGTGCCCTACGTGGTGAGCAAGGGGGCGATGAACCAGCTCACCAACGTCATGGCGCTGGCGCTGGCCGACAAGGGGATACGGGTAAACGCGGTCGGTCCGGGCTCGATCATGACGGACATGCTCAAGACCATCATGACCGACGAGGCGGCGCGCCAGAAAATCCTCTCGCGCACGCCGCTCGGCCGCTGCGGCGAGCCTGCGGAGATCGCGAGCGTGGTGGCGTTTCTCGCGAGCGACGACGCCAGCTACCTGACCGGTCAGTGCGTCTATCCCGATGGCGGCCGGCTCGGCTTGAATTACACCGTGCCTGTCCCCAATAAATAGAGATATCGGCGGCTGGCGCCGTCGGATTTTTTCGCCGACCGGCGCGAAAGCCCATCCTGACGGCCAAGACTCTTTCCAAAACGGGCGGAAGTCCCTAGAAACACGCCTGTGCGGCCAGATGTTCCGGCGTCCGCTTGGTGACGACGCCCGCCGGTCGCGCTTAGGAGCACAGAATGGATCGACCCCTCATGCCCAAGGCCACCGCGGTGTGGCTGGTGGACAACACGACCCTGACCTTCGAGCAGATCGCCAAGTTCTGCGGCCTGCACACGCTCGAGGTGAAAGGCATCGCCGACGGCGAGGTCGGTGCCGGCATTCGCGGCCTCGACCCGGTTTCCGGCGGACAGCTGGAGCGCGCCGAGATCGAGCGCTGCGAGAAGGACCCGAAGGCGGAGCTCAAGCTGTCGCGGCCCGCCGCCGCCGACATCAAGCAGCCCAAGCGCAAGACGCCGCGCTACACGCCGCTCTCCAAGCGTCAGGATCGCCCGGACGCGATCGCCTGGCTCCTGCGCAATCATCCCGAGCTCGCCGATCCGCAGATCTGCAAGCTGCTCGGCACCACCAAGAACACGGTGAACGCGGTGCGTGACCGCACCCATTGGAAGAGCCAGGAGATCAGGCCGCGCGATCCCGTCATTCTCGGCCTTTGCAGCCAGATCGATCTGGACGCGGCGGTGATCGCCGCGCGCGCGGCGCGGGCGGAGGCCGGCGAAGCCGTGCCGACGCCGGTCGAGCTCGGCGTCGAGGACTGAACGCGGCAGGATCGGACGATGCCCTACGATCGTGAACGGCTGCTCGCCCGGCTGGACGAACTCGGCATCGCGCACGAGACCGTCGATCATCCCGCCGTGTTCACGGTCGAGGAGGCGGCGGCACATACGGGCCATCTGCCGGGCGGCCATTGCAAAAGCCTGTTCATGAAGGACAAGAAGGGCGGCCTCTGGCTGCTGGTCTGTCTCGACCGGCGGCGGATCGACATGAACCGCCTCGCCAAGACGGTCGGCTGCCCCAGATTGTCTTTCGGCAAGCCCGACCTTCTCCTCGAAACCCTCGGCGTGACGCCGGGTTCGGTCACGCCCTTCGCGCTGATCAACGACCCGGACCATCGGGTCCAGCCCCTTCTCGATCGGGCGATGCTGGATCATGAGCGGCTGAACTACCACCCGCTGACCAACCAGGCGACCACCACCATCGACGCCGGCGATCTCAAACGTTTCGTCGAGTCCACGGGACATGAGCCACGGGTGCTCGATCTGGACGCGGCGGGTATCGACCAGGCCTGAGACCGCAGCACTGCACGTCCCTGCGAAGACAAGATCTGCCTTGACGTCCCTCTCTTCGCGGGTGAGCCTTTAGACGGACAGCAACCTTCCCGATCGAGGGAGAGGCGCGATGACCGCGGAAACGCCCGCTTCCGTCTGCCCGCATGATTGCCCGAGCGCCTGCGCTCTCGACGTGGAGCGTCTGGCGGACGGCCGGCTCGGCCGGGTTCGCGGCTCGAGACGGAACGCCTACACTGCAGGCGTCGTCTGCGCGAAGGTCGCGCGCTATGCCGAGCGCTTCCATCATCCGGACCGTCTGGGCGAGCCGCTCTTGCGCGTCGGCGCCAAGGGTGAGGGACGGTTTCGGCCGATCCCCTGGGACGAGGCGCTGGACCGGGTCGCGGATGCGTTCATGGAGGCTGCCGCCCGGCATGGCAGCGAGGCGGTCTGGCCTTATTTCTACGCCGGCACCATGGGGCTGGTGCAGCGCGACGGCATTCAGCGCCTTCGCCACGCCATGCGCTATTCCGGCTGGCACGCGACCATCTGCACCACGCTTTCCGAAACCGGCTGGAAGGCTGGCTACGGCAAATGCTGGGGCGTGCCGACGGAGGACATGGCCCGATCGGAGCTGGTGGTGATCTGGGGCGGCAATCCCGTCTCCACCCAGGTCAACGTCATGACCCATGTCGCGCAGGCGAAAAAGCGAAACGGCGCGAAGCTGGTGGTGATCGATCCCTACCGTACCGGCACGGCGCAGCAGGCCGACCTTCACCTGGCCCTTCGTCCGGGCACCGATGGTGCTCTCGCATGCGCGGTCATGCATGTCCTGTTCCGGGACGGCCATGCCGATCGAGACTATCTCCGGGACCATGCGGACGACGTCGTCGAACTCGAAGCGCATCTCGAGAGCCGCACGCCGGCCTGGGCGGCCGGGGTCACCGGTCTCGACGTCGAGGAAATCGAGGCTTTCGCGGCACTCTACGGCGAGACGAAGCGTTCCTATGTCCGCTTCGGCTACGGCTTCACCCGGTCGCGAAACGGCGCTGCCGCCATGCACGCCGCGAGCGCGCTGCCGATCGTGACCGGCGCCTGGCGGCACCCGGGCGGCGGTGCCCTCTACAGCCAGCGCGATCTCTATCACTGGGACAAGACGGTGATCGAAGGGCTGGATCTGGTCGACCCCTCGATTCGTGTGCTCGATCAGTCGCGGATCGGCCCGATCCTGACCGGTGATGTCAGGGATCTCGGCGACGGGCCGCCGGTCACGGCGCTTTTGATTCAGAACACCAACCCGATGGACGTGGCGCCGGAACTCGCCAAGGTCCATGCCGGTTTTTCGCGAAAGGATCTGTTCGTCTGCGTTCATGAGCAGTTCATGACCGAAACCGCGAAGATGGCCGATATCGTCCTGCCGGCGACCATGTTCCTCGAACATGACGACATCTATCAGGCAGGCGGCCATTCTTCGATCCAGATCGGGAAAAAGCTGTTCGAGCCTTTTCGCGAATGCCGGCCCAATCATTTCGTGATCTGCGAGCTGGCGAAGCGGCTCGGAGCACCTGCCCATCCCGGCTTCGAGATGACCGAATGGGCGCTGATCGACGATCTGCTGCAGCGGTCCGGCTGGCCCGATGCGGCGACCGTCGACGAGGCGGGCGGATTCGATGCCATGCCGGACGAGGAGACGGCCCGCTATCGAAACGGCTTTCCGACGGCGACCGGACGCTTTCGCTTCAAGCCGGACTGGGCGGCGCTCGGTCCCGATCACGCCGTGATGCCGCGCCTTCCCGATCACATGACCCTGATCGACGAGGCGGACGAGACCCGGCCGTTCCGGCTGGTGACCGCTCCTGCGCGAAATTATCTGAACACCAGCTTCACCGAGACCCCGACCTCGATCGCCAGGGAAAAGCGCCCGACCGTGCTGATCCAGCCGGACGACGCGCGCAGGCTCGGTGTCCGGGACGGCGATCTCGTCCGTCTCGGCAACGATCTCGGCACGGTTCTCCTGCATGCCGAGCTGGCGGACGGGCAGCAGACCGGCGTGCTGGTGGTCGAGAGCGTCTGGCCGAACCACGCTTTCGTGGAGGGGATCGGCATCAACGCGCTGACCAGCGCCGATCCCGGCCCGCCGAAGGGCGGTGCGGTCTTTCACGACACCGCCGTCTGGCTTAGACCAGAAGCCGAGGCGTCGGCCTCGCAAACCAGCGCCGAAGAGGAACGGAAAGTTACGGTATGATCGATCTTTTCAGCGATACCCGGACCCTGCCGAGTGCGGAGATGCGCCGCGCCATGGCCGAGGCCGAGGTGGGGGACGAACAGGCGGATCTCGATCCAACCGTGACCGCACTCTGCGAGCGGGTGGCCGATCTGCTCGGCAAGGAGAAGGCCGTCTACCTCCCTTCCGGCACCATGTGCAACGAGATCGCCTATCGCGTGCATTGCCGTCCCGGGGACGAGATCATTCTCCATCGCACCGCGCACGGCATCATCGCCGAGGCTGGCGGGCCCGCCGCTTTGGCGCTCGCGATGCTGCACCCGCTGGACGGCGAGCGCGGCCAGTTCGGGGTAGAGCAGGTCGAGGCGGCGATCCGCTCCGGTTCGCGCTACGAGCCGCGCTCGCGGCTGGTTTCGATCGAGCAGACCAGCAATTGGGGCGGCGGTTCGATCTGGCCGCTTCAGGCAATCCGGGAGATCGGCGGACGCGCCCGAGGCCGCGGGCTCGCCATGCATATGGACGGCGCGCGGCTGATGAACGCGGTCGTGGAGAGCGGCGTCGAAGCGAAGGTTTATGCGGAGCCCTTCGATTCGCTCTGGCTGGATTTTTCGAAAGGCCTCGGCGCGCCGATCGGTGCTGTTCTCGCCGGCAGTGCCGACTTCATCCACGAGGCCTGGCGATTGAAGCAGCAGATGGGCGGCGCCATGCGCCAGGCCGGCATCGTCGCCTCGGCCTGCCTCTACGCTTTGGATCACAATATCGACCGGCTCGCCGAGGACCACGCCAACGCCAGACGCCTGGCGCGTGGTCTTGCCGAACTGCCCGGCGTCGATCTCGACCCCGACCGGATCGAAACCAACATCGTCTTCTTCGATCTCGCCGGGACGGCGCCGAGCGCGAGGTCGGTGGCGTCGAGGCTCCTGGAGCAGGGGGTCCGCATCGGCGCCATGGGCGAGCGACGGATGCGGGCGGTCACCCATCTGAACATCGATGACGCGGCGATCGATCAGGCGCTCGCCGCCATGGCCACGGCTCTGCGCGCCTGACATCCGGAGGCGATCCCGATCATGCGTGACCGGGATCGCCTCTGGTCATCACGCCGCCGCTCAGCCGAGCGGGTTGGTCTCGATCCTGACCCGTCTGGAGCTGTCGTTCTCAAGGAAGGACGGCTTCACGTCCAGATCGAAGCCGCTGCCATGGTTCTCGAACCATTCCTCGATCCGCTTTGACCGTCTTTCCGCGAGCCAGGCGTTGTATCGGGCGGCTTCGCTGGCGGATGCGCCGTCGACGTCCGCAGCGCCGTCGACGCTGGTCTGAAGGCGGAGCACATAGCTCTTGCCCTTGTCCAGCGTTTTCAGGAGCGCGCGCAGCCGCTCGCCGGCGCCTTTGGGCAGATAGCTGCTGTTGGTCGCGAACACGATGTCTATCGCCTCGCCGCCCGAAGCCGGGGGGGCGGCATTCTGTTCGGAGGTTCCGCGATCGAGCGCCGCGACCACGGCCTTGCCCGACGAAGCCTCTCCGGCCTCGGGCGCGGCATCGGATAGACCTTCCGCTCGCGGCGGCGAGGCCGGTATGGGCGCCGTGACCTCCCTGGCCTTGGCTTTGGTCTTGGGCTGGGACGCCTGGACGATGCTGCGCTCCTCGGACTCGGCGACATTGCCAGGAGAGGGCAGCGGCGCGGATGTGATGGTGCTGGCCGACGGCGCTTCAGGCGCCGTGGCGGACGCGACCTGATCGGCGGAGCCGCCGCCGAGCGGCTTGTCTTCGCAGTCTTCGCCTGCGGTCAGACGAAAGACCCAGAGCGTGACCCGCGCCTGCCTGACCATGAAGCGCCAGTCCCAGACGCTGGCGATCGACGTCGCAGGCAGCCCGACTTCGATCAACGCGCCCTGGATCGTATCGGCGCGGGCGCGGGCGAGGCGGTGAATATCAGCGGTTTCGCGACCGCTGATCTCCTCCTTGCCGACATGGCCGATGACCTGGGCAGTCAGGAAGCAGTCGGTGGCGATGCTGCCCGCGAACTCGTCGAGGGCGGCCCGGATCGCCTGCTGAGGCGCCACGCCGTCCTCGGGAAACGGCACGGTATGCACCGACACTTCCGCGATGCGGCCATCCTTGAGTACCAGGGGGGTCGTGGAAAGCGTGCTGCCGATCGATGCCGCGTTCGCCGACGCCGAGCCGATGGCGATGCCGGTCAGCAGCATCGAGCCTGCGATCGCGATCGACATTCTCAGCCGTCGGAACCGGATGCCGGCATCGAGCGAGCGGTCGCGGTGCGGCAAGGACCTCATTAATCGATCTCCCATGATGCCGGCGCCAGCCGGCCGTCAGTCCGAGAGCGCTTCGCAACGTTCATCATCGAGACGCTCGGTGACTGACTACACCAAATTGGTTAATTTCATATTAATGACATCGCTCAAAAGTTGAAGATCCGTCGACAAAAAAGGCCGCATGCGCGGCCTCTTCCTTCGCTGAACGCAGGTGCGAAAGCTACTTGATCTTCGCTTCCTTGAATTCCACGTGCTTGCGGATCTTCGGATCGTACTTCTTGAGCGTCAGCTTCTCCGTCGTGTTCCGGGGGTTCTTTTTGGTCGTGTAGAACGTCCCGGTGCCCGCGGAGCTTACGAGCTTGATCAGTACGGTGTTGGTCTTCGCCATGGCCCTGGCCCTTCGACAGAAATCGGCAATCGACGCGAAAGATAGGAGATGACCGCCGTCTGTCAAGTCCGGCCGGTCATCAGCGGCGGCGCATCCGTGGCTTCGATGTCGTTTTTCGGCGCCGTCCGCCTCTCAGGAGGTCGGCACTTCGCGGCCCCGGCTCATGGCCGACCAGGCGGGCGCCGAGCCGCCCCATCGCGGTGTCGACTTCGACCAGCTCGACCTCGACCTCGTCGCCGAGCGCCCAGACCCCGCCGGCTTTTCGGTCGATGAGGGCGTGCCGGCCGTCGTCGTGCTCAAGCCGGTTGGCGCTCAGGCTCGAGATCGGCACCAGCGCGTCGGCGAGCGTGTCTTTCAGCTGAACGAACAGGCCGAAACGGTGGACACTGGTGATGCGCGCGGCGAACACGCTGCCTATCCGATCCGCCATCAGCATGGCGAGGAAGCGGTCCTTGGCAGCGCGTTCGGCCTCCATCGACGCCCGTTCCGCCGACGAGATCCGGCCACCGAGTTCGCGAAACGCTTCGCTGTCCACCTCGTCCGCAAAACCGCCCGCGCCGAGCCCGAGGCGCGTGATCAGGCTGCGGTGAACGAGAAGATCGGCATACCGGCGGATCGGCGAGGTGAAATGGGCGTAGCGTCCGAGATTGAGGCCGTAATGGCCGATATTGTCGGGGGTGTAGACGGCCTGGCTCTGGGCGCGCAGCAGAAGGTTGCCGATCAGCGGGGCGAGCGGGTGGTCCCTCGTCTTGTCGAGCAGCCGGGCGAGGTCCTTGGGCTTGGCGTTGGCGATCCCCTTCTGCACCACACCCAGACTTTTCAGGAGCTGACCGAGGCCCTCGAGCTTGACCGGATCGGGTTTGTCGTGGACGCGATACATGCAGGCTGCCGCCTTGTTCTCCAGCGTCTCGGCGGCGGCGACGTTGGCGGCGATCATGAACTC
The DNA here is from genome assembly GCA_965222015.1 of Geminicoccaceae bacterium. GTDB lineage: Bacteria > Pseudomonadota > Alphaproteobacteria > Geminicoccales > Geminicoccaceae > JANQPX01. The sequence continues at coordinate 1,161,370 of CBDCTL010000024.1, forward strand.
CTCGATCAGCCGATGGGCGTCCAGCCGCTCGGCCTTTCGGACGTCGATCGGCCGCCCCTCCCCGTCCAGGACGATCCGAAGTTCAGGCAGGTCCAGGTCCAGCGTACCCCGCCGTCGGCGCGCCTCGATCAATGCGGCGAAGGCACCGTAGAGGGGCTCGATCACGCTCGCGGTCAGGGGAGTTGTGAGATCGTCGGGCCGTCCGTCCGCCGCCGCCTGCACCTGTTCGTAGGTCAGCCTCGCCGCCGAGCGCATCAGGCCACGCTCGAAGCGGTGCTTTCGTTTTCGCCCCTTCTTGTCCAGCCAGATATGAACCGCGAGGCAGGCCCTGTCCTCCTTCGGGCGGAGCGAGCACAGGCCGTTGGAGAGAGGCTCCGGCAGCATCGGCAGCACGCGGTCCGGAAAGTAGGTGGAATTGCCGCGCAGCCTCGCTTCGGCATCGAGTGGGCCACTCGGCCGGACATAGTGGGCGACGTCCGCGATCGCGACGGTGATCCGCCAGCCGCCGGGATTGTCGGGATGGTCGTCCGCTTTGGCGAACACCGCATCGTCGAAGTCCCGGGCGTCGCTGCCGTCGATGGTCACCAGCGGCAGGTCCCGAAGATCGGCGCGCTTGCCGAGCATGACCGGCTCCGCCCGCGCCGCCGCTTCCATGACCTCCGGCGGAAAGTCGATGCGAAGGTTTTTCTGATGCGCGGCGAGCAGGGAGACCGCACCGGCGTCGTCCGCATGGCCGAGCCGCTCCGTGACCACCAGGCGGCCGCGGTCGAGCGCACGTCCCTCCTCGGCCTCGACCTGCACCAGCTCGCCCGGCTTCGCCTCGCCGACGGCGGCGCGATCGATCGGCAGGTCGCGCCCGGCGCCGCGGTCGATCGGACGCAGGACGAGGCCGTTTCTCGCCTGTTCGAGGACGCCGATCACGCGGGACGCCATCTTCGGCAGGATCTTGATGATCCGGCCCTCATAGGTCTGGTCGTCGAGATAAGTGAGCCTGGCCAGCGCGCGATCGCCGACTTTCGGCGTGCGCCCGCGCCCCTCGTCGATCAGGTGAATGCGCGGCTTCGAGGCCTGGTCCCCGTCGGTCCGTGCCGGCTCGGCGATCAGGTCGCCGTCCTCGTCGAGGGTGACGACGTCGACCACCACCACGCCCGGCAGCCGCCCGGCGGTGCGCACGCGCTTCTTGCGGCCGCGTTCGAGAAGTCCGTCGTCTTCGAGTTCGCGCATCATCGCACGCAGCTCGGCCCGCTCCTGGCCCCGGAGATCGAAGGCGCGCGCGAGATCCCGCCTGGTCACCTCCTCGGGCGCTTCGGCGAGATAGCGGATCAGCTCGTCACGGCTCGGAAGGCCTTTACCGGTTTTGGCCCGCCGGCCGGACGACGGGCGGGCGGATCGGCCTCGACCGGCAGGCGCCGTTTTCCCGCTGCCGCGCGCACTCAGGAGGATGCGCCTTTCGCCTTCGCGGTTTTCTTTTCTGGCTTCTTTTTGGCGGCGCGTTTCGTGGTTTTCTTGCCGCCGCCCTTCTTGGCCTTGGCTTCGAGCAGGGCGAGCGCGGTTTCCATGGTCAGCCCTTCCGGGTCCTCGCCCTTGGGCAGGCTGGCGTTGATCTTGCCGTGCTTGACATAGGGGCCGAAACGGCCCTCGTGCAGGGTCACCGGCTTCTTGTCGTCGGGGTGCTCGCCCAGTTCCTTCAGCACCTTCTGGGCCGGACGCCCCTTCCTGGTGGCGGCTTCCGCGATCAGGGCCATCGCGCGGTTCATGCCGATGGTGAGCACGTCGTCGTCCGGTTCCAGGCGGACAAAGCGGTCATGCTTGATGAAGGGGCCGTAGCGGTTGATGCCGGCCTCGATCGGCTTGCCGGTCTCGGGGTGCTTGCCGATCTCGCGCGGCAAGGAAAGCAGGGCGAGCGCCTGTTCGAGGGTGAGGTCGGCTGGCGTCATGTTCGGGGCGAGCGACGAGCGCTTCAGATCGTCGCCGTTACCGCGCTGGACATAGGGGCCGTAAGGTCCGTGCTTCAGCAGCACTTCTTCCTTGTTTTCGGGATCGACGCCGATAAGCCGATCCTTCTGCTCCTCGGGCTCGGGCTCGTTGGGATCGGCGTCCAGCTTCCTGGTGTAGCGGCAGTCGGGGTAGTTGGAGCATCCGACGAACGCGCCGTAGCGGCCGAGCTTCAGGCTGAGCTGGCCCTCCTTGCAGAGCTGGCAGATGCGCGGATCCGAACCGTCCGGCCGCGGCGGAAACAGGCGGGCGGCCAGGAGGTCGTTCAGGGCGTCGATGACCTCGGCGACCCTGCGTTCCTGGACCTCGCCGACCACGTGATGGAACGGATCCCAGAAGTCGCGCAGCACGTCCTTCCAGGCGAGCGAGCCGGACGCGACCTCGTCCAGACGGTCTTCGAGGAGCGCCGTGAAGTCCGGCTGCACATACTGATCGAAGAAGGCGGTGAGGAAGGCCGTGACCAGGCGTCCCCGATCCTCCGGGATGAAGCGCCGGCTCTCAAGCCGGACATAGTTCCGGTTCTGCAGGACCGAGATGATGCTGGCATAGGTGGACGGCCTGCCGATGCCGAGCTCCTCCAGCTTCTTGACCAGGCTGGCCTCGGAATAGCGGGGCGGCGGCTGGGTGAAATGCTGCTCCGGCTTGATCTCGCCGCGGGTCAGCGGATCGTTCGGCGCCATGGGCGGCAGGAGACCGTCGCCGTCCTCGTCGTCCTGGGCGGGATCGTCCCGGCCTTCCTGATAGATCTTGAGAAAGCCGGGAAAGGTGATGGTCGAGCCGACCGCGCGAAAACCGATCTTCTCGTCCGACGAGCTCAGCTCGGCGATCACCCGGTCGAGCTTGGCGCTGGTCATCTGGCTCGCGAGCGTGCGTTTCCAGATGAGGTCGTAGAGCCGGCGCTGATCGTCGTCCAGGAACCTCCCGATCTGATCGGGCGTGCGCCCGACGTCGGTCGGGCGGATCGCCTCATGAGCCTCCTGGGCGTTCTTGGTCTTGGTCTTGTAGGTCCTTGGCTTTTCGGGAAGAAAGGGCGCGCCGTAGCTCGTCCTGATCTGATCGCGGCACGCATTCAGCGCGTCCGAGGAAAGCTGGACGCTGTCGGTGCGCATATAGGTGATCAGGCCGACGGTCTCGCCGTCCAGCTTGATGCCTTCGAACAGTTTTTGCGCCGTGCGCATGGTGCGATCCGCGCCGAAGCCAAGCTTGCGGGACGCTTCCTGCTGCAGCGTCGAGGTCGAAAAGGGCGGCGACGGATGGCGCTGCGCCTGCTTCTTCTCGATGCTCTGGACCTTGAAGTCCTCGGCCTCGATCAGGGCGACGGCGCGTTTGGCGGCGGCTTCGTCGGCGATGCCGAACTTGTCGAGCTTGTCGCCGTCCAGCCGGGCGAGCCTCGCCTGGAACGCGTCGCCCTTCGGCGTCTTGAAGTCGGTGATCAGGCTCCAGTATTCCTGCGGAACAAAGGCCTCGATCTCGGTCTCGCGCTCGCAGATCAGGCGCAGCGCCACCGACTGCACGCGCCCCGCCGAGCGCGAACCCTGGAGCTTTCGCCAGAGCACCGGCGAAAGCGTGAAGCCGACGAGATAGTCGAGCGCCCGCCTGGCCTGATAGGCGTCGATCAGCCCCTCGTCCAGGTCGCGCGGGTTGCGCATCGCCTCGAGCACGGCGTTCTTGGTGATCTCATGGAAGACGACGCGCTTGACGTCGACGTCCTTGATCGCGTTCTGCTCCTTCAGCGCCGACAGGAGATGCCAGGAGATCGCCTCGCCCTCGCGATCGGGGTCGGTGGCGAGGTAGAGATGGCGGGCTTCCCTGATGGCTTTGGCGATGTCGGCGATCCGCTGCTTCTTGTCGGCGAGCGGCTCGTAGATCATCCTGAAATCTTCGTCGGGCAGCACCGAGCCGTCTTTTTCCGGCAGATCGCGCACATGCCCGTAGCTCGAGAGCACCTTGTAGTCGGCACCCAGATATTTGTTGATGGTCTTGGCTTTGGTCGGAGATTCGACGACGACGACGTCCATGAGGCTAAGACGATCCTGCCCTGGTTGGCTTTGACGATGGCCGGTCCGGCATGCGGGGCATCCCCCGATCGCCGGCCGATATGCAAACAACTGTCATATGTCTTCGGATCACGAAGATGCAAGCGATACCCGGTTGCCCGGATGGCGCTGGATGCGGCCTTCGAGTTCCAGCTCGAAGAGAGCGTGCTGCATTTCAGCGCTGCCTGCATGGCACTGACGGATCAGTTCGTCAACCAGCAGTGGCTCGGTTCCGAGGCGCTCGCAGACCGTCTCCAGCAGTGTGCCGGCCGGGCTCGGCGAGGGTGGATCGGCCCTGTCGATCCGTTCCGGCGAGGGTTCGGGGGCGGCGCGTGCGGACGGCGCCGGCGCCAGGGTTTCGGCCGGCCTTCGGGGCCGCAGCGTCGACGCGAGGCCGTCCATGGCCTGGACGATGTCTTCGGCCGTCTCCACCAGCGCAGCACCGTCGCGCAGCAGCTGGTTGGTGCCGCGATGGCGCGGATCGAGCGGGCTTCCGGGAACCGCCATGACCTCCCTGTTCTGTTCGAGCGCGAAGCGGGCGGTGATCAGCGAGCCCGATTTCGGCGCCGCCTCGACCACCACCACACCCTTCGAGAGGCCGGAGATCAGGCGGTTGCGGCGCGGAAAATGGCGCGCCTGCGGTGCGCTCGCGAGCGGACGTTCGGAGACGACGGCGCCGGTTTCGGCGATCCGTTCCATGAGCGCTGCATTGTCGGCGGGATAGGCGATGTCGACGCCTGACGCGATTACCGCGACGGTCCGGCCGCCGGCTTCGAGAGCCCCCTCATGGGCGGATGTGTCGATGCCGCGGGCGAGGCCGGAGATCACCGGGAACCCGCCCCCCGCCAGCTCCTTCGCGAACCTGCCTGCGAGCACGCGGCCGTTGGCGCTGGCGTTGCGCGCGCCGACGATCGCGACAGTGACGCCGCCCAGCGCATCCAGGTCACCACGGACCGAGATGACCGGCGGCGGGTCGTGGATCTGGCCGAGCAGCGCCGGATAGGCGTGCTCGCCATGGGCGATCAGGCGAGCACCGAGCGCTTCGAGGCCGTCCAGCTCGGCCTCCGCCTCGTCCCGCCGGCAGCGCCGCCGCTCGCGTCCGTCGGTCTCCGCCGACACGCCGGGCAGCGCCTCGAAGGCGCGCCTGGCGCTGCCGAAGCGGTACATCAGGCGATAGAAGGTCTTGGGCCCGACGCCTTCGGAGCGCGCGAGCTGCAGCCAGTCCAGACGTTCGGTCAGGGTCAAGGAATCTGCCATGTGAATAAATTGGCAGAGTGAGCGTTAACATTCAATTAATGGTTGTTATCTAGACTGGCTTTCGTCGGCTTGCGCCGGCTTGGTGGCGTCCGACTTGGAAAAGGAGACCCTGGATTCGTTGCCGGCGATCAACCGGCGGATATTGGCTTGGTGCTTGATCACGATGATCAGCGTGATCAGGAGGTAGAGCTCGGCCGCCTGCACACGGCCCAGGAGATAAGCGAAGGGTACGGCCGCGAAGGCGGCGAGGATCGAGCTCAGCGAGACGTAGCGGGTGAGCGTGACGACGGCGATGAAAACGAAGAGCGCCAGGAGACCGGCGAGCGGCGTCAGGGTCAGGACGACGCCTGCGGCCGTGGCCACGCCCTTGCCGCCGGCAAATTTGAGCCAGACCGGAAAGCAATGTCCGACCACGGCGCCGAGCCCGGCGACCACGGCCATGTCCGGGCCGAACAGGCTGCCCGCGATCCAGACCGGAAGCGCGCCCTTGGCCGCGTCGAGCGCGAGCGTCGCCAGCGCCAGCCCCTTCCGTCCGGTGCGCAGTACGTTGGTGGCGCCGATATTGCCGGAGCCGATGGCGCGCAGATCGCCGGCGCCGGTTAAGCGGGTCAGAATCAGACCGAAGGGGATCGAGCCGATGAGATAGGCGATCAGAAAGCAGAGGCCATAGGGCCACCAGTAGGCGGGACCGCCGAGGGGATCGATCATGAGTTCGGTTCACCATGAGTCGTCGAACGCGCCGCTTCTGCATAGCACGACCGCGGCCGGACCAGAACGCCGAAAGCCGGAATCTCGCGGATGGCTTGAACGGCAGCGCGCCGTCGTTCAAGCCATCCGGGCTTTGCCGTCGAAGATGGTGCGACCGTCGACGATGGTGCGGACGACCTTGCCCTGGGTCAGCCGGCCTTCGAAGGGCGTGTTCTTGGAGAGGCTGACCAGATCACCGGGCTCGATCCGCCAGGGGGTTTCGGGGTCGAACAGGATGATGTCCGCGGGCGCACCTTTCTTCAGCCGGCCGGCGTCCAGCCCGAGGATGTCGGCGGGCGCCCGGGTCAGCTTGTCGAGGAGGTCGAGCAGCGCGAGCGTGCCGTCGTGGACCAGGCTGAGCGCCACCGGCAGCAGCGTTTCCAGGCCAACCACGCCGAACTCGGCCTGGGCAAACGGCAGGCGTTTGGAATCCTGGTCCTGCGGGCAGTGGTCGCTCGCGATTGCATCGATCGTGCCGTCGACCAGCCCTTCGACCAGCGCCGCCCGATCGCTCTCCCGGCGCAGCGGCGGCTTGAGCTTGGCGAAGGTGCGATAGCCCTCCACCGAGAGCTCGTTCAGGGTCAGGTGGGCCGGGGTCGCATCGGCGGTGATCGCGAGGCCCCTGGCCTTGGCGCTTCGGATCGCGTCCACCGCCGCGGCGGTCGAGACCGGTCCGAGATGCAGCGCGCAGCCGGTCGCCTCGGCGAGGCGAATGTCGCGCTCGACCATGATGACCTCGGCTTCGTAGGGAATGCCGGCGAGGCCGAGACGGGTGGCGATCTCGCCCTCGTTCATCAGGCCGTTCCCGGTGAGCGACGGATCCTCCGGATACTGGATGATGCGGCCGTCGAGCGCGCTCGCATAGGCCATCGCGCGGCGCATCACCAGGCTGTCGGCGATCGGCCGATGGCCGTCGGTGAAGCCGACCGCGCCCGCCTGCTTCAACAGCGCCATTTCGGCGAGCTGCTCGCCCGCGCAGCGCTTGGTCACCGCGCCGTAGGGGTGGACCTTGACCCGCTTTTGTTTTCGCGCACGACGGGCAATGAACTCGACCATCGCCGGGTCGTCGATCGCGGGTTCGGTATTGGGCAGGCAGGCGAGGCTGGTGACACCGCCGGCCGCGGCCGCGAGCGTGCCGCTCTCGAAGGTCTCCTTGTGCTCGGCGCCCGGCTCGCCGAACAGCACGCGCATGTCCACGAGTCCGGGCGACAGGCAGAGTCCTTCGGCGTCGATGATCTCGGCGTCGATGCTGGCGCCGTCGATCGAGAGATGCTGGCCAAAGCCCGCGATCTTGCCACCCGCGATCAGCAGGTCGCCGACCTGATCCAGTCGTTCCGCAGGGTCGAGCAGCCGCGCCTGCTTGATCAGGACCAATGCGCTCATGCCGCCGCTTTCAGGTTCCGGGTCAGGGTGTCGAGACAGGCCATGCGCACGGCGACGCCGAGCTCGACCTGATCGAGAATGGCGCTCCGGTCGATGTCGTCGGCGACCGTGCCGTCGATCTCGACGCCGCGATTCATCGGTCCGGGATGCATGATCAGCGCGTCGGGCTTCGCCCTGCCCAGCTTTTCGTAAGTCAGGCCGAACAGGTGGAAATATTCGCGTACCGACGGCACGAAACTGCCCTGCATCCGCTCTGTCTGGAGACGCAGCATCATGACGATGTCGGCATCGGCGAGGCCGGTCTCCATGTCGGTGCAGACCTCGACGCCATAGCCGTCGATCGCCGCGGGCAGCAGCGTTTTCGGCGCGACCACGCGGATCCTCGCCCCCATCGCGGTCAGGAGCAGGATGTTGGAGCGCGCGACCCGGCTGTGCAGAATGTCGCCGCAGATCGCCACCAGCAGGCCCTCGATGCGGCCACGGCGACGGCGGATGGTCAGCGCGTCCAGGAGGGCTTGGGTCGGGTGCTCGTGGCTGCCGTCGCCAGCGTTGATCACCGCGCAGTTGACGTGACGGGCGAGCAGCGCCACGGCACCGCTGTCATGGTGGCGGGCGACCAGCACGTCCGGGTGCATGGCGTTCAGGGTCATCGCCGTGTCGATCAGGGTCTCGCCCTTCTTGATCGACGAGCTGCCGATCGACATGTTGACGACATCGGCGCCGAGCCGCTTGCCGGCGAGCTCGAACGATGTGCGCGTCCGGGTCGAGCTTTCGAAAAACAGGTTGATCTGGGTGAGCCCGCGCATGCGATCGAGCTTCTTCACGATCTGCCGGCCGTGGCCGACGAACTCGTCGGCGCGGTCCAGCAACAGCTGAATCTCGAGCGGCGACAGCCCTTCGATGCCGAGCAGATGGCGTTTGGAAAAGGCGTTGGGAAGCTCACGGACAGCCATGAGCGTGATATATGCGCCGTTATCGTCGCGGTTGCAAGCGATGAAGAAAGGCCATCGCCATCCCCGACCGATCGCCGATTTTCCTGACAAAGCCCGTCAATATCGGCTATGCAGAAAGTCGGGGCGGATGAGTGGACATAAGGGGCGTCGCGGGTAGAGGCGCTGCGCACTCGGCCGGCTTTTCGATGGTGAAACGGGAATGCCGCCGGCCGTCACGGTTTGGAGAGATGCCGTTTCGATGGCGGAAAGATACGACTTCATCGTGATCGGCGCCGGTTCCGCCGGTTGCGCGCTCGCGAACCGGCTGACCGAGGACCCGTCCCATCGCGTGCTTCTCCTGGAAGCCGGCGGCCGGGACCGGAACCCCTGGCTGCACATCCCGGTCGGCTATTATCGCACCATCTTCGACGAGAAGCTGAACTGGGGCTACGAGACCGAGCCGGAGCCGGCACTGGACGGCCGCAGGATCGCCTGGCCGCGCGGCCGCGTGCTCGGCGGCTCCAGCGCGATCAACGGCCTCGTCTACATCCGCGGCCAGCGCGAGGATTTCCAGCTCTGGCGGCAGATGGGCAATCCCGGCTGGGACTGGGAGGACGTGCTCCCTTTCTTCAAGAAGGCCGAGGATCAGGAACGCGGCGCCAGCGCACTTCATGGCGAGGGCGGCCCGCTCGGCGTGTCCGACCTGAACCGGACCCACGAGATCGTCGAGGCCTATGTCAACGCCTGCGACGAGGTCGGCATCCCGCGCACCGCCGATTTCAACGGCGAGGAGCAGGAGGGCGTGGGCTATTTCCAGCTCACCACGAAGAACGGCTTGCGCTGCTCCAGCGCGGTCGCCTATCTGCACCCGATCAAATACCGCCCCAATCTGAACGTGGTCACGGACGCGCTGGTGTCCCGGATCGTAATCGAGGACAAGCGCGCGACCGGCGTCATGTACTGGTCCCATGGCGACCTGAAGCGCGCCGACGTCGAGGGCGAGGTCATCCTGTCCGCGGGCGCGATCGGCTCGCCGCAGATCCTCCAGCTCTCGGGCGTCGGCCCGGGCGATCATCTCCGCGACCTCGACATCAAGGTCGTCCACGAGCTGAAAGGCGTCGGCGCCAATCTCCAGGACCATTTTCAGGCGCGCTCGCTCTATCGCTGCACCAAGCCGATCACGCTCAATGACCGGGTCAAGAGTCCGTTCCAAAAAATCCTGATGGGGCTGGAATGGCTGGTCCGGCGCACCGGGCCGCTCACCATCGGGGCGGGACAGGGCGGCATCTTCGCCAGGACCCGGCCGGAGCTCGCCACGCCCGACGTGCAGTTCCACCTGATCCTGTTCAGCGCCGACAAGCCGGGCGAGCCTCTGCACGATTTTTCCGGCTTCACCGCATCCGTCTGCCAGCTTCGTCCGGAAAGCCGGGGCAGCGTGATGATCGCGTCGCGCGATCCCGCGGATCATCCGAAGATCCACGCCAACTATCTCGCGACCGAGACCGACCGCCAGTGCATGGTCGACGGGTTGAGGCTCGCGCGCCGCCTCGCCGAGACCGAGGCGATGCGGCCGCTGATCGCGGAGGAACTGGAGCCCGGCCCCGAGGTGACCACCGACGAGGAATTCCTCGCCTATGCGCGCAAGCGCGGCGGCACCATCTTCCACCCCTCCTGCACCTGCATGATGGGCCCGGAGGGCAATGCCATGGCGGTGGTCGACGCGAGCCTTAGGGTCCGCGGCCTCGAGGGCCTTCGCGTCGCCGACGCCTCGATCATGCCGACCGTGGTCTCCGGCAACACCAACGCCGCCTGCATCATGATCGGCGAGAAGCTGGCCGACATCATCCGGCGGTCGGCGACCGCCCGCTAGACTGGACCTCGTTCAACTCGGGAAGCGTTTTACCATGACCCTCGGCCTGATCCTCCACGCCCTCGCCGCCGTTCTCTGGGTGGGCGGCATGTTCTTCGCCTACGTCGTCCTCCGCCCGAGCCTCCAGGAATGGGAGGCGCTCGATCGCCTGAAGCTCTGGCGAGGCGTGTTCCTGCGCTTCTTCCCCTGGGTCTGGGCGAGCGTGCTGACCCTGCTCGCCAGCGGCTATTTCATGCTGTTCCACGGCTTCGGCGGCTTTTCCGGCGCAGGCATGCACATCCACGTCATGCACCTGACCGGCCTGATGATGGTGGCCCTCTTCCTGTTCCTGTTCCACGTCCCCTGGCTCGCCTTCAAGCGCGCCGTCGACATGGACGACGTCGCCACCGCCGCGGCGAAGCTCGCGATGATCAGAAAGATCGTGGGGGCCAACCTGGCCCTGGGGCTTTTGACGGTGGCGATAGGAGCGAGCGGGCGCTACTGGTGAGCGCGGCGCGCGCTTGCCGCCACGGCCTGTTCCCGCTCCCTTAGATGGCGCTCGCGGGCGTCGAGGAGGGCCTCGTGCCTCGACAACATGCAGATGTGCGTGATTTGCGTGGGCAGGGCCGCGATCTGGATAAACGCCAAGGCGAAGCCGCTCATCGTATAGGCACTGAGGAGACCCGTCGAGACTGCGATAAGATATGATTGCAGACCAAGGAAGCTGTTCAGCATCGAAGTTGCCCTCCAAATGCATCATCAGCCCCTATTCGACATTGAGCCATACGTTTAACAAGAAGAGGAACTATGGAGCTCTTTGTGTATTTTCAGGCTATCGGCGCGTAAGGCGTTTCCATGCCAAAAGGTGATCGCAGAACTTAAATCGGCAATCGTTTTGGTTGATCAATCGCCAGGCGAACGGTGTATTCGCATGAATTCTGGCAAGCGAATCGCGCGAAAGCCCTGATTTACCAGATAAGCCGTAGCGATGGCCCAATCATCGGCATGGCGACCATCCGTGTCACCGAGCATTTTTTTCAAGCGGTGACGCGCAGCCCAGTAGACGAGACCCATGGCCTCATCATAGTGCATCCCCGGAGACGTAAGCTCGTTGGAACGGCTCACCAATTTGAGCGGGGCGTCATCTCCGACATCCTTGGTGAGAGCGTGCGCGAAATAGCGGACCGGGTTGGTTTCTGTGTCGCTAGAACCCATCGGACGATTGAAATTCACGGTCAGCGTCGCTTCGGACATCTCTTTGAAGTTGTTGCCATAGAGCTCACGAAGTTCGCGCAATTGCGACCAGCGATTCGGAATCATGCTCGGCAGAATGTTTTCCGCAGTCACGCCGATGTCGCGCAGGCGTATCTTGTCGATGCCCTGGTCCTCATCGGCATAGAGATGATCGAACTCTTCCTTGCGCAGGTTCTGGATCAGAATGACGGTCCGCTCGCACAGCCACTTCCAGCGCTTTTCCCGATGGCCCTCCTCGGGAATCGTGATGGAGCGCAGAAACGCATCGTGGATGCCTGACCTTTGTGCGCTATGCCGATGGCCCGCAGGAGCCGTCGAGTCCTCGGCGTCATTCTCGGAATCGAAGGTGGCGAAAGCGCGGAACTGGGTCTTCAGCATCTCGAAATTATAAAAATCCTTCCACGCATCGTCGTCCTCGACCCGGCGACCGCCGATGTCGACGATCCAGATCAGGATCGTCTCCTTGTGGGCGGTCTCCTCGTAGAGAAAATTCAAAAAGTGCCAAAAGAGCTTCGTGGTCTCCGCGGGCGTCGGTCCGATCGCGGTGTTGTGGCGGCTGAGCGTAATGAGCGCGTCTATGTCCTTGTAGAGTCCGGTAAACTCGTCCCATTCCTTGTCGGCTGCGCGCAGGTGATCGTCGACCCGATGTGGCGGCAGCAACAATCCACTGCGGAACTGCTCGCTTTCATCCGGGTACATGGCGTCCGCCAGCCGCTGACACAGTTTCCTGCAGTCGCGGCAGGGAAACGGTACGTAGCCGTCCGGGGTGAGAACCCAATCGCCTTCCTTCACGCCGACGAATTTCCAGCGCCCCAGGAACAACGACATCAGCGAGATCGCGTCGTCCTTGCTGATACGGATCTTCCCGGTGAGCTTGGGGTGGAGGCTTTTGACCTCCTGGTCGCCGGTCAGCCAGACGTCGCGCATGCGGCGGATCGAGTTGCGGTTCTTGCCGCCGTCCTGGCCGCCGTTTTCGACCCAGGCCTTATAAAATTCCCAAAGAAAGCCGCCGGGCGTTTCGGTCACGCAATCCGAGAGGTGATTCTGCTCCTCCATTTCCAGAAGAGCCGCCTTGATTTTTTCGACGCGCGACGGCTTGCCGGTCTTGCCGACCCCGTCGTCGCTCTTTTTGTCCCGGCTCAGTTCGATCGCCATGAACGATCTCCTGGCAACACATTTCATGGTTTAACATGCAGAAGTGTCAATGACAATCTCGATTGCTCACCCCGAGGAATGTTCATTTCAGATTGAATGAAAATCATATTTATTGATCATTAAGATTGACCATGAGTGACGGCCTGCGTTAATGTTTGACGGTGATTGTATATAGAGACGCATGTTGACACGGATCGATAGAGGGGGAGGGTCCGGTCATGACGAGTTCAGTAAAATCCATTGCAGAACGTCGACAATCAGCCCTCCTGGGCTGGCGCTCACTCTGGAAGCTGGAGGCGAGCCTCTGTGGCGGTGTGGCGGTCATTCTCTGGGAAACCGCGGCGCTTCGCTCGCCCTTCATCGCCGAGGCGGCGCCGTTCGCCGAATGGATCGCGCTCGGCCTCGCCGGTGTTGCCACGGTCACCGCCATCCAGGTGAAACGCAGGCTGCATCGAAGGCTGCAGGCGCAGGACGAGGCCGCGAAGGGCATAAGAGCGCCGAATCCGCTCAGCCTGATCGAGCTTCTCCGCGAGCATGGCGTGCGCGAATTCGGCTCGATGTATCTCTACATGCCCATGCCGAGGCGCGCCCGGCACGACGCCGCCTGGTCCTGGATCGAGACCCTGACGGCCGAGGGACTGATCAAGGGCGATCCCTGGCACATCAAGGCGGATCACGTTAAGGAAACCGTGCGTACAAGCCACGCGCATCTGTTCTTCGACGGGGTCGATCACTTCGACGTCTACCGTCTGGACTGGCGGACCCTGAGCGAGATGATGGGGGACGAGCTCGACTGACCGACGAGGTTTGTCTCAGCCTCCGTCCCGGCTATTCTGACGGCAGGATCGACAAAGGAACGGGTCGTTTTCCATGCTGTTCTTCGCTCCCGTCAGACCACGCCGTCGCGAACTGGCACCGCTCAGCGCCGAGGAGCAGCGGCGCCACAAGCTCCGCAACCGCCTGCAGTCGGTGCTTCTGCTCGGCGGCATGGCGCTTCTGGTGGCGGTCTGCGGCTGGATTCTTTTCGGGCCTGCGGGGCTGCTCGGCGTTATCGTCGTGGCGGTGGTCACGCTCATGTTCGGCTCCCGGCTGTCCGCGCAGATGGTGCTGCGCATGTACAAGGCGGAGCGGCTGTCGCCCGCGCAGCTGCCTGATGTGTTCCGCATCATCGGGCATCTCACGAAACGTGCCGGTCTCGAGAAAATGCCGGCGCTCTACTACGTGCCGAGCGCCATGATGAACGCTTTCGCGGTCGGCCGGCGCGACGACGCGGTGATCGGCGTGACGGATGGACTCCTTCGCACCCTGAACCTGCGCGAGCTCACCGGCGTGCTCGCCCACGAGATGAGCCATATCCGCAACAACGACGTCTGGCTCATGGGCATGGCCGATCTCGCGACCAGGCTGACCCGCATGATGTCACTGGTGGGCGCCGGGCTTCTCTTTCTCAGCCTGCCGATGTGGCTGCAGGGCGGAAGCCTCGTCTCCTTCGTCCTGATCCTGCTCCTCATGTTCGCGCCGCAGCTCACGACGCTCTTGCAGCTCGCCTTGTCGCGCGCGAGAGAATTCGACGCCGATCTGGACGCCGCCGGCCTCACCGGCGATCCCGACGGCCTCGCCTCGGCGCTCGCCAAACTGGAGCGCCAGCAGCGGAGTCACTGGGAGCAGATCCTGATGCCTGGCCGCAAGTTTCCGGAGGCTTCGCTTTTGAGGAGTCACCCGCCGACCAAGGATCGGATCGCGAGGCTTGCTTCGCTCTACCAACGGGCGCCCGAGCGGAGGACAGCGCTCGCATCCCTCGGCCTCACCAACCCGATGCCTCGCCTCGTCACCCCGATGGCACCGATCACCACCCGGCCGCGCGGCAGGCTGATCCGTCCGTGGCACTGAACGCCAAGACCTTACTGATGCGCACCTTTTGACGGACGGTTCGCGAGGGTCTTTGTTTTGTCATCCGGTCATGGCTTGGTTCGCCAAGACTCCGAATCAAAAAGCCGCCTTCTGGCGTAATCGGTGCCAAGGGGGTGGCGAGTAAGAATTTTTTTCTTGATTCACATTTTGGAGCGGACGTGATTCATACTTTCCAGGTCGTCGTCCGGTCTCAAAGATCCCTCGAAAGACGGGCTCATCGGGCTTGTCGAGCAGTTGATCGCGGAGGTTTCGGCCCTTCGGGAGCGTGTCGGCGCGCTTGAGGCGGAGAACGCGGCTCTTCGGGAAGAGAATGTTCGTCTCAAGGGGCTGAAGGGTCGTCCGAAGCTGAAGCCGTCAGGGATGGAGGAGGCGACGAACCGGCCCAGGGGCGAGCGGAAGAAGGGGAAGCGCGCTGCTCGCCGATCTCCGAGGATCAACGAGGAGCGCAAGCTTTCGCTGGACGCGCCTGCCGGCCCTCGGTTCGAGGGGTACGACGATTTCGTGATCCAGGATCTTCGGCCTGAAGGTCGGGTGATCCGCTATCGCCGTGAACGGTGGCTGACGCCGGAGGGCAAGCTGCTGGTGGCGCCGTTACCGGCCGGGCTGCGCGGGCATTTCGGTCCCGAGTTGGTGCGTTTCGTTCTGCTGCAGCATCATCAGGGTCAGGTGACGACCGACCGGATCGTGCCGTTGCTGAACAACACTGGGCTCTCGATCTCGAAGCGCCAGGTGCTGCGCCTTCTTTGCGACGATGTCCCGGTCTGCAGAAGCGCAGCTCCGAAGATCCGGCATGCGGGCCCGACCTTCGCCGCGATGCGGCTGCAGGCCGGGACGTTTCCGACGGCGCCGGCCAGTTTCGCCTCGACGACCATGCGGCTTGCTGGATCCACGCGGAGAGGCTGGTGCACAAGCTCGACAGCTTCAACGACGATCAGCGACGGGCGATCGAGATCGAAAGGGAGCTGATCTGGTGGCTCATCGGGATCTCAGGCTCCACAAGGAGCAGCCCTGCAAGAAACGCGCGGCTCAGCTCAAGGCCAGGTTCAAACGCATCTTCCCGGGAAAAACCGGCTTCGCCCCGCCCGATCGTCCGCTCGAAAGGCTCCTTGAGCGACGTGATGATCTGCTGCGCGTGCTCGACCGGCCCGAAATCCCGCTTCATACGAATGGATCCGAGAACGACATCCGCTGCCACGTCATCAAGCGAAAAATCCCCGGCGGAACGCGATCCGAGGCAGGGTGCGATGCGCGCGACGCCTTCCTCGGCCTGAACAAGACATGCCGGAAGCTCGGCGTCTCATTCTTCGACCATCTCGGTCATCGCCTCGACATCCCAAGCCGCGCCCACCGTCGCGCCGCTGCCAGATCCGGTACTCGCCGCCAAAGCCCGAAACGCCAACCCCTTGGCAACGATTACTTTTTCAAGGGCGACTAACGAGCTTTGGCTCACGATGCTCTACGAAACCGCCCCGTGCTTGCACGGGGTGGTTTTTCGATGTTCAGAAAAGTGTCTGTTGGCGATCAGAGAAATCAAGCCAGTTGCGGAAGAAATCGTGGCGAAGCCTCTCCAATGTTGAGATCAGGAACAACGTTTTCACTTTGTCGGTGAATGTGCGTCGATAGGGCTCGTTGACGCGGGTTTGCAACAATTGATAGCTGCGATCGTCGTCAAAAATGAGCAGCACGGGAACCATGTCCTTCGTGGTGTATTGGATGATCGGTCTACCAATCTTCGTCTACATTCTCGTGCAATACATCAGCCCAAATGCCTTCATGGACCTTCTCGATCGCATTGCAAGTTACATCCTGATCCTACGTGAGGGTGATCCGGCGATGATGACCCGACAGGGATTTGGCTTGGTCTGTGTGCATGTCCATGCGAGACGCCGGGTGATGGTGTCGGGATCGTAGCGCCGGTCGAAGCGGCAGGCGAAGCTGGCGAGATAACGCCCGGCATGCTTCGGACTGACATGGTGATCGGTGCCGGTGATCGCCGTCTTGATGTTGCCGGGCACGGTGTCGACCCATTTGAAGGGCGCCCATTGTGCCGCCCTTCGGCCTGAACCGGTGCGCATCGGGAAGTGATCGACGTCCGCCCCGGTGACCGCCGGCCAGCAGGACAGACCGTCGCCGACCGCGCTGCTCCCGGGTTCGATTTCGGCCTTGGCGAAGCGTTCCACCCCCTTCCCGCGAAAACCCTTGACGGTCTTCAGCCGGATTCGCCTCGGACGGCGCTCGATCGTGGTCCCGCTGCAGCGATGAAGGGCGTTTTGCCAGCCGCGCCGCGGCCGCGCCTGCCGCCGGAGCGGGCACCGCCGGGACAGGCGTCGTCCATCCCGACCCCGCCCCTGCTCCGGCTGACGTGGCAGATCGCCGGGAACCAGACCTTCGGCGGAAGCCTGGTGCTGTGGAAGATCGTGCCGGCGGTGACCGATACCCGATGCTTGCAGCGACGGCATTGCGGCTTCGCGCGCTTTTTCAGATGGCAATGACCGCCATGACCGCAGGACGGACAGGACCACCCCTGCCCCAGCGCCATTCGAACAACGCCGCCCGGCATGGCTCCTCACGGCCATAGGCTTCCTGAAACGCCATCCCACTCAGACCCCTGGTCCGCCGACCGAAGCCTTCAATGTCGCTCATCGGTGATCTCCTCCCGCAAAAAACACGGCAAAACTCGGCACAAAACAGGAGCGCCAGCCGCTCTCATAGCAGCTGGCGCGGTTTGAAGGGGGCAGGCCAGTGTCAACACGGAGCTTGCCGAGGCGATCACAGCTCGCGAGACAGCGGAGACACAGCTGACCGAGACGAGCGATGCCATGGAATCCTTGCGCGCCGAACGGACGGATCTCGAGCACCGTGTTGCCGACCTGACGCTGCAGGCCGAATCGAGCGCGGGCATTCTCGAAAACAGACGTCGACAATTGGCGGCGCTGGAAGATGAGCTCACGAGCGTCCACACCAATTGTAACCGTTCGGCTTGGGCCGCCTTTGATTCCAGCGTGATCTGCTGCTGACTATCCTTATGACTAGGCATACGGATAGTGCGCAGGTTTGTCGTCTCGAAGTGGTGTACACCGGCCGTCGGCGACGTCGTTGGAGCCTTGAGGAGAAGCTTCGGATCGTCGAGGAGAGCCATCAAGGCCATCGGCAGGTGTCGGCGACGGCGCGCCGGCATGGGATTTCGGCCTCCCTGCTGTTCTCCTGGCGGCGGGATTTTCGTGAAGGGCGTCTTGGTGGCGGCGATTTTCCGGATTTGGTGCCGGCGGTGGTTTTGCCCGATCCTGAGCTGCCGTCCGCCCCCGCTTTCAGCAAGCCGGTTACCGACGGTCGCATGGAGATCGTCATCGGTGATGATCGTCGGGTGATCGTCAGTGCGGATGTCGACGGCCCGGCCCTGGCTCGCGTCCTGAAGGTTCCTGGTCGCCGATGATCCCGGTGCCGTCGAGTTATCGCGTCTACCTGTCGACGGGTGTCACGGACATGCGCCGCGGCATGCCAGGGTTGTCCTTGCAGGTTCAAGAAGCGCTTGGCCGTGATCCGCACGCCGGGGATCTCTATGTCTTCAGAGGGCGTAAAGGCGATTTTTTGAAAGTGCTCTAGCATGACGGCCTCGGATTGTCGCTTTATGCCAAGCGGCTCGAACGCGGTCGTTTCATCCGGCCGTCGCCGGCAGATGGTGTGGTGTCGATTTCGGCGGCCCGGCTTGGCTACCTGCTCGAGGGGATCGACTGGCGCCACCCGCAATGTACCCGGCGACCGGCTGCGGCAGGGTGACTCGCCTGGAGTCCCAAGGGGGCCACAAAGCCGGTCGGATGTGCTGTTCTCCGAGGCATGGCTGAACCGGATGATATCGAAGCCCTCAAGGCGGCATTGGCGAAAGCCGAGGCCCGTACACGGGCTGCAGAAGCCGAGCTTGCCGACGGGCGTTCGCGCGTATCTGTCGACGGGTGTTGCCGCGGAGGCCAGGGTTTCGAGCACCGATGCCCTGATCGCCTCGCTGAAGCTGCAGATCGAGAAGCTAAGGCTGCTTTGGATCGCGGTTGATCGCCGCCGCGATGTCGTTGGTCAGGTTGATGATCATCTTGGCGGTATGATAGGAAGCCGCCGCCTTGCCGCCGAAGATTTCTTACGCGCGAGGTCCAGTCCGCAGTGGGGTTGCCCCGGATTTCGGTGGCGAGCGCTGCGGCTTCAAGAATGTTCGGGAGCTGGCGCTTATGTTCATGGATGCGCTTGATCTGCACGTCGAACATTGCCGCCGGATCGACGCTGATGCCCATCAGGTCCCGGATCGTCACCGCTAGACGTTCCTTGTTGGCGCGCTTGCCCCAAAAAGCGCCCGCGGAAGCCGGCATCGTCCGCAAAGGACGAGAGTGTCTCGATCGCCTCGGTGACGAGGGCAGCGAGCCACGGATTACATTGCTTCAGCCAGCAGCCAGCGCCCGGGCGTGATGCCGTTGGTCTGATTGACGATGCGCTCGGGAAAGCGCTCATGCAGTGCCTTCAACACCGTTTCCTTCAGCAGCTCCGAGACGCCGTTGGAAAGCGTGTAGATCACCCCTGTACCCGGCGCCAAAACGACAACCAGGACTGTCACAAGAACAACAACAAAGCCGGGCAATGTGCCCGGCGAATGCAGCAGGGAGGCTTTATTCAATAACCTTTTCGCCGCTGTGCTCGCATTGTCAACCTTTTGGGCCCTCAAGCGTTTCTACGCACGCGTTGCATAGCCGGTCGACACGCCACGCAGATAGAGCACCGGCAGCAGCGCCTCAAGGCTCGGCGAGCGGCGCGCCCAGCGCGGCAGGATCGCCGAGCTGAACCGGATGCGCTCGTCAGCCACGCCGGCGCCGCAGTCGCGGATCTTGGCCCGCTGCACGGGCACCGCGCCGATCCCGGTCTGGATGCTGCGCTCGGGACCATGGCCATGCCGGACAAAGCGAGCGCGGCCGTCCTCGAGCTTCCAATCCGCCATCAACGCCAAAAAGGCCTCGGCTTCCGCCTCGATCGCTTGGACCAGCAGGCGCTGCGCGCCTGATCGCAAAACGTCCGTCAACGGATCATCGACGACATCAACAGGGTGACCAGCAGCTTCGGTGACAGTAGTCTTCTTCATGGCGCGTATCGCTCCGCTTGGAGGTTCAGGTAGGCTCGTCACCCACCTCGATACGTCGCCGCCTTCATGCCGTCGTCACCCAATTCCACGCATAGCCCGACACCCGAGGACGGCGAGCTGTCAGTCTACCTCAAGGGCGATCTCGCCGGCATCCTAACCCTGGCGCAGAACAAGACAAAGCCGCTGGCCAGGAGCGCAGCGGCTGGAACGGGAACGGATGTTCTGGTTTCGCAAGTAACGTTGCGGGGGAACGATACCAACGATACTTGCTGAATCTGGTGGCAGCGTCAGCCTGAGCATCCGGGCATAAATGATCCAATTTCTTTTCAAACAATAAAATCTACGCGCTACTCAGAAGCCGACATACCGCTCGCCGGTTCACATCAAGTCGACATGATTTCTGAATTCCAAATCAAAATCGTCAAATACGCTAATGTCAATCAATTTGACCTCTTTTAGTTTTCTTAGACCTTCAAAAGGACGCCAATCTCTAATACCATAGATTTCGTCCAGATGAACAATTCGGAGATTTTCCAAGTTTCTCACAAAATCAACCGACTGCAGATCGCAAAGCCCATCAAGATATATCTCCTCGAGCGAGAAGCACCGACTTATCGGTGATAGGTCAGCCAATCGTATACATCCCGTCAAATCAATAATCCTAAGAAATTGAAGATCCTCAATATCTTCAATCGTTTCAAGTCCTTCGCAACCTCTTATAATTAATGTGTCAAGATTCCTGCTTCTAGAAATGCCGTCCGTGCTATTTAAGTATTCCCCGCAACTTATATCAATCTTTCTCAGGACACTACTAGAGGGCATACAGCTAAGATCACCATCGAATTCGCAAGATACCAGCTCTATATTACGCGCACTCTCTGCATATACGAGCCCTTTTAGATCTGACTTCCCAACCCAGTTTATCTCATAGGTTCCAGATAGCTTTGCGATAACGCGTTCGCCATACTCTTCTGATTGAAAATATTCCCACCCAGATACTATCTGTTCGAGTGTTTTCCTTCCAGCATGCTCAGCTAGTGGTCTGACTCAATCATAAGATTCACTTAGCGGTCCAATGATGCTATGGCCTTGCCATGGCACAGACAGTTGGCGTTTTGCTTTGCGGCGATGATCGTGCTCGGTTGGAGGCGATCGTTGCCGATCGAAATCGGCGGCACAAACATGTCCAGCGGGCACGGATCGTGTTGCTGTCGGCGGATCGTTGGTCGGTTGCGGCGATTGCCGATGCGGTCGGTGTGAGCCGGCCGTCGGTTTGGCGCTGGCAACAGCGGTTTGCCGAAGAGGGTGTGCCCAGCTTGCTGCAAGATCGGACGCGACCGCCGGGCAAGCCGCCTTTTCCGGAGGCAATCGAACTCAAGGTTGTCGAACTGACCTGCAGCGAGCCGCCTGGTGAGGTGACGCATTGGACTGGGCGTGCCCTGGCCAAAGTGGTCGGCGTCTCCCATGGCACGGTGCAGCGGATCTGGGCGAAGCATGATCTGCAGCCTCATCGGATCAAGACATTCAAGCGCTCCAACGATCCGGCGTTCGCCGAGAAGCTCCATGACATCGTCGGTCTTTATGTCGATCCGCCTGCCCATAGCCTGGTGCTGTCGATCGACGAGAAATCCCAAATCCAGGCGCTCGATCGCACGCAGCCCGGCCTGCCGATCAAACCCGGTCGGCGCGGGACATTCACCCACGACTATAAGCGAAACGGCACCACCACTCTGTTCGCCGCGCTCAACGTTCTCGACGGTACGGTCATGGGTCGCTGTATGCAAAAGCACCGCCATCAGGAGTTCCTGCGCTTTCTCAACGCCGTCGAGCGCGAGGTGCCAGCCGGCAAGCTGATCCACGTCATTCTCGATAACTATGCCACCCACAAACATCCCAAGGTACGGAAGTGGCTCGCCCGTCACCCACGCTGGACCTTCCATTTCACGCCGACCTCAAGCTCCTGGCTGAATGCCGTCGAAAACTTCTTTTCCACCCTGACCCGACAACGTCTCCAGCGCGGCGTCTTCCATTCCATCGTCGCGCTGCAGACCGCAATCAAAGCCTACATCGAGGAGCACAACCGCGAACCCAAACCCTTCCGATGGACAAAGCCCGCTGACGAAATCATCGAAAAAGTCGGTCGGATAAATGTACCTTCTGTTTGAGTCAGACCACTAGATTCCCAAGAATCGAAAGGCTCTCTTCCCCCCCAATCTCGATCAACGCACGCGCGCAGAGGGTCGCAGTGCTATCATCTAAAGCGCCTGATCTCCGAATTAGCGTGATAAATTTCGAACCCAGTATCGCCAGTTCGCTGACCTCGGAAGCGTCCTTCGGTGGAAAGATTTCCTCCCTAAAGCTAATAAGTTTCTCTTCAATATCCGACTCCAAACGCGAACAAAATTCGCCAAAAATCACCGAGGAGATCAAGCCGCGCCTTCTCTTTTGATCGGTGGCACCATCCAGCTGATCAATAATATTACTCATAAATGTATTTGCTTGGCTCTTATTCATCTTTCCGCAAGACAAAATTATCAACTCTTTCCAAGCATCTGATCTCGCTTTTTCGGCAAGAAGACCTATATCATCTTCATCGACAAAGCTTTCAGCAGCAAGATACTCCTGAAACTGCTTGTGTATGAAGTCAATCTGATTGGTAGCAATTTCGCGAAGAAGACCACTTCTCTCGATAAAGGCAGAAAGTAATTTTTGCCTTAGTTCTTGATCTTCACAATGAACTTCTTCAAAAATGCAACTAGCCAACTTATTCTTATCAATGACATATCTCTCGTTTATCGCCATCCATCGCGCAATCTCCTGAAATATCTTTCGTCTTTTAG
Organism: Geminicoccaceae bacterium; assembly: GCA_965222015.1. GTDB lineage: Bacteria > Pseudomonadota > Alphaproteobacteria > Geminicoccales > Geminicoccaceae > JANQPX01. Next base: position 1,183,845 of record CBDCTL010000024.1, read on the forward strand.
GAGCTGCTATTTCCGAATAGACTTTCGACGCAATGTTTCTCTCTGTGTCTCTTCGATTCAACAAGAGATCTATCGATGCTTGATAGATTTCAGCCCGATCCCTCGGAACATTACAGTTTCTATCAAGATTGATGGTGCAGATTACAGCACAGAGCAAAGGATTTGTAGCGAGGTTCCTAATGCCTTCGATGTTTACGACTGCATCGAGCAGCTTTTCTCGGGATGAATCAATGCGTTGTGTTACATCTCTATCAAAAACACCTGTCAATACCGCTCTATGCCAATAAACTATGAAACGGCGGATATCATCGATCGTCATTCGCTGCAAATACGCGGTTCGGAAAGAATATCCGAAATCTCCCGTTTCCTCGATCGGTCTACTTGTAACAATAAATTTGCATTGTTCGTAGTTGAGATAAAGATTGTCAATCCATTCTATCGCCGATGCCCGGCTATCCTTAGGGACTTCGTCTATACCGTCAATTAAAAACAAAATTTCACCGTCATCAGCTTTCTTATGTAGCCATTTAGTATCTATTTCATTGAACAGATGGGGACTCGATTCTTTTGCTGCGTCCAAAAAATTCTTACTTTCTATATGATCTACAGATCGCATTCTAATAAAGACTGGTTTGTAGTTGGCAAAATGCGCAATAGAACGAGGAAGGTCATTCTGGACTATTTTGATCATAAGCTATTGTAAAAGAGTTGTTTTGCCTGATCCTGGCGAACCAAAAATTACGAAATGATCACCATACGAAATAAAGTCTTCTATTCGTGATCCGATATTTGTATGAGAATGATAGTCAGGGATACTATTGAATTCTTCTTCGTATTCGAAGTCTTCATCACTAACGTTTAGCGATATATATGCTGTTTCTAGTGGATATTTTCTTCGGATTGAATAGGTTGACAAACCAAAAATTTGAACTTGGCTGTATAGCGACTGTATCCTATCAGAATATCTAATATCATCAAGGGATCGTTCTGACTGCTTCTCGATAAGCTTCAAACTTGTCTTTAGCGTTGATGAAAGTATCTGTAATATCTCTTCCTGCCCCTGAAGAAGTTGATTTAACGATGATGGAACAAAATCTGGTGCGGCATGTTTGAATTGGCATATATAAAAAGCTATATGTTTTGTTAGCAAATTTGCCATATCCTTCTCAGCAATTTCAAATGATTCGTAGTCTTCCATATTTTCGATAATATGTTTCGCCAGAACCTCATGAGAGTATCCGCTGGAAACAAGATCTTTTGTTCGGGTAGATTTTTTGAACCCTTTCGTTAGCCCATCAATGACTTTTGCCTTCTGATCTTGTTTAAGTCGAGGAAACTCGATCTCGATTAGGGGGGCGGCCTCACCGATAATCTTGTCAGCGCAGTTGGCGAAAAACCTTTCAGCTGACCGCTTTTCAAGCGTTTGCCTCAAGTTCGTACCTGCTATGTCTACGCCTTCCGAAAACAGCGTTTGGACTACCGCTGAATCTCCAAACCAAATCGCGCCTACGAGCTTCGAAACGGACGTCGCAAGCTGCAAATACATTCTTGAGTATCCGTAATTTTCATCCAGCGACGATGACGCGATAGGGCTGTGGGCGGGCATGGATGCAAGCCCAGGCGAGGCGTTCGGTGGCAGTGTCGAGGGCGTGGCGTCGATTGAAGCGCCAAGCGAAGCTGGCAAGATAGCGCTGGGCGTGTTTGGCGCTGACGTGATGGTAGGTTCCGGCGAGGGCTGTCTTGATGTTGCCGAGCGCGGTGTTGACCCAGGTGAACGGCGCCCAGCGGGCGGCCTGTCGCCCGGACCCGGTGATCATCGGCCAGTGGCGGCAGCCGGCGGTCTCGACGGCGCGCCAGCAGGAAAGGCCATCGGTGACCACGCTGGTGCCTTCGGTGATGCCGGCCTTGGCGAGCTTTTCGACTTCCTTCTTGCGGAAACCCTTGACCACGGTGAGTCTGAGACGCCGCGGACGCCGCTCGGCGGTGGTCTCGACCGCAGCCACGAAAGGCGTTTTCCCAGCAGCGCCGCGGCCACGCTTTCCGCCCGACCGCTGGCCACCGAGATAAGCATCGTCCATCTCGACGCGCCCGTCGAACTTGGGCTTGGTCGCTTCGCGTTCCGCCATCGCCTGCATCAGTTTGTGCTTCATCAGCCAGGCCGTGGCCTGCCGCACGCCCAAGCGCCGGCCGAGCTCGATCGAGCTGATCCCGCCCTTGCTCTGGGCGAGGTGGTAGATCGCCAGGAACCAGGTGGTCAGCGGAAGTTTGGTGCTGTGGAAGATCGTACCGGCGGTCAATGACACCTGCCGCTTGCAGCGATTGCATTGAAGCACGGCGCGCTGTTTGAGCACCGCATGGCGCTCGTGACCGCAGCCTTCGCAGCGCCACCCTCGGGCCCAGCGCATGGCGAACAGCGCCTCGCGGCACTGCTCCTCGCTGCCGTAGCGCTCCCGAAACGCCACCTCACTCAGCCCCTTGGCCAGGCGCTTCAGATCACCAGAACCCGTCATTTCATGCTCCGCCGTCAGTGAAAAACCAGCAGAGCCTAGCAAAATGCAGGATGAATTTCACGTATAATCAGGAATACATTTGAACTCTCCAAGGCTCTGTCTACCGTGGACCAAATAAACACCACAGCTGTTCTAGGCCGAATGATGGCTGTGAAAAGCCTACCAAAAAGGATAAATTCTGCACCATGTTTTGTGAACTTTTGATTGATGTGCTGGATTTCAGCCCACAAAGTGGAAGCCCACCCGTCATCCGCCTCAAGGCTTCACGCCTTCGGCGTTCGGCTTTGCCGAGCCTTGACCCGGCTGACGGGCGCGCTTTCGGGCTTTTCACAAGCTGGTTGCGGTAGACCGCAAGCCAGCTTGCCGGTCGACAGCTGGACCTCGAACCTGTTGACGACCCTGTTGATTCCCGGAATCAACACCCCGGCTTCCTCAACTCTCTGACATCCAAGGCTCTTTCACCCCGACAGCGCCCTGACCTCACTCACACTACGTGCCTGTGCGAGCGAGGTCAGGGCGCTGTCGGGGCAAAATTCGCGGATATAAAGAGTTGAAGAAGCTGAGGTGATATCAACCAAGTTTTGGACGGGTGGAATGAGGAAGATCAGGAGAGAAGAAGGCGATGGGGAACAGTTTTTTTGTGATTTTTAGGGAATAAAATCGAGAGTTTTGTCATCTAGGAGGAGAGCAAGGGAATTGTAGGCAGGTAAGCAAGATCGAGGCGAAGGGCGTTATGAAGCGGAAGGGTCGGAGCGAGAGAGGGCGAAGGCCGGAGGCCGCCAATGATAACCGGATGGAAGTTGTGCAATCTGGAGCGGTCGAGCCAGATGAGCTATGGTCGGTTTCCGATTTGATCCCGTTGGTTCGTTTGCTGGCGCGCCAAGCCGCCGCCGAGATGTTTTACCAGGCTGCGAACGACAATCGTCGCAAGACCTCGCGGCCGAAGGAGTGACGCCGATGACCCGTGTCGCGATCTACGCCCGCTATTCTTCCGACAATCAGCGGGACGCCTCGATCGAGGATCAGATCCGGCTTTGCCGCGAGCACGCGGAGCAGCAGGGCTGGCGGGTCGTCGAGAGCTATGCGGACCATGCGATCTCCGGTTCCAGCCTGCTTCGCCCTGGCGTCCAGGACCTTCTCACAGACGCTGCCGTCGCCAAATTCGACGTCATCCTAGCCGAGGCCCTGGATCGCCTGTCCCGCGACCAGGAGGATATTGCCGGGCTCTATAAGCGCATGCGCTTTGCCGGCGTGCGCATCGTCACCTTGTCGGAGGGCGAGATCTCGAACCTCCATGTCGGCCTCAAGGGCACCATGAACGCCCTCTTCCTTCAGGACCTTGCCGACAAGACGCGGCGCGGCCTTCGGGGAAGGATCGAGGCGGGCAAGTCCGGCGGCGGGCTCTGCTATGGCTATGACGTGATCAAGCGCGTCGATGAGAACGGCGAGCCGGTCCGCGGCGACAGGAAGATCAACGAGGCCGAGGCTGCAATCGTCCGGCGGATCTTCAAGGAGTATGCCCTTGGCTATTCCAGCCGGACCATTGCCCATCGGCTCAACGCGGAGTGCATCCCCGGTCCTGCCGGCCGAAGCTGGGGACCGAGCACGATCCATGGCAACCGCCGGCGCGGCACCGGGATTTTGAACAACGAGCTGTATATTGGCCGCCTGGTCTGGAACCGCCTTCGCTACGTCAAGGACCCGGATAGCGGCAAGCGCATCTCACGCCTCAATCCCGAGAGCAAGTGGATCGTTCAGGAGGTCCCGGAGCTTCGGATCATCGATCAAGACCTTTGGGACCACGCCAAGGCGCGACAGAGCGCGCTGGAGATCGAGCCCAAGACCAGGCCAACCGGCAAGCCGCTCGTCGATCGAAGGCGACCGCGCCATCTGTTCTCCGGCCTGATCAGATGCGGCTGTTGCGGCGGTGGCTTCTCGATGATCTCGCAGAGCCTCCTAGGCTGCTCGACGGCGAGGAACAAGAACACCTGCGACAATCGCTTGACCATCAAACGCGAGGCGGTCGAGCAGCGCATTCTGACGGCGCTCAGGGAACGCTTGATGGAGCCGGCGCTGTTCGCCGAGTTCTGCCGAGAGTTCACGAAGGAGATGAACCGCCTTCGGATGGAGGCGTCAGCCTCGCTTACTGGCAAACGCGCCGAGCTCGTCAGGATCGAGCGACAGCTGCAGAAGCTCCTAGAAGCGCTCCTGGACGACGGCGACAGCAAGACCATCGTCAGGAACATGCAGGCCTTGGAGGCGCGACAGGAGGCCTTGGAGGCCGAGCTGTCGCAGGCTGACAGCCCGCCGCCGCTGCTGCATCCCAATATGGCCGAGGTCTATCACCGGAAGATCCGAGAACTGCACGGGGCGCTGACCAGCGAGGACAGCAAGACCGAGGCGGCGGAGATCCTTCGGACATTGATCGACGCGATTATCCTGACGCCCGAGGACGGCGAACTGTCGGTCTACCTAAAGGGCGATCTGGCCGGCATCCTGACGCTGGCGCAGAACAAGGCAAAGCCCCTCGCGAAAGTTGCGAAGGGCCATGATCATCTCACGCAGCAAGTAACGTTGATGGTGTGGGCGGCCCCTCAAACGGCATCAGAATGCCGTAGGCGGCGATGGGGCCGCACTCAAGAGGGAGCCATCATCAATGGACGTTTCGACAATAGGTCTCGATCTCGCGAAGAACGTGTTTCAGGTGCACGGCGTCGACCGCGGCGGCAAGGTCGTCATCCGTAGGCAAGTACGGCGGAGCAAGCTGCTGGATTTCTTTGCCAGCCTTCCGTCATGCGTGGTCGGCATGGAAGCCTGCTGCAGCGCGCATCATTGGGCGCGTGAGATCAGGCGGCTTGGGCACGAGGTGCGCCTCATGCCACCGCACTATGTGAAACCGTACGTCAAGCGACAGAAAAATGATGCGGCCGACGCCGAAGCGATCTGCGAGGCAGTGACCCGGCCGTCGATGCGCTTCGTTGCGGTCAAGGGAACGGAGCAGCAGAGCGTGTTGGTGCTGCACCGGACGCGAAGCCTGCTCATCCGCCAGCGCACCATGTTGGTCAATGCCCTACGTAGCCACTTTGCCGAGTTCGGCGTCGTGGTCGCCAAGGGTATCGAGAACGTCGCCAAACTGGCGGCGATGGTCGAAGACAAGGCAGAAGGCGTTCTGCCGGCTGCTGCGATCACTGGCCTGTCGATTATCGTCCAGCAGCTCAAGGGCCTGAAGATCAGTATCGACAAGCTTGAGAAAGAGATCAGGCGATGGCACCGGAAAAACCCGGAGAGCCGACGCCTCGCCACCATTCCCGGCATCGGGCCGATCACAGCGTCTGCAATGTCGGCAACCATCGCCGATCCGCACCAGTTCAAATCTGGCCGTCATCTCGCTGGCTGGCTTGGTATAGTCCCACGGCAAAACTCAAGCGGTGGCAAGGAAAGGCTCGGCAAGATTTCCAAACAAGGGGATCGCTATCTGCGTCAGCTCCTGGTGATCGGCGCCACCTCGGTGCTCGGCGTCGTCGACAGGAAGAAGACGGCGAACAACGCCTGGATCCTGGCTCTACTTGAGAAGAAGCCACCGCGCCTGGTTACCGTGGCACTCGCCAATAAGATGGCTCGGATTGCCTGGGCGATCATGGTGCGAGGCGAAACATTCAAAGCCAAGGCGGCTTAGGGAGAACAAGAACCAGGTTTGCAAGGTCGTTTCAACTGATGAACACGCCATGAGCCCCCAAAGGACCAGACACCTCGTCCGCAACCATGCTCTGTCATGAGCGTTTCGTTGATCGGAGACTGGATCCGGCGGATTTCATCAAGGCCAGCGGCTGCGCGTCGCGTCAAAAGGCCGAACACATGGCAGCACCAAGCTCAAGGCGTCGAATTCGAATGAAACCCTTGCAACAAAAGGGCCGCCCACACATGATTGCGGGGGAACGATACCAACGATACTTGCTGGGGCTGGCTGAATCCAATGCTTAGCCATTGTCGCATGCCCGCAGAGAACGACTAAGTTAGTCCAACTGATTTTCTTCTCCCGTGTATTATCTATTTCAAACGGCTATCGCTTGCTCGCTACTTGCACCCGTCCAAATTTGACGAATCTTTTGTTCTACCATACCTGCACCTGCTCCAAGGTCAGCAGCCAATCTCAGAGCTACGTACTCGTTGAAGCTTGCCTTCTGCATATCGACTCCTTGAAGCATCTTGGCCAATTCTGCAGTAGCAATCACCTCCTCATACTTCGCATGGAGCTCTTGAAAAAGCTTCAAAGACTCCTCCATTCTCTCCTGCGCAGCTTGTATTTTGCCTGTTTCAAACAAATTGATTCCGATCTGGAAAAGCACCTTAGCCTCGCCCAGTCTATGACCCTCAGACTTAAAAATATTGCCAGCATTGCTAAATAGCTCATTAGCTTCTTCGTATGATCGTTTCATACGAGCTACAATACCAAGCCCCATGATCGCTCTTCCCTGACCAAGTTTTCGCCCTATTGACTCGAATAAAGTTGCGGCGTTCTCGTAAAACTCTTTTGATAAATCGAGATCACCAGCATCCCTATATACATCTGCAAGACCTTTGGCAGTTTCTGCTTCTCCTAATCTATCGCCAACATTATTATAAATCTCCTGAGCTTGTTCGAGCACGTCTACACTTTTTTGAAACTCTTGACATGTCCGATGCAGACCACCCATGCCACGATAGACGCGAGCAAGACCAGCAGCACAATTTAAATCTCCAAAGCGAGTTTCAGCGTCAAGATAAGCAATCTTCGCATCTTCCAGTCTACACAGCGACTCATACAATCTCGCTCGACCAAGCGAAACCCGGGCCAACCCGTATTTTCCCCTGATCTGTTGATATAGGTCTTCGGCTTCATCAAAAATAGTTACTACCAAATCAGATCTTTGACGCTTGCTCTCCAATTCGGCTAAAGCCAATCTAGCATCGGCTAGACCAGCAACACTTCCAAACGCTCTAAATTTGCTCAGTGCAGCATGTATTACCTTTGTTGCCTGATCGAAGTCTCCGCGCAGGGCTAAAAGCCGGCCGCCCATTAGCAAAGCTTGCCCTTGGCCCAAAACATCACCCAGCTCTTTGAATATTTTGAAAGCTTTCTCAAAGTGTTTCTTAGAATCGACTAGACCAGATGATCTCATCAGATTGTCGCTCATAATCAAATGAATGTTTGCTTTGCCAAACTTAAAATCGATTCTATTACAAATCTCTTTAGCGTTAATTGCATGTTTGAAAGCAGCCTCTGGATGATTGGCGATCGTTTCCAACCGAGCAAGCCCAATTTTCGCCCGCGCTAGGCCAAGCTCATTGCCTAACTCTTCGAATATCTCTTCTGCTAACTTATAGTTATCGAGGCTTTTTTTATAATTCCCCAGTTTCGCTTCCATTTGTGCCCGGCCAATATTCACGTCACCAAGGCCATTTCTATTACCCTTTTCTAGGTATACTTTTTCCGCAGAAGCATACAGTTTAAGAGCTTCATCAATATGATCAGTCACACGCTCAAGGTCAGCAAGTCCAAGCTGAGTATGAGCCTCATTTGCGACGTCCTTCGCGTCTCGAAAAATCGATCGTGCTTCGATGTACAATTCTCGAGAACTAATTGAATCTCCGGTTAGCCTTCCTATGATAGCTTTACCTCTCAAAGTATGGCCAATACCGATTTTATGATCGACGCTCCGGAAAAAGCTCTCGCAGCGCTCATACAAATCAAGCGCATCCTTTAAATGCCCCCTACTTCGTTTAGCGTCAGCCTCCACCAAAGCCTCGAGCCAATCATCAATTCCATTATTTCTGTTGTTGGCAAATGGTTCGAGCAAATGTTCCCCGGGCGGATTTTGAGAGCGTCCACTGCTCTTGCCAAAAACAGCACGAAGGACGATTAGGCATGCTGTAAGTACACAGAGCGCAGCTAGAGCGACTTCTCCTGAATGAAATGCATCAGCAGCGAAGAATAGAATGAGGACAAAATACAGCATTCGCATGTAGTCAGATTTGAGCAATTGGGACGCAAAAAAGGACATTGATCCTTGAAATCCGCCATCATGAGGATATCCATTCCAGTCGAAGGCTGCCACCCTGCCTTCATGTAAGCCTGTGGGATTTCCATTCTTTTTATTGTCTTTTGTCTTGTGCTCCTCAGATTCAGATGATGTCGAATTTTTTTGAAAAAGCCGCCTTGACAAGTATATAATAGCAACAAGAATTAGTAGCGACACAACAATCAGAAGAGTCGCAGTTATATTACTAGGTTTGTACGTCGTTATCACCATAAGAACTAGAGAAAGCGCGCCGAGGCCAGCCAAAATTATTAAACTGATATTGTCGCACCTCTGAGAATTAGACATGATTACCACCTCATCTCAATCCAGAGAACGCAACCAACGGGGATTGCACCCATCACATTTATTAGAGTTATCAGCAACCAATCTCCCGTTTTAGACAACCCCCTTTTTGCTACCCTCAGCCGCATTGCAACCATAATAAGAAATATGTCTGTGAAGCTGCCAATCAATATGGCGAACAGATAAAACAAATTCAACTCCTGTATTCTGTGGGTCTGTGAAGTATCTGAAAATGATGCGGTCAAAAAATACATTAACAGCAGAGATATTGCTGCAAACGAAAGATCCAAGCCAACGAGTGCATTTTCTCGATGCCATGGATCTTTAGCTGTTATAGCTTTAGCTGCCATGCACCATAAAGCGACAAAAATCGGCACGACAACTGCAAAGATTTCTACACTAAGTTCTATTGGCACGGCAAAGTTTTTTTCTATCATAAGTTTAACAAATTTGCAATTTTCTACTTTTAGTTGCTAGATCATCGCGCTCTCCACGACGTTAGGTTCGGACCACAACATCCCCAAATTTCAACTCCAGGGCATTAACTTTAACATATTACATTTGCAATAATCAATTAATCATAGAAACCGGAGAGATTGGCATTCGCTACTGAAGCGTTATACGGTGCAAGCCATCGGCTTCCCCACATCGAAGCTTCGAGGTCGTTTGATGAATCTTTATAGATTGTTTTTATCTCATGAGCGCCCCGTCATCCGCCTCAAGGCTTCACGCGTTCGGCTTTGCCGAGCCTTGACCCGGATGATGGGCGCGCTTTTGGGCTTTTCACAAGCTGGTTGCGGTAGACCGCAAGCCAGCTTGCCGGTCGACAGCTAGACCTAGAACCTGTTGACGACCCTGTTGATTCCCGGAATCAACACCCCAGCTTCCTCAACTCGCTGACATCCAAGGCTCTTTCACCCCGACAGCGCCCTGACCTCGCTCACACTACGTGCCTGTGCGAGCGAGGTCAGGGCGCTGTCGGGGCAAAATTCGCGGATATAGAAAGTTGAGAAAATCGGGAAGATATCAACCAAGTTTGGGACGGATGGAAGGAGCAAGATCAGGAGGAAGGAAGGATAGGGAGAACAGTTTTTTGTGAGTTTTAGGGAATAAAATCGAGGGTTTTGTCATCTAGGAGGAGAGCAAGGGAATTGCAGGCAGGTAAGCAAGATCGAGGCGGAGGGCGTCATGAGGCGGAAGGGTCGGAGCAAGAACGGGCGAAGGTCAGAGGCTGCCAATGATAATCAAGCAGGGACTGTGCAATCTGGAGCGGTCGAACCGGATGAGCTATGGTCGGTCTCCGATTTGATCCCGTTGGTTCGTTTGCTGGCGCGCCAGGCCGCCGCCGAGATGTTTTACCAGGCTGCGAACGACAATCGTCGATCGTCGAAGACGCGGCCGAAGGAGTGACGCCGATGAGCCGTGTCGCGATCTACGCCCGCTATTCCTCGGACAACCAGCGCGACGCCTCGATCGAGGACCAAATCCGGCTTTGCCGCGAGCACGCTGAGCAGCAGGACTGGCGGGTTGTCGAGACCTATGCGGACCACGCGATCTCGGGCTCCAGCCTGCTTCGCCCCGGCATCCAGGACCTTCTCACTGATGCAGCCGCCTCCAAATTCGATATCATCCTCGCCGAGGCGATGGACCGCCTGTCGCGCGACCAGGAAGACATTGCCGGGCTGTACAAGCGCATGCGCTTTGCCGGCGTGCGCATCATCACCCTGTCCGAGGGCGAGATCTCGAACCTGCATGTCGGGCTCAAGGGCACGATGAACGCGCTTTTTCTCCAGGACCTCGCCGACAAGACGCGGCGCGGCCTTCGGGGCCGGATCGAGGCGGGTAAATCCGGCGGCGGGCTCTGCTATGGCTATGACGTGGTCAAGCGCGTCGATGAGAACGGCGAACCGGTCCATGGCGACAGGAAGATCAACGAGGCTGAGGCTGTGATCGTCCAGCGGATCTTCGACGACTACGCTATCGGCCACTCCAGCCGCACCATTGCGCACAAGCTCAACGCCGAGGGCATCCCCGGCCCGGCCGGCCGAAGTTGGGGACCGAGCACAATTCATGGCAACCGCCGGCGCGGCACCGGGATCTTGAACAACGAGCTATATATCGGCCGTCTGGTCTGGAACCGCCTTCGCTACGTCAAAGACCCGGACACTGGCAAGCGCATCTCGCGCCTCAATCCTGAGGCCAAGTGGATCGTTCAGGAAGTGCCGGAGCTGCGGATCATCGATCAAGACCTCTGGGACCGGGCCAAGACCCGACAGAGCGCTCT
>CBDCTL010000024.1:1202500-2035000 GCA_965222015.1 Geminicoccaceae bacterium
TCTTCGGCCCCCCCACTCCCGATGCTCTCGGTTCCGTCGGCGATGTCGGGCTCGGCAACTCCTTCATTGCCGAGACTCCGGCCATCGAGACTCAGGCCCCGGGCATGGCCGGCGACGCCGAGATGGCCGCGATCGCGACCATCGCCAAGGCGGCGCTGACGCCGCGGCCCTGGAAAAGCCGGCGGGTCGAGGTGCGGAAGGGCGACAGCCTAACCACCATTCTGAAGCGGGCAGGCATCGACGGGCGCCAGGTGCATAGCGCCCTTCGTTCACTGAAAGGCGTCTACGATCCCCGCGGCCTGCGCGCCGGTCAGGAGCTGGTCGTCACCGCCGCGGCCGAGAACGACGAGCCGGCGAAGCTGCTCAGCATCGCTCTTGATCTCAATTTCGACCACCAGCTGCTGATCACCCGGGACGCCGACGGCGCGTTCACCACCAAGACCATCGAGCAGGCGAAGCGCCGCCAGCTGATGCACGGCGCCGGCGACATCAAGGACAGCCTCTACCTCTCCGCCCGGCGCGCAGCCGTGCCCAACGACGTCACCGACCGGCTGATCCGCCTGTTCAGCTGGGACGTCGACTTCCAGCGCGACATCCGCCGCGGCGACCGCTTCGAGACGCTCTATGACGAGGTCACCCTCGAAAAGGACGAGAGCCAGGTCAAGGGTGAGCTGGTCTATGCCGGGCTCACGCTCCGCGGCAGGCTGATCGACGCCTATCTGTTCTCGCCGGACGGCGATCGGCCCGCCTATTACGACCGCAACGGCCGCTCGCTCCGAAAATTCCTCCTGCGCACACCGATCGACGGCGCCCGGCTCTCCTCCCACTTCGGCAAACGCCGGCATCCGGTCTTGGGCTACACCAAGATGCACAAGGGCACCGACTTCGCCGCCCCGCGCGGCACGCCGATCTACGCCGGCGGTTCCGGCCGGATCGAGCGGGCCGACCGGTTCGGCACGTTCGGCAACTACGTTCGCATCCAGCACAGCGACACCTGGAGCACGGCCTACGCCCATCTGCACAAATTCGGGCCGGGCATCAAGGCGGGTTCGCGGGTGCGCCAGGGCCAGGTTATCGGCTATGTCGGCACCACCGGCCGCTCGACCGGGCCGCATCTTCACTACGAGGTGCTGAAGAACGGCAGGCAGGTCAACCCGATGAAGATGAAGCAGCCGCCCGCGACCCAGCTCAAAGGTGCCGAGCTAGCCGCCTTCGAAAAGGAGCGCAACCGCATCGACGCCATGCGCGAGCAGCTGTCCCGGGAACGCCGCATCGCCAGCCGCACCACCGCCCGGGCCGAGTGAGCCGCATCGGTCGCGGGAGCGAACATCCGACGGCGACTGCCGTCCGCTCCCGGCTTCTGTCCGGAACATGAAGGGCGTCTAAAAAAGCCGACGCGCGGCTCAGTCGTCTTTTGGCGGCGGGGCGGGACGGTGATCCTCGGCCAGGAGGTAGATCTCCGACGATTCGCGCCTCGTGGCGTCCGGGCGCACCAGACGGACGGATTTGAACGCCGTCCGCGCAGTCTTCGTCAGCACGGCGTCGGCGCCGCGTAGCAGCTTCAGCAGCAGATGCCCGCCCGGCCGGAGGAGATCCGGGGCCAGCACCAGCACCGTCTCGCCCATGGCCTCGGAGCGCAGCCGATCGACCGCGCGCTGACCGGTGGCGGCCGGGGCGAGGTCGCTCAGCAGCAGATCTGCCGGTCCGCCCAGCGCCTCCAGCAGCCGAGCGGGCGTCGCCTCGTCCTCGATATCGCCCCGGATCAGCTCGACCCCGGGGATCGGTGCGATCGCGAGCAGGTCGACGCCCACCACCCTGCAGCCGCGCTCGGCCGCCACCTGCGCCCAGCCGCCGGGCGCGCTGCCGAGATCGAGCACGCGCAGGCCAGGCTTCAGCAGCCGGTGCCTGGCGTCGATCTCCAGCAGCTTATAGGCTGCGCGCGAGCGATAGCCTTCTTTTTTCGCGCGCTGCACATAGGGATCGTTCAGCTGGCGCTGCAGCCACCTGGACGAGCCTGCGCTGCGCTGACGGCTCGCGCGAACCCGCGTCTTCTTGGTGCGCAGCGCCATCAGACCCGCTCGTTGGTGCGCAGCGCCATCAGACCCGCTCGCCGCAGCCGGAATCGGGAGCTGTCCGCGGCGTCGAGGCGGGCTCGGCGAGCGACGCCTCCAGCGTCCGCCCCATCAGGCTGTGCAGGATACCTTCGCGCAGGCCGCGATCCGCGACGCTCAGACTGTCCGCAGGCCAGGTCCGGCAGATCGCTTCGAGAATAGCGCAGCCGGCCACCACCAGATCCGCGCGGCCGGCGCCGATGCAGGGGTGGTCGACCCGCGTCCGGTTGCTCATGGTGCGAAGCCTGGCCGACACCCGCGCCATCGCCGCCATGTCCACCACCAGCCCGTCGATCTCGCGGCGATCGTACCGCGGCAGGTCCAGCAGCACGGCCGCGAGCGTGGTCACGGTGCCGGACGTGCCGATCATCTGCAGCCGTGCGCCGTCGGCGAGCGGCCGCAGCCGCTCCGCCGCCTCGATCGCCGCCAGCATGTCGCCGACATGCGCCACCATGTCCTCGAACGTCGACGGATCCGGCTCGGAGCAGAACATCTCGGTGAGCGACACCACGCCGACCGGCAGCGACTCGGCGAGACGCAGCGTACCTGCGAAGCCGCCCTCGGCGCGCTCGAGCCAGGCGAACTCGGTGCTGCCGCCGCCGATGTCGACCAGCAGCACATGGTCCGCAGCCGGATCGATCAGCGGCAGGCAGCCGAGCACGGCGAGCCCGACTTCGTCCCGCTGGTTCAGCACCTCGAGATCGATGCCGGTGGCGCGGGTCACGCGCCCGAGGAAGTCGGTCCCGTTCTCGGCCCGCCGGCAGGCCTCCGTGGCGACACAGCGAGCGCGCGTCACGCCATGGCGACGCATCAGTCTGGCGCAGATCTTGAGCGCCGAAACCGTCCGTCCCATGGCGCGCTCGCTGAGACGCCCGGAACCGACCAGCCCCTCGCCGAGTCGGACGATGCGCGAAAAGCTGTCGACCACGTCGAAGCCGTCGTCCGCCGGACGCGCGATCAGGAGCCGGCAGTTGTTCGTGCCGAGATCGAGGGCCGCAAGCAGCGGCGGCGGCGAGCGTGCGTCGCCTTCTGATGCATGACGTGCAAGATTGAGCATTGGCCGATCAAATGTACCGGCAAACGGTTCCCTTGGACAGAGGCTTTGATGGGTCGGGAGCGCGCCGGGCCTTGCGAAGCCGAGGTCACTCGGGGTAGCAGAGGATGATTTTCGCATGTTCTGCAAACCAGAGAGGCTCCCCCATGAGCGATGCGGTCGTCGCGCAGAAAGCACCTTTCGTCGTCGAGCTCGAATCCGGCAAGACCTATGCCTGGTGCCGTTGCGGGCGCAGTGACAACCAGCCCTTCTGCGACGGCAGCCACAAGGGCACCTCGCTCGAACCGCTGATGTTCAAGGCGGAAAAAGACGGCAAGGCCTTCCTTTGCGGCTGCAAGGCGACGAGCAATCAGCCCTACTGCGACGGCACCCACAAGACGCTATGAGCAGCACCGGCTCCAGGCGCGGCAAGGCGCTCCTCCTCCCGGCCTTCGCGGCCCTCGCCGGCTGCGCCTCGATCGGCGCGGACGATGTCGAAACCGCCTGCCCGCCGGCCCAGATCGCCGTGCCGTCCGATCAGATCGGGCATCGGGACGCGGACGGCCGGCTCAGCTTCGTCGCGCGCATGGATCAGCTCGCCAGCGACTGCCGGATCGACGAGGACCAGATCGAGGTCGACATCGCCCTGACCTTGAGCGCCGAGCGCGGCCCGGGTCTGAAAAGCGACGAGGTGCGGCTGGTCTATTTCCTCGCGACGGTCGACCCCACGCGCGAGATCGTGGACAAGCAGCTCCTCGACGTCACCTTCGCCTTCGAGCCGGATCGAACGGTGAACGCGCTGCGCGAGGAGATCACCCTTCGCCTCCCGGCCTCGACCGAGGCGAGCGGCGCCAATTACAGCCTCTATCTCGGCTTCCAGCCGGAACGGCAGCCCGATCAGGGGTGAGCGCCCGGCGCGACGCCTGCCGTCTCACCGGCCGGCGATCTCGCTGACCGCTTCCAGATCCCAGGCCTTCATGAGATCGATCAGGATCTCGGCGTCGTCCAGGCCGCGTCCGGCCAGCTTGGCGAGCACGCGGCCGCCGATCGCGAGGGAAAGGTCGCCCGCGGCCTCGTCCGCATTCCAGTTCAAAAGACCGGTCGCGTCACCGAAGCGGAGACGCTTCAGCGACGGATCGCCGGCCACCAGGATCGGATTGGCGATCACCGCCGAGAACGCCTGCGCCATCGGGTTGTCGACCATCAGCTCGGCCGTGATCCGCCCCTCCCCCTTCTCGTCGCGATATTGCCGGGTGACCATCACGCCGCCGCCGAGCAGCGCCGCGGCGTTCTCCACGGCAGGCGCCTCGGCCGACCAGAAAGCCGGTGGTTCCGGAAGGGTGGCCATGAAGCGGCTGGAAAACTCGGCACGCACCGCCGAAAGCGCGAATTCGAACTCGACCAGCGCCCGGGCGAGATCGCCTTCCTGGTAAAAGGCCTTGCCGGCGTCGATCTGCCGGACCACGTCGTCGGCGGCCTGCGCCGGCGCCGCGACCAGAAGGCAGAGGCCGAAATAGGTCATGATGACGTTCAGCATCGAAAGCGTCCTCTGCCGGTCCGTTCCGTCACGCGATGCCGTTTCCTCTCCGCCGTCGGTTAAGGTAATGGCCCAACCTTCGGATGACAACTGTGAGTGGAAATATCGCGCAAATGGATCGCCGAACGTGCCGCCCTGAGTGAGCGGCGCGCTCGCCCGCCCACCGACAAGGCGACGGCTTGACGCGCCCGCCCGACGCCGGCAATTCTGGCGATTGGCATGTCGAGCAGGGCGGCGTGTCAAAAGGGAGACATTACCATGGCCAGGATCCTCTACACCCAGGACCACGAGTGGCTTGCCGTCGACGGCGACGTCGCCATCGTCGGCATCAGCGATCACGCCCAGGAACAGCTCGGCGAGATCGTGTTCGTCGACCTGCCGGACGTCGGCAAGTCGGTCGGCCGGGGCGACGACATGGCGGTGGTCGAGAGCGTCAAGGCGGCGAGCGACGTCTACGCGCCGATCAAAGGCGAGGTGATCGAGGTCAACGACACGCTCGAAGGCGAGCCCGGCCAGGTGAACGACAGCCCCGAGGACAAAGGCTGGTTCGTGAAGCTGAAGATCGCCGACGCCGCCGAGCTCGATGACATGATGGATCTGGACGCCTATCAGAAGTTTCTGGAAACGCTCGGCTGACCGGCGACGCGCCGGCACGTCGACAACGTCCACCGCGACCGCCATCCGATCTGCACCAGCCTGACCATCGAGGATATCGGGAACGCCACGGACCCGGCATTCAGAGCTCGGCGCCCGCGCGCCGCTCCTTCCAGCGCAGCACCGCATTGGCGCCGAGCCAGGCGAACGGTTCCGGCGGCAGCCGCGCCGGCGGGGCGAAGGCCCGCATGTCGTCGAGCATCGGATGGCCGGTGCCGCAGGCGAGTTCGGCGGCGAGCATGCCGGCGAGCGTGCCCTTGGTCGTGCCGAGGCCGTTCTGGCAGCAGGCTGCGTAGAGGTTATCCCCGACCTCGCCGAAGGCCGGCACGCCGTTTCGCGACAGGCAGAGCCGCCCGCCCCACCGATAGGCCATCTCGACACCGTCCAGCATCGGAAAGCGCGCGGCGAAGCTCCGATCATGGCTACGCGCCATCTTGTCGAGCCTGTCGTCGCCGACAACCATGGACGGGTCATAGGTGAAGCGGTTGCGCACCACCAGCCGATCGCCGCCGGTCCCCGAAATCCGCCGCAGCGTCGTGCCCACCGGATCGGCCGGGAGAATGCCGTAGCGCGGCTCGCCGCCGAGACGCCGCACCTCCTCCCCGCTCAGCGCCCGGCTCATGGATGCGTAGGTGAAGACATGCATCAGCCGCCGCTCGAAAAAGCCGAAACTCTCGACATGGCCGTTGACCGCGAGAACGACCGCCCGCGCCGTCACCGAACCTTTCGGCGTTCGCGCCCGCCACTTGCCGCCTTCGCGTTCAAGCGCCGTCACCGGGCTCGCTTCGAAAAGTTTCAGCCCGGACGCGACGACACCATCCGCCATCGCCCGCACGAACATCGCCGGCTGCGCCATGGCGGCGCCGGGCGTGAACAGGCCCAGACGATAGAAGCCGGTTCCGGTGAGCGCCCGCATCGCCGAAGCGTCGAGACGCTCGAACGGCTCGTCCAGCGCTTCGAGATGACGGATGTAGTCGTCGAGATGACGCTCCCCCGCCTCGGTCGCCGCACCGTTGACCTTGCCGACCCTGGCGAACGCCTCTTCAGGCATGCCATACGCCGCGGCCGCCTCGGCGGCGAACGCGATCGCGGCGCGGTTCATCAGGATCTGCCGGCGATCGCCATCCAGCGCGCCGGCATAGCCGTCGCTCGCGAGATCGTGCGGAAGATCGATCATGAAACCCGAATTCCGCCCGGCCGGCCCCTCCCCCACCCGCGACGCCTCGAGCAGCACGACACGGTCGCCCTCGGCGAGCTGAAGCAGCCGCCGAGCGGCGGCGAGCCCGGCCCAGCCCGCACCGATCACCAGCCAGTCGGCCCCGACGTCACCGTCGAGAACCCGCGGCACCCCGCGCGATGGCAGCAATGCGCTCCACCCCGCCGGCCCGCAATCCCGCGGCAACCGCCCAACCTCAATCAACGGTGGCGTGGCCACACCATCGACTCCCGGACTGTCCGCACCAAGCCCCACGGTTTGCCGCCCGGCCTTCCGACGCCCGGAGTCTCGACCTCATCCGCCAAGTGGCATGGCCACATCATCGACTCCCGGACCACCATCACCAAGCCCCACGGTTTACCGCCCGGCCCTCCGACGCCCGGAGTCCCGACCCGATCCGCCAGGCGGCATGGCCACCTCATCGACTCCCGGACCGACATCACCAAGCCCCACGGTTTGCCGCCCGGCCTTCCGACGCCCGGAGTCTCGACCTCATCCGCCAAGTGGCTTCACGGTTTGCCGCCCGGCCCTCCGACCGAAGCCCCGACGGTTTGCCGCCCGGCCTTCCGACGCCCGGAGTCCCGACCCGATCCGCCAGGCGGCATGGCCACCTCATCGACTCCCGGACCGACGTCGCCAGGCCCCACGGTTTGCCACCCGGCGCGCCGATACACTTACGACGCCGTCGCCGCAGCTCTACGGGGACGCAGGCCAAACCGCCCTCCCCTCGAAACGTTAGAACTTCATCAACCTTTCCCTGCCATGGTCGCATTCCGGTCCATGCGATCCTGGGAATCCGAGCCAAGCCCTCCCTTTTCCGGCGGGCGGGCGGATTCCCAGGATCGCATGGACCGTGAAGAAGCGTAGCGCGCATCGGTTAATATCGGGTTACTGCACCGGTGGGCAATCCTGTCGACTTCACGTCGACGATCGCTCGCTGACCCAAGGACATCCCGGCCCGAGAGCATCCGGCAATCCATCGAACGGCCTCGTCCATCACGATGTTCGGCCACCGCTTGAGGCGCATTCCGCCGCCATGCGCAGGCGGCCGGCGGACGATCGCAGCGTGGGTGGGACGGCCGCCCGGGCGATCACGCGGCTTCGGCCCGGATCGCGGCGAGCGCCTGATCCATGGCGGCCACGGTCTCGGCGAGCCGGCGTTCCTCCTCCTCGTCGAGGGGCAGAAGCGGGCGGCGCGGCGGGCCCGAGGGCAGACCGCGAAGGGTCATGCCGTGCTTGATGCACTGCACGAACTTGCCGCCCTGCTCCAGCACCTGCATCAGCGGCATCATCGCCGACATTATTTTTCGCCCCTTCTCGAAATTCCCCTCGAGCACGCAGGCCTCGTACAGCGCGATATGCGCCTCGGGCGAAAAATTGGAGCCGGCGCAGACCCAGCTCCCGGCACCCCAGGCGAAGAACTCCAGCGCCTGATCGTCCATGCCGCAGGAAAGCTGGATGGTCGGCCAGCGATCGGCCAGCAGATGCACCCGGTTGATGTCGCCCGAGCTTTCCTTGATCGCGCAGAAATGGGGCGAGCGGCTGACCCGGTCGAGATAGTCCTCGTCCATCGCCGCACCGGTGCGGCCGGGATAGTTGTAGAGCAGCACCGGCAGACCGCAGGCGCGGTCGATCGCGAGCGCGTGCTCCGCGTTCTCGGCGCCGGTGGGCACGGCATAGGGCGGCGACGCGATCATGATGGCGTCGGCGCCCGCCGCCCTGGCCTCTTTCGCGAAACCGATCGAGTCCTCGGTGCGGATCGCGCCGGTGCCGACGATCAGCGGCACCCGCCCGCCGATCACCGCCTTCGCGAGCGCCATCAGCGCCACCCGCTCCTCGGCGGTCTGCGCGTAATATTCGCCGGTGGTGCCGGCGAGCACGATCCCGTGGACGCCGGCCGCGATCAGATGCTCCGCGACCTCGGCAAACCGGTCCCGATCGATGCTGTGATCGTCGCCGTGCGGGGTGACGATCGGCGTGTAGATCCCCTCGAAGCGCATGGCGGCCCCTCCTCGTCTGGTCCGTCCATAGAACGCCCGGCCCGGGCCGAAGGCAAGCCGCGAGAGGCGCGCACCGGTTCCGTGGCTGCCGACGGCTCGCAAGGAGGGGCCGGACCGGCCTGCCGGGGGCAGGAGACCCGAGCACGATTTTCTGCGCAGTCCTCGAGGCCGGAACATTGACCTCTCCGGACAGCCCCGCCACCTATAGAAGCGCCGAAGCAGCCTTCTGATCGAGCGATGAACGACAGCGATCCTCCCAGCCCGGACCAGGCCCCGGATCAGAACGATCAGCCCGCCCCGCTTCAGGGTGCCAGGCTGATTCAGGCCAAGGTCAGGACCTTGCCGGACTGTCCGGGCGTCTACCGGATGCTCGATGCGAAGGGCGATGCGCTCTATGTCGGCAAGGCGAAGTCGCTGAAAAAGCGCGTGCCCGCCTACACCAAGATGACCGCGCTCAGCCAGCGGCTCCGGCGCATGGTGGCGCTGACCCGGCAGTTCGAGGTGACCACCACGGCCAACGAGGTCGAGGCGCTCCTGCTCGAATGCAACATGATCAAGCGCCTGCGCCCGGCCTTCAACATCCTGCTGCGCGACGACAAGTCCTTTCCTTACATCTACCTGGGCAAACCGACGGCGGAGCAGCCTTTTCCCCGGATCGGCCGCCATCGCGGCGCGAAGCGGAAGAACTGCGACTATTTCGGGCCGTTCGCGTCCTCGGGCGCGGTCAACGAGACGCTCGGCGCCCTCCTGCGCGCCTTTCCGCTCCGCTCCTGCGCCGACAGCATTTTTGCGAACCGCACCCGGCCCTGTCTGCAATATCAGATCAAGCGCTGCTCGGCCCCCTGCGTCGGCCGGATCGAGCCCGGGGCCTACGAGGAGCTTCTGCAGCAGGCGCACGACTTCCTCGCCGGCCGCAGCAACGCCATCCAGAGCCGGCTGCAAAAGGAGATGACCGCGGCCAGCGACCGCCTCGATTTCGAGCAGGCGGCGGCGATCCGCGACCGTCTGAAGGCGCTCGCCCACATCACCACCCGCCAGGGCATCAACGTCGCCTCGGTCGGCGACGCCGACGTGATCGGTTTTTCGCGCGAGGGCGGGCAGGTCTGCGTCCAGGTTTTTTTCTATCGTGGCGGGCGGAACTACGGCAACCGCGCCTATTATCCGAGCCAGATCCAGGACGCCGACGACGCCGACCTGCTGGAGGCGTTTCTCGGCCAGTTCTATGCCGAGCGCCAGGCGCCGAAGCTCGTGCTCCTCGGCGCCGAACCGGGCTCGAGGACCCTCCTCGCGGAGGCGTTGTCGGTGCGGGCGGGGCGGAAGGTCGAGATCCGGCGGGCGCAGCGCGGCGAGGCGCGCCAGCTCGTGGCCCAGGCCGAGCTCAACGCCAGGCAGGCGCTCGCGAGAAGGCTCGCCGAGAGCAGCGCCCAGGCGAAGCTGCTGCAGAGCCTGGCCGATCGCCTCGATCTTCAGGACCGTCCGAACCGCATCGAGGTCTACGACAACAGCCACATCATGGGGACGGACGCGGTCGGCGCCTTCGTGGTCGCGGGGCCGGAGGGGCTGGACAAATCGGCCTATCGGAAATTCACGATCAAGAACGCCGATCTGACGCCCGGCGACGATTTCGGCATGATGCGCGAGGTGCTGTCCCGGCGTTTCTCGCGGCTGCAGCGCGAGGACCCGGACCGCACCGGCGGCCAGTGGCCGGATCTGGTGGTCATCGACGGCGGCGCGGGACAACTGTCCGCGGCGCTGGAAACCATCGAGGAGGCCGGCGTGACCGGCCTTCCCGTCCTGGCGATCGCCAAGGGGCCGGAGCGCAACGCCGGCAAGGAGACGCTGCATCTGCCCGATCGCGCGCCGTTCAAGCTGGATATGCGCGATCCGCTCCTCTATTTCCTGCAGCGTCTGCGCGACGAGGCCCACCGGTTCGTGATCTCCACCCACCGGGCCAAACGTGGAAAATCGGTGGGCCGCTCGGCGCTGGACGGCGTGCCCGGCATCGGCGCCAAGCGAAAAAAGGCGCTGCTCGGCCATTTTGGCTCGGTGCGCGCTATCGAGACGGCTGGTCTTTTGGACCTGGAGCGGGTACCTGGAATCAGTAAAGCTGTCGCTAGGGCAATCTATGATACCTTTCATGATGGCCACTGAACTTCATTGATCATCGCCGCCGGCACGTCCGCTTCAGGAGCCCGCCCAGGGCCATTTTCGACCTTCAGATCGCATCCTGCGGCGCGAACGCATCTGGACAGGACACGATCCGTCGCGCGATCATGGAGACCATAAGAAGGAGCCGTTCCATGCTCACCGGCACGCCCAATATCCTGACCCTCGGTCGCGTGCTCGCCGTGCCGGCGCTCGCCGCCGCCTTCTACCTTCCGGGCGATATCGGCAAGTGGACCACCTGCGTGATCTTCTCGATCGCGGCGATCACCGACTTCCTCGACGGCTATCTCGCCCGCAGCTGGTCGATGCAATCCGCCTTCGGACGCATGCTCGATCCGATCGCCGACAAGCTCCTGGTCGGCGCCGCGATCCTGATGCTGGTGCATTTCGACCGGGCGCCGATCCTGCCCGCTTTGGTGATCCTCTGCCGCGAGATCATCGTCTCGGGGCTGCGCGAATTCCTGGCCGAACTGCAGGTGGGGCTGCCGGTCTCCAGGCTCGCCAAGTGGAAGACCGCCGTGCAGATGACGGCGCTGGGCTTCCTGATGGCCGGCACCGCGGCGCCCTGGTGGTCGTTCGCCGATCAGATCGGATGGTACGGCCTCTGGATCGCCGCCATCCTCACCGTGATCACCGGGCTCGACTATCTCTATGTCGGCCTTCGCCACACCAACGAGCAGCCGACCGGCGCCGCCACCGCCCGTTGAGGCGGCAGGGCCGCAGGCCTATATCTGGATCGAGGCGGCTTCGGTGGCGGCGTCCGATTGCGGGAAAGCAGGTAGCGTGACAATGAACGTCAAATATTTCGCCTGGCTGCGCGCCAAAGTCGGCAAGGGTGCTGAGGAAGTCAGCCCGCCCGAGGATGTGCGGACCGTCGGCGACCTCATGGCCTGGCTCGCCGAAGACCGCCCGGGCCTCGCCGAGGCGCTGCGCCGGCCGGGCATCATCCGGGCCGCGGTCAATCAGGACTATGCGGATCCCGACCATCCCGTGAAGCCGGGCGACGAGGTCGCCTTCTTCCCGCCGGTCACCGGCGGCTGAGCGGGGGGGGCCTCGCCGCCATGATCAGGGTTCAGGAGGAACCTTTCGACGTCGGCGCGGAGCTCGCCGCGCTGAGCGCCGGGCGCACCGACATCGGCGCCGTCGCCAGCTTCGCCGGCCTGGTGCGCGACATCGCGGACGAGCGGACCGTTTCCGCCATGACCCTCGAACATTACCCCGGCATGACCGAAAAAAAGCTCGCCGAGATCGAGGAGGAGGCGCGCCGCCGCTGGCCGCTGCAGGCGACGCTGATCGTCCACCGCTACGGGCGCATGGAGCCGGGCGAGCCGATCGTGCTGGTGGCCGCCGCCTCCAAGCACCGCCACGCCGCCCTCGAAGCCTGCGCCTTCCTGATCGACTGGCTCAAGACCAGGGCCCCCTTCTGGAAGCTGGAGGAGGGCGACGGCGATGAACAATGGGTCGACGCCCGAACCTCCGACGACGAAGCCGCCGCCCGCTGGCGACGGCCGTCGGCCGAGGGTTGACGTGGACCGTTCGAGCCTGGCCCGACGGTATGCCGCCCGGTTTTTGTGCGCGTTCGCTCTGCTGGTCGGCGGACCGGCGGCCGCGGCGATTGCGGACGAGGCGGGATGGGCGGCGGCGAAGCGGCCGGGCGTCGCCATCCTGATGCGTCACGCGCTGGCGCCGGGCACGGGCGATCCCGCCCGATTCGACCTCGCGGACTGCGCCACCCAGCGCAATCTCAGCGAAGACGGCCGCGCCCAGGCGCGCACGATCGGCGAGGCCTTCAGGGACCGGGACGTCGCCGTCGATCTCGTCCTCACCAGCCAGTGGTGCCGCTGCCGCGAGACCGCGGAACTTCTGGATCTGGGCCCTGTCGAAGACTTTCCGCCGCTGAATTCCTTCTTTCAGGACCGGTCGACCGCCGATGCCCAGACTCGCGAGACGCTCGACCATCTGGCAGGTCTGCCCGACGATCGGCGTGCCGTTCTGGTGACCCACCAGGTCAACATCTCGGCGCTGACCGGCGTCTTTCCGCGCTCGGGCGAGGCGGTGGTGGTCGACGTCACGCCGGCCGGCGAGCTGGCCGTGCTCGGCCGGATCGAGACCTCACCCTGAAGCGCCGCCTCGCTCAGCCCGTCTTCGCGAACCCGTCGTCCGCAGCCGTCATGCTTGGAAATTCCACCCAGAAGGTCGTGCCCACGCCTTCGGTGCTGTCGACGCCGACCATGCCGCCATGCAGCTCGACCAGCACCTTGACCAGATGCAGGCCGATGCCGGTGCCGATGATGCCGGTCGACGTGCTGCCCCGGTAGAAGCGGTCGAACAGTTTGCTCAGCTCGGCCTCTGGAATCCCGGGCCCTTCGTCCCGAACAGAGAGCCGGATGCGGCCATCGGCCATCTCTTCGCCGTCGATCCGGACGGTCGTGTCCTCCGGTGTGTAGCGGGTGGCGTTGGAGATCAGGTTGGAAACGACCTGCCGCATCAGGTTCTCGTCGATATGGACGTCGCCGGGCAGCTTTTCGAGACCGGCGACGATCCGATGGTTCGGGCTCAGATCCTGGTGGCTGGCGCAGATCTCCTGGACCATGCCGACGATGTCGACGGCCTCGGGCTTGAACTCGATGCCGCCGCTGTCGATGCGGGCCGCGCTCAGCACGCTTTCGATCAGATTGGTCAGCCGGGTCACCGACGTGCGGATCGTGCCGAGACCGTTCAGCAGCCGGTCCGTGGTGATCTTGTCCATGCGGCGGATGATCCGCTGGGCGCTGCCGTCGATGATCGCGAGCGGCGTGCGGAACTCGTGCGACACCATGGAGACGAACTGCCGCTGAAGACCGCTCAGCTCCCGTTCCCTGTCGAGCGCCACTTCGAGCCTCGCCTTCTGCGTCTCCAGCTCCTGGGTCCGCTCCGCGACCATCGCTTCGAGCTTTCCCTGGGTGGCGAAGAAGCGGTCGAGCAGGTTCAGCTGCGCAGCGACGACGCCGGCGACATGCAGGAGAAGCGCCTCGTGCTCCGACGTGTAGACGTTCGCTTTCCAGTGAGCGACGTTGAGCGTGCCGATCACCTGTGACTGGCTCAGCATCGGCGCGTTCATGCAGCAGACCAGCCCTTTGCCGGCAAGCATTCTTGTGTCGAGCTCGCCGCGTTCGGACATATCTTCTATGTGAACGAGCCTTCGTTCCCGAAACGCCGCCCCGGTCGAGGTGTCGCGGATCGGCAGGGGAAGGCCGATCGGAATGGCGCCATTGCCCTCCAGCGCAAGAACCTCGAGGTGATCGTCGTCGACCGGAAGGGCCACACTCGCCCGATCCGCAGGCACGATACTAGGCATCCAGGCTGCCACGAGCGCGAAGACCTCGTCCTTGGACGACGCCTGACAGACCTCCGCGGTCAATGAGGTGATCGCGTGCAGGAGGCGCTTGCCGTAGTCCGAGGCGAGGGACGACTTTCCCAATGTCTCTTGCTGACTCATGCTTGGTGCTGTGTTCCGATCCGCGCTGGCCGCGCCACGAGCGGCGCTTCTCCGCTCGGTGATCGATCGAAGCCGCTCTCGACGCGAAGAAACCGATCGCGTGATCGATTCCTGGCGTCCCAAGATTTATCGGTGAACAGTGAAGAATTCGCTAATGCGCGGCGATGCTCCGAAGCCGTCTTTGCCGCTGCCGCCAGAACGTCACCAGATAGCAGGCCGCGATCATCTGCAAGAGGCAGGCGATCAGCCTCGGCGCCAGCAGGTCGATGAAGGCGTAGTTCACATCGGCGATCGTCGCCACCAGCTCCATCAGCAGGCAGAGATTGACCGCGGCGAGGATCAGCTCCAGCCGGCTGCGCACGAGCGAGCCGAAGCAAAGCGCCGTGAGAAACGGCACGATGTCGGTCGAGAGATCGAACACCGAAAAACCGAAGTCCCAAAAACTCATACGCCAGAAGCTCCGCCGAACACAGGAATCGGACGTCTGGAAAATTCACCAATAAGTAGAATATCGCAAGACACAATGAAACGTCCATCCGAAAACGGGACGAGACGCCACTTGTCACGGCTTTTCAGGTCTGACAGGTTCGGATCACATTCCATCGGCCGGATCAGGGAGGTCAAACGATCATGGACGTGCGAGCCGCGGTTGCGCACAAGGCGGGCGAGCCGCTTTCGATCGAAACGGTTCAGCTCGAAGGCCCGAAAGAGGGCGAGGTGCTGGTCGAGGTCAAGGCGACCGGCATCTGCCACACCGACGAATTCACCCTCTCAGGCGCCGATCCCGAGGGCCTGTTCCCCGCGATCCTCGGCCATGAGGGTGCCGGTGTCGTGGTCGATTGCGGCCCGGGCGTGAGCGAGCTCAGGAAGGGCGACCACGTCATCCCGCTCTACACGCCGGAATGCCGCACCTGCGAATACTGCCTGAATCCGAAGACCAATCTCTGCCAGCGCATCCGCAGCACTCAGGGCCAGGGCCTGATGCCGGACGGCACGTCCCGCTTCTCCATGGGCAAGGACAAGCTCTTCCACTACATGGGCACCTCGACCTTCGCGAATTTCACCGTCGTGCCCGAAATCGCGCTCGCCAAGGTCCGTGAAGACGCGCCGTTCGAAAAAATCTGCTACATCGGCTGCGGCGTCACCACGGGCGTCGGTGCGGTGGTCAACACCGCCAAGGTCGAGCCCGGCTCGAACGTCGTGGTGTTCGGCCTCGGCGGCATCGGCCTCAATGTCATCCAGGGCGCGAAGCTGGTCGGCGCCAACATGATCGTCGGCGTCGACCTGAACCCGAGGCGCAAGGAGATCGCCGAGAAGTTCGGCATGACTCACTTCGTGAACCCGAAGGAAGTCGAAGGTGACCTCGTTCCCTATCTGGTCGACCTCACCGGCGGCGGCGCCGATTACAGCTTCGAGTGCATCGGCAATGTCGACGTCATGCGCCAGGCGCTCGAATGCGCCCACAAGGGCTGGGGCGAGAGCATCATCATCGGCGTCGCGCCCGCCGGCGCCGAGATTTCCACGCGCCCCTTCCAGCTGGTCACCGGCCGATCCTGGCGCGGCACCGCCTTCGGCGGGGCGAGGGGCCGCACCGACGTGCCGAAAATCGTCGACTGGTACATGGACGGCAAGATCAACATCGACGACCTGATCACCCACACCATGCCGCTCGAGGACATCAACAAGGGCTTCGACCTGATGCATGCCGGCGAAAGCATCCGCAGCGTCGTCATCTACTAGGAGTCGGCGACGCCGGGCTGAACTTGGCGGTGGCCGGCGGGGAACTGCCGGCCATTGTCGTGTGGTCAAGGTCACGCATAGGCGAAGGAATTCTTCATGACTCTCGAAATCCTGAAACAGCACCGCCTGCATGGCGGCTGGCAGCGCGTTTACGCCCATCAGGCGAAGGAAACCGACTGCCGCATGGAGTTCGCAGTCTACACGCCGCCGCAGGCGGAGAGCGACGACAAGCTCCCGGTGCTCTACTGGCTCTCCGGCCTGACCTGCACCTGGGCCAATTTCACGGAGAAGGCCGGCGCCCAGCGCTACGCCGCCGAGCACGGTCTGATTCTCGTCGCCCCGGACACCAGCCCGCGCGGCGTGAACATTCCAGGCGAGGACGAATCTTATGACTTCGGCAGCGGCGCCGGCTTCTACGTCGACGCCACGGAAGAGCCCTGGGCGGCCCACTACCGTATGTACGGCTACATCACCGAGGAACTGCCGGCGCTGATCAACGAGAATTTTCCCGTCGACGAGGCCCGCGCCGGGATCTTCGGCCACTCCATGGGCGGCCACGGCGCGCTCACCATCGCGCTCAAGAACCCGGACAAGTACAAAAGCGTCTCCGCCTTCGCCCCGATCTCCGCGCCGATGCGCTGCCCCTGGGGCGAGAAGGCGCTCACCGGCTATCTGGGCGGGGACCGCGAAACCTGGCGCGACTACGACGCCACGGAACTTTGCGAGTCGACGAGCTGGCGGCTGCCGGTCCTGGTCGACCAGGGCACCGGCGACGAGTTCTTGAATGAACAGCTCAAGCCCGAACTCCTCGAGGATGCCTGCGCGTCCGCCGGTATCCCTCTGAACCTCCGCATGCAGGAAGGCTACGACCACTCCTACTATTTCATGGCCAGCTTCATGGGCGACCACATCACCCACCATGCCAAGAGTCTTGCGAGGACCTCGTAGGCTCGGATCACCGTGGCCAGGCTTCGCGGTTTGCCGCCAGGTTCGGGTTCGGCTGGTTCCGCCTTGGAACGATAGTGATGGGCAGGCCCGAAAAAGAACGTCATGCCCGGTCTTGACCCGGGCATCCACTTGCAGGCAAGTCGACGACACTGGATGAACAGCGGCAGCGTGCGCGCATGGAAGACCTCGCTCGACATCACCAGACCACGACCGCAAACCGTGGAGCCAGGCTCGACCGGTCGTCGTCGACGCCGTGGCCGCGCCACTGATGGATCTGCTGGCGCTCGCGTCCAGCCCCGAGGCCTGGGTCAGTCTGGCCACGCTCTCGGTGCTCGAGATCGTTCTCGGCATCGACAACATCATCTTTTTGTCGATCGTCACCAACAAGCTGCCCGAGCACCAGCGCGCGCGCGCGCGCTTCATCGGCCTGGCGCTGGCCCTGATCGCCCGCCTGGCGCTTCTCTTCACCCTCGCCTGGATGACCCGCCTCGTCACGCCGATTTTTTTCGTCGGTGATTTCGGCGTCTCCTGGCGCGACATCGTCCTGTTCTTCGGCGGCGCTTTCCTGATCTACAAGGCGACGGTCGAGATGCACAACGAGCTCGAGGGCGGCGACGAAGACGGCCCCGACGCCAGGACCGCCAGCTTCGCCTATGTGATCTTCCAGATCATGGTGATCGACATGGTCTTTTCCCTCGACAGCGTGATCACCGCCATCGGCATCGCCGAGCACATCCCGATCATGGTCATCGCCATCCTGATCGCGATCGCCGTCATGCTGCTCGCTGCAGCCCCGGTCGCCGGCTTCGTCGACCGTCACCCGACCGTGAAGATGCTGGCGCTCGCCTTCCTCCTCCTGGTCGGCGTGGCGCTGGTCGCCGACGGCCTGCATTTCCACATCCCGCGCGCCTATCTCTATTTCGCGATCGGCTTCTCGATCGCCGTCGAGGCGCTCAATCTGTACGCGGCGAAGGCGCGCAAGCAGAAGGCGGCGGAGGAGCGCGGAGACTGAACTTCGCGCCCCAGAGTCTGGCGCACCCCAGAGTCTGGCGCATCGCAGAGTCTGGCGGCAGCGCATTGCGATTAACTCATCGTTAAGATCGATGGTGCATAGTCCGGGCATTCGAACCTGACCGCCGCCCCTTCGGCCGGCGACTGGACGCCGTGAACGTCCGGAGAGAATGATGACGAACCGAACGCTGTGCCTGCTCGCCGCTCTTTTCCTGTGCGTCGGGTCCGCCGCCCCCCATGCCCGCGAGATCGCCATCGGCTTCGCCAGCCACAGCCAGCCCTTCGTGCTCGATGACCGGGAGGACCCAGGCATCTCGATCGAACTCGTGCGCGAAGCCTTCAGGGCGGTCGGGCACGAAGTCAAACCGTTGATGCAGTCCTACAAACGCATCAAGGAGGAAGTCAGGCTGGGGCGCCTGGATGCGGCCGCGGGCGCCATGCCGGAGGATGCGGACGGTCTCTTCTATTCGGAACCCTGCATCGCCTTCGACAACGTTGCGATCGTCAGGGAGCGGGACGGCATCGACATCCGCGGCATCGCCGATCTGCCCGGTCACAGCGTCGTCGCCTGGCAGAACGCGCATGATCATCTCGGCGGCGAGTTCCGGGAGCTGTTCGGCCGGCATGTCCGGGACGACTATGTCCGCAAGTATTTCGACCTCGCCGATCAGACCGCCCAGGTGAGAATGTTCTGGTCCGGACGGGCCGAGGTCATCGTCATCGACGACGTGATCTTCGATTACATGACGTCGACCATGGCCGACGATTTCGACACCAGCCTCGACCTGCGACGCCATCGCATCTTCGGCGGCCTCACCGTCTTCTCGGTCGCGTTCGCCGACCGCGAGCTTCGCGATCAGTTCGATCGCGGCCTCGCCGAACTCCGCCAGCGCGGCGACATCGAGCGAATCTACCGAAAAGTACAGAACCGCGAAAGCCGACTGACAAGTGCCCAAAGTGTCGGCGGCAGCGCCCACGACGTTCGACGATCCTACGAAAGCTCAGGCGACGACATCCGGACAGCCGGCATCCGGACGATGCTGGTGGTCCTGGCCGCCGATCGCACGGCTGTTCGGCAGTCCCCTGTCACGGTCCTTCGCCATGATGGTCATCCTGGCAAGCACCGTCATCACCATGTTCATCACGTCGGTTCAGCTCTGGTTCGATTACCGGACCGACATCGACTCCAGGAACCACGCCCTGGCACAGGTCGAGCTGTCCTACGGCTCCTCTCTCTCCTTCAGCCTCTGGACCTACGACGACAACCTGGTGCGGAGCCAGCTCGACGGCATCACCAGCCTCACCGAGATCGAATGGGCGGAGATCGTCTCGGAGGACGGATCGAGCTGGAGCGCCGGCGACCGGCGGTCGACCTACACGCTGCAAAAGAGCATGCCGCTGCTGTATGGCAGCGGCATGCAGCCCAAAGTCGTCGGTCGCCTCACGCTCGTGTCGAGCGTCGACGATCTCTACTGGTCCCTCGCCCGGAAATTCGCCGTCATTCTGGCACTCAATCTCGTCAAGACGCTCTGCATGAGCCTGGTGATCATCTATCTCTTCTATCGCATCGTAGGCCGGCATCTGATCGATCTCGCCGCCTATCTGTCGGCCTTGAATCTGACCGATCGAAAATCGGATTTCGTGCTGCACGACCGCGACCATGGCACCGGGACCGACGAGCTCGATCAGCTCGCCGCCGCCATCAACGACATGCGTGCCAACCTCCACGGCTCCTACGACGAGATCGCCCGCTACCGTGACGAACTCGAAACCGCGCTCGCCAAGGAGCGCGAGCTCAACGGCCTTCAGCGGCAGTTCGTCTCCATGGTGTCCCACGAGTTCCGAACGCCGCTCGCGATCATCGACGGCAATGCGCAGCGCATCCTGAGAAAGCTCGACAAGATGAAGCCGGAGGCGCTGAAGGACACTCAGAGAAAAGTTCGCATCGCCGTCAACCGTCTCACCGAACTCATGGAAAGCGTGCTCAGCAGCTCACGTCTCGAAGAAGGCCGTATCGCGTTCGAGCCGAAGGCCTGCGAACCGGCCAGGCTGCTCCAGGAGATCGCCGGCAACTATCGAGAATTGAGCGACGATCACGAGATCATCGTCGACGTCGAGAACCTGCCTGGGATCATCCTTGCCGACGGCAAGCTGCTGCATCAGGTGTTCTCCAACCTCCTGTCGAACGCGATCAAGTATTCCGGTGTGCAGACGCGCATCTGGGTGACGGGCCGCCGCGACGGGCGGGGCGATCTCATCATCTCGGTGCGCGACGAAGGAGTCGGCATCCCCGCGCCGGAGATCGAACGCCTCTTTACCCGTTTCTTCCGCGCCAGCACCTCCATCGGCATCACCGGCACCGGCATCGGCCTCAACCTGGTGAGCCACCTGGTCGACATGCATGGCGGCAGGATCGAGGTGATGAGCGAGGTCGGCACCGGCACCGAATTCCTGGTGCATCTGCCCTATCGCGCGCCGCCGGCCATATCCGGCCCCGAGGCCGCCTGATCTCCGTCCCGTGCCGTCACGCCGGGCTCCGATCCTTACGGCGGCGGTCTCCCTGTGGTTCGTGCCACCGCTTCGCGGTGGTCGGAATCCCCGCGGACGGCGGCCGCAGTCAGCTCGTCGGTGATCAGGGCGTCGGCGAGTCTGCCGCCGAGCGCCGAGCGGATCGGCAGGGCCTTGTCCGGCTCGCCGCCTGCGATGACGAGAAAATGTCTCGGCGGCGCGTGCAGCGGCAGGCTCGCGACCTTGCGGTTGGCCGCACGGTCGATCACCCGCCCCGACGATCGGGGGAACGCTGGAGAAAGTGGCGTCCGCCGCACCGCAGAGGTCGTGGATGGACCTGTCAATCATGAGTCCCTGCAGCGCCGCGCGTTCTTCCTCCGAATCCGCGAGCACCGGTACGGCGAGCGGATAGCGCCCCGCGGCGATCTCGTCTTGCGTGCGCCCGGTAACGAAATAGAGCCAGGCCGCCAGTCGCCCTGACCGGCCGGATCACCCATGTGTCCCTCGCAGACAGCCACGATAGGGCAGAGCATTTGACCAAAGCATGACGATTAGCGCAGTCATGGCGAGGGCCAGACAGAAGGTGCGGCCCGTCCGAGCCCGCTCCATTCGACGCGCGCGGATCCTGTCCGCACGCGGACCAACACTTTTCCGGTCGTCTCCCAGGTTCAAGTTGAAATTTTACTCAAAACCAGCAGAGTAAGAATGATCTTGGCTTCTTTCGAACCCCGTGTGAGCAACTGCTTGAAAAAAATGCACATGCTCAACAATCAAGGAGGCATTCCGCCGTGTCACTGAAAACCGTATCACTGGCTGCCGGCGCGTTGCTGGCGTCGACGGCGCTGGTTGGCGCCGAGACCATTACGATCGCCACGGTCAACAATGGCGACATGATCCGCATGCAGGGTCTGACCGCGGACTTCACCGAGAAGACGGGCCATGAGGTCGAGTGGGTGACGCTCGAGGAGAACGTTCTTCGCCAGCGCGTGACCCAGGACATCGCCACCAATGGCGGCCAGTTCGACATCATGACCATCGGCATGTACGAGACGCCGATCTGGGCCGCGCAGGACTGGCTGGTCGCCCTCGACGATCTGCCCGCCGAGTATGACGTCGACGACATCCTGCCGGCGATGCGCGCCGGCCTTTCGCATGAGGACACGCTCTATGCGGCGCCGTTCTACGGCGAAAGCTCGATGGTGATGTACCGCACGGACCTGATGGAAGCGGCCGGGCTCGAGATGCCCGAGGCGCCGACCTGGGAGTTCGTCGCCGAAGCCGCCCGTGCCATGACCGACAAGGACAACGAGATCTACGGCGTCTGCCTGCGCGGCAAGGCCGGCTGGGGCGAGAATGCGGCGTTCATCACCACCATGGCCAATTCCTTCGGCGCGCGCTGGTTCGATGAGGACTGGCAGGCGCAGTTCGACAGCGAGCCCTGGTCGCAGACCCTCGACTTCTATCTCGACCTGATGAACGACGCCGGGCCTCCGGGTGCGGCCACCAACGGCTTCAACGAGAACCTGGCGCTCTTTCAGCAGGGCAAGTGCGGCATGTGGATCGACGCGACCGTCGCCGCGTCCTTCGTGACCAACCCCGACGACAGCACCGTCGCCGACAGCGTCGGCTTCGCGCTCGCCCCGGATGCCGGCCTCGGCAAGCGCGCCAACTGGCTCTGGGCCTGGGCGCTGGCGATCCCGGCCGGCACCCAGAAGGAAGAGGCCGCCAAGGCGTTCATCAACTGGGCGACCTCGAAGGAGTATCTGGCGCTGGTGGCCGAGAACGAGGGCTGGGCGAACGTTCCTCCCGGCACCCGCACCTCGCTCTACGAGAACCCCGAATACCAGAAGGTGCCGTTCGCGAAGATGACGCTGGACAGCATCAATGCCGCCGACCCGACCAACCCGACGGTCGACCCGGTGCCCTATGTCGGCATCCAGTTCGTGGCGATCCCGGAGTTTTCGGGCATCGGCACCCAGGTGGGCCAGGAGTTCTCGGCAGCCCTCGCGGGGCAGCAGAGCGCCGAGGAAGCGCTGGAGAATGCGCAGGCTCTGACCACCGACGAAATGGAAGCTGCGGGCTACTAGACGACCGCGCCGATCCGGAGGACCGCTCGTTGCGGCGGCCCTCCGGTGGCGGCCGGCATCGCCGGCCCTCGACGACAAGGCCGACGTTCGTTTCCGACGGGTGGGGGAGGCCCGGGTCATGGCGACAGAACATTCGAAATCCGCCGCGCGCTGGATGCTGACGCCGGCCGTCGTTCTGCTCCTGGGCTGGATGCTCGTCCCGCTCATCATGACCCTCTATTTCTCGTTCAAGAAATATCTGCCGCTGCGCGGCGGCGATCAGGGCTGGGTCGGTTTCGACAATTACGCGCGCTTCGTCACCAGCTCGTCCTTTCTCGACGCGGTCGGTGCGACGCTCCTCCTGGTCGGCGGCGTCCTGGTGATCACCGTGGTGCTCGGCGTCCTGCTGGCGCTGCTGCTCGATCAGCCGATGTGGGGCCAGGGCATCGTCCGCATCCTGGTGATCGCCCCCTTCTTCGTGATGCCCACGGTCTCGGCCCTGGTCTGGAAGAACATGTTCATGGACCCGGTGAACGGGGTCCTCTCGCATTTATGGGAATTCTTCGGGGCGCAGCCGGTCGACTGGCTCTCGCAGGCGCCGATGACCTCGCTGATCATGATCGTCTCCTGGCAGTGGCTGCCGTTCGCGACCCTCATCCTGCTGACCGCGGTGCAGTCGCTGGACGGCGAGCAGCTCGAAGCCTCGGAGATGGACGGCGCCCCTCTTTTGAAGCGCTTCTGGTACATCATCCTCCCCCATCTCGGCCGGGCGATCACCGTGGTGATCCTGATCCAGACGATTTTTCTGTTGTCGATCTTCGCCGAGATCTTCGTCACCACCCAGGGCTCCTTCGGCACCCGCACGCTCACCTATCTGATCTATCAGCGCGTGCTCGAGAGCCAGAATGTCGGGCTCGGTTCGGCGGGCGGCATCTACGCCGTCATCCTCGCCAACATCGTCGCCATCTTCCTGATGCGCATCGTCGGCAAGAACCTGGACGCCTGAGGAAGGGGAAGAACCATGGCACGCGAAGTTTCGACACAGCGCAGGACCATCAACACCGTGGTCGCCTGGGCGATCGGTCTCCTGATCTTCTTCCCGATCCTCTGGACCGTGCTCACCAGCTTCAAGACCGAGGCGACCGCGATCGCCGATCCGCCGGTGTTCCTGTTCTTCGACTGGACGCTGGAAAACTACGGCGTGGTGCAGGACCGCTCCAACTACATGCGCTATCTCTGGAACTCGGTGATCATCGCCGGCGGCTCGACGCTGCTCGGCATCCTGATCGCGATACCGGCCGCCTGGTCGATGGCGTTCGTGCCGGGCAAGCGCACCAAGGACATCCTGCTCTGGATGCTGTCCACCAAGATGCTGCCGGCGGTCGGCGTGCTCTACCCGATCTACCTGATCTTCATCAAGCTCGGCATTCTGGACAGCCGCATCGGCCTGGTGGTGGTGCTGATGCTGATCAACCTGCCGATCATCGTCTGGATGCTCTACACCTACTTCAAGGAGATCCCGAAGGACATCCTCGAAGCCGCGCGCATGGACGGGGCCTCGCTCAAGTCGGAGATCATCCACGTCCTGACGCCGATGGCGCTGCCGGGCATCGCCTCGACCATTCTCCTGAACATCATCCTCGCCTGGAACGAGGCGTTCTGGACGCTCAACCTGACCGCCGTCGACGCCGCCCCTTTGACCGCCTTCATCGCCAGCTATTCGAGCCCGGAGGGTCTCTTCTTCGCCAAGCTGTCCGCCGCCTCGACCATGGCGATCGCCCCGATTTTGATCATGGGCTGGTTCAGCCAGAAGCAGCTGGTGCGCGGCATGACGTTGCGCGCGCGGTGAAGTGACGTTGGGCGGCGCGGTGAAGTGATGGGCGGCGCGGTGAAGTGATGGGCGGCGCGGTGAAGTGATGGGCGGCGCGGTGACATGATCGAGCATCCGCAGCAACAACAAATGATGTGGTCATACCACTGATGTGGTCATACCACTGCGACATGGAGAAACGGCATGGGTAGCATCAGGCTGGAGAAGGTGAACAAGACCTTCGGCGACGTCGAAGTCATTCCATCCGTCGATCTCGACATCAAGGACGGCGAGTTCGTGGTGTTCGTCGGCCCCTCGGGCTGCGGCAAGTCCACCCTCCTGCGGCTGATCGCCGGCCTCGAGGACGCCACCTCCGGCCAGATCCTCATCGACGGCCGGGACGCCACCGACATCCCGCCGGCCAGGCGCGGGCTCGCCATGGTGTTCCAGTCCTACGCGCTCTACCCGCATATGAGCGTGTATAAAAACATCGCCTTTCCGCTGAAGATGGCGCGGCAGAGCCAGGACGTGATCGACAGGAAGGTGCGCGACGCGGCTCGCGTCCTCAATCTCACCGACTATCTCGACCGGCGTCCGGGCCAGCTCTCCGGCGGCCAGCGCCAGCGCGTCGCGATCGGCCGCGCGATCGTGCGCGAGCCCGCGGCCTTCCTGTTCGACGAGCCGCTGTCGAATCTGGACGCGGCGCTCCGCGTGAACATGCGGATCGAGATCAGCGAGCTGCACAACAGTCTCGAGACCACCATGATCTACGTGACCCACGATCAGGTCGAGGCGATGACCATGGCCGACAAGATCGTGGTGCTGAACGCCGGCAACGTCGCCCAGGTCGGCTCGCCGCTGGAGCTCTACAACAACCCGGACAACGTGTTCGTCGCCGGCTTCATCGGCTCGCCCAGGATGAACCTGCTGGACGGCGAGCTGGCGCAGAAGCGGAACGCCGCGACCATCGGCATCCGGCCGGAACATCTGCGGCTGTCGAAGGATCAGGGCGACTGGCGAGGCACGGTCAACGTCGCCGAGCATCTGGGCTCGGACACCTTCCTGCACGTCAACATGGACAACGGCACCGTCATCACGGCGCGGGCCGACGGCGAGTTCGGGGTCCATCACGGCGATACCGTCTTCATGACCCCCGATCCGGCGAGAATTCACCGGTTCGGTGCGGACGGCCTGGCCTTGAGGTAGGGACGGCAGCACCGCGACGCACACGGCTCCGTGACCGCCTCCGCCTTGCCTTCGACCTCGTTTTGCAAGAGGTTGGAGCAGGGTGAATCAAGCAGAGGAGCCGGGCGATGACCGCGAGCGACAGCCTGCTGGAGCGCCTTCGAGCCCAGATGCCGATCGACCTCGTCGTCTTCGATCCGTTCGCGCGGCCGACCGGCCTCGTGATCGTCGACGAGGTCAACGGCTTTTGCGCCGTCGGCGGTGGCAATCTCGCCCCGCCGGCACCGGATGCCCAGGTCGCGAGGATGGTCGGGGAAACCGATCGCCTGGCGAGGCGCTTCGCCGAGCGAAAGAGCCCGATCCTCGCCTTTCTCGATACCCACCAGCCCGGCGTGCCCGAGCCCCCCTACCCGCCCCATTGCGAGCGCGGCACCGGCGAGGAGAACCTTGTGCCCGAACTCGCCTGGCTGGAGGACTGCGGCGACGCCACCCTGATGCGCAAGGACTGCATCAACGGCTTCGTCGGCGGCATGGAGGCGAGCTATGTCGGCGGCTGCCACGGCCAGTTCCACAACAAGGTCGTGGACTGGGTGAACAGCCACCGGCTGGAGGCGGTGCTGACCACCGGCATCTGCACCGACATCTGCGTCATGGATTTCGTGCTCACGCTGCTGTCCGCGAGGAATCACGGGCTGATGCCGACGCTCGAGCACATCGCGGTCTTCGAGCCGGCGACCGCCACCTACGATCTGCCGCTGGCCGCGGCGAAGGAGCTGGGCCTGCCCGAAACCGCCGCCCATCCCAAGGCCGAAACCCACCATATGGGACTCTATTTCATGGCGTCCCGTGGCGCGATCCTGGCTTCGGAGCTCACGTAATTCCCGACGCCCCGCCCGAGCTTTTCGACCGGCGGCTTCAGCGGAAACGCCGCGACCGGGCGGCGGGTTCGTTCGAAAAATTCGACTTTCTCGTGAACGAGATGACCGCGCGGGTGGTCGAGCGTCTCACGGACGTTCGCCGATCCTTCGCCACGACCCTCGTGCTCGGCTGCCATACCGGCCAGGTCGCCGCCGCCCTGCCTCGGGACCGAATTCGCGACGTCATCCAGGCCGATCTGTCGCCGTCCATGGTCGAACGGGTCACCGGACCGCGCCTGGCGCTGGACGAGGAAAAACTGCCCTTCGGCTTCGACGTCTTCGACCTGGTGATCGCGATCGGCAGTCTGCACTGGGTGAACGATCTCCCCGGCACCCTCATCCAGATCCGCTATGCGCTCAAGCCCGACGGCCTGCTGCTCGCCGCCATGCCCGGCGGCCGGACACTGTACGAGCTCCGCGCCTGCCTCACGGAAGCCGAAGCCAAAGTCGACGAGGTGGCCGCGCCACCCCGGGTCGCGCCGTTCATCGACGTGCCGGATGCGGGCGAGCTGTTGCGGCGGACCGGCTACGCGCTGCCGGTCGCCGATATCGACACGCTGACCGTGACCTACGAGCATCCGCTGAAGCTGCTCGCCGATCTGCGCGGCATGGCCGAGAGCAACCTTCTGGTGGAGAGTGCCGGCAAACCGCTCCGACGCAGCACGCTGCTCGACGCCTGCCGGCTTTACCAGGAGCGCCACGGCGACGCCCTGGGCCGCGTCGCCGCGACCTTTCAGCTTCTCATGATCGCCGCCTGGAGCCCCGGTCCGGGCCAGCCGAAGCCGGCTGCGCGGGGCAGCGGCCGGGCCAGGCTCGCGGACCTGCTCGAAGGCTGAAGCGCCGGCGTCCCCTGTCGAGGACGCCGGCTTCGGCTCAGATCTTCTGACGTTCGGACTTGAGCGCCAGATAGAGGCACCAGCACATCGCCAGCACCACGATGGTGAACGGGATGCCCATGGAGACGGCAGCACCCTGCAGCGCGTTCAGCCCGCCGCCGAGCAGCAGCGCGATCGCGACCAGCCCCTCGAAGGTGCACCAGAACACCCGCTGGGCGACCGGCGCGTCCATCTTGCCGCCGGCCGTGATCGTGTCGATCACCAGCGACCCCGAGTCCGACGAGGTGACGAAGAAGATCACGATCAGCACCAGGGAGATCGGGGCGACGATGTTGTAGAGCGGCAGCTGATCCAGCATGCGGAACAGCGCAAGCTCGGGCTGATAGGCGGCGACCACGTCCTTCACGCCCTCATAGCCGCCGGCCATCTGCTCGAGCGCAAGACCGCCGAACACCGTCATCCAGATGGCGCAGACAAGGGTCGGCGCGATCAGGACGCAGATGATGAACTCGCGAACGGTTCGTCCCTTGGAGATGCGCGCGATGAACATGCCGACAAACGGCGACCAGGCGATCCACCAGGCCCAGTAGAACGTCGTCCAGCCATGCATGTAGCCGAGGTCTTCGCGTCCATGCGGATTGGACAAGGCGGGCATCGCGACGACGTAATCCACCATCGTGCTGCCGAATTTCTGCAGCAGCGTCAGGGTCGGGCCGACCAGCAGGACGAAGAAGAACAGCACGACCGCCATGATCATGTTGATCTCGGAGAGCCGCTTCACGCCCGCATCCATGCCCAGCAGGACGGAACCCAGCGCGATCGCCGTGATGCCGAGGATCAGGCTGACCACCAGCGTGTTCGTGACCGGGACGCCGAACACGTCGTTCAGGCCCGCGGCGACCTGCTGCGCGCCGAGGCCGAGGGACGTGGTCAGGCCGAACAGGGTGGCGAACACCGCGAGCGTGTCGATGATGTGGCCGGGCCAGCCCCAGACGCGCTCGCCGAAGATCGGGAAAAAAGCGGAGCGAAGGGTCAGCGGCAGGCCGAGATTGTAGCAGAAGATCGCGAGACAGAGCGCCACCACCACGTAGACCGCCCAGGCGCTGAAGCCCCAGTGAAAGATCGTGCCGACGATCCCCATGTTCTCGTTGCCCTCGACCGAAGGATCGGCGCCGAGCGGCAGGGAGTTCAGCTCGGGCAGCGAATAGTACATCGGCTCGAGCACGCCGAAGAACAAAAGCCCGATGCCGATGCCGGCGGAGAACAGCATGGCGATCCAGCCGGGATAGCTGTAGTCGGGCACCGCGTCCTTGCCGCCGATCGTCACCGCGCCCAGCGGCGAAACCGCGAGGAACAGGCAAAAGACGAACATGATGTTGATCGCCCACATCAGAAACCAGTCGAAGGTGCTGGTAAGGAAGGGACGGAACCAGCCGAAGAACTCGGCCGAGGCCTCCTGATTCGCCAGCGACAGCATCACGAAGCCGACGATGACGATGGCGGAGATCAGGAAGACGGGATTATGGATATCGAGACCGAACGGCCTGATATTGTCCTGCCCGAGTTCGTATTCGGTCTCGAAATCCATAACCCGGGGATCCGGATCCAGCATTTTCTTGGTTCTAGCCATAGAGCTCCCTCGCGTCGTCGCACGTAACCGATCCTCAGGATTCGAAGACCGCGCGGCCCAGCCTTGCCCATGACGGCGGCGCAACGCAA
This sequence comes from Geminicoccaceae bacterium, assembly GCA_965222015.1. GTDB lineage: Bacteria > Pseudomonadota > Alphaproteobacteria > Geminicoccales > Geminicoccaceae > JANQPX01. Next base: position 1,231,436 of record CBDCTL010000024.1, read on the forward strand.
TGAAATTCATGCAAAAACGCTAAAATTTCAGCAAGTCGTCAACTTCCAGGCGAGATCGCATGGAGGCGGAAGTGTGTCGGACTCGGACGGCAAGCGCTCAGAGATAGTCCCGTAGAAAGGCCACCAGCGGCTTGTCGGCCTCGGGCATGGGAAAGCCGGCCATGGCGTTCGGCCGGACCCATTTCAGCTCCTGACCCTCGCACGGACGGGGTATCCCGTCCCAGACGCGGCACACATAGAGCGGCATCAGGAGGTGGAAGGTCTCGTAACCGTGCGAGGCGAAGGTGAGCGGTGCTAGGCAGTTCTCGACGACGTCGAGATCGAGTTCTTCCTTCAGCTCGCGGATCAGGCAGACTTCCGGTGTCTCGCCCGTCTCCACCTTGCCGCCCGGAAACTCCCAGAGCCCGGCCATCGCCCTGCCCTCGGGGCGCCTCGCCAGCAGCACCCGATGATCCGCATCCACCAGCGCACAGGCCGCCACCACGACGATGTCATGGTCGTGCAATGACACCGTGTCATGCGATGACAGCGTCGACTTGTCCGAGTCCTCCACGGCGGTCTCGGCCTTCAACGGCCGGGTTCCGGCGCGGGCACCGCCGCCGAAGTCCTGAAAGTCGACGCCGATGGCCGCGCCATCAGGACCTGTAGTCGGCGTTGATGGTGATGTAGTCGTGGGTGAGGTCGGAGGTCCAGACGGTGGCCTTGCCGTTGCCCAGGCCGACGGTGATGGCGACGTCGATCTCCCGGCCTTTGAGGTGCGCGTCGATCGGCGCTTCGTCGAGATCGGCCAGGCGTGCACCGTTCTCTGCCACCGTCAGACCGCCGACGCGGATGCCGAGATGGGCGAGTTCGATCGGCTGATAGGCCTTGCCGACCGCGGCGACGATCCGGCCCCAATTCGCGTCCTCGCCGGAGATCGCGGTCTTGACCAGCGGCGAGTTGGCGACCGAAAGCGCGATGATGCGCGCGGACTCGTCGCCGACAGCGCCCTCGACGGTGATCTGAATGAATTTCGAAAGCCCTTCGCCGTCGCACACCACCTGCTTGGCGAGATCGACCGCGACTCCTTTGAGCGTCGCACGAAAATCGTCCAGCAGATCGGCGCCGATGTTCATCGCTTCGGGATGGTCCGCCTGCCCGGTCGCGAACAGCAGCAGCATGTCCGAGGTCGACGTGTCGCTGTCGACGGTGATGTTGCGGAAGGCCGCCTCGTTCGCCTCCTCGACGAGACGCTGCAGCATGGCGGACGGCAGCGCCGCGTCGGTGATCATGAACGCGAGCATGGTCGCCATGTCCGGCTGGATCATGCCGGAGCCCTTGACGATGCCGGCGATGTCGACCTCGCAGCCGCCGATGGTGGTCTGCGCAAAACTGCCCTTGGCGAAGGTGTCGGTGGTGCGGATCGCCTCCGCCGCCGCCTCCCAGCCATCCGGCGACAGCCGCGCATGCAGGTCGGGCAGGGTCTCGACGATCCTGTCGACCGGCAGCGGCTCGCCGATCACGCCGGTCGAGGCGACGAACACATCCTCGGGCGCCGCCCCGAGGAGGGCCGCGGCCGCGGCCGCCTCCTCGCGCACGGCGGCGTCGCCATGGCCGCCGTTCAGCACGTTGGCGTTGCCGGCGTTCACCACGAGGCCCCGCGCGGTGCCGCGCTTCAGGATCTCGCGGCACCAGAGCACGGGATGGCCGGGCACGTGGGAGCGGGTGAAGACGCCGCCGACCGTGGTGCCTTCGACGAAGGCCAGAAGCGCCAGATCGGCACGGCCCGCATAACGGACCCCGGACGCGCCGGATGCCAGCGTGACGCCCGCGACCGGCGGGATCGCGGGAAAGGCGGCGGGCGCCAGCGGCGAACGTTGCGCGCTCATGCCGCTGTCATGCCCGCCGGTTCATCGTCTCGCTCCGGGCAGGGCCGCAGCGACCCGCCGCCGTTCAGCCGCCATCCTCGGCCTGACCTTCGCCACCGTCCGCCTCACCGTCGGCACCGCCCTCGTCCTCCTGCACGATCATCGGCGAGCCGTCGATGTTGAAGCGCTCGATCTCGGCACCTTCACGCAGATCTTCGACCAGGGCGGTGACGATCTCGCGCGCGACATCCTGACGGATCTGCGGCTCGGACTCCTCGAAGCTCGGCTCCACCGTCCGCTTGTCCTCGACCTTGATCACATGAAAGCCGAACTGGGTCTGCACCGGCTCGGCGGAGGTGGCGCCGACCTCCATGGCGAAGGCGGCGTCGCCGAACTCCGGCACCATCTGGCCCTGCTTGAAATAGCCGAGATCGCCGCCCTGGGGTGCGCTCGGGCCGGTCGACTTCTCCTTGGCGAGAGCCTCGAAGTCGGCGCCGCCCTCGAGCTCCTCGATCACCGCCTTGGCGTCGTCCTCGGTGGCGAGCAGGATGTGACGCGCATGGACCTCCTCGGAGGCGAAGCCGTCCTTTTGCTTCATCTCCTCATAGCGGGCCTTGAGCGCATCCTCGGTGCTGCCTTCCTCGATCTGCTGCTGCAGCATGGCGTCGCGCAGCACGGCCGCGCGGGCCTGAGCGAGCGACTTCTGGACGTCCGGATCGTCCGCGAGATCGCTTTTCTCGGCCTCGGCCTCGATCAGCTTGAAGTCGATCACACGATCCAGAAGGACGGGATAGATCTGCTCGATCGGCGCCTGCTGCATCTGCTGCGGCAGCGACCGGGTGACGGCCTCGACAGCGCTGCGATGCACTTCGGCACCGTTGACGACGGCCACGATCGGATCGTCGGCGGCCTGGTCCTGGGCCAGCGCAGCGCTGCAGAACGCCAGCACGCCGATGGCGGCGCCTAAAGATTTGGCCAACATGAGGTGAACTCCCGAGGGTCGGTGAAATGAACCCGCATAGAAACCATAAAGCCCGTCCTGCCACAAGCGCCCGGCGCGCCGCCATCACGGAAAGCGGAACCTGCCAAGCGGTGCCGGCGGCGGCACCGGGCCGCGGCCCGGCCGGCGGTCACGTTGACACTCAAGGGCAAACTGCCTATCTGACACCCTAGAAAAATTGCGTCTTCTTTCCCCTAATTCGGAGGGCCATGCGTCCATGATCGGCGCCCTCGCCAAGCGGCTGTTCGGCTCGGCCAACGATCGCTTCGTCAAGTCGTTGCGCAACCGGGTCGACGCGATCAACGCGCTCGAACCTGATCTCGAAGCCCTGTCCGACGACGAGCTCAAGGCCCGCACGGAATGGCTGCGCGGCCGTCTGAACGACGGCGAAAGCCTGGACGACGTCCTGAACGACGCCTTCGCCACGGTGCGCGAGGCCGCCAAGCGCACCCTCGGTCAGCGCCACTACGACGTGCAGATGATCGGCGGCATGGTGCTACATCAGGGCAGGATCGCCGAGATGAAGACCGGCGAGGGCAAGACCCTGGTGGCGACGCTCGCCGTCTATCTGAACGCGATCGAAGGCAAGGGCTGCCACGTGGTCACGGTCAACGACTACCTCGCACGGCGCGACAGCCAGTGGATGGGCGAGATCTACGAATTCCTCGGCCTCACCGTCGGCTGCATCGTGCCCAATCTCTCCGAGCCCGAGCGCAAGGCCGCTTATGCCGCCGACATCACCTACGGCACCAACAACGAGTTCGGCTTCGACTATCTGCGCGACAACATGAAGTTCGAGAAGGAACGCATGGTGCAGCGTGACTTCAACTTCGCGATCGTCGACGAGGTCGACAGCATCCTGATCGACGAAGCGCGCACGCCGTTGATCATCTCCGGCCCCGCCGAGACAAGCTCCGAGCTCTACCAGACCATCGACACCTACATCCCGAAGCTCGAGCCCGAGGATTACGAGAAGGACGAGAAGCAGCGCGCCGTGTCGCTCTCGGAGTCCGGTGCCGAGAAGATGCAGGAATGGCTCGAAGAGAGCGGCATGCTGAAGCATCCCGAGCTCTACGACATCGCCAACGTCACCCTGGTCCACCACATCAACCAGGCGCTCCGGGCGCACAAGCTGTTCACCCGCGACGTCGACTATCTCGTCAAGAACGACAAGGTGGTGATCGTCGACGAGTTCACCGGACGCATGATGGAGGGCCGGCGCTATTCCGACGGCCTGCATCAGGCCCTGGAAGCCAAGGAAAGCGTGTCGATCCAGCCGGAAAACCAGACGCTGGCCTCGATCACCTTCCAGAATTATTTCCGGCTCTACCCGAAACTCGCCGGCATGACCGGCACGGCGATGACCGAGGCGCCGGAGTTCTCCGAGATCTACGGGCTCGACGTCATCGAGATGCCGACCCATCAGACCATGATCCGCGACGATCAGGACGACGAGGTCTACCGGACCACGGGCGAGAAGGACAAGGCGATCGTCGCGTCGATCGCGGAAGCGCACGAGAACGGCCAGCCGGTGCTGGTCGGCACGGTCAGCATCGAAAAGTCGGAAAGCCTCTCGGCACTCCTGAAAAAGCAAAAAGTTCCGCATCAGGTGCTGAACGCCCGCTATCACGAGCAGGAAGCCTATATCGTCGCCCAGGCCGGGCGGCTCGGTGCGGTCACCATCGCCACCAACATGGCCGGCCGCGGCACCGACATCCAGCTCGGCGGCAATGCCGAGATGCGCATCGAGCAGGAACTGACCGACGTCGCCGACATGACGAAGCGGGTCGAGGAAGGCCAGCGCATCGAACAGGAAGTCGAGGCCGAGAAGGCCAGGGTCCGCGAAGCCGGCGGCCTCTACGTGCTCGGCACCGAACGTCACGAGAGCCGGCGGGTCGACAACCAGCTGCGCGGCCGCTCGGGCCGCCAGGGCGATCCCGGTCGCTCCAAGTTCTTCCTCTCCCTCGAAGACGACCTCATGCGCATCTTCGGTTCCGAGCGCATGGACGGCATGCTCCGAAAGCTCGGCCTCGAAGAGGACGAGGCGATCATCCATCCCTGGATCAACAAGGCGCTGGAAAAGGCGCAGCAGAAGGTCGAGGCGCGCAACTTCGAGATCCGAAAGAATCTCCTGAAGTTCGACGACGTCATGAACGACCAGCGCAAGGTGATCTACGAGCAGCGCCGCGATCTGATCGCCGCCGAGGACGTCGCCGAGACCGTGCGCGACATGCGCCACGAGGTCATCGAGGACCTGGTCGCCGAATGCATTCCGGAAAAGGCCTATCATGAGGAATGGGACATCGAGCGGCTCGAGAAGGACACCAGGCGTCTGCTCGCCCTCGACGTGCCGATCAAGGACTGGGCGAAGGAGGAGGGCGTCGCCGACACCGAGATCAGGGAACGGCTGATCGAAGCCTCGGATCGCAAAGTCGCGCAAAAGACCGTGACCTATGGCCAGCCGATGATCCGGTCCGCGGAAAAATCCCTGCTTTTGCAGATCCTCGATCACCTCTGGAAGGACCACCTGCTGCAGCTCGACCATCTGCGCCAGGGCATTCATCTCAGAGGCTACGGCCAGAAGGACCCGCTGAACGAGTATAAACGCGAAGCCTTCAACCTGTTCGGCGGGCTTTTGACCAACCTCCGCCAGACCGTGACCCAGGTGCTCTCCCATCTCGAGATCCGCGCCGCGCAGTCGGAACAGGCCGAGGCCGCCGAGGAGGAACCCATGCTCGCCACCGGCACGGACGGCCCGCCGGCGCGCACGCCCCGGCGTTCGAGCGGTGGCGGCGCCGCTGCGGTGACGGCGGTCGGCGGCGGCGCACAGACGGCCGAGCAGCAGGGCCGGTCCGCCAAAGTGCCGCGCAACGCGCCCTGCCCCTGCGGGTCGGGCAAGAAATACAAGCATTGCCACGGGAAGCTGTAGTGGTGCGTTCGGAACGGAAGATTCCCTTCAGCCTTCGCCGATCATGGCGGCATACAGCCAATGTCGGCCGAGGCGGAGGGAATCAGATGTTGTGGTCACACCGCTAGACACGGCCGAGAGCCGGCCCCGGCAAACGGCGTTCCGCAGGTGCGCCGCCCTCCTCGCCCTCATCCTCCTTCCCGCAGCGTTCGCAGCGCTCTCCGCCTCGCCCGCCGCTTCCGCATCCCGGGTCGGCGTGATCGACCTCGAAGGCCCGATCGGCCCGGCCAGCGCCGCCCATGTCAGGCGCAGCTTTTCCGAGCTTCGCGACAACGGCATCGACCTCATGGTGCTGCGCCTGGACACGCCGGGCGGGCTGGTGAGCTCCATGCGCGTCATCATCAAGGACGTGCTGGCCTCGCCCGTGCCGGTGATCGGCTTCGTCGGGCCGAGCGGCGCGCACGCCGCCAGCGCCGGCACCTACATCCTCTACGCCACCCATATCGCCGCCATGGCACCGGCCACCAATCTCGGCGCCGCGACACCGATCCGCCTGTCGGATGATCCGCCCCGAAACGAGGAGAGCGGGGACGGGTCGGAACGGACGCCCGATCTCGACGACAAGATCCTGAGCGATGCGATCGGTTACATTCGCGGTCTCGCCGAGCTTCGCGGCCGCAACGCCGACTGGGCCGAGCGCGCGGTCAGGAATGCCGCCAGCCTGCCGGCGGGCGAGGCGCTGAAGCAGGGCGTGATCGACCTGGTCGCCAACGATCTGCCGCAGCTCCTCGCCAATCTCGACGGCAGGAGCGTCGAGGTCGACGGCGAGACCGTGACCCTCGATCTGAAAGACCGCGAGATCGTTAGGCTGGCGCCGAGCCTGCACACCCGCTTTCTCAGGATCGTCACCGATCCGAGCGTCGCCTACGGCCTCCTGATGATCGGCATGATCGGCCTCCTGATCGAGGTGGCGATGCCCGGGCTGTTCCTGCCCGGCGTGCTCGGCCTCGTCAGCCTCCTGGTCTCGCTCTACGCCTTCCAGCTCCTGCCGGTCAGCCTGGTCGGCCTCGGCATCATCCTGGTCGGCGTGATCCTGATGATCGTCGAGCTCACCATGCCCGGCTTCGGGCTGATCGGCATGAGCGGCATCATCGCCTTCGTGACCGGCTCGATTTTTCTCATCGATACCGGCGTTCCGGGCTATGGTATCTCGAAGACGATGATCGGCCTTTTGGCGGTGATCAGCTCCAGCCTTCTGATGATGTTCCTGGTCTGGATCAGGCGGCTGCACACCATGCCGGTTCTGAGCGGGCCGGAGGAGTTGGTCGGCGGGCTCGCCACGGTCAAGGTCTGGGATGGCGTCGAGGGCCGGGTCAGCATGCGCGGCACCACCTGGGCGGCGCGTTCCGACCGCGTGCTGGAGGCGGGACAGAAAGTACGGGTGATCGCCGTCGACGGATTGACCGTCGACGTCGAGCCCGAGCGCGAGGAAGCGATAACATGAGTGATTATTCGATCGTGCTGCTGATCGTTCTGGTGATCGCCGCCATCCTGCTCGCGGTCCTGGCCGCGGCATCGGTGGTGATCATCCAGGAATATGAGCGCGGCGTCGTCCTGACGCTCGGCCGCTTCTCAGGCATAAGACGGCCGGGGCTGCGCTTCGTCATCCCGGTTCTCCAGAAGATGGAGAAGGTCGACACCCGCGAAAAGGTGGTGGACATCCAGCCCCAGGACATCATCACCAAGGACAACGTCCTGGTGAAGGTGAACGGGGTCGTCTATTACCGCGTGCACGACGCCCGCCTCGCGATCCTCGACACCGAGAACTACAACGAAGCAACCCGCGAGATGGCGCAGGCGACGCTCAGAGCCTCGGTGGGCACCCACGAGCTGGACGAGCTCTCCGACCCCGAACGCCTGAGCGTCGAGATCCAGCGGGCGCTGGAGGTCAAGACCGAGGCCTGGGGCATCAAGGTCTCGAACGTCGAGATCAAGGAGGTGGACGTCGACAAGCAGATGATCCGCCACATCTCCCGCCAGGCCGAGGCCGAGCGCGTGCGCCGTGCCAAGATCATCGAGGCGAACGGCGAGCGGGAGGCGGCCGCGGCCTTTCTCGAGGCGGCCAAGATGTTCTCGGAAAGCCCGGAAGCGATGCAGCTCCGCTATCTCGCCACCCTCAACAACATCGCCAACGAGCGCAGCTCCACCATCGTCTTCCCCTTCCCCACCGACCTCGCCCAGATGTTCGGCGCGAAGATCAAGGGCAACGGCTCCGGCAACAGCTTCAGCTGACGCCGGGGACGGGCGGCGCCAGCCGGGAAGAGCGGTGATCGCCCGCAGCAGGCGCTCGAATGCGGCTCCCGGATCGTCGGGGCGTCCGTTGAACAGTGCGACCACCATCGGCCCGCCCGGCTTTCGGATCACGAAGGAGAAGACGCCCGGCATCGCGCCGTAATGGCTCAGCACCCGGCCGTCCGGCAGATCCCAGACCCGCCAGCCCAGACCGTAGAACGTCTCGCCCTTCGCATAGCCGGGCCGCTCCGTCACGACCGGAGCGATCGGCCTCGACGCGAAGGCGAAATAGCGGCGCGCATCTGTGATCCACCCGCCGGCGGCGGCGATGACCTGCGGATCGCCGACCGCGAAGCCGCTCTCGATCGCCGAGACCTCCGGCGGCACCGTGACATCGGCCTCGTCCATGGAAAAGCCGTCGAGGCCGGGCAGCAGCGCGCGAACGGCCTCGGCATAGGGCCGGCCCTCATGATGCGCCAGGATCCGGCCGAGCCAGCAATAGCCGAGGTTCGAATAGGCGTAGCGGCTGCCCGGATCGAACTGCAGCGGCTGGCCGAGCAGGGCATCGGCGATGGCGTCGCAGCTGGGCGGCGGCGCCCGCTCGGCCCCGATCAGCCGCCGCATGGGTTCGGGACCGATGAAGAACGGGTCGAAGGCGAGCGCCCGGTCCCAGCCGGCGGCATGGCTGAGAAGGTGGCGAAGGGTGATCGAGGCGCCGCGCGGATCCGCCATGCGCCGCGCCGCCGGATGCAGCTCGACCAGCGGCGTTTCCAGATCGAACCCCTCCTTTCGCATCAGCGCCAGCACGGCCGCGGCCGTCACCGGCTTGGACAGGCTCGCGATCTTGAATTTTTCGCCCGCGGCCATCGCCCTGTTCTCCGACCGGTCGGCGAGGCCGAAGGCGGCGACTTCCGGCTCCTCCCCCGGCATCCCATGGGCGACCACGGCACCGAAGAGACCTTCGCGCGCGAGTGCGTCCTCGATGATGGCCGCGAGCGAATCAGCGGCCGGACGAGCCCAGGCCAGCCACCCCGCCAGGACGAGCGCGGGCAGGAGCAGGATCGCCATCAGTTCGCTGCGGTCGAATAGCGGACGCATCGTCACCGTATCTGTGGTCGAGGTCAGGGGCAGGCTAACGGATCGTGGTTAAGAAAACGTTACGCGGCCGGATGTTCGCGGCTCCCCTGGCCCCCGCCGGCCTGGGGTCCTAGAAAGGGAGTTCGCACCTGGCCGTTCGAGGGAGGGAACCATGCCGCTCAGCGACTATGAAACAGCCCTGGTGACGGGCGCTTCCAGCGGCATCGGCGCCGCGACAGTGCGGGCGCTCGCCGGGCGCGGCCTCCGGGTTCACGCCCTCGCGCGCCGCCAGGATCGTCTGAAGGCGCTCGCCGAGGAGACCGGCTGCGAGCCGATCGCGCTCGATCTTCGCGACCGGGACGCGATCTACGATCGCCTGTCCGCTCTGGATGTCGACGTCGTGGTCGGCAATGCCGGCACCGGCCGCGGCATGGAGGGCTTTCTCGAGGCCTCGCCCGAGGACATCGACACGACACTCGGCGTCAACGTCGTCTCGCTCGTTCACGTTCTGCGTGCCACGCTTCCCGGCATGGTCGAGCGCAAGCGCGGCCATGTGATCAACATCGGCTCGACCGCCGGCCTCTACCCGCTCTATTCCGTCATCTACGGCGCGAGCAAGGGGGCCGTGCATCTGCTCAACCAGAATCTCCGGATCGAGCTCAAGGGATCCGGCGTGCGCACGACCGAAATCCTGCCCGGGCGCGTGATCACCGAGATCTTCGACGTCTCCTTCGACGATGCGGAGAAAGCGAAGGCGATGAAGGAGCCGGGCATCGAACAACTCCAGCCCGAAGACATCGCCGAGGCCATCCTCTTCGCCCTCGACGCACCCTGGCGCATGAACGTCAGCATGATCGAGGTCCAGCCGACCGAACAGGTCTTCGGTGGCCTGACGTTCGCCCCGGCCGCGGACGCGCGGCGGCGTTGACCTTCGAGGAGCTTGATCATGCTGGAGAGCAGGGGACGGGTGGTGATGGTGTCCGGGGCGAACCGTGGGATCGGGTGGGCGATCACGGCGTGCCTTCGGGGCAAGGGCTACAGGCTCAGCCTTGGGGTAAGAAAACCGGACGCCATCGCCGAGCTGGCAGCAGGCGACGTCCTCGTTCATGAATACGATGCCGAACGCCCCGAAACCGCGGCAGCGTGGATGCGGTCGACACTCGACCGGTTTGGCCGTCTGGACGGGCTGGTGAACAATGCCGGCGTCTATCTCAAAGTGCGGATCGAGGACGGCGACGAGGCGGATTTCGACCGGCTCTGGCGGGTCAACGTCAAGGGGCCGCTGAAGCTGATCCAGCTCGCTTTGCCGCATCTGAAGCAGGCGGGCCACGGCCGCATCGTCAACCTGGTCTCGCTCGCCGGCAAGCGCGTGCCGAGCGACGACAGTGCCGGCTACGCCATAAGCAAGCACGCGGCGCTGGCTCTCCACCATGCCACGCGGCGCGCCGGCTGGGATCACGGCGTGCGCGCCACCGCGGTCTGCCCGGGGCTGGTCGCGACCGACATGGTGAGCTGGGCGAACGTCCCTGAGGAGGAAATGATCGACCCCGCCGATCTCGCCGAGGTGATCGCGACGATCATGACGCTTCCCGACCACGCCGTGGTCGCCGAACTCACCGTCAACTGCCGCTTCGAGCCGACGCTGTAGCGCCATGACCACGGCTTCGAACAACCTGCCTGCCATGTCGGGCAAACGTTTCGCCCGCGTGGTCGTCGTCGGCACCAGCGGCTCGGGCAAGACCACCTTCGCCAGGGCGCTCGCGAAACGGCTGGCAGCACCCCATGTCGAGCTCGACGCGCTTCACTGGCTGCCGGGTTGGACCGCGAGGGATCCATCGGCGTTTCGAACGATGGTCGACGACGCATCTTCCGGCGCCCGCTGGGTGATCGACGGCAATTACAGCCTCACCCAGGACATGCTCTGGTCCCGCGCGAGCGCGATCGTCTGGCTCGACTACGCCTTCGCGCTCACCCTTTGGCGCAGCCTGAAGCGGACCCTTTCGCGCGTGATCACGGGCGAGACCGTCTGCGGCGACAACCGCGAGACCTGGCGCATCGCCTTTTTCAGCAGGCGTTCGATCCTTTTGTGGGTGACGCGCACATTTCCCGAGCGCCGCCGTCGCTACGGCGCGCTGTTCGCCCAAAATGCCTATCCGGACGCCGCAAAGATCCATCTGAAAAGACCGGCCCAGGCCAGCAGCTTTCTCGCGTCGATCACGCCCACCTGAACGCCTGAATGATGCTGCCGACGCCCGGGCGGGGCGGCAGCGGCTCGATGGCGGCGGTCGGCCGTTCGGGCTTGTCGCCCTCGGCCTTCCGGATCATCTCGGCAATGCGCGGCTGGATTTCGGTGCGCCAGCGGGTGCCGTTGAACACGCCGTAATGGCCGACGCCCGGCTGCACATAGTGGATATGGCGCTCCGACGGAATGCCGGTGCAGAGCGCGTGCGCGGCTTCGGTCTGGCCAAGGCCGCAGATGTCGTCCTTCTCGCCCTCGACGGTCATCAGCGTGGTGTGCTCGATCAGCGAGCAGTCGACCTTCTCGCCCCGATGCTCCAGCTTGCCGTCCGGCAGCAGGTGCTTCTGGAACACGGTCTCGACGGTCTGGAGATAGAACTCCGCCGGCAGGTCCATGACCGCGAGATATTCCTCGTAGAACTTCCGGTGCTGCTGCACCGAATCGCAGTCCCCTTCGATCAGATGCTGGTAGAGTCCCCAATGGGCCTCGACATGACGATCGAGGTTCATGGTCATGAAGCCGGAGAGCTGGATGAAGCCCGGATAGACCTCGCGCATCGCGCCCGCATGGGGCAGCGGCACGCGGGTGATCACGTTCCGCTCGAACCAGCCGATGTCCCGGGACTGGGCGAGCTTGTTGACCTCGGTCGGGTTCCGGCGCGTGTCGATCGGCCCGCCCATCAGGGTCAGCGAGAGCGGCTGGCAGGGATCCTCGGCGCGCGCCATCACCGCGGCTGCGGCGAGCACCGGCACGGAGGGCTGGCAGACCGCGATCACGTGGGTGTCCGGGCCGATGAAGCGGATGAAGTCGATCACGTAGTCGACGAAGTCGTTGAAATCGAAGCTGCCGTAGATCAGCGGCACGTTGCGCGCGTCCCGCCAGTCGGTGATGTAGACGTCGTGCTCCTGCACCATCGCCCGCACGGTGCCGCGCAGCAGCGTCGCATAATGGCCGGACATGGGCGCGATGATCAGCACTTTCGGGTCATCGAACGCGCGGTCGTCCCGCCCCTCCCGCCTGAAACGCAAAAGGTCGCCGAACGGCCGGTAGCTCACCACCTCCTCGGTGATGGCGACAGGCTCGCCGTCGATCGTCGTCTCCTCGATCCCGAATTCCGGCTTGCCGTAACGCCTGGTGACGCCTTCGAACACCTCGCAGGCCGCGGCCACGGACCTGCCGATCGGCGTGTGCGCGAACGGGTTGAAAACGCTGCTGTTCACTTCCTGCAGCACATGCGCGCCGAAACGCATCGGCGAGATCAGCGCGTGGGCCATTTCATAAGCATGATATTGCATCGACACATCACCAGTCGTTTGCCGCCAGGTTCGAACCATTCATGCTGCATTGCAGCAAAGATGACATGAAAAAGTCAAGAAATCGCTAAAGGTTGATAAAGATTTATGCCGATCGCTTTTTGGTTTTTGTTTTGGGAACAAGCGCTTAAGGTTGCCGGCTCCTCGAAGGAACAATTCGATTGAAACCTGTATATCAGAATTTTTTCCTAGGAAAAAGGCCTGATTTGGAAAAGGCCTCCCAGGTGACGGCGATCCGATCCCGCTGCCCTGTGTTTGCTCGCGCGAAAAAAGGTCGCGCTCGCCGGACCATCGCTCTACCGGGCGGTTTGAGCCTTTTGCGGTTGAACGCTCCCCTCGCATAGTTTATCCCGTCTTTCATTCGAGCGTTCATTCATCTTGGAATTGAATGCCTGCAAAGCATGGCAAGCCCGGCAGCTCGTTCCCGGCGAACCACTTTGCCGCACATTTCATGGACCTGGCATTGACGCATGACCATCGAGCTGATCACGACAACACAGACGTTCGACGCCCGGACCCTGCGGCGCGATCGCCCCGTCGTCGCCGAGCGGCTCGGCATCTATCTTCCCCGCCCCTATTCACGGTCGATGACCAGCGACGCCATGCAGTTGACCTGCACGGCCTACCGGCGCGCCGACGATGCCGAAACATCCTCCGGGCGGTTCGAACACTGGCGCGTTCTGTTCAGGGGCGGCCAAGGCAGGCCCGACGTCGAAGGGAGCCTCCTCCACGACCTCGCTTCACGCCGCCTCCTGCCCGTGACGGAGGCGACGAAGGTGGCCGCTTTCGGCTGCGCCGCACTCGGCCTGCGCGGCTCGTCCGACGAACAACCTCCGCCGGTGACGCCGGCCCTCATCGATCTCTGGGCCGCCATCGGCTGGCCGGCGTTCAAGGACATGACCATCCTCCGAGACGGATGGGACGTGTCGGAAGATGTCTACGAGGACGACAACTTTCGCGAAGTCTTCAAAAGCTATGACCGGGACAGCCACGTCGCGGCCGCCAGCCACCTCTACGCCCTGGCCGGATCCGGCGCCGAGCGAACCGTCAATGCGCTGATCCTCGCACCCTGGCCCGATCTCTCGCTGAGTCAGTCATATGTTCAGTTTCCCTGGCCGGAGAACCGGGACGCCTCGCCATCGGAGGCCGCCGTCTCGCCTCCGCCGAGGCGGTTGGGCAGAGACCCGCTGCTCTGGACGACACAGGATCACGAATCGATCGGTCAGATAGCCTTCAGCCGGCGGCTGAGCAAACTGCAGGAGGCCGAGCGCGATCCTCTGATCGATGCCAACCGTCCCTTCGACGGGCTCGAAGGCGACCTTGAGGCCGTCAACGCCGCGGCCCGGGAGAACCTCGAGTGGCGCCGCCGGAACCACGACTGGCGCCGTCTCCTGCCGCCCGAGAACCAGACGCTTCGGGAACAGGCCGAACGGCTGGTCGACCATGTCAACACGACACTCCTCGACCTCCACATTTCTCCGAGTGCTCTGGAGGATCCGACGGAAGATGCGCATCCCGTTCTCACGGCCCGCATCAAGACGCTGCCCTTCTACGATTGCTACGACCTGATCGAAGTGACCGAACATGTCGGCGGCCGCGCCCGCAAGACGGAGTTCCTCTGGGCGGATAACCCGGACCAGGTCCCCAAAGCCGAGACCATTCCGGAGGACCACGACGCTCGGGATCTGGCCTTGCGCGACAAACGTCTGGTCACACGTCTGATCGGCCTCGACCAGTCGTCCAACATCTTTCACGCCGTGAACGCCACGCTTCGGGGCAATGGCCGCTTCGACATGAACCTCGAGGTCGTCCCGGCCTATGTCGACTTCTTCTGCAGCTATATCCATGCCGGAGGGGGCGCCTTCAAGGTCGTGGAGGACCCAACCGAAATCGACTGGCGTGGCTTTTATCATCGCCAGCGGGAACTGGCGAAGAAGGCGGCGCATCCCCTGCGAGTCTGGCCCGAATTCACCGGCGAGGTCGACAGAAACGCGCTCAATGCGCTCGACCTCAAGAGCGTGCGATGGGTCGAAGCGACCATGATCCATGCCGACGGGCTGTTTCGCAGCCTTCTGGCGATCGATCACCGCGGCTATGTCGGCATGAATTTTGACAGGCCGCTGGTCAAGGACTTGTCGGCGCGCTCCTACAAATGGAGCGCCAAGACTCGCTTCTTACTGGCAACCTTCCGGGAGGTGTCATGACCGAGGATCGGAACGCCGCCGTCGACGATCTCGTGATGCTACACGGCCGGAACCGAGCGTCGGGCCAGGAGAGAAGCGCTCTTTCAGGCGGCGATCTCACGCCCGAGCGCTTTCTGGACCACTTCCGTCATGGCCGCACGGATGAGATCGAAGGGCGGTCGGTGCGTGGCAATGTCTCCCTTTATGGCGAGACGATCACCAGGGCCGTGCGCGCCCTCGACGTCACCTTCTGGGGCGAGGTTGATTTTTCCGAATGCCGCTTCGAGCGTTCGGTGGACCTGAGCGGCTGTCACTTCGCGAAGACGCTGAGTTTTCGCAACACCCAGGTCGGCGGTTCGCTCCTCCTGGATAAGTGTCTGGTGCGCACGGAAAGCAGCGCCGCGGCGCGGCATCTGACGGAGACGCGCTCGATCGATCTGAGCGGGCTCCGGGTCGAGAACGACCTTTCGCTCGACCACCTCACCGTCGAATTCGGCCGGACCGCGACCACGGACCCGGAGCTGCGCGGGATGCTGCACGCCGCCAACATGCATGTCGGCGGCCGTTTCGACATGAAGAATATCTGGTTCGACGGTTCGCTCGACATGTCGGGCGGACGATTTACCGGCGACGTCACGATCGCCACCCAGAAGGAAACGTCCACTGAGGAGAACCTGGCCGTCATCCGCGGCTGGCTCCAGGCCCGCAACTGCCGCTTCGAGGGCAATATCATATTGAATGGCGTGCAGATCGGCCTCGACGCCAATTTCTGGTCGAGCATCTGCGACGGCATCTTCTTCGCTCGCACCGTCTACCAGAAGGACGATGAGATACCGACCCGCATCGGCGGCGATCTCAATCTCGCGGTGACCCGGATCGCCTATTTCGACGCCGAAGCCCTCCATGTGGCGAAGCGCTTGACCGCCTTTGCGGCCACCTTCGGGCAGTTCAGACTCAGCATGTCCAAGAAGGCGGTCGCGCCCTCGCGTTTCGGGCAGCTCGTGCTCGTCGGGAATTCGTTCGACGGCGATCTGACCCTGGGCAGCCTCGTGGTGACCGGGGACCATATGTCCGCGCAGCATCGAGGCGTGCGAATCCAGCATTGCAGCATCGGCGGGTCGCTCGGATTCTGGGGGTTCACGGCCCATCTGGACCACGAAGGCCAGCAGCGGATCGATCCGGCGATCGGGCCCGACGACCTCGGCGCCGTCATCCACGGTGATCTCTCGATCGTCGGCTGCAGGATCGGCGGCGAGCTCGACCTCACCAACCTGACCGCCACCGGCCGCATCGTTCTGGACGACACGAAGATCACCCGGGACGTGCATCTGCGCTCGGTGGCCACGGCGCGTTCGGATCTGGAACGGGCCGGCGTGGAACTCGGCTGCCCGAAGGACGCCGGGCGCCTCGTGACCCGCGCCCAGGCGCTGTCGATGACCAATCTGGTCTGCAGCAACGAGGTCGACCTCACCGGGCTGCGGCTGATCGAGGACGACTATCCCGACGTCAGGGACAGGGCAGGCCTCGACAAGCCCCGCCAGGGACAGGTCGACGCCCGCGGCTGCGAGATCCGAAAGGCGCTTCGGCTGTTCCGCGCCTTCGACGACAGGCGGCTTTGTCCCGAAGGCGACCCCTGCCCCGGCAGCCATGCCGAAATTCCGGGCGCTCTGAACCTCGCGGACGCCAAACTCGGCGAGCTGATCCTGACCCACAAGGGGTTCGAGCCGGACGATCCGGCGCGCCGGCCCGCCGAGGTCGGCCTGGTGCTCGCCAACGCCGTCATCGACGAATTCGAGCTCGCCGAGGTCGTGACCACCGACGGTCATCTCCAACTTCCGAAGCCCATGGATCTTCGGGACGTGACGGTCAACCACTGGCAGATCCTGCCCCCGGGCGAGGAGAATCGGGGCCTGCTGCGTCACCAGGCCTTTCTCGATCTGATCGACACCGACCCGGTGTTTCGACGCCAGACCTTCATCGCGATCGAGCAGGACCTGCGCAATCGCGGATTTCGCCAGGACGCCGACGCCATCTATCGAAAAATGGTCGAGCGCGAATATGAGGAGCAGTTGCGGAACCGTCGCATGCACGCCCGTCAGTCCCTGTTCGGCCGTATCTTCGGATGGATCGGGGACTGGACGATGCGGAGGCCGCTGCAGGGCATGTTCAGCCTGCTTCTCGGCTACGGCACCGATCCCCTGCGGCTTCTGGCGGTCATCCTCGCCTTCTGGGCCGCCATGCTGCCGATGTTCCTGACCGGCGACAACTTCGAGCCGTCGCTCGCGATGCTGGGTGCCGAAGCGACGCGCTATCCGCTGGGCGAGGCGCCGGAGGCCGACAAGCCGCCCGCGGACTGGTCGACGCTCAGCGGCATCGCCGCATCGCTGCGCTATCATCTGCCGGTGGTCGCGCTGACCGTGCGCGACGAATGGGACCCGCGCGAGACCGGCGCGACCTGCTACGGGTCGTTCGGACAAGCCCCGGCATCCGCCTCCCCGGGCCCATGCGGCTGGATCACGCTGCCGTTCTCGCCGGAGGACCTGGCCCTCCTGATCGCGATCCTGAACTGGATCGCCTGGCCCTTCGTGCTCGCCTTCGCGATCAACCGGTTCCTGCGCGTCGATCGCAATTGAGGCCGGCGCGTCGGGCCGAACGCCGCGCCGTCAGAGGCGCTGGCCGCTCGCCTTGTCGAACAGATGCACGGTGTCGAGATTGGGCGCCAGGTGGATTTGCTGCCCGGGCGCGAATTGGTGGCGCTCGCGGAAGACGGCGGTGATCTCCCTGCCGGCGAGGCGGCTGAACACCAGCGTTTCAGCACCTGTGGGCTCGACCACCGAGACCTCGGCAGGCGCGCCGGTGTCTTCCGAAGCCATGGCCAGATGCTCGGGCCGGACGCCGTAGACGATCTTCTGGCCGTCCTGCCCGCCGGCGTCGGGAGCGAGCGGCAGGGTCGTGCCGTCGTCGGTCACCGCACTCGGCGCGCCGCCATTGCGTCTGACCGTCGCGTCGATGAAGTTCATCGCCGGCGAGCCGATGAAGCCGGCGACGAACAGATTGGCCGGGCTGTCGTAGAGATCGAGCGGCGAGCCGTTCTGCTCGACGATGCCGTCATGCATGACCACGATTCGATCGGCCATGGTCATGGCCTCGATCTGGTCGTGGGTGACGTAGACCGAGGTGGTCTTGAGGCGCTGATGCAGCTCCTTGATCTCGGTGCGCATCTGCACGCGAAGCTTGGCGTCGAGATTGGACAGCGGCTCGTCGAACAGAAACACCTGCGGATCGCGCACGATGGCCCGCCCCATGGCCACGCGCTGCCGCTGGCCGCCGGAGAGCTGGCGCGGATAGCGCTCGAGATAGGGCTCGAGCCCGAGGATCGCCGCCGCCTGGTCGACCCGCTTCTTGATCTCGTCCTTGGGCGCCTTGGCGAGCTTCAAAGAGAACGCCATGTTGTTCTGCACGGTCATATGCGGGTAGAGCGCGTAATTCTGGAACACCATGGCGATGTCCCGGTCCTTGGGCGGCACGTTGTTGACCACGCGCCCGCCGATCTGGATCTGGCCGGCGGAAATCTCCTCCAGCCCCGCGATCATGCGCAGAAGCGTCGACTTTCCGCAGCCGGAAGGGCCGACCAGAACGACGAACTCGCCGTCCTCGATTCCGACCTCGACACCGAAAAGCACCTGCGTGCTACCGTAGAACTTGTCGACCTTCTCGACATCGACAGAAGCCATGACGCGCCTTTCTTCGATCTTCGGCTGACCCCTGACCAGCCTCCCTTTCGAAGGATCATGGCCGGTCCGGGCGATTTCATCAAGATCGCCCTGATCAGGCGATCATGTCGTCGAGTGCGCCTGCGTCCACGCCGACCGAGGCGCCGGCGGCCAGGATCTGCGCCCAGGTTTCGGGATCGACGTTGATGCCGTTCGCCGATCGTTCCGCCCGCGCCTTCCTCTCGGGCTCGCCGGGCAGCATCACCGGCGTCTTCGGATCCCGCGGGCGAGCGCCCCTTACGAAATCGACATAGCGCTTGACTTCGCCTGCAAACCCGCCCCCATCGGCGCCCCCTTTATCGGCGAAGACTGCGGGAGCCACGACGATCGAAAGCATGTTGCTGCAGAGCCTGGGCGGATCGTCCGGCGGCCGGCTGCAGCCGCCCATGGACAGCGACCCGGCCAGGAGATCGGCCATCATCCAGAGTCCGCCGCCCTTGTGGCCCGTGATCGCACCGCCGAACGGCAGGAGAGCGCCGCGCGGATCGGTGTAGAGCTCCTGGGGTCTGGTGGTCGGCTCGCCGGCCGCGGTCAGGAGGCAGTCCGGCGGCAGGAAGGTGCCCTTGTTGCGCGCCACCCGGACCTTGCCTTCGGCGACCGCCGAGGTCGCGAAATCCAGAATCACCGGCGCCTCGCCTTCGATCGGCACGCCGATCGCGATCGGGTTGGTCGAGCCTCTCGCCTCGGCGCCGCCATGGGGCACCACGATCAGTTGATGGCCGGTGGCGTTGACGAAGTTCAAGGACACCATGCCGGCATCCGCCGCGCGAGCGGCCCAGTCGCCGATCCGGCCGAGATGACCGGAATTGCGCAGCGCCGCCATGCCGATACCGTGCTCGCGCGCCTTGCCGATGGCCGCGTCGATGGTCTGCTCGCCCAGGATCTGACCATAGCCGAAGCCGCCGTCCAGCACCGTGACCGCACCGGCGTCGCTCACCACCTCGGCGCCGCGATTGGGCTCGATGGTGCCGGCGTTCACGCCCTCGACATACTGCGCGATGCGGATGACGCCGTGGCTGTCATGGCCGGCGAGATTGGCATCCACCAGACGGGTCGCGACCTTCTCCGCCTCCTCGGGCGAGGAGCGGGCGGCCTCGAAGATGGCCCTCGCCGCGCGAACGAGCTTGGCATGCTGCACCTGCACCGAGCACCTCCCTGATGGTGAAGGCTGCGGCAGTCGCCCCGGTCGCGGCCGCTGCCGGTCAACGCAGGATCGCCCGCGCCGTCGTTGGTGACGATCGAACCTACCGCCGATCGCGGCTGCAGACCAGGGTCCGTCGCGGTCCGGAGTCGTGATGCGACGTCACATCACCGGCCGCGTGATCGGCACCGTCGCGGGCATCGTCGCGCTGCCGTCCGCGCCCTCCGGCGGCAGCCAGCGAATGGCGGGGCCGCCCTGGCCGAGGGATGCTTCGCCAACCGGGGCCGTCGAGTCGGAAGCGTCGCCCTCCCTCGCCCCCTTCGCCGCTTCGGTGACGGTCAGCGCCCGCATCGCATCCGCCGCGGTCGTTTCGGGCGCCGCGGTCGTTTCGGGCGCCGCGGTCGTTTCGGGCGCGCGAGCCGGCCCGGCCTCTCGCGGCGTCCCGGCCAGCCGGCTGGTATAGGCCTCGCAGCCGGTGTGGGAAAGATCACCGAGCACGGCCGACAGAAGACCCAGTTCCAGCGCATGGCGGCAGGCCGCGACGACCTGGTCGACCTCGTTCGCGCCGAGGTCGGCGTCGTCGAAGTTATGGTAGGTCACCGAAGAGATGCCATCGGCCGACGCCGGCCGCCGGGTTGCGGCGTGCCGGGCCTCGGCACCGAAGCCCGCTTCTCGGAAATAACGGGCGGCACCCGGATGCAGCGGCACGTCGAGACCGGCCATGGAATCGCGCATCGAAGCCAGGCCCAGGCGTTCATGGGCGCTCTTGAGCATGGCGGCATGGTCGAACATCGCCCTGACCAGATGATAGACGGTGTCCTCGCCGACGTCCCGCCGAACCAGCAGCTGCACGGGTTCGACGCCGTCGGCGATCCTGCCGCCCGGCCAGAGCGCCATGATCGCGCGCAGCTCGTCTCGACGTGCATCCGGCACATGACCGTGCACCAGCGCAGCCTGGACGCCGGCCGCTTCCAGCGAGGCCAGACCGTCCTCGCCGGCATCCACCTCTTTCGCCTCGAGCACGATGCCATGGTCGGGCACGAGTGCGATCTGGCCAAGCGCCCAGAGTTCCGTGCCGAAGGTGAAGCTGTCACTGCCGGGCCCGCCGATCCCGAGCACCAGGCGATCGGCGACCTCGGCTTTCGCCGTCATCACCGCCGCCGCCAGCACTGCGGCAGCCGGCAACGCGGATTTCAGAACGGCCCGAAGGGTGAGGCCGCGTTTCCCATGGATCATCGAAGAAACTCCCAGTGCTTTCGGCGCTTTTATTCGTTCAGCAATTCTGAAAACCAGGAGTCGGAAGCGGATTAGCGCATATTCTTCTCAGTTGAAGAGATTAACAGCCTTCAGGCGATTTTCATCCACGGATATGAGCGTTTGCCGCACTCTGCCAAGAGATCGCCGATCGCGCAAGCGCCGTCCGTCGCCGCCGGGAGAGCGGCGTTCGGCCGGGTCAGTTGATGCGCACCTCGCTGTCGATCACTTCGTCGCTCGCCCGCCCCGCGCGCTGCACCCGGACTTCGCCCCGATAGAGTCCCGCCGGCCATCCGCCGAACGGCCGGGGCGCGCTTGCGAAGCTGAACCAGCGCTGGCGCCGCTTGCCGACCTCGAACGCGCGGTCGATGACCGGACGTCGGTCGGGCCCGAGGAGCTGGAACACCACTTTGTCGCCTCGTTCGAACCAGTAGCCGTCGACCCAGAGCGTGAGCGAGGGGCTTTTCGCCGGCAGGGTTTCGGCATGGTGCCAGCCTTTTCGCGTGTCTTTCTTGTCCGGCACCGAGGCCGTGATGCCGCTCGCGGTGAGCAGCGGCGGGCCGTAGACGAGGGCCCTGCGCACCTCCCGGCTCCAGAGCGGCGCCTCGCCCGGCCCGCAGGCCGCCATCCGCTTCAGCCCGACGAAGGGATCGACCGGCCGGTCATCCTTGCGGATGTCGAAATGCAGATGGGGAAAGCTGGTCTGGCCGGAGAGCCCGACCTTGCCCAGCGGCTGTCCCGCGACCACGTCGTCGCCTTCGAGAACGACGATGCTGCCGCGCCGGAGATGGCAGTAGAGCGACGTCCAGCCGCCGCCGTGATCGATGCGCACGCCGTTGCCGCATTCCCGCCCGCCGACCTGGGCGACGTCGCGGGCGTCGATCAGCCGGTCCTCCATGCCGTCGCGCACCGCCGCGATCCGGCCGGGCGCCGCCGCACGAACCCCGACCCCGGCGGTGATCGCCGCAAGATCGCGCACCGCGAAGTCGGTGCCCTTGTGGCCGTCACCGCTCAACGGTCCGCAGGCGTAGTCCGCCGCCGCCGGACCCTGATCGTGATCGACATAGCGCACCACCCAGCAGTCCTGCCCCGGCTCGCAGTCGAGCGGCAGCGCCAGATCCTTCGGCATGGCCGTCGCCCCGCCCGCAGGCAGCCATGGCCCCGTCACGAAAAACGCGAGGAGAAAGATCGCCGCTCGCTGCACGAAAACTCTCCGCATCGAAATCAGAGGTTCGATCACCGCGCCGGATCAGGACGGCAAGACACGCTTGCGTGTACTCGGAGAGGGTCAAACCAAAAAATAAACCAAAAGGCAATATCTATCAGTAAATTTTCGCGCAAAAAGTGATAAGAACTCAATCGCCATGACGCCCGCCGACCGCCTGCGACCGGCGAAAAGCCGTCTCAGCTGTCCTCGAACAGGAGCACGGTCGCCTCCTCGCCCGGCGCGATCACGGCCTTGTGTCTGTCGCCTTCGCCAGGCTCGATGAACAGCGCGTCGCCGGCCTTGTATTCGATCCGCTCCTTGCCGAAGTCGACGACCATCCGTCCGCTCAGCACCATGCCGACATGGCCTTTCAGGCACCAGTCCGCCTCTTCGTAGCTGTCGGTGAAGCGCACGAGGCGCAGCACGCGCCCGTTCTTGACCGAGCGTTTTTCCGGCGCGCCCGGCGATGTCTTGCGCCAGCGAAGCTTGTTGAAGTCGACCCGGCGTTTGGCTCTGGCGGCCATCGGCTTCTCCCAATCCGCCGGCGGCGAGCCGGCTCATCATCCGAAAACGTTCCTTCGGAAGTCATTGATTTTGACTACAGGTAGCAGCAACGGCGGCGCGGCGAAAGGATCACCGTCAACCCCGCGCCTCCCGACGCGCGCGAGTTGCGCGCGCGGTGACATGATCGGCGTGACGGCGAACGGGCGGATTGACAGCGCTTCGGCGGGAAACGATGCTAGGCGCAAGATGGTGCCCGGCCGGTTCGACCGCCGGGCGAAAAGGGAACGGGGTGCGGTCGGCCGAAAGCTGGAGGGTCGGACAAGGCCCCGGCTGCCCCCGCAACTGTAGGCGGCGGGCTCCGATCATCCGTGCCACTGGGCGTTTCGCCTGGGAAGGCCGATCGGTGCCGAACCCGCGAGCCAGGAGACCTGCCATCGAAAACCGCCTCGGCGAGGCTGCGATGCGGCGGGCATGGCAGTCCGGACATGGGTCCTGTTCGCCGCGGCATGGTCTGCACAGCCATCGAGAGGGCACCATGTCGTCATCGTTCCAGCGAAATTTTCTGACAGCCACCGCCGTCGGCGGCCTCCTGCTCGGCCTGTCCGGCGCCGCGTCGGCCCATGATGCGAGCGCACCGCACGTCCACCTCTCGCCCGACGAGATTGCGGGCTATCTGTTCGTGCCCAACCGCAATTCGGCCGACGTCGCGATCGTCGACACGACCAGCGACGAGGTCATCGCGCACATGCCGGTCGGCCGGGTGCCGCATCAGGTCGCGGTGTCCGCGGACCGCATGAAGATGGTGACGTCGAACACCGCGGACGACACCGTCACCGTCACCGACCTCACCGGCGAAGCGCCGGCCGCCACCATCGAGCTCGGCCACGAGCCCGAGCATATGGAGATCGGCCCGGACGGCGGCATCGTCGCGATCGGCAATATCGGCGCCGGCACCGTCTCGCTGGTCTCTCTCGACGATGAGACCGAACTCGCCCGCGTCGACGGCCTCTACGAGCCCCACAACATGACCTTCAGCCCGGACGGCTCGCTCCTCTATGTCGGCAATCTCGGCGCCGACGTCGTGAGCGTGATCGACGTCGCCAGCGCCGAGGTCGTGAACGAGATCCCGGTCGGCGAGCCGCAGACGGTCGCCAGCGAGGGCGCTTCCGATACCTATCAGGGCATCATCAACGTCACCTCGACCGTCGACGGACGCTACGGCTTCGCCGCCTTCGGCGAGGGCGACGCCATGGCCGTGATCGACCTCGAAAGCCAGGAGACGGTGAGGACGCTCGCCCTCGGCGACCTCCCCTGGCGGGCCTACGCCACCGCCGACGGCCGCTACATGATCACCCCCAACAATGGCGACCGGACCGTGTCGATCATCTCGACCGAAAGCCTCGAAGAGGTCGCCCGTCTGCCCGGCGCCGCCGACATGACCGGCGTCAACACCGGCTTCTTCGAGACCACCGCCTTCGTGATCAGCCGCGGCGAGGACAAGCTTTTGACACTTGACCTCGACAGTCTGGAGTCCGCCGGCGAAATCGCTCTCCCCGGCACGCCCGAGACCGGCGTCACCACCCCCGACGGCAGGAAGCTCTACGTGGCACTGTCGTCCACGGACGAGCTCGCGGTGATCGACACCGAAACCCGCAGGCTGATCAAGACCATCGGCGGCGTCGGCGACGAGCCCTGGGGCGCCCACATGCACGGCGCCCTCAACTACTGCCATTGATTTTTCGGACGTGCCTCGATCGAGTTTTTTGTGACGTGCCTCGATCGAGGCCGGGCGGCGGCGGTGCGGATCTGCGCCGTCGCCGCTCTGTTTCTGCCACAGCCAATCGAGGCAGCGGCCGCCGATCCCGCCTATGAGCGGGTGGTCGAGACCGCGCTTGCCTCCCCAATCCTGCCCGCCGCCATCGTCGAGCACGCGAAAAACGCCTGCTCCACGGCGCTCTGCTTCGCCCGGGCCCTGTCCGAGCGCCTGCCCGACCTCGTCCGCCTGGAGCCGGTGCCCCACCCCGACGCGGATACCATCCGCTGGGTCGACACACGGCCTTCGGTGATCGTCGAGAACATCGGCGGCACCCGCACGCTCCGCATCAGCCATTTCGGCCGCAAAGCCACGACCGAGCTCCGCGAAGCGTCAGCCGCCGGCAGCCTGCCGGTGGATCTGCGGGGGAATGCGGGCGGGGATTTCGAGCGGATGCTCGAGATCGCGGGCCTCCTGATCGGGTCCCGCCGGGACGCGGTCGAGATCGACTATGGCGACCGCATCGAACGACGCTCGATCGAAGGGCCGAAACACCCGGCGGTTCGCGTCACGCGCGTGCTGATCGACCACAAAACCGCCTCCGCCGCCCTCCTCCTCGCCCATCTGCTCGAAGCCCACGCCGGTGCTGCGCTGATCGGATCGCCGGCCGCCACCGATCCGGCCTTCCTCAAGCGCAGGCTGACCGTCGACCACGACTGGCGTCTGATCCTGCCGGTCGCCCGCCTCACCATTCCCTGACCTCCAACACCCACGTCCCGATCGCGGCCGAGCAGATCCGTCATCTGAGAACGCCATAGCCCCCAGTCTCTTTCTCCGCCGCGACGCCGGAATTCGGGCGAAGGCGGTTTGTCCGATCCCGCCTCTGCGCTAAGATGACGGCGAGCCATCGAACCAAGAACACATCATCGCCGGGCGGGCGCAAAGACGCCTCTCGGCCAGACGGGGAGGCAACCACCATGCGTCGCGTTCAAGAACAAGGCTTCGTCGATCTCGCCAAGCCGGCGCTCAAACGGGACGACAGCGGCGTCGACCGCCGCGGCTTCCTGGCCGCCGCCTCGGCCATCGCCGCCGGCACCGCCATGGCGCCGGAGGCGTTTGCCCGAAATTTCGGCGAGGGCGAAATCAGCCGCTATCCCGATCCGGACATCGTCGTGCTCGATCCGAGCTTCAAGGCCAAGCTCGGCAACACGCCCATTCAGCGCCTCTACACCGGCACGCTCTGGGCCGAAGGCTGCGCCTGGTCGGGCGTCGGCAAATATGTCGTCTGGTCCGACATCCCCAGGTCCGAAAACCTCCGCTATATCGACGAGGACGGCCACGTCGCCCGCCAGCACCGCTATCCCTCCAACCACTCGAACGGCAACACCTTCGACTTCCAGGGCCGTCAGATCAGCTTCTGCCACGAGCCCGCCCAGGTGATCCGCTACGAGTGGAACGGCGAGGTCACGGTGCTCGCCGACAGCTTCGAGGGCGAGCGCTTCAACGCCTGCAACGACGGCATGGTCCACCCGGACGACGGCTCCATCTGGTTCACCGACCCCGGCTATGGCGGCCTCATGAACTACGAGGGCAAGCGCCACAACGCCGACCCGCGCCCGTTCAGGAAGGAAGCCGTCTACCGCATCGACGCACAGAGCGGCGAGCTCACCATGGTGACCGACGAGCCGTTCAAGCCCAACGGCATGTGCTTCAGCCACGACTACACCAAGGTCTACATCGCCGACACCGGCGCATCCCACTACGCCGACCAGGGTGCCGTTCAGAAAATCTGGGTCTACGACCTCGACGGCAAGACCCTGAAGAACGGCAAGGAGCTCTGCACCGCCGAGCTCGACGGCAAGGCCGGCGCCTATGACGGTCTCCGCGTCGATGAAAGCGGCAATATCTGGGCAGGCGCCGGCTGGGTCGGCGACGGCTATGACGGCGTCCACATCATCAACCCCGCAGGCGACAAGATCGGCCAGATCCGTCTGCCCGAGATCTGCGGCAACATCGTCTTCGGCGGGCCCAAGCGCAACCGCCTGTTCATGGCCGCAAGCCAGTCCCTCTACGCCGTCTACGTGGAGACCACCGGCGCCCACATAACGTAGCGGCGCGCAGCAGCGCCGCGAGGCTCGACTCGCCTGAGCGCTTCGATGGAGGTCCGTGTCCTTCCCGACGCATGACCGGGAGGCACGGACCTCCCGACGAGTCTCAGGCAAGTCACAAAAATCAAAGGTCGACCATGCCCTGGTCGGCGAGGTCCTTGAGCATGCCGTCGACGTCGGCGGCGAGCTGTTCGGGATCGGCGGAGAACGCCTGCGCCAGCTCGTCGACGATCGCGGCGATCGACATGCGCCCGTCGCAGCGCTTCAGCACCTCGATCGCGATGTCGTCGGGCGTCACCACCCGCGCCGGCACGGAAACGGTCCAGGCGTTCTCGGCAGGATCGAATCGGAGCTCGACGCCTCGCTGCAGGCTGGGCACGGCGCTGTCGGCGAATTGCGGACGAAAGGCCATTGCGTCTCCGGTCGAAATTCAACCAAGGGAGCGCAAAGCATAGGCAGGACCCGGGTTCGAATCCAGAGACAACTACACTTCGAGTTGATTTTTCCGCCTGCCGAAGCGCCCGACCGACCGATCAGGCCCCCGGCGCCGAGCCGACCGGCTCGGTCAGCCCGAACCGCCCGCCCTCGGTGTCGACCGCCTCGATCTCGAGCTCACCCGGCCCCTCCGGCACGAAGGAAAAGCGCACGCTCGGGTTCTCGCTCAGCGAAATGTCGCCCTCGACCGACATGATCGTGCGGTCGCCATAGCGCACGTCGATGCTCTCGACGAAATGGGGCGGCACCCAGTTCCGCGTCACCTGGTCCATCTGCAGCCCGGAATAATTGGGATGGCTGATCATCAGCTGCACCTGGTTGGGCTCGCCCGGCGTGAACGGCGTGATTTTTTTGACCTTCATCCGGCCGATCCGCGACATGGCGACCTCGTGATCCTTGAGCGCCGGCGCCGAACAGCCGCCGGACGCCTTGACGAACCGCGTCGCCATGTAGAGCGCCCCGTCATTCATCTCCGCGACCGCCCGCACATTGGTATATTCGTTCACCCGCACCCGCGTCGCGATCGTGGCCACCCCGCTATCCGGCGAGAGATGGAACACGCCTGCGATCGGCGCCGGATTCCGGTCGATCAGCAGATGGATTTTTTCGATATAGCGTTCGTCTGTCTGCGGTATGTCGGCCGACACCTTCACCGGCACCACAGCCGCATCCGCCGCCCGCTCCGGCGCATCGAGGCGAATCACGCCCGATCCATCCTGGATGTCGCGGTCCTGGAAAAGATGCGCCCGAATGTCCGGCCAGGGGTCGTCGTCAGCGGCGATCGCCGCAGGAACGGGCAAAGCCAGCAGAAGCACCGCCACGAACAGAGCGGACGACACCCTCTCCCAAATCAGCCAAAACCGACCCATCACTCAACCTCCCAAGACGTCGCCGATCATCGACAGCATTGGTAGTTGATTCTAGAGCGAACGGTCGGAAATGCCAGTCAAACCGCTACTTTCTGCCATCGGCAGCGAGCAGGCACTCCCAAATCGCGACATCAGCGGTCAAGTGGGCTCGGACTGGCAAGGACCTCGGTGGCTAGAACACGCGTTGGAATAGCTGTTTGTTTTCAGCATGTTATGGACGCGCGTTTTTTGGCGTGTATCTAGGCGGAATCGGGTCTGTTCGGGTATCAGCTGACGTTGATGATCGTCTTAGGCTTTGTAATATCGAGCTTTTTCAGAACGGTCGCGGCTGATTTGGTCGGATTCGTCGTCTGAACAATTGCCTGTTTTTCGGTCCGATAGGAGACCGCTTTCAGCGTCTCGAGGGCGGTCCGGATGTTGGTCCAGGTCATCTCGGTGCGAAGCTCGGCAGCCCGCTGGATCATGAGCGCGAGCACGCAGAGTTTGACGTGTGCCGTGATCCGTTGCGGCATCCAGTGGAACATCGGCCGGACTTCGAGCCCGGTGGTCTTCATCTTCCTAAAGCAGTTCTCGATGATCCACATGCCCTTATAACCGAGCGCGATGTCGGCGACGGACAGCGTATCGTCGTTGGTGGTGAGCACGAATTTGCCATCCAGATGCTCGGCCCGCTTGACCTTGTCTTTGTCGAGATAGGGGCGGTCCTTGTCATCGAGGCTGAGATAACGACCGAAGCGCTTCGATGCGATTAGGCGGCAGGCGGCTTTGGGGTGATCCTTCTTCATGGCCTGAAGTTCGGCCTTCAGTGTTTTCAGGATCTCGGCGCGGCGCCATTTTTGCCGATCGGCTTCATCTTCGTTCATGCACAGAATGTAGCGCCGGCGGCGCTCGCCATTGCCGATGATGACTTCCTTGGCGCGCAGATTCGGCGCGATATCGGCATAGCGGCCAGGATGGGACAACACCTCGTCCTTGATCTCTTTGATCTTCTGGATCGGCGTTGCCAGTACGTAACGACCAGCGCCCTTGGACAATTCCTTGAGATTGGCAGCCGAGTACATGCCGGCGTCGCCAACAAACAAAGTCCGCCCCAATCTCATGCCGCGCAGATCGTCTTTGATCCGGGTCACGGTGGTCACGTCGGACGTATTTCCGGGAAAGATCCAAGATCGCACCGGCACGCCTTCCCGGGTAACCGCAAGGGCGATGATCACTTGCGGATCGTTGTCTCGGCCTTCCTTGCTATGCCCACGCTTTCTGAGCGGCTCGAATTTGAGACCGCGCCACTCATGGCTGGCGACGTCTTCATCGTCAGTTTCGAACCGGGCCGTCGTGGCATCGTAGAAGACCAGATCGACATCCAGCTTGAACAGATCGGCGCTGTTCCAGAACACCTCCTCTTCGATCGCATCGCCATGCTCGGCCAGAAGATCCATGGCCCGATAAAGCTGACGAGGCCCGAGATCCTTGCCTTCCGGCAGCCACACCCGATCGAGCCAGCGCTCATGGCAGGCAAGCCTGGAGCCCGGCCGATCTAGTCGTTGTGTCGCCATGGCAAAAAGCGCGGCTTCATGCGGCGCTTTCAGCTTTTTCACAGCAGCACGCTTTTGGATCGCTTCGCGAATCCCGAGCTTGTCCCACATCGCCTGGGCGACATGGACAACCCCGAGATCGAACACCCGATCAATCACGATATCGGCGACCTCAACTGGCTCGCCGCTGGCAGCGGCACGATCGATACCGCCGTCGATCAGGACCCGGCGAATGCTGTACGCCAGCCGTTCCAGGACATCGCGATCCAGGCTGTCGGCACGGCCGAAGCTATGGATGACCTTGGTTTCGGATCGCTGCTTGGCCTTGTTCCACACGTTCTCGGCGAGCGCGTAATACTCGACCGTCGATCCGTCTCGGTTCTGCCGTTTGGTGCTCCGAAGGTACATACCTAGCGAATAATCGAAGCATAGCACGATATCAACAGCAAAAGCGCCAAGTCGTGTATCTAGGAAATTTTCTCGTCAGCCGGCTCCGTCGCAACAAAGAATGCCGGTATTTCAAAGGGATATCGTGCCAGAAGACCGCAAATCTCACCCAAATGTGCCCAACGACCGCAAACGGAAGCCTGGCCGGCGCGTAGTCTCGCGACATCCTGCCAAATTTGGCAAAACTTTATGATTGATTTTTATGTAAGATTTTGCTACTTAAAGTTATGTTTTGTATTCCATCGCTTGCGGCACAAAGTTTAGAGTCTTCAGCGTGTTGTTTTTCTAAATGGCAACGCGTCGCCCGTCATTGTTTTATGTTGACGGCTGTCAGTTTGTTTTTTTTGCCGGCAGTTTCCAATGCACAAAATTGCAAACTTCCTGAGAAAACCCCTTCTGTTTATACCGAAGATGGACGGCAGCTCATTGCTTCGCTGGCTCTATTGGCTAACGTCGTATACAAGACAAAAGGTGAACGCCAAGAACAACAACAGCAGCGGATTCAGATTGATTATTCCTACGGCGGATGGATGTATGAATCTGAATTTCCTCTCGAACCTACCGGATTTTACGCATCAATATTTACTAATTCTCATAAAGATACTGCTATCGTATTTCGCGGCACCGATATGGCAAGAGGAAAAATAGAAACTATTAAAGATTTTGTCATGGGAAATGCTCAAAATGTTTTTGGTGCATCGGTTCAGCACTTAATTGCATCTAAGCTGGCGAAATCTGCAACAAGCGAGGTATGTAAAGACTGTCGAATAATTTTCGTTGGTCACTCGCTTGGCGGGGGGTTAGCGCAGATTGCATCATTAACAACAGGCTATCCCGCGGTTACCTTTAATTCAGCGCCATGGTGCACAAGCTGATCGGCTTCAACGATCAGCAGCGGCAAGCGCAGCTGATCTGGTGGTTTTACCAGGATGTATCAAAAAATCTTCAAGACATTGAAAGTATGGATATTGATGCGCCAATTCTTAATATTGTACATGAAAATGATCCTGTTGCCACAGCAAATACAGCCACTAGAATACCAGGCCTAACTAAGGATCTGGGGTCGACATGGATTTTAGATTACCCAACAGAGGATAGTTATACTTCCCACCACTCTATATCTAATATGAAAGATTATCTTTATAGCCTTGCAGAACCCTGTATTTATCATAATTTAGATTCAGTACAAGAAGGCGATTGTTTGGCGGTTTCCGAGATAGAATCCACAAAGATTATTGATCAGGATCTTCGGACAACGTGCGAAATGTTGATAAAGATGTATTTAGTTGATTTACCGAGAGTTGATGAAAATTTGAAGTTAATTATTGCATCTGGTTCTTTGCCATCAGATGAAAAAAATAACCTGAAAGAACATTCTCAGGATATGAAAAGGTTTCATCTAAATAGAATTGAAGAAGTTTGCTTTGAATAGCAAGCCGACGAGTCAGTAAAGCTTTGCAGCAGATAAAGATCAAAAATTCACATGCAGCATTCAAGAATTTTTTTTTATGTCGCATTGTCGAAACAATCGGATGGTTCTATTAACCGGCTTTTTGGTCAACGATTGGAGATGTCCATCTTTCTTCCCCTCTCTGGCGGCAGGTCTAGGCGTTTGTGAGTGAGGCCTTGGCTCGGCGAGCGGCAGAAACCGGGTTCGCTAAACGGGCCTTGGCCAATCACATTTTCCATAATGTCCGTTGTCGCACAATCGCGACTGGGACGCACCGCTCCTACTCCCATTCCAGCTCGGCATAGGCGGCGCTGACATTGCGTCCGTGGGTCTCGTCGTAGAGCGCCCAGTGCGGTCGCTCGCTTTCGAGCGGGAGCGCACGGATCGCATCGTCCAGCAGTCCGCCTTCGGCGATGTACGCACGCACGGAATCGCGAAGTGTCGCGAGATAGCGCGTTTGTGGTCCGAAAGCGCGCGGATTCGGCGCCATCGCCGGGCCGTGGCCGGGAACGACCGATGTCGCCTCCATTTCGGCCATGTTGTCGATCACATCGACCCAGCCGAGCAGGCTGCCGTCGACCACCGGGCAGCGCTCCATGAACAGAAGATCGCCCGCGAACAGGATGCCGCTCGCCCGGTCCAGCACCGTGAGGTCGTTGTCGGTATGGGCGGTCGGGTGGGCCTGGAGGGTTAGGATGCGGTCGCCGAGGTCGATCTCGGTCACGTCCTCGACCAGCAGGTCCGGCATCACCAACTCGGTTCCCTCGGCCAGATTCCCGAGTGTTTCCTTGAGGTTATCCAGATAGAACGCCCCCCGCTGATCGAGCGCCGCCGGCAGTTTCCGATGCCCGACGAAGGCCGGCGCATCCTCCAGAAACGCCGCGTGGCCGAACAGGTGATCCGGGTGTACATGGGTCGCGACGACATAGCGGACCGGCAGATCGGTCACCGCCCGGATCGCCGCCCGGATCGCCCGCCCCTGAAGCACCGATGCGCCCGTATCGACCACGGCCACCGCCTCACCGCCGACGATCCAGCCGACATTCGCGATATGCCCCTGATTCCCCGGGCTTATCAGCTCATGAACACCCTGCTGAACATACACCCCGGACGCGATCTCCTGCGGTGCACCGACCGCCGAAGCCCCCCGCGAACCCATGCCGACGGCAAGCCCCGCGCCGCCCGCCGCCTGCAGAAAACCCCGCCGTTTCAAGGCGTTCACTCCCGATAGCGGTTCGTTAACAGTAATTTCACCTTTGAATGCTACCACATGGCCGGAGCATGCCACCATCAGGAGCCGACGCGGCCGTGACCCTGTCCGACGACGATCGCCAAAAGCCCCCCGCCGAATCGGCCATCAGCGCTGAGCGCGCCACCCTTAACCACGATATCCGCACGGCCATGAACGGCATTCTCGGCATGGCCGAGCTTCTCCTCATGGCCGACGACATCGACGAACGCCACCGCCGCCGCATCGAGGTCATCCAGCGCTCCGGCCGAACCTTGCTCGCCCTGCTCGATCGGGCACCGGATCCCGCGAAAACCCAGGCTGCAGCTGAGAAAACTGAGGCACGCCCCCCACCTTCCGATGCGTCGCCTGCGCTCGAACACTCCGAAGAAACATCCACCGTCTGGGACATCCTGGTTGCCGAGGACGATCCCGACATGGCCCTGCTGATCGAGGACCTCATCGAAGAGGCCGGCCACCGACCGACCGTCGCCTCCGACGGCGGCAGCGCCCTTCGCATGCTCGACGAACGCCCGTTCGATCTCGTGCTCATGGACGGCCGGATGCCCGACATGACCGGCTTCGAAACCGCCGAACGCATCCGCCGCCTGCCCGACGAGCGCGCCCGGATCCCCATCGTCGCCCTCACCGGCGAGGCCCTGGACGGTGATCGCGAGCGTTTCCTCGCCGCCGGCATGGACGACTACATCGCCAAGCCCATCGACTACGACATCCTCGTCACCACGATCGATCGATGCTGCGGGCAGCGGGACTGAGGCATATCGCCGTTTCCAGCCTGCATCCTGAAGGAAAACACTGCAGACACCCCGCGAGATCGATCGCCGCCACCCTTCCATCGGGCTCTGATGATGGTAACATCCAGCGCATGTCTTTTTGCCGTCGACGTCGAACAAGTCCACGCATGCGCTTAGCCCTGATCAAGCAATCCGAGAGTCGCTTTCATGGCGCGAGCAGCATCTCTGTCGAACGGATCTCGAGCAGCCCGCCGGACCGCGAGGGAGGACGATGGGCGCCGCACTAGCGGGCCGCGAACAAGTTGGTCGGCTCAACGGTCTTTCGCCGGGGCGCCGACGCCCGCGGCGTGGCCCGCGGCCGCTCGCTCTGCACGTATCCCATGCCGAAATGGCGTGGTGCTCCGAAAATCCCTCGCAACTCACCAGATTTTACGATGGTATCAGGTCCTATCGATCGCACCCCTATCGCCGTT
Organism: Geminicoccaceae bacterium; assembly: GCA_965222015.1. GTDB lineage: Bacteria > Pseudomonadota > Alphaproteobacteria > Geminicoccales > Geminicoccaceae > JANQPX01. Next base: position 1,265,284 of record CBDCTL010000024.1, read on the forward strand.
GCACAGGCCCGAGACCGATCGTCTGGGCCGCGGGCGATGAAAAGCTTTACGACTACGGGCCGGAGACAGGCTGGCCGCTTCTGATCGTGCCTTCGATGATCAATCGAGCCTACATTCTCGACCTGATGCCGGGCGCGAGCCTGCTCGAGCGACTGAGCGCGTCGGGTTTCCGCCCGTTCCTTCTGGAATGGGGCCAATCGGAACCGAGCAGCCGGCGGCTGTCGATCGGTGATTATGTTCTGGGACGCCTCGAACCCGCCCTCTCCCGGATCTGTGACGAAACCGATGCCCTCCCGATCGTCCTCGGCTATTGCATGGGCGGTACGCTTGCCGTCGCGCTGTCCTGTCTTCACCAGGATCGCATGGCCGGGCTTGCTCTTCTGGCCACGCCCTGGGACTTCACGGCCGACGATGTGCACACCCCTTCCAGCTGGTCGCTTGCCCGCCAACATGCCCTTGCGGCGGCGGCAGGCGGGATCGGCAGTGCTTCCGTCGATCTACTCCAGGCGCTGTTCGCATCTGTCGATCCGCTGGCCGTTCCGAAGAAGTTCGCATCCTTCGCCCGGATCGATCCGTCCTCTTCGGAGGCTCTCAGATTCGTCGCTATCGAGGACTGGCTGAACGATGGCCAGCCGCTTGGCGCCGATGTCGCAGCCGAGTGTTTCGTCGATTGGTATGGCCGAAACGGTCCGGCCGGCGGCGCCTGGCGCATCGGCGGCAAGCGGATTCGGCCCGAGATGCTCTCTCTGCCTGCATTTTTCGCCATTCCAAGAGCCGATCGCATTGTTCCTCCGAGGTCCGCGCTGGCCTTGGCGGCGATGCTGCGAAACCGAGAAGTCGTTCGGCCAGCAAGCGGACATGTCGGGATGATCGCCGGTCGCCGGGCGGAACAGGGTCTCTGGACTCCCCTTGCGGATTGGCTCACGCGCATTGCTGCGTTGCAAAAAAAATCTTGTTGAAAACGGCCTAACGCTCCTATTCTCTGGTGATGATAACAAGAAGCGTCGTCGCTCCATGTGCCGGACGGATTCACCGTCCGCTCTCGATCAGAAGCTTCGGCCGGCGACGAATGGGCCGAGACGAATCCATCTATCCATGGGGAAATACGCATGTCTGACATCGTCATCGCCAGCGCCGCCAGAACGCCTATCGGCAGTTTCAACGGCAGTCTTTCGTCGCTCCCGGCTCATGATCTCGGCAAGGTGGCGATCGAAGCGGCCCTCGAGCGCAGCGGCGTTCAGCCGGCGGAAGTGTCCGAGGTCATCCTCGGACAGATCCTGTCCGCAGGCCAGGGCCAGAATCCTGCACGCCAGGCTTCGATCAACGCCGGCGTGCCCATCGAGGTGCCGGCATGGGGTGTGAACCAGCTTTGCGGATCCGGTCTTCGCACCGTGGCTCTCGGCTATCAGGCGATCAAGAACGGCGACAGTCAGATCGTCGTCGCCGGCGGCCAGGAAAGCATGAGCCAGGCGCCTCACTGCACCTACCTTCGATCCGGGGTCAAAATGGGCGGTGCGGAACTCGTCGACACCATGCTGAAAGATGGCCTCATGGATGCGTTCAACGGCTATCACATGGGGAACACGGCTGAAAACGTCGCGGAGAAGTGGCAGATCACCCGTGACGAGCAGGATGCGTTCGCCGTCAAATCGCAGAATAAGGCGGAGGCCGCCATCAACGCCGGACGCTTCAAGGACGAGATCGTGCCGGTCACCGTCAAGACGAGGCGGGAAGAAAAGGTCGTGGATACCGACGAGTTTCCGCGTTTCGGCGCCACCATCGAGGGCATGGCCAAGCTTCGGCCTGCTTTCAGTAAAGAGGGCACAGTAACCGCCGGAAATGCGTCGGGTATCAACGACGGCGCCGCCGCAGTCGTTATGATGACTGCGGACGAAGCCGCGAAGCGCGGGGTGGAACCGCTGGCTCGCGTGGTATCCTGGGCACAGGCAGGCGTCGATCCGGCGATCATGGGCACCGGACCGATTCCGGCATCCAGACGGGCTCTCGAACTCGCCGGATGGAGTGCCGACGACCTTGACCTGATTGAAGCGAACGAAGCCTTCGCCGCGCAGGCCTGCGCCGTCAACAAGGACCTTGGCTGGGATACCGACAAAGTCAACGTCAATGGTGGTGCCATCGCCCTCGGACATCCGGTGGGCGCCTCGGGGACACGGGTTTTCGTGACCCTGCTTCACGAGATGATCAAGCGTGACGCGAAAAAGGGTCTGGCCACACTTTGCATCGGTGGCGGCATGGGCATCGCTCTTTGCGTCGCACGAGACTGACGGGTCCGAAAGATAGAAAGCGGGGTCGCAGCCGTATCGCGGGAAACCCGACGGACAACGGACTGAGACCCCGGTTTCCCCTCCTCCTCAAGTGACGATTCGAGGACAGGAAAGAAGCGAGGGCGCGACAGGCGCGGCGCTTGCGCACCACAGGGGATGCCGGATGACCTTGGACAGACCGTCAAGACCTGTCGGTCCGTGATGAAAAACTGATCGTGGAAGGATCCTTCAGGACGCCCAGCTGACTTGCTTCTCCTCCGGGCCTCGTGTCACGCTTGTGACCAGCGCTGCGGCCGTTTCTTCTCGCGCAAGCTCCGCCATGCGGAATGCAAAGCGAACGGCCGATCGATTCTCGATATGATGCAGATCCAAGATTTTTGACGTGCAGGCGGCGAGCCGGCGACTCACCAGACTCGCTTTGCCGATTGGCGTCTCACCGAGCACGATCCCGAACCGTGCTCCGCCTATCCGAGCCACGAGGTCCTGCGTTCTGCACCCTCCCGTGACTTCGAAAGCGGTCCTCCTCAAAAGTTCGTCACCGGCAGGATAGCCCCAACGCTCGTTGACTGCCGAAAGGCCTTCGATGGTGCAGGTTACGATGGAGAGTGGTGCACCACGATGGAGATGATCGGAGATCGATCGATCAAGATACTGGTGAAAGAATGCATGGCTGTAGACGCCAGCCGGCCCATCCATCACCCCCGCTCCCGGGCCATCGACGGTGAGTCCGCGCAGCAGCCGCCGAAGCCGTGACTGACGTATCGCGACCCCAAGCCGCAGACGTGCCAGAGGCGGACAGATCGACGATCGCAACAAATCCGGTTCCGTCCATGGGCTGGACGTTTCGGAGAGCGGCTCGGGCAGATCATGCGAGACGACGACGATGGGCAGGTCTGTCCAGAGTGGTAGCGAATTCAGCTGACGGTAAAGGATGCGCAGCTCTGTCGAGGTGACGGTCGGCATGACCATGATCAAGTCGGCGTCCATATGTCTCAAATGTTCGACGGCATCCAACGAATTCGGCGCGTAGGACGTCTTCATTCTGCCGGAGAGAGCTCCGAGAAGTGCCAAGGAAGCGTCGGTCTTGCCGACGATCAGGATCTCGATGCCTTCTCCTTGGCTCTCGGGGCCCGCATCGAGCGACGATGTGATGCCGAAGTCGGACAGCACGGTGCGTCTGCGGATCCATTCGACCGTCATCGAATTCAGTCTCGACAGCCGCTTTATCCTGTTTCGCAAGCTGGCCGGATCCACGGGCAATGGGACGATATCGTCGATCCGTGACGACCAGGAAGCACAGATTTCCGCCTCTTTCTCGTTGGCGGTGACTAGAAGGATGGGGACGTGCGCGAGCGCGGCGCACTGCTCGGCTTCGGCGAGAAAGCTCTGGGCCCCCGCTGCTCGAGCATCGATGACCAGAATGTCGAACGAAGGGCCGCCCGTGGCTTCGGAGGGCAGCGATCCGGCATCGAGATCGACGCGGCTGCATCCAGCCCGCTCGAGCTGCGCACAGAGACCGCCGAGAGACTGCCGGCCGGATCGAAAGATGCCGAGACGTGCGGAAATCATGCTCCAGGTCCGTTTTCGCTCCAGAAGCCATCAGGATGCACCCGCCAGGGTTAAAGTTTGCTTAACGCGACGAAATCGGTATCAACGCCCTCGCAAGAGATCGGCTTAACGGTTTCTTTACCAAACGCGGCTAGACCAAGAAGCGATCGTCTGGAGTTCGATGGTCTCACGACCACCTTTCCGGCATTGTCCGGGCCTTCGGCGCGACAGGTTCCGAAGGCGAACGGTGCTGACCTCCACGAATCTGGCCAGGCGATGCTTCAGGCCTTGGCCTCGCGGGTTCGAACGGCGTACAAAATCGCGTCGGGTGACCGGCTTCACGATCGCTCCGAAGCAGATGGAGAGGATGTCGACATGGTGGTGAGATACGCGATCGGCGATACTGACGAGCGTCCCTGGGGCCGATGGGAGATTCTCGCCGTCGGCGACCGGTATGCCTGCAAACGCATTACGGTGAAGCCGGATGGCAAGCTGTCGCTGCAGCTTCATCACCATCGGGATGAGCATTGGACGATCGTTGAGGGCAACGCCCAAGTGACCTGTGGCGACGAACGGCGCGCAGTCGGCCCGAACACACACGTTTTCATCCCGCGCGAGACGGCGCACAGGATCGAGAATCCCGGCGATGTCGACGTCGTCTTCATCGAGGTTCAGCAGGGAGATCAGCTCGATGAAGACGATATCGTCAGGCTTGAGGACGTCTACGGACGTTGAGACGGTTGGATCACGCTTTATCGCCCGGCTTTCGTCCTCTTCATGACACAATAAGAGTACGAGATGAGATGGTCATCGTTGTCGGCAGCGGTCTGCCAAAGCCGTCGGGATCTGCCTACGGAAATATGATGATGGTCGTGCCATCCTCGACCAGAGACCAGATTTCGTCCATCTCGTCATTGGTCACGGCGAGACAGCCATTGGTCCAGTCACTGAGTGGATGCCCCATGTCGACAGCGCGGCGCCCGTTCGGCATGCCGTGTATCATGATCATGCCGCCGGGTGACTGGCCTCGCCGAAGAGCGGCTTCGCGATCGTCCTCGCGAGGATAGGAGATATGAATCGAACGATAGAACTGGCTGTCCGGATTTCGCCAATCGAGCGTGTAGACGCCCTCGGGCGTTCGCCCATCTCCTTCATAAAGCTTGTGTCCCTCCGGCTCGACTCCAAGCGCGATGTCGAAACTTCGAACGATTTGCCCACTCTTCCTCAGCTGCAGCAGCCGGGCCTCTTTGTAGACGACGACGAGATCCACAGGTTGGTGGGCGAAGGACGGCAACTGCGCGCGAGCAGGAATGGCTGCGACGACGAGCATGGCCAGCAAGGCGACCTTGAAGGAGCCTTGGCCGAGCTGGGCGACATGGCGAAGTGAAGCTATCATTCAACGACGCTCTTCCTTTGAAGTGCGGGGCAGTCTAAATGCCGGCATCGCTTTGGCAAGATGGCGTTAAGAGGACGCTGGAAGACTATATGCGGAGGGATAAGGAAACGTTGCACCCGCGACATCAGAAGCCCACGCTCGCCATGTGTCTGGTCGGTGTCTGGTTTTCGAGCGGCTGCAATCTGGACGCATTGCTCGATCCAGAAGGCGGCTTGCGTGAAACCGCGAGCTACACGACCGCCTACGAGGATACCCTCCTGGATCTCGCACGCGAGTTCAAGCTCGGCTATGTCGAGATGGTCGCGGCCAATCCAGGCACCGATCCATGGGTGCCCGGAGAGGGTACCGATGTGGTCCTTCCTACGGTGCATCTTATGCCTGATCTCGGAGAGGCCAAGCCGGAAGGCATCGTCATCAACCTTGCCGACATGCGTCTCTATTTTTTCGAGAAGGATCAATCGGCGCCCCGATCGTTTCCCATCGGCATCGGCCGCGATGGCCTGAACACACCGACCGGCAGCACGAAAATCATCGGCAAACGAAAGGATCCTTCGTGGCATCCCACAACGCGGATGCGAAAGGAAGATCCTGAACTGCCCGAGGTCGTTCCTGCCGGCCCCGAAAATCCGCTGGGAACCCGGGCGCTCTACCTCGGCTGGGCGCAATATCTGATCCACGGCACCAACAAGCCCTGGGGTGTGGGACGGAGAGTAAGCAGCGGCTGCGTCCGCATGTACCCTGAGGACGTGGAAACACTCTTCGACCTGGTCGACATCGGCACCGAAGTGACGGTGATCGATCAGCCGATCAAACTCGGCTGGATCGGAGGCGAACTCTTCATGGAAGCGCACCCCACCCAGCAGCAAAGCGATCAGCTCGAGGCTGAGGGCCGCTTCGATCCGCTGCTGGACAGCGGCATCGTCGATCGCGTACTGGCGGTGGCCGGCTCGAACCGCGGACGCCTCGACTGGAGCGGGATTCGTCGGGCGACGATCGAGCGGCGTGGCTATCCCATACGGGTTACCCGTTAGCCGCACGTTCAGGCCGACCGATCTTCCTCACTCTCCGGAGAAAAAATGCGCAGAGTCGGAACCGCTACCGGCGATCCTCGCTCGGCACCCGGGGCCAGCTTGCCTCGGCATGAAACGCTCCGGCCATACGATGGAGTGAAGGCCAGGCCTCTTCCACCCGAGCTCTCGATCTGGTCGAAGCGACAATGACAAGCCCGGAACTGCGAGGGGGGTACCCTCCGCAGTGCTTGACGTCCGCCCGCGCGCGCGCGATCTCTAGCCATGCCGGTTCGGCTGGGCGACAGGCATGGATGACAGGAGGCTCGGACACTGCTGGACTTCGAAAAACCGATCAGCGAGCTGGAAGGCAAAGTCAAGGAGCTGCAGCATCTCGCGAAGGGAAGCGACCTCGACCTCGCGGACGAGATCGCGAGGCTGGAGGAACGCGCCGACAAGCTGCTTCGCCAGACCTACGCCAAACTCTCGCCCTGGCAGAAGACGCAGGTGGCGCGCCACCCGGACCGGCCGCATTTCCGTCACTATGTCGGGACTCTGTTCGAGGACTTCACGCCGCTCGCCGGCGATCGCGCCTATGGCGACGACAAGGCGATCCTGGGCGGGCCCGCACGGTTCCGCGGCCGCGCGGTCATGGTGATCGGTCACGAGAAAGGCGACGACACCGAGGACCGCGTGCGCCACAATTTTGGCATGGCCAACCCCGAGGGCTACAGAAAGGCCGTGCGGCTGATGCAGCTCGCCGAGCGGTTCAAACTGCCGGTCGTCACGCTGATCGACACGCCCGGCGCCTATCCCGGGGTGGGCGCCGAGGAGCGCGGCCAGGCCGAGGCCATCGCCCGCGCGATCGAGGCCTGCCTCCACCTGACCGTGCCGCTGGTCGGAGTCGTGATCGGCGAGGGCGGATCGGGCGGCGCCATCGCGCTCGCGACCGCGGACTATGTTCTGATGCTCGAACATGCCGTCTATTCGGTGATCTCGCCCGAGGGCTGCGCCGCCATTCTCTGGCGAAACGGAGAGGAGGCGCCGGCCGCCGCCGAGGCCATGCGCCTGACCGCGCAGGACCTTCAGGAATTCGGCATCGTCGATCGCGTGATCGCCGAACCGGTCGGCGGCGCGCACCGCTCGAGGGACGAAGCGATCGCCGCGGTCGGCGACGCCATCGACGAGGCGCTGGCGCCGCTCATGGCCCTCGGCCCCGCCGAAATCCGACATCACCGCCGCCGGAAATTTCTCGAAATGGGAGCGTCCAAGGCGAGCTAGTGGTGTGACCACCTCATGAACTTGGCAGGCGTTGCCGCTGAACGCGCATCGATGCCGGCAGGTATGCCGGCTCGTTTCGGCGCTTTCATACCGGAGGTGCAGACGTCCCTTCTGGCTGGCCGTCCAGGTCTTCATCCATTTGTGTGTCTTCGACACGCGAGTCCTGCTCCTGAGCCGTCAAACCTGGCCGCATACCGCCGAACTTGACGATGAGGGAGGAATCAATGATGTGGTCACACCACTAAAATGGGCCTGCCAGCGGGTGGGCTTGCCGGAGGGACGAGGGCATGGCGCTGCATTTCACGCACGAAGAATTCGAAAGTCGACGCACCGCCACGTTGGCGGCGATGGCCGCGAGAAAGCTCGACGCCCTCCTCATGTTCAAACAGGAGAGCATGTACTGGCTCACGGGCTACGACACCTTCGGCTTCTGCTTCTTCCAATGCCTGGTCCTGCGCGCCGACGGCGAGATCGTCCTCCTCACCCGCGCCCCCGACCTGCGCCAGGCCCAAAACACCTCGATCATAGAAGACATCCGCATCTGGGTCGATCGCGAGGGTGCGACCCCCGGCGATGACTTGAAGGATCTGCTGCGGAAGGGCAGCCTCGAAGGCAAGCGCCTCGGCATCGAATATGACGCCACCGGCCTCACCGCCGCCCGCGGCAAGCAGGTCGACGCGGCGCTCGACGGCTTCGCCAGGACTACCGACGCCTCCAACCTCGTCTCAGCGCTTCGCCTCGTGAAGTCGGACGCCGAACTCGCCTATGTCCGACGCGCCGCCGAACTCGCCGACGAGGCCTTCGAGGCCGCCGTCGACTCGACCCGCGCCGGCGCCGACGAGGGCGACATCCTCGCCGCCATGCAGGGCGCCGTGTTCAAGGGCGGCGGGGACTATCCCGGCAACCCCTTCATCATCGGGTCCGGGCCGGACGCGCTTCTCTGCCGCTACAAATCCGGCCGCAGAAAGCTCGACGCCAAGGACCAGCTCACCCTCGAATATGCCGGCGTCTACCGCCAATACCACGCCTGCCTGATGAACACCTTCATCATCGGCGAACCCACGCCCCCTGAGCGAAAAATGTACGCCGCCGCCGAAGAAGCCCTCCTCGCCTGCGAGGCCACCCTCCGCCCCGGCACCACCATGGGCGAGGTCTTCGACACCCACGCCCGCGTCATGGACGCCCACGGCCTGAAGCCCCACCGCCTCAACGCCTGCGGCTATTCCCTCGGCACCGTCTACGCCCCCTGCTGGATGGACCATCCCATGTTCTACACCGGCAACCCCACGATCATCGAACCGAACATGGTCTTTTTCCTGCACATGATCCTGATGGACAGCGAAGCCGGAAAAGCCATGACCCTCGGCCGCACCTCGGTGGTCACGGACCACGGCGCTGACGTCCTGTCGAATGCGCCGCTGGAGCTGGTGGTCAGATAGCCGATGCCGCACCTCGCCTTCTTCCTCCTGATCCTCCTCCTCGGCATGCTGTCAACATGCTTCTTTTGACGCGACGCGCGTCGGCGTTGACTTGCCTGAGCCTTGGACGAACGCCCGCATCCAGACATGAAACGCCGACACCACCCGCAAACGGAAGCCTTGAGGTCGAGAAGCTCCGGATCGCGGCGGTGGTAGCCGCATTCGGTGACCAGGGCGTCGGCGGACCGGAAGTGGGGGAGAGCAGCGTCGGGGTTGCCTTCGGCAAGGGCGAGGCGGGCATATTCGAGATGGGCGTCGCATTCGAAGAGACGCATGCCGCAACGGGTGGCGAGGCGTAAAGCTTCGTCAAGGGCAGCATGTGACGATGAGGTTTTGCCTAAATATCTAAATACGGTAGCGATTGCCACCAGGCAGTACAGTGTCGTGCCTATTCGAGCAGACGAGCGAGAGTTTTCAAGAGCACTGGAGAAGAGTATTTCTGCTTGAATTAGATCACTTTTCATCAGGCGCAGCCAACCAAGAGTTAATTGGTCAAATGCAGCGTTATTGTTGCTTGTCGCACCATCGTCATCTTTTTTGCCTAGCTGATAGGCTAATTCTTCAGCATGAGATATCTCCCCGACTTCGAGCAAGATCTCGGAATGGAAGTAAGTGCGATAAGAAAGGAGGCGAGGGTCGTGAAACCATGTCCCATCGTATTGTTTACATAGTGGGTCTTCTCGAAAGATTTCTTCAAAAATTGCCAAAGCTTGTTGTCTGAAGCCGTGTGCATGCAAAGCGCGAGCGATGCGAATTCTGGCCAAAGTGTTCAGATTGCCATTCTCTTCCGAATTGTCGGCTACTTCTTCTGCAGCAGTCTGTGAATTTCTTATTTTGCCAATCGCAAAACTGATGTCGCTTATATTGATTAGATTCGCAAGGAGCCAAGTCTTGCTGCCGCAATTTCTATTATCTAGGCATGCTTGCTCAAATAATTTAATAGATTCTTCCAACCTGCCAAGACAAAAAAGTCGATATCCGACTTGATTTTCTAAATTGAAACCTTTTAATCCATCATCATCATCGACATCTAGATGTTTTTTGGACCAGTTGTGATCGAAGAAACTTGATAGAGCAGCTAAGTCGCTTCCAACAGCGCCGAGGTTTTTCAATGCATAGACTTCCACGCCGTTCCGTTGAATGCGTTTCGAATAAATCTCTTGAAATGCATGTTGAAAACGGTTGGCCATGCACCCGTGACGTATCGCCTGATACAATGGCACCATCTCGGCAAGGGTGTCGGGCTGGTGTTTATCCGGCACTGTCTGCAGGTGCTTATACAACCGCTCATGCCCAGCCTTCCACGCCTCTTCATGCTTGGCTCGCAAACGCGCTCCGAAATGCTCCCGCACCAACGGGTGCGCGTCGAGGTCGTCGGGTGTGTGATGTCCCGCTTCGGCGAGCAGGCTGAAGCCTCGAAGTCGCCCTAGCAGACCTCGCCAGCCGATCTCGTCCAGTACTGACAACCTCTCAGTCAAGCTGGGAATTAAAGGCTTTTCGCGCAGGGCCATGATGCACCCTGCATCCGCTTGCCTGTCGAAAAGTCCCATAACGTGCAGCAGGTCCAGTTCCGGCCCTTCGCCGAACCCTTCTGCAAACACCGCCATCACCCGACGGGGATGCTTGCCGTCGTCGACCGAAACGTCGGGTAGATCGGGAATCGCCAACGCCTGCCCGACATCGCCGCCGGCGAAGCGTTTCAGGTAGCTTGCCAGCAGATTGAGCGCCAAGGCGTGGTTGCCGAACGCCTCGCTCACCTCTTCGAGAATATCGTCGGCGGCGCGGAGGCCTTTGATGCGGAGGAGTGCCCGGCCGGCTTCTTTCGAGAGCTGTTCGAGGTCGACTTCGCGGGTGGTCTCGGGAAAGTCCGAAAATTCCCTGACCGGCTCGCGCGTGGTGATCACGCATAGTCCGGCGTTCGTCTCCGCCAGACACTCCACCAGCCGTGCCAGCGCCGGGTCCTTGATCCCCTGATGCTCGTCCTGCAGCGGCTCCATGCCATCGAGGAAAAGCAGGGCTTTCTCCTGACCTACAAGGCCAGCGAGCCGCTCACCCTTTGACCAAGGGGAGCCCGCCTCGGGCTCGGCGTCGCCAAAAAAACGCAGCGCCTCGTCGATGAAGGCGTCGGCTGACGTCACGCGCTCATTGGTGCCCTGGCTGTAGAAGGACCACGCGAAAACGCGGCGCGCACCTCGATAGTTGTCGGCGGCGAGATACTCGCACCACTTGTTCACCAGCGTCGACTTGCCGACCCCGCCCCAGGCGCGAAGCGAGACGACGTTGAGCCTGTCGCCGTCGAAGGCTTCGTTCAGGAATTGCAGTTCCTTGTCCCGCCCGACGACCTCGTAGCCGCTGGTGGGCAGGCGGATGAGGTCGATTTTCGGTTGGACAGAGACCGGTAGAGCCGAGTCCGACTCGATGGCCATATCAATAGAGACAACTCGCTGAGTTCGCTCCTTCGGCTTTTCCAAGAAGCCATGGATGGCGAGGACAACTTCCGTCACAACCTCGTCTTGTCCGATTTCGTCGAGTGCCAGCAGAGGCTGGCTGTCGCGTGGCCACATTTGGATGGCAGCGAGCCAAGGAAATAGCTTCCAGGCACAGGGACGAAGCAGGATCGGCGCGATCAGCATGCCGCGCCGCTTGCGTTCCTCGAGTAGAATTTTGACCTCTTCTCGGATGCAGAACTCCGATTTCAGAAAATGTCGCGAGACAAGAAGGACAGCGACAGCGCAGTCTTCCAGTTTGCTCTTGATCGAATCGTACCAGGCGTCGCCGACGACCAGTTGCCGGTCTTCCCAGATCTCCGCTACGCCAAGATTCTTCAGAGCATCAAGATGTTCGTGGACGAACGCCTTGGCCTCCTCGTCCTTATGGCTGTAGCTTATGAATATGAGCGGCCTTCGCTCACCGTCCGCCATCGCCCGAACAAACTCTCAAATAGAAGACACCACAAGAAGAACTCCTTATGCGTCACACGGACAACGCCGACAAGTCAACGCCGCCCTCGCAGGGCCTGACGGCGTCCGTCTGGCGGGGCGGTGCCACTGGCGCGTTCGAGCGGTTCGAGGTGCCGCGGCTGGCGAGCCAGACCGTCCTGGATGTCGTCGTCTGGATTCAGCAGAACGCCGATCCGACGCTCGCCTTTCGCTATGCCTGCCGGGTGGGCATGTGCGGGTCGTGCGCGATGATGGTGAACGGCGTGCCGCGCTGGACCTGCCGGACGCATGTGGACAAGGTCGGCGAGGGCGGGCTGGAAATAGCACCCTTGCGCAACCTGCCGGTGATCCGCGATCTGGCCGTCGACATGACGCCGTTCTTCGACAAGTGGCAGGCGGCGGACGGGGTATTCGCGCCGACCAGGACGCGGGACGAGCCGGTCGCACCGGTCGAGCCTGAAAGTCCAGCCCGCCGCGCCGCGGCCGCCGGGATCGAGTGCATCAACTGCGCGGTCTGCTATGCGGCCTGCGACGTGGTCGCGAACAACCCCGCCTATCTCGGCCCGGCAGCTCTCAATCGAGCCTGGACTCTGCAAAATGATGTCCGTGATGGTGGCCATCAAGCGCGGCTTGCAGCGGTTACCAAGGACGGTGGATGCCAGAACTGCCGTGCCCAGCAGGGGTGTTCGACCCACTGCCCGAACGGCCTGAACCCCACCGCCTCGATCAGTGGGCTGAAGCGCATGGCGATCCGCGAAAAACTAGGCTTTGGAGGCTGACGATGGAGTTCCGCCTCTACCTCCTCCAGCGCCTCACCGCCCTGATCATGGCCCCCCTCGTCCTCGGCCACATCGCGGTCATGATCTACGCCATCCAGGGCGGCCTCACGGCAGCGGAGATTCTCGGGCGCACGCAGGGCAGCCTGTTCTGGGGCGCGTTCTACGGGCTGTTCGTGCTGGCGGCGGCCATTCATGGAGCGATCGGGCTGCGCAACATTGCGCAGGAGTGGTCAAGGTTGGAGGGCGCGGCCCTCCACGCGTTGACTTGCCTGGTGGGGCTCGGGCTGCTGGTGCTTGGTGGTCGAGCGGTCTACGCGGTGGTGGCGGTATGAAAGCGCACAGACGGCAGGCGCTCTGGCTCGCCTTCATGCTGCACCGCCTTTCCGGCCTCGCCCTCGCGCTGTTCCTGCCCGTCCACTTTTACATCCTGGCCCTGGCCCTCAAGGGAGAAGCGCCCCTGGACGGGGCACTCCGCTGGACCCAAAGTCCAGCGATCAAACTCGCCGAGTTTGGTCTTGTCTTTCTACTTGCCGTCCACTTTTTCGGCGGCCTTCGCCTGATGGCGATGGAGTTCCTGCCCTGGTCCGACAACCAGAAGACCTACGCGGCCGCCGCGGCGGGCCTCGCGTTCCTGGCCGCCGGCAGCTTCCTGCTGAGGGCGATCTGATGGAGCTGGAGCGGCATGATACCGATATTTTGATACTTGGCTCCGGCGGGGCGGGGCTGTTCGCGGCGCTGCACGCACTTCAGACGGCGCCGGATCTGGAGGTGACCGTCGCCGTTAAAGGATTACTCGGCAAATGCGGCTGCACGCGCATGGTGCAGGGCGGCTACAACGTGGCGCTCGGGCCGGGGGACAGCGTCGAGCGCCACTTCATGGACACCATCGAGGGCGGCAAATGGCTGCCGCACCAGGCCATGGCCTGGCGCCTTTGCGAGACCGCGGTCACCCGCGTGCAGGAGCTGGAAAACGAGATCGGCTGCTTCTTCGACCGCGAGCCGGACGGCAGCCTGCACCACAAGGCCTTCGCCGGCCAGACCGCCGACCGCACCGTGCACAAGGGCGACCTCACCGGCATCGAAATCGTCAGCCGCCTGATGGAGCAGGTTCTGGCACGGCCGGTTCGTCGACTCGAGGAGCACCGTGCGGTCGCGCTGGTTCCGGCCAGGGGCGGCGAAGGCCTGGCGGGTGTTCTGTTCGTCGATATACGGACTGGCAGCTTCCGCTTCGTCCGGGCGAAAGCCGTGCTGCTCGCCACGGGCGGCGGCCCGACGATGTATCGCTATCACACGCCGTCCGGCGACAAGTCGATGGACGGTCTGGCGATGGCGCTGCGGGCGGGGCTGCCGCTGCGCGACATGGAGATGGTGCAGTTTCACCCCACCGGCCTGCTCGGCGGCGCCGGCACGCGCATGACCGGGACGGTGCTGGAAGAAGGCCTGCGCGGCGCCGGCGGTCATCTGCTGGATGGCGAGAAGCGTCGCTTCATGCTCGACTACGATCCGAAGGCCGAGCGCGCCACCCGCGATCTCGTCAGCCGTGCCATCTATCAGGAGATGCGCCAAGGCCGCACCACGCCCAATGGCGGTGTGTACATTTCGATGAGCCATTTAGGCCCGGCGACCGTCGCCGAAAAATTCAAGGGGATGGTGAGGCGCTGCGCCGATTGCGGCTTCGATCTGGCATCAGGGTTGGTGGAGGTGGTGCCGACGGCGCATTACCTGATGGGCGGCGTCGTGGTCGACGAGGACACGCGCACGGAAATGCCCGGCCTCTACGTCGCGGGCGAGGACGCCGGCGGGGCGCACGGGGCCAATCGGCTGGGCGGCAACGGTGTCGCCAACTCCACCGTGTACGGCGGCATCGCCGGCGAGGTGATGGGAGGGGACGCCCCCCGCGCGTCGACTTGGCGGGACCCGGACGAGGCGGTGCTTCAGGACGAGATCGATCGCGCCTGCCGGCCGTTTTCGAACAAGCCTGGCGCGGTGCATCTTCTTCGCAACAAGTTGATGGATGTGATGTGGGACCATATCGGCGTCATGCGGGATGCGGATGGCATCCGGCGCGGACTCAAGCAAGTTCGCGACATTCGCGACGAATTGATGACGCTTGGCGTCGCCGACCAGAGAGCGTTCAACCTCACTTGGCATGACTGGCTGAACCTGCAGAGCCTCGCCGAGATGTCCGAGGTCATCGGGAAGGCGTCGCTCGCGCGAGAAAATTCGCGCGGCGCTCACTATCGCGAAGACTTCCCCGAGGTCGGCGACCTCGACAGCTCGACGTTTACGGTGGCTCGCCTGCAGGACGGTGAGGTCTATGTCGATCAGGAACCTGTCCAGTTCACGCATGTCAGGCCGGGCGAGACACTGCTAAGTGACGGGGAGGCTCGCAGCCTCCTCGGGGAGGCGGCGGAATGATTTCGATCGAAGTCATAGAAAAAACCGCGCTGGAGCTGATGGCGAAGGCGGCGATCGAGATTCCGGAGGATTATCTGGACGGGCTGAAGGCGGCCGCCGCGGTCGAGGACGGGGAGCTGTCGTCCTTCGTGCTGCAGGCGATGCTGGAGAACTACGAGGCGGCCAAGGAGGACCGGCGTGCGATGTGCGGCGACACCGGCTGTCCGCGCTGGTACGTCAAGATGGGCAACGAAGCGGTCATCGAAGGCGGGCCGGTAGCGCTGGAGGCCGCCCTCAGACGCGCGACAGCGTCCGCGACTAATGGAGTCCCTTTGCGGCCGAACAGGGTGCATCCGCTCTGGCGGACGGATCACGACAACAATGTCGGCATCGCGGCGCCGGAGATCGAGTACGGGTTCGAGCCGGGCGGCGAGTGGATCGACCTGATCACGGTGCACAAGGGCGGGCTGTTCGGCACGGACTACCGCATGCTGTTTCCCTCGGACGGGCTGCAGGGGATCAAGCGGTTTTTCCTGGACAGCCTGGTGGCGTTCGGCAAGCGCGGGCTCGCCTGCCAGCCGGCGATCATCGGCATCGGGCTTGGCGGCTCCAAGGACGCCTGCATGGTGCTGGGCAAGCGGGCGGCGTGCCTGCGCACCGTCGGCGACCGCAATCCGGATCCGCGCATCGCGGAGCTCGAAGAGGAGTTCAAGGAACTGGGCAACTCGATCGGGATGGGGGCGATGGGGTTCGTCGGCAAGTCGATGGTGATCGACTGCCATATCGAGGTCGGCTATTGCCACACCGGCGGCATGCAGATGAGCGTCCACGCCTTTTGTCTTTCCTCGCGACGCGCGGTCGCCCGCGTCTTTGCGGATGGCCGGGTCGACCATCGCACGGACCCGGATTGGTTCACCCCCTATCAGCGCCGGGAGACGGTCGAATGGCCGGAGGCGGGCAGCCTGACAAAAAGCGCCTGAGCACGTCGCCCACGCGCGAGGCGCTGGCGGAACTCGAGCTTGGCGACGTGGTCTATCTCGACGGCGTGGTCTACACCGCGCGCGAAGGCGTCTACCAGCGAGTCGTGGACGGCGGGGCCAGTCTCCCGTCCGGGCTGCAGGACCTCTCCTGCGCCAATTTTCATTGCTCGCCGGCGGCGACGCAGAAGGAGGACGGGTCGTTCGCGATGGGAGCGGTGACGGCGACGGCGTCCTTTCGCTTTTCCAAGTGGATCGGGCCCTGGTTCGAGGCATCCGGCTGCAAGCTGATCATCGGCAAGGGAGGGATGAGCGCCGAAGACTACAAGTCGCATTTCGTGCCGAATGGGGCGATCTATCTCACCACGGTCGGGTACGGCACCGGCGCGCTTCTGGGCCGCGGCGTCAAGGGCGTTCGTGCGCTGCACTGGCGCGAAGAACTCGGCCTCGCCCAGGCGATCTGGGTGATCGAAGTCGAAAAATTCGGGCCGTTCATCGTCGAGAGCGATCTCGAGGGCAACAGCCTGTTCGAGCGCGAAAACGCCAAGATCGCGGCGAACCTCGACAAGGTCTACGAGGGGACCAGGCCTGCGGTGCTCAAGCGGTTCGGCGAGACGGACGATCGGGGGGAGGAGGTGATCTGAGAGCCGTTCGAAAGGTTATCGAGCGCTCCCGCATGACCGGGAAAAGCTGAAGCCTTTTCCGACCCTGCGAGCTTGGCCGAGATCGAAATCCGGATGTGGCTCATCATCAGCCCTGGAGCGGCCAGACCAGAAGAATCGTCGGCACGGCGACGGCGATGATCAGGATTTCGAGTGGCAGGCCCATGCGCCAGTAGTCGCCGAAACGGTAGCCGCCGGGGCCCATGATCAGGGTGTTGTTCTTGTGGCCGATGGGGGTCAGGAAGGCGCAGCTCGCGGCAACCGCGACGCCCATCAAAAAGGGATCGGGGCTGACGTTGAGACGGGATGCGATCTCGACCGCGATCGGGGCGGCGATCACGGCGGTCGCGGTGTTGTTCATGACGTCGGACAGCGTCATTGTCACCACCACCAGAAGCGTCAGCACGACCCAGGGTGCGTGGCCCGCGGCGACATCGACGATGCCGCCTGCGATCAGCGCGGTGCCGCCGCTCGCCTCGAGGGCCGAGCCGATCGGGATCATCGAGCCCAGAAGCACGATCACCGGCCATTCGATGGATTCGTAGATCTGGCGAAGTGGCACGATATTGGCGAGCACCATCAGCACCACGGCCGCGGCCAGCGCGATCGGCAGATAGAGGACGCCGAAGCTCGCCAGCAGGACGGCGCCTGCGAAAATGGCGACGGCGAGCCCCGCCTTGTCGCGCTGGATCACCTGCAGGCCGCGCTCGGCGAGCGGGAGTGCTCCGAGCCAGCTCGCGATCTCGCCGAGGCGCTCGCTCGGGCCGAGCAGCAGCAGCACGTCGCCCGCTTCGATCCGAAGCCGGCGCACCCGCTCGGTGAAGCGCCGTCCCTGACGCGAGACGCCGAGCAGACTGACGCCGTGGCGGTAGAGGAGGCCTAACGTCAAGGCGGATCGACCTTCGATCCGGGAGCCCTCCGGCACCACCACCTCGATCATGGTGATGTCGTCCTCGCCGTCGAGCATCGCCTTGGCCATGTCGCTGCTGGCGATCTCCAGCTTGAGGGCGCCGGCGAGCTTGTCCAGGGCGCTGGGTGCCGCCTCGACCACCAGCAGATCGTCCTCGCGAATGACCACGCGCCGCGACATGCCGGGCAGGCGCTTGCCGTCGCGGATCAGACCGATGATCGAGGCCTCGTTGTCGTCGGCGACCTCGTCGAGTTCGCGCACCGCCTTGCCGATCGCCTTCGAGCCTTCGGGCACGCTGAGCTCGGCGATGTAGTCCTTGAGATCGAACAGCTCCTTGCCGCTGTCATGCTCGCTTCTCGCGCCGGGAATCAGCCGCCAGCCGACCAGCGTGATGAAGGCGACGCCGATCAGCGCGCAGACCAGACCGACCGGCGCGAAGTCGAACATGGAGAAGGATCCGTCCAGGGTGGGAACCGTTCCCCGAAATTCGGCGATCACGATGTTGGGCGGCGTGCCGATCAGCGTGATCATGCCGCCCAGGATGGAGGCGAAGGAGATCGGCATCAGGGTCAGCGCCGGGCTGCGTTTCGCCTTGCTCGCGGCCTGCAGGTCGATCGGCATCAAAAGCGCGAGGGCGGCGACGTTGTTCATCACCGCCGAGAGCCCGGCGGCGAGCCCCGACATGATGCCGATATGGGCGCCGAGCGACCTGGAGGCGTCGACCACGTAGCGGGCCAGGAGCTCGATCGCGCCGGAATTGGAAAGCGCCCGGCTGACGATCAGCACGAGGGCGATGATAACGGTCGCCGGATGGCCGAAGCCGGAAAACGCCTCTCCCTTCGGCACCACACCGAAGATCAGCGCGACGCATAGGGCGGCGAAGGCGACGAGGTCGTAGCGCCAGCGCCCCCAGATCAGAAAGACGAAGACGAAAAAAAGAAGGATGAACAGGAAATTCTGATCGCTGATCACGGTCATACTCGGCAAGTGCAGATCTACGGCAGTCAAGCGGCCCGACCATCGGGCTCAGAGATCGTGCACCCTAATCCGTGGCCAGAGACGAGGCCAGTTCTTCGTCGCCATGCGTTCCCGATACTGCCGGAGCTTGTCCGGATGTTTTCGCGCATGAGGCGTGGGACGGACGGTCATGGCGAAGAGATCGTCGAGCCCGAGCGGAGCGATCACCTCGATGACGCCGGCCGCGGTCAGCCTGGCGCCGACCGGCGTCGCCGTCTCGCACCAGCGGGTGAGCGCATCCGCCGTGTCCCGATAAGGCGGATCACCGTTGACACCGGCCATGCGCGCCTGGTTCTTGACCGACCAGGGTTCCCCCGGATGATGGTTGAGAAGGGCAGCTTCGAACCGCTTTTCGACGGCCTCGTCCAGGCAATCGGGATCGAAATAGACGACGTCGACATCGCCGGGCGGTGTCGGTTCGGCAAAAGCGTGCAGATGGTCCCAGACGCGATTTCGGACGAAGCCCGCCGCGATCCAGCCGTCCGGAAGCTCGAGCGCGCGCAGCGCGGCCAGCGCTCCCATCATCGCCCGATCGGAGCCGAGAAGGTCGATCAGCACCGCCTCCTTCGACCGGGCGGGTGCTGGCCTCAAGGCGACGTCCGCACTCGCCCGACCGCGTCCAGCCAGCCCGCATAGAGGCGTTCCCGCTCCGCCGCCGCCATCGCCGGCTCGAAGCGGCGATCCAGCTTCCAGGCCTCGCCGATCGCGTCCTTGGAGGCATAGAGACCGGTCTCGAGCCCGGCGAGACAGGCGGCACCCAGGGCGGTCGTTTCCACCACCTTCGGGCGCTCCACCGGCAGATCCAGCACATCCGCCAGGAACTGGCAGATCCAGTCATTGGCGACCATGCCGCCGTCCACCCGCACCGCGGTCGGCCGGCCGTCGCCTTCGATATCGCCGTCCATGGCGTTCATCAGATCCTTGGTCTGATAGGCTACGGATTCGAGGGTCGCCCGCACCACCTGGTCGACGCCGCTGTCGCGGGTCAGGCCGATGAGCGCGCCGCGCGCTTCCGGGTCCCAGTAGGGTGCGCCAAGCCCGACGAAGGCCGGGACCAGATAGACGCCGCCGGTGCCGTCCGTCGCCGCCGCGATCGCCTCGGTGTCGCCGGCCTTCGCCACCAGCTTCAGCCCGTCCCGAAGCCACTGTACGGCGGCGCCCGCGACGAAGATGCTGCCCTCGATCGCGTAGGTCGGCGCGCCATTCAGACGGTAGGCGGTGGTGGTCAGAAGGCGCTTGGTCGAAGTCACGGCCGTGTCGCCGGTATTGAGCAGCGCGAAACAGCCGGTGCCGTAGGTGCTTTTCAGCATGCCGGGCGCGAAGCAGGCCTGACCGACCGTCGCCGCCTGCTGGTCGCCGGCGATGCCGGTGATCGGAAGGGGCGCACCGAAAAGCTCGGCGGGCGTGGCGCCGAACAGCGTGCTGCAGTCCTTGACCTCGGGCAGCAGGGATCTCGGGATGTTCAGGAGCGAAAGGAGGTCGTCGTCCCAGTCCTGCCGGTGAATGTTGAAGAGCATGGTGCGGGATGCGTTGGTGGCGTCGGTCGCGTGCACGTCGCCGCCGGTCAGGCGCCAGAGCAAAAAGCTGTCGATGGTGCCGAAGGCGAGCTCGCCTCGTTCCGCGGCCGCGCGAGCGCCAGGCACGTTGTCCAGGAGCCAGGCGAGCTTGGTCGAAGAGAAATAGGGATCGAGGAGAAGCCCGGTCCTTTCCTGCACCAGCGCTTCATGGCCCTCCTCCTTCAGACGCCGGCAGAAATCCGCCGTCCGCCGGTCCTGCCAGACGATGGCGCGGTGCACGGGCTCGCCGCTCGCCCGGTCCCAGAGCACCACGGTTTCGCGCTGATTGGTGATGCCGATCGCCGCAATGCGCGCCACGTCAAGCCCGGCCTTCAGGATCGCGTCCCGGGCAACATCGACGGTGTCGGACCAGATCACGTCGACGTCATGTTCGACCCAGCCCGATTGCGGATAATGCTGTTCGAATTCGCGCTGACTGACGGCAACGATCCGGCCTTCCCGGTCGAAGACGATCGCGCGCGAGCTGGTGGTTCCCTGATCGATGGCCAGGACGTGCTCGGCTTTGGCCATGGCCTGCCCCTCTTTCCCTGTCATTCGCCCAAAAATGTCCGTCATTCTTAGAGCATTTGCCGGCCGCATAGAACCGGTTACTCCCCTCGCGCGACGGTCTGGTTAGCGAATCGTGGGCGGGAAAGGTTTCGTTGGGGACGCAGGTTAAGCCAAAGGACAGGCAAATCCGTTAGTTTTGTCGGGAGAGAAGTGCCGGAAATGGCACCGCTTCCGTTCAGCCCAAGGTGGGAAACGAAGCCAGCGATGATTTTTCCGTTTTGCGATGCATGGTTGACAGTGACCTGCCGGCGTTCGGCCTGCTGACGCCATGACGCACGCTTCGCCATCTTCGTTCAGACTGGCGGTTCATGCCATGCGCGAGGCAGCGATTCTCGTCGACAGAGAGGGGGCTGTCCGTGAAGTGAGTCCCGCCTTCGAGGCACTCTCCGGCTTCACGGCGGAGGAGGTGGTCGGCCTGCCGCTCGCGGATCTCTATGCAAGCGCCTCGACGGACCTGCCGGAAACGCCGTGGCCGGCAGGTCACGCAAGCATGCTCACGGATGGCATTCTCGGCCGCTGCACCCGCTATCGCAAGCGAAGCGGCGGCTCCTTCTGGGGCGAATCCTACGACATGCCGCTGCTCGACGCGAACGGCGCGGCCTTCGGCCATTGCCGGGTCCTGCGCGACGTCTCGGAGCGGGTTCGGCGCGCGAACGGTCTCATGGCGCTGATCTCCTTCGTCGCCGATCAGGGCATTCACCGCCATCACGACATGACCGCCCTGCTCGATATGGGCTGCGCTTATTTCGATTTCGAGATCGGCATCCTCTGCCGTGAGGAGAAGGATGCCGACGTCGTCGAGGCGGTCAGCCGCGCATGCGGCCTGGCGTCGGTCGGCGAGAGGCTGGAAGGCGAGAGCCGCCTCCGCTCCCTCGTCCCCGACGATGATGGCGTCGCCATGATCGAACGGATCGGGCGGACGGCTTCGAGATCCCACCCGCTCTATCTGGAAACCGGGCTCGAAAGCTGGGCCGTCTGTCCCTGGCAAGGCGAAGATCGCCGGCATGGCAGGCTCTATTTCGCGGTCCGCCGTCCGCGTGAGCGCGGTCTCGATCGGCGCGAACGCCAGGTGCTTCATTTCATCGCCCGCTGGACCGCCCTGCGCAAAGACATCGATCTGGCCCGGCAGCGCTATGACGAGGCCAGCGCGTGTCTCCTCGCGAGCGAGGAACGCTATCGCGAGCTGTACGAAAAGACCCCGGCCATGCTGCATTCGGTCGATGGTGATGGCTATCTCGCGAATGTCAGCGACCGTTGGCTCTCCACCCTCGGCTATGAGCGCGGGGAGGTGATCGGACGACGGTCGACCGACTTCCTGACCGAGGAGTCGAAGCGTCGGGCGATCGAGGTCGTGTGGCCCGCCTACCGCGCATCGGGGTACTGCGACCGAGAGGCGTATCAGTTCGTGACCAAGAGCGGGGAAATCAGGGACGTCGAGCTTTCGGCGATTTCACAATATGACGAAGACGGCCAGTTCTTCCGCAGCCTGGCGGTCCTGCTCGACGTCACGGAGCGCGAGCGGCTTGACAGGGCATTGGAGGACAAGACCAGGGCGCTGGAGCGCAGCAATGCCGATCTCTCGCGCTTCGCCGAAATCGCGGCGCACGACCTCCAGGAACCCTTGCGGCGCGTGGTTGCCTATTCGCAGATGCTGGTGGAGGACTTTTCGCGCGATCTGCCGCCGGAAGCCATGGCGATCGCCCGCATCGTCGAATCCGGCGGCCAGCGCCTGCGGCGGCTGATCGGCGATCTGCAGATCTATGTCCGGCTGAACGAGCAGCTCGACCGCATGTTCGAGCCCGTGGACATGGGCGCCATCCTCGATCATGCGCTCTACGAGCTGAAGGGGGAAATCGAGGCGAAGGGAGCATGCATCGAGGTCCCGAACCTGCCTCTGGTCTGGGGCCGCGCACCGCTTTTGAAGATGGTCTTCTACCATCTCGTCGGCAACGCCATCGAACATGGCGGCGCGCAATCCCCGCCGATCGTGATCTCGGTGGAGGATGACGGCGACGTCTGGCGCTTTGCGATCACCGATCGCGGGGTAGGCGTCGAGCCTCGACATGCCGATCGCATCTTCGAGATTTTTCAGCGGCTCGGAAGCAGGGACGGGAGGGAGGGTTCGGGTTCGGGTCTCGCGATCTGCCGTCTGATCGTCCAGCGCTGCGGCGGCGAGATCTGGCTGGATCGATCCTATAAGGACGGCGCGCGGTTCCTCTTCACTTTGCCGAAATGGCGATCCAAAAGCGCGCCGCCGCCGGCCCAGGAGTCGGCGGCGGCCGAATGATCGCGCCTTATCAGGCGGCGAGCTGGGCGCGCTCGCCGTTGATCAGAAGACCCTGGTCGTTGGCGTCGACCTCGATGGTCGAGCCGTCGGTGATCGCCCCTTCGAGGATCAGTCTCGCCAACGGATCCTGCAGATGGCGCTGGATGGTCCGCTTGAGCGGTCGGGCGCCGTAGACGGGATCGTAGCCGGCGTCAGCGAGCCAGGCCTTCGCGGCGTCGCTGAGCCGGATCTCGAGCTTCCTGTCCCGGAGCAGCGCCGCCAGGCGCTCAAGCTGGATCTCGACGATATCAGCCATATCGCCGCGGCCGAGGCGGTTGAACAGGATGATCTCGTCGAGGCGGTTCAGAAATTCCGGCCGGAAGGCCGCCTGCACCACCGCCATCACCTGTTCTCGCGCGGCCGTGGCAGGCTGATCCTCGTCGAGGGCGGCCAGATGCTCGCTGCCCAGGTTCGAGGTCAGCACGATCATGACGTTTCTGAAATCGACCGTGCGCCCATGGCTGTCGGTCAGGCGGCCGTCGTCCAGCACCTGCAGCAGCACGTTGAAGACGTCGGGATGGGCCTTTTCGACCTCGTCGAACAGGATCACCTGATAGGGACGCCGGCGGACCGCTTCGGTGAGCGCGCCGCCCTCCTCATAGCCGACATAGCCTGGAGGTGCCCCGATCAGCCGGGCGACACTGTGCTTCTCCATATATTCGGACATGTCGATCCGGAGCATCGCCTGCTCGTCGTCGAACAGGAAGGCGGCAAGCGCCTTGCAGAGTTCGGTCTTGCCGACGCCGGTGGGGCCGAGGAAAAGGAACGAACCGAGCGGCCGGTTCGGGTCCTGCAGCCCCGCTCGCGCGCGGCGGACGGCGTTGGAGACGGCGGTCACCGCCTCGTCCTGACCGACGACCCGTTGATGCAGTTTGGCCTCCATCTGCAGGAGCTTTTCGCGTTCGCCCTCCAGCATCTTGTCGACCGGCACGCCGGTCCAGCGGGAGACGACGGCGGCGATGTCGGCGTCGGTGACGGCCTCCTGCACCATCTCCTGGGCGGAGCCCTCCTCGGCTTCGGCCAGCTTCCGCTCCAGCTCCGGCACGCGCCCGTAGGCGATCTCGCCGGCCTTGGCGAGGTCGCCCTGACGCTGCGCCACCTCGAGCTCGTGGCGGCTCTGCTCGAGCTGTTCCTTGAGCGCCTGCACGTCGGCGAGCTTACCCTTCTCCGCCTGCCATTTGGCGGTGAGCTCGGCGCTTTCCTCCTCAAGGCCGGAAAGCTCCTTTTCCAATGCCGAGAGACGATCTTTCGAAGCGGTGTCGGTCTCCTTTTTCAGGGCTTCCCGCTCGATCTTGAGCTGCATGATGCGTCGGTCGAGCTCGTCGATCGCTTCGGGCTTGCTGTCGATGGTCATGCGTTTTCGCGACGCCGCCTCGTCCACCAGGTCGATCGCCTTGTCCGGCAGAAAGCGGTCGGTGATGTAGCGATTCGAAAGCGTCGCAGCGCTGACGATCGCGCCGTCGGTGATGCGGACGCTGTGGTGCAGCTCGTATTTGTCCTTGAGCCCGCGCAGGATCGAGATGGTGTCGGCGACCGTCGGCTCGGCGACGAAGGCCGGCTGGAAGCGACGGGCGAGTGCGGCGTCCTTCTCGATGTGCTTTCGGTACTCGTCGAGGGTGGTGGCGCCGATGCAGTGCAGCTCGCCGCGGGCGAGCGCCGGCTTCAGCATGTTCGAGGCGTCCATGGCGCCCTCGGCCTTGCCCGCGCCGACCAGGGTGTGCAGTTCGTCGATGAAGAGGACGATGTCGCCCTCGCCATGGGTGACCTCCTGCAGGAGAGCCTTCAAGCGTTCCTCGAACTCGCCCCGATATTTGGCACCGGCGACCAGCGCGCCGAGATCGAGCGACAGGAGCCGCTTGTCCTTCAGGCTCTCCGGCACGTCGCCATTGACGATGCGCAGGGCGAGACCCTCGGCGATCGCGGTCTTGCCGACGCCGGGCTCGCCGATCAGCACGGGATTGTTCTTGGTGCGCCGGGACAGCACCTGGATGACCCTTCGGATCTCCTCGTCCCGGCCGATCACCGGATCGAGCTTGCCGTCCCGCGCGGCTTCGGTGAGGTCGCGGGTGTATTTTTTCAGCGCGTCGTAGCCCTGCTCGGCCGAGGCCGTGTCCGCAGTCCGGCCCTTGCGCAGGTTTTCGATCGCGCCGTTCAGGGACTGCGCCGTCACGCCGGCCGCTTTCAGGGCCTCGGCGGCGTCCGTGCCGGCGGCCATGGCGAGCGCCAGGAGCAGGCGCTCGACCGTGACGAAACTGTCGCCGGCCTTCTTCGCGATCTGCTCCGCCTGCTCGAACAGGCGCGCGGTCTCAGGCGCCAGATAGAGCTGGCCGGCGCCGCTCCCTTCGACCTTCGGCTGACTGGCGAGCGCATTCTCGACCCGCTCGACCGCGCGCGCGGGATCGCCGCCCGCCGCTCGGATGAGATTGCCGGCGAGGCCTTCCGGGTCGTCCAGAAGGACCTTCAGCACATGTTCCGGCAGAAAGCGTTGATGACCGTCACGCAGCGCCGCCGCCTGGGCAGACTGGATGAAGCCTCGCGCCCGCTCGGTATATTTCTCGAAATCCATGCCCACGTTCTCCGCCCACGTCGTCGAGTTTTCCGTCGCCCGCCCCCTCGATCGATAGCTCAATCGATGGCGCCCGGACAACCATCGTCATCACGTGGGGTCATGTGGGGTGTCTTTTTTTCTGCACAATATTTAGGCAGCTATTTTTCTGAACGTTTTTTGTGCAATCCAGGGGCGATGACCGTGCTTCATCAGCGTCGCCGTCTTTGGTCGGGTTGCCCACTGGCGCCGCGTTACCCGCTGCTCGATCGTCAGTGCAGCTGCTGCATATGGTCGATATGACGGAACTGGCCGGGCTTGACCAGCTTTGCGGATGCGATCTTGACGCTGTGCAGACGGCCTTCGATCGACTGCTCCCAGAAATCGAGGAACTTCGACAGAACTGGAAATTTCGGCGCGATGTCGAGATTCTGCCAGACATAGGTCTGGAGGAGGCTGGGATGGTCCGGGAGATGGTAGAGGATTTCGGCCGTGGTCAAGCGGTAGTCCTTCACCATGAGTTCGAGGTCACGCATCAGCGACCCTCCTTTTCCTGCAGCTGCCGTCCTGGATGACGCTTTGCCTTTTTCGAGTTCCGCTTTCGTCCTTTCCCGCACGCCGGACACCGCCGGCGATCGATGGCCGCCCGCCGAGCGCCGCCCTTGCCGGCCGGCCTGCAGCGAAGGCCATGACGATCAGTTTAATCATCAAGTCCTAATATTTGATTGTAGCGGGCGACGGCCGCTTGAAAAGGGCTGACGGCGCAGTTTTGCAGCGAAGCACCGACCGCGCGGCCTGCCCGCTCGCCGGCATGTCGCGGCGACGGGGCTCAGGCGTCCAGGTCGACCAGCCGGCCCCTGAGCGGTTCGGCTTCGTGCCGCGGGCGCTCACGCCGGTCGTTGGCATGAGCGATCCGCCAGCTTTCGGCGTCCTTGGGCGCTCCGTCCTTTTCGCGCCCGTAGCGCGCCAGCTGGCCTGGCCGCCTGCGGCTGCCATCGAGGCGCTCGATCAGGCCATGGGGCCGAACGACGTTCATGGTTCGCTCCTTCCTCCGACCGCTTTCGTCTTCGGTCGTCCCCGCTACCCGTCCGGACCAGGCCGGGGGCGGATCATGATGAAAACACGATAAGATTAAGAAACGGTTAGCTTACTGAACATTAAGCGCCGATCCCCGGCCGGCTGCAACCTCGCGTGCATGTGCCGGGGTATGCGAGGCCGGAATTTTCCGATGTTAACCATTTGATCAGATCTGGCGGTTAAGATCGTGATGACTGACGGGGCGGGCGTGAACTCCGCCGCGGTGATCGCGGGCGGGTGTCGAGCCTTCTTGAACGTAGGGTTTGTGATGCAGGAAAGCCACATTCACAGGCGAGTTTGAGGTTTTTTTTAGCTTAACAGTCGAGAGGTCGGCGGTGCGGCATCGATCTTTCCACGATCCCCGCCGGCATGGCGTAACCTCTCGGAGTTCAGTCATTTTCTATGGAATCTCCTCAAACCTACTGATTTTTCAGTGTAAAAACCAGAAAGGTAGAAAAATGCTCGGCAAGAAGCCCTCAGGTCGACCGCCATATTTCGTTGACAAAATCGTGTATTTGACAAAATATAGCGGCCGATCTCATACAATTTAACATCACTTGTGCGGCCGTTGATTTGTTCGTCGATTGTTCGGCCGCTTTCTCAAATGCTCGGGAGAACATCGTGGGCGCGATCCTGGTTACGGGTTCCGAAGGATTGATTGGTTCCGCTTTCTGCGACCTGCTCGCCAAAAGCGGTTATCGCGTCGAGAAGCTGGATCTTCGAGCTACGGCCCCAGGCGAAAAGGGTGACATCCGCGACGAAGCGCTGGTCAAGGAGCGCATGAAGGGCTGCCGCGGCGTCGTGCATCTCGCCGCCGTCTCCCGAGTCGCCGACGGCGAGAGCGATCCCGAGGTCTGCTGGCAGACCAACGTGATCGGCACCGAAGTCGTGATGCGCGCCGCCGCCGACATGCCGATCCGGCCCTGGGTTCTGCTCGCGAGCAGCCGTGAGGTTTATGGCGAGCCCGGCAAGCTGCCGGTCCGCGAAGACAGCCCGATGCGCCCGGTCAATGTCTACGGTCGTTCCAAGGCCGCGGCCGAGCGGGTGGCGCTGGCCTGGCGGCGAAGCGGCGTCGACACCGCCGTCGTGCGCCTTGCCAATGTCTACGGCGCCCTGAACGATCATCCCAAACGGGTGACCCCGGCCTTCGCACGTCAGGCCGCCGAGGGCGAGATCCTGCAGGTTCACGGCCGCGAGAACACCTTCGACTTCACCCATCTCGACGACGTCACCCTCGGCCTTCTGAGCGTGGTCGAAGCCTTGCAGGCGGGCGAAGTCCTGCCGCCCGTGCATTTCGCCACCGGTCAGCCGACGACGCTCGGCGAACTCGCGGAACTCGCGGTCAGCCTCGGCGGCGGCAAGGCAAAGATCGCCGAAGTTCCGGCGCCGGAATACAACGTGTCGCGTTTCGTCGGTGATCCGACCCGCGCCAGGGAACTGCTCGGCTGGCAGGCCCGGATCCGCATCGGCGAAGGCATGAACCGCCTGATCGAGGACTACAGGCGTTTCTCCGGCACGGCGCCCACCTCGAACGTCGCCTGAACCGGGTCGCCCGAGCCGTCGGACGCACGGCAAGGCTTAGCCGGCAAGTTGAGGGCAGGCTCCAGCCATCCACGACCGCAGCCACGCTTTCGCGGCTGCGGTCGATTCGTTCTCGCCTTTTGGTAGCAGGCTGAGCTAGAGTTCCGCGCGCTCAGGACGTACCTTCCACCTTCGGCCAGAGACCCGCGGTGCATCAGGACAGGTCGAACCAAAGCCCGATTGACAGCGTCTTTCGCCGCATGGGCGTCGCCGTCGAAGGAGACGCCGTCGACGGCGGTTTTCGCGTCGAGCCGCTGCTCTGGTTCATCGTCATCCTCGGCTGCGTCACCATCGGCCAGCGCTTCGCCGTGCCGTTCGACGAGAGCCAGTTCGGCGTCGGCTTCCTGCTCTGCCTGCTGATCACCATGTCGATGGCGCTGTCCGGCCGGCTGACCGTCGACCCGCTGCGCATCATCCTCTATTCGATCGGCATGGGCGGCTGCATGGTCACCCTTTTCTTCAAGCGGGACGCCTTTTCGTTCATCTCGTTCGTGATGATGCTGGTCGTCTATCTGCCCTACATCTTTTCCCTGAAGCTCGAGCGCCACGACTACCTGAGGCTGCTCGCCGCCTTTCAGGACATCATGCTGTTCTGCGTGTGGTGCGGGGTCGTTCAGTTCCTGATCCAGTTCCCGCTCTCGCCGGACTTCATGTACCCCTTCGACCTGGTCCTGCCGCAGCCGCTGTTCATTCCGGAATTCAATCTGCGCATCCCGATCACCGACACCCTGCCCTACGAAAAGAGCACCGGGCTGTGGTTCCTCGAGCCCTCGCATTTCTCGCAGTTCCTGGCGTTCGCGGTGATCATCGAGCTTCGCTACTTCAACCGCTGGCGGCGCCTTGCCCTCTATATCGGCTCCATGGGGCTTTGCTTCTCCGGCACCGGGCTGATCCTGCTCGCCACCGTGGGCACGCTTCTCGTGATCGCGCAGCGGCGGATCGGCGTGATCCTGCTCGCGATCTTCGGCTTGCTTTGCACGCTGCTGTTTCGGGATTTTTTTCCGTTCTCGGTCTTTTTCGACCGTCTGTCGGACTTCACCAATCCGCTGGCCAGCGGATCGGGGCGGTTCATCGCCCCTTACTGGGTGATCGCCGACCTGATCGAGGAGGGGCGCAGCCAACTTCTGCTCTGGGGGCTGGGGCCGGGCCAGCTCAAGATGATCGTCCAATACACGGACTACTTCGTCCAGGATTCG
Organism: Geminicoccaceae bacterium; assembly: GCA_965222015.1. Classification (GTDB taxonomy): domain Bacteria; phylum Pseudomonadota; class Alphaproteobacteria; order Geminicoccales; family Geminicoccaceae; genus JANQPX01. The sequence goes on from CBDCTL010000024.1 coordinate 1,294,811, forward strand.
TCCTGGTTCAAGCTGGTGATCGAATATGGCTATGTCGGCGCCGTCTGCCTCGGCGGGTTCTTCCTCGTCAGCCTGTTTCGGGGCGCGCCGGACAAGATCCTCGCCTTCGCCTGCCTCATCCAATATCTGTTCCTCGGCGGTTATCTCCTGTCCTTCTACGTCCATTTTCTCTACCTCGTGCTCGTGGTCTGGCCCGAGCTGATCCCGGAGGAGGAGATGGTCTGGGAGGGTTATGACGGCGATTGGGACGAGACCGTCGAGCCGCCGCCGGAGACGGGCGAGCAGGGTGACCCGCCGGCCACGCCGCCCGGTGATCGATGGGCCCCGGGCGAGCGCTGGGCGGAGGCGTCTCCCCGCCCCGGGTCGCCCGCCGGCACCAGCGGCTGACGCGCGAAAAAGTCCGCACTCCGGGCCGACCTCATGGTCCGGGGCTGGTGCTGTGCGCAGACTTTATTCTAAGCTCGCGGAAACCAGCGGGTATCGTCCATGACCTTCGACTACGCCTCCTTCTTCCGCCCCGATCTGCCGGCGCCGGCCGCCAGGTGGACCGGTTTTCCGCGCTACAATTTCATCGGCGGCCACAACGACGCCGGGCATGTACCGGTCGACCGGCTGGCGGAGGCGGCCAGGGACGTGCTGCTGCGCGAAGGGCGCACGCTCGCCACCTACAAGCTGGAGAGCGGCCCGCTCGGCTATGTCGGCCTTCGAACGTTCATCGCCGACAAGCTCCGGGCACGGGCCGGCATGACGGCCGATCCCGACGAGATCCTGGTGACCACCGGCTCGCTGCAGGTGCTGGATCTGGTCTGCGCGGCCTTTCTCGAGCCGGGCGATACGGTTCTGGTGGAGGCGGACTGCTACGCCGGCACGCTCAGCCGGGTCCGCGACACCGGCGCCGAGCTGATCGGCATCGAGCTCGACGACCAGGGCCTGCGCATGGATCACCTGGCCGAGGTGCTGGACCGGCTGAAGGCGAAAGGCGTGCGCCCGAAATTCCTCTACACCATCCCGACCGTGCAGAACCCGACCGGCTCGGTCCTGCCGAAGGAACGCCGCCTCGAGCTTCTGAACCTCGCACGCGCCCACGACTTCCCGATCTTCGAGGACGACTGCTATGCCGATCTGATCTGGAAAGGCGAGCGCCCGCCCGCGATCCGGGCGCTGGACGAGGACGGCCGGGTGATCTATTGCGGCTCCTTTTCCAAATCCATCGCGCCCGCGCTCCGCGTCGGCTATGCGGTCGCCGAGTGGCCCGTGCTCAGCCGCCTCCTGGCGGTGAAGGGCGATGCCGGCAGCGGCGCACTCGAACAGATGACCCTCGCCAATGCCCTCGACGTCGAGGGCTTCGATCGCCACGTCACCACGCTCGCCGAAAGGCTTCGGGACAAATGCGGGCTGATGATGAGCGCGCTCGACGAGCAGTTCGGCACGGCGGCGTCCTACGCGGAGCCCAAGGGCGGCATCTTTCTTTGGGTGACCCTGCCCGACGTTGTCGACAGCTCGGCCCTCGCCCTGGCGGCGCTCGAAGAAGGGGTGGCCATCAACCCCGGTGCCGAATGGTCGGTCGACGAGCCGGCGCGCGGCCGAAAACTCCGCCTTTGCTTCGCCCATCCGGACGAGGAGACCATCAAGGAGGGCGTGGCCAAGCTCGCCGACATCTGCCACAGGGAGTTCGGCGTGCCCTTGCGCAGCGCCAATGTCGAACGGTCCGGCGGCTGACCCGTTCACGAAGGCCCGATCGCTTCACGGAGGTTGACCGGATCGACGCTTCGCGCGACTTTCGGCGCTCGATGGATCCGAGGAGGCGACCCGCTTGCGCCGCGCACGACCCCTGATCGGCCTTGCATTGTCGACGCTGTTGCTCGGCGCCTGCGACGAGCAGGGCGTCGGCGGCGGTTCGACCATCGGTGCCAAAGCGGGCAACGTCGACTTTGTCCGCTCGGCGTCCCGCGACGTCGAGCGACGGGGCGTGTCCAGGACCGAGCGGCGCGATCGCACCAGCCGGCGTTTCGGGCGCGGCAGCACCGAGCTTCTGCCCCATCTCGGCGACTACGTCGTCCACGAGAGCGGCTTCGCCACCGCGCGTTTCAAGAGCGCGCAGGGCGAGCTCACCATCAATATCGAGAACGACTGCGGCGACTGGACCCTGCAGGAGACATGGGATCTGCGGCTGACCGATCAGGCCGGCCAGTCCCACCGGAGCAATCTGATCTACCGCATCTCGGAAATCGCCTCGGTCGACCGGGTCAAATTCGCCTACAGTCGCCATCATCTCGGCGAGGATACGGATTTCATCGGCGACGTGCTGCCGATCGACGGCGGTTTTCTCGCGAGCTTCACCGAACCCAGGATCGCGGATCTCGTCCTGGAGCCGGAGATCGTCTTTCCCGTCACCCATCTGCGCCAGGTGCTCGCCGCCGCCCGTCGTCAGCAGGGCGACTTCGAGACCCTCGTCTTCGACGGCGGCAACCGGTTTCCCTACCGCGCCGTTGCCACCATCGGCCGCGATCGCAGACAGGACGACCGCAATCCGCGCGTGGTCGCGGCGCGCACCGAGCTCGACGACCAGACCTCGGATCGCCTGCCCCGGGGGCGCCACTGGCCGGTGCGCGTCGACTACTTTCCGCCGGACGACGCCTATGCGCCCGCCATCTTCACCCGCGAATTCCTGCTGCACGAAAGCGGCATCGTGCTGGCCTTTCACTTCGATTACGGCGACGTTCAGCTGGACGCCCGGCTGAAGACTCTCGACATTCACGACGAACCCGACTGTCCGGAATGACCCGCCGCTCCCGGCGGCATCGACCCGCGAGGCACCACTGATCGCATCATGACCGAACGGCCCCGTTTTCCACCGATCTATCGCTCCTATGCGATCACCGCCGATCTCGATCCGTTCGAGCGGGCCGTCGAGATGGCCGAGAAGGGCACGGAAGCCGGCACGCTGCTCTGGAGTGCCAGGCAGGACGTCTATGAGTGCGCGGTCGTGCTGGCGCCGGAATTCGGGCTCGAGGAATCCCTGCCGGTGATCCTGGTCGCAGCCCTCGGTCTCGGCGATGCGCTCGGCGCCCTGGTTCCACCGGTGGTCGCGGTCACCTTCGGCTGGCCGGACCGGGTCGAGATCAATGGCGGCGCGGTCGGCAGGCTGCGCGTGATCCTCGCCGAAACGCCGAACCCGACCGCCGTCCCCGACTGGCTGGTGATCGGCTTCGATCTCGCGAATTCGGGCCGATGGCGCGACAAGGCCGGCGACGGAAGGCATGCGACCACGCTTCAGGAGGAGGGCTGTCAGATCGACCTGCTGGATCTCCTCGAATCCTTCAGCCGCCATTTCCTCGCCTGGATCAACCGCTGGCAGTCCGACGGCGTGCAGCCGGTGCAGCAGGCCTGGATGAGCCGCACCCTCGAAGTCGGCAAGCCGGTCGCGATCGAGGTCGACGGGCGGATGCGGCGCGGCACCTTCAAGGGGCTGACCGAGCGGTGCGGGCTCGAGCTGGTCGACCAGGGACGGCATCAGGTCATCCCGCTCGACGTCGCGGTCAAGAGGGGCTGAGCCGGTCCATGGCCGAGTTCTGGCGGAGCGCCGGCCTGCATCTGACCGAACCCGCGGACGGCGGGCGCATCCGGATCACCGACGACTGGCTGCGCGCCTGCCTGCTGCGTCCCGAACTCGCCCCGATCGAGGAATCCTGCCAGACCGAGCGGGCGCTGCACGAGCGGCTGATCGAAACCCCGAAGGCACCGCTCGACGACGCCGCGCTGGACGCCGTCGCCGACCCGGACGCGCGCGGGAATTACCGGACCTATCGCCGCTACCGCGAACGGCTGCTCGCCAGCCCGACCATCGAGGCCGCCTATCTCGACATGATCGAGAACGGGGCGGAGGGCATCCCGCCGCTCTTTCTCGACCACCTCGTGCACGTGCTCCTTCGGCATGTCCTTCGTGCCTCGGACGATCCGATCCGGCTTCGCGCCGCCGAGCCCTTCTTCAGGACCCAGAAGGTCTCGATCCGGGACGGCCGGGTGATGCTCGCCGACGAGGAGACCGTGGAGATGCACGCCGCCGGCCGCAATTTCGGCTCGCTCGGCAGGCTCCTGGTGCAGGCCGAAACCAGGCCCGCCAGCGTCGAGCTGGACGTCCTCGACGAAAACAACGCCGGAACCTACTGGCAGCGCAGCGATCGCTTCGACACCGTCCTCGATCTCGGCTTCACCCGGCCCGGCCTGGACGCCTTCTGCCGCGTGCTCGAAGCCTGGGCCGACCATCTGCGCGGGGTCCGGTTGCGCGTGCAGCCGGTCCGCCAGATCGCCGACGAGCGCTGGAGCTGGCATCTCGGCCTCGATGCCGAAGCGAGCGCCTTCCTGAACGATCTCTATGGCGGCGAGGAGATCGACGAGGCGAGGCGCGCCCGCCTGCTCGCCCTCTTTCGCCTGGAGTTCGAAGACCCCGCCGACATGCTGGAACGGGTGCGCGGCCGACCGGTCTATCTCGGGCTGATGATGACCGAAAGCGAGCGCCTCGCGATGAAGCCCCAGAACATCCTCGCCAACCTGCCGCTTGCGGCCCGCTCCTGAGCGGTTTAACTCTTGCGGCGGCGACCCCTTCCGACTGACCGACGAGGAGCGTGACATGGACGAAGACGCCTTCAACATGAGCGTCAGGAAATTCCTGAAGAAGGTCGGCGTGACCTCGCAGCGCGAGATCGAGCAGGCCGTGCGCGAGGCCGTGAAGTCCGGCAAGATCGACGACGGCGCCAAGCTCACCGCGAGCGTCCGCCTGACCGTCGACGGCGTCGACCTCGACGAAACCATCACCGGCAAGATCGACCTCTCCTAGTGGCGTGGCCACCTCATGGACTTGGGGGGCGCTGGTGATGAACGAGTCGGCGTTGTCCGGTGTATGCGGTTCCGTTCCGGAACAAGTGGGGTGGTGTCGTTGGGGATCGGCGGACGAGCGTGGGTGACGGGAAAGCAGGAGAGAAATTTTTGGATCGGCCGGCGGCGCGCTTCGTGGCGGCGCTGGTGGTTCTGCTCTGCGTATGCCTGCTCGCTTATGTGCATCGGGACGATCTTCGAACGCTTGCCGGGGCGAATGAACGGGCCGGAGCGGCGACCTCGCCGGACGATCCTGCCGCTCCCTGCATCGAAGCGCGCTTTGCCGAGATCGACGGCATGATCGGCGAAGGCGTGATCGACGAGGGCCAGGCGGCACTCTTCAGGCAGCGCGCCGAAGCCATGTGCCGGGCGACCGAGGGCGATGGCGGCGGTGCTCCGCCGACGCTGCCCGCGGAATGAGGCCGATCAGCGCCGTCGCTTGAAAAAATCCTTCAGAAGGGCGGCGGCGCGGCGTTCGTCGATGCCGCCATAGACCTCCGGCGCGTGATGGCAGGAGGTCGAGGCGAAGATCCGGGGGCCGTGGTCGACGCCTCCCCCCTTCGGATCGGCGGCGCCGTAGTAGAGGCGGCGGATGCGGGCGAACGCGATGGCGGCCGCGCACATCGGGCAGGGCTCCAGCGTGACGTGCAGATCGCAGTCGACGAGGCGGATCTCGCCCAGGATGCGGGCCGCCCCACGGATCGCCAGCATCTCGGCATGCGCCGTCGGATCCAGCGTCTCGCGCATGCGGTTGCCGGCGGCGGCGACGATCGTTCCGCTTGCATCGGTGATCACGGCGCCGACCGGCACCTCGCCGCGCGCTGCCGCCGCCTCGGCCTCGGCGAACGCCCGTTCCATCGGCGTCGGGCGGGCCGTGGTCATGGCGAATATCGTTCGGCGGACAGGCTCGGCGCGTCGAAACCGGGCGGCGGCGGGTCACTCGGCCGCGAAAGCACCAGCACCTTGAACGCCTCGCCCATGGCGCCGGCGTCGGTCAGGCGGAAGAGGGCTTCCCTGAGGTCGCGGCTCTGGCGGGGATCGGCGTTCTTGAGAAGCGATGCGGTTCTGACCTCGATGCCGAGCGTGCGCAGGAACGTGCCCTGGGGCACCGGCCCGTAGACATCCGCGCCGCCGTCCGCCGCCGCATGACCGAGCCGCCTGAAGTCCACCTGGGTGGTGAGGTCGGTCTCACCCGGCGCGCTCAGCGGATCGACCGGGCGATGGCCGCGCACCGCCTGCAATGTGTCGCCGGTCGGCCGCGCCACCCAGGCGCCGTAGTCGACGATCAGCGCGACGCCGCCGTCCCGCGCGATCCGCTCGCCGATCGACCGCATGAGCGTTTCCCGGGCAGGGCTGAGCTCGGCGATGCAGCCGGACTCCGGTGATTCAGTCATGTCCAGCGTCTCGACCAGCCCTGCAGGCGCTTCGCCCTCGATAAAGGCGAAGTCGCCGTCGTCATTCAGTGTCACGAGCCGCTCCGCCCAGTCTGTCTCCTTGCGAATCAGCTGATGCACGGGAAGCGCATCGAAAAACTCGTTGGCGATCAGGAAAAGCGGCCCCGCCGGCACCGTCTCGAGCCGGTCGTGCCAGGTGATCTCGATGCCCGCGAGTCTGTCCCGCTGGACGTCCCGCAGCCTCTCGCTGGTCTCGACCAGATGGATGTCAGCGGCGCTCAGAAAGCCCGGCATTTTCGCGACCGCGCGAAAAAGGTCCGCCATGAGCTGGCCGCGTCCGGGGCCGAGCTCCACCAGCCGGAACGGCGCCGGACGGCCGACACCCCGCCAGGCGCTCGCGAGCCAAAGCCCGATCAGCTCGCCGAACACCTGGCCGATCTCCGGCGCGGTCACGAAGTCGCCGGCGGCGCCGAAGGGCTCGCGGCGCCGATAGTAGCCCTGTTCGGGATGATCGAGGGCGAGCGCCATGAAATCGGCGATCGAAAGCGGCCCCTTGTCCCGAATGCGCGCTTTCAGCAGCGGGAGGAGCGTCGTCTCAGGAGGGCTCGGTGCGGGCTTGCTTCGCGCCGGCATGGCTTCTCGCCAGGAGGAAAAGGCCGGCCAGGATCATTGGCACCGACAGGATCTGGCCCATGGTGACGCTGCCGCCGAGAAGGTAGCCGAGATGCGCGTCCGGCTCGCGAAAGAGCTCGACGAAAGAGCGGGCAAGCCCGTAGCCGATGAGGAACAGCCCGCCGATGCGGCCGCGGCTCTCGGGCATTCTCGGCTGGCGTGCGATCCAGAACAGGACCAGGAACAGCAAAAGCCCCTCGAGGCCGGCCTCGTAGAGTTGGCTCGGATGGCGCGGCTCCGGTCCGCCATGGGGAAACGCCATCGCCCAGGGAACATCGCTCGCCCGGCCGAACAGCTCGCCATTGATGAAGTTCGCGATGCGCCCGAAGAACAGGCCGACCGGCACGGCGGCGGCGACCGCATCGCCGATCTCGAGAAACGGAATGCCGCGCTTCCAGGCGAACAGCGCCATGGCCGCGAGCACGCCGATCAGCCCGCCGTGAAAGGACATGCCGCCCTGCCAGACCGCAAGGATCTCGCCGGGATGGGCGAGATAGAAGCCGGGCTTGTAGAACAGCACATAGCCGAGACGCCCGCCGAGCACGACGCCGAGGGTGATATAGAGAAGAAGGTCGTCCAGGTCCTCGATGGTCAGCCGCCAGCCCGGCCGCTGCACCAGCCAGCGCAGATAGAGCCAGCCCAGCACCAGCCCGCCGATATAGGCGAGCGCGTACCACCGGATCGCGAACGGACCGATTTCGACGATGACGGGATCGATGACCGGAAAAGCGATGGCAAAGGTCGGCAAGGGGATTGTCCGGATGCAGCGTGATGCTGGCGCTATATAGGATGACGGCGCCCGCGCTCGCAAGGGCGACCTGTTCCCGCCCGCGGGTTGAGCAGGACAAACTAGCGGCCTCTGCAGGAGGTTCTGGACGTTCCCGTCGCCCGTCTCCGCGCACCGTATCCATTCTTCACGATTTCTTGACCATCGACTGTCATAAAAATTGCCTCTTCCTGGTCCATGCGATCCTGGGAATCCGAGCCTCGCCCAATTCTCTTCGGCCGGCGGACGGATTCCCAGGATCGCATGGACCAGGAAGTGAGCATGGCAGGTTCGGGTTAAGAAAAGATTGCGGCTCGGGTGGACGAAACGGGGATCTCGCCGCCGTCGGGGCCGCGCCGAGGCTGGATCGGGCGCCCTGCCGTTCACCGGTCCCGACGGCCACTTCGACAGGCTCAGCCTCCGATCGGAGGTTCGTCGAACCTTTCGTTTTTCATGGCGGGCAGGCGTGACGCTATCCCGAACCCACTTGCGAACGGCGCCCGCTCTTGCGGGCGCTGCCGCAATCGCCAGGAACGGAGGGCGGCGCCATGCGCTTCTCTGGAAGGTCTTTCACGAGCTCGATCGTCGTCGCAGCCATGATCCTGAGCACGCCTTCGGTCGCCGAGGACTACGCCCGGCAATGGCGGGACGGGCTCGGCGGGACCAGGCTGACCAACTACGAGGGATCGGTGGTCAGCTCGAACAGCACGCTCACGGTCATCGATTTCTGCAGGGACGGCCGCTATCGCTACTACCGCGAAGGAAGCTGGTCCGTTCCGGGACAGGCGGGCGGCGCCTCGAACGGCACGATCACCGGGCGCTGGGACGTCGAGTCGGCAGGCGGCCAGGTCCTCCTGACCTACGTCACCGACCAGGGCCAGCAGGGTTATTTCCCGATCCATCTGCAGAACGACAACCGCGTGAACATCGGCGGCGTCGCCTATGCAGCGGAGCTCGGTGCCTCCGGCTGCTGAGCCAAGGCCGTCGCCGGCATGCCCGGAAATGGCGGGTGACGCTCGAACCGGCTTGCTCTCGCCCGCCTCCATGGGCCATCATTCGAAAAGCCGCGGATAACCGTCGGGAGACCCTTCCGGCGGACCGGCAATCGAAAAAAATCATGGAGGCGAACGATGGGTGTCATGGACGGGATGAAAATGTCGATCGGGCGGCCGCTCGCCGCTCTGGCTTTCGGCGCCTTGGCGACGGTGACGGCCGCAGGCCCCGCCGGCGCATTGGAGATCAAGTCGAGCGACGTTCACGCCATGGGCTATCCGACCACGGATGCCATTCAGTTCATGGGCGAGTGGCTTTCCGAGCAGACCGACGGCGAGCTGACCATCAACATCTTCCATTCGATGCAGCTCGGCGGCGAGAAGGAAGCCCTTGAGCAGGTCCAGCTCGGCGCCCTCGAGATGACCCGCGTCTCGGTCGGCGTGGTCGGCCCGATCGTCGACGACTTCAACGCCTTCAACCTGCCCTACGTGTTCCGCTCGATCGATCACATGCGGAACGTCGTGGACGGCGAGATCGGCCAGGAGCTGCTCGCCGGCCTGGAGGCGGGCGGTCTCATCGGCCTCGGCTTCATGGATGCGGGTGCCCGCTCCTTCTACAACAAGGAAAAGCCGATCAGCACGCCGGAGGATCTTGCCGGCCTCAAGATCCGGGTGATGCAGAACCCGATCTTCATCGAGATGATGAGCGCCATGGGCGGCAACGGCATCCCGATCGCCTTCAACGAGCTCTATTCGGCGCTGCAGACCGGCGTGGTCGACGGGGCGGAAAACAACCCGCCCTCCTACTCCACCCAGAAGCATTTCGAGGTCGCCGGCTATTATTCGCTGACCGAGCATCTGATCGTGCCGGAAATCTTCGTGTTCTCCAAGAAGGTGTGGGACACGCTCTCCGAGGAGCATCAGAACCTGATCCGCGAAGCCTCGGTGCTGGCCACCGAGAAGGAGCGCGAGCTCTGGGAAGCGATGGAGCAGAACGCCATGACCGAGCTCGAAGGCCTCGGCGTCCAGATCAACACCGACGTCGACAAGGAGGCCTTCATCGAGGCGACAGCCGGCGTCCGCGAGCAGTTCGGCGCCAAATACTCGGAGCTCCTGGCGCGCATCGAAGCCGTCGAGTAGTGCGCCGCGGGCGCGGGGCGCGCCAGCCTTGACGGGTGCTTGAGTTTGATGGTTCGGCGAGACAGGCGGGTGGTGGCGTTTTCCCCGTCCGCTCGCCGGCGTCAGGCTGCAGGCCACCGGATAACGTGTCGTCCATGGGCAGTCAGCGACGTCGAAAGCGAAGAGGCCCTGACCGCACCCTTTATCCTTTCTTCACACTTGTCCGTCATGGTCATGGCCAGGTCCATGCGACCCTGGGAATCCGCCCGCCCGCTGAAAAATTGGGGCGAGGCTCGGACTCCCAGGATCGCATGGACCAGCGAGACAGATTCCGACTAGCAGGATCAGGTTGCGAATGGGTTAACGAACAGCAAGAAGAGCCGCCCTCGAGCGATGTTTCGCGAGCGTGCGGTCGGGAGCGATGATCGGATGCGGCCACTCTATGTCCGGGTGATGGATGTCCTCTACTACGCCTGCATGGCGGTCGCCGGCGTGGCGATCGCCGTCATGGCGGTGATCATCGGCTGGAGCGTCTATACACGCTACGTGCTCACCGAAGGCTCTTTCTGGGCGGAGCCGATCGCCATCGCTCTCGCCGTGCAGATGACCTTCTACGGCGCCGCCGCCTGCTACCGCGCGAACGCCCATATCAGCATCGATCTGGCCGTACGCGGCCTGCGCGGACAAGCGTCCCTCGTCGCGGCCCGGGTGGTCGACATCCTGATGCTGCTGATCAGCCTGGCCATGATCTGGTTCGGCATCGGCCTCGTGAAGACGACCTTTTTCCAGGTCTATCCCGAGTTCCAGTACATCCGCGTCGGCGCGGTCTACACCGCGCTGCCCGGCAGTGGTTTTCTTACACTTCTCTTCGTGATCGAACGCCTGATCTACGGCTCACCGGATCTCGGACTGGCGACGGATAACGTCGACGACGTTCGAACCGGGGCGTCGGTCTGATGGGCGGCGCCCTTGGCCCCGTCATCCTGATCGGCGGGCTGTTCCTCCTGATCGCGCTCAACGTGCCCGTGGCCTATGCGCTCGGCCTCTCGGCGATGGCGGCGTCGCTCTATATCGGCATTCCGCTGGAGGCGATTCTTCTGAAGGTGTCGGACGGCGTGGACAACTTCGCGCTGCTCGCCATCCCGTTCTTCGTACTCGCGGGCGCGCTCATGGCCGAGGGCGGGATCGCCATTCGCCTGGTGAATTTCGCCAATATCTTCGTCGGCTTCATCCGCGGCGGCCTCGCCATGGTGAATATCCTGGCCTCGATGTTCTTCGGCGGGATCTCCGGCAGCTCGGTCGCCGACACCTCGTCGATCGGCTCGATCCTGATCCCGATGATGAAGCGCGAGGGCTATGACGACGCCTTCAGCGTCAACGTCACCATCACCAGCTCGACCCAGGGCATCATCATCCCGCCCTCCCACAACGCCATCATCTATGCCTACGCGGCCGGCGGCACGGTCTCGATCGCCCAGCTCTTCCTGGCCGGCATCGTGCCCGGCATCATGATCGGCCTCGCCCTGATGGTGCTGACCGCGATCATCGCCTCGGCCAGAAACTACCCCAAGGGCGAGCTGGTGCCGCTGCGCGAGGCGGTGCGTATCTCGGCCGGCGCGCTGCTCGGCTTTCTCACGGTCGTGATCATCGTCGGCGGCGTTATTTTTGGAATTTTCACGGCCACCGAGTCGGCCGCGATCGCCGTGATCTACGCCTTCCTGGTGGCGATGTTCGCCTATCGCGAGCTGAATTGGCGCCAGCTGCCGGCGCTGATGGCGGGTGTGGTGCGCACCGTGGCCATGGTGATGATCCTGATCGGCTTCGCCTCCGCCTTCGCCTACATGATGACGCTGATGCAGATCCCGGCGAAAGTGACGGACTTTTTCCTGACACTCTCCGACAACAAGATCGTCATCCTGATGATGATCAACGTGATGCTGCTGGTGCTCGGCATGTTCATGGACATGGCGCCGCTCATTCTGATCTGCACGCCGATCCTTCTGCCGGTGATCAAGTCGATCGGCGTCGATCCCGTGCATTTCGGCATCATCATCATGCTCAACCTCGGCATCGGCCTGGTGACGCCGCCTGTGGGCACGACACTTTTCGTCGGCTGCGCCATCGGCAAGATCCCGATCGATCGAGCAGCGCGCGGCCTCTGGCCGTTCTGGCTCGCCATGTTCGTCGTGCTGATGCTGGTCACCTATTTCGAGCCGATCGCCATGACCGTGCCGCGCTGGGTGAGCTTTTGAGCGGCGTTTATTCTATATCGATCTACTCGGCCCGTTCGGCGGACGCTTGGTGCATGCGGCTGGCAAAGCTTTGGCAGCACCGCCACGCCAAGCGAGCCGCCAAAACCGTGACGAGTGGCGCCGTGAAGAGACCAGCAACCAGACCAGCGATGGCGATATCGCCTTTTCCCGAATGATCCCAGGTGGACGTCATTCCTAGAATGACGGTGACGAGTGTGACAGCGAGAATCAGGACGCACAGCCAAAAGCGCCAGACCCAGCGCCAAGGTGCGATGGCCGTATAAAGAAGCACGACAACGAGGAGTGGTTCGAACCCCATCAACTGTCTGCGATTCGATGGGCCTTGGGCATGATTTCTCCCTCAATGCGAACGTCTGTCGCAGGGAGAATCCCACGTTAACCTTACGATAGGGTTAAGGTTTGGAGAAAGAGGACGACAGGGACCTTCCGGCGATCAGGAAACGCTATCGAACCTGCACCGGCAGCCCGCGCCAGTCCTTGATCGAGCGAAGGGCGAAGATCGAGCGCATGCTGGCGACGCCGGGGAGGTCCGACAGCACGTTGCGGTGGATGCGGTCATAGTCGGCGACATCCTTGGCAATGACGCGCAATATGTAGTCCGAAGCACCGGTGGTCAGCTTGCACTCCAGAATCTCCGCGTGGCGCAGCACCGCGCGTTCGAATTTTTCGAGCGCGGAATGGTGCTGCGAGACCAGGGAAATCTCGGCGAACACCTCGATTTCGAGGCCGAGCGCCTTGGCGTCCAGCCGGGCACCATAGCCTGCGATGACGCCCGACGCTTCGAGCAGCTTGATGCGGCGATGGCAGGCGGAAAGCGAGAGACCGGCCCGTTCCGCGATGTCGCCGATGGGCTGGCGCGAGTCCCGCTGCAGCTCGCCGAGAATCGCCAGATCCCGCTGATCCATGGGAAATTTTCCGATCTTGATACCATTTCATCAAAAATTCTTCAGAATTTTCTGCCCATGACAAGAACTTTCGAAACATATCCCGCGGCCGTTCTGGCATAGTGCCGATCAGTCGAATTTCCGAAGGGGAGGTTTTCACGATGCGCATCGGCACACCGAAAGAGATCAAGAATCACGAATACCGGGTCGGCCTGACGCCGGAAAGCGTGACCGAGCTGGTCGCCCATGGCCATGAGGTGCTGGTCGAAACCCAGGCGGGCGCCGGCATCGGCGCCGAGGACGAGGCCTATGTCGAGGCCGGCGGATCGATCGTCGATACCGCTGCAGAAGTGTTCGAAAAGGCCGAGATGATCGTGAAGGTCAAGGAGCCGCAGGCGAATGAGCGGAAGATGCTCAAGAAGGACCAGATTCTCTACACCTATCTGCATCTCGCCCCGGACCCCGATCAGACCAGGGACCTGGTCGATTCGGGCGCCGTCTGCATCGCCTATGAAACCGTCACCGATCAGACCGGCGGTCTGCCGCTCTTGAAACCGATGAGCCAGGTGGCCGGCCGCATGTCGATCCAGGCGGGCGCCGGCGCGCTCGAAAAATCCCGCGGCGGACGCGGCGTGCTGCTCGGCGGCGTGCCGGGCGTGATGCCGGGCAAGGTCGCGGTGATCGGCGGCGGCGTGGTCGGCTTCAACGCCGCGCAGATGGCGGTCGGCCTCGGCGCCGACGTCACCATCCTCGATCGCGATCCCGCGGTGCTGGAACGCCTCGGCATGTACTTCCAGTCCCAGGCCAAGACCCGTTTTTCCAACCGTGCGAACCTCGCACAGAGCGTCGCCGAGGCGGATATGGTGGTCGGTGCCGTGCTGATCCCGGGTGCCGCGGCGCCCAAGCTGGTCACGCGCGAGATGCTGAAGACCATGAAGCCGGGTGCCGTGCTGGTGGATGTCGCGATCGATCAGGGCGGCTGCTTCGAGACCTCGAAGCCGACCACCCACCAGGACCCGATCTACATCGTCGACGGCATCGTGCATTACTGCGTCGCCAACATGCCGGGCGGTGTGGCGCGCACCTCGACCTACGCGCTCAACAACGTCACGCTTCCCCACGCGCTCCGTATCGCCGAGAAGGGATGGCGTCAGGCGCTCAAGGACGATCCCCATCTGAAGAACGGCCTCAACGTCTGGAACGGCGAAATCACCTGCGAACCGGTGGCCAAGGACCTCGGCTACCGCTACGTTCCCGCCGACCAGGCGATCGCCGCCGGCGACGCGCCGGAGCGTTGACTTGCCGGCGACGCGCCGGGCGCTGACTTGAGCCCGGTCCGCTGTCGGCGGCCATGACGGGGAGGGGGAAGGCATGAAAAGCTGGATCGACAGCGCGAACGCGCCCGAGACGGACTTTCCGGTCCAGAACCTCCCCTATGGCGTGATATCGAGCGCCGATCGCGGGCCGCGCTGTGCGGTCGCGATCGGCGACGCCGCGCTCGATCTCGCGGCGCTGGAGGAAGCGGGGTTGATCGACGCAGGCGGCGGACGGCCGGTCTTCGATCGGCCCGCCCTCAACGACTTCATGGGGCAGGGCAAGGCCGCCTGGTCGGCGATGCGCGCTCGTCTCGCCGATCTCCTCGCGGACGGCGGCGATCCCGCTTTGCGCAAAAACGAAAAGCTGCGCCAGGCCGCCCTGCTGCCGCGGACCGAGGTTCGGCCGCATCTGCCGATGAACATCGGCGACTACACCGACTTCTACGCCTCGTATCAGCACGCCTTCAATGTCGGCAGCATCCTGCGCGGCCCGGAGAACGCGCTGCCGCCCAACTGGCTGCACATCCCGATCGGCTATAACGGCCGCGCCTCGACCGTGGTGGTAAGCGGCACCGACATCCGCCGCCCGCTCGGTCAGATGAAGCCGAAGGACGTCGACGCCCCGGTCTTCGGCCCCTGCCGGCGCCTTGACATCGAGCTGGAAATGGGGGCGATCGTCGGCACGCCCAACCGCATGGGCGAGCCGGTCACGGTCGCCGAGGCGGATGACATGATCTTCGGCTTCGTATTGTTGAACGACTGGTCCGCGCGCGACGTGCAGGCCTGGGAATACCAGCCGCTCGGACCCTTCCAGGCCAAGGTGTTCGCGACCTCCATCAGCCCCTGGATCGTGACCAGGGAAGCCCTGGAGCCGTTTCGCGTCCCGGCGACCGAGCGGAAGGGACCGCTTTTGCCCTATCTCGCGGACGACGCACACAGAAACTATGACATCGCGCTCGAAATCCTGATGCAGCCGGAAGGTGCGGCCGCCCCGACCACGATCTCACGCTCGAACTTTCGCCATATGTACTACTCGGCGGCACAGCAGCTCTGCCATCACGCAATCGGCGGCTGCTTGATGCGCACGGGCGATCTTTTGGGTTCGGGAACGATATCGGGCCCTGACAGGGCCGCATTCGGCTCGCTCTTGGAACTGAGCTGGGGCGGGAAGGAGCCCCTGACACTGGATACCGGCGAAACCCGCAGCTTTCTCGAAGACGGCGACCTCATGACCCTTCGCGGATACGCCGAGGGTGATGGCCACCGGATCGGATTCGGCGATTGCGCCGGCCGCATTCTGCCGTCGCCCGAAAGCCGGCCGGGCTGGTAGCGCCCGGCCGGCGGCGGCTTGACGGCGAGCCCGGTCACCGGACCGGGGACGTTCCGAGGGCGGTCTCGCGTGCGATCGTCGGAATGTCGCAGCGGGCGAGGCCGATATCGTCGAGATCCCGGTCGCTGAGACGGCTCAGCTCACGATAGGTATCCCGGTACTGCCGGCGCCGCTCGAGCCAGGCCTCCAGCCGCAGGCTCAGCCCGCGCAGCCAGGACATGCCGCTTTCGCCGCCGTGTCCGATGTCGGTCGTCATCGCATGGGTTGCCATGACTCTTCTCCTCATGGAATGGTGGGCCGGTCGGTATTGACCTCATCTCTCGCCCTCCGTTCACCCGAGATATGAGCGATCTCGACAGGATCTTGAAGCGCGTGTTTTGCAATGCAGCATTGCATCTCGTCCGGATGTCATGATACCGCACCAGAGGATTAACTTCATGAAATATAAAGAAATGAGTTGTGACAGGCAGAAACGGAAAGACGTCTGTCGGTTCTGACTGTTGTTGCAATGCAATAGGGAAAGGACATGTTCGAAAATTTCGACCGGCGGGATATCGAGACCGGCGAGACCGTGATACACGCGCGCATCGGCGGATCCGGGCCGCCTCTGCTGCTGCTGCACGGCTATCCGCAGACCCATGTCATGTGGCATCGGCTGGCGCCGGCGCTCGCCGCCGATTTCACGCTGATCTGTCCGGACCTGCGCGGCTATGGCGACAGCGGCAAGCCGGCGAGCGATCCCGAACACCTCGTCTATTCCAAGCGCAAGACGGCGGGCGACATGGCCGAGGTCATGACCGCCCTCGGTTTCGAGCGCTTTGTGGTCGCGGGCCACGACCGGGGCGGCCGGGTCGCCCATCGCCTCGCCCTCGACCATGCCGAGCGGGTCGAGAAAGTCTCATTCCTCGACATCGTGCCGACCCGGACGATCTTCCAGGCCACCGATCAGGCGATCGCCACCGGCTATTACCACTGGTTCTTTCTGATCCAGCCGAACGGCCTGCCGGAGCGTCTGATCGGCGGCGATCCCGTCTTCTATCTGCAGAGCAAGCTCGGAAGCTGGGGCTCGGGCGGCCTCGACGCCTTCGCGCCCGAGGCGCTGGAGGAATATGAGCGCTGCTTTCGCGATCCGGACGTGATCCACGCGACCTGCGAGGATTACCGCGCCGGCGCCGGCATCGATCTCGTCCATGACGAGGCGGATCTGGACGTGAAGATATCTTGTCCCGTGCAGGCGCTCTGGGGGCGGCGCGGCATGATGGAGCGGCATTTCGACGTGCTCGCCTGCTGGCGCGAGCGGGCGTCCGCCGAGGTCAGCGGCAAGGCGCTGGACTGCGGCCATTTCCTGGCGGAGGAGCGGCCCGAGGAAACCGCCGAGGCGCTCCTCGACTTCTTCCGTGACTGAACCGGCCGGCGCTCATTCCTCGGAAACCCGCTCCCGCCAGATGTTGATCCCCTCCTTCGGGGGATCGATATCCAGCGTCGGCAGGAGATCGCCGGTCACCGCGAGCACGCGATAGACGGCGAAGTCCCGGGTGTACTCCGCGGTCGTGAGATTGGCCTTCGAGAGATAATACTCGTTCTCGACGTCGAGCCGGTCGAGCAGCGCGCGGTCGCCGGCGTCGAATTCCTCGGCGAAACCTCGCCTGGTGGCGGCGTTGGCGCTCGTCTGACGGGAGAGCGCCAGGGCCCGCGCCTCGGCCGTGGTCAGGGCATTGTAGGAAAGCCGCGCCTGCTCCTCTGCCTCGTTCTGCGCCTTGCGCAGGCTCTGCCGGCTCTCGCCGAGCCGGGCGAAAGCCTCCCGCTCGCGGGCGATGTCGCCGCCGCCGCGAAACAGATTGTAGCGCATCACCAAAAGCGCCTGCCCGTCGACATTGCTGCCGGTGAAGCCATCGATCTGCCTGTTGGCGGCCGCACCCATTTCGATGTCGAAGCGCGGATAGTAGCCGGACTTCGACCCCTTGAGCTCGGCCATCGCGACGTCGATATCCGCATCCGCGATCTTGACCGTCGGGCTGTTCACCGATGCACGGTCGGCGGCGTCCTCCATGCCCTGCGGCAATGCATAGCGCGGGACCGGGCGGTTCTCCAGATCCCTGGGCTGGCTGCCGACGATGCGGATGTAGCGGGCCTCGGCGTCCCGAAGATTGCCCCTCGCCGTCTGCACGACCTCGTTGGCCGCGGCGAAACGCGCCTCCGTCACGTTCAGATCCGACTGCTTGAAGCGATTGAAGCCCGCGTCTTCGCGGATCCGGCCGAGAATGCTCAGATGCGCCGAAAGGTTCTCCTCCGCCTGGCGCACGAGGTCCCGATTGCGCAGCACGTCCAGATGCGCCTCGATCGCATCCAGCGCGATGAACTCGGAGGCCTCGTCGACCCGGTAGGCGGCCGAATCGATGCGCGCGAGCTGGCGCGATACCTCGCTGTCGGTGGCGTAGCCGTCGAACAGCATCTGGGTGAGCGTGATCTGCGATTCCATGCGCGTCAGAAAGGCGGAGGCGTCGCCGCCGGGCGGCCGGCTGTCGCGGCCGCGGGTGCCGGTGCTGTTGGTGTATTCCGGGCCGATCGCGGCGCGAAGGTCGATCGACGGCATGTAGAGCGCCCTGGCCTGGCGAAGCTCATGATCGATCGCACGCCGGTCCGACTGCACGACGCCAACCTCGGGGTTGAACGACAAAGCGCGAAGGACACTGTCCTCGAGCGTTTCCGCCGATGCCATAGCCGGCATCGACAGGCTGGCGAAAGCGATGATCCCGCCATAACTTACGGGCGATAATCTTCTTAGCCAAGCGATGCTCATCAGCCTATCTCACCGTTTTCACTGGATGCAAAGCAAAACCTGTACGTTATCCACAGGTTCCAATGTTAGATAAGTGGGCTGATCAATCACGTCAATTCTTAAGCGGTAATCGATTGCCGTTTTTTCCATAGTGTTGATTTTCATCGCTTTTCCTACAAGATGGCAAAAATTTGATTTAATATAATTAATAATTACATGTTTGAATTCGCGACATCATCTTGGAATATTTCCTTTTGTACTTTCAGGTGACCATTGCGTCGGATGGGGGTTCGGTGGCATTAATCAACTTTAAATAGTTATGTGATAAGCGAGAGAATCATGACCAGCCCGATCGCGACGATCGTCATGACAGGCACTGCCGGCCCATGACGATGACCGATTCCGACCCGTCGGCACTGCTGACACTCGACGACGAGGCGGCTGGACGCTCCGAGGGTGCGGCGGCGGACGACGATGGCGACGGCTGGATCCTGCCGTCGACGATCGGGCGGCCGGACGATCCGCTGCTCGGCTGTCTCGTGCAGCTCACCGCCGCTCTCGAACGGCCGCGTTCCGGAGACGCGCTGATCGTCGGCCTGCCGCTGGAGGACGGGCGGCTGACGCCGGCACTCGCGGTGCGTGCGCTCGAACGCGCGGGCTTCGCCGCCGCCCTGGCGCGCCGTGCACTCAGCGAGATCGACGAGGCGACGCTGCCCTGCATTCTGTTTCTGAACGGAGGAAGGGCAGCCGTCCTCCTGGCGTTCGAAGGCGAGGACGCGCTGGTCGCCCTGCCGGAGACCGGCGCCGGCGAGGTCAGGCTGGACATCCGCGACCTCGCGGCGGACCACACCGGCCACGTCCTGTTCGCGAAGCCGGCGAGGCGCGCCCGGGCTCAGGTCTCGCCGGGCCTTCGCAGCAGCGGGCGCGGCTGGTTCTGGGGCACCATCGCCGAAGCCTGGCCGATCTATGGCGAGGTCGCGCTGGCGGCACTGATGATCAATCTGTTCGCGCTGGCGAGCCCGCTTTTCGTCATGAACGTCTATGATCGCGTGGTCCCCAACCAGGCGATCGAGACCCTCTGGGCGCTCTCGCTCGGCGTGGTCGTGGTGTTCGTGTTCGACTTCCTCCTGCGCACGCTTCGCGGCTATTTCGTCGACACCGCCGGCCGCGTCGCCGACATCAAGCTCGCCTCCAGCATCTTCGCGCGCGTGCTCGGCATCGAAATGGCGGCGACGCCGGGATCGTCGGGGGCGTTCGCCAACAATCTTCGGGAGTTCGAGACCCTTCGCGACTTCTTCACCTCGGCGACCCTGGTCGCGGTCATCGATCTGCCATTCGTCTTCCTGTTCGTCCTGATCGTAGGGCTGATCGGAGGGCCGATCGCGATCGTGCCGGCGATCGCCATACCGGTGGTGCTCGGGGTCGGGCTGCTCCTCCAGATCCCGCTTCGCCGTACCACCCAGGCCACCTTCAGGGAGGCGGCGAGAAAGCACGGCCTTCTGGTCGAGAGCATCAATGGCATGGAGACCATCCGCGCGGTCGGCGCCGAGGGCCGGAGCCAGCGCCTCTGGGAGGACGCGGTCGACGCCACCGCCGCCTCCACCACCAAGGCGCGCTTCTATGCCACTTTCGGGGTCAACGTCGCCGCCTTCGCCCAGAACCTCACCACGGTCGGCGTGGTCATCTACGGCGTGCATCGGATCGGCGAGGGGCTTTTGACCGTCGGCGCGCTGGTCGCCTGCACCATCATCACTGGCCGCGCCATGGCGCCGCTCGGACAGGTCGCCGGCATTCTGACCCGCTATCATCAGGCGCGCGCCGCCTATCAGGCGCTCACCCAGCTGATGGAGCTGCCGGTCGAACGGCCGGACGGCAAAGCCTTTCTGCACCGGCCCGAGATCCAGGGCGCGATCGCCTTTCGCGAGGTCGGCTTCAGCTATCCCGGCGACCAGATGCGGGCGCTGGACGGCGTCTCCTTCAGGATCGAGCCCGGCGAGCGGGTCGGGCTGATCGGCCGCGTCGGCTCCGGCAAGACGACGGTCGAAAAGCTGCTCCTCGGTCTCTTTCGGCCCGACGAGGGTGCCATTCTGCTCGACGGCACCGACATCCGGCAGATCGATCCCGCCGACCTTCGCCGCCATGTCGGCACGGTGCTCCAGGACGTCACCCTGTTCCAGGGAACGCTCCGCGAAAACATCACGCTCGGCGCCGGCCATGTCGACGATGAGCGCGTGCTCGAAGTCGCGCGGCTCGCGGGCGTGGACGCCTTCGCCGCCCGCCATCCGCTTGGCTACGACGCCGCCGTCGGCGAGCGCGGCGCCAACCTCTCCGGCGGCCAGCGTCAGGCGGTGGCGGTGGCGCGCGCCCTCCTGCACGATCCGCCGATCCTGCTGCTGGACGAGCCGACCAGCGCCATGGACAACAGCGCCGAGAACCTGCTGAAGCGCCGGCTCGAAACCGTGCTGCCCGGCAAGACGCTGCTGCTCGTCACCCATCGCACCTCGCTGCTCAGCCTGGTCGACCGCCTCCTGGTGCTGGACGGCGGCCGGCTGGTCGCCGACGGGCCGAAGGACGACGTGCTGCGCGCGCTCGCCGCCGGCCAGATCAGGGGGACGGCATGAGGGGTCTCGGCATGACGACGGGCGCTGTCGGCCGCAAGAAGACGGCCAGGCGCAGGACCGCGCGGCCCGAGGATGCGGCGTTCGCGGGCGGGTCCAAAGGCGCCGATCTGCATCGGCCGAAACGCCTGGCCCACCTCCTTCTCTTCACCATCGTCCTGTTTTTCGTCCTGTTCCTCGCCTGGGCGAGCTTCGCGACCCTGGACGAGGTGACCCGCGGCGAGGGACGGGTGATCCCGTCCAGCCAGGTGCAGGTGGTGCAGAACCTCGAAGGCGGCATCGTCTCCGAGATCCGGGTGCGCGAATCCGAGATCGTCGAAGCCGGCGACGTCCTCCTTCGTCTCGACAATGTCAAGGCGGCGAGCGAACTTCGCGGCGGCCGCCAGCGCTATCTGGCCCTCCAGGGTGCTGTCGCGCGGCTGCATGCCGAGATCGAGGAGCGCGGCATCGACTTTCCGCCGGAGGTCATGAGCGAGGCACGCCGCGTGGCGATCGACGAAACCGCCCTGTTCAACGCCCGTCAGGCGGCCCTCCAGTCCGAGCTCGAGATCCTGCGCAACCAGGCCAACCAGCGCGATCAGGAGGTGGCCGAGCTCGAGAACCGGCTGACCCAGCTGGAGCGCTCCTACGAGCTCGCTTCCGACGAGCTCGATATCACCGAGCCGCTCGCCGCCAAGCGCGTCGTTTCCAAGGTCGACCTCCTTCAGCTGAAGCGCCAGGTGAACGATCTTCGGGGCGAGCTCGAAAGTGCGAAACTGTCGCTCCCCAGGCTCAGGCTCGCCCAGCGCGAGGCCCATCGCCGGATCGAGGAGCGCTATCTCAACTTCCGGGCCGAGGCGCAGCGCGAGCTCAACACCGTGCAGACCGAAGCCGAAGCGCTGGCCGAGGCGATCGCCGCCGACAGCGACCGGGTCAACCGCACCGAGGTCCGCTCTCCGGTGCGCGGCACCATCAAATCGCTTCTGGTCAACACCGTCGGCGGCGTGATCCAGCCGGGCCAGGACCTGGTGGAGATCGTGCCGCTCGAGGACACGCTCCTGGTGGAAGCGAGGATCCGGCCCGCCGACATCGCCTTTCTCCGCCCCGATCAGTCGGCCACGGTCAAGGTCACCGCCTATGACTACGCGGTCTATGGCGGGCTGGACGCGGAGGTCGAATCGATCAGCGCCGACACCATCACCGACGATCGCGGCGAGCATTTTTTTCGGGTTCGCGTGCGCACCGACAGCGGCAGCCTCGAAAACAGCGGGGACGTCCTGCCGATCATCCCCGGCATGACCACCGAGGTCGACATTCTGACCGGCCGAAAGACCGTCCTCGACTATGTGATGAAGCCTATACTTCGCGTCCGCGACCGCGCCTTTCGCGAACGCTGATCTCCGCCTCGGCGGCACAGTATCATTCCGCAGCGACAGGCTCGGCCGCCAGCAGGCCTTCCGCATGGGCGAGGTTGGTTTCGGTCTGGCGGCGATAGCGGTCCGCCGCGGCGGCGGCGCGGTAGACCCGAAGCGCCTCACCGAAGGCGATGGTCGATTGTTTCAAGAGCGGCGCCCGGCGGCTTGGATCGGTCTGCCGCTCGGCGAGCGAACGAAGGGCGAGGCCGAGATTGTTCTGGACCATCGCCCACTGAAACACCACCGTCTCCTTCTGCCAGACCAGCAGCGCCGTCTTGTGGGCGTGAATCGCGACCTCCAGCCAGCGCTGGCTGGCGGCGAACTCGCCGAGCAGGCAGGCGGCGAGCCCGAGCGCGTGCCAGCATGCCCCCTGCCGCTCGCTGTCCAGGGTCGAACTCGGGCTTTCCAGAAGACGGGTGAGCTTGGTCGCGGCCGGGCGCAGGAGATCGAGCAGAAAGGCCCGGTCCCGCTCATCCCGGGCCGCGGGCGCGACGCTCAGCGCCACCAGCGCCAGCAGCTGCCCCTCGACGTCCGGCCCGAAGCGCTTGGGCAGTTCCGTCCAGTCCATCTGATAGGGGCCGTGCCGGCCGGCGTCGCCTTCGTAGCGCCCGACCATGCGCAGGCGGATGCGCGGCGCCTTCGGCATCACTTCGCCGAAAATCAGGCCGTCGCCATTGTGGGCGCCGATCAGGGAACGGCAGAGCGAGAGCGCGTCCTCGTCGATCTCGCCGTCCGCGATGTCGAGGGGCCGGTCCACCGGCAGCACACCGATACCGGCCTGCTCGGCGAGCGCCGCTTCGAGATGACGGGTCTGGGTCAGGACGTCGTCGTCGCCCTTCAGATTGGTGACCAGGAGGCGAAAGCGGGACTGT
Source organism: Geminicoccaceae bacterium (assembly GCA_965222015.1). GTDB lineage: Bacteria > Pseudomonadota > Alphaproteobacteria > Geminicoccales > Geminicoccaceae > JANQPX01. Next base: position 1,318,095 of record CBDCTL010000024.1, read on the forward strand.
TTCGGGGGCACGATCTGATGCGTTCGCAGCCAAACACCGATCCGCCGCCTGGACGGAAGGAGATGGGTGAGCCTGACCAAGAGTTCCGCCTCGCCGCGCGAAGGAAATCGATCGCCCAGATGACCGTGGGAGTGGCAAGAAGAGTGCAGATTTTCCGGGCCGAACGCAACCCTCGCGCACCATCATGCGGCGTTTCCGCCACCCGAATTCGCATTGAAGAGAACAGACACCCATAATATCTCCTCAAGGTTCCACATACTCACGCCGGCCCCGTGAAATCTGTCGGCCGCGACCTGCCATCGGGCGCTGACGGCGGGCTCGAAATCGCCTATAAGCGGAACCCCGGCAGATCACCGCGAAAAAGGACGGCGGACGGCATGGACGAGGCGGCAGGAGCCGGTCCCGAGGACGGAAAACACCGCATCCTCGCCGAGACCTTCGGCTATCGATCCTTCCGTCCGGGCCAGGCGGAGGTCATCGACCATGCGCTCGAAGGCGGGCATGTGCTGGCGGTGATGCCGACCGGCGCCGGCAAGTCGCTCTGCTACCAGGTGCCGGCGCTGGCGCTCGGCGGGCTCGCGGTGGTGGTCTCGCCGCTGATCGCGCTGATGCAGGACCAGGTGACCGCCCTTCGCCTGAACGGCGTCGCCGCCGAATGCATCAATTCGGCGCAGAGCCGCGAGGAGAACGTGCGGGCCTGGCGGCGGGTGGCCGCGGGCGAGGTCCGGCTCCTCTACATGGCGCCGGAACGGCTGATGACCGGGCGCATGCTGGCGGCGCTGAAGAAGCTGCCGATCAGCCTGTTCGCCATCGACGAGGCCCATTGCATCAGCCAGTGGGGCCACAGTTTTCGCGCGGAGTATCTGGAGCTCGGATCGCTGAAGGACGCCTTTCCCGGCGTGCCGATCATGGCACTGACGGCGACCGCCGATCGCCTCACTCGGGACGAGATCGTCGACAAGATCTTCGGCGGCGAGGCCGCGGTCTTCGTGTCGGGCTTCGATCGTCCGAACCTGCATCTCGCGGTCGAGGCCAAGCGCTCGCCGAGGAGCCAGCTGCTCGCCTTTCTCGATCGCCATCCCGGCGAAAGCGGCATCGTCTACTGCCTGTCCCGGCGCAAGGTCGAGGAAACCCGGGATTTTCTGGTCGCCGAGGGCAAGAACGCGCTCGCCTATCACGCCGGCATGGACGCCGCCGACCGCCAGGCCTGCCAGGAGCGTTTCCTGAGCGAGCCCGCCGTGATCATGGTCGCCACCATCGCCTTCGGCATGGGCATCGACAAGCCCGATGTGCGCTTCGTCGCCCATCTGGACATCCCGGCGAGCGTCGAGGCCTATTACCAGGAAATCGGCCGCGCCGGGCGCGACGGCAAGCCCGCCGAGGTCATGATGCTCTACGGCCTCGACGACATCCGCATGCGCCGCATGTTCATCGACCGGAGCGAGGCCTCCGACGAGAAGAAGCGGGTCGAGCACCGGCGGCTGGATGCGCTGCTCGCTTTTTGCGAGGCCCCGGAATGCCGCCGCCGCACGCTGCTCGCCTATTTCAGCGAAACCGTGGAAGCCTGCGGCCATTGCGACCTCTGCACGAACCCGCAGCCGGTGGTCGACGGCGCCGATGCCGCGCGCGCGGTGCTCGAAACCGTCCGGGAAACCGAGCAGATGTTCGGGGTCGGCCATATCGTCGACGTCCTGACCGGCAAAGGGACCGACAAGACCGAGCGCTTCGGCCACGAGTGCCTTGCCGCCTTCGGCTGCGGCAAGGATCGTGCGCGTCCGGAATGGCAGTCGATCGTCCGCCAGATGGTGGCGGGCGGGCTGCTCGCGATCGACATGGAAAAATATGGCAGCCTGAAGCTCACCGCCGAGAGCGGGGCGCTGCTGGCCGGCGACCGGACCTTTCACGTCCGGCTGGACGCGCTCAAGCCGAAGGGTTCGGAACGGCGCTCGAGGCGCGGTTCGGGGGCGGCACCGCTCGCGCCGCTCAGCGACGGCGACGAAGGGCTGCTCGGCGATCTGAAGCGATTGCGCATGACGCTCGCCCGCGAGCGCGGCGTGCCGGCCTATGTCATCTTTCCCGACCGCACGCTGCACGACATGGCCATCAGGAAACCCGCCACCATCGAGGAGTTTGCCGAAGTCCACGGCGTCGGCCGCGCCAAGCTGAAGGATTTCGGCGCGATCTTCATCGACGCGATCCGCGACCGGCAGGCCGCATCCGACTGAACGTCCGGCCGCGCCTTGCGGCCTACTGCATCAGCGACGAGGCTCTCGGCCCGCCCGGGATCGGCGCTTCGCCGGTTCCCCTGAGGCGCATGATTTCCTTGTCCTGCTGCTCGATCAGTCGCAGCAGCAGCGGCAAGGCGTTGCGAAATTCGGTGATGAATTCTGCGTTCCGGTCATGAAAATGCTCCCTGGCAAGACTGGCCACGGGGATCTTCTTCGCATCTTCGATACTGTCGCCGTAAAGCGACCACGGCGCCGGCGTGGCGTCGTGCTCCAGTTTTTTCAGTCGTGAAATGACGTTACGCTGCTCCCTCTTCATCGCTTGTCTCCATGGACAGTGAACGACGGCGCCTCCTGAAAAACACACAAAATCAGCTGTTATTCGAAGCGAAGTATATTAGAGGAATGTTTTCGTTCGATCAAGTCGATCCGGGATCGCGGATGCCAACCGTCTCCAAGCCGTCTTCCGAAGGACTTTTTTGTTCGTTGCGGCGACTTCACGATCGCTCGGCGCGACTTCACGGTTTTTCGATCGCCAGGACGACCTGTCGCACGCCGACCGACTTCAGGCGATCGACGAACCCATCGACGTCGAGCCGCGCCGTCAGTTCGGGATCACGACCTGGACCGGATCGCCTTCGAGGCCTGCAGGATAGGTGCGAGCGCGGATGGTGACGACTTCGACTTCGTCCGGGATCACGACGCCGGCAAGTGCGGAAACGGTGCGGTTGCGCTCGAGTTCGGGCTCGAAGAAAGGTCGCACGCCGAGAACTTCGCCGTCGGGGCCGTGGATCTCCCAAGCCTCCACATAATCGTGCCAGCCGGTGTCCTCATGCTCGATCGTGACCTTGACGTGGTAGATGCCGGACTGATCGGGGCTGTCCCGCTTGATCTGGACGTCGGCGATCCGGGCGACGCCGGCCTCGGTAATCTCACCTTCCGCATGAACGAGCCCTGGGGCTGAAATGAGCAGGGCGGCGGCGATCGAAATGGCGGCTAGGCGCATGGTCGTCCTCATGGGTTCGTTCTTGAATGGTCGGATCTCATGAGAACATACAGTCGAAACGCGGGGTTCTTCCCTCGGCCCCGCGGAACTCTTGCAGAAACGGGCCGCATTGTTGCCGGATCGCATCGGATACCGGCCCGCAGCGGCGCCGGTTGGTTGCTGCCATCAAGTTGCGGCCATCGAAACGAAAGCGGCGCCCCGCATCCCTCGCCTTCGGGATGGGAACGCCGCCCCCTTGGAACGCACTAGCAAAAAAGCCGAAAAACCCTGGACACTCAGTCAGCCAAGTCCTCGCCCGATCGTCGCATCGATCGAACTTTGGGCGGACGGGATCTGCGCTGCCAACGCCCTTCCAGAGATCCCGTCCGCCCAAAGTTCGCGGCGTCCGAACCCGGAAGCAGCCGACCGACGACGTTTGCGGGGAGAAGCCGCCGGCCGGCTGCGCAGGGTTGCCGATGTCATCCGGGGAAATGCCATCGACGCCTGGTGGGTCTGACATCGACGTGAAGACCACGCCCGGGGAGATGCCAGCCTACCTCGCCTGACTGTTACAAATGCCGTGCCAAAAGGCGGGCCAGGCGTTAACTCTTTGATTCTGAGGAAAACGCCTGGAGAACCCTGACAGTCCGCCATTGTCTCGAATTGTAAAGAGTCTCGAAATGAGACTCGTTTCGCAGCCGGCCGGCGCGCCAGCCCTCAGCTTCCGCTCTGGCCGAATGGCAGCCTGGCGACGAGACGGGGAAGCCGGAACGCACCCGATCGCCTGGGCGTGTCTTTGGTTTCGAGATCGGGAAGCGACCGGGCATCGGGGATCACATGGACGCGGAGCGGCCGGCTTCGGCCGCGGATATCGATGTCCCGGCGGTCGAAAGCGGCGAGATCCGCCTCCGCGCATCTCGCCAGTCGTCCCGACACCACGAGCTCGGCGCCGACCTCCTTGGTCAGCGCCTCCAGGCGGGAAGCGACGTTGACCACGTCGCCGATCGCGGTCAGCGAGGTCGCCCGGCCATAGCCCATCTCGCCAAGAATCACCGGCCCCGAATGCAGGCCGATGCCGATCCGCAGCGGCTCCTTCAGCTCCGCCTCGATCTCGCGGTTCAGATCGGCCAGCCGCCTGCTCATGCTGCGCGCGGCGACCAGCGCCTGCCGGCAGGCCAGCGGCGGTTCGGCGTCGATGCCAAACAGCGCCATGATGCCGTCGCCGATGAACTTGTCGACGCGGCCGCCGGCGGCTTCGATCGCCGCCCCCATCGCCTTGAAATACTGGTTCAGGATGAACACCACGTCGAACGGCAGCCGGCCCTCGGCCATCCGGGTGAAGGCCCGCAGGTCGGCGAACAGCACGGCGACCTCGCGCTCCATTCCCGCACCAGGATTGACACGCGCGAGGCTCGCCGTCGGGCCGGCCATCGCCGGCAGCAGCGGCGTCACTTCGAGGTCGAGAGTCGGCCGAAGCTGGCAGGCGAGCCGGATTCCCTCGCCGGCGCCGATGCGGGCGAGGACCTTCGCCTCGTCCTCGGACGGCGGCGGCAGACCTTCGGCGCCATCGCCGAGGCGCACCCGGCAGGTCGAGCAGCGCCCGCGCCCGCCACAGACCGAGGCGTGGGGGATGCCGGCCAGGCGGCTGCCGTCGAGCACGGTCATGCCAGGTTCGATCGCGACCGTCGTGCCGTCGAGATAGCGGAGCCGCACCTTGCCCGCCGAGCGCTCGCGAATGCGGCGCAGCACGCGGCCGAGCAGGACCAGGGTGATCAGAGCCGAGAACGCCCAGAGCACCAGGCCTTCGGTTCGATAGATCCAGGCACGCTCGTCCGCATCCGGCCAGTCGCCGGCGGCCGCGGCGCGCTCGAACCAGCCCGGATCGGCCGCCATGATCGCCTGCACTTCGCGGCCGCCGGTCAGAAAACCGGCCAGCGCCATTCCCGGGAGAAGCAGCGCCAGCGCCGCCAGCATCGGCCGAAGCGCCGGATACCAGGGGCGGATGCGCAGCCAGAAATGCAGGCCGATGCAGCCATGCAGCCAGACCAGGAGCAGCATCACGGTCTGCTGCCAGGCATTGCCCTGCCAGATCACGGCGAACTGCAGAAGATAATTGTCCCTGACGCCGAAGACCTCGTGCGCCCCGCGCGTGCCGATGACATGCACCGCCAGCCAGAAGGGAATCGCGAGACCGAGCGCCACCTGCGCCACCTCCCAGGCGGGCATGCGCAGGCTCCGCCTCCGGTAGATCTTCGAGAGCGCCAGCGCCATATGGATCAAAAGCGCCCCATAGAGCAGAACCGTCCCGGGCAGGCTCCGCCACACCGCCCGGAACACGTCGCTGCCGGCGTCCACGGCGTCGACGGAATGCAGGGTCAGCGCGTGGTTGACGAAATGGCTCGTCACGAAGGTCATCAGCACCAGGCCTGTGGCCAGGCGCAGGCGGGTCGCGATGTCGGGGCGCAGCATCATGGTCGCCTATTCAGCGCCGGGTTGAGCCCGGTGGCAAGGGACTGCGTGACGCGATGACGGATTGGTGAAGGTGCTGCGCGCTACTCGGTCGGCGTCGCCGGCTCCTCGAAGTCGGTGCTGTCGGCGATCTCGCCGAGGGTGGCACGCATCGCCTCGACGTCGTCCTTCGGCGCGACGCCGATGAAACCTGCGATCACGCCGTTGTCGCCGACCACGGCACGGCCCTCGCTGCCATGGGGTTCGGAGGCGCCCTGGACGGCATAGCCGATGGCGAGCGCGTCGCCCTCGACCCGGGGCGAGCCGATCGGCTCGAGCGTGATGCCGTTGCCGAGCGGCAGAGGCTGGATCAGCGAGCCCTGCGCCTCCTGCACCGAACCGGGCTCGGCGGTCGCGAAGACGAAGGTGCGATTGTCCGGCGTCATGGCGAAGAACGTGCCGCCCGGCGGCAGAAGGCCGCTCCAGCCCTCGGGCACGGTGAAGCTCAGACCATAGGCCTTCGCCTCGATCCGCTCACCGCCTTTGTAGGTCTTGCCGATCTCCAGTTCGACGGCGCCGGCAGTGCTGGCAGCACCGGCCGAACTTGCCAGAATCAGGCCCGCGAGCAGGTGTCTGGTAAGGCGATGCGCCCGTTTCTCGCTCATCCGTTTGGTCCTTTGCGTATTCGTCATGACAGGGCTTAGCCCGACTTCGGTCAGGATGGAACCGCTTCGGCGAGCCTTGCGGCCCGTTCGATCACCTCGTCCTGCGCCGCCTCCAGCGCGTGACCGGGCGTCGTCGCCAGACGTTCGGCCATCGGATCGATCACGGACGTGCGATGGCCCGCCATGGTCTCGATGATGGCGAGCGTGCAGAACGGTGCGTGGGTCGGGGCGTAGCCGCCCTCGTGGCAGGCGACCAGCCGGCCATTGCAGAGCTCGTCCGCGGCCTCCACCATCGCTCCGGCCATCGCCCGAAACGTTTCCGCCGAGCAGAGCATCCGGCCCATGGGATCGCGGGCAGACGCATCGACGCCGGAGGCGATCATGATCAGTTCGGGGCGGAATGTCCTGAGCGCCGGCAGGACCACGCGCTCGATCGCGGCGACATAGGCGCCGTGCCCGCTGCCGGGCGGCAGGGGAAGGTTGATATTGGCGCCGATCCCCGCGCCCTCGCCCCGATCCCCGAGCCCGCCCCGGCCGGCGGGGTAATTGCCGTCCTGATGGATGGAGATGGTCAGAACGTCTGGATCGGCGCAGAAGGCGTCCTCGGTGCCGTTGCCGTGATGGACATCCCAGTCGACGATCGCGACGCGCCCGACGCCGTGGGCCGCCCTGGCGTGCATAGCCGCGAGTGCGGTGTTGCCGAACACGCAGAAGCCGCGGCCGCGGTCCGCTTCGGCGTGATGGCCGGCCGGGCGCACCAGGGCGTAGGCGTTGTCGACCCGGCCTTCGAGCACGGCGTCGACCGCGGCGAGGCAGCCGCCGGCGGCGAGCGCCGCGATCGCGAAGCCGCCCTCGCCGATCGAGGCGGTCTCGCCGACCGAACCGCCGCCTGCCGCACTCACCGCCTTGACCCGCTCCACGTAATCCGCCGAATGCAGACGGCCAAGCTCCGCGTCGCTCGCCGGCCGCGGGTCGAGCGGGACCAGCCTGGCCGCGAGACCGCTGGTCTGCACCAGCGCATAGATCCGCCGCTTGGTCTCGGGCGTGTCCGGCCCGGGCCAGGGCTCGGCGTCCGGCCCGAGCGGCATGCCGCCCTGCTGATGCCAGGCGAACCGCTCGTCCCAGAGAAATCCGGTGGTCATGGACCTCATGTCCTCACGTTCGTTCCCTCGTCCCCGGAAATCGCCGGCATACCGTCGATCCCGACAAAGGTGGAGCAAACCGAATGACGTGGACACTCCACCTGCTAGAGCCAGCGGCGGACGCGGCGCTGATAGGCGCGATAGGCGTCGCCGAAATGGTCGGCCATGTGGTCCTCCTCCGGCAGCACGAAGCGGGTGTGGATCCACCAGAAGAAGACCGGGATCACCACCAGACTGCCGAGGCTGCCCGCGAGCACGAAGCCGCCGATCAGCACCAGCATCATGCCGAGATACATGGGATTGCGGGTGAAGCGAAACGGCCCGTCGGTGACCAGCGCCGTGGAGGGCGAAAACGGCACGACCGCGGTGCCGGCACGGGCAAAGCGCAACCGCCCCCAGGCGGCGAGCGCGATCCCACCGGCGATGACGAGCCAGCCGAAGCGCGAGAAGGGCGGATTGATCACGTCAATGATCGGCAGGAACCGGTGCAGCAGAAACATCGAGACGATTGCCAGCGCGAAATAGAGCGGCGGAATCGTGAACAGCGAGGGCTTTTTCCGATCACCGGCCATCGCGTTCAGGCCCCGATCGGCGAGACGCCGAAGAGAAAGGGATGGGCGAAGATGAACACCACGTAGAGCACGACGCCGATCGCCACCGGCCGGAGCTCCGCCGACCAGGGCCTCGGCGCCGGCGGCGTCCAGTCACGGTCGCGGCGATTGATCAGAACGATCTCGACCAGCGCCCAGAGGCCGAGCACCCCGAACAGCACGACCGACCGGCTGTCGCCATTGGCGAGCAGGTGTCCGATCGCCCAGACGATCATGCCGGTGAGCTGCGGGTGGCGGACGATGCGTTTGAGGTTGGACTTGCCATGGGAGACGGCGAACAGGATGAAGGCGACGAGCACCAGCAGCATCGCGAGATGGCGGCCGAAGCCGGGCGGCTCGTAGACGATGTCGGCCACAGCCGATCGCCATCCGACGATCATCAGCAGGACGGAGAACAGGATCGCGAGGGCGAACGCGATCTTGTAGCCGTTTGCGCCGAGGCTTGCGATCAGCGATCCCCGCGTCGCCGGCGACAAGGCGGGCATCGCGTGGACGACGCTCCAGACGATGACGCCGAGCCAGAGCCAGATCATGCGGTCCTCCCCTTTTCAGTATGCCGCGCGCAGTCTACAGGGCGGGCATGGCGCTGAAAAGCGACAGCTTTTCGTCGGCTATGCCCTGCCGAAAAGCCTCTTTTCTTCCATAAGCGACAAAGGCGTCGCATCGACATTTGGCGATCAGCCAGGATTGTCCGAGCATGCCGTCATGGCCAGCCAGTACCAGTCCAAAATTCTCGCCAAGATGAGGGATGCGCCCGGTCTGGGTTCGTTCGGCGATCTCGGCCCAGGGGCGCTTGCCCTCGGGGAATGGCAGGCACTCGGCCTCGGCCTTCCGAACGTCCCGGCGATGCGTGCCTATCGACTGGAGCGCGTTCGCGAGCAGCTTCGCCACCGGGACTGCGCCGCAGCCCTTCTCACCGATCCGATCAATGTCCGCTACGCCACCGACAGCACCAACATGCAGGTCTGGTGCACGCACAACCCGGTGCGCTATGCCTTCGTCGCCACGGAAGGCCCGGTCATCGTCTTCGACTTCCACGGATCCGCTCATCTCTCGGCGCATCTTCCGCTGGTCGACGAGGTGCGCACCGGCCAGCCCTTCGCCTACTTCTTCACCGGCGACGGCTCCGAGGCCGCGGCCCGGCGCTTTGCCCTCGAGATCGCCGATCTCGTCGGCGTCCACGGCGGCAGCCATGGCCGGCTCGCGGTCGACAAGATCGATCCGCTCGGCACGAAAGCGCTGGAAGAGTATGGGCTTGACCTGATCGACGGCCAGGAGGTCATGGAACTCGCCCGCTCGATCAAATCGCCGGACGAGATCAGGGCCATGCGCTGCGCGCTCGCGGCCTGCGACGAGGCGATGGATGCGATGTACGCAGCCCTTCGCCCCGGCGTGACCGAGCAGGATCTCTGGTCGCATCTGCATGCCGAGAACATCAGGCGCGGCGGCGAATGGATCGAAACCCGCCTGCTCGCCTCCGGCCAGCGCACCAATCCCTGGTTCGCCGAATGCTCGTCCAGGGCCATCGAAGCGGGCGACATCGTCGCCTTCGACACGGACCTGATCGGCCCCTACGGCTATTGCGCCGACATCTCCAGGACATGGCTCTGCGGCGCGAAGCCGACGCCTCGGCAGCGATCGAACTACGCGCTCGCCTGCGAGCAGATCGCCCACAACACGGCGCTTCTTCGCCCCGGCGTCGGCTTCCTCGAATTCGCGGAAAGGAGCTTCTCCCTTCCGGACGAGTATCGGCCGAACCGCTACTCCGTCATCCTGCACGGCGTCGGGCTTTGCGACGAATATCCCGGCATTCCCTATGCCGAGGAGGCGAAGGACGCCTATGACGGCGTCTTTCAGGCCGACATGACCGTCTGCGTCGAAAGCTATGTCGGCGAAGTCGGCGGACCGGATGGCGTGAAGCTGGAGCAGCAGGTCCTGATCACCGAGAGCGGCACGGAGCTGCTCTCGCTCTATCCGATGGAGACCGCCTTCCTGCTCTGAGGCGAATACGCCGGAGCATGATCCTGCGGGCGCTACTTGCCGATGCAGAACGCCGAAAAAATCCGGTCCAGCACGTCCTCGACGCCGACCTTTCCGGTGATGCTTCCCATCGCCTGCATGGCGAGCCGGAGATCCTCCGCGACCAGCGCGAGTTCGGGCGGCGACGGCGCCGCTTCGATCCGGCCGAGCGCTTCGCTCACCTCGACCAGCGCCCGGCGGTGGCGCGCACGGGTCAGCACCGGCGCGTCGCCGGGCGCCATGGCCATGGCGGCGTGTTCGGTCAGGCGCGCCACCAGACGATCGAGCCCGTCCCCGGTCCTGCATGACACGAGCAGCGGTTCGCGGCCGGCGATGCGATGGCCGGCCTCGTCCGCGAGCAGATCCGACTTGTTCAGGACCACGAGGGTGTCGTCGTCGATCAGCGCTTCCGTCTCCGGGTCGATCACAGGCCAGACCGCACCGTCGAACAGTGCCAGCCGGAGGTCGGCGTCCTTCGCCCGGGCGAGCGCGCGCTCGATGCCGACGCGCTCAACCGGATCGTCGCTATGTCTGAGGCCGGCCATGTCGGCGATCGTCACGGGATAGCCGCCGAGATCGAGCGGCGTCGCCAGCACGTCCCTGGTGGTGCCGGGAATGTCGGTGACGATCGCGACGTCGCGCGCCGCAAGCCGGTTCAGGAGGCTCGACTTGCCGGCATTGGGCGGGCCGATCAGCACGGCTTCGAGCCCGCTCCGAAGGCGCTCGCCGCGTCCGCCGTCGGCGAGGTGGCTTTCGATCTCGCTCGCCAGGGCGGAGAGCGTCGGCAGGATGCCGGCCATCAGCTCGTCCGGCACCTCCTCCTCGGGCGCGAAGTCGATCTCGGCCTCGAGCTTTGAAAGCGCGTCCAGGAGGCGATCGTGCCATCGCTCATAGAGCCGGCCGAGCACGCCCTCCATCTGGCGCCTCGCCTGGCGCGCCTGCTGCCGGGTCTCGGCGGCGACCAGATCGGCCAGCCCTTCGGCGGCGGTGAGGTCCATCCTGCCGTTCATGAAGGCGCGGCGGCTGAATTCACCGGGCTGCGCGGGGCGCACGGCCTCGATCTTCGAGAGGACGTCGAACAGCATCGAGAGCACGGCGGGCCCGCCATGGACATGCAGCTCGAGCACATCCTCGCCGGTGAAGCTCGCGGGACCCGGGAACCAGAGGATCAGGCTATGATCGACGATCTCCCGGGTGCCAGGATCGCTCAGCGTCGCCAGCTTCGCCTGGCGGGGCGGCGGCGGCGCTGCGTCGGTCAGCGCCCGGCAGACCGCGCCCGCGGCGCTTCCGGAAAGGCGTATCACCGCGACGCCGGCCCGGCCGGCACCGCTCGCAAGCGCGAAGACGGTCTCGTCGCCGGCATGCAGGGGCGGCGGATCGGGAATCAACGGCTGGCTCGTCTAGCGTCGCCCGCCTGCAGCCCGCCGTCTGCCTCGCCCCGCAGCTCGCCGTCGTCCGCCTGCAGCTCGCCAAGGGTGGATTGGAGTGCGTCGAGGCGAGCTTCGACCACGACCATCATGACGTCGTCGGCCAGTTCCGAGACCAGCTCCACCATCGGCGTGATGTCGGGGTGGCCAAGAAAGCGGCGCCGTTCGTTCGGCGTCATGTCGATCCTGAGTTCGAGCTCCATCCTGACCCTCGAGCGATGCCCCCTGGCCGTCCGGCCAAGTTATAGGGCCTCTGCCGGCCTTTCGCCAGCCGGGCGTCGGCATTCGGGGACAAGCGGGTTGATGAAGGTCGCCCGGCCGGTCAAGGTGAGGGCTGATCCCCGCCCGCATCCGGACACATCCTTTGAAAAACCGCCTCGCCGACACCACCAGCCCCTATCTGATCCAGCACCGGGACAACCCCGTGCATTGGCAGCCCTGGGATCAGCAGGCGCTGGAGGCCGCACGATCGGAGGACAAGCCGATCCTGCTCTCCATCGGCTACTCCGCCTGCCACTGGTGCCATGTGATGGCTCACGAGAGCTTCGAGAACGAAGCCATCGCCCTGCTGATGAACCGGGATTTCGTCAACATCAAGGTGGATCGCGAGGAGCGTCCGGATCTCGATCAGATCTACATGCGCGCGCTGCATCTCCTCGGCGAGCAGGGCGGCTGGCCGCTCACCATGTTCCTGACGCCGGAAGGCGAGCCGTTCTGGGGCGGCACCTATTTCCCGCCGGAGAGCCGTTACGGCAGGCCGGGCTTTCCGGACGTGCTCACCACCATCGCGCGCATCTGGCGCGACGAGCGCGACAAGGTCGTCGGCAACAAGACCGCGATCCTCGACGCACTCGGCGGGCTGTCCAATCCGTCGCCCGGCGACGCCCCGACCGTCGCCGAGATCGACGGCGTCGTCCGCCAGGCGCTCGGCGCCTTCGACCCGGTCCATGGCGGGCTCCAGGGCGCACCGAAATTCCCGCAGAGCCCGATCCTCGATTGCCTCTGGCGCCGGGCGGTGGCGACCGCCGACGTCGACATCAAGAAGACGGTGACGCACGCGCTGAACCGCATGTGCCAGGGCGGGATCTACGACCATCTGGGCGGCGGCTTCGCCCGTTACAGCGTCGACGACCGCTGGCTGGTGCCTCACTTCGAAAAGATGCTCTACGACAACGCCCAGCTGCTCTCGCTGCTGGCGGACGCGTTTCAGGTCACCGGCGACACGCTGTTCGCCGCGCGTGCGAAGGAGACCGTGGGCTGGCTCGAGCGCGAAATGATGGTCGAGGGCGCCTTCGCCGCCGCCCTCGACGCCGACAGCGAGGGCGAGGAGGGCAGATACTACGTCTGGACCGAAGCCGAGATCGACGCGGTCGTCGCCGGCGGCGAGGGGCCGGACTTCAAAAAGATCTTCGACGTGACGCCGGCGGGAAACTGGGAAGGCAAGACCATCCTGAACCGGTCTGCGCAGGACGGCCTGCTTGCCGACGACGAGGAAGCCGCTTTGCAAGCCCAGGCGGCGCGGCTGCTCGCGGTCCGGGAAAAGCGCGTCCCTCCCGGCCGTGACGACAAGGTGCTGGCGGACTGGAACGGGCTGATGATCGCGGCGCTGGCGCGCGCGAGCGCTGTCTTCGAGGAGCCGGCCTGGCTCGACCTCGCGAAAACCGCGTTCGCCTTCGTCGCCGAGCGGATGGGCGACGGCGATCGTCTCGCCCACAGCTTTCGGGACGGCCGGACGCTGGATCTCGGTTTCGTCGAGGACTACGCGGCGATGGCCGATGCGGCGCTCGCACTCTTTCAGCATACGGGCGAGAGCGGCTTTCTCGACCGGGCGCTCGGCTGGGTCGGGGAACTCGACCGAAGCCACCGGGATGAGGCGAACGGCGGCTATTTCCAGACGCCGGTTGGCGTCGACGACGTCCTGGTCCGCCCCAAGACCGCCGGCGACGGTCCGGCACCCTCGGGCAACGGCCAGATCGTCTCCGTGCTCGCGCGGCTCCACGACCTCACCGGCGATATGCGTTATCGGGAGCGCGCCGACGCGCTGGTGCGCGCCTTCGCCGGCGACATCCGGAAAAATCCCGTCGGTCACGCCTCGATGCTGACCGGCATCGCCATGCTCGACCATCCCGTTCAGATCGTCGTCGCCGGCGAGGCCGGGGCGTCCGGCTTCGAGACCCTGCGAAAGACCGCGCTCCGCCGCGCCCCGCCCGGCGCGACCGTTCTCGCCGTCGGCCCGGATCAGGCCCTTCCGGCCGACCATCCCGCCCATGGCAAGGGCGAGGTCGACGGCCTGCCCGCTGCCTATGTGTGCGAGGGCCGCACCTGCCGCCTGCCGATCACCGAGCCGGCGGCGCTTGCGGCGGCGTTTGGCTGAGCGGCGGTCAGGTCAGTTCGTTTGGTCGCTGCGGCCCGCGATCCGATCGGCATCGCCGCAGCGGCGGCTGCGTTCGGCTTCGAAGAACGCCCGATCGAAATTCGAAGGCAGGCGCTGCGCCTCGTCGACCAGGCCGACCCAGCCCTCCTCGTCGACCAGATTGACGTGCTGCCAGACGACCTCGCCGTCGGGGTCGATCTCGAAGGCGCGCCCCTTGGTCGACTCCGTCAGCAGCAGATTGCCGTTCGGCAGCCATTGATGCTTGCCCATGACGTCGGTGTAGAAGGGGGTCGCCTCGCTGCCTTCGTAATAGACCTCGTGCTCCTCGCCTTCGTCCGTGGCGGAGAACATGACGATCCGGCTTTGGCGCGCGGCGTTCTCGCCGATGCCGACGGCGTTGTCGAACACCGAGATGCGATCGCCGTCGATGAAGTCCGGATCGTGCTGGCCGACGAAGCCGCCGGACTGCCGGTAGACGATCTCATCGGTTTCGGGGTCGAACACCAGGACCGTGTGGATGTTGCGCAGCGACAGCATCAGCTGGCCGGGCTCGAAGCGGCCTGACGGCAGGTTCGAGGGAAAGACCTCGACATCGTTCAGATGCAGCGTGTCGCCGGTGGTCCGCGCCCGGCCGCGCTGGATGTCGTCGAAATCGTCCATGTAGAGAAGACCGTCGAGATCGTTCTTCTCAAGCAGCTCGATCACCGAGATCTCGGTCAGGATCTCGCCGTCGGGCGAGACTTCCAGCACCGTCGGCTCGGCGAAGGTCGGCACGTGATTGGGAAACTCGGGCGTGGCCTGATCGTGGAAGATCCGCCCGGACACCCAGAGATTGCCGGTGTCCTCGTCGAGATGGATCGAGTGGTGGGTCTGGTAGGGAAGCCGCCAGACGACGTCGCCGCAGACGTCGAGACGGATCATGCCCTGATATTCGAAATTGAAGACGAGATCGCCGTTGCCCATGACCACGGCGCCGTGGATATGCGTGCCCGGCCGCTGCTTGGGCACGAAGATCTCCGGCACATGCTCGGCGTCCGGCCAGAGCGAGAACCAGTCGATCGGCCAGCGCTGCACCGTCTCGCCGTCCAGTTCGACCACGCTTGCCTCCAGGGCCTGATCGGCATTGACCGCGGTGATCAGGGTCAGGCCGGGCTGCGTCGCCTCCGGATCGTGGAACAGATCATCCTGCGAGAAGCCGGTCTGGTAATAGTAGCTCGGTTTCTTCAGGCCGAACTGCTGCAAGGTATCCGCGACCTTGGCCTTCGACGAGTCGAGGATCTCGCCGGGTATCGTCAGAGGAAAGATGGGGTTCTTGCTGACAAACCATTGATAGGCGATCCCGCCGCCGAACAGAAACAGGCCGATCAGAACGAACCACAGAATATCGAGATAGTTCTTCTTCGCCATGCAATCGCTCTCCCCAATGTCGCGCGTTCAAGGTCCAAAATGTGTCGATGTCAGCTTCGATGGAGTCGGAGAGCTCAAGCGTAACCGTTAGTAGCATGTCGTAATGTCAACAGTGCCGAATTGAAAAATATCCAAGAATTTTACGGAAATTGTCGATTTAATTCCATGCGCGACATTGACGCCGGACGACGAGGCTCTCCCCCGGCGCCGTCGGCCGCCCTTGGCGATCCCGGCCATTACCGCTAGCCTCCTTGCAACCAAGCGCTGCACATGAAAGGAGGCCATCGATGGCGGGTGCCATTCGCATTCACGAGACCGGCGGGGCGGACGTGCTTCGATACGAGGAAGTCGAGGTCGGTGCGCCAGGCGAAGGCCAGGTGCGGCTGAGGCAGACCGCCATCGGACTGAACTTCATCGACGTCTATTTCCGGACCGGCCTCTATCCCGCGCCCGGCCTTCCCTTCACCCCCGGCCTCGAAGCCGCAGGCGTCGTGGAGGAGGTCGGCGCGGGTGTCGACGACCTGAAAGCCGGCGATCGCGTCGCCTACGCCTCGCCGCCGCTCGGCGCCTATGCCGCGGAACGGCTGATGCCCGCCGACAAGGTGGTGCCGGTGCCTGATGGCGTCACCGACGAGCAGGCCGCGGCGATGATGCTGAAGGGCATGACCGCCTGGTATCTGCTGCGCCGCACGTTCAAGGTGGAAAGCGGCCAGACCATCCTCTTCCACGCCGCGGCCGGCGGCGTCGGGCTGATCGCGTGCCAGTGGGCCAAGGCGCTCGGTGCCGAGGTGATCGGCACGGTCGGCAGCGAGGCCAAGGCGGAACTCGCCAAGGCCCATGGCTGCGCTCACGTCATCCGCTACGACCAGGAGGACGTGGTCGAGCGGGTGAAGGAGATCACCGGAGGCAAGAAGGTGCCTGTCGTCTATGACGGCGTCGGCAGGGACACCTTCGAAAACTCCCTCGACTGCCTTGCCCCGCTCGGCATGCTGGTCTGCTTCGGCCAGTCCTCGGGCGCGGTGCCGCCCTTCGACCTCGGTATTCTGAACACCAAGGGCTCGCTGTTCCTCACCAGGCCGTCGCTCATGGCCTACACGGCTGCGCGAAACGATCTGCTGACGGCGGCGAAGGACCTGTTCGGCGTGGTCGAGAACGGCTCGGTCAAGATCGAGATCAACCAGCGCTTCCCGCTAAAAGACGCCGCCGAGGCACACCGGGCGCTCGAGGGCCGAAAGACCACCGGCTCGACGCTGCTGATGCCGTGAGAACCGTCGCGGCAGCTGGACGCGCGACGCCTCAGCGCGGCCGTCACCGCCGCCGCGTCCACCTCTTGTCGCGACGCCGGCCGTGCTATGGCATCGGCGTTCGGTTTCGGCGATAGTGACGGCATCGAAGGAAATTGAGCGCCGGTAGAAAACGGCGCCGTCTCAGTCGGACGCGAACATGGCGCTCGATGCGATCAGGGCGAGGCGATCCTACCAGGCCTGGGTGGCGAATGAGACCATCGAGGACTATTCGCTGCGCTACGCCGCCTCGTCCTTTCGAAAATGGTCGCCCTTCGTCATCGCCAACACGGCGCTCGGCGGCATCTCCTTCCTGGCGCTGGAAGCGATCGGCGGCGCCATCACGATCAGCTACGGCTTTTCGAACGCCTTTCCCGCGATCCTCCTGGTTTCGCTGCTGATTTTCCTGACCAGCCTGCCGATCGCCTATTACTCCAGCCGCTACAACATCGACATGGATCTGCTGACCCGCGGCGCCGGCTTCGGCTATATCGGCTCGACGGTGACCTCGCTGATCTACGCCTGCTTCACCTTCATCTTCTTCGCCCTCGAAGCCGCGATCATGGCGCAGGCGCTCTTTTTGTATTTCGGCCTGCCGATCACGCTCGGCTACATCATCTCCTCGATCGTGATCATCCCGATCGTGTTCCTGGGCGCCACCATGATCAGCCGGCTGCAGATGGTCACCCAGCCGCTCTGGATCCTTCTGCTGATCACGCCTTTCGTCATGATCCTCCTGAAGGAGCCGGGCGTGGTCGCGGAATGGGTCGACTTCGCCGGCACGCGCGCTGACGCCGACGGTTTCAACTATCTCTATTTCGGCGCTGCCACCGGCGTTTTGTCCGCCCTCGTCGTGCAGATCGGCGAGCAGGTCGACTATCTCCGCTTCATGCCGGACAAGACCGAAAAGAACCGGCTTCGCTGGTGGGCCGCGGTGATCTCGGCGGGTCCTGGCTGGGTGATCATCGGCGGGGCGAAGATCCTGGCGGGCAGCCTGCTCGCGGTGCTCGTGGTCGATCAGGGCTTCTTGCCGGGCCAGGCGGTCGAGCCGATCCGCATGTATGTCACGGCCTACGAATATGTGAGCGCCGATCCCTGGATCGTGCTGTCGGCGGCGACCGTGTTCGTCCTGATCTCGCAGGTCAAGATCAACGTCACCAACGCCTATGCCGGCTCGCTCGCCTGGTCGAACTTCTATTCGCGGGTCACCCACTACCATCCGGGCCGCGTGGTCTGGTTGATTTTCAACATCCTGATCTCGCTGCTCCTCATGCTGCTCGGCGTGTTCGAGACGCTGGAGACCGTGCTCGCGGTCTATTCGATGGTCGCGGTCGCCTGGATCGGCGCGATCTTCGCCGACCTCGCCGTGCTGAAGCCGATCGGCATCAGCCCTTCCTTCATCGAGTTCCGTCGCGCCCATCTCTACGACGTGAACCCCGTGGGCTGCGGCGCCATGGCCATGGCCTCGGTGGTCTCGGTGGCGGCGTTCGCGGGCCTGTTCGGCGAGACCGCGGAGGCCTACGCTGCCGGCCTCTCCCTGGTCACCGCCTTCGTCGGCGCGATCGCGATCGGCATCGCCACGCAGGGGCGCTACTACATCGCGCGAGACGATTTCCTGGCCCCGCAGATCCAGGCCGGCGAAACCGTCTCCTGCGCGATCTGCGCCTATGCCTATGAGCGGCGGGATATGGCCCACTGTCCGTTCTACGACGGACCGATCTGCTCGCTTTGCTGCAGCCTGGACGCCCATTGCCACGACCGCTGCAAGCACTCGGAGACGGCCGAGAGCGTGGACAGCGATCGCCTGAGCAATGGCGGCTACAGCCACCTCCTGCCGCCGCGCATCGGCCAGCGGCTCGCCAAGTTCGCCGGTATTTTCCTGGTGCTGGCGGTGATCGTCGCCGCCCTCTTCCTGCTCGCCTACCGCATGGTCGAGATCGATCCCGATTTCGTCGCCGGCGACAGCGCCGAGCTGCTGATCGAGCTCTACCTCGCCTCGCTGGTCCTGATCTGCATGGCTGCCTGGTGGATCGTGCTGTCCCACGAAAGCCGGGAACTCGCCGAGCGCGAGCTGGTGACGTCCCTCGAGGAGCTGAGCGAGACCCGTCAGGAACTGATGCAGAGCGAGCGCCGGCGCGCGCTGGTCGGCAGCATGCAGAAGCTCTCCGCCTGCACAGATCTGAAGGCGCTCAGCCGCTGTCTTCTGGAGGAAGCGATCGCGTTGACGTCAGTGGCCGGCGGCGAAATCTCCCTGACGAGCGGTGATCGGATCGTGATCGAGCCGAAGGACCGGCACGTTCGCGGAGGCGGCAGGATATCGCACGACCTGCCGATACGGGGCTCGAAGGGCGAGGCGATCGGCGCGTTGTCGCTGTTCGCCGACGGCGGGCGGCCGATCGAGGACGAGGCGAGCGAGCTCGTCGAGATCCTGGTCTCCTATGCCGGCGAGGCGGTCGACCTCCTGCAGGCGCTGGACCGGGTCTCCTGGAGCGAGCTTCGCCTGCGCGAGATCATCGATCACTCGCCCTCCCTGATTTCGCTCCAGGACCTCGCCGGCCGCTTCCTGATCGTCAACAAGCGCTTCGAGGAATGGCACGGCGTGCCGATCGGGCACGTCGCCGGCCGTACCGCGCACGATCTCCTGAGCGAGTACGGCGGGGCCCTCTATCTCGGCCAGGGCGAGCCACCGATCGACGGCCGGGAGCGATATGATCGCGAGATCGAGATGACCCTCGCGGACGGCGAGACGCACACGCTGCTGACCACCCGCTTTCCCGTGCGCGCCGGCGACGACGGGCTGATCGGCGTCGGCACCATCGCGACCGACATCAGCGAGCGCCGTCAGACCGAGGAACATCTGCGCCAGGCGCAGAAAATGGAGGCACTCGGCCAGCTCACCGGCGGCGTCGCCCACGATTTCAACAACCTTCTTGCGGTGATCGGCGGCAATCTCAGCCTGATCGCGAGCGAGGTCGAAGGAGATGCCGGGCTTCGAGAGCTGATCGACGACGCCGAGAGCGCGACCAAGGCCGGCGCCGATCTGACCCACAGGCTTCTCGCCTTCGGCCGACAGCAGGCCTTGCTGCCGCAGTCGACCGACCTCAGAGAACTTCTCCTGCCGTTCTCGCGGGTGCTGGAAAGAGCGCTCGGCGAGGCGGTGCGCATCGAGCTCGAACTGGACGACGATCTTTGGCCCGTCGACGTCGATCGCGGCCATCTCGAAACCAGCATCCTGAACCTGGCGCTGAACGGCCGCGATGCCATGCCCGATGGCGGCAGCCTTGTGATCCGCGTGTCGAACGACGGCGGCGAAGACGGCGATTTCGTCCGCGTTACCGTGTCCGACGACGGCGACGGCATGGCGCCGGACGTTCTCTCCAAGGCGGTGCAGCCCTTCTTCACCACCAAGGGACCGGACGGCGGCAGCGGTCTCGGTCTCAGTATGGTCTACGGCTTCGCCGAGCAGTCCGGCGGCAGCCTCGACATCGACAGCCGGCCCGATCGGGGGACGACCGTGCGCCTTCGCCTGCCGCGCGCGCCGAACGAACTGCCCAACGGCCAAGCCACGAAAGAGCCCTGCGAGGCCGGATCGCCGGGCGATGTGTCGATCCTTCTGGTCGAGGATCAGCCGGCGGTGCGCAGGCTGGCGCGGCGCATCCTCGACCGGCAGGGATACCGGGTGATCGAGGCCGGTGACGCCGAGACGGCACGCCGGCTCCTCGCCGACCGACGCCGCATCGATCTGCTGTTGACCGACATCGTCCTTCCCGGCGGCATGAGCGGCATCGAGCTTGCGCGCGAAGCGAAGGCGGCGCACCCCGAACTCAGGCTCCTCTACGCTTCCGGCCACGCCTTCGACGTCTCGGCCGACGGTCTCGAAGCGCCGCTGCTGCAAAAGCCTTTTCAGCCCGGGGACCTGCTCGGCCTCGTCCGTGAAGTCATGGGCGAAGGGAAAGCGGCGCTTCGGCAGGATCTTCGAGCCCGCCGGTGAAGACATAGCCGAGCCCGCGCACCGTCTTGATCAGCCGGGGCCGGCGCGCATCGTCGCCGAGCTTGCGCCGGAGCTTGCCCACCAGCACGTCGACGCTCCTGTTGTCCGGCTCCCACTGGCGGTGCGCGATCAGCTGCAGAATGCGCTCGCGAGACAGCGGCCGGCCCGGCCGTGTGACCAGCGCGATCAAAAGCTCGAATTCATAGGTGGTGAGCGGCACCGCCTCGCCGGCGAGCGAGGTCAGCGAACGCCGCTCGGGATCGAGGATCCAGCCGGCGAAGCGCAGCACCTCGACGCCCGCCTCCTTCTCGACGGCGCCGGGCGCGCGCTGGCCGGCACGCCGAAGGACGCTTCGCACCCGCGCCAGCAGCTCCCTGGGCTCGAACGGCTTGGTCACGTAGTCGTCCGCGCCGATCTCGAGGCCGACCACCTTGTCGACGGACTCCGCGCGGCCCGTGAGCATGATCAGACCGATCTCCGATTCCTGACGGATGGCACGCGCCAGCGTCAGGCCGTCCTCGCCCGCCGGCAGCCTGAGGTCGAGGATCACCAGATCGCAGGGCCAGGTCTGGAGTTTCTGCCACATCGAGCGGCCGGACCTGACCGTCTCCACGGCGATGCCTTCGCTTGCGAGCAGCCGGGTGAGCAATCGGCAGATCCACGGATCGTCGTCGACCACGAGAACCCGCGCCCGATCGGCGGCCTGCGTCGGACGGTCCTCGCTGGTCGGTCGTCGAGGCTCGATCATTCAGCCCTTGTTCGTTTGTTTGCGATCCCCGAGGCGCATCTGCACCATCGCTGGTTCAAGAATGGCCTAATCGTTTCGTTTTCGGAATCGAATCTTCGAGACGGTTACAAAACTTTTCAATTTGCCGCTCGCTTCTGACAAGCCGCTTACAATGGCTGGCTACGCTGTTGAGATGATCGGCCGAAGCCGACGTGGATGGCCAATAATCGAGGAGGCAGCGATGGCGAATACCGTATTTCGCGCGGAAATGGACAAGTGGCCGGAAGACCAGGCGGTCAAGACGCACAATCGCTGGCATCCGGACATCCCGATCGTCGAATGGTTCAAGCCCGGCGACGAGTTCCGGGTCGAGTGCTACGACTGGACCGGCGGCCAGATCAAGAACGACGACAGCGCCAACGATATCCGCGACGTCGATCTCTCCAAGGTCCACTATCTTAGCGGTCCGTTCGGCGTCGAGGGGGCGGAGCCCGGCGATCTCCTGGTGGTCGACATCAACGACATCGGCTGGCTCGAGGAAAGCCAGTGGGGCTTCACCGGCATTTTCGCGCTCGACAATGGCGGCGGGTTCCTGGACAAGCATTATCCGAATGCCCGCAAAGCCTGCTGGGACTTTCACGGCGTCTACACCACGTCCCGCCACATCCCGGGCGTGCGCTTCCCCGGCATCATCCACCCGGGCCTGATCGGCACGCTTCCTTCGGCGGAACTGCTGAAGACCTGGAACGACCGTGAATCGAAGCTCTTCAACACCGACCCGGGCCGCGTCCCGCCGCTCGCGACCCTGCCCGACGGTCTCGCGGGAACCACAACCGCGCTGATGGGCCAGATGAGCGGCTCCGCCGCCAAGGCAGCCGGCGCCGAGGCGGCACGCACCGTGCCCGGCCGCGAGCATGGCGGCAATTGCGACATCAAGAACCTGTCGCGCGGCTCGCGCTGCTACTTCCCGGTCTACGTCAAGGGCGGCGGCCTCTCCATGGGCGACATCCACTGGTCCCAGGGCGATGGCGAAATCACGTTCTGCGGCGCCATCGAGATGGCCGGCTGGCTCGACATCGGCGTCGATATCATCAAGGACGGCGTCAAGAAATACGGCATCACCAACCCGGTGTTCCAGCCGAGCCCGGTGCAGCCGCATTATGACGACTACCTGATCTTCGAGGGTGTGTCGGTCGACGAGCACAGCGGCGAGCAGCACTATCTCGACGCCACGGTCGCGTATCGCCGCGCCTGCCTGAACGCCGTCGAATACCTGAAGAAGTTCGGGTACACGGGCGAGCAGGCCTACATGATCCTCGGCACCGCGCCGGTTGAGGGCCGGGTTTCCGGCATCGTCGACATCCCGAACGCCTGCTGCACGCTTGCGATCCCGACCAAGATCTTCGACTTCGACATCCGTCCCAACAAGGACGGACCGGTGAAGCATGTCAGCGGCGTCGACGTCGCCGACTGCTCCTAATCGAATGTCGATAGCATTGGGTTTCGGCCGCCTTCGTCAGGAACGGCGGTATG
Source organism: Geminicoccaceae bacterium (assembly GCA_965222015.1). Taxonomy (GTDB): domain Bacteria; phylum Pseudomonadota; class Alphaproteobacteria; order Geminicoccales; family Geminicoccaceae; genus JANQPX01. Next base: position 1,340,932 of record CBDCTL010000024.1, read on the forward strand.
CCGCTCCATCCTTCGACGGGGGTGGTGAGGCCCGATCGGCGAGCGCTTGTCGCTAGCTGGGTTGCCCGAAAGGGCCGGCGGGGGCTGACGACCCCGCCGGTCCGACGGGGACGTCAAGGATCAGGGAGCGAAAACAATGTTACTGGGGCTGGCGTTGCTCTATGTGGGCGCCGTGCTGTTCCTGAACGGCCTCTGGCTGATGGGCAGGATCGGCGACAACGAAATCTCGATCATCAACATCTTCTCGGGCGTTCTGACCTTCCTGATCGCCATGTATCTCGCCTTCGGTCCCGGCGCCGACGCGGGCTCGATCAAGGCCGCCGGACTGACCCTCCTTTTCACGTTCACCTATCTCTGGGTGGCCTTCAACCGCTACAGCGGCGCCGACGGCCGCGGGCTCGGCTGGTTCAGCCTGTTCGTCGCGATCACCGTGGTGCCGGTAGCGATCTCGACACTCGGCTCGGCGACCACCTTCTGGGACGTCTGGTTCGGCCTCTGCTGGGCCGCCTGGGCCGTTCTCTGGTTCATGTTCTTTCTTCTCCTCGCCCAGAAAAAGCCGATCGCCTGGGTCACCGGCCTCGTGACCTCGATCCAGGGCGTGCTCACCGGCTGGCTGCCCGGTTATCTTTTGCTCGATGGCGTCATGGGGCCGGCCGCGACCGCCGCTGAAGCCCCTGCCGAAACCGGTTTCTTCGACATCGTTCCGCTGTTCGATCTTGCACAAATCGCAAGCGCACTTGCCCTCGGATAAGGGAGCCCCGAACCATGCCTCTCTACGACTACCATTGCGACGACTGCGGTGACTTCCGCGCCTGGCAGCGCATGAGCGAAAGTGCCGCCGGCGCCGCCTGCCCGAGCTGTTCGCGAAGCGCTTCACGTCAGGTTACGGCCCCCTCGCTCGCGCTCATGCCGGCCAACAACCGCATCGCCCATGGCCGGAACGAAAAGAGCGCGGATCAGCCGGTCGTCGCCACGCGCGCATCGATGGACCGGGGCCGCAAGAGCGGCGGCGGACACGCCCATGGTGGGCATTGCAGCCATGGTCACAGCCACGGCAACGGCGGCGTCTCCCACAGTCACGGCCGACCATGGATGATCGGCCACTGAGGGCGACGACCCGTTCGGCATGAGGTCATGACGTCGGACCAGGCGTTCGACTTTCGCAAAAGCGACGTCATGTCGTTATTTCGATCCTACCGTTGACTCAAGAGTCTCGTCCTCCATGCTGTTGGCACCAGCGTTCAACGACAGGGAGGCTCTGATGACACGGATTGTCCGAAACGCCGCGGCCGCCGCGGGCCTGGTCGCGGTCATGGCGGCGGGAGCCGCGGGTGCCGGGCCGCTGATGGAGCGGATCGAGGCAGGCGAGACCATCCGGCTCGGCTTCGCCAACGAGATTCCCTGGGCCTATCCCGGCGAGAGCAATGAGCCGCTCGGCTTCGTCAACGCGATCGCCGTCGGCGTTCTCGAGGAGATGGGCTACGACAATCTGGAACCCGTGGTGACCGACTGGGGCGGCCTCATTCCGGGGCTCAAGGCCAACCGCTTCGACATCATCACGGGCGGCATGTACATTCTGAACAGCCGCTGCGAGAATATCGCGTTCAGCGAGCCGATCGGTCAGTTCGGCGATGCCTTCATCGTCGCCGAAGGCAACCCGAAAGGGCTTCAGAACTATCAGGACATCAAGGAAAGCGGCGCCACCTTCGTCACCGGCGCCGGCTTCAACACGGTGGAGGCGGCGAAGCAGGAAGGCGTCGACGAGAGCCAGATCATGACCGTGCCGAGCGCCACGGAAATCCTTGCCGCGGTGCGCGCCGGGCGCGCCGACGCCGGCGGGCTCACCTACTTCACCGCGATCAATCTCGAAGAAGAGGCGCCGGACGAGATCGACGTCACCGATCCCGGAGCACTGCCGGACTGGACCTTCAACTGGGTCGGCATCGGTTTCCGCGACGAGGACCAGGACTTCCTCGACAAGTTCAACGAGGCGCTCAATGCCCATCTCGGCTCCGAGGCGATGATGGCCGCAGTTCAGGAGTACGGTTACACCGAGGCGCAGATGCCTGGTGACCAGGAAACCGCATGGGTCTGCGAAAACCGCTGATCCCGGTCTGATGGCTTCTCGAACGAACGGGCGGTTCGCAGGGGGCCGCCCGTTTTTTCAGCGCCTCAGAGGCGTCTGATCGATGTCCTATCTCGACTTTCTGATCGAGTTCGGCCCGCGCTTCGTCGACGGTGCGATCATCACCGCGCTGCAGACCGTGCTGGCCGCGATCCTCGCGATCGCGATCGCCTTCGCCATGGGGCTGATGCGGCTTTCCGACAATGCGCTGGTTCAGGGCGTCGCCACGGTCTATATCGAAATCTTCCGCGGCACCTCGCTGCTGGTGCAGCTCTACTGGATCTTCTTCGTCCTTCCGCTTTTCGGCATCACCCTCGAAAAATTCACCGCAGGCTTCGTCGCCGTCGGCATGAATCTGGGCGCCTATGGCGCGGAGCTGGTGCGCGGCGGCGTTCTCTCCGTGCCCAAGGGTCAGTGGGAAGCGGCGCTCGCCCTCAACATGTCGCCGGCCAAGCGCATGGTCAGGATCATCTTCCCGCAGGCGCTTCTCAACATGCTGCCGCCCTGGGGCAACCTCCTGATCGAGCTCCTGAAAGGCACGGCACTGGTCTCTCTGATCTCGGTCGCCGATCTGATGTTCGAGGCGAAGCAGATCAACGGCTCGACCTTCCTCTCGGCCCAGGCCTTCGGCACGGCGCTGATCATCTACTACGTCATGGCCCGTTTCCTGGTGACGCCCTTCATGCGCTGGCTGGAAAAGGTCATGGCGAAGAAGCTCGGGCGGGCTTGAGCAATGTTCGACTGGCGCTGGGACTTCACCGTCGAGATCCTGCCGCGGCTGCTCTGGGCGACGCTCAACACCCTGCTCGCCGCCGGCATCGGCTATGCCATCGCCGTGGTGCTCGGGCTGATCCTGGCGCTCCTGCAGCGGACGCCGGTCAAGCCGCTCACGCTCGTTGTGCGCGAAGTGGTCGAGTTCGTCCGCTCGACCCCGCTGGTCCTGCAGATCTTCTTCGTCTTCTATGTCGGCCCGCAGGTCGGCATCCGGCTTTCCCCCTGGACGGCCGGCATGATCGCGATCGGCCTCCACTACGCCGCCTATCTCTCGGAAGTCTATCGCGGCGGGCTGGAGAGCGTGCCCAAGGGCCAGTGGGAGGCGGCGACCGCCCTCAATCTCAGCCCGATGCGGACCTATTTCCGCATCATCATCCCGCAGGCTTTGCCGCCGTCGCTCGCCGGCATGGGCAATTACCTCGTCGGTATCTTCAAGGATACGCCGATGCTCTCGGTGATCGGCGTCGCCGAGCTGATGCACACGGCGAACGGCATCGGCTCCGAGCACTATCGCTATCTCGAGCCCTACACCATGGTCGGCATTATTTTTCTCCTGATTTCGCTGCCGACTGCGGCTTGGATCCGTCGCTTCGAAGCCTTCGTTCGCCGATCACTGGGTTTGAGCTGATGCTTTGGGGGACTGAGTTGATGACCGAAGATCTATCGATCCATCCGTTGGAGCTTCCCGACGACGACCGCCCGATGGTGCGCTTTTCGAACGTCACCAAGCGCTATGGCGATCTGACCGTTCTCGACTCGCTCGATCTCGACGTCGCCGAAGGCGAGATGGTGACCATCATCGGCCCGTCGGGCTCCGGCAAGACCACCGTGCTGCGCATGCTGATGACCCTCGAACAAATCGACGGCGGTGTGATCTATGTCGATGGCGAGCCGCTGACCCATATGGCCAAGAGCGGCCGGCTGATGCCGGCCAGCAACAAGCATCTCCGGCGAATGCGCGCCAATATCGGCATGTGCTTTCAGCACTTCAACCTGTTCCCGCACATGACCGCGCTCGAAAACTGCATGGAGGCGCCGGTGCATGTGCTCGGCCTGGGCAAGGCCGAGGCGCGCGAGCGTTCGGAGGAGCTCCTGGAGATGGTCGGCATGATCGACAAGCGGGACGAGCATCCGTCCCGGCTTTCCGGCGGCCAGCAACAGCGGGTCGCGATCGCACGATCGCTGGCCATGCGCCCGAAGGTCATGCTGTTCGACGAGGTCACCTCGGCCCTCGATCCCGAGGTCATCGGCGAAGTCACCAACGTCATCCGGAAGCTGGTCGCCGAGCACAATCTCACCATGCTGATGGTCACCCACCAGATGGGCTTCGCCAAGGAGATTTCCGATCGCGTCTGCTTCTTCTTCGCCGGCCGGATCGAGGAACAGGGCACGCCGGACGAGCTGTTCGGCGCGCCCCAGAAAGAGCGAACCCGGCAGTTTCTGAGTGCGGTTCTGGAGGCGGCCTGAGCCTCACTCGGTGACGATCGGCTGATCCGGATGGAAGGCCCGGAAGGCGAAGGCGAAATCGACGGTGTAGACCGCGTCCGTCCACCCGCCGTCCGCCGTCTTCTCCTCGACCACGACATTGCCGACGTCCAGGCCCTGGGCGATGGCGCTGCGATCGAGGGCGGAGGACTGACCATCCTCCCAGCGAATGCGGGTGGCCTCGTCGATCAGGATCTCGCCCTTCTCCCTGACCAGATCGAGGGACCAGGCCCTTTCGCCCACCCGGACGACGCGCGCCAGCGGCGCCACCTGGGTCGGCAGGGGGCCGTTATACAAGAAGGGCTTTTCGAGGCTGTCATAGCCGACATAGGGGGTGATGCCGTAGGCGCGCATCACTTCGTCGTTGGGCACCAGCACCCAGCCACCGCCGGGGTCGATCTCGGCGGCGCGCCGCCTGAAATTGCCGAAGCTTTCGAGGCGGGCCGGGATCGTCTCCAGCACCGCGCCGGTCATCCGGCCGACGATCGCCTCGCCGGTGAACTGCTGCCACCAGCTCTCGGTCTGGCGGTCATACATCACGAGATCCGAGTTTCTGAGTTTGCCCGTGGTACCGAAGTCGAGAACCTCCCCGCCGAACCGCCGGTCGAAGACGATGCCGGTGTTGCAGAGCGGACAGAAGGTGACACTGATCGGCACGTCGCCGATCCAGTCGTTGACGATCTCGTGCCAGATCAGGATGCGGATCGGATAGGCGCGCGGCGTGCCGTCGACGATCACGCCGATGACCGGCTCGATGTCGGGAAGATCCACCTCGACGGCGCGTGAAAACACGGGCTCGTCGATCGGCGGTATGCCGTCCTTGGGCGGGCCGCCGTCCTTGATCTCGTCGAAGGCGACGCTGGACTTGTCGAAATCGGTGTTCGGCCATTCGGCCGTCCAGAGTCCGGGATCGTCGCCTTCGAGTGCTGCGGCCGGCAGGGCGGCGACCAGGCAGACGAAGACGGCGGCCGGGATGGTCGAGAAGTGCAAGACGTGTCTCCCTCCTGTCGGCGCCGAGATCATGACGGGAAATCATGGCGGGCCGCCCGGACCCTGTCCATGAACGCCCGGTCACAGCCAGGTGACGGCGGCGGGTTCCGACTGCTATAAATCGGCGTTTCGCCGGCCGCGGCCCGCTGACCGTTCGCCCGTTGACCATTCGGAGGTGTGATGAGCGTATTGTGGATCCTGGCGCTGATCGGGATGGTGGCCACGCTGCTGGTGCTGATCGTCGGCCTGACCGGCTTTTTTCAGGGTGGCGAGTTCAACAGAAAATATGGCAACAAGCTGATGCGCGCCCGCGTCGCGCTGCAGTTCGTCACGATCGTTCTCATCCTCCTCGCAATTCTGTCCGGCAGCTAGTGCTCCTGCGTAGTTTCGGCAAACAACGAGGCCTTCGAGCCATGGTCAAGCTCACGAAGATCTACACCAAAGGCGGCGACGGCGGCAAAACCTCGCTCGGCAACGGCTCGCGCGTCGACAAATGCGATTTGCGCGTGGATGCTTACGGCACCGTGGACGAGGCGAATGCGGCGATTGGTCTCGCCCGCCTGCAGGCGGACACCCTCGCCGACGGCATGCTGTCCCGCATCCAGAACGATCTCTTCGATCTCGGCGCCGATCTCTGCCGGCCGATGCCCGACATCGGCGAGGACGACGCCCTTCGCATCCAGCCTTCCCAGGTCAAACGGCTGGAGGACGAAATCGACGGCATGAACGCCATGCTGGCGCCATTGAATTCCTTCGTGCTCCCAGGCGGCACGCCCACCGCCGCGGCGCTGCACCTCGCGCGCACCGTCGTGCGCCGCGCCGAACGGCTGACCGTGCAGCTCGCCGCCGAGGCCAGGATCAGCGCGGCGGCCATCGAATACCTGAACCGCCTCTCCGATCACATGTTCGTCCTCGCCCGCTACGTCAACGACCAGGGAAAGGCTGACGTGCTGTGGGTGCCCGGCGCGAACCGCTAGCCGGATTCGCAAGCCAAACGAAGCGCTTTTCGATCGATGCGTTAATGCTTATGGTGTTGTCACGTAATTGACAAAAAATTGTGCGCGACCTACTTTTGTGCGTTGCAACAAAGCCTTCTCTGCGCAGTCTCGAGGCAGTCCCGGGTCTGCGGGGCGGGGGTGATCGCCAAGGGATATTGGTCAGTCATGAAAGTCCTCGTGCCGGTCAAGCGGGTCGTCGACTACAACGTCAAGATCCGGGTCAAGGCAGACGGTTCCGGCGTGGATACCGCGAACGTCAAGATGTCGATGAACCCCTTCGACGAGATCGCCAACGAAGAGGCGATCCGCCTGAAGGAGGCCGGCAAGGCCGAGGAAGTGGTGGCCGTGTCGCTCGGCCCGGCGAAGTGTCAGGAGACGCTCCGTACCGCCCTCGCCATGGGTGCTGATCGCGCCATCCATGTGCAGACCGACGACGAGCTGCAGCCGCTCGCGGTCGCGAAGCTGCTGAAGGCGGTGGTCGAGAAGGAAGAGCCGGGCCTCGTGATCCTCGGCAAGCAGGCGATCGACGACGACAGCAACCAGACCGGCCAGATGCTGGCGGCGTTGCTCGGCTGGTCGCAGGGCACCTTCGCCTCCAAGATCGAGCTCGAAAACGGGCAGGCGCAAGTCACCCGCGAGATCGACACGGGCCTCGAAAAGATCACCATCAAGATGCCGGCGATCGTCACCGCCGATCTTCGCTTGAACGAGCCGCGCTACGCCTCGCTTCCGAACATCATGAAGGCGAAGAAAAAGCCGCTCGACATCCTGACGCCGGACGAGCTCGGTGTCGATACGGCGCCCCGCCTCTCCTACGTTTCGGTCGAGGAGCCGCCCAAGCGCCAGGCCGGCGTGAAGGTCGCCGACGTCGCCGAACTGGTGAATAAACTCAAGAACGAAGCGAAGGTGATCTGATGAGCGTTCTGGTTCTCGCCGAGCATGACGACAACGAGCTGGTGCCGGCGACGCTGCACGCGGTGACCGCCGCCGCAGCCCTGGACAGCGACGTCCATCTTCTGGTGGCGGGCAAGGATTGCGGCGCCGTCGCCGAGGCCGCCGCGAAGATCGATGGCGTCGCCAGGGTCCTCCATGTCGAGCACGACGTCTACGCCAAGCCGCTCGCCGAAGATTTTTCGCTTCTGCTGCAGGCGATGGCCGGCGACTACGAAGCCCTTCTCGCCGCCTCCACCACCATGGGCAAGAACGTGATGCCCAGGGTCGCGGCACTTCTCGACATCGCCCAGCTTTCGGACATCGTCGAGGTGATCGATGGCGATACGTTCAAACGCTACATCTACGCCGGCAATGCGCTCGCGACCGTGAAAACGTCCGACGCCAAGAAGGTGATCACCGTGCGCACCACGGCGTTCGAGCCGGCCGCGGCCGAAGGCGGCAGCGCCGAGGTCACGACGGTCGCGGCGGTCGATCCGGCCGGACTTTCCGAATTCGTCGGCCGCGAGGTCTCGGGCGGCGAGCGGCCGGAGCTGACATCCGCCGGCATCGTGGTGTCCGGCGGGCGTGGCATGGGCTCGGGCGAGAACTTCCAGATCATCGAGGCGCTCGCCGACCAGCTTGGCGCCGCGGTCGGCGCTTCCCGCGCGGCTGTCGATGCCGGCTACGTGCCGAACGAGTATCAGGTCGGCCAGACCGGCAAGATCGTGGCGCCCGAGCTCTACGTCGCGGTCGGCATTTCCGGCGCCATCCAGCATCTCGCCGGCATGAAGGACAGCAAGGTGATCGTCGCCATCAACAAGGACGAGGAGGCACCGATCTTCCAGGTCGCCGACTACGGCCTGGTGGCGGATCTGTTCAAGGCGGTGCCGGAGCTGACCGAAGAACTGAAGAAGGCGGGCTGACCCGCAAGGCGGACGGCAGCGTCGAAGCACACGGGAGCGAGCATGAGCGACGAGGAGCAGGCGATACCCGCGATCGAGACGATCGGGGTCATCGGCGCCGGCCAGATGGGCGGCGGCATCATTCAGGTCCTGGCGCTCGCCGGCTACGATGTGGTGCTGCTGGACATCAGCCAGGAACAGATCGACGACGCCGTGGAGCGGGTCGGGCGGCTGACCGAACGACAGGTCGAAAAGGGCCAGATCGAGGAGAGCCAGAGACAGGCGGCGCTCGGGCGAATCCGCTCCGGCACGGATTTTTCGATGCTCGGCGATTGCCAGCTGGTGATCGAGGCCGCGACCGAGAACGAGGGCGTCAAGCGCGACATTCTGGGCAAGGTGGTGGAGCACGCGCCTGCGAACGCGCTGATCGCCTCCAACACGTCGTCGATTTCGATCACCCGCCTCGCCGCCGCCACCGACCGGCCGGAACGCTTCATCGGCATCCACTTCATGAACCCGGTGCCGGCCATGAAGCTGGTCGAGCTGATCCGCGGCATCGCCACCGACGAGCCGACCTTTCAGGCGTCGAAGGAAGTGATCGAGCGCCTGGACAAGACCGCGGTCACGGCCGAGGATTTTCCCGCGTTCATCGTGAACCGCATTCTCCTGCCGATGATCAACGAGGCGGTCTACACGCTCTACGAGGGCGTCGGCAACGTCGAGTCGATCGACACCGCGATGAAGCTCGGCGCCAACCATCCGATGGGCCCTCTGCAGCTCGCCGACTTCATCGGCCTCGACACCTGTCTCTCGGTCATGCAGGTGCTCTACGAAGGCCTGGCCGACAGCAAATACCGGCCCTGCCCGCTGCTCGTGAAATATGTCGAGGCCGGCTGGCTCGGTCGCAAGACCAAGCGCGGCTTCTACGACTATCGCGGCGACGTCCCCATCCCCACGCGCTAGCAGCGCGATGCTGGACTTGGACCACATCTATAAGGCGAGACGGTTTGCGGCCTGGTTTTCGGGCGTTGTCTGCGTGGGCTCGGGCGGAGCGCACCTATGCTGACCACGACCATCGGCGCCTATCCCAAGCCTGAGGGCGTGCCGATCCAGGACTGGTTCCGGAAGGACGGCGGCACCGACGATGCCGAGCCGACGGCCGGCTATGCGGAAACGCTCGAACGGTATGGCGGACAGATCGAAAAAATTCTCGACCAGGCCACGGTCGAGGTCGTGCGCGAGCAGGTGGATCTCGGCATCGACATCCCGACCGACGGCGAGATCAGGCGCGAAAACTACATCCACTATCACTGCCGCCATCTGAAGGGCATCGACTTCGAGGCGCTCACGGAAACCCGGATGCGCGGCCACATCGCGGCATTGCTGCCCACCATCACGCAGCCGATCCAGGCCGGAAAGGCCTTTCTCGTGCGGGACTGGCAAATCGCACAATCCGCCACGAAAAAACCGGTCAAGATTACGCTGCCCGGTCCGATGACCATCGGCGACAGCGTCGCGGACGAATTCTACAAGGACGACGTGACCGCCCGCGGCATCGCGCTGGCCGAAGCCCTGAATACCGAGATCCGCCGCCTCGCCGATGCCGGCTGCCCGGTGATCCAGGTGGACGAGCCGATGTTCGCGAGAAAGCTCGACCAGGCCCTCGCCTATGGTGTCGAACATCTCGACCGCTGTTTTCACAAGGTGCCGAAGACGGTGGAGCGCGTGGTCCACATCTGCTGCGGCTATCCCGACCGGCTCGATCCCGACGAGGACTATCCGAAGGCGCCGCGCGAATCCTATCAGGATCTCGCGACGGCCTTGCAGGACGTCGCGATCGACACGGTCTCGATCGAGGACGCGCATCGCCCGAACGATCTCTCCCTCCTCGAACGCTTCACCCGCACCAGGGTGATCCTAGGCGTGATCGCGATCGCGAAAAGCCGGGTCGAGGAGGTCGAGGCGGTGCGTGAGCACCTGCGTCAGGCCCTCGATCACATCGATCCGCATCGCCTGATCGCGGCGCCGGACTGCGGGCTGGGGCTGCTCGGCCGCGACCTGGCGAGGGAAAAGCTGCGCGTGCTGGCGGAGGCGGCGCATTCCCTTTGAGGGTGCGGGCGCTCGCTCCGGCATTGGACATCGCAGCGCTCGTCGCGCATTTTATCCGACTTTGAAGCCGGGAGAATTTGATCTTGGGAACGAATAGACTCGAGGCGGCCGCACCGATGAGCGTTCTCGGCGCTGCCATTCTGTTCTTGGCGACGCTCTGCTTGCCGTCATCGGTCCATGCGGACGGTGCCGACCCGCTGCCGGCGCTCGTCGACGAGCAGCAGGACGTCGCCGGAAGTCCGAATGCTTCCTGCCTGCCCTGCGGCGGCTGTTCGAACTGCGGCGGCGATCGGACGATCTGGGTCGATCAGGCGAACGGCGACGATCGCAATTCCGGCTTGTCGAAGGCTGACGCCCTGAAGACGATCGCCCGCGGCGCGGCATTGATTCGTGGCGGCGACGTCATGATCGTGCGTCCGGGAACCTATTACGAAACACCGGTTTTCGCGGATCTCGGCAGTTCCTCCGACCAGCCGGTCTGGGTACTGTCCGAAAAACCCGGACAGGCGATCATCAGCGATCTCTGGCGGGATGCGGAACGGGGCGTCGTCCGCTGGTACCCTGTCGGCGACGGCATCTACTCGGCCGACCATGGCGATTCCTTCATGGGCGAGGCGGCCGGCCGGTTTCTGTTTCGTTACAAAACGCTCGCGGATCTTCTTTCCCCCTCGGTGATCGGCATCGCCAAGCCGCGCTACGGCTTCGCGCAGGAGGACGGAAAGCTCTATCTCCGGCTGCCGAACGACGCCGATCCGAACGGCGTGCCGGTCAGGCTGACCGACCGGTTCAGCCAGCCGATCGTGACCATCCGGAACTCGCCCTATGTCATCCTCGACGGCTTCTCCGTGACCGGCTCCGGCGATGCCGATGCGATCATGGCGGACAAAGCGAGCCATCACCTGACGCTCCGAAACCTGGTGGTGACCCACAGCCGGCGGGCGGCCGCGTTGCCGGACGACAGCCTGTTCGAATGGTCGGAATACAGCTATCCGGGCTTCTATCGGTTCGTCGACGATCTCATCGATCTCAACCTGGGTGACAACACGGCGATCTACGAACTGGTCAAGCGCTATTTCAGCGACGACGGCAATTCGCGGCTCGAGGGCGGCATCGCCGAAAGCCTCGAGACGCCATCAGAAAACGTCGAGTTCAGATATCTCTACATTCATCAGGTGTTCGACGGGCAGCGCTTCGGCGCGTTCAACAATTCGACGAGCCACCACAATGTCTGCGCCTACGCCTATGACGACTGTATCGAATTCGAGCACTGGCGGCCGACGCATCCGGGCAGAAATCTGCGCGTGCATGACAGCCTGATGCTCAACGCCTCCGGCGCCGCACTCTCCCATCAAAGCATGGGCGGCGCCATGCAGGGGCCGCATTTCGTCTATCGAAACGTGATCTACAACACCGATCACAAGCATGCGCATCCGGCTTTTCTGGTGAAAAACCAGAGACTTACACCGTCAAACCAGATTTTCTACTATCACAATCTGCTGCAGAACTGGAAAGGCAGGAATGGCGATTGGGGCAAGATCAACTGGCTGTATTGGGACAATGAGGACGGCGCGCCCCAGCATCTCATCTTTCGCAACAACATCTTTCTGTTCGACGATCTCTCCGATAAGGGCTTCCAGACCGACCCCGACAGTGATCACAACATTCTGGTCAACACCCAAGACAACAGCCGGGTTCGAGGCCTCCGCGGTCTCTATCTCGGCGGCGACCCTGCGGCTCTGGACTTCAGAGACGAAGAGCGGCTCGATTTCAGCGTGAAGGCGGGCAGCCCCGCCATCGATGCCGGCGCAGCACTGCCCGCCAGCTGGCCCGACTCGCGCGACGTCGCCGGCAAGCCCGACATCGGCCCCTTCGAATTCGGCGAGGTCCCAGGGCCCGACTGGCCGAGGCCCCGAAGGACGGTCTTCACGTCGAGCTGGCCGGATCGCTGGCGTTAGGGCCTCGTGACGAGCCCCCCTCATTCCGCCGCGGTCAGGGTCGCGGCCGGGCGGCGGAAGGCTTCGAGGAGAGCGGCTTCGCGTGCTTCGGTGTCCTCGATGTGACGATCCTTGACATGGCCGAAGCCACGGATGCGTTCCGGCAGGGACGCGATCTCGACCGCGAGGCCGTGATTGTCGTGGTCGAGGCGGGTCAGGATTTCGACGATCAGCGCCTCGTAATGGCTGATCAGCCGCCGCTCGGTGCGCCGCTCCGCCGTATAGCCGAAGGGATCGTAGGCGGTGCCGCGCAGGCCCTTGAGCTTCGCCAGCCATCGGAAGGCCGTGAAGACCCAGGGGCCGTAGGCTTTCTTCTGGAGGTGGCCAGTGACCGGATCGCGTTTCGCGAAAAGGGGCGGCGCCAGATGTACGCTGACCCTGGCGCCCGCATCGAACTGCCGGCGCAGCTTCTCCTGGAACGCGCCGTCCGTGTAGAGCCGCGCGACCTCATATTCGTCCTTGTAGGCAAGGAGCTTGAAGTAATAGCGTGCGACCGCGTCGGCGAGACCGCTCGAACCCTTCGCCTGCGCCGCCTCTGCGTCCCGCACCCGCCGCACGAGCGAGAGGTAGCGTTCGGCGTAAGCATCGTCCTGGTAGGCCGTCAGAAAAGCGGCCCGACGCTCGACGATCTCATCCAGGCCGGATGCCGGCTCCATCGAGGCGACCGCGGCGCTCGGCGCCGCCGTCGCCTCGATGACTTTCGCGTCATGAGCGGCGAGTCGACCCAGTCGGAAGGCATTCCGGTTCATCTCGATGGCGACACGATTGAGCTCGATCGCGCGCTCGATCGCTTCCGCCGAGAGCGGCAGCAGACCCTTCTGCCAGGCATAGCCGACCATGAAGAGATTGGTGCCGATGGCATCGCCAAGCAGCGCGGTGGCGAGACGATTGGCCTCGACGAAGACGGCGCGGCCGCGTGCGGTCTTTTCGATCGCGGCGCGCAGACGGTCGGCGGGCATGGTGAGATCGGCGTTGCGCGTGAACTCGCCGGTGATCGAGGGGTTGTCGTTGGCGACGACATGCCCGCGTTCCGGGTCGAGCGTCGACAGCGCTGGCTTGCTGGCGACCACCATAAGGTCGCAGCCTAGAAGCAGACGGGCGCCGCCGGCACCGATGCGTGTCGTCTGGATGTCGTCGGGCGAATGCGCGATGCGCAGATGGCTGGTGACCGGCCCGCCCTTCTGCGCAAGCCCGGTCATGTCGAGCACGGCCGCACCCTTGCCCTCCAGATGCGCCGCCATGCCGAGCAGCGCCCCGATCGTCACCACGCCCGTGCCGCCGACGCCGGCGACCACGATGCCGTAGCCGTCCTCCACGCCGGGGAGGGATGGTTCGGGCAGTTCGGGAATGTCCGGCAGCGTTTTTTGCCGCTTGCCTTTGAGAGGGTCGCGGCCGTCACCCCCTTCGATTGTCACGAAGCTCGGGCAAAAGCCCTTGAGGCAGGAAAAATCCTTGTTGCAGGAGGACTGATCGATCTGGCGCTTGCGGCCGAACTCGGTCTCGAGCGGCAGGACCGAGACGCAGTTCGAGGCCAGACCGCAATCGCCGCAGCCCTCGCAGACCGCATCGTTGATGAAGACGCGCTTTGGCGGATCCTCCATCTGACCGCGCTTCCTGCGCCGGCGTTTCTCCGCGGCGCAGGTCTGATCAAAGATGAGCACGGACGTGCCCTCGACCTCGCGCAGTTCCCGCTGGACCTCGTCGAGCTCGTCCCGGTGGCGAACGGTGACGCCGGGCGCGAAGCCGGCGGACAGCGGATATTTTTCCGGCTGATCCGTGACCACGACGATCTGTTTCGCTCCTTCGGCCGCGACCTGGCGACTGATCTGCGGCACGGTCAGCGGACCGTCCACCGACTGGCCGCCGGTCATGGCGACCGCGTCGTTATAAAGAATCTTGTACGTGACGTTGACCTTGGACGCGATCGCCGCCCGGATCGCCATCAGGCCGGAATGGTAATAGGTGCCGTCCCCGATATTCTGGAAGACGTGCTTGCGCCTGGAGAACGGCGCCTCGCCGATCCAGCTCGCCCCCTCGCCGCCCATCTGGGTGTAGCCCTGATTGTCCCGATCCATCCACTGCGCCATGTAGTGGCAGCCGATGCCGGCGCGCGCGACCGAGCCTTCGGGCACGCGGGTCGAGCTGTTGTGCGGGCAGCCTGAGCAGAAATAGGGCGTTCGCAGCACCGCGCTGTCGATCGCCTTCTCCGCTTCTTTCTTGACTCCCAGGACAGCGAGCGCGGCTTTCAGGTCGTCGTTCTTGCCGAGAGCGAGGAGCCGCGTGCCGATCGCCTCGGCGATCTGGTTGGAGGAAAGCGCCCCGTTGGACGGGAACAGCCAGTTGCCGTCCTCATCCCTCTTCCCCACCACGGCCGGCGCGCCTCGCGTCCCGAAGAGGATTTCCTTGACCTGGGTTTCGATCAGGCCGCGTTTTTCCTCGACCACCACGATCTGCTTCAGGCCCTTGGCGAAGCCGGTGACGGTCTCGGATGCGATCGGGTAGGTGAGGCCGAGCTTGAGGACGCGAAGGCCGAGCTTTCTTGCCATGGTCTCGTCGATGCCGAGATCGTCGAGGGCCTGCATCAGGTCGAGATAGGATTTGCCGGTGGAGATCACGCCGAGCTTCGCCCGGGGCGTCGGAAACACCAGCCGGTCCAGATGGTTGGCGAGCACGAAGGCTTTCACCGCGTCGTGCTTCAGGAGGTGCAGCCGCGCTTCCTGGGCGAGCGGTGTGTCCGGCCAGCGGATGTTGAGACCGTCGGGCGGCAGCACGGACCGATCCGGGATGATGATGTCCGGCCGGGCGCGCGAAAGGTCGATGGAGGCGGCGGTGTTGACGGTGTCGTGGACGCATTTGACGCCGACCCAGCAGCCGCTGAAGCGGGAAAGGGCGAAGCCGATCAGGCCGAACTGCAGGATCTCGGCGACGCCCGCCGGGTTCAGGATCGGGATCATGGCGTCGACCAGTCCGAACTCGCTTTGATGCGCGGTGGTCGAGCTTTCGCAGGTGTGGTCGTCGCCCATCAACACCAGCACGCCGCCATGCGGTGCGGAACCGGCGAGGTTGGCATGTCGAAAAACATCGCCGGTGCGGTCGACGCCCGGGCCCTTGCCGTACCACATGCCGAACACGCCGTCATAGGCGCCGTCGCCGAACAGATTGATCTGCTGCGTGCCCCAAAGGGCGGTGGCGGCCATGTCCTCGTTGACGCCGGGCTGAGCGACGACGTGGTGGGCGTCGAGATAGCGCTTGGCAACCGCCATCTGCTGGTCGAGATTGCCGAGCGGGGAGCCGCGATAGCCGGAGATGTAGCCCGCGGTGTCGAAGCCGGCCGCCTGGTCGATCCGCCGCTGCATCATCGGCAGCCGAACCAGAGCCTGAATGCCGGTCAGATAGATCCGGCCTTCGGACTTTTCGTATTTGTCGTCGAGTTCGACCTGCTGCAGTGCCAAGTGAGCCCCCGATGCTGCTCATGCCGTCCGCCAACCCGGCGCAGGCCTTGAGGATAGTGGGACCGGCGGCAAAGCGAAAGCCAAGGATAGGATCTCGGCGGCCCGGCACGCCTGGAACGTCGCCATTGAGCCGTGATAGGGTCGCCGGCCTGCCTTCGAGGAAACGTCGACAACCAATCACCATAAGAGGTTGCCATGAAACGCTTTGGTCAACGCCTGATCGTCGCTTCGTGCTTTTTGGCCCTGCATGCTCCCGTTCACGCTCAGGAGGAGCCGCGGCAGTTGGCGGAACGGATCTATGAGCTGTCTCGAGCCGAGGAGAATGCTGAGGCCGCCATGGAGGCCTTCAACAGGAGCTTCCAGGAAACGATGACTCACACGATCAAGCAGCAGAATCCGAACGCTTCAGACCAAGCGGTGGACGAGCTCTATAGCATCATCAATGACGAATCGGCCGTCTCCATGGAGGAGATGAAGGGGCCGATGAGGGCGCTCATGATCGATTTCTACGTCGAGAACTTCACCTCCGACGAGCTGGCCTCGCTGGTCGGGATGCATGCGTCCGACGTCTATCAGAAGCAGCTCTCGCTCTTGCCCGGGGTCATGGAGGATATGGCCGTCCTGAGCACCGAACAGATGGGATCGCTTCAGCGGCGCCTCGGCGGCCGGATTAACGACTGGCTGGAACGTAACAAGTAGGGCGGGCTACCAGACGCCCCTGCGGACGCCGTTCCACAGATAGGCCCAGAGCGTCGGCGGGAACCACTGGCGGGACGGGAGGTTGACGGTCTTCGGTGCGAGGCGGCCTTCGAGCGCGTCCTCGATCGCCTTTCGCAGGAGAGGCAGGGCGTTCGCCATCTGGCGGTGGGGATAGCTGGTGATGTTGCAGCCTTTCAGATCGACCGTCGCCTGGTAGAGCACGCCGCCTGTATCCACCCCTTCGTCGACCAGATGGATCGTGATCCCGGCATGTTCCGGGTCGCCCTCGACCCGTGCCCAATAGGCGGGGTCCTGGCCGCGATATTTGGGGTTGATGCCGGCGTGGTAGTTGATGAAGGGTGCCGAGACGCTGGTCAGTGTCGGCTTTTTGATGATCTGCGTCGCGTAGACCACGACCACGGCGGGATCGAGCCGCTTCAGCACCTCGCGGCAACGTTCCGAATTCACCGAGCCGATGCGAATGGTCTCGATGTCGCCGTGATCGACGCGATCCAGCCCGAACGCGGCCTCGATGCGCCCGATGCGGCCAGTACTCGCCTTGCGCACGAATTTGAAGAGATTGTTGGCGGCGGTCTGGCCGATCGCGGTCGGCCAGCCGAGCAGCCTGGCCCGCAGCTTCATCATGCTGCCGCGCGGCGGGTCGTCCTCACGCAACACAACCAGGCATTCGATGTGACGGGCGAGGTCGTTGGCGACGATATTGGCGAGCGGGCCGTCGGTGGTGAGCAGCACGACGGTCGGCGGCCTGTCGGCGTCGAAGGCCTTCGTCATTCCGCGCGCTGATCGTCGCCTGCGGTCTCCGCACCGTAGTCCCGCCAGTCCACCTCGTCCTCGCTCACGAGATCGCCCAGCATCGACGGGCCGCGCCGATGCACGGCCTCCCTATCGCCGGAAATCAGGTGATGCCAGTCCGGCAGATCATGGCCGGTTGCGACCAGGCGATAGGCGCATGTGTGCGGCAGCCAGGTGAGGGCGTGAACGTTGTCCGGAGTCACCTTGGCGCAGTCCGGCACGTTCTTTTGCCGATTGGCGTAGTCACGGCAGCGATGGCTGCAGAGGTCGAGGAACCGGCAGGCGACATCGGAAAGGGCGATCTCGCCTGTATCCTCGTCCTCGAGTCGGATCTGGCAGCAAAGCCCGCAGCCGTCGCAGAGGCTCTCCCATTCGCGCTCGGTCATCTCGGCGAGCGCTTTGCCGCGCCAGAACGTCACCCCGCTTCGTCCGTCACTGCGGCTCACCCTCGAGCCGGGACAACTTCCGCTCCTGCAGAACCAGCACGGTCTGCGCCTCGGTCGCGCCGCAGCAGTCGGCGAGGTGGATGGCGCCGCTCTCGATGGTAAGTGCGAGTTCCGCCTCGCCGGCGCCCACAGACCGCAGGATCGACACGTCGACCAGATTGAAGGCTTCGTCGGTCTTCAAATAGGCCATCAGCATACGATGCGGCGCCTCGTCGAGGGAACGACGGCTGAGCACCACCACGGCATCGTCGATGTCGTCGCCGTTCAGATCGCCAAGCGCGCTGTCGACCCTGGTGGCGTCGTCGAGATTCTGACCGATCGCGTCCAGATCCCGTTCGACCGCCGCCCGCAGTGGCGCATTGGCAAAGAGGTCGGGGGCGGAGCCGTTCGGACCGCCGCGGCCGCCCGAGTGCACGCTGCCGTCCGGCCTTGCCGAGGGCACCGGCGGCGTCGCCCTGCCGTCCCGCGCGTGGATGACCCTCGGACTCTTGGGCAGGAGGCCTTCACGGCAGCGCCAGACCGCAACCACGTTTCGCCCATGGGATCCCGAGCCTTGAAGATAGCCTGCATCGGCCTGCCGCTCCTGGGCGCCAAGAGGCCGGCAGGCCCATCCCTCCGATTCGAGAAAATGCCGCGTTTCCGCGGCCTTGCGTTCGCAGAACCCGGCTTCGTATTCAGCCCGCCAGAGCACGTCTCTGGTCGCCACATCCGGCCGGTCGACGACACGACACGGAAGGCCGCGCTCGAGATCGTCGATCTCGATCTGGAGATAACGCGCCGGCATGGGCGGCCCGACGTCGGCCGTGACCGAAGCAGCCGGCGAAGGCGTTTCCGAAGCGCAGCCCGCCAGAGCCGAAACGGCGGCCGTCATCACCCATATGCGCCACGTTTTCAACGCATCCGATCCGTTCGCTCCGGTGTCGATCGACGACCCGGCGATAGTGTCATGCCGACCTCGCGGATATAGCAAAACCCCCTGCCCCCCAAAGGTGCTCGATCCTGCAGACGTTCGCGAACACGCCGCGCACCGCATTCCTTCCAACTTTAGAAATCAATCCTCAACATTTGGTTACCAAAAGCTTCCATGGCCCTGTCGGCGTTCGCTCTCGCCCGGCCGGATAGTGCCCTAGAAATGCTGCCAGCCGGCGCCTTCGATCGCGAGCGGGCGGCCGTCCGCGCCCTGCACCTCGAGGCCCGATTCCTCGGCCACCTGGCCGATCGCGGTGAGCGACAGGCCGAGCTCCTGGCCGATCGCCCGAATCGCCGGGCGCTGCTCGGGATGGGCGGTGAACAGGAGCTCGTAGTCGTCGCCGCCGGTGAGCGCGGCCTCCAGGCTGCTTCGCTGGGACGCGGCGGCCCGGGAGATGGGAATGTGGTGGGCGTGGATCACCGCCCCCGCGCCGGAGCAGTCGAGCACATGGCCGAGATCGGCGACCAGCCCGTCGGAGATATCGATCGCGGCATGGGCGAGACCGCGCAGCGCCTCGCCGAGCTCGACCCTGGGCTCGGGCAAACGGTAGCGCCGGATCAGGAAGCCGGACGCATTCATCGGCGGCGACAGGCGGCCCTGCAGGACGCCGAGGCCGAGCGCCGCATCGCCGAGCGTGCCGGAAACGTAGATGTCGTCGCCGATCCTGGCGCCACCGCGCCTGAGCGCCTGGCCCCTCGGCACCTCGCCGAGCATGGTCACGGACAGTGTGAGCGGTCCCGGCGTGCCGACGGTGTCACCGCCGAGCAGGGTGATGCCAAAGGCGGCCTGATCCAGGGCGAGGCCCTGGCAAAAGCGCTCCATCCATTCCGGCGGCAGGCGTTTCGGGCGCATTACGGCGAGCAGATAGCCGCCGGGCGTCGCTCCCATCGCGGCCATGTCCGAAAGGTTCACCCTCAGCAGTTTCTGCGCGATCTCGCCCGCCGGATCGTGGGAGAGAAAATGCACGCCCTCGACCAGCGCGTCCTTGGCGACGACCAGCTGCATGCCCGAGGTGGGCTCGAGGAGGGCGGCGTCGTCGGCGAGATCGAGCGCTGCCTGATTGCCGAGTGCCAACGGGCGGAGATGACGGGCGATGAAATCGAATTCGCCCTCAGGCATCGCTGCCCACCGGTGCTGCAGGCGGGTTCGTGCGGTCGTCCGCAGCGCGCGCATCGGCAGCCAGCCGATCGAAAACCGCGTTCAGAAATCCCGTATCGTCCTTCTCCACGAAGGCGTGCGCGAGCTCCAGATATTCGTTGATCGCCACCTTGGGCGGCACGTCCGGGCAGCGCAGAAGCTCGAACGCACCGGCTCTCAGGAACGCGCGCAGAAGATAGCCGAGCCGGTTCAGCGACCAGCCCGCCGACAGTTTCGCCTCGATCACCCGGTCGAGTTCCTCGCCCGCCTCGAACGCGCCCCCGGCGACTTTCGCGAACCAGTCGCGGTCGACCTCCGGCGCCGGGTCGCCCTGGTCCAGCGGCTCCAGCAGATCGGCGAGGCGAAACGCCTGGAACTCGGCGATCACGGGCTCGATGTCCTGGCCGGACATCTCCGCCTGGTAGAGCGCCTGCACCGCGCCGAATCGCGCCGCCCGCCTGCGGTTCATCGCGTCAGCCGGGCCTTGGCATCCAGAAGGGCAAGGGCTGCGCGCGCCGCGTCGCCGCCCTTGCCCTTGCCGTCGGGATCGGCGCGTTTCTTCGCCTGCGCCTCGCTGTGGACGGTGAGAATGCCATTGCCGATCAGTGCGCCGTGCTGGAGGGCGAGGTCCATCAGTCCGCGGGCACTCTCGCCGCCGACGATGCGGTCGTGCCAGGTCTCGCCCTCGATCACGCAGCCGAGCGCCACGAAGGCGTCGTATTTCGAGGATTCGACCGCGATCCGTATCGCCGCCGGAATCTCGAGCGCACCCGGCACCTCGATCCGATCGAAGCTGACGTTCGCCTCCTTCAGCGCACGCTCGGCGCCGGCGAGCAGCATTTCGCCGATCTCCTCGTAGTAGCGGGCCTCGACGATCAGAACATGCGGGCGCAGCCCGATCGCGCGGTCATAGCGGCTGGTGGCGTTCAAGACGGGATCTCCGAACGGAAAGCGAGCTGGCGGGCGACGTAGCGGGCGAGCATGTCGATCTCGACGTTCACCCGATCGCCCGGCCCGCAGTCGCCGAGATTGGTTTCGGTGAAGGTGTGCGGGATGATGTTGACCGCGAAGCGGTCGGCGCCGGCCTCGTTCACCGTGAGCGAAATGCCGTCGATGGCGATCGAGCCCTTGACCGCGATCAGCGCGGCGAGCGCCGAGGGCACCTGGATTTCCAGTCGGTGGGACTCGGCGACCGCGTCCAGTGTCAGGACGGTGCCGACGGCGTCGACGTGACCGAAGACGATGTGACCGCCAAGTTCGTCGCCGATCCGAAGTGAGCGTTCCAGATTGACCCGCTCGCCGACCTGCCAGCGGCCTGCGGTGGTCACGTCGAGCGTGGCGCCCGAGGCGACGACCGAGAACCAGTCCTCGCCCTTTTCGACCGCGGTGAAGCAGATGCCCGAGGTCGCGATCGAGCCGCCGATCGGGATCTCGTCGAGCGGCAAGGCGGTCTCGATGGTGAGCGCACGGCCGTTCCGATCGTCGATCGACGCGATGCGTCCCACATCGGTGATGATGCCGGTGAACATGGGCGTATCCTAAGGTTCTCTGGTGATATACGTCGCGCCGAGGTCGGACGCCAGCACTTCGAGCGCGGTTCGTGCGAAGGCGGGTGCTGCGGCGAGGCGATCGAGGGCGAGTTCGCCGACCGCGGGCAGGCCGTCGCCGCCGAGCAGCAGCGGCGCCTGGAACACTGCAAGCCGGTCCACCAGCTTCGCCCGCAGCAGGGAGCCGGCGAGCATCGAGCCGCCTTCGACCAGCAGCCGCGTGATGCCGCGTTCCGCGAGGGCTGCGAGGGCCACGCGGAGATCCAGCTTCTCGTCTTCCGGATCCCGACCGACGCGAAGGATCTCGACGCCGACCTTCTCGTGGGCGATCAGGGCTTCGGGCGGCATGCCCGAAGCGACGATCATCCAGACCGGATGATCCTTCGCGGTCCGGGCGAGCCGGCTGGCGATCGGAAGGCGGCCGCCGCGGCTGACCACCACCCGCACCGGCGAGCGGTCCTCCATGCCCGGCAGGCGGCAGGTGAGCTCGGGGTCGTCGGTCCGCGCGGTGTTGGCACCGACCATGATCGCGTCATGGGAAGCTCTGAGCCGATGTCCGAAGCTGCGCGCACGCTCGCCCGTGATCCACCGGCTTTCGCCCGATGCGGTCGCGATCCGGCCGTCGAGCGAGGTCGCGAGCTTCAGGGTCACGAGCGGGCGGTTTTTCCGGACCTTCGAGAAGAAACCGGCATGCTGCGCTTCGGCCTCGTCCTTCCGGACGCCGACGTCCACCTGAACGCCGGCCTGGCGGAGCTGCTCGATGCCGCGGCCGTCGACCCGCGGGAACGGATCGGTCGCGGCGACCACCACCCGGCGAATGCCGGCGTGGATCAGGGCCATGGTGCAGGGCGGGGTGCGGCCGTAGTGGCAGCAGGGCTCGAGGGTCACGTAGGCGGTGCCGCCGAACGCCCGCCCACCCGCGCGCCGGAGCGCTTCGACCTCGCCATGGGCGCCTGGCGGCGGCTGGGTCCAGCCGCGGCCGACGACCTGGCCGTCGCCGACCACCACGCAGCCGACGGACGGGTTCGGCCAGACCTGGCCCAGCCCACGCTCGCCAAGCGCGAGCGCCATGCTCATGAAGCGCCGGTCGGCCTCATGCGCGGTCTCACTCGGCGGCATCCCTGTCCCGCTGGTCGGAGAGGCGGGCGATGAAGCGCTCGAAGTCGCGCGCGTCGGCGAAATCCTCGTAGACCGAGGCGAAACGGACATAGGCGACCTCGTCGAGCTCGGCCAGACGCTCCATGGCGAGACGTCCGAGGCGGCCGGTTTCGATTTCGATCTCGCCGGAGATTTCGAGCTCGCGCACGATGCCGTTGACGATGCGCTCGATCTTCTCCTCCTCGACGCCGCGCTTGCGGCAGGCGATCGTGATCGAACGTTTCAGTTTCTCCCGATCGAACGGCGTGCGCTCGCCATTGCGCTTGACCACGGTGAGCTCGCGCAGCTGGATGCGCTCGAAGGTGGTGAAGCGGGCGCCGCAGGCATTGCAGTGACGCCGCCTGCGCACAGCACCCCCGTCCTCGACGGGCCGGGAGTCCTTCACCTGGTTGTCGTCAGATCCGCAAAAGGGGCAATGCATGCGTCTTGTCTCCGCGGCGGCCCCGATCCTCGCGGGGCGACGGGCGCCGGCGCGCCGCTTTTTCGTTGGTGGGCCGATTGCCGATCGTCGAAGGCACCGGTCAGCCGCCGCCGAGCTTGTCGACCCGGCGCTGGTGGCGACCGCCCTCGAACGGCGTTTCGAGAAAGGCCTCCACGCAGTCGAGTGCGACCTGAAGACCGATGACCCGGGCGCCGAGGCTGAGGATGTTGGCGTCGTTGTGGGCTCTGGCGAGGCGCGCCGTGGTGACGTCCTGGCAGGTCGCGGCGCGGATCGCAGGATTCCGATTGGCGGCGATGCCGATGCCGATGCCGGTGCCGCAGATGAGAACGCCGCGCGACGACTGTCCCTCGATGAGCGCGTCCACGAGGCGTTTGGCCATGTCGGGATAGTCGACGGAATCCTTGGTCGCCGGACCCAGGTCCCGGACGTCGATGCCGCGTGCCGTCAGGGCCGCCACGAGCGCCGCCTTCAGATCGACACCGGCATGGTCCGACGCCAGGAGCAAGGCAGGTTCCGTCATGTTCTGTGTCTCGTCTGCAACATGACGCATTTATAGTACGGCTGGCGGCGTTCGCAACCGCGGAAAGGCCGGGTGCCGGGGGCGCGATCCGACGTCGGTTCTAATCGTCGTCGTCGATGGTGGCGACGATCTCGCGGCTCTCGACCGAAGCGACGGTGGGATCGACGGTCAGGAACAGTTTCACCGTCTCCTGCCCCTCGCTCTGGTCGTCGTCGATCACCGAAGCCTCGATGCGGGCGGTCCGCTCGCCGGGCTTGATCACGAGAACACCCCGATTGGCCTCGTAATCTTCGCCTTCGACCGCGGTGCCGTCGATGGTCGCGTAGATCAGCACCACCGAGGTCTCCGGCGACTTCGACAGGGCGATGTCGAAGGCCACGGGCGCACCGTTCTCCTTCGAATTTTCGACCGACACCTCGATGCTCAGGTCGGAAGGCGGCGTGAGCGCCGCGTCCTGGGCGTCGACGACCCCGTTCGTCTCCGCAGCGGCCATCTCCTCTGCGGTCTTCGCCGCTGCAGGCTCGGGCGCCGTATCATCCATTCTGGGCACGATCGGCAAGGACCGCTCGTCCCGGTTTTCCGCCACCGTCCGGGCCGGCGTATCCGTCGCAGCCGGAGCGGCCAGGCTCGCAGGCGGTGTGCTGTATATCTTGATCGCCGCATCCGGCGTCGCGATCTGGTAGACGCCGCTCGTCCAGCCGACAAGCTCGCCCACCAGTCGCTGTCCGGTCACGGTCTCGAAGGCGACGCTCTCGACCGTCGATCGCGGCAGGGTCTCCTCGGCGCCGTTCTCCGTCCGGATCACCACGTTGGTCTGATCGATGCCGACGACATGCCCGTCGATGGTGCGTCCACCCTGGACCGTGATCAGCGGGCCGCCAGGCACCACATACTCGCTCGCCGCCATCGCCTCCTGCGCGCACAGGAGCAGGAGCGCGCCGAAAACGGACGGCATGTGCCGAGCCCCTCGTTCCGGCCGCCTCTCCATCCTGCGGCGATCACAGAGCCTGTCCGCAACAGCGTCATCCGCGACATCGGTCATCGGGCTTCCTCGAAGTCTTCGGGAGAGATCCTTTTAACGCCCAACGTCGTCTCGACCAAGACGTTGTTTCGCCGATTCAGAAGCCGGCGCACGATCAAGCCCGGAATCGGCGACAACCATTCCCAATTCCGCAGGCATCATATTGTCCACTTGTTTCCGACAATTTTCACAAAATTAACAATAACTTCCCGTGAAAAATTCCAGTAAACAGAGCTTATTGATACAAATTGCTGGAAGTCAATATCGAAACGGTCTAGTACCAGCCACCAACAACATCGTTATGGCTGTCGTATCAGGACGGCGTCCATACCACCGATGTCGGGGGCATTCCGAATATCGGATAAATGGGCGTCGACAGATTTCGCGTTCACCGTCTTGTGACGACGATCTTTGGAGGACCTCTCTCATGGCGTTCATTCTGGGCAGTTGGCGTGCCTCGTCTCTCGCGCTTTCGCTCGCGGTGGCGTGCGCTATGGCGCTGCCGCCATCGGCCGACGCGCAGTCCGGCGACTTCGTGAAACTCGATCAGGTCGACCCGGCACGCCTGGGCGAGACCTTCCGGGTGAACGTCCGCGCCCTCAATTTTCGTTCGGCACCCTCCCTGGATCAGGAACCCCTCTCGGTCGTGCAGGACGGTGAGTTTCTGCTCAAAACGGACGAGACCTTCAATCCCGAGGAAGGTATCACCTGGATCAAGGGGATTCGCGCCGACGGTCTCGAGGGCTGGGTTTCCGAGCGTTACGTCGATTCGGTCAAGGAGGCGCTCGACCAGGTCGAGGATGCCGCCTCATTTCTCGCCAATCTCGAACCGACCGCGTCCCCCGCGGTCGTCGCTGTCGATGAGATCAAGGCGGGCTTCGTCTATCCGGCTCCCATCGGCGATGCCGGCTGGGCGTTCTCACACGAATCCGGCAGGAAAGCTTTGGAACAGTTGCCGTTCGTCGACAAGACCAGCTTTATCGAGTCGGTGCCCGAGGATCCCGAACTCGTGGTCGCGGCGCTTGAGGAGCTGGTGGCCGAGGGCAACAACCTGATCTTCGGTACCAGCTATGGCTACATGGACCCGATGATGGAGGTCGCCAAGCGGCATCCCGAGGTGGTCTTCATGCACAGCGCCGGCTTCAAGACCGAGCCCAATGCCGGAACCTATTTCGGCCGCATCTACGAGGCGCGCTATCTGTCGGGCATTGTCGCCGGCGCAGTCACGGAGTCGAACGTCATCGGCTTCGTCGCCGCCTTCCCCATCCCCCAGGTCATTCGCGGCATCAACGCTTTCACGCTCGGTGCTCAAAGCGTGAACCCGGAAATTCAGGTACAGGTCGAATGGACCGGCACCTGGTACGGCCCCGGCGTCGAACGCGAGAAGGCCGAACGCCTTCTTGATGCGGGAGCTGACATCATCACGATCCACCAGAACTCGCCGGCAGCTTTGCAGGCCGCGCAGCAGCACGGCAAATACGCGATCGGCTATCACAGCGACATGCGCGCCTTCGCGCCCGACGCAACGCTGACCTCGGTGGTCTGGGACTGGTCCGACCTCTACAAGCAGGTCGCATCCGACATGGCGAACGGCGACTGGAAATCGACGCAGATCTGGGCCGGGCTCGACGAGGGCACGGTCGGCCTCGCCGATCTGTCGGATGCGGTGCCTGCTGACGTACAACTCCTGATCGAGCAGCGAAAGCGCGCCATCGTCGACAAGCAGCTCCGGATCTTCGAAGGTCCGATTCGCGACGCCGCCGGCGAGATCCGCGTGCCGTCCGGTCAGGTGGTTTCCGATGCCGACCTCTTGACCATGGACTACTACGTGCTCGGCGTGGAGGGCGGCGTCGCGCCGACGCTCAGCACCGCATCGGACGACGGCAAAGCCAGCTAGGCCCCGGGGCGGGGCGGCCTCGACTTGCCTGAGACCGGCCCCGCCGCCCCTGTTTTCCTCCCGGAAGCTCGGATAATATGAGCGGCAAAAGGGGAGGAGCAGCATGAGCGAGACGGTTCGCGTCGCGACGTTTGATGGGCCCGGGACGCCGCCGGTGATCCGAACGGTGCCGCGCCCCGAGGTGCCGCCGAAAGCCGCCTTGATCCAGATCGGCGCTTGCGGCGTCTGCGGCACGGATCTGCACATTCTGAAGGGCCACTGGCCGAAGCCGCTGCCCTGGCCCTTCACTCTCGGTCACGAGCTCGCCGGCGTGATCGTCGAGATCGGCGACGAGCTGACCGAGGATTTCATGGGCCTGCCGCTCACCGTCGGCTCCAAGGTCATGCTGCCGCCTCTGATGCCCTGCGGCTCATGCTACTACTGCCTGCACTACCCCGAAACCGCCAACAAATGCCTCACCCCGGTCTATTACGGCCGCTATCTCGGCTTCGACAAGCCGCCGCATCTCTGGGGCGGCTGGGCGGAGATGGTCTATGTCGACCTCGGCGAGCTGCCCGGCACCAAGATCTACAAGCTGCCCGACGACATGAGCCTCAGGCTCGGGGCGCTTTCCGAGCCGCTCACCTCCTGCGTCCGCGCCTTCAATCGCGCGAGAAGCGCAGGCGGCTTCAAGGCCGGGTCGACCGTGGTGATACAAGGGTCCGGCCCGATCGGCGTGCTCGCGGTCGCGGCCGCGCAGGAGATGGGGGCGGGGCGCGTGATCGCGGTCGGCGCGCCCGAGGAGCCGCGTCTCGCTCTGTGCAGAAGATTCGGTGCGGAGGAAACGGTCGATCTGGACGAGCACAAGACGCCGGAGGCGCGCATCGGCGCGGTTCGGGAGATCGTCGGCGGTTTCGGCGCGGATCTGGTCATGGACTGCTCGGGCCACCCCTCCGCCGGGCCCGAGGGCATCGAGATGCTGAGAGACGGCGGCACCTATGTCGAGATGGGCCAGTTCACCGACGCAGGCTCCATCGAGACCAACTGGCACCGCATCTGCACCAAGGACATCAACCTGCTGGGCAGCTGGGCGTTCACCGCCAACGACATCGCGGAAGGCATCGCCATGCTGGATCGGGCGAGAGACCGCTTTCCCTGGACCGAGATGCAGACCCTGTTCCCCTTCACCGAGACGGGCGTCGGCGAGGCGATCGAGAGCGCCCTTGCCATGAGGAGCGTCAAGGCCACGATCACGCCCTTCCCGGACCTTGCGTCCTGAACCCGTCACGTCGGAGATGTTCATGCAGCAGCGCCGCGAGGTCACCGATCAGCTCAGGGCCACCGTTCGAAAAGAACTGCCCGAGGTCGAGGACATCCAGAACCAGGAACTGCGCGACAAGGTGGTCGAAGCCTGGGCGCTTTGCCTCGCCCACAGCAGCTTCGACAGCATCGATGCGATCGAGCCCGCGGCCAACCCCGGCGTCAACCGTCTGAAAAAGGGCCGGCAGAGCGATCACATCCGGGGCGTGACGCAGATGGCCGTCGCGGTCGCGGAGCAGATGTGCGGGCTGATGCCGGATCTGAAGGTGAACAAGGACATCCTGATCGCCGGCGCTCTTTGCCACGACGTCGGCAAGCCCTTCGAATTCGATCCGGAAAACCGCAAGCGCTGGGAGGCCAATCCCTACGCCTCAGGCCTGCCCGCGATCCGCCACCCGGCCTTCGGCGTCCATATCTGCCTCTCCGTCGGCCTGCCCGAAGAGGTCGCGCATTGCGCCGCGGCCCATTCCGGCGAGGGCGAGCTGGTGGTGCGCTCGCTCGAAAACACCATCATCCACCATGTCGACTACGCCTTCTGGAACGTCTGCCGCGCCGGTGATCTTCTGGTGCCGGAAACCCTGGCCGCCCTGAAGTCGGGCCGCGGCTAGTCTTCAACCTCCGTCTTTCGGCGCCGCTCCATGGCGGCAGGGACAAGGCCTGACCGAATACAACCATAACGATATTTTTCTGGACAACAAGCAATTGAGGGTTAAATTGACGCCGAACCAGCCGAGGAAGGGTCATGCGTCAGTTCATCTATGGTTTGTGCCTTCTGCTGCCGGCCCTGCCGGCGCATGCGACCACCATCGAGCTCGGCCCGAATTTCTATATTCTTCAGGAAGCAGGCCCTTCCTTCACGATCGACAATTTTGAGATCGGCACGCGCACGACCAACACGTCGGTGAGTGGCAGCGGCAGCGCTGTTTCGATCGTCGACGACTGGGACAATGCCGAGATCAGGGCCTCCCTCGGTACCGGTCCAGGAGAAGCCACGGCGAGCCTGGTCAATACGTCGACCTTCGATCTCGTCTTCGACGAGCCTGGGGACGTCTTCCTCTCTTTTGGCTTCGGTCTCGACGGCCTGGGTTCCGAGGGGTTCTTCATCGCGGATCCAGGGGACAGTCTTTTCGTATCGTGGGAAATGTTCGTCGATGTCGAGGGTTTTCCGGGGCTGATCAGCTACCCCGAGTTCTTCGTTTGTGACGGAGACCATACCGACGAATTCGGCTGCTTCAGTTTCTTCGATTCCAGTGAGGTTGGATTCGGCGGCACGCTCACCGACGACCTGCGCCTTTCCGTGAGCACCGTCATGCGTTTCGACATCGGCGTTTCTCGTGCGGCCGCTGTCGTGCCCGAGCCGGGAATGCTGGCGATCCTGCTGCTGTCACTGGCCTGGGTAGGCCGTCGGACGCTGGTTATCGCACGCGCCCGGAGGTGACGTTCAGGCGCTCAATGCGCCGCGTCCCAATTCTCGCCGCTGCCAACCTCGACGGTGAGCGGCACGGACAGAAACGCCGCGCTCTCCATGGTCTTTTTGACCAGTCCGGCCGTCTCCTCGACCTCGGCCTTCGGGACCTCGAACACCAGCTCATCATGGACCTGGAGCAGCATCTTCGCGCCGAGGTCCGAGCGTGACAGCGCCCGGTCCACCTGGATCATGGCGCGTTTCATGATGTCGGCGGCCGTGCCCTGGATCGGGGCGTTGATGGCGGCGCGTTCGGCGTAGCCGCGCCGTGCCGGGTTGCTCGATTTGATCTCCGGCGTCGGGCACATGCGGCCATAGAGGGTTTTGACGTAGCCCTGCTCCTTCGCCTCGGCCTTGGCCTGGTCCATGTAGGCCTTGATGCCGGGATAACGCTCGAAATAGGTGGCGATATAGGCCTTGGCGTCCTCGAAGGGAATGCCGAGGCGCTGCGAGAGGCCGTAGGGGCCGATGCCGTAGATGATGCCGAAATTGATGGTCTTGGCACGGCGCCGAAGCTCGCCGTCCATCTCGTCCAGCGGCACGCCGAACATTTCGGATGCCGTGGTCGCGTGGATGTCGGCGCCCTCGGCGAAGGCTTTTTTCAGCGCTTCGATGCCGGCCATGTGGGCGAGCACCCGAAGCTCGATCTGCGAATAGTCCGCGGACATCAGGACATGGCCTTCATCGGCGACGAAGGCCTTCCGGATCTTCCGGCCCTCCTCGGTGCGGATCGGGATGTTCTGCAGGTTCGGGTCGTTCGACGACAGCCGGCCGGTGGAGGTGACGGCCATGGCGTAGGAGGTGTGCACGCGGCCGTCGACCTCCGAGATCTGATTCATCAGCGCGTCGGTATAGGTGCCGGTCAGCTTCTGGAGCTGGCGCCAGGCGAGCACGGTCGCCGGCAGCTCGTGGCCCTGGGCGGCGAGGCCTTCGAGCACGTCGGCGCCGGTCTGATGGCCGCCGGACTTGGTTTTTTTGGAGCCCTGAATTCCGAGTTCCTCGAACAGGACCTCGCCGAGCTGCTTCGGCGAGCCGAGATTGAACTCGTGGCCGGCCTGCTTGTGCGCGACCTCCTCCAGCTCCTTCATGCGCTTGGTGAAATCGCTGGAGAGCCGCTGCAGGACCGTGCGGTCGACCTTGACGCCGCGCCGCTCCATTTTGTCGAGCACCGCGACCAGCGGGCGCTCCATGGTCTCGTAGACGGCCGTGCGCCGTTCCTCGATCAACTGGCGTTTCAGGACGCCATGAAGGCGAAGGGTGATGTCCGCGTCCTCGGCGGCATATTCGCTGGCCTTCTCGATCGGCACGCGATCGAAGGTGATTTGATTCTTACCTTTGCCGCAAAGCTCCGTGAAGCTGATGCATTTATGGCCGAAGTGGAGCTCGGCGAGCTCGTCCATCCCGTGGCCGTGCTTTGTGCCGTCGACCACGTAGGACAGCAGCAGCGTGTCGTCGTAGGGCGTGACCTCCAGGCCTGCACGGGCAAGAATGCCGAAGTCGTATTTGAGGTGGTGGCCGACCTTCAGGATCGACGGATCGACGAGGATCGGTCTCAGGCGTTCGATGACGGCCTCGCGGTCGAGCTGACCCGCGACGAGCTGGCCGAAATCGTCGATATGCTTGATCGGCAGATAGGCGCCCTCGCCCTCCTCGACCGCAAGACAGACGCCCACCAGCTCCGCCTTCATGACATCGAGTGAGGTCGTTTCCGTATCGATCGCCAGAAGGCCTTTCGTCCTGGCCCGCTCCAGCCATTCATCGAGCGCGGCAAGCTCGGTGATGGTGACGTAGGTTCCTTCCTTCGCCCCGGTCTCAGGCAAGTCAACGCCGGCCGGCGTCCCGGCCAAAAGAGTCTCCAATCTCTTGGAGAGGGTGTTGAAGTTGTACTCGCGGGCGAATTCGAGGAGTCTCGCGTAGTCGACGTCAGTGGTTTCGATCTCGTCGACGCGCTTTTCCAGCGGGGTCTCTTCGCAAAGCCCGACCAGCGCATAGGAGAGCCTTGCCTGGTCCGCAAATTCGATCAGGTTCTGGCGGCGCATCTTCTGCCTGATGGTCTCCGCGCCCGCCAGAATCCCTTCGAGATCGCCGAATTCCTCGAGAAGCTGGGCGGCGGTCTTGGGGCCGATCTTGGGCACGCCCGGCACATTGTCCGAGGTGTCGCCGGTCAGCGCCAGGACGTCCCGCACCTTGTTCGGCAGAACCCCGAACTTTTCCATGACCTCGTCCGGGCCGATCTCCTTCGACTTCATCGGATCGAACATCTCGATGCCGTCGCCGATGAGCTGCATCAGGTCCTTGTCGGACGACACGATCGTGACGGGACGCCCGTCAGCCGCGGCCTGTTTGGCGTAGGTGGCGATGATGTCGTCGGCCTCGTAGCCCTCCAGCTCGACCACGGGCACGCCGAAGGCATTGGCCGCGTCCCTGACCAGGGGAAATTGCGGGCGCAGATCCTCGGGCGGCTCGTCGCGGTTCGCCTTGTACTGATCGTACATGTCGTTGCGAAAGCTGTGCGAGCCCTTGTCGAACACCACGATCATCTGATCACCAGGCCGGTCCTGGGCGAGCTTGAACAGCATGTTGCAGAAGCCGAAGACGGCGCCCACGGGCGTGCCGATCTTGTCGGTGAGCGGCGGCAGCGCGAAATAGGCGCGGAAGATGTAGCCCGAGCCGTCGATCAGGAGGAGGCGAGGCTTTTCGGACGTCGCGACGTCTGCAATCGCAGGTTCGGCCATGATGGACACCGGTCTGGAACGGGAATGGAGGCCGGCAGCATAATCCAGCGGCCGTGGCGCCGCCAGGGCGAGCTTGTCGTTTAGAAAACCCCGTCGATCGCCTGGACTTGCTCGAAGCGCTCACCGAATTCCTCGATGATGTCCTGATAGTCGGCCTCGGGCACGTTCGTCGTCTCCTGCCGGCCATTGTCCGCCTGCCAGCGGTTGAGCGCGCGCAGGGTCAGCGGTCCGATCCTGCCGTCGATCGGCCCGGGATTGCGATTGTCGACGGTGAGCGCGCTCTGCAGCCAGCGCACCTCGCTGGCCGAAAGCACGAGGCCGGCGCCCGGGACTGGCGATGGATCCGGATCGATGGGGATGCAGATCCGTGTCGGCGGCAGCGTGATATCGACGTCGTCGAGGTTCAGTCTTTCGAATGGGATCGTGGCGCCCGCTATCTCGATGGACGTGGCCGAAGGCGGCACACCTTTCATGAGGCGAAGCAGTCTCGAAAGTCTGATGGCCTCCGAAGGGCAGATCACCGGCGGCGGTCGGATCGCGATCACGGTCGGCGTCGGCATCCTCGGCACCACCGGCGTCGGCACACAGTCGAGCTGAGCGCGCACGGCTTTCCAGATCATGAGCGTGCCGGGCATCCACTGCGGCAGGCCGATATAGAACGGTGCCGGATGATTTAGCCGATAGCACATCGCGACCGCGAAAGGCGTCTTCGGCGGCGTGGGTGCAGGTCCGCTCGACGCCTGCACAACGCTTTCGGCCGCCGTCGGCTGCGGCGAGGTTGGAGACGTCGTTGCGGTCTCGGGCTCGTCGCAGGCGAGCAGGCAGGCGACGCCGTCCTTCACCCTGGTTCGGCCGAGCCGCCAGGCGATCGGGGTCAGGATCTGCCCCAAAGGTCCCATTTCAGGCTCGGTATGATCGATCGCCCAGCGACAGGAGGGCGCGGTGCCGACCTCGAAGGCCTGCAGCAGCGTGCCGGCATAGGGCGCCACGACGTCGCCGGCCCAGGCGCAGAGCCCGGACGGGCCGTCGTCCGTCTCGGTGCCGGGCGGCATCCGGGTGTCGATGTCATCGTCGGCCGTCTCCGTAGGCGTCACAACCGTCCCGGGTTCCCCGTCGACGCTGACCATGACGTCCTTCATCGGCGGCAGCTGCAGAAAGTCGGCCTTGTTCATCTCCTGATCGCTCGTCTCGGCGTTTTCGGGCTCGGTGCCGGCGCCGGCGGGCATCGGGTTTCGCCGTTTGAAGACCTCGGCATTGACCTCGCGGAGTTCCCGGCGATCGATCGCCGCGAGCACGTGGCCGTCCGGGCCGACCGAGCGCACGTTCTGGAGGCGGCCCCACTGGAAGCGGGCCGCGTGCTTCAGGCGGTCGTCGAGATAGGCGGTGATTTCGCCTAGCTCGATCAGCCGATCGCCGTCGCCGAACGGCGCTTCGTCCGCTTCGCCGTCGACCACGCCCTTCAGCAGGAACTTGGTGAACAGCGGCTGATCGATCTTCTCGAGCACCCGGTCGATGCGATCGCAATGGGGCGGCTGGACCGGCGTGGTGGCGGCGAGTTCGACATGACCGGAGGGGAAGCGCTGACGGCGTATGACGCCCTGGTAGTTCCGGCGGACATTCAGCAGCGCGTCGGTGATCAGCAGCGGGTCGTCATTGGCGCAGGGAAGCGGCCTCGGCGAAAAGCCGGTGTCCATCATCAAAACGGCGGATCGCGGCAGCGCATCCTCGAGCTTGTCGTGCAGCCAGTCGACCTCGAAGGGCACCACGTCGCCCGGAGGGCTGTCCGCGGTCCGCTTGAACAGCAGCTGGCGGCTCTGGCCTTCGAACCGTCCGGCGCCGAGATAGTAGACCAGAAGCCGCGCCTCCTCCTGCCGGGTGATCTGCCAGATCAGCGGCGGGAAGGGATTGGATGCCTCGCCGGGATCGGCGCAGCCGAAGACGTCGCAGATCACCTCGATGTCCGGGCGCTCCAGGATCACGATCTGGTCGAAAAACATGTAGCGATCCAGCATCCGAAACAGACGGTCCACGTCCGTCCTGGCGGCCGGCGTTTCGAAATCCACCCGATTGTCGATGATGATCGCGATGTCGAAGGGATTGCGCTCCGGCGGATCCTCGGCGTTCTGGGCAGGGAGCGCCGACGGCCAGAGGAGCGCCAGCAGGGCGGCGATCAGGACCGGCGCCCTAAGGGAAGATATCGGTTTCGGCCAGGCGCGTGATGGGGAAAACGTCCGGCGACGCTTTACCGGTCTGCCCTGGCGCAATGAGAGATCTGGCATCACCTCGGGATCGATCTGCAGCTCGCTCCTTCTCGGCGGGAGCGCGACATCGGCCTTTATCCATGCTGCGGCGGCCGAGGAAAACCCCCTTCCTGTTGAAATTGTTGCCTTCTTCCGATTTGCCAGATGGCGCTCGCCCGGGTGCTCCGAAAATCGATACGCGAAAGCCTGGACCGGACCTCTCCGGCTGCGCGATTTCCGATCCGGTGACACGCAACGGGCGCTTCTCCGGAAGGGCGAAAATCTGCTACCACCGACTTTCGGCATTTGCCCTCGATGGCGATGAACGGAGACCGGGGTTGAAGGACTGGCTTTCGGGACTCGGAGACTGCCTGGCCTCAGGCCGGCCGGCGATCCTGGTGACGATCGCAGACGCCAAGGGATCATCGCCGCGCGACGCAGGCGTCAAGATGCTGGTGACCGAGACCGAGACGGCCGGCACGGTCGGCGGCGGCAACCTCGAACATGAGGCGATTCGCATCGGCCGCGCGATGCTGGAGAGCGGTGAGGGCAGGAGCGAGCTTCGCCGCTTCGCGCTCGGCCCGTCCCTCGGCCAGTGCTGCGGCGGCGACACGCAGCTCCTGTTCGAGCCGGCGGCGCGTGCCGCGGGCTGGCTCGAGCCGCTGCGTGCCTTCGCCGAAGCGGACGCACCATCGGTGCTGGCGAGCATGATCGACGGCGAGGCGCGGGAAAAGCTGCTGGTGACAGCCTCGGACGCGGACCGTGCGGCCGATCCCGGGCTCCTGGAGGCGGCACGGGCGATGTTGAAAAAGCCGGGCAATGCCGGCGTCGGCCTCTGGACCGATCGGTCCGGCCGCCGCTATCTCCTGGAGCAAAATCCCGGGCATCGTGGCGAGGTGCTGCTGATCGGCGCCGGCCATGTCGGCAAAGCACTGGCGACTGTTCTCGGCACACTGCCCTTCGCCGTCACCTGGGCGGACAACCGCCCGGAGCAATATCCGGACGCGCTGCCGGGCAACGTCCGGGTCCGCTGCACGCCCCATCTGGAGCGGACGATCGACGAGGCGGCGCCGGACACGATCTATCTGGTGATGACCTACAGCCACGACCTCGATTACGCGCTCTGCGCGCGCATCCTGCAGCGGGGCGATTTCCGCTATCTCGGGCTGATCGGCTCCAGGACCAAGCGCGCGCGCTTCGAAAGGACCATGCGCGGGCTCGGCATCGATCAGGCGGCGATCGACCGGGTGGTTTGCCCGATCGGCATCGAAGGGGTGGCGGGCAAGCAGCCGGCGGTGATCGCGGTCGCGACCGCAGCGCAGCTCCTGGCGCTGGCCGGAACGTGACCCGTCACGCCGTCAGGACGCTCCTTCGCCGGCCTCGCCCGCTGTCTCGACGACGTCGGGTTTCAGGCGCTCGACGACGTCGAGGGCATCGTAGGATTCGCGATCGTCCGCCGGCTTTTCACCCTCGAAGACGATGATGTCGAGATAGGTGACATAGCTGTAGTCCGGCCGGCCGCCGCCGAAGGAGCTGGAGACGCCGAAGCCGACATTGCCGCCGCCGATGCCGATCCCGAATCCCGGCGAGACCCCGCGCACCGCGCCGATCACCGGCTCCACCTCCTTGGAGACGACCCTGAAATAGTCGAAGCCCTGTTCGAGCGTGAGCTCGGCGGCACGATAGAGCGCGTAGTTCTCGACGGTCTCGCGAGGCGTCGCCCTGTTGCCCTCGAAGGTCACGCGGTAGCGATCGGATTCGATCTGCTGGTCGGAATAGCCGCCGTCGTCGTCGACGATCTGATAGGGCGTCGGCGAGGCCGCGCAGGCGGCGAGCGCAAGCGCCAGAGACGCGGCGGCCGCGGCCCGGAAGATCCAAAAGGGTTTCGATGTCATCGCTCGGTCATCCCATAAGCATCGGAAGGACAAACTGGGGCATCGGAAAGCGCGGTCGTCAGGACGAGGGCTCGGGTGGACGCACCAGGGACTGAAGTCGCTGCAGCACGTCGAGGGCGTCATAGGCGTTCACGTCGTCCTCGGGTTTCTCGCCTTCGGCCATCACGATGTCGGCGACGCTCGAATATTCGCTGACCGGGTAGGCGTTGGAGGAGTAGAAGCCCGGCCGGTAGAAGCGGCGATGACCGCGACGGTAGGGAAAGTCGTAATAGCCGAAGTCGTCGACATAGCCCTGGCTGTAGTAGCGGGTCGAGCGCTCGACGTCACGGTCGACCACGGTGAAATGGTCGAAGCCGTTCTGGATCGTAAGCTCGGCGGCGCGGTAGAGCAGGTAGTTCTGCACCGTCTCGCGCGGCGTCGAGGCATTGCCGGCGAAGGTCACGCGAAAGCGGTCCTCCTCGATCTGCTGCTCCCGATAGCCGTAGCCGCCGTCGCTCGGCTGATAGGGGGTCTGGGTGGCGCAGGCGCCGAGTGCCAGGAGAAGCGCTGCGAAAAGGAGCCGGCGGGGGCTCGCGAAGTCGGTCATGTTCATGTCGATGAGCCTTCCGTTTGCCGGCCGAATATGGCGTCAAACCGACGCCAAACCAAGTCACTATCGAAAAATCGATCACTATTCACCACCGCCGCTTGCGGTGATTACCATCATGCTCCTTGTAGTTGCTTTGAGCTTCGGCGAGGTTTTATTGCGACGTTCCAGGCAGAAGCGCTCGCAATTCGTAGATGAGATCCAGCGCTTCTCTTGGCGAGAGGTCGTCCGGCGCCACGCCGCGCAGCCTCGCCATAAGCGGATCCGGTCCATTCCGTGACGCCGCCTCGGGGGCCTCTTCGGGCTCCCGGTCGCGCCGCGCGGCGGCCTGAAACAGCGGCAGATCGTCGGCGAGCGCCGCCGGCGCCGCTTTGGCCTCGCCCTGCTCCAGCCTGTGCAGTACCTCCTCCGCCCGATCCAGCACCGCGGGCGGCAGGCCGGCGAGCCTGGCCACGTGGATGCCGTAGGAGCGGTCGGCGCTTCCTTCGCCGATCTCGTGCAAAAAAACCACGTCGCCCTGCCATTCCTTGACCTTGAGCGTGCGGCAGGCGAGGCGATCGAGCTTGGCGGCCAGTGCGGTGAGCTCGTGATAGTGGGTCGCGAACAGGCCGCGGCAACGGCAGGCCTCGTGCAGATATTCGACCACCGCCCAGGCGATCGAAAGCCCGTCATAGGTCGCGGTGCCGCGGCCGATCTCGTCCAGGATGACCAGACTCTTTTCCGTTGCCTGATTCAGGATCGCCGCGGTCTCGACCATCTCGACCATGAAGGTGGAGCGCCCGCGCGCGAGCTCGTCCGCAGCACCCACGCGCGAAAACAGGCGATCGACCGTGCCGATCTCGGCGCGCTCCGCCGGCACGAAGCTGCCGGCCTGGGCGAGCACCGCGATCAGCGCGTTCTGCCGGAGAAAGGTGCTCTTGCCCGCCATGTTCGGCCCGGTCAGGAGCCAGAGCCGCTGGCTCTCGCCGAGGTCGCTGTCATTGGCGATGAACGGCGTCTGCTCATTCGCGAGCGCCTGCTCGACCACAGGGTGACGTCCGCCTTCGATCATAAAGCCGTCGCCATCGTCGATCTCAGGCCGGACATAGCGCTGCTCAGCCGCCAACTCGGCAAAACCGGCGGCGACGTCGAGGCGGGCCAGCGTCCGGGCCGTCCTGGCGATCGCCTCGGCATTCACCAGCACGTCGGCCACCAGCCCCTCGAACTGCTCCTGCTCGAGGGCGAGCGCCCGATCGGCCGCAGTGGCAATACGGGTTTCGAGATCGGCCAGCTCCTCGGTCGAATAGCGGGTCGCGTTCGCCATGCTCTGGCGCTGCACGAAGCTCGCCGGCACTTTTTCCCGATGGGTCGCCGTCACCTCGATGAAGTAGCCGAGCATGTTGTTATGGCGGATTTTCAGAGACGGGATGCCGGTTTCGGACTGGATGCGCGCCTGCAGTTCGGCGATGTGGCGCTTGGTCTGGTCTCGAAGGCCGCGATGCCGGTCCAGCTCGTCCAGCCAGCCTTCGCGGACGAACCCGCCGTCCCGCGCGAGAAAGGGCGGATCATCGACCAGGGCGGCTTCGAGGCATTCCCTGAGCTCGCCGTGATCGGCCATCGCCCGGCCGGTGGCATCCAGCGGCGCCTCGGTCTCGGAAAGCCTCGCCTTGATCGCGGCCGATGCTTCCAACCCCTGACGGATCGCACCCAGATCGCGCGGTCCGCCGCGGCCGAGCGAGAGGCGAGAAAGGGCCCGCTCCAGGTCCGGGCAGCCCTTGAGGCCGGCCCTGAGATCGGCGCGCAGATCGGGATCGTCGACCAGCGCCTGGACCGCGTCCAGCCGTCGTTTGACCGGGGCGGCCTCGGCCAGCGGCGTGGCGAGGCGCGCCGCAAGCAGCCGGCCGCCTGCCCCGGTCACCGTGCGGTCGACCGCCTCCAGAAGACTGCCCCTGCGCTCACCGCCGAGACTCTGGAGCAGCTCCAGATTGCGCCTGGTCGCGGCGTCGATGACCATGTGGCTGCCGGGCATGATCCGGCGCGGGGGAGAGAGGCGCGGCAGGCGGCCCTTCTGGGTGAGCTCGACATAGTTGATCAGCGCCCCGCAGGCACCCAATTCCGCGCGTGAAAACTGACCGAAGCCGTCGAGCGCCTTGACGTCGAAGCTCTGCTGCAACCGGCGCTCGCCGGTCTCGGAGGTGAAATCGCGATCGGGAAGCGGGCTCAGGCGATCGTCCCACTCGGCGAGGCGTTGCCGAAAACCGTCGTCTGCGAACAACGCATCCGCGACCAGCAGCTCGCCCGGCTCGATGCGGGCCAGGGCGGGGCCGAGGCCGCCATTCATGACGGGCTCGGTCAGGAACTCGCCGGTGGACATGTCCAGCCAGGCGAGCCCGATTTTTTTTTGACTACACGCGACCGCAGCGAGGAAATTATGGCGCCTGGCTTCGAGAAGGCTGTCTTCGGTGAGCGTGCCGGGGGTGACGAGCCGGATGATCTCCCGCTTCACGACCGATTTCGGCCCGCGCTTCTTCGCTTCCGCCGGATCCTCGGTCTGCTCGCAGATCGCGACTTTGAAGCCCTTCTTGATCAGACGCTCCAGATAGCCCTCGGCGCTGTGCACCGGCACGCCGCACATCGGGATGTCGTCGTCTCCATGGCGGCCACGCTTGGTGAGCGCGATGTCGAGCGCAGGCGCCGCCTTCTTCGCATCCTCGAAGAACAGCTCGTAGAAATCGCCCATCCGGAAAAACAGGAGGCATTCCGGATGCACCGCCTTCAGCTTCTGATATTGGGCGATCATCGGCGTCGCCCGGTGGCTCGCCACCTCTCGCTTCCCCTCGCTCGGAACGTCGAAGGGGCTCTATATCACGCCATCGGCGGCCTGCACGAGCGGAACGAATCGGGACGGTGGGAAAGTTCGCGGCCCCTTGGCCGGGCCCGGCGCTATCGCTCGCTGATCACCGCCGTCGTCCCGGCGGCTAGGTCGATCTTCGCTTCGGACGGCGTCTCCGACGCTTCCGCGGTCACCGGATAGGCCGCGCAGCCTTCGACCACCCAGCGCACCGGTTTTTCCGGCGACGGCGCGGCCTTTTGCCAGGGTGTCCTCGGCAACGGGTCCTCGTCGGCGAGGGCCGGCAGGGAAAGCGCCAGGAAGGAGAGGGCGGGGATCGCCATGATCACGGAAAGTCGGGTCATCGGAGCGTCCTCACGGGCATCGCATCCCTTCAGAAATTGGAGCGATCTCGGCCTTGCGCAAGCAGGAAGGCCGCTTTTTTCGCGAATCCGCGGCGATCGCGGCGCGATCTGGACAATCGCGGAGGGGAACGCAAGGATGAGGCGATCGAGCGGACGCGGGGGGCTCCATGGAACGCATCGTCGTCATCGGCGCCGGCCAGGCCGCGTCTTCTCTCATGGTGAAGCTTCGGAGCCTGGGCTTCGAGGGCGAGATTCTGCTGATCGGGGAGGAACCGCATCTCCCCTATCAGCGCCCGCCCTTGTCGAAAAAATACCTGGCCGGCGAGATGCCACGCGAGCGCCTGCTGCTGCGCCAGGAGGGCTGGTATGAAAAAAACGGGATCGAGACCAGGCTCGGCTGCCGCGCGCTCGCCATCGATCGCGCGGCGAAGCGGATAGCACTCGAAGGTGGCGAGAGCGTCGCCTACGACCTCCTGGCGCTGACCACGGGGGCGAGACCGAGGCGGCTGCCCGCGGCGATCGGCGGCGATCTCGACAACGTCTTCATGATGCGCGATCTCGCCGACGCCGACGCGCTCGCCCTGGCGATGCGGCCCGGCGCCCGAGCACTGGTGATCGGCGGCGGCTATATCGGCCTCGAAGCGGCGGCGGAGGCCGCGAAGAAGGGTCTCGAGGTCACCCTGATCGAGGCGGCCGGTCGCATTCTGCAGCGGGTCGCCGCCGAGGAGACCGCGGATTTCTTTCGGGACCTGCACCGCGCCCGCGGCGTCACCGTTCGGGAGGCGCTCGGCATCGACGGCCTGGAGCGAGGGGACGGCGGCGGCCTGATCGCGACGCTCGCCGACGGGTCGACCCTGGAGGCCGATCTCGCGGTCGTCGGGATCGGCATCCAGCCGAACGGCGAGATCGCGTCGGACGCAGACCTTGCGATCGAGTTCGGCGGCATCCGCGTCGATGAATTCGGGCGCACGTCGGACCCCGCCATCTACGCCGCCGGCGACTGCGCCTGCCTCGACTGGAAGGGGCGCCCCCTGCGGCTGGAATCCGTGCAGAACGCCCAGGATCAGGCCGCAAACGTCGCCCTCAACATGATGGGTGCGGGCGAGCCCTACCGGCCGCAGCCCTGGTTCTGGTCGGACCAGTATGACGTGAAGCTGCAGATCGCCGGCCTCAGTCTCGGCTATGATCAGGTGATCGCCCGGCCGGGTGCGAAGGAAGGGAGCGTCGCCCATTTCTACTATGCGGGCGACGAGCTCCTTGCGGTCGACGCGATGAACGATCCGGTCGCCTACAATGTCGCAAAGCGCCTGCTCGCGGCGGAACGCACGCTTCCGAAATCCGCGGCCGCCGATCCCGAGGCCGACCTCAAGGCGCTGCTCGCGACGGGCTGAAGCGTCAGCGGCCGAGTATCGGCTCCAGAACGGAAAAAAGGCGCTCCGCGTCGCCCTCGTGATTGTAGAGATGCGGCGTGATCCGGAGCGACGAGCCGCGCAGGCTGACGAAGACCTGCTTCTCGGCGAGGCGCTCGGGCAGGCCGTCGGGCACGCCTTCGGGAAAACGCACGCCCAGAAAATGACCGGCGCGGCGGTTTGCGGTCATGGGCGCGAGGCCGATGTGTCTCGCACGGTCGGCGATCGCCTGGGTCTTGGCGGCGAGGGTTTCCGCGATCGCCTCCACGGTCCAGTCGTGAAGCTGTTCGAGGGCGGCGACGCTCGCCGGCATCAGGCCGAAGTTGGAGCGCTCGCCGACGTCGAAGCGTCTGGCGCCGGGCTGATAGTCGTCCCGATAGTCGATCAATCGAGCAAAATTCTCCGAACCCGCGCGAGCAATCCAGTTCTGCTCCAGCGGCGTGCCGTCCTGATGCACGGGTGCTGCGTAGAGAAAGCCGAGGCTGTAGGGTCCCATCATCCATTTGTAGCCGGCGGCGATCGCGAAATCCGGGCGAATCTTGTCGACGTCGAAGGGAAGCGCGCCGATCGACTGGGTAAGGTCGACGACGAGGGTGCTTTGGATCGAACGGCAGCGCTCGCCGACGGCTTCGAGATCGACGATGCCGCCGTCCGTCCAGTGGCAGTGGGGCAGAGCGGTGATCGCGACGCGCTCGTCCAGCCGGGCGAGGATCGCGGCCGTCCAGTCGCCGTCACGCGGCCGCTCGACCGTGATCACCTCGGCACCCTTCTCCTTCGCGAGCTCGCGCCAGGTGTAGACGTTGGACGGGAACTGCTCGGCGAGGATGAGGATGCGGTCGCCGCGTTCGAGCGGCAGGTTGCGGGCGGCCACGGCGAGGCCGTAGCTCGCGGCCGGGATGATCGCGATGTCGTCGGCGCCGGCCCCGATCAACCGAGCGAACAGCGCCCGCGCGGCCTCGCTCTCGGTGAAGAAATGCTCGGGCACGACCGTCCAGGGGGCCGATTTGCGCCTCGCCGCCATCACGC
Organism: Geminicoccaceae bacterium; assembly: GCA_965222015.1. Taxonomy (GTDB): domain Bacteria; phylum Pseudomonadota; class Alphaproteobacteria; order Geminicoccales; family Geminicoccaceae; genus JANQPX01. Next base: position 1,383,173 of record CBDCTL010000024.1, read on the forward strand.
CGGCCTCGGCGACCGCCCGCGACAGCGGCGACATGTAGGCGCAATTCAGATAGGCGACATCGTCCGGAATGTCGAAGAGATGGCGCTGACAGGGGATCATGACGTCTCCGACTCCGAAATCGCTAGGACGGCGCGCCGGACCGGAAGGGGCTGGACCCGGAGGCCGATTTCGCCGACATGATCTATCATCATATCGAAGCCCTGGTCACCCGTTTCGCACCATCCGCCTCCACCCTCATCCTGCGAGATCCCATGTCCGAAGCTCCCGTGATCATTTTCGACCTCGGCGCCGTCCTGATCGACTGGAACCCTCGCCACCTCTACCGAAAGCTGTTCGACGACGAGGCGGCGATGGAGGTTTTTCTGCGCGACGTGTGCTCGCCCGCATGGAACGCCGAGCAGGATCGCGGCCGGACCTGGCAGGAGGCCGTCGACGGGCTTGCCGCCGAGCATCCGGACCATCGGGACCTGATCCACGCCTACAAGGATCGCTGGGAGGAGATGCTGAAGGGGCCGATCCAGGGCACGGTCGACATTCTGGAACGCCTGGACGGCGAGGGGCATGAGCTGCACGCGCTCACCAACTGGTCCGCCGAAACCTTCCCGCGCGCGAGAAATCGCTTCGGTTTTCTCGATCGTTTCCGCACGATTCTGGTGTCCGGCGAGGAACGCTTGATGAAGCCCGATCCGGCCATTTTCGAGCTCATGCTGAAGCGGATCGGCCATTCCGCCGAGCGCTGCCTGTTCATCGACGACAGCGCCAGAAACATCGAAACCGCCGCCAGCCTCGGCTTCGACGCCATTCACTTCAACGGCCCGGAACAGCTCGAAAGCGAGCTCGACCGACGTGGGATCTAGCGGTCTGTCGACATCATTGACTTCCCTCCGCCCTCGCCTGGATCGCGGTCGGCGGCCAGAATCAGCCGCCGGCGACCGTGCCGAGCTCGGCGGCCACGGTCTGGAAGGTCGAGGCAATGTTCTGCCCGAGCGTGCCCAGGGTCACAATCACCGCGACGGCGATCAGTGACAGGATGAGGCCGTATTCGACGGCGGTGCTGCCCCGCTCGTCCGACAAGAACGTTGCGATGACGTTCATGGCAACCCTCCCGCAAGTGATTCGTTGTTCGATGGAGGGATTTTCGCAGGTCGGGGTAAATAAACCCTTAAAGATCGCGACAATTTTGCCGATTATGTCGATAAAATTGCCGGCCACCTGTCTGCCGACCGGGCGTGGACGGCAGTGTTCATGAAATTTCGTTGATTTCGAAGGTCTTCGTTCTACTTACTGCTCCGGTGGGCAAATGCGGTGACGACGCTGCCACAAAAAACCCGCTGACGATGCATCAAGCAGCCTCGCTCATCACTGTGTTTGGCCACCGCATCGATAAAATGGGCTTCCGGAGGGGAGATGTCGAGAATGGGCCTTATGACGCCAGGCGCGTTCCTGCGGGAATGGCTCTTGGAGCCGTGGCAAGGGGGGCTGCGGCGCGGCTGTTTCGCATTCTGGCTGATCGTCCTGCTCGGTTTCCCGAGCGCCTTTGCGGGCGCCGTCGACGAACTGACGGCGGACGACCGGGCGGCGATCCGGCAGACCATCTCGCGCCAGATCGAAGCGTTCCGAGCGGACGACGCGGATCTCGCCTTCAGCTTCGCGGCGCCCAAAATTCAGGATCGCTTCGGGGACGCCTCCCGGTTCGTCGCCATGGTGAAGCGCGGCTACCGGCCGGTCTATCGGCCGCGCGAGTTCGAATTCACCGACCTGCTGGAGGTGCGCGGCAAGCCGACCCAGCGGCTGGTCGTGGTCGGCCCCGACGACGAGGTGTTCAGCGCCTATTACATGATGCAGCGTCAGCCGGACGGCGGCTGGCGCATCGAAGGCTGCATTCTCCGGCCGATTGGTGACCGCTCGATCTGACCTCGTCGTTTCAGGCGGCTTTGGATTTCGCGCGGCCGGCGATCTCGGAGAGGCGCTCGGCGAGGTGGTCGAGACCGGGCGTCATGGCGAAGCGCTCCAGCACCATTTTTCTCGCGGTCCGGCCCATGGACGCGCGGCGTTCGGGATCGCGGGCCAGCATTTCGATCGCCGACTTAAGGGCTTCGGAATCGTCCGGCGGCACCAGGAGCCCGTTCGCGCCGTCTTCGATCAGCTCCGGCACGGCGGAGACGGCGGTGGTGACCGCGGCGAGCTGCTGGGAGCCTGCCTCCATCAGCACGTTCGGAAGACCGTCGCGATCGCCGTCGGCGGCGATCCGGCTGGCCATGACGAAAAGATCGGCGGCGCGGTAGGCAGCGATCACCTGGTCCTGCGCCGCGGCCCCCCGCCAGGTGATGCGGTCGGCGAGCCCAAGGGCTTCGGCCTTCGCCCGTAACCGTTCGGTCTCGTCGCCCTTGCCGATGTGGACGTAGCGCCAGTGCAGGTCAGCGGGCAGCCGCGCGAGTGCTTCCATCAGCGTGTCGACACCCTTTTTGGGCACCAGACGCGCGACGCCGAGCAGCGTCACGGGTTTTTGCGGGTCGCTGCCGTCGGGGCCGGTCTCTCGCGCCGGGTCCGGAAACCGCGCGGCATCCAGGCCGTGATAGGTCAAAAAAACGTCCGAGCCCGGCGCCAGGCCGGCGAGATGTTCGCAATTCGCGCGCGTGCAGGTGGTGAGCCAGCGGCAATCACCGATCTTCTCCTTCAGTTCCCAGTCGGGCGACGTCCAAATGTCCTTGGCGTGGGCGGAGACGCAGAACGGCAGGCCCTTCAGCAGCGCCGCATAGCGGGCGACCGAGGCGGGCGTGTGCAGATAGTGGACATAGAGCAGCCGGATCGAAGCCGGCATTTCCGCGGCGAACACCAGCGCCTGGCCTAGTCGCCGCGCCCGGTTGGCACTCGGATCCCGCCGAAAATCCTTCAGCCAGAGCGAGATCAGTTTCCGATAAGCGGGCAGGCGGCGCACCCGCCACCATGCCCGCAGCACGCGCATCGGCTCCTGATGGAGATATTCCGGCAGATAGCGGACGGGGGCCCGGATCCGCTCGTGGATGGGATGGATGGCGGGGTCGTAGGGATGGCGGAGCGAGACGATTTCGAAGGCGTGACCGCGCTCTTCCAGGCCGAGAATCTCCTGGGCTATGAAGGTCTCGGAGAGCCTGGGATAGCCCTTCAGGACCAGCGCGATCTCAGGCCGGCTCGGGGCGTTGTCGGGCAACGGCGGCATCGGAGCGGCGGCTGCGTCAGGCGGTCCGGCGAAGCGGCGCGCCGGTGGTGGAGCGTGCGCGGACCGGCAGCCAGGGCCGGGCGAGCGCCGCGATCCGATCGAGACCGCCCAGGAATGTGGTCATGTCGACGTCCTGCCGGGGCCGCCAGCCCGGCAGCGTCGCCAGCGCCGCCGCCATCACCGCCGGATCCCGCTGATCATCGTCCGGCAGCACGCGCACCAGGCCCAGGGCCTCCGCCCGTTTCGCTCGAAGAAGCTGCTCGCGGCGCGGGCGGGTGCGCGGCACGATCAGAGCGGGCTTGCCGAAGGACATGATCTCGCAGAACGTGTTGTAGCCGCCCATGGCGACCACGCCTACCGCGCGATCGAGGAGCCGCTCGAAGCGGGCTTCGAAGGTGATCGCATGCACTTTCTCCAGGCGATCGACGCGCTCTTGAAAAGCGAATCTGCGATCACTGTTCATGAAGGGGCCGAACACCAAAAGGGCCGGGTGTGGAAGGTCCGGGTCGCTTTCATACGCGCCGAGAACCCAGTCGATCAGGCTCTCGCCGTCGCCGCCGCCGCCTGTCGTCACCAGGAGATAGGGTTCGCTCGGCAGCTCGCTCTCATGGGCGTTCGGCGGGGCCTGCGGCATCTGCCGGCGGAGATAGCCGGTAAAGGTCGTCTTGTCTCCGAGATGCGTCATCGCCGGCAGCTCCTTCAGCGGATCGAAGATCTCCGGCAGGCCGTAGATCCAGATTTCGTCATAGAGCTCGTCGAGCGCCGGATAGACGTTCTTGCGCTGCCACTCCTTCTCCAGAAGCTTGGGCTCGTCCATGACGTCGCGCAGCCCGAGCACCAGACGGGTGCCGCGGTCCTTCAGCATCTCCAGCGTCTCGCCGACCTCGCCGCGCAGGCCGAGCGGTTCCTTGTCCACGAGGAAGAGATGCGGATCGAAGATCTCGGCGGTGTGACGGATGATCGAGCTTCGCATCGCCAGCGTCTGCTCGATGTCGAGATGCAGACTGAGCGGCGTGTAATTGCCGTTTCTGAGCTTGATCACGCCCGGGATGCGCACGAAGTCGACGCGAGCCTTGAAGTCGAAGCTGCCGATGATCGGCGAGCCCGAGAGGATCAGGATCGAGAGCTGCCGATAGCGCTCGACCAGATGATGCGCGATCGCGCGGCAACGACGCAGATGGCCGAGGCCGAAACTGTCGTGACTGTAGATGAGAAGACGGGCGGCGGAGCTCATGAAGACGGGCAGCGGTGCCTTGTTGCTGTTTGCGCGAGACTGACAACGAATTGTGACCCGCACAAGGCGATTTCGCATCGAATGACCAGAAGTGATCGTCCGGGTGCTGCATTCAAGGCCGGAGACATCACGAAAGATCGCCTTTCGGCGAGGCCTCGACCTCCGGCGCCGCGGCCGGCGAGCCGTCGTTCGATCGCTCGGCATGGTCCAGCTCGGCCTGGAAAAGATCGGCCGCCCTGGCGTGGCGTTTGTCCTTGAGCGCCCAGATCGCCGCTTCGACCCGGCGCGCTTCGGACACGCCGTAGAAGCCGACGGGCCGCTCGCTCATGCGGCGTTTGCGCGAGCGATCCTGATGATGGCGAAGCTTCCCATGCTCCTCCTGGCGAAAGATCACGTCGCCACTGCCGTCCCGGTGATCGCGGCGCTCGACCACGTCGATCTCGGCAGGGCCGTAGCTGGTGACGCGGCGTTTCGGCCAGCTGCGGATGATCAAAAGGCGTCGATCGGAGATGCCATAGACGGTGTGGCGGGTGATCGCCGGCCACCACCAGGGCAGGAGGGCGAGCGCCAGCGCCAGGGCCAGAAAGGGCAGGCCCATCACGAGCAGCCAGGCCGAGGTCACCGCGGCCTTCCAGATCCAGGCGAGCGACAGCAGGAGGAAAAGCCAGCCGAGGACGGCGATCGGCAGGGACCGCCGGCGCGCGGCGGCCGGCGACGAGCTGTCCGCCCAGATCAGCCGCTCGCCATTGGCCATCTCGGCGCCGGCGATCGTCAGCGGATCCGGCTGCGCCTTTCCGGAAACGGCGCCGCGGCCGGTCATGGTCATCCTCCCTCAATCTCGAAACGCTTGGGTTCCGGACGGCCAGGGCGGGGGCGAGGCGAGGGCCGTCCTCGGCAAGTTATGGTGCAAATCGAGGACAAAATGCGCTAAAGCTGCCGGAATGGCCAGCCGCCGCGGCGATCTCGCGGCCCGGCATCGCGTGGAGCCCTCGGAACCGGCGATGGATCGAAGCATCTTTCGATACATTCTGCGTCACAGCAAGACGCAGCAGCTCGTCATCCTCGCGATGACCGCGGTGTCGTTCCCGTTCCTCTACGCCACCCTCGATCTGCCGAAGACCATCATCAACGACGCCATGACCAACGCGGAGGGCGGCTCGATCTTCGGCGTCGAGCTCGATCAGGTGAATTATCTCTTCGCGCTCTGCGGCATCTTCCTGGTGCTGGTGCTGATCAATGGCGGCTTCAAATACGTCATCAACGTCTACAAGGGCGTGGTCGGCGAGCGCATGCTCAGGCGACTTCGCTACGAGCTCTATTCCCGCATCCTGCGCTTCCCGCTGCCCCATTTCCGGCGCGTGTCCCAGGGCGAGCTGGTGCAGATGATCACCGCCGAGGTGGAGCCGCTCGGCGGCTTCGTCGCCGAAGCCTTCGCACTGCCCGCCTTCCAGGGCGGCACGCTTTTGACCATCCTCATCTTCATGTTCGCGCAGGATCCCGTGCTCGGTCTCGCCGCGATCGTTCTCTACCCGCTGCAGATCTGGCTGATCCCCAAGCTGCAGCGGCAGGTGAACCAGCTCGCCAAGGCGCGGGTGCGCCAGGTGCGCCGCCTCGCCGAGCGCGTCGGCGAAACCACCCAGGGCGTGCGCGACATCCGCGCCAACGACGCCTCGCAATATGAACGCGCGCGGTTTTCCAAAGAGCTCGGCATCGTCTTCGGCATCCGCTTTCAGATCTACAAGAAGAAGTTCTTCATCAAATTTCTGAACAACTTCCTCGCCCAGCTCGCCCCCTTCTTCTTCTACTCGATCGGCGGCTATCTGGTGATCCAGGGCGATCTGACGCTCGGCGCGCTGGTCGCCGTGATCGGTGCCCACGAAAAACTCTACGCGCCCTGGAAGGAGCTGCTCGGCTACTACCAGCTGATGTCCGATGCGGTCATCAAATATGAGCAGGTGGTCGCGCAGTTCGATCCGGCCGGCGTGCGCGACGAGGCGCTGCAGACGGCGGATCCGGGCGAGCCGGTCCCGACCACCGGCACGGCGCTGACCGCGAGCAACCTCGTGGTCTCGACCGACGACGGCGCCACCGTCCTCGACGGCGCGTCGTTCAAGGTGGATCTGCCCGGGCGCATCGCCATCGTCGGGCCGACGGGGTCGGGCAAGGAGGATCTGACCCTGATCCTCGCCAACCTGCAGCAGCCGAACGCCGGCCGGGTGCTGATCGGCGACCGCGAGATCGCGAAGCTCGCCGAATCCGTCACCGGCCGCCAGATCACCTATGTCGGCTATCCTGCCCAGATCTTCTCCGGCACCATCGCCGACAACCTGCTGTTCGGGCTCAAGCACCGGCCGCTGCGCGATGTGCCCCTCGACGAGGCCGGGACCGAACGCCACAAGCGCGATCTCCTCGAAGCGAAGCGCTCCGGCAATTCCGAATTCGACCCCGACGCCGACTGGGTGGACTTCGGGGCGATCGGCGTCGACTCGGCCGAGAGTGTCCTGCCGGCCGTCGAAAGCGCGCTCGAAAAGGTCCAGCTCGATCGCGACGTCTACAAGATGGGGCTTCGCGGCACGGTCGATCCCGAAGCCGAGCCCGAGGTCGCGACAGCGATCCTGAAGGCGAGGCAGGCCATGGGCGAGCGCCTGCAGGACCCGAAGGTCGGCCGGCTGGTCGAAGTTTTCCATCCCGACCGCTACAACGCCAATGCCACGCTCGCCGAGAACCTGCTGTTCGGAGCACCCATCGGCGACGCGCTGCAGATCGAGCATCTCGCCTCGCAGCCCTATGTCCAGGAGGTGCTGCGCGAGACCAGGCTTACCGACACGCTGGTCGAGGTCGGCCACCGTCTTGCCAGCACCATGGTCGAGCTGTTCGCCGACCTGCCGCCGGACCACGACTATTTCCGGCAGTTCAGCTTCATCAGCGCCGAGGACCTGCCGGACTACCGCACGCTGATCGGCCGGGTCGACGCCGACCATCTCGAAGGCCTGAACGAGACCGACCGGCAGCGTCTCCTGGCGCTGACCTTCAAGCTGATACCGGCGCGGCATCGTCTCGGCCTGGTCGACGATCCGCTGCGCGCGCGGATCGTCGAGGCGCGCCATCGGTTCCGTGAGAAGCTGCCGGAGATGCTCACGAACGCCGTTGCCTTCTTCGACCCCGCCCGCTACACCGCCGGCGCCAGCATTCAGGACAACATCCTGTTCGGCAAAATCGCCTACGGTCAGGCCCAGGCGAACGATCGGATCGGCGACCTCATCACCCAGGTGCTCGCCGATCTCGACCTTCGCGGCCAGGTGATCGAGGTCGGGCTGCAGGCGGAGGTCGGCGTCGGCGGCTCGCGCCTGTCGCTCAGCCAGCGCCAGAAACTGGCGCTTGCGCGCGCCCTCCTGAAGCGTCCGGAAATCCTGATCGTCCACGATCCGATCGGACCGCTGGACCCGGCCGAACAGGCGGCGGTGCTGGACGCATTCCTCCAGGAATTCGACGGGCGGACGCTCATCTGGTCGCTGAACAGAAGCGAGCTTGCCGCACGCTTCGATCACGTCCTGGTGATGCGCCAGGGGCAGATCGTCGAGCAGGGCTGCTATGACGAACTCAATCGCGACGGCAGCGCACTGCATGCGATGGTCGCCGCGGAATAAGAAGGGAGCGGGAGATGTCGTTGACCGAGGACATGGAGGTGCTGAGAAGCATCCCTCTCTTTGCCAAGATCGAGCCTGCGAAGCTGAAGTTGCTCGCCTTCACCAGCGAGCGCCTCAGCTTCATGGCGGGTGACGAGATCTGCCGCGAGGGCGATACCGGCGACGCTGCCTATATCCTTCTGGAAGGCGAGGCCGACATCTCGGTCCAGGCCGAAAACGGTCCCATGACCGTCGCCACCCTCGGCAAGAACGACATCATCGGCGAGATCGCGGTGCTCTGCGACGTGCCACGGACGGCCACCGTGATCGCCAGGACCGATCTCGAAACGCTCAGGGTCTCCAAGGAGAATTTCTTTCAGCTGGTCACCCAGTTTCCGCAGATCGGAATCCAGGTGATGCACGAGCTCGCCGAACGCCTGCACCACACCACCCAGGACCTCACCCGTGCAAGGGCGAAGCTCGCCACGCTCGGCAGCTGATCGGGCTGTCAGGCCTCGGCCGCCGAGAGGCGTCTGGCGACGCTCCTCAGGACGGCGTCGTCGACCCCGAGCTCCTCCAGATGGGCGACGGTGCTCAGCACGTAGTCCCGGCAAAGACCGGAGCGTCCCCTGGCGTCTTCGATGACCGCCATCAGCTCCGGCTCGCTCAGCCGGCCCGCATATTGCGGATGATCGCGCCTGACCACATAGCACCAGGCGGGCACGCGGCCCCTGTCCGTGACGATCGAAAGACGTTTTCGCCGGTAGACGTCGGTGACCAGCTCGCGCTCGTCGAGATAGGCGAGAACGTCGCTCTCCTGCTCCGGCGCGATCTCGAAGCCGTAGCCCTTGCAGGCACCGCCGCGATCGAGGCCGAACACCAGGCCTGGCCGCTCGCGCGTGCCGCGATGCACCCAGCTGTAGATGCAAAGGCTGCGGTGGTAGCCGTTCAGCCGCGCGCGCGACGAAGCGAGGAAGGAGAAGCCGGGCTTCCACATCAGCGACCCATAGCCAAACACCCAGGTGGTGCCGGCGGCACAGGCTTGACCTGGCGCCGGCGTCTGGATCGTCGCGCTGTCGCCGGACTCGCTGCCCTCCATCCTGTCCACGCCGATCAGCCCTCCTCCTGCCGGCGATCCTCGACCGCCTGTCGATGGAAGGCCTGGCCCTCGGCGATCACGCCGCGGCGGACCTCTCGGGTGCGTGTGAAAAGGGCTTCCAGCGTCTCGCCGTCGCCCCAGCGGATCGCCCGCTGCAGCATGCTCAGATCCTCGGAAAAGCGTCCGAGCATCTCCAGCACCGCCTCCTTGTTGTTCAGGAAGATGTCCCGCCACATCACCGGATCGGAGCCGGCGATGCGGGTGAAGTCGGTGAAGCCGCCCGCGGAGTAGCGCAGCACCTCGGTCTGCAGATGCTCCTCCAGATCGGCGACCGTGCCGACGATGGTGTAGGCGATCAGATGGGGCAGATGGGAGGTGATGGCGAGCACACGATCATGATGCTCGGGGTTCATGATCTCGACCCGCGAGCCCGCCGCCTCCCAGAGCGCTTTGACCGTCGAAAGCGCGTCCGCATCGGTCTCGGCGAGCGGCGTCAGGATGCAGTGGCGGCCGACGAACAGCGTGTCGAAGGCCGCGTCCGGCCCGGAGTTTTCCGTGCCGGCCACGGGATGGCCGGGCACGAAGCGGCCGCGGAAGGGCAGATGCGGCAGCACGTCGTCGATCACCTTGGTCTTGATCGAGCCGACGTCGGTGACGATCGCCCGGCGGCCGAGGGTCGAGGTCATCGCTTCGGCGACGGTCCCCACGGCACCGGTCGGCGTGCCGATCACCACCAGATCGGCGCCGATCACCGCCTCGCCCGGATGCGTGGTGGTGCGATCCGCGATGCCGAGCGCCTTCGCGCGGGAAAGCGTTTCCTCGCGTCTGGAGCAGGCGACGATCTCGCCGGCGAGGCCGTCCCGTTTCAGCACCTTGGCGAGCGAGCCGTTGATCAGCCCGATGCCGATCATCGCGACCCGATCGAAGCGGGGCGGTTCCGCCGTGGAAAGGGCCGTGCTCATGCCGCCATGAACCGTTCGAGCGTCTGGATCGCCAGACCGTTCTCCTCGTCCCGGCCGATCGACAGGCGAAGACAGTCCGGAAGGCCGTAGGCGGCCATGGGCCTGGCGATGATGCCGTCCCGTTCCAGAAAGGCGCTGGCCGCCGATGCGGTCCTGTCGCCTTCGCAGGGAAAGCCGATCAGGACGAAATTGGCGACGCTCGGATGAACCGTGAGGCCGAGCCCGGCGATCGCCTGGGTCAGGCGCGGCAGCCACTGGTCGTTATGGGCGACCGAGCGCTCCTGGTGGTCGAGATCTTCGAGCGCCGCGATGCCTGCCACCTGGCCGATGGCGTTGACGTTGAAGGGGCCGCGCACCCGGTTCAGCACGTCCACGATGCCTTTCGGCGCATAGAGCCAGCCGAGACGGAGGGCGGCGAGGCCGAACAGCTTGGAAAAGGTGCGGGTCATCACCACGTTGTCGGCGCGCTCCACCAGCTCCCGCCCGGTGGCGTAGTCGTCGAGATGGACATATTCCGCATAGGCGGCGTCGATCACCAGCACCACGTCCTCGGGCAGCCCGGCATGCAGCCTGGAGAGCTCGTCGCCGGTGATGTAGCTGCCGGTCGGATTGTTGGGATTGGCGATGAAGACCAGCCGCGTGCGCGAGGTGACACGATCGAGGATGGCGTCGACGTCGGTGCGAAGCCCGGTCTCGGGTGCTGCCACCGGGATCGCGCCGGCGGCGAGCGCGTTCAGCCTGTACATCAAAAAGCCGTGCGCGCTGTAGAGCACCTCCTCGCCGGGTGCGGCATAGGCCGCGATCAGGAGGTGGATCAGCTCGTCCGATCCCGCGCCGCAGACGATCTGCGACGGCGGCAAAGCGAAGCGCTCGCCGATCGCGGCACGAAGGGCATCGGCGCCGCCGTCGGGATAGCGGTGACTACCGGCGAGCGCGGCCTGCATCGCCAGGACCGCTTTCGGGCTCGGCCCGAGCGCCGATTCGTTGGCCGAGAGCTTGATCGCGCGGGCGGCGCCCTCGGCTTTCGCCTTGCCGCCGACATAGGCCTGAATTTCCAGAATGCCGGGGCGCGGCCTCGGGCTGGCCATCGAACCTGTCTCGCTTCGCTGTTGACCGATGGGGGGTGTTCGAAGCGAGGGAGACTAACGGCAGGCGGGCGGTGCGTCCACAATCGATTGACGCACGCACCGCATGACCGCTAAGCTTCGTCCTTCGTGGTGATTTGGGCCGGCTGGCTTGCAGGCCACGTTAAAGAAGCTGCTAAAAAGTCGGGTCGCTCGATCAGAAGCCCTGGCTGCCGGCCGGGGTTTTTTGTTGCGAGACGTGGCGATGAGCGATCAGTGCGTTTCCGGGACAGGCGGGGAACGGGAGAGCGGCCCGAATGCCGGACTTTCCGCCGACGGACCGGAGCCTCCGGCCAAGGCATCGACGCCTGCGAGCGTCGACGGCAAGTCGCTGCCCGGCCATCGGATGCGGCTGCCCGAGCCGGTGCTCCTGGATTGCGGCGTCGATCTGCGACCGATCACCATCGCCTATCAGACCTACGGCGCGCTGGATGCCGAGCGTGGCAACGCCATCCTCGTCTGCCACGCGCTGACCGGCGACCAGTTCGCCGCCGAGGCCCATCCGCTCACCGGCAAAGGCGGCTGGTGGGACCTGATGATCGGCCCCGGCAAGCCGCTGGACACCGATCGCTACTTCATCATCTGCACCAACATCCTCGGCGGCTGCATGGGCACCACCGGGCCGATGGAGGTGTCGGGCGCCAAGGACGGCCCCTACGGCCTCGACTTTCCCGTGATCACCATCGGCGACATGGTGCGGGTGCAGGCCAGGCTCCTGGATCAGCTCGGCATCGAGCGCCTCTTTGCCGTGGTCGGCGGGTCCATGGGCGGCATGCAGGTGCTGGAGTGGGTGGCGCGCTATCCCGACCGCGTGTTCAGCGCCCTTCCGATCGCCACCTCGGCCCGCCACTCCGCCCAGAACATCGCCTTTCACGAGGTCGGCCGCCAGGCGATCATGGCCGATCCCGACTGGCAGTGCGGCGACTATTACGAGACCGGCAAACGTCCGGTGCGCGGGCTTTCGGTCGCGCGCATGGCGGCGCACATTACCTATCTCTCGGAGCCCGCCCTGCACCGGAAGTTCGGCCGCGCGCTGCAGGATCGAAGCGAGCTCGCCTACGGCTTCGACGCCGATTTCCAGGTGGAAAGTTATCTCCGTCATCAGGGCATCACCTTCGTCGATCGCTTCGACGCCAATTCCTACCTCTACGTCACCCGCGCCATGGACTATTTCGACCTGGCCGCCGGCTTCGACGGCGTGCTCGCCAATGCTTTCCAGGGTGCGGCCACCCGCTTTTGCGTGCTGTCCTTCAGCTCGGACTGGCTGTTTCCGACCGCCGAGAGCCGGGAGCTGGTGCGCGCGCTGACCTCGGTCGCCGCCAACGTTTCGTCCTGCGAGTTCCAGACCGATCGCGGCCATGACAGCTTCCTTCTGGACGTGCCGGAATTCCACCGCGTGGTCGCGGGCTTTCTCGACGGCGCCGCCTCCGCCGCGGGGTTGTGCTGACATGGCGGCGGCGAACCAGAGGGTTCCGGACGATGCGAGGCCCAGCCCCGTCGATGCGCGTCACGCGGCCGACGCGCGGAGCGGGGCCGATGCTCGACACGAGGTCGATGTTCGACACGGCGTCGACGCTCGACCGTTGCGACGGGACCTCCGGCTGATCGCGGACCTGGTCAGCCCGGAGGCGCGCGTGCTCGACATCGGCTGCGGCGACGGCGCGCTGCTCGGCCATCTCGCACGCACCAAGAACGCCGATGCGCGCGGCATCGAGCTTTCCCAGGACGGCGTGAAGGAATGCCTCGGACGCGGGCTCGCGGTGGTCCAGGGCGACGCCGAGAAGGACCTCCACCTCTACCCCGACGCCTCCTTCGACTACGTCATCCTCAGCCAGGCGGTCCAGGCGATGCAGCGTCCGGACGACGTGGTCGGCGAGATGCTGCGCATCGGCCGCTTCGGCATCGTCTCCTTCGTCAATTACGCCCACTGGCGCGCGCGCTGGCACCTCCTTCGCGGACGCATGCCGCGCGCCGGCGCCGGCGCCGAGCCCTGGTATGCGAGCCCGAACATCCGCCCCTGCACCCTCGAGGACTTCGAGCTTCTCTGCGGCGAGCTCGGCGTCGTGGTCGAGCAGCGCATCTGCCTGACCCGCGAGGGCCAGGTGAGCCGGCTCGCCAGCCGCAAATGGTTCGACAATCTCCTGAGCGGCCAGGCGCTGTTCGTGCTCAGCCGGAGGACGTCGTTCGGGCGGGGGGGCTGACGGACCGCTGAGACGTGCCGGCCTGCTCGGCGGCGATCGCCGGGCGGGGCGTCGGCATCTGCACGTAGGACGGCCGTTTGACGCCGGCCTCGACCGGCCGGATCGGGGCCGGGGTGATCTGTTTTTCCGCACGCATCACCAGCGCGCCCGCGAAACGCGGCGCCAGGCGAAGGCCGACCCGTTCCCAGGCGAACGCCGTCTTCAGAAGCAGGTTCGAGCGAAAAGGCGGCACGAACAGCGCGAAGCCCGTCTTTTGCGGCGCGAACAGATGATCGCGCAGCAGCCGTTTCAGCTGGGTCGAGCTGTAGGGCCGGCCCTGACCGAAGGGGGTGCGGTCGCTCAGACACCAGAGCCCGCGGCGGTTCGGCACGACCACGACGATCTCGCCGTCGTCGGCGAGGATGCGCCAGACCTCCCGCAGCATGCGTCCGACGCGATCGGACGCCTCCAGCGCATGCACGATCAGCACCCGGTCCATGCTTCGATCCGCGATCGGCAGGTCGTCCTCCTGGCCGAGTGCCGTCAGGTTCGGCCGTTTGCGCGGCCAGCGCATCACGCCCTGCGCCCTCGGCATGATCACCGCCGCGCGCGCCGCCTCCATGGCGAGCGCCCCCATGAACGGGGTGGCGTGGCCGAGGCCGAGCACGTGCCGGCCGGCGAGATCGGGCCACTGCGCACGAAGTTCACGGGCGATCAGCCGCCGGGCGAGCTGGCCCTGGCGTGTGCCGTAAAAATCGTGCATTTCAAAGACATCAGGGCGCATGGTCCTATAAATCTAAGCCCTGGCCGAAGCGGGATCAAGCGGAACGCCCCGCACCCTCGTCAGCGGCGGACGGGTGACGCGAGGACCGAAATCGGCTAGGCCTTGGACAACCGATCTTTGCCGCGAAACGCCGCCGGAGGCTTCGATGACCTCGCTCACTATCGAGATGATTCCCGTCCTTTCCGACAATTACGTCTACCTCGTGCACGAGACCTCGGCGGGCGTCACCGGCGTGGTCGATCCCGGCGAGGCAGCGCCGGTCATGGCGCGGCTGGAGGACAAGGGCTGGTCCCTCGACTGGATTCTCACGACCCATCATCACGCCGACCACACCGGCGGCAATCTCGAGCTCAAGGAAACGACCGGCTGCCGGATCGCCGGCCCCGGCAAGGACGCCGCGCGCATTCCGGGCATCGACGTCAAGCTCGCCGAGGGCGACCGCTTCAAGCTCGGCGAGGCGGAGGCCGAGATCTTCGAGACGCCCGGCCACACCTCGGGTCACATCAGCTACTGGTTTTCGGGCTCGAACGCCCTTTTCTGCGCGGACACTCTGTTTTCGCTCGGCTGCGGGCGGCTGTTCGAGGGCACGCCTCAAGAGATGTGGACGTCTTTGCAGAAATTCGCGGCGCTTCCGGACGAGGTGCTGGTCTGCTGCGCTCACGAATACACCCAGTCGAATGCGCGCTTCGCGCTCTCCATCGATCCTGACAATGCCGAGCTCAAGGCGCGCGCCGCCGAGGTCGATCGCCAGCGCGCGGCCGGCGAGCCGACGGTGCCGACGACGCTCGGGCTCGAGCGCGCGACCAACCCGTTCCTGCGCCCCGGCGATCCGGCGATCCGCGCGAAGCTCGGTATGGAACAGGCGGCCGACGTCGAGGTCTTCGCCGAGATCCGGCAGCGGAAGGACTCGTTCTAGACAGAGAGCTGGACAGTGGCCAAGGCAGGCAAGCACCGGCCCGCGGCGCCGGCCTGGCCGGCTTCGGCGTTTTGGGATTTTTCCGTGGCGCTCTACGATCGCACGGGCGTCGAGGCCGCCTGCCTCGCCCTCCAGGAGCGGCATGGTCTGGACGTCAATCTGCTGCTCTGGTCGCTCTGGCTCGCGGATTGCGGCGTCGCCCTGGAGGCGCCGATCCTGGATCGGGCAAAGAATGCTGTGGCCGATTGGCAGACCGAAATCGTCGGCCCGCTGCGCGCCGTTCGAAGGCGGCTGCGCGAGAGCCCCGGCCCTGCCGATGCCGACGGCATCGCCGCGAAATGGCCCGCTCGGGCGGAGGCGCTGCGCCGTCAGATCCTGGCGCTGGAACTGGACGGCGAGCATCTGGAACAGCTGGCGCTCGGGAGTCTCGGCGACGAACTGAAACCCAGCAGACGGGCCGGCGCCAGGCTCGCCGGCGACAATCTGGCCCGCCTCGCGCCGTTCGACGAGTACGACCGCGGCGATCTCGCCAATCTCCTGAAGCAGACCTTCCCCGACGCGCATCAGGCAGGGCTGGATGCCGCCCTCGATGGCGTGCTCAGCGACGCCTGACGCTTTCGCGACGGAGCCTTTCCCAGCGCGGCGCCAGCTCGTTGTCGATCCCGATGAGGTCGAGGACGCGGCCGACGCTGTGATCGACCATCTCCAGGACGCTTTTCGGACGGGCGTAGAAGGCGGGCAGCGGCGGGGCGACGATGCCGCCCATCTCTGTCACCGTCAGCATGTTCCGGAGATGCGCCTGGTGAAGCGGCGTCTCGCGCACCATCAGCACCAGGCGGCGGCGCTCTTTCAGGGTGACGTCGGCGGCACGGGTCAAAAGGTTGCTCGACATGCCGGTCGCGATCTCGGCCAGCGTCTTCATCGAGCAGGGCGCGATCACCATGCCCGACGTGCGAAAGGAGCCGGAGGCGGGCACGGCGCCGACATCGCCGATCGGATAGACGTGATCAGCCATGGCGCGAATGTCGGCGGGCTTCAGATCCGTCTCGTGGACCAGCGTCATCTCGGCTGGTTTGGTCATGATCAGATGAGTGGTGACCGGGGTGTCGGCGAGAGCTTCGAGCAGGCGCACGGCATAGATCGAACCGCTCGAGCCGGCGACGCCGACGATCAGATGCTCATTTGTCAACATACTGAAAAATTGTACCTTTTGTCGTTTTTCGACAGGCGAATGACAGTTTTTTCTGGCGCTCGATCAGGAGCAGGAGTACATTATATTGCTTGTCAGGGATAACAAAACCTGGAGGTCTGTAACGGCATGAGCATGCAGGAGTACGTTGAAGGACTACGTGACAAACATGCCCACCTAGAGGAAGAAATCGACGACGAACTCCATCGACCTATGCCCGATCAAGTGACATTGACTCGCCTCAAGCGAGAAAAACTCAAAATCAAGGATGAGATCGCCCGTTTGGGCACCACCAGTTCCCGGACGACGCCCCCGACCAGCGGATATCACTGACCCGGCGCGTCGCGAACCCGAGAGAGGCTGCAAGATCGCCTTTCCCGAAACGCCGCCATCGAGGACGATGGCGGCGTTTTGGTTTTCTGGGAACCCTCATGACATGAAATCGATCAGCATCTT
This sequence comes from Geminicoccaceae bacterium, assembly GCA_965222015.1. Taxonomy (GTDB): domain Bacteria; phylum Pseudomonadota; class Alphaproteobacteria; order Geminicoccales; family Geminicoccaceae; genus JANQPX01. Next base: position 1,399,943 of record CBDCTL010000024.1, read on the forward strand.
GGAGAGGGCGACCACTGAACGATTTTGTGCGGAAGGGTTTTGTGCGGCCCAGTATCCTGCCCAAAATACCGTGTTTGACCATCCGACCCATTTTATCAGATCCTTGATCACACTTGCGTTGATTGCGTGTTCGCCTTTGGCCCGGTAGCGGGTTTTTCCCGTTATCGACTTGCCCTCGATTTCCGGGACGTGATCGTTATCCGACTCAAATCGTTGCCCTGTCATGGAGCAGACCTCCAAGTTCTTTTTTCTTGGCGCTCGCTCGATTAGGCGGCCACTCTCGTGACGATTTGGTTAACGGAGCTGACTTTCACGTCAGTATTTTGACGTATACGTCAACTGTGCTGCGCCGCAATATGGAAACCAGGCTCAAATCGTGCCTGGGCCCCGCCGCCCCGACCCATCGACGCCTGTCACCGGCATCCCATCCGAGACACCGCGACAGCGTCAAAAAATCATCGGCGGGGGGTGGCGAAATTGGGGAGGACGAGGCCGAGCAGACGCTGCCAGCGAGGGCGGCGGCGGGCGCGGCGGGCGATGGCCTCGTGCATCTGCTCGACATGGCGGTTGAGGACGTGTTCCTTGCCGAGATGGGCGAGCGCATAGCGGCGCGCCGCCTCGCCCAGCTTCTCGCGCCGTTCGCGATCGCCGGCGAGCGCACGCACGGCCTCCGCCATGGCCTCGGTCTCGCCCGGCCGGACCACGGTCCCGCAGGTGCGGCCGACACGCGCGAGCTCGCCCTCCTCCGCCTGAATCACGGCCGGTCGTCCGCTGGCGAGCATGCCGCCGAACTTGGACGGCAGGGCAAAGCTGGCCGTGTGCGGACGCTGGGGGAGAAGATGAATGTCGGCGAGGTTCAACAGGTCGTTGAAGCGCTCGTCCGGCTGCAGCGGCAGCATGGTGACGTTGGCGAGCCCTGCGGTCGCCGCCTCGACCTTTCGGCGGAGCGAGCCGTCGCCGGCGAACACGAAATGCAGCTTCGCCACGTCCCGACAGCGCCGCGCCACTTCGGCGAGGCTGTCGACGCCCTGCTTGCTGCCCATATTGCCGGCATAGAGGGCGACCACGGCGTCCTCGGGCAGGCTCAGTTCGGCGCGATACAGACTCGGCCGATTCAGGGGACGGAGCCGTTCGGTGTCGACCCAGTTCTGGAAGATGCCGCAGCGCTTCGGCGGCACGCCGTAGGAGGGCAACTGCTCGCGCATCTGCAGCGAAATGGTCGAGACGTGGTCGAACCGGCGAAGCAGCCAGCCATAGATCCAGGCGGACGCCTTGATCGCCCATGACCGGCTCAGCATGCGCAGGCCGAGCGCCGCTTCCACCTCCAGGTCCTGGATGTGCAGGCAGGCGGTGCCGTCGCCGACCCGCGCCGCCAGCCAGGCGGTGGGTGCGGTGAAGGCGGTGGGCTCGACGGTCCAGACGATGTCCGGCCGCCAGGTCAGGCCCTGCCAGATTGCAGGCGGCGCGCTCGAGAACGCGAAGGAAAGGAGGTGCATGATGCGCGTCGACACGGAGGGCGCGTTCGGCACCCAGATGGGGCAGCGCAGGATCGACAGCCGCTGCCAGCGCTCTTCCTCATATCGGTGCGGACGATAGGGCGGCTGGATCTTCCAGCCGGGATAGTAGGGCGGCGCGGTGATTACGCGCACGTCGTGACCCTGCTCACCGAGCCAGGCGGCCATCTCGCCGGTATATTTTCCGACCCCGATCAGCTCCGGAGAGAAATTGAGGCCCAGTATGAGAATCTTCACCGCTTGCCCTTCGATCGGCTCATGCGACGTGTCATTAGAAAACGCATAGGTAGAATATTCAAGTAAAGTTTTAAACTAAAAACAAGGAATGCAGGCGACGGAAGTCGAACTGCTGAACAGACGACAGGAAAGCAAGGCGCTCATCCCCCCGGTGGAGCCAAGCCAGAAGCTGCAGACATACAGCGAAAAACCGACAAATGCTAACATGAGGCATCGGTCAAGGCTACGGGATAGCGCAGGCGGCGAGCGGCGGCGCGGCGGCCGGATCAGCCGTCCTCGGCCTGCCACGCCATGAGCCGGTCCGGCACCTGTTCTTCGTTGTCCCGGCCGTCGGTCCTGCGCTCGGTGACGAAGCCGTGGCGTTCGTAAAAACGGATGGCGCCGGCATTGGGCTCGAAGACCCAGAGTCTGAGGCGGCCGCCGGAGCAGGTCTTGGCGGTCTCCAGCAATCGATGACCGATGCCGCGTCCCTGATAGCCCGGCCTGATGTAGAGATTGTGCACCGTGCCGTCGCTCATGGAGAGGAGGCCGACGATGCCGCCCGTGACGCGGTCATCCTCGGACGGCGCCAGCTCCGCCACCAGCACGAGCTGATGGGCGAACACGTCCTGCATCCAGCGCCTGTCTTCGGCGAGGCTGTGCAGATCCTGCGGCACGAAGGTCATGCCGCGCCAGGCGGCGCGGTAGACGTCGACACAGGCGTCCGTCTCGAAGGTTTTCGCGACACGGATCGAGACGTCCATCGACGGGCCCGGAATCGACGACGACCGTGTCAGACCGGAAGGCAGCTCGGCCCGAGCGGCTCGAAGCTCTTGTAACCGAGGATGAACTCCTGGTGGCCGAGCGCTTCGGACCTGGTCGGACGGCCGGCGGCCACGCGCTGGATCAGCGAAAAGATCTCCGCACCCACGTCTTTGAGCGACGCGCCTTCCGAAATGATGCGGCCTGCGTTCACGTCCATGTCGTCCTCGAGGCGTCGATAGGTTTCGGGATTGGAGCAGATCTTGATCACCGGGCTGATCGCCGAGCCGACGACCGAACCGCGGCCGGTGGAAAAGAGCGTGATATGGGCGCCGCAGGCGATCTGCTCGGTGATGGTCGCATTGTCGTTGATGTTGGCGAAGCCCCATTTCACCTCGTCGTCCGGCACCATGTCCATGAGGTAGAGGCCGGGTCTGGGCGGGCGGACGCCGGGCCTGATCATGCCCATGATCGGGCTGGTCCCGCTCTTGGCGTAGGCGCCGATCGACTTTTCCTCGATGGTCGACAGACCGCCGGTGATGTTGCCGCCGCCGAAGCTGGACTGATCCAGCGCCGCGTAGTGGCGCCAGGCCTTGGCCATGGCGGCCTCGATCTCCCGGCCGAGCTCGTGCGTGGCGGCACGTGCGGCCATGTGCTTCTCGCAGCCGAACAGCTCGCCCAGCTCCTCGAAGATCACGCTGCCACCGCCGTCGACCACGAGATCGGCGGCAGCCCCGATCGCGGGATTGGCGGTGATGCCGCTGCAGGCATCCGACCCGCCGCATTCCGTGGCGACGATCAGATCGGCGACCTCCAGCGGCACGCGCGGCGTCGCGTCGAGGGCCCGGATCGCTTCGGCGACCCAGGCGCGGCCAGACTCAATGCTGCTTCGGGTGCCGCCGCTTTTCTGGATGACCAGGAGTTGCACCGGTCGCCCGGACTTTTCGATCACCTCCAGCAGCCGCGGCCGGTTCATCTGCTCGCAGCCGAGCGACACCAGGAGCACGGCACCGACATTGGGATGGGTGCAGAGCGCCTCCATCATGTCCTGGGCATAGGCGTTGGGGTAGCAGCCGGGAAAACCGATCAGCTGGGCGCCGTCCTCGGCATGGGGCGTGGCGATCGCCCGCGCGACATGGTGGGCGCACTCCACCAGATAGGCGACGAGCACGCCGTTTCGGATGCCTTTCCGGCCGTCCTCGCGCAGATAGCCGGTCATGCCGCCGGACCGGGGGAGCGTCGCGTTCATGGTCGTTTCCTCCGAGGTTCAGCTCTCGAAATGGTCCACCGCATTGTTGATGTAGGCGCTCTCGACATTGTGGACGTGAACATGCTCGCCGGCCTCGATCGCCGTCTTCGCACGTCCGACCGGCACGCCGAACTTGACGATCGCGTCGCCGGCGGCAATCGGCCGGAGCGCGATCTTGTGGGCGAACGGGATCGGGTCCCTGACCGCGAGCCGCCCCTCGCCCGCCAGCACTTCGGCGCCGGGCCGCACATCGCCGGTCACCGTCCCGACATTGTCGTCCCTTGCGAGTACGATCGCGGCTGACGTCATAGGAGTCCTCCTGCTGCGTGGTCGCACCTTCGTTCAACATGGCACAAATTCGCGGACAGAACACGAGTCCGCGCCGCGAGCGCGCCACACCCGGGCTTAACAGCGGCGGCCGGATCATCTTTATTGGCTGAAAGCCCATGACCCCATCGAAGAGGAGAGAGCCTTTGGACGCGATCTATCCGAGCCTGAAGGCACGATCGGTCTTCATCACCGGCGGCGGCTCGGGCATCGGTGCCTCCCTGGTCCGCCATTTCGCGGCGCAGGGATCCAAGGTCGCCTTCGTCGACATCGCGAAAGAGGCGAGCGAGGCGACGGTCGCCGCGATCGAAGCGGACGGCCATGAAAAGCCGGCCTTCCTCCTCTGCGATCTCCGCGACATCGAAGCGCTCCGCGCCGCGATCACGAAGGCGGCCGAGATCAACGGGCCGATCACGGTGCTGGTGAACAACGCCGCCCATGACGAGCGCCACGCCATCGAGAGCGTCACCCCCGACTATTGGGACGAGCGCATGGCGATCAATCTGCGCCACCAGTTCTTCGCGGCACAGGCCGTGGTGCCGATGATGAAGGCCGCGGGTGGCGGCTCGATCATCAATTTCGGCTCCACCAGCTGGATGATCGGCCAGGGCGGCATGCCCGGCTACACCGCGGCAAAATCGGCGATCATGGGACTGACTCGCGGGCTGGCGCGCGATCTCGGGCCGGACGACATCCGGGTAAACTCGATCGCGCCCGGCTGGATCATGACCGAACGTCAGGTCGAGCTCTGGCTGACCTCCGAAGGCGAGCGCGAATTGATGGCGCGCCAATGCCTGAAGCGGAAGCTCTACCCGGACGACGTGGCGAGGCTGGCGCTTTTTCTCGCCTCTGACGATAGTAATGCAATGACAAACCAGACTTATATTTGCGATGGCGGCTGGGTTTGATCTTCCCAATCGATAAAACCTGACGCCCATACAACCCATGAGATGTTGTTGCTATTCTGCAGCATTTTTTGTTGCATAAAAATCACATACTCGCGGCATTTTGTGGATATGTGGACGAAATGCACTTATCAAGATCATCATCACGCTCTTAAAGTTCATTCACTGCATTGGCCAACACCTTTCTCGTTATCAAGAGCGCCCGGCTGATGCGAAGCAGCCACATAGTGTGGCATTTGATGGAGGTCTTTGGACATGTCGGCTATCGGAGCGTCCCTGGCAGGAGCCGCGGTTTTCGCGGTCGCCGCCATCTGGTTGTCAATGCAGGGCTGGATCGCCCGTCGTTCACCCACCTTCTCCCTGTTCGGCGAAACCATGAAAATGCTCGCGGCCGGAGTCATCGCCGCCGGTCTATGTCTGGTCGCCGCCTCGCTCGCGGCCACTGCCGGCATCGGTGCGGGATGGGTCGGTCTGCTCGCCCTCGCGATCGTGCCTCTGACCTTCATCGTGATCTGGCGATCGGTCGACGTCGCCGCCCGATCCTTCGATGGCGACCGCACCGGCGGCGTCGCGTCGGCCAGGCGGATCATCGACCTGAATCACCAGAACCTGCGGACCGCCTGACCCGTCATCTCCTCCTCTCCCCCTAGACGGCAACGGTCCGAAGGACGGCTCGAATCCTTCAGGATTGCCTGCGAGCCAACCCGTTGAAGGGATCCATTTGATCCGGCTTCAACCGGAAACGCGCGTCACCTCGGTGGCGCGCGTTTCTGTTGTGGGAAGACCGTTGCGGGCCGGTTCCGTAAGATCGGAAAACGCATTCGTGGCATGACCACATCGGGAGACTCAATGGGCAAGTGCATAACATATTGATTTCGAACCTTGTTACAGAACTCCTTGTGAATAGAATGATGTGGTCATACCACTAGTCTCGTCCGGATCCAGACGGGACGATGCCATGGGTCTCTACCAGCGGCACATTCTGCCCTGGCTCATCCACGGCGGCATGCGCCATACGCCGCTGACGCCGCTCAGATCCGGGCTGATCGAAGCCGCGTGCGGGCGCGTGCTCGAGGTCGGCGTCGGCTCGGGGCTGAACATTCCCTTCTACGGCCGGGACGTGCGGCAGGTGATCGGCATCGATCCGTCGAGACCGCTGCTCGACAAAGCGAGGAAAACCGCCGTCTGGTCCCGCTGCCCGGTCCGTCTCCTCGAAGGGCGCGGCGAGGCTCTGCCGCTCGCCGACCGTTCGATGGACTGTGCCGTCGTGACCTGGACACTCTGCAGCGTCGACGATCCGGTCGGCACGCTCGGCGAGATCCGCCGGGTGCTGAAGCCGGGCGCCACTCTCCTCTTCATCGAACACGGCCGCGCGCCCGACGATCAGCCAGGTGTGCAACGCTGGCAGGAGCGGGTCACGCCGCTCTGGAGCCGGCTCGCCGGCAACTGCCATCTTGACCGCCGCGTCGATCGCCTGCTGCTCGCCGCCGGCTTTCGCATCGAAACGCTGGATTGCGGCTATTTCGTGCAGGGACCGAAGATCCTGACCTACCATTTTCGCGGCCGCGCGATCAGCCCTTGACGGACTGCGCCAGGGCGATAGGCCGCGGTCTGTCAGACTTCGCGTGAAGAAATTTCGTCGGCCTTGGCGACCAGGGCCTCGGCCTGACGGATCGAGGCGATGTCGATCAGCTTGCCGTCCAGGCTGACCGCGCCCTTGCCTTCCCGGTTCGCCTCCTCCATCGCCGCCAGCACTTTCCGCGCTTTTTCCACCTCGGCGACGGGCGGGCTCATCACCTCGTTGGCGAGCGCGATCTGGGAGGGATGGATCGCCCATTTGCCCTCGCAGCCGAGGATCGCGGCGCGCTTCGCCGCAGCGCGATAGCCGTCGGGGTCGCTGAAATCGCCATAGGGACCGTCGATCGGGCGAAGGCCGTGCGCGCGCGCCGCCACCACCATGCGCGCGATCGCATAATGCCACATGTCTCCCCAATGGGCGGCGCGGCCGCCACCGTCGACATTGGCGTCGGCGTCCGTCAGGACCACGTAGTCAGGGTTCGCGCCGCCGATATTGGTGGTGCGCGCCTTGGTCGAGGCGGCGTAGTCGGCAACACCGAAATGCAGCGCCTCGTTCCGCTTCGAGGCGGCCGCGATTTCGTTGATGTTGGCCATGCCGAGCGCGGTCTCGATGATATGGGAAAAGCCGATGCGCTTGGTTTTGCCGGCGGCATCCTCGCACTGGGTCACCAGCATGTCGAGCGCGTAGACGTCGGCCGCGGTGCCGACCTTCGGGATCATGATCATGTCGAGGCGATCGGAGCCCTGCTCGATCACGTCGATCACGTCCCGATACATGTAGTGCGTGTCGAGGCCGTTGATGCGCACGGTCAGCGTCTTGTCGCCCCAGTCGATGTCACCGATCGCCTGGACCACGTTTTTTCGTGCTTCCGCCTTCAGATCCGGCGCCACCGCGTCTTCGAGATCGAGAAACACGACGTCGGCGTCCGACTTCGCGGCCTTCTCGAAGAATTTAGGCGAGCTGCCGGGGACGGCGAGCTCGGAACGGTGCAGGCGCTGGGTGCAGGGCTCGACGACGTAAAAGCTCAACGAATGTCTCCTCTGGAGGAAGCCCGGACGAAACGACGTCTCAGCGTCGTCGCTCGCCGCGTCCGATGCCATGTGACCAAGGGCCGCGTTCTGACAGGTGCCATTGTCTCGATCGTCTTCGCCGAAATGCCAGTCAACGAGGTCGTCGCACGACCCGCCCGAGGGGGTGATGGTCGCGGACGGCGGCGGCCAGGCGCTCGCCCTGGACGTGGGTGTAGATCTCGGTGGTGGCGATGTCGGCATGGCCGAGCATCATCTGCACCGCGCGCAGATCGGCGCCGCCCTCCAGGAGATGGCTGGCGAAGGCGTGGCGCAGCACATGGGGCGAGAGGCGGGCGGGCTCGATCCCCGCGTCCACCGCCAGCGCCTTAAGGAGCTGAGTCAGCCGCTGGCGCGTGAGATGCCCCTCCTTGCCGCGCGACGGAAAGAGATAGCGGTCACCCCTGGTGCGCCGCTTCAGAAAACCATCGCGCACGGCCAGGTAATCCAAAAGCGCCTCGCGCGCAGCGCGGCCGATCGGGACCATCCGCTCCTTGCCGCCCTTGCCGAACACGATCACCGAGCACCGGTCCGGCGCGATGGCGGAAAGCGGCAGCTCGAGAAGCTCGGAGACCCGCATGCCGGTCGCATAGAGAAGTTCCAGGCAGGCGACCAGGCGCATGCCCTCGGCGCCGGGTTTTTCGCGAGCGGCATGGATCAGCGCTTCGATCTCACGGGCGTCCAGGAGTTTGGGCAGCGGCCTCGCCCGCTTCGGGCTTTCCAGGGTCTGGGTCGGATCGTCCGGCCTGTGGTTTTCGAGGAACAGAAAGCGGTGATACTGGCGGATCGCGGAGAGCTTTCTCGCCTGGGTCGAGGCGGCGAGACCGGCGCCGGCGAGTGAACTCAAGAACGCGCGGATCACGTCGCTTCCGACCTTGCCGCCGTCCGTGCCTTTTCGTTTGAGATAGCGCTGATAGTCGTCGAGATCCCGGCGATAGGCATCCAGCGTGTGGCGGCTGGCGCCGCGCTCCACCGCCATCATTTCGAGAAAACTCTCACCTCCGGCATCCAGCATGCTCGCGATCCTGGTTCCTCTGGCACCCCCGCTCGATCAGCGCGGGAACCTGCTGTCCGGCAGGGTCCGCTCGAATTCGGAGGTCGGCGGCGGGATGTCCCAGACCGCGAGAAACGCTGTCCCGCCGAGAAGCAGCACCATGAGGGCCAGCAACAACATACCGCCGAACTTCGCCATCACTCTCGTCCATCATCGCCGAACGGTGCCCGCCCGAGGCATCGGATCCCCGGCTTCCATCCGGTCCGAAAAGGACCGAGGCTTGCTTCCGGGCCGGATCACAGCTTTATATCGAGTGCGGAGGCTCCTTTCAACGTCCGGTCCCAAAGGTACAGGCATCCTCAACTTGAAGGAACATTCGACCCCGGCCCGCCCGGCCGCCGATCCGGCACTTCTCGGCCAGCGTCTCGAGCGCACGATCGTGCTCGTGGGCATGATGGGCTCGGGCAAGACTTCCGTCGGCCGCCGGCTGGCCAAGGCGCTGGCCTGGCCGTTTCAGGACGCCGACTGGGCGATCGAGGACGCGGCCGGCACCTCGATCAGCAACATCTTCGCCGAAATCGGCGAAGAGGCGTTTCGCAGGAGCGAGCGCCAGGTGATCGCCCGGCTGATCGGCGAGCGCCGGCGTCAGGTTCTGGCGCTCGGCGGCGGCTCCTTCGTCGCCGGCGAGACGCGCGCGCTGATCAAAGCGAACGCCGTCTCGATCTGGCTGGATTCCGACGTCGACATTCTGGTCAGGCGCACCGGCAGAAGGGACGACCGGCCGCTTTTGAGGACGGGCGACCCGCGAAAAATCCTGTCCCGACTGCTGGAGGAGCGGCGCCCGACCTATGCCGAGGCCGATATCGTCATCGACAGCGGCGAGGGGTCGCTCGGCCAGGTGGTCGAGCGCGCGGTCGAGGCGCTCTGGCCGTTTGTCGACGGAGAGAGGCCATGACGGGCGGCGAGCGGGCCGAGGAGCTCACCGTCGATCTCGGCGAGCGCAGCTACCGCATCCTGGTGGGGACGGGACTGATCCGGAATGCCGGCGCAGCGATCCGGCCGCTGATCCGCGATTCTCGCGCGATCGTCGTCACCGATCGGCATCTCGAGGAAAACGGCCATCTCGAGACGCTGGGCGCCAGCCTGGATGCGGCCGGAATCGACTATTCGCCGATCGTTCTGCCGGCCGGCGAGCAGACCAAGAGCCTGGCGAACTTCGAGAGCCTCGTCGAAGACATCCTGGCGCTCGGCATCGAGCGCGGCAACGCGATCGTGGCACTCGGCGGCGGCGTGATCGGCGATCTCGCGGGCTTCGCCGCCGCCACGCTGCTGCGCGGCCTCGACGTCATCCAGATCCCGACCACCCTGCTCGCCCAGGTCGACAGCTCGGTCGGCGGCAAGACCGGCGTCAACAGCCGTCACGGCAAGAACCTGATCGGCAGCTTTCATCAGCCGGTGCTCGTGCTCGCCGACATCGGCGCGCTCGAAAGCCTGCCGCCCCGCGAGCTCGGCGCGGGCTATGCCGAGATCGTGAAATACGGGCTGATCGACCGGCCCGGCTTCTTCGCCTGGCTGGAAGAGAACGGCCGGGCCCTTCTGAAGGGCGATGCGGACGCCCGCCGCCACGCCGTGATCGAGAGCTGTTCCGCCAAGGCCGCCATCGTCGCCGACGACGAGCGGGAGCGAAGCGGCCGGCGCGCATTGCTCAATCTCGGTCACACCTTCGGCCATGCACTCGAAGCGATCACCGGCTATGGCGGCGAGCTCCTGCACGGCGAGGCGGTCGCGATCGGCATGGCCTTCGCCTTTCGGATTTCCCGCACGCGCGGCCATTGTCCCGAAGACGACGTCGAGCGGGTCGTCCGTCATCTCGAATCGGCGGACCTGCCGACCAGCGCCGGAAGGCTGCAGACGGCGGTCACCGCAGACGCCATGCTCGCCGCCATGGCCCGCGACAAGAAGGTCGAGGGCGGCATCCCGCGCTTCGTCCTGGTGGAAGGCATCGGCAAGGCGATCGCCGGCGTCGAGATCGAGCGCGGCGAACTTTTGAGCTTTCTCGAAGCCGTGCTGGCTCGACGCTGACATCATATCAGGGAAACGGAGGCAGCCGGTCGAACCAGGGGGCGGCCGTTTCGAGTTCGGCGGCGAGCGCCAGCAGGGTTTGGTCGGCGCCGAAGCGTCCGGCGACGTGGACGCCGATCGGCAGACCGGCCGCATTCCAGTGCAACGGCACCGACATGGCGGGCTGGCCGCTGGCGTTGAAGACCGGGGTGAAGGGCGAATAAGGCAGGATACCCTTCGGCCCCAGCCTGTGGGCCAGAAAATCCTCGTCGTCGGGGGCGAACCTGCCGATCTCGGCCGGCGGCTCCGCCAGCGTGGCGGTGACCAGCAGGTCGTGGCGCTCGAAAAAGCCCGCGAGCGCGCGGCCGACGCCATGCACCCGATCGACCGCCGCCAGATAGTCGGCGCCCGAGACCGTCTCGGCGAGCGCCAGCGCACCGCGAGTGATGCCCTCCAGCTCGTCCGGATCGAGCGGTGCTGCGCGCATCGCCAGCTTTTGGCGAACCGCGAGTGCTCCGCCGCAGGCGACGATCCGCGTCCAGGCCCGCATCAGCCCCATCAGATCGATCGTCGGCGCCGCCTCCTCGACGTGATGGCCGAGGCCCGAAAGGATTTTCCCTGCGCGCTCGACCGCGGCGCGGCAGTCCGGATGCAGGGGGGCGCCAGTGAAAAAACTTTCGAGGCAGAGCGCCACGCGCTGCCGGGCGGGCGGCTTGGCGATCGCTTCTGCAAAGCGACCCTGAAGCGGTGGCGGCCAGTAGGGCGCGCCCGCATCGGGCCCGGCGGTCGCATCCAGCAGAGCCGCACTGTCGCGCACCGAGCGCGTGAGAAACCCGTCCGTCGCCATGCCGGCCCAGCCCTCGCCGAGTCGCGGTCCGGTCGGCATGCGGGCACGGGTCGGCTTGAGGCCGAACAGGCCCGATGACGAGGCGGGGATGCGCACCGAGCCGCCGCCGTCCGAGCCGTGTGCCGCGGGCAGGATGCCGGCCGCCACCGCGGCGGCGGCCCCGCCGGACGAGCCGCCAGCCGTGTGCTCCAGGTTCCAGGGATTGCGGGTCGGACCGCCATAGACCTTGGCCTCGGTCACCGGACCGATGCCGAGCTCGGGCGAGGTCGTACGTCCGAAGATCAGGACCCCGGCGCGCTTCAGACGGCACACCAGCTCGCAATCATGGTCGTGGGCGGTACCGGCGAACAGGCGGGAACCGAAATTCGAAGGGCAGTCGATCGCGGCGACGCCCAGATCCTTCAGAAGAAAGGGCACGCCGGCAAGTGGCCCCTCCGGCAGACCCCGTTCGATCGCCGCCCGGGCCGGCTCGACCGCGAGATGGGCGATCGCGTTGATCCGCGGATCGACCGCCTCCAGGCGCTCCAGGGCGGCGTCCAGAAGCTCGCCCGATGTCACCTCGCCTTCCGCGACGAGCGCGGCAAGACCGAGCGCATCGTAATGCCGATAGTCGCTGAGGACCGCCATCCACGCCTCCTCCGGCTGATCAGTGATGTCCTGGAATCAGCATGCGGTCGGCACCTCGAGCAGGCAAGGCCGCCTCGTGTTGCCGACGTTGGCGCTCCGTTCCGATCCCCGCAATCTGTCCGGTTCGAGAACGGTCGGGCCAGTCAGTGCGCCAGGCGCAGTGACGCGAGTCGGCGGCCGATTTGCTCGAAGGCGGATTCCAGCTCCTCACCGGTCGGTGAGTTGAAGAAATAATCCGGCTCCGAGGCGCAGTCTCGATAGGTCGATTCGATCGCAGGATTGGTGACGGCGAACATCACCGAGAAGATCCGGATGCCTTCGTCCTTCATCGATTCGCAGACCGCGCTCAGCCTCGAATTGATCTCCGCTTCCGCCGCCGCTTCGTTGGTGGTGCCGAGGTTGCCCTCGTCCAGGAATCCATAGGCCATCAGCTCCCAGCCGATGTCGGCGATGCCGTCGGTCATGAACACGACCGCCTTCACCAGATTGGGTTCGTCATAGTCCTTCGGCATATCGTTAGGCGTCGGGTTCTTCCATTCCCCTCGCCAGCGCGGCGAGACCGTGCGCCAGCCCCAGACCAGACCCTGGCTGGTCTGGGTCCCACCGCCAGAGCGTGCGTCCAGCGCCTCGATACCGTCCTCGATGGTCTCGCGCTGATCGGTTAGCGGGATGATCTCGTTCTTCGGGCAGAACCAGTTGGGCCCGGAAAGGTCGAAGAGAACCGGTGGCCAGAAATTCCAGGCTTTGCCACCGGGCCAGTGGTAGGGATAAAAGCGATCCGCTTTCTTGTCGGGGGGATCGTCATTCTGATCCTGCGGTGCCGCGCGCGCCAGCACGCACCCCCGCCAGGAGTCAGGATTGAAATCCCCCTCGTTATAACCCCGCAGCCAGGACGGACGATGGCCGATATTGACTGCGGCGCGGTAGGGCACGAGCGATACGTGGACGCCAGGCAGGGAGGTCTCGTCGGCATAGATTGTCTGCAGCAGGGCCTTGCCCGCAGCTCTCAGCGACTCGATCTTGACCGCGCCGCCGCTGTCGATCCAGTTCATCGAACCGGTCACGTCGACCACCAGGGACAGCTCGAGATTGCTGTGGATGGCTTTGACCTGAGCGTCACCCACCATCGACATCTGCTTGATTCCCAGGGCCTGCATGAAGGTGGTCGGCACGGCGGCCTTGGCCCGAACCACCATATTGTCGCTCGACTCGTCGACATAGGCGTCGAAATCCAAGATCTCGCCGCCCATGAAGTCGTTGGGGTAGTTGGAATCGAAGAACATGCGGGCCTCGGAGGCCGCGAAAGCTGCGACCGTCATGTCCCCGATGGTTCTGCCTTCGCCGTAAACCTTGGCGGCAGCGAGGGCCGCGGCGTCGACGGCGCCCTGGAGTTTGCTCTGCACGGTGTAGCCGCGGGCGCTGTCGATGGCGAGCCCGAGGGCCCCGACGAGCACGAAGATCGACAGGGTGACGATCACCGCCACGCCGCCGCGGCGGTCGCGAAGGAAACGAGCGATGGCTGATCTCGGCATCGTGCTGGATGGCTCGTGCAATTGGACCATGCCCGCAGTCTGACGGTAAATTCTTAAGAAAGAGCTAACCATGAACCGTTTTAATTCATGGATCTCGGCCGTGGCTTATAAGCCCGTCCGCCGAAGCGCTTCGATCGCGTCCTCCAGAATCAGGCTGGCTGCCAGCGCATCGAGCATCTCCGCCCGCTTTTCACCCTTCAATCCCATCTCGTCAGCGCGCTCGCCGGCCTCGAAGGTGGTGAGGCGCTCGTCCCAGAGCAGAATGGGCAGACGGAACGCCCGGTCGGCGTCCTTCGCGAACTGCCGGATGGATTGGCATCTGGGGCCTTCGCTGCCGTCCATGTTGAGCGGCAGGCCGATGACCAGCGCGCCGGCCTCGCGTTCTTCCAGATTTCCGTGAATCGCTGCGAGATCGTTTTTCAGGCCTCGCCGCCGGAGTGTTTCGACCGGCGTCGCGAGGCGCCAGTCGGGGTCGCTGCCGGCGATGCCGATCGCGGTCTTGGAGACGTCAAGCGCCAGCAGGCTCCGACGCCCGGATCCGCTGGCCGCGATGGCGTCGAGAAAGGCTGTGAGGTTGCTTAGGATCGGCAAGAGGTGTAGCTTTCGCCGCGAATTTTCGAGGATTCCACCCCTTACCCCAAGGTGTTCGAGGAGACCAGGAGCGATGTCGCTCGACGAGGCCACCGTGGCCAGGATCGCCAGGCTCGCGAGGATCGAGATCGATCCGGAGAAACGCGCGGCGCTGGCGTCGGAACTCTCCAACATTCTCGGCTGGATCGAGCAGTTGAACGAGGTCGACACCGAAGGCGTGCCGCCGATGACCTCCGTGGGCGAGGCCGGGCTGGCCCTGCGTGACGATGAAGTCAGCGACGGCGATATGGTCGAAGCCATTCTGAAGAACGCACCCGAGCAGCAGGACGGCCACTTCGTGGTGCCGAAGGTGGTCGAATGACTCTTATGGAACTGGACCTCGCCCAGGCGCGGGACGGGCTGGCGAAGCGGGATTTTTCCGCCGTCGAGCTGACCAGGGCCTGTGTCGAGGCGATCGAGGCCGCGAAAAGCCTGAACGCCTTCATCGTGGAGACGCCTGAAAAAGCGCTGGCGATGGCGGAAGAGTCCGACCGGCGGATCGCCGCGGGCCGCGCCCGCCCGCTGGAAGGGGTGCCGCTCGCGATCAAGGATCTGTTCTGCACCGAGGGCGTGCAGACGACCGCCGGTTCGCACATCCTGGAAGGCTTCGTGCCGCCCTACGAATCCACCGTGACCCGCCAGCTCTGGGAAGCCGGCGCCGTCCTGCTCGGCAAGACCAATCTCGACGAGTTCGCCATGGGCTCCTCGAACGTCACGAGCTATTTCGGCCCGGTCAAAAATCCCTGGACCGAGCCCGGGGCGGCCCGCCCCTTGGTCCCGGGCGGGAGCTCGGGCGGGTCGGCCTCGGCCGTGGCCGCGAGGCTTTGCCTCGGGGCGACCGGCACCGACACCGGCGGCTCGATCCGCCAGCCCGCGAGCTTCACCGGCATCGTCGGCATGAAGCCGACCTACGGGCGCTGCTCGCGCTTCGGCATCGTCGCTTTCGCGAGCTCGCTCGACCAGGCCGGACCGATGACCCGCAGCGTGCGCGACGCAGCCATTCTCCTCCAGCAGATGGCGGGCCACGATCCGAAGGACAGCACGTCGGTGCCCGTCGGCGTCCCGGATTTCGAGGCGGCGCTGACCGGCGACATCCGTGGCCTCAAAATCGGCATTCCCAACGAATACCGGATGGACGGCACGCCCGAAGACATCATCGATCTCTGGCAAAAGGGCGTCGACTGGCTGCGTTCCGCCGGCGCCGAGATCCGCGAGGTCAGCCTTCCCCACACCCGATATGCGCTTCCCGCCTACTACATCGTGGCACCGGCCGAGGCGTCCTCCAACCTCGCCCGCTATGACGGCATGCGCTACGGGCTCCGCGTCGACGGCGAGGATCTGATCGCGACTTACGAAAAAACCCGTGGCGAGGGTTTCGGGGACGAGGTTGTGCGCCGCGTGCTGATCGGCGCCTATGTGCTCTCGGCCGGCTACTACGACGCCTACTATCTCAAGGCCCAGAAAATCAGAACGCTGATCAAGCGCGATTTCGATCAGGTGTTCGAGGATGTCGACCTGATCCTGACGCCGACGGCGCCCTCGGCCGCGTTCGCCATCGGCGAAAAGTCCGATCCGATCCAGATGTATCTGAACGACGTCTTCACCGTGCCGACCAATCTCGCCGGGCTTCCGGGCATTTCCGTCCCCGCCGGTCTCGACGGCGACAACCTGCCGCTCGGTCTGCAGCTGATCGGCCGGCCGTTCGACGAAGAGACGGTGCTGCGCGCGGCAGGCGTGCTGGAGGAAGCCGCCGGCTTCACCGCGACTCCGCCTTTTCTCGCGGCGGGAGCCCGGTCATGAACGCCGAAAAGAACCTCGTTCAAGGTATGAGCGGCCCCTGGGAAGTGGTGATCGGCTGCGAGGTGCACGCCCAGGTCGCCTCGAGGGCCAAGCTGTTTTCAGGCGCGTCCGCCGAATTTGGCGGCGCGCCCAACAGCCACGTCTCGCTGATCGACGCCGGCATGCCGGGCATGCTGCCGACCGTGAACGGCTATTGCATCGAGCAGGCGGTGAAGACCGGTCTCGGCCTGAACGCTGCGATCAACAGGCACTCCGTCTTCGAGCGCAAGAATTATTTTTATCCGGATTTGCCCAACGGCTACCAGATCTCCCAATATGCCGAGCCGATCGTCGGCAGCGGTGCCCTCAGCATCGACTTCGAGGACGGCAGCTCGAAACAAATCGGGATCACGCGGCTGCATCTGGAGATGGATGCCGGCAAGAGCGTGCACGACCAGCGCCCGGACGCGACGCTGGTCGACCTGAACCGCTCGGGCGTGGCGCTGATGGAGATCGTGTCCGAGCCGGACATGCGCTCGGCCGAGGAAGCCGTGCTCTTCATGCGAAAGCTGCATTCGATCGTGCGCTATCTCGGCACCTGCGACGGCAATATGGAGGAAGGCTCGCTGCGCTGCGACGCCAATGTCTCCGTCCGCCGCCCGGGCGAGGCGTTGGGAACGCGCGCCGAAATCAAAAATCTGAATTCGATGAGGTTCGTCGGCCGCGCGATCGAGTACGAGGCGCGCCGTCAGATCGAGCTGATCGAGGGCGGCGAAGTGGTCGTTCAGGAGACCCGGCTTTTCGACCCCGAGCGCGGCGAGACCCGCGCCATGCGCTCCAAGGAAGAGGCCCACGACTACCGCTATTTCCCCGATCCCGACCTGCTGCCGGTGGTTTTGCAGGACGACTTCGTCGAGAAAATCCGGGCGGAGCTCCCAGAGCTCCCGGATGCGAAGAAGGCGCGGTTTATGGCCGAGTTCGGCCTTTCCGCCTATGACGCCGGCGTGCTGGTGGCCGAGCGCGAGACCGCGGCCTATTTCGAGGCAGCGGCCAAAGGACGGGACGCCAAGCTGGTCGCCAACTGGGTGACCTCCGAGCTGTTCGGCGCTCTCAATCGGGAGGGGCTCTCGATCGAGGAGAGCCCGGTCTCCGCAGAAAATCTGGGCAAGCTGGTCGGCCTGATCACCGATGGCACCATTTCCGGCAAGATCGGAAAGCAGGTCTTTCAGGACATGCTGACCACCGGCGAGCCGCCGGATGCGATCGTCGAAAAGAAGGGTTTGAGGCAGATTTCCGACACGGGCGCCATTGAAAAAATCATCGCCGAGATCGTCGAGGCCAACCCCGCTCAGCTCGTAAAGGCGAAAGAAAATCCGAAGCTGATCGGGTGGTTCGTCGGGCAGGTCATGCAGAAGACGAAGGGCCAGGCCAATCCGCAGATGGTGAACGAGCTTCTGCGAAAGGCGCTCGACGCTTAGAGCATCTGAAGCGGGCGCCCGACCGCACCCCTCTCGACCGCTCGAGACGAGGGCACTCTGGGGGTGATCGGCAGGGGTACGGGCTGGTTCCGCAGGTCGGACAATGCTTCGGTGTCCGATCGCGAATTTGCTTTGATCCGGGATGCTTAACCCTGTCTTAACCTCGCGTTGCTACACGTCTCGCAGGTCCATGCGATCCTGGGAATCCGAGGCCTGTCCCAATTTTCCGGCGGACGGACTCCCAGGGTCGCTTGGACCTGCGACGAGTATCGCCGACAGAGTTTAATGAAGGGTGAAGACAGCGGCGAGAATGAGAGAATCGGCCGCCTCGTCTGTCTTCCTGCAAAGACCGCAATGTCCAAGCATGTCGGTATCAGACGGTGCCGACGATCTTGCCGATATGACGATTCTCCGGCAGGCGGGCCAGCGCCGATGGAAGGTCTTCGAGGGCGAAGCGGTGATCGTCGAGGACCGGGCGGGTGAGGTGCAGGGCCATCGCGCGCGCCATGCGCTCGAACATCGCGTGGCTGCCGACGGTTATGCCCTGGAGCCGGACCTGGCGGGTTACCACGCGACCGAGCTGCAAGGGCGGGGAGGCGCCGCCGAGGACGCCGATCATGCTGATCACGCCGCTCGGGCGGACGGCGGCGATCGCCTTCTCGAGCGTGCCGGTACCACCGATGTCGACGACGTGATCCACGCCCCGGCCCTCGGTCAGCCTGAGCGCCAGCTTGTGCCAGTCCGGCTCGGACCGGTAGTTGATCAGGTGATCCGCCCCGAGCGCCCGGGCGCGCTCCAGCTTGGCGTCGTCGGACGAGATCAGGATGGTCTCCGCCCCCTGCATCTTCGCGAACTGCAGAGCGAAAAGGGAGACGCCGCCGGTGCCCTGAAGGAGAACGCGATCGCCGGCTTTGACCCCGCCGGTCTCGACGATCGCGTTCCAGGCGGTGACCGCAGCGCAGGGCAGGCTCGCCGCCTCGGCGGCGTCGAGATGGGCGGGCGCCTTCACCAGCGCTGCCGCCGGCACGGCCATCAGCTCGCGCGCGGTGCCGTCGATCATGCCGCCGAGCGAGCCCGCATGGGTCTCGTGGCCCGCCGTGCCGTGGGGCCAGGTCAGGCTGTAGGCCGGGCACACGAGGTCGCCGGTGGCGACATGCTCGACATTCGCACCGACCCCGATCACGCGG
This sequence comes from Geminicoccaceae bacterium, assembly GCA_965222015.1. Taxonomy (GTDB): domain Bacteria; phylum Pseudomonadota; class Alphaproteobacteria; order Geminicoccales; family Geminicoccaceae; genus JANQPX01. The sequence continues at coordinate 1,418,697 of CBDCTL010000024.1, forward strand.
CCGGCACCGTCGCAAAGCGGGATCAGCGGCAGCGGCCCGGCCATGCGGCCATAGCCGCCCTCGATCACGATCTTGTCCCGCGGGTTGATCGAGACCGCCTCGATCCGGACCAGCACCTCGTCCGGGCCGAATGACGGCTCCGGCAGGTCGACACGCTTGAGATTGTCGAGCCCCCAATCGGCCTCTACTCGCATCGCTTTCATCATTCGCCCCCCAGAGCCCGGTCGATGTCGGCCTCGCTCATGCCCGCCTCCGCCAGCACCTCGCGTCCATGCTCGCCGAGGCCGGGCTGGGGATGACGCACAGGCAGCGGCTTCCGGTCGAAGCGAAATGCCGTGTCCGGTAGCTCCATGGCCCCCTCGCTTGGATGATCGAACGGCCGGAAAAAGCCGGTCGCCTGCAGGTGGTGGTCTTCGAACAGGTCCTCCAGGCGGTTCACCGGTCCCGCCGGTATCTCTGCGGCGCGCAGGCGAGCAAGCCACGTTTCCGTGGTCTCCGTCGCCAGCGCCTCGCCCGCGATCTTGTAGAGCGCATCGATGTTCTCATGTCGACGGCGAATGTTGCTGAACCGAGGATCCGCCGCCCGCGCCGGACCGCCGGTCAGGTCCCAGAAGCGGCGCCATTGCGCGTCGGTATAGGCGAGAAGGCAGAGGAATCCGTCGGCCGTTCGGTGCGGGCGGCGCTCGGGCGAAAGCGCGCGCGGATAGCCGGGGCCGGCGGCGGGCGGATCGAAGATCATGCCGTTCTGGTGCTCCAGCAGGACGTAGCCGACCAGGCCCTCGAACATCGAGGTCTCGACATAGACGCCTTTGCCGGTGGCCATCCGCTGCACCAACGCTGCCATCAGGCCGTTCGAGGCGAGGAGTGCTGCCGTCTTGTCGGCGACGATGGTCGGCATCAGCACAGGCTCGCCGTCACGCGCCGTGAACGTGCCGGCGAGGCCGGACATGCCCTGGATGACGTCGTCATAGGCGGGCATGCCGCCATAGGGGCCGTCCTCGCGATAGCCGAGCAGCGCGCCGTAGACGATGCTTTTGTTACGGTTCATCACTGCATCAGGATCGAAGCCCAGCTTCGAGAATTTCTGCGGGCGCATGTTGTGGACCAGCATGTCGGCCCTCTCGATCAGGCGCCAGAGCGCATCTCTCGCCGCCTCGCGCTTGAGATCGAGCACGACGCTCCGCTTGTTGCGGTTCGAGCCCAGAAACAGCGCCGTCATCTTGTCGTTCCGGGCGACGCCGATGTCCCGGGTCATGTCGCCGCCGGGCGCTTCGACCTTGATCACGTCGGCGCCGAAATCACCGAGCATCTGGGTTGTGTACGGCCCGTAGATCACCGTGGTGAGATCGAGCACGCGGAGACCCGACAGCGGCAGCGGCTGCCCCGTCAGGTGGCGTGGCCACGTCATCGGCCTGCCATCCTGCGCCTGCCATCTCCGTCCCCAAACCGGGCCGCATACCGTCGAGCCAGGTCATGCCGGTCCAAGTCCATGAGGTGGTCACACCACCCGTTGGGGGAAGCGGCGGCCGACCAGGGCGGCGGCGATGTTGATTTTCTGGATGTCGATGGCGCCGCCGGCGATGCCCCAGCCCCAGCCGTCGCGCATTTTCTGCTCGATCGGATAGTTCGCGCTGTAGCCGTAGCCGCCCATGAGCTGCATCGCCTTGCCGGTCACCTCGCGCACCATCTCGTTCGCAAAACATTTGGCGATCGAGCTGTCATTGATCGAAGGCAATCCTGTTTCGGCGTTGACCACGGCGCGGTAGAGGAGGAGGCGGGCAGCGTCCAGCTTCATCTTCATCTCGGCGAGCGAGAGCTGCACCGCCTGGAAATCGACCAGCGGCTTGCCGAACTGACGGCGCTCCTGAACGTAGGCGAGCACGTAGTCGAAGGCGGATTGGGCGATCGCTAGGCTCATGGTGGTGTTGCCGCAGCGCTCCAGATCGAAGGCTTCCATCAGCTGCCGAAACCCGCCCGCCGGCACGATGAGGTTGCCGATGGGCACCGAGACATCGTCCAAAAAAATATCGGCGCTGGCGACGCCGCGAAAACCCATATGGCGTTCACGCGCGCCGAAGGTGATGCCGTCCCTGTCCTTTTCGACAAGCACCGCGCCGATGCCCTTGGCGCCGGGCTCGTCGCTCATCCGGCAATAGACGACATAGGCGTCGGCATGCCCCGCGCCCGAGCACCAGCGTTTCCGGCCATTGATGGTGATGCGGCCATCGCTGATGGCGGCGCGGGTCTTGAGGTCGGTGAGGGCGCTGCCGGCGTCGGGCTCGGACATGGCGACGGCGATCATCATCTCGCCCCGGCAGACCTTCGGAATGATCCGCCGCTTCAGATCCTCCGGCGCAAAATGCTGGATTGCTAGGACAGGCCCGAAACAGCTCTCGAATACGGGAAAGGCGACCGCTGGCGAGACCCTGGCGATCTCCTCGAGCACCAGGACGGCCTCCAGATGGGAGGCGCCGGCACCGCCAAGTTCGGGATCGAGATTGATCCCCAGAAAACCCATGTCGGCGAAACGGCTTAGGATTTCCGGGCCCGGGGGCACGTCCTCGCGCTCCGATCGCTCGGCGGCTTCGGTCAGTTCCGCCTCGGAAAACCGCCGCGCACTCGCCTGCAGCGCAGCTTGTTCCTCGCTCAACGAGAAGTCCATCCTCCGCTCCCTGAACCCACTCCGTCGGATCAGCATGGGACGGTGGCAAGGCGGTGTCCATGGCAGGGGGTACGGAGACGGTCGCGCGGCGCGCTTCGACGCCGGCTTCGTGAGCCGTGTCCCTACCTGACCAGGCCCGACCTTTGCGGTCCGACCCTCGGCGGAATAGGCACGGCGCTGGCCTCGTAGTCGGCGTTGATGTCGATGTTGCCGTTGCCCGTGAACGCGAACTGGCGAGCGATGAAGAAGGAATAGGGCGAAGACGAGGCGCCGGTGCCGTTGCCGGCGAACAGGACGTCCGTGGTCGGAAAGTAGACCGTTCCCTCGTAGTGGACCTCGCCGCCGCCCTTGACCGAATGCCGGATCGGCGGCGACAGGCTGCGGTCGCCGAAGAACAGAATGCCGGCCAGATCGCCGGTCAGCGGCGCCGAGAAGGTCATCTCGCCGCCGCCGGACAGATCGATCTTGGCGTTGCTGCCGATGAAATAGAAGGTGACCCCCTGGCCGACCAGGCGGGCACCGCCGCCGACGTCGAACGAGCCGTCCTTCATGACGTAGAGCCCCGGATTGAAGGTCACGGTGCCGTTGCTCATGATGCTGATCCCGCCGCAATAGACGCCGGGATCCACCGTCGAGTCGCCCGAACCCACGCTGAACCAATTGTGGTCGCAGCCGCCATAGCTCGGCGGCTGCAGCCAGGCGAGCGGATCGGTGAGCGGCGGGCAGCCGGCGTCCGGCGACGGGCTGTAGGAGGGCTGCGTGTCGTAACCTCCCGCGACACAGACATTCTCGGCGGTGATGCCGCCATTGGGGTTACCGGTGACCGCTGCGGTCGCATGGTCCGACAGAACCTGAACGACGCAGGATTCGGCGTCGATCTCGCCGTTGCCGAGGTGAATGCCCTTTTGCGCGTGCGGCTCCAGCGCGAGCACGCAGACCGAGGGGTTGCCGGTCGTGGCGATCGAGCTGGCGTCGACGTCGACCTCGCCGAATCCGATCAGATGGGCGAAATGGGTGTCCACCGCGTTGTTGTTGGCGCTGCTGCGCCGCACGGTGACCTGAACCGCATCAGCGGGGACGGCGCCGGCGGTGAAGGTCTTGTCGTGCTCGTCCCAGACGCCGAAGGTGATGTCATTGGCCGTCAGAACCGGACCATGCTCCGAGGTCGGCATGTTCTTTCTGGCATATTGCAGGGCTGCCGCGGTCGCCATGCCTTCATTGGGGAGATCCTGCGTGCCCGCGAGCGCCGCGGCATCGGCGGTGCCCTGCAGCCTGGTCTTGGTCACGTAGAGCTGACCACCGTCGATCACCAGGGCGCCGAGGGCGAACAGCACGGACGATGCGACGCCGAAAACGATGGCGATGCCGCCGCGTTGATCCGTGAGCATGTGCTTGAGGAACGAATGTCGGCCCGTCATCGACGGTCTCCCCTTCGGCTTCGCGCCGGGCTGGTCGAGCCCGCAGTGACGCCGACCGTGTCATGAATCTCTGAACGGTCCGTTAAATTCGATCGAATGCATGCCGTTTTTTCGACGAAGGTCGTGGTCCTCAGAGATCGAGCGCGCGGTGCGGATCTGCTCACTCCTTCCGCATCGACGCCTGCGCGACGATCGGCTCATCGCTGGTGAAGTCACCGAGATCGATGATCGCGGCATCCTCGGCCGGGACCGAAATGACGATGCGGATCTCGTCCGTCGCCGGCTCGTCGACCGCGACCGAGAAGGTCGCATTCCACGACGCCAGGCGGGACGTGGCTTCGGCCTCGCCCTCGGCGAAGGAGAGGTCGCCGACGGCGACGCGGCGGACCACGTCGTTGGCGATGGAGGTCATGGTGTTCTGCAGATAGAGGAGCGCGCCGAAATGGAGGATTCCCAAGAGCAGCAGAAGCGCGACGGGCAGCACGAGGGCCAATTCGACCGCCGCCGCCCCATCATCATCCATCGGCCGCCCGCGCCCCGTGGAAGCGACGCTACGGCCGCGGCATCCGAATTGTCTATGCATCCAACGATCAGACCGCGGTCGACATGACAGCCATCCGGGAACTCCGTAAGGGTAAAGGCCGGCACCGGCCGGACAAGCGAACCCACGAAGTCATCTTCGCACCAATTGCTATCTAAATTATTAACCTCACTCGAGATTCGTGCTCGTAGCGTGGAGTCCGGATCTGGTCGTTGTTTCGCATGTGTCTCTCGAACCGATGATTCCATCCTTTCGGAAAACGCTCTAGTGCAGCGGCGCATGCAGATGATTCACGAGCCACTGCACTAGGTTATTGGTTTTGCATCAATTTTTTCCAATCAAAGCTGTTCGCTTTGTTTGGATCGATGCTCTAGGCTCGACGGAACGAGTCGGTTCCGGACGGGAGGGGAAGGGCGCATGCGCATCACGGCGATCGAGGATCTGCATTGCGACGCCGGCTGGCGCGTGTGGTCGTTCCTCAAGATCACCACCGATCAGGGGATCGTCGGCTGGTCGGAATATAACGAGAGCTACGGCAGCAAGGGTCTGACCGCGGTCATCAAGAAGCTCGCCGACGGCCTGATCGGCATGGACCCGAGGCCGGTGGAGCGCATCTCCGCGATGCTCTACGCCAGGACCCGGCAGGCGCCGGGCGGGCTGATCCAGCAGGCGATCGCCGCGATCGAGAACGCGCTGGTCGACGTCAAGGCGCGGGCCCTCGGCGTGCCGGTCGCGGAGCTCCTGAACGGGCCGGTGCGCGACCGTCTGCGGCTCTACTGGTCCCATTGCGGCTCCTATCGAATCGAGCATGCCGAGGTGATGGGCCGGCCGCCGCTCAGGACGCTCGACGACATCCGGAACCTCGGCGCCGAAGTCCGCGAAAAAGGCTTTACGGCGCTCAAGACCAACATCTTTCGGATCGACGAGGACGAACCGTCCATGTATCAGCCGGGCTTCACCGCCAGTCCCGGCTGGCCGGAGCTGAACGTCGATCGAGCGCTGCTGCGTCTGATCGAGCGCCAGATGGCCGCCTTTCGGGAGGGGGCGGGTGACGAGGTCGATCTCCTCCTCGATCTCAATTTCAACTTCAAGACCGAGGGCTATCTCGAAGTTTCTCGCGCGATCGAGGCTTATGATCTCATGTGGCTGGAGATCGACAGCTTCGATCCGGCGGCACTCGCCCATGTCAGGAGTCGCACGAACACCCCGGTCGCGTCCTGCGAAAGCCTGTTCGGGCGGCGCCAGTTCCTGCCTTTTCTCGACGCCCGGGCCGTCGACGTCGCGATCGTCGACATTCCCTGGAACGGCATTCTCGAAGGCATGAAGATCGCCGCCATGGCCGAGGCCTACGAGGTCAACTGCGCGCCGCATAATTTCTACGGCAACCTGTCCACCATGATGAGCGCCCATTTCTGCGCCGCCATCCCGAATTTCCGGATCATGGAGATCGACATCGACGACGTCCCCTGGAAGGACGAGGTGGTGAGCCCGCCATCGATCGAGAACGGCCATCTGATCCTGCCGGACGGTCCCGGCTGGGGCATCGAAGTGAACGAGGCGGCGATCAGGGCGCATCCGCCGAAGACGTAAGCCTCGGCGCCAGGCCACAGGCGTCCGCAAAGCGGCGCCCTGGGGTTGAAAGTAACCTTTCCTAAAAATATATTAAGATTGAAGGCAGTTTTTTACGGAGGTCGTGCGTTATCGATGGTAGATCGTCCGGGGATAGGACGATCGGCCTATCTCATTGAAAAGAGAGCGCCCACGCTTGATGTGAAACATTGCGGGAGTGTGGTTGATGGCGAATCTTCGACTTGCTCTCGAGCTGGGACACCGTATCCGTCACTGTGACTGGCCGCCCTTTCACTTTGCGGAACTGCGAAAGATCGCGAAGGACAAGCTCGGGCTGTGCCGCATTTCCCCGAACGGTCAGGTGACCCCTCTCGACCTTCCTCTTGTGCTGATCAGCGAGGAAAACGGCTGGTCGCTCGCCGAAGTCGAGCCCGGCGCCTGCTGACTTCGGCCGCCCTCACTTCGGCGGCAGGTGATCGACGAAGGCGCGCGCGAGCGCGATCCAGCCATCTAATGCCGCGGCATCGCAATGCTCTTCGCCGACGAAGACGAAGCCCCGCATGCGCCGTCCGCCCATCTCCATGGCCGCGGCGCCCGGCCGTGAGAGCGCTTCCTCGACATTGTCCCTGCCGACCCGGAACATGAAGCGCCGCACACCCTCCTTGCTGCGATCCGCGCCGCCCAGCATGTTGCCGTTCACGAAAAAGCAGACGGCCCCCATCATGCGCTTTTCACTGGTGCCGGGCACCCCCTTCAGCGCCTGTCGAAACCGCTCGGTCAGCTCCTCGTCATAGGCCATCGCCCTCTCCTGCCGCATCGGCATCTTGCCAATCGGCGCCCGCCCGGCTCAATCTATGGCGGGGAGAGCACCATGAACAGAAGTTCCGGCAGCAGCGTTTTTTTGTCCGTTCTGAAGGACGAGGGGGTGACGCACCTCTTCGGCAATCCCGGCACCACCGAACTCCCCCTGATGGATGCGCTCAAGGACCATCCTGACCTCACCTACGTCCTCGGCCTCCAGGAATCCGTCGTGGTCACCATGGCCGACGGTTTTTCCCGCGCGTCGGGCAAGCTCGCCGCCTGCAACGTGCATGTGGCGCCCGGCCTCGGCAATGCCATGGGGGCCATCTACAACGCCAAGTTCACCGGCGCGCCGCTGCTGATCACCGCCGGCCAGCAGGAGCAGGGCCACGGCCTCACCGAGCCCGTGCTCTACGATCCCCTGGTGCCGATCGCCGCCCCGCTGGTGAAATGGGCGGTCGAGGTGACCCGCCTCGAAGACCTCCCCCGCATCGTCCGCCGCGCCGCCAAGATCGCCACGACTCCCCCCACCGGCCCGGTTTTTTTGTCACTTCCGGGCGATGTCTTGAATGATGAGAAAGGTGTCGATCTCGGCAGGTCGACGCGCATCGATACCGTCGTCAGGCCAGGTGATCAGGCGCTGATGGCGCTTACCAAGCGTCTGCTGCGAGCGGAACGCCCCGCGCTCCTCGTCGGACACGAAGTGGTCACTTCCGACGCATTCGAGGAAATCGCGCGGTTCGCCGAGGTACTGGGCGCGCCCGCCTATCAGCAGACCGTGCCCTACGGCGCCCATTTCCCCTCCGAGCATCCGGCCTTCATGGGCGCGCTGTCGCGAGATCAGAAGGATGTCCGAAAAACCCTCGCCGAGCACGATCTCCTGATCGTCGCCGGCGCGGACGTGCTGCGCATGTCCGTCTGGCAGGAGACCGACCCGCTGCCGCCCGACCTGCCGCTCATCCAGCTCGGCCAGCTCGACTGGGAGATGGGGAAGAACTACCCGGCGGAGATCGCCATTCGTTCGGACTTGAAGGCAACCCTGAACGTGCTGATCCCGATTCTCGAAGACGTCGGTGGTGAGCGGCTGCGGAACAAGGCGAACGAACGGCTCGCAGCCGTCGCCGAGCGCAACTGGTCCGCAAAGCGCGAAGTTCGGCGTGCCGCTGCCAGCGGCCGGGCCGGCGCTCGCCCCGTTGCCAACGATTGGCTGATGATGCAGGTGGTCGATGCGCTGCCGGCGGACGCCGTCCTCGTGAACGAGGGGCTGACCGCGGCGACCACGCTGCTCGACATGCTGCCGTTTCGCGACGTGGGCGGCTTCCACGCCTTCGCCAGCGGCGGCATCGGCTGGGCGATCGCCGCGGCCGTCGGCATCCAGTTGGCACGGCCGGAGCGTCCCCTCGTCGCGGTCATCGGCGACGGCAGCGCCATGTACACCATCCAGGCGCTTTGGACCGCCGCCCACCTGAACCTGCCGATCACCTACGTCATCGCCAACAACCAGGGCTACCGCATCCTGAAACAGCGCCTCCTCGCCTTCCACGGCAACGACAGCTACCATCGGCATGGACATCCAGGACCCCCCGATCGATTTTTCCGGCCTCGCCCGCTCCCTCGGGTTGACGGCGGCGCATCGAAGACCCGGGCGAGATCGCCGGCGCCCTAAAACACGCCATCGCCAGCCGCCGGCCGACGCTGCTGGAGGTGATGGTCGAGCGTGAAGTCTGAAAAGACTACGTCATTGACATATACGTCATTGACGTATATATAAGAACAGATGCGCAAGCGTCTGCAGACCGTCGTCGAGACGCCGGAGTTCATCCGGCGGGCGAAAGAGGTCGGGATGACGGCGGCGGACCGCGCCGACGTCGTCCAGACCCTGGCGGCAGATCCCGAGGCCGGCGTTTCGCTCGGGGGTGGTCTGCGAAAAGTGCGGATCGCGCGCCGGGGCGGCGGCAAGAGCGGCGGGTTTCGGGTCCTGCATTTCTATCGTGAGGAGGGCCTGCCGCTGTTTCTGCTGACCGTGTTCGCCAAGAACGAGCGCGCCAACATCACCCCGAAGGAGCGGGCGGAGCTGGTCGCACTCTGCGACCTGATCGCCGAAGCCTATGGGAGGGCAGGATGACCAAGGCTCACGAGAGCATCAAACAGGGCTGAGCGAGGCGCTGGCCCATGCCCGGGGGGACGATGTCGGCGCCGTGGTCCATGAGATCGACGTCCCCGATCCCGACGTGGCGGCCATCCGCGCCAGGTCGGGGCTGTCGCAGCAGGCGTTCGCCCGCAGCATCGGCGTCGCCGTCGGCACGCTGCGCGGCTGGGAGCAGGGCCGCCGCCGCCCGGAAGGACCGGCGCGCGTTCTCCTCGCCCTGATCGAAAAACGCCCCGCGATCGTTCAGGACGAATTGCAGCCGGCTCGGGATGAGATGGGCTGAGGAGTGGTGGCCGGCGGCTGAAGCTGTCGAATGTGATTGTTTAGCCGTAGCCTCTGGGGGGCGGGAAAGTTTCAGTTTCAATCTATTGGTTTTCACCCCATAGAAGCTGAACTTCACGGAAAGTGCCGATCTGCCGCATACCCAAGAAACTGATGTCTAGCGGGTCGCTAAGTTGAATTGGATGGACTAAAGACTGCATGGTTTTGCGCTCATAGCTCTCAGACCAATTCCGGACGATTGATAGAACCGGAGCATTGTCGCGAATGTGGGAGAATTGGAAGCTGCAAGGCGTTGGGCGGCGGTCTATCTTAAGATAAAATACGAATCTGTTCGCATAGATTAGCAAAAATCGTACTTCATCAATTCTAAACCCTTCGGGACTCCGAAAAGGTACATCATCTGAATCAAACTCTGCAACAAATACATCGATATGTTCTGGAAAAGCAGGTCCGCCGAATCCAAATATTGCTTGATAATTCCTTCGTAGCGGCCAAGGCTTACGCTATCGAAAAATTTGTGTGTAGAGACAGAAGCTCGCCAAGCGACTGACAAAATGAAATCGTAAATCAACTTCGGATTCGCATCGTTATAGCATTTCTCAATAGCTGGACTTTGTTTGGATTCATGCTTGCCTACTTTCCCGTGAAGCAATGCCTTGGCTGCGTGGTCATCTAGTTGACCGAATTTTTTATTATCACATTCGGCACACAATATTGTTTTATCATAGATTCCTTTCAGTGCGCGATGTCGTCGTGTAGGATTATTACTTGCAATAAACATCGGAAAGTGGATTGAAGCCATTTCCAGTGTGTAGAATGCCTTTGGAATTATGTGAGCATCAACAAGCTCTTTTTGCCCGTCACAGAATTTGCAAAAATTTCTCAGTCTTTGATCCTTGGCCATTTTTCAATGATCACTCTATCTAATCGATTGGTTTTTGATTTTGCGTTCTAAGATTTTCCAACTCTGTGCGGAGTTTCTTAACTTCCAATCTGCACGCATGAAGTGCAGCGAGAGGCACAAAACGTTGAAGCGACGCTTCATCTGATTGTATGTGAGGTGTAGCAGAAGGTTTTTTCTGTTTTCGATCAATTAACCTAAGAATTTCATCTAGAAAAGGCTTAACTCTAAGATCGAATTCGGATCTGCTCCACGATCTAAGTCTTTCAGTAGCCTCTTCAGCAATTTTCTTATCACTCTCAAACGATAATCGCCTTAGTTCCATTGCGGCCCCGAGTCGGTCTACATGATCTGGCGAATCGATCCGAGATATAACATTGTCTGGTATCATCATAAGGCCTTCGGCTGACAATCGATTGGATTTTTGATTGATAGATCGCAGATCTTAAATCTGCAACCCTCACCCATCCGCCAACTCCACCGGCGCCAGCTCCTCGAAAAAATCGCCCGGCCCCGGATTCTCTCGCGGCGTCTCGCCGCCGAGATGCCGGACGATGCCCCAGACGGCGTTGAGCGAGGTCTGGACGGCGCCTTCGACCCAGCCGGGGATCCAGCCGATGTCGTCGCCGGCCAGGAAGATGCCGCGCTGCTCCGGTCGGGCGGAAAATCATCCTGCATGAAGTGGCAGAACATGCGGCGGTTGTAGCGGCAGTGGCCGGGGAGCGCGCCCTTGAACGCGCCCCCAGAAAATTCGGTTCTTTAAGGTCCTCCCAGGACACGGTGATCGGGTCACCGATGATGTGGCGTCCGAGCTCAGCCTTGAGGTCGACCCTGGGGTAGATGCGGGCGAGCGGCGTCCGAGCGGCGAGCTGTCGACCCGCGCTTGTTCCGACGGGAAAGTCCCGGCAGCAACAATTTTGGCCGCAGTACCGCTCATCCAGGCGATGGCAGCGTGAGAGGCAGATCAAGCCTGCTCGTCCAGCACCTTTCTCGCGACCCGAAAACACTCCAGCGCCTGCGGGACGCCGCAATAGATGCCGACCACGTGGATGATCGCGCGGATTTCCTCCTTGCTCACGCCGTTGCTGATCGCGCCCCGGCAGTGGATCTCCCATTCGTGCATCTTGCCCAGCGCGCCGATCATGGCGAGGTTCATCATCGAGCGGGTCTTGGCGTCGATGGTCTCGTCGCCCCAGCCGAAGCCCCAGCACCAGGCGGTCATCGCCTCCTGGAAGGGGCGGGTGAAGTCGTCGGCGGCCGCGAGGTTCTTTTCGACATACTCGGCGCCGAGGGTGCCCTTCCGCTGGGCGAGGCCCTTTTCGAACAGCTTGTCGTCCATGGTCGTCTCCGAAGTCCGTTTTTCTTGGCCGTCTCGGCCTGACGGAGACGTTGTCGGGGGATTTTTCGGACTTGTCCATTGGCTGCATGGGCGGGAATGCCGGGAGCGCCTCGGGGAGCGGCGGCGCGGGCATGGCGGGCCGGTGAACGCATTGAAATCGGCGGGCTGAACGACGACATATGCGTCGAGCCAGCCATGCGCCGGACGACAAGCGGGCCGGACGACAAGCGGGAAAGACCACGCGGATGCGATCACGAAACCCGAGCCCCTTCATGTGGCAAGACGCGGTCGAGATGTTCGAGCGTGCGGAAAAGCTGCAGCGGCAGTTCTTCACGCCGGCCAAGCCGGCCGCGGGCGGGCCCTGCTGGGAGCCGCCGGCCGACGTGCTGGAGACCGAGGACGCGATCCTGATCATCGTCGCCCTGCCCGGCGTCGAGCCGGACGATCTTAAGGTGGTGATCGACGACGGCACGCTGGTGGTCGCCGGCAACCGGCCGATGCCCGGCCATCCGAGCCGGATGATGCTGCGCCGCCTCGAGATCCCGCACGGCCATTTCGAGCGCCAGCTCAAGCTGCCGGCCGGGCGCTACGAGATCGGCCAGCGCGAGCTCCGCCATGGCTGCCTCGTCCTGTCCCTGAGGAAACTGCCATGAGCGGACCGGAGACGACCGTGAATCGAGACCTGCTCGGCACGGAGGGGGCGGCGCCGGCAGCGGGAACTGCGACGGGAAGCGTCGCGGAGCCGGACCAGAGCGCCCTGCCGGCCGACGCCATGATCATCCTGCCGCTTCGCCATGTCGTGCTGTTCCCGGGCGTGGTGATGCCGCTCGCGCTGAAACATCCGCTCTCGATCGCGGCGGCGCAGACCGCGGCGCAGACGCAGCAGCCCTTCGGCGCCGTGCTGCAGCTCGATCCCGAGATCGAGCGGCCGACGCCCGAGCAGCTGCACAAGACCGGCACGATCGCCGGCGTGCTGCGCTACGTGACAGCACCCGACGGCACCCATCACGTGGTCTGCCAGGGCCAGGAGCGGTTCCGGATCGTCGAATTCCTGGAAGGCTACCCGCATCTCGCCGCGCGCATCGAGCGGCTGGAGGACGTGAACGGCGAGGGGCCCGAGGCGGAGGCGAGGCTGCACCAGCTGAAGGAGCGTTCGCTCGAAGTGCTGGCGCTGCTGCCCGAGGCCCCGCCGGAGCTCGGCAACGCCATCCAGGGGCTGAACTCGCCCTCCCAGGGCGCCGATCTGGTCGCCAGCTTCATGGACATGAAGCCGGAGGAACGCCAGGAGATCCTGGAGGCGATCGACGTCAAGACGCGGCTGGACAAGGTGCTGGCGGCGCTCGGCCATCGGCTCGAAGTCCTGAAGCTGTCCCGCGACATCGGCGAGCAGACCAAGGAGAACCTGGCCGATCAGCAGCGCGAATATTTCCTTCGCCAGCAGATGAAGACCATCCAGAAGGAGCTCGGCGAGGACGAGGAGGACAAGGCCGAGATCCAGGAGCTGCGCGAAGCGATCACCAAGGCCGGCATGCCGGAGGAGGCGGAGAAGCACGCGCTGAAGGAGCTGAAGCGCCTGGAGCGCATGCCCGAGGCGGCCGGCGAATATTCGATGGTCCGGACCTATCTCGACTGGCTGGTCGAACTCCCCTGGTCGAAGCGCTCGGACGACGTCATCGACATCGCCGCCGCGCGAAAAATCCTGGACGACGAGCATTACGGCCTCGAGAAGATCAAGAAGCGCATTCTCGAATTTCTCGCGGTCAGAAAGCTTAATCCGGACGGCCACAGCCCGATCCTCTGCTTCGTCGGCCCGCCCGGCGTCGGCAAGACCTCGCTCGGCAAGAGCATCGCGCACGCCATGGGCCGCGAGTTCGTTCGCGCAAGCCTGGGCGGTCTTCACGACGAGGCGGAAATCCGCGGTCACCGGCGCACCTATATGGGCGCACTGCCCGGCAACATCATCCAGGGCCTGCGCAAGGCCGGCACCGCCAATCCCGTGTTCATGCTCGACGAGATGGACAAGCTCGGCGGCGGCGGCTTTCACGGCGATCCCTCCTCGGCGCTGCTGGAGGTGCTGGATCCCGCGCAGAACGACAGCTTTCGCGACAACTATCTGGCGCTGCCCTTCGACCTCAGCCAGGTGATGTTCGTCGCCACGGCGAACGTGCTGGACCAGATCCCCGGACCGCTCCGGGACCGCATGGAGATCATCGAGCTTCCCTCCTACACCAGGCGAGGAGAAGCTGGAGATCGCCAAGCGCTACCTGATCGAGCGCCAGCTCGAGGCCAACGGTCTGAGCCCGGCACAGGCGACGATCTCCGAAGAGGCGCTGAACGCGATCGTCGCCGACTACACCCGCGAGGCGGGCGTGCGCAATCTGGAGCGGCTGATCGGCGCGGTGCTGCGCCATGTCGCCATGCGCATCGCCGAGGGACGGGACCAGGCGGTGACCGTCGAGCCCGACGATCTCCACGAGATCCTGGGGCCGAAGCGCGTCGAGTCCGAGGTCGCCATGCGAACCTCGGTGCCGGGCGTGGCGACCGGGCTCGCCTGGACGCCGGTCGGCGGCGACATCCTGTTCGTCGAGGCGACGCGCCTTCCCGGCAAGGGCTCGCTCATTCTGACCGGCCAGCTCGGCGACGTCATGCGCGAGAGTGCTCAGGCCGCGCTCAGCCTTGTGAAGTCGAGCGCCGGACGCTACGGCATCGACGGGGGCCTGTTCGACAAGAGCGACATCCATGTCCATGTGCCGGCGGGTGCCATTCCGAAGGACGGTCCGTCCGCGGGTGTCGCCATGTTCATCGCGCTGATGTCGCTCCTGAAGGACGAGACGGTCCGCCACGACACCGCGATGACCGGCGAGATCTCCCTTCGCGGCCTGGTGCTGCCGGTCGGCGGCATCAAGGAGAAGGTGCTGGCCGCGCACCGTGCCGGCATCACGCGGGTAATGCTGCCCGCCCGCAACCGCAAGGACTTCGAGGACATTCCGGAGAGCGCACGCAACGCCATGGAGTTCGTCTGGCTCGACCATGTCGACGATGCGATCGAAGCGGTGGTCGGTGCGCCGGCGCCGGACGCGCCGAGCCTCGAGGCGCCGAAGACGCCGCTCGGCTTCGGCCTGAGACGTGGCCCGGGAAGCGACCATCCAGGCCCCGCCGGACAGAGCTGAGCGGGCGCTCGTCGAACGCTGCCGGAGGGCACGCCGCGACGAGCGGCTGGCCGTCCTCGAAGGGCTGCACGCGCTGAAGCACGCGCTTCGCTTCGACGCCGGGATCGAGGAATCTGGACCGATCGGCCCGAAGCGCTCGGGCGGCTGGCGGCGACCCTCGCCGCCGATGTCGCGGGCCGCATCGACGAGCTCGCCGAACCCCTCTCCTCCGCGACGTTCGAAAGGCTGTCGCCGAAGGTGCCTGAGACCCGCGTGATCGCGCTGGCGCGGCGCCCGGCCGATTCCGCGAAAGCCCTCCTGGCCGCGGACCGCGGAGCCCCCATCCTGCTGCTGGAAGATCCCGCACATCTCGGCAATGTCGGCGCCGTGGTCCGGGTCGCCGCCGCGGCCGGGGCAACCGCAGTGCTCACCTCGGGCCGCCACGATCCCTGGGATCCGGCGGCTATCCGGGGCTCGGCCGGCCTGCATTTCGCCCTGCCGGTGCAGAAGCTGGATCGGCTGCCCGATCATACCGGCCCGCTGATCGCGATCGATCCCGAGGGCGACCCGCTCCGCCCGGATCACCTGCCGTCGAATGCCGTGCTCGCCTTCGGCTCGGAGCGCAGGGGGCTGAGTGCCCCCTTGCTCGAACGCGCCGATCGACGTCTCGCGCTGCCGATGCAGCCGAACGTGTCCAGCCTCAACCTCGCGACCGCGGTCGCTGCCGTTTTGTATGTCTGGCGCCTTTCCCGGCCGCCCCCCTCGTGAGGCCGGGCGACGACGGGGTCAGGCGATGATGTCCGGGAGCATGTGGCTTTCCAGGCGCACGATGACGTCTTTCAGCGCGAGCTTCTGCTTTTTCAGTCGCTGCATCTCGATCTGATCGGGGAAATTGTCCCGGACCAGCTGCTCGATCCTGGCATCGAGGGCGCGGTGAGCGGCCCTGAGTTCGCCGAGCTTGCGTTCGACCCCCGAAGGTTCCGGCATGACGCCCATCACCATGTCACATTCACGACGACACCTGCATTCGTCCGCCCGATCTCGTCCACCCGTTTATCCACTGCGGTTTTGCTTGTTCAATCCGACTATACTAATAAACAATTCATCAATAAACCGTTAAGCTGAATTTTACGCAATTCACCGTGCAAAAAGCGAAACGGCCGGCGAACGGGGCGCGAGCACGGATCCTGACACCGAAGGAGGTCTTCTTGAAACGTCTCGTCAGCGACATCGGCGGCACCAATGCACGCTTCGCCCTGGTGGGTGACGACGGCTGGCCCCAGGACGAAAAAACGCTGAAGACCAAGGACTTTCCGGGCGTGGTCGAGGCGGCGAGCGCCTATCTGGACGGCCGCGAGGTCGACGGCGTGGTCCTGGTGGTGGCGGGGCCGGTGGAATCGGACCGCATCGCGCTCACCAACTGCCCCTGGCGATTTTCGCTCGCCGAAACCAAGGAGGCGCTCGGCGTCGACCGGCTGACCGCCCTCAACGACTTCGTCGCCCAGGCGCTCGCGATCCCGCGCCTGGGCTCGTCGGACCAGATCAGGCTCGGCGGCGGCGACGCGCTCGACGACCGGCCGATCGCCGTGATCGGTCCGGGCACCGGACTCGGCGTCGCCGCGCTGATCAGGGTCGGCGGGCGTCACGTTCCGATCGCGACCGAGGGCGGGCATGTCGCCTTCGCGCCGAAAGATGCGGTCGAGGCCGATGTGCTCGGCCTCTTGAAGGAGCGCTACGGCCATGTCTCCAACGAAAGGTTGCTGTCAGGCCCGGGCCTGGTCAATTTCGCGAACGCGCTCGGCAAGCTTCAGGGCGCCGAGCTTGCGATCGAGAGCCCGGCCGAGGTGGCGAAGCGTGCGGACGAGGGCTGTCCGGTCTGCGCGGACGCGATCGACCGCTTCAACGGCCTGCTCGGCGCCGCCGCCGGCGATCTCGCCTTGACCTACGGGGCTCGCGGCGGCGTCTATCTCACCGGCGGCATGATCTCCCATCTCGGCGAGCGCTTCGATGCCGAACGGGTGATGCGCGCCTTCGTCGACAAGGGCCGCTTTCGCTCCTATCTCGGCGCCATACCGCTTTTTCGCGTGCTGCGCACCGACACCGGGCTGCTCGGCGCCGCGGCCGCGGCGTTACAGATGGATTGAGCGGGCTCAGCTTCGCCGGGCGAACGCCAGCCAGAGGCCGCCCGCGATCAGAAATCCGCCGCTTAATCGCTCCAGCAGGCGCATTCTCGCGCCGCCCAGCCAGCGGCCGGCGCGGCCGGCGGCGAGTGCCCAGCCGCTATCCAGGATCACGGCGACCAGGATGAAGATCGAGCCCAGAACGAGCGTCTGCGCCAGCGCCGAGCCGGCCGGATCGATGAATTGCGGAATGAAGGCGCCGAAGAACAAAAGCGCCTTCGGGTTCGACCAGAGCACCAGGAATCCCTGCCAGAAAAAACGGGAGCCCTTGCCACCGCCGTTCCGCCCAGGCTCCGCCGCCAAAGTCGACGAGGTGGCCATGCCACCACCGCGCCAGAGCTTGATGCCGAGCCAGATGAGATAGGCGGCGCCGATCAGGCGCAGCCAGTCGAAGATCCAGCCCATGTGGTTGACGATGGTCGAAAGGCCGGCGGCGAGCACCAGGAGCATGGTGGCGAGGCCGGCCTGGGTGCCGAGGTCGGTCCAGATGCCGGCGCGGGTGCCGTGGCGCAGGCTGTTGGCGATGATCACGGTGACGGAAGGCCCCGGCACGATGACCACGGCGATGCAGGCGGCAGTGTAGGCGAGGAGAATTTCGATCGGGAGGATCATGGCGAGTTCCAGTAAAGGCTAACGGCCCATCAATCAGCGGCCTTGCCGTTCGTCGGCCTGCATCCTGCGTTCCAGCCAGCGGACGCCCTGGGAGACGATCAGTATCAGGACGAGATATTCAAGAACCAGAAAGGTGTAGATTTCAAGCGGCCGGTATTGATTGACCACCAGTTCGTTGGCGCGGCGTGTGAGTTCGGAAAGGCCGATCACCGAAACGAGAGAACTCATCTTCAGCATGTAGACGAACTGGTTGCCCAAAGGCGGCAGGATTCGTCGAACGGCCTGGGGCAGGACGACGTAGCGCATCTTGTCCCAGTAAGAGAGGCCGAGGCTGTCGGCGGCTTCGGCCTGGCCGCGGGCGATCGACTGGATGCCGCCTCTGAAAATTTCGGCCTCGAAGGCGCTGTCGCAGAGAGCGAGCGCGATCACGCCGGCGGCGAACACGTCGAGTTTGATGTTCAGCACCACCGGCAGGCCGTAATAGACCCAGAGGAGCATCACCAGGATCGGCACCGCACGGAACAGCTCGACATAGACCCGGTTGACCCGGCGCCATACCGGCTTTTCCGAAAGGCCGGGAAGCGCCACCAGGAGGCCGAGCGCCACCGAGATCGCGATCGCCAGCAGCGACAGGCTGATGGTCGTCCAGAGACCGCCCAGAAGAAACTGGATGTTGGTCTGGCCCTGGCTCGTGGTCGGCAGGACCACATACCAGCCCCAATTGTAGTTCCCCCCACAACTGGCGAGGAAGGCCGTCAGGAGAACACAGGCAAGTAATCGAGGTGGGCGTCCCACTTAGTGGGCCAGAATCTGGCTGAGGAATTTTTTCGTCCGTTCATTCTCCGGCGCCGAGAAAAACGCAGCGGGCGTCCCCGCCTCCACGATCTGGCCCTGGTCCATGAACACCATCTTGTCCGCGACCTTCTTGGCGAAGCCCATCTCGTGGGTGACGCAGACCATGGTCATGCCGTCCTCGGCAAGCTCGATCATGACGTCGAGCACCTCCTTGATCATCTCGGGATCGAGGGCGGAGGTGGGTTCGTCGAACAGCATGATCTTGGGCTGCATGCAGAGCGAACGCGCGATCGCGACCCGCTGCTGCTGACCGCCGGAGAGTTGTGCGGGGTATTTTCCCGCCTGTTCCGGAATATGCACCCGCTCCAGATAGCGCCTGGCGATGTCTTCGGCCTCCGCCTTCGGCATTTTACGGGCGCGCATGGGGGCGAGGGTGAGGTTCTGCAGCACGGTCAGATGCGGAAACAGGTTGAACTGCTGGAACACCATGCCGACCTCGCGGCGCACCGACGTGATGTTCTTGAGATCGTCATTGAGCTCGATGCCGTCGACCACGATCCGCCCCTCGTCATGGCGTTCGAGCTGGTTGATGCAGCGAATGAGGGTCGATTTGCCGGAGCCCGAAGGGCCGCAGACCACGACACGCTCTTTCGGGCCGACATCGAGGCTGACCGCCTTCAGCGCCGAGAAATCGCCGAAGCGCTTGGTCACCCCGTCCATGCGGATGATCGGGTCGGTGCCGCCGGCACTCGGGTCGCCACCGGCGACGGTGTTCATTTGGTTCATCGTGGCCTCGATGCCATTTTGCTCACCCGAATGTGGTCGTCATGCCGTGCGGCCTTATGTGGACAGCTTTCCATCACTAGGACAAGATCCTCGGCAGGCTCAAGCCATGCCGGCTCGGCGTCAACAACAAAGGAACCGTTCCATGGGCATACGTCTTCTTGCAAGCACCCTGGCGCTTCTCGGCCTTCTGGCCGGCCCGCTCGCCGCCCAGGAAGGCTCCCGGCTGCAAAAAATTCTGGAGAGCGGCACGCTGCGCGTCGGCACCACCGGGGATTTCAACCCGATGAGCTTCAAGGACCCGGGCTCCAACGAATATCAGGGCTTCGACATCGACGTCGCCAAACAGTTCGCCACGGACATGGAAGTCGAGATCGAGTTCGTGCCGACCGACTGGAAGACCCTGGTGAACGGCGTGGTCGCGGATAAATACGACCTCACCACCAGCGCCTCCCTGTCGATGGCGCGCGCCAAGGTCGCGGGCTACTCGGACGCCTATGTCGAGTTCGGCACCGTGCCCATGGCATTGAAGGAAAACGTTGAAAAATTCGACGGCTGGGACAGCATCAACAACGGCGAGACGTCGGTCGCGGTCACCCTCGGCACGGTGTTCGAAGCCCAGGCGCGCGGCTATTTCCCGGATGCCCAGATCGTCTCGGTCGAAGCGCCTGCACGCGACTACCAGGAAGTCCTCGCCGGCCGCGCCATGGTCTCGATCACCTCGAACGTCGAGGCCGCGTCCCTGATCAAGACCTATCCCGAGCTCGCGGTCATCCCGGTCGACCAGGCCCGCTCGCGACGCCCCGGCGCCTTCCTGCTCGACCAGAACGACCAGGTCTGGATCAACTACGTCAACCACTGGGTCGACCTCAAGCACACCGAAGGCTTCTTCGACGAGCTCGCCCTCAAATGGGGCCTTCAGTGAGCCACTGCAGGCTCGACCTGCCTGAAGGGGTGGGTGGCGTCCCAGGTCAGTGATGAAGGGTTGGTGAAACGGGCGAAGACGGTGGAGCGGGCGGGCATGACCGATGAGAAATACGACGTCTTCATCGACGCCCGCGGCCTCGCCTGCCCGATGCCGCTGATCAAGACCCGGCAGGCCATCATGGTGGTCGAGCCCGGCGCCACCATCTGCGTGCTGGCGACCGATCCGACCTCGAAACGCGACTTCGAGATGTTCACCGAAGCCACCGGCCACAAGCTGCTCAGGCAGGACAGGGAGGGCGACGTTTTCTTGTACGTGGTCGAGAAAGTGGCGGTGGAGGGGCTGGAGTGAAGATGTAAAAGGCCTGCTCGTGGAAGATTGTGTCAACCACCGAGAGCAGCATACAGCATGGCGAGATACAGGATCGCAAAGGTCCAGGGAATGGCGCTTTCGATGACCGATCCCGCTATGCGCCTATCGGCTTTGTAAATCCGCTCCTCGCGGGTGAATACATCGAAGGCAAGTTCTTTTTCCATCTCCTTCAGAACCGCGAATTTCGCGCGATTGAGCGATCGATAGGACGTCAAAAGCGCAAACCAGGCGATGCAGACCAAGATGCCGGCGACGGGTATCGCCCAGAGCCAGACCGCCGAGAAATCGTCCGACGGCGCCACGGATTTGCCCGTCTGGAGATAGCCATAGAGCGCGACGATGGCGCTGTTGACGCTCAGCATCCAGGCGTTGGCCTGAGCGCGCCGATCGGTGGTCTTCTCCGCAGTCGCAGCGAACAGCCTGTAGAGCGCGAATTTGGGATCGTCGTCTTCGGCCATGATCGGCGTCGCCCCGGCCTCACGCGAACAAGGTCACTCCGCCGCCGTCGCGA
Source organism: Geminicoccaceae bacterium (assembly GCA_965222015.1). GTDB lineage: Bacteria > Pseudomonadota > Alphaproteobacteria > Geminicoccales > Geminicoccaceae > JANQPX01. Next base: position 1,439,686 of record CBDCTL010000024.1, read on the forward strand.
TGCCGCCGGCGAGGTCGTCGCTGTTGCCGTCGCTCGCGGCCTGTTCCGTAGCGGAGTCGGCGGCCAGTGCCGCCAGGTTCAGAATGTCCGAAACGGATGCGTTCATCGGCAGGATCTGAACGGGCTTGGAAAGCCCCAGCAGGAAGGGACCGATCACCGTGCCGCCACCGAGCTGGCTCAAGAGCTGCGAGCTGACATTCGCCGTGTGCAGCGCCGGCATGATCAGCACGTTGGCCGGCTCCGAAAGGCGGCAGAAGGGATAGCGGTCCAGCAGGTCCGGATCGAGCGCCACCGAGGCGGTCATCTCGCCGTCATACTCGAAATCGACGGCCCCGACCTCGGCGCGCCGGTCGAGCTCGGCCACGGCGTCCAGCACGCGCCTGGTCTTCTCGGTCTGGCGTGATCCGAAATTCGAGAAGGACAGGAGCGCGCAGCGCGGCTCCATGCCGAGTCTGCGCGCGAACGCCGCCGTCTGGATCGTGATGTCGGCCAGCTCCTCACGGCTCGGCAGCTCGTGCACCAGGCTGTCCGAGACCAGCACCGTGCGGCCTTTGGCGATCATGATCGTGAGCCCGAACACCCGCTCGCCCGGCCGCCGATCGATCACCCGGTTGATGTCGTGGAGCACCGCGATCGGGTTGCGCGTCAGGCCCGTGACCATCGCGTCGGCGTCGCCCGCCGCCACCATGCAGGCGCCGAAGATGTTGCGGTCCTGGTTGACCTGGCGCTGGCAGTCGCGAAAAAGCATGCCGTGACGCTGATTGCGCCGGTAGAGCAGCTCGGCATAGTCGTTCTTGCTGGTCGAGCGGCGCGCATTGTGGATCTCGAGCGCATCCGGGATCTCGACGCCCATGCTGTCCATCACCGAGGTCACGGCTTCCTCGCGGCCGATCAGGATCGGCGTGCCGAGACCGTTATTTTGCCAGGCGATGGCGGCGCGGATCGCCGTCTCCTCCTCGCCTTCGGCGAACACCATGCGCTTCGGATCGGCGCGCACGCGGTCGATGATCTGCTGCATGCGCGACGCGGTCGGATCGAGGCGGCTTTTCAGCCGGTCGACATAGGCCGCCTTGGACTTGATCGGCTTTCTCGCGACACCGCTTCGCTCCGCCGCGTGGGCGACCGCCGGCGGCACGTGGGTGATCAGGCGCGGATCGAACGGAGTCGGGATCAGATAGTCCCGACCATAGCGCAGATGGCGGCCGCGATAGGCCGACGTCACCTCGTCCGGCACCTCTTCCCGCGCGAGATCGGCGAGCGCCCTGGCGGCCGCGATCTTCATCTCGTCATTGATGGTCGAGGCGCGCACGTCGAGGGCGCCGCGGAAGATATAGGGAAAACCCAGCACGTTGTTGATCTGATTCGGATAGTCCGAACGCCCGGTCGCCATGATCGCGTCGGGTCGGATCTCGGCGACCTCCTCCGGGGTGATCTCCGGGTCGGGATTGGCCATGGCGAAGACGATCGGATCCTTGGCCATCGACTTGATCATGCCGGCGGAAAACGCCCCCTTCACCGAAAGGCCGAACACCGCATCCGCACCGCGAATCGCCTCTTCGAGGGTGCGCGCCGAGGTGTCGACCGCATGGGCGGACTTCCACTGGTTCATGCCTTCTTCGCGGCTTTTGTGAATGACACCCTTGGTGTCGCACAGGATCGCGTTGCCGTAGGGCAGACCCATCGCCTTCAGAAGGTCGAGACAGGCGATCGCTGCCGCACCCGCCCCGTTGATCACCAGCTTGATGTCCTCCAGCCGGCGGCCGGTGATGTCGAGCGCGTTCAAAAGCCCGGCGGCGGCGATGATCGCGGTGCCGTGCTGGTCGTCGTGGAAGACCGGGATGTCCATGAGCTCGCGCAGGCGCTGCTCGATGATGAAGCAGCCGGGCGCCTTGATGTCCTCGAGATTGATGCCGCCGAAGGTCGGGCCGAGCAGCTTCACGCAATTCACGAACTCGTCGACGTCCTCGCTGCCGACCTCGAGGTCGATGCCGTCGATGTCGGCGAAGCGCTTGAACAGGACGGCCTTGCCTTCCATCACCGGCTTGGCGCCGAGCGCACCCAGATTGCCGAGCCCGAGCACCGCCGTGCCATTCGAGATCACGGCGACGACATTGCCCTTGGCGGTGTATTCATACGCCTTGCCCGGGTCCTTCTGGATGGCGAGGCAGGGAGCCGCGACACCGGGCGAATAGGCGAGTGACAGATCGCGCTGGGTGGTCAGCGGCTTGGTCGGTGCGATTTCGATCTTGCCTGGCTTGCCGCGTCGGTGCAGCTCCAGCGCCTCGTCGTCGGTGACCGAAATTTTCGTGCTGTCGCTCTGGTTGATATCAGCCATGGTTCTGCCGTCATCCCCGTTCGTTCGCCGGCGCCCCTGAAATCGTCGCCTTTTCGCCCATAAGCGATCGAATGCATGGGTTTAGAGCACGAAACCCTCACGTGACAATGATAAATGTTCTCGGGGAGGAGCCGGCATCCCGCGCTCGGCAAGGACGCTGGTCGCAGCTTGCACAGCCGCCGCCAGCGCCTACCTATCGATGAGACCGTTCCGATCGGACGGCGTTTTGACCATGGCGCCCGCCTTGCAGGGCGCCGCAGCGATCCCGGCACGAACGACGATGAACTACGCCCGCACCGCCCTCCTCCTCGCCGCCATGACAGGCCTTTTCCTGGCCATCGGCTATCTTTTCGGCGGCGCCGGCGGCGCCATGATCGCCTTCGTCATCGCGCTCGCCATGAATGCCTGGTCCTACTGGAATTCGGACAAGGCAGTGCTGCGCATGCAGGGGGCCAGGCCCGTGACCCGGGCGGAAGCGCCGGCGCTGGTGGACATGGTCGAAGACCTCGCGAAGAAAGGCGGCCTGCCGACGCCCGCGGTCTACATCATGGACACCGCCCAGCCCAATGCCTTCGCCACCGGCCGCGATCCAGAAAACGCCGCCGTGGCCGTCACCCGCGGGCTGATGAACACCTGCTCGGAGGAGGAGCTGGCCGGCGTCGTCGCGCACGAGCTCGCCCATATCAAGAATCGCGACACGCTGATCATGACGATCACCGCGACCATCGCCGGCGCGATCGGCTTTCTCACGCAGTTCGGCATGTTCTTCGGTCGCGGTCGCGACAACCCGCTCGGCATGATCGGCACGCTATTGGTGATGTTTCTAGCACCCATGGCGGCAATGCTGGTGCAGATGGCGATTTCGCGAACCCGTGAATTCGCCGCCGACAGGCTGGGGGCCGAGATCTGCGGCCATCCGGAATGGCTGGCGAGCGCCCTGCAGCTGATCGAGCGCCAGGCGCGCGGCATGACCAATCAGCGAGCCCAGGAAAACCCGGCGACCGCCCATCTGTTCATCATCAACCCGCTGCGTTCCGGCGGGATCTCGGGGCTGTTCCGGACCCACCCGCCGACGGCGGAGCGCGTGCAAAAGCTGATGGAGATGGGCCGGGCGCCCGCATCGGCGGTGAAGAAACCCTGGGGCTGACCTGTCCGGGCACGTTCGATCGAAGACCGGTCGCCGTCGAATTCGGTGCGGCGTTAACCTTTTCTTAGCCATCCACAGGTTATGAATCACCTGCAGACGACGGCGATCGTCGGCGCGCGGGACGGTGCGATCCGGGTGCGGCAGGCGGGCGCGCCTGGCGCCGCCGTCGTTGACTTGACCCTTGTGCGTACTATGCTCCAGCCTATGGAAAAAGCGTTGCGGTGACAGAGCGTTCGGAGACCATGATGGCGAAGGCTGCCCGGCCTCTCTCCCCCCATCTGCAGATCTATCGCTGGTATTTGACGATGGCGTTGTCGATCGTTCATCGCGCCAGCGGCGTCGCGCTGTCGGTCGGCCTTCTGTTACTCGTCTGGTGGCTGGTGGCGCTGGCCGGCGGTGAGCAATCCTTCGCTCGGGTCGAGTGGTGGAAGGACAGCGTGCTCGGCGTGCTGTTCCTGTTCGGCATGACGCTGGCCCTCACCTACCATCTCGGCAACGGTATCCGGCATCTGGTCTGGGACATGGGCTACGGCTTCGAACCGGAGATCGCGAAGGCTTCGGGCATCGCCGTCCTCGGCTTCGCGGGCGGGGCGACGGTCCTGATCTGGCTCATCATCGCGATCGTCGGCTGAGGACGGGACATGCAGCTCAGAACACCGCTTGCCCGGACCAAGGGCCTCGGATCGGCCAAGGAAGGCCTCCATCACTGGACCATGCAGCGGCTGACGGCGATCGCCAATGTCGTGCTGGTCGCCTGGTTCCTGATCAACGCCATCGGTCTTGCCGGCGCCAGCTACGAAGAGACCCGGGCCTGGCTTGCCTCGCCTGTCAGCGCGGGCCTGATGCTGCTTCTGATCGCGTCCGGCTTCTATCACGCCAAGCTCGGGCTGCAGGTGGTGATCGAGGATTACGTGCATCAGGAAGGCGTGAAGCTCGCCTCGCTGATCGCGGTGACGCTCGTCATCGCGGGACTCGGCGTGATCGCCGCCGTCGCCGTCCTCAAGACCTCGCTCGGGAGCTGACGACCCCGTCCGCGCCGCCCGGAGCGAGGCGCCGACACTACCGGAACGGAACCCATGGCCAAGGCATATCCCATCATCGATCACCAGTTCGACGCGCTCGTCGTCGGCGCCGGCGGCTCGGGCCTGCGCGCCGCCGTGGGCATGGTGGAAGCCGGGCTGAACACCGCCTGCATCTCCAAGGTCTATCCGACGCGCTCGCACACGGTGGCGGCCCAGGGCGGCATCAACGCGGCGCTGGGCAATATGGGCCCGGACGACTGGCGCTTTCACATGTACGACACGGTCAAGGGCTCCGACTGGCTCGGCGACCAGGACGCGATCGAATACATGACCAAGAACGCGCCGGCCGCGGTGATCGAGCTCGAACATTACGGCGTGCCGTTCTCGCGCACCGAAGCCGGCCGGATCTACCAGCGCGCCTTCGGCGGCCAGTCGACCGAATACGGCAAGAACCAGGCCTATCGCACCTGCGCCGCCGCCGACCGCACCGGCCATGTCATCCTGCACACCCTTTTCCAGCAGTCCCTTCGCCACAAGGTCCAGTTCTTCAACGAATATTTCGCCCTCGACCTGATCATGGACGAGGACGGCGCCTGCCGGGGCGTGATGGCGCTCTGCCTCGACGACGGCACCATCCACCGCTTCCAGGCGCAACTCACCGTGCTCGCGACCGGCGGCTATGGCCGCGTCTATTTCTCCTGCACGTCCGCCCACACCTGCACCGGCGACGGCAACGCCATGGTGCTGCGCGCCGGCCTGCCGCTGCAGGACATGGAATTCGTGCAGTTCCACCCGTCCGGCATCTACGGCGCCGGCTGCCTGATCACCGAGGGGGCTCGCGGCGAGGGTGGCTACCTCACCAACAAGGACGGCGAGCGCTTCATGGAGCGTTACGCGCCGACCGCGAAGGATCTGGCCTCCCGCGACGTGGTCAGCCGCGCCATGACCATCGAGATCAACGAGGGCCGCGGCTGCGGGCAGGAGGGCGAGTATATCGAGCTGCATCTGGAGCATCTCGAACCCTCGGTCCTGCATCAGAAGCTGCCCGGCATCTCCGAGACCGCGCGCATCTTCGCGGGCGTCGACGTCACCAAGCAGCCGATCCCGGTGGTGCCCACCTGCCACTACAATATGGGCGGCATCCCGACCAACTACCGGACCGAGGTGGTCAGGCCCAATGGCGATGGCGCCAAAGGGGGGAACGACGTGATCGTGCCCGGGCTGATGGCGGTCGGCGAGGCCGGCTGCACATCGGTGCACGGCGCCAATCGCCTGGGCGGCAATTCGCTGATCGATCTCGTGGTGTTCGGCCGCGCCGCCGCCCATCGCGCCGCCGAGACCGTGACGCCGGGCGCCACGCAGAAACCGCTCGCGAAGGATGCGGGCGAGGCCGCGCTGGAGCGTCTCGATCGGGTGCGCCACGCCGACGGCAGCCTCGGCAGCGGCGAGATCCGCCTGAACATGCAACGCACCATGCAGCGCCATGCCAGCGTCTTCCGCACCGGCGAACTTCTGGAGGAAGGCGGGCAGAAGCTCGCGGACGTCGCCACGTCGCTCGGCGAGCTCAAGCTGACCGACCGCTCGATGATCTGGAACACCGACCTGGTCGAGGCCCTGGAGCTGGAGAACCTGATGCTGCAGGCGGTGGCGACCATGGCGTCCGCGGTCCAGCGCACGGAAAGCCGCGGCGCCCACGCCCGCGAGGATTTTCCCGATCGCGACGACGAAAACTGGATGACCCACACGCTCTGCTGGGTCGAGGCCGATCGCCATGATCCGAAGATCGACCACCGCCCCGTCCACAGCACGCCCTTGACCAATGAAGTCGAGCCGGTGCCGCCGCAAAAGCGCGTCTACTGAGCCGGGTCACCCGTCTCGCCGCGTCAAGCGTCCTCGGATCGACCAGAGAGCAGCCAGCGTTCAGCGCTCCTTGAGGAGACCAGCCCCCATGGCCGAATTCACCCTCCCCGCCAATTCCCGCGTCAAGGACGGCAAGCATCACAAGGCGCCGGGCGACGCCAGGCGGGTCAAGACGTTCAGGGTCTACCGCTACAATCCGGACAATGAGGACAATCCGACCGTCGACAGCTTCGAGGTGGATCTCGACGCCTGCGGGCCGATGGTTCTGGACGCGCTGATCAAGATCAAGGACGAGGCGGATTCGAGCCTGACCTTTCGGCGCTCCTGCCGCGAGGGCATCTGCGGCTCCTGCGCGATGAACATCGACGGCGGCAACACGCTCGCCTGCCTGAAGGCGATCGACGACGTCGATGGCGACGTCGCCATCTACCCCTTGCCGCATCAGCACGTCATCAAGGATCTGGTGACCGACTTCACCCAGTTCTGGGCGCAATACGAGTCGATCGAACCCTGGCTGCAGACGTCGTCGCCGACGGCCGAGCGCGAACAGCTCCAGGACCCGGAAGACCGGGAAAAGCTGGACGGCCTCTACGAGTGCATTCTCTGCGCCTGCTGCAGCACCAGCTGTCCCAGCTACTGGTGGAACAGCGACCGCTATCTCGGCCCGGCCGCCCTTCTCCAGGCCTATCGCTGGCTGATCGACACCCGCGACGATCACACCGGCGACCGCCTCGACAATCTGGAAGACCCCTATCGCCTCTATCGCTGCCACACCATCATGAACTGCGCCAACACCTGCCCCAAGGGCCTGAACCCGGCGAAGGCGATCGCCGAGATCAAGAAGATGATGGTCGAGCGCAAGGCCTAGCTGGCGGCCAGGGCGAAAAATCCTTGCTTTGACTGTAAAAAACGGTTAGCAACAATTTTGTGAAAACAAGCCGCGAATGCGGCAGGCTCTTGAGAGCGACATTCGATCATGGAGGCTTCGGCCTCCTTTCTTTTCTTCTGCGCCCCGTTTTTTTCACGAATGTCCGCGCCGGCCGATCCGGCGCCGCGACCGGCAGCCCCTGGATCAGGTGAAATAGGCATCGGCGAGATCTTCGCCGAACGCGATCAGGTCGACCTGCGTCTCGTCCAGAAATTCGTGCAGCCCCTGCTCGACCGCCGTTTCGATCGACGAGCCCGCGCGCCGCTCGAGCCGCTGCAGCGCGTCGGGGGACGGCTTCGCGCCTTCGAGCGCCGGATGCGCCGCCAGCCGTTCGACCCGCCCGCGCATTTCGGCCACGCAGGTCCGGAGCGAGCGCGGAAAACCGGGATCGAACAGCAGAAAGTTCGCCACCTGTTCAGGCGTCATGCCGCTCGGATGGTGACGCCGATAGGCCTGATAGGCCGCCGCCGAGCGCAAAAGCGCGTTCCACTGGCTGACGTCGATCGGCGAGCCCACGTCGTCCGCCTTCGGCAGCAGGCGATGATATTTGATGTCGACGAGCCGGGTCAGCTGATCGGCGCGCTCGATCTGCTTGCCGAGCTCGTAGAACAGGGCCGCCTGGTCGCGATAGAGCGTGCCTTCGGCGATGCCGGTGTGCTGCTGGCACAGCTCCTTGATGCGCGCGCAGAGCGGTGACAGTCGCATGAGATCGTAGTCGCGCCGTTTCAGGCCGCGGAGCCAGTCGTCGAAGACGTTGAGCTGGGTCCAGACCTCGATGCTGATCAGATGGCGGAGGCTTCGCGCGTTCTCGCGCGCCATGTGAATGGTGCGATAGATCGAATCGGGGTTGTCGCGATCGGCAATGTAGAAATGCACCACCGCCTTCGCCGTCGCCTCCTTGTGCTTGGCGAAGAACGCCTCCTCATCCGCATGCAGCTGAACGATCGGCAGCCAGTCCTGGGTGCCGGCATTGTCGCGCGCAAAGGTCTCGTTGACGTCGAGGATGCGGGCGAGATTTTCGGCCCGCTCGACATAGCGCGCCATCCAGAAATGGTTCTCGGCGAACCGGGAGAGCAGGCTGCCCTTACTCAAGAACCCAGGTATCCTTGGTACCGCCGCCTTGGGAGGAATTGACGATCAGCGAGCCGCGGCGAAGCGCCACGCGGGTCAGCCCGCCGGGCAGCACCCAGGTGCTGGCGCCGGTGATCAGGAACGGCCGGAGATCGACATGGCGCGGCCTGAGCCCGGTGGTGGTCAGGGTCGGGCAGACGGAAAGCCCGATGGTCGGCTGGCTGATATAGTTTTCAGGCTTGGCCTTCAGGGCCTTTCGGCAGGCCTCCAGTTCCTCGGCATTCGCCTTCGGGCCGACCGTGATGCCGTAGCCGCCGGATTCGCCGACAGGCTTGACCACCAGGTCGGAAAGATGATCGAGCGTGTAGGCGAGCGCGTCCGCCTCCCGGCAGATCCGGGTGTCGACATTCGGGATGATCGGGTCCTGGTCGAGATAGTAGCGGATGATGCGCGGCATGTAGGCGTAGATCGCCTTGTCGTCGGCAACGCCGGTGCCGACCGCATTCGCGAGCGCCACTCGTCCCTTCTTGTAGACCTGCATCAATCCGGGCACGCCGAGCAGGCTTTCCGGGTTGAACGCCTCGGGATCGATGAAGTCGTCGTCGATCCGCCGATAGATCACGTCGACCCGCTTTCGCCCCGCCGTGGTCTTCATCTTGACGAGGTCGTCCTCGACCACGAGATCCCGCCCCTCCACCAGCGGCACGCCCATCTCGCGCGCGAGAAAGACGTGTTCGAAATAGGCCGAATTGAACACGCCGGGCGAGAGCAGCACGATTTGCGGATCGTCGATCGCCGAAGGCGCGATCTCGGCCATCGCGTCGCGCAGATGCTGGCCATAGTTCGAGACCGGACGGATCGGCAGACTTTCGATCAGATCCGGAAAGGCGCGCAGCATCAGATGCCGGTTCTCGACCACGTAGGAAACGCCGGACGGTGTGCGGCCATTATCCTCGAGGACGCGGAACGCGCCCTCCTGGTCGCGGATGATGTCGACGCCGCAGATATGGATATAGGTGCCGTGGGCCAGATCGACGCCCGCCATCTCCGGACGGTAATTGGCGTTGTTCAGCACCAGCTCCGCCGGCACCGTTCCGTCGTGCAGGATGTGCCGGTCGTGATAGACGTCGTGCAGAAAGAGGTTCATCGCCGTGAGGCGCTGGGTCACGCCCGCTTCCAGCCTCCCCCAGTCGTCCGCCGAGATGACTCTCGGCATGACATCGAAGGGCAGCACCCGGTCGATCGAATCGCGCTCGGAGTAGATCGTGAAGGTGATGCCGAGATTGTAGAGTTCGCGTTCGGTCAGGCGTGCCCGCCGCTGCAGGGTCTTGAGGTTCAGGCGATCGATACGGCGGCGCAGAACATCGGTATGACGAAGGCCGGCCGCCTCCCGCCCGAGCAGTTCGCAATAGAATCCGCCAGGCTCGTAGTCGGCGAGCAGGCCCCGCCGCGCTCCATCGTCAGCCATTCTTCGTTTATTCATGTGAAAACGATAGAGAAGCTTCGTCCCGAGCGCCAGAGCGAAGCACGGCTCATCCCGGCACCTGGCCCCGTTCGGGGAACGGCGGCGCCGGGCGCGGCAGGGGCGGGGTGTCTCTCAGCGCCCTCTTCCTTCCCTGAACTCGGCTTCGAGACGATGAAATCGTTCGATAATTTCTGGATGGCTCTCAGCCGAAGAGGGCGTTGAAGGCGCCGTACAGAAGCGCCCAGAGCGCGCCTGACGATGCGACGACGAACATGGTCGTCTCCGGGAGCGTCAGCCGCGCATCCAGATCGTCGAAGGACTCCGACCGATCCTTCGAAAGCCCGGCACCCGTCTCGACGAGTGCGCCATGGTTGGAACCGCTCATCCCTTGTCTCCGTCACCAGTCTCGATGCGGAGAGTATGAAGCAGCATCCTTAAGACGAGGTTAACGCAGGCCGAAAAAAGCCGCTCAGGGCGCTGCACCGGTCATGGTGCGCCTGAGCGCCAGCAGCTGGTCGCCCGGGTCGAGCGCGACGTCGGCCATGGTCAGGCACGCACCCGACGCCACCGGCCGCGTCATCTCGACGTCGTGGGCGAGGCCGATCGGCAGATAGTCGCCCGCGATCGACGTGCCGGCCGGCATCAGCCTGCCCCAGACACAGGCGCCGCCTTCGCCGTCCAGCATCTCGCCGGCGGTGAGGTCCCGCTTCGCGGTCGCGATCACGTCGGCCTGGAAGCCGCGCGGACAGCCGGTGGGCTCGCCGCGAAGGGCTGCCGAGGCGACGCTGATGCCGAGCTCCAGGCCGATCATGTGGATGGGGCGGTAGATCGAGGCGACCTCGCCGCCCGGATCGACGGTCAGGCCGTATTGCGCGAAGCAGGCGCGCGCATAGTCGGACGGTGCCTTGAAGGTGATGTAGACGCCCCAGCGCAGATCCCGCAGCACCGGCCGGCCGTCGCGCTCGAGGTCGGAAACCACCTCGACCGTGCCCTCATGCTCGAGCTGCCCGCCCTGGCTCGACGGCCTGAGCACGAACGGCAGGTGATCGACGCCGCAGGCGGGAAAGCCGAGCCCCTTGGCCGGCGCCTTCAGCCCGCAGGCATTGGCGACCGCGGCCATCTCGATGCCGGACTTGGTGCCGTCGACGAAGCTGTTGAACATCTTCGGGTTCATGCCGGCCTCTTCGGCCTCCTCGGTGGTGATGCCGAAATGCTTCCAGACGGTCTTCGGCGTCGAGCGGTGCATGGCCGGCAGATAGCGGGTGCCCTTGCCGGCGCAGACCACGGGAAAACCGGCCGTGCGCGCCCAGTCCACCATCTCGCAGATGAGAGCGGGCTGATCGCCGTAGGCGAGGCTGTAGACCAGCCCCGCCTTCTGGGCACGCTCGGCCAGAAGCGGGCCGACCAGCACGTCCGCCTCGACATTGACCATCACAAGATGCAGGCCGTTCTCGATGCCTGCGAGCGCATGCCGCACGCCGGCGCCGGGATCGCCGGTCGCCTCGATCAGCACGTCGAGCCCGGGCGTGCGGATCAGCGCCATGGAGTCGTCGGTGACGTGGGTGGTGCCCTGATCACGGGCGCTCCCGGCGTCGGGCGCCTCCACCTGCGCCGCCGGCCAGCCGAGCCTGCGCAACGACTTCTTCGCCCTACCGACATCCAGGTCGGCAATGCCGACCACATGCAGCCCGGGCGTGAAGCGCGCCTGCGCCAGAAACATGGAGCCGAACTTGCCCGCCCCGATCAGGGCGACACGAACGGGCCGACCTTCCTCGGCCCGTCGGGCGAGCATGCGGTGCAGGTTCATGGACGACGTCCTCCGTTTCTATTTTCAGGCGCGCGAAGGGAAAATCCCGATTTGGACAGAAGAGCATAGTGATTTCGCCTGACGCCTGCAAAGCCGGAGACCGCCCGTGAACGGAGCCGATCGCACCCTCGGCCAGCCGAAAAGGCGAAGAAGCGGGAAAATTCACCATGTTCGCGGGCCGGCAATAGGCGGGTATGCCGAATGCGGGCGTCGACTCCCTGTACGGACCTGTCAGCAAGCTTAGGCTGAGAGGGACGGATGACAGCGCCGTCTCGACACGCCGCACCGACGGCGGGACAAGCCAGCGACGGCGAGACAGAACGGCGAGACAGGAAAGGGAGGACCCATGCACGCCATGGACGGATGGCGGTTCGATCCGGGCTTCGTGCTCGAACGCCTCGCACTCGGTCTGGACCTGTTCGGACCTTACGCCGACTGGCTCTGGTTCATACCGGCCTTCTGGGCGGCATCGCTGGTCTCACTGTGGCTCTACACCTCGTGGCAGCAGCGCGAGAGCGACCGTGCCTATCTCGACTATGCCTCGCGCAACCTGCCGATCCTCAGGCGTCTGGCCCGGCATCGCGCCCAGGAAGTGGCGCTATCCAAGCTCAACACCCGACGCTGAGCGCCGCCGGATCCGGCACCGGACGCACGTCCACGGCGACCTGCACCTCATGCGCACCGCCGCCGACCATGACGCCGTTGACGGGGCTGACGTCGCCATAATCCCGACCCCAGGCGACGGTGATGTGCTCGTCCCCGGGAATCAGATCGTTGGTCGGGTCGAGATCGACCCAGCCATGGCCCGGACACCAGATCGAGAGCCAGGCATGGGAAGCGTCTGCCCCGACCAGCCGTTCCTGGCCCTCGGGTGGGTGGGTCAGCAGATAGCCGCTGACATAGCGGGCGGGCAGGCCGAGCGCGCGCAGGCAGGCGATCTGCAGATGGGCGAAATCCTGACAGACGCCGCGCTTCAGGCGGAGCACCTCGTCCACCGGCGTCGAGACGTCGGTGGCGCTGCCGTCATAAGCGAACTCGCGAAAGACCCGCCCGGTCAGATCGCAGGCCGCTTCCAGCACCGGCCGCCCGGACGGGAAGGAAAGCCGCGCGAAATCGCCGAGATCCTGGGACAGCTTCACGAAAGGCGAAGGATGGGCGAATTCGGCGACGTCCAGCATCGCGCGGGAACGATCGGCGCCGACGGCGCCGGCGACCTGGTCCCAGGGCATGGTCGCCGCCGGATCCGGCGGCGCCGGCGCCCGCACCGTGACCGTGCTGGTCGAGCGGATGGTCAGGGTCTCGTGGGGCTGCTGCACGATCATGAAGGTGGTCGGGTTGCCGAAATAGTCGGTGCCGGGCTCGTAGACGGCGGGTGCGGGGTCGACCAGGATCGCGCTTCGATGGATCTTCTGGCGATCGGTCACGCGCGGCATCAGATGCACGAGATGGTGCGAGATCGTCACCGGCTGGCTGTAGACGAAAGTGGTCACGTGGCTGACGTCGTAGTTCAAGACGGCGTCCCCATGCGCAGCGGACCCCATTTGCCGAGCGGCTCCGCGTGGCTGAAATAGCGCTCGCTGACCCGATCCGAAATGGCGTCGAGATCCTTGCCGGTTTCGAGCATCAGCGCTGACAGCACCGCCCGATGCGCCCCGTCCGGGGAAATCGAGGCGAGCCCGGAAAGATCGGCGAGATCGAGCTTGGCGCGAAGGCGGGTCAGGAGCTGCTGCTCCTCGCCGAGGCCGGCATGTTCGGGATCGCGCGGCAGGGCCTCCAGATGCTCGTCCAGACAATCCAGCTGAAAGGCGATCGCACGCGGATTGGTACCGTCCTTCAGCAGAAGATCGATCACCAGCGTGGCCTGCGGGCTCGCCAGATAGCGGGTGCGGTAGGTCATGCTGCTGTCGGCGAGCTCGAGCAGCAGATGCAGCGAGGCGGTCTCGGCGTCGCCGGCGCGGCCGGCGAGCCGGCCGATCAGCCGTCCCATGAGGCGCGCCCGCTCGATCCGCCGCCCCATATCGATCAGACGCCAGCCGAAATTGCGCGTGAGGTTCTCCATCTGCATGCCGAGCAGGGCGGCGAGCAGGCGCAGAAGCTGGTTCTGCAGATGCAGGCTTGCGGCGACGTGGCGCACCGGCCGCCGGCGATAGCTTTCGAGCTCGCCCTCCATCTCCTGGAGGACGCGCCAGGCGTCGCGGGACAGCCGTTCGCGCACGGCGGTGCCGGTGCGATGAAGGTTGGCGATCGTCGTGGCGATGCCGCAAAAGGCATCGGGATCGAACACCAGCAGGCCGAGATCGCGCTCCAGGGCGCCGTCGCGAATGCCCGCCAGGCGCTGAGCGAGGTCGGGCGAGAGGTAGCCGTGATCGACGGCGAGCTCCCGCAGCGAATGAAGGAGCGCCGGATCGTCGTCCGCGGTCTCGCCCGCGAGCCTGAACAGCAGGCTGCGCAGCATGCGCACGCTGCCTTCGAGCCGCTCTGCGTAGCGGCCGAGCCAGAACAGGTTGTCGGCGGTGCGGCTCGGAATGTCCTGGCCGCTGCGCCTGGGCGCCTCCAGCTGATCCATCCGGCTGGCTCGGCCGACGTCGCGGGCAGGCTCGCCCTGGAGCACCCAGCAGTCCTTGCTGGCGTCGCCCTGGCGCATGAAGACCGCCTGCGGATCCGGATCGGCGGAGGTGCGGATCAGACCGCCGGGCATGACCCGGTAGTCGTCGCCATCGGTCGCGACATAGGCGCGGAGCGCGATCGGCTGAGGCTGCAGCCGCCCTTCCTGCCAGCTGGGCGCGGTCGAGAGCCGGGCGAGGTCCTGGCCGACATAGGCGGCGGGATCGGCGTTGATGCGTGCGGCGAGAGCCTCGCGTTCCTCCGCGCCGAGCCCACCGCCGATAATCTGCTCGGGCGTCTCTTCCATGATCGAACGCGAGGCGAAGGTCGGCCGAATCACCAGATCGGCGAGATTGTCGAGGACGTGGCGGCGGCCCGCCTCCTCGCCGCACCACCAGGTCGCGGTCGCCGGCAGCAGCAGCTCCTCGCCGAGCAGTTCTCGCGCAAGAGCCGGGAGAAAGGAGAGGAGGGCGTCGCATTCGATCAGGCCGCTGCCGAGCGCGTTCACGATACGCACATTGCCGGCGCGCAGCGCCTCGACGATGCCGGGAATGCCGTGCGGGCTGCCGGACCGGAGCTCCAGCGGATCGTAGATCTCGGAATCGATGCGACGCCAGATCAGGTGGACCGGCTGCAGCCCGGTCAGGGTTTTCAGGAACACCTTCCGGTCGCGCACGGTGAGATCCGCGGCCTCGACCAGCGGCAGGCCGAGATAGCGGGCGAGATAGGCATGCTCGAAATAGGTCTCGGCGGTCGGCCCCGGCGCGTGGATCACGATCCTCGGCTGATCGCCCGGCGCGAGACTGAGGAGATGCTCGCGAAAGCCCTGCAGGAAGGCGGCGAGGCGCTGGACGCCGCCGTCACGAAACGCCTCCGGCAGGATGCGCGTCATGATCACCCGGTTCTCCAGCGCATAGCCGGCGCCGATCGGCGCCTGGGTGCGATCGCCGAGCACGCGCCAGCGGCCGTCGGACCCGCGCGCGAGATCGATGGCGAGGAACTGGAGGAAGCGGCCGTCCGGCGGCCGGATGCCATGGACCGGGCGCAGATACTGGGCGTTGCCGAACACCAGCGCCGCGGGCAGAAGGCCCGAGGTCAGGAGGCGCTGCTCGCCGTAGAGGTCCTGAAGGACGGCGTTCAGGAGACGGGCGCGCTGCGCGAGGCCGCGCTCCAGTTCCCGCCATTCCCCGGCCGGCATCAAGAGCGGGATCGGATCCAGCCGCCAGGGCCGGACCTCGCCGCTGGAATCGCCATGGACGTCGTAGGTGACACCGTCCTCGTGCAGCAGGCGTTCGGCCTGACGCCAGGAATCGGCGATCTCGGCGTCGTCCATGCGGGAGAGGCTCTCGACGAACGACCGCCAGTGCGGGCGAAGCGCGACACCGCTCTCTGTCAGCTCGTCGAACGCGCCTTCCGGACCCCGATAATCCCGCCACAGTCGGTCCGATCCCGAGGCTTCCGGCAAAGAGGGTGCGCTGGTCGATGACGTCACGGACAGAATCCAAAAACCAGAGAACGATCAGGCGGCGTTTCGCTTTCTAGATCGGAGATCCGGGGTCGTCCATCAAGCCCTCAGGGCCAACTTTCGGACACGGCCCGTCGCTCCTCCGGGATCGCGTCGATCGACCGTGCCGACGTCCGACGGTCCGATTTCAACGGTTCAGTAGACAGCTTCATAGGCGTCGCGCAGGCCCTTGGCATCGAGGCCCTTCAGGTCGTTCAGCTCGTCCCGCTTGTGCGCGAGATAGATGTCGACGAAACCGTCGGGCAGCCACCCCCGCACCTCCGCCGAGCCCTCGAGCTCGTCAAGGGCGGCTTCCAAGCTGGTGGGCAGGCGGCGAAGCCCGCGGTTCTTGAGATCGGCCTCGGGCAGGAGGGACAGATCTTCGGCGGTCGCGTCAGGCGGCGTCAAGCCGGCTTCGATGCCGGCGGTCCCGGCATGAACCACCATGGCCAGTGCCAGATGGGGGCTGGCGGCGGCGTCGGCGGCTCGGACCTCGATGTTGAACTGCCGATCGACCTTCGCCTGGTCGCGGACCGGGCAGATGCGGACCGCGGCCTCGCGGTCCTGGACGCCGAGATTGTTGTAGGCGGCACTCCAGCGATGGGGGTTCAGCCGATCGTAGGAGACCACGCTCGGCGCCAGGAAGGCGACGATCGCCGGCAGATGGCGTAGCACGCCGGCGACGAAGGCGCCGGTCGCAGCACTCATGCCGTGGGGCCCGTCGGGATCGTAGGTCCTGGCCCGACCCTCGCCGTCCTTGAAGCTCAGATGCATGTGCACGCCGTTGCCGATACCGCCGGGCTCCACCAGCGGCGCGAAGGAGACGCGCCGTTCGAGACGCTCGCCGACCGCGCGCACGACGTCGCGAAGGAGGGCCGCCTGATCGGCGATCATGAGGCCGTCCGCCGGCTTCACCGTCACCTCATACTGGTTCGGCCCGTACTCCTTCATGATCGTGTCGGGCTCGATGCCGGCCTGCCCGAGCGCGCCCATGATCGTCTCCAGGAGCAGCCGCTCGCTTCGAAAGGCGCCGAGCGCGTAGCCCTCGCCCTTGGCGCCCGCGCGGTCCGGCAGATGGAACTCATGCTCGAAGGCGCCATGGAGCGCGAGCCCGGCGCTCGCCTCGAGCCGCGCCAGCGCCGCCTTCAGGATCGAGCGCGTGCAGCATTCCCAGGGCCGGCCGTCCATATGCCGCACGTCGCCGAGCGCGAAATCCTCGATCGGCCCGTCATCGTCGAAATCGAGCCGCACCCTGGTCCTGGGATCGCCGACCAGCACCAGATCGCCGAGCGCCCCGAACGGGCTCTCCGCGATACCGTCGAAGCAGGTGATCTGGACGTTGGTCGGGGTCCAGCCGACCATGAGATCGCCGTCGCCCTCGGCTGCGGCCGCCGGCAGCGCCTTGCCGCGCAGCTTGCCGGCGAGGTCGCTGGTGCAGAGATGGAGCATGGGCTCGATCGGAAGCGGCATGACGCCTCCCTGGTGCATTTTACCGTCGGATCCGTGTCTTTCCGACGATGTTCGTGGATTTGGCGGGCTTTGAAAAGGCCGGGTGCAGGGGCGAGCGTCGCACAACCGAGGACCGGGAGATTGACAGGCCACCGGGAATCACCAAGAACGTCTCAAAATCGATGAATATCGGAGGGGACGACTTGCGAAATTTTCTTCGGACCGCTCATCTTTTTGTCGGGCTCTCCTTTCTGGCGGCCTGTTCGTCCGCATCGCACGAACGAGTGAGAGAAACCTTCGCCGACGTCGACACCATCTCGCTGGCACCGGTAAGCGTGGTCGGAATCCCCGGAGATACCGACGAAGCCGCCCGATATGTCGAAGAGGTCCTCGTCGCCGATCTGGAGCGGCGCGGCTTCGACGTTATCCGGCCGAGCGAACACCGGGATCTCGGCCCGTCGCCCGTCTCGCAGACCGATGGCCTGACCGCGGCAAATACCAATGGATCGACCGGCGAAAGCGCGCATCCCGAGCCCGCGCTGGAGAACCGAGCCGACATCGTCGCTCACCCCACAATCGAACTCACCGTCGTCGATTTCAGTCAAGCCAATGCGGGATGGGACGGCGCGTCCCAGAGAATCGAGGAAACCTTCGCGCCCGACTGCTCCGGCTGTCTGAGGGCTCTCCATTTCTATAAAGGAGAAGTCCCCGCATCGACGTTCAGAATCAAAATGGTCAATGCCGCAAACGACGTCGTCTATACCGGCAGCGGCGGCATCGAATTGCTCGTCCGCTACGCACATCAGTCTTTCACCAAAGCCGACTTCGAGCAGATCCCGGATGCCGAGCTCTTTCAAGACGAAGACCGGATGAAGGAAGCCGTGCGCCACGCGCTCAAACCACTCATCGAGACCAACTGACTGGCGTCGCCAGTTGATTCACTTTCCTGAGACTCTGCTTGTATGCCGGTGAAAACCTGGCCGCATACCGCGGGATCCGGGCGCTGGCGGTCAAAGTCGATGAGGTGGCCACGCCACTGGCGTCGCCAGTTGATTCACTTTCCTGAGACTCTGCTTGTACCGCGGGATCCGTCAAAGTCGATGAGGTGGCCATGATTCACTTTCCTGAGACTCCGTGGCCGCATACCGCATACCGCGGGATCCGGGCGCTGGCGGTCAAAGTCGATGAGGTGGCCACGCCACTGGCGTCGCCAGTTGATTCACTTTCCTGAGGTGGCCACATACCCATCCGGCCGCTGGCGGTCAAAGTCGATGAGGTGGCCACGCCACTGGCGTCGCCAGTTGATTCACTTTCCTGAGACTCTGCTTGTACGCCGGTGAAAACCTGGCCGCATACCGTGGGACCCGGGCGCTGGCGGTCAGAGTCGATGAGGTGGCCACGCCACCTAGATGTGTTGGCCGCCGTTGATGTGGATTTCGGTGCCGTTGACGTAGGAGGAGGCGTCGCTGCAGAGGAAGTGGACGACTTCGGCGACCTCCTCTGGGCTGCCCATGCGCTTCATCGGCACCTGACGCTCGACGATCTCCTCGGTGCCGGGGGAGAGGATCGAGGTCTCGATCTCGCCGGGGGCGACGGAGTTCACGCGCACGCCGCTTGCACCGAGGTCGAAGGCGAGCTCGCGGGTGAGGGCCGAAAGCGCAGCTTTGGAGGTGGCGTAGGCGGCGCCGGCGAAGGGATGGATGCGAAAGCCGGCGATCGAGGAGACGTTCACAACCGCACCCTTTACGGCCTTGATGCGGTCGATCAGGCCGTTGGTCAGCAGCATGGGTGCGATGAGGTTGACCATCATCACCCGGTTCAGCACGTCGGCCGTGGTTGCGGTCGCGCCGAGGCGGGCGCCGTCTTCACCCTTGGGCGAGATGCCCGCATTGTTGACCAGCGCGTTCAGGCCGCGATCGCCGAGCCTGGCCTTCAGGCGGATGATGCTGTCCTCGACCGCGGCCTCGTCGGAAAGATCGGCCTCGATATGGCGTACGATTCCCTCGGCCCAGGGGCAGACCGTGGAAAAGGGGGTTCGCGCGAGGGTGAGCACTTCCCAGCCATGGTCGTGAAAGGTCTTGACGATGGCATGGCCGATGCCGCGCGATGCGCCGGTGACGGCCACCACTTTCTTCTCGCCGCCGGCCGCGGTCTTCGCCGCCATGGCTTCGTGATCGACCGGGCACCGGCCCGCATGTTCCGTCATCTCGTCAATCCCGACATTGATCCACCGTCATCTCCACCCGCGCCAGGCTGAAGTCAAGGCCGACGGACCTTCCGTAAGGCCGGCGAGCCTTCGCCCTCAGGCGGGGGGAGTGTCGGCGGCGGCACGCGCGGCCAGGCGGCCGACCCGACCCTGAAAAAGCTGGAAGACCGCGGCCGCGGTCTCCTCGACCGAACGGCGGGTGACGTCGATCACCGGCCAGTCATATTTCGCGAACAGCCGGCGCGCATAGACCAGCTCGCCGCGCACCCGCTCGATCTCGGTATAGTCGTCGGCGAGGCGAAGCGGCGTCGTCCCGCGCTCCATCTGCTTCAGGCGGTTGCTCCTGATCTGCACCAGCGGCTCGGGATTGATGGTCAGGCCGACCACCAGCGGCTTGGTCAGGCTGGCGAGCTCCTTGGGGAGAGGGCAATCCATGACCACGGGCACGTTCGCGGTCTTGAGTCCGCGATTGGCGAGATAGATGCAGGTCGGCGTCTTGGAGGCGCGGGAGACGCCGACCAGCACGATGTCGGCCTCGTTCAGGTCCCAGGGGCTCTGGCCATCGTCATGCTGAAGCATGAAGTCCATCGCCTCGATGCGCGAGAAATAGCCGGCGTCCATGGCGTGCTGGCGGCCGATCTGCTGCCGCGTCTCGATGCCCAGCGTGCCGGAGAGCGCCTTGAACACGCCGTCCAGTATCGGCACGGCCGGCACCTTGAGCTCGCGGCAGCCCTCCTCCAGCGCCGAGCGGAGATCCGGCGAAACCATGGTGTAGATCACCACGCCCGGCAGCGCCTTGACCATGGACAGCACCTGATCGACCTGCGCGCTCGAGCGCACGAAGGACCACACATGCTCGACCGGCACGACGCCGTCGAACTGCGAAATGCCGGCGCGCGCGACCGCGGTCACGGTGTCGCCGGTGCTGTCGGAGACGAGGTGCATGTGCAGGCGCATGGGGCGTTCATCCAGAGGGACTTGTGAACAAGTCGGGCATGGGTTGGTGGCGATCGGTCAGGAAAAAAAATTGCCTTCGACGATCCTCCCTTTACCCAGAGGGGTCGACGCCGACGCCCGCCTGGGGATGAGCCCTCCTCTCTCATAGAATGATGTGGTGCCGATGACAATTTCCCCCAGGACTGACCTCGGCCAAAAGCCGGGATCGCGCTGGCGATCGGCCGCACTATCCTCCGATCGATCCCCAGTTCGGCTCACCCGGCAGCTTCATTCACATCGGCTTGTGGTTAAATGGAAGGACGCTTTTTTATCCCCGTCTCTCCGGCATCCTACCAACTTCAATCCTTATTTAATCTTAAATAGATAGGTGTTGACGGGGACGTCGTTCACTGCCAACTGTCTGCCTCGACGACAGGAGAACCCCTTGGCATCCCTCTTTCTGGACACGCTTGCCGGGCAGGCATGCTCGCCGCCGCCCATCTGGCTGATGCGTCAGGCTGGGCGCTATCTGCCGGAATATCGGGAGATCAGGAGCCAGGCCAGCGGCTTTCTGGACCTCTGTTACACGCCCGAGCTCGCGGTCGAGGTGACGCTGCAGCCGATCAGGCGCTACGGCTTCGACGCCGCGATCCTGTTTTCCGACATCCTGGTAGTGCCGGACGCGCTCGGAACGCGCGTCGAATTCGTGGAGGGTGAGGGGCCGAAGCTGTCGACGGTTCGGGACGAGGCCGCTGTCGCACGCCTGTCGAAAGGCCGGCTGCACGATCACCTGGCACCGGTCTACGAAACCCTTCGCCGCCTTCGCCGGGAGCTTTCAGAGGACGTGGCCCTGATCGGCTTTGCGGGTGCACCCTGGACGGTCGCCTCCTACATGGTCGAGGGCGGCGGGTCCAAGGAATTCCAGGAAGCGCGGCTGTTCGCGAGGCGGGATCCGGAAGGTTTTGCGGCCCTGATCGATCTGGTGACCGATGCCACCATCGACTACCTGCTCGCCCAGATCGAGGCCGGCGCCCAGGCGCTGCAGCTGTTCGACAGCTGGGCAGGCGTCCTGCCGCCTGAGGGATTTCACCGCTGGTGCGAGACGCCGATCCAGCGCATCGTCGAAGCCGTGAAGAAAGCCCGCCCGGACGTGCCGGTGATCGCCTTTCCGCGCGGTGCCGGCGTGCTCTATCGCCATTTCGTCGAGACCGTGCCGGTGGACGGGGTCAGCCTGGACACCACGGTTCCCGCGGACTGGGCTGCTAAAAATCTCGAAAAACTGTGTCTTCAGGGCAATCTCGACCCGATAGCGTTGCTTTCCGGCGGCGAAGACATGTTGAATGACGCGCGGCATCTGTTAAATAGCTTCGCCGGTCGGCCCTACATCTTCAATCTCGGCCATGGCGTTCTCCCGCCCACCGATCCGGACAACGTCAGGCGACTGGTCGATTTCGTGAGGTCCTATCGGCCGGAATCCGGCGGACATTCGTCATCATGACACTTGCTCGGACATGAATGATCTGGCACTGTGGTTGAAATGGCTGCATATCATCGCGATTGTCGCATGGATGGCGGCCCTGCTCTACATGCCTCGATTGTTCGTCTACCACAGCAAGGTGGCGGCTGGGACGGAGGCTTCTGAAACCTTCAAAATCATGGAGCGGCGCCTTTTGAAGGCGATCATGACGCCGGCGATGCTGGCTTCGCTCCTTTTCGGTATTTCTCTCGGAGTCGTGCAAGCGCAGTGGACCGAGGCTTGGTTACACCTGAAAACCGTGCTCGTCGCCGCTCTGGCCGCCAGCCATATGATCATGGCGCGGTATGTCAGAGCGTTCGCGAACGACCAGCGGCCCGCCAGCGAAACGTGGTTTCGCTGGTTCAACGAGGCACCGACCGTCTTGCTGCTGGGAATCGTTTTTCTGGTCGTCTTCAAACCGTTTTGATCCGATCCGTCATCATGCCCGGGCTGTCTCGGGCGCGATGCGCAACGAGCCAAAGGAAGCCGGTGGATCGGACGTCGCAGGACAGGGGTAAGAGAATTGGCTAAGGACAGCCCAAATCCAGACATGTTCGGCAACAGCGATGTGGCGGCCGGCGGCCCGCCGCCGAGGAAGCGTCGTTCCCGGTCGCGGACCGGCCGCGAGCGCCGGCCGCAGTCGTCGCCGCAGCCGGACATCGCCGACGGCAATCACGTCGATGCGGAGGAAGGCGAGGTCATGACCGCGCCGCCGCCGGCCGAGGCCCAGCCGCAGCAGCAACCGAAGCAACAGCAGCCGGAGCCGGTCGAGGAATATACCGGCG
Organism: Geminicoccaceae bacterium; assembly: GCA_965222015.1. Classification (GTDB taxonomy): domain Bacteria; phylum Pseudomonadota; class Alphaproteobacteria; order Geminicoccales; family Geminicoccaceae; genus JANQPX01. Next base: position 1,462,321 of record CBDCTL010000024.1, read on the forward strand.
AGCCGATGAAGCTCGGCGAGCTGAAGCGCCGCTCGCCCGCGGAGCTGCTCGAATATGCAGAAGAGCTCGGCATCGAGAATGCGAGCACCCTTCGAAAGCCGGATCTGGTGTTCGCGACGCTCAAGCGCCTCGCCCAGAGCGGCGTGCCGATCCAGGGCGAGGGCGTTCTCGAAATTCTGCAGGACGGCTTCGGCTTTCTGCGCACGCCCGACGTCAACTATCTGGCAGGGCCGGACGACATCTACGTCTCGCCGTCCCAGATCCGCCGTTTCGGCCTACGCACCGGCGACATCGTCGACGGCATGGTCAGGGCGCCCAAGGAGGGCGAGCGCTATTTCGCCCTTCTTCGGGTCAACACGATCAATTTCGACACGCCGGAGCGGGCGCGCCACCGCGTCCATTTCGACAATCTGACGCCCTATTATCCGACCGAAAAGCTCACCCTCGAGATGGAAAAGCCCACCTCGAAGGACGTGTCCTGCCGGGTGATCGACATCGTCGCTCCGCTCGGCAAGGGCCAGCGCGCGCTGATCGTCGCCCAGCCGCGTACCGGCAAGACGATGCTCATGCAGAACATCGCGCACAGCATCGTCGCCAACCATCCCGAGGTCTATCTCCTGGTGCTTCTGATCGACGAGCGCCCGGAGGAAGTCACCGACATGGACCGCACGGTGAAGGGCGAGGTGGTGTCCTCGACCTTCGACGAACCCGCCCAGCGTCACGTGCAGGTCGCCGAGATGGTGATCGAGAAAGCGAAACGCCTGGTCGAGCACGGCCGCGATGTCGTGATCCTGCTCGACTCGATCACCCGGCTCGCTCGCGCCTATAACACGGTGGTACCGAGCTCCGGCAAGGTGCTCACCGGCGGTGTCGACGCCAATGCCCTGCAGCGTCCGAAGCGCTTCTTCGGCGCCGCACGCAACATCGAGGACGGCGGCAGCCTCACTATCATCGCCACCGCCCTGATCGACACCGGCTCGCGCATGGACGAGGTGATCTTCGAGGAGTTCAAGGGCACGGGCAACGCCGAGATCCAGCTCGATCGCCGCCTCGCCGACAAGCGCGTCTACCCCGCGATCGACATCAACAAGTCCGGCACGCGGAAAGAGGAGCTTCTCGTGGACAAGGCGACGCTCTCGCGCATGTGGGTCCTTCGCCGCATCCTTTCGCCCATGGGCACCATCGATGCGATCGAATTCCTCACCGACAAGATGAAGTTCGCCAAGACCAACGAGGAATTCTGGGACACCATGAACTCCTGACCGTGCGACGGGTGGCGTTGACCGGACCTCGGCACGTTCCGGGGTGTCGAGACGTGGCCGACGGGTTGATGGAGCAGGTGCGGTGATCGACATCGCGAGACGGATGGTGGACGGCGGACCAGCGGCCGTCGGACCGTTTCACCATGCCGTGACCGCCGGCGACTTTCATTTCATCACCGGCCAGATGCCGACCCTGCCGGACGATCCGAGCAAGGTCGTCGAAGGCGGCATCGAGGCGCAGACGCGGCGCGTCATGGACAATCTGAAGCTGGTGCTGGACGGTCTCGGCAGCGGCTTCGATCGCGTGGTGATGGCCCGGGTCTATCTCGTGAACTTTCAGGACCTCGCCCGCATGAACGCGGTCTACGTCGCCTATTTCGATCAGGACAAGCTCCCGGCCCGCACCACCGTCGGGGTCACCGGTCTCGCCGTCGGCGCGCTGGTCGAGATCGATCTGATCGCCGCCCGCTAGGCTGCCTAGGGCGCCACCGCCCCGGCAGAGGCGCTGGCGCCCGCGGGCCGCATCGGTTTTCGAGGGTTATTGCCATGAAGACGTTGAAATGGGGCATGATCGGCGGCGGCCGGGGCAGCCAGATCGGCGGCGTCCACCGGCTGGGGGCGGCGATCTGCGGCCGCTTCGACTTCGTGGCCGGCGCGCTCGATCACCGGCCTGACGAAGGCCGGGCCTATGCGAGATCTCTCGGGCTCGCCGACGATCGCGCCTATGGCGACTGGCGGGAGATGCTGGCGGGCGAGAAAGGGCGCGAGGATCCCATCGACCTCGTCACCGTCGCCACGCCGAACGCCACCCATTTCGAGATCACCAGGGCCTTTCTCGAGGCGGGCTTTCACGTGCTTTGCGAAAAGCCGATGACCATGACGGTGGAAGAGGGCGAAGACATCGTCAACGTCGCCCGGGATGCAGGCCGCATCTGCGCGGTGAACTATGGCTATACGGGCTATCCGCTGGTGCGCCACATGCGTGCGATGGTGGCGCGCGGCGATCTCGGCAAGCTCAGGGTGATCGTCGCCGAGTTCGCCCACGGTCATCACGCGGACGCCGCGGATGCCGACAATCCGCGGGTGCGCTGGCGCTACGATCCGGTCCAGGCCGGCGTTTCCGCCCAGTTCGCGGATTGCGGCATTCACGCGCTGCATCTGGCGAGCTTCGTGGCCTCGGACGAGGTCGAGCGCCTTTCCGCGGACCTCGTCTCGACCCTGCCGAGCCGCACGCTCGACGACGATGCCATGGTTTGCTTCCGCATGTCGTCAGGGGCGGCCGGGCGTCTCTGGACCTCCTCGGTCGCGGTCGGCCGCATGCACGGCCTGACGCTGCAGGTTTTCGGCGAGAAGGGCGGTCTCAGCTGGGCGCAGGAGCAGCCGAACCAGCTGATCTGGACTCCGACGTCAGGCCGAAGCCAGATCATCGAGCGCGGCGAGGCCGGCCTGTCGCCCGAGGCGGAGCGTGCCAATCACGTCACCATCGGCCATCCGGAAGGCATGCCGCTCGCCTTTGCCAACATCTATGCGGATCTCGCCGAGACCATCACCGCCGCCGCGCCGGGCTGTGATCCGGACCCTGCGGCCAGCCTGCTTCCGCGTGCCGAAGACGGCCTTCGCTCCGTGGCCGCCATCCATGCCGTCGTCGCCTCCGCGAGGGATGGCAGCGCCTGGGTGGACGCGCGCCCGCCGATGTTACGCTGAGGGCCTCACGACGCCAGCCTGCCGACCTGATCGTCGCCATCATGACGGGGGATGGAGACATCGTTCGTCATCTCCGGGCCGTCGATCGGCAGCCTGACGAAGAAGGTGGTGCCTTTGCCTTCGGCGCTGACGACATCGATGGTGCCGCCATGCAATTGCACCAGATGGTAGGCCAGATGGAGGCCGATGCCGGTGCCCGCGATACCGGTCGAGGTGCTCGCGCGGAAGAAACGCTCGAAGAGGCGCTTTTGTTCGGCCGGAGGAATGCCGAGACCCTGGTCGCGAATGGAGACGGTTGCTCTCTCCCGTTCATCGATCGAACCTTCGATCCAGATATCGGCGGCGTTCGGCGAGTATTTGATCGCGTTCGACAGGATGTTCGAGATCACCTGCCGGATCAGCTTTTCGTCGCCCGTGATCTGCTCGGGAAGACCGTCGAGATCGAGGTCGATCCGATGATCGGGATGAAGGCCCAGGTGGCTGGAGCTGACCTCCCGAACCAGATCGGTCAGTGAGAACGGCTTCGGATCGATGCGGATCTGGCCGTTTTCGAGACGCGCGGCGGCCAGCACGCTTTCCATCAGATCCACCAGGCGATGGACGGAAAGCCGAACAGTGTTGAGCGCTTTCTCCATGCGTTCCTTGGGTGCTTTGTCGAGACGTTTCAGCAGACGCTGGGCATTGCCGTCGATGATCGCGAGCGGCGTGCGAAACTCATGGGACACCATGGCGACGAACTGGCGCTGCAGGCCGTTCAGTTCCCGTTCTTTGTTGAGCGCATCTTCGATCTGGACCTTCTGCTTCTCGATTTCCTCAGTCCATGCTTCCAGCTCTTTTTGCGCGATTCGGGCTTCGTCACGCGACCGGACGATGTTTGCGGAAATCTGCTCGAACATCTCGAAGAAGAAATAGGTCAGGACCAGGTAGGCGCAGAGGCGCAGCAGATGCCACCACCACCAGGCCGCGTCCCAGAGCGTCGACAGCTCGAACAGGATCCCGGCGGCGCCGAACAGCAGGCAATGCGCGGCGAGAACGCCGGCGTCGATATCGCCGTCGCGAACGAGATTCCTGATGAAATAGGCACAGGCCGCCACAAATCCGATGCCGCCCATGATGTTCAGCAGCCGGGCCAGCGGGGTGAACTGGCCGTCTTCGACCATCGGCGGAATGACTTGCGGAAAAGCCAGGAAAAACGCGGCAGAGCAAAGGGTGGATGCGACGATGCCGTGCGGCAGCGAGCGCAGGTTTCGCTCGAACCGTTCGGGCAGCCAGACCAGCATGAAGAGAACGCCGCCCGCGAAGGTGGCCGTGCTGTGAAACCAGACGAAGCTCTTGCCGACCGACATGGCCGCGTGGACGATGTCCAGCAGTCCCATCGACAGCAGAGCGGATGTGATCCAGATCAGCTTCGGTGTCTTCTCCTCCGACGACCTTTCGCTGACATAGAGGAGAATGACGATCAGAACGGCGATGAAACCACCGAGGGCCTCGATGACGGCGTGCGACGGTTCGTGGGCGAAATGCCAATGCGGGACCAGATGGATCGACGCCAGGCTGCCCAGGATCGGCAGACCCAGGCCGAACAGCCCGATCTGGATCAGGTTGGCAGGCAACGATCTGGCATGAAGCTTCATCGATCAAATCTCTGACCCGCCCGCAGCGTCAGCCAGGGCCCCGCGATGCACCGATTCCTCGACGACCATTATCGAAGAGGAAGACTAAGAAAGCGTTAATTTTACGTTGGTCGACGGCTGCCCATCGATCTCGACGCGGACCCTGCCTGTCGTCAGCCGATGCGGCCGAGCGACGGAAAGGTTTCGAGCAGCCAGAAGCCGATCTCGTTCATCGAGCCGGTGATGAACAGGATGCCGGTCAGCACCAGAAGGCCGCCCATGACCTGCTCGATACGGCCGAGATGGCGGCGAAAGCGCTGCATGAAGCCCATGAACGGGCCGATCGCGGCGGCGGCCAGCAGGAACGGAATACCGATCCCGAGCGCATAGACCAGAAGCAGGGATGCGCCGTAGAGCACCTGATCCTCGCTGCCGGCCACGAACAGGATCGCGGCCAGCGCCGGGCCGACGCAGGGCGTCCAGCCGAACGCGAACGCCATGCCGATGACGAAGGCGCCGATCAGACCCGCCGGCTTCTTTTCGGGATGAAACCGGGCCTCCCGCTGCAGAAATCCGATCTTGAACAGGCCGAGAAAATGCAGGCCGAGCAGGATGATGATGCCGCCCGCGATCTTGGCCAACAGATCCGCATGGCGCGCGATCGCCTGACCGACCACGGAGGCCGTGGCGCCGAAAGCCACGAAAACCACGGAGAAGCCCAGAACGAACGCCACCGCCGCCAGCAGCACCCGGCGCCGTGTCGAGGCATCGGCCGCCTCGCCGTCGGTGAGCTGCTCGAAGCTCACGCCGCCGATGAAGCAGAGATAGGGCGGCACCAGCGGCAGCACGCAGGGGCTGAGGAAGCTCAGCACGCCCGCAAGCAGTGCCCCCGCATAGGAGACTTCCAGCCCCGACATGTTCAGACCCGTCCTCTGGCGTCGCGACCGTCCTTTTCGCGGATGCCTGCCGGGTCACCCTTTGTTAACCGGCACCCGGTATGAAGACCGTGTTCATCTGGTCCATGCGACCCTGGGAATCCGTCCGCCCGCAAGAAGAGGTGGGGCAAGGCTCGGATTCCCAGGGTCGCATGGACCAGATGTCCATTTTGCCGCCTGGAAGTTAAGGAAAGGTTAGCACTGGACCTCGGGTACATACCGCCATCCCGGGCCCTGGCGGTCGATGTCGATGAGGTGGCCACGCCACTCGCGGCGGAGACCAGCTCCGACGGTCTGAACCTTGGGCGCATACCGCTGATCTTGGCTCCAGCGGTCGATGTCAATGAGGTGACCACGTCACTTCGGCGGTGAGGGTGCCCTGGCTCTTGATGTAGTCGGTGACGACGTCGTAGATCGCCGGGCCTTCGGTACCTTCATTGACCGAGGCCCAGCCGGTGACGACGTAGGTCTTGCCGTCCTCGACCGGGTCGCCGCCTGCGGTCATGGTCATGTCGGTGATGCGCGCACCCATCGCGGCATCGGGATCGATCCGGTAGGACATGCCACCGACGCGCACCATGTCGCCGCCCTGCTGCAGATAGGGATCGGGGTTGAAGAGGTTGTCGGCGACGTCCTCGAAGATCAGCTTGAGCTGCTCGCCGGTCATCTCGGTGCGGTAGACTTCGGGGTAGGTCATGGCGGTCTGGGTATAGACGAACTCCGCCGTGATCTTTTCGCCCGCGGGGAGGGACGTGCCCCAGCGGAAGCCGGGCGAGAGCGCGATCTCGGCGTCCTGGCTCTCCAGAAGCGCGCTGCAGATGACGTCGTCGAAGGTGCCGTTGAAATTGCCCCGGCGATAGAGGTCCGCCTCGGTCTCGCCGAGGACTTCGGAAAGCTCCTTTTCGAAGGGCGCCCGCAATTCCTGGATCAGCGCCGTCATCTCCTGGTCCGGCGTGATCGCATCGGACAGGACCGGGATGATTTTGTACGAAAAATCGGCAATGCCATCAGAGCCGACGTCGAGGTCGAGGCGGGAGAGGAACTTGCCGTTGGTGCCGGACGCGATCAGCAGCGTCTTGTCGACGACGGTCGGCTGCGGCAGGGCGTCATGGGTGTGGCCGCAGAGGATGACGTCGATGCCCGGCACGTTGGCCGCGACCTTGCGGTCGACGTCGAAGCCGTTGTGGCTGAGTAGCACCACAAGGCCGGCGCCGTCCGCGCGCTGCTCCTCGACCAGGGCGGCCAGTTCGTCCTCGCGCACGCCGAAGGACCAGGACGGGATCATCCATCTCGGATTGGCGATCGGCGTGTAAGGGAAGGCCTGGCCGATCACGGCGACGTCGACGCCGCCGCGCTCGAAGCGGGCGACCTGCTCGAATACAGGCTCCTCCCAGTCGGTGTCGCGCACATTGGCGCCGAGGAATGGAAAGTCGAGCTGCTCGATCAGCTCCAGCACCCGCTCCTCGCCGAGGGTGAACTCCCAATGGCCGGTCATGGCGTCCGGCTTGAGCAGCGCCATGGCCTTGACCATGTCCTCGCCGCGGGTCTGAAGGGCGCCCCAGGAGCCCTGCCAGGTGTCGCCGCCGTCCAGAAGCAGCGTGTTCGGCTCGCGCTCGGCGCGGATCGCGTTCACCAGCGTCGCCACCCGGTCCAGCCCGCCGACCCTGCCATATTCCTTGGCGAGGCTGGCGAAATCCTGGTCGGTCAGCATGTAGGCGTCGAGCGTTCCCGCCTCGATGCCGAAATGCTCGAGAAAGGCTTCGCCGGTGATGTGCGGCGGCAGGCCGGCCACGGGCCCGACGCCGAGATTGACCGAGGGCTCGCGGAAATAAACCGGATCGAGCTGGGCGTGCAGGTCGGTCAGGTGAAGCAGGGTCACCTGGCCCTTGGGCTCGAAGGCGAGCAGTTCGTCCTGGCCGATCGCCTGCTGCGCCGCCAGCCGCCCGAGCGGCGCCGCGCCGGCGGTGAGCGCTGCGGTCGCGAGCGCGATCTCAAGAAATTCCCGACGCGATGTCATGCCCAAACCCTCTCATCGATAGGCTTTCTGACGCGAGTTCCACGGTTCATGGGATCCTGGAACTCCGAGCCGCCCTCTCCCCCCGGGGGCAGGCGAATTCCAGGATCCCATGAACCGTGGAATGGAGGACGCAACCGAGGGGCCCGGGACAGCGCCCCCGACGTGGCGCCTCGGAGAACCGACCTCGCAACGGCGCCCGTCCGGGTCCGTCGCGAAACCCGCTTCCCGATCATCGCCCATCACCCCTTGTCCCTTCGGTCCCGACCGGCCGGAGGCGACGTCCTGCTCTCCGCCTGCCCGGCGTCTTCTCCGGGAAGGTCCGAAAAAACTACTGGCGAACCGCCGGGCTCTCGATCGGCAGGCCCTGGCCGCGCCAGGCGAGATAGAGCTCGAGATTGACGTATTCATCCGAGCCGCGCTCATAGGGTTCCGCGCGCACCTGTTCGTTGCAGCCCTTGAAGCGACGGTGCAGCGAGCCGAGCTTCTGCCATTTCAGCCGGTAGGTCGGAAAGCCGTTCGATTGGCCCTGGCTCAGCATATCGGCCCGGATCTTGGTGCCGGCATAGCCCTCGTGACAGGTGGCGCAGGCCATGTCGAGCTGGCCGCGGCGCTCGTAGTAGAATGCCTTGCCCTTCTCGAAGAAGGGCGCCGCCTCGCCGTCGACTGCGACGTTCACCGGCTCGCCGCGGGCCTGGTGGCGGATCAGCGCAGTCATGCCGAGCATCTCGTCGCTCTCATATTTCCACGGCTCGGCCTGCATCTGCTCGGTGCGGCAAAGATTGATGCGCTGCTCGAGATTGATCAGCTTGCCCCAGGGCTCGAAATAGACCGGATAGCTGGTGCCGACCGGTTTCAGGCTCTCCGGCCCGTCATGGCATTCGGCGCAGGACTTGCCGGCCTCGCCGTCCGCCTCCTCGAACTGGACCTCAGCCTCCTCGACCCAGAGGAAGGCCGGATTTTCGAAGTCGTCGTCCTGCACCGCCCGGGTTTCCGGAACGCGGAAATTGTAGCCGGAGACGATTTCGTCCAGCGGATGTCCCTCGGGCGGCTGCACCGCCGGCTTGTCGTCGGCGGCGATGGGCGTCACCTGGACCACGCCAAAGGCGAGCGTCGCCGCCGCCAAACCCGTCATCAAGCCCCTGATCTGCATTTTTCTACCCTTACCGTTGCTTGGCCGCCGCTACGCCCCGGACCCGGAGAAACCCTCGCCGGCGACGCCCTCAGCCGACCTCGATCTTCGCCGTCGTCGTATATTCCGAGCCGTCGTCGTCGGTCCAGATGAACTCGAGCTCGCCGCTTTCCGTGGCGACCGTGCGGAACGCCATGTAGGGATTGGCGGAAATCGCGCCGTGCCAGTCGCTCTCGAACACCACTTCGCCATTATATTTGCAGACGAAATGGTTGATGATCTGCCGCGGGATGGTGTTGCCGTCGCTGTCCTTCCGCTGGCCGCTTTCCATCTTGTGCGAAATCAGGGTCTTGATCTCGATGACCTCACCCTTCTCGGCCGTCTTCGGCACCTTGACGCGCGGCTTGACCTTGCCTGCCATGTCTCGTCTCCTCGTCCTCGATGTCACGCCGTCAGGGCGGTGACGTGGTCATGCCACTCAGCCGCCGCAGCCGCCGATGGTGACTTTCACTTCCTGGGCCGCGGTGAACAGCGAACCGTCGCTCATCTCGGCGAGCGCGTGGATCTTCTGGGTCTTGGCCAGCCTGATGCGGGTCGACGCCACCGCTTCGCCGCTCCTGGGCGTGAACATCATCTTGGCGACCTCCGGCTGCGGGTTGCCGTCGGCGAAGACATAGACCGCGGTGACGTGGTCCTCGTCGGTCATCGGGCTGTCCACCTCGACCGTGAGCGGCACGGTGTTGCCGTTCTCGGCGATCTCCGGCAGATCCAGGCTGATGCGGCCTTCCTCGGCCGCACGGTCGCCGGCGATCTCCTTGATCGCCGCCTCGACCTCGGGCAGCCCCGCCCGCGCCGCGCGCCCGAACAGCGCGGTGGTGGTGATCAGCGCCGCGCCGGCCGCGACGAAGCGGCGTCGATCCAGCGCGAAATCCTTGTCCTGCTTCATCCTCTTCTCCTCGCTTGGCGCTCGCTCCGGCCGACGCCGGCGAGGCTCAGCTTTCGTTGAGCGTCATCAGATAGGCGACCACGTCCTCGACCTGCTCGGCGGTCAGGATCGGCTTGCCGGCGAAGTCCGCCATGACCCGGTGCAGGCCCTCGGTCACGTAGAAGCCCGGCATGATGGTGTCGGGATTGACGACCTTGGGGTCGATCACGCGAAGGCGAAGCTCGCCCTCGCTGTAGATCTCGGCGACGCCGTCCAGCGGCGGGCCGACTTCGCCGTGGAACGGCTCGGCTTCGAGCTCGGTCACGGCATGGCAGCCCAGACAGTTGCCGAGCTTGCGGTCGATGAAGGTGGCGCGGCCCTGTTCGGGATCGCCCGGCTTGCCGGTGAGCGAATCCGGAACGCTCTCCTCGTCGACGATCTCATAGGCGACCATCTCGTCGGCCTGACCGGCGCTCATCGGCGCCGCCGCCATCAGAGCGGCAGCCGCTCCAAGCATCATCATGCAACCTGCGCTATTCACCGGGGCCTCCATGCTCGACTGTCGTTCGACCGTTTCAACGGTATCTCATTTTCACTTTCCAATGAAAGCAGCATAGTCGAAGGCGATCAATGTATTCAAGAGATGTATTTTGTAAAAATCGAATATGAAGGCCCGAGCATCCCTGCGGGATCACTTCAACGTGATGGGGACAGGGCAATCGTCCGGCCCTATACTGTGCGGGGAGAATCAGGGAGGCGTGATCATGAAAAAGCTGACAGCGAAAACGTTGACGGCGGGGGCCCTTGTCGGCATCGCGCTGATCTCGGCGCCGGCGCTCGACGCCGCGGCGGAGGGCGCGAAGCGGGTCGCGATTCACATCGACGAGAACGATCCCGCGCGCATGAACATGGCGCTCAACAACGCCGCCAACATCTTCAGGCACTATCAGGAGACCGGCCTGGCGGTCGAGGTCCGGCTGGTCGCCAACGGGCCGGGCCTGCACATGCTGCGCGCGGACAGCTCGCCGGTGAAGGACCGGATCGCGGCCATGTCGCTGGAGCATGAGAGCCTGAGCTTCGCCGCCTGCGGCAACACCCATCGCATGATGTCGAAGCGCACCGGCGAGGACGTGCCGCTGATGTCGGAAGCCGAGATGATCCCGTCGGGCGTGGTCGAGCTGATCGAGCTTCAAGAAGACGGCTGGGCCTATATCCGGCCCTGACGCGCCGTCCGCCGCGATGGCTTTAGGATTGACAGTTCGCGGCGATCGTCGTTGATACGGTGTTCCTGAGCGGCCATTGAGCCTGCGGCCGACCGACCGGCGGTCCCGTTTTTCGTGTATATGAGTGTTCCCCATGGCGTCACCGGCCCTGAACGCCGGGCCGCGATCGCCCTGGCTCGACGAAGCCTCGCGGCTGATCGCGCTCAGCGGCCCCATCGTGCTCACCAATGTCGGCGGCATCGTCATCCAGACCACCGACGTGGTGATGATCGGCTGGCTCGGCCCGAACGAGCTCGCCGCCAGCGCGCTCGCCAGCAGCGTGCGCTTCGTGCTGTTCCTGTTCTCGATCGGCGTGATCACGGCGATCTCGCCGATGATGGCACAGGTGCGTGGGGTCAAATCCTACGCCGTGCGCGACGTCAGGCGCACCGTGCGCCAGGGCTTCTGGGTGGCGATCGCGGTCGGCCTGCCGTCCTGCTTTCTGCTCTGGCGGATCGACCTGATCCTGGCGGCCCTTCGCCAGTCGCCGGACCTGATCGCGCTCGGCCAGCCTTATGCGCAGGCCGCGATGTTCGGCTTTCTGCCCGCCCTCGGCTTCATGGTGCTCAGGAACTTCATCGCCGCCCTCGAGCGGCCCAGAGCCGCGATGGTGATCAGCATCGTCGGCATCCTGACCAACGCACTCGCCGACTACGCCCTGATCTTCGGCGCGTTCGGCCTGCCGGCGTTCGGCCTGGTCGGCGCCGGCATCGCCACCTCGCTTACCGAGTTTTTCCTGTTTTTCAGCCTGCTGATCGTGGTCCTTTTGAACCGGCGCTTTCGCCGCTACAGCCTGTTCGGGCGTTTCTGGCGTCCGGACTGGGAGCGGTTCTTCGAGATCTGGCGCATCGGCCTGCCGATCGCGATGGCGCTGGTCATGGAGATCGGCCTGTTCGCCGGCGCCGGCTTTCTGATGGGCTGGATCGGTGCCGTCGAGCTCGCCGCCCACCAGATCGCCCTTCAATGCGCCTCCGTCACCTTCATGGTGCCGCTCGGCTTCAGCCAGGCCGCGACCGTGCGCGTCGGGCTTGCGGCCGGACGGCAGGACGTCGAGGGAGTCTATCGCGCCGGCATCGCGTCCCTCGGACTCGGCACGGCGTTCATGGCGGCCATGGCGGTGGTCCTGCTGACCTATCCCGAGCCGATCGTCTCCTTCTTTCTGGACCGGGCCTCGCCCGAAAGCGAAGACGTGATCGCGTTTGCCGTCACCTTCCTGACCTTCGCCGCCCTCTTCCAGGTGTTCGACGCCGTCCAGGTGATCGGCATGGGCATTCTGCGCGGCCTCAAGGATACGCGCGTGCCGATGATCTACGCCCTGATCGCCTATTGGGGGGTCGGCCTCTCGGCGAGCGCCGGCCTCGCCTTCGGGGCAGGGCTCGGCGGCGAAGGCATCTGGATCGGCCTGATCGTCGCCCTGGTGGTCGCGGCGGGCCTGCTGATCATGCGTTTCGTCCGCCTGCACCGGATGATCAGCGGCTCCTGGTCCGGGCCGAAACCCGTCCGAGGCTAGGCCTGCCCGCCCTTTTGCCGCCCGCCTTTTTGCCTATAGTACCGGTGTTTGTCTGGCCGACGCCGGCCGGGATCGAAACCGAGCACAAGGACGAAAGGGCGTGCGAAGGAGGATTTTCGGGACATGGCTTCTGGCCGCGGTCGTTGCCGGCCTTTCCCTCCCTGCACCCGTCGACGGGGGTGTCATGCAGGTGAACCTGCGCGCATCGGGACCCTTTTTCCTCGGCCGCTTCGACGACTGGACGGTCTGGGAGATCGACGGCAATGAGGGTCGGATCTGCTACACCATCACCGGGCTCCAGGGCAGCGCGCCCTTGTCCATGGACTTTCTGCCGGCGCTTCTGGTCAGCCCGAGGACGGCGGAAGACACCGCGCCCGAAGGAGAGACCGTCGACGAGGTGAGCGTTCGCTCCGAACGCATCGCCCGCCACAAGGGCAGGATCCGGGCCGAGATCGGCGATCGCAGCTTTCCGATGTTCAAGCGGGACGGGCACGCCTGGCTCGACGGCGACGAGGCGGCCGAAAGGGCGCTGCTCGACGCCATGCGCCGGGGTGTGGCGATGACGGTGCGCGGCCTCGGCGGCAAGACCGCGTTCGCCGAGCGCTTTTCGCTGCTCGGCTTCACGAAAGCCCAGGCGGCCCTTTCCGAGATCTGCGGCGAGGCGGCAAGGCCTGCCTGACGCCGGCGTCGTGCGAAAAGGCTTGAAACTCGATAATATAACCATTATTCTAGTTTTATCGTTTTTATCCATCGAGGTCCGACATGATCGCACTCGAACAGGCCGCCCAGGGGTTCGCCGCCGTCGGCTCGGAGCCGAGGCTGGAGGTGCTGCTGTCGCTGGTGCGCGCCGGGCCGGACGGGCTCTCGGTCGGCGAGGTCCAGGAGCGGGTCGACCTGCCGGCTTCGACGCTCGCCCATCATCTGCGGTTCCTTGCCGCCGCCGGTCTGATCGAGCAGGAGCGCCAGGGCCGCATGATCAGGAGTCGCGCCGCGTTCGAGCGGATCGAGCGCCTCGCCGACTTCCTGCTGCGCGAGTGCTGTAGCGAGTCCGAAAGCCCGCACGCGGTGGGCCACCGTCACGATCGCGGCCGAAGCGAGGATGCGGCATGACCGAACTGGTTCTGAGACTGCCGGCGTTCTGGCGCCAGGGGCTTTTGGGGCTGCGCTCGGTCTACGGCCTCATCCTCCTGGTGCCGCTCGCCGTCCTCCTGCTGGATCCGGCGCGGCTGGGTCCGATCCTCGCCACCGCAGGCGAAGCCCTGCTCGGCACGCTGCCCTACATCCTGGTCGCCGTCCTGCTGTTCGCTTATCTCCGCGCGAGCGGGGCCGAGGCCGTGATCGCGCGCGCCTTCGAGGGCCGGGAGACCCGGATGATCCTGTTCGCCGCCCTGTTCGGCGGGCTTGCGCCGTTCTGCTCCTGCGAGGTGATCCCCTTCATCGCCGGCCTTCTGGCCATGGGCGTGCCGGTCTCGGCGGTCATGGCGTTCTGGCTGTCCTCGCCGCTGATCGACCCGCCGACCCTGTTCATCACCGCTTCGGCGCTCGGCTGGAGCTTCGCCGTCGCGAAGGCGATCGGCGCGGTCGCCCTCGGCCTGTTCGGCGGCTTCGGCACGCGGCTCCTGATCGGCGGCGGCCTGTTCGCCGATCCGCTCCGCGCGCGGCCTAGCGGCGGCTGCTGTTCCAGCGCCTCGCCCTTCGGCGGGCAGCCTCGCTGGCGGTTCTGGGAGGACGGCGCGCGCGTCGACACCTTCCGCCAGGAAGCGCTCGCGAACGGTCTTTTCCTCCTGAAATGGCTGACCTTCGCCTATCTGCTGCAGGCGCTGCTGGTCACCTACGTGCCGGCCGACGTGATCGGCGCCCTGGTCGGCGGCGACGGCGTTCTGCCGGTGGTGACCGCCGCCCTCGTGGGCGCGCCCGCCTATCTCAACAGCTACGCCGCGCCGCCGCTGGTCGCCGGCCTGATGACCCAGGGCATGAGTGCAGGCGCCGGCATGGCCTTCATGATGGCGGGTGCGGTCAGCTGCATTCCGGCCATGGCCGCGGTCTGGTCCCTGGTCAGGCCGCCGCTGTTCTGGACCTATGTCGCCTTCGGCATCGGCGGCGCCGTTCTGGCGGGCCTGGCGTTCGGCGCGATCGTCTGAGCGCTCGCTTGTCGATGCGGCGGTCAAACCGGTTGGCAGGCCTGGCCGCTCGATGCATCGTCAGTGGCCGATCGGCGGCAGCGAGATCACCACATCCGCCCGCCGGGTCAGCCTTCACCCGCGAAGGCGATCAGCCGGCCGGCGACCAGCGCGCCTAGCCAGCAGGCGAGCGACAGGGTGCCCGCGATCCTGAGCCGGCGTGCGCTCGCGGTGGTCAGAAGGAATCCGTGGGTCAGATGGAGGAGGAGCGCCGAAACGGCGCCGATCAGAACCAGGACGAGCTTCAGGCGAAACACGCTCAGCGCCGCATAGTCGGTCGCGCGCACCGAAAACAGGAAAAATCCGGCAGCCATGGCGAGGGCCAGGCCGAAGGCCGCGACCGGCACCAGCACGCGCAGCAGATGCTCCTTCGGCACGTCGGACCAGGCGCCGAGCAGGCGGAGGTCGAGCGGCAGGATGGCGCCGACCAGAAGCGTTATGCCAAGCACATGGGCGGTGTTGACCGCGGCGTAGCCGTAGCGCGAGAAGCGCAGTGCCTGGGCCGGCTCCGAGGCCTGAAGCGCTGCGAGCCACTCCATCCCGCGCCGATCGGATCAGTCGCGATCGGGATAGAGGATGTATTCGCGATCGCCGAGATAGAGTTTTTCCGCCTTCATCAGCCGGTCCTCGATGTTCGAGGACGGTTCGCCGATCACCCGGATCTCCACGCCCTCGGCGAGGTCGCCATCGACCAGGCCCGATCGCTCGTTGCGCCAGGGCTGACCCACTTCGACGGTCCAGACGTCGCCCTCGGCGTCGACCGCAAGCGTGCCGTGCGGCATGCCGAGGCTGACTTCGCTGATGATCCCGACCAGTTCGATATTGTCGCCCGTGGTCCAGCTCCAGCCGTGATGGGCCAGGGCCTGGACAGCGGTACCGAGCAGACCGACGGCGCTCGCGATCGCGAGCACGGTTTTGCGCATGGCCTCCCACTCCCTTCGCTGCAGGACCTGCCCTGGACATAGCGCGAAATCGCCCGGCGGCGATAGGGGGTGCTGGAAAGAGGGGGCGGAGGCGGCCTTCAAGCCGCTTTCGACGTCTCGTCCGGTTCACATCTTGGCGGGACCCGTCTCGGAAGGTGCACGGTGAAGGTGGTGCCCGTCCCTTCCTCGCTGGCGACCTCGATCCGACCGCCATGCATGTCCACCAGCGCCTTGACCATGTGCAGGCCGATGCCCGTGCCGGCGATGCCGGTCGAGGTGCTGGCGCGGAAGAAGCGCTGAAAAAGCTTTTCCAGCTCCTCCTCGGGAATGCCGACGCCCTGATCCTGCACGGCGATCGCGACGCCGCCCTCGGCGCATGAGCGCCCTTCGACACGGATCTCGGAACCGCCGGGCGAGTATTTCACGGCGTTGGAGACCAGGTTGGAGATCACCTGCCTGAGCAGCCTGGGGTCGGCGGTGAAACGTTCGGGCAGCCCCTCGATGTCCGTGGAGATCCTGTAGCCCGGATTGAGCTCCCGGTAGTTGCTGGTGACTTCGGTGATCATCTCCGCGAGATCGCAGGGCACCGCAGCGATCTCGATCGCGCCGGCCTCCAGCTTGGAGGCGCTCAGCACGCTTTCCATCAGTTCGGTCAGGCGCGTCACCGAAGTGCGGACCTTGCCGAGCACATCCGTGAGACGCTCCCGTGTCATCCTGTCGTGACGCTTCAGGATCCGCTGGGCGCTGCCGTCGATGATGGCGAGTGGTGTTCTGAATTCATGGCAGACCATGGACACGAACTGCCGCTGCAGCCCGTTGACCTCATGTTCCCTTTCCAGCGCCTTGGCCAGACGCTCCTTCTGCTCGGCCAGCTCATGCGTGCGCAGCTCGACCTTGCGTTCCAGCTCGAGGTTGGACTGCTCGCGCTCGCGTTCCAGGACCTGATTGCGAACCAGATTCGCCTTGAAGGACTCCATGGCCTGGGCGACGAGGCCGATCTCGTCGCGCCGGGTCCGCCAGGGAATCTGAACATCGAATTCGCCTCCTCGGAACCTGTCGACGACGAAAGCGAGATTGCGCATCGGCGTCGCGATCATCCGGGATGCGGCCAGGGCGAGCAGGGGCACCGTCAGCACCACGGCGCCGAGCATCAGGGCGAACCTGATGATCGATCGGCGCCACAGGTCCTGCAGCTCCTTCATGCGGCGGTCGTATTCGGCCTCCGACGTCGCCACCAGTCTTTCGGAGGTCCACTTGGCCTCGTGATAGATGTGGTCGATGCCGCGCGTCGCCGTGGCGGCCATCCTGGCGTTGCGCTCGACCAGGATCAGGGTTTGCTCGACGCTCTGCCGATAGCGTCTGAGCGTCTCCTTGAGGGGGCCGACGGACTGATGCTTCGCGAACAGCTCGATGATGTTCTCGACATCCGCGAGCTTGGATCTGATGCCCCCCTCGGTCGAGGTGATCTCGGACCCAGCGACCCCGATCTGACCCCAGCTCGCCAGCTTGTAGAGTTCCCTCTGGATGTCCGAAAGGAGCAGAGGAAGGCGAAGGGCCGTTTCCTCGAATACCACATGCCGGTCGTAGGTCTCGTTGGCGAGCCGATGGTGCTGATCGGCGACCGACCAGCCGTAGAGAACGACCAGACAGAGCAGGACGACGATGACCAGCGGTCCGGCGACGACCTTGAAGCTGATCGACCAGTGACGCGGATCGATGTGAAGCCGTCGGGCGACGGCGCGATTGCCCATGGAGCGCCCCGTTCCTGAGCGCGCCTACTCGACGTCCTCGAAGGCGCTGGCGCAGAGCAGGCGCCGTCCGTCCTCGAGCATGAAGCACTGATTGAGGTTGCGCGCCGCTCTGCCGCTACTCGGATGGGGGAAGAGGATCTCGAACATCCGCGGCCCGGTGCCGCTGGCCGCGTCGATCGCCATCCGCGCCCAGTGCCGGCCCTCGATATCGCCCATCTCGATGACCTCGAGGCCCACGAACTCCGGATGGCCGGCGTCGAACCAGTGCATGCCGTCGACCGTGACGCCCCAGAGGTGAAGGGCGTTCGCGGGCCGCATCCAGGGGTCCTTCCGGAAATCCCTGATGGCGTTGCCGAGCCCGACATTCTCGATATGGGCCTCCGCCAGCGTCGCGAGTTCGTTGACGTCGCGACCGATCATCTCGAGGTCTGTTCCGCTCGAACGTCCATAGACGTCGAGAACGCCCGAGGACGCCGTCACCGGTGCGGTGAGACAGAGGGCCAGGGCAGTGAAAACCATACGCAGATGCATGTCGTGCAGATCTCCGGAAGGGCACCGCCGCGGATTATGGGGCCGATCCTTTCAAAAAAACGTTAACGCGCGCTGACCATGGGAACCCCCTGCGGGCAGGCGTGGCGGAAGCCGCAGGCATTAATCATTTAAAGAGGGTTTTCGACCTACAATCGACCGATCCGCCCTTTTCAGATGCCGCAGACCCGAGTGGAAACACTGCCATGCCGTCTCTCGATCCTTCGCAAAGGCCCCCGTTGCGCGCGGCAGTGCGGGCGACGTCCCTGCCGGCGCTGCGGCGACGGGACGACGGCGGCATCGCCATCATCTTCGGCCTTCTCATCATTCCGCTGGTGCTCGCCGTCGGCCTCGGGGTCGATGCCGGGCTAGCCTACAACACCCAGAGCCGGCTCCAGGCCGCCGTCGATTCGGCCGCCCTCGCCGGTGCCCGGATGGTGACCAGCGACATCACCGAGCGAAAGGCGGACGCGCGAAAATTCTTCGACGTCAACTATCCCAACGACTATCTCGGCGGCGGCGTCCAGAGGTTCCTGACCAGCTTCAACCCGGCCTCGAAGGAGATGACGGTGGAGGCGACGGTCCAGGTGCCGACGGCGTTCATGCGTCTCGCCGGCATCCCCACCGTCGCGGTCAGCGCCGAGGCCAAGGTGCAGCAGCTGGTCGGCGGCGTCGAGCTCGCCATGGTGCTGGACGTCACCGACTCGATGAACTGGGCCGATCCGAGCGGCGGCACCAAGCTCGAAGCGCTCCGGAGCGCATCGAACGTCCTCCTCGACGTCATCTATGGCGACAAGCAGTTCGCCGACAATGTCTCCGTCTCCGTCACCGCCTACAACAGTCTGGTCAATATCGGCAGCAGCAGGACCAGCTGGCTGACGGGCTTCGACGCGGCCGCCTACGGCGCGGACGGATGGAAAGGCTGCGCCGAGGCGAGGAGCGGGACCCTGGACCGGGACGATTCGCCGCTCGCCGACGAGAAGATCACCGCCATGCTCTGGCCGCCGGTGGGCAGCTATTTCAACACCGGCAACGATCCGAACGCTTTTTGCCCCGATTCCGAGATCCTTCCGCTGACCAAGCAGAAACAGACGATCGCCGACCACATCGCTGCGCTGACCGCCGACGGCGCGACGGTGCCGCTGCCCGGTTTCGTCTGGGGCTGGCGCACGATCTCGCCGAACTGGCGGACCGCCTGGAACCTCGACCAAGGCCCCGTCGACTACGACGACCCTGCGATCAAGAAGGCGATCGTGTTCATGACCGACGGCGTCACCGTCATGCATCCCGGGAACGACTGGTTCAACGCCTACGGCTTCACCGAAGACGGGCGCCTCGGCACCACCGATCCCGCCCTGGCCAAGCAGGAAGTGGACGACCGGCTCCTGGAAAGCTGCGCGCTCGCCAAGGCGGAGGGCATCGAGATCTATGCCGTGATGTACGCGCTTAGCGATTCTTATGTCGAAAACCTGTTCCGTGCCTGCGCCTCGTCGTCCGCCCACTTCTTCGATGCGCCCGACGCCGACGTGCTCGACGCAGCCTTCAAGAGCATCGCGGGCCGGCTGGTGTCGCTCCGCATCAGCGAGTGACCGACGGGCACCCCGCCTGCACGAGATCCTCGATGTAGCCCGGCAGGGCGAAGGCCGCGCGATGCACTGCCGGCGTGTAGTAGCGGACGTCGATATCGGCGGCCGCGAATCTTCGCTCCAGCGTCTCCAGTGACTCCTGTCGACGCTGGAGCGCGTCGCTCCCCCAGCCGAAGGCCATGGGGCCGCCGACATAGCCGGGCACGGTCGCGGTGTAGCAGGTGACGTCGGCGAACAGCCCCCCGAGCGCCCGCATCGACCGGGTGAGCTCCTCGCCCTGCACGAAGGGCACGCCGTTCTGGGTCACCAGGATCCCGCCGTCCTTCAGGCAGCCTTTGGCCGCGCGATAAAAATCCTCGGTGAACAGCACTTCGCCCGGACCGATCGGGTCGGTGCTGTCGATGATCACGACGTCGAAGCGCTTCTCCGTGGTCTTCACGAAGTCGACCCCGTCCGCGAACAGCAGATCGGTGCGCGGGTCGTCGAAGGCGCCGTTCGAGATCGAAGGGAGATGCTCGCGGCACATCTCGACCACCGAGGGTCGATCTCGACCATGGTCGCGCGCTCGATCGTGCGGTGCTTCAGCGTCTCCTCCAGCATGCCGCCGTCGCCGCCGCCGATGATCAGAAGGTCACGGACCTCCCCGTGGGCGAGGATCGGAACATGCGTCAGCATCTCGTGATAGATGAACTCGTCCCGCTCCGAGGTCTGCAGCACGCCGTCCAGATAGAGCGTGCGGCCGAAGGTGCCGTTGTCGACCACCGCCACATGCTGGTTCTCCGAACGCCCCTCGAACAGCACCCGGTCCACCCGCATCCTGAAACGAAAGTCCGGGTGCAGGGTCTCTTCGATCCATTCGGTCATGGGCGGGCTCCGGGAGGCTGATCGGGTGGGCGAAAGGCGGCGTTATGCTCGCCTTGGCGCACGGAAGCAAGGCGGCGGACGGGGCGGTGCCGGCGCGCATCTTTCTCTTTTTCACGTTTTCGCCGATAAGCGCGTCATCGCCGGACTTCGGAGGTCGGACCTTGCCGGAAAGGGATTGGGCGGAACGGCGCGTCAGGAGCGCGTTCGCGACGGCCGAGCGGGAGGGGCTCAGGGCGGCTCTCTGGGCGCGCCTGGCGACGCTGCTCGCGGTGCAGGTCTGGCTCCTGGCCGCCGTGCCGAGGCCGTACACCATCTTCTATCACGGGTGGATCCTGATCTTCCTGCTGCTCGGCGCCGTGCAGCTCTCCTTCCTGGAGCGCAAGATCGGCGGACGCTGGATTGCCTATCTGTTCGCTACGCTCGACGGCGTTCTCCTGGGGGTGGTGCTGCTGCTGCCGAACCCGCTGTTCGCCGACCCCTACCCGCCGGCGATGGTCCTTCGCTACGCCAATGTCATCTTCGTCTTCGTCTTTCTCGCCGGCGCCGCGTTCAGTTACAATCCGGGCCTGGTGCTGTGCACCGGGATCGGCTCGATGCTCGTCTGGCGGATCGGCGTCGAGCTGCTCGCCGCAGGTCCCGGGGTCGTCACCTCCGCCGACCCCGCCTGGACCCTTGCCGAGGATGGCGCCGAGACGCTCCGCGTGTTCCTCGATCCCGACTTCATCCATCTGAACCTTCAGAACAAGAAGGTCTTCGTGGTGGTCCTGGTGACCGTCCTGCTCGCCGTGGTGGTCCGCCGTGCTCGAAAACTGGTGCTCAGCCAGGTTGCGATCGAGCGCGCGCGCACCAATCTCGCGCGCTACTTCTCACCCAATCTGGTCGAGGAGCTGGCCGGCCAGGACCGGCCGCTCGGCGCCGTTCGCCGCCAGGACGTGGCCGTGCTGTTCGCCGACATCCAGGGCTTCACCGGCATCAGCGAAACCCTGCCGCCGGAGGCCGTGGTCGACCTGCTGCGCAGCTTCCACGAACGCATGGAGACCGCGGTCTTCGCCCATGACGGCACGCTGGACAAATATATCGGGGACGGGCTGATGGCGACCTTCGGCACCCCGGCACCCGGCGATTTCGACGCCACCAACGCGCTGCTTGCCGCCCGCCGCATGCTGGCGGAGCTGGACGCGCTCAACGCCGAGCGTCTGGCCGCCGGCGAGCCGGCGCTTCGGATCAGCATCGGCATTCACTACGGACCGGTGGTGCAGGGTGACATCGGCGGCGGCCGGCGGCTCGAATTCACCGTCCTCGGCGATACCGTCAACGTCGCCTCCAGGCTGGAGGCGATGACCCGCGAGCTCGGCACCCCGCTCGCGATCAGCGGCGACATGGTGGAACGTCTGTGCGCGGAGACAGCGGATCCCGAGCTCGAGGGCCTGGTCGAGAGCGAGCCTCAGGCGATCCGGGGGCGGGAGGCGAAGCTGGAACTCTGGACGCTCCGTCCGGACTGACCGGCGGTCATCGGCAGCAATAGGGGTCGCGATAGGAGTAGGCGCGATCCCGATAGGACCGGTCGCGATAATAGGAGCGGTCGCGCCAGCGCCGGCAGTCCCGGGTCGCACATTCCGAGGCGACGCGCCGGAGCTGACGGCAGCCCCTCGGTCCGCAGTCCCGGTAGCTGCGCCGCTCGCCGCAGCGGCTGCCGCGACAGTCGGTTCCGGACACGCCGCTGAGCGCATTGCCGATCGAGGCGATGTCCCTGCCGACGCCGCCGACCGCACCGCTCACCGTGTTGCAGCCCGAAAGCGACAAGGCGGCACCCAGCAGCAGCGCGGCCGTCGGCAGCCTTCTCATCCAAGCTCGCCGCATGGCTTCGTCCAATCTCGGATCGTGAATGCAATCTCCACGAATATCTCGATAAATTAGACTTGTGAACTGTTTTCTTTAGATTTCAAATGATGGACTGCAACCGCGCCTTTCGTGCGCCGCGAAATTGGGGATAACATGATCGATCGACAGCAGAAGACAGTCATCTGCATGATATTGCATCATGTCGATGCAGCGTCATCGGCGGCTGCAGCCATGCGCGGCGGGTGCTGGCCATGAACGCGGCGCCGGTTTTTCGGGACGCGCGCCTTGGCGACCTTCGGGAGATCGTCCGCCTGCTCGCGACCGACTCGCTCGGGCGCACCCGCGAAACCTGGAACGAGGACCCGGACGAGGCCGTGCTCGCCCCTTATGCCCAGGCCTTCGAAGCGATCGAACGGGATCCGAACAACCGGCTGATCGTCGTCGAGAACGGGGGCCGGATGATCGGCTGCATGCAGATCACCCTCATTCCAAATCTGACCTTCAGGGGCGGCATGCGCCTGCAGATCGAGGGCGTGCGCGTCGATGCGTCGATGCGCGGCCGGCGGATCGGAAGCGCGATGATCGAATGGGCGGTCGCCCTGGCCCATGAGCGGGACTGCCATCTCGTGCAGCTCACCTCCAACAGCCAGCGCACGGACGCCGTCCGTTTTTACGAGCGGCTCGGCTTCGAAGCCAGCCATATCGGCTTCAAACGCTATCTCGCGTGAACGGCGGCGCCATTTCATGCGTCCGTCTGGTCACGGGGATGGAAAAAAATGATGATAAAGGCGAAGATTTGAAGATCGTTAACCAATAGTCTGTATAGGCGTCCTGGCGCGGGTGAACATCGAGCCGGGAAGAACGGATGAAGGGCGTACTCATGGCGACGAGATTGCACGATCGAAAAGAGGACCTGCTGTCGGGCGCGATCGCCCGTCTCCATGACAAGCTCGATCGTCGCCAGGCCGATATGGGCGAAGTCTTTCTGCGCCACTACTACCGTTCGGTGGCGCCGGTGGATCTGGTCGATCGGGACGCGCTGGACGTCTATGGGGCGGCGCTCGCCCATCTGCGCTTCGGCGAGCAGCGGACCGCCGGCAAGGCGAAGGTGCGCGTCTACAACCCGCAGATCGAGCAGCATGGCTGGCAGTCCACCCACACCACCATCGAGATCGTCACCGACGACATGCCGTTTCTGGTCGACTCGATCACCATGGCGGTCAACCGTCTGGGGCTGATCATCCATCTGGTCATCCATCCCGTGCTGCCGGTGACGCGCGACCAGAAGGGCGCCTTGACCGGCATCGGCGCGCTGGACGGCAATGGCGGCGGAACGCCCGAATCCTTCATGCATGTCGAGGTGGACCGCCAGAGCGACCCGGCGCGTCTCGAGGAGATCCAAAAGGAACTCGAAGGGGCGCTCGACGACGTGCGCGCGGCCGTCGAGGACTGGAAGACGATCCTCGGCAGGATCGACGACGCGCTCGAGGAGCTGGATCGCGGCGCCAAGGCCGTGCCCGCCGACGAGCTCGCCGAGGCGCGCGCCTTCCTCGAATGGATCGCCGACGATCATTTCACCTTCATCGGCTATCGCTGCTACGAGCTGGCCAAGGTCAGGGGGGAGGATCAGCTTCACCGCGTCCCGGACTCGGCGCTCGGCATCCTCCGGCGGCGCGAGGACGGCAAGGTCTCGGAGAGCTTCGCCGTGCTGCCCGAGGAGGTCAAGCGCCAGGCGCGGCTGCCCGTGCCGCTGACCATCACCAAGGCCAACAGCCGGTCCACCGTGCACCGGCCGGTCTATCTCGACTATATCGGCGTCAAGCGCTTCGACAGGAAGGGCAAGGTGATCGGCGAGCATCGTTTTCTCGGCCTGTTCACCTCGGCCGCCTACAACCGCAATCCGAGGGACATCCCGCTGCTGCGCCATAAGGTCCGCAGGCTGGTCGAACGCGCGGATCTGGTGCCGAGCAGCCATGCCGGCAAGGCGTTCACCAACATTCTGGAGACCTATCCGCGCGACGAGCTGTTCCAGACCGGCGAGGACGATCTGTTCGACACGGTGATGGAGACGCTGCATCTGCAGGAGCGCCAGCGCATCCGCCTGTTCGCGAGGCGGGATGCCTTTGCGCGCTTCGTGTCCTGCCTCGTCTACGTGCCGAGGGAACGCTACAACACCGAGCTCAGGCGCCGCTTCCAGGACATTCTGGAGCGCTCGCTCGGCGGCCGCGAGACCGAGTATCAGGTGCAGGTGTCGGAATCCACGCTCGCCCGCATCCACTTCATCGTCCGCCTGCCAGAAGGCCTGAAGGAGGACGTCGATCTCGCCGCCATCGAGGCCCGGCTGAGCGACGCCGCGCGGTCCTGGGCCGACGGCCTGCGCGAAGCGCTGATCGACACCTTCGGCGAGGAGGACGGCAACCGGCTGCACGGCGCCTATGGCTCCGCCTTTCCGATCGCCTATCAGGAGCAGGTGCCGGCGCGCGCCGCCGTGCCCGACGTCGGCCGGCTGGACCGTCTCGCCCGCGACGGCGTCGGGCTGGAGCTCTGCCTGTTCCGGCCGCTCGAGGACGAGGACAAGCAGCTGCGTTTCAAGATCGTGCGCAAGGGTGCCGGCATTCCGCTCTCGGACGCCTTGCCGGTCTTGGAGAACATGGGTCTGCGGGTCATCGACGAACAGCCTTTCGAGGTGATCGCCGCCGACGGCACGGTGTTCTGGCTGCATGATTTCGGCATGCGCCCGACCGAGGCGGTCGAGGTCAGGCTGGAGGACGTCCGCGACTCCTTTCAGGAGACCTTCGAGGCGATCTGGAAAGGTGATATAGAGAACGATGGATTCAACCAGTTGGTTCTTCAGGCCGGCCTGTCAGGCCGGCAGATCATGGTGCTCCGCGCCTATTGCAAGTATCTGCTGCAGATCGGCATCCCCTTCAGTCAGGCCTATATGGAGCAGACGCTGGCGCACAATCCGGGCCTGTCGAAGCTGCTCGCCGAACTGTTCGAGGCCCGCTTCGATCCCGCGGCGGAGAAGGGCCGGGCCAAACGGG
Source organism: Geminicoccaceae bacterium (assembly GCA_965222015.1). Lineage (GTDB taxonomy): Bacteria > Pseudomonadota > Alphaproteobacteria > Geminicoccales > Geminicoccaceae > JANQPX01. Next base: position 1,487,396 of record CBDCTL010000024.1, read on the forward strand.
TGGCGGCGCTCGAGGCCCGCATCCGCGAGGGGCTGGAAGCGGTCGCCAATCTCGACGAGGATCGGATTCTTCGCCGCTATATGCGCCTCATCCTGGCGACGCTGCGCAGCAATCACTATCAGCGCGCCGCGGATGGCCGGTTCAAATCCTATCTGTCCCTCAAGATCGATCCGGCGGAAGTGCCGGAAATGCCACTGCCGCTGCCGGCCTTCGAGATCTTCGTCTACTCGCCGCGCGCCGAAGGCGTGCATCTGCGCGGCGGCAAGGTCGCGCGGGGCGGCATCCGCTGGTCCGACCGGCGGGAGGATTTCCGGACCGAGGTGCTCGGCCTGATGAAGGCGCAGATGGTCAAGAACGGCGTCATCGTGCCGGTCGGTGCCAAGGGCGGCTTCGTGGTCAAGCGGCCGCCGCGGGACGGCGATCGCGCGGCGCTCCAGGAGGAAGTGGTCGCCTGCTACAAGATCCTGATCTCCGGCATGCTGGATCTCACCGACAACCGCACCGCCGACGGCATCGCACCGCCGCCGGACCTTGTCCGTCATGACGAGGACGATCCCTATCTGGTGGTCGCGGCCGACAAGGGCACGGCGACCTTCTCCGACATCGCGAACGAGGTCAGCATCGCCTATGGCCACTGGCTCGGCGACGCCTTTGCGTCGGGCGGGTCCGCCGGTTACGACCATAAGGGCATGGGCATCACCGCGCGCGGTGCCTGGGAGTCGGTCAAGCGCCATTTCATCGAGATGGGCAAGGACTGCCAGACCGAGCGCTTCACCGCGGCCGGCGTCGGCGACATGTCCGGCGACGTGTTCGGCAACGGCATGCTGCTGTCCGAGAAGACGGCCCTGATCGCCGCCTTCGACCACCGCCACATCTTCATCGACCCCGATCCCGATCTGGAGGCGAGCTTCGCCGAACGCAAGCGTCTGTTCGAGGTCGGCCGCTCGAGCTGGGACGACTATGAGCGCAGGGCCATCAGCAAGGGCGGCGGCGTGTTCCCGCGGACCCAGAAGTCGATCCCGCTCACGCCCGAGATCAAGCGTGCCCTCGACGTCGAGGCCGACAGCCTGGCGCCCCACGAGCTGATCAGGGCGATCCTGCTGGCGCCGGTCGAGCTGTTCTGGAACGGCGGCATCGGCACCTATGTCAAGGCGTCGACCGAGCGTCACGCCGATGCCTTCGACCGCGCCAACGACCCTGTCCGGGTCAACGGCAACGAGCTTCGCTGCAAGATCGTCGGCGAGGGCGGCAATCTCGGCTTCACCCAGCGCGGCCGCATCGAGTTCGCGCAGTCGGGCGGCCGCATGAATACGGACTTCATCGACAATTCCGCTGGCGTCGACTGTTCCGACCACGAGGTCAACATCAAGATCCTGCTGGGCGCCGTGGTCGATGCCGGCGACATGACCGGCAAGCAGCGCGACAAGCTGCTGGCGCGCATGACCGACGAGGTGGCGGAGCTCTGCCTGCGCAACAACATCCTTCAGAACCAGGCGATCTCCCACGCGCTCGCGGATCCGAGAAAATGGCTGGACGGCCAGCAGGCCTTCATGCGCCGGCTGGAGGCGCGCGGTCAGCTGAACCGGGAGCTCGAGCTCCTGCCCGACGACGAGACGCTGATGCAGCGTCGGCAGATGGGCCAGGGTCTCTTCCGTCCCGAGATCGCGGTCATCCTGGCCTACGCCAAGATGACCCTCTACGAGGATCTCCTGGCCTCCGACCTGCCCGACGATGCTTATCTCCACCAGGATCTCGTCAAATATTTCCCGAGGCCGCTGCGCAAGACCTACGAGCCGCAGATCGGCGAGCACAGGCTGCGCCGGGAGATCGTGGCCACGCTGGTCGCGAACAGCATCGTCAACCGCGGCCTCGGCGAGTTCGTCGGTGAGGTCGCGGAGCAGACCGGCGCGTCGCCGGCGTCCATCGCCCGCTCCTATATCGTCGCGCGGGACGCCTTCGGCCTGGTACCGCTGATCGGTCAGCTCGAGGGTCTCGCCACGCTCATCGGCGCCGATCAGCAGATCGCCCTGCTCGGCGAGACCCGCAGTGCGCTCGCCGAGGGCACCCACTGGTTCCTGTCCAATCTCAAGGAGCCGATCGACATCCGCCGCGAGGTCGACCGCTTCCAGCCGGGCATCGCGACGCTTCTGGACACGCTGGACGAGGTTTTGGGCGAGCAGGAGCAGGAGCAGCTGCAGGCCGCGCGACAACACTATCGCGGGCTCGGCATGGACGAAAAGGCCGCAGCTAGCTTTGCGCGGCTGCCCTATCTCTGCTCGGCCGCCGAGATCGTGTCGGTGGCGAGCGAGACCGGGATCGAGGTGGTCGAGGCCGCCAAGGCCTATTTCGCCCTCGACGCCGCACTCCAGATCGGCAAGCTCCTGGAGCTGCTGCGCCGTGTGGCGATCGAAGATCACTGGGACCGCCTGGCGATCGACGAGCTGCATGACGACATCCTGGAGGAGCACCGCCGCCTCACCGTCCAGGCGCTGGCCGTCGATTTCTGGCGTTCGCAGGACAAGCCGACCGCCGCCGATGCCCAAGGCTGGACCACGACCTGGCTGCGCGAGGAGGTCACGGGTTACGGGCGCTGGGAGCGGCTGTTGAGCGAGATGGAAAGCCGATCCAGTCTCGACCTCGCGGTCTTCCTGGTCGCCGTCCGCGCCCTCGGCCGCCTGAACAGCCTGGTCCGGGCCGCCGCCTGATCCCGCTCGGAGATGCCGGCGATGTTTCACGTGAAACATCGCCGGCGTGCTCCCGTCGAGGGGGGCTGCTCCTTCGACGGTCGTTGTCGCGATCTTCGCCGTTGACGCCGCCGCCGAGACGCGACAGAACGGCTGCATGATCCAAGACGACGTCATTATCATCGGCGGCGGGCATGCGGGTGTCGAAGCGGCGGCCGCCAGCGCACGGATCGGTGCGCGCACCCGTCTGCTGACGCACAGAATCGCCACGATCGGCGCCATGTCCTGCAACCCGGCGATCGGCGGTCTCGGCCGCGGCCACCTCGTGCGCGAGATCGACGCTCTGGACGGGCTGATGGCCCGCGCGATCGACGCCGCCGGCATCCAGTTCCGCATCCTGAACCGCAGCAAAGGTCCCGCTGTCCGCGGCCCGAGAGCCCAGGCCGACCGCCGCCTCTATCGCCGCGCCATCCGGGATCTGCTGGCGGAACAGTCGGAACTGGTCATCGAGGAAGCCGAGGTCGAGGATCTGGTTCTCGACGCGAATGGCAGGGTTTCCGGCGTCACCGCTGCTGACGGTCGGCGCTGGCGTTGCGGCGCCGTGGTGCTGACCACGGGCACCTTTCTGCGGGGCGAAATCCATCTCGGTCGGAAACGCTGGCCGGCCGGTCGCCGCGGCGACTCCCCGGCGATCGGGCTCGCCCACAGTCTGGAGCGTGCCGGCTTCGCACTTCGTCGATTGAAGACCGGCACGCCCCCTCGGCTGGATGGCCGGACTATCGACTGGCGGGCCCTGGCCGTGCAGCCTGGCGATCATTTGCCCGAGCCGTTCTCCACGCTCACCGAGCGCATCCGATTGCCGCAGATCGCCTGTGGCGTCACACACACCAACGGCCGATCCCACGAGATCGTCCGGGCCCATCTGGCGGATTCGCCGGTGTTTTCAGGGCAGATCGGCAGCACCGGGGTTCGTTACTGTCCGTCGATCGAGGACAAGATCGTCCGCTTCCCAGATCGGCCCCGGCATCAGATTTTCCTCGAACCGGAGGGTCTCGATGATGACACGGTCTACCCCAACGGCATCTCGACGTCGCTGGCGCCGGAGGTACAGGAAACATTGATCGGGTCGATCGAGGGACTGCAGCATGCTCGTATGCTTCAGCCCGGCTACGCCATCGAATATGACCATGTCGATCCCCGCGAACTTTCCCTGAGCCTGGAGACGCGACATTTGCCGGGGCTGTATATGGCAGGCCAGATCAACGGCACGACAGGTTATGAGGAAGCGGCGGCGCAGGGTGTGGTTGCCGGCGCCAATGCCGCGCTCTCGGTCGCTGGAAGTGACCCGTTGGTCCTTGATCGTGCTGACGGCTATATCGGCGTTTTGATCGACGACCTGATCCATCAGGGTGTGACCGAGCCCTACCGGATGTTCACATCCCGAGCCGAATACAGGCTTACCCAGAGGGCCGACAACGCGGATCGGCGATTGACACCGATCGGGCAGAAAGCAGGTCTTGTGCGCGGCGTGCGCGCGGCTCGGTTTGCCGAAAAGAGTGCTGCGATCGAAAACGCGACCGAGATCCTGACTTCACTTGCGCTCAGCCCGACCGAAGCGAACCAACGGGGCCTTCGTGTCCGGCAAGACGGGGTGGTGCGAAACGCGCTGGAACTGCTCCGGCTGCCCGCCGTGCGCTTCCCGGATCTAGCCGCTATATGGCCGGTATTGAATGGCCTCCGAAAAGACGTCGTCGAGCAGTTCGAAATCGAGGCGCGCTATGCCGGCTACCTGTCTCGGCAGCAGGCAGATATTCGCGCCTTCAGAGATGAAGAGGCCCTCGGATTACCGAACGAGCTGGCGTTCGATGAGGTCGACGGTCTCAGTCGGGAAATTCGGGCGCGTCTCGTCGAGAGCCGGCCGGCCACGCTGGGGGCGGCCGCGCGGCTGCCCGGCATGACCCCCGCGGCGATGGCGCTGCTCTATCGCCACGCCAGACGGGCTGCGGCTTCGTGAACGCCGCGCTGACTCCGAAGGAGTTTGCAGCCATCCTCGATGTTTCACGTGAAACATTGGGCCGACTGCAAGTCTATCTCGAGCTCCTGAAGCGTTGGCAACGGGCTATCAACCTGGTTGGAAACGGAACCCTCAACGATCCCTGGCGTCGACATCTGCTCGACAGTGCGCAGCTCATGGCGCTGATGCCAGTCGGACCGGGGCATGTCTACGACCTCGGAAGCGGCGGCGGTCTGCCGGGGCTCGTGCTCGCGATCATGGGACGGCGGCATGTGCATCTCGTGGAGACCGATCGGCGAAAGGCACAGTTCCTTCTCGAGGCCGCCCGGACCCTCGATCTCGATGTCACGGTTCATGCCTGTCGGATCGAGGCGCTGCCGAGACAATGCGCGACGATTCTGACCGCGCGTGCGCTGGCCCCGCTGCCGCGTCTGCTCGACCTCGCCTTTCCGCTTCTGGCGCCATCCGGGCAGTGCCTCTTCCTCAAGGGACGAGGGGCAAGGGACGAATTGACCCAGACGTCCAAATGCTGGAGGATGTCGGCCGAATTCATTCCGAGCCTGTCGGACCCAGAAGCCTCGATCCTCCAACTCCGGGACATCGAACGTGCGCCCCTTCATCGTGCATAAACGACCGTCGTCGATCGGCCGTGTGGTCGCGATCGCCAATCAAAAGGGCGGCGTCGGCAAGACGACCACGGCGATCAACCTCGGTACGGCGCTGGCCGCATGCAAGAAAAGCATCCTGCTGATCGATCTCGATCCCCAGGGCAACGCCAGCACCGGACTCGGTGTTCAGCCTTCCGATCGCAACGTGACCACCTATGACGTGATCCTCGGCGATGCCAAGCTCGCCGATGCCGTGACACGGACGCAGATACCGGGTTTCGATCTGGTGCCGTCGGTAGTCGATCTGTCGGCCGCCGAGGTGGAGTTGGTCGGCAGGCAGCGCCGTGAATTCGCGCTGAAGGAAACACTCGGCGGACTCGATCGCGACTACGACTACGTGCTGATCGACTGCCCGCCTTCCCTTGGCCTGCTGACCGTCAATGCGCTGGTCGCGTCCCATTCGGTCCTGGTGCCGCTGCAGTGCGAGTTCTTCGCGCTCGAAGGATTGAGCTTGCTTTTGCGCTCGGTCGAGCGAGTCAGACGCAACCTCAATCCTGAACTGGAGGTTCAGGGCGTGCTGCTGACCATGTTCGACAAGCGAAACAATCTCGCCCAGCAGGTGGCGACGGACGTGCGCAGCTTCCTCGGAAAGCGGGTTTTCGAAACCATCGTTCCGCGTAACGTTCGGGTTTCGGAAGCGCCTTCCCACGGCCTGCCGGTCCTGCTTTACGATTTCCGCTGCACGGGATCGCAGGCTTATGTCCATCTCGCCGGCGAGGTTCTGCGCCGGGATCAGGAGGCCGCCGAAGCATGACCGGATCAGGCCAGGAGCTCAGAGCGTCGTCCGGTCGCAAGCGAGGCCTCGGGCGGGGGCTGTCGAGCCTCATCCCGGAAACGGCCGTGTCGATCGAGTCGAGTGATTCGCGGAACGGCCAGACGCTGCCGATCGAGCGACTGCGACCTTCGCCGTTCCAGCCGAGACGCCATTTCGCCGAGGAAGAGCTTCGGGGGCTCGCGGACTCGATCCGTGCGAAAGGCGTGATGCAACCCCTATTGGTGCGCGCTGCCGATGACGCGGCCGACGTCTACGAAATTATCGCCGGCGAACGGCGCTGGCGGGCGGCGCAGCTTGCCAGTGTGCACGAGCTTCCCGTCATCGTTCGTGACCTGTCCGATCGTGAAACGCTCGAGATTGCGATTCTCGAAAACGTTCAGCGGGAGGATCTCTCGCCGCTCGAGGAGGCGGAAGGTTATCGACGGCTGATCGACGACTTCGGTCACACCCAGCAGGAGCTGGCGGATACGATCGGCAAGAGCCGAAGCCATGTGGCCAACCTGCTCCGGCTTCTGGGCCTACCGGACGACGTTCGCGACATGGTAGAACAGGGCGTTCTATCCGCAGGTCATGCCCGCGCACTGCTCAATGCTGAAGACCCGTCATCGCTGGCCCGGACGATCGCTCGGAAAGGCCTGAACGTGCGGCAGGCCGAAGCTATGGTGAGGCTTCAGAAAATTGGTGCTCCAGCGGCCGGCGGACATCGTGCCTCGGCTATCGGCAAGGACCCGGACACACTCGCCCTGGAGCGGGAACTTTCTTCCAACTTGGGATTGAAAGTCGCGCTCAAGCCGAAGGGCAAGGGTGGTGCGCTCACCATTTCCTATCGCTCGCTGGATCAGCTCGACGGTCTGCTGAAGCGCTTGCGCTGAAACCGGTTTTCGAGCTGCGCCGTGCTCAGATCATGCCGAGTTCGAGCTGTGCCTCTTCGGTCATCATGCCCGGGTGCCAGGGCGGATCCCAGACCACGGCAACCTCGGCGTCGGTGACGCCGTCGACCGCGAAAACCTTCTGACGGACCTCTTCCGGCAGAATCTCGGCGACCGGGCAGTGGGGCGAGGTCAGCGTCATGTCGACGCGCACGGCGTTGGTATCTTCGATGTCGACCTTGTAGATCAGACCGAGCTCGAAGATGTTCACCGGAATTTCCGGATCGTAGACGGTGCGCAGCGCCTCGATCACCTTTTCGCCGAGGGCGTCGACCTCGGCCTGGCGCTTTTTCTCCGCCCCGTCGCCGTCCAGCATGGCGGCGGCGTGGTTCAGATCCTCGTTTCGATCGTCGCTCATCGAAGGTTCCTTCATGCGTTCAGCCGAACATCGATGCGACACGGTGAAGGCTCTTCACCAGAGCGTCGATATCGCTTTCGGTACTGTACATGCCGATCGAGGCCCGCGCGGTGGCGCCGAGGCCGAGGCGCTCCAGGACGGGCTGGGCGCAGTGATGCCCGGTGCGCACGGCGACGCCGTCGAGGTCCAGAAGCGTGCCGATGTCGTGGGGGTGAGCATCGTCCATGACGAAGGAGAGCACGGCCGCCTTTCGCCGGGCGGTGCCGACCAGGCGAAGGCCCGGAACCTGCTGGATCGCGCGGGTGGCGTAAGCCAGGAGGGCGTCTTCATGCGCTCCGATCCCGGTGAGGCCGACGGACTGCACGTAGTCGATCGCCGCACCCAGACCGACCGCCGCCTCGATCGCCGCGGTCCCGGCTTCAAACTTGTACGGAATGTCGTTGAACTCGGTTTTGTCGTACGACACCGAAAGGATCATGTCGCCGCCGCCCTGCCAGGGCGGCATGGCCTCGAGATGGCGGTCCTTGCCGTACAGGACGCCGATGCCCGAGGGGCCGTAGAGCTTGTGCCCGGTGAAGCCGAGAAAATCCACATCCAGGGCCTGGACGTCGACCGGCATGTGCTGCACGGCCTGGGCGGCGTCGAGAAAGACGGGCACGCCCTTGGCATGGGCCATCTCGATCATCTCCTCGACCGGGTTGATGGTGCCCAGCGCATTGGCGACCCAGGTGGCCGAGACGAGGACCGTTCGATCGGTGATCAGGCGGTCGAACTCGTCGAGGATGAGTTCGCCTTCGTCGGTGATCGGGGCGACCACGAGCCTCGTGCCGGTCTGCTCGGCGAGGAGCTGCCAGGGCACGATATTGGCATGGTGTTCCATGCCGGTGATCAGGATCTCGTCGCCCTCCCTGGCGTTCGGGCGGACGAAGCTCTGGGCGAGAAGATTGATCGCTTCGGTGACGTTGCGGGTGAACACGATCTCGCGCTTGCTTTTCGCGTTCAGAAACTCTCGAACCTTGTCACGCGCCCGATCGTGAAGCTCGGTCGCGCGTTCGGACAGGCTGTAGACGCCGCGGTGGATGTTGGCGTAGTCGTGACGCAGCACGTCCGCCTCCGCCTCGATCACTTGGGTCGGCTTCTGGGCGCTCGCGGCACTGTCCAGAAAGACCAGCGGATGGCCGTGGATCTCCTGCTGCAGGCAGGGAAAGTCGGCGCGGATCCGTTCGACGTCGTAGCCTTCCTTCGCCGAGAGCTGCGCCGCGTCGGTCACGTCAGATCTCCATCTCACGCAGCTTGTCGCCGCCTGGCAGCCAGTTCAGCATCTCGCGTTTGGCCATGGCCAGGAGATGCGGACTGGCGAAGCGCTCCAGCACCTCGTCGGCGAACGCGAAGGTGAGCATGGTGCGGGCGGTTTCGGGATCGAGCCCGCGCGAGCGAAGATAGAAAAGCTCGTGATCGTCGAGCTCGCCGGCGGTGGCGCCGTGGGAGCACTTCACGTCGTCGGCGTAGATCTCGAGCTCGGGCTTGGTATCGATCTCAGCATCGGAAGAAAGCAGAAGATTGTTGTTGGTTTGGAAGGCGTTGGTCTTCTGGGCCGCCTGATGGACGTGAATCTTGCCGGCGAACGCCGCCCTCGCCTTGCCGTCGAGCACGCCCTTGAAGAACTGGTCGCTCTCGCTGTTCGGTGCCGTGTGATCGATGATCAGCGCATTGTCGACATGCTGGCCGGTGCGGGTGAGGTAGAGGCCATTGAACTGCGCCTCGATCTCGGCGCCTTCGAGGCGCGCCGCGACCTCGTTCCTGACGAAACCGCCACCCAGCGTCGCCAGAGTCTGCGTCAGCCTGGCTCGCTCGCCGATCGTCGTGTAGAAGCGGCCGATGAAGCGGCCCTTGATGTCGCCTATCTGCAGCCTGTCATGACGAAGCGTCGCCCCTTCGCCGACCCAGCAGCGGGTCACGAGGTTGGTGAGAAGTTCCGAACCGTCGCCGAAAATGTGAGTCTCGGCCAGGTCGAGGCTCGCCCCTTCGCCGATCTCGATCAGGAGGCGCGGGTTGATCATGCGCTCATGCTGGGCGCCGTCGCTCGCGAAGATCAGCTGGACCGGCGGGGCAGTCTGGCCGGCGGGAATCTTGATCACGGCGCCGCAATCCGCGAAGGCGCCGTTCAGGGCGTCGAAGCCGCGTTCGGCATCGCCGCCGGTGAACAGGGTTTCGGCGTCGATCACACCCGCATTGAGCGCGTCGCCGAGCGCGCCGATGGTCACACCGCCGAGCGACATCAGGCGGCTGGAGCGCTCGCGGTCGAGCTCACCGTTCACGAAGACGAGCCTGGTAACGTCGTCGCCAGGGATCAGATGGTCGTCGAACGCGGCGTCGGCGGCAGCATCGCCGCTCGCCGGGCGAAAGGCGGTGCTGGCGATCGGGCCGAGCGGCGAATATTTCCAGGCCTCCACCTTCGGGCCGGGAAACCCGATTTTTTCGAACTTTTCGAACTCGGAGCGGCGCACGGCCTCCGCGGAGCCCTCGGCGCCCGGCAGATTCATGAGCGCCTCCGCGAAAATGCCGGCATAGGCGTCAGGCGGCGCAAGGTTGCGGTTTCTGGGCGCGCGTTCGGTCATGATCACGCCACCGCCTGGGCTGCAGCGCCGCCCTCGAACGCGGCATAGCCGGATTTTTCCAGTTCCAGCGCGAGTTCCTTGCCGCCGGAGCGCACGATGCGCCCGTCCAGCATGACGTGGACGACGTCGGGCACGATGTAGTCGAGCAGGCGCTGATAGTGGGTGATGACCACCATGGCGCGATCCGGCGAGCGGAGCTGGTTGACGCCGTCCGCGACGGTCTTGAGGGCGTCGATGTCGAGGCCGCTGTCGGTTTCGTCGAGGATCGCGAGCTTCGGCTCCAGCACCGCCATCTGCAGGATCTCGTTCCTCTTCTTCTCGCCGCCGGAGAAGCCGAAATTCACCGCGCGCTTCAAGAGGTCGGGCTTCACGCCGACGATTTTCGCCTTTTCGCGCACCAGCTTCAGAAAGGCGGCGGCGTCGATTTCGTCCTCGCCTTTCGCGCGGCGGATCGAATTGAGTGCGGTTCGCAGAAAGTACATGTTGGCGACACCCGGGATCTCGACAGGGTACTGAAACGCCAGAAACAGCCCTGCCGCGGCACGCTCCTCCGGCTCCATCTCCAGAAGGTCCTCGCCTTCATAGGCGACGCTGCCGCCGGTCACCTCGTAGCCGTCGCGGCCGGCGAGCATATAGGCAAGCGTGCTCTTGCCGGAACCGTTGGGGCCCATGATCGCATGCACTTCCCCGGCTTTCACGCCGAGGTCCAGCCCCTTCAGGATCTCTTTGTCTTCGACCTGGGCCTGCAAATTCTCAATCTTCAGCATCCGTGTCCCTCAAACCCCCAAAACGTGTCTCGGACGGCCTTGCACAGTCTCAGGCAAGTCAACGGTGAACGCCGTGCGTTCAACCAACCGAACCCTCTAAGCTGATGGCGAGGAGCTTTTGCGCCTCGACCGCGAATTCCATGGGTAGCTCCTGCATCACCTCCTTGCAGAAGCCGTTGACGATCAGGCCGACCGCGTCCTCGTCGGAAAGGCCGCGCTGGCGGCAGTAGAAGAGCTGGTCCTCGCTGATCTTCGAAGTGGTGGCCTCGTGCTCGACCTCGGCGGTGCGGTTCCTGACCTCGATATAGGGCACGGTGTGCGCGCCGCACTGATCGCCGATCAGCATGCTGTCGCACTGGGTGTGGTTTCGAGCATCGTCCGCACCCTTCAGGACGCGCACCAGGCCGCGATAGGTGTTGTCGCTGTACCCTGCCGAGATGCCCTTGGAGACGATGCGCGATGTGGTGTTCTTGCCGATGTGGATCATTTTGGTGCCGGTGTCCGCCTGCTGGCGGTTGTTGACCAGGGCGACCGAATAGAATTCTCCGCGCGAGCCGTCACCCTGGAGGACGCAGCTCGGATATTTCCAGGTGATCGCGCTGCCGGTCTCCACCTGGGTCCAGGAAATTTTCGAGTTCCTGCCCCGGCAGACGCCGCGCTTGGTGACGAAGTTGTAGATACCGCCCTTGCCCTCGCTGTCGCCGGGATACCAGTTCTGGACGGTGGAATATTTGATCTCGGCGTTGTCGAGGGCGATCAGTTCGACGACCGCGGCATGCAGTTGGTTCTCGTCGCGCATAGGCGCCGTGCAGCCTTCCAGATAGCTCACATAGGAGCCTTCGTCTGCGATGATCAGGGTTCTTTCGAACTGGCCGGTGTTCTCGGCGTTGATGCGGAAATAGGTGGAGAGCTCCATCGGGCAGCGCACGCCCTTCGGGATGTAGACGAAGGAGCCGTCGGTGAACACGGCGGAGTTCAGGGCGGCGAAGTAGTTGTCGCCCTGGGGCACCACGGAGCCCAGATATTTTTTGATCAGCTCGGGATGTTCCTGAACGGCCTCCGAGATCGAGCAGAAGATGACGCCGAGTTCCGCGAGCTTCTCCTTGAAGGTGGTGGCGACGGAGACGCTGTCGAATACGTAGTCGACGGCGACGCCGGCCAGGATCTCCTGCTCCTTGACCGGGATGCCGAGCTTTTCATAGGTGCGCAGCAGTTCCGGGTCGACCTCGTCCAGGCTTTTCGGGCGGTCCTCCATGGATTTGGGTGCTGCGAAATAGCTGATCGCGTCGAAATCGATCGGCGGATAGTCGACCTTGGCCCAGTCCGGCTCCTCCATGCCGAAGAACCGCTGGAGCGCCTGCAGCCGCCAATCGAGCAGCCAGTCCGGCTCGGACTTCTTGCCCGAGACCACGCGAACGGTCTCTTCGTTCAGGCCCTTCGCCATGATCTCGGCTTCGATGTCGGTCACGAAGCCGTATTTGTAGTCGCTGCCGAGCCCCTCGACGGTTTCCAGGGCTGTCGCCATGGGTGTTCTCTCCTAACCGTTCTCGGCGGTGTTCGCCGGAATTCGTCTGTCGATGCCGCCACCGGAATCCACCGGAGCCGCGAACGCTTCGGGGATGGTCAGCGCCATCTCCTCGATGTTGATGCCGTCCAGAGCACCCCGGATGGCGTCGTTGATGCGCTGCCAGTTGGCGCGCGCCGGACAGAGGCTTTCGATGTCGCAGGCGCCCGAACCCTCTTCGATGCAGGCGGTGAGCGCGATCGGACCTTCGATCGCGGTGATCACTTCGGCGACCGTGATCTCGCCGCCCGGTCTGGAGAGGCCGTAGCCGCCCTTGGCGCCGCGATGCGAGATCAGGAGATCCGCGCGGGTCAGCGTCTTCAGGATCTTGCTTACGGTCGGCTGCGGAATCAGGCTGTCGTTCGCGATCTCGGCGGCGCTGAACTGCCGATCCGGCCGGCGCGCCAGATTGGTCATGATCACGATGCCGTAATCCGCGAGTTTGCTCAGCCGGAACACGCTCTCTGCCTCGCCGAATCGATAATTTTCACCCCTACCGAAACAATATGGACCATTTCAGTCCCATATGCAGAGTAATGTGTCCATCCGCCCTTCGATGTCAAGCCGCAATCGTGGAAAACCGCGGCCTCAGGGCGTCCTGCGGCCAATCTTAGAAAACGTCCAGTTCGAGAACGGGAAACGATGGACGGCGATCAGCGATCGCCCTCGATATGGAAGACCAGCTTTTCCAGCGGCGCCCTGCCCTCGCCGGATCCGGCGCGCCCGGATTTCTCGAATGTCTGCGGCTCGCCGGTCTCGGCAAGCCTTTCGAGGGTATCGAGCAGGCGTCGAAAGCCTTTTCGATCGAGATGCACGCTCAGCGTCTCGCCCTCGCGGGCCATCTCGAAACGCGCCTTGCCCCTCGGCACGGTCTTCCCCCTGATTCCGGTCTCCGTCGCCATGACAATGCCCCCTGATAATCTTTGCCCTAAAGCAACCGCAATTGATCGCCGGGCTTTTGGAACAAATCGGTCCGCAGATCCGGGATCTCCCGGTCCAGGCCGAGACGCTTTCTCGCCAGCCGGAACCGGCGGCCGATCAACGTCGCATAGGCGCCCTCGCCCCGCATGCGATGGCCGAAGCGGGGGTCGTTCAGACGCCCGCCGCGGCATTGCCGCTGCAAGGAAAGGACCTTGTTCGCCTTCATCGGCTCGTGATGTACCAGCCAGTTTCTGAACAGATCCTTAATCTCGTGCGGCATGCGCAGGAGCGTATAGGTGGCCCGCCAGGCGCCGCGTTCGGCGGCCGCCTCCATGATCGCCTCGGTCTCGTGATCGGTGAGCCCGGGCATGATCGGCGCTATCATGACCAGGGTCGGGATCCCGGCCTCGGCCAGGGCCTGCACCGCTTCCAGCCGGCGATGGGGAGCGGCGGCGCGCGGTTCCATCCTTCGCGCCAGCGCCGGATCGAGCGTTGTGATCGAGACGGCGACCGCCGTCAGCGTCTTCGCCGCCATGGCTTCGAGCAGATCGAGATCGCGCAGCACGCCTGCGGATTTGGTGACGATGGTGAGCGGGTGGTCGTGGCGCGCCAGCACCTCGACGACCCTTCGGGTGATCTGCAACCTGCGTTCGACCGGCTGATAGGGATCGGTGTTCGCACCGAGCGCGATCGGCGAGCAGCGATAGCCGGGCCGCGCCAGCTCCTGGACCAGGAGTTCGGCCGCATCGTGCTTCGCCCAGATCCTGGTCTCGAAGTCGAGGCCGGGCGACAGGCCGAGAAGGGCGTGGGAGGGCCGCGCATAGCAGTAGATGCAGCCATGCTCGCAGCCGCGATAGGGGTTGATCGACTGATCGAACGGGATGTCCGGCGACTGGTTTCTCGCGATCACCGAGCGCGAGCGGTCGGGGCTGATTTCGGTTGCCGGCCGGCCCTTGTCTTCGCGCGCGGCGGCGAGCGAGTCCCAGCCGTCGTCGAACGGCGCCTGGTCCAGGCGGTCGAACCGGGACACCGGGTTGAGCGTCGCCCCGCGGCCTTTGAAAAGGCGGTTTTCCATGTCGCTGTATTCCGATTTCGTCATGATCGAAAGTTTAGGACGGCATGAGAACAAATCAAGAACATTCTTCATCACAGACGACACATCTTCCAGGCTTTACGCGGGTGCCAGAAAGCGTAAGCTCCGGGGCTTTCCGCGACGAGGAGCCGCCGATGCCGACCATCGCCCCCTACGGAACCTGGCGTTCGCCGATCACGCCGGAGAGCCTGACCCGGGCACAGATCGGGCTCGCCGGCGCCGCCTGCGACCACGGCGTCATGTACTGGCTGGAATCCCGACCGGAAGAAGGCGGCCGCAACGTGGCGGTGCGCTGCGGCGCCGATGGCGAGCCCATCGACGACATGACACCGCCGCCGTTCAACGTCAGGACCCGCGTCCACGAATATGGCGGCGGCGCGTTCGCGGTCAAAAACGGCGTGCTGCTGGCCTCGAATTTTTCGGATCAGCGGCTCTATCGCCTCGACCCCGGATCGCAGCCGATGGCGCTGACGCCGGAAAACGAGGCGAAGCTTCGCTATGCCGATTTCGCCGTCGACTCCGCGCGGGGGCTGGTCTACGCGGTCCGGGAGGATCATCGCGGACCCGGCGAGGCGGTGAACGCAATCGTCCGCATCGGGCTCGACGGCGGCGAGGACGAAGGGACGATCGTCGCGTCCGGCCACGATTTTTTTGCGGCGCCGAGACTATCGCCAGACGGCGGCAGCCTCGCCTTCATCTCCTGGGACCATCCTGACATGCCCTGGGACGCAACCACGCTCTGGCTCGGCAAGCTCGACGACGACGGCACAATGAGCGACGTGCGAAAAGTCGCCGGCGGCGAGGGCGTCTCGATCATGCAGCCCGCCTTCTCGCCGGGCGGAACGCTTCATTACGTCTCGGACGAGAGCGGCTGGTGGAATCTTTTTCGACTGGGCGGCGACGGAGCGCGGTCGATCTGTCCGATGGAGGCGGAGTTCGCGGTGCCCGCCTGGGCGTTCGGCCAGAGCACCTATGGCTTTCTCGGCGAGGACCGGATCCTCGCCGCCTACACCCGGAACGGCCGCTGGTCGCTCGCCGTCATCGAGGCCGGGAGCCGTGGGGAGGCCGGGAGCGGGGGGCTCGCCCCGATCGATCTGCCGTTCACCTCCTTTTCGAGCCTCGCCGTCGCCGACGACGGCAGCGCTGTCCTTCGGACCGGCGGCCCGGACCGGTTCGCGGCGATCGTCCGGCTTGATCCGGCGAGTGCGGACTACGAGATCGTCAGGGCCGCGGGCACGGTGACGCCCGAACTGTCCTCCCTCTCGATCCCGGAGGCGATTTCCTTTCCGACCGAGGGCGGCGCCACCGCCTACGGCCTCTATTACCCACCGAGCAACCCGGATTTCACTGCGCCGGCGTCCGAAAAACCGCCGTTGATCGTGAAAAGTCATGGGGGGCCAACCGGCAATACCTCGGATCAACTCAATCTCGCGACCCAGTTCTGGACCTCGCGCGGCTTCGCCCTGGTGGACGTCGACTATGGCGGCAGCACCGGCTATGGCCGCGCCTATCGCGAACGGTTGAACGGCCGCTGGGGCGAGGTCGACGTGCTGGATTGCGTGAACGCCGCCCGGCATCTGGCGGGTGCAGGCAAAGCCGATCCTGCCCGCCTCGCCATCACCGGCGGTAGTGCGGGCGGCTTCACGACCCTCGCCGCCCTCGCCTTCCACGACCTGTTCGCCGCTGGCGCCAGCCATTACGGCGTTTCCGATCTCGAAGCGCTCGCCAAAGAGACCCACAAATTCGAAAGCCGCTATCTCGACAATCTCATCGGGCCGTACCCGGCCAGGGTCGACCTCTACAAAGCGCGGTCGCCGATCCGCCATGTCGACGGGCTGAAAAGCCCGATGATCTTCTTCCAGGGCCTCGAGGACGTGATCGTGCCGCCGAATCAGGCGGAGATGATGGTCGACGCCCTTCGCGGGAAGGGCATCCCGGTCGCCTATCTCGCCTTCGAGGGCGAGCAGCACGGCTTTCGAAAAGCCGAAACCATCCACACCGTCCGCCGCGCCGAACTCGCCTTTTACGGTCGGGTCTTCGGCTTCGAGCCCGCGGACGGTTTTTCGGAACTCGTCATCGAGAACCTGGATTGAAGGCGACGGTTTTTGGCGCAGGGTTTGGCGGCGATCACGAGACCTGGGCCGGCCGACCGTCGGCCGCGGCCGTGAACACCTCCACCTCCGCCTCCCGGCCGCGCAGCGCGTGAAAACCGAGCGAACGGATCTCGATCGACCGATCGAGCGCCTGTCTGGTTTCGGCACTCATCAAAATCGCCACCTCGGCGTCCGGCAGGAGCGTCTTGCCGAGCGCTTCGAGCCTCTGCGCCATGTTCACGGCGTCGCCGACCACCGTGTAGTTCAGCCGCGAGATCGTGCCGATATTGCCGGCGACCACGTCGCCGCTGTGGATGCCGATGCGCAGGCGCACCGGATCGGGACGGCTCTGATTGTCCCTCGTGATCGCCGCCCGCAGGTGACTCGCCGCGCGCACCGCGCGGCCCGCCTGGTCCGGCTCGGCGTCGATCGCTCCCCAATGGGCCATGACGCCGTCGCCCATGAACTTGTCGACGATGCCGCCTTCGGCCTCGATGCAGCCGGTGATGAGGGCGAGCTGAGCGTTCAGGAAATCGGCGGTCTCCTCGGCACTCATGCGCTCGGCGCGCGGCGTGAAGTCGACGATGTCGGCCATCATGATCGTCACCGGCTTGACCTCGGAGCGGATGGCGTCGACGTCGCCAGCCTCCACCAGCCGTGCCACCAGGCCTTTCGGCACATAGCGCGAGAAGCCGCGAAGGGCGGCGACCATGCCGTCGAAGGCGCGGCCGGCATCGTCGAGCTCGGCGATGCGGGAGCGGGGCAGCACCGGCACCCGGTCGAAGTCGAGCGCGCGCACCAGACCGGCGGCATCAGCCAGTTCCGCGATCGGCCTGCGCAGAAAGCGCCCGAACAGAAAGGTCGCGGCGACCGTGAGCAACACGATCAGCAACGACAGCACGCCGCTCGCGACCATGCGCTCGAACTGGGTGCCGATCGCGTCCTCGGGAAAATAGCTGCCGACCAGCCAGGGCGTGTCGGCGTATTCGTCGAGCGGCTGATAGAGGAAGACGTAGCCCCGATCGTCGTAGTGACCGCTGCCGGCGACCAGCTTCCGTTCCTCCCATCCGTCCCTCCAGATTTCCGCGAGCACCGGGTCGCCGATCTCGGCGATGCTCGGCAAGGGTCGTTCGCGGCTCAGGCCGTCGAGCGGCTCGATGAGGCGGGGATGGGCGAGCACATAGTCGCGATCATAGAGAATGAAGGCGTTCTGGCCGACCTCCACCTCCAGCTCGCGCAGAAATCTGGACAGTGCCCGCACCGTGACGAGCGCTGTCACGATGCCTCGAAAATCACCGTCGGTGTAAACCGGCACGCGCAGGTTCAGGAATGTCCCGGGCAAGGAATCGTAGATGGGCGGACCCCAGACCGCAGCGCGCTTTTCGCGGGCCTGACGCAACGCCTGATCCAGCTCCTCCAGCACCGGCCAGGGCTCACGATCGGTGACAATGTCGTTGCCTCGGTAATAGGCGGCGACGCGCGTCCTGTCCGATCGATCGAAGAAGGCGAGCGCCGAGATCTCCGGCGTCGACGCCAGCAGGCTGCGCAGAAGCGGTGCGATCTCGTCGTCTCCCTCGGGATCGATGCGCGCCTCGGCGATCTCGTCGGCGATCACGCTGGCGGGTGCCAGGGTGGCGTCCAGATAATGCCGCGTCTGTGCGCTGAGCGCGCCGAGGAAGAGGCGGCTCTTGTCGTTCAGGAGTTCGGTGGTGTTCTTGAAGACCGCGGACAGCGTCACCCAGAGGAGGAGTCCGAGAGCCGCCGCGACCAGCCCGCCGAGGCCGATGCCGAGCCAGCCGGCGATCGAGAGGCGTTTTCGCGGCCGTCCGGTCGTTTCCTGACGCAGATCGGCGGACGAGGTCATGGCGAGGGCGCCGGATAGGCCATCAGTGATCGGCGTCTTCGAACGCCTTAGAAAGGAACGCGGCGCCGGCGGCGATGCCTTCCGGGTCGATGCCGTGGGGCAGGTTCGGGCGCACCGACCATTGCACCGGAATGCCGGCCGCCTGCAGTCCGGCGACCGCCGCATGCAGCGCCTGAACCGGCACGACCGGGTCGGCGTCGCCGTGGATCAGGAGCGTGGGCGGCTTGCTCGACGCCTCCTCGGCGAGCGTCTCGCCGCCGATCAGGGCGCCGGAAAAGCCGAGCACGCCCGCCATCGCCCGGGCCCGTCTGGGCGCCACGTAGAGGGACATCATGGTGCCTTGGGAAAAGCCGAGCAGCGCCAGCTTCCGGTCGTCGAGGCCGAGACGCTCCAGCTCCTCGTCGATGAAGGCGTCGACCAGCGGTGCTGCGGCCTTGACGCCGTTCAGCATCGCGTCCGGGCGGCGGTCCGAGAGGGAGAACCACTGATAGCCCACCGGCGCCATGTCGCAGGCGGCGGGACCGTTCGGCGCGACGAAGCGCGCATGGGGCAGCGCCGGCGCCAGCGTCTGGGAGAGGCTGATCAGATCGGCGCCGTCCGCGCCGACGCCGTGCAGAAGGACCACCAGCTGGCGGGGTGGACCGCCTGCGGCCGGATCCGCGCTTGGTCCTTCGAGCGTGCTCATGACATCTCCCACGGAAAGTCTGCCATCCCGCCCGGCGGATCGTGCATGGATCGTTCGAGGGGCGTCGATGGCAACGGAACCTTGCCCCGAGGGGCGTTGCCGGGATAATGATCCCGTTGCCGGTTCGTTCGCAAGCCCCGCCTTCGCGTCGGGGTTCACCGAGCCTGCCTTTTCCGTCTGGGGCCGAGCCCCCGAGGAGCGTCCCGAGGAGCGTCATAGTGGCCGTCCGATGATCAAAGGCTCCGACTTTCTGCCGATGCCCGCGCCTGGAGCGCCGCCTTCGGTCACCCGTTTCGCGCCGACGCCGTCCGGCTACCTGCATCTCGGCCACGCCTATTCCGCGCTGCTCGCCTGGGAGGCGGCCCGGGCCGGCAAGGGACGATTTCTGCTGCGCATCGAGGACATCGACGCCGGCCGCTGCCGGCCGGAATTCGAGCAGGGCATTTATGATGACCTCGCCTGGCTCGGCCTCGGCTGGGACGGCGAGCCCTTTCGCCAGTCCGACCATCTGGCGGGCTATGCGGACGCCCTCGACCGGCTCGACCGTCTGGGCGTGCTCTATCCCTGCTTCTGCACCCGCCGGCAGATCCGCGCCGAAATCGCCGAGGCCGGCCGCGCACCCCACGGGCCTTCCGGCGAGGCGCTCTATCCCGGCATCTGCAGGCCGCTCGGGGTCGACGAGCGGAGACGGCGCCTGCAGGCGAGCGAGCCCTACGCGCTCCGGCTCGACGTCGCCCGCGCCCTCGAACTCACCGGTCCCCTCGTCTGGCGTGATCTTCGGGTCGGCGAGATCCAGGCGGACCCGGCCTCGCTCGGCGACGTGGTCCTGGCGCGCAAGGACGTGCCCACCAGCTATCATCTGGCCGTGACCGTCGACGACGCGATCCAGGGCGTGACCCTGATCACCCGCGGCGAGGATCTGTTCCACGCCACCCATATCCACCGCCTCCTGCAGACGCTGCTCGGCCTGCCGACGCCCGACTACTATCACCACAATCTGATCGCCGACTCGGCCGGCGTGCGCATCGCCAAGCGCAATCGCGCGGTCACGCTGCGCACGCTCCGGCATATGGGCAAGCAGCCTGCCGACATCTGGCGGCTGATCGGCCTGCCCGAGCCGGAGCCGGCCGCCGCCCCGGCCGCGGGATGAGCCGGGCGATCGGCCTGGCGCTGTGCGGTCTCTGGATGGCCGCCCTCGCCGCCTGCAGCGCGCCCGCTGTCGACGAAGGCGCCGGTCTGGCCGCCGCCACCTGGCGGCACTGGCAGCCGGGCGCGCTTGCGCGGCCATCCGGTCCGGTTTCGGATGCGGCGATCGCCTCGGAGGCGACGATCGTCTCGGAGGCGGCGCAGGCGAGCGCTTCGCCAGCGACGGCCGAAGCGCCGAAGGCCGTGGTGCTGGCGCTGCACGGGTTCAACGACTACAGCAACGCCTTTCAGGACTTCGCCGCCTATGGCAGCGCCCGCGGCGTCGCCGTGCATGCCTACGACCAGCGGGGCTTCGGCGCGCAGCCCGATCGCGGCCGCTGGCCGGGGACCGATCGTCTGGTGCGGGACCTCAGGGACGCGGTCGCGGGGCTGCGCGGGATCTACGGTGCGACCCCGCTTTTCGTGCTGGGCGAAAGCATGGGCGGCGCCGTCGCGATCGTCGCGGCGACCGGCGACGAAGCCCTCGACGTCGACGGCCTCATCCTGTCGGCGCCCGCGGTCTGGGGCGGATCGCACCTCAATCCTTTCTATCGGCTGACGCTCTGGCTAGCATCGAGCCTGGCGCCCGGCTGGGCGCTGACCCCGAGCGGCCTGGACATCCATCCCTCGGACAATATCGAGATGCTGCGCGCGTTCAGCGCCGATCCGATGGTGATCAAGGCGACCAGGACGGATGCGGTCGCGGGGCTGGTGCGGCTGATGGATCGTGCAATCGCGGCGGCGCCGCGTCTGGACCGGAAGGTTCTTCTCCTGATCGGCGAAAAGGACGAGATCGTGCCGCCCGCGGCCCTCGACGACTTTCGCAGCCGGCTCACCATCGAAGGCGCCGAGACGAAGGTCTATCCCGAGGGCTACCACATGCTCCTGCGCGACCTGCAGCGGGCCCGGGTTTTCGAGGACATTCTCGCCTGGATCGACCGCGAAACCGAGGCATCCGCGGTCGATGCACGCGGCCGTACCGGGTTCTGATTTCACGGGACTTCGCGGTGACCCCTTGACGTGCGTGGCAATTCGCCGTTTATCAACATAGGCTTGAGCGGAATATAATGACCCGCAATTTGTTGGGGTTATGAATGCGCTCGGCATTCGGGAGAGGACGCGGCCGTCGCTGACGACAGTTTTTCGTAGGGCAGGATGTCGGTCCGAGACATGGATCGATCGACCGCGGTTCTCACCGATGGATTTGGGGGGATTGGACACTCATGGGGAAATGGTTTCCTCGATCCCGCAAAGACGCCTTCGGGGCTGACATGGTCGAGCCCCCGAACGACGTGTTCGAGCAGCCCCAGCGCAGCCTACTCGTCGAAGCGCTCGGCAGGCCGGTGGGCTTCGGGGCGGCGGTGATTCTGGTCGCCGCCGCGGCGGTGTTCGTCGCCAATCACTTCGTCTTCCAGATGAAACGGATCGACGATTTCGCTCTGGTCGGCTTTTTCGTCGGCGGCGGCATTCTGGTTTCGATGCTGCTGCGCACCGGCGATCCGAATCTCGCCGTCAAAAAGCGCACGCGCAAACCTCGCACCGCTCCCCGGTCGGACGAGCTGGTTCTCGAAGAGCCTCTGGATCTCGCTTTTGCCGAGGCGGACGCGCGGCCCGCCTCCGGCCTCGCCGAGGCTCGGCCGGCGGCCGCGTCGCTGGCGCCCGCCAGGACGCCTCGCGAGCCCGTCGCCGCCAAACCGAGCGCGTCGCAGCCGCCGCCGATTTCCTCCGTGGACGAGATCGAGGACGACGAGGTCGCAGGCTTCCAGCAGGCGCTCGTTCACTATGTGAACGCCGGCGACCTGCACGGTCAGGGCGAGGTGCTGCGCCGACTCGGCCATCTCGCCAAATCCCGCGGCCATCTGCGCGAGAGCCAGGAATTCTACGTAAAGGCGCGCGACTCGTTCCGCAAAATCGACGACCACTACGCCGAAGCCGCGGTCCTCCTCGATCTCGGTCAGGTGCTGGAAAGCCTGGACGAGCACGATGCCGCCAGCGCAGCCTACCGCGACGCCAACCGGGCCTTGCTCGACGTCGCCATGAACTCCGGCGACCGCTACAACGCCGTCCAGGCCCACGCGGCTGACTAGATCCGCGGCCTTCGGCGGCGCTTTTCCGATGAGAGACTCGGCCTGATACGCTTCAGGTGCCGAAGGTCAGGTGCACCGCCGTGTCATAGGTCGAGACCTGAATCGGCGCCGACAGCATGTCATTGAAGCTTGCCCACATCGACTGGACCTCGAGCGCAGCCTTGTCCGCGCAGTCTTCATCGTCATAGAAGGCGATCGAGATCCCTTGACCGTCATCACGCCAGGCCGAATAGGCGTCGACCAGACCGTCGATGCCGTGGAGCCTAGTGCAGAGCCTGGTCAGACGGCGGTCAAGTTCCTCAAGTTTGGATTCATACACGTGAAAATGTGTAATTCGAGCGTACATTTTTTGTCTACGCTAATGTGAACTGGATTGTTCGCGCTTATGGTGAAACCTTTAGCACCGATCCAAGGTTTTGCAAATTGCGCTTTCTGGTCCGGACAGACGCCACGACCGGCTCGTCAGGCCTCGATCGCCTCCCGCTCCGTCTCCGCCACCAGTCCAGCGATCACATCCATGATCTGGGCGAGGTCGAAGTCCTTTGGCGTGAACACCCTGGCCACGCCTTCACCCTCCATCGCCCTGGCGTCGTCCGGCGGGATGATGCCGCCGACCACGACGGGAACGTCGGCCAGGCCCTGCTCCTGCATGTGGGCCAGGATTTCCGAGACCAGCGGGCGGTGCGAACCGGAAAGGATGGAGAGGCCGACGACATGCACGCCCTCCTCGAGCGCGGTCGCGGCGATCCTCGCGGGGGTCAGGCGAATGCCGTCATAGACCACCTCGAAGCCGCAATCCCTCGCGCAAACCGCGATCTGCTCCGCGCCGTTGGAATGGCCGTCCAGGCCGGGTTTCCCGACGAGAATTTTCGGGCGTCGACCCAGGCGCTCGGTGAGGCTGTCCACCTTCGACCTGATCGCTGCCACATCGGGCAGGGCTTCGTAGAGCGAGACCGCGCTGCCGACGCCGGTGGGTGCCCGATATTCGCCGAACACCTCGCGCAGCACGCCCGCCCACTCGCCGGTGGTGACCCCTGCACGGGCGCATTCGATCGAGCTCTCCATGACGTTCCGCCCTTCGGAGGCGGCCCGGCGCAGGGCTTCTAGGCCGGCCGCGACGCCCGTGGCGTCCCTCTGTTCACGATGCGCGCGCACGCGAAGAATCTGCTCGGCCTCGGCTTCGGCGGAGACGGTCATGAAGCCGCCGTCCTCGCCGGTGGTGAGCGGCGAGGGTGCTGTCTCGGTGAAGCAGTTGACGCCGACGGTTTTCTGGGCGCCGGAGGCGATCCTGGCGAGGCGTGCGGTGTTGGAAAGGACGAGCTGCTCCTTCATGTAGCCGCTCTCGATCGCGGGCAGCACGCCGCCGATGCGTTCGATCCGGTCGAGCTCGTCCCGCACCTCCGCCTTGATCTCGTCGACCTTGGCCTGGATTACCGGCGAGCCGTCGAACAGGTCGCCATATTCGAGAAGGTCGGTCTCGTAGGCGAGGATCTGCTGCAGCCGGAGACTCCACTGCTGGTCCCAGGGGCGCGGCAGGCCGAGCGCCTCGTTCCAGGCCGGAAGCTGCACGGCGCGCGCGCGAGAAGATTTGGAAAGCGTGACCGCGAGGGTTTCGAGGAGAATGCGGTAGACGTTGTTTTCCGGCTGCTGCTCGGTGAGGCCGAGGGAATTGACCTGCACGCCGTAGCGAAAGCGCCGGAGCTTTTCGTCCCGGACGCCGTAGCGGCCCTCGAGGATCTCGCCCCAGAGCTCGGCAAACGCGCGCATCTTGCAGATCTCGGTGACGAAGCGGACCCCGGCATTCACGAAAAAGCTGATCCGGCCGGCGACGCCCGGGAGATCGACGTCGTCGACTTGCCCGCTCGCCCTCACCTCGTCCAGCACCGCCATCGCGTTGGCGAGCGCGAAGGCGACCTCCTGCACCGGCGTGGCGCCGGCCTCCTGCAGGTGATAGGAGCAGACATTGGTCGGGTTCCACTTCGGGATTTCCCGATAGGTATAGGTGATGACGTCGCGGGTGAGCGAGAGCGACGGCTCCGGCGGGAAGATATAGGTCCCGCGCGAAAGATATTCCTTGATCAGGTCGTTTTGCACCGTACCGCAGAGGGACCGGCGGTCCACGCCCTGTTTTTCCGCCGTCACGACATAGAGCGCCAGCAGCCAGGGCGCCGTCGCGTTGATGGTCATCGAAGTGTTCATCCTGTCGAGCGGGATCTGCTCGAACAGCACCTCCATGTCGGCGATGCTGGAAATGGGCACGCCGACCTTGCCGACCTCGCCCGCCGCCAGCGGGTGGTCGCTGTCGTAGCCGGTCTGGGTCGGCAGGTCGAAGGCGACGGAAAGCCCCGTCTGGCCGCGTGCGAGATTGGTCCGGTAGAGCTGGTTGCTGGCCGCGGCCGAGCTGTGCCCGGCATAGGTTCGAAACAGCCAGGGGCGGTCGCGTTTGACCTCGGCGTCACGGGTGTTCGGGTCGGTGCTCGGGGCCTGATCGGCATTCGACATCAACACCTCCTCGCCTGGATCTTGCGGGTGATTTGCTGAAAACACTTGATTTCGGCCTTGCTGCAGTGCAATATAACAAGTATGGCGTTAAGAAAGCAAGTGTTAAGGCCGGAGCTTTCAATACTTTTTAGCATAATTCGTCGAAAAGGCGGAGGAGATGCCTGATGAACAAGGCGACCGTGGAAGACGTGATCAGCCGGTTCGGCTCGCAGCAGCGGGTCGCCGAGCTCCTGGGCATCTGGCAGACGGCGGTCAGCGGCTGGGTGCGCCGCGGCGCCATTCCCGCGAAACGTCAGGAACAGCTGTTAACGATTGCCCAACGAGAAGGTGTCAGACTGACGCCCGAGGACTTTTTCGCCAGCCGCTCGTCTCGAAACCCGGGCGAGGCGGCGAGCGTCGACACCGCAACCCAGCCAACCGCGCGCGAGGGCAGCAACGTGATCCCGATCAGCACGAACGCTTCTGATTCGCAGAACGCAGGGGCATCGTCCCCCGGCGGCAAGGACCTCTACGAGATCGGCGAGATCCCGCCGCTCGGCCATGTCCCGAAAAACATGTACGCCTGGGCCATCCGCCGTGAGCGCCATGGCGAGCCCTCCTCCGCCATGCAGCAGGAAGTGGTGCCGACGCCGATCCCCGAGAGCGACGAGGTCCTGGTCATGGTGATGGCCGCGGGCGTCAACTATAACGGCGTGTGGGCCTCCCTCGGCCTGCCGATCTCGCCCTTCGACGTGCACAAGGCGGAATATCACATCGCAGGCTCCGACGCGTCCGGCATCGTCTGGGCGGTCGGTTCCAAGGTGAAGCGCTGGAAGGTCGGCGACGAGGTGGTGATCCACTGCAACCAGGACGACGGCGACGACGAGGAGTGCAATGGCGGCGATCCGATGAACTCGCCCAGCCAGCGCATCTGGGGCTACGAGACCCCGGACGGCTCGTTCGCCCAGTTCTGCTCGGTGCAGTCCCGCCAGCTCATGGCGCGCCCGAAGCATCTGACCTGGGAGGAGAGCGGCTGCTACGTGCTCACCCACGCCACCGCCTATCGCATGCTGTTCGGCCACACGCCGCACCAGCTCAAGCCCGGCTACAACGTCCTGGTCTGGGGCGGCGCCGGCGGTCTCGGCTCCATGGCGATCCAGATCATCGCGGCCTCGGGCGGCAACGCCATCGCCGTGATCTCCGAGGAGGACAAGCGCGAATTCGTCGAGAGCCTCGGCGCCAAGGGCGTCATCAACCGCAAGGACTTCGACTGCTGGGGCCAGCTCCCGGACGTGGACGACGCCGAAGGCTACAAGGACTACATGAAGAGGTGCCGCGAGTTCGGCAAGGCGATCTGGGCGATCACCGGCAAGGGCAACGATGTCGATATCGTGTTCGAACATCCGGGCGAGGCGACCTTCCCGGTCTCGGCCTTCGTGGTGAAGCGCGGCGGCATGGTGGTGATCTGCGCCGGCACCACGGGCTACAACCTCACCCTGGACGCGCGTTTCATGTGGATGCGGCAAAAGCGCATGCAGGGCAGCCATTTCGCCAATCTGAAGCAGGCGAGCCTCGCCAACGACATGGTCATCAGCCGCAAGGTCGATCCCTGCATGTCCGAGGTCTTCTCGTGGAAGGACATCCCCCGCGCCCATGAGAAGATGCGCAAGAACGAGCACAAGCCCGGCAACATGGCCGTGCTCGTCCAGGCGTCGCGCCCCGGCATGCGCACCTTGGAAGAAGCTCAAGACTAGGGCGACGCGCCCCGGCGTTTACGCTGCCGCGGCCTTGACTGGGCGGTCTCAGGATCAAGGTTGAGATGTAGGCGAATGGTCGTGGCGTCGGTCCTCCGAAGCGGCGGAGCCGACGCCGGCGGATCGGGCTGAAGCCTCGGACCGGCAACCCAAACTCAGGCGAGTGCGAGAAAAATGGCGGTGGAGCTTAAGGCGGCGGTGAGTGATCAGGATTTGCTGCGCCGGGCAGGCGCGGCCGTCGAGGCGGTCGATGGTCTTTTCAGGCGCGCCATCGACAGCGTGCGCGAAAAGGTCACGACCGACGGCGATCTGAACGCCGGGCTTCTCGAGCGGGAACAGCGCGCGGTGCACGGCCTCGCCTGGCTCGCCACCTATGTCGAGAGCTTGCGCCAGATGAGTGCCTGGGCCGAACGCCTGAACGGCGGCGGCAGGTTCGGCGAAACCGAGCAGCTCATGCTCAAGCTCGCCTTTTCCGAATATCTCGCCCGCATCGCCGGCGGCATGCCGATGAACCAGGTGGAGACCGTGCGCCTGGTCGATCTCGGCCTGCCGGTCGACGCCGGCTACGGTCATCCCGCCATCCAGGCCCTGCTGCCGGACGCGGGCGATCGCGAAACCCGCGCCCGCCTGGCCGGGCTCATGGAGGATGGCGCCTTCGGCGACTGGGGCCTCGAGGACGACACCCTCGACATGATCCGTGATCAGTTTCGCCGCTTCGCCGACGAGAAGGTCGCCCCCTTCGCCCATGGCTGGCACGAGCGCGACGAACTCATCCCGGATGAGGTCGTGAACGCCGTCGCGGAGCTCGGCGTGTTCGGTCTGACCATTCCCGAACAGGACGGCGGGCTCGGCCTCGGCAAATCGGCGATGTGCGTCGTCACCGAGGAACTGTCCCGCGGTTACATCGGCGTCGGTTCGCTCGGCACCCGCTCCGAGATCGCGGCCGAACTCATCCGCCTCGGCGGCACGCCCGAGCAGCAGGCGCATTATCTCCCCAAGATCGCGTCCGGTGAGATTTTGCCGACCGCCGTCTTCACCGAGCCCAACACCGGCTCGGATCTGGCGTCATTGCAGACCAGGGCCGCCCTGGACCGTGACGTTTACAAGGTGACCGGCTCCAAGACGTGGATCACCCACGCCGCGCGGGCAGATCTCATGACCATCCTCTGCCGCACCAACCCGGACGAGCCCGGCTACAGGGGGCTCTCGATCCTGCTCGCGGAAAAGCCGCGCGGGACGAATGCCGATCCGTTTCCGGTCGACGGCCTTTCAGGTGGCGAGATCCCGGTGCTCGGCTATCGCGGCATGAAGGAATTCACCCTCTCCTTCGACGGTTTTTCCGTACCTGCCCCAGGCCTCCTGGGGGGCGTCGAGGGGCAGGGCTTCAAGCAGCTGATGGCGACTTTCGAGAGTGCTCGAATCCAGACCGCGGCGCGCGCCGTCGGCGTCGCGCAGAACGCCCTCGACGTCGGCCTCGCCTACGCCAGGGAGCGCATCCAGTTCAAGAAGCCGCTCTACGCCTTCCCGCGGGTCGCGGACAAGCTCGTCTGGATGGCGGTCGAGATCATGATCGCTCGCCAGCTCACCCTCTTCGCCGGTCGCGAAAAGGATGCCGAGCGGCGCTGCGATCTCGAAGCCGGCATGGCCAAGCTGATCGGCGCCCATGTCGCCTGGAGTGCTGCGGACAACGCGCTTCAGATCCACGGCGGCAACGGCTATGCCGAAGAATATCCGATCAGCCGCATCTTCTGCGACGCGCGCATTCTCAACATCTTCGAGGGGGCCGCCGAGATCCAGGCCCAGGTGATCGCGCGACGCCTCTTGTAGCCGCCGCCCCCGATCGGTGGCCCGAAACGAAAAACGCCGGCGGAATGCCCCGCCGGCGTTCTTGCGTCGTTCGCCTCATATCCGGCGTGCGCCGGGTCGCCTGAGACTACTGGGTCTCGACGGCGGCGCGCCGGTTCTGGCGCATGGCCACGCCATCCTCGGTCTGAACCGCAGGCTCGGTTTCGCCGTAGCCCATGGTGTTGATCGCCGCCTCCGGAATACCGGCGGCCGCCAGCGCCGAGGCGATGGTCTGCGCGCGGCGCTCCGAAAGCGCCATGTTGTAGTCGTCGCCGCCCGAGCGGTCCGCGTGGCCCATGACCGTCACGCTGGCCGGATCCTGTTCCTTCACGGCCGCGATGATGTCGTCGAGCATCGCCTGATCTTCGGCGTCGAGTTCGGCCGAATCCAGCGAGAAGTAGACCATGCCGTCATGCGGCAGCTCGATCGGGCCGGCCGCTTCGACCTCTTCCTCGACGACCTCCGCTTCACCCGCGTCCGTCTCGACCGCGGCGACCTGCTGGGCCTCCGGGCAAGGCGCGCTGGAGCCGAGCAGAAGCGGCTTGCCGGTCGCCGTCAGCACCATGTCGTCGTCGGCTTCCGCCACTCCGCCGCACATGTTGTCGTGCCCTTCATGAGCGAGAGCCGGCATGCTGCCGACCACAAGCACCGCGGCAGCGGCCACGGAATAACCGAAGTATTTGCTGAGCATGAGGTGCCCCCTATCTCCTGTGTTTGCCGATTACAGCACCCGTGCTGTGTCACCGCTTGCTGCGGCTTGAACCACCTCACGATGCGAAAGTCTCGATCAATCCAAGATGCCGATACCGACTTTGTCAATCGGGCAGGCACTCGATAAGATCTGTGTCGTACAGAATTATGCCGTAGAATAACGGTCGTGTCACGTCAATGTCCGTTCGCCAGATCCTTGAGAAGACGTCGTAAAAAAGTTCGTTGAATAGCTCTTTGGTTGTTATTTATTTGTTCTATTTCCGCTTTTGGTTTTTTTTGCCTGTTCGGCCGGCGGCGCGCAGAGCGCGCATGCCGGCCGTGCGTGGTCGTCAGTAGGCGGGCGTCACGGTGACGCGGCGATTGTTGGCCTCGCGCGTGCCATCGGGGGTGCTGACCGCGAGTTCGTTCTCGCCGGCGGAATTGCGGGCGATCATGCCGGCGGGCAGGCCGGATTCGATCAGCGCTTCGGCGACGCTGCTGGCGCGTGCCTGAGAAAGGCGTTCGTTGAGGTCGGCAGGCCCCGAGGTATCGGTGTAGCCGACCACGCTGACGCTCTCGGGCGAGGTTGCCATCAGCTCGGCGACATAGGCCTGAACCTCCGCCTGCGCGCCGGCGTCGAGGCTGTCCCGGTTGACGTCGAAATAGACCACCAGCGGCTCGACCGTCGCGGCCGGTTCCGCAGGCTGCGCCAGGGCAGCGGTCGTCTGTTCCCCCGAGGCATCGGCGGCCGCGGCGTCGACGTCCTCGGCACAGGCAGTGCTGTTGGAATGACCGATTTCGTCGGAGTCGCTCTCCCGCACGGGTTCGCCGTCGCCGTCCAGGATGACGTTGCAGAGGCGGCTTCCTTCATGGGCGATGCCGGATGTCGGCACGCCGCCGCAAAGGGCGAGGATGGCCAGCGCGGACGAGGCGCCGAGAATGATGCGTTGCATGGGTTTCATCCCTTCGATGAGACAAGGTGGCCGATCTCGGTCTCGCCTGGCGCCGCGATCGGACCCTCCGCCGAGGTGTGGCCCGGGCCGAAGTGTGTGCTCTCCTGCCGAGAGCGGACGATCTTCGAGAGTCCGACGTTTGCGAAAGACAGCGATGGCGAGACCCGGCACCACCGTCTTCCGACACTTCCATAAGCCGGTTTTGGTACAGTTCTTTACGCCGGACTTCAAGTGCAGCCGGGCGTGTGACATGCTCCGTCGTCGCCGACGTCTTGCCTTCGAAAATTTCGATATGGATGAATGCTCGGGAATTTTCGCTTTTTGCCAATTTGTTTTTGTTGTTCTACTGATTTTATCTTTGGGGTTGCTGTTTCCATTGCTGCGTGCTCAGCACTGGTGCCCGGTCACCATGCATGTCAATTTCTCCCCTGAAGATGGATGAACGGAGTTTGCCATTCTACGAAACTGAAACTGGCGGTTCGGTCGCAGGCTCTGTATAGGTCGTTTCTCCAGCCATCGATCGTGCCCGCGCCTCCGCACGGCCATGCGCGCGCAATCGCTGCAAACCCGTTTGCCCGGCTTTCCGCGGGGGTGCGGCCGCTTCCAGAAGCGATCGCGTGGTTGCGGTGTGGCGCAAATTCGGTCATACCGCCCCTCATGCCGGACAACAGGGCACGGCTGTAGGAAACGCTCCAAAACGATGGAAACCCGAATGAAGCAAGATTCCCGCCTTCGCATCGGCGTCATCGGAACCGGATTCGTCTCGCGCCATTTCGTGCATGAACTCGAGAGGCGGCCGGCCTACGAGCTCGGCAAGGTGCTGACCCGCAGGCCCCTGGACGGTTGCGGCGAGTATCCGAGGCCGGATGCGCTCACCTCGTCCCTGGACGAGCTGATCGAAGCCAGCGACGTGGTGTTCGAATGCACCGGCGACGTGCCCTATGCGGTCTCCACGGTCGGGCCGGTGCTGGATGCCGGCAGGCCGGTGGTCACCCTCAATGCCGAGTTCCACACCTCCGTCGGTTCCCATTTCGTCGAGCGCGGGCTCCTGACCGAAGCCGAAGGCGATCAGCCCGGCTGCCTCGCTGCGCTGCGCGAGGAGGCGGTGGCATTAGGTTTCGAGCCACTTGTGTACGGCAACATGAAGGCGTTCCTGAACCGTAATCCGTCGCCCGAGGACATGAGGTTCTGGGCGGACAAGCAGAACTACTCGATCCCGATGGTCACGTCCTTCACCGACGGCACCAAGGTGCAGATCGAGCAGTGCCTGGTGGCCAACGGCCTGGACGCGGGGATCGCCAAAGAAGACCTGATCGGCCTCGAGACCGGCGACCTCAAACACGCCGCCGAGGTGCTCGGCAAGGCCGCCGACGAGGTTGGCTATCCCATCAGCGAGTACATCCTGGATCGCGGCCTGCAGCACGGCGTCTTCATCGTCGCCCGTCACGACGACGCGCAGAACCTGCCGCTCCGAAACTTCAAGTTCGGCGAAGGTCCCTACTATCTCCTGATCAAGGACTACTGCCTGGTCCATCTCGAGGTCTTCAAGACCATCGACCGCGTGGCGCGCGAGGGCCGGCCGCTGCTCAACAACGGCGCGACCCCGAGGATCGGCGTGGCCGCGGTCGCCAAGCGCGATCTGGCGGCGGGCACCGTGATCGAGCGCGGCTGCGGCAGCTTCGATCTGCGCGGCATCTGCGTGAACCTTGCGGATCGCCCGGATCACCTGCCGATCTGCCTCGCCAACGATCTGCATGTGAAGCGTCCGATCGAAGCCGGCGAGGTCCTGACCGCCGCCGATGTCGACATGCCGGAGACGGACGCCTTCGCGATATGGAAGACGATCGAACGCGAAACGCTGACTCCGGACAGACGCGCCTCTTGAGGAGAACGATCGGCGGGTCCGGACGCGCCGCTGGCCGCGGTTGTCCGGCCCTAGCCCTCGTCGGAACGACATGGATGTCATCCAAACCAGCCTGCCCGAGGTGAAGCTCGTCACGCCCAGGCGCTTCGGCGACAAGCGCGGGTTCTTTTCCGAAACCTACAACCGCCGGGCGTTCGCCGAGATCGGCATCACCGAAGACTTCATCCAGGACAATCACGCCTACTCCGCCGACCGCGGCACGCTGCGCGGCCTGCATTTCCAGGCACCGCCCGCCACCCAGACCAAGCTCGTCCGGGTGCTGCGCGGCGCGGTTCTGGACGTGTGCGTCGATCTGCGCCACCGATCGCCCAATTTCGGTCGCCACGTCATGGTCGAGCTGACGGCGGAAAGCGGCCAGCAGATTCTCTGTCCCCGAGGCTTCGCCCATGGCGTGCTGACGCTCATGCCGAACACCGAGATCGCCTATAAGGTCGACGCCTATTACGCGCCCGAGCTCGATCTCGGCCTGCGCTACGACGATCCCGACCTCGCGATCGACTGGCCGTTTCCCGAGGACGAGCTGATCCTTTCGGAAAAGGATCTCAATCAGCCGATGCTTCGGGAACTGCCGGAAATCTTCACGTTTTCTTAACCAAACGCCCTTACGATCCCCATCGATCATCACAAACGAGAGACGCTCACATGGAACGTGTATTGGTTACCGGCGGCGGAGGCTATATCGGAACGACCTTGGTGCCCATGCTGCTTGCCGGCGGTTATCGCGTGCGCGTTCTCGACCGCCTGTTCTTCGGGCGGCAACTGCTCCCGGAGCACGAGAATCTCGAAATCGTAAGAGCGGACAGCCGCTTTCTGAAGCCCGAATATTTCGAGGGCGTCGACCATGTGATCGACCTGGTGGCGATCTCCAACGATCCGAGTGGCGAGCTTTTCCAGAAGCCGACCTACGAGATCAATCACGAAAGCCGGGTGCAGTGCGCGAAGATGGCGAAGGCGGCCGGCGTCAAGCGCTATGTGCTGCCCTCCTCCTGCAGCATCTACGGTTTTCAGGAGCCGGGCGTCATCTGCGACGAGACCTTCAAGACCAACCCGCTCACCACCTATGCCAAGGCCAACGAAATGGCGGAGCACGGCGTTTTCGCCCAGGCCTCGGACGAGTTCTGCGCGGTGGTGCTGCGTCAGGCCACGGTCTACGGCTACAGCCCGCGCATGCGCTTCGATCTCGCCATCAACGGCATGACCTACGGCGCCTGGAAGACCGGCGTTCTGCCGCTGATGCGGGACGGCAGCCAGTGGCGTCCGATGGTCCATGTGAGCGACACCGCGAGCGCCCAGATGTTCATGCTGAAGGCTCCGAAGGAGCAGGTGAACGGCCAGCTGTTCAACGTCGGTTCGGACGAGAACAACTATCAGCTCGGCCCGCTCGCCGAGCTGATCGCCGAGGTTCTGCCGCGTGAGGTCAAGATCGACTGGTATGGCGATGCAGACCACCGCTCCTACCGGGTGAGTTTCGACAAGATCGAAGGCCTCGGCTGGAAGGCGGCGAAGACCGCGCGAGACGGCGCCCTCGAGATCTTTGATCGTCTCGAGGCCGGCACCCTCGACAGGACCGCCGACACCATCACGCTGGACTGGTATCAGAACCTCTCGACCTGGCACCGCACCATCAAGGAGGTGGAGCTGCATGGCGGCATTCTGGAACTGTCCGACCAGAGCGGCGCCGCTGCGGCGTAGCCGGCGCCAAACTCCCCTTGTCCGAACTCCCCTTGCAGTGCGGCTGGCGGTGAGGGCTGCGGTCTCACCGTCGGCGGGGGACGCCACCTACCGATCAAGCGGGTGACCGATCATGTGGAAAGGCATCATTCTCGCAGGCGGGTCCGGCACGCGGCTGCATCCGGTCACCCGAGCCGTCTGCAAGCAGCTCTTGCCGGTCTTCGACAAGCCGCTGATCTATTTTCCGATCAGCACGCTGATGCTTGCCGGCATCCGCGATATTCTGGTGATCACCACGCCCGAAGACCAGGCGGTCTTCCAGAAACTGCTGGGCGACGGCGATCAGTGGGGGCTCCGTCTCGACTATGCGGTGCAGCCGGAGCCCAAAGGGCTTGCGCAGGCTTTCCTGATCGGCCGCGAATTCATCGGTGACGATCACTGCGCGCTGGTGCTCGGCGACAACATCTTCTTCGGGCAGTCGATCCGCACGGACCTTCGCCGCGCCGCGGAACGGGCGATGGGTGCCACCGTGTTCGGCTACCGTGTGGTCGATCCGGAGCGCTATGGCGTGGTCGAATTCGACGCCTCCGGCCAGGCGGTGACCATCGAGGAGAAGCCCACGCGGCCGCGGTCCAACTATGCTGTAACGGGCCTCTATTTCTACGACAATCGCGTGACCGAGATCGCCGAGTCGATCGCGCCGTCGGCGCGTGGCGAACTCGAGATCACCGACGTCAATCGCCGCTATCTCGAACTCGGCGAACTCCATGTCGAGCGCATGGGCCGTGGTTATGCCTGGTTCGATGCCGGCACCCATGACAGCCTGCTGCAGGCCGGTGAATTCGTGCGCACGATTCAGCAGCGTCAGGGTTTCCAGATCGCCTGCCTGGAGGAGATCGCCTATCGGCTCGGCTACATCGACCGCAAGGCGCTGCGTGATCTCGCCGAACCGCTGCTCAAGACCGATTACGGCCGCTATCTGCTCCAGGTCCTGGACGAGGCCGGACCCAGGGACTGGGCCGAACTGGCCTGATCGTCAACGCTGCCCGGACCGGGGCAAAGCTCGTGCGGTGATGAACGGAGGGGCCGAGTTCCAAGAGCGCGTTCCGGTGCTCGGCCGTAGGATAGCCCGCATTCTTCGACCATCCATAGCCGGGATGACGCCCGTCGAGACGGACCATCAGCCGATCGCGTGCGACCTTGGCGACGATCGACGCGGCGGCGATCGCCGCCACCTTGCGGTCCCCGCCGACCACCGCCTCCGCCGGGCAGGGCAGGATCGGCGTTTGATTGCCGTCGACCAGCGCGAGAGCGGGTTCGACGTCGAGATGCGAAAGCGCCCGCCGCATGGCGAGCAGCGTCGCCTGCAGAATGTTCAGCCGGTCGATCTCGGCCACCGAAGCGGCGCCGAGGCCGATCCGCACCCGGTCGCTTCGAGCGAGCGCCGATGCCACGGCCGTCCGGCGCGCGGGCGAAAGGGTCTTCGAGTCCGCGAGACCGTCGAACGGTTCGCCCAGCACGACCGCCGCCGCGACCACCGGGCCGGCAAGCGGCCCCCGACCGACCTCGTCGATGCCGGCGACCAGGGTGCCTCGATGCCCGGGTTCCATTTCCGCCTAGCCCTTTCCACTGCCGGCGATCCGCTCGGTTTCCTCGCTGATCGGATGTGTCGAGATCGTCGCATCGACACATCCGGGTTGTAGCGACGCCGAGAGTTCTGCACCAGCGGTTCGCCGCCTTTCACTTTGCCATAACCCAAAAGTTCTGTGTATGATTACGTCGCACCGAGGCCGGTCCGTCACCACGGACAGCTTCCTTGCGGGCAGGGTCGACATCGCCTGATCGAGGCACGATATCAACTTCATGGACGTTGATTCGACGTCGTATTGGTCGAGAAGGGCGAACCGTGCTCGGAAGAATCCATCGAAAGACCTTCGCGTCGATCTGCGGCGCATCGGCGATTGTCGTGCTGTTCGGCGCCTGCGCCGCGACCTCGCCCGGTGATGCCGATCCCTATGAGGCGCTGACCGACCTCGATGTCTCGATCGCGGCGATGTTACTGCAGCGCACGCTCGACCACGCGCCGGACGGCACCACGCGGCGCTGGATCAATGACGAGAGCGGCCACAGCGGTGCGATCACGCCGGTGCGCAGCTATATCGCCTCCACCGGGCAGTATTGCCGGGACTATCAAGAGGATCTCGTCGTCGACGGGCTCAATCGAAAATTTCATTATTCGGCCTGCCGTGATGAGGATCGCTGGGGCCTTTGATCGCCTGCTGAGCCTTTCGCCTTTCGTAGGCGCGCGCGAGCTGGCAGTCTGCGGGTCGGACATCCCGACAAGGCAAATTCCGTCATGAGCGATCAGAGCCAGCGCTGGAAAGTCGATCACTACCGTCGGCACACCGGTTTCGTCTCGACCCTCGGCGCACCGGTGGTCGAGCTGCTCGCGCCGAAGCCCGGCGAGCGCATTCTCGATCTCGGTTGCGGCGACGGCGTGCTGACCGAACGGATTCGCGCGGCCGGCGCCGAGGTTCTGGGGGTCGACGCCAGCGAAGCCATGGTCGCGGCGGCGCGCGCCCGTGGCCTGGAGGTACGGCTGGCGGACGCGCAGCGACTTGAGCTCGATCGACACTTCGATGCCGTCTTCTCCAACGCCGCACTACATTGGATGCCGGATGCGGATGCCGTGATCCGCGGCGTCGTCCGCGTGCTCAAGCCGGGCGGCCGCTTCGTTGGCGAATTTGGCGGCCACGGCAATGTCGCCGCCATCGCGGTCGCGCTTTCGGCCGTGCTGGCGCGCCGCGGTATCGATGCCGCCCCGGTCGATCCCTGGTATTTTCCCTCCGCCGAAGCCTATCGTGCCCGCCTCGAAGCCCATGGATTCGACGTGGCGTCGATCGAGCTCATTCCCCGACCGACCCCGTTGCCGACCGACATGGCGGGGTGGCTGCGGACCATGGCGGGACCTCATCTCGATGCCGTTCCCGCGGATGACCGCGAGGCCGCGCTCGACGAGACCATCCGGTTGCTCGAGCCCCGTCTTCGCGACGAAGGCGGACGCTGGACCGCGGACTACGTTCGCTTGAGATTTCGCGCGACGTTGTAGAAGCCGATCGGTGTCGATCGGCCACACTTTACCCTTTCTCCACGTCCAGGCGAGAAAATTTGATTTTTTCATCGAATAAACGGGCAGCGGCAACGTTCACTCCCCATAAGCCGGCTGAATAACGACATCGTGTTGTGATTCGATCGGTGACCGGAATCCGCGCACCGCTGATGCACGGCAGGTCGGGCCGCCTGGGGAGGTGGTCATCGGAGGGAACCCTGTCCAGCGGCTCGGGCGTTTGCCGGGAGGGCCAGTGCTGTTTTCGGCATGAGTCGGTCCGCTTACGGCCTGTCGCTTTCCGTCGCAAGACGAGGCGCACGGCAGTTGGATACGGCCACCGCACCAAGGCAGTTCTGGCACGGAGCAACGAGGAATTGGGAGGTTGCTATGTCGTCGGATGTTATGCCACGGACATTCAATGAAGACGTTCTCGTCGATGACGCCGAGGTGCTCTCGCCTAGTGTCATCCTGAAGAAACCGCCGGCCCCGCGCCGCGCCAGCGGCAAGGTCGCCGTCAAAGGCTCGCCCTGCGACCGCTCGATGTCGCTGCATGTGAGCAAACTGCGCGGCATCAGTTTCGACGTGCGCGCCAAGCTGAAGCGAAACGGGGTCACGTACACCCATCAGCTTCTTTCTGCCGCCGGCAATACCGCCAAACGTCACGAGTTTTCCGAAACCAGCGGCATCGAGGAAATGACGCTCGCGCGTCTGACCTGCCGTGCGGACCTCGCGCGCGTCAAGGGCATCGGTGCGATCTTCGCCGACATGCTCGAGCTGCTCGACGTCGATCGGGTGGCGAAGCTCGCCAACCAGGATCCGGTCAAGCTGCATGACGCTCTGTATACGCTGAACGCCGCCGAACGGTTCGCGCGTCGTGCGCCGACACCGGAGGAGGTCGCGGACTGGGTGACGCAGGCGCGCGTTCTGCCGAAGCTGGTGGCCGAGGAGATCTGAGCTCCGGCGGCGCTCCGAATTGGATCGAACGGGCGAAGGCCCGGTCCGGCGGATCTTCTCCGCCGGACCGGGCCTTTTGCTATCTGTCCCGTCTCGCCCGCTGCGCACCTTTGCTGTAGTCAAACACCTGAATTCTCGGTATTCCCTTGTATAACGCTTTTGAACGTTCACAGCATTGATCGCCCTGCGCGAGCGGGTTTCGGCGCTGCCGGCCAGCAAGAAGAACGAGGGGCGGATAGGGAGTTTCGATATGGTGTCGCCTGGAAAATCTCTGAATGCCGCGATATCGCTGGCCGCTCTGGTCGCCGCGCAGCAGGCTCACGCCGCGGGCTATGCGATTCGTGAACAGTCGTCGACCGCCCAGACGACGGCCTTCGCCGGCGCGACTGCCCGGGCCGACGACATCAGCTACATGTTCTTCAATCCGGCGAGCCTGGCCCGTCACGACGGCACGCAGGCGCATGTCAGCCTGAGCTACATCCTGCCGCAATCCGAATTCAAGGACGGTGCTGCGTCGATCGCCGGTGGCGCGGTCGCAATCACCGGCACAGACAATGACGACGATATCGGGGACGATGCGCTGGTGCCGGCCATCTATCTGTCGACCGAACTGTTCGACCGCGTCACCTTCGGCCTCGGTCTGACCGCGCCTTTCGGCCTCACCACCGACAATGAGGACGGCTGGATCGGCCGCTACCATGCGCTGAAGTCGGAGCTGACCACGGTCAACATCAATCCCGCCATCGCGATCGAGGCGAGCGACAACTTCGCCTTCGGTCTCGGCGTGCAGATCCAATATATCGACACCGAACTCACCAACGCCATCGACTTCGGCACCATCGGCGCCGGCCAGAGCATTCCGGGCTCGGTTCCGACCACGCAGGACGGCGAGGTCAAGCTCGAGGCCGACGACTGGGGCCTGGGCTTCAATGTCGGCGCGCTGTTCACGCCGGGTGATCGCACGCGCTTCGGCGTCGCCTTTCGTTCGGAGATCGACCACAGCGCCGACGGAGACGCGGACTTCACCAACGACTCCGCGGGCATCGGCGCCGCGCTGAATGGCGCCGGGCTGTTCCTCGACACCGGTGCCAGCGCCGACGTCACCACGCCGGCGACGCTGTCCGCGGGCGCCTACCACGAATACGAAAACGGCCTCTCCCTGATGGCGGAAGTCGCCTGGACCGAATGGTCCGTGTTCGATGAACTCAGGGTCGAGTTCGACAATCCTTCGCAGCCGGACAACGTCACCACGGAAGACTGGGACGACAGCTGGTTCGTGGCGCTCGGAGCCCGCTACCAGCTCACCCCGAACTTTTCGCTGAACGGCGGCATCGCCTATGACGAAAGCCCTATCCCCGACGAGACCCGCACGCCGCGCGTCCCGGGCAACGATCGCTATTGGGTCGCCGTCGGCGGTGAATATGACGTCACCAGCAATATCAGCCTGACCGCCAGCTATACCCACATCTTCATGGAAGACGGCGACATCGATCTGGTGACCAACGGCGCCGACGAGAACGCCGCGCGCGGCAATCTTTCCGGCCGCTACGAGAATCAGATCGACATCATCACCGTCGGCGGCACCATCCACTTCTGAGTGTCGTTGTCGCCCGGACCGGATGGAGCGCAGGCTCAGCCGAGGGCGCGGGCGAGCAGATCCAGTCTGTCCTGGCCCCAGAACAGCTCGTCGCCGAGCTTGAAGCTGGGCACGCCGAAAACGCCGTCCTCGATCGCCGCATCGGTATTGGCATCGTAGATCCCGGCAGTGGCTGGCGTTTCAGCGAGCGCCAGCGTCGCGCCCGTATCCAGGCCCTGTTCGTTCGCGATCACTTCAAGCGTCGAGCGATCGGAAAGGTCGCGTTCCTCCACCCATACGGCGCGCAGCATCGCCAGGCTGAGCGCGCCGACGTCGCCGTCCCGTTCGCCATGGGCGATGACCATCCGCGCGGCCAGACGCTCGTCGACCGGGAAGAACGCCGGCTCCAGCGTGAGCGGCAGGTCGAGAACATCTCGCCAGCGCTTCAGTTCCATCATGCGATAGGCTTGGCGCTGCGCCGGCCGTTTGGCAAGCGGCAGGCCGCCGCTCGCTTCGAACACCTTCGGCATCTGGATCGGTCGAAAGACCGGGGTTCGTCCCCGGTCTTTGGCGAGTTCGAGAAAGCGCCGCCAGCCGAGATAAGTCCAGGGCGATTGCAGTGCGTAGTAGACGACGAGCTTCTCGGCCATGAAAGCTTCGCTCCTTTGTGCGCCTTGTGCGGCCGCTCAGTCCTTCAGCCCCAGCACGTCGGTCATGTCGTAGACGCCGGGCGGTCTGCCGTTCAGCCAGCGTGCGGCATGCACGGCGCCGCGCGCGTAGATCTTCCTGTCCGCGGCTTTGTGGGTGAGTTCGATGCGTTCGCCGAGGCCCGCGAACACCACGCTGTGATCGCCGACGACATCGCCGCCGCGGAGGGCGGCGAAGCCGATCGAGCCGGTATTGCGAGCGCCGGTCACACCGTCCCGCCCGCGATCGGCGACGTCAGCGAGCGGCACGCCACGGCCGCGCGCGGCGGCCTCGCCGAGGGCGAGTGCTGTGCCCGACGGCGCATCGATCTTGTGGCGATGGTGGATCTCGACGATCTCGATATCGAACGCTTCCGGCCCGAGGGTTCTCGCCACCCGTTCGGTGAGGCCGAGCAGCAGGTTGACGCCGAGGCTCATATTCGCCGCCCAGACGATCGGCGTCCGCGCGGCGGCGGCTTTGATCCTGGCGCTCGTCTCGTCGTCGAGGCCGGTGGTGCCGATCACCTGCGCCGTGCCGAACCTGGCCGCGAGTTCGGCATGGCGCAGGGTCGCCTCCGCCGTCGAGAACTCGATGACCGCGTCGGAAGCCGCGATCAAGGCTTCGGCGTCATCGCCGACCGTCTGGCCGAAATCGTCGGTGCCAAGGAGAGTGCCCAGATCCTGCCCGAGCGCCGGATGCCCTGCGGCTTCGGTGCCGCCTGCGAGCGTGCAGCCGTCCGTATCGACGATCTCCGCGAGTAGAGCCCGGCCCATGCGGCCGGCACAGCCCAATACCCCGATCTTCAAGACGGCATCCCCCTTCGGCCGGACTTCAAGAGGCCAGCATGCGTCGATGGCCGTTGCTGTCAAGCAGCATCGGTTGTTGCCTGCTCTTTCCCATGATGCGGTGGCCAGACGCGGTGAAGAGCGAAGCCGCATGATGCATCGTCCGCTGATACCGCTGACGATTGGCGGCCGTTCGATCACCATATTTGCCCACCGGAGCCGTAACCCTGCGTTAACGTTTGTCGGCTACAGTTGTTGCCGGTCCATGCGATCCTGGGAATCCGTCCGCCCGCCGGAAAAGACCGGGCGAGGCTCGGAATCCCAGGATCGCATGAATCGGGATGCCATGGTGACGGGGCCTGGTTGACGAAGCGTTAACGCTGGATATGAAAACTCGACATCGACACGCTTGCGAAAACGGTCATCGTCCAGGCGGGCTGGTATGGCTGGGGCGTATCTCCAGCCGGATGTGGCTCACTGGCTGTCCTCGTGCAGCGGCGCATTCAAAGGATTCAGATGCCGCTGCGCTAGGTCCTTGCCTTCGCATCAATTTTATCCAAACGTCGCTGGTCGCTTTGTTCGGATCGACGCACCAGGGCCATCCAATGCGTCCGTCCCGGCGGTCACGGAACGATTACGAGGCCCGGGCAAGTCCAGCCCGTGGGCGGCCCACCGCCTGCTTTCGGGTCATTCAAGGTGTCCGCCTGAACAGTCACGGAACGGCATGCGAGGCCCGGGCAAGTCCAGCCCGCGGCGGCTCGCCGCTAGTCGCGGAGATCGCCGAAGAGGTCTTTGAC
The DNA here is from genome assembly GCA_965222015.1 of Geminicoccaceae bacterium. Classification (GTDB taxonomy): domain Bacteria; phylum Pseudomonadota; class Alphaproteobacteria; order Geminicoccales; family Geminicoccaceae; genus JANQPX01. Next base: position 1,528,927 of record CBDCTL010000024.1, read on the forward strand.
CTTGGCGAAGAAGCCTTCGGATTCGGGGTGGGTGCCGCCGTCCCGGCCGCCGGCATCGTCGAACTCGCGCAAAAGCTCTTTTTGACGCTTGCTGAGGTTGACCGGCGTCTCGACGGTCAGTTCGGCGAACATGTCGCCGCGAGCATGGCCGTTCAACTCGGTCATGCCCTTGCCGCGCAGGCGGAAGCGGTGGCCGGTCTGGGTGCCTTCTGGCACCTGCAGGCGAGCGCGCTTGCCGTCGATGGTCGGCACTTCGATCTGGCCGCCGAGCGCCGCCGTGGCGAGCGGGATCGGCACGCGGCAGTGGATGTTGGCGCCGTCACGCTGGAACATGCGATGGGGGGCGACGCTGACGAAGATGTAGAGATCGCCCGGCGTGCCGCCGCGGGTGCCGGCCTCGCCTTCGCCGGAGAGACGGATGCGGGTGCCGTCCTCGACGCCCTTCGGGATCTTGACCGAGAGGTTCTTTTCGCGATGCACGCGGCCCGAGCCGCTGCAGGCATCGCAGGGATCGGTGACCACCCGGCCCTGGCCGCCGCAGGTCGGGCAGGTGCGCTCGATGGTGAAGAAGCCCTGCTGCGCGCGCACGCGGCCAGCCCCCCGGCAAGCGGGGCAGGCACCCGGTGCCGAGCCCTTGCTGCCGGTGGCGTCGCAGGTTTCGCAGCGGACCGTGGTCGGCACCTTGATCTGCGCCTGCTTGCCTTCGAAGGCTTCCTCCAGCGAGATTTCGAGGTTGTAGCGAAGATCCGCGCCCCGGCTCTGCGAACCGCGACCGCGGCTGCCGCCCATGAAATCGCCGAACAGGTCGTCGAATACGTCGGCGAAGCTGCCGAAGTCGAAATTACCGGCGCCGGGTCCGCGACCGCCGCCGTTCTGGAAGGCGGCGTGCCCATATTGATCATAGGCGGCGCGTTTCTGGTCGTCCTTCAGGACCTCGTAGGCTTCGTTGAGCTCCTTGAAGCGCTGCTCGGCCGCCTTGTCACCGGGATTGCGGTCGGGGTGGTGCTTCATCGCGAGCTTGCGGAAGGCGGACTTGATCTCGCCGGCCGACGCCTGCCGGCTCACGCCCAGAGTTTCGTAATAGTCCTGTGTCGCCATGGTCGCCGTCTATCGAACGCTGGGGCGGATCAGGGTGGAAAAAACGCCGGGGACCGAACGCCGCTTCAGGCATTCGGTCCCGAGAACATCCTGGCCGGATCGGCCCATTCAGGCGGACTTCTTCTTGTCGTCGTCGACCTCCTCGAAGTCGGCGTCGACGACGCCGTCGTCCGCGCCGCCCGAGGGGCCGGCGCCATCGTCCGAACCCTGGTCCGGGCCGCTCGCTGCCTCGCTTTCCGCCTGCGCCTTGTACATGGCTTCGCCAAGTTTCATCGAGGCCTGGGCGAGCGCGTCGGTCTTGGCCTTCAGGGCCTCGACATCCTCGCCGTCGAGCACGGATTTGAGTTCGCTGACCGCCTGCTCGATCGAGGCCTTGTCGTCGGCGCCGATCTTGTCGCCGAACTCGCCGAGCGACTTCTCGGTCGAGTAGATCAGGCTGTCCGCCTGATTGCGCGCCTCGATCAGCGCCTTCTTCTTCTTGTCCTCTTCGGCATTGGCCTCCGCCTCCTGGACCATGCGCTCGATCTCTTTCTCGTCGAGACCGCCCGAGGCCTGGATGCGGATCTGCTGCTCCTTGCCGGTCGCCTTGTCCTTGGCGGAGACATTGACGATGCCGTTGGCGTCGATGTCGAAGGTGACCTCGATCTGCGGCATGCCGCGCGGCGCCGGCGGGATGCCGACCAGGTCGAACTGGCCGAGCATCTTGTTGTCGGAGGCCATCTCGCGCTCGCCCTGGGCGACCCGGATGGTGACCGCGTTCTGATTGTCGTCGGCGGTCGAGAACACCTGGCTCTTCTTGGTCGGGATCGTGGTGTTGCGATCGATGATCCGGGTGAACACGCCGCCCAGAGTCTCGATGCCGAGGGAGAGCGGGGTGACGTCGAGCAGGAGGACGTCCTTGACCTCGCCCGAGAGCACGGCCGCCTGAATGGCGGCGCCGATGGCGACCACCTCGTCCGGGTTCACGCCCTTGTGGGGATCCTTGCCGAAGAAGTTCTTGACCGTCTCGATCACCTTGGGCATGCGCGTCATGCCGCCGACCAGGATGACCTCGTCGACGTCGCCCGGGCTCAGACCCGCGTCCTTCAGCGCCTTCTTGCAGGGATCGACGGTGCGGTCGATCAGGTCACCGACCAGCATTTCGAGCTTGGCCCGGCTGATCTTCATGGTGAGGTGCTTCGGCCCGGAGGCATCCGCGGTGATGAAGGGCAGATTGATCTCGGTCTGCGCGGTCGAGGAGAGTTCGATCTTGGCCTTTTCAGCCGCCTCCTTCAGGCGCTGCAGGGCAAGCTTGTCGCCGCGAAGGTCGATGCCCTGCTCCTTCTTGAACTCGTCGGCCATGTAGTCGATGAGACGCAGGTCGAAGTCCTCGCCGCCCAGAAACGTGTCACCGTTGGTGGCCTTCACCTCGAACACGCCATCGCCGATCTCGAGGATCGAGACGTCGAAGGTGCCGCCGCCGAGGTCGTAGACCGCGATGGTCTGGGAGTTGGACTTGTCGAGACCGTAGGCGAGTGCGGCCGCGGTCGGCTCGTTGATGATCCGGAGCACCTCGAGGCCGGCGATCTTGCCGGCGTCCTTGGTCGCCTGGCGCTGGCTGTCGTTGAAGTAGGCCGGCACGGTGATGACCGCCTTGGAGACGGTCTCGCCGAGATGGCGCTCCGCGGTCTCCTTCATCTTCTTCAGGATCGAGGCGCTGATCTGCGAGGGTGCGCGCTTCTCGCCCTGGGCCTCGACCCAGGCGTCGCCATTGTCCGCCTTCACGATCTTGTAGGGGACCATGTCGACGTCCTTCTTCACGATAGGATCGTCGAAGCGTCGCCCGATCAGGCGCTTGACCGCGAACACGGTGTTGGTCGGGTTGGTGACCGCCTGGCGCTTGGCCGGCATGCCCACCAGAGTCTCGCCGTCCTCGGTGAAAGCCACCATCGAGGGCGTGGTGCGCATGCCCTCCTCGTTCTCGATCACGCGGGCGTTCTTGCCCTCCATGATCGCCACACAGCTGTTGGTCGTGCCAAGGTCGATACCGATGATCTTATTGCTCATGCCACTTTTCCACGCCTGAGACTTTCTCGGGGGGTCGCCGACCCCTGGGTTCCTTGACCGAGACGGGCTCGATCGGTTCGCAGGACCGGCAACCGGAACGCGCTTTGAGAGCTGCGGGGCCGATCCGAATTTGTGTTCCGGATCGACATATAAGAAGCGGAAAAGGGCACTACAAGCATCGCCGGGCGGCGAAATTGCGTGTTTGGGGCATCTGGCCGGACGAGGTGAAAAATGTGGCCTGATCTTAAGAGGCTTGATCAAAGACCGCCCAAGACACCGGTGACGGTGATCAGTTCCTCGGTAGCGAGCCCGCCGTGATGTCCGTGGAACTGGTTATCCATGACGCCGTTCTCTCTCCACCAGACGAAATGGCCTGCGTCGGGGAGCACGAGAATGTCTCCAAGCCGACGCCGCACCACGGCGTCGGCCGTGACGTCTCCGAACAGGCCTTCGCGAATGGCGTCTTCGACGCTCAAGACAGACGCGATACCGGCAAGTCGATTCTGCAAGCCATCAAGCAACTCGGCGCGACGATCCGGCTTGATGTGCAGGAACATATCCCTGGGGGAGCCATTCGGCATGATGACCTGCCCGGTAGGGCTGCATGCAAGACAATCGGCCAACTCCGGAAAGATCTCGTTGACATAGACGGTGTCGTCGGCATTCGCACCGATCTGGCCATGATCTGCCGTGATCAACAGCATGGTGTCCTTGCTGCGCACTCTGGCGAGAAGGGCATCTACAATCATCCAGAAATGTGTCACCTCGGCCTCGTGCTCCGGCGAGTTCGGGCCGAAGGCATGAGCGGCACTATCCAGCCCTGACCAGTAGAGATTGATCAGGGCTCGGTCGGGAACGTTCAGGAGAATGTCCGTGAGCTGGACCAGCGCCTCCGACAGCGTGTCATGTGTCAGGACCTCGGCGCCGACGGATATGACGGTATTGTAGGGCGAATGAGCATAGCTGTTGTTGGACAACAAAATCGATCGGACGCCCTGGTCGGCCAGGCGTTGGTGCATCGTCTGCCGACCTATCACCAGATCCTCGACGTCATGGCCCAGGGCCGCGCAGGACACGGCATCTTTGCCCAGGGTCGAAAATGGCAGGGATTGGATCGTCTCCCCGACCGTCGGCAGGTAGAGGTTCCACTCGTAGACTCCGTGCCGGATCGGCAGCGTTCCGAGATGCAAGGTCGTTACCGAAGCCGACGTGGTCGATGGAAACAATGCGGATATGGGCGTGAGAATGCCGTCGTCGACAACCCGGCACATCAGCGTCGAACGCTCGGCATAGCGCTGCCAGAAATGCCAGCCGAAACTGTCGACGAACAGCAGCACGATCTTTTTCGGCCTTGGGTAGCTGCCTCCGAAGCAATCCGGCGGCAGCAGCCGGCCGGTGACTTCGCCTGTCATGAGAAAATGCAGCGTCGCCGGCAGGTTGGCAAAGGAATAGTCTCTGTAGATGGGCCTGAGCAGATTGCGCGTGAACGGCTCGAACCTGGTGAGAATATGATCGTTGATCATCGCATTTGCGGTTCAAAAGAGACACGCGGACATGATTGACGGCGCCGCGACCAGATCACGTCCGACGCCTGCGACAGGTCAGCTATATGACCTCAGCCCCCACCACACCCCACCAAGTCGACGAGGTGACCGCCTCACCCCCCGGTGACGCTCATATGTCTGCCGACCGCCGGCTTCGCGTCCCGCCGGTCGATGACGAAATCGTGGCCCTTGGGCTTGCGGCCGATGCCTTCGAGGATCGCCTGCTGCAACAGGTCGTTGCCTTCGGAGGCGCGGAGCGGCGCGCAGAGGTCGGCTTCGTCATCCTGGCCGAGACACATATACATCCGGCCGGTGCAGGTGATGCGTACCCGGTTGCAGCTTTCGCAGAAATTATGGGTGAGCGGGGTGATGAAGCCGAGGCGACCGCCGGTCTCCTCGATCCGGACATAGCGCGCGGGGCCGCCCGTGCGGTCGGGAAGGTCGGTGAGGGTCCAGCGGGTTTCGAGGTCGGCGCGCACCTTGGAGAGCGGCAGATACTGGTCGGTGCGGTCCTCCTCGATCTCGCCGAGCGGCATGGTCTCGATCAGGGTGAGATCGTAGCCCTGCTCGCCGCACCAGCGGATCATGCGGTCGAACTCGTCGTCATTGACGCCCTTGAGCGCGACCGCGTTGATCTTGATCCGAAGCCCCGCCGCCTTCGCCGCCCCGATTCCGGCCATGACCTTGTCGTACTTGCCCCAGCGCGTGATTTTCTCGAATTTTTCCTTGTCCAGCGTGTCGACCGAAACGTTGATGCGCCGGACGCCGGCCTTGATCAGCTCCTCGGAAAACCGTTCGAGCTGGCTGCCATTGGTGGTGACGGTGAGTTCTTCGAGATCGCCTGTTTCGAGATGCCGGCCGAGCGAATGGAACAGGGTCATGATGTCCCGTCGGACCAGCGGCTCGCCGCCGGTCAGCCGAATTTTCTTGACGCCGAGTTCGATGAAGGTCGAGGCGAGGCGGTCGAGCTCTTCGAGTGTCAAAAGATCCTTTTTCGGCAGAAAGGTCATGTTTTCCGCCATGCAGTAGACGCAGCGGAAATCGCACCGATCCGTCACCGAGATCCGGATGTAGTCCACGGTCCGATCGAAAGGGTCGATCATCATGGGCCGAAGCGCTCCCTGTTGCCTGCCGCCTCTAATGTAGGTGGGCGGACGCCCCTTGTGAATGTCTCCAGTCGTCGGACCAAGGTCGTGCCTGAGCATTTCCTTGACGATCGGCGAGCACTCGCACCAAGGTACCGATCGGTCCCACCGGACCGGGAGCGGCGACAGATCGGCCGCCCGGGATCCTCTGGCGGAGTGCGGCGGTCTTGAACGACGCGACGATCGAGGAGCTGGAGATCGACACCGCCCGGATGCGGATCGGCTTTCGCGCGGCCGACACCGAGGAGGCGCAGGCGGCGCTCGCCGAGCTTCTCGCGCGCTATGGCGACGCCGAGGACGACGAGGCCGACGTACTGGTGGCGCTCGGCGGCGACGGCTTCATGCTGGAGACGCTGCACGCGACCATGGAGCGGCCGGTGCCGATCTACGGCATGAATCTCGGCACGGTCGGCTTTCTCCTGAATGAATTTCGAAGCGACGGGCTGCGCGAGCGCCTGGCCGAGGCCGTCGCGGTCGGTTTGCATCCGCTGCGCATGCGGGCCGAGGCGCAGGACGGCAGCGTGCTGGACGGGATCGCGATCAACGAGGTGTCGCTGTTCAGAGAGACCCGCCAGGCCGCCCGCATCCGCATCGCCATCGACGGCGTGATGCGCATGGAGGAGCTGGTCTGCGACGGCGTGATGGTCGCGACGCCTGCCGGCAGCACCGCCTACAATCTGTCCGCTCATGGTCCGATCCTGCCGACCAGCTCGAAGCTCCTGGCGCTGACCCCGATCAACGCCTTTCGCCCGCGGCGCTGGCGCGGCGCCCTCCTGCCCAACAGCAGCCATTTCCGCTTCGAGGTGCTCTCCCCGAAGAAACGCCCGGTCAGCGCGGTCGCCGACTACACCGAAATCCGCGACGTGCTGTCGGTCGAGGTCTGGGAGGATCACAGCAGAAGCCTTACCCTCCTGTTCGACCCCGAGCATGATCTGGAGGAACGCATCCTGCACGAGCAGTTCGTCCCCTAGGTGGCGCGGCCACCCGTGCGGCGCGGCCACCTCGTCGACTTGTGATGCATTCCTTCCCGGTGGCAGGGTGTCGGTCACGGAAGACGTAACCAAGGTCGAAGAAAAATGCCTCACGATCCCGCTTCCGATGCCCTCTCCCGATTTCGCGTGCTCGACCTGACCCGCGTGCGCTCCGGGCCGACGGCGGTGCGTCAGCTCGCCGACTGGGGCGCCGACGTCATCAAGATCGAGCAGCCGGCCTCGCTGGAGGCGGATGGCGCGCTTGGCGCCGGGCGCGCGACGGCGGATTTTCAGAATTTGCAGCGCAACAAGCGCAGCCTGACCCTGAACCTGAAGGACCCGGCCGGCCTGGCTCTGTTCATGCGCCTGGCGAAGACGGCCGACGTGGTGGTCGAGAATTTCAGGCCCGATGTCAAAGAACGGCTGGGAATCGATTACGAAAGCCTGAAAACGGTCAACCCGCGCATCATCCTCGCCAGCATTTCGGGCTTCGGCCAGGACGGGCCCTACGCCAGGCGGCCGGGCTTCGATCAGATCGCCCAGGGCATGGGCGGGCTGATGTCGATCACCGGCGAGCCCGGCCGCGGGCCGATGCGGGTCGGCATTCCGGTCGCCGATCTGACCGCGGGCCTGTTCTGCGCCCTCGGCATTTTGACCGCGCTCCTGGAGCGCGAAACGTCAGGCGAGGGCCAGTGGCTGCACACGTCGCTTCTGCAGGCCCAGGCCTTCATGCTCGACTTCCAGGCCGCCCGCTACCTGATGGAGGGCGAGGTCCCGGCCCAGGCCGGCAACGAGCACCCGACCAGCATGCCCACCAACCGCTATCGGACCGAGGACGGCGCGATCAACATCGCGGTCGCCGGCGACGCCATCTGGCGCCGCTTCTGCGAAGCGCTCGACCATCGCGGATGGATCGACGACGCCAGATTCGCGACCTCGGCCGGCAGGCACGAGAACCGAGAAGCGCTGAACGCGGCGATCCAGGCGGTGATCGAGACCCGGACCAGCGCCGAATGGGTCGAGCTCCTTCTGGCGAACGGCGTGCCGGCCGGGCCGATCTACAGCATCGATCAGATGTTCGACGATCCGCAGGTGCAGCATCTCGCCATCGCCGAGCAGATGGAGACCGAGCCCTTCGGCGAGACCCGGGCCATGGCCCAGCCCATCCGCCTCACCCGCACGCCGTCCCGCCTCGCCGCAAGGCCGCCCGGACGCGGCGAGCAGACCGATGAGATTCTCCGCGAACTGGGCGTGAAGGACGACGAGATCCAAGACCTTCGCGGACGCTCGATCGTGTGATGCGTCATGCTCAATGGCAGTGGACGTAGCCGGTTCCGTTGTTCATGTGACAGCACTGCCCCGGCCGCGAGTTCTTCCGGCAGCCGCCGCCATGTTCGAAGGTTTCGGACGATCGAACCTGTTCCCTTCCCGCCGCCTCGCCGGCCATGCCGGGAAAGGTGATCCCGAGAATGATCGCTGTGGCGGCGCCAAGAACGAGATATCGCATGAGACGCTCCTTTTCTTGAAAGAAATTTTCTGTGCTTCCTTTTTACATCATGAACGCTCAACTAAGATTTAAGAATTCTGCATAATTTCATGTTCATGACGATTTTCCGGCGTTATTTATTTGGAATATTGCCTCGAATTTGATTGAAGACATTCCTCTATCGACAGCGCCTCCACCTTCTCCCGACCGTCAACCTTTTCTTCAGATTTTTCGGCCAGGCTCACACTCCGGTCCATGCGATCCTGGGAATCCGAGCCTCGCCCCGAACGTCGTCTGCAGGTGGACGGATTCCCAGGATCGCATGGACCGGGAAATCGGATAGCACCCCGTGGTTAAGATTTGGTTGCGCGAGGTCCCGCCTAATGCCGACGATGCCGGTGTCCTAAAACGGAACCGCAAGGATCAGGGCAGAGCCTGAATGGCCTCCAGCACCGCCCTGACCTCCGCCCTGCCGGCGTCGTTCAGGGTCGGCTGCGGGGCGAGCGGCGTCCCGACCGGGAAACCCTGAAGTTCGAGGCCGCCCTTGATGCAGGCGGCGAGCGCATATTTCGAGAAAACCTGGTTGATGCGCCAGAGTTTGCGCTGGAGCGTCATCGCGTCGTCGTACTTTGCCTGCCGGCAAAGGTCGTACAGGGCGACGCTCTGTTTCGGGATCAGGCAGGCGGGCCCCGCCATCCAGCCGACGCCGCCGATCAGCATCACCGCCGCCGGGATGTGGGCGGACGCGCTGAAGATGGAAAGCCGGCCACCGAGGCGGTTCATGATGGTGAGGAGGCGGCCGGTATTGGTCGAGGCATCCTTCAGATAGAGCACGTTCTCGATGTCGGCGAGTCGGTCGAGTGCCGCGAGGCTGAGGTCCGAGCGCTGGAATTGCGGGTTGGTGTAGAGCACCACAGGGCAGCTCACCGCCTCGGCTATGGCCTTGAAATAGGCGACCACGCCGTCGTCCGGCACCGGGAAATAGGCTTCCAGGATCGCGAGCACGCCGGCGACCCCCATACTCTCGTAGAGGGCGGCTTGGCGCACCGCATCGACCGTGGTCGTCGCCGCGACGCCCGCCACCACCGGCACCCGGCCGTCGGCGGCTCGCAGCGTCACCTCGACCACCTCCCTTCGCTGCTCGGGCGACAGATAGGCGAACTCGCCGGTGGAGCCGAGCGGGGTGAGGCCGTGCACGCCCGCCTCGACCAGGTGGTCGACCAGGCGGGTGAGCACCTCGTCCATGACCCGGCCATGCTCGTCGATCGGCGAGACCAGATAGGGCCAGACCCCGTGGAAGGTCCCGGCGCCGGTCGGCATGTCATTCATGTCGGGTCGACCTCGTTGGCGATCTCGATCAGATTGCCGTCGGGATCGCGAAGATAGATGGAGAGAAGGTCCGCCTTGGCGCCGCTTCGCTCGACCGGCCCTTCCTCGACCTCGAGGCCCGAGGCCTCGAGCCTGACCTTGAGCACGTCGACCGGCTCGTCGGTCAGAAAGCAGAGATCGCCGGAGCCGGGCGTCGGCGACGCCGCTTTCGGCTCGAATTCTTTCCCGGCTTCGTGAAGGTTGATCTTTTGGGATCCATAGTGAAGCGCCACGCGCTCCAGGTTCCGGCCGAACCGCCTCGCCTCCATGCCCAGCGAACCTTCGTAGAAGCGGAGGGTCGCCTCCAGATCCCGCACCGTCAGCACCAGATGGTCGAGTACCTTGATCATGTCGACGGTCCAGCGCGTCGCTGGGGGAATTCGATGCGTTCCATGTCGTCGTCCGAAAGCCCGAAATGGTGGCCGATCTCGTGGATCAGGGTGTTCTCGACGATCGCGGCCAGGGAAAAGTCGTGCTCGCACCAATAGTCGAGCAGGGGACGGCGGTACAGGAAGATCATGTCGGTCTGCTCGCGTGGCGCGTCGAAGCCGAGGTCGTGGCCAACCGGCACGCCGTGATAGAGGCCGAGCAGGTCGTAGGGGCTCTCCAGCTCCATCGCCTTCTCGGTCGCCTCGTCCGGAAAGTCCTCGACTTTGATCAGGACGCCGCCGAGGTGGCGGGTGAAGGTTTCGGGAAGATCGGCCAGCACCTCCTCGCCGATGCGCCGGATGTCTTCCAGCGTGGGCGGCGGATGGTCGAAAGCCTGATAGGATGACCGCCCCTTCATGACGGATCGACCACCGGGAGCACCGACGACATGACGAGACCACCGGCCCTCAGCGACGAGGAACGAAAGGCGGCGCTCGCCACGCTCGACGGCTGGCACGAAGCCGCGGACCGCGACGCCATCTGCAGGACGTTCACGTTCAAGAATTTCAACCAGGCCTTCGGCTTCATGACCAGATCCGCCCTCCTCGCCGAGAAAATGGACCATCACCCCGAATGGTTCAACGTCTACAGGACCGTCGAGGTGACGCTCACCACCCATGATGCCGGCGGCGTCACCGAGCTGGACGTGAAGATGGCGAAGGCGATGGATCGCTACGCCGCCGGATGAGCGCTCACACGCCCGCGTTCAGGAGCACGCCGCGATCGGCGAGATAACGATCGAAGAAGGGCAGCGCCGCGGCGCCGACGGCTCGTGCGTTGGCGCCGACCGAGCCTTCGAGGATCTCCGGTGGCCGGATTCCCTGGAGGTCGAGGCGCCCATCGCGCGGCGCGTCTCAAGGACGACCGCATGGCGCACGTCACTTGGAAAGCCGCCGTCGATGATCGCGGTTGGGAAATCGATCACCGAGCAGGCGGCGACGATCGCATGGGCGAGACTCTCGCCGGTCTGCGCGACCCAGGGATCGATCAGTCCGGCAAAGCCGCTCCAGTCCTCCGGGTCGAGCCAGAGCGGCGAGGGGTCTCTGCCGAGATCTCGAAGCTGGTTTTCGAGCACGAAGATCGAGGCCTCGTCGATGAGCTGCTGCGCCTTGCCGTGGCGGGTCGGGATCGGCATGGAGCCGAGCGCCCCTGCATTGCCGCTCTTGCCCGCATAGACCGAGCTGTTCAGCACCACGCCGCCGCCGACGAAGGAGCCGACGAACAGATAGACGAAATGGGTGTGCCCGGCACCGTCGCCGAAGATCAGCTCGGCGCCGCAGGCGGCGGTCGCGTCGTTCTGGATGAACACCGGGAGGTCGGTATGGGCGGCGATCGCCTCGGCCAGGTCGAAATCCCGCCAATGCTCCATCTTGTCCCTGGGGGCGCCCACCTCCTCCGACCAGTTCCAGAGCTCGAAGGGATAGGCGACGCCTAGGCCGGCGACCCGATTTCTTTTCGTCGCAGGCAGGCTGTCGAGCAGCTTCCGGATGCCGCCGGCGACGAATTCGAGCAGCGGCTCGGGCATCGGGTAGGGATAGATCTCGTGGAGCTGCAGCCGGACCTCGCCGAGAAAGTCGACGAGGGCGAGATCGGCGCTGCGGCGGCCGATCTTGAGGCCGATCGCGTAGGCGCCGTCGGCGGAAAGATGCATGGGCACGGAGGGCTGACCGACCCGGCCTTTGACCGGGGTGCCCCGAACCAGCAGCCCCTCGTCTTCCAGCGCCCGCATGATCACCGAGACGGTCTGCGCCGAAAGCCCCGTGCTGCGGGCGATGTCGGCCTTGGCGAGCCCGCCCTGGCGGCGCACCAGTGACAGCACCAGGCGCTCGTTATAGGCGCGCATGCCCGCCTGATTGGATCCTCGATCGTCTTTGGCGTTCTGGTTCAATGGCCACCTCGGGGGACACCTCGGAGCAGCGGCGAAACCCGCCTCCTCTTTCCGGCCCGTTCGTCCAGGCCAGGCGCTGAACTCTGGACGAGCATGGAGCATGCGGCCGGAAAATAATTAAGTCAAATTGATTTATTTATTGACTCATTCTCCCTGTCGTGAAAGGGTGTCGTCAATGGACGGTTCCGATATGATGCCGGATCGTCCAAACATCGAACCGGCGCAGAGCGCCGAAAATCAGGATGCGGGAGACTGCCATGACCAAGACACTGACCGCCACCCTCCTCGGCGCAAGCGCGCTCGCCCTCATGTCGGCGGGCCCGGCGCTGGCCGAAACCAGCGCCTGCCTGATCACCAAGACCGACACCAATCCCTTCTTCGTGAAGATGAAAGAAGGTGCCGAGGCCAAGGCCGAGGAGCTCGGCGTCAGCCTGCAGAGCTTTGCCGGCAAGCTCGACGGCGATGTCGACACCCAGGTGGCCGCGGTCGAGACCTGCATCGCGGCAGGTGCTTCCGGCATTCTGATCACGCCGACCGATTCGAAAGCGCTTGTTCCGGTCATTTCCCAGGCACGTGAAGCCGGCCTGCTGGTGATCGCCCTCGACACGCCGATGGAGCCGGCGGATGCGGCCGATGCCACCTTCGCCACCGACAATTTCAAGGCGGGCGAGCTGATCGGCCAGTGGGCCGCGGCCAAGATGGGCGATGACGCCGCCAACGCCAAGATCGCGCTCCTCGATCTGAACCCGCAGGAGGTCTCGGTCGACTATCTGCGCGACCAGGGCTTCATGCAGGGCTTCGGCATCGACATCAAGGAGCCGACCGACATCGGCGACGAGGACGATCCGCGCATCGTCGGCCATGACGTCACCAACGGCAACGAAGAGGGCGGACGCACGGCGATGGAGAACCTGCTGCAGCAGGATCCGGAGATCAACGTCGTCTACACCATCAACGAGCCGGCGGCGGCCGGGGCCTATGAGGCCCTCAAATCCGTCGGTCTCGAGGAGCAGGCCTTGATCGTCTCGGTCGACGGCGGCTGCCCAGGCGTGCAGAACGTCGCGGACGGCGTGATCGGTGCCACCTCCATGCAGTTCCCGCTTTTGATGGCGTCGCTCGGCATCGAGGCGATTTCCCAGTATGCCGAGGACGGCAGCCTGCCCGAAAACAGCGAAGGTCTCGATTTCTATAACACCGGCGTCGAGCTGATCACCGACGAGCCGGTGGACGGCGTTCCGTCGATCACCTCGGCTGAAGGCCTGGAGAAGTGCTGGGGCTGAGCCCTCGGCCCAGACCATCCGGGGGCGGCGTCCGCGCCGCCCCCGATCTCAAAACGAAGCCTGGCAATCGCGCCTGAGCAGGTTTGCCTGCGTTCAGAATGGTGTAGGCTGGTCTCAAAGATCGGGGAGATGATTTGATGGCCGAATCGCCGACCACGTCATCCGGCAGGGATGACTACGAATCCGTTCTGAAGGACAGCGACGCCTCGGTCGCCTCGTTCGAGCGCGAGCACCATTCCACTCTCGACCGCGTACAGCATTTTCTGCACGGCAACCCGACCATGGTGCCGGTGATCGTGCTGGTGCTGAGCGTGATCGCGTTCGGCCTCGTCGCCGGTGGAAAATTCTTCAGCGCCTTCAACCTTTCCTTGATCATGCAGCAGGTGTCGATCATCGGCATCCTCGCCGCCGCCCAGAGCCTGATCATCCTGACCGCCGGCATCGACCTCTCGGTCGCGGCGATCATGGTGCTGTGCTCGGTGGTCATGGGCAAATTCGCCGTCGTCCTCGGCATCCCCGCGATCATCGCCATTCCCATCGGCTTCGCCCTCGGCACGCTCTGCGGCGTGATGAACGGCCTTTTGATCACGCGCCTGAAGCTGCCGCCCTTCATCGTCACGCTCGGCACCTGGAGCATCTTCTTCGCCCTCAATCTCTGGTACTCGGGCGCGCAGTCGATCAGGAGCCAGGACATCGACGCCAATGCGCCGCTGCTCAAATTCTTCGGCGAGCGCTTCGGTGTGTTCGGCGCCCAGTTCACCTATGGCTCGATCCTGATGATCCTGGTGTTCGTCGTGCTCTGGTACATGCTGAACCACACGCCCTGGGGACGTCACGTCTACGCGATCGGGGACGACAAGGAGGCGGCGGAGCTCACCGGCATCCGTACCGACCGCACCCTGGTGTCGGTCTATGCCATCGCCGGCCTGGTCTGCGCGATCGGCGCCTGGGCCGCGATCGGCCGGGTCGGCTCGGTCTCGCCGCAGGCGTTCTACGAAGGCAACCTGCAGTCCATCACCGCCGTCGTGATCGGCGGCATCTCGCTGTTCGGAGGCCGCGGCTCGATCATGGGGCCGCTGATCGGCGCCTTGATCGTCGGCGTGTTCGAATCAGGCCTTCGTCTCGCAGGCGTCGACGTGCTCTGGCAGGTCTTCGCCGTCGGCTGGCTGATCATCATCGCCGTCGCCATCGACCAATGGATCAGGAAGATTTCGTCATGAGTGCTGCCAGCACAGGGAATACTCAACCCGTTCTTTCCGGCAAGGGCCTGGTCAAGCGCTACGGCCGGGTCACCGCCCTCGATCACGCCGATTTCGAGCTGATGCCGGGGGAGATCCTCGCGGTCATCGGCGACAACGGAGCCGGCAAGTCCTCGATGATCAAGGCCGTGTCCGGGGCCGTGATCCCCGACGAAGGCGAGATCCTGCTGGACGGCGAGCCCGTCCACTTCCGCTCGCCGCTGGAGGCGCGCGAAGCCGGCATCGAGACCGTCTACCAGACGCTCGCCCTGTCGCCGGCCTTGTCGATCGCGGACAACATGTTCCTCGGCCGCGAGATCAGGCGTTCGGGTTTTCTCGGCGACTGGCTGAAGATGACCGACAAGAAGGCCATGGCGGATCGTGCTCGAAGCATGCTCTCCGAGCTCGGGCTCGCCACCATCCAGAACATCGACCAGGCGGTCGAGACGCTTTCCGGCGGCCAGCGCCAGGGTGTCGCCGTGGCGCGCGCCGCGGCCTTCGGCTCCAAGGTGGTGATCATGGACGAACCGACCGCGGCGCTGGGCGTCAAGGAAAGCCGCCGCGTGCTCGAGCTCATTCTCGACGTCAAGGCGCGCGGCCTTCCGATCGTCCTGATCTCGCACAACATGCCCCATGTCTTCGAGGTCGCCGACCGCATCCACATCCATCGCCTCGGCAAGCGGCTTTGCGTGATCGACCCCAAGGACTACAGCATGTCGGACGCGGTCGCCTTCATGACCGGCGCCAAGGCGCCGCCGGAAGAACCGCTGCACTGAGGCGGCGTGCAAGGCGGCGGGGGGCTGTCGGGCCAACCGCGAGGATCTGTCCATCGACGGAACGCCCCGTCGCTCCTCGCCAACGGACTTCCTTCCGACCGTCAGGTTTTCGTTAACCTGCCCTCGCTATGCTGCTGCGTGGTCCATGCGATCCCGGGAATCCGTGCCTCGCCCAGCCTCTTCCGGCGGGCGGGCGGATTCCCAGGATCGCATGGACCGGAATCGACTATGGTAGGGAATCGTCTAGAAAAGTTGAACACTGCTGACCGGGCGCGAGGGGAGGGCGATTGCGTCCGGCCGGCGAGGTGGACGAACGGCGGGTCTCAGAGATCGATCTCGATCGCATCGTTCGGTTTTGCCGCGCGGGACTGGCAGAGGATCAGCGACGTCCGGCGTTGCTCCGCCGAGAGCACGAAGTCCCGATGCTCGATCTCGCCGGCGAGAAGGGTGCAGCGGCAGACGCCGCAGAGACCGTCGGAGCATTTGACGTCGACGGCGACGCCGGCCGCCGAAAGCGCATCGGTCGCGGACTGGTCGGCGGCGACGGGTATCTCGCGGCCGGTCTTCGCAAGCCGGAGCGTGAAGGGATGGTTCACATAGTCCGGCGTTTCCGGCACCGAAAAATATTCGATATGTTTCGCCTCTTCCGGAAAGCCTGCGCGCTCGGCCGCGTTCATCGCCGCCTGCATGAAACGATCCGGCCCGCAGGCGTAGACGTGATCGCCCTTCTTCCAGTCACCGAGGATTTTTCCGAACGCTGCGCGCGAGCCCTCGTCCGAAATGTGCAGGTGGACCCGGTCCTGCCAGGGAACGGTCCGGAGGTCGTCGAGAAAGCCGGCGCTCGGTCGCGACGAGCAGGCATAGTGCAGCGAAAAATCGGCGCCGAGCGCGTGCAGGCGATGGGCCATGGCGATCAACGGGGTGACGCCGATGCCGCCGGCGCAAAGGACGCTTCGCCGCGCCGTCTCGTCCAAGGGGAAGTGATTGACGGGGTGGGAGACGAAGACCTTGCGGCCGACCGAAAAAATCCGGTGCATCAGGGCGGAACCGCCGCGGCCATGGCGCTCGTGAAGAACCGCGATCTGGTAGCGTGATCGATCGGCGGGATCGCCTGACAGGGAAAACTGGCGGAGAAACTCGGGGGCGACCACGACGTCGAGATGGGCGCCCGCGGTCCAGGACGGCAACTCGCTGCGGTCGAGCGCCCGGAGTTCGTATCTGGTGATGTCGGGGGTCATCTTTTCGGCCCTGGTCACCTCGACCCGGATGACCGGCGCGTCGCCGTCGATCCGGTATTCGTGCGCCAGGCCACCCGTATCGCCCTTGGCGACCCGGGCCAGGTAGGCCTTTGCTGTCAGTAAAGCCTGATAGGCTTCTATCCCCTTTTCCCGGTCCATCGGGAAGGGGAAGGGCCAGGGATGCGGTGCGAGGTTCGCGGGGTAGACCGCGAGCGTCTGGTCCTCATAGCGGAGACCGAGATCTTTCTGGAGGTCGCGCGCGTTCACCGGCGCCTTCGCCGGCCGATAGCCGCCATCCGCCTCGATCTCCAGATCCCACCACCATTTTTTTGTGGGATTGAGGCCGCCTCGCCCCGCCGCATCGTCCAGCTTGGCGAGCCAAGGTGCTGCCGCCGGCACCTTCATCGCCGCAAAGCGGAAGGGCTTTTCCGCAAAAAGCCCTTCCAGATTCCAGGGGCAGGTCTTCATGCAGCGCCCGCACATGGCGCCGCCTTCGGTGGTGATGCGGTAGGTGGCGCATTTCTGGCTGTCGGATTTCCAGATCTCGTAGCCGTTGAACATCAGCTTCGGCCCCGCCGTGATCGCGCCCGACGGACATTCTCGCGCGCATTTGTTGCACGCCTCGCAAAAGCGCTGCAGGCCGAAGTCGATCGGCTGATCATGAGCGAGCGGCATGGTGGTGGTCACGACGCCGGACTTCAGCCGAGGACCGAGAAAGGGGTTCAAAATGACCTCGCCGATGCGGCTGACCTCGCCTAGTCCGGAAAGCAGCAGAAGGGGCGGCTGCAGCACGTCGCCATCCAGCACCGTGTGCGCCTTCGCCGGAAAACCGAGATCGCGGATGTGCTTCGCGATCACGCCGCCGATCAGGGAAAACCGGAGATAGGCGCGCATGGACTGGGCGACCGAAATCCAGTCGTCGCCCGACGCCCCCTCCATGGTCTCGAAGCCCTGATCGATGATCATCGAGATCGCCTGGCCGTGGGGCGGATCGATCGGCTCGCCGAGGGCGTCGTGCGAATACCAGGTCCAGTCGGGGCAACGCGAAATGCCGACGGCGTCGACACCCAGAAAATAGCAGGCGGCCTTGACGTTCTCCGCATTGCGGACGGCGTGGGCAGCGCCCATAGACCTGACTGCAATCTCACCTGGCGATCCGTCCTGCAGCAGCACCAACGCTCCCAATGCCCTTCGCTGCGCCATGGAGGGTGCTGCCTTGCGCGCATAATGGCCGCCTTTGGCGTTGTCCTGAAGCTTTCTGCCCATGTCGCCGAACTGGGCGCGGGCGAACATGTCGGTGCGTTTCGGCACCCGCGGGATGCGCGCTTCGTCCATATGGGTCGTTGGCCGATCGACCCGCCGCAGCCGCTCGAACGGATGCGCCCCGTCGACATAGCGCCGGCTCGCGAAGGGCTCCCGGTTCAGCGCGCTCTTCCGAAAGCCGAACCCCGTCCACCAGGCCGGCCCGCGGGTCCGCCACCGCGGCTGCTCATCCGATGGTGCCAGCGGCCGGTCGACCGCCAGCGCGAACGAGGTCGTCACCGCGGCCAGCCCAAACCTCTCCCCCACATAGGGAGCGACCAGACGCCCGTCGGTGATCGAGGCAAGTCCGGCGGCCGCCGCCTGGCGGCCCAGATGAACGTCGGTGGAGGTTTCGGTGTGGGCGCGGGCGTCATGGCCGAGGAGGCGGATGTAGTTGGCGATGACCACGGCGGTTTCGGAGGCGCGCAGACAGGCGCGGTGCTCCTGGGCGTCCCGGATCCAGTCGGCGCCGGGCTCGTGCGGGTCGGGGTCGCGCGGGAACTCGTAAAGAAAAACGATGGCGACGCTATGGTCCTCGATCGAGGTCGGCGGCGCTTCCATGCTCTCCTTCAGATCCGCCATGATCACGTCGATGCCGGAGGCGAGTGTCGTGGTCTGCCGGGTGCGCAGGTCCGAGGCCAGGCGATCGATGTCGGGATTTCTCGTCGGCGCTTTTAGCCTGCAGGCATCGGGCACGGGCCCGATACCGACCATCGAGGCATCGGAAAAATAGCCGAAGGCCTTCAAATGGCGGGCCCGCTCCTTCGGATCGTCCGGGCATGCCGCTTTGATCCTGTTGACCAGGCCATCGCGGATGGCATCCAGCATCGCCTGATAGTCGCCCATGGCATTCACGATGCTTTCGGGCGCGCCTGGCCGGCGGAAGGAGAGGGGGGACATGGGCGGAAGGGCGTCGAGATCGGGCAGACTCGACGTCCGCGCCAGACGCTCGAGAGGGTAGGGGCCCAGATGGACCGGGCGTTTCTTGTCCGAGAAGAAGCGGATGGTCATATCAGGCGCTCCGCCTGCCGCCCTTGCGGCGAGCCGTGTTCAGCATCGGCGATCTCGGCGGGCCGATCAACGGACGATCGGCGGCGCTGACGCCGCTTCAGCGGATCAGCAGCGGCGGTGCGGCGGCCGGGCCATCGGTCTGCAGCAGCGTCAGCCAGGAGGACAGCGCCCGGATCGTGCCGAGCGGTTGGCGGAGCAGGTCGAGCGCCACCTCCCAGGGCGGCCTGGGCGCCGGGAAACGGCGGAGGATGACCTGTTGGTCGGGATCGAGTCCGATCTCGCCGCGGGCGAGCTCGAGGGCGCGGGCAAAGCCGCCGAGCTCGTCGACGAGTCCGATCTCCTTTGCCTGAAGCCCGGTCCAGACGCGCCCTTCGGCGATGGCATCGACGTCGTCCTCGGCCATGCCGCGGCCGCGCGCCACCCCCTGCGTAAAGGCTTCGTAGGTCTGGTCGAGGAAATCGTTCAGCCGCGCCCTGCCATGCGGGCCGTAGTCGCGATTCGTGCTCCACATCGAGGCATTCGCGCCCTTGGCGACCGTTCCCCAGTTGACGCCGAGCCGGTCCCAGAGGTCGTCCAGCACCGGCTTGCCGGCGAGCACGCCGATGGAGCCGGTGATCGTCCCGGGATCGGCGACGATCCGGGTGGCGTCCATCGCGATCCAATAGCCGCCGGAGGCGGCGACGTCGCCCATGGAGACGATCACCGGCTTTTGCAGGGAGACCGCGCGGCGCACCTGCCTGCCGATCGTCTCGGATGCGACCGCCGAGCCGCCGCCCGAGGAGATGCGGAACAGGATCGCGCGCACGTCGGGGTCGTCGATCGCATCGCCGATCGCCCCGGCGACGGCGTCCGCACCCATGATCCAGCCGCCGGGGCCGTCGCCGTTATCGCCTTCCTGAATCTGACCCACGCCTTCGATCAGTGCGATCACCTGCTCGGCGCCGTCGTCCGGCGGCACGAGGGCAGCGAACCGCGCGAGATCGATCAGTTCCGCCGTCGAGCCGGCGCGCTTCTCCGCGCGCGCCACCACCTCGTCCCAATAGCTGAGGCGGTCGACCAGCCCGTGCTGCAGCGCCTCGTCGGCGCCGAACGGCCCGCCGTCGATCAGCCGGCCGACGCTTCGCCCGTCGAGCCCGCGACCCTCCGCGATGCCGCTTCTGATCTGATCGAAGAGCGAGGTCGCGAGCCATTCCAGGCTCTCGCGATGTTCCTCCGTAAGGGCGTTTTCGGTGAACATGTTGGCCGCGGTCTTGTACGGCCCGCGCTTGCCGCCGCTCGGCTCGACGCCGAGTTTCTCGAAGAAATCCTTGAGCAGCGGCGTTTCGATGTAGAGGCCGGTCAGGCCGAGCGCGCCGAGCGGCTGCAGGTGGATCTCGTCGAAGGCCGTCGCGAGATAGTAGCCGAGCGTGCCCGGCCCGAACTCGCCGAAGCTGGTGGAGTAGGCGAAGGCGAACTTGCCCTCGCCGCGAAAGCGCCGGATCGCCTCGCGCAGCTCCTGGGACTGGGCGAAGCCCGGGCCGCCGCCGTCGACCCGGGCGATCAGGCCCGCGACCTCGTTCCGGCGCCCGGCCCGTTCGATCGCGAGGATCGCGTCCGCGAGCGTCAGGCCCGGCTCCAGATCGAAGGCGGCGAGGGACGGGCCGCGCGCCGCTTCGTCGAAGCCCTGGCGAAGATCGAGGGTGAGGATCGCGCGTTCCGGCAGGCTTTCGCCTTCGGGCAGCAGGAACCAGACGGTCACGCCGAGGCCGACGAGGAAAAGGAGGCTTAGAAAGCCCAGAGAGGCGAGCAGACCGACCAGAAGACGTTTCATCAGGCGCTCGCCGCGGCGGCTGGTCGACGCCTGCGCCGGCGCTCGCTCGCGGTCTTGAGCTGACCGCAGGCGGCCGAGATGTCGCGGCCGCGCGGCGTGCGCACCGGCGAGGGATAGCCTCCGCGTTCGACGATCTTCGCAAACGCCTCGATGCGCTCGGGCCCGGAGCAGCGATAGCGGCTTCCCGGCCAGGGATTGAAGGGGATGAGGTTGACCTTGGCGGGCAGACCCTTCAGCAGCCGCACCAGATCACGCGCCTCCGCCTCGCTGTCGTTGACGCCGTCCAGCATGACATATTCGAAGGTCACCCAGCGATCGCCCGAGGGGTAGGCGCGGCAGGCCTGGATCAGCGCCTCGATGTTCCATTTTCGATTGATCGGCACCAGTTCGTCTCGAAGATCGTCCCGGACCGCATGCAGCGAGATCGCGAGATTGACGCCGAGCTCGCGGCCGCATTGCTCGATCCGGGGAACGATGCCGGAGGTCGAAAGCGTGATTTTTCGCCTGGGAAAAGCGAGGCCTTCCGGGTCCATGGCGATCGTAAGCGCCTGGCGGACATTCTCGTAGTTCAGGAGCGGCTCGCCCATGCCCATCATCACGATATGGCTGATCCGGCGCTGGCCCTTCGGCGTCGGCCATTCCTCGAAGCGATCGCGCGCCACAAGGATCTGCGAGAGGATGTCGTCCGCGCCGAGATTGCGTACCAGGGGCATGGTGCCTGTGTGGCAAAAGGTGCAGGCGAGCGAGCAGCCGACCTGGCTGGAGACGCAAAGGGCGCCGCGCTCGACGTCGTCGGGCCCGCCCTGCTGAACATTCGGGATGTGCACCATCTCCACCTCCTGGCCATCCTCGAACCGGAGCAGCCATTTGGTGGTCCCGTCGACCGAGCGCCGCTCTTCGGCGATCGCCGGCCGGTCGATGCGGAAGCGCTCGCCGAGGCGCTCCCTCAGATCGCGCGGAAGGGTGGTCATCGCCTCGAAGGAGGTGGCACCACGGTGATAGAGCCAGTGGCCGAGCTGGCGCGCGCGCATGCGCCGGCTTTTCGGGGCTTCGCCGAGGTCCGCGAGCGCGTCCTGCAGAGCCTCGTCATCGAGCCCGATCATCGAAACCGTCTGCGGGGCAGGCGACGTCCCCGGCTGTTCGGACGGACGCAGGTCCGCTTCGGCGTCGGGGGGCATCGAAGGGCCTTCACTCCTAGCCGGAGCAGGCGGCGACCATGGCGTTGTAGGCCTTGGTGAAGCCGAGCAGGGAATAGGTGTCGGTGGAGGTGGTGTTTTTGCTGGACTCACCTTTCACCACCATGTTCTCGCCGCGCTTCATCTGGTCGATCAACGCCCGGTCCTCGGTCTCGTCCTTGGTCCAGGCATGGGCGCCGCGGGTGAACAGGGTGAACTGGTTGGGGCCTACCGCGAGATCGACGCTGCTGCCCTCCAGATAGGTGTAGCCCGGCTGGACGCTGACCTCGTCGGTGACGGACGGCGTCGAGCGCCGCGTGACCAGGACCGCAGGCTTGCCGCGCCGCGTATAGCTGCCCGCCTGCTTCTTCGGTTCGCTGACGATGTAGCAGATCTTCTGACCGCTCTCCTCCAGCTCCCAGACGTTCCAGTCGGTGTAGCTGCCGAGCGAGTAGGGCGTCTGGGCCTGGGCGGTGCCGGCCAGGCCGAGGCAGACGACCAGAGCGGCAACGGTGCGCGACGCGCGATCAAAGAAGCATGTTGTCATCATCTCGATCATCGGTGCTGGTGTTGGCGTGGCTTGTTATGTCGGCAAATTTCGCATGAATTGCAAGTTTCGTGTCGCATCCTTCGCGAGCCTAAAACGGTACGGCCGCAACTTGCTCCCCATTCGGGGTGAACCTAGATTGCGGTATGGACCGCACCGTTCCCGCCTCCAAGGATCACGACGACCACGTGGCGCTGATGCACGCGATCGTCAAGCAACGCAGTCGCGAGGCGTTTGCCGTCCTCTTCGAACATTTTGCGCCGAAGTTGAAAGCTTATTATCGCAAAGGCGGGCTGGAGTCGACAGTCGCGGAGGATCTGGCCCAGGACGCCATGCTCGCGGTCTGGCGCCATGCCGCCCGCTTCAGTCCGGCGATCGGCAGCCCGTCCACCTGGATCTACACCATCGCCAGAAATCTCCTGATCGACCACGTGCGCCGCCAGAAGACACGACGCGGCGATCTCTCCGATCCGGTCCTGCAGCCGCCGCCGATCGGGATCGCCGATGATCTGGTCGAGGCGCAGCAACGTTACAGATCCCTGAAGGCCAGTCTCGAAAGGATCCCGGAAGAGCAGGCGTTCATTCTCAAGATGGCGTTCTTCGAGCACAAGACCCACAGTGAGATCGCGGCCCAGACAGGGCTGCCGCTGGGCACGGTCAAGTCGCGCATCCGGCTCGCGATGGAACGTCTCCGGGCCGACCTTGCTGATCTCGCGGATTCGGGAGGGCTCGAATGACCGACACCAGTTCGCCGATCGAGCCCCTGCTCCTGGACTGCGCCACTGGCGCCGCCGATCCGGCGCTCGAGCTTCTGGTCGCGACCCATCTCGCCATGTCCGAAGAAAGCCGGAGCCTCTTTGCGATGATGGATAGGGTGGGGGGCGCGCTGCTCGACGATCTCGACGGCGAGCCGCTCGAGCGAATCTCGACGCCGGGCATTCTCCAGGCGATCGATGGGCTCCAGGCGATCGATGGGCTCCAGGCGATCGACGGACTTCAGGCACCCCCCGGCGGGGACGACGCGGCCGCCATCGGGGCCGGGGACCGGCTGCCCCCGGGCGGGATATCGACGGTGCCGGGGCGTCCGGCGTTCGCAGCCGACGACATGCCCGCCCCACTGCGCGCCTTCGGCCCGGAACTTCTCGACCGTCGCCGCTGGCAGCGGCTCGGCTTCGGCGTGGCGGCTCTGCCGCTGCCGACGCCTGGTTCCCGGGAACGTGCTCATCTGCTGCGCGCCAGACCGCGCACGCGGATCGCCGCCCACCGCCATGTCGGCCGGGAGGTAGTGCTGGTTCTGAAGGGTGCGTTTCGGGACGGCGACCTGCGCTACGACGCCGGCGACATCGCCGTTAAGGAAGACGGCACGATCCACGCTCCCCTGATCGAGGCCGAGGACGATTGCGTCTGCCTTGCGGTCACCGAAGCGCCGGTGGAGTTCGTCGGCATCATGGGCTGGGCGCTGAATCGCTTTTGCCGATTTTAGATATGGCGTCCGTTCGCATCGTCGGCGTTGCGGACGTCCGTCGGTCTCGCGGAATCGCCCGGCCGTCTTCTAGTGTCCGCCGTTTTCTAGTGTCTGATGAAACCCTCACGAGATGACGCCTCCGGAGTGCATTCGCCTGTGAGGCTATAAAATTTTGTTAAAATACATTATAAAAGGTGTCGTCCAACGAATTTTGGATCGCCAAAAGGTTGTTTTTGCTTGAGATTTGGGGGTGAGCTTGGGCATTTCGACGGCGGGAAAAAGCGTCGCTAGCGACGGAAACCACGGCCTAGTTGCGCCGTCTCCGGCGGTTCGGCTGCACGCCCTCTGTCGTTTTCCGACAACAGTGGCCGGCCAAAAAACCGTTTGCGCCGCCCCGATGCCCGACTTTCGAGCCTGAGCGCGCGTCATGGCGAAGCCGAAGGTCACGGCGAAGAATTGCAAGGTGTGCGGTGGCGTGCTGGCTTCGGATCAGAAAAAGTGTCTTCACTGCGGGGCCGGCGATCCGATCAAGAAGACCGACCCGCCACTCTGGCCCTGGGCCGTGTTCTTCTCGGTGATCGCGGTGCTGCTGCTGCTGTGAGCCCGGGACGCCCTCGGATCCTTGGCGACAAGCGCTGCAACTTTATCGCAACGGTCCGCAAAAAAATCGCCAAATAATAGAAATTGATCTGGAAAACTATCGCGTCATGTGATGTTTCGGATGGATAGAAATGCGTTCGCTGCGCTGTTGGTCGGGCGCCCAAAGCCATCATATTCGTCGATACCGAGTTGGTGCTCATGCCGTGTTCCGACGTCAAGCTCGCCTGCTGCCGACTATGCAAGAAGCCGCTCGCCTCGAACCTGGGCGAGTGCATCCATTGCGGGGTCTGCAAGCCCATCGAGAAGGACAGATGCTGCTGGCTGCACAGGCTGCTGTTCGTGCTGCTCGTGCTAGGCACGATTCTCGCCACCCTTCGCTACGAGGCCCGGGGTCGCGCCGGCCCCGACTGCGGGGTCCGGGAAATAGGCGCGACCCATGACTGCTGACCGACGTCGAGCGGCGTCCTGAGCCCTCGTGACCTGCCGCTGACCTTGCGCGATCGTCGCTGGCGGCGCAAAACGGACGTCTGTTTTTGGAACGTCTCTAAGTCCAAGGGTGGCGCATGATTCCCGGATTCTCGTCAAGACGTCGTTTCGCCGATCTGTCGGAACAGGAGATCCTGGCGCTCGCGATCTCGGCTGAGGAGGACGATGGCCGCATCTATCTGACCTACGCGCAGCACCTGCGTGAAAACTTCCCGCAGAGCGCCAAGGTGTTCGAGGGCATGGCCGAGGAGGAGGAGGGGCATCGGCAGCAGCTGATCGAACTGCATCGCGAGCGCTTCGGCGAAGTGATTCCGCTGATCCGGCGCGAGCATGTCGCCGGCTTCTATCACCGCAAGCCCACCTGGCTGCTGCAGAATCTCGGGGTCGAGCGCATCCGCGAGGAGGCGGCTGAGATGGAGCGTGCGGCCCATAATTTCTATCTGAAGGCCGCGCAGCAGACCACCGATGCCGGCACCAGGAAGCTTTTGGGCGAGCTGGCGCTGGCCGAAGCCGGCCATGAGAAGGCGGCGGAAAAATTGGAGGCCGAGCATCTTCCCGACGATGCGCGCGCGGACGAGGATCGCGCCGCCCATCGCCAGTTTCTGCTGACCTGGGTGCAGCCCGGCCTCGCCGGCCTGATGGACGGCTCGGTCTCGACGCTGGCCCCGATCTTCGCCGCCGCCTTCGCCACCGGCGACACCTGGCAGACCTTCCTGGTCGGCCTCGCCGCCTCGGTGGGTGCGGGCATTTCCATGGGCTTCACCGAAGCCGCCTCCGACGACGGCGAACTCTCCGGCCGCGGCTCGCCGATCAAACGCGGCATCGCGTCGGGCGTCATGACCACCGTCGGCGGCCTCGGCCACGCGCTTCCCTATCTGATCCCCGACTTCAACACCGCGACCACCATCGCCATCATCATCGTCTTTTTCGAGCTCTGGGCGATCGCCTGGATCCAGAACAAATATATGGATACGCCGTTCTTCCGCGCCGCCTTTCAGGTGGTCCTCGGCGGCGCGCTGGTCTTCGCCTCGGGCATCCTCATCGGCAACGCCTGAGACCGCGCTCTCGAAGGGCTCCGCATGTCCGATCGAGGACGACAGAATTCAGGCGGCGCGGGCTTTCAGGGGCGGGCTGAATCCGACGAGCGGCGAAGAGGCAGCCTGGTGCGGCAGAACGATGGTGAAGGTCGATCCTTCGCCGACGGTGCTCACCACCTCGATGTCGCCGCCGTGCATGTCGACGAACGCCTTCACCAGGCTGAGGCCGACACCGGTTCCGGCGATTCCGGTCGACGTCGATGCCCGAAAATAGGCGCTGAAAAGATCGGGCAGTTCCGATTCGGGGATGCCGACACCATGATCGCGGATCGCGATGCTGACGCGGCCGTCCGTCGATCGTCCGGTCACGTCGATCCGTTTGCCATCGGGTGAGTATTTGACGGCGTTGGTGACGATGTTGAGGATTGCCTGCCGCAGCAGTTTTTCGTCGCCCCAGCAGTGCCGCGGCAGCTTGTCGATATCGGTCACGATCATCGCGTCCGGGGCGATCTCACGCTGGTTCTC
Source organism: Geminicoccaceae bacterium (assembly GCA_965222015.1). GTDB lineage: Bacteria > Pseudomonadota > Alphaproteobacteria > Geminicoccales > Geminicoccaceae > JANQPX01. The sequence goes on from CBDCTL010000024.1 coordinate 1,555,392, forward strand.
GCAGATCTCCCGAACCAGCTGCTGCAGGTCGAAGCCGGCCGGATCCATTTCGATGGTGCCGGCTTCGAGCTTGGCGGAGCTCAGCATGGTTTCCATGAGATCGACCAGGCGACCGACGGCGACCCGGATCTTCTTCAGGTCCTCGCCGCGCGCGTCGGCCGCGATGCCGTCTCCCTTCTTGATAAGACGCTGCGCCTTGCCGTCGACGATCGCGAGCGGTGTGCGGAACTCATGAGACACCATCGAAACGAAGCGCCGCTGCAGGGCGTTGAGATTGCGTTCCTTTTCGAGCGATTCCTCGAGCCGGTCCACCTGCACCTTCTTTTCGGCCTCAAGTCTGGCCAGGCCGGTGATTTCGGTGATGGCGCGGTTCAGCGCACGAAGCGGCAGCTGACGAAGCGTGACGAAGGTCAGGATCGCAAAGGCCCAGGCTATCAGGGTCAGGACCAGCGTCTGCCACAAGAGGCCATGGAGGGAGATTCTGAGAACGACATGGCCGATCGGACGCCCATTGTCATAGATCGGCTCGCTCGCCGTGTCGGCCAGCCAGTTCTGCCCAGAGATCGTATGTCCTCGGGTCTCGTGAATGATCTCGTCGTCCAGATCGGTGATCGCGATGACCATCTGACCCTCGACCGCGCTGTCGGCAAATCGGTTCAGGATATCGTCCAGGAGATCGATCTGAAACTGCCACATCAGTGGATAGCTCGAAACGACGTCGGTCAGCTGATGGGCGAGATTTCTGGTGTCGGCTTCCAGCCAGCCATGATGATATTGCTGTCGAAGCTTGAAGAACGTCACGGGCACGACGATCGCGATGGAGAGGGCGACGAGCAGCGCCATGCAGGTGATGGTTCGCGAGATCGATCTCTTCTGCCAGTTCGTGAATGCCGTCAGCTTCGGCATGGGCTAGCGATCCGCCTCGCGGTCGACGGTCAGATGCCCGGTCGACTCGAGGATCGATCGGCCTTCGTTCGACCAGACGAAATCGATGAAGGCGGTCGCATTGGCGTTCGGCTGCTCCTTCATGACGATCGACAGGGTCTTGGCGAGGCTGTAGCTGCCGTCCCGCAACGCTTCAGGCGTCGGACGGGCGCCGTCCAACGCCAGAGGCTTCACATGCCGCTGATCGAAATGGACGAGCACCGCGGTCGACATGCCGAGCGATCCCGGAAGTTCCGCGATATATTCGGCGGCATCCCGATCCGTCAGCGCGATCTTGAGGCCGGCTCGCCGGTGTGCGGCGTCGAGCGATGCAGCGACCGACGGCAGCATGGTCTTGATGATGGCGGTATCGGTGTCCGTCTTCGGCCGGAGAATCAGCCGGATCGGCGTGCCGTCCGACCAGCGGATCACTTTGCCTTCGAAGATGTCGGCGAGCTGGGAAAGCGTCAGATTGTCGACGGGATTCTCGGCGTGGGTGACCAGGAGGAAGGGCGTGCGCGCGTAGACCGTCGACCGGGCGCCGGCTGCACGCTCCTCATCCCGCAGGTCGCGGGAGCTGACCGAAAAGTCGATCGCGTCGGCCAGCAGCGCCTTGATGCCACCGGAACTGCCGAGCCCGCGCACGATTTCGATCGTCATCTCCGGATGATGTTCGCCAAAGGCTGCTGCCAGGCGATCCATGCCGGCGAGGCCGGCACCGGTGCCGCCAATCTTCAAGTCCGCCCCCGCACTTGAGCCCGACCCGATCGCGATCAGCGCCAAGGCGAGCGATGCCGCCCGCACGTGACGTCGATAGGTCGAAAGATCGGGCAAGGACAGACTCCCCGGCTTCAATCCAAAAAAGGGCGGGCCGCAGCCATCGCCCCTCGTCTAAAGGAATTTTATGAATTATTCGCTAACGCGCGTTCGATGGCTCGTTTCGCGCCGGAGCGGCAGCTTCGGGTTCGGCGCCGGCCGTCAGTCCTCGAAGGGCTTCGAGCCGTCCGGCGTTTCGACCTCGAAGGCGTTCAGGGTCATCGAGATCAGGGTGTAGTAGCCGAGGATGCCGATCAGATCGACGAGGCCGCGCTCGCCAAGTGCTGCTGTCGCCCGGGCGTAGGTCGCATCGCTGAGCCTGCGCTGATCGTGCAGTTCGCGTGCGACCGCATGGACCGCGCGCGAAGCTTCGTCGCCGAGCGGCGGTTCCTGCCCCATACGGATCGCCTCGATCACCCCGTCGGAGATTCCGGCCTCGCGTGCCGGGCCGACATGGGCGTGCCACTCGAAATCCGCCTTCCAGATCGATCCGGTGACCAGGATGGCGAGTTCCGAGAGCTGCGGCGGCAGGCTGCTGTGGTAGCGGACATAGGCGCCTAGTTTCTGGGCTTTGTCGGCGAGCGGTGGTGAATGCAGCCAGATCGCGAGCGGACCCTGGACGTCCCCCCTCGGCCCGGCGGCGATCTCGTCGCGGATGCGCCGCTGTTCGGCGTCCATGTCCTCGAAGGCGGGGGCGGAAAGGCGTCTTGTCATGTCGATGCTTTCGTTTCACGGGCCGCCGGCCGCGTCCCTGCACCGGGAACGGGCCGGCCGCCTTCGGTCATTGCCAGCCGGCGCGGTCCATGGCCTTGAGGGCGTCGGGGTTGTTTTCGCCATAGGTGGCGACGTCGGTCGCATCGATATCGAACGCGCCCCAGCCGTCCAGCACCGGGCTCAGCTTGACGCCCTCGACCACGGGATATTCGTTGTTGCCCTCGGCGAAATAGGCCTGTGCCGATGGCGTCACCATGAATTCGAGGAGCTGGACGGCGGCGTCTCTGTTGGGCGCGTGGGCGGCGACGCCGGCGGCGCTGACATTGGCGTGTGCGCCCCTGCCTTCTCGATCGGATCCGTCCTGATCGGGCCCGCTCTGATCGGGAAAGACGATGCCGACCGCCGCCGCGACCTCGTTGTCCTCGGGCTGGTCCGAGGCGATCAGCCGGGCGAGATAATAGTGATTGACCACCGCGACGTCGCATTCGCCGGCGGCGACCGCCTTGATCTGGTCGGTGTCGCCGCCCTGCGGCTTGCGCGCCATGTTGGCGACGATGCCGCCGGCCCAGGCTTCGGCCGCTTCCAGCCCGTCCGCCGCGATCATCGAGGCGACCAGCGACTGGTTGTAGACGTTGGAGGAGGATCGAATGCAGATTCGGCCCTCGAAGGTGGGATCTGTGAGATCGTCATAGGTCGCGACTTCGGCCGGATCCACCCGATCGAGGGCGTAGACGATGGCGCGCACCCGCAAGCTCAGCCCGAACCAGAGACCCTCCGGATGACGGAGGTTCGCCGGCACCGCGGCGCTCAGCGCTTCGGATTGTACCGGCTGGAACAGGCCGGCCTCGGCCGCGCGCGCGACCCGGCTGGCATCGGAGGTGATGAACAGGTCCGCGGGACTGTGCTCGCCCTCGGCGGCCATGCGCTCGATCAGGGCGTCGCCGTTGGCTTCGATGAGATTGACCTCTACTCCCGTCTTCGCTTCGAAGTCATCGTAGAGTGCCTGATCGGTGCTGTAGTGGCGGGACGAATAGACGTTGACCTCTTCACCCAGCGCCGGCCAGGCGAGAAGGGCGGCGAGGGCGGTCGAACCGACGATCGATTTGCGCATGACGTGCCTGCTCTTGTTTCATGTCCTCGCTCACTGAGATAAATCACTCACAGTATGTGATCAAGTAAAAAAGTGAAATTTAGAACTTTTCTATTTGAAGATTTGATTTAGAATTGTTCAAGATAAGAATTTGCCGGGCTATGATTGCTGGTCGTGAAGAAATGCAGCTTCGGGTTTTGCTGCTGTTCGGGACGTCGTCGAAAGACGTCCGGCTCGACCGCGGCATGCCCGAGGACGGCCTGATCGATGCCGGGACGTTGCGCCGGCGCAGGCGGCGGATGCACGATCGGAACGAGGCGGTGCGGGAGGTCGAAGACCGCTGCCGCACCGCGTTCCGGCCCTTCGTCCCGTGCGTTACTTCTTCTTTTCCGATCTTTTCTTCGTCGGCTTCGGCTTGACCTTCTTGTCGAAGACTTCCGGATGCTCCTCGTAGAAACGCTCGCCGGCCTCGTAGCCGATGTCGTAGAGCGCCTCGAGATTGCTGTAGGACCAGTCCAGAATCCTGGGCCAGCGATCCTCGGGAATGTCGAACTCGATGACGTTGAGCTCCGGCGGGTTTTCCCACTCCTTCTCGTAGACCTCCTTGTACAGCCTCATGTCGTCCTTGGCGATCTCGACCAGGGGAATCATGATCGACTGGATCCAGGCGTCGTAAAGGTTCTTCGGTTCCTGAATGATCTTCTTGGCCGACAGCACGTCGAAGACGACGATATGGCCGAGCGGTTCCAGCTTCTTCTTCTTGCTCAGACGCACTTCCCGATATTCGAGCAGCCCCTCGAAGCAGAGCGTGTCGATCGCCGAGCCCTCGATATAGGTCTTTCCGTTCAGCTTGAAGGGCGGATAGATCATCGGGAAGGCGAGCGAGGAACGGAAATGGGCGGGCGTGATCTCGTCCTTGTCGAAGATCTCCATCTGCTGATCGGTGATGTTGTAGGCGTTCATGTAGAACTCGCCGGGGAACGCCTTCAGCCCGTCGAAATCGACGACGTCGTCGATCCAGGGCGCGTGATCGCAAAGGCCCTGGCTGCGATAGCTCAGATCGGACGGGCAGAACATGCTGAACATCAGCGCCGTCCAGTCGCCGAAGAGGCGCTCCATCGGGCTGTTGCCGAACGGCATGGCCGGCAACGATCGCAGCCAGTTGCGGTACATGCCGGCCATCTGTCCGGGCTTGTGGAACACTTTGAAATTGATGGGGAAGGCGTCGTAGATCGTGTCGTGAACGCCCATATGCCGCGAGTCCTGAAGCGCCTGCTGGCGGCTCTTGCCCTTGGGCGCCGCATAGAGAAGACCGACCACCATCCCGGCGCCCGCCGTGGAGATGGCATCGAATTCCGCTCCTTTGTCGTCCAGCGCCGCGAGCGCCCCGGTCTGCAATGTCAGCGTCGGCGCACCGCCGCCCAGAATCAATGCATTGGCCATGAATGCCTCCAGATCTAAAAATGTACCGGAATAAGTATACAATTGAACAAAATTAATGATATTGAAACCCTGAATCGGGAGCGCCTACGCTCGGGGGATCCATGCCGGCTCACGATCAGGTGGATGTCGCCGCCTGGCTTCGCGATCTGAAACTGGAGCGCTATCTGCAGGTTTTTCGCGATGCCGAGATCGATGCCGACATCCTTCCCGAGCTGACCGAAGCGGATCTGAAGGAACTCGGCGTTCCGCTCGGGCCTCGCAGAAAGCTCATGAACGCCATCGCCGTCTTGGCGCAGAGGGTTCGCACGCCCGGCGCCGAACGTCGCCAGCTCACGGTCATGTTCTGCGACCTCGTCGATTCCACCGCGCTCGCAGCCAGGCTCGACCCGGAGGACCTGCGCACGGTGCTGCAGGCCTATCAGCAATGCTGCGCCCGCATCATCCGGCGTTTCGAAGGGCATGTCGCCACCTTCATGGGCGATGGCGCGCTCGTCTATTTCGGTTATCCCCGAGCCCATGAGGACGATGCCGTCCGCGCGGTCCGCGCCGGGCTCGAGCTGGTCGCCGCAGTCGAGAGTCTGCGGCCGCTCGGCGAGGTCACCATCCGTTCCCGCATCGGCGTCGCGACCGGTCCCGTGGTGGTCGGTGACTGGGTCGACGGTCCGGGCGCCGATCGGGATGCGGTCGTCGGCGAAACGCCCAATCTCGCCGCACGGTTGCAGGATCTCGCCGGAACCGGCCATGTGGTGGTCAGCCCGGGTACCAAATATCTGCTCGGGGAGCAGTTCGAATATGCCGATTTCGGCGAGCATCAGCTCAAGGGCTTCGGCGCGCCGGTGAAGGCCTGGCGGGTCATCGGCGAATGCTCGCCGAAAACGCTGGCGGCGAGCCGCGCTCTGGCGGCGCGGGCGCCGATGGTCGGGCGAGACGAGGAAACCGCCCGGCTCATCGCCTGCTGGGAGAGCGCCTGCACCGGCGGGCCGCAGGTCGTGCTGCTGTCCGGCGAGCCCGGCATCGGCAAGTCGCGGATGATCGCCCGGCTGCTCGACAAGGCGGCCGAGCGGCCGCACGTCCACATCCGCTATTACGGTTCGCCGTACCACCAGCAGAGCGCGATGCACGTCATTCTCGACCAGCTGGAGCGCGCGGCGGGCTATGCGCGCGACGATCCGCCGGCGATCAAGCTCGACAAGCTGGAGGTGCTGTTCGCACTGGGCTCGACGGAACCCGAAGCCGCGGCCGCGGCGTTCGCGCCGCTTCTCGCGATTCCGACCGACGGCCGCTATCCGCAGCCTTCGGCGGAACTGTCGCGGGATCAGCAAAAGGACGCCGCCTACGAGCTTCTCTGGCAGCAGCTGATCGGCATCAGCCGCAAAACGCCGATCCTGATGATCGTCGAGGATGCCCATTGGATCGACGCCGCCTCGATCGCCATGTTCGAGAAGACCGCGGAGCGCCTGCTGGACAGCGATCTGCCGATGATGCTGCTGATGGCCCACCGACCGGGACTCGAACCGGCCTTCGCGGCGGATCCGCGGGTGTCGTCGATCACGCTCGGCCGTCTGGAGCGCGACGGGATCGAGACGATCGTTCTCCGGCTCACCGACGGCAAGCCGCTGCCTGACGGGCTGATCGACCAGATCGTGGCCAAGACCGACGGCGTTCCCCTGTTCGTCGAGGAGCTGACCAAGACCGTGCTGGAATCGGACCTCGTCAGCCGGGAGGGCGATCGCTACGTGCTCACCGGGTCGCCGCAGTCCCTGACCATCCCGGTGACGCTTCAGGATTCGCTGATGGCCAGGCTGGACCGGCTCAACCCCGGCAAGCAGGTTGCCCAGGTCGGTGCTGCGATCGGTCGCGAGTTCTACCATCAGCTCCTGGTCGAAGCCCTGGCGTCGCTCGAGGAAAAAGACGTGGAGACGGCGCTCGACCGTCTCATGGATGCCGAGCTGATCCAGCGCCGCGGTGCTGCGCCGAACGTCACCTATCGCTTCAAGCACGCCCTCATTCAGGACACGGCCTACAACAGCCTTCTGAAGGCCAGGCGTCAGGATCTGCACCGGCAGATCGGCGATCTTCTGGAGACCAAATTTCCGCACACCGCCGACGCCGAGCCGGAGCTGCTCGCGCATCACTATCAGGAAGCCAGCCTGCCGACCAAGGCCATTCCCTACGCGCTCAAGGCGGGCGAGGCGGCGACCACCCGCTATGCGCCGGTCGAAGCGCGCGGCCGCTTCGAGTCGGCGCTAGCGATGGCGGAGGCGATCCCGGCCACGGAGGAGGCGTCCCGCTTTCAGATCCAGGCCGCCATCAAGCTCGCGGAAGTGGCACAGAACCGCCAGCATTTCGAGGCCGACCTGGAACGTCTGAGCGCCGCACGGGGGCTGGCGCGCGAGCTCGGCGACGATCGTCAGCTCTGCCGGATCCACTATTGGATCGGGCGGATGAACTACGTACTCGGGAAGTTCGACGCCGGCGTGGCCTCGGCCGAGGAGGCGCTGCACGTCGCCGAGCTGCTGGGCGGCGCGGACGAGGACACGGCGGGGCCGGTGAACCTTCTCGCGCGGCTGAACTGTCTGCGCGGCGAGGCCAGACTGGCGAGCGACTTCGCGACCCGGAGCCTCGCGCAGATGAGCGCCCTCGGCAACCGCATCGAGGAGGCGGGCGTCGCCGGCGTTCTGGGCTTCGCGCTCGGCATGCAGGGGCGGTTCGACGAAGCGATCCTGGCCGCGGATCGGGGCGTGGCCCTGGCGAGCGAACTGGAGCATCTGCCGACCCTGGCCGCGGCCCTTCAGTTTCGCGGAGTCGCCCATGGCTGGGCGGGCAGGCTCGAAACCGCCGTGCCGGACTTCGACCGGGCGGTCGAGCTCTGCGAGCAGGCAAACGATCTTTTCCGGTCCTATCTTGTCCACGGCTGGCGCGGCGAGGCCTATCTGATCGCCGGCGAAGTGGAAAAGGCCGAGGCGGACCTCCGCAAATGTCTCAGCCTCGGCGAAGGGATCGGTACATCCTTTCATCGCGCCGCTTTCGAGGGCCTGCTCGCCGGCATCAAGCTGATGCAGAAGGACGTGGAGGGCGCCCTGCGTCTGAGCTCGGAGGCGATCTCCGCGGCCTATGAAAGCGCCCAGGCCTGGGGCCGCTCGATCGCGCTTCGGGTCAATGCGGCGGTTCTGCTGGAGACCGATCCGCCCGACCTCGACAAGGCCGAGCAGGCCGTCGAGAGTGCGATCGCGATTCAGGAGCGCCGCGAATGTCGTTGCGATCTCGCCTGGACGCAGCTGGTGTCGGCCGAGGTGCAGATGGCGAAGGGGGCCGCCCGGAAAGCCGACGCCGCCCTCGCGAAGGCGACCCGCATGTTCGAGCAGATGGGAATAGCACCCGGCCGGAAGATGGCCGAGGCGGTCGCCGCCAGGATCCGCACCGCCGGCTGAGCCTCGTCGATCGGAGAACGTTTCGTCCGCGCAGTGTCCGGTCGACCCTGGGCCCGGACGTCGATTGGCCGGATGTCCATTGGAATGAGAGGCCGGCGGGTGTAGGTAGTCGTCCTGGCTTTTTCATGTTCGCCGCGGTTCATACGGTGGTCAGGTCATGTCGGCATCACGGATCATGGATCGCAAGGCGGCTCTCGCACCTCGTGTGTGGCTGCTGAGCGGCGACAAGGCCGGGGACCGGGCGCAGCTCGTCACTCTGGCCAAGGCGCTTGGCTGGCCTTTCCAGGAAAAGTATCTGCGCTTCAACAGGTGCTACAAGCGGTCGAACATAAGGCTCGGCGCGTCGCTCGCGAGCCTTGATATCGCCGGTTCGGACGCGCTTGAGCCACCCTGGCCCGATCTGATCCTGGCGACCGGACGACGGGCCGTCCCGGTCGCGCGATGGATCGTCCGGCAGGCGGGCGGAAAGGCCCGGATCGTGCATGTCGGCCGGCCCTGGGCGCCGCTCGGATCGTTCGATCTGGTCATCTCCACGGCACAGTATCAGCTGCCGGCGAGAGCCAACGTGATCGCCAACCGGCTGACGCTGAACCGGCCCGACGCCGAGACGCTGGCGGCCGCGGCCCGGCACTGGGCGCCGGTGTTCGACCGCCTGCAGCGGCCGCTGGTCGGCGTGCTGGTCGGCGGCGGGGCCAGGCCTTTCGTCCTCGATCGAACCGTTGCCGCCGAGCTCGGACGCGCGGCGCGCTCGCTCGCGGCCGCCCTCGGCGGCAGCCTGCTGGTGACCACCAGCCCGCGCACCGCCGCTCCGGCGGTCGAAGCCTTGTTTCAGGAGCTGCCGGAGACCGCCTTTCGCCATCGCTTCGATTCCGGGAGCGAGAACCCCTATCTCGGCATCCTGGCCCTGGCCGACCGCTTCGTCGTCACCGGTGACAGCGCGTCGATGCTGACCGAGGCCTGCGCGTCAGGAAAGCCGGTGCATCTGTTTCGCCTGCCGGAACGGCCGAACCGGAAGATGCGCTTTCTGCGCGCGGCGCGCCGCTTTTGCCTGGGGCCGGGCGGCGATCGGCAGGGCCTTTCGGCCTCGGCCTATGCCGCTCTTTTGAGTTCGGGCGCGCTGGCAGGTTCGACGCGGGACATGCGTCTCTTCCATGAAAGGCTTGCCGCCCATGGGCTGGTGCGGCCTTTGGACGATCTTTCCGGCGCGCCGAACACGATGGCCGACGACGAATTGCAGCATGCCGTCATGCGCATTCACGCACTTTTCGAGAACGGCTCCGCCGGCACAGCGCCGGCCGCCGCACTTTCCAGCGTCGAAAGCTGAAGGCAGCGAAGCCAGAAATCGGCGTCCTCCCCGCCGGCACGCGACGCCCTGAACCGATCGATGGCGCCCGAGGCCAGAATCTCCGACAGCAGGGACGAGCCCTCCAGCGCGCCTTCGACCGCGCGCCGGCTGCCCGCATCGAAAACCATGTGCCGGCTCGCCCTGGACGGGACTTTCTTCTTGATCCGGGGCTCGGTCAGATGGCGGGGCAGCACGTCGGCGAGGGCCCGGCGCATCATGGCCTTGTAGCGCCCGCCCCGCATCAGTTCGCGAACGTCGCGGCTCAGGCAGTAGCGTGCCAGATGCCGTGAATAGAGCGGCGAGATCAGGGGAAGCCCCCAGAGGCGCTCGACCGCGCGCAGCTCGCAGGAAATGCCGACATTGGACATCATGCCGGCGATCGCCCGTTTGACGTCCAGATCCAGCGTCACCTCGAGCCCGGGCACCTCCGGCTCGCGGACATGGCGGGGAAAATCGTGGCGCTGGCGCTTTCCAACGAAGCCGTCCTCGCCATGCCGGGCGCCTTTGATCATGCGTTTCCAGAGGCCGAGGGTTCCCTGTCTGGAATAGGCGCCGAGTTTGATCGAATCCCCGAAGGCCGAGACGAGATGCCCCTGCCGGGTCAGTGTCGCGAGATAAGGGAGGATCAGCTTCTGTGCGCCTGCCAGGACCATGTCCGGCCCGAGTCCCACCAGGAGCTGCCGGGCGCCGTCTTCGGTCGCGCGCCTCGCGATCGAGATCAGGGTGGTCATGGTCTTGAGTTCGCGCACCGGCTCGAACGCGTAGCCCACGACCGCGAGAAGATCGTCGAGCGAGGTCGAGGCCGGGACGTAGTCATGGCCGAGCTTCCACAGCCGGCACGTCTCGTCGATCGCGTCCTCTTCGTTGTCCGCCTCAGGGCCGGCATCGATGCTGTAGCAGCGAAAGCCCTCCGTCTCCTTCATCACCGCCGCGATCACGCTGCTGTCCATGCCGCCGCTGAAGGCGACGGCGGCAGGGAGGAGAGGGGGGCGGGCGGCGAGGCGGATGGGATCGAGAATCAGGCGTTTCATCGCCGCCGCATCGAAACTTTCCTGGCGATCGATCGGCCAGTCGAAATAGCGGTTTTTTTCGACGTGGCCGGTTTTGTCGATCCGGATCAGTTCGCGCCCCATCATGCGCTTGGCGCCCGCGAACAGCGGTGCGATGCCGGCCTTCTTGCCCTTGGCGAGAAACTGTCTCGCCCGCAGCCCGTCGATCGCCAGGTCCGCTTCGCCGACCAGCCGGCCGAGCGAGGTGGAGAGGAACAGCCCGCGAGCGGTTTCGGCGTAGTAGAAGGGGATCGAGCCGACGTGATTGGCGACGATCAGGAGGTCTTTTTGGTCCTTGTCCTCGATCATGAGGCCCCATTCGCCGTCCAGCGTCTGGATCGCCGAGGGCCCGGATCTCTCGATCTCGCGCAGGACCGCATCGGCCGAGGTCTCGGGCCGATCCCCGACACTCCAGAGGCGCCCGAACAGATGGACCGACCAGCGCTCCGAATGCGCAGCGTCCGCACCGCGCAGGTCGAGAACGGTTCGTCCGCCAGCACTCCTCAGCATGAGATCGGCCATCTCTTTCCCCGTGCACTTTCTTGCTTCGTTGGGCAGGCTCGCTTTATGCCGTTCTAGCCCGGCGGCGGGCCGTCTTCGACGTCGACCAGCTTCTTCTCGATCGAAAATTCCGCACTCGCCAGGATCCCGGCGATTTTCTCGCCGGCGGCGCCGTCGCCGTAAATCTCGTCTCTCGGCCATTTGTCGCCGGCCAGCATGGCGCGGATGGCGGTGGTGATCTCGGCGGCGTCATAGGCGACGTCCGTGACGTTGATGCCGCGATCGCGGCCTGACTGCCGGCTGCCGATATTGACCGCGGGCACGCCGAGATAGGCGCATTCCCGGATCGCCACGCTGGAATTGCCGACGATGCCTTTGGCGTTGATCAGCACCGAAAGAAAATCCATCGGCTTCATGTTCTTGTAGAAATGCACGTGGGCGAGCTCGTTCGCCTCACGATGAGCGCGGATGCTCTTGGACATGCCGTCCGAGCCGGCATCGACGTTCGGCCAGAACCAGAGCGTCGGGTAGCCGATCTCGTCGATCGCCTGCAGCATGATCCGCGCCTGCTCGGCCGCGCGCTCATATTCCGAGGTCACCGGATGCTGCATCACCACGATGTAGCCGGCCGACGTGTCGATCTGCGGTCCGACGCCGCCATAGGCGGACAGGGTTTGCTCGACCGGTCTCGGCTCCCGCTCCTGCGCCTCGCGCGCGAGGTCGATCGACGGGCAGCCGGTCACGAACACGGTCTCCGGCCGCTCGCCCATGCGCAGGACGCGCTGCGCCGCCCTTCTCGAGGCCACCAGATGCAGGTCGGCGAGCTTGGTGATGGCGTGGCGCACCTTCTCGTCGATCGAGCCCGTGATCTCGCCACCCTGCACATGAGCGAGCGGGATGTTCATGTAGGAGGCGGCGATCGCGGTCGCGATGGTCTCGAAGCGGTCGGCGATGGTGACCACCACGTCGGGCCTGAGATCGTCGAACACGGTCGCGAGCTCGGCCAGCCCGAGCCCGGTCGACTTGGCCGCGGTCACCAGATTCTCGCCGTCCACGATCATGTAGACTCGGCGGTCGACCGTAAAACCCTCGTTTTCGATCACCTGCACGGCATTGCCGAAGCGGTCCAGCAGCGCCGAGGCGGCGACCACGATCTGCAGTTCCAGATCCGGATGCGCACGGATCGCCTCCAGCGCCGAACGGATGCGGGCGTAGCTCGGTCTCGCGGTGATGACGACGCAGACTTTTCTCGGCATGGGGGCTCCTGGTCCGGCGGGCGATCTCAGCCCCGGGGCTCGTCGGCTTCGAGGTCGCCCGGGGCGAGCTGCGCATGGCGCTTCAGGGGACGGGCGAGGCGGCGGCCGAGGAATTCGTCGTAGCGCGTGGCCGCGATGCCGGTCCCCGGTTTCCGGCAGGCGAGGGTTTCGGGCGAAAGCGTCTCGCCCGCCTCGAGATCCCGGGCCGCAACCAGGCTTTTCATGAAGATCGGCCGAAGGGGGGTCGCCTGGTCCGAGACCGTCGTCTTGTCGACGTCGTGACGCCGCATCTCTTCCGCAAACCGCACGCCTTCGACCAGGCGGGCGAACTCCTCGACCGTCAGCGACGCCGGCACGTCGGGGCCGAAGGCGTGCCGGGAGAGGGTGAGATGCACCTCGATCACCTGGGCGCCGAGATAAGCCGCGCAGACACCGGGATAGAGCGTACCGGAATGGTCGGAAAGGCCGGTCGCGAGGCCGTAGCGCGCCTCGAACTCGGCGAGCACGTTCAGGCCGACGCCGGCCGCCGCGGTCGGATAGGTGGAGGAGCACTGGAGGATCGCGAGGTCGGCGCCGGTGCCTCTGATCCGTTCCACGATCCCGTCGATCTCGGCGAGCGGGCTCATGCCGGTCGAAAGCAGGATCGGGGCACCGGTGGCGCACATCGCGTCCAGCATCTGGACGTTGGTGATCTCGCCGGACGCCACCTTCCATCCCGCCACGCCGACGCGGCGGAGAAGCTCGAAGGCCTCCATCGAAAACGGCGAGCTCAGGAACAAAAGCCCCTTCTCCTCGGCATGCTCCTTCAGGCCGACCCAGTGCTTTTCGGCGAACTCCATCCGCTTCCAGTAGTCGAAGCGCGTCTCGTCCTGCGGGCTGAAGCGCACGCGCCATGGCTCGTCCGGCGAGCTTTCGGCTTCGGCGATATGGGTCTGGAACTTGACCGCATCCGCGCCGGCTTTTGCGGCGGCGTCGATCATGGCGTGCGCCGTGCCGAGGCTGCCGTCATGGGCCTGGGCGATCTCCGCGATCACCGTGCAGGGGGCGGTCGGCGAAGGCGTGTGCAGCCAGGTGGTCATCGCTCGACGGCTCCCACCGGGTCAGCCCTCGATCAGCCGGCGGACCTCGTCCAGGTCCTGCATCGAATCGATGCTGATCGCCGGTCCCTCGATCAGGATGCCCTTGACGCGATTGCCGTGCAGGCTGTCGGTCTCGAGAAAGGCCGGCACGCGGATCGCGTAGCAAAAGCCGTTTCGGACATAGGTCCGATCAAGCTGCTGGCGGTTGATGTTGGGTCGTGCTTCGGGATGACGAAAATCCAGCTCGCCACCCTCGGACAGCGTCACCTGCTTCAGCGGATGGTATTTTCGCGGCACCGGGCTCACCGTGAACGCCGCATCCCAGCCCTCGGTCTCGGCGGCCATGACCACCTCGCGCACGATCTCGGGCGTCCGAAGCGGCGAGGTCGGCTCGAGGAGCGCGAAGGTGTCGTAGCGCTCGCCGCGTTCCTCGAACGTCTCCAGCGCATGGCGAATCGCATCCGCCACCAGGCTCCTGTCGTCGGCCAGATGGTCCGGGCGCATGAACGGCGTGTCGACGTCGTGGCGCGCCGCCTCCTCGACATAGTCCTTGCTGTCGGTCGAGACGTAGATGCGGTCGAACATGCCGCTTGCATGCGCCACCCCGATCGCGCGCGCTAAAAGGGTCTGGCCGCCGACCATGCGCATGTTTTTGTCCGGCACGCCCTTGCTGCCGCTGCGCGCCGGGATCATCGCAAGTCGTTTCGTCGCCATCATCCGCTCCTAGATCCCGGCGCTCTTGCCGGCATAGCGATAGACGATGTGGCAGCGCCCCGAAAACATCTCGTCGAGCGAGACCGTCGGATGGTTTTCGCGGAGGATCGGCCAGAAATCCTCGACCTGGTCGATCAGATGATGGAACCGGGTCAGGCTCTTGTTCGGCTCGACGATGCTCGCCACCAGCGAAAAACCGTTGTTTCGCGCGATCTCGGTGAGCCCGGAAAGCGTGGTGCGCGGATAAGCGAGGCCGTTGAAATAGAAGTCGACCATCTGCTCGGCGCGCTCACCATGGAACTCCTCGGCGAACCGGCGATATTCGTCGTCGGTCATCAGCAGATGGCCGAAGGGGATGTTGGTGGTCGCGTAGCGATGGGGCCCGAGATAGGCGAAGAACGAGAAATGCTTGATGACCACCAGCGCATCCTCGTTGGCGACCGGCCGCATCGCCTCGAAAATGCCGTTCCAGTTCGGGATGTGGTCGATGGCCTTGGCGTAGAAGAGGTCGAATTTCTCGTCGAGCTGATCGATGTCGTGGGCGCCGATCTGGGAAAAGCGAAACTGTTTCGATCCCTGGTCCCTGTAGTCGAAGGGCGCCGGGATCAGCGCCATGTCCTGCTCGCCGGTGAGCTCCCGGTAGTTAGAAAAATCGAACACGCCCCGGCAGCGCCCCTCGATGATCTCGACCAGCTCGCAAAAAAGCTCCTCGCGGTCATGGGGCGCCCAGCTCGATGTGTGCTCGCCGTCCAGGAACGGGTCGATGCCGACCGCGCTCGAAAGGTCGGTGTAGTGCAGCACCAGGCGCGGGATCATGCCGTTGCCAGTGCCGATGTCGAGCATGCGCTTGCCCGCGAAATCGAAGCCGGTGCGCCGCACCAGGTCGATGAGCTGGTGAAGCTGCAGCATCACGCGGCCGTCCTGGCGGCGTATCACGTCTTTGCTGTTGGCCGGCGGCGGCTGCCAGTATTTGGTGCCGGGGCTGGTGGGATTGAGGAAGGGAAGCAGGAAATCGTCGGACACCGGCAGCTTCTGGCCGGTGTCCTTGAAGAAGTACCGAAGATCAGACATCGAAACGCTCGCCCCCGTTGCCGGAAAACGTCTACTTGATCGCGAGAAAGCCCTCGAAGCAGACATATTTCATCACCGTCATCACGTCGACGAACCCGGCCCGGCCCAGAAGGTCCAGATTGCCCTGGGTGGAAAAGGGCTCCAGCACGCCTTTCAGGCTCCGCGACTTCGACATGATCTCGTCGGGCGAATAGCCCTGCTCCAGCTTGTAGTCGTGATAGACGCTGGTCATCATGTCCTGAAATCGTGCGTCCGGCCCGCGGACCTTCTCGAACAGGAGAAAAGCACCGCCCCAGTTCAGCGTCTTGTAGACCATGTCGATCAGACGCTGGCGCTGGCTGGGCTGAATGAACTGCACGGTGTAATAGGCGACGATCAGATCCGCAGGCTTGTATTCGAAGTTCAGGACGTCGTCCAGCTTGAAGTCGGTGTTGTCCGCCGCCGCGGCCCGCTTCTTCTTCTCCGCCACGCCGATCATCTCGGGCTCGATGTCGATGCCGACGAAATGCGCCCCCTTCTTGCCCGCATTGTGCTTCGCGAGCCGGAGCGACAATTCGCCGGTGGAGCAGCCGATCTCGTAGACCGTTGAGCCGGGCTTCACGAAAAAGTCGCTGAGCGCGCAGACGAGATCGTGGCCGCGGCCATAGAGCATGACCGACTTCGAGACGTGATCGTCGAATTTTTCCGCGATGCCGCCGCCGAAGGTCCAGTTGGCGTTGGGAGCGTTCAGTCCGTCACCGACCGAGTCCATGATGTGGTTTCCTCCATGGTTTCGTTTGTTGTGCCGTCGTCGCGGCAGGCGGCGAAGGCGCGCCGCATGGCTGTCATGCCTTTCGGATCTTGAAAATGCCCGCCGACATCTCTTCGGCCCGCACGTCCTGAAAACGGCCGAGAAGGCCGCCATAGAGCGCGATTTTTTCCTCGACCTCCTGAAGCGACACGCCCGGAAAGCGGTGCTTTTCATAGCGTTCCGAGTTCTTGCTCGAAGGATCCAGGCTGTTCGCCTTTTTCTGCCGGGCGCGTCGTTTCGCCTTGATCCAGCCGCCGACATAGCCGGCGAGGGAAGGCCGCGGACCGGCGCCGTTCAGGGCGTCCGAGCTGCCCAGAATGTCGACGATATGCTCCGAGGAAAGCCGGTCCCCGTCGATCGCCAGATGTCGGTCGAGCACCGTTTTTTGCGCCTCCGTCCGGGCTGCCTCCCGGCCTTCGCCGACGAACCGGCCGAGCGTGCGGGTCAGCTCGTCCAGATCGAAGGCCTGGTAGCTGATGCTGTCCGGGAAATGCCGATCGAAGCGTTCCGACTGGATCGGCCGGTAGCTCACCGCCGGCCGTCCCAGAAGCGAAGCCTCGATCGCCGTGGTGCAGCCATTGTGCATCACGACGTCGGCGCCGAAGACCCAGGGGTGGACGCTGCCCTCGTAGACCACCTGCACATTGGCGCAGCCTTTCGCCGCCTCGCGCCAGGCTTCGTGGCTCTCCGAGGGATGCGGGCGGAGGATCACCGTGGTCTCCGGAAACGCCTTGGCGACCACGGGCAGCGCTTCGATGAAATGGCGGAACATGGCGTCCCGATAGGGGGCGAGAGCGTCCTCCCATTCGGTCCGTTCCCTGTCGTCGCCCTGCCTGGTCTCGACGATTTTTTTGATGGTTTCCGGCGGCAGGAAATGGTTGGCGTTGCCGAAATTGGTGTTGATCAGGATGTAATGGCCGAAGCGCTTGCGAAGGGCGGCCGCCTCGTCCTCGTAGATCGGCCAGAAGGGCGGGCGGAGAAGGTCGATGCGCGGATTGCCGGTCCGGTGGATCGGCGTGCCCTCGTAGCGCGGATAAGCGGCGAGCGTCTCGGCGTCGTCCTCGCCCCAGGCGAAGAACATCAGGGTCCGCTCCAGCGCTTCCGGGTCGATCCGGCTTCGGTGATATTGTTCGCGCGGATAGCGGACCAGGCCTTCCTCATCCCAGGCCACGATGCGGTGGCCGAGATCGTTGACGATGCGCAGCATGCGCCGCTTGCTGCTGCGAATGTCCTTCGAGACGTAGATGCCGCGCGGCATCTTCTCGATATTGAGGTGGATCTCCGCCTGGGAACCGACGATCGCGGTGAAGCCGCGCTCGGCGGCGATGCAGGAGAAAAGGATCTTCGGATCCATTTCCCTGATCTGCGTCTCCACAGGCAGGATGAGCGTTTGCCCATGCCCAGGCATGCGGCGCCTCTGCAATTGTGACGGAATGGTGACTGAGCGGCCCCGTTTCCTACCAAGTTTCCAGGCACTCAGCAAATTCTTTTGGCCGGGTGGGGAATCCCATCGGCGAAGCCCGGGCCGGTGACGCCGTCCGCCCGATCGCCGGGTGGCGGATCAGTTCACGTAATATTTGCGGTAGCTGCCCTGGTAGTGGCCGCTGTCGGCATAGCCGTAGCGGGCGTGCTTCTTGATGTTGACGCGGGACAGCACGATGCCGGCGACGTCGCCGCCCGCCTCGTACATCTGGCGGATGCCGGCGAGCGCCACATTGCGCGGGGTCTCCTCCCAGCGGATCACGTAGATCGCCTTGTCGACGATGCCGGAAAGCGTGAAGCTGTCGGAGACGGCGGCGACCGGCGGGCTGTCGATCATCACCAGGTCGTAATAGGCGGTCATCTCCTCCAGCAGGATCTTCATGGTGGAGGATCGGAAGAGATCCGGCGGGCTGACCGAGCCGAAGCCGGCCGGCAGAAAATCGAGGCCGGATTTTTCGTCGCGATGGATCGCGGTCTCGGGATTGGCGCGCCCGGTCAGGACCTCCGAAAGGCCGTTCTGATTCGGAATGCCGATCACCTCATGGAGGCGCGGGCGCCTGAGATCCGCGTCCACCAGGATCACCTTGAGGCCGGAGCGCGCGGACTGGCGGGCGAGGGCAGACGCGATGGTCGACTTGCCTTCGAGCGGCACGGAGGAGGTGATCAGCACCGACTTCGGCGGGTTTCTGGCATCGGTCAGGAAGAGAGACGTGCGGATCCGCTGCAGCGCCTCGGCATAGGCCGAGTTCGGCCGCTCCAGGATGTACTCTTCCGCCGGGATGCCGTTGGTTTCCTTGCGGCTCAGATCCGGCACCAGGGCGAGCGCGCGCATGCCGAGCGCCTGGATCTCCTCCGCACTCCTGAAACCGTAATTGCTGTCCCAGCGCTCCAGCAGGAAAACCAGCAGGCCGCCGAAGGCGAGCGAGCCCGCGAATGCGATCATGGTGACCAGCTTGGTGCGCGGCGAGGAAGGTTTGCTCGGGACGTCGGCGGCGGACATGATGCGCGCGTCCGCCTCCTGCAGCTCCTGCTGCTCGACGATCTCGCGAAAACGGGTCAGGAAGGTCTCGAACAGCTGACGGTTGGTCTCGGCCTCGCGAGTGAGATTGCGAAGCTCGACCTGGGCGAGCTCGACCGTCGAGGACTGGCCCTGAATGCCGGTGAGACTGGCCTGCAGCTCGACTTCGCGCGCCTTGGCGACGGCGACCTCGTTTTCGAGGTCCTGCACGACCCGGCGCACCTCGTCCTCGAGCTTGGCGCGGACCGTGTCCAGCTCGCCCCGGACGTTCTGCATGCGCGGGTGGTTCTGGCCGAACTCGGCGGCGAGCTCGGAAAGGCGTCTGACCAGGGAGGTCTCCTGGATGCGCAACTCGGCGAGCAGCGGCGAGGTCAGCACCTTGGCCGCCTCCTGCACGCCGCCCTGATTGAGGAGGCTCCGGGTCTGGGCGAGCCTGGCTTCGGCTTCCGCGCGCTGCGCCTGGGAGAGCGCCAGCTGGGTGTTGAGCTGGGTCAGCTGAAGCGAGAGCGGGCTGCCATTGTCGGTGTCGACGATGTTGTTCTGGGAACGGTATTCGACGATCTTGGCCTCGGCCTCGAGCACCTCGCCGCGCAGCTCCTCGATCCGGGTGCCGAGCCAGGCGATCGCCTTTTCGCTGGCCTGATATTTGGATTCCACCTGCGCCTGGATATATTGCTCGGCGGTGGCGTTCGCGATCTGTGCTGCGGTCTTCGGGTTCTGCGAGGTGATCGAGAGGGTCAGCACGTAGGAGCGGCCGACCTGTTCGACGTCGAAGCGGCTGTCGAAGCGGTCGATCACACCTTCGAGCTCGGCTGAAATACGCTCCTCGGGATCGGCGTCGGGGGCCACCCGGCGGCCGCCGTCCCCGAACATCTGCTTCAGCCAGTCCGCCGACAGATAGCGGGTCACGTCGAAGAATTCGAGCAGCGAGCCCTCGCCCAGGCCTTCGGACAGGATCGGGTTGAATTCGACGCTCTTTTCGAGCTGGAGATGCTCGATCACGCGACGCATGAAGGCGCGCGAGTTCAGTCGCTCGATTTCGCTCTCGATGGTTGCGGGATCCGCGATCAGATCCTCGACGACATCGTCGACCTCGATGATGTTGGTTTCCTGGTTCTGAACGTGGATCAGCGCCTTCGACGTATAGAGCGGCGTCTGCTGCTTGCTGTACATGTAGACGCAGCCGGTGATCAGCAGCACCGTGGCGATGAACACCAGCTTGCGGCGCAGCAAAGCGCGCCACATCTCACGCAGATTGAGCTCGTCGCCCGACGGCGTACCGTCGGTGCCGATCAGCGGCATGGTCTCGTTGGCCACGTCAGGTCACCCCTGCTGACGACCGGCGGAACGGGCGTGAACCCGCTCGGGCCGGTGAACCATGTGCTGGTGATCGGTGGACAAACCTCGGATCCTCACGAACTCGACAAGAACCATCATCGGACGGCATGCCCCGGCTGCGGAAGGTCCCGGACAGCGCGGAGTTGAAGCGGACGCCTCGGCTTTCAGTTAGGACGCTCCGACCGGGGCCGGACCGGCACGGTCCGCCGCCATCGTCGCGCGGGCCCGGTGAAACGCCCCAAGGTGAGGGGGACGCTAGCATGACGTCGGTCGGAGGGCAATCGATCGATACATCAAAATCGCGAAAAAGTTCGATGATTGTATTATCTATGGTTGTTTTCTCTAGTGTCGCCTTCGCCAGCGTTTTCATCGAAGGCGTCCGCCCTTGGGTCGAGGGCGTCCTGCAGACCGTCGCCGAGAAAGTTGAAGGCGATCACGGTGACGAAGATCAAAAGCCCCGGCCAGACCGCCAGCGCCGGCGCCTGCCAGATCAGCTCCTGGGCGTTGGTCAGCATGTTGCCCCAGCTCGGCAGCGGCGGCTGGATGCCGAGGCCGAGGAAGGAGAGGATCGACTCGGTCAGGATGACGTTGCCGACCGAAAGGGTGGTGGCGACGATGATCGGCGAGACCACGTTCGGCAGGATGTGGCGTGTGACGATGCGCGCGGGTCCGGCGCCGAGCGCGGTCGCGGCGCGCACGAAATCCCGTTCCTTGACCGAAAGTGTCGCCCCGCGCACCAGCCGCGCGACCGTGGTCCAGCCGGCGAGCGCCACGATCCCGAGAATGACGTAGAGGCTGCCATTGGCCGAACGCATCAGCCCCGCCGGCAGACCGAGCTTGGTGAAGTCGAGGGCGGCGAGGATGATCAGGAGAGGGAGGAGGGGCAGCGCGATCACGGCGTCGGTGAGGCGCATCAGGAAGGCGTCGATTCTGCCGCCCGCATAGCCTGCGATCACCCCGATCACCGAGCCGATCGCGGCGGCGGCGATCGCGCCGACCAGGCCCACGAACAGCGAGACCTGCCCGCCGTAAAGGAGCCGCAGCAGCAGATCGCGCCCCAACTCGTCCGTCCCCATCGGGTTTTTCGGACTTGCCTGAGCGAACCGGTTGAACAGGTCGACCGCCTCGACGTCCTGACCGAGGAGCCAGGCCGCGAGTGGCGCCGCCAGGCAGGCGAGCGCCAGGAACAGCAGGACTCCGCCGCTCCCGACCGCGAGCCTATGGCGCCGAAATCTTCGCAGCACCAGCCGTCCGGGCGTCACCCGCGCTCCGGAAGGTGCCGAGGTCCCGCCGACGCCGGGGGCCGTCGCCCGCTCAACCATAGGAAATTCTCGGGTCGAGCCAGCCATAGATCAGATCGGCCGTGAGATTGCTGGCGAGGGTAAGGGCGGTGGCGAACAGGAGGCCGACCAGGGCGACGTTGAAGTCCGAGCCGAGGATCGAGTCGTAGATGAGCTTGCCCATGCCCTGGTAGGAAAAAATCTGCTCGATCACCAGGGCGCCGGAGAACAGCGTGCCGAAGTCGAGGGCGAGCACGGTGACCACGGGAATCATGGCGTTTCGGAGCGCATGGCCGACCACCACGCCGAAGGTGCCGAGCCCCTTGGCCGCCGCGGTACGGATGTAGTCCTGGCGAAGGGCTTCGATCATCGCGGCCCGGGTGAAGCGGATGATCCGGCCCATGGTGAGCAGGGTCAGCGCGGTCACCGGCATGATCAGATGCAGCGCCCGGTCCCAGAAATCGTCGCGGCCGACGCTCTGCACGCCGCCCGCCGGCAGCCAGCCGAGCGTGACCGAGAACAGGAGGATCAGGAGAAGGGCGAGCCAGAAGGAGGGCAGGGAGAAGCCGGCGAAGGCGACGAGATTGATCGTGTAGTCGACCCAGGTGCGAGGGCGCACCGCCGCGACGATTCCGAGCGGGATCGCGATGATCAGGGCGAGGGCGAAGGAAAGGCCCATCAGCACGGTGGTGTTCCAGAGCCTGGGCGCCATCACCTCCAGCACCGGCTTGGCGTGCAGACGCGAAAATCCGAAATCCCCGCCGGCCGCCGTCGCGGCCCAATGCCAGTAGCGTTCGATCAGCGGACGATCGAGGCCGTAGAGCGCCTTCAGCCGCGCGATGTCGGCGCTGTCCATGTCCGGATCGCCGGAGGCCATGATGTCGATCGGATCGCCCGGCATCAGGCCGAGCAGAATGTAGATGACGAACGACATCAAAAGCAGGAGCAGGCCCGCCTCGAAGGATCGATGCGCGACATAGCGGATCACGGGGCGAGCGGCCTCGATCCGTCAGTTGGAGACGTCTTCGGCGTACCAGTTCTCGACCCAAAGGGCGCTCGAGTTCTGATGGCCGGTCGGGACGATCCCCTTCAGCCAGGTCGGCCAGATATGGGCGTCCGCCCGGAAATAGAGCGGGATCGCCGGCAGGTCGGTCGCATACATCTCCTGCAGCTCCTGCCACATGGCGAGGCGTTTTTCCCGGTCGAGCTCGCGCTCCAGCCTGTCGATCAGCCGATCCATCTCCGGGTTGACGTAGCCGGTCGAATTCTGGCCGGACCAGCCATTCTCCTCGGACGGAATCTCTTCGGAATGGAGCGCGGTGCGCGGCACGTGTTCCGGCGACGAGATCCAGGCGAACATGGCAAGCCCGGTGAATTTGCGCTTTCTCACCGTCTCGCCGAAGAAGACGCGCGCCGGCTCGTTCCTGATGGTGACGTCGATGCCGAGCTGCCTCCAGGAACTCTGCAGCACCTGCTGCACGAGCTCGCGGGTGCGGTTGCCGGCGGTGGTCATCAGCTCGATGGCGAGCGGCTCGCCGGCCCCGTTGTGCCGGATCCCGCCCCGGATCTCGGTCCAGCCGGCCTCGTCCAGCAGCGCCGCGGCCGCCTCGGGATCATGCTCATAGCGTGTGACCCCGTCGAAAAAAATCCAGTCCAGCGGATTGATGCTGGTGTCGGCGACCGGCTGGCGGCCGGCGAACAGCTGCTGATTGATCGCCTCCCGATCGACACCCCTTATGAGCGCCCGGCGCACGCTAACGTCTTTGAGGATCGGGTTGTCGAGATTGACGTCCAGATGCTCGTAGATCAGGCCGGGCTTGTAGACGATCTGATAGTCCTCGCCATGGCGCTCCTCGAAGGCCAGCGCCTGGTCGATGGTGATGCCGCCGGGCTCGCCCGCGATCATGTCGATGCTGCCGGAGAGAAGGTTCGCTTCGAGTGCTGCGGTGTTCTCGATCGCCTTGATCACGATTTTTTCGAATTTGGGCGGTTCGCCCCACCAGGTCCCGTTCGGCTCCAGCACGACATGGGCGCCGCTCGCGGCCTCGGTGACCTTGTAGGGACCGAAATAGAGGCCTTGGTTTGTGGTGTCGGTATCGAACAGGGTGCGGTTGCGGTAGGTCTTCGGGTCTTCCTCGAAGACTGCGCGCTCCAGATGGGCGGGCAGCAGGCGAAAGCCGTTGATGGCGTTGTAGTCGAAGGTCACGCGGTCGACATGGAGGGTGAAGGTCTTGTCGTCGATCACGTCGATCGCCTTGATTCGCCGAAACCCGTCCTGAGCGACGACGCCGGCCTCCGGATGCACGCCGACTTCATGCGTGAACAGAACGTCTTCCGTCGTCACGGGCGTCCCGTCGCCCCAGGCGGCGTCCTCGACGATGCTGTAGGTGAGCGCGATGCCGTCCGTGCCGTCGTCCTGCTTTTCGATCACCGCCTTGCCGTTCTCGAGCGTCGGCAGCTCTGTGCAGAGCATGCAGATCAGGTTCCACTCGGCGTCATAGGCAGTGAACGGCCGCTGCGCCATGGCGAGCACGTAGGTCTTCGCCGCCATGCTGTCGATGATGGGATGAAAGTTCGAGGGATATTGCGTGATGCCGATCGTCAGCTCGGCGGCCCGAGCCGGGGCGGGCCGGGCGAGGGCCGTCGTCAGAACCATGGCTGCCAGAATTGGGCCCGCCAGAATCAGGGCCGAAAGCCTTGTCACTGGAACCAGCCGCATGATCGCCTCCCGCTGCGCATCCCGTCTCGGCGCATAGATAGAGCAATGGCGTCCTGAAAACCAAGGTTCTCGCGAGCAGGCCGCCCCAGGCCAGCTACTGCAAAGTGAAATTTTTTGGGTCCAAGTCATTTCAAAGAGAAATAGCGAGGCGCCGCGCTGCAAGGTCAATTAAAGGAAGAAGCTTCAAGGGAAATTTCACTTCTTATTCGCCTTGTCATGAGATGTGAGTCAGTTACTCTCACGAGCAATATTGCAATTTGTGGTCACTGCGTTCTCCAGAGACCCGAAAGGGAGATTTGACATGGGCAGTCCCAGCGGCGGTGTCGGCGGTTCCGGCGGCGGCTCCAGTACGGGCGGGGGAGGCGGCGTCGGCGGTTCGAGTGGCGGACGAGGCAGCGACAACGACCGCGGCGGCATCAGCGACGGCGGCAGCGATCGTTCGGAGTCCAAGTCGGAATCCAGCCAGAGCGGCATGACCGGCTCCGAGCGCACCGCCGGCAGCCCGTCCTTCGGCGACGCTCTGAGCGACGCGGTGAACAGCCGTGACGACGGCGGCGATGATTCCGACCGCTCGGAGTCGAAGACGGAAAGCGGTGGCGGCATCAGCGCCGCCGACCGCGCGGCCGGTCACCACGCCCAGGGTGCGCTGGACGCCGCCGGCGACGCCTTCGGCAGCCTGGCGGACCCCTCGGACGACACGGCGGACCGCGCCGCCGAAGAGGCGGCCCAGGCGGCGGCGCGAGATCACCATCCCGCCAGCGAATTCAGCGGCCTTGGCCCCTCCGGCGGCCCGGTCGACAATTCGATGCCCGGCGACGACAGTCTCAACAGCCACCGCGGCTACGGGCCGGACGGGATGATGGCGGGCGGTATCGACGATGACGTGAATGCGGGGCTCGAAGCTGCGAACCCCGCCGGCTTCGATCGATCTCTGGGGCTCGACATTGCCGGCTACGGGGCGGCTGGTGCAGCCGGCGGCTATGGCATGGCAGGTCAGTACGCAAACATCCAAGGCATCAACACCGTCGCCGACACTCTCGGCCGGCATCCGACGGCGAATTTGCCTACACATCCCGGATCCACGGTCAGCAATGCCGACTATGCGGCTGATTTGAGCAAGCAGAAGACAGCCGCCAAGGCCCTTGCCAACCACCCGGCCCAGGGTGGCGCGATGCGTGGCGTTCTGGAAGATGCCGCGAGCACCGCATCGCGATATGGAAGGGTGTCGGCAGGCATCGGCCTCGCCTTCGATCCCGTCGTCACGGGTACGGCGGCTGCCGTGAACACAGAGGGTGACTGGACGGACAAAGCGACAGCCGCCTTCATGGAAGGCGCCAAGCGAGTCGACAACGCCGTCGTGAGTTTTGGTGCCGGTGCGGCGGCCGCAGGTGCGACCATGCTGGGCACGGGAGGGACGGCCACAATAGCCGCACCCGGAGTGGGCGCCGCTGCCGGCGTGGCGGCAGGTGAAGCCTACAGCCGGGTCGGTCCCGATGCGTGGGTCGATCGTCAGATCGAGCGTGCGAGACCTGGCGTGGAAGCAATGTTCGACGGTATCGACAGTGCGGTCGATACGTCAGTCGAGATTGCGCACGAAATCGGTGATCAGGTCAGTCAGGGCGTTCAGGCGATCATGGACGCCGTGTCGAGCGACGAAGACGAGTCGTCCTTCGATCCAGGCATGAATGTCGCGCCGTAGTCGTTTCCGGTCGCGCTGAAATGCGGTGTTCCAGTAAGCGACGTTCCAGTGAGAGGCGTCCTTTCGCGGAGTGCTGCCGGGCCGATCGGTCCGTCAGCCTCCGAACAGGCTGATCACCCACCGGAGGATCGGCGCCGCGATGGCGGCGATGACGCCGCCGAGATAGGCCCTGCTCAGATCGACAGGCGTTTCGCCGTCCGTCTCGATTTCATGACGGTGGTGATAGCCATAGATCGAACTTGCATAGATCGTCGTGGCAAAGCCGAACAAGACGACCAGGGACCAACAGACCAGCGTCCAGAAGCCACTTGTGCCTTCGCGCTCCGCCGCGCCGAGGCTCATGGCGAACATCAAGACCAGCGCTATCGAAAAGCAAAGGTAGAGATAGGCGGCCCTGACCTCTCCACGGGACATCAGCGCCCCCCTCCGCATCGGCATGCGGTAGTAGCGTTTGACGCCATCGATGATGTTGCCGACGTTCATCACTACCGTTCCGATCGAAAGGGCTGTCGCGCCGCAGCGTTACCCGACCCGTCCCTTGTAGAGCTCCGCGATCACATCCCCAAATTCCCGATAGATCGCCTGGCGCTTGAGTTTGAGGGTCGGGGTCATCATGCCGCTTTCGATGGTGAAAGGCTCGGGCAGGATCTTGAAGCGGCGGATGCGCTCGATCGGGGAGAGGCGCTTGTTGGCGCGTTTCATCGCCGATCCGATCACCTCCTGGAAATCGCTGTCCTCGGCGAGCTCGTCGAGGGCGTGGCGCTTGCCCTCGGCTCTCGCGTAATGGGCGGTGAACTCCTGGTCCGGCACGATCAGGGCGACGAGATGCGGGCGCTTGTCGCCATAGACCAGCACCTGGCCGATCTCGGGCTCGAGCGCGACGATGCCCTCCACCCGCTGGGGGGCGATGTTGTCGCCGCCGGAATTCACGATCAGGTCGCGCTTGCGGTCGGTGATCTGGATGTAGCCGTCCTCGTCCCGGACGCCGACGTCGCCGGTGTGCAGCCAGCCCTCGATCAGGGTTCGGGCGGTCGACTCCTCGTCCTGCCAGTAGCCCTTCATCACGGCGTCGCCGCGCACCAGGATCTCGTCGTCCTCGCCGAAGCGCACCTCGAGGCCGGGCAGGGCCGGGCCGACCGTCCGGAGCTTGACCTTGGCGGGCCGGTTGACGCTGATCACCGGCGAGCATTCGGTCTGGCCGTAGCCCTGAAAGACGGGGAGGCCGAGCGCGGTGAAGAACAGGCCGACGTCGTAATTGAGGGGTGCTCCGCCCGAGATCAGCGCCTTCATCCGGCCGCCGAATCTTGCTCGGACTTTTTCCCGGACGAGACGGTCCAGAAGGGGATTCAGGAGCTTGTCCGCAAAGGACAGTGACCGCGGGTCCTCGTAGGACCGGCTGCCGATGTCGACCGCCTTGGAGAACAGCCAGGGCTTGAGGCCGCTCTGCCGGCTGATGCCGTTCAGGATGCGCTGGCGCATGACCTCGTAGAGCCGCGGCACGCAGGCCATGATCGTCGGTTTCGCCTCGCCGAGATTGGTGGTCAGGGTCTCGATGCCCTCGGCGTAGTAGATCTCGGCGCCGATCGCGATCGGCAGGAACAGGCCGGCCGTGTGCTCGTAGGCGTGGGAAAGCGGCAGAAAGGAAAGAAAGACGTCGTCGCCGAGCCCCAGCTCCTCCAGTACATGATAGGCGCTCGCGACGTTCGCGCGGATGTTGCCGTGGGACAGCATCACGCCCTTGGGCTTGCCGCCGGTGCCTGACGTGTAGATCAGGCAGGCGAGGTCGCCGGCGGTGATGGACCCGGCCGGATCGTCCTCGAAGTCCGGGCTCTCGCCGCCGAGGGCGAGCGCATCCGCCCAGCCGATGGTCTCGATGCCGGGATCGCCTGACTTCTCGAGAGTGTCGATGGTCAGCAGCAGGCGGACGCCGCCGGCTTTCCGGATCGCCGGCAGCAGCGGTTTCGCGAGCTTGTCGTTCGAGACCACGACGAACGCCGCACCGCTGTCGGTCAGAAGATGAAGGTGGTCGTCTTCGGTGTTGGTGGTGTAGGCGGGCACGGTGACACCGCCCGCGCGCAGCACGGCGAGATCGACGATCGGCCATTCCGGGCGGTTCTCGCTCACGAGAAGCACGCGGTCGCCGGGCATCAGGCCCTTGGCGCGAAGGGCGCGGCTCAGCCGGTGGACGTGATCCTGCACGCTCCGCCAGGACCAGGATTGGTAGCTGCCGTCGACCTTGCCCCAGAGAAACGGCCTGTCGCCGCCTTTGCTCGCCGATTTCTCGAAGAGATCGACCAGATTTCGACCAAAATCCGGCGTCGTCATCTCGTCCCCCGCCTCTTGCCCGATCCGCGCCCCGTTTGAGCCGGGTTTCAGGTCAACTTCGCTGCAAAGAGCGCTTTTCTGCTTAAACGCCTTGATTGCAATGTGATAGTGCTTTCCGGCTGGATTGGCCAGCGCGGCTTCTTATATGACCGAAAAGCCCTGTCCCAGCCCGATCGGAGGATCCGCATGATCGTCGCCCGTCAGCATGCCGAACAGCAGGAAACCGCGAAGGATGGCGCTGGCGCCGATTTGCCGGTCTGGGATCTTTCCGATCTCTATCAGGGCATGGACGATCCTTTGATCGAGCGGGATCTCGCCGCGGCGAACGACGGCTCGGACGGCCTGATCGCCGACGGCCAGGGCAAGCTCGCGAGCCTGGATGGCGCAGCACTCGCCGCCTTCATCCGGAAGTACGAAAAAATCGAGGAGCTGCTGGGCAAGGTCTACAGCTACGCCTCGCTCCTGCATTCGGCGAAGTCCGACGATGCCGAGATCAGCCGCTTCTATCAGACCGTGCGCGAGCGCATCAACGACATCGGCACCAAACTCCTGTTCGTGACCCTAGAGATCAACAGGATCGAGGACGCCGACCTCGAAGCCAAAATCGGGAGCGACGACGAGCTCGCCCATTACCGTCCGTGGCTGCGGGACGTCCGGAGCTTTCGCCCGCATCAGCTCGACGACGAGATCGAGCGGGTGCTGCACGAAAAGTCGATCACCGGGCGCACCGCCTGGAACCGCCTGTTCGACGAGACCATGGCCCGCATCCGCTTTCCGCTGGACGGCAGGCAGCTCACTTCGGCCGAGATTTTCGACATGCTTTCGGACGTGGACCGCTCGAAACGCGAGGCCGCCGGCAAGGCGATCGCGACGACCCTCGAAAGCCAGGTCAGCCTGTTCGCGCTGATCACCAACACGCTCGCCAAGGACAAGCAGATCGAGGACGACTGGCGGAAGTTCGAGCGCCCGATTTCTTCGCGGAACCTCGCCAATCAGGTCGAGGACGGCGTGGTCGACGCCCTGATCTCGGCCACCCGGGAGGCCTATCCGCGCCTGGCGCATCGCTATTACCAGTACAAGGCGAAGTGGATGGGCCTCGACAAGCTCGAATATTGGGACCGCAACGCGCCGCTCCCGGAATTCAGCGACAAGCGGATCGCCTGGGACGACGCCAAGGTGATCGTGCTCGACGCCTATCGCGGCTTCTCGCCGGATCTCGCCGACATCGTCGACCGCTTCTTCACCGACCGCTGGATCGACGCGCCGCCGCGGGCCGGCAAGGACGCCGGCGCGTTTTGTCACCCGACCGTGCCGAGCGCGCATCCCTATGTCCTGATGAACTACCAGGGCCGCCCGCGCGACGTCATGACGCTCGCCCACGAGCTCGGCCACGGCGTCCACCAGGTTCTGGCGGGCAGGCAGGGCCCCCTGATGGCAGGAACCCCGTTGACGTTGGCGGAGACCGCGTCGGTCTTCGGGGAGCAGCTGACCTTTCAGTCGGTGCTGAAGGCGGAGAGCGATCCGGTGCAGCGAAGGCTCCTGCTCGCCGGCAAGATCGAGGACGCGCTGAACACCGTGGTTCGCCAGATCGCCTTCGTCGATTTCGAGCGGCGCGTCCACGACGCCAGGAGGAAGGCGGAGCTGACGCCGGACGAGCTCGGCGACATCTGGATGGCGGTGCAGACCGAGAGCCTCGGGCCAGCCTTCCATTTCGAGGATGGCTACCGCGTCTTCTGGAGCTACATCCCGCACTTCATCCACGTGCCGTTCTACGTCTACGCCTATGCCTTCGGCGACTGCCTCGTGAACGCGCTCTACGCCGTCTATCAGGCGGAGCCCGAAGGTTTCCAGGCGCGCTACCACGATCTGCTCGCGGCCGGCGGCACGCTCAGACATCAGGAGCTGCTCGCCCCCTTCGGCCTGGACGCCAGCGATCCCGATTTCTGGAGCAAGGGGCTCGGCATCGTCGAGGGGCTGATCGATCGGCTGGAAGCGGAGGCCGGCGACGCGGCATGAGCGATCGACCCCGCGACCGCTCGGATCGCATGCGCGACCGAGGGGAGAACTCGCTGACCGGCCGGGTGCGCCGCTACGCCCAGGTCGGCGGCACGATGGGCGGCCTTGCGGCCCGTCTCGCCGGCTCGCAATTCCTGGGCGTCAAGATCGATCGCGGCCAGCACGCCGAGGAGCTCCGCCAGGCGCTCGGCGGTCTGAAGGGCCCCTTGATGAAGGTCGCCCAGCTCCTGGCCACGATCCCGGACGCGCTGCCCAAGGAATATGCCGCCGAGCTCGCGCAGCTTCAGTCCGAGGCCCCGCCCATGGGCCGCCCCTTCGTTCGAAGGCGCATGGCCGCGGAACTCGGCCCCGATTGGCGTGATCTTTTCGAAGAATTCGACCTGGATGCCGCCCATGCGGCGTCACTCGGGCAAGTGCACAGAGCCAAGTCGACGCCTGAGGGCCGCGCCCTCGCCTGCAAGCTGCAATATCCCGGCATCGAGAGTGCCGTGGAGGCCGACCTCACCCAGCTCCGGCTGATCTTCTCGCTCTATCGGCGCTACGACCCCTCGATCAACCCGGAGCGCATCTACGAGGAGCTTGCCGAGCGGCTGCGCGAGGAGCTGGACTACCGACGCGAAGCCCGCCACATGGCGCTCTATCGCCGGATGCTGAAAAAGGAAAAGTCGATCCACGTTCCCGACGTGTTCGAGGACCTGTCCACCAGCCGTCTCCTCACCATGAGCTGGCTCGAAGGCCGAAAGCTCACCGAATTCGCCGATGCGCCGCAGGACCAGCGCGACCGGCTCGCCGTCAACATGTTCCGCGCCTGGTACGTGCCCTTCTACGACTACGCGGTGATCCACGGCGATCCCCATCTCGGCAACTACGCCGCGCGGGACGACCAGGACATCAACCTGCTCGACTTCGGCTGCATCCGGGTTTTTCGGCCGTCGCTGGTTCAGGGCGTCATCGACCTCTATCACGCGCTTGCCGACGGCGATCGGGATCTCGCGGTGCACGCCTATGAGACCTGGGGGTTTTCGGACCTGCGCAACGAGGTGATCGACACCCTCAATATCTGGGCGGCCTTCATCTACGCGCCGCTGATGGAAGACCGGCCCAGGCTGATCGAGGAGACCAATTCCGGCGCCTATGGCCGCGAGGTTGCGGAAAACGTCCACACCAAGCTCCGGGCGCTCGGCGGCGTCACCCCGCCTCGCGAATTCGTGCTCATGGACCGTGCCGCGATCGGCCTCGGCTCGGTCTTCATGCATCTCGGCGCCGAGGTGAACTGGCACCGGATGTTCATGGAGCTGATCGACGGTTTCGACGTCAAAAAGCTCGAAAAACGCCAGACCAAAGCCCTCGAAGCCGAAGGCCTGCCGTTGCCGACCTGATGCCGCTTGCCGATTCCAGGCGATTTCCATCACCTATCATCTGGATTGGCCAATTGATTCGACCCGAACGTTAATCGGACATTTACCAATCCAGCCTAGGATGGATATATTGCGGCGTTTTCACAGCGTCCAACCGTGATCCAATGGAAGAATTCATGGCCATCAACGACTATGCGGAGACGATTAACCTGATCGAGCGCCTGCACCGGCGTTTCCTCGACGTGCTCCGCGCCGAACTCGAGCGCATCGGCATCGGGGACATCAACAACGTTCAGGGGCTGCTGCTGGCGAATGTCGGCGAGGAGGAGGTGAGCGTCGGGGATCTCGTCAGCCGCGGCTACTATCTCGGCTCCAACGTCACCTACAATCTGAAGCGGCTGGTGGAGGCCGGCTATGTCGAGCAGGAACGCTCCGAGCGGGACCGCCGCGTGGTGCGCATCCGGCTTTCGCAGAAAGGCCGCGATCTCTGCCGGCACATCAACGTCATGCTGAACGAGCAGAGTCAGGCGCTGCAGGGCAATCCGAAGCTCAGGCCGCTGGACGAGCTGAACGCGCAGCTTCGCGACCTGGAACTCTTCTGGACGACCGAGCTCACCGCCCCTAAAGGCAACCGCCCGAGCTCAGCATTCGGTGATTTTCCCGAGGAGCGCCGGGCGGTCGGCGCCGGTCACTGAGGGCAGGCTGGTCGGCCGGCGGTCGACCCGATCGGACGCCAGGATCGCAAAGGCGATCGCCTCCTTGGCGTCGACCGGAAGACCGAATTCGTCGCTGGCGCCGACCGGCAGATTGCCGAAACCGTCCTTCAGCCCGGCCATGAGCGCCGGATTGCGGCTGCCGCCGCCGCTGACGATCACGTGCGCCACCGGCAGGACCGGCGCCACGAAGCGCCGATAGGCGTCGACGATGCCGAAGACCGTGAACGCGGCCAGCGTCGCCATCAGGGCCGAGACGTCGGCCTCGTTCTCCAGGCCGGTCCCGGCTTCGGTCAGGACTTCGTCGAGAAAATGCTCCCCGAACTGCTCGCGGCCCGCCGACGGGCGCGGTGTTTCCGCGAAAAAGGGATGTGCCTTCAGCCAGCCGAGCAGCCGCTCATCCACGTCTCCGTCGAGCGCCAGCCGACCATCCATGTCCGCCCCGAGACGCCCGTTCGACCAGCGCCGGGCGAGGCCGTCCATCAGCATATTGCCGGGGCCGCAGTCCATGCCGAGCACGCGGTCGTCCGCAGGATCGTCCGGCAGTGCGGTGAAGTTGGCGATGCCGCCGATATTGATCGCGAGCAGCGCCTCGCCCTTCCGGCCGAGCAGCCTCTGATCGACATAGGGCACGAGAGGTGCGCCCGAGCCACCGAGCGCGATGTCGTTCATGCGAAAATCGCTGACTACCGGACAGCCGAAGCGCGCCGCCATCGGCCCGGCATCGCCGAGCTGGAGCGTGGTCACGCCGTGCTCGTGATAGACGGTCTGACCATGGCTCCCGATCAAATCAAGGTGGGAAGCTCCCACAACCTGACCTAAAGCATCGGCGAAATACAGACCGAGGCGCTGGTTGACGCGCGCGACGGCGGCGATGCCGTCCAGGCGTTCGGGATCGAGATCCCGCCTCAGATCGTCCGGCATCGGCACCGTCTCGAAGGCGAGCAGATCGAAGGCGAGGCGCTCGCCCGACGTGATCCTGCAGATCGCGACGTCGAGCCCGTCCATCGACGTCCCGGTCATCAGCCCGGCAACATGGCGGACCGGGAGAGCACTTACGTCCTCTAGGCTAGGCAAGGATCCGATCTCACCTTGGATTCCGATGTGAAGATGCCAAACGCGGGGTTCCCCATGTCGTCATGCCCGGCAATGACGGCGGAGATAGCGCGGGCGCCTGTCGCCTCGCAAGTCCATCCTAGGCCGACGCTTTTGCCGGCTCCGAAGCTTGCTCTTGTACCGGCAGCAGCAGGGCGATGGCCACGGCGATCGCGGCGAAGGCGGCCATGGCCCAGAACGCCGCCTCGAAGCCGCCGGTCTTGGCGAAGACGAAGGCCAAGAGCGGCACGCCGAGCGCGCTCAGCCCGAGGGCGACCACGAATTTCAGGCCGTAGATCGTCGCCCGCCAGTCGGTCGGCGTATAGCGCGCCACCAGGCAGTTCTCGATCGCCTGGGTGCCGGTCTGCACCGATACCGCGAGTGCCACGATCAGGAGCAGCAGCATGTTGTCGATGAGGGCCGCGAGGATCAGGACGACGATCTGCAGTCCATAGCTCGCCATGTAGAGCAGGCGCTCGTCGAAGCGGTCGGCGAGGTGGCCACCGAGGAGCTGGCCCGCGGTCGAGATCAGGTAGACGATCGAGACCAGCCCGCCCGCGGACATCGCACCCATGCCGACCTGATCGCCAAGCCTGACCTGGAAGATTTTCGGCAGGCCGACCGCGTTCATCTGGAAGATCATGCCGGTGAACATGATCGCGCAAAGCATCAGGCCAAGGCCACGCAGCATCCCCGCCCGCGCAGGCTGCCCGGCGTTCGCCCGGTAAGCGGCGCGGCGCATCGCCGAGCGGCTTGAGCGAAGATCGAGGAAAAAGGCGAGACCGAAACCGATCATCACCAGACCGGGCAGGAGGAAGGCGGCGCGCCAGTGGACGACATCCGCGAGAATGCCGGCCATGAGGGCCGCACTCGCCGTGCCGAGGGCGCCGAACACGCCGTTGATCCCGAGCGCCCGGCCCGGCCGCTCGCTCGCCCCCACCACCCAGGCGAGCGCCACCGGATGATAGATCGAGGCGAACAGACCGATAAGGGTGAGGCCGATCGCGATCGAGACCGGCCCGGCAGCAAACCCGGTCAGCAGGCAGGCTGCACCGGTGCCGAGAAAGAAGACCACCATCATCGAGCCGCTGTCCCAGCGGTCGCCCAGCCAGCCAGCGGGCAGGGCGCCGAGACCGAACAGGAGATAGCCCGCGAAGCCGAGCGGCAGGAGCTCCGCGAAACCGATGCCCCAGGCGGGCTCCAGCGCCAGCACCACCGTGGGATAGAGCAGCATGACCAGATGGGAGAAGCTGTGGCCGACATTGATGTAGGCCATGGTTCTCGGAACCGTCTCCGAGCTCATGCTCTCGCGTCCCTCCGTTGCATGACCAGATCATGCCACGGGTCCGCTGGCGTCGCCACTGGCATCGCCAGCTGATCGACTTGCCTGAGACTCTGCTTCGCCGCCGGTGAAAACTGGGCCGCATATCGTGGGATCCGGACATTGGCAATCCGAGTCCATGAGGTGGCCACGCCACTGGCATCGCCAGTTGATTGACTTGCCTGAGACTCTGCTTCGCCGCCGGTGAAAACCTGGGCGCATACCGTGGGATCCGGACACTGGCGATCCGAGTCCATGAGGTGGCCACGCCACCTAGGTTTTGGTGGCCATGGCTTGCCAGAAGGCGTCTCTCGCCATGAAGCGCTCGACCGTGTCGTTCGGGCTGGTGGCGAGAAATACCATGGCGTAGCCGGGAAGCGTTTTTAGAACCTCGCCGACCTCGGCCATGCCGTTCCGCGCCACCCAGGCGGCCGCCGATTTCGCGAACTGCCAGTCGCGGGCCACCAGAAAAGTGAGCGCCTGCGCCGGCTCCTCCACCTTCAGGCTCTGGTCCAGCTCGATCAGCACTGCCGTCGTGACCGCCCGACACCAGACCGCGAAGTCCGCGGCGCGCTCGCTCGGCGGGATCGGTCGTCCGCCGTCCGGCACCACCGTCGGCCTCGCGCCGACCATGGCGCTCATGCCGCTGGCGCCCAGCATGCCGTCGGCCTGCTGCGAATAATAGGCGTCGAGAATGCCGGCGCGATCCCGCCAGGCGAGGTGCTCCATCTGGCTGATCAGGTCGAGCGCGCTCTGATGCGCGAAACGCCAGCCCGCAGGCAGCAGCTGCTGCAGCGCGCGCTTGCCGCCCGGACGGTTGGGGACGGAGTCGGATGAGGGGTTCGAGAGCATGGCCGGCCTG
Organism: Geminicoccaceae bacterium; assembly: GCA_965222015.1. Classification (GTDB taxonomy): domain Bacteria; phylum Pseudomonadota; class Alphaproteobacteria; order Geminicoccales; family Geminicoccaceae; genus JANQPX01. Next base: position 1,590,841 of record CBDCTL010000024.1, read on the forward strand.
CGTTATCGGAGATGATGATATTCAATTATAAGTAGAAATTTGGCGCAAGAAATTTTTTGTTGCTGGAGATAACGAGCCCGGTGTTCAGCGTGTGACCACATCGATCAGCGGCTGCTCGCCGGTCATGGCGGCGAGGACGACGCGCTCGAAGCGATCGGTCAGGGCGAGCGCCGTCGACGCCGCCGCGTGCGCCGCGGTGAGGCGTTTCTCGTCGTCCACCATGTTGATAACCGGCACGACCTCGGCATCGCCGGTCCGCCGAAGGGCGCCGTCCGGGCTCGCCAGGAGGCGGGCCACATGCAGCGGTGCGATCGCGGTGCCGATGCCACAATCGACGAGCGCGGTCAGCCGCTCCGGCCGGTGCGCCAGCTTCTCCGTGAGCGGCCGCCCGAAGACTCGTGCCGAAACCACCGGCAGTACGGTCGTGACGCCTTCCGGCAAGGCGGGCTCGTGCTCGGCGGGCGCCTTGATCATGCGCATGCGTGCACCGTCCGCCTTGACCAGGCAGACGTCGAAGCCGCCATCCGCGTTCAGCGTCTGAATCGTCTCCGCGGGGACGCCGGCGAAGCGTCCGCGCCCTGATGGCGGGCCCGGCAGGAAAAACGCCCCGTCCCGCGCCGGCGTTTCGCCGATCGGCAGGGCTTCGAGGCCGAGTGCCCCGGGCGGGGCCGCGATCTGCACGGTGGATGTGAGCAGGATGCGCCGGGTCCCGAGCGCCAGGTGCGCCTGGACCAGCCTGTTGAGCGCCGATTTCTTGCCGCCTGCGCCGACCGCGGCGACGATGCCGCTCTGGGCGGAGAGCGCGTCGACGAGGCTTGCCGCCGTCTCGCGATCCATGGACAGCGCGCCGTCAGCCGGCGGCCGGTTCCTTCAGCACGTCCTGGGCCGCGAGCACGCCGCTCGCCGCGGGCGCAAGTCCGAACAGATCGAGCCCCATCTCGACGCCGGAAAGCGTGCCGGCGAGCATCAGGTCGTTGAACCAGCCTAGATGGCCGATGCGGAAGACCCGCCCCTTCAGCTTGCCGAGGCCGTTGCCCAGCGAGAGGTCGAAGCGCTCCAGGATGAGGCTCCGAAGTTCGTCGGCGTCCTGGCCTTCGGGCAGCAGCACGGCGGTCAGCGAGCCCGAATATTCGCGCGGATCCTCGGCCAGCACCTCCAGCCCCCAGGCGCCGACCGCGGCGCGCGTCGCCTTCGCATGGCGCTGATGCCGTGCGAAAACGTTCGAAAGCCCTTCCTCCTCCAGCATCGCGATCGCCTCCTTCAGGCCGTAGAGGAGGTTGGTCGCCGGCGTGTAGGGGAAGACGTTGGACTGATTGGCGTCCAGCATCGCCGACCAGTCCCAGTAGGATTTCGGCATCTTCGAGCCCCGCGCCGCCGCGAGCGCCTTTTCGCTGATCGCGTTGAAGCTCAGCCCCGGCGGCAGCATCAGCCCCTTCTGCGAGCCGGCGACGGTGACGTCCACGCCCCATTCGTCATGCCGGTAATCGATCGAGGCGAGCGACGAGATGGTGTCGACCATGTACAGCGCATCGTGGCCGCTTCGGTCGATCGCCTGGCGGATCTCGCCGATCCTGGAGGTGACGCCGGTCGAGGTCTCGTTATGCACGACGGCGACCGCCTTGATCCTGCCTGTCTGATCCTCCGAAAGCGCCGCCTCGATCGCCTCGGGATCGGCACCGGTCCGCCAGTTGCCCTGGAGGAGTTGCACGTCGAGCCCGAGACGCTTTGCCAGCTCCACCCAAAGCGTCGAGAACTGCCCGGTCTCCGCCATCAGCACCCGATCGCCGGGCGACAGCGTGTTGACCAGTGCCGCCTCCCATGCCCCGGTGCCGGAGGCGGGGTAGATCACCACCGGCCCGCCCGTGCCGAACACCGGCTTCAGCCCTTCGAGAACCTCGCCGGCCAGCCGCGCGAAGCTCGGGCCGCGATGGTCGATGGTCGGATGATCCATCGCGCGCAGAATGCGGTCCGGCACGTTGGTCGGTCCCGGAATCTGCAGAAAATGACGGCCGCTTCGAAAGGTCTCGGACATGCAGACAGGCTCCTCGAACGAAACACAGTCTCCATCTATGCGGTGAAATCCCCCAAAAGCCAATGTGGTGGCGCGGGTGGCGCGGCCACCTCGTGGACTTGGGCCGCCCTTGCCAAGCGCGACGGTATGCGGCCAAGCTTTCCGAGATCATGCAGGAGGTGGACTTGCCGTTTGTGAACAGTGGTGTGGAGCCGGGGGATGCGGGGCTGGCGGCGAAGCTCAGGCGGGAACTTGCCGGCGATGTCCTGTTCGAAAAATTCGATCGCGGCCGCTACAGCACCGACGCCTCGATCTACCAGATCGAGCCGATCGGCGTGGTCTGCCCGAAGTCCGACGCGGACCTCGAAGCCTCGCTCTCGATCGCGAAGGAGGCGGGCGTCTCCCTCCTGCCGCGCGGCGGCGGCACCTCGCAGGCAGGGCAGACCGTCGGCCGCAGCCTGGTTTTGGACTGCTCGCGCCACCTGAACGGAATCGGTGGGGTCGACCCGGATGCTGGCAGCATCTGGGTTGAGCCGGGCGTGGTGCTCGACCGGCTCAACCGCCATCTCAAGCCGCACGGCCTCTTCTACCCCGTCGACATCTCAACCGGTTCTCGCGCGACCCTCGGCGGCATGGCCGGCAACAACGCCTGCGGCTCACGCTCGATCCGCTACGGCATCATGGTCGACAACACCCTCGAAATCGACGCCCTCCTCGCGGACGGGCGCGGCGCGCGCTTCGGTTACGTGCCCGGTAATCTCGGGGAGGTCTCAGGCGATGGCAGGCCCGTCGAGCTGATCCGGGCGGTCCGCAAAATCGCCGAAGAAAATCGGCAGGCCATCGCTGATGGCTTTCCGGGCGTGCAGCGGCGGGTCGGGGGGTACAATCTCGATCGGGTCGACCCGGCCGGCCACAACATGGCGTCCCTGCTGGTGGGCTCGGAAGGCACGCTCGCTCTCTTCAAGCGCCTCAAGCTCAAGCTCTCGAAGCTGCCGGCGCATCGCGTTCTGGGTGTCTGCCATTTTCCGACCTTCCACCAGGCCATGGCGGCGACTGCGGACCTGGTGACCCTCGGCCCGTCCGCCGTCGAGCTGGTCGACCGCAGCATCATCGAGCTCGGCCGCGCCATCCCCGCCTACCGCCCGCTGATCGACCGCTTCATCCGCGGCGAGCCGGACGCTGTCCTGCTCGTCGAGTTCTCCGGCGACGAGCAGGACCCGATCCTTGCAGATTTGAAGCGCCTGGACGAGATGATGGCCGATCTCGGTTTTTCGGACTCGGTCCTGAGCGCGATCGAGCCATCCCAGCAGGCGCAGATCTGGGACGTGCGGAAGGCCGGGCTCAACATCGTCATGTCGATGAAGGGCGACGGCAAGCCGGTCTCCTTCATCGAGGACTGCGCCGTGCCGCTGGAGCATCTGGCCGACTACACCCGAAAGCTCACCGACTGCTTCACCCGCCACGGCACGTCAGCGACCTGGTACGCCCACGCCTCGGTCGGGACGTTGCACGTCCGGCCCATACTCAATCTGAAGCAGGAGCAGGGGGTCAAGGCGTTGCGCTCGATCGCGGAAGAAGCGATGGAGCTGGTCCGGCGCTACAAGGGCTCCCATTCCGGCGAGCATGGCGACGGGTTGGTGCGCTCCGAGTTCCACGAAAAGATGTTCGGCGCGCAGCTCGTCGGCGCGTTCAGGCAAGTCAAAAAAACCTTCGATCCGGACGTCGTTCTGAATCCGGGCAAAATCGTCGACGCGCCCAAGATGGACGACCGCAGCCTGTTCCGCTTCAAGCCCGGCTACCAACCGCTGCCCGTCGCCACGGGCCTGGACTGGTCGGCCTGGGGCGGGTTTCTGGGTGCTGCCGAGATGTGCAACAACAACGGCGCCTGCAGGAAGGCCGAACCCGGCGTGATGTGCCCGTCCTACCGGGTCACATCGGACGAGCGCCACGTCACCCGCGGGCGCGCCAACAGCCTGCGACTTGCCTTGTCGGGGCAGCTCGGCCCCGACGCCCTGACGTCCGACGAGATGGCGGCCGCCCTCGATCTCTGCGTCTCCTGCAAGGCCTGCCGTCACGAATGCCCGACCGGCGTCGACATGGCGCGCATGAAGATCGAGGTCGCCCATCAGCGATGCCGGCGGCACGGGCTCGACTTGAGGACGAAGCTCATCGCCAACCTGCCGCGCTATGCGCCCTATGCCAGCCGCCTTCGCGGGCTCCTGCATGCCCGCGACCGGCTGCCGGGCCTCGCGGCGCTCAGCGAGCAGGTGCTCGGCTTTTCGGCGAAACGCTCGCTGCCGCGCTGGCACCCAAGGCCCTTTCTGCCGAAGGTCGGCGAGGCGCCCGCCGGCGCCGGCCGGGACGTCCTGCTGTTCGCCGACACCTTCACCACCTGGTTCGAGCCGGACAATGCACGCGCCGCCGAGCGCGTCTTGAACGCCGCCGGCTACCGCGTACACCATCCAGTAACCGCCGGGGGCCGCGCCCCCTGCTGCGGCAGAACCTTTCTTGCCGCCGGGATGGTCGACGAGGCGAGGGCGGAGGCGGAGCGGTTCACCGAAATCATGCGGCCGGCGATCGAGGCCGGCATACCGATCGTCGGGCTGGAGCCATCCTGCCTTTTGACATTGCGCGATGAGTTCGACGCCTTGCTGCCCGGTCACAGCTTGTCCGCGAAGAGCACGTTGCTCTTCGAGGAGTTTCTCGCTCGGGAAAAGGCGGCCGGCCGTCTCGATCTCGCCCTTCATCCGACCCGCTGGCGAGACGTCAAGGTCCACGGCCACTGCCACCAGAAAGCCTTCGGCGCAATGGCGGCGATGGACGTCTGTCTCGACCTCGTGCCCGACCTTGCGCGGGCGACGATCGCGTCCAGCTGCTGCGGCATGGCCGGCGCCTTCGGCTATGACGCCGACCACTACGAGACGTCGATCGCCATGGCCGAGCTGTCTCTGCTGCCGGCCATTCGCGAGACCTCGCCGGAGACGACGGCGATCGTCGCCAACGGCACCAGCTGCCGTCATCAGATCGCCGACGGCACGGGCCGCGAGGCGCTGCATGTCGCGCGGCTGCTGGAGCAGGCGCTGGCCGAATAGTTCAGGAACCGGCGGACGCCGAGCGGCGCTCGCGCTTCTCCGTTTCGCCGGGCTCGGCATCGATGCCGGTCGAAGCCTCGTTCACCTGCCCGGTCAAGTCGACGACGACCTCCGGCGGTTCGGTCTCTTCCGGCGTCAGGAACCAGCCATTGCGTCTCGCCATCGCGCCGACCACCGGCTGGCTGGTGAGGACGGCGAGCGGCACGGCCAGGAACAGGCCGACCAGGACGGGGCTCATCCAGGCGAGAAGGTCGGGGGCGAGCTGCTGCGCGACCAGCGCCCAGACCACGCCCATGATCGTCATCGCGCCGTAATTGGCGATCGCGTCCCGCCAATCCTCCACGCCGTCGCCGCGGCGCTGGCCCTTCCATGTCACCTTGCGGCCGAGGAAGGTGTTGAACACCGCCTGAGTCTGCTGGAACATCATGATCGGCGCCAGCAGCACCGAGAAGAACATCTCGGTCAGCGTGCTCTTCACCAGGCGAAACGTGCCGCCAAAGGCTTTGCGCTTCTCGCCGTCGGCGAGCACCATGCCCATCGCCAGCAGCTTCGGCAGGAACAGCATGCCCATGGTGATGCTGTAAAGGCCGAGCATCTCGAAAGTCTTGGAGACCGGCCAGGTCGGAAACAGGCTGCCCGCATCGGGAAAATAGGCCCAGCTCGCGGTGTTCTGCCAGGCGGCGTCCAGCGTCGCCATCATCAAAAGTGCCAGCCAGAAGACCGAAGCCATGTAGGACATGACGCCGAACAGAAGGTGCATCCGGTTGACCGCAAGCAGGCCCTTCATCGGCAGAAGGCGCATATGCTGCAGATTGCCCTGGCACCAGCGGTGATCGCGCTGGGCATAGTCGGAGAGCGTCGGCGGCAGTTCCTCGTAAGAGCCGCCGACTTCCGGCACCAGCCAGACGGTCCAGCCCGAGCGCGCCAGCAACGCCGCTTCGACGAAATCATGGGAAAGAATCTCGCCGCCGAGCGGCGGCTTGCCCGGCAGCTTGGGCAGGCCGGCGTCCGCCATGAAGGCTTCGGTGCGGATGATCGCGTTGTGGCCCCAGTAGTTGCTGCGGCCGGGATACCAAAACGCCGTGCCGAGCGCGAACAGCGGGTTGTAGAGGGCGGATGCGAACTGCTGGATGCGGGCGAACAGCGTCTTGCCGCCGATCGGCTGCGGCGAGGTCTGGATCAGGCCGGCCTTCGGGTTCACGTCCATCAGCCGGGCGAGATAGACCAGCGTCTCGCCGGTCATCAGGCTGTCCGCGTCCAGGCAGACGAAATAGTCGTAGCGCTTGCCCCAGCGGCGCAGGAACTCGGCGACGTTTCCGGCCTTGCGCCCGGTGTTGTCGGTTCGGTTTCGATAGAATATCCGCTCTTTCGCCTTGAGCTCGGCGCAGAGCTTCGCCCACATGGTCTGTTCTTCGAGGACCACGTCCTCATCCTGACTGTCACTCAGAAAGAAGACGTCGAAGGCTTTCTCCCGGCCGGTCGCCTGGAGAGAGCGGAAGATCGCTGCGACGCGGGCGCCGACCGCGTCCGGCTCCTCGTGATAGATCGGCACGATCAGGGCCGTCTGCCCTTCGATCTCGCCTTCGGACGGTTCGGCGAGCAGGCCGGCTCGCACCAGCCGGCGTTGGCCGAAGAGATGCAGCAGAAAGCCCGCGACCGCCGTCCAGAAGGACATCGCGATCCAGGCGAAGGTCAGCGAAAACAGGATCAGGATCCCGACCTCGGCGATCGACAGGCCGTCCGCCGCGAGTACGCTCAGCAACAGGCGGACGGCTGCGGCCGTGCCGATGATCACCAGGAGCGTCAGCGCCAGGCGACGAAGTGGGCCGGTGACGCGCAACGCTCTCGGCATCGAATGGTTATCGCTTGAAAGGTCGGACCGGTATCGTCTCTACCGGAATTCTAGCTTCCAGTCTCGCGTCGAAACAAGCCGGCGAAGCTTGGCAGCAGGCTGCCTTCGACCGGAAGAGCACGATAAAACGCGCTGGCCGGCGACCAGGCCTGGTAGGGCTGATGGTGCATTTCACCCTGCTCGCTCGGCGGCACGGCGTTGGGCGCGCCGTCCCGCAGCGCCCTGACGAAGGCCGATGGCAGGCTGTCCAGCGGCTGCAGGAGCTGATCCGGCCAGTCGGTCGGGCCGTCGCACATCAGAAAAGCGGCGCGGCCGACCATCACGGCGGAATCGAACTCGCCCAGACGGTCCTCGAGCAGCGCCGTGAACCAGTCTTCCAGGGCCGCTTCGGCCTCCTCCACGGCGATCGCGCCGAGGTCGGAGCCCGCGTGCGGGTGCCAGTAGTCGGCAGCGCGATCCAAAAACGGATCGATCAGCCGGCTTCGCTCGGTCATGGCGTCGATGCCGAAGCTTTGAAACAGACGACAGAGCTTCCGCTCCGCGGCCTGGCGCGCATCCAGATCGGGATGGCGGCGACTTGATGCGTTGATGTCCCTCATGCCGGTGTCCACCGATAGGTCCAGATTTCCGTTACGTCTTCGTCGTTCAAACTCAGGCTCGCCCGCATCTCGCAAAGCGGCTCGCCATTGGGTGACAGGTCGAAAGCGAGGCGCCAGCCGCCGAGCTCCCGATTATGCCGAAGGGTGACCGGCCCGAGCTCGCCCTGATGCGTCTTGACCTTGGCCTTGACGTCGGCGTCAGGCGCCAGCTCGTTCAGGCGGCCCCCCTCGAAATCGACCACGAAACGCCGACCCGGCCCGTCTTTCGCGGGGCCGATGCGGGTCGCTTCGACTCGTCCGAGCGGCGGACGCCGCGGCTGGTCGAGCTGGGAATGCAGCCGGTAGGAAAAGTCCATCGGCCGGCCCGCCTCGACCGGAGCGTCCGGCACCCAGAACGCGACGACATTGTCGTTGTCCGGGTGATCGCTCGGTATTTCGATCAACTCCACATGACCCGGTCCCCAGGGCGAGGTCGGCTCGACCCAGGTGCTCGGGCGCTTGTGGTAACGTTCGTCCAGATCCTGGTAGTGCCCGAAATTCAGATCGCGCTGAAACAGACCGAACCCGCGCGGATTCTCGTCCAGAAACGCGCTGACCTGAAGCGAGCTGTGGTTGGCCAGAGGCCGCCACAGCCATTCTCCGGACCCGTTATTGATCAAAAGGCCGTCGCTATCATGCAACTCCGGGCGGAAATCGTCAAATTGACGGCCGCGGTTCTCGCCGAACATGAACATGCTGGTGAGTGGCGCGATACCCAATTTCTCGATCCCGCGACGGGGAAAAAGCGAGGACTGCACCTCCGCGACCGTGACCACGCTCGGGTGGATGACGAACTGATAGGCGCCGGTGATGCTCGGGCTGTCCAAAAGCGCGTAGATTTTGATGTCATCAGCGCCGGGCGCCGGTTTTTCCAGCCAGAACTCGCGGAACATCGGAAACTCTTCGCCCTTGGGAAGGGCCGTGTCGATGGCGAGCCCGCGTGCGGAGAGGCCATATTGCTGGTCCCGGCCGAGGAGCCGGAAATAGGAGGCGCCGTGGAAAGTCCCGATCTCCGGGAAGTGGGACGGGCCGTCTTCGGCATAGTGCAGGGTCAGGCCGGCGAAGCCCAAGCCTTCGGGCAGCCCTTCGGCGAAGCCGTCGAGACCATACTCGAAAAAATCCTGGCGGAAGCCGACTTCCGCGATCGCGCCGTCGGCGATGACGTTGATCTTGATCGGCTTCTGATAATAGGAGCCGAGATGACGAAACACCACGCGGAAGCGCGAATCGTCATCACGCCAGAGTGCGGCTTCGTCGCGATACTTTATCCTCTGGTAGGACGGGACGTCGAGATTGCGAAGCTGTTCCGGCAACACGAGGTCATTGGGCCGATAGTCTTCTTTGGACATCGCCTCGGCGATCTGCCGCACCTGCTCGAAGCCGAAGTCGTTCGCACCACCGCCATCGTTGACGGCATGGCCGTTTTCGCCGGCGGCGAACGCGACGACGGGCAATGCGCTGCCGAGCGCGACGCTCGCAGCTGAACTCATGAACTGGCGTCGGCAAAGCGACATCGGCTGTTACCCGAACCTCACCTCAAGGACGTAAACGAACGCACGCCGCATCTGACCGAAGCGGCGAGGCTCCGTGACGCGAGTGACGTCAACCTTTCTTCGTTAACCAGCCGGCTACGGCTTGACCCGGACATAGGTAACGCGACGTTGGGTCTCAAGAGACCCGCGCAATCGTCGTCCTCAGGGAGTGACCGCCGGCTTGACATTGGTATTAACGCCTGATCGGTCGTTTCTATCCGTTCGGACGGCAAAAAATCACCGCAAATCCTCTGATCACGAGTCGTCCATGGGAGACAGCATTTTCGGAGAAAAATCAACGGTCTTTATCGCATGGCCGATCGTCTTTTCGGCATGGTCGTCAGGTTCGCCAAGGCGGGCGGCGTTTTTACCGCAGCAGGACGTGCGCCGAACCGGTCGAGAGGTTCCCGCGGCGGCCGGCGTCGCGATAGCTTCCGGTCGAAATCCGCAGCTTTCCCGCCCGATATGCGACATCCGGACGCACATCCTTTTAAGGCCGGCAGGGCGTTTGAGAAACCCAGAGCATAAACTTTAAGGGCAAAATTTGACCATAAGTAGATTTATCTTGACGCGAAAAAAGCAGGCGACATGATCGGATCTTTCAAACGCCGGCGGTTTTCTGTAGTTAAAGGCGGGCTTTAGCGTGGGATACCTGGAAATGTCCGAACCGGTTGACGTCCAGAAGCTCATCCTTCCGGGGCTGCTCGGTGTCTGGTTCGCCCTCGGCGGACCGAGCGTACAACGCGACGCACAGGCGGCGGGAGCCGCGCGGCCGGCGGCCGGACAGACGATCGCCGGGGCGCTGCTGGCGCAATCGTCCGAACCGCAGGCGTCCGAGCAGAAGCCCGACGCGGCGGAGGCCGGAGCGACCGCCGAGGCGCCGGCCGAACCCGAGGCCGGCATCGACGGCGACGTCCCCTTCTCCGAGCTGAACGAGGCCCTGACGGCGGCGCGCTCGCGCCTGACCGAGCTCACCAAGGCGGCGGACATCGCCAAAGTCGCGGGCCAGCTTCGCGAGCAGCTGCAGGCGGTCGAGGCCGAGAACCGGCAGCTCAAATCCGCGCTCAGCCAGCTGCAGACGGACAACGAGGCGCTGCGTGCCTCCGGCCAGACGGCGGACCGCCGTGTCGCCGAGCTCGAGCAAGCGTCCGAAGACGCGATCGCCGAGGCGCGCCGGCTGGATGAGGAGTTGGTGTCGATGCGCTGGCACAACAGCCAGCTGACTACCAATCTGACCCGTGCGGAGACGGCGGCCAGCGAAAGTGCCGGCGAGGTGGAGAAGGTCCGTGCCGACGTCGCTGCGCGCACCGAGGCGCTGACGGCGGCGGCCGAGGAATCTGCGGCCGAGATCGCGCGGCTGCAGCGGGAGCTCGATTCCGCGCGCGAGCGCACGCTGGATGCGGAACGCCGGCAGGCTGCGGACGATACCGAGCTGGCGGAGCTCAGGCGAGCGGCGGAATCCGCGGAATCGGATTCGGCGAGGCTCGCCCGTGATCTGGACGCGACGATCACCGAGCTCGCCCAGGCTCAGAGCGAGCTCATCGCGACGCGCGAACGGCTCGACGAGTCCGAGGCAGCCCTGCAGGCGGCCGAGCAGGAGGCCGGCATCCTGCGTACCCAGCTCGCCGGTGATCGATCGGAGGCCGAGGGGCTCAAGGAGCGGCTCGAGACGGCGGAGGCCGACCTCGAAACCGCCCGCGAGCTGAATGTCGGGCTGGAGCGTCAGGTCGAGCTTCTGAAGACCGCGGCCGGCGAGGCGACCGACGCGGCCCGGCAGAACCTGCTCGCCGTCGAGAACCGGATCGACGAGATCAACGCGGCGCTCGCTTCGGTGAAAGCGGAGGAGCTGTTGCCGCCGGCCGGCGGCCCGGTGGAAGCGCAAGGCGGGCCCGAGCGCCCGCAGACCCGTCCGCAGGTCCGGCAGAGCGACGAGGGCAGCTGGGTTCCGCGGCCGTCGCCGCCGCGCGCGGACGTGCCCCCGCAGCTCATCGCAGCCGCGGCCGGCAGTGTGGCGATCAGCCCGCCGGCCGTCGCCAGGCCCGAGGCGCGGCCGGCTGATCTCGCCGGCACGAACGGCGTCGCCGAGCCGGCCGAAGCGACGGTCGATCTCGCCGCACGCGATCCGAACCAGGCGTCGCCGGCCGAGGCGGCCACCCTGATCGAGGCGGTGAAGGCCGAACGGGATACGCGGGGTCTGGCCATGACCGTGCCCGGCGCCCTGCTGTTCGCGGTCGACAGCGACCGGATCGAACCCTCGGCCCACGAAGCGCTCGCCAATGTCGCGGAACTCGTGGACATCTACGACGACCGCGAGGTGCTGATCATCGGCCACACCGATGCGGTTGGCGACGCCGGGTACAATCAGCAGCTCTCCGAGCGCCGAGCCGCGCTGGTGAAGGCGTTCTTCGTCGAGAATTTCGACATCGACGCCGAGCGGCTCAGGATCGAGGGCCAGGGCGAGGGCAACCCGATCACCTCGAACGCCACCGCCGACGGGCGCAACGCCAATCGCCGCGTCGAGGTCGTCATCCTCGAATGAGATCTCGAAACGGAGGACGCCTGCGGTGACGCCGTCGCCGTGATCCATGGCGTCCGTCAGCCCCTTTGTTTGCCCATGGTTTCGACGACGACCGGGCAAGGCATTATCCGGGCGCGGTGCGGCCTCCTCATTCGAATAAACTGACAATCGTTCGTGCGACTGAACTTCAAAATGAAGTTCACTATTCTTGCCGTGTAAATCAAGATTATAAAAAAACAAAGAAAGAAATTTACCGGGCGTTGATGGAATGTGGAGATTCTCATAGCCTAATTCATGCAAGCCGCAGGTCAAATGCGCTTCGTGATTAGACTGCATCGAATTCCGAGGAGGATACCATGGCGACTTCGACGAGGGATAACTTGGTGAGCGAGGCAAGCGGAAGGGTGGAAGGCTCGACCATCGAAACCTGGAAAGAGAAGGTGTTCGCAACCGGCGGGACGGCTCATCTCTGGACCGTGCCGGAAGTGGAACCGCGCCCCTGGCCTGAACATCTCGACAGCTCGTTCGACCGGCTCGACCTAGTCTACGAGGAGGCGGAGGCCATTCTCTGGTGCTGGCACGGCGATCGCAGTCGGCCCTGCTACACGCCGGAGCTGTTGGCGGAACTGCGACGGCTGTTCGCTATGCTGGCAACCTACAGGCCCAGTCTGCAGGGAGGCGAATTGCCGTTCGACTATCTGATCTGGGGGAGCAGAACGCGAGGGATCTGGAACCTGGGCGGCGATCTCGAACTGTTCGTCCGGTTAATCGAGGCGCGCGACGTCGATCGGCTTCGGGATTACGCCTATGCTTGCGTCGACACGGTCTACCAGAATTATATGAAGTGCGAGCTGCCCTATCTGACCATCGCTCTCGTTCAGGGCGACGCTCTCGGTGGTGGATTCGAGGCCGTGCTGTCCAACGACGTGATCATCGCCGAAGAGCACGCGCATTTCGGATTGCCGGAAATCATGTTCAACATGTTCCCGGGAATGGGGGCTTACAGTTTCCTCTCGCGCAGGCTCAATGCGACCCAGGCACGTTCCATGATCCTGAGCGGACGTCTTTATTCCGCATCCGAGCTCGCCGAGCTCGGTTTGATCGATATGGTAGTGCCCACCGGCGAAGGCGAGGCGGGGCTGCGCTCCTTCGTCGACCGCAACCGCGGACGCCGCCGCGCTCTCAAGTCCCTGTCCATGGTCGGTCGATGCTGCGACCCGGTCGATCGAACCGAACTCGTCGACGTCGCCGATCTCTGGGTCGAAAACGCCATGGGCGTCACGTCGTCCGATCTACGGCGGATGCGGCGACTGGTCAGGGCGCAGATGCGTCGGCACGAGCGAGCCGGTCCGTCATGATCCCAGGGGGTGAAGGAGCCGGTCCGCAGAGGAGTCTGATGCCTCGCTGAAACGCCGGTGCATCCTCGGGCGGAGCGCAGAACAGGTATCGTCGGGTCAGTGACGACGCTGTAGATTGTCCTTGTCGTCCTCGTCGACCAGCCTTCTCAGTTCTCCGCACATGCGTCGATATTCGGCTTTCAGCTCGGTCATGAAGGCGGTTCCGCTGTCGCGCAGCTGAAGGGGTCCGGCTCCGCGCCATTCCTGGCACAGCCTGCAGAGCGCCGTGGCGCCGAAATGAGTGGCGCTGCTCTGCAGGGCGTGAGCGCGGTCGCGGAAGATCGAGCTGTCGCCCATATTGACGGCGTTTTGAAGTTCGTCGACCAGGCTGTTTCCGTCCTGGATGAAGTCGTCGATGATCTCGCGGAAAAAGGTGGGGTCGGGATCGAGCGCCCGCAGGCGCGTGATGCGAACCGGGTCGAGAGCGGACTGACTGTCGGTGAAGCGCGGGTGGGAGATGATCTTGGAGGGGAGGAAAGATTCCTGAGGCCTACTCTCGACGGCCAGCCGATCGATGACCTTCAAGAGCTCCACCATGTCGATCGGCTTGGTCAGGCAGTCGGCAAAGCCGGCTTCGGCGCAGGATTGCCGTGTCTGCTCGGTCGCGTCGGCGGTGAGTGCGACGAATGGCGGATGATCAGTTCCCGATCCGAAACGGTGCAGCTTGACCGCATCCAGGCCGCTCATGACGGGCATGTTGATGTCGACCAGCACCAGATCGAACCGTTCCTCGTCGAGACGGTCGAGGAGTTCTTCGCCGTTGGCCGCCAATACGGCGATATGGCCGCGAGATACCAGCATTTTTCTGATAACTCGTTGATTGATCAGATTGTCCTCGGCCACGAGGATTCGTCTCGGCGGGCCTGACATGGCCGCCGATGCGTCGTTTTCGGACGGCATGGATGGCGTGGCCAGCGCCGCGCGCAGCACGTTGATCAGGAGCTCGTCGCCGGCGTCCGTTTTCAGTATGGAGAACAGACCGGGCCGCTCCTTCGTGTCATCATCGGTCAACAGCACCTGATGGGGCGCGCCGCCGCCGAACCATGAATTCAGGGACTCGCTGCATGATTGCACCGTCGAAGGCGACGCACCCTCGATCAGCAGCACGGCGCAGCGGTTGCCAAAACTGGCCAGAAAGTCGAAGGCCTCGGAGGCATGCCGGGCGTAGATGGTCTCGACGCCCAGCGATCGCAGCCGTGTTTCGCAAAGCTCCGCGCTTTCCCGATCGCCCAGAACGGCGATCCGGCCCGACAGCCGGGGGCGGTCGGTCGTCACCATGCCGAGAGTCAGCAACAAGCGAAAACACGCACCCTCGCCGATTTCGCTTTCGACCGTCAGCGACCCGCCCATCAGCTCGGCGAGCTGCCTTGCGATCGACAGGCCGAGACCGCTGCCGCCATACGCCCTGCTGGTGGAGTCGTCGGCCTGGGAAAAATGCTCGAAGATTTTCTCCTGGGCCGATTCGGAGATGCCGATCCCGGTGTCCTCGACTTCGAAGCGCAGTTCCGCACGCGCATCGTCGATCTCGCGGACCCTTACACGCAGGATGACGTCCCCCTCATCCGTGAATTTGATGGCGTTGCCGATCAGATTGAGCAGGATCTGCTTGATCCATCGTTCCGTGCCGACGACGTTCCACGGTGTTCTCGGATCGATCCTAGCCTGAAGATCCAGCCCCTTCTCGGCGGCCTGCCGACGCAGCAGGCGGAGCACCACCGACAAAGTGACGTGGAGATCGAAGCGGTCTTCATGCGGCAGGATGCGCCCGGATTCGAAACGAGCGACGTCGAGCAGATCGTCGATCAGATCCAGCAGCGTGCGTCCGGCGCTGCGCATGGTCGCGACCATGTCACGTTGATTGGCGTCGAGATAACCTGCATCGAGGAGGTCGGAGATGCCGAAGATCGCGTTCAGGGGCGTGCGCAGCTCGTGACTCATGGTTGCGAGGAACCGGTTTTTCGCCCGATTAGACTCCTCGGCTCTTTCCAGCGCTTCGGTCAGTTTCTTCAAAAGCGTGGAGGTGTAGGCGGGAAGGATGACCAGCGCCAGGAGCAGGCTGGCGGCGAGCAATGGCTGGGCGTGCCAGTAATCGCTTGCGATGACCACGGTTCCAAAGCCGAGAAGTGCCATGACGGAGGAAATGGCGAGGTAACGTCGACCATACCGGAAACCCATTCCGAGAATGACCCAGAGATAGAGCGGATAAAGCAGCGCCATGGTCCCACCGCCGAGAATCATGCCGGCGGTCAGACAGCCAGTGTCCAGCAGCATCGCCGCATAGCGGCGCGGCGGATTTGGCGCCGGCTTCCATAGCAGATGGCAAAGGAAACCGATCGCGCTCGCCAGCAGGAAGAGAGCCAGCCAGACGCAGTGAAGCAGCGGTCGAGATGGTTCTCCTGTCAGCGCAACCGCGCAGAGAGCCGCCGCGATGATCGCAGCGATCACGATCCGAATCAGGATCTGCTCATGCTCGCTGTCCTCCCGATCGAGGAGGCGCGCACGGACCCGGTTCAGCACCGATGGTCGTCCGGTCGTCGGGTGTCGCAAGGCTTAAGCCCCTGGCGACGGGCGTCGTTCAATCATCGGCTGGATCGTCCCGTCTCAGAAGAATTATCCAGGCTATATATGCAAAATTGGCAGCCCATCGACTTTTGATGGTAATGGATAATCGCTCTTTGACAAGGCGACCGCAGGCATTGGCGGCCTGTCGCACGCGGCGTGGCGGTTCGGGACCGCGCCTGTACGCCGTGGCAGCGGCTGCCGCCGGCAGATGATCAGGAGGATCGCATGAGGCCGGGATCGCGCTCGCCGAACAGCACCTCGAAGGCGTCTGCCGGCAAGGGCGGGCTGATGAGGTCGCCCTGGACCTCGTCGCAGCCGAGCGTGCGCAGGCGCTGCAACTGGTCTTCGGTCTCGACGCCCTCGGCGGTGATCTTCAGGTCGAGGCTGTGGCCGAGATCGATGATGGCGCGCACGATCGCATCGTCCTGGCCGTCCTGGCCGAGGCGATGCACGAAGCTCTGGTCGATCTTCAGGCGATGCACCGGCAAACGGCGGATATAGGCGAGGGACGAGTAGCCGGTGCCGAAATCGTCGAGCGAGAAGGTGACGCCGATGTCGTTCAGCCGTTTCAGGCTGTCGACCGCGACCTTGCTGTTCTCCAGCATCACCCCTTCGGTGAGCTCGATCTCCAGGCTCTCCGGCCGGATGCCGGTGCGCCTCAGCGTATCGCGCACCAGCTCGACCACGCCCTCCTCGCGGAACTGGATCGGCGACAGGTTGACCGACAGGCGAAGCGGCGGCAGGCCGGCTTCGATCCAGGACCGGTGCTGCCGGCAGGAACGCTCCAGCACGTGCTCGCTGATCGGGTTGATCAGCCCGATGGTCTCGGCGAGGCCGATGAATTCGGTCGGCCTGACCATGCCGCGCCTCGGATGCCGCCAGCGCAGAAGCGCCTCCATGCCGAGGATGCGGTCGTTGCCCAGTGCCTGCTGCGGCTGGTAGTGGACGGTGAACTGGTCGGCGGCGACGGCCTGGCGCAGCTCGCGCTCCATCAGCCCGGTGCGCCTGGCCATGAGGTTCATCTGAGGGGAATAGAAACAGCTGCCGTTGCGCCCGACCGCCTTGGCCCGGTACATGGCGAGCTCGGCGTTCTTGAGCAGGCGGTCGGCGCTGTGGCCGTCGGCGGGAAAGAGAGTGATGCCGATGCTGGCGCTGATGTGCATCTCCTCGCCTTCGACGATGAAGGGCTCGCCGAAGCTGTCGCAGATGTGGCGTGCCAGCAGTTCCGCTTCGTCCTGTCCGCGAATGTCGGTCTGCAGGATGACGAATTCGTCGCCGCCGAGCCGGCCGATGACGTCGGTCTCGCGCAGACAGGCGGCCAGCCGTTCGGCGACCGCCTTGAGGAGCTGATCGCCGGCCGTGAGGCCGAAGGCGTCGTTGACGCCCTTGAACCGGTCGAGATCGACCATCAGCACGGCGCAGCGCGATTCCCGGCGCCTCGCCCGCTTCAAGGCGTTCTCGACATGCCGTCGGTAGACGCTGCGATTGGGCAGGTCGGTCAGCGGATCGTGGTCCACCTGGCGGCGCATCTCCGCCTGAGCGCGCTTGAGTTCCGTGATGTCCAGGGAGGCGGTGATGACCTCGACGACCTGGCCCGCATCGTCGAACAGTGGCGTCTTGCTGGTGAACAGCACCCGGCGTCCGCCGCCGCGCGGCAGCGTTACCTCCTGCTCGAAGCTGGCGACCGCCTCGCCGGTCTCGAACACCTTGGCGTTCTGCACATGGTGAAGGGTGGCGCCGTCGGCGCCGTACAGTGTCGAGAGTTCGCTGCCGATCACGCCGGTCGGGTTGGCACCGTAGACCGCGCGGTGGGCGTCGTTGACATGGGTGAGTTTGCCCTGGCGGTCGACCGAGCTGATCAGCGTCTGGGTCGAGTCGATCAGCCGGCGCAGCCGCCGTTCCGTGACCGGCAGCGCCAGACGCTCCTGGTTCGCGCTCAGCTCCAGATGCAGGGCCTGAGCGCGTGCCTCTAGAAGCTTCTGCTGCTTTCGCATGGTCAGAAGATTTCTCGCACGCGCCCGGAATTCCAGCTGATCGACCGGGCTCAGCAGGAAGTCGGTGGCGCCGGCCTCCAGTGCCTGGTAGCAGTAGCTTCTCTCCTCGTAGACCGTGACCACCATCACCGGCACCTCGCCGGCGCCGGGCAGCGCGCGAAAGGCGCGGATGAAGTCGGCGCCGTCCATGTCCGGCATCTTGTAGTCGGTGATCACCAGATCCGGTGTGGTCTGCTCCAGCCAGGACAAGGCGGGCTTCGGGCTGGCGAAGGCCTTGACCCGGATGCCTTCCTCGACCGACATTGCCAGCCGCGTCAGGATGTTGCGGTTGGTAACCCGGTCATCGATGACGACGACATTGAGCATGACGAAGCCGAATCCAAAAAGCCGGCGCGGAGACGATATGCTGGCGACGGGCTCAATTCAGGAAAGGGATGACCCTTGCTTAGCCGAGGGGGCCTTTTCCATCAAGTTTGCGGAAAAAGCGATGGCAGCTGCTGCACCGTGAACCCGACCGCTTCACTCACGCATCGCGTCATCATAACAGCTACACTCAACTATTGCGCGGTCAAAGGACAACTTCGTCAGAGGCCACCGGCAAGTCAATCGATTTTTCGACAAATTGAACTGTTCTCGAATTGACCACCAAAACCGCTGTTGGTCATCCCGTGCCGCTCCGAAGTCGCGGTCGAAGGCTTAGGCCCGTGGGGCCGCAAGGCGGCGCGATCGCGATTGGCTTTGCCGGAATCCTGCGCTAGGTAGCGGTTTCGAAGGGAACGACATGACGTCATTTCGCGCGGTCGCCGGTTCCGGCGACGACTGGCCGAGCGCCTGCAACGCCTGCCTCGCGGCGCTGGGGGCGGTGCCGTCTGCGATGAATCTCGGGATCGTCTATGCGAGCGGACCGTTCGCGCACGCCATCGACCTGATCGCGGCGCGCATGAAGGAGGCGACCGGCATCCGGGACTGGGTCGGCACCGGCGGCAACGGGGTCTGCACCAGCGCACCGGCGATCGCTTCGGACGCGGCGATCGCCGTTCTGGTGGCGGCGCTGCCGGTGGACGGCTACCGCCTGTTCGACGGCCTCGGCGACGAGACGGCCGGCGCCGCCGGATCGGCGCTCGACGGCGTTGCGCCGCGGTTCGCGCTGGTGCATGGCGATCCGCGCCAGGCCAGGACCCCGTCGCTGATCGAGAGGCTCGGCGAGACCACCGGCGCCTTTCTGGTGGGCGGGCTGACCGCGGCGTCGGGCGACGGCGCGATGCAGATTGCAGGACGCCCGACCGAAGGCGGGCTTTCAGGCGTGATGATCGGGGAAGCGGTGCCCGTGGTGACCGGCCTGACCCAGGGCTGCACGCCGATCGGGCCGGTGCGCGAGGTCACCGCGCTCGACGGGCCCTGGATCACCGCGCTCGACGGCGGGCGGGCGCTGGACGCCCTGCAGGAGGACGTCGGCCCGCTGCTGGCGCGCAACATCGAGCGCATCCGCGGCTTCATCCTGGCGGCGCGGCCGGAGGGGGAGGCGGGGCGGAACGACTATCTGGTCCGCGATCTGGGCGAGGTCGATCCGATCCGCGGCGGCATCATGGTCGGTGACGATTTCCGACGGGGTGACGGGCTTTGCTTCGTGAAGCGCGACCCCGAAGCCGCGCGCGCGGATCTCCGGCGCCTCGCCGCCGATCTCGGGAGACGGGCCGAAGGGCGGCCTCTACTGGGCGGGCTCTACCACAGCTGCATCGGCCGCGGGCGTCACCTGTTCGGGGACGACTACGCCGAGACCGCGATCATCGAGGCGGAGCTCGGCGCGCTGCCGCTTTCCGGCTTCTCCACCCAGGGCGAAATTTTCGGCAACCGTCTCTACGGCTATTCCGCCGTGCTCACGCTGTTTTTGGGAGAGCGTCCGTGACCGGCAGGCTCTATCCGTCGCGACCGATCGTCGGCGTCGGCGTGGTGGTCTGGCACGGTGCGCGCGTGCTGCTGATCAAGCGTGGCAAGCCGCCGCGCGAGGGCCAGTGGAGCCTGCCCGGCGGCGCGCAGAAGCTCGGCGAAACCCTGGCGGAAACGGCGAGCCGCGAGCTGTTCGAGGAGACCGGGCTGAAGGCGGTGATCGGCGAGATCGTCGCCACCCTCGATTTGATCGAACGGGACGACGACCGGCGCGTGCGCCATCACTACACGCTGGTGGACTTCGTCGCCGAAAGCGCCAGCGAAAACCTCCGGCCCGGCGACGACGCGGCCGACGCGCGCTGGTTCGAGCGCGCCGAGCTCGAAGACCTCGGGCTCTGGTCCGAAACCTTGCGCATCATCGATCTCGCCGCCGCGAAACGCGGCGGGTGATCGAAGCCCCGATCGGAAGGCCGGCGGCGCTCAGCGCCGGGCTTCGCTGTCGCTCAGCACCCGCGCCAGGTGGCAGAGCGCCTCCTGATGCTTACGGCTCTTGATGGACGCGAAATTGCGGGCGAGCTCCAGAAGCATGCGCTGCTGCGGCATCAGTTCCTGCGAGCGCGCCTGGGCGCCGCTTCCGGGTTCGACATCCTCGAAAAAATAGCTGATCTCGACCCCGAGCGCCCGTGCGATCTGATAGAGGCGTCCCGCCGAAATCCGGTTGATGCCGGTTTCGTATTTGTGGGCCTGCTGATAGGTGACGCCGATCAGTTCCGCCATCTGCTGCTGGGTCAGCCCCAGCATGATCCGCCGCTGTCGTATGCGCATGCTGACATATCGATCGACGTCGAGCGCCCGGCTTCGGCCGGCCACGCCCGTATTGGCAACCTTGCTAACCATTTGATTCATCGTCTCAATAGCTCCACGTCCCGGTGAGGCGGCTTCCCGCTCAGCGTGAATTCCGTGCGGAATATGACTACGCTGAGTAAAATAAGCCGATTTAAAACTTTTGCGCTAGAAAAAAATGTAGAAAAAATTGATTGACATTCCTCGCTAAACACAGCGGAGATTGATAAAATTCGATATAAATGCAAGATTTATTGGCATAATTTGCTGTTTTCAAAGGTAAAATGAGAATTGTAAAAAACCAACTTTCTGGTTGATCAGCAGTCCGATGTTGCAAAAATAGACCAACTTGAACGTGAAAAATTTATCTACAAGAAAACGAGAATTTGGATTTATCAATGTTTGCGCGAACAATCTTTGAGGAAAATTCGCGTACAAATTTATGAAACTCCAAGCTTCTCCATCTTGAAACAGGCCCGTTCATCGGGCGCGCGGCCGAAGAACCAGCCGCCCGAGCGCATCGTCGAGATGGGAGGCCGGATCACGCGCCATGGACACCGTCTCGCCTGCCGCCCAAAGGTCGGCCAGGTCACGATAATGGGGCGAGAGCGGGTGGCCGGACTGGCCGGTCGCCGCGACGAAGCGCGAGCGGTCGAGATCCGCAAGATCGTAAAGGCCGCGATAGCTCACGCCCTGGGTGCCGGCGAACGGCCGGCGTTCGTTGCCGACCGCGTAGTGGGCGACGTTGACCGTGACGCTGTCGCCGCCGATCGGGCGCTCGATGTTGAAAACACGCCCCAGCACCGGCACGCCGCCCAGAACCGGATGGTCCATGAACGCCGGATGGGCTTCGCCCCAGCGCCAGGCGTCGGGATCTTCGCCGAAGCGCCCGGCGAGATCGTCGAGCGCCTCGCCCAGCGCCTTGGCGGCGATGGTCAGGCAGTCCTCGACGGGCGCGGTTTCGACGTCGTCGCACCAGATCCTCCGCTCGTCGAGCACGCGCTCGACGAACAGCGGCCGGATGCCCCAATAGGCGTGAAAGAGCGGGCCGAGCTCGTCGGCATAGATGCCGCGCGTGAACGCCCGATACCAGGCCGCGAAGATCAGGGGCTCGGGCGCGTCCGCCCGCATCACCCGATCCCAGCTTCGAAGCCGCTCGATCAAAGCGGCCGCCCTGTCGTCGATGGGAGCCGATTCGATCAGGAGCGGCAGAAACATGTCCGCCAATAGCGAGAAACGATCGAGTTGGATGCGGGCGAGGCTTTCGAGGTCGTGACTTCCGCCGCCGAGCAGAGTTTCGATCCGGCGCGCCCGGTAGGGCGGCTCCCAGATGGCGGTGATCAGAAAGGGGAAGTCCGGCGGCACCATGCGGTTGTTGGCGTTGATCAGAATGCCATCCTCGGGATCGAGCCGCTTCGGCAGGGCGTCCGCGGGGATGACGTCGATCCAGTCATGCTCGCCGGTCCAGCCCGGCACCGGCCAGAGACCGTCGCCACTCCTGCGCACCGGCACCCTGCCCGGCGAGGCGAGGCCGATATGGCCGGTTCGATCGGCGTAGAACAGGTTCTGCTGCGGCGCGTCGTGACCATTGACCGCGTCGAGGAAGGCTTGCCAGTCGCGCGCCTTGGTGAGCTCGAACAGGGTTTCGATGCTGGTGTCGTCCTCGATCAGCGCGGTCCAGGCGAGCGCCAGGACCCGGTCCTCGCCTGCGGCGTCGGCAGCGTCGGCGACGAGATCCGAGATCACCGGGCCGTGCCGCGTCGCGCGCAGGACGAGCGTCTCGTCATCGGCGCCGTCGACCAGGATCGTCTCCTCGTGCCGCTCGAAGGGTGCCGAGCCGTCCGGGGTCAGATAGCGATCGGGATCGTCGGGATCGAGACGCTCGACAAACAGGTCCTGGCTGTCCGGTCCGGTGTTGGTCATGCCCCAGGCGATGTCGCCATTGTGGCCGAGCACGATGCCGGGCACGCCGGGCAGGCCGGCGCCGATCAGCTCGAGTTCGGGGGCGGCGAGATGGGCGAGATACCAGATGCCTGGTGCCTGAAAGCCGAGATGCGGGTCGTTGGCGAGGAGCGGCGCGCCCGTCTCGCTGCGCGCGCCGGAAAGCACCCAGCCATTGGAGCCGATGCCGGGCGGCGGGGCCGGCGGCAGGACCGCCGCCAGGCGATCGAGATCGACGCTTTTCGCGAGCGCCGCCAGCGTTACCGGTGCGTCGCTCGGGTAGTCCGGCCAGAGATCGGCGATCTGCTCCTCGGTCAGCCGGGCCGAGAGCTGCGCCCGAAGGAGCTCGGTCCGCCAGTTGCGGCTGAGATCGAGCGCCATCAGCTTGACCCAGACGACGCTGTCCGCGGGCCGCCAGGGTTCGATGTCGTCATGGCCGAACAGCAGGAACTCCGGCGGCAGCGGTCCCGATCGCGTCGCGAGGAAGGCGTTGACGCCGGCGGCGTAGGCGTCGAGCCAGGCCATGGTCTCGGCGGACAGGTGAGCGAGGCTCGTCTCCGCGAGGCGGTAGAGGCCGAGCATGCGCATGAAGCGGTCGGTGGGCAGCGCGTCGGCGCCGACCACCTCCGCGAGCCGTCCGGCGCCGACCCGGCGCTGGAACTCCATCTGCCACAGCCGGTCCTGGGCGTGGACGAAGCCCTGGGCGAAAATCGCGTCCTCGAAGGTCAGGGCGGTGACGTGGGGGATGGCGTGGCGATCACGCAGAATGCGGATCGGCGCGGACGGCCCCTCGACCATGATCTCGCCCTCGACCACCGGCAGGCTCTGGCGGAGCCAGATATAGCCGCCGCCCGCCGCTGCCAGCACGATGGCGGCAAGCCCGAGCGCACCGAAGCCGAGCCAGCGAAGCGCCCTTCTCATCTTTCCCTCCTCCACGGCCATCCTGCCCGTCCCGGCATCCGTTTCTTCGCCATTCTGCGGGACAATCGCCGGAACCGGCGCCGATGTCACGTCGGATGTCGATCGTCAAGCCGTATGACATTCGAAAGGTGGCCTCGAGCGTGGCACTCAGAGCCCGTCTTGAAGGTTATCGAGTGATTTCATGGCCTTGTTCATGAGTGAATGCGAGGTGCTTGACGCGCCGCGGTGCGGCGCACCGCAAGCGGCAAGGGACGATGCAAGCGTCAGGGACAAGGCCGCCCGAAGGGTCGTGTTGCGGCCGGTCCAGGCTTCGTCATCGGCCTTGACCGATGCGCCGCATCGCTCTGCGTCCTCTTCCTCGCCTGACCTCGACTGCAACACGATGAAATCATTCGATAACCTTCGAAACAGACTCTCAGACCTCGGACGGCCGCTCCAGCGCCATGGACGAGGCGACCGGCCAGGTGAAGCGGGCCTCGTGGCCGGCGCCGCTGTGGTCGTCGCGCAGTGTCAGGCGGCCGCCGGCCGCGTCGAGGAGCTGCCGCACGATCGCTAGGCCGAGGGTCTTGGCCTCGTCGCCGGAGCGCTCGCCGTCGTCGGTGATGGCGATCTCCAGCACCTGGCCGGTCGAGCGGACGTCGACGCGGATCGCCCCGGGACCCTCGCCGATATGCCCGATCGCGCGAACCAGGAGATTGCGCAGGATGCAGGCGAGTGGCGTTCGCCAGGTGGTGATCTGCAGGGTGGACGGCTGGATCGCCACCCTGATGCCGCGCGGCAGGCCGATCAGCGTCAGCGTCTCCTGCAGGAGCTCGGCCGTGTCCACGGACTGCAGGTTGTCGCTTTCGGGCCGGCCCTGACGCGCATAGGCGAGCAGATCGTCGACCAGGCGATCGAGGGCGAGCAGCTGGATCTGCATCGGCCGAAGGCAGCGCGCGGCCTCGTCCCGGCCGAGCGCGGTGACGGTCGCATCCTTCAGCTTCAGGAAATGGCGCTCCACCGCGCGCAGCGGCGCCTTCAGGTCGTGGGCGATCAGGGTCGCGACGTCGTCCAGTGCCGCATGGGCGGCGACCAGACGCTGGTTTTCCACTCTAAGGTCGCGATTGCGGCGGCGCAGCGTGTCGTTGGAGGCGAGCAGCGTGTCGATGGTGGATTCCAGCATCCGCTGGTTCTCCGCCAGGACCCCGTCCAGATCTCCCGGGACGTCGTCGCCGCGCGCCGCCGGTTCCGTCTCGGTCGCCGCCTCCGGCATGGAGTCCGAGGGTGCGGGCAGGAGGGTTTCCGGCGGGCTCCGTCGCCTCGCCGCCGCCAGTTTCGCATGGCCGTCGTCGATCGCGGGCGGCGGCGTCTTGCGATAGATCCGCCATTTGGAATCGATCACGGTCAGCCCCGCCATCATCCGGCCCGGCTGCTCGCTAGGGCCGAGGAACAGGAAGCCATCAAACCTCAGCGCCTCGCCGCAGGCGACCAGGGCCCGCTCGCGATAGTCGCCGGTCAGATAGATGATCACGTTGCGGCAGCTGACCAGATCGATGTCGTCGGGCGGGGCCGCCTGCAGGAGATCATGCTCGACGAAGGTGACGTGGCGGCGGAGCAGCGGGCCGATCTCGACATGGTCGCCCCTCTCCTCCATGTAGCGGGCGACCAGCGGCTCCGGTGCGCCGCCCAGGCGATCGCGGCGATAACGCCCGAGCCGCGCGCGCTTGAGCGCCCGGGCGTGGCGGTCGCTGGCGATCACTTCGAGATGGGGCGAACGATCGGCATCCTCGATCCGGTCCAGCAGCAGCATGGCGAGGGAATAGGCTTCCTCGCCGGTCGCACAGCCGGGCACCCAGACCCGGATCGGCCGGTCTTCCGACATGCGCTCGACGAGCGCCGGCGCGACCTCGCTTTCGAGAACCGCGAACGCTTCGGGATCGCGGAAGAAGGCGGTGACGCCGATCAGGAGGTCGTCATGCAGGCGAAGGAGCTCGGTCTGGTCGCGGGTGAGCAGCTCGGCGTATTCGGACAGGCTGTCGACGTCGGATTTCTCGACCCGACGGCGCACGCGCTTCGTCATCATGGATGGCCGATAGGCCCGGCTGTCGACGCCGAGGCGCGCCTTCAGGATGGCCATGATGCGCGAAAGCGCTTTGTCGTCCGGCTCCGCCTTTCGGCCCTCCGCGGTCTCGGCTCGGACGGCGCGCCTGGCGGCCTTCGCTTCGATCTGCCGGGTCGCCTTGCCGAGATGGCGCCAGATGAGATCGGGCATGGCGCTCGGCGTCGCCACGGTTGAGGCCAGATCCGCCTCGATCACGCGCCCGGGCATGCCGCCATATTCGGTGCTCTCGGGATGCTGTACCAGGACCAGGCCGCCGAAGCGGCGCACGGACTCGGCGCCGCGCACGCCGTCCTCGCCATTGCCCGACAGGATCACCGCGATCGCCGACGGCCCCGCGGATGCGCCGAGCGAGTGCAGAAGGAGGTCGATCGGCGAGACGTCCTCTGCATCCTCGTTGTCCTCGAACGACATGAGCGCGTTGTTCAGGAGGATCATGCGGGCGGACGGCGGCAGCAGATAGATGTGGTCCGCCTCCAGCACCGTGCCGTCCTCGGCATGCAGGATCGGCATGGTCGTCTGGGCGCGCAGCAGCTCGGCCAGCGGATCGGCGAGGCCGGGCTCGACGAAGCGGCAGATGACGAAGGCGAGACCGGCGTCCACGGGCATCGCGCCGAACAGCAGCTGCACCGCCTCGAGGCCGCCGGCGCCGGCGCCGATGGCCACGATTCTCGACGGCTTGCCGGCCGGTCGCCGTGCGCCGGCCAAGCTTGGGAGTGATTCTGTCGAATCGTCGTCCATGATCCATGCGGATGTCGATGTGCGGAGCTTGCGTCTATCACAGAGGGAGACCAACCAAAAGTTGAAAAATGACTCGCGTGAACACCCGAAGGTCCAATTGCAAGGATTGGCCGGCGCGATCATGATGACGGAGATCGGGCTGACACCTCGCCGGAGCGGCAGCGATGGCCGACGACCAGATTTTGGCGGCATTGGAGCGACTTGGCCTGCTTTGCCCGGGCGAGCGCCCGCGTTTCGAACCGCTCGGCGGCGGGGTCTCGTCCGACATCTGGAAAATCGAGACGAAGGGCGGCGATCTCTGCGTCAAACGCGCGCTCGCCCGGCTGAAGGTGGCGGCCGACTGGCGGGCGCCGATCGAGCGCAACGCCTATGAGGCCGCCTGGATGCGCGAAGCGGCGAAGGTGGTGCCGGACGCCGTGCCGGCGCTGCTCGGTCAGGACAGGGAAGGCGGTCTCCTGGCCATGGCCTATCTGCCGCCCGAGCGTTTTCGCCTGTGGAAGGAGGAGCTCCGTAACGGCCGGGCCGATCCTGCGACCGCGGCGGCCATCGGCGAGCGGCTGGTGCGCATCCACGGCGCCGCGGCCGGTGCCTCCGGGCTCGCCGAACATTTCGACACGGACGAGATTTTCTACGATATCCGGCTCGAACCCTATCTGGTGGCCACGGCTCGGGCGCATCCCGCTTCCGCCGCTGCGCTGCACGCACTGGTGGAGACCACGGCGAACACGAAACGGAGCCTCGTGCATGGCGACGTCAGCCCGAAGAACATTCTGATCGGCGAGGCCGGTCCGGTGTTTCTGGATGCGGAATGCGCCTGGTATGGCGATCCGGCCTTCGACCTCGCCTTCTGCCTCAATCACCTGTTCCTGAAATGCGTCTGGGTGCCGGCGTCGGCGCCCGCTTTCCTCGCCTGTTTCGACGCCATGGCGTCGCGCTATCTCGTCGGCGTCGACTGGGAGAGCGGGAAGGGGCTCGAAGCCCGCGTCGCCGCATTGCTGCCGGGGCTGATGCTCGGGCGAATCGACGGCAAGTCGCCGGTCGAGTATCTGACCGGGGAGTGCGACAAGGACCTGGTCAGGGTTTTCGCGACCGGCGGGCTTTCGGCGCCGGCGGCGAGCCTTCGGGAACTTCTCGAACGCTGGCGGGAAGCGCTCGCACGAAGCCACCTCGCCGTCCCGCCAGAAGGAGGAACGCCTTGAGCAATCTCACCCTGATCGAGCATGTCCACGGTCGCCGGGTCTGGGATTCGCGCGGGCGGCCGACGGTCGAGGCCGAGGTGACGCTGGCCGGCGGTGCCCGCGGCCGCGCGATCGCGCCGGCCGGCGCCTCCACCGGCTCCGGCGAGGCGCTGGACAGGCGGGATGGCGGCGAGGCGTTCGGCGGCCATGACGTCATGGCGGCGGTATGTGCGGTTCGGGACGAGATCGCGGGCGCCGTCCGCGGCCTGGACGCGACCGACCAGGCGCTGGTCGACCGGCGCATGATCGAGGCCGACGGCACGCCGGATAAGACGAACCTCGGCGCCAACGCCACGATCGCGGTCTCCATGGCCGCCGCCCATGCCGCGGCCGCGGCCGCGCGCCAGCCGCTCTTTCGCTACCTCGCCGGTGACCGGCCGCTGATCCTGCCGCTGCCGGAGATCCAGATTCTTGGGGGCGGCGCCCATGCCGGTCGTCGGGTCGACATTCAGGATTTCATGGTGGTCTGCCCCGGAGCTTCGAGCTTCGCCGAAGCGCTCGACTGGACCGCGGAGGTCTACCGCGCGGCGGGTGCGCTGCTGGCCGAGGCGGGTGCGCTCGCCGGCGTCGCCGACGAGGGCGGCTTCTGGCCGGCCTTCGAGACCAACGAGCAGGCACTCGACACGCTTTTGCGCGCGATCGAACGGGCGGGCTTTCAGCCGGGCGATCAGGTGGGGATCGCGCTCGATGTCGCCGCCTCCGAGTTCGGCGCGGGCGGGCGCTACCGCCTGGCGCTGGAGGATCGCGATCTCGACACCGGCGAGATGATCGAACTCCTCTGCGGCTGGCTGGAACGCTATCCGATCCTCTCGATCGAGGACCCGCTCGCCGAGGACGACATCGACGGCTTTAAGGCCTTCGCCGCCGCGGTCGGCGACCGGGTGCAGATCGTCGGCGACGATCTTCTGGTCACCGACGCCGCCCGGGTCCACAAGGCCGCGGCCCTGAACGCCGCGAACGCGCTCCTGGTCAAGCCGAATCAGCGCGGCACGCTGAGCGAGACCAGAGCGGCCTTCGACGCCGCGCGCATCGCCGGCTTCGACACCATCGTCTCGGCCCGTTCCGGCGAGACCGAGGACGTCACCATCGCCCACCTCGCGGTCGGCTGGAACGCCGGTCAGCTCAAGGTCGGCTCGTTCGCGCGCTCCGAACGCATGGCCAAGTGGAACGAGGTGCTGCGCATCGAGGAAGCGCTCGGCGGGCAGGGCCGCTTCGCCGGCTGGCGGGCGCTGCGCGCATAGCCCGGGCGTCGATGAAATCAGACCGGGTAATCAGGCGGCCCGCCCGGAGGACAGGCCGCCTGTTCCGTCGTCAAATCGAGAGAAAGCGAGTGGGAAATCAGGATCGATGCCGGGATGGAATGGCATCTTCGCCGAAACTCACTTTGACAGAAGACATGCGCATAGCTGAATTCGACACACATTGCCAGTGTGTATTTTGACATCAAGAAAAGCATTATAAACTGGTGCGTGAAAGTGATCCTATATCTTTCCCTTATTCGACACTAGGATTGGCTCCTGAAACTGGAGCTTTGTGACGTGCAGATACCCGATGTTCGAGACGAAGAGGGGCCGGAAACCGTGCGCATCACGGTCACCCTCGACCGGCGCGTCTATGACTGGTTTCGCCAGTCCGGACGCGGTTATCAAAAACGCATGAATCGCGCTCTCCTCTGGTATATCGAGCAGCTGGAGCGCCAGGAATCGGACGTTCAGAAGCGTTAGCCCGCGACGGCCATTGGCATGGCCTCATTCCAGTCGCCATATTGGCTACGGTGGCGAAACATGATGGTGGGCCTGGTCGTTCGATGCATCGTCAGCGGGCGATTGGCGTCGTTGTCGTCGCAACATCTGCCCGCCGAAGTCGTAAACCCGC
Source organism: Geminicoccaceae bacterium (assembly GCA_965222015.1). Classification (GTDB taxonomy): domain Bacteria; phylum Pseudomonadota; class Alphaproteobacteria; order Geminicoccales; family Geminicoccaceae; genus JANQPX01. The sequence continues at coordinate 1,619,981 of CBDCTL010000024.1, forward strand.
CGAAATGGTAACCATGCGTTAACCCCAGTCGGCCAGGATCCGTGATCAGGTCCATGCGATCCTGCGAGTCCGACCGCCGGCAGAAGGAAAAGGCTGCCGCACGGATTCCCAGGGTCGCATGGACCTGATCGGCGACATTGGAGACGGCGGGTTAACATTTCGTTTCCGAACGATAAGAGACATCGAATACGACAGGAGACATCGACATTGTGGCCACGGCTTGGTGCGTGGCGATGGGCGGGGTCACGGCTTCGTCCGACGCCGGATCTCGGCATCGACCGGCGGACAGGCCCGCATGCGCCTTCGTTTGCCTTTGATATTTTCGGCCCGTGACGGATGATGAGCCGCTTCTCGGCGTGAGGCCTGGAACTCCGGATTGCGAGACCACCATGACCACCATCGAGACCATCGCCGTCGTCGGCGCCGGTGCCTGGGGCACGGCGCTGGCGGTCAACGCTTTTCGCGCAGGCCGTCGGGTCGTTCTTTGGGGTCGTGATGGCGATGCGATGCGGGCCATGGCGGAAAGCCGCGAGAATGCACGCTATCTTCCCGGCATTCCACTCGATCCCGCCGTTCAAATCACGGCCGACCTCGCCGAAACGGCCGATGCAGATGCCATTCTTCTGGTGGTGCCGGCGCAAACCGTGGGCGTGGTCGCAGGCGCCTTGGATCAGGGAGGCCAGCCTTTGGCCCCCCTCGTCGTTTGTGCGAAGGGCTTGGAGCGGACGAGCGACCGGCGTCTTTCGGAGGTCGTCGGCGAAGCGGCCCCCGGCCGCCCCGTCGCCGCGCTTTCCGGGCCGAACTTCGCGCGGGAAGTGGCGCTCGGCCTGCCGGCGGCGGCCACACTCGCCTGTCCGGACGAAAAGGTCGGACGCGAGCTTGCCGAGGTCATGAGCCACGAGAAATTCCGGCTCTACTGGACCGACGATCTGACCGGCGTCGAAGTCGGGGGGGCTGTCAAGAACGTGCTCGCCATCGCCGCCGGCATCGTCATGGGCAGGGCGCTCGGCGAGAACGCGAAGGCAGCGCTGATCACGCGCGGTCTCGCGGAACTGATGCGTCTCGGCGACGTTCTGGGAGGCAGGCGGGAAACACTGATGGGACTGGCGGGGCTCGGCGATCTCACCCTCACCGCCGGCAGTCCGACCTCGCGCAACATGGCGTTCGGCATGAAGATCGGCGAGGGCGCCGATCCCGCCCGTCTGCAGCGGGAACCGGGCGCTTTGGTCGAAGGAGCAGCCACGGCGGCCGCCGTCATTCGCCTGGCCAAGGGTCACGCCGGGGCGCGTCGCCCCCCTTGCACGCTGCCGATCTGCGAGGCGGTGGCGGCGATCCTGGCGGGTGAGCTCGACGTGGACCGGGCGATGGAGCGGCTGATGACCAGGCCGATCCGCGCCGAATCCGATCCCGTCGGCGGCTGACCTCGCCTCCGGCCGAATTCATTCTACCTGATTGGGAGGGTCTTCCGTCCGGGCGCGGTGCAGAACGTCTTCCGGAAGGCCGGGGAGACGAATGATGGCGTTCGCTCGGATCAAGGGTCTGGTCTGTTCGTCGATGCTGGTGATCCTGCTGGCGGCCTGTCAGGCCGGCCCTAATCCGCGAAGCTACGGCCAGACGACCGGCTACGCTTCCAGCCATGGCGGCTATGGCGGCTGCGGCTACCACCCTTGCGCACCGCGGAGAATCTGTCCGCCCGGCCATATTCTCGTTCGCATTCCCTACCCCGATCTCACGTCGGGACGCGCCTGCAAGCCCCATGTCCGCCGCTGCTGTCATACGTGGTCGCCGCCGCCTTGCGGCTGGCCGGGACCGGGTCCCTGCGGCCACCGCCGAGGCTACTGAGCGCATCGGCGGCGCTTGGCGTACCGCACAGGCGCGGTCTATAGAGACGACCGCCGCCCGACAACGAACAACGGAGCGTCTCGATGCCGTCCCGCCTTTTTCCGGCCGCCGCCGGGCTCGTCCTGCTGCTGACTGCCTGCGCCTCGGACGACCGGCCGCTCGGCGCCGTCTGCCAGGGCGTCTGTTCCGAGCCGGGGGGACCGGTCAGCCTGACCCGCGCCCGGGACGAAGCCGCCGCAGCGCCGTCCGCCACCGAACGCATGGCGGACGAAGCGCTGGCCTCGCAGATCCGCTCCCTGATGCGGAAGAAGGCGGATGCCCTGCCGGGCGGGGCGCCGGAGCGCGCGCTCGCCGACCTGCCGAGCGCCGAGGACGGCAGGCTGCGCATTCTCGCACTGTCGTCCGGCGGGCCGTTCGGCGCTTTTGGCGCGGGGTTTCTCAACGGCTGGTCCGAGCAGACCGACGAGGACCTCCTGAGACCGGCTCGCTTCGATGTCGTCACCGGCGTCAGCGCCGGCGCCCTTCTCGCCACCTACGCCTTTCTCGGCCCGGAACGCGACGGCGATCTCGAGCGCCAATACACCACCATCTCGACCGAGGACGTCTTTCGGCGGCGTTCATTGCTGCGCGCGCTGTTCTCGAACGCCTTCTTCGACACCGCACCCCTTCGCGATACCCTGGAACGCCTGGTGACGCCCGCCCTTCTGGACGAGGTCGCGGCCGCCACCGCGATCGATTCCGAGGACGGGCGTCCGAACCGGCTGCTGCTGGTGCTCGCGGTCAATCTCGACAGCGGCCTGCCGCGCATCTTCGATCTCGGGGCGATCGCCCGCGAGCGGTCCGATCCGGACCGGATCGACCGCTATATCGACGTCCTGATGGCGTCGGCGGCGATACCTGTCGCCTTTCCTCCGGTCTTCATCGACGGCGACATGCATGCCGACGGCGGCGCACGCCTGGCGCTGTTCTTCAATCGCTACATGGAGGATCAGCGAAAGGCCATGGACAACGCCGCCATCCTGCCGCCGAGGCTCGATATCGTCCTGAACTCGGAGGTGACGGTCGCGCCCGAATGCACCGCGAACTCGCTGGTCGGCATCGGCGGGCGCAGCATCGACGTGGTGCTGAACCAGCTCACCCTCGATGGCCTCTACCGCACCATCGGCGAGGCCGAGCGGGACGGCGTCGACGTCCGCTTCACCACCGCCGAGGGCTCGGGCTGCGTGCGTCCGGAGGATCCGGCCGATCCGTTCGAGCGGACGTTTCTGCAATGCCTCTTCGCCCATGGCCAGGCGGTGGGAAGCGGCGAGACGCCCTGGCGATCGGGCCTGGAGGATTTTCCGACGCTCGCGATCGAAAACGGGGATGCCGGAGCGATCGCCTGCGCTTCCGGATAAACTCCGCCGGGAATTGGAATTTTCCACCGATCGAACCGTTCATTGGGCAGAACCTGCAGGAAAACCGACCCAAACCGTCGAAAGGACCGTTGCGTGACTGGACGATTTCGCCGTTTCCTCGCCGCCGCCCTCATGATGTTCGCCGCCGGATCGCTGGCGAGCGCCGATCTCAGGGCCGAAGGGACGCTGAGCGTGGACGACGCCAAGCTCGATTCCTTCGTGAACGCCTTTCGCGCGGTTCACGAGGTGACCAGCACCGCCATCGAGCGGATGGTGGCCGCGAAGTCCGAAGAGGACTTCAAGACGCTGCAGGCCGAGCTGGAGCCGAAGTTCAAGGCCGCAATCGAGGAAACGGACGGGATCACGCTCGCGGAGTATCAGGAGATCGAAGCCGCCGCCATGGAGGACGATACCCTGAGCCAGCGCATCTTCGACAAGATGCAGGCCGACGGTTCCTTCCACTAGTGGTGTGACCACTTCATGCGATTCACGCGGCGTTCTGCAATGACTTCCGGCACCGACATGTCAGATCCCTCGCAACGGAATGTTTCGATGGGGTCGCGCCGCTAGAACGTCTTCAAGTCGGGGTCGACGCCGAGAGGCGTTCCGGCCCTTTTCGCCATCAGCCATCCCGGCTCTTCCCAGCAATGCCGGCCGGGATCGGCGGACGACGCATCGCAGCCTCCCCGATGCGTCGGACAAAAGAAACGACCGCCGCGAGCCGATCGCGGCGGTCGTTGTCTTTTTCCGGTCAGCCCGCGAGCTTCTGGCGGAATCCGCCGGCCTGGGTTTCGAAGAGACGGCGATAGCGGCCGCCCTCGATCTCGAGCAGGGCATCGTGCGTCCCTTCCTCGACGATCTTACCCTTCTCGAACACCAGGATGCGGTCGACCTGGCGGACCGTTGAGAGACGGTGCGCGATCACGATGGTGGTCCGCCCCTTCATCAGCCGGTCCAGCGCCCTCTGGATCGCGAGCTCCGAGATGCTGTCGAGCGAGCTGGTCGCCTCGTCGAGGATGAGGATGGGCAAGTCTGCCAGGATCGCGCGAGCAATCGCCACCCGTTGGCGTTCGCCGCCGGACAGCTTGACCCCGCGCTCGCCGACCAGCGTCTCGTAGCCGTCGGGCAGTTCCCGGATGAACTGATCCGCCTCCGCCATGCGCGCCGCCGAGCGGATCGCTTGAAGGTCGGCGTCAGGCCGGCCGTAGGCGATGTTCTCGGCGAGCGAACGGTGAAAGAGGATCGGCTCCTGCGGCACCAGCGCGATTTGTTCGCGCAGGCTTTGCTGGGAGACGGAGGCGATGTCCTGGCCATCGATCATAATGCGGCCGCCGTCGATGTCGTAAAGTCGCTGGGCGAGCTTCACGAAGGTCGACTTGCCGGAGCCTGAATGGCCGACCAGCGCCACCTTCTCGCCGGGCTCGATCACCAGATCGAGACCGTCGAACACCGGCTCGGCGCTTCGGGGATAGCAGAACCGGACATGCTCGAACGCAACCTGTCCACGCCGCACGCCGAGCGTGCCCGCCGCCGGCCGGTCCTGGACGTCGGGTTCGGTCAGGTCGTATTCGACGATGTCCTCGAGATCGTTGACCGCATGCTGCGCTTCGCGGATGTGCTGGCCGACGTCGCGCAGATAGCCGTTCACCAGCATGAAGCTGGTGAGCACATAGGCGACGTCGCCGGTCGTGGCCCGACCTTCCTTCCAGAGCCAGAGAGCGACGCCGAGCAGCGCCGCCTGGACGATCAGCATGGTCACCATCTGCGCGACGCTGGTGTCGATCGCCGCCCGCCAGCAGCGGATATGCGTGCGATACCAGGCGTCGAGCACGCCGCCGAAACGCGCATCCTCCCGCTCCTCGGCGCCGGACGCCTTGACCAGGGCGTTGCAGGTGATGCTGTCGGCCAGCGCCCCGCCGAGCTTGGTGTCATATTCGACCGCTTCCCGCCGTTTCGGCGCGAAGTAGGCCATGGTCAGGTGGATGCTGACCCAGCAGTAGAACGCGGTGCCGAGCGCGAACAGGGCCGCCATCTCCGGCCAGCGGAAGGTCATGGCGACCAGCACGCCGAGCACCACGGCGGCCGACGGGATCAGGTGGAAGTAGAAGCTGTCGCCGAGATGATCGAACGCCCAGAAGCCGCGGGTGATTTTTCGCACGGTCGATCCCGCGAAGGTGTTGGCGTGCCATTCGGCGCTGTAGCGCTGCACGCGCGAAAAGGCGTCCGCGCAGATTTCCCGCAGGATCTTCACGGACAGATAGGTCCAGGCATAGTCGCCGCCGCTGTGGAGGACGACGAACAGCAGGCGCATGGCGAGGATCATGCCGAGCGCCCAGATGGCCGCCTGAACGTCGGTTGCGGTGAGGGCGTCGATCAGCTTGCCGATGAAGATCGGGCCTGCGATCTCGGCCAGAACATGGCCGCCGATCCCCACGCCCAGGATAGCGAGCGTGATGGGTCGACGGCGCCAATGTCGCCAGGAAAAGGCGAAGACGTCACGTAAGCCGGGAGTCATGGTCGGGCTCCGAAGCGAATATGAGCAGCCGGCAAAAAAGCGCGCCGGCTTATGTCGGGGTTTGGTCTGGAGTTGGACTCAAATGAGGAGGCGCGCGAATGCCGCGGCCTGGGAGCAGGCGTTCGCCGTCAGAACGACGGACATGCTTTTAGCGTGGGATGATAGGTCGCCTGTCCATGATAGCTCCTGCCTTCGAAAAACAAGAGGTGCAATGTTGATAACCGAGAGGCGAATTTTTGGCAAGCGCCAAATGCCATCGCACCGTCGGACCATCCTCATATGACGTTTACGTAAATTCATTGACGTTATCGTCAGTAGCATTTACGTTCAGTTAACCAAGACATGATAACAGCAGCGCAGGGCGTTCCAAACGGCTCTTTGAGCGCGTTTCGGTTTTGGAGGTTTGCGTGGCTATCGATGAAATGGAAAATGCGCCATCGCCGAGCGAAGCCGTGATCGCCGCCCGGCCCTGGCTCGCCCGCTATCCCGAAGCGATCGACTGGCATGCGGCGTTCGGTCCGCGGCCCTTTCAGGAACTGCTGGACGAGGCGGTCGCCCGCCACGCCGATCGTCCCTGCATCGATTTTCTGGGTCGGCAGATGGCCTATCGCGAGGTCGATGCCATGGCCGCCAGGGTCGCGCGCGGACTTCAGGATCTGGGTGTCGGCAAGGGCACGCGCATCGGTCTTTTCCTGCCGAACTGCCCCTATTCGATCGTCTGCTTCTTCGGGGTCCTTCGGGCCGGCGGCACGGTGGTCAATTACAACCCGCTTTACGTCACCCGCGAGATCGAGCAGCAGGTTCGGGATTCCGAGACCGAAATCATGATCACCCTCGACCTGAAAGCGCTTCTTCCGAAACTGGAGCCGCTGGTCGATCAGAAGCTCCTTAAAGCCGTGGTGGTGGCGCCGCTCGCGGACTGCCTGCCCTTTCCGAAGAACTATCTCTATCCCTGGGTCAAGCGGGGCGACGTCGCGAACATGCCCGACGGGCCCGCCTTCATCGCTTTCGGACAGCTGGTCGCCAATGAGGGCCATGCGGCGCCGGTGACGATCGATCCCGTGGAAGATATCGCACTCATTCAGTATACCGGCGGCACCACCGGTATACCGAAGGGCGCTGTCCACAGCCATGCGAGCCTGGTCATCAACGCCGACCAGCTGGTCGCCTGGGCCCATGAGTTCGAGCCCGGCCAGGAGCGCATTCTCGGCGTCATCCCGCTGTTTCACGTGCTCGCGATCAGCACGGTGCTGACCTTCGGCATCCGCACCGGCGCCCTTCTCATCCTGCTGCCCCGTTTCGAGCTCGATCAGGTGCTGCAGACCATCCACGACAAGCGGCCGACCTTCATCCCCGGCGTGCCGACCATGTACAATGCGATCAGCGGCCATCCGAAGATCGAGAGCTACGATCTCACCTCGATCAAGTTCTGCATTTCCGGCGGCGCGCCCCTGCCGATCGAAGTCAAAGAAAAATTCGAGCGCCGCGCCGGCTGCTCCCTGGTCGAGGGTTATGGGCTGACCGAGGCGCCGGTCACCCATTGCAACCCCTTCCACGGCCTGCAGAAACAGGGCTCGTTCGGCGTGCCCATGCCAGGCACCAGCATCGAGATCCGCTCGCTCGACGACGGCGAGGTGGTTCTGCCGCCCGGTGAGCGCGGCGAAGTCTGCGTTTCCGGGCCGCAGGTCATGCAGGGCTACTGGCGGCGCCCGGATGAAACCGCGAACGCCATCCGAGACGGCTGGCTGCACACCGGCGACATCGGCTATCTGGACGAGGACGGTTACGGCTATATCGTCGATCGGCTGAAGGATCTGGTCATCTGCAGCGGCTTCAACGTCTATCCGCGGGTCATCGAAGAAGCGCTCTACGAGCATCCCGACGTGCGCGAAGCCGCGGTGCTCGGCGTGCCCGACGACTATCGCGGCGAGACGGTCAAGGCCTATGTGGTTCGCATGGAGGGGGCCGAACTCGACGAGGAGACGCTGCTCGCCTTCCTGAAGGACAAGGTCTCGCCGATCGAGATGCCGAAGATCGTCGAATTTCGCGACGATCTGCCGAAATCCGCGGTCGGCAAGATCCTGAAGAAGGAGCTCGCCGCCGAGGAGCGTGAGCGGGCGCAGTCGGCATGACCGACGGGCTGGTAGACGGCGGGGGCTTTGCGGACGAAGGCGGCGCCTTCGGCATCGGCGAACTCGCCGAGATGTTCGGCGTAACCCCGCGCGCGATCCGCTTTTATGAAGATCAGGGCCTGCTGTCGCCGAGGCGCGTGGGCAAGACCCGCATCTTCGGCGAGCGCGACCGGGTGCGGCTCGGCTTCATCCTGCGCGGCAAGCGTCTCGGCTTTACCCTCGCCGAGATCAGGGAATGGCTCGATCTCTACGACCTCGAAGACGGCGAGCGCCGGCAATATCGGGCCCTGTTGCAGGAAAGCCAAAAGCGCATCGCCGAGCTGGAGCGGCAGCGGGACGATCTGGAGGAGACCTTGAAGGAACTGAAGGCCATCGAAGCCCTCGCCCTCGACGGGCTGGAGAGCGGAAACGATGGCGACGCCACCAACGGACACGGGAACAGGCAGGACGCCCGATCGGGCCGAAAGGGACAGATGAGATGAAGAACGTCGTGATCGCGGGCTATGCCCGTTCGCCCTTCCACTTCGCCCACAAGGGCGAGCTCACCAGGGTCCGGCCCGACGACCTCGCCGCCCAGGTGGTGCGCGGCCTGATCGAGCGCAGCGGAGTCAAGCCCGAGGATATCGAGGACCTGATCGTCGGCTGCGCCTTTCCCGAGGGCGAGCAGGGGCTGAACGTCGCCCGCCTGATCGGCTTTCTCGCCGATCTGCCGCTTTCGGTCGGCGGCGTCACGGTCAATCGCTTTTGCGGCTCCTCGATGCAGTCGGTGCATATGGCGGCCGGCGCCATCCAGCTCGATGCCGGCGAGGTGTTCGTCTGCGCCGGGGTCGAGAGCATGACCCGCATTCCGATGGGCGGCTACAACCCCATGCCGAGCCCCGCGCTGATGGAAAAATACCCTGAAGCCTACATGAGCATGGGCGTCACCGCGGAAAATCTCGCCCGGCAATATCAGATCACCCGCGAGGATCAGCAGGCCTTCGCGGTCGAGAGCCACGCCAAGGCCGCCGCCGCCCAGACCGCCGGCAAGCTCGACGACGAGATCGTGCCGATCGAGGCCGGCGGCCATCTCGTCGAAGCCGATGGCTGCATCCGCCCGGACACCACCCAGGAGGGCCTCGCCGGACTGAAGCCCGCCTTCGACGAGAACGGCACGGTCACCGCCGGCACTTCCTCGCCGCTCACCGACGGTGCTGCCGCCTGCCTGGTCTGCACCGAGGACTACGCGATGAAGCACGGGCTCGACGTGCTCGCCCGTTTCAAAAGTGCGGCCGTCGCCGGCTGCAAGGCGGAGATCATGGGCATCGGCCCGGTCGGCGCCAGCCGGAAGGCGCTTGCCCGCGCCGGCCTCGAGATCGGCGACATCGACGTCATCGAGCTGAACGAAGCCTTCGCCTCACAGGCGCTCGCCTCGATGCAGGACCTCGGCATGGACTCTTCGAGCATCAATCTGGACGGCGGCGCGATCGCGCTCGGCCATCCGCTCGGCGCCACCGGTGCCCGCATCACCGGTAAGACCGCCCAGCTGATGAAGCGCGAGGGTGCTCGATACGGCCTCGCCACCCAGTGCATCGGTGGCGGCCAGGGCATCGCCACGGTGCTGGAGGCGGTCTAGTGGACATCCAAAGAGCCGCCGTGATCGGTGCAGGCGTGATGGGCACCGGCATCGCCGCCCAGATCGCCAATGCCGGTTTTCCCGTCATCCTCCTCGACATCGTTCCGGATGGCGCGGAGGATCGCAGCGTCCTGGCGAAGGAGGCGTTGAAGAAGGCCGCCAGGGCCGATCCCGCCCCCTTCATGAGCAAACGCGCCATGAGGCTGGTCGAGCCCGGCAATATCGAGGACGATCTCGAAAAACTCGCCGAGGTCGACTGGATCGTCGAGGTCGTGGTCGAGGATCTCGCGATCAAGCAGGAATTGTACAAAAAAATCGCCGGGGTGAAGAAGCCGGGCGCGATCGTCAGCTCCAACACCTCCACCCTGCCTCTGGCCCAGCTGACGGCCGGTCTCCCCGAGACCTTCACCAGTGATTTCCTGATCACCCACTTCTTCAACCCGCCCCGCTATCTCCGTCTCCTGGAGGTCGTGGCCGGACCGGAGACAAGTGACGAGGTGCTCGAAGCCCTCGCCTCCTTTGGTGATAAGGCGCTTGGAAAAACCGTGATCCGCTGCAAGGACACGCCCGGCTTCATCGGCAATCGCATCGGCGTCTACTGGATGCAGGCCGCCTTCACCGGGGCGTTCGACGCCAACCTGCCGATCGAGGAGGCGGATGCCGCCATGGGCCGCCCGCTCGGCATCCCCAAGACCGGCATTTTCGGCCTCGCCGATCTCGTCGGCATCGACCTTCTGCCTTACGTCGCCGGCAGCCTGCGCAAGGCTCTGCCCGAAGGCGATGCCTTCCACGACATCGACCGCGATCTGCCGCGCATTCAGGCGATGATCGAGGCGGGCTATACCGGTCGCAAGGGTAAGGGCGGCTTCTATCGCCTGAACAAGGCTGACGGTGCGCGCGTCAAGGAAGCGATGGATCTCGCTACCGGCGAGTACCAAACCGCGAACAAGCCCCGCCTCGAAGGCGTCGAAGCCGCACGCAAAGGCGGACCCCGCGCCCTCTTCGAAGGCGACGAACCCGCGTCGGATTGGGCCTGGCGGGTCATGAGCAAGACCCTCGCCTACGCCGCTTCTCTCGTCGGCGAGATCGCCAACGACATCACGCAAATCGACGCCGCGATGAAGCTCGGCTATGCCTGGAAATGGGGCCCCTTCGAGCTCCTCGACAAAATCGGCCCCGCCTGGTTCCTCCAACGGCTAGCAGCCGCGGGCGTAGCTGTTCCTTCGATCCTGGAAAAAGTCGGTGACGGGACGTTCTACCGTGTCGAGCACGGCCGTCTGCAATATCTGACGCTCGAAGGATCCTATGAGGACGTCGAGCGCCCGGACGGCGTGCTCCTGCTGGAAGACGTGAAGCGTGCGGCCGAAAAACCGCTCCTGAAGAACGGCAGCGCCTCGCTCTGGGACATCGGCGACGGCGTGGCCTGCTTCGAGATCCATACCAAGATGAACGCCATTGACCCCGATGTGCTCGATTTGCTGAACAAGTCGATTGGCCTGATCGAAAAGGAAAAAAAGGCGCTGGTGATCTACAATGAAGGCTCGAATTTTTCCGTCGGCGCCAATATCGGCCTTGCGCTTTTCGCAGCCAACACCGCCGTCTGGCCGATGGTCGAGGACATGGTGGCCAAGGGCCAGAAAACCTATCGCAAGATGAAATATGCGCCGTTTCCCGTGGTCGCCGCCCCCGCCGGCATGGCGCTCGGCGGGGGCTGCGAGATCTGCCTCAACGCGGATGCCGTCCAGGCCTGCGGCGAAACCTATATGGGCCTGGTCGAGGTCGGCGTCGGCGTCATTCCCGGCTGGACCGGAACCACGGAGATGATCCAGCGCTGGATCACCAGGGAAAAGCGTCCGGGCGGGCCGATGCCGGCGATCTCCAAGGTGTTCGAAACCATCGGCATGGCGGAGGTCGCCAAGTCCGCCGCACAGGCGAAGGAGATGCTGTTCCTGCGCAAGGACGACGGCGTCACCATGAATCGCGATCGCCTGCTGGCCGACGCCAAGGCGAGAGCGCTCGCCATGGTCGAGGGCTACCAGGCGCAGGAGCCTGTCGAGATCTCTTTGCCCGGCCCGACGGCAAAGCTCGCCATGGGCATGGCGGTCGAGGGCTTTCGCCTGCAGGGCAAGGCGACCCCCCATGACGAGGTGGTGGCCGCCGAGCTCGCGACCATCCTGTCCGGGGCCGACACCGACATCACCGAGACGGTCGGCGAGGACGCTCTCCTCAAGATGGAGCGTACCGCCTTCATGAAACTCGTCAAAATGCCGGCGACGCTCGCCCGGATCGAGCACATGCTCGAAACCGGCAAGCCGCTTCGCAACTGATCCGGAGGCCAGCGACATGACCACCTACAGCGCGCCTCAGCGCGACATGCGCTTCGTGCTCCACGAGCTGCTCGGTGTCGACCAGCTGACGGCGCTGCCGGGCTTCGAGGACGCCACGGCCGATGTCATCGACGCGATCATCGAGGAATCCGCCAAGGTCTCGGAGCAGGTGCTGTTTCCGCTCAACCAGCCGGGCGACCGGGCGGGCTGCGTCTTTGAGAACGGCGTGGTCAGGACGCCCGAAGGTTTCAAGGGAGCCTATGACCAGTTCGTCGAGGCCGGCTGGTCGGCGCTGGCGGCGGACCCCGACTATGGCGGTCAGGGCCTGCCGAAGGCCGTCCGGCTTCTGGTGGACGAGATGGTATGCTCCGCCAATCTCTCCTTCGGCATGTATCCGGGCCTGACCATGGGCGCCTACAACGCCATCATCAAGCACGGCACCGACGAGCAGAAGGAAACCTATCTGCCGAAGATGGTCGAGGGCCGCTGGTCCGGCACCATGTGCCTGACCGAGCCCCAATGCGGCACCGATCTCGGCCTGATCCGGACCAGGGCCGAGCCCCGGGACGACGGCAGCTACGCGATATCAGGCACGAAGATCTTCATCTCGGCGGGCGAGCACGACCTCACCGAGAACATCGTCCACCTGGTGCTCGCACGCCTGCCGGACGCGCCCGCCGGCATCAAGGGCATCAGCCTTTTCATCGTGCCGAAGTTTCTGCCGGACGATCAGGGCGAGGCGGGCCCGCGAAACGGCGTCGCGTGCGGCTCGATCGAGCACAAGATGGGCATCAAGGCGTCGGCCACCTGCGTCATGAACTTCGACGAGGCCAGGGGCTTCCTGATCGGCGAGCCCAACCGCGGCATGCGCGCCATGTTCACCATGATGAACGACGCGAGGCTCGAAGTCGGCATCCAGGGCCTCGGCATCGCCGAAACCGCCTATCAGAGCGCCGTCGCCTACGCGAAGGACCGGCGCCAGGGCCGGGCGCTGACCGGCGCCGAGGAACCGGATCAACCTGCGGACAGATTGCTGGTCCACCCCGACGTCCGCCGCATGCTGCTTACCATGCGCGCCTTCGCCGAGGGAGCTCGGGCGCTCGCCTACTGGATCGGCATGCAGCTCGACATCTCGGAAAAGCACCCCGATCCCGAAACCCGCCGGGCCGCCGACGACCTGGTTGCGCTGATGACCCCGATCATCAAGGCCCACTTCACCGACGAGGGCTTCAACAACGCCCATCTCGGCATCCAGTGCATGGGCGGCCATGGCTATATCGCCGAATGGGGCATGGAGCAGCTCCTGCGGGATGCGCGCATCACCATGCTCTACGAGGGAACCAACGGCGTGCAGGCCCTGGATCTGGTCGGCCGCAAGCTGCCGTCCCATTTCGGGCGGCTGCTCCGAAGCTTCTTCCATCCGGTGATGGCGATGATCGAGGAGCACCAGGCGGACCAGGAGCTCGCCGAGTTCGTGCTGCCGCTCGCCAAGGCGTTCTCGCGCCTCCAGCAGGCGACCCTGCACATCGCGCAGGCCGGCATGAAAAACCCGAACGAGGCGGGTGCGGCGTCGGTCGACTATCTCCGCCTGTTCGCGCTCGTGGTGCTCGCCTTCATGTGGGTCCGGATGGTCAAGGTCGCGAAGGCAAAGCTGGAAGCCGGCGCCAATGGCGACGCCTCCTTCTACGAGGCCAAGATCGCCACGGCGCGTTTCTTCATGACCAAGATCCTGCCCGAGAACAACGCGCTTTTCTCCCGCATCATGGCGGGCGGCGAGCCGCTCATGGCCTTCGAGGACGACGCATTTTGAGGGCGGTGCACCGTCCGGCGTTACGTTCGTTCGCACTGGCGCTCGCACCGGCGCTGGCGCTCCTGGCGTCGGGCGCGGCGCTGGCCTGCGAGCCGCCGGCAAGCCCGGCCGCCTACGTGATCAACCACGAAACCTACGGCGACATCGGCACCCACGTCCTGACCTTTCGCTGCCATGGCGACCAGCTCATCGTCGAGACCAGCGTGGACGTGAAGGTCAAGATCCTGTTCGTCACCGCCTATGAGCGCCAGGCGCGCTATCGCGAGGTCTGGGAGGGCGACCGCCTGATCGCCTATGACGCCCGCACCGACGACGACGGCGAGGTGTACGACACCAGAGCGCGTATCGACGGCGGGGAGTTGGTCGTGGACGGCGTCGAAGGCAGCGCCAGGGTGCCGCTCGACGCCGTCTCCAGCCATCCCTGGAACGTGGCCGCGGTCGACCGTCCGGTGATCTTCGGCCAGCGGGACGGAAAAGTCCGCCGCGTCAGCGTGCAACAGGCGCCCCCCGAACGCATCAGGATCGGCTCCGATCGGATCGAAGCCAGAAAATACGTGGTCAGCGGCGATCTGGAACGGGAACTCTACTACGCCCCCGACGGCACCTGGCTGCAATGGCGTCTCGAGCGGGACGGCAAAACCGTCACCATCACCAGGCGCGGCCTGGACCGTTGACCTGGCGGGTGTCTCGGTCGAGGCGGGCGTAGATCGTTTCGGGCGGCCTGCATAGCCATCGATGGTGAAAGAAGAACGCCCGCCGTGACGAGCGGCGGACGTTGGAGCTTGTGGGAGGTGGAACGGTCGCGATCTTCAGTCGGCGGCCTCGATGTTCGCGGCGGTGCTTTCCAGGCTGGCGAGCCTCGACTCCAGCTCGTGGTTCTGCTTCACCAGCTTCGCCACGGCCACATGCTCGAGCGCATCATAGCCTTTGTCGTGATGTTCGTGGTCGAGGCACTGCACCTCGCCCTCGCCGATGATCACGCGCTTGCCGTCGAAGGAGGTGAGCGACACGCGGAACGGATCCTTCGGGTACATGATCGACTGCTCCTGCAGCACCCCGATCGCGATCTCCTCGCCCATGCGCAGGCTGTCGATGTAGTCGCTGTAGTAGTGCACGCCCGCCATGTTGCGCGCGATCGAGATGTTCGCCGCCAGCTTGTTCAGCTCGTCGCCGACGCGCAGATAGTCCGGGAACTCGGCCCCCTTGTTGTCGATCGCGGAGCCGTCGGCTTCCGGCACGAACGCCACCTTTTCGTCCGTGACGGGATCGACGTCGCCGGGCGGCACCGCCTTGACCACGCCGCCCCGCCGCACGAGGCAGGCCTCCTCGTCGAAAAACGCCTTCAGGATGGTCACGCAGGCCCCGGCGACCGTGGCGTGCCCGGCGCCGTAGGACGGGTGCATCGGCGAGCCCTCGGGGAAGGCCATCGGCAGCAGCGGAAGGTTGTCGGTGCCTGCGATCGGCGACAGCGTCGGGTCGCTCAGATAGGCCGCGTGCAGGGCGTTCTGCGCCTGGTTGCGGTCGCGAACCTTCTGCAGAAGATCGACGCCACCGCTGTCGGCATTGAGGGCGTCGCGGAACAGGCCGGCATGGTCGAACACCGTCGGATCCGGCCAGATCGCCATGGCGGCATCGATCTCGGCCTGGTCAGCAGCTGCGTCGACCAGAGACTGGACGTGCTCCTGCGCCGCCACCAGCCCGGCCAGGGCTTCCGGCCTGAGACGCAGATGGGTGTTGAACTTCTGGAAGCGCACCGCCTTCAGCCCGCGGGTCGCGACCTCGGTCATCAGCGACAGAATGTGCGGCCCGCCGAACAAGGCGAAACCGGTCGTGTGCCTGGTGCCTGCGAGCAGATGGCGGAACTGCGGGTCGACCGGCGCGCCGACGTTCAGAAGCCAGATGCAGGCGTTGAGATAGGCTTCGTAGAGCGCATCGAAATGGACGTAGGTCGCGAGATCCCGCAGTGTCGCGATGAAGCGGAAGGTCGGGTCTCCGCTGCCGCTTGCGACATAGTCCTGCGCTCCGATCACGTCGGCGCCGTTCTGCACGTCCAGCCACTCGTTCCAGTGGGTCATGTAGTCCCGCCCGGGCGTGGCCACGCGCACGCGCTGATCCACGGTGATCGAGCCATATTGCAGCAGGCCGTCCTCTTCCACGCGGCCGCTCGGGCTCGCTTCGTTCAGGTGGCGATCGCCCATCAGCATGAACTGGCTGAGATAGGGGCCCTTGCGATCGCCCGGCGTGTGGCCGCGAAACACGTTCTGGCGCGACAGGCTGTCATAATGGTCGAGCAGCCGCCGGCGCGGATGCTCGCCTCGCGCTTTTTCGTAGAAATGCAGGTCCGCGAGATGGTCGACGGCGTCCTGGACATCGGCGTCGACAGGGTTGGCGGTGCGATCGTCGAGTGCCGACAGCGGCTTGTCGCGCAGCAGCGAAAGCCAGTAGACCTCGGCCATCTCGGCGACCAGCTCGGGATTGGCCTCGATCGCATGGATGCTCGCAATCTTACCGTAATGGCCGTGAGCGGGTTTCGCTTTCTTCTGCACCACGATCGGCGGGGCGGGCGGCATGGTGACGGCCTGGGCGTCCGGTCCCTGGAGATCGAATACCCAGCCTGCGGTCGGCGCCTCCCACCGGCGGTGACCGGTGTCGGCGCCATGGAAATGCCATTGCAACGCCCCGGCGGTGTCCCGATCCCCCAACGGCACGTTCAGGTCGAAATCGCGGGTGTAGCCGCTGTCCATCGCGGCGCGCAGGCGCACCGGGTCCTGCTCGTCCCTCACCAGCCCATTGGTCTCGCCATGCGGCAGGCCTTTCGTGAAGCTCATGAAGGAGTGCGCGTCACGATAGGCGCGTTCCTCGCCATTGGCGACATGGACGGGGTGCTGGCGGTCATGGGCGATTTTGGCGGCGGTTTCGCGGTTCTCGCGGGCTTCGATCTTGCGCATCTGGTCTCTCCAGCCGAAGACGTTCGAATGATAGGGGCA
This sequence comes from Geminicoccaceae bacterium, assembly GCA_965222015.1. Lineage (GTDB taxonomy): Bacteria > Pseudomonadota > Alphaproteobacteria > Geminicoccales > Geminicoccaceae > JANQPX01. The sequence continues at coordinate 1,636,606 of CBDCTL010000024.1, forward strand.
GGTGAACCAGCCCGTTATGCGGGCCGACCCGGTAGTCATCCGAGCGATCTAGCAGGACGAGGTGCGCTTCGTTGTGAAGCCGTTCACATCTGTAAAATTTTTTTGAACATCAGCCTCCGATGCGCTGTCGCCCGGCGTTTGCTCGCCGACGGCATGCCGGCATGGTCTCGATGGATGACCGACTATCCGAGCACCGGAGAGCTTGCGGAACGTCCGCGGATCGAGGAGCGCGCGATCCGCGCCTCCTTCGGACCGTCAGCTCGGCCCGAGCCCGGCATTGGGGAAGAACAACTGCCGGCCGTCGATTCGATAGGCCTGGATCGCGCCTTGCCCCTCCTCGGACAGCAGCCAGTCGATGAAGATCCGACCGGACGCCGCTTTGACGTTCGGGCATTTTTCCGGGCTGACCAGGATGACGCCATATTGGTTGAACAGAGCGTCGTCCCCCTCAACCGAGATTTCAAATTCGCCCTTGTTCTTGAAGCTGATCCATGTGGCGCGATCGGTCAGGACATAGGCGCCCATGCCGACCCCGGCATTGAGGGTCGCGCCCATGCCCGATCCGGTCTCGCGATACCAGCCGCCCGACGCTTCGCTCGGATCGACGCCGGCCGCCTGCCAGAGCGCCCGTTCCTTCTTGTGGGTGCCGGAATCGTCCCCGCGCGAGGCGAAGGTCGAGCCGGTCTCGGCGATCCTGGACAAGGCCGCCAGCACGTCGCCGCCGCCGGCGATGCCTGCCGGGTCGTCCGTCGGACCGACGATGACGAAGTCGTTGTACATGAGATCGAAGCGCTCGACCCCGTGTCCTGCCTCGGCGAACGCCTCCTCGGAGGGCTTGGCATGCACCAGCAGCACGTCGCCGTCGCAGTTCTCGGCATTCCTGATCGCCTGCCCGGTGCCGACGGCGACGACGTTGACGGTGATCCCGGTCTTCTCCTTGAAGGTCGGCAGCAGGTGGTCGTAAAGCCCGGAATTGGCGGTCGACGTGGTCGACTGGACGATGATCGCCTTATCCTCGGCGAACGCCGCCCCGGCGAGACCGACCGCAGTCGCCAACGCGAGAACGCGCAGGAATCGTCGATATCCGCTCATGCGAGACCCTTCCCAAGGAGCGTCGTCAGCCATTGGCCGCATCTGTCGATAGGCAGAATGCACGAAAACGACACGGCTGCAGAAAATCATGCGATGGAACATTCGCATCTGCAAGGCTGCGGTGATGGCGGACGTCTCGACGCGAACTTCGGCGATCGCCGCCGCGCCCGGCTGTCACAAAAGATCGCGATCGTCGCCGTTCGGATGGATCGCGAGGTAGAAATCCTTCAGGGCGAGCTTCGAGGCCGCGGCGGCGTCCAGCAGCACGGTCGTCTCGGCGTGATATTGCAGTGCCGAGGCCGGACAGAAGGCGCTCACCGGGCCTTCGATCATCGCGGCGACGGCGTCTGCCTTGCGCACGCCGGTCGCGAGCATGAGGATCGAGCGCGCGCGCATGATCGTGCCGATGCCGACCGTGATCGCGTGGGTCGGCATGGGCTCGCCGTCTGGAAAAAAGCGTCGGTTGGCCTCGATGGTGCCGGGCGCCGGGCGCTTGACGCGCGTGGCCGAGCCCAGGCTCGAGTACGGCTCGTTGAAGCCGATCTGTGCCGCGCTCCGCGCCGCCGCATCGGCCGCGGCCAGCGCCTCGTCGTCCTTGATCAGCACCTTCATCGGCCGGCACGCCCTGGCTGGTCGCTCACGCCTTCGACATAGGCCGAAACCGCCGCCGCTTCAAAGACAAATTCCCGAGCTTCCGCTGGCCCGGCACGCTCTGCACTGGACAGCGATGCGGAAAACATCGGACCTTGAGGATCGGGTCAAAAGGGAGGCCGCCCATGATCATCGATGATATCCGGACCCACCTGCTCGCCGTGCCGTTCACCGATCCGCCGAAGACGGGATTTCTGACCCTGGAGGCGATCGATCTCCTGGTGGTCGAAGTCGAGACGGCCGGGGGCGTCGTCGGCACCGGCCATCTGCACCCGCTCGCCGGCGGCATGCGTACGCTCGAGACCTGCATCCACGAGATGCTGAAGCCGCTGCTCCTCGGCGAGGAAGTGGGCGATGTCGAAGCGCTCTGGCGGAAGATGTGGCAGGCGACCTATATCCAGGGCCGGATGGGCATCACGGTGATGGCCATGTCCGCCCTCGACATCGCGCTTTGGGACGCGGTCGGTCGGGCGGAAGGCAAGCCGCTCTGGCGGCTCTGGGGCGGCAGGCCGGATCCGCTTCCGGTCTACGGTTCCGGCTGCTTTCGCGGGCTCGGCCATGACGGCATGATCGAGAAGGCGAAGCGCTTCGCAGGCGACGGATTTCCCGCGATCAAGATGCAGGTCGCCCATCTCTTCAGCCATGACCAGGACGTCGAGAACGTCCGGGACATGCGCCAGGCCCTTGGCGACGACGTGCAGATCATGGTCGACGTCAATCAGGGCTGGACGGCGGACGAGGCGATCCTGGTCGGAAGGCGCCTGGGCGACTACGACCTCGCCTGGCTGGAAGAGCCCGTCATCGCCGACGACTTCGAGGGTTATCACCGAATCGCCGACGCCATCCGAACGCCCGTGGTCGGCGGCGAGAACCACTTCACTCATCACGATCTGAAGCCGTTCTTCGAAAGCCGAAAAATACCGATCCTGCAGCCTGACATCATGCGCGGCGGCTACACCGAGCTTCGCGTCATCGCCGAGCACGCGGCGCGTGCAGGCCTGACGATAGCACCCCACATGTTCCCGGAACTCTCGACCCACCTGGTCGCGTCGATCCCGAACCCTTCCTGGCTCGAATATATGGGCTGGTACGACCATCTCTGGATCGAGCCGGTGCTGCCGAAGGACGGCCTCATGACCCCGCCCGACCGCCCCGGGCACGGCATGGACTTCAAGCCCGAACTGTTTTCGGATTTTCCCTATCGGGACGGCGATTGAGACAAGAAGGAAACACGGCCTGACGATCCGACGTGTCTCTCGCGTTCTCCTGGAGCGAAGGCGGTTCAGGCGCTATCACTTCAGCTTCTCCCGGGATCAACTTTTCGTTCTTTTCCCTGATGCCAAGCATCGGTCCATGCAAATCTCGGAGTCCGAACCTCGCCCCGACGCTCCAGTGGGCGGGCGGATTCCCAGGGTCGCATGGACCATCAAACCGATTTTGCCATGCCTGGGTAAACGCCGAGTTAACGGGTGGCGATTTCAAGAACCTGCTGGCCGCGTCTATGGAAGCGGGTCAACCCGATCTGACTTCTTCATGGAAATAAGGGTGGTAGCGGAGGAGGGACTTGAACCCCCGACCCATGGATTATGATTCCACTGCTCTACCGACTGAGCTACTCCGCCACGAGAACCCAACGCATGTAACGCTGGGCGTGGATTTGGTCAAGAGTTCGGCCGTCAGGTCAAGCCGGTCATCGCTGATGACCGACGAGCGGTGCGCGGTCGATCCAGCCGCCGCCGAGCACGCGGGTGTCCTGGTAGAGGACCGCCGCCTGGCCGGGGGCGACGCCGGATTGCGGCTTGGCGAAGGCGATGCGCGCCTTGCCGTCGGCGAGCGGGTGGACGGTCGCGTCGACGGCGGTTTCTCGCGCGCGATGCTTGACCCTGACGCGAAGGCCGTCTTTGGGGGCTGCGAGCCAGTTCATGTCCTTCACGTCGATGTTCTCGCACAGTGTCGCCGGCCTCGGGCCGACGATCAGGCGCTGCGTTTCGGGCTCTAGGCGGACGACGTAGAGCGGCTCGCCGACGGCCACCTTGATCCCGCGGCGCTGGCCGACGGTGTAGTGGATCAGCCCCTCGTGCCGACCGAGCACCCGGCCGTCGACATGGACGACGTCGCCGGGCTCCGCCGCTCCGGGCCGGAGCTTGTCGACGATGTTCGCGTACGAACCGCCAGGGACGAAGCAGATGTCCTGGCTGTCCGGCTTGTCCGCGACCGGAAGGCCGAAGCGTTCGGCGAGCTTTCGGGTCTCGGTCTTTTCGAGATCGCCTAGCGGAAAGCGAAGAAAATCGAGCTGTTCCGGCGTCGTCGCGAACAGGAAATAACTCTGGTCCCGGTGCTCGTCCGCCGCGGTATGCAGCTCGGCGACGCCGTCCTGTTCGATCCGGCGGACATAGTGGCCGGTGGCGAGCGCACTCGCCCCGAGGTCTTTCGCGATGTCCAGGAGATCCCGGAACTTGACCCGCTGGTTGCAGCGCACGCAGGGGATCGGAGTGATGCCTCTGGCGTAGCTGTCCGCGAAATCTTCGATCACGGCATGCCGAAAGCGCTCCTCGAAATCGAGCACGTAATGAGGGATCTCCAGCGTTTCCGCGACGTTTCGCGCGTCCTGGATGTCCTGGCCGGCGCAGCAGGCGCCCTTTTTGCCCACCGCCTTGCCGTGATCGTAGAGCTGCAGCGTGACGCCGATGACCTCATGGCCCTGCTCGGCCAGCAATGCTGCGACGCAGGAGCTGTCCACCCCGCCCGACATGGCGACGACCACGCGGTGGCGGTGGCCGGCGTCGACTTTTTCGGGTCGGGTTTGCGCCGCAGCGGGGGGCATGTCTCAAAAACCTTCAGGAATGGCAACGACCAGACCGTCGAGCTCGTCGCTCATGACGATCTGGCAGCCGAGCCGGGAAGTGGGCTTCAGGCCGAAGGCGAGATCCAGCATGTCCTCCTCTTCCTCGCTTGCCGGCTTCAGGCGTCCGGCGTGATCGGGGTCGACCACCACATGGCAGGTGGCGCAGGCGAGCGAGCCGTCGCAGGTGCCTTCGATGCCGAGATCGGCTTCCCGCGCGATCTCCATCAAGGACAGCCCGCGCTGCACGTCCATGTCTATGCGCTCGCCATCCGGCATGATGAAGGTGATCTTCGGCACCCGATTTCCCGTTCTTTCGAAGGCTATAGCGAAGTCAGATCAGGTTGGTTCATCATTCATCAGCCGCCTTAACTCCTTCTTAAGCATGTTTCGCCATGCTGGCATCCTGGTCCATGCGATCCTGGGAATCCGTCCGCCCGCAGAGAATAGAGGGCTTGGCTCGGACTCCCGGGATCGCATGGACCAGGTGGGCGATGTTAGGGGCGATGGGTTAACATTTCCTTTCAAGGGCATTTTGGTGCTCAGCTGCGGCCTGTCCTTTCGCGAAGGTTACCGCCAGCAGGAACGGTCAAAGTGGTTTGACGGGCTCCATCAGGCCGGCACCGCGGCCTCCAACCGGCACCTCCGCAGCCCGAGTTGCAAAAAGCAGCCCGACCAGGCTCCGTCAAGTCGACGCCGCCCCGCGTCGGGGCCTAGATGGTGAAGCTTTCGCCGCAGCCGCAGCGGCCGGCTTCGTTGGGGTTGTTGAACTTGAAGGCCGCGCCGAGCTTGTCCTCGACGAAGTCCATCTCGGTGCCGATCAGAAACATCACCGCCTGCGGGTCGATCACGACCTTGACGCCATCCGCTTCGACCAGCTCGGCGTCCGGGCCGATCTCGTCGACGAAATCGATGGTGTAGCTCATGCCCGAGCAACCGGTGTTGCGCACACCGACCTGGATGCCGGGCGCGCCGTTGCCCTGGGTGTCGACCAGATGCCGGATGCGTTTCACGGCGGCCGGGGTCAGGGACAGAACCTGGCCACTCATGGCGCCCTTCTCCTCAGTACGCACGAAAACCTGGGTGCGGTGGACGCACCCTCGGACTTTATGTCGGTCTTTTCGCGCAGATTGCAAGATTTCCGAAGGCCTTCAGGCCGATGCATGCGGCGGATAGCGTAGCTCTATATGCCTCGAGCACTCCGTCGCAGGCGGTGGCGCGAAAGCAGCTCCCGGCAGACCTCGATCATGCGGTCGACGTCGGTCTCGGTGCTGTTCCAGCCGAGGCTCGCCCGAATGGCGCCATCGGCCTCGTCGTCCGGCGCGCCCATGGCGGCGAGCACATGGCTCGAGCCGGCCTTGCCGGAGGAGCAGGCGGAGCCGGAACTGACCGCGACGCCGGCGAGATCGAGCGCGATGAGCAGGGTTTCGCGCGAAAAAAGGCCCGGGAGTGCCAGACAGGACGTGTTGGCGAGGCGAGGGGCCTTTTCGCCGAAAACGCGGCATTCGGGCATGAGGTCCCGGATTCCGGCCTCCAGCCGGTCACGGAGCCGGCCGACCCGTTCGGCGAAATCCGCATCCTCGATGGCAAGCCTGGCTGCCTCGCCGAAACCGACGATGCCCGGCAGGTTCTCGGTGCCGGCGCGAAGACGCCGCTCCTGCGCACCGCCCTTCAAGAGGCAGTTCGGCTCGACATCCGGGCCGAGGACGAGAGCGCCCACGCCCTGCGGCCCGCCCATCTTGTGAGCGGACAGGCTGAGCGTATCGGCGCCAAGCTCGAAAAAATCGATCGGGATCTTGCCGGCCGCCTGCACCGCGTCGACATGCAGACGGACCCCGGCCTCGCGGGCGAGCGCCGCCGCGTCCCGCACCGGCTGGATCACCCCCGTCTCATTGTTCGCCGCCATCACCGCCAGCGTGGCGGCGCGTCGACTTGCCAGAGACTTGCGGAGGTGGTCGAGATCGACGAGGCCGTCGGCGGTGACCGGCACGGCGGTCGTTGGGTCAGCGAGGGCGAGGACCGAGGGGTGTTCGATCGCGGAGGTGATGACCCGGTCTCCCGCCCAGGCGAGGGCCTGGTTGTTGGCCTCGGTGCCGCCGGAGGTGAAGATCACCGCCTCGGGTGGGGCCCCGACCAGGGCGGCGACCTGCTCCCTCGCCCGTGAGACGAGGCGCCTTGCGGCCCGGCCCGCGGCATGGATCGAGGACGGGTTGCCGACGCTCGTCATCGCCGCGGCCATGGCGTCGATCACCGCCGGCTTCACCGGCGCGGTCGCGTTGCAGTCGAGATAGACCCGGTCGGCCACGATATCCTGGCTTTCGAGGTGCTCAGCGCTTGCCGGCGGCGACCGGCTCGCGGGCATCCTCGGCCTCGGACCGCAGATCCTCGCGCGCCTCCAGCTCGGCGACCTTGCCGTTCAGCCGCTCGATCTCACCCTGCAGCCGCTCCAGGCTGCGCGCGACCGGGTCGACGGCAGCGCCCGGAAGCGTGCCATAGGCGGGGAAACAGCAGATTTCCTCTTCGCCCAGCTCCTGCGGTCCGGTCGGCATGGCCGGCACGCCGACCACGGTGGTGCCGGGCTCGACCGCCCTCAGCACCACGGCGTTGGCGCCGATCCTGGCCCCCTTGCCGACCGTGAACGGCCCGAGCACGGCGGCGCCGGCGCCGATCACCACGTCGTCCTCGATGGTGGGATGGCGTTTTTCCGGGTTCAGCGAGACGCCGCCGAGGGTCACGCCCTGGTACAGCGTGACATTGTCACCGACCTCGGCCGTCTCGCCGATCACCACGCCCATGCCGTGATCGATCAGAATGCCCCGTCCGATGGTGGCGCCCGGGTGGATTTCGATGCCGGTCAGCCAGCGCGCCACCTGCGAAAGCCAGCGCGCGCTTGTCGTCCAGCCGCGGCGCCACAAATTATGCGTGACCCGATGAAACAGGATCGCATGCAGCCCCGGATAGCAGAGCAGCACCTCGAATGCGGAACGTGCGGCGGGATCCCGCTTGGCGACGGCGTCGATATCGTCCTTGAGGTTCTTGAACATGATCCGGTGCCACAGATCGTGATTGCAATAATTGCGCCGTTCACGCTAAACACGGCGCAATCTGCCCATGATGTTGCGATGTTGTCGAGATCAGTCAAGTGACCGATGTCACAGCCGCTGTCGATAGGTAGGCGAATACGCCCGTCGCCACGGGTGGCGCCCCATGCCCGGCGATCCCATGTAAGGTTACCGGCCATCGAGGGTCATGCGAAGATCGGCGCGGGGACGCGCGGAGGGAGTCTATAAATGCCGGAAGTCATCTTCAACGGCGCCGACGGGCGGCTGGAGGGCCGCTACCACCACGCCACCGAGCGCGACGCGCCGCTCGCCGTGGTACTGCATCCGCACCCGCTGCACGGCGGCACGATGAACAACCGCATCGTCTACGACATGTATCACATGTTCGTGAAGCGCGGTTTTTCCGTGCTGCGGTTCAATTTTCGTGGCGTCGGACGCTCGCAGGAGAGCTTCGATCACGGCCAGGGCGAGCTGCGCGACGCCGCCGCGGCGCTGGACTGGATGCAGCTTTACAATCCCAACGCCAAGGGGGTCTGGGTCGCCGGCATCTCGTTCGGCGCCTGGATCGGCATGCAGCTCCTGATGCGCCGCCCGGAGATCCAGGGCTTCATCAGCGCAGCACTTCCGGCCAATCTCTACGATTTCAGCTTTCTGGCGCCCTGCCCCTCCTCCGGCCTGATCGTGAACGGCGATCGCGATACGCTGGTGACCGTCGAGTCGGCCGAGAAGCTGGTGGAGAAGCTGAAGCAGCAGCGCGGGCTCGAAATCGGCCTCGAGATCATGCCCGGCGCCGATCATTTCTTCACCGGCTGCCTCGATCGCCTGAACGAGATCGTCGAGGGCTATCTGGACATGCGCCTCGCCGCCATCGAGGAGGAGGCGAAGGCGCCGAGTGCGCGGAAAACCGCGAAGGCCAAACCTCAAGACGAGGATGCCGCATCCGAAAGCGACGATGACGCCGACGCCGACGACGAGAGGGCGGCCACCGATCAGGACGACAAGGAAGTCGTCGCCAAAGCCGGCTGAGCCGCTCCCGTTCCCACCTTCTGCAAGAGACTGACGTCGATGCCTGCCCCACGTTCCGATTTCATCCAGGCCGTGGTCGAACGCGGCTTTCTGCACCAGGCGACCGATCTGGACGCCCTCGATCGCCTCGCCGCTTCGGAACGGCTGACCGGCTATATCGGCTTCGACGCAACCGCTGACAGCCTGCATGTCGGCAGCATGGTCCAGATCATGATGCTGCGCTGGATGCAGAGGACCGGTCATCGGCCGATCGCTCTGGTGGGCGGCGGCACGACGAAGGTGGGCGATCCGTCGTTCAAGGACGAGAGCAGGCCGCTGCTCACCGATGACGTGCTCGCCGCCAATCTCGAAGGCATCAAGCGCTCGCTGAGCGGCTTCTTCGACGTCGACGAAGCCGGCCGCGCCGGCCTGATGGTCAATAATGCCGACTGGCTCGATGATCTGAACTACGTGCAGCTTCTGCGCGATTACGGCCAGCATTTCACCATCAACCGCATGCTCACCTTCGACTCGGTGAAGCTCCGTCTCGAACGCGAGCAGCCGCTGACCTTTCTCGAATTCAACTACATGATCATGCAGGCCTACGACTTCGTCGAGCTGGCGCGCCGCTATGACTGCCGGCTGCAGATGGGCGGCTCGGATCAGTGGGGCAATATCGTGAACGGCGTCGAGCTCGGCCGGAGGGTCGACGGCCGCACGCTGTTCGGTCTGACCACGCCGCTGATCACCACGGCATCGGGCGCGAAGATGGGCAAGTCGGTCACCGGCGCCGTCTGGCTGAACAAGGAGCGGCTTTCCGACTTCGACTACTGGCAGTATTGGCGCAACACCGAAGACGCCGATGTCGGCCGTTTCCTGAAGCTGTTCACCGACCTGCCACTCGCCGAGATCGCGAAGCTCGAAGCACTCCGGGGTGCTGAGATCAACGAGGCCAAGAAAGTCCTCGCCTTCGAGGCCACGAAGCTTTGCCGTGGCGAGGCGGCTGCGAACGAAGCTGCATCCGCCGCCGGCTCGGTGTTCGAGGCCGGCGGCAACGGTCTGGACGGCCTGCCGACGGTCGAGATCGACGCCGGCGAGTTCGCGGACGGCATCGGTATCCTCGATCTCCTGCAGCGCACCGGTCTGGTGATGAGCAAGGGCGAGGCCCGTCGCCTGGTCCGCGGCGGCGGCGCCCGTCTGAACGACGACCGCGTCAACGACGAGGAATTGGTGGTCGACGCTGGCAACCTGCAGGACGGTGCGCTGAAGCTGTCCTCCGGCAAGAAGCGACACATCAGGGTCCTGGCGGCTTAAAGCGGCACACCGCGCGAAAGTTTCGGCAGGTCGCCCTCGATCCCCATGCCGCGGCGCATCAGCCAGCTCTTGACCGGCGGCAGGTTGTCGATCATGGCGAGGCCGGTGCGGCGGACCACCTTGGCAGGCCCGAAATCCGTGGAGAACAGGCGGTTCAGACCGTCGGTCAGGCCGAGGATCGTGCGCGCGTCGCTCTCACGCCAGCGGGCATAGCGGCGAAGCGTCTCGGCGCTGCCGGGATCGGCGCCGGCGGATGCGGCCCCGACCAGTACCTCGGCCAGCGCCGCGACGTCGCGAACCCCGAGATTCCAGCCCTGAGCATGGATGGGATGGAGGCCGTGCGCGGCGTCCCCGACCAGCGCGATCCCCGGCGACGCATAGCTGCGGGCGGTCTCGGCGGCGAGCGGAAAGGCGACGGGACGGCCGAGAATTGCGGTGGGGGCCAGCGCGTTGTTCTGTCTGTCGCGTAAAGCGTCGAGCAGGTCGTCCGGCGACGAGGCGAGCAGCGCCTCCGCAACGTCCGGCCGCTCGATCCAGGTCGCCGAGCAGATGTGATCGCCGATCGGCAGAAGCGCGAGCGGACCTGCTTCGCTCATGAATTCGCGCACCCGGTGTTCATGGGGCTCGGCGTGGCGAAAGGCGAAAGTGATGGCGGTCTGGCGATAGTCGATGCGGTCGACGCCGATGCCGGCCAGGCGGCGGAGCGTCGATCTGCGGCCGTCGGCGCCGATCGCGAGCGTCGTTTCCAGCGTTCGCCCGTCGTCGAGGGTCAGGATCAGCCTGCCGCGGTTCCGCATGAGCGCCTCCAGCCTTCGTCCGGCGAGATGGCGGATCGACGGTCTCGCAAGCACGCATTCCAGGAGCCGCGCCCGTAGGGAGCGGTTTTCCATGCCGTAGCCGAAAAGCTCGATGCCGGTCTGGCCGGCATCATAGGCGATCGATCCGCCGGTGCCGGTGTCCTCTACCCGGACGCCGTGAATTGGTGTCGCCATCGGTGCGAAACGAGGCCAGAGCCCGAGCGCGTCAAACACCCGCTTCGACCCTTGCATCAGGGCAAGCGCCCGGCCGTCGAAGGGTGCGTTGCGTACCTGATCGACAGGGTCGGGATCGATGACGGTGGAACTGACGCCGCAGCGTTCGAGCGCCAGCGCCAGCAGCAGCCCGCTGTGACCGCCGCCGACGATCACAGGCGTCTCGACGTCATGCAAAGAAGAACCGGCCATGCCGATCACATGGCCGGTGTCCCGTGGAAAGTCCAGGCGTCGATCACAAAGCCCGCAAACTGCTCATCCGAGGCCCCGCAGGTCGAGCTCGGCGGCGCTGCCGCCCCGCCTAGGCTGGCGCGGTGGGCAGGTCGTCCTCGACGCTCCTTTTCAGGAGCGAGGTTTTCAGCTTTTCGAGCGCCCGATGCTCGATCTGCCGGACCCGTTCCTTGGAGATGCCGAGCCTGCGGCCGAGTTCCTCGAGCGTGCGGCCGTCGTCACGCAGGCGCCGCTCCTTGATGATCACCTGCTCGCGATCGGTCAGCTCGCCGAGCGCCTGGCCGAGCCAGATGGACCGGGTCTTGCTGTCATGGGCGAGGGTCACGACCTCTTCGGGTGACGGCGTCTCATCGGCGAGGAAATCCTGCCATTCGTCCTCGCCATTGGGGCTGATGCGCGCGTTCAGCGACTGGTCGCTGCCGGAAAGGCGCATTTCCATGGCGGTCACGTCGTTGATGTTGACCGAGAGCTCGTCGGCGATGTGCTGGCGACCGGCGTCGTCGAGCTGACCTTTGCCGCCGTCCTGAATTCTCGCGCGAAGCCGGCGAAAATTGAAGAACAGCGCCTTTTGCGCCGCGGTCGTGCCGGTACGCACCACCGACCAGTTGCGCAGAATGAAGTCCTGCATGGCCGAGCGCACCCACCAGGAGGCGTAGGTGGAAAAGCGCACCTCGCGCTCCGGCTCGAAGCGTTCGGCCGCCTGCATCAGGCCGACCGTGCCCTCCTGCACGAGATCGGCCACGGGCAGGCCGTAATTTCTGAATTTGGCGGCGGTGCTGATCACGAGGCGCATATAGGCGAGCACCAGCTCGTGCAGTGCCTTTTCGTCCTTGTCGTCCCGCCATTTGTGGGCGAGCTCCAGCTCGCGTTCTCGGGACAGGAGCGCTGCATTCATCGAAACCCGGATGAACTCACGGCTGGCATCTCGAGCGGCTGGCGTCTCTACATAAGACATGTTTTCACCCTTCGCTATGCAACCCTGCGCTCACGGCTCGGACGTCACCATGATCGAGTTCGCTCGGGCCTTCTCTGCGTTCCTTTCGCGATATACGTCGCCCTCGTGACGCCGGATCATCCGCTTCCAGGTTCCGCACGGACCCTTCGACTTTCAAGTTAATTATAATTTAGAGTTTCGTAAATTAGATTTTTCTTATTTTGCGTCCGCAGCACGGGATTCCAGACAGGCCGCGAGCAGCCGATCCAGGTTCCCGGGTTCGCGAAAGCGGAGGCGAACGGGCAGCTTTTCAATGTGTTTTTGGTGCATCGCCGGCAGGCGGAGATGGTCCTTCTCGGTGGTCACGCAGGCTGCGTCAAACTGCCTCGTTTCGGCGAGAAGGGCTTCGATTTCCCGTGCGGTGAAGGGGTGGTGGTCGGGAAAGGAACGGGTCTCGACCAGCTCCACGCCCAGTTTCCGCAGGGTTTCGAAGAATTTTTCGGGTCTGCCGATGCCGGCGAAGGCGAGCACGCGCCGGCCGGCGAAACGGGCGCTTTCGACGTCGGGAACGAGATCGGCCGTAAGCCGCGGCAGGCTTGACGGCAGCAGCTCTCCGACGCCCGAACGATCCTCCCCGATCACGATTGCGGCATCGATGCGCGACCAGGCGGGTCCGGGCGGCTCGCGAAGGGGGCCTGCCGGCAGCAGCCGGCCATTGCCGAAGCCGATGGCGCCGTCGATCGTCAGCAGCGTCAGATCCTTGGCCAGATACGGGTTCTGCAGCCCGTCGTCCATGACGATGGCGTTCGCGCCGGCGGCGACCGCGGCGCCGGCGCCGGCGATGCGGTCCGCTGCGACCCAGACCGGCGCGGTTCGAGCGAGCAGAATCGGCTCGTCACCGACCGCGCGGGCATCATGAAGGTCGGGATCGACGCGGATCGGCCCCGTCTCGCGGCCGCCATAGCCCCTTGTCAGGAAATGCGGGCGTCCTCCGAGGGCCTGCAGGCGCTCGGCGACGGCGATTGCGCAGGGCGTCTTGCCGGCGCCGCCGACCGTGAGGTTGCCGATGCAGATGACCGGGACGGCGGCGGGCCTCGGTCGCACGAGGTGCCGGCGAAGCCCGCTCGCCAGACCGTAGAGCCGGCCGAGCGGGGCCAGCAGCCGGGCGGCGAGACGGTCCTCCCACCAGAAGTCAGGCGCACGCATCGACCGGACTGTCCATAACGGCCGCCGGACCGATCCGCCGGTCGAGCAGCGGGCGAAGTGCTTCCAGGATGCGCTGCAGGACGTCGCCCTGCTCGGCGCCCGCTTGTCGCGCCCGCTCCGCAATGCGCCGGCGCGCCGTCGGGTCGGCGAGGAGACTGCCGACCGTCCGGGCGAGGTCGTCCGCATCCCGCACCCGCAGGGCGGCGCCGGCCTCGAGCAGGGAAGCGGTGGTCTCCTCGAAATTGCCGGTGTGGGGCCCGAACAGCGGCGGGCAGGCGAGCCTTGCCGCCTCCAGCGGGTTCTGGCCGCCATGGGGGATGAGCGAGCCGCCGACGAAGGCGACCGCGGCCAGGCGATAGAGAAGGCCGAGTTCGCCGAGCGTGTCCGCGAGATAGACGCCGGTCGAAGGGTCGATCGGCTCCTCCAGGCTCCGCCGCGCGACGCGCTCGCCCTCGGCCCGCAGCATGTCCGCGAGCGGCCCGCCACGTTCGGGATGCCGCGGCGCGAGCAGCGTCAGAAGGTCCGGATGGTCCCTGCGAAGCGCCCGGTGCGCGCGCAGCACCTGCTCCTCCTCGCCCGGATGGGTGCTGGCCGCGAGCCAGACCGGACGCTCGCCGATCATGGTGCTGAGCCCTGCGAGGGCTCCGGCGTCCGCTGGCAGAGGCGGTGCCGCGTTCTTCAGATCGCCGAGCCTGCGCACGTCCCGGCCGCCCAGGGCCTCGATCCGTCCGGCGTCCGCCTCGCTGCGGGCGAGGCAGAGCGCGAAGGTCCGGAACAACCGCGACGCCTCGCGCCCTGCGAAGCGCCAGCGTGCGGCTGATTTTTTGGACATGCGTCCGTTGATCAGCACCAGCGGCAGCTCGATTCGCTCCGCTTCGAGCAGGAGGTTCGGCCAGATCTCGGACTCCACCAGCAGGCCGAGATCGGGGCGCCAGTGGTCGAAGAAGGCGCGCCAGGCCGCCGCGCGGTCGAGGGGAGCGAACTGGTGGCGCGCGCGCGCCGGCAGCCGTGTCGCCATCAGCTTCGCCGAGGTCACCGTGCCGGTGGTCATGAGCAGCTCGAGCGCCGGCTGTTCCCGAAGCAGCGCTTCGATCAGCGGCAGCGCCGCCAGGGACTCGCCGACGCTGGCGGCATGCACCCAGAGGACCGGTGCTGCCGGCCGCTCTAGCGAGGTCCGCCCTCGGCGCTCGCCGAGGCGTGCTCCGTCCTCCTTGCCGCGCCGGACACGCCGCTGCAGATGCCAGTTCAGGAGAGGGGCGCCGAGCCCGGTCGCCAGGCTGTAGAGGCGAAGCAGCATCAGCCCGCCGGAGCGTCCGGTTCGACCGGATCTTGCGGTTCGATCGGTTCCAGCCCTTCGGCGCGGTCGACCTCGCCGGCGAATGCGATCATGCGCGTCTCGATGCGCTGACGGAAGCTTTCGGTGTCGTCGCCGTCAGCGGGAATGATCGGTTCGCCGAAGGCCAGGACACCGCGCGAAAAAGGCCGCACCAGCATGAAGCGGTCCCAGCTCTTGAGGGTGCGCTGGCCGCTGGTGGCGAAGGTGACCGGCACCACCGGCACGTCTTCGCTGAGCGCCAGATAGGCGGCACCGGGCTGGGCGCGCATGCGCGGGCCGCGCGGGCCGTCGGGTGCGATCACCACGATATCGCCCCGCTCCAGCACCTGCCGGGCCTCGCGCAAGACCCTGGCGCCGCCGCGTCTGGACGAGCCCCAAAGCGTTTTCAGGCCGAAGCGGCTGGTGGCGAGCTGGATGAGCTGGCCGTCACCATGGGCGGAGCTGATCACATGGGGCGCCCTTTGCCGGTCATCGCCGAGTTCGGCCAGCAGCCGCCGCCAGGCCGGCTGGATCATCATCAGGCGGCCGTGCCAGAAGGCGCCGATGAAGGGGCGGCCTTCACGCACCAGGGTCGCCACCGCCGGCGGCGCGGTCACGCGCCAGCGGCCGGTGCGATCGACCAGACGGATATAGCCGGCGATCAGCGGGGCGAGGGTGCGCTGGACCCATGGCCGGTGCTGAAACCGCACCCGCCTCGGCGCGCCGGCGATCGCGGGGCCGGTCCGCGCCACGCTCAGAGCCCGTCGGCAAGAAGGGGCGGGCTCGCCTCCGGAAACGGATCGTCGGGCCGCTGGTCGGCGAATTGCCGCTCGTAGAGGCGCGCATAGACGCCGCCCGCCCGGAGCAGCGTCTGATGATCACCCTGCTCGACGATCCGGCCCTTGTCCATGACCGCGATCAGATCGGCGCCGACGATGGTGGACAGCCGGTGCGCGATCACCACGGTGGTGCGGTCGCGCATCAACCGCCTCAGCGCCTGCTGGATGATCTGCTCGGCCTCGCTGTCGAGGGCGGAGGTGGCCTCGTCCAGAAGCAGGATCGGTGCGTCCTTGACCATGGCGCGGGCGATGCCGAGGCGCTGGCGCTGGCCACCGGAAAGCGTGTGTCCCGAGGGGCCGATCACGGTGTCGTAGCCTTCGGGCAGGGCGCTGATGAAGTCGTGCGCCGCCGCCGATTTCGCGGCCTCGATGATCGCCGGTTCGTCGGCGTTCGAACGCCCGTAGCCGATATTGGCGCGCACGGTGTCGTCGAACAGGTCGATGTCCTGGCTTACCAGTGCGATCGCGCCGCGCAGACTTTCGAGGGTGACCCCGCGAATATCCTGGCCATCGATCGTCACCACGCCTTCGTCGACGTCATAAAAGCGCAGGATCAGGTTCAGGATCGTCGACTTGCCCGCACCTGACGCCCCCACCAGCGCCACGGTCCTGCCGGCGGGGATGTCGAGGGTGAAACTCTCGATGGTCGGGCGAGACGGCTGGTAGCCGAAGGTCACGCGCTCCAGACGAATCGCGCCGCCCCCGGTCTCGAGCGGCCGGGCGTCCGGGGCGTCCTTCACCACCGGCTCGTGGTCGAGCACGGTGTAGATGCGGTCGGCCGCGGCCAGGCCCTCCTGGATCTGCGTGTTGAGCTTGGCGAGCGCCTTCAGCGGGCGATAGACCAGCAGCATCGCGGTGATGAAGGAGAAGAAGGTGCCGGGCGTCATGTTGCCCTCGACCACCTGCCAGCCGCCATAGGCGATGATCGAGGCGATCGCGACGCCGCCGATCAGCTCGGTCGCGGGCGAGCTGAAGGCCTGGGTCCGGACCGCCTTGTAGTTGAGCTTGAACAGCCGCTCGATCAGGGCGTTGGCGAACGCCGCCTCGTCGGTCTCGCGATTGTCCGCCTTGACCTGGCGCACGCCCTGGAAGGTCTGCTCCAGGCGTGCGGTCAGCCGCGCCATCTGCGCCTGACTCTGGCCCGCCACCTTGCGCATGCGTCGGCCGATGCGCACGATCACCATCGAGGCGAGCGGGATGCCGATGAAGGCGAAGCAGGCGAGCCGCCAATCGTGATAGAACATCACGCCGGTAAGCGCGACGATGGTGAACATGTCCCGCGCCACGCCGGTGAACGCGATCGACACGGCGGCGCGCAGTTGCTGGGTGTCGTAGGTCAGCCCGGAGATCAGCGGGCCGGGGCCGCGCTCCAGGAAATAGCCGAGATCGGCGCGCATCAGATGGCCGAAGATGCGTTTTTGCAGATCCGCGATGATGCGCTGGCCGACCCGGCCCATCAGCACCGCCTGCCCGTAGCCGGTGATCATCTTGAGCACGCTCAAAAGGAGGACCGCGACCGGGATCAGCCAGAGCATGGTCCGGTTCTGGTTGAAGAACACCTCATCGAGGGCGGGCTTGACCAGAAAGGCCTGGCCTGCGGTGATGGCCGAGAACAGCGCCATGCAGATGACGGCGGCGATCAGCCATCGTTTCTGGCCCCTGACGTGATCCTGCCAGAGCCGAAGCGCCGAACCGTCGGTCAGCGCGTGCAGGGCGGGAATGCCGTATCCTGCGAGCGAGAGCGCCCGGCGGATCAGGAAATCCGTCGGTGATCTACCGCGACTATCGAGGCCGGCAGTCGACAGGGAACACCTCTCAGTTCGGACGGGCCCCTCGGTTCGGATGGCCCACGGCGACGGTCGTCAGTCGTCCCGTTCGCCGTCCAGGGGGCGGTAGCGCCACACCGTCGCCGGCGGCACGTTGCGCAGGACGAAACGCACCAGCTCGGCCTTGACTCCCAGCTTCTTAGCCGGAATCGGGGAGAGAGGGGAATAGCTATATTGCAACAGGCTGCCGCCCGGCATCAGCGACTTGCAGCTCTGCCCGACGATCGCCTGTTTGAAGTCGAACGGCATGTTGACCATCGGCAGGCCGGAAACCACGGTGCCGACCTGCTCGACGCCCTGCTCGGCCACGATCTCGGCGAGCCTGGTGGCGTCGCCATGCACCACGCGCACGCCCTTGAAGCGATTGCGCAGATAATCATAGAGCTGTTCGTCCAGCTCGATCATCATCAGCGCTTCGCTCGGCATGCCCTTTTCGAGGAGCCCCTGCGAGATCGCGCCGGTTCCGGCGCCGAGCTCGACCACGGTCTGCCCCGGTTCCCAGTCCACCGCCCTCGTGACCGCGCGCGCGAGCGCCATGGAGGATGGAATGATCGATCCCATCGATTTCGGCGATCGCAACCACTGACGGAAAAAAAGCTCCGTCTCTTTGACACCTTCGACCTGGCTCATTCCCTGCCCCTAGTGATCGCAATCGAACGCGCGACGGGAGCGCGTCATTCGAGTGATATGGAGGTCGTTTTTGCGGCGCGAGCCGGTTCGGCCCTCTCTCCCGCCGGCACCGCACATGATAGAAAACAAGGGTAAGCGGACTTACGTCACATCGTCATATCAGCACGAATCCGCGATGTGACAAGATGGTGATGGGGAAAAACGCTCGTCATACCTACCCGGAAGCTAACGCCTGTGGCGCTGCGGCTATTCCGCAATTGCGGGTGATTCCGCGCTCGCCGGCTGCTTCCGCCACATTCTCCTGGCCGCGATCCAGGCGTCGAGCCGGTGGCCGAGCAGCAGCAGGCAGGGCGTCAGGATCAGCGTCAGGAGGGTCGCGAAGGCGAGACCGCCGGCGACCGCCGAGGCGAGCTGCGCCCACCAGTCGGTCGACGGGCCGCCGACCGAGATGTCGCGCGAAAAGAAGTCGATGTTGATCTTCAGCACCATCGGCGTCAGGCCTAGGATCGTGGTGACCGTGGTCAGCAACACCGGGCGCAGGCGCTGGGCGCCGGTTCGAAGGACAGCCTCCTCTGCATCGACGCCGCGGTGCCGGAACTCGTTGTAGGTGTCGATCAGCACGATGTTGTTGTTGACCACGATGCCGGCGAGCGCGATCACGCCGACCCCGCTCATCACCACGCCGAAGGGCTGATGGGTGATCAGGAGACCGAGCAGCACGCCGACGGTGGAGAAGACGATGGCGGAGAGGATCAGAAACGCCTGGTAGAAGCTGTTGAACTGGGTCACCAGGATGATCGCGATCAGGAACAGCGCGATGGCGAACGCCTTCATCAGAAAGGCCTGGGATTCCTGCTGCTCCTCGTCCTCGCCCCGGAAGGTCACGGTCACCGCGGGATCCATGTCCTGCCCGGCGAGCCAGGCACGGATCTCCCTGGCCTTGTCGTCGACCAGCACGCCCTCTTCGACGTCGGCAGCGATGGTCAGCTGGCGTTCGCGGTCGACCCGCGCCAGATTACCGACCTTCTGGGCGGGCGTGCTTCTGACGAAGTGGGACAGCGGCACCGCGCCTTGGTCGGTGTTGATCCGCAGGCGTTCGAGCTGGCCGAGACCGCGCTGATCGTCCGGAAAGCGCGCCCTGATCTCGATCTCGTCGACCGCGTCGTCCGGGCGATAGGAGCCGATGCGGATGCCGTTGGTGACCAGCTGCACGAAGCTGCCCACCAGGGCGACGTCGGCGCCGTAGCGCCCGGCCTGCTCGCGATCGACCTCGAAGCGCCATTCGATGCCCGGGATCGGCCGGGTGTCGGTGACGTCCACCAGCCCCTCGGTGCGATCGAATTTTTCCCGCACCAGCCGGACCGCGGGCTCGAGCTTCTCCGGAAAGCGCGAGCTCAGCTGCACCTGCAGAGGCTTGCCCACGGGCGGACCCGCCGCTTCCTTCCTGACCTCGAGCCTGATGCCGGCGAGGTCCGCCGCCTTCTCCCGGACCTCGCCCAGGATCTCGGCGGCCGGCCGCCGCGCCCGCCAGTGCTCGAACTCGAGGAGGATGATACCGATGACGTCCTCGTCGACATTGTCCTCGCCGGAGAACGATACGCCGCTGCGCGCATACATGGTGGCGATGCCGTCGACCTCGAGGATGCGCTGCTCGACCTCATGGACCAGGGCGTCACGCTCCATCGCGGAGAGATTGCCGCGGGTGTGGACGTGCAGGCTCGCGATCTCCGGCTCGACGTCGGGAAAGAATTCGACGCCGCGGCCGAACAGGCCGTAGGCGGTGTAGGCCCCGATCGCGATGATAGCGGCGGCGATCAGCACCAGGACGGGGCGGCGCGAAAGACGGGCGAGGAGGCGCACATAAAGGCCGGTGAAGCCGCCGAGCCGCTTCAGATCGCCTTGCTCGACCAGGGCGATCGCGCCGGCGTTCCCCGAATCCAGTTCCGCCCGGCCGATCAGCGCGCCGACATTGGGCACGAAGATCAGGGCCATGGCGAGGGAGGCTGCGAGCGTCGCCAGCAGCGTGATCGGCAGGAACTTCATGAACTCGCCGACGATGCCCGGCCAGAACAGGAGCGGCATGAAGGCGGCGAGCGTGGTCGCGGTCGACGCGGTGATCGGCCAGGCCATGCGTTTGGCCGCGGCCATGTAGGCGTCCCGCCTCGGCAGCCCTTCGATCATCTTGCGATCGGCGTATTCGGTGACCACGATCGCGCCGTCGACCAGCATGCCGACGGCGAGGATGAGCGCGAACAGCACGACGATGTTGACGGTCAGGCCGAGGATGTAGAGCACGAGAATGCCGGTCAGGAACGAGCCCGGCACGGCGAGGCCGACCAGCCCCGCGGAGCGCAGACCGAGTGCCGCGACCACGACGATCATCACCAGCACGACCGCGGACAGCACGTTATTCTGCAGGTCCAGCAGCATGTCCTCGATATTGTCGGACTTGTCCTGCTGGAATCCGACCTCGACATGGGCGGGCCAGTTCGGGCGCTCGGCCTCGACCAGATCGCGCACCTGCTGCACGGTGTCGATGATGTTGGCACCGATCCGCTTCGACACTTCGAGGGCGAGCGCCGGGCGGCCGTCGATGCGCGCGAAGCCCTCGGCGTCCTTGAACGTGCTCCTGACCTCGGCGACGTCGCCGATCCGCACCGCCTTGTCGCCGTCGACCTTGATCGGCAGCGCCAGCAGATCGGCGGCGGTCTCGAACACGCCCGGCACCTTGACCGCGAAACGCCCCTCGCCGGTGTCGAGGTTGCCGGCCGCCACCAGGCGGTTGTTGCGGTCGACCATGGCGAGCAGGTCCGGAAGCTTCAGCCCGTAGCTCTGGACCAGCAGCGGATCGGCCACCACCTCCAGCAGCTCCTCGCGCTCGCCGCCGATCTCGACGTCGAGCACGTTCGGCAGCGCCTCGATGCGCTTTTCCAGGTCCCGCGCCAGCTTGAGGAGCGTGCGTTCCGGGAGATCGCCGGAAAGGGTGACCACCAGCACCGGAAAAAGGGCGAGATTGACCTCGTAGACCAGCGGCTCGTCGGTTTCCTCCGGCAGATCCGCCTTGGCGATGTCCGCGCCCTCGCGCACGTCGGCCAGCGCTTCGTCGATGTCGACACCGGCCTCGAACTCCAGGGTGACCGAAGCGCTGCCTTCGCTCGCGACCGCGGTCATCTCCTTCAGCCCCTCGACACGGCGGAGCTGCTGCTCCATCGGCCGCACCAGGAGGCGTTCGGCGTCTTCGGGCGAGATGCCGTCATGGGTCATCAGCACGTAGACGATCGGGATCGAGACGTCGGGATCGGCCTCCTTCGGAATGTCGCGATAGGCCTGGACGCCCGCCACCAGAATCAGGACGAGCGCGAGCAGGACCGTTCGCGACCGGCTGAACGACGCTTCGATCAGACGGTTCATCGGACAGCCTCGGAAACCACCGGTCCAGCGCCGTTTCGGCCGTCGTCACCTTGTTCCGGCACCGGCTGCACCTCCGTGCCGTCGCGGACGAAACCCTGGCCGACGGAGATCACGCGGACCTCGGACGGCAGGCCGGTCAGCCAGACGTCGCCGCCTTCGGCGCGGGCGATCTCGACCGGCATGAAGGCAACCAGGTCGTCCCGGCCGACGGTCTTGACGCCGAGTTCGCCCGTGTCGCTGAGGACCAGCACGGAAGGCGAGACGCGATGGGCCGGCACGCGCTCGACGTCGATGCGGATTTCGGCGCTGACCCCGGCCGCCAGACGCCCGTCGGGATTGGCGAGATCGAGCTCCACCTCGAAGGTGCGGGTCTGTTCGTCCGCCTGACTCGCCACATAGCTGAGCTCGCCCGTCCAGCACCTCGCCGGTGGCGAGCCGGATGGCGCCCTTCATGCCCGCCTCCAGCCCGCCGACCTCGGTCTCGGCGACCTCGCCGGTGACCAGCATCGGATCCCGGTCGAGCAGCGTCGCGATCGGGTCGCCGACATCGACATAGTCGCCGATCTCGACATGGCGGCGATCGAGCGTGCCGGCGAAGGGCGCTGCGATGGCGGTGCGATCGAGTTCGAGCTCGGCGCGTTTGAGCACGGCCTCCGCGGTCGCGAAAGCAGCCTCGGCCGCGGCGACCGCGGTTTCCGCCTGAAAACCCTTCTCGCCCAGCTTGCGCGCGGCGTCGAGCTCGATCCGGCGCTGGCGGAGCAGGGCTTCGGCCTCGAGCGCGGCCACCTCGCGATCGCGCGGATCGAGCCTCGCCAGGACAGCACCCCGCTCGACGTCGCCGCCTTCGCGGCCGCCGACCTCGAGCACCCGTCCGCTGGTCTCGGCGCGCAGACGAACGCTGCGCTCGGGCGCGGTCTTGCCGTTGACCACGACCTCGCGCGCGATCGTTTCAGCGACCAGATCCCGTACCCTGACGGTCGGCGCTTCGATCCGGTCGGCTTCGTTGGTCGCCGCAGCCTCGACCCGTTCGGCGGTCTCCGGCTCGCCGCGGTCGATCTGACCGGAGGCGAGCCAGCCGGCGAGGCCGATCGCCAGGACACCGGCGATCACCAGGGATTTTTTCATCGCCATGGTCAATCCGCCGCCTCGTCCGAGGCGGGCTCCCTTTCAATCCTGCGGACCAGCTGGCCCTTGTTCTCCGCGACATAGCGCCTGGCGGCGCCGATCACCGCCTGGCCGTAGCCGACCGCAAAGCGCATGCCCGGCGACAGCGATGCGTCGTCCTCGGCCATGCAGCAATCGATCGAGCCGAGGAGTGCATCCCACTGCACGATCATGGCGTCGGCGATCTCGGCGACCTTGTCCGGCGGCAGGAGGTGAGCGAACACCATGAGCACCAGGAACTCCGAACGGATCTTGTGACGCGGCGGCGTGGTCATCAGCTCGTCGATCAGCGCTGTCCTGCCTTTCGGCGTCAGGCTGTAGACCTTCTTGTCCGGCCGTTTCTCCTGAGGGACGCTGGTGCAGCTGACCAGCCCGCGCGCGGTCAGATCGGCGAGTGCCGGGTAGATCGAGCCGTAGCCGGCCACGAAGAAATGGCTGAAGGCCTCTTCGAAATGCTGCTTGATCTCATAGCCGCTCAGATCGCGCTCGGTGAGCACGCCGAGGCAGAGGGTTTTCACGTCCATGGGAATCGGCGCTCCTCAAGATATATCGATATGATATATATCACGAGGAGATATATCAAGTCGATATGAGCAGCGCGACGCCGGGGGTGCCGGCAGGCAGGTCCCGGACGCGGGAACCGCGGCGGATTCGCCTCAGAATTTTCCGTATTTGAGATAGGCTTCCTGCGGGTCCATGCCGTCGAGGATGGCCGTGCGCACCTTGTTCTCGGTGGCGATCGCCTGCTCGGCCGCCTGGACGATCTCGGATGCTTTGTCCTTCGGCAGGATCACCATGCCGTCGCGATCGCCGAGCACGTAGTCGCCGGCGTTGACGGTGACCTCGCCGATGGTGATCGGCTGCTCGTACTGGTCCGGCAGCCAGTAGCCGACCACGTCGCGCGGCGTGTGGTAGCGATACCAGACCGGGAACCCCTGCTCGATGATGAAGTTCACGTCCCGGCAGCCGCCGTCGACCACGTAGCCGCGCACACCCTTGAGCTTCAGCACTTCCGCCGAGAGCTCGCCCATATGGGCGATGACGTCGTCATTGGGCTGGCAGATCAGCACGGTGTCCGGCTTCGCCCTGGAAAGGAGCCCGGTCCACTCGTAGAGCGTGGTGTGGGCATCGGCGCTCCGGTCCACCCTGCCGCTTACCGTCGACACCACGCCCGCCAGCGTCCGTTCCGGAAACAGCGGCCGAATCTCCGGCGGCAGGGTGAAATTCGAGAGCCCCATGCCGCGCATCACGTCATGAGCGACGCCCGTGTAGATGTTTTCGAGTCGCGAAACCAGATCCATCCTGTCCTCCCTGCGATCGACCTTGCGACCCAACGATAGGAAGCCGGCGACGGGGCTGTCCAGGCGGAAGATGGCGGGGCACGATGCTGGAAGAGTCGGGAGCGGCCCGCAGACCTCATCCGATCAGCGGAGCTGTACCGGGGAGGGTTTCTTCAGCTTCGTCGAACTCTCCTGCGCAGGCAGCCGCCGGCCGCCCTCGATCATCGATCCTTTGCTCGGCACGAGGATCGCCGGATTGCGGTCCAGAACCGGCCCCGACTGGCAGCCGGGCGCAGCCCGTCCCGAGACACGCGACGAGCAGGCGATGGTGCTGGACCAGGGAAGATCGATCTCGCCCTCGCCGGCGCCGGTCTCCCAGGCCACCGAGACCTTGGATCGGCAGGACGCTCCGCCGAGCTGGTTGAAGCTCACCAGATGCAGGCCCGCATAGAAGGTCTGGTCGTCGGTGAGCGTGGTCGTCGGCGGCGCGAGATTGTCGGCGATCCGGACGTCCTGCATGTATTTGGCGAGATGGATCGCCGTGAGGTCGGCGGTCATCTGCTCGACCGATCCGCAGGTGCTCGCGCTGACCGGACCGCAGGCCGGCGCGGTGCTGTCCAGATAGTCCCAATGTCCCTTGCCGTCGAAGACGACCTGGTGCTTGGGCGTCGGCATGGCGCCGAGCGTGCCGTCGGAAAGAATCACCGTCTGCAATTCGCTGGTGCCGGTGATCAGCAGGGACGGAACGGTCAGCCTGTAGATCGGCAGATCGGCGATCGGCTCCCAGGACGTCCAGGGCCCGCCGATCGAGACCAGCGCGCTGCTGTCGATCTCCGTCGAGAGCCGTCCCGCGAGAAGCGCACCGAAGGAGTGGCCGACCAGTCCGAGTTCGTTGTCGTCCGACAGCATCGCACGGCCCGGCCACGACGTGCGCACCCAGTCCAGGGCCGCAAGCGCGTTGGTGCGCTGCCTCGGCTCCGCCGACCAGGGCGTGCCGCCCCAGGCCACGTCCGGGACCAGCACCACGAAGCCGCTGCGTGCCAGGGTCAGCGGCAGGATGTTCCAGCTTCGGTAGTGCTCCGGTCTCTCCTCGGGGCAGTCGCCGTGGAGAAACATCACCAGCGGATAGGGCCGATCGCAGTTCAGGAGCGAGGCATCGCGAGGATTGCCGTCGGTGCTCGGATAGAAGACCCGGAGGTCGATCGGCGCACCGTCCGCCGGGCCGAAGTCCTGATGGCCGTAGAAGACGGGCGTCGACAGGTCGGGGCACCACGGTCCGTCACTGGCCTGACCGCCGCCCGACGATTGTCCTCCACCCGACGACGAAGACGAGCCCGAGCCGCCGCCCGCATCCTCTCCGCCCCCATCGAGATCGAAGCAATCAGGACCCCAGCAGCCTTCGCCGGTGTCGAGATCGGTCTTACCGGCCTGGGCGCCAAATGGCGTCAGGAAGATCGCGAGCGAGATCGCCATGGAGATCGACGTCGCGGCCAGCATCGTCTGTTTCATGATCGGAACCGCCTTCTTCAAATGGCTCATCCGGCGAAAAATTTCGTGCCGAACTCGAAACAATATCCAGATCTAAGGGGCCGGCGTCTCCGCCGATATGATCTCGCTCACAGGTTTTTTCTTTTCGTTCGCCCGCGTTCAGCGGCTGCAGGATGCGGTTCGTGAGGAACCGCGGGCGTGACCTCGACCTCGTTCAGGCGCGGATCAACCGCCCTTGCGCGCCACCAGCATGTAGCATTGCGGAAGCTGCGCCGGCTGATCGTCGTAAATGTCGAAGTCGGCGCCGCTGATATTGTGCGGGTACTCCTTGTAATGCTCGATCGTCAGTCCGTGATCGAGGCAGGTCGAAAAGATATCGCCGAGGGTGTGGACGAACCAGTAGTGTTTCTGATCGCCTGCCGCGCTCCGGCCATCATAGACGATCGGGCCTTCCTCCTCGAAGGGCTCGGCCTTGAAATAGCTATGGCTCAGGCGGGCGGGGTCGGGATCGGGCACGAACGGTTCGGTCATGTTCATGATCGGATGCTGCTCGTGGATGCAAAGGGCGCCGCCCGGTCGCAGCAGGCGGGTGATGACGTCGAAAAAGCCGTCGAGGTCGGGCATCCAGCCGATGGCGCCGATGGTGATCAGGACGATGTCGAAGCCGTCGTCGAACGCCGCGTCGATGTCGTAGATGCTGGTCTGGACGAAGCGCGCGTCGATCCCGCCCGCTGCGCGAAGGCTTCGGCCTGCTCCAGAAAAGCGCCGGCCTGATCGAAGCCGACGACATGCCGTGCCCCCAGATTCTTGACCGAAAGAATCTCGCAACCGTTGTTGCAGCAGAGGTGGGCGACGTCCTTGCCCTCGACGCCAAGGACCTGAAAACGCTCTTCAAGCAGGGCATCCAGGCAGGAAAAGCCGGGGGTCGAAAAACCCTTCAGCAGACGCTGATAGCGCTCGCTTTCCCGATGGTGCGGGGCGGAGGCGTTCCAGGCGTCACGGTTGGCCTGGATGACCTTTTGCCGATCGATCGCCATGGAATCCTCCACCTGACGTCACCTGACGCCGCCGCCGAGCTCGTCCTCGATATGCGCCCGAATGATCTCCTCGATGCTTTCGTCAGGCTGAAAGCCCAGCTTGCTCGCGCGTTTGGCGTCGAAGGCCGGGAGCCAGCCGGAGACGATCTTCTGGATCATGGCGTCCGGCTCCCAGCTTATGCGGTCGGCGACCTTTTTTCCTGCGACCTCGGCGAGGGCCGCTTCGACCTCGCCGATCGAGACCGAGATGCCGGGAAGCGTGAGCATGCGGGCGGGACCGAATACATCGCCGGGCAGTGCGAGCGCGTGGACGAACGCCTCGACCACCCGTCTCGGCGAGAGGATGTACATGACCGAGTCCCGGCTGACCGGGCAGACGGCCGGTTCGCCGGCGAGCGGTTCGCGGATGATCGAGCTCGCGAAGGTGGACGCCGCCTTGTTGGGCTTGCCGGGGCGCACCACGATGGTCGGCAGGCGTAGGGCGCGGCCGTCGACGAAGCCTTTTCGGCTGTAGTCGTTGACCAGAAGCTCGCCCGCCGCCTTCTGCGCGCCGTAGGAGGTCTGCGGATTCAGCCACATGTCGTCATGACCGACCTCCGGCATGTCGCCGCCATAGACCGCGACCGAGCTCGCGAAGACCAGGCAGGGCCTGGACCCCAGACGCCTGCAAGCCTCGAGGATGTGGCGGGTGCCGTCGAGATTGACCGCCATGCCGAGATCGAAATCGGCCTCGGCATTGGCGCTGACGATGGCGGCGAGGTGGAAGACGGCATCCACGTCACCCGAAATCAAGTCGTCGATCTGACCGCTGTCAGTAATGTCGCCGGCGATGGCTCGAAGCCGCTTGTCCTCGGGCAGGCCGTCCGCCTCGACGACGTCGAACAGGGTCAGGCGCTCCAGGGATCGCTTCGGCTGCCCGCCGACCTCGACCCCGTCCGCGCGGAGCAGCGCCGCCGCCAGTTTCTTGCCGATGAAGCCGGCGCCGCCGGTGATCACGATATGCACGTTTCGCCTCCGCTTCGCGTTGTCCCGCTTGCAACCCCGTCGAGATGGGATAGAACGGTTTTCCGACACGCATCTTAACCGCCGGGCCGGGCGTTCTCCAAGCGCCGCCGGCACGAAAAAAGTCGGGGTCAGATGTCACTTCTTCTCGGCTGCATCGCCGACGATTTCACCGGCGCCACCGATCTCGCCAGCATGCTGGTGCAGGGCGGCATGCGCACCGTGCAGCTGATCGGCGTGCCCGAAGGGCCGATCGAGGTCGGCGACGCCCAGGCGATCGTGGTGGCGCTCAAATCCCGCACCATCCCGGCCGAGGACGCGAGCCGCCAGTCGCTGGACGCGCTGGCCTGGCTGCAAGGGCAGGGGGCGCGGCAGATCCTCTTTAAGTATTGCTCGACCTTCGATTCCACCGACGACGGCAATATCGGGCAGGTCTCCGAGGCGCTGATGGAGGCGCTCGATACCGATTTCGCCATCGCCTGTCCGGCCTTTCCCGAGAACGGCCGCACGGTCTATCAGGGCCATCTGTTCGTCGGTGACCGGCTCTTGTCCGAAAGCTCGATGCGCCACCACCCGCTGACGCCCATGACCGACAGCGACCTGGTCGCGGTGCTCGGTCGGCAGAGCCGCGAGAAGGTCGGGCTTCTGCCCCACGACGTCGTCGATCGAGGGCCGGACGCGATCCGGGACGCGATCGCCGATCTTCGGACCTTCGGCGTGCGTCAGGCGATCGCGGATGCGATCGTCGATCGTCACCTGATCGCGCTCGGCCAGGCCGCGGACGAGCTTAAGCTGATCACCGGCGGTTCCGGCATCGCCATGGGCCTGCCCGACGTTTTTCGCAGCAAGGGTCTGCTCGCCTCGTCGGGTTCCGCCGATCGGCTGCCGGTGGTCGATGGGGCGTCTGCCGTGCTCGCCGGGAGCTGCTCGGCGGCGACACTCGCCCAGATCGAGCGCTTCGACGGGCCGTCGCACCGGCTCGACGTGCGGGCACTCTGCCGGGGCGAGGACGAGGCTGGCCGGGGGCTCGAATTCGCGGCCGCGAAACTCGGCGACCGGCCCGTGCTGATCAGTGCTTCGGCCTCGCCCGAGGAGGTGAAGGCCGTGCAGGCCGACTTCGGGCGGGAGCAGGCGGGTGCTGCCGTGGAGGCGGCGATGGCGGCGATCGCGCTCGGTCTTCGCGAAAAGGGCGTGCGCCGCTTCGTGCTCGCGGGCGGCGAGACGTCGGGCGCGATCGTTTCCGCTTTCGGCGTCAAGGGGCTGCAGATCGGGCCGGTGATCGACCCCGGCGTGCCCTGGACCGCGAGCCTCGACGAGCCGCGGCTGGCGCTCGCCCTGAAATCCGGCAATTTCGGCGGACCTGATTTTTTCACCAAAGCGTTCCGCGAGCTTGATCGTATGGCGGAGGTGTCGGCGTGAGCGGGGAGGCGGCGCTCCGCGAGGAGATCGCCGAGCTCGGCCGCATGCTCGCCGGGCTCGGCCTCTCCCATGGCAGCACCGGCAATATCAGTGCCCGCCTGGACGACGGCTGGCTGCTCACCCCCACCAATTCCCGCCTCGGCCGCCTCGATCCGGCTGATATCGCCAAGCTGGACGAGGCGGGAAACCATTTGAGCGGCGGCAAGCCGTCGAAAGAGGCGTTTTTGCACCGATGCGTCTACGACATGCGCCCGGACGACCGGGCGATCGTGCATCTGCATTCGACCCATTCCGTGGCCGTGTCCTGCCTGGACGGCCTCGACGCGGCGAACTGCATGCCGCCGCTCACGGCGTACTATGTGATGCGGGTCGGCAGGCTGCCCCTGGTGCCCTATTTCCCGCCGGGCGACGAGCGCCTGGCCGCGGCGGTCCGTCAGGTCGCCGAGCGCCATGCGTCGGTGCTGCTCGCCAATCACGGCCCGGTGGTGGCCGGCAGGAGTCTGGATGGTGCGGCGGGCGCGATCGAGGAGCTGGAGGCGACCGCGAAGCTCTACCTTCTGCTGCAGGATCGGGCGACCCGGCCGCTGAACGAGGACGACGTTGCCGAGCTGAACCGCCGCTTTCCCAGGAACTGAAGGCCCAGGAACCGAGTGCCCGCTACGCGCCCCGATAGGCCTCGGCCATGCGCAGCCGAAGCGCCGCGGCACCATCGCCGGCAGCGGGCAGGGCGACTGCGGGCTCCGTCTCCGACCCTGCCTGCATGGCCAGAACCGCCAGGTCCGGCGCGATCAGCGGCGAGACCGCGCCGCCTGCCGGCGCGGTTTCCACCGCTCCCGGAGACGGCGCGCTCGCGTCCGGAGACGGCGCCTTGAGGTCGTTCCGCTCGGCCTGATCGGCGCGGCTTTTCGCGACGTCGATCGCCTGGTTTTCCGCCCTTCGCCCTTCGCAGGACGGGCAGTAGTCAATCGGCGGCATGAGCGAGACGGGTGTCATCGAAGCTCTTCCGGCATGCCCTGTTCGGCCTTCAGCGCAGGGCCGCAAGTCTAGCCGCATTTT
The DNA here is from genome assembly GCA_965222015.1 of Geminicoccaceae bacterium. GTDB lineage: Bacteria > Pseudomonadota > Alphaproteobacteria > Geminicoccales > Geminicoccaceae > JANQPX01. The sequence goes on from CBDCTL010000024.1 coordinate 1,666,441, forward strand.
CTTGCCGGATGCTTAACGAACCTCACGCCGCGCGGCCGCCTGCGGATCGCCTGCCCGGCTCGGGCCGCGCCGTCGGCATCAGGAAGATCGCCGAGAACAGGCGGCGGATGTCCGACATGGCGTGCGGCCTGACCGAGGCCCAGTCGTCCGGGCCCGCCTCGGGCAGCCGGTTCTCCTGCCACATGGTCTCGGTGAACTTCTGGCCCTGTTTGATCAGCGCGTAGAAGGCGTCCTGGGTCTTTCGATCATAGGGCTTGGGATCGGTTTCCCCGTGCCGCGGCGTCGGCGTCATCAGCGGCACCCAGCGCCAGCTCTCGTCCCAGGCGATCATCGCCTGCAGGAATTGCGCATTGGCGAGGTGGGTCTGCTTGCGCGACAGCAGCGCGAAGGCCTGGTTGCTGCGGCTGGCGGCGAGCCTCGGGTCGCCGCGCTCGAAATGGCGCTCGGCGATCTCCAGCCCGCGGGCCCACTGAGCGCGGGCTTTCTCCGAGTCCCTCGCTCGGAAGGCAAGAAGCGCCTGCTCCTGGCAGCGCTCCCAGGTCAGATCGATGGTGTTGCGGTTGGCGAGGGAGCGGCTGCGTGCGGCTTCGATGGAAATCGCCATGTAAAACCCCTCCAAAAGGCAGGCATCGTCATGTGTCTGTGTTTCTTATAACTCAAATATCTCTAAAATACAAAATAAAAATGAAAGATTTATTTAACAATTAAAATTAACGATTAATGACAATAACTGTTCTTGATCTATCGGCCATGCCGGTCAGACGTCTCCTTTGACCATGTCGAACGTCTATGGTTACCTCATATGTACCGGGCGGGCGAAGCGGAGGAGGAGCGGGTCATGGCCGAGCACGAGGGGGGCGAGCACGCAGGAGCCGAACGTGCGACCACCGACGCCGTCGAGAACGAAGCCGCGCTCAGGGCGCTCTATGGCAAGCCGGGCCGTCTCGCGTTGATGAAGGAACTCGATCATCTCGACCGCAACTGCCGACGCTTCATCGAGCTATCGCCCTTCTTCTGCATCGGCACCACCGGCAAAGACGGCCGCGCCGACAATTCACCGCGCGGCGACGCGCCGGGCTTCGTCCGGGTCGAGGACGAGAAGACCCTGCTGATTCCCGACCGGCCCGGCAACAACCGGATCGATACGCTCGCCAACATCGTGCACCGGCCGGCGGTCGGCCTGCTGTTCTTCGTTCCGGGCTTCGCCGAGACGCTCAGGGTCAACGGCCGGGCCCGGCTGCTCACCGCGCCCGATCTGCTCGCCCGCTTCGGGGTGAACGGCCGCCTGCCGCGCCTCGTGATCGAGGTCACGGTCGACGAGGCCTTCCTGCAATGCTCGAAGGCGCTGATCCGCTCGCACCTCTGGCAGGAGGAGGCCAAGGTCGACCGCAAGACCCTGCCGTCGCTCGGCCGCATGATCGCCGATGTGGTCGACGCGAAGACCGACGGAGCCAAGGCGGATGCGGCCGTGGTCGAAGGCTACGACGACATGATCGACCGAAATATCAAAGATGAACTCTACTGAGAGCGGGATGGACGTGATACAGGCGCAACAGAGTGTCGCAATTCGTTGTTTCTATTTCGGCGATCTTTTGCACTAATGTGGTGTCGCTCCGCCCGCTCGCGGGGCGGCAGGGCCGGAAAGGCCGGTGAATCGTAAAAGGGAGAGCGGACGGTTTGGCTGACAATGACGCCTATGTGCGCTTCGAGAACGTGCAGAAGAGTTACGACGGCGAAACACTGGTCGTCAAAAACCTGAATCTGGACGTGGCCGAGGGCGAGTTCCTGACCATGCTCGGCCCGAGCGGGTCCGGCAAGACCACCTGTCTGATGATGCTCGCCGGCTTCGAGATCGCCACCCATGGCGAGATCGTCCTGGACGGCCAGCCGATCAACAACGTGCCGCCGCACAAGCGCAATATCGGCATGGTGTTCCAGAACTATGCGCTGTTTCCGCATATGACCATCAGCGAGAACCTCGCTTTTCCGCTGGAAGTGCGCGGGATGGACAAGTCGGAGGTGCAGAGCCGGGTGAAGCGTGCGCTCGACATGGTCCAGCTCGGCGAGTTCGGTCACCGGCGGCCGGCGCAGCTTTCGGGCGGCCAGCAGCAGCGCGTCGCGGTGGCGCGGGCGCTGGTGTTCGAGCCGAAGCTGGTGCTGATGGACGAGCCGCTCGGCGCGCTCGACAAGCAACTCAGGGAGCAGATGCAGTACGAGATCAAGCACATTCACGAAAATCTCGGCGTCACCGTGGTCTACGTCACCCACGACCAGAGCGAGGCGCTGACCATGTCGAACCGGATCGCGGTGTTCAACGATGGCGTGATCCAGCAGCTCGCCCCGCCCGAGGATCTCTACGAGCGCCCGGAAAACGCCTTCGTCGCCCAGTTCATCGGCGAGAACAACAAGATCGCCGGCAAGATCAAGGGCTTCAACGGCAAGACCTGCCGGGTCGAGGTGGAGGGCGGCGAAGTCGAAGCGCTCGCGGTCAATGTCCGCGAGGGCGACACCGACACGCTCTTGTCGCTCAGGCCGGAGCGGGTCACCATCAACCCCGAAAATGGCCACTACGCCAACGTGTTCGACGCGAGGGTCGAGGAACAGATCTATCTCGGCGACCACATGCGTACCCGGGTGACCGTTTGTGGCCATGACGATTTTATCGTCAAGGTCCCGAACGCTGCAGGGCACGTGCATATCGAGCCGGGTGACGAGGTGAAAATCGGCTGGCATGCCGAAGACTGCCGGGCGCTGGACGCGCTGCCCAATTGACCGGGTATGGGGGTGCCGTCAGATGACCCGGATTCTCGCCATTCCCGAGAGTTTGTGCTTATGTCAACGCCAACAACCGCGAAGCAACCAAGGGAGCTATCGATGACTTTTCGTACCATTCTGCTTGGCAGCGCAGCCACCGCGCTGCTCGCCGGCACCGCAAGCGCCAACGATCTGACCGTGGTCAGCTGGGGCGGCGCCTACACCAAGAGCCAGGTCGAGGCCTATCACAAGCCCTGGATGGAGAAGACCGGCAAGACCATCATCTCCGAGGACTACAATGGCGGTCTCGCCGAGGTGAAGGCGCAGGTCGAAGCGGGCAACGTCACCTGGGATCTGGTCGATCTCGAGCTGTCGGATGCCGTGCGCGGCTGCGACGAGGGGCTGCTGGAGGAGATCGATCCTTCCATCCTGCCGCCTGGCGCCGACGGCACGCCCGCCGAAGAGGACTTCATCGAGGGTGCCATTAACGACTGCGCCATCGCCAACATCGTGTGGTCGACCATCTACGCCTATGACGCATCGGTGCTGACCGACAAGCAGCCGACCTCCATGGCCGACTTCTTCGACCTCGAGGCCTTCCCCGGCAAGCGCGGCATGAGGAAGAGCCCGAAGGCCAATCTGGAAATGGCACTGGTGGCCGACGGCGTGCCGGTCGATCAGGTCTACGAGGTGCTCGACACCGACGAGGGCATCGACCAGGCGTTCGCCAAGCTCGACAGCATCAAGAACGAGGTGGTCTGGTGGGAAGCCGGCGCCCAGCCGCCGCAGCTCCTGGCCGACGGCGAGGTGGTGATGACCACCGCCTATAACGGCCGCATCTTCAACGCCGCGATCGGCGAGGACCAGGACTTCGAGATCGTCTGGGACGGCCAGGTGCTCGACTTCGACCTCTGGGCCATTCCGAAGGGTGCGCCGAACATGGAGAACGCCCTCGACTTCCTGGTGTTCTCCACGGAGACCGAGCAGCTCGCCAACCAGGCCAGCTGGATCTCCTACGGCCCGGCGAGAAGGTCCTCCAGCCCGCTGGTCGGCCTCTACAATGACGGCGAGACCGAGATGGGCCCGCACATGCCGACCGCGGACGAATATGGAAACCGCGATGGTCAACAATTACGAGTTCTGGGCCGACAACCAGGACGAGCTGGACGAGCGCTTCAGCGCCTGGCTCGCCCAGTAGCACCCGTCAGGGCGTGGATGGGGGCGCTCGCCGATCTTGAGCGCCCCCGCCGCGCACCGTTCGCAACCGCCAGCCCGAGCGGACCGTCGCGATGACCGACATGACCGCCAATGCAGCAGACAGCGCGCCGACCGCGTCCGGCGGGCAGGTTCTCGCCGCCGACGGCACCCCGCTCCGAAAAAAGCTCGCCCAGGCCCTGTTCATCAGCCGGCTGCGCGCCTTCGGCCTGGTGGCGCCGCTGCTCCTGTTCATTCTCGCGAGCTTCATCATCCCGATCGGCCTCCTGCTCTGGCAGGGCATCAGCAACAACACCTATGCCAAGAACATGCCGGCGAGCGCCGAGGTTCTCGCCGACTGGGACGCCGAGACCGAGCCTGACGAGGCGATGTACGCGGCGCTGGTTCAGGATCTGGTCACCGCGCGAGAAGACAAGACCATCGGCCAGGTCGCGACCCGCGTGAACCAGGAGCTGTCAGGCACGCGCTCGCTGTTCACGTCCACCGCGCGCAAGGCCAAGCGCATGGAAGCGCCGTTCAAGGAAGCGGTGCTCGATGCCGACGACGAATGGGGCGACATCGAGGTCTGGCAGGCGATGAAGGTCGCCGCCAACAGCACCACGCCCGCCTTTCTCGCGGCGGCCGCCGACTTCGAGTACAAGGCGGACGGCAGCTTCGAGCGCCTGCCGGAACGCCAGCGCATCTATGTCTGGCTGTTCGTCAAGACGATCCTCGTCGCCCTCGCGGTCACCATCTTCTGCATTCTGCTCGGCTACCCCGTGGCCTATCTGCTCGCCCATCTGCCGGTGAAGACCTCGAATCTTTTGATGATCCTGGTGCTTCTGCCCTTCTGGACCTCGCTTTTGGTCAGGACCACTGCCTGGATCGCGATGCTGCAGTCGGAAGGTGTCCTGAACGACCTCGCGGTCACCTTCGGCATCACCGGCGACGACCAGCGCTTCTCGCTGATCTACAACATGACCGGCACCCTGGTCGCCATGACCCACATCCTTCTGCCGTTCATGATCCTGCCGCTCTATTCGGTGATGAAGACCATCCCGCCCTCCTATATGCGCGCCGCGAAGTCCCTCGGCGCCACCAACTGGACCGCGTTCTGGCGGGTCTACGCGCCGCAGACGGTCCCCGGGATCGGCGCCGGCTCGCTGCTCGTCTTCATCCTGGCGATCGGCTACTACATCACGCCCGCCCTGGTCGGCGGCCAGGACGGTCAGCTCATCTCCAACTTCATCGCCTATCACATGCAGCGCTCACTGAACTGGTCGCTGGCCGCGGCGCTCGCGATCTACCTTCTGGTCGTGGTCCTGGCGCTCTACTGGATCTACGACCGCATCGTCGGCATCGACAACATGAAGCTAGGATGAGTGGCATGAATGGCATGGCCATCTCATTGACTTCGGGGCAGGGCCCAGCGGAAACGATGTCATCCAGCGATAGGCATCGATTCCCGGCCAGCCACGTCACCGCTTCAAGGGCTGTCGGCAGCTGGTCGCCTGCGCCCAAGCAGAGTCTCCGTCAAGTCAATGAGGGGGTCACACCCCATGAATGAGTTACCGCCTTATGCGAGCACGGGCGAGCGAGTCTGGTATTACGGCTTTCGCCTGATCTGCGCGGCGATCTTCATCTTTCTGATCACGCCGATCCTGATCATCCTGCCGCTCAGCTTCAACGCCGAACCCTATTTCAGCTTCACCCAGGGCATGATGAGCCTCGACCCGGACGCCTACAGCCTGCGCTGGTACAAGGACATCTTCGCGAACGGCATGGCCAATCCCAATGCGGAGGGCCTGGCCTGGTGGTCGGATATGTGGGCGAACGCCCAGTGGGTGCGCGCGATGAAGAACAGCTTCATCATCGGCATCGCCGCCACCCTGATCGCGACGGCGCTCGGCACCCTTGCCGCGATCGGCCTGTCCCGTGCGGAAATGCCCTATCGCGGCGCCATCATGTCGATCCTGATCTCGCCGATGATCGTGCCGCTCGTCATCACCGCCGCCGGCATGTTTTACTTTTACAGTCAGATCAAGCTCAGCCAGACCTATCTCGGCGTCATCCTCGCCCACGCCGCGCTCGGCACCCCGTTCGTCATCATCACCGTGACCGCGACCCTCGTCGGGTTCGACAACAGCCTCGTGCGCGCCGCCGCCTCGCTCGGCGCCAACCCGGTGCGCACCTTCTTCAAGGTGCAGATGCCGCTGATCATCCCGGGCGTGGTCTCAGGCGGCCTCTTCGCCTTCATCACCTCCTTCGACGAGGTGGTCGCCGTCCTGTTCCTCTCCGGCCCCGAGCAGCGCACCATCCCGCGCCAGATGTGGTCCGGCATCCGCGAGCAGATCTCGCCGACCATCCTGGCGGTCGCCACCATCCTGGTGATCATCTCGATCGGCCTTCTGACCGCGATGGAGCTTCTTCGCCGGCGGAACGAACGCCTGCGCGGAATCCGCCCGACCTGACGGGCCGGTCCTGTCCGCGACATGGACGAAAAAGGCGTTTTTCGACGATCGCGAGTATTGTCACCTATAATATTAACCTATAAGTTGATTCTCGACGTTAAGGAATCGCTGCAAACCCAATAAATTCATCTGAAATTCGCTGAAGCCAGCTCTCCGAACCCGAGGTCATTTGCCGCCCATGCTCAAGCGACGCGATCGTCACGCACGCAACAGCCGCCGCGCGAAGCTGCCGCTGGTCTACATTCTGAGCACGGGCCGAAGCGGGTCGACCCTGCTCGACGTTCTCCTGGGCGCGCAGCCGGAATGCTGGACGCTCGGCGAGTTTCAGCTTCTCGACATCGGCGTCGGCCGTCAGATGCCCTGCGGCTGCGGCAGCCCGCTCGGCCAGTGCAGTTTCTGGGAACCTATTTTGGAGCGCGTGCGCCGCTCGATCCGTTTCCCGATCGGCTATTTCCGATCCGGGCGCCATCCCAGCGGCAAGGTGGTGCGCTGGCCGTTCCTGCCGTCGATCGTCGCCGGCGGCCCGCTTCCGACGCAGCAGCCCGCAGCCGAGGCCTACGCCGTCAGCAATCTCGTCGCTCTCGAGGAGACCCGAGACGCGATCGAGGAGGGCGGCGAGGAGGTCACCTGGCTGGTCGACGCCTCGAAGGATCCCTACCGGCTGCTCTGGCTGCAGGCGTCCGGCCATTTCGACATCCGCGTGATTCACCTCGTGCGCCGACCGGAGGGGTTCGTCGCCAACATGATGCGCTCGGCCGACGTCCAGGGACCCGGGCCGACCATCCGCTACGCCGCGCGCTGGCTGGTCGACAATCTCATCGGCCTCGCTTTGCTCTGGCGCATGTTCTGGCCTGAGGCGGTCAAGCGGGTTCGCTACGAGGATCTGGCGGCGGATCCCGAAGCCGTGCTCGGCGGCATCTGCCGCTGGCTCGACGTGCCCTTCGAGCCCGGGCGCGCGCACGACACCGGCGCCGAGGTCAATCACGGCGTCGCCGGCAACCGGCCGCGCTGGGAGGCCGTGGAGGTTACCTTCGAAGAGACCTGGCGCACCACCATGCCGCCCGCTCAGCAACGCCTGATTTCCTTTCTGACCGCGCCGCTCACGCATTTCTGGTGGCCCCGCAGCGCCGACACCGCCGAAACGAGCGACAGCCATGGACGTCGCCGCAGCACCCCGCCCTGGCTGACCCGAAGCAGCAGCTGAGGCCCGAGGCCCTCCCGCCCCGTCTGTGCTATCTTCCCAGCCTGGAGCAGGGGAGGTTGGCATGGGTGATTTGACACTGGATGCCGTCGCCAAGGGCGGCATCGAGGGACTGATCGAGGTGATCCACCAGGGCTTCGATGCCGTTCCGTATCCGCCCGGCGTGGAACCTTTTCGACCGGTGCCCTTCGCCTTCGCCCTGCGCAACGACCAGGGCGGGATCGAAGGCGCCGTCACCGGTCGTTCGGTCTGGGACTGGCTGTATGTCCACTACCTCTGGGTCAACGATCGGTGGCAGGGCCGCGGCGAGGGCACGCGCCTGATGAGGGCGGCGGAAGCGCAAGCCGAAAAGCGAGGCTGCATCGGGGTCTGGCTCAGCACCTACAGCTTTCAGGCTTCCGCTTTCTACGAGAAGCTCGGCTACCTGGAATGCGGTCGCATCGACGATTTTCCAAACGGCCATACCCACTTTTTCTACCAGAAACGCCTGACGCCGGAGCCAGGTGACGACAAAGTCTAGGCTCCGGGACCCGCCTGGTTGCCGTGTGTGCATTTTCGGCATTATCATCATGGCAGAACCGGGAAATCAAAAAGGGAGGCTCGACCATGAGCAGAAAACAGCATTGGCTTGCCGGCGCTGCGGCGACGGCGCTTTGTCTCGGCATGGCGACCGCGGCAATGGGCGCCGAAGTCCGTGTGATCGTCTCGCACTACAGCGATCAGACCGCCCCCATCTTCGAAGCCATGGCCGAGGAGTTCGAGGCGGCCAATCCGGACATCGACATCGTCATCGAGGACGTCGCCTGGGCCAATCTGCAGCAGCGCCTGACCACCGACATCGCCGGCGGCACCGCCCCCGACATCTCGATCATCGGCACGAGATGGCTGGTCGACTTCGTCGAGAACGACATCGTCGAGCCGCTGAGCTCCTATATGGACGACGAGTTCAAGGGCCGCTTCATCGAGACCTTCATGGGCCCGTCGACCATCGACGGCGAGATCTACGGCCTGCCGGTCGCCGCCTCCGCCCGCGCCATGTACTACAACAAGGGGCTCCTGGAGCAGGCCGGGATCAGTGAGCCGCCCGCGACCTGGGACGAGCTGGAGGCCGCTGCGGAAAAGGTCTCGGCGCTCGGCGACGACATCCACGGCTTCGGCCTCCAGGGCGGTGGCGACACCGAAACCGACGCCTATTGGTACTACGCGCTCTGGACCCATGGCGGCGACATCCTGACCGAAGACGGCCAGAGCGGCATCGCCAGCGACGCGGCGATCGCCGCCACCAATCGCTACAAGGGGTTGATCGACGCGGGCCTCACCCAGCCGGGCGTGACCAACTACAACCGCCAGGACGTCGAGAGCATGCTGAAGCAGGGCAAGGTCGGCATGATCCTGTCCGGCCCCTGGCTCAGAGGTCAGATGAAGGAGGAAGCCCCCGACGTCGACTACGGGATATCAGCGATCCCGCAGGATGCCGCCCAGGCGACCTACGGCGTCACCGACAGCATCGTCATGTTCGCCGACAGCGAGGTGAAGGAGGAGGCCTGGAAGTTCCTCGCGGAAACCGCGTTCACCGAGAAATGGCGCGCCGAGTTCAGCCAGAAGGAGGGTTTCCTTCCGGTCTTCACCTCGGTCGCGGAGAACGAGCACTTCGCGGGCGATCCCGAGCTGAAGGCGTTCACCGACATGCTGCCCTATGCCAAGTTCGCGCCGCTGATCGCCAATTGGCAGGAGATCGCGGACAGCACCAAGGCCGCTCTGCAGCAGGTCTACACCGGCGACGCCGAGGTCGAGGCCGCCATGCAGGCCGGCGCCGACAAGATCAACGGCATTTTGAACTGAGGGGTGGCATGGCCACCTCATCGACTTGCCATGGCCAGGTTTGGGGAGCGCTTCGGCGTTCCCCCCTTCTCGTCATTGCCGGGCTTGACCCGGCAATCCATGGCCGTGCCAGGTTGCGCAGCGTCGTCGCCTGGCTGAGAAGTGGATGCCCGGGTCGAGCCCGGTCATGACGCCGTGATGAGGCGCATTCACCAGATGTCGATGCGATGCCGCGGACCGGGCACCATCGTGCCCGGCCTCCCCTTCCCCTCCAAGCCGGGTCCCGCCAGGTGAACGCCCGAGGCCGCGCCGGCCTCATGATTCTGCCGAGCCTGCTGCTCGCGTTTTGGATCATCGGCTATCCGATCTACGACGTGGTCATGGCCGCGGTCCACGAGGTCAACCGCTTCGGCAAGCTTCGGGATTTCGTCGGGACAGGCAACTTCCAGACGCTCGCCGCCGATCCGATCTTCTGGGCTTCCCTTTGGCGGACGCTGATCTGGACCGTGGGCGTGGTCGGCGGCACGCTCATCCTGTCCCTGCCGATCGCGCTCATCCTGAACGATGATTTCCACGGCCGCGGGCTGATGCGCGTGATCATCATGCTGCCCTGGGCCGTCTCCCTCACCATGACCGCGATCGTCTGGAAATGGTCCCTCCACGGCCAATATGGCATGGTCAACGAGACGCTGCAGGATCTCGGCATACTCGCACGACCGGTCGAATGGCTGGCGACCGCCGGCATCGCCTTTCCGGTCGAGATTCTGGTCGGCATCCTGGTCTCGATCCCGTTCACGACGACGGTGTTCCTGGGCGGTCTCTCGTCGCTTCCGGGCGAGATCTACGAGGCGGCCAGGATCGACGGCGCCAATTCCTGGCAGCGCTTCACTCACCTGACCATGCCGCTGCTCAAGAGCTTCTTCAACATCGCGCTCGTCCTGAACGTCATCCACGTGTTCAACTCGTTTCCGATCATCTGGGTGATGACCAAGGGCGATCCCGCCAACGGCACCGACATTCTTGTTACCTATCTCTACAAGCTCGCCTTCCAATATGGCCGGATCGGCGACGCCGCCGCCATGTCGCTGATCATGTTCGCCATCCTGCTGGCCTTCACCGTCGTCTACGCGCGCATGCAGATGCGCTCGGAGGAATCGATCCGTGGCTAAATGGAAGAAATCGATCCTCTACTGGCTGGTCCTCTCGCCGCTCCTGCTGGTGATCCTGTTTCCCTACGCCGTGATGCTCTCGACGGCGCTCAAGCCGAGATCGGAAATCTTCGTGTTCGATCCGACCTGGTGGCCGACCGAGCTGGCCTGGTCGAATTTCGCCGACATGTGGCGGACGATCGGCTTCGGAAAGGCGCTGGTGAACAGCCTGATCGTGAGCGGCAGCTCGGTCCTGCTGGTCCTCCTCGTGGCGATCCCCGCGGGCTACGCGACGGCGCGCTTTCACTTCAGAGGCCAGCCCGCCTATCGCCAGTTCCTGCTGATCACCCAGATGCTCTCGCCGATCGTCCTGATCATCGGCATCTTCCGGATGATGGCGGCGCTCGGCTTCGTCGATCAGCCGATCGCGCTGATCCTCGCCTACGGCGCCTTCAACATGGCCTTCGCCACCTGGATGCTGCAGAGTTTCTTCGAGACGATCCCGCGCGAGATCGAGGAATCGGCGTGGATCGACGGCGCCACCTGGCTGCAGAGCCTCCGCCTGATCTTCCTGCCGATGGCGCTGCCGGCGCTCGCGGTCACCGCGATCCTGACCTTCGTCAACACCTGGAACGAGTTCGTCCTGGCCCTGTCACTTCTGCGCAGCCAGGACAGCTACACCCTGACGCTTCGGATCTATGCCCTGGTGGGCGGCGCCTACAGGGTGAACTGGGAGCATGTCATGGCCGCGACCCTGCTCGCCACCGTTCCGGTCGCCATCGTGTTCGCCTGGATGCAGCGCTACATGGTCAAGGGCCTGTCGCTCGGCAGCGTGAAGTAGGTCACAGTTCCGTTTTCCAGCCGGCCTTATGGTGGCGCTGCTTCCAAGAGACGAAAACGCGATCGACGACGTTGCCGACAAGACTGCCGATGGGATTGCGAAGAACAACGGATCGAAACACCGAACCATCGAGGGACGCATGAACCGGCCACTGGAAAGAAAAGTCGCCACTCACTACGGGAAGGAGGGCCTGCTCGAGACCATTCTCGACGGGCTGAGGCGTGCAGGCGCCGATCCGGCTGCGCCCTCGATCGAGGATCTGGCTCCGGTCGACGAGTTTCACACCGCCGGCAGGACGACGACGCTCGAAGCCCTTTCGATGACGCCGATCGCGGCGGGCATGCATGTTCTCGACGCAGGCTCCGGCCTCGGCGGTACCGCGCGCTGCCTCGCGCATGAGCGGGGCTGCCGGGTCACCGGCCTCGACCTCACCCCTGCCTATGTCGATGTCGCCCGGGCGCTGACCGAGCGGACCGGCCTAGGCGATCACTGCGACTTTCGAGTGGGCAGCGTGCTCGACATGCCGTTCGAGGCCAGCGCCTTCGACGCCGCCGTCACCTTTCATGTCGCCATGAACATCGAGGACCGCGCAGGCTTCTACGGCGAGATCGCCCGTGTCCTGAAACCCGGCGCGCCGTTTTGCCTGTTCGACGTGATGCAGGGGCCGGTCGAGGGCATGCACTATCCGGTCCCCTGGGCGGAGACCGAAGAGACCAGTTTCCTCGAAACGCCGGAAGCGACCTCCGGTCTGCTGGCTGCCGCCGGTTTCGACGTGGTCGAACGGAGGAGCCTCAAGACCTTCGCCATCGATTTCTTCAGGCAGGCCTTCGCCAGGGCCGCGGAGCAGGACGGGCCGCCGCCGCTGGGCCTGCACCTCCTGACCGGCGCCAACGCGCCCGAAAAATTCGCCAACTACGCCAAGGGCCTGGACGAGGACCGGATCGATCCGGTGATCGTCGTCGCGAATCGCAGTCGCTGACCTGCATCCGGTCGGTGGCGCCGGGTGATGCCATCGAAGCGTGACGGGGCCGCGAAAACGGCTCCAGCAGGGACGGATCCGAGAAAACGTGGGAACGTTCCGTGACCTTGGCTGTTAGCAGAATGTTGGATAACCAAAAAAGGACAGCTTCGATGATCGTCGATGCCATGAGAAAACTTCTCGTGATCCTGGCCGTCGGCCTCTTCATGGGCGGCCTCGCCGCCTGTGACAGCGAGGGCCCGGCGGAGCAGGCGGGTGAAGCGGTCGACAACGCCGTCGACGAGGCCGGCGAGGCCGCGGAAGAGGCGGGTGACGCCGTCGAAGACGCGACCACCAACTGATGTCGTCCGAGGGGGCGGTCTTGCCGCGCGCGGCCGTGACGGCGGCGTTGCGCTGATCTTTCCGGATCGTCGAGCTCATCGGCCTCGCCCCCTGGCCGGGGCTCGACGGCGGACCGTTGCGCCGGTCCGCGCCGTTGGCCATGATGCCGGCTGCAGCGGTGCCCTGCAGCACGGAGAGATGGTATTCCCACATCGATCGATCGCTGGCGGCGCGGTCTTGATCGCGCCCTTCGCGCGACCGCGAGATCGGCCTCGCGCACGGCGCGGCGCGGCACGATTGTCCTGCAGAGCTATCGCGGTTACGGCTCCAAGTCGCGGCTTCGCCTCATGGGCAGGGTCTTTCGGGAACCGCTGAGCAGCGAGCCCGACGGCGAGGGGCTGTTAAGCAATCTTCGGGTCGTCACGCGGCTGATGCGACGCTGGGGGGTCGAAGGGGCTTCGCTGACGGCGCGTTTCGGTGACGCCGAAGCCGACACCAGCACCGACCGCGACGGCTATTTCCGTATCGATCTCGACCTGCCGTCGCCGCCGTCACCCGGCCAGCTCTGGCATCAGGTCGCGATCACCATGTCGTCGCCGGTCCCGATCGAGTCCACCGGCGACGTCTTCGTGCCCTGTGATCGCTGCCGGTTCGCGGTGATCAGCGACATCGACGACACGGTGATGTACACGGGCGTCGCGAACAAGGCGATGATGATGTGGCGTCTGTTCGTGCAGCGCGCCGAAAGCCGGACCGCCTTTCCGGGCATGGCGTCCTTCCTGCGCGCGCTGCATCGGGGCCGCTCGGCCGATCAGGCGAACCCGATGTTCTACGTCTCAAGGGCGCCCTGGGCGATTTACGGCGTGCTCGACCGCTTCTTCAACATGCACGAGATTCCGAGCGGCCCGATCCTGTTTCTGCGGGAGTGGGGGCTGACCCTGCAGCATCCGCTGCCGAGGCGTGACAAGGAACACAAGCGCGACGTCATTCGCGAGATCATCGACCACTATGGCGAGGCGCCGTTCATCCTGATCGGCGACAGCGGCCAGCACGACCCCGAGCTCTACGCCGACATCGTGCGGCGCTATCCGAGCCGCGTTCTCGCCATCTATATCCGGGACGTCAGCCGCAGTGCGAAACGGGACCGGTCGATCGAGCGTCTGGCAGCCGACGTGACCGCCGCCGGCAGCGCGCTCGTGCTCGCCGACGACACCATGGCGATGGCGAAGCATGCTGCGGGGGAGGGGCTGATCGCCGAGAGCGCCCTTGCCGAGATCGAAGGCGAGATCGCGTCGGCGTCCTGACTCCGAGTCCCGTCTCTGGCCTTTGTGTTGCAACTCGGATAAAAACCAGGCGGATTTGCCGAAATGGCGGTGGTTTTCCAGCACCGCCAGGAGCCCGATCGATGAACACCGCGCGCGACAGCCTGTTTCCGACGAGTCCGGCGGCCGACGGCCGGACGGCCGCCGAGCGCGGCGGCATCCTTCCAGGTCAGGATCTCGAGCGTCTGATCGAGACCGGGCGCGACATTCGCACCTCCCGGCCGATCGAGCCCGGCCAGATCCAGCCGGCATCGCTCGACCTGCGGCTGGGCCGCCGCGCCTTTCGCGTGCGCGCGAGCTTTCTTCCGGGCGCCGGGGCGACGGTCCGGCAGAAAATCGACCAGCTCGCCATGCACGCCTTCGAGCTCGGAGACGAAGGGGCCTTGCTGGAGAAGGGCTGTGTCTACATCGTCGAGCTGGTCGAAAGCCTGGCCCTGGACGACGGCATGACCGCCATCGCCAATCCGAAGAGCTCGATTGGCCGGATCGACGTGTTCACCCGCCTGATCACGGACCATGGCACGTCTTTCGACAAGGTGCGGCCCCGGTATAGGGGCCCGCTCTACGCCGAAATTTCACCGCGCACCTTCAGTATTCTGGTGCGGGAGGGCGACCGGCTGAACCAGATCCGGCTGAAGCGCGAGGGTGTGCCTTCCGGCGGAGGACTGCTTCGGGACGACGACGAAACCCACGGGCCGGGCGTCCCCGTCACGGTCGATCTTGCGGGAAACGGCGAGAAGGACGCGATCGTCGGCTACCGCGCCCGAAAGCACGCCGGTTTGATCGATCTCCGCAAGCTCGGCCACTACCAGCCTACGGATTTCTGGCACCCGCTGCGCGCGAGGCAGGATCGCACGCTGGTCCTCGACCCGGACGAGTTCTACATCCTCGCCTCCAAGGAAGAGGTGCGGGTGCCGCCGGACCAGGCGGCGGAAATGCTCGCCTACGACACCGCGATCGGCGAGTTTCGCGTGCACTATGCGGGCTTTTTCGATCCCGGTTTCGGCGATGGCGAAGCGGCCGGCACCCGCGCGGTCCTGGAAGTCCGCTCCCACGAAGTCCCCTTCGTTCTCGAGGACGGCCAGCGGGTCGGCCGGCTGATCTACGAAGAACTCGCGGACCGGCCGGTGCAGCTCTACGGTGCCGGCATCGGCTCGAACTACCAGCGTCAGGGTCTCCGCCTGTCGAAGCATTTTGCCCTCGACCTATAGAGCCTCTTTCGACGCTGACCTCATTGGACAGGAAAAATTTTCGGGACCGATCGCCTGCCCTCACCCGGACACGAGGGCCTGTGGTGTCAAAGGAGGAGACAGGCGGCGTATGACCAGGAAAGGGGATCAGTCACGGGCGAGGATGGCGATTTCCATCCAGTACTCCTTGAGACGCTGCATCGCGGCCATGAATCCGGGCCAGTCCAGGGGTTTCTGGATGTAGGTGCTGGCGCCCATCATGTAGCAGTCCTTGACGTCGCGTTCGTCGTTGGAGTTGGTCATGATCAGGACGGGAATGGTCTTGAGGGAATCGTCGTTCTTGATCTCCTGCAGCACCTGCCGGCCGTCGACTCCGGGCATGTTCAGATCAAGCAGGATGATACCCGGTCTCGGCGCGCTGGAAGGATCGCTGTATCGGCCCTGCCGAAACAGATATTCGAGAGCTTCCTCGCCATCCTCGCAGCGATAGATCGGGTTCTTGAGCGCTTCGCCCCTCTTCAGGGCCCGAATGGTGACGTCGTAGTCGTCGTCACTGTCGTCGACGATCAGCATCGCCTGCGGCGAACCATTCAGCATCATGTCTTGTCCCCGAGATGAAAATGGAATGTCGTGCCTTGGCCGAAGGTCGACTCCAGCCAGATCGAACCGCCGTGATTCTCGACGATCTTCTTGACGAAGGTCAGTCCGGCACCGGTGCCTTCGCCGTAGAGTTTTTCTTTGTTGAGACGTTTGAAGATCCGGAACACGTCCTGCTTGAACATGTCCTTGATGCCGATGCCATTGTCTCGGACGAAGAAGACGTCCTGGTAGCTCTCGCCACCCTGTCGGACCGACGCTTCGAAGCCGATTTCGATCACCTTGTCTTCGGAATCATTATATTTGATGCCGTTGATGATCAGATTCTGAAAAAGTGTGGTGATCTGTGCACGATTGCCGCTCACGGTCGGCAGCTCGCCGACGATCTCGATGCGCGCCTGACGCGCTTCCAGCATTTCGGCATGGCCGCTCTCGATTTCGGCGATCAGCGTTTTCAAGTCCAGAGTCTCGGGTGCGAGCTCGGCACGGCCCAGCCGTGAGAAGTAGAGGAGATCCGCAGTCAGCTGCTCCAGCCGGCGGCTGAGCGCGATCACCCGATTGAGGCGTTTCTCCGCATCCTCGTCCAGCTTGTCATGACTTTCTTCGAGAACGATATTGGCGTGGCTGTAGACCGCGCGCAGCGGTTCCCGGAGATCGTGGGACGCGATGTAGGCGAAGTCGTCCAGCTCCTGGTTGCTGCGTTCCAGATCGCGGTTGTAGGACTGCAGCTCGCGGATGAGTTCTTCGCGCTTCGCCTCGGCTGCCTTGCGCTCCGAGACGTCGCGCAGGATGCCGCTGAAAAAACGCTGTTCGCCCACGTTGATTTCGCTGACCTTGATCTCAAGCGGGATGGAGGCGCCGTCTTTGCGCCGGCCTTCGACTTCAAGGCCGATGCGATTGGGCCTGTCGGCCGAGGACTCGAAATAACGCGCGAGATGCGTGTCGTGCTCGGCGGCGTCGGCGGCGTGCATCAACATGTTGACGTTTCGGCCGACCGCCTCCGAGGCGGTGTAGCCGAAGATCTCCTCGCAGGCGCGATTATAGCTCTCGATGCGGCCGTCATGGTCGATCGTGATCAGCGCGTCCGCGCTGTTGTCGAAGATGCTCTGAAGATGGGCGGCGGCCTGCTGATGTCTCGCATTGGCCTCGGCCAGCTCCTCGTTCACGGCCTGCAGCTGAGCCGGGCTCGGAAGCGCCAGCAGCTTCGGCAGGAGAGGCCAGAGCAACGCCGCGGTCACCACGGAAATGCCGGCGGTCGCGAGTTTGACCAGGCCCTGGAGGCCGTAGACCGGCTGCCAGAGCGTCAGCAGGCCGAGCACGTGGGTGAGACCGCAGGCGGCGATGAAGCCGACGAACAGCCAGGCGACCCAGCCGAACTGGATGTCACCGCGGCGTTTGACGAAGACGTAGATGGCCGCGGGGATGGAGAAGTAGGAGACGGCGATGGTCAGGTCCGAGACCGCGTGCATGGCCACCAGGTCCGGCCGCCAGAGCAGACAGTATCCGTGGGGCATGAAGGATGCCGCGCCGAACAGATAGTCGATCAGACCGGACATGCTGAAATCGCCAAGATCAACCTTAAGGGGTTATTAACCTGCTTTGATCAATCTAACGTCTAATCATGAAGAAAACGTTTCTTTCGCAGCGTCGCAGGCGAGAACCAGAAAAAATCAGTGCAGCTTCAGTTCCGGCTGCGTACCGCGCATGAACAGACGGGCGACCACATTCATGATCACCAGCGGACGCCGTTCGGTGCCAGCTGGTGCTTTCGCTAGAGCGAGAGATAGGTGGGGCAGGCCAGCAGGCCCTCGATCATCACCGTGCCGACGAGATTGACGACGGCGCTGGTGCTGGGCGCGATCAGCGTGCCGTTGTCCTTGCAGACAAAGGGCCGGGCCGGGACGCTCGTCGCCGAAGAGCCGGCAGACGGCGCAGTCGCCGAAGGCGCAAATGTGCGTCGTGTTCCTGACCTCGAGGGTCGGGTCGACCTCGAGCAGGTGGCTCCGGCTGGTCGGCAGGCCTGCGCACCAGACCTTGATCTCGGTGTCGATCACTTTGCTGCTCCCGGTTTCCGGCCGCTTTCGGTCGCCTTCACCTCCTGCTCGCTGGTCAGCATCTCGATGCCGAGTTTTTCGAGCTGCTTTCGGGTCGCGTCCTGCAGCTCCGGCGACAACGCCGGCAGGACGGTCGGTGCCGCTTCGATGAGGGTGATGGAAAAATCCTTGTCGGGATCGATGGAATCGAGGCGGTAGGCGACGAAGCGGCGGGCGGCACGATGCAGCTCGGCGGCGAGCTCCAAGCCGTCGACGCTGGCGCCGACGATCGCGATGCGAAGCTGGCCGGGCGCGGGCGAGGCGCTACGCGAACCTGTCCAGAACAAGCGTGCCCACCAGCATGCCGCAGACGAAGACCGTGACGTAAGCGAGAAAGCCTGTCCAATAGGCGGTGCCCGGCTTCTTGGAATCGCTGTAGATCCGGGCCGTATTGAACGATGAGGAGAACAAGATCAGGCTGAACATCAGCCATTTCCAGTTGCCGAAATGCTCCTCCAGTCCATCGGGCCCGTCGAGATAAAAGAGAAGGAAGGAAATCCCGGCGAACACGATCGCCAATAGGAAGAAGAACAGACTGCCGGGTCCGCAGAGCGGATCGCCTTTTTCCTCGTGATACCGTCGCTGCAGCGCCTTCCATCGCGTTCCGTGAATCAATTCCGAAAAAAGCCCGCTCGTGGCCATGCTGCGTCTCCTGGATGGTGGGCCTCTGACCGGGCGATAGATTCGGTGTCGCTCGAATGCGGACCCTTGTCGTCGACATATCATACGAATGGCGATTTGAGATGATAGGTCGGAGCCTTTCGCCATAGAGTCCGGGAGGGCGCTAAAGCCCCTCGAAGCGGTCCCGGATCGGGCATTGGCCGACGGGACAGCGGATGATGGCCTCTTCGAGGGTGGCGGTGGTCTTTCGGAAATAGGTGAGATCCTGGCCGATGCGCTCGGCCTCCTCCTGGAGGTGCTGGAGCTGCTGCAGCAGTTCCTCGCGGATCTTTTCCTCGGCGTCGTGCAGGGTGGAATAGGCGTCGGCGAGGGAGGGCGGGGCGGGGGGCTGGGGGACAGGCGAGGCGGGCTGATCCGCTCGTCTTCGGTGGCGGGTGTGCCAGACGGCGGCGGCCGCGGTCAGGAGGCTCGCGATCGCGGTCATGACGGCGGGATCGCTGGCCCAGGCGGTGAGGGCCGCGAGGCTTTTCACCAGGGCTGACGGATCGCTCATCGCGTCAGAGCCCGCGCCGGCCATGACCGCTCCGGCTCAGGATGACGCAGGCCCAGGATCCCAGCAGCGCGTGCACGAAGTAGATGGCGGGTGCGGTGCTGTGGGGAAAGTCGGCGGCGAAGACAGCGAAGACCGACCACCAGAACGGCATGGAGATCCAGCAGGCGAGCAGCCGGATCCGCTGTCGCCGCCACATGAGTCCGATCAGATGCAGGCAGCCACAGGTTCCCGCCACGGCCCCCCAGATCCAGAGCGGGGCTACGGCGGCGTGGGCGCGAACGTCGAAGCGAAGAAAACTCTCGAGCGGCATGGCGAGCGTCACCGCCCAGGCGAGGCCGGACATCGCCATCAGGCATTCATAGCCTTCGCTTCTGGGGCCGAACAGACGGCCGATCGGCTCGGTCATGGCGCGATCGCTCCGGGAAGAGGTCGGGAAGGGCGGGATAAGGCGAGGATTTGGCAGCTATGAACTAAGAATAAAAACCTATTTCATATCATTGTCAAGGAAAATTCCCGCAAAACCATCCCACCTCACCGCAACCCTACCCAGAAGGAACGGCGGACCGTCCAGACTCATCTCAAGTCCAGCCCGACCACGCCGTGGTCACATGACGGCGCCGATCTGCCAGGGGGTGAATTCGTGATTGCCGAAGCCGAGGGCCTCGCTCTTGGTCTTTTCGCCGGAGGCGACGCGCAGGAACAGGTCGAAGATCTGCTGACCCATCGCCTCGACGCTGACGCCCTGATCGAGGATGACGCCGGTATTGACGTCCATGTCCTCCTCCATGCGCCGGTACATCTCGGTGTTGGTGGCGATCTTGATCGACGGCGCCGGCTTGAAGCCGAAGCATGAGCCGCGTCCGGTGGTGAAGCAGACGAGGTTGGCCCCCGAAGCCACCTGCCCGGTGACCGATGCCGGATCGTATCCTGGGCTGTCCATGAAGGCGAAGCCGGGCGCCGTCACCTGCTCGGCATAGCGGTAGACGCCGGTGAGGCTGGTGGTGCCGCCCTTGGCCGCGGCGCCGAGCGACTTTTCGAGGATGGTGGTGAGCCCGCCCGCCTTGTTGCCGGGGGACGGGTTGTTGTTCATCTCGCCGCCGTTTCTCGAACAATAATCCTCCCACCATGTGATGCGCTCGACCAGCTTTTCGCCGACCTCGCGGCTGACCGCGCGGCGGGTCAGCAGGTGCTCCGCGCCGTAGATCTCCGGTGTCTCCGCGAGGATGCCGGTGCCGCCCTGGCGCACCAGGATGTCACAGGCGGCGCCCAGGGCCGGATTCGCGGTGATGCCGGAATAGGCGTCCGAGCCGCCGCATTGCAGCGCGACCGAGAGATGCGATGCCGAAACAGGTTCACGCACGGCCGCGTCGGCCGCGGGAAGCATGCCGCGGATGACGTCCTGGGCGGCTTCGACGGTCTTTCGGGTTCCGCCGGTGCCCTGCATGGTCATGGTCTGGAAGTGCGGTCCGCGCTGGATCTGGTAGGCCTCCAGCAGAAAATCGATCTGGTTGACCTCGCAGCCGAGGCCGACCATGAGGATGCCCGCGAAATTCGGATGGCGGGCATAGCCCCAGAGGGTGCGCTGAAGCGCATCGAAGCCGTCGCCGCGATCGGCCATGCCGCAGCCGGTGCCGTGGGTGAGTGCTACGATGCCGTCCACGTTCGGGTAGCGCGCGAGCTCATCGGCCGGGAAGGTCTCGGCGATGAAGTGAGCGACCGTTGCTGAACAATTCACGGTCGAGAGCACGCCGATGAAGTTTCTCGTGCCCACCTTGCCGTTCTGGCGGACGAAGCCCTCGAAGGTGGCACGCTCGGCCTCCGGAACGTAGGCCGTCGGCTTGACGTCGGCGCCGAAGGCGTAGTCGCGGGAAAAATCCTGCATTTCGACGTTCTGCACGTGGACGTGGTCGCCAGGCGCTATGTCCTCGGTGGCAAACCCGATGATCTGATCGTATTTCCTGATCGCGTCGCCGGCGGCGACGGGCTGGACGGCGATCTTGTGGCCAGCCGGTATGCGCCGTCTGCTGACGACGTTTTCGCCTGGGATCGGGGTTTCGGGGAGGATGTCGACGCGCGCGGTGACGACGTTGTCGTTTTCGTGCAGACGCACGGTGAGCTGCTGCTCGGTCATGGTCGAAAAACCTCCCGGATTGGCCAGAAAACTAAGATAGGTGGCGGGTGAAACGGCGTCAAAGGCCGGCGGACGCCGGATCGCCGAGCGCGGCTGCGCGCAGCGCCAGCAGGGCGGCCGCGACGAGGGCGGCAGTCGCGATCAGCGATGAGCTCAAAAAACTCCCGGACAAGTCGAAAAAGAATCCGGCAAGCGTGGGGCCGACGATCTGGCCGAGGCCGAAGGCGGCGGTCATCCGGGCGAGCACGGGCCTGGGATCGCCCTCGGTCATGCGCCTGGCCGCGATCAGGCCAAGTGCGGTCAGGCCCATGAAGGTGCCGCCCAGAAGTGCCCCTGCGAGAATCATGCCGGCCGGCGTAACCCAGAGCACGCTCGCGGCGACGCCGATCGCCTCGGCGACGCAGGCGACGGCGAAGGCCTTCAAGGTGCCGAGGCGCTTGGCGATCACCGTCCAGATCCAGAGCGACGGGGCTGCGGACAGGCCGACCACGGCCCAGATCCAGGTTTCGAGCGGTGCGATCGAAGGCGAAGCGCGCACGATCGCGACGATGAACGTGCCGGTGATCACATAGCCGAAGCCGAACAGGCCGTAGGCGGTGATCAGGCCTGTCAGGCCAGGGCTCATCTTGCCGGATGCCGTCGCATGCTGCCGCTCCGCACGGTCCGGCACCAGAAGGGCGACGGCGGCAAGTGCCGCGAATGCGAGAAAACCGCTCGCCTGCCAGTGCATACGCCAGCCGAACCCGTTCGAGGCGAGGGTCGAGACCAGGATCGCCGAGACCGCGATGCCGACGCCGACGCCGGCGAAATGGAGGGCGGAGAGGTCGCTTCGCCTGGCGCTCGCGAGGCGCTCCAGGATCAGGGTCGAGACGAACACCATGACGAAGGCGCTGGCGACGCCGCCGAGAAATCGGATGACGACGATCAGGCCCAGATGCGCGGTCATGCCGGAAAGAACGGTGGTCGAAGCGCTGACCAGCAGCGCGAAAAGCAGCCAGCGTCGTCGGGAGCCTCGCACGATCGACAGGCCCGCCGCCAGCGCGCCGAGCAGATAGCCGAGAAAATTGGCTGACGCGATGAAGCCGGCTTCCGATTTCGAAAGCCCGATATCCTCGACCATAAAGGGGAGGATCGGCGTGTAGACGAAGCGTCCGACGCCGATCGCCGCCGCCAGCGCCAGAAGCCCGCCGAATGCGAGCGGCAGCGGCGCGACGGCCTCTCCTATCTCTCCGTGATCGCGCCGTAGCATTCCGGACGGCGATGCAGATCGAAGTTGAAGATGTTTTCGCGGATCTCTTTACAACGATCCAAATCGCATTTGGCGGTGATCACCTCGTCTTCCAGCGTGGTCGCCATCGCCATGATCTCGCCGGTGGGGGCGATGATGCAGCTCTGGCCGATCAGCATGCAGTCTTCTTCCACGCCGCATTTGGCGGTGCCGACCACGAAGCAGCCGTTCTGATAGGCGCCGGATTGCATCACCAGGTGATTGTGGAAGTTGTTCAGATGATCGTGCTCGGGCGCCTGCGGGTAGTGCTGCGGCGTGTTGTAGCCGAGCATGATCAGCTCGGCGCCGGCCAGGCCCATGACGCGGTAGGTCTCGGGCCAGCGGCGGTCGTTGCAGATGCACATGCCCATTTTCCCGCCCCCATTTTCTCCTAGATCGACGTCCACCACGGGAAAGCCGAGATCGCCCGGCTCGAAATAGGCTTTCTCCAGGTGCTGAAACGGACGCCAGGGCTGGTGGTCGGCATGGCCGGGGAGATGGACTTTGTGGTACTTGCCGACGATTTTCCCCGATTTATCGACCAGTATGGAGGTGTTGAATCGCCTCTTGACCCCGCCGTCGGTGACGGCTTCCGCATAGCCGAGATAGAAGCCGAGCCCGAGGCGGACGGCCTCGTCGAAGAGCGGCCGTGTGGCTGCATTCGGCATCTCGGTCTCGTAGAAAAAATCGAGCTCGGCCTCGTCCCCGAACCACCAGCGCGGAAAAAAGGTTGTCAGCGCCAGCTCCGGGAAGACCACGAGATCGGCGCCCCGGCCCTTGGCCTCCTTCATCATGGCGAGGAGGCGGGCGACG
Source organism: Geminicoccaceae bacterium (assembly GCA_965222015.1). Taxonomy (GTDB): domain Bacteria; phylum Pseudomonadota; class Alphaproteobacteria; order Geminicoccales; family Geminicoccaceae; genus JANQPX01. The sequence goes on from CBDCTL010000024.1 coordinate 1,689,758, forward strand.
GCACTTTCCCGCGTTTCGTCACGCGCGATGGGGCCCATCTGGGCGGCGGCGAGGGTGAGGGTGCGGCTCATCCGGCGGCCTCCACGTCTTCGGCGCTTTTGCCCACGATCTCCTCGTAGAGTTCGGGATCGGTCGCCCCTTCGGTACCGAAGACCAGCACGCGGCTCCTGCCATCGAGGCCGAGCTTGGTGCGCAGTTCCTCGACCTGGCTCGCGGCGATGGCGCCGGTGAGACCGGCGACGCCGCTTTCACCCGCGACCAGCGGCCGGTCCCGGCCCTGGCCTTCGGCGAGAAGGCGCATGGTCGCCAGAGCGGCGTGATCGGGGATGGTCATGAAAGCGTCGCCCGCCTCCTCCAGCACCTCCCAGGCGAGGAGGGACGGTTCGCCGCAGGAAAGCCCGGCCATGACCGTTTCCAGATCACCGTCGATCGTCTTCGGCGAGCCTGCCTTGGCGCTTGCGAGCAGGCAGGCGGCGCTCTCCGGCTCGACCACGATCAGCATCGGGCATTTTTTCTTCCATCGCCAGGCGATGTGCGCCGCGACCGCCGCCGCCATGCCGCCGACGCCGCCCTGCACGAAGACATGGGTCGGCTCCTCGTCCGGCGGCAGCTGGGCGATCGCTTCCGCGGCCATCACGCCATAGCCCTGCATCACGTCGACCGGGATCTCCATGTAGCCGGGATAGGACGTATCGGAAATCACGGTCCAGCCATGCTCCGCCGCATCGGCGGCGCATTGCCGGACGCTGTCGTCGTAATTGCCGTCGACCCGGCGGACTTCGGCGCCGTAAGCCTCGATCGCCTTTTTTCGTCCTTCGCTGACGGTGGCGTGGATGTAGATGACGGCCCTGCAGCCGAACAGCTTCGCCCCCCAGGCGACCGAGCGGCCGTGATTGCCGTCGGTGGCCGACGCCACCGTGATGTCGGCGGCGAGATCCCTGTATTTGCCGGCGAACAGGAGCGGGCTCGAGACCGGCACACCGCGACAGTGGCTGCCGGCTTCGCGCAGGATCAGCTGTGCGATCGCATAGGCGCCGCCGAGCGCCTTGAAGCTCTTCAGGCCGAAGCGCCTGGCCTCGTCCTTGTACCAGATACGATTCAGGCCGAGGCTGGCGGCGAGGCCGTCCAGGCTGACCAGCGGCGTCTGCCGATAGCCCGGCCAGTGATGGATCACCGCTTCGGCGGTGCGAAAGCCGTCGCGGCTGAGGACGGCGTCCTGGCGGGCGCTCCACTCGCTGAAGCGCCGCGCGTTCGGATTGATGAAAAGCTCGGCCTCGGCGGGCCGGCAGTCTTCGGGGACGATGGATGCGCTCATGCCGGTCAGTCCAGAAGCCGCGTCTTGTCGGAGGCGAGCAGCTCCTTGACGAAACCCGGCGCGGTGAGGCCGTCGGCGATCAGCCTGCCCATCTCCTCCTCCTTCGCCTGGACGTCGGGAAGCCCCTCGATCACCTGATCGATCTTCTCCAACGGGATGACGGCGACGCCGTCGCGGTCGCCGACCAGGAGGTCGCCGGAACGGATGGCGACACCGCCGAGCGTGACCGACGTGCCGACCTCGCAGGGGCCGCTCTTATAGGGACTGTTGGGCGAGACGCCGGCGCTCCAGACCGGAAAGCCCACTTCGATCAGCCCGTCGACGTCGCGCACGAGACCGTCGGTGACGAAGCCGACGATGCCCTTGTTCTTGGCCATGGCGGCGACGTGGTCGCCGAGCACCGCGGTCTCCTCGAATCCGCCGGTGGCGAGCGCCACGACGTCGCCGGGCTCCGCCACTTCGAGCGCTACCAGAAGGCCGAGATTGTCGCGCGGGCCGCAATCCGCCGTCAGCACCGGCGCCGTGAAGGCGCTTTTCGGCCAGAGCGGCTTGATCCGCCGGTCGACCGCGCCCTGACCCATCATCAGGTCGACCACGAAGCCGGTCGGCACGCCCCGGAGGGCCTCGATCTGATCGTCGCTCGGCCGCTCGAAACGCCGTTTCAACGTCACGACGGGGGGATCGCCCAGCATCCTTGGCCTCCTGGCTTGTGATCGTTCGACGGCAACTCTAGCCTCAGTCCCCGAAAGCGGCCATAGGCCGCGAGCGACGGGCAGGCGAAGGAACGAGCATGACGACGAAAAAGATCGGCTTCATCGGTGTCGGGCTGATGGGCCACGGGGCGGCGAAGAACATCCTCGAAGGTGGCTATCCGCTGACGGTGCTGGCGCATCGCAACCGAAAGCCGGTCGACGATCTGCTCGAACACGGCGCCGCCGAGGCGGCCTCGGCGGCCGAGCTCGCTTCGACGGTCGACATTCTTTTCGCCTGTGTCTCCGATTCCTCCGTGATGGAGAAGGTCGTGCGCGGCGAGGGCGGCGTGCTCGAAGGGGCGGGCGAGGGGCTGATCCTGGTGGACATGACCACGGCCGAGCCGGCGTCGACCAGGTCCCTCGCCACGGCGCTTGCGGAGAAGGGGGCCGTCATGGTCGACGGTCCGGTGACGTTGACACCGAAAGAGGCCGAGGAAGGGCGGCTCAACATCATGGTCGGGGCGGAGACGGCCGTCCTCGACGCGATCAGGCCGGTGCTGGAGACCTTCTGTCAGCGCATTTTCCACACGGGCCCTCTCGGCAGCGCCCACACGCTGAAGCTGATCAATAATTTCTTGACGCTCGGCAACACCGCGCTGGTGGTCGAAGCCGCCGCGGCGGCAGCGAAGGCGGGGGTCGATCCCGAGATGATGGTCGAGCTGATCTCGGTCAGCGGCGGCGACAGCGCTTCCTTCCAGCGCATGGCGCGTCTCCTGACCGGCGAGGGCGACCCGTCCAAGGCCGCCTTCGCGGTCAGGAACGCGCTCAAGGACGTGTCCTATTTCTGGCGCCTCGCCGAGGACCAGGACGCCTATGCGCCGCTCGCCGATGCGATCAGGCGCTGGTACGATCTCGCCGTCGCGCTCGGCCATGGCGACGACCTGCTGCCGAGGCTGTTCGAGATGCAGGCCAAACTCGCCGGCACGGCGATCACGGTGAAGTGAGTTCGCTCATAATTCACGAGTGGAATTTGCAGTTCTCCAGCGGGTCGTGTAACTAGCACGATCCGTGACCTGACTAGATCCCGAGGGGGGACTATCCAATGAGTGAACAGAACCGTCGACTTCTTTCCAGCACCGCCATTCGCACGCTGACCGCGACGACCTTCGTTCTCGGCGGCGCGATCGCGCTGTCCGGCTGCAACACCGTCGAGGGCCTCGGCGAGGACGCCTCGGCCGCCGGCGCCGCCGTTTCCGATGCCGTCACGCCCTGCAATCCGTGCAACCCCTGTAATCCTTGCGCGGCGCACAATCCCTGCAATCCGTGCAACCCCTGTAATCCTTGTGCGGCGCACAATCCCTGCAGCCCGTGCAATCCGTGCAACCCCTGCGCGGCCAACTGATCGACGAGACGGATGCGGTCTGCAATCGGCCGCCTTCGTTGGTCCATGCAAAAGAGCCCCCGTCAATGCGGGGGCTCTTTTCATATTCAGGTCAGGCCGCGAGGCCCTTGCTCAGGAAGCTGCTCATGCGGCGGGAAAAGGCGCCAGGGTCCGGCAACGGTTCGCCTTCGATGATCAGCGCCTGATCGAGCAGCAATTCGGCCAGCTCGCCGACATCGCCGTTCGTCGGATCGGCCGCGGCCATCCTCCGGATCAGGTCGTGCTTCGGATTGATCTCCAGGATCCGCTTGGACAGCTCGCCGAGCTGCTGGTGCTGCTTCAAGAACCGTTCGAGGCGCATGTCCATGCCGTGCTCGTCCGCGACCAGGCAGACGGCGCTGTCGGTGAGCCGCGCCGAAGCGCGAACGTCGGCGACCTTGTCGCCGAGCTTCGCCTTGAGCGCCGCGATCAGCTGATCCAGGGCCTCGCCTTCCACTTTGTCTTCGAGCTTATCGTCTCTCTCGTCGTCGGCCTCGCTCTCGATCTTCGAGAGATCGACGTCGCCGCGGGTGAGGGACTTGAAGGGCTTGTCCTGATATTTGTCCACCTGCGGCAGCCAGAAGTCGTCGATATTGTCGGCGAGCAGCAGCACCTCGACGCCTTTGGCCTTCGCGGCTTCGAGCTGCGGGCTGGACTTGAGCGCCGGCAGATTGTCGCCTGAGATCGTGTAGATGGCGTCCTGGCCTTCCTTCATGCGGGCGACATAGTCCGCGAGGCTGACCCAGCCGTCATCGTGGGTCGAGCGGAAGCGGGCGAGCTCCAATAGTTTCTCGCGCTGGTCCCGATCCTCGTAGATGCCTTCCTTGATGACCTGGCCGAACTGCTCCCAGAAGCTGTCGTAGTCCCCATCCTCCGCCTTGGCGCGCTTCGTGAGATCGTCGAGGATGCGCTTCACCAGATCCTTCCTGATCTTGGCCAGCACGGCGCTGTGCTGCAGGGTCTCGCGGCTGACGTTGAGCTGCAGGTCCTCGGTGTCGATCACGCCCTTCACGAAGCGCAGATAGCGCGGCATCAGGCCTTCGAGGCCCTCGGTGATGAAGACGCGCTTGACGTAGAGCTTGACCCCGTGCTCGCGCTTCGGATCGAACAGATCCATCGGCTGGACGCTCGGGACGAAAAGGAGCGCCTGGTAGGAGACGAGGCCTTCCGCCTGCACGTGAAGCCGCGCCCAGGGCTCGTCGAAGGCGTGGCCGACATGGTGGTAGAATTCCTTGTACTGCTCGTCCGTGATCTCGGACTTCGGCCGTGTCCAGAGAGCACTCGCCTCGTTGATCTGAACGGGCTCCGGCACGACCAGTTCGCTCGACTTTTCCTCGCCTTCCTTCGGCTCGGCCGGCTTGGCCTCGCCCTGAAACATGATGGGGATCGCGATGTGGTCGGAATAGCTCCTGACCACATGGCGAAGGCGGTACTCGTCCAGGAATTCCTTGGCGTCCTCGCGCAGCTTCAAAACCACCCTGGTCCCGCGCGGCGCTTTATCCATCATCTTGTCGACGGTGAAGCCGTGCTTCCCGTCGGAGGTCCAGCGATGGGCGATGTTCTCGCCCGCCTTGGACGACATCACCTCGACCTCGTCCGCGACCATGAAGGCCGAATAGAAGCCGACGCCGAACTGGCCGATCAGATTGACATCGGCCTTCTCGTCACCGGACATCGCCTCGGCGAAGCGCGCGGTGCCCGAGCGGGCGATGGTGCCGAGATTCTCGACCAGCTCGTCCCGGCTCATGCCGATGCCGTTGTCGTCGATGGTCAGCGTGCCGGCTTCGCTGTCCGGGGTCAGCACGATCTTGAGATCGGCACCGTCGGCCATCAGCGTGTCGTCGCTGATCGCGGCATAGCGCAGGCGATCGCAGGCGTCGGAAGCGTTCGAGATCAGCTCGCGCAGGAAGATGTCGCGGTGCTGGTAGAGCGAATTGATCACGAGGTCGAGCACCCGCCCGACCTCGGCCTCGAAGGGTTGTTTTTCGGCGGCCATGCCCATCGTCCCCCGTTTTCTAGATTGTCGGATCGATCCAATGCTGCGCCATGTAGGCGTTGTCCGGCGGGGGTTCAAGCAGGTCGCTTCGGGTGCATGGTGCCTCGGCGGTTGTCATCAATATATCGTATGTACACACCATAATAACGACTACATGAAGTAGTGGTGCTTCTCGGCCGCCATGCCTTGCCAGGGAGATGGGGACAGCCCATAGTTCTCTCATGGTCATGATGCCTTCGCCTGAAGACCAAGGTCGCATTCTCGCGGTGCTCGGCCCGACCAATACCGGGAAAACCCATTTTGCGGTCGAGCGCATGCTGGCCCATCGCACCGGGCTCATCGGATTTCCGCTCCGGCTGCTGGCGAGAGAAAATTACGATCGGATCGTCGCCCAGAAGGGCGCGCAAGCGGTCGCTCTGATCACGGGCGAGGAGAAGATCCAGCCGAAAAGCGCGCGATACTGGGTGGCCACGGTCGAGGCCATGCCCGAGGATCTCGAGGTCGATTTTCTCGCCGTCGACGAGATCCAGCTCGCCGCCGATCGCGAGCGCGGACACGTCTTCACCGACCGCCTGCTCAGAGCGCGGGGTGCCGCCGAGACCATGTTTCTGGGCGCCGATACGATACGGCCGCTCCTGAAGCGGCTCGTGCCCGAGGCCGAGGTGATCTCGCGGCCGCGCTTCTCGACCCTCGCTTATGCAGAGCCGAGCAAGGTCACGCGCCTGCCGAAACGGAGCGCCGTGGTCGCGTTCACTGCGCGCGACGTCTATGCCTTCGCCGAGCTGATCCGCCGCCAGCGCGGGGGGGCGGCGGTGGTGCTGGGCTCGCTGAGCCCGCGCACCCGAAACGCCCAGGTCGCCCTCTACCAGGAAGGCGAGGTGGACTACCTGGTCGCGACCGATGCGATCGGCATGGGCCTGAACATGGACCTCGGCCACGTGGCGCTCGCCAGCACCGTGAAGTTCGACGGCCGCGAGACGCGCGAGCTCTCGGCCGCCGAGATCGGCCAGATCGCCGGGCGCGCCGGCCGCCACATGCAGGACGGCACCTTCGGCACCACCATCGACGTCGGCGACCTCGACGCGAGGCTCGTCGAGCAGATCGAGAATCACGACTTTCATGCGATCAAGGAACTGCGCTGGCGCCATGCCGGGCTGGATTATTCGAGCCTCGACGCCCTTCTGGAGAGCCTGGATCAGCCGCCGCCTTTCGCATGTCTCAGAAAGACCGGAAACGCCCTCGATCACGTCAGCCTGAAGACGCTGTCCCGCAAGGAGCGGGTGCGAAAGCGGGCGGTCGACCGAGCCTCGATCGAACTCCTCTGGTCGGTCTGCCAGATCCCGGATTTTCGAAAGACCCTGACCGACAGCCATCTCCACCTTCTGGAAACGGTGTTCGACCACCTCGTCGGACAGGGCCGCCTTCCCACCGACTGGGTCGCGGATCAGATCATGCGACTGGAGCGGATCGAAGGCGACATCGACGCGCTGACCACGCGACTCGCCCATATCCGCACCTGGACCTACATGACCCACCGCGGCGAGTGGCTGGAGGACGCCGGCCACTGGCAGGACCGGGCTCGAAACGTCGAGGACCGGCTGTCCGATGCCTTGCACGAGCGGCTGACCCAGCGCTTCGTCGATCGCCGGACGCGGATCCTGCTGAAGAGCCTGCAGGAAGGCGGGCCGCTCGGCGCCGTCGACGAGGAGGGGGCGGTGGTGATCGAGGGCCAGGAGATCGGCAGGATCGAAGGTCTGCTGCCGGTGCTCGATCTCAAGAGCCTGCCTGGTGGCGAGTTCGAGCGGCGAACCCTCAACGCCGCTGCCAGGCGCGTGATCCGGCCGGAGCTGATGCGCCGGGTCAGGGCGCTGGTCGATTCCGTGGATGCGGCCTTCGCGCTCGACGATCGCGGCCTCATCCTCTGGCGCGAGAAGAAGCCGCAGCCGGGCCTGCCGGTGGGGCGGCTGTTCTCCGGCGCGACCCCACTCGCCCCCAGGCTGGAGGCGCTGGCGAGCGATCAGCTCGGCGCCGATGCGCGCGACGCCGTGCGCCGCCGGCTCGCCATCTGGCTGGATTCCCACCTCGCCGATCTGACCGCGCCGCTGCGCGAGCTGCAGGCCGCCGAGCTCGACGGTCCGGGGCGCGGCATCGCCTTTCTCCTGGTGGAGGGGCTGGGCAATGTCGCGGCCGCCGATGCCGTGTCTCAGATGAAGGGACTGTCCAAGGCGTCGAGACGCCGCCTCGCCAGGCTCGGCGTGCGCTTCGGCGTGCGTCACCTCTACCTCCCTGCCATGCTGCGCGCGAAGGTGATCGAACTTCGTGCCCGCCTTTGGGCGGTGCAGCGCGGTCTCGCGGAAGTGTCGCCGCCGACGCCCGGCCGGGTGTCGCTGGAGGCGGAAAGTTTCGACCAGGACTACGCACCGACGATCGGCTTCGAGCGTCTCGGCCGCCACGCCCTTCGGATCGACATCGTCGAGCGCCTGGCCGCCGCCCTTCGGCAGGCGTCGAGGACGGCGGAACCGTTTGCGCTGGAGCCCTCCATGATGGCGATGACCGGGCTTGGCCTGGCCGATCTCGGCGAGGTGGTACAGGCCCTGGGCTTCGCCGCCGACGATGACGGGCGCTATCGCCGCGCACGTTCACGCCGACGCGCGAAAAAGGCGGAGAAGCCGAGGAAGGATGCTGAGACCTCGCCCTTCGCGGCATTGCGGAGCCTGCGCTTCAAGACGGGTGCCGCATGACGTCGGATCCATCGAACAGCGACGATGATGCCGGCGCGGGCGACGGCCTCCGCCTGGACAAATGGCTCTGGCAGGCGCGCTTCTTCAAGACGCGGACGCTCGCTGCTGCGGTCGCGACCAAGCGAAAAATCCGGATCAACCGGATGGTGGTGACCAAGCCCCACTACAAGGTGCGGCCGGGCGACGTGCTGACCTTCGCCCAGGGCCGTGAGATCCGCGTGGTGCGTGTTCTGGCGCTCGGCGAACGCCGCGGCCCTGCGCCGGAGGCGCGCACGCTTTACGAGGACATCGCCGAGACGCCGCCCGTCGAACGAAAAGCGCCTCCGCCGCCTTCGGCAAAGAAAGAGGCTTGGGGTGCGCGGGGTGGAATCGACCCGAGACGGGCGCGAAAACAGGCACGGGACGCCAAGATGAACGGCAGATGAACGCGGCCATCAGCGGTCGTTCATCGACCGTTTCCTATTCACAGGGAAGAGGGTGGCCAATCCCGATCGGCACCCGGACCCAGGCGAAAAGGGAAAAGGGGGCGGACCATGTTCAGTCGACGCAATGAAGGACCGGCGAAGGCGATCCGCTTCGTGGTCGCCCTGGGCGTCGCCCTTCTCTGCCTCTCGGCACTGGCCGCCACGCTGGCATCGGGTCCGAATCAGTCCTTCGGTGGCCGCGGCCCGAATATCGCGCTGCCGACCCTGACATGCGTCGCGCCGAACTGCACGCCCACCTCGAAATCGGCGCTCATGCCCATCGAGAGAATCTGAAGATCGTTCCGGCGTCCGATCTTGGCGAGCAGGGCGAAATGCATCGCCGGCTCCTCGTCGACCGGCGGCACGCACATCAGTCCGGCCACCGGAAGTGACAGCTCGTCCAGGCAGAACCGAACGAAATCATCCGTCTCGCTCGGCGGAATGCCGGCTTTCTGCGGCTCCTCGCCGGTATTGACCTGAACCAGGCAGATCGGCCCCCGGCCCTGAGCGGCCATCTCCTTGGCCAGCGCCCGGGCGAGCTTTTCCCTATCGACCGTCTCGATCACGTCGAAAAGGGCGACCGCGTCCTTCGCCTTGTTGGTCTGGATCGGGCCGATCATGTGCAGACGAAGATCGGAAAAACGTTCCCGAAGGCCGGGCCAGCGCGCCTGCGCCGGCTGCACGTAGTTCTCCCCGAAGACACGGTGCCCCGCGTCCAACGCTGCGAGCACGCGCTCCTCGGGCTGGGCCTTGCTGACCGCGACCAGCGTGACCTCGTCGGCCGTGCGGCCGGCGCTTTCCGCCGCCGTCGCGATCCGTTCCCGCACCTCTCGAAGCCGATCGGCAACGCTCGCTGCCGCTTCGGCTTGTCCCTGCTCACCCGCCATGCAATTTTCTCCGCGCCGAACCGCTGACAACCTAGTCGAGCCGGGGGCGGGGTCAATGTGCAAGGGCGAGCAGGCGTTCGGCTCGTCCCTGCACCGGCACCCGGCCCGAGGCCGGAGGAGAGGGACATGCTGGAACCGCCGTTCGACTTCGACGACATCATGGCGCCGATCGGCGCGGAAGCCTTCATGGCCGACTACGAGGGCAGGAAGCCGCTTCACCTCAAGGGGGGCGCCGACAAGTTCGCCAAGGTGATGACCTGGTCGCTCCTGAACGACCTGCTCGGCCAGGCGACCATCTGGTCGAACCAGTCCCTGATGCTGGTGCTCGACAAGGAGCCGGTGCCGGCCCAGAGCTATTGCGAAGCGGCGGTCGGCCGGGATGGCGGACAGGTGCTCCGGCCCGATCCCGCGAAGGTCAAGGACTATCTCGCCAAGGGGGCGACGCTGGTCGCCAACGACATCGACCATCTGAGCGCCGGCCTCACGGCGTTCTCGCGGACCATGGAGCAGGCGCTCGGCGGCAAGGTTCAGGGCAATCTCTACTGTTCCTCCAAGCGGCGGCCGGGCTTCGCCGCGCATTTCGACACGCACGACGTCTACGCAGTGCATGTCGAGGGCACCAAGACCTGGTACGTCTATGACGGGGTCGCCGACGTTCCGATCGCCCATCCGATGTTCAAGACGCTTCCGCGCGAGCATCACGAGAAGGCCAAGGGCGAACTCCTGATGGAAGTCCGGATGGAGCCCGGCGACATCCTCTATCTGCCCCGCGGCCAGTATCACGACGCGCTCGCCGACGAGGGTGGTGCCGTGCACATCGCCTTCGGCGTGACCTATCCGATCGGCCTCGACGTCATGTCGATGCTGTTCGAGCGCGTGGTCGCGGATCCCCTGTTCAGAGCCAATCTGCCGAGACCGGGCGCCGGCGGGCTGGAGCGGCGTCTGACGGCGCTCGGCGATGCGCTCGGTACGATCCTGAACGCCCCCAAAACGGCGGCGGCCGTCGCTGGATTTCAGAAATCCTTCTCCTATCCCCGTCACGACTACGACCTGCCGGAACTTCTGGAGACCTCGGTCGAGATGACCTGGCGGGTGCCGGGCAAGGACGTCAAGCTGATCGAGCAGGGCGGGCGCTACGGCCTGGTCCAGGCGGGATCGCGCAACGCCGTGGAAGTTCCGGCCGACGTCGCCGACATGGTGGGCTGGGTGCTCAAGAGGCAACAATTCACCGAGACGGAGCTGTCGAAGGCCTTTTCGCAGCAGACGCCGGCGGCACTGGAAAAGCTGCTAAGCGACTTGAAAAACATGCGCTTGATCAGAGCCGTTTAGGTCTCCCGCACCCTTTGTGTCCTTTATGCCACATCGCGACTTATTTGTTTCACTTGCAATCATTCGATTGTTGAACCGCCAGCCTTCAAATGGTTAACAGGTATTGTTGAGAGTTCGCCTCATCGGGTGCTTCAAGGGTGCAGCACTCATCTGTAAGTCGAAAAAGATGCCCTAGCGGGTGCGAGTGGAGAACGGGATCATGCAAAAGAAACTACTGCTTGGCAGTACGGCTCTGGTTGGCGCTTTCGCCCTGGCGACGCCGGCCCTGGCCGACATCGAGGTGACCCTGTCGGGTCAGGTGGAGTTCGGCTCCAAGATCCATGACGACGACGCCAGAAGCGATTCGAATCGCGGCTACTACTTCTTCATGGATTCCGAGACCAAGCTGCAGGCTGAAGGCGCTGCCGACAACGGCATCAACTACAGCGGCAAGGTCGAGCTCGAGACCGACGCCGACTCCGGCGGTTCCGAGACCTTCAATTCCGACGAGGTGGTCCTGGCGTTCTGGGGTGGCTTCGGCCGTGCCGAACTCGGTCGCGAGGACGGCGCCGAGGACAGCATGTTCGTGGCCGGCGAGGACTTCGCGGCCGGCACCGGCGGCATCGACGGTGACCTCGAGAACACCACGTTTTCGGTGATCGGCAATTCCAGCGACGCCGCCAAGGTGACCTACTACACCCCGCGCGTCGGCGGCTTCCAGGTCGGCGCCAGCTTCACGCCGGACACCGGCGACGACGAGACCGGCAGCGACGACGACGCCGGCAACTTCGAGGAGCACTGGGGCGTCGGCGCCAACTTCACCACCGCTGCTGGCGGTGCTGACATCACCCTTGCTGCCGTCGGCAGCTTCGGCGACGCCGAAGTCGGCGGCGAAGACCTCGAGGATTGGGCCGTCGGTGGCGGCGTCGAGTTCGCCGGTCTCGGGATCGGCGCCGGTTACGTCAACCACGGGGAAGCCGGCGAAGGTGACGGTGTCACCGCAGGTGTCAAATATGGCTTCGGCCCGGCCAATGTCAGCGTCACCTACTCGTACGACGACCGGGACGCGCGTGACGACGAAGTCAACTTCCTCGTCTTCAGCGCCGACTACGGCGTGTTCCCGGGCGTGACCCTGAAGGGTGACCTTGGCTTCAACGACAACGACCCGGATGGCGGTGGCGAAGAGACCACGGCCGGCGTCGTGACTCTCCAGCTCGACTACTAAGTCCGGCTGTAAGTGGATCGGGGTGGCGGCGAGCCGCCACCCCGTTTCGCTCCAAAGTCGTTTATTTGCCGTTGAAGTTCTCTTTTTCCGTCTAATTTGACACTTGCATTCAAGGGCTTTCGGACTCATACTTGCCGGGTTAATGAAACAGGCGCGCAGACGCCGACGAAAGGTTCAAGAACGCCGATGCCAGTCCGTGGAAAGTCACTCCTGATCGTTGCTGTCGCCGCTGCCGCGGTCGCCGGTGGTGGCCAGGTGCTGGCCGCCGAAAGCTCGTTCGCGGGCGGTGGCGTGCTGCAGGACGGATTTCAGGCGTTACAGCAGCAGTTGGCCAGCCAGAACGGCTCGGCGGCGGAAGCTCGTGTCAGCCTGGTCGACGGCAGTTCGCCGGTGATCGGCTTCACGCCGCGTTTCTCCGGCGTTCCCATCGGGTTGCAGGACGGCGTTTCCGTCGATCGCGGTTCGGTGCTCAAGACACGTCTGAGCGGTAATACCGTTGGCCGCCAGCCCGACGGCCGGGCGATGCAGTATGAACGCTCGCACGATCTCGGCCTGGTCAAGGTCGATCTGTCGGCGATCGCGGGCTATGCGGACCGTGGAGACTACGATCTCGGCCAGTCCTCGACTTTCGGCTTCGGCGGTGATCTGCAGATCGAAGGTCTGGAAGGTCTGCGCTTCGGGGCGTCCTACAATCGGCGCGACGAGTCCCTCGGCCTTGCCCGGGATCGGGTCACGGCCGGTCTGGGCTATGATTTCGGCGTTCTCGACACCCGTCTGAGCGTGTCGAACGTGTCACAGTACGACATCAATGGCGTGCCGACCGACGAGCAGCAGGTCTGGGTCGTCGGCGGGCAGATGGAGCTCTCGTCCAGGCTGGTTGTCGGCGGCGATCTGGCCTACAGCACGAGCCTCGACGGTACGGAAGACACGAGCGGCGTCGTAAACTTCCGCTTCAACTTCTAGCGTTTCGCCGGCGCCGGGCCTATCTTCGACATCGAAAGCACGACTTCTCCCGTCGACCGTTGGCGCAGGTTCCTCATGGCGATCAAGACGTTCAAGACAACCATCGTCCTTCCTCTGCTCGGTGGGCTGGTCCTCGCCGGCTGTCAGGGTCTGACGGTCGAGGAGCCGGAACCCTACGTCACCGAGCAGAAGGACAAGATTCGCCAGCAGTCGGGCACGATCCACGGCAACGACAAGGGCTTCGTCCTCTACAGCGATCGCGAGGATTCCGATGAAAGCGGTATCCTGCAGCGTGACGACGAGGGCGGTGGTCATTCCAACGGTGTGTCCGGCGGCGCCAATCCCTATCTATGGCAGGCGTCCCTCGAAAGCCTCGACTTCATGCCGCTGGCCCAGGCCGACTCCCAGGGCGGCGTGATCATCAGCGACTGGTACGCGCCGCCCGAGACGCCGGACGAGCGCTTCAAGGTCACCGTCTACATTCTCGATCAGTCGCTGCGCGCCGACGCCGTCAAGGTCGCGGTGTTTCGCCAGACCGGCGGTGGCGGCGGCTGGGTGGACGCTGAGGTCGACCCGGCGACCGCGCGCGGGCTCGAAGACAACATCCTGAAACGCGCGCGGGAACTTCGCCTCGCTGCCGCGGGCTGAACCAGGGGGCGCACCTTCCCGGCTCCATCCCCGGCCAAGCTCCATCCCTGGCCCGCTCCATCCCTTGAAAGACTGGAAAACTGGCCAGAGGTGCCGTACATCACCGGTCTGACAGCAATTTCCGGCACGAGAAGATTCCCGATGTCCCGCTACCCTTTCAAAGAAGCCGAGGCCAAATGGCAAAAGGTCTGGGCTGATCGCCACGCCTTCGAGGTTTCGGACGACGACGATCGCCCGTCCTACTACGTGCTGGAGATGTTTCCCTACCCGTCCGGCCTCCTTCATATGGGCCATGTGCGGAACTACACCCTCGGCGACGTGGTCGCGCGCTACAAGATGGCGAGGGGCTTCAAGGTGCTCCACCCCATGGGCTGGGACGCCTTCGGCCTGCCGGCGGAGAACGCGGCGATCACCAAGGGCATCCATCCCGCGGAATCGACCTACGGCAATATTCGCGCGATGAAGGAGCAGTTCGCCTCGCTCGGCCTGTCGCTCGATTGGAGCCGCGAATTCGCCACCTGCGATCCCGGCTATTACCGCCATCAGCAGGCGATGTTTCTGGATTTTCTGGAAGCCGGCCTCGCTTACAGGAAGGAAAGCTCGGTCAACTGGGACCCGGTCGACCACACCGTGCTCGCCAACGAGCAGGTGGTCGACGGTCGCGGCTGGCGCTCGGGCGCTGTGGTCGAGCGCCGAAAGCTGGCCCAGTGGTTCCTGCGCGTCACCGAATTCGCCGACGAGCTGCTGGACGCGCTCCAAGGTCTGGAGCGCTGGCCGGACAAGGTGCGGATCATGCAGGAGCGCTGGATCGGCCGCTCCGAGGGCGCGCTGGTGCGCTTCGCGATCGAGGGGCGGGACGTGCCGCTGGAGGTCTTCACGACACGCCCGGACACCCTCTTCGGCGCGAGCTTCATGGCGATCGCGCCCGATCACCCGCTCGCCGTCGAGCTCGCCGAGGAAAGCGCCGAGCTTCGGGCCTTCGTCGCCGAATGCGCCAAGACCGGCACCAGCGAGGAGGCGATCGAGCAGGCTGAGAAGCTCGGGCACGACACCGGGCTGGTCTGCGTCAACCCGCTGATCCCGGACCAGCGCCTGCCGGTCTACGTCGCCAATTTCGTGCTCATGGACTACGGCACCGGCGCGATCTTCGGCTGTCCCGGCCATGACCAGCGCGACCTCGACTTCGCGCGCAAATACGGCCGCCCGGTGACGCCCGTGGTGCTGCCGGAAGGCGCCGATCCCGAGACCTTCACGATCGGCGAAGAGGCTTATGTCGGTCCGGGCAAAATCTTCAACTCGGACTTTCTCGACGGCCTCGACGTCCCCGACGCCAAGCGCGCGGTGATTCGCCGTCTCGAGGAGATGGACGCGGGCGAAGGCAAGATCACCTTTCGCCTTCGCGACTGGGGCGTCTCTCGCCAGCGCTATTGGGGTTGCCCGATCCCGATCGTCAAATGCCAGAGCTGCGGCATCCTGCCGGTGCCGCGGGATCAGCTGCCGGTCACGCTGCCGGACGACATCGAGCTCGGCAAGGTCGGCAATCCGCTCGATCGCCACCCCAGCTGGAAGCATGTCGCCTGCCCGAACTGCGGCGGCGAGGCCGAGCGCGAGACCGACACCCTCGACACCTTCGTCGACAGCTCCTGGTATTTTTTGAGGTTCTGCTCGCCGAACAGCGACCGGCCCTTCGATCGTGCAGCGGTCGAGCGCTGGATGCCGGTGGATCAGTATATCGGCGGCGTCGAGCATGCGGTGCTGCATCTGCTCTATTCCCGCTTCTTCTGCCGCGCCCTGAAGAAATGCGGCCATCTCGACATCGAGGAGCCCTTCGCCGGTCTGTTCACCCAGGGCATGGTCTGCCACAAGACCTTTCGCGACGAGGATGGCAACTGGCTGAACCCCGAGGAGGTCGAGCAGGCCGGGGAAAACGCCTGGCAGGTCATCGCCGACGGCCGCGCCGTCCAGGTCGGCCGCTCCGAGAAGATGAGCAAATCCAGGCTCAACGTCATCGACCCCGGCCCGACCATCGACGCCTATGGCGCCGACGCCGCGCGCCTGTTCATGCTGTCGGACAGCCCGCCGGAGCGCGATCTGGAGTGGACCGAAGCCGGCATCGACGGCGCCTGGCGTTACCTGAATCGCCTCTGGCGCCTCTTTGACGCGGGGAGCGGGGCCGGAGCGCCGGCAGGCGTTGACCTGGATGGGGACTCTGCTGTGGCCGCGGAACTCTCCGAGGCGGCGGTTGAGCTGAAGCGGGCCGTTCACAGGACCATCCGTGCGGTCACCGAAGAGATCGAAAAATTTCATTTCAACAAGGCGGTGGCGCTGATCCGGGAGCTGTCCAACCGGATGGAGGACTTCGATCGGGAGGATCCGGCGGCGCCCGCGCTGATGCGCGAGGCACTGGAGACCCTGGCGAAGCTGCTCGCGCCGATGACGCCGCATCTGGCGGAGGAGCTCTGGCAGCGCATGGGCCACGAGACCCTGCTGGTCGAAACCCCCTGGCCCGAGGCGGATCCGGCCTGGATCACGGAGGACGAGGTGACCATCGCGGTGCAGGTCATGGGCAAGCTGCGCGCCACCATCAAGCTGCCGAAGGGCGTGCAGAAGGACGCCGCCGAAGCGGCCGCCATGGCCGACGAGAATGTGCTGCGCGCGATCGACGGCAAGCCGCTCAAGCGGGTCATCTTCGTGCCGGACAAGATCGTCAATCTCGTGATCTGAAGGGAAGAGGATTGAAACGGCGATCGGTCGTCGTCTCGGGACTGGCCCTCGCTCTTGCGGGGGCGCTCGGCGCCTGCGGCTTTCGCCCGCTGCTGCTCCAGGCCGAAGGCGACGACGGCGTCCGCAGCCAGCTCGCCGCGGTGCGCGTCAGTGGCCTGGGCGGCCGGCTCGGCCAGCAATTGCAGATCGCGCTCGAGGACAATCTCGATCCCACCTCGACCGGCCTCGCCACACGTTACGATCTCAGGATCAACCTCACCAACACCAACAGCGCGCTCGCGATCCAGCTCGACAACACCATCACCCGCTACAACCTGACCCTGACCGCGGGCTTCGTGCTCAGGGACGATGCGAGCCGCGACGTCCTCTATCAGTCCACGGTGCAGCGCGTCGCCAGCTACAATCTGCGGCGCGCCCCGTTCTCGACCCTCACCGCCAAGCAGGACGCCGAACGCCGCGCGGCCAAGGAGATCGCGAACGACATCCGCACGCTGCTCGCCCTCCATTTTCAGCGGCAGGCGGGCGAGGCATGAAGATCACCGCAGGCCAGATCGACCGCTTCCTGCGCAAACCCGACCCGAAAACGCCGGTCGTGCTGGTCTACGGCCCCGACGAGGGGCTGGTGCGCGAGCGGGTCGACGTGCTGATCAAATCGGTGCTCGACGATCCGAGCGACCCGTTTCGGTTGAGCGATCTCGCCGCCGATCAGGTCCGCTCCGATCCGGCCCTGCTGGCGGACGAGGCGCGGGCGCTCTGCCTCATGGGCGGCCGGCGCGTCGTCCGGGTCCGCCAGGCCGGCGACGCGCTCAAACATGCCGTCAAGGGCCTGCTGGAGCTCGAAACCGTCGACGCGCTGGTGGTCATCGAAAGCGGCGATCTCGGTCGCGCGTCGTCCCTTCGAAAGCAGATCGAGCAGGCGTCGAACGCGGCCGCATTGCCCTGCTACCGGGACGAGGGCCGCGATCTCGGCAGCCTGATCGACCGGCTGCTCGCCGAACGCCACCTGCGCGCCGATCGCGAGGCGAGAGCCTATCTGATCGAGCATCTGGGCGGCGATCGCGCGGTCACCCGCGCCGAACTCGACAAGCTCGCCCTCTATGTCGATGCGTCGGCGGGGCAGCCGAAGGCCGTCGGTTTCGACGACGTCGCCGGCATGATCGGCGACAGCGCCGCGGTCGGCCTCGACGATCTCGCCCACGCCACCACCCTCGGCGACGCCAAAAGCCTGGAGCGCTGTCTTGATCGGCTGCTCGGCGAGGGCCAGGCGCCGATCCGCCTGATCCGCACATTGCTCAATCACGTGACGAGGCTTCGTCGCATGGCGCTCCTGATCGAGCGCGGCGAGAGCGCCGATCGCGCGATCGGCCAGGCGCGTCCGCCGATCCATTTCAGGCGAAAAGGCGACGTCAAGACGGCGCTCCGGCGCTGGCCAGCACCCTCCCTCGCCGCGGCGCAGGCGCGTCTCCTCACTGTCGAGATCGCCTGCAAGACCACGGGCCGGCCGGACGCGCTTCTCTGCCGCGAGGCGCTGTTTTCGATCTGCCGCCACCGACACCGCACCGACTGACCGGCGCGGCTGAGATCAGTTGGCGCGGCCCCAGATCGGGGTCAGGCCGGGGGGCTGGATCATCTTGCCGTCGGGGCTCGCGATGTCGTCGATCCGCCGCATGTCGTCGTCGCCGAGCGCGATCTCGCGGCTCTCCAGATTGGCTTTTGCGCGCTCCCGGTTCCGGCTCATGGGAATGGCGGCGATGCCCTGCTGGACCAGCCAGGCGATGGCGATCTGGGCCGGTGACCTGCCATGGGCCTCGCCGATCGCGTTCAGCGTCGGATCGTCCAGCACCTTGCCGCGCGCCACCGGGCAGTAGGCGGTCAGCCGGATGCCGAGGTCGGCGGCGGCCTCGATGGTCGGGCGCTGATCGACGAAGGGATGGAGCTCGATCTGATTGCACGCGATGCGGCCGCCGGCGAGTTCCTGCGCGCGGGCGAGGTCGGCCGGGTTGAAATTGCTGACCCCGATGGTCCGGGCCCGGCCGTTTTCGAGCGCGGCCACCAGACGCCCGATCACGTCCGGCATCTCCAGGCTCGGATGCGGCCAGTGCAGAAGCAGGAGATCGACCTGCTCGACCCCGAGCGCTTCCAGGCTCCGCGCCACGCTCGGCGCGAACGCGGCCTCGTCGTAATTGTCGGGATGGACCTTCGTGGTCAGAAAAATCTCGTCGCGATCGAGGCCGGATGCGGCGATCGCCTGGCCGACCTCCGCCTCGTTCGCGTACATCTGGGCGGTGTCCAGATGCCGATAGCCGAGCTCCAGCGCCATCGCCGTGCACGCCTTGGCCTCCCCGCCCTTCAGGGGAAAGGTGCCATAGCCGAGAAGCGGCATGTCGATGGATGTCATGATCCCAGTTTCCCGCTCATGATCGCTGTCTCCCGCTGAAGCGTTCGTACGTTGACGCGGCCAAACCCGCCTTTCACGAGCTTACCGCGGCGTTCGAGGTCTGGCGAGGCCGCGCTGCGGGCGGATGCCGCGAAGCGCCTCCCGATTCTCGACCGGGCCGTGAGTGCAGTCACCGGTGAACAAATCCACGCGATCATTCCGGAGATTCACGGATCGACGATGGACCAAACGGGGCTCTCTCCTGTTTGCTTCCCGTCCCCATCGACCACCGAAAGGTTCCGGATGACCTCGGATCGCGCCTCGATCGACCCTCGCTGCCTGCCGGCCGCGGCGCCCGCGGCACTGCTCGGTCTCGGCACGGCCGTGCCGCCTCATCGCCTCGATCAGCGGGAGATCGCGACCATCGCGCGAAAACTGTTCGCCGAGCGCTACCCGGATTTCGAGCGGCTGGCCGCGGTCTTCTACACGGCCGGCATCACCGCCCGGCACATGGTGATGCCGACCGAATGGTATATGAGCGAGCGCAACTGGCCGGATCGCACCGAGGCCTATCTGGCGGGCGCCGAGGCCCTCTTCATCGACGCCGCGGAAAAGGCGCTCGCGTCCGCGGGACTCGAGGCGGGCGAGGTCGATACCGTGGTCACCGTGTCCTCCACCGGGGTGACCACGCCCAGCCTCGAAGCCCGGGTCGCCGGCGTCATGGGCTTTCGGCCGGACGTCTCCAGGGTGCCGGTGTTCGGGCTCGGCTGTGCGGGCGGCGCCGCCGGCCTTTCCCTCGCCGCCAGGCTCGCCGAAGCGAGGCCGGGCTCGAACGTGCTGATGGTCGCGGTCGAGATCTGCTCGGTCGCCTTTCGCCTCGACGATCTCAGCAAGGCCAATATCGTGGCGACGGCGCTGTTCGCGGACGGCGCCGCGGCCTGCGTCCTGCGCGCGGGCGAAGAGGGGCTTTGCCGGATCGAGGGGGCGGGCGAGCATACCTGGCCGGAGACGCTGAACATCATGGGCTGGAACGTCGATCCCGAAGGTCTCGGCGTGATCTTCGACCGCGACATTCCGCCCTTCGCCGCCCGCCATTTCGGCCCGGCGATCGCAGCGATTCTCGGGCGCATGGGGCTCGGCACGGCGGATGTCGGCCGCTTTTGCTGCCATCCCGGCGGGGCGAAGGTGATCCTGGCCCTGGAGGAGACGCTGGCGCTGGAGCGCCGCGCCCTCGATCACGAGCGGGCGGTGCTCGCGGATTACGGCAACATGTCGGCGCCGACCGTGTTCTTCGTGCTCGAGCGGCTGATCCGGGCGGGACTGCCGGCGCGCACGGCGCTGACCGCGCTCGGCCCCGGCTTTTCGACCCATTGCGTGGCGCTCGCGAGGGGGCCATGACCTTTGCCGTTCTGATCCTTTCCCTGGTGACGCTGCAGCGCCTCGGCGAGCTCTGGCTTGCGCGGCGCAACACCCGCTGGCTCGTGGAGCGCGGCGGCAGGGAGGTGTCGCCCGAGCACTACCCGTTGATCGTCATCCTGCACGCCGCCTGGCTGATCGGGCTCTGGGTTCTCGCCCATGATCGCGCACCGGTCCTGCACTGGCTCGGCCTGTTCCTGGTCCTGCAGGCAGCGCGTCTCTGGGTGCTCGCGACCCTCGGGCGGCGCTGGACCACGCGCATCATCGTCCTGCCGAGGGCGCCGCTGGTGACCGGCGGGCCCTTTCGCTACGTCTCGCATCCGAACTACCTGGTGGTCGCCGCCGAGATTCTCGTTCTGCCGCTCGTCTTCGGTCTCTTCTGGTACGGTGTCCTGTTCTCGATCCTGAACGCGATCGTCCTCAACATCCGCATCCGCGCCGAGAACGAAGCGCTCGCGGGATCATGAAGGCGACGGCCGCGACCTGGGCCGGCTTCTTCGCCATGTGCCTCGGCATGTTCATGGCGATCCTCGACATCCAGGTGGTGGTCACCTCGCTGCCGACCATCCAGGCGGCGCTCGGCGTCGAAAAAGACCTGATCAGCTGGGTGCAGACCGCCTATCTCGTGGCCGAGGTGATCGCGATCCCGCTCACCGGCTTTCTCACCCGCGCGTTCACCATGCGCGGGCTTTTCGTCGTGGCGCTCGGCCTCTTCACCCTCGCCTCCGCCGCCTGCGCGGCGAGCACGGGCTTCACCGCCCTGGTGGCGGCGCGGGTGGTGCAGGGCTTCGCGGGCGGGATGCTGATCCCGCTGGTCTTTTCCGCGGTGTTTCTGCTGTTTCCGGTGCGCCTGCAGGCGGTCGCGACCACCATCGCGGGCGTGCTCGCGGTGCTGGCGCCGACGGTCGGGCCGGTGGTCGGCGGCTGGATCACCGAGACCTGGAGCTGGCCCTGGCTTTTTCTGATCAATCTCGGACCTGGCGTTCTCGCCGTCCTCGCGGTCGCCGCCTGCCTGGAGGCCGAAAAGCCGGATCTCGCCCGCCTGCGCGCCCTCGACCTCGCGGCACTCCTGCTCCTGGCGCTCGGCCTCGCGGCGCTGGAGATCGGCCTGAAGGAGGCGCCCGCGCGCGGCTGGACGTCGCCGATGGTCGCCGGCCTGCTTGCACTCGCGCTGCTGTCCGGCGCCGGCTTCGTCCGGCGGGTCCTGAAAAGCGCCGCGGATGCCGGGCCCGACCCGCCGCTGGTCGATCTCACGCTCTTGAAGAACCGCGACTTCGCGATCGGCTGCCTCCTCAGCTTCGTCTTCGGCATCGGTCTCTTCGGCTCGGTCTATCTGATGCCGGTCTTTCTCGGCTTCGTACGCGGCCACGGCGCGTTCGGCATCGGGCAGGTAATGCTGGTGACGGGGATCGCGCAGCTGCTCGCAGCACCGATCGCCGTGCAGCTGGAGCGGAGGATCGACGCGCGCCTGCTGACCGCCTTCGGCTTCGCGCTGTTCGCGCTCGGCCTCGCCATGAGCTCGGCGCAGACGAAGGACACCGATTTCGAGGAGATGCTCTGGCCGCAGATCCTGCGCGGCGCGGCGATCATGTTCTGCCTGCTGCCGCCGACCCGGCTTGCGCTCGGCCTCCTGCCGCCCGAGCGGGTCGCCGACGGCAGCGGTCTCTTCAACCTGATGCGCAATCTCGGTGGTGCGATCGGGCTCGCGCTCATCGACACCGTGATTTTTTCGCGCGCGCCCGTCCACGGCCTGGCGCTCGCCGAGCGGCTGACGCAGGGCGACGTCGAGGCCGGGCGCATCGTCGGCCTGCCCGACGGGATCATGACAGGCGAGCCGATCGGCGAGATCTCCGCCTCGATGGAGGCCGCCGTCCGGCCGCTTCTGGAAAAGGCGGGGCTGGTCGCCGCGATCAACGAGGCCTGGGCGCTGCTCGCGGTGCTGACCGCGCTCGCGCTGATCGCCCTTTTCTTCCTGCCGGCACGACGACCGGCGGGAAGCGACGCCGCGCGCGAGGATGCATTCCGGACCGCGGGCTGACGCCACGTAGGTCCGTTTCGCCGCGGTTGCCTTGATGACAGTTGAGTTGCGGATCGCCTTATGGGAATAGTTATCCCCAACGGCCGCAGGCCCAAAGCCAAGCATGTTCTTCGAGGGGAGTATACCGATGTCCGAGCTGTTTCCGGTGCCCGACGCTATCGCCAAGGCTGCTCATGCCGACGATGCGAAATACCAGGAGATGTACAAACGCTCGGTCGAAGACCCGGAGGGTTTCTGGGCGGAGGAGGCCAAGCGGCTGGATTGGGAAACCTTCCCGACCAAGATCAAGGACGTCGACTACGCCGACAACGCCCGCATCCGCTGGTACGAGGACGGTGTCCTCAATGTCGCCGTGAACTGCGTCGACCGCCATCTGGAAAAGCGCGGCGATCAGACCGCGATCATCTGGGAAGGCGACGAACCGGACCAGGACGCGAAGATCACCTACAAGGAGCTGCACGAGAAGGTCTGCAGGCTCGCCAACGTCCTGAAGGACCTCGGCGTCAGGAAGGGCGATCGGGTCACGCTCTATCTGCCGATGGTCCCCGAAGCCGCCTACGCCATGCTCGCCTGCGCGCGCATCGGCGCGGTCCACTCGATCGTTTTCGGCGGCTTTTCACCGGATAGCCTCGCCGACCGCATCAATGGCTGCGAGAGCAGGCTCGTCATCACCACCGACGGCGGCAAGCGCGGCGGCCGCAACATCCCGCTGAAGCCGAATACCGACAAGGCGCTGGAGAAATGCCCTGACGACGTTCAGGTGCTGATGTTCAAATATGCGGGCGTCGACGTGGACATGAAAGACGGGCGCGACCACGATGCCTACGCGCTGATGGACGCCGCCTCGACCGACTGCGCGCCCGAGCCGATGAACGCCGAGGACCCGCTGTTCATCCTCTACACCTCGGGCTCGACCGGCAAGCCCAAGGGCGTGCTGCACACGACGGGCGGTTATCTCGTCTACGCCTCGATGACCCACCAGTATGTCTTCGACTACCATGACGGCGACGTCTACTGGTGCACCGCCGATGTCGGCTGGGTCACCGGCCACAGCTACATCGTCTACGGGCCGCTCGCCAACGGCGCGATCACGCTGATGTTCGAGGGTGTTCCGAACTACCCGGATGCATCCCGTTTCTGGCAGGTGGTGGACAAGCACGGCGTCAATATTTTCTATACTGCGCCGACCGCCATCCGCGCCCTGATGCGACTCGGCGAGGAGCCCGTCAAGTCGACGAGCAGAGCGTCTCTGCGGGTCCTGGGGTCGGTGGGGGAGCCGATCAATCCGGAAGCCTGGATGTGGTATTACAACGTGGTCGGCGACGGCCGCTGCCCGATCGTCGACACCTGGTGGCAGACCGAAACCGGCGGCATCCTGATCACCCCGCTGCCCGGCGCCACCGAGCTCAAGCCCGGCTCCGCGACCAAGCCGTTCTTCGGCGTGCAGCCCGCCCTGGTCGACAATGACGGCAAGATTCTGGAGGGGGCCACCGAGGGCAATCTCGTCATCCTGGACAGCTGGCCCGGCCAGATGAGGACGGTCTACGGCGACCACGATCGTTTCGTGCAGACCTATTTCTCCACCTTCAAGGGGCGCTACTTCACCGGCGACGGCGCGCGTCGGGACGAGGACGGCTACTGGTGGATCACCGGCCGTGTCGACGACGTCATCAACGTTTCCGGCCACCGCATGGGCACGGCCGAGGTCGAGAGCGCGCTGGTCGCGCATCCCGCCGTCTCGGAGGCCGCCGTGGTCGGCTACCCTCACGACGTCAAGGGCCAGGGCATCTACTGCTACGTGACCCTCACCGCCGGCCAGGAGCCTTCGGACGAGCTCAGGACCGAACTTCGCCAGTGGGTCAGAAAGGAGATCGGTCCGATCGCGTCTCCCGACCTGATCCAGTGGGCGCCGGGCCTGCCCAAGACCCGCTCCGGCAAGATCATGCGCCGCATCCTCCGCAAGATCGCGGCCAACGAGCATGACCAGCTCGGCGACACCTCGACCCTCGCCGATCCGGCCGTGGTCGACGATCTCGTCGAAAACCGCATGAACGTTTGACGCTCACGGGTAGAATTGCCTACGCTCTGCGTTTCAAGTCGGATTTTTGATGAGGCGCATAGTGAAAAAGTGGACTTGGCGAAGGGTGACGCCGCTGTTTATGGCGGCGCTGCTTCTTCTTGGGGGATGCGACGACGAGGAAGAGAAACCGAAGGTCGTCGAGGTCGAGATCGAAGAAGGCACCGAGCTCAAGATCAAGGTCAGAGAAAAAGACAATGACGAAATGATCGTCGTCGGTGAGCTCGCGCTGTTCACCGTCGTCATCGTCTGGGCGCTGTTCGGGCCGGGCGCGACCCACCGCCGGGACGAAGCCGTGTCAGAGAACCGGTAGGATCCTGCGCAGGACCGTGGCCGAACGCTCGGCCACCTCGTCGACGAAACGCGAAAAATCGAAGCGCGAGTCGGCGCCTGCGAGATCGGAGAGTGCTCGCACTTCGAGCCAGGGCAGATCGAAGCGTCTCGCCACCTGGGCCATGGCGCCGCCTTCCATCGCCACCGCTTTCGCCCGGAAGGTTCGGTGCAGGCGCTCGCGCATGGTCTCGCAGTGGATATATTGATCGCCCGCCAGGATCGGACCGAACGCGATGCGCGCTGCCGCACCGCTGCCGCCCGCCTCTTCGGCCAGCGGCGAAAGCTCGAGGCCGTCGAGCGCCTTTTCGATCCGGGCCAGCAGGTCCGCAGGCGCATCGTAGCCCATCTCGTCCGTGGGGTTGAAGAACGGCACATGGCCGGCCTGGTAGGGATCCAGCCGGTCGTTCTCGATCACGCCGCAGTCATGCTGGATGGCGCGGGTCGCGATCACCAGATCGCCGATGCCTAGCGCCGGATCCAGCCCGCCCGCGACGCCGCTGAACGCGAGCATGCCCGCCTCGAAGCGCGCGGCGAGCAGGGTCGAGACCAGTGCGGTGTTGACCTTGCCGATGCCGGCTTCGGCGAGGACCACGGACCGTCCGTCCAGGCGGCCGAAATCGAACGCTAACCCGCCCGATGTGACGGTGCGTTCGTGATCGAGCACGCCCCTGAGGGCGGCGCGCTCCTGCGGGATCGCGCAGATCAAACCGACGATTTTATCGGACATGCGACCTTTCCTCTCGAAATCACCTTTCTTCTTGAGGTTATCGGCGGTCGATGCAAGCTCTATCTTGAACGGATGAAAACAAGACGGGGAGCAGCGAGCCATGGCATTGCACATTCTCGGATTTGATCATGCCATCGTCGGCGTCCGCGACCTGGAAGGAGCGAAGGCGGCTTACGAGAAGCTCGGCTTTCGGGCGACGCCGCGCGGCCGGCATGTGGGTTGGGGGACGGCCAACTACTGTCTGATGTTCGAGCGGAACTACGTCGAGATCCTCGGCATCGTCGATCCGGATGCGTTCACCAACAATCTCGACAGCTTCCTGGAGAGCAGGGAGGGGCTGCAGTCCTTGGTGCTCGGAAGCGACGATGCGGCCGCGACACACGACGCCTGGGCCCAAAGCGGCCTCGATCCGGCCGAGGTCAAGGACCTCAGCCGCCTCCTGGAACCGGACACCGAGCTTCGCTTCCAGAACGTCACCCTCGATCCGGCGCTCACCGCCGATGTGCGGATCTTCGCCTGCAGCCATCTCACCCCCGACCTGATGCGCCAGCCCGGCTGGACCGAGCATCCGAACGGTGCGACCGGCATCAAGACGATCACCGCGGTGACTGAAGAACCTGCGGCCGTGGTCGAACCGATGAGCCGCATCTTCGGCAGCAGCAGGATCACGGAGACCGACAACACCGTCGCCGTCCACACCGGCGGCGGCGTGCTCCTGTTCGCGACGCCCGACGATCTGGACATGCTGCACCCGCAGGTGACGCTGGATCTGAACACGGATCAGGCAGCCCTCGCCGTACTCAGCCTGACCGTCCGCGATCTCGAGGGCACGGCCGACTGGCTGAACAAGGCTGCCATACCCTTCAGGCGTGATGCGAGCGGCGCGATCGGCGTCGCGGCCGAGCACGCCCGCGGCGTGATGCTGGAGTTCACGAGCTGAAGGGCGCGGCGCCGAGCCTGCTCGTTTGCAACTCTCAGGTTGACATGGATGGCCTTCTCCTCATACGACACGTTTTGTCTGTAATTTTAGCGAGGGGTCACGATGAAGCTTTTCGTCTCGACGGCGCTTGCCATGGGTCTGGTGGTCGGTGCAGCACAACTTCAAGACGCCCGTGCGGACAGCACCGGCTGCGGTCTCGGCACGACGCTCTGGAACGGCAAAAGTGGTCTCGGGCCTCAGATTCTGGCGGTGACCACCAACGGCACCTTCGGCAATCAGACCTTCGGCATCACCACCGGCACGCTCGGCTGCAATCAGAACGACGTGATCGCATCCGCCGAGGTGCGTCAGCTGGCGGCCGCCAATCTCGACAATCTGGCCAAGGACATCGCGCGCGGCGAGGGTGAGATCCTGGCTTCGCTCGCCTCGGCGATGAAGGTCGAAGGGCAGGATCAGGACCTGATGTTCGTGACCCTCAAGGGCAATTTCACGCGCATCTTCCCGAGCGACGACGTCTCCGCCGACGATGTGCTGGTGTCGATCGGCGAGGTCATGGCCGAGGACGCCACGCTCGCCCGCTACGTCGAGGCCTGAGGACCGTTCTCGATGCTCAGCGCCGCCGGCCGCCAGGCTGGCGGCGTTTTGCCCTGCTCGGCGCCGCCTTCCTGGCGGCGTTCACAGGCCCGGCCCGCGCCGCCGACACCGCTTATCTCGACAGTCTGGTGGATAAGGCCAGCGAGCGAAGCCTTGCTGGCCATCCCGGCTGGCTGGCGCTCGGCCACTATCGGCCGAACTGGTATGGGGACGGCGTCCACAGCCTGATCGACAGCCCGGCCTTTTTTCTCGCCGACCGAGGCAAATACGACCCAGAGGCCGAGCTCGAAGCGACGTTGCGCGCGTTCTCCGCGCCGCCGATCAAGGGCGACGGTGATGATGACGCGCAGCATCCGCAATGCGCCTACAAGGCCCGCTATGGCTGGCTGAAGGAGGAGCTCGGCTTCGATCCGGCTCGCCTCCCGGAACAACCCTGCCCGGCGTTCGAGGAGTGGTCCGGGACCATCGACGCCGATGCGGCGACGCTGATCTTCCCCGCGGCCTATATGAACAACCCCGCCTCGATGTTCGGCCACACCCTGCTCCGCCTGGACCGTGCCGGGCAGAGCGAGGACACGCGGCTCCTCTCCTACGCGGTCAATTACGGTGCCGAGACCGGCAGCGACAACGGCCTCCTGTTCGCCGTGCTCGGGCTCACCGGCGGGTATGCCGGCACCTATTCGGTGGCGCCCTATCACGAGCTGACCAGACGCTACAGCGACATCGAAAATCGCGACATCTACGAATACCGGCTGAATTTCACACCGGCCGAGGTGGCGCGCATGGTCGAGCATCTCTGGGAGATGCAGGGCCGGTGGAGCGAATACTACTTCTTCGACGAGAACTGCTCCTATCAGCTCCTGTTCCTGATGGACGTCGCCCGCCCCTCCCTCGATCTCGCCTCGGCCTTCGATGTGCATGTCATCCCCGTCGAGAGCGTGCGCGCCGTGCTCGGGCGGGAAGGGCTGTTTCAGGGCGCGGTCTTTCGCCCCTCCGGCCAGACCCGGATCCGCGAGGGTTTCGAAGCCCTCACACCGGAGGGCCGGGCGCTGGCGCGCGATCTGGCCGAGGGGGCTCTCACGCCTGAAAGTCCTGAGGCTGCGGCCCTGCCGCCGGCCGGCCAGGCGGCGGCGATCGAGCTCGCCCAGTCCCTCGTGACCTACCGCATGGAAACCGGCGATCTTTCGCGCGACGTCGCCGCGGAGCGCGCCTGGGCGCTGCTCGCCGCGCGCAGCAGGATCGAGGAGGGAGCCGATCTGCCGCCGATCGAGGTGCCTGCGACCCGGCCGGACCAGGGACACGACTCCGCGCGGTTCGGCGTCGGCCTCGGGCTGCGCGACGGCCGACCGTTCGCCGCCCTTCGCCTGCGCCCCGCCTATCACGACGATCT
The DNA here is from genome assembly GCA_965222015.1 of Geminicoccaceae bacterium. GTDB lineage: Bacteria > Pseudomonadota > Alphaproteobacteria > Geminicoccales > Geminicoccaceae > JANQPX01. Next base: position 1,718,033 of record CBDCTL010000024.1, read on the forward strand.
CGACCCGAGCGGCGGCTACGTCCCGGGCGCAGGCATCGATTTTCTCGCCTTCGAACTTCGCCATTACGACGACGGCCCGGCCGTGACCCTGGAAAGGCTGACCGGCGTCGGCATCCGCTCGATGACGCCGAGGACCGAGCTTTTGCAGCCGATCTCCTGGTGGCTGAACGCCGGTATCGAGCGCCTGCGCGTCCGCCGCACCGCCGAGGAGGGGGCATTGATCGGCGTGTTCGAAGGTGGCGCCGGCCTCAGCTATGGTCCTGGCGAACGGGACATCTGGTCGGCCACGCTGGATCTCGGCCTGACCGGCGGCGAGGATTGCGACCAGACCTGCAGCGTCAATGCCGGCCCCGCCATCTCTCTGCTCTGGCCGATCACCGACCACGCTTCGCTCACCGCCAGAGCGCGCTATCAGCTGCGTTTCGGCGAGAAGACGCGCGATCGCTGGGCGCTTCGCTTCGGCCAGAGCTTCGGCCTCGGGCGGGGCATGGCGGTCAGGCTGGAGGCCGGCATTGCGGACGAAGGCGGCGGCGCCCAGGAAGAGGTCCTGACCTGGGTGGACTGGTATTTCTGATGATCCGGCGCTGCCTGCTCCTCGTCGCTTGCCTCCTGCTTTCCGGCTGCACCGGCCTGTTCTTCCAGCCGATGAAGGAGCACGTGGCCGACCCGGCCGCCTTCGGCTTCGCCTATCGGGACGTCACCTTCGAGGCGGCCGACGGCACCCGCCTTCATGGCTGGTTCTTTCCGGCGAAGGCCGAACGCCTGGGCAGCGTTCTGTTCCTGCACGGCAACGCGGAAAACGTCAGCACCCATTTCGCCGGCGCCGTCTGGCTGACCGAGGGCGGCTTCGACGTGTTCGCCGTCGACTACCGTGGTTACGGGCGTTCCGAAGGTGCTCCGACCCTGGACGGCCTCCATCTGGACGCCGCCGCCGCCCTCCACACGCTGCTCGCCATGCCCGGAATCGCACCGGAGGAGGTGGTGGTGTTCGGCCAGAGCCTGGGCGGCGCGATCGCGCTCGCCGCGCTCGCCGAAAGCCCCGCGAAGGACGAACTGGCCGGGCTGGTCGTCGAAGGCGCGTTCTCCGGCTATCGCGGCATCGCGCGCGAAAAACTCGCGGATTTCTGGCTGACCTGGGCGTTGCAGTGGCCGATCGGCCTGACCGTCGACGACGACTACGACCTGAAGGCGGCTGCCGCCGGGATCGCGCCCTTGCCCCTCCTGATCGTCCACGGCCAGGCCGACGACGTCGTGCCGCCGCATCACGGCGACGCTCTCTTCGCGGCCGCCCGCGAGCCCAAGGCGATCTGGCGGCCGGCACGGGCCGGTCACATCGAAGCGTTCGCCAATCTGTCCATGCGAAAACGACTGCTCGATCACATGACCGGCCTCGTTCGGGCGGATCGGTGAAGGCCGCCCGACAGCGTGATGAAAAAGGATGGAACTGCGGGCAGACTTGTTTGCTATGATAGGCGGGTGCATGTCCTCGTCGGGGCGCGAATTCGCCCTAACCCCTTGGCCTGCAAGGCTTGACACGGCCTGCAGCTTGGATAGCTTACCGGCTTTGCCGGGCGCCTGAGGCGAGCCCGGCCGCACAGGAAGCGCTCACCATGGATGAAGCCGCCCTCAGCGCAGCGATCGAAGAGGCCTTCGATCAGCGCGAGCACGTCAATGCCGACACATCCGGTCCCGTTCGGGACGCCGTCGAGGAGGCGCTCGCCGCCCTCGATTCCGGCCGCTGCCGCGTGGCCGAAAAGGTGGACGGGGACTGGCGGGTCAATCAGTGGCTGAAGAAGGCGGTGCTGCTGTCCTTCCGCCTCAACCCCATGGCCCGGATCGGCGGCGCGCCGGGCGGCGCCTCCTGGTGGGACAAGGTGCCCTCCAAGTTCCAGGGCTGGTCGGACGCCGATTTTTCGGACGCGGGCTTTCGGGCCGTTCCGGGCTGCGTCGTCCGTCGCTCGGCCTATGTCGCGCCCGACGTCGTGCTGATGCCGTCCTTCGTCAATCTCGGTGCCTATGTCGACAGCGGCACCATGGTCGACACCTGGGCGACCGTCGGCAGCTGCGCGCAGATCGGCAGGAACGTGCATCTGTCGGGCGGCGTCGGCATCGGCGGGGTGCTCGAGCCGCTGCAGGCGGGGCCTGTGATCATCGAGGACAACTGCTTCATCGGCGCCCGCTCGGAGGTGGTCGAAGGCGTGGTGGTCGAGGAGGGCGCTGTGCTCTCCATGGGCGTCTTCATCGGCGCTTCGACCAAGATCGTCGACCGTACCACCGGCGAAATCCATTACGGCCGCGTGCCGGCCTACTCCGTGGTCGTGCCGGGCGCTCTGCCCGGACCTGCCTTCCCCAATAACGAGCCCGGCCCCTCGCTCGGCTGCGCGGTGATCGTCAAGAAGGTCGATGCGCAGACGCGGTCCAAGACCGCCATCAACGAATTGCTGAGAACATGACCGCCGCCGTGAAGAAGAGCCGCCTCGTCGGCTTGAACGATCCGGCCAACGACACGATCCGGCCGGCCTTCGCGACCGAGCGCCGCTCGACGTTCGATCCTGCGGACCCGGTGGCCGTGACCCAGGCGCTGATCCGCTGCCGGAGCGTGACGCCGGCCGACGACGGCGCGCTTGCCGAGGTCGAGCAGGCGCTCGTGCCGCTCGGCTTCGAATGCCACCGCCTGACCTTCGGCGAGGACGGTGATACGCCGATCGACAATCTCTACGCCCGCCTGGGCGACGGCGGTCCGCATCTCTGCTTCGCCGGTCACACCGACGTGGTGCCGGCGGGTGATGTCGGGGCCTGGACGGTCGACCCTTTCGCGGGCGAAATCGTCGAAGGCGAGCTCTTGGGCCGCGGCGCCGTCGACATGAAGGGAGCGATCGGCTGCTTCGTCGCGGCGACGGCGCGTTTTCTTTCGGCCCAGCGGCCCGCCGGTGCGATCAGTCTTTTGATCACCGGCGACGAGGAGGGGCCGGCGGTCAACGGCACGGTCAGGGTGCTCGACTGGCTCAGAGCGCGGGGCGAGCGGATCGACGCCTGCGTGGTCGGCGAGCCGACCAACCCCGAACGCCTCGGCGACATGATCAAGATCGGCAGGCGCGGCTCGCTCTCCGGCTTCCTTAAGGTGCGCGGCCGCCAGGGCCACGTCGCCTATCCGCATCGCGCCGACAACCCGATCACCCAGCTCGCCGCCATGCTCAGAGCCCTTTCCGAGCCGCTGGACGAGGGCACGGAGCATTTCCCCCCCTCCATGCTGGTGCCGACCACTTTCGACGTCGGCAATGATGCGACCAACGTCATCCCGGGCGAGGCGCGGGCGAATTTCAACATCCGCTTCAACGACCTGCACACGCCCGAGTCCCTGGAGGCCTGGCTGCGCGAGAAGCTGGATGCGGTCGGCGGCGACTACGAGCTTCGCACACGCTGCTCCGGCCCCGCCTTCCTGACCGAGCCCGGTGCGCTGACCGAGCTGATGCAGCAGGTGGTGCGGGACGAGCTCGGCGTCACGCCGGAGCTCTCCACGTCAGGCGGCACCTCCGACGCCCGCTTCATCAAGGACATCTGCCCGGTGATCGAATTCGGCCTGGTCGGGCAGACCATGCACCAGGTTGACGAGCGCGTGGCCCTCGCCGACCTCGAAGCCCTGACCGGCGTCTACCTTCGCTTGCTCCGGGCCTATGTCGGCGTCATCTGACATCATGCCGGATCGGCAGGAGATCGTCTCCTCCCTCTACGGCGCCTTTCGCCTTGCGCGCTTCGACGAGACCGGCATGGGCTATTTCAACGTCTCGGTCGAGGGCTTCTGGCGCTCCTTCTTCGCCGCCGTCCTGCTGGCGCCGTTCTATCTGATCGCGATCTGGCCGGAGATCGTGCCGGCCGAAGGCGGCTTTTCCATCTGGGCGGCCGTGGTCCATCTCGTCACCTATGCCGCCGGCTGGCTCCTGTTTCCCCTGGTGGCGTTCTTCGCAACCGACATCCTGCATCTCGGCCATCGCTTCACGGCCCTGGTGGTCGCCGTGAACTGGAGCAGCGTCCTGATCTTCGGCGCCTTCACCCTCGCCGTCGCGATCGCGGCAGCACTCCAGGGCCCGCTGATCGATCTCGCGATCGTCTGCCTCACGGCAGGGCTGATCGTCTATCACTGGTTCGTCATCAAGACGGCGCTCGCCACCACCGCCGCGATCGCCGCCGCCTTCCTCCTTTTCAATTTCGTCCTCGGCGGCATGCTGCATCTCACCGCCGAGCGCCTCCTCTAGACCGGATCCCGGTATGATGGACTCGATCGGGGGGCTCGACCATTCGGATCTGAGCTATGGCCGCCCTTTAGAAGGTGGATGTGATCGAGAGGCGGTTCCGGCTCGTCGGATCCGCTCCAGGTCGTGGTGACGATGTCGCTATCTTTTGTCGGTCTGAAACGAAATGTTAATCCTCTGCCTCCAATGTCGCTGGTCGGGTCCATGCGATCCTGGGAGTCCGCGCCTCGCCGAACACTATCTGCGGGTGGGCGAATTCCCAGGGTCGCATGGACCGGCAAGACACCATTGCAGAGAAGGGTTGAGGAAGTCTTAACGCTCCGGTGGGCAAATGCGATGATCGAGTTCTTCCAAACGGGCGCGCCGGCGATGCAGCAAGCGCTCCCGCTTTCATCGTGTTTCGCCACCGCGTAAGTCGTAACACCGACAAAGTCGTGACGAGAACGGATGTCGATGATCGAATGGACTTCAGCTTCGTGATACGAGTGACACTGTGGCGTGGCCAGGTCATCGACTGGCCTGATGGCAACGGAAAGCGTCGGCTCGAACGCAGGCGGCCGCCGCTCATCCCAGCCGCTTCCCTGATCCGATGAAAATCGCCGACCTTGAAACCTTCGTCGTCGGCAATCCGCCGCCGTCCTTCGGCGGCCGCTACTGGATCTTCGTCAAGCTGGTCACCGACGACGATGTGGTGGGCTATGGCGAAGTCTACTCCCTGCCTTTCGCTCCCGGCATCGTCGAAACGATGATCCGGGACGTCGCCGAACGCTTTTTGATCGGCGAGGATCCGCATCGCATCGAACGGTTCTGGCGGCGCGCCTATGGGGCGGGCTACACCCTTCGTCCGGATGTCTCGATGATGGGCGTGGTTTCCGGCCTCGAGACCGCCTGCTGGGACATCGTCGGCAAGGCGGCGGGCAAGCCGATTCATGCGCTGCTCGGCGGCAAAGTGCATGAACGGCTTCGCGCCTACACTTATCTCTACCCGGACGAGGGCGATCCCGAACCCGGCGACGGCCCGCATGTCTACGCCGATCCCGATCTCGCCGCGGAGCGTGCGGCCGACTATGTGAAGCAGGGCTTCACCGCGGTGAAGTTCGATCCGGTCGGCGGCTATTCCGCCTTCGACCCGCGTCAGCTTTCGCTGGAGGCGCTCTCACGCTCCGAGACTTTTGTCGGCAGGATAAGAGAGGCCGTGGGCGATCGCGCCGATCTTCTGTTCGGCACCCACGGCCAGCTGACGGTTTCGGGGGCGATACGCCTCGCCCGGCGTCTCGAACCCTACGATCCGCTCTGGTTCGAGGAGCCGGTGCCGCCGGAAAAGCCCGAAGAGATGTCCCTGGTCGCCGGCGCCACCTCGATCCCGATCGCGACCGGCGAGCGCCTCGCCACCAAGTATGAGTTTTCGCGCGTTCTGGAGACGGGGGCCGCCTCGATCCTGCAGCCGGCGCTCGGCCGCGTCGGCGGGCTCCTGGAGGCGAAGAAGATCGCAGGCATGGCCGAAGCCCATTACGCCCAGATCGCGCCCCATCTCTATTGCGGGCCGATCGAGGCCGCCGCCAACATTCAGCTCGCCGCCTGCAGCCCGAATTTTCTGATCCTCGAATGCATCAGGGACTTTTCGGGCTTCCATGCCGAGGTCCTGGAAACACCCCTTCGCCTTGCGGACGGCCACGTGATCCCTTCGGACGAGCCGGGCCTCGGCGTCGCGCTGAACGAGGACGTCGCGCGAAAAAATCCCTATAACGGCGCACTGCTTCATCTGGAAATGGAACCGCATCCACTATGAGTCCGAAGACAATCGCCTTCATCGGCCTTGGCGAACTCGGCGTTCATCTCGCGGGTAGCCTGGTGAAAGCCGGCCATCCGCTTGCCGTGAACGATCTCGACGAGATCAAGGCGGCGCCGCTGGTCGAGAAAGGCGCTCGCTTCGCGCCGACCCTGAAGGACGCGGCGGAAGGTGCCGATGTGGTCATCACCTGTCTGCCCTCTCCGAACGCCACCGAGACGGTGTTGACAGGCGATGACGGTATCTTCGCCAGTCTGGGCCGCGGTGCGACCTGGATCGAAATGGGCACCAACGATCCCGAGATCATTCAAAAGCTGGCGATGGTCGCTGAAACATCCGGGGTCTCGACCCTTGAGGCACCCGTGACCGGCGGCGTGCACAAGGCGGCGAGCGGCGAGATCACGGTGTTGGTCGGCGGCGCGCGCGCGTCGTTCGAGACCCATCTGCCGCTCTTTCAGGCCATGGGCGGCGAAGTCATCCATGTCGGCGCACTCGGCCAGGCCTCGGTGATCAAGGTCATCACCAACATGCTCGCCTTCATCCACCTGCTCGCCGCCGGCGAGGCGTTGAGCCTCGCGAAATGCGCGGGTCTCGACCTGGAAACGGCGTTCCGGGCGATCAAGGCGAGTTCCGGCAACAGCTTCGTGCACGAGACCGAAAGCCAGGTGATCCTGAACGGCAGCTACGACATCGGCTTCACCATCGACCTCGTGCTGAAGGACCTCGGCATCACCCAGAAGCTCGCCAGAAACATGAACGTGCCGCTCGACCTCGCCACCCTGACCGAGCAGGCTTTCCGCCGTGCACGCGGCCATTATGGCGGCGGCGCCTGGTCGCCGATGGTCGTGAAGCTGCTCGAGGACGCGCTCGGCATCGAGCTCCGCGCCGAGGGTTTTCCGCCGAGGCTCTGAGGCTGACACGGCGCCGCCCCCGACCTTCTGCAGGTTTCGGAAAAAGGATCGTGATGGCTGACGCGATGACCATTTCTGTCTGCTGAGACAGGGAAATGGTCGCCTGTCGGGTGACAGGAGGGGCACGTGGCCAAGGAAGGCAGGGCGGAATGGGGCCGCGATCAGGCATGCGAGACGTCTTCCGCAGCCTGTCATACCGCCCCGCCTGGATTTTGTGCCTTTTTTGCTGCCATCGACGGACAGGAGAGGAGAGAAGTCGCGTTAACCTTTCGGCAACCTGCTGGCGCTACCCTGTTTCGCGGTCCATGCGACCCTGGGAGTCCGACCGCCGGCCTGAGAAAGAAGTTCGGCCCGGATTCCTAGGGTCGCATGGACCGGGAAACAGAGTGACGGATAGGGGTTAACGAGAGCCTAACGATCGGCACATGAGACAGGGCGGAACGGGCTGGCAGACCACCGATGATCACATGGTGGAGGCGGTCGACGTTGAGGGCTTGGGAGTGGGTATCGAGCGACCCGATCATGCCGTTTCGAGGATGACATCATCTGCATCTCGGTTCAGCCCTTCGCATGCGAGCCTGCAGCATCGCGATCACGCGCCGTACCGTTTTCAGATTTTTCGATCCGTTGTTTCAACGTGAAAACGGTATCAGACATTGACGAGCGTCGCAGGAGGAGCCCCAATCCGGTTTGGCATATCCTTTTTTGCTGACTTTACCCAGCGTTAACGTTTTGCAACGACATCTGCTTCAGGTCCATGCGATCCTGGGAATCCGACCCGAGCTTTCTTCTCAGGCCGGCGGTCGGACTCCCAGGGTTGCATGGACCTGATGGATGACGGTAGACGGGGAGGGTTAAGCTTTTCTTTCCGAACGACCCGGCAGACCGAATTGCTCGCTGCGGTACGGGGTAGATCCCGACCTGATGCGATCGGATATTGGATTCAGCGTTTCATCTCCCCGTCGATCAGCTGTTTCCACCTGACCGACAATAGCTCTACCATGGGCCCCATGCTTTCATCCTTGTTCGCGCGGATCGACGACCAGACCGACGCGCTGATCGCGCTGACTAGGGACCTCGTGCGCATTCCGACGGTCAACCCCCCCGGCGAGGGCTACGAACCCTGCGTCGACCTGCTCGGTGAGCGGCTGAAAAGCTCGGGCTTCGCCGTCGAGAAAATTCGAGCGTCGGGGGAGGTCGGCGACAGTGACCGCTATCCGCGGACCAATGTCGTCGCGCGTCGCGAGGGCAGAGGGCCGGGGCGGACGGTGCATTTCAATGGTCATGTCGACGTGGTCGAGGCGGGGCTCGGCTGGAGCGTCGAACCGTTCGCGGGCGTGGTGCGTGACGGTCGCGTCTATGGCCGCGGGACCTGCGACATGAAGGCCGGCATCGCTGCCGCCGTGATCGCGCTCGAAGCCATCCTCGCGGAAGGCATCGCCTTCGAGGGCGCGCTCGAATTTTCCGGTACGGTCGACGAGGAATCCGGCGGCTATGGCGGCGTCGCCTTCCTCGCAGCTCAGGGTTACTTCTCGAAGCCTCGGGTCGATCATGTGATCATCCCGGAGCCGCTGAACGTCGATCGCATCTGCATCGGCCATCGTGGCGTCTGGTGGGCCGAGATCGAGACCTTCGGGCGCATCGCTCACGGTTCCATGCCGTTCTTGGGCGACTGCGCGATCCGCCATATGGCTGCTGTGATGCGGGCGCTGGAAGATGAACTTCTGCCCGGTCTCGCGTCGCGGCGCACCGCGATGCCTGTCGTGCCGGAGGGTGCGAAAAAGTCGACGCTGAACCTGGCCGCGATCCATGGCGGGCTGCCCGAGACCTTCGACGGCCTGCCGAGCCCGAACGTGCCCGATCGCTGCCGACTGTTGCTGGATCGCCGCTTTCTGATCGAGGAGGATCTCGATGAGGTGAAGCGCGAAGTGGTCGCGATCCTCGACGATCTCACGCGCCGACGGCCGGGCTTTCGTTACAGGGTCAAGGACGTCATGGAGGTCATGCCGACGATGACTCCCGAGGATGCCGACGTGGTCGGCGCCGTCGCGGAGTCGATATCGGAGGTTCTCGGCAGGCCCCCGGAGCTGATCGTCTCGCCCGGCACCTATGATCAAAAGCACGTGCATCGCATCGGCCATCTGGAGGAATGCATCGCCTATGGTCCGGGCATTCTCGACCTCGCCCATCAGCCGGACGAGCATGTCGAGATCGATCATCTGGTCGCCGCCACCAAGGTGATGGCCGCGTCGACGCTCCGCCTGCTCGGGGTGCCGCTCCATTGATCCGCGTCGGGCCGAACAATCTCCTGACCGACGTTGCCGGCATCCTGGTCGGCAATGCCGAGGACCAGGGTGCTCGAAGCGGCGCGACGGTGGTTCTCCCTGAGCGGCCGGTGATCGGCGCCGTCGACGTGCGCGGCGGGGCGCCCGGCACGCGCGAGACGGACCTCTTCGATCCGACCTGCCTGGTCGACCGGCTGGACGCGGTGGTGCTGTCCGGCGGCTCCGCCTTCGGGCTGGATGCGGCGAGCGGCGTCGTCCAGTGGCTGAAAGCGCAGGGCCGCGGCTTTCGGGTCGACAGCGCCATCGTGCCGATCGTGCCGGCGGCGATCCTCTTCGACCTCCTGAACGGCGGCGACAAGGACTGGGGCGAGACGTCGCCCTACCGTTCCCTGGGCACCGAGGCCTGCGTCAATGCAGCGGAACATTTCCGCCTGGGGAATGCCGGCGCCGGGCTCGGCGCGACGATCGGGCATGAGGCCGGCGAGCAGATCAAGGGCGGGCTCGGCAGTGCCTCCTTCGTCATCGAGCGGCAAGGTGCCACAGTCTTCACGGTCGCAGCGCTGGCGGCGGTGAATCCCGTCGGTTCCGTGCTCATGCCCGGCTCGGATGTGTTCTGGGCCTGGCCGTTCGAACAGGAATGCGAGTTCGGCGGCCGCCGGCCGGCCGCGGGTAAAGGGCCCCTTCCGCTCGATGGCAGCTTTCCCGGCGAGGCCGGCGGCAACACCACGCTGGTGGTGGTCGCGACCGATGCGCGGCTCACCAAGGCAGAGGCGAGCCGGGTCGCCATGATGGCCCAGGACGGTGTCGCCCGCGCGATCCGGCCGGTGCACACGCCCCATGACGGCGATACCGTGTTCGCGCTCGCGACCGGCGCCGTCGCCCTTTCCGACGCCGCCGCCGATGTCGCCCGTCTCGGCATGCTCGCCGCCGACTGCGCGGCGCGCGCGATCGCCCGCGGCGTCTACGAGGCGGACGACTTGGCGGACATCCGATCTTATCGTAGCCTTCACCCCGGCGTTAGAGATTTGGGCGAGGAAAGCTGACATGACGTTGTTTCGAAATGGCTCGTTTGCGGCCGCACTGCTGATCGCGGCACTCGGTTCGACGCCGCTGGCTGCCAACACGACCATCAGCGTCGGTATGGTCCTGGAACCCCCTCATCTCGATCCGACCGCCGGCGCTGCCGCCGCGATCGACGAGGTGGTCTACGCCAATGTCTTCGAGGGCCTCACCCGAATCGACCGAAACGGCCTCGTTCAGCCCGGTCTCGCCGAAGCCTGGGTCGTCAGTGAAGACGGGCTTACCTATGCGTTCACCCTTCGAGCGGACGTCACCTTCCATGACGGCAGCGCGTTCGACGCGGACGACGTCGTCTTCTCCCTCGAGCGCGCCATGGCCGAGGACAGCGTCAACGCCCAAAAAGGTCTGTTCGAACCCATCGAGGCGGTCGCCGCCAGCGGTCCACAGGAGGTCGTCGTCACCCTGAAGCGTCCGACCGGCCATTTCCTGTTCAATCTCGGCTGGGGCGACGCCGTGATCGTGGCGCCCGAGAGCGCGGAGAGCAACAAGGCTCTGCCCATCGGCACCGGCCCTTTCAAGTTCGACCGCTGGGTCCAGGGCGACCGCATCGCGCTCCAGCGCAACGAGAGCTATTGGGGCGAAGCCGTCGCGCTCGAACACGCCGTGTTCCAGATCGTGCCGGATCCGGCGGCGGCGATGGCGGCGATGATGGCGGGCGATCTCGACGCCTTTCCGAATTTTCCAGCACCCGAGAGCATGAGCCAGTTCGAGGCGGACCCGCGGTTCACCGTGGTGATCGGCACCACCGAGGGCGAGACCATTCTCGCAATGAACAACGGCAAGCCGCCGCTTGATGATTTGAAGGTGCGCCGGGCGATCGCCCACGCCATCGACCGGCAGGCAATCATCGACGGCGCGATGTTCGGCTACGGTACGCCGATCGGCAGCCATTTCGCGCCCCACCACCCGGCCTATGTCGATCTCACCGGCGCCTATCCCCACGACCCGGAGAAGGCGAAGGCGCTGCTCGCCGAAGCCGGCCACGCCGAAGGCCTCGCCTTGACCTTGAAGCTGCCGCCGCCTTCCTATGCCCGTCGCGGCGGCGAGATCATCGCAGCCCAGCTCGCCGAAATCGGCATCGACGCAGAAATTCTGCCGGTCGAATGGGCACAGTGGCTGGAGCAGGTCTTCAAGGGCAAGGACTACGATCTCACCATCGTCTCCCACACCGAGCCCATGGACATTGAGATCTACAGTCGCGGCGGCGACTATTATTTCGACTACCAGAAGCCTGAATTTGCGGCACTGATCGACAAGCTCGCCGAGACCGCGGACGAGGCCGACCGCAACGATATCCTCGCAGATGCGCAGAAGATGCTGTCGGAGGATTCGGTGAACGCCTTCCTCTTTCAGCTCGCCAAGCACGGCGTCTGGGACGCGAAGCTCGAGGGCCTCTGGGAGAACAGTCCGGTTCAGGCGAACGATCTGACCGAGGTCCGCTGGGCGGAGTGACGGCGGCTCGCCGATCTCTCAGGCGGCGGACAGGCGCTCGCCGTGGCGGGTGCAGCCGACTTCGGCGAGGTCGACGAAGATGTCCGAGCGTTCCTCGGGTGCGGTGAGTAGCGCCTTGTCCTCGCCGGGATAGGCCTGGGCCCGGAGCCGGGTGCGCATCGGCCCGGGATCGACCAGATTGACCCTGAGGCTGGTTTTTACCGTTTCCGCGGCATAGGCAAGCACGATAGCTTCGAGCGCTGCCTTGCTCGCGGCATAGGCACCGAAGAACGCCCTCGGCGCGCTTGCGACATCGGCCGTGACGAAGATCGCCGAGCCCGAGGGCGAGGCGCGCAGCAGCGGATCGAGGGAGCGGATCAGGCGATGGTTCGCGAGCGCGTTCACCGCGAGCGCGCTTTCCAGAGCTTTGGGTTCGATATGGGCGATCGGCGACGGCGCGCGCTGCTCGCCGGCATTGCCGATCAGCACGTCGAGGCGGCCGAAGCGCTCGGCGAGCACGCGCCCGAGCTGGTCGATGGCCTCGCCCTGGGTCAGGTCCTGCGGTATCAGCGTGGCCTCGCCGCCTGCGGCGCGGACCCGATCGTCCACCTCTTCGAGTGCGCCCGGCGTGCGCGCGACCAGGATCAGGCGCGCGCCTTCCCTGGCGAAACGCTCGGCCAGCGCCGCACCGAGGCCGCGAGACGCGCCGGTGATCAGCACCAGACGTCCATCGAGCCGGCCCATGGCTCAGGCCTCTTCCAGCATGAAGGAGAGCTGGGCCGAAATGTCGCCGCTTCCCAGATCCTCGAGCGGCGTCGGGTAGTCGCCGCTGAAGCAGGCATCGCAATATTGCGGTGCTGCAGCTTGCCGTCCCTCGCTGCCACAGGCCCGATAGAGCCCGTCGAGCGAGATGAAGCCGAGGCTGTCGACGCCGATCATGTCGGCCATCTCGGCGACGTCGTGGCGCGCCGCCAGAAGCTGGCTGCGTTCGGGCGTATCGACGCCATAGTAGCAGGAATGGCTGATCGGCGGGCTGGCGATGCGCATATGCACCTCCGAGGCACCGGCCTGCCGCACCATGTTGATGATCTTGATCGAGGTGGTGCCGCGCACGATCGAATCGTCGATCAAGACGACGCGCTTGCCGGCGACCGTCGACCGGTTCGCATTGTGCTTCAGCTTCACCCCGAAATGCCGGATCTGGTCCGAAGGTTCGATGAAGGTCCGGCCGACATAATGGTTGCGGATCAGCCCGAGTTCGAAGGGCAGCCCTGCCGCCTGGGCGTAGCCGATCGCCGCCGGCACGCCTGAGTCCGGCACCGGAATCACCATGTCGGCGGGGGCCGGATTCTCAGTCGCCAGCTCGGCACCAATCCGCTTTCGCACCTCGTAGACGCCTTCCCGCTCGACCACGCTGTCCGGCCGCGCGAAGTAGACATATTCGAAGATGCAGAAACGCGACGGCGTGCTCGGGAAGAGCTGCCGGCTTTCGATGCCGTCTTTGCTGGCGATAATCAGTTCGCCCGGCTGCACGTCTCGGACGAAACGGGCGCCCATGATGTCGAGCGCGCAGCTCTCGGACGTCAGGATCGTCGCACCGTCGAGTTCGCCGATGATCAGAGGCCGCACGCCGAGCGGATCGCGGACGCCCATGAGAAGGTCGTTCGACATGGCGACCAGGGCATAGGCGCCCTGGACATGTCTGAGCGCGTCGCTCAGGCGATCGATGACGTCAGGCTTTCGTGATCGTGCGATCAGATGAATGATCACCTCGGTATCGGAGGTGGACTGGAACAGGCAGCCGCGTTCGACCAGCCGCCTTCGCAGGCTGATCGCGTTGGTCAGATTGCCGTTGTGAGCGAGTGCAAGGCCGCCGAAGGCGAAATCGCCGAATAGCGGCTGGACGTTACGCAGGCGGTCGCCGCCGGTGGTCGAGTAGCGATTGTGACCGACCGCCATGAACCCCGGAAGCGTCCCGATGACGTCTTCACTGCTGAAATTGTCGCCCACCAGACCGAGCGCCCGATGGCTGTGAAAGTTCTTGCCGTCGGTGGTGACGATGCCCGCACCTTCCTGGCCGCGATGCTGGAGTGCATGCAGGCCGAGCACGGTGTGCGCGGCGGCTTCGTCATGGCCGACGATCCCGAAAACGCCGCATTCTTCGTGCGGCTTGTCGTCGTCTTCGGCGTCAAGGCGCCAGATGGTGGTCATCGGTGCGTCGGACCTCGTCGGTTATCGTTCCGGAACGGTCGGCAGGTCGGGGGTCGCCGGTTCGTCGTCAGGCTCGGAATCCAGGATCGGAAGGGTTTCGGCAGAGGCGGAGCGGCCGCCGAACTGCCCATCAGCAAGGTTCTGCCACGTCTCCGCCCGAAGCATTTGCTCCGGAACCCAGCTCGCAAGCAGTTCGGCGCCATCGTGAACGTAGGGCAGCAATCGGGCATCCCTGACCCATTCAGGATGATGTTCGGGCTCATTCACGAGACTGAGGCCGAGATAAGCGAGGCTGACCACGAGCGCGCCGCGCGCAAATCCGAAGCCGGCGCCGAGGATCCGATCGAGCGAACCGAACAGGCCGCGCGGCACGGTGTCGGCGATGACCATGGCGACGATCTTGAGGCAGACCAGCGGCGCCACGAAGACCACGATCAGGGTGACCGCATCGGCGATCCAGACATTGCCGATATAGCCGCCGACGAAGCCGCGCAGCTCGGGGAACGCGACGTAGGCGACGAGCGCTGCGAGGATCCAGACGGCGATCGACAGACTCTCGCGCACGAGCCCGCGAAAAAGCGCCAGCAGAACGGAAACGCCGACCACGAAAAGGACGGCCATATCGAACACCGTCAAGGACATATCTGCCATCATTCAACCCACTGTCTAGCGTCGGTTTCTCCGAACACCTCGACCAGCTGGCTCAGACGTTTCACATGTTTTCGTTGCAGGGAAAGATCGTTTTCCTTCCGAGTGGTGCGCGCACGTGCCTGCGGCAGGATTGCCCGTTCGAAGCCGAGTTTCCGGGCCTCCTTCATCCGAGCCTCCATATGGCCGACAGACCGAACCTCGCCGGCGAGGCCAACTTCGCCGAAGAAGACCGTCTTTTCGGGCACGGGACGGTCGAGCAGGGACGAGATCAAGGCGGCGGCGACGGCCAGATCGGCGCCGGGTTCGGTGATCCTGAGACCACCTGCGACGTTCAGATAGACATCGCGGTCGCCCATGGCAAGCCCGGAGCGCGCTTCGAGCACGGCGAGCAGCATGGCGAGCCGGCCGGAATCCCAGCCGAGCACCGTCCGTCTCGGCGAACCGGGCGATGCGCCGCCGACCAGCGCCTGGATCTCGACCAGCAGCGGACGCGAGCCTTCCATGCCGGCGAAGACGGCGGCACCCGGGATGGCCGAATCACGTTCCGAAAGAAAGAGGGACGAGGGGTTGTCGACCTCCAGCAGTCCCTCTTCGGCCATTTCGAAGACGCCGATCTCATTGGCGGCGCCGAAACGATTCTTGACGCTTCGGAGGATTCGGAACTGCAGTCCGCGCTCGCCTTCGAAGTAGAGGACGGCGTCGACCATGTGTTCGAGCAGCCTCGGGCCGGCGATCTGTCCGTCCTTGGTGACATGGCCGATGAGAAACAGTGCGGTGCCCCGCCGCTTCGCGAAACGGACCAGTTCGTGGGCGCTGGTGCGAAGCTGGGTCGCGGTGCCGGGTGCGCTGTCGATGCTGTCGACGAACATCGTCTGGATCGAATCGATGATCAGCAGATCCGGCGCCTCCGCTCCAGCGAAGGTCTGCACGATGTCGCCGACCGAGGTCGCCGCAGCCAGCCGAAGGGGAGCGTGGTTGAGCCCGAGTCTTCTGGCGCGCAGCTGCACCTGATCGGTGGACTCCTCCCCGCTCACATAGGCAACCGAGAGACCATGGGTCGAAAGTGCTGCGCCCGTCTGCAGCACGAGCGTGGACTTGCCGATCCCCGGATCACCGCCGATAAGCACGGCCGAACCCCTGACCAGGCCACCGCCCAGGACCCTGTCCAGTTCGCCGATGCCGGTGGTCAGGCGCTCCGGCCCGGATTTCTCGACGTCGAGGCTGACCAGTTCGAGCGTCCGCCCGCCACCGGGTTTCAGGCCTTTCGGAACGGCGGATGGTGCGCGTTCCTCGGTGAGCGCATTCCATTCGCCGCAGCTCTCGCATCGCCCCGCCCACTTGGCGTGGGCTGCGCCGCACTGGCTGCAGACGAAACGGAGCTCGGAACGGGCCATCGTCAGACCTGAAGACGCGGGATCTGAGGTGCCGTCATCGGTGACGCCCTTGTACAAATGCTGTTCGGCGCCTGCATAGCATCGCCGTGGATGTGAGAAAACCGCCGCTCGGCGTTTTGCGAGAATCGGCCTTCCGCCCGGTTCCGGCTCCGTCAGGAACGGCGTTGCCTGAAAGGCCGGGTCAGCCGGCCCGCTCGTGCAGGGCCAGTTCGCCACCGTGCTTCCTCTGCCAGATCGCGGAATCGATGAAGCCCCCTTCGACTCCGTCGTCGTCCGCCCCTGACCCGTTATCGCCCACGATTTCAGACAGTGCCGATACGACTTCGAGGTCGTATCGGTGGCCGTTGCCGGCAAGATGATAGAGCGCCTTGCCGGGGCTCATGCGTTCGCGATAGGAGCGCGGCGCCGTGCGTGCGCAATAGACGTCGGAGACGCCCAATATGCGGGCAGGCAAGCCGATCGCCTCATCCTGCAAGCCTTTCGGGTAGCCGCTGCCGTCCAGGCGTTCATACATCTGCCCGACGATATCGACGACCGGCAGATCAAAGTCGATGCGTTCGAGAATTTCGACGGCGTGCCGGATATGGTCGCGCATGATGCCGATCTCCTCGCCTTCGTGACGATCGGGCTTGGCCAGAACGACGTCGGGAACGAAGATTTTTCCGATTTGTGAGAGCGATGCGGCCAGTGCGAGCGAGGCGACGTCATCATTCGCCATGGTGAGCCTTCGACCGATGGCGATGACATGGCGGCGAACGCGATGGGTGTGTCCGACGAGAAATGGGTCGCGGAGTTCGATGGCGTGAACGAAGGCCTCGACCGTCTGGGCGATGGCACGGGTGTAGCGCCGGCGTTCGGCGGCCGTTCGGGTGTGGTCCCTGACGACGCGGATCGTGCCTTCGAGGTCACCGGCGCCGGACTTCAGATCGAAGGACTGGATCGATACGATTCGATGCTCGTCGCCGAGCGCGATTCGGGTGAACGGCGCGTCGCGCACGAGGTCGGCGAGGCCGGCCGCCGCGTCGTCCTCCCCGGGCGCCTCGGCGACCAGCTCGTTCCAGGTTTTTCCGAGCACCGGGGCACTCGTACCCGGAAGGACGCTCGCGAAAGCAGGGTTGGCGTAGATCAGTCTTCCATCGGGCGCGCTCACGGTGAGCCAGTCGCCGATCGATCTGGTAATGGCCTGAAGAAAGCGCTGCCGCCGGTCGAGATTGCTGGCCTGCGCCCGGTAGAGTCCTAGAAGTTCGAAGTGATGATCGCGGCCGCGGCGCCACCAGGCGGCGGCAAAGGATGCCGCCAGAGCGATGACGACGATCGTGGAAAGGCCGGCCGCAGCCGCTACGAACGTGCGTACCGGGGCCAGGGCTTTGCCGGCGTCGACGGCGTGGTGGAGTGACCAGGGCGTTCCGGCCAGCGGCAGGCCGAAACCGTAGACGGCTTCCGCGTCCGATCCGTAGCGATCGAACGGGATCGGTTGGCCGGGATTGATGACTTCCGGGGTCAGGCTTTCCCTGCGTTCGAGCCTGCCGGACACGAGGCCGAATCGCTCGATCTCGCCGTCCCGCCGCTGCAGCAGCGTGATGGGTTCGTCCGAGGGGGCGGCGACGGGGTTCGACAGAGCTTCGACGGCGGCGCGCTCGATCGGCGAGGTCAGCACGAGAAAGATTCTTGGTTTGGTCCCGGGCTCATCCCCTGCCTGAACCGGCGGCAGCGGCATGAGGATGTCGACCACGAAGGTAGGATCGCCGATTCCGATCGAGCGGATCGGCGAGGGCCGGAGTTTCCAGCCCGCCGGCGCCCGGCCGACTTCGCTCAGAAGCTCCCGAACGTCGAACGCCGGCCCCGGGCCGCCGAGGAGAATGCGGCCGTCGTCGCGCAGGACGGCGGCGCGCAGGAGCTCGTTCTGCCTCGTGAAGTCGGTGACGAGCTGGCGGAAATAGGGGCGCTGATCGCGAAGGGAGCGGGGAAGCGGTGCGCCGCCATTCTGCAGTGCGAGCTCGGTGACGAACAGGCGGAACACCTGCGAGTTCACCAGCCGCCGGCTGGCTGCGTGCTGCGCCTGCAGCCAGGTCTGGAGCATGTTGACCCGCCCGCGCACGGACTCCTGCAGACGGCGTTCCTCAGCCTCCAGCAGGGTGGTTCTCTTGTCACGCGCGGCCGTGGTCACCAGCATGGTGGCGAGCAGGGCGATCGACAGGAGAACGAAGGTGCAAAGTCCGATCCAGCGCCAGGGATCCGGCGTGGCCGGAGGGGCGGGATCGTCCAGGCCCAGAGGGTCGTCATCCGTGCCGCCATGACGCTGCCGGCCGGGCGGCGCCTCGGTCTCCTGTTCGGATGGTCGTCGATCGCCGTCAGCACTCATTCGCCGATCCCGTCAGCATCGCATCGTCATGGACGAAGGGCATTCCTTCGAAGCTCCTTGTCGAGCCGCTTGGTTAGGGCGTTTTAACCGACCCGGGTAAAGGTTCGGTTAACTCCGCTTCAGACGCATGACGTAGCCAATGACTTCGGCGACGGCCTGGTAATGTTCGGCCGGAATCTCGTCCCCGACGTCGATCGCGGCGTGCAGAGCGCGGGCGAGCGGCGGGTTCTCGACCACGGGAACGTCGTGCGCCTCGGCGACCTCGCGGATGGTCCGTGCGACCAGATCCATGCCCTTGGCGACGGCGCGCGGCGCCGCCATGCGGTCGGCGTCGTAGTGGAGCGCGACGGCGTAATGGGTCGGGTTGGTGACCACGACGGTGGCCTTCGGGACATCGGCCATCATGCGGCGGCGCGCACGCTCGGCGCGCAGGCCTTTCAGGCGTGCTTTGACATGCGGATCGCCCTCGGTCTGCTTGTATTCGTCCTGCAGGTCCTTTCTGGACATGCGGAGCTGTTTTTGATGTTCGAAGCGCTGGTAGAGGATGTCGAGGAGCGCGATGACCACGATCAGCGCCGCGACGCCGGCGAACAGTTTCAGGCTCAGCGTCTTCAGGATCGCCATCACGCCGATCAGCTCGATGTCCACGGTCTGGATCACGGCCGGCGCGTCGGGCCAGAGGAGGACGACGGCGGCGGCGCCGATCAGCGTGATCTTGAACAGGCCCTTGATGAATTCGACGGTGGATTTGAGCGAGAAGATGCGCTTCACGCCGCTGATCGGGGAGAGTTTTTCCAGCTTCGGCTTCAGCGGCTCGGCGCTGACCACGATGCCGTTCTGCAGCAGGCTGCCGCCGAGCGCCGCGGCGAGGAACAGGAGGGCGGGCAGGATCAGAACGATGCCGGCGGAACTCAGGAGCTCGGCCGCGGCGTGACGCAGGTTTTCGGCCGAGATGACGAAGCCGTGGGGCGAGGCGATGAAGGGCATCAGGATTTCGGTGAAGTCGTTCGTGACGGTCGGCGAGAGGAAGGCGATGAACGCCGTCGCAGCCGAAATCATCAAGGCGTTGTTCAGCTCGCGCGAATTGGCGACCTGGCCTTTCTTTCGCGCCTCGTCGAGTTTTCGCTGTGTCGGTTGTTCTGTTTTCTGTGACTGGTCCTCGTCCTCCGCCATGGACGCTCAGCCGCCGAGCGTCAGGACGCCGTATTCGGCATCCAGAAAGGTGAAGAAAACCAGGAGGCCTGCCGAAAAACAGAGCATCAGCGTCGCAAACGATAGGAGAAGCTGCAGCGGCAGGGCGATGAAGAACACCTGAAAGCTCGGCATCAGGCGGTTGAGGATGCCCATGGCGAGGTTGGTCAAAAAGCCGACCAGGAGGAGCGGCGCCGCGATGCGCACGCCGAGGTCGAAGCCCCTCTGCACGATCTCGGTAATGAAGGCCGCCATGTCGTCGATCGGCAGGGGGCGGCCCGGCTCGAGATGACGATAGCTCTCGACGATGCCGCGCAGCAGCATGTGGTGCCCGTCGGTGGCGAACAGGAGGACCAGGGCGGTGGTGGTCAGGAAGTTGCCGGGGATCGTGCCCTGGGTCGACTGATTGGGGTCGAACACCGAGGCGGTGGCGAGGCCCGACTGCACGGCGATGGTGCTGCCGGCGACATGCAGGGCGGCGAACATGATGCGGGTAGCGCCGCCGATGAAGGCGCCGAGCATGGCCTCGCCGGCGACCAGCAGAACGAGACGGTCCATGCGTGCGGGCTGAGGCGGCAGGTAGTCGGCGAGTGGTGCGGCCAGAACGACGGTGAGCACCAGGGCGAACAGCAGCCTCGATCGGCTGAAGATGTAGGGCTCGCTGAAGCCGGGCATCAGCATCAGGGCGGCGCCGATGCGGACGAAGATGAGAAACAGCGCGAACAAGCCCTCGTCGGTCACGAGACCCGTCATGGCGATCAGCCGAGCATGGCGATCTGACGGAAGAGGTCTTCGCCGAAGCCGATCAGCGTGTTGGTCATGAAGGGCAGCGCCAGCAGCAGGGTCACGAAGATCGCGAGCACCTTCGGGACGAAGGAAAGGGTCATTTCCTGCATCTGCGTGAGCGCCTGCAGGAGGGCGATGACGATGCCGACAAGAAGCGCCACGATCATGATCGGCGCGCCGATCTTGATCATCACCAGGATCGATTCCCGCGCGATGTCGAGAACGTGGTCGGCGTTCATGCCGGCGGCCGCGATGAAATGACGATCGCCATCAGATCGGCATCCTCAGGATTTCCTGATAGGCGGAGAGTACGCGGTCCCGGATGGCGACGACGGTCTGCAGGTTGATCTCGGCGGCGTTCACGGCCTCGACCACGTCGCCGAGATCGGCGCGTCCCGACATGGCCTGGACGCTCGCCTTTTCGCCGGTCCGGCTGGATTCGATGGCGTCACCGACCGACTGGGCGAGCACATCGCCGAAGCTCGGCTTCGCCGGTTCGTCGCCGGCCGGGGCGGCCGCCCGTTTGGCGGCTTCACCGTAAGCCGCAAGCGCCGGATTGGCCTGGATGGGCGTGGAGGGCAAGGGATCGTTCTCCTATAGGGGCATGCGGAGCGGCCGGTCGTCAGCGCAGCAGGTCCAGCGTGCGCTGGATCATCGACCGGGCGAGGGACAGGGTGTTGAGATTGGCCTCGTAGGAGCGCTGCGCCTCGCGCATGTCGGCCATTTCGAGCAGCGTGTTGACGTTGGGCTTGTAGACGTAGCCGTCGCCGTCCGCAGCGGGATGACCGGGCTCGTAGTGGAGCGGGAAGGGGCTCGGATCGACGCCGGTGCGCGCCACCTCGACGAGCTCGACGCCGAGTTCCCGGTCGAGCACGTTGCCGAAGGTGATGGTCTGGCGCCGATAGGGGTCGTCGCCGGGGGCGAGGCCGGTGGAGTTGGCGTTGGCGAGGTTCTGTGCGACCAGGCGAAGGCGCGTGCCCTGGACCTTCATGCCCGAGGCGGCGACCGTCATGACGTCTTGAAGATCCATCGCTACTCTCTCGTCAGGGGTTCGTCTTCATCGCCGGATGTCCGCCGGATCAGCCGCCGGGCGATCCGAGCGCCAGTTTGATCATGCCGACATATTTCTTGTAGACGTTGCTCGCGAGCTGGTGGTCGAGCGCGGTCTTGCCCGCCTTCGCGGTCTGCTCTTCGAGGATCACGGCATTGCCGTCCGGTGAGGTCTCGTAGGGTCGTCGCTGCTCCTCGCCGGCGAGGCCGAGCCTGGCGCTCGCCTTGCCGGTCATATGGTCCTCGCTGGTGCGCGCGACGGCGATGCGCGCAGGGCGGCCAGCATGGCCTTCGACCAGGCGGTGAAAGTCCTCTTCGCGAAGATCCCGCGGCCGAAAATCCGGCGTGTCGGCGTTCGCGATGTTCCGAGCGAGAACCGCCTGGCGCTGGGACAGCCAGTCCATCCGCGCGCCGAGCAGCTTGAAAAGGGGTGCGTCCGTCGGCCCCATGATAGCATCCCTCTCCGATCCTGCCGCGTGCCAATGCGCGGCCGTTTCCTGCGCCACGGATCCGACGATCAAGGCAGGCTTTCGGCCCGACCGGCGGGGCAGCGCCATTGCAGGCTACGCCAACTGCGGTTAACAAGCGGTTAAGCGACCGTCACGAACGCCGCATAAAGGAGGAAAATCGACGAATTCGATCCATTAGAGGTGTTCACATGCTTTATCTGAATCGCAAACCGGGGGATGCGGTCATCATCAATCATAATATCGAGGTCCGGGTGGTCGAAGTGCGCGGCAAGACCGTGAAGCTGGGTTTCGACTTTCCGGCCGAGGCGTCGGTTCTGCGCGCGGAAGTCGTGGAAGAGGTGAAGGAAGCCAATCGACACGCGCTGGATGCGGTGCGCGGAATCGGCGAGCGGGACGACCCGAAGGCCAATGGCGACGGCTCGACCTCCGAGACATCCTGAGATGGAGACGTCCTGACATGGAGGACAGCCGAAGCCCGCTCATCGGGCTGATCATGGGAAGCCAGTCGGACTGGCCGACGCTCATCCATGGCGGCGAGGTGCTGGAGCGGCTCGAGGTTCCCCATGAGCGACGGATCGTCTCCGCCCATCGCACGCCGGACCGGCTGGTGGATTACGCCAGGGGTGCTGCCGGGCGCGGGCTCAAGGTGATCATCGCCGGCGCCGGCGGGGCCGCGCATCTGCCGGGCATGGTGGCGGCGATGACGCCGCTTCCGGTGCTGGGCGTGCCGATGGAGAGCAAGGCGCTGTCCGGCATGGACAGCCTGCTTTCGATCGTGCAGATGCCGGGCGGCGTACCGGTCGGGACGCTGGCGATCGGCAAGGCGGGCGCGATCAACGCCGCGTTGCTCGCCGCCTCGATCGTTGCGCTGGAGGACGAGGGCGTCGCCGAGCGGCTTCGGGCCTGGCGGTCGGCGCAGACCGCGTCGGTCGGCGAGGCGCCGGTCGATCCGCCGGCAGCGACCGAAGGGCAGGTCAGAGCATGACGCTGCCGCCGGACAGCGTGATCGGCATCGTCGGCGGCGGTCAGCTCGGGCGCATGATCGCGATCGCGGCCGCCCGGCTCGGATATCGCGCCCATGTCTTCACCGACCAGGCGGACAGCTCGGCGGCGCAGGTGACCAATCGGGTGACCCTCGGCGCCTATGACGACGCCGAAGCCATGCGCGCTTTCGCCGACGCCGTCGACGTGGTGACCATCGAGTTCGAGAATCTGCCGGTCGAGGGGCTTCGCGCGATCGAAGGCATGGTGCCGGTCCGACCCTCGCCGGACGTTCTCGCGGTCTGCCAGGATCGACTGGCGGAGAAGTGCTTTCTGCAGAGCCTGGACGTGCCGACCGCACCCTTCGCCGGCGTGTCGAGCGCTTCGGATCTGGAGGTGGCGCTGGCCGGGATCGGCGCGCCCGCGATCCTGAAGACTCGACGCATGGGCTATGACGGCAAGGGGCAGATGCGGATCGAGGCTGGCGCGGATGTGGCCCATGTCTTGGATGAACTCGGCGGTCGGGACGCCGTGCTCGAAGGCTTCGTCGACTTCGCGCGGGAGATCTCGGTGATCGTGGCGCGCGGCGAGGGGGGTGAGAAGGTGAGCTACGTGCCGGTGGAGAACCGGCATGAGAACCACATTCTCGCAAGCACCATCGCGCCCGCCGAGATGACCGCGGGCGATGCCGAGACGGCTGTAGCGCTGGCCGAGCGCATCGCTGATGGCCTCGGCCTCGTCGGGCTGCTCGCGGTCGAGATGTTCCAGAGGACGGACGGCGAGCTGCTGGTGAACGAGCTGGCGCCGAGGCCGCACAATTCAGGCCACTGGACGATCGACGCCTGCCTGGTCAGCCAGTTCGAGCAGACCGTGCGTGCGATCGCCGGCCTGCCGCTCGGCGCGCCCGCGCGCTTCGCCGACGCGGTGATGGAGAACCTCCTCGGCGACGCCGCCGAAGCTTGGCCGGAACTGATCCGCCGGCCGGATGCGAGGCTGCATCTCTATGGCAAGACGCCGATCCGCCCCGGCCGAAAGCAGGGTCACATCACCACGCTCCGCCCGCTTTCCGGGGGCGGCTGATACCAAACCGCCTGGATTCTGTTTTGACTGGGTTGTCAGATCGTCTTCGCCCGTCGGCCGTTCTGACCCCTTTGACTCGGCGTTGTGCTTTAACCCTGCGTTAACGCCTGGCCACTACGATTGTTGTCGGTCCGTGCGATCCCGGGAATCCGCCCGCCCGCCGGAAATGTTGGGGCGAGGCTCGGATTCCCGGGATCGCATGGACCAGGATGCCATGGTGACAGGCTTTGGTTGACGAAACGTTACTACTTCGGTGGGGAAACGTGGTGGTCACGCTGCAGCTAGCCGCCCGCTGACGATGCATCAGGCGGCTTCGTCTATCACCATGTTTGGCCACCGCATCAATAACGCCGGATATGAAAACCGAGTGACTGATACCGTTTTCACGTTGACATGACCGATCGTGAATCTTGAAAACGGGACGGCGCGACCGCGCCGCGGCCGAAGGGCCGAACCGAGATGAAAGGTCATTTCATCTCGGAAACGGTATGACACCGACACACTTGCTGGAACGGTCATCGCCATGGCGGACTGGTGTGACACCTCGGGGCGGGCGGCACCGCTGCCCGCCCCGAGCACAGTCAAGTCGACCCCGTCGCCGGCGGCGACCTAGGCGGAAAGCGTGGCCGGGGCCGTCTTTTCGCGCTTGGTGAGCAACTTGTTCAGCGCCGTCGTGTAAGCGCGCGCGGCGCCGAGGATGGTGTCGGTCTCGGCGGCGTTGCCGACCACGGTCTTGCCTTCCTCTTCGAGGCGTACCGTCACCTCGGCCTGGGCGTCCGTGCCCTCGGTGACCGCGTGGATCTGGAAAAGCGCCAGCGTCGCCTGGTGGGGCACCAGCTTCATGATGGCGTTGAAGGTGGCGTCGACCGGACCGCTGCCCTCGGCCTTCGCCGTCCGCACATCGCCGTCGACCTCGAGCTCGATCGCCGCGACCGCGGTCGGCCGGGAGCCGCAGGCGACCTCGAGGGAGATCACCTTGATGCGCTGGTTGGCGGCCGCGATCTCGTCGTCGACCAGGGCGACCAGATCCTCGTCGAAGATCTCCTTCTTCTTGTCGGCGAGCGCCTTGAAGCGGATGAAGGCGTCCTTCAGCGCGTTGTCGCCGAGCTCGTAGCCCAGCTCCTCCAGCTTTTTTCGAAACGCGTGCTTACCGGAATGCTTGCCCATCACCAGGTTCGAGCGCACCAGGCCGACGTCCTCGGGACGCATGATCTCGTAGGTGCCGGCGTCCTTCAGCATACCGTCCTGATGAATGCCGGCCTCATGCTGGAACGCGTTGACGCCGACGATCGCCTTGTTGGGCTGCACGGCGAAACCGGTGATCGCCGAGACCAGGCGGGATGCGCGGGTGATGTGCTCGGTGACCACGCGCGTCTCGACCGGCAGCACGTCGCCGCGGGTCTTGATCGCCATCACGATTTCTTCCATGGCGGCGTTGCCGGCGCGCTCGCCGATGCCGTTGATGGTGCATTCCACCTGGCGAGCGCCGGCTTCCACTGCGCGAAGACTGTTGGAGACCGCGAGACCCAGATCGTTGTGGCAATGCACCGAGATGATCGCCTTATCGATATTCGGCACGCGGTTTTTGATCATGCGGATCAAATCCGCGAATTCCTCGGGGTAGGCGTAGCCGACCGTGTCCGGGATGTTGATCGTGGTCGCCCCGCAATCGATCGCGCTCTCGATGCAGCGGCAGAGAAAATCGTGCTCGGAGCGCGAGCCGTCCTCGCAGGACCACTCGACGTCGTCGCAGTGGTTTCGAGCGCGCGTAACGCTGTCGATGACGGCCTGGTGGACCTCGTCCGGCGTCATCTGCAGCTTGACGCGCATGTGCAGCGGACTGGTGGCGATGAAGGTGTGGATGCGCTTTCGCTCGGCCGGCTGAAGGGCCTCGGCCGCCCGGTCGATATCCGGGAACTGGGCGCGGGAGAGCGAGCAGACCACGCTTTCCTTCACGCGCTTGGCGATTTCGTTGACCGCCTGGAAATCGCCCTCGGAGGCGATCGCGAAGCCGGCCTCGATGATGTCGACGCCCATTTCCTCGAGGAGCTCGGCGACCTTGATTTTTTCGGACACGGTCATGGAGGCGCCTGGCGACTGCTCGCCGTCGCGAAGTGTCGTGTCGAAAACGACGATCTTGTCGGGCGCTGCCGACGCTTCGGTTACTTCAGATTGCATGGAGTCTCGATTTTGCTGATCGGCCGACATGGCTCTTTTTTCCTTCTCACGAATGACGATGCGATTCGACGGGCTTTCGCCCTTGTCCCCTGAACACGCGCGAAGCGCTTCGGCTCAGGGGCGAGTAAGTCGAAGATCCGCAAGAAGGAGGAGGTCAAGGCGAAGGGACAGCCCGGCAAATTGCCGCTCTGCTGTCGTCGTCATGGCTGGCTTATCGATTCCCATGGGGAATGCCTGCTCCATGATCGCCTCTCGGGGCCGCCGACCCCTGGGTTAACATCACCGGGCCTGAAGGTCCGGACGTTCGAGAATAGAAACCGATCGTTTCGACAAAGTAAAGAAGGGAATCGCACCGGCCGGGTCGCGGCGCTCAGCGGGCGCGCGAACAATCCTCGGCCGGTCGGTCGCCGAGGTCGCGGCCGCACACACCGCAGCGATCGGCACCGGGCACGGCACTGAGCCCGCCGCAGCTGCCGGTGATCCTTCTGTCCGAAAAGATCACGCCGACCGCCATGCCGACGACCACCAGGAGGAAGACGACCAAGGCCGGGAGGAAGGTTTCGAAGAGCATCGGTCCGCTCTACCTCATGGTTTTACGGCATCGGGAAAGCTCGTGGCCTGTCGCTGTTCGCACCACGCCCTCCGGCATTCCCAGAAAAAAGCCGCATACCCCCGAACCTGGTGATGAAGGGTGGAACCAGATGATGTGGTCACACCACTAGCCGCCGAAGTCGTCGAGCATGATGTCCTCGCGCTCGACGCCGAGATCGAGGAGCATGTTGATCACCGACTGGTTCATGATCGGCGGGCCGCACATGTAGTATTCGCAGTCCTCGGGTGCGGGATGCGTCTGCAGGTAGTTCTCGTAGAGGACGTTGTGGATGAAGCCGACATAGCCGTCCCAATTGTCGTCGGGCTGCGGGTCGGACAGGGCCACGTACCATTTGAAGTTCTCGTGCTCCTCCTGGAGCTTGTCGAAATCCTCGACGAAGAACATCTCGCGCCTGCTGCGAGCGCCATACCAGAAGGTGATCTTGCGCTTGGTGTCGAGGCGCATCAGCTGGTCGAAGATATGGCTGCGCATCGGTGCCATGCCGGCACCGCCGCCGACGAACACCATCTCCTTTTCGGTGTCCCGCGCGAAAAACTCGCCGAACGGGCCGGAGATCGTCACGTCGTCGCCGGGCTTCAGATTGAAAATGTAGCTGGACATGAGGCCGGGCGGGATTTTGGACGGATCGGCGCCGGGCGGCGGCGTTGCGATGCGCACGTTCAGCATGATGATCCCCTTTTCCTCGGGGTAGTTCGCCATGGAATAGGCGCGCACCACGTCCTCGTCATTATGGGCACGGATGTCCCAGAAATTGAACCTGTCCCAGTCCTCGCGATACTCCTCGGCGACGTCGAACTCCTTGAAGCTGATGTCGTAGGGCGGGCATTCGATCTGGATGTAGCCGCCGGCGCGGAAATCGACGTTCTCGCCTTCGGGCAGCTCCAGGGTCAGGTTCTTGATGAAGGTCGCGACATTGTCGTTGGAGCGCACCTTGCAGCGCCATTTCTTGACGCCGAAGACCTCGTCCGGCACGCGGATCTTCATATCCTGCTTGACGGTCACCTGGCAGGACAGGCGGTCACCCTCGCGCGCCTCGCGTTTGGTGATGTGCGACAATTCGGTCGGCAGGATCGAGCCGCCGCCCTCGTCCACCTTGACCCGGCACTGCGCGCAGGTACCGCCGCCGCCGCAGGCGGACGACACGAACAGGTTCTCGCCGGCGAGCGCGCCCAGAAGCTTGGCGCCGACCGGCGCCTTGATGGTGCGTTCGCCATTCACCTCGATGTCGACCGTACCGGAGGCGACCAGCTTCGAGCGGGCGAACAGGATGACACCGACCAGGGCCAGGATGACCGCGGTGAAGAGCGTGACGCCGAGGGTGAAGTCAGCCAAGGGAGCGCTCCGTCAAAGCTGGACGCCGGAGAAGGACATGAAGGCCATGGCCATCAGCCCCGCCGTCATGAAGGTGATGCCGAGCCCGCGCAGACCGGGCGGCACGTCCGAATATTTCATCTTTTCACGGAGACCTGCGAGCGCCACGATCGCCAGCGCCCAGCCGACGCCGGAGCCGATGCCGTAGGTCACGCTCTCGGCGAAATTGTAGTCGCGCTCGACCATGAACAACGAGCCGCCGAGGATCGCGCAGTTGACCGTGATCAGCGGCAAAAAGATCCCGAGCGCGTTGTAGAGGGCGGGGAAGAAGCGATCGAGGGTCATCTCCAGGATCTGCACCATCGCCGCGATCACGCCGATATAGCTGATCAGCCCCAGGAACATCAGATCGGTGTTCGGAAAGCCGAGCCAGGAGAGCGCGCCCGGTTTCAGGAAAAGGGTCAGGATGACGTTGTTGGCAGGCACGGTGATCGCCTGCACCACCACCACCGCGATGCCGAGGCCGAGCGCGGTCTCGATCTTCTTCGAGACCGCGAGGAAGGTGCACATGCCGAGAAAGAAGGACAACGCCAGGTTCTCGACGAAGATCGATTTGACGAAGAGGCTGATGATTCCTTCCATCACGCTCGCTCACTCGCTCGGGCCATCATTCACGCTCGTTCGCTTGGGCCATCGTCAGTGCTCGCTCACCTGCGCCGGCATGATCCGATAATCCACCTTCTCGCGCTGACGCGGCTGCCAGCTGCGGACGATCCAGATGAAGCCGCCGATGATGAAGAAGGCGGACGGCGGCAGGAGAAGGAGGCCGTTCGGCTGGTACCACTCGCCCAGGATCTCGACGCCCATGAGCGTGCCGGCGCCGAACAGCTCGCGGATGATCGCGACGCCTATCAGGATGGCGCTGTAGCCGAGGCCGTTGCCGATGCCGTCGAGGAAGCTCAAAAGCGGCGGGTTCTGCATGGCGTAGGCCTCGGCGCGGCCCATGACGATGCAGTTGGTGATGATCAGGCCGACGAACACCGAAAGGGTCTTCGAGATCTCGTAGGCGAAGGCCTTCAGGATCTGGTCCACGATGATCACCAATGATGCGATGATCACCATCTGCACGATGATTCGGATGTTGCCCGGGATGTGATGGCGCAGAATCGAGATGAAGAGATTGGAGAACGCCACGACGCTGGTCAGCGCCAGGCACATGATCAGCGATACCTTGAGGGAAGAGGTTACCGCCAGCGCCGAGCAGATGCCGAGGGTCTGCAGGATGATCGGATTGTTGTCGAGGATCGGCTCGGTGAGCAGCTTCTTGCGGTCAGCCATGTTGCGCCAGCTCCTCCGGCAGCTTTTTCAGGAACGGCCCGAAGCCGTTTTCACCGGCCCAGTATCGGACGAGATTGTGAACGCCGTTCGACGTCAGCGTGGCGCCGGCGAGGCCATCGACCTGGTGGTCGCCGGAAGCGCCGCTCTTGACCAACTGGATCGCGAGTTCGCCATCCTCGCTGAAAAGTTCCTTGCCGCGCCACTGGGCACGCCAGTTCGGGTTGTCGACCTCGCCGCCGAGGCCCGGCGTTTCGGCGTGCTCGTAAAACTGAAGCCCGACGATCTCGTCGCCATCGGGCTTCAGGGCGAGAAAGCCGTACAGGGTCGACCAGAGGCCGTAGCCGTGCACCGGAATGATGACGGTCTCGTAGGGAGCGTCGTCCAGGCCCTTCACCAGATAGATGGTGGCGTACTTGGCCTTGCGCCTGATCGATGCGATGTCCTCGTCCGGCGACAGCAGCGTGCTCATCTCCGGATCGCGCGCCGCCGCGACGGCATCGTAGGTGGCGGCGTCGACCGCGTCGGTGAAGGCTCCTGTTTCAAGGTCGATGGCCCTGGGCTCGATCCTCTCCTCGAACACCTGGTCGACATCGGCCCCCTCCTCGAGCAGGCCCGCGACCTGCAGGATGTTCCGCTGCTTCTCCAGCTGCTTGTTCGCCTCCTGCATCGACCGCAGGCCGATCGCGGATGCGGATACCAGGACCGAGCAGACGAGGCAGAGCGCCACGGCGACCGCGACGATCTTCTTCGGCTCGTCGTTCGACATCTCCAGGAAGGATTTGAACAGGTTCTGGTCAGACATGACGCTGGCGTCTCCGCCGGATGTTGGCGTTCACCACGAACCAGTCGATCAGTGGCGCGAACACATTGCCGAACAGGATGGCAAGCATCATGCCTTCGGGGAAGGCCGGATTGACCACGCGGATCAGCACGCACATCACGCCGATAAGCCCGCCGTACCACCAGCGGCCCATATTGGTGTGTGCCGCCGAGACCGGCTCGGTCACCATATAGATCAGGCCGAAGGCGTAACCGCCGAGCACGATGTGCCAGTAGAAGGGCATGGCGAACATCGGATTGCTGTCGCTGCCGATGAGGTTGAAGAGGGTGCTGGCCAGCACCGTGCCGATCAGACAGCCTGCGATCAGCCGGTAATTGGCGATCTTCGTATAGACCAGGAAGATGCCGCCGAGGATGCAGGCGAGCGTCGAGGTCTCGCCTATGCAGCCGGCCATGAAGCCGAAAAAGGCGTCCCACCAGGAGAGGTCTATGGTGGAGAGCGCTTCGATCCCCTGGCTCGCGGTGACGCCGAGCGCGGTCGCCCCGGTGAACCCGTCCACCGGCACCCAGACCGCGTCGCCGGACATCTGTGCGGGATAGGCGAAATAGAGAAAGGCGCGGCCGACCAGCGCCGGGTTCAGCACGTTCTTGCCGGTGCCGCCGAACACCTCCTTGCCGATCACCACGCCGAAGATGATGCCGAGGCCGACCTGCCAGAGCGGCGTGGTCGCCGGCAGAATGAGCGCATAGAGGATCGAGGTGACGAAGAAGCCTTCGTTGACCTCATGGCCGCGGATGACCGCGAAGGTCACCTCGCAGGCGCCGCCGACCGCGAGCGTCACGATGTAGATCGGCAGGAAGTACAGGGCGCCGTGGATGAAGCAGGCGAGCGGGTTGGAGGGATTGAAGCCGATCCAGAAGGTCGAGAGGATCCAGGCGCGCCAGCCGCTGGCCTCCGCGAGCCCGAGCTCGGCGATCGCCAGATTGGCCTGGTAGCCGACATTCCACAGACCGAACAGGATGCAGGGAAACGTCGCCAGGAACACGTAGGTCATGGTGCGTTTCAGATCGAGGCTCGCGCGGGCATGCGGTGCCATCTGCGTCACCGTCTTCGGCGTGTAGAAGATGGTGTCGAACATCTCGTAGACGGCGTAATATTTCTCGTACTTGCCGCCCTTGGTGAAATGCGGCTCGATGCTATCCAGCCATTGCCTGAGCCCCATCGGTCAGCCTTCCGCTTCGATCTTGTCGAGACAGGCGCGAAGCGCCATGCCGTACTCGTATTTGCTCATGCACACATAAGCGCAGAGCGCCAGATCCTCCTCGTCGAGCTCAAGCGCGCCCAGCGCCTGCGCCTCGTCCGTATCCATCACCAGGAGGGCTCGCAGAAGCTGGGTCGCCAGGATGTCGAGCGGCATGACGTCCTCGTAGAGGCCGATCGGCACCATCGCGCGCGGGCTGCCCTGGAGGCTGGTGTTCAGCCGCACCTTGTCCAGGCCGAGCAGGCTGGAGAGATGAACGCGGGCGGTGGCGAATTTTCTTTCCGATGGAATGACCCAGCCGAAGGCTTCACGCTGATTGCCCTCCGGCATCAGGGTCAACTGCTGGTGAAAGCGTCCGAGAAAATCATAAGTGCCCGCGGCGGTGTGACCGGTCAGCACGTCGCCGGAGATGATGCGCACATCGCCGCCGCTCCGATCGACCGCGCCGTCGTCCACCAGGTGCGAAATCGATGCGCCGACATGGGTGCGCAGCAGCGTCGGCTTCGTCGCCGCGGGGCCGGACAGCGCGACTATGCGCTCGGTCGAAAGCAGGCCCGTGCGGAACAGCCGGCCGATCGCGATGACGTCCTGACAGCCGATATGCCAGACGGTCTTTTCGGCACTTGCAGGATCGAGGAAATGGATGTGGGTCCCGGCGAGGCCCGCGGGATGAGGGCCGGCGAAGCTGACGAACCGGACATCGGATGCGTCGACACCAGGAAGGCCGGCGCCCGGCCGGTGGCAGACATAGGTCGTGCCTTCGGTCAGCTTCGCGACCAGCTTCACGCCGTTCGCGAAGTCGTCGGCGGCGTCGGCGATGATCACCGCCGGATCGGCAGCGAGCGGGCGCGTATCCATGGCGGTCACGAAGATCGCCGCGGGGGTCGTCGTCGGATCCGGGATTTTTGAATAGGGCCGGGTGCGGAAACTCGGCCAGAGTCCGGATTTCAGCAGTATTTCTTTCACCGTATCGGCGGCGAGCCCGGCGATGTCGCCGTCGCCATGCTCGCCGAACGAGACGGGTCCGTTTTCGTCGTCGATGGCGATCACCACCGATTCCAGCACCCGCCTCGGCCCCCGGTTGATCGCCTGGACCCTGCCGCCCGCTGGCGCGGTCACCACCACACCCTCATGGCGCTTGTCGGCGAAAAGCGGCTGGCCGAGGCCGACAGGTTCGCCCTCCTCGACCAGCATCTTCGGTTTCAGCCCGATGTGATCAGTGCCGATGACGGCGGCTTGCGCAATTGCAGGCCCGTCCTCGATCACGGCCCCTGGCGCGCCGAGGATCGGCAGATCCAGGCCCTTCCTGATCTCGAAGTCGCCGCCGCCGCTTCCGGTCGGCACCCTGTCTTCGGATCGCTGCATGCTTGTCGCCAAGGGCTTGCTCCGTTTCACCGCTTTGCGCGTAGCATCACACGGGTAGAGGTTTCAATTATCGATTTAGCAGTCTTTCTCGGTCGATACGGGGCCTTGCGACGAATCGTCCGATCAGCCGACCCCATCTCATCCGACCATGGCCTGCTTGATCTTGAGATTCTCGTACTCGATCTCGCGCATGCGGTGCTTGACCACGTCGCCGATCGAGATCAGTCCGCAGAGCTTGCCGTCCTGCAGCACCGGCATGTGACGAAAGCGGCTGTCGGTCATGCGCTGCATCACCGTCTCGACCTTGTCGGTCGGCACGCAGGATTGCGGGTTCGCCGTCATGATGGCTTCGACCGGCTCGTCGAACACGCCAAGCCCTTTGACGTCGGCGTTGCGCACCACGTCCCGCTCGGAAACGATGCCGATCGGCTCCTTCGCGGAATTGACCACGATCAGGGCGCCGACTCGCATCCGGTTGAGCTCGGCGACAACCTGCTTGACGGTCATGGACGGGCCAATCGTGAAGATGTCGGTGCCCTTGTCGGCGAGGATCGAGCCGACGGTGATCCCCGGCTGGCCGATCCCGAAATTGGATGCCTCGGATTGCGATCGCATCCTGCCTGTCCTGTCGTCCCCTTCCAGCGGGCCTTGATATGACGTCGGTGTCATGGATTTCTCCCTGTTCCCCGGCCTTTCGCGATCGCCTGACGGCGTCCGAACGTTTCGCACGCTCGATCGGCGATCGGCCGAAGTCTTGAATACCTTTCTCTCTACTCGTTCGGTACGTCCAGAACAACTCGAACCATTCTATCGTCGATCGTCGCCCTGGACAAAGGTGACCGATGTTGGAATATACGACGACGATGGACTCATCGGGAAAAGTGATGATGGCTCGGGCACGAACGAGACGGGAATTCATCGACGGGGTGCGCGGCGTGGCGCTGGCGACGCCCCTTCTCAGCCTTGTCGGCTGCGGCGACGAGCCGGTGGACGAGGTGCTGTCGTTCGGCGGCGGGACCATGGGCACGACTTACAGCGTCAAGCTCGCCGGCGGAGCCGCCGGGCTCGACGCCGACGTTCTACGGGACGAGGTTCAGAGCCTGCTGGACGGCGTCGATCGGCGCATGTCGACCTATCGCGCCGACTCGGAGCTGTCGCGCTTCAACGCGGCGGAGGCCGGACGCTGGATGCCGGTGTCGACCGACACGTTCGCCGTCGTCGAACGTTCTCGCGCGGTGCACGGTCTGACCGCCGGCGCCTTCGACCCGACCGTGGGGCCGATCGTCGACCTCTGGGGCTTCGGCCCGGGCGGCGGCCGGGACGTCGTGCCGCCGGCCGAGCAGATCGCCGACGCCGCGGTCGCCGTCGGTCTCGACAGGGTCGAGAGCCGAGACGACGAGCCCGCCATTCGCAAACAGGTGGCTGGCGTTCGGCTGGATCTTTCGGGCGTGGCCAAGGGCTTCGCCGTCGATCTGGTCGCCGAGCATATCGAGCGCGCGGGTGCAGAGGATTACCTGGTCGAGGTCGGCGGCGAGCTCCGTGCCGGCGGCCATGGTCCGGGCGGGCGTCCCTGGCGGGTCGGCATCGAAAAGCCGACCCTGGCTGCGAACGATATGCAGCACGTCGTGCATCTCGGCGGCGAGGCCATGGCGACCTCGGGCAATTACCGCATCTTCTTCGAGCGAGACGGGCGACGCTATTCGCACATCGTGAACCCGCGCACCGGCCGTCCGGTCGAGCATGACCTCGCCTCGGTCACGGTGCTGGCGCCGACCACGCTGGAGGCGGACGCGCTTTCGACCTCGCTTCTGGTGCTCGGCGCCGAGGACGGCATGGCGCTCGCGGCCGAGCACGACATCGCCGCCTTCTTCATCCGCGGCGGCGAGGGATCCTTCGAGGAGACGGCGTCTCCCGCCTTCACCCGTCGGAGGAGCGCGTAAGCGCGCCGTAGCGGCTCCTGAAATAGAGCAGCGGCTCCCCGTCCGCGCGCGTTTCGAGCGCCTGTACGCGGCCGACCACGATCAGGTGATCGCCGGCGTCGTGCCGCTGCTCCGTCGTGCAGTCCAGCACCGCAAGACAGCCGGGCAGGATCGGGCTGCCGGTCACCATCTCGCCGAGCGAAAGGTCGGAGGCGTCGTCCGCTCCCTCGCCCGCGAAACGGTTGGAGAGCCCGCCCTGTTCCTCGGCGAGGATGTTGACGGCGAAGCTCTCGGCGTTGGCGAAGGCGTCGAAGTGAAAGGCCGATTTGCCGAGACAGTAGAGAACCAGCGGCGGATCGAGCGACACCGAGGCGAAGGCGTTCACTGTGATCCCGCGCATGCTTCCGTCGGCGAGACCGGTCGTCACCACCGTGATCCCGGTCGCGAACCGGCTGAGCGCTTGGCGAAAGGCCGCTTCGTTCACCTGAGTTTCCGAGCGCAAGCCGCTCTCCTTCCGATATCCACGATCGATCGACGCCAATGAAGGCGAAGGCCGCCCTTTAGGCAAGGACGTCGCTCGCCGAGCGAAGACTTGCATCCCGTGATCGATGGCGTCCAGGATGGATCGCCGCCGCCCGCCTGCTCCAAGGTCACGATCGATGGAACCGCATACGACACCACCGTCCAGTCCCTTTCCTCGGCTGTTTGCGCCGGTCGATCTGCGCGGGCGGACGCTCAGAAATCGCATCGTGTTCGGCGCGCACACCGCCAACATGTCGGTGGACGGCCTGCCGTCGGCGCAGCACGAGGCCTATTATGTCGAGCGGGCGCTCGGCGGTGCCGCCATGCTGGTGATCGAGCCGATGCCGGTCCACGCCGCGGCCGTCCTCACCCGCGGCAATTTCCGCCACGCGGACGACGCGGTCATCCCGCATTTCCGGAGGATCACCGAGACGGTAAAGGCCGAGGGCGCCGTCATCCTTCAACAGCTCTACCATGTCGGCCAGCATGGCGACGCCGACAATGCGTACCACGCCGCCTGGTCGCCGTCCGGTCTGCCAAGCTATCACGACAGCGACGGCAGCCACGCCATGACCGAAGCCGAGATTTTTGAAACGATCGACGGCTTCGTCCAGGCGGCCCGGCGCTGTCATGAGGCCGGCTTCGACGGTGTCGAGATCTGGGCCGCCTATCACGGCCTGGTCGACCAGTTCTGGACGCCCTGGTCCAACCGCCGGGACGACCGATGGGGCGGCAGCCTGGAGAACCGCACCCGCATCTCCCGCGAAATCGCGACCCGCATCCGAAAGCTCTGCGGCGAGGATTTCATCGTCGGTCTCGCGGTCAATGACGAGCCCGATGTCGACGTGGCGCTGAGCCGGGAGTCGATCGCCGAGATCGTCGCCCTCCATGACAGGGGCGCGCTGTTCGACTACGTCACCTGCGGCTCCGGCAGCTATTTCGATTTTTTCAAGCTGATGCCGACCTTCCTCTACCCGGAGAAGCTCGGTGTCGATCTCGCATCCGAGCTCAGATCCGTGGTCAGCCACGCGCTCGTCACCGCGGAAAGCCATATCCGCACGCCGGACAACGCCGAGGCCGTGCTCGGTTCGGGCGCCGCCGATCTGGTCTCGATCGTGCGTGGCCAGATCGCCGATCCCCACCTCGCGAACAAGGCGAAGGATGGAAGGGCGGAGGACATCCGGGGCTGCCTTTCCTGCAACCAGATGTGCTGGGGCCGCCGGTCTCGCGACTACTGGATCTCCTGCCTGGTCAACCCCTCGGTCGGCCGCGAGTGGGAGTGGGGCGGGGACCGTTTTGTCCGGGCCGGACAGGGGAAACGGGTGCTGGTGGTCGGTGCCGGACCGGCCGGTCTGGAGGCGGCGCGGGTCGCCGCCGAGCGCGGCCATCAGGTGACGCTGATGGAGGCGGCGGCCGAGCTCGGCGGCCAGTTCCGCCTCGCCGGCCTGCAGCCGCGCCGAGGGCAGATCCTGGAGCTCCTGGGCTGGTATGAACGCCAGTTCGAAAAGCTGCAGGTCAAGGTCGAAAGAAATGCCTTCGTCGAGGCGGACGACGTTCTCGTATTCGATCCCGACCACGTCGTCCTCGCGACCGGTTCTCAGCCGGACGCCGACGGTTTCCAGCGCGCCCTTCCCCATCTTCCCCGCCTGCCCGGCATCGAGAAAGGCGGGGTCTGGTCGCCGGAGGAGGTGATGGGCAGATCCGCAAGGCTCGGCGAGCGGGTCGTCGTTCTGGACGAGGGCGGCAACTGGCGGGGCTGCGGCACCGCCTGGCATCTGGCCGAGGCGGGCCGGCAAGTCACCATCGTCACCCCTGATCCGATGGTCGGCAAGGAGCTGCAGCGCACCGCAGCCGACTACCCGCTTCGCCGCCGCCTGGCCGGCCTCGGCGTCTCTTTCGTCACGGAAACCGCGATTCTCGCATGGACCGGCGAGGGCGCCCATACCGTCTCCCTGCTCGACGGCAGCGAACGTGACATCGCCGCGGACAGCATGGTGCTCTCGACCGTCAACCGCGCGGAGGACGGGCTGATGCGCGAGCTGGAGACATTCGATATTCATTGTGTGGCCGTCGGCGACTGTGTGGCGCCCCGCCAGGCCGCTTATGCGATCCATGAGGGGCGAAAGGCTGCGCTTGAGCTCTGAATCCGGCAGCCAGGACCCGGATCAGGACCGGTAGGGATCGTCGACCGTCGGCAGATCCCGGATCCAGTCGTCATAAGGCGGGCTCACGGCGAGGTCGTGGAGCGCCCGGAGCTTCGCGATCGGCTGCTCGTCGTAGTCGATGCGGAGATCCAGCGGCGGCCGGTCGGCGGCGACGATTCGGATCGCTGCGGACAGGAGGCCTCGCGAGTCACCGCCGGCGGCGGCTCCCGCTTCCAGCGTCGAAAGCAGCCGCTGTCCGAAGTCTTCGTCCGCACCGTCCCCCGCGTCGAACGCCCGCTTCATCTCATCGAGCACGTTCGGGCCGCCGAGCCAGTTGCCGACCATGACGCAGCCTTCGCCGGCGATATGTCCCTTCGCGTCGATGTTCCGCTCGCCGGTCCAGACCGCGCACCGGCCGCTTTTATCGAGAACAGCGAGCTGCCGGCGGGCGCGCCCTTCGTCACCGTCGGTGATCTCGGGCAGGATCGCCTCCGCCGTCTCGCCGCGCTTCAGGCGGTCCAGCGCCTCGTCGCCCCAAAGCGAGCTCACGCTGTGGCCGAGCGTCGCGACCGCACCCGCCTTCGGCGCTGCGCGCAGCACCCAGGCGCCGACCGCGAGATTGCCGGTGGCCGCGGCGCAGCCGATCCGGCCCGTCCGCCGATCGAGAGCGAGCACCGAAAAGGTCATGATGCGAGTCCGGCCATCTTCGTTCCTCCGGTTCGTCAGGCCGCGGCCGCCAAGTCCTTCGGTCGGAGGTCGATCACGGTCATCTCGGCACGGGTGCCGAGGCGCATCACCGGGCCCCAGCAGCCGGTGCCGGGCGAGACGTAGAGATGGCGATCACCTTCGCTGAAGAGGCCGGTCAGGAAGGGGAATTGCCGTCTGACCAGATGACCGAACGGCCAGATCTGGCCGCCGTGGGTGTGGCCGGACAGCATGAGATCGACGCCCGCCGCGCGCGCCGCGTGCCAGCCGTCCGGGCGGTGATAGAGAAGGATGCGATAACGATCCTCGTGCATCGGGATCGCCGGCAGCTCCCGTTCGACGTGATCCTTTCGATCGGCGTCGTCGATCCCGAGGATCTGAAGGCCGCCATGGAGGATCGAGCGCGTGCGCAGGATCTCAACACCTTTGGCTTCGACCATGGCGATCACCGCGTCCAGGTCGACATAGCGCTCGTGATTGCCGAGGCAGAGAAAGGCGGGGCAGGGGAGATCGGCGAGCGCTTCGAGATCGGCGGCGCCGACCGCGCTCGCATCGATCAGATCGCCGGTGATCAGGAGCGCGTCCGGCCGATGGCGGACGGCCTGCGCGACCACCCGCTCCAGGAAGGCAGGGCTGCGCGAGCCGACATGCACGTCGCTCAGCTGCACCAGGCGATAGGGTCGATCCAGGCGCTCATGGAAAAATTCGAGCCGGTGCTCGCGGATTCGCGTCGCCGCCAGAACGCCCGTGACGCCGAGCAGGAGCCAGGCGGCGATCACCGCGAGCGCGACCTGGCGTTCGGGCAGCCAAGCGGTCAGCAGGAGGCCGGCGGCCACTGGCACCATCGCCACCGCGCCCCAGCCGAAGAGCTGCATCACTGGCCAGCGGATCTTCAGGCTCCGCCCCTGGATCGCACGCCAGAGGCCGAACGCGGCGATCGGGGCGAGAACCAGGCTTGCGAGCAGCCAGAGGCCGGTCGGTCGCTCCAGGAGCCAGCTCGCCAGCACCGTGACCGGTACGACCATGGTCAGCCAGACGACGATCGCCCCGAAGAACATGAAGCGCTTCGACATGCGCCGCCGTGTCCTCGTTCCGCCTGCCGTCGCTGCCGCTGTCTTCGTCGCCATGGTTCCTGCCGTCGTCACGAGCGGTGCCATCCCGCTCCAGGGTCCGAAGTAGGCGGAGTTTCGGTCGGCTGCAAGCCGGCTCGTGAAAGCGAGGGGGCAGCCGCGTCGCCTTGACGTTCGGCACCGGTCTCGCCTACCACCCGTTCAACACCGTCGGCACCGCCAGGTCCAGGGTCGGAACCATGACTGATCTCATCGCCTTCGACGCGCTCTTCGAACGCGCTGCCGCGCGAAAGGGCGGGGTCGAAGCCTTCGAAAAGACGCTCCAGACGCCGAAGCCGCCCGCCGAGCTCGCCGCCATTCCCGACGATCGCTGGCTGTCCGCCATGTCGAAATCGGTGTTTCGGGCAGGCTTCAACTGGAAAGTCGTCGAAGCGAAATGGCCGCGCTTCGAGGAGGTATTCGATGGCTTCGACGTCGGCCGCATGGCGATGATGTCGGACGACGATCTCGATCATTATCTGAAGGCCGAGGGCATCATCCGCCACGCCAAAAAAATCCTGTCGATCCAGAGCAACGCCGCGTTTCTGCGCGATCTCGCCGCCGAGCATGGCAGCGGCGCGAAGGTGATCGGCGAATGGCCGAAGAACGATTTCGCCGGCCTTCTCTGGACGCTGAAGCGCCGAGGCACCCGCCTCGGCGGCAGCACCGGCATGTATTTTCTGCGCGGCATGGGCGTGGATGGCTATGTGCTTGCCCGCGACGTGGTGCGTGCCCTGATCCGCGAAGGCGTGATCGAAAAGGAGCCGACCTCGAAGCGCGATCTCGACCGCGTCCAGATCGCCTTCGATCACTGGCACGAAGAAAGCGCTCGTCCCTTCACCCATATCAGCCGCGTGCTCGCCTGCTCCATCGACTGAGATTCGGCCCTGCGCAGACCCCGTGATCTTCGATATTCATCGAGGTCTCACGCCATCCCGCGCGGAACATGACCGATCTGGTCGCTTGCCTGGCCTTGCCATGTCGCCAATGCGGTGGCCGGATACAGTGAAAAGCAAGGCTGCTTGATGCATTCTTTAGCGGGCGATTGGCGGCAGCTCGATCACGACATTCGGCCACCGGAGTATTAACCGGCTGTCAATGCCTCTCTGGCAAGTCTGTGCATGGTGGCCTGCCCCCGGTGGATGTGCCACCTGCCAACGCACGGCCACTCCTGTCGCCTTGCTCGATCATGTCGAGAATGTCGAGCCTGACGCTGGGGCCAAGCGCGAGCAGCACCTTGATCATATCCTATGCGCCGCTATGGCCCTCCAGACGCCGGTTCCGGGGTCATAGGGCCTGAAATCGGGTGCAAAGGAACCTTGCCATCGGGACGCGGCTGCTGTCGTTAATTCGTGTCTATAACGCGCGAACCATCTCTTTCTGAGCTCACACATGTTTCCGATTCAGATTTCGGCTTCGTCCGGAAGGCGCGGGCCATTAAGAGATTGAGGTGACTAAATATTTTCCCTAGTCCTTCCTCCAGGCAAATTGCACCTTCCGTCGTAAAGGCCTGCATCATAGCACGGGCGATGCGCCGGATAGCCGCCTCCCCGGGCCGGCGATTGCTCGAGGCGGTTGGCTATCCGCCAGGATTCTGCCGCAGGGCTGGATTCTGGATCATGCCAGGAGCCGAATGAAGCAAGGTCAAATCGTACTGGCGTCACTGTCCGGCTATCGGGGAGCGATTCTTGACGTGTCGAACCACGGTACGCATTCGAGAACAATGTGATGCGGGATGGCGATTCGGCGATAGCAGGGTGTCGAAGCCGGTGTGGCACCACGGCAGCCATTTAGCTTGGCTCGGTGAGCGCTTTATGGGTCCCTGTTTCGGGAACTACAACGAATCGTCGACGTTTAGACGAAAGGACAAAGCCGAAAGAGCGTTGCAGCATCGACAGTTGAAGAATCGATTGGATCTGACTTTGCGCTTCTGCCGGCCGTGGTCATGCCGACGGCGGTACATGGCGACGCGGGCTGTCGCCCTCGCCTCGCTGCTGCTTCTGTGTGGCTGCACCGGCATCCAGTCCGCCCTCGACCCTGCGGGCAAGGATGCCCGGGTTCTGGCCGATCTGTTCTGGCTCATGCTGGCGGGTGCCGTCGTTCTGTGGCTGCTGGTCAACGGCCTCTTCTTCTACGTCACCCGCCTGCAGCCGAAGAAGCTGTCCAGGCGTCTCGCCGAGGCGCTGGTGATCGGCGGCGGCATCGTGTTTCCGACCCTGGCGCTCGCCGGCCTTCTCGGCTACGGCCTGTCGATCATGCCGGACCAGCGTGCCGCCGGCACCGGGTTGACCATTCGGGTGACCGGGGAACAGTGGTGGTGGCGGGTGGAGTACTGGCCGGAGGGTGCGGACCGGCCGGTGGTCTCGGCGAACGAGATCCGCCTGCCGGTCAATGAGCGCACCGAGATCAGGCTGGACGCGGACGAGGTCATCCATTCCTTTTGGATTCCGTCGCTTGCCGGCAAGATGGACATGTTTCCCGGACGCGAGACGCGCATGGCGGTCGAGCCGGAGGCGGTCGGCACCTATCGCGGCCAGTGCGCCGAGTTCTGCGGCGCGTCCCATGCGCTGATGGCGTTCCAGGCGGTGGTGATGGAGCCGGACGCGTTCGACGCCTGGCTGGAAAAGGAGCGCGGCCCGGCGGCGGAGCCTGCGGACGATCGAGCGCGGCGTGGTGAAGAAGTATTTCTGGCGCAGGGCTGCGGTGCGTGCCATGCGGTGCGCGGCACGCCGGCATCCAGCCGGGTCGGCCCCGATCTCACCCATGTCGGCGGACGCACCACCCTCGGCGCCGGCATCCTTCCGGCCGATGCCGAGGCGTTTTCCGAATGGGTGCGCCACACCGGGTCGATCAAGCCCGAGGTCGAGATGCCGTCCTACGCGCATCTGGGCGACGACGACCTCGCAGCGCTCAGCCACTATCTCGAAGGCCTGAAGTGATGACCGACATCGGCGCGGGCGGCATCGACTGGTCCAAAAGCACCACGACACGCGAGTCGGCCGGCGCCGGTGGCGCATATCCGCCGACCGAGGGCATGCTTCGAGAGCCGGTCGACCCGGACTTCCAGAAAGCGTCCGCCGATCGCCTGCGCAGGGCCTGGAAGACGCCCGAAGGCTTTCGCTACTGGACCGCGGTCAACAATTCCGAGGTCGGCCTCTGGTACACGCTGACCGCCTTCTTCTTCATGCTGTGCGCGGGCGTGCTGGCGCTGCTGATCCGCATTCAGCTCGTCGTTCCGGACAACGATTTCCTGTCCGCCGACCGCTTCAACCAGTTCTTCACCATGCACGGCTCGGCGATGATGTTCCTGTTCGCCGTGCCGATGTTCGAGGCGGTCGCGATCCTGATCCTGCCGGCCTTCCTGGGCGCGCGCGACATGCCGTTTCCGCGGCTGTCCGCCTACGGCTTCTGGTGCTTTCTGATCGGCGGCATCTTCGTCATGAGCTCGATCCTGTTCGGCGTCGCCCCCGATGCCGGCTGGTTCATGTACCCGCCGCTCGCCACCAAGCAGGGCGGCGTCGGCGCGGATATCTGGCTGCTCGGGCTTTCCTTCATCGAGGTCGCCTCGATCGCCGCCGCGGTCGAGCTGATCGTCGGCGTCCTCAAATGCCGCCCGCCCGGCATGCGGGTCAACCTGATGCCGCTCTACGCCTGGTACGTGCTGGTGGTCGGCGGCATGATCCTGTTCGCCTTTCCGCCGCTGATCGCCGGCGACTTCCTGTTCGAGCTGGAGAGGAGCTTCGACTGGCCGTTCTTCGATCCCGAGCGCGGCGGCGATCCCCTCCTTTGGCAGCATCTCTTCTGGATCTTCGGCCATCCCGAGGTCTACATCGTCTTTCTGCCCTCGATCGCGATCGCCGCGATGATCATCCCGACCGCGGCGCAGCGCCCGATCGTCGGCTATTCCTGGATCGTTCTGTCAGCGGTCGGCACCGGTTTTCTGTCGTTTGGCCTCTGGGTGCATCACATGTTCACCACGGGCCTCCCCTCGCTCTCGCTCGGCTTCTTCTCCGCCGCCTCGGAGGCCGTGGTGATCCCGACCGGCGTGCAGCTCTTCGCCTTCGTCGCCACGCTGATGGTCGGGCGGGTGACGCTGTCCGTGCCCATGCTCTACATCGCGGGCGCGCTCGCGATCTTCACCGCGGGCGGGCTCACCGGCGTGATGGTGGCGCTCGCCCCCTTCGACTGGCAGGCCCACGACAGCTATTTCGTCGTCGCGCATCTGCACTACACCCTGTTCGGCGGCATGGTCTTTCCGGTGATGGCCGGCGTCTACTACTTCTACCCGTTCTTCACCAAGAAGCTGATGTCCGAGAAGCTCGGCCGCATCGCATTCTGGCTCACCTTCACCGGCTTCAACGTCACCTTCCTGCCGATGCACCTGACCGGCCTGCTCGGCATGCCGAGGCGGGTCTACACCTACCCCGAAGGCCTCGGCTGGGACTGGCTCAACATGATCTCGACGGTGGGATCCTTCGTGATCGCCGCCGGCTTCCTGGTGTTCGCCTGGGACCTCCTTCGCCCCAAGGGCCATCAGCCGCACCCACAGCGCAATCCCTGGAAGGCGGGCACGCTGGAATGGTCCCACGACATCCCCGAGGAATTCTGGGGGGCGCGCTCGATACCCTATATCGAAAGCCGCTACCCGCTCTGGGACCAGGAGAAGATCGTCGAGCGCATGGACGCCGGGCGCTACTACCTGCCGGACGCCGCGGAGCTGAAGCGCGAGACCCTGGTCACCACGGTGCTGGACGCCAAGCCGATCCAGTGCATGCGCGTCACCGGACCCGCCTGGATCA
The DNA here is from genome assembly GCA_965222015.1 of Geminicoccaceae bacterium. Taxonomy (GTDB): domain Bacteria; phylum Pseudomonadota; class Alphaproteobacteria; order Geminicoccales; family Geminicoccaceae; genus JANQPX01. The sequence goes on from CBDCTL010000024.1 coordinate 1,762,000, forward strand.
CCATCTGGGCGGCGATCTTCACCGGCGGCGCCTTCATCTTCCCGACCTTCCACATGTACCCGCCGGCGATCGTCTGCGGCATCCTCGCGATCTGCTGCGTGATCTACTGGCTCTGGACCTCGACGGCGCCGATCCCCGAGCAGGACGGAAAGGACGTCGGGCTCGGCCTGCGCCTGCCGATCTACGCCTCCGGCCCGGCGTCCGCCGGCTGGTGGGGCGTGTTCATCACCATGCTCGGCGACGCCACCGCCTTCGCCAGCCTCATCTTCGGTTTTTTCTTCTACTGGACCTCGAAACCTGACTTTCCGCCGGAGGGAGCCGCCTTCCCGACGACGCTCTGGCTGGTGCTCGGCACCGTGCTGCTGGTCGCTTCCTGGGCGCTCACCGTCTTCGCGCGGACGGCCAATCGCCGCGATTACTACGAAGCGACGCGCGGCGCCCTGATCGCGGCACCGCTGGCGGCGATCATAGGGGCCGGCGCCATGGTCTGGTCCGTGGTCGGCGCCGATCTCGACCCGACCTCCCACGTCTATCCCGCCATGCTCTGGGGGCTGGTGGTCTGGACCGCCGTCCATGTCGGCGCGGGCGCGATCATGCAGGGCTATTGCCTGGCAGCCAGCCTCACCGGCAAGATGACGCCGAGGCACGACGCCGACATCTGGAACGTCTGCCTGTTCTGGCATTTCGTCGTCCTCACCGTGCTGGTGACCGCCGGCACGATCGGCCTGATGCCGAGGCTTTTGTGACCATGGCCGAGATTCGAAAGAAGGAGGAACGAAAGAGCTTCGCCGAGGAGGCGTCCAGCCTCTGGCTGATCACCTTCGCCGGCAGCATCTGGGCGATCCATTTCGTCGTCTGCTACGCCGCGACCGCCGTCGTCTGCTCGAAATTTCCGGGCGATGCGGGGGTGGTGGAAGACCTGAGGCTCGGCATCGGCCTCGCCACCGCGATCGCCCTGGTCGCGATCCTGGTCATCGGCTGGCGCTCCTGGCGGCAGTGGGATTTTCTCGACGACTACGACTACGTCCACGACCTCGCGGTCGAGGAGGACCGGCACGAATTTCTGGGGCACGCCTCCTTCCTTCTCTCGATCATCTCCTTCATCGGCGTCTGCTACGTCGCCATGCCCGCTCTTTTCCTGACGAGCTGCGGATGATCCGGCCGCTCCCCCTCCTCGCCGGTTTTCTGGCACTCGCCGTCGCGTGGACCGCACCACTCGCAGTGGTCGGCCTTGATCATTTTTCGGCACACATGCTGCGCCATATGTGTGTGGTGGCGATCGCCGCCCCGCTGCTGGTGCTCGGCCTGCCAGCGCTGGCGCCGCGCCTCGCCGTTCCGGCGCTGATCGCCACCCTGGCGGAGTTCGTGATCGTCTGGGGCTGGCACCTGCCGGCGCTGCACGAGGCGGCGCGTCTGTCATCAGCCCTTTTCGCTGCCGAGCAGCTTTCCTTTCTCGCGGCCGGTCTGATGCTCTGGGCGTCCGCGCTCGATCCCGAACGGCCGCTCATAGGGGCCGGCGCCATGCTGCTGACCTCGATGCACATGACGCTCCTGGGCGCGCTGATCACTCTCGCCCCGAAAGCGATCTACGCCATGCACGGCGGCATGGCGCTCGCCGATCAGCAGCTTGGCGGGATGATCATGCTGGCGGTCGGCACGCCGGTCTACCTGATCGCCGGGCTGCTGCTGGTCGCAAAAACCCTTGGCCGCGATCCCGGGATCGGCCCGATCCGGGGCGAGGAAATCTCATGAAAGCTTTCATCCGCGTCACCGCGTTCTGGGCCGCTCTCGGCCTGATCGGCGCCGTCCTCGTGGTCGCCTTCGGCCTGTACAACGTGTCCGCGCAGCAGGGCCATTGGCCCGGCGTCTCCTGGGTGCTGCACACCACCTACCGCAACGCCGTCAAGCTCAGAGCGCCGTCCGAGGACGCGGTGCCCGATCTTTCCAGCGAGGAGATGATCGCGCTCGGCGCGGGCCATTACGACGATGCCTGCCGCTTTTGCCACGCCGCCCCCGGCGAGCGGCAGTCGGCGACCGCGACGAGCATGGAGCCGCCGCCGCCGCCGATTGCGGATGCGGTCGCGCATTGGGAGCCGCGGCATCTCTTCTGGATCGTCAAGAACGGCGTCAAGATGAGCGGCATGCCCGCCTGGCCGTCGGAAAAGCGCGGCGACGACGTCTGGCCGGTGGTCGCCTTCCTGAACGCGGTCGAAGGCATGGACGGCGCGCGCTACCAGGAACTGGTCGAGCAGGCGGCGGCACCCGGCGACAGCGCCGAAGCCGCCCCCGAGCGGGCGGCCTACTGCGCCACCTGCCACGGCCGGGACGACGGCGAGCGAAACCGCATCGTGCCGAGGCTGGATCTGCTCTCGCCCGCCTATGTCGACGCCTCGCTTCGGGCCTATCGCGACGGGCGGCGGCACAGCGGCATGATGCAGCACGCGGCCTCCGATCTCGAGGACGGCGAGATCGAGGCGCTGGCCGCGCATGTTTCGCGGCCGGCCCGGCGACTGGCAGGAGACGGAGCGGACGAGGCCGACCCCGCCATGATCGAACGCGGCAAGGCGCTCGCCGCCGGCGCCGGGGCATCGCGCGACATGCCGGCCTGCGATGCCTGTCACGGCCCCTGGCCGAGCGAGCGCGAAGCGCTGTTTCCCAGCCTCGCCGGCCAGCATCGCGGCTACCTCCTGGACCAGCTCGATCTCTGGAAAGCCGGCCTGCGCGGCGGCGCCCCGCTCGCCGACATCATGCACGAGGTCGTGCCAGCACTGGAGGCGGAGGACATGGACGCGCTCGCCGCCTATTACGCCTCCCTGCCGCCCGCGCCGACCCGCCGCGCGGACGCGTCCGCGCCTGGCGACTGAGGATCACCGATGCCCCTCAGCGATGAGCTTGGCCGGACGCGCATGGTGGAGGCTCAGCCGCTACGGTGTGTTTCTCGCGGTGCTCGCGGCGACGATCGTCTGCATCCCGCTCGCCTTCGGCCATGCGGCCGCCGCCTGGTTCCTGATCGTCCTTCTGCCGCTCTCGCTGCTCGGCATCTGGAACCTCGTTCAGCCGCAGCACACGCTGATGCGCAATTACCCGATCATCGCCCACATCCGCTGGATCTTCGAGGAGCTGCGCCCCTATCTGCGCCAGTACATCGTGGAGTCCGATCTGGAGGGCAGCCCGTTCAACAAGGACGAGCGCGTGGTGATCTACGCCCGCGCCAAAGGGCAGGAGGACGCGCATCCCTTCGGCACCGAGCTTGACGTCTACACCCAGCAATATGAGTGGCTGACCCATTCGATCGCGCCGCGGCCGAAAGCGAAGGCGCCCTTCCGGGTCGAGGTCGGCGGGCCGCATTGCAGGAAGCCCTATTCGGCCTCGCTCCTGAACATCTCCGCGATGAGCTTCGGCTCCCTCGGCGCGAAGGCGATCGAAGCGCTCAATCTGGGTGCTGCCAAGGGCGGCTTCTATCACGACACCGGCGAGGGCGCGGTCAGCCGCTACCACACCATCCATGGCGGCGATCTGGTCTGGGAGATCGGCTCCGGCTATTTCGGCTGCCGGAACAAGGACGGGTCGTTCGATCCGGGCGCCTTCGAGGAGCAGGCGAGCCTCGATCAGATCAGGATGATCGAGATCAAGCTCAGCCAGGGTGCCAAGCCCGGCCATGGCGGCATGCTGCCGGGCGAGAAGGTCACCGAGGAGATCGCCGAGGCGCGCGGCGTCGAGATCGGCCAGGACTGCGTCTCGCCCGCCTGCCACACCGCGTTCTCGACCCCGCGCGAGCTGCTGGCGTTCGCAGCCAGGCTGCGCGATCTCGCCGGCGGCAAGCCGGTCGGCATCAAGCTCTGCATCGGCCAGCCGCACGAGCTGTTCGCGATCGCCAAGGCGATGCTGGAGGACGGCGCGCTCCTCGACTTCATCGTGATCGACGGCGCCGAGGGCGGGACGGGTGCCGCCCCGCAGGAGTTCTCCGATCACATCGGCATGCCGCTGCGCGAAGGGCTGATCCTGGCGAGAAATGCTCTCGTCGGCACGGGCCTGAAAAAGGACGTCCGTCTCGCCGCCAGCGCCAAGGTCAAGAGCGCCTATTCGATCGCCGCCAACTGCGCGATCGGCGCCGACTGGTGCAACGCCGCGCGCGCCTTCATGTTCGCGCTCGGCTGCGTCCAGTCCATGCGCTGCCACACCGGCCACTGCCCGACCGGGGTCGCCACGCAGGACCCCGGCCGCCAGCGCGGCCTGGTGATCGACGACAAGGCGCCGCGCGTGCAGCGCTTCCACGAGGCGACCATGAAGACCCTGATCGAGATCGTCGCGGCCGCCGGCTGCGGTCACCCGGGCGAGCTTCGCCCGCACCATCTGCACCACCGTCTCAGCGCCGCCGAGACCCGTGCGATCGACCGCATCTATCCGTTTCTCGAGCCGGGCGAGCTGATCGACACGCCGGACGACACGCCTTACGCCGACTGGTGGCATGCCGCAGATCCCGACAGCTTCGATACCCGCCACGGCGTCGAGCAGGCGCGGCGCGCGCGGTCGAGGGAAGCGCACGCAATGAACGACGCCATTTGAGAGATCGATACACCGGCATTCTGATTGAAGGACTGCATGAGTAGCAGGCCACGCGGCAATCCCTCGCAAAACATGTCATGAAGAACGGGTTGTGTTCTCTGGCATTTCACGTTGGATGATGCCTGGCCACGCCCCAAGCTGATATGCAGCTCTAGATGAAGCATCCTGGGAGACGCCGCCGGCGCTCATGTCTTCCCCGACAAAGGGCCGTCATGGGGCTTGTCGTGCTCCACCGCAAAGACGTGGCTGTAGAGATTGGCGATCCATTGCTTGCCTTCCTGGGTCAGCTGCAGATAGCCGAGTGCATCGCGGATATAGGGTTCGACCACCTTCCAGAAGAAGCTCGGATAGCGGTCCTCGATATCGGCGGGGCTGTCGAGGCCAAGCCTGTTGTTGACGCCGGTTTCGAGAAACTCATAGTAAAGGGCGTTCTGCTTTCTAAGATAGTTGGGGTCGGCCAACTGACCGATCAGATCGGCGGCGCGCACCAATCCAGCTTCGTCTGCGGTTTCCTGATGATCGCCATCGTCAGGGATCGGAAAACGGGTGAGCTCGATCGCTCGCGCGACCCGGTCCGCATCGATCTTGCCGATCGCTCCTGCGCGCTCGCGCACGAATATTTTGCCGCGATCGACGTGATAAGGCGTGAGAAAGGCATCCGAAGCTCCACGTGGCGGCGTTATGCGATCACCCTTGTCGTTTATGACGAAGTTCTCGGTCTGATCGGTGCGAAGTGCTCCGCGCACATAGCCGATGTCATGGAGGAGAAGTGCTACGGTGAAATGCAGCCAGTCCTCGGCGCTCACCGGCTCGATCAAATCGCGACCGCGGAGGATTTCCGTGCCGACCAGCGTCACCATGACGGTATGCTCGACATTGTGGTAGAGCGCGTCGCTCTGCGCAATCCGCTCGAGGGCAAGACGCACGGCGGCGTCGATTTCAATTCTGAAATCCGGTTCGCGTCGGCCGAAGACGCGATGGTATTGTTTGATCAGATGATCGCTCAGCGCATCGACGATCAGGGTGGTGGTGTTGAGCATGGCCTTCTCCGGGCTTGGTCACGCGAGGAACACACGGGCGTCGCAATCGTTCCGGGTTATTGGCAAGAGACAACTTAAGGCCAAGGCCCAACATCAGCGGAGGATCACATCATGACATCGATGTTTCAGGCTGCGCGCCAGCGGCTGAAGGAAGCGGCCGATTTTGCCGGCGTTTTCAATGATATTTTCGAGACGCCTGAATCGTCCGAAAGACATTCTCGCGACGAGACTTCCCGTGCGTACGGATGACCACATCGATCTGGCCCTTCGCTGCGCCGCCCAAATGCATGCCCTGAAGCGGCTCTGACGAATGATCGATTCTACCGTCACGCAGCGATTCTACAAAGGCGAGTAGCGCCGCCTTAGCTCCTCTCGAGCTCCGAGAGGCGCTTTTGGAGAAAGGCGAGCACGGCGGCCTCCTCTGGCTTCAGACGCGGCAGTTCGGCGATCAACTCCTTCTCGACCCGGTCGCGCAGGACCCGAACGAGCGTGCCGTCGAGATAGGCGTTCAGCACTTCCGGATGGATGTAGCTCTGTCGGCAGATCGTCGGCGTGTTGCCGAGCCGGCGGGCGACCGTCTTGATCGCTTGCGTGATGTTGCGTTTGGCGGCCGCGTCGTTGTCGAACTCCGTGAACTCGTTCAGCGCCCAGGCCGCGAGCACGGTCGCCGCCCAGGTGCGAAAGTCCTTCGCGGTGAAATCGTCGCCCGTGACCTCGCGAAGATAGTCGTTGACGTCGCTCGAGGTCACCGTTTGCCGTTCACCGTCGCCGTCCAGGTACTGGAAGATATCCTGGCCCGGAAGCTCCTGAATCTCGCGAACGGTGCTCGCCAGACGTCGGTCGCGAACGTCGAGATCGACTTCCTGGCCGCTCTTTCCCTTGAACCGAAAGCGCAGCGTTTCGCCCTCGACGTCGACATGCCGATTTTTCAGCGTGGTCAGGCCGTAGCTCTTGTTCGCGCGCGCATACTCGACATTGCCGATACGGATCAGCGTCGTCTCCAGAAGGTTGACGACGGTCGCGACCACCTTCGGCTTGGCGAGTGTCCGGCGACGCATGTCGCGCTCCACCGCTTCGCGAATGTTCTGCAGGACGCGCCCGAAGGCGAGGACGCGATCGAACTTGGCGCGCTCGCGCCGCTCGATCCAGGCGGGGTGATAGATGTATTGCTTGCGCCCGCGCTCGTCGCGTCCGGTGGCCAGAATGTGGCCGTTCGGCCAAGGCGAAATCCAGACATCCGTCCAGGCCGGCGGAATCGCCAGGGCGTCGAGCTTCTGCCGCCTTCGCTTCGATCGGATCAGACGGTCATCTCGGCCGTAGTAGGAAAAACCGCGGCCGCGTCGTCGCCGGTTCAGCCCGGGCATGTCGTCCGAGACGTAGCGAAGCTCGGCCGGGCGATCTGCCTTCGGTGCTTTATCGGCGGACATGCAGGACACGCATCATTTGCAGCTTGTGAGCATCGGTCCAGTCTATCGAGCTTGCCATTTTGCAACACCCTGAAGCCGAATGTGTTCCGGTCGCGGAACCTGACATGGGTTGGGCCGTTTTACGATGACAGCCGCAGCAACGGAGAGCGATCGTGAACGAACCTGCCCCTTCCCCCGGACTGGGGGCCGCGGTCGAGGCCGCCGCGGATTGCGTGCGCCTCTATCAGGCCGCACTCGATGTCGTCGGCGACGAGCAGTGGAGGAGCTTCATCGAGCGGATGCTGCTCCGCCGCGAGACCCTGCTTCACCGTCTGCGCTTCATCGGTGAGAATAAGATCGAGGCGCGCGAGCCCGAGAACCTCGCGAGCTGGCGAAGCTGGCTAGGCGAGATCGGATTGTCCCTGAAGGGTTTGATCAGCGATCCGATCAGAACTTCGCTCGCCACGATCGAGCCGGCGGAAACGCGGCTGGTGGAGGCGCTCGGCGCCATCGGCGTCGCGACTGCCGACCCTGAAGAGCTGATCGAGATCCTCGAAGCGGTGAGCGCGGAGCGTGATGCGATCCGTTTCCTGCTCGAAGGTCTCGATGGCACAGCGATTCCGGAGGGAACGGCCGTGATCTGACGCAGGGCAGCGCGTCTCCGCGTTCAGCTCTCCTGAATGATCACTTCCACCCGCCTGTTCTGCTGTCGGCCGCTCTGGGTCTCGTTCGTGGCGACCGGATAGGATTCGCCATAGCCGCGCGCGACGATCTGATCGCTCGGAACGCCGGCGTCGATCATCGCCTGCCTCACCGCCGCTGCCCGGTCCTCCGAAAGCTTCAGATTGTAGTTCTCCGAGCCCGTGCTGTCGGTGTGGCCTTCGATTTCGACTTGCCGTTCGGGATGATCGACCAGGGTTGTGGCGATGCGCTCGACCTCGGCGAGACCGCCCGGCTTGAGCTCGGCTCCATCGACGTCGAACAGTAGATCGCCGAGGGTCACCACCAGGCCGCGATCGGTCTGCTCGGCCTGCAGCGCGTCAAGCTCCCCTTGCAGCGCCGCCGCCTTGTCGCGCGCGTCCTGAGCTTCGCGAATGGCGCTGGCGGCCTCCTGACGGGCGAGCTCGGCCTCGAGCGATTCGGCCTGCAGCAGGACGGCTTCACGACGCTCGCTCAGTTCTTCCACGGAGTTCCAGTTCGCGACCGTCGTCGCGCGAATCTTGGTGGCGTCGGCTCGGCGTTCGACCAGATAGGCGAGATGATCAATCTCGCTTTCGTCGGCGCCATCTCGAGCGGCGGCGGTGAGGCGCGACAGGGCCTCTTCGGTGCGCTGCAGCGCGACCGGCGCGTTCGAGCCGACGCTCGGATCGGCGCGCAGCCGCTCGACCGAAGTGCGCGCCTGCTCCACCGACTTGTTCGTGCCGGCGCAGCCTGCGGCGACGAGGCCGATGAGGGCGAGAAGGGATGCGGCTCTGCCGAACGACGGGGAGCAGCGGCCGGACTCGTTCGTGGACATGGTCATCGTGACAGCTCCAGCGCTTCGCGCTCCAAGGCTTCGATGCTTTCCTGTGATTGCGCCAGGACTTCGCCGGACCTTGCGGCGTCGACCCGTACGTCGGCGAGCTGGGCGTCGACCAGAGCCTGCTCCGCCATGCGGCGGGCCTGCACATAGTCTTCCTGCTGCATCGCGTTTTGTGCCGCTTCGAGCTTGTTCTGCGCCTGGCGCACGTTCTCCGGCGCATATTGACTTGCCGCCGATACCTGCACCTGGCGAACAGCCAGTTCCGCCGCGGCCAGCTCCTCGCGAGGGGGTGGCGTCGAGCTTGCGCACCCCGTGACGAGAGCGGCAACGGCCAGGGCGATTGCTGCCTTTTCAGGTCTCATCGATCAAACTCTCCATCTGATGTCCAGGTCCTGCGGCGACGCAGATCGGGATTTGCCGCAGGGCCTGAACAGGGTCGAGCATGTAACACCACAACATCCGTGGAGTTCCCGGCAGGTCCGATCAACAAGGCGAGGGTGGAGAATTTTTTGCCGCTTCGGTGGTTTCCGTATCGCTGGCGCCCATTTCATCAAGGAGACGTCCATGGGCTGGATCATATCGAACAAGCTCATCGCCCTTCTGATCGGGACCTTCGCCGGCATGCTCGGCGCCTGCGAAGCGCAGGCTGTCAAGCACTGGCTTTGAAACCTTCCCCTTACCCGAAAGTCTGCCTCCAGACGTCCCGGCGCCCGACTATGCCAACAATCCACGCACGCAAGCCATCGCAAGCGTGGCCGACGGCTCTGTGAGCTGCGGGACTATTGGCCGAACCCGCCCGATCTGGTCGAGCGCGTGCGCAAAGCCGTGCCCGGCTTTCCCGATCGGCTCTTGCCGTCGACGACGAGGCGGCGGCAATTCTGAAGAAGCGCACTCCACAGCGAGAGTCCGGCTTGACACGACCACGCGCACAAGGAGCTTGATGCGGCGGTCGCGAGGCCCGAGACGGGATCGGTCACTGGATGGAATTCTATAATCAGGGACGTCCTCATGCTGCCCACGACGGCCGAAGGCCGGACACCGTCCATCATCAGCCCAAAACCACGCTACCGGCTGAAATGGCGGCATGACGTGACCACGGAGAACCTGACCAGCAGAGCGAATCCGTAGCTTGAATTCTCGCCGTCCCTGTCCGGCTAGCGGGGAGCGGCTCTTTTCAGGAGGCCGGCTCGCCTTGCCGCGTGCATGCCGCCGGGTGCGAGCGATCGCCGGGACGATGTCAGGCGATGCGCCAGTGGCGGCGCCAGGCCTGAAACATGAGGATGGTCCAGAGCGGATAGTGCCAGTCGACATCGCCCGCGACATGCTGCTCCCAGCGATCCCGGATCGGCTGCGGATCGAAGATGCCGTCCGCCTTGAGCCTCCGTTCGTCCAGGAGGTCTTCCGCCCAGTCCTTGAGCGGGCCGCGCAGCCAATCCTGAAGCGGGATGCCGAAACCCATCTTCGGCCGCTCGACGATCGATTTCGGCACGTAGCGATGGAGGATCTGGCGCAGCGCCCATTTCGAGACGCCGTCACGCACCTTCATGCGCCTGGGCAGCCGCCAGCTGTGCTCGACCACCCGGTGGTCGATCAGCGGCACCCGCGCTTCGAGGCTGACGCCCATGCTCGCACGGTCGACCTTGGTCAGGATGTCGTGCGGCAGATAGCTCACCATGTCGATGAACTGCATGCGGTCGTGAAAGTCCGGATGAAGCTCGCGCGCCGTGCCGGTCCAGATGCCGGCGAGCCGCTCCTCGGCGCCGAGCACCAGGCTGGCCGGCTCGATCCAGTGGCTCATCTGATCGAGATAGAAGCGATCCGGCCAGTCCGGCCGCAGGCGATCCGCAAGCCGATGCAGGCGTTCGCCGAACGCGACCGGCCGGAAGCGCTTCGGGGCCAGCCGCGCCAGGCGATCCCAACTGCGCGTCGACAGCATCGGCGCCAGGCGGGCGATCGGTTGCCGTAGCCAGGGGGGCATGCGGCCGGGATCGCCGAGATGCGCGATGGTGTGCGCATAGCGGCCATAGCCGCCGAACAGTTCATCACCGCCGTCGCCCGAGAGGCAGACCGTCACATGCTCTCTCGCCATGCGGGAAAGCAGAAAGGTCGGGATCTGCGAGCTGTCGGCGAAGGGTTCGTCATAGAGTTCAGGCAGCGTCGGGATCACGTCGCGCGCGGCCGTCGGTGCGACATAGGCCTCGTGGTGATCGGTCTGCAGATGCCGGGCGACCTTTTTCGCGAATGGCGCTTCGTCGAAACCCTGCTCCTCGAAGCCGATCGAGAAGGTTTTGACCCGGCGGTTGGAGCAGGATTGCATCAGGGCGACGACCAGCGAGCTGTCGATGCCGCCGGAGAGAAAAGCGCCGAGCGGCACATCCGCGGTCATGCGCTGGCGAACGGCCTCCTTCAGCTGACGTTCGAGACCATCGAGCAGATCATCGTCGGCGCCGGAAAGCGGCGAGCGCATGGACTCGCTCACGACCTCATGCGGATCCCAGTGACGCTGTTCGTCGATCCTGCCGTCGGCATCGATCTGCACCAGCATGCCTGGCGCAAGCTGACGGCAGTTCCTGAAGATCGACAAGGGGGCCGGGAGCGCACTGAAACGGCAATAGGAGGCGAGACTGTCCCGATCGATCTCGCCGCGCCATGCGGGATGGGCGAAAAAGGCCTTGGGTTGGGAGCCGAAGAAGATGACGTCGCCGATATGCGCCCAGTAGAGCGGCTTGATGCCGAGGCGATCGCGCAGAAGCGTCATTCGCCGGGTCTCGCGGTCCCAGATCGCGGCTGCGAACATGCCGACCAAGCGCTCGACGGCGCGCTCGATGCCGAAGGCGGTGCAGGCTTCGAGCAGCACCTCCGTGTCGGAATGGCCGCGGAAGGTCACGCCGCGATCCTCGAGTTCCGGTCTGATCTCGCCCGCATTATAGATCTCGCCATTGTAGGCGATGACGTAGCGGCCGTCGGCGGAGACCATGGGCTGCTGGCCGGCGGGTGAGAGATCGATCACCGCAAGACGCCGAAAGCCGAGGGCGATGCCGGCTCGTTCGTCGGCCCAGGTCTGGCCGTCATCCGGACCGCGCACCGCCAGGGCATCGGCCATGGTCGCGACCTGACGGCGGAGTTGATCCTCGCCGCCGCGTCTCTTCAGATCGATGAAGCCGGCAAAGCCGCACATGGCTCAGGCCGCTCGGACGAAAAGAAATTCCGTATTCGCCTTGCCGCTGTCGAGCCTGACCTGCCTGAACCCCATGGCCTCGACCCGCTCGGTGACCTCGGCGTCCCTGCAGAATTCCATCGGCCAGCCGCCGACCCAGTCCTTGACGTCGGTGTAGAACGACATGCCCCGGTCGGCATCATAGGTTCTGATATGCCTGACGAGCTCCGGCAGATTGGAAAGGCTGCGCTGCAGATTGAAGTTCCAGATATACCAGAGCTCGATCATCCGCTTGCCGATGAATGTCGAGCCATTGTACCTCAGCTTGAGGTCCAGCCAGAATTCCGGCGGCGGGTTGACATGGACGTCAGCCGAGTAGAGCGCAATGTAGAACTGCCCGCCGGACTTCACGCGGGCCGCCGCATTCTCGATCGCCCGCCAGACATCACCGGTGTGATGCAGGACACCCCAGGAATAGACGATATCGACCGGCTCGATAGCGGCCATGAAATCGTCGTCCAGCACGGAGCCCTGGGACAGCATCCAATTGGCGGGCGCTCCTGCGTGCGACCGCAACAGCGCGGTGCTTTTCACCGAGTCGGGGTCATAGTCGAAGCTGATGATCTTGTCGGCGCCGGACTGCCAGGCCGCCAGCGAATGCAGGCCGCTGCCGCAGCCGATGTCGAGAAATGTCCTGCCCTCGAGGTCCGGCACGCCCAGAAAATCGAGGAGATGATCTTTCGACGTCGAGACGCGCTCCTGACTGAACTGCTTCTCCACGAAGTTTTGCCAATTTTTGCCGAAGGCGAAGCGCCGGCCATCGACGGCGGTACCGTTTACCAAAATCAGCTCCTCGTAACCTTCCAGGGCAATTTTACAGTTGGCCGATACCGTCGAAATACAACTAAAAATGGTTCCTAACAATGGCTTCTGGCGCCGACTCAGGGTTTCGCCGCATATAAAAACAAACATTCCGGCGGAAATTATCAAGAGTTGATTTTCTATAGACAATTTTATCTCAATACGTCAAGTTTGCGCATCAAAACCTCTCTCCGATCGAGCCCTCAACGTTGCGAGCGAAGCATGGCGCCTGTCCACGGCGATGACGACATTTCTGCCGGCCGATCGGCGGAATCCCGTTCGGATGAGGTTATCGGTAGCGACCCGGACGTCGTCGACCGGATCGCGGCGTTGGCGGAGCGCCATCTTGCGGCCGGCGTGACCCCGGTCTTTCCGATCGCGGTTCCGGAACCCCTGGTGGCCGCATTGCTGGCGAGGCAGGAGACCGTCAGCGTGATTCTGGCCGCGGCGCCGGCCTCGCACTTCGGCGTCGATCCGGGGAGGCTGGGCTGGCTTCGGGCCGACGGCCGTCTGGCCCGCGCTCCTGCGCAGGTGGGCGACCTGCTGCTGACGTTCGGCGATCCGGAAGCCTTCGGATTCGAACTCGCGAGAATGAGTCTCAAGCGAGGCGGCCGGCGCATCGCCTTCGATTCGCCTTTCGGATTCACCGAGCCCGGATCGCTTTCGTCGCTGCTGGCTAGCCGGAGCTGGCGCGGCGCGAACCGAAAGCTTGGGCGCCTGGCGAGAAACGTCATCTTGTCCGGCAGGCTTGGCCCCTTCGGCCCGATTCTTCTCCGAACGCACCGATATCTGCGCAAGACCACCGAGACGCGGCGATATGCCAGGGCGTTCGCTCCCCTCGCCGACACCATCCTGAAGATGCCGGTCTCCGGCCGGTCGATTCCGGGCCGCCTGGCGCTGGTCACCGGCAGCCTGGGCCCCGGCGGGGCCGAAAGGCAGGTGGCCAACACCTTGCTGGGCCTGCTCGATCGAGGTGCGCGCGACGTTCATCTGATCGCCGAGAAGCTGTCGCCGCCGCCCAACGACTTCTATCTGAAGGAACTCCAGGGTCTCGAAGGCCTGACCATCGCCGAAATCGGCGCGGTCTCGACGCCCGGCGATGCCGGCATGCTGACGCTGCTGCAGATCACCCGATATGCGCCCGTCGCATTTCGCACGGAAATTCTGAAGCTGATCGAGGTCTTCAGGCATCTGCGTCCTGAGGTCGTGCATATCTGGCAGGACGGGCCTTGCGTCAAGGCGGGCATCGCGGCCGCGCTCGCCGGTGTGGATCGCATCGTTCTCAACTGGCGCACCCTCTCCCCGATCATGAGCGGGATCTATCACCCGAGCTATCGCTCGATCATCCGGGCCCTGGCGGCGCGCGACAATGTCGTCATGCTCAACAACAGTGCTGCCGGCGCTAGGAGCTACGCAGACTGGCTCGCTTTCGATCCCCGAAATATCCGGGTTATTCGTAACGGGATGGACTTCGCGAGATGGTCGCCGCAGGACCCGGACGCCGTCCGCGCCTACCGTGACAGCCTCGGATTGCCGGCGGTTGCGCCGGTGGTCGGCACGATCATACGGTTCGGGGAGGAGAAGCGGCCGAAGCTCTGGGCGGAGACCGCGGCCAAGGTCGCGAAACGGCGGCCCGACGTGCATTTCCTGATGATCGGCGACGGCCCGCTTCGAGATGGCGTGCGCGACGCGGTCGCCGCATGGGGGCTCGAGCGGCGTATCCACATGCCCGGCCGCATGGCGAACCCGGCCATGGCGCTCGCCGTCATGGACATTTTCCTGCTCACCTCTCTCTATGAGGGACTGCCGAACGTCCTGCTGGAGGCCGGCGCCATGGGCGTCCCGATCGTCTCGACCGACGTCGGCGGCGTGCGCGAAACTTTCATCCACGGCGAAACCGGCTACGCGGTCGCGAGCAGCCGAACGGGCGCGCTTGCCGACAAGGTCCTCTATCTTCTGGAGCAGGAAACATGGCGCCAGGACGCGAGACGGCTGGCACCGATCTGGATCAGGAAGCGTTTCGCCCTCACACGCATGATCGACGAGACCTTGGACGCCTACGGCGCTGGCGTTGCAGAGGCGGACGGGCTGAAGCGTCGGTGCGTCGCCTGATTTCCACTGTCCACGACAACGCTTGCTGAAGCACCCCTCCCGCGTCCAGGAGAACATCGCGGGCCGAGCTGTGTGCAATCCGTGAGTGTATTTTTCAAAAACAAATATGATTTATGGTCTATTTTTTATATTATAGATTGAATAATATATTAGTGTTTTGTCTGTTTAATCGTTCTATCCGGAGGCATCGTGTTCGGGTTTGGGGGCAGACTCAAACGGGCAGCTGATCGGCGATGACCAGCCTCGTCGCGAAGGAGTCGTCCCGGGATCTCGATCTCACCAGCAGTCCGGAAAGCCTCTCCGAGGGCATCGATGGCGACCGGCCTTCGTCGACGAGGAGCGGAGCGCCGTCATGGGTGGTCGTTGCCAAGGTGGCGATCTCGCTGACGCTGATCGCCGCGTTGGGCCTCAGTGTCGATAGCGGTCGGATCCTCGACATTTTGATGCACGCGGCCCCGCTGCCGTTTCTTGCCGCCGTCCTGGCCTTTTCGGTCCAATGCGGCCTTGCCGGCCTTCGCTGCCGCACCGTAGTCGGCCCGTCCTGGCGCATCTCGATTCCCGACCATGTGCGATTCTTCTGGATCGGCCAGTTTTTCAATCAGCTCCTGCCCTCGACCATCGGCGGTGACGCCATGCGCGCATGGCTGCTGTCTCGCCACGGCCCCGCGCTGCCGACCGCAATCAAACTCACCCTGGTGGACCGCATCGCCGGGGTGATCGCGCTGATGCTGGTGATGATCCTGCTGGCCGGCCTGCCAAGCGCATCGCAGCCGCTGATCGGCGAAGCCAGTCACGCGCTCGGCATGATCGCCGTCGTTGGCGTGTGCGGGCTGGCGGCGACCCTGGCGATCGTTCAGCAGGGATTCGTCGCCCGCCTTGTCGCCGGCGTGCGCGTGCTCGGCCCGATCATCGCCCTCCTCAACGAGCTCGCCAGCCTGATCCGCTCACCGTCCAGGGCGACGCTGGTGCTGATCCTGGCGCTCTCGGTGCACGCCTGCTCGATCGTCGCGTTCTGGCTTGCCGCCCTGTCGATCGGTGAGCCGCTCGGCCTCCTCGAAGCGGCCGTGATCGTTCCGCCCATGCTGCTGATCGCGATGATGCCGATCTCGGTCGCCGGCTGGGGCGTGCGCGAAGGTGTGGTGCTGGTCGGCCTTCGCTTTCAAGGCGTTTCCGCCGAGGCCTCGATCTCCATCGCTCTGCTCTTCGGCCTCGCCCTTTTAATCGCGAGCCTGCCGGGAAGCCTCCTTTGGCTTGCCCGCAGGCCGGAGCGACGCGCGCCCGAGCGTTGGAGGATGTAAGCATGGCAGAATCCGCAGCGTCACTGATCGACGAGCAGCACTGGGCGCCGTCGCCCCCTGATCGTTCCGCCTGGAGCGACCGAAAGCGCCAGATTCACCAGCGGAGCGAGGCGCTGGCGCCGGAGCGGCAGAAATGGATCGACAAGAACGCCTATTACTATAGCGAAGATCTGTCCTATATGCGCTTCCTCGTGCCTGAAGGCGCGAGCGTGCTCGAACTGGGCTGCGGCAACGGCGGGCTGCTCGCCGGCCTTCGGCCATCGCGCGGCGTCGGCGTCGACTTCAGCGAGCGCAACGTCAGGATCGCCCAAAGCCGCCATCCCGATCTGGAGTTCCATCTGGCCGATCTCGAAGACGGCGTGTCCCTCGCCGAAACCGTCAGCGGCACGTTCGATTACATCATCCTCTCGGACACGATCGGGTCTCTCGACGACTGCCAGGCGGCTATGGAAGGATTGCACCGCTTCTGCCACGACCGAACGCGACTGATCATCGCCTACTACGCCTATTTCTGGGATCCGGTGCTGAAGCTCGCCGAACTTCTGCACATGAAGATGCCACAGGAGCCGCAAAACGCGCTGAGCACGGCGGACATCGCCAATTTCATGAAGCTCGCAGGCTTCGAGCCGATCAATCGTGAATGGCGCCAGCTCCTGCCGCTCAAGCTTCTCGGCCTCGGCCCTCTGGTCAATCGCTATCTCGCCACCCTGCCTGGTCTTCGCCGGCTCGCCCTTCGCAATTACGTGGTCGGCCGTTCGGTCCGCCGTATCCGCGAGGTCCCCACATCGGCGAGCGTGATCGTTCCCTGCCGCAACGAGCGCGGCAATATCGAGAGCGCGGTGAAGCGGCTACCCGCCTTTTGTCCGAATCTCGAGATCATCTTCGTCGAGGGTCACAGCCAGGACGGCACCTATGAGGAGATCGAACGCGTCGCCGAGGCCTATCCGGACCTGAACATCCGCTACGCCCGTCAGGACGGGGTCGGCAAGGCGGACGCCACCTACAAAGGCTTCGACATGGCGACGGGCGAGATCCTGCTGATCCTCGACGCCGATCTAACCATGCCGCCCGAGCAGATCCCCAAATTCTACGACGTGATCCGCCGCAACGACGCCGAGTTCGTCAACGGCTCGCGCCTGGTCTATCCGATGGAGCGCCAGGCCATGCGCTTCTTGAATCTGATCGCGAACCAAATTTTCTCCTGGCTGTTCAGCTGGCTTCTCAATCAGCGCTACACCGACACGCTCTGCGGCACCAAGGCGCTGCACAAGGAGGACTGGAAACGGCTGATGGCGCAAAAGAGCTATTTCGGCGATTTCGATCCGTTCGGCGATTTCGACCTGATCTTCGGCGCCGCGAAGCAGCAGATGAAGATGCAGGAGGTGCCGATCCGCTATCGTTCGCGGGTCTATGGCGAGACCCAGATTTCACGTTTCGCCCATGGCTGGCTTCTGCTCAAGATGGTGGTGGTCGGCTACAGAAAACTGAAGGCTTTTTGATGTCGGAAGCCCAGCTCGCGGAACACGGTGATCTCTGGCGGCAAAAGCCTGTGCTGCGTGCGATCTACAATCAGTATTATCGCGAGATCGCCGCCAGCTGCCGGGCCGGACGGACGCTGGAAATCGGCGGCGGCATCGGCAATTTCAAGGCGTTCATGCCGGATGTCGTGTCCAGCGACGTCCAGGCCGCCGCATCGCTCGACGTGGTCGCCGATGCGCAGAACCTCCCCTTCGAAACGTCGAGCTTCGACAATATCGTGATGTTCGACGTGCTCCATCACCTCGAACGGCCGCTGGTGTTTCTGAAGGAGGCCTCGCGCGTGCTCCGTCCCGGCGGACGCATCGTGGTCTGCGAACCCGCGATCACGCCGGTCAGCCGCATCTTCTACAGGCTGTTCCACCCCGAGCCTTTCGACATGAGCGCGGATCTCCTGACCGAGGAAAGCCTAAGCAGCCCGGACGATCCCTGGGACTCGAACCAGGCCGTGCCGACATTGCTGTTCGGCCGGCAGCGCAGGAGCGTCGAGGGACGCATGCCCGAGCTCGCCATCCGCTCGGCGCGCCGCTTCGCCTTCATCGCCTATCCGCTGTCGGGCGGGTTTCGGCCCTGGTCGATGATCTCGGCCCCGCTCGTGAAACCGGTGCTGGCCCTGGAACGCTTTCTCGAGCCCCTGCTCGGTCCGCTCATGGCCTTTCGCCTGCTGGGCGTCATCGAAAAGACCGCGTAGGCGCGGCTCTCCCCTCCCTCGTTCATCCATGCCTGCACGGGCGCTTTCGGCCTGTTCGGAAACAAAACTTAAAATTGTAAAAAACTTGCCATTACAAAACTTGACAGCGTAAACGCGAAAGTTTACCGACTAACAACTCAAGCGGCAATTTATCAAAAACCATACAACTTTTGATCGTCGCACTTCAATCCTCGGCCTGAAGGGCTCCGCAGCGTCACGGCCTCCTGCCTCGCACGCCTTGCGCAAAGCGCCCTCATGATCGGAGGTCGGCATGCCGGACGAACCTGAGGCTTTCGACACCGCGTCCGAAACCGGTCCGGATCGCTGGCCATCTCCAGGCCTCGACGATACGCCCACGGCGCCCTTCGGCAGCAGCGGGCCAGAGCCTGAAGGCAGTCCCGACACGCGCGGTCTGCGCGTGACACATCTCTGTCACAACGATCAGATGGGCGGCGGCCCGCTCGCCAGCTACCGGCTGCATCGGGCCATGCGTGATCAGGGAATCGACAGTTGCATGCTGGTGATGCGCAAATTTCATGACGATCCGAGCGTCGCACGCTCGACGCCCTGGCCGACACGCCTGATCGAAGCGCCGGCGCGCATCGCCGACCGCCTGCCGCTTCGCTTCTATTCCAAAAGGGCGCGGGACGTGATCTGGTCGCCCGGCTGGTTCGGGCATGCGAACATCGCGTCCGACGGCTGGGTGCGAGATGCCGATCTGCTCAGCCTTTACTGGATCAATGGCGGCTTTCTCTCGATCTCCGGCATCGGGTCTCTGCTCGGCCTCGGCAAGCCGGTGGTCTGGCGGCTCTCCGATCTCTGGCCGTTCACCGGCGGTTGTCATCACGCCGGCGACTGCACCGGCTATCGGCGGTCATGCGGTTCGTGTCCGCAGCTCGCCAGCCGATCGCCGAACGACCTGTCAGCACGCCTGCTGCGCGCTAAACGACGCTGGCCGACCGAGCGGCTGACGATCGTGTCGCCCAGCCGCTGGCTGCAGCGTCTGGCGACGACCAGCGCCGTTTTCCATGATTGCCGCATCGAGCATATCGCGACCGGCGTCGACATCGAGACCTTCGCCCCCGGTGACCCGATCGACGCCAGACGCGAACTCGGCCTCCCCGAAGACCGGGCGCTCGTTCTGTTCGGCGCCAATAATGGCCTTTCCAATCCGAAAAAGGGCTTCGCCCTGCTCGCCGAAGCCCTGGAACGCCTGACGGCGCTCGGCAAGGCCGACGACGTCGACCTCGTGATCTTCGGGCAAAGCGACACGGCCGCACCGCCGGCGCTGCCGCTTCCGGTTCGCATGATGGGGTTCATCGGCGAGGAGAAGGCCAAGGCGACCCTGTTCAGCGCGGTCGATCTGTTCGTCACGCCATCGCTCGAGGAGAACCTGCCGAACACCGTGATCGAGGCCATGGCCTGCGGCACGCCGGCACTCGCCTTCGACGTCGGCGGCACGTCGGAGCTGATCTCCCATGAGACCAACGGTTATCTTGCGCCGCTCGGCGATGCCGCGGCCCTTGCCCGCGGACTCGTCCACCTGCTCGAGCGGCGCGAGGAGATGCAGCCGCTCCGGCAATCGGCGCGCCGCTTCGTCGCCGCCCACCACGACAACCGCAAGAAAGCCAGGGACTATGCCGATCTCTATGAGGAATTGTGCACCGGACGACGGGACAAACGCGCGGCCTGAAGGATCAGACGCGCCCTCATGACAGCGGCGCGGAGCCCGGCGGGTGCCGGCCTTGGTCGATTTCTCGCGTTGGAATATTGGGGATTGTAGCTCGTTGTGTTGAATTGTCGCAAAAGTTGATGATAGATAGGAGCGCCGGTCGCGTGGTTCGAGCCCGACACCCATCGACAGGCGAACAGGCCGCCCATCCGGGCGGCGTCTCCCGATCGACGAAGGCCATGACCGTCAGGATTGTCGACTCGCAGAACTGCTTTTTCCTGTCAGGGCTCGACCCGCTTTGGTGCTGTCGCGAGCTGATCTGGCCGCTCGCGAAGCGGCATGTGACCGGACGCTGTCGCCAGATGGCGGCGGCGAGCTGACGATGTCCTTCACCTTTCGCCCTTTCGACGACATCCCGGCGGACGATTGGGACGCGCTTGTCCGCCGCTCGCCGGACGGCTGGGTGTTCGGCCTCCACGGCTGGCAGCGGCTGGTGACCGCGGTCGAGGAATGGGGTTTTCTGGAGCGCGGATTTGGCGTCTGCGAGAACGATCGCCTGTTCGCCGTGACGCCGCTGCATTTTCAGCCGAGCACCCGGTCGGCCGCCTCCAGCGGCTGGGGCGGATCGGGACCAATCATCCGCCGGGACCTGCCGACCGAAGATCGCCGTCGAGTGCTGCGCGCCGCGACCACGCATATGATCGAGATCGGCAGGGGCGAGGGCGCCGCGCGGCTGGACGTTTCTTCCTCGCCGGTGACCGAAAGCGCCATCGGCAATCGCTGGGGCGTCAACCCGTTCGCTCTGCTCGGCTTCGAGGACGGCTCACGCCTCTCCCAGGTGATTTTTCTGGACCAGGACGAGGAGGCGCTCTGGGCGGGGCTTTCGAAGACCGCGCGCAATCTCGTCCGCGGCGCTGAACGGGCGGGGTTTCGGGTCGAGCAGGTCGATTGGCCGACGTCGCTGGACGCCTATTGCAACGTGCATGTCGAGACCTACTCGCGCAGCGGTGAACCGCCCCATCCAAGGGCCTATTTCAGCGGCATCGCCCATTCCATGGGACCGATCGGCGCTGCCAGGCTCTTCGCCCTTCTGTCACCCGGAGGCGAACCGGTCGCCTTTCAGAACATGGCGGCGCACGGCGTCGGCGCCCACTACCACACCGGCTGCTCGCGCAGTGGCGTGCAATCGATCGCGCCCGGCTACCTCTTGATGTGGGAAGCGATCAAGGCGGCGAAGGCGGATGGCTTCGCATGGTTCGATGTCGGCTGGATCTTTCCCTCGACCCGAGACCCGAAGCAGAAGGGTCTCACCCACTTCAAGACCCGCTTCGGCGGCGAGCCCCATCACGCCTTTCACGCCGCGCTCGAGCTTTCGACCGACCAGCCCGGCGTGTCACGTCCATTCGCGGCCGATGCCCCCGTTCAGCGAGGGACGCCGTCCCTCGGCGTCGCCGGCCGCATCGCCAGGCGTGCCCGCCGGATGCTGGCGCCGGGAGCAGCGCCATGAGGGCCGAGATCGACATCTCCGCCGGCGTCGACGCTTCGATCAAACGCGCCTATGAGAGCGGCGAGATCTACAAGCCGTCGACCATCTGCATCGCCGCCGATCGGGACGCGCCCGAATACACGAGGCGCCTGCTCTGGGAGAAGATGGAGATGGTGCGGCGCCATCTGCAGCCGTCGGCATTGCTGGTCGACCTCTGTTGCGCGACCGGCACGCATCTGCTGGATCTTGCCCGGCATGTGGATCGCGCCCTCGGCATCGATTTTTCCGCACCGTTCATCGAGAAGGCGAAGCAGGACGCCGAAGCCGCCGGTCTCGCCCATGTTGATTTCCAACTGGGCGACGCCAAGGACCTGCCGCTCGCGGACGCCTCGGTCGGCACGCTCTATTCCTTCTCCTCGCTCTACGTCATTCCCGGGGTCGAGGGCGTCATCAGCGAGATCGCGCGGGTGCTGGAGCCCGGCGGCCGCTGCGTTCTCGACATGGGCAACGCCCGCTCGATCAACAGCTACTGCGTCCGCCACTACACCGAATGGCCGCCTTCCTTTCCCCTGCCGCTCGGCGAGATCCGGGCCCTGCTGGCCCGCCAGGGGCTGAGCATCGTCGAGCACCGCGCCTTTCAGCTCCTCCCGCTTTGGGCCGACCGGCCCGCCTGGCTCCGGCCGCTATTGCACCCGGCCTGGACAAGGCTGATGGCGAAACGCCTCGGCGCCCGGATGCTCGACGAGCGGCTGAGCAGCCTGCCCGGCCTTCGCAACTTTGCCTTCAGACAGATGATCGTCGCCGAGAAGAGAGCCTGACGCCGATGTCCGTCCACCAGCGATACCCGACGTTTCTCTCCGATCAGCGGCAGTTCTTCGACGAGCTCGTGACCGAGGAGTGGTCCAGCTATCAATCCGAGGACTGGGATGCCACGCGCCGCTTCGAGGTCGAGCGGATCTTCCAGCACTTCCAGCCGGCGACGATCCTCGACATCGGATGCGGCATCGGCTTCCACGACGCCGACATGGCGGCCTATCCGTTCGTCGAGCGGGTCGACGCCATCGACTACTCTGCGAAAAGCCTCGAACGGGCGAACCAGGCCTACCCGCATCCGAAGGTCGAACGCTCCGTCGAGGACCTCGCGACATTCGAGCCCGCCCGCCCATATGACATGGTGGCGAGCTTTCAGGTCTTCGAACATCTCGATCGGCCAGACGTCTATTTCGACCTCTGCCGACGAGCCTGCCGCCCCGGCGGCATCGTCGCGATCGTGACGCCGAACAGAACCCGCCTCGCCAACCGCCTGCGCGGCTTCAAGGGCCTGCCCTACGAACTGCTCGATCCTCAGCATTTTCGCGAATACACCATCGGTGAGATCCACGAGGCCGGACGTCCGTTCGGATTTCTGCCGGCCGGTGGTTTCGGCTACGGGCTTTGGGGCTGGGGGCCGATCATGCGCCTCTCTCATGAGAGGCGACTACGGCTCGGTCGATGGGTGCCCTGGCTCGCCCATGGCATCGTCGGCTTCCTGCGCGCGCCGAGCTAGCAGGAATGTCGGCGCCATGAAGACGCTTCTGGTCATCGTTCCCGACAGGCTCTCCCAGATCGTCGAGAAAGGTGAAGTTCAGCCGAACTACTACAATCCCGGCGAGGTCTTCGATGTCGTCCATCTGCTCATGATGAACGACGATCGACCGCCATTGGATCCCCTGCAGTTCATGGTCGGCCGCGCCGAACTGCATCTCCACAACTACCCCGACGATCTGAACCTGGTCGCACGCCACAACCGGCTCGCGACGCCGTTTCGCCTGCGCCGCTGGGCGAGGGGCGGCATCGAGATCGCGCGAAAGATCAGGCCGGACCTGATCCGCTGCCACGGCGTCGACTGGAACACCTATCTGGCGAGCCGCATCGATGCCGAGCTGGGCATTCCCTACGTGACCTCGATCCACATCAATCCCGACGAAAATCCGGTGCGCCGCTTCAAGGGGCCGGACCTCGCGCCGGCGCAGAAACGCCAGAACGCCTTCTACGAATATCTGGAAAGCGAGGCCCTCAAGCGCGCACGTCTCGCCATGCCGGTCTATCGACCGATCCTTCCCTATCTCGAGCGCAAAAGGGCGAAGCGGGTCGAGGTCTGCTACAACATCCTGGACGGCGGCAGCCTTCGCGAAAAGATCGACTACGGCCTCGCCGATCCGCCGAGGCTGCTCTATGTCGGCCGGCTGCTCGACGAGAAAAATCCATCCCGGATCATCGAGGCCATCGCCGCCTTGTCGGAGGTTCGCTACACCATCGTCGGCGACGGTCCGCTCCGCCCCCACCTCGAAGCGCTGGTCGAAAAACTCGGCGCCGCCGATCGCATCGACTTCCGCCCGGCGATCGCCAATGCCGAGCTTTGCCGCATGCTGCCGGACTACGACCTGTTCGTGATCCACTCCGACTATTTCGAGATCAGCAAGTCGGTCCTGGAGGCGCTCCTGACCGGCCTGCCGGTGATCATGAACCAGCGCCCCGGCAAGCCGGTCCCGGAACTCACCGACGACATCGTCCGTCTCGTGCCGAACACGGCCGGGGCCTACCGAACGGCCATCCGGGATCTCCTGGCCGACCATACCGCGCGAGAAGCGCTTGGCAGGCGGGCCTATCGGCTGGCGGCCGCGAACTACGCGCCGTCCGTCACGGAGGAGAAGGTCGTCGGCGTCTATACCGGCATTCTGGAAGCGCGTCATGGCTGATCCGCTCACCCGCCTCCGCTGCCCGGCCTGCAGGCAAGGTGGGCTGCAGCGCGATCACGATGAAAGTCAGCTGGTCTGCATCGCCTGCGGCGCGACCGGAGGCATCGAAGAGGGCGTCGCCGTGCTGGTCGGCGACCGGGAGACCCATCTCGCCCGGCTCGACCAGGCGCGTGCCGCCAATCCCGGCTGGTACGCCGAGGTTCAGCCGCCGGAGGTGACCAGTCCCTGGCGCCATCATCTCAAGAAGCGCCGGCTCTACGTACAGCGGGCGCTGCGGGCCGAGCTCGACCGCCGCGGATGTACCCGGGTTCCGGCGCTGCTCGATCTCGGCTGCGGCGACGGCAATCATCTCGGTTGGCTGGCACCGTTCGCCGACGATCTCTACGGCTGCGACTACAACCTGCTTCGGCTCGTCAGGGCGCGTGCCCAGGCTCCGGACGCCACTCTCTTTCTCGCCGACATCCTCGATTTTCCCGCCATCGATCAAGCGTTCGACATTATCTTCTTCAATCATGTGATCGAGCATATCGAGGACGACGTAGGCGCCCTGCAGACGGTTCGCCGGCTGCTGGCACCCGATGGCCTTCTCGTGCTCGGCACGCCCAACGAAGGCGCCTGGTGGTGGCAGCACGCCTACAAGCGTGATCCGGCGTCGCTCGAAACCACCGACCATGTGCATTTCTACACCGCAGCCACCCTGACCGGGCGCATGAGCAAAGCGGGGCTCCGCGCCGACCGCGTCCACCATATGGGCTGGGGACCGCCCGACTGGCGGCTCGATGGCAAAATCCGGCGCTACAAGCTCGTCGACGATCTGTTCGAGCTGGTCGGCAGGACCATGCTGCCGAGGCAGGCGTCATCACTCTACGTTCTGGCACGCGCTGCACCGTGACATGATCGACCCATTCGACATATGGAGTTTCCGGTGACCGAAGAACTCTTCGCCGACCCCATTCGCGTGCCCGAAAATCTTGGCCTCGAGCGGCGAGTCAAGCGCGTGCTCGCGGTCATGCCGGGCTACGCCGCAGACGAAGGCAGCCGAAGGGTCGGCGAGGGGCATCTCCTGTTTCGTGGTCTCGGCCTCATCTGGCGTGTTCTGACCACCGAGTCCTATCGAGGCTTTGTTCGCGGCTATCGCGACTTCTACGCCAACCCCCGCTCCAGCGCCTATATGGCGGCAAGGCTTTCGGAATTGATGGCAAGCGCGTTTCCGGATGCTTCGCTTGGTATCATCGCCATTGATCCGCCGTCTTTGCCTGCCCCCCTGCGCGAGCACCCGAGCGTCGAGCTGACATCCGTGGCGACCATCGAAGATCTCGACGCAGCGATCGCAGCCGACGCGGAAGCAAAGCCGAGCGATCTTACCCTGCTTCTCCATTACGACGCGCTCGGCCTCGGCCTCGGAGCCATCGAGAAACGACTGTTGAAGCTTGTGCCGCATGCGACCTTCGTCATGAACGGCCGCCGTCGTGTCTATCGGCTCGATCGGACCATGCGGAAACGGCTGGCGCCAAGGCGCTGGCTCGCCGAGACACGCCTCGTCGAGCTTGGCCTCGGCCATGTCATCGGCTTGGCCGCGCATATCGGTGACAGGAAGCCAGGCACAGCCTGACGGCGATGCCGTCTGTCACTGTTGTCATGTCGGCAAATTTAACCTAAAAGGCAATTCGTCTACATCTTTGTCGTATTTTTGGTTTCTCATGGCCCACGCCCAGATCAAAGACGAGATTCGCCAGTGGTGGGCGGGCACGCCCATGACCTATGGCGAGCGCCATGGCGATGCCGGTTATCGACGCGCGGATGGCACGATCGAGCGCGTCGACGTTGGATCGAAGCGATTTTTCGAGCTGGCGGACGAGCGCTTCTATTCCTGGAACACCGCCCTGCATGTCGATGGCATCCCCTTTTCCGATATCTTCGACTACCGGAGCCAGGTCGGCAAGGACGTGCTCGAAGTCGGCTGCGGCATGGGCTGCATGGCGATGAACTGGGCGCTGCGTGGTGCCCGTGTCACGGCGGTCGATCTCAATCCTGTGGCGGTCGCCAAAACCAGGCGGCGCTTCGATCTGTTCGGACTCGACGGCATGATCGCGGAGGCGGATGGCGAGGATCTCGCCTTCGAGGACGGCCGCTTCGACTACGCCTATTCCTGGGGCGTTCTACATCACAGCCCGGCGCCCGGGCGCTCGATTCGTGAGCTGTTTCGCGTGCTGAAACCGGGCGGATCGGTCGGCGTCATGCTCTATCACCGCTCGTCGATCCTCTATCGCTACACAGTTCGCTTCATCGAAGGCTTCGTCAACATGGAGCACCTGTTTCTCGATGAACGTGAACTCGCCAGCCGCTATGGCGATGGCGGCCGCGAGGAGGGCAATCCGCATACCTGGCCGGTGACCAGGGACGAGGTCTTTCGCGATCTGTTCCCGGACTACGAAGACGTCCGCATCCGGGTGCTCGGCGCCGACCTGCCGCCGATCCTGAACACCTGGCGTCCCCAATTGAGCGAGAAGCTCTCCGAGCGCACCGATGAGCGCCTGAGACGTCGCTTCGGCTGGAGCCTCTGGATCACGGGAACCAAACCGACTTGATGCCGCTTGCCGACAATCTGATCGGGCGCCTTCGTCATCGGGCGAGACGGGCCTTGTCGCGATCGCCCCGGATCGCCGCCGCCGATGCACCGCCCGATGCGGACGAGACGCTCGAAAACGTCTACGCCGACTACGCCGCTCGCGCCAAAGGGATCGGGCTGAACGACATCAGGCTGTTCCTGTCCTTCGATTGCGACACCGATCGGGATCCCGAAGCGGCGCAGGCGGTGATGACGCTCCTGGAGACGCTCGGCATCAAGGGGACGTTCGCCGTGCCGGGCGCGGAGCTCCGGCGAAACGCCGAGAGCTATCGACGGCTCCTGGCGCGCGGCGCCGAGTTCATGAATCACGGTGATCGGCCGCATGCCGCCTGGCAGGACGACCGCTATGTCAGCGTCACCTTCTACGAAAGGATGACGTTCGAGGAGGTCGAGCAGGACATGCGCGCCGGCCATGCGACCCTGACCGACATCCTCGGCATCCGACCGCTCGGCTTTCGCGCACCCCATTTCGGGCATTTCCAGGATCCGGAGCAGCTCGGGCTGGTGCATCGCGTGGCGCGCGACCTCGGCTACCGCTACTGCTCCACCACCCTTCCCGCCTACGGCCTCGTCCATGGGCCGGCCCATGACGCCGGCGGCGGCGTGGTCGAGCTGCCGACCTTCGGCACGGCAAGATCACCGCTGTCGCTGCTGGATTCCTGGAGTCACCTCACCGACCGGCGGGACTACGCGCTCTCGGACATGTTCGAGACCCTCCTGATCGAGACGGTCGACAGGCTGCAGCGTCTGAATTTGCCCGCCCTCCTCACCTGGTATGTCGACCCCGCCCATGTGGCCGGCCAGGCCCCTTTCGAGCGCTCCATGCACGAACTTGCCCGGCGCGGCATCCGGAGCCTCGGCGCTCTGGAGTCTGCGTCGCTGGTTCGGCCCGACTGAGCAGCAGGCTCCTCGGCCATGTGCGGCATCGCCGGATGGATCGATCCCGAAGCTCACGCCGGCCCGGAAAGCAGGGCGTGGATCGGACGCATGTGCGAGGCGCTACGCCACCGCGGACCCGATGACGGAGGGTGCTTCGTCGCCGATGGGATCGCCATCGGCATGCGCCGGCTCTCGATCGTGGATCTGGCGGGCGGAGCGCAGCCCATGGCTGGCTGCGGCGGCAAGGTGCAGCTGGTCTTCAACGGCGAGATCTACAACCACGCCGATCTGCGCGCGACCCTCCAGGCCGAAGGCGCCGTCTTCGAGACGACGTCCGACACCGAGGTCATCCTCCGCCTCTACGAGCGCTATGGCCTGGAGGCGTTCGGCCTGCTGAACGGCATGTTCGCGATCGCCATCTTCGACGGCCGCAGCGATCGCCTCCTGCTGGTGAGGGACCGGCTCGGGGTCAAACCGCTCTATTACAGCTTCGACGGCAAGCGCCTGCTGTTCGCCTCCGAGATCAAAGCATTGCTCGATGTCCTGCCGACCCGACCGGACATCGATCCTCGCGCGCTCTGGGACTATCTAACCTTCCGCTACGTGCCGGCGCCGCAAACGATCTGGCAGGGCATCGCCAAGCTGGAACCGGGACATCGCCTGACGGTCGATCGCAGGTTATCCAAGGGCCCGACGATCGAGCGCTGGTGGGACATGCCCCATCCGCCGATGTCGGACGATCGCGACGAGCAGGCGATCGTCGAGGCGTTCCAATCCCTGCTGAAAGACGCCGTCGAGCGCCGCATGCGTGCCGACGTGCCGGTCGGCATCCTCCTGAGCGGTGGTCTCGATTCCAGCGTGGTGGCGGCGCTCGCCGCCCCCACCCATCCGAAGCTCAAGACCTTCTCGGTCGCCTTCGAGGGGGCCGAGGCCATCGACGAGCGCGGTTTTGCCCGAGACGTCGCACGGCATCTGAGCACCGATCATCAAGATCTGGTGGTCACCGAGAAGGACTTCGTCGATTTCCTTCCGACCTTCGTCCACACCACCGACGAGCCGCTCGCTGACCTCGCCTCGATACCGCTCCATTACGTGACCGGGCGCGCGCGCGAAGATGTCAAGGTGGTGATGTCCGGCGAGGGCGCCGACGAGATCCTCGGCGGCTACAGCTTCGACGTCTGGGCCGAACGCTTCGACGCCGCCGCTGCCCGGGCGAACTCGCTCGCCCGCCGCTCGCGTTTCGCCCGCCTGTTCGCATCAACGCCCGCGACACCGGACCCGGCCCTTCTCGATCAGCGGAACGCCCTGCAGCCGCTGACCATGACCGCCTACATGACCAGCGAGGAGAAACGCAGCCTTCTCCGGATGCCGTCGATCTTCCCGGACAGCCATGATCGCCTGCGCCACGCCCTTCGGCGCTACGGTGACGCCTCGCCGCTGGCGCAGGCGCTTTTCACCTATTGCCAGGACTGGCTGGTCGAAGATCTTCTGATGAAGGCGGACAAGATGTCGATGGCGAACAGCCTGGAGCTCAGAACGCCGTTTCTCGATTTCCGCCTGGTGGAAATGGCGGCGCGGCTGCCCGATGCCCTGCGTGTCGGCCGCGATCGATCGGGGCGCTATCGCACCAAGCGCATTCTTCGGGAGGTCGGCGCACGGCTCGTCCCGGAGAGCATCGTCGAGCGGCCGAAGATGGGCTTTCCGGTGCCCGTCTACGATTGGCTGAAGGATCGCCTGAAACCGCTCGCGCGCGACTGTCTGCTGTCCGGTCAATCACATCTCGCCGGCTGGTGCCGGCCCGAAGGATTGAAGGCGATTTTCGAACGCGGCGTCGCGGAGAACGCCGTCGGCGACGACCGTCACCGGCTCTGGAACATGATGGTGCTCGAAATCTGGCTTCGACGATGGGTCGGCTGAGGCGCCTGATCGCGGTCGCCTGGGCCATGCCGCCGATGGTTCTGCCGCGCGCGATACAGACAGCGCGCAGCCTGAAGGCGCTCCATCGGCGGGGCTGGACCAGCGATGTCGTCTCGGCCCCCGAGGACGTGTTGTCCGGCACCACCCTGGATCATCGGTTCAGCGCCCTTTACGGCGGTCACTACCGCAGCCACATCGTCGAATACCGCGAAGCGGTCCGCCCGAGTTCCTGGCCGAGGCGCGCCGTCCGCCGCTGGCGCCCGCCGATCGACATCAACGAGGACAACTGGATCCGGCGCGCGGGCACCCGAGTCCTCGGCATGCCGTCGGCATCCGGCGCCGACGTACTCGTCACCTTCGCCCAGCCCTGGATGAGCCATCAGGTCGGCCGCCATGTGAAGCGGCGCCGTCCCGATCTGCCCTGGCTCGCGCATTTCAGCGATCCCTGGGTGGACAGCCCCTATTTCCAGGACGACGGCTCCGACGGCATGGCGGCGCGGATCCGTGAGGCGCGTGTTCAGGAGGAAGCCATCATCCGGGATGCGGACGCGATCGTCTTCGTGACCCGGCAGACGGCGGATCTGGTCATGGGCAAATATCCCCAGGAACTGGCGGCCAAGGTCCATGTCGTGCCCCATGGCTTCGATCGTGATGCGGCGTCGGTTCGGCCGGCAGCGTCCTGCGCGCCCGCGGGTGCCCCATCCAATGACCGAAGACCGCTGAGACTGGTGCATACCGGCAATATCTATGCCGGGATCCGAGACCCGCGGTCCCTGTTCCAAGCGCTCCGGCTGCTGGGCGGCGGCGGCGAACTGAAAGGCCGGATCGAGGTCGCCTTCTACGGCAACGCGCCGGCCGAGACCCTGGCGGCGCTCGAAGCCTCCGGGCTTGAGGGCATCGTCACCTTCGGCGGGGCGGTCGGTTATCTCGAAAGCCTCCGGATCGCGGCGGAGGCCGATGTGCTGCTGCTGATCGACGCCGATGCCGAGGTCAACGTCTTCCTGCCGAGCAAGGTCGTCGACTACCTGATGCTCGGACGTCCGATCCTGGCCATGACCCCGAAAAACGGCGCCACCGCCGACGCGCTCGCCGGCACCGGCCACGCCGTCCTCCCGCCCGGTGACGTCGAAGAGCTCGCCCGGTTGCTGAGCGCCATGATCGAGCGTCATGAGCGTGGCGAGGCACCCTTGACGACGAAACCCGATGCGGCGGAGCGCTTCGATATTCGTCGGACCACAACGGCCCTGGAGGCCGCGCTGGACGCGGCGATCGAAGCGGCTGCCGATCGTCGAGATAATCATTGAAAATTGCTTAAGATCGCATAGATTTCCCGCCTTAATAGAATTTTTTCTGAGAGGTTCCGTGGCTGAATTGAAGGAGTCGGCGGCGATGCCCTACCAGGTTTCACCGCGTTTGCAGCCGCTGCGCTGGAGCGCGCTGCAGTCGATCGATATCGGTCGCTGGGTGAGCCGGCCTTGCCTCGGCGTCATGGACATCGCCCTTGCCCTGTTCGTCGGCAGCGCCGCCTTCTGGCTCCTTCTTGTCATGCCGATGCCTTTGCCGACCCTCGGCGAACTGGATCTCTGGCTGACGCGAGGCGCGCTTGCAGCCCTGTTTCTCGGCGCCCTCGTCGCCGCGATCGACAGACATCCGCCGCCTTTCACTCTGCGCCTCCTGTCCATCGGCGCCACAGTCGTCTGCCTTACCGCATTCGCGCTGCCGCTCGCGATCCACTGGCATCACGGCACCACAAACGGCGGCGTGATCGGCGCACTCATACCTTACAACGATGCCGCGGGCTACATGGCCGGCACCTGGCATCTGCTCGCCGAAGGCGAGCTCAATCATTGGAACATGCGCCGGCCGATCAATGCAGCCATGCATGCGCTGCGCTGGATGCTCGCCGGCGGCGACATGGCGATCAGCTTCGGTCTGATGGCCTGGTGGATAGGGCTCGCCAGCCTGCTGGCGACAGCGCTCCTGCGCCGCGATCTCGGTTGGTCGGCAGCGGCAGTGTTCGCCATCGCTTGGCTGCTCTATGCCGAGGAGTGGCTGCCGATGACCTTGAGCGAAGCCCATGGTTGCTTTCTCGGCGTGCTCGGCTTCGCCTTCACTTGGCAGGCCGGACGAGACAGATCAGCGTTTGCCTTCGGGCTCGGCATGGCGTTCGTCAGCCTGGCGCTCGCTGCCCGTGCTGGGCCGTTTTTTCTGCTGCCGGCCTTTCTGGTCTGGGGCGTACTCTACCTCGGCAGTGATTGGCGCGCGCGTGCCCTGCAGGCGGCGGCAGGCCTGATCGGTGCCGGCGTCGGCCAAGGTCTGCCCAAGCTGTACAACGCCCTTTGGGGCGACGGCGTCAATTCGCTCTATTCCAACTTTTCCTACACGCTCTACGGCATGACCGCCGGCGGCAAACAGTGGAACGTCGTCTATGAGGAACGTCCGGAGATCTTTCAGTCAGGCCTCGGCGAGAGCACGGCGCTGGCGGAGAACATATACCAGGCGGCTCTGGACAATTTCCTGGCCGATCCCGGCCTGCTGTTCGGGTTCCTGCTCCAGGAACTGAAGCGCTTTCCCAGTTTTCTCACCGACTGGCCGATGCTGCCGGCAACCCATGGCGATTTTTGGTTCGGTTTGCTGGTCGTCGGCTGTCTCGGCCTGCTGGTCACCTGGCGGCGAGCGCATTCCGGCCTGCTGCTGGCCGGCCTCGCCGGTCTCTGGCTCTCCAGCCCGTTCTTGATGCTCGACGGCGGTCACCGCGTGTTCGCGCCCGGCAATCCCTGGCTTTTCGGAGTCCTGGCGTTCGGCGTTTTCGCAGCGATCAGCGCCGCCGTCGGCGTGGTCGAGATCCTGCGTTCGATCGCCGCTCCCGGAGGGGGGCGGACGGCAGACGAAGATCCTATCGTTCCGAGAGGCGCCTGGCCCGCAGGCCGCGTCGTCGCTGCGCTCGGCGTCGTGCTGCTGCTGGCGGTCGCTTCGGGGCCGATGCTGGCGATTCCGCTCTATCCAAGAGTCGAGGCCGAGCCGACCGGCCGCTGTGAGAGCGGTGAGATCGAGCGGGTGGTCAGACCGGCCCGGTCCAGCATCATTCTGCAAGCTCGCCCGGAAGGCGTCCCTTCGCCGCCTGGATCGTCCGAGGTTCGCCATCCCGGCTATTTCGCCGACATGCCGCTGCACCTCATCCCCTTCATGCAGGCCGTGTCGAAACTGGAGGCCCCCTACACGCTGATGCAGGTCTACGACATGGTCGCGGGGGATGCGGGCCGGCAGACATCAGTGCACGCCGTACGTCGTCGGGACGTTCCTCCTCTGCCCGAAGATGGCGTGGTCAGCCTTTGCGGCCGAGATCTGTGCGAGAATTGTTACCTCTACGACATCCGGAGCTGGCAGCGCATCAGGGATGACTGACCCGGTTCACCTGAAGGCCGTTTTGAGATTCCAGTAACGCAGCCAGATGCTCGCCCGGGAATACGCTATCGGCCACTCCAGTCGCACCATTGCCCGCAAGTCCGACGTCTTTTCCGAAACCGAGTGCGCCAACTCCTTCAGACATGCAGGCTTTGCGTAAATCTGAACGGTAAAGGCGCTGGATCCGTCACAGGTCCGAATTAGCCGTCATGCCATGGCGGCACGCCTTTGCTGTATCCACTTGCCGAGCATGAAAGCGGACATGGCCGGACCGGCATAGGGTGAGTTCATGATTCTCCCCCTTTGATCCTCCATGTAGCGATCGACGGCGTCATTGATCGGATCGAGTTTAAAGGGCAGCTGCGACAGCATGCCGACGGCGCGTTTGAAATCCTGATAAAAGACCCCGTCCCGCGTGAATTCGTTGTTCCAGAGCAAGTTGCCACCCATGCCATATTTGCGCGCATAGGCGATTTCATCGGGGACATATCGTGCGTAGTAGGATTTCGGCAGGTATTTGACGATGGATTTGCCGAACGGTCGGGCAATCTTGTATCGAGGCGACATCCGCGCGGCGAATTCGACCATGCGTCGATCCAGGAACGGGCTGCGCACTTCGACCTGGGCCAGATAGCCGGTGATGTCAGGCAAGCGGAAATTCGCGTCCACTGCCGAGACCGTGAGATCCTTGTACATCGCGAAATCGAGCATAGTGTCGATCCCGCAGATCTCCAGTTCATCCGCAATGCAGTCGATGGTTTCTCGACAGTCCTCTAGGATTTCGCTCGCAGAAGAATAGCTTCGCACATAGTTCATCAGGTCATGCTTCGCCCACCTCGAAACCTTCTGACCGCCTAGCGTCGTGTTCGTGATCCAAGTTCCGAGTTTCATGCCGAGCAGGCCTCGCCATGGGTTGGGCAAGTGACCGAGACGCCGTCGCCAGATATCCTGTCGTCTCACGCTCTCCATACCGGCATAACCGGCAAAGATTTCGTCGGCACCAGCTCCGGACAGCAGAACGGTGTAATCGTCCTTCATTCTCCGATAGAGCGCATACGAATAGGCGAGTGCGACCTGCGAGCTCGGCTGATCGAAATACTCGAGAGCGGATTGCAGATCATCCAAGATGATTTTTCGATAGTCGTAGTTGATGAACGACCAGTCGAGATCGAGCCTTTCCGCCACTTGTCCGGCGCGAGCGACTTCTTCGGAGGGTTCGTCGATCGTGTCGTAGTCGAGCGTATAGCAATGAAGATCGGCGCCGAGTTTCTTCTTGGCGATCGCGGCGATCGTCCCGGAATCGCAGCCGCCGGAAAAGGTGATGGCGAGCGGCACGTCGGAGCGCAATCTAATCGCGATGGCATCGGTCAGGATCGCCTCGTAGTCCTCGATGTGACGATCGAAGCCGGCGCTGGACTTGGATCCGTAGGGCGCCCGCCAATAGCGGGTGATGCTCGGCTTCGGATCTCCAGCTTCGATCACGGCGAAGCAGGCGTGAGGCAGGGCCCGAACCTGGTCGTAAGCCGTTCTGTCCTCGGGAAAGTTCCCGAGAAAATGGAAGAGGATCATCGAGGATGGTGAGAGCTTTCCATGCCAGCCCGGCACATCCGAAAAGGCATCCGATGTCGACGCGAAGAAGAAACCATCGCCGATCCGGGACCAGTAGAGCGGTTTCTTGCCCAGCTGATCTCGTGCGAGAAAGAGCCGCTTTTCCCGTGCGTCCCAGATCGCGAAGGCGAACATGCCGTTGAGGTCGCCGAGAACGTTTTCGGCCTTGTGACGGAACCCCTCGATGATGACTTCGGTATCGCTGTCCGTTCGAAATCGCGAGCCGAGTTCTTCGTATTCCCTGCGCAGTTCGAGGTAGTTGTAGACTTCGCCGTTATAGACGATCGTGTAGCGGCCATCGCCGTCCTGCATGGGCTGATGCCCGCCTTCGAGATCGATGATCGAAAGGCGGCTATGGAACAGGGTGACCTGTTCATGATCGGTCCATCGCGCCTCTGCATCGAGGCCGCGATAGCGGATCGCCTCGGCCATGCGATCGTCGCAGACCGCATACTTTCGGGCTTCCGGCGCAATGTAGCCTGCGATGCCGCACATCGCTCAGCTGAAGTCTTTCTGGTAGCCGAAGAACGGCGAAAGCTCGTTCAGAATGCGGTCTTCGTAGACCCGGCACTCGGATGAAGACAGATGATCCCTATATTCGAAAGCTGTCCCCGATCGCACATGAAGAGCGTTTGGATTCTCGATATCGCCGGTCGAGAAGATCGGTAAATTCGAGGATTGATAGACCGGAACGTTGCCGCTCAGCTCCATCTTCTTCATGTTCTCGAAGCTCGACCGTTCGATGCTTCTCTCGAGTTTCTCTTCATCGAGGTCGACGCCGAGTTCGTCGAGCAGAGACTTCGAGACGTCGAACGGGCGCGCCCTGAGATCTTCATATCTGAGCAGAAAGGCGCCGTTGTCGATCAGTCCTGACCACAGATTGTAGAAATGGATCAGCTTATCCAGGCCGAAGACGGGATCGTCGATAAACTGGCGCAGATCTTCGAAATTCTTGCGGTCTCGATGGCCCTTTTGGTGATGATGATGCATGAAGTGCGACAACATGATGTCCATGGGGAAACGGACCATCAGGATTGGCGTCGGGTCGATATAAGCTGCCACGGCGTCGGCATAGGTCAGATCGCTCGCCGTTTGTGTTTCCCACGACAGCGGACCATGGGTGGCGTATATCGACGGCAGGCCCGACGCGCGAAGCTGGCGAATTTCCTCCTCGCTGCCGTCGAACAGAAAAGGCTTGTCGCCGCCGATCATCATTTGGAAATAGTTGCCGAGAAGAAACCTGGCCCAAGTATTCCCCGACTTCGGATAGGACATCAAGCAATGAGAGGAGGTCGATGCCCGTCGGCTTTTTTTGTGAACTCTCTTCCTATAGGTCGTCGCTGAGCCTTCGTCGGGTTCGGTCCAGACGCTCGGTGTCGCGCAGCCCCGCTGATCGCCGACGCCGATGCCGACGAAGTCGGCACGATCACGCAAAAGGATGTAACCTGCATGGGAAATGCAGTCCTGGCTCTCCATGGTCTTGATCTCGGGATAGTACTCACCCGCGTCGACCATGATCGAATATAGTCCTGCCCCCAGCATCAATTGGGGCACCAGGCATTCGACCACACCATCTTTCAATCGGATCTCGAAATCGCCGTTGTGGGTGGAATGAATCGTGGTCATTCGGTCATTGAGGATATTGTGGATCAAAATGGAGAAATATGACCTCTCCGGGTTGGCCAGACCTTTGTAACCGATGACGAATTTGACGTGATCGCCGGTGACGAATTCCGCTTTGAGGCGTGATTGCCGATCATATATCGTCAGCCACTTGATCACCCCCGTCGGTTTGACGTGACTGCCCGGCGGTGTCAGCCGCGGGGCGTCCTCGAGCATGACGACCGGCGTCGGTTCGATCTTCGTCGGTTCCAGCTGTCTCGCCGATCCTTCACCGCTGCCCTTGCGCTGGGCACCGATCCCACTGTCGTCACCGTCCAGCTTCGCTCTGTAATTGCCCGACACATATTCGGCCATCGTGGCACCCGCTTCGCCGATGGAGACGATCTGGCCGGAGTCGAGCAGCATGACCCGATCGCAGGTCTGGATGATCGTCGCCGGATTGTGGGACACCAGAATGACGGTGCGGCCGTCCGAGGCTGCGTCTTGAATGTTGGACTTGGTCTTCGATCGGAACTTGGCATCGCCGACCGAGAGCACCTCGTCGAGGATCAGAATGTCGGATTCGAGAAGGGACGCCACGGCGTAGGCGAGGCGGATATACATGCCGCTCGAGTAGCGTTTCACGGGGACGTCGATGAACCGCCCCACGCCGGAAAAGGCGATGATGTCGTCGACCTTCTCGGCGATGCTCTCTTGGGAACATCCCAGGATCGCCCCGTTGAAGAAGATGTTCTGACGGCCGGTGTGATCGGGATGAAATCCGGTGCCGACCTCGAGCAACGATCCGATCCGGCCCTCGACCTCGATCCGCCCGGTGGTCGGTGGCGTGATGCCGGAGAGAATCTTC
The DNA here is from genome assembly GCA_965222015.1 of Geminicoccaceae bacterium. Taxonomy (GTDB): domain Bacteria; phylum Pseudomonadota; class Alphaproteobacteria; order Geminicoccales; family Geminicoccaceae; genus JANQPX01. Next base: position 1,798,993 of record CBDCTL010000024.1, read on the forward strand.
AAGAGCGTGCTTTTCCCCGACCCATTCTGCCCGACGATCCCGAACACCTCGCCGCGCCTGACGTCGAAAGAAACGCCCCGCAACGCCCAGAAGTAATCGTCCTCGCCGACACCCAGCAGACCTGGGAAGAATTCCTTCATATCGTCGAGAAACGAGGATCTGTTCTTGAGCTCGTCGTCGTGACGCTGGGGGATCAGATAGCGCTTGCCGACATTCTTCGCCCTGATGACGATGTCCTCACGCTCACCGTCACTGCGCATCGATCACACTCCGCTCGGATTTGGCGAAGACGACGTAGCCGAACAGGACCGACAGCAGCAAAAGCCCGAAGGATGCGTAGATCGAGGGGGTCACCATCAGCGGCTTGTTCAACATGATCCAACGGCTGAACTCGACCCCCCAATACATCGGATTCATCTCATAGAGGAACCGCAGCGAATCCGGCACGAGATTGGCTGGATAGAAGACCGGCGTGGTATAGAACCCCGCCTGGATCAAGACTCCCAGAAGCGGTCGAAAGTCGCGATATTTCACCGTTATCGAAGCGAACAGCAGGCCTATCCCGAGAGCCGACAATGACAAATAGACGAACAGAAACGGCACCAGAACGAGCTTCCAATTCGGCGGATAACCATAGAGCCAGGATATGCCGACCAGCATCGCCATGATGACGAGTCCGTTGAGCAGCTCCTGGATCATCGCCGACAAGGGCAGGATCAGCCGGGGGAAATATACTTTCGAAATGATTCCGATATTGTCGATCAGGCTGCTGGCGACGGCGGTCAGCGTCTTCGACATGATCAGCCAGGGGATGAATGCTGCGAACACGAAGATCGTGAAGGGATATTCACCGGTATCGATCTTGATCAGCAGGCCGAAGACGACGCTCATCAACAAGAGCTGGGCGAGCGGCTCCAGGAACAGCCAGACCACGCCCAGCGCCATCTGCCGATAGCGTGTGAGAACGCCCCGCTTGATGAAAACCCAGGCCAGCTGACGGGTAGCGTAAAGCTCGCTGAAATCGAACAGGGATCGCTCTTCGAGCGGACATATGACTCGAATTTGAGCGTGACGATATCGTTTCATATCGATTTCACCGAAGCGCGACGATCATCGTGAGTGAGGAACGTCTGGCAAGCTGTGATCTGCTATGGACTCAATCATTGCGATTTATCGTTCGGACACTGATGCAATCCATATGACTTTTCTGACAGGGAACAGGCGTCGAAGAGATTTTCATGCCGATGTTTATCAACTTTAAGTTAGAGAATTTCTCTTATATCCAGCATAAATGCAATGTCAATTTTAAGTTGAATCAATCGACGCTTCGCCTTGTTGAATCATGCAAGCATTAAGCTCATTGGGAGCGTTAACCGATATCAGCTTGTCCATAATGCTAATGATGAAAAACTCTTCGCGGCAGCCATTGCTGTATCGCATAAAATTAACGGGAAAAATTCACTTCGGTTCTTTCCGAATAATGGCTGCACCTACATTGGAGGCGATTTTTGGCTGCATTGGGCGAAATTGGCAAAGACTTATAGTCTTTTTTGCTGGAGCCCTTCCGCGACAGATTGAATCGGCATTGCTGTTCAGGATGTTACGCTCGGGCCTGCCGATCTGGCAGACAGGGCCTTCACCGTGTTCGGCCCTCGGGTGTGGTGATACGAGATAGCCACCTGCGCGCTTGGGATTTGGTCGCTCGCCAACGATCCTGCTCAGGGCGACGGTGAGCATATCTCTTGGATATGCCGCCAGGTTACTGGTCTTGCACCGAACTCCCAATCAAAGCTGGTCGCTTTGGTTGAATCGACGCGCTAGGCGTCGTCCGAGCCGAGAGGTTCGCCCTCATCCAGCAGGTCGATGCCGGGCGCGCCTTCCTTGCTGCCGAGGCCGGCGGCGTCGCGGATCTTTTTCTCGATCTCGTCGGCGATCTCGGGATTGTCCCGTAAAAAGCCCTTGGCGTTTTCGCGTCCCTGGCCGATGCGCTGGCTGTTGTAGGAGAACCAGGAGCCCGATTTTTCGACCAGATCCGCCTTGACTCCGAGATCGAGCAGTTCGCCGGTCTTGGAGATGCCCTCGCCATACATGATGTCGAACTCGACCACGCGGAAGGGCGGTGCCACCTTGTTCTTGACGACTTTGACGCGGGTCTGATTGCCGACCACCTCGTCCTTGTCCTTGATCTGGCCGATGCGGCGGATATCGAGGCGGACGGAGGCGTAGAATTTGAGGGCGTTGCCGCCCGTGGTAGTCTCGGGATTGCCGAACATCACGCCGATCTTGAGGCGGATCTGGTTGGTGAAGATCACCATGCAGTTCGAACGGTTGATGCTGCCGGTCAGTTTTCTGAGCGCCTGGCTCATCAACCTGGCCTGCAGGCCGACATGGCTGTCGCCCATCTCGCCTTCGAGCTCGGCCTTCGGCACCAGGGCGGCGACGCTGTCGATCACCACCACGTCGACCGCACCGGAGCGCACCAGCGTGTCGGCGATCTCGAGGGACTGCTCGCCGGTGTCCGGCTGGGAGATCAGGAGCTCGTCGATGTCGACGCCGAGCTTTCTCGCATAGCCCGGGTCGAGGGCGTGCTCGGCGTCGACGAAGGCGCAGACCCCGCCCTTTTTCTGCGCTTCGGCGATGCAATGCAGGGTGAGCGTGGTCTTGCCCGAGCTTTCCGGCCCGTAAATCTCGATCACCCGGCCCTTGGGCAGGCCGCCGATGCCGAGCGCCAGATCGAGGCCGAGGGAGCCCGTGGAAATCGCCTCGATATCCACGGCGGTGCCGCGCGAACCGAGTTTCATGACCGAGCCCTTGCCGAAGGAGCGCTCGATCTGTCCGATCGCCGCGTCCAGCGCCTTTTGCCGATCGTTCGCCGTCCGCGTGCCGTTGGTCGCCAGCTCAGCCATGATGTTTCGTCCGTCCTGTGCCATCTTGCGCGATGATGCCAAGCGTTATAGCGGTGGAAGGGCGGCGACGAAAGGGCCGAAGACAGGGAGACCGGGGATGGCTGTTCATCGGATCGGCGATCGAGATGCACTCTTTCATGAGCATCACGCCCCTCGTGACGACGGCGGGGCGACGTTCGTGTTCTTCAACGCGCTGACCGGCGACACATCGGCCTGGGAAGCGGAGATCGGCCCGGCGCTCAGGGACGCCGGCCACGGCACGCTGATGTGGAATTTCCGCGGCCAGAAGGACAGCCCGTTCAGCGCCCCGGACGTCATTTCGGCCGACGGCATCGTTCGGGACTCGATCAGTCTGATCCAGACCGAAACGCCGAAGCGCCCCGTCTATGTCGGCCTTTCGATCGGCGGGCTGTTCGCCGCCCAGGCCCATCTGGGCGGGGCATCCTGCGACGGCCTCCTGTTCATCAACACCCTTAGAAAACCCGGCCCGCGCCTGGACTGGACCAACCGTGCGGCCCATCGCGCCGCGGTCACCGGCGGCGGCCGGCTGATCCAGGACCTGATGCTGCCACATCTGACCGGGCCCGCCTGGCAGGCGGCCAACAAGGGCAGCTTTCTGAAAGACGAGCCCTACGAGCCGCTCGATCCCGACAGCGGCGCCGCTCGCCTGCTGGAAGCCGGCATCGGCGCCGACTGGAACGTTCCTTACGAACGGCTGGACATGCCGGTGACCGTGCTGAGCGGGCTTCAGGACCACGTCTTCTACGTCGCCGCCGACGTCGCCGAGCTCACCGCACGCCTGCCGAACGCGGAAAAGATCGACATCGCCGACATCGGCCATCTCGTGACCATGGAACGCCCCGCCGCCATCACCCGCGCCTGCCTGGCGCTGGCGGATCGGCTTTCGTGACGGCGAAGACCGGCCTCTGGCATCGCTATGCGGCGATCGCCTATGGCGCGGTCTTTCTGGGTGTCATCGGCCATGCGACCACGGAATTCGTGGCGGTTCTGTCCGGTGTCGCCGGCGCCGAGCTTTCGGTCTGGCGATTTCTGATCGGCGGTGCTGGGCTGGTCGTCGTCTCGCTCCTCATACCGGGCGCACGGGATCTCCTGACGCCGTTAAAGAGGGATTTCCCAGCGATCGTCGGCCTGTCGATCGGCATGATCTGCATTGGCTATCTTCTGTTTCATCTGGCGCTCGACTACGCCACGGTTCCGCAGGTGGCGACCACGGTGACCGCGGCGCCGATCTACGTCGCCCTGGTGAACCGCTGGCTCAACAAGGAACCGATCACGACGGCCAAATGGGTGACCGGCATCGCCGCCTTGGTCGCTGTCGCTCTCCTCTTGACGGACGGCGCGCTCACCCAGCTCGCTGGTGGGCGCCGCAATCTTCTGGGTATCGCGCTCGTGATCCTGAGCGCCTTCCTGATCGGCGGCTTTACGGTGATCGCGAAGCCCTATATCGGCAAATATGGCGCCCTTCGCGTCACCACGCTCAGCACGGCGCTCTCCGGCATCGGCCTCTGGCTGATCGTCGGCGTTTTCTGGAATGACTGGGTCAATCCGCTCGGCCTGTTCGATCGCCCGAGCGGCCAATGGCTGTCGCTGCTGGCGATCGGGCTGCTCAACACCACGCTCACCCAATGGCTCTGGCTGGGCGGCCTCGCCGCGGTGCCCGACATCACGCGCGGCATGTATCTCTTCTTCCTGAAACCGGTGATCGCGGCTGTCCTGGCGCTTCTCATCCTCGGCCAGCCGGTCACCTGGCTGCAATGGCTGGCGATCCTGGTGATCTGCAGTGCCGTGGTGCTGGAAGCGTTCTGGGATCGCCTCTTCCCGAAAGGCGCTGCTGCGGAAGCACGATAATGGCATGACCACATCGGAAGAATCAGTTGGCAGGCGCATAACATGTTGATTCTAAACTTAGTTGCAGGACTCGATGTGAATCGAATGATGTGGTCATACCACCAGGTCGGCGTTCAGACCGTCTCCTCGCCGTCATAGAGCTTCAAGACCGAGATCGCATCCAGCTCGCCATGGCCCTTGCTCATCATCATGCGGAACAGCGTCGCCCCCTGGCTCGACATGGGTATCGGGACGCTCAGTCCCTTCGCGAAATCGTGCACGAGGTCGAGATCCTTCATGCACTGGAAAAGATAGCCGGCGGGCGCGTAGTCGCGTTCGACCATCCTCGGCCAGAGCTTCTGCAGCATGTTGGAGCCCGCATAGCCGCCGCCCAGCGCCGCCGGGATTTTTTTGGGGTCGACGCCGCCGGCCTCGGCGAGCGCGAGCGCTTCGGCGAGGATGCAAAAGCCGTTCAGGACGAACACCTGATTGACCATCTTGGTGACCTGACCGGCACCGATCGGGCCCATATGGGTCGCCTCGCCGAGATCGGCGAGCACCGGCATGGCGCGGGCGACCGGCTCATCCTCGCCGCCGACCATGATCGCGAGCGTGCCCGCCCCGGCGGCGGGTGGGCCTCCGGAGACCGGCGCGTCGATCCAGGCCATGCCGGTTTCCTCGTGGAGGCGCTTTGCGAAGGCTTTGGTGGTCTCGACCGGCGTGGTGGAATGATCGATCAGGATTTTTCCGGACGAGGCGCCGGCGGCGACGCCGTCCGGGCCGAAGACAGCCGCTTCCAGATCGGTCTTGGTCATGACGCAGATGTGGACGATGTCGGAGGCGCTGGTGAGGGACGCCGCCGAGCGTTCGGGGAGGACGCCGTTCGCCTTCGCGGCCAGGATCTTCTCGGGCGCACGATCGAGGCCTCGCACTTCGTGACCTCTTGAGGCGAGCCTTTTGGTGAAGCCCTGACCCATCAGCCCGAGGCCGATGAAACCGATTTTTTTGCCGTCGCCTGCCATCGTCCGCTCTCCGTCGTCGCCTGACGTCCGTCATCGAAGCATAGAGCGACACCCTTCGATAGATGGCGGGAAAAAAGCTGTGGATAGAAACCATGCCGCGGGTGACGGGCTCTCGTCGACCGGCTATCGCTGGACCAGGCTTAGCCAGGAGGGGCCAGGATGCAGGACCACGCGCTCGACATCGAGGATCGGAGCCGCGCCAGGTCGAAGAAAAACGTCTTCAGTGGCGAGCGGCTTCTCGAACAGCCCGCTCTCGACCTGCCGCCGAGCTTCGCACCGGATGTGCGCAATCGTTCGGACGGTGTCGTTTTTCTGGAAAGCCTGCCGTCCGCCTCCTTCCCGCTCTGCATTTTCGATCCGCAGTATCGGGGCGTTCTCGATCGGCAGAAATACGGCAATGAGGGCGAGCGCCAGAAGGATCGCGCGAAGCTCGAGCAGATGGACGATACAATGATCGGGCGCTTCATCCGAGAGATCGACCGCGTGCTCATCGGCAGCGGCCACCTCCTTCTCTGGCTCGATAAATACCATCTCTGCACCGGGGTGGCGCCCTGGATCGGCGAGACCGATCTATCGACGGTCGATCTGATCGTCTGGAACAAGATGCGCATCGGCATGGGTTACCGCACGCGACGCACCAGCGAATATCTGCTGGTGCTGCAGAAAAAGCCGCTGCGCGCCAAGGGGGTGTGGAAGGCGCACGACATTCCGGACGTCTGGAACGAGAAGCTGCCGCATCGCGGCGGACATGCGAAGCCGGTCGGCTTGCAGGCCCGGCTGATCGACTGCCTGACCAATTCCGGCGACATGGTGATCGACCCGGCCGCCGGCAACTTCACCGTGCTGGAAGCCTGCGGGGCGACCGGCAGGCGCTTTCTGGGCTGCGATCTCAACGGCTGACGGGCGGCCGATATGGTGATCCTTGCGGCCCTCGGTTCCGTATCATATCCTGTTCTCCATTCGGGTGGCTGTTGCGCTTCGGGCACGGAAGCAGATCCAGAGACGTTCGCCAACTTCCTGATTTATTGAGGAATCGTCGCTATGATCATTTCGACCCTTTCGCCGGCACGGCGTCCGGCAGTTGCCCTCTTCCTTCGACCAGCCGGCCCCTCTGCGGGCTGATTTATCGATGGCGGCAAGGTTCCTCCGGCCGCCATTGCCGAGTGAGGCGCGAGACGTGGCCGGCACCGTATCGTTGCGCTATCGCGGGCAGATGATCTCATTCGAGAAGAGCCTGCGCTATCTCGCAGTGCGCGCGCGCGCCGGGATGGAGGCTGCGATGCAGGCGGACCTCGCGGCAATCTCGGCCAGGTGGGTCAAGGGGCGGCCGTCCGCCGGCGATTTCGAGATCGTCGATGCCGGTCCGTCGGGCGGCGACCTCGAGCGGGACCTCGACTGGCTTCGCGCACGGCCGGCGGTGGCGGCGGCGAGCCATGTTTTTCAAGCAGACGGCATATCGGCCCTTCTGGTCCCGAACGGCAATGTTCATCTGATCTTCGATGCGAAAGTCGCCGGCCATCGCCACGAGGCGACACTTACCCGTTACCGGCTGCAGGCGGTGGAGGAGCGGGGCAACGGTGACTATCTGGTGAGGATCACGCAGGGGTCGACCAACCCGATCGCCACTGCGGCCGCCCTTCAGACCGAGCCGGAGGTCGTCTTCGCCGAGCCGGAGCTCTTCACGGTCGGCCGCTGACGGAGAGGCGCGCGGAGACCCTCAATCCAGTCCTCGATACCAGTCGGCGACGGCGCGGCCGATCGCATCCGGGCTGTCTTCCTGGATGAAATGGCTGCCGGCCACGATAACCTCGATCTGGTTCGGCCAGCCACGGCAGAAGTCCCGCTGCGCGCCGGTGAGGATGGCACCGGGTTTGGCATCGACGAACAGTTTTGGCAGCTCGGCGCTGTCGTTTAGCCAGTCGGCATAGCTCTGGACGATCAGGGCGACGTCGGCGGGTTCGCCATCCAGCGGGATCTGGCGCGGCCAGGTCAGCGTCGGCCGCCGGCTCTCGCCCGGCTCCGCGAAGGGGCGCCGGTAGACCGCCATCTCCTCTTCGGTCAGGCCGCGCAGCACCGATCCCGGCAGGACCCGCTCGACGAACACGTTCTTCTCCAGAACCATTGCCTCGCCCGCATCCGAGCGGAAGCCCTGGAACAGCTTGCGGATCGCTTCCGGCCACTCGTCCCATGCCATCGGCCGGACGATCGCCTCCATATAGGCGATCCCGCGCACCGCGTCGCGGTGACGGTTCGCCCAGTCAAAGCCGAGCGCCGATCCCCAGTCATGGACGACGAGGGTGATGCGGTCGGTGACGTCCAGAGCCCGGAGAAAGCCGTCGAGATAGCGACGATGCTCGACGAATCGGTAGGCGTCGAGGCCGCTGTCGTCCAGTTTTTCCGAATCCCCCATGCCGATCAGATCAGGCGCGATGCAGCGGCCATGCGGTGCCAGATGCGGGATGACGTTTCGCCAGAGATAGGAGGAGGTCGGGTTGCCGTGCAGGAACAGAATCGGATCGCCATCGCCCTGCTCCACATAGGCCATCACCTTACCGTGGACGTCGACGACCTTCTTTTCGGGCTCGGTGGCGTCGATCATCGGCGTTTCTCCGACCGTCCTGGCGTCATACGAGCATAGCCGGCTCGGGGGCGAGGCTTCAAGGTGGGCGAGCAGAGCGCCGCCGGAGATCAGAGATCGCGGGCGCGCGCGTCCGCGGCGCCGAGCGCCGGTGTGATGAAGCATTCCAGCAGCAGCAGTGCCGCCCCGCAGCCGACGATGCCGCCGAGCCCGTTGGCGACCATGTCGGCGAGATCGAAGGTGCGGTTCGGCACATGTGCCTGGGCGAACTCCAGGGCGACGCCGTAGCCGATCGAGATCACGCTCAGGAGGATGATCTGGAGACGGCTCCTGGCGAAGCTGACGATCGCGACGGTCATCACGGCGAACAGCAGGAAGTGGCCGAGCAGATCGGAGCGCGCGATCAGCCTGAACGGCAGCGGGGTCAGCAGAAGAAGCGCGATGCCGGGCCAGGCGAGGCACCAGAGGAGGCAGGCGCCGAGGCGAAATCGCGGGTGCGAGAGGAGGCGCATGGGACCGTCGGCTTGTGATCGGATCGTCGCGGCTGCGGTTATGGTGCCGGCCGACGACGGATTGTCGACGCTATCACGATCGGTTTCGTTCGTGTCGGCTTGCAGAGCCTGTCTGGGCATAACATGGTGATGCGCTCGCTCCGGTTTTTTATCGTCGTTACGAGGAGGGTTCGGGATGGCCGAGTACCGACTTCATTGTTTCGCCCAATCCGGCAATGCGTACAAGCCGGCTTTGATGCTCAATCTCTGTGATGCCGATTGGGAACCTCGCTTCGTTGATTTCTTCAACGGCGAGACCCGCGGCGAGACGTTCCGCGCGATCAATCCGATGGGCGAGGTGCCGGTGCTCGAGCATGAGGGCAGGATCCTCACGCAATCCGGCATCATCCTCGACTATCTCGCCGAGCACCTCGGCAAGTTCGGGCCCGAGGACGCCGACGAGCGCCGCGAGATCTGGCGCTGGATCCTGTTCGACAACCACAAGCTCACCGCCAACATAGCGACCTATCGCTTCCTGCTGCGTTTCGCGAAGACGGGGGAAACGCCGGTCACCGACTTCCTGAAGGGGCGGCTTGCCGGCGCGCTCCGCGTGCTGAACGGCCATCTCGACGGCCGCGCCTTCGTCGCGGCGGCGCGTCCGACCATCGCCGATTTCTCGATCTGTGGCTATCTCTTCTGGCCGGACGAGTTCGGCGTGAGCTGGGGCGACTACCCCGCGATCGGCGCCTGGCTGGAACGCATTCAGGCGTTGCCGGGATGGGTGCATCCCTACGAACTGATGCCGGGCCATCCGTTGCCGGAGGCCGGCTGAGGTCGACGCTCCCCGGCTCCAAATGCCGTCGTCACCGGATGCCGAGGTCACGACAGGCGCCTCGACCAGCCGAACCGCCGGTCGTCCTGCCCCTGCTTTCCCGCGGTCGGTCCGGCGTCGTTCAGTCCGTTCGAGGCCGCGCGCACCGCGCCGTGATCGGCTGACGCCGCCTCCGCAGGCCGTATCTGCCGCTGCATCATGTTCATCATGAAAATCCGGGCATGGCGGGCGAGATCGTCGGGATCGTCGAAGAGCGGGCGCCAGACCGCGAGGTCGGCATGGAGGCCGGGATCCCCGATTCCGGCGGAAAACGCCTCGAACGTAACGACACCGTCATAGCCGTGCTCGGCGAGCGCTCGAAACAGGCCATCGAAGTGGACACTGCCGGTGCCCAGATAGCCCCGATGGCTTTCATTGACATGCACGTAACCAAGACGATCGCCGAGACGTGCGATCAGCGCGCCCGGATCGCCCTCCTCGATGTTCATGTGATAGCTGTCGAGATGCACGACCATGTTCTCGGCACCGATCGTGTCGATGAGCTTCAAGGCATCGTCGCCGGTATTGACGAGGTTGCTCTCATAACGGTTGACCGGCTCGATGCCGATGGTCATGCCCGAGGCCTTCGCCTTCTCCGCCAGACGCCCGAGCACCTGAATGCAGTTCCATCGGCCGATCTCGGTCGCGGGTATGCTGTATTTACCGAGCGCCGAGTAGAGCACGCCGCTCAACATCGTCGAGCCGAGATCGCGCGCGACCGAAAGGGCGTCTCCGAGCAGCGTCTCGCCGCGGCTGACCACCGCGGGATCGCCGGAGGAGATGTCGGTATCCGGGCCGAGACCGAGTGACGCCACCGGGCGAAGGCCGGCTTTCTCCAGAGCCTTGCGCGTGCGTCTGACATCGATCGCACCCGGATCGATCAACGGGATCTCGAGATAGCCATAGTCGAGGGCCGCGGCGCGTTCGATCGCTCGGACGGCCTCTTTGCGATTCCAGCCGGCGGCGAGGACGAGCGCATGGATGCCGAGCGGATTCATGACGAGGCCTCTCCACTTCTCTTCCGTCGGCCGTGCCGGCCGTTGCCGAAGCTCTGGCTCAGCCCGGGCTCGCCGTCAAGACTTGAGCGGGAATCGAGCGTGGTCCAGGTCTCTTTTAGCTGGAGCGTGCCGATCTGTGCCGACTGGCGGCCCGATGTTCAGCTTCAGGCTGCGCGCGCCACCTCCTCCACCGCCTCCAGCAGGCGCTCGGCGACGACGTCGACCTCCTCTTTCGTGATCGAGAGCGGCGGCGAGAGCGCGATGATGTCGCCGCCGGGGAGCGGGCGCGCCAGAAGGCCGCGGGCATAGGCCGCCTGCGAGACCTTGGGTGCGACCCTGTCGGCGCCCTCGAACGACCGCTTGCTCGCCTTGTCGGCGACGAACTCGATGCCGAGGATCAGCCCGACGCCTCTGACATGACCGACCAGCGGATGATCCGCCAGTGCCGCCCGCATCCGGCTCTGGAAGTGAGCGCCGACCTCGTCGGCATTCTCGACAAGGCCATCCCGCTCGAAGATGTCGAGATTGGCCATGGCCGCGGCCGCGGCGACCGGGTGGCCGCCATAGGTGTAGCCATGGCCGAAGGGGCCGATGTCCCTGGAGGTGTCGATCAGCACGTCCCAGACCTTGTTCCCGACCAGACTCGCGGACATCGGCACATAGCCGCTGGTCAGCCCCTTGGCGATGGTCATGATATCAGGCCGGATGCCGTAAAGATTCGAGCCGAACCAGCGCCCGAGGCGGCCGAAGCCGCAGATCACCTCATCCGCCACCAGGAGCACGTCGTGCTTCTTCAGGACCGGCTGGATCTCGTCAAAATAGCCTTCCGGCGGCACGTGCACGCCGCCCGCCCCCATCACCGGCTCGGCGAAAAAGGCGGCGACCGTGTCCGGCCCTTCGCGCTCGATGGTCTCGTCCAGCTCCCTGGCGAGATGCTTCGAGAACTCGCGCTCCGACATGCCGTCCGGCCTGCCGCGATAGGGATCGGGGCAGGAGACGTGCAGGATGTGCGGGATCGGCAGGTTGAAGGATTTGTGCAGCAAAGGCAGGCCGGTCAGACTCGCCGACGCCACGGTGACGCCGTGATAGCCCTGCTTCCTCGCGATCAGCTTCACCTTCCCCGGCTTGCCGCGGAGATTGTTGTAATACCAGATCAGCTTGACGTTGGTGTCGTTGGCATCGGAGCCGGTATTGCCGAACAGCACCTTGCTCATGCCGTCGGGGGCGAGGCGAAGGAGGCGGTCGGCGAGCCGGATGGTCGGCTCCGTGCCCATGGACGAAAACGAGTGGAAATAGGCGAGCTTCTTCGCCTGCTCGTGAATCGCGTCGGCGACCTCGGTTCGCCCGTAGCCGATATTGACGCACCAGAGCCCGGCGACCGCATCGAGAAAGCGCTTGCCGTCGGGATCCTTCACCCAGACGCCCGACCCCTCGCTGATCACGCGCACGCCCTTTTCGAGATGATCGGCGAGCGCCGTGTAGGGGTGGAACATGCTCTCGCGGTCGAGCTCTTCCAGCGAGAGATTGTGGGATGGTTGGACGAAGGTCATGGTCGGATTCCCGGGTGAAACGGAGGATGAACCTGCTGAAAGCATAGCGTCGGTGATGGCGGCGGCCAATGGCGTGCGCCGTCTGTTCAGCCGACCAGCGCGCGGTTTTCCAGGGCGAAACCATCGCGGACGAGAAGCCGAACGAGCAGCAAATGTGCCGAATCTCCACCAGCGAATATTAATGATTAATGAAAAAATTCAACAAATATTTGGTTAATTATTGACAATCATTGGGAAAAATCGTAATGTATATTTGTTAGCTTAAAGGGAGTACTGGATATGGCATCACTTCTCAGCGTTTTCGGAGATCAGAGGGGCGATGCAGCAATTCAGTACGCCCTTGTCGCCAGCCTTCTGGGCCTGGCTGTTCTGGCGGGAAGCCTGGCGCTGCGCGAGCCGGTGGTCGAGCTCTACGCCGATGTCGGGGCCAAGACCGATCAGGTGTTCGCCGTCGAGCCCGCCGCCGGTCGGGAGGACAAGGTGATGGGCGAAGGCCCGGGCAGGGGCGCTGCTCCGTTTACGCCTCGGTCTCGTTGACCATCCGTTCGAGACGCTGAACGTCGCGAACGATCAGATTGCGCCCCCGTCTCTCCAGAATGCCCTCGTTTGCGAGCTGCTTGAATTCGCGGGTGACCGCTTCGCGATGAGTGCTGACCTGACTTGCGATATCGGCATGGGTCGGTGCGGGATGGATGTTGACCACCTCCGCGCCCCCGCCATGCGCCTTTGCGAGGCGAAGCAATTCCGCCAGAATCCGGTGGTGGACGTCATGGGTCGTGTATTCAATCACCCGATCGGAGAGGGCCCGAACCAGAAAGGTCAGCCGGCGCATGACCGCGAAAGCGACGTCTGGCATGTCGCTCATGATCTCGCGAAAATCCTGATCCGACAGCCGAATCAGCTCCAGCCGGGAACGACTGACCGCCGCCGTCGAGCGCGGCAGGTGATCGATCGCTGCGATCTCGCCGAACATGTTGCCGGCGGTCAGCTGGCGAAAGGCGATTTCCCTGCCATTCTGCGAGAACATGGTGATCTGCACGCATCCCGACTTGATGAAGTAGACGTCGGTGCTGTGATCGCCATAGCTGAAGATCGTCTGATTCTGGCAGTAGCGATCGTGGCGGCAGCGCGCGGCGACCCTCTCCAGACCGTCAGGCTCCAGAGTCTCGAAGATATCGATCGAGGCCAAAACCTCGATGACGTCACTCACGCGCTCATTCCCCAATCTAGCGCCTGTCCCCCAAGGGCCGTCCTATAGCGTAGCCGGCCGGCATGGTCATGTCTCATGCCTGCCGCACCGTGGTCGAGACCGGCCTGCATATCCGAGGATGCGCGCCTATTCCGCGGCGACGACGCTCTCCGCTTTCTCGACCCTGGCAGCACAGAATTTGAACTCCGGAATCTTGCCATAGGGATCGAGCTGCGGATTGGTCAGGATGTTGGCCGCCGCCTCGGCATAACAGAACGGAATGAAGATCATGCCCTCGGCGACCGCGCGATCGGCGCGCGCCATGATCTCGATCGCGCCGCGGCGGGTCGCCACCCGGATCGCCTCGCCGGGCTGGACGCCGAGCCGGCGCAGCTCCTTCGGATGGAGGCTGGCATTGGCCTCCGGCTCCAGGGCATCGAGCTTGCTGGCGCGCCTGGTCATCGAGCCAGTGTGCCAGTGCTCGAGCTGGCGGCCGGTGGTCAGCACCATCGGGTAGTCGGCGTCCGGCAGCTCGTCCGGCGGCAGCACGTCGGCAGGCGTGAACCGGCCGCGGCCGCTGGCGGTCGGGAAGCTCTCGGCGAACACGATTTCGTTGCCGGGCCGGTCCGGCGCGTCGCAGGGGTAGGTGACCGAGTTCTCCGTCGAGACTCGCTCCCAGGTGATGTTGTCGAGCGAGTTCATGCCCTGCTTCATTTCGGCGAACACGTCGGCCGGGTTCTCGTAGCGCCAGTCCAGACCGATGCGGTTCGCGATTTCCTGGATGATCCACCAGTCCTGACGCGCCACTCCCGGCAGCGACAGGGCCGCCCTGCCGCGCTGGACCTGTCTGTTCGTGTTGGTCACCGTGCCGTCCTTTTCCGGCCAGGCGGAGGCGGGAAGGACGACGTCGGCGTATTTCGCGGTCTCGGTAAGGAACAGATCCTGCACGACGAGATGGTCGAGCTTGGCAAGCCCCGCCCGTGCGTGGCTGACATCGGGGTCGGACATCGCCGGGTTCTCGCCCATGATGTACATGCCGTGGATCTGACCGGCATGCACTGCATCCATGATCTCGACCACGGTGAGACCGGGCTTCGGGTCGAGCCTCTGGCCCCAGATCTCTTCAAATTTTTCGCGGATCGCATCGTTGCCGACGGCCTGATAATCCGGGAACACCATCGGAATGAGCCCGGCGTCCGAAGCACCCTGGACGTTGTTCTGGCCGCGCAGCGGGTGCAGGCCGGTGCCTGGGCGGCCGACCTGGCCGGTCATGAGGACGAGCGAGATCAGGCAGCGCGAATTGTCGGTGCCGTGGACATGCTGGGAAATGCCCATGCCCCAGAAGACGATGCTCCGCTGCGCCGTCGCGAATTTTCTCGCGACCGTACGAAGCGTCTCTGCGTCGATACCGCAGACCGCGGCCATATCTTCGACCGGGAAGGCCTCCAGATGCGCCTTCAGCTTGTCGAAGCCTTCGGTGTGGGCCTGCACATACTGCTTGTCATACAGACCCTCCTCGAGGATCACGTTCATGATGCCGTTCAGCATGGCGACGTCGGTGCCGGGCTTGAACTGCAGCATGTGGGTGGCATGGCGCTTCAGCGCCTGGCCGCGCGGGTCCATGACGATCAGCGTCTTGCCCGCCTTTGCCGCCTGCTTGAAATAGGTGGCGGCGACCGGGTGGTTCTCGGTGGGGTTGGCGCCGATCACGATGATGACGTCGCTGTCCCGGACCGCGGTGAAGGGAGCGGTCACGGCGCCGGAGCCGATGTTCTCCATCAGGGCCGCCACCGAAGAGGCATGGCAAAGCCGCGTGCAGTGGTCGACATTGTTGGTGCCGAAGCCGGTCCTGACCAGCTTTTGCACGAGATAGGCCTCCTCGTTCGACCCCTTCGCCGATCCGAAGCCAGCCAGGGCGCTGGACCCTTTACTGTCTCTTATGTCTCGGAGGCCTTTGGCCGCCAAATCTAAAGCCTCGTCCCAGGAGGCTTCGCGGAAGTGGGTTAACGGATTGGCGGGATCGATGTCGTCGTCGACCTTTTTGGGCACGCCTTCCTTTCGGATCAGCGGCACGGTCAGGCGGTCGGGATGGCTGACATAGTCGAAGCCGAAGCGGCCCTTGACGCAGAGCCGGTTCTCGTTGGCGGGACCGTTCCGTCCCGAAACGTATCGGATCTCGTCGTCCCGGATGTGATAGGTGATCTGGCAGCCGACGCCGCAATAAGGGCAGACGCTGTCCACCTCCCGGTCCATCTCGACATGGCCGACGCCGTTCTCGTCCACCAGGGTCGCCGGCATCAGGGCGCCGGTCGGGCAGGCCTGGACGCATTCGCCGCAGGCAACGCAGGTCGAAGCGCCCATCGGGTCGTCCATGTCGAACACGATCTTCGAGTCGTTGTTTCTGTACGCCATGCCGATGACGTCGTTCACCTGCACCTCTCGGCAGGCGCGCACGCAGAGATTGCAGTGGATGCAGGCATCCAGATTGACCGCCATCGCCGGGTGGCTCGTGTCGCTGGAAGGCGTCGACCTCTGCGGGAAGCGGCTGGCATCGACTCCGAGATCGTCGGCCGTCTGCCAGAGGCGGGATGCGGGATCGTGGGCTTTGGCACGCTCGGGCTGATCGGCCATCAAAAGCTCGATCACCATTCTTCTGGCGGTTTTCGCGCGGTCGTTCGCGGTGTTGACCACCATGTCCTGAACGGGCTTTCGGATGCAGGATGCCGCCAGCGCCCGCTCGCCCTCGATCTCCACCATGCAGGCCCGGCAATTGCCGTCGGCGCGGTAGCCGGGCTCCGGCAGCCAGCAGAGATGCGGGATTTCGGTGCCTTCCCGCGCCGCCACCTGCCAGATAGTCTCGTCCGACCCCGCCTCGACCTCGCGGCCATCAAGGGTGAAGGTGATTTTTTCCGACATCGACGCCGCCTCGATTTCGCCTCTACGCTTCCATTCGGCTCAGCATGGCATCGCCCGCCGGGCGAGCCCATCCCATAGCGACCAATCTATTCGAAAAATTTCTGGTATACCAGAGACCAGAAGGGGTGTGATCTGTCGGAGGCGTGCCGGACGCGAGCCCGAGAGCGAACTGGCGCCGAGTCATGGGTGTGGTGTTTCAAGCGCCTGCGCGACGTCAGGCCGGTGTGAAAAGAATCAAACGTCAAAAAAAACCGTCTCGTCCGGGCCCTGCATGTGGATGTCGAAATGGTAGACGCTTCCGGCCGCCGTCTCCCCTCGCCTTGCCAGCAGCGTGGCGCGCCGGTCCTCCGGCACGCGCGCCAGCACCGGGTCGGCGGCATTGGCATCGGCCTCGTCGTCGAAATAGACGCGGGTGAACAGGTGGTTCAGAAGACCGCGCATCATCACGATCATGTTCAGATGCGGGGCCTGGCCGTCGCCGACGGCGCCGGGCTTGACCGTGTCGAAGGTGAAGCGCGCCTGGACATCGGCGCCGGTGCCGGAACGGCCGAAGCCGGAGAAATCGGGATCGAGGCGGTTGTCCTGCCTGCCATCCGCCGGATGGTTGTAGCGGCCGTGGACGTTGGCCTGCCAGATCTCGATCATGGCATCATTCACCGGCACGCCCTCACCGTCGAAGACCCGGCCGATCAGGCGAATGCGCTTGCCCTCGGTGTTCTCTTTCGAGACCTCCGGCGGGACCACCGTGGAGAAGGGATAGCCATATTGAACGGGGGTCAGGCCGTAGGCGAAATAGGGGCCGACGGTCTGGGACGGGCTCTGGCGCAGTTTCGATCCCGCCATCTCAGGCCTCCATGGGCGTAGCGTCGCGGCCGCGCAGCACGATGTCGAACAGAAAAGCGTGGGCCCATTCAGGCACTGTGCGCTCGATCGAGAATTTTGCGACGAGGAGGTCTCGAGCCTCTTCAGGCACTGCGTTGAAGATGGGATCGTAGGGGAAGGTCGGATCGCCCTCGAAATACATCTGGGTGACGAGGCGGGTGAGGAAGCTCGGGCCGAACAGCGAAAAATGGATGTGGGCGGGCCGCCAGGCATTTGGATGGTTGCCCCAGGGATAGGAGCCGGGCTTGAGCGTCACGAACCGGAAACGTCCCGTTTCATCGGTCACCGTCCGTCCCGCGCCCAGAAAATTGGGATCGAGCGGGGCGTCGTGGATTTCGCTTTTGTGGATGTAGCGGCCGGCGGCGTTGGCCTGCCAGATCTCGATCAGCGTGTCCGGCACGGGACGGCCGTCCTCGTCCAGCACCCGGCCCTCGACGATGATGCGCTCGCCGATCGGCTCGCCGTTCTTGGCGGCGTTCTTCGTGAGATCGGCGTCGATCGGATCGACGGAATCATGGCCGTAGACCGGCCCTGTGATCTCGGAGAGCGAGTTGGGAAGGGGGATCAGCGGCTTTTTGGGGCCGCGAAGCCGGGTCGATTTGTAGTCCGGATGGATCAGAGGCGGCTGGGTCGACCAGTCCCTCGGATTGTAGCTGTTTTCGGCCATGCCCCTTCCTTCCGCCGCGCGTTCGGCCATCAAGCCTCCCCCATCACGCCGGTTTGGGCAAGCCTGACTCACTGGGTCTTGGTCTCGACCTCTTCCAGGCTGGACTGCACGGCGGCGTAGTTGGGGTGATCCGGTCCGAGGACGTCGAGGACCTGCCGCCAGTGGCGTTTGGCCTCGTCGACGGCGCCGTTCTGGACGGCGACAAGGCCGAGATACCAGTGCGCTTCGGGATCCTCCGGCGCGATCTCGACGATCTGGCGATAGAGCGCCTCCGCTTCCTCGCCGACGGTGGCGGCCGAGGTCTCGGGATGGGCGGCGCCGAGCAGGCTGCCGGCATAGGCGCGAAGGACGTCGACATCGCCCGGCGCCAGCGCCAGCGCCCGCTCATAGGCTTCTCTGGCGAGTTCCGGCTCCTCCAGAACCATGCGCGAACGGCCGAGCATCAGCCAGCCCTGAACGTCGTCCGGCTCGTCCTCCAGGCGTGCTGCCAGCCCCTCGACCATGCCGCGGATCTGCTCGTTGTCGACCTCGCCGCCGCCGCTTTCCGCATCGGTGGCCGCCGCGGCCGTCGCCGTGGTGCCTTCGGGCAGGCTTGCCATGATCTCGTCGACCGGACGGCCTTCCGCCTGGAGCACGCTTCGAATAGCGTCCATGATATTGGCGCGCCAGGGTGCGTCGCTCGGGCTCGCTTCCAGGAGCTGGCGCCAGCCGTCGAGGGCGGCGTCCACCTCGCCCTCCTGGGCGAGCGCCAGGCCGACATAATAGCGGGCGCGGGGCTCGTTGGGCACGGTCTCCAGCACCGTCCGGAACTCGTCGATCGAGGCGGGGGTGACCTGGCCGCCGGCGGCGTAGACCATGGCTTCGGCGAGCTCGGCGCGGACGGTCGGATCGTCCTCGGTCAGTTCGACGCCCTTTCGAAAGGCCTCGACCGCGTCCTGATAAAGCCCGGCGCGCATGCGGGTGCGGCCGAGCACCGTCCACACGCCGCCATTGTCGGGAGTGGTTTCGAGGTGCTGCTCGAGCTGCTCGATATTGGCGAGGAGCGAATCCCGTCCCTCAAGCTGCTGGTCCGGCGCCGGCCGTGCGGCGAGCGGCAGATCCCGCATCTCGGGCTTGCCGAGCGCCACGTAGAGCAGCGCAGACGCGATCGGCACCACCATCACCAGCCCCGCCGCGGCCGCCAGCCTGGCGGTGGGTCGACTTTGGGGCGGTGTCTTCTCGGACGTGCCTTCTTCGGCCACCAGAAGGATGCGGCGTTCGATCTCGAGCCTGGCGGCGCGCGCGGCCTCTTCGTCGATCAGGCCGCGCTCCTGATCGCGCTCCAGCTCGGTGAGCTGGTCCCGATAGACGTTGAGGTCGAAGACCTCGCGCTCCGGCGCCGCCTCCCGCCGGAGAAAGGGGAGCGCCAACAGAAGGATGGCAAGCGCGCTCAGTCCCAGGAACAGGACGATCGAGGTCATGATCGCCCGCCTTCCTGTTCGAGAAGACGATCGAGCCTCGCCTGTTCCTCATCCGAAAGTGCGTCGGATTCGACGACC
This sequence comes from Geminicoccaceae bacterium, assembly GCA_965222015.1. Lineage (GTDB taxonomy): Bacteria > Pseudomonadota > Alphaproteobacteria > Geminicoccales > Geminicoccaceae > JANQPX01. Next base: position 1,818,449 of record CBDCTL010000024.1, read on the forward strand.
GCCGGCTCCCTGCGACGGCGGCGCAGGTAAAAGAAGATTGCGACGGCGGCGAGTGCGAAGATCACCGGCGGTCCGTACCAGAGCCCCCAGGTCGAAGGCTTTATCGGCGGCCGCAGCAGCACGAAGTCGCCGTAACGATTGGTGACGAAGTCGATGATCTCGTCGTCGCTGTCGCCGGCCAGCAGCCGCTCGCGCACGAGTTTTCGCAGATCGCGGGCGAGATCGGCGTCGCTGTCGTCGATCGACTGGTTCTGGCAGACGAGGCAGCGAAGCTCCTTCGCGAGCCCCCGCGCCCGCGCCTCCAGCGCCGGGTCCTCCATAATCTCGTCAGGACTGGTCGCCGCCGCCGCCGATCCGACCACGCCGACACCGGCATTCGAAAGCAGAACGCTGACCGCCACCACAGTGACGAACAGGTAGAGGAGGGCCGCCCCGGCCTTCATTGGAGGGTCTCGATGATTTGCATCAGGCCTTCGACGTCGCGCGCCTGAAGCGGGCCGACATGCTTGTGGCGAATGATGCCTTCGGCGTCGACCACGAAGGTCTCGGGCACGCCGTAGACGCCCCATTCGATGCCGGTACGGCCGTTCCGATCGACGCCGATTTTTTCGTAGGGGTCGCCAAGCTCGGTGAGGAAGCGGGCGGCGTCGGCGGGCTCGTCCTTGTAGTTCAGTGCCTGCACCGGCACGCCGTCCTTCGCAAGCTTCATCAGGATCGGGTGCTCGACCCGGCAGGGGCCGCACCAGGAGGCGAAGACGTTGACCAGCTGCACCTTGCCGGTGAGGTCGGTGCTGGCGAGGCCGGGCTTGCCCGTCGCCTCCAGCGCTGGCAGCTCGAAGGTCGGCGCCGGTTTGCCGATCAGGGCGGACGGTAGGGTGCTGGGATCGCGGGTGAGACCGATGCCGAGGCCGACGCCGACAATGACGAAAATGGCCACCGGCAACAGGTAGCCAAGGCGTGCGAAAGATTTTCTCTTGCCGGTCGCCGGCGTTTCCGAACCGGAATCCGTCCCCACATCCGAGCTGGCCGAGCCAGGCGCACCGGTCATGCGGGGGCTCCTTGTGTGGCAGTGACCTTGCGGCGTGCTCTGGCCGTGGTCGGCGCGCCGACCCGGTGGCGGCGGTCGGTCAGCGAGACGGCGCCGGCGACGCCCATCAGCGCCACGCCGCCCCAGATCCAGGTGACCAGCGGGTTGTGGTAGAGGCGAACGGTGTAGCCGGCCTCCTCCGCGGTCTGCCCCTCGGGCGGATCGGCGAGGACGACGTAGAGGTCACGCAGGATACCGCTGTCGATGCCGGCTTCCGAGGTCGGCTGACGCTCGACATTATAGAAGCGCTTTTCGGGGTGGAGCGTCGCCACCGGCTCGTCGCCTCTGGTCACCTCGAAGGCGGCGCGGCGATAGACGTAGTTCGGTCCCTCGCCCTCGCTGATGTCGCCGAGGGTGAAGCCGTAGCCGGCGAGTTCGACGCTTTCGCCGGGCTTCATCACCAGAATGCGCTCCGACTGCCAGGCGCTGGATGCGACCACGCCGACCGTCGAGACGCCGAGGCCGATATGGGCGATCGCCATGGCGTAGGCGGAGCGCGGCAGACCGCCCGCGCGTCGCATGCTGCGTCCGAACGGCAGACGGAAGAGCTGGATGCGCTCGGCGAGTTCGAACAGCGAGCCGAGGATCACCCAGGCCGCGATGCCGAGCCCGATGACGGCGAGCGCGCTTTTGCCGGCTGTCCAGAAGAGAAGGGCTGCGACGATTGCGAGCGTGAGGCCGACTGCCACCTTCAGGCGATCGAGCACGCCTGCGAGATCGCCGCGTTTCCAGGCGAGCATCGAGCCGATCGGCACGGCGATCAAAAGCGGGATCATGAGAGGCCCGAAGGTGGCGTTGAAATAGGGCGGGCCGACCGAGATCTTCTGGCCGTTGATCGCCTCCAGGATCAGCGGATAGAGGGTGCCGAGCAGCACGGTGGCGCAGGCGGTGGCGAGCAGGAGGTTGTTCAAGAGCAGCCCGCCTTCGCGCGAGATCGGCGCGAACATGCCGCCGGATTTGAGTTCCGGCGCACGCCAGGCATAAAGGACGAGCGAGCCGCCGATGGCGATCACAAGGAGCCCCAGAATGTAGACGCCGCGGGCGGGATCGACCGCGAAGGCGTGGACCGAGGTGAGCACGCCCGAGCGCACCAGAAAGGTGCCGAGGAGCGAGAGCGAGAAGGCGAGGATAGCGAGCAGGATGGTCCAGCTCTTGAGGGCGCCGCGCTTCTCGACGACGATCGCCGAATGCAGGAGCGCGGTGCCGGCGATCCAGGGCATGAAGGAGGCATTCTCGACCGGATCCCAGAACCACCAGCCGCCCCAGCCGAGCTCGTAATAGGCCCAGTAGCTGCCGAGCGCGATGCCGAAGCTCAAAAAACACCAGGCGAGCAGTGTCCAGGGCCGGACCCAGCGCGCCCAGCTGGCGTCGACCTTGCCCTCGATCAGCGCGGCGATGGCGAAGGCGTAGGCCATGGAGAAGCCGACATAGCCCGCATAGAGCATGGGCGGATGGGCGGCGAGCGCCAGGTCCTGCAGGATCGGGTTGAAGCCGTTGCCGTCGACCGGGGCGGGCTCGACGCGCAGAAACGGGTTCGAGGTGAACAGCATGAAGGTCAGAAAGCCGACGCTGATCAGCCCCTGAACGCCGAGCACGCGGGCACGGAAGGAGGGCGGCAGGTTCTTGCCGAACAAGGCGACGAGCGCGCCGTAGAAGGCGAGGATCAGCACCCAGAGGACCATCGAGCCCTCATGGTTTCCCCATGACGCCGCCACCTTGTAGACCATCGGCTTCGAGGAGTGGGAATTGGTGGCGACGTTGATCACCGAGAAGTCGGAGATGACGAAGGCGTGAATCAGGGCGGCGAAGGCGAGCGCCATGAACAGGAACTGGCCGATGGCGGCTGAGGGGCCTAGCGCCATGAGCTGCGGATCGTTTCGGTGCGCGCCCCAGAACGGCAGCGTACTCTGAACGATGGCGAGTCCGAGCGCCAGCACCAGGGCGTAATGGCCGAGCTCGGTGATCACTGCGTCGCTCCCTTCTGGTCCGTGCCGGGGCCGTGCCCCTCGCCCTCGTTCCACATGCCGGCCTGTTTCAGGCTTTCGGCAACCTCTGCGGGCATGTAGTTCTCGTCATGCTTGGCCAGCACTTCGGAGGCGACGAAGGTGCCGTCACCGTCGATCCGGCCCTGGGCGACGATGCCCTGGCCCTCGCGGAAGAGGTCGGGAAGGATGCCCTGATAGGCGACCTTCACCTCATTGGCCTGGTCGGTCAGCGCGAAGGTGACGACGCCGTCGTCGCCGCGTCCGACGCTACCGTCGACCACCAGACCGCCGATGCGAAAATTCCTGTCGGCCTCGACCTTGCCCTCGGCGATGTCGGTCGGGGTCGCGAAGAAGGCGACGCTGTCCGAGAGTGCCGCCATCACCAGCGCGGTCGCCCCGCCGAGCAGGACGACCGCGACGATCACGAGAAGAAGGCGTTGTTGCTTACGAAGGCGCATGGTTCAGCCCGCCGTCCCGCTCGAGCCGCCCGCCTGCAGGGAAGCAGGACCTGCATCGATCGTCGAGGCGGGCTTTCGACGCTCCGATCGCGACAGCTTTCTGATCTGCTCCAGCTCCGTCTCCCTCGCCCGCGCGCCGAACCAGCTCCAGACGAACAGCAACGCCAGCGCCAGGACGGTCACGCCATAGGCCGTCCATACATAGGCGCCATAGCCGCCCATCGCCAAGAAATCACTCACGTTCCGCTCCTGATAACACGCAGAAGAGCCGAAAAGCCTCGATGTCCCGGCCGCAGAGGCCGAGCAGCATCGGTTCGTATTTACGTCGCCGGCCCGCAGGGTCAACCTTCTCGCCCTCTGCCGCGACGAGCGCAAGGCAAGGCACGGCCCGTCATCGCGATGCGACGACACCGAACCAACAGCCGACCAGCCGATTATCGTCCATTCCTGCGCTGCGTTCCATCAAGGAATCATTACGGTTTTTTCATGTGGCGCCGTCGAGGAGGTTGTCAACGCACTTCAATCTCGCCGACGGCACGACCGGACGCGGCGAGGGGCGAGACCATCCGGTGCCTTTCGGGCCGACGCTACGATCACCAGAAAATCCCCCAGCGTTCGCAGCCGCCTTCACGCTTCGTTAACCGCACCCTGTCATGGTCATGACGAGGTCCATGCGACCCTGGGAATCCGTCCGCCCGTCGGAATTCCTGTCCGCGCCCGGACTCCCAGGATCGCATGGACCAGATCGACGACGGTAAATGCAAAAAGTTAAGTCTTTCTTTGCGAACGGCGTGCCGGGTCGAAACCGTCACTACGGCCCTGACGCCGTCCGTCGCTCGAGCCATTGCGGGACAAGGCGGGAATGTGACCGCGGCTGCCGGTTCGATCCCCAATCGGCGATGTCAGACAGATCGACGGAATTGGACGATCCTCCCGTCAGACGCCGTCGACGATCACCGCAGTTCCGTTCGCGCAGTTCAGGCGGAGCGGCAGGATCTCCTGATATTCGGAGGAGCGGTACCAGCGTTCGGCGGCCGCGCGATCGGCGAATTCGATGATCACGAGGCGTGGCGCTGAGAGCTTGCCCTCCAGCTCGGTGATCTCGCCGCCGCGCACCAGATAGCGGCCGCCGAAGCGCTCCACCAGGGGCGCCACCTTCTCCCGATAAAGCTGGAATCCTTCGGCGTCATGCACATCGAGTTGGGCCAGAATATAGGCGGCCATGATGGTTTTCTCCTATGTTGCCATCTATGATCGTTTCCGCCGAGCTTAAAAAGACGAGGTTCGGCTTGTCACCACTTTGTTCGGGTTTCGGAGGATGGCGATGGCGAAGACGGCGGGAGAGATGGTGGCCGAGGCCAATGCGGCGCTCGAAACCATCGACGTGGAGAAGGCGAAATCCATGGTCGGCGACGAGGTCCTGTTTCTGGATGTCCGGGAAGCGGAAGAAGTGGCCAAAGGCAAGATCCCCGGCGCTGTGCACGTATCCCGAGGCCTTCTGGAATTCATCGCCGATCCGAACAGCCCGATGCACAACCCCGCGCTTTCGTCCGGTAAAAAGGTGGTGGTCTACTGCGCCTCAGGCGGCCGCTCGGCGCTCGCCGGCAAGACATTGAAGGATATGGGCGTCGACAACGTTTCCAATATGCTCGGCGGCATGAAGGCCTGGCGGGAAGCCGGAAACGACGTCGAGGGCTGAGCGGCGGCTCAGAACCCATTCGGTAATTTCTCGGGCGGGCTCTGGAGTCAGAAGGCGCTTCAGGCCGTGACCGGAGACCGCGTTGTGGACGGATCCTGAGGGGGCGATGGCGCCATCGCGGCGTTTGAGCCTGCCAGCGTTGCCCAGGAGGCGCGCAGTTCGCCGATCCGCGCCAGCAGTTCGTCGCAGATGAGCGGGTCGTCCTCGACGTTGATCGCCTGCAGCCGGAAGATGAAATAGGTGTAGAGCTGATCGAGCTGCGGCGCGATGTCTCCTCCATTCTCATGGTCGAGACAGCCCTGGAGGGCCTCGATGATCGTGGTCGCTTTTCGAACGGCGAGATAACGTTCGTTGACACGTCGCTCGCCGATCGCGCTTCTGGCATTGGCGATCTCTCGGAGAATGCCGTCATACAACATGACGATCTGTTTTGCGGGCGGGATCGTTTCTACTGCCTGGCCGTAAGCGTCTATCGCTTTGCGTATGGCTGTCATGTCGCTGGCCTCACCTCCTCGGCCGCTGTACTCGTCGGTCCCATGCCTTGCTCGATGTCCATGACCGCCTTCGGCCCGTCCGACGGAGGCATCATGCCGCTGATTGCTTAAAATTCTGCAAAGATCGGTCCTGCATGCCCATCATCCCCGGGCATTCGTGACGGCGCGAAGCCGTTGGTGCGGACTTTCCGCTAGAACCTGGCCATCTGCCGGTCGGCGGGCAGAGGGATCAGGCGGCGCAACGTCTTCTGGCCTAGCAGATAGAGAAACTCCCGCAGCACCTCCGCATCCAGCTTGCTCTCGCCACTGAAACGCTCGCGAAAGCGCAGCGGCAGCTCGGCGCAGCGAAGCGGACGCCTGGCTGCGGTCACGATGTCCAGCAGGATCTTGGTGCCGTGCCCGGAAAGGTCGGCGCAGACCTCCTGGAAAAGACGGCGCCGGACCATGAAGAAACCGCTCATGGGATCGCTCAGGCGCACGCCGCAAAGCCAGGCGCTGAGCGCGTTGGCCGTGCGGCTCATCAAGGCGCGGCGGGCCGAGAGCGGGCCGACGCTGGCGCCGCGCAGGAACCGGCTCGCCGCCACCAGATCCCATTGGCCGGACTCCATCATGGACAGCATCGGCCGGAGCAGATGCTCGTCATGCTGCAGATCCGCATCCATCACGGCGACATAGTCGGTGGTCGCGGTCGCCATGCCTTCGATGCAGGCGGAGGACAGTCCCCTGCGCCCGATCCTGCGGATCGCCTGCAGATGTGGGCGATTGTGGGCGAGGGTGCGCAGGAGTTCGTAGGTGCCGTCGTTCGAATTGTCGTCCACGAAGGTCGCCGACCAGCGAACGGTGCGCAGCACCCGCTCGAGCCCATCGATCAGCGGCGTGACATTGTCCACTTCATTCAATGTGGGGATGATGATAGTCAGTTTATTTACGACTTTAGATTGATAATTGGAGTGTGCGAGGCTCATGCTTTCGGTCATGTCCGGCTTCAGTCTTGAAAGTTTGGAGAGAACCGTTTCGAACGCGCGAGACGCGACATCGCCGACATTCCGTCGGCGGGCGGCGCGAGCATGGCCGTGAAGACGGCGCCCCCGGCTTTTTCGGCAGGCCGCCTCGCACCTGACGCCGGACAGCATGCCACGCCGGTGCTATGGTTCGCTGCCGCCGCTGTCCTGGTCGTTCTGCCGCTTGCCGTCATCGACATGCCGCTACTTGCCGACTATCCAAATCATGTAGCGCGCATGCATATCATAAGCAACTTACACGAGGAAGTTTTTCTCGCCGATCGCTATCAGATCGAATTCGATCTTCTCCCCAACATCGCGATGGACCTGTCGGTGCCCTGGCTCGCTCGGCTATTGCCACTGGATGTCGCCGGCCGCCTGTTTCTCGCCGCCTGCCTGCTCGCCGGGCTCGCAAGCGTGGCCTGGCTGCACCACACGCTGTTCGGGCACTGGTCCGCTTTTCCGCTGGTCGCCGCTTTCTTCGTCCACCATGCCAGCCTGCTCGCCGGCCTCGTCAATTTCTCCCTCGGCATCGCCCTGGTGCCGGCGGCGCTGGCGGTCTGGATCAGGCTCAGACACGCCTCACCCCTTCGGCGCGTCCTGGTCGGTGGTGCGATGGCGATGGCGCTCTATGCCTGCCACCTGGTCGCGGTCGGCGCCTATGGTCTCTTGATTTTCGGCTATGAGTGGGCGCGCGCCCGGGACAAGTGGAGCCGGCGGGACGGTCCGCGGACGGCGGCCTTCGACATGGCGATCGCCGCCGCGACCGGGCTCCTGCCCGCCGCTCTCTTCCTTCGTCTGGCGTGGCGGGGGGGCGACGGCGGGGTCGACACCGATCTGGTGTTCGGCGGCGTCGCCTGGAAGGCAAAGGCGCTCCTCGCCCCGATCGCCGGCTACGACCTCACCCTCGACCTCGTCACCTTCGCAGTGCTGACCGGTCTCGCCCTGGTCGCCTGGCGTGCCGGATGGCTGGAGATCGAGCGGCGGATGGCGCCGGGGCTTCTCCTGCTCGCCGCCGCCTTCGTCATCGCCCCAAAGGCGCTCTGGACCGGCGGCCTGTTCGATCAGCGTTTCGCCGTGCTGCTGGCGCCGATGCTGATCGCCTGCTCGCGCTTCAAATCGCCGGGCGGGTTTGCGGGCCGCGCACTGCCTGCCGTGCTGATCCTGCTGTTCCTGTTTCGAACCGCCGTGCTTATTTCGACCTGGATCGAGCACCGTGGCGATCTCGCCGAAATGCGGGCGGCAATCGATATCGTGCCGCGGGGCGCGCGTGTTCTGGTGATCAGGCCGGACAAGGCCGCGCGTTCCCTGCTGCCGCGGCACCGGGTGTTCCACCATGCGGGGCTGCTCGCGAGCCTGCCGACGCTCGCGGTGATCGACAAAGCCGCCTTCGTCTCGACGATCTACGCCATCCCGGGCCAGCAGCAGCTCGCGCTGCGGCCACCCTTCGATCGCCTGGGCGGCTGGGGTGATCGGAATCTGCCGGACCTCGCCGATCTCCGCCACGCCCTCGAGAAACCTGCTGAAGCCCCGTCGCATCTCCGGGACTGGCCCGGAGATTTCGACCATGTCCTCCTGCTTTACGCCTACGCCCGGAGGCCGGAGGAGACCCTGGACGGCCTGCCGCTGACCCCGAGCTTCGACGGCGAGGTTCTCGAACTCTTTCAGATCGATGCGAACTGAAGTCGAAGCTCAGCGTTTCTCCAGCCAGAGGCTGCTCGCGAGATCGTCCCGTTCCGGCAGTACCGGACAGGGCTCGAGCAGCGGCGCCTTCCGCAGGTGCTCGGACATCCGGGTCGCGACGAAGCGGCTGGCGAACGCCGGAACGTAAGCGCCGCCCTGGAGCAGGGCGGCGATCGCGGACTGCTCGTTGTAGCCGCGCCAGGCCCAGCGCTCGGGATAGGCATCCGGCAGGAACACGTCGTGGACGTGCAGCAGCGCGCCCGCCGGCAGGGTCGGCAGGATCCCGGAAACGAGATGGTCGACGTCGGTGCCGGGCATCAGGAGATGGCTGCTGTCGACAAACAGCATGTCACCCGGGCCGAGCGCCTCGATGTCGGTCGGCGGGGTGTCCTGCAGCACGGTCTTCCGCCAGGTGACGTCGAGCCCCTCGAGCGAGGCCCGAGGCGCTGGATCGATGCAGGTGAGAACGGTGGCGAGGCCCTCGTCCCGGATCGCCGCGGCCATGAAGCGGGTCGAATGGCCGGAGCCGATCTCGACGATGCGGGACGGCTTTCGCCCGCGCACCAGCGCATAGGCCGCGAGCGCATCCAGTCTGGGGAACCAGGCCTGGTCCAGTCGGCAGCCTCGCCCGCTCGCGAGGAGCGCATCGATCGCCGGCGAAAGCACTTCGATCTCGCGAAGCACCGTCACGAACGCCTCCATACGCGCCTCAAAAAGCGTCTCCAGGGCGGGATAGCGCTCGGGCGCACGCACGCTTGCGGCATAGCGATGGGGGATGAAGAAGCCGCGCCGCCTGAGCCCGAGAATGGTCTCGAGCCCCATCGACAGACGCCGGCGTCCCTCCCGGCTCAGCATCGCGACCGGCGGGGCATGGTCAAGTCGACGTCACGGGCGGATCACCAGCCCCTCCCTGGCGACCAGAGAACCCGGCCGGCTGCGCTCCAGATCCCCGGCAAGGCCGTCCATGAAGACGTCGTCGTGATCGGGGTCGTGGTGAAAGGCGACCAGCACCCCGGCATCGGCTGCTTCGCAGAGCTTGACCCCTTCACGCCAGGTGGAATGCCCCCAGCCACGAAACCGAGGATACTCCTCGTCGGTATAGGTCGAGTCGTAAATCACGACGTCGCTGTCCTGAATGAGGTTCAGGATGTTCTCGTCCAGCTTGCCCGCCTGATGTTCGGTGTCGGTGACGTAGCAGATCGATTTTCCCGCATAGTTCACCCGATAGCCGGTGGCGCCCTGCGGGTGGTTGAGGCTCGTGGTCTGGATCACCACGCCGCCGATCGGTTCCAGACGCGCGCCGGCCTGGAAATCGTGAAAGGCGATGCAGGCATGCATGATATCGATCGGCACAGGAAAAAGCGGCCCGCTCATCAGACCCTTGAGCACCTCCTGCAGCCCGCCGGGCCGCGAGGACAGATGGCCGGACCAGATTTCGAAGCAGTTGGTCGCGTCGTAGGCAGGCCGAAAGAAGGGAAAGCCGATGATGTGATCGATATGGGTATGGGTCAGGAAGACATGCGCGCGCAGCCCCGTCTGCCCCATAAGGCTGGCGCCGAGGGCGCGGATCCCGGTCCCGGCGTCGAAGATGAGACGCTCGCGGCCGCAGGTGATCTCGATGCAGGATGTGTTGCCGCCATAACGCGCGGTGCCGGCCCCAGGGCAAGGCAGCGTGCCGCGCACACCCCAGAAGCGCACGGAGAAATCGCCCTCGTCAGCCATCGATCTCGTTTCGTCGTCCCATAGACCTGAAATCACTTCATCGAAGTTCAACATACCCCGCTGATACTTAACGCAATGTGACCGATATCACGCCGTCCGGTAACGGTAGACGAAGTATCGGTCGGGAGCGACGCTCGCCGGCAAAGGTTGTCTCTTCAGGCAGGGCCGCTCCAGCGCCTGGTCCGCCACGACCCACGCGCCGGGTGCCAGCAGCGGCATCAGTGCGCCCGAAAGCCAGTCGGCGAGCCGCCGATTGCGCTCGGCATCGCCGGTGCCGATGTCGCTGTGCACCAGGACGGCCTCCTCCGGATGGCGCTCGGCATAGGCGGGCAGCGTGTCTTCGATCGAACCGAGAACCAGGTGGTCGTCGTCGGGAATGCAGTCGGGATGCGCCCTCACCTCACGCTCGAACACCACGATTTCCCGCTCCGGCAGCAGCGAACGCAGGTGATCGTAGGTGCGGCCGTTGCCGAGTCCGAGTTCGACGACGACGCCCTGACCTTCGCCGATCGCGTCGGCGGCGAGGTTCAGGCAGGCGCGCTGCGCCTCGAGGCGGCGGATGAAACTATCAAGGCGACTCAAGGCGACCTCCCGACCACGTCCTCCCGCGACCGGCACCCAACCATCGAAAAAGCCGTGATCGGCCGGATCGACTCTTCAGGTCGCGATCTGACAGGATGCCGCGATCGGCGGCAATCGTCGACCCTTCGAAACCTTGCATCATGAGGGGGATAGGCTGCTATAAGATCGCGGCCCCGCGGTCCCAGGCGATCGGAACCTATCGTCGACGGCGGCTCCGGCCTGACCACCACGATTGCAAGGAGGGATCCCGGATGAGTCTTCGGCCCGCCGCCTGCCTGATCGCCGGCCTGTTTGGCTTTACCGCCGTCTCCGCGGCGGCGGAACCTGCAGCCGTCCGGCTCGCGGAGCGGATCCTGCCGGGCGGCATGGCGATCGGCGAGGCGCCGCCGCGCAGCACCGTCAGCGTCGACGGCCGGACCGTGCGCGTGAGCGACCGAGGCCGCTTTGTGTTCGGTGTCGGCCGCAACGCCGAGGGGCGGGTCGAGGTGATCGTCGAGCCGCCGCGCGGCGAGCCGATCGCCCACAGCGTCGCGATCGACCGGCGGGAATACAGGATCCAGCGCATCGACGGCCTGCCGCCGCGAAAGGTCGAACCGAGCAAGGAGGATCAGGCGAAGATCGAGGCCGACTGGATCCTTCTGAACGCAGCGAAGGGCACCGACAGCGCCAGAGAAGCCTTCGCGACAGAGGCCGTCTGGCCGGTGAAGGGGCCGATTTCCGGCGTGTTCGGCTCGCAGCGTATCCTGAACGGCAAGCCGAAGTCGCCCCATCGCGGCGTCGACGTCGCCGCCCCCGAGGGAACGCCGGTCGGCGCCATGCTGAGCGGAGTGGTCACCGTCGCATCGCCGGACATGTACTACACCGGAGGTACGGTCATGCTCGACCACGGTCATGGCGTGCAGAGTCTCTATGCCCATCTCTCCGCCGTCGAGGTCGAGGTCGGCGACGCCGTCGGGCAGGGTGACCGGATCGGCCGCATCGGCGCCACCGGACGAGCGACGGGTCCGCATCTACATCTCAGCCTTTACTGGTTCAATACCGCCCTAGACCCCGCGCTCATTCTGGGTCCGGTGTCCGACAGCGACAAGGCCGGCGAACGAACCCAATAACGCCGGCAGAGAGACGACGGTCAACCGGACGCCGGATCGTTCTTGCGCAGGCGCACGATCACCTCGACCCGATCGATCTCCTGCCCAGCCGGCGGTATCGGCAGCCGGCTGATCTCGACGTCATCCTCGGGGATGTCGGAAAGCCTGCCCGTGGCTTCGTCGAAGAAATGGTGGTGGTGCGAGGTGTTGGTGTCGAAATAGCTCTGGCCCATGTCGACCACGACCTCGCGCAGGAGGCCCGCCGCGGTGAACTGGTGCAGCGTGTTGTAGACGGTGGCCAGCGATACCATGATGCCGGCGGACCTGGCCTCGTGAAACAGATCCTCGGCGGTGATGTGCCGGTGCTCGTTCTCAAGCAGCAGCTTGGCCAGTGCCAGGCGCTGGCGCGTCGGCCGGAGCTTTGCTTCCTTAAGCTGATCCAGCACCTTGGAATAAGTTCTCGTCATGGGGCATAGGCTCTCGTCATGCTCGCCGCAAGGCCGCTCCTCGACAGTCTCCGGCCGCAGAACTCCCTGAGGAAACGCGACCATTTAATCAGCACTAAATTGGTCCCCTATCTGGCCGATGTCAAGAGCGCCCTGACCGAAGCGGATTTCGGGCCGCCCGGCGCACGCTCGGCCGCGAAATCCGTCAGCGACCGGTGACGATCCGATCGACCAGTTCACGCACCGTCGGGATGAAGCCGTTGGAGTAGAAGGGATCCTGCCGGAAGCGGAAGACGCTGTGTCCGGCGAACATCAGCTCGTTGTCGACGTCACCCTCATGGGCGATATCCTGCAGCGTCTTCTGGATGCAGAACGAGCGGGGATCCGGCGGTTTGCCGGTGGTGTGATCGTCGCGATCCGACCAGTTGGAGAACTTGCAGAAGGACAGGCAGCCCATGCAGTCTGCCTGATCGCGCTTGATCTCGCGCGCCTTGTCAGGGGCGACATAGATAAGCGTGTCATCCGGCGTCTTCATCGCCTGGGTGAAGCCGGCTTCGGTCCAGGCGGCGATCCGCTCCGCGTCTTCCGGCGAAACGAACACCGAGCGTCCGCGCGTGCCAAAAGGCAGCTCCGCGGTAAGACCACGCGCCTCGTCCGCCGCCGACGCGAAGACCGCCTGACGTTCCGACCTCGCCACCAGCTCGCGCAGGAAATCGTTGTAGACGGCGGAGGAGTAGAAGCCGGTCGGGCTGAAACGGTGCAGCAGAACGTCGCCCTCGTCCAGGGTCAGGAGCTTTCGCTTCCAGCTCTCCGGGATCGGGCTTTCCCGCGTCAAAAGCGGCCTCGTGCCGAACTGGAACGCCATCGGCCCGAGTTCGGGACTGCCGATCCAGTCGGACCATTCGTCCAGATGCCAGACGCCGCCGGCCATGACGATCGGCGTCTGATCGAGGCCGAAACCGCGCATCGAGTCGCGCAGCGCCTGCACCCGCGGACCCGGGGGCTCCGGCGCCGTCGGATCCTCGGAATTGGAGAGCCCGTTGTGGCCGCCGGCCCGCCAGGGGTCCTCGTAGACCACGCCGCCCAGCCATTCGGAGACCCGACTGTAGGCACGTTTCCAAAGCGCGTTGAAGGCACGCGCCGAGGACACGATCGGGTAGTAATAGACGTCGTATTTGGCGGCGATCTCGGCGAGACGATAGGGCATGCCGGCGCCGCAGGTGATGCCATGGATAAGCCCTCTGGCGCCTTCCATGACCCCGTGCAGAACGCGCTCGCAGCCGCCCATCTCCCAGAGCACGTTGATGTGCAACCGGCCCTGGCCGCCGCTGACGTCATGGCCGATGCGCGCCTGGCTGATGGCGGCGGCGATCGAATATTCGATCAGCTCTTCGTGACGCTCGAGGCGGGTCTTGCCCTTGTAGATCAGGGGCACGCGCTCGCCATTGTCGTCGATCAGCGCGTTGTTGACGGCGGAGATGGTGCCGACTCCCCCGGCCGCCGCCCAGGCGCCGCTCGAGAGGCCGCTCGTGGCGGCGACACCTTTGCCGCCTTCGATCAGCGGCCAGACTTCTCTGCCGGACAGCATCAGCGGTTTAAGTGAAATCAATATGCAGGCTCCCCCGAGCGACCACACCGTCCGACCCATGTCCGGGCCTGCGCCGTCGCCCTCTCTTCACGCCCGGCTTTCGACGTTTCGACCGCACGGCTCAGCCGGATCGAAGCCGCCCGTTTTCCGGATATGGGCCCCTGATCCGAAGACGACAAGGGACCGCACCCGGGACCATGGTCGGTCCCGGGTGCGGCCCCGTCAATCGAAAAGTGGTCGGGATTGCCGAGCGATCAACCGGCCCGGCGCTGACGTCTCGGGCCGCGATCGCCCCGGTCGCCGCGATCACCGCCGCCTTCACCACCCTCGCCTCTCGGCGGGCGCGGCTGCGCCTCGAGCTCCTCGCCGGTCTCCTGATCGACCACGCGCATGGAAAGCTTGATCTTGCCGCGATCGTCGATGTTCAGGACCTTGACCTTCACCGTATCGCCCTCGTTGACCACGTCGGTCACCTTGGCGACGCGCTCGTTCTTGAGCTCGGAGATGTGGCAGAGACCGTCCTGCTGGCCGAGGATATTGACGAAGGCGCCGAAGTCCACGACGCGCACGACCTTGCCGGTGTAGATCTGGCCGACCTCGGGTGAGCTGGTCAGCCCGCGGATCCAGTCGACCGCCTGCTGGGCGGCCTGGGCATCGGACGACGCGATCTTGACCGTGCCGTCGTCGGCGATATCGATCTTGGCACCGGTGGTCTCGGTGATCTCCCGGATCATCTTGCCGCCCGGGCCGATCACCGCGCCGATCTTGTCCTGCGGGATGTTGATCACGCTGATCCGCGGCACCGTGTCCCGCATCTCTTCGCGGTGACCGCCGAGGCCCTTGGCCATCTCGCCGAGAATGTGCAGGCGCCCGCCCTGCGCCTGTTCGAGCGCGGTCTTCATGATCTCCTCGGTGATGCCGGCGATCTTGATGTCCATCTGCAGCGAGGTGACGCCCTGCTCGGTGCCGGCGACCTTGAAGTCCATGTCACCGAGATGGTCCTCGTCGCCGAGGATGTCGGAGAGCACCGCGAAGCGCTCGCCCTCCTTGATCAGCCCCATGGCGATGCCGGCGACCGGACGAACCAGCGGCACGCCGGCGTCCATCATCGCGAGTGAACCGCCGCAGACCGTGGCCATCGAGCTCGAGCCGTTGGACTCCGTGATCTCGGACACCAGGCGGATGGTGTAGGGAAAATTCTCGCGCGACGGAAGGAGTGGCCGAAGGGCCCGCCAGGCGAGCTTGCCGTGACCGATCTCGCGCCGGCCAGGCGACCGGAGAAAACCGACTTCGCCGACCGAATAGGGCGGGAAGTTGTAGTGCAGCATGAAGTGCTCGCGGCGGTCGCCTTCGAGCGCATCGATGATCTGCTCGTCCTGGCCGGTGCCGAGCGTGGCGACCACCACCGCCTGGGTTTCGCCGCGGGTGAACACGGCGCTGCCGTGGACTCGCGGCAGAAGCCCGCATTCCGCGAGGATCGGGCGCACTGTCACCGTGTCGCGGCCGTCGATCCGGTTGCCGGTATCGAGAATCGCGTTGCGGACGATGTCCTTTTCCAGCTTCTTGAACTGGCCCATGACCAGCGGCTGGTCCGGTCCGTCCTCGTCATCGACGAACTGCTCTGCCGCCTTCGCCTTGACCGCCTCGATCTTCTCGTGACGCGCCGTCTTCTGCGGCTCTTCATAAGCCGTCCGGAGATCCGCCTCGAGGGCCGACTTGATCCGGCCGTAGAGCTCGCCGTGGTCCTCGACCTCCAGTTCCCAGGGCTCCTTGGCGCATTCCTCGGCGAGCGCGATGATCATCTCGATCACCGGCTGGAAACCCTCCTGGCCGAACATCACCGAGCCGAGCATGACCTCCTCGGACAGCTCCTTGGCCTCGGATTCCACCATCATGACGGCGTCATGGGTGCCGGCGACCACCAGATCGAGCTCACTCTCGGCGAGTTCCTGATAGGTCGGGTTCAGGATGTACTGGCCGTCCTTGTAGCCGACGCGCGCGCCGCCGATCGGCCCGAGGAACGGGATGCCCGAGATGGTGAGCGCGGCACTGGCGCCGACCATCGCCGCGATATCCGGATCGTTCTCCTGATCGTGGGACAGAACCGTGCAGATCACCTGGGTCTCGTTCTTGAAGCCCGACGGGAACAGCGGCCGGATCGGCCGATCGATCAGGCGCGAGGTCAGCGTGTCCTTTTCGGTCGGACGCCCCTCGCGCTTGAAGAAGCCGCCCGGGATCTTGCCGGCGGCATAGAACTTTTCCTGATAATTGACGGTGAGCGGGAAGAAATCCTGGCCCGGGCGCACGCTCCTTGCGGCGTGTGCCGTGCACAGCACGCAGGTTTCGCCATAGGTCACCATGACGGCGCCGTCGGCCTGACGGGCGATACGCCCGCTCTCCAAAATCAGGGGCCTGCCGCCCCACTCCATTTCTTTGCGTGTGATCTTGAACATATTTCGTACTGCCTTTCCAACAGCCTAGACCGGCCTATCGGGATTGATAGCCGGCCTGTCCGGATTGACGCCGGACCCGTGAAAGAGCGATCCTTGTGAGATCGATCGAGCGCGGACCGCGTTTTCTGGGTTGTTCCAACGTTTACTTGCGAAGACCGAGACGTTCGATCACCGTCTGATACCGGCTCTCTTCCTTCTTCTTCAGATAGTCGAGAAGCCGGCGGCGCTGGCCGACCATCATCAGGAGACCGCGGCGGGACGCGAAGTCCTTCTTGTGGCCCTTCAGATGCTCGGTGAGGTTGGTGATCCGCTCGGTCAGGACCGCGACCTGGATCTCGGGCGATCCGGTGTCGCCTTCCTTGGTGGCGAACTGGGTCATCAGTTCCTGTTTGCGTTCTGCAGTGATCGACATGGCTTATCCAACAGTTCTTCAGGTTATGTCACCGTCCGGCGTCAGGCCGTCCGATGAAAGGGTTGCGACGTCTTGAGATTGAAGACCCGGACCGGACTGAGCTCGCCGCCCGCGAGCCTGGCGAGCGCGATAACGTCGCCGCTGGCCATCGCCCGGATGGTGGTGTCTTCGTCCTCGCCGTCCCCGTCCTGGTCCAGTCCGGTGACCATATGGGGGGCGACGCGAATGGTCTGTCCCGCCCGCAGACGCTCGGCCTGCGGCTCCGTGAGCGCGAGGGAAGGGAGGGCGGCGAGCGCGTCCCGGATCGGACGCAGCACCTGCGGGAAGGCGTCGTCGGCGATCAGCCGCTCCAGCGTCTCCGGTGCGATCGCCTGCTCCGCCTCGAAGGCACCGACCTTCAGCCGGCGAAGGGCGCTGACATGGCCGAGACAGCCGAGCTTCGCGCCGAGATCGCGCGCGATCGCACGTACATAAGTCCCTTTGCCGCAGGTCATTTCGAAGATGGCGTGATCGTCGTCGACCCGCTCGATCAGGGCGAGGTCCTCGATGACGACGGTGCGCGCCTCGAGTTCGACGCGCTCGCCGCGGCGCGCGATGTCGTAGGCACGCTCGCCCGCGATCTTGACCGCGGCGAAGCGCGGCGGGACCTGTTCGATCTCGCCGACGAAAGCGGGCAGCGCCGCCTCGATCTCGGCGGTGGACGGCCTGACATCGCTGGTCTCGATCACCTCGCCTTCGCTGTCGTCGGTATCGGTGGCGGCGCCGAGACGCATGGTGAAGCGGTAGCGCTTCTCGCCGTCCATCACGAAGGACACGGTCTTGGTCGCCTCACCGAGCGCGATCGGCAGCACGCCGGTCGCGAGCGGATCCAGGGTGCCGCCATGACCGACCTTCTGCGCCTGGGTCACGCGCTTCACGAAACCGACCGCGCCCGTGGAGGTCATGCCTTCCGGCTTGTCGAGACATAGCCAGCCGCTGATCGGCCTGCCCTTTCGCCGCCGCTGCCTAGCCATGGGCGTCGCCGCCATCGCATTCGTGGTCGTCGCCGTCCTTGCGGGCGCGGCGCGCCTCGTCAAGCAACGCGTCGATGCGCGCGGACTCCGCGAAGGTCTCGTCGGCCCTGAAGGTCAGGTTGGGCGCGTATTTGAGATTGCTCTGGCGCGCCACCTCGCCGCGCAGAAAGGGCGTCGCCCGTTCCAGTGCCGCTTTGACGTCGTCGCTGAGCGCACCGCCGAGCTCCACCAGATAGACGGTGGCCTGGCGAAGGTCGCGGGTGACCCGCACCTCGGAAATCGTGAGCGGCGTATCGGCGATCACCGGGTCGTGCACCACGCCGCGCATGAACAGGTCCGAGAGCACGTGACGAAGCCGCTCGCCGACACGAAGCTGGCGCTGATTGAGCCCGCCGCCGGCGCCCTGATCTCCAGATTTTCGCCCTCTCGCCATTCTCTCATCCTTCAGCGCACCCGTCGCCGACGGCCGCAATGCCCGCAGGCGTCGCCACGCAAGGCCGACTCCCGGACGTCGGTTCGGGAGCCGAGGCCCCGCCGGCTCAAAGCGTGCGCTCAACCTCTTCCACCTCATAGGCTTCGATGATGTCGCCCTCGCGGATGTCGTTGTAGCTCTCGACGCCGATGCCGCATTCGAAGCCCTCGCGCACCTCCCTGGCGTCGTCCTTGAACCGCCTGAGCGAGCCGAGCGCGCCGTCGTGAATGACCACGTCGTCGCGCAGCAGCCGGAGACGCGCGCCGCGGCGGATGATGCCGTCGGTGACCATGCAGCCGGCGATCTTGCCGATCTTGGTGATCGAAAAGACCTCGCGAATCTCGGCATGGCCGGTGGTCTTTTCCTTGGACTCGGGCGCCAGCATGCCGGACAGCCGGGCTTTGGCTTCGTCCAGCAATTCGTAGATGATCGAATGGTACTGGATTTCAATGCCTTCGCGCTTGGCCAGCTCGCGCGCCTGCGCGTTCGCACGGACGTTGAACCCGAGGATGAGGGCCTTCGATGCCATTGCCAGGGTCACGTCCGATTCGGTGATCGCGCCAACGCCGCTATGCAGCACGCGCACCTGCACCTCGTCGGTGTTCATCTTCTGAAGACCGGCGACGATCGCTTCGAGCGAGCCGTGCACGTCCGACTTCACCACCACAGGCAGCTCGCCGATCTTCTGCTCGGCCATCTGGCTGAACATGTCCTCGACCGAGCCTGCGGGGGCCACGATGCCGGCGGAATGCTTCTTGCGCTGACGATATTCGGTAATTTCCCGCGCCCGCCGCTCGCTCTCGACCACCACCAGCAGATCGCCCGCTTCGGGCACGCCGTCGAGGCCGAGGATCTCGACCGGCGTCGACGGCCCGGCTTCCTTGATGTTCTCGCCGTGATCGTCGACCAGCGCGCGCACGCGGCCCCAATGGCCGCCGCAGACGATGATCTCGCCGACATTGAGCGTGCCCTTCTGGACCAGCGCGGTCGCGACCACGCCGCGGCCGCGGTCGAGCTTGGCCTCGATCACCGCACCCTGGGCGCTGCGATCGGGGTTGGCGCCGAGTTCCAGAAGCTCCGCCTGCAGGAGAACGCCTTCGAGCAGCTTGTCGAGGCCGGTCTTCTCCGTGGCGCTGACCTCGACCGCGAGCACGTCGCCGCCATATTCCTCGAGCACCACCTCTTCGCTCAGAAGCTCCTGCTTCACGCGATCGGGGTTGGCCTCGGGACGATCGATCTTGTTGATCGCGACCACGATCGGCACCTCTGCCGCCTTGGCGTGATTGATCGCCTCCTTGGTCTGCGGCATGACGCCGTCGTCGGCGGCGACCACGAGAATGACGATATCGGTCACCTGCGCGCCGCGCGCCCGCATCTCGGTGAAGGCGGCGTGGCCCGGCGTGTCGATGAAGGTCACCTTCTGACCTTCGCCGATGTCGACCTGGTAGGCGCCGATATGCTGGGTGATGCCGCCCGCCTCGCCGGACGCGACGTCCGCCTGGCGAAGGGCGTCCAGAAGCGAGGTCTTGCCGTGGTCGACATGTCCCATGACCGTGACCACAGGCGCCCTCGGCTTCAGATCGCCCTCCTCGTCGTCGAGCCCTTCGAGACCGATCTCGACGTCGCTTTCCGAAACGCGCTTGGCCGTGTGCCCGAACTCGCTCACGATCAACTCGGCGGTGTCGGCATCGACGGTCTGATTGACCGTCGCCATCACGCCCATCTTCATGAGCGACTTGACCACGTCCGCGCCGCGCACCGCCATACGGTTGGCGAGCTCCGAGACCTGGATAGTCTCCGGCAGCACCACCTCGCGCACGATCGGCGCCTGATCCTGCATCTGCTGCTGGCGCTTTTCGCGATCCTGCCGCCGACGCATGGCCGCGAGCGACGGCGCTCGCCGTTCGATCACCTCGGCATTGCTGTCCAGCACGAGCCGGCCGCCGCGTTGGCCGTCACGCCGGCCGCCGCGCCCGCGGCCATCGCCGCGACCGTCGGATTCGCGATCGGGCTTGCTCTTGCCCTTGCTCTTGCTCTCCGCGGGTCGCGGACGGGCGGCGCGCTCTTCGCCGGCAGGCGCCGCCGGGGCAGGGGCCGCAGCCGCAGGAGCGGCCGCCGGAGCGGGAGTCGTGGGCTCGGCCTCCTCGGCTTCGCGGCGCTGGCGCTCCTCCTCCTCCTTGGCGAGCAGCTTGGCCGCGGCCTCCTCGGCCTTCCTCCGCGCTTCCTCCTCGGCTTTCCTGCGCGTCTCTTCTTCGACCTTCCGGCTCTGCGCGGCCTCTTCCTCGGCGGCCTTGCGCGCCGTCTCTTCGGCGAGGCGTCTTGCGTTCTCCTCGGCGCGCTGCCGCGCTTCGTCCTCGGCCTTCCTGGCATCCGCGAGCGCACGCACGCGCGCGCTCTTCTCGTTGTCGGTGAGAGGCTTGAGAACGACCGGCCCGCTGCCGCCGGAACGGCTCTTCGCCTTGCCGGTCTTGGTCTCGGCCGGCACCGGTGGCGCGTCGCCTTTGCGCCCGGGCGCGCCGGCGGCGTCGGGTTTGGCCGGCGCGCGCTTACGCTTGACCTCGACTGCGACCGATTTGCTGCGCCCGTGGGAAAAACTCTGACGCACGACGCCGGAATCAACCCTTTTTTTCAGTTCGAGGCGTCCGCCGCCCGACTTGTTCAGCGAAATCCGGGAACCCCCATCCTGCTCTTTCGTACTGGTCATGATGTCTCGGTCGTTCCCTTCGGCTCGGTCCGATCGAAGAGGTTACGTTCACCCTCTTCGACAGCAACGTTCAAATCGACGCGGACGTCCGGCCTGAATCCGGCCAGACGCCTGGCATCGCGCAACGCCCTTTCCGCCAGCCTTCCCGGCGTCAGAGCGGCATGCACCAGATGCTCACGCCCAAGCGCGGCCCCGAGAGCGTCTCTCGAACCCGCGACGATCAACGGCAAACCGGGCGCTAGATGCCGAAGCTTCCTGCGCCCATCCTCGGCACCATCGGCAGCCGCGAGCAGCACCGCCGCTCCCGAACCGGCCAGACAGGCCTGGACCTGATCAAAGCCCATGACAATATGACCGGCGCGCCGCGCCAAGCCCAGCCCGTCGTAGAAACGTCGTGCGAGCAAGGCCTCAATGCGATCGGCCAGACCATCCAGAACTGACACCGACCGTCTGGCAGCTTTGCCGAACAGCCGTTTCTCGACTGCCTTGTTTATCACATCCCGGCCAGCACTCAACCACATACCGCGTCCCGGCAGGCGTTCGTCGATATCCGGAAGGACGTGACCGCCCGGATCCACGACGAAACGGATCATGTCGTCTCGCTCACGGGTCGACCGCGTGACCAGACAGCGCCTGGTCGCGGGCTCGTCCGTACGAGCTATCGTGTCCTCGACGTCGGCCGGCAAGGCCGGGATCTCTGCCTGGGTCGAGAGGGCTTCGCTCAATCCGCCTCCCCGTCGGCATCAGCCATCAGCATGCCGGCCTGGCCGATCCAGTCGTCCCTGGTGATCCGGCCCTTGAAGCTGAGATAGCCGTCCACCCAGGCGACGTTCTCCGGCGTGAAGGCGGCGATCTGCGAATAATGGTAGATGCCGAGACCGTTCAGCTTCTCCTCGAGCTTCGGCCCGACGCCGCTGATCTTCTTCAGATCGTCGGCGCTTCCGTTCGGTGCATCCAGCGGCCGCGGGCGCTCGCCTTCGAGGCTATCCTCGTCGACTGGTCCGGCAGCCGCGGCCTCGTCTTCGCCGGCTTCGTCGTCGTCGACCTCCGCTTCGCCCGGGGCCGGCTCCTCGCCCTCGAACCAGTGGGCGCGCGCGGCCATGATCAGCTCGCCCGCCGTCTCCTCGTTCAGGCCAGCGTCCGGCAAGAGCTCGACCAGCTCGTCGCCGGCGAGGTCGGCGAGATCGTCGAGCGAGGTCACCCCCTTGCGTCCGAGCGTCACCTTGGTCTCGAGATCGAGATGCTCGAAGGCCAGAAGGTCGTCCTGCATCTGAAGCTCGGCCGCCTCGCTCTGCAGCGCCTCGGCGCGCTCGGCGAGGTAGCTCTCCGCGCGCTCGCGAAGGGCGCCCGCGATGTCCTCATCGAAGCCCTGGATCGAGGCGAGCTCCTCAAGGTCGACGTAAGCCACCTCCTCGATGCTGGAGAAGCCTTCGGTCACCAGAAGCTGGGCGATCACCTCCTCGACGTTCAGCCCGTCGACGAAGTAGTCGGTGAGCTCCTTGAATTCGCGCTGACGGCGTTCGCTGTCGTCGGTCTCGGTGGTGATGTCGATTTCCCAGCCGGTGAGCTGCGAAGCAAGGCGCACGTTCTGGCCGCGCCGACCGATCGCCAGTGAAAGCTGCACATCCGGCACGATCACCTCGATTCGCCTGGCTTCCTCGTCGAGCACGACCTTCGACACCTCGGCCGGGGCGAGCGCGTTGACGATGAAGGTCGCCGGCTCCTGGGACCAGGGAATGATGTCGATCTTCTCGCCGGCGAGCTCGTTGACCACCGCCTGCACGCGCGAGCCGCGCATGCCGACGCAGGCGCCGACCGGATCGATGCCGCTGTCCTTCGAAATCACCGCGATCTTGGCGCGCGAGCCGGGATCGCGGGCGACCGACATGATGTCGATGATGCCGTCATAGATCTCCGGCACCTCCTGGGCGAACAGCTTCGCCATGAACTGCGGATGGGTGCGCGACAGAAAGATCTGCGGGCCGCGGCCCTCGGCGCGCACGTCGTAGATATAGGCGCGCACCCGGTCCTTGTTCCTGAAGGTTTCGCGGGGCTGCAGATCGTCCCGGCGGAGGATCGCTTCCGCCCGGCCGAGATCGACCAGGACGTTGCCATATTCGGTGCGCTTCACCTCGCCGACCACGATCTCGCCGATGCGGTCCTTATATTCCTCATATTGCCGCTCGCGCTCGGCCTCGCGCACCTTCTGCACGATCACCTGCTTGGCACTCTGGGCGGCGATGCGGCCGAGGTCGATCGGCGGCAGCGGCTCCAGGATGTGATCGCCGATTTCGGCGGCGGGATTGCGCTCACGGGCGTCTTGGAGCGGGATCTGGTTCACGGGATCCTCGAGTTCGTCAGCGACTTCGAGCTGACGGTAGAGCGAGATCTCGCCGGTCTTCCTGTCGACCTCGGCGACGATCTGATGCTCCTGGCCGTATTTCCGACGCGCGGCGGTCTGGATCGCCTGCTCCATGGCGACCAGCACCTCGTCGACGTCGATGCCCTTTTCCTGCGCCACGCTCTCGGCGATGCGGATCAGCTCGAGCCGTCCGACGCCCGCCGTGCTTTCCATGCCAAAGTCGGTCAAAGCCTCAATTCCTTCCTTCTGCCTCGGCCGCCGCGAGCAATTCGTCGGTCAGCACGAGTTTCGCCTTCCTGATCGCCGAAATCGGAATGAGCCGCTCGCCCTCCGGTAGGGCCAGGCGCACGGCCTGGTCGGCGATCCCCAAAAGCCGCCCTCGAAACTTCCTCTGCCCTTCAATCTGCCGATCCGTTTCGACGCGCGCCTCGAAACCGGAGAAGCGCTCGAAGTCGGCAGGTTTGATCAGCGGCCGATCGATGCCCGGCGAGCTCACTTCGAGCTGATAGGCGCTGTCGATCGGGTCCTCCACGTCGAGGAGTGCAGAGACCGCCCGGCTGATCTCGGCGCAGTCGTCCACGGTCATGCCGGCGCGATCGATCCGCTCCGCCATGATCTGAAGCGTCGGCCGCCGCCCGCCGGTGCTCATCACTCTGACGAGCTCGTAGCCCATGGCGTCCAGCGTCGGCCCGATCAGTTCCGAAATCCTCTCCGTGCGATCCACACCAATAAAAAAGTGGGCCTTGGGCCCACCTTCACCTCGTCCGGGTTGTCGTGATTAAGCTCTATATGGGCACATTCGCCCTCGTCCGCAAGGTTTTTTGCATCCGGCGGCGTTTTCCGCCGGGCGCGCTCATTCTTCGAGCGGCGGCCGGAACAGCCTCCGCCCGGACAGGCGAAGAAGCCCCCAAATGACCAGCAGAACGACTGCGCCTGCGATCGCAAGCCTCGGGTCGTAGATGATCTCGATCGTGCTCGCGTGCAGGGCCGTTTCGGACGACAGCCACGGCTCGAGTGGAATTATGGACAGTGCGATCGCATTGTTGAAGGCATGGCAGACGATCGGCACGAAGAGGGAGCCGGTCCTCAGCAGAGCGTAGCAAAGCACCATCGACATGACGAACTTGCCGATCATGTCGTAGTGGAGAACGGCGAAGACGGCACTGACCACGACGGCGCTCGTGGTGACACCGGAACGGCGAAGCAAGCGGCCGAAAAGGAGGCCGCGGAACGCCAGCTCCTCGAAAACCGGCAGGATGATGCAAAGCGTCACGGCGTCCAGGGAGATCGAGGTGACGGTCAGGTCCACGTTCTCTTCACGGGCGCCCGGAAAGTAGACGTCGAAGGCCGCGCTCGAAGCGCCGGGAGAGACGCTGTCGACACTCATCCAGAGCACGTACATCGACGGAAAGGCGAGCGCGACCAGCATGGCGCCGGCGATCGCGGCGTCGACGACGGCCCGTCCGTCGCTCCGTCGCTTGAAAAGGGCCCGGAGCTTGATGCCCCTGAACCGCATGAACCAGGCAAGGAACGCGAGCTTGACGATCGCCAAGAAAAGGCCGATCGCCGCCGCGGCGCTTGGACTGCCGGAAAGATCGGGAGGGTTTTTCCACAGAACGACGGCAGCGATGAAGAGGATTGTCGTGACGATGACGATGGGGATGTAGTAGCGGAGCACCGGCCTGGTGAAGCTGGCGAAGGCGGCGTCGAAAGCCGCGGATCTCGTATCGGCGAGGTTCATGGACAGTTTCGCCAGCGGTGTTCCGGGGACGTCGTGCTTCGACCGAGCGTTCCACGGTCTGATTAGATGGGCGCCCCGGTCTGGTCAAATACCGACCGCAGACCATCGATCCCGGCGACGGGCGAAACCGATGACGCGATCATACCGCTAGCGACGCCGAAATCTCAGGAAAACGGGCGTCCGCCCTGACTTTCTCGCCTTCTCCTCGTAGCGTGTCGCCGGCCAGTCTTTCGGCCGTGCCCTCCAGTCCGCGGGGCGCTCGGCGAGCCAGTCGAAGCGGCCGTCGGCCAACGTCTGGAACAGCATGGGCCGCACGTAGCTCATGATGTCGGTCGCGAGCCGAAGCTCGCCGCCGACTTTCAGAAGCCGCGCCATGTCGGCGATCGTCTCGGGATTGACGATGCGGCGTTTGTGATGCCGGGCCTTGGGCCAGGGATCGGGAAAGAGGACGAAGGCTCTTCCCAGCGACGCCTCCGGCAGCGCCTTCAGCAAGAGCCGCGCGTCGTCGATGACCACGCGGACATTGTCCATGTCCTCGGTCAGAGACAGGAGCCGTGCTACGCCGTTGACATAGGGCTCGCAGCCGATCAGCAGGACGTCGGGATTCGCCGCCGCCTGCGCCGCCAGATGCTCGCCCCCCCCAAACCCCACCTCCAGCCAGTGCTGCGAGCACGTCGTGGACTTGACCTCGCCAGGCGGGATGGGGGACCCGTCCTCGGGGATACGGATCTGCAGCTCGGGCAGCCGCTCCTCGAGCAGCCGCTTCCTCGCCGGCCGGATGCGATGGCTCTGTCGCCGCCCGTAGATCCGTCGCTGGACGGGCGCCGTCGCCCCGGCGTCGCCATCCGACTCCACCGCCGTCATGCCAGTCCGCATACCGTCCAATCAGTCACCAGGCCCAAACCAATGCCGGCGGCCGCGCCGCCCGTTCACAAAGCGGCGGTGCGGAGGTCGCGAACGAGGTCGGTCTTCTCCCAGGAAAAGCCGCCATCCGCCTCGGGCTCGCGGCCGAAATGGCCGTAGGCTGCCGTGCGCGCGTAGATCGGCTTCGAGAGCTGGAGATGCTCGCGGATGCCGCGCGGCGAGAGATCCATGAGTTCCATCAGCGTCTCGCCGAGCTTCTTCTGGTCGACCTCGCCGGTCCCTTGGGTATCGACATAGAGGGACAGCGGCTTGCTGATGCCGATGGCGTAGGAGAGCTGGATCAGGCAGCGCTCGGCGAGGCCGGCGGCGACCACGTTCTTGGCGAGATAGCGCGCGGCATAGGCAGCCGAGCGGTCGACCTTGGTCGGGTCCTTGCCGGAAAAGGCGCCGCCGCCATGGGGCGCAGCACCGCCATAGGTGTCGACGATGATCTTGCGCCCGGTGAGACCGGCGTCGCCATCAGGCCCGCCTATCACGAAATTGCCGGTCGGGTTCACGTAGAATTCGCTCTCGGGGCACATCCAGCCGCCGGGCAGCGCCTCCAGAACGTAGGGGCGCACGGCCTCGCGCACGTCCTGCTGTGACATGCCCTCGTCATGCTGGGTCGAGACCACCACGGACGTGGCGCCCACGGGCTTGCCGTCGACATAGCGCAGCGTCACCTGGCTCTTGGCATCGGGACCGAAGAACCCGGCCGAGCCGTCGTGCCGCGCTTTGGCCATGAAGCGCAGAATGCGGTGCGAGAGCTGGATCGGCGCCGGCATCAACTCCGGCGTCTCGTTGCAGGCGAAGCCGAACATGATGCCCTGGTCACCCGCCCCTTCGTCCTTGTCGTCGCCGGCATCGACGCCTCTGGCGATGTCCGACGACTGCTCGTGCAGCAGGATGTCGACCTCGGCGTCGGCCCAGTGAAAGCCGCTCTGTGCGTAGCCGATGTCCTTCACCGCGTCCCGCGCCAGCTTCTCGATGTCGCCATGGCCGACCCCGCCGCCACCGCGCACCTCGCCGGCGATCACGATCCGGTTGGTGGTGCAGAGCGTCTCGGCGGCGACACGAGCACCGGGATCGCCGGCGAGATACGCATCGACGATCGCATCGGAAATTCGGTCGCACACCTTGTCCGGATGCCCTTCGGCGACGGATTCGCTGGTGAACAGATACTCGGCATTGCCCATGAAGAATTCCTCTCACCGCCTGTCGTCTTGCAGCACCCGGAGACCGTACATCGATATGGCGGTTGCGGTCAGGTCGGTGCCCGTGCGTGGAATTTTAGATTTAAGCGATCGATCGCGCGACGCAAGGCCGACCTGTCTGCCGGAGGCGAAGGCCTCAGGTCAAGAGGCTTTCTGCCGAATTCGTCGTCCGTGCGGTCGTCACTCGTTCGACATGCCCATCATCGCCTCCGGATTGCCGAGGGCCTTGGCGAGTTCGAACAGCCGTTTGCGGACTTGTGCGTCACTGATCCGGTAATAGGCGCGGATCAGTTCGAGCGTTTCCCGGCGCTCCAGCAGCAGGGTGCCGCCGAGGGCGCTGTCGAAGCCGGCGCCCTCTTCCGCGAGCCCGCTCAGCGCGCCCTGGCCGGCCGCGACATTGCGGCCGCCGACCATGTCGTCGAAGAAGAACGAGACCGGCACGTCGAGAATCTGGCCGAGTTCGTAGAGCCTTGAAGAACCGATGCGGTTGACGCCGCGCTCATATTTCTGGACCTGCTGGAAGGTCAGGCCGAGCAGCTCGCCGAGACGCTCCTGGCTCATGCCCAGCAGCGTGCGTCTGAGGCGCAGCCTCTTGCCGACATGGACGTCGATCGGATTGGGTTTGGCTACCATCGGTCGGCGTTCACCATCAAAAGATGCGGCCCGGTTCGTCACCGCGGCCATCGCCGCCGGCACTCCCTGCCGACCGGCCTCCGCTGACGACGCTATCTAAACTTTACGTATCTATTTTTTAAAACTTTTTCAATCATAAAGATCAATGCGATCGCGATTGCCACCAGAGAGAGAATTGATATTACCGGCCAGCGGGCATAGGTAGTTGGCCGTTTCAGCGCCATGGGCAGGTCGGCGTCGAGCACACCGGTGTCGCCGAGTCCCAGCTCCGCAGTGATGCGGCCAAAGGGATCGATCACTGCGGAAATCCCGGTATTGGCGCTCCGGACCAGCGGCAGCCCCTCCTCGATCGCGCGCATGCGCGCCATGGCGAGATGCTGATACGGTCCGGAGCTCTGGCCGAACCAGGCGTCGTTGGTGACGTTCAGGAGCCAGGCGGGGCGCTGGCCTTCGGGTGCGACTTCGGCCGTGAAGATCGCTTCGTAGCAGATCAGCGGGCTGAACGGCGCCACGTCGTCGACCTCGAGGGTCATCGGGCCCGGGCCCGGCTGGAAGTCGACGCTGCCGTCGGTGATCTTCTTCAGGCCGATGCGCGAGAGCACGCCGCGCCAGGGCAGAAACTCGCCAAACGGCACCAGCCGGTGCTTGTCGTAGACCGCTTCGATTTCGCCGTCGTCGTTCATGACCGCGAGGCTGTTCCAGGCGCGCTTCGGTTCGTTTTCGAGATCGAAGCGGTTGAAGCCCGTGAGAAGATGCCCGCCTTTCGGCGTGACCTCGGCGATCAGCTCGCGGGCGATCTCGTCCTCGTCTAGGACGTAGGCGCTCGCGGTCTCCGGCCAGATCACCAGCGTCGGCGCTCCGCCGCCGGCGCCAGGGCCGTCCGAAAGGGCGAGATGACGCCGAAAGCTGTCGGCGCGCAGCTCCGGTTCCCATTTATGATGCTGTGCGATATGGGCCTGCACCAGGCGGAGACGGACCTCCGGCATCACGCCGGTCTCGCCGCCTTGAAGCCGGAGCCCGCCGACGACGGCGAGCGTGATCAGCAGGGCTGCGGAAAGCCCGGGGCCGGTCCAGGCTCCGCGGCCGCGCTCGATTAGCAGGGTGAGCCAGAGTGCTGCGGCGAGCACGGTCAGCAGACCGAGCCCGAAGATGCCAACCCAGGCCGAGATCTGGGCGAGGGGCAGTGCTGCGGTCCAGACATAGCCGATCAGGTTCCAGGGAAAGCCCCAGAGGAACTGGGCGCGCAGCCATTCGCCCGCTGTCCAGGCCACGGCCAGGCCGAGCGCCATGGCCAGCGGATGGCGAAGCGGCACGGCGCGCAGGATCAGGGCGGCGATCGCCGGGAAGACCGCCATGACCGCCGCGAGGAGCAGGATGGCCGGGATCGCCAGCGCGCCGAATTTTTCGGCGTCCGTGAAGAAGGCGATCGCAATCCAGTACAGCCCTGCCAGGAAATGCCCGAGGCCGAACCACCAGCCTAGCAGAAAGACGCCGCGGCGGTGCTGCGTCAGGGTGAGAAGATGCAGCCAGAGCGCGAAGCCGAAGAGGCCCGGCAGGAGATGGAGCGGCGGCAGAGCGAGCGCCGTGCAAGCGCCCGCCAGGAGTGACGCGACGGCCGGCCGGCGCTCGGCGAAGGCGAGCCAGCTCGGCCCGATTCCCGCCTTGCCGGGCCCTTCGACCTCGTCGATCGAGAGATCGGTCATGGATCAGGCGCTGTCCGCCGTGGATGTGTCCATCGGCGCCGGGGCCGGCGCTTTGGTCCGGATCAGCACACGGCGCACGCGGCGCGGGTCCGCGTCCAGCACCTCGAATTCGAGCGCACTCGGATGGGACACGATCTCGCCGCGCGCCGGCACCCGGTCGAGCAGCATGAAGATCAGCCCGCCGAGCGTGTCGACATCTTCGCGCCGCTCGGGGTCCAGCAGCTCGACACCGAAATGCTTTTCCAGATCCTCCACCTCGACCCGCGCATCCGCCTCGAGAGTGCCATCCGGCCGTTCGGTGAGGCTGGGCGGCAGGATCTTGTCGTGCTCGTCCTGGATCTCGCCGACGATCTCCTCGACCAGATCCTCGATCGTGACCATGCCGTCCGTGCCGCCATATTCGTCGACCACGATCGCCATGTGAGTGCCGGTGTCCCGCATCTTCATCAGGAGATCGAGGACCTTCATCGAGGGTGGAACGAACAGGAGCTCGCGCAGAATGGCCTGCAGCTTGAACTTGCGGCCATCGCCCCAGAACGGCAGGAGGTCCTTCAGATGCACCATGCCCGCGACGTCGTCCAGCGCATCGCGTACCACCGGCATGCGGGTATGGGCACTCTCGCGCATCGCCGTGATGACGTCGTCGAGG
Source organism: Geminicoccaceae bacterium (assembly GCA_965222015.1). Taxonomy (GTDB): domain Bacteria; phylum Pseudomonadota; class Alphaproteobacteria; order Geminicoccales; family Geminicoccaceae; genus JANQPX01. The sequence continues at coordinate 1,848,541 of CBDCTL010000024.1, forward strand.
GTGGAGGTAATGTCGACCGTGTCGATGTCAGCGCGCGGCACCATCACGTCCCAGACCTGCAGCTCGCCGAAGGAAAGCGCATTCAGGAGGATTGCGCGCTCCTCCTCGCTGAACACCGGTTCGTTCTGCTGATCGTCGTTCTCGTTCTCCTCGATCAGCTCTTCCAGGGTCTCGCGAAGGGAGTGACCGTCGCCGTTCCGCTTGCGCATCAGCGAGCGCAGCCGGGCGATGAGCCCGTGAACGAGGGGCGCGCGATCGTCCTGCTGGCCGGTGTCTGTCATGTCGGTCACAGCGCCGCGCTCATCGTGCCGGCCTTTCCTTCAGAGCACTCGTCCGCCGCCTGATAGGGAGCGGCGAAGCCCAGTTTTTTCAAGATCTCCGCCTCCAATCCCTCCATCACCGCGGCCTCCGTCTCGTCACCGTGATCATAGCCGAGGAGGTGAAGCGCGCCGTGGACCAGGAGATGGGCGAAGTGATCGGCGAGCGGCTTGCCCAGCGACGCCGCCTCATCAGCCGCGCGCTCGAAGGCGATGGCGACGTCGCCGAGCGGAACCATACCGGGCGGGCGGCCGTTCGGCGCCCGGCCCGACTCCAGGTCAATGCCGGGAAAGGACAGCACGTTGGTCGGCCGGTCCTTTTGCCGATAGGCGGCGTTCAGCGACCGGATGCGGGCGTCGTTGGCCAGAAGCAGGCTCACCTCGCCTTCCCGCAGCCAGCCGTCCACGGCCGCCGCTTCGAGCGTCACCTGCAGGATCCGCTCGGCGAGCGTGTCCAGCCCGTCGATGGTGTCCCGCCATGCGCCGGCGGTCACGGTCAGGACGACCGTCGGTGATCCGTCACTGTCCATCGTTTCGGGAGTCGTTTCAGATGGGGACTTCGTTCAACGTCAGTCATGGCCGGCGTCTCGCCGTCCTGCGCCACCGCGATCGTCACCAGGATGCCGGTAGGCATGGATGATCTTCGAAACCAGCGGGTGACGCACCACGTCCTTTTCGGTGAAGCGCACCATCCCGACGGCCTGAAGCTTCTCCAGCTTTGCGACCGCATCATCGAGGCCGGACTCGGCGCCGAGCGGCAGATCATGCTGGGCCGGATCGCCGGTCACCACCATGCGCGAGCCCTCGCCAAGGCGGGTCAGGAACATCATCATCTGCGCCGGCGTGGTGTTCTGCGCCTCGTCCAGTATGACGAAGGCGTTCGACAGGGTGCGGCCGCGCATGAAGGCGAGCGGCGCCACTTCGATGTGGCCGCTTTCCAGCCGGGTCGCGAACTTGCCCTCGGGCAGCATGTCCTGCAGCGCATCGTAAAGGGGTCGAAGATAAGGATCGACCTTATCCTTCATATCGCCGGGAAGGAAGCCCAAACGCTCACCGGCCTCGACCGCAGGTCGCGACAGGATCAGCCGGTCGACCATCCGCCGGCGGAGCAGCGACGCCCCCATGGCGACCGCGAGATAGGTCTTGCCGGTGCCGGCGGGGCCGAGGCCGAAGACCAGATCATGCTCCTGCATCGCGCGGACATAGCGGGATTGATTGGGCGAGCGCGGGCTGATCCGCTTTCGCTCGGTCTCGATCAGCTCGTCCTGACCACGGAAACCTTTCTTCTTCTTCACCGCGCCGTCGCCGGCTTCGCCGCCCTTGACCATGCGAATGGCGGCATCCACCTCGCTCCTGCTGAGCTCGATGCCCTGCTCCAGCCGATGGTCGAGATCGTTCAGCACCGCGGCGGCGGCGGCGATCTGCTCGGGTCCGCCGGAGATGGTGACCTCGTTGCCTCGCGCCACCAGGGAGGCCGGTATCTGCTGCTCGATCTGGGCGAGATGTTCGTGATGGCGGCCGAACAGCAGGGCGCATCGTCCATTGTCGTCGAAGGTGAGCGTGCTGCTTTCGATCTCGAGGGAGGCAGGGGCGGGTTTCAGGCGCGTTTCTCCAGTTTCGGGGCCGGTTCCTGGGGGGGGCGGGGCGCCGGGGCGTGCGCGGCCGAGGCGTCGATCTCCCGGCCGCCCAGGCTGTGGGCGTGCCGGGCGACGATGTCGACGTCGATCAGATCGCCAATGCCGGCGTTCGCTGTCTCGACATGGACGGCCTGAAGATAAGGGCTCTTGCCGACGAGCTGCCCCGGATAACGGCCCGGCCGCTCCAGCAGCACGGGCAGACGCCGGCCGACGATCCGCCGGTTGAACGCATCGGCCTGCCGGTTCAGGAGATTCTGCACGCTCGCCAGACGCTCGCTCTTCACTTCGTCCTTCACCTGCTTTCGCTGCCCCGCGGCCGGCGTGCCGGGACGCGGGCTGTACTTGAAGGAAAAGGCCTGCGCGAACTCGACCCGCTCGATCAGCCGCATGGTCGCCTCGAAATCCTCGTCCGTCTCGCCCGGGAAGCCGACGATGAAGTCGGACGACAGCGCCAGATCCGCGCGCGCGTCGCGCAGCCGGTCGACCAGGCGGAGATAGCGTTCGGCGTCATGCTGTCGGTTCATCGCCTTCAAGACATCGTCCGAGCCAGATTGGACCGGTAAATGTAAAAATGGCATTAACGTTGACAAATTTCCGTGCGCCTCGATCAGATCGTCGCTCATGTCGCGCGGATGCGAGGTGGTGTAACGAAGGCGCTCCAGGCCGTCGATTTCGGCGAGCGCCTGCATCAGCCGGGCGAGGCTCCAGCTTTTGCCGTCCGGCCCTTCGCCGTGATAGGCGTTCACGTTCTGGCCCAGCAGCGTGATCTCCCGAGCACCTGCGACCACCAGCCGCTTCGCCTCCGCGACCACGGCAGCGGCGGGCCGGGACGCTTCGGCGCCGCGCGTGTAGGGCACGACGCAGAAGGTGCAGAATTTGTCGCACCCTTCCTGCACGGTCAGAAAGGCGCTGACCGGACCGCCCGGTCCGGCATCTTCGGGCAAAAGGTCGAACTTGCTTTCCAGCGGGAAGTCGGTGTCGAGCACGGCGCCTTCGCTGCGCGCCCGGCGATGCAGCAATTCCGGCAGGCGATGATAAGTCTGCGGGCCGAACACCAGGTCCACGAAGGGCGCGCGCTCGATCATCGCCTCACCTTCGGCCTGAGCGACGCAGCCCGCGACCCCGATGGTCATGTCTGCGCCGCGCTCGCGCCTGTCGTCGCGCAGGCGGCGCAGGCGCCCGAGCTCGGAATAGACTTTCTCTGCCGCCTTTTCCCTGATGTGGCAGGTGTTCAGGATGACCAGATCGGCGTCGTCCGCGCTGTCCGTGACGCCATAGCCGTGGCGCGCCAGAAGGGCGGCCATGCGGTCGCTGTCATAGACGTTCATCTGACAGCCATAGGTCTTGATGAAGAGCTTTCTGGTCACGGACGAAGCGTCGCCGATGGCGAGAAATCGAATGGGAAGAACCCGCGGGGTCTATTCATTGCTGTCAATCGATCGCAATTCCATGACGTCCCCGTCCCGGGGCACGAACAACCTCTCAGTTATGGGAACCGCTCCCGGTCCCGTCAAGGCGATCGGTCTCCGGCCGAAAGTGCGCGGCGGCGCGCCGCATTCGGGTCGAAGCGCGATCTCTCGAGCCGGCGAACCGGCGAAAACGCGAACCGGCCGGCGATAACGCCGGCCAGCTGCGAGAGTCCGCGATGACTGCATCCGAAACGACCGAAGCGGCGCGGGAGGCTTCGATCGCGATCCGTCACGAGGCGCTGCGGCGTCCGCGCCCGGTGCTGCGCTTGGTGCCGAGCCCGATCTTCTTGGCGAGGTCGCTGCGCTGCTGGGCGTAGCTCGGTGCCACCATCGGATAGTCGTCCGGCAGCCCCCAGCGCTTTCTGTACTCTTCCGGCGTCATGTCGTAGCGGGTCTTCAGATGCCGCTTCAGCATCTTCAGCTTCTTGCCGTCCTCGAGACAGATGATGTATTCGGGGGTCACCGACTTCTTGATCGCGACGGCCGGCTGGGGCTTCTCGGGCTGCTGCGGCTCGGGGTTCGGCGACAGCGTGTTGAGGCTGCCATAGACCTTCTGGATCACTTCGGGCAGGTCACTGACAGCGACAGTATTGTTGGAAACGTGGGAGGCCACAATTTCCGTGGTCAGAGCGAGCAGCTCATTTTGGCTTAACTTTTCGGTCATAACGTTCCGCGCCTTCGTGCAAACAGATTGTTAATTCTCGACAAGAATATATTTAAAGTTTTTACTTCTGCAAGAGGTTTGTGCGGATTTTCTTTAGACCAGGGAAGAAACCATGAAAAACGCGCAGTACAGCTTGGATATCACCGCCGACATCTGCCCGTTGACCATGGTGAAAACCAAACTTCTGCTGGAAGACATGCCTGATGGCGAAATCGCGATCATTCGCTTGAATTCTGGCGAGCCGCTCGACAACGTGCCGCGAACTTTGCGGGATCAAGGTCATGAAGTCTTAGAACTTGAACCAGAAGCGCCGGGCAGTACCGTTCACCGTCTGGTGGTAAGGAAAGCGCCGGATCGCTTTTAGTTCCTGAATTCGGGCTTTTATTTGCGATTGGCAGTTTTGTCGCGCCTCTGGGGACGTCGCCGGGACCGGGCAGCGCCTGTGAAAACGCTTCACCTCGCCGAGCGGCAGGCCTGCAGCTTCGGGTTCGGCAGCCGAGCGCCGTTCAGATCGCAGCGCATGGTGTAGGCGCTCATGCGGCTGCCGTCGGGCCGCAGATAATAGCCCTCTCGCCGGCCGACCTCGACGAAGCCGAAGCCGCGGTAGAGAAGCTGCGCAGAGTGATTGTCGGCAGCGACTTCGAGGAACATGGTGGCCGCGCCGATGCGCTGGCATCGCTCCATGCAGTCGCGCAGCAGGACCGCGCCGATCGACCGCCGTCGATAGCTCGGGCCGACCCCGATCGACAGCAATTCGCCCTCGTCGCGGACCACGCGGCAAAGGGCGAAGCCGACACCGCGCATGCCGTCGATCCCGGAGAGATTGCCCTCGAACAGCCTGGCAAGTAGCCCGAAGCCGCCGGGCAGCGCCAGCAGATGGGCCAGGTCCGCGCGGCTCCAGGGGTCGTCGAAACAGCTCTGATGCAGCCGCGCCAGCCGGCCGAGATCGAAGGGTCCGGCCGTCTTTATACTGATCGTGGGCTGGCGATTCAGCGCGAGCATGTCAGACGATCGCCTCCTTCGCCGCCGGCGGCAGCGCCTTCCCGATAAGCGGCGCCGGCGGCACGGCGTCCGGCGCCCTGACATAGAGCGGCCTGAGCTCGAAGCCCGAAACCGCCGCATCGCCCGTCGAAAGGCGCCTCGCCGCCGCCAGCGCCACGGCGCAGGCATCCACCGGCGGTGTTTCGATCGGGAGGACATTGCCGCCGCCGGATAGCGCCGAAGCGACCAGACAGCTACCGCTGCCGGCGAGGCGCCAGCGCCCAACGCCGAGATTGGCGGCCGCGCAGGCGGGGCTGTGCGCCTCGATCTCACCGAGCGCCTCGCCGCCCGGCCCGAAGGCCTGCGCGTAGACTTCGCCCCGGCGCGCATCCAGCGCGATCAGGGTCGATCGTCTCTCTTCGTCGGTGGAAAGCATAGCCGCCAGCGCCTCGTGACTGGTGACGCCGATCACCTGAAGGCTAGCCGAAAGTGCCAGCCCGCGAGCGAGTGCGACGGCGCTTCGAATGCCGGTAAAACTGCCGGGTCCGCGATTGACGGCGATGACGCCGAGATCGCCATAGTCCAGTCCCTGCTCGCCGAGCAGCCGCTCGACCACGGTGATCAGCTGATCGGGCTTGCCGGTCTCGGGCGGAAGTTTGTCGCACGCCGTCAACGCGAAACCGTCGCCGCCGGCCAAGCGCCAGAGCGCCGCCGAAGCGATCCGATCCGCACTGTCGATGGCAAGGCCGAGCACCTCCCGCATCTCCCGGCCGCTATTCGATCGGGCGGACTTCGCTCACCTCGGGCACATAGTAGCGAAGGAGGTTTTCGATGCCGTTCTTGAGCGTGATGGTCGAGCTCGGGCAGCCGGCGCAGGCGCCGCGCATGTGCAGATAGACGACGCCGCGCTCGAAGCCGTGAAAGATGATGTCGCCGCCGTCCTGCGCGACGGCGGGGCGCACCCGCGTGTCGATCAGCTCCTTGATCTGCTTCACGATCTCGTCGTCATCCTCGTGGACGCCGCCTGCGTCCTGGCCGACCTCGGCGTCGGGCGAAATCACGGGATCGCCGGATTTGAAATGCTCCATCAGGGCGCCCAGCACCGCAGGCTTCAGCGCATACCAGTCCTGTCCTTCGGCCTTGGTCACGGTCACGAAGTCGCGGCCCAGAAACACGCCGGTCACGCCGTCGACCGCGAACACGCGCTTCGCCAGCGGCGAGCCGTCGCTGGTCTCCGCCTCGGTGAAATCGGCGACGCCTTCCGTCATCACCTCGCAGCCCGGCAGGAACTTCAGCGTCGCCGGGTTGGGCGTCTGTTCGGTCTGGATGAACATGGTGGAATCTCCCGGGAAGGCATGCGGCATGCGCGCTTCCCCTCAGCAAAGATGGCCCATAGCGCCCTAGGGTTCAAGCGGCCGCCGCCGCGAAGGCGGATCGGCACGCCGCCGCGGCGAAGTCAACGCATGCAAGGCCGCGCCTTGCCCCCGCTATTTCAGGAGAATGTTGGTGATCTCCTTCAGCTGCGTGCGCGCGCGCAGCAGATAGAACCCCTGGGCGGAAAGATGGCTCGGCAGGAACTGGCTGTCCGGCGCCCCGTTCAGAATGACCCAGGGCTGCAGCGTTGCCGCCTCGCGCAGGCTGTCCAGCGTATGCCGCCAGGCGTTGCCGAGGTCCTTTTCCGCGATCACCTTGGCGAAATCCACCTCGAGCGCGCGCATCAGCAGGTAGTAGGCATAGAGCCGTCCCTTGTTGGCGTAGAACAGGTCGTCGCCGGTAAAATCCGGGATCCAGCCGGAACGATCGGCCAGATGGCGGGCGGTGGTCGCGGACGCCGAGCCGATGTCGGAGGTGAAGCGGTCGATCATGGTCTGCAGATTGTCGGCGCGCGTCTCGAACACGGCCTCGCCTTCGGAAAGCCGGAGGTTGTAGCGCCGAAGCGCCCGCATGCCCTCGCCATACTGCTTTTCCGAAGGTGCGGTCGGCGCCCACCAGGAGACCTGCGGGTTGAAGATCCAGACATCGCCGGGATAGGAGAGAAAACCGGCCGCCGCCTTGGCCTCCGGGTCCTCGGCGCTGGAGCCGCGAATGCGCGCGACCTCGTCCCGGAGCTCGGAGGTGAAGCGGAACATCGCCGTGACGATCCCCTGCTGGAAGTTCGGCATGTTGTCCAGCCCGTAGCCCGGCAGGAAGAACGGGTCGTTCGCCACCCAGCGATAGGTCTCGGTCTCGCGCTCGATCAGATCCGCAGCCACGGCGACCGCGAGACTGCCGCCTTCCGGCGCCGTGGTCGGCAGGCCGAACTGGGTGTCGTCGTCGACCTTGGTCAGCCAGAGCATGCCGCCGACATAGTAGACGACCAGCAGCCCGATCAGCACCAGTGGGATCATGCCCAGCGTCTTCAGGCTGGGCAGCCACCAGCGCCCGCCGGAAGCGCCGGCCGCCGCTGCGGTCCCGGCGCGATCCGGCGGTGTTTCGCGCTTCGGCGCCGGCGTCTCGCTCGGCCCGGAGGCGTCCGATGGGGCTGTGGGGTCGCTCATGGTGTTTCCCTCCTTGGCGCTCAGCGCGGCAGGAATCCGACGATGTCGTAAATTTCGGCGATATTGTCCTCGGCGATCGCCGCCGCCTTCTCCGCCCCCCGTCGAAGAATGGCCTCGATCTCCCCCTTGTCGTCCATCAGCCGCCGCATCTCAGCCGTGATCGGCTCCATCTTGGCGACGGCCAGGTCCGACAGCTTTCCCTTGAAGTCGGCAAACGAGGTCTCGGCGAATTCGGCCTCGACCTTCGCCCTCGGCGCCTCGGCAAGAGCAGCATAGATCTGTAACAGGTTCGAGGCTTCCGGGCGCTTTTCCGGATCGAAGCTGAGTCCCATTTCGCTGTCGGACTTCGCACGCCTGATCTTCTGCGCGATGGTCTCGGCGTCGTCGATCAGGTTGATGCGGCTCTGATCGGACGGATCGGAGCTGCTCATCTTCTTCGTGCCGTCGCGAAGGCTCATGATCCTGGCCGCCTCGTCCTGGATCACCGGCTCCGGCAGCGGGAAGAACTCCCGGTCATATTTCCTGTTGAACGCACCCGCGACGTCGCGGGAGAGCTCCACATGCTGCTTCTGATCCTCGCCGACCGGCACATGGGTCGCCTTGTACAGAAGAATGTCCGCCGCCATCAGCACGGGATAGGTGTACAGCCCGGCGACCGCCTGGTCCTTCTTCTTGCCGGCCTTGTCCTTGAACTGGGTCATGCGGTTCAGCCAGCCGAGCGGCGTCACGCAGTTGAAGACCCAGGCGAGCTGCGTGTGCGCGGGCACATGACTCTGCGCGAAAATCGTCGTCTTCTCGACATCCAGCCCGGCCGCGACGAAGCTCGCCGCCACCTCGATCGTGCGTTCGCGCAGAACGGTCGGGTCCTGCGGCACCGTGACCGAATGCAGGTCGACCACGCAATAGATCGCATTGAAGTCGCCCTGCAGCCGCACCCAGTTCCGAATCGCGCCCAGATAATTGCCGAGATGCAGACTGCCGCTGGGCTGAATGCCTGAAAAAATCCGCCCCTTCATCACATCACATCCTGTCCGATCGAAAAAACGCGCGCGTCTCTGGCTGTTATGGGCACGCCGCCCCCGTCGTCAAGGGCGTGCGGGCGCGAGGCGCGCCGGCCGTGACTTGCCTGAGACGGGCTTGCGGGCGCGCGGGACGACGACCGCGCTGGTGCGGGCGCGGGCGTGGTGGATCAGAGTCTTCGGAAAATGTCGGCGGCGGTGTGGTGGAGGGTGGTGTGGAGGCGGGCGAGGTGGTCGGGATCGGGTGTGTAGCCGCCGCCGAGAACGCCGGCGACCGGGAAACCGGCGGCGGTGCAGCGCTCGAAGACCAGCCGCTCCCGGCGGGCGAGGCCTTCGTCGGTCAGGTTCAGGCGGCCGAGCTTGTCGTCCCGATGCGGATCGACGCCGGCGTTGAAAAAGACGAGGTCAGGGCGCGCCCCGGCCAGCAGGTCCGGAAGATGGTCTTCGAGCGCGGCGAGATAGGCATCATTGCCGGTCCCGGGCTCGAGGGCGACGTCCAGGTCGCTCCGCTGTTTCCGCGCCGGAAAATTGGTGCGGCAATGCATGGAGAAGGTGATGACACGGGGCTCGTCCTCGAAGATTTTCGCGGTGCCGTCGCCCTGATGCACGTCGAGGTCGATCACCAGAGCGCGTTCGATCCGGCCCTCGTCCAGGAGCAGGCGGGCGGCGAGCGCGACGTCGTTGAAGACGCAAAAGCCCGAGCCCTCCTCGGCGAAGGCGTGGTGGCTGCCGCCTGCGGTGTTGCAGGCGAGCCCGTGCTCCAGAGCGAGCCGCGCGGTCAGCACGGTGCCGCCATTGGCGGCGGCCGCGCGCATCGCCACGCCCTCGTCGATCGGCAGGCCGATCCGGCGCTCGATCTTCGGATCGAGGGTCTGGGTGAGCACGGCGTCGACATAGGCGGGATCGTGCACCCTCTTCAGCCAGACGGCGGATGCCGGCTCCGGGCGGTGGATATGCTCGGGACGAACCACGCCATCAGCCAGCAGCCGCTCCATGACCAGGCGGAATTTTTGCATGGGAAAACGGTGGCCGGGCGGCATGGGCGCCGTGTAGGCGGGGTGGTGGACAATCGGCAGCATCACCCCAACTCTATCAGAGCAACGTGCTCTGCGGGACCTGCGGGGCCGGGAACGCTGCGAGAAAAGGGACACGGCTCATGACCCCGATCGAGGGCATGGTCCACGCGGGCGGTCATGCCGCCCGGACCGCCTGGTTTCTGGCGCACGCGCTGCTCGCCGGGCGCTTGTCGTCGCCGGTGCTGGAAGGGCTGCCGGCGGGATTGCCGGATCGGAAGGCCTATCTCGACGACCTGCGCGACCTTCTGGCGCGGGACCGGGCGCAGATCGCGGCCGGGCGCTACGCCATGCCCGAGGATCTGCTGCCGCGCCCGCGCGACGCCATCCGCCGGAGCACGCGGTTTCTCGCCGATCTCGGCCATATCAATCTCCGGCGGATGCGCGGCGACGGTCAGGAGGTTTTTCGCACCGAACGCACGGACGGGACGGGGCGGCGGCCGCGCTACTACCTCCAGAATTTCCACTACCAGACCGACGGCTGGATGAGCGAGGGTTCGGCCGAGCTCTACGATTTTCAGGTGGACGTGCTGTTCAACGGCGCTGCCGACGCCATGCGCCGCCAGGCGCTCTTGCCGATCGGCGATGTTGTCGGCGCCAGACGCCAGGCGGATTGCCGCCTTCTGGACGTCGCCGCCGGCACCGGCCGTTTTCTCGCCTCGGTCAAGCGAAACTACCCGCGCCTGCCGGTGACCGGCCTCGATCTGAGCGCCGCCTATCTCGAAAAAGCGGGCGAAGCGCTCGAACGCTGGTCCTGGGCCGACCTGGTGCTCGCCAATGCCGAAATCCTGCCGTTCGAGGACGGCGCCTTCGACATCGTGACCTCCGTCTATCTGCTGCACGAACTTCCCGCGGGTGCCAGAAAACGGGCGGCCGGCGAGATGGCGCGGGTGCTGAAACCCGACGGACGCCTCGTCCTGGTGGACTCGCTCCAGACCGGGGATCACCCGCCCTTCGACGGCCTGCTCGCGCTGTTCCCCATGCTCTACCACGAGCCCTATTACGACGATTATGTCCGCGCCGATCTCGCCGCCCTGTTCGAGCAGGAAGGACTTTCAGTGATCCAGACCGACCGGGCCTTCATGTCCAAGATCATGGTGTTTGGAAAGCCCGGCGCGCGCTGACCGGCGCTAGTGGTGTGACCACATCATTTGATTCACATGGAGTCCTAGAACTAGATTTAGAATCTTCTGATGTGGTCATACCAGTAGCCGTCGCCAGATCAGGTTGGTTCACCTGGAATCGGTAGCGTTTCATCATTTCTTGACAGCTTCGCGGCACAGTCCGGGTCTGGTCCATGCGATCCTGGGAATCCGAGCCTCGCCCCGCTTTTTCGGCGGGCTGGCAGATTCCCAGGATCGCATGGACCAGAAAATGGAGCCTAGCCGGGAAACGTTAAGATTCCGTGAAGCGCTCTTCTCGTGGCCACTGAGAGTCCAGGGCCGAACCAATCCGATCTGACGACGCTCTAACCGTCGTCCCTGGGAAAACGGCGATCAGCCTCGAGGTCGTTCAGGTCGAGATGATTGCGCATGTAGTACTGACGAAACCGCGTTCGGACGCCTTTTGCAGCGGCTGAAAATCCCAGGGGTAGTGGGCGCCCTCACGAAGGGCCTCGTAGACCACGTGCCGGCGCGCCTGGCTCTCACGGATTTCGGCGTCGAAGCGGACGAGGTCCCAGCGTTGCTCGACGTCCTTCATGAACCGCGCGACACGTTCCTCGCAGGCCGGATCGGCGGCGCGGTTGGCGAGCTCGCGGGGATCGTTTCGAAGGTCGAAAAGCTGCGGTGGATCGGCCTCGCAGTGATTGAACTTCCAGTCGCCGTCACGGACCGAGACCAGAGGCGCGATCGACCCCTCGGCGGCATATTCCATGAGGACGGGCGCGCTGCGCTCGGCGCCGTGGGCGAGCGGCAGAAGGCTTTCGCCGTCGGTCCAGGGCGCCACCTCGGCGAGATCCACGCCGGCGAGGTCGGCGAGGGTCGGGACGACATCGAGGAGCGAGACCGGGGCCTCGATCAAACGTCCATCGATGTCGGGGACGTGCAGCATCAGCGGGACGCGGGACGAGCCTTCAAAAAAACTCATCTTGAACCAGAGTCCGCGCTCGCCGAGCATGTCGCCGTGGTCCGCGCAAAAGACGACGATGGTGTTCCCCGCCATCCGGCAGTCGCCAAGAACGGACAGGATCTCGCCGATCTTGTCATCGATATAAGAAACGTTCGCGAAATAGGCGCGGCGCGCGCGCAGCACGTCCGCTTCGGCGATCTCGTAGCTTCGCCAGTCATTGGCGTCGAACAGCCGCCGGCTGTGGGGATCGTGCTTTTCGTAGGGGATGGCGGCGACGTCGGGTGCGCTCTCGACGTCCTCATAGAGATCGAAGAAACGCCCTCTCGCGACATAGGGATCGTGGGGGTGGGTGAAGCTGACGGTCAGGCAGAGCGGCCGTCCGTCCTTCTCTCGCGCGTGGTCGAACAGGGCGCATTTCGCCTGATGGGCGACGTCGTCGTCATACTCCAGCTGGTTGGTGATCTCGGCGACACCCGAGCCGGTGACCGAGCTCAGATTGTGATACCGAGCTCAGATTGTGATACCACCAGTCGATGCGCTCGTCCGGCCTTCGGTAGTCGGGCGTCCAGCCGAAATCGGCGGGGTAGATGTCGGTGGTCAGGCGCCGCTCGAAGCCGTGCAGCTGGTCCGGCCCGACGAAGTGCATCTTGCCGGAAAGGACGGTGCGGTAACCTCGGCGGCGGAGGTGGTGAGCATAGGTCGGAATGTCCGACGCGAATTCGGCGGCGTTGTCGTAGACGCGCGTTCTGGACGGCAGCTGGCCGGACATGAAAGACGCGCGAGACGGCGCGCAAAGGGGGCTAGCGCAATAGGCGTTCCGGAACCGGAGCGAGCCCGCGGCGAGGCGGTCGAGATGGGGCGTGTGCAGAAGATCGCTCGGCCCGTCCCGGAAGAGCACGCCGCTCAGCTGATCGGTCATCAGGATCAGGACGTTCGGGGCTGTCGACACGCACGCTCTCCTTTCCCTTTCCACGGATCGAGTCCCCTGGCCGCGATGAGCATCCGTTCGGGCTTTGCCGACGCACGATCAACCAAATCTTCATCTCGCGAGATTACACTCCGTGATCTGGTCCATGCGATCCTGGGAGTCCGGGCCTTGCCTCACCCTTCCCCTGCGGGCGGGCGGCTTCCCAGGATCGCATGGACCAGGCCGCTTCTTCTACCAGCAAAGTGTTAGGTTCCCCCTAACGCCAAAGCGGTGCAACACCCATTCTCCGGCTGGCTTCTCTGCAGAATTGTCACGGCCAGCCCGCGGCCTCAGATCCGCGCTTCGATCAAAAACGGTCCCGGCGTCGCGATACCTTTGCCGAGGGCTCGGGCAAACTCGGCGGCGTCGTTCGTGACGACCGCCTCGATGCCCATGCCCTTGGCCAGGGCCGGCCAGTCGAGCGGCGGATCGTCGAGGGACATCATGGCATTGCCGGTCGGTCCCGGCTGCTCGACCCCGACCTTGGTCATCTCGCCATGAAGGATGGCGTAGGCTCGGTTGGAGAGGATGACCGTGGTGACGTCCAGTCCTTCGCGCGCCTGAGTCCAAAGGGCCTGGATCGTGTACATGGCGCTGCCGTCCGCCTGTAGCGAGACTACTTTGCGCTCGGGACAGGCGACCGCGGCGCCGACCGCCAGCGGCAGGCCCGTGCCGATCGCGCCGCCGATGATCTGCAGCCATGTGTGCGGCGCGGCCGTCCGGGTGTAGGGAAAGAAATGACGCCCGGTGCTGATCGATTCGTCGACGACGATCGCATTGTCAGGGAGGTGATGCGCCACCGCCGTTGCGATCTTGTCGCTGGCGAGGGCGCCGCTCGGAACGGCGGGCCGTTCGAGAGGCTGATGACGCGGCGCGAGCTTTTCCGCACCAAGCCGTCCGGCCAGCCGCTCCAGCGCCCCCGGCAGATCCTCCTCCGCCCCGGCCAGTGTCTGGCAAGTCAAGCCGTCGGCTGCCAGCCGACTGGGCTGGTCGGGATAGGCGAAGAAGGCGACGGGCTCGGTCGCGCCGATAAGGAGGATGTGGTCGTAGGATTTCAGTGCAGCGCGCGCCTGATCGGGCGGGTAGGGCAGCCGCTCGACCGCGACGCGGCCGGCGCCGCGCTCGATACGGGCGTTGCTGATCGGGGTCATGAGATCGGCGCCGGTCGCCTTCGCGATGCGATCCGCGGCATCGAGGCCGCGCTCGGTCAGAGCCTGTCCGGTCATGTAGAGGAGACATCTGCCGGCCCCTTCCAGCGCGTGGGCGGCCTCCTCGATCCGATCCTCGGGCACGTCCGCAGGCGCCGGCCAGTTCGGCACCAGGTCGACCGCGGCGGCGGCGCCCCAGGCGGCGTCGGCCGGCAGGATCAGGCTCGCGACGCACCCCGGCGGTTCGCGCGAGGCGAGCACCGCGGCCATCGCATCGGCGGCCAGTGACGAGGCGTCCGGCGAGGTTCTGACCCAGTGGGAGAAGGTGCGGGCAACCGCTTCGACGTCCGAGGTCAGCGGCGAATCATAACGCCTGTGCCAGGTGGCGTGATCGCCGACGATGTTGACCACCGGCGAGCCTGCGCGCCGGGCGTTGTGCAGATTGGCGAGGCCGTTGGCGAGACCGGGGCCGAGATGGGTGAGGGTCGCCGCCGGCTTTCCGGCCATGCGCGCATAGCCGTCGGCCGCACCCGTGGCCACGCCCTCGAACAGACAGAGCACGGAGCGCATGCCGGACGTGCGATCGAGGGCGGCGAGAAAATGCATCTCGGACGTGCCCGGATTGCCGAAGCAGACCCCGACCCCCGCCGCCAGCAGCGTTCTCACCAGGCTATCCGCACCGTTCACGCGCTCGTCCCCTGTCCTGAAAACCATCGTCCATGCCGTCGAGCTTAGTGCCTTCATCGGCGGCCCGACAGCCGAGCGGGTCGCTTTTTTTCCGCAACTCGCGCAGGCGACGGTTTCGGGAGCCCGGTCCGGCACCTATGTTTCAGGACAGGAGCGACTTCGAGCCGACGGAGAGACGTAATGGCGATGGAATACCTGCATACGATGGTGCGCGTGGCCGATATCGACGAGTCCCTGGACTTCTACTGCAACAAGCTCGGCATGGTGCAGACGAAGCGTGTCGACAACGAGACCTACAAGGCCTCGCTCATCTTCCTCGCCGCCCCCGGCGACACTGAGCTTGCCGAGGAGCGCAACGCGCCGCTCCTGGAGCTCACCTACAACTGGGAGCCGGAAGAGTATTCCGGCGGGCGCAATTTCGGCCATCTCGCCTTTCGCGTCGACGACATTTACGAGGCCTGCCAGCGGCTGATGGACGGCGGCGTCACCATCAACCGGCCGCCGCGGGACGGCCGCATGGCCTTCGTGCGCTCGCCCGACGGCATATCGGTCGAACTCCTGCAGCGCGGCGACGCCCTTCCGCCGAAGGAGCCCTGGGCATCGATGGAGAACACCGGCACCTGGTAGTCCCCGCCGCCCTGTCGGAGGCGCAGGCTGCCGGCTCCGCCGGCGGCCGAGGGGGTCTGACGGGATCGCGGAAGCGCGCCTGCGACCGGCGCCGAAAGAATTGCAAACCGCCTTCCAGCAAGCATCTGCTTCGATTTAAATAACTTTCTGGCTTCCGATCTTTCGATTGCCTAGCCTGTAGGTAGAAATCTGAGCGAATTCCTCAATTACCGACGATGTTGATTGACGTATGAATCGTTTCGGCAAATATTCGCGGCTGAACATCGAAAAGCGAAAAGTGCTCTTTTCGCGCTGAGCTCCAGTATCGCCGTGGCGTTTCCGTCCGGGGATGGATACGGTCACCGGGAGCGAGGCGGTTTGCGGAGTTCGGTCTGATGGTCGGTCTAGGTCGGTTTGGCGTTCGTTGCGGGCTTGTCGGGTTCATGGTCGTCTGCGTCGGCGCGACGTCTTCCGCTTTCGCCGACACATTCCATCTCAAAAACGGCGAGGTGCTGGAAGCCGAAGTCGTGAGAGCGACGCTGAACACGTTGGTCCTGAAGGTCGGCGGCTCCGTCAATCTGACCGGCCTGTCCCAGATCGATCGCGTAACTCTGACGCTGGCGGACGGCAGCGAAATCACCGGCGAACCGATCGGCTGGAGAGGTGGTGTCTTCGAGCTGCGTGTGGCCGGCGACGTGTTGCAGGTATCCGACGGGCAAATCCTGAATGGCGGCGCGGAAGCCGCTGCCGTGGCGGCAGCCGAAGACGAGACCGTCGACGACGAGCGAACCATCGCCCTTCGCAGCCTCCCGGTTTTCACGCTCAAGGACGGCGAGACGCTGGTCGGCAGGATTCTGCATCTCACGGGCTCGGTCGCCACTCTCAAGCCGCAAAACGGTACCGCAACGCCGGTTTCGCGGGCGCAGATCGACAGCGTCAGCATCGAAACCAGCGATGGCGACACGCTTTCAGGCGAGCTGATTGACTGGGAAGCCGGCGTCTATCGCCTCCAGATCGATGATCGTGAGCTTCTGGCGAATCTGCCGGAGGGCGCTGCAAATGTAGGCCCGGCCCGGGAACCTTCCGTTGCCACCCTTTCGTCCGAGCCGTCCGCCGATGCCGGGGCTGATGAATCGGAGCCTGTGGTCGTCGAGGCCGAGCAGGCCGATGCTGCACTGTTGCCATCCGACAAGGCGGCCGAAGCTGAGAACGGCGCTGGCGGACCGGCGAACGAGACCGCGATCGCGGGCCTGCAGGAAGACGCTGCAGACGACGGCGCATCGCCGGCGGAGCCCGCCCCCCTTCGGATCGAGGCAGAGGTGGACGCCGTCGACGAAGGCGGCGATTCGGTCGTCTTCAAATTCCAGCTCAGCGAGCCTGCGGTTCGCCCGCTCGTGGTCCTCTACGCCGCGACCGAAGGCAGCGCCAAAGCGGGCGAAGATTTCGAGGCGAAGAGTGGAGTGATCACCTTCGCCACCGGCAGCGCCTACGCCGAAGTCGAAGTACCGGTCATCGACGACGACCAGGGCGAGGAGAGCGAGACGTTCAATCTCTTCCTCTCCGGCGACCCCAAGACCATCGAGTTCGGCGAGCGCCAGATCTCGGCGACCATCAACGACGACGATTGACGCTTCGCTTCCAAGGCGCTCAGGCTGCGAGCGCCCGATCAAGATCCTGCATCAGATCTTCCGCATCCTCGAGGCCGACCGAGAGGCGCACCAGATCGTCGCTTATGCCTAGTGTCGCGCGCTCGCCCGCAGTCAGGCGCTGGTGGGTGGTGGTGGTCGGGTGGGTGATCAGCGACTTGACATCGCCCAGATTGTTGGAGATCGCGACCAGGCGAAGGCTGTTCATCACATCAAAGGCGCGCGTCTGATCGCCGCCGACGCGAAAGGCCAGCAGGCTGCCAAAGGCGCTCATCTGACGCCTGGCCAGGTCATGCTGCGGGTGGCTCTCCAGACCTGGATAGATCACGCTCTCGACAGCGGAGTGCTCTTCGAGATGACGGGCCACCTTCAGCGCCGTCCGGCACTGCTCCCGGACCCGAATCTCCAGGGTTTCGAGCCCCTTCAGCAGCACCCAGGCGTTAAACGGGCTGAGCGTCGGGCCGGTGTGCTTGAGGAAGGGCTGAAGCACGTCCTTTCGATAGTCCTTGGCGCACAGCACGGCGCCGCCGAGGCAGCGCCCCTGGCCATCGATATGCTTGGTCGCGGAATAGGCGACGATGTCGGCGCCGAATTCCATCGGCTTTTGCAGGACGGGTGTCGCGAACACGTTGTCGACGATCACCTTGGCGCCGGCGTCGTGGGCGAGCGTGCAGACCGCCTCGATGTCGATCAGTTCCAGCGTCGGATTGCCCGGCGTTTCGAAGAAGACGAGGGTCGTCTTCTTCGACAGGGCCTCTTCCCAGGCATCGAGGTCCCGCCCGTCCACCAGCACCACCTCGACACCGAAGCGGGGCAGGATTTCGGTCAGAATATAGTTACAGGAACCGAACAGGCAGCGCGCCGCCACCACCCGGTCACCGGCCTTCAGCCCACTCATCAGCGAGGCGTTGACCGCGGCCATGCCGGTCGCCGTGGCGGCCGCGTCCTCGGCACCTTCGAGAAGGGCGAGGCGCTCCTCGAAGCAGCGCACCGTCGGGTTGCCGAGCCTCGAATAGGTATAGCCGTCCTGACGATCGGCGAAACGGTCGGCCGCGTCCTCGGCCTGCCGGTAGCGAAAGCCCGACGTCAGGAAAAGCGCTTCGGCATTCTCGCCGAATTGCGATCGCACGCAGCCGCCGTGAATGGCCCGCGTGCGGCTGTGCCAATGTTCGGTCATGATGTTTTGCCCACAAAAAACCCCGGCCTCTGGCCAGGGCTTCGTCGAGCTCCCGGCCTTTTAGCAGTTTCTTTAACGTGGTCTGCAAGCCGGCCGGCCCAAATCACCACGGAAGGGACGTTAGGCCCAGATCGCCGCGGCCGTCAATCCGTATTCTGCACATGCGCCGCGCCGATCGCATCGGCGATGCCGCCATGGCCCTTTCGCGCAAGAGCCCGATCGAGGCCGGTCAGGATCGAGGCGGTCACGGACGGACCGCCATAGATGAAGCCGGTATAGAGCTGAAGCGCGCTCGCGCCTGCTTCGATCTTGGCGAGTGCCCCTTCGCCGTCCTCGATGCCGCCGACACCGATCAGCGGCAGGCGGCCGCCGGTGAGGCCGAAGAAGCGGCCGATCTGCGCAGTCGAGCGGGCGAACAGCGGACGGCCGCTGAGCCCGCCGGTCTCGCTTTTGGCGGCGGCGCGCAGCGTGTCCGGCCGGGCGATGGTGGTATTGCAGACGATCAAGCCGTCGACCCCCTCCGCCACCGCCACCAGGGCGATGTCGGCTTCGTCCTCCGGCGTGAGGTCGGGCGCGATCTTCAGGAACAGCGGTTTTTTCGCACCACCCCTCGATGCCGCCTCCCGGTGCTCGATCAGCGTGCCGAGAAGCCGCGTCAGCCGCTCTTTGCCCTGGAGATCGCGAAGCCCCGGCGTGTTGGGCGAGGAGACGTTGATCGTGAAATAGTCGGCATGGCCGTAGAGCGCATCGAGACAGGCCGCATAGTCCGCCACCGGATCCTCGGCATCCCGATTGGCACCGATATTCGCCCCGATCACGCCGTGATCGGGTTTACGCTGCGCGAGCCTTCTTGTCGCGGCGTCGAGTCCTTCGTTGTTGAAGCCGAGCCGGTTGATCAGGGCGCGGTCCGCGGGCAGGCGGAAAATTCTGGGTTTCGGATTGCCGGTCTGCGGCTTCGGCGTGATGGTGCCGACCTCGATCCAGCCGAAGCCGAGCTTCTGGAGGCCGGGCAGGGCTTCGGCGTTCTTGTCGAAACCGGCGGCGAGCCCGAGCGGATTCGGCAGGTCCAGCGCGGCCAGCCTGGTCTTCAGCCGGGGCCAGCGGTCGTTCCGCTGCCTCTGAACCAGCCCCAGGCCGAGCCCCCTGATCGCCAGGCGATGGGCGGTTTCAGGCTCGAGCCGATGCAGGCAGGCGGTCAGCATAAATCAATCAAAAGTAGAATTATCATCTTTACGTTTTCGGCTCCGACTGACAGTATCACCCGTAATCAATCTGGCCGGCAGCGGAACTCATGATCATCGAACATCCACCATGGCGTTAGCATCCAGCCCGTCTTCGACCCTCGGTCTGGCGCGCAGCCACACCGTCGCGTTCTCCGGCATCGACGTCAAGGACGTCGACGTGCAGGTGCAGATCAGCAGCGGCCTTCCCGCCTTCATGATCGTCGGCCTGCCGGACAAGGCGGTCGGCGAATCGCGCGAACGGGTCAGGAGCGCGCTCGGCGCCCTCGGTCTCGGCCTGCCGCCGAAGCGCATCACGGTCAATCTGGCACCCGCCGATCTGGCCAAGGAGGGCAGCCATTTCGACCTGCCGATCGCGCTTGCGGTGCTGGTCGGCATGGGGGCGCTGCCCGGCGACGCCCTTCAGGGCTTTCTGGCGCTCGGCGAGCTCGCCCTCGACGGCACGGTGCAGCCGGTGAATGGCGTGCTGCCGGCGGCGGTCGCCGCGGCGGCGCGCGGCCAGGGGCTGATCTGCCCGGCGGCCTGCGGCGGCGAGGCCGCCTGGCTCGGCGACGAGGTCGGCATCCTGGCGGCCCCCGATCTTTTGTCGCTGATCAACCATTTCAACGGCGAGCAGCCCTTGAGGGCCCCGGAGGCGCGCGTCCACGACGGCGCGCCGAACTATCCGGACCTGACCGACATCAAGGGCCAGGAGACCGCGAAACGCGCCCTCGAAATCGCCGCGGCCGGCGGCCACAATCTCCTGATGGCCGGCCCGCCCGGCTCCGGCAAATCCATGCTCGCGGCGCGCCTTCCGGGCCTGCTCCCGCCCCTCGATCCCGCGGAAATCCTCGAGGTCAGCATGGTGCAGAGCGTCGCCGGCATGCTGCAGGACGGCAAGCTCACCGAATGCCGGCCGTTCCGCAGCCCGCATCACGCGACCTCGGCCGCGGCCATGGTCGGCGGCGGCCGGGAGGCGCGTCCGGGCGAGGTCTCGCTCGCCCATAAGGGCGTCCTTTTTCTGGACGAGCTGCCGGAGTTCAACCGCCCGGTACTCGAAGCCCTTCGCCAGCCGCTGGAGTCCGGCCGCATCACCGTGGCGCGCGCCAACCACCACGTCACCTACCCCGCCCGCTTCCAGCTGATCGCCGCCATGAACCCCTGCAAATGCGGCTATCTCGACAACCCGCTGCTCGCCTGCGCCAAGGCGCCGCGCTGCGGTCGGGACTATCAGGCGCGGATTTCCGGACCGATGTTCGATCGCATCGATCTGCATATCGACGTGCCGGCGCTGGCGCCCCAGGAGATGACCCAGCCGTCGGCCGGCGAAAAACGCGCTGTCGTCGCCGAGCGCGTCGCCGCCGCCCGGGAGATCCAGGCCGAGCGTTTCGCGAAGCACGAAAAGACCAACCTTCGCACCAACGCCGAGGCCGAGGGCGAGCTGCTCGACCGCATCGCCGTTCTCGACGACAAGGGCCGCGAGCTTCTCCTGCGCGCCACCGAGCGCCTGCACCTCACCGCGCGCGGCTACCACCGGGTGCTCCGGGTCGCGCGCACCATCGCCGATCTCGAGGGCGCGGACAGCATCGCCCGCAGCCATATCGGCGAAGCGATCGCGTTTCGAAGGATCGCATTGGAGCGGAAGGCGTAGGACCAGCCCGGCTCGGGTCCTTAACGATCGTACCAGAAGCTGTCCGGGTGATAAAAGCCGAAATGGGCGCCCGGCTCCCAGTTGTAAACGCCTTCCTTGGGCACGTTTCTGAGCGTCCTCCTGGCGACCACCGGCTGATAGACGCCGCTCGCGAGCCCGATCGAATAGACCTGATCGTTGTAGATCTCCAGCATCCGATGCCAGATCGCCTCGCGCGCCTCGGTGGAGCTCGCGGCGCGCCAGTCCTGGAAAAGTGACAAAAGCTCCTTGGCTTCCGGCATGTCGGGCGGCTCCCCGGCCTCGCCCTTGGTCTCCCAGTACTGACCCCATTTCGGCCACTGATACTGGTCGAACTGCGAGGTCGGCGCGAACTCCCAGGGGCTCATCTCGGCGGTCGGGATGCCGTTTTCGAGACCGTAGGAAATCGACATCAGCGTGTCACCCGCGAAGATGCGGTTTCTCAGCACCTCGCGCTGGGAGGGTTTGACGTGGATCTTGATGCCCTGCTTCAGCCAGGCCTCGGCGACCAGTTCCAGTAGGTCGGTCTCCTCGGTTTCCTCGCCCGCGGTCTCGACGATCAGCTCCATCGGCCGTCCGTCCGGCAGCAGGCGAAGGCCTTCCGGCGAACGCTCGGCGAGGCCGATCTCGTCCAGGAGAGCCGCCGCCCGATCCGGCTCAAAGCCCGCCCATTCGAAGCGGTATTCGTCCTTGTAGAGTGGACTCTGCGGCAGGACGGTGTTGTTGCCGCCCATGGCCAGGCCGAAATACATGATCTGGTTGATCTCGTCCCGATCGATCGCGAGTGACAAAGCGCGCCTGAAGCGCACGTCGCGCAGGACCTCGCGCCAGACCGGGTCACTGGCGTTCAGATTGGGGTAGAGCGCCAGATGCGCGCCGCGCGCCGTCTGCCAGAGCAGGGTCTCCAGGTTCGAGCGTTCCTCGTTCTCCTTGAGGAAGGTGTAGTGCTTGAAGAACAGCCCGCGCGCCTGCAGGTCGGTCTCGCCCGCACCCGCCTTGATCGGAATCAGCTTGCTGTCGACCACCTCCATGATCACGCGGTCGATATAGGGAAGCTGCTGGCCCTGTTCGTCGACCCGGTGATAGTGGGGATTGCGCTCGAACAGGAAGCGTGTGGACGGCGGCGCGGTCTCCAGTTTCCAGGGCTGGAGCGTCGGCAGGTCCGGGTTGTCCTGCTTGTACATGTTGTCCCGCCGGCCGTGGAGCTGCGCCCAGTCGCGCGCCTTGTCCGCGGTGACCGCCTCGGCGAGCGCATCCTCGTCGGCATAGCGCTCGTGGAACTGTTTCAGGTAGTGGGCAGGCATATAGATGAACTGCGGCGCGGCGCCGGCGAGCGCCGGCAGAAACAGCGGGTTCGGCCGGGTCCAGGCGTAGCGGACGGTCAGCGCATCGGGGAAGGTGACCTCCGGCGGCTCACCATCGACGATCAGCTTCGCGGGCGGGCCGGTCGGGCTCAGCGCCATATTGTTGGCCACGTCCTCCCACCAGTAGCGAAAATCCTCTGAGGTGAAGGGCTCGCCGTCGGACCAGCGATGGCCCTCGCGCAGGCGAAGGGTGAAGATCCGGCCGTCCTCGATCTCGACCGCCTTCAGGATGTCCGGCTGAATGCGGTAATCGAGGTCGTAGCCGACCAGCCTTGCGTAGCCATAGACCACGGCGAGCCTCGTGTCCTTGGCTTTGCCCACGAGCGTCGTGAGCTCGCCGCCGGGCTTGCCGACGGTCCGGCCGGACCCGGCGTCGAAGGCGACCACGCTAGGTTCGGCGGGCGGCTCGGCCGAGAGCGTCTCCGGCAGCAGCAGTGCCAGGAGCAGGGCGAGGATCGAGGACTTCGGGAAGGGCGGCCGGATCATCGGATCACGCGGCATCGAGAACGGTCTGTACATCGGCATCGACGGTCGTCCGTATGAAATGGTCGTCGCCGACGTCGACCAGCGCGGTCGGTTCGGCGGCGATGGTGAAGGGGGCCGGCCAGGCGGCGGGCTTGGAGGTTTTGCCGGCTTTCAGCGCCGCGAAGTCCAGCGGCCGGTTGAGGTCCGGCTCCGGTACGGCGGCCAGGAGCGCCTTGGTGTAGGGGTGCAGCGGCCGAGCGAACAGCTCCGCGGTCGGCGCCATCTCGACGATGTGGCCGGCGCACATGACCGCGATCCGCTGGCAGAGATATTTCACCACCGCGAGGTTGTGCGAGATGAACAGATAGGTGAGGCCGAGTTCCTTCTGAAGATCCTTCAGGAGGTTCAGGATCTGCGCCTGAACCGACACGTCGAGCGCCGAGACCGGCTCGTCGCAGATCAGCAGTTCCGGGCCCAGCGCAAGAGCGCGTGCGATGCCGATGCGCTGGCGCTGGCCGCCGGAGAAGCTGTGCGGATAACGGCGCAGATGGCGGATGTCCAGGCCCACCGCCTGAAGCAGCTTCTTGACCTGCTCGGTGCGCTCGGCGGGCGTGCCGATGTCGTGGATCACAAGCGGTTCGGAAATGATGTCGTAGACGGTCATCCGCGGGTTCAGCGAATGGAACGGATCCTGGAAGACATATTGCAGCCGGCGGCGAAAGCGCTCCAGGCCCTTCGCGTCGAGATCGAGGACGTCGATCATTCCGTCGGCGACGCCCTGGTCGGCGCTTGTGGCGCGAAAGCGGATGCTGCCGGCATCGGGCCTGACCGCGCGCATGATCATCTTCGAGACCGTGGTCTTGCCGCAGCCGCTCTCGCCCACCAGTCCGAAGGCCTCGCCTTGCCGGATGTCGAAACCGACGCCGTCAACCGCCCGGATCTCGTTGACGTCCCTGCCGAGCCAGCCGCCTTTTCGAATGCGAAAGGTCTTTTCGAGCCCGCGCACTTCGAGCAGCGGCGCGCCCCCCGCGCTCTCGGGATTCTCGAGAAGCTTCGGCGCGAGCCCAGCATTCATGAGCATGCGGCCGTCGATCTCCACCTCGCGAAGCGGCGTCAGTCTCTCGTCCGCGGGCATGGACAGCGTCGGCACCGCATGCATCAAGGCCTTGAGATAGGGGTGTTCGGGCGTCGACAGCAGCGCCGATGCAGGCCCGCTTTCCATCACCCGGCCGCGATAGAGGACCACCACCTCGTCGGCCATGTTGGCGACCACGCCGAGGTCGTGGGTGATGAAGAGAATGGCCATGTGGAACTCCTTTTGGAGCTCCTGCATGAGCTGCAGCGTCTGCGCCTGAATGGTGACGTCGAGCGCCGTGGTCGGTTCGTCCGCGATCAGCAAAGCGGGGTCGCAGACCAGCGCCATGGCGATCATGGCGCGCTGCCGGAGCCCGCCGGAAAGCTCGAACGGATAGGTGCGATAGGCGCGTTCCGGCTTCGGAAAACCCACCCGGCCCAGCATGTCGATGGTTCGTTTTCGCGCGGTGTCGCGGTCGACGCCCGCATGCAGAAGGAGCGCTTCGCCGATCTGGTCGCCGATGGTATGTAGCGGCGAGAGCGAGCTCATCGGCTCCTGAAAGATGATCGAAATGCGATCGCCGCGGATCGAGCGCCTGACGGGATGATCGTCGTCATAGGCGGCGAGGTCCAGAACCTCGCCCGGGCGCTTCGGGTCGCGAAACAGCATCTGCCCGCCGCCGATCGCGGCGATTCGCGGGAGGATGCCGAGAATGGCCTGGGACAGCACGGTCTTGCCGGAGCCGCTCTCGCCCACCAGCGCCACGGTCTTGCCGGCGGGCAGGTCGAAGCTGACGCCGCGCACCGCCCGGATCACCCCCTCGGCCGCGCGGAAATCGACGGTGAGATCCTTGACGTCGAGGAGGGGCGGGGATGGCTGGGTCATGCGGCGTGGCCGCTCGAATGGCCGCCCGAGTGACCGGCGGACGCGAACAGATAGGACGCCGAGCAGAGCCTGGCCGCCGGGTGCTGCATGATCGTCGAGAACAGCTGCCGCGTGAACGCCCAGCAGGGCTCGTCCATGACCGGATGGTGGGTCAGGATGCCGATCGGTTCCTCGGCGTCGAGCTGGTCGATCAGACGCTCGAGGAGGGTTTCCTCGCCGACGAAACCGCGCGTGCCCCGCCAGTCGATCGGGTCGATATGGGTGTTGACCAGGGCGATGCCGGGGGCGGCTTCGCGGGCGGCGCGTCTGCCGAAGACCGAAAGCCCGACATAGCCGCCGGCCGGCAGATGGTCGTGGAGCGCCTCGTCGATCCGATTCCAGGGCGGGACCAGCGCCGGCAGGAAGGCGGCGCCGAACGCGTCTTCCAGAATTTTGAAGCCGTGCCTCAGCTCGTCCGCGATCACGGCGGGCTCGCGGCCGCCGAGTTCAATCGTTTTTCCGCCCTTTTCCGAATGGTCGGCATGGGCGTAGCCATGCTGCAGCACGGTCGCCTCGGCGCTCGCCGCGATCGCGGCCTGGGCCTCCGGTTCGAGCCATGCCGGCACCACGGCGAGCGCCAGAGGCAGGCCTTGCCGCTCGGCCAGCTCGAGCAGCCGCAAGAGCGCCGGAGAAGCTTTGCCGGCATCGTCGTCGCGCCACCAGAACCGGATCGTTTCGCCACGTCTGGCAGCAGCGTCCAGGGCCGTTTCGAGCTGCCGCCAGCCCGTCACCTGTACACCCGGGCGACAGGCTCCGGCGCCATCAGTTCCCGCACGAACTTGACCGTGTTGGCCATGCCGTCGAGATTGATGTCGATGACCTGAGGCGGCGGCCGGTCGAGGGCCGCGTCCACCGCCTTGGCGAGACTCTGGGGGGTGAGGTCCGTTTCTCGGATGGTATGGGCGAAGCCCATGTCGGACAGTCGTTCAGCCCGCAGCCCCTGCTCGGTCTCACTCGCCGTTTCGAAAGGCACCAGCACCATGCGCTTGCCCAGTCGCAGCCCCTCCACGACGGTATTGTAGCCGGCCTGGGATATGGAGAGAAGACTGTTGGCCAGGCGCGCCTGGAAATCGTCGGTCGGCCCGGTCAGGATGATGCCGAGCGGAAGCTTAGCGCGCAGCGCCTCCAGCTCCTTCTGATCGACATAGCCGCCGGCGATCACGCGCCAGGGCACGTCCTTGAGCCGGGAGAGCCCGCGCGCCTTGATCGCCGCCTCGATCAGCTTGCCGCCGACCCGGCCGCCGCCGGTCGAGACCAGCACCTCAGGCGCCATGGAGTTGATGCGTGGCTCGGCGCTCGGCGGCCGCTCGGTGACATAGCCGGTATTGACGATCTTGGGCTCGATGTCCTTGGCGTAGGGGAAGGTCAGGTCGAACGGCACGAGCTTGGGATCGGTATGCACCAGCACGTGGTCGTAGTAGGTGTTCACCAGATCGCGCATCCAGTCATAGCGCTTGCGGTCGTTCTTGATCACCAGGATGTCTCGTACCGAGGCGAGGACCTTGGGCCGCGGCACGAAGGCGGTGGCGGCGTCGAGCAGGCGGATCAGCTCGAACTGGAAGGCGCGCCGGCCGAAGGGGAACATCTCGGTGATCACTACCCTCGGTCGCGTTCGGGCGAGTACCGCCATCAGCTTGGCGCGCCGTTTGGCGATGAATACCTGGTCGATCGGCCGGCCGTCGAGATCGACCATCGCGCTGAATTGACGATCCCGCGCACGCACGCCCGGCAGCTGCTCGAGGCGCACGCCCGACGGCTTGATCCAGTCGACCGGCGGGCCGCCGCTCACCAGCGTGACATCGAGACCGTCCGCGGCCATCGCCTCGGCCAACGTCGCCGCACGTTTGAAATGCCCGGTGCCGAGCAGATGCTGAACCCAGATCAAAACTTTCATGGTAACGTACACCAAGTCTCGAGCCAAAGATCCGACGAGACCCCCGCATACCGGCGATGGTCTCCGCAAACAGCGAATAGAGATCCGAAATCCGTGCTCATGACGAGCCCCCTCGACGCCTTCCCCGGTAAAAAATGCGTCACGGCGCCGCTCGCGTCCCAGGTCGGCCCACGCCGGAGGTCCTCGGCGCACCGACGGCCGACGCGGCCTTATTTCCCTTCGCATCGATAATCGATGCGGCCTCGTTCAATGCCTCGGTCAGCGCGGAGGCGGCACGGTCCAGGCTGCGCTCGCGCGCGACGAAGATCCGCCCGGCCGTCGACATGGTCTCGCGTCTCGCCGGATGGTCGAGCAGGTCGGAGATCCCCAGCGCCAGGGCGCATGAATCCCTTGGTGCGGTCAGAAGACCGGTCCGCCCGTCCTGCACCACGTCGGGGACTCCACCTTCCCGGCCGGCCACCACCGGCAGGCCGGCCGCCTGCGCCTCCAAGAGCGCCATGCCATAGGCTTCCCGAATGGCGGGCCAAGCATAGACATCTGCGGCGGCGTAACAAGCGGGCAGCTCGGCTTCGCCGAGGATTCCTGCCATTTTGACGCGCTGCGATCCAAGTGGTTCGAAGAGTTTTTCTATCAAAGGGCGTGCAGTGCCATCACCGACGATCAGAAGCTGCCAGGGACGGTCGCCGAGCTCTCGAAGGGCATCCGCGAGGAGGGCGTAGGAATGGCGCTTGACGTCGTCCCGCATCATGCCGACCGTGAGCAACCAGGGACGATCCTCCGTGAGGCCGAAGCGCGCCGCAAGCTCCCGGCGATGCCGGTCACGGGATTCTCGCGCGAGAGCAAACGGGGCGGGATCGAGAAAGGGGGGCAGTCGTTTCAGGAGGGCGGGCGGCTCGATCAGCGGCAAAAGTCCCTCTTCGTCGACCGCGGTCATGGCGAGCGTGACGTCGGCGCCCCTTATCGCCGCTTCGGTGGCGCGATGGCCGAGATCCCAAGGGCCGCCCGCCTGCTTTTTCGCAAGGGACGTCTCGATCAGCAGATAGGGTATGCGCAGCGCCCGCCTCACGGCCGGCCCCAGCCAGTCCGGCGATTTGTGATAGGCGTGATAGGTGACCCAGATGGCCGGCCGTTCCGCGACCGGGCGCGCGCGGTAGCGTTTGACCAGCCGCGCCGCGACCTGCCCGCCCAGCCGCTCGATCCGCTTTTGGCGGGCGAGGTCGCCGTCCCGGTCGAAGCTGCGGAGCCTACTCGACAGCTCGACCCGGTGACCCTGCCGCTCCAGCGCCTGGATCAGCGCCCTGGCCATGCGGCGATCGCCGGACGGCACCGGATGGCGCGGCGATTTCAGCGGCGCGTAGAAGGCGATCCGCTCAGCCATGCCGCCCGTCGCTCGTCACACGCCTTCCCCAACCAGCCAAAGCACTGGCCATCTCCCGCGATCACCTCGTCCGTTCGACCGTTCCATAGCATGTTCATCCTTAATTTTCTCTTAAGTCCCCCAACATCACGGTTCCGTCAGCGAGCACCGGCTTCGGGGTGACGGACCCGGCGACGTCCCTATAATGCCGGCGGTTCTCTTCGGCGATGGCCGACCAGTTCAGGAAGACGTCATGATCGTTCGCCTTCTCGCCCGCCTTCTCGTGATCTCGACCGTCGCGACGTCACCGCTTCATGCCGATGAGCCCGCATCCTGGGAAGGCGTGCTCGCCGAGGCCGAGGGCCAGACCGTCTACTTCAATGCCTGGGGCGGCGACGAAACCATCAACGACTACATCGCCTGGGTGGGCGGGCAGGTCGAAGAGCGCTACGGCGTGACGCTGCAGCATGTCAAGCTCGCCGATACCGGGGAAGCCGTGGCGCGGGTGCTCGCCGAAAAGACGGCGGGGCGCACGGCCGGCGGCACCATCGATCTGATCTGGATCAACGGCGAAAATTTCGCCTCGATGAAGGATCTGGATCTGCTGTTCGGGCCGTTCGTCGAGGACCTGCCGAATTTCGCCCATGTCGACGTCGAGGGGAAGCCGACGACGCTGGTCGACTTCACCGTGCCCACCGACGGGCTGGAGGCGCCCTGGGGCATGGCGCAGTTCGTCTTTCTGCATGACAGCGAACGGGTGCCGGCGCCGCCGCGTTCGATCGACGCCCTGCTCGCCTGGGCCGAGGCCAATCCCGGGCGCTTCACGCATCCGGCCCCGCCGGACTTTATCGGCTCCACATTCCTGAAGCATCTGATGATCACCTATATCGAGGATCCGGAGGTGCTACAGCGCCCTGCCGACGAGGCCACCTTCGCCGAGATCACCGAGGGCCTCTGGCAGGCGCTCGAGAAGGTCCGGCCCTCGCTCTGGCGTGGCGGCGAGACATACCCGGCCAACGGACCCGCTTTGCACCAGCTTCTGGACGATGGCGAGGTCGACTTCTCGATGGCCTTCAACCCGGCAGAAGCCTCGGCCGCGATCGGCGCCGGCAACCTGCCGGAAAGCGTGCGCACCTTCATTCCCGAGGCCGGCTCGATCGGCAACACCCACTTCGTCGCGATCCCGTTCAACGCCGCCAACAAGGCGGGGGCCAGGCTGGTCGCGAACTTCCTCATGTCGCCGAGGGCGCAGGCCAAAAAGCAGGACCCCGATGGCTGGGGCGACGGTACGGTGCTCGACGTCGCCGGCCTCGACGGCAGAGATCGCGAGCGCTTCGAGGTCCTGCCGCGTGGCATCGCGACCCTGTCGCCGGAGGAGCTGACACCGGTTCTGCCCGAACCACATCCGTCCTGGATGACTCTGATCGAGCGGGAGTGGCTGCGTCGTTTCAGCAGCTGACCGGCGGGGACGGCGGTTGAGGGCACCCGCGGCACGGGCAGGCTGGCTCCGCTTCGTGCCGGCCGTCACCCTTTTAATGTTTCTCGGCCCGATCATTGCCGGGCTGATCGGTACGCTTTTACCGGCCTTCGGCTATCTGCCGCCGCTAGGCGGTCACGATGTTTCGCTCGCACCCTGGCGGGATCTGTTGGCGACGCCGGGGCTCGGCAAGGCGGTCCTCCTTTCGCTGTCCACCGGGATCGGCGCCACGGCGATCGCCTTTTTCCTGACGGTGCTGGTTTTCGCGGGTGGCCATGGCACGGTCGCCTTCGTGCGCGCCAAGCGCATGATGACGCCGCTGCTCGCCGTTCCCCACCTCGCGATGGCGGTCGGCCTCGCCTTTCTGCTGGCGCCCTCCGGCTGGATCGCGCGGCTGGTCTCGCCATGGCCGTCCGGCTGGGAAACACCGCCGGACGTCGCGCTCGTCCAGGGACCCTACGGCATCGCGCTGACCCTCGGCCTGGTCGTCAAGGAGATGCCGTTTCTCGTGCTCATGACCTTCGCCGCCCTCGGTCAGATCGACGCCGACCGACGCATGGCCATGGCGCGATCGCTCGGCTACGGGCCGGTCCAGGCCTGGCTCAAGGTGGCGCTGCCGCTGGTCTACCCGCAGATCCGCCTGCCGATCTACGCCGTGCTCGCCTTTTCGCTGTCAGTGGTGGACATGGCGATGGTGCTCGGCCCGACCACGCCGCCGACACTCGCCCCGCTGATCCTTCGTTGGTTCAACGATCCCGACCTGGCCCTTCGCTTCCAGGCCGCCGCCGGCGCGGTGCTGCAGCTCCTTTTGGTGATTGGTGCGATCGCAATTTGGCGAGTAGGCGAAATCGTCGCCGCCAAGCTGTGCGGCCCCTGGCTCACCGGCGGACGCCGTGGCGGATCGGGGCGCTGTCCGAGCGTCTTCGGCTGGGCCGCGCTCGGCCTCATCTTCGCCCTCGCCGGCGGCGCGCTCATGAGCCTGCTCGCCTGGTCGTTCGCCGGCCGCTGGCGCTTTCCTGCAGCCTTGCCGGAGCATTTCACGGTCGGCAACTGGATCGACCGTACGGGCGCGCTGGTCGACCCCGCCTGGACCACACTCGTCGTCGGCCTCGCCGCCACGGTGATCGCGCTCGCCCTGACCGTCGGCTGTCTCGAACAGGAGAGCCGCATCGCGCGAAAACCCGGCTTCGGCGCGCTCACGCTCCTCTACATTCCCCTCCTGGTGCCGCAGATCGCCTTTCTGTTCGGTGTGCAAGTGCTGCTGGTCCGGGCCGGACTCGACGGCGGCTGGATCGGTCTGATCTGGGGCCATCTGCTTTTCGTCCTGCCCTACGTCTTCCTGGCACTCGCCGACGCCTATCGGGCGCTCGATCCACGCTACGCCCGCCTCGCACTGACCCTCGGCAGCTCGCCGCTGCTGGTGCTGTTCAAGGTCAAGCTCGCCATGCTGCTGCGCCCGGTGCTGATCGCCGCCGCGGTCGGCTTCGCGGTCAGCGTCGCCCAGTTCCTGCCGACCCAGTTCATCGGCGCCGGCCGCCTCGTAACCCTGACCACGGAAGCATTCAGCCTCTCGGCCGGCGGCAATCGGCGGATCGTCGGCCTGTTCGCCTTTGTCCTCGCCGTCCTGCCGCTGATCGGCTTCGCGCTCGCGACCGCGATTCCGGCTTTCCGCTTTCGCGGACGGCGCGGCATGGCCGTCGGCGCGGCGTCGTGAGCGGGCTCGTCCTCGACGGACTGTCGCTGCGCATCGGCGGAAAGACGCTGTTCGAGGGTTTCGACCTCGCCGTCCCGCCGGGCGAGATCGTCACCATCATGGGGGCGAGCGGCTGCGGCAAGTCGAGCCTCCTTTCCCTGATCTGCGGCACCCTCGAGCCCGCTTTCGCGTGGACGGGCACCGTGCGTCTGAACGGCCGTGATCTGGATGGTCTGCCGCCGGAGCGCCGGAAGGTCGGTATCCTGTTTCAGGACGATCTCCTGTTTCCGCATCTCTCGGTCGGCGAAAACCTGCTCTTCGCCCTGCCGCCTGAAGTCCGTCCGAAGCTGGAAAGGCGCCGCCGGGTCGAGGCGGCGCTCGACGAGGCGGAGCTCGCCGGCTTCGCCGAGCGCGACCCCGCTAGTCTTTCTGGCGGCCAGCGCGCGCGCGTCGCACTGATGCGTACACTGCTCGCTGCGCCCCGCTGCCTCCTGCTCGACGAACCCTTCGGCAAGCTCGACATGACGCTCCGTCACAAGGTGCGCCGTTTCGTGTTCGACCATGCGCGCGAGGCAGGCCTGCCGACGCTCCTGGTGACCCATGACGATGCCGACGCCGAGGCTGCTTGCGGCCCCGTCGTCACGGTCGCGAACGAAGGGTGACCAAACGGCCCGGCCGCTGTGGCGAGGAGGCCACATTCGCCCGACGGAGCGACGAGATTTCCGAAATTTCGATGGTAAAGTCGCCGTTTCGACGCCGCCGTCTCTTGCGGTCCGAGTTGAGACGTTGCATCAAGTCGGGGTGAAAAAGATTCGGGCAATCAAAACCTTGACACGAACCGTCCGAAAAAAACCGAGCGCCTTGGAAGGATAGTACCGCGATCGTGTTAGTCGGTCGTGCGCGTCAATCAAGTCAGGCGAAAGGGTCGTTTGTGTCGCCGTTAACTACTTTATATCGTTGGGCTCGCCACGATCATCGGCGTTCCGGTCACACTGCTGGCGGCTACAGGGCGGGTGTCCGATGATCAGACGTTCGGTCTTCGAAGGCATGGGCAACTATCGCCGCGACTGGCTGCTGCCGGGCGTGGTGGTGGGTCTGCTCCGCCTGTCGGACGCGATGGTGGTGATCATCGCCTCCCTGATCGCCTATATCACTCGTTTTCGCGACTTCGACGATCTCGGCATCTTCCAGGTCTATGGCTGCGTGATCGCAGTCATGCTGACGCTCAACGTCTTTCAGCTCGCCGGCCTCTATAATTTCAACAAGCTGACGGACCTGTACGGGCAGACCACACGCCTGCTGGGCTGCTGGGCTCTGGTGATGATCGGACTCCTGGCGCTGGGCTTCCTCGCAAAGGTGTCGCTGGTCGCGAGTTCGCGTCTCTGGGTCGCACTCTGGTTCTTCTACGGTTTCGTAGGCCTGTTCGGCGTTCGCGTCCTGCTCCGCCATCAGATCCGGCGCTGGCAGCAGGCAGGACGCCTCGCCCGCAATGTGGCGATCGTCGGCACCGGCCCGCACGGCAAGCGTTTGATAGAGCATATGACCGCAAATCGCGGCCAGGCGGAGCGCATCGTCGGCGTCTACACCGACCTGAAGCGTGACGCCGACAGCGTGTCCTCGGTCGCCGGCTATCCCGTGCTCGGCGGAATCGACGATCTGGTCGAATCGGCGCGCCGCAGCACGGTCGATCAGGTCATCATCGCCCTTCCCTGCAGCGCCGAGCAGCGCATCCTCGACCTGATGAAGACGCTGCGATCGCTGCCGATCGACGTGCGCCTCTGCCCCGACATGATCGGGTTCCATCTGGCCGACCGCACGGTCTCGCATGTCGGCGGCGTGCCGATGCTGAACGTCTTCGAAAAGCCGCTCGCCGGATGGGGACTGATCGTCAAGGGCCTCGAGGACCGGATGCTGGCCGGCCTGATCCTGGCATTGATCAGCCCGCTGCTGCTTGTGATCGCGGCGATGATCAAGTTCGACAGCCGCGGCCCGGTGCTGTTCAGGCAAAAGCGCTACGGCTTCAACAACGAGGTGATCGAGGTCCTGAAGTTCCGGACCATGTATGTCGATCGCTGCAGCCCGGACAGCAATGTGCCGCAGGCGACCAGGGAAGACCCGCGGGTGACGCGCGTGGGGCGCTTTCTCAGGCGCACGTCCCTCGACGAGCTGCCGCAGTTCATGAATGTCCTCACCGGCAACATGTCGATCGTCGGCCCGCGCCCCCATGCCGTCGCCCACAACGAGCAATATGCCGGCGTGATCGACCAGTATCTCGCCCGACACCGGGTCAAGCCGGGCATCACCGGTTGGGCCCAGGTCAATGGCCTGCGCGGCGAGACCGAAACGCTGGAGAAGATGGAGCAGCGCGTGCGCTACGACCTCTACTACATCGACAACTGGTCGCTGCTGTTCGATCTGCGCATCATCTTCCGGACGATCTTCGTCGGTTTCAGCGATCCCAACGCCTACTGAGCAGCCCGACGGCCGCGAGGAACAGAAATCTCCCACGGGTGGAAAAGGGCGTCGTCTGAGCGACGCCCTTTTTCGTTTCCCTTCGGTCGCGGGAGGCGAGGGTCAGAAAAGCCTGGGCGCGTGAGGCGCCTGCCATCCGCGCCAGGCGCTGAGCACGCGGATCACGAAGGTCACCAGGATCGCGGTCACCATAACGATCGTCTCGGGCAGATCGAACGTGGTGCCGAGGATGAACAGGCCGGCGCCGACCACGGCGGCGAGCGCATAGACCTCACCGCACAGCACCCGCGGGACCTCGGCCACCAGGAGATCGCGCAGCACGCCGCCTCCGATCGCGCTGATCAAACCGAGGAGGATGGCGGCTAGAGGATCCATCCCGAACATCAGCGCCTTTCGGCATCCCGTGATCGTGAACAGGCCGAGCCCGAGGGCGTCGAGCAGGAGTACCGGACGGTTCAGGCGTTCGATGATCTTGTGTCCGAAGAATGCAGCGAAGCCCGCCGCCAGGGCCGCCGTCAGATAGTACGAGCCGTCGAAGGCGGCGGGCGGTACGGCGTCGAGCACGATATCGCGCAACAGGCCGCCCGCTAGTCCGGCCGCCACCGACAGGACCAGCACGCCGAAAAGATCGAGATCGCGGCGGACGGCGAGCATGGCACCGCTGAGCGCGAACACGAAGGTGCCGAGCAGATCGAGCGCCATGCCCATGGTCAGGGGCGCCATGCGTCACTCCGTTCGATAGCGGCGTGGCCGGTTCGGCACGGCGGCCCCTCGTTCCGTTCGGGCCGGGCGTCCGCGATCGGCCGCAGCGCGGTCGTTGGTCGATGCTCGGCCTCTCTTACGCGATGATCGCGGCGAAGCCCAGACGGCCGGTCGCAGGGGCTCGAACCAGCTGTGTCAGCCGCGGTCGGCTCACGCCACCCTCGGCTCCGGCGCTTTCGCAGGCGCCGGCAGTTCGTCCTCGGTCAGGACTTCCTGCTCCAGCAGTCTCTTGGCAAGCCCCTCCATCTCGTCGCGGCGGCCGCGAAGGATGTCGAGAGCCTTGGCGTAGACCCGGTCGATACGCTCGCGCACGGCGATGTCGATTTCCCGCGCGGTCTCCGGGCTGAAGCGGCGGCCGCCGCCTTCCGATGGCTGGCCGAGAAAAGTGCCGCGCTCGGTCTCGTAGGCGGCCTGGCCGAGCTTGTCGTCCATGCCGTAGCGGGTGACCATGGAGCGGGCGATGTCCGTGACCTTCTGCAGGTCGTCGGAGGCGCCGGTCGAGATTTCTCCGAAGACAAGCTCCTCCGCGGCACGGCCACCCAGCAAGACCGCCATCTTGTTTTCAAGTTCCTGAATGGTCATCAGGAAGCGGTCCTCGATCGGCCGCTGCAGGGTGTAGCCGAGCGCACCGATGCCGCGCGGAATGATCGAGACCTTGTGCACGGGATCGACGCCGGGCAGAGAGAGCGCGACCAGCGCGTGGCCGAGCTCGTGATAGGCGACCGTGCGCCGCTCCTTCGGATTGAGCAGGCGGTTGCGTTTCTCGAGGCCGGCGACGATTCGCTCGAAAGCGCGGCTGAAGTCGTTCATGGTCACCTTTTCGCCCTTGCGCCTGGTCGCGAGCAGTGCCGCCTCGTTCACGAGATTGGCGAGGTCGGCGCCGGTGAAGCCGGGCGTCAGCGCGGCGACGTCCTCAAGGTCGACCGCCGGGTCGAGTTTGATCTTCCTGACATGCACTTCGAGGATCTTGATGCGGCCGTGCTTGTCCGGCCGGTCGACCAGGATCTGGCGATCGAAACGGCCGGGGCGAAGCAGCGCCGGGTCCAGGATCTCCGGCCGGTTGGTGGCGGCGAGCAGGATGATGCCGGCACTCGGATCGAAGCCGTCCAGCTCGACCAGGAGCTGGTTCAGCGTCTGCTCCTTCTCGTCATGGCCGCCGGCCATGGGGCCGGCCCCGCGCGCGCGGCCCATGGCGTCGAGCTCGTCGATGAAGATGATGCAGGGTGCTAGCTTCTGCGCCTGCTCGAACAAATCACGCACCCTCGCCGCCCCGACGCCGACGAACATCTCGACGAATTCCGAGCCGCTGATCGAGAGGAAGGTGACGCCCGCCTCGCCGGCGACCGCGCGGGCGAGCAGCGTCTTGCCGGTGCCCGGCGGGCCGACCAGTAGGATGCCGCGCGGCAGCCGGGCGCCGAGCACGGAATAGCCCTCCGGGTCCTTCAGGAAGTCGATCACCTCCTGAATCTCGACCTTGGCCTCCTCGACGCCTGCGACGTCGGCCATGGTGGTCTTGGTGTCCTTCTCGACGTAGATCTTGGCCTTGCTCTTGCCGACCGACATCAGCCCGCCGCCGAGCCCGCCCATGGACATGCGGCGCATCAGGAACATCCAGATGCCGACGAAGATCAGGGCGGGGAGCACCCAGGACAGCAGCGTGGAAAACCAGGTGCTGTCGGTGCCGGCGCTGTATTGGACATCATATTGCTGGAGCTCGTCGGCGAAATCCGGCTCCAGGCGCGAGGTCACGAACTGGCTCGGCTCGCCCTCGCCGGCGTCCCTGATGCGGCCGTGGATCTTGCTTTCGGTGACCACCAGATCGTCAACCCGGCCGTCCTTCAAATATTGCTGAAACTGGCTGTAAGTCAGCGGCTCGGTCTGCTGCGCCTGCTGGATCACCCCTTGCAGAACCAGCCAGCCCAGGACTGCGGCGATCAGGTACCAGACATTGAACGAAGTTTTCTTGTCCATAAGAGACGCCTCCCAGCTCCGAACAGAGTCCGGCGAAGCGGGGCGTTCGTCAAGCCGAGCGGGAGCAGCGAGGGCAGGCGCACGGGCTCCGCCTGCGGGATGGGCCCTTACTCAAACCGGCGGCCAAACACAGTGGAAAGCGAGGGCTCTTGATGCACCGTCAACGGCGATGGGAGGCCGCTCGATCATCATATTTTGCCCACCGTGGACGCAGCGCCAGGGCGGTTCGAGACGCCGTGCTCGGAAAAGGTTCTCAGGCGCCGCGAAGTGCGGCGATGGCGCAAAGCCGCGCTTCCGTCTCACCTAGAACCCAGCCCCCGACCTGTACGACCCGGCTGTGGCAAAAATCCCGAGTGGTTTCGGTGCGGATGCGGGCGCGAAGCTCGCCGGACGGCATCTCGCGAAGGCCCGCCTTCGAGACCTCGATGTGATCGAGCAACCCGCGCACGGCGCCGTCCAGGCATGGCGGACAGGCCCTTTCGGCGGCAGGACGCTCCTTCCAATAGACGCCGCCGATCGCCGCGAGGCTGCCCTTGAGCGGATAGGCGCGCAGCAGCCGGTCGGCGAGCGCCACCTCGTCGGCACCGAAGCGGAGCGTGGCGGCCAACGCGCCGTCGCCGCCGAGCGCGACGCCGGCGAGGGCGCCGAGAACATCCCGTCTTCTCACGTCGCTTCTCCCGTCACCCGCTCTTGCAGCCACCCGCACGAACACCGTCGCCCATTCGTCCCGAAAAACTTGCGAGCGGCCGTTCCTGCAGCCGCCTTTCTAGCAGCGAAGGGCTAACGAAACGTTAAGACAGCGGCGAAATCCCGCCCTTGCGCCCGGCGCGCCGGGCGCAGATGATGGCTTCAGCGTCGAGCGCCGGTTCGGAGGAGGAGATGGGCGTCGAGCCTGGAGTCTGGGTGCTGATCGCCGGGTGCCTGCTCGGCGTGGTCGCAGGTTTCGCGGCGCGTCATGCGGCGTTCTGCACCCTCGGCGCGATCGCCGATGCGGTGATCGTGCACAATCAGCGCCGGCTGCGCGGCTGGGCGCTGGCGCTCACCGTCGCCCTGGTCTGCAGCCAGGCGCTCCACCAGCTGGGCGTGGTCGATCTCGGCGGCTCGATCTATCTCGGCGTTCCCTTCAACGGCTTCATGGCGATCCTCGGCGGCTGGCTTTTCGGCCTCGGCATGGCGCTGGTCGGCACCTGCGGCTTCGGCACGCTGATCCGGCTCGGCGGCGGCGATCTCCGGGCCCTGGTCGACATGGCCTGCCTCGGCTTCTTCGCCTACCTCACCCTTTCCGGGCCGATCGCCTATGTCCGCGAATGGGTGGCGCGCGCCACCGACGTGCCGTTCGCCGGCCTGGAGGCGCCCGGCATCGTCGATCTCGCGGGCCATGCCTTCGGGGCGCCGCCCGACGGCCTCCGTCCGGCCATCGTCGCGCTGATCGGGGGAGCGCTGCTCGTCTACGCCCTGAAGGACGGGGAGCTCCTGGCCCGGCCGCGGGAAGTCCTGGCGGCGCTGGCGATCGGCCTCGTGATCCCGCTCGCCTGGATCGTGACCGGCGTTCTCGGCGCCGATCCGTTCGAGCCCGAAACCCTCGCGTCCCTGACCTTCGTGCGGCCGATCGGGGAGAGCTTTCTCTACATGATGCTGATGAGCGGCATGCGTCCGACCTTCGGCGTGGCCACGGTCGCGGGCGTGCTCCTGGGCGCGTTGGTGGCGGCGCGGCTCCGCCGGGAATGGCGGGTCGAGGGCTTCGACGGCGAGCGCGAGATGACCCGCCATCTCGCCGGCGCCGCCCTCATGGGCATCGGCGGCGTGCTGGCGCTCGGCTGCACCATCGGCCAGGGCGTCAGCGCCATGTCGACGCTGGCGCTGTCCGCGCCGCTCGCAGCGCTCTCGATCTTTCTGGGCGCCGCCTTCGGGCTCCGCTATCTGGAGGAGGGCAGTGTCAGAGGGGCGTTTCGGATCCTGGTCGGACGCGGTGTTTCGTGACGCCGGCGGCCGGCCGGGCTCGTCATTGCCGGGCCGGAACCCCATCTATGAAGGCGGGACAGTTCCGAAGGGGCGCCGATAATGGCGGGAAAGATGGTTGGATTTCGCGGACTGGTGCTGGCGCTCGGCATGGTCCTGCTCGCCGGCGTTGATGCCAGGGCGGCGGAGCTTTTGATGTTCGAAAGCGACGACTGCGTCTGGTGCGCGGCCTGGCACGAGGAAATCGGGCCCATCTATCCGAAGACCGAGGAGGGCAGGCTGGCACCGCTCCGGCGGGTCGATATACATGGCGCCCGACCGCCGGATCTTCGGCATATCGAGGGCGTGCGCTTCACGCCCACCTTCGTGCTCGTGGACGATGCCGGCGATGAGGTCGGGCGGATCAACGGCTATCCCGGCGAGGATTTTTTCTGGGGTCTGCTGGACCAGCTGATCGCCAAGCTGCCGGACGACCCGGCGGACGATCTCACCAGCACCTGATCTCGCTGGGCCCGGGCCAGGTCGGTCAGCCGGTGCGCTCGCCGCCTTCGAGAAAGGCCGGAATGAACGGCAGAGCGAGTTTGCCCTCGCGGTCGAAGGACATGACGGGATCCCGGAACCAGGCGTCGATGACCGCAGCGCCACTCAGTTGATAGTCCAGCCGTTTGCCGGTGCCGATGGCGGTGACGCGCCGGATCAGATCGTCGGTCTCGATCGAGATCGCGATCGGTACCACGATCTCCGCCGACGCCGGCAGGGTGAAGTCCTCTTCGCTGCGGCCGGTCGCGAACGGCTGGCCGGCGACGTCCAGATCGAAATCGAGGCGTTCGACCGGAATGTCGAATTCGTTGGTATTCTTCAGCCGCAGCTGAATGGTGAAGGCCTGGCCGGCCGGTCCGGCGTCGGCGAAGCTGAGGCCGGCGAGCGATACCTCGGGCATCGTGGCTTCGCTGATGGGCGTGCTGCAGGCCGAGAGGCCGATGATCGAGGCCATTGCCGCGGCGGCGGCGAGACGCCTGCGTCCGTGCGCATCCGTCATTCGGCACGCTCTGCCTGACATTTTATGTTTCCTGATCTGGTGTTGCGTGCCGGAACCTTAATCCCGGACATCCACACTGCCAAGCGTCAGTCCCAGCCATGGGCCTGAAAGAAGCTGGCCCGGGCGAGCACGTCCCGGCCGCAGCCGAGCCCGCCCTTGCCGCGGCCGACGGTCGGGGCGTCGACATCCTGCCCGAGGCGGATGGCGCGCTGCACGCGCTCGAGTCCGACCTCGAAGGCAGCGAGCGAGGCCCGCAGCAGGCCCGATCCCTGGAGCGTGGTGCGGCGGCGGAGCGTGGTCCGGTGCTGCGCGACGATGGCGGCCGCGGCCTCGAGGCTCTGCGCGGGATCGCGCCAGTGCGGTCCTTGCGCGAGGTCGTGGCGATCGAAGTCGAGGGCCATCAGACCGCGCTCGAAGCCGAGACCGTCCGGCGGCAGGAAGGAGGCGCGACCATGGGCCGAAATTCGGCGCGGCGCCATGTCGGTGGTCCCTTCCGGCCCCTCTGGTTCGAGCTTCCGGCCCCAGCCGCTGCGGCGCGAGCAGAGGCCGGCGAGCACCGACGGCAGGAGATCATGCGCCGCCGTCGCCCGTTCGACCGCGGCACCGTGGCGGCTGGCGATTTCGAGCTGGCACATCAGTTCGGCCCGATCCAGCTTGAACAACGGGACGACGCTGCCGTCCGAGCTGATGGACGGAATGCCGAAAGCGTCCCGCTCCATTTCCGCCGTGAAGGGGAGTGCGGGACATTCACTGAGACCCTGTCGCTGGTCGTCGAAAGGCATGAGACCTCCGAAGAAGATCGGCGCTGCTGTTGCTTATTTTCCTATGCGCGAACATCTTTCGTCAAGTTAAACTTACGGTTGTTTTTCTGGAGTGACTTGCCTATAATTCGCTTCGCCGGAGACGAGCGAGTTGGGAAGGCTTCGAGCCGCCGCTGGACGCGGGATCAGTCCTTGATTTCGATCTCGACGAATACGAACTCGCCGTCATGTGCGTTGACGACATCGTGCTCGACACCGGCTTTTCGCGCATAGGACCGGCCGGCGACCAACTCGGCGATGCTCTCGGCACCGTCCGGCCCGACGATCTTGAGGCTGC
This sequence comes from Geminicoccaceae bacterium, assembly GCA_965222015.1. GTDB lineage: Bacteria > Pseudomonadota > Alphaproteobacteria > Geminicoccales > Geminicoccaceae > JANQPX01. Next base: position 1,888,978 of record CBDCTL010000024.1, read on the forward strand.
CGGTGGTCATCGGCACCACCACATAGTCGTATTCATGACGGTGATAGCCGGTCGCGGCCCCCTTGGCGAAACGCCATTCGGTGACCCGAACCCGGTCGTCGTCGATCTGGACGGTCGGTGTGGCTTTGGCGGTCACGATGCTCTCCCTTCTTCGTTGCTGATCCGATGGCCAAACATAGTGAAAAGCAAAGCTGCCTGATGCATCGTCAGCACACATTCCGCGGCGAAATCACAGCACTTCCCACCGGAGCCCCGTCGTTTTCGTTCGATCTCCCCACGAGCGCCTGGCTCACGGCTGATCGAGCCTGGGCGCGGTGTCGCGCGCGAGACGGCGTTCGCGGTGGAAGACGTAGAGACCCGACGCGACGATGATCAGAATGCCGATCCAGGTGACGAGGTCGGGAAAGTCGTCGAAGATCAGAAAGCCGAGCAGCGTGGCGCCCAGGATTTCGAGATACTGAAAGGGGGCGAGGATGCTCGGCGGCGCGCGGCGCACGCCGGCGACGATGAGCAGATGGCCGGTGGTGGCGATCGCGCCGAGGGCTGCGAGGAGCGGCCATTGAGCTGCAGTCGGCCAGCTCGGATCGAGCACGGCGATCGCGAAGGCCTCGCCGAAACCGATCGCGAAGCCCAGGGTCAGAAGACCGAAGATACCCGCCCAGAGCTGCATGGTCAGCACATCCTCCGTCGCCACCACGCGCCGGGTGAGTGCCAGATAGATGGCGAAGCAAAGGGCGGCACCGAGCGGTAGGAAGGCGGGCAGGCCGACGGTCTGAAAGCTCGGCCGGATCACCAGAAGCGCGCCCGCGAACCCGACGACGATCGCGCTCAGACGGCGCCAGCCGACCTGTTCCTTCAAAAAGAGGGCCGCGATCAGCGTCAGGATCAGCGGTTCGACAAAAAAGATCGCGATGGTGTCGGCGAGCGGCAGATAATGCAGTGCCCAGAAAAAACAGAGCGTGGCGCCGCCGATCAACGCGCCGCGCAGCGCGTTCAGGCCGACATGGCGCGAAGCCAGCGGCCGTCCGGTGACGACGACGATCGGCAGGAGAAAGATGAGCTGGAAAAGAAACCGGCAAAAGGCGATCTGTCCCGGCGCCAGGGCATCCGAGAGATATTTCGCGATCGCGTCGATGCCGGGAATCATGATCGTGCCGGCCGCCATCAGCAGCATGCCGGTCTCGATCGACGAGCGGCGGCCCGCGGCTCCTGCTGCCGGTGCGCGGCCTTCGAGCGGCGATGCGTGGGCGGGCTTCAGTGGAGCATGTCCTTGAGGGCGGCACCGGCCTCGGCCATGGCCCTGGCCGCGGGTTCGACGCGGGACGTCATCTGCAGGAATCCGTGCACCAGCCCCGGCCAGGCGGTGCAGTCATGGACCACGCCGGCGCGATCCAGGCGTTTCGCCAGCTCGCGCGTGTCGTCGGCCAGCGGGTCGATCTCGCCATAATTCAGATAGAGCGGCGGCAGACCGGCGAGATTGGCGTCCATCGGTTCGGCATGGACGTCGCCGCGGCCGCGTTCGCCCAGATAATGGTTCCAGAACCAGCCCATCTCCCTGCTGCTCAGCCGATAATCGCCGCCGCCGAATTTCTTGTGGGAGTCCGTGCCGAGACGTGCCCAGTAGCAGCCGTAGAAGAGGCCTGCGCCATCGGGCAGGGGCTCGCCCGCGTCGCGCAGCCGCAGGAGGCAGGCGAGCGCGATGTTGGCGCCCGCCGAATCGCCGGCGAGCACGATCCGATGCGGATCGAGGTCCATCGTCTCGCCATGGCTGCGCAGCCAGCGGAAGGCTGCGAGCGCGTCTTCGAGGGCTGCCGGAAAGGGATGCTCCGGTGCGAGCCGATAGTCGACGCCGATCAGCGCTGCCCCCGTCTCGATCGCGAGCAGGCGCATCATGCGGTGATGGCTCTCGAGGGAGCCGAGCACGAAGCCGCCGCCATGCAGGAAGAGGATGACGCCCCGGCTCGCGGTCACCTTCGGCCGCAGCAGACGAAGCGGGAGCGCGCCGGTCGGACCCTCGATGGTGAAGTCCCTGACCTCGGCGAGGTCAGGCAGATCCCGGTTCCAGACCCGGCTCGCCTCCTCCATTTGCTGGCGCGCTTCCGGCGCCGAAAGCGTCGACCGATCGACCGGCCTGGCGTCGAGCGTTTCCTTCAGGATGCGCGCCGTTTCCGGCTCCAGTTCGACGGTGTCCCTCAACCCTGTCCCCCTCAGCTGGCCCCCCGTGCGGCCGGCGAGCCGGTCTTCTCGGCACCGTCCACCGTCGCCAGTGTAAGCGCAACGCCGCGCAGGCTCAAATAGCTGAAGAGCGTGCAGTTGAGAAGAACGATGCCGTAAATCTCCAATGCCTCCTCGCCGATGCGGAGCAACCGGTAGACGAGATCGGTTTTGGCGTAGCCATGCTCATGCATCATCCAGGCACCGGCGAATTCGAGGCCGACCGCGCCCAGGAGAAAGACGGCGCCGGACAGCAGGAGCAAGGCGCTCGTCTTCCTTTCGATGCGCAGAAGAAAGGGCACGAAGAGCGGACCGACCACCAGGACCACGACCGCGCCCGCCAGCAGCCATTTGTGTTCAGCGATGATCGGCAGGTCCAGCGCGGTGAATTCCAGAAAGCGGGTCCCGGCTCGTTCGTGGATGCGCGCGCCCTCGTCGACCGACATCAGGATAAGCGTCACGCTCAGCGCCAGCCATCCGAGCGTCGCCGGCTCGCCCCGGTTTCGCTCGCTGAAATGGATGATCGCGGCCAGCGCACCCGCGAGCACCAGGTTCAGGACCGAAAAATAGGTCGGAATGCTGGCCTCGTCACCGACATCGAAGACCTCGAACAGGGCGTTGATCAGGTCGTCCGGATAGAGATCGTTGTAGACGTAGTAGAAAAGCCCGAGCGCGACCAGCACTGTCGAAAAGAGGAACTGAAGAGAAAAGAACAGCGTCCTCGAGATCTGCAAAGTATTTGCACAACCTTGTGTTGTGAATTTCATGATCGGATGCTCCTGAGGCGCTGACACGTCAGTATGACAGTTTCGTTACAAAATCCAGCTCTGGCGTGGTTGAAACGCCAAAGGACGTGATCTGTTGCAAAGAAGGTGGCTGGATAGCGGCGCTCGATCGCGCGCCGGGACAAGTCAGCGTGCGGGCGGCGGAAGGGCTCCGGCCACGGCCTCGAACGCCCGTCCGATCGCCAGGATGGCGGCATCGGCGCCGGCGGGTCCGACGAACTCGACGCCGACCGGCAGTCGGCCGGTCTCGGTCAGGCCGGCGGGTACGGTCAGGCAGGGAAGGCCGGCGACACTCGGCGGGTCGGTGTTGCGGATATAGGTCATGTAGGTCGAGACCTGCTCGCCGTTCAGCTCGACGGTCCGGTCGTCACCGATCGGACGCGCGGGCAACGGCGTGGTCGGCACCACCAGCGCGTCCAGCCCGTTGTCCCCGAAATAGCCGGCATAGGCGCGCTGCAGCGCCGGCCGCCCCCTGGCGATCACCTCACGATAAAGTCCCGCCGGCACGGCGTTGTCGCCCATCAGCGAGGTCAGCAGATCCTTCACGTCTTCGCCTGCCACCTGTTCGACCAGTTCCGGCACCGACATCGAACTGCCATGGCGATAGAGATAGGCAGAGAGCTCGCGCAGGACCTCGAACAGCGTGATCGGAAAACTGACCGACTCGTTCAGCTCGCGTACGTTCTCCACGTCGACGTCGATCAGCTGCACGCCTTCCGCGCGAAAGCGCTCCAGGGCCTTGGCGACGACGATTTCGAGTTCGTAGTCGAGATTTTCGTAGAAATGGGTCGCAGGCACGCCGATCCGGAGCTCTTCGATCGGTTTCTCGAACGGCGCCAGGACCCCGCCGGTGCAGACCTCATCCAGGAGGACGACGTCGTCGACCGTGCGCGCGATCGGACCGATGGTGTCGCGGGTGTGGGACATCGGAATCACGCCCGCCTGGCCGTAGCGACCGTGGCTCGGACGAAAGCCGACGCAGCCGCAAAGTGCCGCCGGGATGCGGCAGGCGCCACCGGTATCGGTGGCGAGCCCGGCCGGAACGATGCGCGCGGCCACGGCGGCCGCGGCGCCGTCGCCGGCGATCAGCGCCGGGTCGTGCGGATTGCCGACCGCGCCGAAGGCGGCGTTGTTCGAAGTCGTGCCGAAGCCAAGCTCGTGCATGTTGCCCTTGCCGGCGATCAGGGCGCCTGCATCCAATAGCGCCTGCATCACGGGTGCGTTGGCGTCGGGGACCCAGTCCCTGAAAGCGGGCGTGCCGCCGGTGGTCGGAAAGCCTGCGGTGTCGATATTGTCCGCGATCGCGAGCGGCAGGCCGAGAAGGGGGGTGCCGCCTTCGTCGGCGGCCAGGCGCCGGTCCGCGGCGGCGGCCGCTGCCAGGAAGGCGTCCGCATCCTGGCTGATAAAGACGTTCAGATCGGCGACCGCCTCGCTCCGCGCGAGCACCGCTTCGGCATAGGCCTTCGCAGAAAACAGCCCGTCGCGAAGGGCGGCGAGCGCCTCGCCCGCGGTCAGCTGGAGGGGGCCGGGCATGTCGGCGACGGCGACCGCTTCGAGCTGAGATGGACGCACCGCCAGCAACGCCGACGTCGCGATCGCGCCCTGAAGAACGGCGCGCCTGCTGCCCCGGATCGCCATCATGCTCCCCTCTCGCCGCGATCGGCGCCGTCGTCGGCCCGCGCGGCGGTCTTACATCAGACCTTGGCGCATGCGCTCTCGGCGCGCAAGTCATTGAGAAGCCGGGAAGGCGAAGCGGCCGGCGCCGACGCCGACGTACATTTTCACCTGTCCGGATTTCCGCTATGTACGGGCGCGATTCGACGATGTCGGCGTCGAACGTCTCCGGGCCGGGCGACCGCCGTGCGCCTCGCCGGGCAAGGACCAAAACGGAAGTGCCCCATGCAGGTTCGCGATTTCCCCATCTGGCGTCAGCCGCGCCATCATCTCGACGCCGAGGGCGCCAGCGATCACGTGCATTGGGTCGAGCCGTTCTTCGACCTGGTCCACGTGGTCACCCTCGCCTGGATCTATTTCGACAGTGCCGGCAATGCGGGGCCGAAGGGCACGACCCTGCCCATACTCCTCTCCTACTGGCTCGGTCATATCGTCCTGATGTGGAGCATCGTCCTGATCGGCGTTGCGCTGGTGGGCGAGTTCCATGTCGGCCTGCTCGAGCCCTATCCGAACGACTACGGCACCATCGGCTGCCTTGGCCTTGCGATCTTCCTCGCCACCCTCTGGGGTCTCCAGCTTCTGGTGGAGGGACGGGACGCCACCCGCCGCAACCACCATGGCAGGCTGTGCCTGTTCGGCGTCTTCACGGCGCTCCTGCTGCTGCCTTCGCTGCCCCATGTGCCCGCGATCGTCGGCAATCTGATCTGGGGCACGGCGCTGTTCGCCCAGATCGGGGTGCCGCTCTGGAAGGCCGTCGCCGACCTGCGCGCGGAGGCGTCGGGATGACAGGCGCCGGGCCGACGCTCAGGCGAAGCGCCTACCTGCTCCTCGAAAAGCCGAGCCGCGCGGACCGCCTGTCCTGGGTGATCGAGGTCGGCCTGATCGGCCTGATCCTGGCCAATGTCGTCGTGATCGCGCTCGAGACCGTGCCCGGGCTGTTCGACGCGCATCGCAGCGCTTTCCTCCTGTTCGACACCGTCTCGGTCGCGATCTTCACCGTCGAATATCTGGCGCGGCTCTGGGCGAGCGCGGAACGCGAACCGAGCCTGCCGGCCTGGCGGGCGCGGCTGCGCTATGCGCGTTCGCCCATGGCGCTGGTCGATCTGTTCGCGATCCTGCCTTTCTATCTGTCACTGCTGCTGCCGTTCGATCTCCGGGTGCTGAGGATTCTGCGGCTGCTCCGGATCTTCAAGCTGACACGCTATTCACCTGCGCTGTCCGTGCTACTGGCCGTGATCAGGGAAGAAGCGGGCACGCTCGCCGCGGCGTTTTCCATCCTGACGATCATCCTGGTTCTCGCCGCGACCGGCGCCTATTATGTCGAGCATCACGCCCAGCCCGAAGCCTTCGGCTCGATACCGGCGGCGATGTGGTGGGCGATGGTGACCCTGACCACGGTCGGCTATGGCGACATCACGCCGGTCACCCCCGCCGGCCGGCTGTTCGGCGGGCTGGTGACGCTGCTCGGGGTCGGCATGGCGGCGCTGCCGGCCGGCATCATCGCGAGCGGCCTCGCCGATCATCTGCACCGTCGTCGGGACCATCTCCGCGACCAGTTTCGCCTCGCGCTCGAGGATGGAAAAATCGATATAGGCGAAGGCCGCAGGATCGAGGAACTGCGCCGCGAGCTCGGCATCAGCCGTGCGATCGCCCATGCGATCCATGATGATGTAAAGCAGAGACGGCGGGAACAGCGGCACTGCACCTGCCCGAATTGCGGCCACGACTTCGACGTCCAGGCGACCGCCCCCGACCCTCTCTGATACCGCCCGCACCGGAAGGTAAGCCTCTGTTTCGCGACTGTGATGCAGTTCACAGCAAGCGAGATCGATCTCGTTCAAATTGACGAGAGCGTGACGCCCGCTCCGATTTGGGCCTGCGTCTCGCATCAGGGTGATCAGGGTCTGGATTGAGCATGACGAACACGTTGACGGTCGACGGGCATACCTTCGAATGTCACGGCGTTTCCGGTCGGGTCGGATGCTGGAACATGGCGGCGAACGCACCCTGCGATAGCCCAACCGATCCAAACCCGTCCGACGAGGTCAAGCCGGCTTGCGGCAGCGAATTCCTCGTCCTCGACGATCACACCGCGGTCGACAATCAGGGCGTGCGCACAGCGTCGACCACCCTTGCCAACGCCCCTCCGATCGACACCCGATCAATCATCTTCGACGATGACGAGGACAACCGCACCTACGGCGAAGACGGCGCCTGCGCCGACCTCGAGGTCGTGATCGCCGATGGCGAACAGCTCTGTTTCCGCTGGAAGTTCATTTCCGACGATCAGGGGCTGTTCAACGATTTCGCGCTCGTCGTCGCCTATCCCGATTCCGAAACGCCGCCACCGCCCCAGCCCCACAATCCTGATCAGTCACCGCAGCCGCCTTCCCTGCTGGAGGGCGCCGTAACCTTGGAGCCGACGCCGCGAATCATCATGGGATCGAACTGGCCGGCAAACCTGGAGCCACTCGCGCAAAAGCGAAGCGGGGTAACCAACACCAACGGCAGTCCGAACTGGCAGCAGCCGGATTTCTGCTGGCGCCCGCAAGGCGGTTTTTCCGGCACGGTCCGCTGGATCGTCAGCAATGGCATGCGTCTGCCGAGAAACCGGCACGATCCAACCAAATTCAACGAACCGACGCCGCAGAGTCTGCCGAGTCGCCTGGCCTTTCCGCCGACGCTTCTGATCGATTGCGTGCATCGAAAGCATTTGAGCCTCTCGACATCGAGGACCATCACCATGCACCGATTTCGCCTTTTCGCCGCCGCCAGCCTGCTGACTCTCGCGGGCTGCCAGATCGGCGATTACCACCATTCCAAGCAGCCGCCGCGCACGATCCGTGCCGACGTGGTCGCCCTCGACCAGCCGCTGACTTACAACCGCTTTGGGTCGTTCAATCCCTACGGGATGATCTACGCGCTGGTGAACGATGTCGACATCGAGGACATCGGCTTCGACGATGAAAAGCTGCGCATCGGCCGCAAGCGGGGAGGCGACAATGCCGATGTCCGCTCGGCCTGCCCGGGCCTGGCCAAGCTGAAGGAGGACGTGCGCCCCCGGCCGCTGGTTCTGCGCGGCAACGAAGGCGACCGCCTGCAGGTGCGCTTTACAAACTATCTCCTGCCGAACCGCCGCAGCGACTGGGGGCCGGGCGGCCAGCCCAATATGAGCCGCTGCAACTGGCATGATGTCGATCCGGCCAATCCAGTGGGTAACGACGGACCTTATCCGAACGACGACTACGACCTGGATCACGGAATCACACCATCGGGGCCAGGCTCGAGGTCGCCGAGGAAGAAGCTGCGGATCACGCCGGCGAGCCAGATGCGCCCACGGCTGATGACATCATCGCAGAGCAGGACGCCACCAACTGGCCGCGCACGCGCACCGCTTCCTTCGTGGTCAGCGGCATGACTGCGGTGCGCGGGGCGACTTGCGAAGACTACGACGCGCGGCCGAACGACCCTTCGATCTGGATGGACGCGCGGAACCCGAAGGTCACCGGCATTCAGCCGATCGAATACAGAGAGTGCTTCGTCTACGAATATGCACTCGGCGAGCCCGGCACCCATCTGTTCTTCAGCCTGGGTGCGCCGTCTGGCGGCCAGGGGGACGGAGGCTCGCTCACCCACGGCCTGTTCGGTTCGGTCAACGTGCAACCTGCCGGCAGCAAGTATTTCCGAAGCCAGGTGACCGAAGCGGTCATGGAACAGGCGCAAGATCAGGCGCATGGCAAGGCGCTGATCGACTACGACGCCGTTGACGATGACGGTGTCCCGCTTCTCGACATGCTACAGAAAGTGCCTGGCGGGCATCGGGTCTACGACCTCGTGCATGGCGATCTGAACGCGGTGATCGTCGATTGCGGCAGGAACAACCGGCATGCCGAGCACTGCCGGGGCGTCGATCAGGCGGCATTTCGCGAGTTCACCGTGATCTTCCACGACGAGTTGAAGACCTTCTATCCCGAGCCGCTGAAGGAGCTCGGCGAGGAATATCAGCTCGAAGGCATCGGCGACGGCTTCGCCATCAATTATGGCGCGTCGGGCATGGGCAGCATTCTGCTCGCCAACCGCAAGGGCTTCGGCCCCGCGAAAAACTGTCTGGAATGCGTTTACGAGGAGTTCTTCCTGCAGTCCTGGGCGAATGGTGATCCGGCGCTTCTGGTCAACTACGAGGACGATCCCGCCAACGTTCACCACTCCTATCTCGGCGATCGCGTCGAATTCAGAAACCTGCATGCCGGGCCCAAGGAAACCCACGTCTTCCATCTGCACGCGCATCAATGGCTGGCGCAGCAGGATGACCCGGCCGAGGCCGAGAATTTCGGCACCTATCTCGACAGCCAGACGATCGCGCCGCAGCAGGGGTTCGCCTACAACATCTATTATGGCGGCAGCGGCAACCGCAATCAGACCGTCGGCGACAGCATCTTCCACTGCCACCTCTACCCGCATTTCGCGCAGGGCATGTGGGCGCTCTGGCGGGTGCATGACGTGTTCGAGAATGGCTCGCGCCGTCTGCCGGACGGCGAGGCGGGCGGCGGTACCGACGCCTTTACCGGCACGACCGACGGCGGCACGCCGATACCCGCCATCGTGCCCCTGCCCAAGCAGGCGATGCCGCCGCTGCCGACCTACGCCGCCGATGTCGGCGAGGACGACGCCATGCCCGGCTATCCCTTCTACATCCCGGGTCGCGCCGGCCACCGGGCGCCGCAGCCGCCTCTTGACATCGCCAGGGACGGCGACGGCAATTGGCTGGACGGCGGCATGCCGCGCCATGTCTTCGTCGACGATGATGATGGCGAGCGAGTCTTCGGTGAGCTTACGCCTGCCGAGCAGCAGAGTCTGTCGCCCGAGGAGCTTGTGCAATATGCTCTTCGCGCGGGCGATTTTTCCGTCGACGTGAAGAGCGCCAAGATCGAGCTTCTCGACAACGAAGGGGAGAAGGGCGAGGAGGCGGCGATGGCGTTTCACGCCGGCGCTGCGACATCCTTCCTGCGCGCCGACGGCACGCCCGCCGCAGGCGCCTATGCGAGCATCACGCCCGAGGGCTACGAGTGGCCGTTTCAGTGTCAACGACGCGCCGCCCCGAGCCCGGCGCTCCCTTCGCCGATCCCTGCCGCGCCGATTTTCGACGAGGAGGGGCTCAAATCCCGATCGACGAGATCGACTATGGACCGCTTCGGGAAATCCGCTATGACGTTTCGGCGATCCAGCTCGATCTGATCGTCAACAAGGCCGGCTGGCATGATCCTCAGGCGCGCATCAACGTGCTTTCGAAGGACGCCGAGGCGCTCGAATACAAGACCACCGGCGACGTCGATCCCTTCTTCTTTCGCGCCAATTCGCGGGACTGCATCGAGTTCCGCCACGACCAACCGCACGCCGAAAGACCTCGAGCTCGACGACTTCCAGGTGAAGACGCCGACCGACATCATCGGCCAGCACATCCATCTCGTGAAGTTCGACGTCACCTCGTCCGACGGCTCCGGCAATGGCTGGAACTACGAGGACGGCACGCTTGCGCCTGACGAGGTCAAGCACCGGATCGAGCTCTATAACGATTCGGTCGGCATCAGGCCGACGAGCTGCCAGTTCCGGACGAGACCTATCAGACCACGGTGCAGCGCTGGTATGCCGATCCGCTGCTCTCGGGCGAGAAGGCGGATTCGACGGACCGGACCATCCGCACGGTCTTCACCCACGACCACTTCGCCCCCTCCTCGATCCAGCATCACGGCTTCTATTCGGCCCTCCTGGTGGAGCCGGAGGGCTCGAACTGGCACACTGCCGACGGGCGAAGACGATGTGCCCCGAGACAGATCCTCGAAAGACGACAGCGACGAGACCTGCGAGAGCGACATCGTCGCGGTCGGCGCGCAAGGCGATCATCTCCGATGCCGCCGACGATGACACCCATCCCGATCATCGCGAGTTCGCCATGGCGATCGCGGACTTCGCCCTGCTCTACGAACCGCGCCACGAGCATGACCAGGACGGCGTCGATCCGCCTGCCGAGGAGGAGAAGGGCAAGGGCCTGGACCATCTGCTCGCATCGTTGGAGGCGGGCGACGGCGAGCTGCCGGGCGCCGCGGCGAGCAAGGCGATAGCTGCGGTCGGCGAGCGCAGGGACGCTACCCGCGAGCGCTACGGCGTGCCGGTCGATCCGCCGCTGCTGCCGGAGGCGATCTCGAAGAACCACCACAATCCCTATCTCGTGAACTACCGGAACGAGCCGCTCGGTCTCAGGGTCGGCGAGAACGGGCCGGAGGCGACGCCGGAGACGGCCTGCGACGATGCCCTGCGCGGCTTTATCGACGCCGACGACGCCTATGGCCAGCCCGCGTTCGAGCAGGTTGTCCATCATGATAGCGGCGCCTCGGACAGGATCGACAGCCTGCGCGACGGCAAAGGCACGCTTGGTGCCAACTTTCTCGACGGTCCCGACGAGAAACCGGACGGCTGGGCCTGGCTCTATCACCGCAACAGCGTCGATCGGCAGCGCACCGACGCGCGCGGCGACATGGCGAATGTGTTCGCCTCCGACCTGCACGGCGATCCCTGCACGCCGGTGGTCGAGGGCTACGAAGCCGAGCGCCTGCAGATCCGCATGATCCAGGGTGCCCAGGAAGTCCAGCACATGGTCGAGATCCAGGGCATGAGCTGGCCGCGCGAGATCGCCAATCCGAACAGCCCCAAGGTCGCCGCGCAGGAGATCGGCATCTCCGAGCATTTCGAGTTCGACCTGCCCCTGCAGCCGGCCGCGGTCGATGCCGAAGCGGTCGACTATCTCTATCGCTTCTCCACGGTCGACGATCTCTGGAACGGTGCCTGGGGTCTCACCCGCGTCTATGGCGGTGATGATCGGAACGACCAGACCGCCTGTCCGATCGACAATTCGAGCTGCGCGGACATCGGCGAGCGTCTGCGGCCGGTGGCTAAGGTCGGCGATCCGGCGTTCACGCCTGGAAACTTCGAGGTCGGCATCGATGGACCGCCGCCGACCACCATGGCCGCCCGCGACGGATCCTGCCCGCTGGAGGCACCAGTGCGGCTGCACGTCGTCGATGCCGTGACCGTGCGCGATGTTCTCGGCGACGACCCGCGCGGCTGGCCGAAGGTGCTGTTCTACAACCGCGACCATTCGATCTCCGATCCGGACGCGCTCGCCTTCATGCCGGTCTTCTCGAAGCTCTACGAGGACGAGACCTTCCAGACTTTCGCCCAGCCCGGCTGGCAGGAGCTCTGGCTTGACGGCGATGAGCAGCCGGTACCCGGCGCGGATGCAGCACCGATCGATGTCGCCGAGCTTGCCGCCGGCATTCGCGACGGCCGCCTCGCCGAACGCGACAACTACGAATCGGGCGACAGGCTGTTCGAGCCGATGGTGCTGCGCGCGCGCGCCGGCGAATGCGTGATCGTCAGGCTGCGCAACCTTTTGCTCCACGACGTCAGGCAGGACGGCACGATCGAGAAGGTGCGCGACGAGGTTCGGGACGATGACGACGTCGAAGCGCATCTGAAGGGCGGCGAAGGTTACGATCCCCGCCATCTGCCGCGCATCCTGCCGCTGAACGCGGTCGAGCTGCAGGCCTCGAGCACCGTCGGCATCACGCCGCAGAAGATGCATGTGAACGTCTTCGAGAAGGGCGGCGCTCTGATCGGCCGCAATCAGGATCCGACCCTGGCGAGAGAAACCACCGCCCTTCCTAACGAGTTAGTCACCTATCGCTGGTATGCCGGCGAGCAGACCACGGAGCCGTTCGCGGGCGAGCCCGGCAAGGTCCGCCGGGACTGGACCTGCGAGCCCGACGACGAAGAGTGCCTGGCCCTCGGTCCAGTCAATCTGGTGTCGCTCACCGATGTCATCGAACATGGCCAGCAAGGGCTGATCGGCGCCATGATCGTCGAGGAGCGGAATGCCCGCGCCTATGATCCGGGTTCCTCGGCCTGGCGCTCGGACTGGCTCCGCACGGCACCCGCGCCCGCATCGACCCGGGGAATGGCGAGGAAACCTTCCACGAGTTCGTGCTGCTCTATCAGGACGGCCTCAATCTTCGCTGGCGCAACCCCGATCGGCCGTATGACCGCGACATCGAGGCGGTGCCGGACTGTATCGTCTGCGACGACAGCTATGATCGCGGCGAGAAGGCGGTGAACTATCGGACCGAGCCGTTCTGGGCGCGGCTGAACAAGCATCCGACCACGGATCTGAACGGCGAGTTCTTCGACGAGCGCTTCTTCCTTGAGGATTGGAAAACCATTGCCACGCCGGGCTTCGAGGTCGAGGCGGGCGCGGCCGTGACCTTCCACGTGCTCCAGCCCTATGGTCGGGCGCGGCAGCGAGCGTTCATGGTGCTCGGTCAGGATTATCAGGATCTTCTGCCCTATTTCGGCTCGCCGCACAGCGCCCTGGTCTCGGTCGGCAAGGCCCTGACCGCGAAGCTGAAGTCGACCAACCAGAAGGATGGCGGCAAGCCGGCGCCAGGAACCTGGATCTGGCGAGACGGCCCGGCCCAGCATTTCAGCTCAGGCGCCTGGGGCAAGTTCGAGGTCAAGGCCGAGTAGAGCGATGCGGGTGGCGGCATTCGGGATGCGGGCGGGAGTGATCGGCGCGGCGCTGTCGCTCCTCGCCCACCCGCCCCATGCGGCTCTCGGCGATCCGGCCATCGAGGTTACGCCGGCGATCGATGGACGGCCGGTCGAAACCGGGCCGATCCTTCTAGAGGCCGAGCGCACGGTCAGGCTGGGCGTGCGCCTCGCCGATGCAAAGAGCGGCTTTCCCCTCGGCGATCTGCATCCGGCGTTCTGGGTGCGGCCCGCCGTCGAGGGACGGGACGACTGTTCCGCGGCCGTCGATCGCTATCTTTCGCTCGGTCCCAATGCCGGCATCGATGATGACCTGAACGGCTATCTTTTCGCGACGCTGAATGATGACCGCAGCGTCGGCGTGATGGATCCGAAGCTCAATCTCGCGACCAGTAATCTTTTGAGCCTGACACCGCGCGACGCTTCCGCCGACGGCTGGTGGCTCGACCAGACCCGCGCGCGCCTGTTCATCGCATCGGCCGGGGCAGGCCGGCTGGAAACGATCGATCTCCTGAGCGGCGACCGTGCCGAGGTGATCCGTGATCTCGACGGTGCCGCGTCGATCGCCGTCTTTCCCGATCTCGATCGCCTCTGGGTCGCCGGGCAGGCGCGGATCGACGGTATCGCACCCGGCTCGAACGAACCCGTCCGTTCGAGCCGGGTCCCCGCCGGCGACTGGCAGATCGAAGCGGATCGCGAGGGGCTCAGGCTGCTCGCCCTCGACCGCCGGTCAGGTCGTCTGCTCGTCCTCAATCCCGAAAACGGGGAGAGCGAGCACGAGGTGGATCTCGGCGGCGCGCGCGGCATGTTCGTCCACGATCCGCGCGCTGAGGCCGTCTACGTTCTGGCCGCCGACGGCGCCACGCTGGAACGGCTGTTCCTCGACGCCTCGAACCCGAGCCGCCATCCGTTGCCCATCGCCGTCGACCGGCTGCTTCTCACCCAGGACGGCGACTGGCTCGCCGGCCTTGACGGCGAAGGCGGCCGACTCGTCCTGATCGACGCCGCGAGCCTGCGCCCCGTCCATGTCCTGCAGTTCGACGGCAAACCCGGCCAGATGCAGGCGAGCGACGACTATCTCTATCTTCTGGAGAACGGCACGGGCTATGCGAGCCTGGTCCATCTGCCGTCCCTGAACGCGGATCGATCGCCGGGCGTGCTGCGCATCCCCATCGGGCCGGCAGCGGCCGGCGACGTCGACGATGCGATGCGTCGCGGGCACGGCAGCTCGGCGCCGAGCGCGATTGCGGCGCTGATCGAAGGCGGCGGCGCGATCATCGCCTCGCCTTCGGACAAGAACCTCTATCTCTACATGGAGACCGGCATGCAGGCGCCGGCGAACGCCTTCAGGAGCTGGACCTCGCCGCCGCGCGCCATCGCCCTGCTGGACAGGCAGCCGACGGAGCGCCGGGCCGGTCTCTACGAGACCGCTTTTCGCCCAAGGGGGGCCGGCGCGTTCGAGCTCGTGTTCTTCCTGCCCAACCCGAAGATCGTGCGCTGCTTCGCGATCACGGTCGAAGGTGAGGGCCAGGACGTCGCGGAAGCTCTACGATCGCCTCGCCTCGTCTGGACGCCACCCGACAAGCCGGTCGTCGCCGGCGCGCCGGTGGAGCTTCGCTTCGCACTCGAATCCCCGAGCGCCAGCCTCTCCGCGTCGGAGCCCCGCCCCGCGGAGGTGCTGGCGGTGGCGTCCGGCCGCAACTGGCACTGGCGTGGGCGTGCCTCGTCGCTCGGATCGGATCGCTTCACCCTGTCGCTGACGCTGCCGGAACCCGGCGACTACCAGCTTCTGGTGCGCCTGCCCGATCGCCGGCTCGATTTTCAGGACCAGCGGCCGTTCAGCATCAACGTCGTCGCCGGGAAGTGAACGTCATGCGGAAAACCCTACGCAACCTTCTCGCTCCGACCCTGGTGCTCGTCCTGACGGTGACAGCGGCCAAAGCGAAAAACGGGGTCACACTCATCGACCATGAGCTGATCGACCAGACGGGCACGAAAAAGAACTTCGTCAGCGAGGTGATCGGCGACAGGAAAGCCGTGATCGCCGGCATCTACACCGGCTGCACCACCATCTGTCCGATCACCACCCTGCTGTTCGCAGAGCTGCAGGAGGCGCTGGGCGAGCGCATGGAGAGCGAGGTGCGCCTGATCAGCCTGAGCGTCGATCCCGCCCACGACACGCCCGCCATACTGGCCGAGGCGGCGGCCGAGATCGGCGCCATGCCCGGCTGGATCTGGCTGACCGGCCCGCCCGTCCTGCAGAACGAGGTGCTGCTCGGGATCGGCGCCTACAGCGCTGATGTCACCGAGCACCCGCCCGTCTTCGTGGTCGGCGATGGCGCCACCGGCGAATTCGTGCAGCTCTATGGTTTTCCCTCGGTCGAGGAGTTTCTTGAGCTTCTCGGCCCCGAAGGCGGGTCGTCCTGACCATGCGCGGGACCCTGGCCTTCGCTCTGGCTTTCCTGTCATGCACCGCTGACACGGCACCAGCCGGCAGCCCGGCCGCCGAGCTCTATTTTCGAGGCCTGCCCGAGGTCGAGGCGATGCTGCAGCACTCGGATCTTACGATTCCGTCGACCGCCATGCCCTGTGTCAACTGCCACGGCGCCGACGGCCGGGGCGGACGCGAAGGCGGTGTCGCCGTGCCGCCGATCACCTGGCGCCGCCTCGCCATGGCGACCGCCGGGCGGCCGGCCTATGACCGGGCTCTGCTGGCCCGCGCCCTTCGAGACGGCATCGGTGCCGACGGCGCGCCGCTGCACGAGATCATGCCGCGCTACGCCCTTCCCGACGCTCTGGCCCTGGAGCTTTCGGACTGGCTGCAGGCGATCGGCCCCGCACACACGCCGGGCGTGAGCGAGGATGCGATCACGATCGCAATTCCTGCCGTCGGGACCGGCGACCCGCGCTCGGTGGTAGTGGCGAGCGTGCTTCGTCTCCACGCGGACCTGCTGAACCGGCGAGGCGGCGTCTATGGCCGAACCCTCCGGCTGGTCGAGGGCGGGGAGGAAGACGCCTTCGTCCGGCTCGCGGCTCTCGAACATGGGACAGGGAGCGGCGATGTCTCTCTCGATCTCTGGCCGCTGCGAGCCCCTGCCGACGGCAAGCTGGCCTTTCCCCTCATCCCCTCAGATCGCCGGCTGATGGAGAACCTTCTGGAAGCCGCGAAACGGGACGGTCCCGAAGCGAGGCAGCTTTCTGAGGTCAGCGGCGAAACGAGCCCGTTGCCCTCCATCTTCGTCTTCGACGGCGAGGCGGAGACGCTGTCGGCATTCGTCAGGAGATGGCAAGGCCCGAAGGCGCTGACCATCTACACGACCACGGAGCATGTCGATCTCGAGGGCTTGCTGAACCTGACGCCGCGTCCGCTCAAGCTGGTCCTGGCGAACCCGTTCGCCCCTGGCGAGACCGGCGACGGTGCGGAGGCGATATCGCATCTCTCGGACTTCGAAAAAGCGGCCGGCGCGCTTCGGCTCCCCGAGAAGGCACTGCCCCTCGCAAGGGCTGCCTGGGTTGCGGCATCGATGCTGGAAGATGCCCTGCGCAGGACTGGCCGCACCCTCGATCAGGAGCGTTTCAAGGCAGTCTTGGCGTCGATGCCGCCCTTCGAGTCCGGTCTGCTCCCGCCCGTGCATCCGACCCGAGGCCTGACCTCGATCGGGCTGGTCACCTTCGACCTTTCCACCAGTGAGGTCACGAGGCTGGCGCTGGTGCTGAATTGACCTCCCCCGCGGGCGACATCCGAACTGCGCCTGCCCTCAGGTGGGTGAATGCGCCGTCAGTCGACGTCGCCAGCATACGCCGCCGCCGGCTTTTGCGTCCAGGTGACCGTCATGTCGACGCCGGCGGCGTTGAGGAGGTTCATGACCGGGCAGCGGAACTCGACGTTCTTGCAGAGCTGACCGAAGCGCGCAGCACTCTCGTCGCTGTAGACGGTGATGTCGAGCTTGCCGCTTTCGAAGAAGGGGCGGATGCCGTGCACGCCCTTGGGACCGCGCACGTCGATCTGGCTCTCGCAGGCGAGATCGACGCCGCTGTACGAAAAATTCATGGCTGATGCGACACCGTTGATGATCACCCCGTCGCAGCCGACCAGGGCGACCAGAACGGTTTCGAGCGGGCTCGGTGCGGTGTTGCTGCCGCCGAGGGAGGCGGGCTCGTCGGTGTAGACGGGATCGAAGTCGCGCACCTGGATCTTCGTGCGCGAGCCGGCGGCGTTGGTCGCCTTCACATGGCGCACCCCGATTTTCTTGGTGTTCGGATCGATGCTTGGTTCGATGATGTCGGGATCGATCATGTCGGTTTTCCTTTGCTCAGCTTATTGCCAACAATGCGCCGACAGGGGCGTCGCCGCGAAGGGCGTTGAACAGGAGGCGGGCAACGGCGAACACGACCGCGCCGTAGATCGCAGCCGTCCAGATCCGCATTTTCGCGCGCATCAGCAGCATCCAGGTCATAAGCACCAGGGTCGGCAGGCTGAAGCCGATGGCCCAGACCAGGATGGCGTAGAGAATGAGGACGGCGAGGATGCGGAGTTCGTCGGCATCGTCCCCGAAGTCGCTTCGGTATTCTTTGATGCCGCGGATCACCAGCCAGGCGGCGAGCGGCAGGCCGGGGAAGATGGCGAGCGCCGGCATCAGGCGGGAGGCGGGGTTGAAGCTCCAGAGCTCGATGAAGGCGTAGAGGAAGATGGCCGAGGCGATGATTGCCAGGATCAAGGCGACGGTGCGGTTGGAGCGGTCCGGTTCATTCTCGGCGGCGGCCTCGGGCGCCTCCTCGTCATGCGATCGTTCGCGCCGTGTTCGCAGCACATTCCATACAAGTGGCAGAAAAATGATCGAGGCGATGATCAGCACGCCGGGGCGGGCGAGCCAGGACCAGCCGTGGATCTGGTTGCTGAGCCAGAAATACTGCTCCATCGGCCCCGAGAGGACGAAGCCGACCAGGGCGGGCGCGCGCGGCCAGCCGCCATGCTTCATCAGCCACCCCAGCGTGCCGAGGGCGAAAAGTAAAAAAATATCGCCGAGGGTGGAGGTGTTTTGATACGCGCCGATCACCATCACCAGGACCAGCGGGGCGGCGATGATCGCGAAGGGGATGCGCGTGAGACGGGCGAGCCAGGGTGTCGCCAGGAAGCAGGCGATGGCACCGACCACGGAGGTGAGGGCGACCGACCAGACGATCAGGAACATCAGATCGGGGTTCTGGTTGATCATGCGCGGGCCGGGGTAGTAGCCGAAGGAGAAGAGCGCGCCCAGGAAGATGGCGGCGGCCGGACCGCCCGGCACGCTGAATAGAAGTGTGGGCACGAGATCGGCGATGATGGTGGCGTTGTTGGCGCCCTCCGAAGCGGCGATGCCGCGGATCTCGCCCTTGCCGAACTTCGACCTGTCCCTGGCTGAGCGGATGGCGTGGCCGTAGGCGACCCAGGTGGAGGCGGACGCCCCGACCGCCGGCACGAAGCCGCCGAACACGCCGATCACCGCGGAGCGCAGCACCAGCCATTTATGTTTCAAAAAGTCGCGAAAGCCATCGCCCCAATGGACGACCTCGGTACGTGCGTGGCTGATGCCGCCGCCGGCGGCGAGCATGGAGATGACCTCGGCGACGCCGAACAGGCCCAGCGCCACGATCGTCAAGGAAAAACCGTCGAGCAGATAAACCTGGCCGAAGGTGTAGCGGAAGTCGGCGGCCGCCTGGGCCGGGCCGACCACGCCGAGAAAGAGGCCGAGGCAGGCGGCGGCGAGGCCTTTCGCCAGATCCTTGCCGATCATCGAGGAGGCGAAGAACAGGCCGACCAGGGCGAACATGAAGAGCTCGGGCGTCGACAGGAGGAGCACGATCGGCCCTGCGATCGGGATCGCGAAGAACAGAACGACAGCGCCGACCAGGCCGCCGACCATGGAGGCGAGAAAACCGACGCCAAGTGCCCTCGCCGCCTCCCCCTGCTTGGCGAGCGCATGGCCTTCGATGGCAGTCGGCGCCGAGGCGGGCGAGCCGGGGGCGCCCAGGAGCACGGAGGTGATGGTGTCGGCAGTGTAGACCACCGAGACGGCACCGAGCAGCATGGCGAGGCCGGCATAGTCGTCGAGATAGTAGACGAAGGGCAGCAGGATCGAGACCGCGGCGACCCCGCCGAGACCCGGCAGCATGCCGAAGATCATACCGACGAACATGCCGGCGAACAGCGCTGCCAGCCGGATCGGATCGAACAGGCCATCCAAGGCGAGGAGCGCATTCTCGATCACGCGATGGCGCTCCTGCGCTCCAGGCTGCGTGGACGGACTTGTTGCAGGAGTGTCCTCTGACAGGTTTGGTAAGCATGGAAGCGATGATCACTGTCGCTCGCTAATTTTCGAGGAGACACGACATGGACCGCTTCACCGGCGGTTGCCTTTGCGGCTACGTCCGAATTGTAGCGTCGGGGCGCCCGTACCGCGTCGGCCTTTGTCACTGTCTCGATTGCCGCAAGCATCATGGAGCCCTTTTTCATGCTTCCGCGATCTTCCCGGATGATGCGGTGACAATCGATGGCGAAACACGCGACTATGCCGGGCGGTCTTTTTGTCCCCGCTGCGGCTCGACTGTTTTCGGACACAGCGGGGACGAAATCGAAGTCAACATCGGATCCCTGGATGCCCCCGACCAACTCGCGCCGACCTACGAACTCTGGACCGTTCGTCGCGAATCCTGGTTGCCGCCATTTCCCGTCGCGCGGCGATACGACCGCAATCGTGACTCCACGGATCGCTCTGAGGACTAGGTCAGCCAAGACGTCACCGCCCAGACCGCCTGGATCGAAGCGGCATACCGTCGATCCAGACGCTGGCTGCGTGAAGTCAACGAAATGGCCGCGCCATCAGAAGGTGACGCCGTATTTTTCGGAGAGCAGGTTGCGCAGATAGTCCTTGACCTCGTCGGAGGGGGAGAGCGCCGCCTTGATCGCCTGCTCGGTCTCGGCGCCGGCATTCAGGCGGGCGCCGTTGGTGACCTTCTTGCTTTCCTCCTGGAATTCGGGGTCGGCATTGATGTCGGCGACCGCCTGTTCGAACGCAGCCAGCACGTCTTCGGGCGTGTCCGGATGCATGTAGCCGGTGAGCCCGTAGGCGTAGGTGACGGAGGCCACGCCCTGAAAGGCGTCCCATTCGATGCCGGAGGGGGCTTCGCCGTTCAGCGTCTCGTAGACCTCGTAGACCGAGGGGAGATCCGGGGCGATGGGGTCGCGCGCCTTCAGGACGCCGTCTTCGATGGCGCCGCCCGTCCAGAGCGGCACGGCGGTGCCGGCCTCGACCGAGGGCACGACCTGGGTGAGGTAGACCGGCGTGAACTGGTAGTCGAGATTGAGCTCACCCTGCTCGAATGCGAGGCGCACGGGACCGCGGCCGTTGAAGCCGAGGACCGTCTTGACGTCGAGGTCGAGCACCTCGAAGGACAGCAGCGCCGGCAGGTCCGAGGCCGCGGCGGCGATGCCGCCATAGATCAGCGGCGTCGAGGACTCCTTGACGTTCTCCGCACTGGTCACACCCGTCGAGGGCGAGACATAGGCGACCGAGCTGAACGGGTGGGAATAGGCGATGCGGTAGTCTGCGAGCCGGTACTCGACGCCTTCCTGGCCGAGGACGAAGGGGTTGGCGGTGGACGACGTGGTGAACAGGATCGTGGTGCCGTCCGAGTTGGCGTTCTGCTCGAACCAGTTGGCGCCGAGGATCGAGCCGCCGCCCGGGCGGTCGATCACGTCGATCTCGGGATTGCCGGGGAGATGTTTTTCGAAATAGGGCTCCAGGAACTTCGCCGAGACGAAGGTGGCCCCGCCCTGGCCGAAGGGTACGATCACCTCGATGGTCTTGCCGGAAAAATCCGCTGCCTCGGCTGAGGTGGCCAGCCCGACGATTGCGGCGAGTGCGGCAGGTACGGTCAGTCGTCTCATTGTGATTGCCTCCCTTTGCTTGTTGATTGGTTGTGTCGGCGTTCAGCCGATGACGTTTTCGAGCGTGCCGAGCCTCGTGATGCTCAACCGCATTTTGTCCCCCTCTTTCAGATATTTCGGCGGCTTGAAGCCGATGCCCACCCCCTCCGACGTGCCGGTGGCGACGATGTCGCCGGGCAGTAGAGTCATGGTTCGGGACATGGTCTCGATCAGGGTCGGGATGTCGAAGATCAGGTCCGAGACCCTGGCGCGCTGGCGCTCCTCGCCGTTGATCTCGGTCGCGATCTCGAGTTCGGTCACGTCCCCGACCTCGTCCGCCGTCACCAGCCAGGGGCCCATGGGGCAGAAGCTGTCGATGCTTTTGCCGATGACCCACTGATTGTGCTGCTTTTGCAGCTCGCGCGAGGTGACGTCGTTGACGATGGTGTAGCCGAAGACGTGGTCATAGGCGTCCGCCTTCGGGACCTGGAACGCGGGCTTGCCGATCACGAAGGCGAGCTCGCATTCGTAGTCGACGCTGCCCGTGGGATCGAGCGAACCCTTCACGATGTCGCCCGGACCGCAGACGCTGGTGGTGGCCTTGGTGAAGATCACGGGGTGGGACGGCACCTGTTCCCTGGCGCTGGAATCGAAGCCGCTGGAGTGAAACTCGGCGGCATGGGCGTGATAGTTCTTGCCGACGCAGAAGATGTCGCGCTTCGGCTCCGGGATCGGCGCCGTGAGCTTCACGTCGGCGAGCGGCACGCGCTCGACGCCTTTCGCTTGCCAGGTCGCCAAGCCCGCCCTGCCTTCCGCGACCAGGTCCAAAAGCGCCCGTTCGGCCTCCGGTCCCTGCACGCATACGACGGCATCCTCACCATCGACATAGCCTGCCGCGATGTTGCCATCCCTTTTGAAGGTGATCAGTTTCATTCTGCCGCCACCCTTTTTTGTCCTTCAAAGTAAAAACAGATCCGCATGGCCTGTCAAAGATCGATCGTGATCCGTGTCTTCGTCGAGCTCGTGTCGAGATCTGCCCTTCCTGATGATCGCGCGCTCCAGAAATCGATCGTCAGAATTTTTCGACGCCGAGCTCCGTCGCGATCGCATCCAGCTCGCGGCGGAGGGCGGTATGCAGATCGAGGCCGTCGGCGAGGTGCCGGGCACGAACCTCACTGCGGCCCTCGCCGGGAACGCGCACCGGGTCGTGTCCGGGCAGGGGCTCGGATGCGCGGAGTTCGGCAAACACACGCGCGGCGCCGGTGGCGATGACGTCTGGGTCGCCGAAGGCCACTAGGTCGATCGCGGCGACGAACTGGCCGGTGTTGGTGGGGCTTGTCGTGTTCTTGGTGAAGTCGACGACCTCGCTGCCGAGGGCGGCGCCGTTGAGCACGCCGGCCAGCAGGCCGATGGCGAGGCCGAGCCCGTAGCCCTTCGGCCCGCCGATCGGCAGCAAAAAACCCTCGCCGCGCCTGGCGGGATCGGTCAGCGGCTTGCCGTCCCCGCCGACCATCCAGCCCTCGGGCATGGGCTCACCCCGCTGCTCCAGCACCTTGATCTTGCCGATCGCGGCGACCGTGGTCGCCATATCCAGGACAAAGGGGTCGGGATCGGCGGATGGGAACGCGATCGCGATCGGGTTGGTGCCGAGCAGAAGATCGGTGCCACCGAACGGGGCCACGTGATTGGCGCTACCGACCGCGGCGCAGAGCCCAACCATGCCAGCCGCAGCTTGCGGCCGGACGTAGAGGGCCGCCGGCCCCGCATGGTTGCCGCCACGCACGCCGACCCAGCCGATCCCGGTTTCCTTGGCCTTCGCCATGGCGAGTTCGCGGGCGGCCTTGAGCGTGAGCTGGCCGAGGCCGTCATCGCCATCGATCAGCGCGGTCGCGGCAGTTTCGGCCACGACCCTCCGCTTCGGCTTCGGATTGCAGCCGCCGTCCCGCAGGCGATTGACATATTGCCGGAGCCGAAACACGCCGTGGGTGCCGTAGCCGAGGAGGTCCGCCTCGACCATCATGCCGGCGACGGTGCGGGCGTCCTCCATCGGAACGTCGAGCGCCTCGAGTGCGCGCGCGACGAAGGCTTCCAGCCGCTCTGCCTTGATCCTTTCGCCCATCGCTCAGCCCTCGCCGCTGATCACGCGGTCCCGATGCCAGAAGACGAAGCGGCGCTGCACCCAGACCACGGCCGCGAAGAGTGCCAGGCCGACCAGGCTGAGATAGAGGATCAGGGAGAACACCCTGGGCGTGTTCAGCTGCGAAGCCGCGACCCGGATCAGCTCGCCGAAGCCTTTGCCGCCGCCCAGGAACTCGGCGGTGATCGCCCCCGCCATGACGCCGACCGCGGCGATCTTGAGGCCGGTGAAGATATGAGGGAGACCCATGGGCAGCTTCATCTTCCAGAGCGTCTGCCAGCGTGACGCCCCCATGGTCTTGAACAGCATGCGCGCGTTCTCGTCCGCGGCGTGCAATCCGGCGGCCGTGCCGACCACGATCGGGAAGGTGGCGATGAAGGCGGCGAGCGCCACCTTGGAGCTGATGTCGAAGCCGAGCCAGGCGACGAACAGAGGCGCGAACGCGACCTTGGGCATGGTGTCGATCGCCACCAGATAGGGCATCACCGCACGTTCGCCGAACACCGTTTCTCCCACCAGCACGCCGAGGGAAAAGCCGATCACGAAGGCGATGATGAAGCCGTAGATCACCTCCAGAATGGTGATCCAGAGTGCCTCCAGCATGTAGCCCCCGGTGAGCAGATTGGTGCCGACGAAGATCAGATCCTCCAGAGTTTCCCAAGGGGTCGGCAGGATGATCGGCGAGACCAGGCCGGTCCAGGTCAAAAGCTGCCAAAACGCGATGAAGATTGCGAACACCGCCAGCATCGCGACGCTGCGCGGCACACGGTCGATCCAGCTTATCTCCTCGACCCAGACAGTGTCCGCCGCGGTGCCGTCGGCGGCGAGCGTTTCGCGTTCGATCATAGCCCGGCCCCTTCGTCCAGACGGCTGCGGATATGCTCGACCAGGGCGCCGAATTTCGGCGTGGTGATCATGTCGAGGGTGCGCGGGCGCGGCAGATCGATCGGCACGGCTTCGGCGATGCGGCCAGGCCTGGGTGCCATGACGTAGACCACGTCCGAGAGGATCACAGCCTCCTGGATCGAATGGGTGACCAGAAACGCGGTGGCGTGCTTCTCGATGCAGATGCGCTGCAGCTCCATGTTCATGAAGTCGCGCGTCAGCTCGTCGAGCGCGCTGAAGGGCTCGTCGAGAAGGAGCACCGTGGGCTCGGTCACCAGCATGCGGCAGATTGCGGCGCGCTGCGCCATACCGCCGGAAAGCTCATTCGGATAGACGCCCTCGAAGCCCTTGAGGCCGACGAGCTCCAGCAAGGCGCGGGCGCTGTCGTGAGCGGCGCGCGCCGCCGCCCGCCCGTCCCGGATCTCGATCGGCAGGACCACGTTCTCGATGGTGGTGCGCCAGGGAAAGAGCGTGGCCTGCTGGAACATCATGCCGATGTCCCGGCGCGGGCCGGTGACCGGGCGTCCCGACAGGACGACCCGGCCGGCGGAGGGCGGGATCAGCCCCGCCATGATTTTCAGAAGCGTGGACTTGCCGCAACCGCTCGACCCGATGACCGCGGAGAAACTGCCCTTGTTAAGGGTCAGCGTGACCCCGGTGAGTGCCTCCACGGCATTGCTGGCGTAGGTCTTGCCGACGTCGGTGAGCGCGTAGACGGGCTCGGCGGAGGACGCAGGCGCGGGCGAGACGGTTGCGGCAGTGGCCATGGCTTCTGAGGCCCTACTTCAGAGCCTCGTTCCAGACCGGCACGAAGTCGTTGGTGTAGGCGGCCTCGAGATCGTCGAGCGGGGCTTCGAGATCACCGCCTGCGACCACGCTGTCCTGCCATTCCACCCAGATCTCCGGCGGCTGATAGCCGAGGCCGTTGCTGTCGTCGAGCGGAATGGTCTTGGCCCGCACCGCATCGAACAGCGCCGACTGGAAAGCCTCGTCCTCGCCCTCCTGCGGATTGCCTGCCTTCAGATGGGCGAGGACCGCTTCGCGATTGGCATCGTCCAGGGCGAAAGCATGGCCGCGGGCGTGGGCGCGCCCGAATTTTTCGACCAGCTCCGGATTGTCTCGGATGGTGTCGCCCATGGTCGCGAGGCCATTGCCGAAGAACTTCTGAAATTCATCCGGCGTGATGTCGCGCACCGGCAGGCCGCGCTGGGTGAGGATCGCGGCGTCCGCGACCGAGGCCGAATAGGCGGAGATGTCGCCGCGGGTGAAGGCGGCGGTCGCCGGCCCGCCGTCGCCGACGGTCAGAAACTCGTAGTCGGTGCCTTCCTCCAGTCCCGAGCCCGACAGCACGTTCCGCGCGAAGCCGACCTCGGCGCCGTCGGCGGTGCCGGTGCCGATCACCGTGCCCTTCAGATCCTCGATCGCCTGAAACTCGCTGTCCTCGGCGACGACGATGCCGAAATTGGTGCGGGCGGCGACATTGTAGATGAAGACCACGTCCACGCCGCGGCCGCGTGCTGCGAGCACCGGCGCCGGTCCAGGCCGGCCGAACTGCGCCTGACCCGCAGACAGCGCCTGCAGCACGGAGGCCGACCCGTTGACCGCCTCGACCGTCACCTCGAGGCCTTCCTCGGCGAAATAGCCCTCGCCGATCGCGACGAACACCGGAAAGGAATTGATCGCCGACGGGCTCGGCTGGGCAAACGTGATCTGCTCGAGGTCCTGGCCGGACGCCGGGCCCGCCGCGGGCAGCGTGACGATTGCCGCCAGTGCTGCGATAGCGCCTGTCGCCATGGCGGAGCGCCGGTTGACGGAGTGCTTCTTCGTCGACATGTCGTTTCTCCCTGTCGTCAGCTCGTTGCTTGTCACGGACGGGGTGCTGATGCCCGCCCGCTCTGCCGAAGCATGATACCGCGTTCAGGTCGCGGTCGTCATCCGGTTCTCCAGCTTTCCGATTCCGTCGATCTCGCAAACCACGATATCGCCGTCCTTGAGAAAGCATGGGGGATCCATGGCGTAGCCGACACCCGATGGTGTGCCGGTCGCGAGAATGTCGCCCGGCTCCAGGGTCAGGCCCTCCGAAAGCGACGCGATCAGGGTCGGGACGTCGAAGATCATGTCGGCGGTGCTGCCGTCCTGGCGGGTTTCGCCATTGACCGTGAGGCGAAGGCCGAGCTTCGACGGGTCGCCGATCGCATCCGCGGTGACGATCACCGGCCCGATCGGACAGGAGCCATCCAGGCCCTTGCCCTTGAAGAACTGGCCGCCGTGACGGCGCTGCACGTCCCGGGCGGTCACGTCGTTCAGGATGGTGTAGCCGAACACATGATCCATCGCCCGCTCGCGCG
Source organism: Geminicoccaceae bacterium (assembly GCA_965222015.1). Lineage (GTDB taxonomy): Bacteria > Pseudomonadota > Alphaproteobacteria > Geminicoccales > Geminicoccaceae > JANQPX01. The sequence goes on from CBDCTL010000024.1 coordinate 1,915,525, forward strand.
GAATGTCCCGCCCCGCCTTGCCGATGATAACGGCGAGCTCGACCTCGTAGTCGATCTTTTCGGATACATGCGGGAAGATCGGCACGTCCGCGCCGGGGCCGACCACTGATGTCGGCGGCTTGGTGAAAAACACGGGATGCTCGGTCACGCCGATCGTCTTGTTCTGCGCGCGCTCGCCTTCGGCGATGTGCTCGAGATAGTTGCGGCCGACGCAGAACACGTTTTTTCGGGGATAGGGCAGGGGAGCGAGCAGGCGCACCTCAGAGGCAGGAAGAAGGGAGTCTCCGAGCCGCGCGGCCGCGGCTTCGATCAACCTTGCGCCGTCGAGCGCGCCCGGACCGGCTTCGATCACCGCCTGCAGATCACCGGCGGCGAACGCGGCGGTCGTCTCTTCCTGCAGATCGCCTGCGAGCGCCGCGGCACGATCCAGCAGGATGGCCGATCCGTCCTGCCGCATCAGGGCGGCCTTCGGTCCGCCTTCGAGATCGATCGTCGCGAAATTCATCAAGTCCTCCCTTCATCCGGCCGCTCGAGCCTGCGCGTCTTCCGGCTTTGCGTAAGCGCGTCTTTCTTCCGGACGGACAGTCTTCATCACGACTATGCGCCCAAATCGCGAGCTTTGGAAAAACCAATATGCAAATTGATTTCGGCGCCTGCAGACCGTAGGCTCGAAGGAGCAGCAAACCGTTGCCGGCCTCGAAGAACGCCAGGATCGGAGGTGCCGTCTTCCCGCCGATCGAAGGGATGATCAGCGATGGATGCGGCCCCTACCGGACATGTCGTCGAGCGGATCAAGCAGTTCATCCTGGAGAGGCGCCTCGGCCACAATCAGAAGCTGCCGCCGGAGCGGGAATTCTGCCATCTGCTCGGTTTTTCCCGCGCCGAACTGCGCAAGGCCCTGGCCGAGATGGAGGCCGACGGGCTGATCTGGCGCCATGTCGGCCGCGGCACCTTCATCGGTTCGCGGCCTGTGCACAATCTCGGCGACGTCGACTTTCTGCGCCAGCTCGCCAATCCCGTGCAGATCATGGATGCACGCCTGGCGATCGAGCCGGCGCTGGCGGCGCTGGCGGCACGGGACGGAACGGCGTCCGATTTCGACGAGATCCGTACATGCAACCGCCGCTGCCGCGCCGCTGGGGAATGGCGGAGCTACGAGGCCCGGGACAACGACTTTCATCACGCCATCGCCAGGGCGACCCATAACAAGGTCCTGCTCTACCTGTTCGACACGGTCAACGTGGTGCGCCGCTCGGTCGTCTGGGGTCAGGCACGGTCGAGCGAGGGCCCAGCACCCGATCATTTCAGCTTCGATCAGCACGACGCCATTCTCGCCGCGATCGAAAGTCGCGATGCGGCTCAGGCGTCGCTCTTGATGCGCACCCATCTGCGCACGGTCCGCGAACGGGTTTTGCCTGCGATGTCATGACGAAGCTGCACTCGCTTGAACTGGCTCGCGAGCCGGTCGGACACGAGCTGACGCCGCTGTTCCAGGCGCGCGCCAGCCGGACGCCCATCCATCGCCCAGATGCTGCAACACAATGCCCTCGAAGTGGATGATGATCGAGGTCAGAAGCCGATCTCGACGGCTACCGTGTTCGGATCGTCAGGTTGGACTTGCTGGGCGTTGCCGGAGCTGCCGGCGAGCGCGAGGTCGAAGTTCTTCTCGAAATCGAGAAAGGTCTCGCCGGCGTTGATCGCCTCGTCGTCGCCCGTATCGGCGATCGGCGGACCACAGCGCCGTCCGCCAGGCCTCCGCCTGCTTCGCGTTCGGTCAGGAGACGGAGCTCCGTTCTCAGATGAATGGATGGCCGCGTTTGCCTTCGCTGTCGGACCGACGATCGAAGACGACATCCATGCACGATCCATTCTTGCCCACGGCACGTCTCTGCTTGTCGTTACGTCTCCTGCCGTCGACGGCGCCAGGGCAGGCGGAGCAAAGGGGCGGGGACGTGGAAGACGACGACAAGGAAGAGTGCCTTGTCGTCGATCGACGGTCAGCTGTGGACCCAGCTCGACATCGAAGATCCCCGGGACAAGGTCATTCCCCAGACCATGATCAGCCGTAATCTCTGCCAGGCACGGACTGAACGAGCTGTCTTCCGAAAGCGCAGAGCCCGGCTCCGACAAGCTGTCGCCGGACACCTTTTTTCAAGCGCTTTCCGGCGGGAACTTATGAGATTTCTGCGCGCAGGATCGGCGGCGACAGCCGGCTCAGCTTTTTTTCTCCGCTGATCGAGATTTCGACTGGTCAGACCCGTGGAAGTCGATTCCGGGCCATGCGGTGAACAAATAGTCGGGCCTTTGCTGCCGAACAAGTCACACGACGTACTCTCGGCGGGCGATTGCCGTGTGCTGAGCGGTGTCCGCCTCGATCGATTGTGGGCTACCTGCCGGTGCTCGAGGCTGAAGACCATGATCCGAAGGCCTTTCTTCCTCCTGGCTCGAACAGCCCCAATCATTGGGGACGTCCGGCCAAGAGAGCCGACGTCGGAACCTTCCAGGCCGAACATGGGACATATCGGCGGCGATTTATTGGCTTCCACCGAATGAGGCATCGATCTGGCTGCGAATGCTTTCCAGGAGATTGTTCATCGTCGCGAGGGCGCTCTCCATTGCGGCGAAACGTTCGAGCAGCTTTTCCCGCTGGCGTTCGATGCGCTCGTTCATACGTTCGAGTCGCGTCTGTGCGAGCTCGTTTTGATCGGTAAGTGTATCGATCTTGCTCCCGATCGCGCCGCTTTGGCTGTCGAGGAGCTGACTGGTGGATGCGCGGATCTGAGCGCCGATGCCGACGGAGACGTCCAGCTGAACGCCGCTCGCCGAAGTTTCGCCCTGATAGAGCAGCTGCAGCCCTTCGGCGCCGCCTGAGGTAACGGTCAGGCGTTTGCCGTCGACGGTCACGCTGCCATCGTCGCTGCCGTCGGCATTGCCGCCGATATTGGCGGAGACGATCTCACCGTTCGCATAGGCGACGTTGAGAACGTAGCCATCCTTGTCGAAGCCGGTCCGATCGCCGAAGCCCACCAAGAGAACGTCACTCGACGAACTCGAGAAATCGAAGGCCAGCAGTTCCCGTACCGCATCCGACTGGTTGAGGAGAGCGTCGTCGAGCTTGCCTTCATCGATCGTGAGCGTGTTGGCAAGCAGGGGATTGCCGACTTCGGCCTGGCCCTGAATGGTGATGCCGATGTCTGCGAGGCTGGTGAACGTTGGACCGTTGCCCTGCACGGAATTGCCGACGGCACCGGAAAGCTGCGAGCGGATCTCGGAGAGAATGCTGGTGCCGGCAAGCAGTCCCTCGGCGATCTCGCCATCCTCGTCTTCGATTTCGGACTGGGCTTGCGTGTTGATGTAGCTGCGCAGCTCGTTATAGGCGTCGACCAGCTCGACGATCGAGGATTTGACCTGGTTGAGATCAGGCTCCACGTCCAGCGTGACCGTGGTTCCGACCTCCGCCTTGAAAAGGCTGATCGTGACGCCATCGAAGACATCGTCGATCGTGTTGGAAGACCGTTCGAACACGTCGACACCGCTGATCTGATCGAGGCCGTCGACCCGGATCTGGGCGTTTTCGGCGCCCTGCAGCTCGTTCTTGATCGCGCCTGCACCGTCGAAAATTCCGAGGCTCCGGAGGATCTGATCGTCGAACGGCGCTGCGAGCCCGCCGCTGTCGTCTAGTGAAATCGCGGCGTCGGCGCCGGTTTCGTCCGCGGTCAGGGTAAGAATATGTTCGTTTTCCGAGAGCGAGACGATGCTGGCGGTGACGCCGGTCGGGTTATCACCGCCATTGGCGGCGTTGATGCGATCGCGCAGGTCGAGCAGCGAGTCGTCGGATGCCAGCGTGATTGCAGCGCCATTGACCTCGAAAGTGCCCTGAAGATTAAGCGGATCGTTGGTCGTGCCAGCGACCGTGTCGCTCGAAATCTTGTGGGCGGAGGCGATCTGTACGACTTCGACGGTGTGTCTGGTTGCCTGGGCCCGGTTGGTCACCGTCACGCCAAGGATTTCGGCGGCTACCGACGGCGTTGCAGTGTCGGTGCGGCTCGACGAGGCGAACGCGCTCTTGGTTTGAAAAATGTCGCCGGCGCCGTCGAAGGTTGCGTTGCCGCGAAGGCTGTCCGCGGCGTCGAGAAGGTTTCTGGCCAGTGTCTCGATATCGTTGAGGATGGCGATGCGCGCCTCGTTGTCCGAGATGCGCTGCTCGATGCGGTCGATCGGGATGCGCTTGGCGGCGATGATGCCGTCGACCGCGCCCTTGACGTCGATCCCGCTGCCGAGGCCAGAGAACGAGACCCGGCCGTTCGAGTCGACGCTCAGGCTGTCGAGGTTGAGATTCGTTGCCATGCCGAGGGCTCCTCATCAGACCCTTTGATCGACCAGGGAGGACCGAAGGGCGGCATAGAGGCGGACCAGCTCTTCGGATGGGTATTGCGTGACGACGTCTCCGGTCGTCTGATCACGGACTTCGAGAACGCTCCGGCCGGACTCTTCGTCGTGATAGGTGCTGAGACGGACAGCATCGTCGGCGATATAGGCTCGGAGCTGCTCCGCTTTTTGCCGATCGCCGTAGTCGCCTCGGACGGTCGGATCGACGAGAGCCTGGGAGCGAAATTCCGCCGGTTCCGTCGTCACCTGCTGCCGGGGAGCGTTGTCGGTCGAGATGCGACCGGCGGAAACGGGGCCCGGCGTCGATACCGGTGTCACGTTCATGATCTGAACCTTTGTTTCTTCTTGCCGCCAGCATCCGGCCTATTCGGCCGGATGGGGGAGGGCGCGGACCCTCCCCGCATCGCCGCCGACTTACTGCAGCAGACGCAGCAGGTTCTGCGGCATCTGATTGGCCTGGGCGAGCATGGCCACGCCGGCCTGCATGAGCACCTGCTTGCTGGAGAACTTCGTCATCTCCTGTGCGATGTCGAGATCCACCAGGGTGCTGCGCGCCGCCTCGGCGTTTTCGACCGAGATGTTGAGGTTGGCCGACGCGAAGTCCAGCCGGTTCTGGGCCGCACCGACGTCTGAACGGAACTCGTTCAGCGTGTCGATGGCGCTGTTGATCGCCTCGAGTGACGCGGCCGCGTTGGCTTCCGTGTCGATCGTGGTGCCGCCCAGGCCGAGAGACGTGGTGTTGATGGCGTCCAGGGTAAAGCTCAGCGAATCTTCGGTCTCCGTACCGGTGCCGAGCTTGAAGGTCAGATCGAGGGTCGAAGAGCCCGAAAAGGCCTGGGTCGCACTCGCCGTGGCGGTGCTATCGAAGGCGGTGTTCAGCGCGATCGTGAACGTGCCCGGCGCCGTGCCGGTGCCGCCGTCAAGGGTGACCGTCGTCGCCCGGGTCAGAGCACCGTCGGTTCCGGAAACGGCCTCTGAGTTGATCGAGCCCGCATAGGTGCCCTGGGTAGTGGTGACCGTGAAGGTGCCGCCGGTCGCGTTGGTCGCAAACGCGATCGTGTACTGGGCGCCCGTCGCGTCCGTTCCGGCATCGACACCTTGAGCCGAGATCGACGAGACGCCGTCGCCGGTGGTGAAGCCGGCGGCTGCGGTGATCTCGATCGAACCGTCCAGGAGTTTGGTGCCGGCGAAGTCGGTATCGTCGGCAACACGGTCGATTTCGGAGATCAGCGCCTGGTATTCGGTGTCGAGAAAGTCGCGCTCGGTCTCGGAAAGGTTGCCGGAGGACGACTGAATGGCCAGGACCTTCATACGGGTCAGGATGTCGGAAGCCGTGCTCATCGCGCCGTCGGCGATCTGAAGCATGGAGTTGGCCTGACCGGAGTTGACCACCGCCTGCTTGAGGCCCATGACCTCGGCATTGAGACGCTGGCCGATGGCGAGCGATGCGGCATCGTCACGTGCCGAGACGACGCGTTTGCCTACGGAAAGCTTGGCGAGCGAGCTGGAGGCGGCGGTGTCGTTCATCTGAAGGTTGCGATGAGCGACGTTGGCGGCGTAGTTGGAAACGACGTTCAAGGGCATGTTTGCGACTCCTACTTGGAAGACGTGGTTGCGCAGCTACGTGCCGCGACCCGGTCAGGCGCTCCTCACGCTTGCTATTGGCCGGATGAAACCATCCTAACGTGAAGATATTAAAGGTCGGTTAAGACGTCGGGACTTCAGGCGCGCCTTTGTGGGCGATGACGTTCAGGCTGATCAGCTCGCCTGCAAACCGCATCGAGCTCGTGTCCTGAAAGATGCCGTGCTCGGCGACGCGCGTGGCGTAGGGGAAACCGGCGTTGCCGAGGAAGTGGCAGAGGAATTCCCAGGTCAGCCCGACCTTGTGGTAGTCGAACTCGTCGACCTGGCCACCGAACATCATGCGCATGACCATGAAGCGATCGAGGAAGGCCAGGTCCCGGCGCTGGGCGAGTTGCATCAGGCGCTCCAGGTCCGGCACGCTGATGAAGAGCCGTCCGGTCGGTTCGAGAATGCGATGTATTTCCTTCAGAGTATGCGGCAGTTCGCTGGCGTAGCTCAGATGCTCGAACACGTGGGAAGCGTACACTTCGGCGACCGAGCCGTCGCCGAACTGCTCGAGATCGGTGCAGCTTCCGACGTAGTCGACGTCGGGGCCTGGCTGGACATTCAAAATCTTCCAGCCAGGCTTCGCGAGCTTGCCGCCGATGTGCAGTCGAAGCGAATCCGTCACGGCTGCCTGATCGCAAGAGGTTTCGATCGCCGCCGAAGCCAGCGGAGTGGTCATGATGATCTCCAAATCGATGTGAACTGTCGGATCGAGGTCAGTGGGCGGGTAACGCGGGCCTGAGTGCTTTCGCCGCGTCCGGTCCCTCCTCGCACCAGATCCGCCAGACAGCGCGAAAGGCATCCTCGAGCGAACGGGCGTGGCTGTCGCGATCGCAGAGCGGAGAGTGCAGCACGGTGTCGCGCAGCGCCCGCCGGGCCGTTTTGAGCAGTCCGGGGTTTTCTGCGAGCAGCCGTGCCGTCAGCACGTAGTCCTCCGGAGTTTCTGCGATCCCGGCCTCGAATCCGATGGCGGTCAACAGGCTGGCGCCGACCCGGCCGGCGTGGCGGTCGCCCCGCAGCGTCACCACGGGCACGCCCATCCAGAGCGCTTCGCAGGTCGTCGTGGTGCCGTTGTACGGCGTGGTATCGAGGGCGATGTCGATGTCGTTGTAGACGGCGAGATGGCTTTCCGGGGTCTGGCGAAACTCGCAAAAACCGACCCGGCCGGGATCGATCCCTCGCTGTGTGAACCCGTCCCGGATGACCTGCTGCGCCGTGGCGTCGCCGCTGCTGGTGGATTTGCAGAGCAGCCGCGAATCGGGGACGGCGCGAAGCACCTCGGCCCAAAGCGCGATGACGCCGGGATTGATCTTGGCGAAGTTGTTGAACGAGCCGAAGGTCATGTGACCCCGATGTTCGAAGGGCGACGATTCCAAAGGTGGTGCGTGGCTCGGTATCGCGTAACTCAGAAAGCAGCCGGGCAGGCGGATCAGCGTCTCGCCGTAGTCCTCGTCGGCGCCTTCGGGGTCGGCGATCCAGTCCGTGATGCGGTAGTCGATCGCCGGCAGACCGGTGGTGTTGGGATAGCCGATATAGCTCATCTGAATCGGCGCCGGCCTGGCGGTGAAGGCGAGAATTCGGGTGTCGCGGGTCAGGCCGGCGAGGTCGATCAGAATGTCGATGCGGTCTTCGCGGATCCGTTCGGCCAGCGCCTGATCGTTCAGGTCGAAGACGTTTCGCCATTCGGTCACCTGGCGACGGAGATCTTCGCTGACCCCGTCTTCCCTCGCGAGATGGGCGTAGGCGACGACGTCGAAGCGGTCGCGATCGAAGGCGTCGAGGAAGGGGCGCGCGAAATAGGCGACCGAGTGGCTGCGAAGATCCGGCGAGACATAGCCGATGCGAAGCCGGCGTTCGGGATCGTGCGGCGGCGCCAGACCGCGCTGATCCATGGGCGGCAGGGCTCCGGCGAAGCGCCGGCCGACGGCCAGGTGGGCATCCCGCAGTTCCTGACGTGTCAGGTCAGGGTCGTAATTCAGATACATGACCCGGGTCGCCTGAAGCGGAAACGCGTCGGGCGCCAGTCGCTCGGTGAGGGCCATGTCGTCCAGCCCTTCGCGGGTCCGGGCCTGCGCGACCTTCATCATGCCGCGGAGATTGGCGGCATTGCCGGCCTGAGCGCTGTCATCGGGGATGGCGTCGAGATGACGGGCCATGTCGTCGAACTGACTGAACCTGTGCATGATCGACGCGAGCATGGAGCGCATCTCGGCGTCTTCTTCGATGCCGAGCGCCTGTTCGGCGGTGGTCCTGGCGAGTTCGACTTGGTTCTGCAGGATGGCGAGACGTGCCAGCTGGCGCAGCCAGTCGGCCCGCTCGGGCTCCAGCTCTAGTGCGTCCTGATGCAGTTCGAGGGCGCGATTTCTATCATCGGCCTGGATGCAAATTTCGGCACATTCCACCAGGACGTCTGCCTGATCCGTGACGAGCGGCAGGAGCAGATCGACCGCACGCCGTGCCTCCGGCCAGCGTTCTGCGCCGGCGAGGCAGCGCATGTAGCTCTTGAGGACCGGGGCGTTGCCGGGCGCCAGCAACATGGCCCTTTCATAAGCCTCGACCGCTTCGTCATGGCGGTCCTGATCGTTCAGCCGATTGGCCAGATTGAGGTGAAAGCCGGCGTCTTCGGGCCTGCGGGCGATCGCCTTCCGACTGTATTGTTCGGCCTCCTCCGCCATGTTCAGCTGCCCGAAGGCGACGCTGGTCAGATTGAGCGCGTCCGGATGGTTCGGATGCTCGGCGAGGATGTCGCGAAGGGGGAGCAGCGCTTCGTTCGCGGACTTCTCCCCGAGAAGGCGCTGGGCTTCGCTGAACAGGGCGTGGAGTTTTCGACGTGCATCGTCGTTCGAGGGCTGACTCGCCGTCGAAGTCGTCTCCGTGCTCGACACGCTCAGCCTCCGGTCTTAGGGTCGGAAGCCAGCGGGTGGCGGAGCTGATAGCGCTCGCTCGTGAAAACGTACTGCCGGCCCTCGCGCCGCCCGCTGTCGATCAGAACAGGCGCTTTCATGTTCACCGTGAAGACCTGATCGCCGCCGTCCTCGCGCATGGTGACGATGCCGATGAGCGCGGTCGACTGCGGATCGTAGCCGAGGGTTCGGCAGGCGTCCGCGACGTCCGCCGGATCGATCGGACCATCGCCGTCGTCCAGCGGCAGGACGATCAGGCCGAGTCGGGGATCGTCGACCGACTGCAGCAGCTTGAAGAAATCCGGCCAGCCGGGAACGCTGGTCAGCAGGAAGTGCCGTTGATCCTCGAGACCGTACAGCCCCTGGTCGAAGGTGATCACCTTATCCGGATCGACGGCAAGCTCGCCGAAGCGGGTCGTGATCGAGCCTGGACACTCGGTCGATGCGGTGTCCGGCGTCGCGGCGGCAAGGGCGGTGGGAATGGCTTCGGTCATCGCGGGCTCCAGCATGCAATCGATGGCGGCAGGTAGGGGTTTTCTCGTGGGCGACGTGCGGGCGATGCGGTGTCCGTTCGCCCAGTCGGCGCGTATGGTCGGACCCGAACAGATTCGCATCAGAGGTAATCCACCAGGCTGAGCTGGTTCAGGCGCGCCATGGTCGCCATGGCGCTCTCCAGCACGATCTGGTCCTGGGTCAAGCGGGTGATGGCTTCGGTCACGTCCACGTCTTCGATCTCGCTGATCCGGGTTTCCAGGTAGATCTCGGTATCGAGATGGCCTTCCTTGACTCGGTCGAGCTGGGCCTGCCTGATTCCCAGCTCCGCCTGATAGTCCGCGATCTTGCCTAACGAATCGTTAACGAGGCCGAGAGAATCTTCCAAAACCGCATCGTCGTCCAAGACGTCGCCGTTGATCAGCCCCCGAAGAGCGCCGATCAGCTCGCGAAATCCCTCGCGATCGGCGCTCATGCTGGTGGCGATCTCGACGTCGACGTCGATGCGCGTGGTCAGGGTCAGGTCGTCACCCTGATAGTAGGTGTCGTCGGCGCTGCCGAAGGCGGTGAAGGCAGGATCGAGCTCGACCGGCCTGCTCGCGGTCTGCGAGCCGCCGAACAGAAAGCGGCCGTCCATATCCTCGTTCAGGAAGGCCACGGCCTGATCCAGGAGGTTTTCGAATTCCGGCGCGATCAGCCCCGGCGTCGTGTTCGGATCGTTGATGCGCTGGACAGCGAGCGTCCGCGCGCGCGTGGCCAGATCGAACAGGCCGGAAACCGCGCTCTCCATGGCGATCAGCTTCTTGTCGGTGAAGGTGGCGTTTTCCTGAAACTGCCGGTTCTGGGTCAGGGTCTGCTTGACGTCGATCAGGCGCTCGACCTCGGGTGCCAGGTCCTGGAACCGGTCGCTGACCTTGCCGGAGCCGATCTGCGCCTGGGCAATGCGCGTTCGGGTCTGCGCCTGCAGCAACTGGGAGGTCATGCGTTCCGACTGGGCGAAATCGCCGATACGATCGTACATGGTCGGTCTCCCTAGCGTGCGACGTCGACGAGTTCGTCGAGCATTTCGTTGACGGCAGTGATCAGCCTCGCCGCGACCGTGTAGGACTGCTGCAGCGTGATCAGCGCGGACAGCTCCTCGTCGAGATTGACGGCAGTCACGGATTCGGCCTTGAAGCCGACGGCGTCGGCGAGCGCCAGATCGGCGCGCGCCTGCTCCTCGGCGCGGTTTGCGTTCATCGCCGTCAGCGCGACGATTTCGGCGGCATAGCTGCCGAGATCGGTGGTTCTCGCCGGGAGCGCGCCGCGGGCGATCATCGCCTGCTCGCCTGCCAGCGCCTGCGCCAGGCCCTGGGCCGCGCGGTTGTCGCCGGGCCCGCCGAGCGTCGCCGTCAGCGGCGGCGTCTCGACGTCCAGCCTCGCTGTCGCGAGCGTCGAGGGATCGGCGGCGATGCCCGGGCGTACGGCCATGTCGGTGGCGAGCGTGCCGGTGCCGACCAGAAGATCGTTCAGGCCGAAATAGTGTGAAAAGCCGTAGTCGCGCTCGCGACCGGCGGCGTCGATAATGCGGACGCTGCTGTCCCCCTCGGCGAGTGCCAGGCCCTGATCTGCATCGGCGAGCGTGATCTCGAGCTGGCCGTCGGCGCCGATCGTCGCCGTGCCGAAGGCGCCGAGGCCGGTGTTGAGCTGCGCGACCACGTCGTTCTCGTCGGCGGCTGCGGCAAGATCGATCTCGAAGGCCAGAAGCGTGCTGCCGTCGGTGTCGGTGACGGCGAGCGTGGCGGTGCCGCTGCGGACGGCGCCCGCGAAATCGGAAAGGTCGGTGCGTGTGCCGGAGAGCGCGTTCGGCTGCGGCCAGGCGACGCCCTCGTTATGCGCGGCGTTGAGCGCGAAGCGAAGACCTGCCGCCAGCTCCTGGAGCTGGTCGTCGAGCTCGGGGAAGACCTGGTCCCGGAGCTCCACCAGCCCCTGAAGCCGGCCGCCGCCGAGACGGCTCACGATCCGCTGATCGGCATCGGGAACCGCGTCGTTCTGCAGTTCCGGCGTCAGGACCGCGCGCACGCCGGAGGAGACCAGCGCCACGCCGAGCGCCGGATTGATCGGGTCGCCGGTCGCGGGATCGATCTGGTCCGGGCGGAAGATCGCGATCGGCGGCAGGGTCGCCCCCGGCGCGATTGAGCCCGAAGCACCATAGTGAAGGACCCTTGCGGAATAGTCGACCAGGGCTTCGCCGGACGAGGTGTAGACCGCGATCGTGCCATGGTCCTGGGGATAGGTGTCGATCTCGATCTTTTCGGCCAGCTCGCGGATCAGGAGATCACGCTTGTCGAGCAGATCCGGGTTCTCGTCGCCGGTGTGATGCAGCTTCGCGATCTCGTTGTTGAGCGCGTCGATCGCCTTCAGATCGGCATTGATGCCCTGGATGACCTGGTCGATTTCCCGATTGGCCTCGTTGCGCAGACCCTCGACATGGTTCGAAAGGTCGGCGAGCGAATCCACGACGTCTCCGGCCTTGCCGGCCGCGTCGAAGGCAAAGGCGAGGGTTTCGTGATCGTTGCCGAACGCTTCCAGTGACGCCTGCAGCGAGCCGATCAGGCTGCCGATGTCGTTGCCGCCGGACGGGCTGCCGAAAGCGTCCTGAGCCCGGTTCTGATAGCTGTCGAGGACCGTCGACCGGCCGGTGATCGCCGCCTGGCGGCGAACCTCGCCGGTGAGATACTCGTCGGCGATGCGCTGCACCTGGCCGGATTCCACGCCGGCTCCGCGGCCGGCCAGAACCCGGGATTCCTGCGACACCGTCTGCCGGCTGAAGCCTTCGGTATTGGCGTTGACGATGTTGTGCGCGGTCGCGTTGATCGAAGCCTGCGCCACGTTCAAGCCGGAGAGCGCACTGGAGAGCGTGGCCGAGAGGTTGGTGAAGCTCATGGAACGCTCCTTCTCAAAGTTTCCGGTCGAAGGCGACCGAGATCACCTGGCCTGACGCCGGCCGGACAGTGGCGGCGCCGGGCGGCGCGTAGCAGGGGCCCTTCTGCTGCCGGGCAAGACCGTCCGCGATGTTGCGCACCAGCTTGTCGACCACGGCCCTCGCTGCCTCCAGTGCCTGCGCATTCGCCTGGGCGGCGTCCTGAAAACGGCGCATCGCGCCTTCGATCTGCTCGCGTACGCCTTCGTCCAGGGCGGCGAGGATCTCCGGTGATTTGCGCAGGCGCTGCAATTCGAGCTCGTAGGCCTCCGTGAGTGCCGACTTTTCCTCCTGAAGGTCGTTCAGGTCGTCGAGGCGCATGCTGGTCAGGAGGGCTCGCTCGTGATCCATGATCTGGCCGAGGCGCTTCATCAGAGTCATCAAAATGGCGGCCTTCTCCAACGGCTCCATCATCCGATCTCCTGGGTCTTGAGGATTTCCTGGAGCACGGCGTCGGCGACGCCGATGCCGCCGCTGCGGCTGATCATCTTCGCGACTTCTTTGTTGAACATGTCGCGATAGACGTCCTCCCCGCCGGCGACTTCACCTGCGCCGCCGAGCTCCTGGGTCATGGTCTGGAGCATCTGGGCGAGAAAGATCGCCTCGAACTCCTCGGCAGACGCACGCGCTTTCGCCTGGATCGGATGATCGGCGGCGACGCCGCCCAGTTTCTGCGCGGAGGCGGCGCTGGCATTGAGGACCTGATCGTTCATCACATCACCTCGATGTCGGCCTGGAGGGCGCCTGCGGCCTTGATCGCCTGCAGGATGCCGATCAGATCACGCGGGCTGACGCCGAGAGCGTTCAGGCCGGTGACCAGCTCCTGAAGGCTGGCGCCGGCGGGCAGCACGGCCATCTTGTTGTCGGCGGCCTCATCCACCTGCACCTGCGTGCGCGGCACGACGGCGGTTTCACCGTCCGAGAAGGCTTCAGGCTGGGAGATCAGCGGGGTTTCGGTGATGCGCACGGTGAGATTGCCCTGCGCCACCGCCACCTCGTCGATGCGCACATCTTCGCCCATGACGATGATTCCGGACTGCTCGTCGATCAGCACCCTGGCCGGCTGGTCGGGGTTGACCGGGAGCTGTTCGATCTCGGTCAGAAGGGCGGAGATCTGATGGCGATAGGCGGACGGCACCTCGAGCTGCACGGTCGCGGAGTCGCGGGCGCTGGCGATACGCGCCTTCAGATGGCCGTTGATCGCGGCGGCGATCCTGGAGGCGGTGGTGAAGTCCGGGTTGTGCAGCGAAAGCTTGACGCTGCCGAGGTCGGCGAGCTCGAAGCCGATCTCGCGTTCGACGATGGCGCCGCTGGCGATCCGGGCTGAAGTGGGCACACCCTTGACGACACTCTCTGCATCCCCCTCGGCGGAAAAGCCGCCGACCGTGAGCGGGCCCTGGGCGACGGCGTAGACCTCGCCGTCGGCACCGTGCAGCGGCGTCACCAGAAGCGTGCCGCCGAGCAGGGACTTGGCGTCGCCGAGTGCGCTCACCGAAATGTCGATCCGCGAGCCCTGGCGCGCGAAAGGCGGCAGGGTCGAGGTCACCATCACGGCGGCGACGTTCTTGGTGTTGATCTTCTGGCCGCGGGTGCTGACGCCGAGCCGCTCCAGCATTGCTTCCAGGCTCTGCGCGGTGAAGGTCGAATTCCGGAGGCTGTCGCCGGTGCCGTTCAGGCCGACCACGAGACCGTAGCCGACCAGCATGTTGTCACGCACGCCCTCGAATTCAGTGATGTCCTTGATCCTGGATCGTGCTTCGGATCCCTCGGAAAAGGCCAGACCGAAGGCGAGGGAGACGATGACGAGATGGGCGAGCGGACGACGGAACATCGGGATCGGACCTGTTTATGATTGACGTCGACCTCTCCATTGCGATTTTCGTGCCAATTGCCGCAATCTTGAATAACTTATTGAAATTGCTATGTTGTTGTTTGGCCAAATTGACCCGCCGCGGCCCTGCTCGCGGCAAGTCTTGCCGACGCCGGACGGCAGATTTTGCCGCCGCGATTTTTTTTGATCCTTCGTTTGAGCATTAACCCGGGATTAACCTTACCGGTCGATAATGCCAGGGATCGACGAGGGTGTCCGGGCTTCCACCGCATACCGATCGTCGTTTCCAGGGCCGGCGGGCTTTCTTGATCACCGTGGGCCGATGAAGGCAGGGTTTGAGCATGAGAATTGTCCGGGCGGGCGCCGGCACGCCGGCGGAACGGGGCCGGAAAGCCGGAAAATCGGCGCGACCGAGCGATGCCGAGGCGTTCAGGAAGCATATCTCGGAGGACGGGGCGTCAGCGACCGCCGGCCCCGCAGGCAGCGGTCCGCTCGCGGCGTTGGGCAGCCTGCTCGCCGTTCAGGAGGTGCCCGATGCCACGTCCGGGCGCCGACGCGCTGCGCGCCATGGCGACATGCTTCTCGACGAGCTCAAGGAGCTGCAGATCGGCCTCGTTCAGGGCTGGGTGCCGGAAGACACGCTGCGCAGTCTCGCCCACATGCTGGATCGGCCGCGCCCGACGATCGACGATCCCGATTTGGAGATGGTCCTGGACGAAATCGAACTGAGGGCGGCGGTCGAACTCGCGAAGTTCGATCGGGAACGATCCGGCTGAGTGACTGTCCATCGATCCCGGGCTCGTGTTTCCCTGACCATCCGGATCGTGTAGGAAATCTCGAAAAACGGCTTATGTCTGATTGAAAGCGGTGATTCGGGAGATGGGGATGCGGCGAGTCATCCTTGGTTTCTGTGCGGTGCTGGCTTGGGTTGCGCTGGCCGGCGCTCCGGTGTCGGTATCGGCCGACCAGCGGGACGGCCGGCTGGACGCGCTGTTCGCGAGGCTGAAGAGCACGGACGATCCGTCGGATGCCGCTGCCGTGCAGCAGCAGATTTGGCAGATCTGGATCGAGTTCGAAGACGCTTCCGTGAGCCAGCTCATGCGCCGCGGCATGTCGGCCATGGCGAGGGGTGACCACGAGCTGGCACTCGATGCCTTCGACAGCCTCGTGGAGCGGGCACCCGAGTTCGCCGAGGCCTGGAACAAGCGTGCCACCGTCCTCTACATCATGGGCCGCCTGGACGAGTCGGTGAACGATATTCGCCAGACGCTGTCGCTTGAGCCTCGCCACTTCGGCGCTCTTTCCGGCCTGTCCCTGATCTACGACGCGGTCGAACAGCCCGAGGCTGCGATCCGCAGTCTGGAAGCGGCGCTGGAGATCAATCCGCATCTTTACGGCAGCGGCGATCGTATTCGCCAGCTTCGCGAGAAGCTCAAGGGCACGAGAACGTGAGCCATATCGTTCGGGGTCGCCGGCTCGTGTTCGATCGGGCATGAGTTCCGCGACCGTGACTGGTGACCGCGGCCTCCGATCCGCCGTCGATGAAGCCGGTCCGGGCGAGCTTTGGTGGCGAAAACGAGATGGCGGTCTGATCGTCGACGTGATCGGCGACTGGACCTTCGATCACGTATCGGCCATCGATCGCCGCCTTGACGAGCTCGTTGCCGAGGCGAAGCGAATCGGCAGCGGGCATGCGGACGTCCGGCTCGATTCCATAACCTCTCTCGACATGTCGGGCGCCTGGCTCCTCCATCGTCTGGAGGTTGAACTGGCCTTGCCCGGGTGGACCGTCGACATGCCGGTCGAGGATCCCCGCCATGTTGCATTGCTGGATGCCTTGCGTGAGATCGCCTTCGACGCGCCGCAGGAGCCTTCCGCAGGCAGCGGCTTCCCGCGCATGCTCGACAGGCTCGGTCGGGGAACGATCGACGCCGGCCTCGAGGGCTGCCGGCTCCTGTCCTTCTTCGGCCGCACCGTCTCGACACTGCTTCGAAGCCTGCTGCGGCCGCGCCGCCTTCGCCTGACTTCGCTCACCCATCATCTCGAGCAGACCTGCCTGAACGCCCTGCCGATCGTCGGCCTGATCGCCTTTCTGATCGGTGTGGTCATGGCCTATCAGGGGGCGGATCAGCTGAAGCGCTTCGGCGCCGAGATCTTCACGGTCGACCTGCTCGGCGTGTCGATCCTTCGCGAGATCGGGATCCTCCTGACCGCGATCGTCGTCGCCGGACGCTCCGGCAGCGCATTCACCGCCGAGATCGGCGCGATGGCGGTCAATCAGGAAATCGATGCGCTGCGCACGCTCGGGCTCGACGAGGTCGAGGTGCTCGTGCTGCCGCGCATGCTCGCCCTCATGATCGCCCTGCCGCTGCTGGCCTTCTTCGCCGACATTCTCGGTCTTTTCGGCGGCGGCCTGATGGCGTGGATCGTGCTCGACATCGCACCCGGCCCGTTTTTGAACCAGCTCGAAGGCGCGATCGAGCCCGCGACTTTCTGGGTTGGGATCGTGAAAGCGCCGGTGTTCGCCTTCCTGATCGCCCTGGTCGGCTGCTATCAGGGCCTGCTGGTCTCCGGCGGTGCCGACAGCGTCGGCCGGCACACCACGAAATCGGTGGTCATCGGAATCTTCCTGGTCATCGTGTTCGATGCCCTATTCTCGATCCTTTTCTCCCTCCTCGGGGTCTGACGCCATGCCAGCCGCGCCGGCTTTCTCGGCCGCGAAGCGAATCACCGCACTTTATCGATCGGTTGCCCGGCCCTGCAGGGTATGCGACAGCAACAGCGTCATTTCGGAGATGCCGTGAGCGACCCGATCGCCATTCGCATTCGCGGGCTTCGCACCCAGTTCGGCGAGCAGCTGCTGCATGACGATCTCGACCTCGACGTCCGGCGCGGCGAAGTTCTCGGAATCGTCGGTGGTTCGGGCACCGGAAAGTCTGTGCTGCTGCGGCAGATGCTGGGTCTGATGCGTCCGGCCGAAGGGCGGATCGAGGTGCTGGGCAGCGAGCTTTCGAGCCTGGGACGCGCCGGCTGGCGTCGCCTGCGCGCGCGGCAGGGCGTCCTGTTTCAGGACGGCGCGCTGTTCAGTTCGCTGACCGTATCGCAGAACGTCCAGGCACCGATGCGCGAGCATCAGGCGATGCCGGCATCGCTGCTCTGTGAGCTCGCCGGCCTCAAGATCGCGCTCGCCGGCCTGCCGTCGAACGCCAGCGGCAAATATCCTTCCGAGCTGTCCGGCGGCATGAGAAAGCGGGCCGGCCTGGCGAGGGCGCTGGCGCTCGATCCGGAGATTCTGTTTCTCGACGAGCCGACCGCCGGCCTCGATCCGATCGGTGCCGCCGCATTCGACCGATTGGTGAGGGGGCTGCAGCAAAGCCTCGGCCTGACCGTGGTCTTGGTGACTCACGACCTCGACTCGCTCGCAGCGATCTGCGATCGGATCGCCGCTCTGGTGGACAAACGGGCGGTGGTTGGTACGCTGGAGCAACTCCGCGCTTCGAGCGACCCATGGTTGCAGGACTATTTCGGCGGCCCGCGCGGCCGTGCCGCTCTGGCCACGGTGTGAGACGGTGGACCAGCGAAACGAAGGCGAGGTCAGATGGAGATACGGGCCAGTTACATGATCGTCGGCGCCGTCGTTCTCATGCTGATCGCCGGGCTCGCCGCGTTCAGCGCCTGGCTGGTCAAATCCGACGTTGACGACGTGAGCACCGACTACGCGATCTATTTCGAAGGATCCGTCACCGGTCTGCAGGAGGGCAGCCAGGTTCAGTATCGCGGCATTCCCGTCGGCCGCATTGCCGAGATCAAGATCGACCCGGACAATGTCGAAAGGGTCCTCGCCGTCGCCGAGATCGACGCGAACACCCCGCTCACCAAGGACACCTTCGCCACCCTCGAAATGCAGGGAATCACGGGCGTCGCCCATGTTCAGCTTCAGGGCGGCACCAAGGACAGCCCGGCCCTGACCGCAGAGGGGGATCAGGCGATGCCGGTGATCGCGGCAAGGCGATCCGCGCTGGAAAGGGTGTTCGAATCGACGCCCGATCTTCTGGCCCAGGCCGTCCATGTCGCCGATCGTCTCGGCATCTTCCTGAATGACGACAATCTCGAAAGCCTGTCCAATGCGCTCGGCAATTTCGAGACCTTCAGCGGCGGCCTCGCCGCGAATAGCGACGATATCGGCTCGCTCATCGACGGTTTCGACGAGACGCTGGACGAAATCAAGCGGCTCGGCGTCGATCTGCGTGCGGTCACGCACAAGCTGGACGAGCGGCTCGACGGTGTCGGCGGCGATATGACAACGACGCTCACCGAACTCAGCGGAGCCGCATCCGATCTCGGCGCAGCAGCACGTCAGCTTGACGGCATGGTCGACGATCTGCGCGAGCCGCTCGCTGATTTCAGCGGCACCGGGCTCTACGAGCTGACCAACCTCGTCGGCGAGTCGCGGGCGCTGGTGGCGGCGCTGACCCGGATCACCAAAGAGGTCGAGCGCGATCCGGCCGGTTTCCTGATCGGCGGCTCGAGAAGGGGGTTCAAGGCGGAATGAGGGTTTCATGATCAGACCGACGAACACCGGCCTTCGCCGAGCGCTCCTGTTTTCGCTCTGTCTGCTGCTCGCCGCCTGCGTCGACCCGCTCGATCTGGTGAGCGGCGCGCCGCCCAGGCTGTTCGATCTCACGCCGAAGAGCACGTTCGACGACGATCTGCCGGAAGCGTCCGGACGGCTGACCATCGACGTGCCGACCGCCACCGCAGGGCTGAACACCGCGCGCATCGCGCTCAAGCCGACGGCGACCCAGTTCGAGTATTATGCCGGCGCGCGCTGGGTCGACGTGGTTCCGGTCATGACCCAGACGCTGCTGCTGGAGAGTTTCGACAACAGCGAGAAGATCGACATTCTCGGCCGCGGCGCCTACGGCCTGCGCGCCGACTATGCACTCCTGGTGAACATCCGGGAATTTCAGGCCGAGTATTCGAGCGAGACCGAGCCGCCTGACGTGCACGTCCGCTTTCAGGCGAGGCTGGTCTCCATGCCGCGTCGCACCCACATCGCCTCCACATCGGTGGTCGGCCTCGCCAGGGCGGAAAGTCCAAAGCTTAGCGACATCGTCGATGCCTTCGATCAGGCCTTCGGCAGCGCCACCAAGGATCTGGTCCATTGGACCATCCGGCGCGCCGACGAGGAGAAACCCTCCTGACGCAGCTGCCGTGGTCGGGAGGGCCCCGACCTGCCGGCCCGCTGCGGACGTCACGCAGGCTTGATCTGACGGAGCGCCCTCTTACGGACGCATTGCAAGGATTTTTTTCCTTTGATTCAGAAAGGCGAGGAGGCTGGCCTTTCGCCGTGCCAGGTTCTTGTAGGCGAGCATCGGCGGCGGCAGCTCGCCGAGCCGCCGGATCAGCGCGTCCGCAGCCCCGGCGCTGTCGATCGCGACGGCGAGCGGCGTGACGAAGGTGCGGATGCCGAACACCACCGCGCCGGACTCCGGCAGTCGCCGCAAGGTCTGACGCTCGACCCGAAGCCGTAGCCGTTCGCCGACGTTGTCTGCATCGATGTCGACCAGGGCTGTCTTGTGTGCAGGCGGGAGGAAGAGCGCGTCGGTGTCCACCAGGCTCCAGTTCAGCCGCTGCACCGGTTTTGCCGCCCTCAGATTGTCGAACAGACGTTCGACCGGATTGCCGAGCTGCTCGGCGAAACCCGGCACCGGCGCATGGATGTCGATCAGCGGCTTTCCGATTTTCTCGGCGAGTGACCAGTGGGCGGGAAAGCAGAGCACGGCGGCGGTCAGGCGATAGCGGTCGTCCTGCTCGTGCAGAACGCAGAAATCCTCCTGCACCAGCCGCCCGACCAGATCCAGCGCCGACGCGGCAGGGCGGCGACAGTGCCATCCCGTGGCCGGCTCGAACACGGTATCGGTGGTGATCCGGTAGCGATCGCCGGCATGATGCTCGAGGTGATCAAGCAGCAGGGTCAGGAGTTCGGCCTGCCCGTCCTCGGATCCTGGCAGGGCCGCCAGCACGTCCTCCGGCCGCTCGTCGAGCAGGCGCCGGCGCTCGGCGAGCTGGCGGGCCGCGTCCTCGCCGAACATGATCCATTCCGCCGGATCGAGCGCCTTGATGCCCATGGCGTGACGGGCGGCGCTCTTGAAGAAGGGGCGGTGGATGGTCATGCCGATCATGGTTTCATTCGATCGGCCGGACGGCAAGGGGTGGCGTGGGGGTCAATCCACCGGCCGAAGCGCCCCTTCTGACTCTTCCGATTCGGCGAGCAGCCAATCGCGAAACGCCCGCACTTTCGGGCGCCTGATGCTGTCGGCCGGACAGACGAAATAATAGGAAAATTCGGCCTTCAGGGCCATGTCGAACGGCCTGACCAGGCGGCCCTCGGCCAGGGATCTGCCTGCAAGCACGCTTCTGGCGAGTGCCACGCCGTCCCCCTGCTCGGCCGCCTGCAGCACGAAGTTGGAGCGCTGGTAGCGCGGACCGCGTTCCGCATCCACGCCCTCTGCGCCCGCGGCCTTCAGCCAGAGGCGCCAGGTCTCGATGGTGTGGTCGTGCAAGAGAACGTGATTTGCGAGATCCGCAGGCGTCTCGAGCGGTGGTCCGGCCTCCAGCAGTGCTGGAGCACAGACCGGGAAGACCTCTTCGGCCATCAGTCGCTCGACGAAGGTGCCCGGCCATTGCCCGGCACCGTAGCGGATCGCCAGATCGACGTCGGACCGGGCAAAATCGATGCTGTCGTCCGATGTGGTGATGCGAACGTCGATTTCGGGATGGGCATGCCGAAATCGGCTGAGCCTGGGCACGAGCCAGATGGCCGCGAAGGAATCGAGCGTGGTCACGGTGAGTTCGCCGGTCTCGTCCCGCTTGTAAAGACGGTCGACCGCTTCACCCATCACGGCGAGTGCTTCGGTGATCGACGGGAATAGCGTCTGGCCGGAGTCGGTCAGAAGAAGGGCGCGGTTCAGCCGCCGGAACAGCGGCATGCCGAGCTCCTCCTCCAGCGCCTTCACCTGATGGCTGACCGCCGCCTTGGTGACGTGCAGCTCGTCGGCAGCGCGGGAAAAGCTGAGATGCCGTGCAGCCGCCTCGAAAGCACGGAGTGCGTTGAGCGAAGGAAGTCGGCCTTTGGTCATGATTCGACGTTGAAGAATTGTATCCATACAGTCAAGGCTTTCTTAAAGGAATCAGAAAATAATGATGTATTTCAGAAAGATATGAAATGTATCGATACAATAAGATTAGTTTTTCTAACCTGAACCATAGAAATAGTCGTTTGTTGGACCGTTGCGGACACGCGTAATCTCGGCGTCATGGAGCGTCTTTCGGCGCTTCGTCTCGAGTGAAAGCGGAGGATCCTCATGAGAGTCATGGACCCCGTCGTCGCCCACCCCAGGGGCGTCACGCCGAACGGCCGGACGGACACCGGCTGGCCGCGGACGATCGTCGGGACGGTCTCGAAAATCGTCACGATCTGGCTGGACCGCATTCGTCAGCGCCGCGCCCTCTACCTGCTCGACGATCGGCTTTTGCAGGATATCGGCCTCGACCGGCTGGACGTGCAGCGCGAGATCGACAAGCCGTTCTGGGACCGCTGACCGGTCGCCGGAATCGACCACTGCCCGGAGCGAAGGCTCTGACCCAACGCCTTGAAAGGACAACGTCATGACGAGCGAATGCATCACCTCGCCCCAGGCCATCGGTGCGAAGGCCCGCCGCCACGATTCGGACCGTGCTGTCACGGATCCGACGGCCGGCCTGACCGTTATCGCCCTCCTTCTGGCCCTGCTGCTCGGCTTGAGCGCCGTAGACATCCAGCATCGAAAGGCGCCGGATGGCGGGGTCGCGGCATCAGTGGCGCCTGTCACGCTGGATGGCCGCGGCAAATGGGGCGGCTATCTTTAGCCCGCGCGGCCGGCGGCGCGCCGTTCAGGCGGCGCGGTCGCCGGCCATGGCGTCGTAGACGGCGGTCTCGAAGTCGATATAGCCGCCAAAGGACACGGGATCGCCGAAGGGCAGGATCTGGGTCGCCCAGAAGCCACCGAAGCCGTTGCTTCGGTCGACCCAGTAAAAGAGATTGGCGAGCCCGGCCCAGCCGATCGCGCCTGCAGGCCTGCCGGTAGGTGCCTGTTCGTCGTTCACCATGAAGCTGTAGGACCAGGATTTCTTCAGGCCCGGAAAAAACTCGGCGTCGTTCGAGAGGCTCGGGATCACGCCCGGCAGCATCACCACCTTCTGGTGCGGCTGGAGGCCGTTTCGCACGGCAGCGTCGACCGTCTCCGGCTTCAGCACCCGGCCGTTCGGGCCAGCGCCGTCGTTCAGCCACATGCGGATGAACTTCATGTACTCGCCGACGCTGGCGTAGAGACCATGCCCGCCCATGTCGACTTCGGGATCGTCCGGCAGCGCAAAATCGTCCATCGGCGACAGTGAGCCGTCATCGCCGCGCGCGTGCATGGTGGCGGAGCGCGCCTTCATGTCCGGGGTGCGGGTGAACGCGATGTCGCTCATGCCGAGCGGTCCGAAGACGCGCTCCTTCAGCACCTCGCCCAGGCGCTTTCCGCGGATACCTTCCACCACCTGGCCCGCCCAGTCGATGTTGGAGCCGTATTCCCACCGCTCGCCGGGATCGAACAGGAGTGGTGTCTCGATCGAGGCGCGGGAAGCGGTGATCACGCTCGGCTGGCCCTGCTCCTCCGCGAGGCGGTTGTACTGTTCGTTGAAAAAGTCGTAGCCGAACCCGGCTGTGTGCAGCATCAGCATGCGCGTGGTGATCTCGGTCCTGGCTGGCCGCAGTTTCGGCGTGCCGTCGGCATCGAAACCGTCCAGCACCTGAAGCGCGCCGATCGCCGGCGCGTAGTCCTTCGCCGGCGCGTCGAGATCCAGCAGCCCCTCCTCGACGCACTGCATCACGGCAGTGCCGGCGACGGCCTTGGTGGTGGAGAAAATGGCGCAGACCGTGTCCGTCGTCATCCGCTCGCCGCTACCGAGATGGCGGACGCCGCGAGCACCCTCGTAGATGTCGGCGTTCTTGTCGGTGACCATGGCAACCACACCCGGCACCCGCTCGTCGCCGTCGGTGACCCGATCGAGAATGCCGTCACATGCCCGCTTCAGCGATGCGTTCATCGAATGTCCTCCCTCCGTTGTGTTTCAGGCTACCGATACACCCGAAGTTGCACAAGCCTGGCGGTCGCAGCGTTCGGCCGTCGAAAAAACGCCGTCGTCATTTCAAGACATTCTGATGACACCTGCGCTCTCAAAGCGTAACCTTCCCGACAAGCTGCGACGCCAATCGGTGATCGCGGACGATTGGACAGAACGTATCAGGGGAGATCGTGATGACGGGGACCGACACGGTTCGCAATGTCGCCTTGGTTGGACCGAACGGCTCGGGCAAGACGACGTTGCTGGAGAATTTGCTCTACGTCGCGGGGGCGATTTCGCGGAAGGGCAGGACCAGCGACGGCAGCACGGTCGGCGACTCATCCGCGGAAGCCAAAGCGAGGCAGATGGGCGTCGAGGTCAATGCCGCGTCGTTCGATCACGAGGGCCTGAACTTCACCCTTCTCGACTGCCCGGGGTCGGTCGAATTCGCTCAGGAACCGCGCAACGCCCTGCTCGGCATCGATGCCGCCGTGGTGGTCGTGGAGCCGGTCCCGGACCGCATGATCGCGATTGCGCCGATTCTGAACTATCTCGACAAGAACCAGGTGCCGCATCTGGTCTTCATCAACAAGATGGACCGCTCCGAGGTGCGCTATCGGGACCTGCTGGACAGCCTCCGCGCGGTCTCGGATCGGCCCGTGGTGCCGCATCAATATGCGATCGGCCGCGGCGAGGATCTGGTCGGCTATATCGACCTCGTGACCGAGAAGGCGTTCGCCTACAAGGCCGGCGCCGCCGCTGAGCCGATCGAGCTTCCGGAGGAGTATCGGGAGCGCGAGCAGGCGGCGCGACAGGAGATGCTGGAGACGCTCGCCGACTTCGACGACGATCTGATGGAGCTTCTGCTGGAGGACCAGGAGCCGCCCGCGGACGACATCCTTCGCCACATGCAGAACACGCTCGGCGCGGATCAGATCGTGCCGGTGTTCATGGGCGTGGCCGAGCAGGAGATGGGGGCGAGGCGGCTGCTGGAAGCGCTCGGCAAGGAGGCACCGCCGCCGTCCCGCACCAACGAACGTCTCGGCATCGATCCCGCGGGTGAGCCGATCGTGCAGATCATCAAGACCTACCATCTGCCGCACGCCGGCAAGCTGTCGCTCGCGCGCGTCTGGTCCGGCGAGATCAAGGACGGCATGATGCTGAAAAGTGCTTCGTCCGGCGACATGCGGCTTTCCGGCGTGTTCAGGATGTTCGGCGCCGATCACAAGAGCGTCGGCGGCGCGCGAGCCGGCGAGATCGTCGGTCTCGGACGGCTGGAGGACGCGAAGACCGCCGACCTGCTCCTGAACGGATCGGGCGGCGATCCCGCCGATATCCCCGTGCCGCGGGCTTCACCGCTGAAGCCGATGTATGCCTTCTCGGTCAGCGCCGAGAACAGGAACGACGAGGTCAAGATGTCCGGCGCCTTCGCCAAGCTGGTGGAGGAGGATCCGAGTCTGCGCTTCGAGCAGGATCCGGAGCTGCATCAGAGCCTGCTCTGGGGCCAGGGCGAGATGCATCTTCGGGTGGCGCTCGATCGGCTGAAGTCGAAATATCATGTCGACATCAGGGGCGAGGTGCCGGAGACGCCCTATCGCGAGACCATCAAGAAAAGCACGGATGCCCACGGCCGGCACAAGAAGCAGAGCGGCGGCCACGGCCAGTTCGGCGACGTCAAGATCAAGATCGATCCGCTGCCGGCGGGCGAGGGCTTCCAGTTCGTCGACAAGATCGTCGGCGGCGCCGTGCCGCGCCAGTACATCCCGGCGGTCGAATCGGGTGCCAAGGAGTATCTGCAGCGAGGGCCGCTCGGCTTTCCCGTGGTCGACGTCGCGGTCACCCTCTATGACGGCCAGTTCCACAGCGTCGACAGCTCCGAAATCGCCTTCAAGATGGCGACCGCGCTCGCGCTCAAGGAAGGGCTGCCGCAATGCGGCCCCGTCCTGCTGGAGCCTATCCTCACGGTCAACATTTCGGTGCCGAGCGAATACACGTCGAAGATCCTGCAGATCATTTCGGGCAAGCGCGGCCAGATCCTCGGCTATGACGGCCGCAAGAACTGGCAGGGCTGGGACCAGGTGCAGGCCCACATCCCGCAGGCGGAAATCCACGATCTGATCATCGATCTCAGATCCTCGACCCAGGGCGTGGGCTTCTTCGACTGGCAGCATGACCACTTCCAGCAGGTGCCGGACAAGGTCGCCGAAAACGTGGTCGCGAGGCGGCAGCAGCAGGCGGCCTGAGCCCTGGCTGCTTGAGCAGAGTCTTACGGGCGCCGGCCGGCGATCGGTCGGCGCCTGCCTGTTTCAAAGCACCGCCTTGTTGACCACCATGGCGGGATCGAGGTCGCCGTCGATCCCGGCGAGCACGTTTCTCGCCGTCGACACCGCCATGCGCCGTGCGCATTCCAGCGTCAGGCCGGCGCTGTGCGGGCTGAGGATCACGTTGTCCAGCGCGAACAGCGGATGGTCCCCGGGCGGCGGCTCCCGCTCGAACACGTCGAGTCCGGCGCCTGCGAGCCGGCCGGAGGACAGCGCGTCATGCAGCGCGCACTCGTCGACGATTCCACCCCGTGCGCAATTGATCAGGAGGGCGTGGGACGGAAGTGCTGAAAGTTCGGCCTCGCCGATCAGGCCCCGGCTCGCCTCGCTCAGCGGCATGTGCACCGTCAGGATGTCGGTCTCGCCGAGTCCGGCCCTGAAGTCGGTGAGGTGCGTGCAGCCCGCCGCCTCGACGGTCTCGGCGGGCAGGTAGGGATCGAAGACCGAGACCTGCATCCTGAAGGCCCGGCAGAGCCTCGCCACCTCCCTGCCTATCCTGCCGAAGCCTAGAATCAGGACCCGCCGGCCGCCGATGTCGACCGTCTCCAGGCGGTTCCTCACCTCCCAGGCGCCGCTTCGGGTCGCGCGATCATGGCGAAAGCCCCGCTTGGCGAGATGGAGCGTCATGAACAGCACATGCTCGGCGACCGAGGTGGCGTTGGCGTCCGCGGTCAGCGCCATGGGAATGCCGCGCCGGGTCAGATGGTCGAGATCGACATTGTCGAAGCCGACGCCGTGGCGCGAGACCACCTTGAGCCGCTCGGCCCGCGCCAGCACCTCACCCGGCAGCAATGCCGTTCGGATGGTCACCCCGTCGGCATCGACGATCTTCGCCTGGAGTTCCTCGATCGAGCGGCCGTCGACGATCTCGCAGGCGACGTCGTCTCGCGCGTTCAGCAAGGCAAGGCCGTCCTCGTGGAACGGCTGGATGATCAGGACCTTGTGCATGGATCGAAGCTTCCCGGCTGGCGTTGGACGAGGCCTTCGGCGGGCCGCAGGCATGATGCCTGTTCCGCCTGCGCCGGAATAGATGCCGCATTCGACCTTCGGCGAGACTGTCGAAAAGCAGACGCAGGCGGTCTGTCAGGTCGACGCCGTGGCGCGCCGCCCCTAGATGCGTTCGCCGCCGGTCGCGAGCTGGGTGGGCTTCGGGCGGATGCCGTAGCCGGCGGCCCAGGAGAGGCCGTCCTCGGTGCGGCCGGCCGGCAGATATTCGGCGCCCACCCAGCCGTCATAGCCGAGCAGGTCGAGGCGTTCGAACAGATAGGCGCAGTTCAGCTCGCCGATGTCCGGTTCCTGGCGTTCGGGCACGCCCGCGAACTGCACATGGCCGATCAGCGGCCAGAAGAGTTCCAGCCCCTTGGCGACGTCGCCGCGCATGATCTGGGTGTGGTAGAAGTCGTATTGCAGCTTCAGGCAGGGCGAGCCGATCGCCTCGATCAGCGCCTTCGCCTCTTCCGGCCGGTTGAGGACGTAGCCCGGGATGTCCCGCGTGTTGATCGGCTCGATCAGCAGGTGGTCGATCGCACGTCCTCCTGCCGCGTCGAGGGCGAGGCGAAGGTTCCTTTCGAACAGGGCGAGGCAGTCCGCACGCTCGACGCCTTCCGGACACACCCCTGCCATGACGTGGATCTGCCGGCAGCCGACGGCCTCGGCATAGGTGATCGCCTCCTCGATGGCCGCGCGAAAATCCGCCTCGCGTCCGGGCAGCGCCGCGAGGCCGCGCTCGCCGGCGGAAAAATCGCCGGGCGGGGTGTTGATCAGCACCAGCGGGATGCCGGCTTCGTCCAGGGCTGCCTTCATGTCGGCGGCGGGCACCTCGTAGGGAAACTGGCACTCCACCGCCTCGAATCCGGCGCCTGCGGCCGCCGCGACCCGCTCGGCGAGAGGGTGTTCGGTGAACATGGTGCTTATGTTGGCGGCAAAGCGCGGCATCGGCATCTCTCCTCTGTTCGGCCTTTCGGATGGCCCGCGAAATTCCGTCCTCAGCGAAGCCCGGCCACCGTCGAGACGTAGCGGGTGGCGACGCTGAAGGCGGCGAGATAGCCGAGACAGAAGGACGCGATGCAGCCGGCGACCAGGTGATACCAGCGCAGAACAAAGGGTTTTTTCCGTCGGCTGCGGCTTCGGGTCTGCTGCCGCCTCGCGGGTTTCGGACGTC
This sequence comes from Geminicoccaceae bacterium, assembly GCA_965222015.1. Classification (GTDB taxonomy): domain Bacteria; phylum Pseudomonadota; class Alphaproteobacteria; order Geminicoccales; family Geminicoccaceae; genus JANQPX01. Next base: position 1,943,366 of record CBDCTL010000024.1, read on the forward strand.
TGTTGGTCGTTCTGGTGGTGCGGCGCGCCATCGAAGCGGTCTTTTGTCCCCATTGCGACCCCCGGCGCACCCGGTTTCGCCGGGGCTGCGGATCAGGTGGAAGCCCGGCATCCTAGAGGTTTTGCCGAATCTGTGAAACCACCCCTTGGCCGCGGCCATGGCGGCACCGGGGTGCAAGGGGCGCTGAACGCTTTACTTGGCGGGCGCGCAAGCATAGTCTTACGCCTTGAAGTTGTTGAACAATATGCGTGCTCATGGTTTTAGGAAACACGATCGGGCCCTGCCCGAGAAAGCGGCGTTTCCGATCCGACGGTGGGATTGGTCGAGAATGTTGAGCGGCGGACGGCGGGCGATGGTCCTGCTGGCGATGGTGACGATCGGCGGCGGCCTCGCCGCTTGCCGGGACGATGAGCAGGGCCGGCCGCTGATCAAGGAAAAGGGCGTCTACGAAGGACAGGCCGACGAGGAGCTCGACCAGGAACGCCTCCAGGAGCTGAAATCCAGAGCGGCAGGTCAGAAATTCTGAGCAGGCGGACGTCCGCAAGCGAGCGGGGAGTGATCCAGATGACGGCATCCCAGACCCAGACGTCGCGGGCGACGGCCTGCCCGGGACGCGCGCCGAGGCGTCGCGGCCGCTTGTGGTTTGGCACAGCGCTGATCGTCGCGGTGCTGCTGCTGGTCGGTGGCCTGGTGGTCGAGCGCAGCCCCGCGCTGGTGGGCGGCGCCGCAGCCCAGGAGCAGGGTCAGGTGCCCGGCGCTTCGCTCGGCAATCAGAGCGATGCCGAATTCTGGCGGGCGATCCGCCGCGGCGACGCCGGCACGGTATCCGGCCCCGACGCCCGCGCGGGCGTCATGATCCAGTCCGAGGGCGATCTCTGGCGGGCGATGCGCAACGGTCCGCTCTCGACCTACGGCATCTGGGTGCTGGTCGGCGTCACCGCCCTGCTCGCCCTTCTCTTCCTCCTGCGCGGGCGTATCAGGATCGAAGCCGGCGAGAGCAGATATCGCATTCTTCGCTTCAACGGATTCGAACGCGCGGTTCACTGGCTGACCGCGAGCAGCTTCGTGGTGCTGGCGATCACCGGGCTGAACCTGCTCTACGGCCGCTATTTCATGCCCTATCTGGTCGGTCCGGACATTTTCGCCTGGCTGACGCTCGGCGGCAAATACGCCCACAACTATCTCGCCTTCGCCTTCATGATCGGCCTCGTGCTGATGTTCGTGCTGTGGCTGGTCGAGAACATCCCGAACCATCACGATCTCGTCTGGCTCCTGAAGGGCGGCGGCATTCTGATGAAGGGCGTGCACGCGCCCGCCAGGAAGTTCAACGCCGGCCAGAAGATCATTTTCTGGCTGGTCATCCTCGGCGGCGCTTCGCTCAGCCTGTCCGGCCTAGCACTCCTGTTTCCCTTCGAATTTTCGATGTTCGCCGGTACCTTCGCCCATATGAACGACTGGTTCGGCACGAATCTGCCGACCGTGCTCACGCCGATGCAGGAACAGCAATATGCGCAGCTCTGGCACGCGGCCGTCGGCATCGTCATGACCGCGGTCATCATCGGCCACATCTATATCGGCACCATCGGCATGGAAGGCGCTTTCGACGCCATGGGCGAGGGCGACGTGGACTACAACTGGGCGCGTGAGCACCATAATCTCTGGGTTCGCGAACTCGAGGAGAAGGGGCGTGCGATCGAGGCTCGAAGCGGGGGCGACGACTGATCGTCGCCAAGCCCCCGGGGTGTGTGAAATCGGCCACAACCGCCTCCGATTGAACAGCATTTGACGCAAATCGCGCACGCCAAGTATAGTTCCCGCGCTTCGGTCGCTGGAGGCGTCGAACTTTTTGTATAGTTGGCACGTTAACCAATAGTTCACAGATTGGGAGGGCCGTCCAGGCGGCTCGGATGCAGAACCTGAAGCCAAACCGCCGCCCGGCGGACCGTCGGTCATGAACGCCGGTCCCCAACGTCGTTTCCCGCGCACGTCTGCGCGGACGACGTCGCAGGCCGATGTGACGATCGAGCGCGACAAGATCCGACATCGTCGACCGAACGATCTGTTGTTCGACGAAGGCGAGGCGCCCGAGGAGAGAAGCACGTCCTTTCAGGAGCATGGCGGCGACGTGTTCGAGGAGACGTCCGCCGACTGGAGCGACGAAAACGAGGACTACGGCGACGAACCGGCGTGGGAAGACGAGCCAGAGGACTCCTGGGACGAGGAAGTCTTCGATCGTGAGGGCGCGCCTGGCCACGTCGAGGATGAAGGCGGCATCATCTGGGAGCGGGATGCATCCCCTCCGGATGACACCGGCGACATCACCTTCGACGCCCAGCAGGACCAGGACGACTGGGCGCCGGAGGTCGAGCTGGCAGGCAGACGGGATATTCGCCCGAAACCGCCGAGGCCGGCGCCGCAGCCCCATCCGGGCGCGAGCCGGCGGCCGACACGCCAGGGCCCCGTCGAGCGTCGGCATGCGCCCGAGCAGCCTCGCGGGCACCCTCGCCGCCGTCAGGTGGGCCTGGCGGAGCCGGAAGAGGACGCCGGCGCAATCGCCGGTCCCTCCGCTTTCGCCCCCGCCGCTGCCGTAGCGGGCACGGCCGAACCACCACCGCCTGGAGGCGGCCGCTTCGCGCGCACCCGGGCGACGATAGACTCGGGGCAGGCCGGCCCTCCGGGCAGCGGCCGTGCCCTCGATCAGCAAAGACGCTCGCCGTCGTCGAGACGACGAAAAGCCACGCAAACCAACTTCACCCCACCGCTGATCGCGCGCGAGCACAGCACCAGGCGAAACAGGAAACTGGCCGCGATCGCGGGCGTGCTGGTCATCGCCGTCGGCGGCTGGTTCGCCTATCCGTTGCTCAATACGGGCGGCATCGATCCGATGATCGATCGTCTGATTCAGCTCCTGCCGCTGCCCGGCTCCGGCCGTACCGCTTCCGATACCTCCTTCAACGAACCGTTGCCTCCGGATTCCGCCGAAGCCGAACGTGCGCTTACCGAGCTGGAGCGTCAGGTGCAGTCACAGGAGCAGGAAGGCGGCGTCGCGGCGAAGCCGGAGGCGATCGATCCGGCCACCATCGGTACGCTCGGGCCGCCCATTCCGGAACTGAAACCCGTCACCGGCGCCACCCGTTCGCTGTCCGCCGAACCGACCGCAGTCGAAAACGACAGCACCGAGCTTGCGACCAGTGAGGGCGGGGACGGTGATGATGCTTCCGTCTTCGAGCGCCTCTGGCGTTACCTCTCACCCGGCTGAACGCTGCCGTGACGCAAGCCGCTGCGGACCGGGCGAGCCTCCGGCCTGCAGCTGTGCTATGATCGAAGGCAGGCGTGCCCGGCTCGTCGAGGGCGGCGCGCTTCGGTTCGGGGACATCGGTGGCGGCCCATGCGTGAGGTCATGACCGAACGACGGTGGCTCTTCAGGCGGATCCTCGCGATCCTCGCCCTCATGCAAGCTGCCCTGGCACTGTCGCCGGCTGAGGCGGCGTTCGATGCCCATGGCGGACCGGTGAAATGCGTCGCCGTGTCCGCGGACGGCCGTTCGGCCCTGACCGCCAGCTTCGACTACAGCATCATGCTCTGGGATCTCGAGAGCGAGACCGTACTGGCGGAGCTGGAAGGCCACGAGGCCGCGGTCAACGCGGTCGTCTTCCTGCCCGGCGAGGCGCTGGCGCTGTCGGCGAGCGACGACGGCACGCTCATCCTCTGGGACCTGAAGACGGCGACAGCCCTTGCGCGCTTCGTGGGCCATGCCGGCAAGGTCGCGGCCGTCAGCCTCTCACCGGACGGCCGCATCGCCGCTTCGGCCGGCTGGGACCGGACGGTGCGGCTCTGGGATCTCGAGACTCTGCCGATAGACGGGAAGTCGACCGCGTTTCTCGTTCTCGAAGGCCGGGACACCATGAACGCCGTGCGCTTCTCGGCCGATGGCGAGACCGTGATCGCCGGCGGCTCGGATGGCGAGATGATCCTTTGGCGCGTCGCCGACGGCGTTCGCGTCGAAGGCATCGACGGCCACGACTTCGCCGTCACCGGGATCGATCGCCACGACCGGAAAGGCGTTCTCGCCAGCGCCTCCGTCGATGAAACGGTAAGGCTCTGGAATCTGGAGGCGGGCGAGCCGCTGCACACGCTTTACGGGCATGAGGGACCGGTGCTCGCCGTCGATCTTTCCGCGGATGGCGAGCTGGTCGCGTCGGGCGGGGTCGACGGCACGGTGCGCGTCTGGCGGCGCGGCGACGGCGATCGGCTGAAGGTGTTCGCGCGGCACCGGGGTCCGGTCTGGTCCGTCGCCTTCACCCCCGACGGCCGGACGCTGCTGTCCGGCGGCGCCGACGGTCTGGTCCTGACCTACGACCTCGATGCCGCCGGCTCCGAGAAGGTGGAAATTTCGACCTCGAACGCCGAAACTCCGGCCTTCGACGGGCGTCTCGGCCGCGGCGAGAAGCTGTTCAGAACCTGCTCCGCCTGCCACACCACGACGCCGGATGACGGCCACAAGGCCGGCCCCACGCTGCACGGTCTGTTCGGACGCAGAGCGGGCAGCCACCCCGACTATCGCTACTCCAGGGCGCTCGTGGAGAGCGATCTGATCTGGACCGAGGAGACCGTCGACGAGCTGTTCGCGATCGGTCCGGATCATCTGCTGCCCGGCACCAAGATGCCGCTGCAGCGGATGCCGGACAGTCAGGATCGCGCGGACCTCATCGCCTTCCTGAAGGAGGTGACGAGGCCTTGACGACCACCGTCGCCAGGCCCGATACATCGATCGGCGCCGGCGCGTGCCGGCGCCGATCGTTTCCGGCCAGGGGGAGCGTTTTGACATGAAGGCATTCGTCACCGGCGTGGTCGCCGCCGTGGTCATCGCGATCGTTGCGGCGCTCACGCTGTCGCGCCTGCCGCATGATGCCGGCAGTGTCTATCAGTCCTCCCAGGACAACGTCCGCCTCTGACACCCGCTTCGGCCGCGCGGACGATCGATCGTCAGCAAGGGATGAAACGTCGCCGTCGCGGCGTTAACCTTCGTTCGGAGGTCACCACGACATCGCATTGCTACGGGCCGAATCCGCCGTGCTTCGAGCTGAATCCAATCAACCAGGGAAACGCCCAGATGAACATCATTCCCAAGCCCTGGGCCGCGCTGGCCCTGCTTGCGCCCCTGGCGCTCGCCGCCTGCGGCGGATCCGAGGCGCCGCCCGAGATCACCGCGACCACCACCACGACGGTGCAGAACCAAAAGGCGCTGCCGGCCCATGACAGCAAGATCCGCCAGCTCGACGACGCGCGTCTGCAGGCCCTGTTCGCCGGCCGGGAGATCAACGGCATCGCGCCGGACGGCCGTCGCTGGACCGCGAATTTCGACCAGTCCGGCACTGCCAACATCGTCTGGAAAGGCCCCGACGGCAGCGGCAGCGACACCGGCTCCTGGAAGATCGAAGGCAACGCCAATTGCGTCACCTGGCAGACTTTGGCGGAGGGCGAAGAGAACTGCATGACCGTCTATAAGGTCGATGAGGGCCAGTATAATCTCTTCAATGCCAACGGCTCGATGAACAGCCTGGTGACCGTGCCCGAGCTTTAGTTTCCCGAGGACAAAGCGGCGAGGCGGCCCATCCCGTCGACCGGCCGAGGCGTACGTTGCGATCGGGCCGGAGGCCGATGATACTCCGGGCATGGCCGAGAGCGCATCGCATAGCCGCCTGGATCCGGGGGGACCGCCTTACCGAATCGCCGTCCTGACCGTGACCGCGCTTTCGATCGGAGCCGTCGCGTCGCTGCTGGCGATCGCGTTCGTCGACGGCGTGATCTGGCTGAACCAGGCACTCCTGATCGCGCCGCGTGCGCGCGTGCAGTTCGAGGAGGCCGGCTGGCTGGTGCCGGCGGCGACCGTCGCCGTTCCGGCGGCAGGCGGGCTGGTCGTCGGGGTCATGCTGACCCGGCTCTCCGCCCATGGCCGCCCGCTCGGGCCGCCCGACGTGATCCGCGCCGCGCAGCTGCGGGAGACCCTGCCGGATGTTCGCTCAGGGGCCGTCTCGACGGCCGCCGCCCTGGTCTCGCTCGGCGCCGGCGCTTCGGTCGGCCAGTACGGGCCGATGGTCTATCTCGGTGCCATGGTCGGCAATGTCGTCACCCATCTGCGCCTGGCGGTGCCGAACCTCCCGGCGATCGCCATCGCCTGCGGCGTCGCCGCCGCGATCTCGACGGCGTTCAACGCCCCCATCGCCGGTCTGGTCTTCGCCCATGAAGTGGTCCTTCGCCACTATTCGACCCAGGCCTTCGCGCCGACCACGGTGGCGTCCTCGGTCGGCTACATCCTCGCCAATGTCGTGTTCGAGCGTCCGGCCCTTTTCCTGGTCGGCTTCGAGGGCGTCCAGCATGGGCACGAATTCGCGCTGTTCGGCGTGCTCGGCCTGCTCGCGGCCGGCGCCGCCATGGGGTTCATGGCACTGGTCATGGCGAGCGGCCGGATCGCCGCGCGAAGCCGGCTTCCCGCGGCACTTCGGCCCGCCGCCGCAGGCCTGGCGCTCGGCGTCACGGCGCTCTGGCTGCCGGACGTGCTCGGCGTCGGCAGGGAGACGCTCCGTTTCGCCACGATCGAAGGCGCCTTCGGCACGAGCGAGCTGCTGCTCCTGGTCATCGCCAAGACCCTGCTGACGGCGCTTTGCATCGGTTTCGGTTTCGCGGGCGGCGTGTTCAGCCCGGCTCTGCTCATCGGCACGCTGCTCGGCGCCTTGTTCTGGTCCATCGTCGCGGCGACCGGCCTGGTCGCGACCTCGGGCGTGGCTGTCTACGCGGTCTGCGGCATGATGGCGCTCGCGAGCCCGGTGATCGGAGCACCCTTGACCACGATCCTGATCGTCTTCGAGCTGACCCGGAACTACGACATCACGATCGCCGCCATGGTCGCCGTGGTGTTCTCCAATCTGGTCGCGCACAGGCTGTTCGGCCGTTCCCTGTTCGACGTGCAGCTCAAGGCTCGCGGCGTCGATCTCTCGCTCGGCCGCGATCAGGCGAGGCTCGAAGCACTGCCCGTTCCGCGCTCAGCGGCCAGGGACTTCGTCGAGGCGCGCGCGAGCGAAGCGATCCTGGCGGTGGCCGACCGGCTGCGACGCTCGACCTGGCGGATCGCCTTCGTCACCGACGATGACGGCATATTCTTGGGTATTTTGGAGCGCGCGGACAGCGCCGATCTACCGGCCGCGCGTGTCGAAGAATACCTCCGGCAGCCGCAGCTCACCTTCGACGAGCGCACCTCGGTGGCGGCGGCGATGCGTGCGCTCGAAGGCTTCGTCGGGGACGCCGTCCCGGTGGTCGAGCGCGGTTCCGGCCGGTTGCTCGGCGTGGTCACCGAAGCGGCGATCATCCAGGCCTATCTCGATGTCGAGAAGACGCTCAGGAGGGAGGAGAATGCGGCGCTCTGATCTGTCGGCGGCACGCCTTCTGTTCCTCCTCTGCGCGTTCTCTCTGCAGGCGGATGCCGCGGAGCGCCTGACGGTCGTCTCATGGGGCGGCGCCTACGAGGCGGCGCAGCGTCTGGCCGTCTTCGAACCCTACGAGGCGATGAGCGACGTCGAGATCGAGGTCGAACGCTATGACGGCACGCTCGAAGCGCTGATCGGCCGCGCCGAGGCCGAAGGCTGGGCCGTCGTCGACATGCTGGAGGACGAGGCGATCGCCGCCTGCGAGGCGGGCCTGCTGCTGCATCTGGATCACGAGGCCCTGCTGGCGCCGTCCGGCGGGCTGTCCCTGGAGGCGGATTTCGCGCCGGTCGGTCTTCGTCCCTGCTCGATCCCGCAAAACGTGTTCGCCCTGGTGCTCGCCTATGACGATCGTGTCTTCCCCGGAGTCAAGCCGGGCAGCATCGAGGATTTCTTCGATCTCGAAAGCTTTCCGGGTAAGCGGGCGATCGCGAAAAGCCCGGATGGCATCCTCGAATGGGCGCTCATGGCCGAGGGCGTGCCGCCCGCCCAGGTCTACGATCTGCTGAGCACCGACCGCGGCCTGCGCCTCGCCTTTCGCAGACTGGACGCGATCCGCGAAAACATCGTCTGGTGGGAGGACGTCGCCGACCCCGCAGCCCTGCTCATGGACGGCCGCGTCGCCATGGCGAGCGGCTATAACGGCCGGTTTTTTCTCGCCGCCGAGGACGAGGGTGCGCCGATCTCGATCGTCTGGGACGGCCGCCTGATCGGCTACGAAGTCTGGGTCATTCCGAATAGCGTCAATGATCGGCGGGCGGCCGAGTCGTTCCTCCGCTTCGCCGCGGCGCCGGAGCAGATGGCCCGCCTGGCCGAACGGATTCCCTACGGCCCGGCGCGCCGCTCGGCCATGGAACGTATCGGTCTGCACCCGGAAAGCGCCGCGCCGATGCGCGATCATCTCCCCAATGCCGATCACCACGGCGCACGCCAGCTGGTGCGCGACAGCCGCTGGTATGCGCACACCCGGTCCCTCAGGATGCGCCGCTTCGAGGACTGGCTCGAGCGGAGCGGCGAAGGGGCGGAAACGCGATAACGGCCGCAGCCGGATCGTCGCCCGAAGAGGCGGCAGCGTTCCTCAGTCGCGATTTCGAACGACGTTGACCGAACATTTGGCGTGGCGCACGACGCGCGCGGTGTTGGGGCCGATCAGGTAGTCCGCGAGCGATGGCCTGTGAGCCGCCATGACGATCTGGTCGGCCTTGAGGTCTTCGGCGACGTTCAGGATCTCCTCGTAAATCGTGCCATAGCGCGCGAGCACGTCGAAGCCCGCACCCTTCGGGGCGAACTCCTTGCCGATCTGTTCGAGTCGGGTCTTGGCGTCGGCGACCACGCCCTTGACGTCCAGCTCTTCGGAACCTTCCCGTTCGCCTCGGATCGCATAGCGCCAGTCCAGCCCGCCGACCACCTCGGGAATCACGGTCATGATCGTGACCTCGCCGTCGAGCGCGCCGGCCAGTTCGAAGGCCTCGGGCAGCGCCGCCGTCCAGGTGGATTCGTGGGACAGATCGATGGGCACGAGTATTTTCTTCATCCTGTCATCCTCTTCTTCACCGCCGTTCGGGGCGGGCGTAAAGCCAGATCAGCCAGGCCAGGAGCGCGAACACCGCGAGCGAAAGCGCGGAAATTGCGGGCGCCGGATTCACCGCCGCGGGCGGCGCCGGCAAGGTCGGTGCCAGCACCGCCGCCTGGGGCAAGGCGGGATCGATGTCGATCTCCGAACCGAGCGCCGTCGAGATCGCCTCGACGGTTTCGTCGGCGAGTGCCGCCACCGGCGTCGGCGCGGATGCGGCCGGCCCCTGCGGCCCGACCGCATCGGTATTCACCACCACCGGTCCCGCGATCACGAGCTGCGAGGCGAGCGTGTCGACCGGGCCCGCCTGCCCCTCATAGCTGCCGTCCGGAATCCTCGCCTGGCGGAGCTGTGGAAAGCGCACCAGATTGTTGCCCTCCTCCCAACCGGCGACGGACAGGAGCCGGCCGGTTTCGATGAGTGCCTTCGCATCGGCATTGCCGAGCGGCGTCAGCAAAAGGGCAGCATCCGCACCGCTTCCGTCGAGATCGCCGTCCTCCACGGGCGTGATGCCGAGACCGTCGAGACCGGCGGCCAGGATCTGCGCGGCGCGATGGGACGCAGAGCCCGCAGGGCCGGTGGCGACCGTTTCGAGGTCGGCCATGTCGTCGATCTCGTCGTTCAGCGCGATCAGGTGCAGATAGCTCTGCCCGACCACGCCTGCCGCCTCGAAGGCGCGCGTGTTCGGCGTTCCGTTGTCGTCGAGATCGGCGAACTCGACCGCCGACACCAGGGCGACCCTGGCACTGCCGCTTCCGACCTCCGTCAGCGGGTCGGCGACCTCTTCGAGCAGCACCCTGCGACCGGGAAACGCCTCGCGCACGGCACGCAGCGCCTTGCCGCTCTCCGCATCGGTGCCGGCGAGCGGCGAGGTGGCGACCACCAGCGGCTCGGTGATCTCGAGGGCCGTGGCGTCGTCGATCATGCCCATGTCGGCGAGCGCCGCGCGGGCGACCGCGCGTGGCGCCAGCGCGTCCTGGTCGACCTGGGAATTGAGGCTGCGCATGGTCGCCTCGTCGAGCTTGCCGGCGAGCTGGTCGAGGGCTCCTCGCAGGGCCGGAAAGCGCACCAGCGCGTCGGCGCGGATCAGGGGCGCTGCCTCATAGACGGGAAAGAAGCCGAGGTCGTCCTCCAGCACCAGCAGATCGAGATCGGCGATCTGGCCGTCGGTGGTGAACACCTCGATGACGTCGGCCTCACCGCTCAGCACCTTGTCGTAGAGCGTGGTGCGCTCCTCGGCGCTGACCACGTCGACCGTGCCGAAGGACATGCCGTAGCGCTGGGTCATCGGCTGGAATCCGTCCAGCGGACGGCTTTGGAAATCCACGTCGATACCGATGGCGAGATCGCCCGCCTGCGCTTCGAGATCGGAAATCCTGGCGACGTCGAGCTCCTCGGCGCGGGACGCGCGCATGGCGAGACCGTAATTGTTGGCGAAGCCGAAGCGCTGGCCCCAGGCGATGCCGAGCGGTTCATAGAGGCCTCGCACCCGCTCCGTCGCCTGGTCGCCGTCGGCCAGGGCCGGCTGGCCGAGCATCACCAGGCCGGTGCCGTTATATTCGGGGTAAATGTCGATATCGCCGCGCTTCAGGCTTTCCAGATTGAGACGGGTGTTGCCGAGGCCGATCCTGCGCGTGACCGGGATGCCCTCGGCTTCAGCGAGGGCCGCCATCATCTCCGACAGAATGATGTTTTCGCTGAAGTCCTTGCCGCCCATCTTGAGCGTGTCGCTCGACTGATCGCAGGCTGCGAGCAGGGTGGCTGCGAGCAGAATGACGAGTTTCTTCATGGCCGTCACTCCGCCGCCAGAGGGGTTTCGGCCGCTTCGACCCGGCCGCGCGCCTCGGGCGGTCGCAGTCTGTCCGGTCGCTCATGGCTGATCTCGCGCATGAAGCCGACGATCTGCAGAAGCAGGATCACCGAGAAAGGCAGGGCGCCGGTGATCGCCATGGCTTTCGCGACAGTGATCGAACCGCTGAGCAGGGTGCCGATGGTGAGCACCGCGATCAGCACGCCCCAGACCATCTTGTGGAAGACCGGCGGGTTGAGATCGCCGCCGGTGGTCATCATCGAGAGCACGAAGGTGCCCGAATCGGCCGAGGTCACCAGGAAGATGAAGATCAGCAGACAGGCGATCGCGCCCAAAATTTCGCCCGCCGGGAAGTAGTTGAGGAAGGTGAACAGCGCCGAGGTGACGTCCGCAAACACGAGTTCCGCGAGACCGCCGCCGCCGAACAGCTCGATATAGATGGCGGTGCCGCCGAACGCCGCGAACCAGAGAATGGAAAACAGCGTCGGCACGAAGATGACGCCGATGCAGAACTCGCGGATGGTGCGCCCGCGCGAGATGCGGGCGACGAAGATGCCGACGAACGGTCCCCAGGCGAGCCACCAGATCAGATAGGTGAGCGTCCAGCCGCTGGTCCAGCCGTCCAGGCCTTCATAGGGAAACATTTTGAACGCCATCGCCGGCAGGCTCGCGAAATAGTCGCCGATGGTGTTGATGAAGCTCTCCATGATGAAGCGGGTCGGGCCGAACGCGATCACGATGACCATGATCGCGATGGCGATGACCATGTTGAGGTTGGAGAGGATCTTGATGCCCTTGTCGACGCCGGTTGTGGCGGAGAGCATGTAGCAGACGAACAGGACCGCCATGATGGCGATCGAAACCGTGGTGGTCGCGCCCATGTCGAACACGGCATCCAGACCGCCGCGCACCTGCAGCGTGCCCATGGTGAGCGAGCCGGCGAGCCCGAATACGACGGCGAGCACGCCGAGCACGTCGGCGGCCGTGCCGATCGCCTTGCCCTCCGGCCCCGGGAAGAGGGACCGGATCGGCGTCGAGATCAGGGAGGTGGCGTTTCTCCTGAAGGTGAAATAGGCGATCACCAGGGCGCAGACGCCGTAGATCGCCCAGGCGTGCAGGCCCCAGTGGAGATTGGTGATCACCATGGCCTCTCGCGCCGCGGCCGGGGTGCCGCCCTCCATGCCGGGCGGGCTCTTGAAGTGGTAGATCGGCTCGGCGACGCCCCAGAACAGAAGCCCCGCCCCCATGCCGCCGGCGAACAGCATGGCGATCCAGGATGCTGTCGAGAATTCGGGACGCTCGTCGTCGCGGCCGAGCCGGATATTGCCGTAGGGGCCGAAGGCCATATAGCCGCTCAGGATGAGAAAGCCCGTGCAGATCAGGAGCCAGTACCAGCTGATGCCCTTCAGCATGTAGTCGGTGAAGCCGAGAAAGGCGCCGGTCATGGCGTCGGGATCGACCAGCCCCCAGCCGCCGATGCCGGCGACGAAAACCAGGGAGATGACGAAGACGCTGTTGAAATGCGAACCCTCGCCGTTGTTCTCTCGAGCCATGTTCGCCTCCCCTATTTCCTTTCCAATTGTCGAAGGCTAACAATTTTCTCGGGGTGCCGTACATGGCTTTCTCGTCAGTAATCCTGGCGAGCGTCGCGGAGCATGGTCATGAAGGGCCGGTGCGCTCACGGGCTAAATCGCTCCATGAGCCGATATGTGAGTTCAGGTTTTGGAACAGTAGCGGGCAGGAAAAAAGGCGGGCAGCTAGCACCACCCGCCTTTCCGCCCGCCCCCGCGCCCGGTCAAGAAAGACCGAACGCCGGGGACGGGCTCATCTCAAGTCGACGACGTGGCCGTGCCACTCAAGTCGACGCCGATCGCCGTGCGATCAGAAGCGGCCGGCGTCCATGACCTTGGTCCAGGCGGCGACGAAGTCCTTGACGAACTTTTCCTGGCTGTCGTCCTGGGCATAGAGTTCGGCATAGGAGCGAAGCACCGAGTTGGAGCCGAAGACGAGATCGACGCGGCTCGCCGTCCATTTGGTCTCACCGGTCTTGCGATCACGGATGTCGTAATGACCGTCGCCGGCCGGCTGCCACTCGTACTTCATATCCATCAGGTTGACGAAGAAGTCGTTGGTGAGCGCGCCTTCTCGATCGGTGAGCACACCGTGGCTGGTGCCGCCGTGATTGGTGCCGAGCACGCGCATGCCGCCGACCAGCACGGTCATTTCAGGCGCCGTCAGGCCCAAGAGCTGGGTGCGATCGAGCATGAGCTCTTCGGCGCGGACGGCGTAGTCCTTCTTTTCCCAGTTGCGGTAACCGTCGGCGATCGGCTCCATCGGTTCGAAGCTGTCCGCGTCGGTCATCTCGGCGGTGGCGTCGCCGCGGCCAGGCGTGAAGGGCACGGTGATGTCGAAGCCTGCGGCCTTGGCACCCTGCTCGACGCCGACATTGCCGGCGAGCACGATCATGTCGGCGACGCTGGCGCCGGTCTCGGCCGCGATCGGCTCGAGCACGGCAAGGACCCTGGCCAGACGCTCGGGCTCGTTGCCCTCCCAGTCCTTTTGCGGCGCAAGACGAATGCGCGCGCCGTCGGCGCCGCCGCGCATGTCCGAGCCGCGATAGGTGCGCGCACTGTCCCAGGCGGTGGCGATCATGTCGCTCGCCGAGAGACCGCTGTCCGCGATCTTCGCTTTGGCCGCATCGACGTCATAGCTGCTGCTGCCCGCCGGCACCGGGTCCTGCCAGAGCAGATCCTCTTCGGGCACGTCGGGGCCGACATAGCGCACCTTCGGGCCCATGTCGCGATGGGTCAGCTTGAACCACGCGCGCGAAAAGGCGTCGCGGAACGCCGCGGGATCGTTCTTGAAGCGCAAGGAGATCTCGCGATAGGTGGGGTCCATCTTCATCGCCATGTCGGCGTCGGTCATGATGGGGTTGAGCCGGATCGACGGGTCCTCGACATCGACCGGCTTGTCTTCCTCCGCGATGCCGATCGGCTCCCACTGCGAGGCGCCGGCAGGGCTCTTCTTCAGCTCCCACTCATATTTGAAGAGAATGTCGAAATAACCGTCGTCGAACTTGGTCGGATGGGTGGTCCAGGCACCTTCGATGCCGCTGGAGACGGTGTCGCGGCCCTTGCCCGAACCGTTCGGGTTATGCCAGCCGAAGCCCTGACGGTCGACATCGGCGGCTTCCGGGTCCGGACCGAGCGCGGCCGCATCGCCATTGCCGTGGCACTTGCCGACCGTGTGGCCGCCGGCGGTGAGCGCCACGGTCTCCTCGTCGTTCATGGCCATGCGGGCGAAGGTTTCTCGAACTTCGAGCGCGGTCTTCAGCGGATCGGGCTTGCCGTTGACGCCTTCGGGGTTGACGTAGATCAGGCCCATCTGCACGGCGGCCAGCGGGTTCTCGAGCGACTCGGCGTCGTCGTCGCTCTCATAGCGACCGCGACCGAGCCATTCCTTTTCCGCACCCCAGTAGATGTCCTTTTCGGGATGCCAGATGTCCTCGCGGCCGAAACCGAAGCCGAAGGTCTTCAGACCCATCGATTCATAGGCGATGTTGCCGGCGAGGATGATCAGGTCGGCCCAGCTGATCCTGTTGCCGTATTTCTTCTTGATCGGCCACAGCAGACGCCGTGCCTTGTCGAGGCTGACATTGTCGGGCCAGGAGTTCAGTGGGGCGAAACGCTGATTGCCGGTGCCGCCGCCGCCGCGGCCATCGGCGATACGATAGGACCCGGCGGCGTGCCAGGCCATGCGGATCATCAGCCCGCCATAGTGGCCCCAGTCCGCCGGCCACCATTCCTGACTGTCGGTCATGAGGGCGTGAAGGTCTTGCTTGAGCGCCTCGACGTCGAGCTTCTTGAGCTCTTCACGATAGTCGAAATCCTTGCCCATCGGATTGGTCTGCGTATCGTGCTGATGCAGGATGTCGAGGTTGAGGGCATTGGGCCACCAGTCCATGACATCGCCCGCAAGGCTCGTATTGCTGCCATGCATGACCGGGCATTTGCCGTCTTTGCCGATATCGGTTCCGTCCACGGATCGCTCCCCTTCTATGTTTCCTGACGAGAATGTAGGCGGTTCTCTTGATCAGTTCAAATCGCAAAGTCTTTGGATTTCGATAAGTTTTTCTTTCGGCGTAGTCCATGCCGACGGCAGTGTCAGAGATTGGGTTTCATGGCCCTGTAGAGCACCGGCAGCAGCGCCAGCAGCGCAAGGCCGGCGAGGCTCAGAAGGATGTCCGTGGTCATGAAGCTGGACGGGTCGATCGGTCCTTCGCTCGCCAGCACGTCGCCGAGGCCGGCGCCGATCCGGGAGAGGAGGACGGTCGCCGGCAGAATGCCGAAGAACGCCGCGAACATGTAGACATGAAGCGGCACGCCGCAGGCCGCGGGCAGCGTGGTGACCACCATGTAGGGGAAGATCGGCACCAGGTGCATGATGAAGACGTAGCTGAGCGCACTTTCCTTGAAGCCGCGGGCGAAGCGCTGGATCATCGGGCCGGCGCGCTCGCGCATGGCCGCACCGAACGCCGAGCGGGCGAGCAGAAAGATGAAGGCGCTGGCCGCGGTCGCGGCGATCATGGTGTAGACGGCACCCAGCATCCAGCCGAACAGATAGCCGCCGACCATGGTGAGCAGGGCCAGGCCGGGAACGGAGGTGGCGACCACCAGGGCATAGAGGGTCGTGAACAGGATACCCGCCAGCACCGGCCGGCTGGTGACCAGGGCGACGAAGTCGGTGAGATATTGACGAATCAGCTGCTCGAGACTGCCGACGCCGAAGAACACCGCGACCGTCATCGCGGCGCCGACCGTGAGGAGGCCGATCATCGCGATCAGGCTGAGGCGAGGCAAGGTGAGGTTCGACATATGGAGGGGTTGGTCACCAATTGCGGCGAAAAACGACCAGTTGCACCTATCCGAATTCTACGGCTGCCGGAGCATATCCCCTAATTGAGGCCGTTGATGGGATTTGTCCAGTTATTCTATCTTTTTACGTAGAAAGCGTTTGTACACGATCGGCAGCATCGCGAGGACCGCGAGCGCCGCCATCGGGCCCCAGACCGTCGGATCGGCCAGGATTTCGAGGCCGGGAACTTCGCCGCGGTCGAACACCGAGCCCAGGCCGTTGCCGGCGCTGGCATAGGCGAAGCTGCCGGGGATGATGCCGACGAAGGTGGCGGCCGCGTAGACCGGCAGCGAGACGCCGAGAAAAGCCGGCACCAGATTGACCAGCCAGAAGGGAAAGAGGGGCACCAGGCGAAGGATCAGCATGTAGCTGAGCTCGTTCTCCCTGAAGCCGGATTCCATCCTGGTCATCCAGGGGCCGGCCTTGTTCCTGAGCGTATCGCCGAGCGCCGTCTTCGCGATAAGGAAGATCGTGATCGCGCCGAGCGTCGCGCCGACGACCACATAGGTTCCGCCGAGCCAGGTGCCGAACAGGAAGCCGCCGGCCAGCGTCAGAATCACGCCGCCCGGCAGCGAGAGGGCGGTCGTGACCGCGTAGAGGGCGACGAAGCCGAGCGGCGCCAGAATGGGGCGATCCTCGACCAGAGCGAGCAGGGTTTCGCGATGCTCGCTAAGCGCGTCGAAGGACAGATAGCGATGCAGGCCGGAGGCGTAGATGCCGGTCGCCACGATCACCAGCGCGGCCAGCGGCATCAGGCGTCTGATCGTCGAGCTTCGCCCTTCGGTCCGCTCCATGCCGCTCCGTTCTCCGGTCGCCTCGCTCATGCCGTCAGCATCCGTCAGCCGAATTTCGAGAGCAGCTTCACCAGCCAGCGGGTGCGGTCGCTGAACAGCTTCGGCGTGAAGTAGCTGCCCGCCGCCCGCTTGCTCACTTCGGAGAGCGTCGGATAGGGGGCGATGACGCTGGCCATGGCCTTGATCTTGATTCCCTGCCGGATCGCCAGCACCCAGGGCAGGATCAGCTCGCCGGCATGCTGGCCGACGACGGTGGCGCCGAGAACCTTGCCGCGCTTGCCGACCACCACCTTGATCCGGCCTTCCGTTCGGCGCTCGGTCTGGGCGCGATCGTTCTCCTCGAAGGACCAGCGCAGGACGTCGACTTTGTGGCCGGCCTCATTTGCCCCCGCCTCGCTCAAACCGACATGGGCGAGCTCGGGATCGGTGTAGGTGACCCAGGGCAGGGCCTTGTAGTCGACCTTCGCCGGCAGCCGGAAAAGCGCGTTCTGGATGACGATGCCGGCATGATAGCCGGCGACGTGGGTGAACTGATAACCGCCGGTAACGTCGCCGAGCGCGTAGATCTTCTTGTTGCTGGTGCGCAGCCTCGCGTCGACCTTGATGCCGCGCTTGTCGTAGTCGACCCCGGCGGCTTCCAGGTTCAGCCCCTCGACATTGGCGCTTCGCCCCGTCGCGACCAGGATGTTCGAGCCTTCGACGCGCGCGCTTTCGCCGTTCTCCGTTTCGATGACGACCGCGACGCCGTTGCCGGCGGGTTCGACCTTCCGCACGCTGACCCGCTCCTTCAGGGCGATGCCGTCAGCCAGGAGCTGTT
This sequence comes from Geminicoccaceae bacterium, assembly GCA_965222015.1. Lineage (GTDB taxonomy): Bacteria > Pseudomonadota > Alphaproteobacteria > Geminicoccales > Geminicoccaceae > JANQPX01. The sequence goes on from CBDCTL010000024.1 coordinate 1,960,755, forward strand.
CGCGCACCAGGGCGGTCATTTCCGGGTCGTCCTTGGGCAGAACCGGGCCCATGTCGACGATGGTCACATCGGCCCCGAGCCTTCGATGGGCCTGGGCGAGTTCCGCGCCGATCGGGCCGCCGCCAATGACGATCAGGTGGGACGGGGCGATCTGACTGTCGAAGATGGTCTCGTTGGTATCAAACGGCAGGTCGGTAAGGCCGGGGATCGGCGGCACCACGGGCGAGCTGCCGGTGGCCACTGCAAAGCGCCTGGCCTTGACCCGCTTGCTGCCCGCTTCGAGTTCCCCGCCCGAAAGAAATTTTCCGCGCGCCTTCAGCACGGTGACGCCCAGGCCTTCGAAGCGCTCGACGCTGTCATGGGGGGCGATGGCGGCGATCACGCCGTGGACGTGGTCATGCACGCCCTTGAAATCGACCTCCGGCGCGTGGCCATTGACCCCGAAGCGGCCGGCATGGCGGACGACGTCGGCGGCGTGGCCGGCCGCGATCATCGACTTGGAGGGCACGCAGCCATAGTTCAGGCAGTCCCCGCCCATCTTGCCGGCCTCGATCAAGACGGTTTCGGCGCCCATCTGGGCGGCCCCGGCCGCCAGCGCCAGCCCGCCCGAGCCGCCGCCGATGACGCAGAGATCGGCCTCGATCGTTTCTCCCATGTCTGATCCACCTCAAAGGCGGGCCTGCGTTCCCGAGCACCCCGCCATCCTGTCGTACCAAAGGCTGCTCAAGAAACCGTTAACCCAGCTGATGCCTGGACAGCCGACCCTAATCGAGCTTGGCTGAAAACGCGAATAACGGGACATAACGATCACGATATGTCGAGCCCCATGGCCACCGAGAGCGACGCTGTCGACGAGAGCGCCGAACGCAGGCGACGCACGCTGGTGCTGCTGACGGTGTCGCTCTGCACCACACTCTATGCGCTCACGGTCACCATCGTGAACGTGACTCTGCCGCAGCTTCAAGGCGCTTTGTCCGCGACTCCCGATCAGGTCGCCTGGGTGGTGACCCTCAATCTGGCCGCCACCGCCGTGGTCACGCCGATGAGCGGCTGGCTGGTCGGCCGCTTCGGGCGCAGGCCGGTGATGATCTGGGCGGTGCTCGGCTTCGCCGTCTCCTCGCTGCTCTGCGCCACGGCGACGACGCTTGCCCCGCTCCTGGCCTACCGCATCGGTCAGGGCGCCTTTGGCGCACCTCTGGTGCCGCTCTCCCAGGCGCTGATCGTCGCCACCTACCCGGAAAAAGAACGTGCGATGGCGCAGAGCTTCTTCGGCATGTCCGTGGTGGTCGGCCCGGCGATCGGCCCCGTGATCGGCGGCTATCTCGCCGAGGAATATGGCTGGCGTTGGGTGTTTCTGCTGATCGTACCGCTCGCCCTGACGGCGCTGGCCATGGTGCTCGCCTTTATCAAGGACGGGGACAGGAAGGCGGACGCGCGCCTGGACTGGACCGGTTTTCTGGCCCTCTCGATCGCGGTCACCTGCCTGCAGCTGCTGATGGACCGGGGCGAGCGCCTGGACTGGTTTTCCTCGGACGAGATCCTGCTGCTCACCGCCGTCATGGGGCTCGCCTTCTACATCTTCCTCGCCCACAGCTTCACGGCCGAACGCCCCTTCATCTCGCCGTCGCTTTTTCTCGACCGCAATTTTTCCATAGCACTCCTGATCGTCTTCGTGTTCGGCATGCTGAATTTCCTGCCGATCGTCCTTCTGCCGCCGCTCCTCCAGAACCTCGCAGGCTATCCGGACAGCCTGATCGGCTGGCTGCTCGCCATGCGCGGCTTCGGCCTCGTGCTCGGCTTTTTCGTCGCCAGCCGCATGGGCGGCCTCGATCCGCGGATCGGGCTGATGATCGGCATGCTGCTGGTCGCGATCAGCGGGGTCATGCTCATGGACATGAGCTTCGACACCAGTGTGCGCACACTCGAATGGATGGGCTTCATTCAGGGCCTCGGCTGCAGCATCATGTGGGTGCCGCTCTCGATGGTCGCGTTTGCCTCGCTGCGCCCGGAACGGCTGCCGGAAGCGTCCGCGATCTTCCATCTGCTTCGCAACTTCGGCAGCTCGATCTTCATCTCGATCAGCGTGATGGCGGTGGTGCGCAGCGCCAAGACCGCCCGCTCAGAGCTGGTGGAGAACGTCTCGCCGCTGAACGAGATTCTGCGCTTTCCCGAGGTCGCGGAGCGCTTTTCGCTGGACAGCCCCGCGGCGATCGCATCGCTTGCCGGCGAGATTACGCGCCAGGCGCAGCTGATCGGTTATCTGAACGCCTTCCTGCTCTATACCGCGGCGGCCGTGATCACCATGCCGTTTCTGTTTCTCGTCAGGATCAAGGCGGCGCAGCCGGCCCGTTGACGTCGCGTTCGACCTTGAAGAAGCGTTCGAGAAAATCGGCTTCGGCTTCGGTCGGCGGGAGCGGGGTGATGGACATGTCGTCGATGCCGAGCGCCAGAAACGAGCCCTTCGGGTCGAACAGGCGTTTCGCCTCCTCGGGCGGAAAGCCGGCGAGCCGGACCGCCTCCAGATAGGCCGCCGCCCGGTCCGCGCGCTTGATCAGCTGGTCCGCCGCCTTGGGCAGGCGCTGCAGACCGAAACGCAGCCGGATCGCCGCCATCAGCCGCCGCTCGATCAGCACGTAATCGCCGCCGAGCGCGCCTTTGAAGGGGGTGATCAGATCGCCGACCACATATTCCGGCGCGTCGTGCAGCAAGGCGAGCAGCCGCCAGGCCGGCGGCGGATCGTCGCGAAAATGATCCAGCAGATCCTCGACCAGGAGCGAATGCTGCGCCACCGACAGCGCCCAGTCCCCCGATGTCTGCCCGTTCCAGCGCGCGACCCGCGCAAGCCCGACCGCGATGTCCCCGATCTCGATGTCGAGCGGGGAGGGGTCGAGCAGGTTCAGCCGGCGCCCTGACAGCATCCGCTGCCACGCCCTGTCCGTCGCGGACGGCGTTGACTTGCTCGTATCGTCGATTGGCATGGCAGGACAATGCCATGGGTAGGGATCGGGATCAAAAGGATGATTCAGGTGTTCTGGGCTAGGCAAACGTCCAATCGCCAAAATACCAGAGCGCTATCGACGCCAAGATGTGCAAGCTGACGGCTGTTGCGAGGATGATACGGGAGTGGGGCGGAATGAACTTGTTCTTAACGTGCTGTAAGCGATCGAGCTGCATTTCTCGATCCTCGAGTTCGGCGATGCTCTCAAGCTCCCTGTGCAGCATGCGGTCCGCCATTGCGAGATTCGTCGACAGGAAAAGTTTTCCGTCGTCTCCCAGGTCGTTCGAATGCATTGCAGAGAAGAAGATGGCGCAGTAGATCCTGCTATACAAATAATAAGATATCATGATCAGGGTGGGAAAAATTCCACCAAGAAGAATTAGAAGTGCCGATTTGTTATTTGCTCCAAATCCCAAAATGGTCACATTTGCTGTCAGAAAGAAAGATGTGCTGTTGTTCAGCAGGCGAAAAAAGGTTCGATGAGTTTCGAGGATTTCAGAATGTCCCATGACCGTTGCTCGTGACTGCTTTTGAAATTTATTCAACGAATATCATTCGCCGGGGCGGCCGACGTCTCGCTTCCGGCTGGGACTGCCAACCGTCTAAGGGCGAGGGCCCCAGGGTGCGTTCTGCAGGAGCTTGTTGTTCTGGGCCTGGATCAGCGGCCGGATCTTCGCGCCGAACGCCTTGAAGTTCTCGTCCGCGTAAACCGCCTTCCAGAACGCGCGGCGGTCGGCATCGTCCTCGAAACGCCAGAGATGGACGATCTGGTTCATGGCGCCGACGTCGCCGGTGAAATAGCCGATCAGCCTGCCGCCGTCATGGGGTTCGAGGGCGGGCCAGCCCAGGGTCTCGTAGACCTCGACCGCTTCCGCGAGCTTGCCGACATAGAGGTCGTAGGTGCGCAGTTCGTAGATCGCCAAGCGTGCCTCCTCTCCGGATTATTGCAGGCCCGAATCACCCAAGCTGATCACTGGCCGGCCTGACATCATGTCACCATGGCACGGCGGACCTGTCAGATCAAAAGCCAATCGTCGCCTGACGTTGCGGCAGTCAACGAATTGATATGCCGGCATTGTGATCTATTTCACTTTCTTGGGATGCGTGCGCAACGATATTGACAATTGTGGCGCGAAAGCCCCGGGAAGCCCCCCGGATGGCGAAGGTCATGCCCATGGGCGGACATTGCTCACCAAGAAGTTTCGCGACAGCGCTCCTCGCCTTCATCGTCGTCGCCGCGTCGGATCCGCCGCGGCTTCTGGCGTCGACCTGTGATGCCAGCCTGATTCCCACGAGCGGCAGTCTGGGCTACCGCTCGCGCGACGGCGATCGGCGCTGCGAGGGCCTCTACGCCTCGGAAGTCAGCAGCGACGACTCGCTTCAATTGGCCTCGATCACCATCGGCGGTCTCCGCTTCGATCCCGACGGACCGCAAAAACTGGTCCTGACCCTGCCGGACCTTCCGGCGCAGGATGCCGTCATCGTCCGAGCCCGCTCCCTGCCGCTTCATACCTATTATCGCATGGATGCCCTGCTGGCGCCCGGCTTATCCCTCGACTGGCCGCTCGACGAGGTCGTTCTGCCGGCCGGGCTGCAGAGCAGGCAGATCGGCATCACCGGCCGGATGCCCTGGAACGGTGGCGGCTTGTGGGTTCCGCTGATCGTGACGCCGCCCTCGGCCTCTCCAGCCGATCGGCGGGCCGAGCTGATCTTTCGGTCCCCCTTCGACCTGCGCGAAGTCTATTGGCGCGAGCGTTCCAGCGGCGGCCCCGAAGCCTCATGGCAGCTCATCGATGAAGATGTATGGGCCGGTAGCCCGGTCAGGCTGCAGCTGCCCGCATCGAGCGGGCCGTCGAGGGCGATCAGCCTGCAGATCGCCGCGTTGACCGGGCATGACGGCCGATGGCGCCATCGGGAACTGCAGATCTGGCTGCCTGGACCGTGACCGAGCCGCGCCGCCGTCTGCTGAAGGAGCGCCGACGCCGGCTGGTGGACGAAGCGGCGGCGCGCATGGTGAGCGAGCAGCCCGGCGATCCTGCCGCCGCGCTCGGGGAGATCAGGGCGATCGACGAGGTCCTGGCCGCCCTGCCGCGTTCGCCCTGGCAAAGGCTACGTCGCCCGCTCGCCGTCGGTCTCGCCTGCGTCCTTCTGGCCGGCGCCGCCTGGATGCTGACCATCGACCGGATCGGGCTGCGCACGCCTCTGACGCTCTCGGCCGAGGCGACCTCGGCCACGATCACGACCGCGCGCGACTGGTCGACCAACGGCGCGGTCGCGCTTGTCGGGCCGGAAAAACCGGAAATTCGGATCGAAGAGGCTGTTTTGCTCTTTTCCGATCCGGCCAAGGGATTCGATCGGCTGGATGCGAGTTTCTCCCTTCGCGCCAGGAGCGACGACATGGCGTGGAGCCGCCTGCATGCGCCCCTTGCGACCAGCATCACCTTCGAGAAAAAGGACGGGCGTAAGCTCGACCTTTATCTGAGGGGGAGCACCGCCTCCGGCGACATTCAGCTTCGACGCCGCGTCGAGCTGAAATGGCGGTCTCTCGAGGCGGAAGGGGGCGCTGCCGCATTCGAGACCCCCGTGCTCGAGCACGTCACCTTCCAGGTTCTCGCTGATCAGAGCAAGGCGGTGCCGGCGCATCTCGCGCTCTGGCCGGAAGACGACCTGGCGTTCACCGACATCCCGGTGTCCCGGGTCGTCTTCCTTCGAGACCGCAGCTTCGATGACGTGGATGAGGCATCTCACGCTTCCACCTTGCTCAGCGGCAGCCTTCGCCTGCGCGACGTCGACAAGACGACGGCGCTGGCGCGCGGCGATCACGTCATCATGAGCGGCGTCGAGGGCCGCGTGCGCCAGCTCCTGATCGGTGAGCGGATCTCGGTCGAGTTCGAAGGATCGGTCGACAGCGTCGTGCTTGGCGCTTCGGATGAAAGGCGAACGCTGACGCCGACGCTGCTCGCTTACGTTTTTCACAATCAGCGATTGGATTTTCTGTTCGTCGCGGCGTCTTTCGTTTGGGGAATGATATGGAGTCTCGCACGCCTTCTCGACGTCTGAGCTGCTCGGCGCTGCTCGCTTTCGCTCTCGCCGCCTGCGCCTCCGAGCCGGAGCCATGGTCTCCGCCGCCCGGCGGCAACGATCCCATCGGCGCCCTGCGTACCCATGTCGTCGCCATCGACGTTCTCTGGCCCGACGGTTCGGACGCCAACGGGTTCGGCTTCATCGTCGGGGTCGATCCCGACGAGATCTACCTGGCGACGGCCAATCATGTGGTGCGGCGCCCCGGCCCGAACGTCGGCGGCGAGCCCAGGATTTCGACCAAGCTGTACGAACGTCAGGGCCGGCGCTACGAGGGCAGGCTGCTCGAAACCTACAATCGCGACATCGATCTCGCCCTGATCACCATCCCCCGGCCGCCTGACGGGTCGTGGCAGGGCGACCTTCCGATGGGCTCGTCGCCGGCTCGCGGCAAGGAGGTCTGGTTCATCGGCCGCGACGGCGACTGGTACTGGCCGGCGCGACCCGGCGTCGTCAATCGGGTCGACGCGATCGGGCACGAGATCGTCGTCGACGACCTGCCGGTCCGGCCGGGCACGTCGGGCGCGCCGCTCATCGCGAAAGACGGCGTGGTCGGCATGGTGATCCGTGACGACGGCGCCAATACCAGCGCCGTGACCATCGACGTGATCAAGACGGCGATCGACAGTTGGGGGCTCCCTACACAGCTCTTGGCGAAGGCGCGGACCCAGCCGGAGCGATCGCCATCAGTGACGCCGAGCCCGCTTGACGTCGAAGAGGTGGCCGGGATGGTCACGTCGGTGTCCTACCCTTGGCGGCACAAGGGCGGTGATGGAAGGATCGTCCGCACGAACGTCAAATTCGACAATTGGAAGCCGATCGATCCGGCGCAGTCGTCGATCCGGCTGCTGGGAGAAAGCCCGCTGCAGCCGGCGCTCGCCAAGGCGGCCGATCCGCCTGGCGTGGATGCGGCTTCGCGGCTCGCCGTCTTCGAGCGGGGCGAAGAAATCACCATGATCCAACACAGCCATCTGCCGGTCTATGGTGAAGGCTGGGTCCATGAGCGGGCGCCGGCAAGCCGGAATCACTATCGGTATTTCGCCGATCGCCCGCTTGCGGTCGAAGGCAGCGGCAGTTCACGGGTCGGCAGTTTCTTCGTCGGTTTTCAGGTCGACTACGAGCTCGTTCGCGTGATCGACGACGATCGCAACTGTCTATCGTTCGTCACCGTGCGCGGCAGTTCGCGGATCGAAGGCTTCTTCTGCCGGCCCGCCTCGGAGCCGATCGCTCTGAACGAGATCGAGCGGCTTTTCAGCCAGATCTCGATCGACGGCGTATCGGGGCTGGGCTGAAGAAAACGGGCGGGCCACGCGGACCCGCCCGTCATTCCACGCAGACGCCGACCGAAGTCGACGCGGTTTGCGTTCAGACCACCTTCTTGATCTCGCCGCTTCTCAGGCGCTCGTGGTAGTCGGCGAGCAGCGCCTTGACCTTCGGCATCAGCATGTAGAGGCCGATGATGTTGGCGATCGCCATGGCGAAGATCATGGCGTCGGAGAAGTCGATCACCGGGCCAAGGCTCATGGAGGCGCCGATCACGATGAAGATGCAGAAAATGATCTTGAACGTGATCTCCTTCGCCTGGCCCTCGCCGAACATGTAGGTCCAGGCCTTGAGGCCGTAGTAGGACCAGGAGAGCATGGTCGAAAACGCGAACAGCAGGGCGGCGAGCGCCAGGACGTAGCCGAAGAAGGAGATGTTGGAGGTGAAGGCCTTGGCGGTCAGGTCGATGCCGGTGACGCCGCTGTCCGGCACCCAGGCACCGGTGATGATGATCACCAGCGAGGTCATGGTGCAGATCACCACGGTGTCGATGAAGGGCTCGAGCAGGGCGACGTAGCCCTCGGTCACGGGGTGGCGGGTCTGCACGGCGGAGTGGGCGATCGAGGCGGAGCCGATGCCGGCCTCGTTCGAGAACGCCGCGCGCTTGAAGCCCTGGATCAGGGCACCGACCATGCCGCCGGCGACCGCGGTCGGGGCGAACGCGCCGCCGATGATCGCGCCGAAGGCGGCGGGGACCGAGCCGATGTTCATCAGGATGATCAGGAGGGCGGCGCCCACATAGATGACCGCCATGAACGGCACGACCTTCTCCGTGACCTTCGCGATCGACTTGATGCCGCCGATGATCACAATGGCGACCACGGCCGCCATGATGAGGCCAAAGAGCCAGCCCTTGCCCTCGAAGAACGGGATGATGCTGGAGACCTGGGCGAAGGACTGGTTCGCCTGGAACATGTTGCCGCCGCCGAGCGCGCCGCCGATGCAGCAGATCGAGAAGAAGATCGCGAGGAACTTGCCGAGAGCGGCCTTGCCGTCCTCGGAAAGGCCCTTGGAGAGATAGTACATCGGACCGCCGGAGACGGTGCCGTCGGGATATTCGTTGCGGTAGCGAACGCCGAGGGTGCATTCGGTGAATTTCGACGCCATGCCGAGCAGGCCGGCGAGGATCATCCAGAAGGTGGCGCCGGGACCGCCGAGATAGACCGCGACGCCCACGCCCGCGATGTTGCCGAGGCCGACCGTGCCGGAAAGGGCGGTCGCCAGCGCCTGGAACGGCGTGACCTCGCCAGCGTCCTTGGGGTCGAAATAGTCACCGCGCACCAGTTCGATCGAATGCTTGAAGCCGCGGAACTGGATGAAGCCGAAATAGAGGGTGAAGACCAGGGCGGCGATCACCAGCCAGCCGACGATCAGAGGGAAGTCGGTGCCGAACAGCGGCACGGAATAGAAGACCGTCGATACGATCGGGTTGACGATCGGGGCGATGGCGTCGGAAATCGCCTGGTCGATGCCTGCCTCTTCGGCCGCATCCTGGGCGAAGGCGGTGGAGGCGAACATCAGGCTGAGGGCGGCGAGAAGCAGTCTTTTCATGGTGAGGCTCGCTTCTTGTTCTGTACGAATGGCGAGAAAAGGACGAAACGCTAAGGCACCACGGTGACCGGCACGGGCGCCGCCTGAACCAGCGTGAGCGCCAGGCTGCCCATCAGCCGGGCGGCGATCGAGGTCGAGCCGGTCCGGCCGATCACGATTTGCCTGGCTTTCTTGTCCTCGGCGATTTCGCAGAGCAGCTCGCCGGCATGGCCGTGGCGCACTTCGCAGGTGGCCTCGACGCCCTTCGCCTTGAGGTCGTCGACCAAAGGCTGCACGATCGCCTTGGCCCGGGCCAGTTCCTCTTCGCGGCGCTTATGGCGCTCGTTCAGTTCTTCAGGCGTCAGAAAGCTGTAGGGCGACCACTCGAGCACATGCACCAGATGCACGGAACCACCCGATGCTTTTGCCTGGCTCGAGGCGTGCTGCACTGCCCTCTTGGCAGATGCTGTGCCGTCGAAGCCGACGACGAAAATATCGGCCATATACCCACTCCCTGTAAAAAACGTCACGCAGCCGCGTCGTCCGGCTGTCACAAAGAATCTGATAAACTAAAAATTGGCGTAAATATATCAAAATTTAAGAGTGCCGCGCCGTCCCGCGCAGGATCAACCGCGAAAGGCGTTGGTGATCGGATAGCGGCGATCCTTACCGAAGGCCTTTCGCGTGATCTTCACGCCGGGCGGCGCCTGACGGCGTTTGTATTCCGCAAGATCCAGCAGGCGCGAGACCCGCCTGACCGTTTCGGCCTCGTAGCCCTTGTCGACGAGGTCCGCGACCGACCCGTCAGCCTCGACCAGGGCCTGGAGGATCGCGTCCAGCTCGTCATAAGCCGGCAGGCTGTCCTCGTCCTTCTGGTCCGGCCTGAGCTCGGCCGAAGGCGGCTTGGTGATGATGCGCTCCGGTATGACCATCCCCTCGGGGGCGAGCGCGCCCACGGGATGATGCTGATTCCGCCAGGTCGAGAGCGCGAAGACGGTGGTCTTGTAGACGTCCTTCAGCACGGAATAGCCGCCGCACATATCGCCGTAGAGCGTGGCGTAGCCGACCGACATCTCGGATTTGTTGCCGGTGGTCAGCAGCATCGGGCCGAGCTTGTTGGAAATCGCCATCAGAAGGATGCCGCGGATGCGCGCCTGGATGTTTTCTTCGGTGGTGTCGGGCTCGCGGTCCGCGAAGACCGGCTGGAGCATCGCCCCGAAGGCTTCGACCGCCGGCTCGATCGCGATCTCGTCGAGAGCGGATCCCGAGCGCATCCGCGCAGGCCGCCGCATCCTCCAGGCTTTCCGTCGAGGTGTAGCGGGACGGCATCATCACCGCATGCACGCGGTCCGGGCCGAGCGCGTCCACCGCGACCGCCGCCGACAGCGCCGAATCGATGCCGCCGGAAAGACCGAGCACCACGCCGGGAAAGCGGTTTTTTTCGACATAGTCCCGAAGGCCGAGGCACATGGCGAGGTAGATCGCCTCTAGATCGGGCGGCGGCGGCGTCATCTCGCCCGGCTCGCAGGCCCATCGATCGTCCTCGCCGCGGCGCCAGTGCGTGATCAGGAGGTCCGGGCGAAACATCGGCGACTGGGCGACGAGCCGCCGGTCCGCGTTCAGGACGAAGGAGCCGCCGTCGAACACCAGCTCGTCCTGGCCGCCGACCTGATTGCCGTAGACCAGCGGCAGGCCGGTCTCGGTCACGCGCGCCACCGCGAGATTGAGGCGAAGATCCTGTTTGTCATGCTCGAACGGCGAGCCGTTGGGCACCACCAGAATCTCGGCGCCGCTCTCCTCCAGGCCTTCGGCGACGTCTTCGGTCCACATGTCCTCGCAGACCATCACGCCGAGCCGCATCTGCGAGCCGTCGGAAAGCCGAAACGGGATCGGACCGGGAACAGGGCCCGGCGCGAAGACGCGCTTCTCGTCGAAGACGCCGTAATTCGGCAGGTCGTGCTTGAAGCGGAGCGTCTCGATCTCGCCGTCCTTCAGGAGGGCGACCGCGTTGTAGAGGGCACCCTTCTCCGCCCAGGGCGTGCCGACCAGCAGGGCCGGACCGCCGTCGGCCGTATCAGCGGCCAGCGCCTCGATGGCGCGCCGGCAATACTGCTGAAGCGCCGATTTCAGCACCAGGTCCTCCGGCGGATAGCCGCAGATCATCAGTTCGGAGAACAGCACCAGGTCGGCGCCGGCCTCGGCAGCGCACGTTCGGGTCTCGCGGATCAAAGCGAGATTGCCCTCGATGTCTCCCACCGTCGGATTGGTCTGGGCGATGGCGATGACGACGTCCTTGGCCACGATGGCTTCCGCTCCACTTGTGAGGCCGGGTCACGAAACGGGCCGGCTGCAGCCAGATATAGCGCGCGCCGGCGGATCCACCTAGCCATCGCGACGATCGGTATCGTCCTCCGCAAGCCGGTACGCTCCCCCGTCGATTTGCGCCCGCGCGGCCCCTCAAGCCGATAAGCTCGTTTCGAGCGTCTCCAGATATGTGCCATCCGCTGCGGACGAATAGGGGTGACAGAACCGGGCAGCGCCACAAACCCGGAGACCATCAATCGAAACTAGATTGACTAAAAAACGTAATGTATTTAAGCGTTCTGCTGTCGATATTCCGACACGTGCGAATGTCGCTTGCGTGACCGGTGGATTGGGGCCGCCGACACGTTTGGTTGAATAGCCGGTCTCTGTGGCTGCGGTGGAAACCGTTGGAGGCCTGGTTTCGGCCTCTGTTGTCGATAGGAACGTCAGGAGTCAGCGATGGTAAAGATGAACCCGCCGGCGGTCACCGCCCTGATGGGCCTGCGCCGGGCGACCATGTGCCTGTTGGCGGTCGCTTCGTTGAGCGTGGCCAGCGGCGCGGCTCTGGCGCAGGATGCCCAGCAGCCTGCAGCCCAGGCCGAAGCGGAGGACGAAAACGCCCTCGATGCCCTGACCTCGGCGATTTCGACCTACAAGAAGAATCTGCAGGCGATCAAGGACGCGCTGAAGGAAGCGCCGGAACCATCGGCGCTGACCGGTGAGCTGACCACGGCGAAAGACATCATCGACGACCTGACCATCCAGCTGAACCAGGTGCGTGACGAGCGTGACGCGATCACCCAGGAGCTGGTCGAATATCGCGAGAAGACCGACGCGGCGATCGCTTCCCTCCGCCTCGACGCCGAGCGCGATCGCGGGCTGATGGCACAGGTGCAGTCCGAGCTCGGCGAAACCAAGAGCGAGCTCGCCGAAGCCGTGCAGACACGGACGGCACTCGAAAATCTGCTCACCGAGCAGCAGGCCACGGCAGACGAGCTAGAGCAGCAGCTGCGCGACGATCTCGAAGCGCGGGATCGGCAGATCTCCGAGCTGCAGTCGGTGCGCGACACGCTGCAGGCGGATCTCGGCGATCTGCGCGAGAGTTCGTCGAGCGAAATCGAGACGCTCACCTCGCAGCTTGCGAACGCCACTGAGCAGAACGAGAGCCTGACCGGGCAGCTCGCCGATACCCGCCAGCAGGTGGCGGCGCTCGAATCCCAGAGTTCGGCGCTGCAGGCCGAGCTGCAGAGCACGACCGAGGCGGCGACCGCGCAGGCCGCCGACCTGACCGCGCAGATCGAGAGCGCCAGCAGCAGGGCCGATTCGCTGAGCGGCAGGCTGACGGTGTCCGAACAGCAGGTGGTCGAATTGCAGGAGGCGCAGCAGCTTCTGGAGTCCGAGCTGGTCAAGCTGACGGAAAATTCGCAGAGACAGACCACCGATCTCAAGCGGCAGCTGGATCTGGCGCGCCAGGAGATCGCCGACCGCGAGGCGAGCTACGACGAACTCTCGAAGCAGATGGCCGAGGCGACCGCCGCGGCGGCCAACGAGACCGCGGCCGTGGTGGCGCAGCTCGACGAGACCCGTCAGGACCTCTCCGACCTGGAAGAGGAGCGCGCCGATCTGCAGACCGAATTCACCAGCTTCAGGCAGACGGCCGCCTCGGAAAAGCGCGCGCTCGAAACCCAGCTCGACCAGACGCGCGCGACGGTGGTCGATCTCGAAGCCACGCGCGACGGCCTGAACGGCCAGATCTCCGAGGCGACGGTGACGGCGGAACGCTGCGTCGCCGACGTCAGCGAACTCGGCGAACAGCTGATCGCCGCCCTCGACCACCTGGAGCAGCTCGAAGCCGCGCTCGCCCAGGCCCAGGCCGGCCGCGCGGCGCTCGCCGCCGAGCTCGCGGCGGTCCGGCGGGAAAACGGCAGGGCGGACTCCGAGAACGGCGTCGCCCCGGCCTCGACCCAGTAATCGACCGGATGACGTGATCGACGCCCTCCGGACGTCGTAGAGAAGAAAAGCCGCGGGCCCAGGGCTCGCGGCTTTTTCTTTGCGCGGCTTTTCCGTGAACCGTCTGCCGGCGGCAGTCAGGCCAGGCCCTGGAAGATCGGGAAGTAGCTGCGGATGCTCCGGCCGTCCGGGCTCTTGTAGAGGTCGATCTCGTAGCGGGCGCCGTCGATCACCGTCTCGACGCGCCCCCGCTCGAAAAAGCGGAGAAGGCCGAGCGCCATCAGCCCCTCGACGCTGCAGCCGACCCAAAAGCCGCCGACCGGCTTGAACAGCGGCCGTTCCACGCCCTGATCATAGTCCTCGGCCCGCCAGCGATAGGAGAGCGTCACCACATCAGGCGTGGCGCGTCCGGCCTCGATCAGCCGCTTCGGGTATCTGGAGCCGGCGAAATCGATGTCGTCGCCGGTCCCGAGCAGGCCGAAATCGTCGAGATAATAGCGATACCAGAAGTGGTGCCCGCCGACCGTGCCCTGCTTCTGTTCGCCGACCACCACATGCTCGAAACCGGAAAGATCGAGGTTGCGGCCCATGTCATATTGGCGAAACCAGATATCGAACAGGAGGGCCTGGAACTCGTCCCGCGAATGGGATGTTCCGCGCCGATCGCCGAGCCAGCGTCTCGCGGCCTCCATCGGCGCGCTGTCGGTGACCGCCTCGATCAGCGCCAGCATCTCCTCCGCTTCCGGCTGCGTCATGTCCTCGCGCTTGGTCTGATCGAGCCGGTAATTGTCGAACAGCGCCTTGGCGAGATCGTAGGTGAGCCGCTTTTCCTCCGGGATCGAAACCTCGGCGATCACCCGATGGTCCGGATCCTTGCCGCCCTGCTCGTCGACCCTGACGAAGCCCACGGCCGCGTCGCCGCGTTCGCCCGATCCGATCGCCGGCACGCCCCGGTGGGACTGATCCGCATCCCAGATCTTTTGATAGGCGGAAGGTCCGCCGGCCTCGACACGCCTGAACAGAAGGGTGGGGAAGGCGAGAACCCCCGCGCCGACGGCGGCGGCGTGAAGCGCCTGGCGGCGGTTCACGACGTTCCCTTCGCGCTCTCGGAGTCGGCCTCGTTCGAGTCATCGCCGGCCGTCGTCCCGGCCTCGGTCATGTGGCGGTTGATGAAGGGCATCTGGCTCATGATGAACGCGATGGTCAGCGCCATGATGCCGAACACTTTGAAATTGACCCAGAAATCGGTGGATTGGGTGCGCCAGACCACCTCGTTCAGGATCGCCATGGCGATGAAGAACAGGCCGTAGCGGAACGTCAGGCCTTTCCAGCCGGCGTCGGACATCGGCGGCATCATCTTGCCGAACAGCGGCTTCAAAAGCGGCCGCCCGAAGGCGAGCCCGCCCAGCAGCACGGCCGCGAAGATCGCCTGCACGATGGTCGGCTTCATCTTGATGAAGGTGTCGTCCTGCAGCCAGAGCGTGAGCCCCCCGAACAGCGAGACCACGCCGGCCGTCACCAGCGGCATCACCGGCACCCGGCGCTCATAGACCCAGGTCAGCGCCAGCGCTGCCAGGCTGGCGACGACGATCACGGCGGTCGCCGCCATCAGCCCCTTCAGCCAGTAGGCCGCGAAGAAAAGGATCAGCGGCCCGTAATCGGCGGTCGGCCGGACCCAGGCGGGCGGTTTGGTCTCGTCGGTCATGGTTCACCCTATATGGTCGGTGCAGGGCCGAAGGACACTCTATGCGGCAAATGAGGCGGGAGGCCAAGGGCGTGCTTTCAACTCTCAGAAAAGAGCCTCGATATCACGGGTGCCATGCAGAAAGCGCTCGATGACGACGCCATCATGGTCCGGCGTGTAGAAGATCAGGTCGTCACGAAAGACGTGTCGTCGAAGGTTTTTAGCAAATTCGGGGCACGCCCGTCCCATGCCCGGCTGGCCGACGGTCGCCCCTTCGGCAAGCGCTCGAAGCCGCATGCGGCCGGTCAAGCCTTCGCCCGCTCCTCCGACAATCAGAGGTTGGCAGGGAGGCTGCTTTATCAACGATCAAAGAACTTTCTTAAAGTATTGCGCGATGAAGCCGCCCACTGCGCCACTGAACAGCATTGATTTGATCTGATTGACTTGTTCGGTGGCAAGCCAATGCCAGCTTGCGGGCGCCATGACATGATAGATATAGGCGCAGAACATGAGCAGTACGGCTGCCATGGCGACCCAGAGACCAGCTACGCAGCCTCTGTAGAAATGGCCTCTCAGTCCCTCCGCCCTTTCGTGATCACCGACGAGCTTTTCCTGGTCGAGATCGCGGTCCTCGATAAGCGCGACAGCTTCAGCCTGAGACCGAACGTCATGCCTTCTCGCTAGTTCATTGTCAGGACCCGGGACCCGTTTCTCTTCATTGTGTTCGTCAGCCGCCTGAGGCCCCGCCACCTATCTCAAAACCTTCTTGAGGAACAGATTCGCGAAATGGTCTTGGATCAAGTCGTTCGAGATGGTGGCGTTTCGGCCAAGGCGTTCATGCGTAACCGACCAGGGACTCCCCGGCTGATGGGTCAGCGTCGAAAGTGCTATTCCGGTTAGATGGCCATATTGTTCGAAAGTTTGCTCGATGATGTTGCTCTCGTCCGCATCGAAATCTGCTGGGTCGGCATGAAGATTCTCTGAGATCGGCTGGTCGCGATATTGCCTGACAGCATCATAGACGCTTCGGATCACCGGGCCGTAAGCCCAGGCTTCCACCGACTCGCTGAACAGCGGGCGGCCTTTCATGCCGAGCATCCAGCCCTGACACAGATAGACCAGCTTGATCAGTTGCATCGGCGTTAACGGCCGGCCTGCATCCTCGGCCAGTGTCAGTAGTCTGTTAGCGACTTGCTCAGCTGTATGCATGATCTGCCCGCATCGACGATGCGTGGATCGCCCTTTCGGATTGAACAGTATCACGTTTTTTGCCAAGATTTCTTTCAACCTGCAAGGTTGTTTGGTGAGGTGCCGTTTTCATTATAGCGCAGAGATTTAGAATAATGTTAATGGAAGCTCATTCGCCTCCAAGTACGATAGTTCCCGCCAACACGACCATCCCCGCCGTCTCAGCCCGCAAAATCCGCGGTCCCAGATCCACCTTCACCACCGTCGGATGTCCGTCCAGCCGCTCCAGCTCGGCCGGGTCGAAACCGCCTTCCGGGCCGATCAGAAACGCCGCCGGACGCGCCGGCTGCAGCGCCTGCGGCAGCGGCCTCCCCTCGCCCGTCTCGTCGGCGACGTAGAGCGGGGCGTCGTCGGGCCAGGCGGCGAGAACCCGCTCCAGCGTCTGAAGCTCGACAATTTCCGGCACGGTCAGGCGCTCGCATTGCTCTGCCGCCTCGATCGCAATCGCACGCAGACGTTCTGCGTTGACCTTGTCGATGATCGACCGCCGCGTCCTGACCGGCATCAGCCGGCCGACGCCGAGCTCCGTCGCCTTTTCCACCAGCATTTCCATCCGCGCCTTCTTGATCGGGGCGAAGAGGAGGGTGGGGCCTGGCTCCTCCTCCGGCGGGCGGAGCCGTTCCTCGACCGCGAGCCGGCAGTGCTTTCGGCCCGTCTCGGCGATGCCGGCAAGCCATTCGCCGTCCTGGCCGTTGAACAGGCGCATCTTGTCGCCCACCTTCAAGCGCATGACGTCGAGAAGATAATGCGCTTTGGATCGGTCAAGCTCGATCAAAGTCGAGGCTGCAAGCCCTGCTTGCTGGAGGCGCGGGAGTTTGCGTTGAGCGATGGTTGTTCGGGACATGGGGGGACGCTAGAAGGGCTTTCATGACGACGCAAGCCTCCGACATCGACGGCGTTGTTGCCGATCGCGAGCTGGGGTGGATGGAGCGCTGGCTGCCGGCCTGGCTCCGGCCCTACGGCGTGCTCGCGCGCTGGGACCGGCCTATCGGCGCCTGGCTCCTGCTCTGGCCCTGCTGGTGGGGGCTCGGCCTCGCGCCGGGCTGGCCGAGCCTGTGGCTCGCCTCTCTGTTCCTGGTCGGCGCGTTTGCCATGCGCGGGGCCGGCTGCACGATCAACGACATGACCGACCGCGATCTCGACTCGAAGGTCGAGCGCACCAGAAACAGACCGCTGGCGAGTGGGGCGCTGACGCTGTCGCGGGCCATGCTCTTTCTCGGCGCCCAGCTGCTGGTCGGGCTGGTCGTGCTGCTCCAGCTCAATATGAACGCCATCCTCGTAGGATTCGCGGCCATGCCGCTGGTCGTGGCCTATCCCTGGATGAAGCGCATCACCTGGTGGCCGCAGCTGTTTCTCGGCATCACCTTCAAATGGGGAGCCCTGGTGGGCTGGACGGCGGCGACCGGGTCGCTCGGCTGGCCTGCGGTCGTTTTGTACCTCGCCGGTATTTTCTGGACGCTCGGCTACGACACCATCTACGCCCATCAGGACAAGGCGGACGACGCGCTGATCGGCGTGAAGTCGTCCGCAAGGCGGCTCGGCGAGGCGACGCCGGCCTGGCTCTACGGCTTCTATGGCGCGTCCCTGCTCCTGCTGGCGCTCGCCGGCGCGATGATCGGCATGGGCTGGCTTTTCTATGTCGCCCTCCTGCCGGTCGCCGCCCACTTCCTCTGGCAGGTGCGGACGCTGGACATCGACGATCCCGACAATTGCCTCGCCCGCTTCAGGAGCAATCGCGAAGCGGGCCTCCTGGTGATGATCGCCCTTCTCGCCGGCAAGGTTTTTTGAGCGTGGCGAGCTCCGACTGGTTCGACCCGAGAAATCTGCCCGGCATGTCGACGCTGCCGGGGGTCCCCGGCCTTGGCAGCCTGCAGCGGAATGTTGAGGATCTGGTCAATCTGACCCTGGATCGCACGGTCAGGCTCGCCGTCACCGGCCTTCGCCAGAGCGGCAAGACCGTGTTCATCACGACCTTGATCCACCATCTCCTGAACGGTCGGGAACTGCCCTTTTTCACGCCCGTCAAGCAAAAGCGGCTGATGGGCGCCCGTCTCCTGCCACCCTATGTCGGCGATCCGCCGCCCTTTCCGTTCGATGCTTCCCGCGCGGCGCTGACGGCCGATCCGCCCGCCTGGCCGGCGCCGACCCGCGGGCTCTCCTCGCTCAGGCTCGAGCTTCGCGTCGCCGAGACCGGCTTTTTCGCGCGGCAATTTTCGGATTACCGAAGCCAGCAGGTGGAGATCATCGATTATCCCGGCGAGTGGCTGCTCGATCTGCCGATGATGGAGCAGAGTTTTGAGGACTGGTCAGCGGCTACGATTGCACTCGCCCGCTCGACCGCCCGGCGTGAACTTGCCGGGGACTGGCTCTCCGCGATCGAGGAGACGCCCACGACCGGATCGGCCGAGCGCGACCGGGCGGCGACGCTGGCCGGGCTTTACCGGCGCTACCTGCAGGCGGCGCAGGCCGCCGGCTTCAGCCTGCTGCAGCCGGGCCGCATGACCATGCCGGGTGATCTCGAAGGGGCGGAGCATCTGAATTTTTGTCCGATGCCGCCGGGCACCAGCCGCCTCCATACCTTGATGAGCGACCGCTTTTCGCACTACCGGGATCGGGTGGTGCGGCCGTTCTACACGGACCATTTCAGCCGCTTCGACCGGCAGATCGTGCTGGTCGACCTGATCAGCGCCCTCAATCGCGGGCGTGCGGTGTTCGAGGACACCCAGGCGGCGCTGGAGACCGTGATGCAGAGCTTTCGCTACGGCTCCAGCAGCCTGATCGCGCGG
Source organism: Geminicoccaceae bacterium (assembly GCA_965222015.1). GTDB lineage: Bacteria > Pseudomonadota > Alphaproteobacteria > Geminicoccales > Geminicoccaceae > JANQPX01. The sequence goes on from CBDCTL010000024.1 coordinate 1,979,659, forward strand.
CTCTTTCGTCCGCAGATCGAAAAGCTGCTGTTCGTCGCGACCAAGGCCGATCACGTCGCCCACAACCAGCACCACAATCTCCGCCTGCTGCTCGAACAGATGGTCCACGACGCGGCTGGCCAGGCCCGCTTCGAAGGCGTGCAGCCGGTGTTTCTGGCGATCGCGTCCCTTCGCTCCACCGACATGGTCAAGACCGATCATCACGGCCAGACCCTCTCCTGCGTACGCGGGCGCATCAAGGGCGAGGATCGGGAGACCGTGCTGTTTCCCGGCGAGATCCCGCCGGACCTGCCGGTGGATGAGGACTGGGCGGACGGCCGCTTTCGTTTCCGCGATTTCGCGCCGCGCCGGTTGCGCGCGAACGGCGCCGAGCAACCGCAGCACATCCGCCTCGATCAGGCACTGGACGTGCTCCTGGGCGATCGACTGACATGAAGCAGAAAGAACGCTTGCGACCCTTCGAGATCGATCCGGAAACGCTGAAACCGGGCGATTTCGAGATCCTGCAGCCGGAGCCGGACGGCTCGCTGCCCGCACCGCTGGCCCCGGCCGAGGTATCGAGCGCGAAAAAACCCTGGCTGAAGCTTTTTCTCGGTGCAGCCGCCGCCTTTGCGCTCGGCGTGGTCGGTCTTGACGCCTATGACTACGCGGTCTCGCTGTTCGAGCGTTCGGTCTGGCTGGGCGGCGCGTTCTCGGCGCTGCTCGCCCTTTCGGCGGCGGGCGCGCTCGGCGTGGTCGGCCGCGAGCTCTGGAGCCTGCGGCGCCTCGCGAAGGTCGACCATCTGCGGGTCGAAGGCGAGCGGCTGATGACGTCCGAAGCGCACGGCCGGGCCGAGGATTTTCTGAGAAAGGTCGAAAAGCTCTACCGCGAGCGCACCGAGCTCGACCGGCCGATCGTCGACTTCCACGACCGGGCGAGCGACGCGCTCAACGACCGCGAGCGGCTGGAGTTGTTCGCACACACCGTGTTCCAGCCGATCGACAAGGCCGCCTATCAGGTGGTTGTGCGTTCCGGGCGCGACATCGGCGTGCTGACGGCGCTGACCCCGATCGGCGCGCTGGACAGCCTGATCGTCATGGTGCGCACCGTGACCATGATGCGCTCGATCGCGAAGCTCTACGGCGTGCGCCCGGGCTTCGCGGCCACCATCCGGCTCTTGAAACGGGGCGTGCGCAACATCGTGATTGCAGGCGTCGGCGATCTCGTCAGCCATGCCGCGGTCGAGACCGCGGGCGCCTCGCTCCTGAAGATGCTGTCGGCGCGGGCCGGGCAGGGCGCCATCAATGGCCTGCTGGCCGCGCGCATCGGCCTCTCCGTCATGCAGATCTGCCGCCCGATTCCTTTCGCCGAGCAGGAACTGCCGTCGCTGAAGAAGCTGCGCTCGGAGATCGCGAAGGGACTTTCCGCGGGCGAGGAGGCAGCGCCGAAAGACGGATGATCCGGCAGGGCCGGTGCAATTTTCCGGCAGGTGAAAAAAATCGTTCTCATGGAATGCCGAGGTCTCGGAATAAAGACAGCGAAGTGACGTTAACTATCATGACTGGCCTGGGGCAGAGCACAGCTTGATCCACTCTCCACCCGTGGGAGTTCAGGATGCTCAGCAGGCGCCGTCCCTTTCGAGAGACGGTTTGGATGCTCGGACAGTCCGACGTTATCGAGGCTAGGGTGATCGATCAGGCGCTCGTCGTATCATCTCCTCGGGACGGCGTAACAGGTTCGGATGTGGGCACCCGTTGGGGTGTTGACGGCGGTATCGGCAGCGAAGAGGACGCGCTTCCAGTATCGTTCTAGAGTTGATCTGGGCTTCATCCGATCCGATATCGGCCGACGCATCGCCCCTTCAAAGATGCGTCGGCCCTTTTTTTGTGGCGTGGCCACCTCATCGACTCGGACTGTCGTCGCCCTGGAGCGGCGGTATGCGGCCAGGTTTTGGGCCGCTGGTCTTTGCCGTCTCCTGATGGTGTCAGTTCGCGGACTTCGGGCGTTCGTTCGCGGCGTTGTCCGGCAGCGGGATGAACTCGTCCTTGTCGTCCGGCGGCAGGGAGAAACGGCCGTCCTCCCATTTGCCTTCCAGCCAGTCCCGCTTGGCCTGCTCGATGCGCTCCTCGCTGGAGGCGACGAAGTTCCACCAGATAAAACGCGGCCCGTTCAGGGTCTCGCCGCCGAGGATCATCAGCCGCGCACCCCGCTCGCCGGCCCTGACGGTGATCGCGTCGCCGGGGCGAAAGACCATCATCCGACCCGCCTCGAAAGCCTGGCCGCCGATCGTCACCTCGCCCTCGCTGACATAGAGCCCGCGGTCCTCATGCTCCTCGGGCATCGGCAGCATGGCGCCCGGCTGCATCACGACGTCGGCGTAGAACATGTCCGAAAACATCGTCACCGGCGCCTTCTCGCCATAGGCGGAGCCGAGGATCAGCCTGAGATCGACCCCCTCATTGTCCAGCGCCGGCAGCGTCTCCTTGGGGTGATGCTCGAACGAAGCCTCGACGTCCTCGGCCTCGTCCGGCAGCGCCACCCAGGTCTGGATGCCGAACAGCGAGTGCGGCGCCTTCCTGGTCGCCTCGCTGGTGCGCTCGGAATGGGTGACGCCCTGCCCGGCGACCATCCAGTTGACCGCGCCCGGATGGATCATCTGGTTCGAACCGAGGCTGTCCCGGTGCTGGAACTCGCCCTTGTAGAGATAGGTCACGGTACCGAGCCCGATATGCGGATGCGGACGCACGTCGACACCCTTGCCGGTGATGAACTCGGCGGGGCCCGCCTGGTCGAAGAAGATGAACGGGCCGACCATCTGGCGCTTCGGCGCCGGCAGGGCGCGGCGCACCTCGAACCCGCCGAGATCCCGCGCCCGCGGCACGATCAGCGTTTCGATGCTGTCGACGTCGCCGGCGAGCGGGCATTGCGGTTCGAGAGATGGGTTCCAGCTCATGGTCGGGGGCCTCCTGGTCCTGCTTCGGTGTGATGGTGAATCCGATTGACCCCATTCTCCATCACCATCACCCTTAAGGCCATGGCGAAGGGAGAGGACGATGCAGCTCACAGGCATTCACCACCTGACGGCGATCACCGCCGACGCCGCGGGTAATCTGGATTTCTATACGCGCGTGCTCGGTCTCCGACTGGTGAAGAAGACGGTCAATCAGGACGACGTCAGCGCCTATCATCTGTTCTATGCGGACGGCAGGGGATCGCCCGGCAGCGACATCACCTTTTTCGACTGGACGGTGCCGCCTGCCAGCCATGGCCGTCAGAGCATTTCCAAGACGGCATTTCGGGTGCCATCGGACAGCCTCGTCTGGTGGTCCGACCGCCTCGGCGGCGAGGGCCTGGTGACCAGTCCGATCGTCGATCGAGGCGGGCGTGAGACCTTCGACTTCGCCGATCCGGAAGGGCAGAGCCTGGCGATGGTCGCCGACGATCCCGCCGACGATACCCATGTCTGGTCGAAAAGCACCGTGCCGGCCGAGCGCCAGATCGTCGGCCTCGGCCCGATCACGCTTACGCTCGGCGAGCTATCGCCGACCGAACGGGTGCTGACCGGCGTCATGAACATGGAGAAGGTCGGAAGTTTCGCGCCCGCACCCGATGCCGAAACCGAGGTCCACGTCTTTCGTATGGGCGAGGGCGGCGCTGGCGCCGAGCTGCATCTCTCGATCGAGCCCGGTCTCGCGCCGGCGAGACAGGGTGCCGGTGGCGTGCATCACGTCGCCTTCGGCGTGCCGGACGATGCCTACGACGCCTGGGCCGAGCGCCTGGTGGAAAAGGGCATGCCGTCCAGCGGGCCGATCGACCGCTTCTATTTCAGGAGCCTCTATTTCCGCGAGCCGGGCGGCGTGCTGTTCGAGATCGCGACCGAAGGGCCGGGCTTCCACGCGGACGAATCCATGGACTCCCTCGGCGAGCGCCTGGCCCTGCCGCCCTTCCTGGAACCCAGGCGCGCCGAGATCGAGGCGGGGCTGAAGCCGCTCGGCGGCTGAACGCGGAGAACGGGCGTGCGACGCGCCGATCGACTTCTGGAACTGCTGCAGGCGCTTCGACGCCTTTCGCCGCCGGTGACGGCGGCGACGCTCGCGCGCACGCTCGAGGTTTCGGTACGAACGGTCTATCGGGACATCGACGCCCTTCGACGGCTCGGCGTCGGCATCGAGGGCGAGGCGGGCTTCGGCTATCTCCTGACCGACGATCACGCTTTGCCGCCCTTGATGTTCACCGCACCCGAGGTCGACGCGCTGGCGCTCGGTCTCAGGAAGGTCATGGCGATCGGCGACCAGGAACTGGCGGCCGCCGCCGAAAACGCGCTCACCAAGCTCGGCCCGGTGCTGCCGCAGCCGGTCCGGAGCGAACTGGAGAGCGGCATCCTGCTCGCCCATTCCTACACGCGCGAGGGGCGTCTGGCCGAGCTCGCCCAGAGAGGGGCGCCGCCCCTTGCGGCCGATCCGGCGCTGATTCGAAAGGCCGCGCGCGACGAGCGCAAGATGCGCATCGGCTATCGTGACGAACAGGGCAGGGCCACGGAGCGCACCGTATGGCCGCTGGCGATCGCCTATCTCGACACCGTCGATCTGGTGATCGCCTGGTGCGAGCTGAGATCGGATTTTCGGACGTTCCGACTCGACCGCTTCCTCCACGCCGACATCGCCGATGGCAGTTTCCGGCCGCAGCGGGTGCCCAAGCTCCGGCTGTTCTTCGACCGCATGGCCGAGGAAAGGCGCAGCCGCGAATGCGGACAGGCTGCGACCCGATCGGAAGATCGGCCTGTCGAGGATCCCCCCATCTCGATGCCAGGCTGAATTCCAAAACGCCGAAAGCCCCCTCCGACATTCCAGAAAAGAGCCGCATACCATCATTTCAGCGAAAGCCGAGTGAACCCGATGACGTGGTCACGCCACTAGCTGAACTCCAGACCCATCTCGCGATAGCGCTCGGGATCGTCGGTCCATTTGTCCCGGACCTTGACGAACAGGAAGAGATGCACGCGCATGCCGAGGATCTCCTGCAGCTCCTCGCGTGCCGCCTGGCCGACCGCCTTGATCTGACGTCCGCCCTTGCCGAGCACGATGCCCTTTTGCGTCGCGCGCTCGACATAGATCACCTGGTCGATCCGCACCTCCTTGCCGTCCTCGCTTTCGACCCAGCTTTCGGTCTCGACGGTCAGGCTGTAGGGCAGCTCCTGATGCAGGTCCAAGAAAAGCTTTTCGCGCGTGATCTCGGCGGCGAGCGCTCGGTTCGAGAGGTCGGAGAGCTGGTCTTCCGGAAAATGCCAGGGGCCTTCGGGCAGGGTTTCGAGAAGATGGTCGAGGAGATCGTCGCAGCCGTCGCCGGTTTCCGCGGAGATCACGAAGGTACGATCGAAGATGCCGGTCTCGTCCAGCTCCTTGATCAGCGGCAGAAGCTGCGGCGGCTTCACCAGATCGAGCTTGTTGAGGGCGAGGGTCACCCGGACATGCCGTTCCTTCAGACCGTCGACGATCGCCCGCGTGTCCGGATCGAAGCCCCGCTTCGAATCGACCAGCAGCAGGATGCTGTCGGTGTCGGCCGCCGCCGACCAGGCCGCCTTGACGATCGCCTGCTCCAGGCGCTTGCTCCGGCGCGGCGTGAAGATGCCGGGCGTGTCGACGAAAACGAGCTGCGCCCGGTCCCTGACGGTGATGCCGAGCACCCGCCTTCGCGTGGTCTGCACCTTGGGCGAGACGATCGAAACCTTGGTGCCGACCAGCCGATTGAGCAGCGTCGACTTCCCCGCGTTCGGCGCCCCCAAAATCGCCACGAAGCCGCAGCGTGCGGCGTCGTCGACTTGGACCTCGTTGGTCTCCGGCGGTGTTGCCAAGATGTCATCCTGTCGATGCTGTCGGGTATCTCGGAGATCGATATCTGAGGCAGGATGGCGCGGCTGGCAAGGGTAACTTCCCTAGTGTGCGGGTTTTCTGTTAGCGTTTGAGACAAATGCTATTGAAGGATGAATAGATGCCAGATCAGCCGGCCTTTCACCTGGCGCAGGTCAATATCGCACGTGCAAGATATCCGATCGAGGATCCGGGCATGGCCGATTTCGTGGGTCAGCTCGACGAAATCAACGCGCTCGCGGACGCCGCACCGGGCTTCGTCTGGCGGCTTCAGGACGAGAGCGGCAACGCCACCGACTTCCAGCCCTATGACGATCCGCGCATCCTGATCAACCTCTCCGTCTGGAAATCGGTGGAAGCGCTTCACGACTTCGTCTACAAGACGGCCCATGCCAAGGTGATGCGCCGCCGCTATGACTGGTTCGAAAAGCCGAACGCCCCCCATATGTGTCTCTGGTGGACCCCCGCCGACGAGCACCCGACCACGCTGGACGCCACCACGCGCCTCCTCCATCTCGCCCAGTACGGTCCGACAGCGAGCGCGTTCACCTTCAAGCAGCGATTTCCGGCTCCCGCCGCCCGCCTCTGAGTCCTTGGCTGGATCCGGAAGACGAACGCTCCGGCGCAAACCCTCCCCTCACGCTCCAGCAAGTGACAAAAATGACTGAACGTGTGCTGATCCTCGATTTCGGCGCGCAATACACGCAGCTGATCGCGCGCCGCGTGCGCGAGGCCGGCGTCTATTGCGAGATCCTGCCCTGCACGGCCGACGACGCGCGCATCCGCGATTTTTCGCCGCGCGCGATCATCCTGTCCGGCGGTCCCGCCTCGACCACGGAAGCCGACGCGCCGGCAGCGCCGGCCGCCGTGTTCGAGGCCGGCGTGCCGCTTCTGGGAATCTGCTACGGCGAGCAGACGCTTTGCGCACAGCTCGGCGGCAAGGTCGAGATCGGCCATCACCGCGAGTTCGGCCGCGCCTTCATCGACGTCGTCGCCCCGTCCGCCCTGTTCGAGGGCGTGTTCGACGTCGGCACGAAGGAGCAGGTCTGGATGAGCCACGGCGACAAGGTCGTGGAGCTGCCCTCCGGCTTCGAGGTGATCGCCACCTCCGAAGGCTCTCCCTTCGCCGCGATCGCCGACGAGCGGCGCAAATTCTACGGCGTCCAGTTCCACCCCGAGGTCGTCCACACGCCGAAGGGTGCGGCCCTGCTCGAGAACTTCGTCAAAAAAATCGCCGGCTGCAGCGGCGACTGGTCCATGGCCGCCTTTCGCGGTCAGGCGATCGAGCGCATCCGTGAACAGGTCGGCGACGGCCGCGTGATCTGCGGTCTCTCGGGCGGCGTCGACAGCTCCGTGACCGCGCTCCTCCTCCATGAGGCGATCGGCGATCAGCTGACCTGCGTGTTCGTCGACACCGGGCTTTTACGGGCCGGAGAGGCGGAGCAGGTCGTCTCCCTCTTTCGCGACCATTTCAACATCCCGCTGGTTCACGCCGACGAGGGCGACCTTTTTCTGGGGAGTCTCGAAGGTGTTTCCGATCCCGAGCGAAAACGAAAAATCATCGGAAAAACCTTCATCGACGTGTTCGAGGCCCAGTCGAAAAAAATCGGCGGCGCGGATTTTCTGGCGCAGGGCACGCTTTACCCCGACGTCATCGAAAGCGTCTCCTTCAAGGGCCCGAGCGTCACCATCAAGTCCCACCACAATGTCGGCGGCCTGCCCGAGCGCATGCGCATGAAGCTGGTCGAGCCGCTGCGCGAACTCTTCAAGGACGAGGTCCGGGTGCTCGGCGAGGAGCTCGGCCTTTCCCACGACTTCGTCGGCCGCCATCCCTTCCCGGGGCCGGGGCTGGCGGTCCGCATCCTCGGCGAGATCACGCCGTCGCGCGTCGCAACCCTGCAGCAGGCCGACGAGATCTTTCTGGACGAGATCAGGCGCGCCGGCCTCTACGACGCCATCTGGCAGGCCTTCGCGGTTCTCCTCCCGGTCAACACCGTCGGCGTCATGGGCGACGCCCGCACCTACGAGGCCGTCTGCGCCCTTCGCGCCGTCACCTCGGTCGACGGCATGACCGCGGATTTTTTCCACTTCGACATGGAATTCCTGGGGCGGGTCGCGAACCGCATCGTCAACGAGGTCAAGGGCATCAACCGCGTCGCCTACGACGTCACCAGCAAGCCGCCCGGCACCATCGAATGGGAATAGCGGGCGAGCGGGAGTAGCGGGCGTCCGGCGTCCGCGGCAGACACCCGCTTTCCATCGCGGAGGTCGCGCTATCCGGTGGCGGCCAAAAGGTCGGCGTCGGCGATCGGCTCGGACATCGGGAGGCCGTCGTCGGCCTCGCCTGCGGCCGACGCGGTCGCGGCCTCGGTCGCGACTGCCAGCACGCGCGCATCGGGCGTGAGGCCGAGATGGGCGCGCACCGCATTCGCCATCGGGCTCGCCAGCGCACCGAGAAGGCCCGCCATGCCGGCCGCGCCGCTGAGCCCGGTGTCGACGCCGGAGGCCCGTATTTCATTGGTCGCTGCGCGCGCCCAGCGGTCCTCGACCGCGAGGCAGCAGCTGACGCCGGCCTTCAGCATCCCGAAGGCGGTGAGCGAGACGGTGCCGCATTGAAGCACGTTCATCGCCGAGACCTCGTCCGCTGCGATGCCGACGGGCTCGCCCGCGGCGAGCGCCGTCATCACGCAGGCCGCGGTTTCGGGCTCGACCACGGCGACCTTCGGCGAGCATCCCCTGCGATGGAGCTTCGCCCAGGTCGCGCAGGCCGACGAGAGGCCGCCGACGCCCGCCTGCACCGACACGACGTCGATGCGATCGTCGCCCTGAGCGGCGAGCTGCTCGTCGGCCTCGGCGAAGGTCGTGGTGTAGCCCTCGGTCACCAGCTTCGGCACGGCGTCGGTCATGGCGCGCGCGGTGTCGCTGATCAAAAGCGTGTCTTTTTCCTGCGAAGCCTCGAGCGCTTCATCGACCGAGGCATCGTAGAAGCCGTCGACCACGACCACCTCGGCGCCCTCGCTCTCGATGGAGCGAATGCGTGCCGGCGAAACGAAATTCGGCACGTAGATCCTGGCGTCGAGGCCGAGCCAGCGCGCAACGCGCGCGACCGCGCGGCCGTGATTGCCGTCGGTCGCGGCGAGCAAAGTGAGCGGCCGGAGCGGTGCTGCCCAATCCCGAAGCGCCTGGCCGGAGATCGGGCCTTCGGCGATCGGCCCGATGCGCTCGGCGAGCACGGCGTAGGTCGCCCAGGACGCGCCCAGGACCTTGAAGGACGGCAGATCGAAGCGTGACGTCTCGTCCTTGATCAGCACCTCGCGGACGCCGAGCGCTCGCGCCAGTCTCGGCGACGAGACCAGCGGTGTGACCGCATAGCCGGGCAGCCGGCGATGAAAATCGATCGGCCGCATCCTGCCGGCGGTCGCCGACGGTTCCGCGGTCGCTCTCAAGAGAACGCGCATGACAAATCCCCCTTTTTCAAATCAGGCCGGAACGGCTTCTTGCATGGCGGCGGGTTCGGCAATCTTCGCCTCGGACTTCGGCCCGTCCGCCCGCACCGCCTTCGCCGGATTGCCGGACCAGACGCTGTCATCGGGCACGATCTCGCCCTTCATGACGAAGCTGTCGGCAGTGACCTCGACATGGTCGCCGAGCGTCACGCCGTAATGCACATTGGAGGCGACGCCGAGGGTGCAGCCCCTGCCGACCTTGACGTGGTCCGACTTGAACACGCCCTCTTCCAGCGAATGGGGCTGGATCACGGCCTCGAAGTTGATGTTCGTGTAGTCGCCGATTTCGACCAGCGTGTTTTCGTCGATGTCCGCGCCGTCGTCGAAGACCATCCTGCCCATCTTCGTGCCCTGGAGACGCATGAAGACGTTCTTCATCGGCGTGCCGACGAAGATCGAGCCGATGCTCTTGAGCATGATCATCTTCCAGTAGCGCTCATGGAACCAGAAGTACGGTTCCTTCAGCATCGAGACGGTTTTGGGCGACAGGCGGCCGAAGCCGAACATCAGGCCGCGCTCGACGAACCAGGACCAGAAGACCACGAAGGCGAAGACGGACATGCCGGCGACATAGAGCGACGCCATGCCGTATTGCGGGAAGTAGAGAAGGGCGGTGAGCATCGGAAAGAAGACGGAGAACGCCAGAAATCCGGTGTTCAGAAGGAAGACCAGGCCGGTCATGAAGTTGTAGCGGTTTTTCTTTCGAAGCTGCCGCTTCAACGTCTCGTCGTCGATCTTCGAGATCTCCAGGTCCCGTTCGTTGGCGCGCGGGATCTCGAACGCAGGCGAACCGAGCAGGCCGACATTCTCGCGCACCGGCCCATCGATCGGCACCAGCGCCTTGGTCGCGATCAGGACGTTCTCGCCGACACGCGCACCGGTCGGGAAATGCAGGTAGTTGCCGAGATAGCTGTGCTCCCCGATCTTCGCCATGCTCAGCCTGAAGGAACTGTTCGATGTGACCTCGTTGATCATCTTGAGATCGGCGGAGATCATGGTTCCGGTGCCGAAGTCGCATAGAAACGGATTGTCGTGCCGCTGCTCCATTCCGAAATTGGAGCCGGTCTGGATGATCCTGTTCATGCGGTAGCCGATCCACCTGCAGTAATGCGGGATGGCGGAGCTGTCGCCGAACAGACGATTGTAGAAGGACGAATTCGACAGGCCCTTGACGACGCCTCGAAGAAAGTAGTGGAGACCGTAGAGGACGTAGACCTTGTCAGGCTTCAAGAAGAGATTGAACAGCCGCGGGAAGATGGCGATGGATACCAGGCCCAGCAGGGTGCCCACGAAGACCAGCGCGATGGTCACCGGAAACAGGATGCTGGCCAGCCACTGAAGCTGCGGCCGGGGATCGTCATAGGCGAAGGTCGTGCCGCCGATCAGCTCCCAGAGAAACGGGAACATGAGGTAGATCACCATCAGCGGAATCGGACCGAGCACGGTGCCGAGGCCGATGAAGATCATCGGATAGGTCCAGCGGCGGAGCGTCGTGCAGGCCATCGGCTCGATCGGGCAGTAGTCCGCCTCCGTCTCGACGGCGCGGCAGCCGTGATAGCGCGTGCCCGCGGGCACGCGCTGGCCCTCATGCAGGGAGGAGGCGTGGCCGAGCTGCGAGCCGTCCTCCATCACCGTGTCGATGTCGATAACGCCGTGCTCGCCGACGAAGCAGTCGGCGCCGATCTCGACCGATCCGGTGTGAATCATGTTCGAACGCGCCTTGTAGCCGCGGACGATCGACTCGTTGCTGAAAATGGTGTTGTCGCCGATGGACAGGAGATCGGTGCAGACCGGCACGCCCTTGCCGTGGAGCACGACGTTGCGGCCGATCTTCGCGCCGAGCAGGCGGAGATAGACGTTGTAGAACGGGTCCCCCAGATAGGCGAGCGGCGCGCTTCCGAGCAGCCCCTTCATCGCCCAGAACTTGAAATAGCGAAGGCTCCAGATGGGGATGGCTTCGGCCTTCCATCGGCCGATCAGCAGCCACTTGGCCGCGACCGGCAGGAGCGAAAAGGCCACCGCGAGGCCGAGACCGAAGACCATGATCCGCCCATAGGTCGCGGCGAGATCGGGCATGGGCTCGTAGGTCCAGAAGATGCCCTTCACCAGAATCCAGAGGCCGAGCAGACTCCAGGCCGTGCCCCAGGCGATCTGAAGGGCGCCGCAGCCATAGTAGGAAAGCCGGGACGGGATGTGGAACGCCTCGCGCCTCGCCTGAATCGCCTCCTCGTCGACCGTCTCGCTGGGCAGTGCTTCCAGATGCGCCGCGAGCTTTTCGACCGTCGGGTTCTGATAGATGTCCTGCATGGAAACGGAGACGATGCCGAGCTTTTCGCGGATCGCGGCGCCGAAGCGCGCCATGAGAAGGGAGTGGGCCCCGAGGTCGGCGAAGAAATTGTCCCCGATCGAGACCCGCTCGCTCTGCAGGACGTCGGCGAGGGTCTCTGCGAGCACGCGCTCGGTGTCGTTTCTCGGCGGCTGGAAGTTCGACGTCACCACCGCGAGGCGCGGGCCCTTCGGCGGCGGCAGGGCCTTTCGATCCGCCTTGTTGTTGGCGGTCATGGGAATGACGTCGATCTCTTCGAGATAGCCCGGAACCATGTAGGGCGGCAGATGGCTGCGCAGGCGCTTGGTAATCTCGTTGCGCGAGATCTCGGCAGCACCCGGCTTTCGGGTGTAGTAGGCGACCAGCTCCATTGCGCCAGGCTCGGGCTCGAAGGGGTGGACCACGGTCTGCGCGATGTCGTCCGACTGCATCAGCACGGCCTCGATCTCGCCGAGCTCGACCCGGTAGCCGCGGATCTTGATCTGGGTGTCGATGCGCCCGTGGAAATCGAGTTCGCCATCGGGCCGGATGCTGCCGTAATCGCCGGTGCGATAGATTCTGCCTGACGGATTGTTCGCGAGGTTCAGAAAATCCGGGATGAACTTTTTCGCCGTGAGCTCGTCACGGTTCAGATAGCCGCGGGCGAGCGCGATGCCGGCGATGCCGATCTCGCCGATCTCGCCTTCCGGCGCGAGCACATCCTCATGCTCGTCGAGGATGACCGCGGTGTAGGTGGGAAGCGGCACGCCGATGGTGACCGGGCTCGTGGGCTCGAGGACGCGAAGGGTCGAGCTCACCGAGCATTCGGTCGGGCCGTAGGCGTTCAGGATGCGCCGGCCTTCGCGATGCCAGCGCACCACGAGGTGATGCGGCACGTCCTCGCCGGAAAGGAGGATCACGCGGACGTCCGGCAGGTCCTGCTCGACGGTGGCCCAGAGCGTCGGCACGCAGGGAAAGACCGTGACCCGATTTTCCTCGAGGAAAGCGTGCAGATCGGCGCCGAACAGGCTGACGCCCGATTTGCCCGAGATCAGCGTGGCGCCGTTGATCAGCGGCACCCAGAGGTCCTCGACATGGAAATCGAAGGCGAGCGTCATGCCCTGATAGGCGCGGTCTCCCTCGCCGATGCCGTAGACCTCGCCCGCCACCTTGACGAAGTTGCAGATGCCGGCGTGGTCGATCGCGACACCCTTCGGCCTGCCGGTCGTGCCTGACGTGTAGATGATGTAGAACAGCGGATCGTCGGTGCCCGACCTCTCGTTGTCCTCGATACGAGTGGCCGGCTTCTCGTCGAGCGAATCCGAAGCGTCGTCCAGATAGACCCTGGCGACGTCGAGCGGGGCGAGCTTCTCGCGATACCGGGCCACCGAAAGGATCGCATCGATCCCCGCGTCTTCCAGGATGTAGGCGATACGGTCCTCGGGAAAGCTGGCATCCAGCGGCACATAGGCGGCCCCGATCTTCAGGATCGCGAGCAGACCGACATAGCCGTGGACCGACTTGTCGAACAGCACGGCGATGCGATCGCCCGACTTCAGCCCCTGATCGAGCAGATGGCGTGCGGCCTGATTGGCGCGCCGATCGAGCTCTTCGAAGGTAAGGGTGGCGTCCTCGGTGACGAGCGCGGGTTTGTCCGGCGAGCGATCACAGCGCGCCTCGAACAGATGCTCCAGGCGCTCGCCTTCCCGCCAGCGAACGCTGTTATCGATATCCGGGCACGTAAGAATGCTGCCGCCCATCTATGCCTCCACCTTTTGCAGTTGTTTCGGGTCGGCGATGCCGATCAGCGCGCCCTGGCCGATGATCACGGGCAGAGCTGCATCCTGATCGGGAATCCAGTTGGCGCGAGTGAGATCGCGGAGCGCATCGGCGAACGCCAGCTCGCTCCGGCTGCGTGCCGAGACGAAGGCGTAACCGCAGGCCGTGAGCATGTGGGTCGGCAGGGCCCGGTCGCCCGTGGCGACGACGCCGATCACGATGCGGAGCCGGTGAAGTGTCTCGACGATTTCGCGCGAGGGGGCGTCGCGGAACAGCACCATCCTCTGATGGCCCCGCTTCAGAATCCGCCAGGCTTCGGGAGCGATGTCCTGTCGGGGCTGGCCGAGCGCCCGGCTTGCGCCGTCGTCGGGCATGCCAGCCCCAACGCCGCCCTCCGGGGGCGGCGCATCCGGTGTCGACATGTCATGCTCCGACGCTGGCGGTCGCGAGCACGGGCTCGGACGTACGAACGATCTTGTCGTCACCCGCCTGCCCGAACGTCGCGACGATAGCCCGCTCGAGCATGTCGAGGCCCTCGTCCAGAAGCGAAAGGTCGATGGTGAGCGGCATCAGGAACTTGACCACCTCGTCCTCGGGGCCCGAGCGTTCGATGATCAGCCCATGCTCGAACGCTCCGGCCGACACCGCCGCGGCGCGTGCGGGATCGGCGAAACGAAGCCCGCGCATCATGCCACGGCCCCGGACGTCCAGAAGGTTCGCGGGGAACCGGTCGATCATCGCCTGCAGCCGGCGGCCCAGATGCTCGCCCTTGCTCTGCACCTCGAGCGCCAGGCGGGGTGTCCGCCAGTACTGTTCGATGGCCGCGGCTGCGGTGACGAAGGCGTGGTTGTTGCCGCGGAACGTGCCATTGTGCTCGCCCGGTTCCCAGCGGTCCAGGCTGCGCTCGATCAGGACGACGGCGAACGGCAGACCGTAGCCGGAAAGCGATTTCGAGAGCGTGACGATGTCCGGCCGGATGCCGGCGAACTCGAAGCTGAAGAAGCTGCCGGTGCGCCCGCAGCCCGCCTGGATGTCGTCGACGATCAGCAGGATGTCGCGCTCGCGGCAGAGCGTCTCGAGACGCTGCAGCCAGCCTTGGCTCGCCGCGGTCAGCCCGCCTTCGCCCTGAACGGTCTCGAGCAGAACAGCCGCCGGATGGTCGACGCCGCTGGACGCATCGCCGAGCATGCGGTCCAGATATTCGACCGTGTCGACCTCGCCGAAATAGCCGTCATAGGGCATCACCGTGGTGCCGTAGAGGGGAAGGCCGGCCGCCTTCCTGTGGTGGCTGTTGCCGGTCGCCGCGAGCGCTCCGGTCGACACGCCGTGAAAGCCGTTGGTGAAGCAGATGACGTTGGTGCGGCCGGTGATCTTGCGCGCGAGCTTGAGGGCGGCTTCGACCGCGTTGGTGCCGGTCGGTCCGGTAAACTGCATGACGTAGTCCAGCCCGCGCGGCTCCAGAACGACATCGCGAAACGTCGTCAGGAACGACGCCTTGGCGCCGGTGTGCAGATCGAGGCTGTGGGTGATGCCGTCCGACAGGATGTAGTCGAGAAGCGCCCGCTTCAGCACGGGGTCGTTGTGGCCGTAGTTCAGAGATCCGGCGCCTGCCAGAAAATCGATGTAGCGATTCCCGTCAGCGTCCCAGAGCTCGGCACCGAGCGCCCGCTGGAACAGGCGCGGGAAACCACGAGCATAAGACTGAACATTGGATTCGACGTGCTGAAAGATTCCGTTGGCAATCATGGAAAAATCCTCCCGACAATGCTTCGTTTGGTCATCGATCGTTATTGCGACCGTCTTCGAGTGGCGCTCGTCGACGATGCAGCTGGTGCAATGCCCATCTTCGGGATCGTGAGGACGAAAGGCGGGCGTTGCTGTGGCCTGGTTCACAGGTTCGACGAAAATCGAGCCTGAACACCATCCGCGCGAAGTTTCTGGCTTTGATGTCTGGTTGCGCTGGCGGTTTCCTCTTTCTCGGTTGTTAGATCTTTCCGCAATCTCCGCCCCGGCTGGTCAGTAGGTCAGCTCGACCGCGAGCACGCTCG
This sequence comes from Geminicoccaceae bacterium, assembly GCA_965222015.1. Classification (GTDB taxonomy): domain Bacteria; phylum Pseudomonadota; class Alphaproteobacteria; order Geminicoccales; family Geminicoccaceae; genus JANQPX01. Next base: position 1,995,144 of record CBDCTL010000024.1, read on the forward strand.
CGACATTGCCGGAATCGTTCTCGGGATCGGAAAGGCTGACGTCGCCCTGCAGTTCGACGCCCGGCAGGATCGGGGCATCGCCGCTGAGCACGAAGACGTGGGTGATGCCGTCGTTATCGTCATCGACGATGTTGTAGCCGAGGCCTGCCGACGACTCGCCGATGTCGACGGTTACGCCCAGGGTGGCGAAGTCGAAATCGTCGTCGACTTCGACATGCCCCACCGATGCGCCGATCGCGATCGGATCGATGATCAGTGTGCCGCCGAGCGAATAGGCGCTCAGATCGTCGGCACTTGAAGACTCGCTGTCGCCGAAGCTGCCTACCGTGGCGAGGCCGATCTCCGCGTCGCCGAAATTTTCGACATAGTTCAGTCCGACACCGACATGGTTCTCGAGATCGACGCCGTCGTCGATCCCGTCCTCGTTGTCGCCGGTATCGGGCGTGTAGCTGGCGCCGAACTGAAAGCCGACCATCCTTGGTGTGTAGTAGGAGATCTTGGCGGCATCGCCGCTGGTTTCGACCTCCACCTCGCCCAGATTCGACGTGTCGCCATCGATGCCGCCGGTGCCAGCGGCAATGGTCGCGGCGCCGAGCGCCATATCGTCCTCGGCGCCTTCGGTGCGGCCGAGCTGAATGTCGCCGAAGCCGTCGAAAAAATAGACATAGGTCTCGTCGGCGTTGAAATCCTCGCTGTCTCCATCCGCCTCCGCTTCGAGCGTCACCGAAATGCCGGCTTCGAGATCGCCTCGAAGGTCCGTGTAGGCGTCGATGTAGAACTCGGCATCGGAACGGAACGCATAGCCGCGATCACCGTCGCCGGAGAGAAGGTCGTTCTCCGCGGTGGCGACGCTGAATTCGACCAGAAGCCCAAGTACTATCTCGAACAGATCGTCGTCGCCTTCGTCGGCGCTCGAATCGTCGACGACGTCCTCTCGATCTCCGGCGTCTTCGGCGTCGACCATTTCGTCCGGTTCGTCGGCTTCGGCGGCCTCGTCGATCGGCGCCGGCAGGGTCTCGGCGCTGTCCTCCTCCGGCTCGGGCGCGGGTGCCAGGAGGGGAGCCGGCGTGACGGGTTGCGATTCCGTTTCGGCGGTATCGACGGATTCCGGGAAGAGGTCGATGATGACGAGCCGGTCGTCGTTTGAGCGCCCGACCTCGACGCGGACGTCCGGATCGATCGTCGCGCGATAGCGCCGCCCGCCGTCTTCTGAGCGCATCTCGAACACCAGCTGCCGCGCCTCGTCCGTGCGGTAGGTGAAGTCGGACGCGGGCGGCGGCGGCGCCTCGGCGCGGCGGTCGAAGGTGATGACCAGTTCGCGATTCGCCTTGGTCACCTCGACTTCGACTGGCGACGACCATTCGAACACCAGGCGATCATAGCCGTCATTTCTGCCGAAGCGGAGCGTAGCGGGCTCGCTCTCCGGCTTTTGCCGCGAAATGCGTCTGCCCGGCGCGATCTCGTCGCGCACGGAGCGGCGGCTTTCGACCGTCGCACCGCTATCCGTTTGGATGGCAAGGTTGGCCTTCGGCCGCGCGGGCGCGTCATCGGCCGCGTTCGCGATCGACCAGGGCAGGGAGGCGAGAACGAGCGGAATCGCCGTGGCCGCGATCGCGTTGCGGCTCGACCCGTGGAATGCTCTCTCTTCAATTGTAGAAACGACAATGCGTTGCAAGCACAGCTTGCCACGGTGGCGCATCTTCATCCCCAAGGTGCAAATTCTTTTGCGATTTACACCACCACTACGTGGAACCTGTGGATAATTCAAGGCAATTTGTGGATAATGTGATGAATTTTTTAGCGGTTTCGGTGGGCTGCGAAAATCCGCGGATTCAGCCGTCAGATATCGAGCGGTGGCGTACGGCCGCTCTCCTCCAGCTCCCAAAACGCGCGCCATCGATCGCCCCGCCGCTCGATGACGAGATAGTTGCGTTCGGCGACATAGATGCCGCGTTGTCCGGGGAGAGGGCGCATGCGGATCCGGCGTCCGATGAGCGGATCTTCTCCGAAGGTGGCGAGACCGCCGAGCGCGCATGCGTAGAGGCGCGGCGGGGGATGATGCGCGATCCCCGACGCCACGAGCTGGTGCAGCCGGCCGGCGCCGCGAAGCTGCATCTCGGCACGGGTCGCAAGGTGGATTTCGCCTGAAAGCACCGTGAGATCGCCGCCGTTCTCCGCCATCGTGCGCTCGAGCAGGCGGAGAAAACGCTTCCATTCCTCGCGATGCGCCTGGCTCTGCCATTGGTCCCGAAGGTCGTCCTCGTAGCGCCAGAGCCGCGGCACGTAGCCGATCAGCGCCTCGATCCAGCTCAGCCTCGGCCCGAGCAGGGGGACGCTGGACATGAGAAAAAGCCGCTTCGCCCTGTTCTGTCGGGTGAGCGCCCGTGTGACCACGAGCCAGCCGTCCTGGCCCATCACCCGATCCGGCCTCCGCTCGGAGCGCAGGTCGGGAACGATGATGTCGAAATCGGGAAAGGCGGCGGTGAAGCCGAGGCTTCTATCCCCGTTTCCTGCGCTCACGGCAGGATGCTCGCTGGTCTCGCCCCGCTGGAAGAGTCTGAACATGCGCCTGGCCGTCTGGAACAGGCCCTGTCCCACGGGGCTGTCGAGCAGCGGCTCCGAGAGGCTGCCCCAGCCGTCGATGATGTCGTGGTCGTCCCACATCATCAGCGACGGCACGCTGGCCAGGAGAGGGGCGATCTCCGGCTGTGCGTAGAGTTTGACGTAGCGGCGGAACAGATAGGCTTCGGCGGCCTCGTCGGCCTCGTCGGTGAATGCGTGCCCGGCTTTCTCGTCGTCGTCGCTCTCGGACCAGGCTTCGATGGTGCCGTGGGCGTGCAGCACGTCGTCGGCATAGAGCTGGTCGCCGCCATGCAGCATCAGGCTGAAGGGCTCGCGCTCATGCTCGCCGGCGAGACGGCACCACATGCGGTTGCGCTCCTCGAGGGGGCGCTCCTCGTCGTCATGGGCCTGGCCGTTGCAGGACACGTAGGCGATGCGCGCATCGTCGGCGAGGTCGGCGGCGACGCGATAGCGTTCGTCGTCCAGCGTGTAGAAGGCGCGGTCGGATGCCGGAAGGGCGAAATCATAGCGCCAGACCACGCGATCGCACATGGCGGCGAGCTGGATTGGCGCCACGCCCGGCCCGCCCATGGCGCGCAGGCGAGGCGGGGGCCCGGGCGGCGCCACCAGCAGCGCGCTCAAATGATAGAGGCTGCGATCGCTCCGCCTGGCAAAGAGGATCGGCCCGACCATGTTCGGAATCGTCATGGCACTCAAATAACAGCGATCCCCATAGGTACAAGAGTATGCTCATGCGCCGCGACACTGGCGCATGATGCCTGACATACCGTTCGTTAACGCGCTGTCACCCCTGGCATTCCACGATCGGCGTTGCGACGTACCGGTTCCCGTCAATCCCGGTGATAGGGATGGCCGGTCAGGATCGTGCCGGCGCGATAGAGCTGCTCGGCCAGCATCGCGCGCACCAGGCGGTGCGGCCAGGTCGCCCGGCCGAAGGCGAGGCGGAGGTCGGCGCGTTCGATCAGCGAGGGTGCGAGCCCGTCGGCGCCGCCGATCACGAAGGCGAGCGCCGGGCGGCCATCATGGCGAAAACGGTCGATTCGGGCGGCCAGGTCCCGGCTCGTGAGATTCTCGCCCCGCTCGTCGAGAACGACCAGCGCCGAACCGTCGGGCAGGGCCTGCAGGATCTTGTCCGCCTCCTCGGCAAGGCGTCTGGCGCGATCGCCGTGGCTGCGCGCCGGGATTTCGATCGCCTCGATGCGCCAGGGACAGCGTTTCGCGTAGCCGTCGACCAGCTCCGCCGTCGGCCCCCGACGGTCGCGCCCGACGGTAATCAGAAGAATACGCATCGTCGCCCGAACCGGTGATCGAGATGACTTGCGGGACCGAAGGTTGTCGGGCCGCTCAAACGCCCGTCGCGGCGATCCTGTCTCCGGCCTCGGGCAGGGCCCCGCCCCAGAGGCGCTCCAGATCATAAAAACGCCGGGTCTCGTCCCTGAACAGATGGACGATGACGTCGCCGGCGTCGATCAGCACCCAGTCCGACTGGCCCCGGCCCTCCGCGATCGTGCCCGCCAGGCCCCTGCTCTTCAGGCGCTCCAGCAGGTGCTCGGCCATGGCTTCGAGATGCCGCCTGGAGCTGCCGGTGGCGATCACCATGGTGTCGGCGAGGCTGGTCTTTCCGGTGAGGTCGATGGTGACGGGATCGATCGCCTTGTCATCGGCAAGGGAGGTTTCGATGAGCGCGGCGATATCGGTGTCGGACGTGATGGCAACCGTATCGGTACCTATGATGACGCACCCTCCGTTGTTCCGCCCGGCCCCGACATCGGCGAGCCGGCGCTTTCGGCCGATTCGGTGCTCAGACCGGTCGGCCATTCCCGCCGGCTGCGGATCGCGGTACTGGAGATGCGATGCCGCCGCAGACGGAAGTACACCCATGCTGGCGGGTCGGCCGAGGCGAGATCGACGGCATGCCGCGGATCGATGCGGCGATGCGCGTAAGCCTGTGCCACGCGACCGGCCAGCGCTCTATAAGAATACGGTTCGCGATCGAAAACGGCAATGGGAACGAGATCGAGCAGATCCCGCCAGGCCCGCCAGGCCGGCAGCTGCAGCAGATTGTCCGCACCGATCAGCCATATGAAGTCCCGGCCTCCGTTCCGCACCAGCCAACGCACCGTATCCACTGTATAACGTGTGCCGATCTTTTGTTCCAAATCCGTGACGATCAATCTCGGATCGCCCGCGATGACCTTTTGGGCCGACGCCATGCGCGCCGGCAGGTCCGCCATATCCCGGTGTGACTTGAGCGGATTTTGAGGCGAGACAAGCCACCAGACCTGGTGCAGGCCGAGCCGCCGCACGGCTTCCAGGCTGATCGCACGGTGGCCCTCATGGGCGGGGTTGAAGGAGCCGCCGAGAAGACCGATGCGCCGTTTGCCCCGGCGCCCGCCCGGCCCTGCCGGTTCGTCCGGGCCGTCCGCCTGAAGCGGACGATTGATGCGCACCACCGGTCGCCTGAGATCGACGGTGGCCGCACGCGTCATGCCGGGCGGGTTTGCCCGCTGCCGCGCACCAGATATTTGAAGCTGGTGAGCTGCTCGGCGCCGACCGGACCGCGCGCGTGCAGGCGGCCGGTGGAGATGCCGATCTCGGCGCCCATGCCGAACTCGCCGCCGTCGGCGAACTGGGTGGAGGCGTTGTGCATGACGATCGCGCTGTCGACCTCGGCGAGGAAGCGCCCGGCCGCGGCCCGGTCCTCGGTCACGATGCTGTCGGTGTGGTGCGAGCCATAGGCGTCGATATGGGCGATCGCGCCCTCGACGCCGTCCACCAGCCTGATCGCCAGGATCGCGTCCAGATATTCCGTGCTCCAGTCCGCCTCGCTGGCGGCCGAGACCCGTCGATCGAGCGCCCGAACCTCGTCGTCGCCTCTGAGTTCGCAGCCCGCCTCGATGAGATCATCGATGATCGCCGGCAGCAGAGCGGCGGCGGCCGGCCGGTCCACCAGCAGCGTCTCGGCAGCACCGCAGATTCCGGTGCGCCGCATTTTGGCATTGACGGCGATCGCGCGCGCCTTCTCCGGATCTGCCGCCTTGTCGAGATAGAGGTGGCAAAGGCCGTCCAGATGGGCGAGCACCGGCACCCGGCTTTCCCGCTGCACCCGCTCGATCAGCGAGCGCCCGCCGCGCGGCACGATCACGTCGATCGCCTCCGCCATGGTCAGCATCAGGCCGACCGCCTCGCGGTCGATGGTCGGCACCAGTTGGATCGCATCCTGCGGCAAACCCGCCTCGTTCAAACCCGTCTGCAGGGCGATCAGGATCGCATGGGAAGAGTTAAAACTTTCTGAACCACAACGCAGGATCGCCGCATTGCCGGCCTTCAGGCAGAGCGCGCCGGCGTCCGCGGTGACGTTGGGCCGGGATTCGTAGATGATGCCGATCACGCCGAGCGGTACGCGCACGCGCGCGATGTCGAGGCCGTTCGGGCGCTGCCATCGGGCGATCTCCTCGCCGACCGGATCGGGCTGGGCGGCGATGGTCTCGAGCCCCGCCGCCATGCCCTCGATCCGCTTGTCGTCGAGGGCGAGGCGATCGAGCATCGCCCCTTTCAGACCCCGCTGGTCCGCAGCCGCCATGTCCTTGGCGTTGGCCTCCAGGATCGCGCCGGACGAACGGCGAAGGCATGCGGCCGCGGCCTTCAGCGCACGGTCCTTGGCCGGCGTCGGCGCGCCGGCGAGCGCGCGCGCCGCTTTGCGCGCCTGACTTCCGATCGCGGACATGGTCTGGGCGAGGTCGGCATTGAGGACGGTGGCCATGATCTCTTCTCGTTCGGCGTGGAAGGGCGGGATCGGCCGACTTTACGGGAGGTGCCGCCGCTCTGCCAAGCCCGCCCCGGCGTCCGTCGCTCGGGCGTCGTCCGCATTTCGCCCTTGTATGGTGACTTTTCGTTAATACTTACCAGCCATACTCGGTGAAGGGGCGTGGATCGGCGGCGCCGGGCGCCGCTTGTTTTGGTTCCGCCGGCCCCCCAAATCTTGATTGAGCGCGGCTTGAACTCCAGCCCGCAGGAGAACGGTAATGCAGACCGACAATCGACTCTTCGACGATCTGGCACGGGTCGCCAATGGCGCCCTGCACACCATGTCCGGCGTGCGCGACGAAATCGAAAATCGCGTGCGCGAGCGCGTCGAGCGCTGGCTCGGCGAGATGGACATGGTGCCGCGCGAGGAGTTCGACGCGATCAAGGCGGTCGCTCAGGCGGCGCGCGCGGAGCAGGAAAAGCTGGAAGCGCGCGTGCAGGCGCTGGAAGAACGGGTCGCAGCCCTCGAAAAGCCGGCGAAGCCCGCGCGCGCCGGCACGAAGGCGAAAAGCACGACCAGGGCCCGAAAGGCGCCGGCGAGAAAATCCGCAGCCGGGGGCTCGGCGTCCAAGGCGAAGGCCTCGGACTGAGCTTTTCATTCCCTTCAATCCCATTTCCCAGAGGGCCGCATACCCCGGGAGCGACGCCGTCAGCGGCTGCTTGCGGTGATCTTCTCGTTTTGGCAGACTCGAAGCTGTGAGATGGTCGGGCGGCTCGAACCGGACCGGAGCGCCATCGAGCGAGGCGGTGCCGGGTGCGAGCGGACAGGTCGTCCCAGCGTTCGGGGATAGCGGACCCCAGCCTCTGGGGAGAGCAAACAAGGAGTGCGCCATGGTCGAAATTCGCACGGAAGCCGAAGAGACGATTGGCAATCCCCTGGATCTCGTGGAGCAGGTCGCGGTCGCCAATGAATGGCCGTTCCATCGCCAGAACGAAGACGAGCTTGCCGCGGAGATCAGCGGCCACTGGTGCCAGTACCGGCTCTGGTTCTGCTGGCACCCCGATCTCGGCGTGATGCACCTCTCCTGCGCGCTGGAGATGAAGGTGCCCGCCGGCAAGCGTCAGGACATCTACGCTCTGCTCGCCATGGCCAACGAAAAGCTCTGGCTCGGCCATTTCGATCTTTGGTCGGACGAGAACCTGCCGGTGTTCCGCCACGCCCTGCTCCTGCGCGACGGCGTCGGCGTCAGCGGCGAGCTGATGGAGGACCTGATCGACATCGCGGTCGCCGAATGCGAGCGCTTCTATCCCGCCTTCCAGTTCGTCATCTGGGGCGGCAAACCGCCCGTCGAAGCCCTGACCGCCGCCATGCTGGAGACGGAGGGCGAAGCGTAGTGGCGTTCGTTCGGAAGATCCCCTCCGGCATCACCGGAAAAGAGCCGCATACCGTCGATCCTGTTGAAAGCATCGGGAATCGAATGATGCGGGCATTCCGCTAGATGAGCGAGCTCGCGGGTCCGCTTTTGCTGGTGGGCGCCGGCAAGATGGGATCGGCCCTGTTGGACGGCTGGCTCGACCGCGGCCTCGGCGGCGGCGACGTGCTGGTGATCGAGCCAGCCGACGTCGGGCGCGACGCGCTGGCGGCGAAGGGGGTCGCGGTCGCCGCAGACCCGGAGGACGGCGTCCTGGAACGGCCGTTTCGCGCCGTGATCTTCGCGGTCAAGCCGCAGATGATGGGCGATGTGCTGCCCGCCTATCGGCCGGTGGTCGACGAAGGTGCGCTGGTCATCTCGATCGCCGCGGGCACCTCGATCGACCGTTTCGAAAGCGTGTTCGGCGGAGGGGCGGCGGTCGTCCGTGCCATGCCCAACACGCCGGCCGCGATCGGCCAGGGCGCGACCGCGCTGTTCGCCAACCCTCGTGTCAGCGAGGATCAGCGGGCGCTCGCCGAAGCGCTGATGGCGGCGGTGGGCTCCGTCCACTGGCTGGACGACGAGGAGCAGATGCACGCGGTCACCGCCATGTCCGGCGGCGGCCCCGCCTACGTCTTTCTCCTGATCGAAGCCCTCGCCCAGGCGGGCATCGCCAATGGCCTGCCCGAAGATCTGGCCTGGCCTATGGCGCGCCGGACGGTGATCGGCAGCGGTGCGCTCGCCGCGGCCGGCGACGAAGCGCCATCGACCCTTCGAAAGAACGTGACCAGCCCCGGCGGCACCACCCAGGCGGCACTCGGCGTGCTGATGGCCGACGATGGCGTGCAGCCGCTGTTCGACCGCGCGATCCGCGCTGCCGCCGAGCGCTCGAAAGAGCTCGCCTGACCTACCGTCACGATTTGTTGCTGGAAACCGCCGGGCATCCTCCCTAGGTTTGAGGACGAGGCAGCGGACGATATTGCCCCCGGTGACGCCTGTCCGGGTGTCGCGAAATCCCGGTGTCTTTTGCCTTCGAGCAAACGCGGAGAGCCTGCATGCCCGCTGCAAAAGCCAAGTCGCCGAAGGCCGACGCCCCCGACCTTCTGACTTCGGCCCTGGAGGTGGTCGGCGAGGCCGGCTGGCGCGGCTTCACCTTCGCGGCGCTCGCGGACCGGACCGGCCTGTCGCTCGCCGAGATCAGGGACAGGTTCAAGGGGCGTGCCGATCTCCTCGATCAGCTCAGCCGCCGGCTCGATCGGGCTATGCTGGCAGTGGAGCCCGACGAGATGGACGGTCTTCCGCCGAGGGACCGGGTGTTCGAGCTGATCATGAGGCGCCTCGAGGCGATGGCGCCGTTGCGCGCCGGTCTGCTCCGGCTTATGCAGGATGCGCGTTTCGATCCGCCGCTGCTCGCCTTCACCGCCTGCCGGCTCGATCGTTCGATGACCTGGCTTCAGGACGCCGCCGGTCTCGCCGACGTCAATCGCTCGTCGCCGATCGATCGCCTCCGCCGCCGCGTGCAGCGACGCCTTCTCGGTGCGGTCTATCTGCAGACGCTGAAGGTTTGGGCCTCCGACGACAGCGTGGACCTTGCCAAGACCATGGCGTCGCTGGATAAGCAGCTGAGACGGATCGAGGGCCTCGCCGGCCTCGGCAAGACGGAGACCCGATCTGCGGCGGCCTGATCGCCGTGGCGGCGAACCGCGTACGAAAAGAACCGATTCGAGAATGGATAGAGGAGAGAGGACGATGGCGAAGAAACAGGACTATGGGTTCGACCCGATGGACGTGGCCAAGATGTTCACGGAGATGAACGTGCCTGGCGTCGACTGGAAGGAGGTGATGGCCTCCCAGCAGAAGAACATCACGGCGCTGACCGAAGCCAATCAGCGTCTGATGGAAGGCGCCCAGGCGGTGATGCAGCAGCAGTCCGCGATCATGAGCAGCGCCATGGCCGAGCTGACCGCCGCCACCCAGGAGCTGATGAAGGACGGCGATCCCCAGACCAGCGCGCAAAAGCGCTTCGATCTCGCCAAGACCTCCTTCGAATCGGCCGTCACCAACATGCAGGAGCTGGCGGAGCTCGCGGGCCAGTCCAACAGCGAGGCGATGGAGATCATCAACAAGCGCGCGGCCGAAGCGTTCGAGGAGATCAGGACCCTGATCCAGTCCAAGAAGGGCTGAGCCTCAGCGCAGGATTTTTTCGACCAGCAGCCTCGCCGCCGTGCCGGGTAGAAGGTCGCCGTCCGTCACCTGAAGCTCGAGCTCCCTCATCTCCGCCGCGGTCGCCGGATCGCGGCGGAGCCGTTCGATCAGCGCGGCCTGGACATCATCCCAGAGCCAGGCCCTGCGCTGCGCTCGCCGTTTCGCCTCCAGCAGGCCGGAGGTTTCGAGTGCCTCGCGATGCCGTCCTATCGCCTGCCAGACTTCGGCGATGCCATCGCCGTGAAGCGCCGAGCAGGTCAGGACTTCCGGACGCCAGGCGGTGCCTGTCGGACGGAGCAGGCCGAGCGCGGCCCGATAGTCGGCGGCGACGCGCCCCGCCTCGGCCAGGAGGTCGCCGTCCGCCTTGTTGACCACGATCAGATCGGCGAGTTCGACGATGCCGCGCTTGATCCCCTGAAGCTCGTCGCCGGCGCCGGGGGCGAGCAGCAGCAGAAAGCCGTCCACCATGTCGGCGACCGCGGTCTCGCTCTGACCGACGCCGACGGTCTCCAGAACCACGACGTCGAAACCGGCCGCATCGCAGACGATCGCCGCCTCCCGCGTCCGGCGCGCGACGCCGCCGAGCGTGCTCCCGGCAGGCGACGGGCGGACGAAGGCGCCAGGCGACGCGGCAAGGGTCGGCATGCGGGTCTTGTCGCCCAGGATCGAGCCGCCGGAGCGCCGGCTGGTGGGGTCGACGGCGAGCACCGCGATCGTCTTCCCCTCGCCGATCACATGGCGGCCGAGCGCTTCGATGAAGGTCGACTTGCCGGCGCCCGGCGTGCCGGAGATGCCGAGACTGACGGCCTGCCCGGCATGCGGCAGAAGCTCGGCGATCAGCGCCTCCGCCCGGTCCCGGTGATCGGCGCGCGCGGATTCGATCAGCGTGATCGCCCGGGCGAGCGCCCGCCGGTCGCCGTTCAGGATCTTCTCGCTCAGCGGACCGGGGTCGATGGCCAAGGAAGCGCGCCGCCTCGTCAGGGTGGATTTCGCCGCCAAGCCCTAGGCCATGGCCGTATCGGGCGTCAAGCCGCGGTGTCGCGGCTTCGCCGATGACCGGGCCGGAGACCGTTGAACCGCGGAGTCGGACGCGCTATGGACGGATCATGCGCGGCTATTTCGGTATAGGTGCGGAAGCGATCAGCAAGCCGATGAACCTCGGCAATCTGATCCGTTCGGCGCACGCCTTCGGTGCGAGCTTCGCCTTTCTCGTGGACGCCCACTACAGCGTGCGCGAGGCGCGCTCCGACACCTCGCAGGCGGAAAAGCAGCTGCCGGTCTACCGTTTCGACGGTCCCGCCGACATGGTCCTGCCGAAATCCTGCGTGCTGATCGGGGTCGAGCTTCTGGACGAGGCGGTCGACCTGCCGAGCTTTCGCCATCCGCTGAACGCCGCCTATGTCTTCGGCCCGGAGCGCGGCTCGCTGACGCCGGAGATGGTCGCGCGCTGCGACCACGTGGTGAAGATTCCGACCCGTTTCTGCATCAATCTCGCGGTCGCCGGCGCCATCGTCATGTATGACCGCACCCTTTCGCTCGGCCGCTTCGCGCCGCGCCCCGTGCGCTCCGGCGGGCCGACCGAAGGGCGCGCCGAGCATGTCCAGGGCAGGGTACGGATCCGCACCGAGGGCGGGTGAGGCCGTCGCCGAAAAACCACATCTTGTGGTTCGACAGCGCGCATACGACGACATGATGATGATATCGGGGCTTTTCCCGGTCCCGGCGCGCTGATATAGATTGCAGCTTCCGTGACGACAGGGACGGTCAGGCTCCTTTGCACATCACGAAACTCCGTCTTTCCGGCTTCAAGTCCTTCGTCCAGCCGACCGAGCTTCAGATCGAGGCGGGGCTCACCGGCATCGTCGGACCCAATGGCTGCGGCAAATCCAATCTCGTGGATGCGCTTCGCTGGGTGATGGGCGAGAGTTCGGCGCGCGGGCTTCGCGGCGGCGAGATGGACGACGTCATCTTCGCCGGCACCAATGCCCGCGCCGCCTTCGACCTCGCCGAAGTCGCGCTGCACCTGGCCGCAGGCGGCGAGCCGATCCCCGGTTTCGAGGATCTGGACGAGCTCGAGCTCAGCCGGCGCATCGGCCGCGGCATGGGCTCGGTCTACCGGGTGAACGGCGCCGAGGTCAGGGCGAAGGACGTGCAGCTTTTGTTCGCGGACGCCGCCTCGGGCGCCCGCAGCGCCTCGATCGTCAGCCAGGGACGGATCGGCGCCCTGGTCGAGGCGAAGCCGCTGGAACGCCGAAAGCTTCTCGAAGAGGCCGCCGGCATCGGCGGGCTGCAGGCGAGGCGCCACGAGGCCGAGCTCAAGCTGCAGGCGGCGGAAGCCAATCTGGTGCGGGTCGAGGACCTGCTGGTCACCCTCGCCGAGCAGTTCGCCGAACTGCAGAAGCAGTCGAAGCAGGCCGAGCGCTACAAGAAGCTGCAGCAGCAGCATCGGGAGACCGAGGCTGCCCTGTTGCTCGGCCGCTGGCAGGCCGCACTCGCCGAGCGCGCGCGTGCGGAAGAGGCGCTGAAATCGGGGCGAAGCCACGTCCAGGTCCACGCCGAACGCCTGACCGGCGCGCGCAAGGAGCGGGAGACGGCGTCGGGCGCGCTCGCCGCGGCCAGGCGCGAGGAGGCCGAGCTCGACACGGAACTCGTCCGGCTGAGCGAGCGCCTTTCCGCGATCGACGCCGAGGCGGCCAGGCTGGACGCGAATCGCACCCGGCTCGAAGACCAGGAGCGCCAGACCGTCCAGGACATGGCGCATGCCGAGGCGGCGCTGGGCGACGCCGAGACCATGGTCGAGCGGCTGGAGGGCGAGCGCGCGTCGCTGGCGTCGCTGATCCGGGGCGGCGACGAGGATCGCCGCCTTGCCGCCGAAGCCGAAATCGAGGCGAGCACGGCGCTGGCGGCGGCGGAGAGCGTTTTTCGCGAGCGCCTCGCCGCCCGGGCCGACGCCGAAGCGCGCTGCCGGCAGATCGAGGCCGGCAGCCAGACCCTGGTCGAGCGCCAGCAGGCGCTGATCGCATCCAGGCGCGAGCTGGACGGCCGGCTCACGGGCCTCGCCGAAGCGCCGCAGGCGCGGTTCGAAACCTCCGCCGACGGCGCCGAGACGACCGATGCGATGGAAGCGTCACTCGCCGAGACAATGACGGCGAGCGAGGAGGCCGACCGGCGGCTGGAGCGGGCCGACGAGGCGCGGGAAGCGAGCCAGGCGGCGCTCGCCGGTGCACGGGAAGGCGTGCGCGCGGCCGAGGAAGCTTTTCGCACGCGGCAAAGCGAGCTTCGCGAGGCGGATCACGCCCGTCGCCTGCGCGCCGAGCGCGTACAGGATCTGGAGCGGCGGATCGCACGCCTGGACGAGCGACGCGGCGAGATCGAGGCGAAGGCCGCGGCGCTGGCCGCCGAGCGCGCGGCGCTCGATCTGGAAACGGGCGAAGGCCGCGTCGGCGAGCTGAAGGCGGCGCTCGATCGCCTGGGCGAGCGGCTTGCCGAGGCCGCAGGCGCGCGTGACGGCGCGCGTGCCGGGAGCGAGGATGCGGACCGCACGCTCAAGGCCGCCGAGGCCGCGCTGTCCGGGTTGGAGGCGGAGGCCCGGGCGCTCGCCGACCTCGAACAGCCGGAAACCGTCGCGACACCGCTTCTGGAAAAGGTTCAGGTCGAGGACGGTTTCGCCGATGCACTGGCCGCGGCGCTTGGCGACGATCTGCTCGGCAGCGAGGACGAGGCGGCGCCGACCGTCTGGCTGACCGCCGTGGGCGGCGCGCCGCTGGAGGCGCTGCCCTTGCCGGCGGGGGCGGAGGCGCTGGCTTCGAAGGTGAACGCGCCTAAGGCGCTCGCTCGGCGGCTCGGACAGGTCGGTCTGGTCGACGATGCGGATGGCGATCGCCTGCAGCTCGCATTGCTGCAGGGGCAGCGGCTGGTGAGCCGGGGCGGCGCCCTTTGGCGCTGGGACGGGTTGATCCGAAAGCCCGACGGCGCCCGCGCCGCCGCGGCGCGGCTGAAGCAGCAGGCCCGACGGCGCGAGCTGGAGGACGAGCTCTCTCGCGCGAACGTCGACCGCGACGGCAAGCTCGAAGCGGCGAACGCGGCGCGCACGGCGCTCGCAGAGGCCGTCGCCGCGATCGAGACGATCGAGACCGAGCGCGAGGCCGGGCGGCTGACGCTGGAAGGGGCGACCCACAGCCTCGCCGAGCTGCGCGCAAGAAACGCCGCGATCGGCGCCGAGCTCGGACCGCTCGGCGAGGAGGCGGCGCGGCTGGAGGCGGAGCGTTCCGGTCTTCAGAACGAGCATACCGCCCTGCTCGATCAGGGCGATGACTCCGGAGATGGCGGCGACGATCCGGCGCTCGCGAGCGTCCGCGCAGCGCTCGACGAGGCGAACACCGCCGAAGCTGAGGCCGCGCGCGCGGACGAAGCGGCCGCGTCGGAGCAGGCGTCGGCGCGCAGCGGGGCGGCGCAGCGCCGCAAGACCGTTTTGGATCTCCAGGAGAAGCTGGAACGCTGCCGGGCCGCCGAACGCCGGGAGGCAGTGCTGGCGCAGGAGCGTGCGGTCGAGCGCGCGCAGATCGAAACGACGCTGGCGCGCCTGGACGAGGAGCAGACGGCGCTCGACGGGCGGCTTGCGGAGGAAGCGAATCTCCATGCCGAGGCGAAAAGCGTGCTCGATGCCGCCGCCGTCGATCTGCAGACAGCCGAGCGCGCGCTGGAGGCGGCGCGCAGCCGTCACGGCGAGGCGAGGGCGGAGGACAGTGCGCTTCGCGACCGCCACGCCACCGCCAGTCGCCAGGTGGAAACGCTGAACGCCGATTTCGAAGGCTGGCGCGCGCGCATCGAAGCCGCGAAGGCCAGGGTCGACGAGCTGGCGGCACGGCGAAAGCGTCTGATCGCGGACCTCGCCGATCTCGAAGGCCTGCCGGAGGAACTCTCGGAAAAGCGCAGCACACTCGGCGGGAAGGTCGAGCGGGCGAAGGAGGAGCGCCAGGCGCTCGCCAGGCGCGCGGCGGGCGCGGAGGAAGCGCTCGCCGAAGCCGAGGCGACGCTCGCCCGGATCGAGAACGAGCAGGTCGAGGCGCGCGAGAGCGGGGCCCGGCTGGAGGCGCATCTGGAGCGCGCCGAAGCCGAGGTGGCGACGGCGGCGGCCGCAGCCCGCGCCCGGCTTGGCGAGAGCGTCGAGGCCGGCGTCGGCGAGGCGCCGGGCCAAGAGACGATCGCCGAGCTGGAAACCAGGCTCGCCCGGATCGAGGCGTCGCGCGAACGGCTGGGTGCCGTCAATCTCCGCGCCATCGACGAGGCCGCCGAGCTCGATCTTCGCATCCAGACCCTGACCACTGAAAAGGAGGAGCTGTCCCAGGCAATCGAACGGCTGCGCCGCGCCATCTCCACCCTCAATCGCGAGGGCCGCGAGCGTCTGCGCGCCGCCTTCGGCGAGGTCGAGAAACATTTCGAGGCCTTGTTCGTCCGCCTGTTCGGCGGCGGCCGCGCGAAAATCGAGCTCACCGACATGGAGGACCCGCTGAACGCCGGCCTGGAGCTGGCCGCCAGCCCGCCCGGCAAGAAGCTGCAGAACCTGTCGTTGCTCTCCGGCGGCGAGAAGGCGCTGACCGCGATCGCCCTCATCTTCGCGATCTTCCTCACCCGGCCCTCGCCGCTCTGCCTCCTGGACGAGGTCGACGCGCCCCTGGACGACGCCAATGTCAACCGCCTCGGCGCGCTTCTGGAGGAACTGACGATGGCGACCAAGACCCGGTTCGTGGTGGTCACCCATCACCCCATGACCATGGCGCGCATGGACCGGCTCTACGGCGTCACCATGGTCGAGCGCGGCGTCTCGCAGCTGGTCGGCGTCGACCTGCGCACGGCCGAAGAGCTGCGCGCCACGGCCTGATCGTCAGCGGCCGCGAAGCGCTTCGATCAGCTCGCTCTTGTTCATCGACGACCGCCCGTCGACCTCGAGCTCGGCCGCACGTTCGTAAAGCGCCTTTCTCGTCCATTCTTCGTAAGGCGGCGCCTTGCCGCCTTTCTTCGACGGGTTCCGCTTCGGGTTGGCCTGGGCGTTGGCGATGCGCGCGGCCTTCTCCTTGCTGGCGCCCTGGTCTCTGAGCGTCTCGTAGGTGTCCTGCTTCTTGATGCTCGGGTCTGTCTTCCGGCGGGCCATGGCCTGCTCCACGGTTGCGCGTCGGCGCCGGCCCCATGGCGCGGCGTCACCTGCAATGGACAACGCGCAAGCAGCGCCTGCGTTCCGCCGCCGAACATGCAAGCGGGCGGCATGGATCTGGAAAGGAGCGGCTGCATGATCTACTTCCAGAGGGGAGTTCGAGCCCAGCGAACCTGCCAGGGAGCCCGCATATGAACAGCGACGACAGGCCGCGTCTCGTCGGCGTCAATCACATCGCCCTCGAAGTCCGCGACATCGACGAAGCCCTCGACTTCTTCGGCAGGATCTTCACGTTCGAGCTGCGCGGGCGCGGCGAGGGGCAGGCGTTCATCGATATGGGCGACCAGTTCATCGCCCTGATGGAAGGGCGGGAACAGGACCGCGACGTGCATCGCCATTTCGGCCTGGTGGTCGACGATCGCTCAAAGGTGCGTGAGCTCGCCAGGGCCGCGGGCGCCGAAGTGATCGACGGACCGTTCCTCGATTTTATCGATCCGTCGGGAAATCGTGTGCAGGTGGTCGAATACCGGGATCTGCAGTTTTCCAAGACCGACGCGGTGCTCGCCGGCATGGGGTTGGATCTCGACAAGAGCGAGGAGGCGACGGCAGAACTTAGAGAGAAAGGAATGGCGTCGAACTGACGCCTTCGAGATCCGGCAAGGCGGACGGGGCGGGATAATGTACATCTTTTCCGGAACGGGCTAGAAACATTCGTGCCAGGTGTGGTTCATCAGTGTCGTCGGCAAGACGGCTTCTCGTGGGAGATGTTCAAGTGACCAAGCAGACAAGCGAAACGAAAGGTGGCGAGCAGACAACGTCGCGACGGAGCTTCCTCGGCGGCGCTGCCGGCGCCGCGGCCGGCGGCGGTGCGCTCCTGGCGGCGCCCCATATCGCCCGTGCCCAGGGCACCGTCCTCAAGATGCAGGGCTCCTGGGGATCCGAGTCCATCTTCTCGGAAATGGCCAGGCAATATGCCGATCGCGTCGAGGCGATGTCCGGTGGCTCGCTCAAGATCGACTATCTGCCGGCCGGCGCCGTCGTCCAGGCCTTCCAGGTGCAGGATGCCTGCCATGACGGCGTGCTCGACGCCGCGCACACCGTGACCGCCTACTGGTACGGCAAGAACAAGGCCGCGTCGCTGTTCGGCACCGGCCCGGTGTTCGGCGCCAACGCCGCGCAGATCCTCGCCTGGATCCATTTCGGCGGCGGCAAGGACATGTATCGCGAGCTGGTGCAGGACGTGCTCGGCCTCAATCTGGTCGGCTTCTTCGCCATGCCCATGCCGACCCAGCCCCTCGGCTGGTTCAAGAAGAAGATCGAGAGCGCCGACGACATGCAGGGCCTGAAATACAGGACCGTCGGTCTCGCCACGGACATCATGCAGGGCATGGGCCTCTCGGTCACCCAGCTTCCCGGCGGTGAAATCATCCCGGCGCTCGAGCGCGGCGTGATCGAGGCGTTCGAGTTCAACAACCCGACTGCGGATCGCCAGTTCGGCGCCCAGGACGTCTCCAAGGACTACATGATGGGCTCCTACCATCAGGCCGCCGAGTTCTTCGAGATCATCTTCAACCGCGACACCTATGAGAGCCTTCCGGCCGAGCATCAGGCGATTCTCGAATATGCCGCGGAAGCCGCGAACACCGCGAATTACGGTCTCGCCATGGACCGCTATTCGGCCGACCTGCAGACCCTGATCAACGACGACGGCGTCAACGTGCACCGCACCGACAGCTCGATCATGCAGGCGCAGCTGGACAGCTGGGACAAGGTGATGGAAGACCTTCTCCAGGACGAGTTCTTCGCCAGGGTCGTGGACAGCCAGAAGGCCTGGTCCGAGCGGGTCGCCTTCTACGACATCATGAACCAGGCGGACTACAAGCTCGCCTACGAGCACTACTTCCCCGGCAAGCTCGGCTTCTAGGGCGCGGGACGCCGGCCAGCGTCGACGGGAGGGGCGGTTCCGGCCGCCCTTCCTTTTACGTGACGCTTGCGTAATGCTTGGCGTGCGACCTGGTCGCACTCACGTCCTCGGGGGACTGCATGCTGCGCTTCATCGAAATCGCCGACAGCATCTCGGCCTGGTTCGGCAAGGCGTTCGCCTGGTGCATCCTGATCATGACCTTCGGCGTCGGCTACGAAGTCTTCGTGCGCTACATCCTGCGCAGCCCCACCTCATGGGCGTTCGATCTCAGCTACATGATGTACGGTGCCCTTTTCATGATGGCCGGCGCCTACACCCTCTCCCGGGACGGCCATGTGCGCGGCGACTTCGTCTACCGGCTGTGGAAGCCGAAGACCCAGGCGCGCATCGAGTTCGTTCTCTACTTCATCTTCTTCTTTCCCGGCATCCTCGCCCTGGTCTTCGCCGGCTGGAAATACGCCGGCCGTTCCTGGCAGTATGGCGAGGTCTCCGTGATGAGCCCTGCGAACGTCCCGATCTTTCAGTTCAAGACCGTGATCGTCGCGGCCGGCATTCTGCTGTTCATCCAGGGCATCGCCCAGGTCTGCCGCTGCATCGTCTGCATGAGAACCGGTGAATGGCCGGAGCACGCCGAAGATATCGAGGAAATGGAGGACGTGCTGCTGAAACAGCGGGATCTCGGCAGAATTGGCGGCGAATCCCAGGCCCTTCGCACCAAGGACGGTGACGCCAGATGACCGATCCCCAAGTCGCCGTCTCCATGCTCGGCCTGTTTCTGCTCAGCATCTTCCTCGGCTTTCCGATCTGCTTCACCCTGATGGCGATGGCCGTTTTCTTCGGCTACTACGCCTATTTCGACGCCGGCCGCATGTGGCGCGGCTACGAGCGCGCGGTCGAGCAGGGGGCGGACAGCATCACGCTCTGGCAGACCTGGTTCGAGGGCCTGTTCAACAACCGCATCTTCGATCTTTTCATCAACCAGACCTATTCGGTCATGGCGAACGACGTCCTGACCGCCGTGCCGCTCTTTCTCTTCATGGGCTATATCGTCGAGCGCGCCAACATCGTCACGCGCCTGTTCGACACGCTTTACATCGCCGCGCGAAAACTGCCGGGCGCCATGGCCGTGGCGGCGCTCGCCACCTGCGCCATGTTCGCGACCGCGACCGGCATCATCGGCGCCGTGGTCACGCTCATGGGACTCCTCGCCTTCCCGGCGATGCTCAGGGCCAAATACGACACCAGCTTCGCATCAGGCGTGATCTGCGCCGGCGGCTGCCTCGGAATCCTGATCCCGCCCTCGATCATGCTGATCGTCTATGCCGCGACCTCCAACGTCTCGATCGTCAAGCTCTATGCGGGCGCGATGATCCCGGGCTTTCTGCTCGCCGGCCTTTACATGATCTACGTGGTCGGCCGCGCCTGGCTGAACCCGTCTCTGGCCCCGAAGCCGCCGGAGGAGGAGACCGGCAGCTACACCGGCGGCCAGATCGCCTTCATGCTGATCACCTCCTTTTTTCCGCTGGCGATCCTGATCCTCTCGGTGCTCGGCGCCATCCTGTTCGGACTCGCAACACCATCGGAGGCGGCGTCCGTCGGTGCGCTCGGCGGCCTGGTGCTGGCGGCCTGCTACCGCTCGCTCACCTGGGAACGGCTCAGGGAGTCCGTCTATCTCACCGTCCGCACCTCGGCGATGGTCTGCTGGCTGTTCGTCGGCTCCTGGACCTTCTCGTCCGTCTTCTCCTATCTCGGCGGCGAGCATCTGATCAGCGAGTTCGTGATCGGCCTCGACCTCTCGCCGGTGCTCTTCCTCTTGATGGCGCAGCTCATCATCTTCCTTCTCGGCTGGCCGCTCGAGTGGTCGGAAATCATCATCATCTTCGTGCCGATTTTTCTCCCGCTTCTCCCCCATTTCGGCATCGATCCGCTGTTCTTCGGCATCCTGGTGGCGCTCAACCTCCAGACTTCGTTTCTCACGCCGCCCATGGCCATGTCCGCCTACTACCTGAAAGGTGTGGCGCCGCCGCATGTGCAGCTCATGCAGATCTTCCGGGGCGTCATGCCGTTCCTCTCCATGATCTTCCTCTCGATGCTGCTCCTCTACCTGTTCCCGGGCATCGCGTTGTTCCTGCCGGAATATTTCTATGGGAACTAGTCATGCGATGACTCCGCAGGTCATGCCATGACCAGGATCGACCTGACCTCGCTCGGCGCCGTCGATCTCGCGGCTGCGATCCGCGATGGCGAGCACGCCTGCGAGGAGATCGTGGAGGCGCATCTCGCGCGCATTTCCGGGATCGACGACGAGATCGAGGCCTGGGCGTTTCTCGATCCGGATCATGCCCGTAGCCAGGCGAAGCAGGCGGATGCCGTGCGCCGTTCGGGCCGCCCGATCGGCCCGCTGCATGGTGTGCCGGTCGGCGTGAAGGACATTATCGACACCAGGGACATGCCGACCGAGAACGGCACGGTGCTCGACGCCGGGCGCAGGCCTCGGGCCGATGCTGCGGTCGTCGCGAAGCTGAGAGCCGCAGGCGCCATTCTGCTGGGCAAGACCGTGACCACCGAGCTCGCCTATTACGCGCCGAGCAAGACCAAAAACCCCCATGACCCCGGGCGGACCCCGGGCGGCTCGTCATC
Source organism: Geminicoccaceae bacterium (assembly GCA_965222015.1). Lineage (GTDB taxonomy): Bacteria > Pseudomonadota > Alphaproteobacteria > Geminicoccales > Geminicoccaceae > JANQPX01. The sequence goes on from CBDCTL010000024.1 coordinate 2,015,806, forward strand.
CGGTTCGGCGGCGGCCGTCGCGTCCGGCATGGCACCTCTGGCGATCGGCACCCAGACCAACGGCTCGGTGATTCGTCCCGCCTCCTTTTGCGGCGTCGTCGGCTACAAGCCAACCTTCGGTCTGATCCCGCGGACGGGCGTGCTCGCCCAGTCCTTCCATCTCGACACCATCGGCACCTTCGGCCGATCGGTCGCCGACGCGGCGCTGCTCGCCGACGCCCTGGTCGGCCATGATCAGGGGGACAAGGCGACCATCCCGACCGCGCATCAGGGACTCCTGGCCGCCGTCCAGTCCAAGCCGCCGCTCAAACCGCTGTTCGCCTTCGTCGAGACGTCCGTCTGGGACCAGGCGGAGGAATGCACCAAGCAGGCCTTTCCCGAACTTGCCGAGTTCCTGGGCGACGGCGTCGATAACGTGCCCCTGCCCGAAGTCTTCGTCGAGGGCCACGTCCTCCAGCGGCGGCTGATGGCGGCGGGCTTCGCGCACAATTTCGGCCACTACGAACGGCGTGGGCGGGAGAGCCTCAGCCGGCAGATGCAGGATGCGATCGACGAGGGCCGCGAGGTGCGGGCGCATGATTATCTCGCCGCGGTCGATTGGATCGAGGTGCTGAACGCCGGCCTCGACGAAATCTTCAAGCGCTACGACGCCATTCTCACGCCGGCCGCCGCAGGCGCCGCGCCCTCCGGCCTGGAGAGCACAGGCAACCCCGCCTTCTGCACGCTTTGGACCCTTTGCGGCACGCCGGCGATCACGCTGCCGCTCCTGAAGGATGAAGCAGACCTGCCGATAGGCGTCCAACTCGTCGGCAGGCGAGGCGATGACGCCAGGCTGATGCGTACGGCGGGCTGGCTCATGCAGACCGTCAACGCTGCCAACCCCGATTGAGGTGACGAACGATGCTCGACAAGCTCCTCGCCCTGATCTCGATCATCTGCTTTGCAGGTTTCGTCGGCATCCTCGTCTACTATGTCAGAGAACCCGATCTCACGGTCATCTGCGTCGTCGTCGTCGCGATGGCGCTGGTCGACTTCTTCCTTCTGACCCGCACGGGGTCCGGTGGCGACACCGAGCCTCCGGCCTGATCCGGTGGCCGCGGTCTTCGGTCACATCGTCGTAACTGTCGGTTGCTAGGCTGGAACAACTCCTTTAGATCGCTTGAGGAAAGGGCGACTGCCACAGTCGTTCGATGGCAACGGGGAGCCTCCATGCGCCACCGGCGTTCGGCGAAAATTCTCGCGACCCTCGGTCCGTCGAGCACGACGGCCGATCGCATCAGGACGCTCTTCGATGCCGGCGCCGATGCGTTCCGGTTCAACTTCTCCCACGGCAGCCACGACGATCACAAGGCCCGCTACGAGATCGTGCGTCGCATCGAAGCCGAGACCAGGCGTCCGATCAGCGTCGTCATGGACCTCCAGGGGCCGAAATTGCGAGTCGGCACCTTCGAAAACGACGGCGTCGAGCTCGATGCCGGGCAGACCTTCCGATTTGACCTCGACGACGCGCCGGGTGACCGCCATCGTGTCCAGCTTCCCCATGTCGAGATTTTTCGCGCGATCGACGAGGGGACCGAGCTTCTCCTGGACGACGGCAAGATCCGCCTGTCCGTGAAGGAAGTCGGCCAGGACTACGCGAAATGCGAGGTGACGGCCGGCGGTCCGCTGTCCAACAGAAAAGGCGTGAACGTACCGAATGCGGTCCTGCCGCTCTCGGCGCTGACCGACAAGGACAAGCGCGACCTGCAATTCGGCCTCGATCTCGGCGCCGACTGGGTGGCTCTGTCCTTCGTTCAGCGGCCTGAAGACGTCGCCGAAGCGCGCCGGCTGATCGCAGGGCGCGCCGCGATCATGGTCAAAATCGAAAAGCCGGCCGCGATCAATCACCTCGACCAGATCATCGAGATGGCCGACGGTATCATGGTCGCCCGCGGCGATCTCGGCGTGGAAATGCCGCCTGAAGACGTGCCGGGCCTGCAAAAGCGCATGATCCGCGCCTGCCGCGATTCCGGCAAGCCGGTGGTGGTCGCGACCCAGATGCTGGAAAGCATGATCCACGCGCCCGCCCCGACTCGGGCCGAAGCCTCGGACGTCGCGACCGCCGTCTATGATGGTGCCGACGCCGTCATGCTGTCCGCCGAAACCGCCGCCGGCGACTATCCGGTCGAGGCCGTGTCGATGATGGATCGGATCATCGTCAAAGTCGAAAACGGCCAGCTATACCGAACCTATCTGGACGCCTATCACGCCGAGGCCGAGCGCACCACGGCCGATGCCATCATGCTCGCCGCGAGCGGTGTCGCCACCACCATGCGCGCCGCCGCGATCGTTACCTACACCACCACCGGATCGACGGCGCTGCGGGCCGCGCGCGAACGGCCGGACCGGCCCATTCTGGGCCTGATCACCCGGGAAAGCACAGCCAGACGCCTGGCTCTCCTCTGGGGCCTCCACCCGATGATCTGCGAGGACGCAGGCGATATCGACGAGATGGTCGAGCAGGCCTGCAAAGCCGCCCTTGACACCGGTCTCGCCCGCCCGGGCTCCAGCCTGGTGATCACCGCCGGCATGCCGTTCGGCACGCCAGGCGCCACCAATCTTCTCAGGATCGCCTGGGTGTCCGGTTAGACCGGGGGCGACTCCACGAGAAGAATAGGTCGCGACAGATGCTTCTGCGCGATCAGGTTTTCTCGGAAAGGCTTCGCCAGGCCCATGCCGGAAACCGAAACGATGACCTTGCGATGCGCTCCCGGTGGTGACCTCAGCCTTATGTGCTGCCGCTGGCCATTCGCCACGCCGATGAAGTCCGCTTGGCGTCCCTCAATTTAGAATGCGAGGTGATGGTCGACGACGTCCGTCAATGGCAATCGGCAATGGAGGAACGAGCCTGGTGCCGGCGGGCGATACCACGCTCCTCCTCTCCGTTCTGCTTCGTGCCGGCGGCGTGCGACGACATCAGCCGCCTGCGAGAGAGATCACGAGATAGCCGGCGAGCATGGCGAGCACCCAAAAAACCATGCTGCCAGGGCCGAGGGCCCGAGCGAGCGTGCCGCCGGGGCCGGAATGCCGGTAGATCTCGCCGACGATCTGGCGGAACAGGCGCAAGGCGTGATCGCGGATCGCCCTGTCGATGGGTTGAAGGACGCTCTGGAACCAGCGGACGAGCGCCGGCAGGCCTTTCCGATAGACGATGTCGAAATCGAGATTGGTCGAACGCAGTTCCGGCGGATAGACGCCTGTCCGCATCAGCCAGGTGAAGGCGAGCGCCGAGAACAGCAGAAGCTGAAGCTGGTTGATGACGTGGTAGGTGCTGTAGGGGTGGTAGTCGACCGGGAAGGGCAGGAGGGCGTAGAGGGCTTGCGGAAAGACGCCGATGCCAATGCAGAGAAAGGCGGCGATTCCCATCGCGACGAGCATGTTCATGGGCGCTTCCTGCACCCGAAGGCCGCTGTCATGGGCGAAAAAGGCGAAGAACGGGATCTTGATACCGGAGTGATGGAAGACGCCGGCGGATGCGAACAGGAGAAGCAGCCAGGGCACGAAATAGCCCTCGGAGGCGACCGCCGTCAGGATCATCGACTTTGATACGAAGCCGCTGAACAGCGGAAAGGCGGAGATCGAGGCCGCACCGACAATGCAAAAGCCGGTGGTCCATGGCATCGACTTGTAGAGACCGCCGAGCTCGGAGCCCTTGATGGTACCGGTGCGGTGCAGAACGGCGCCCATCGACATGAAGAGGAGAGCTTTGTAGAGGATGTGACAGAACGCATGCGCGGCGGTGCCGTTGAGGGCGAGCGGCGTGCCGATGCCGATGCCGGTGACCATGAAGCCGAGCTGATTGTTCAGGCTGTAGGTCAGCACCCTTCGCAGATCGTTTTCGATCACGGCATAGAAGATCGGGAACGCCGTCATGGTCACGCCGATATAGATCAGGATCTCGGTGCCCGGAAAACCTCGCGCGAGCGAATAGACTGCGAGCTTGGTCGTGAAGGCGCTGAGCATCACCGTGCCGCTGACGGTCGCCTCGGGATAGGCGTCCTCCAGCCAGTTGTGCAGGAGTGGGAACGCGCATTTGATGCCGAAGGCGAGAAAGATCAGACTGTTGCCGAGGCCGTCGAGGCCGAGCTCGTCGAAGGTCAGGGATCCGGTCTCTGCATAGCGCAGCAGGGCACCCGCCATCAGCAATACGCCGGAACCGATCTGGATGATCAGATAGCGCATGCCCGCCCGATAGGCGCGTTCGGTACGCGCCGCCCAGATCAGGAAGACCGACGAGACGGCGGTGAGCTCCCAGAAGACGAACAGCGTCAGGAGATCGCCGGCATAGACGGCGCCGATGGCGGCGCCCGCGTAGATCAGCCCCGCGACCTGCTGGATCGGGTCGTCGTCATGCTGGGCATAGAGGACGCCGAGCGCCGCAGCGATCGAGAAGATGATACCGAAGATGGTGGACAGCCGGTCGACCCGGACCATCTCGATCTGGACGTCCATCAGCGTGAACTGACCGTGCACCCCGGACTGCAGAAGGAACGCTGCCGACAGAAGGGAAAGCAGCGGCAGCGCCAACATGTAGACGTGCCGCGCCTGGCCGCGCAACAGCGGCACCACGACGGCACCGAGTATCAGGATGAGGCCCGGCGAAATGCTATTCATGGGCGTGAGGCGCGGAGTTGGGTGTCTGACGCTGCGTTTCCGCCTGATCGTAATAGTCTTCCGGCCGCATCAGGATCGTGCGCATCCATTTCGCGGCCAGGACGAGAGCGACGCAGACGAAGAAGCCGTAGACGCCGTAGAAGCCGAACAGCTGCTCGATCTCGAAATAGGGGTGTTTGTGGTAGAAGGCGTCGGCAAAGAACAGGAGCACGCAGACCGCGACCAGACTCCAGACGATCAGCGACACGTTTCTGGGCTGGTCCAGCCAATAGGTCTCCTTCTTCTGTTCTTCCATGAGCCTCAGCCCCCAGCCATGGGTTTCAGGAAGATGAACAGGCGATCGGCGTAGAAGAACAGCGCCAGACAGCCGACGGCCGTGATGCAGAGGGGCACGACGCATAGCATCGGTGCTTCGTCGAGGCGCCACGCAGCAGCGGCTTCGTCCCCGACACCGGCCTTCGCCTCCGGGCCGGGCATGAACGCGCGGATCGCGACAGGCATGAGGTAGGCGACGTTCAGCAGGGAGGAAATCATGAGCACCGCCACCAGCACGGCCTGGCCGGTCTCGGCCGCGCCGAGCGCCAGCTGCCACTTGCTCCAGGCGCCACCGAGCGGCGGCAGGCCGATGATGCTCAGGGCGGCGATGCCGAAGGCAACGAAGGTGAGCGGCATGCGGCGGCCAAGGCCGTGCATCTGACTCACCTCGGTTTTGTGAGTAGCGACCATGATCGCGCCGGCGCAGAAGAAGAGCGTGATCTTGCCGAAGGCGTGCATCGCGATGTGCATGGCGCTGCCGAGTGCCCCGCTTGACGTCGCGAGCATGGCGCCGAGGACCACGTAGGAAAGCTGACTGACCGTGGAGTAGGCGAGCCTCGCTTTCAGATTGTCTTTCCGCATGGCGACCAGCGACGCGATGATGATGGTGGCGGCAGCGATATAGGCGAGCCAGTAGCTGGCACCGGTGGCGGCGAGAAGGTCGATGCCGAAAATGTAGACGCTGACTTTCAGCACCGAGAAAACGCCAGCCTTGACGACCGCGACCGCATGGAGGAGTGCGCTTACCGGCGTGGGGGCTACCATGGCGGCAGGCAGCCAGCGATGGAAGGGCATGACAGCGGCCTTGCCGATGCCGAAAACGTAGAGCGTCATGAGCAGAGCGGCGACACCGGCTGAGACCTTGCCCTCCAGAATGCCGCCGTCGGTGAAGTCGAGGGTCCCGGCGGCGATCCAGGTGTAGCCGATGGCGAAAAGCTGAAAGCCGATGGACGTTCCGAGCAGGATCCCGAGATAGACGCGCCCGGCGCGTTTCGCCTCCGCCGTGCCGCTGTGGGTCACCAGCGGATAAGTGCAGACGCTGAGCACCTCGTAGAAGGTGAACAGCGTGAGCATATTGCCGGCAAAGGCCACGCCCATGGTGCTGGCGATGGCAAGCGCGAAGTAGGCGAAGAAGCGGGTCTGGTTCTTCTCGTGGTGGCCGCGCATGTAGCCGATGGCGTAGATCGAGGTCAGGATCCAGAGGCAGCTCGCGATCAGGGCGAAAGTGGCGCCGAGGGGCTCGAGCCGGAAGGCGAGGCTGAGACCTGGGAACATCTCGATCAGTGTCGCTTCCGGGCGCCCGCCGGCGGCCACCGGCCAGATCGCGATCAGGACCAGGATGAACAGCAGCCCGGCGGTCACCAGCGTCACGCTTTCCCGAAGGTTCGGGCGCGAACCCGTCAGCCAGATGAAAAACGATCCGATTGCCGGCAAGAGGACGGCGGCGATGATCGCTGTCGAGGCGCTCATTCGTGGCCCTCCGCGGGCACATCGGCGGCGCCATGGCCTGCCGGAACTGGTCCTTCCAGGCCTTCGAAGGACGGTGCCCCGGCCATCAGGGTCTCGGCGGCGGCGATGACGACGTCCATGGTCCAGGTGGCGCTGACACCGAAGATGACGCAGGCCGCAGCGAGCACCAGCATTGGTGCCAGCATCGCGATCGGCGCTTCATGCACGGCCTCGCGACCGGGTGGCGGATCCTGAAAATAGACGGCTTCGACGATGCGCCAGCAATAGACGACGGCAAGCAGCCCGCTCAGCAGGATGGTGATGACGGCCAGCCAGTTGCCGTTCTCAAAGGCGCCGGCGATCAGATACCATTTGGTAACGAAGCCGACGGTCCCCGGCACCCCGATCAGGCTGAGCGCGCCGGCCATCAGCGCCGCCATGGTGAGCGGCATCTGACGGCCGAGGCCGGCGAGATCAGCGACGGTAACGGCACCCACGCGGCTGATCACGCAGCCGATGGCCATGAACAAGGCCGCTTTGGCCATGGCGTGATTGAAGATATGTACCATGCCGCCGGCGAGGCCCGCGATGTTGCCGATGCCGATGCCGAGGATCATGTAGCCGATCTGCGACAGGCTGGAATAGGCGAGCAGCCGCTTGACGTTGTCCTGGAAGATGGCGACCAGGGCTGCGGCGACCATGGACAACATGCCGAGACCCACAAGGGCTTCGTCGATTGGAAAGATTTCGAACAGGGCCGGGCCGCCGAAGACGGTGTAGAGAATGCGGATCATCACGTAGACCGACACTTTGGTCGCGGTGGCCGCGAGGAAGATGGTGACTGTGGTCGGTGCGAAGGCGTAGGCGTTGGGCAGCCAGAAATGCAGGGGAAAGAGGGCGAGCTTAAGGCTGATGCCGACCAGGAGAAAGGCGAGCGCCGCCTCTACCACGCGGAGATGGATGAGCGCCGGCAGGCGCTCGGCCAGGTCCGCCATGTTGAGCGTACCGGTCATCATGTAGAGCATGCCGACGCCGATGACGTAAAAGGTGGCGCCGATGGTGCCCATGATCAGGTAGTTGAAGGCGCCGGTGAGCGCCCGCTTGTCACGCCCGAGGCTGATCAGGACGTAAGACGAAAGCGAGGAAATCTCGAGAAAGACGAAGAGATTGAAGGCGTCGCCGGTGATCGCGATGCCGAGCAGGCCGGCGAGGCAGAGGAGGTACATCACGTAGAAGAGGTAGATTCGCTCCTCAGGCACCTCCTGCTCGACGCTGCGTCGGGCGAACGGCATGACCAGCGTGCCGATGCCGGCAACGGTCACCAGGATGAAGGCGCTCAGCAGGTCGACCACATACTCGATGCCGTAGGGCGGCTCCCAGTCACCGAGGGCGTAGGAGATCGTGCCCAGATCCAGAACCTGGACGAGCAGGGCCACGGAGATCACAAAAGTTACGGCGGTCGCCGCCGTCGCCAGCAGCCAGGCAGCAAAAGCGTGCCGGAGGATCAGGCATATCGGGGCGGCGATCAGCGGAACGACGATCTGCAATATGGGAAGCTGGGACGAGATCACGGCATCTCCGCCTCTTGCCGTTCGATCTCTTCCTCCTCGATCGTGCCGTAGGCGTCGCGGATGCGCACCACGAGGGCGAGGCCGAGCGACATGGTGGCCACGCCGACGACGATGGCGGTCAGGATGAGGACATGGGGCAGCGGGTTGGAATAGAGCTGGTAGCGATCATCGAGGATCGGTGCGACACCGCCCTCCACCTTGCTCATGGAAATGTAGAAAAGGAAAACCGACACCTGAAAGACGTTCAGCCCGAAGATTTTTTTGACCAGATTGCCCTGGGCGATGACCACGTAGAACCCGGTCATCATCAGGACGATCGAGATCCAGTAGTTGAAGATGCCGGGAAACTCCATCGATCAGTCCTCTTCCAGCTGCCGGTCGTGGCCGGCGAAGGTGAGGAAGATCGTGATCATCGCCGCGGCGACGGTCGCGCCGACACCGAATTCGATCAGGAGGATACCGATATGCTGGCCGTGCACCGGATCATGGGCGAGCACGTCGTAGTCGAGATAGTTGCTGCCGAGCAGGATCCCGGCGACGCCCACGCCGGCATAGAGAAGCACGCCGAAGGCCAGTGTGAACCTGACGAAGCCCGGCGACACCGCGCGCCGGGCTTCGTGGGTGCCGAAAAGCAGAGCATAGACGATGAAGGCCGATGCGAAGATGACGCCGGCCTGGAAACCGCCGCCAGGTCCGTAGTCGCCGTGGAACTGCACGTAAAGTCCGAACAGCATGATGGCGGGGATCAGGAGCTTCGCGGTGATGCGGAGAATCGATTTGTCGATCATCGCCCGTGCTCCGCCCCCGGCCCCGCACTGCTGCCAGCGCGCGATTTCCGCCGCCTGCCCAGAAGAGCGAGCACGCCGCATGCGGCCGTGAAGATCACGAAGACCTCACCGAGCGTGTCGTAGCCGCGATAGCTCGCCAGAACCGAGGTAACGATGTTCGGCACCCCGATCTCCTCGCCGGACTGCTCGATATAGCGGGGCGCCACATGCTGGTGGATCGGCGCGTTCGGGTCACCGAAATTCGGCATGTCGAAGGTTGCGTTGATCAGCACCGCACCGGTCAGCATGACCACCATGAAGGGGCCGATATGGCTCCGTCCGCTGGGCGCCTCGTCGGGCTTGCCGGTGAGCGAGAGAGCCACCAGACCGAGAACCGTGGCGATACCGGCCCCCACCGCCGCCTCGGTGAAGGCGACGTCGACGGCGTCCATGACGACGTAGAGAACCGCGGCGGTCAGGCTGAAGATGCCGGACAGCATGACGATCGCGAAGAGGTTGCGGATGAACACGAAGGCGAGCGCGGTCGCGACCATGATCAGGAGAAGTGCCATGTCGATCACGTCGATCATGCATCGTCCTCCTTTTGTCGGTCGGCCTGGACCAGCGGCTTCACGCCGGCGTTCAACGCGGCCTGGGCGAGCGCGTGGGTCACGGCGGGTCCGGTGTAGAGAACGAAGACCACGATCAGGAACAGTTTGAACGTGACCAGGCCGAAGCCGCCCTGCAGCATCAGCCCGATCATGATCAGACCGAGGCCCAGCGTATCCACCATGCCGGCGGCGTGCATTCTCGCGAACACGTCAGGCAGCTTCAAAAGGCCATAGCTGCCGATCAGCATGCTGACGACGCCGGCGGCGAGGCAAAGGAAGGTGAGGATGTCGGCCAGGATCGCCATCAGATGTCGTCCCAGTCCTGCTTTTCGACCGGCGCGTTGAAGTTGGTGAAGACGCAGTATTTGGTGACGGCGATGGTGCCGATGAAATTGATCAGGGCGTAGACGAGCGCGATGTCCAGAAATTCGGGACGTTCGATCAGAAAACCCAGAAGCGCGATCAGCACCACGGTCAGGGTGCCGAACAGATTGACCGCGAGGATGCGATCGAAGACCGTCGGTCCCATGAGCGCGCGCGCGAGCACCATCGCCATGACCACGAGAATGGCAAGCGACGCCGCACCGAACATCAGCGTTCGCCCTCGACCGCCGTCACCTTCCGGTCCATCTCGCCGGTGGCAAGACCGTCTTTGGCGGCGGGCGTCAATGCGTGGATGGTCATCTCGTCGCCGTCGAGGCCGATGGTCACCGTGCCCGGCGTCAGGGTGATCGAGTTGGCGTAGATGGTCCTGCCAAGGTCGGTTCGCTGCGAGGCCTTGACGGTGAACACACTCGGCCGGACCGCGTCCGTAAGCCCAAGGATCGCCTTGGCGACATCGATGTTGGCGACCACGATTTCCTTGATCAGCCAAGGCCAGTAAAGGAGACCGCGCAGGGCAAGATGCACCGGATGCCCCTCCCGGTCGATCACGCCCATTCTGAAGCTCACGATCATGGTCAGGACGATCGACAGGGCCCCCAGCACGAGCAGCAGGGAGTTGTGCCAGTGGCCGGAGAGCAGCAGCCAGAGCGCCGACAAGATCCCCGTCAAACTGACCAGTTGCAGCAAGAACGACACTCCCGAGGCCTAAGCCCCCTGATGATCCGCCGGCGGTGCGTAGAAACCGTTAGTTGGAAGTCTAACGGCGGCCTGCGGAGATCGCCAGCACCTATCTTCCGCCCGGCATTCGCACTCGTAACGGCAAATGCTTAATTTTCACTTACCATTGGTAGAACTTTTTCGACGCCTCGCCAATGGGTGTAAGCCGCCTCGCCGATCGAACTCTCTTTCTGCGAGTTTTTGCCGCAAGGCTTCACACCCTCACCGTGCGGAAAGTGTCCCGATCAAGTCTCGACGTCGTAAGGCAGCACGAGCTCGTCGCCGACGGCGCCGCGGATGCCCCAGTGGTTTTTCGGCGTTTCGAAAAGAGTGATCTCGAGATCCGAAGGGGCGATGGCCAGGCCGTCATCGATCCTGGCCATCAGCGCTTTCAGAAACGCGCGCCTGGTGGCGTCGCTCCGGCCCTCGAAGAGGCTGACCTCGATGATGGTATAGGCGGTGCTTCGGTCGGCGGGGCGCCGGAAATCATCGTCGTCCAGGCCGATGAAGCGGTGAAAGCGCTTGTCGGCGGGCAGTCCCAGAACCTCCATGGCAACGCCGTGCGCGATATCGGACAGGCGGTTGCGAACCGCGCGCAGATGCTGCTTTTCGCCGTAGAACTTGAACTGCGCCATGATCCGTTCCTCCATCAATATCACGTCGCGTCGCCGGCAGATTGCATTCCAGCGTCGATCTCCTTACCACTCTGGCGGGCAAATAGGGTGATCGAGTTGCTCCAAGCGGTGCGCTGACGGTGCATCAAGCGGTGTCGCCTGGCACCGTGTATCTGGCCGCCGCATCGGCACATGGGCCCTCTCGCTTGCGGCAGGGGTTGGGGAAAAGGGTGATCCTGCAACTGACGTTCGGTCTCGTCCTCATGCTCGCCGGCGGCGAAAGCCTGGTGCGCGGCGCCGTCGGGGTCGCCGAGCGCCTCGGCGTCTCGCCCCTCGTGATCGGTGTGACACTGGTCGGGTTCGGCACTTCGGCGCCGGAACTCGCCGCCTGTGTCGATGCGGCGCTGCGCGGTGCGCCCGGCCTGGCGGTGGGCAATGTGATCGGCTCCAATATTGCCAATGTGCTCCTGATCCTTTCGATCGCGGCCCTTCTCCATCCGATCGCCAGCCGGCCGCGGGTGCTGCGCCGCGACGGTTCGGTGCTGCTGGCGTCGGCTGCGGCCTGCGCCGCGGTCGTCACTTTCGGCCAGGTCGGCCGCTGGCTGGGCGTCGTCTTTCTGCTGATCCTGATCGTCTATCTGATCGCAGCCACGCTCGACGACCGGCGCCATGAAAGCCGCGCCGGCGACCAGGAGCGGGATGCTGGCGACGGGCTTGCTCTGCCGATCGGCCTGACCATGGTCGCGTTTGGCCTCGGCGGCGTGCTTCTCGGCGCGGACTTTCTGGTGACCGGCGCGATCGACCTCGCTCAGCAACTGGGCGTCAGCGATGCGGTCATCGGGCTTTCCGTGGTCGCCATCGGCACTTCGCTGCCGGAGCTCGCGACCGCGATCATGGCTTCGCTCAGGCGCCAGGGCGATCTCGCGTTCGGCAATGTCATCGGCAGCAACATCTTCAACGTCTTCGGCATTCTCGGCGCCACAGCGGTCGTGACGCCGATCGCGTTTCCGGACGACGTCGCCGGCCGCGACATATGGGTGATGCTAGCCGCCACGGGCGCGCTGCTGCTGTTCGCCGTCACCAGCTGGCGGATCAGCCGGCGCGAAGGGGCCGTGCTGCTGATCGGCTATGTCGCCTATCTCGGCATGCTCGTCGGTGCGCCGCTCATGCGCGGCTTTGCGGCGTCCTGATCCGGTGCGTGTCGTCGTCCGGGTGCGGGATCTTTTACAATGGCGGCAAGACTTGTAAATTTTCCAAGACATATGCCGAGAAAATCAGACGAATAAGATGATGATATTCATCAATTTTCCGGTCTGGCACGACGTTTGCTTCTACGCCCCAGGTTGAACAATCGATGGAGGTGTTGGATGCGAACGCTATTTTCCCTGGCCCTTGCCGGGGCCGCCGTCATGGGGCTTTCCGGGACGGCCAAGGCCGTGCCGGTCGATCTGGAACTGTCGCTGGTGGTCGACAGCTCGGGTAGCATCGACACTGCGGAGTTCAGCCAGCAGATCGACGGCTATGCCGATGCCTTTCGCCAGAGCGCGGTCGTCGATTCGATCGTGAACTCCCCGAACGGCGTCGCCGTCAACACCATCCTGTTCGCATCCTCGGCGACGGAAGTGATCGGTTTCCGTCACCTCAGGACGGCGGACGAGGTTCTCCAGTTCGCCGACGAACTTGCGGCGGTGACCCGGATCAGCGGCGGCACCAATATCGCGAGCGGCATCCTGCTGGCGACCGAGGCGCTGAACACCAACAACTTCGAGACCGGCAACATCATCATCGACGTCTCCGGCGACGGCACCGCCGGCGTCTCGGCAACGCAGCAGGCGCGCGACGCGGCGCTCAGCGCCGGCGTTTCCCGCATCAACGGCCTCGCGATCGGCGGCCAGGGCATTTTCGACTTCTACCAGGCGAACGTGATCGGCGGCCCGGACGCCTTCGTGCTGCAGGCCGACAGCTTCGACGAGTTCGATGCGGCGATCGCCAACAAGATCGAAGTCGAGGTCGGCGGACCCGATCCCGAACCGACGCCCGTGCCGGCGCCGGGGGCGATCGGGCTCATCGGCGTTGGCGTGGTGGCGATCGGCCTTGCGCTTCGCCGACGACGCTCCTGAGGTTTGGTGAACGGACTTCGAAGGCGGTGGCTTCGGCCCCGCCTTTTTTTTTGCTTGCGCCGGGAAACAGCCGGCCGGGATTTGACGCGCCGTCGTCAAGCGATCAGAAATAGGAGACATTGTTCGCCCCCACGATGAAGACGAACTCGGCGGACGTTCGCTGGTGACCGCCGGACCGCCCGGCGCCCGGGAGGTGCGATGGCCATTCTTCGGCCTAAGGACGAAAACGAACTGCAGGCGGCGGTCGAGAGTGCCTGCGCCGATGGACGCAGGTTCGAGCTGGTTGGCTCCGGCACCAAGCGCGCGCTCGGTCGTCCGGTGACGGCGGCGGATCGGCTCGACCTTTCGGGGCTTGCCGGCGTGATCGATTACGAGCCGGCCGAGCTGGTGCTGACGGCGCGGCCGGGAACGCGGCTCGACGAGATCGAAGCCCTGCTCGACGAGGCCGGCCAGGCGCTGGCCTTCGAGCCTGCTGATCTGAGCGAGCTGCTCGGCGGCGAGCATGCCGGCACGCTCGGCGGCACGATCGCGGCCAATCTTTCCGGGCCGAGACGGATCAAGTCGGGTGCCGCCCGCGATCACCTTCTCGGCTTCAGGGGCGTGACCGGCCATGGCAGGGCGTTCAAGTCCGGCGGCAAGGTGGTCAAGAACGTCACCGGCTACGATCTCTCGAAGCTGATGACCGGCTCCATGGGCACCCTCGCCGCCCTTTCCGAGCTCTCCATCAAGACGCTGCCGAAGCCGGAGGTCACCTGGACACTGGTGCTGCGCGATCTCGACGACCGCGCGGCGCTTTCGGCCATGACGCGGGCGATGGGATCGGCGCATGAAGTGTCGGGTGCGGCGCATCTGCCCGCCGGCACGCCCGCCGGGCTCGGCTTCGGTAACGGCGCACTCACGCTGCTTCGGCTGGAGGGCCCGGCGCCCTCGGTCGAGGCGCGATTCACGGCACTGCAGCAGGAGCTGAACGGTGGCGACAAGCTCGAAGGCAAGGGCTCGCGCATCCTTTGGAAGGGCCTTCGCGACGCCGCCCCGCTGACCGGCGCCGCCGACCGCGCGGTTTGGCGCCTGTCCCTGCCGCCCTCGGCCGGGCCGTCGGTGGCGGCGGCGATCAGGGAGCGTCTGGACGCCACCTGCTACTACGACTGGGCGGGCGGTCTGATCTGGCTCGCGACGCCTGCGCAGGACGACGGCGGCGCGGCCGTGGTGCGCGCGGCGATCGCGGATGCGTCCGAGGCCAGGGGCGGTCATGCCACGCTCGTCCGTGCACCGGAACGGCTTCGCAGCACGGTGCCCGTCTACCAGCCGCAGGCGGCCCCGCTCGCGGCGCTCACGAGGCGGGTCAAGGAGAGCTTCGATCCGAAGGGTGTGCTCAACCCCGGCCGCATGTATGAGGGTGTGTGAGCAATGCAGACCAGCTTCACGCTTGCACAGCTCGCCGATCCGGACATGGCCGAGTCCGAAAAAATCCTTCGCGCCTGCGTGCATTGCGGCTTCTGCACGGCGACCTGCCCCACCTACGTTCTCCTTGGCGACGAGCTCGACAGTCCGCGCGGCCGCATCTATCTGATCAAGGACATGCTGGAGAACGACAAGCCGGCGAGCCCGGAGCTGGTCAAGCATGTCGACCGTTGTCTCTCCTGTCTTTCCTGCATGACCACCTGCCCGTCCGGCGTCCACTACATGCATCTGGTGGACCACGCCCGAAAACGGATCGAGGAGACCTATCAGCGGCCGCGTGCCGAACGCTGGCTGCGCGACGTGCTGGCGGCCATGCTGCCCGAGCCCGGTCTGTTTCGCCTTGGTCTGCTCGGCGCCTGGTTCGGCAAACCTTTCGCGCGGCTGTTCGAGGGCAAAGGAGGGCTTTCGGGCAGGATCGGCGCCATGCTGCGGTTGGCGCCGGCTGCCATTCCCACGCCGTCCTGGATGGACCGTCCGCAGATTTTCCAGGCCGAAGGGGAGCGCCGGGCGCGGGTCGCGCTGATGACAGGCTGCGCCCAGCAGGTGCTGGCACCTTCGATCAACGAGGCGACGATAAGGCTGCTCACCCGCCACGGCGTCGAGGTGGTGATCCCGCATCTCACCGGCTGCTGCGGCGCGCTGGTGCATCATATGGGCCGCGAGGCGGAGGCGCTGGACGCGGCCAGGCGCAATCTCGACGGCTGGATGCGCGAGCGCGATCTCGGCGGGCTCGATGCGATCATCATCAACGCCTCCGGCTGCGGCACCACGGTCAAGGATTACGGCTTCATGCTGCGCGAGGACGACGCCTACAGCGAGCCTGCGGCCGCCTTCGCCGCGATCGCAAAGGACGTCAGCGAGTTCCTGGCGGAGGAGATCGGCTTGAGGCCCGCGAGCCGCGATCTCGATCTCGCCGTCGCCTATCACGCCGCCTGCTCCCTCCAGCACGGTCAGAAGATCACGGCGGCGCCGAAGACCCTGCTCGCGAAGGCCGGCTACACGGTCAGGGACGTTCCGGAGGGCCACCTCTGCTGCGGCTCGGCGGGCACCTACAACATCACCCAGCCCGAGCTCGCGAACCGGCTGCGCGACCGCAAGGTCGCCCATATCGAAAGCACGAGTCCGGACGTGATCGCGACCGGCAATATCGGCTGCATCACCCAGATAAGATCAGGCACGGCGGTCCCGATCGTCCACACGGTCGAGCTGCTGGACTGGGCCACCGGCGGCCCGGCGCCGGCAGGCATGCGCCGAGAAGACCCCGCTGTCGGCGACGGTGGCTCGCTCTGAACGCTTCCGTTCGCGTCAGCGAGGGGCTGGCGGGGAGGGGGTCGGGAGGACGCTGATCAGAGCGAGGTCGATCGCCACTTCGCGCAGCTTGGCATCGGCGAGCGCCTTGTTCAGCTGCTGGACTCGCGAGCGGGTCGATGCGAGCTGCTGCTCGAGCTTGGCGGAATTGTCCGGCCGCGTCGTCTGACCGTCACTCGACTCGGTCTGCTCGGCCAGCCGCTGCCTGGCCGCCTTCACGTCGGCATTGAGCTTGATGATGTCGGCCCGGGCCGCCATCAGCTCGGATTTCA
This sequence comes from Geminicoccaceae bacterium, assembly GCA_965222015.1. Taxonomy (GTDB): domain Bacteria; phylum Pseudomonadota; class Alphaproteobacteria; order Geminicoccales; family Geminicoccaceae; genus JANQPX01. The sequence goes on from CBDCTL010000024.1 coordinate 2,032,048, forward strand.
GACGCTTGGTTTCGGCTGGATCGTCGCTCGCCGGTCGGGGCGGAAGCGCCGAGTCGATCGAGCGGCTGCCGGGCGACTTCTCCTCCGTCAGCCGGCTGAAGATCAGCCGTTCGATTTCCGATTCGGCGATCGCCGCGCGCTGCCGCAAGGACCGCATCTCGTCGTCGTCTTCGTCGCTTCGAACCTGGTCTGCGGCCTCACCGGCCAATGCCAGTTCGGCGCTCAAACCCTCGATGGTCGCCAGCAGATCCGACTCCTTCAGGCCGGCCTCGATGGACGACGCATGGGCTGCGGCATCGGCGGCGGCGCTGGCCTCGGCGGAGGCAAGCGCCGCGGTCTTGGCCTCTTCGAGGGCAGTGCCGAGATCCTCGACCTGGCGTTCGAGATCCATCTTCACGGTGACCACCTCGCCAAGCTCCTGCTCCAGCTTGGCGATCGTCGCCTCATGGGCTTCGACGGCAGCACCGGCTTCGGCCGACTGCGCCGCCGCCGCTTCGGCACGTTCGAGTGCGGCACCAAGATTTTCGACCTCTCCCTCCAGACTCATTTTCGAGGCCATGGCCTCGCCGAATTCCTGCTCGAGCCTGGCGATCGTCGTGAGCTGGCCTTGCGCTGCGCTCTCGGCCTCGGCGCGGGCCGAGACAATCGTCTCCTGCAGCCTTTCGATTTCCGCCTTCGCCGCCTTCAGCAGTGCGTCGTTGCGCTCGATCGCTTCGGTGCTGGCGAGGTTGCGTTCCCGCAGCCCCGCCAGTTCGGCGGATGCCTCGTCCCGCTGCTGCTCCAGCGTTTCGATCTCGGCGAAGGCCTCCTCCAGCTGGCTGTGCAGGCTGGAGGCTTCTTCCGCGGTCCGTTCGGCGGCGTCCGCGTTGCCGCTCGCTTCGGCTTCGAACCTGGCCTGCAGCGCCGCATGGTCGGCCTTGGATTCCGAGAGGCGAAGGTGCAGTTCGTCGAGCTGGCTCCTGGTCTGTTCGAGCTCGGCTCTGAGTGCCACGGTCTCGTCTGTCGATTCGGCCTCGAGGATCGCCTGTTCAGCTGCCGCCAAAGCGTTTTCGAGTTCGCCGATCCTGACCACGTTCGACAGCGCATTGTCGCGTTCGCGCTCGACCTCGTCCAGCGCCTGCCTGGTGTTGGAAAGTTCGGCCAGAAGATCAGGATCGTCCTTCGTGTCGACCAGGCCGGCGACGGCGCCGTAGGTCGCGCCGATCAGCCAGAGGGCCAGTGCGCCGAAGCCGATCGCCGTTCCGATCTGCAAGAACGGCGACAGCTCGACATACTGACTGTCTTGTCCGGTGCGAAGATAGACCTGCCGGCGTGCGAACCATTGGCGCTTGCGGCCCGCGGGATCGCCCGAAGCGTTGTTGGTCATGTCGAACTCCGAAGTCGCTCGTCGGCGAGCGCGTAATTTTTTTTCCCATCCGCCGACGTCGTTCCCGCCGGCCACCGACAACCTAGCAAATCCGGCGCGGCAGGCAATCTCCTTCAAGCACCGGGGCGTCCTCGGGGATGGTGCTGCCGCAGGATTCGCGCCGCGGCCCGCCGTCCGCTCGCGAACGCGCCCGCGACCGTCGCCGCCCAGCCGTCGGAGGCGGCCGCTTCGCCCGCGAAGTGCACGCGCTCCGCATGGGGGCGGGCAAAGGCGAGGCGGCACGCGGACGCGCCGGGCCTCGCCACCGAATAGCTGCCGAGGGCGAACGGGTCGGCGCCCCAGCACGTCTGCCGGACGGCCGCGAGCCGATCCTCGACCCTCCTTCCGAACAGATCACGGAGCGGCCGCATCGCGAAGTCGCGTGCCGCCGCCTCGCCGGCCGTCTCCAGCTCCCGCGCGAGCCCGCCGCCGACGAAGGCGACCACATGATCGCTGCCGGCGGGCCTGCAGAAATAGAGCGCCCGAGCGCCATCCCCCTCCTGCCTGTGCAGATAGAAACCGTCGCCGAGTCCGAACGGGTCGCCGTCGAAGGCGAGCACGATTTTCTGCAGCAGGCCCATCGGCAATCCCTCGATCGCCCGGCGATGGTCGTCCTCCAGCGGCGGCGAAAACCGGATGTGTTCGCCCGCGAGCACGCCGATCGGCACGGTCACGATCACCTGTCCCGCCCGCAGCCGGCCGCCGCCGGTCTCCACCTCGACGGCGTCCGCCTCGACCTCGATCACAGTGACGGCGCTGTTCAGCCGAACCGGCACGCCCCGCCCATAGGCGGCGACCAGCCGGCCGTAACCCTTCGGCACCAGCCGGTCCTCGCCGGAAACACCCAGGGCGAAATCCAGCGCGCTCGCCTCTTCGTTGTCGGCGCCCAGCAGCCAGGGGCCGAGGGAGACCCGCGCCTCGGAGGCATACGGCCCGTCGAGATCGATGGCGTCGGCGATCGAACGGTCAGCGTCCTGTTTTTCCACGGCAAGGACCTGATCCAGCGCCTGCATTCTGGCGGCCATGAACGCATCGAACGCCGCCCGCTCTGACTGTCGCCCGTCCTCGAACAGAAATCGTCGGCGGCGATCGACCACGGTCTCGAAAGCCAGGCGCCGTGCGATCGAGGTCCAGGGGTTGTCCGGCCAGGCATGGATGAAGGAGGCGCCATGGTCGAACGGATGGCCGGCGAGGTCCGGCTCGGTCCAGACCCGCCCGCCGATCCTTTCGCGCGCTTCCAGAATCAGCACCGAACGTCCGGCCGCGAGCAGAGTGCGGGCGGCCGCGAGACCGGCGGCGCCGGCGCCGATCACCAGGACGTCGACGTCGTTCATGCAAACTGACTCATCGTGATTCACATTGATGAATCATGAGCTTGTCTCCTTCTCACCAAACCGGAAGGGGTACGAAAACGGAACGCATCCCCTTTTCCGCGGCCTTCGACGGGTTCCCTCGAACTTTATGACATTTTCTCGAAAAAAAGACTTGATCGGAAGTCGCCTGGGACATAGATAACGGCGGCTGCCTGACGAACGGCGGACGCAAGAG
>CBDCTL010000024.1:2037500-2070520 GCA_965222015.1 Geminicoccaceae bacterium
GCTTTATGAGAAGGGCATTTGGTGAATGCCTTGGCACTGAGAGGCGATGAAGGACGTGGCACGCTGCGATAAGTCCAGGTAAGGGGCGAGCACCCGTTGACCCTGGAATTTCCGAATGGGGAAACCCACGGCTTCGGCCGTATCCTGAAGTGAATCCATAGCTTCAGGAGGCGAACCCGGCGAACTGAAACATCTAAGTAGCCGGAGGAAAGGACATCAACCGAGACTCCGTCAGTAGCGGCGAGCGAACGCGGACCAGGCCAGTGGTTTTTTGTGGCTGACCGGAACGACCTGGAAAAGTCGACCATAGCGGGTGACAGTCCCGTACGGGGTGAAGTCACAAGAAATCCTTGAGTAGGGCGGGGCACGTGAAACCCTGTCCGAACATGGGGGGACCACCCTCCAAGCCTAAGTACTCCTCAGTGACCGATAGTGAACCAGTACCGTGAGGGAAAGGTGAAAAGCACCCCAATGCGGGGAGTGAAACAGACCCTGAAACCGAATGCCTACACAACAGTCGGAGCTCTCTTCGTTCTCTTCGGAGGTCGATGCGGGGTGACGGCGTACCTCTTGCATAATGGGTCAGCGAGTTCGTTTGTGTCGCAAGCTTAAGCCGTCAGGCGTAGGCGCAGCGAAAGCGAGTCTGAACAGGGCGTCGAGTGACACGGATGAGACCCGAAACCGGGTGATCTAGCCATGAGCAGGTTGAAGGTGCGGTGACACGCACTGGAGGACCGAACCCACCGTCGTTGAAAAGCCGGGGGATGACTTGTGGCTAGGGGTGAAAGGCCAAGCAAACCCGGAGATAGCTGGTTCTCCGCGAAAGCTATTTAGGTAGCACGTCAGAGTAAGACCCTCGGGGGTAGAGCACTGGATGGGCTAGGGGGGCGCGAGCCTTACCAAACCTAACCAAACTCCGAATACCGAGACGTCATCTCTGGCAGCCAGACGGCGGGTGCGAAGATCCGTCGTCGAAAGGGAAACAGCCCAGACCGCCAGCTAAGGTCCCCAAGTCATGGCTAAGTGGGAAAGGATGTGGGACGGCCATAACAACCAGGAGGTTGGCTTAGAAGCAGCCATCCTTTAAAGAAAGCGTAACAGCTCACTGGTCTAACAGCTGTCCTGCGCCGAAGATGTATCGGGGCTGAAGCCATGCACCGAAGCTGCGGAGTTCAGAGAACAGAGTACAGAGATCGGAGAACAGACAGATGGATGGGATCGCGTCCGTTGGGCAGGTGTTCAATCGGGCGTAGTCTCTCTGGATGTTCACCGGAAAAGCCTCGGCTTTCCTGAAGTCGAGCGGCGCTTGCCGATCAGATAAGGCGGGCGAGCAAATCGATCTGCGCCAATCTGGCCGAAGGTTTGCCCGTCAGGGTCCAGCCCCGGCCGACTTCAGGCGGTTCATCCAGATAGCACTGGGATCAGCGGACGAGATGCGGATTTGGTCCCGCTATTGTCTCGATCTTGGCTATATCGATGTGGCAGGACTGGCGTCAGGAATACCGATTGCCAAGGCCTGAACAAGGCCGTGAAAAGCAGGATCTGATCTACGATCTCTGTCCTCTGTTCTCTGGACTGGTAGCGGAGCGCGTAAGCCCGTGAAGGTGTGCCGCGAGGCATGCTGGAGGTATCGGAAGTGCTAATGCTGACATGAGTAGCGATCAACAGAGTGAGAGTCTCTGTCGCCGAAAGTCCAAGGGTTCCTGCGCAAGGCTCGTCCGCGCAGGGTAAGCCGGCCCCTAAGGCGAGGGCGAAAGCCGTAGCCGATGGGAATCAGGTCAATATTCCTGAGCCAGCTGGGATGTGACGGCGTCTAGCCGTAGTTCGATCTTATCGGATTGATCGGGCTGCTGAGGACGTCCAGGAAATAGCCCCGGCACAGACCGTACCCCAAACCGACACAGGTGGACTGGTTGAGCATACCTAGGTGCGTGAGAGAACGGTGTTGAAGGAACTCGGCAAAATACCCCCGTAAGTTCGCGAGAAGGGGGACCGGTGTTCGGGCAACCGAATGCCGGTGGCACAGACCAGAGGGTGACGACTGTTTACTAAAAACATAGGGCTCTGCGAAGTCGCAAGACGACGTATAGGGTCTGACGCCTGCCCGGTGCCGGAAGGTTAAGAGGAGAGGTGCAAGCCTTGAATCGAAGCCCCGGTAAACGGCGGCCGTAACTATAACGGTCCTAAGGTAGCGAAATTCCTTGTCGGGTAAGTTCCGACCTGCACGAATGGCGTAACGATTGCCCTACTGTCTCCAACACCGACTCAGCGAAATTGAACTCGCCGTGAAGATGCGGCGTACCCGCGGTCAGACGGAAAGACCCCGTGCACCTTTACTACAGCTTTGCAGTGGTATTAGGCAGATCATGTGTAGGATAGGCGGGAGCCTTTGAAACCCGGGCGCCAGTTCGGGTGGAGGCATCCTTGAAATACCGCCCTTGACCGGCTTGATATCTAACCGCGGCCCGTTACCCGGGTCCGGGACCCTGCATGGTGGGTAGTTTGACTGGGGCGGTCGCCTCCCAAAGAGTAACGGAGGCGCGCGATGGTGGGCTCAGGCTGGTCGGAAACCAGCCGGCGCGTGCAAGAGCACAAGCCCGCCTGACTGCAAGGTCGACGGACCGAGCAGAGACGAAAGTCGGCTCTAGTGATCCGGTGGTCCCGCGTGGAAGGGCCATCGCTCAACGGATAAAAGGTACGCCGGGGATAACAGGCTGATTGCCCCCAAGAGTCCATATCGACGGGGCAGTTTGGCACCTCGATGTCGGCTCATCACATCCTGGGGCTGGAGCAGGTCCCAAGGGTTCGGCTGTTCGCCGATTAAAGTGGTACGTGAGCTGGGTTTAGAACGTCGTGAGACAGTTCGGTCCCTATCTGCCGTGGGTGTTCGAGACTTGAGAGGACCTGCCCTTAGTACGAGAGGACCGGGGTGGACGAACCTCTGGTGGACCGGTTGTCACGCCAGTGGCACAGCCGGGTAGCTACGTTCGGAAGGGATAACCGCTGAAAGCATCTAAGCGGGAAACCCGCCTCAAAACCAGGTCTCGCTTGAGAGCCGTGGAAGACCACCACGTCGATAGGTCGGATGTCGAAGCGCAGTAATGCGTGAAGCTAACCGATCCTAATCGCTCAAGTGAAAAGCTCCCCACACCCAGCCCCAAACAGGCGCCGCCTGCTTGGGGTTGACTTGCAAGACTCATGTTCAAACGTCACGGTGTCCGTACAATGCGACGACGGTTCTCACTCGAGCCGTTCGTTGCTGCGTATCTGGTTGGTAACTTCAGGCGTGTCCGAGCCGTCTCCAACGTCTCACGTCATGCCTGCATACCAACCGACGACGTCACCCCGGGAGCTGGCAGCTCCTTGGTTGGTTTGGTGGTCATAGCGTGTGGGAACCACACGATCCCATTCCGAACTCGACCGTGAAACCGCACCGCGCCCAGGATACTGCCGTCCTAACGGTGGGAAAGCAGGTCGCCGCCAAACCTACCAAGAAGCCGCCGGCTTCACGGTCGACTTCGACGACCGTATGCGCCCAAGACAGACCAGCGCATCGACCGCTCGGATACGACACGAAAACGTGCACCAGCCGTGCAAACCCACACGATTCACTCACAAAAACAATCACCGCGGGGTGGAGCAGCCCGGTAGCTCGTCAGGCTCATAACCTGAAGGTCGTAGGTTCAAATCCTACCCGTCAGGACGATAGCGTCGATCAGCGTGCGCAGGATCTCCGCCGCCTCGGTCTTCGCTGCTGTCGTCGCTACGGTCAGCGCCTGCCATGCAGCTCGCGGATCTGGCGGTGATAGACCTCGGCCATGTTGGGATGCAGAAGCGGCGGCGGCGCTGTCGGCTTGCGACAGCTCGGCCTCCAGCGCCTCCTGTCGCGCTTCCAACGCTCTGCATGTTCCTGACGATGGTCTTGCTGTCGCCGTCGTTCCATGATCGCTTCCAGGAGCTTCTGCAGCTGTCGCTCGATCCTGGCGAGCTCGGCACGCTTGCCGGCGAGCGAGGCTGACGCTCCATGTCGCAGCCGGTTCATCTCCTTCGTGAACTCTCGGCAGAACTCGCGAACAGCGTCCGGCTCCATCAGACGTTCCCTGAAGCGCCGTCAGAATGCGCTGCTCGACCGCCTCGCGCTTGATCGTCAGACGGTTGTCGCAGGTGTTCTTGTTCCGCGCCGTCGAGCAGCCCAAGAGGCTTTGCGAGATCATCGAGAAGCCGCCGCCGCAACAGCCGCACTCTGATCAGGCCGGAGAACAGATAGCGCGGTCGCCGGCGATCGACGAGCGGCTTGCCGGTTGGCCTGGTCTTGGGCTCGATCTCCAGCGCGCTCTGGCGGGTCTTGGCCCGGTCCCAGAGGTCTTGATCGATGATCCGAAGCTCCGGGACCTCCTGAACGATCCACTTGCTCTCGGGATTGAGGCGTGAGATGCGCTTGCCGGTGTCCGGGATCCTTGACGTAGCGAAGGCGGTTCCAGACCAGGCGGCCGATATACAGCTCGTTGTTCAAGATCCCGGTGCCGCGCCGGCGGTTACCGTGGATGGTGCTCGGTCCCCAGTTCCTTGCCGGCCGGGCCGGGGATGCCCTCGGCGTTGAGCTTATGCGCAATGGTGCGGCTGGAGTGGCCGATCGGCGTATTCCTCGAAGATCCGCCGGACGATCGCGGCCTCGGCGTCGTTGATCTTCCTGTCGCCTCGGATAATTGGCTCGCCAGTGCTCGTCAACGCGCTTGATGACGTCATAGCCATAGCAGAGCCCGCCGCCGGACTTGCCGGCCTCGATCCGACCACGCAGCCCGCGCCGCGTCTTGTCGGCAAGGTCCTGAAGGAAGAGCGCGTTCATCGTGCCCTTGAGGCCGACATGGAGGTTCGAGATCTCGCCCTCGGACAAGGTGACGATGCGCACGCCGGCAAAGCGCATCCGCTTGTAGAGCCCGGCAATATCCTCCTGGTCGCGGGACAGGCGATCCAGGGCCTCGGCTAGGATGACGTCGAATTTGGCGACGGTAGCGTCTGTGAGAAGGTCCTGGACGCCAGGGCGAAGCAGGCTGGAACCGGAGATCGCATGGTCCGCATAGCTCTCGACGACCCGCCAGCCCTGCTGCTCGGCATGCTCGCGGCACAGGCGTTGCTGGTCCTCGATCGAGGCGTCGCGCTGATTGTCGGAGGAATAGCGGGCGTAGATCGCGACACGGGTCATCGACGTCACTCCTTCGGCCGCGTCTTCGACGATCGACGATTGTCGTTCGCAGCCTTATGAAACATCTCGGCGGCGGCCTGGCGCGCCAGCAAACGAACCAACGGGATCAAATCGGAAACCGACCATAGCTCATCCGGCTCAACCGCTCCAGATTGCACAGTCCTCGACCGGTTATCATTGGCGGCCTTCGGCCTTCGCCCTCTCTCGCTCCGACCCTTCCGCTTCATGCCCTCCGCCTCGATCTTGCTTACCTGTCTACAATTCCCTTGCTCTCCTCCTAGATGACAAAACCTTCGATTTTATTCCCTAAAGCTCACAAAAAACTGTTCTCCCTATCCTTCTTCTCTCCCGATCTTGCTTCTCCCATCCGTCTCCAACTTGGTTGATATCACCCCGACTTCCTCAACTCTTCATATCCGCGAATTTTGCCCCGACAGCGCCCTGACCTCGCTCGCACAGGCACGTAGTGTGAGTGAGGTCAGGGCGCTGTCGGGGTGAAAGAGCCTTGGATGTCAGCAGGTTGAGGAAGCCGGGGTGTTGATTCCGGGAATCAACAGGGTCGTCAACAGGTTCGAGGTCCAGCTGTCGACCGGCAAGCTGGCTTGCGGTCTACCGCAACCAGCTTGTGAAAAGCCCAAAAGCGCGCCCGTCATCCGGGTCAAGGCTCGGCGAAGCCGAACGCCGAAGGCGTGAAGCCTTGAGGCGGATGAAAGGGTGGGCTCGTTCCTCAAGGTGACCATGTGATTAAGGAACTTTTGGTAAAGCTTGCCACATGTGGCAAGCTACCTGTAAATATGTGCAAATGGTCATTGAGCCTGCCCCGAACGATGGATGTTAGCTCGGTACCATGGGATGAAGGTTGTATGAGGGATAAACAGGACGATTATCGATTCGCGTTCTACACGCTGTTTGTGGGGACTGTAGAAAAAGTTGATGCTCGGAGAGCTTACACGAATATTTGGATGCTGATTCTTAATAGTGTCATTATATTGGCATATGGATTCCTTTACGTCGACGGATCTTTCGATGGCACGGAAGCTCCCAAAGGGATGTGGCTTTGGGCTATCCCGATAGCCGGTATTTTAGTTTCTGTTTCATGGATAGTATTCATTGCATCCTCTGGCGCCCTAATACGGGCGAAATTTAAGGTACTAAAAGAAATCGAAGGAGAGTCGAACAGTTCGCCGTCTCCCTGCCGAGAACAAGCCAAAAACTTTGATGATCGAATGTTTCCATCGATAATCAAAAACTTCATCCCGTGGGCCTTTGTCGCCTTGTATATAGCAATAACTATCGCGGGCATCGGCATGTAAATTTGAAGCAATGATCGGATTTTTGGGGGAGTATTCAGTATGTATGGATACATGGCGGCATTCTCTCAAGATGCTGAGGCCTTCTGCTGGATTGGAGGCAAATCGACGACATTAAAATGGTATCGAAAAGTAGGTCCTATACAGTGAGCATTACAACCTATCTGAGCCACAGCTACCGCCCAGAAGACCAGGACACGAATAGAGCTATTTGGCGTTACCTAAACGCCTTCGGCTTTTCTTTTTTTGTCGACCCGCCATCCGTCTCGCACCAGACTGTCCATCTTGAGAAGCGTATGCTGGAAAGCAGCTGCTTTGTCGCTATCGTTCCTTATCGCCCCGATTCGCCGATATTTAAAGCATCTCCCTACATGCTCTACGAAATCGGCCTCGCTGTTCAGGCGCGGCGGCCGAAACTCGTCTTTCACGAGGATCGCATCGGTGAGTCCACGCCGCTCTTCAAGGATCTCGATCCCTTGGAAAGCATTCGGTATTACCCTGAGGGGCTCGATGAGATCGAGCGTGAAATTCGCTATAAGCTCACGGAGCTGACCCATCGCGCGCTTTCGGCCGACTATGTGAGGCGCAAGCCCAGCCGAGTGATTGGTGTCTTGGAGTCCACGAACTTTCAGAGCGATACGCCGGCCTGGCAAGGGCTGCGGGCCGCGGCGGCTCATCACGACCTTGATCTTCGGACGATCACGACGGACTTCGAGCACAATGCGCTCTTCCTTCAGGAAGTTGACGCGTGCGACGCTGTCGTCTTCGATGCGCGCTCAGGCGAGTTGGCAGATTGGATGGTCACCTGCCTGCTTCTTCGGCCGATTCCCAGTGTAAAAACAGTTCACCTGGCGCCTGGCGACCGCGTGAATGGCCTCGATCTCCCTCAGATCGTGGCCGGAACGAAGATGGATCCCACCGAACCGACACCCGAACACATCGTGTTTTGGCGGTGCGTCGAAGACCTTGAAGAACAGCTCCTCGATTCCTTCGGTCGCATCCTCGAAAGAGCGCCGAACCTAGTGCATCACGCTGGGCAAAATTCCCGGCGAGGCCCGAAGAAGTTGATCGGGAAACGGAAAAACGGCGCTGCGACTGGCTCATCAGCCAAAGACCGCGCTGCGCTGAGTGAAGATTCGGGCCTTGCCTACTTCTATAGCATTGGACGCCCGAAAGCTCGCTTTTTTCTCAGCAATAGTGGTGCGCAGAACCGGGTCGTGGAGAAAATCATCCCGCTATTCCAGCGGTACAATATCGAGGTCTTTCACTACAAGAAGGATATCGATACGGGTGACCTGTGGATGGATCGTCTCGAGCACGAACTCAGCATCTGCAGCGGCGTTATTGCGCTGATTGATCAGTCTTTCTGGAAAAGCGTTTATTGCGCTCGTGAGATTGAGAGGGCCATCGCTAGGAAGAATGAGGAGACGGAACTTTTTTTACTTAACCCCTACAACATCAGTGGCGCCGATGTAAAACAACTAGAGAGATACAACGCTGCCGATTTCGATCCGGAAAACGATGATGACTATCTTGGGCTTGTCGAGAAGGTGCATGAATGGCTCTTGGACAGGAAAGAGGAACATCCCGTGCAGCGGCGATCGATTCTGCCAGGCAGCACGCGGGAATGGGTCATCGATTTGATCCGGCGGACGGAGATGGATGTGCTGCGGCATGCATGCAAGACGTGGGACATTCCGGCGGAGCGCATGGAGAGGGTCAGGGCGCTCGCGTCGGAGCACGCTGCAGGCATTCTATCCCGCCGCTCCGTGGCGATGCTCCTCGATCGGCTTCAGCCACTGACTTCATCAGCGGCCGCAGGATACAGGCAGAACCGCCACCCGCTGCTGTCTTTCCTCGGGACCGTTCGAGACGCCTCTTCCCCGTCTGACCGTGATGATATGACGGACCTGTTGAAACGACTGGACCAGCTGCCGCTCGATGTCTGACGAAACAGCCTCACTTCCTGCCTATGATCCGCAACCGGACGACTTCAGCCGCATCGAGTTGCCGGACGACCTGAACGCCATCCTGGAGCAACTTGCGAAACATAATCACGATGCATGGGGCCCGAGCCAAGATTCAGATGGGATACCGCTTCGGTTCGGAGACCGATGATCAGGCCAAGACACACAAGCATCTTGTGCCCTACGAAGATTTAGACGACGACGTAAAGGAACTGGACCGGAAGACGGCGAGGCGCATCATCCAGGTGCTGCTAGGACTCGGCTACCGTATCGTGCATTGTGAATGATGCATGTCGGCAAGAGCCGTTCGGGCTCGATGCGCCGTGCCAAACCTGACTGACTGAAGGCCTGCCATGAATAATGCTGATGACGAGACGAGAGCGGTTCGGGTCGAGGGTGAAGAGGACATTTTCAACGACTTCTTTCGCATCAAGGCCGCAACGGTTCAGGTCAAGCGTTCCCGAGGCGGCTGGACGGAACCGAGACGGATGCTGTCGTTTGAGCGCGGCGACGCTGTTGCCGCTGTCATGCTTGACCGTGATCGCGACAAGGTCGTGCTGATCCGCCAATTCCGCTACCCGACGGCGGCCAATGGCCATGGCTGGGTCGACGAACTTGTTGCTGGCATGCTGCCTAAGCATGAGACGCCGGAACAGGCAATGCGCCGAGAGATCTTCGAAGAGACGGGCTACGAAGCGGGGTTGGTCACCCCGCTTACAACCTTCTATGTTTCGCCCGGTGGCTCGTCCGAGCGCATCCTGCTCTTCTATGCGGAGATCGATCTCGACATCCGCCCCGGACCTGGCGGCGGGCTGCCGCATACGGGTGAAGAGATCGAGCTGCTGACGCTGGACAGGGCGACTGCTTTCGAGCAGGTCCGGGACGGCCGTATCGTGGACGCAAAGACGATCATCGGGCTGCAGTGGCTGATGCTCTCGAAGCTCTGATCCCAACAACGCGCTTAGTACATCAATCCAAAAATGGCGACCAGCGAATTTTGGAAAAATTGACGCAAACAGAAAAGGTATAGAGCAGCCGCACATCAATCATGTGAAGACGTCGTTGCGCTAGGAAAGTGGCCAGCGGCGTTCGAGCACGTCGAGGACGAGATGGACCAACTCGTCCGGACGATTGGTCAGGCCGAATGCTGTTGTTCCATCATTTGCGGCCGGAAGCGGCTCGCCTTCGTCGATTCTCGTAATGTAGTAGATTATTGGGATGTCGATGTCGTGGTCTGCAAACTCATCCAATAGAGCGAGGCCGTTTGGTTGCCCGTCGGGTCTGCTGATGTCCGAGATGACGACATGCGCTCTGAGGTCACCGGACCTGAGCCGGTCGGTGGCGGCTTGGTTGGTAACAAGTTGAACGACTTGCAGTCCGAGCTCCTTGAGCGTTTGCACTTCGTGCAGGTTGTTGTCCGGCAAATCATCGACCCACAGCACTGTACGACCTTTGAGCACATCGATCATATGTGCGGCACGCTTGATTGCCCGGCGCTCATCATCTTCCGTGATCTTAATTTTTTTTTTGTCGCCGGAGACCGTGGTCTTGATCCGCGTTTCAAGACCGACTGCCTTGCTGAGCTGCTCTTTGGCATTCAGCTGAACCTCGACGCCCATCATCTTGAGTCCGGACACACGCTCCAGAATGTCGACCAGGCTCTTGCGGTTAAAATAGACAATGGCGATGATGATCAGCACCATAATCGGACCCTGAAGATGCTCGACCAGGGGCACCCAATCCGGTCCTCGTGCCGCCGCTTTTTCGGCAGCTAGCTGAGCTGCTTTCGCTGCTTCAACGGCAAATTGCAACGCTTCTGATTCATCCATCTTAAATACCCCAGGTCGAGTTGCTGTCTCTTTATAAAAACTTTAGCTTATAAAAGCCAATTTGCTTGTGGCTTCTTCCGCTATACCCGTTAGGCTATTGGATAGCGCTACTCTACATCAGAATCCAGAATTCACGCTGCGACTTCGAACAATCCCAGCAAGTATCGTTGGCATCGTTCCCCCGCAACCATGTGTGGGCGGCCCGTTTGTTGCAAGGGTTTCGTTCGTTTTCGACGCGGTGAGCTCGGTGCTGCCATGTGTCCGGCCTTCTGACGCGGACCCATGGCCGCTGGCCTTGATGAAATCCGCCGGATCCAGCCTCCGATCAACGAAGCGCTCATGACAGAGCATGGTTGCGGACGAAGTGTCTGGTCCTTTGGGGCTCATGGCGTGTTCATCATTCGAAACGACCTTGCAAACCTGGTTGTTGTTCTCCCTACGCCGCCTTGATCTTGAAGGTCTCGCCTCTCACCATGATCGCCCAGGCGATGCGCGCCATCTTGTTGGCAAGCGCTACCGTGACCAGGCGTGGCGGCTTCTTCTCGAGTAAAGCCAGGACCCAGGCGTTGTTCGCCGTCGCTTTCTTATTGACGACGCCAAGCACCGACGTGGCGCCGATCACCAGAAGCTGGCGCAGGTAGCGATCTCCCTGCTTGGAGATCTTGCCGAGCCGTTCCTTGCCGCCGCTCGAGTTCTGCCTTGGAACCACGCCGAGCCAGGCGGCAAGATGGCGTCCAGATTTGAACTGATGGGGATCGGCGATGGTCGCCGACATTGCTGAGGCCGTAATCGGTCCGATGCCGGGAATGGTGGCGAGGCGACGGCTTTCTGGATTCTTACGGTGCCATCGCCTGATCTCTTTCTCGAGCTTGTCGATCCCGAGTTTCAGAGCCTTCAGCTGCTGGACGATGGTCGACAGTCCGGTGACTGCAGCAGCCGGCAGAGCACCTGCCGCCTTGTCCTCGACCATGGCCGCCAGCTTGGCGACGTTCTCGATGCCCTTGGCGACGACGATACCGAACTCGGCGAAGTGGCTGCGCAGGGCGTTCACCAGCATGGTGCGCTGGCGGATCAGCAGGCTTCGTGTCCGGTGCAGCACCAGCACGCTCTGCTGCTCCGTCCCCTTGATCGCAACGAAACGCATCGAGGGACGGGTCGCCGCCTCGCAGATCGCTTCGGCGTCGGCCGCGTCATTTTTCTGCCGCTTGACATACGGTTTCACGTAGTGCGGCGGCATCAGACGCACGTCGTGGCCGAGACGCCTGATCTCACGCGCCCAATGATGCGCGCTGCAGCAGGCTTCCATGCCGACCACGCAAGGCGGGAGGCTGGCAAAGAACTCCAGCAGCTTGTTGCGGCGCATTTGTCTGCGGATGACGACCTTCCCGTCGCGGTCGACGCCGTGCACCTGAAACAGGTTCTTTGCCAGATCGAGACCGATTGTCGAAACGTCCATTGATGCTGGCTCCCTCATGAGCGCGGCCCCATCGCCGCCAACGGCATTCTGATGCCGTTCGAGGGGCCGCCCACACCATCAACGTTACTTGCGAAACCAGAACATCCGTTCCCGTTCCAGCCGCTGCGCTCCTGGCCAGCGGCTTTGTCTTGTTCTGCGCCAGGGTTAGGATGCCGGCGAGATCGCCCTTGAGGTAGACTGACAGCTCGCCGTCCTCGGGTGTCAAAACGATGGCATCGATCAACGTCCGAAGGATCGTAACCATTCGGCGTGGGCCGCCTTTGATTCCTGCGTGATCTGTTGCTGAGTGTCCTTATGACTAGACATACGGATAGTGCGCAGGTTTGTCGTCTCGAAGTGGTGTACACCGGCCGTCGGCGACGTCGTTGGAGCTTTGAGGAGAAGCTTCGGATCGTCGAGGAGAGCCATCAAGGCCATCGGCAAGTGTCGGCGACGGCGCGCCGGCATGGGATTTCGGCCTCCCTGCTGTTTTCCTGGCGGCGGGATTTTCGTGAAGGGCGTCTTGGTGGCGGCGATTTTCCGGATTTGGTGCCGGCGGTCGGTGCTAGACGAATTTGTCCCATTTGTGGCGAACGAAAATGTCTCAGTCCGAGCGCTGAGTCGGTACCCCTGGGGCTAGCCCCAGGGGTACCGGCGGCAGCCAAAATCCACCCTTAGTCTCTCGGCAGAAAGACCGGGAGAGGTGGGTGGTTTCGCTGAGAGATGTCGTCATGATCCATGATCTGAAGAAGCAGGGACTATCGAGCACGGCGATCGCAGGACAACTTGGCATCAGGCGGCGCACGGTGACGCGGCGATTGCAGCAGGGGCTGGAGATGCCGGTTTATGGGCCGAGAGCGCCGAAGCCGCGGCTGCTCGAGCCCTTTGAAGCCTATCTCCGGGAGCGGGTGACCGCCTGGCCGGATCTTTCGGGCAAACGGCTGCTGCGGGAGATCAAGGAGCGGGGCCACACGGGCGACTGTTCAGCGGTGACCGACTTTCTGCGTGAGGTCAGGCCGCCGTCGGTCCAGCTTCACGAGCGCCGCTACGAGACGCCGCCCGGCAAGCGGGCCCAGGTCGATTTTGCGTATTTCGAGGTCGAGTTCACCGATGCACCCGGCGTGAAGCAGGTGGTCTGGCTGTTCACCCCCCGGAAAGGCTTTAGGGTGCTGGGCTACAGCCGTTTCTTGTGGGGCCGGTACTGCCCGAACCAGAAGCTTGCGGCTGTCCTGCGTTGCCATGTCGATGCCTTCGCCGATCTCGGCGGCGTGCCGGAGGAGATCCTCTATGACCGCATGAAGACCGCGGTCATCGGCGCCGACGAGGACGATGCCGTGGCCTACAATCCGTCCCTGGTCGCGCTTGCCAACCACTATGGCTATCAGCCCAGAGCCTGCCGGCCGTACCGGGCCAAAACGAAAGGTAAGGTCGAGCGCCCCTATCGCTATGTGCGCCAGGATTTCTTCATGGCCCGCAGCTTTCGGAACCTCGATGATCTGAACGCTCAGTTCGGCGCCTGGCTGGCCGAGATCGCCAATCCCAGGCGCCATGCCACGACCCGACGGGTCGTGGCTGAGGCCTTTGCTGAGGAGAAGCTTCAGACACCGCCCGCGATCCCGTACAGCGCTGCGATCACCGTCGAGCGCCGGATCAGCCGCGACGGCATGGTTTCCGTCGACGGCAATCTCTGCAGCGTGCCGGACAGCACCAGGCGCCGGACGGTCGAGGTTCAGGTCTATCCCAAAGAGATCCGGATCTTCGAGGCTGGTCAGCGGATCGCCTGTCATCCTGTTCTGCAAGGCAAACATCAAAGCCGCCTCGATCCCAGCCACCGGCAAGCGCCGCCGAGGCAGCAGGCGGTCGAGATCGATCCACGGCCCGATCGAGGTGTCACCAAACGACCCTTGACCTTCTACGATGCCGTGGCCCAGCGACTTGCGTCGGAGGCGGTGCGATGACCGAGATCCTGGATCGCATTGCTTCTCACCTCGTCGGTTTGCGCATGCCAAGAACCCTCGAAGCGCTCGACCATACGGTGCAGCAGATCGAAAAGGGCGAGCTCTCCGCGCTCGAGGCCATCGATACTCTGCTGGCCGAGGAACTCACCATTCGGGAGGGCCGGCGGATTGGTGTCGCCATGACCACCGCCAGGCTGACCCCGCCCAAGACACTCGAAGGGTTCGACTTCACCTTTCAGCCGTCGCTCGATCGCGACCGCATCATGGCGCTTGCCGAGCTCGACTTCATCGATCGAGCAGAAGTCGTCCATTTTCTCGGCCCGCCCGGCACCGGCAAGTCGCATCTGGCGACAGCGCCCGGCACTGCCGCGGTCAAGGCCGGAAAGAGGTCTACCGCTGCACGCTTGCCGAACTGATCGAGGCCCTGACCCGGGCCGAGCGTGAGGGGCGCCTCATCGAAAAGATCCGCTTCTACAGCCGGGCCTCGCTCCTGATCATCCCTTGCCCGGCAGGCCATGCGAAGCATGGCCGAGAGGGGACGAGATCGGCTATCTGCCGATCACCACCGGCGGCGCCAACTTCTTTTTCCAGCTCGTCAATGCCCGCTACGAAAAGGGCGCCATGATCCTGACCAGCAATCGCGGCTTTGCCGCCTCCAGGCAACTTCCGTTGCCTGGTCCCTGCGGGCTCGGATCAAACGCTTCTCGCGTTTGATGGGGCGAGGTCTTCGGCGATCCGGTCGTCGCCACGGCACTCCTCGACCGTCTGCTCCACCATGCCGTCGTCGTGCAAATCGAAGGCGCCAGTTACCGCCTCCGTTCCCACGCCGATCTCATCCCCGAACACGTTCGCGCCAACGCGCCCATCACACCACCACCACCCAGGCGCCGAGGACGGCCGCCGAAAAATAGGAGCAATGAGCCTCAAGCAGCCTGAGCAACCTCACCACAAAAGTGGGACTTTTTCAGTCGGCACTTTTGGGACATTTTCAATTGGCATCGGGCTAGGCGCAAATTCTGTGTATGGCGTTCATGCGGCGGCGTTATCCTCGGCGTCTTTAATCGGCTCTCCATCGCGAAACTTTATGCCGTCGATGATCTCACCGAGGCGGTTGGTGCCGTTCAGTCGGCGCCAGTGACGTTCAGCGGATTTGACCAGCTTAAACACAGGTCAATCTTCCTGATAGCCTTCCAAAACCCGAGCGCGCCATCAGCGGTCGCGAGCTCGGGATCGATCGACAGGCCATTCTCGTCACGCAGGCGAACCAACAGTTCATGCCAGCTCTGCTCGCTCTCGCGAAAGCCGTCGTCGATCGCCAAAAGTTCCTTCTTGCCGGAAGCATCAGCTCGGATCAGAACGAGGATGCATTGGCGATCATGTTCGAGCCTCGGGCTGAAATAGACCCCATCAGCCCAGACATAGACGTAGCGTTTCAACGACAGATCGCGGCCTTGCCAGCGCTTATGCTCGTCCTGCCAGACTTCGACCAAGCGCCGGATCGTGGTCGGGGATAGGCCACCAGCCTTTGGGCCAAGCAGCACTGTCAGCGCCTCCTCGAATTGCCCGGTCGACACGCCTTTCAGATAGAGCCATGGCAAAAGCTCCTCGACGTTCTTCGTACGTCGCAGATAGGCAGGGAGCACAGCCGACGTGAAACGGATCGGAGGCGCATCGCCGGCACCGCGATCACGAACCCGCGGACGCTGAATCTCGATCGGTCCGATGCCGGTCTGGATAGATCGTTCCGGCGCATGGCCGTTCCGAACGATCCGGCGGCGGCCTTGATCGTCGACAAGAGCGGCATGACCCTCAACGAAGCTGTCACTTCGGCTTGAATAGCCTGCATCAGCATCCGCCGAGCGCCCTCGCGCAGCAGACACAGCAACGGGTCATCCTCAACAATCCCGCCTGGTCGCGGAAGGCTGACAGCAGTATCTTTCTCCATGGTGCGCGTATCCTTGCAATCGGTGACTTCAGCAATCACCAGGGATACGCCGCCTCATAACTCATCCACCAAATTCAGCTACAGCCCAGTCTTGCCGAACATATCCTTGTAGGTGACGACGCCTGCGAAGAGTACACCCGTTTTCCCGCTATCAATCCCGTTCCTGATCCTGCGTGAGAGTCCTCCTGTTTTGTGCCGAGTTTTGCCGTGTTTTTTGCGGGAGGAGATCACCGATGAGCGACATTGAAGGCTTCGGTCGGCGGACCAGGGGTCTGAGTGAGATGGCGTTTCAGGAAGCCTATGGCCGTGAGGAGCAATGCCGGGCGGCGTTGTTCGAATGGCGCTGGGGCAGGGGCTGGTCCTGTCCGTCCTGCGGTCATGGCGGTCATTGCCATCTGAAAAAGCGCGCGAAGCCGCAATGCCGTCGCTGCAAGCATCGGGTATCGGTCACCGCCGGCACGATCTTTCACAGCACCAGGCTTCCGCCGAAGGTCTGGTTCCCGGCGATCTGCCACGTCAGCAGGGGCGGGGTCGGGATGGACGACGCCTGTCCCGGCGGTGCCCGCTCCGGCGGCAGGCGCGGCCGCGGCGCGGCTGGCAAAACGCCCTTCATCGCTGCAGCGGGACCACGATCGAGCGCCGTCCGAGGCGAATCCGGCTGAAGACCGTCAAGGGTTTTCGCGGGAAGGAGGTGGAACGCTTCGCCAAGGCCGAAATCGAACCCGGGAGCAGCGCGGTCGGCGACGGTCTGTCCTGCTGGCCGGCGGTCACCGGGGCGGACGACGATCACTTCCCGATGCGCACCGGTTCAGGCCGAAGGGCGGCACAATGGGCGCCCTTCAAATGGGTCGACACCGTGCCCGGCAACATCAAGACGGCGATCACCGGCACCGATCACCATGTCAGTCCGAAGCATGCCGGGCGTTATCTCGCCAGCTTCGCCTGCCGCTTCGACCGGCGCTACGATCCCGACACCATCACCCGGCGTCTCGCATGGACATGCACACAGACCAAGCCAAATCCCTGTCGGGTCATCATCGCCGGATCACCCTCACGTAGGATCAGGATGTAACTTGCAATGCGATCGAGAAGGTCCATGAAGGCATTTGGGCTGATGTATTGCACGAGAATGTAGACGAAGATTGGTAGACCGATCGTCCAATACACCACGAAGGACATGGTTCCCGTGCTGCTCATTTTTGACGACGATCGCAGCTATCAATTGTTGCAAACCCGCGTCAACGAGCCCTATCGACACACATTCACCGACAAAGTGAAAACGTTGTTCCTGATCTCAACATTGAAGAGGCTTCGCCACGATTTCTTCCGCAACTGGCTTGATTTCTCTGATCGCCAACAGACACTTTTCTGAACATCGAAAAACCACCCCGTGCAAGCACGGGGCGGTTTCGTAGAGCATCGTGAGCCAAAGCTCGTTAGTCGCCCTTGAAAAAGTAATCGTTGCCAAGGGGTTGGCGTTTCAGGCTTTGGCGGCGAGTACCGGATCTGGCAGCGGCGCGACGGTGGGCGCGGCTTGGGATGTCGAGGCGATGACCGAGATGGTCGAAGAATGAGACGCCGAGCTTCCGGCATGTTTTGATCAGGCCGAGGAAGGCGTCGCGCGCATCGCGCCCTGCCTCGGATCGCGTTCCGCCGGGGATTTTTCGCTTGATGACGTGGCAGCGGATGTCGTTCTCGGATCCATTCGTATGAAGCGGGATTTCGGGCCGGTCGAGCACGCGCAGCAGATCATCACGTCGCTCAAGGAGCCTTTCGAGCGGACGATCGGGCGGGGCGAAGCCGGTTTTTCCCGGGAAGATGCGTTTGAACCTGGCCTTGAGCTGAGCCGCGCGTTTTTTTGCAGGGCTGCTCCTTGTGGAGCCTGAGATCCCGATGAGCCACCAGATCAGCTCCCTTTCGATCTCGATCGCCCGTCGCTGATCGTCGTTGAAGCTGCCGAGCTTGTGCACCAGCCTCTCCGCGTGGATCCAGCAGTCGGCGTGGTCGTCTAGGCGAAACTGGCCGGCGCCGTCGGAAACGTCCCGGCCTGCAGCCGCATCGCGGCGAAGGTCGGGCCCGCATGCCGGATCTTCGGAGCTGCGCTTCTGCAGACCGGGACATCGTCGCAAGGAAGGCGCAGCACCTGGCGCTTCGGGATCGAGAGCCCAGTGTTGTTCAGCAACGGCACGATCCGGTCGGTCGTCACCTGATCCTGATGATGCTGCAGCAGAACGAAACGCACCAGCTCGGGACCGAAATGCCCGCGCAGCCCGGCCGGTAACGGCGCCACCAGCAGCTTGCCCTCCGGCGTCAGCCACCGTTCACGGCGATAGCGGATCACCCGACCTTCAGGCCGAAGATCCTGGATCACGAAATCGTCGTACCCCTCGAACCGAGGGCCGGCAGGCGCGTCCAGCGAAAGCTTGCGCTCCTCGTTGATCCTCGGAGATCGGCGAGCAGCGCGCTTCCCCTTCTTCCGCTCGCCCCTGGGCCGGTTCGTCGCCTCCTCCATCCCTGACGGCTTCAGCTTCGGACGACCCTGCAGCACCTTGAGACGAACATTCTCTTCCCGAAGAGCCGCGTTCTCCGCCTCAAGCGCGCCGACACGCTCCCGAAGGGCCGAAACCTCCGCGATCAACTGCTCGACAAGCCCGATGAGCCCGTCTTTCGAGGGATCTTTGAGACCGGACGACGACCTGGAAAGTATGAATCACGTCCGCTCCAAAATGTGAATCAAGAAAAAAATTCTTACTCGCCACCCCCTTGGCACCGATTACGCCAGAAGGCGGCTTTTTGATTCGGAGTCTTGGCGAACCAAGCCATGACCGGATGACAAAACAAAGACCCTCGCGAACCGTCCGTCAAAAGGTGCGCATCAGTAAGGTCTTGGCGTTCAGTGCCACGGACGGATCAGCCTGCCGCGCGGCCGGGTGGTGATCGGTGCCATCGGGGTGACGAGGCGAGGCATCGGGTTGGTGAGGCCGAGGGATGCGAGCGCTGTCCTCCGCTCGGGCGCCCGTTGGTAGAGCGAAGCAAGCCTCGCGATCCGATCCTTGGTCGGCGGGTGACTCCTCAAAAGCGAAGCCTCCGGAAACTTGCGGCCAGGCATCAGGATCTGCTCCCAGTGACTCCGCTGCTGGCGCTCCAGTTTGGCGAGCGCCGAGGCGAGGCCGTCGGGATCGCCGGTGAGGCCGGCGGCGTCCAGATCGGCGTCGAATTCTCTGGCGCGCGACAAGGCGAGCTGCAAGAGCGTCGTGAGCTGCGGCGCGAACATGAGGAGCAGGATCAGGACGAAGGAGACGAGGCTTCCGCCCTGCAGCCACATCGGCAGGCTGAGAAAGAGAAGCCCGGCGCCCACCAGTGACATCATGCGGGTCAGCCTGGTCGCGAGATCGGCCATGCCCATGAGCCAGACGTCGTTGTTGCGGATATGGCTCATCTCGTGGGCGAGCACGCCGGTGAGCTCGCGCAGGTTCAGGGTGCGAAGGAGTCCATCCGTCACGCCGATCACCGCGTCGTCGCGCCGGCCGACCGCGAAAGCGTTCATCATGGCGCTCGGCACGTAGTAGAGCGCCGGCATTTTCTCGAGACCGGCACGTTTCGTGAGATGCCCGATGATGCGGAACACATCAGGCAGCTGCGCGGGCGACAGCCGCTCCGCCTTGTACATGCGCAGCACCATCTGCGCGGACAGCCGGGAGCCGAACATGAGCGTGACCACCGCCACGACGATAACGCCGAGCAGCCCCACAGGCCCGAAAAGAATCCAGCCGCAGACCGCCACCAGAAGCGCCATGCCGCCGAGCAGAAGCACCGACTGCAGGCGGTTGCGGAGCTTGTGGCGCCGCTGCTCCTCGGCGCTGAGCGGTGCCAGTTCGCGACGGCGTGGTCTGACGGGAGCGAAGAACAGCATGGAAAACGACCCGTTCCTTTGTCGATCCTGCCGTCAGAATAGCCGGGACGGAGGTTGAGACAAACCTCGTCGGTCAGTCGAGCTCGTCCCCCATCATCTCGCTCAGGGTCCGCCAGTCCAGACGGTAGACGTCGAAGTGATCGACCCCGTCGAAGAACAGATGCGCGTGGCTTGTACGCACGGTTTCCTTAACGTGATCCGCCTTGATGTGCCAGGGATCGCCCTTGATCAGTCCCTCGGCCGTCAGGGTCTCGATCCAGGACCAGGCGGCGTCGTGCCGGGCGCGCCTCGGCATGGGCATGTAGAGATACATCGAGCCGAATTCGCGCACGCCATGCTCGCGGAGAAGCTCGATCAGGCTGAGCGGATTCGGCGCTCTTATGCCCTTCGCGGCCTCGTCCTGCGCCTGCAGCCTTCGATGCAGCCTGCGTTTCACCTGGATGGCGGTGACCGTGGCAACACCGGCGAGGCCGAGCGCGATCCATTCGGCGAACGGCGCCGCCTCGGCGATGAAGGGCGAGCGAAGCGCCGCGGTTTCCCAGAGAATGACCGCCACACCGCCACAGAGGCTCGCCTCCAGCTTCCAGAGTGAGCGCCAGCCCAGGAGGGCTGATTGTCGACGTTCTGCAATGGATTTTACTGAACTCGTCATGACCGGACCCTCCCCCTCTATCGATCCGTGTCAACATGCGTCTCTATATACAATCACCGTCAAACATTAACGCAGGCCGTCACTCATGGTCAATCTTAATGATCAATAAATATGATTTTCATTCAATCTGAAATGAACATTCCTTGGGGTGAGCAATCGAGATTGTCATTGACACTTCTGCATGTTAAACCATGAAATGTGTTGCCAGGAGATCGTTCATGGCGATCGAACTGAGCCGGGACAAAAAGAGCGACGACGGGGTCGGCAAGACCGGCAAGCCGTCGCGCGTCGAAAAAATCAAGGCGGCTCTTCTGGAAATGGAGGAGCAGAATCGCCTCTCGGATTGCGTGACCGAAACGCCCGGCGGCTTTCTTTGGGAATTTTATAAGGCCTGGGTCGAAAATGGCGGCCAGGACGGCGGCAAGAACCGCAACTCGATCCGCCGCATGCGCGACGTCTGGCTGACCGGCGACCAGGAGGTCAAAAGCCTCCACCCCAAGCTCACCGGGAAGATCCGTATCAGCAAGGACGACGCGATCTCGCTGATGTCGTTGTTCCTGGGGCGCTGGAAATTCGTCGGCGTGAAGGAAGGCGATTGGGTTCTCACCCCGGACGGCTACGTACCGTTTCCCTGCCGCGACTGCAGGAAACTGTGTCAGCGGCTGGCGGACGCCATGTACCCGGATGAAAGCGAGCAGTTCCGCAGTGGATTGTTGCTGCCGCCACATCGGGTCGACGATCACCTGCGCGCAGCCGACAAGGAATGGGACGAGTTTACCGGACTCTACAAGGACATAGACGCGCTCATTACGCTCAGCCGCCACAACACCGCGATCGGACCGACGCCCGCGGAGACCACGAAGCTCTTTTGGCACTTTTTGAATTTTCTCTACGAGGAGACCGCCCACAAGGAGACGATCCTGATCTGGATCGTCGACATCGGCGGTCGCCGGGTCGAGGACGACGATGCGTGGAAGGATTTTTATAATTTCGAGATGCTGAAGACCCAGTTCCGCGCTTTCGCCACCTTCGATTCCGAGAATGACGCCGAGGACTCGACGGCTCCTGCGGGCCATCGGCATAGCGCACAAAGGTCAGGCATCCACGATGCGTTTCTGCGCTCCATCACGATTCCCGAGGAGGGCCATCGGGAAAAGCGCTGGAAGTGGCTGTGCGAGCGGACCGTCATTCTGATCCAGAACCTGCGCAAGGAAGAGTTCGATCATCTCTATGCCGATGAGGACCAGGGCATCGACAAGATACGCCTGCGCGACATCGGCGTGACTGCGGAAAACATTCTGCCGAGCATGATTCCGAATCGCTGGTCGCAATTGCGCGAACTTCGTGAGCTCTATGGCAACAACTTCAAAGAGATGTCCGAAGCGACGCTGACCGTGAATTTCAATCGTCCGATGGGTTCTAGCGACACAGAAACCAACCCGGTCCGCTATTTCGCGCACGCTCTCACCAAGGATGTCGGAGATGACGCCCCGCTCAAATTGGTGAGCCGTTCCAACGAGCTTACGTCTCCGGGGATGCACTATGATGAGGCCATGGGTCTCGTCTACTGGGCTGCGCGTCACCGCTTGAAAAAAATGCTCGGTGACACGGATGGTCGCCATGCCGATGATTGGGCCATCGCTACGGCTTATCTGGTAAATCAGGGCTTTCGCGCGATTCGCTTGCCAGAATTCATGCGAATACACCGTTCGCCTGGCGATTGATCAACCAAAACGATTGCCGATTTAAGTTCTGCGATCACCTTTTGGCATGGAAACGCCTTACGCGCCGATAGCCTGAAAATACACAAAGATCTCCATAGTTCCTCTTCTTGTTAAACGTATGGCTCAATGTCGAATAGGGGCTGATCATGCATTTGGAGGGCAACTTCGATGCTGAACAGCTTCCTTGGTCTGCAATCATATCTTATCGCAGTCTCGACGGGTCTCCTCAGTGCCTATACGATGAGCGGCTTCGCCTTGGCGTTTATCCAGATCGCGGCCCTGCCCACGCAAATCACGCACATCTGCATGTTGTCGAGGCACGAGGCCCTCCTCGACGCCCGCGAGCGCCATCTAAGGGAGCGGGAACAGGCCGTGGCGGCAAGCGCGCGCCGCGCTCACCAGTAGCGCCCGCTCGCTCCTATCGCCACCGTCAAAAGCCCCAGGGCCAGGTTGGCCCCCACGATCTTTCTGATCATCGCGAGCTTCGCCGCGGCGGTGGCGACGTCGTCCATGTCGACGGCGCGCTTGAAGGCGAGCCAGGGGACGTGGAACAGGAACAGGAAGAGGGCCACCATCAGGAGGCCGGTCAGGTGCATGACGTGGATGTGCATGCCTGCGCCGGAAAAGCCGCCGAAGCCGTGGAACAGCATGAAATAGCCGCTGGCGAGCAGGGTCAGCACGCTCGCCCAGACCCAGGGGAAGAAGCGCTGGAACACGCCTCGCCAGAGCTTCAGGCGATCGAGCGCCTCCCATTCCTGGAGGCTCGGGCGGAGGACGACGTAGGCGAAGAACATGCCGCCCACCCAGAGAACGGCGGCGAGGGCGTGGAGGATCAGGCCGAGGGTCATGGTAAAACGCTTCCCGAGTTGAACGAGGTCCAGTCTAGCGGGCGGTCGCCGACCGCCGGATGATGTCGGCCAGCTTCTCGCCGATCATGATGCAGGCGGCGTTGGTGTTGCCGGAGACCACGGTCGGCATGATCGAGGCGTCGGCGACGCGAAGGCCCTCGAGGCCGCGGACCCTAAGGCTCGCGTCGACCACCGCCATGGCATTGCCCTCCGGGCCCATCATGCAGGTGCAGGAGGGGTGGAAGATGGTGCCGCCGCGCTTGCGCGCATAGGCGAGGAATTCCTCGTCGGTGGTCACCTCGGGGCCGGGCTCCAGTTCCTCCGCGATCAGCGGCCGCATCGCCTCGGTCTCGGCGAGGCGGCGCGCGAGCCTCAACCCGTCGACCATGCACTGGCGGTCGGTCTCGGTCGCGAGATAGTTGGCGTGGATCTTCGGATGATCCGCGGGATCGCGCGACGCGATCATCACGCTGCCCCGGCTTTCCGGACGAAGCTGGCAGACGGATGCGGTGAAGCCGGAAAAATCGTGCAGAGGCTCGCCCGGCTTGTCGGCGCTGAACAGGATCAGGTGGAACTGCACGTCGGGCGTGGCGAGCTCCGGCCGGGTCCTGGCGAAGATGCCGCCCTGTCCCGCCCCGATGGTGAGCGGCCCGGTGCGCCGGACCAGCCATTCCAGCCCCATCAGGATTTTTTGGAACGGACTCTTGACCCGGTCATTGAGCGTGATCGGCTTGGTGCAGCGATAGAGCGAGCGCGCCTGAAAATGGTCCTGGAGATTGGCGCCGACGCCTTTCAGCTCGTGGACGACCTTGATGTCGAGGTCGCGGAGATGATCGCCCGGGCCGACGCCCGAGAGCTGGAGGATCTGCGGCGAGCCGATCGCGCCCGCGGACAGGATGACCTCGCCCTCGACGTCGGCGCGCTTCAGGTCGCCATGGGACCAGTACATGACGCCGGTCGCGCGCTTGTCCTCGATTACGATCCGGGACACCAGCGCGTCCGTGACCACGTTCAGATTGGGGCGGTATTTGATCGGGTGCAGATAGGCGACCGCGCTGGAGCAGCGCAAGCCGTTCTTCGTGGTGAGCTGGAAATAGCCCACGCCCTCCTGCTCCTCGCCGTTGAAATCGGCGGTGCGCGGGATGCCGACCTCGTCGCAGGCGTTGACATAGGCCTCGACGATCTCGTGGGTCCGGTTCAGGTCGGACACGCCGAGCGGGCCGCCCTCGCCATGAAGTGCGCTGGCGCCGCGTTCCTGATCCTCGGCCTTCTTGAAGAAAGGGAGCACGTCCTCCCAGTCCCAGCCGGGATTGCCCATCTGCCGCCAGAGCTGGAAATCCTCGCGCTGGCCGCGGATGTAGACGAGGCCGTTGATCGCGCTCGAGCCGCCGAGCACGCGGCCGCGCGGCCAGGCGATCCTGCGGCCGTCCAGTGCCGGCTCCGGCTCGGTCTCGTAGCCCCAGTTCAGCTTCTCGTCGAAGATGGTGCGATAATAGCCGACCGGGATGTGCAGCCAGGGGTTCCGGTCCCGGCCGCCGGCTTCCAGGAGAAGCACGCGATGGGACGGGTCCTCGGTCAGCCGGTTCGCGAGCGCGCAACCGGCGGAACCGGCGCCGATCACGATGAAGTCGTATCTTTCCGCCATCGAAACGGCATCTCTCCAAACCGTGACGGCCGGCGGCATTCCCGTTTCACCATCGAAAAGCCGGCCGAGTGCGCAGCGCCTCTACCCGCGACGCCCCTTATGTCCACTCATCCGCCCCGACTTTCTGCATAGCCGATATTGACGGGCTTTGTCAGGAAAATCGGCGATCGGTCGGGGATGGCGATGGCCTTTCTTCATCGCTTGCAACCGCGACGATAACGGCGCATATATCACGCTCATGGCTGTCCGTGAGCTTCCCAACGCCTTTTCCAAACGCCATCTGCTCGGCATCGAAGGGCTGTCGCCGCTCGAGATTCAGCTGTTGCTGGACCGCGCCGACGAGTTCGTCGGCCACGGCCGGCAGATCGTGAAGAAGCTCGATCGCATGCGCGGGCTCACCCAGATCAACCTGTTTTTCGAAAGCTCGACCCGGACGCGCACATCGTTCGAGCTCGCCGGCAAGCGGCTCGGCGCCGATGTCGTCAACATGTCGATCGGCAGCTCGTCGATCAAGAAGGGCGAGACCCTGATCGACACGGCGATGACCCTGAACGCCATGCACCCGGACGTGCTGGTCGCCCGCCACCATGACAGCGGTGCCGTGGCGCTGCTCGCCCGTCACGTCAACTGCGCGGTGATCAACGCTGGCGACGGCAGCCACGAGCACCCGACCCAAGCCCTCCTGGACGCGCTGACCATCCGCCGTCGCCGCGGCCGCATCGAGGGCCTGCTGGTGGCGATCTGCGGCGACATTCTGCACAGCCGGGTCGCGCGCTCCAACATCCTGCTCCTGACCGCGATGGGGGCGAGGATCCGCGTGGTCGCGCCGAAAACGCTGCTGCCCGCGGCGATCGACGGCTATGGCGTCGAGGTCTGCACCGACATGGAGACCGGCCTCGCCGATGCCGACATCGTCATGATGCTGCGTCTCCAGACAGAGCGGATGCAGGGCAGTTTCGTGCCGTCGGTACGCGAATATTTCCACCTGTTCGGCCTGACTTACGAAAAGCTGGGCAGGGCGAAGCCCGACGCGCTGATCATGCATCCCGGACCGATGAATCGCGGCGTCGAGATCGACGGCACGGTCGCCGACGACATCGACCGGAGCGCCATTCTCGATCAGGTCGAGCTCGGCGTCGCCGTGCGCATGGCCTGTCTCGACACCCTGACCCGGAACCTGAAAGCGGCGGCATGAGCGCATTGGTCCTGATCAAGCAGGCGCGGCTGCTCGACCCTGCGGAACGACTGGATCAGGTCGGCGACCTGCTGATCGCGGGTGGCAAGATCGCGGGCTTTGGCCAGCATCTCTCGATCGACGGCGCCAGCATCGACGCCGAGATCATCGACGCCGAAGGACTCTGCCTGTCGCCCGGACTCGTGGACATGCGCGTGCTGTTCGGCGAGCCGGGCGCCGAGCACAAGGAGACCTTCGAGAGCGGCACGCTCGCGGCCGCGGCCGGCGGTGTCACCAGCCTCGCCTGCCTGCCCAATACCGAACCCGCGATCGACGACCCGGCGATGGTCGAGTTCATTGCCCGTCGTGCGCGAAAACAAAAGCGGGTCAAGGTCCACCCCTACGGCGCGGTGACCAAGCGCTGCGCGGGCGAGCAGCTCGCCGAAATGGCGCTGTTGAAGCAGGCGGGCGCGGTCGGCTTCACCGACGGCCATCGGCCGATCGCCGACAGCCTGGTGATGCGCCGCGCGATGGCCTATGCGAGCGCGCTCGACGGCCGCATCATCCAGTATCCGGAGGATCCGTCGCTCACCGGGAACGGCCTGATGAACGAGGGCGAGATCGCCACCCGTCTCGGCCTCGCCGGCATTCCCTACGAAGCCGAGGTCATCATGGTCGAGCGCGACATTCGCCTCGCCGAGGCGACCGGCTGCGCGCTGCATCTCGGACCGGTCTCGACCGCCGCGGCGGTGGACGCGATCCGAAGCGCCAAGGCCAGGGGCCTCGCGATCACCGCCGATGCGACCCCGGCCCACCTGACCCTGAACGAGCTCTCGGTGGAGGGCTATCGCACCTTCGCCAAGCTCAAGCCGCCGCTGCGCCGGGAGAGCGATCGGGCGGCGCTGGTCGAAGGGCTGGTCGACGGCACGATCGATG
Source organism: Geminicoccaceae bacterium (assembly GCA_965222015.1). Classification (GTDB taxonomy): domain Bacteria; phylum Pseudomonadota; class Alphaproteobacteria; order Geminicoccales; family Geminicoccaceae; genus JANQPX01. The sequence goes on from CBDCTL010000024.1 coordinate 2,064,061, forward strand.
CAATCGCGAGCGACCACTGCCCGCAGGACCAGGATTCCAAACGCCTGCCGTTTGCCCAGGCCGAGTTCGGCGTGGTTGGCCTGGAAACGCTGCTGCCGGTGGCGCTCAGCCTGGTCCACGACGGCACGCTCGCGCTGCTCGACCTCCTCGACAAGCTGACCCGGGCGCCCGCCGACATCCTCGGGCTGGACGCCGGCCGGCTGAAGAAAGGTGCGCCCGCGGACATCATCCTGTTCGACCCCGAAACCCCCTGGCGGATCGAGCCCGGTGATCTGGTCAGCCTCTCCAAGAACACGCCCTTCGAAGGCCGGCTGACCCAGGGCAAGGTCGTCCGCACCATCGTCGACGGTCGCACCATCTTCGACGGCAAAGCCCGGATGGCTTGAACGACGGCGCGCTGCCGTTCAAGCCATCCGCGAGATTCCGGCTTTCGGCGTTCTGGTCCGGCCGCGGTCGTGCTATGCAGAAGCGGCGCGTTCGACGACTCATGGTGAACCGAACTCATGATCGATCCCCTCGGCGGTCCCGCCTACTGGTGGCCCTATGGCCTCTGCTTTCTGATCGCCTATCTCATCGGCTCGATCCCCTTCGGTCTGATTCTGACCCGCTTAACCGGCGCCGGCGATCTGCGCGCCATCGGCTCCGGCAATATCGGCGCCACCAACGTACTGCGCACCGGACGGAAGGGGCTGGCGCTGGCGACGCTCGCGCTCGACGCGGCCAAGGGCGCGCTTCCGGTCTGGATCGCGGGCAGCCTGTTCGGCCCGGACATGGCCGTGGTCGCCGGGCTCGGCGCCGTGGTCGGACATTGCTTTCCGGTCTGGCTCAAATTTGCCGGCGGCAAGGGCGTGGCCACGGCCGCAGGCGTCGTCCTGACCCTGACGCCGCTCGCCGGTCTCCTGGCGCTCTTCGTTTTCATCGCCGTCGTCACGCTCACCCGCTACGTCTCGCTGAGCTCGATCCTCGCCGCCTTCGCGGCCGTACCCTTCGCTTATCTCCTGGGCCGTGTGCAGGCGGCCGAGCTCTACCTCCTGATCACGCTGATCATCGTGATCAAGCACCAAGCCAATATCCGCCGGTTGATCGCTGGCAACGAATCCAGGGTCTCCTTTTCCAAGTCGGACGCCACCAAGCCGGCGCAAGCCGACGAAAGCCAGTCTAGATAACAACCATTAATTGAATGTTAACGCTCACTCTGCCAATTTATCCACATGGCAGATTCCTTGACCCTGACCGAACGTCTGGACTGGCTGCAGCTCGCGCGCTCCGAAGGCGTCGGGCCCAAGACCTTCTATCGCCTGATGCACCGCTTCGGCAGCGCCAGGCGCGCCTTCGAGGCGCTGCCCGGCGTGTCGGCGGAGACCGACGGACGCGAGCGGCGGCGCTGCCGGCGGGACGAGGCGGAGGCCGAGCTGGACGGCCTCGAAGCGCTCGGTGCTCGCCTGATCGCCCATGGCGAGCACGCCTATCCGGCGCTGCTCGGCCAGATCCACGACCCGCCGCCGGTCATCTCGGTCCGTGGTGACCTGGATGCGCTGGGCGGCGTCACTGTCGCGATCGTCGGCGCGCGCAACGCCAGCGCCAACGGCCGCGTGCTCGCAGGCAGGTTCGCGAAGGAGCTGGCGGGGGGCGGGTTCCCGGTGATCTCCGGCCTCGCCCGCGGCATCGACACGTCCGCCCATGAGGGGGCTCTCGAAGCCGGCGGCCGGACCGTCGCGGTAATCGCGTCAGGCGTCGACATCGCCTATCCCGCCGACAATGCAGCGCTCATGGAACGGATCGCCGAAACCGGCGCCGTCGTCTCCGAACGTCCGCTCGCGAGCGCACCGCAGGCGCGCCATTTTCCGCGCCGCAACCGCCTGATCTCCGGCCTCTCGAAGGGTGTGGTGGTGGTCGAGGCGGCGCCGAAATCGGGCTCGCTGATCACCGCCCGCTTCGCGCTCGAACAGAACAGGGAGGTCATGGCGGTTCCCGGAAGCCCGCTCGATCCGCGCCATCGCGGCACCAACCAGCTGCTGCGCGACGGTGCTGCGCTGGTGGAGACGGCCGAAGACATCGTCCAGGCGATGGACGGCCTCGCGTCGACGCCACGGCCCCGAAGGCCGGCCGAAACCCTGGCGCCGGCGCCGTCCGCACGCGCCGCCCCCGAACCCTCGCCGGAACGGATCGACAGGGCCGATCCACCCTCGCCGAGCCCGGCCGGCACACTGCTGGAGACGGTCTGCGAGCGCCTCGGAACCGAGCCACTGCTGGTTGACGAACTGATCCGTCAGTGCCATGCAGGCAGCGCTGAAATGCAGCACGCTCTCTTCGAGCTGGAACTCGAAGGCCGCATCCAGCGCCATCCGGGCAACCGGGTATCGCTTGCATCTTCGTGATCCGAAGACATATGACAGTTGTTTGCATATCGGCCGGCGATCGGGGGATGCCCCGCATGCCGGACCGGCCATCGTCAAAGCCAACCAGGGCAGGATCGTCTTAGCCTCATGGACGTCGTCGTCGTCGAATCTCCGACCAAAGCCAAGACCATCAACAAATATCTGGGTGCCGACTACAAGGTGCTCTCGAGCTACGGGCATGTGCGCGATCTGCCGGAAAAAGACGGCTCGGTGCTGCCCGACGAAGATTTCAGGATGATCTACGAGCCGCTCGCCGACAAGAAGCAGCGGATCGCCGACATCGCCAAAGCCATCAGGGAAGCCCGCCATCTCTACCTCGCCACCGACCCCGATCGCGAGGGCGAGGCGATCTCCTGGCATCTCCTGTCGGCGCTGAAGGAGCAGAACGCGATCAAGGACGTCGACGTCAAGCGCGTCGTCTTCCATGAGATCACCAAGAACGCCGTGCTCGAGGCGATGCGCAACCCGCGCGACCTGGACGAGGGGCTGATCGACGCCTATCAGGCCAGGCGGGCGCTCGACTATCTCGTCGGCTTCACGCTTTCGCCGGTGCTCTGGCGAAAGCTCCAGGGTTCGCGCTCGGCGGGGCGCGTGCAGTCGGTGGCGCTGCGCCTGATCTGCGAGCGCGAGACCGAGATCGAGGCCTTTGTTCCGCAGGAATACTGGAGCCTGATCACCGACTTCAAGACGCCGAAGGGCGACGCGTTCCAGGCGAGGCTCGCCCGGCTGGACGGCGACAAGCTCGACAAGTTCGGCATCGCCGACGAAGCCGCCGCCAAACGCGCCGTCGCCCTGATCGAGGCCGAGGACTTCAAGGTCCAGAGCATCGAGAAGAAGCAGGCGCAGCGCCATCCGTCGCCGCCTTTTTCGACCTCGACGCTGCAGCAGGAAGCGTCCCGCAAGCTTGGCTTCGGCGCGGATCGCACCATGCGCACGGCGCAAAAACTGTTCGAAGGCATCAAGCTGGACGGCGAGACCGTCGGCCTGATCACCTATATGCGCACCGACAGCGTCCAGCTTTCCTCGGACGCGCTGAATGCGTGCCGCGATCAGATCAGGACGAGCTACGGCGCGCCCTTTCTTCCCGAAAAGCCAAGGACCTACAAGACCAAGACCAAGAACGCCCAGGAGGCTCATGAGGCGATCCGCCCGACCGACGTCGGGCGCACGCCCGATCAGATCGGGAGGTTCCTGGACGACGATCAGCGCCGGCTCTACGACCTCATCTGGAAACGCACGCTCGCGAGCCAGATGACCAGCGCCAAGCTCGACCGGGTGATCGCCGAGCTGAGCTCGTCGGACGAGAAGATCGGTTTTCGCGCGGTCGGCTCGACCATCACCTTTCCCGGCTTTCTCAAGATCTATCAGGAAGGCCGGGACGATCCCGCCCAGGACGACGAGGACGGCGACGGTCTCCTGCCGCCCATGGCGCCGAACGATCCGCTGACCCGCGGCGAGATCAAGCCGGAGCAGCATTTCACCCAGCCGCCGCCCCGCTATTCCGAGGCCAGCCTGGTCAAGAAGCTGGAGGAGCTCGGCATCGGCAGGCCGTCCACCTATGCCAGCATCATCTCGGTCCTGCAGAACCGGAACTATGTCCGGCTTGAGAGCCGGCGCTTCATCCCGGAGGATCGGGGACGCCTGGTCACGGCCTTCCTCACCGCCTTCTTCGATCAGTATGTGCAGCCGGACTTCACGGCGCTCCTCGAAGACCGTCTGGACGAGGTCGCGTCCGGCTCGCTCGCCTGGAAGGACGTGCTGCGCGACTTCTGGGATCCGTTCCATCACGTGGTCGGCGAGGTCCAGGAACGCAGGGTCGCCGAGGTCATCGACGCCCTGAACGACCTCCTGGCCGCCCGCCTGTTTCCGCCGCGGCCGGACGGTTCGGATCCGCGCATCTGCCAGCTCTGCAAGGAGGGCCAGCTCAGCCTGAAGCTCGGCCGCTACGGCGCGTTCGTCGGATGCTCCAACTACCCCGACTGCCGCTACACCAGGAAGCTGGACGCCGATCCCAACGAGCCCGAGCCCGAGGAGCAGAAGGATCGGGTTATCGGCGTCGATCCCGAAAACAAGGAAGAAGTGCTGCTGAAGCACGGACCTTACGGCCCCTATGTCCAGCGCGGTAACGGCGACGATCTGAAGCGCTCGTCGCTCGCCCCGAACATGACGCCAGCCGACCTCACCCTCGAACAGGCGCTCGCCCTGCTTTCCTTGCCGCGCGAGATCGGCAAGCACCCCGAGACCGGCAAGCCGATCGAGGCCGGCATCAACCGCTACGGCCCCTTCATCAAGCATGACCGCTTTGTCCGCCTGGAACCGGACGACGACGTGCTCACCATCGGCATGAACCGCGCGATGGCCCTGATCGCGGAAGCCGCCACCAGGAAGGGGCGTCCGGCCCAGAAGGTGCTGAAGGAACTGGGCGAGCACCCCGACGACAAGAAGCCGGTGACCCTGCACGAGGGCCGTTTCGGCCCCTATGTCAAGCACGGCAAGATCAACGCCAGCCTGCCCAAGGGCGAGGACCCGGAAGGGCTGACCATGGAAACCGCGCTCGCCCTGCTCGAAGCCAAGGCCAAGAAGGGCGGCGGCAAGAAAACCACGAAACGCGCCGCCAAAAAGAAGCCAGAAAAGAAAACCGCGAAGGCGAAAGGCGCATCCTCCTGAGTGCGCGCGGCAGCGGGAAAACGGCGCCTGCCGGTCGAGGCCGATCCGCCCGCCCGTCGTCCGGCCGGCGGGCCAAAACCGGTAAAGGCCTTCCGAGCCGTGACGAGCTGATCCGCTATCTCGCCGAAGCGCCCGAGGAGGTGACCAGGCGGGATCTCGCGCGCGCCTTCGATCTCCGGGGCCAGGAGCGGGCCGAGCTGCGTGCGATGATGCGCGAACTCGAAGACGACGGACTTCTCGAACGCGGCCGCAAGAAGCGCGTGCGCACCGCCGGGCGGCTGCCGGGCGTGGTGGTGGTCGACGTCGTCACCCTCGACGAGGACGGCGACCTGATCGCCGAGCCGGCACGGACCGACGGGGACCAGGCCTCGAAGCCGCGCATTCACCTGATCGACGAGGGGCGCGGGCGCACGCCGAAAGTCGGCGATCGCGCGCTGGCCAGGCTCACTTATCTCGACGACCAGACCTATGAGGGCCGGATCATCAAGATCCTGCCGAAGATGGCGTCCCGCGTGATCGGCGTCCTCGAACAGGCGAGAAACGGCCTCGTCCTGCGTCCGATCGACCGCGGCGCCGGGCGCGACCTGCCGATCGATCGCGCCGCCGTCGGCGAGGCGAAGCCGGGCGAGCTGGTGCAGGTCGAGGCCGAGGAGGGACGTGCGCTCGACCGCGGCCGCCTGGTGGTCACGGAGCGGCTCGGCCATGCGGACGACGCCGGTGCGGTCTCCCTGCTCGCCGCGCATCAGAAAAACCTTCGCATCGACTTTCCGCCGGAGGTCATGGAAGCGGCGGCGCGGGCGGAGCCGGTCATGCTCGGCAAGCGCGCCGATCTTCGGGACCTGCCGCTGGTGACCATCGACGGCAGCGACGCCCGGGACTTCGACGATGCGGTGTTCGCCAAAGCGGACGACCATCCCGACAATCCCGGCGGCTGGCGGATCACCGTCGCGATCGCGGACGTCGCCCACTATGTCCGGCCGAGTGGCCCACTCGATGCCGAAGCGAGGCTGCGCGGCAATTCCACCTACTTTCCGGACCGCGTGCTGCCGATGCTGCCGGAGCCTCTCTCCAACGGCCTGTGCTCGCTCCGCCCGAAGGAGGACAGGGCCTGCCTCGCGGTTCATATCTGGCTGGACAAGAAGGGGCGAAAACGAAAGCACCGCTTCGAGCGTGGCCTGATGCGCTCGGCGGCGAGGCTGACCTACGAACAGGTGCAGGCGGCGGCGGACGGACGGCCCGACGATCTCACAACTCCCCTGACCGCGAGCGTGATCGAGCCCCTCTACGGTGCCTTCGCCGCATTGATCGAGGCGCGCCGACGGCGGGGTACGCTGGACCTGGACCTGCCTGAACTTCGGATCGTCCTGGACGGGGAGGGGCGGCCGATCGACGTC